>CAWBEY010000001.1:0-799757 GCA_963788015.1 uncultured Phycisphaerales bacterium
ACCCCGCCGATTGCCCAAGACGCCGGGGAGCCTGCCCGCGAGCAATGGCCGGCGGTGATTAAACGACCACAAGCAAAACGAAAATCGGCAGACAAAGCTTGAGATACCGGCCGTGCTCCACTCACACCCGCCTCAACGGATGGATATGATTCCACCCTCTGCCGTCCAACTGAAATCCTCGGAGGAAGCATGAAGTCCGCGGCGAACACCAATATTGTCGATCAACTTAACGCTGCCCTGGATAAGATCGATCGGCCAGGCGCCTTTTGCTCCACCGGAACCGCCGACGCCATTCTTCCAGGCCTGGAGGTAAAGAACATCGGCGACGTGGGCCTTCCGCTCTCCGCATCAAGCCAGGCTTCTCAAAAAACAATGCGAGCAGGCCCCTCACGGTCAGGGCGAAAAAACAGTACTCGACACCAGCATCCGCAGGGTCTGGCGCTTGTCACCAGGCCAATTTTCGCTCACCAATCCCGCCTGGCCCCTGGTCATTCAGAAGATCGTCGTCCAGGTGCAGGCGGACCTCGGGCTTGAATCGCAGAAGCTTCAGCCGCATCTGTACGACTGCTCCTTTACGAAGGCGGCAGCTTCTTCCTTCCCCATCGCGACGGCGAAAAACTCGACCGCATGGTGGCAACGCTCATCGTTGTACTCCCTCGAGCTACATGGGTGGTGAATTGATCGTTGGCCTGGAAGGCCAGAAGCAAACGATCGACTTTGCGGCCGGCAGCCGATTCAACACCCATTTCGCCGCTTTCTACGCCGACTGCGAACATGAAGTGAAGCCCTTGCTCACAGGCCATCGCTTGTGCCTGGTCTACAATCTTCCCCTGGCCCGGAAGTCAAGAAATCTCTGGCCCTCCAAGGCGCGGCGAGCATGTCGATAGCATCACCGCCATCTTGAACGAGTGGACAACAAGCGGCGACACGCCAGATAAGCTGGCCATTATTCTGGATCACCAATACACCGAAAAAAGCCTTGCCTGGGATGCCCTGAAAGGAACAGATCGCGCTAAAGCGGACGTGCTTGCCGAGGCCGCCGCCCGCGCTGGCTGCCAGTCGCATTTGGCGCTTCTGACGCTATGGCAGTCCGGCTCAGTTGAGGACGACGGGTCACACTACCGCTCCCGGAACCGTTACTCCCGCCAACCAGACAGCGGCGGACACGAGATTTCGGAAATGTACAATACAAGTCTGACGGCCGAACATCGAGCACCCAGATGGCCAGCGCCCGCCATTTGGGAAGATTCCGGTGGTAGAGACGGAGGTTGTTCCACCCGATTCATTGACCGACATCGATCCCGAAGAGGATTTCGAAGGATACACGGGCAACGCAGGAATGACCCTCGACCGATGGTATCGCCACGCCGCGATATTCATTTGGCCCGGCAGCAGGCACTTTGATGTGCTTGCGACAGTGGGAAGTCCCCAGGCTGTTGCAATGCTTGCCGACATGATCGCGAAGCTGCAAAATTCCAGAGGGGCCCAGGCCGCCGCCCTCAAGACGCAGTGCATCGACTTTGCCGCCAGGATTCTGGCGGGTTGGCCGGCCAATCCCTACGGGCGTGACAATTTCAATCGAAGCTACAGCACCGCTGATCCCATTTCACTCCTGGCCCCCCTTGATGATCCAAAACTGATCAAGCTGTATATCAAGGAGGTTCTTGTGCAGGATGCTTCGATTGATGGCGGCAAGGCACTACCCCGCGAACTTTCCCGCTATGGATGGGTAAGCTTCCGCGGGCAATTGGCTGGTATTTTCAGTACAGAAGGCGAGCATTCTCGAGCGGAACACGCGGTTGTTGGATTCGCTCTGCCAGGCGGCGACGCATAAGCCAACGTCGAAAGCCGAGGCTGCTGAAGCACTGGCGACCTGTCAGACCCTCGCCGAAGCCGCCGTGGCGGCGCTTCTCGCAATCGGCGTCGAAGCGTCTTCGAACTACCGAGTTAACCAGCTGAACTGGGTGGAACTCCTGGCTGCAATGGTGCGCCTCTTCTAACCACAAAATCCAATGTCGCGCTCAAAATTTTCCTCGCACACGTCAACCAGTGTACCGTGCGCTTCGGGTTCCGGACCGTGCAACTGCCGGCGTTAAAACAGCTACAGGCCTGGCTGCCGCAAAATGCGTCGCACCCGCCGGCAACATTGCTTGCGTGGATCGACTCATCCATCCAGCAACTCGACGCGATGACGGCCATTGCCCCGCCCCGCCCGCGGATTTCCGGCGCGCGGCCAACATCACCTGTGCGTGCGCCGACTGCGCAAGAACTGAAAAAATTCCTGAGCGACCCCCACGCGCCGAGCACGGATTCAAAATCGCGCAAAGCCGCCGGTCTCACCTTGAAAACAGCATTGGTCGCGCCTGCGGCCGACCTTAAATACACGACCGACAAGCGCACAACCCCGCAAATCCTCGTCTGCACCAAGACCACCGCCTCCTACGAACAAGGCCTCGCCGAATACCAGGAAGACCTCGACTATTTGCAGGGCCTTCGCGCTTCTCCGATCTCAGTTGCGTGTCGGGGTTCAGGATTGACTGGCACCGCCTCTTGCTCATTGAACCGATGCCAGACTTGCGCTGCGCACAAAATCCGAAACGCTCCGGTATCCCTTGCTGCGGCGCCCTGCTCCAGCAACAATTTCTCTTCCGCCGTCACCCGCACGTTGACCTGCTCCTGACGCCGGGCCTCAGACGCCGGTGCTGGCGGGGTTTCCTTCTTTTCCAGCATAGTCGCCACCGCTGCAATAAATGCCTCCCGCGTCTGGCCTACGCACTCATCGGGCGTCTTGCCATCCCCCATTGCATAAGGCATCTCCAACCCACGGCCAAAATATCCCAGCTCCGGATCGGGTTGCAGGATCACCGTGTACTGAGTGGCGATCTCACGCGCCTGCTTCAGAATTGCCAAATCAAAGGGCCGGTCGAGAGCCAATTTCCTTGACCGCTTTTTGGGCTTCTTTGACATAACGCGGCCCTACTTTCTGCCGATGTACCGGAATCACAACGGATCGTTCACCCGGCTTGGTAAAAACGTGATGCGATCCTCCAATGCGTTCCAGAGTCCACCCGTTGGACTCGAGAAATTTACGCGCAACTGCAAACCGGACCTCGCTGGGCATGACGCCTCCGAAACCAGCCGCTTCAGGTCCGCGTGACACGCCTCGCAGTTCGCCTGGTTGCCATCTCTTCTACACGCCGGGTGCAAATCACTGATGAACTCAAAGCCAAAGTGATGCAAGAGCGTATCGCACAGTATAGCGCTGCGTATACAAAAGCTCAAGATCATTTGGCGTCGCCATCATCGACCTCGATCGCACGGGCTGAGAAATTCCGCCTTGATAAATCGCACATACCCTTCGGGCGACCGCCGCAGCGTCGCCCACATCCACTCCTGTAGCGCCGCCATGTCGCGCATCCGCTCGGCCGGCGTCTTCTGCAGCGCAAGCCGCCGCCGCAGCCGATCCCTTCGCCCAAGCTGTTCATTCAAGTCATCCATGCCGTTCATCGGATTTAATACATTTGCGCCCCTTACATCCCCGTCAGCCTCTCACTGGAATCCCCGAACTTGTCCAGCCGCACACCCGCCTTGTCCATCAGCGACAGATAAAGGCTGCACATCTTCCGGTTGGGCTTGTCCCGGAAATCCAGCACCTTCCCGGTCTTGATCTGCCCGCCGCCGCTGCCCAGCATCACCACCGGCAACTGATCGTTGTCGTGGTTGCCGGTCATCATGCTCGACAGGAACAGCACCATCGAGTTGTCCAGCAGCGTGCGCTCCCCTTCCTGCACCGCGTCCATCTTCTTTGCGATGTACGCCAGTTGCTCGGTGAAGAATTGGTTCACCTTCAGCCAGTCGTCGCCGTCCGAGTGCGACAGCAGATGGTGGATCATGTAATCAATCTTCAGGTTCGGAAACCGTAGCGACGAGTGATCGTTGTTCAGCTTCAGCGTGGAGACCCGCGTGGTGTCGGTGCGGAAACCCAGCACCAGAATGTCGCACATCAGCCGCATGTGCTGGTCGATGTCCTGCGGGATGCCATCGGCCGGGCGCGGCATGTCCGGCTTCAGCAGTGTCGGCCGCCAGCCTTGCAGTCGCCGGTCCTTTCCCGCCTGATCGATCCGCGTCTCGATCTCCCGCACCGACGACAGATATTCATCCAGCCGGTGCTGGTCCGACCGGCTGACCTGCTTGCGAAATCCGTTGCATCCTCCAGCACCGCATCCAGCACGCTCTTGTCGGCCTTGCCCACTTCATCGCGGAACAGCCGATCAAACGCCAACGCCGGATAAATCTCCAGCGGCGTTGGCGTCGTGGCCGAGCTCCACGAGATGTGCGAGCTGTAGATCATCGAATAGTTCTTGTGCAGCGCCGCGATCGACTGCTCGCACCCCAGCACCAGGCTCGGCACCTTCGTCTGATTCTTCAAGCTCTCGGCCACCATCTGATCCATGCTGATGCCGGACTTGATCTCCCCGCCGTTGGCCAGGTGCGCCCCGGTCAGCAGGTTTCCCGTCTGGCAACTGTGAATGCCGCCGATGAGCGCTTCCTGGTTGTACAGGCCGCGCATGAAAAGCAGCTTCTCCTTGAACGGGCGCCAGCGGCTCGAGCACCTTCCCCAGCTCCATCGCCTTGCCTTCGCCCTGCGCCCACCATTCCTTGCTGTGAAATCCATTGCCGGCAAACAGACACGCCAGCCGCACCGGCGGCTTCGGACCCGCCCGCGGCCGGCTTCTCATCGCCCCACACGCGCACCGATTCCAGCCACGGCAGCGCCATCGTCACGCCCAGGCCGTACAGAAATCGCCGCCGCGACAACGGATAAAACGTCAATGGATTCGCCATGATCTGCTCCTCCTTATTCTTACTCGTCATCCGAGTAATCACTGCCGCGGATCGACCGAAACTGCGGACTCTGCACGATCGAGCAGCACCGCATCCGACAGCCTGCCGTCCGCACTCTTCATCCGCTGCGGCCATCTTATCAATGGTGAGCTGGTCCGACAGCGTCGCCGCCCGCCCGAGCCCATACCCCAGCAGCCGCTGGCAAAACAGCCGAACCACCACATCCTTCTTCTTCGTCAGAAGATACTCGCGCAGCCCGTCGATTCCCTCTAATTGCGTCCCATCTTTCAACTTCCCCTTGCAATCGATCACCATCCCGCTGGCTTCCTTCTCGCGCAGCCGGCCAATCGCATCGTACCGCTCGAACGTAAATCCAATCGGATCAATCCGGCTATGGCACACCATGCATGATGCATCGCTCGTATGCTTCTCCACCATCTGCCGCGTCGTCATGCCCGCCGCTGCCCTCTTCCTCCGGCAGCTTGGGCACATTCGCCGGCGGCCGGGGCAGCTTCTCTCCCAGCAGCGTCTCCACCACCCAGTTCCCGCGCAACACCGGGCTCGTTCGCGATGCCGCCGCCTGCTTCGACTGCACGCTCCCCAGCCCCAGAATCCCACCCCGCCCGAATTTCCGCACCCCCTCCACCTTCCGCCACGCCGGTCCCGGCAACGCCCGGAATCCCATAGTGCTTGGCCAGCGGCTCGTTCAGATAGGTGTAAGTCGGCGTCCAGCAGTCGCGCCATCGGCTGATCGTTCTGAAACAAGTCCTGGAAAAACAGGATCGATTCCTCGTACATCGCCGCCCGAAGTTTCTCATCGAAGGTCGGAAACAGCTTCTCGTTCTTCTCGTTGAATTCGTCAAACCCCCGCACGTGAATCCACTGCGTCCCAAACTCGATGGCCAGCGCACGCATGCGCGTCATCCTTCAACATGCGCCGCGTCTGGCCCGCCAGCACCTCCGGCTCATGCAATTTTCCCGACGCCGCCGCCTTCGACAATTCCTCATCCGGCGCGGTGGACCACAGAAAGTAACTCAGCCGCGTCGCCAGTTCCCAATCGCTCACCGGCCCGGCCAGTTTCCCGGCCGGCGGCTTTTCGATCCGGAACAAAAACGCCGGCGACATCAGCACGCGCGCCAGCACGTTCCGCATCGCATCCTCGCTGGTCATCTCCTTGCCGCGCAGCCCGCGATAGAGCGAGCCCAGTTCCTCCCGCTCCCGCTCCTCCAGCGGCCGGCGATACGCCCGCGCCGCGAACCGCAACAGCGCGTCCAGTTGCCTGGGCAGTGCATCCTCCAACTCCTTCTCAAACGCCTCGGCCCGAATCCGAAACGGCTCGCGCTTCCCTTCAAAATACTTCTGCACGTCCTTGGGTGCATCCTGCGTGGTGAATCCAATGAACAGCGGCAGATATTTATTTTCCTCGATTGGCCAGTGCGTGATAAACAGATGCTCATCCCACAACCGCTCCAGCCGCTGCTTCTGCGCATCATCCAGAAACAGCCGGATCAGCGGCTCATCCTCCCGGTGATACCGCTTCAGGCAGACCACCTCGTCATCGGGAATGATTTTCGGAAAACAGATGAAGATCGGAAACGTCTCCCGGAACGCCGCAAAACCAGCCGCAAGTTTCTTCAAGCTCTCACTGCTGCTGGCCGCAACGTCTGTCGATTTGCGATCCCACGTCTGGCCAGTCCGCCCCGCCAACTGCACCTGAAACTGCACCAGCGCGCTCGCCGCCCGCCCCATCCACCACCCCCTCCACCACGAAATGCCGGTCCTGAAAAAGCAGCGCCGGCAGCCGGATCGCCACCCGCTCACCCACCTCCGCCACCACGCTCGCGTCATCCGCCGGCTTCTGCCCAAACCGATCCTTCTCCAGCCCAAAACTCCCACGCGCCGGTGCCTTGGCCAGCCGCTTTGCGTCCAGCCCCTTCAGCAACTCGCTCTCGGGCGAAACGATGCTGTCGTACAACGCTCGGTCAGCGCTCTTTTCGTCTGTCGGGCTGTGCCCGACAGCAATGTCTGAACCTCATGGCGAACTTCTCTGCGTCCGTCCCCGCCTTCACCGCCTCGCGCCATCGACCCAGCACCGAGTTGGCCGCGATTGCCGCCCCAGCCCCTTTCGATTTCGAGCTCTTTGAAGGCCCCTCCAGAAAACTCCACACGTCCTTCTCCCCCGCTTTTGTCGCCATGCGGATTGCCCTCCAAGATGTTGTCAGCGACATCGCCAGCCAGATCCCAGCTTCGCCCGCCCTTTTCCTCCTCCGACACCGTGAAATTCACTTCCGTCAGGTCGCAAATGTGATTCCCGTTTCGCGCATCCACCACCACCACGAGCGAATCTCCCTTATTCACGTCGATCACCTGCGGCGCGACTGGCGATTCATGCCCAAGCTCGATCACGCTTCCCGCAAGCCTCGCCGCCTGATCTCCGCGCCGATGCTCCACCCACCATTCAACCCCATTCCCGCACGCCGCATGAACGTGCGCGATCTTCCCCTCGATTCGCACCTTCCCACTCACGGGGCTCTTCCACGCCACCGCCACAAACTCGCTGGGCATCGGATGCACGCACACCTTGTGCGCCCCCATTCTGCCCGGAATGTTCTCCGTCTTGTCGGATGCATTCGACATCACCACCGGCAGATCCGTCCCCTTGCGATGCCACCCTTTGATCGCCGGCGTCTTGTCCTTGGGCGCGGCTTGTTCCTCCAGAGGCTTCAATACCTCGGCCGGCCCCCACGCCTCCTGATCCGCCCCCGCCTGCGGATCCCTGGGCTCAACCGCCAGCGTCGCCACCCATCGCTTCATCAGCTCGACATCCAGCCCCCGCTTCTTGGCAACGTCTTCCGCCGCCAGCTTCGAATCGGCCGCCATCTCCGCCACCGCCGCCAGATACTTTCCGCTGTTGGCAAAGATGGACGGATAATCCACCTCATAGGCCGGCCCAAAGCTGGCGTAATCCCGCAGCAGCAGCGCCGCTTTCTTCGCGCCTTCCATCCGCGGCTGCTTCCAGATCACCTTCCCTCCTTCGCCCGAACCCGTGATCATCTTGCTGGTCAAATGGATCAACACCTCTGACTGCCCCACACCCGGCTTCAGGCTCACCTCCAGCGGCTGCGTGTTCACCCCGGCCGGATCATTCGCGGCCTGTCGTGTGTCACCGCCCATGTAGCTGCCGATCTTCCCCAGCTTCCACAGCCGCTCCTGCCACCCCGCAACCTCCGCCAGCAACGCCGGCACATCCTTCTCCGAGGCCGCCCGCCAATGTTCCCGAATCCCGTCCAGCGGCACCGACGGTGTCGGGTCCGTCAGCGATGTCCACAACACCCCCAGATACTTCGCGTTGATCTTCTCCTCGCGGCCACCGTCTCCACCGTCATCTCGTTCTTCAACAGCTTGTCCCGATATCGCACGCTCGCCATCAGATAAGGCCCAAGCGGCAGCTTCCCATCGGCCGTAAACTCGCCATAAAACGAGCGCAGGCTATTGATGATCTCATTGGTCCAGTCGCTCTGCGTCCTGGCGGCCGAAAACCGAATGCCATCGCGCAGGAGAACCGCGTGCGCCGCGACGTCCTTCGCCGCCGCCATGTATTTTGCCAGCAGCGTCGGCGACACATCCACCAGCGCCTCGGCCGCATTGGTAAAACCCTCGCCCGCCGCGCCGTCGGCCGGAAACTCCCGTGCCGGCTGAAGATCCACCCCCGTCAGGTCTCGCATGGTGTAGTTGTATTCCGCATTGCTCAGTCGCCGCAGCGGCACATACCCCGGATCGCCCGCCCGTGTCCGCGCCTCCTCATCCAGAAACCCCCGCACCCAGCCCACCAGCCTTCTGCGTTCATCGGCCGTCGGCTGCTTCTTCCCCTCCGGCGGCATCTCCTCGGACTCCACCATCTCCATCATCTGCACCCACGGCTTCACATCCCGCCGGATATGCGACAGCGTCGTAAATCGCTCCAGATCCAGGCTCCCCTTGTGCTTCTCCGTGGAATGGCAGCCCAGGCAATACTGCTGCACCAGAGGCCGAATCTCCTTCGAAAATGCCTCCCGCTGATCCGCCGCCGCCGCCCCCGTCGAAACCTTGACATTCCCGCAAATCAGCACCAGCAGCGCCAGCCCAATCATCCCGGCCGCGCCACGTCCTGCTTTATCAATTGAATAGCGAGAAGGCTTGATCAGCATTGTGGCAACTTTCAAAGGCAATAACTCCGCCGATCCCCGTTACTTTACCGGGACCAGACCGCGCCTGTTGTCAGCAGCGAAAGCTTTACCTACCACGAAATCAGCCGCCCCAATGTTCGTTCTTACGCGCGTCAATCCATGCCACTCGCGATCCGTCTTGCGGCTCGGGCAGCGCAATCGCGGCCACCGAGAAAACTGGTGACGGCAACTTCTTCGCCGCCACCCGCGGAATGTGAACCACAATCGTCCCCAGCACCTTGCCCGCCATAAAGTTGCCTGCCGTATCGCTTACCTGGTGTGGCCGCAGCGTGATCGTGTACGTGCCATTGTCGGCCGACGTCCACCTCCCATGCGCGTCCGCAAACGTATATGTCGCCGTCCGCGCCTGCCCGTCCCCCGGCTTATGAATCGACACGAAATGCGCCAAATGCGAGTAGTTGTGCGGCCCAGTCACCCGGATATCCGATGAGTCGAGCGTGCTCACTTTGATGGCCGAATTGTCGGCATAATTCACCTTAAACCCGCGCGGCCCACTGCTCGCAGCCGTAATACTGGTGTGGCTCAAGTACGCCGTCGGCGGCGTGAAATCATGCTTCACGTGTGTGGGCGGCGGCGGTGAAGTCGGGGGGGAAGTTGGTGGCGGCGGCGACACTGGCGGCGATGCAGTGCCCGCAAACAGTCCAGTATCCTTCAAGATCGCCACGTCCAGGTTCGACACCCCATACCGCGTCCCCGCGACGGCCCCCAACCCACTCATTAGATCATTCTCAATAGTCACCCCCGGCCCCGGATCGTTCCCGACGTGGTACATATTCTCAAGCGTCAGCGGCACCGGCCCCCCATTGCTCGCCTTGGCCGCCGGCCCATTGAAATAATAGTACCCCCCGCTGGCCGTCACATACTTATCAAACGTCGATTCCTCGTTATCAAACAGCGCCCCCGTTGCGCTGTCCCGAAAACCATTGAATCCCAGCACATGCCCCATCTCATGCAGCAGGATCGAATACCCATCCTGCTTGTTCCCCGGCACCTGCCCGCTGGAACCCGCGCCAGGATTCGGATCAAACCAATCCTCCCGCACAAGACTGTACGTATCCAGTGTGATTTCCCCATCCGGCCCGGACCCATTGGGATCAACGCCATTCATGATCTTGTCGGTCGGCGCATATTCATTGATCGTGTACTGCCCGCTATGCCCCACCACGGCCGTCCCATTCGACGTGCTCTCCGCCAGCACCCCACTCCCCAAATCCGCGAAACTCACCTGCAATGTAATGTCAGCCATCCGGTGCGCAAGATGACTCGCCCACTCGTTCCCCGCGGCCACCAGGTTCGAGCGAATCTCGCTGTAATAAGTGGCATAAGTGCCATCATCATCAAACGTCACATGAAACGTGATGGACAAAAGCATCCGCGATTCAAGCGCAACCAGCCCATACCCAGGCGTCACCCGCCGCTGCCGTCTTCTCGAAACCGTCGTGCGATCATTCACCATTTTTGCCCATCACCGCAAGCGAATCGCTCACTCACTAAATTCCAGAATGTGCGCCAGCGCAACCGTCTTCCAGTTTCGCACAATCCGAAACCCCTCGGCATCGGTATATACATCCACCGGCACCACGGCGCTTGAGTCACCCACAATAACACTGCCCGGATCATTCACGTCGATGGCCGTGGCGTTGGTCAGCCTCATCCGAAAAGGCTTAAACGGCACATCGCTTAATTTTCGTAGCAGATCGTGATTGGTCATGAGGTCAAGTTGAATTCTATCACTTCCGTTCGAGACGAACCAATCTTGCAGGCTCAAGTCTCGGCGTCTCAGCCGCCCGGCACGTTGAGGTCCACAAAAGTGAACAGCAACTTCAGGCGCTGGGCAACGGCCTTTCTCCCAAGGTCACTGGTCGAGGAAACAATCAACGCGTGCCCCGCATCTTCTGGATTCGGATCAGCCAGCACATCCAGCCCTATCGCCCGTATAGCCCCAGCGTTTGCCCGCGCTACTCGCGATTCCAACCCCGTCCTCCGTCGCTCCAGGATTCCTACCGGCGGTGTGATCCGTTCGCGCGAGACTGAGCAGCCTCGTTCTCCAGATCGCAGTCCAAAATTCGCACTTGTGAGTGCCGACTCCTTTTGCCACGGCAAGCCCGCTGGTATGTGACGCAGAACCCACTCCTCATCTCCAACCACTTCCTGAGTCATCCGGGTCCCACCATGATCAGACACTGAAATGAGAGTTCAGCAACGCCAGCGCTCGCCCCAGTTCCTGCGCTCTGGACCCCGGTTGATCGCAAATTCACCGCTCACTGGATTGTCAGTTTCGATATCCAGGCAGGAGTATTCCACTTGATGCGGCGTGACGAACTCCAGTTCCATATCGTGGCTCGACGAGTTCCATGACAATACAATGCCCCCAGAACGGGTCGGCGCTATGGTCGGCGCCTGCACCGCCTTGAGATCAAGGTACGCCTCAACAAAACCAACAGCAGAATCGATCATCCCCGCACGGACAGGATCGGCTCCATACCCATCCCAATTGGCCTTCAGTTGTGCCAAACTGCCAAGCCTTCGAATCGTTTCAGCAGCTTCACCGCAGCCGGCATTCAAGGCCGTCAACGGTGATGCGGACTGTGGGCTGGTACCAATTCTATTCATCTTGCAGAGCCTTGTTTGCGTCTAAAGACAACACAGGATTATAGCTCTTGCCGAATAAATGTCCCAGCGCGCACTCCGACAGTATCGCAGGCTCAGACGCATGGGGTCTACTTCGCCATCTCCTTGGCCTTCGCCCGCACCTCATCAATATCCCCAACGTAAAGAAACGCCTGCTCCGGCAAATCGTCCGCACGCCCTTCCACGATATCCGCAAAGCTCCGCAGCGTGTCCGCGATCTTCGTGTAAACGCCCTTCTTCCCCGTGAACTGCTCGGCCACGAAAAACGGCTGGCTGAAAAACCGCTCCAGCTTCCTGGCCCGGCTGACAATCAGCTTGTCCTCTTCGCTCAGTTCGTCCACGCCCAGAATCGCAATAATGTCCTGCAAGTCGCGGTAACGCTGCAACATCGACTGCACCTTCGCGCAATCCGGAAATGCTCCTCGCCCACGATCTCAGCCGACAGCGCCCGACTCGATGATGCCAGCGGATCGACGGCCGGATAAATCCCCTTCGACGCGATCGACCGCTCCAGATAGATAAACGCATCCAAATGGGCAAACGCATTGGCCGGCGCCGGATCGGTCGGATCGTCGGCCGGCACGTACACCGCCTGCACCGACGTAATGGCCCCGTTCTTCGTCGACGTAATCCGCTCCTGAAGCTCACCCATCTCCGTCGCCAGTGTCGGCTGATATCCCACGGCGCTGGGCATGCGCCCCAACAGCGCCGACACTTCCGAACCGGCCTGCGTAAACCGGAAAATGTTGTCAATAAACAGCAGCGTGTCCGCCCCCGTCTCATCCCGGAAATATTCGGCCATCGTCAACGCGCTCAGCGCCACCCGAAGCCGCGCCCCGGGCGGCTCGTTCATCTGCCCAAACACCATCACCGTCTGATCGATTACATGCTTTCCGGTGTTGCCGATCTGCGCTTCCTGCATTTCAAGCCAAAGGTCAGTCCCCTCGCGCGTGCGCTCCCCCACGCCCGCAAACACCGAATATCCACCATGCTGCTGGGCGATGCGCGCAATCAGCTCCTGAATAACCACCGTCTTGCCCAGCCCCGCACCGCCAAACAACCCCGACTTGCCACCGCGCAGGAACGGCGTCAGCAGATCGATCACCTTGATCCCCGTTTCAAACACCTCCGCCTTCGGGCTCAGATCCACAAACGGCGGCGGCTCGCGATGAATCGGCCGCGCGCTCGCTCGTCGGCACCGGCCCCCGATTATCAATCGGCTCGCCCAGCAGATTAAACACGCCGCCCCAGCGTCTCCTTCCCCACCGGCACCGTCAGCGGCCCGCCCGTATCCACCACATCCATCCCGCGCCGCAGGCCGTCAGTCGATCCCAGCGCCACCGCCCGCACCCGGCTCCCCCCCAAATGCTGCTGAACCTCCCCCACCAGATTGATCGAAGTACCATTGTTCTGGGCATCAACCCGCACGGCATTGTAAATGGCGGGAAGCTGATCTTCAGGAAACTCCGCATCAAACGTCGAACCGATGACCTGAGTAATTTTTCCGGTGGATGGCATATCGTTCCTCTTGAAATAGCGGCCCTTCGCCGCGGCGAATCTATTCCTCACGCATACACACCATCGGCGGGCGCAGCAAGGGGCCAGATTGTACGGTCAGCCGATCATGCCGCAAGCGATACGAGAACTTGCCGCTCATAACCCCTCTCTGCCTACCCGCTCTCCCACCCTTTGCCCCCTCTGCGGCCTTACCCCCTCTCCCAGTAAACATGAGGGATTCCGCGTCAGCGGGAGGTGGAAGGGCTGGGGTGAGGGCTGTTCACCCAACGCCCTCCCGCACATCCCTCCCCCATCCGCCCTCCATACAATCCCCTAATGCCCGAACTCCCCGAAGTCGAAACCATCGTCCGCACCCTCCGCCCCCGCCTCGTCGGCCAAATTCTCCGCCGCATCCACCTCGCCCGCACCGACATCCTCACCCCGTCCAACTGCGACCTCCCCAAACTCCTCGCCAACCAGCGCGTCACCGCCATCGACCGCCGCGGCAAAAAAATCCTCATCCGCCTCCAAAGCGGCCAGGCCCTCGGCATCCACCTGGGCATGACCGGCCGACTCACGATCGAGCCCGCCGCCACCCCCATCGCCCCCCACACCCACCTCCGCATCGACCTCGCCTCCCCAAACTCTGCCAAACCCTCACCCCACCAACTCCGCTTCCGCGACCCCCGCCGCTTCGGCGGCCTCTGGTTCCTCTCCGATCACGCCTGGGCCGAACACAACATGGGCCCCGAGCCCCTTGGCCTCCGCGCCGCCACCCTCGCCAAAGCCCTGGCCCGCACCCGCCGCGCCATCAAAACCACCCTCCTCGACCAGACCATCCTCGCCGGCCTGGGCAACATCTACGCCGACGAAGCCCTCTTCCGCGCCCGCATCCACCCCCAAACCCCCGCCAATACACTCTCCCTCCCCCAAGTCGCCCTCCTCAACCGCGCCATCAAGCATGTCCTCCAGCGCGCCATCAACCACCGCGGCAGCACCCTCCGCGACTACGTCGACGCCGACGGCGCCGCTGGCCGCTTCCAAAAACTCCACCAGGTCTACGCCCGCGCGTCCCACCCCTGCCCCCACTGCCAAACCCCCATCCTCCGCATCATCCTCACCGGCCGCTCCACCCACTTCTGCCCAACCTGCCAACCCGCCCCCACCCCACCCCGTTAATCAAAAAAAAGTCCCCCAATACATCAAATAGTGCTACGGGCGCCCCGCCCGTGTCTTAGTTTTATTAACAACAATTACTATACACTTTTACCCTCCCCCTCCCCACGAAATTCAATGACTCAATGACTCAATCTCCTCCATTCATCCTTCTTCCTTCATACTTTTGACTTCCTCCTCTCATCTCCTCTCCGTGCCCTCCGTGACTCCGTGGTGCATCTTCGCCCCCCCATTCCCCCCGCCCACCCCCGCGCATACACTCCCCCCATGCGCCAGTACCTCGACCTCCTCCGCCTCGTCCTCGAAACCGGCCATCGCAAATCCGATCGCACCGGCACCGGCACCCTCAGCATCTTTGGCCATCAGATGCGCTTCAACCTCGCCGACGGCTTCCCCCTCGTCACCACCAAAAAACTCCACACCCGCTCCATCATCCACGAGCTGCTCTGGTTCCTCCGCGGCGACACCAACATCGCCTACCTCCGCGACAACAAAGTCACCATCTGGGACGAATGGGCCGACCCCCACGGCGAGCTCGGCCCAATCTACGGCAAACAATGGCGCTCCTGGTCCGGCCCCGACGGCCAAACCTACGACCAGATCACCTCCCTCCTTGACCAGATCAAGAACAACCCCGACTCCCGCCGCCTGATCGTCAGCGCCTGGAACGTGGCCGACATCGCCAAAATGGCTCTTCCCCCCTGCCACTGCCTCTTCCAGTTCTATGTGGCCGACGGCAAGCTCTCCTGCCAGCTTTACCAGCGCAGCGCGGATATCTTCCTGGGGGTCCCCTTCAACATCGCCTCCTACGCCCTCTTCACCCACATGATCGCCCAGGCCACCAACCTCCAGCCCGGCCATTTCATCCACACCCTCGGCGACGCCCACCTCTACCTCAACCACCTCGACCAGGCCAAAGAACAACTCGCCCGCAGCCCAAACTCCCTCCCCCACCTCCACCTCAACCCAAACATAAAATCCCTTTTCGACTTCCAATACGAAGACATCCAAATCACGGATTACAACCCCCACCCCCCCATTAAAGCCCCCATCGCCATTTGATGATTTAATTGTTGGAACAGGTGCGGGGGAAGGGGGAAAGGTGAATGTCTGCCCAGGTGGGCGCATGCACGCTTGGTGTCGAAAACGGGCCTGATGGCCTACGAGATTTCCCGGCCACGAATCGCACAAAGAGTCACGACTTCGGTTTTTGGTCGGGCCAGCCGGTAGGAAGTATGATGCGCGAAGCCCGAGACGGAGATCGTGTGATTCTCTGGCCGATGTGACAGATGAAATATGGCAATTGATTCCCGACGCCTCATAATTGTCCACGGTTAATGGCGACGCAAAGGGGCAAGTCAATGGCCGGTGATGAGGAGGTGGAAGGGGAGGCTGGGGGGGTCGAAGTTGGCTTTTTCTGTGTGCGCAAAATTGAGTTGCGGGTGGGGTTTGCGGATGGGGTTTTTGCGTAAGTGGTTTGTGGATGGTGGGTTGTCGTGGATTGAGCGTGGTGGCCGGTGCGAAAAAAGCGCCCCCCAATGCTCCCCAAAACCTCCCCATTTCCTCCCCTCTTTGACCCCTTTTTTGACATAAAATCTCCCTGTTTCCTCCCCGGAACCGCCCCCATTCGACGGGCTCAAGGCGGGCCTTTCGACGGGGGGGAAGACTTACGTGAGTTGCTGGTTGGTGGTTGCTGGTGGAGGGGAGGGCGGTGGGGGAGTTTTGGCGCATGGGTGGCTCCTCATTCCTTGGGCGTAGTTGCGCGTTTTGGGGGCAAAGTGCGCAACTGTTTTTTGGGGAAGTGGGGTTTTGCTGGGGTTTTTGATGTGTTTATTTTTTTATTTTTCCGATTTTCGGGTTTTGGGGGGTTGTGCGCGCTGGGGGTCTTTTTCACCACGGAGGGGCACGAAGAGCACGAAGGGGTTTTTTGTTTTCGCGGATGGGTGGGAGGGAGGCGTGGCGGCGGGTTTTTGAGAGGGGGGATTTGGGGTGGGCGTGGTGGTGCGGGCGGAGGATTTGGTTGGGCTTGGGGGCGGAGGAGAGTGAGGGCGCTCGCGCGGCGGTGAGGGGTGGTCCCCCTTCCACCTCATGGCCGAATTGTATGCTGCGCGGATTTCAGTCAAGGTACTACCCCGCGCGTACGCGGGGCCCCTTCTCCGACGGTTCCACCTTGACAGAAATCCGCTTGAGCGAAGACCTCCGGCGATGAGGTGGAAGGGGGAGGAGTGGGAATGGGAGTGGTTGGAGACGATCTTGCGATAGAAATATGTGCGTCGTGCGTCCAGTTCCCTAGGCGTCCAGTTCCCTAGGCGTTGCCACTGGTCCATTCTAGACTAATTGATGGCAACATTGTTGCTGTTGCCGGCGACTTGGGCGGACTTGTTCCCTGATCCGTTCAAGTTTGCCGTCTGCGTGGCGGCGATGCTACCGGGGGCGGGAATGTTGAGCAGGCGCGCCAGGTCGTTTCCGAAGGCCTTGCCTTCGGTCGGGTCTTTGAGGGCCTTGAGGATTTGAAGTCGCAGCATGTCCCAGTTTTCCTCGACGGCTGGTTGATCCTCGGCCTCCTGAACCGCGGCGGCCGCGGGCTTGCCGGCAAATTTGGATTTCAGCCAGGTCCATGCGGACGCCGCACCCGATGCGGTTGCGGCGATGGCCTGGGTAGCCATTGTTTTCGCAGCTTCGGATTTGATCAGAGGTTTCAGGGTGTCGATGGCGTGCTGGGCAAACTGTTCGATGGTTACGAGGTCCATGGTTATTCTCCGGGAGAGGGTTGTAACTTTTGAAGTTGTTCAGCGATTTGCGAAAGCAGCAACTCGTTGGGCGAAATGTTGGCCAACTCCGCGGCTTTAAGGTAATCGCGAGTGATGGCCAACATCAGCCCGTTGAAAACCGTTGGAAGTTGGAGGAACGCCGGTAGGAGGGCGGTTGCGGCCTTTTCGAATGATTCTGTGGCGTCGCTATGGTGTCCATCAGCGATGTGGCACCTACCAAGGATAGCAAGGGAGCGTGCATAATTGGGGGCAAACGCGTCGGGCCGGGCAGCGGCCAGTTCGCGATAGAGATTCGACGCCTCGCCAGCCGCAGACAACGCCTCCTCCCGTCGTCCAAGATCGCTGAGCATGTTCGCCAGGTTGTTCAGCGACGCCGCGAGGTTGGGCCGAAAGGCGTCGGGCCGGGCAGCGGCCAGTTCGCGATAGAGATTCGACGCCTCGCCAGCCGCAGACAACGCCTCCTCCCGTCGTCCAAGATCGCTGAGCATGTTCGCCAGGTTGTTCAGCGACGCCGCGAGGTTGGGCCGAAAGGCGTCGGGCCGGGCAGCGGCCAGTTCGCGATAGAGATTCGACGCCTCGCCAGCCGCAGACAACGCCTCCTCCCGTCGTCCAAGATCGCTGAGCCTGTTCGCCAGGTTGTTCAGCGACGCCGCGAGGTTGGGCCGAAAGGCGTCGGGCCGGGCGGCGGCCAGTTCGCGGCGGATATTGACCGCCTCGCCAGCCGCAGCCAACGCCTCCTCCCGTCGTCCAAGATCGCTGAGCATGTTCGCCAGGTTGTTCAGCGACGCCGCGAGGTCCGGCCGAAAGGAGTCGGGCCGGGCGGCGGCCAGTTCGCGATAGACATTCGACGCCTCGCCAGCCGCAGACAACGCCTCCTCCCGTCGTCCAAGATCGCTGAGCCTGTTCGCCAGGTTGTTCAGCGACGCCGCGAGGTCCGGCCGAAAGGCGTCGGGCCGGGCGGCGGCCAGTTCGCGATAGACATTCGACGCCTCGCCAGCCGCAGACAACGCCTCCTCCCGTCGTCCAAGATCGCTGAGCCTGTTCGCCAGGTTGTTCAGCGACGCCGCGAGGTCCGGCCGAAAGGCGTCGGGCCGGGCGGCGGCCAGTTCGCGATAGACATTCGACGCCTCGCCAGCCGCAGCCAACGCCTCCTCCCGTCGTCCAAGATCGCTGAGCATGTTCGCCAGGTTGTTCAGCGACGCCGCGAGGTTGGGCCGAAAGGCGTCGGGCCGGGCAGCGGCCAGTTCGCGGCGGATATTGACCGCCTCGCCAGCCGCAGCCAACGCCTCCTCGCGTCGTCCCAAGGCGCCGAGGCGAACTCCGAGATTGTTAAGGTGAAATGCAGTTAACGCGTTTTGGCCTGGAAGCTGCCTTGAGGCTTGCGCGAGTGCGCCCGTTACGTCTGCGGCAAGTTGGGCCAGCGCAGTTGACTGATGCACGTTTGCATCAAGATAGCCTTGTATTTCGAACAGGACGCTGGCGTCCTCGGCCATTCCGTGGCGGGCGACGATCTCGATCCATTCCAGAGGTTGCAGGTATCCCGCGCTTGCGAAGTCTTGCGTGGCCCGAATGAGCGAGGCGACGACCGCGCCAATACGTCGTCGGGCGAGACGGAGCATGGCATCCCCCGCAGAGGATTGCCGGCCGAGGACGCGCAGGATTACCGCCTCGCCAACGATGTCGGGATAGATCGCGGCGATGCCGCCATCGGGGCGGTGAAGGACCTTGTGCAACTGATCGACGAGAGCGGCCGGACCACCGGTACATTCGCGGTGCATGGCGTGAAGCTCATCCACGGCGACTGCCGTGGCCATCTCATGGGACAGGCCGCCGGCAAGGGTGGCGCAAGCGGCGAGGTGGCGCAGTGCGGGTTTGAGTGTGTTGTCGTTGCCGGCAAATCGGTCGATTCGGGCCAATTCGCGATCAGCCAGATGAAACGCCAGATCCGTGCGCAACATGGCCAGGGCCTGGACGGTTGGAAGCTCGCTTGTCACGGCCAGCAGGCCGGCCATCATCAGGTAGAGGGGGTCGGCCCAGATTGGCTGCGCGAGTGATTGACGCAGGGCTGGATCGTCATCCAGGGACGCTAGCACGGGGGCGCGCTTCTTGAGGAGAGTCGCGGCTTGCTTCATCGTCGAGGAGAGCACATGGCGACGTTTTTCGAGTTCACTGACTTCGGTGAGGCGAACTGGCTCTACGGGGTCGAACAATGTCTTAACGCCTGCGCCGCTCCAACTTGCGTCGAGCAGCGATTGGAGCCAGCCGCCGTCCTTGCTTGCCTCGCGCTCGAGCAACAGGATGCGAAGTGGTGAACGCTTTCGCGAGTTGTCGGCCAACTCGTGGAGCCAGTCGTTGAGGGGCTGGACGGAGGCGGCGGCATAGTCGAGGACGATCAGGGTTGGGCGCTGCCAGCCCCATTCGGAGAGGTTTTGGGCGTCGATGAAGCGGCACGCTTCTTTCATGGTAAGGAAGCCGGCATGCCAGGCGTTTGGCTCATCGTGGGCGAGGCGGTGGATCAACTCGACGGCGATGCGGGTTTTGCCAGCGCCGGCGCGGCCGATGATGGTGCGGACGGCGATGTCACGATCGGAGTGGAGCCAAGTCCAGAGGGAGGTCATGTCGGCTTCGCGGCCGACCAACTCGATGGTGCGGCGGAAGGGGTCGAGGAGGTGGAGTTCTTCGGTAGGCGGGCCGCGCCGGGCCCGATGAGTGGTGAGGGTGAGGTGAGGTTTGCCCTGAGCATTGACCTGATTGTCATTGCCGACGACCTGGATGACGATGTGGTCGCTGCCGGATAGGTTTGCGATTGGTGCGCTGGTGGGATTGGCAGCCTCGGTCCCCATATGCGTGATCATGCTATTGCCGGATGATGAAGTGGTCAAATTGCACGGGAGTTAGGTGAAGCCTGGCGGCGCGGCGATCCATCAGACAGAGCCTCCTACAAGCACCGCGTCGTAGCCGGTCTGGTCGCCGTTTCCACCGGATGGCCAGGGCGGAAGAATTGCTTGCGCTTCCGCCAGCGATTCACAAGATACGCGCCGCGAAAACGGCGACGAACTGAAGGTTAACGGTTCCCGTCACCTTCAGTTCCCCCTCTACTATGTTGGCAGCGTTTTTTCTATGCCGATTTGACCTCTTCGGGGCTTACGCCGACGGAGAGGGAGATTCGGCCCCATTTTTGTGGTTTGAGGGAGCGGGTGAGTTCTGACCAGATAAGGGCGGGACTAGGGGATAGGGGCTAGGGGCTGGAGGTTTGGGGCTGGGTGGGCGCAGAACAAAGAATAAAGAATATGGTGTGCTTCGCATGGTGGGGTGAGGTGGTGCGCAGTGCGCAGCCTACATTAATTTGAAGCTGGCGGGACATCGGGCGGGTCCTGAGGGTGGGGTCGGGGAACGCGGCAAGGGCGCGGATGGGGGGTTTTACAGCCGCTTAATGGGTTCTGAATGAAAGTGGCGTTTTCGGGTGGAAAATTGGGGTGCGGGAATTTTCTTCATGCAATCTTAGCGCGGCCTCGTTTTGGGCTTAGCGGAGGGGGGGCAGACTCCTTGCCATCTTACAAGGAGAAACGATGAAGGCATTTTTGAAGACGGTTGTGGCGCTGGGCGCTGGGTTGATGATGAGCGTTTCGGCCGGGGCGGCCGAGGTGCGGTTGCAGGGGGCGGGGTCCACGTTTGTCGCGCCGATGATGCAGCGGTGGGTGAGCGAATATCAGAAGGCGCATCCGGATGCGTTGATTGATTATCAGTCGATTGGGTCGGGCGGCGGGATCAAAGGGGTGACGGAGAAGACGATTGGGTTTGGGTGCAGCGATGCGCCGATGAACAAGAAGGAACTGGACAAGGCCGGGGCGCCGATCGTGCAGATGCCGATTATCGCGGGGGCGGTGGTGGTGGCTTACAACCTGGGGGATTTTAAGGGGGAGGTGAAGCTGGATGGGCCGACGGTGGCCGACATTTTTCTGGGGAAGGTGAAGAGCTGGAACGATCCGCGGATCGCGGCGCTGAATGCGGGGGTGCAGCTTCCGAACCTGCCGATCACGCCGGTGCATCGGACGGATGGGAGTGGGACGACGTTTATCTTTACGAATTATCTTTGCACGCAGAGCGATGAGTTTAAGGAGAAGGTGGGCGGGGCTAAGCAGGTGGAATGGCCGGGCGGGCAGGGTGGAAAGGGGAATGAGGGCGTGACGGATGCGGTGAATGCGCACCAAGGGGGGCGTGGGGTATATCGAGCTGGCGTATGCGAACCAGAACAAGATTTCGTTTGCGACGATGAAGAACAAGGATGGGGAGTTTGTGCGGGCAAGCTCGAAGGCGACGGCGGCCGCGGGGGAGGCTGCGGCGAAGGAGATGGAGAAGTCGCTGGTGGTGAGTTTGTGGAATCAGTCGGGCAAGGAGGTTTATCCGATTGCGGGGTTTGTGTATGTGATTGTGTACAAGGATCTGGGGGTGCTGAAGGATGAGGCGAAGGCGAGGGCGCTGGTGGGATTTTTGACTTGGGCTTCGACGGATGGGCAGAAGATGGCCGAGCAACTGGATTATGCGCCGCTGAGTGATGCGGTGCAGAAGAAGGTGGGGGAGGCGCTGGGGACGCTGGAGCTGGATGGGAAGGCGCTGAAGTTGGTGGCGTCGAAGTAGGGCGTTGTTTTAACAAGCGATTCCTATGTCAGATTTGTCGATTGATCCCGCGGCGAGGACGCGCCTTACGCCAATCAGCCCGGCCGGCCCGAAGAGGGGCCGGCGGGCGCTTTGGGCGTGGGCAGGCGGGTGTATGTGTCGGACCTGATACTTGGAGTGCTGGCGCGGGCAGCGCGATGATATTGCTGCTGATGATGGGATCGCTGGTGGCGGTGCTGGTGTATGCGGCGGTTCCGAGCTTGAAGATGTTTGGCGCGAAGTTTCTGGTGACCAGCGACTGGCGGCCCAACGAGAAGGAAGTGGTGAAGCGGGATGCGGGGGGAAAGATTGTGCGGGATGAGGACGGCGAGCAGGTGATGGTGACGATCCCGATGAAGTTTGGGGCGCTGCCGGTGATTTATGGAACGGCCGTGACTTCGGTGCTGGCGCTGGTGATTGCGGTGCCGCTGAGTTTGGGGGCGTCGTTGTTTCTGGTGCGGATCGCGCCGAGGCGACTGGTGGGGCCGACGTCGTTTCTGATGGAGTTTCTGGCGGCGGTGCCGAGCATTGCTTACGGGTTTTGGGGCGTGTTTGTGCTGGCCCCGTTTCTTCAGGAGCATGTCGAGCCGCGGATGAATGGGTTTTTTCTGGCGATGCCGGGACTTACATTGGCTGGCGAGTGATTCGACGACGGGGCGGGACATGTTTTGCGGGGGATTGATTCTGGCGATCATGATTTTGCCGATCATCACGGCCGTGAGCCGGGATGTGTTGAAGGCGGTGCCGCGGGCGCAGATCGAGGGGACGCTGGCGCTGGGGGCGACGTGGTGGCAAAGCTCGCGGGAGATGCTGCGGTATAGCCGGAGCGGATTGTTCGGGGCGATCATGCTGGGGCTGGCGCGGGCGGCCGGGGAGACGATGGCGGTGACGATGGTGATCGGGAACGTCGCGCAGATTCGAGACGTCGTTATTCGCGCCGGCGCAGACGATGTCGAGCTTGCTGGCCAATGAGTTTGCCGAGGCGGGGTCGGATTTGCAGCGGGCGGCGCTGCTGGAGGTTGCGCTGATTTTGCTGGTGATGTCGTTGACGTTGAACATTGTGGCGCGGTATTTGGTGGTTGGGAAAGGGTCGCGGACGGCGGCGGCGCATCAGGGCAATTGTAGTAATGACGACGATTCAGGCAAAATCCTCTGGCGCGCGTTCACAGCCGGTTGATGTACTGGCTGTGTGTTTTTTTTACGCTGGTGATTGTGGGGCTGCTGGTGCTGGTGACGGGGTATCTGCTGACGCTCGGATGGAAGACGTCACGCTGAGCTTTTTCACGGAGAATCCGCAGCCGTATGGGGCGGAGGGGTATCCGGGCGGGATGCTGAATGGGCTGGTGGGGACGACGATTTTAATTGGGTTGTCGGGCATGGTTGGGGTTCCGGTGGGGATGCTGACGGGGATTTATCTGTCGGAGTACGGCGCGAATTCTTACCTGGCGATCGCCGGTGCGATTTGTGGCGGATGTTCTGGCGGGGGTGCCGAGCATTGTGGTGGGGATCTTGGGATATGAGCTGATTGTCGTGCCGGTCGGCGATTTTAATGGGTGGGCGGGGCGCTGGCGCTGGCGTTTATCATGGTGCCGATCGTGGCGCGGACGACCGAGGAGATGCTGCGGCTGGTGCCCAACAGCTATCGGGAGGCGTCGATTGCGCTGGGGGCGACCAAGGCGAGGACGATTTTGAAGGTGATCGTGCCGTCGGCCACGGGGAGCTTGATTACGGGGATCATGCTGGCGCTGGCGCGCGTGTCGGGAGAGACGGCGCCGCTGCTCTTTACGGCGCTGGGGAGCCGGCTGCTGACGTTTAATCCGAAGCATCCGTTTCCGTCGCTGACCAAGGAGATTTTTGAATATGCCACCGGCCCGTATCGGGAGCAGAAGCAGGTGGCGTGGGCGGGAATTCTGGTGTTGATCTCGCTGATTTTTGTTTTGAACCTGTCGATTCGATTCTTCGCGCAGGCCGAGGCGGATCGCGTAGTGGAGGTATTGTCATGATGGGTACACAAGAGAAGACGGCTGCTCCGAGCGTGAGGCCGGTGTTTAAGGTGGTGACAGCCGGCGGAGAGTTCGTCGGGCAACGGTGGCAATGGCCAGGGCGCGGTTGGACGTACTGGGGGCTCGGTGGAGAACCCGGAGCGGGCCGCGCCGGATGTTCATGCGGAGATGGAGACCGAGCAGCACGTGCTGACGGTGGAGCAGTTTAATCTGTTTTATGGGAAGACGCAGGCGCTGCATGACATCAACATGAAGATTGCCGGCGGGGAAGGTGACGGCGCTGATCGGGCCCTCGCGGGTGCGGCAAGTCGACGCTGCTGCGGAGCATGAACCGGCTGAACGACCTGGTGGACAGCGTGCGATCGAGGGGAACATGCGGTTTAAGGGGAGAGCGATTTATGATCGCAGCGTGGACGTGATCGCGCTGCGCAAGCGGCTGGGGATGGTGTTTCAGAAGTCCAATCCGTTTCCGATGTCGATCTTTGAAAACGTGGTGTATGCCCTGCGGATTCGGGGGAGAAGAATCGCGGCGAGCTTGCAGGAGGTCTGTGAGAAATCGCTGCGCGGGGCGGCGCTGTGGGATGAGGTGAAGGACCGGCTGCATGCGAGCGCGCTGGGTTTGTCGGGCGGGCAGCAGCAGCGGCTTTGCATCGCGCGGGCGATCGCGGCCGAGCCGGAAGTGCTGCTGATGGACGAGCCATGCTCGGCGCTGGATCCGATCGCGACGGCGAAGGTGGAGGAGCTGATTCACCAGCTGCGCGGTGCGTACACGGTGGTGATCGTGACGCATAACATGCAGCAGGCGGCGCGGGTGAGCGACTATACCGCGTTCATGTACCTGGGGCGGCTGATTGAATATGGGCCGACGAATACGCTCTTTGTGACGCCGCATTTGAAGGAAACCGAAGCGTACGTCACAGGCCGATTTGGATGACGTTGCGAAGAATGCGAATCTGGCGGCGAAGTCCGTCGTGAGAGGTGCAAGATGCGTCATTTTGATGAACAACTTCAGGAGCTGTTTCAAAAGGTGGTGATGATGGGCTCGATGGCGGAGTCGATGATCGAGCTGGCGATCGCAGGGCTGGTGCAGCGCAACGAGGCGATGATGAGCCAGGTGTTTACCAAAGAGCAGGAGGTCAACACGCTGCAGGTGGCGGTGGACGATGCGGCCGTGAAGCTGACGACATTGCAGCAGCCGGTGGCCGCCGATGCGCGGTTTTTGTTCATGGCGTCGCGGATTGGCGGGGAGCTGGAGCGGATCGCGGATCAGGCGATCAACATCTGCCAGAACGCGCATTATGTGCTGGAGGGGCCGCCGCTGAAGCCGCTGGTGGATTTGCCGATCATGGCGGACGTGGCGCAGAAGATGGTGCGCGACAGCGTGACGGCGATGATCAAGCGGAGCGTGCCGCTGGCGGAGAAGGTGCTGGAGGAAGAGGACAAGGTGGACGCGTTTCGGGACCAGATTTTCCGCACGCTGCTGACGTACATGATGGCCGACCCGGGGACGATTCAGCGGGCCTGTCGCTGATCCTGATCGCGCGGAACCTGGAGCGGATCGGCGATCATGCGACCAATATTGCTGAAGAAGTGATTTACTGGATACAGGGGCGGGACGTGCGGCACGCCAAGGTGTTGAAGCCGTTGATCGCAATCAGGGGGGAATGGGAATTCTGGAATGGCGACAGTCCGCTGCAGGAGCGAATTTTATGAGCAAAGGCACGATGCTGGTGATCGATGATGAGAAGGATCTGATCGAGCTGGTGCGCTACAACCTGGAGAAGGAGGGGTTTGACGTGATCGCCGCCAGCGACGGGCGGACGGGGCTGGACATCGTGATGCGGCATAAGCCGGACATGGTGGTGCTGGATTTGATGATGCCGGGGATGGATGGGCTGGAGGTCTGCCGGCGGCTGCGGTCGGATGCCGCGACGAGCCGGATGCCGGTGATCATGCTGACGGCGAAGGCGACGGAGACGGATCAGATCGTGGGCCTGGAGATGGGGGCGGACGATTATGTCGCCTAAGCCGTTCAGCCCGCGGGAACTGGTGGCGCGGGTGAAGGCGGTGCTGCGGCGGAGCGCCGCCCAGCAGGAGCCGCAGCAGGTGATTCGGCGGGGCGAACTGGTGATCGATATTGAACGGCCACGAAGTGAGCTACAAGGGCGAAGTAGTCAGCCTGACGGCGACGGAGTTTCGCATCCTGCAGTTTCTGGCGACGCAGCCGGGGCGGGTGATGTCGCGGGATGAGATCATCGACACGGCCCTTGGGCGGGATTCGTCGGTGTTTGACCGGACGATCGACGTGCATATGACCGCCATCCGGCGGAAGCTGGGGAAGGGGGCCGACATGATCGAAACCGTGCGCGGCTTTGGATATAAGTTGCAGGACGCGGCCGACGCGGGAAAATGATTGGTTGCCCCGAACTCTGCGCGATGGCTAAGGATGTTGCAATTTGTTTCCAAGCTCGTTTTTTCGCCGCCTGTTTCTTCCATATCTCCTGCTGATCTGCGCCGCCACGGGGATCGTGGGCCTGTGCGGGGCGCGTTGGCTTCGGGCGACGTATCTTGAGCGCACGGAAGCGGCGCTGCGCGATGAGACGCGGTTGATTGACAATCTGATCGGGCGGGACATTCATGCAGGCAACGTCGGGAACGTGGCCGAGCAGGTGCGACGGATCGGGACGGAGACGGGATGCCGGGTGACGATCATCGCGGGGGACGGGACTGTGATTGCCGACAGTGAGGCGGATCCGGGGCACATGGAGAATCATCGCCAGCGGCCGGAGGTGGTGGCGGCGGCCGGAAATGGCGAGGGGATGAGCGTTCGCAAGAGCGATACGATTCAGCGCGATCTGTTCTACTTTGCCCGGCGGGCGAAAGACGACGGCGGGGGCGAATACTTTGTGCGCCTGGCGGTTCATCTGGACGAGATGGGGCGACGGCTTAATCTGCTGTATGGGGCGATGGCGGTGAGTGCAATTCTGGCGATGGTGGCGGCCGGTTTGCTTTGCTTTTACTTTGCCCGGCGGCATACGTCGCCATTGCTTGAGCTGACGGAACTGGCCGACGCGCTGGCACATGGGCAGTTGTCGCGGCGGATTCTGAGCCCGCAGCGCGGGGAGATGGGGACGCTGGCGCGGTCGCTCAATTCGATGGCGGATGCGCTGGGGCAACTGATCGCGCAGACGGGGAACGATCGGCGCGTCTTCTGGCGATTCTGTCGAGCATGAGCGAGGGGGTGATCGCGACTGATACGCAGCAGCGCGTGTTGCTGGTGAACGCGGCGGCCGGGGCGCTGCTGGATTTTCCAACGTCGGAGAACGCCAATCGCGGGGCGCTGTGTGAAATGGTGCGCAGCGAGCCGATTTTGCGGGCGGCCCGCGAAGTGCTTACAACGCGCCAAAGCACCACGTTTCAGCTTGGCCCGTCGCAGGGGCATTATCTCGAAGTCACGGTCTGCACGTTCCCGGCCAACGCCAGCCCGCAGGGCGTGGTGATTGTCGCGCGCGACACCACGCAGTCGATGCGCTATCAGGAGCTTCGCAAGGAATTTGTGGCCAACGTGTCGCACGAGCTGCGCACTCCGCTGACGGCCATCAAGGGATTTGCCGAAACCCTGCGTGACGGGGCGCTGCACGATCCGGTGCATGGGCCAAAATTCTTAGCGACCATTGAAAATCATGTCGATCAGTTGACCAACCTGGTAAACGATCTGCTGGAACTGTCGAGGCTCGACAGCCTGCCCGGGCCTGCCGCGCAGCATGCCGGTGGATCTGGCGGCGGTGGTGCGGCGGGCGGTGGATTTGCTGTCGCCGGCGGCCGAGAAAAAGATGCACTCGGTTACGCTCAAGCTCGATCCGGGGCTGCCGGTGGTTGTGGGCAACGCCGATTATCTTGAGCGGGCGGTGGCGAATTTGATTGATAACGCGGTGAAGTACACGCCGGTGCGGGGGAGCATTCAAGTCACCGCCAAGGCCGAGAACGGGCACGTTGCGGTGGAGGTATCAGACAACGGCATTGGCATTCCGAAGGACGACCTGCCGCGAATCTTCGAGCGATTTTATCGCGTGGACCGCTCGCGCTCGCGCGAGATGGGGGGACGGGGCTTGGCCTGTCGATCGTGAAGCACATCGCGCAGGCGCACGGCGGCAACATCGAGGTTTCCAGCGTTCCCGGCTCGGGCTCATCGTTTCGCTTCAAGGTGCCGATTCCAAGTCAGCCTGGTCCGCCGAGTCAGAATTGATTTCACCACGGCGGTCATCGCGCTCGATGTGATTTTCTCTGGAGGTAGTTCGTGGTAAACCAGGCGCGTGGCACGACGACCCGTCATCGGCATCACCATGGACACGCACGAACCGCGCGCCGCTTACTACCAGCTTCACGCGGGCTATACGACGTCCATCGAAATGGCCGGGGGCCTGCCGCTGGCCATTCCTTACCACACCGATCTGGCGCTGATCCCGCAGTTTGTCGATCTCTTCGACGGCATCCTTTTCACCGGCGGCGACGACCTCGATCCCGCGCTTTATGGTGACGAGGCGTATCACCCCAAGGCGTCGCCCATCGATCCGGTGCGCGCAGAAATTCGAGCTGGCGCTGATGGCCGAGGTGGAAAAGCGGCGGATGCCGGCGCTGGCGATTTGTCTTGGGTGCCAGTTGCTGAACGTGTACCGGGGCGGGAGCCTGGATCAGTTTCTGCCGGACGTGGCGCGCGATGAGCCGATCGAGCATCGCAAGCTGGGCGACGAACCGCCGCGGCATGTGGTGAGCGTGGAGGCGAACTCGGTGCTGGGGCAAACCGTGGGGAAGCAGGAGGTGCTGGCCAACACGTATCACAAGCAGGCGATAGCGCGGCTAGGGCGGGGCTTGCGAATCGTGGCCAAAGCGCCCGACGGGGTGATCGAGGCCGTGGAAGATGCATCAATGCCGCTCATGCTGGGCGTGCAATGGCATCCCGAGCGGCTATACGACGAGCAGGATCATTTGAAGCTGTTTCGGCTGCTGGTGGAGAAGGCGGAGGCGGCGAAAGAAGGTAAATGATTGCCCTCATCCGCCAAGGAACTTGCTGAAATTGTCCGCCAGCAGCAACCGCACGTCGCGCTCGATCTGCTCTACCGTGATGCGCCGACCGGTGGCGAGCAGGTCGTGGTATTTATCCGTCAGCACTTTTCCAATAATCCGCCGGGAATGGTCCCACTTGTAGATCAATTGATCCAGTACGCGGGCGTCGGAGTGCTGGGGGATGAAGCTGGTGCCCAATAGCTCCAATCGCATGCGCTCGATCTCCTCGATCAGCGAGGGGTTGTTGAGAAACCACCAGCAGCCAAAGGGCATGAGGTTGCCGAACTTGCGGGCGGCCACGCATAGCTCGTGCTGGTTTTCGCGGGCTAGCATGGTGACGAAGAACTTGTTGTTGGGAAACTCGCGGCAGAGGTTGACCACCGACAGCACATCGGATTTGCCGACCATGTCGCCGCCGTCACGCAAGGCCGGGTTTACCTGGAGATTGGAGCCGATCATCATCGCGAAGGGCAGGCCGCGCTCTGAGCAAACGGGGAGAACAACTTTTTCGAGGATGGTTTGGCCGGCGCTGGCGAGCGCATCGTCCCGGTTGGCGGGATAGCGGAAGTCTGGCGGCAGGCTCAGGGCCAGGTAGATGGCATTCTGCCGCTTGATCCAGTCACGCAGAAACCGCTGCGCCTCGGCGACGGTTTTGTCGGCGATTTCCGGCTGCACGTCATAGCCCCACTCGCTCATTTTCCGCGCGGCGGCCGGGAAATTGCGAAGCAGCGGGTCGATGCGGAGAACCGCCTTGAAGCGCGCGTCGCCGCCGCAGGCAGACGGGTTGGCCAGCCAGCGGTTGCGCTCGTTGTCGTCGAAGACAGGGTTGGTCATCGTGATCGAGCTTACGTTGGCGATCTCCATCACTTTGTCGATGTATCGGCCAGGCTCCTGGCCGGCGAAAAACTTGCGATACGGCGCAAGCGTCGTTTCGTTGGGGTCGAGGCCCAGGCGCTGGAGGGTGGTGAGGACGCCGCGGCAGGCCTCGCTGATGGGCGTGTTTTCCACGAACAGATATTTCCAGATGTGATCGGCCTGCTGCTGCTTGCTCATCTTCCAGAACTGCTCGTAGGGCAAGACGCTGGCTGGCACCACGCGATACACCTCGGCGACGAGGTAGTGGTAGGTGACGAGTTCGTCGATCCCCCACAGGAGCAGGCCGGCCGGATCAACCGGGCCACCCGCATTAGGGATGGGCGTGCCGAAGGCAGGCGGATACAGGTGCGTGTGCATGTCGCGCACGCTCTGTGCGCTGATCGAGCGGCTGACAACGTCGGCCAGTTGGGACGGTTGAAGGGAGGTGTTGTCCATAAGAATTGTAAATAAGCGTTTACTCCGCCGGCGTGGAGCGCTGACAGATCTTCAGCGCGGTGGCCGCGAAAGGCGTGGCTACCAGCGGATCGTCCTCTTTTCCATCACTTTGTTCGTTGGCCCAAGACCCATCCGGGCGCTGGCGATCGATCAGCGCCTGCGAAAGGTCTTTGGCCCAGTTCACCTTGCCATGGCGCGTCTGCACTTCGCGCACGCCCAGTTGCTGAAGCGCGCTGGCCACCGACCAGGCATAATAGTAATAGGTGGCGTTGCGGGTGCGGTCGCGATCGGGGGAGAAGACGCCAGCGTTGGTGAAGGCCGAGAAGTTCCGCTCCAGCCACGCTCGCGCCGCCACCACGCGCGGATGATTCATGGGCAGGCCGCAGTCCAGAAGCGCCCGCAAGCCGTCGGCCGTGATGCTTGCATAAGAATGAAACCGCTCGCGCCCGGCGCGATCGATTCCGGCCGCGCCCGCCTTGTTCAGCAGCGGCACGCAGGGCGTCAGGAAAAAGCCTCCATCATCAAACTGCGCGTTGCGCGCGCCTTCGGAAAAGTTCTGGCAACGCTGCACAAACGTGAGCGCCTGCTTCCAGGCCGGATCATCCTTTGCCACGCCCGCGATGCGCATGGCCGTGACGGCGTAGAGTGTGGCCGACAGATTTGCGTCGAAGTGCGCTGTCAGTTGGGTTGGGCGGCGCGGCGTGCGGGTGGCGTAGCTCCAGCCGCCGTATTCAAGGTCTGTCGGCTGCCAGCCCAGCGCCTCGTTGAACTGATGCGACCGCAGCAGGGCGAGATAGGAACGGGCGGCGGCCGCGTGATCGGGATTATTTTCCAGCGCCAGCACGCGCACCGAGCTGGCCGCCGTATAGGCCGGATAGGTCAATCCAGAATCGCCCCCATCAACCGCTCCATCCCGGCCAACCAGCCCCCTCAAATATCCGCAGCCGCTCGCAAACGACTGGCGGGTATCAGGCGTCGCATTCAGCAGGAACATCGTGTTCAACACGTGCGGCGTGAGCGATGGCCCATCCTTGAAAAATCCGTATACGCTGGATCGCCAGGCCCCGTCTTTGGATTGCGTTGAAAGGAGGTAGTGGGTGGCGGATTCCAGGGCGCTGTCAATTCGCGCTGTGAGCTTCAGCGTGGGGTCCTGGGCCGGATTGGAACCACATCCGCTGGCCAGCAGCAGGGCAATGCAGATAGGCGCAAAGGGCCATCGCGGGTTATTCTGGCCCGTTGTCCGAGTGTTGTGTTGAGTGAGGTTTGCCATGGCAGAATCAATGAACTGGAACCAGTGTTACGCCGATCATCAGACGCCTTGGGACAGCGGTCAACCCTCGGCTGAGCTGCTGCGCATATTGGAGGAGAGGCAGATCCGCCCGTGCCGGGCGCTGGAGATCGGTTGCGGCACCGGCACCAACGCCGTCTTCCTCGCCCAGCGCGGCTTTGACATGACGGCCTTTGATCTTGCTCCGCTGGCCATCGAGCAGGCGCGGGCCAGGGCAAAGAGTGCGAAAGTCAACATCAAGCTCCTGGAGGCCGATGCGCTGCGTCCGCCCGAGGCGCTGGGCACGTTTGACTTTGTGTTTGATCGCGGCGTTTATCATGTTCTCCGCAAGGTGGATCTGGCCGCGTTTCTGCGCACGCTTGAGCGCGTCACGGCGGCCGGTGGGTTGTATCTCACCCTGGCCGGCAATGCCAACGATCCTTCGCCGCCTGAGCAGGGGCCGCCGCGCGTGCATGCGCACGAGCTTTGCCAGGAGCTTTCACCGCTCTTTGACGTGGTGCAGCTTCGGGAGTTTCATTTCGACGGCGTGGCAATCGACGGCAAGCCAATTCGGCCGCTGGCGTGGTCGGCGCTTTCGCGGCGCAAGGGATAGTTTTAACCCCACCCAAACGCCACGCCCATGGCCCGCCGCAGGTCATAAATATCCAGCCCCACTCCCGCGAACATTGGCCGGAGCAACTCGGCGTCGATCCAGCGAATGGCCGTTCCCTGCATCATCATCATGAAGAACGTGAAGAACAGAATCGTGCCAATCGGCGGCGTCATCAGGCGCATGCGCAAGTCGGGCGGCAGAAACGGGCTGATGATCCCAAAGCCGTCGAGGGGCGGAATGGGGATGAGGTTCAGGACGACGGAAAACAACTGGAGATAACAGAGCGTGGCGACGAACACCTGCGCGGTGGTCCAATCGTGGGGCGAGGGGGCGTCGTAGTTGATCCATCCCATGCGCGGATTGAGCGGGATGGCCAGCAGCACGAAGAGCAGGAGGTTCATGGCCGGCCCGGCCGCCGACACCAGCGATTTCCACCATGTGCGCCGGAGCAGATCATCGCGGACATACGTTGCGCCGCCGGGCAGCGGGATGCCGCCCATCAGGAGAAAGACGATGGGGAGCACGATGCTCATCAGCGGATCGACGTAATGCAGCGGGTTTAGCGTCAGGCCGCCGCGTTCGCGGATAGTGTAATCCCCGCCGAGATACGCCACGAGCCCATGCGCGAATTCATGGAGCGTGACGGTGAGAATCCATCCAATCAAAACGGCCCAAAGCAAAGGGCTGCGAAAGTCAGTACCGGCCGCGGCAAGAAACATGATCCGCCACGGTAAGGAAGCGGGGTTAAAAGACAAGGTGGGGCGAAGTGGGCCGAGCGCCGTGCGCCTCATTATGCCGTCCGGCGCAATCGCTTTGTTACCATAATCCATGAAGCGTCTCCCCAATCGCCAGATCATCACCAAACTATTTGACCTTTGATCTAACCCGCCCTGCAATGCCGGAGACAATTTCTTCAGGTTTCCTCACGGCCGGCTCTGTATATATTAAACGGTCCCATGCCCTTCCTTCTGGCCCTCGACCAAGGCACCACCAGCTCCCGCGCCATCCTCTTCGACCACGCCGGCCATATCCACGCCCTCGCCCAGAGAGAATTCCCGCAGATCTTCCCCCAATCCGGCTGGGTCGAGCACGACCCCGACGACATCTGGTCTTCGCAGCTCGCCGTCGCCCACGAAGTTTTACAATCCGCCAACCTCGCCGCCTTGCGACATCGCCGCCATCGGCATCACCAACCAGCGCGAAACCACCGTCCTCTGGGACCGCCGCACCGGCCAGCCGCTCCACAACGCCATCGTCTGGCAGGACCGCCGCACCGCCGAGTTCTGCGACGAGCTCAAACGCGCCGGCCATCTCGCCCACCGTCCAATCCAAAGACCGGCCTCGTCATCGACGCCTACTTCTCCGCCAGCAAGCTCCGCTGGCTGCTCGACAACGTCCCCGGCGCCCGCGCCCGCGCCGATAGCGGCGAGCTCGCCTTCGGCACCGTCGATTCCTGGCTGCTCTGGAACCTCACCGGCGGCGCCCTTCACGTCACCGACGCCACCAACGCCTCGCGCACGATGCTCTTCAACATCCACACCCTCCAGTGGGACGACGATCTGCTCAAGCTCTTCGACATCCCCCGCTCCATCCTCCCCGCCGTCCACTCCAGCAGCGAAGTCTACGGCCATTGCTCGCCCCGACCTCTTCGGCGCGCCCATCCCCATCGCCGGCATCGCCGGCGACCAGCAGGCCGCACTCTTCGGCCAGACCTGCTTCGAGCCCGGCCTCGCCAAAAACACCTACGGCACCGGCTGCTTCATGCTGATGAACATCGGCGCCGAGCCCGTCGCCTCCCAGCACAACCTGCTCACCACCGTCGCCTGGCAGCGCGACGACATCACCGCAGTACGCCCTGGAAGGCAGCGTCTTCATCGGCGGCGCGGTCGTGCAGTGGCTCCGCGACGGGCTCGGGCATCGTCAAGTCCGCCGCCGAGATCGAACCTCTCGCCGCCAGCGTCCCCGACACCGGCGGCGTCTATCTCGTCCCCGCCTTCGCCGGCCTGGGCGCTCCGCACTGGGACCAGTACGCCCGCGGCACCATCTCCGGCATCACCCGCGGCACCACCGCCGCCCACTTCGCCCGCGCCGCCCTCGAAAGCATCGCCTTCCAGGTGGCCGACATCCTCGACGTCATGCAGAAGGACTCCGGCGTCCAGATCAAAGAACTCCGCGTCGACGGCGGCGCGTCCGCCAACAACCTCCTGCTGCAATTCCAGGCCGACCTGCTGCGCGTCCCCGTCGTCCGCCCCAAGGTCACCGAAACCACCGCCCTGGGCGCAGCCTACCTCGCCGGCCTGGCGGTCAACTTCTGGACCACCCCAACCGACATCCTCGCCAACTGGCAAATCGACCGCACCTTCACGCCGCAAATGCCCGAATCCGAATCCCAACACCGCCGCGACCGCTGGACCCAGGCCCTTAAGCGCTCCCAGGACTGGGAGGAACATTGACGCGCACATTTACTCATGGCGGGTGTGACGGGGGGCAGTTTGTGATGCGAAAAAATGTGTTGGCGTGTTTTTGGGAATGGGATGTGAGGATTGACAAGGGTTTAGGTGAAAAAGGGTGGAAAAAACCCTCCCCAAAGCGCCCCCGGAATCTCCCTCTTTTCTCCCCCTTGTCTCCCTCTTTTTGACATGAAATCTCCCCCGTTTCTCCCCGGAATCTCCCCGCTTCGACAGGGTCGAATTCTTTCACCACGGAGTCACCGAGGCACGGAGGAAGAGAGGATTTGTTGTGGAGTCGGGGAGGAGACTGGGCGGTCGGTGATGGGTTGGGGGTTGGGGGTTGGGTTCGTTTTGTTGTGGACTTGGGCGGACATTGGCGGGGCGCCCATGCCACGTTCCGAATCGTGCGGTCCAAATCCCAATGACGAATGAGTTAATGACGAAACGGGAGTTGGAGTGAGCCCCGGATGTGCATCCGGGGTTCCGCTATGGAAGATTCGATTGATCGAATCTGCTAGAGCTATTCGATTGTCAAAGAACACTGCGGCTGGCTTTGGGGGCGAGACTTTGTTCCCTCCCTTTCGGCTGGCCGGAGCTTCCCCATTGAAAGCTAACATTATCCTACCAGAAGGAAGCGGGGGAGCCAAGGGCATTTTGGCTAATTTCTTCATTGCTCCATCTCATGAACAAACCGGATTCATATCGGAATATCAGCGTGATCCCTCGAGCGCTGGGATATGCCGCCTCCGTCTCGAAATAATTTGGTTGCATGCCCTTTCCCGTGCTATAATAAAGCCGTCAGTTCGCCCGGGCTCAAAACGGCTAATAAAACATGCAACCCCAATCCTCGTCTGGCCTACGAATACTGGTCGTAGACGACCATAATGCCAGCGCGACCTCTCGCGCGATTGCTGCGGTTTGAGGGGCATACAGCAACAATCACGGCAGGCTTTTGGGGTGCTCTAAAAATTGCACAGGCGGAGCGATTTGAGCTTCCCCACGAACGGTGGGCGCGCGGTGATTAACTGAGACTGGCCTCGAACGCTTCGGGGCTCTTGTATCCTAACGAGCTGTGCAGACGCTTGCGATTGTAGAACACTTCGATGTACTCAAAGATCGATCTTCGCGCCTCCTCTCTGGTCGCATACCGCTCATGGTTCACCAGTTCCGTCTTGAGCGTGCCCCAGAAACTCTCGATGCAGGCATTGTCCCAGCAGTCTCCCTTGCCGCTCATGCTGCAGGTCATGCCGTGCAGGTCCAGCATATGCCGGTAATCCTCACTGCTGTACTGCACGCCCCGATCACTGTGATGCAGCAAACCATCCTGGGGCCGGCGGTGAGCGATGGCCATGAACAGTGCATCGCTCACCAGGTCCACCTTCATGCCCTCTCCCATCGACCAGCCGACGATCTTCCGCGAGCACAGGTCAATCACCCCCGCCAGGTACATCCATCCTTCATCGGTGGGAATATACGTGATGTCCACCGCCCACTTCTGATTGGGCAGCACTGCTTCAAACTGCCGGTCCAGGATGTTGTCGGCCACGGGCTGATGGTGCGAGCTGTCGGTGGTGCGGGGAATGAACTTCTTCTTGCTTTTGGCCTGAATCTGCTCCTCTTTCATCACCTTGGCCACCGTGTTCTCACAGACGCTTTGTCCCTGGGCCTTTAACGCCTGGAAGATCCTGGGGCTGCCATACACCTTGCGGTTCTCCTCATGCACCTGCTTGATCTTCACCGCCAGTTCCTTCCGGCGGACGGCTTGATCGCTTACCGGCCTCTTGAGCCAGGCATGGTAGCCCGAGCGGCTGACTTCCAGAGCTTCGCAACAGGCCGTTACTGGAAACATGCACAACGATGCTTTGATGAAGGCGAACTTCACAGCTGCTCCTTCGCAAAGAACACCGCCGCTTTTTTTAAAATGTCACGCTCCATCGTCAGCCGCGCATTCTCCTTGCGCAACTGCCGCAACTCCACCTGCAATGCTCCCTCGCCGCTGGGACCGGCTCCCGCCTGGGCCGAGAACTTACCCACCCAGTAACGAACGCTGCTGGGATCGACACCCAGGCTCTTGCCGGCCTGGCTGACGCTGTAACCCTGCTGGTTGACCAGTTGAACTGCTGACATCTTGAACTCCCGGGTGAACTTCCGCTTTGCCATGATTCGCTCCATGAACAGGTATTATCCTGTCTTTTGCGCCCACCATTCGTGGGGAAGCTCAATTCGACGTCTTATTGGCCGATATTGGATTGAATGACGGCGACGGATGCCAGCTTCCAGCGGAGGTGAGCAGGATTTATCCCATCGTGTCCATTGCTATTAGCGGATACGGCATGCCTGACGACATCCTGCGGGCCAAATCAGCAGGATTCACCGGCTACCTCGTCAAGCCTTTCGACATGGACGAGCTTCAGCGCTCCTTCAATCTGTCCAAGCGACTATTGCGGGAAAGTCACGTACGCAATCGGTTTCGAATGACACACAAATCGCCCCATGACTCTCCCCACGATCAGACAACTGATCTTGGTCAAAGGTTGATCAAGTACCAACAGTCATTGCTGTTGGTCAGCGACGAGCGCAGCCGGAGTTTATTTCAGTTGCACATTCAATTGATCGAGCAGGAGCTTGCGCGACAATTGCCGACTGTACCAACAGGCAAGAGACGGGCTGGATAAAATACGGGACACCCTGCTATCAGGAGATAGCAAGGCGTCCCGCAATGCGAACGTTACAGATGGACTATCGAGCGGATGACGGGGAGGCGTTAAGCAAATCTACTTAAAATCGCCTGCACTTCCTCGAAGGTGGTTTGGCTCTTGATCAAGTAGCCTTGGGCACCGGCCTCCAGCGCCTCGGTTATATGTTCCCGCTCATTCAGGGCCGAGTACATGATCACTGGCGTGGATTGAATGGCCGGGTCAGCGCGGATCATCCTGAGTACGTCGATGCCGCTCATGTCCGGCATCATCCAGTCGAGGATGACCAGCTTGGGCAGACAACTGCGGATATAGTCCAGCGCCTTTGGCCCGCTGGTGACACATGTGGCGTCCTCGCCCAGGTGAGCAATCACCCTGACGAGCATGCGGCACGTGTCAAGATGGTCATCGACGACCAGCACCATGGACATTTTTAAACCTTCGCTCCGCCCGGAGTAGCTGGCATATCCCGCACCACGTCACTATCGACGACTAACCTTAGGGACATTTCAGGAAAAGTGACTAGCGACATCGCCCCACTATTTTCTGCAAGACACTGGCGTGCCACAGCGTACTTATCGTCCAGGAGAGGAGGTGGGCATGGAGCAAAATGTATAGACTCGGTGCGGAATTGCCAATATTATTAATGTTCCCTTATTTGCTTCCACCCTCCATCCGCAGAAAATTCCTAAGACGTGCGCCAAGTTTTCCAACATCCCGCGTCTGACACTCCCATACCGTGAGTACCCGCCACCCGTCCAGCCGAAGCCGCCGTCCATTCCGCCGATCCCGCGCGGCGTTGCCCTCGAGCTTTCGTCCCAGTACCGGCCGTTGTTAGCCGGCGGTGTGCGCGCTGGCAGAAATGCTTATGCCAGAAGCATCCATGAACGTTAATGATTTTGCGCAGTCGCGGGAACACCAAGTCAGGCATTCCGGGCAGTGAACGGACATGAAGCCGATAGCGGAACCCAAGTGAATGAACGAGTCGCCGGACGATGAGCTCCGGCGTCGTGTCCTTGGATTTAACACGCCATAATGCGGGAACGCTCGACCTTGGTGAAACTGTCCACGGTGTACCGAATTTGGGTGCAGAACGCCCCTTTGTGATAATTGCCAGCTATGACACACGAAGAAATCGGAATACTCAAGCGGCATTTTTTGGAATGGAGCGGCGGGTTCGAGCCGGAGTCTTTCGATCAAATTACCGTCTACGTCGACTACGCTTGCTCAGTGGAAATGGATCGTGACGAAGTCCGGCAAGTCCTGAAGGATTGGATAAGTATCCCTTCCGGGCAGGAATAACGTGCGGCCTGATAGCGCACGCGACACCACACACGATCGCGACCGTGGCCGACAGCTACGGTTCGGAAGGCGACTCGGGATTTACAATCCTCAATCCACCACCGCCAAATTTCGGCAACCACGCTTCCTCGTAGCGGGCGAAGAGTCTCGCCAATGTTCTTTTCACTTCCTCTGAATTGAACTTACCTATTTCGGAAACATTCTGTCCGACAAAGGTCTCAATATCGGCCACCACGATTCGTGCCGCGGCTGACCCGAATATTACGTCCACGCCGTTCTGCCATTTTTCGCGGTCTCTCATTCTGGTCAGAAGCCAGACCTGAAGCCCGGTGTCCGCCAGAATATCGCTGACTTGGTCGAGGTGCGATTTATCTGGCCGCTCCATTGTAGTAACTTCGATCGCTGTGTTGCCGAGCCGAAAATCCGCTAGTTGGCCGAGGCTTGGTGCATTTACATGCTTAGGCTTAACGGCGCCGTTTCCGAAACGCAGTTCGAGCTTCGCTCCCACAAGGTACTCGGCTACGTCCTTCGCTCGCTTCTTAACCTGCGCTTGATCGAGAAGATCAGCGATAACGGCGACTGATGTCCCCTTGCTATAACGGGCGATGAGCGGCTTATCCTCATTGATCGTTGTTAAACGATGCGACGCGGCCAACTGCATCGCCGTTATGAAGGCTCCTCTTTTTTCAGCCGCGAGACTCAAAACCCCTGCTCCTGCAGCCACCCAAATAGTGGTGGCATCCATGCATTTATGTTATTCGCTCGGCGACCTTTTTCTTGTACGGGCGACTCCACGTGAAAGCGTGCCAATGCGGTATCCACGAAGCTGTTGTGCTCAATCAATTGCGTGCCACTCGGCGCGAGGTGACCGGTAACGACCAACGCCGGAGAATCCCGAAGACGTTCCAACAGGCCGAGCAACGTGAGTAATCGGGCAGGCACGTTCCTTTGGCCTTGTACCATGTGCTCGTCGAGCCAGATCGCAAATGTTTCAATCGGCGGGTAGTTCATTATTCCGTCCGCCCGAAAAGGCTTTCGTCAGGCATGAGCGCTGAGGCAACAGGGGTAAGGTAGTGTTTAGCAATCCACTTCACCGCAGGTACGCATACCGCATCACCAAAACCGAACAGCGCCTTATTCAGTGGGACATTGATAACGTAGCTATCCGGCACACCTTGGAGTCGAGCTGAGCACTCGCCCGCCGTTAGTAGGCGTACTTGGTAGTTGCCCTTGCCCGCCTTGAACAGAATTTGCCGTCCGCTGCCACCGCGGGGTGCGGAGACATCCAGCGATACCATCAGTCCGCAGCTCCGCCATGCTCTTCCCGTACCTGACCGCCGGAAAGCCGTCGCGTAGTGATAGCTTTTTTGTCCGATCAACAACCGCGCGGCCATCAGGTGTCGCTCGCTCAACTGTTCAAAAAAATATTTCAGAACGGTCCTTGTCCCACCAATGAGGATCATCATCTGGAAGATCCTCGACGATCTCCTTCAAGGTGAACCGGGCCTTTGGCAATTTTGGCAGGTCGCGAATGTTCCATCGGATATTTTGGTGGGTATTGATGAACGTGAAAAGGGACTCGGGCCGCGTGCCGCTCTCCATCGCGAAAGGATCACGCAAACCGTCCGCGACGGCCCTCTTAGCGACAACAAACAAGCCAGCGCGGCTCTGTGGCACCCAATGGATCGCGTTTAGAATGAATGCATCAACATCGTAACCAACGCGATTGAGCCAATAATGCAGTCTCAAAGTCTTTGCCTCCATGCGATTGGAGGAAACCAACTACGTTTTCCAGCATTACCAGCGGTGGTCGACGATCACCCAAATCATCGAGAATACGCGATGAGGCCCCAGAAGGCGGACGATTCCTTGCCATCCAGGCCGGTCCAGGTCCCGGCAATGGAAAGATCGTTACACGGGAAGGAGGCGGTGAACAACTCACATTCGGGGATTTGATCAGCTTTCAGCGTGTGGATGTCGCCGAGAGTAAATCATCCGCAGCAAAGTTCGCCCGATACATCTCCAACTTATCCGGATCGATATCGTTGGCGAAAATGACCCGCCAACCCTGTTCTTCTAAAGCAAGTCGCACCAATCCAATGCCGGCAAAAAACTCTGCAGCGCAATGGCGGCTTTTTGACCAATTTCGAACGAGGTAGAACTCTAGCGGCGGCAACGTTCAATGCTCTCCTTGACCATCGGATAATACCACGGGACCATACCTGACCGAAGACGTGCTGCAGCAGCCGATTGACGCCTCTTCACCGCCATCCGCTCCTCCAAGCCTCCCCGTCCCGCCCCACCTCGAATCTTCAGGCGAGGGTGGGCTGGACGGTGAGGGTGTAGGCGGTGGTGGCGGTGTGGTAGCCGGTGACGCGGAGGTAGTAGGTGCCGGCGTGGGTGGGGAAGGCTAGAAATTCGTTGGAGGTGCCGGGGTTGCTGGAGCCGGCGATGACTACGCCGTGGTTGCTCAGGAGTTGGAGATCGGCGTCGGCGATGAGGTTGGTGAGTTGGATGTTGGAACTGGACTGGCCGGTGGTGGTGAATTTGTAGTAATCGATCTGGTCGCCAGCGCCCAGGGATTCGAAAATGGTGCGGTTGCCGTTGATCGGGCCGAGATTGCGGGCTTTGGAGAGGGTGTTGCCGGCGGTGTCGGGGGTTTGCGTGAGGTAGCGGGCGGCTACGCTGTTGGTGTTGGACTTGCCCGCGCCGACGATGCGCTGGTTGGATTGGAGGGCGAATTCGGTGAGGGCCAGGTGTGTTTGCACTTTGCCGGCGGTGCCGAAGGATTTGTCGAGGGAGCCGTCGGGCATCAGGCGCTCGATCTGGCCGTTGCCCATGGCGAGAATTCGGCCATCGGGCTGGGCAGCCACGCTCATGCAGGAGAAGGCGGTGTGAACCGCGCCGTTGACGCCGAAATTGGTGTCAACCGTTCCGTCGGATGCGAAGCGGGCGACCACCGATCCGCCGGCCATCAGAAACTTTCCATCTTTCTGCATGGCCAGGCCGAAGCCCACGCTGGTGTCATCCACCTGGAGGAGCTTGGGCTTGAGGACCGAGCCAAACGAGGCATCGGGTACGCCAGTGGCGGAGACGCGGACGATGGCGAGATAGTCGGTGCCTTGCACGGTGCTGGTGTCGCGGTAGAAGCCGCCGAGGATTTCGTCGCCGCTGCTGGTTTGGAGCATGCTATAAGCGCCGGATTGGTCCTGGAGGCCGCCGAGGTCGATTTCGACGTGGCCGGAACTGCCGTAGGTGGTTTTGAGATGGCCGTGGGTGTCGATGCGGGCGATGCCCATGCCCTCGCCGGTATCGATGCGGCCGGCGATGTCGATGTCGCCGTTTTTGCGGATGACGACGGCATTGGTCGAGCCGCTTTGGAGGAAGACATCGACGACGGACTTGCCCTTGGTGCCGAAGGTGGAGTCGAGGGTGCCGTTTTTGTTGTAGCGGACGAGGCCAGATTCGTAGAACTCGGGGGTGTTGAGAGCGCCGGCGACGACGATCTTGCCATCGCTCTGGATGGCCACGCCGCTGACGTAGTTGCCGGCCGGATCGCCGATGTCGAAGGGAGTGACGGCGATGCCGTGCTTGGCGAAGGATTGGTCGAGTGTGCCGTTGGCGTTGTAGCGGACGACGGCATAGGAAATTTTGCCGCCCGCGTCGCCGGAATTGCCGGCGACTACGATCTTGCCGTCCTTTTGGATGGCCATGGCGGTGGGCGTGAAGCCGGGCGTGAACTGGTGGCTGTTGACGCCGTGGACGCCGAAGGTCTGGTCGAGAGCGCCGGCGCTCATGAGTTGGCGATTCTCAAGGGGCTCGAAGAGTAGATGGGCGTGGGCGGGTTGATTCGAGGATTTCATGGTTGCTCCCTGTGTTGCCGCATTGGCTGAATGCGACGAAGGGCGAGCGTACGAAAGAGGGGGAGACAGTCAAACGATGCGGCGGAGCATGTCGATGTGGAGGTGTGAGTTCGCACGCGGCGATAGGGATGGTGTGCGATGCAACCTTACTACCCCATTTACATTGAATTTGTACAGGCGGCAGGCGATGGGGTCTGGCGGGGCGGACTCTACGACGGCTGATACGCGTCGATGCGGGACGAGGCGGAGCCTTTGGGGATAGGAAAGAGCCCTCACCCCAGCCCTCTCCCGGTTTACCGGGAGAGGGGGAAAGAGAAGCGTCCGCAACGGGAGAGGGGAAGGAGGAGCCGGTGTGGCCCCCGAGAGAGGAGAGGGGGGGGAGAGGAGACGCCGGTGTACCGGGAGAGGGGGAAAGAGAAGCGTCCGCAACAGGAGAGGGGAAGGAGGAGCCGGTGTGGCCCCCGAGAGGGGGAGGAGACGCCGGTGTACCGGGAGAGGGGGAAGGAGGAGCAGATCTGGCGGGGAAGGAGGGGAAGGAGAAGCGGGTGTACAGTGAGAGGGGGAAGGAGGGGAATGCCACATGGACAGCTCGCGGGATGGTCTAGGTGGCGGCGCTTGTGATGAGGGTGTTGATGCGGCGGGCGAAGGCGGTGGGGTCTTTTACCTTTGAGCCTTCGGCGATGACCGCTTCGTCGTAAAGGAGGCGGCCAAAATCTTCGATGCGGGCGTCGGCCGCGTCGCGCTCGTGAAGGGTGCGCAGCGCTTCGACGGTGGGGTGATTGGGGTTGAGCTCGAGAATGCGGCGCTTGGCGGCATTTCCTGGCCGCGGCCCATGCGCTGCATGAGGCGCTCCATGTGAGCGCCGATGGCGCCTTCTTCGGCGACGAGGCAGGCAGCGCTTTCCTTCAGGCGGCTGGAGAGGCGGACTTCCTTCACTTCGGAGAGGCGATCTTTCAGGGCCGACAGCAGACCTTTGTATTTTTCGGCGGCCTGCTTTTTGGTTTCTTCGTCGGCCGAGTCGTCGGCGATGTCGCCGCGATCGACGGCCTTGAGCGGTTTTTCCTTGTAGGCGTGAAGGGAGCCGACGACGTATTCGTCGACTGGATCGGTGAGGAGCAGGACTTCCTGGCCGCGGGCTTTGAAGGATTCGAGGTAGGGGGAGTTTTCGATCTGCTCGCGGGTTTCGCCGATCAGGTAGTAGATTTCTTTTTGTTCGGAGGTCATGGCCTCGAGGTATTTGGCGAGGGATGTGAATTCGCCGGGCTTGGTTTTGGTGGATTCGAAGAGGAGGAGGTCAGCGATTTTCTCGCGGTTGGCAAAATCCTGGCCGGTGCCTTCCTTCAGAACTTCGCCGAGCTCCTTGTAGAACTTGAGATAGGTTTCGTATTCGGAGGTCTTCATTTCGTCGAGGGTTTTGAGGACGCGGCTGACGAGGTTGGTGCGGATGCGGGCGAGGAGGGGGTTGTGCTGGAGGGTTTCGCGGGAGACGTTGAGGGGAAGATCGGAGGAATCGACCACGCCCTTGACGAAGCGGAGGTAGGTGGGCATCAGCTCTTCGCACTCGTGGGTGATGAGCACGCGGCGGACGTAGAGGTCGAGGCCGGGCTTGGGCTGGGGGCCGAAGAAATCGAACGGGCGGTGGGAGGGGATGAACATCACGCGCGGAATTCCATTTGGCCTTCGGCGGCGATGTGGATGGTTTTGAGGGGATCTTCGAAGTTGCGCGAGACCTGCTTGTAGAAGGCACTGTATTCCTCGGGCGTGATTTCAGATTTGTTGCGCAGCCAGAGGGCCTTGCGGGAGTTGAGGGTTTCTTCTTCGGTGGTCTTCTGGCCGTCGGTTTCTTTCTCGACGTCGAGGGTGATGGGGTGGTCGATGAAGTTGGAATACTGGCGGACGATCTCGCGGAGTCGCCGGGCCTCAAGGAAATCTTTGGCGTCTTCGCGCAGGTGGAGGATGACGTCGGTGCCGCGGGTTTCTTTTTCGTATGGCTCGACGGTGAATTCGCCCTGGCCATCGGATTCCCATTTCACGCCGTCGCTTTTTGGGCCGGCGGTGCGGGAGAGAACGGTGACGCGGTCGGCGGCCATGAAAGAGGCGTAGAAGCCGACGCCGAACTGGCCGATGAGCTCGGGGCGCTGCTGGGCATTGGCCTGCTGGAGATTGGCGAGGAACTCGCGGGTGCCGGACTTGGCGATGGTGCCGAGATTATCGACGATGGACTCGCGCGACATGCCCACGCCGTTGTCGCGGATGGTGAGGGTGTTGCTGGCGGCGTCGGGGATGAGCTTGATCTTCCAGTCGGAGTTGCCTTCGAGGAGGGTGGTGTCGGTGAGGGACTGGAAGCGGATTTTGTCGATGGCGTCGGCCGCGTTGCTGATGAGCTCGCGGAGGAAGATTTCCTTCTTGGTGTAGAGGGAGTGGATGATGAGATCGAGGAGTTGCTTGAGCTCGGTCTTGAATTCCATCTTCTGAGGAGCGACGGTTGCGGTGTCGGACATTGATGTTCCCTTTCAAATCGGCTTTTAGATTGTCTGCGAATGAGAGGGCCATTTCAAAACATGTGCCAGCGCCTGAGTGTGGTTTTCCGGGGGAATTGCGATGGGGGTTCCTGTCAGGTTGGCAGGTTGGGGTGCGATTGGGCAGGTGCGGGGGTGTGAGTTGGGTGATTGCGGCGCATATATAATGTGCAAGAATGTTGAAGGCGGAGACTCCGGTGCAACTCGACGACTATTTTGACTTCGAAGATGGCGAAATCAGGATCAAGGGACATCGTATCTGGCTGCAGCACGTGCTTTGGGAACACGTTCACAGGCAGTTGACGCCGGAGCAAATCGCGGCGATTTCCGACTTTGAACCTGGAGGAGATTTACGCGATATCCGCCCGGCCTCACACCGCCTGCGGCTCGGCCTTCGAGGTCTCGGCGTAGTCCACGGCGGCCTGGACGAAGCCCATGAACATTGGCTGGGGGCGCAGGGGGCGGCTGGTGAGTTCGGGGTGGGCCTGGGTGCCCAGGAAGAACGGGATGGACGTCCTGGGGCAGTTCCAGGACCTGCATGATGGGGTAGTGGGGGGCTTTGCCGCTGAAGATCATGCCGTTTTGTTCGAGGGTGTCGATGTACTTGGGATCGACTTCGTAGCGATGACGGAAACGCAGGCGGATGCGGAGGGCGTTGTTGAAGAGGCGGCTGGCCAGTGAGCCGGAGCGCAGCTCGATGTCCTTGCCGCCAAGGCGCATGTTGCCACCGAGACCCTCGATTTCCTTTTGCTCGGGAAGAATGTCGATGACAGGTGCCCGGCAGCGTTTGTCGAACTCGGTGCTGTTGGCGTCGCTGATGCCGCAGACGTTGCGCGGCGTATTCGATGACGGCCATCTGGAAGCCCAGGCACAAGCCCAGGTAGGGGACTTTATTTTCGCGGGCGTAGCGGATGCACTCGATCTTGCCTTCGGTGCCGCGCACGCCGAAGCCGCCGGGAACGATGATGCCGTGGCAGTCGTTGAGCCGGCGGGCGACGTTGGAGGCGTCGATGGTGGTGGTGTCAATCCACTTGAATTTCACTTCGGTATTGAGGTGGGCGCTGCAATGCTCGCCGGCCTTGATGATGCTGGCGTAGGCGTCGCGGAGCGAGGTGTATTTGCCAGTGACGGCGATGGTGACTTCGTTGCGGGCCTTGCCGATGCGCTGGACAAACCAGCTCCACTTCTGGCGCTGCTGATCTTCGTTGCGCTGATCGACGCGGTCGTGCAGATCGAGAAGGGTGAGAACTTCGCGATCAATGCCGGCCTCGCGCAGGGCCTCGGGGACCATGTAGATGCTTTCCAGGTCGTGCATGGAAAACACGCGGCGCATCGGCACGTTGGTATACATGGAGATTTTCTGCGCACTTTTTCGCCAACGGGATTGGCAGCGCGGCATGCGACGATGCTGGGCATGATGCCCATCTCCATGAGTCGCTTGATGCCAAGCTGGGCGGCCTTTGATTTTTGTTCACCCAACGCGCCCGGCTCCAAAACATAAGTGAGGGCGACGAAGCAGGCAGCGCCTTCGCCCTCCTCGTAAGCAAGCTGGCGGCAGGCTTCGAGGTAAACGGCGTTCTCATAGTCGCCGACGGTGCCGCCGACTTCGACGAAGACGACGTCGGCGTTGGATTTGACGGCCAGCTCGCGGAGCTTGAGTTTCACTTCGCCGGTCACGTGAGGAATGGTCTGGACGTCGCGGCCAAGGTAGCCGCCTTCGCGTTCCTTCTTCAGTACGGCCGAGAAGATCTGGCCATTGGTGGTGAAGTTGGCGGCCGAGAGGTCCTGGTCGAGCAGGCGCTCGTAGGTGCCCAAGTCCATGTCGGTTTCCATGCCATCATCGAGGACAAAGACTTCGCCGTGGCGGTAGGGATTGAGGGTGCCCGAGTCGATGTTGTAGTAGCCCTCCATCTTGATGGGGGCGACCTTGAGGCCTTTGTCCTGGAGGAGCTTGGCGAGGGAGGAAGAAAAGATGCCCTTGCCGAGGCCGGACATCACGGTGCCGACGACCATAACGTACTTGGTTCGGCCGGGGCGGTAGCCATCGGGCATGGGGGTGTAAAACTCGGTCTCTTCCTGCGACTGACCGATGCGTTCCATTAAATCTTCGTTGCTCATAATGCTTCCGCTGCTTGACTACCTGCTGCGCGGCGTCCTGTTTACAAATTCTGCGTACTGCTCCGGGGTATCGATGCCATGCGTGATGCGGCTGGTCTTTAACACATAGATCGACCGGCCATGCTCGAGCGCTCGAAGCTGTTCGAGTTTTTCGGCCTGCTCGCACGGCGTTGGCCCCCAGGCGGCAAATTCCAGCAGAAATTTCCGCCGGTAGGCGTAAATCCCCAGATGCAAATGATAGGGGGGGCGATCGGTATCCGTCGCGTCGATTCCATTTCGAGGATATGGAATCGGCAAGCGCGAGAAATACAGCGCCCGGCCATCGAGGGCGCAGACCACTTTCACGAGGTTTGGATCGGCGGGATCAGCGCCGGCGGGGAAGGGCGTGGCGGCGGTGGCCATATCGTCGGCAGACGTTTCGAGGCGTTCGATCAGGGCATCGATAACGGCAGGATCGATTTCGGGTTCATCGCCTTGGACGTTGACGACGATGTCGTCGTTCAGGTTTCGTGCGACTTCGGCGATTCGGTCGGTGCCGCTCGGGTGACTGGGGTTGGTGAGGACAACGCGGGTTTCATAGGGGGCGAGGGCGGCGGCGATGGATGGATCGTCGGCGGCCACGATAACATCGCGGACTGCGCAGGCACTTATGCGCCTGATCGACGACATGCTGCACCAAAGGCCGGCCGGTTTGGCTGGCGAGAATCTTCCCGGGAAATCGCGTGGAACCCAATCGGGCGGGGATGACAACAATCGCAGCCAAAGTCGAACCTCAGAAAGAAAGTTGGCCAACTTCAAACTGCAGAGCGAAAATACAGAGGGGGGGAGGGGGTGTCAAATTCGGGTAGGGTTTTGCGACAGGCGATCAGCCAATCGATTGTATGAGGATGAGTTTGAGGGAGCTGGTGGTGATTTGGGACGCATGGATCGATTGGTTGCCGGCCGATCCGACATGCACAAGGCTGGCGAGCGGATGGCTGATGCGGCGGGATTATGACCAGCGCGAGACGGGGCAAGGCAGTGGATGCGGCGAAAGGAGACTTGTGCTATGATGCTGGCACATTCCAGCAGCATACGGGCAACGCAAAGCAGACCGAGGAATTTCTCCGACGCGCGAAGGTTACCGTAACAGCAGGACGTTCATTGGAGATGTTTATGCGCGGCATGCCCTACACACAGGCAACCCAGACTTCTGAAACTCGCACGGAGACTTCGTCTATCGTGGCCGAGGCACTGGCCAAACACGCGGCTTCGCGGCCGCCCAAGGGTCCGACGAAACTTCTGACGGTGACGCCGACCATGCGCAAAATGGGCAAGCCCAACCGGCAGCGGCGGCGGACGGTATAAGCGGCGGGGGTTCACGAATTTCCACGGGCATAGGCAAAGCGTCGACTGCGATGAAGCGGTGCGTTCATGTGCGCGCCGGGCGATGGGCCGGAGCGGCGGGTTGACCTGCCGCCAGCCAGCGGGCATTCTCTTGGCTTGGAGTGGTGTTGTTCACCTTTCTTACCTATGAAGATCAAAAAAGCCGTAATCACCGCCGCCGGTCGTGCTCAGCGCAAGCTGCCTTTGCAATCGCTTGTGGATGCCGATGGCGTTCAGAAGTCGGCGTTGCAGATCATCGTGGAGGAGGCCGTGGCGGCCGGGATCGAGGACATTGCCGTCGTGATCTGCCCGGGCGATCAGAACGCTTATGCCGAGGCGGCGGGGGGGCGTGCGCGGCTGCTCAACTATATCGAGCAACCCACGCCGCTGGGCTATGGCCATGCGCTCTGGTGCGCTGAAATCATTCGTTGGCGCTGAACCGTTTCTGCACCTGGTGAGCGATCATCTGTACGTAAATGGCGGCGAGCGGCGGTGCGCCCGACAACTCGTGGACGTGGCGGCGGCGCAGGAATGCGCCGTCTCGGCCGTCCAATCCACACGCGAAAGTGTTTTGCCGTTTTATGGCACGGTTGGAGGGCGGCGCGTTCAGAACGTGGCACAGCTTTATGAGGTGGAGACGGTGGTTGAAAAGCCAACGCCCACGGAGGCCGAGCAAAAACTGCTGGTGCCGGGCTTGCGTGCCGGGCATTATCTGTGTTTTTTTGGCATGCATGTTTTAACGCCGACGGTGATGGACCTGCTGGAAAATCTCGTGCGCCAGGCCGAGGGCAAGCACAACGTGCAGTTGTCGCCGGCGCTGGCGCTGCTGGCGGATCGGGAGCGATATCTCGCGGCCGAGTTGGAAGGGAAGCGGCACAACATCGGGCTGAAATATGGGCTTCTGACGGCGCAGCTTGCGCTGGCGCTGGAGGGGAAGGATCGGGAGGAGATTTTGACGCAACTGGTGGAGTTGCTGGCGAACCGGGAGCGGGGGCATGGGTGAGGTTGATCTGAGCGTTCATCAAAACAGCTTCAGCCCCGGCAGATCGCTCTTCCCCATCAAAAACTCATCCACCGCCCGCGCCGCCTGTCGGCCTTCGCTGATTGCCCACACCACCAGCGACTGCCCCCGCCGCATGTCCCCGGCCGCGAACACCCCCGGCACGCTGCTCATGTAATCCTCCCCCACCTGCACGTTCCCCCGCGCGTCCAGCTTCAACCCAAGCTGCTCGATCGGCCCCGGATGCTCTGGATGTACAAACCCCAGCGCCAGTAAACACAAATCGCAATCCAGCTCAAGCTCGCTCCCGGCCTTCTCCTTCATCTGCATCCGGCCATCCGCCCCCTTCTCCCATTCCAGCCGAATCCCATGAAGTTTCTTCACTTGCCCGTTTTCGCCCGTGAATTTCCTGGTGTTAATCGAAAAGTCCCGGATCTCACCGCCCGCAAGCTCATTGGCCTCCTCATGTGCCGAGGAAGTCCGAAAAATGAACGGCCAGTAAGGCCAAGGCATTGAGGCCGTGCGTGACTCCGGCGGCCGGGGCATGATCTCAAACTGCTTCACCGACTTGGCCCCCTGCCGAACGGCCGTCCCCAGACAATCCGCTCCCGTATCCCCACCACCCAGAATCACCACGTGCTTGTCCTTGGCGCTGATGAATTGTTCCTCGGGAATCGTGTCGCCCATATTCAGCTTGTTTTGCTGCGGCAGGTAATCCATGGCCAGGTGTATCCCCGCAAGCTCTCGTCCTGGCGCTGGAATATCGCGCGACTTGGTCGATCCGCCGCACAAGACGATCGCATCAAAATCCCGCCGCAGATCATCCATGGGAATGTCGATGCCAACGTTCGCGCTGGTCTTGAACACAATCCCCTCGGCCTCCATCAGCGCCACCCGCCGCTCGACGAATCGCTTTTCCAGTTTGAAATTCGGTATCCCATACATCAGCAAGCCCCCGATTCGATCCGCTCTTTCAAAGACGGTGACGTGATGCCCGGCCTTATTTAGCTGCGCCGCCGCCGCCAGCCCCGCCGGCCCGGACCCGACGACCGCCACGTTCTTCCCCGTGCGAATTTCCGGCGGTTGCGGCTTCACCCACCCATTCTCAAACGCATGGTCAATGATGTTTTCTTCGATCAGCTTGATCGTGACCGGCTTCTCGTTGATCCCCAGCACACATGCTTCCTCGCAAGGCGCCGGGCAAACCCGCCCGGTGAACTCCGGAAAGTTGTTGGTCTTGAACAGCATGTCCAGCGCATTGCGCCAGCGGTTCTTGTAGACCAGGTCATTCCACTCCGGAATGATATTGCCCAGCGGACACCCGTTGTTGCAAAACGGAATCCCGCAATCCATGCACCGGGCCCCCTGCTCGGCCAGCTTGTGATCCGCCATCGGCTCGTAGATCTCGTTCCAATCCTTAAGCCGCAGCGACACGGCCTTGCGCGTTGGGGTCTCGCGAGCAATCTCTTTGAATCCGGTGGGTTTGCCCATGTTGATCAACTTCCTGCCAATGAATTTCCTAATTCGGCCGCGTCCTGCTCTTGCTCTTCCTGCCGACGCATCATTTCCCTTCGGGTTAAGGGATAAATCAAGCCAACTTTGGCCAGTTCGCGATCATCAAGTTCTTCTTGCATTACCCGCCATACCTCGCGCACGCGTTCCCGCAACTCCACGTCCTTAAAGCCGCTCCAGATGACAAAACCGCCCATCATCGGACGCGGTTCGAACGGCTCCAGCTCAACCACACTGCCCGGAAAATGCTTCCGGAGGATGCGGCCTAATTTCGCTTCGAATGATTCCATACACGCAATCCTATCTCCACAAACTCCGATGAGGCTTCGACTATTCGACGCGTATTCTCCTTCACAAAATCGCCACGAATTCCACGATCCAGGCGTTCCTGCTTCAGGTATCGTTCGAACGATGCTGATGACCGATATCGATGGGCATTAGACCAGCGCACGTGGACCTCAAAAAGGGCTGCGTTCAATGAATAAATGTCGGCCGCTAATACATACCCAAGAATTCCAGATGCTTTGTACAAGACAAATAAGTCATGCCGCGCATCAAACTCCGGATCTCGACGGTAGCGATACGCCCTCAGGAGGCACTCAACAGCCAAGCCGGCGATGTACGCACCAAGCACAAAACGACGGCCATTGTATAGTTCCCTTGCCACCCAAACATGCTCTTCAGCAGCGGCCTTGTAAATCTTTTCTGAAAGCTTCATTACCTCTTAAACCTCGAAGCTCACGCCCCCGCCGTCTGCAGTTGCGACAACTTCTTCGCCCGCTCTTCCATCTCCGCCTGATGCTCCAGCACCCGCCGATAGTCGTTGGGCATCACCTTCACGAAATATTCCAGAGACGCCTCCCAGTTTGCCAATATGCCCTTCGCAACCGTCGAGTCGGTAAGCTTCACGTGGTTCTCAAGCAGGCGCCGGATCGTCTCTTGATCCTCAGCCTTGCTCGGCTTTTCCAGCGATACCATGTTGTGGTTGCAGTTGTCCGGAAGCTGCCCGTTGTCGTCATAGACATAGGCGATCCCGCCCGACATCCCGGCCGCGAAATTTCGGCCTGTCGGGCCGATCACCACCACGCGCCCACCAGTCATGTACTCGCACCCATGATCGCCCACCCCTTCCACCACCGTATGCGCCGGAATTGCGAACGCAGAACCGTTCGCCAACCACGCCGCGAATGTAGACTTCGCCGGAGATCGCGCCGTAGCAGATCGTGTTGCCGGCGATGATGTTCTGCTCGGCCTTGAACGTCGCCTCCCGCGGCGGAAAGACGGCGATCCGCCCGCCCGAGCACCCTTTGCCAACATAGTCATTGGCGTCGCCCTCAAGCAGAAGCGTGATGCCTTTGGCGAGGAAGCAGCCAAAACTCTGCCCGGCCGATCCTTGGAAGCGAAACGTGATCGTGTCATCCGGAAGCCCGGCGTATCCATACTTTTCAGCGACGCGCCCGGAGAGCGTGGTGCCGACTGTGCGATTGGTGTTCTTGATCGTCAGCGACTCCTGCACCTTCTGGCCGCTCTCAATCGCCGGCGTTGCCAGCCGAATCAATTCGTTGTCGAGCGAACGCTCCAGCGCATGATCCTGCTTCTGAATATTGCGCACAGCGACATCCGGCCCAACCTCCGGCCGATACAGGATCACCGAAAGATCCACGTTCTTCGCCTTCCAGTGATCCGACACATCCGCCAGCTCCAGCATCTGCGTCTGGCCGACCATCTCGTCAAACTTCCGCAGCCCCATCTGCGCCATGTATTCGCGGACCTCTTCGGCGATGAAGAACATGAAGTTGATTACGTGCTCGGGCTTCCCGGCGAACTTCTTGCGCAGCTCCGGGTCCTGCGTGGCGATCCCCACCGGGCAGGTGTTGAGGTGGCAGACCCGCATCATGATGCACCCCGACGCGATCAGCGGCGCAGTTGAAAAGCCGATCTCCTCGGCCCCCAACAGCGCGGCCACCACCACATCCCGGCCAGTCTTGATCTGCCCATCGGTCTGCAGAATCACCCGGCCGCGCAGGTTATTCATCACCAGCACCTGCTGCGTCTCGGAGATCCCCAATTCCCACGGAATCCCCGCGTATTTGATGCTCGTCAGCGGCGAGGCCCCCGTCCCACCCGAATCGCCGGAGATGAGAATATGATCCGCCTTCGCCTTGGCAACGCCGGCGGCGACCGTGCCCACGCCAACCTCACTTACAAGCTTCACGCTCACCCTCGCCTGCGGGTTGACGTTCTTCAGATCGTGAATGAGCTGAGCAAGATCTTCAATCGAATAGATGTCATGGTGCGGCGGCGGCGAGATCAGGCCAACGCCCGGCGTCGAATGCCGGATTTTCCCAATGTATTCGTCAACCTTATGCCCGGGTAGCTGGCCGCCTTCGCCGGGCTTGGCGCCCTGCGCCATCTTGATCTGAAGCTCGTCGGCGTTGACAAGATATTCAGTGGTCACGCCAAAACGGGCCGACGCAACCTGTTTGATCGCACTGCGGCGCAGCGACCCATCGGCGTCGCGCTTGAAGCGGCTGGGATCTTCGCCGCCTTCGCCGGTGTTCGACTTTCCGCCGATGCGGTTCATCGCAATGGCGAGATTTTCGTGGGCCTCGCGTCCGATGGAGCCAAAAGACATCGCGCCCGTGACAAAGCGCTTCACAATCTCGCTGGCCGGTTCAACTTCGGAAATTGGGATCGGCGCGTCGGCCTTCTTGATATTCAGCAGGCCCCGAAGCGTGCAACGATTTTTCGATTCATCATTTACAAGCCTGGTGTATTCCTTGAAGCGGACGAAGCTGTCGATCTGCCCGCCGTGCTGAAGCTTGTCCCACGCACCCAGGTCGGCGCGCACGGCGTGTTGAAGCTTGGCCACCGTGTCCGGGTTCCACATGTGGAACTCCGCGCCCGGCGCCACTGGTACTGGCCGCCCAGATCAAGAACCTTCCCGTCCACGTTCACCGGCGGATAACCCTTGCGATGGCGGGCGAGCGATTCCTCTGCAATTACATCCAACCCCACGCCGTTGATGCGGGAGGCGGTGTTGGTGAAATACTGATCGATGACTTCGCGCGAAAGACCGACGGCCTCGAAGATCTGTGCGCCGCGATAGCTCTGCACCGTCGAGATGCCCATCTTGGACGCGACTTTGATGATGCCCTTATTGGCGGCCTTGATGTAATTCTTCTTCGCGGCCTCAAGCGTCAGGTCTTTAACCTTGTCGCCCTCCTTGTAAGTCTTGGGCAGGATTTCGTCCTTGTGCAGATCCGCCAGAGTTTCAAAGGCCGCGTAAGGGTTGATGGCCCCCGCGCCGTAGCCGATGAGCAGGCAGAAGTGATGCACTTCGCGAGCCTCCCCCGTTTCAATCACCAGTCCGGCCTGCGTGCGCGTCCCTTCGCGAATGAGGTGATGATGCACCGCCGCCGTTGCCAGCAGGCTGGGGACGGGCGCACGGTCCTGGTCAACCCCGCGATCGCTGAGGATAAGGATGGACGCGCCTTCTTTAACCGCTTTGGCGGCGGCCGCGCAAAGCTCGTCCAGGCCCTTTCGCAAACCTTCGGCGCCCTCGGCCGCGCTGAACAGCATCGGCAGCGTCACCGAGCGAAATCCGCCGGCGCGCACTTCGCGCAGCTTCGCCAGGTCGGTGTTGCTCAGAACCGGCGACTTGAGCTTGATCAGGTGCGACGCCTTGGGATCCTCGGCCAGCAGGTTGCCTTCACGCCCAAGATAGGTGTTGAGCGAGGTGACCAGTTCCTCAAAATTCGCATCCAGCGGCGGATTGGTCACCTGCGCAAAAGCTGCTTGAAATACGCATACAGCAGTTGCGGCTTGTCTGACAGGCATGCGAGGGGCGTGTCGGTTCCCATCGAGCCCAGGCTCTCCACGCCGCTGGCCGCCATCGGCGACATGATCATCTTCAGATCTTCGACGGTGTACCCAAAAACATGCTGGCGCGTGAGCAGCGTGTCGTGATCCGGCTGGGGAACATGCGTCGGTTCTGGAAGCTGGTCAAGCTGGATCAGGTTTTCGTCAACCCACTTCTTCCATGGCCGCTTTTCCACCAGCTCCTGCTTGATCTCCTGGTCGTCGATAATTCGTCCCTGCTTGGTGTCGATCAGGAAAATCTTGCCGGGCTGAAGCCGCCACTTCTGGGCGATGTTGGCCGGATCGATCGGCAGCACGCCCACTTCGCTGGCCATGACCACCAGATCATCCTTGGTGACGTAATAACGGCTGGGGCGCAGGCCATTGCGGTCTAGCACCGCCCCTATCAGCTGGCCATTGGTAAAAGCAATTGAGGCCGGCCCGTCCCACGGTTCCATCAGGCATGCGTGATATTCGTAGAAGGCCTTCAGGTCATCGTTCATCAGGTTGTGATTTTGCCACGCCTCGGGGATGAGCATCAGCACGGCGTGTGGGAGCGACCGCCCATTGACGGCCAAAAACTGCATGGCATTGTCGAGGGTGGCCGAGTCCGACCCGGATTCGGTCACGATGGGAAACATCTTCTGCAGCTCATCGCCAAAGATGTCAGACTGAAGCGACCCGGTCCGTGCCCGCATCCAATTGCGGTTACCCCGCAGCGTGTTGATCTCGCCGTTGTGGGCCAGGTAACGAAATGGATGGGCAAGCGGCCACGAAGGAAACGTATTGGTCGAAAAGCGCGAATGCACCATCGCCAGAGCGCTCTCGAACATTGGATCCTGAAGGTCCTTAAAGTAATGGCGAAGCTGGGTGGCCGTCAGCATCCCTTTGTACACCAGGCGATTGGCCGACAGGATGTTGATGTAAAATCGCTCGCGCGATTCGGCCGTCAGGTTGTTTTCCCCAAACTCAATCTCGTTCTCCGCAAGCTGGCGAACCAGATACAACCGCCGATCAAAATCGGCCTTATTGAAGAACGTTTCATTGGGCTTGACAAAAATCTGGCGGATCTTCGGCTCGGTGCGCCGGGGCGTTTGGCCGACGTGGCGATGATCGATCGGCACGTCGCGCAGCCCAAAACCGTCATGCCGTAGTCGCTGATCACCTGCTCCACGATGCGCTCACACTCATCGCGCTGGACCATGTCCTGGGGCAGGAAGATCATCCCACACGCATACTGCCCGGCCGGTGGGAGGGCGATGCCCAGCTTTCGACACTCCTTGCGAAGGAACGCATCAGGCGTGCGCACGAGGATGCCCGCGCCGTCGCCAGAGTCTTCCTCGCAGCCGCAGGCGCCGCGGTGGTTCATATTTTCGAGCATCAGCAGGGCATCAGAAACGATCTTGTGCGAAGGCGTTCCCTTGATGTGGCAGATGAAGCCCACGCCGCAGGAGTCGCGTTCGAACTGAGGATCGTAGAGGCCCTGGGCGGGCGGTAAACCTTTGGTCATGTCTCTCGCACCTGTGAACATTCGGAGTGCAAAATCGCTCGAATCGTCAAGTATACGCGCGTCATTGTTCGACCACAAATTCAGCGGGACGCCCTTACAAAGATGCTGGTTGCATCAACAGCGATGGCATGAAGCGCAAGACACCTTCGCCTGTTTTTCAGGCAGTTCCAGAGCCATTTAGCCCGGATGCTGCTGATATAGGCATTTAAGTGCCCGATCTCGTATACAAAGAGAGTGTTGAGCAATTGTCATGCTCACAGCTGCAAGTGGCCACGCGGACGCGCATCAGTGCCGTGGAATAGCGATCTCAGGTCCATGTGCAGTGTCCTGTGGCGACTTACGCTCTACCCCCGGTTAACATGCACCCCTCCCGGCGGTACTAAAGTGCGTCAACTCAATCAGCAGGAGCGATGGATGGGTCAATATCGACGTTGCGCGGCTTTGGCCGCCTTGGCTTGGGCGGCAATTCTTTTCACAACCAAACCCGCATTGGCCGGAGACGCACTGGCGCCGGGACTCGTCGCCACTTTCGCCGACGACAAGCACCACGTCAGCCTCATCGCCCCCAACCCCGACTTCACGCTCGCTGACAACGACTCCATCCATCCCACCCTCAAGAGCGCCTTCACCGCCAAATGGGAAGGCATCATCAAGGTCCTCGAAAAAGGCAAATACACCTTCACCCCCGACGGCGCAAGCCCCGGCCAGGCCAAAGTCTTTCTCGACGATCAGGAAATCGGCGGCAAAGACATCGCCGTCGAACCCGGCGATCACGCCCTCCGAATCGAGTTTGCCCGCAAGGCCGGCCAAGCCCGTCTTCAACTCCTCTGGCAGTCTCCCGATTTCGTCCAGGAGCCCGTCCCGCCCGGCGTGCTCTGGCACAAGTCCGCCGCCCTTCCTGAGGTCGATGAGAACGATCGCATCGAGCAAGGCCGCCACTGGGTCGAAGAGCTCAACTGCACCGCCTGCCACAAAAGCAATTCCAAAATTATTGGCCGTTCCGGCCCCGATCTTTCCCATGTCGGCTCGCGCACCAACGCCCAGTGGATTTACAAGTGGCTTGAAAACCCCCGCCACTTTCGCCCCACCGCCGTCATGCCCACGCTCCTGAAAGACGATCAGGACCGCCGCGACGTCGCGGCCTATCTGGCGACCCTCAAAGATCCACGCCGCACCTCTCAGCCCGGCCAGCCCAAGCCCGACCGCGTCAAGGCCGGCCAAGATCTCTTTGAATCGGTCGGATGCCTCGCCTGTCACGGCAAGGACGGCGCGCCCCTCGAAGGCATGGGCTCTAAGATGAACACCATCGAGCTCTCCAAATATCTGGAAGATCCCATCGCCGTCGATAAGAGCGGCCGAATGCCTTCGATGCTCCTCAAAGATGACGAACACCACCTTCTGGCCGAATACCTCGCCAGCTCCAAAAACAAAGACTTCGAAGGCGAGTTCCCCGGCGGCGACAAACAGCGCGGCCAAAAACTCGTCCAATCTGAAGGCTGCATCCGTTGCCACACCGTCCAACCCAACGGCCAAAAAACATTGGAGCCGATCGCTGCAGCGGATGACGCCGCAGCCCCTGCCCCGCTGGAAAAGGCCGATCTCTCCAAAGGCTGTCTCGCCGAGAAGCCCACCGGCAAGTCAGCCCTCTATGATTTGAAGCCCGAGCAGCGTCTGCTGATCACTTCCTTCATCAAGTCCCTTAAAGATCAGCCCCTCATCACCTCCGCCCCCGCTTACGACTTCTATCACGCGGTCCAGACCTTCAACTGCACCGCCTGCCACGAGCTCAATAACTCCAGGCCGGCCGAGGAGATCGTCGAAAAAACCCCGCCACTCACCAACGTCGGCGGAAAACTCCGCCGCGAGTGGCTCGCCCGCGTCCTCAATGACAAGCAGCGCCGTGCGCTGGTGGATGAAGCTCCGCATGCCCCACTTTGGCCCCGACCGCACCGGCCCACTCGTGCAAGAAGCCATCGCCGCCTCCGGAGTGGGCGATGCCCCGGGCAACCAAAACCCCAACGCCCAGCAGATCACCGCCGGCCGAAAGCTCATCAGCATGCAAACCGGCGGCCTGGGTTGCATGGCGTGCCACGGCTTTCAGGAATACAAGCCCCCCGCACAAGACGCCGCCCGCGCTCCCGACATGACCCTCATGGCCACCCGCCTCCGCCCCGACTTCTTCAACCGCTGGCTCCGCGATCCGCCGCGCATCCAGCCCGGCACCGCCATGCCCAACTTCTTCGTTGGCAAGTCCGAACAGGAAACCGCCAGCACCATCGACACCCTCTGGCACTACTTCTCCCTCGAAAACGGAATGCCGCCCCCGCCTGGCCTCGTCGACAAAAACAACTACTCCCTCGCCGTCGATAACGACGCCATCACCACCCGCATCAAGATGGCCAACGCGGCCGGCGGCGACCTACCCCGCGGCATCGCCGTCGGGCTCCCCGGCATGATCTCCTACTGCTGGGACGCCGGCTCCTGCCAATTCAAATACACCTGGTTTGGCGGCTACATCGACATGAAAGACCAGTGGACCGGCCGAGGCGGCGGCGCTGCCAAAGTTCAGGGCCGCCGCTTCTACGCCGCTCCCCCCATCGCCCCCCTGCGCATAGGCGACCTTACCCACGAGCCGGAAGTCGCCTTCAAAGGCTACCGCCTTCTGGAGAATAAGATCCCTCAGTTCATGTACGAGCTCGACGGCGTGGCCGTCACCGAAACCGCCGTCGCGGCCAAGGACGGCATTGGCCTCGTCCGCACCTTCACCATCGATGCTGGCGATAAACCCGTCTTCTTCATCACCGCCGAAGACAACACCGTGACCATCACCCCCTCCGTCGGCCAGTTCAAAAAAACCGAGAGCCCCGCCAATCCAGGCCCGGCGAAAACCAGCGGCCTGATCCTCGAGCTCCCCAAGAACGCCCACAGCTTCTCGATCACGATCGCCGCAAAGGAGACGAAATGAACCTTTTCAAAGCCACCCGCATCCTCCCGACCATTCTCGCGCTCTGCTTGCCCAACCTGCTCCAGGCCGACCCGCCCAGCAGCGCTGTCAAAGAAACGCCCGCGTACAAAATTGAAGCGGTCCCCCTTCCCGAAGAATCTCCCCTCGAAGTCGGCGGGATGTGTTGGATGCCCGACGGCAGGCTGATGGTCTGCACCCGCCGCGGCGATGTCTGGTCCCTCAAGGATGGCAAGTGGAAACGCTTTGCCACCGGCCTCCACGAAGCCCTCGGCATCATCTCCGATGAAAAGAACGGCGTCTTCGTCACCCAGCGCCCCGAACTCACTCACCTCCTCGACACCAAGAACACCGGCGAGGCCGACGTCTACGAAACGTTCTCCGACAAGTGGGGCTTCTCCGGCAACTATCACGAGTTCGCCTTCGGCCTTGTCCGCGACAAGGAAGGGAACCTCTGCGGCACCCTCAACCTCGCCCACGCCCCCGATAGCCTCGGCGGCGTCTTCATGGGCACCGGCCCCAAAACTCCCTACCGCGGCTGGGTGTTCAAGGTCACCCCCAAGGGCGAGTTCATCCCCTTTGCAAATGGCCTGCGCTCCCCCAACGGCATCGGCATCGACCCCCAGGGCGAAATCTTCTTCACCGACAACCAGGGCGAATTCGAAGCGGCCGACATGCTCCACCACGTCAAAAAAGACGCTTTCTACGGCCACCCCAGCAGCCTCATCTTCGAAAAATCCTGGAACAACCGCGACCCCAAAACCGTCACCATCGACGAGCTCAACAAACGCCGCCAGCGCCCCGTGATTATTTTCCCCTATGGCGTGATGGGCCAATCCATCTCCGCCCCAGTCTGGGACACCACCGCCGGCAAGTTCGGCCCCTTCGCCGGCCAGATGTTCGTCGGCGACGTCCAAATCCCCATCGTCATGCGCTGCACCATGGAAAAGATCGACGGCGAGCTCCAAGGCGCCTGCTATCCATTTCTAAAAGACCGGGCCCTGCAAGGCACCAACCGCCTGCTCTTCGCCCCCGACGGCAGCCTCTACGTCGGCTGCACCGACCGCGGCTGGGTCGGCGGCGCATACGGCCTCCAGCACATCACCTTCACCGGCCAGGTCCCCCTCGAAATCCAAAACATGTCTCTCACCGACAAGGGCTTCGATCTCACCTTCACCAAGCCCGTCGATGCGGCCGCCGCCTCCAGCCCCGAGTCCTACCCCCTCTACTGCTTCCACTACGAATACCACCGCGCCTACGGCTCCCCCGAATTCGACCGCGCCCCCGTAAAGATCAATAAAGTTGTCCTCTCCCCCGACCGCCTCCACGCCTCCCTCATCCTCCCCGAACTACTGCGCGAGCGAATCTACGTCCTGAATCTCAAAGACATCAAAGACGATGAAGGCCATCCCACCAAAAACCCCACCGCCTACTACACCCTAAACCGATTCCGCAACGGCAACCCCGCCACCACCCAGCCCGTCTCCGACGACACCAAATAGCTATGGGCTAATATCCCGCTCCCCTGAGCCCTTCGCACCGATAGGCAATCCGCGCGTTCCTGCGAAACACGGCGCAGTGTGTCCGTATTCAACGCGCCGGCCCATCCATATGCGCCGAGCCAACATGAACACCCCGCCAGAGCAGCGGCCAACCGCCCGCGTGAAGAAATTCCTTCACGAATCGTCCTCGAAACATCAGATAGTCAATCCGGATATCCGTCCCTTGAAACTCCAGCCTCAGCACGTTCGTGAAGCCGGGATGCTTAATCTGCTTAATCTCATTTTTCGGGATAATCAGCACCCGACAATCCTTCTTACGTTTCACCGGCCAGTCGGAATGCGAAGTCACCTCGGCCGGTAACTCGAAATAGCGACAAGTATCAAAGCGATCGCGGCTTTGCAGAGCCGCCGATATGGCCGCTCCAATCAGTCCGCCCCCGGCATTGTTTCGCTGCCGAGCCTTCTTGACCAGATAGATTGCATCCGGTGACGCTACCACCGGCCCAAGCCATTTCGCTTTTCCAACACGGAATGCACCGCCAATCTTCGCGAAATAAGCCATTGCAATACCTCCTTTTTTTACCAGGAATCGTCCCGGTTCAGCCATTTATCGCGCACAATCAGACCGAGCACGATAACGCCAGGAAACTCAATTCCGAGCATCATCATCTCGAAATGCATCCTGTCATGCACGCATCCGCGCACGTGCACTCACCATCACTCGTCACCAGTATTTGGATTCGATCCCCAACATGCAGCTTCGCCCACGCCTCCGGCTCAAAAACATCCTTCTTGATCGTCCCGTCCGCCTCAATCCAATTGACCCACCGTTTTGGATAAGTTCGAGGCCCAGTGCTACTCGGATTCCGCGCTTCCAAAATATATAACGCACGAACAGTCGCAAGATGTACGGGCACATTGTGGATCATGTACGCTTTTCTGAGCATGTAGGAAGTGACTGGAATAGCCAGAAGAAATATGACGAAGAATACCAGCGATAAACGTGTACTACGGTACATTCGACGTCTCAAAAAGTGCGCGTCAGTGCGCCTCCTCAGACCTGCAGCCGCGACCCGCCGCGCCAATCAATCAAAACTTCTGGAACCCGATCCGCTCAATATAATTCCGCACGATGACCTATTCAATCAACGTCTGTGAAACTGCCCCGAACAAAGTAACGGATGCCTCACCGCACACCTTGCACCATCCGGCGTATTAATAAACAACGGCGCTCCCTTTGGGAACACTCCCTGCCAGCCGCAGGGAAAATGCCCTTTGGTCTACCAGTACGCGTTGCTCGCGAAGAAGGCGGGCGGGTATTCCTCGGCGTATTCAGGCTCCATACAAACGCCACGGACATCCCAATGGACCATATTTCGAAGGCTTCAACTAAAGGTGACGCGAACCTTTACATCATATGTCGCGACAACAAAGGGGATAAATCCGAATGCCATTCACTTTAGCGATTGTTCATAAGTCCGCGCCTGCCTGGTATACAACCTGGTGCATGCGGTGATGATCAAGGCCGCGCTGCAACAGGGGGTGGCGCCGAGCGGATCAGTTTCATTGATGCGGTCCGCCGGCTTTCGTCGGCGGCGCCCGGCCAGGACCTGCCGGTGCTGGTGGTGAATCCGGTGCGACCGGGCCGCCGTGAGCCGCGTGTCAGAAAAGACCGCGGCAGCGGCTACAGCGTGATGGCCAGACAGAGAATGAATCCCTCAAATATCACTCGCTTTTGCAACACCGCATCGTTGCCTCGATGCCGCTTCATCAACCTTTCCCGGCTCCAACGGTAAGAGCTATCGAATCCCTCAACATGTTTTCTGCAACCCAGAAGGAACGCGAAGTTGAAAACTACGTCTTTGATCGTCGCACTTAGTTTGCTGGTCATTCATCCCTGTTTGGCCCAGGCACAGGTTTCAAACATTGGGGGCATCCCACCAGCGGATGGTGTTTTGCAATATGTAAATCCTTTGCAAGGTACAGATTCAGGATATGGCACCTCCAAAGACACCCAAAGTTATGGCAACTGTCTGCCGCTGATCTGCGCCCCTGGGGAATGTTAGACTGGAGTCTGCAAACCGAAGGCGACGCCAGCCGCGGGTCTGTCGGCCAAGTGTTCTTTCATTACAAGCAGAAGCGAATGCTCGGTTTTCGAGTGACACGCATGCCCAGCCCCTTCACTGCGGATTACGGCACCTGTTTAATCACCCCGCAAAGCGGCCCGTTGTCGGCCGAAACCGCCGACGTCGGTTCGAGCTACGATCTCAATGCCTGCACTTTAAGACCCGACTACATGCGGGTCGATTTGAAAGACTCTGATATTGTAGCTGAACTGACTCCGTCCGAACGAGGCGGCGTGATGCGCTTTACCTTTGCCAACGCAAAGGAAGGCCGCATCTTCCTGGATCCCGGCGGCAAATTTTCCTTCGACGCGAAAACCCAAAAGGTCACGGGCTGGACCAAGCTGCACAACGGGCCGGCCGCCGGCGACTTCACAACCTATTTCGTCGGTGTCCTGGACCGCCCGATTACCAGCAGTGGCTCACATCAAAATGAGAAGAAAGCGAAAATCGGCGGCTACATCGAGTTCGATGTCACGAAGAACCCCGTCGTGGAGTTTCGCTTTGCGCAGTCGTACATCAGCATTGAGCAGGCGGAACTGAACCTGAAGACCGAAACATCGGGAGGCTTTGATGCGGTGCGGGCTGCTACGGCGGCCACATGGTTGAAGTACATGAACCGCATTTCAATCGAAGGGACTGTCGAGCAGAAGAAAACATTCTACTCGTGTCTCTATCGCGCCATGAATTTTCCGCATCGTCTTTATGAGGTCGATGCCCAAGGCAAAACGGTCCACTTCAGTCCATTTGACGGCAAGCTGCATGACGGCGTCGAATACACCGATTCCGGCCTCTGGGACACCTACCGAACTCAGTTTCCGTTGTTTTCCATCGTCTATCCGGAGCGGCTGGGCGAGATTGTCCAGGGCTGGGTCAATGCCTTCCAGGAAGCGGGCAGACTCCCTGAATGGCCCAATCCCGGCGGCCTAAACGGAATGATCGGGACGCACGCAGACGCAATGATCGCGGATGCGATCGTCAAAGGTGTCACGGGCTTTGACGTCAATAAGGCTTATGAAGCCATCCGTAACGACGCCTTCGGAACTGAGAAAGCAAGGGCGGGCCAGGCGGCCTATTTGAAGCTGGGGTTTGTTCCAATTAAAGGATCGGAGTATTGGGTTTCCACTACGCTCGACTATGCCTATGACGACTGGTGCGTGGCACAGGTCGCAAAAATCGTGGGTAAGACCGACGATTATGAGCAGTTGATGGCCCGCGCAGAACTATCGAAAACTCTGGGATCCGTCAGTAGGTTTCATGCGAGGCAAATCAGCCGACGGCGCCTGGGCCCCCACATTTGATGAATTTGCCTGGGGCGGCGCCTATGCCGAGGGCGGACCCTGGCAGGCCAGTTGGTCTGTTCAACACGACATTGCCGGCCTCGCGGGTTTGCTTGGCGGTAATGACGCTCTTGCTGCGAAGTTGGACAAGTTGGTAAACCAGCCGCCGACATTTCATGCTGGCGGCTACAATCGGCCCATCCATGAGATGACCGAGATGGCGACCTTTAACATGGGGCAGTTGGCGCTGTGCAATCAGCCGGCATTCCATTTCCCCTATATGTACGCATGCGCTGGCCAACCATGGAAATGCGAGGCGTTGACGCGAAAGGTGTGCGACGAAAAAATCAATTCAGGACCCAGGGGCTTCCCCGGCGATGAAGACAATGGCTCCATGGGAAGCTGGTATATATTAAGTACACTGGGGTTTTATCCTCTGACGCCCGGGCATCCGTCGTATGTGCTAACCAGCCCCGCCTTCACCAAAGCGACCATCAGTCTGCCGGACGGAAAAACGTTTGTCATTTCGGCGCCGGCCAATAGCCCGACCAACGTTTACGTCCAGAAGCGGCTCATCAACGGCACACCGTACACCAAGTCCTGGATCAGCCATCAAGCCATAACCAATGGGGGCGCCATGACTCTGGAAATGGGCGACAAGCCCGTGGAACGAGCGCTCAAAGATGATGAACTGCCGTATTCCGCGTCGCGTTAATAAACAGGAAAGGAATTCACCGAATCCTACCCCCTCTAATGCTTCCACTACGAATACCGCCGCGCCTACGGCTCCCCCGAATTCGACCGCGCCCCCGTAAAGATCAATAAAGTGATCCTCTCCTCCGACCGCCTCCACGCCTCCCTCATCCTCCCCGAACTATTACCCGAGCGCATCTACGTCCTGAACCTCAAAGACATCAAAGACGATCAGGCCCAACCCACCAAAAACCCAACAGCGTATTACACCCTAAACCGCTTCCGCAATGGCAGCACTGCCACCACGCAGCCCGTAGAGTAGACCAACAGAACGAGGCTGACAGGTGCAGCCCACCATTATGGCAAGCAAAACAAACCCCACCGGCTAACCACAAGCCCCTTTCGAAGGCCAACCGAAGGAGTGCGCAAAGTAAGAGTGCGCCTCGCCCAGAATATCTGCGCCAATCCTCGCCTCCTACGGCCTGCGCTGCTGTCCCCGCCAACCCCATCCCCTCCCTCGTCATCGCCACCACTGCTCCGTTGGAACTCCCCCCCCCGCGCACCGCATCAAGCCCCGCAGCGTCCTATGCCTCGCCAGAACCCAAGAAGCAGCCTTGCCTAATCACCTTCAACGAAGACCGGCGCCTCGTCCTGGCAAACGCGTAAAAGATCGCCTCTCCAACCAAATTTCGACCAAAACTTCAAAGCCTACGAAGGCCAACAAATCCACTTCCCCGAAACGTTTCGATCAGAATCAGAGTATGTGGAGCGACACGGACAGACGATATTTACTCAATCCTGACAGCGAGAATTTGGCGCACTGGCCGAGGGCGCAACAACCTAAGAATTTTGAAGTTGTCGATGTGCGAGATATTCGTTCTTTAGGTCTGAAGATAGACTGCTCCTGTTCATTTCCGAAAGAGATCAGCCTTATTAGCGTCGCGTGGACTACCTCGCCATGCTTCTTTAGAGAACATCAAGTGCTTTCATTAGGAGCTTCGAATGCCCAGTTCTGACGTTGTCGGCTATTGTTCATGGTGCTTAGAGCAATCATGGCACGAACTCGTGAAGCGGAATTACCTCCGTCGCAATGTCCACCAATGTCGAAAATGTAGAAACTTTACGCTCGCATGTCGCATCCCCGGTTGCGAGCACATGACTCGCAGTGATCTGCATCCTGAAAATCAGCAGGAAGCTCACACCTTCTGGTCCAAGATCAACCCAGGGTGGGACAACGAACTGTGCGCAGTCCACGATGGCACGATCGCTTCATTCGAGGGGCTTTCGATGCAACTGGAGCATCTCCAAGAATATAAGAAAATATTTGAGCGGAAAGGTTATCACTTCTGGCGGGCCGGAAAGATTGCCTTATGCTCGGTCGGTGGGGCATTGGTGGTGGGGCCGCTCGCGTGCGTTGCGGCTCCAGCGATAGCTTCTTCGCTCGGTTCACTGGGCGTGCTTGGCGCCGCCGGTACGGGAACAACGATTAGCTCGTTAAGCGGCGCGGCACTGAGCAGTGCGTCCCTCGCGGCCATTGGAGGAACGATGGCTACTGGGACGGCCGTGGTTACCGCGTTGGGCGCGGGACTGGGAGCAGTGAAAGGGGGCATGATTAGCAACAGCTATTTCGGACAGGTCAATGGGTTTGAAATCAAGCCGCTCAACAATGGGCGGAAGCATCCCATATTATTTATCAACGGATTTCTATGTGAAGACTGCGACGACTGCGCCGACTGGCAATCTGGCGTCAAGGATCACTTCTCCACGCGCGCACAGCATTTGGTACGCTGGGAATCCAAAACGTTACGGCATTTGGGCAAACTCGCCTGCGCAGATGCGACTGGTGCAACGGTAGGTGCGATCGCTACTAAGTTGGCGGAGCGCACAACACGGATGGCAGGATCGAAGCTAAACCCCCTGACTTACGCTGCGTTACTCGCCGACTTGATTGGAAACCCGTGGTATTGCGCAATGCTGAAGGCGCAGATGACCGGCGTCTTGTTAGCCGATCTGCTTTGTCGCGTGAAAGATACCCGCTTCGTACTAATGGGCCACTCACTGGGCTGTCGCGTAATCTACTTCGCGTTACATACCTTGGGTACGAAACTTGATCGTTGCGTACAGGACGTCTACTTGCTGGGCGGTGCCGTTGGCCGTAGCGACACAGTTGGATGGCAACAAGCCGCCGAGGCAGTCTGTGGCAAGATCCACAACTGCTACTCTTCGAACGATGGTGTTCTGAAGTACATGTACAAATCCGCAAGTGCCTTTATGAGCGATCCCATTGGAGCACGGCCAATCGAATGCCAACACAAGCGCATCTGTAACTGGGATGTCTCAAAGATCGTTGGTGGCCATATGTGCCACAAGAACGAACTGAGTCGCATTCTAACGCTCATACGATCCTAATTGGCTTTGAGACCTAATATGGGTCGCTTTAAAGTCAGGTGCAGTCACCTTCGAAGATGCAATCGATGGCAACACCGATCTTCCTCGGTTCGTCGTTGACCACTGTAAAGGCGCGCCAGCCGGCGACAGGCACACACTTTTGCCAACTAGTCCGCTCAGCTACGGGGAGTGCCAGGATTGGGCTGGTGTGAAGTGGCATAGGAGATTGTCACTTTATTGGGTTAGAGGGTCACCCAGCCCGATCTTCACTGAACCTTCCATCTCTGCCGCTTTCGAGATAAAACGAGGGGAGGAGCAAGGCCAGCTCCTGACACGAGGTATCGGGGGTTGCAGGCGTCATATCCGGTCGCCCCACACAGCCGCATGCGGCGCAACTCTTAATCCATTTCTTCCACGAAATTCCCTACGGCAAGCCTATACAGTCATTTTAAATCTTTTTTCAAATCGTTCTGGACAACTCAAGCGGTAGCATATAGAGTGTATACGCCTGCTTGCATACAACTCAAAGTGTACGCAATCGCCCAGGTAAGGAAACTTTAGACGGACGCCCTGTGTGGTGGTCTATCGAGTTAGCGTCTACTCACTCAGTGAGTTCCGAATAACGGTGGAAGCGGATTGGACCGCAAAGACGAGGATGGCCCGAGGAGCAGAGTTATATTTTGGGTTTTAGAATTCTCTGTGAGTGTTTAGACGCTATCGCCATCCATGAGCGTCTTCCCAAGCACGGTGAGTTCAGTTCGGCACCATCTGGTGCCAGATTGGATTCCCTATGCGTTGGCGAATACGTTCGTTATTTTCTCTCAAATTTCCCACTACCCTTATCAGCTGGAGGGTTCAAATCGAACCGATAAAGGCTGCGCAGAAAAGCGCGCACCAGCCCACGCAAAATTCAGGTCAGGTCGCCGGAGCAGAAACAAATAGCACAGGGGCAACCGTATGAACCATGACAAACTCATCGATGCTTTGAACAGCCATTTACACCAGAACGTCACCGAGGCACAACTGGTGGCCACGGCGGCGCTGAGCCGATCAGTTCGATGCCGCTCCGGAACGCCGCCCAGTTCCCACAGGGCGTTCTGCAAGCCCTCGCTGAGGCTCTCGAAGCTTTCAGAGTAGCAGACGGTAAACGTCTCCCAGTTGGAGTAGGTCAGCACGAAGTGATAGACCAGGTGCTCGAAGGTCCGTCCGCCGATCGTCACGCCCAGCCTGGTCATGTGCGAAAAGTCCGACTGGCACAGCCGCCCGGGATGATGCACCTGGGCGAAAAACACCTCCCGGCCCGGACCTTCCAGGCCACGCCAGCGTTTGACCTGACGCTGCAGCGTTCGCAACTGGCCGTCGCCAAACTGGCCGGGATGTTCACGCTGCAACGCCTCCAACAAGGTCCTGGCCTCCAAACCGGGGTTCAACGCCAACTGCCCGGCCACCCACGGCCAGACCTGCGCAAACGGGTCGGCGCACGTTCGCCAGTCATGCTCGGGCCGCACGGCGCTGGGTAGCTGACCCGAATCCCGATATTTTCGGGCCGTCTGCCGATCCATCCCCGTCTTGTCCGCCGAAACCTGCAACGACGACTCCTTCTGCAACAACGACATCAGTCTCCTTACCTGGCCATCCGAAACCATGCTTTGAAACTCCTTTCTTGAGTCCAAAACATCGTCGCCGAACGCCAGTTCAACCGGCTGTTTTTAATTGTCGTCGGTGGGGGATTTTAATTGTCGCTGGACACAGCCTGCCCATAGCCGGTCGAAAGCATGTTGGTTCCACGTCAAACGCAGTCGCTTTCCAGTCGAAAGGCAGTCGAAACAGTGTCGCTTTTAGGTCGGTTCTATGTCGCTTTGGGGTCGGTTTTCTCCAATGCTTTTACCCCAAACCCACCATAACCCCTTGTCAATCCTCATCCCCCTCCTCCACCCCCACCTCAAACAAATTTTCGCGCACCACAAAACCAACATCCGACCCCCGCAGCCCCTTATCTCACCAACCTCCCCCACCCTCCCCAGCAACCACCCCTCAAGCCACCGCCGCCGGCGGCGCTGGCAATCTCTCCGCCGTCGGATCACCCTGTCTAGCTAAACCGGCTTCGATCCTGCGGCGTCCTTCTTTTAATCATCCTTCCCGTGTCTTGCGCCGGACCGTCGTGAAACATTAGAATGACCTCATCTCTACGTCACCAACGGCCGGCGCAGATCCGCTCGCACGTCGATGAGATTGGCTGGAACCCGAATCTGGGCCGACAACGGAGACGTCCGCGTCGTTATCGCCGCCGGTTGATACGCCAGCAGGATCGACAAAAACAATGCTATCGTTATGGAACGTGAGCAGGCGTTGTAAAAAGTCTCTAAATGCCAAACCATTCTTCCAATTTGCCGCTGCCGCTTGCCGGCCGAACGATCGCTCTGGCGGAGACGCGCGATCTTGACGCCTTCGCCGCGATGCTCGAAGAGCAGGGGGCGGCCATCGTGCGCTGCCCGATGGTGAGCATTCTCGACGCCCCCGATCCCGCTCCCGTCGAGCAGTGGCTTCGGGAGCTCGCGGAAGGCGACTTCACCGACCTCATTTTGTTGACCGGCGAAGGTCTTCGCCGGCTTTTGTCCGTCGCGCGTCGCACGCCTCTTTCTTCCGCAAATCCACAACTGACACTCGAGGCGCCGGTCCTCCAGGCGCTTGCGAAGGTTCGAAAGATCACCCGCGGCCCCAAGCCGGCCCGCGCCCTGACCGAAATCGGCCTGCGCCCTGACGTCGCCGCCTCGGCCCCCACCACCGAGGGCGTCATCGCTTCACTGGAGCACGAGTCGCTTGAAGGCCGCTCATTTGGCGTACAACTTTACGGCACCCAGCCCAACGAGCGCCTGATCAATTACCTGCGCGAGCGCGGCGCCACGGCCAACCCCGTCGCCCCGTACATCTATGCCCAAGCCAGCGACGATCAGCGCGTGGTGAGCCTCATCCAGCAAATGGCGGCCGGGGAAATTGACGTCATTGCGTTCACCAGCAAGGTGCAGGTTGAACGCCTGTGGGAGGTCGGCGAGAGTCGCGGGTTTGCGCCTGTCTTGAACGCCGGATTGGCCAGAACGAAAGTCGCGGCGATTGGCCCGATTGCCATGGAAGAGTTGCAACGCCGCGGCATTCGCGTGGATATTTGGCCGCCAAAGAACTTCTTTATTCGGCCGCTGGTCAACCAGATCATCAACGCCTTCGCCTGACCTTTGCGCCCCGCTGCAACAACCATTGCCCGCCAGAGCAGCCCTTGCACGCCTTTTGCATCGTGCCGCAGATGCTCCGCTCATTGGCCACATACGCTTCGGTCGTCGAATTTGAGGGTCCGGAGCGGTCGTTGAAGCTGTTTGGCATCCGGCTGGTGGGCCTGGATGTTGAAACGGGCAAGAAGATCCTTTTCACCCTGGTTTACATCGCCGTGATCATTCTGCTGGGCCGCCTGGTGCGCTGGGCTGCCCGGGGTGTCCTGGCAAAAGCCTATCAGGGCAAGCGGCGCAAACGCGTCATCTTCTGGGCGCGGCAGGGGATTCATCTTTTTCTCAGCATCCTTCTGGTTGTGGGCCTTATTTCCATCTGGTTTAACAACCCGGCGCCATGACCACTTTCTTCGGATTGGTGACGGCCGGGCTTGCGTTTGCGCTTCAGCGGGTCATCACTGCGTTCGCGGGATATCTGGTTATTCTTCACGGCGATACATTTAACGTCGGCGACCGCATCGTTATGGGCGGCGTGCGCGGCGACGTGATCGCCCTGGGCTTCATCCAGACCACCATCATGGAGATGGGCCAGCCGCCCCCGGTGCAGGGCGCGCCGCCGGCCATGTGGGTTCATGCCCGGCAGTACACCGGCCGGATCGTCACCATCAGCAACGCCAATATTTTCGAAGAGCCGGTTTACAACTACACCCGCGATTTTCCTTATATCTGGGAAGAGCTGATCCTGCCCATCTCTTACAAGGACGACCGTGACCGCGTCGAGCAGATCATGCTCGATGCCGCCCGGCGGCACAGCCTGCAACTCGAGCACGTCAATCAGGAGGCCATACAGGAAATGGAGCGGCGCTACTCGGCCAAGGTGTCTGAGCTCGTCCCGCAAGTCTATTTCCGCCTGACCGACAATTGGGTCGAGCTCACCGTCCGATTTCTAACCACAACCCATGGCGTGCGAGACGTGAAAGACAAGATGAGCCGGGACATCATGAAACACCTGGACAACGCGGGCATCGGCATTGCCTCCTCGACCAGCGAGATTGTCGGCTTCCCCCCCATCCGCCTAATCGACGAGCGCCAGCCCAAACACAGCCCGACACCCGGATCAATCAGGGATTAAGCCGCCCGGACCCACAGGCACGGCCGTTGCACGTTCAACCCTTCAACAACCGACAGGAGTTCTGATGTCAAAAGACCAAACCCGCAAAGACAAAGATCAATCCCAATCCGCCAACGACGCCACCTCCCGCACCCCTCACCGCGCCAGCGGCGATGTTGATCCAGAAGATCGAAAACTCGAAGAGCACCGCCTCGGCCGGGTCGAGGGAGCGGATATCTCCGAGTCAGGCAAAGAATAGACTGAGGGCGCTTATTCACTTACTCTTTTGAACATCCCGCCATTGTGTTCCGCGATGACCGCCAGCACCTTGTCGCCGTCCTGGTCCTGAGCGTGAAAGGAAATGGTGTTGATCTTGATCCCATGATCCGGATTGTGGTCGTCGATCCACCTCACTACCGCCTCGTTGTCATCGAAGTCGCCGTCGGTCAGCAGCACAATAGCCTCCGGCCGTTGCCGCATGCAAGCTCCATCGCCGGAATCGGATTGGTTGTGCCACGCGCGGAAATGGACTCGACGAACTTGGAGCATTTGGTCGCGTTGTCACCCGTCGCAGGCAGCAAGCCTTCCACACTCATCGCGCTGGACCCAGTTTCCCGCATGAAAACTACGTTAAAAGATTGTCCCTCCGTGAGCCGGGCGACCCCCTTCACGATCTCCGCGCGCACCTCGTCGAAGTGACCCAACATCGACCCGCTGGAATCGCAGACATAGACCACCGATTTCGCGGCCACGCCCAGCGGGTATTTCACTTGCGGAATTGCCACCGCCTGCTCCGCCGATTTGGCCAGCGGCGCGTGTGCTCAAGCGTCTGCCGCGCCTTTACGATGCCGTCTGCTGGCAGTCCTTTCACCGTCAGATATTTCTCCAGCCGCGCCTCTGCAAGGGCAGCGATGTCCGGCCTGAACTCTGGGGCGCGGCCTCCGCCAGAGCCGCTAGTGCCAATCCTTCAGCGCCGGCACGCTCGGCGCCGGCGTGGCATGTGCCGCTACCAATGCCTTCAACAATGGATCGGCGCTCTTTGCTGCCGACGCCATCGCGGCTTCCACGTCGCCTGCTTCGGCAAGCTCAAACCACGCCAGCCGCGCGTTGGCTTGTGCGTCTGGAGGAGATTTTGCAAGCTCCATCTTGATCTGAGCAAAAGCGGCGTCCTGTTCCGCGCGGCGCGTGAGCCGCTTGCGGAGTACTGTCAGCGCTTCAGTGGCCGGTGGCGCTTTGCCTGCCGTGGAGAAATGTTCGGCCATGTCCAGGTTGCTTCGCGCCTCGCTGAGATAATCGTGATCGATTTGGTAAAGCGCCAGCTCGGCAAACGCCCCGGCCGCGCTTGCCCGCGCCTGCGCTGCCTGATTGCGGTCGTGCGATGAGAGCGCCTCGGCCATCGCTCCCGCCAGTTCCGCGCCTGGGCCAGCATCCCCGGCGAATCGCCTTCAACCAGAGGCCAAAGCTCGCGGCACACTGTCCGCGTTAGCCCCAACTCTGCGTCGGGTGATCGAGCCAGCACAAACGTGCGCAAAAGCAGATAACGCTTGAAGGTGGTGTTGGCGGTGGTGTAGTGAGAGGCCCGGATCAGGTTTTTAATTAGCGATGCTATCTCGTCGGCGTGGCCCTCGGCCTCGCGCTCGCGGCCGCTGTAAATCTCCGTGTAAAGATTTATGTCCTCGCGCATGGAGACCGGTGCAAATTCCGCCGGCCAGGTGGTGGGCGAGGCGACGTGCTCCATTACTACTCCAGGGGTTTCGCGCGTGGCGGGGCGCACTGCGCGGATGACCGCGCCGCCGCTGGTTAAGCGCACAATTCCACGCGCGGCCGCCTCCCACGACACAACTGGTTGCTCGCGCCACCTGGGTTTGCTGGTGATGTGGATTGCGGGGCGGGTGGTGGCGGCCGGTTCGAGATCGAAGATTGATTCGCCTTGCGCCGGCCCCAGCACTGCGAGCAGCATCGCAAGGTAGATCCCAAACTTCATCGCCCACATGCTGTTCATCCGGTCGGACAGTATACCGTGGGCGATCAATAGGAATGAGCCGCAGCGGTCTTGCCTATGTGCGCAGGTATGCTTTGCCCAGGCTCGCCGGGGCGGCCGATCGCCCGGCCACGCCCGCCAGCGCCAACAGGCTCAACACGTACGGCAGCATCTTCAGCAGTTCCGTCGTCTGCGCTTCCAGTCCGCCGCGCACGATGAGACGGTCGGCAATGGCCAGGACCAGTTCGAAGAAGATGGCCGCCAGCACCACGCCCAGGCTGTTCCAGCGCCCGAAGATCACAATCGCCAGGGCGAGAAACCCCTGCCCGGCCGACATGTTTTCGGTAAACGCCTGCACGCGCATCGTCGAAAGATACGACCCCGCCAGCCCCCGCAGCCGCCCCCGAACAACAGCGAGTACAGCTTTCGCCGGCCGACGGCCACGCCGGCGGTGTCGGCCGCCTCGGGCGCTTCGCCGATGGCCGTCAGCTCCAGGCCGGCCCGCGTAAACCTGAAGAACGCCCAGACCCCAATTGCAAGGCCTACCGCCACGGCCGACGCCGCCCACGCGAGTGTCTGCTGCGAGACGCTGGGCAGCGAACGATCCCGCATCCCCTCTTCCATGCGCCGATACACCATCCCGGTAATCCCCAGCGCCAGGAGATTGATCCCCGTCCCGGTGACGATTTGATCCGCGAAAAAGCGCAGCACCGCCACTGCAAACACGCACGCCAGCACCATCCCCGCCGCCACCGCCACGCCGATTCCAACGGCCGGGCCAACGATGCCTGCTCCCAGCCACGCCCCAAGCGCGCCGACCAGCATCATCCCCTCAATGCCGATGTTGACCATCCCCGCCCGCTCGACGACCACCTCCCCCACGGCGGCTACAACAAGCGGCGCGGCCGCCAGTGCGATGGATTGGAGGAGATTGGCGTCGAAGATCACCAAATCGGCTTTCCTACGTTCATCTGCAGGGCGACCGCCAGCGCGAGAAGCGCAACGATCAACTGCGTCGCCAGAATGGTCAGAAATGGATGGTCGAAACGAAGGTAAAGCTTGTACGCGACGAAGATCCGGAATGCCATCCAGCTTACGGCCATCGCAACGCCGCACATAAGCACCTCATCAACATCGCCGGCTCGGAGGCCGTAGACAAACAGAAAGTATGCGATGCACGCGAGCGGCATCGCCACGAGAACCGCGTCGCTCGAATACAACACGCACCGAAGCACATGGACCGATTTCACCCGCGCCCGTCCCATCGACTGACGAAATACCTGCAATGTCAAGAAGGTCGCGATCGGCCAATAGAGAAGCGTTGCTGCCGTCCATTGAAAGGTTGCGTTTTGCCACGTGCCCGAAAGTGCACTCAAATAATCGTTTACGGACAACTCTCGAAGAACCACGTAATACGCCCCATTTTTATAGTACTCGAAGTCAGGCCCGTTTGTCCTAATATTCTCTCGCCATATCACCGGAAGCAATGCCAGCACCCCCAGCACGAAGGCTATCGCGCTATAGATCAGCAGCAATTCAGGCCGCGACGTCTGCCTTGGATTAAGCCCGCGCCAGAAACGAAAGGGCCGCAGGCCGCCCCGGGCCGTTTTCCAGAACGACCAGAACCACCGCCGCGCATGATGCTCAAAAAGATAGGGATGGTCCTTCCGCTTCGGATCAGTCAATTCCGACCAACTGAATCGATACCCGCACTCCGGACAGCGCGGCTCGCTCAGCCCCCGCAGGTTGTACGAGCAGAGCGGGCAATGAATCTCGTCCGACGTCGTCTCCCAATTGGGCGTTGCATTGTCATCCAGGCTGGGAGGCATCGCCGCCCCTTTCGCTAAGCGCCATCACGCGTTCAGTTAAATCCCGCTCGTCGTTCTTCACTTCCCGCATCCCCGCCCACAGCACCGTCCCCGCCATCACCAGCATGCACCACGTCGGCCCGGCCATCGCGAACCACACCCGCACCGCATCCGACGATGAAGTTTCCGTGCGATGCCCCGGCGGCAGGATCATGCCCAGGAACAACAACACCGTGCCCGCCGCCAGCAGCATTGATGGCCAGCGCGTCCGTGGAAATAGCAGGAGGGCGCCGGCCAGTAAGTTCATCGGCAGCGCCAGCACCAGATGGCGGGTGTTGGTGTCCGGGCCGAAGATCAGGGCCAGCGCGATGAAGATGCACCACTCCATGGCCACCAGACGCCGCCAGGGTTGCTCCAGTTGCCGCGAGGCGCTTGGCCAGGCCAGCAGCGGGAATTTGTTCTTGCGATACGCCAGGACGATGCCCAGCACCACCGCCCCCAGCACGCCGATGAGGATCAATTTTCCGCCAACCCCCGGCACCCGCGCGGCCATGCTGGTGATGGATACACTGAGGTCATCGGTGACATGATGAACCCGCGCCAGGCCCCCTCCTTCAACATGAATCCCCGCCGATCGCACCAGGCCGGCCGTGGCGGATTTGAGGTCTGTCAGGTTCCGGTCCCAGCCGCGGAGCATGGCCGGCAGCAGGGCGAATAGCAGCGTCGAAAACACCAGTGCCCCCGAAGCCTTCCAGCGCCGGCGCACAAGCAGGTAAGGCAGCATGACAATCGGGAGGTATTTGATGTTGATCACCAGCCCCAGCGCCGCGCCTGCGAAAATTGGATTGCGATCCATCCAGCGCAGGGCCAGGATCAGCATGAGCAGCAGATAGACGTCCGTCTGGAGCATCTGCAATTCCCCCTTGATCTTGTCGGCCGTCAGAAACGCCGCCAGAAACGCAACGCAGCAAATCGTGTCCAGCTGGACCGGCTTTTCCAGCCGCTCGAGCATCGTCTTCGCCCCGGCCAGCAGCGCCAGGGCCATGGCCAGCGTTGTCACCACGACCACCACATATCCCGCATGTGCCTGCGACATCTTCCCGATGGGGGAATACAAAAACGCCAGCAGCGGCGGGTAAACGTAGCAGCGCCCCTCGGATGGCTCATACAAATCGCCGCCGCTGACCATGGCCTTGGCCGCCCCGTAAAAGGCCCGAAAGTCGCTCATTTTCGCCGTTCCCACCCGATGCAAATCGGCCACCATTAGGTAAGTCAGAAACGCCCCAAGGCCCACGGCCGCGGCCACGCCTTGCCACGACCACTGCGCCTTGAATGTCGGCGTTTCTTTTTGCAACGTCACATGCGCCCCTGTCATTGAGGAACTGCCCGGGCAACCACGAGCATGATCCTATCCGACCATTCCCGGAATTGCCCGCAGCACGGAAACATCGCAACCGCACCTCACGTCCGATTAAATCTACACCCCCCTCCCATTTTGGCCGATGACAATATAAGGTCGGCCAAGTATCCCCCGGATGAAGGAGAATCCATGCCCCCACAGCCCGCGGACGCCAAAAAGGACAAGCAGACCGTCGATGCCGAATGGCAGTCGGTCAAGCCGATCATTCATGGCGTCAACATCAAACTGCTTCCCACGATCCCGGATGATCGGGGCACCCTTTGCGAGATGTATCGGCCGGCGTGGGGCGTACACCCGGATCCGCTGGTCTATGTGTATCAGGTGACCATCCGCCCCGGCCAGATCAAAGGGTGGGTGAAGCACGCCAAACAAGACGACCGCATCTTCGTGAGCATGGGGACGGCCCAGGTCGTCCTGTACGACGACCGGCCAGACTCGCCCACCAAAGGGATGCTCAACGAACTATTTTTCAGCAATTTGAACCGCGCCCTGTTCACCATCCCGGCCGGCGTCTGGCACGCGCTGTGCGCGGTCGGCCAGGAGGATGTCCTGTTTATCAACATGCCAAACCGCCCCTACGATTACAGCGACCCGGACAAATACCGGCTGCCGCTTAATAACGACGTGATACCGTTTAAGTTCAAGTGATGTGGAATTGATTTATTTGTTCAGCGGCTCATCGGAAGAGGGCATTGCGACGAATCTGAATCAGCTCCGAAATTGATTCATTGATTCATTTGTTCATCGGTCCCGTTGAACGAGCGCATCCGATGAATCAATGAACCGATGAATCAATGAGTCAATCCTAAACCTTTTCATGCCGCGCATCACTGTCATCATTCCCACTTATAACTGGAGCAGCGTTCTGCCGTTCTCGATTGCCAGCGTTCAGCGTCAGACGTTTCGTGATCTGGAGCTTCTGGTGATTGGCGATGGCTGCACGGATGACTCGGCCGACGTGGTTGCGCGCTGCGCCGACTCGCGGACGCGCTGGATTAACCTTCCCCACAACACCGGCCAGCAATCGGCCCCTAATAACCACGGTATTGAAGTCGCCCAAGGCGATCTCATCGCTTACCTGGGTCACGACGATCTCTGGCTGCCGCATCACCTGGAGGCGTTGATGCCGGCCATCGACGCCGGGGCGGCCATGGCTTATGGCATCACGGAGCTTGTCGCCCCGGAGGGCCGTGACCCCCAATCCGCACCGCCGGCCGGGCAGTACAAGCCGGGGATGTGGGTGCCCCCCACCAGCGTGGTTCATACCGGGCAGATCATCCGGCAGGTTGGCCCGTGGGGTGATTTTCGAAAGCTGGATTGCGACCCCGAAGCGGACTTGTGGAAGCGCATCTGGGCGGCCAATGCCCGCATCGAATTTGTCCCGCGCCTGACGGCCATCAAGTTCCCGGCCGCCTGCGCAAGAACATTTACCAGACCCGCTCCTGCTTCGAACAATCGCTCTGGTCCGACCGCATCGCGGCCGAGCCGGAGTTGGAACGTACCGAGCTGACGCGGATCGTCATCAGCGCCCAGAAACAATGGGACCAGCGGCCTTATGGCGCGCTCTGGAACGAGCTGTGGAAGCAAACGCGGGAGCGCTTGTGGCGATTCCTCTTTGGCAAACAGGGTGGCGTTATCAAGGCGCGAAGAAGGTTCAAGGGGCTCGGGCGACTGTAGCGTCGGAAACTCCGTCTCATCACGCTCCCATGTGCGTCCACGCGGCCGGTCGCTTATAATCCCGCCCCTGGAGCCAACCGACTTGAAAACGCCTGCCCTGTCCATCGACGCCCTTCACCTTCTGCGCCAGCACGGCGACGCGGTCGCAGCTTATTTTGAGAAGGTGCTGGCGCGATATTCGGCGGCACCCCCACGCCTTGTCGAAGCCGTTCGATACAGCCTATTGGCCGGCGGCAAACGATTGCGGCCGGCTCTTGTGCTTGAAACCGCGCGGGCCTGTGCCGCCGAGGATAATTCATCCGCAAACCCCAGCGCCTCGGCACTGGCGGCGGCCGGTGCGATTGAGCTGATTCACACCTTCAGCCTGGTCCATGACGATCTTCCCGCGATGGACAACGACGATCTCCGCCGCGGCCGGCCCACCAATCACAAGGTCTTTGGCGAAGCGATGGCCATCCTTGCCGGCGATGCGATGGTGGGGATGGCGTTTGAAATCATCGCCGCCGATGCCGACCCGGCTGTCGCGCCGGCGCTGGTGCGCGAGTTGGCCTCGGCCACCGGCCCCGAGGGCATGATCGGCGGCCAAGTGCTTGACATGGACGGCGAAAACCAGAGCCTCACGCTCCCTGAGCTCCAGCGATTGCACCGCTTAAAAACCGGTGCGCTCCTGGCCGCCTCCTGCCGCCTGGGGGCCATCGCAGCGCGAGCCACTGAGCAGCAGCTTGGAGCGCTGACACAGTTTGGCCGGCAGATCGGGCTGGTGTTTCAAATCATGGACGACATTCTCGATGTGACGGCGTCGCCCGAGCAAATGGGCAAGGCCACAGGCAAAGACGCCGCCCGCGGCAAGAATACCTACCCCTCTCTCATCGGCCTAGATGCGAGCCGGCGCGAGGCGGCCGGAGCAGCTGACCGCCGCATTGGACGCACTCCAACCCCTGGGCGCGGCGGCCGACGGTTTGCGATGCCTGGCGAAATTCGTGGTCGATCGCAGCGTCTAAACTGTCAACGCCATGGACGCACAAACCACGCCAATCCGGATCGACCTCAAGAAAGACGAGAAGCTGGAGATCGAGTGGCAGGACGGCCACGTCTGCGTCTACCCCATCGGCTATTTGCGCACGCATTGCCCCTGCGCCCTTTGTAAGACCGAGCGCGAAGCGCAGGAAAAGCGCAAGTCGCTTTTGCGCGTGCTGCCCGGCAATTACGCCACCGCGCTTGGCGTGGTGGCGGCCGAGTACGTCGGCAACTATGCCATCCGGCTTGACTGGTCCGACAACCACGGCAGCGGCATCTATTCCTTCCAATACCTCCGCGAAATTTGCCCAAAACATTGAAGCCGCCGCCGCCCATGCGCCCTCCTCAGCCGTGGCACGGGCGCCCGCGGCGCCCGCCCGTGGCACTTTAAAATCAACGGAATCCCCATTCTCATAATCCATGCTTTAGCGCTGGAAACCTCTGCATGACCCCTTGTACTCCTCCGTGCCCTCCGTGGCTCCGTGGTAGATCGAATTATTTACCGGACCCTCACCCCACGACATTAAGGCATCCCAGCAAACCCCCGATTCAACTAGAGCACCGCAAACTTACGCGCTTAAAATGGGAAGGAACGCCTGGTGCGTCTTCAGACCAAGTTCTTTTTATGCACCGCGTCCGTGCTGATCGCCGTGATGGCCATCGGCGGATATGAGCTGTATCGCCTTCACCGCGAGCAGCCGCTGCCGGCGCCGGTTGCAATCAAGATCATTGTCTGGGGCGTCTGCCTTGCCTGCGCGGGGCCGGCGATGGTGTATGTCACTGCCTGGAAGCTGGTGGGAGCGCCACTGCGGCGGATGAGCCGGCAAATGCTCCTGACGGCGCAGACGCGCTCGTACGACAGGCCCCTTCGCGAAGCCGATCGTTCCGACGAGCTTGGGCTGGCGGCGCGTGCGTTCAACCACATGCTGGGCGTTGTCTGCCAGGGGCTGGAATTTCTGTGCGATGCCAACGAGCAACTGGATCGGCGGGTCATGCTCCGCACTGCGGAACTGGCCGCCAAAAACGCTCAGCTTGCGGCCGTTCATGATGCGTCGCTTGACGCGATCCTCACCATCGACGATCAGGGGCGGATCACGCAATTCAACCACGCGGCCGAGAAAATTCTTGGGCATCGCAGCCAGGATGTGCTGGGCAAGCCCGTCGAGATCATCATGCCGCCGCACCTCCGCGAGGAGCACCGCGATCAATACCAAAACTACCTGCGCACGGCCACGGCACGCTGATGGATCGGCGGGTGGAGGTTTCAGCGATGCGCGGGCGGCAGCGAGTTTCCGGCGGAACTGGCCATCACGCCCATCCGCGTTGGAGGCGTGGTGTCTTTCACGGCCGTGCTGCGCGATCTCACCGAGCGGAAACTGGCGCAATGGCTGGATAGCGACCGGGGGCAAGTAATGGAAATGGTGGCGCACAACGAGGCGCAGGACCTGATCCTCGAGCGCATCGCACGCATGATCGAGCGGCAGCGCCCGGATGCGCGGGCGTCGGTGATGGTACTGCGGGAAGGCGTCATGCGCGACGCCGCGGGGCCAAGCCTGCCGCCGGATTTTCGGGTGGCGGTGGATGGTTTGGCGGCGGGGCCGGAGGGATGCGTCTGGGGGCTCGCGGTGCAGCGCAAGCAGATGGTAATTACTCCCGACATCGCAAGCGACGAGCAGTGGGTCGCTTATCGCCAACTGGCCGTTCAACATGGATTGGCAGCAAGCTGTGCCGTGCCGATCTTAGGGAACCCGGGTGAGGCGATGGGGGCGCTGGTCATCTACTACAAGCAACCCACCACCCCGACGCCGCGTGATCTTGAACTGCTCGAAGCATGTACGCGCCTGGCGGCCGTCGCCATTGAACATCAGCAACTGGCCGACAAACTGGTCTTCCAGGCCAGCCACGATCCTCTCACCGGCCTACCCAACCGCGCCCTGCTTGAAGATCGCCTGCAACAGGCGATGGCCTGCGCTGCGCGCAATGGCGAGCAGTTGGGCGTGTTCTTTATCGACGTCGATCACTTCAAAACCGTCAACGACACGCTGGGCCACCACACGGGAGACTTGCTCCTGCGCGAAATCGCCCAGCGCCTGCGCGGCCGCGTCCGTGCAACGGACACGCTGATGCGGATGGGAGGCGATGAATTTACGCTGGTGGCCGGTTCGCTCAAGACGCGCCGCGGCGCGTCTGACATTGCCAACAAATTGATCGACTGCTTTAAGGCACCGTTCGAGGTGGCCGGTCATGAGCTGTTTGTCACCGCCAGCATCGGCATCGGCGTCTATCCCGACGATGGGCGCGACGCCGGCATGCTACAGCGGAGCGCGGATGCGGCCATGTACCGCGCCAAAGGGCAGGGGCGTGCGGGCTATCAATTCTTCGATCTGGCCATGAACGAATCCGCCCGCGAACGGCTGGCCATGGAAGGGCAATTGCGCAACGCCATCGAAAACAACGAACTGGAAGTCTACTATCAGCCGCGCGTTGATCGCGAGGGGCAGGTGGTGGGACTGGAGGCGTTGCTGCGCTGGCATCACCCGCGGCTGGGGCTGGTGCCGCCGGTGAAGTTCATTCCCCTGGCCGAGGAAAGCGGCCTGATCGTGCCGCTGGGCACGTGGGTGCTGAAAGAAGCGTGCCGCCAGTGCAGGCAGTGGCAGATCGGCCGCGATGCACCGCTGCGCATGGGGGTGAATGTTTCGGCGCTTCAATTCGCGCAGGCGGATTTCACGGCCAACGTGATCGCGGCCCTGGCATCGGCGAATCTTGATCCCTCGCTCCTGGAGTTGGAGCTGACCGAAAGCCTCCTGATGCGCAACATGGAGGATACGGCCGCCAAACTGCGGGAAATACGATCGCTGGGTGTTGGCATCGCCATCGACGATTTCGGCACCGGTTATTCTTCGTTGAGCTACCTGCAGCGCCTTCCGATTGACACGTTGAAGATTGATCGGTCGTTTGTGCAGGAGGTGAAGGAGATGCCGCGCGACAACGAGATGGCGATTATTCGGGCAATCGCATCGCTTGGAAAGACGCTGCACATGCGCGTGATCGCCGAAGGCGTGGAGACTCAGGTACACAAGACGTTCTTGCTATCCATCGGATGCGACGGGCTTCAGGGATATTTGTTCAGCCCGCCGCGGCCGGCCGCCCAGATCGAGCACCTCCTGCCGGCCGCAAGCCTGCCAATGCCAGAGCCTCTCAAGATTTCGGCCTGAAGTTATCACTGCAGCGCCATCGCCTGCGAAAGCCTGCGCACTTCGTGCAGCGCCATCCCCTTAAGCTTCAAGACCTGCCCGCCCACCGGCGGCACAATGCCTTGACTGCAACCCAGCCGCGCAGCCTCGCGCAAACGCACTTCGAGCTGCGCAACCGACCGAACCTCCCCGCCAAGCCCCAGTTCTCCCACGGCCAGCGTCCCGGCGGCGATGGGGCGGTTCATATGCGCGGATGCGATCGCCAGCGCGATCGCCAGATCAATGGCTGGCTCGGCAACCTTCACGCCGCCGGCGATGTTCACGAACACATCATCGGCCGCCAGGCGCAATTCCGCGCGCTTTTCGAGGACGGCGATGATCATCGCAACCCGATCGGAGCTTACGCCGCTCACCTTGCGCTTGGCCGCCCCCAGCACACTGGAAGCCGTCAGCGCCTGCACCTCCACCAGCAAGACCCGCGAGCCCTGCATCGCCGCCGTGATCACCGATCCGCTGGGCGGACCACCCGGGCCATAATGTTCGATAAACAGGTTCCCTGGATCGGTCACCTCGCGAAGGCCAGCCGCCAGTCATCTCGAACAGCCCCACTTCGTGCGTGTTCCCAAACCGGTTCTTGATGCAACGTACTATGCGATGGGAGTGAAACCGATCACCTTCAAAGTAAATGACCGTATCCACGATATGCTCGATGATCTTTGGCCCAGCCAGCGTGCCGGCCTTGGTCACGTGCCCGACGAAAATGATCGCCACTCCGCTCGCCTTGGCCAGGTACACCAGTTCCATGCAGCAGTCGCGCAACTGCGTCACCGATCCCGGCGCCGCCGGCAGCTCCGGCTTGTAGATCATCTGGATCGAATCGATGATGACGACGGCCGGGTTATGCTTGTGAATCTGGTTCTGAATGCGCTCGACGTTGGTCTCGGCCAAGACCAGAAGCGTCTTCGACTTTGCCCCCAGCCGCCCGGCCCGCAGCGCGGTTTGGCGGGCGGATTCTTCGCTGGTGACATACAGGACGGGCCCAGGCGCGCCGTTGGGCGCTGATGTTCCAGCGGCTGCGGAAGCTTCAGCCAGCGCGTTGGCCACCTGGAGCAGCAGCGTCGATTTGCCGATGCCCGGCTCGCCCCCGACCAGCACGGCCGAACCGGGGACGAGCCCGCCGCCGAGCACCCGATCAAACTCGCCAATCCCGCTGCCAAGCCGAGGGAGTTGCGATTCTTCGATCTCGGCTATCGCCAGCGGCTCGGCCCCGTGCAACACTTCGTTCGATGCCGCCCGGCCCGCCGTCAGCGCGCCGGAGCGTTTGGCCGCGCGTTCATCAAAGGCGGGCGTTTTGTATTCTTCAAGGCTATCCCAAGTGCCGCAGTCCGGGCATTTGCCCATCCATTTGGGGTGAACGCTTCCGCAGTGATTGCACAGAAATTGGGTGCGTTGTTTCGCCATTGTTAGAGGAATGTTAGAACGAATGAGGATGGAATCAAATGCATCACCAAGCGGCCACGAAGGTTCTGTTTCGCGTGGCCGTGGTGTGTATGATGTGCAATAGCGACGGCCGCCGCAATTGCCGCGGGCCATGCGACCCAGATTGGCTATGAGCGAAATCTATCTTGAAATTCAATCTCCCGAGGGGGTCCAGCGCGTCCCTGTGGGCGATGCGCCCGTGACCATCGGCCGGCATGCCGACAACCGCATTCCCATCACCGATCAGCGCCAGCCGGTTTCATTGTGTTATCGAGCGCGCTGGCGACGGCTTTCGCCTGCGCGACCTGAAATCGAGCAATGGCACATTCATCAACGGCCTGCGCGTGGAATCGGCCGAGCTGGTGCCGGGCGAGATTGTCACGATTGGAGCAACACGTCTCATCCTCGTCGCCCCCGACTCTGCCGAGAATCTGCTCGACCGCCTCGAGGAAGTCGTCGAGGGCGGCGCTGGCGTCATGATGCTTAGCGAGGCTGACGTGGTGGAGGTTGAGGAGGACGATGCGCCTCCTGGTCCCACCGCCCCCCGGCCGCGCACGCGCCGCGAGGAGGAAGACGCCCTCATCCCCGTCAGCACGGATGATGGAAGCGGCGGGGGAACTCAAAACTATCAATCCAGCCTGCGCCACATGGCCGCCGGCATGCTCGATCAAAGCTTCTCGGCCGACAGCATCGCCCTCATCAGCGCCCGGGGTCAAACCGTTCACCGCGCCGGCGAAGGCGCGGCGCGCAGGGCGAAGCCGTTGATCTGCTCCGCCTCCTGCTCCTGATCGCCGCCCGAAGCCGTGCCACCGACGTTCACTTCGAGCCCAAGTCCGATCACTTCCAGGTTCGTATGCGCGTCGATGGGAGCATGGTCGAAGTGGCAAAGCTTCCCACGCCCGCCGGCACCAAAGCGTCGGCCGTGGTGAAAATTCTCAGCGACATCGACATCTCCCAGCGCAACGCGGTGCAGGAAGGCCGATTCGCCGGCCGAATGAAGAACAACAACGTGGATTACCGCGTCAGCTTCGCCCCCTCCGTTTTTGGCCAAAAGCTCGTGCTCCGCGTCCTGGATCCCGGCTATGCACCGCTGCGCATTGACGATTTGCGCATGCCGGCCGCCCTCACCCGCCAACTGAAGGAAGCGATCCGCCAGGAGTCAGGGATGGTGCTCGTCTGCGGGCCCACCGGCTCGGGAAAAACCAGCACGCTTTACTCCCTGATCCGCAGCCTGCGCCTTGCCGACCGCAATGTCGTAACCATAGAAGATCCAGTCGAAATTCAGTTGGAAGGCGTCACCCAGATCCCCGTTGACGAAAGCCAGGGCAAGGGCTTTTCTACCCTTCTCAAATCAGTGTTCCGCCAGGACCCGGACGTAATTCTCGTGGGCGAAGTCCGCGACGCCGAAACCGCCCGCACCGCCATCCAGGCGGCCATGACCGGCCACCTGGTCTTCTCCACCGTCCACACCAAGGACACCGTCGGCACCATCTTCCGCCTGCTCGACCTGGGCCTCGAACGTTATCTCATTGCCGAAGGCCTTCAGATCGTCGTCGCCCAGCGCCTCGTGCGCGAGCTATGCCCCGCCTGCAAGAAACCCGTCACGCCCACGCCAGAGCAACTGGCGCGCCTCGGCCCGGCCCACGCCAACGTCACCAAAATCTACGAACCCTCCGCCTGCCCCCGATGCCTGGGCACCGGCCACGCCGGCCGCCGCGCCATCTTCGAACTGCTCACCATCAACGACACCCTCCGCGACCTGATCACCAAATCCCCCACCACTCAGGAAATCCACCAAGCCCTGGGCCCCGACTTCATCCGTCTCACCCAATCCGGCTACAACATGGTGGCACAGGGGGCGGTTGCGTATGCGGAGGTGGAGCGGGCGGTTGGGAGGTGATCTTACATCGTCTGGGACCAGCCATCGTTGGCTACTTGCCCGTCGGAACATCATCATCCGCATATTTCCCCAGATCGATCCCCACCGGCGCCACGATCAGGTAGTTGATCTTCCCATTCACATTAAACAACAACCCCTCCTCGCCGGCCTGCACGATCTTTGTTGCAACGCTGTTGTGGTGCCCCTCGTAATAGAGCAACTTCTCCTCCCCCATCGCGATCCATTCTTCGAACGGCACGGCCCCGTAATCCGAATCGCCCAGCGCCAGACGCACGATGTACGGCCCGGCCGGGACTTTCACCCTCAACTGCTTTTCCCTGGCCACCACGAAGCTTTTCAAAAACAGATTGTGCGCTGAATTGCGGTCGTCGCGCGAATCCAGATGCCCAGCGTTGATCCAGCCAAACCCGCGTGCCTCGGTGAATGGCTGGCCGTTGTCGCATTCCCACCCCGCGCGGTCGAAGGTGTCCTTCACCTGAAAGTTGATCCGGCGGATTACCGGCGCATCCACGACATTCACCTGTGCCGCCGCCGATTTGCCATTCAGCCCGGCCGTCACCGTCACCTCTCCTTTTCGCAGGGCCTTCACCAGCCCCTTCGAAACCGACGCCACTTCCGGCCCATCGGATTGCCACGTCGCCTCATCGGTGAGGCGCTTGGCAAAATGATCGCCGCGCGCGTGTACGAGCCGGCCGATTCAAGCTGAAAACTGTCGCCCGCGACGATTGTCAGCTTCGGATAATTCACCGAAAGCTGATCCAGCGCTGACTGGGGTACGATGTCCTTCACCGTCAGCTTCACCTCGGCCGCGAAACCCCGCTTAAACGCGGGATCGGTGTAGACCGCGCGAATCCGCGCCATGCCCGCACCGACGCCCCGCACAACGCCCGATCCGCGAACGTCGGCCTCGGCAATGGCCGGATCAAGCGAGAAATAGCTGGCCAGCGCCGTCACGTCTTTGCGCGTCCCATCGGCGTAAACGGCCGACACTGCAACGGCGGGCGCGGGAAGAAAAGTCTCCACCGCGGGCCGGGTCAATTTCGCCTCAACGCCGGTGATGACGTTGGGTTTATCTGCCGTCAGGCGATAAATGAAGACGTTTTGCTTCACGGCGTTGTAGAGCACAAATACGTTCTTCGACGCCACGTATCGAAATCGCCCAAACGTGCCCCACTGATCGGGCGGGCCGGGCGTCACCGTGTTCGTGGCGGCCGGTGCATGCTTCTTCCACTCGCGTGTCTCCATGTCCAGCGTGTAAACATCGGCCCCCTTCCCCCACGCCACAAATTTGTCGAGCAGCGGCGCATAGCAAAATCCCGGGCTGCTGGCGGCAACGATTTCATCACCGCCGGTGGTCTTGAGAAAGTGGGAGGCGATCCCGTTGGGAATCGCCGTCAGCGCCCACGTCTTCACCTTGCCGTGGCCGCAAGAAACCAGCAGCCGGCGCTTGAAATCAATGTCGGCCGTTTCGTAATAGCTTGGTTCGGGCGAGTCTTTCAGCCGCAGCGTCCAGCGATGCGTGGCCGGATCCCACTGGCTTAACTTCCCCGATGTGCTGGGCGTGCTGAGCCAAAGCAGCCCCGTGACAGGGTCCACCGCGCTGATGTCGCCCGTGCGCCCCGTGCCATGATCCGCATACACTTCCCACCTGTCTGGCCGGTCCGGGTCCATTGCATACGTCCGCGGCGTTCCCCAGCCGCCCACCACGACATACCGATCCGTTGGCGGCGGGCAATACTCCACGCCGTCGTAGGTGTGCATCGCGAACGGCGCTTTGTTCAAATCTGTGTATTCCGTCCCTGGCAAAACCGGATCAGGATCGTTCAGCCGGTGCCATTTCATGTCGGCCAGTTCAAACGCATACACTTCATTGCCGTTGTACCCCGCATGTCCCCCGCCGGGCCCGACGTAAAGCCGGTCGCGCTGCGAGTCAAAAGCCCCGCCGGCCCAGCAAGCGGTAATCCCGCCGATGCCGCCGGAGAGCCACGGAAAAGTCTTGGAAGACGCGGCGACCGCCTCAAGATGTGAATCAGGAACTTCATACCACTCGCCAGGCTTGAGATGCTCCACCGCATCAACCGCCGCCGATGCCTCAGGCAATCCCGACGCCGATGCCAAACCGCAAGTCATCGCCGCGCAGAGCACCGCAACAACAATCATGAAAGAATCCGTTTCCGACCTTCGCCCCCATGCACGATGGTTCCGCATAATAGACTCTGTCTTGTCCACTTCTGGCACGCCTTAAACCAACACTCTCCCTTTACCCTGCCCAATCGGAGCTTGTTGCCCGCCACAAGTCTCCCCAACGATGGCGACGCTGGCAGCGCGGTGGTCATTGTGTCAAAGTCGGCAACCATGTATTCGTGGCCTGCAGCCATCGCGAAGTTCTCAGCCGGGCTGGCCAGCAGCCGGTGTTGACACTCGCGCAGAGCGCAGATGCCGTAGAGGCGGCCGCTGAAATAGATTGTGAAGGCGAGGGGGATTTTGGTCCCCTTCGACTGGACATGCCGCGACCGACTAGATCCGATGCCGCACTTCGAAGAATGTGCCAGTCCGCGTGGCATGCTCCATACCGTTGGTTCCGCTATAATCCTGCAGCAAGAGACAAAAGCGGATCTTGTGTTTCACTGCGTTTCGCAGCTTCGCGATCAGCAAATGCAGATCATCTATTACGGCGGCAGCATCATCGAGCGTCAGATCCTTACTGTGCAGAGCGGTTAGCAGACTCTCGGCAACGACCAAAGCCTTTTCCGGATCATGCCACGTCAACGGTTCTCTTCTGAAATCGTCGCCTGAGTTGAAACCCGAAACCGGAATGGAGTCGTGAGCCACCAAGTAACTGTCCAGCGCGAAGGAGTTGCGTAAGAGGGCTTCGCCCATGAGGTAGGTGCTTGGGCCGCTCACTGGTTGATCGAAATAGGGAACCACCCGCAGCTTCCCAATCAGCGTGTGAATGGAACCCGGCAGATACAAGAGAAACAATGGACCAGTGATTGCAGCTATCACTTGACATCCAGGCGTGCCTCGGAAGGCGAACATCGCGGCTGTCGCGGCCGCCATGGTGCCCAGTCCGACGCACCAGCATGTAGCGCGTAGTACGTGGCGGCGATGCCACCGCCAGAACGCGGGGGAGATATTGTGTCTGCGGTTTGCCATTCCGATAACTCGCTTGGGCAGAGCCCATGCAGGAGGGCAATCGCTTTTCATTTCAAACCTGAGGGGTGCTTGTCACTCCCTTGAGCCATCCTGTAAACGACGCGATTCTACGCAACGGTTCCATGTGAGCAGCCGGTTGTTTGCTCCAGCCTTTCGGGTCTACATAAAGGGAGGCGTCGGTGGCGTCCATTTCCTGGCAACGAGATCTAAGGCTAACACACCAGGCGCATCACCCAGTGACGTACGGCAGCCACCTCGGCTTGTACCTTGACTCGATCGAACGCAGATGACCGGCTGCTGGAGATGACATCGTAGCGAAGTTGAACCGCATACGGCTGCAGTTGCTTACAACTCTCAATTTCGGGTGGTACCAACTGCCCCGAGTCGCTGATCTTGTCCATCAACACAACCAGGTTGTGTGTCCTCTCATAATTCATGTGTCGATGGCACAAGAGCGCCTTCAGCAGCTTTTCCACGGCCTGCTGAGCATGAAATCCCACTGATGAATCCGACACGGCCGCATCGCGGCCAAGGTCGCCATTGCTCTTTCATCTTCGGCAGCCTTTGTTAGCAACAAGTCTCGCTGCTCAGCCCATTGCATGTAAAACCCGCCCCTCCCGCGCCGCCTCAAACAGCACGTTGTTCGGAGTAGTGTGCCATTTCTCGAACAGCTTGCGACTGGTCACCACCACATCAGCCGCCACGCGAAGCGGCCGCAATGCATCCCGGAGGCGAACCATCTCCCGGTGTTGATCCTCCACCTCCGGCTCGATCACCAGAAAATCCAAGTCGCTGTCAATTCGCGCATCTCCGCGAACAGACGAACCAAACAGAATGATCCCTGATCCCGGCGGCGCGGCCTGAAACAGTAGTTGTCGCGCCCTGTCAATTAATTCCGCACTGACCATTGCATCGCTCCAGATATTGCTTCTCGGCCATTATACGTTTTTCCCCGATCAGCGCGCCATCCTCATTCGCCACCCCTCCGATCCGTGGCCATTGCGTCCAATGATTTTGACAAGACAGGCCTACAGTCCCCTCAGTACAATCTCCGCAGCGAACGGCCGGTTCAGTTCAACGGACGGTATGTGGAGTTCGACCGGTGTCGCTGGACATGGACTGGCCATCTGGCGCACTCCACACAAAGTCCACTTCGCTATCCTGCCGAAGCGATCGGCGGATCTGCGTTCGCGCTGCAGCGCGAGCTAACGCGCCCGCCCGCCCCACCAGCATGAATGGCCGCCTTCCCCTATTCTAACTTCTGCATTCATCCTTCATCATTCTCCCCGCCCCCCGCCCCATATTTCAGTTTTCCCCCCACCTCCCCTAAAGTTCCCCACAATGGCACTCCTTCTCCGTTTCGACTCCCTCTCCAAGTCTTTTGGCGTACGCCCCCTCTTTAACAACATCACCCTCTCCTTCGCCGACGGCGAGCGCACCGGCCTGATCGGCGCAAATGGCTCTGGCAAATCGACCCTTCTGCGCATCCTCGCCGGCCTCGAAACCGCCGATTCCGGCGATCTCTTTGTCAATCGCAAAACCCGCTTCGTCTACGTTCCGCAGGAAGACGATCTGCCCCCCGCCCAGACCTCGCGCCAAATCCTCACCGCCGCCCTCACCGATCATCATCTCGACGAGCACCAGCGCGACACCCAGGTCAACATCATGCTCGGCCGCCTTGGCTTCGCAGCCCCGGACAGCTCCGTCTCCACCCTCTCGGGCGGCTGGCGCAGCGCCTGGCCATCGCCCGCGCCATGATCCAGTCCCCTGACATGCTCCTTCTGGATGAGCCCACCAACCACCTCGATCTTGAAGGCATTCTCTGGCTGGAAAAACTTCTAAAATCGGCTTCCTTTGCTTTTCTGCTGGTCAGCCACGACCGCTACTTCCTCGAAAACGTCAGCACGCGCATTATTGAGCTTGGCCAGGCGTATCCCGACGGCTATCTCAGCATCGCCGGCCCGTATTCCACGTTCCTTGAAAAACGCGAAGAATTTCTCGAAGCCCAGGCCGCCCAGCAAACCGTCTTGGCCAGTAAAGTCCGCCGCGAAATCCAGTGGCTCCGCCGCGGCGCAAAGGCCCGCACCACCAAGGCCAAGGGGCGCATTCAGGAAGCCAACCGCCTCATCACCGATCTGGGCGCGATCAAAACGCGCAACGCCCAGGATCGATCGGTCGATATCGACTTCACCGCCACCGACCGCAAAACCCGCAAGCTCCTCGTGGCCGACAAGCTCACCAAATCGCTGGGCAACCGCACCCTATTTAAAGACCTCTCTTTCACCCTCTCTCCCGGCATCAAGCTAGGCCTGCTTGGTCCTAACGGCTCGGGCAAGACCACCCTCCTCCGCCTCTTGGCCGATCAGCTCGCGCCCGATTCCGGGCAGATCAAGCGCGCCGACGGCCTGCGCGTGGTGCTCTTCGATCAAAACCGCCAGCAACTCGACCGCTCCCTCACCCTCCGCCGGGCCCTCTCCCCCACTGGTGACACGGTCTATTTCCGCGACTCCGCAACCCACATCACCTCCTGGGCCAAACGCTTTCTCTTTGGCTCCGAGCAACTCGACATGCCGGTCTCCGATCTTTCCGGCGGCGAGCAGGCCCGGATCCTCATCGCCCGTCTCATGCTCGAGCCGGCCGATCTCCTGATCCTCGATGAGCCCACCAACGATCTCGACATCGCCTCCCTCGAAGTCCTCGAAGACAGCCTGGAAGATTTCCCGGGGGCTCTCGTCCTGGTCACCCACGACCGCTACATGCTCGACCGCCTCAGCACCGATCTACTCGCCCTCGATGGCCAGGGCGGTGCTGAGCTTTTCGCCGACTACGCCCAGTGGGAAGCTCGCCAGTCTCAACCGCCCGAATCCGCCGCCAAACAGGATCGCAAACCCGCCGCTCCCAAGGCTCCCTCCGCACCGTCCAAGCGGCTGACATGGTCTGAGCAGCGCGAGTTGGAACAAATGGAAGCCAACATTCAGAAGGCCGAGGAAGATCTCGCCAAATTCCAGGCCGAACTATCCGATCCCGCCACGGCCGCCGATCACGTCAAGATGCACGCCGTCTGTGACAACCTCCATACGGCGCAGGAACGCGTTGAAACGCTGTACGCCCGCTGGCAGGAACTCGAAGGCAAGCGCACAGGCTGAGATTCTGCCGCCAAGCCATTTTGCGGCAAATGCGCGCAGAATTATATTTTAATAATTTGTTCGCATGCGATTGCGAAGTTCGCTATAGTCCCCGATCTCTGCGGGCAATTGCCCGTTCCCTCCGGCTTGTTTTGCGGATGCCTATCCAAGTCTCTCGGTCAGGAGTGCCCATGCGACGTCTCCCTCCCATGCCCCTCGTCTGTACCTTCCTCGTCCTTCTTGCAGGCGCTGCAGGCGGCATCCTCGCCACTGGTTCCCTCTCCGGGCCGGCTTACGCCGCCACTCCTGCCGCCGCTGCTGCTCAGCCCCAGGTCGTCACCGGCTGCTCCCCGGCCTGCGAAGCCGAGATCACGCCCCTTGCGACCCAGGTCGCCGCGCCTCCAAAAACAAGTGGCCGATCTCCTTGCCCAGCAGAAGGCCACTCAGACCCAAGTCTCGACGATCCAGACGGGCCTCACTGCCGACGCTGCCGCGGTGAAAGTTTTACAGGGACAGGTCTCCACCGCCCAGACTGGCCAAACTGCCGACGCCAAGGCGATCAAAGACCTCCAAACCAGCTTCGCAGCCGCCCAATCCACCGAATCCAACGACGCCAAAGCCATCAAGGCCCTGCAAGCTCAGACGGCCACGCTTGCACCCCTTCCCCAACAACTCGCCACGCTGCAAAGTCAGGAGACCGCCAGCGGCAAGGCCATCAGTGCTCTACAGGCCGCCGAATCGCTCGACGCCGCCGCCATTAAAACCATCGCCGGGTTATCCGATCAATACTCGAAGCTTCCCAAACAGGTGGCCACGCTGGTGACGCAGGAAACGGCCGACGCGACCGCGATCTCCACACTGCAAAACACGCTCGCCGATCTCCAGAAACAGGAAAGCGCCGAAGACAGCACCATCGCGGCCCTTCAGGCCGCCCAGGCCTGTCAGGACAAAACCGTTTGCAACAACAAATGCACCAACCTCCAGTCCGACCCCGCCAACTGCGGCAAGTGCGGCGTCGCCTGCACCAACGGCCAGGCCTGCACTAATGGCCAATGTCAATCCGCCTGCCCCACCGGCCAGACCCTCTGTGGCGCTAAGTGTGTCGATCTCACCACCGACACCAGCAACTGTGGCCAATGCGCCAACGCCTGCCCCGGCGGCACCAATGTTGTCGCCGGCTGCAGCAACAGCGTCTGCACGCATCAATGCACAACCGGCTATGCCGATTGCAATAACCTCGCCGCCGACGGCTGTGAGGTAAATTTACGGATCGATCCAAAAAACTGTGGTGCTTGCGGCAAGACCTGCAACTCCGGCGAATCCTGCACCGCCGGAGCCTGCGTACCCGCTTGCCCCACCGGCCAAACCCTCTGTAACAGTGTGTGTGTGGATATCAGCGCCGACACCAAAAACTGCGGTGCCTGCGGCACTACCTGCGAAAGCCACCCCAACACCATCGCCTCATGCAGCAGAGGCCAGTGTACCTACCAATGCTCCACCGGCTTTAGCGATTGCAACAGCAACATCACTGATGGCTGCGAGGTGAATATCGCAACTGACAACCAAAACTGCGGCACTTGCGGCAGGGCCTGCGGCAATGGCCAATCGTGCGTCGCCGGAGTCTGCAAAGCCGCCTCTGGATGCACGTCCAATCAGGATTGCACCAATAGCCAAATCTGCCAGGCCAGCGCCTGCGTCGATCCCTGCCCCGGCGCTACCTCCTGCAATGGCTCGTGCGTCATCACCAGCAGCGATGCTAAAAATTGCGGTCAATGCGGCACGGTCTGCGCCGGCTATGCCAATGGACAAGCCGTCTGCTCCAACGGCACTTGCCAACTCGGCTCATGCAACACTGGTTTTGCCGACTGCGACAACAATCCGGCCAACGGCTGCGAGCAAGGCCTCGTCAGCGACAACAACAACTGCGGAACCTGCGGAAGAGTCTGCGCTCAGGGAACCTCGTGCAGCGCCGGCCAATGCGTCGTCACCTGCGCCAGGGGCAGACCAATTGCTCCGGCACCTGCGTCAATCTCAACTCCGACAACGCCAACTGTGGCCAATGTGCTCACACTTGCGCCAACGGCCAACTCTGCTCCGCCGGCGCCTGCGTCGTCAACTGCGCCCAAGGCCAAACCAACTGTTCCGGCACGTGCGTAAAGCTCGACTCTGACAATTCCAATTGCGGACAATGCGCCTGCGCCTGCCCCAATGGCCAAATCTGCTCCAGCGGTGCCTGCGTCGTCACCTGCGCCGAGGGGCAAACTAACTGCGCCGGGACCTGTCGCGACCTCTCCACCGACAACGCTAACTGCGGCGGCTGTGCCAGGGCCTGCGCGAACGGCCAAATCTGCTCCGCTGGCGCCTGCATCGTCAACTGCGCCCAGGGGCAAACCAACTGTGCCGGCACCTGCGTCAATCTCAACTCCGACAATGCCAATTGCGGCGGATGCGGCCGCGCGTGTAACAACGGCGAATTCTGCTCTGCCAGCGCTTGCGTCAACGCAGTCAATAATCTCCAGTTGGGCCCCAATAACCAGCTTTACGGCAATTGATCTCCGGAAACACCGATGGCTCCAAAATCCTCCCCAGACGCCCGTGAAGGTCGCAATCCACCAGCAACTTCCACCCCCTCACGCTTCCTCCTCTCCCAAGCTCTCAGCCTCCACGGCATCGCCTTAACCCTCAGCCTCCTGGGCCTCATCCTCACCGCAATCCTGGCTTCCGCCGATCTGGGTGACCCCAAGGCCGGCCTTCTCTCCAGTCTTTGCGGCTCCCCCGATTCCCCCTGCGCCAAGCTCCACGCCAGCCGCTGGGCCGTGTTCCCTCCCGCACCCGCCGACGCCGCGCCCGGCACCCCCGCCTCCGGCGTGGCCGTCTCGCTTCTGGGCCTCTGGCACTTCCTCTTCCTCTCCACGTGGCTCGCCTTCATCGGCATGCCCTCCAAATCCCGTCCCTGGCTCTCCATCATCCCCACCGCCCAGGGCATTCTCGGCTGCTTCATGGGGGGCCTGTTCCTCGTCGTCATGGGGGCCGCCCAGACCTTCTGCCCCCTCTGCCTCGCCACCCATCTCATCAGCATGATCCTGGCCCTGCTCATCCTCATGAGCTGGAACAACCCACGCTCCCAGCAAGCGGCGACGGAAGATCTGGCGCGAACCCCGCAAACCTCCGGCCGCCTGGTCGCCGCACTCCTTATCTTCGACATCGCCTCCTTCCTGGCCGTCTGGCAAGCCTCCACGACCTCGGCCCTCCGCGCCCAAAACGCCGAGTACGCCAAAATCGTCGAGCTGCGCTCGGCCGACATGGACGCCATTCTCTACGCCCATCTCCACCAGCCGCAGGTCAACATCCCCATCGGGCCAGGCGACACCATGCTCGCCAGCGCCCCCGACGCCCGCTCAACACTGGTCGTCTTTTCCGACGTGCTTTGCGGCCCATGCCGCGAATTCGACCGCAAGCTCACCGAGCAAATCCTCCCCGCTTTTGGCGGCCAGCTCCGCGTCGTCTACAAGCATTATCCCCTCTGCACCGACTGCAACCCCAACATCACCAACAACCTCCACCCCGCCGCCTGTGATGCGGCCGCGGTCGTCGAGGCAGCCCGCAACCAAGGGGGCATCGAAGCCTTCCAGCAGATGCGAAACCTCCTGGTCGGCCGCTCATCCCCACTCTTGGCCACCGACATCGCCAACCTCGCCCGAACCGCCGGCCTAGATGCCGCCCGCCTCGAACAGGATCGCCAAGGCATCGCCATCAAAACCCACATCGCCCAGGACGTGGCACTTGGCAAGCAACTGGGCGTCAACGGCACGCCTGAAATATTCCTCGACGGCCGGCGCATCGACCCGCAACTGCGCGACCTCACCTCCTTCTGGCGCACCATGGGCGAGCGCGGAAAAGCCTTCGCCCGAGCCGTGGCCGCCGCCGGGGCGCACCCGATGCCCCAGGCCGCGCCGTCGGCTCTCCCGCTCACGCCCACCGCCGAGGTTGCGGCCCCCACTTCCAATATCCAAATCGGCAAGCCCTTCGAGATCGCCGGCCCGCTTCTCACCGGCGGCGCCCTCAACACCAAGGCCAGCACCGCCAAAGTTACGCTCGTCACCTTCTGGGCCAGTTGGTGCGGATTCTGCAAGCAGGAAATCCCGCAGATCGTCCCACTCTACGACCGGTACAAGCCCGATGGCCTGCAGGTGATCGGCGTGAGCGTCGACAACACCAAGGCCGACCTTCAGCAGTACGTCTCCCAGCACAACGTCCCTTGGCCGCAGGTTTACTTCGACGAAGAAGGCAGCCGCGGCTGGAACAACCCGATGGCCAAAAAGTACGGCGTCAGCGGCGTGCCCACCATTCTTCTCCTCGACGCCGCCGGCAACGTCATTGCCAAAGATCTTCGCGGCCCAGCCGTCGAAGCAGCCATCGCCGCTGCTCTTGGAAAGCCTGCCCCCGCCCGCCACACAACCCGCATCGCCCGCTGTCCCCACGGCCGCCAACCCAATCACCAACATCCAACTCGGCCAGCTTCTGGATGTCTCTGGCCCCACCCTCGCCGGCCCGAGCGTCAGCCTCGCCAATCTTCGCGGCAAAGTGGTCATCGTCGAGTTCTGGGCAAGCTGGTGCGGCTTCTGCAAAAAGGAAATGCCCAACGTCCTGGATATCTACCATCGCCATCACGCCGATGGCCTCGAAATCCTCAGCGTCAGCCTCGACCGCCAGAAAGTCCGACCTCGATAAATACGTCGCCGAAAATCAGATCACCTGGCCCATCATCTTCATGGATCAGGAAGGCAGCCGCGCCTGGAGCAATCCTCTGGTTCAGAAGTACGCCATCACTTCCATCCCCGGCATCTTCCTGGTCGGCCGCGACGGCAAAGTCACCAGTCTCGGCGCTCGCGGCCCCGAGCTCGAAGCCGCTATCACCCAGCTCCTCGCCACACCCGCCGGCCCAAGCGCCGCCGCCACGCACTAAAACGGATCCCCCTACTGCCCCATCAGCCGCTGATACCGCGCCAGCGCCGTCACCGGAAAATACAGCCGGTACAGGTGATACTTCAGATAAAACACCTGCGGAAAACCAGTCCCGGTGTAGTAATTCTCTTCCCACGCTCCATCGGCCGATTGATTCGCCACCAGCCACTGCATCGCCCGATGCACCGCCGGATCATCCGCCCCCACGGCCGCCATCAGCCCCATCGCCCCCCACGCCGTTTGTGAGGGCGTGCTGTGGCCCACGCCTTTGAGCGACGGGTCCTCATAACTGTCACAACTTTCCCCCCAGCTCCCATCCATCTTCTGACAGGTCCGAAGCCAGTTCACCGCCTTGACGACATACAGGTGCGTCATGTCTTCCCCCACGGCTCGCAATCCCGTCAATACCTGCCATGTCCCGTAAATGTAATTCACGCCCCAGCGCCCAAACCAGCACGCATCCTGCTCCTGCCGCCGCTGAATAAAGTCGATCGCCCGGCGCACGGCCGGATGATTGATGGTAAATCCGTTATGCCCCAGACACTCCAGCACGCGGCCGGTGATGTCCGGGCAACTCGGGTCCTGCATCGCGTTATGATCCGCGAACGGCACGTGCTCCAAAATCGGCCGGTCCCGCGTCCGATCAAACGCCGCCCAGCCCCCATCTTCGTTCTGAAACGCCAGCAGCCAGTTGATCCCGCGCCGGATCGCCCCCGCGGCCGCCTTGCCGCCGCAACGTTTCAGCGCCATCACCACCATGGCCGTATCATCCACGTCGGGGTAATGAATGTTCTCAAACTCAAAGTACCACCCCGACGGCTCCACGTCCGGGCAATTGTTTGACCAGTCCGAAGCAACCCGGCACTCTTTATTCAACAGCCACTGCGTCGCCCGCTGCGCCGCGTCCGTCTCGCACTCAAGCCCCGTCTCGGCCAGCGCGTGCAGACTCAAGCCCGTATCCCACACCGGCGAATGGCACGGCTGAATCCGGATCTTGTCCCCCTCCTGGATAAACAACTCGCGCAAGTGCCGGTGTGCTTCCACCACCTTCGGATGATCGTCCGGATATCCCAGCGCCCGCAGCACTATCAGGATGTAAACCATCGGCGGAAAAATTGCACCAAGCCCGGCTGCCCCTTCGGTGCGTTCCAGCAGCCACTTCTCGGCCGCCTTGATCGCCTCCGCCCGCGTCCGCTTCACGGCCACCTTGTGATACTGCTTAAGCGCCAGATCAATCAGCAGGAAAAACTCCCGCCAACTCCCCGGCACGCGCTTCAACTTCCCCACCACCGAATCCCCGCCCGTGAACAATTCAGCAATCCCCTGCCCCGCGCCCAGTGGCCGCACCGGCCGAACCGTACTCACAATCGCCAGCGGCAGGATCATCGTCCGCGTCCAGGCCGACACCGCGTACAAATTAAAGTACAGCCACTTGGGCAGGAAAACGATCTCCGGGGGAATGGCCGGGCACGCGTCGTAGCTGATCTGCCCCAGGGCCGCCAGGTAAAAGTTGGTAAAGCTGTTGCACCGCTCGGCACCGCCCAGCTTTTGACACACCGCCTTGGCCGCCAGCATTGATGCCGATTCCGGATCATCCCCCATCAGCTTCAGGGCAAAATACGCCTTCACCGTTCCCGACAAATCGCTCTTGCCCCCCGGATACAGCCCCCATCCGCCGTCAGCATGTTGAAGCGTCCGAAGATAATTGGCGATCAGCGGCAGCGTGGGGTCGTCCTCCTGGCCGAGGATCCACTTGAGCAGGATATATTCCGACTCCAGGATGCTGTCACCCTGGAGTTCCCCCACCCAATACCCCTCGGCTTTCTGCAGGTCCAGCAGGGCCCCCTTGGCCCGCTCCAGTGTCGCCTCCACCCGCGGCTTCTCCAGGCGGGGTAGGTGGCGCATGATGCCCCTTGCCGCTCTCCAGCACCAGAGCACGCGCCCGCGAACTACCAATGGATGTCGATATACTCACTATCTCCGATCCCCAAAAAGCCTCGTCCTCTTCCCACATAGCCCGCGAGGCAAAAAAATCGGCGGCCTCCAGGGGAACCACCGCTCAAAATCTATCGGAACGGCTATCTAGAGGCAACGACCGCCCAAGACCGCTTCCATTAAGGAAATTCTAACCGGCTTCCGGTTATATCCAAATGAAAAACCCGCAACCCTCTGCCTGCAATCAAGTTGTCATGATTCCACCCCCTCCCATGCCGTCCAGCCCGTCCACGCGATACAATCAACCCCAATGAGAGCCCCGCGATGACGGTTCAACTTAAGATGCACCTCAAACGACGCATTCACCGGGTGGCCGACCACCTCGCCGCCACAACCGGCCTGCTCGCCCGCCAGGAGCGACGCCTGAAAGGCGCCGTCACCCTCCTGATGTACCACCGCGTGCTCCCTGACGAGCAATGTCCTCACTACCCCCACCGATCCCTCGCCACCCCTGCCTCGGCCTTCCGAGAACAGGTGCGGTTTCTGGCGGATCATTACCACGTTGTACCCGTTAAAGACGCGCTAAGCCTCCTCGACAATCCCTCCAGCGAAAAGCCTTGCGTCTGCCTCACCTTCGACGATGGCTACGACGACAACCACCGTCTCGCCGCCCCCATTCTTGAAGAAGCGGGCCTGCGCGGCACGTTCTACATCACCTCCGGCATCATCGCCGGCCACCCCTTGTTCTGGTTCGACCGCGCTGTGCTCTTGTGGCAGCGCGAGGCCGCACAGCTTTCCCGGCAGTTAAGATCACCTTCCGACGATTTCGAGGCTTATATGCAGGCCCTGAAGATGCTCACTCCCCAGGAGCGCCAGCACATCCTTGACCGATACCCCGACGATCAAGTGCCCCCCGATCAGCGGACGATGTACCGCACCATGACCATCGACAACATCCGCGATCTCATTGCACGCGGCCATGAAATAGGCTCCCACACCCTCACCCATCCGCTCCTCCCGCAGCTTTATGATGAAGAAATCGTGCGGGAAGTCACCGAGGCCCGCCGGCAACTCCAGCAGTGGACCGGCGACGCCATCCCGGGTTTTTGCTACCCAAACGGCGACTACAATGAGCTTGTACTCGACGCCGTGCGTCAGGCCGGGTACACCTATGCCTGTACGACACAACGCGGAACCAACCGCCCGGGCATGAACCGCCATCTTTTGCGCCGCATGGACATGAATCCCCGGCGCGTCACGTGGAAGGGCCGCCACGACCCGCTGGCCTTTCGCCGCCAGTTGAGCCGCGATCGAAAATGATTCTGCCGAGGTGAGATTTTGCACAGCCCACCGGCTGCCAGTATCGCATACCTGAACACCCGCTACCCAAGCCTCTCCCACACCTTTATTGAGCGGGAGATTCGGGCCGTGCGGGCGTCGGGATTGGAGGTGCACCCCTTCTCCATCCGCCGCCCTACCCCCAACGATTGCCTGGGCCCCGCCCACGCATCAGCCGCCGACGAAACCTATTACATCTTCGACGGCATCACCAGCCTGATCCTTTCCCAATTCCTGGCGCTCTTCACCAGGCCCATCCGCTTCGTGCGCACCATGTTCGTCGCACAACAATTGTCTCCCCCCGGCGTCATCGCCCGCACCCGCCATTTCGTCTATGCCTTGGAAGCCATCAAGCTCGCACGCGAGATGCACAAACGCGGCCTGCGCCATGTGCATGTTCACATGGCCAACAACGGGGCGGCCGTCGCTTTCCTCACCTGCGTCTTCGACCGCTCCATCACCTACAGCATCACCATCCACGGCTCCAACGAATTTTACGACGTTCACGGCGTCTCTCTCCAGAACAAAGTCGAGAACGCCCTCTTCGTCCGCTGCATCTCCAGCTTCTCCAAAGCCCAGATCATGGTCTGGTGCCGCCCCGACTTCTGGGACAAACTCCACATCGTGCATTGCGGCCTCGAAGTCGCAGATTTCCCGCCGCGCCCGCCACTCGCCGACGGCCCGCTTCGCATCCTTGCCGTCGCCCGATTTGACCCCATAAAAGGCCTCCCCCTTCTCCTCGAAGCCTGCCGCCAGCTTTCTGACGACGGCATCGACTGGAAACTTGACCTGGTGGGCGACGGCCCGACCGGTGCAAAGCTCCAGGCAACCGCTCGCGAGCTTGGCATCAGCGACCGCATCCACTTCGCCGGCGCCGTCGGCCAGGACGCTATTCAAAAACACTACGACACCGCCGACGTGCTCGTCATCAGCAGCTTCATGGAAGGCATTCCCGTCGTGTTGATGGAAGCGATGGCCAAGCAGCTTGCCGTCGTCTCCACGAATATTGGCGGCATCCCCGAATTGATCGACCCCAACGTCAACGGCCTGCTCGTGCCCCCCGCCGCGCCCCAGCGACTGGCCTGCGCCCTCAAGCAACTTGCGCACGACCGACAGTTGACGGCTCGCCTCGGGCTCGCCGGCCGGCAGCGCATCCTGGAGCAGTTCGCCGCCGCCGATACCGGCTCTCATATGGTTGACCTCTTCAAACAGTATGGAATCCAGGCAAGCCCCTCAAAGACCACAGCGGTTGAAAGCCCGCTGCCGGGCGAGGTGGCCGTTCAGCGTGCGTCGGCCTGAACCAAACCCACGGTGACTTGGAAATAGCGAGTATGCCAGACGCCGGATTTCGCCCCACCCCGCGCGACTACTTTTTAATCGCCCTTGCGGCCTTCGCGCTTCGCGTGCTCATCGTCCTCTGCGTCCTTGGCCGCTATCACATCACCCTCACCGACTACGCCAACAAAGGTGACGGCGAAAGCTACATCCACTACGCCCGCGCCATTCTCGGAGATCCCTCCGATCTTACCCAATACGACCAGCGCGTCTTCCCCGGCTATCCCGCTCTCATTGCCCTGCTCCACTGTGCCGGCATCCCTTTCCCATCGCCGCATTAAGCATCGACTGGATATCCGCTGCCTTCGCAGCCGCACTCGCGGCCCGCCTCTTCCACGACCGCCGCATCGGCTGGGCCATGGTGATGCTCATCCCGCATTACCTCATCAACTCGTCGCTCGCCATGACCGAAGCCCCGCTGCTCGCGCTCACGCTGGGCGCATTGGTGCTCGTCACCTCCGGCCGCTTCGCCCTCGCCGGCCTCCTCTTTGGCTTGGCCGGTCTTGTCCGACCCATGGCCTGCTTCGCCCTGCTCGGTGCATTGCTTTATTCCGCCCTCACCAACCGCTTCCGCAAAGGCCTATCTACCGCCCTCATCGCCGCAGCCGTCGTCGGCCTCGGCATCGCCATCCTCCACCACTACACCGGTGACGCCTTCCGCGGCATCCGCATCTACCACAACTCCCCCGGCCCTACGCCGGCCGCATGATCCTCTGGCCCTTCGAGTCCCTCCTCCTCACCCCCTTCCGCGAAACCGTGCCGGCGTGGAAAGTGCCTTATGTCTGGCTACACGTTGCCTTCGTCCTGAGCACTGCGCCATCCTCACCAGAAAATTCCTCGCCGACTCGCGCGCCCACCCACAGCATCCCATTGATTCGCCCGCCACCCTCACCCCCATCGCCTGGCCATGGCTTTTAGGCAACACGCTCTTCGTCCTATGCATCGGCAGCGGCTGGGGATTCAACCACTTCCCCCGCTTCAACATCCCCGCCCAACCCGCCCTCTTCTACGCCTTGTCCCCCCTGCTTCCGCGTCACTGGATCTGGTGGGCCCTCTTCACCGCCGGATCCTTCGCGACGGCCGTGTTCACAGTCATGCATTAATAAGTTTTCAGAGATCCGGGTGTTTCCCGCAAATCGGCCATTTTCGGCGAGGACAATGACGTCAAGCAGCGTCGGCAATAAACGTTCAGGTCAGCGAATTCATCCGGCGAGGGCAAGTTGTCGGGGCGGGTCCGGCGCGAGTCGGCCGGTGCGATCGGGTTCGCGCCGGCAGGGCGGGGCGGCAGTGCTTTTTCGCCCGTTTACCTGAACTGAAACCAGTTGAAGTTGGCGACAAAGCCGCTGGAGGCGTTGGTGTCGAAGACGATCTTGAGGGTGTGCTGGCCTTGGTGGAGGACTGCTCCGTTGACGGTGAGCGTGCTCCAGGTGGTCCAGCCTTTGGCGCTTGCGGTGGGGATGGTGATGGGGCCGGTGACTTTGAAGCCGGATTCGTCTTCGATGTGGAAGATGCCGCCGGCTGTCGCGGTGGAAAGGCGGATGTCTAAGGCAAAGGTGCCGGCGGCCGGGACGTTGACGTTGTATTTGAGCCACTCGCCTGCCTTGACGTAACCGATCGCGTAGCCGTTGCCCGAATCAGTGGTGGTCTGGATGTCTACGCCGCTGCCAGGCCGGTAGTTGGCTCCGCCGGCGTTTGCCGAATCGGTATCGTGGTAGGCGACGCCTTCCGCGCCAGAGTTGAAGTCGGTGAACTGGAGCTTGCCCGGGAGGCTGGGCAGGGCGGGGGCGGCGAGGCGCAGGCCAGCATCTGCTGCGCTAAACGGGCTGGGGCCGGTGGAGTTCCTGGCTTTGGCGAAGTAATAGTAGGTGGTGCCGACGGCTGCGGTGGTGTCATCGTAGACAGGGCTATTGAGATCTGCTGTATTGAGCTTGATCGCAACTGTGGAATCGTTCGTGGTCGAGCGGTACAGGTCGTAGGCGGTGGCGCCCGATGTGGTGTTCCAGGTGACGTGGATCTTGTCGATGAGAGTGTCGCTGGCGACTACTCCGGTGGGAGCGGCCGGGAGGGTCGGGGGAGCGGGTGGGGCTGGGGGAACAACAGCATTGAACTGCAGCCAGTTGAAGTTGGCGACATAGCCGGTGGAACCATTGGAATCGAAGAAGAGGCGCAGGGTGTGCTGGCCGGCGGTGAGGGCGAAGGATTTGCTGCTAATCGTCTTGTAAGCGGCCCAGTTGGCGGTGTTGAAGTTGGTGAGGGGGCCGGTGAGGTTTGACGTTCCTTCCTGGAGGTGGAAGGCTCCGCCAGTGCCTGGGGCGGTCAGTCGGAAGTCTACCGCGTAGGCGCCGGCGGTCGGGACATTGACGGTGTAGTTGAGCCACTCGCCGGCCTTAACGGAGTCGACGACGTTGCCGCCGCCGGCGTCGGCGGTGGTTTCGAAGTCGACGCCGGTGGTGGGGCGGTAGTTGGACGAGCCCGTGTTTTTGGATTCGGTGTCGTGATAGGCGACGCCTTCGGCGCCATTGTCGAAGTTTTCGGCTTCGATGCGGCCGGGGAGATTGGGGTAGACGACAGTAGCGCGGGTGCCGAAATCTCCTGCGCTGAAGTTGCCGGGGCCGGCGGAGTTCTTTGCTTTGACGAAGTAGACGTAGGCCGTGCCGGCGAGGGCCGTGGTGTCGTCGAAGGCGGGGGTGGTGAGGTCAGCGGTGTTGACCTTCGCAGCGGTCGAGGAGTCGTTGGTGTTGGAGCGGTAGAGGTCATAAGCGGTTGCGCCTGTGGCGGCGGTCCAGGTGATGTGGACTTTATCGCTGTAGGTGTTGTCGGAGGCGGTCACTCCTGTGGGGGCAAGGGGAGCGGTGATTGGGGGTGGGGGAGCGACTGGGTTGAACTGCATCCAGTTGATGTTCCCCACAAAGCCGCTGGAGCCGCTGGTATCGAAGGCGAGACGAAAGGTGTGGAGGCCTGCGGTGAGGCTGATGCTATTGCTGGTGATGGTGCGGAAGGTCGACCAGTTGGCGGTGTTGAAGTTGGTTAGGGGGCCGGTGAGGTTTTGGGTTCCTTCCTGCAAATGAAAAGCGCCGCCGGTGCCGGGGGCGGTGAGACGCAAGTCGATGGTGTAGTTGCCTGCGGTGGGGACGCTGACGGTGTAGTTGAGCCACTCGCCGGCTTTGGTGTAGTCGAGGAGGTAGCCGTTGCCAGAGTCGGTGGTGGTTTCGAAGTCTACGCCTGTGCCTGGGCGGTAGTTGGCTTGGCCGAGGTTGGTGGATTCGGTGTCGTGGTAGGCGGTGCCTTCTGGGCCGGTGTCGAAGTTTTCTGCTTCTATGCGGCCTGGCAGGCTTGGGTAGCTGACTGCACGGGAGCCGGTTGCGGACGGCGACACAGCACTCGTCCCGGCCGCATTGCGCGCTCGGACCCAGTAGTAGTAGGTGGTGCCTGCAACAGCGGTGCGATCCTGATAGACACTGGTTGACACGTTTAGGAGCAGGCTAGCGGATGCTGAATTGTTGGTGGTGCCGCGGAGAATGTCGTAGCTCGCCGCACCGGCTGACGCACCCCAATTCAAGCTTACATAGTCTGTAGATGTGCCAACCGACGCGGAGAGTGTCGCCGGCGCATCTGGCGTTTTTAGAGTTACGACGACACTGAGCGGTCGAAAGACGGTGTTGGAATTGGAGTCGTTCACCCCCATGCTCTGCGTCCCGGCTGTGTGGAACGTGACGTTGAAGGTGTGGGAGCCGTTGTCGTCGGCGGTAAAGGTGTACTCAGGCGGCAGATCTGCGAACGCGTCGGCGCTGCTGAAATGGACTTTGCCGGTGTAGCCGGTGTTCACGGTGCCGTCGGGATTGTGTGCCGTGACGGTAAATGAGGTGGCCACGCCAAGCGGCGTTGCGGCGTCCAATCCGTCGATCGTTAGTAGCGGGCGGTAGATGAATGTGGGTCCGGTGGCCGCGGAATGATTGGTGATGGTGATGATCGACTCCATCGAGGCCGTTGTCTGGAAGGTCGAATTGGAAAAGAAAAGAACGTGATAGTCCCCATCGGGAAGCGACGTCATGGTATATGTAGTTCCGCCGTCGGAAAGGTTGGCAATGACGTCCGGCTGGTCCACTCTGCCATCGTTATTCACATCCAGATACGCCAGCACTTGTGCATCGTTGCCTTCCCCGTTGTCAGCGATCCCGTTGCCATTTGTATCGCAAAAAACCCTGCCGGAAACTGAGCCGGTCAGATCGCCAAAATCGTAGCCGGTCAAGACTGCGTGGTCGCCGATGGTAATGGTGTAACTGCCCTCGCTGGGCTGGGAATTAACAGAACCTACGGGTAGCACCTGTCGCACGACGTATGTGCCGGCTCCCGGCACGACCAGGTTGTACTCCCCATTCGATACGGCGGCTGGTTCGTTGGAGTCCAGGCTGCCATTACCATTTAGATCCGCGTACACTTTTTGTGCGCACCAGCCACCCACCATCGGCCAATCGATCGTATTTGCCGTTTGCATTTAGATCTGGATAGACGAGTCCATTGATGACTGATCCCTGCGTCAGTGCAAAATCGACCGTCGTGGCGCGGACAACCGGGTCCAATGTTAGTGGAACAGTTCCATCTCGCATCGAATAGCCGCTCGAAGGAGCCACAGTCACCCAGCCATTCTTCGCCTCGATCCGCAAACTCGCGTTGCCGGATTTCAGTCCTACCAGGGAATAGTGTCCAGCGTCATCGGTGGTGGCAGCGGTTTCTCCATCGTCCAACGAATGGTCGCCGTTCGCATCCAGATAAGCCTTGAAGCCTTGGAGCGGCGGTTCATCGTCCTGTTGCTCGCCATCGCCGCTGACGTCATTGAAGACGGTGCCTGAGATGGAGTAGGTGTGATCCGCATTTGCAAAGTTGATCCCGGCGACAGCGTGCCCGTGGATCAGATGGATTGGTGCGGGCGATGGCGTGGTTAGCGACCAGTCGGCGGGCGCTACTTCTCGAACGATATAATCCCCGGTGGGAAGATTTGAGAAGACGTAGTTGCCCACATCGTCGGTGAGGGTGCTTTGCTCGCCATGATCGAGCTGCCCATCATTGTCGGCGTCGATATACACCGTCCAACCTTTTAAACCGGGTTCGTAAAGTCCTGCATCGCCGTCACGGTCTGCGTCATTGAAAACGTTGCCTGAAAGCTGGGTTGTTGATGTTGTCGCCAAATCGCCAACGAGCAGGTTGGCAACGGGAGAGCCCAGGCCGGCTACCAGGTCATATCCGGGGGCTGCTCCATCGCCGGTGGTGATGTCGTGGAAGTCGGTGCTGGGGAGTTGATAGAGATAGGGGAGGGTTTGGCTGACGCCGTCAAGTGTTTCGAGGCCGGCGGCGACGCGGCCCTGGTTGGCGACGGCGATCAATGCTGCCCACGCAGGCGCGGCGAAACTGGTGCCGGCCGAAACGGTCCATGGGGTATCGGATCCGTTGTTGAACGAGTCGTAGACGGCCGGCCCTGTGTTTGGATCGGCTACGAAAGAGACGTCGGGAACAGTGCGTTGCGTAGCGCTTTGGGTGAGCAATGCCTGGTACGCGGGCTTGGATACAAAGGTGCTGATGCTGCCGTCGGTGGTGCCCCATCCAGTCTCGCCGGCGTATTCGCCGTTGGCGAGAGTTAGTGCCGTTCCGCCGACGGAGACTACATTGGGTGAACTTGCAGGATAATTGCCGCCGAAGGTGAGGTCGCCTTTGGAGGCGACGAAGGTGACGCCGTTGTGGCCAGTTGGAGTGGTGAAGATGGTGTCAGTGCGCGCATTGTCCAGCAGGAGTTGAGATCCGAAACTCATGGAGACGACGGAGACGCCTGTCCACGACCTGGCGAATGCGGCGGCATGGGCCAGGAATTCGGGACGTTCTGTTTCGATGAGGAGAATTTTGGCTTTGGGCGCCAGGGCGTGAACCCATTCGACGTCCAGGGCGCTTTCGTTGGCCCAGGCCGGATTGCTCGGCCAGTTGGGAATTCCTCCGTAGTCGGTCAGTTTTTCAAACGACGGGGGATCTACAATGCCGAATTGCTGATCGAACATGGCAAGGTCACTGCTTCCAAAATTTGCGGACGTGCTGTTGACCAAGCGGGGGTTGTCGTAGGCGGAGACGATTGCGATGATCTGGCCGGCCCCGTTGCCGACAATCGATCCATTGCCGAAGGTGATGTGGTCGATCCCATAAGCGTGACGGATCTGGTCGGGGGTGAGGCCGACCGGGGTTGCTGAGGAAAGCATCTGCCGCGATTCCAGAACTTCAACGCAAGCGCAGTACAATCGAGTGGCGCGATTACGTCTGGACGGATGTGTCATGGATTCGTGATTCTTGAATGAGGAGTGTAGCGGCTGCAGGGAGCTGGCCGCCCTCTTGCCCGACTTGTTGCCCCACGGCAGTGCGAGGATGTTAACAGGTGCCATACCCCGTTACATCAGTACATCTACTGAACCGACCCGCATCGGCAGTCTCTCTGGATTGGCCCTCTCGATGTTTTCAGGCTCGATTCCTGATCATCACTCGCTGAATTCCTGTTTCCATCGTCGCGCCGCTGCCTCGCCGCCGACCCCACCGACAAACTCGACATCCCCGCCACGCCGGCTACTGGCTCCGCAACGAAAGTGGTAAACCTCACCAAAAAGTTCCAACGCAGAAAAGGGGAATCAGTAGATCAGTGCATTTTTCACCAGTTCCTGCTCCTTCGAGAGTCATTCAGTACACCAGCACCTTGTCACACCCTTGCATCAACCGCCCAACGTCTGTTTTACCCACCGGTCGCTCCACAGGTGCAACACACGCGGAAGAACGGAGCCCCATGGTCATGCTGGTTTTTAATTGTCGCTGGACAGGCCACGCCTCCGCGCCCACAACGCGCCCACCTCCACAGATTCCAACTGACCCACCCGCAAACCCAATCCCATATTTTTAGTTGCATCAACGAGAACGGACGGCCCTCAAGGAGCCGTCCGTTCTATTTTTTTTCGCACCACGCTAAATCAAACCACGTCAGGCGGCGGTTCAATCGGCGGCGTCGGCGGCGGCGCTTCAATCACGTGTGCCCCGCCGCCCAGTGGCGGCTCGATCACCGGTGACGGTGTTATTGGCGCCGGCGTTGGCGTGCTGGCCACCGTCGGGCTTGCGGTTGTCTCCGAAAAATCTTCTTCGGGCTGCTCCAGATACACATCATCCATCTCCGTCGCATCCACGTCGTTGCGGAGCAGATAATAAATGAGCGTGTTCACCGAGAAGTAGAAGCTCATTACAAACGCGCCCATCATCGAAATGGTCAGGTAAACCCAGATCGCGATCAACGTCGCGCCCAGCCAGTGCCCGCCGCTCAGGGCGCTGTTCTCGGGCATGTACGGCAGGTTCCAGAACTGCGGCCCACCCCACATCACCGGCCACAGCGCTTGGTAGTTGTCAGCGCTTCGGAAAATCCACCACCCGACAAAGTAATGCGTCAACGCCAGCGTCAGGTAGATAAACAGCCGCACAAACAGGTAGGACAACGCGCCGTACACGATGGCCAGCAGCGTGTAAAACAGCATCCGCCACGGCCGGGCGTACACGTAGCTGAACGAGCGACTGATGGCGTCAAAGCTGTCGGAGCCTTCGACCGCAATCGTCGGATACATCAAGTCAAAGCCGCCAACGGTTCCCAGCAGGACCAGCGTCATTACAAACCCGGCCGCGATGGCCAGGAAGAAGACGATGCCCACGATGGGCGGGCCCACCAGCGGGATGTTCACAATCAGGCCGCCAATCGCCACCAGAATCCCAACCACCAGAACGATGGCCAGCGGAATAAGCGGGGCGAAAAAGAAGCTCAGGAACTTGCCCATCGAGAACTTGAGCGCCTGACGAATGGAGATCTTCTCTTCCCGCGCGATATGCACGGCCGCGACGCGTGTGATCGCGCCGCCAAAAATCGCCCACACCGCCAGGAACAGGATAAACCACGGGATGAAATAACCCGGGTGATACCGCAGCGCCCACGACGGGCCAACGGCAAAGAAGCGCACGACAGAGATCAGCACTCCCGGCGGTTCGACCAAAGCCTGCGCCGCCCCCGCCCTCGCCAGAGCGGCCATCGCCCGGCTGTTGGGGATCGAACCCTCGTCCACACCCGCCAGCGCCTCGCTCCGCGAGCGCATTCCGCCAGTCCAGTTCCAATCCAGCACGCCTTTGACGACGTCATTGATGCGCGAAATCTCATAACCCAGATACAGATCGAGCAGCGATTCGCCCTTGATTTGCCGGGCCGCGCAAGCTGCCCATCAGCGCGGTCGTATGCCGCCGACACCGTCTGGCGCCGCGCATCATCCGCATCCTTCTCCGCCTTCTTACGAGCTGCCGAATCTGAGTTCTTGGCCGCCTCGATTGCCTTCGTGTGCACGTCCTCGGCCGCCTTGGCGGCGTCGGTGCGCGTGGCGACGATCTTGTCCTTCAGCTCGCCGTACTTCTCTTCCTTCTCCGCGGCTTTTTTGGCGTCATCGGCGTTGTTGAGGACCTTCTGATCCAGCAGCATCTGCGCGTACCGCTGCTCAACGTCCGTGCGCGCGGCCGCCCGCGCCTTCGGGAAGCGAATCCCCCATCGATTCGTAAAGAGACACCTCGTTGGGCACGCCTCTGGAGTGCGCCCCCACATTGCGTCTAAAATCCGTCCGCCGGCGTACACAATGGTGATGGCGATCAGCGCCAGCACCAACTTCGAGGGGTGAATTGCGACACGAAATCCGCGAAAGATATGCGTCCACGGAAACGTCTCACGCCAATTGATCCCACGGATCACGTGCGGTTCATCCGCCATGGGCCGTAGCTCCTTTCCCTTCGTAAAATCACGTGGAAGCGGTTGCTCGTTGCACGTTCTTCCGCATCCACCCACATTGCTCAGCATTATAGTGCTAACGCTAAGTCGAGCAACTATCGTATTCTGCCGCGCAAACCTATCCACTGTTTGACGCCTGAATCTCCGCCTACTCCTCCAAATCGCCCGGCGGCATCTCCCCCTCATCATCCTCCTCACGCACCGGAATCTGATACTTCCCGTCCAGCCATCTTCCCAGATCAACCAGCTTGCACCGCTCGCTGCAGAACGGAAATGCCTTGCGATCGCTCGCTGCATCGGCCGAGTCGATGCTCTTGCCACAGATGGGGCATTTGGTGGTCATCTCGCCACCATCACTTCTTCCCACGCTTCGATGAATCTTTCGACTCAGGCGGAGGGGGCGGCGGGGGTGGCGGTGGCGATGTGGCCGGGGCCGCCGCGGGTGCGCTACCCTTATCAGTTCTCGCCTGCCCACTCGCCGCCTCGCCAGCGGCCGGCTTTTTTTCCGTGCCCTCCGTCTTCGCGTCCGCGCTTGCCGGCGCATCCGCCTTGGCTTTGTCCTTGTATCCCTCCGAGCGATAATCGGTAATGTAAAACCCACTCCCCTTGAAAATCAGGCCCGCACCCATCCCAATCAATCGGCGCACCTTGTTCTTCCCGCACGTCGGGCATTTCTTGATCGGCGCGGCCATGATCGACTGAAATCGCTCAAAGGCCGCACCGCACGCATCACATTTGTATTCGTATGTTGGCATCAGTGTCCATTGTGTTTCACACCCCTCACGACGTCCGGCTCACGGCCACCTGCGCGGGCCTGAGAATCCGCCCCTGCAGCGAATACCCCTTCTGCAGCAACTGCGTCACGGCCGGCTCTTTATACTGATCGGTTGGCTGCTGCATCAGCGCTTCATGTTGATTCGGATCAAACGGCGTCCCAGGCTGCGGCGCGATTTCTTCCACGTTCTGGCTGTTCAGCACCTTGATGAGCAGGTCATGCACGATCTGCATCCCCTTCAGCAGCGTGGCCGGGTCGCTCTTGGCCGGATCGACCTCCAGCGCCCGCTCAAAGTTGTCGATCACCGGCAACAGGCTCTTAATCAGGTTGCTGTTGGCATACTGAATCTGCTGCTGTTTCTCCGTCTCCAGCCGCTTTCGCGCATTGCCAAAATCCGCCTGCACCTGCGCCAACTGCTGGAACAGCGTGTTTCGCTCCTCCTGCAGCTTTCGCAAGTCGGCCTCCAATGTGCCGACCGCATCGTCGGCGCTGTCGCCGAAGTTTTCCTGGGCCCCTTGTTCCTCGTCGAGTTCATCATTCATGGCATATCTCCTCGCTTGCGTCGCTTGAAATCAGGTCGCGATTCTAACGCCGCACATCGCTAAGCACTTGCGAAAGCCGCGCCAGCAATGGCCGTGCATCGCAACCGCCTCATTCGTCCCCGGTAAACATCTGCTTCAGCTTGTCCATAAATCCCTTCCGCTGCGGCATCACCGACGATTCTTCCGTCACCGCGAATTCCCGAAGCAAATTCTTCTGCTTCTCCGTGAGCTTTCTGGGAATCTCAATCACAATCTGCACCAGCTCATCCCCACTGCGCCGCGTGCGGATATCCGGCAGGCCCCGGCCTTTCAGCTTGAACACCTCGCCGTGCTGCGATCCCGGCGGCAGTTCGATCTGCTCCTTGCCCTCCAGCGTCGGCACGTCAATCTTACGCGCCAAGCGACGCCTGCGTGAACGAAATCGGCACCTGACACACCAGGTCGTTGTTGTGGCGGCTGAACAGCGTATGGGCCTTGACCGCGATATAACAATGCAAATCACCGGCCGGGCCATTCTCATCGCCCGGCTCCCCTTCGCCCGCCAGCCGAACCGCCTGCCCCTCATGGACGCCCGGCGGGATCTGAATCTTCACCACGCGCTTGCGCATCTGCCGGCCGGTGCCGCCGCAGCTTGAGCAATGTTCCTTCACCACAGTTCCGCGCCCCCGGCAATTGGGGCAGGTCGTCACCATGCGGAACATGCCGCCAAACCCCTGCTGCGCCACGCGCCCCTGCCCGCCGCACTGCGGGCAGACAACCGGATTCGATCCCGGCTTGGCCCCCGAACCTTTACACGTCTCGCACGCATCCTGCCGCTCAAACTCGATGGTTTTTTCCGTGCCGGTCGCCACTTCCTGCAGCGTCAACTCCACCTGCGTTTCGAGATCAAACCCGCGCTGCCCGCGCCTGCGCGTCGCCGTCCCGCCGCCGCGCCGGCCGCCTCCTCCGCCAAAGATGTCGTCGAACATCGAGAAGATGTCCGACACATCCATGTGAGAGAAATCGTGATGGGCGTTGACCCCTTGATGGCCATATTGATCGTACCGCTGCCGCTTGGCCGGATCCGACAACACCTCGTACGCCTCAGCACATTCCTTGAAATGAACCTCGGCCTGCGCCTTATCCCCTTCCGCGCGGTCGGGATGATATTTCATCGCCAGCTTGCGGTAGGAGCGCTTGATCTCATCGGCGTCCGCGGTGCGGGCGACGGCGAGAACCTCATAATAATCTCGTTTAGCTGCGGCCACGGTCATCCTTCATGCTGAAAGGAAATGGCACAAGGACTACCGCCCCCGCTGAAGGTGCGACCATGCCTGATCCTCCTCGGGTCGGTTCCAGTCTTCCGACAACGACGGTTCGCTCAACATCGTAATCCCGTCGATCGCGTCGTCGTCAAGAATCGTCACCAATGCGCGCCGCGCCTCCAACGACCCGAACCGGCTCGAGAAGATGGATCGACCCTTTGTCATCTATGTTTGCTTCAACCGTTTGCAGCATAAGTACCGTCCTCTGCATCAACCCGCCTCAGCGCCGGCTCGTAATCGGGGCCGACAGAATCATATGCTCGAATGATAAGCAGCGTGAATGTACATCGCCCTTGTGCATAGCGATTCTCCAAAAAGGACAAAGACACGAAGACCAGGTTGTACCGGCACTCGTGTCCTCATCCCGCACATTCGTAGTGACTCCGCGTTATGAAACGGCGCCGGTCACCGGCACGCCTTCCTCACCCTTCCTCTCCTTCAGTTCCGTCAGCAGCACATCCGTCGTCAACGCCAGCCCAATCGCGCTGGCCGCATTGAGAAGCGCCGTCCGAGCCACCTTCGTCGGATCAATGATACCGGCCTTAAGCATGTCAACGTACTCGCCGGTCGCGGCGTTGTAGCCGTAGTTGGGGTTGCGGTTTTCCAGCACTTGCGCCACCACCACCTCCCCATCGTCCCCGGCATTCTCAGCGATCTGGCACGCCGGCGCCGCAGCGCCTGCGCCAGAATGTCAAAGCCCAGCTTCTCATCGCCCTTGGCCTTGCCCTTGGCGCTTTCGACCGCCGCAATTGCCCGGATAAACGCCACGCCGCCGCCCGGCACGATCCCTTCCTCGGCCGCCGCCTTGGTCGCGTGCAGCGCATCGTCGATCAAATCCTTGCGCTCCTTCATTTCCGTTTCGGTGGTCGCGCCGGCGCGAATAACGGCCACGCCGCCCGTCAGCTTCGCCAGACGCTCCTGCAGTTTCTCGCGGTCATAGTCGCTGGTTGTCTTCTCAACCTGCTGACGAATCTGCTCCACCCGGCCTTCAATGTCTTTCCGCTTGCCGGCCCCTTCAATAATCAGCGTCTTGTCCTTGTCAATCACAACCCGCTTGGCCGTGCCGAGATCTTCAATCTCGACGTTCTCCAGCTTCAACCCAAGGTCCTCACTGATGAACTTGCCGCCGGTGACGACAGCAATGTCGCCCATCAGCGCCTTGCGCCGATCCCCAAACCCAGGGGCCTTCACCGCGCAAACGTTCAACACGCCGCGCAGACGGTTCACCACCAGCGCCGCAAGCGCCTCGGACTCCACGTCCTCGGCAATGATCAGCAGCGGCCGGCTCGACGTTACGATCTTATTCAGCAGCGGCAGAAGCTCGGCCAGATTGCTGATCTTCTTCTCGTGAATCAGGATCAGCGCATTTTCCAGCTCCGCCTCCAGCGTCGTCGGATTGGTCATGAAGTACGGCGACAGATACCCCTTATCAAACTGCATCCCCTCCGTGTACTCGAGCACCGATTCCGTGCTCTTGCCTTCATCAACCGTGATCACGCCTTCCTTGCCAACCTTCTCCATCGCGTCGGCCATCAGATCGCCGATGTGCTCATCGCCATTGGCGCTGATCGTCGCAATGCGCTTGTAGTCCTCGCGCCCTTTGACCTTCTTCGACAACGCCGTGATCGCGTCGGCCGCCACCTCGGCCGCCTTCAAAATCCCGCGCTGGATGTGAACCGGATTTACACCCGCGGTCACATACTTCAGGCCTTCCTTATAGATCGCTTCCGCGAGAACCGTCGCAGTCGTGGTGCCGTCGCCGGCCACGTCGCCCGTCTTGCTCGCCACCATGTTGATGAGCTTTGCGCCCATGTTCTCAAATGGCTGCGGCAGTTCCACTTCTTTCGAAACCGTTACGCCGTCCTTGGTGATGCGCGGCGAGCCGAAGCTCTTGTGAAGGATAACATTCCGCCCGCGCGGCCCGAGCGTCGCCTTCACCGCCCTGGCCAACTGCGACAATCCCGCGCCAATTTCAGCCCGGGCGTCCACACCAAATTTCATTTGCTTCGTCGCCATAATATTCGCTCCAATTCGAGATCAATTTCACCACGGAGACACGGAGGCACGAAGAAACGAAACACGGATGCGGCACAGATGAGAGTTGAAGTAATCTCCGTGTCTCCGTGCCTCCGTGGTTACTTTATTACTCCAACACGCCCAGAAGATCCGTCTCTCGCAAAATGACCAGCTTCTCGCCATCGACTTCCACGTCGGTGCCCGAGTACTTGCCATAATAAACGCTGTCGCCGGCCCGAACGCCGATCTCCATGCGCTTCCCGTTGTCATCCAGCTTGCCCGGACCAACGGCAATCACCTTGCCCTTGGTGGGCTTTTCCTTGGCCGTATCCGGCAGAAGAATCCCGCTAGCGGTCTTCTCCTCGGCCTCCGACTGCTTCACAATCACACGATCTGCCAGGGGTTTCAGTTTCATAATGTTTTCCTCAGAAGAATTTCCATCGAGTGCCCGCAGTCATGCGGACTTCTTTTTCTTCGCGGCAGGGCCATCCTTAAGCCAACCTTCCAACGTCGGCCGCTCACCTCGCGAACGCTGATCTAAAAAGCGTCGAAACGACTTCGCACTTTCCATTGATCTTCGGCCGGCGATCAAACCTTCGACGCTGATGTCTTCATCAACGTCAGGCCAATGGATGCCGATCCCTCTGCCACTAAGTCTCCAATTATTCCGTTCCGCCGGAGTGGCGTTCACAAGCCGCGGATACCAGTTCAGAGGCACCTCTATCGTCCGCCCATCAACTAGCCTAGTCGTGAGAGAAGTATCGCTCACAATCACATAGCCAGCCCGCGGCGCCTCAACGTTCTTTCTTGGCACGCTCTTATGGGCGAAAGTATTCATGCCACAACCTCAACAAGACCTGCTGCTTGTCTCTCACCAAGTGTAATATCCGACGAGCCTCAGAACCGCGAAACCCGTGATTTGCCGCCACATCCAACGACTCAAGCCAAACCTTGATGCTGTTAGCATCGCGCTCGACGTGAACGTGAGGTGGCTCTTTCCGATCAGCAGCATAAAAATGAAAACGATACGGGCCATCCGTCAGAACCGTTGGCATCACATCCTCGTTCTGCCGAAGGACTCATCACATCATGTCATCCATCCCACCCATGCCGCCCATCCCACCCATGCCGCCGCCATGGTCATGTCCATGGCCGCCGCCGTCGGCTTCTTTCTTCGGCGCTTCCACCACGATGCAGTCCGTCGTCAACAGCAAAATCGCCACTTCCGACGCGTTCTGAAGCGCGGTCCGCTCCACCTTCGTCGGCGTGATAATCCCGGCCTTCACCACGTCCACGTAATCATCCGTCAACGCGTTGTAGCCCTGGTTGTCCTTCGATTCCATCACCCGCCGCACCACCACGCTGCCGCTCGTACCCGCGTTCTCCGCGATGGTCCGAAGCGGAACCGTCAGCGCCGTGCGAATGATCTTCACGCCGGCCGCCTCATCGCCTTCCAGCTTGAGGTTGCTGCCGCCGTTAAGCGCCTTCAGCGCCGAATCAGCGCCACGCCGCCGCCGGCCACAACGCCTTCTTCCACGGCCGCTCGCGTCGCGTGCAACGCATCCTCGATGCGCGACTTCTTTTCCTTCAGCTCAGCCTCGGTCGCAGCGCCAACGTTAATCTGCGCCACGCCGCCGGCCAGCTTCGCAAGCCGCTCCTGCAGCTTTTCGCGATCGTAATCCGATGTCGTAATCTCAATCTCGCGCCGAATCTGAGCGATCCGGCCTTGAATCGCCTCGCTGCTCCCTGCCCCTTCAATGATCGTTGTGTTGTCGTTGTCGATGCGGATGTGCTTGGCCTGTCCGAGCTGGCTCACTTCCACCTTGTCCAGCTCAACGCCCAAATCCTTCATAATCGCCTGGCCGCCGGTCAGGATCGCAATATCCTCCAGCATCGCCTTACGCCGATCCCCATACCCGGGCGCTTTCACGGCCGCGATATTCAAAATCCCCCGCAGCTTGTTCACCACCAGCGTCGCCAACGCCTCGCCTTCGATGTCCTCGGCGATAATCAGCAGCGGCTTCTTGGCCTTCTGAATCTTCTCCAGCAGCGGAATCAGCTTGTTGGCCGCCGAAATCTTGTCCTCGTAAACCAGCACCAGACACTTATCCAGCTCAACCGTCATCTCATCAGGATTGGTGATGAAGTTGGGCGACAAAAACCCACGGTCAAACTGCATCCCTTCCACGACGTCCACGTAAGTGTCGAGGCTCTTGCCTTCCTCAACCGTAATCACGCCGTCCTTGCCCACCCGCTCAAACGCGTCGGCCATGATGTTGCCGATTTCCCGGTCGTTGTTCGCCGAGATCGTCGCGACATTGGCAATGTCCGCCTTGCCGCTGATCGGCTTCGATTGCCGCTTCAAATCCGCCGTCACGGCGATGATCGCCTTGCGAATCCCCCGCGCCAGCGCCATCGCATCCGCGCCGGCCGTCAGGTTGCGATAGCCTTCGGTGAAGATCGCCTCGGCCAACACCGTCGCCGTCGTCGTGCCGTCGCCGGCCACGTCGCTGGTCTTGGTGGCCGCTTCACGCACCAGCCGCGCGCCAATATTCTCGAACTTGTCCCGAAGGTCCACTTCCTCGGCGACCGTCACGCCATCCTTGGTAATGTTGGGAGCGCCCCACCCCTTATCAATAACAGCATTCCGCCCGCGCGGTCCAAGGGTCGCTTTCACGGCCCTGGCCAGTTTGTTGACCCCAATGAGAAGGGATTTGCGCGCCTCACTGTCGAAGGACAGCATTTTAGCCGCCATAACTCGTCTCCTTTCGCGAATAGTCTTTTGTGAATCTCGTGCTGCTGAATGAGGCGACCCACTGCCGGGAAATGTTCCCAAAACCAAACGGCGACGCCGCCACGTCCTACAAGCGGCCTAAACAAACCCGATACCATCCACCACCGCTACCGTTCCAATCTACAACCTACACAACAGCATTAACTTACGTAGCACCCCAAACTCTGCCGCCTTCTAGCCACGCCCCCGCCAACTGTCAGGCTGGCAGTCGTCAAAACTCCCGTTGCCATTGTGGCAGGAGCGGGTACGATGCCCCGTGGCCCCTGTAGTCCCCTCCATTCTTCGCGACAGGAGGTTCGCCATGACAACCCGGCAGCAAATTGCCATCGGCGCCTTCTTCATCCTCATGTTTGGCTATTTCATCCTCCGCCGATGGATCGCCGATCTCTACCGGCAAGTCCCTCCCCGCCCCCGGCCAAGTCATTTTCACAACGACACCGAAGACGAACCCGACGAACAGGTCCCCCTGGACGAACCTCCAACGCCTTTCTCCCCCTCCGACAACGAACAAAATCGCCCCTCATAACGTCAGGAAATCCAGAAAAAACCCCGGCCGCGTAAATATATTGGCACTCACAAAATAATCTGTTACAATCGGCGTTGGCGGAAAAGCACCGCAGCCAAAAAGTTGCGGCTCATTCCTACCTTCATTCGCGGATAGCTTCACCAGCTACCACAGCCAGGAGATACGAGAATGGCCATTCAGCCTCCCCCCGTCCCAAAAATTCCAGGCGCTCCCCCCACACCCATCGGCGCTGCTCCGACATATACCCTGCCGCGAGCTCCACAAGCTTCAAAGGCCCCACCCCCAAAGTCGCTCCCCCACCCCCTATCGCCGGTGCTCCCGTTGCGCCCGGCGCTGATCCCGAAAATCCCGAAGAGCAAGAGCCGGCCGTGCCAATGTCCTTCTGGCAAAAGCCCTTCGTCCAGGAAGTGATGCCCTTCGTCACCTCCCTCATGCTCCACGTTGGCCTCCTGGTCATCGGCTTCCTCACCTTCAAAGCCGTCCAGGCCATCGTCAGCGCCCAGAGGGAAGAAGTCATCATCCCCAGCAGCGATATCAACGATGGCGACGTCGGCGGCATCCCCCATCCCGGCACCGGCAGCGACGCCTCGCGCGACGCCGCCCAGGATCAATACAACGTCCCCGACGCTAAGGGCATCGCCAACAAAGACACCCAGAGCCAGGCCGAAGTCATGCCCGGCGGCGGCGCGGGCGAAACCAGCACCGACGCCCTCACCATCTCCATGGGCAAAACCGTCAGCGCCGGCAAAGGCGCGGGCAAAGCCACCGGCGGAACCGGCGATGCCTCCGGCGGCGGTGAAGGTGAATCCGGCGGCGCACTCGCACCCTTTGGCCGGCCCGGCGGCGGCGGCGGCATCGGACCCAAGTCCAGCTTCATGGGCTCCCACGGCAACGCCCGCCAAATCGCATACGTCTGCGACGCCTCCGGCTCCATGCTCTCCCGCTTCGACGAACTCCGCATGGAAATCGTCAAATCCGTCAGCTCCCTCAAGACCGGCCAGCAATTCTTCAACGTCATCTTCTTCCAGGAATCTGAAAAGAAGGGCCTCACTACCGGCGATGTCCTGATCCCCGCCAGCGCGGAGAACAAGGAAAAATGCGCCAAGTTTGTCGAAAGCGTCTCCCCCCGCGCCCAAACCAATCCCATCCCCGCCCTTGAGCTGGCTTTCAAGGAAAAGCCCCAGCTGATCTTCCTCCTTACCGACGGCGATTTCGACGACAACGACGCCGTGGTCAAGTGGATCGCCGAGCACAACAAAGATCACAAAGTAAAAATCAATACCATCGCCTTCATCACCAGCGCAAGTGAAGATCCCGAAAAGGTATTGACCAAAATTGCCACCGACAACGGCGGCGTCTTCAAGAAAGTCACCGAGAAATAGTCCCTGTGTTTGAACGAATGGCTTAACGCGCATTGCCGTAATGCGCGCATGAGGATCAACCAAACCCCTGCGCAACAGCAAATTGCGATAGGTTTATCGATGCGAGGGCCACCTCGAAAACGGGCGGATGCGCTTTTCCCGCCCCCCAAAATCTTGTGTATAAACAGCTAAGGGAGCTGGGAATCGGACCAGCGCGGTGCTGAGTCGGTGCCAGAGACGTAGTTTCCGGCCGACTCTCCTGCCCACTGCATCCCCCGGACCTCCCTACTCTGAAGAAGAACGATCGAGCGAGTGAGATCGGCTCCAGCCATCGAGTCTCTCAAGGAGTGCTGTAATAAATCTCCCGTCACGGGAGAAGAGGATTGTTCCATGCGTTCCTTTTCAAAAGGCCGAGTCCTGTTCTTCTGCCTGCTCCTCGGAGCAGTCTGTATCTCCATCACCGCTTCCAATAGCTGGGCCGAAGGCGAGCCGGGTGCGGGCGGCGAACCCGTCCATCACAGCAACCCCTTCAGCCTCATCATCCACAACATCGACTTCGTCGCGGTGCTCGTGGGTATCTGCTCCATCTTTGGCGTCACCCTCATCATCCAGGGCTTCATCAAGAACCGCCGCAGCGTCATGATGCCCGAAGCCACCACCAACCACATGCGCGAGCTCATCGCCAACCGTCAGTTCAAGGAACTCATCGAGTTCACCGAAACCGACCCCAGCTTCATCAGCCGCGCCCTCAACCCCGCCCTCAAACGCGCCCCAAGCTTCCCGGCCATGAAGGAAGCCATGGAAACCTCCCTCGGCGAACAAACCGCCGACCAGTTCCGCAAAATCGAGTTCCTCAACATCATCGGCAACCTCGGGCCGCTCCTGGGCCTTCTGGGCACCGTGCTGGGCATGATTAACGCCTTCCAGGCCATGACCGAATCCGGCGGCCAGGCCGACCCCGGCAAGCTCGCCGGCGGCATCTCCCAGGCCCTTTGCCACACCATGCTCGGCCTGCTCCTCGCCATCCCCTGCCTCGCCTCCTTCGGCGTCCTCCGCACCATGGTTGACCGCCTCACCGTCTCGGGCGCGCTGCTGGCCGAAGAACTCCTTCTGGCCATCAAGCCCACCGAAAAGAGTGCCGTCTCCCAGGCCGCCCGCACCGGCGCAACCCCCTCCGTCGCCCCCGCCGTGCGCAAAGCTCCCATCCCCGCCCCCCCGATCCCCGCACAAGGATAAACCGCCTCGTGCCGGCCAGGGATCTGCCGCGCATACCGCGCAGCCGATCCCTGGCGTGTCCTCTCATTCCCTCCCCTCCACTCGCAAGGAGCTACATATGCGCAAGCATTCAATGCCCGAAATGAAAGAAGGCGGTGTCAACGTCACACCCCTCATCGACATCGTCATGTGCCTCATCATCTTCTACATGCTGGTGGCCAAAATCGGCGTCGCCAACGGCATCGACCCGGCCATCAAAAATCAGCCCAAATCCATCATCGGCGGCGAAATCAAGGACATGGGCAACACCTTCACCATCAACATCAAGAAGGTCAACAACGTCACCATCTACACCGCCATGGACCCCCGGCAAAGCACACTCGAAAGCTACGACTTTGACCACCTCAAAGAACTCCTGATCCGCTTGAAGAAAGATCGCCCCGAGCTCAAGGCCATCGTCCGTGCCGATGGCGACATGCTCTACGGCGACATCAACCCCGTCCTCTTCGCGTGCGCCGCCGCCAAGGTCAAGGAATACAACCTCGAAGCCTCGAAGGGCGATCCGGCCAAACCATAACGCCCGCCCCCCGCAAGCAAACTCCCCTTTAAAAACTTCAAGCGAGGTGCTCCATGAAAATGGGAAAGTCCAAACAAGTCCACTACGACTCAGGGCCAAACATGACCCCCCTGGTCGACGTCGTCATGGTCATCCTGATCTTCCTGATGCTCACCGGCACCTTCACCGGTGCAACCCACTTCCTCAAGAGCAACATGCCCATGTCCGAAGTCGGCCAGGTCAGTGAAAGCTCCACGGCCCTCAAGCAAAGTAAAGTCGATATCTGGATCGATGGCACAGGCCAATACCGCGTCGGCGGTCTGAAGATGACCGGCACCGACGGGCTTAAAGGTTTCCTGGCCAAAAAGCGCCAGGACTACAAGGCCGACAACGTCAAGGACGACGACATCCAGGTCACCATTTATCCCCGCAACAACATCAAATACCAGGACATCGTAACGGCCTACGGCGCTGCCCTCGAAGCCCAGTACCCGAAGATCGCCTTCGGAAAAGTTAAAGAGTAATTACGAACGCCATTCAAATCACCCCGCCCAAAAGCCCGCTGACGCTCGCGCAAGCCCAACAGCCTCCCGCGAACCTCGCCCGCCCACGGCGGCGTACAACCCCCTGGGGTACATCATGAAAAACTATTCCAAAAATCAGGGCCTCATCCGCTCTGTGCTGGCCTTCTCCGCCGGCTCTCTTGTGCTCGCCCAATGTCTCTTCGCTCCCCCGGCCCCGCCTCCCGCCAACCGCGCCGCCGCAACGCCATCCGCAACCCCGCCCACAGCGCCGCCCGCCGCCGCCCCCGCCGCCCCAAAAACCCTCAAGGCCATGCTTGACGACAAGGAATCGCTCCTCAACGGCCTGGGCAACTTCGAGCTCGACAACCTCCTCAACTACGCCCTCACCAGCAAATACCAGCTCGGCGCTGACAAAGCCCCCGAATACAAATTCGGCTCCGCCCTCAAAGAACTCCTCGACCCCAAATCCACCCTCACCGACGCCAAAAAAGAAGAAAAAGCCAAATCCATCGCCGCCAACATCGACAAGGCCCTCGCGAATCTGAGCGACCCCAAAAAACTCAACGATCTCGCCGCCGCCCTGATGATCGGCACCATCCGCTCCCAAAACCAGCTCGAATACTTCGGCGACGATCCCCACGCCCGCGCCGATCTCAAGCCCGTCGCCGACGCCATCGCCAAACTCTACGAAAAAGCCGCCGCTGGCTTCGCCAAAGCCTCCGATGATCTGGGTGCAAAAATCACCCGCCCCGATGACGTCCGACTTAAAACGGTGGACGAGCTCAGCGCTCTCTGGCAATCTCGCCCTCTACAGCAAGTCCAACACCGACTACCTCCGCGCCCTGGCCCGCGAGCAGGCCGACCCCGATCGCGCCAAGATCGCCGACGAAGCCATCAAGGCCCTCACCGAATACGACACCGAAGACAGCGGCGTCCAGCCCGCCGTCCGTCTCTGCATGGCCAAGCTCAATCTCCTCAAGGGCGACTACAAAGCCGCCCGCGTCCTCTTCGACGCCATTCTCAAAACCGAAAAAGACATCACCTGGTCCACCAAGTATGACGCCAAATACTTCCGCGCCGTCTGCGACCTCCAGGACAAATCCACCCTCGACACCGCCAAAAAAGATGTCGCCGATCTCAGGGACTGGGCCGCCAAGAATATCAAGGATCCCAATCCCCAAGTCGCCGCGGAGGCCCAGAAAGCCGCCGAAGCCCAGATCGGCTTCTTCGAATACCGCGTCTACAAAACCGAAGGCAAGCTTAAGAACGATCCCAAAGCCTCCCAGCAGGCCACCACCGTTCTGATGAACCTCCAGCAGGCCCGCCCCGATCTTCGCCCGGTCATCACCAAGCTCCTGCTCGACGAAATCGGCGACGACACCAACCCCAAAGTCCTCGACGCCGCCGCCCTCCGCGCTGTCATCGGCAAAGGCGAAGGCACCGCCCGCGACATCGACCGCCTCGAAGCCAAGCTCAAAGAAGCCAAAGCCGCCAACGACGCCGCCACCGTCAAAACCATCCAGGCCTCCGTAGACGAAAGCAAAAAGAAACTCCCCCAGGCCATCGCCTGCGCCAAAGAACTCCTCACCCGCGCCGCCACCCAGCCCGCCATCCCCAAGCCCGACGTCGAAGCCGCCGCCTTCCTCCTGGGCCTCTTCAACGACATGGCCGACAAAGATCTCGATGGCGCTAACGCCTACATGGACTACATCGAAAAGTTCAACGACAACCAGGACCTGCGCAACCGCGCCTTCACCAATGCCGCCGTCCTCGTCACCGATCTCAACAAGGCCACCCCCAACGATCCGGCCATCCAGAAAGCCTACGAACGCTTCTGCGACATCGGCCTTCAGCCACCGTTCTCCAAAAACGAGCTCGCCTTTGACAAGGCCCGCATCCTCCTCCGCCGCAACGCCGCCTCAGGCGGCGCATCCGCAACGGCCGTGCAGCGCCAGCAGATGCTTGGCCGCGTCCAGGAAATCATCAGCCTCCTCCAGCGCGTCCCGGCCGATGATCCCCGCCTGCTCTACGCCCGCCACATGGAAATGAGCGCCTGGAACCAGAAGCTCTTCATCGCCGGCGCAAGCATGCCCCCAGCCGAAAAGAAGGCCGCCATCGACAAAATCCAGCAGCTCGCCGCCCTGGTGGACACCCAGGCCGACGCCGCCATCAAAGCCACTGCCGACGTCAAGCAGCAGCAATCCATCCGCAGCCTCCGCGCCGGCGCACTCCTCACCGCGGCCGATCTCGCCGTCCGCCAGGCCTCCACCGATCCCCAAATGCCACAAAAAGCCCTCGACATGCTCCAGGGCTTTGAAGATCGCATCGTCGATCTTCCCGACGCACAAAAGCTTCGCGGCGAGGCCTCCGAAACCCGCTTCAAATCCCTCGTCGCCCTCAAGCGCACCGCCGAAGCCCTCGACAGTCTCGGCTCTCTCGTTGAAAAAATGAAGCCCGATCAAGGCCTCGGCTTCGCCACCCAGCTCATGGACAACATGGGCGAAGAGTTCAACAAGGCCAAGGCCGCCAACGACATTGATCGCATTTCCGATCTAGCCGCCCAGCGCGCCAGGTCAGCGGCTTCCTCGTCCAGTTCGTCCAGAAAAGCACCAACCCCGAAATCAAAAAATATCTCGACGCCTACGAGCTCCAGGACGAAAAAGTAAAGCTCGAAGCCGCCCGGCTCACCAAGGACGAGACCAAGAAAAAAGAGCTCCTCAACCAGCTCCTCACCATCTGGCACAACAAGTTTGACAAGGCCGTCAACCAGAAGCACATGAAGACCGACGATCCGTACGTCCTGGGCATTCTCCTCCAGGAAGCTTATGTGCGCTACGACTTGGCCGATTACGTCACCGCCCAACCCATCCTCGCCAAGCTGATCGACGCCGGCAAAACCGGCACCCCGATGATCAACAAGACCGATCCCACCACCCACGAAATGGTTGACGTCTACAACGTCCAGTATTGGGAGTCGATGTACAAGCTGATGCGGTGCAACATCGAAATTGCCAAGATGACTCCGCCCCCCTCCACAATCAAAAATCCCCAGAACCTCGTCGTCGAGGTCAAGGCCAAGCTCAAGGACCTGTACACCTACTACCCCAAGCCCGGCGGCGACCTCTGGTTCGCTCCCTATGAAGAGCTCCGCACCCAGCTCATCCCCGACTGGAAAGTCCCCACCACCGAGCTCACCGGCGCCACCACCAAACCGGCCACCGCCCCCGCCCCGTCCATCAGCGCGGCCAAGCAATACCGCTTCGGCGACCCCGCCGTCTCCTCCATCGCCGGCGTCAGCAACGTCGTCGAACCCCTCCCCGCCACCCCCGCCAAAGTCATCCAAGCCCCCCGTCCCTGGGCCACCGCCACCCTCCTCCTCCTCGCCGGCCTCCTCCTCTGCACCACCATCACCGTAGCCTACGTCCTAAAACCCAAACCCAAACCCCGCCACTAGATGGCCCCACAGTCCGGTCACAGGCAATCAAGTCACAGGCAATCAAAGCACGGGCAGTCACGCCACACGCAATCCTGTCACCCAAACATGGCACCCAATCGTGGCACGGGCGCCCCGCCCGTGTCTTCACCCACAACCGTAACACGGGCGTCCCGCCCGTGATTTCATCACAAACTTAACAATTGCAATATAGCCACCACCCGCAGTCAAGCCCCCTCCCCTCCCCGCCTCCGTGATGAATCTTCTCCCCCCCGTCGAATGGCCCGCCTTGAGCCCCGTCGAAAGGGGCGGTTCCAGGAAGGAAACGGGGAGTTCTTATGTTGATTGCCGGTCGCATATGTGCCGGTCATCTGTCACTTTCTCCAAGCCTCTTTTGCCCAAACCCTCGTCATTCCTCACCCCCTCCCAAATTCCAGGCGCAACTCAATCAAGACAACAAAAGCTACCCCCAAACCAACCCCATTGCAGCGCCTCCTCCCCCATTCATACTTCTCCCTTCCCCCTCTCCTCCATTCATCCTTCTTCATTCATACTTCAAACTTCCCACCCCACCGCATACATTGACCCACCAGACAAAGACCCACCAAACTATGCCAACCCCTCGCACCCAACCCCACCTCCTCCTCGCACTCCTCCTCGCCCTCGTCGTCCTCACCCCGCGCGCCGCCCTCATGGTCCGCGCCCACAGCCCCACCTGGGACGAAAACTACCACCTCGTCCGCGGCCTCAAGTTCCTCACCCGCACACTCGCCCATGACAAATCCACCGACCTCAACGACCCGCCCCTCGGCGAGGCCATCATGGCCATCCCCCTCGCCCTCATCGGCTGCCGCTCCGGCCCAGGCCCCGGCAATCTCGCCCGCGCCATCGACGTCCAATCCCTCAGCCCCGACACCATCCGCATGATCGTCGCCATCTGGAAGTGCCTCCTCTTCCTGCCTCTTGTCGGCGTCGTCTTCGCCTGGACGCGTTCTCTCTACGGCCTGGCCTCCGCATGGCTCGCCGTCGCCATGCTCCTCATCGAGCCCACCATCGCCGGCCATCTCTCCCTCATCACCCTCGACGTCCTGGGCATGGAAGGCATCGTCATCGCCTGCTATCTCGCCTGGCGATACTTCGAACGCCCCACCATCCCCCGGCTCATCGCCATGATCCTCGCCTGCGTGGTGGCCCTCATGCTCAAGCACACCGCCATCGTCGTCCCCGCCATCATCGCCGCCTACGCCGCCCTCTGGTGGATCATCCTCCCCATCCTCCATAAGCAACCCCGCCAACAATGGCGAGCCCTCCTGCCCCGCCGGCTTGCCGGCCTCGCCGCCGCCATCCTCCTCGCCGCCTTCTTCTTCTGGGCCCTCACCCTCTTCGACCTCAGCAACGCCTGGCCGCTCACCGCCCCCCCCATCACATGGAAAGGCCGAATCTTTAACCACACCTGGCCCGCCGGTGTCTATGTCCGCTCCTTCGCCACCGGCGTTACCCACGGCGGCTTTGGCCATCCGGGCTATCTCCTGGGCAAGCACAGCGACTACGGCTGGCCCTATTACTTCCCCGTCGTCGCCGCCTACAAAATGCCGCTTGGCATCGCCTTCGTGTTATTACTCGGCCTCCTCAGCCTCCTCACCTGGCGCCCCCGCTGGCGGGAGTGGGGCCTGCTGCTCCCGCTGGCCGCCTACCTCTTCTTCCTGATCCGCTCCCCCATCGACATCGGCTTTCGCCACTTCCTCCCGGCCTACGCATTCCTGATCATGCTCGCCGCAAGATCAGTCGCCGTCCGCGAAAACCAAACCACCACCACCGCCAATCCCGCCCACCACGGCGTCAAACGAGGCTGGACAATAGCCGCCTGGGCCGGCGTGATCGTCGCCGCCGCCCACGTCGCCTCTTACCACCCCGATTACCTCAGCTACATCAACTTCCCCCGCGCCCATGCTTATCTCGATATCAGCGACAGCAACCTCGACTGGGGCCAAGCCCTCAAAGAGATCGACCGCTGGCTCACCGATCACCCCCAGACCGGCCGCCCCGTCTATCTCAGCTATTTTGGCGACGACAAGATGAACGTCCACACCTACCTTCATCACCCTGTGGAACTCCTGGGCATGAAATCCACCATGCCCCAATCCGGCCTCCTGATCCTCTCGCCCGTAAACCTCGTCGCCGTCTACGACGACTTCGACCTCGACGCCTACCGCTCCCTCCGCAACCGCCACCCCGACGCCGTCATCGGCCACTGCATCCTCGTCTTCGATCTCGACAAACAGCCCCAGGCCATTTCACGATCCCCCCAGCCCCAGCAGCTCATAAGTCCCATGCTTTTCCAACTCCCGTTCCATTTCCCGCAGCGCGCTGTCGAAAATGCTTACTTCGACCTTGACCTCAACGAACAGATCATGAGCAGCCCGTTCAAGCGAGATCTTCGTAACAGGCGCATCATCCGCACGAAACCAGTCCCCAACGCCATCAAGCACTCCCGGCTCCCACGGACAGCGCAGCGTGATCTCCTTGTGATGCCGGCGCGGGATCAACTTCTCGGGATACTCCAGCAGCCAAAGCGCCAGCAGAACCAGACCCGTTCCAAAAAACGAGATGAAATAGATGCCCAGCCCAATTCCCAATCCAATCGCCGCAACGCACCACATTCCCGCTGCGGTGGTCAGGCCGTGAACGGTCGAGCCATGCTTCATGATCGCCCCCGCCCCCAGGAAGCCAACGCCCGTCATCACCCCATAAGCAATGCGAGCCGGGTCCAGCGCCACATTGCCAGTCCCGGGCTTGGCAAACTGCACTTGTGCGACATGCAGCGAAACCAGCATCGCCATCGCACACCCCAGACACAACAGCAGGTTGGTCCGAAACCCCGCGTTGCGACCCCGCACCTCGCGCTCCAGCCCAATCATCGCCCCGGCAATCGCCGAGAACCCCAACCGGAGGAATGCCTCTGCGGTGTCACCCAGCGAGGCGGCCCAGGCGTTGAATCCGCTGCTCCACTGTTCAATAAACACGCATGTATGCTATCGCCAAGCCGTCCGCTCGTCAGCGCTGATTGGGATAGTCAGGGAATTGGCTTAAGGGTTGAAGCGCCGCCAAAATCGACTAAACTTCCAAGGCCAAGCGCCGAAGTTGTTGATGGGCCATCCGTTTAAGCGGGCAAAAGGCCGGGGTCTGGTTGTAGCATCCAAGTGGAGTTGTCGCATGCCGGTAGCCAACGAAGTCGAGAAACGGCCGGAAGTTAAGGTCACCCCGTCCCACGCCGGCCAGGTCGAGCGCGAGCGTCTCCGCATGATGATGCTCATCCGCCGCTTCGAGGAACGCACCGTCCAGGAATACTCACAAGCCCGGCCAGAAAATCGGCGGCTTCTGCCACGTTTACTCCGGCCAGGAAGCCATCGCCGTCGGCATCTCCTCCATCTACGACAAATCCCGCGATGCCCTCATCAACGGCTACCGCTGTCATGGCCACTCCCTCGCCCTTGGCATGAGCCCGCGCGAGTGCATGGCCGAGCTGTTCGGAAAGGTCACCGGCTGCTCCAAGGGCAAGGGCGGCTCCATGCACTTCTTCGACGTCGAGGTCGGCAACCACGGCGGTCACGGCATCGTCGGCGGCCATATCCCCCTGGGCCTGGGTCTCGCCTTCGCCCAAAAATACAAGAAAAACGGCGGCGTCACCTTCTGCCTCTTCGGCGACGGCGCTATTAACCAGGGCACCTTCAACGAAGCGCTCAACATGGCCAGCCTGATGAAAGTGCCGGCCATTTTTATTGTCGAAAATAACGGCGTGGCAATGGGCACGCAGGTCGAGCGCTCCAGCGCCGACAAAGATCTCGCCCAGCGGGGCTGCGGCTTCAACATGCCCCACCGCCACGTCGACGGCAACGACATCGACACCGTCATCCGCGAATTCGGCGAGGCCGCCGACCGCGCCCGCCGTGGCGACGGGCCAAGCTATCTCGTCGCCGACACCTTCCGTTTCCGTGGCCACTCCATGTCCGATCCCCTCAAGTACCGCACCAAGGAAGAACAGGAACGCGCCAAGCTCCGTGACCCCGTCACCCTCTACTCCGCACGCCTTCGCGAAAAGGGCTTCATCACTGACGAACAGATCGAGGCGATGCAGGAAGAAGTCACCGCCGAAGTGAACGAGGCCGTCGCCCAGGCCGACGCCGATCCGCATCCGCCTCTCGAAGACCGATTCAATGATGTGCTCGCGGAGCAATATCCGTATCAACCCCAGTAAGATGGCGAATCACCGATGATTGAAGAGCATCAGCATTACCGACGAGATCGAAAAGGCGCTGGATCGCCAACCGTTTCGGCCCTTTTCAATTGTCGTCAGCAGCGGCGACCGCTATGAAGTGACCGGCCGCCATCAGGTCGCGGTGGCCAAGCAGGTGGTGATCATTTTGCCCCCCGACGCTGCATCCATCTATCTGCGATCAAATCAACTCGTGGCGGTGGAGATTGCCGCACCCGGCGACTTGAACTATCCAAAAGTGAGTGAACCCCAATGGCAGTGATGCAATTCCGTGAAGCCCTCCGTCCGCCATGACCGAGGAGATGGAGCGCGATGATAAAGTCTTCCTCATCGGCGAGGAAGTCGCTCAATACAACGGCGCTTACAAGGTGTCTGAGGGAATGCTGGAACGCTTCGGCCCCGATCGGGTCATCGACACCCCCATCAGCGAAGCCGCCTTTTCCGGCCTTGGCGTCGGCGCAGCCATGGCCGGCCTGCGCCCCATCGTCGAGTTCATGAGCTGGTCGTTCACCCTCGTCTGCCTCGATCAACTCGTCAACAACGCCGCCAACGTCCGCTACATGTCCGGCGGCCAATACCGCGTCCCCATCACTTTCCGCGGTGGCAACGGCATCGCCCATCAGCTCGCGCGCCACCCACTCCCATCGCATGGAGTCGGTCTACAGCCGCATCCCCGGCCTGATCGTCGTCGCCCCCTCCACGCCCGCCGAAGCCAAGGGCCTGCTCAAGTCCTCCATCCGCTGTGATGACCCCGTCATCTTCCTCGAAAACGAAAAGATGCTCGGCGATAAAGGCGAAGTTCCCGACGACGCCGACTTCACACTTCCCCTGGGCGTAGCCAACGTCGAGCGAGAAGGGTCCGACGTCACCATCCTCAGCTACGGCCGGCCGTTGCAGCGCGTGGTGCGCCCGTCGGTGGACGTGCTGGTCAACGAGCACGGTTTCGACGTTGAGCTCATCGACCTCCGCACGCTTCGGCCGCTCGACACCCAGACCATCATCAACTCGGTCAAGAAGACCAACCGATGCGTCATCGTCGATGAGGACTGGGGCTATTGCGGCATGGGCGCTGGCATTCTCCAGAAGATCCACAAGCCGCTGTTCGATTATCTCGACGCGCCCATCGAATATGTTCACAGCGACGAGATCCCCGTGCCGTTCAACCACTTCCTCGAAGAGGCAATGATGCCCAGCGTCGATCAGATCGTCGCGGCCGCAAAGCAAGTCTGCTATCGATAAGAGTCAAAGGAGTGTCATGCCCGCCGAAATTACCATGCCCCAGTTGAGCGATACGATGACCGAGGGGACTCTCGTCAAATGGAACAAGAAGGAGGGGGACAAGGTCAAGCAGGGTGAAGAAATCGCCGACATCGAGACCGACAAGGCAACCATGCCCATGGAGGCGTTTGAAGCCGGCACGCTCGCCTACATCGCCATCAAGGAAGGGGAAAAGGCCAACGTGGGGGCCTTGATTGGCGTGATTGCCAAGGCCGGCGAAAAGATCGACGAGATCAAGGCCAAGTACGCCGGCGGCAATGCCAAACCCGCCGCGGCCGCAGCGCCCGCTCAACCCCCGGCCACAACCGCCGCCAAAGCTGAAGCGCCTCCAGCGCCGACTCCCGCACCGCGCCCCCCACGGCAACCGCGACCCTCGAAGCCGCCAGCAACAGTGAGATCCACGAGCCCGATGAAGTGGGCCACGGCGCAACCCGCGAGCGCAGCCATCCCGTGCCGCCACTCCCGCAGGGCAATGGCAACTCGCGAATCAAAGTGTCGCCCCTCGCCAAACGAATCGCCGCCGACAACAACGTTGATACCTCGCGCGTCGCCGGTTCGGGACCCGGCGGCCGGATCATCCAGCGCGATATCGTCAGCTACATGGAGAAAGGCGGCGGCAAAGCTGAACCCGCCGCCGCGCAAGCACCCGCCCCGATCCTGGCGCCAGTGGTATTGAGCGGCGAAACCCAGGTCATCCCCCTGACCAAAATGCGCACAGCCATCGCGGCCGCGCTCCTCCGCTCCAAGCAGACCGTCCCACACTTCTACGAAACCATCGACATCGACATGACCGCCCTCGCCCAGCTGCGCGAGCGTCTCAACGGCCGCCTCGAAAAAGAAAAAATCCGCCTCTCTCTCGCCGACTTCATCACCAAGGCCGTCGCATCCACGCTCATCCGCCACCCCGACCTCAACGCCCGGTTCAACTCCGAGAAAGGTGAGATCACCCGCTACGGCGACGTTAACCTCGGCATCGCCGTCTCGATCCCCGACGGCCTGATCGTTCCCGTCCTCCGCGGCGTCAATCAGATGGGCCTGAAGGATATTCGCGTCCGCAGCGAAGATCTCATCAAGCGCGGCCGCGATCAGCGATTGAAGCGCGAAGAAATGTCCGAAGCCACCTTCACCATCAGCAGCCTCGGCACCTTCGGCATCCGCGAGTTCAGCGCCATCATCAACCCCCCCGAAGTCGGCATCCTCGCCATCGGCGCGGCCGAGAAGCGCGCGGTCGTCAAAGGCGATCAGATCGTCATCCGCACCATGATGAGCGTTACCCTCTCCTGCGACCACAGAGTAGTAGACGGCGCAACCGCCGCCGATTTCCTCCGCACCCTCAAAGAAACCCTCGAAGAACCCGGAATGCTCCTGATCTGACTATGTCATATTGCTGGCGCTGTTCCCTCCGCCAGTCGGCGCCTGAATCCTCGAAAGACAGCCAGTATGCGTCACCCCCGCGACGTCGCCTCCAACCTCTCTGCCCGCTATGGCGTCGAAGCCCTGGAAGACCGGTGTCTTCTCTCCGTCGCCCCAATCCAACCCAGAATCGCCCACCACGCGGCCCATCGTTCCTCCGGCCTCTCGCTCGGCGCTCTCCGCAACGCCACCCGCATGAACGGCAGCCAGGTCCGCGCTCAGATCGCCATCAACCCGCGCAACGCCAAAAACGTCGTCACCGTTGGCCAGAACAACGCCCACGGCAACACCATGCTCACCGTCTCTTACAGCCTGGATGGCGGCAACTCCTGGCACGCCTACAACATCGGCGGCGCCACCGACCACTTCAACGGCGGCAGCGGTCGGCCGGATCCCCGCGTCTCCTTTGACGCCTTCGGCAACTGCTACATCTGTTACATGTGCGCTGTCACCCCCAACGAACTCGACGTCATCACCGGCATCAGCAGCAATGGCGGAAAGTCGTTCCGCTTCCAGAAGGCCACTTCCGGCGTCAACGCCCAAATCGACAACCCGAACATGGCCACCGGCGTCGATGCCCGCAACCACGCGCACCAAATGGTCTGGATCTGCTACACCGATTCCAACGACGGCTTCGTCAAAATCGTCTACGCCACCTCCACGGGCCTCGGCAGGCTGTCGGGCTTTTCCAAACCCAACACCGTCAGCGGCGAACCGGGCGGCGACTCCAGTGTCGCCGTCGGGCCTAAGGGCCAAGTTGCTGTCACCTGGGAAGCCCCAATCAACACCTCCGGCCCGGCCACCATTTTCGTCTGCACCGACGCCGACGGCGCCGGCACGGCCAGAGACTTCGGCGCCGACATCCTCGCCACCACCACGGCCGTCGGCGACACCCACTACATCCCCGCCCAACCCGACCGCACCATCGATGCCGAACCAAAAGTTGCATTCGACCGCAGCGGCGGCGCGGCCAGCGGCCGGCTTTACCTCGTCTATGTCGACGAAAATCCCGACGTCCCTTACGACACCGACATCTTCCTCCGCTACTCCACCAATCTCGGCAACACCTGGACCAAGCCCATCACCGTCAACGACGACAACACCACCAACAGCCAGTTCGTCCCCGCCTTAGCGGTCGATGATAAGACCGGCCAGGTCGGCGTCTCCTGGCTCGATTGCCGCGATAGCTCCGACAACAAAGGCGCAATGGAATACGCCGCCGTCAGCATCGACCACGGCCGATCGTTTCAGGCCAATCTGCGCATCAGCAAGGCCGGCTCATTCCAAGGCTGGGCCAACGGCGCTGATGACACCGATTACGGCGACTCCACCGGCCTGGCGTTCTTCAACCACAAGCTCATCCCCGCCTGGGCCGACGATTCCAACTCCACCAAAGACAACCCCAACGGCCTGTTCGCCTTCGACGTCTACACCGCCGTCGTCACCACCCGCTGATCTCTTCAACAACAAAAAAAGGGACGCCCAACAAGTGAGCGTCCCTTTCGTGCTTCAGAAAGCTTCATTCAGCATCTTATGGATTGCTGGTCATCGGCGGAGCGGAAGCGCCAAGCGGCTGATATCCAAACTTTTGTCCGCCAACCGATGCCTCCGCCATCAACCCGCCTCGAGCGTGGGTGAAGATGGCAACGCCGTCCGTGTACTTGGCATTGGTGGCCACGCCGGATTTCAGCGCCACGGCCGACGCCTGGGCCGCAAACGTGAACTTGCCGCTCTTGAATCGATCAAGGGCCGCCTTGTCCTGGAAGGCAATCACCTCCGTATATTCCTGGCCGCCGGCCTGCAGGCCGATCGTCGCCTGGGTCAACTCGGTGTACCCCACCTTCTGACCCTGCTCAAACACCTCCCCATGCCCATAAGCACCGCCCACGCCCAGGCCGCCCTTGCCCACGGTCGGGAATACGGCATACCCATAGGCATTGCTCAGGAACGAACCAAAGCCCGGATCCTCCTGCTTCAAGGCCGACAATGACGCTTGCACATTGTCCGCAAGCTTCATCTTCGCTTCATCGCTCTTGGGCGGCGATTGGCACCCTGTAAAAGTAAACCCCACACCAGCCAACATCACGACGCTCAACAATAACTTTCGCATACGTCCTCCGAGATAAGGGAGACAAAGACAACGACTTAACTGACCAAGGCGAACAATAGAGGTTAGGCCGCCGACCTGTCAATGTGGAATATTTCGAGTGCCTGAGAAAGACCGCCGGTGGACTTGCTGGCAACAGTACATCGCCCCGTCTCAGGTGGCGTTTGTTTGCGCGGTTAGCAACTTGGACGCCCAGGCTGCATCCGATTCCTCCAGCCCCGCCGCCGGCAACCCCTCATAACGCACCGCGCGATCGTATCGTCCGCGCGAATATGCCGTGTCGAAGACCTCACCCAGATCAACGGAGATATCCGGATCGGGCCATCGCAATGGAACCGGGACCACCGGCAAGGGATCGCGCAGCCCCCATCCATACACATCAACCGTTTCCCGGCGGTCTGCGCGGCTGATAAGCACCGTGTAATGGGTTTGCGGCGCCTTCAACGCCATCCGCCGACCCCCAATCAGCAGGTCGATCTCCACGAGATTGACTGGCCTGCCGAGAACCGCCTGCCGCCGGGCCATGTACTCCCAATAGCCATCCCCGATCTTGTTGGAGGGCGACAGCACTTCGATCACGCTCACCACTGAAAGTTCCGGCAAACGCCGAACCTCCAACCAAACGTCGCGCCACCTCGGCCATGGCCGGCGCGGAGACCGTGATGGGTTCAAGCGTGGCGACGCCACTTTGTGTGGCTGGATGATGCGAATCGGCAGGTCGTGCTGCATCATGAACGATGCTGACATCCGGATAAATCCGCCGCGTCTCCGCATCGTCATAGTTCACTAACCGCAGTTGCTCATCGATCCGGGCATCATATTGATTCGGCAATCGTTCCAGGATGGCGTCCCGCAGGTAGGTGATGAAGGACCGGTGAAAATCCGGCCACAACCCCGGATGCTCGATGTAGGGGTCCATGCCGGGAAATGGGGATCGCATGGCAGGATTATAGCGTCCTGCGAACTTCCCCGCCCCCTCGGATGCCCAAGGCTCCGTTCCGCGTGGTTGTCGCTGACGGACCGCAATCGCGGTTCAGTCGCCACCAGCCCTACGCATTCCCCACCAACTCCCCCTCCACCACCTCCGCGCCTTTGGAGAAGATGAAGTCGTGCCGGTGCGGTTCCACGTCGATCCGAATCGTATCCCCTTCAGCATATTCACCCTTCAGGATCCGTGAGGCCACCGGGTTCTCAATCCGCTGCTGGATCACCCGTTTCAGCGGCCGAGCGCCATACGTCGGATCATACCCTTCCTCCGACAACAGCTTCTTCGCCTCCTCGCTCACGCTCATCTTCAGGTTCCGGCTCGCCAGACGCTTCGACAAATGCTGAAGCTGCACATCCACAATCCGCGTGGTCTGCTCGCGCGTCAGCGGATGAAACACGATGATCTCATCGATCCGATTCAAAAATTCCGGCCGGAAATACTGCTTCAGCATCTCCTTCACCGCCGCCTCCACTTCCCATTCCTGCGCCTCCTGACCATTCAGCTTCTGAATCTCCGACGATCCAATGTTGCTGGTCATCACGATCACGCTGTTCTTAAAATCCACCGTCCGCCCCTGCCCATCCGTCAGCCGCCCATCGTCCAGCACCTGCAGCAACACGTTAAAAACATCCCGATGCGCCTTCTCCACTTCATCAAACAAAATCACCGAATACGGCTTCCGTCGCACCGCCTCCGTCAGCCGCCCGCCTTCTTCATACCCCACATACCCCGGCGGCGCCCCGATCAGCCGCGCCACCGAATGCTGCTCCATAAACTCGCTCATGTCGATCCGCACCATCGCGTTCTCATCATCAAACAAAAACTCCGCCAGCGCCTTGCACAGCTCCGTCTTCCCCACGCCCGTCGGCCCAAGAAACATAAACGACCCAATCGGCCGGTTCGGATCTCCCAGCCCCGCCCGGTTCCGCCGCACCGCATCCGACACCGCCCGCACCGCCTCGTCCTGCCCGATCACCCGATGCCCCAATCGCTCTTCCATCTTCATCAGCTTCTCGCGCTCCCCCTCCAGCATCCGGCTCACCGGAATCGCCCGTCCATCGCGACACCACCTCTGCAATTTCATCCGGCGTCACTTCCTCCTTCACCAGCGCCTCCCCATCGTTGGCCAGTTCGTGCAGCTTTTCGTTGGCCTCCTCCAGCCGCCGATTCAGCTCGCGCATCTCACCATATTGAATCCGCGCCGCCACTTCCCAATTCCCATTGCCGCTGCGCCTGCTCCAGTTCCACCTGCTTGGCATCAATCTGCTCCTGAAGCTGCTTCATCGCCCGCATCGCCCCCACCTCATTCTCCCACCGCGCTGTCAGTTGCGTGTTCTTCTCCTGAAGCTCCGCCAACTCCCGCTCGGCCTTCGCAAGCTGCTGCTTCGACGCCGGGTCCTTCTCCAGCCGCAGCGCCTCGGTCTCAATTTGAAGCTGCATCATCCGCCGCCGAATCTCATCCAGCTCGGCCGGCATCGAATCATTCTCAATCCGCAGCCGCGACGCCGCCTCATCAATCAAATCAATCGCCTTGTCCGGCAGGAATCGATCCTGAATATACCGGCTCGACAACACCGCCGCCGCCACGATCGCGCTGTCGGTAATGCGCACCCCATGGTGCGTCTCATACCGCTGCTTCAGCCCGCGCAAAATCGCAATCGTGTCTTCCACGCTCGGCTCCCCCACCACAATCGGCTGAAACCGCCGCTCCAGCGCCGCATCCTTCTCGATGTACTTCCGATATTCATCCAGCGTCGTAGCGCCGATGGTCCGAAGTTCCCCACGCGCCAGCGCCGGCTTCAGCAGATTCCCGGCATCCATCGACCCCTCCGCCTTCCCGGCCCCAACCACCGTGTGCAACTCATCAATAAACAGAATCACCCGCCCCTCGCTCTGCGTCACTTCCTTAATCACCGCCTTCAGCCGGTCCTCAAATTCCCCGCGAAACTTGGCCCCCGCCACCAGCGCCCCCATGTCCAGCGCGATAATCCGCTTGTTCTGCAAGCCCCGCCGGCACGTCGCCATTCACCATCCGAATCGCCAGCCCCTCCACGATCGCCGTCTTCCCCACGCCCGGCTCGCCGATCAGCACCGGATTGTTCTTGGTCCGCCGCGACAACACCTGCATCGTCCGCCGAATCTCCTCATCCCGCCCAATCACCGGATCGAGCTTCCCCAGCCGCGCCATCTCCACCAGATCCCGGCCATACCGCATCCAGCGCCTGATACTTCTCCTCCGGGTTCTGGTCCGTCACCCGCTGCCCGCCCCGCACATCCTTCAACGCGTTCAGAATCGCATCATGCGTCACCGCGTTCAACGACAAAAGCTCCTTGCGCCTCGCTCTTCACCTGCGCCAGCGCCAGCAAAAGATGCTCCGTCGAAATGTATTCATCCTTCAGCCGGTCCGCTTCCTTCTGCGCATCACTCAAAACATCCTGCGTCGATCGCCCCATCCCAAGCTGCGTCCCCGTCGCCTTGGGCAACCGGTCCATCTCCCCGTTCACCATCTGCCCAATCCGCCCCGCATTCGCCCCCAGCTTCTGCAGAATCGGCGCAACCACCCCTTCGGTTTCGCCTAGCAGCGCCGCCAGCAGATGCAGCGGCCGCAACTCCGCATGGTCATGCTTCTGCGCCAACTCCTGAGCCCGCTGAATCGCCTCCTGAGCCTTCACTGTTAATTTATCGAGTCTCATAGTCGTCTTACCTTCTGCACTTAAAAGAATCGTTGTGTAATCTACCTCATCTATACGCAACAAACGCGCCGAAGATCGCGCCCAGGGCAAGCTGCGAAGCTCGCAACACCAGTGCAGCGCAGCAGTTAAAACTATATTGACGCCAGAGCGACATCCTCACCGCCTTCCCCCCGCGCCTGCAGGATTGGCAGCCACCGCACGCCCTTCGCCAAATGTTCACCACCATCGCGTAGCATCGGCCCCTCTTCCCCCCCCCCGCCCATCCTCGCTAACCTTGCACCCCATGAGCGACGCCGCATATCAGCAATGCATCCACCCCGATTGCGGCGCCACCTACAGCGTCGACGAAGTCCGCACCGCCTGCGAAAAATGCGGCTCCCTCATCGACATCCGCTACGACTGGTCACGCCTCCCCGTCCCCAAAAGCCTCAGCTTTTTCGAGCACCGCTGGAACACCAAGGGCACCGAAACCGCCGGCCGCCTCGACTTCTCCGGCGTCTGGCGCTTCCGCGAACTCCTCCCCTTCTACCACACCGAAGACGACATGGTCTCCATCGGCGAAGGCCGAACAAGCATGCAACAGGCCGACCTCCTCGGCCGGCAGATCGGCATGCGGCCCGGCAAGCTGATGCTTCAGTACGAAGGCCTCAACCCCAGCGGCAGCTTCAAGGACAACGGCATGACCGCCGCCTTCACCCATGCCCGCATGGTCAAGGCCAAACGCGTCGCCTGCGCCTCCACCGGCAACACCAGCGCCAGCCTCGCCATGTTCGCCTCCCTCGCCGAAATGCAGGGCATCGTCTTCATCGGCACCGGCAAAATCTCCCTCGGCAAACTCTCCCAGGCCCTCGACTACGGCGCACTCACGCTCCAGATCAAAGGCGACTTCGACGCCTGCCTCCGCCGCATCCGCCAAATCTCGGCCGACACCGACCTGGGCATCTACCTCATGAACAGCGTCAACCCCTTCCGCCTCGAAGGCCAGAAAAGCATCATGTATCGCATCCTCGAGGCCCTCGACTGGCAAAGTCCCCGACTGGGTCATCGTCCCCGGCGGCAACCTCGGCAACTGCTCCGCATTCGGCAAGGCCTTCATGGAGCTCAAGGAACTGGGCCTCATCCGCAAAATCCCCCGCCTCGCCGTCATCAACGCCTCCGGCGCCAACACCCTCAACGAGCTCTACTCCCGCCAGAATCTCCGCTGGAACGACGGCCGCGTCGATATGAAAGCCATCACCGGCCTCTACGCCGCCATGGACGAAAGCAACTACTACCCCCACACCGTCGCCAGCGCCATCGAGATCTCCCGCCCCGTCAACCTCCCCAAGGCCCTCCGCGCCCTGCATTTCATGAGCGGCGTCGTCCGCGAAGTCACCGACGAAGAAATCCTCGAACACCGGGCCATGGTCGCCCGCTTCGGCTTCGGCTGCGAGCCCGCCAGCGCCGCCAGCGTCGCCGGCCTGCGCAACTTCTCGAAGAACAAGTCATCTCCCCGCGACGAAACCGTCGCCTGCATCCTCACCGGCCACGAGCTCAAAGACCCCAACGTCACGGTAAAATACCACACCGGCGTAGACATAAAAGCCGTCCAGGACCAGGCCCCCCGCGTCGAACCGCATGGCCGGTATGTCAACCAGCCCATCGCCGTCGCCGACAAACTCGACGACATCATCCGCGTCATCACCAGCTGACCACGTGACGCATTGCCACCGCCGCAACTTCCGTCACGCGGGCCTTTGCTCGCGCATTCCCCAATGATCAATTGTCCAACAGCTTGTTGAACAATCTCCTTGGGGCGAGCATTTCGTAGATGGCATGTTGGTTGTCGGGTTAGTCGGTTAAGGTATACTCGCCGTGCCTTCGGTTTGGCGCAAGGGCTTTGGAGACTACAATCCCGAAGCTCTAGATAGTTCCTTTTTTAGTCGAGAGTGCTGCCGTTGGCAGACGTCGCTGACAACCAGCGAAAAAGGTTTACCCCTAATGGCCTTCCATTTTCCGCGATTGGTGGAGCTATCTAGAATAAAATCCCCCGTTCACCTGCCAGCGACAGGACGAGTTCCAAATGGAAAATAAAGTGTTCGCAGAATCCGATAGCGGAATTGAGATTCCTTTGGAGGAAATCACTTCCGGAGGAACCGGCAGCGGCCTTGAAGCTGAACGGTCTACTGAAGATGGCAACATATTGGCACCATTCGACCCCGCCAAAATTGATGTCATTACGCAAGCGCGTACCGTGGATCTATTACTACGCGCCTAAAGGAAGGCGAACTTGATCTGTCACCGGATTTCCAACGCCGGAGCAACCTCTGGGGTGATTCTACAAAAAGTGCCCTTATCGAATCGATACTTCTTCGAATCCCGATCCCATCCCTATATGTTGCCGAGGACGAAGGCGGCGATTACACAGTGGTCGATGGGCTCCAGAGACTCTGCGCAATTGCTCATTTCGTAAATGTCGAAGCACTCAATAAGGCGGTTAAACGGGAGCTAAACCCACTGCGACTCAGAGAGCTCCAGTCATTTTTTGAATTCAATGGAAAGGCGTTCGGCGAACTTCCGCGACCTCTGCAACGCCGAATTAATGAGACAGAACTCACATTGCATATCATTAGAGCCGGAACTCCGCCGGCGGTAAAATTCAACATATTTTCCCGAATCAACCGTGGCGGCCTCCCACTTACTGCCCAAGAAATTCGCAACGCGATCTATGTGGGCGATTGGAAAAACCATGTTCGTTCGCTCGCAGAAAGTTCAGAATTCAAAACCGCGACGCAAGGAAAAATTAAGGGCGAACGGATGGAAGATTTGGAACTCATTCTACGGTTTGTGGCTAGCTACGCACAATCCGATGGCAAGACACGACCTCCGGATCAAAACCTCGATGATTTCTTAAACGATTTTGTCGAAAAAGAGTGCACCGGGTGGTCCGTTGAACGATGGCGATCTGTGATCTCCGCATTTAAGAGGGCGATGGAATTCGCACCGAAGGTATTTGGAGCAATGGCATTCAGAAAGTATTCTGCCCCAGGTGAATACCGGCGACCGATCAACCGAGGATTGTTTGAAACGGAATCCGTGACACTGGCAAGACGCACACCCGAGGAACTTGTTAAACTGTCAGGCCGTTCGCAGCGTGTGATCGAGGCGTTTGGACGCGAATTTAAGAGCGACAAGAACTTCCAAGATGCTCTTCTCTATGCCACAGGGAAGGGAGCGGCAAGTAACAAGCGGCTCGATGTAATGGAACAAATTTTTGCACAGGTGCTGAATGATTGAGCACATTCATCTCCAGAACTTCAAGGCGAGCCGCGACGTGGCCATAAGGATCGCCCCATTAACCGTCTTAGCGGGTTTGAATAGTTCTGGTAAGAGTTCCATTCTTCAGGCGATTGCCCTTCTTAGACAAAGCTATGGAATAGCTGCTCACGCAAACAGCCTACTTCTCGGTGGCGATCTTATCCAATTGGGCCATGGCCGAGATGTGCTCAGCGAAGGCGCAGATGTTGCAGATGATGTGATTATCTTCACCATGCGCGACGGCGGGACCGAGTATCGTTGGAGTTGCCCAACTGCGGCAGACGCTACCGAATTGGAATTCCGCGATAAGCCTGATCAGCTGCCCGCCTTCATCCGCTCGTCGAATTTTCAATTCCTTCAAGCGGGCCCGCGTAACCCCCTCGCCTCTCTATCCGCAAGCACCACAGCATGCTCGTGCGAGTGGATTTCTAGGACCCCGCGGCGAATATACGGCGGATTATTTGGCGATGAATGCGGACAAACTTGCCTTCGAAACAAGATTTGCCGCATGTGCGGGCTCATTGACTCCTGTTGATCCGGAACTACTCAGCATGGTTTCCCCGACCAAAAAGCTTATTGACCAGGTTGCCGGATGGTTGCAATACTTGAGTCCCGGTGCACGGCTCAGAGCGGAAAGAGTAACAGGAACAGACAATGTCATGTTGCAGTACAACTTTGTTGGACGCGCACGCGAACTTGCTACCAACCAATACAGACCTACTAATGTCGGATTCGGCTTGACATATAGCCTTCCCATTGTAGTTGCTTGTCTGGCGGCCACCGAAGGATCATTGTTAATGCTTGAAAATCCGGAGGCGCATCTTCACCCCCAGGGACAGGTCGCATTAGGTGAATTATTGGCCTTAGCCAGCGCAGATGCGAGTCCAAATCATCGTGGAGACTCATAGTGACCACCTTCTTAACGGTCTTCGGTTGTCGGTAAAGAGCGGGCGGTTGAATCCTGCGGAGGTTGCTCTGCATTTCTTTGGTCGTCCGACTGAAACTGGCGAGTCGTCGGTGCAATCACCATCGATGCTCCCCGGCGGGCGCCTTTCAAATTGGCCGGAAGGATTTTTTGACCAGTGGGACAACAGCTTAGATGCACTAATTGATTAGGAAGCTATGCGCTCGCCTGTCATCTACATTAATGAATTGTCGTTTGCATTCGACGGTTTTCCAGCTCGAGGAGATCCGGCCTCATGTTGAGAGCGCTTTTGCTGCCATTCACGCTGCCGTTCGCATCCGCCCAAAGACAATATTGAAACTCTCACAACCTCTTGGAAGCCTTGCGCTCGGCAATGGACAGTTCACGCTTGCTATGATATTTCCAGGCAAGAACAACGAGTTAAGCAGTTTAAAGCGCCAGTTCTGGACCGTGCGCCATGCAATTCATTGGCAGGAGCACTCGACTCAGAAATCCGTTATGACAATCAAATTCCCATTGGGATGAGCTGGGCTGACCATGATGCCTCGTTTGTGCTCAGTTTCGGCTATTCCGTACCATGGTCAGCTACCGCGATCCAAGCACAACGTCATCAACTTGATCAGCAATGCAATCTCGTCGTTCAAAACGTAGACGTTAATAATATCGCCGTTCCGGGTCACGCAGAGCACTGGCGTTGGCGATTGGAAGAATATGGCAAGGAACCGGCGAGTTCCTCGCTATTATATCGAGGAAACCAGTTCGTGATCAGAATGCATCTGAATGACCACGATCCACCACATCTGCATATATACCCGCATTCTAACGACACTAACGAGTGCCTCGCCAAGATTCGCATTGACAACGGCGATCTTCTCGAAGGCAAGCTGTCTTCCGCTATGGCAGAGAGATTTCCGAATTGATCGCCTCGAATAGACAAGTACTATCAGAAGGCTGGGACCGATGTAAGCACGGTCAGCTCCCATACGCAATTGAGGAACAATAGGAAGTATCCCGAGATGCTACACTTTCACCACTTGTCATCATCCGACTACGCGGGTACGAAAGCGATTGTCGCTCACTGTGCCAGCATGTCCATCATCGATGCCGGTTCACCCTAACCCCCTCCCGATGCGTCCCAAAATCAAACGCCATATCCCCAAAATCCAGCGGCGCATCCGCCCGATGATGGTTCGTGCATAAAAGCGCCAAATTCCCCAGCGCATCCTCCCCGCCCCGGCTCAGCCAAACAATATGATGCGCCTCGCAAATCGAATCCGCATAGACCGCCCGCGGATCCCACAGACAAAGCTGGCACTTCCAATCCCGCGTCAGGAAGCGCAAGGAAACGCAGCAGCGTTGTCACGTACTCGCGACCGCAGCGCAGCGAAGTCCTGTAGCACTCCGGCCCCGCGCAGCGGGGCGACGCCCAAACCTAAACGATCGAGAAAGGAAGCCCGCCCCGCAACCGCGGCCTAGTCATGGAATCGCGAACACTCCTTCAAATCCCGTCAATGTAATCGACCAAGAAGCCATGCGCCTGCGCTTTCGCCAGGATGTCATGAGAAAGGCAATCCCATTGTGAGGCCCCACAATCTACCCCTCCACGAAGCTCTCGATTCCGCGTCTTACCTGTCCAGGACAAGACATCGTCTATCCGCGGGTGAGGGGGCGCCGCCGCCGCAGGGTGATCAGGGCGCCGACGGCCATTAAACCCATGCTTGCGGGTTCGGGGACGGGAGAGACGGAAATGGAGTTGGTGCTGGTGAGGTTGAAGTTGTCGAACTCGGCGCCCCACGTTCCGCCGCTGGGACCGTTCAGATAGGTAAAGAGGCCAAAGCGAGTCGGGGTGGCGCCAGAGAAGTCGGGGATAGCTGGGCCGGTGTCGTTGACGATAGGAACGAAATTGCCCGAATTGAAGGTCCCGTTGAGCGTCTTGGTTTGCCAGACGTTGGTGCCGACGACGCTATCGGCGCTGGAGTGGTAGTAATGGCCATTCTGCTCCATGAGCAATGCGACGCCATCAATTTCGTCGCCGGGATCGGTGGCGGGATCAGCGTGGTAATCAAAGGTCAAAGTGAAGTTGCCGCTGAGGGGGTCGGTGGTGGCGAAAAATGGATCGAAATTGGCGGCCTCTACTTCACCGCCGTCGTGCCGGAAATGAAGGTCGGAGGCCATGGCGCCCGGATTGCCGCCGGAGACGATTGGAGTGAACTGATGGGTGGAGGTGGCACCAGGCGCCTGCTGGGTGACGGAAGTCCAGGTGCTGAAGTTGCCTTCAGATAGGATCGTGCCCGCGCTGGCAGTCTGGAAGGCGGTGATTGCGTCAGCGCACCACCAACAAGGCACAGGCGGTGCCTGAATTTCGGTCCGGACATAGTTTTCTCCTCCAGCGATTTCGAAGAACCTCTCGCAGGACTTTTGCGGCCTGGCGAGCACATCCATTGGATCAGTTCAGCCTCTCCAAATGCGTCCCAATGACTTAAAAGGCTCGAGTGCCCCGCGCGTCGCCGAACGAACCCATCCATTCATGGAGAATAGTAGCGCCCGTCCGATAATGCAAGGGAATCACAAGAAATTTCAGCAATATTCTTGGACGCGCCAGATGTGGTCTAAAAGCAAGCAGGATCGGCGTTGACTTACAAAGTGTTCCAATCCAGCCGCGCGTCAACTTCTCAACGTTTCAACCGCCAACCGCCAAGCAGAGCCAGCAAAGCCACTTCTCCCCCTAAACCAAAATGAAAGTAAACTTTCTAATTGACTCGCCCTTCCACTCCTGATAGGCTAATGTTAGCTTCCGTTACAGAAGCTCCGGCCAGCCAAAAAGGAGGGAACAAACCCCCTCCCCAAAGCCTGCCGCAGTGTTCTTTCACAAGTGGATAGCCCTAGCAGATTCGAAAATCGAACCTTCAAAAGCGGTAGCTTTCCGCAGTAATCGAACCTTCAAAAGCGGTAGCTTTCCGCAGATTCGAAATCGAATCTTCAAAAGCTCCAACCCCGGATGCACATCCGGGGCTCACTCCAACTCCCCCGTTTCGTCATTCCCTCATTTTCATTGCGAGTGGCACGGGCGCCCCGCGCCCCGCCCGTTTCCGCAAGCACCATAACAAAACAAACCCAAACCCCCCATCACCGACCGCCCAGTCTCCTCCCCGACTCCACAACAAATCCTCTCTTCCTCCGTGCCTCGGTGACTCCGTGGTGAAAGAATTCGACCCTGTCGAAGCGGGGAGATTCCGGGGAGAAAGGGGGGAGATTTCACGTCGAAAAGAGGGAGCAACGGGGGAGAAAAGAGGGAGATTCCGGGGGCGGTTTGGGGGCGGTTCTTTCCAGCGTTTTTGCCCTAACCCCTTGTCAATCCTCAATCCCCTTCCCCCAACTCAAATTGAGCCTTCAAAAAAACAACGCAAATGACACGAACCGGGACATTGGCAATGGCTCACGAGCCAACATCCTTCACCATCCCTCCCTCCTCACCGCCCCCCGGCCAGGCACGCAAAGACCCCCAATCCCGCGTCTGTCAATGCTTTCTCCTCTTCTTACTTTCCCCCGCCCGGGCGGTGGTGGTGCCAGGTGGTGTTGGATTGGTAGAGGTTGGCGATTTGGAGCAGGTGGGCGTCGGTGAAGGGGGGCCGAGGAGTTGGAGGCCGATGGGGAGGTTGGGCCGGTGGAGAAGCCGCAGGGGAGGCTGAGGCCGGGGATGCCGGCGATGTTGCAGGTGACGGTGAAGACGTCGCAGAGGTACATCTGCGAGGGGGTCGTCGGTTTTTTCGCCGAACTTGAAGGCGGGGGTGGGGCTGGTGGGGCAGAGCGATGGCGTCGCAGTGATTGGAAGGCGTTGTCGAAGTCCTGTTTGATCAGGGCGCGGAGCTTTTGGGCCTGGAGGTAGAAGTTGTCGTCGTAGCCGGCGGAGAGGGCGTAGGTGCCGATCATGATGCGGCGTTTGACTTCGGCGCCGAAGCCTTCGGCGCGGGAGGTGGCGTAGAGGTCGATGATGTCGCTGGCCGGGACTTGGTGCGGTGGCCGAAGTGGACGCCGTCGTAGCGGGCGAGGTTGGAGGAGGCTTCGCAGGGGGCGATGACGTAATAGGCGGCGATGCCGTACTGGGTGTTGGGGAGGGAGACGTCGACGAGCTCGGCGCCCAGCTCCTGGTATTTGTGCGATGGCGGCGTGGACGGCGGCTTTGACTTCGGGCGTCGATGCCCTGGCGTGAGTGTATTCTTCGGACGATGCCGATGCGCAGGCCTTTGAGGGGCTGTCGAGGTCGGCGAGGTAGTCGGGGACGTCGCGGGGGACGCTGGTGGAATCTTTGGGGTCGTGGCCGGCGATGACGTTGAGCAGGAGGGCGGCGTCTTCGACGGTCAGGCCGAAGGGGCCGATCTGGTCGAGGGAGGAGGCGAAGGCGACGAGGCCGTAGCGGGAGACGCGGCCGTAGGTGGGTTTGAGGCCGACGATGCCGCAGAGGGAGGCGGGCTGGCGGATGGAGCCGCCGGTGTCGGAGCCGAGGCCGCCGAAGCACCAGGCGGGCGGCCAGAGCGGCGGCGCTGCCGCCGGAGGAACCGCCGGGGACGCGGGTGGTGTCCCAGGGATTTGTGGTGGGGCCGAAGGCGGAGTTTTCGGTGGAGGAGCCCATGGCGAATTCGTCGAGGTTGGTCTTGCCGAGGATGACGGCGCCGGCGGCTTCGAGCTTTTGGACGACGGTGGCGTCGTAGGGGGCGTGGAAGTTTTCGAGCATTTTGCGAGGAGCAGGTGGTGGTGCCGAAGGTGGTGCAGATGTTGTCTTTGAGGGCGATGGGGACGCCGGCGAGAGGGCCGGTGCGAAGGCCGTTGTCAACGTCGCGGGCCTGTTCGAGGGCGCGGTCGGGGAAGGTGCTGTTGAAGGCGTGAATTTGGGGGTCGAGGTTCTGGATGCGGTCGAGCGATTGGCGGATGAGTTCGACGGCGCTGATTTGTCTGGAGCGAAGAGCGTCGCGCGCGGCGAGGAGGGTGTCGAAGGCAAGCATGGCGGGGAGGAAGGTACGGAATGGGGGGGGGAAAGTAAAACGAGGGGCGGTGACTCTGGTGCGGATGGTGTTGGATTTGGTTATTCAGCCGGAGGAATCTTCGTCGGCGCCGATGATTTTGGGGACCTTGAAAAAAGGACCGTCGGTTTCGGGGGCGTTTTGGAGGACTTTGTCCAGGGGGAGGCTGGGCTCGACGACGTCTTCGCGGAGGACGTTGTGGAGGGGGAGAGCGTGAGCGAGAGGCTCGACGCCGGTGGTGTCGATCTGGCTGATTTGATCGACGTAGTGGAGGATGGATTCGAGCTGGTCGGCGAACCTGGCGGTCTGATCTTCGGTGAGGGCGAGCCTCGCTAATTTAGCGACGTGGCGGACCTGATCGGGGGAGACTTTTTGGTGTGGCATGATGGGTGTGGCGTTTGTACTGCAAGGGTGGCGAGGGGTAAAGTTGGAGCGAATGAAAAGATCTGGCGAACAGACTGGAATCTGGAACGAGGGTGGGGGGTCGCTGGGGTAGTCGGGAGAACGGTGCTTTCCTTTTAATGATCGCAGCACCGCCCCGCCCTGCTCTGTTCCACCGAATATCACTTTACCTGATCCCTCTTAATCCCCCGCACATCCCCCGCCCGCACCGTCACCTTCGCCCCCGTCTCCACCTCCTCGGCCACCACCGCCGCCTCCTGAATCTCCAGCGACTTCGCATGAATCACCGATCCGTCCGCCGACCGCACTTCATACGCCCCCGCCACCTCCTTCACATCGCGCAGCACAATGGCCACCACCTGCGCGTTAATGTCGAACGTCTTGGCCCCAAATAAAACCGACGTCACCTTCACCCGCCCATTGGCGATCTCGCGAATCTCTCCCTCAAAAAAGTCACCGCTCACCAGCAGCACTCCGGTCCGCGCACCGATCCCCGCTCCCACTTCCTCCGTCACCGGCCGAAACAAAAGCCGCGCCACCTTGTCCTGCCCCAGCAGGATCTCCTTGTCCCGCGCCACGTGAATCGTCGCCCCTTCCATCCCGCCGATCTGCCCGGCAATCACCGATCCATCCGTCAACATCACCCCCCGCGCCGCCGACTGCAGCGCCGCCTGGCCAATGCTCAGACTCAATTGATCTAGCGTCATCGTTCCCGGCCCTTCTCCCTCGCCGCTGGCCAGTGCGACTCCCACAAACGTGGTGTTCAGGAAGCCGACTGTTTCCGCCCCGGCCGAGGTCCATTTCTTCCCGTCCTCCGAATACATCCCCCGCACTTTGCTCCCTTCCCGCTCCATCTTCAACCAAGCCGGCGACTTCCCCGGCGTCTCGGAATAAACCGCGCCGCCATCCCCCCGGCCAAGGAAAACCACCCCCGTCCTGGGCGATACCCCAATCATCAAAAATCGGGCACTGGGCGAAAGCGTGTCGCGAATCATCAACCCCCCGGCCAGCACCGTCTTGTCCTTCGACTGCTCCACCGCCCCCACATGCGCCACCAGATGCCAATCTCCGTCGATCCGCTGAAACGCAAACGGAAACGTGTCATTGTCGCCCCACACGTTGCCCCCGTTGGACGTCAGCGTAATCGCGCCATCCGATCCGCTCACGCTCCCTTTTTTAGAATCCCCGATCACACTCGTCACCCATCCCGGCGGCAGCTTGCCGGCCGCGTTTCCAAAAATCCTCACCGCCACCGGCTCCGTGCTCGTTACCACCCCCGCCGCGTTGGCGGCCCGGGCAACTACAAGATATTCCCCCGCCGTCGGACCTTTCCAAATCACACGAAACGGCCGGGCCGTCGCCATGCCGATCAGCGTTTTCCCCGCGTAATACTCCACGCGGTTGGCCGAAAACGGCGGCTCCCCCACCACCGCCTCCAGCGCAATACTCTCGGGGCTGACCAGCTCCTGATGATTCTCCAACCCCACCAGCGCAATCCGCGGCGCGGCATCCCCGGCCGGCGGATAAAGCCTGCTGGCAGGCACCACCTCGCGCTTCTGGCTCTTGCTCTCCCACTCCAGCCGCGCCGTCGCCATGCTCATCAAATCGTGATACTCCATCCGCACGTCATAGCGCTGCCCGGCCTTTAGCTCCATCGTCCCCTTCTGAAAAAAAGGCGCAGTGTCCTGCCACCGGTCAATCAACTGCTTGCCTCCCACCCACAGCCGCAAACCGTCGTCGCACGTGGTGTGAAACGTGTAGGCCTCCGAATAGCGCGGCTCGACCTGCCCCGTCCACCGCGCCGAAAAATCATCCGGCACGGCCGGATCCGGCGATCCCAGCCCCCACTGAAAATCAACCCCACCGTCGTACCGCATCACGAGCGCCTTCTTCACGTCCTTGAATTCCTTGTCCGCGAAATACTCACCTTTCAGCCCGTGGGCGAAATTGGGGCGCTCTTTTCGAACCGGCGTCGCATTGGCCGCGTCACTCGAAGCGGCCGGGACGAGCGTCAACTCCGCCACCTTCTCCAAATCCACGGCCGCCCAAGTTCCACCCGTGGGCTCGATGCTGATCTTGCCAGGCTCGAATCGCACGATCCCCCGCACGGTCTTGCCGTCCGTCATCTTCAAAGCAACCAACGGCCTGTTGGTATCGCGTGCGGTCGCTTCCGCTGCGCAGGCTCGCCCGCACAAGCCGATCAAGGCAATCGCCCCCATGAGAAGTTGTGCAGGTCGAGACAGTATCAACTTTCGCCTTCGCGGCGCTTTAGAGCGCGGCCGTGTAAATCTCCAGCAAATCTGCTTGCCCCACCGGCCTGGGATTAAACCCGGCAGTCCACTGCGTCGCCGCCATCGCCGCCAATTCCGCAAGGTTCTCCGCCTTCACGCCCAGCTCCCGCAGGCGGCCAGGAAGCCGCCCCGCCGCCAGCATCGCCTCCACCTTCGCCGCCAAATCCTCAGCTTTGGGCATCAGGTCGCTGTACGGATTCCCATTCACACTCGCATTAAACCGAATCACGTGCGGCAGCATCAGCCCCACCGCCAGCCCATGCACCAGGCCAAACTTCGCCGTCAGCGGATTGGCGCACGCGTGGGCCGCCCCCAGCATGGAGTTCTCGATCGCCGCCCCGGCAAAATGCGCCCCCACCAGCATATTCCGCCGCGTATTGTCATCCGCATGCGCCGTCACCGCCAGCTCATAAGCACTTGAAAGCAGTTCCCAAGCCTGCCGCGAAAACCCGCGTGACACCTCGTTCCGGCGCGTACTCCCGGCCGTTTCCACCGCATGCGCCACCGCATCAATCCCCGTCGCCGCCATCACCTTCTGCGGCTGCGTCGCCGTCAGATCCGGATCCAAAACCGCCAGCCGCGGCAGCGCCTTCGAATCTCCGCACGCCATCTTCTGATGCGTCTCCGGATCGGAAATCAGCGCAAACGATTGCGCCTCACTTCCCGTCCCCGTCGTAGTCGGAATCGCGATCAGCGGCAGCATCGGCTTGGTAGCCTTGGCGATCCCCTGATAGTCCTGCATGCGCCCGCCATTGGTCAGCAGAAAGTTAATCCCCTTGGCGCAGTCCATCGAGCTGCCACCGCCCAGCCCAATGATAAAGTCAGGATTGAATGGCCGCGTTGCAATCACACCCCGCCCCACGTGAATCGTCGTCGGGTTCTCCTCCACCTTATCAAACAGCTGCGCCACCAGCCCGGCCTTGTAGATCGACCGCATCGCCCGCTCCACATGCCCGGCCTCCACAATGCCCGGATCCGAAACCAGCAGAATGCGCGAAGCGCCCTCCCCCTTGGCAATTGCCCCAATATTCGCAAGTGCCCCCGGAGCAAACACCACGCGAACACGCGAGCCGGGAAGGGAAGTTGGGGTTAGGGAGGGCAGCAGCATGTAGTCGACTACCAGACAATTGGAACGCCCGCACAGCGGATGATCGTTCGATCGCGCGTGATCAACCCCGCTCCTAATCGACGTGCAACCCCGGCGATGATGCGATCATGCATCTCACGCACCGCAATGTCGACGTCGAAGTCGAGCGTGTCGAACGCTTCAAAAGAAAGAAGCACATATTGGGAACCAGCATCCAATTGCCGCACAACTCCACCAAAATTAAGCAGCTGATTGTACTTGGCGATTACATGATATAATTCGGCAATAACGATACTCGGCACATAAATCGTCGCCAAACCACCAACGCCCTCCTCGAATGCGCGCATGGCGTCGGTTCCGAGTTGGACGGATTTGGTCAGATACCAGAATAAAGCGTGGGTGTCGGCCACGTACCTAGTCATTCCGGGTTCTCCTTTGGAACCTCGTCAAGCTCGTCAAGTTCCTCCAGCCATTCCGATCGAATCTCATGTATAATGGCCTCCAAATCGACATTTTCCGGAAATTTTCCCTTGTAGATATCACGCAAGTCCACGAGCTCCTTCTCCTCTGGGGGTAGCGGTGGCGCCATTCCGTTTCGCACGTTCAGGTGCTCTATGAGCCTGCGCTGATCTTCAACACTCAGTTGGGTGGCGAGGTGTTCTATTTCATCCAAGGTGTTTCGAGTCATTTTGCTGCTCCTGCTCCAACAACGAGGAAGAAGACGCCTCCGACTAAGCTTCAAGCAAGCCCTAACTCACCATCTCCGCCTGAAACGCCCGCTGCCGGTAAAGATGCTCAAACAAATTCCCTTCATGCGGCTGGTCCCAGCTCAATCGAAACGTCGGAATCGCCCCAAGATTCAGCCGGTCAATCTCCGGGCAAGCCATCAGCGCACGCTGGAAATTCTTGTCCGCAGTGATGGCCGATGCCACAAGCGTCGGCCCGATGTTCGCCGGCATCTCCTTCGTCGGACACTCGACCACCGCCGCATAAGGAAACAAAAACTCCTTCGTCGCCAGCGGATGGTCACGCTCCGAACACCACATGATCGTCGGCAGCAGGTAAGCACACCGCCCGTTCTTCACCAGCCGCGGCGTCCCGCGGTGCTTCAGCGTCAGTTCTTCCGCCCCCGGCAGCAGCCCATCAATCATCGCCGAAATGCCGCTCCGCCATCCCCGCGTTGGCAAACGCCGCGATCTGCGCATCGGGATGATCCGCCGGCAGCGCCTGCACCTTCGCCAGACGCTGCGCCAGCGCATCGGCGATCTTCTCGCCGTTTTTTGGCGTCCACACCGATGACGCGTTGATGCACGACCGCCCGCCATTAGCCGCAATCGAGCCCACGATAATGTCCAGATGCTTCTCCCAATTCTCAGCCGCATCATCGCCCAAGAATCACCTTGCTATACCCCGGCCCGTGCAGTTCCACACGCGGATCGTTGCGATACGTGCGGGTGGTCGAAGCATCGCCAAACAGCATCGCCCGATCCACGCTCTGCAGCAGCGTCGCCGCCCCGCCATGGTCTGTCGGATAAAAGCCAAACGCCTCCCGCGGAATGCCCGCCGCCGCAAGCGCCTCAATCACCCGCAGCGGCGTCCACGGCTCTTCCCGACCCGGCTTCAGCGCGATCGGCGTTTTGAGCGCCGATGGCCGGAATCCAGAGCGAATGCACCCCCGGCGAATTGCTCGGAAGCACCGCCCCAAAAATCCGCGCCTCCCGAAACCACGACAGCGTCCGCCCATCGTCATCCCCATACCCCTGGTCCAGAATCGACAAGATCAAACCCCCGCGTCAGCCCGGCCACGATCAGGTTCATCTCGTCCATCACCCGATGAATCTTCTGCGCGTTCAGCCGGCAAAGCGCCTGCGGCATCCCCGTCGTCGCCGATAACTGCCGCACATAATCATCAAACGTCTGCGTCGTCTCCCCCAGCGGCAGTGTCGGCCGTCATAAAATTACCGGCCGCCTTCTTGCAGATCGCCAGCAACTCTTTCATGCTGAACTGCTCCAGGATGCCATGATCCATCCGCCCAATATCCCGGCTGATCAGCCCAGCATTCGCCTGCGCAACCTTCGCCACCACCTCCCCCGTCGCATGATGAAGAATCTCGATGCTGTCCACCGACTGATAAGGTGTGCCGTGCCGAAGAATAGGGATGTTGATCATGTTAAAGCCTTGAAAGAAAGTCTTGGACGAACCATCGAAATCGTAGGCGATGGTCCGGCCTATTCAAATACCACCCTCGCATGCCGAAAGCTGGTCGTGACACGATATTCAATATCAACGAGCCAAGGGGGCACCTGCATTGAATAATACGTTTTGAAAGGATGTTGAAAAATGGGGCCGTTGATCAAGAGGTATTCATGACGGATTTGCTATTGAAAAAGCCTGTTCGAATTAGCTCCTCATTCTCGGAGAGGTTGCACTATTCGATGGTCCGGCGGACAACATTTCTTGCGTAACAGGTGGTTTTGCTGGTTTCATGGCTCACGCCTTAACGCCTCATTAATATTCGCCGGTACAATCCGCTCCCCCGAGAGGCTTCCCGTGGAAGGCATCAAAACCATGAACCCTATCGCTGAAACCCTCCCCCACCTGGTTCCCAGCCTGCTGCCCCCGGCCGCGGCTGCGCCTCCGACTGATTTCCTTAGCCGCGACCTCAGTTGGCTTGAATTTAACCGCCGCGTGCTCTGCCAGGCGATTGACGAACGCACCCCCCTCCTCGAACGCCTGCGCTTCCTGGGCATCTTTACCAACAACCTCGACGAATTCTTTATGAAACGCATCGGCGCGCTTAAGCGACAGATGGCCTCTGGGGCGGCCTCTCTCACTCCCGATGGCCGAACGCCTGCGCAGGTTCTTTCCGCCATCCGCGAAGCTGTTGTTCCACTGATCCGTGAGCAGGGCGCCTGCTTCAAACACCTCCGCCCCAGCTTGCCCAGAACAATGTTCATCTTCTGGAATGGGAGGAGCTCAGCGACGAGGAGCGCGAGGCCGCGCATCGCTTCTTTCAAAAGAACGTCTTCCCCGTCCTCACGCCCCTGGCCGTCGATCCGGGCAGCCCGTTTCCCTTTATCTCCAATCTTTCGGCCTCCCTGGGCATTATCCTCGTTCATCCTGACCGCAACGAAAATCTCTTCGCTCGCGTCAAGGTTCCCGAGGTGCTCCCCAAGTGGGTGCAGATCGGCAACAACCCGGGCGAATACCGCTTTGTCAGCCTGCACGAGATGATCCGCCACAACCTCTCCGATCTCTTCCCCGATCTGGCCATCGTCGACATCATGCTTTTTCGCGTCACCCGCAACGCCGACATCGAGCGCGACGAGGAAGACGCCGAAGATCTCCGCCAGCTGATGGAAGAAGAGCTGCGCCAGCGCCGCTTTGCCAACGTGGTCCGCCTGGAGCACGGCCCGGACCCCAACGCGTGGATCCTCGAGTTCCTCACCACCGAGCTCGATCTTCTTCCGGGCGACGTCTACGAAATGCCCGCCGAGCTGGATTATGACGATCTGCGCGCCGTCATGGACCTTCCCATTCCCGGGCTGCGCTACGACACCTGGACCCCAACCGTTCCGCCCGCCCTCACTGATGAAGAGACCGACATTTTTGCCGTCATCCGCAACGGTGATCTCCTGCTCCACCACCCCTACGAAAGCTTCACCGCCAGCGTGGAGCGGTTCATCAAATCGGCCGCCGCCGATCCCAAGGTGCTGGCCATCAAGATGAGCCTCTACCGCACCGGCGATGACAGCCCTTTCATCAAAACCCTCATCCGCGCGGCCGAATCCGGCAAGCAGGTCGTTTGCCTCGTCGAGCTTAAGGCCCGCTTTGACGAGCAGCGCAACATCCTTCTGGCCAGCGCCCTTGAAAAAGCCGGCGTCCATGTCGTCTACGGCGTCGTGGGCCTTAAGACCCACTGCAAGGCCGCTCTGGTTGTTCGTGATGAAGCCGACGGCATCCGCTGCTACGCCCACATCGGCACTGGCAATTACAACTCCTCCACCGCCAAGCTGTACACCGATCTTGGCCTTTTCACCTGCGACGCCGATATCACACGCGACGTGGTCGAGCTTTTCCACTACCTCACCGGCCGATCCCTCAAGCGCCACTACCGCAAGCTGCTGGTCGCTCCGGCCAACATGCGCGACCGCTTTCTGGAGCTCATTAACCGCGAGGCTGAACACGCCCGCGCCGGCCGGCCCGCCGCCATCATCGGCAAGATGAACAGCCTGGAAGAACGCAAGGTTTGCGCCGCCCTCTACGCCGCGTCCCATGCCGGCGTGAACATTAACCTCCTGGTCCGCGGCTTCTGCACCCTCAGGCCTGAAACCCCCGGCCTCTCCGACCGCATCCACGTCATGTCCGTCATCGGCCGCTTCCTTGAACATTCCCGCATCTTCTATTTTCGCAATGGAGCCGCCGATCCGGTCGATGGCGAGTTTTACATCGGCTCTGCCGACTGGATGTACCGCAACCTCCAGGCGCGGGTGGAGGCAGTCGTCCCCATCGAGCGCCGCAGCGCGCGCGAGCGCCTCTGGTTCATCCTGCAAACGATGCTTAACGATGGCCGGCAGGCTTGGGACATGCACGCCGACGGCAGTTATGTCCAGCGCCGAATCGACGGCGACATCGGCACCCACCAAACGCTCATGAACCTCGCCCGCCAGGAAGCGGTGATCACCCCCGAAGACCAAACCGTCCTCTCCTGAAAGCTCGCCCCGCCCCCTCTCCACTTACTCTCCTTCCCCCTCTTACCCCCTCTCCTGGTACACCGGGAGAGGGCTGGGGTGAGGGCTCAACTCACAACGCGCCGAGCGATGAAATCCACCAACCATCCCTCCTTCCCATCCCCCACGCCCGCCCGTATGTTCCCCCACTTTGCCCATGCTCCTCGACATCCTTAACATCCTCGCCCCAATTCTCCTCATGATCGCCTTGGGTGCTCTGCTCCGCTGGAAGTTCCGCATAGACCTTGCCACCCTCAGCAAACTCAACATCTACCTCTTTGTCCCCGGCTTCGTCTTTCACAATGTCTCCACCAGCACCCTGGGCTGGTCCACCATGGGCGGCATCGTCGCCATGACCATCCTGCAGGTTCTCACCCTGGGCCTATTCGTCTGGGGCATCGGCAAGGCCCTGCGGGTCCACCACAAAACCCTCGCCGCCATCGCACTGGCCGTCATGTTCTACAACAGCGGGAACTACGGCCTGCCGTTGGCCGACCTGGCCTTCCAATCGCGCGGGGCGGCCGTTCAGGCTTTTGTCATGATGACGCAAAACGTCCTCACCTTCACCATCGGCCTGTCCATCGCCGCCTGGGCCGGCAGCGGCAGCCTCACCAAAGGTCTCATCACGCTCCTTCGCCTTCCGATCCTGCCCACCTTGGCCTCGGCGCTCGTTGGCAAGTGGTGGATTCACCGCGGCGGCGGGTTTCATCCCCTGCCTGCCTCCATCGCGCAGACCGCGCAATACATCTCCAATGGCATGGTTCCCATCGCCCTGGCCACCGTCGGCGCACAGCTAGCCAGCAACCCGCGCTGGCCGCGCTGGCGGCCTGTTTCGCTGGTGCTGGTCCTCCGCCTTCTTCTGGGCCCCCTTCAAATGGGCGCTCTGCTCTGGCTCCTTCACGAGTTGGCGATCTGGTTCCCCCACACCCCGGTCTTTGCCGCGATGGACCTCTGGCCCTGGCCCGCCCAACTCCTCATCCTCACCGCCTCCGTCCCGACCGCCGTCAACACCCTCCTGCTCACCATGGAACTCGACGGCGACGCCGACCTCGCCGCCGACTGCGTCTTCTGGACCACCATCGTCTCCTGCCTCACCATCCCCCTCTGGCTCATCCTCACCCGCCACGGCTTTTCCTGAAAGACAGTGTTCAATGTCCTCTCGCCGCTATTCTGCCCACCTATTGCACCCTTCTCCCCGGCCAGGACAAACCGGTGGCCGAAATGGCGGTGCAAAGTGGCGTAGCTGAGGCCGGCTGCGCTGGCGGAGTTGGAGCACTTCAGGAGTGGCTCAGCGCCTGCGCCACGCTCACGGCCGCATCATGCTTCACCATGGGGTTGGAGAAGAGCGTAAATAGCTTGATCCACAGATACGCCCGCCGCCGGCGCAGCAGGTCGGCCACGAGAATGCCGCGTCTTGCCAGCCGATCCATGGTTTGCAGCACGGTCACGATTTTGTCCTCGTCGAGGTGGTGCAGGAACATGGCCGTTATTACGTAATCGAAGCTGGCAGGGGCGAACGGGAGATGGAACACATCGGCTTGGAGAACGGTGAGGGCGGGATCGTGCTTGCCTTCGGCGGCGAGATGCACCGTGACGGCGTGGCGGTCGATGGCGACGATGCGGACATCGAATCCCGCCCGGCGGCTCCAGCGCAGGATGGCGCGCGGGAATATCGGCCGAGCCGGTGGCCAGGTCAAGGATCCAGATGCGCTCGCCTTTTTCCACGACCGGCTGAAGCGGCGCAGGTGGTGCAGCGTAGAGCGGGTGTAGCCCAGCCACCGATTGATCCGGCGGATGAAGTTCAGGGACTGGCGCAGCGTGGCCGGATCCGCAGAAGGGGCATCCATCAGTTCCGGCTCGCGCGGCGCTTGGCCAGGAAAGACAGGCCCATGATTGCTCCGTATCCGTGCAGTTACGCCTATGCCTCGCCTGGCGCGGCTGCGACAGTTTTCTTCACCCGCCACATTAGCCATCTTCGCCGCACGCGTCTCCCCTGTCGATTCTCCTGAGGCCACCGGCACCTCTTCGCGATCCGCCTCCACAAACGCCAGCAAGACCAGCCCGGCCACCAGCGCGGTCAAGATGGCCGTGTATCCAAACACTCCACTGAGGCTCCGCCGTGCGATGGGCCCGGCCACCAGGTTGCCGGCGATCCGCCCGCCCCCCACCACCGCCATCGTGTACATGCCCTGAATGGAATGCCGCCAGCGATCTCCCGCATGTTTATTGACGAACACCGGCGGCGCCACCTGCAACACCAGCACCAGCGCCCCATGCACCACCTGTGTGCCTACCGCCACCGCGGCCACCGGCCAGAGGCGCCAGCATCGCCGCCCGCAGCGCGGAAATGGCCAGCCCACCCAAAAGAATCCATCGCAGACCGATGTGTCGCAGCAGGTAGCCGAAGGCCAGCATGAACAGGATCTCAAATACCGGCCCGACGTTGTTGATCGGGCCGATCCAGCGCGGATCCAGATACACGCGATCCGTGAGGTAGATCGAGTAAAACGTGTAATACGGCACACTGGCCATGTTCAGCAGGAAGAGCGCCACGCAGAACACCAGCAGAGGCGGCCGCAGCAGTGCCCGCGCGGCCTCCAGCGTCGGAAGGCGCACGCGATCCGGCATCACCGAAATCGGGTCGCGCTTCATGTGCAGTCGGGGATCGGGCAACAGCAGGGCGTTGATCGCGCCCAATACTGAGAAGACCGCCGCCACGTTCCAGGAGACGCTCACCGAGACGCCGCGGCGCATCGCCAGGTAGACCGCGATGCTGGGCACGATGAAGCCAACGGTGCCCCAGACGCGCACGCGGTGATACGCTTCTGCTGGCAATCCATTCAGACGGCGCTGTTCCTGGACGCTGAAGTTGATGCCGTCCTGCAAGGGGTTCAGCGAGACCGACATCATGTTGTAGAACAGCCACAGCAGCAGGATCGGCCAGAAGGCGTGCAGTGCCGGCATGGCAACCAGGCCCACCGCACCCACCAGAAACATGCCCGCCATCAGCCGCCGCGCGTCCAGGTGCGTGTCGGCCAGCAGCGTGATCAACACCGGCGACAGCACGATAGCCACGCTGGATGCCGCCATGATGTACCCGATCAACGTCTCATTAAGATGCTGCTGCTTGAAGTAGACTGGCGCATAAGGCATCAGGCTGCCCATCACCGCAAACGTCAGGAAGTATTGCCAGCGAATGGCGCGCATCGGGCGCAGCATAGTGATGCGGCGGCGTGCTCGCTACCCGCAAGTGAATTACTCGCGCTGATCTTTCCCGCGTGTTTCATTCCGCCGCTGGTATATAAAGACGGATTGCGTTTCTACTGGCACGTCCGCTTCGCGGCGATACCATCATTCAAACACTTACCGGAAGAAACCCATGCTCGTGCAACTCGTACATGCTCCCCTCCTCGCCGACGTTCCGGTGACGGCCATCGTCATCACCGCCATCGTCGCCGTCGCCCTGCTCTCCATCAAGGCGATTCTGGGGGTTCAATACATCCCCAACAACCGCGTTGGCATCGTCGAAAAGCTCATTAGCTCGCGCGGCTCGCTGCGCGCCGGCGGCCTGATCGCCGTGCAGGGCGAAGCAGGCTATCAGGCCGACTTGCTCCGCGGCGGCCTGCACCTCTTCTATTGGCCGTGGCAATATCGCGTCCATCGCGTGCCGCTGGTCACCGTCCCGCAAGGGAAGATCGGCTATGTTTATGCACGCGACGGCGAGTCGCTTTCGCCAAGCCAGACCCTTGGGCGCAATGTTCACTCCAATAACTTTCAGGACGCCCGCGCCTTTCTCCTGCAAACTTCCGGCACCCCCGACTCGGCCAACCCTTCCGAAGATTCCGGCGGCGGCCAGCGCGGCCGGCAGCGCGCAATCGTTCGTGAAGGCGTTTATGCCATCAACCTCGCGCTGTTCATCATCATCACCGAAGATGTCGTCTATCGCCTGGAGATGCAGGGCAGGCAGGAACTGGACACAGTGCTGCGCTGGCAGAAGGAGCTGCGGGACATTGACGCGTTCAATCCTGTCGTCGTGGGTGCGCTGGTCGAGGCCCTCGATCCTCTTCGGCCTGACAAGAACATGGTGGTTGACTCCATCGGCATCGTCACCGTCCACGATGGCCCATCGCTTTCGCCGGGCGAGATCATCGCCCCCAGCGTCGGCAACGACCGCAACGATCCCAATTACCACAACAACTTTCAGGATCCCGAAGCATTCCTGCGCGGCGGCGGCCGGCGCGGCCGGCAGTATGTGCCCCTGACCGACGGCACGTATTTCATCAACCGCTGGTTCGCCACCCTGGAAACGCACGCGAAAACCATCGTCCCCATCGGCTATGTTGGCGTAGTCGTTAGCTATTACGGCCCGATCGGCAAGGACGTCTCTGGCGAAGGCTTCCGCCACGGCGAACGTGTCGCCCGTGGCGAGCGCGGCGTTTGGGAGATCCCACTTGGCCCAGGCAAATATCCCTTCAATACTTACGCCGGCAATCTGATCCTTGTCCCAACCACCAACTTCGTGTTGCACTGGATCACCGGCCGCAGCGAATCGCATCGCTATGATGAAGGCCTCAGCAGCATCGAGATCATCACCAAGGACGCCTACGAGCCCAACCTCCCGCTCAGCGTCGTCGTCCACATCGACTACCAAAAAGCCCCCGGCGTGATTCAGCGTTTCGGCGATGTGAAGAAGCTCATTACCCAGACGCTCGACCCGATGCTCAGCGCCTATTTCCGCGACGTGGCTCACCGCCGCACTATGCTCGAGCTGTTACAGGCCCGCGACGAAATCCAGGCCGAGGCGCAGAGGCGCGCTGCAGGAAATTTGCCGACTTTGATATCGAATGCGTGGACGTCCTGATCGGCAAGCCCGACACCGCCGAAGCCGGGAGCAAGATCGAAGTGCTGCTTGAGCAGCTTCGGTTGCGCCAGCTTTCCATCGAGCAGATGGAAACCTTCGACCGCCAGCGCGGCGGCCGACAAGCAGCGCTCCCTCAACGAGGCCCAGGCCATCGCAGCCAAGCAGCAGGAGCTGACCAACTCGCAGGTGCAGATCCGCATCGCGGAGAATCAAGGTGACGCCGATCTTTCACGCTCGCGCAAGCAGGCCGAGCAGGCGGTGGTGATGGCGGAGGCCGAGTTGGCGCGTTCCCGCCGCCAGGCGGAGCAGATGGTGGTCACAGCGCAGGCCGAGAGCCAGCAGCGCGTGCTGGCCGGCCGGGGCGAATCGGCGCGTGTGCTGCAGGTGGGCCTGTCCGAAGCCTCCGTGCTGCTTCGAAAAATCTCCTCCTTCGGCGATCCGCGCCTCTACGTCCTGCAACTGGTGGCCGACAGCCTGTCCAAGAGCACCCAGCCGCTGGTCCCCGAGCGTCTCTTCATCGCTGGCGGAAGCGGCAATGGCGAGGGCAACGGCGAGTCCCACCCGGCCGCCTCCGGCGCACAGGGCATGCTCGGCATGTTGATCAATCTGCTGGTGAGCGAGAAATCCGGCTTCCAGATGTCGGACAACGCTGATCTCGGCGCGCTGAAGGAACTCGCCGACCGGATGACCAAGGAAACTCTGGCCAACATGGAGCAAGTCGGCAACGCGCCCGGCGCCCTCAGCTCCCGCAGCCACCAACCCTCCTGTCGGCGACGCGCTCACAGCGGCCAAGCGAATGCGCCGAAGCGGGCTGACCAAGTTAAAGATTTGAAGACGCCGCGCGGGACTGGAGGCCCGCCCGGCGTCTCTTTTATGCGCGGCCGCAGTGGCTGTCCCATAAAAGACCCTCTCCCGCCGTCCAGGGGCGACCGTGCGTTAATCTCGGGAAAAAGAGCGGTTTTCTCACCTGCGCCATCTAAAGTCGCCCATTTGCCACTGTCGATACGACCATTGCCTGATGATTGCGCCAGTCAATGCTTTAACCCATCGGCTTGGCGCGGACTTGTGTGGAAGGAGATCTTGATGAGCCATCCTGGAAAGTCCTGAAAATGTCTTCTGGGAAGCACCCGCTTCCAGGCTGCTGGGGAATGTCCCCTGATCCACCAGCGATAGCCTTCAAGGGAATGAAGCGCCCCAGCGCGGACCGCAGATCCGCATCGGGTTTAACAATTGGTCGCGGCCAACCACCGCCACCGGTCACGGAGAGACAGTTCCATGAGCAGAATCAACACCAATGTCACGTCGCTCATCGCTCAGCGCGTGCTCAGAAACAACAACACCTCACTCACCACCAGCCTGCAGCGCCTGAGCACGGGCTTGCGGATCAATTCCGGTGCGGATGATCCGGCAGGTTTGATCGCCAGTGAGCAGCTTCGCGCTGAGAAAAGCGGCATCACCCAGGCCATCGATAACGCCGGCCGCGCAAGCAACATTATTGGAACGGCCGAGGGTGGCCTGGGCGAAGTCAGCTCGCTCTTGACCCAGCTCCAGGGCCTGGTGGGCCAGGCCGCCAACAGCGGCGGCCTCAGCCCCGACGAAGTGAACGCCAATCAGCTCCAGGTGGACTCGATCTTGAGCACCATCAACCGCATCTCCCAGTCCACATCCTTCCAGGGCAAAAAGCTTCTGAACGGCACGCTCGATTACCTCACCAGCGGCGTGACCACCACCAACCTCAGCAACCTCCGCATTAACGCAGCACGCGTGCCCGACGGCGCGACCATCAACGTTGCGGTTCAGGTTGTCACCAGCGCCAAGACGGGTGAAGTCACCTACAGCGGCGGCGCCATTGCCGGCGCCACCGTGACGCTCGAAATCGCCGGCAACACCGGGACGCAGCAGCTTTCGTTCGCTTCAGGCACGGCCGTCAGCGCGATCGCGGCCGCCATCAGCGCCGTGAAGACCGCCACCGGCGTCAGCGCCACCCTCAGCGGATCGGCCCTCAAGATCGACTCCACCGAATTTGGCTCCGCCAATTTCGTCAGCCTGAAAACCGTCCATGGCACTTTCCTGGCCGACACCAAGTCGTTCGGAAAAGATGCAAACGTCACCATCAACGGCGCCAAGGCGCAGGCCGATGGGCTGGATATCAGTTATCGCTCGGCCGACCTGGACGTCGAGCTAAACCTTGCCCAATCGTTCAACAAGCCGGGCAGCGACAACTTCCACATCAAGGGCGGCGGCGCGACCTTCGCACTGGGTTCCAAGGTCTCCGAAACCGACAAGGCCTCCATCGGCATTGCCTCGGTCTCCACCGGCAGCCTCGGCGATGTCACCAACGGCTATCTCAGCTCCCTGGCCAGCGGCGGCGCCAAATGCGCTGAGCGGTACTAATCTGGTGACGGCCCAGAAGATCATTGATGATTCCATCAAGCAGATCAGCTCCCTGCGCGGCCGGCTTGGGGCGTTCCAGAAGTTCACCATCGGTTCGACGGTGAACAGCCTGGGCGTGGCCCTTGAAAACGCCTCCGCCGCCGAAAGCGCCATCCGCGACACCGACTTCTCGTCGGAAACCGCCAACCTCACCCGCGCTCAGATCCTGTCGCAGGCTTCCACCACCGTTCTGTCGCAGGCCAACGCCCAGCCGCAGAATGCGTTGAAGCTACTGCAATAGGCGAAGCAGTCCGCAGCACTGAATCGGCATCGGTTTCTTCACACAAGTCCACGCCCCCGGCCATCGCGGCCGGGGGCGTTTTTTTTTGCGACCGCCATCATCGCGCTTCATTGCACATTGCCCTTTTGCCGCGATGATCGGCCGCATGGATGACGCGAAAATCCTGCAATCGGACGCTCCGCTCCAACGGCCCGCGCGAACCGCACTTCTCCTGCTGGTCAGCATCAATTTGTTCAACTACATCGACCGCCAGGTCCTGGCGGCCGTTGTCCCCTCGATCCAAAAAGACTTCTTGTTGAACGATCCAAACGCGGATCAAAAGATGGGCTGGCTGGCGACGGCCTTTCTCCTCAGCTACATGCTCATCTCACCGATCTTTGGATGGCTTGGCGACCGCGTTTCGCGCTGGCTTCTCGTGGGCGTTGGCGTGACGCTTTGGAGCATCGCCAGCGGCGCAAGTGGACTTGCCACGTCTTACGGCATGCTTCTGATTACCCGCCTCTTCGTGGGTGTGGGGGAAGCGGCGTATGGACCAGTCGCCCCCACCATCATCTCCGACATGTACCCGGTGCGCACGCGCGGCACCATCCTGGCGTGGTTCTACATGGCCATCCCCGTCGGAAGTGCGCTGGGCTACGTGTTGGGCGGCGCGGTGGCGTCGTGGAAGACGTGGCACTGGGCGTTTTTTCTGGTGGTGCCGCCGGGCTTGGCGCTGGGCGGCGTGGTCATTTTTTATGCGTGATCCGCGTCGAGGATCAGCAGACGGGGCGCACGTGGCCCACCGTCCGTCTCTGGCTGACTACAAACTGCTCCTGCGCATTCCCTCTTACGTGCTGAACACCGCCGCGATGGCCGCGATGACGTTCGCCATCGGCGGTGCGGGTTATTGGATCCCCAAGTACGTCCTGTTCCGCCGATTTGGACCGCTGGCGCAGGTCGCTGAGAGCAAGTGGAAACCGCAGCTTGGGCCGATCAATCTAACGTTTGGGATCATCATGGTCGTCTCCGGGTTGTCGGCCACCCTGCTGGGAGGTTGGGCAGGCGACAAGCTTCGCGATCGTTTTCCGGGATCCTATTTTCTGGTTTCCGCGGTGAGCATGATCGCTGGCTTCGGGTTGTTTCTGCTCATGCTAATCACGCCATTTCCGTGGATCTGGGGCGTGGTCTTCCTTGCGGTCTTCTGCCTGTTTTTCAATACCGGTCCGAGCAATACCGCACTCGCCAACGTCACCCACCCCGCCATGCGCTCCACCGCCTTCGCGCTCAACATTCTCGTGATCCATGGGCTGGGCGATGCGATTTCTCCCCCCATCATCGGGGCGATCAATGACCACTACCGCGGGGATATGAACATGGGCTTTCTGGCTGTGTCGGGGGCGATGCTGGTGGGCGGCGTCTTGTGGCTGTGGGGTGCACAATATCTGGCCGCCGATACCGCGGCCGCTCCACACCAATTCGGATGACAAGATATTCTCGCGACTGCGCGACAATCTCACAGAGTGTTGAGGCTTGTGCGCTGATCTTTAAGCTCTTCCTCGCGGTCAATGACTGATGCGCGTCGCCGCACCAGTTCCGCCAGCGCCGTATCCGCCGCCGCATTGCCCACGCCCACCGCCTGCGCCACGCGTCCGTCGGCCGCGATGCCGATGTCCGCAAAGTCAGGCGTCTCCAGCAATGCCTGCCCGCGCTGCAGCCGCCGATCCACCACCCGCGCCGCTCCCCACACCGAAATCGGCACGTCCATCACCCGGCCCGTGAAACTGCTCAAGACCCCGAACGCCTCATCGCCGCCTGCCATGTTCCGCCCGGCCAACGCGCCCCGTCACTTCAGCGCCATCCCAAAGATTGACCATTCGGTATTTGCCAAACAAAGGGTCGAAGATCGCCGAGCAATCGCCTGCGGCAAACAGGGCCGGGTTATTGCTGAGGGCATGATCGTCTACCAGAATCGCCTGCTCCGAGGCCACGGCCGTCCCGCGCAGCAGATCTTTGTTGGGGCTGACCCCGATCGCCCCAACGACAAAATCGCATTCCAGCACCGGCCCGTTTGACAGCACGACCCGCTGCACCCGCCCATCCCCCTCCAGCCGCTGCACCGTTGTGTTCAAATGAACACGCACGCCGTGGTGCTCGAGAAGCCGCGTGAAAAATCTGCCCGTGCTCTCCCCCACAAAACGCGTCCACGGATACGACCCCGACACGATCAAGTCCACGCCGAGTCCGAGTTGGTGGAGTGTGGCCGCCAGCTCCACACCAAGCCGCCCGCCGCCGATCACGCTTGCCCGGCCACGCCCGCGCTCGTGCTTTCGACCATCGGCAAGCGCTTTGTCAATTCCATGATGCAGCCGATCCGCCTGCTCCAGCGTCCGCAAATAATAGACGTTGGGCAAGTCGGCCCCCGGCACCCGCAGCAGATTTGGAGTGGCGCCGGTGGCAAGCAACACCTTGTCGAAGGTCACATCCTCGCCGCTGTCCAGCATCGCCACCCGCCGCGCCGGGTCCAGATGCGCCGCCCGCCGCCGCGTGCGCAACTCCACGTGATGGTCAGACAACCAGCTGTCGCTCAAGGTGAACAATTCCGCCCGAGCCTTTCGGCCAAGCAGGTAATCACCGCTCAGCGCCCGGCGGTCGTAAGGTCGATTCACTTCCTGCCCCACCAGCAGCATCGCCCCGCCCGCATCCAGCTCGCGAATAGCCAGCGCCGCAGCACTGCTGGCAACGCCGCCGCCGATCAGAAGATATTTAACGTGTGCATTGGCCATAGTGGTGCGCTTCGGCTGTTCTACCCATTATATGTTATCGTCGCGCGGCTGGTTCGGGACGAGAGCGGATTGCGACGCCCCGGCCTGAACTCATTCTGGAGTCGTAGGAGCATCAGAGCAGTCGAATGCCGCGTTGCCATCCCCGTATATAATGTCATCCATGCTTAAACTCCCCTCACGTTTCGCGTTGGCGATTCTCGTCAATACCATCGCCGCGTGCGCTGGCCCTCCCACGACCCAATCCTCTACTGCTCCTTCCACATCAGCTTCGCCACAGCCGTCCACCGCCGGAGGTTGGGTTAAGTTCCCTCAAAACCCGGTGCTGGGCGGCGAACTGGGTACCTGTTTTGACGTCGCCCTTCTCAATGACTCTGACGCCTTCCGTATGTATTTCTCCTGGCGGCCAAAGAAGAGCATCGCCCTCGCGGAAAGCAAAGACGGCATTCATTGGAGCGAGCCGTTGCTCGCACTTCAGCCAAATCCCAATACCGACTGGGAAGAGGACATCAACCGTCCCGTCGTCGTCAAACGCGATGACGGATATCACCTGTGGTACACCGGCCAGGCCAAAGGCCATTCCCGCATCGGCTATGCCACGAGTCCCGACGGCAAAACCTGGACGCGCAGTCAGACAAGCCCGTGCTCTCACCGGACAAGCCGTGGGAAAAAGTTGCCGTCATGTGCCCCCACGTGATCTGGGATGCACAGGCCAGGGTGTTCAAAATGTGGTACTCCGGCGGCGAACAATACGAGCCTGACGCGATTGGCTACGCCACCAGCCCCGACGGCCTGCAATGGACCAAGCACGAAACCAATCCAATCTTCGCCGCCGATCCCAACACCGATTGGGAGAAACACAAAGTTACCGCCTGCCAGGTTGTTCAACATGATGATGAATATCTGATGTTCTACGTCGGCTTCCAAGATCTCCATCACGCTGCCATCGGCGTTGCTCGCTCGAAGGATGGTATCACCCAATGGCAGCGCCTGCGGGCCAATCCGATCGTCTCCCCCACCCCCGGCGCATGGGACCATGATGCTTGCTACAAGCCCTTTGCCCTCCTCGATCACGGCCACTGGATGCTCTGGTACAACGGCCGCCATGCCAGCAAAGAACAGATCGGCCTGGCAATCCATGACGAGGAAGATCTTGGCTTCGACAAGAACTGATCCCATCACTTGTGGAGATCGCATGCGGCAATCGTTCAGCATCACAATGCGCCGGTCGTGTGGCGTCTGCGCACTTCTTGATTGTCTGCTCCTGTGCGCAGGCGGCCACAACGCGACCGGCCACAACCCAATCCTCCAACGCCATCGACATGCGCCGACTCCACATCTGGATCAGCGGCCGCGTGCAGGGGATCGGCTACCGGGCATTCGTCCGGGAGGAGGCGCAACAGCGCAGCCTGTCGGGGTGGGTACGCAATCTGGATGACGGCCGGGTGGAAATGGTTGTGGAAGGCCCCGATCAGCCTCTGCAAGCATTGCTGCAGCAGCTTCGAAAAGGACCCGCCGGTGCACGCGTAGATAGAGTTATCACCGAGGACGAGAGGCCAAAGGGCGAATCCCGGCAATTCCAAATTACCGATTGACCCACCACAAAGTGTCCTACTGTTCGAAGGAGGAAAGAAGAAACCCTCACAACTGGCGAGGGTTTCTCCATTCTTCGGGTTGTGCCGCCGGTATTAGTTGCCGTGGTGATGCACATGCGCCACCGTCGCGCCATCAGGCATTCCCACGCCGCCGGCCGAGGCCGCTGCATCCGGATGCGCCTGGAGATAAGCATCCACATCCTTCGTCACCACCATCCGCCCCCACATCAATTCCCAATGACTGGGGTAGGTGCAGAAGTAGTCGTAGTCGCCCTCCTTCGCCGGGGCCGTCATCTTTAGCGTTGTCTTTTGGCCCGGCTCGATCAACTTCGTGGCGGCCAGGTACTTCAGGCCCTTGGGCATATACGGCCGGCCTTGCGCATCCAGGTCATCCGGCTTCATTTCCGTAGTGGTGGGGCCGTATTTCTCACGATCACCCAGGTTCACCACCACAAGGTTGTGCGGCATGGAGTCATTGTTCTCTAACGTGATCTCAAAAGGTTTGCCCGCCTCGACCACCATGCGCGGGGTGTCGTAGCGCATCTGCTCGCGAACGGTGCCGACGAAGAACGCGGCCACGCGCAGTTCTTTCAACTCTTTACGCAAAGCGGCCGCCTGCTCCGCGGGCAACTGGCCTGCAAGATCGCCAGCGAACTGCACCGTCTCGAGATAATCCTGCGCTGTCCGTTCGCCGGCCGGCACAGTCTTGGCCCAAGCCACAAGATTGGTCGCAACCGCGCCGCCCTTGCCCTTGGGCCAGGTGTTTCGCGGCAGGTTGCGAATACCCTTGGCGGCGGCTGGCACTGCCACGCCCTTTTCGACCAGCGTCGCCAGAGACGCGAACACTGCCTCCGGCTCCTGATTCATGCTGACGGCGGCCTTAATGGCTGCTGCGCACCACCGTGCTCACGTCGGAAGTCGTGGCAATCTTCGCGCTCTCAGGCGGCGCGGCGTTGCCGACTTTCTTGAATACCTCGCGCCGATTGGCGTCCAGCACCACCACGGCGAATCCTTCCAACCGGCCGGCGTACTTGCCGTTCTCTTCCGAGCGATTCCACACCACCACCGAATCAATCGGCTTGTCGGCCCCGAGATCCACTTCCCACCAAGGCTTGCTCTCATCTTCCTTGGTGTGAGTCTGCGTGCCGCTCTTGAAAGCGCCGTCGATCTTGCCGTCAACAGCATGCGATGCATCGCCGGCCTTGCTGTCGGTGCTGGACTGCCGAGCCTTGCACTTGAGTGCAATGTTTTTGCCGCCGCTGAAAACCTGTACTTCCGCCAGCGTAAGCGGGCCTTTGCCGGGCAATTCGATGCGGACGAAATGCCCAATCGGGGCGGCCGAGCCTTTGACGCCGACCAGTTCCGGCGGAAGTTCCGCTGCGAGCAAGGGCTTAACTTTCCCAGATGCCAGGTTGCGAATGTCAGCGTCGTAGATCAGCGGGATGGCCGAAAGAAGCTCCGACAGGCTGGCCGGCGACTTCGCCGCCTCTGCCCAGACTTTATCAAACGAGTTGTCCGCCATCGCGACCGCCGCCATGGCCGCCCCGCGCATCGGCCGAGGTGCTTTGGGTCGCCTGCATCAGGCGATCGCGCAGCGGCTTCAGATCCGCCGGCGGCTGCTGCGGAAGAAGCTTGGCGATGGCCGCCCGTGATGAGGCGTCGTCCTTGGGAAGAGCATCCAGCACGCTCAGGAGCGTCGCCGCCCGGCTGGTCTTGCTGGTTTCGGCCAGTGAGTTAAGTGCCTCGGTCTTGGCCGCGTCGGCGATGTCGGAACGCGCGAGGATGGCCTGCAGCAACGCCGGCGACTTGGGCATCTTCAGCAGTTCGGCCCCACTCAAAGTTTTGGTGACAAAGGCCAGACCGGCAGGATTGTCGCCCGCGAAGGGCTTGCCCGAGGCGACGGCCGCCCGCCAGATGGGCTCAAGCTGCTTCATCGTCTCGGTCATCGTGTAGTTGAGGTAAAAATCGCTGGGAAGCTTCAGGGCCGTCAGCGCCACATCGGCCGCCTCGACAGTATTGAAGAAGCTGGCAGCCCGCACCGCATGCAGGCGCACGCGCGGGTCTTCGTCGCCGGCCGCTGTCTTCAACAGCCCCATCACCTCCGGCACCCGATCGCGCCAGTAGCTCAGCACCCGAACCGCCTGCGCCGCGCGCGCGGCTCGGGAGACTTGAGCACCTGCTTCACCAGGTCCACGTCCACGACGTTGTGCCACTGATGTACCCACAGCGCCTCCAGTGAGGTGATGCTGGATAAGCGGGGTCAGACTTGTCCAGGCCCGCCGCCCATTGCTTGACGGCCGGGATCACTTCCTCGGTTGGATGCTTGTCCAACTCGACCTTCGCCAGCTCGCGCGTCTGGTTCTCCGGCGCCTTCAACAACTCCAGTAGATGCCTTAATCGCTGGCCCGTCAATCTTCGACGGCTTCGCCAGCGGCCTGCCCTCATAAGTCATGCGGTAAATGCGGCCATGAGCGTGATCGCGATTGGGATCGCGCAGGTGGTGCTGCAAGTGCCCGATGATCGCGTTGCTCCAGTCCATGAAATAAATCGCGCCGTCTGGCCCGACATTCACCGCCGGTCGGGCGAAACTTCGGATCCTCCGAGGACACCAGCGGCTCGAGCGTCTCGCCAGTCAGCCCTGATCCGTCCTGGCTCACCTTCACGCGGTAGATGCCCTGGAAGCTGATCACGTTGCAGTTCAGAAAATTGTCCTGGAACTCGGCCGGGAAAACGCTGCTCTGCAGCAAGCCAGTTCCGGGCAAGGCCGCGACGGCCGATCCCAGAACTGCTTGATGCCCGGATGCTTTGCGGGGAAGTCGATGTGGCCGCTGATGGCGGCGCCGAAGTAGGTGTTGTTGCCCGTTGCGTCGGTCAGCAGATCATCGCCCCAGTAGGTCAAACACGTTTCCGTGCGGATTGGCAAAGCCATACGGCGCGTATCGCTCAAACCGCCCCGTGCGCGGCTCGAAGCGATAAATGGCGGCGTCGGTGTTGCGGATCGGCCCCGCGGCCGTCTCCACTTGCGTGCGATGGAAGACGCCGTCGCTGAGATACACCGCCCCGCCCGGCTCGTGCACCATGGCGTTGGTGGTGTGGTGCGAGTCGGCCGAGTCCATCCCCATCAAGATGCGCTCTTTCCAATCGCCTTTGCCATCGCCATCGGTGTCCTTGACGAACCAGAGATCGGGCGCCTGCATCACCAGCACGCCGTCCTTGTAAAACTGAAAACCCGTCGGGCAATTCAGATCATCCAGAAAGTGCGTGCATTTGTCGGCCTTGCCGGTTCCCTTGGTGTCTTCAAAAATGAGGATGCTGTCGCCCACCGTGGAGGTCGGCGTGCGCTCGGGGTAGTTGTGCCACACCGACACCCACAGCCGCCCCTTGGTGTCCCACGCCATCTGCACGGGGTTTACAAGTTCCGGCAATTCCTTCTCACTGGCAAACAAATTCACCTTGCAACCGGCCGGCATCTTCATCTTGGCAATGGCCTCCTCGCCATCGAGGAACGGCCAAGACCCATCAGGGTTTGGGCCCGGATGATTGGTCTTCACCTCCTCCACCTTGGGAAGGTTGTTGTCCTCGGCCTTGATCTCCTGCCCTTGCGCCGCCGCCCAAATCACCTTGTCGCGATTGGCGGTGATGGCGTCGCGCTGCACCATCTCTTCCTGCATCACCTGATAATTGGTGATCTTCGGGCCGCCTTTGGGGCTTTCGTAGGCCATCTTGGAACGTCCGCCATAGACGTTGTAGCCGTCCATGGTGCGATAGCGCTGATGCCACTTCCAGTTCTTGTCGAGGATCGTCCCGCGAAGCTTCTCGAGGTCGCCCGCCGGAGCGGTCTCTTCAAAGAGGTCGCGGAACATGATCGGCGCCAACAGCTTGTCCCCGGCCTCGCTCAGGTGAATGCCGTTAATCGTCAGGTTCTGCTTCTGCCTGGCGGCATCGGCATACAACTTCTGCGAAGGCTCAAACAAGTCAACGAACAGCACGTTGTTGGCCTTGGCCACCTCCGCCATCGCGGCCGTGTAAAGCTGGATGTTGGCGTTATTGGCGGCCGGGTCCGGAAAGTTTGGGTCCGCCATCTTCTCGTTGGCGATCGGTGAGAAAAGAACGATGCGCGGCGCTGCCTTGCCGCTGTAGTTCTTGGCGGCTGTTTCCTTCAGGTACTGGTCCAGGTCCTTTTTGAACGCCGCAAGGCCATCCTTGCCCTTGAACGATTCATTGAAACCAAAGAACGCGAAGATCACATCCGCCTTCACCTTGGTCAGCCACTCATCAGGCGTTCCGAAGTTTTCAGATCGCGCCCGCGTCACCACTTCGTCCCCGGCCGCCGCCAGATCGCGGAATACCAGGTTCGACTGCGGGAACTTGGCGTAAATCAGCGTCTCCAGCCACGCATCATGCTGCATGCGATCGGGGAGCGTATTGCCGATGATGGCAATGTGCTCGTCCTTCTCCAGCTTGAGCTTCGGCCCGGCCGAATCCGCCCCGAGGGCGGACGTGGCGACACAGCCTGCAACAAGAAATGACGCGAATATAGACCGAAGCGCGAACGGCTTGAGCATGAGATCTCCGCTGACAGACAAACCCTCCCCCGACGTTCACCAATATACCAATTGTTGGAAGGTTGTGTTTAATCCCCGCGCAAACCTGTCCGCCCAATGCAACGGCCATCCCGCACACGAATATGCAACTCTGTACCCTGCCCGCACGACTCCCGCTTTAGACCTCAGAGGGTATACTGCCCACGCGCTACCACAGTTCGACAGAAAAAAGGAGCCCCAACCGTGACCCATTCCCTCTTCGGCCGAGTCCTGCTCGTGCTCTCGTGTATCGTGCTTCCGGCCTTCGCGGCCCGCGCGGCCGATCCCTGGCTGGTCTTCCAGGGCAAGGAAGGTCCCGGCAAAGGCAAGCACATCGTCCTGATGGCCGGCGACGAGGAATACCGCTCGGAGGAAGGCCTGCCGATGCTGGCGAAGCTCCTCGCCAAAAATCATGGCTTCAAGTGTACCTGCCTCTTCTCCATCGACCCCAAGACCGGCGAGATCGACAACAACCAGCACTCCAACACTCCGGGAATCGAGGCTCTCCAATCGGCCGATCTGCTGGTTATCCTCACCCGTTTTCGAGATCTGCCTGACGAGCAGATGAAGTACGTGGATGAGTACGTGAAGGCCGGCAAGCCGATCGTCGGCCTGCGCACCGCGACGCATGCCTTTAACATCGGCAAAGGCAAAACCTACGAAAAGTACAGCTACAACTTCGGCGGCAAAGACTACAAAGACGGCTTTGGCCGGCAGATATTTGGCGAAACCTGGGTCAGCCACCACGGCGACCACGGCAAACAAAGCACCCGCGGCGTCATCCCCGACTCCGTCAAAGGACTCCCGATACTTCGCGGCGTCTCCGACATCTGGGGCACGACGGATGTCTATGGCATCCGCAACCTACCCGAGAACACGACGCCGCTCGTCATGGGCCAGGTCCTCAGCGGCATGAACCCGACCGACGCTCCGGCCGAAGGCAAGAAAAACGACCCGATGATGCCGGTTTCCTGGGTCCGCACCTACAAGAGCGAGGACGGCAATAAAGAAGGCCGGGTGTTTGCCACCACGATGGGCGCTGCCACCGATCTAAAGAACGAAGGCCTCCGCCGCCTGGTCGTCAACGCCTGCTACTGGGCCGTCGGCCTCGAAGACAAAATCCCCGAGAAAAACAACGTCGAAATTGTCGGCCCGTATGAACCCCGCAACTTCGGCTTCAACGGCGGCGCGAAAGGCGTGACGCCGGATAAGCTGAAGGAAGGGGCTGAAGATCTGGTTGCACCGAGCGGTGCCCCGGCCGAAGCAAAATGAGACGCACCTGTAACAAGATCATCGTGTCATACACGACGGTGGGACTCAACTCGCCTTCGCTTTCTTTTCACGACGGTAAGCCTTCAACTCGCCTCTAAAGAATTCGTCGAGTTCCTTGTCGCTCATACCGCTTTCAACCACCTGCTGTCGGAACGGGGCAAGGGCCTCGTCCGCGGGTGATCGAGTCATGGCCTGTTCTATCACCCCTGACGCCAGCGCAGAGATATCCTGGCCGCTCATCGCCGCCTGTTCAGCGAGCTTCCGCCTTGCGGCGTCGGACAGACGCAGTGTGACAGACATTTCTGTGGTCGGAACAGTCGTCGCCATACATCACCTCTGGATTGATTATAGCGGAAAGGTGCGCTCATTCGATTGTCAATCACCTACACGCCCTCACTAACACCCCACCCCCCATCCACCGCCAGCACCTGCCCGGTGCAATACTTCGAACCATCCGACAAAAAATAGACCACCGCCGCATCCAGATCTTCCCCCTGACCCACGCGCCCGCCATCCAAGGGCTGCTTTGCCTGAATGAACTTTAGAATCGCGTCATCCGACACCGCCCGCTTGGCCATCGGCGTATCCACCAGCGCCGGCGCGACGACGTTGAATCGGATCCCGCGCGGGGCGTAGTACGCGGCGCAGGACCTGGTAAATCCTTCAATGGCGGCCTTCGTGGCCGCGTAAGCGTGGGTCGCGAAGTAGCGCGGTGATGGATGATTGGCTAGGACCGAGCCCATGTTCAGGATGCTCCCCTCACTGTTTTGGGACATGAACTGCACCACGGCCGCGCGGTTGGAATTGAACACGGACGTCAGGTTCAGGTTCAACGTATATTGCCAACCCTGATCCGACATCTCATGCAGCGGCCCATCGCCCACCGATCTGCCGCTCCCTCCGGCCACGTGATACAGCCCATGAAACCCGCCAAACTCCTTGATCGCTGCCTGGATCGCCTTGGGCGCGGTCGCCGGTTCGATGGCGTCGCTGGTCAGTGTCCGCGCCGCCTCTCCGAGTTCCACCGCCGCCTGCTCGCGGCTTTCGGCGTCGCGCCCCACGGCCACCACGTTCGCCCCGGCCGCCACGCACGCCTTGGCCGCCGACAATCCAAGCCCGGTAGTTCCACCGATTAGCACCACGACCTTTCCCCTCAGGCACGGTTCCATCAAACACTCCGCGTCAGGCAAGCGCTGTCGATTCTAGATTGGCTGCTTTCACGTTCTCAACTCCGATTGGCGCCAGCACGATTTGTGGCCGCATTCCGCGGATGCGAGTCGCCAGCGTTTGCTGCTGGGCGAAGATCTCGCGGTTGACCGAATCCATCGCCCGCGAATCGGCCCGATAAATATCTCCCGTCAGCGTTCGTGCGATGGACGACTCCACAAAATCCACCCGCGCCGCCTCCTGCCATCCCGGCCTCACCACCACATTGATCCCGCCGGGCCCATACGACAACAAGCCCCAGCGCGGCGACAGATCCTTCTTCTGAATCATCCCTGCCGGGGCCAAAACATAGTGCAAATTCGCCACCGGCTGCATCAGGCACGATCGGAATTTCCCCAGCGTCGAAGTGTGAAACACGTTTCTTTTCCGGCGCGACTTTACCTTAAAGCTGTTTTGCCGCTCCTCCAGGCAAAGCGACATCTGCCCGTCCTCTCCCAAGTCGCGCAGGAAGTCAGCGCGCGATGCCTTGCACTCGATAAAGCAGACCTGCTGCATCTCGCGCGGCACGGCCAGATAGTTGGTGTAGGGGCGAAACAAGCCTGTTCCCACACAGTCAATGATCCCCAGCGGCCGAAGCCGCACCTCGGCCGCGATGCACCGGTATCCCATCTTAAATAGCCAGCGGCACCCCTCCTTCTTCAATGTTTTATGGAGATCAGTCTCTCCGGGCATGGGCACTCCCTTGCAGGTTCAGGCCCTCGTCCATAACAGTGCGCCGATACAGCCCGGAACACCGCGAAAGTCTGAATTGGGCGAAATAGTAAACCGCCCCATCCCCGCGTGCAAACATTGCCGAGCAATGCACTGCCCGTTAGCGGTTATCCGCAACCGGCCGCTTCATCTCGTCCCACACGCGATGCAGGTCAAGATCAACCCAGATCCGCGCCCCCGCGTCCCCAAGATATTCAGTGCGGGTGATCTTCGCCTGCGACACGGCACGGGTGATGGCCGATGCGATGTGGGGATCATTTTTTGCGGCGTCGCCAAGCGTCGTCTGCTTGTCCAGCGGCAGCGCTTCGACGCGGCTTCGCAGCTTGACTCGCGCATCCAATTCAGCGCGGCGGGCGGCCTTCAGCATCTCCTTGTCGCCGCCGCTAAAACCTGTCGAGCCCAAATCTCCCTCCACCCATTCCGGCGCTTTGGCCGGCAGGGCGATGGCGGCCACTTTAGGTTCCCCAGCGTCGGGCGTCGCCTGCGAGCGGCCAACGGGCCGGGCCATCTTGTCGTAAAACTCTTCCTCCACCTTCGGCCACGCATCCTCCTGAGGCTGCGTAGTGGCCGACTTGACAATGGCCGATTTCACCACGTCAAAGAACTGCGGCTCATCGACGACAAGGGTCACATCGACGTTAAGGTCACGCCCGAAATCGACCCGCGCGATGGGCTGCAATGCCAGCCAGTCCTCCACGGCCTGTTGCTGCTCGCGGGTGAGCGCCTCGCCGATGGTCTTGTGGCCATCGAGACTGACTTTGCTGATGCTGTCGGCCAATCGCCGCACCGCGTTCATTCGCGCGGCCGTCAGCGCCTCCTGCCGGTTTTTTTTGCTCACGCGCTCCCACTGCCCGCCCATGGCTGCGGGCTGCACTTGCGCCAGCGCCCCTGTTTCAGCACTCGATCCAATCCCACTGAATCGACGCTTGAGCCAGGAAGAGGAGGCGCGTTCAAGCTGCACCTGATTGAGGGGGCCGTCGGGGTGTGCGGCCACGATCTGTTTAAGGGCATCATAAATGCGCTGGCCCTCGATCTGCCAATGAACCTGGCAGGTTTGGGCATCAATCCACCGTGGGCCGCCGATTTCCGATGATCCTTCCAGCGTTTGCTTGAATTGCTCGACCGCCCCCACCTTGCCCAGGTAACGTCCGATAGAAAGCCCGGCGCCGACAGGAGCGTCGGCCATATCCCGATAAAGGCTCGACAATGCCCGTGCCCGCGCCGCCCGCACCGTCTCGGCGGCCGGCTGAGGATCGGCCGGCATCGGCGCCTGTGCAGTGGCCACGCAATAAGCGGCCAGCAATGCACCAATAATGACCAGCAGCGAACGCATAGTAGTTTCCCGGATGATCTTAACCGGCCAAGGCCGCTCTACCAGTAGACAGGCTATGGCCCAACACGTTAGCCCGGCAGTCTGCATTGGCGCGAAGATTACTTACCACGGTACGGGGTAGGAGCGACGACCCGCGCTTGAGGCGAAACCGGGTTACCAGTCTGCCCGCCCAGGCCTTTATTTGTGGAAGATGTCGGCAATGGGCCTGGCGTGGGCACTCGCGCCGGCGTGGCCGATGCCATAGAAGTCTTCGATGGTGCGCAGGATGTTGAAGTGGGTAATCGGCTCGGCGTAGCGCCCGGGCTTTATCCTTGCCCCTGCGATCAGCGTCGGGATGTGATTGGGATCCGAATCGCTTTCATCCCACTGGATGATGAGAACGCTGCTGTGCATCCTGGCCCAGCGGACGTAGCCATCGAGGTTTTTCTTCAGCCACTGGTCGCCTCGGGCAATCGATCCATCGTGCATGTCATTGGTTAAATCGGGCGTGACGAAGGAAACCGTTGGCAGCCTGCCATAATTTTTTGGGAAAGCGCTCAATGGACGACTGTCCTCCGGCGGCACATCCGCAAACTCGGTCCAGGGGGCGTGGCGTCGCACATAGTTTCCGACGTCGTCGCCTACATAGCCGGCGTAGGGGAGGCCCTCGGAATATCCGGCGAAGGTCTGGCCGTGTTGAATGAGCAGGCCAGCCAGATCCGGGCCCGGGAGTGGATTGTCCGGCGTGGCATCGCCCTGGAGGCCGCGTGTTGAGCCGGAAAAGATGTCGAGGTAATCCAGCAGACTTGGGTGGGTGTTGGCAAAGGAGTTGGTCATCAGGGCGGAACTTCGCGCCAGCGACTGAAAATACGGGGCCGCGCCGGGCTTCATGATTTCGTTGTAGGAATGGTTTTCCTCCATGACCACAACGACGTGTGCGGGCCGGGGCAGGCCGGCCGATAACATCAGGCGGGGCTCGACGCTTTCGAGAGTGGGGGCGGCGCAAGAGGCGGGGCGACGGCTACTTTTTGACGAAGGCATAAAGCTTGTCCTGGGTGCGCACCAGCACGGTGCCCTGGGCGGCGACAACCGACGAGCGGGAAAACTTCCCGCCGCCGCCCAGCTCATTTTTGCTGAGCGTCTTTAGATCATCGGCCGACAGGACCCAAACCGTTCCCTCTTCGTTCATGCAATATATTTTGCCATCGGCGCCGGTTGGCGATGCGCGAAACACGCTGCCGCCGCCTAGATCGCCCATCATTTTCTGTTCCCCGGTTTTCGGATCGACGCCGTAGATTTTCTTCTTATCGCCATCCAGGACGTAGAGATTGCCTTTGTAGAAGAGGGGCACACAGACGTCGCTGGTGAGGTCTTTGCTTTTCCAGGCCACGCCCGAGGCCGTCACGTCGCCTTTGCCATCGGTTTTGACGGCAAAAATCTTTCCGCCCTTGGGCGGGCAGGAGATGGCCAGGTCATCGGCGATGACCACCGACGGCACGAGGCGCAACTGGTCGGCGTGGGCGTTGTTCCAACCGCCGCAGCGCCAGAGTTCTTCGCCGGTGTTCGCATCATGGCCGCTGACGCAGTCGCCGCCGATGAGAACGATCTGCGTGCCGGCCGTGGTTTGGAGCGGAGTTGGAGAGCTGTAGGCTTCCTTGGATTCGCCGTGTGCCTCGTTCGGGCGGATATGCTTCCAAAGATCCTTGCCCGTGCGTGGATCGATCGCCAGCAGGTATGAATCCGCCGGCGTCGCCCCTTTGGGGGCCGGCCCATGCGGCGGCACATCGCGCTGCAACACCTGCACATAAAGCTTGCCGCCATGGAGAAGCGGGCTGGAGCCGTAAATCCATTGGACGTTGAAGGGGCCAAAATCCGTTTGCAGGTTGCGCGCCCAGAGGGTTTTTCCGTCAAAATCGTAAGCCAGCAAATCGCCGGTCCCATAATAGAAGTAGACGGTGTTGCCGTCGGTGATGGGGGAGGGGCTGGCCAACTGGTTCATCTTGTTGGTGCTGAACCCCTCGGCGATCTCATGCTGCCAGAGCACCTTGCCATCGACGCGATTGATGCAAAGGGCCTGGAGCTTTTGCGTCTTGCTATCCAGCGAGCTGACGAATATTCGATCACCCCAGACGACAGGCGTGGCCGAGCTGACGCCGGGCATATCGACTGCCCACAACATCGTCTCGGTTTTGCTCAACTTGTCCGGGAGGTTGGCCTCGGCGGTCGAGCCATTGCAGGCCGGGCCGCGCCATTGCGGCCAATTTTCTCCACGCGCGACGTTTAGAAGCCCAACCGTCAACGCCAGCAAAACAATGAATCGCTTCACGCTAGTCCTCCGGAATTCAAGCAGTGCAACCGTTATCAAGCAGTGGGCGAATCCTAACCCGCCCGCCTCAACCCCGCCAGTTGCCGCCGCCTCCCTGCCGTGCATGGCAACTGCCTGATCGGCGGACTATATTTTCGCTCACGCCATGCTTCCCCGCCCTTCACTGCCCCTTCCTGCCCTTGTACTCCTTGCACTTTCAGCCGTTGCGCTCTCGGCCGCAATCCACGTTCGCGATGGCCTATTTCAACCCGTCGCCTTCGAGTGGCTCACGCTGTCGCTGCTGGCCGCCATTGCGGCTTTTGTTTTTCTCTCTCCTCGCGGGAATGCCATTTCCTCCTGGCGGAGCTTTTTCACCACCCGCATCACGATCAACCGCCTGCGCCTGCTGCTCTTCATCGGGCTGCTGTTTGAGCTTTTCCAATTGCTCACCAGCCGGCCGGGTTCGGATTACGCCGCGACGCATGGGGTGTCGCCCACGACCCTTTTTCGCGCGTCTCTTTACCTCGTGGCGGCGCTGACGCCCTTGCTACTTTTCCCGAAGACGGCGCGCGCTGGGCTATTTGTCCTTGTTGGCTTATTCGTGGTGATGGGGATTTCGTGGCTACGTTCAAACCCCCAGCCGTTCATGGATGTGTGGTGGGCCCAGCAGTCAGGCCTGAGTGAATTCGTGCAGGGGCGATCGCCATTTGCGTCCACCTACCCGGATATTTACAACCAGCCCGAAGGAGGCTTGGTTCATAATGGGCGGGTGCTCGCAGGGTTTCCTTATCCGCCGGTCACCTTCTGGCTCGACCTTCCGGGCTATCTGATCGCCCGCGACTATCGGTATGCGAACCTGGGCGCCGTTGCTCTGTCGGCCATATGCATTGCACTGGCCGCCCCCCGCCAGCGCGGTGCATCGGTCGCGCCGCTGGCGGCGGCACTTTTCCTCTTCACGCCGCGCGTCTTTTTCATCCTCGAATCCGGCTGGACCGAGCCCAGCGTCATCCTTCCTCTCGCGCTCGCGCTCGTCTGTGCGATGCGCTTCCCGCATCTGCTTGGCATCCCGCTTGGCCTGTTCTGGGCCAGCAAGCAATACATGCTCTTTGCAATTCCCCTTTCTCTTCTCCTAATTCCAAAGCCGCTGGTTGTGAAGCCTACTATCCGGCTTTTTGGCCTGGCGCTGCTGGCCGCCCTTCTCACCAGCCTGCCGCTGATCGTGTGGAATGTTCCAGCCTTTCTTCGCAGCAATCTGCTGCTGGCGACGGGCGCCGGCCTGCGCCGATGCGCTCAGTTACCTGGCGCTCTATCTCGATCAGACCGGGAATCAGCCGCCGATGTGGATCGTGAACCAGTTGGGCTTTGCCCTTGCCATTGTCGCCACGGCCATTGTCCTCTGGCGTGCGCCGCGCAACGTGGCCGGGTTCTCGGCCGGCCTGGCGCTGGTGTACACGGTCTTCTTCGCCTTCGGGAAATTCGCCTTCTGTAATTACTATTACTTCATCATCGCCGCCCTCTGCTGCGCAGTCGCGACGGCAGACGCAAGAGGCACGCAGGACGCGCCCCCGGTATCGACGGCCAAACAGCGTGCCCGTATCCTGTCCGGCGCCTGATGGAATAAGGAGCCCACCACCATGCCAAACCTCACCGCAGATTCCACGCCAACGCTTCTGGTATCTCCTGAATCGTCCCACATCGGGCGGGGCAAGTGGCTCGTGCTGATGGCGGCGTTTCTCGGGTGGATGTTTGACGGCCTGGAAATGGGGATTTTCCCGCAGATTTCCCGCCCGGCCCTCACGGAACTCCTCAAAGGCTCGGCAGATCTCAAAGCGGCCATGGGATGGTGGAATCAATTCATCGCGGCCATGTTCCTGTGGGGCGCGGCCGTGGGAGGACTGCTCTTCGGATGGCTCGGCGACAAGATCGGCCGGGTCAAAGCGATGGCGATCTCCATCCTCATCTACTCAGCATTCACCGGCCTGCTGTACTTTGTTAAATCCCCCACACAAATCGCGTCGTTGCGTTTCGTTGCGGCGATCGGCATGGGCGGTGAGTGGGCGCTGGGGGTTGCGCTGGTCATGGAAGTCTGGGACGCCAAATATCGCCCCATCCTCGCCGGCCTGATCGGCGCGGCCTCGAACCTCGGCTTCGTTCTCATCAGCGCTCTAGGGGCGACGATCAAGGTGGACCTATCCAACTGGCGATTGATCGTTCTCGCCGGTGCTGCTCCCGCTTTGCTCACCTTCATTATCCAGCTCTTTGTCCCCGAGTCGCACAAGTGGCAGGAATCGCAGAACAATGCACCCTCGCGGCCATTGCGTGAACTCTTCGGCAACCCGCGCCTTGCCACCATCGCCCTCATGGCCATCTGCTTCACTTCCGTGGCTTTGCTCGGCACCTGGGGCGCGGTGCAGAATATCGCACCTTGGGCCGGCGGCATGAAGAGCAAAACCCCCGCCGCCATCGGCGTCGCCGGCATCGTCATTGGCCTGGGCGCGATCGTCGGTTGCCTCGTCGCCCCGCTCATCGCCGCCCTGCTCAATCGCCGAACCGCTTATTGCCTCCTCTGCCTCGCATCCCTCGTCACCTGCCAGATCCTCTTTCGTTACTTCACCGATTACACCTGGGGTTTTCTGGGCATGGCTTTTCTGGTTGGCATCGCCACCGCGGCATTTTATGGCTGGCTTCCGCTTTATCTGCCTGAGCTTTTTCCGACGCGTGTCCGGGCCACCGCGCAAGGCATCGCCTTCAACTTCGGCCGAATTTTCGCGGGCTTCGGCGCCATCACCGGCGCCATGGTGGGCAAGGATTTCGCGCAGATCGGCACTTACGTGTCGATGATCTATATCCTGGGCATCGCGGTCATCTGGCTATCGCCTGAAACCAAAGGCCGGCCTCTCCCCGATTAAGGCCGCTACGTTAACTGCCCCTCAATGTGGTTCAACTGATCGGCGATTTCCTTGTCGGCTTTCACATCTTCATCAACGGTGCGCACCGCGTGCATAACGGTGGTGTGATCCCGGCCGCCAAAGTAGCCGCCGATTTCTTCCAGTGAATAGCGCGTGTGGCGGCGCCAGATACATGCACACCTGCCGCGGAAACGCGATGCTCTTGTGGCGCTTCTTGCTCTGTAAGTCCGACAAGCGCACGTTGTAGTAGTGAGTGACGGCGTCGAAGATCTGCTGAATGGTAATCCGCTTCGGATCGTGATTGCCGCTGTCCCCCAGCGCCACTTTCGCAAGCTCCAGGTCGATGTGCCTATTCTGCAGCATCGCCATCCCCTGCAGCTTGGTGATCGCTCCCTCCAACTCGCGCGTATTGCTCTCGATCTTTGAGGCGATATAGCACACCACGTCATCGGGCAGCTTCAATCCGCGCAGCCGCGCTTTCTTCTGCAGGATCGCCATCCGCGTTTCATAGCACGGCTTCTCGATGCGCGCCACCAGCCCCCAGTTAAACCGGCTCACCAATCGCTCTTCCAGCTCCGGAATTTCCGAAGGCGGGCAATCGGCCGAGAGAATAATCTGCTTGTGCTGCTGATAAAGCGTATTGAAGGTGTGAAAAAACTCTTCCTGCGTCCGGTCCCGCTTGGCCAGGAAGTGAATATCGTCAATCACAAGAATATCCACGTGCCGATACCGATACCGGAACGTATTCATCTCCCCGGTCTCAATGGCGTTGATAAACTGATTGATAAAGCTGTCGCACGACAGATACAAAATCCGCAGGTTGGGCTGGCGCTCCAGCACCTGCTGGCAAACCGCCTGGAGCAGGTGCGATTTTCCCAGCCCCACGCCGCCGTGGATGAAGAGCGGGTTGTACGACTTGCCCGGTTGCTCGGCGACGGCCACGCTGGCGGCGTGTGGCAACTGGTTGCACGGGCCGGTCACGAAATTTTCAAACACGTAATCGGGGTTCAGCGGCAGCGGCTGATCCCCTTCATTGAAGACGCCGCCGGTGGAAAGATTTTCGCAGTGAAACGCGACGGCCACCAACCTCCCCGTCACGGCCTGCGCGGCCGTCGTGAACGGTTGCTGGCACTGCACTGGCAGAAATTCAGTTGCGCTGGCGTCCCCACCGTCACCTGAATCACGCCGTTGGTGAGTTGCCGCGGCGACATCTGGTCAAACCAGACGCGGTTCAGGCTCGGATGCTGCGCGGACCGCCTGAAGAATCTGATTCCAACTGGATGGATCAAGCGAAATAGGCTCCATCGCGCGGCGCGGCGACGCCTCGCGTTGAACGGGCATTTGGGTCGATAGCATGGCGAACCTGGTTTCTTAACCGATCAGAATGTGTCTCTTCAATCCTCGTCCGGCACAAACGGCGGCTGGCCGGATTCCCAACGAATGAGACGCGTACCCTAGTGATTTTTTGGTGCGCGCCAAATGTTATTTTCGCCAGAGACAAGACCCCGCGTTTTTGACTGCGCTGCGGCATGTCGCGACACTTTGGCGCACGCGTGTGCCGGCGCGCGCGGCGGAAAAATCCAGGCGCAGCGCGACGATTTGTGCTCGAACATCGGCGCGATTTCCCACAGGTAGCGTGATGGTTGGTATTGCCACCACCCGTAGTAAGAGCGTCGCGCGCAGCTATTTTGACGACGCGAGGCCGAGGAAAGCCATCACTTGCTTCAAGTCGCTCCACACTGCCATTCGCGTCTCGGGAGTGTAGTTTCTCAACAGGTAGGCGGGATGATACGTCGGCATCAGCTTGATGCCGCGCCACTGCTGCCACGTTCCCCGAAGGCGCGACATCGACAGCTTGGATTGGAGCATATATTGCGTCGATGGCTTGCCGAGCGTCACGATCACCTTCGGCCGCACGATCTCCAGTTGCCTCACCAGATACGGCGTGCAGGTTGATGTTTCATCAGGCGCGGGCTCGCGATTCGCCGGCGGGCGGCACTTGACGATGTTTGCGATAAACACCTGCTCGCGCGCCAAACCCATGCTGCGGATCATGTCATCGAGCTTTTGCCCGGCCCGCCCCACGAATGGCCTGCCGCTTAAATCTTCGTTCTCGCCCGGCCCTTCGCCAATAAAAAATATCTGCGCCTCGGGATCCCCCTCGCCAAACACGGTATGCGTGCGCGTTTCGCACAGGCGGCACTTGGTGCAGGTGCGCACCTCCTTGTCATCCATCGCCGCCAGCGCGCGCACTTTTTCTTCCCGCGACAGCACGGGCGCGCTAAACGGCTCGGCCGCATCAGCCCCAAAAATGGCAATGCTGGCGGCCGCGGATTTCTCCAGCTCCGGCCCTTGCGTGCTCAATTCCGGCGTGGATCGATCCGCAAGGTGCATACGCGGAATCTCCCGCACCTTCTCCACCTCAGGTTCCACTGGAAGTTCTTCACGCACGGCCGGGCCTGCCGCCACAGCAATCTTCCGAGGCGCGGCCACCGAGCTTAACCCCATCGCCTTCTCGCTTCTCAGCCACAAGCGCACGCGTCCTTTAATCTTCGCATCCATCGTCTGGTCCATCCTACCCGTCGAAATTCCCGGAAGCGACAGCGCATCAAAAACGGGCGCAGCCAATTTGGCCCCGCCCGTAGTACCTTTATTTTCAGACGCGTTTAACCGGATCCGACGCCATGACCCTCCACCTGGACATCGTTGACAATTTCGCAAACGCCTTCCCGCCGCGACGAACACCGGTGCCTGATCCAAAATCAGATGTCGGTGCGATCATGGGCTTCTTCACCGACACCACCCTCTGCATCGGATGCAAGGCTTGTGAAGTCGCCTGCAAGCAATGGAACCAGCTCCCGGCCGACAACCTCGAGTTCAGCGGCAACAGCTACGACAACACCAACCACCTCTCGGCCACCACCTGGCGTCACGTCGCATTCAAGGAACAAATCGGCGACACCGCAGCGCGCTGGCTGATGCTGAGCGACGTCTGCAAACATTGCGAAGAAGCGCCCTGTGAACATTCCTGCCCGACTGGAGCGCTTTTGTACAACGAGTTTGGCGACGTCTATCTGCAAAACGACATCTGCAACGGCTGCGGCTATTGCATCTCCGCCTGTCCCTTTGGCGTCCTCAGCCGCGCCGATGGCCCCAACCAGGACGGCCACGCCCACAAATGTACCCTCTGTTACGACCGCCAATCCGATGGCATGACTCCCGCCTGCGCCAAAGCCTGCCCTACCGCGTCCATTCAATTTGGCCCGGTGGAAGAGCTTCGCGAAAAAGCGCGCGATCGGGTGGAGCAACTGCACCAGCGCGGCAACGACAAGGCGTATCTTTACGGGGCCGATTCGCTGGGAGATTATGGCCGTCTCAGCTCGTTCTTCTTGTTGGAGGACCACCCCAACCAGTACAACCTCCCCGAAAATCCCCCACAGCCTTTCCGCCATCAAGGAAAACGCTACGCCGCCAGCCTTCTGACCGGCCTGGCACTGACGGCCGTCTCTGCCCTGGTTTTCAGCTTCGGAGGTAAACGTGCCCGGTGACATCGCCATCCAACGTCAAAGCAATATTCACCGGGCTGCGCCGGTTGCGGATCCCGCCCTCCCCTACTCCACCTCCAACATCACCTCGGCCCAAGCCCCCCAATCCGAGCCAAGCTATTACGACATTCCGATGCTCAAAGCGCCGGTCTGGAAGTGGGAGATTGCATCCTACTTTTTCCTGGGCGGTTTGTCGGCCGGGGCTTACATCCTGGCGCGAATGGCCGAGCGGTTTGGCGGCGAAAAATTCAAGGACCTGACACAGGCCGGCACCGCCATCGCCGCCGCCAGCGTCCTCCCCTGCCCGCCGCTCCTCATCCACGATCTTGGCGACCCCAAGCGTTTTCATCACATGCTTCGCGTCTGGAAACCATCCTCGCCCATGAACCTGGGCACGTGGGTTTTGACCGCGTATAGCGGCAACCTTGTTGTGCCGACGGTGCGCGAGCTCTTGCGCCGACGCGGCTCGCAATCCCGCATGGAGCGGCAGGCATTTCGAAACTGGTGAACCCCACTGTCCTGGCCATCAGCGACGCGGCCGGTGTTCCACTGGCCTTGCTGATGGCCGGCTATACGGGCGTGCTGCTCAGCTCGACGTCCACTCCGGTCTGGTCGATGAACCCGTGGCTCGGGCCGCTTTTCAGCGCAGGTTCGATCAGCAGCGCGGCCGGCGCGATCAGCCTAATGCTTGATCTCATGGACCAGCGCGAAGAGACCCCATCGAAAAACGCCATAAGCAAAATCGAGACGGCCGCCCACGTGGCCGAGGCCGTCGCGCTAGCCGGCTACGTGCGCCACGCGGGCGACCTGGCCAAACCACTCACCCATGGCTCCATGCGCCCGCACTTCGTGAACGCCATCACCAGCACGCTAGGCCCGGAAATTTTGAAGCGGCTCCCACTCAAAGGCGGCCCGCGCCGAGCAGCAAAGATGGCCGGCTCGCTGATCAGCGTATTGGGTGTCTTTTCACTCCGGTGGGCGATAGTGCATGCGGGAGTTAAATCAGGAAATGATCCGGCCGCGGCGCGAGCGAATAGCCGGGGGAAGTGAGGGGCGGTGGAGGGTTCAGGATTTGCGGAGCCGACGACGGCGGCGAAGGTGGTGGAGGGGAAGGAGCAGGAACGCGATGATGGGGAGGTAGTACGGAATTGCAAAGTAATTGAACCCCCATTCGGGTGGAGATGCGGGGGTGAGGTCCAGCGCAAAACCCAGGCATTTGAAGCGGGGACAGATGATGGCCGAATGATAGTGATCGTTGTGGCGCAGCCACACGAAATCATGGCCAGCCGGCGCGTGATGCCACTGCAAAAGATCGGCGGCAGGGACTTGGCCGTGCGTATAAATAAAACCAATGCCTTGCGGCTTGGTGGTGATCTCCCAAATTCGAATAACGCCAACCTCAGAAGTCTTCCAAACATTCACCATAGCGGCCCGGCTGTCACGAAAAGAGTCAGCCCAGGCGAGCATGGAGAGGAGGGCCATCATGGCGCAGAGGCAGGCGGCGAAGGTGGAAAGACGGCGGGGCATGGTTGCCGCGGCCGTTTTCTGGTGGCTAGCTAATAAATCCCAGGGCGGACTCCGGCCGTAACGTTATCGGTATTATCGCGTAGCGGGGAGAATTTATGGGCAGAGTTGGAGAAATTTGTCCCTACGTCGAGCACCGGTCACTGCAACATCAACCGACAGTGGGCCCCAATCGTAAACCTGCCGCTACGCCCCCAGCTTCTTCCCGTTCACAGTCTTCACCCCATCCCGCGGCAACACCAGCATTTGATACCGAAACCCCGGAACCAGGTCCATGGTGGCCATCCCCAGCACCTTCATCTCCCCATCCCCGCCCAGTTGCGCCGACATGTGAATGATGCTGCCGCCGGTGGTTTGGACGGCCACAAACTGCGTCTTGAAATCCACCGGCGCTTTGGCCGCCACGTTCCACGCCTTGCACAACTTCGCAAACGCCGCGGCCTCCACAATCACGCCATCGACGGGCGCCTGTTTCTGAAGCGACTCATCCGCCATCCCGCCGCTCCACTGCGCAAGTGGCGTAACCTCCTTAGGCTGAGTCGCCGGAACATCAGCCGCCAAAATGCCCAGCGCAGGCAAGGCAACGGCGGTCAAGATCAAAAGGGAAAGGCGCATAAGAATCTCCTTTGAAGTGGGCATCGTAGTGCTAAAACGGCACGCGCCGCAATCGCGGGCGCCATTCGAACATCACGGTTCGGCAGTTTTCCGTGCCTCGGCCCGATCCTCTATTTCGGCGGGTGCCATCCGACCGCCGCCCAGTACTGCCGCGCACGAACCAGCACGGCCCGATTCAGCTTTAACGTTGCGACGGTCGCGCGGCCACAGGGTGTGAGGCCCACCACGACATCTCCGTCGCCCGTCCACCTAAAATGCTGGCTCCAGTCTTGTGTTCGAGGGTTGAACAACCTCACTATTTCACCGCTCGCGGCGCACAGACAAAGCCATCACTCGGCGCCGACTCGACCTCTAAAATTTCTGTCAAGCACGACCGCCTCAACAGAAGCCGGCGCAGGCGCCGCTACTTCCACCCAAACACCTCGCTCTGCACAATCGCATGCACCAGCGAACGCAGGCCATAGTCTTCCTTCGATGCGGTTTTGACGATGCTTTCGATAGCTGGTTGATCCAGGAGGCTGGCAGGCGTCCCGGTGGCGTAAGTGATCAGGTGCCGCGTGACGCCTCTTGCCAATTGCTCGGGGTTCTTGGCCAGGAGCTGGCGAAGCTCCAGGATTCCGGTGAAGGCTCGCCCATCAGGGGTTTGGCCGGTGGCGTCGATAAGCAGGCCGTCGCGCCAGGTTGGTTTTCCAGCCCGCTGCTGGGGAGGAAGAGCAACGACGGCCGGGTCCACTTCGCGGTAGTTTTTGCGAAAGCCGCCGGCCACGTCGAAGCTTTCCAGTGCGAAGCCATAAGGATCAAACTTCGCATGGCAGGCGGCGCAGCTAGGGTCGGCGCGGTGCAGGGCGAGCTGCTCGCGCAGGGTTTTGGCGCCGCGGGTGTCGGGCTCAATCGGCTTGATGTTGGGCGGGGGCGGCGGAATGGGATTGCCAAGCAGTCGCTCTGAAACCCATCGGCCTCGCTTCACGGGCGAAGTATTGGTCCCGTTGGCGGTGACTTTCATCACGGCCGACTGCGTCCACACGCCGCCATAAGGGGACGATTCCGGGACATTCACTTTTCGAAGCTGCTGGCCAACAACATTTGGCAGGCCATAGTGTTTTGCCAGCCGGTCGTTGACCAGCACCCACGGCGAAGCAACGAATTTGCACACGCTGAGGTTTTCGTTCAGGAGAATGCGGAAAAACCCTTCCGTCTCCATCGCGCTGGAGAGCTTCAGAAACTCATCATAGTCAGGATAGAGGTTGCGATCCGGAGACGTGTCGTCCAGGCCGCGCAGACCCAGCCACTGGTTCACGAAATCGGTGACGAAACGGTCAGCCTTGGGATCATTAAGAAGTCGCTCCGTCTGCTCGTGAAGCACCTTGGGATTGCTGAGCGAACCATTTCTGGCCAGATCGAGAAGGGTTTGATCGGGGGTCGAGTTCCACAGGAAATAACTGAGGCGGGAAGCCAGTGCGAAATCGGACAGCTTGCCCGGCGGCTCGATCACGCAGAGGAACTCGGGGGCGGTGAGCATCTCGGTGATGTTGTCGAAGAAGACCGACTCAAGAGGGTCCCCCCGTCGATCTTCGCGCCACCTCCGCGAGCATCGTGTCCAGCTCGGAAGCAGTAAGGTCGCGGCGGTAGAGGCGGGTGCCCACGCGCTTGAGCGTCGCGCGCATGATGGCGAGAAAGTCGTCCCGGGTAGTTGATTTAGCCTGGTTCTTGGGGTTGTTTTTCTGGAGAACTACGCGCCGCTCCAGGGGATAGGTGTGGGTGATGCGCAGCTCCTCCTGGAGGGCCTGCGGAAAGTCGGCCAGGAGAAATCGATCAGCCGCCAGCGGCAGCGGCGGCTCTTCAACATCAACCCACTGCAGCGCGAGGCCGGGGCCTTTGCAGTTTTTGGCGAGTGAATTTTTCGGCACCTGCACACCAATGCCAAATGGGATGAGGCGGATGCCGTCGTTGCCCTGGAAACGGTCGTTGAAGTCGTGCGTGCGCAGGTAGATTTCAGTTTCAATCACTGCCGCCTTTCCCGGCGGTGCTTCAAGGATTTTCACCAGATCAAGGATCTGCGGATAAGCCGAAGTGTGGCCGACGTAGACGCCGAACGGCATCGGCTTGTCGGTCTGGTAGCCGTAGACTGAAATGCGCAAACGATGCAGGCCCGGAATGCGGGCGCCGTAGTCAAGCCGGCCGGACGTTGTGTCGGAGTTAAACGAGACAATGGTGTTGTCCTCAAGGCGGAGGCTGTGGCCGGGCGATTGGCCGCTTTCTTTGGCTTCGAGGTGGGTGGTGCGGCCGGGGTCAAAGGCGCTGGCATTGGCGGGCGACGCGTTCTTGAGCTTCGGGATGGGACGCAGAACCCAACCCAGAAGATCTTCCGACATCTTGAAATACCCGCCCGCACCGCTGGCCGACAGCGGAAGGGCAGCGCTGACCTTGTCATACCCATCCACCCGGCCATCGTCCGGCAGGTTGAGCGCGACCGCCGGCCGAATGCCAAACAGATCGAGCATGGAGTAAGCATATTCGCTGCGGGAGAGTCGGCGGAGCTTGCTTCGCCCTTCCTGACGCTGGCGGGCGAGCAGAGATTGCGTGTAATCGCCCCGAATCCAGCCGAGGATAGTTTGGCGCTGGGCGGGGGTAAGCGGGGTTTCATCTTCAGGCGGCATTTCTCCCGACTCAACTTTGTCCAGAACATGGAACCAGAGATCGCGGTCGTCGGTGAGTTGCTGCAGATCGCGCGGGCTGGCGAAATTGATCTTGGCTTTTTGTTTTTCAGCGCCGTGACACTTCGTGCAGGCGGATTGGAGGATGGGGGCGACTTTTGATTTGAAAGAGGCGGCGGTGTCCTCGGCGCGGCAAAGGGGCGCGAGGAGGGTCAAGAGAATGAGGAGGCGGAGGACGGGCATTTGATTTTATTGATTTATCCGCAGGGTCCTGCGCACATGGGCGGGACGCTGCGGGACGCCCATGCTACGTCTTTCAGGTAGTCATCTTCTTTAATTGAGGCCAGTGATCGTACTGGTGCTGGAGCCGAAGCGGTCGGTTTCTACGCCAAAGCGCTGGAGCATGGTGACGTACAGGTTGGCCAGCGGCGTGTTGTGCGCGGTGTCCCCCGCGAGGTGCTGGCCATGGCGATAGCCGCCGCCCGCCAGCAGGATCGGCAGGTTGCTGGTGCCGTGGCCGCTGGCGTCGCCCAGGTTGCTGCCCAGGAGCACCTGCGTCTGATCCAGCAGCGTTGACGAACCTTCACGAATGTTGCGGAGGGAAAGCAGGAACTCGCGGAAGGCGGCGATCTCAGCGCGCTCGATGATGCGCAACTGCTCAATCTTGGCAGGATTTCGGCCATGGTGCGACAGGCCATGATGATCTTCAGTCACGCCTTCAATCGGCGGTTTAAGATCCATGCCCCGAATGAAGATGGAGACAACGCGCGTGGAATCGGTCTGAAGCGCTAGCGCGTCAGATTATAAAGAAGCTTGGTCCGGCCAACCGTGTCGCTCCGGTCGGTCGGATCCGTCGGCGCTGGTTCATTCACCACCGGCTTGGGCTTAAGAACCCACGCTTCATCCGCGTGCAGTTGCTTCTCCATGTCACGTACGGCATCGGTGTAATCGACAACCTGCTGCTGGTCGCGGGCGCTCAGACGTCCTTTGAGAGAAGCGAACCGATCGCCCATCCGATCAAGGATGCTTTGGCCGCGCTTCAGGCGATCCATTTCGCGCGCACATCCTGCGGCTTGCCGGCCAGGAACATGCGTGAAAATATTTGCGACGGGCGATCGAGCGGTGGGATGGCCGCCCCGCTGCTGGTGTAGGTCAGCGCCGTACCGCCGTCCTGCGTGCGGAGGGATAGCAGTGGAAACCGCGTGGCATTGCCAACATGCTTCGCGGCCACGTAGTCCAGCGAAACGCTGTTGCGAAAGCTGCCGGCCGTCGGGTGCTTGGCGCTGGTCAGAAAGCAGGCCTCCGACGCATGATCGCCGCCGATTTCAGGGTGCGAAATGCCGGAGAAAACAGTGAACTGGTCCCGCTGATCGTCGAGGATTTTGGTGTATTCGCTGGCCTCGTAATCGCGGCCCGGCTTCGTCGGGAAGAAGGAGGGAGCGTACAGCCCAAACGCTGTGCAGATGCTCACCATCCGGCGAGGCGCGGCCGGTTCGCCCGCAAAAGAAAATGACTCAAGCCAGGGAAGGGCCAGCAGCGCAGCGCCGGTTCGGATGAACTGGCGTCGCGACGGCGAAAGGCGGGGGTTTGGCGTGGTCATCCTAGAGTAAACATAGTCGATGCTGCGGCTTTTGTTGGGACATGGGTGTTGATGGAGTGAGGCAAAATTGGGAGTGGGCCGGCCAGACGCTAACATGTCGCGCCCTCGTTGAAGGCGATGAGTTTTCGAGGTGGCCGTTGATCCAGGGCCAGGTACAGTCATATGGTTGGGATTAATTGAGCCAGACAAATCAAAGAGTGATGTCATGAGCAAGGACGCGAGTCAAAAGGTCATCGATGCGCCGGATGAAGTGGGGCGGTTGCTGGCGGCGGGCAAGTGCAAGCAGGCCGTCGAACTGGCAAAGGAAGAGCACAAGCGGCAAAAGTCACCTGAGTCGGAGAGTCTGCTGGTCGGGGCTTATCTTTCCCGCATCGAGCAGTTCCAGGCACGCGGTGCGATGGAAGATGCGGGAACGCTGTTAAAGCTGGTGGCCGAGCGATTTCCTGCACAGCGCGCTCGATTGCTGGCGCTGGAGGTCAAAGCGGCCGCCGCCGCCGGGAAAGTCGACGAAGTGGTCGCGCCGCTGGGCCGTGGCGACGTTTCAGAAGAATTGCGATTGGCCACCGAGACGGCCATTCGCCAGCAACTGGTCGATTTGCCGAAACTGGCTGCCGCCCCAACCCTCCCCGAAGGCCACGCGCTTAAGGTAGCAGCGGGCGCGATCTGGCGGGCGTTCGAGGCCGTCACCAGCGGGCCGGTTAACGACGACCAGATCGCCCTCCCGGAAGTCTCACGCCGCAGCCCTCTGGCCGGCTGGAAGCTCCTCGTCCGGGCCATCGCGGCGTTTTACCGGAGCGACTATGACGACAGCCGGCGCGCCCTGGACGGAATCCCCGCGGACGCGGCGGCGGCACGCGCTACGCCGGTGCTGAAGGCGATGATGGAGGAAACGCCAGCCGGACCAGGAGCGGCCGGCGCGCTCGCAGGCGCGGATCGGCGGGAGCAACAAGACATTGCGCGAGGCGCTGGTCCGCATGGAGCAGATCATGAAGGGGACCAGCTTCGCGAGGGTTCGCAAAAGTGTCCAGGAAGCACTGCACGTCTGTTCCGCATCCAACCCCGAGCTTGTGCAGCGCCTTGGCCAGGACATCGCCCTGCGCTGCGTGCAGGAAGGCGTCGATCTGGACGAGGCGCGTGCCGTCGTCGGATTTTATCGTTTGGATGCATCTTTCTGGCGGCAGTATGCGCTGGTGATGGAGTCTTTCGATTACCCGGGGCGTGCGGCGGTGGGATGGGAGCGGTTTGCACGGCACGCAGTCCGCGAGAAGCTCTTTGAGGCCGGAAGTCTTGAGGCCGCGGTTGTGCATGCGCACGCAGCGCAGCTTCTGGCCATGATGCCGTCCTATCAGTTGGAGACCCTGCAGCGGCAGTTGAAACATGGCGACGTGTATGCGCGGATATCAAGGCCAGCCCCCGGAGGTCGCGGCCCTTGCGCCAAAGTCAGAAGCCGAGTTGATGCAGACCGCGCTGGATCCCAATTGGCATTTCAGGCGTGCCGTCGACGCTCATCCCAGCACCGAAACTTTTAATATGTGGTGCGTGTGGGCGAAGATTTCCGAAAAGCCCGACAAGCAAATCGAAGACGTCGCGAGGCTGTGGCGTGAGAAACTGCCCGGAGATCCCCAGCCGCTCGTGCTTCTGTCGGGGCTGGCGGAAAAACGCAAGGCGCTCACCCTGGCGACAAAGTATCTGGGCGAGGCCGAGGCCATTGATCCAATGAACCCGCACGTGCGCGAAGGCGCGCCTGCGGCTGACGTTGGCCACGGCCTGGCGACACATGCGCGACCAGAAGCCGCACCTGCTGGAAAAGGACCTGGCCGATCTTGAGGCGATGTCGTCGATGAACGAGGGAGATCGGTCCGCCCTCCTGGCGGCCATGCGCGCGGCGTGGCATGCGATGCGCAACGAGATTGACGCAGCGCGCCAGGCCTATGAGCGGGTCGTCGAGCGAATGGGTCCACTGGCCGCCTGGGTCGTGATGAGTTCGGTGAGGGACATGGGTGGCATGAACAAGACCCCGGCGTGGGAAGCCATTGCCGACATTAGTGTCCAGGAAGCGCCATCAACGCCCGCCGCAACCCCCGCCGCAATTCAGGCCGATGCACAGGCCGTCGCCGAGGCCGAAGCCCGCACGTTGCGCCTGGCCGAAGATCTCGACTTGAAGCACAACAGGCCTGACAGTTGGGATCACAAGATTAATCAGGTTCTACGCCAGGGGCCCGGTACGCTTGGCGTCGAAGCGTTGCTGACCATCGGGAACGGCGCGATGAAAATCAATAACCGCCAGCTGGCCTATCTCGCGTCGGCGGCCGGTTTGCAGGCCGCCAGCGGAACCGGCGGAGGATCCGGGCCAGGCGGCACACGCGCCATCGGCGCACGCGGAACCACCATCGCACGTTTCCTGTTGTTGCGGGCCAGGGCGCTGTCGATGCCGGGAAGTCAGCGGTTCCTCCAACTGTTGCGGGCAGCAAGGGCGCTGCGCAGCAGGCCAACGATCAGGAGTTGTTGGCGCAAGTGGCGGCCGCCACAAATTCCGACGCAACGATGGCCGGTTCATCTCGCCATGATCGAAACGGCCAGATGCTCAGCAACGAGGTGTTGGAAGATATTCTCAAAAGCGAGCTCGAAGCGAAAACGTTCCCGCACAGTTGGGACGACGCCCAGCGGTACGTGGTGTCGATGGCCAGCGAGGCCGGCCAGACCACCAGCGCCTGGGACGACGACGATGATTCCTTTGATGATGAGGGCACAGAAGACGGCGCGTTTTTTGATGATGACGAGGATGATGATTTCGATGATGAAGATTTCGATGTTGCGGTGCCCAGCCGTGTCAATCCGCAGGATCTCCCGCCACAGGCGATGGCCCTGGTGGCCGAGATCATGGCCAAGCACGGGCGACTGCCCACTCCCGATGAACTCTCACGGTTCGGGCCGCGCGTGGCGGCAAGCGTGCTGGCCGTCTTGAGAAGTATGGCCCAGTCCATCGGCCTGAACGCACAGGATACGGCGCATGACGTCGGCGGAGCGGGAGGCGGCCGGGGACGTGCAAACAAGAAAAAGCGCAGGAGATAGACGAACCCGGCAGGTGGCGCAGCGACGAAAAGAGAGGTTCAATGAGCAGAGAAGCAAAAACATTGACCGCCGAGAGCTGGGGAGAAGCGCGAGCGCTCCTGGGCGTCGAAGAGGCCGCGTCGGCCGAGGAATTGCGGGCAGCCTACATGGAGAAAGTGCGCCAGCACCCGCCAGATCGCGACCCGGAAGTGTTTGAAAAAATCCGCGATGCCTATGACCAGTTACGCGACCCGCGCCTGAAGGCGCAGCAGGTGCTGGTCGGAAGGGACATCGACATCCCGCTGGTGAAACTGGTGGATGCAAAAAAGTCGCCCAGAAAATTCGTCGGCCCGGCCCCATGGCTTGAAGTATTGAAGGAGAGGCGTTCGTGAGCGAAGAAGACCTGATGGCGGCCGGGATGGCGCAAACAGTGGGAATGGCCGGCTCGGAAGGCCAGGCCTTGGAGGTGGGCGGTGCGGACGATGACTCAAGATTGGATGGGGAGGGATCGGCCGGCGTGGAGGTGGAGGCGCAAGTAGAAAACACGGGCGAGGGCGCCCCTGCCGCGGCAGACGAGATTCAAGTGCATCAGGAGTTGCGGGCGCGGTTGGTCCGGCAGTTTGAGGGGTGGCTGGATCGTATGTTGGAAGGCGAAGAACCCCCCGAAGGCCTGCCGCCCGAGATAGTGTCTGCGGTGCGCGATGCAAGAAATGAGCCGCCCAGCGCCGACGCGATGGAGGGTGATCTGTATCAGGTCTTCTCCTCGCTCACGGCCTTAACCGGCGAGATCCGCCTCCAAGGGCGTGCCTTTAAACAATTGTCGGATGCGCTCACCCCATTGCAGGACGTGCCAAGCCGCCTCGATCAATTGCGAAGCGCTGCAGGCGCTGGCCGGCGTGGGATTGGAAAAACTGCTGGATCGGGCGCGAGCCGAGGACAGCAAAACTGGCGCTTTGCCAAATGGAAAAGAAGTACTCGGGGTGTTGTTTGATCTGTATGACCGGCTCGAACGCGGCCTGCGAACCTTCGAGGCCGGCGTGGAATCCTTGCGAGCCAAAGGCGCGGGCGGGTGGCGTGATCGCTTGCTGCGCGGCGGCCGGCGCATCGAAGAGATAATCGACGCGACGCAGTCCCTCGGAGAAGGATATCAATTAACCGCCTCCCGCCTTGAAGGCGCGTTACAGCAGTGGGGCATCGAGCGCATCGGCCAAGCCGGCGAGATGTTCGACCCCGTCCTGATGAGCGTCGTCGAGGTGGTCGAGTCGGCCGACGAACCGGCCGGGACCGTGCTGGAGGTCTACCGCGGCGGCTATATGATGGGAGACCAGGTGCTGGCGACGGCGCAGGTAAAAGTGGCCCGTTGAAGGGGATTTAACGTTGATCGTTTTTGAAGACCAGTCGCGGCTGAACGCCCCGGCTTAATTAGACGATGAGAGGCTCCAGATGGCAGAGATTGTTGTAGGAATCGACTTGGGGACAACCAATTCAGAAATCGCGGCCTATGTCGACGGCAAGCCGCAGGTGATCGCCAACGGGTCGCAGTTGATGCTCCCCTCGTGCGTAGGGCTGTCGCCATCAGGCGACCTGCTCATCGGCGAGGCTGCCAAGAATCAGATGCTCCTCTATCCCGAGCGCACCGTGCGAAGCGTCAAGCGCCTGATGGGATCAGGCCAGAGCGTCACACTCGGCGACAAAACGTTTACGCCCCCGGAAATCTCCGCCCTGATCTTGCGCGAGCTGGCGCGGTGGGCCGAAAAACGGCTCGGCCAGCCTGTGAAAAAGGCCGTCATCACCGTGCCCGCCTATTTCTCCGATTCCCAGCGCAACGCCACGCGCGAGGCCGGTGAACTGGCCGGTCTGGAAGTCGTGCGCATCGTCAACGAGCCAACCGCCGCCAGCCTCGCCTATGGCCTGGACACCGAATCAAACCGCACCGTCATGCTCTACGATCTTGGCGGCGGAACGCTCGACGTATCCGTCGTGCGCATCGACGGCGAAGTGACGGAAGTCCTCGCCAGCCATGGCAACAACCAGTTGGGCGGCGACGATTTCGATCACAAGCTGGTCGACCATCTGCTCGAGCTGTTTCGCAAGCAGCACAACATCGACTTGCGCGACAAGCATCCAGGCGCTTACGCCCGCCTCTGGTGGGCGGCCGAGGCGCCAAAAAACAATTGAGCTACGAGCCCTACGCCCGCATCCGCGAAGAGTCGCTGGTGGTCGTAGACGGCAGGCCCCTGCATCTCGACGCCGAGATTTCCCGCGAAACCTATGAGGGAATGATCCGGCCGCTGGTGGAGCAAACGCTCGACAGCGCCTCCAAGGCCTTAAGCGATGCGGGCCTGTTGCCCGCCGCCCTCAGCGACATCCTCCTCGTGGGCGGCTCAACCCGCACGCCGCTGGTCGTCCAGATGCTCGAGAAAATGTGCGGCAAAGCGCCGCGCCAGGACCTGCACCCTGATCTTTGCGTGGCGCTTGGCGCAGGCGTGCTCGCCAGCCGCCTGGGCGGGCACGCCGTCGAGCGCGTGCTGGTCGACGTCTCCCCCTTCTCCTTTGGCCCAAGCTATCTGGGAACGCGCGACGGTTGGGAATATCCCCACTGCTACCATCCCGTAATCAAGCGCAACACGCCCCTGCCCGTCACGCGCACGGAAGAATATTCCACTGCCTACGAGCGACAGACCGGCGTCGACATCGACATTTATCAGGGCGACGATCCCGACGCGATGAAAAATGTTCACGTGGGGCACTTTGAGATCAGGGGGCTCGCGCCCATTGAAGGGCCCAATCCGGTGCTCTGCCGGATGCGGCTCGATCTCGACGGCATCTTGCACGTGACAGCCATCGAAAAAAAGACCGGCCTGAGCAAGCACATCTCCATCAGCGGAGCAACCCGCCCGCGCGAGGCCGGCGAAATCGCCCGTGGCCGCGAAGAACTGGAACGTCTCTTCGCCAAGCGCGTGCACGAAGATGGCGAGCGCCAAATCGACGCCGTCGCCAGCGTCGAACAATCAGAGCACGATGCCTTCGGAGGCGCTGGCCGGAATAGAGTCCATGGGCGAGGCGGCCGACAATACCATCGACCTGGATGCCAGCGAAGCGCAAGGCGAGCCCACGTCCAACGAGGCGGCCGTGCAGGTGTCGCCAGACACGGCCGCGGATTCATCCGGCCAGCAGTCCGACCTGGACAAGGCCGCCCAAAACGCCACCGTGCTGGCCGCCCGTTGCCGCGAGCGCATCGCCCAGATGCATTCCGACGATCAGGAGGAGGCCCTGGGCCTGATCGAGGACGTAGACATGGCCATCGCCGACAAAGACCCCCAGCGCCTCGAAGAGGCCACCAAGGCCCTCAGCGAGTTCCTGTTCTTCGTGGAAGGACGCTAAAATCGTGGCCCGCCCCGGACTGTTATTAAAATGCCCAGTATGCACCGCCCGCTTCCGCAGCGCCCCAACCTGCTCCCGCTGCGGCACCGATCTCGCCCCCCTCATGCGCATAGCCGCCAAAGCATGGCACCAGCGCCAGCAATGCCGAACAGCGCTATTGGAAGGAAATCTAAACCACGCCCTAACCGCCGCAGCGCGGGCCGCGCGGTTGCAGGGTTGTTGAGAAAGTTAGGGACATGTCTAGCGCCAACATGATGGCAGATTTGCCGAGATGGTTGGTCTATCCTTGGATCCCGAAATTGTGGCGACGCCAATGGCGGCTCGCCTGCTGTGACATTCGCAGTCACACGCACGGTCTGCGGCGATGAGTTAATTCGGGTGGGAGCAAAGGCCGCACTTGCCTTATTAAACTACTTCACGATCATGTCGCGCGTATGGATGTTGTCTTAAAAGGATCGTCTCTTCTACCGGCGACAGACACCGCCACTTTCGTGACGTTGAGCAGACCCAATCAAACATCGATTATCGGCCGCGATGATGGACCGACTTGGCGGTTTTGGCAGTCCTGGTCTTTCATCTGAATAAGCGATGGCTTCCAGGTGGGTTCGTTGGTGTGGGCGTGTTTTTTGTCATATCTGGCTATCTCATCACCTCGATTCTTCACCTTTTTTCTCCTCGGGTGACGGATCCCTCAGGTGGGGCGACAGTTATGGCCAGCAGTATTACCAGGACTACACTCATCTTTCAGGCCGCGGCGCGAATCTGTTGAAGGGTGAAATCTTGGCCGCTGTTCGCAATCAAGGATCCCAGAAATCTGAAAGGCATCAATGAGTGTGCCGTCGTGACGTCTCTATTCTGCGCAACCCCAAGTCGGGTGCTCATAACATCAAAAACGGAAGGTCGGAGAAATGGCCAGCCCCCAGCCCGTGCCCCCTACCTCCCGATGCAATACAAATTATGCTCCCCCCGGTAATAAATCCGCCCCCCCTCGAAGATCGGCGTGCTGTTGGTTACTTCCTCGCGCCCGCCATATCGATCTTCAATCACATTCTTCGCCATTTGCTTAAACTCCCGGCCAGGCGCAAACACCAGCCACTCGCCACGATTGTCCACGCAATAAATGTTCCCACCCGCCAGCGACAAACTCGCCGCCACTCCCGCCCCGTCGGGCGCATAATGAATCGAAGGATTCATGTCCAGACGCTGGCGATAAATCACCTGATTCCCAATCGCCCCGGCCGGATCAATCACCAGCAGCACCGGGTACGGCCTGGGGCCCCAGCCACTGTGGGTCGCATAAATCAGCCCGTCATGGCTGAGCGGCGATCCCACCGGATACGTCTCAGTCTCCTGCAATTCGTTAGGCGACAGCTTGCAGATCACCTTGCACGTCAGCGAATCGCCCTCCAGTTTCTCCGGCAACTCCGCCGCGATAAAGCCCCCACGGGCGATCAGGTAAAATTGCCTTGGGTTGCTTTCATCCAGCACCGGCGAAGCACACTCCCCATCGTACGGCCCAAACGCTTTCTGAAGCACCTTGCCATCATCGGCCCGCAGGACCATCCCGTCCGGTGCGATGATGACATCAACGTCCCCAACCTTCGCCGGAATGCCGCTGGCATAACACGGATGAATGTAGCGTTGCGTCCAGACAAGCTTGCCGGTCTTTCGCTCAAAGCCCAGCCACCGCTGGCCGCCCAGCACAATCAGCTTATCCCCCACAATCTGGGGCGATGCATTGATCCCATGCTCTCCTCCCGAGCCAGCATGTTCAAACCGGGTGTAGACGCGTTTGCCGTCAAGGTCATGGCAGGAAAGGATGCCTGTCTCACCATGCCAGGTGTAGACGAATTGGCCGTCGCTGCATGGCGTAGGCACGCTGTTGCCGCCACCCCACCCGAAACCCACGCCATACTTCCGGTTGATCTTCTTCACGCCATCCGTCAGCGATTGCTCCACCCGGCGGCGCTCCTCTAGAAAATTCTTATGCTGGTCCCAAACCCATTTCTTCTGCTCCTCGGGCTTCAGATTCGCACCGGGCTTTCGTCCCGGCAGAATAAATTCCCCCCGCACCAGCACTCGTTCATGCGCTCCAATTTCTCCGCTGTCGGCCGGTACCGCTCCAGCATGCTCTCATCCAGAACCGCACCCTCTTCGCTCGTCCCGGGCAGCGACGCCTGATACGTCACCCCCTCCGCCGGCCCCTGGCCGCTCTCGTCCATCACCCGCACGCCAAAGCCCCAGCCCCCGCGCTCTGCGCAATGCTCATCAGCAGCGTGTTCCAACCCTTCTTCAGCGGCACGTTCTCGATCTTCAACTTCTCAAAATCCTCCAGCCCATGCGCCGTCGGGCTCGCGTGTACCACCGCCCCGTTCACCACCACCCGCGCCCCCTTGTCGCACGCCATCCGCAACTGCACCTTGCGATCTTTATCCGAGTACAGGTAAGCCCCAACGTTCGCTGCCGCATTGGTCTTTTCGCCGATCAATTGATTCAGATCAAATGTCCCGCCGGGACTCGTTGCCCGCACGACTTTCCAGCCGCCCGCCTCCGCCGCGGCTTCAGCGTCTCTTCGTCCGCAATCGGCAGTTCCACCGCCTTCTTGGGCTCCACCTTCTCCACCACGTCCCCCAGCAGAAACTCCCGCAGCCCCTCCCCGCCATGAACGCGCCCCGACAGGTACTTAAACGCCGCCTCCCCCTCCACCGCCGCGCCGCCCAGCGTCTTAAGCCCATTGAACTTCACCACAACCGCGTCCCCGTCTTTCCACGGCCACGCGCTCTGCCCCGTCAGCCGCATGCTCGTCCCATGCGGGCTTACCTCTGCCTTTGCGATCTTCACGCCTTCAATGATGTACGAACCGACAGCCTGCGCGCTGGCCTTATCCAATGCGCCATTCGCGGCAAGCGTTATTGTGTTAGGAGTACATCCAATGAACCGCATGGCGGGCCCATCCGGCGGCTCGCTCCCCACCGCCCCGTGCCACAGCGTCTCGGACTCTACCCACAGCATCTTCCCCGTCCGCTTCTCCACGCACACCAGGTCCGCCGGCTCGGACGTCACGAAAATCTTCTCCCCCACCATGATCGGCAGCGAATAACTCGGCCCGGGCATCTCGCTCACCCACGCAATGTTCTTCGTCTCATACTCCAATTCCGGCCCGTCCGTCGGACAAAGCAGCACCTGCAGATTCGACGACCCGTTCTTCGCCCGCATCACCACCTTCGCCAGCAGCCGGTTCCATCCCTTCACAAAATGATGCCGCTCAAGCTCCCACGAGCTCTCCACCTTTCCGTTCAGCCACAACTTCGCATTACCATGATCGCCCTCAAATCGAATGCTCACCAGCGTCTCGGCCGGCGAAAAAAGTACGTACACAGATAGGCGACATGGTCCTCGTCCAATTTTCCGAAAAGCCCGGCCAAATCCACGCCCCGCCCCGAAGCCGGCGCCGCCTTCCAAGCCAACTCCCCCACACGCTCCCCCTCCCCCGGCGCGAAGGCCCCCTCGCCGACGATGGCCTCCTTCTCAAGCACCTTATCCCCCAGCGGCGACGACACCGGCCCCAGCACCAGCCACTCCGTTGCAGCGAACGATCCCCGCATCCGCCGCAGCACCGTGCCCGCCGGTCCCGCCCCGTCTGAAGGCTTCTTCGCCTGCGCCGTCATCTCGGTCAATGTGGTCTTCGCCTGCCGCGACCATTCCACCGGCGGCGATGCCTCATATCGCCCGGTGTTGTCGCCCCGCCAGCCGACGGGCCGCTCTGGACTCGGTCCCGCCCCAAGAAGAACGAAACCGAGGGTCAAAAACCCAGTGACTGCGAATCGAATTTTCATGCCTGCTTCCCACTCGTAAGCCGTCGCCAAACCGCCCCCACCACGCGCTTTACCCATGCGCACCGCCAAGTGTTTATGGCCCGGATCCAGATGCCCTCCGGCAGATAACTGATGCGTCGGCGATCTGCCGTCTTTCGCTTACCCTGGTTGTGGCCGCTGGAAATTGACCTCCCCACCCCCCTCTCTATAATGCCCCCCACGACCAGCCCCATCCGTATATCAATGGGCCGTTTGAACAGTCGAAGAAGGAGTGCGCGGGTGCGTCTTGCACAGACCGGAAGCCTGCTGGTGATGTTGTGCCTGGCCAGTCAGGTCGCTGCGCAATATCAGGCGGCAAGCGAAAATCTCCAGATCTCCGGCAAGTCGGTCTCCACCTGGAACAGCGGGGGCGTGAACGTCATTCAGATTCAAGGCCCCCTCACCATCAAAACCCAGCGCGCGACCATGACCGCCAAACAGGCGGTGGTGTGGATCACGCCGGCGAAGAACGCGATTCTGGATGAACAAAAGGCCGAGGTATCACTCATTGGTGACGCCGACCTCGAGCAGCCCAACGCCATCTCGCGCACGGGGGATCGACTTTATGTGGATGCGTTGATCCGCGGCGCGATCCGCATCTCGGCCGACGAGCGTTTGAGCGAGAACCTTTCCGGATCGGATTTATATCGCCTGGCGAGTGCGATGCGGCCGCTGTCGACGCAGACGCCCCAGGAGCGCCGGCAGGCAGCGCATTGGTTGCTTCAGCAGCCGTGGGCGCTGGGGGCGACGACGACCGAGCCCACGACCGAGCCGGCCTCGCAGCCGGCGCAATCCGAACCGGTACACTTTGAGGCCGGTAGCGTAAAGACCGAGCTTCACAACGGCCGGGTCGTGGTGGTGTTGAACGACAACGTGCTGGTGGTGCAGACCAAGGCCAATGGGGAAGTGCTTCAGATGCAGGCCGACCACGCAGTGCTGTTCACGCCTTTTCAGAATCTGCGTGAAGCGCAGGGCGGCGGCGGGAAAGGCCTGGAGGACGCGATTGTGGGCGCGTATCTCGAAGGGGACGTGCGCCTGACGGAGTCTCCGGCGCCGCGGCAGAAGAGGGCGCATCGCGACCTCACCTTGCGCGTCGAGCAGCCAATGCCCGATCAGCCCCCCGAGCAGCGCCTGCTGGCCAATCGGCTTTACTATGACACCACCACGGATCGGGCGGTGCTGACGGATGTGGTCATGCACACGTTTGATACGCGGCGCAATCTGCCAATCGTGCTTCGCGCCGAAACCGTGCGCCAGCTTTCGCTGGGCGAGCTGACGGCGGAGCATGGCAATATCACCAGCAGCCTTTTTGCCGTGCCCAGCTACAGCGTCGGCGCGTCGAGCATCTATACGCGGCAGGTGCGGACAGCCAACGAGGAGCTCGGCATCACCACCTCGCAAACTCAGTTTCTCGCCCAGGACGCGACGCTTCGGCTTGGGCCGGTACCGGTGTTTTATTTCCCGGCCGTCGGCGGCGAGCTGAACGAAAAAGATGCGCTCCGCAATTTGAAGATCAATTCTTCCAATCGCTTTGGACTGGACCTTGGCGTCGAGTGGGGCGCGTATGAGACCTTCGGCAAGATTCCCCCGCGCGATTTGGACCTGACGTACACCACGCAGTATTTCACGAAACGCGGGCCGAGTCTGGGAATTGACGGCAAATATACCGGCGGCTTCATTACCGAAACCGAGCGGCAGCCCTGGACCTTCAACGGCGACTTCACCGGCATCTTCATCCACGACACGGGCAAAGACATCCTCGGGCGCAGCGGCTGGACGTAACGCCCACCACCGAGTGGCGCGGCCGGTTCTGGTGGGAACACGAACACTATTTCCCCGACAACTGGTCGGTGCAATTGACGGCCGGCTACATCTCCGATCCCACGTTTTTCGAAGAGTGGTACGAGGATCAATTCTGGAATACACGCCCACGCCAGACTTCGATATATCTCAAGCATCAGCAGCAGAACGAAGCATTCACGTTTCTCTACAGCGTTCAGCCCAACAACTTCGTGACATCCAGTGATCTGGTGCAGGAGCAGGCTGAAATTGAACGGGTGCCGGAGTTTGGCTATCACCGAATCGGCGACAGCATCTTCGGCGATACGTTGACCACCTTCAGCCAGAACACCGTCTCCGGCCAGCGCTTTCAGCCATCGCATTACACGCTGGCGGAGCAGGGATACCGGCTCTACAACGACGGCAACCGCCAGTCGCCGGGGCTGCCATCGTTCGGATATACCGGCACTCCGACGGAAGTGGTTTACCGCGGCGACTTTCGCGAGGAGGCCGATTTCCCATTTTCGGCCGGGGAGTTTCGCATCGTGCCGTTCATGGTGGGCGCTGCACCGGTTACTCCGATTCCCCCACCGGCGGAGCGCAAAACCGCGTTTATGGCGGCGCCGGATTGCGCATGGCGACCACGTTCTGGAAGGTGGACGACACCGCCATTTCAAACCTGTTCGACATCCACCGCCTGCGTCATATCGTGCAGCCCGAATTCACGATCTATGCCGGAGCAGAAAACGTGGATCGGCGCGACCTGCTTATTTATGACGAACCGGTTGACGCCATCACCGACGCGGGTGCCGTGCAGTTTGCCCTTCACCAGCGTTGGCAGACCAAGCGCGGCGGGCCGGGCCGGTGGCGAAACGTGGATGTGTTCGCGCTGAACATCGAGGCCAATTACTTTTTCAACAAGCCGCCCAAAACCGAGCTGAACCCGGTGGATTTTCGCAGCCTCTTTTACTCATCGCTGCCCGAAGCATCCGTGCCGCGCGATGGGATCAACGCCGACACCAGCTATCTGCTCAGCGACACCACCACCATCGCGGCCGACGCCTCCTACAACACCGGGCACAGCAACCTGGCCACCGCCGGCGTCGGCATCACGGTGCAGCATGATCCGCGCATGAGCTACTCCGTAAACTTTCGGTACGTGAACGAAGATTTCACGCAGATCGTCAAGGGCAACGAGTTTCAATTTCTCTCCGAGAAACTGTTGAACGTCGGCGTCTATTACCAGCTCACCACCAAGTACAACCTCAGCTTTTACGAGAGCTACGATTTCGGGCATCGGGGCAACATCAACTCCGAGGCAACCCTCAGCCGAAAATTCGACCGCTTCGTGATCGACGTAAACGTGCGGGTGGATCGAGTGGGCAAGGAAAGCGCCATCGGGTTTAACATCTATCCCGAAGGACTGGCGCAGCGGCGCGGGACGGCCGGCTTGCAGAACGTGCTTGGACGTTAACGCCGCTACTTTCCGCCCAGACCCTTCAACAAAACTCGGACAACGCGGCTCAGGCCGCTGCGGGCGTTGCCGATGAACTGCTGGAAGATCTTGTTGGTGACGGCCATGAATTCTTCCATCCCCTCCAGGCGTTTGCGGGTGAGTTGAACGTCCTCGCGCGAGGCGGCCTTGCCGATCGTGGTTTCATTGAGCATGACCTGGCACTGCTTGATGGTTTCCAGGACCGGGTCCATTTCGCGGCGTTTGCGCTCGGCCGCGATGATGGAGAACATCTCCCAGACGTCGCCGAGGCTTTCGAAGTATTCCCGACGTTCGCCGCGCTTGTGCATGCGACGGATGATGCCCCAGTCGCACAGGGCCCGCAGGCTCATCGAGGCGTTGCCGCGGCTGATGTTGAGGCGCTCCATCACGTCGTCCGTGCAGAGGGGCTGGCCGGTGATGTAAAGCAGGGCGTGAATTTCGGCCATGGTGCGGTTGATGCCCCAGGTCTGCCCCATCTCCCCCCACCGGCGGATAAACAGGTCCTGAGCCGTTCGCAAATGCTGCTCAAGCGAAATCCGGGCTGGAATACGAGGGGCTTCGAGAACGGCTGCCATGTTGTCCTTTCAGTAGTTGTTGAAAGTATAGACATGCTGAAAGGTGGGAAACAACGTTTCAGAGAAATTGAAAGCGATGAAAGATCGGGTGGCGAATGCGCGGTGGCGCTATCTTTCAAGGATTCTGACCAGGCCGGCCAGTGCCCCGGCCGCGATAACCATCACGACGATGATGGTCAGAAACAACTGCAATGCTTCGCGCGGGACGCGGCTCATGCGGTTGCATTTGATAGATTTGTAGACGATCGCGACGCCCAGGCAGAGCGGCAGAAGCAGGAGATACCACTGGTCCCAGAACATGGGGGTCTGGAAGGGGCGGGGCTCGAAGGAGAGCGCGTGGAGGAGGGGCGGCCAGTTCATGCTTTGGGCTCCGGATGGCCGGCGCGGTAGGCCGAGTCGATGATGGCCAGGAGGTTCAGCATGCCGGCGATGGCGGCGTAGAGAGTACCAATTTCGTTGGCGCGGGCGTGGCTGAGGGGGATATCCGGATTGGCGTGGCCGACGTAGACGGGGATGAAGGAGATCGGGCCGGCGAGAACCTGGCCGATGAACCACGGCTTCTGGGTGACCAGATCACGGGCGGTTTCAATGCCGGCAAGGGCGGGGGCATCGACAACCCGAATGCCGCCGATGAGCAGGCCGGCCACGAAGAGAATGAGGATGGTAATGCCCACGGCCAGGCCACGGGCGCGCTGGCGAATTAGAAAGTAGCCCGCGCCGGGAAGGACCCAGGCTGCCAGTGCGACCAGGGGCGGGGGAAAGATCGGTTTGGGGGGGCCGGGCATGGGCGGGATAATCTATCGCGGGTGGAAATGGAAAGCGAGAGAGGGGTGGAGGGGCAACGGCGCTGCAACGGCGCGAAGACGTGAAGAGATTGATTCATTGATTCATTGATTATTGGGTGTCACGCGGCAGTCCCAATCCAAAGATCAGCTGCTCGGCCCCCACCTGCTGAAACAGTTCCAGAAGCTGGTCAGGCCGAAGATACCAGAACCGATTCTGGTGCTGCTTCTCATACGTTCGCACTAAACACTGCTTCACGGCCACGCCGGTTTCCATGGCCATGGCAAAGCGTGACATCTCTTGGCCCATGCTTCCCATTGCTTGGACATTGACGCCAGACGGTCGGGTTCGCTGGCGGCCAGGTCGTGCATTTCGGTGCGGTCCTGGGCCATGTTGTAGAGTTCCCATTTGCCGGACGGAGATTTGGCCACCAGCTTCCAGTCGCCTTGGCGCATGGCGCGGTTGCCTTCGTGCTCCCAGAAGATGGCTCGATCCGGCAGCGGCCTGCCTTCGAAGGCGGGGAGGAGGGTGGTGCCTTCCATGGGGTAAATTTCGTGGCTATTCAGTTGCTTTGGATAATTTGCGCCGGCGAGGTCTACGCAGGTGGCCATGAGGTCGATCAGGTGGCCGGGCTGTTTCTCGAGCTCGCCTTTGCGGGTGATGCGGGCGGGCCAGTGGGCGATGAGGGGCGTGGAGATGCCGCCTTCGTGGACGAAATGTTTGTATTCGCGGAAGGGGGTGTTGCTGACGTTGGCCCAGGATTGGCCGTAGGCGATATAGGTGTCCGCGGGGCCGGGCATCACTTTTCGGCCGGCCAGGACGGGCCAGCCGTCGCGGGTGCGCTTGGGCATGCCGGCCAGTTCGATGAAGTCCGCGCCACGCGGAGGGAGGGTCGGCGCATCGGCGCGCACGGCGTTGTTGGCGGGATTTCGGCCGATGTTTTCCAGATTGCCGCCGTTGTCCTGGAGGAAGAGGATCAACGTATTGTCCAGCTGGTTTTCGTCGCGGAGGGTCTGGACGATCTGGCCGATGTTCTGGTCCATGCGATCAAGCATGGCCGCATAGACCTCCATACAACGGGCTTCCCAGGCTTTGTCTTTCACGGCATCCCATTGGCCAAACTGGGGGCTGAGGTCCCAGTTGGGATCGATCAGGCCCAGCTTTTTTTCGCGCTCGAAGCGGGCCTTGCGGATCGGCTCGTAGCCGTTGTCGTATACAGCCTTTGTATTTAGCGATGTCTTCGGGCAACGCGTGCATCGGCCAATGGGCGGCGGTGAAGGCCACGTACATGAAGAGCGGCTGATCGTGGTGCTGGGCGTCGTGATCTCGAATGAAACGGCAGGCCTGGCTGCCGATGGCATTGGTGTAGTAGTAGGGCTGGTTTTCCGGGGGCTGATATTCCTTGTCGGCAAAGGGGCTGATCGGGGTGTTGTCGCGGCAGAGATGGCCTGGATCGAAGTAGCTGCCGGCGCCGATGATGGTGCCGTAATAACGGTCGAAGCCACGTTGGATGGGCCAGTTGTGCTTGTCGGGGTTGTTGGCATTCACCTGGCTGGTGACGTGCCATTTACCGAGGGCATAGGTGCCGTAGCCGGCGGTCTTCAGAGCCTGGGCAATGGTGATGCAGTGGTCATTCAGCTCGCCGACGTAGCCGTCGCCCGAGTCGTGATTTTCGTTGGTCATGTGGCCCACGCCGGCCTGATGGGCATACAGGCCGGTGAGGATGGAGGTGCGGCTGGGGCAGCAGCGGGCCGTGTTGTAGAACTGCGTGAAGCGCAGGCCGTTGTTGGCAAGGGCATCCAAGTTGGGGGTGTGAATCTCCGAGCCATAGCAGCCGATGTCGCAGAACCCCACGTCGTCGGCGAGGATGATGACGATGTTGGGGCGGCGGGTGGAAGCAGGCTGCGTCTGGGCGGGCTGGGCTTCCGGGGTAGGGGCGTAGAAGAGAAGGGCGAGGGTGGTGAGGAGGAGCGATGCGAAGGAGGCGTGTCTTATGGAGTGGATGGTGGGCATGATACTTTCTCCGTCTCAGTTGGCGCCGTGCAGAAATCTGGGCACTCGAACACATGGAACCGCGAGGCTGACGGCGCTACTCCCACTGTAGTGCTCATGCACATGACCTAACCGGCAAGATCGCTCAGGCGTATAATATTCCCGATGGACGACACCGCACAACAACTGGCGATCCGCGACAGCTTCCTGCGTAAGATGGCGGCCAAACAATCTACCGATGAATTAATGCGCGACCTTTGGCAGATGCAGCAGGCTTCCTGGGACAGGCTTCTGCGAATCCCCGAAGCGTTTGAAATTTACAAACGACAGCAGTTCAAGCAGAGGGCTATTGATGTGAGACCGGAATATTTTGATGACCAGCACATTCCGGCCACGCTTAAGGACAATGTCGTGCCCGTCGCGTGCCCTTCGTCATCATCGGCGGGCAAGGCTTCTGAGTTTTCTTGACCACGGAGTCGTTTACACTTTCGCCGAAGTAATGTTCGAAGCAGCCAGCCTCGGGCGATTCTCTTGCTGTATCCCTCCTTCTCACAACTGCCGCTCCAACCTCTCCACGATTGTTCCCTTGGGATAAGCCCCGACAAGCTGATCCACCAACTTCCCGCCCTTGAAAAACAGCAGCGCCGGAATCCCCTCAATCCGATACCGCCCGGCCGTTGCCGGATTCTCGTCCACGTTCAACTTCGCAATTCGATATCGCCCCCGCGACTCGGCCGCCAGTTCATCCATGATCGGCCCAATCGTCCTGCACGGCCCGCACCACGGCGCCCAGCAATCCACCAGCGTCGTCACCGCCGATTCCAGAACATCCCGCGCAAAGCTCGCATCCGTCACTTTCAGCGGCGTTCCATCCCCGCCCGCCCCGGCCGCCGCCGGCAACTTCGCTCCGCACTTACCACACACCGGCTGCCTGTTGACTGCCCGATCATCCACCCGGTTCTTCGTGCCGCATTGAGGACAAGCAACAATAGCCATAATCGCTCCACCGCCCGCGTCCACTTCATCGTAGACGCGACCCTCTGTTTCCGTCGAGCCGTTTCTTGTTCGCGTGCAACTTCGTTCTAAAAAGTTCCCCACCGCCCGCCCTCAGCGCCCCGCAACGTTCAATTCCCGCCTCAAATTCCCCCCAAGGATTTTGGCCAGGTCCGGCTCCGGCAACCCCAGCTTCTTCAATGTTTCAATCCCCATCCGTGTCTCCCGCTCCAGGTTGTAGGGAAAGTCCAGGCCGAAGATCAGTTGGTCGGCCCCCACCTGCTGATACAGTTCCAGAAGCTGGTCCGGCCGCAGATACCAGAACCGATTCTGGTGCTGCGTGAATACACTCGCCAACCCGCCAAACACGTTGCACTTGCGGCTCTTGTCCCACGGCGGCGGCACATGGTTGAAAATCACCGCCAGCCCTTCGCGGAAAAAGTGGTACCCGCCCACGTGCTCAAGGCTGAAGCGCAGATTTGGAAACTCCCACGCCACCTCATCAAACTTCAGCACCGCCGTTTCCTTCAGCCGGCTTTGGTGTACCCCACTATGAAACGAGCAAAACAGCCGATGCTCCTGCGCCGCCCCATACACCTCAAAAGATCGCGCCTCGGTCAGATCAAACTCCTGCGCGTTGGGATGCAGCTTCAACCCCAGCAACCCCAGTTCCGCCACCCGCTTAACCTGCTGCGCCAAATCCTTCCGCCGAAAATCAATGGTGCCAAACCCCTTCAAGCTAGGCTGCTTGCTGATCTCACCCGCCAGCCACGCATTAGGCTCCAAATCCTTCCCGTCACACTGATGCGGAAAAGGTGCAAAGCAGATCTGCTGCTCGATCCCGCATTCCTCCATCAGCCGCAGCAAACGCGGGATCATGCCGGCCGGATTGATGCTCTCGGGAAAGACGTGCGCGTGGTTTGCAAATATTGAAATACCCATCACGCCTCGAAGAAATGCCCACGGGACAGGCCGCCAACAAAGGCTTGCAAAAACATACCGAGCGGCCGGCCCATTGGCAAGCCATCGCTCCGCACTCTTACGGGTGAGTTATTACACTATTGTTCCAGCGCCAGATCCGAAAATCTCACCGGCGTTCCCGAGTACGGATTGGCCCAAACCCCCGCCCGCCCATCACTCACCGCCTCCTTCTCCTGCCACGAAATCAAGCCAGTCCTTCGGCTCCTCCGCGCCTTGCGCCAGACCTTCCCGACGATGCGTGTCCCCCCATCCGCCAACTTCTGCACCTGCATCCGAAACCCCGTCCATGTCCCGCTCGTCCACGCAAACGGTTGGGGAATCGATGCGACCACTTCGTCTCCCTTGATAATCTGCAGCAGTTTCTGCCCGGGCAACAGCCACAGCTTATAACCCCCCGTGCCGCCCAGCCCCACCCCAAACTCCGGATACCGCTTGCCGGTGGCGCTGGCCTGGATCCGCGCCACGATTCCAACGCATCCCTTGTCCGGCCCAACCAGCAGCCCCATCGCATCCAGCGGCTCTCCAGGCAACTCAATCACCCGCCGCCCCTCCACAACCTGCACCGCGAAAACACCGTTCACCGACGTCGCGGTCTCCGGCAAATTCCCCACCTCGGTCTTGTCCAACACAATCGGCACAGACGGCGCAGTGGTCGGCCCAGCTGCGACAACACCCGACGCAACTATCAAAATCAAAACCACGCGCAGAAAGGAGTTCATCTCAATGACCACCCGACAAAGCGTAAAGGTTCTTCTCCGTCGCCACATACAACACGCCATTGGCCGCCACCGCCGACGAATAAACCGCCACTCCAAAATCAATCTGCCCCAGCACCTTCTTCTCCTTCGACGCGGCCAGGATGAACATCGCGCCGCTCTCGTTGGCGATATACACCTTCCCATCGGCCAGCAGCGGCGACGCCCACACGTGCGCCTCGGCGTCATGCTTCCAAATCACGTTTCCATTGGCTATGTCGATGCAGAAAATGTTATCCCCCATGTCGGCCGTAAACAGCAGGCCATCCCCAATGGCCGGCGTGGAAACCGACCGCCCCACCTTGTCGCACACCCACACCTTTCCCGTCGCCGTGATGTCACCGCTGCCGCCGGGGTCGATGCACGTCAGCGCCCCAACCCCCTCGCCGTTGCTCGGATCCTGCCCCACCGACGCATACACCCGCCCATTGTAAAACACCGGCGTCGCCAACACTTCACTCGGCCCTTTCGCGTTGCCGTACTCCAGCTTCTTCCCATCCTTGATCCGATGCTCGGCCGGGTTGCAGTCACACCGCCAGAGCTCCTTAAGAACATTCACACCATCGTCGCGCCGCACCGGTTCTGGATCGAAACCATAGCAAAACCCATCACCTCCGCCAAAAAAAACCATCCCCTTGCCGTTCACCACGCCATACGAAGGAGACGACCAGTTGCTGTGAAACGTGCCGGCGCTGATCCCGGATGCTTCCCTGCCCGAGGAGCTGCCCACTCTTCTTGTCCAGGCAAATCAGGGCCGGCGCGTCCGGGGCCGGCAGGTGCTTGTTGCTCCAGTCCACGGCGTTCGACGTGGTGACATAAAGCCGCTCCCCCACCACCAGCACCGAGCTCGAGGTCATGTTGTAAGGAAACACCCCAAGCTCATCGCGCAAATCAAAGCGCCAAAGGATGTCCGCATCCGTCGCCCCCGGCTCCATCGGCGCTGCCCCCGGCCCCGCCATGTACTGCCCCTCCTCCTTAAACGGCCCATCATTCCCGTTGGCCATGCCATTGATATCCAGGCACAGCACCTCGCACCGGTTGGTCACCAGATACACCCGATCGCCATCAATCGTCGGCGGCGAGCAGATGCCCACGTTCTCATAGTCACTCACCTTTCCCGCCCCCAGTTTGGGCACGACAAGCTGCCAGAGAAACTTGCCGCTCGCCTCCTCAAAACACATCACCACGCCCCTATCCCCCATGTGCTTCGGATCGCGCGGCGTCTCATTATTCGTCCCAATCAGCACCCGGCCATGCCCGACCGTCGTATTCCCAAAAGCAGTCGAGCCAACCTTCGCCGTCCACTTCACGTTCTTGGTGGTGGCAGGATCAATCTCGTCGGTATCGCCTTTGGTCTTGCCCGCGTCCCAAGTGACAGGAAGGCCCTTCTCCGCCGAAACCATATTCCGCGACCCATCCCGCCCCCACTGAGGCCAATCACCGGCCGAGGCAACAGTCACGAAAACACAAAGGAAAAAAAGTTGAACAAGCTTCATGATTCAGATTCCCGGCCCTACCGGATTGTGTACCTCCGGCACGTCCTTCCGTTCGCCCACCGTCACCGTCTCGGGCGGCATCAAATGTCGCTCAAGGCCCTCCAACGCCAATTGATCGAGTGTAATGGCCGCCTCAATCCGGCACGGCCCCACGCGCGTGCGGCACAGTTGCGTCAAATACCCACCCACCCCAAGCGCCTCGCCAATGTCCCGTGCAATAGAGCGAATATACGTCCCCCGCCCACAATCAATCCGAAGCCGAAGCGCAGGCCACTCATACTCCAGCAATTCAAGATCGTAAATCGAAACCGTCCGCGGCTGCAGCACAACCTCCTGCCCCGCCCGCGCCAGCGCATACGCCCGCCGGCCGTTCACCTTCAGTGCACTAAAGATCGGCGGAAGCTGCTGAACTTGCCCCACAAACTGCGGCAACATTCCAATGACCGTCTCGCGCGAAACCGGCGCTAGCGCCATCTGTCACGACTTCCACCGAGTCCGGATCAAGCGTTGCCGTGGTCGCGCCAAGTTTGATCGTGGCCTCGTACTGTTTGGGCTCGGCCATGAACTGCTCGGAAAGCCGCGTCGCCTTCCCGATCAACACAACCAGCACACCCGTGGCAAATGGGTCAAGAGTCCCGGCATGTCCAATCTTAACCCCCCGCGGCAAAAGTCGCTTCACGCGCGATATGGCCCGCGCCGACGAAATCCCGGCCGGTTTGTTGAGGTTCAGAATGCCGATCATCGTCTCGCGGATGCATACGCGCACCGCGCATAAAAAGACTGCCAACAGGCCTTGCCCTTTCGAGCTCGGCACATCGGCAGTTCTTTATGGAAATCAGGAGCGAAACCGGCGGCCTACCGCTTGGTGGCCTTGCCGACAGCTTCCTGGACTTTTCCGGCCGCCTTCTGCACCTTCCCCTTCATCTGCTGACCCGCATCGCCCGTCACGGCGCCGGCCACATCATTGGCTTTTCCCTTGATCTGCTTGGCTTTTCCCGCGGCTACATCTTCACGACCCATAAAACCATCCTTTGTATGAGGTGTGAAGTGGACAACAAAGCGCGTGCCAGCTTCATCGCTCACTCCCCGCCTCAATGGCTTGCGAGTCTAGTGAACTTCAATGGAAGCCCCGCCCTTACGAACCGATTCATACATCGCCAGGATGATGGCCACCGCCTTGCGGGCTTCGACTCCATTAGTTTCAGCTTCCTCACCTTCGTCCCACGCGCGCAGTATGGCGTTGATATTCTGCCCGTGCAGGTCCAGGCCAACATCCGTATTGCTGGCCCCGCCGCCGGTGCCCTTGGCCCGGCCGGGAGCAAGCTGCTCCACCAGTTCCTTATCCTGCGCCAGTTGCTCGGGCGTAGACGTTTCCTCGCGAAACTTATACGTGTGAAGGCCGTTTTCAGAGATGGCAGTGCCGTTTTCGCCCCCCACCCACACGCGCACGGGGCAGCCCGGATACAGCGCGGTGGTGCCGACGATGGTCCCAAAGGCCCCGTTGGCAAATTCCAGCGAGCAGGAGAGGGTGTCCTCAACTTCAATGGCGGCATGAATTCGGCTGGCGCCATACGCGCTCACCCGCTTCACCGGCCCGACGATCCATTGAAGCAAGTCGATGGCATGGACGGACTGGTTCATGATCGCCCCGCCCCCGTCAAGCTTCCAGGTGCCGCGCCATCCGCCATCCGAGTAGTACTGATCCGTGCGATACCAGGGCGTAAAGGATCCGGCCCACGAAATCCGGCCAAACCGATTTTGACGCGCCGCTTCGTGCAATGCGCGGTTGGCCGGGTGCCAGCGGTTCTGAAATATCCCGGCAATTTTGACGCCCTTTTGCGCCGCCTCCGCGACGAGTTGGTCAATTCGCCCCAGCTCAATCTCCATCGGTTTCTCAGTGATGACGCTCTTGCCCGCGCGGATGGCCGCCAGGGCAGGCCCCAGATGGTCGCCACTGGGCGTGCAGACGGTGACCACATCCAGTTGCTCTTTGGCCAGCATTTCCTGGTAATCGCTGTAGACGCCCACGCCGCTCAGGTTGTTCTTCTCAACGGCCTTGTGTGCTTTATCTGGAGTGGCATCCGAAATCGCCACCAGCTTCGCCCCCGGCACCTGCGGCGTAACCCGCACATGCCACTCGCCCACAACGCCCACCCCAATAATGCCAAACCGCCATTCCTTCGCCATAATCGACTCCCAAATGTGACGGGAAAATCCGCCAGCCGTGGACGCGCTGAAGAGGCGACTTTACCGGATGGGTAAAGGGGGGGCAAGAATCTCAAAGGTTTAACGGTGAACTCTATCACCTCCGAAACACATTGCGCCTTTCCTCGCGATACCGCGTCGGCGAAATACCCTCAACACGGATGAAGACCTTATAGAAATGGTCGGCCGTGCGGAAACCCGACTGTCTTGCCACGATCTTCATAGACTCATCTGTCTCTAATAATCGCCGCTTGGCTCGCTCCAGGCGCAGCCGGGTGATCTCCATCGCGATGCTCACACCTGCGGCTTGGCGAAACCGCCGCTCGAGGGTGCGGCGGGTTGTCGCCATCGCGACGGCCAGGTCCTTCACCCGCATCGGCCGGTGCGCCTTTTCCGCGATGAATTGCATGGCCTGCGCCACCAGGGGGTCCTCCACCGAAAGCAGGTCAGTGGTTTGCCGTGGGACCAGCGCGGCCGGCGGGACCAATTCTGGAGCGGTCGGAGGCGGATCGCCGTTCATCAGACGGTGGAGCATGGCGGCCGCCCGATAGCCGACCTGAGCGTAGCCCAGGTCAATGCTGGTGATGCTGGGTGATGGGGAATCGCAGATGGCGGTTTCATTGTGGCAACCGACGATTCCCACCTCCTGGGGAATGTGCAGGCCGCGGGCGCGGCAGAAGTCGATCAAGTAGCGGCAGTACAGATCATGGGCGACGAAGATTCCGATCGGCCGTTTCCAGCCGGCGATCCATGCTTCCAGAGCGGTGGTGAACGCTTTCCAGCCGCGCGCCTTTCCGGCAATGCTGCCGCGCGAGATTCGGTGCTCGGTGCAGGAAAAGCCTTCCCGGCGGATCACGCCTAGAAAGCCCTGCTGTTGCAGCGGGGAGTCTCGATCGCGCAGGAAGCCCAGGTAGCCGAAGTGGCGGAACCCGCGGGCCAGAAAGTGTTCGCCCGCCATCGCCCCGGCCGCGGTGAAATCGGGCAATACGCTGGGGACATTCCGCGCAGGCGAGTTGAGCCAGACGTTGACCACCGGCACGCGCGCCCGTCGCGCTGCGTCGGCCACCGCCTGGGTGGCTCGAGCAATCACCCCATTGCAGGCCGGGGTTGGGGATCCCAAGAGCTTGTCGATGGCCGGATTGATGGAACAATCCCATCCGGCTTCATCGGCATAGCGCTGACAACCGGCATGCACTTCGAGGTGACGTTTGAAGCCCCAGTCCAGGTCGAGTGAGATGGCAACCTGTCGGGCTTTATCGTGGGGTGCTGTTTTCACGGTCACACTCCGGCTTCGCCTGTCATTCTTTTGGCGCGTTGGCTACGTCGAAGCGAAGTTGTCGCAAATGCGCGAGGTTTTGTCGCAAAAAAGCAGTGCCCGGATTGTATATGCTGAGGGAGAAGAATTGTGACGCGGAGTTCTGGAGTATTTAAGAAATGAAGAGGCAAATGAGCAAAGCAAGCGCGAGATTCATCGGATGTGTGCTGGCCGCGATGGTGATTTTTGCTGTTGGGGCGTTGGCGGCCAGGAAGCCGGAACAGGCGGTTGTCCCGCTCACCCAGAACGGAGAGAGGCTTCAGACGCAGTACAACGACGTGCTCAAGGCCCTGCAGACGGAAATTGCCTCTGCCCTGCCGAATGTGGATGAGCCGAAGAAGGCCGCGCTGAGCCAGGCGCGGGAAGCCGCCAAGATTGCTCAGGAAGCGGCGGATGCGGCGAAGAAGTCGTCGGGCGAGGCGAAGGGGATCGAAGCCAAAATCGCCAACTGGAAGCGTTATTGGATTGGAGGCGCGGAGACAGAAAATCGCCAGGGCGAAGGCGGCGCTGGAGGCGCGAAAACGGATGCGGATCGCGATGCGGCGAAGGCGGAGATCGCGAAGTGGCAGGCGAATAAGGAGGAGGGGGAAAAGAATATCCAGCAGGCGCAGGGGGATCTGGTGAAGGCGAAAGTCGGCGAACCGGCGCTGGGCGAGGCGAATGGGGCGGCGCAAGCGGCGCTGGTTCAGGCACGCAGCAATGAGTTGAACGCCGCCAAAGCCCTCCTGGCGGAGGTGGAAGCGTTCCTGTCGAGCGACAAGCTGGATGCGAAGCTGGTGAAGGCTGTCGTGCTGACGGAAGCGACGCCGAAAGGGTTGGCGGCTTTTGCGCAGGAGGAGAAAAAGAACGAATCGCTGGTGGAGAAACTCCTGGGGAATGAGAAGTTGATGAAGGAGATGCTGGAGGCCGGTGGGGCGAACCAGGGGAAGTACGGCCGGGCGATGGAGATTTACACGGCGATTCAACAGGCAAGTCCGAAGGCGAGTGAAGGCGTTCTCCAGAGGTTGGCGCTGGCCGTCAGTCTGGAACATGCTGTGCCCGTCCCCCAGGCCAACACCAAAGATCAGGTTAACGCACCGGCCACGGTGGATCCGGTTAAACGCTACCTGCATTATGAGAAGGCTTACCTTGGTGGTGAGTTGGATCCGGCGTTCAAGAACTTTTCAGCGTGGGAATACCGGATGGTGGTTGATGGCAACGCGCCGGATGAGATCCTGGCCTGGGGGCGCGAGATGCTTCGGGCCTATCGGCCGGATCATGTTTACAATCCCGACTACAGCTGGCGCTATTCGGCGGCCGTCAGGACCGATGTCCGATATGGTTCACAAAACGTCACGGACGATCTGCCATCGTTAAACGAATATCAGAACATCCCGAAGGATGGGGGAGTGTGCGGCCGTCGGGCTTTTTTTGGCCGGTTTATCCTGCGCAGTTTCGGGATTCCGGTGTGGGGCGTCACTCAGTACAAGCACGCCGCATTGAGCCATTGGACACCCAAAGGCTGGGTGGTCAATCTCGGGGCCGGCTTCAATTTCAGTTGGTTCGACAAGGACGACGCTCCGCGCAGCGGCTCCGACTTCCTCCTGGAGACCCAGGCGCGGGAACACGCACAGGATTACCTGAAAGTTTTGCGGGCGCAGTGGGTCAGCCGGCTTCTTGGCGAACCGGCCTGCAACGACCGCAAAAACGTCCTTGGCGGCCCCTGGAGCAGCATCGCGCATTTTCAGGCGGTAGCTCTCGCGTCCACCGCGGTTGATCTGGGACCGCTCGGCCAGGAGCTGGCCGAGGCGAATGAGCCGCAGGAAAAGCAGAGCAAGGATCAGTCTCCCGTCGAAGCGTCAGACCAGCAGGTGGCTACGAGCCGGGATGGCTCCATCACGATTCCAGCAGTGGCTCATGGCAAATCGGCGGGGCCGGCGGCGGCGATGAAGAGTTTCGCCGGGGGCATGCAGATGCACTGCGGCGGCGGTTTTAAGACGGAATATGGTTTTGAGGCGCCGCAGGCCGGGAAGTACGTGCTGACGAGCCGGGTGGCGACGTTGCAGGAGGGGCAGACGTTCCTGTTCGCGGCAAACGATGTTAAACAGCCCGTTGAGGTCTCGGTTCCGTACACCATCGGTTTATGGCAGCAAACCCGGCCGGTGGAGATCACGCTGGTCAAGGGTTCGAACGTCCTTCACGTTGAACTGCAGGAAGGCAGTCGCGGGGTGACGATCAAGAATTTCATCCTGACGCCGGTGAGGTAACGGAGGGGAAGAACTGTAGAAACCTGATGACTTACCTGGATCGCGATTTCCATTGATTTGATGACGAGGCTTTAACTGTTATACAAGGAGCGGCACGATGAGCAAGATGAGTTTTTATGGCATGCTGTGCCTTCTGATGGTCCTGGGGAGGGGGCTGTCGGAAACATCGGCGGAGGAGAAGGCCGGGACGGAGCCGAAAAAGGATCTCGCGGCGGCCGAGGGCAAGCCGCTTGATATGACGAAGAAGGTGAAGGTGTTCATCCTGATGGGGCAGTCCAACATGGTGGGCATGGGGAATATCTCCGGTGACAAAGGTGAAAGTCTGGAGAAGGCGGTCAAGACTGACAAGCTCTATCCATACCTCGTGGACAGCGCCGGCAACTGGGTGGAGAGAAACGACGTTCGCAACGTGCAGGTGATGGTTGGCAAGGACGGCGGCATGAACCTCCTTCACAACGAAGCGCTGAAGGTCGGCAAAGGCAAGATGGGAATCGAATACGGCCTGGGGCATGAGCTGGGCGAGTTCCTGGACGAGCCGGTCATGCTCCTCAAGAGCTGCATTGGCAACCGGGCGCTGGGCTGGGATCTGCTGCCTCCCGGCAGCAAGGGGTATGATTTTACGACGACGGACAAGAAGACGGGTAAGCAGGTGACCTATACGTACGCTGGTTATAAGGAGTCGCCGGATCATTGGGAGAAAGGGACCCAGCCGCAGCCGATCGGGTGGTACGCCGGCAAGCAGTACGACGATGACGTGGCGAATGCCAAGAAGGTGTTGTCGGAGCTCGATAAGTATTATCCGGGGGCCAAGGGGTATGAAGTGGCCGGTTTTTTGTGGTGGCAGGGTGAGCGGGATTGTGGAAGCGAAGCGCTGTCGATGCACTACGAGGAGAACCTGGTTAATCTGATCAAGTCGCTGCGCAAGGACTTTGATGCCCCCAATGCGAAGTTCGTTATTGCCACGCTGGGCGAAGCCTCCAAGGGGTGCGGCGGCAATACCGAAATTGTCATGAACGCCCACTTCGCGGTTGATGGCAAAAGCGGCAAGTACCCAGAGTTCAAAGGCAACGTCGCCACCGTCTATACGCATGACATGGCCCGTGGCGGCAGCGGGAACGGCCACTACGGCGGAAATGCGAAGGTTTACATGGATGTCGGCGAAGCCATGGGCAAGGCGATGGTGGACCTATTGAAGGGCAATCAGTAAAGATCCATCTCTCCACCTCCCGCGAATCTGTCCGGTTGGTGTATCAAAATCTGGTTGTGATGCGTCAGGATGAGCGTGACGTGGCCATCATCACCGCCCCCGATCACTCTTAATCTCCCGCACATCCCCCGCCCGCACCGTCACCTTTAGACGCCGTCTACAAGTCATTGGGACGATGGGACCAAGCCAACGATGACAAATTCACCACCACCGGCCGCCCCAGCTTTAACATCCAACTCACTAACCCCATCGCCGACGCCGATCTCCAGCTCCTGAGCAGCCGCGGCGACAGTCATCGCCGGCTCCAGCAACCCCGGCCCCACCCCCGAATTCCTCACCTTCCCCACCCACCCCGACACCTACTAACTCCGCATCACCGGCTACCACAACGCCACCACCGCCTACACCCTCAGCGTCCAACCCAGCCTCTAAGGCTTGCGTCGAGAGAGTTTTTCTGTGTAGTGTGATTCATTCGAAACGCCTCCTTGCTGTGAGTGGTGTTACAACTACACAGACGCCGCCGAAGCGGAAAAGAGAGGCGTTTCGAGTATTTTTTTATGCTGTGCCCGAAAAACAACTGCTCATCACGCTGGTTTAAGGCCTAGAGAGGTTGGCGGCAGGCACGAAGGTGTATGCCAGCAACCGATCGCACGTATCCGGTGTCGCACTGCCGCTGCCCCCGTCGCGGAGCAGTCGGTCATCGCCACCGTGCTTTCCGATATGGATGCCGAATTGGCCGCTCTTGCAGTTCGCCGGGACAAAATGCGGCTACTCAAAAAAGGCACGATGCAGGAACTTCTCACCGGCAAGACGAGGCTCGTATGACTGAGAACAGTATTTCTCTCAAGCCCGTATACGAGTTGCGAGTGGATTCGTCGGATCGCCCAATCCGCTACCGGATTCCGGCGTATCAGCGAGGTTTCCGTTGGGAATCTCGTCAAGTGGAGCAGTTGCTGGAAGACATTCATGACTTCACCCGGCGGGAAAACCCCCAGCTGGATGACTTCTACTGCCTTCAGCCCCTCGTGTTGCGTCCGATTGGCGATGGAGCGTATGAAGTGGTTGATGGCCAGCAACGTCTGACGACCCTGCTCCTGATTCTTCGACACTTCAATGCCCGCCTTGCTGACAAATACCGCCAGAAACTCTACGCTCTTGAATACGAGACACGCCCCAGCCTGTCAGCCTTTCTGGAGGATCAGACCGAAGAGCGAGCGGCGTCCAACATTGACTTCTATCATATTGACCGGGCAATTAGAACGATTGAGACATGGTTTGAGCAGAGGGAAGCGGAGGTGGACGTATGAAGTCCGCCTTCCTGAAGCAGGTCAAGCTTATTTGGTACGAACTATCCACAAGCGACAATCCGATTGAGGCTTTCACACGCCTCAATGTGGGGAAGATCCTGCTGACGAACGACGAACTGATCCGAGCGCCATTCCTGCGACGAACGCAATCTGCTCAACATCTTGATCTCAAGATTGCATACGAATGGGATGTGCTCGAAAAGGGCTTGCAGCGGAATGACTTCTGGTGCTTCCTGAGCAACGATACTGAGCATCGTGGCAACTGGATCGGGTATCTTTTTGACCTAATAGCGCGAGCTGAGGGAATGGAGCATGATGGCGACCGGTATGCGACGTTCTCTCACTTCAGCAAAAAACTTGGCGACAAGAAGGCAGACCCTGAGAAGGAGTGGCTGGCCGTTAAACAGGTCTTTATGCTCTTAGACGAGTGGTTTGAGGACCGGCAGCTTTATCATCTGGTCGGCTTCCTGATCTGGAGGGGGACCGACGTCAACATTCTCCCGCTTTCGGCAAAGGGACGTACAAAGGACGTATTCAGGGAAACGCTTCGCCAGAAGATTTTCGTGTTAGTCACGGGTGTTGACGAGCTCGCCAAGCTGGACTCCGAGTCCATCCGTGAGCGGATCACGGACTTGGTGGCTCAACTGGAATATGGTGCCAATTCCTTGTTGCGCATTCGCTCGATCCTCTTGCTCTTCAATCTTGGCACGCTGTTGCTGCATCCAAAGTCTAACATGCGGTTCCAGTTTGAAAATTTCAAGACGGAGGTGTGGGAGATCGAGCACGTGCGGTCGGTAGCTTCCGATCGGCCGGAGACGTGGAAAGGGCAAGTTGACTGGCTGAAGCGGTGCTTTGGATACCTAAAGGCCGTAGCCGATGTGCCGAAACCGAGGAGCGGATTCAACAGTTTCTCGATCTCGACTCGGCAAAGCTGGCCGATGCGGAGTTCGAGTCGCTATACGTTGATGTTCTGAAGTACTTCCATGAGGCGGATACTGGCGAACCAGACCACAGCCTCGCAAACCTCGTGCTTTTGGACCGGGACACCAACCGAAGCTACAAGAATGCACCGTTTGCGGTAAAGCGACACCGGGTGCTGAATTTGGATCGCGATGGTGTTTTCGTGCCCCTATGCACACGCAATGTCTTTTTGAAGTGCTACAACGCGCGCGTGGAACACGTAATGTTTTGGACTGAAAGCGACCGGGATGGCTATCTCGGACTGCGGTAGCCGAAACTCTGTCGAGGTTTTTCGCGGGAGACTGGATATATGCTTGACCTCAAGCGTCCAATCACTTTCGTTGATCTACTGGACCTGTCTGATCGGATCCAGGTTCCGCAGATTCAACGAGACTACACGCCAGGGTGCGATAGCGCCAAGGACATTCGTGAAGACTTCCTGAAGGCGCGACATGCGGCCCTCGTCTTGCCTCAGGAGGATGCGGCGCTACCGCTGAACCTGGACTTCGTTTATGGGAGTCTGGAAGGCAAGACGCAGAAGGTGTTCTTGCCGCTGGACGGACAGCAGCGCCTCACGACGCTGTTCCTTCTTCACTGGTACTTGGCATGGAAGGATGGAGTGCTACCGGAATTGCAGAAGCTCTTATGGGACGGGAGGCATTCGCGGTTTTCTTATGTGCTTCGACCGAGCAGCAAAGAGTTTTTTGACGAGATCGTAAATTTTGTACCCGAGGATTCCCCAGATGGGGTGGGAGGGGTACGGGCAGTGCTCCAGAAGCAGCCTTGGTTCTATCTGCACTGGCGGCTCGATCCGACCATTCAGTCCGCCTTGACGATGCTCGACGCAATTCATGCGCATTTTCGTGACAACACGGGGCTCTTTTCAAGGCTCATTGACCGCGAGCATCCGGCCGTCACGTTCCAGCTACTCCCGCTTGAGCACTTCGGACTCTCGGATGATCTGTACGTGAAGATGAATGCACGCGGCAAGCCCTTGACTGCGTTCGAGACCTTCAAGGCGAGGTTTCAGGAGCACCTAAAGAGCCTCTATCCGAGCGAGCGGCGGGAGATCGGGGGCGGCAAGTGCGCATGTGTATGAATTTCTTTGCGCGACGGATGGACACGCGGTGGACGGACTTCTTTTGGAGCTATCGTACGCCAGCGAGCACCATCTTTGACGAGGCTGCGATCAATTTGTTCTGGGTCATTGCTCTCGTAAGCGTAGAACCCGAGGGGGCGAGCGAGATCGATGTATCCGAGTTGAAGGACAAGCAGGACGGAATCAGCTACACCGCGTTTCACGATCGTGGGTTATTGACCAGAGCATTCGCAGACAACCTCATCTCGCTGTTAGAGGCATGGAGACGCTGGCGGCGGCAACCTCCGACCACAATTGCCAAACACGAAGTACTTTGGCGAGGCAGCGTTCTTTGGGAAAGCCAGCACATCCCCGGCCTCGCTTGAGTACAGCGACCTTGTCCTGTTTGCCGCATTCGCATTGTATTTGCGGGTCAACGAGGACTCGATCCGTGCCGACGAGCTACAAGAGTGGATGCGGATCGTGTACAATCTTGTGCACAATGGCGTAATTGACGGGCCGGACGAGTATATGCGAAGTCTCGGGGGCCTGCGAAAGCTGCTACCTTACAGCCGGAATATTCTGCAGCATCTGAAAGGATTGGTGCTGGAACCCCTAGGCTTCAGTCGGGAGCAGCTTGAGGAGGAGTCGCTCAAGGCAAAGCTCCTTTTGGCGCATGGCGGATGGGTGAGCCGAATTCACTCGGCTGAAGCACATGGTTACTTCCAGGGACAAATCGACTTCCTCTTGAGCTTTTGCAGGGTGTCCAAGCACGCGGTCGAGGAACCGGTCGCCGAGTGGCCGCCTGCACGCCATGAAGAACTGCAACTCGTGTTTGACGTGTATCTGGCGAAGGCACAGATTACGTTCGACTCGTCGGGGTTGACGTCCAAGATGCCGGACTATCAGTGGCAGAGGGTGCTGCTTGCAGTTGGCGATTATCTCATGTCTGGTAACCGCAATCGCTCAGTCCTTACGAACCCGGCGCGGAATTGGGACAGTTGGAAGCGATTCCTCCGAGGGTCTCGACGCGAGTACCTCCGCCAATTGTGGGATCGCATTGAAATCGCCCGTGATATCCAGTTGCAGTTGGCTGCCGTGATAGGCGACAAAGATGGCCTTGAACCGTGGAGGGTGGCCGTAGTCAGCCATCCGGAAGTGATCGGCTACTGTGGGCAGCGCGAAATCCGCCAAGATTCGTGGTCCAAAGAGATTTACTTGCTGCGGAAGAAGCAGATGAACGGAGCGCATGCAGAACTGTTCAGTTTCGCCCTGCATTGTGAGTTGTCCGCGAAACCTGACTGGCTCGAACCCTTAGAGGTCGGCTCCTACCAGTCCGTTACGATGGCCGACGATCAGCCTCATTTCGCCTTGAGTTTCAGTTGCGGCGAGCATGTATTCATCTTCATTGTCCGCTCTTTCGGAGGCCGCTTTGAAATCTATACGCAAGCGAACAATATCCAGAAGCTTGAGTGTCTAAAAGAGTCGCTTCAAGAAGATTGTGGATTTATTGAGGAGCCGGGAGTACTCATCTGCCGCGTGGCGCAGGGAGGAGATCCGAGGCCAGTTGCGTCGTATAGCTGAAGCATGTGCAGACGAGTAGGTAGGTAATGCCTGAACAGCCTCGCTCGGAATGGAAGACGCAGAACCGCATTATCGCCATGTTCACCGACGCGGCGCGGCGAAAAATATAAGGGGTCATTCAGTCATTCATAATATCCTAAATGGGCAAAGGGGTCGCAAGGTCACAAGGCACTTACCCGCCAAAGCCCCTCCGGCGATAACCCCTCGCACCAGGCCAAGCCCATCCTGTCCACCGGGTCTATCACTGTGATATACAGGTAGGTAACTGGCACAGCCGCCCCGGCCCATCCACTTCATCCCTCCCCCGCGCCACCCCCCCGCCAGCCGCGGCCATTGTCCGCGAACGCCCCGCCCCCTCCGTCACATCTCCCTCCCTATCCGCGACCATCCGCGCAAAATCTGCAGCCGAAATCTCCCGATTCTCCCTTGACTACCCTCCCCCACAGGGTAGGATAATGTTAGCTTCCCCTACAGAAGCTCCGGCCAGCCAAAAGGGAGGGAACCAAACCTCCTCCCCCAAAGCCAGCCGCAGTGTTCTTTGGCAAGTGAATACCTCTAGCAGATTCGAAAAATCGAATCTTCCGTAGCGGAACCGGATGTAGCTTCAGCAGATTCGATAAATCGAATCTTCGCGGAGCGTGCAGCTCCAGCCCCACCCGTTTCGTCATTCGTCATTGGGATTTGATCCGCACGATTCGGAACGTGGCATGGGCGCCCCGCCTCACCGTTATACACATTTCACCGCCTCCACCCCCATGAGCATGGACTGCAACTGCTGCCATCCTCGCCAGAGCGTCTGCCACCCAAAGAACGTTGCGGCCGGGTTGGGGTGGAGTTGGTGTGCCCCTCCCGTTGGCAGCCGGAGCTTCCGTAACGGAAGCTAACAATATCCTACTCTTTGTTATAGGGGCGGTCAAGGAAATTGTTGGAGGTAGCTTATGAAATCTGGTGCAGTGGCGGCGCATGCACGGCCAAGAACCTGGCCGTATTTGCTTTCCCCATATACCGGTCCAGCACCCGCCGGTCGCAGCGGGTGAGGTCTACCAGGATCAGGCCGTCGAGGGCGCGGGAGAAGTCTTCGTCCACATTGAAGCCGAGAATTTGGCCGCCCAGTTTGAGGTATTGCTTGAGGAGGACCGGAATGCCCTTGGGCTGATTTTCCAGTTCGGCCACCAGCGAGGAGACGTCATCGACGTTCGTGACGATGCGGCAGGTGGCGGCGGCGTCCCAGCCTTTGATGCGGCGGGAGCGAAAGGGGGTGCGGGGCTTGACCAGCTTGGCCAGGTCGTGTGAGAAGCGGTGCATCCGCAGGAAGCTGACCATGAGTTGGCGGGAGATGGTGTGGTAGTCGTTGGTGATGCTCACGGGGCCAAACAAGTTCTTGTAGCGGGGGAACTTCAGGACGTAAGCGCTGATGCCTTTCCAGAGAAGCAGGAGCGGAGCGTAGCCGCGCTGGTATTCGGTTCGGATGAAAGAGCGGCCGAGTTCCAGGGCCGGGCTGATCTGGCGGAGAAGGGCTGTCTTGTAATTGAAAAGGGTATTGGTGTAGAGGCCCTTCTTGCCGTAAGCCTCCAGGATCTCATCGCTGCGGCCCATGCGGTAAGCGCCGACCAGTTCCTGTTTGGCGCGGTGCCAGAGGCACAGGTGCGTGTAGTAGGCGTCGAATTCGTCGAGGTCGATTGGTTTGCCGGTGCCTTCGCCGGTGTCGCGGAAGGTGATCTCGCGCAGTCGGCCAACCTCGCGCAGGAGGTGCGGGATTTGCCTCGCCGTCGCATGAAAAACGGTGAAATCGTTGTTCTGAATCAGGGTCTGCTCGGGGGGAAGGTTCTGGATTTCGCGGGCCATGGCGGCGGCGTCTTCGGCAGGCACGATGGGCTGAAAATGCTCGCGCCCGGACACCACCTGTTTGATCGCCGCCTGCGGGGCAGCGCGGTTCTGGAGCATGTAGGTGCGCATGCGCAGGTAGGCGGTCATGTCCCGATCGGTTTCGAAGCCTTCGAGGCTGGAGAAGGGGATGGCCGTGCCGGCGCGGATCTGAAGGCGCTCGTCGCGGCGCTGGAAGACCTGGCGCGGAAGCATAACCGTCCGCAGTCGCGGGTGGAGGAGGCCGAGGGTCTGGAAGAGTGGGCCGTTGGCGCCTTTGAAGAAGATGGGGAGGGCGGCCGATTTGGTGCGGCGGATGATGCGGGCGACGGAGTCCGACCAGACGGGATCCGTCACGCGGCGCTGGTGAAGATTCAGGCTGGAGACTTCGCCGGCGGGGAAGACGGCCAGAAGGCCGCCATCTTCGAGCCAATTGATGCTCTGCTTAAGGCCTCGCAGATTGGCGCGGGCGGCGGACTCGCCACCGAACGGATCGACGAAGATGAAGAAATCGCGCATGGCCTCGATGCGTTCGAGGATGAAATTGGCCATGATCTTCACGTCGGGCCGGACGGTTTTGAGGAGGTGAGCGAGGACAACGCCCTCGATCGCGCCAAAGGGATGATTGGCTACGACGACCACCGGCCCGGTCTTGGGAAATGCGCCCGAAGTCCTCGGCCGAGATCTGGCAACTGATGTTGAGGGCATCGAGGATTCGGCCGGCGAAGTCGGTGTTGTCAGTGCGGTCGGCCTCGGCGTAAAGATCATTGAGCGCATCGAGGGAGAGAAGGCGTTCAAGGGGCGCTGGACGAACGAATAGAGCTTTCGGCGCAGGGGGCCTTGGATGTCGAGGTTGAGCTTGAAGATGGGCTTGGGCAGCGTCATGGGTGCCATGGTTGAAGACCTCCGTCTCTAAATTTTAAAGTCTGTCTGAAGCGCCTGCGGCGTTTAGGCGGAGGCGGCGGTCCCTCGCGAGGCTATGCGTCGCAAGGGTGGGGAAGCTGGAATGTCCTGAAGAATCGTTTCCAATAGTACAAAAACACGAATCTGCCAATGAAGTCAAGCGGGTGAGTAACGCGATAGTGGTTCACTTTTGCCTTTCTCAATGGTTGAGAAGCTAATCGTGTGATAGGTGGATACAACGAAGGGATGGTTAATCTTGGATGATGTGAAGGTGACGTCATGGCCGAGTCAGAGCAGAACGGATGCCGCATGGGGTGCATATGATAAGAAGCGTGGTAGCCACTACTTATCCAATCGTGTTGAGGAGCGGGGAAGCGGCGGGTGTGCGTAGGATGTCCGGCGGGTGTGCAAAGGATGTCAGTGTTCGCTGTTTTCAGCCAGCGGTGATAGACAGGCTATAGCTGGTTTGCTGGTTATTCGCCTCCAGCACTTTGACGTAGAAGATGCCCGCCGAGAGGTTGCGGGCGATGGTGTCGGCGCCGTCGTTTTCAGAGAGGGCGATGCGTTTGCCACGGCTGTCGAAGAGATAGAGATCGGCATCGTGCTGGAGATTGAAAAGGTTGATGGAGATGTTGCGCCGGCGACTGTTGGTGAACTGGAAAAAGTCGGCCGGGGCGTCTGGCCCGACATTGCCGACGAAGCCCAACGTTTTGCGCAGCGGGCCGAGTTTGCGGCCGGTGTGGAGGGTGTCGCCGGCGTAGTTGCCGGTGAGGGTTAAACTGTAGCTGGTGGCTTGACCCGCCACGCCCTGTGCAACGCGAATGTAGTAAACGCCGGGAGTGAGCTTCTTGAGGAACTTGTCCGCTGTCGTGCCGCCGTTGTCGGAAAGGGCAAGTACTTTTGGATGGCCATTGCCGGCAACCTGGAAAAGGGTGAGGTCGGCGTCGGCATGCAGGTTGTTGAGCGTGGCGCGGATGAAGCCCGTGTTGGGGACTTTGATGGCGTAGAAGTCGATGGTGTCGTTGTCGCTGATGTTGCCGCTGATGGTCATGTTGTAAACCCGGCCGAGGCTCTTGGCCTCGTCGATCGTGTTGCCTGCGGTGTCGTCAGTCACGGGCGTGATGACATCCGTGGAAACCACATCGCTGTCACCAATCGCGTTGGTCGCGGCCAGTCGATAGAAGTAATGGGTGCCGGGGATGAGGTTGGTGCGGGTGGTGGTGTGAACTCCCGCGCCAGGCTGGGCGACGATGTTGAATTGGCCATTGGGGGAGGTGGATTCGGCAACCTTGAAGCCCGTCTCAGTCCCGCCGCTATGCTGCCAGTTGAGGGTGATGGATGTGGGAGAGGTGGCGACGGCCGTGAAATTGGTTGGTGCCGCAGGCACGGTGGTGGGGGCGGGGTTGGCGGTGCCGCTGGCGGTGAGAACAACGGTGGGGTTTCCCGGATCATTGCTGGCGAAGGTGAGGGTCGCGGAGCGACTCCCGCCGGCGAGGGGGGAAAACTGCGCGGCAACGGTATAGGTCTTACCGGCCGGGATGGAGAAGGTGGTTGGCGGCGTGGAAGCATTGACGCCATTCACGGCCTGCCCGAGGTCGTTGGTTACTTTGAAGCTGAAGTCGGCGGAGTTGGTCCCGCCCTGTGTGAAGCTGGTGATGTTGAGGGTTTGCGTGCCGCTGTTGGTCAATGAGAAATTCTGGGACGTGCTGGTCGATCCGACGGCCGTCGTGGGGAGCGTGATGGATCTATTGGGGATCGTCAGAAACGGCCCGGCGGCGGCGGTGCCGGTTAAGGCGAGGCTGACGTTCGCGTTGCCCGCATCGTTGGTATGGAAGCTAATCGTGCCGTTGCGAATGCCGGTGGTGGTGACGGGATGAAACTTCACCTGTACGTCAAATTGCTGGTTGGCCGCGATGGTGAAGGTGCTGCTGTTGGCGGTGACGTTGGTGGGGTCTTTGACGATGAATGTGAAATCGGGAAATGCGGTGTTGGAGGTGGGGAAGGCCGTGACGTTGAGAGGCGCATCGCCGGTGTTCTTCAGGAAAAAGTCCTGGGTTGTGGACGTGGCGTCGAGGGCGGTGGAGGGAAAGGTGATGGACTTGTCGGTGGTGGTGCCGCTGTTGTCGATCACGCTGAGGGTGGCGGCCATCAGTCGGCGGGCTTCCAGCGATTCAAGTCGCTTCGAATCACGGTTTGGAATGGCCTGCCGGGGGGATGATTTGCGTGCTGTGGAAGAGGAGTGTTTGCGTCGAAGAAAACCGAGCATGAAAGAAACCCTCGTCAAAGAGCATCCCTTCCACCGCCTGCGACTGACGTAGGCAAAAGGTTTCCAAGAACATCGTTGGAAGACGCCCGCGCAGCGCAAGATTGATCCAAGCTCTTGTACCGTAAGCTTATCCGCGCCAGTGGCTTTGGCAAGCTGAACGGTTGCAGCCGATGATGGACGCGAGCGAGAGATAAGGCGGGGCCGGTCATTCTGACGCAGTGGTCGATCGCGCGGTCTTTGCCGCGTGTAAGTCATGTAAGGGTCCGATAACCACGTTCTGTCCGATAAGATCGGCGGAAGCAGCATTAGCCAACTGTGCGGATCAGATAATTTGGGTAAATTGGATAAAATAGGTATGAAAATGGCTGGTAAAAACGACGTTGTGGCACGTTTTTTTTTGCGCGACTTGAGCGTTGTATACTCTAAACTTTGGACACATATGCACTTAAAACAAATTGGAAGAATTGTTAAAGTCTTCAAGCCGCTCTGAATGTCGGGTCGATACCCCTTTTAACGACAACACGTCGGGGCAAGGCGATGGAATCGCCGCCTGAAAGACAGAACCACTTACCACGGGTGAGGCCATGAGCACAGTGAACAGCGTTGGAAGCAACAATCCAGTCCAGAAGATCGTCAATCAACCCATCAGCAAGGAGATCAAGGCCGATGCGCCAAAACAGTTGCGCGTCACCGATCGCCTGGAGCTGTCGGGGGTGAGTCACCTGTTGACGAATCTGAAGACCAACGACGTGCGGGCCGACAAGGTCGCGGCCGTGCGGGCCGCGCTCGAGGCCGGCAACTACGAGGACGATCACAAGCTCAACACCGCCATTGATCGCATGCTGGACGATATGAAGCTGTAGTCCAACGCTAAACAATCATGACGCGGCGGAGCCGCGCTTCATCACCCAGGGAAGGTTCGAACGAACAACGAACAATCACAAGGGGCAGCCAGATGTTGGCTGCCCCTTGTGCGTTTTCTAGATTGTATTTTTGAGAAAGATTAAGACTTGGGAGGGTGTAATTCACATTCATCATCGCGGCAGAAGAGGACGTTTCGCTCGGAGACGTACACCGGGGCGCTTAGCTTTAGCTCCTCAAAAATGGCCTTGGGGCTGAAGGCGGGGGTGAGATGGATTTCCAGGGGCAGTTCCGGGTTTTGCTGGCCGGCGCGGGCCACGCGATGGCCGCGTGATTCAAGCAATGCCAGCGCGCCCTTGAGATGCTCGCACACTTCGTGGTCGGCGAAGTCCTGCAGGAATCGCGCGTGCGATCGGTGGCGCAGGCGAATCACGATGCCCAGCGCGATCACCGCGGCGATAACCAGAACGATTTGCAGGATGTCGGACGTGGAGATAATGAAGGCCGCGAGCATGACGCGTCAAATGATATAGCAGCGAAAAAGAGCGGAGATAAAAAAAAGAGGGCTGGCGGCAGTGGAAAGGAGGGGGGGAACCTTTCCGGGGGAATGCCGGCCAGCCCAGAGCCACATAGTACGTCCCGATTCAATGAAAGCAAGCGGCCGTGCAAAAAAATGTTGAGGCTGATCGACCGCAGAAAAGCCCTCCAAAGCGCCCGCGGATGGCGCGAAAATTGGAGCACGTTGAAAATTGGGTCCCTCAGGCGGCAGGTCGTGTCGCGGCGTGAATGTCTTTAATCATGAGCGGCGCTATGTCTTGGCGGGCGAAGGGCGGGGCCATCGCGCCGCCGTGGATGGCGATGTCGCCGTGCAGAAAAAACTCGCCGCGCCAGGGAATGCTCACGAGCTTTTGATATTGCTCCTGATCGCCCGTGGGTGGGCAGGTGAATCCGACCCGCCCGGCGGCCTGCGTCCGGACGCCGTCCATCGTGCCAAAGAGATTCGTGCCCAGGCAGAGGAAGTCGACATCGGCGAGGCTGGAATAGACGTAAACGTGGCCGCGCACGTGCTTCAGCGCCTTGCTGAGGTCATACCCAGGCGAAACGGCCGGTGAGATCAGCACCACGCTATCCACCCAGACGTCTTCGGGCAGTTTTTCAAGCGTGAAGATAGCGATGCCCGTGCCCCCGCTTTGTCCTGAGAGAACGATCGAGGCGCCCGGGGCCAGTCGGCGGCGGGCGGTGATTTTGTCGGCCAGCAACTGCGCCTGCCCGTGATTGCGCTCGTAGGCTTGGAGGGCATGGATGAAAGGATCGTGACACGTCCAGTCGTAGATTTCGCAATAGGCGTCGACGCCGCCTTCTTGCAGCGCCGAGACGTACCAATGGTCGAAGACGAGCGTGCCGCCGATGCCGGGGAGATGGACGAGGTATGGCCGATGGAGGTCGTGGAAGGAAGGCTGCGGGAGAGGACCGGCGCAGCCGCCGGCGAGGGCGGCAATCGCAACCAGTAGTGTCGAGGGGAAGGCGCGGAACATGGCGCGAGTGTAGCATGAGCAGGCATGGATGGCGTGAGAATTTCCGGCCTGGTCCGCACGGTAGATTTCGTCCGGCGCGAACTGGCGGCCTCCCCGTCGCCCCAGCGGCGTGCGGAGCTGATCGCTCTGGTGGAGCGGACGCTGACGAATGTAAACGGGATTCTCGCAAGCCACTCCGCCACGGCCAGGAGCTTGCCGCCCCCTTCACAGTGCGCGTACCGCTTTCTGCTCGATCTGCATCGGGGACTGGAAAATACAACCCCTCCATCCAACAACGTCCCTGCCGCTCCGCCGGCACAACCGGCGACGATGACACGCCAAACCTGGCGGGGGCTGCGGGCTATTCTCGAGCACAATTCGGATCGCCTGCGCGGGCCGAGAATGAGGAACAGATCAACAGGACCCACGCATCCATCTTGGCCGCCAGCGGACAGATCGAAGGAGACGTGCGCCGACTTGAAATCCCCGCCGACCAACTCTCCGATGAGTCGCGCGAAATTCGCGGCTGGCTTGCGCTGCTGGCCGAAAAGGACAACCTGCTGGCCTACATCGCCGCCCGGCGGTTGGCGAACGAGGTGTTAGATGGGCCGCTCCTCCAGAGCAACCGCTGGCGGCCGCCCCTGCGGATTCACTTTCGGCCAATGCGTGGACTCTATCGCCTGCGCCAAGTACGAGATGGCTCGGTGCTGGCCCTGCCCACCCCGATGATGGCATTCGATCGCGCGGGATTGCAGGCGCTGGCGGATTTGCTTTTTCATCAAGGGCGGCATGCAAAAGAAACGTTGCACGAGCAAATGGTGGCCGAGCCGTATCAAAACCTGCAGGCGGAGATTGCATCGCTTTCGGGCGTGGTGGAGCGCGCGGCCGGGGCGTTCCATGACCTCAACACTTCCTTCGAACGCGTCAACGCCCAATACTTTCAAGGCCAAATGCCCAAGCCGCGCCTGACCTGGAGCCGCGTGCTCACGGGTCGAAAATTTGGCCACCACGACGCCCTCCGCGACACGGTTCTGATCAGCTCAACCCTCGACCGGGCGGATGTGCCGGCTTTCGTGGTGGATTTCATCATGTATCACGAGTTGCTGCACAAGTACTTTGGACTGAAGTGGGTGGCCGGCCGGCGCGATGCGCACACGGCCGAGTTTTACGCGGCCGAGAAGCGGTTTGCCCAGCACGCGGAGGCGGAGAAGTGGCTGGGGCGGCTGGCGCGGGAGCGATAGTGCGGATTGTGTTTGGCCAGGGATTTGTCATGGCCGCTTCAGCCGGTTAGATAACATCGCATGGACTACGAGCCTCTTCTGGCGGAGTATCGTGAACTGCTCGCTGCGGGCCGGATCTAACCGGCGATCTGGTGCGCGCCCTTTATCCGGAAGACATCGAATCCAGCGCAAAGCGGCTGGGGCTCTGGAAAAAAGGCAAAATCGTCATGGCGGCCGAGCACGAGATGACGGTGCTGATGGATTACGCCCTGATCCACGAACGACACAACGGGAAGAATGCGATCCAGAGATATCGCAAAGAACGCATTGAAGAACTCACGGCCGTGGACCGCAAGATCCTGGACTCGCTGGTGAACGCCCGATATACGGTGCTGGAAGTCCGGCAGATGATGCCGGGCGTGGGCCTTCTGGCTCACGATTTCATTCGGGACAAAGAGCTTTTGCTTCTGGACAAGAGCTTTTCCAATTCCTGCAAGGTGGGCATCATGATGGCGGGGCATTTGCACAAACCGGGCGAATATTGGATGACCACAGGCGCGATGCTCCCGGTAATGCCGGGCGTGGTAGAGTTGGTGCGAACGACATTCGAAGAGGCCCTGCGGGCACATGGCAAGGGGCCAATGTCAGCGCGGGAGGAGGCGCACATGGCGGCGCAAATCATCAGGACCTGCCTCGGCGCCGATGCTTCATCTCACATCCGATACGAAACGGTGTAATCTGGTCTTGAACGCCGGGGGACTTTGCATTTGCGGCCTGCAGCACCAAGCCGTAGTCTATCATAGGTCTAACCAGGGGCACTTCGTGCAACCACGCTCGCTCAAACGTCGATGCTTGCGCTCTCGCGGCCGTCGCGGATTTTTCATCTTGTTTGGATCGCGCACCATGTCCACGCGCGAATCGGCCCCGCCCATTGAGGCCCAGTGCCCCAACTGCCGCCAGCAATCCACCATTGTCGGCAGGGTGTATCGCCAGTGGTTCACGCTTTTCTTCCTCCCGATCTTCCCGATCTCAGGCCGCCAGCGGCTATCCGAATGCACGCGCTGCAAGGCCGTGTTCAAGGTGCCGGTCGATCAATTGGCGCAGCGCGTCGTGCAGGGAAGCAAGGCCGACTATCAGCAGGCCATCGCGCTGTATAACAGCCTGCGCCTCGCCGGCCGACTCGGCCATGCTTCAGCGCCTGATGGACATGTACGCCGCGATGAGCGAGTACGGCGAGGCAATCTCGGCCGCCAAACATTTTCCGCAAGCGCTGGAGAACAGCCAGCAGTGCATGACCACCCTGGGCCGAATCCACCTGGCCATGCAAAATCCCGCCGAGGCAATTGAAGTTTTCAATGAGGCCCTTCGCCGCAACCCCGGCCTGGGCGAGGCTCACTATTACAAGGCCATCGCCTACCTGACGATGCAGCCACCCGCACTGGAACAGGCCAGAGCCTCAGCCCAGCAGGCGCGGAACGCGGGGTATGCCGATGCCAATGCGCTGGTGATGGAGATTGATTCGAGGGTGAAGGGGTGAATGGGTGGAAAAGAAAGCAAAAGGGTGTGTGGGTCGAATGCGGCTACGACCTCTGATCTCCGGTTGACTGCGGTTGGTCTCGCGACCTTACCCGCTACAATAAATCCATGATCGCCATGCGGCAAATTCGCCAGATCGCCGAACGCATAGCCCGCGACTTTCGGCCGGAGCGGATCATCCTGTTCGGTTCCTACGCGCACGGCTCGCAACCCCCGATTCAGATGTGGACTTGCTGGTCATGATGAAATACCGAGGGCGTGAGGCGAAAAAGGCGGTGGAGATATTGACGCGGACGGCTCAGGGAGTCGCCGTTGACCTGCTGGTTCGTCGCCCGGCCGACGCCTCGCGCCTATCGCGAATACGACCCACTCATGCGCGATGTCTTCGACAAGGGAAAGATCCTCTATGAACAAGACAGTGAAGCAGTGGGTCACAAAAGCATCCGAGGATTTCGCAAGCGCAGGCATCCTGATGAGGGCACGTAAAGTCACCGCTTACGATTCGGTCTGCTTTCATTCACAACAGTGTGTCGAGAAGATGATGAAGGCAGTTCTGATAGCCAATCGTGTCGTCGCCCCCAGAACCCACGATCTCAACCAATTGAGCGATCTATTACGAATTGCGGATTCTTCATGGCTTTGGCCAGCCGAGGAATTGAGGCTATTAGGCCGCTATGCCGTCATGTTTCGATATCCGGGTAACTCCGCCACCCGCGACGAAGCGCGCGACTCGCTACGAGTTTGCAAAAGACTTCGTGAACGATTGATGGGGATGCTTCGCTAAAGTCATACCGCAAATCCTGTACATCCATGTTCAATTTCCGAGGCCGGCGCCGGAACCACCGGAAGTTTCGCCATTACACCATCACCCCAGCCGCACCAACGCCGAACACCACCTCACCTTATTTCCCAACCGGCTCCTCGCCTTCAATCGAAAAAGCCCCGAACCACATCACCGCCTCGGCCAGCGGTACCTCGAACCGGCCGTGCGATGTCGCGTACCCATGCTCAAGCCCCGGCCGGCCCTCTGGAGCGAAGTGGTTTCCCATTGGATTCCAGAACGTCACCACATCCGCCTTCGGGTCATAGTTCAAGATGCCATAGGAGTGATTGAAATAAAGTCCCGGCACGCGAGTCTCGCCGGGTTTGGCGGGGCCGGTGCCGCCAACCACGAGCCGGCCGGCCCGAAACGCCTCGGCCAGTTGATCGCGCAGTTCCTGCAATTTTGCTTCGCGCTCGGCGCCCTCCAACTCACCCCCTCGAAACTCCTTGCATCCGATGCGCCGATAGCCATGCCCCGTCAGAAGGGCCAGCGGCACGTGCGGCGATCCGCCCACGCCAATGATCCCAAAAGGAGTGTGGTGGCGGGCCGCCTTCTGCCGTTCGAGGAGCACGTGCCCAATGGCCCGCTCGAAGACATTGGCCCAGACTCCATCGTCTCCGGTTCGAGCGCCCAGCGCGATCTCGGCATCCGTCGGCGGCGGGAGAGTCACCGTTTGCCCGGTCGCAAAGTGCACGGCGATCTGTCCATCTGGAAGCTGCTCGACCATTTTCTTCAGCCGCTCCGGCTGAGCCGCGGCCACCGTGCCGAGCGACGCGAGCAGAAAACAATCGCCCAGACGCCCCTGTGCCAGAGTTTCAACATGCGGCAATCCAGACCGAAAAAGCTCGCGGTGCGTCCCGTCGATCCGCGCCAGAGCCGCATGGTACATCGCATCACAGTTGGGCGCTTTGGAGTCGTCCTCGCCACCTTCGGGGCGGCTTGTCGCAAGGCGATCAAGTGTTACTGGAACAAAGTCAGGATTGGCGACGATCGCGCGGCGCAGCGCTGCCGCCGCGGCGGCGGCCGGGCCTTTGTTGGCCGGGTCATCAACCGCTCTCTCAATTTCATCCTTCGAGAGAACGCCGTCACGATCCGCATCCCACGCGGCAAAATGCTCCCGCACCTGGTCAAGAAAGCCCCTGGCCGGCGAACTTGCCGCCGTCGTTGGCGATGCGCCACGACCAGGGGCGGCCAGCGACAACAGACAGAGCACAATCGACAGGCGAAGGGTCATGGTTTGGTTCTCAATTCGTGCAGGTGAACAGCCAAAAGACAGACGCGAACGCGAACAAAATATTGTGCAGCACCCCGACTCGTTGAATGGCCTTCTACGTTAGCACGCTCCTGATTGAAAGAAGGGCCCGCTACGAGCAGGTGAACCGATGCTCCTTGATCTGCTTCTTCTGCGTTGCGGGGATCGTGCCTTGGTCTTTCTTGATCTAAACGGCCAGAAATTGATAGCCTGTTGACCGCCCGCTCAACCCCGCCCCGGACTCTCCCGATAAACCGGGATAGAAAGCAACGGAACCGTTCTATGCCCACAGCGATGCTGGCCAACTCGGAAGCCACTATTCAGGAGACGGTCCGGAAGGTCACCACCATCGGCACCCTTCCGGAGATCACCGCCCAGATTATTGCAACTGTAGAAGATCCGAAGAGCTCAGCCAGCCAATTGCATAAGCTGATTGCCCACGACCCCGCCCTGGTTACGCGGATTCTTAAGGTTGTTAACAGCGCTTTCTATGGCCTGCCCGGGCAGATCGGCTCCATTGAACGCGCTATCGTGCTGCTTGGCATGAACGCCGTTAAAAATATCGCGGTTGCGGCCAGTCTTGGGCATCTTTTTCGGGGCGTCAAGCTGTGCGAAGGGTTTACCGCCCGTGACCTCTGGACGCACTGCATCGCCGTGGGCGTGGCCGCCCGGGATTTGGCGAAGCAGATGAAGGTGCCGCTGGGGGATGAGGCATTTCTGGCCGGCATGATCCATGATGTGGGGATTCTCGTGGCGCTGCAGGTCTATCCGGAGCGCCTGCGCGAAGTTTGTGATTCGGTGAAGCTCAGCGGTGAAAATTTCGTGGATGCCGAGCGGCGTCTCACTGGGATGGATCACCAGCAACTGGGAGCGGCCCTGGCACAGCAGTGGAAGTTCCCCCGCTCGTGCCAACTGGTGGCCGGCTACCATCATCAGCCGACGGCCCTGTCGGAGGACAACCGCCTGCTGGTCACGCTGGTTTGCGCTGCAGACACTATTTGTGCGCAGAGCGGCCAGGGCTTTAATCTCACGGCCATCAATCAAAAGCTGGAAGAGGCCGGCCTGAATGATGTCGGCCTGGACATGGATACGGTTGAGCGCACCCGGTCGAACCTCCCCGCCCTGATCGCCGCGTCGTCCAGCATCCTTGCCTGAGTCATCGACGGTTGCCTTAATGTTGTTATCAGCCAATGAAGAAGGCCGCCCTTGTGGGACGGCCTTCTCGATCAATTGCAATTGTCGCGTGGATACGCGAGCAGCCTAGTAGCGCTTGCCGCCACCACCGCCGCCGCCGCTGCGGCCACCGCCGCCGCCGCCGTAACCACCACCACCGCCGCCACCGCCGCCGTACCCACCGCGGCCGCCGCCACCACCACCACCGCCCGTGCGGTTTTCTTTTGGCTTGGCTTCATTGACGGTGAGGGCCCGGCCATCATGCTGCTGCCCGTTGAGGGCGGCAATGGCGGCCTGCGCTTCTTCGTCAGAGCCCATCTCGACAAATCCGAAGCCTTTGCTCCGGTTGGTGTCGCGGTCAGCAATGACCTCGGCGCTCTGCACGGTGCCGTGCTGCGAAAACAACTGTTCCAAATCCGAACCACTCGCATTGTAGCTGAGGTTCCCGACGTACAACTTCTTGCCCATGACAATCTCCTAACTGTGGGCGATGCGACCCGCGGTTTTGCTTTCAGGGGTCACTTTGAAAGAGGCCATCGTTTTGGCCCAAAAAGGTAGGAGGGGCGAGAGAGAGAGAACAGACACGATTCTTCAGGGAAGTGACGTATCAACAGACTCGTTCGTCGAACCAACCAAAGACATTGTCCGCAATATCGCAGGGATGTCAATAAGAAGGCCGAAGATTTACAGCCCGACATCGCTCCATGCACCTTAGCCGCAGTGGGGGCGAATGGGGGAGAGTGTCCAGCACCTGTTGGCAATTCGAGCAAACTCGGGCCAATATGCACTTTTTTTTCCATGGTGGCACCGAGGATTGTTTAAGGGCGGGTACTTATGACAAGAGCATCTGCAGATCATCGCGCGTCAGCGTTCGGATGAGGGACGCATCGGCCTTGATGATGGAATCGGCCAGGTCGCGTTTGGTTTGTTGAAGCTGGAGGATTTTTTCTTCCACTGTGTTGCGGGCGATCAGGCGGTAAGCGAAGACGCGGCGGCTTTGGCCGATGCGGTGGGCGCGGTCGATGGCCTGGGCCTCGACGGCCGGGTTCCACCAGGGGTCGAGAAGGAAGACATACTCGGCGGCGGTGAGGTTCAATCCCACGCCGCCGGCCTTCAGGCTGACCAGAAACAGGGGGCACTTGGGATCGTTCTGAAAGCGATCGACGTGCGCCTGGCGGTCTCGGGTTTTGCCGTCGAGGTATTCGTACACGACGTTCTGTTTGTCGAGTCGCTCGCGCACGATCGACAGCATGCTCGTGAACTGCGAGAAGACCAGCGCCTTGTGCCCCTCTTCCATTACCTCCGCGAGTTGGGCCAGCAGCGTCTCCAGCTTGGCACTCGGCTCGGCCGTTTTACTTTTATCAATCAGGCCGGGATGGCACGCGGCCTGTCGCAGACGCAGGAGGGCTTCGAGGATTTGAATCTTGGATTTCCCCAGGCCGTTTTTGTCGATCATCCCCAGGAGCGATTGGCGGTAGTGCTCGCGCAGCTCTTCGTATTGTTTGCGCTGGGCGGCCTCCAATTCGCAAAAGATTGTCTGCTCGATTTTTTCGGGCAGGTCGCGCGCCACCTGGTCCTTGGTTCTTCGCAGGATGAAGGGCCGCAGCGCCTGCGACAGCAGTTGGCGCGTTGGCTCATCGATGGTCTTGCTGGCGCCGGCCGTCAACTGAAACACGGAGGCTGTTCCCAACATGCCCGGATTCAGGAATTCAAACAAGCTCCACAATTCCCCCAGATGATTTTGGATGGGCGTGCCGCTGAGCACCAGCCGATGCCGGCCGTTCAACAGGCGCACGGCCTTGGCCGACTCGCTCGATGCATTCTTCACGGCCTGCGCCTCGTCCAGAATCACGTAGTCAAACGGCACGTCTTTCAGGAATGGAATGTCGCGTCGCAGCGTGCCATAGGTGGCCAGGAGCAGATCGAATGTGCCAAGGTCCGGAAGGCTTTTCGGACGGTCAACGCCAGTGTGATCGAGAACGCGCAGGCCGGGCGTGAACTTCAACGCTTCCTGCGTCCAGTTAAACACCAGCGAACGCGGGACCACGACGAGGGATGGAGGAGGCTGGGGTTCAGGGTTCAGGCGAGAGGCAGTTTCAGGGCTGGTTTGATCAGGAGGTATTTGGAGACGTTGGAGGCGTCGTTCTTCCAGTACGGCGAGGACCTGGATGGTTTTTCCCAGGCCCATGTCGTCGGCGAGGCAGCCGCCGAAGCTGAAGTCGCGCAGGAAGCTGAGCCAGCCCAGGCCATCCTTCTGATAGGCGTGCAGCTCGCCTACAAAGCTGGGAGGCGGCTCCGAGGGTTTGATGCCCTGGAAGTTGTTGAGCCGCTCGCGAGCCTGGGCGAACACCGCATCGAAGCGCGCCTCGGGCTGAGCCGCCAACAGTGCGTCGAGCAGGCCGATCTGCGTCTTGGTGAAACGGAGGTGATCTTCTTCGGTCTTTCCGAGGCCCGCGAGCACGCCATACTTCTTCAGCCATTCTTCGGGGACGATGCCGAAGGTGCCGTCGTCGAGGCGCACCATGTTCTCGCCGCGCCGCACGGCCGCCAGCAGTTCTGGAAGCTGCGCGACGCGGTCTCCAAACTGGACAGTGCCATGCAGCTCAAACCAGTCGATGCCAGAGCTGACTTCGATGTCGATCTTCCCGGGCTGGCGGTAAAGCTTGCCCTCGGCCTCCACGTGCCAGCCTTCCATCGATAGGTCGCGCACCACTCGCGCGAGCTGGGTTTGCGGGATCTGCAAATGCGGCTGCGACTCGCTGTAATACTGCTCTTCGCGAAAGCCCAGCTGGATCAGGCGCTGACGGGCCGCGGACTCGGCCGCGGGATCGCGAACGATCAGCCGGCGCTGCTCGGCGTCGTACAAGCCGGCGGCTTTGTCCGGGTCGATGATTTGGCCGCCGTAGTCGATGGTGAGATGTCCGCGCAACTTGGGCGGGCCCCAATGCCCGCCCCCCTGGGCTCGAAGAGAAAGTCGCGGTTTGGGAGTGGGCCGCTGTTCGTCCACGCGTAGATCGTCGGGCAGGTCGAGGCGGGGGATGGAGCCGACGGTGAAGATGCTTTTGAGCAATTCCTGGCCGGCGGAGCGTGGGAATTTTGATCGTGCCGCGCTGGCGCAAGGCCGTGGCCCAGGGGAAGGCGCCGAAGTCGTGCAGCGGAGCGCCTTTTTCGCGCGTGAAGACCATGCCGCCCGAGAGGATCATTACCGGCTCGGATAAGGGCATGCGCTCCTCGCCGCGGCGGAGGGCCCCGCTCAGGATGTATTGTTTGCCCGTTTCATCGGGCTGGACTTCCAGCCAGAGGTCCCACGGTTCTTCTTCCCAGACGAGCGGGAAGATTTCGGTGCTGGCCGCCGAGGGTCTGATGAAGCACCGGCCGGTGCGGCACATAATCGGCGTGAGGGTGTCGTCCCATGGCTCCTGCAGGCGATAGCGGGCCGGCACGTCGTTCCAGGAAGAGTAATAGTATGAATTGGAATCGCGCGATTTAGCGCCTACCAGTGACGCGAGGATTTGGCGGTCCTGCGAGTCAGGGATGGTGCCCAGTTGATCGTACGAGAGGCGCTGGCCCTTGGGCTTGGTCCACGTGCCGTTGGGCTTGGGGTCGCGATATTTGATGTCCACCGCCAGGCCGTTGCCTTCGAGGGTTCGCGGTACATCGATGACATAAATGATTTGCCGGGTCGTCGGCCAGGGCATGCGCGGGCGGCTTTGAGTACGGGCCTGACTCTGAACTTTGCTGATGACACTCTTCCACGACTCGGCGGCTTTGGTGGTTTTGACGGGTTTAGTTTTGCCGTTGCCGGCGGTGGAGCGGGGTGAGGCCGGCCAGCGCCCGCCCATGATGGAGTCGTCGTCCTCACCATCTTCGGCGCCGTCGTGTTCATCCTCTTCCAGGATTAGCACGGCATCTTGAGGCCAGTCGGCCATCAGCTTTCGCCGGGCGGCGGCCTGCAGGGTTGCCCAGACGTGGGGGCAGGGCATTTCGTCTCCGCCGCAGGTGCAGGAGTAGAGGATGGCCTGTTCATCGAGGTCGAGGGTAACGAAACGGTTGCCGTAGTGGGCCACCGTCGCGTCAATGCGCTGGGCGGTGGTATGGTCGAGAGTGACGGCCCCCTTCGCAAAAAGCGCGTTGCCTTGCGCTTGTACACCCGCTGAAATCTGCTCGCGGAGACCCTCCATCGCAATCATCAAATGGCTCCTTACCCCCGAACCGATGGCAAACCGCCATGGAATCGAGGGCGAAATAGGATACGCCCGCCGCGATGCAACGCCAAGCGATCTGTCGCTTAAAGATTGCGTAGGGCGACGGTGCGGAAAACGGCGGCGGCTATCGACGGGGAGTATCCGCATCCGCCGGATCCGGCTCATGCTGATTGTCGCGATGCCGCAGGCGCACGCCGATCATGCCTGCTACGAGGCATACGGCCGACCCGGCGTAATAGAGGCGTACTTTGTTGCGCTGGTCGCCGGCCTCGTCGAGTTTTCGGCCTTGCCAGCCCAGCAGGAAGGCGAGGATGAGGAATGTGAAGGAGAAGCGGCCAACCCAGTGCAAAAGCATTGATGGAGTATATGCGCGATAGGCGAGGAGAGGCCGGAGTTGATCAGGCGGCGGTTTCGTGGGCTTGGGTGGGAGTGGATTCTTGTGGGGCCGCTGGCGGGAGATCGGTTGACAGCTGTGGTTTTCTGAAGATGGAGGTGACGCGTCGTTTGAGGCCGCGAATCTTGCGGTATGCGGGGAGGCCGAGGCTAATCTGCCAGGGGGCGGGTTGGGCGGGCTTGTCGGGGAGCAGGGAGATGGATTGCTTGACGAGGCGGGCGATCTCCAGCTCGTATTTCCACTGCGGAATCCATTCGACGCCGAAGTTGACCTCATGATCGGGGACGGTACACCAATCGACCATCTCGAAGCCGCGTTCTTTCATGTAGATCTGGCCTTGGCCGAAGCAGGCTTTGGAGGCGTTGGAGATGCGGTGGAAGGCGGATTCGATATTGATGAAGCCGCCGATTTGATAGCCCCAGAGGCCGCCGGCAAGCTTGCCTTCGGTCCAGGCTTCGATGCTGTAGGCATGGCCCATTTTGTGGAGCTTGATGGAGCCTTCGATGAGATCGTCGGTGATCCAGGTGTTTCCGCCGCGTTTTTGGATGGTGGCGCGGGCGTTGTCGCCGCAGCCGCGAATCACTTCTTCAAAGGAGGTGTTGTAGCGGATTTCCCACTTGGGGTTGAAGACGCGCGAGCGGTGCTTGGCGGGGATGGCGAGCTTGCTGAGATACTGGACGCCGCGATGTGAATAGCGAATCCAGGCCGGGGGGCCTTTTTCGTCGTCAACGAAGCCGGGCATGGTACCGATGGCGGCGGCCCAGAGGGTGCGGATCGGGCTGGAGGTGATGAGGCTGGAGACGGTTTTCATGGTCGTGGTCCGAAAATAACTGGCATGGCCTTTCCCTGTGGCCCCCACACGTGGAGTAACGGCAATGCGCGGAGGTTACTATAACTGGTCGTGGCGGCGGCGGAAGGCCGGTTAGTTTATGCATTAGATCGGCACGGGATGGTGGAGGCTTGGGAGGCCGGCAACATTGACGCCTTTGGGGCCAAGACTTAAACTCCGTCTTGATCGAACCCAACACTTCCTCCGACTTGAGGTGGCTCGTGGATAAACCCCAATCGCGTTCTTTTCTGTGGTTATTCCCGGTCCTGCTGATATTTGCTTTCGCGGTCTTTGCCATTGGGGTTTATATGGCAGCCACCAATCAGAATTATTCCATATTGGCCGCGGGGTGTGCGAGTGTCTTTGCGACCTTGGGCGCGTGGGCGCTTTCGCTGAGTTTCAACAGCGGCCGGGCATCGGGCAAAATCGACGAGATCATGGCGCCTCTGCATGAGCGGCTTCAGGAAATGTCGGTGATGCTCAACACCATCAGCGAGAACCAGCTGATCAGCGAGCGCGCGAAGACTGTCGCTTTCCGCGAGAACGAACGTGAAACCCTCCGCCGGGCGATTCGCGAGGAAATTGCCCGCAAGGATTTTGAGGCGGCACTGGCGCTGGTGAAGGACATTGAAGAAAACCTGGGTTATCTCCAGGAGGCCGACAGTTTCCGCCAGCAGATTGAATCGTTGCGGCAGGATGACGTGCGCCGGCGCGTGGACGAGATGATCGCCATCATTGATCGTCATTGCCTGTCGGAGCAATGGAACCAGGCGCTTCGCGAGGCCGAGCGGGTGCAGCGGATTTTTCCGGAAGACCTTCGCGTGCGCAACATTCCCCAGGACATCGAAAAGCGCCGCCTCTCCCATAAAGGCCAGTTGCTTGAAAGCTGGAACAACGCCGTCACCCGCCACGATGTGGATGGGAGCATCGAGATTCTCAAGCAGCTTGATCTGTACCTGACTCCCACGGAGGCCGAGAACATGCAGGAGACGGCCCGGCGGATCTTCAAGGACAAACTGCAGCTGCTTGGCCAGCAATTCACCATTGCGATCAAGGACCACAATTGGGCGGAGGCCGTTCGGATTGGTGAAACGCTGCTCCGCGACTTTCCCAATGCGCGGATGGCCCAGGAAGTGCGTGAGAAAATCGAGCTTCTGCGTGAAAGGGCGTCTTCGCCTGAAACAGCCCGAGTCTGACAAGAGCCGTTCGCATTACCGTCTGGCGCTGGCCATTTTGGCTGGCGGCCCTCCAGCACTTCCATTACATCCCGCACGACCCAGCTCATGTTCTCGATGGCGGTGTAGGTGTGCGCGGCCAGGTGCGGCGTGAGCAATACGTTGTCGAGGCCCAGCAGCGGAAAATTGGCCGGCGGGGGCTCTGGGGCGAACACATCCAGTGCGGCGCCCGCCAGCCGCTTCTCGCGCAACGCGGCCGCAAGGGCAACGGCGTCCAGCACCTCGCCCCGGCTGGTATTGATTACGATGGCCGTCGGTTTCATCAGTGAGATTTGGGGGGCTCCCACCAGGTTTTCATTTCCGGGCCGCATATCGACGTGAATGCTGAGCACATCCGCGTCGGGATATAGTTGCGTTTTCTCCACGGGCTCGGCTGGGAAATCCAGTTGCGCTGCACATCCAGCAGATCGTTGTAGATCACGCGCATGCCAAAACCATTGGCGGCGATATGGCCCAGCCGTCGGCCGACGCGGCCCATGCCCAGAATGCCCAGCGTCAATTCATTAAGTTGCCGGCCGCGCACGCTGTCGCGGATGCGTTTGAATTCCGTGGGCTCGTAAGCGCACTCGCGAAAGAAATTCCATGGCCGCAGGAGCTGTAGCATGTAGCCGATGACAAAATCACCGACAGCCATAGTGTTGGCGTCAGGGGTGTAGACCACCTCGATCCCGCGCCGGCGGCAGGCTTCGACATCGATGTTCTCCAGACCTACGCCGCCACGCCCAACCACGCGCAGCCGGGGGGCCTTTGCAATCAGCGCCTCGTTCACCTTGGTGTAGGTGCGAACGATCATTCCGTCGGCCAGCGCCAGTTGGTTATCGAAGGAGGGTTCATCCACCCGCACTTGGATGACATTCGCCTGCTCGCGCAGCCAATCCAGCGGGAGCTTGTCGGAGCCTTCGGTAACGAGAATGGTGTGGGATGTGATTGGCATTCCCTCCTCTCTAACGCCCGGTCCAGATGCACGCAAATCCTCATGCGTGCATAATGCCCATTGCGTACAATGCTTCAGGAAAAGGTCGCCATGAGCCAAGTCGCTTTATCCCCATCCCCGCGTTCCAAGAGGCTCGTCCAGCCGAAATTGGCGGGGCTTAACGAGCATTTCGTTTTGGAAAACGTGACATGGGATTTGTACGAGATGCTGCTCAAGGCCACGCGCAACCGCGTGGTGTACATCACCTACTACGATGGGACTCTGGAACTCATGACGCCCCTTCCTTCCCATGAGATCTACAAAACGCTGCTTGGGCGCATGATAGAAATCCTTGCTTTTGAGCTGGACATCCCGGTCGCAGGGTTAGGTTCAACCACTTACAAAAAGAAGAAACGCCTGAGCGGACTGGAGCCCGACGAGTGTTACTACGTGCAGAACGAGGCGAAGATTCGCGGCAAGAAGCGTCTTGATCTTGAGAAGGACCCGCCGCCGGATTTGGCGATTGAAGTGGATATCACGCATCGCGCGATTAAGCGGGAACTGGTGTATGCGAGGCTGGGGGTGCCGGAGATCCTGCGCTTGCAGCGGGGCCGGTTGGAATGTCTGGCGTTGAGCGTGAAGGGCACGTACGAACCTTGCGAAATGAGCATGGCTTTCCCGGGACTGCGCGTGGCGGCGCTGGAGCAGTTTCTTGGGCAGGCATGGACACTCGATCAAACGCACATCGTGCGCAACTTCTGGAATTGGGCGAAGAAGAATGTCAGGCCATGAGCGGCCTGTTGTTGGTCGGTTGCAAACGTTTGGCTCGGTACATACAATGTGAAAGTTGGATTTGGCCAACATTGAGAAATGTTCTTGATGTCGGCCAATGTAGCGTCGGTTGTAGCGGATGGCTGGCGCTCGAACAGGCTTTTTGACCTGGCTCTGGGTTGTCATCGGATGGCCTGGGGACAGAAATGAACGTGGTTCCAATCGGAATGCAAGTCGCGCAGGTCGCCGGGATAATGCTCGCTGGAGCGTTGTTCCTTTTGCTATGCCTCGGACTGGTGCTTCAACTTCAAGCGCCCGTGCCGAAGTTGTCCTTGAGGCGAGTCTACTCGTTGATCGCGCGCCTTGACGGGATGCGGCGGCCTGATGCGCTGCGTCCCACCTCCACGCCCTCGCGGGCCCCGCCTTTGCTTGCTTCGCAGCCGCGTCGTGCATTCAGGGCTGACCCCCTGGAGTAGGCACCTGCGCCCCGCAGAGCAGGAATTTGGACGGCGGTCCGGGTCAATCTGGCTGTTCCCCGATTCATTCGCATGTTGGGGAAAATCGCCATGGCCTACTTCCTCTGGCTAGTTGTTGGTTTGATCGTCGGTGGGGCGGGAACATACGCGGCTCTCCTTTTTACAGGTCGAAATTTCCTTCAGCAGGTGCGCACCAAGGCCGACCAGGTGGCTGAGGACGCGCCGACAGGGGGAAACCCGAGCAAAGGAAATCGAATTGGCCGCCCGCGAGGACGCCCAGAAGCGCCGTGTGGAGTTTGACAAGGAAAGTGAGACAGCGCGGCGCGAGGTAAAGGATCTGGAGGCGCGGCTTGTGAAGCGGGAAGACACGCTCGATCGGAAGCTGGACACTCTTACCGTCAAAGAGCGCAATCTTGAAACTCTGGAAAACCGCCTGAGCCAGCGCGACAAATCTGTTGCCGCCAAAGAGAAGGAACTGGAGCGGACGCTGGAGGAACAGCGCAACAAGCTGCTGCAGATCGCCAACCTCTCGCCGGAAGCGGCCAAGGAGATATTGCTGCGGCGCGTTGAGGACGAATGCCAGCACGAAGTCGGGGCGATGGTTCAACGCATCACCGAGCAGGCGCAGGAAGAGGCCAAGGAAAAGAGCCGCCAGATCGTGCTGCAGGCGATTCAGCGTTACGGCGCGGAACAAACCTGCGATCACACGGTGAGCACGGTGCAGATTCCCAGCGACGATATGAAGGGCCGGGTGATCGGCCGGGAAGGCCGAAATATTCGCAGCTTTGAGAAGACGACCGGCGTTGACGTCATCATCGACGATACGCCCGGAGTTGTGGTCGTGAGCTGCTTTGACCCGGTGCGCCGCGAGATCGCCCGTATCTCGCTTGAACGCCTGATTCAGGATGGCCGAATTCATCCCGCACGGATTGAAGAAGTGGTGGAGCAGGCGCAAAAAGAGATGGATGAAGAGCTGGTCCGAATCGGCAAGGAAGCGGTGCAGGAGGCCAATCTCCCCGGCATCGCCAAGGCGATCCTTCCCATGCTCGGCCGGCTGGGTTATCGCACGAGCTACGGGCAAAATGTTCTTCGTCACTCCATGGAAGTGGCTTATCTGTGTCAGGTCATGGCTGCCGAGCTTGGGCTGGATGGCAATCTTGCCCGTCGGGCGGGCCTGCTGCATGACATCGGCAAGGCGATGGATCACGAGGTTGAAGGCGGCCACCCGGAAATTGGCCGGGACTTTCTTAAAAAGTTCAATGAACCTGAAGCCGTCTTGAACGCCGCCGCCGCCCACCACGGCGATGTGCCGGCGACCACGCCGTATACGCCGCTGGTCATGGCCGCCGACGCCATCAGCGCCGCCCGCCCGGTGCGCGGCGAGAAAGTCTGCGAGCGTTACATCAAGCGATTAACCGACCTCGAAGACATCGCCAAAGAGTTTGAAGGTGTGCGCCAGGCCTACGCGATACAAGCCGGCCGCGAAGTGCGAGTGATTGTCGATGCCAAAACGATAGACGACAAAGTCTCGGCGAAGATCGCCCGCGACATCGCCAAGAAAATTGAGGAGACGATGACCTACCCAGGTGAAATTCGCGTCACGCTGATTCGCGAGGTGCGGGCGGTGGAGTACGCGGTGGCAACGGCGCAAGAAAGCCAGTGGCGAGAATGGCTGATGAGTCGGTATCGTCGAGACATGCTTGACGCGATCATTTTCGACATGGACGGCACGCTCGTTGATAACAACTTGGCACACGTTCGGGCGTGGCACGAGGCGTTTGCGGAGATGAGGTATCGGGTTCCCGAAGACCGCATCGCCATTGAAGTGGGAAAAGGGGGCGACATGCTCGTGCCGGCCATTCTCGGCGCGATGGCCGACAAAACCGATGGCAAGGCGCTGAGGAAAGCCCACGGGGAGCACTACAAGAAACTCTGCTGAGCAGGAGCATTTCGCGGTGATTCCGGGTGGGCGGGAACTGCTGGCCGAGCTACGGCGAAGGGGCATCAAAACGGTACTGGCCACGTCCAGCAACAAAGAGCAGATCGAGTTGGTCGAGAAGAACACCGGGTTGCACTTTGTGTCGATGTTTGATGCCATGACCAGTGCTGATGACGCCGATTCGAGCAAGCCTGCACCGGATTTGATTCACGCGGCCGTCAAGAAAATGGGAATGACTGCCGCCCAGTGCGCGATGATTGGCGACACCCCCTATGACGCCGAAGCCTGCCGCAATGCGGGCGTGGTGTGCCTCGGTGTTTTGTCAGGCCAATGCCACACCAGGGAGCAGATCCGCGCGGGCGGCGCATGGCATCTACCAAGACACTGCGGATATCCTCGCGCAACTCGACGATGTCCTGCAACTCGCCTCACCCGGCGCGGCGCACTTATCGCAGGAGTTGCTGGAGTCGTTGATGCGACAGGCGCTTCAGGTGGCGCAGGAAGGCATGGAGGCTGGTGAAGCGCCGATTGCAGCGCTCCTCGCACGCGGCGACGGGACAATCATCGCTCGTGGCTACAACGAGTTGAACAAAACCCAGAACAAGACTGCACACGCGGAGATGGTGGCCTTTGCGCCTCGGCCGGGAGGGTGCCTACCGATGCCCGCGATCTCATCCTCGTCAGCACGCTTGAACCGTGCGTGATGTGCCTGGGGGCGGCGATGGAGGCCGCCGTCGATACGGTCGTTTACGCCCTTAAAGCTCCGGCCGACAGCGGCACCAACCGCCTGAAGCCTCCAGTGTCGCCCGAATCACAGATGCCTCGCATTGTGGGGGGGTACTCGCCGCTGAATCGCGAAAGCTATTCAAGACTTTTCTGAAGGACGGCCCTGCCAACAGTCAGCAGGAAAAGTTCGTCCGGCAGTTGCTCGAGCTCACGAAAGAGGATTGAGAAGCAGGCAAAGTCGGCGCATAAAAAAAGCCGTCCCGGGCAAGGACGGCTTCGAATGGGGCTTCTGGAGAACTCCTCAGGGGATGAGGAGGTATCTCCACATGGGGAAGAATGGGCTAAATTGAATCCTGCCCGCGCTTCGATCTGTCTGCTTCCAAACTTTTCTATTGCGGGCAGGACGAAGGGGATAAAGCAATGGGGGTGCCGAACACTAGAAGAGCCTCAGGAAAATTCGCGCGTGATCTCTAATCTATTGTTGTTGAGGAAGTTAGTGAACATAACGGTGCGCGTGGATTTCGGTCGTGTAGCGATGTGGGACGAGCCGAACTGTCGAATTGTCGGCTTGTGCTTGTTGTCAGACGACAAGGTGGCAGCGATCACTCGGGGTGCATCAGCCGTTCTAACAACACCCGCCGCGGCTTTCCCTGTGACCTTCGAGCCACCCGGCCACCGCACCGGCGGCCATTCCGCCGATGGTGTACCAGGCTATCGTCATCGCCTGCGTTACCGGCGTTCGTTGTCCTGGTTGGCGGCCCAGTCCCATTGGGCCGGGAAGCGCAACCGCGCCCAGGCCGCCCATTAAGCCCAGTAGAGCACCGCGCCGATAGGGATGCTCGGCCTTGCCAACGCCGGTCAGAGCGTAATACAGGCCGTTGGATAGGACCTCACCCGCCAGTGTTACTGCGTACAGTTTTTTCCCTCGCGGCGGTTCGAGCCCCATGGCTTGCATCGGGCGGGCGATTGCGCGCTTGCCGATGACATCCACACGCGGGGCGTGGGGGATCAATCGCCGAGCCGATTCGTGGAGGACCGTTAACGCCGCCGCTCCAGCGAGGCCGGATACCATGGATTTCAGTGCTGTCATCTGCGTCTCCTTTTGAACGCAGATTACCTCGCCGCATTTGACGGATGAACGGCAAATCTACCCGTGCCAAGTTGAGGTGGCGATGATCCGGCCACTCCTCTATTATCCCTCGTCAGATTTACTGGACGTTGAAACGATGGATGCACTGTCTCCCCGCCGGCTGTACATGGACAATGCCGCCACCAGCTTTCCCAAGCCCAGGGCGGTTACGGATGCGATGGTGCGATATGCGACGGAGCTGGGGGCAAGCGCCGGCCGGGGGGCGTATCGCGAGGCCGTTGAAACGGGCGCGCTTATTAACGAGTGCCGACGGCAGCTTCAGCTTCTCTTTAACGGAGAAAAGGCGGAGAATTTTGTCTTTGGCCTCAATTGCTCCGACGCGCTGAATCTGGCGATCAAGGGCCTGGTTGATCCCTCCCGGCCCGGCCACGCCATCTGCACCCACATCGATCACAATTCAATCCTTCGGCCACTCAATGCTCTTGCGGAGCGGGGCCTGCTTGAGCAAACGCGCGTGGCGGTCGATTCCTCATCGGGCCTCGTGAATCCGGATGATATCCGACGCGCTATTCGTCCGGACACGCGCATGATTGCCATCACCCACGCCAGCAACGTTACCGGCACCATTCAACCTCTCGCCGTCATTGGAAGGATCGCGCGGGAGCACAACATTCCCCTCATCGTGGATGCGGCCCAATCCGCCGGCCACATTCCGATTGACGTGCAGCGTGATTACATCGATCTACTGGCCGCTCCGGGTCACAAGGGCTTGCTTGGCCCGCTTGGGACGGGCTTTCTTTACATCCGCCCCGGCCTTGAGGATTCGCTGACGCCGCTGAAGGAAGGGGGCACTGGATCCGTTAGCGAACTTGATCGCCAGCCCCAGTTCATGCCCGACAAGTACGAGCCCGGCAGCCACAACGCCATCGGCATCATTGGCCTGCTGGAGGGCGTGAAATGGGTGGCGCAAAAAACGGTGGCCACACTGGCCGCGCATGAGATGGACCTGGTCTGCACGTTCCTCGAAGGCATTGGCGACGTCGAGGGTTTGACGTGCTACGGGCCCAGGGGTGTGAAGGACCGGCTGGCGGTTTTTTCGGTGCGCATTGACGGCTTCGAGCCATACGAATTGGCCGCCGTTCTTGAAAGCCATTACGGCATCCTCACCCGCCCGGGGATTCATTGTGCGCCGTTGCGCATGAAGCGATGGGTACGACGCGGTTTGGTGGGACGACGCGGCTTAGCTTTGGTCCATTTTTGTCGGTGCAGGATGTGAATTTCGCGGCCAACGCGCTGGCTGAAATTGCCATGAATCGCGAAGCGAGTTTGTCGCCGGCGGGCATTGAAAATCAGGGCTGATTGGACAATCAGCAAACTACTTCGTAAGCAATAGGGTAAGGAATGAGGTCAGGGCGAACCAGGTGGAGCTTACGAAGGCGAACTTCCGGGTAGTTTCCAGCAACAGGCGCGTCAGCGGTGACGACTGCGGCGGGCGCGGCTACAAGTCCTTGATGGGCCGGGGATGGGGCGAGGAATGCAGTGGCCGATAATATGACGCTTGCCAGCAGGGCGGCGGGGGATGCCATGAACAACACCTTGAGTGAGGCGGCGTGGTGAGCCGGGCTTGCACGCCCAGATGACCATTGAAGATGTGAAACTTACCCCCACGACGTCGTGGGTCCAACGAAAAAATTCTGCCGCGACAGGAATATGACGAACTATCTGGCAAGACGGGCAAGCACTGCCGATCTATTGGACGTTTAGGAGTAGGTCTTGCTGCCATCCTGCCCGTCGGTCGGCGCATGAGCCGCGACCGAGGCGCTGATCCCGGAGGCAAGCGCTGTCTTTGCGATGTCCATGACGTGGCTGAGCAAACCGTTCAACAGGCTGGCCTTTTTCTGTTTGGGGGCAGGTTCATCCACCACCGCGACGTCTTCAGGCTCGCCGACCTTGCTGGCGATCTTCTCCCAGATCTCCTGCCATTTGTCCTTGGCGTCTTCTGACATTTCAGCCACGCGTTTGCCGCGCCGTTTGGGCGTCAAGGCCAGGGCCGCGACCAGACCGGCGGCCGTTGCTGCGCCCACGGAGATCCATGGGTACTGCTTTGTCCATGTGCGCACGTCGGCCAACTCGCCCAGCGCCTTGCTCATGTCGTTGACGGTTTGCTTGATGGCGGCCTGAGCGTCGTTTGCTTGTTTCGTCAGGAACTCGCCTTCGTCGCCCTTCACGCCTTCATCACTTGCCTTTGGCGCTGGCGGCTGCGGAGGCGGCGCGGTCGGAAACACTTTGGCCGAACTTGGCCCGCTGCTGGCGTTTGCGCTGCTCATAACGTTCCACCGTTTGCTTCTTAGAACTGTTGAAGATCTTCTTCAGGGCTATCATCGCCGCCAAACCAATGCCCCCGAACACCAACACTGCGACAATTAAGTCGCCCAGCCATGGCCCCGTGCCGCACAGGCGATTGATGGCGTCGGCTAGTCCGGCCAGCAACAACACCCCGGCCGTTACCACAATGGCGCTGGCCGCGATCAAGCCGACGACTCCCAGCCCCGCATAGATGCCAATCTTTTTCGCGGTGTACTTAAGCCCATCAGACTTGGCCGCCACGTAGAAGGAGAACTGCTCCTTCAACTCGTCGAGAGATCGCCGGAAGTGGTTGACAGCGCGCGTTCCGGGATGCTGCTGGTCATCGGGACTGCCTGGCCCAGACCCAGCGCCAAAATCAGCCCGCCCGGGCGAGATTCGCTCGCCTCCCGGCCGCACATCGGTAGCTTCAGGTTCCATGACTGGTCGTCCGACAGGTGGCGGACCCCTCGCTGGTTAGGACTTGCACATCCCACCCCGCAACTGACGCACCGATTAAACGCGGCGCATCAGGGGAGGGTGCGAACTTCCAATTTATATTAGACCGGCTCGTTCAACTTCGGCGCCAGATGATGCCCAGAAGCATGCCGACGCCGGCGGCGATCAGCAGCGACTTCACCGGCTGCTCGCGCACATATTCTTCGACGCCCTGTTCCCATTCCATCGCCCTCTGGCGGCCGTCTTCATAATACTGGCCAGCCGTCTCGCGCAGGTTCTGGAACTGCTCCTGGGCGGCATCGCGCATCTCGCCGGCTTTGTCCTTCAGGGCCTGGCCGGCCTCGGATGCTTTGTCTTTCAACTGCTGGGTCACGTCGCTTGGATTGTCCATTCGAGACATAACGAATCTCCTTTCGAAAACCGACGGCACCAGCCGTCTTCAACGATCCCCTTATAGCCGCCTGTCCCAATGGCGCGAATGAGGAAAAATTGACAGTTTTTTCCCGACATGTATTCCGGGCTTTTCAGCTTCTCGCCGACTCGGTGCTCTGAATGATCCGGCGAATCACGTCGCTGGTGCTGCGTCCGTCAATGAGCGGGGCGAGTTCCACCCGGCCTCCCCACGACTCCACCACGTCCCAGCCCACCACCTGCTGCTTGGCGTAATCGGCGCCTTTCACCAGCACGTCAGGCCGAATTTTTTCGATCAGATTCAGCGGCGTGTCGTCGTCAAAACGGATCAGGTAGTCGATGCTCTCCAACTCTTCCAACACGCCAATGCGATCGTGCTCCCCCACGATGGGGCGCGACGGGCCTTTGAGGCGCCGAATACTTTCGTCGCTATTCACGGCCACCACCAGCAGGTCTCCTTTGTGCTTCGCGAACTGGAAATATTTCACGTGGCCCAGGTGGATCAGATCGAAGCAGCCGTTGGTGAAGACGATTTTTTTCCCGCTTGCGCGATGCCGCTGAAGCTCGGCCAGCAGTTGCTCCACGCTGCGCTGCTTGCCCAGATGCTGATGCACCTCGGTCAGCAGTTCCTGGATGATCTCGTCAGGCCGAATCGGAATGGCCCCGAACTTTTCAACTTCCAAACCGCCGGCGATGTTCGCCAGCGCAACGGCCTCGGTCCATGGCGCCCCCGCGGCCCGCGCCACTGCCAGCATTGCCAGCACCATGTCGCCCGCGCCGGTGACATCGTACACCTGTCTCTCGCGCGTCTTGAGCCATCGCCCCTCGCCGTCGCTGGTTGCCAGGTAGGCCCCCTCCTTGTCGAGCGTGATGACGACGGCTTCGAGTTCCAACTTTTTGATCAGCCAGTTGGCCGCGATGCCGAACTGTTTTGGATTGCGTACGGGCAGTCCGGTGGCGCGTTCGGTTTCGGGCCGATTGAGTTTAAGTGCGGTTGCTCCAAAGTATTTGCTGTAGTCGGAGATGTTGGCCGGGTCGATGATCACCGGCACCTGCCGCGCCCTGGCCATTTCGATGATTTTTGTGCAGACATCAATCGTGAGCAGCCCCTTGTGATAATCCTCGATGCAGAGCAGATCACTCGTCGCCAGCACGCCGGCAACCGCATCGATCACGCGCTGGCCCAGGTCTGAATCGATGGCCGTTGCGTCTTCGACGTCCATGCGCAGCATTTGCTGGGGGCGGCGATGCTGCGCCAGCCCGATCAGCCGCATCTTGCAGACCGTTGGCCGGCCCGAAACTTCGAGAAGCGAATCGGTGTTGGCTCCGCAATTGGATAGTTCAAGCCGCACCCGCTTCCCGGCCTCATCGTCACCCACAATGCCGACCGTATGCACCTGCGCCCCCAGCGCAGCCAGATCCGCGGCCACGCTTCCTGCCCCGCCAAGACGATATTCCTCATGCTGAAAATGCAGCACGGGAACCGGCGCTTCGGGCGACAGGCGCTCGGCATTTCCGTAGACATATCGGTCGATCATGAAATCCCCCACGAGTGCAATGCGCGGCCGGCCCAGATTCTCCATGAGCTCGATTAAGCGATCAGACATGCTCGCATTGTAACCTGAACGGTTGGATCATTTCAGTCCCCGGCCCCACAAGCTCAGGACAGCGAAGGTGGGGCGAAATATTTTACCAGCCGCACCTCGTTGCCCGAGTCGTTGTATTGCAGATCATCGACCAGACCTCGGGCAAGCAATATGCCAAAGCCACCGACGCGCAGGCCGAGTTGCTCGCGTACTTCCATGTGCGCGCCGGGATCCTCGGGGTTTGAGGCGTGCGGCAGTGCGTTGCGATCGAAGCCCGTTCCCGTGTCGCGGATCACGATCGTCACCTTGTCGGAGTCGATGCGATAGGTGACGGTCACAAGCCGATCCACCTGCTTGGAATTTCCCCACTCAATCGCGTTGCCGCCCATCTCGCGGACGGCGGTCGTCAGTTGATGCACCTGATCGGCGCTCAGTCCCGTGTAGTGGAAGAGCGAGGCTGTCAGATCATTCAGCTCATCAAGATATTGGGTGTCGCTTTGGATCTGGAAATGAATCTCGCCTTGTGTTCCCGAGCGCTCCATCTCCTGACGCCACTGCGTTGCTTCGTCGATCACGCGCTGAAGTTGGTCGATGGTGAACGGCTTGGTGAGATGGCCATTGCCGCCTACTTGCAGGCCGTTGATGCGATCCTGCCGCTCACCCATGGCCGTGACGAAGACGACTGGGATGAGATTGGTGTCGCGGTCGAGTTTGATTTCCTGACAGATGTCATAGCCGCAGCAATCGGGGAGCATCAGGTCAAGCAGGAGAACGTCGGGGCGATGTTGCCGCACCCATTCGGCCGCCCCGCCCCCCTTCAGAAGAGCATGTGTTTCAAATCCGCGAAGGCGAAGGATCTGGGACATGATGTCGGCCATGTCCGGCTCATCCTCGACGATCAGGACCTTCAAGGCCATGAATCCTCCAACGCTGTGCACCACTACACCCTTTGGGCCTGGTCATTGTTTCACGAGCGGCGGGGAGGGTCAAGCATTTTCCACGAAGGGGAATATTGTCTCACCACGGAGCGACTGTGTTAAGTTTTAGGGGACGATTTTTAGCCGCCACTTCCGCTACGCCCCGGCCGGGCTCACCGTCACCGCCTCGGGACAAACTTCCTTAACATTCGCCGGGATCTCCGCGTTTGTTCGGCCCGTCGTCCAGCCCAGCGCGGCCAGCACGATCTGCTGAAACTCCGGGCTTTCCCACACGTCCTCGCGATGGCCGAGTGAGCTGAAAAATACGCGGCCTTTGCCGTGCATCCGCGCCCAGGTTTCGGGGTAGTTGGGCCGCTCGTACATGGCCCCCTTCATCCCCTGTGTCTGCTGCACGCCGATCACGTGCAGATCGGGTGCGAAGTTTTTGAGCGAGTACCACTCTTCGTTTTTCTCAAAATCCTTCAGGCCCTGCAGGCCGGGAAATTTGTCGTCCACGATCTTGATCGTCGACTTCTGCTGCGCGCCGTGAACGATGAACTCGCCGCCGATCATCTCGATGTATGGATCGAGCACGTCGTGGGGCTGCTGGCCTTCTTTGAGAAGCTCCCCCTTTTTGTGCCCGGCGCTGTGGTAAGTATCGCTGGCGCAGTGAAAGCCGACAAAGCCCTTGCCGTTCTTGATCGCATCGAGAAATGCGGCCTTGCCTTCCTTGCTCATCGGAGGCTGCTTGTCGGTGCCGGCCTGCGTGAGGTCGCCGGTGGTGTAGAACACAAAGGCGTCAAACTTCTCGAAGTATTCCGGCGCGAACAAGCTGCCGTCCTTCGAGCAGGTCACTTCGTACCCGTTCTTCTTGCCCCACTCCGTCAAAAGCTTCTCCGAAAACGCCAGCTCGTCCCCCTTGCGCGTAATGACGGAATGCTGAAACCCGGCCGACTTGGTGAAGTACAGGATACGCTTGGGCTTGGTGGTGTCGCCGGTGGCGTCCGCGCCGCGGAGCATCGGGCTGAGGGCCAGGCCAAACGCCGTGGCGGCCGCGCCTCGAAGAACCTGCCGCCGGGAAGTCGAGAGTGGGTTGTGGGTCATGCTGTCCTCGTTGGTTTGTTATTTTACAATCCGTCGTACACGCCGCCGAAATTACAACCCAAAGTCAGGCAAGTTGGAAGCTATTTGTCTGATAATGCCACCGCGCCGGTTTCGTCCGGCGGCAACGAAAATCACTCATTTGCCTGGGGCCCCGTTCATATCGTAGATCACAGGGTCCACTCGATGTGACGAAGACGACGTGTCGGCGAGGGGGCAGAGGGGCTGACATCCTTCAACGCGGGGCCGGCCAGTGCGGAAAGCATTGGCCGGCCCTGATCTTTATGCCCTGCGCCAGAACGAGAGGCCGAGCGCGATCGGCGCCGCCCCCGCGAGCGAAAGCCAAGGCGCGAGCGGCACGTCACGGCTGGGGAAGCGAAAGTCGATGGGGTGGGTTTGGGCGGGGCCAATGACCGCGCCGCCGGTGCGTGCGCCAAGGCGGCCATGTTCGCGGCATTATTTCCGACCGCATCAAACTCCGGCGTATACCGACCCGCCACCGCATACCGGTCGATGACATGCCCGCCCGCGCGAAGCGTTACGAATGCCGGATGCCGGGGCGCTGCCATGGCGAGCTCATAACGGCCCGGCCCAATCTGCGGCACCGCGTGCCGCTCGATCTCTGGATAATTCTCTCCCCGCAGCTCCACCTCCAGCTTCTGATCGTTGAGAAATGCTCCATTGTCGATGGCGTCAACAACCACGCGAAGCTGGGCGGCCGGTTCCCAGGTGACATGGAAGCGCGGATCATGCGGCGCGCGTCCTTCCGCGCCGCGATGGAATCCACGTCGGCCGGTTCCAGGCCGAACGCAAACGCCAGCACCGCGCCATCCTCCCCCACCGTCCACCGCGCCGCCATCGGCAGTGTCTGATCTCTTTGTCGCGACTCTGCAAGAAGCGTCGCGCCCCCCTTCAGCCATGTGCGGTTCCACAATTCAACCTCGCGCGGTCGCATGGATGCCAGAACCGACTCAAACACCACATTCGTCTTCCCCCGTCCAATTCGATCCGGCGCGGCCGCCTGCGCCAGCCGCTCGATGCCCCGCACCCAGTCCTTCGGATCCAGCGCCTCCATCACCCGACCCCCTGTCGCGGCCGAAATCTCCCGCAGGGCCGCCAGCGCTTCGCCCCGGCCCAGCGCCAGCACGTTCAGGTGGATCTTCTTGGCCAGCATCCCTTCGCGAATCCCGGCCGCATCTGAAAGCTGCGTCTCGGCATCCGTCATCAGGAGCAGTTGTTTGGGCATCGCCGCGTCCGCGTCGGCGATCAGCCTGCAAGCCGCGGGCTGAAGATTCGTCGGCCCCGAGGGCATGATGCCCGCCGGCGGAAGCGTCTGGCCCATCGTGTCCCGCCCTCTTCCCCACCGACCACCATTGCAGCTCTTGTGCAAAGCTCCCAATGCTCACCGGGTCCTGCGGCGGCAGCGCCGGAAGAAGGTTTAAAATGCCCGCTTCTCAATCTCCCACTGCGTCAGGCCTGTCCCTGCCGCGTCGGCCGACATCGAGCCGCTGCTGTCGGCCAGCAAGATCCAATGCGTCGTGGGCGCGGGTGGAAAGCTCGAAAGCGGCGAAAGCGATTCCAGAAGGCTGCCCGGATAATTCCCGGCCGCGAATGCGTGATCGCCCCCAAGGATGATCAGCGTCCCACCCAGATCGCGCACATATTGTTGAAGCCGCCGCTGCTGCGGGCGCGGCAAGTCGGTGGCGGGGACGTTGTCGAGCACGATCACCGAGGGCGCCAGATAATCGGCCGGGTCAAGTGGAAGTTTGTCGGGCGCGAACGCGCGCCACTTGTCGCCCGCCGGCGAAGCGCCAACCCACCAGCGCTCGCTCGAAGCGGCCGGGGGAATCTGAATCCACAACCCATCATTCTCCGGCCACGCATCTCCCCGCCCCAATCGCGCCGAAGCCTCAGCCCCCGCCCCGGCCAGCTTCCGCTCGATCAACAGCGACCCCGCGCTGATGCGCGTTGTTGGGCCGCCAACTGTCCCCGTAAACACCAGATCGCGCTCGCTGCTGCTGTGGTTGATAACGCTCGCGGCCAGTGATCCCTCGCGTACTTCCAGCCGATTCACCATCGCGTCCGCGGGAGAATCCAGCCTCGCGTCCGCCACGACATAGGTCGGCGGCGCAACCGCAGGTAGTTCAAACTGGCAATCGCTGAAGAGAACTACGGCCGTCGAGGGTGGCGGCATATACACCGTCCGCTCCGCGGCGAGTCCGCCAAAATATTCCCCTCCGGCGCGGCCTCTCGATTCTCACTGGCAAAATACACGGTTCGGTGCGGCGTGCTTCCCAGCAGTTGGCCGATCCGCGCCGTGAGCAAATCGCGATGTCGATAGTCCGCCGTGCGCGTGCTTGGCGAAAGATCGACCATCACCACCACCTCCTGCGCCACCGGCCGCAACCACGTCAGCCCCCCCACCGCCAGCGCAAGCATCACCAACCCAAGCAAGCCGAAAAAGTACGAAAGACGCGGCAAGCCCGGCCGCGCATTCCCACCACAACCATCGCCATTGCAACGACGCCCGCCGCCCACCACAGCATCGAGGACGACGAGAATGTGAACGGCAAATAAGCCAGCATAGGTTCATGGCGAGATATGCCATGGAGTGACATTCCCTCATCTGTCAGCAATGTCGTGGCATGGGCGCCTCGCCCATGTCCGCTACCAGCCCACATTCCTCGTCACAGCTCGCCTACCCAAATTTCACCACTTGCCATTCGCCCCGGAGTCGTGGCCATTCTTCTCTTCCTGTTCTAAGATGCTATCCCATGGCAATGAAACCGGCCAGATCGACCACCATCCTCAGCGTCCGCCGCAACGGCCAGGTGGCCCTGGGCGGCGACGGCCAAGTCACCCTTGGCAACGTTGTGGCCAAGCACGACGCCGTCAAAATCCGGCGCATTGGCGGCGGAAAAGTGCTTACGGGTTTCGCCGGCTCCGCCGCCGATGCCTTCGCGCTGCTCGAACGATTCGAGAAAAAGCTGGCCGAGTTCCCCGACAACACCCGCCGGGCCGTGATCGAGCTGGCCAAGGATTGGCGCACCGACCGCGTCCTGCGCCGACTGGAGGCCATGCTCGCAGTCGTTGACAAATCCACCAGCCTCATCGTCAGCGGCGCCGGTGATGTGATCGAACCCACGGATGGCATCATCGGCATCGGCAGCGGCGGCCCCTACGCCGCCTCGGCCGCCAAGGCTCTTTTGGAACATTCGGCATTGTCAGCAAAGGAAATCGTGGAAGCCGGCCTGAAGGTCGCGGGGGAGATGTGTATCTACACCAATACGAATATCAAGGTTGAGACGATTGGGGAGTAGTTGTCGGGATTGGCTGCGTCATTTGCCGTGGATGTCGAGGTCGGTGTCGGGCAGGGCGTCCTTGAGTTCTTTGAGGACGGCGTCGCTCAGTACTTGGCTGGAGTGAACCGATAGTACTTTTAATTTTTGAAGGTGCATCAATTGGCGGATGCCATCGTCGGAGATGTCGTTTCGCTGGATGCAGAGATCGCGAAGTTGCGCCATCTGAGCAATCGCAGTGAGAGCCTCATCGTTGCATTCCCTGACATCCAAAGACAAATTTTCCAGTGATCCAAGTGCTTTCAGAGTAATCAGACCCGCCTGTGTGTATTTGCCCGCAATAATCCGTAGCGTTTGAAGGTGGGTGAGGGAGGCGATTGCTTTGAGGCCCGCGTCAGTGCTACTGTCGGAGGCGAATTCGAGAGATTCGAGTTGTTGAATCTGACCGATGCCCTCCAACTCTGTGTCGGTGAGTCCGAGATCGCAACCCCTGTGCACGCTCAACTTGCGAAGGGAGGCCACTTTACGTAGAGAAGCAAAGCCCGCACGATTGATGCTGGGCGATGAGAGGGACAGCGTATGTAGCTTCTTGAGGGCCGCCAATTCTACTAGACCGGGGCCTTTAACGGCGGTTCCCGATATATCCAACATTTGGAGGTTCCTAAGTGCGGCTACGTCTTTGATCGCCGGATCTGATATCGAATTGGTGTAAAGGATTTGGAGTTCTTCAAGGCACTGGAGGGGCTTGAGGTGCCCGAATGCAGCGTTGGTGATTGGAAGCCACACCACGTTCAATTTTCTTAAATTTTTGATGGAAGCAATGGCGTCCATCCCCGCATCGGTGACGCCGGGGACCTTGGGAGCCTCGACGCGACACGGTCAGTTCCTGAAGTTTCGGAAGGCTCTTCAGGATTTTGAGGTCGTTGTCGGTGAGGCCGACGCCGCCGAGTTCGAGTGTGCGAAGTTCGGGCAGGGATAAAAGCTCATTCAAGTCTCCCGCAGCGCCTGGTTGACCCAGACCGTCGCTGCTGTAACGGGAGAGCCGGGGCGTTTGTCGTCCTGGATCAGCTTAATGTCTATCGTCCTGGCTGCGTGAGCGGGGGTGGTCGCGAAGGCTACAAGGGAGAGAAACAGGAGGAAGTTTGCCAGGGCGGTCATGGGGATCCTCCGATGGGAAAGCGGCACTGTACCTAATGGCATCAAGTTAAGCCATAACTCCGCGCCGTTAATGCACTTACTACATTTGCGCAATACGTAGCCTCCTGTCAGAATGGTGGTGCTTTGAAAATCACCAACCAACAGGAGGCCACGGATGGCAAGTATCGGCTCGTCGCTGCAACGGATCAAGGACAATCCGCTGTGCATGCTGGACCGTGCAACCGTCGAGGAGGTTTGCCGGGAGTGCCGGCATGTGTCGCGCGATCGACAACTGGATCCGCTGGCCACCATTGGATTGTTCATCCAGCAGGTCGTCCACGGCAATACACCCTGCAGCGAAGTGCGTCATATCGCCGGCAAATCCTTTACGCCGCAGGCTTACTGCGAGGCGCGGGCACGCCTCCCGCTGGCCGTCTACCGCGGACTGCTGACGGCGGTGCATGATGTGATATACCCGACGACGACCCAGCCACAACATCTGTGGCATGGGCACCGCACTTTCCACGTCGATGGCTCCAGCTTCTCCATGCCTGACACGCCGGAATTGCGTAAGGTCTTCGGCGCCGCCTCGGGGCAGAAAGAAGGATGCGGCTTTCCAGCGGCCCATCTGCTGGTGCTCTTCAACGCCGCCACGGGACAGCTCTTCGATACCTGGGCCGGGCCACTGCGCACGGGGGATATTGCCCAGACGCCCGAGGTCCATGCTCATCTGAACCCGGGCGATATTCTCATCGGCGATGACAGCTTCAGCAGCTACGCCCATATGGCGATGCTCCAGCAGCAGGGATTGCACGGGTTGTTCCCCATCCACCATCTGCGGATCGTGGACTTCACGAAAGGCAGGCCGCACACCGACGAGGGCAAGAACGCCGTGGCGGGCATGCCTCGATCCCGATGGATCAAATCGTTGGGAAAGGAAGATCAGCTGGTGGAGTATTTCAAGCCGCAGCAGAAGGCGCTGTGGATGAGCCAGGCGGATTATGACGCGTTGCCCGAATCGCTCATCGTGCGGGAATTGCGTCGCACGGTGACGCGGCCGGGGCTGGGCCACGTGACGCTGAAGCTGATGACGACGCTACAGGATGAAAAGAAGTACCCGGCCAGCGAGTTGCTGGAACTTCGGCTGCGCCGCTGGGACGTGGAGACAAATCTGGGGCATTTGAAGACGACGATGAAAATGGACGTGTTGCGATGTAAGACGGAAGCGGGTGTTCGCAAGGAGCTGGTCATCTTCTGCATTGTCTACAATTGCGTGCGGGCGGTGATGATGCAGGCCGCCCACCGTCAGGACGTGCCGGTGAGCCGGATCAGCTTCGCCGATGCTTACAAATGGATCCGACATGCGGGTCCCGACGACACATTGCCGACATTGCTGGTGGTCCCGCTACGCCCCAACCGTGCGGAGCCGCGATGCAGGAAGCGGAGACCCAAACAGTACGATCTGATGAGCAAGCCGAGAGACGAGTTGCGGAGAAAGCTACGAAATGACGCGAAAAAGGCTTAACTTGATGCCATTAGGCACTGTACCATAAATGTCGAATCGCTTGATGTGATGCTGAGGCTATCTTCGAATGCCAACGCGCTTTGCCGCGCCCCGGCGCGGGCCGCTTGGACACACCTTTTATGAGTCCACTGGTCGATCCGCACAATACAGTCAGGACTTATGAAATATTTTACCCCGGAACTGTTTCTTGAGATTAACTCGGCGGACGATGTGGTCGCGGATGCCGCCATGGGGCGCTGGGAGAAGGCAGTTCAAGATTACCGACGGCATTTATCCGCACTTGTTACGGAAGTGCCGGGCGGCTTGCAACGTCTGGCGGGGCTGTCTCTTCACGATTGGGAACTCGTCAAGCTGGACATGGAGGGGAGTGATTTTGCGGGCGGTTGTGATGCGGGATTCTGGTTGGTGCTACGCAATGGAAAGGAGCGTTTGATACTTTTCTACTTGCTTTGGGACAAGATCAAACGCTCTGATGCACCTGCGGCCTGTAGATTTTCAAAGAAGAGGGTCCACTGGCTCTACGACGAGTTGGATTCGATGGCCAATCGGCGCGGTCGGTTCGTGCATCGCATTCTTTTGAGCAATGGCGAAATGCTTAGCATTCCATTTTCGGGAGTCTTTGTGGAGCCTATGAAGGTGGATGAAGCTTTTTCGCAGGATGAACTGGCCGCGCTGTTTAGACTGGCGCCGCCTTTTCGGCCGCCGGTCCCAGGGAGACTATCGTCATCGGATCGAACGGATAGTCGATCATCAGTTGCCGCAGTGAGGCGGGGGTGATGGCCATCAGGGTGGCCATGTCCTGGTCGAGGGAGCGGTATTCTTTGTTGTAGATCCATTGGCCGCCGATGGAGCGCATGCGGCCCAGGGGGACTTCGCCCTGGAGGACGAGGCTGCTGGCGATCTTGTTTTTGGCGCGTTCGACTTCATCGTCCTTCAGGTCGTGGCGGACTTTCTTCAACTCAGCGAGGGCGATCTTGAGGGCTTCGTCGGCGCGGTCGGGGTCGCTGACGAGGTAGATGTAGAAGCTGCCGCAGGCGTCGTGGGGATAGAAGCCGAAGTCGGCCTCCTCGGCGATGGCGTTGTCGACCAAAGCCCAGTAGAGGCGGCTGCCGTCGGTGTCGCCGATGACGTCGGCCAGGACGCGGGCGGCAAAGCGGCGTTCGTCCTGGCGCTTGGGCCGGGTGTCATGGCCATGGTGTAGTAGCGGTTGAGCTTGGGGTCGGTCATGAGCTTTCGCTTGGCGCCGTGCTGGGGGCAGGGCTGAACGCGAGCGGCGTTGACGTGGGGCCATTGGCCGCAGTATTTCTCGGCCAGCTTCACCAGCTCGGGAAAATCGACGCGGCCGGTGGCGGCAAGGACCATGTTGCCCGGGCCGTAGCGGGTGGTGAAATAATTGTGCATCTGGTCGCGCTCGAGCTTCTGGATTGACTCGGCCGGGCCCAGGACGCTGAGGGCGAGGGGGTGGCCTTCGAAATGCTCCTGCATCACCATTTCGTAGAGCTTGTGGCCGGGCTCATCGAGATACATGGCGATTTCTTCAAGGATGACTTTTTTCTCGGTGTCGAAGTCGCTTTGGCGGATGGCGGGGCGCAGGAGATGGGCCAGATGCTCGACGGCACGTTCGGTGAACTCGGGGAGGACGTTGGCGTAGTAGGCGGTCATTTCCTGGGAGGTAAAGGCGTTGTAGCGCGCGCCCATCTCATCGAAGATGCGGTTGACGTCTTCCCATGTGTATTTTTCGGAGCCTTTGAACATCATGTGCTCCAGGAAATGGGAGACGCCGTTGATGTTTACTTCTTCGTCGCGGGCGCCGGTTTTGACGAACATGCCGACGGCGATGGAGTGGGAATCGGGATTGATCTCCGCGACGACGTCCAGGCCGTTGGGAAGCTGATGTTGATGGAAGGTCAGTGCCATGGATTGAAGTCCTGCTTGGAGTACCAGTCTTTAGAGAATCATAGGAAGAGAGGGTGGCGACGGCACGGGTTTTAACGGTGAACGCTGGGCATGATGATGGTGGTGATGGAGACGGCGTAGCCGTTGTGATGGCGGGCGATCAAGACGTCGCGGCCTTTTTCGATCTTTTCCAGCGCCATTTTTTCACCGTCCACCAGGATGCGGGTGTCGGAGGTGGTGGGGATGGAGATGGTGCCGGGGCGGTCGGTGTCGGGGGCGTTGGGGACTTCCACCAGAATGGCGTTGCCCTTGATGCCGGCGACCTTGCCGAAAACGTCTTCGAGGCGCGATTCGCTTGAGCCGGAGGCGGCCTTTTTCTGAGGTGAGTCGCAGGCCCCGATGGTGATGACGGCGAGGGTGAGCAATAGCGTGTGGATCAGTTTCATGTTGTTCCTCAACTGAAAGGCGTGATGGTCAGGGCAGGTTGACCTTCAACGGCTTGGGGCCCACGGTCACTACGGTGAACGGCCCGGGTGGATTCGCCTTTAGATAGGCGTTGACCTGCTCGAGACTGACGGAGTCGATGGCGTCTTTGATTTCGTCGAGCGTGCGGATTCGGCCGCGGGTGAAGAAGTCGTGGGCGATTGCGCCGGCGCGGGCGCTGGTGGATTCGCCCTGCATGATTGTGGCGGCCTTGAGGCCGGTCTTGGCGCGATCCAATTCGGCGGCGCTGATGCCTTCGCTGAGGCGGTAGAGTTCAATGATGAACTGATCGAGCGTGGCCTGGGCGCGGTCGTTGCTGGTGCCGGCGTAGCCCATGATGCTGCCGAAATCCTTGAGGCTGCTGTAGCCAGCCCAGACGTTGTAGACCAGGCCGCGTTTCTCGCGCACTTCGGTGAACAATCGGCCTGACATGCCGCCGCTTAAGACTTCGGTGGCAAGGCGGAGGGTGTAATAGTCGGGATGGGTTTCGGCGATGGCGGGATAGGCGATACCGATCTGGGTTTGTTCGCTCTGGTGATCTTCATGGCTGATGCTGGCGGGAATGGGTTGGGGAATGGGCAGGTCCGCGCCTTTGCCCGTCCAGTCGCCAAAATACTTTTCGACCTCGGCCTTCACTCTGGCGAACTCGATGTTGCCCGCGATAGAGAAGATGGCCCCATTGGGGCAGAATCGCCGGCGGAAGTCGGACTTGATGATGTCGAGCGTCATCTGCTCGATTTCTTCTTCCTTGCCCATTGAATTTCGGCCATACGGGAAGGGGAAGTGGTTTTCGCGCAGCTTGATGAGCACTTTTTGGCGCGGCTCGTCTTCGATGCCTTCGAGGGCCTGGAGGGCCAAATCCTTTGCTGCTTGGAAACCCGGCTCGGGAAGGTGGGGCCGGCGGGCGATGTCGGCGTAGACTTCCAAGCCATCCATGACGCGGGCGGCGAGGGCGGCGCAGCCCAGGCGGCTATGGTGGACGCCAGCGCTGCTGGATCGCTGGAGGCCGAGGCTGTCGAGGTAATCGGTGAGTTGCCGGCTGTCGCGATCACCGGCGCCGCGGAGGATGAGATCGGAGAGAATGGTGGCCGCGCCGGTGGATTTGGGGGGATCGTTGGCCGATCCGGCCGGCACGAGCAGCGTCATGGCGGCTGAATGCACGCCGGGCATTTTTTCCCCCAAGATGGTCAAGCCGTTTGGAAAGGTATGCTGAAGGTACTGGTCGGGCAACGCACACTCCTGTCTGGTTGTTGTCGACCGGGAATTATAGACGGATCGTGGGGATGGGGAAGGGGGCTGGCGGACAGGCTCAACAATGTTTTTGGACTAGACGGCGGCAAGGGAGTTATTCGTGCCGCTGTATTGTGGAGGCGCTGTTCGGTTGGGGTGGCACTGCAAGAGACGTCCCGCCTCGTTTGCCGGGCCCACTTTCCGCTACACTTGCGTCATGCCCCTGATCGCCGATCTTGAATCCCGCGGCCTGATCCACCAGACCTCCGATCCTCGCCTTGATGCGCGCCTGGCTGAATTGTCCACGCGCGGCCCCATCGCCGCCTATGCCGGCTTTGATCCTACGGCCGACTCACTCCATGTCGGCAACTTCATCGCCATCCTCGGCCTGATGTACGCCCAGCGCAACGGCATTCGACCCATCGCAGTCGTTGGCGGGGCGACGGGCTTAATCGGCGACCCCTCCGGCAAGGCCGCCGAACGCCAGCTTCAGACGAAGGAAACCGTCGCCCAGAATGCCCAGGGCATTCGCTCCGTCCTCGAACGCTTCCTCGACTTTAATCATCCATCGGCCCCGGCCCGCATCGTCAGCAACCTTGACTGGTTTGGCCCGATGTCGGCCGTCGATTTCCTCCGCGACGTTGGCAAGCATTTCCGCATTGGCACGATGCTGGCCAAGGACTCGGTCCGTTCGCGCATGGAAGCCAGCGCCGAGGGGATGAGCTATACCGAATTCAGCTATCAACTCCTCCAGGGGTATGACTTTTACCGGCTGTACAAAGATCATCAGTGTGTGGTGCAGCTTGGCGGCTCGGACCAGTGGGGCAACATCACGGCCGGCATCGACCTGATCCGCAAACTCGACGGCGAGGGGGGCCACTCGTTTGGCGTGACCATGCCCCTTATCACCACCTCAGGCGGCGCCAAGTTCGGCAAGTCCGAAGGCAACGCCGTCTGGCTCTCTTCCGACCGCACCAGCCCTTTTGACTTCTACCAATTCTGGCTCCGCACCGAAGATGCCGACGTCGATCGCTACCTGCGCTTCTTTACTTTCCTTCCTATCTCCCAGATCGAATCTCTTGTCTCCGAGCACAGCGCCGGCCCCGAAAAGCGCCTCGCCCAAAAGAGCCTGGCCGCCGAGATGACCATGCTGGTCCACGGCCAGGAAGCGGCCGAAAAGGCCATCGCCGCCAGCGCCACCATGTACGGCGGGCAGATGGATCAACTCGATGAGGCCGCCATCGAAGCCCTCGCCGCCCAGGGCGTCCCCACCATCACCATCGCGCGAGCAAAGTTAGAGTCGCACTGGCCGGCCGTAGACGCGGTGGTTGAAAGTGGGCTGGCCAAGTCCAAGGGCGAAGCCCGGCGACTGATTGCCCAAGGCGGCCTCTACGTCAACAACAAGCCCTGGCCTGACGTGGCCGCCCCGCTCACGCTCGAATCGCTGGCCACACCGACGGCGCTGGTGCTGCGGAGCGGCAAGAAAAACTATCGGCTGATCCGGGTGCAGGCAGATCAGTAGTGATAGCGTGCCTGCAGAAAATCGATCCTGGCCCGACTGATGAGGTAAACGATGCGATGCTCTTGCGTTAGCCGCCGCGACCACGCGCCCGGTGCTATATTTTTAACGGTTCGGGCTTCCCAATTCCCTTGAAGCGATCACGAAGAATCGCCTCGACCAGATCGATGGCCCGCAGCGCCACGGCACGATCCTGCTGAACCCACCAGCGCAGGTCATCTCTGAATTCTTTTTGAAACACCGCATCCCGTCGACCGCTCAAAGCCCAACCTCGTCGCGCAAGTGCTCCACAGATTGCGGAGATCCTATGCCTTTGAGCGCACGGTTCAGAGCCGTTTGCAAACGCCGCCGATTTTTGGGCGAGCGCAACAGATGGGCGGTCTCCATCAGGCCCGCAAGCTCTGACGCCGGGACCATCGCAACGTCTTCGCCTGAACGACGGCGGATGATCACGGTTTCCCGCTGGTTCACGATGTCATTGCACAGCCGAGACAGGTTCGCCCGGGCGTTGGTGTAGGTGGTTTCGATCGCCATGGCCGCTCCTATAGTTGTACAGTGTTACTGTACAGGAGGGCATCTGCTCAGTCACACCAATTGAGATTCTTGCTGTCGCAACACAATAGAAATGTCGCCGCATGGCTGCGCACGGGGGATGTGCGGGGGATTAAGAGGGATCGCCAGTGATGGGTTGAAATGCAAGAGGCATGGATCGCCGCCGGCCCTTGAGGATTGACAAGGGGTTAGGGCGAAATCGCTTCTGAAAAAGCGCCCCCAAAGCGCCCCCGAATCCTCCCTCAAACCTCCCCCGTCTCTCCCCTTTTTTGATGTAAAATTTCCCCGTTTTCTCCCCGGAATCTCCCCCCTTCGACAGGGTCCAATCCGTTCACCACGAAGGGCTCGAAGACACGAAGGAAGAGAGGATTTGTTGTGGAGTCGGGGAGGAGACTGGGCGGTCGGTGATGGGGGGGTTGGGTTCGTTTTGTTGTGGACTTGGGCGGACATGGGCGGGGCACGCGCCCCGCCCATGTCCCCCAGATCCAAAATCACCAAAACTTAACTCAACCCTATCGAAAATATCTGCACATTTCAGCAGCTTCGCGGGAACTCCTCTCCCCTCCGTGCCTCAGTGCCTCCGTGGTGAAAAAAAATATCTCCCCCGTCGAAGTACCCGCCTTGAGCCAGCCAAAAGGGGGCGGTTCCGGGGAGAAAACAGGGAGATTTTATGTCGGTTTATGGTCAAAGGGGGGAGGTTTTGGGGAGCATTTGGGGGCATTTTTGAGCTTCCCCACGAACGGTGGGCGCGCGGTGATTAACTGAGACTGGCCTCGAACGCTTCGGGGCTCTTGTATCCTAACGAGCTGTGCAGACGCTTGCGATTGTAGAACACTTCGATGTACTCAAAGATCGATCTTCGTGCCTCCTCTCTGGTCGCATACCGCTCATGGTTCACCAACTCCGTCTTGAGCGTGCCCCAGAAACTCTCGATGCAGGCATTGTCCCAGCAGTCTCCCTTGCCGCTCATGCTGCAGGTCATGCCGTGCAGGTCCAGCATATGCCGGTAATCCTCACTGCTGTACTGCACGCCCCGATCACTGTGATGCAGCAAACCATCCTGGGGCCGGCGGTGAGCGATGGCCATGAACAGTGCATCGCTCACCAGGTCCACCTTCATGCCCTCTCCCATCGACCAGCCGACGATCTTCCGCGAGCACAGGTCAATCACCCCCGCCAGGTACATCCATCCTTCATCGGTGGGAATATACGTGATGTCCACCGCCCACTTCTGATTGGGCAGCGCTGCTTCAAACTGCCGGTCCAGGAGGTTGTCGGCCACGGGCTGATGGTGCGAGCTGTCGGTGGTGCGGGGAATGAACTTCTTCTTGCTTTTGGCCTGAATCTGCTCCTCTTTCATCACTCTGGCCACCGTGTTCTCACAGACGCTTTGTCCCTGGGCCTTTAACGCCTGGAAGATCCTGGGGCTGCCATACACCTTGCGGTTCTCCTCATGCACCTGCTTGATCTTCACCGCCAGTTCCTTCCGGCGGACGGCTTGATCGCTTACCGGCCTCTTGAGCCAGGCATGGTAGCCCGAGCGGCTGACCTCCAGAGCTTCGCAACAGGCCGTTACCGGAAACATGCACAACGATGCTTTGATGAAGGCGAACTTCACAGCTGCTCCTTGGCAAAGAACACCGCCGCTTTTTTTAAAATGTCACGCTCCATCGTCAGCCGCGCGTTCTCCTTGCGCAACTGCCGCAACTCCACCTGCAATGCTCCCTCGCCGCTGGGACCCGCTCCCGCCTGGGCCGAGAACTTACCCACCCAGTAACGCACGCTGCTGGGATCGACACCCAGGCTCTTGCCGGCCTGGCTGACGCTGTAACCTTGCTGGTTGACCAATTGAACTGCTGACATCTTGAACTCCCGGGTGAACTTCCGCTTTGCCATGATTCGCTCCATGAACAGGTATTATCCTGTCTTTGGGCGCGCCACCATTCGTGGGGAAGCTCATTTTACGACTGTTTTTGGCCTAAACCCTTATCAATCCTCAACCCCGGTTTTCGAACACGTTTTTGCGCACCCCAAAACCGGCCCTTCCGCCACCGACTGCCAACCCGCTACCCCAATGAACCAACGCACCAATGAATCAATGAATCAAATTCCTCGCCCCTCCCCACTGGACACATCGAAGACTTGCCCAGACCCGAAGGAACAACCAGCCATGCCAAAACCACGCGCCAAATTCATCGAACAGCTTGAAGACCGCACCATGCTCACGCTCCTGGGCCAGCAACTATTCCCGGCCGACAACCCGTGGAATCAGAAGATCACGCAGGCCCCCGTCGCCTCCACTTCCAGCGCGATCATGAACTCGATCGTCTCAACCTACGGCAACGGCCGGCTGCATCCCGACTTCGGCCAGGACACCAAAAGCGCGAATCCGCTTTACGGCATCCCCTACACCATCGTTCACGGCAACACGCAAGCCAAGGTTTACGTCGTGATCGACGACTACGCCAGCCAGAGCGACTTGCTGGACTTTCCCATCCCGGCCAACGCAGTCCTTGAAGGCGATCTTCAAAACGCCCCCGTCGCCAGCCTTGCCACGCGCGGCGATTCCCACCTCATTGTCTGGGACGCCGACAGCAACGTCGCCTACGAGCTCTACAACGCCTCGCGCCCCAGCGAAAACTCCGACGGCAAGTGGCACGCGGCCGGCGAAGCCGTCTGGAACATGAACACCAACACCTTCCGCAAGCTCGGCTGGACCTCCGCCGATGCGGCCGGCCTCTCCATCCTCGCCGGCCTCGTCCGGCCCGACGAAGGCCTCCCGGTCAGCGAAGGCGGCCAGGGCGTCATCAATCACGCCATCCGGTTCACGCTGCGAAACGCCGTGATTCTCGATCAATTTCTCTATCCCGCCTCACACATCGCCAATCCCGGAAACCACAACGCCGCCATCCAACCCCCCATGGGCTCGCGCTTCCGCCTCAAAGCCAGCGTCGATATTTCCGGCCTCAACCCCGAGTCCAAAGTCATCGCCACCGCCATGAAAGACTACGGCATGATCCTGGCCGACAACGGCAGCAACTTCTTTTTCAGCGGCGCCAGCTACTCCGTCGACACCAACAACGCTTTCGACAAAACCTGGAACGACAGCGACATCCAGGACACAACCCACGGCCTCAAGAGCCTCCTCTACAGCAATTTCGAAGTCGTCGATCTTGCGCCGACCATCACCTCCCTCAGCGCCAGCAGCGCCGCGCCCGGCTCGCAAATCACCATCACCGGCCAAAACTTCTCCGGCGCGGCAGGCCATCTCCAGGTGCTCTTCGGCAGCACCCCCGCAACCTCCGCGTCAGTCCTCGACGACGCCCACGTCACGGCCACCGTCCCATCCGTTGCCGGCACCGTCGACGTGCGCGTCCAATCCGGCGTCAGCGATCCCAACGATCCTTCCAACATCAACAGCCCAATCTTCGGCTACGGAATCTCGGCGACCACGCCCGCCGACCAATTCAGCAACACCGGCGGCCCGGCCAATCACGCCCCCACCACCCCAACCAATGTCTCCCCCGCCAATGACTCCGCCGGCGTTTCTCTCACGCCCACATTTCAGGCCGGAACGTTCAGCGACCCCGACACCGGCGACACACAATCCGCCAGCCAATGGCAGATCATCCGCGTTTCCGACAGCGCAGTCGTCTATGACAGCGGCACCGATGCCACCGACCTCTCTTCTGTAACCGTGCCCAGCGGAAAATTAGCCAACTCCACGCTCTACCATTGGCAGGTGCGCTTCGAAGACAACCACGGAAGTTGGAGCAATTACTCGCCCGCCACAAGCTTCACCACCGTGGCCGCCACGACAACCAACACCGCCCCCAACGCTCCCACCAATACCACGCCCGCCGACGCAACAACCGGCGCTTCCCTGACTCCGACATTGCAAGCCAGCGCATTCTCCGACCCCGACACCGGCGACACCCAGGTCGCCAGCCAATGGCAAATCTTCCGCACTTCCGACAACGCCCTCGTCTACGACACCAACACCGACACTGCCCAGGCCGATCACACCTCCATCACTGTCCCCGCCGGCAAGCTCGCCAACTCCACAGCCTACACCTGGCAAGTCCGCTACATGGATAACCACACCGCGTGGAGCAACTACTCTTCGCCTACAAGCTTCACCACCCTCGCCGCGACCACCAACACCGCCCCCAACACCCCCACCAATCTCCAGCCCGCCGACGGAACCACCGGCGCATCACTCACACCATCTTTGCAGGCCAGCGCCTTCGCCGATCCCAACACCGGCGACATTCAAACCGCAAGCCAATGGCAAATCTTCCGTGTCTCCGACAACGCCCTCGTCTACGACACGAGCGCCGACACGGCCGTTGCCGATCACACGTCCATCACCGTCCCCGCCGGCAAGCTCGCCAATTCCACCGCTTATCGTTGGCAGGTGCGCTATCTCGACAACCATCGCGCCTGGAGCAACTACTCCACCCCAACCACCTTCACCACCCTGGCGGCCGTCTCCACCGCCGCCACTCGCATCGACGCCGGCGGCCCACTCACCGGGTCCTATGCCGCCGACACCAACTTCAGCGGCGGCAACACCTACGCCGTCACCACCCCCATCAACACCTCCGGGGTCACCGATCCGGCGCCCCAGGCCGCCTATCAAACCGAGCGCTACGGCAACTTCGGCTACGGCTTCTCCAACCTCACCCCCGGCGCAAAATACACCGTCCGCCTCGATTTCTCCGAAAACTATGTCAACGCCGCCGGCCTGCGCACCTTCAACGTCTCCATCAACTCCGTCCCCGTCCTTGACAACTTCGACATCTTCGCCGCCGCCGGCGGCAAATTTAAAGCCGTCTCCCGATCCTTCACCGCCACCGTCAACTCCACCGGCCAAATCCGCGTCCTCTTCACCAGCGTCAAAAACTCCGCCAAGCTCAGCGCCATCAGCATCACCCCAATCCCCACCACCACCGCCCCTCTGCCGACAATCGACGCCGGCGGCCCAGCCACCGGCAACTACACCGCCGACTCAGGCTTCAGCGGCGGCAGCGCCTACAACGCCGGCAACATCCCCATCGACACCTCCGCCGTCACCGACCTTGGCCTCACCCCCGCCCCCCAGGCCGTCTACCAAACCGAACGCTACGGCAACTTCTACTACGCCCTGGGCAACCTGAACCCCGGCGCCGCCTACACCGTGCGCCTCGACTTCTCCGAAAACTACGTCACCGCCGCCGACCAGCGCCTCTTCAACGTCGCCATCAACAACACCGCCGTCCTCACCAACTTCGACATCTACAAAACCGCCGGCGGCCAATTCAAAGCCATCACCAAAACCTTCACCGCCACCGCCAACTCCGCCGGCCGAATCACCATCACCTTCACCAGCCTCAAAAACGCCGCCAAAGTAAATGGCATCTCACTACTCCCCTCATTATGAAGCCAGCCCCCTCCACCCTCTATCCCTCCATCAACACCAACTGCACCTTCGCCATTGCCCCTGCCGATAAATTACCATTCAACATGACCGCCTCCCTGATCAAAGTCAGCTTCTCATCCCGCGACGCCACGCTCAGAGCGAGGTTTAACAGCAGCCGCGTCTTCACATCCACCTCCGGATCCATTCCCAGCCCAGCCCGAAAAGCCCGCTCCGCGTCCGCTTCCCTCTTGAGCGCCATCAAGTTCAACCCCCGATGAAAGTGCAGGTGCGGCATATTCGCGAATGCTCCCAATCCCCGCTCCGCCAATTCCAGTTTCTCCCCGGCCTCCTGTCGCGAATCTTCCAGCACCCGCAAAACCTCAAACGCCTCATGCGGCAACGCACCCGCCGCAAGCTGCCGCGCCACCCACAAATCCGACCTGCAGATAAACCACCCCGGCGCCAGCCGCTCCGCCGCCTCATAGCTCTCGGCCGCTTCCTCATAGCGCCCAAGCCGCAGCAACGCCAGGCCTCTCCCATAATGCGGATGCGGGTGATACCGGTCCACCGCGCTCGCCCTCTCAAACAACGCAACCGCCTCGTCATATTCCCCCGCGCTCGCCTTCTCGATCGCCTGCTGGGTCAGCCCCTCACCCAACTGCAATGCAATGCGGTTGCGCTCGTAGAAAATCTTCAGCACTCCCTGCACCTGCCGCGGCACCTCCTCCACCTCATACCGCACGTCCCCGATATAGATCACCGCCCGGTTCAGCGGCTCCCCAGCCATCACCAGCTTCGCCTGCCGCCGAAACCGCGCGACATCCGCCGTCCTTCCATACCGTGCAAGCAAGTCGGCCACCCGGATCGCATAATCCGACGCCGCCTCCCGCTCCCCCAGATACCGATGCGCTTCATAAAGGCTGCTGTTGTATGTCAGCACACCCTCCGCATCCCCCGCCTTCTCACAAAGCCGCAGCGCTGTTTGATAATGTCCCACCGCCGCCGCCGCATCTCCGCTGTGAAGCACACAGTTCCCCAGCAGCCCGTGCGTAACAGGCAGCTTCTGCTCCACCCCAGTCCCCTGCAATCCGCGCACGTCAATCAACAGGTCAGTCAATAGCGTTCTGGCCTCGTCATAGCGAAGCTGCTCCGCAAGAGCGGCCGCCTCTTTCAGCTTCAACTCCCATTGGATCAGCGGATTGGAAGTCGAGTCCCCGTGCAGCGATGCCAGCAATGACGGATCGTTCAACCGCGTAGCAAACGTCTGCGCAATCGCCATCACAACCTGCACATGCAGCGCCACCTTCCGCTGATCGTTGCGATTCTCCGGCGGCACCACCCGCCACCGCTCAAACCGCTCCACAATCTCATCCCGATGCTTCAAGCACGTTGCCGCCAGCGTCTCTGCATTCACTTTCATCGCCAACCCCAGCCGAAACAAAAGCGGATCATTCGCTGCCGACACTTCTTTCTTCCGACCCGCCGGCCCCTCCGCCCCGGCACCGCCCACCGCTTGCCCCGCTTTCTTGCGACCTCGCGAAATAAAATCAAAAAATGCCATTCCAACCAACCTTACCCGCAACCATACGCTGCCACAGCGCCCGTGATCTGTCCAACTTTAGAGCTCCGTCAGACAGGCAGGGGAAGGACCTGGTGCGCTGGAAATACCAGCGCGACATGCACGACTACCTCGCACCATCGCCTCGGTCGATGAAAGCGTCGGCCAGCTTCTGGATTACCTCAAATCCGCCGGCCTGGAGCAAAACAGATATGCAAGGCGCTGAGATGCGCAGAGGCTTTGGAGAGGGATAAGTTAGTTTTGATTTTCGGTTCCTGACGCGGGGCTGGGGATGGCAGGCGCGTTGATGATCTGATCAATAGCCGTCGATGGGCGGGGGATGGATGTGACCTGCCCCCAATCTTTGTCCCAGTGCTTATGAGAGTCGGGGTGACCTGTTCCTACGTGTGCTGCTGGCGTCATGTACTTCAATGAACCGTGCGGACGAAGCCGGTTATACTCCACACGCGAGTCCTCCACCTGAACTTTCGCCTCCTTCAACGTCTCAAATTCCTCCCGGTCCAGCAACTCATCCTCCAGCTTCCCCAGTTGCTTGAATCCGTCGCGGACCTGGGTCTGCTTCGCGCTGAGGGCGATCATGATCAGAAACTCAGCGACAGGTTCAGGCCATCGGCCGCTGGTGGTTCAACAACATGCGCTTTGCGCCTGGACGATTCGTGCATACGCTATGGTGGCCAATGCGCATCGTGAGCCACCGGTGGACGTTTAAGCAGGCAGCGCACCAGTTTACGACGCTTGATCCACGGTCATCAAACGATTTGAGGATCTATGTCGCACGACAAGCTCAAAGAAATACTGACCCGACGATTGAAGTTGCAAAACCCGCATTTCCATCTCAAAGGAAGAGGACGCGCTTCGTGCAGCGTCGTCTCCGCCACATTCGCCGGCCAAGGGCGACAGCGTTCGCCATCGCCTGATTTGGGATGCGCTGGACAAGGAACTGGGTGCAGCTTCGCTGAAGGAGGTCGGCATGCTCCTCGCCAACCCCCCCCGATGAATGGGACTTGCCGCAGGAGGGCACGCTCGCCCGCTCCAGATCTCACAAGAAGGCCAGTTGATGTCTCCATCAAAAGCAAAGCCGCCATGAACCACCCACCACCTTCAAGCCGTCCACCCACTCTTGTATTTCCAGCCCTTAGCCCCTAACTCCTAACCCCTGGCATGCCCGACCTCTACTCCATCCGCACCCGCGCCCCCGGCCCCGCCGGCGCTCTCCCCCTCACCGACGACATGCTCCGCAACTGGGCCAGCGGCGACATCTTCGGCCTCTCCCAGAACGCCGGCATGGGATGGAACCCCGCTCAACTCGGCCGAAAAGAATTCCTCATCCTCTCCACCTCCGGCGGCCTCCGCGCCGACGACGGCACCCCCATCGCACTCGGCTACCACACCGGCCACTGGGAAGTCGGCACTCCTCATGCACGCCGCCGCCGAAGAATTTAAGCGTCTAGGCATCGATCCCCTTCGCCGGCTTCTGCACCGATCCCTGCGACGGCCGCACCCAGGGCACCACCGGCATGATGGATTCCCTCGCCTACCGCAACGACGCCGCCATCGTCCTCCGCCGCCTCATCCGCTCCCTCCCGCGCCGCAGCGGCGTCATGGGCGTCGCCACCTGCGACAAAGGCCTCCCCGCCATGATGATGGCCCTCGCCGGATGCGGCGATCTCCCCACCATCCTCGTCCCCGGCGGCGTCACCCTCCCAGCCGAAGACGGCGAAGACGCCGGCAAAATCCAAACCATCGGCGTCCGCTTCGCCCAGGGCACCCTCTCCCTGCAGGAAGCCGCCGAACTGGGCTGCCGCGCCTGCGCCACCTCCGGCGGCGGCTGTCAGTTCCTCGGCACCGCCGCCACCGCCCAGGTCGTCGGCGAAGCGCTCGGCATGTCCCTCCCCCACTCCGCCCTCGCTCCGTCCGGCCAGCCCATCTGGCTCGACATGGCCACCCGCTCCGCCGCCGCCCTCACCCAGCTTGAGCAGCGCCGCATCCCCCTCAAGCAAATCCTCACCGCCGATGCCGTCCACAACGCCATGGTCGTCCATGCCGCCTTCGGCGGCTCCACCAACCTCCTCCTCCACATCCCCGCCATCGCCCACGCCGCCGGCCTGCGCCGCCCCACCGTCCAGGACTGGATCGACATCAACCGCCAGGTCCCCCGCCTCGTCGACGCCCTGCCCAACGGCCCCATCGGCCACCCCACCATCCGCGTCTTCCTCGCCGGCGGCGTCCCGGAAGTGATGCTCCACCTCCGCCGACTGGGTTTACTACGAACGCAATGCATCACCGCCGCCGGCTGCACACTTGGAAGAATCACTCGACGGGTGGGAAAGCTCCGACCGCCGCGCCCGCCTTCGCGACGTCCTGCGCGAGCAGGACAACGTCGATCCCGACGACGTCATCATGAGCCCCGACCGCTCCCGCCAGCGCGGCCTTACCAGCACCGTCACCTTCCCCGTCGGCAACCTCGCCCCCGAAGGCTCCGTCATCAAAAGCACCTCCATCGACCCCACCGTCGTCGACCCCGACGGCGTCTACCGCCACACCGGCCCGGCCCGCGTCTTCACCACCGAACGCGCCGCCGTCGCCGCCATCAAGCACGGCCAGATCAAACCCAACGACGTCATCGTCCTCATCTGCCGCGGCCCGATGGGCGCGGGCATGGAAGAAATCTACCAGATCACCAGCGCCCTGAAATACTTCCGACTGCGGAAAACACGTCGCCGTCCTCACCGACGCCCGCTTCTCCGGCGTCTCCACCGGCGCCTGCATCGGCCACATCGGCCCCGAAGCCCTCGCCGGCGGCCCCATCGGAAAAGTCCTCGAAGGCGACACCATCCAAATCATCATCGATCGCGTAAACCTCCAAGGGACCATCGACCTGATGGCCGGCACCCCCCTCTCCATTCAGGCCGGCACCGCCCTCCTCCAATCCCGCCCCCCCCGCCCCGACCTCGCCCCCGACCCCAACCTCCCCGAAGACACCCGCCTCTGGGCCATCCTCCAATCCACCAGCGGCGGCACCTGGGGCGGCTGCGTCTACGACGCCACCGCAATCCAAAAGGCCCTCCAACACTGACAACGATATCCACACCATCCCAATGCGCTGCCGGTCGCTTGCCATTGTGGGCGGCGCCGAATATTCTTTGGCTGCGCGTTCGGGCGCAGCTCCGTTGGTAGAGCGTCAGCTTCCCAAGCAGAATTTCCGAAGTTGGACCCTCCCTACTTGCTTTGGCGGTCATCCTGTTGGACGGAACGGCAAATGATTTCTCGCTTTTCTTTTATCCTCTCCATTGGCAGGTGGAATTATGCGCACTCAATGCATCGGGCTCGCCTTCGTCGTCTCAATTCTAACGATGGCCATGGCGGCGATTGCTGCTCCTCCTAAAGAATTCAATATCAAACTCTCGCGCCGGACAAAGTTGGCGATCTCCACGCGGTAAGCGTGACCGGCCTATCAAAGACAACGACAACGGCAGCCGTGGCTGGCGATGCGGCGAAGACGTCGGCGGTGGGTTTTGATTCGCTGTTGGATTGCAGCATTCAGGTTACGGCCGTCGATCGCGACAATCATGCAACAAAGATTTCTGTAACCGTAGACCGCTGTCTTCGTGACGGAAAGCCGTTGCTCGCTAAGGGTGCTGTGATCGTTGCCGCGGTGAACGGTAATAAAGTTGAGTATTCAGTGAACGGAGCGGCGGTTGAGAAGCCGTTGGCCGAGTGCCTGGATCTTACGCTGCAGAATTTTGTAAGTATTCCGAATCAAAAGGATGACGAAGAATCTATGTTTGGGACGGACCAGCGGAAGAAAGTGGGCGATGTGTGGGCGGTGCATCAAGCGTCGGTGGCGAATATGATGAGTGTGGCGGGCTTCGTCGCTAAAAAGGAGCTCGTGACAGGCGAAACGAAGCTAGTCGGAATAAAAACCGTTGGTGGGAAAGATATTCTGGAGATTGAGGGCCATGCGGCCATTGACGGACTAAAAGGGGTCGCCCTCGGTACAAGCAGTAGCGTGTCTTTGAAATTTTCAGGAATGTTCCCGGAAAACCCCGCTGATAAACCGCTCAACACTTCAATGGGCATCACCTCCACGACTCTGAGCACGAATCAGACGGACGACCATAAGGTTATCACCGTCAATGTAACATTCGAACGTACCGTCACAGTTACCCTGAAATGATGCAGCGTGACGAAGTTTGGCGCGACTGGCCGTCAAGAAGTCTGACAAGCTCCCCCGCAACCGTATAGTCGAGTTTCCCGAGACTATGTCCGTCCGTGGCAAATTTCTCCTGATGACAATTCAAGGTGGCGCGACACTTATCCCTTCTGAATTTTCACAGCGCTTCCCGAGAAGCGCACCAAGCTCCAGTGGCCGCGTAAACATCGCCAGCCCCCCATCCCGATCGCGTGGCCACTCATCCCTTGGCCGATCCCAATACAACTCAACCCCATTGCCGTCGGGGTCGCGCAGGTAGAGCGCTTCACTCACGCCATGATCCGCAGCCCCCTCCAGCTCAATGCCGACTTTAATCAGCCACCGCAGCGCGTCCGCCAACTCCGCACGGCTCGGATACACGATCGCCAAACCGATAAGACCGCCGTCCTCTCCTTCTCCCCTAACCGGCAGCCGCCGTCACGCCTCGCCGCTCCCGAACGATGTCATTGATGCGCGGCGGTGGAACATGCAGCGCATGAGCCAACGCCCGCGCACTCATGCCCAGCGGAACAAGGTAATCCTCCCGGAGAATTTCTCCGGGATGCACAGGCCGCAGACCGCACTTCATCATCGTCGCGCCTCTCTCAACACAAAAAGAACATTCATACCAAGCTGCTTCATCCCATCCCACCCCCATAATGCGAAGTATCATTCAACACCACCAGCCGCGCCCGCCCAGCCTCCCGAAATTCCAGCACGTTCAAGCAGGCCAGATCCTGCCCCAGCGTCGCCCGGTATTCCCGCAAATCCAGCCCCACCACCGCACTAATCAACAGCCGATTCGTCGCCTTGTGCGACACCACCGCCACCGTCTGCCCCGCATGTCCCGCCACGATCTCCCGCAGCGCCGGCAGCGCCCGCGCCAATACCGCCAATCCCGTCTCGCCGCCCGGCGGCGCTGTCCCCAGCGGATCCGCATCCCACTGCCGATACTCCTGGGCAAACTTCTCCTCCACCTCCTGATGCACCATCCCCTCCCAATGCCCATGGTCCACCTCCCGCAACCCCGCCTCCACCCCCGCCACCAATCCATGCCGCCGCCCAACACACGCGGCCGTCACCATCGCCCGACGCATCGGACTGCAATACAGCGCATCAATCTTTACCTTCCCCAGCCGCGCCCCCAGAAGTTCCGCCTGCCCCACCCCCTCCTCCGATAGCTCCACATCCGACGATCCCGCAAACCGATCCTCTTTGCTCAACAACGTCGCCCCATGGCGAATCAGCAATATGCGTACACCCATAGTGGCCCCATCATAACCGCTTTCCCGCGCCTCCAACCGCAGTTTCGTCAGTGCGTCCGCTCATAAATATCAAACGGCGCAATCCGCCCCGGCAGCGAATCCCGCAGCGTGTAGTGCGCCTGCAGATAATCCCACACCTCCGTCCCTTCCCGCCTCACGATCCGCTCAAACGAAATCACCGCCCATACCGGCCCCGTCCCCGCTCGCTCCCGATCCTGAAGGTCCTCCACTGTATAGGCGCATTCCACCCATTGCGGCGCCATGTCCCCATACGCAAACGCCGATTCGTGCGCCCCCATGTTCACCAGAATCACATGCGCATCCCGCGGCGCGATCTTTCCAATTCGGTCCATCCCCTCCCGGATTGGCTGACAGGGTACCCGATACATATGCACGTACTGCACCCCCGCATGCACCACAAATAATGCAACCAGCGCCACCGCCCCCACCCAGAGCCCCCGCCGCTGCCACAGCTCCATGACGATCCCCGCCAGCGCGATCACATAAAGCAACATCAGCCACGGCACAAACCGCACTTCTCCGGCCGCTCGCGACGCCAGCGGCGCAATCACCCCCAGCACGCTCGCCACCGCAAACGTCAGCACCGCCGGCCGAAGCATCTCCCGTTTCCACGCCAGATACCCTCCCACCACCATCACCGCCACCGGCAGCCACGGCGGCAATCCAGAATCCTTCTGTCCCGTAATCGCCTGCACCGGCAACTGCCGCAAAAACTGCATGTACGAAATCGTCGGCTCATGCTCCACCTTGTAATACGCATGCATCACCCCATACAGTGGCGAATACAGCGCCGCCGCCACCACCCCTCCCACCGCCGCCGACGCCAGCCATGTCCCAAAAAAGCGCCGCCGCATCAGCAGCATCACCGCCCCATGCGCCATAACCACCATCGCAAAGATCGGCACCGTGTACAGCCCCAGGACGATCGTCACCGTGTATCCCCACGCGACGCGCCTTGGCCGATCCGGCAGCAGATGCGTCGCCAGCCCCGCCAGCAGCAATAGCAGCGAATACCCCCGCGCCGCCGTGCTGAACCCCACCATCCACGGCTGAATCGCCAGCATCCCCGCAATCAGCAGCGCCGCCCCCGGCTGCCGCCGCCGCAGCGGCCACGCCAGCACGATTCCCACCGCTGATCCAGCCAGCAATGACGGAATCCGATACACCGCCTCCGAAAACGACCCACTCCCCGTCCCAATTGGCCGCGAAGGCGGTGGATTATCCGTCGGCCGCGCCCGCGGAATCACATGCAGCGCCTTGGCAGTGCTCAACGTAAACTTCGCCAGCAGCGAGTGCAGCGCATGGTTGTTCGGGTAATACTGTATCCCCGGCTTCCCAGCCACAATCTGCTTCACCGGCACATACACATACTCGTTCAACGAAAAAAGCTCATCGCACCACAAGCTCTGCGAAAGCAAAGGCACCCGCACCAGCACCCCCAGTAAAAACACCACCAGCGCCACCGACAAATCCCGCCGACAGCACGTCTTCCCAGCCATCATAGAAACTGTCATATCCCTCTATCGAATCCAAGCCCACATCACTCCAGACAAAACGCCAAACCGTCTAATAAAACCAAAATAGCTCGGGCGCCTCGTAGCCCCGGCGATTCGTGGCTCGGGCGCCCCGCCCGAGAGCATCCAATCAACGCACGACACAAACTGCTAACATCCGCACCCACCACAATTTACACATCGAACCCTCTCCGATCATCCGCCAATTACACGCAGCGTGGGCACCGCCCACCATCCCCGCCGCCGGCCTCAATCCATTAAATCTACCTCAACGAAAAAACAAATCTCCCCATTTCCATCCATCTTCATCTTCCCTTCAGGTCCCTCCCCATAAACTCCCGCCCATGTTGGATCGGTAGACCATTTAACCACCCGCCGTAAACGTCGGCACGCCTGAAGGAGAACCCTATGAATCGCCTAATCGAACCCCTCGAAACCCGCCGGCTTCTCTCGGCCGCCATCGACACCACCCTCCCCCCGCCTCCCCACCACCCCGCGCCCCATTTCGCCTTCCTCCACAAAGGCCTCCTCACCGTCAACGGCACCGCCGCGGCCGACAAAATCAAGATGAAGCTCGATTCCACGACCGGCGCCGACCAACTCGATGTCACCGTCGATGGCCACACCCAGACCTTCAACGCCGACGACGTCAAAAAGATCGTCGTCAACGGTGGCGCTGGCAACGATAAGGTCACCGCCGATCCCACCATCGACGATCCCACCCAGGAATACGGCGGCGCGGGCAACGACTCCCTCACCGGCGACAACGCCGATTGCACCCTCAGCGGCGGAGCTGGCAACGACACCCTCGTCGCCGGCGACGGCACCGACAGCCTTGATGGCGGAGCGGGCAACGACGCCCTGCATGGCGGCGCAGGCGCCGATCACCTCTTCGGCGGCCCGGGCAACGACCGCATCCGCGGCGGCGAAGGCAACGACACCCTCGTCGCAGGCGACGGCGCTGACAGCCTCGTCGCCGGCGGCGGCAACGACGTCCTCCACTGCGGCCCAGGCAAAGACACCGTCGTTGGCGGCACCGGCCAGGACCAAATCCACGAAGGCCCCGGCCAAGTCCACATCATCCCCGGCCAGGGCCTCGACACCGTCTTCCACCCCGGCGGCGGCCAAACCCACGTCGGCGGCCCCGACCAACCCCCAACCGACCACCCCGGCAAACCCACCACCCCACCTCCCACCACCACCCCGCCCCCAACCCAAACCGGCGACGGCGGCACCACCCAACCCGGCGGCCCCCCAACCGGCACCGGCGACAATCACCCCGGCCAACCCGGCGCTCCGGTTGGCCCACCGCCGGTCCTCCCGCCGCCCCCACTCCCGAAGCTCTGAAATTTCACTCCAGAGTGAGTTGTTTAAACATCCGGATCCAGATGCTGCCGCGCATCTGGATCCGGCCATTTGGTGAGCCGCCCCATGGCCGCGATGCGTGGACGATTCGACGAAGTAGTCGGTCATTGGCCTCGACCTTGGCCGACCTGCTGCCGTCTGGGTCGCTCCATCGCTCGTTGCAGCCGACTTGACAACAATATAAGCGCCCTTGCTCAAGGTACGCCTCAACCGATACATTCCGCCGACAGTAGTGAAAAGCCAAGCACGTGGGGCTACCGGATGATCGACTCTCACTGCCATCTCACCGACCCGAGGCTGTTCGAGCAGCTTGATCATGTTCTCTCGCGTGCAAGCGCTGCCGGGGTGGGGCGCATGATTACGATTGGGACAGATATTCCCGACGCGCAGGCCGCCATTGCTCTTTGCCGGCAGCACGCCAATTTGCGGTGCGCCGTGGGCATCCACCCCAACCACGTCACGGACAGCAGTCTGGGCCAGGTTCCAGTGCTCCGGGACCTGCAAGCGGAACCATCGGTCGTTGCGCTGGGGGAGATGGGGTTGGATTATCACCATCATTTTTCCCGCCGCGACCAGCAGGCGGCCGTTTTTGAAGCGCAGCTTCATCTGGCGGTGGAGTGCAAGCGGCCGATTGTGATCCATTGCCGCGAAGCGATGGATGACTGTCTGGCGATCCTGAGAAATCTCTCGACCGTGCCGGCCCTATTTCATTGTTTCACGGGCACGACCGGCGAAGCCCGCCGCGTCCTGGACGCAGGTTATCTGTTGGGGTTTACGGGCGTCGTCACCTTCAAACGATCGGATGAGCTGCGGGAAGTGATTGCGCTGACACCTCTTGACCGGCTGCTGGTGGAAACCGATGCGCCCTATCTTGCGCCAGAGCCGTTTCGAAAGCAGAAGGTGAATGAGCCCGCGCTGGTGATGCACACGGCCGCCACGGTCGCGCAAGTCAAAGGGGTATCGCTGGAAGAGTTGGATCGGGTGACGACGCAGAATGTTGCGGCGTTCTTCGGCTGGCTCTAATCCTGCGATCTTGGACGGCGGTGGGGGATAGAAAAACTTTCGCTTTTCTTCCTTCACCAGTCACAACCCCCACCGCGTCCCGTACTGGCTGCAGATTAACCGGCCATTCGTTCAAGCCGGCATCTGAAGGCGGCAACCCCGCCCGTCCGACAACCTGTTTTTTCGCGGCCTTCCAATAGTGCCGCCAAAGGAGAACCCCATGACAACCCAGCGCAAGACAAACAGCAAACGCACCCGCACCCCCATCCTTCCCGCCCGGCGCTCCAGCGCCCTCGACACCGCCATCCGCTCTGTCGTCGAGACGCTCGAAGACCGCAGGCTCATGTCGGCCAACATCGCCGGCGACGTCTACCAGGACAACAACGCCAATGGCGCTGAAGACGCCGGAGAGCCCTACCTTGCCGGGTTCAGCATCTACATCGACGCCAATCACAATGGCCAACTCGATCAGGGCGAAACTTCCGTGAAGAGCAACAACCTCGGCAAATACGCCTTTAGCAATCTCCCGGCCGGCACCTACACACTTTCGGAGCAAACCCCGGCCGGCTACACCCTCACCCAGCCTGCGGGCGGATCGGTCGATGTGACTATCGCCGACGGGCAAAACGGCGATCAGGACTTTGGCAACGCTCCCACCTCCCCGGTCGGCATCATCCGCGGCAGTATCTTCAATGACGTCAACGCAGATGGCGTTCAGAACAATGGCGAGCAACCCCAGGTTGGATGGACCACCTACATCGACGCCAACCAGAATGGCCAACTTGACCAGAACGAACCGACTGCCACCACTGACTCCACCGGCTACTACACCTTCCAGGGCCTGACGCCCGGCGGCTACCGTGTGCGCGAAGTCATCCAGCAGGGGTGGTCTCAGACGCGCCCCGCGGCCGGGTATTACGACGTGAATGTCGTCGCCGGCCAGCAGGCAATCGACAAGATTTTCGGCAACCGCCAAACTCCCGTCTCCCCGCCACCAGTCAGCCCGCCACCCGTCTCCCCTCCGCCCCCGCCCGCCGCCGGCGCAACCATTACCGGCACCGCCTTCGTCGATCTCAACGCCAACTCCGTCAAAGACTCTAACGAATGGGGCCTCCCCGGCGTCAAAGTCTTCATCGACACCAACGCCAACGGCATTGCCGACGCCAGCGAAACGGCCACCCTTACCAACGGCAACGGCATCTACTCGTTCAAAGGACTCGCGGCCGGGACGTATAACATTGCTGAGGTTGTTCCGGGTGGCTACCGCGCCACTACTCCCAGCGGCGCCTCGGCTCCTGTGACCGTGTTGGCCAACGCGTCGGCCGTCCTCAACTTCGGCGATACCCAGAAAGCCCTCATCACCGGCACAATCTTCAATGACGCCAACGGCAACGGGGCGCAAGACGTTGGCGATCTTGGACAGGCCAACACCAGCGTCTACCTCGACCTCAACAAGAACTTCGCGAAAGACGCAAACGAACCGACCGCCGTCACCGACAACCTCGGGCATTACGCCTTCAACGTTGATGCCGGCAACTACCGCGTGCGCCAGATCGTCCCCCAGGGCGCCCGCCCGACCAACGCCCTCTTCTACGATTTTGGCATTGCCTCCGGGCAAATCCTCACAAAAAACTTCGGCAACACCACCAACATTATGCTGGGCGGCAACGTCTTCAACGATGCCAACGGCAGCGCCGCCAAAGACGCCGGCGAGGCGGGCCTGCAAGGCTGGCAGGTATACGTCGATACCAACAACAACGGCCTACTTGATAGCGGCGAAGAATCCGCGCTCACCGACGCCAGCGGCAACTACCGCTTCAACGACCTGCCGGCCGGCACCTACACGCTCCGAGTCGTGCAGCAACAAACCTGGCAACTCACCACGCCCCTGGGCGGCGGGCTCACCGTTACCCTCGGCAGCGGCGAAGGAACGGAGAAACTGCTGTTTGGCGAGAAGCTGATTGGATAAAAATGAACAGGGGGAAACAACATCCCGGCAACGCGCCCCCTCGGCCGATCTTCTCCCAGATCCGGCCCAGGGGTGCTTCCATTTCCCTCAAACCAACAGCGCCAACTCCCGCGGACATCCAATGTCCACCACCGTCACCTCGCCGGTAAATTCCCGCGACCGCACATTGGCAAACCCCGCCTTGCGGGCCACAAACGTGACAGTGTGATCGGCACGCACACACGCCCCCAGTGGTTGGCCGGTGTCGCAATCCAAGCCGCTGGGCAGGTCTACTGCCAGCACTGGCCGGCGCAACGCCGCGACCGCCTCGACCACTTCCCCAAACGGCTCGCGCGGCCTCCGCGCCAACCCCGTCCCAAAAATTGCATCAATCACCAGATCACAAGACTGCCCCGCAATCGCCTCTGGCGTCGCCTCAAAAGTCTGAAGCTTCATCGCCTGCACCACCCGCCAATTAACAAGTGCATCCCCTTGATACTTCGCAGCATCCCCATAAAGCCCAATCAAAATCTCCAATCCAAAGTTGTGCAATTGCCGCCCCGCCGCCAACCCATCCCCACCATTGTTCCCACCCCCACACAAAATCATCACCCTCGCCCCCGCCGCAAGTCCAAACCGCTCCATCGCCACCCGCGCCACGCCCCGGCTCGCATTCTCCATCAGCACAACCCCCGGAATCCCATACTCCTCAATCGACCGCCGATCCACTTCCCGAACCTGCGCCCGCGTGAGGTAAAGCATGCACCGATTTTACTCCCAAAAGGCGCCGAGCGTCTGCGCCGCGTCGCCAGCATCGTCCGTTGGATGGAACCCGACTTTCCGAATAAAGTGCCCCAGTGACCTCCACCAACACTCCATCATCAAGAATGCTCATCCTTCTCACCAACGACGACGGCATTACCGCCCCCGGCCTGGTCGCGATTTATCGCGAACTGCTCCACCTGGGCGATGTCTACGTGGTGGCGCCCGAGACCGTCCAATCGGCGGCCGGGCATGGGATTACGATTGCCACGCCGCTGATGACCAGCCGGGTCACTGTTGAAGGGGCCTTCACTGGAACCGCGGTTGCCGGCCGGCCTGCGGATTGCGTGAAGCTGGCGGTTTCGCAGCTGCTCCCGCGTCAGCCTGATCTGGTTATCAGCGGTATCAACTCCGGGGCCAATGTGGGGATCAATGTCATCTATAGCGGCACTGTCGCGGCCGCCATTGAGGCTGCGTTTCTGGGCTTGCCGAGCATCGCCCTCTCGCTCTACTTGCGTAATGATATAGAAACCAACTATTCTCGCGCGGCCGGGCTGGCCCGTCAGACGATTCAGCAGATCCTCGCGGCCGGCCTTCAGGCCGGGCAGGTTGCCAGCGTGAATCTTCCGGCGTTGCCTGCCGAACAAGCCCCGCGCGGCACGCTGGTTGTCCGTCAATGCACCCGCCCGTGGGTTGACACGTATGAGCGCCGCCAGGACCCCAAGGGGCGGGATTACTTCTGGAACAGCAGCATCTTTACCCTCGATAACACCGAAGACGATACTGATATCGCCGCGCTGCGCGATGGCTATATCACCATCACGCCGCTTCAGTTTGATCTGACCCAGCACGCGATGTTGAAGGATTGGCAATCCAGAAGGTGGGGTGCAACCGCGCCGTAGTATTCGTCGCTACTCGCCGCCACGCGTCCCTACGTTTTCTACGGCGTTGTTGACGGCCGGGATTGGTGAGCCCAGGAAGCTGATTCCCTTTACCAGCCGGTCATTCCCGCTCGGGGCCCAGTCGAAACGCCAGCGCGTTATGAGGGTGCCCATGTCGTGCTCGCTGGCGACTTGGAACGACACGCCGATCAATTCGCCGCTTGTGTCAGGCCTGCCGACCACACTGCTGATGCTGGCGCTCTTCAAGCCATGGCTACTTACCTGCAATTCAATCTCCTTCGCCAGCACGTCGCGCCCGTGCCAGCTTAGAAACCGGACCTGTGGATCCAAAAGTGCTTTCATGCCGGCCCAGTCCTGCTTCGCAATCGCCTCCACGAATTGCCGCGTTTTCTTTTCGCACTTTTCCCGATCGGTGTCGACAAAATAGCTCATTGCGGCCCACGCCAGCGCAAGCGCGATTAGGCCAACCCCGCCATATTTCATGCGAGACTCAAGCCGTGCGTTGCCGCTGACAAACAACACCACCCCGCCAAAGCACAGGCCGGCGAACAGCCACCAGGGCATCTCAAAGAGCAGGGAAGTCAAAGTCATGCGACTAATCAATCTGGATGAAATCCATCCGTCAACGCACGTTGATGATAGCGTCCTACAGCAGTCGTCAGGATGGCACTCAATATTTCTGCGGCCCACGTCCGATAACAATTGAAGAGGTCCATGGCTGATGTTGTCGATCCATCCCGGCGCTACGTTTTGGCAGCGGATGCTCCGCTGGTTAAGAATCTGGCCGCGCTGTGGGCCGTCGATCCGAAGTTGGCGGCCCTTGTGGAAGAGATCGAGTCGGGAGACGCTACCGGATAGAAGCCTCGCGCTGCGGGCTGCCCACGCTGACCGTCACCACGCCAGAAGGCCGGCAACTTTACCTCCACAGCCGCCATCAGCCCCTTGATGAAGCGAGTCGCCTGACCGACTCAATTGATACGAAGTCCGACCTGATGTTTTGCGTCCATGGGCTGGGCCTGGGCTATCACGTTGAGCAAATATTCGACGCGGCCAGCGATGAAGCCATTTTGCTGGTGCTGGAACCGGACCTTGTCGTCCTGCGAATCGCGTTGGAGCAGCGCGACCTTTCGCGGCTGATTGAAAGCCGCCGCGTGTTGTTTTTCACGAAGCCTGACAAGCCGGAACTGTTCATCCGCCTCACGCCGCACACGGCACTTATGTCTGTCGGATTTTCTTTCGTTGCACATGCGCCCAGCATGCAGTTGGCCGATGAGTTTCATACGCAGATGGCGGCCTGGATCAGCGAGTTTGCCGCGTATGGTCGGACCAGTCTCAACACGCTCGTCGTCAATGGCCGGCGGACGTGCGAAAATATCGCGCGCAATCTCGCGTGGTACGCGGCCGCGCCAGGCATTAATCGTCTGAAGGACCGCCACCGGGGGACGCCCGCGATCATAGTGTCGGCCGGCCCGTCATTGCGCAAGAACCAGCATCTTCTGAAGCAGGCCGACGGCAAGGCGATTGTCATTGCCGTGCAGACGACTCTTCAGCCGCTTTTGGAGATGGGGGTTGAGCCGCAGTTTGCCACCACGCTGGATCACAACGACATCTCAACACGATTCTTTGAAAAGCTGCCGCCCACGCTGCGCACGCAGCTTGTGGCAGAGACCAAAGCCACCAGCGCCATCTTCGCGTTAAACCCCGGCCCGCTCTCCATTCTCGGCAACGATCTGGCCGACAGCCTGCTGCGCGAGATGCGGCTGGACAAGACGCGGCTGCGCGCGGGCGCGACCGTCGCCCATCTCGCTTACTACCTGGCGGAGCATCTGGGGTGCGATCCGATCATCTTTGTCGGGCAGGATCTGGGTTTCTCGGATGGCCTTTGCTACACACCCGGCACCAGCTACGAAGACGTCTGGCGGCCGGAGCTTTCGCGATTTTGCACGGTCGAAATGAAACAGTGGGAACAGATCGTGCGCGAGCGCCCGATCCTGCGCCGGATCCCGGATTATCAGGGCCGGCCGATGTACACCGAAGAGCGTCTCTTCGCGTATCTGCAGCAGTTTGAGCGCGACTTCTCGACGGCCCGCGCCCGCATCATAGATGCCACCGAAGGGGGCGCTTTTAAGCGCGGCGCTATGCCGATGCCGCTGGCCGATGCCATCAAGCAGTTCTGCACCCAACCGATCCTTCGTATCGAAGGGGATCATCCGGGCTATCGCTGGGACCTCATGGACGACGTGATCCAAAGCCTGAAGCGCCGCGACGCTGAGGCCGTTGAAATCGAGCAAATCGCCCGCGACACGCTCCCGCTGTTGGAGGAGGTGCGCGATCATCTTGCCGATCAGCCGCGCGTTAACCGCGCCATCGCCCGCATCGACTCGCTGCGCGCGAAGATGAACGATCTGGGGCAGTCTTATGATTTAATCACGCAGATGACGCAGTTGTCGGAGTTGCACCGTTTCCAGCGCGACCGTCACATCGCGGCCGCACGTCTGGAGGCGCCGAGCGCCAGCGTCGGCAGGTGGAGCGGGACATTGAAAATGTTCGCAGCATGATGAACGCCGCAGGCGAGTTTCGTGCACTCCTGGAACAGGTCATTCAGCGCGCTGCGCGGCTTTGATCCAGTTGCGCGACAGGAGGCAGCATAATGGCCACCAGCGCGCTGATCTCGATGCTTCACGAGGCGGCCGACGATTGCGGCAGCGCCAGGCGCTGCTTTCGGGGCGAGCCTGTTTTGGGGTGGACGCTCCGCCGGCTTTCGCAGAGCGAGCGTCTGGCCAGCGTGATCGTGCTTTGCTGGGAGGATCAACTTCCCCACGTCGAGCGGATCGCCGGTGAACTGGAAGTGTTTGTCCTGGCCAAAGGGCCGAGGTTCTGCATTCCGCAGATTGATGCCGTCGGCGCTGCCCGTCGCTGGGCGGATGGCTGGCGCGGCGGGCTGCTCAATACCTGTCATTTCGATCTGGGCTTTTATGGCCCGTGGGCATTGGAAGCATTGGAGCGGGTTGAGGCCGAGAGTCTTGTCCTGGTTGATCCGGCGGCGGGCCTGATCGATCCTTTTGCCATCGATGATCTGATCGATCACGCGGGCGCGCATGAAGAAGTGGAAATCTGCTTTACCCCCGCCGCTCCGGGGCTGGGCGCAGCGCTCATCCAGCGCGCCCTGTTGCAGCGCCTGGCGAATACCACATCCCATCCTGGCCGGCTGCTCCATTACTCTCCTGATCTCCCGGCCAAGGACCCGCTCGGGGGCAACGGATGTGCCGCGGCGGCCACCGCCGTCGCACGCACGACGCACCGCTTGACGCTGGATTCGGAGCGGCAAATACGGCGAATCGGCCGCGCCACCGTCAGCCTCAACGGCCAGCTTATTCGTACCGAAGGCGAAGAACTCGTTCACCGCCTCGACCAATTGCACGAGCCCGATCCGCTTCCGCGCGACGTGGTGCTGGAGATTAACACGAACCGCGCCACCAACCCGATCTACTGGCCTGGCCGGCATCTTTCGATTGCGCGAGCCGACATGCCGCTCGCCACTGCAAAGGACCTGTTTGCACAGCTTGAAGCGGCCGAAGACGTGCGGCTTACGATGGCCGGCGTTGGCGATCCCTTGCTCGCCCCAGGCATTCTCGACATTATCGCCGCAGCCCGCTTTGCCGGCATCAGGGCCGTTCATGTTGAAACGGATCTGGTTGGGATAGACGGTGCAATCATTGAGGCACTTGTCTCCAGCGGCATCGATATTCTGAGCGTCCACCTCCCCGCGCTCACGACGGAAACGTATGCGAGAATCATGGGCGTGGATCGGCTGCCGGAGGCGGTGGAGAACATCAAGCTGTTTGTCAAAGAGCGCGCCCGCCTTGGCCAGGGGACGCCACTGATCGTCCCCACTTTCACCAAATGCCAGGAAAACCTGGCGGAGATGGAGGCGTGGTACGACCAGTGGATTCGTGCGGTGGGGGCGGCCGTTATTGTGGGGCCGAGCACTTTTTGCGGCACGATTCCCGATGTGGGCGTGGCCGAGATGACACCCCCGCGCCGCCGGCCGTGCGCGCGACTGAACTCGCGCATGACGATCCTGAGCAATGGCCAAATCGCCTCGTGCGAGCAGGACATTCAAGGCCGACAAGCGCTGGGTTTCCTCAACGACCGCCCTCTCACCCAGACATGGGCCAATTCCTTCGCCGCCCTCCGAACCGCCCACGCTCTCCAGGATCTACAACAGTTCCCCCGATGCCAAACCTGTAAGGAGTGGCACCGGCCGTGAACCCTGAACCCTGAACCCTGAACCCTGAACCCTGAACCCTGAACCCTGAACCCTGAACCCTGAACCCTGAACCCCGAACCCCGAACCCCGAACCCTCAATGACCACCTTAGCCATCATCCTCGCCCGAGCCGGCAGTGTCGGCCTGAAAAACAAGCACCTGTTGCCCCTTCTGGGCCGGCCGGTGATTAGCTACACCTTCGACCATGCCCGGGCGGCCACCACGCTTGATCACGTCGTTGTTTCGTCAGACTGTCCAGAGGTGCGCAGTCTTGGCGTGTACGAGGGTCTGTCCACCATCGCGCGGCCGGCGTCTCTCGCGACCAGCGATGCATCCGTGCAGGATGTGTTGCTTCACGCGCTGGATCGCGTTGAATCCACCACCAGCTTCCACGCCGATTGCATCGTCACGCTCTACGGAAATGTTCCGATTCGCGGCGAGGGTGTGATCGACCAGGCCGTGCGACTGCTGCAGACCACCGGCTGCGATTCTGTGCGCAGCTTTGTGCCCGTCGGCAAGTGGCACCCGGCATGGATGGCGACGCTGGAAGACGATCGTGTGGTGCCGGTGCAGGCGGGGAGCATTCATCGGCGACAGGACCTTACGCCGATGTTCCTGCACGATGGCGCGGTTGTGGCGTGCTCGCGCGCGGCGCTGCTGCGCGGCCGAATCACGCCGTCCGATCCGCACACGTTTTTCGGCATCGACCGCCGGGCGGTGCAAACTGTGCCGGGCGAAACGGTCGAGGTGGATCAAATCACCGATCTCTATTTCGCGGAGGCGATTCTGCGCAGCCGACGGACGCAGACGATCATCCCGCAGCCCAACGACATCCGGATCGCCTCATGAAAGAGTTTTGCATACTTGATCGGCCGCTGGTGCACGGTGTGGATCCGATGGTGATCGCCGAGATCGGCGTGAATCACGATGGGTCGGTCGCGCGGGCGCTGGAGCTGGTGGAGATCGCGGCCGATTGCGGGGCGGATGCCGTGAAGCTGCAGATTTTCCGGGCCGAGACGCTCATGCACGCCTGTACGATGATGGCCGGTTATCAGCGGGAGCAGTGCGCGGATAGCGACGCGCGAGCGATGCTGCGACGGTATGAGCTGGCGGAGGACGAGGTGACGACGGTCGTGGGTGCGATTCGAGCCAAGGGCATGCTGCCGCTGGCGACGCCGTTTTCTCCGCATGATGTCGACCTCATTGAAGCTCTGGATTTGCCCGCCATCAAGATCGCGTCGCCTGATCTGGTGAACTGGCCACTCCTGCAATCGGCCGCCCATCTGCATCGGCCGATGCTGCTGTCCGTGGGGGCGTCGACGCTTGACGAAATTGACACGGCCGTGCAATGGCTGGCGGAGTGGAATGCATCTTTCGCACTGCTGCACTGCGTCAGCAGTTATCCGACGCCCGCCGACGATGCTCATCTCTCCTGGATAGCTAAGCTGGGGCGCGGTACGAAGTGCCGGTCGGCTACTCGGATCACACCTGCGAAGAATGCAGCGGCGCGTTGGCGACGGTGGCCGGGGCGGTTGTTATCGAAAAACACTTGACGTACGACCGCAGCGCGGCCGGGCCGGATCATGCCGCCAGCGCTGATCCGGACCAATTCAAACGATACATCCAGCAGATTCGCCTGGCCCATTGCCTTATGGGCCGGGGCGGCAAGCGCGTGCTGGCCGGTGAGGAGGATGTGCGGCGCGTCAGCCGGCAAAGCCTCGTGACCCGCCGGGCGACTTCGAGCGGGCGATGTTCTTCGGGAAGAGGACTTGACGGTTCAGCGTCCGGGGACTGGTATTCCTGCCGCAATGCTACCGAGGATGGTGGGGCGGCGCCTGGTGAACGGCGTTGCCGAGGGCACGATGCTTGAATGGGACATGCTGGTCGTTGCGGTCGCGGCCTAGAAACGCGTTGCTATCAGATCGATATGAAAGCTCCGCCCCGTCGCATTTGCTTCGTTACTGGCACCCGTGCCGAGTTTGGGCTGATGCGCACGGCGCTTCGAAGCGATCGGCGCCATCCCGATCTCGAGCTTCAGATCATTGCCACCGGCATGCACCTCGACCCGCGCCACGGCCGGGGGGTTGCACAGCTAAAATCCGAAGGGTGGAACATCGACGCCACCGTCCCCTGGCCCCCGGCCAACGATCCGACGTCCGTCGCCGTCCGCACCGGTCAGGCCACCATTGGGCTGGCCCGAGTTTATGAGCGCCTGGAGTCGGACGTCGTGCTCGTCGTGGGCGACCGGGTTGAAGCCTTTGCCGCCGCCTCGGCTGCGCATCTCTCGCATCGAATTCTCGCGCACGTCCACGGCGGCGACCGTGCCCTGGGCCAGCTTGACGACTCGCTCCGCCACGCCATCACCAAGCTCAGCCACCTTCACTTCCCGGCCACGAAGCAAAGTGCTAATCGTTTGGAAAGAATGGGCGAAGATCGCTGGCGCATTCACCACGTCGGCTCCCCCGGCAACGATGGAATCACTGCCTCCGCCGTTCCCTGGAAGACGCTCACTAAAAATTTTCCGGCTCTTCGCCGCCGGCGCTATGCCCTCCTGGTTCTCCACCCCACCGATCCCGATCCGAAGATTGAGCAAGCCCGCGCCACTCTCCTCCTCAAGCTCACGCGTGAAGCTGGCTTCGAGCAGATTGTCATCATCCACCCCAACAACGACCCCGGCGCGGCCGGGATTTTACGAGCCTGGTCCAGCGCGAAGAGCGAGATCGTCACCATCCTCCCCGACGTTCCGCGCGACCTCTACCTCTCGCTCCTGGCGAACGCCGCCGCCCTCATCGGCAACAGTTCCAGCGGGATCATCGAGTCCGCCGCTTTCGCCACCCCGACATTAGACATTGGCCCCCGGCAAGCTGGGCGAGAGCGGCCCGCAAATGTCATCCACAGCCATTGGTCCACACGCAAACTGCGCCGGCCCTCCACCGCCTCCATACCCAGGAACGCTCCCGCCGCACCCCCAAAAACAACCCCTACGCCGGCAACGGCGCCGGCCGCCGCATTGCTCAAGCCCTTGCCACCTTGCCCGTAGTCTCCCAAAAGTTCCGCCAGAAACTCATCACTTATTGACCAATTCGATCGCGTTGACGTAGTTGGCAGTTGGCAGAAATGCATGGACATGATGGCACAGGGCACTTACTCTATCGGGTATGGCTAACACACAGAACATGCCCGCGCCGTCGCGCCATGCGCAGCGTTTTAAGCCGCGAGCGCAGCGCGGCCAAGCACTCGGCCTGCACGGCGACAGTACCATTCAGATGGTGAGACAAGTGCAGAAGGGCTTTCCCTATGCCGCTCTGATTCGCTTCCACAAGCAAAGCGGCCTTTCCATCGCGACGATCGCCGATCTGGTGCAACTGCCTCAGCGGACGCTTATGCGTCGCAAGGCCACCGGCCGCCTCCGGCCTGACGAGTCGGAGCGCTCCTGCGCATTTCCAACGTCTATGAAAAAACAGTTGAGCTATTCGAGGGCGACGCCGATCAAGCTCGGCGCTGGCTGACAACGCCCACCAAGGAACTGAACAATTCTCCCCCGCTGGACTTCGCCCGCACCGAGATCGGGGCACGGGAAGTGGAAGACCTGATCGGCCGCCTGGAACACGGAGTGTTCACTTGAGCATCACTGCCTGGCGGATTGTTAAGGCCAGGCACGCCGCTACGCGCCTTCGACGGCGAGGGGCGCGCACCGCTTCGGAGGCCGCTGGAACAGCAAGGGGACGCGGATGGTCTATACCGCGGGCTCGCAGGCTTTGGCCGTACTGGAATTGCTGGTCCACCTGGAAGACAGTGAGCTGCTCCAGCACTACCGCCTGATTCCTGTCACGTTTGATGAATCGCTGATCAAGGTGCTGAACCTTAAGACCCTGCCGCCCAACTGGAATCGCCGCCCCACGCCGGCCAGCGTCCGCGCCATCGGCGATGCATGGGTGGCGGCCGGCGAATCTGCCGTCCTGCAGATTCCCAGCGTAGTCGTGCCCGCCGAGAACAACTACCTGCTCAACCCCGCACACCCTGACTTCGCAAAGGTGTCCATCGGGAAGCCCCAGCCGTACCGCTTCGATCCGAGATTGAGTTGAGGCCGGTAATGGCGGGCGAAAGCAAATCGCCCAGACCCTCCCCACTCTCGGCCTGACCCGGCCAAAGTTCCCCCAGAAGTTTATCGACTACTGCAGCGGCGACGAGCGCGAGGAATTGGAGTCGGATGCACCAAGCACTCCAAGGCGCAACATTTCATGTCGAGCACATCATGCCGTCCGCACGCGCAACGCAAAACTCCGCCCCGAACTGGAAATGACCGTTTGACCACGCTATGAAGTTCGACGGTTTTAGCGAAACGTTCGCGGCCGGGCGGTCGTGTCCCTCTCAACGTCCGAGGCATGAATGACAATGACAAGAAGTCGTTTCTGGTTGTCGAGCGCCGTGCTGACGGGGGTCTTGCTCCTTCTCGCCACCTGGATATTTCTTTCACTCGCTTCGCCCGCACCAGTTGGGTCAAACGTCTCCTCTCGCGCCAACCCAAATTTCTTCGCGAATTTGTTCAAGGTCTACATGCCACGCCGAATGTGCATGGCCTATGAGACGCCGGTGATATGGCTTCATTTCGTTTCCGATCTGCTTATCGCCGCTTCTTACTATTCCATCCCGGTGGCGTTGGTGTATTTCATCCGCCGCCGAAAGGATATCGCTTTCGGGTGGGTTTTCTGGCTGTTCGCAGGCTTCATCCTCGCTTGCGGAACCACGCACATCTTCGGCGTGCTCGACCTCTGGAAACCGTTTTACAAAATCGATGGCATCGTCAAATTGTTCACCGCTCTTCTTTCAGTTGTGACGGCCGTGGCGCTTTGGCCGCTTATCCCTGAAGCGCTCGCGCTTCCCAGCCGTGCCGATCTGGAGACGACGGTTGCCCAGCGCACGGCCGATTTGCAGCGCAGCAACACTGCCCTCCAGGAAACCGAGGAGCGCTTCCGCCTCGTTGCCAACTCCATCCCACAGCTTGCCTGGATGGCCCGGCCTGACGGCTCGATCTTCTGGTACAACCAGCGCTGGTTTGACTATACAGGCGCTACACTGGCGGATATGGAGGGTTGGGGCTGGCAGAGCGTTCACGATCCAAAAGAACTCCCCCGCGTGATGGAAAAGTGGAAGGCCGCCATCGCCGCTGGAAGTCCCTGGGAGGATTCGTTTCCGCTGCGCCGCCACGATGGCGAAATGCGCGTTCACCTCTCGCGTGCGATGCCACTCAAGAATGACAAGGCTGAAGTGCTCTTCTGGTTTGGCACCAACACCGATATCGAGAATCAACTTCGTAGCGAGCAAGCCCTTGCCCATGCCCGCGAACGTCTGGCCCTGGCCGTTGAAGCCGCGGAGATTGGCACCTTCTACTGCCCGATGCCGCTTGGCCGGATCGAATGGAACGCCACCTGCAAGAATCACTTCTGGCTTCCCCCTGAAGCGGAGATCGACTTCGACCTGTTCTACGCCACCATTCATCCCGATGACCGCGACAACACTCGACAAGCCGTCGAGAAAGCGGTGTTTGAGCATCAGAGTTACGACGTGGAGTACCGGACGGTGGCGCCCGATGGCCGCTTGCGGTGGATCCGCGCAAAAGGCCGGGCTTATTACGACGAATCGGGCAGCCCGACGCGCTTCGACGGAATCACCATTGATGTATCGCGCCAGCACCTGGCCGCCGAGGAACGCGAGCGGCTTCTCGAAAGCGAACGCGGTGCACGATCCCAGGCCGAAGCCGCCAGCCGCCTCAAAGACGACTTCCTCACCACATTAAGCCACGAGCTGCGCACACCGCTAAACGCCATCCTGGGCTGGAGACAGTTGCTCCGGCGTCAGCCCGCGGGCGAGGAGGAGGTGGCCGAGGGCCTCTCGGTCATCGAACGCAACGCACGCGTTCAGGTGCAACTGGTCGAAGATCTGCTCGATCTAAGCCGCATCGTCTCGGGAAAGCTGAGGATCGACGTTCAGCGCGTTGATATGGCCGAGGTCATCAAAAATGCTGTCTTGTCAGTCCGGCCGACAGCCGAAGCACGCGAGGTTCGCATCGAAACTGTGTTGGACACCCGCGTCGGGCCGGTGCGGGGCGATCCCGCCCGTCTTCAACAGGTTGTCTGGAACCTCTTAACCAACGCCGTAAAGTTCACGTCAAAAGGCGGCAAGGTCCAACTGTCGCTGGAGCGCGTCAATTCCCATGTGGAAATGACCGTCACCGACACCGGTATCGGAATCTCACCTGAATTTTTGCCCCACGTCTTCGATCGTTTCCGCCAGGCCGACAGCAGCACCACCCGCAAGCACGGCGGCCTTGGAATCGGCCTGGCCATCGTCAAAAATATCGTCGAGCTTCACGGCGGCACCGTTCGCGCAAAGAGCGCTGGAGAAGGCCAGGGCGCGAGCTTCAGCGTGGAACTCCCCCTCGTCATCGTTCAACATGATTCACCCGACCCTACCCGCCAACACCCGCGCGCCCTCCAGGCAAACGGTGATTCAAATATTATTTGTAACGAGCGAATGCTGGAGAACGTGTGCATTCTCGTGGTCGATGATGAGCGTGATGCGCGCGATCTGGTGAAGCGCCTGCTGGAAGACTGCCACGGCCGGGTCATCACGGCCGCCGACGCGACCGAGGCGCTGGTCCTGCTTCAAAAAGAGCGGCCCGATGTGCTCCTGAGCGATATCTGAATGCCGGATCAAGACGGCTACGACCTGATCCGCCAGGTGCGCGAGCTTGCACCAGGCCAGGGCGGCGAAACCCCCGCCGCCGCCCTCACGGCCTTCGCCCGGTCCGAAGACCGCCGAAGAGCCCTGATCGCCGGCTATCAATCGCACATCGCCAAGCCGGTCGACCCTTCAGAGTTGGTCACAGTAGTGGCAAGCCTGGCCGGGAAGATGCGGAGAAAATAGACGCGAAGTCGTCGCACCATAATTTCTCCCCATAAAAAGCTTTCCTCCTCTACCCCTGCGGCCCCTCGGATGGCATCATTCCAAATCATGTCAACCCAAACTCGCCAGCTATTCTTCCTCCTTTTCCTCCTGCTCCTCCCCACCTTCGCCCGCGCGGCCGATTTGCGACCCAACATCCTCTTCATCTTCAGCGACGATCACGCCTATCAGGCCGTCAGCGCCTATGGCCACAACCTCAACAAAACCCCCAACATCGACCGCCTCGCGGCCGAAGGCATGCGCTTCGACCGCTGCCTCACCACCTACTCCCTCTGCGGCCCAAGCCGCGCCTGCGTCCTTACCGGAAAATACAGCCACCTCAATGGCTTCTACAACAATTACAACAGTCGCTTTGACGGCACTCAGCAAACACTCCCCAAGCTCCTCCACGCGGCCGGCTACCAGACCGCTGTCGTCGGCAAATGGCACCTGGAATCCGATCCCACCGGCTTCGACTTCTGGCAAATCCTTCCCGGTCAGGGCCAGTACTACAACCCCCCGATGTTCCGCAACGGCCAGAAGATTAAGATCCCCGGCTACGTCACCGACATCATCACCGACGCCTCCCTCGACTGGCTTAAAAACCAGCGAGATCCCTCCAAGCCGTTCCTCCTCATGTGCCAGCACAAAGCACCCCACCGCGAATGGGAGCCCAACCTCAAGAACCTTTCCCTCTTTGATGGCGTCACCTTCCCCGAACCACCCACCCTCTTCGACGACTACGCCGGCCGAGGCAAGGCCGAGCACGAGCAGGACATGACCATCGCCACCACCATGACCAAGCGCGATCTCAAGTTTCTCGCACCGGCCGCCCTCACGGCCGAGCAGCGCAAACAATGGGATGCCTACTACGATCCCCGCAACGCCGACTTCCTGAAGCTAAACCCCCAGGGGAAGGACCTGGTGCGCTGGAAATACCAGCGCTACATGCACGACTACCTCGCCACCATCGCCTCCGTCGATGAAAGCGTCGGCCAGCTCCTCGACTACCTCAAATCCGCCGGCCTGGAACAAAACACCATCGTCGTCTACTCCTCCGATCAGGGCTTCTATCTCGGCGAGCATGGCTGGTTCGACAAGCGCTGGATCTTCGAAGAATCCCTCCGCACTCCCCTCCTCATCCGCTGGCCGGGAACGATCAAGCCCGCCTCCATCAACACCGACATCGTCTCCAACCTCGACTTCGCCGAAACCTTCGCCGACGCCGCCGGCCTGGACGTTCCCGCAGACATGCAAGGCCGCAGCCTTCTCCCCATCCTCAAAGGCCAAACCCCCGCCGACTGGCGAAAATCGCTTCTACTACCACTACTACGAACACCCGGCCGTCCACAACGTCGCCCGCCACTACGGCATCGTCACCGACCGCTACAAGCTGGTCCATTTCTACGAGCCACAGTTCAACTACTGGGAACTGTTCGACCTCAAAACCGATCCGCACGAGCTCACCAGCGTCTACGACAACACCGACTACGCCCAGATCCAGAAAGATCTTCACGAGCAACTCGATCAACTTCGAAAGGATTTAAAAGTCCCCGCCGAAGATCCGCCCCAAAGCATGATCAAGCTGAAGTCTGATGAAAAATAAGATCGCGTGCGGTCCTGAAAGAAGGCCTGCGGCCATTTCTTCATTCGCGGAGCCAGAACACGTTGAAGTTTTGCGCCGCGGTTTGCTATACTTTTCACATGCTCAAAAATCCCGACATTCTGGAGCGGGTAATCAATCCGAAACGCGGCACCTTTTCACAAGATCTCGCCCGCCAGGTCTTGGAATTTCGCTTCCCGCGCAAAGACTTAGCCCGATACGAAAAATTGTCCATCAAAGCACAAGCCGGCACGTTGACGGTTTCGGAGCGCGCTCAGTTGGAAGACTATGTCAATGTGAATGACTTGCTCATGATCCTCAAGGCAAAGGCCCAAGCCTCCTTGCGAGATCAGAAACCTGCTGCGTAGTCTTCATGAAGAAGCAACTTGAACACGCCGTCAGGCTCCGCGCTGCTTCTCTTTGCGAATACTGCCACTTACCCGAAGCCCACTCTGATCTGCCGCATGTCATTGACCATATCATCGCGCGTCAACATGGCGGCAGAACGACAAGCAGCAATCTTGCCCTCTGCTGTGGGCGGTGTAATCTTTCAAAAGGCCCCAACATTGCCGGCATTGACCAGCGTTCGAGAAAGCGCACCCGTCTCTTCAATCCCCGCCGCGACTTATGGTCACGGCATTTTTTCTGGCAGGGTCCGATATTACGGGGCGCAACCGCTGTCGGGAGGGCCACAATCGATGTGCTTGCAATCAATCACCCCTATCGCCTCGCCGCACGACAAGTCCTCTTATCGACCGGCAAATTCCGCTGAGCATTTCAATGCGTTAATGCACCGATGCACCGACGAATCAATCCCCACCCTCCAATTGGATCCTCCGTGGCTTCCCGGTAGCAATCTCTAGTTCTCCTTCCTCCACTCCCCACCTTGAGCCTCCCCCCACCCCCCTGTACAATCCCCCACCCTATTCTCCGCACCACCCCGAAAGGACAAGCCGCTTGAGCGACAAGACCGAACACCCCCCTGTCCCCGAACTCTTTGCCGCACTCGGCATCCGACCTTCCATCCTCCGTGCTCTGGCCGAGGCCAAGTTCACCACCCCTTCCGACATCCAGTCCCTCCTCATCCCCGCGCGCTGGCGGGCGTGGATATTCTTGGCCAGGCACGCACCGGCACCGGCAAAACGGCCGCCTTCAGCATCCCCATTATCCAAGGGCTGTGAACGCTCCCGCTCCACGCAGGCGATCATCCTCGTCCCCACCCGCGAGCTTGCGGTTCAGGTCGAGGAGGAATTCAAGCGTCTTGCCCAGTTCACGCCGATCCGCTCCATCGCCGTCTATGGCGGGCAGAAAATCATGGCCCAGGCGAAGTTTCTCAAGACCGAGCCGCAGGTGCTGGTTGGCACGCCCGGCCGGGTCATCGACCTCCTCGACCGCCGCCTCATCAACTTCTCCAACATCCGCTTCGTGGTGCTGGACGAAGTGGATCGCATGCTCGACATCGGCTTCCGCGATGACATCCGCAACATCCTTGGCCGGGTGAAAGGGCGTGCGGCGTGCTGAATCATCTGGTGACAATGCGGATGGCGATGCTCCTCGCACCCATCAAACCATGTTCGTCTCGGCCACCATCGACGGCGAAATCGAGCGCCTTGGCCGCCAATACATGCGCGAGCCAGTTGAGAAGCTCATCGCCCCCGGCTCCGACGAAAAGCCCACCGTCGCCAGCGTCGAGCAGTTTTATTTCCCGGTCCAGCCTTGGGACAAATACCGCCTTCTGCGCATGCTCCTCATCAAGGAAAACCCGGATCTTGCCATTGTCTTCTGCAAAACCAAGCATGGCGCACAGAAGCTGGCCAAGAAGCTGCACGCCGATGGCATTGAATGCCGCGAAATTCACGGCAACCTGGTGCAGTCCAAGCGCGAGCGCGTGATGAAAGGTTTCAGGGGCGGCAAGTTCGATGTGCTGGTCGCCACCGATCTGGCCAGCCGCGGCATTGATGTGGCCGACATCAGCCACATCATCAACTTCGATATCCCCGACGATCCGGAGGTTTACGTGCATCGCGTCGGCCGAACCGCCCGCATGGGGGCCGCCGGCAAGGCGTTCACATTCGTCACCCGCGAGCAGGGCGATCAGCTCAGCAAGGTCGAAGAATTAATTAATATGCTGATTCTCCCCGCCACCCTCGAAGGCTTCGAGCAAAGCCCCACCCCGGCCGACTGGACCACCGAGAAACCCGGCCAAGGCTCCAACAACTCGCCGCCCGCCCCGTCATCAAATCAATCGGAACCCGCCATCCTCCCCGGCCACCCCGCCCCCGTCACTCTCCGCCCCAGAACCATCGGCAGCAAACAACCGATCACCCGCCGCCACCGACGACGACGGTGAGAGACACTTCGCTCTACCAGCGATCCAAGCCGATTTCGCCCTTATGTTCGATCTCACCCCGGAAATCGGCTTCCGAGATACCTCGAATCAACTCGCGCAGGGCGGCCTCCATCCGGCCATAACCGCACATGGCATGACCACACAGCTTGTGCGCCTTGATGGCGTCCTCACGCTTGTCGATGTCTTCCCTGCAAACTTCTCCGGGATATTGCATCGAAAACCCTCTCACTGCAAAAACGAATAAAGCCCCGGCGGACGAACTCTACATATCATACCGCGCCCAGTAAAAAGTCAATATTTAATTCGTCCGATAATACAGATAATCTTTGTCTGATATCTGCTAAAGCCGTCTTTCGCGGCACGGAGAGGATCATTTCCATCTCAAACATCGGCGCCCCTGTATACGGGGCGGCGGTCAGCCGGGTGTCCATGCTCTCGATGTTTACAGCAAGTTCTCGCAACACACTGGCAAATCGATGCACAAGCCCCGGCTGATCGATCGCCGTCGCCGTCAGCCGATACGGCAGCGAATCTCCCGCCCCGCCGCTCGCGGTGCCAGTGCCCACCTCACCCGCCGGCCGCACCTCCGCCTGCAGGCCGCTTGCCTGGGCCAACTGCCAAAGCTCGCTCCGAATGCGTCCAATGGTCTTGGCCTCCCCTCCAAACAGCACCATCATGGCAAACTGCCCCCGCAGGTTCACCATCCGGCTATCCGCCAGATTGCCCCCACGCTCAAAGATAAATCGCGAAACCTCGTCCACCAACCCCGGCCGATCAGCCCCGATCGCAGTGAGAATAGCGTGTTCTTCCATGCCTCCAATGATACCGCCCTCCTTCCCCGCTGCCCATCATCACTGGCGCGTCATCCGAAAGTGCGGGCCGGCCGTTGGAATCTCAAACTCTTCCGACGCCACCCGCCATCCCAGCTTCTCATAAAAGCCCACGGCCGGCTTGCGCGCATTGCACCAAAGCCGCCTGATTTCCGACGTCTCGTGCAAATCCGCCTGCGCATATTCCAGCAGCGCCCGCCCCACCCCGGTTCGCTGCCAATCCTCGGCCACCGCCATGCCCCGCAGTTGCCACGCCGCCTCGCCCTCCCATGCGGCCTGCATAAAGCTCAGGCACGCCGCCGCCACCGCTGGCTGAGCCGCATCAAAGGCCCCGTAATGCCGCGTGGCCGGGTCGTCGTCGCCCCCAAAGTTCGCGGCCTCGGCCGGCAATCCCGCCCGCAGAATGCGATAACGCAGCCCCATGATCTCCCCAAGGGAGGCTCGTCGAAGTACATACCGGCCATCCAACATGCGGCCAGATTTACCACTGACACGCTTCCCTGAAAAGAACCTGCGCCCCAGCCCCGGCTTTGACCGATGGTCAAAGTAAATCTGGCCGTTAGCATATCACTCGCCTCAGACCCCAGGTGAAACACCACCAATGACCATGCTCAATGAGATGCCAACATCAACCGCCTCCACCTGCCGCCAGCAGTGCTTCATGCTCGCCCTCGTCGCCCTCCTCGCCGCCTGCGTCATGGCCTACGTCACTGGCAACGCCATGGGCGTGGGCGTTGATTCCGTTGACTACATCGCCGGTGCCTGGAATCTTCTGGCTGGCAATGGGCTCAAAACAACCTCCGGCACCGGCGCCCTCACCCCCCTGACCCATTTCCCGCCCCTCACCTCCCTGCTGCTCTCCATCGGCCAACTCCTCGGCATCGGCGTGGTCCGCTTTGGCCGATGCATGAACATCTTCTTCTTCGCCGCAAGCGCCTTTCTCGCGGCCCGCATCGTCTCGCGGCACGCTAAGACCGTCTGGCCCGGCGTCATCGCCGGCCTCCTGGTGATCTGCAACGTGGACATGCTGCGCAACCACTCGCTCATCGCCAGCGAACCCCCCTTCTTCTTTCTTATGCTTTTGTCTCTCTGGTGGCTCATCGCGTATCTCGAAGAAGGCCGCCGGCGCCTGCTCATCGCCGCCGCCATCGCCGCCGGCCTTTCGCTCCTCACCCGCTACCCGGGCGTCGTGCTCGCCGGCTGTGGCGTTATCGGCATCCTGACCCTGGGCCCCGGAAGCTTCAAACGCCGGCTCATCGACGCCGCTCTCTTTGGGGTGATCTGCACACTTCCCTCCATCGCTTCGACCCTCCACAACCTGGCCGTCGCCGGCACCGCCGCCGACCGCGAGATCGCCTTCCACAAGGTCAACGCCTACAAACTCCGCCAGTGCGCTAGCACGATCATGCACTGGTTCGTGCCCGATCTGGTTGATCGTCACCACCCAAAACGCCTTGTCGCCGCCCTTCTCCTGGCCGTCCACGCCCTGCTCGCCGTCTCCTGGACGCGTCGCCCCACCGGAACGCGCGCAGCGAAAAACTCGCCCCACTCACTCTCGTCACCTCGACCTTCTTTGTTCTCTACGCCCTTCTGGTTGCGATCACCGTCCTGTTCCTCGACGCCGCCACTCCCCTCGACGGTCGCATCCTTCTCCCGCTTTACCTCGTCGTCATGATCGCCGCCACCGTCTGGGTCGATCGCCTTCTCTCCTATGTTCCGTGGCGAAGCGCCATCTGGATCGGCGTGATGGCTGTCGTTCTGGTCATGCTCGCCGCCCGCTTCGCCAACGCAGGCCGCTGGACCCTCAAATCACGCAACGAATACAAAATGTTCGCGGTCCCCCCCTGGTCCAACTCTGCGATCTTCGGGTATTTAAAAACCCAGCCCGCCAACCGCCAGATCGTCTCCAACGAAATCAGCCCCATATATTTCTACAACGGCGTCCTCGCCTGGGAACCCCCGGACAAGTGGGATTACTACACCAAGCGCGAAAACAAACAGTACGACGCTCAGATGAACGAGATGGTCAGCCGCCTCCAGAAAAACGGCGGCCTGATCGTCTACTTCGCCCACAAGCTCATCCCCTACCGCGACGATCTCCCCACGCTCGAAGAACTTCAGGCCGTGCTCAAAACCCGCGTCGTTCTCGAAACACCCGAGGGCGTGATTCTCGAAGTCCCCAAAGCCCCGTGATTACATCGCTCAGCACCACCCCCTCCCCAATCCGATAACGCTCTTATGACGTTCGATGCCCCCACTCCCGTTGCCGAGTTGTCGCGAGACAAGCATCGCCGGCGCGACCTTCTCATTGCCCTGACGATCTTCCTCCTCGCCCTCTTCATCCGCCTGCCCCTGGCGGCCGAAAGCTGCTGGTGCGATGAACTGGCCTCACTCAAAGGCTACGTCTACGTCCCCGTCACCAAAACCATCGCCGGCAAAACCTACTACCCCAACAACCACGTCCTCCACTCTCTCCTGGCCAAGCTTTCTCTCAGCACCGCCAAGGCCCTTCACTTCATCCCCCGCCCCCGCCCCACCACCAACCCGCCTCCCCTTCACCCCATCGGCACCGGCAGCGCGTCGTTCAGCGAAACCGCCTTTCGATTGCCTGCAATGCTCGCGGGCTCTCTGGTCGGCCTCGTCCTCGCCTGGCCACTCCGCCGTGCTCAACCCCTCGCCGCTCTTCTCATCGCACTCATCCTCGCATTCCAGCCGTGGCTCATCGCCTTCAGCACCGAAGCCCGCGGCTACACTCTCGTCCTGCTTCTGGTCGCGCTCGCCACCCATCTCCTCCCCAGCCGCAACCGCCCCGTGGCCTGGGGCTACGCCATTACCATCGCCCTCGCCCTCTACACCGTCCCTATCTGCCTCACCATCATCGCCGCCCATGGCGCGGCCATGCTCTTCCTCCGACGAAACCTTTTCGCCTGCTGGTTGCGTTCCGCGTGTGTCGCCGGCCTCCTCGCCGCCCTCCTGTACGCCCCGCTCTTTGGGCCTATGCGCAAGTACTACAAGGAAGCAAACGATCCCACCATCACCTACTCCGAGTTCCTCCAGCAACTCCCCGGCTACCTCCACGCCGGCCACAATGTCCCGGACGTGCTTTCGCTCCTGCTCCCGCTGGCCGTCCTCATCGCCGGCGTCTACCTTGCCTGGAAGCAAAACATCCTCCGCCCCGCCGTCGCCACTTTCACCATCGCCAGCATCCTGGGCCTCTTCGCCCCCCTGCTCTCCCACGCTGCCGGCGAAGTGCGCTTTGTTCCGTGGCTCATCCTCCTTTACGCCACCGCCCTCACGGCCATCTTCATCGCCCTCTGGCAACGCCGGCCACTTCGCATCGCTGCCGTTGCCCTTCTCGCGCTCTTTCTCCTCAACGCCTCCCTCCAGTATCGCTACATGCTCCACGTCCCAGATCAGCCCATCCGCAACGGCATGGATTTGATCGGCAAGACCGCCCCGCCCAATGCCCATGTCATCGTCCTCTATATGGGTGCGCCCGAGGCCGTCTACGCCTACGGCGACCTGGTCCCCCAGACAGTGGATTACGCGTTCAAGGTATCGCAACTCCAGGAAAAAGAGCAGGCCGGCCCCGGCCCGGTTTGGGTGATGGTGCTCTACGAAAAGTTCATGCTCCGCGACGATCCTGACGTGTGGGATTATCTCCAGCAGCACTACACCCGCCGCACAACCCTCCCTGGCCGAATCTCCCCGCTCGACCTCTACGAACGCACCCGGTGAGCCCTGAATGCGCCCTCACGGCCGTAAGCGGGAAGACACAACAACAATATTTTTCAATTTCTATTGTTGAGTCCGATAAAATATGTTGTACAATCCCTCTGCCCGGCCGCTGTAGAGCGCCCGCGCCCTCGGAACGCTTCAAGCACGTCCCTTGGTGGAGGAGTCATTTTGATGTGGCGCATCCGATGCGCGCCGCTGGTCGTTCGGAGGGTAGGCATCTATGTTGACCAAAAGCGAACGAGCTCTGCATTTAACCGTGCCGCAAGCGGGTTTCCATGGTCCTTCGCCGCGCCGATGGCGCTGGGTTCTGGGCGGGGTTGCGCTGTCCCTGCCGGCCTGTGTGGCCCACGCTGATGTCCCTCAACTCACGGCCGACAACTCCAACAACCTCACTAGCTTTGCCCCCGACCACTACACCAGGCAGATCCTCGCCGGCCAAAGCTACGCCGGCATCACCACTCATGTGATTGGTCAGCAGTTTCCTAATGACCCGCCGAATACTGGCTCGCCTTACCTGGGCACCACCGCCACCATTCTGATGGGCACCGCCAGTTCAACCACCATTGTAGACATGGGTTGGCGCACCCGCACCCTTTCCGAAACCGCGGGCCAATCGACCGACGGACCCATCGATGGCTCCAATCCCACCAGCGGCCTGATGAGCGACGTCCTGAGCCTCACCGGCATCGCCCTCGCCCCGGGTGGCGCAACGCGGTACGGCATCACGCACCAGACCGACGTCTTCGCGCTCCAGATGACATACGACGAAACGCAGTTGATGAAGGCTTTCGATTACCAGGACACCGCCGGCCTGAGCGACCAGCAAATCGAAGAAGCCTGGCCCAGCGGCCCCCTCTTCCTGGGCTACCTCGATCCCGGCCCCGATGGATCGATTGGATCTCCGTCCGCCGACGCTGACGATCTGTGGCGTCCAGCCACCTCCGGCAACTTCGGCCAGGGCACGACCGTCATCAACAACTATCTAGGCCCGCATCCAAAGCAGGATGTCACCCAGGGAAGCTGGTCGAATTTCGTGACCCAGTATGACGTGACCGAGGAAAATCTCGGCACCTTTCTGGGCAGTTGGGGCATCGATACCAACAACAACGTCATGTGGTCGATCGTCAACCACAACAGCCAGTTCGCCCCCATCCCCGAGCCCAGCACGTTGTTCCTGCTGATCCCCGCCGCGTCGATCATGGCCCTCCGCCGCCAACGCCGCGTGAAAGTCTAAGCCCCCCGCATCTCCTGCAAAGGAACCGCGAATACGCGCCGGCCAGCGAGCGTCAGCCTCCCCTCCTGATACAATCGCACCGCCTGCGGATAGGCGATCTTTTCTTCCTCAAACACCCGATGCGCGAGCGTGTCGGCCGTGTCGTTGTCCAGCACTGGGCAGCAGCGCTGAACAATAATCGGCCCGTTGTCGTAGGCGTCATCGACGAAGTGAACGGTGCAGCCAGAGACCTTGCAGCCGTGGTCGATCACGGCCTGATGCACCTTCGCCCCATAAAGCCCCCGCCCACCAAAGCTCGGAAGCGGCGCTGGATGAATGTTCATCACCCGGCCGGCGTAGTGTTGCGGGACCTTCAACAATGACAGCCAGCCAGCAAGGCAAACCAGGTCCACGCGATGTTCGTCACAGAGCTCAAAGATTCGGCCGCTAAACTCCGCCGGGCCTATCGCGCGGCGATCAACCACAAACGTTGTAAGCCCCGCCTTCCGCCCGCTCGACGCCGGCAATATCAGACCGAGATGCGATGACTAGCGACACTTGCGCATTGAGCGATCCCGATGCGATGTGCTCGACCAGGTTTTGGAGCGTCGTGCCGCCGCCGCTGATCAGCACCGCGAGATTGATCGGGGGAACGTTCATCGTCTCAACAACATTCATTTCTTCAGCGACCGCACTGCCGCCGCGTCGCGCAGGCTCAGGTCTGGATACTCCGCATCATCGCCAACGTCAGGCCGGCGTTTCCAGCTTCGGGCGCACGCTTTGAATGTCTCGCGTTGATCGACCACCTTCACCGTCACGGCTCTCGCCTCCGATGAACCTTGCGTAAAAGTATGGTGCCCAGCCCCCACCAGGTCCTCCAAATCTGCGCCATACTCCTGCAATCGCCGCCGAAGCTGGTCATCGTTGATCTGATAAACCACCTGGGCCTCCGACGCCTTGTTCAGGCCCGCTTGTTTCTTGAGCGCATCCAGTTGCAAGAGCGCCTCATCCCGCAGTTCCATCAGCAACTTCCACTCCTCGCGCTGCTGATCGGACACCGTATTGCCCAAGGACGTGGGCAAGAGCGCCAGGTGTACGCTCGCCAGGTCCCGCTCATCGGCCGGTTTGCCGGCGATGTGCTCCCAGGCTTCGTCAGCCGTGAACACCAGCATTGGCGCCAGCAACTTCGTCAGCGCCAGCAGCATGCGGTGCATCACCGTCTGCGACCGCCGCCGAAGCGGTGAATCAGGCCTTTCGCAGTAAAGCCGGTCCTTCATGGCGTTGCCATAGACCGCGCTGATCTGCACCGCACAAAAGTCGTGCAGCAGCCGAAACGCCCGGTGTAGCTGATACGCATCATACGCCGCCGTAACGTCGTTGATGAGCGTATCCAACTGATCCAGCGCCCACCCATCCAGGCTCGCGGCCGGCGGTTCCTGGGCATCCTTCTCAACGTCAAAGTCGTACAGATTCGACATGAGATACCGCAGGGTATTGCGGATCTTGCGATACTTGTCGCCGAATTCCTGGATCACCTTCGGGCTTGAAGGGATGTCGGTTTGAAAATCAACACTGCAGCACCAAAGCCGCAGCAAATCCGCGCCATGACGGCTGATCTCCTGCGTGGCCGTCACATATTCCTTGTCCGACTTGCTGACCTTCGTGCCATCGGGCTTGACGATAAAACCATGCGTCAGCACTTGCTTGAACGGGGCCTGCCCCGCCGCCCCCAGCCGGCAACAGCGACAACTGAAACCACCCGCGATGCTGATCCGAACCCTCCAGATACAAATCCGCCGGAAACGCCAACTCCGGCCGCTTCCTTAACACCGCATTCCAACTGCTCCCCGACTCAAACCAAACATCAAAGATGTCCTTCTCCTTGCGCAGCTTGTCCTTGGGGAAGTCGGGGCCAGGAGCGAAATCTCCCAACAGCTCGGCCGGCGAATCGCTGAACCACGCTTCGGATCCTTTCTCCGCAAACCGCTTGGCCACCGCCCGAACCGAATCCGGCGTGAGCAGCGCATCACCCTTCTCATTATAAAATACCGGGATCGGCAAGCCCCAGGCGCTGGCGGGAGATGCACCAGTCGGGACGGGATTCCAGCATCCCCAACATCCGCGCCTTGCCCCAGTCCGGGATGAAGTTCGTAGATCCCACAGCCGTTATCGCGCGGTTTCGGAGCGTGCGCCGATCGGAAGTGTTCGCCGAAGTGGTAAACGGCTTGTCCACCCCCACAAACCACTGTTCCGTCGCGCGTAGGATCACCGGCTTTTTGCTGCGCCAGTCGTGAGGGTAGCTGTGGACGATTTTCACCTCGTCGAACAGTTGCCCCTTGTCCCGCAGGTGAGCCGTGATCAACGGGTTGGCTTCCCACACCGTTTTCCCGCGCAGCCACTCCGGCGCCGTCTGATCAAACCTGCCATTGGCCTGCACTGGACAATACACCTCCAGCCCATTGGCAACGCCAGTCTGATAGTCGTCTTCACCGTGGCCGGGCGCGGTATGGACAAGGCCAGTGCCGTCGGTCGTGGTGACGTAAAGGGCCGGTAGAAGTTTCCCCACCCGCTCGACAAACGGATGCTCATAACTGGCGCCCGACGCCACCAGTTCCTGGCCGGTGACGATATTCAATGTCTCACCCAGTTCAACATCACGCCGGCCTTTGAAAACTGACTCCACCAGGTCGGCCGCCACGACGCCGATGCGCTCGTGCCGGTCTCGCGTGTAGCGAACAAACATGTAATTCACCTCCGGATGCACCGCCACCGCCAGGTTTGCGGGCAACGTCCAGGGTGTGGTCGTCCAGATCAGGAAGTGAACGGGAGCCAAGTCAGAAAGCCCAAGTTGCTCGCGCAGATAAGCCTGATTTTCCGCGAGAAACTCGACAAAAATACTTGGATCTTCAACGTCCTTATACTCCAGTTCCGCATCCGCCAGCGCCGTCTGGTTCTGGATCGACCAGGGCACCGGCTTGAGTTTCTTATAAACCAGCCCCGCCTCAACAAATTTTGCGAACACCTCCAGCGTCGAAGCCTCATACTCCGGCGCCATCGTCAGGTACGGCTTGTCCCACTGGCCAAGAATCCCCAGCCGCTGAAACTGCTCTGACTGGATCCCCACAAATTTCTGTGCGTACTCGAAGCACAGCTTGCGCACGTCGCTGACCGACATTTCCCGCAGCTTTGGCCCGAGCTCCTCCTGGATCTTGTGCTCGATGGGCAATCCATGGCAATCCCATCCGGGCACATAGGGCGTCTGCTTTCCCTGCATTGAGCGAAACCGCTGCACCACGTCCTTCAACGTCTTGTTGATCACGTGACCGATGTGGATGTCCCCGTTCGCAAAAGGCGGCCCGTCGTGCAGCACCCATTTCTCCCCGCCAGCCCGCGCCTCCATCAGCCTTTGATACAGCCCCATCGCCTGCCACTTGGCCAGCCGCGCTGGCTCGTTCTGCACGAGCTTGGCCTCCATCGCAAAAGGCGTCTGCGGCAGGTTCAGGGTCTCTTTGTAACTTTTTTTGGTCGGTGTCTCGGTGCTCATCTTATCAATCATCCTTCCCCAACCGCGTTCGTCCGTGCCTTTTGCAATTGAGCAAATCTATCGGAATCCCCTTCCACATTCGAGGCCGACCTCCCTTCCAGTTGGATCAGTTTCCACCTCCCGCGCCTGAACCGCACGTAAATGTAAAGGCCCAGGACAGCGCCATAAAATGTCGCCACTGTCCACGGCCCGGCCGGCCCAAAGCGTGGCAAATAGCGTGCGACGAGATATCCGCCAAATACCGTCAGGCTCCAGTTTAACACCGCCGTGGCGACGGCCGGCACGAACGTATCTCCCGCGCCGCGAGCGCCCGTTGTAGGTGATGTAGAGTGCATCGAAGAACTGGTAGACGGCCGCAGAAGATGAGCAACGTCGCACCCATCGCAAGCGTTTCAGGGTCGCTGGTAAACACGCGGATCAGGACGTTTCGCCCCAGGAAAAAAAAGACGCCGCAGGCCACCATGTACGTCGCCGTCACGCCAAAGGCGAGATTGGCCCGCTTTTGAGCGATGTCCGGCCTCCCCATGCCGATGTAGCGGCCAACCAGCGCCGTGACGGCCGCGCTGATCCCGAAGGCGGGCATGAAGCTCACCACCATATACCGAAACATAAACGTGTTGGCGGCCATCGCCTTGGTCGCAAATTGCGCCATCACCCACGCCCCAAAGAGCGACCACGCCAGCACGTCGGCCACCACTTGCACCCCCGAAGGAATCCCCACGAACAACAGCGTCTTGATCTGAACCAGGCGCGGCCGCCAATCCCGCAGGTTGAACTGCTTGCGCACGCTTGGCCGAGCCGCGAACAGGATCATCGCCGTCATTTCCACCAGCACGCCGATGTTCTGAGCCCACGCCGCGCCCGCCACTCCCATCGACTTCACGCCCCAATGCCCAAGGATCAGCACCCACGCCGCCAGCACATTCACCGCCACCCCCACGAACGTTCCAATGAAAACATCGTTAGGCCGATTGATCGCCAGCAGAAACTGCGCAAACGCCGTCCCCACCAATTTGAAAACCGAAAGCCCCACCACGATCCGCAGATACGCCCCCTCCATCGTCACCAATTCATGCGTATGGCCCAGGTGCTTGAATAAGCCTTCCACCAGCAGCAGCAACGGCAGAAGCAACAGCGCAAACGCCATCGAGAACCAGACGCCCTGCCAGAGATAGCGCCCGCAATCTGCGTAGTCTTTCCGGCCAAAGCTCTGGCTCACCAGCGTATTCACCACCCACAACACCCCCATCCCAAGGCTGATGACCGAGAACGCAAACATCCCGCTGTTGCTGGCCGCCGTCGGAGCGGCCTCGCCCAGACGCGCCAGCATCCAGGTGTCCATGAACTGCATCAGCGTGTACGACCCCATCTGCGCCACCGTCGGCCCGGCCAGGCGAAGCAATTCCCCCAGCGCCCGGCCCGCAGGCAGGTCAAGGCTGTCGGCTGAATCGTTGACCGCAACACTCATGAACCACACCAACAAAAAAACCCCGAAGCAGCGCTTCAGGGTGTCCAAATCCAGACGATCCAGCGCAACCCTAAACCACGCACCCGCGCGGGCGGATCACAATACTCTCATGTTCGTCGTAAATACTCATGGTGAGGTTGCTGGAAGGCGAATGGTACGACGCAGATTACACGAGTCAAACAAGCAGTTGAACCGCAGAAGACGCCGTTCTGAAGGCCAACGAGCGTGCTTCTGGTGAAATCAAACTTTTTGTGAGAACGTACTTGGATATCCGCAAAAGTACCTATGTTAAATCGGGCTATTGCAAACAGTTACAATATTTTGGACGGTGCGTAGTATTAGTAACTGTTGGTGAAGGGCTTCTCGAACGGGCCGATCTGACCACGCGCTTTGAACACCGAAAGTTTTACCCATGGTTATTCAAACCGTCTCTCCATCTCCTTCGCGTCCAGGAGCGTCTTCCAAGGATCTCCACGCTGTCGGCCTTGGCGAGGATGTTCAAATGGTCCAGCGTCCCCAGGTCGCCACCCTGCATCTGACCAACCTCTCCTTCGGACAGGCCCGCAGCTATTTCGCCAGCGGCGGCCATCCAGTGTTGACCGATGACTGCACTCCCGCCTGCCCCGTCGATCTCGCAAAGCGCGGCCTGAATCTGCCGCACGATCTCACCTCCCGCGCCGCCGCCACCGCCGCCTACACCCTGGGAACACCCGCTCTCCACATTCACGCCGGCTTCAAATCGCCGTCTCAAAAAACTTCTGTGTACGTGCGAGCCCGCCGCGGGGCTGAGATACGCGTTCGGGAAACTCTGGTGCTTCTGGACGACACTGGCTTGGCCAATGTCGATCTACCGGTGTGCGGGCTTCCTCTATTCAATGTTGGCATCGTCCGCGAAAGCTGGACGTGGGAGTTTCGGACTGGCGGCAGTGCCCATTACGCGCCGAATTTCAGCGGCGCCGAAACCGTGCCCGTCTGCATCTACGCCGTTGCCGGTCGGCCGCACAATCGAATCGCTCGCGAGTCTTATTATCACGCCGCCTGCTTTGTGGGTGGCGCGGCCGTCGAAAGCGAAGCCCGTGACAACGTCTGGAAATATTTCGCCAGCTTCAAGCAAGGCCTGCTCATCACCAACGCCCGCGGCCAGCGCCTCACCTTCTGGCGCGACGCCCGCCCAATCGCCGCCCCCGACGAATACACCGACCGCGATGCCCAAGACCTGGTGACGCGCCTCGATGCAAGTTGCTTTGGCTGGGCCGACCTCCTCAGCGAAGCCTTCGCCATTCACGGCATCGCCAGCACTGTGCAGGCCATCCGCCCGAAGTTTGATCCAAAGCACAACATTAACGTGCCGTCCTTCACCCTCCCCAATGGCCGAGGCGGGACCATGGTCGCTTCCACGACCGGCCTTCTCGTCCGCTCGTTCAAATGGTCCGCCACTCCCTCCCTCACTCCCGGATGCCGAGAGGTGGCCGGCGATGTGATCGATCCCGGCTCATTCAAGTTCAAGCTGAACCTGCACACCACATCCATGTTCACCCCTTGGGAAACTCCTGACGTGCGTGACGCCGGACGAGACCGGCCCGGGCGACTACGGCGGCCCGGTCTACGGCGTCTTTGCCAACCATGCCATCGTCCGCCTTCGCTGCAACGGCCGGGAAACCTGGTACGACCCATCCTTCGCCCTCGGCCCATTCCAGTCTCTGGAAGAATACGAGACGCAGCTTCTGGGCAAAGGCACCGAAAACCCCGGCGGGTTCTGCGCCGTCGTCGGCTATCGCACCATCACCAACCCCCGCGGCCAGAACCAGTTCGGCGGCTACCTTTCCGGCGCCATGCCCGCACCGACAGGCTTGAACCTCGAAGCCCACGATCCTCCAAGGAAACAAAGGTAGCTTTACTGCGCCGCCCTGTCATTTGCTCATTAGTCATCTCCCGACGAAGATCGGCATGACCAATGCGGCTTGCCTATCGACACTTCATCCTGTTCGTATTCCTCAGTGTGGCACACGCGGGTCCAGCCACCGGCTCAACCCGCCTCGCCATCACCCAATTCGGCGCTGTAGGCGACGGAAAAACCCTCAACACCGTCGCCATTCAGACTCTGATTGATAAAGCGGCCGCCGATGGCGGCGCGATCATCGTCATTCCCGAAGGAGTCTTTCTCAGCGGCGCGATCTTCTTCGCCCGGGCGTCCATCTGCACCTGGAGAAGAATGCCGTTCTCAAAGGCTCGACCGACGTGCGGGACTATCCTAAAAGCAAGACGCGGATCGAAGGCCATTTCGAGCCGTGGCTGCCGGCGCTGGTCAACGCCGACGCGGTCGATCATCTCCAAATCACCGGCCAGGGAACGCTGGATGGCAGCGGCGAAGTTTTCTGGGACGCCTTCTGGAATCGCAGGAAAGAGAATCCCAAATGCACCAACCTCGAGGTGGAGAGGCCGCGTCTGGTGTTCATCCAGAACTCCAAGGATGTGCTCATCAGCGGGATCACTTTCAAGGACTCGGGGTTCTGGAACCTTCACCTCTATCACTGCCACGATGTGATTGTCGAAAAGCTGGACATTCATGCCGCCGTTGGACTCAACAAACGTGCGCCCAGCACCGACGGCATGGACATCGACAGTTGCCAGAACGTCAGCGTCCGCAACTGCACCTTCGCCGTGCATGACGACTGCATCGCCTTGAAAGGCAGCAAGGGCCCCTTTGCAATGGACGACAAGGACAGCCCGCCCGTCGAACACATTCGCATCAGCGGGTGCACTTTTAAGAATGGCGGCGCGGCCGTCACCTGCGGCAGCGAGGCCACAATCGTGCGCGACGTGGTCTTGGAAAAATGTACCGTCACCGGCGATATGCCGCTTGTCCATCTCAAGCTCCGTCCCGACACGCCACAACTCTATGAGGACATTCACGTCAGCGAGGTTGTCCTTCAGGCAGGCGTGATTTTCGACGTGAGTCCATGGACGCAGTTCTTCGATCTGAAAGGTCAGCCGCCCCCTACATCACTCGTTCGCAACGTAAGCGTCTCCGACATCAAAGGCGCGTTCGCATCCTTGGGTTCAATCCAGGGAAACAAAAACACGACCATCCAGGACATCACCTTGAAAAATATCGATGCGAAGGTGAAGAGCGAGGCCTTCGAGCACACCAACATCGAAAATCTCAACATCACCAACGTCGTACTCAATGGAACCCCGCTGGCCGGGAAATAGATTTGCTGATATCACCGCATGGCGCATCACGCGATTGAATTCCGAGGAGATGAAGTTGTCGAAATTGACCTATGTAGCGGCGCTTTTGTGGACGGGTGTTCTGGCGGTGGGTTTACCTGTTTACGCGGCTCAAGATGCGCCGGGAACCTGGCCGTTTGAGCCGGCCAAAGACGCCTTCAGCCCGCAGGCGCTTCTGGACCTTCGCGACTTGAACGAGAAGGTCGCGGGCGAGACCGGCTTCATCCAGCGATCTCCCGATGGCAATCAGTTTGCGCGGCAACGGCGAGCCGATCCGCTTCTGGGCCGTAGGCGATGGCGCGTGGAACAAAGGATCCGAAGGCCAGCCGGACCTGAACCGTCATGCTCGCTGGCTGGCCAAGCGCGGCATCAACGTCGTGCGCGTTCATTGCAGCCTCGGGCCAATCGCCGGACAGAAAATCACCGACGTCAACCGCACCGAACTGGACGGCCTCTGGCGCACCGTGGCGGCCATGAAGAAGGAGGGCATCTACACCATCTTCAGCCCCTATTGGGCCGCCGCCTCCAAGATCACCCCGGCGATGGGACGCCTTGAAAGCCAGGGCGATTCACAAGGGCTGCTGTTCTTCGATAAGAATCTTCAGGATGCCTACAAGGCGTGGATGAAAATCGCGCTGACGGAAAAGAACCCGCACACGGGAATGGCCCTTGGGGAAGATCCGTCCCTGGCGATTGTCGAGCTTCAGAACGAAGACTCGATGCTCTTCTGGACAATCGGCAACATCAAAGGCCCAGCCAAGGCCGAACTCCGCCGGCAATACGGCGAGTTTCTCAAGAAAAAGTACGGATCACTGGAGAAAGCGAAGACCGCATGGGAGGGCGCAACCGTGCCGCCCAACGAAGATGCGCCCGATGATTTTGAACATGGGCAGGCTGCGCTCAACATCGTGTGGCAGATGACCCAGAACCGCACCGGCGGCGTGGGCAAGCGCGTGGCCGACCAGGTCGAGTTTTATACCGAGACCATGCGCACCTTCAATCAGATGATGGGCGACTACATCCACAAGGAACTGGGCTGCAAATCATTGGTAAACGCCGGCAACTGGCGCACGGCCGACAACGTGCGGCTACTCGACGCCGAACGCTACTCTTACACGCCCAACGAAGTCATGGCCGTCAACCGTTACTACTCGCCCTACCACGGCGGCGCCAACAACGGCTGGGCGATCTGCAAAGGTGATAAGTTTCTCGATCTCTCCTGCCTGCTGGCGCCGCGCGATTTTCCGGTGGGCCTGAAGCAGGTGGACGGCTACCCAATCATCATCACCGAAAGCTCCTGGGTGCCGCCACTGGGGTATCAGTCCGAAGGACCATTTCTGGTGGCCGCCTATCAGTCGCTGACCGGCGTCGCCGGATATTTCTGGTTCGCCACCGGCTCTGAAGACTGGCGTCATCCCGGCAGCGCCAACGGCTACATGCCTTCAGAAGGCAAGTGGGTCTGCACGACCCCGATGCTCGCCGGGCAATGGCCGGCTGCAGCGCTGATGTACCGCAAAGGCTACGTAAAGAAGGGCGAGCCGGCGGTCGTCGAAAGCCGGGCGCTGGCCGACATCATGCAGAGGCGCATGCCGATCATCGCGGAAGATCCCGGCTTCGACCCCAACCGCGACAAAGGACAGATCGCGGAAAAATCCAACATCAAAGACGGCGTCAACCCGCTGGCGTTTCTCGTCGGGCCAGTTCTCGCAAAATACGGAGGTGATCCAGCGCAAAGCAAGGTGATGGACCTGGCCAAGTACATCGACGACAAAACCAAGATCGTCAAATCCAACACCGGCGAACTGGCCTGGGATTATGGCCAGGGCATCTGCACCCTCAACGCGCCAAAAGCACAGGGTGCAACCGGCTTTCTCAAGAAGGTCGGCGCCTTCAAACTGCACGACATCGAACTGTCCAGCGCCAACGACTACGCGACAGTGCTGGCCGTCGCTCTGGACGACAAGCCCCTGGCCACCTCGACACGAATTCTCGTGCAGATCGGGACAATCCAAAGACCAACAGGATGGAAGACGCACGAAGTGCGCGAAAAAGTCGGCAATCAGACGATGGCCGTCCAGCAGGTGGATGACTTCGGCCACAAACCGTGGCAAATCGCAAACGCCGATGTCACCATCACCATTCACAACACAACCCTGAAGATAGCCGCCGTATTGGACGCCAACGGCATGGAAGTAAAGCAACTGCCGATCGAACCCGCCGAAGGCGGCGGACGCATCAAGCTCCCGCCCGACGCGCTGTACGTGGTGCTGCATTGAGTCCCACGCCGTGAAGCTACGGCGAATGCGGACCATCCTGGCCTCCGCAGATGTGGTATAATCATCTCATGTCGTACTCCACCGATTTGTTAGACCGCGTATTAGATCCGGTGGGACGCGCTCTTTCCGCAGACGCGGCCAATCGCATTTTGGCGCTCCGGGCTGACCCCCAGGTTCAAGAACGCATCGACTTTCTCGCCAACGGTTGCAATGAAGGAATCTTAACTGCCGACGAAAAATCCGAGTACGAGGCGCTGGTGAATGCAATCAACCTGATCGACGTGCTACAAATTAAAGCGCGGTTGGCACTTTCATCCGGCGACGTTTCCTGATCCACACGACGTTGGGTACTTCTTTACGCAACCTCGTTCGTCGCCGCGCTTCGAACCGTTGTGAGTATTGCCGCATCCATCAAAATGACAGTCCGTTTGTCAGATTTCACGTCGAACATATCGTCCCACGACAGCACAACGGTCCAACCGCTGCCTCGAATCTTGCTTTGGCCTGCCATCATTGCAACCTCCATAAAGGCCCGAACCTGAGTGGCATTGACCCGCACACTGGCGCGATAGTGCCCCTGTTCAATCCTCGGTCCCAGGATTGGGAGGATCACTTTGTGATCCAAGGGCGTTTAATTATGGGATTGTCTCCAACTGGTCGCGCAACTATTTTGGTGTGTGAAATGAACGCGTCGCCTCGACAGGAGCTGCGTCGCACGGTGTAAACAATGGCCGCGGCATAGGAGGTTTTCGGCGGGCTATTCGACATCCGAAATTGCGAGGCACATGATTTCGCCACTACAATTAGCGGTGGGTTTTAATCAACCAATCATTGACATTCACCCTCCCATCCGCTCTAATCCTCCCCAATGCAGCACGCCGCCGCACAATCGCTTCGACTTTCCCCTGCCCTTCGTGGGCTACTTATCAAGTCCGCGCGATCGTAGGCCTGCTGCTTAACTTTGTGTGAACAGCCCTGCGATCCGAAAAGATCGCAGGGCTTTTTCTTTTGATGCGCCTCTCACTCTACTGCCGTCTCAAAGGCATAGACTGAGGCTGGCGTGCAACGGTCAACCTCCTTTCCTGGAGCTGTTATGGAAACCATTCGAATCTTCGACACCACCCTGCGAGACGGCGAGCAATCCCCGGCGCAACCCTCAACCTTCAGGAAAAACTGGAAATCGCCCGGCAGCTCGAACTCCTCGGCGTCGACATCATCGAAGCCGGCTTTCCCATCAGCTCCCAGGGCGATTTCGAAGCCGTCAGCGCCGTGGCCGCCGAAATCACCCACGCCACTGTCTGCGGCCTGTCGCGCTGCACCCCCAAAGACGTCGAACGCGCCGGCGAGGCCGTCAAGCATGCGCCGCCCGCGCATCCACGTCTTCTGCGCCACCTCCAAAATCCATCGCGAGCACAAACTCAAAAAAGGCAAGGAAGACATCATCCGCATCAGCGTGGAATCCATCCAGCAGGCGCTGGCCTACACCAGCGACGTGGAGTTCTCCCCCGAAGACGCCAGCCGCACCGAGATGGAGTTTCTCGAAGAAATCACCCACGCCGCCGCCGAAGCCGGCGCCACCACCATCAATCTCCCCGACACCGTCGGCTACGCCACCCCCAGAGGTTATGGCGAGATCTTCGCCCACCTGCTGCGAAAGCTCCCCATCCTCAAAGAACGCGGCATTATCCTCTCGGCCCATTGCCACGACGATCTGGGCCTGGCCGCCGCCAACTCCCTCTCGGCCGTTGAAAACGGCGCACGCCAGATCGAATGCACCATCAACGGCATCGGCGAGCGCGCCGGCAATGCCTCTCTTGAAGAAGTGGTGATGGCCCTCAAGGTCCGCGCCGATGCCTACAAAATCGCCACCCGCATCGACGCCACCAAAATCTATCCCACCAGCCGCATGGTCAGCTCCCTCACCGGCCTGGCCGTCGCGCGCAATAAAGCCGTGGTTGGCGAGAACGCCTTCGCGCACGAAGCGGGAATTCACCAGGACGGCATCCTGAAAAATCGCGAGACCTACGAAATCATGGATCCCGCATCCGTCGGCATCCCGAAATCTTCACTCGTGCTCGGAAAACACAGCGGCCGCCATGCCTTCCGCGATCGCGTCACGCAGCTGGGCTACAAGATCAACGACGAGCAGATCAACGCGGCCTTCGACAAGTTTAAAGCGCTGGCCGACAAGAAAAAGGAAGTCTTCGACGAAGATCTCGAAGCGCTGGTGGACGATCAACTGGAGCTGAGCGCCGGCCTCTGGCAATTGACCGGCCTGCAGGTCACCAGCGGCTCCAACACCATCCCCACCGCCACCGTCACCTTAACCGACAGCAACGGCCAGATCGTCCAGGACGCCTCCATCGGCGACGGTCCGGTCGATGCCATCTACTCCGCCATCCAGCGACTCACCGGCATCCGCGCCAGCCTCCTGGACTATCGCATCCGCGCCGTCAGCAAAGGCAAGGACGCCCTTGGCGAAGTACACGTGGAGATCGATCACAACGACCGAAAAATTCGCGGCCGCGGCCTCAGCACCGATATCCTGGAAGCCAGTGCCCTGGCTTATTTAACGGCCATCAACCGGCTGCGAAGCCTCAGCAACCGCGAAAAAACCATCACCCAGCACTCGGCTGTGTAGGCAACTCGGCCGGCAGAACTTGATGTCTCCAAGACTGCGATCCATGCGCTCCCTCACCGGACTGGGCGCATGAACCGCTCATTGCCCTGCCGAATACACTCTCCCCCCGTGCGCGAAGTGCGTTACTTCCACCCACCCCTTGCTTGTCAGTCCCTCCATCCCCGCATCGGCCATCGCGCTTTCCAGTGTCCGATTCTCATCAATCACCAGCAGCGTCCGTCCCGCCGACGCTGGCGTCTGCGACAACTGTCCTGGCGGATATCCGTCCAGTTCAAAGTAATAATCCAGAATCGTCCGGCTCAAAAACGATCGCGCGATCACGTCAGATCCGCCCGTATGCTCCCGCAGCCACACCGCCATGGCCGGCGCATCCTCGCAAACCCCCGACTCCCTGATCACCGGCCCCCGCCCCCGCGCCACCCGCCAGCCCTGCCCCACAACCACCGCTCCAACGATCACCCCAAACACCACCGCCCGCCCCTTCACCCCCGACACCACCACCTGCACCAGCCTCCACAAACCAGCTCCAACAGACAGATACCCGCCGACAAATAAAAAACTCAACACGCGCGGAAACGGCAATATTCGCTGCAAAAAAAGCACTACCGGCAACGCCAGCAATACCCCCACCCACACGCTCGGAAGCTCTTCGCGACGTCTCCGCAGATCAACCAGCAGCATCGCCACAAACAAAACCGCCAGTACCCCCGGAACCGGATCGGCCGCCGACCACCACACCTGCCCCGCCCAGGCCGGCACCTGATCAAAGTACGCCCGCAGGCTCGCCGGCGCCGTCATCTCGTTGCTTACGATTGCCAGATATCCCGTCTTCACCATCGCCGGCGTGTACAGCAATACACTCAGCCCCACCATCAAAATCCCTGCCCTCAGTGCCCTTGGCAATATCCCACGCCTCCCCGACGAAGCCACCACAACCCACCCCGCCATCGCCAGCAGCGGATAGACCATCACCGGCACCGTGAACATCCCCAGCGCCCCCACCACCGCCATCCCCGCCCACGCGGCCAGCGATCCCTCCAGCGCCACCGGCGCCAGCACCAGCATCATCAGCCAGCAGTCAATCAATATCGTGTAGCCCCGCGCATTGGTCGAGAAGAAAATGAAATAAGGCGACACCGCACAAACCCCGGCCGCAAACACTCCCGCCGGCCGATTCCAAAGCGCCCGCCCGGCAAGATAAGTCAGCGGAACCATCGCACACCCCGCCACAAACGCCGGCGTCCGCAGCGCGGCCGGCCCATGCCCAAGCACCCGCGCCGACACTCCCATCAACAGGTTATGAAAAACATGGTTGTTCGTCGCATACGTCATCAACGTCGTGGCAAAACCTTTACGGGCAAACGACAGCCAACTCACCGCCTCATCGTGCCCCATCGGCCGCCCCAGCCCCCGCCATCGCAGCAGCACCCCAACTGCCGTCAAAAGGCCCACCACATAAAATTCCCACCGCGATTCCCTCCAAGCCAGCGCCACCCGGCACTGCCCCCGTGCTTTCAATTGAGCAAAAGAATCCCGCACTTCATCCAACCGCCCGGCCAATCGCCGCCGCCGCACAAACCCCACCACGGCCAGTGTCAAATATCCCCCGCCCATCACCCGCGCCCGCGCCAGCATGGCAATGGCCGATGCCCGCTTCTGGGCCGCCGGTTCGGACCCCGAAAGCCCCCGCACCACACGGTCTGGAGACACCACGAATGACACTAACACCAGACAAATCCCCAGCCCCAGCGCAAGCAGAATCAGCAATCGGCCCGCCAGCGAAACGTGCCCTGATGGAGACTTTTCCATGCACGCCTTTAGGTCCCAAAGTTCGCGACAATGCTGGCCTGATCGGGCGTCAGGTTCTGGATGCTCTGTCGCAGCAGCGCCAGGTCCGCGGCGTCCACAGTCCCGTCGCCATTCAAATCACCATCGGCGAGAAACTGTCCACCCTGTCCATAGTGGCCTTTGAGGATCGCAAAGTCACTGTAATCCACCGACCCATCCGCATTCACATCCCCGGCCGGCAGCACCGCCCGCAGCAGCGCATCCCACTTGGGGCTTCCCTCCTGGTTGATGTCCTCCAGCAGGCTCCACGAGCCCCAATCCGAGTGGCTGCCTACCAAGCCATAATGGCCAAAAATGTCGCCCCCACCGTTCACCCAGACGTTGATCAGGTTCTGGTAAAGCTGCCCCATGCGCGGATCGTTTTGCGCATCCAGCTTGAGCTGGCTGTTGACGTTCTGCCCCACGCTCGGGTTCAGCGCCACCAGGCTCTGTCCCGTCTCGTACGCCTCCAGCTTTAAACCATACTGATCGGCCAGTTGCTTGTGCGCCGCGATCATGCCTGCGACGTTGTTTGTCAGATCGGCATTCATTGCATTGAAAAGCGTATCCAGCGTCAGCCCTGGTTTGTCGTACGTGTTCTGGTCAAACCCGACGTAAGGCGCGATCGCAATCCCATAAAGATACGAGCTTGGCTCTCCCCACTGGTCTTTCCGCGACGCCAGGTAATTCATCCCCATCGTCGCCCAGAAGGAGTTGGCCGCCTGCGCCGCCAGCACCGTTCGGATTTGGCCGGATCGATCCCCAAACTCCTGCTTGAACGTCGTCGCGATCTGGTGCGCCTTGAACGCGATCTGCTGCATCCCTTTGCCAAAGGCGCCGGGATCCGTCAGCTCTGGATTGCTGGCGGCCATCGCCACATTTCGGCTGGCCTGTGCAAAGCCGAAGTTCCATAGCTCGTTGCTGTACTCCAGATACAAATGCACATCAGGCCGAAGCTGACTGTGAAACAATTGCGCCATCTGCTGGATGTAATCGTCACTGGCCATGTCCGGGATGTTCACCCAGAGATCTTTCCCCGTCTGGTTCGCCAGCGCGATAATGTACTCATACGCCACCCCCGCCGGCCCGGTTTGAATGGCCGGCCCCGGCAGCGTGCGGTCCGACCAGTTCACCTGCGGGTTGCCGTTGGTGTTCTCCCAATCCATGAAACGCAGCGTCTTGAACGCCGATAGCCGCTTCAGAAAATCGTTGCTGAAGATCTGCGTCGTGTCGGGGGAATACCCCGGCGGAATCAGTCGCAGGTTGTCCATCGGGTTGGCCGGATCAACCGCGCTGACGATCACGCTGAGCAGGCCGCCCCTGGAGCGATCGATGATGAGATCACCGGTCGTGAGGTTGCCGTTGGTGACAACATTGGCGGCCTTGCCGATGCCGCTGAAGCTGAGGGTGGCCGATCCGGTGTAGCTGAAGTGCCAGGTGCCATCAGGGTAGTCATTCAGATACGTCAACGCCGCCGCGTCGGCGAGCGGATAGCCATCCGCGCTGAACTTCAAATTGGCATTCGGCACCCAGGGCCGATCCGGCAACCCCCACTGCCGCAGCAGGTGGGCCGCGTTCACCCAGACCTCGGATGTTGACCAATCCACGTTTGCGTCCAGGTTCACCCCAAGATTCAACCCCGGCACGGGCGGCGAAGGGGGCACCGAAACCACCGGCGGCGCAAGTGGAGGAACAGGCACGACCACGGGCGGCGCTGGCGGAGGATCCGAGATGACTACAGGCGGCGGTGGCGGCGCAACCACTGGAGGCGCAGGGGGCGGATCTGGAATGACGACCGGCGGCGCGGGAGGTGGATCAGGTTATCAACCACAGGCGGCGGTGGCACAACCACCGGCGGCGCTGGGGGCGGATCAGGAATCACCACCGGCGGCGCGGGAGGTGGATCGGTTATCGCCACTGGCGGCGGTGGCACAACCACCGGTGGCGCTGGGGGCGGATCAGGAATCACCACCGGCGGCGCGGGAGGTGGATCGGTTATCACCACTGGCGGCGGTGGCACAACCACCGGTGGCGCCGGTGGAGGATCGGGGACGACTACTGGCGGCGGTGGCGGCACGACGACTGGCGGCGCAGGTGGAGGATCTGGCGAAACCACCGGCGGCGCGGGCGGCGGATCCGGTATCACCGGCGGCGAAGGGGGCACCACTGGCGGCACAACCACCGTCGGGGGCGAGGGCGGCGCCGGCGGCAACGGGCTCGGCAACGACACCACCGGCGGCGTCACATCCACGGGCGGCGAAGGAGGCGGATCAGGTAAACTTACCGGCGGCGGAGGAACCGTTGCCGGAGGGGGCGGCACAGTTACCGGAGGGGGCGGAACCGTCACAGGCGGAGGCACAGGAACAGGAGGCGGTGGGACCGTGGCCGGGGGTGGCGGAACGGTCACGGGAGGTGGCACGGTCGCCGGAGGTGGGGGCACAGTGACCGGAGGCGGTGGGACCGTCACGGGAGGAGGCACCGTAACAGGAGGCGGTGGAACAGTGACCGGAGGTGGCGGCAAGCTTACCGGGGGTGGTGGAACAGTCACCGGCGGGGGTGGAACAATCACGGGCGGCACACTGACTGGGGGAGGCGGAACAGTCACCGGCGGCGGCACCTTTGGCGGCGGTGGGGCCGTCACTGGCGGCGGCGGGACCGTTACCGGCGGTGGAACGGTGGCCGGAGGCGGTGGAACTTTCACTGGCGGCGGCGGCACAACCACCGGCGGAGGCGGCGCCACCGGGGCCGGCGCGCTCGAATAGAGCTGGCTCTTCGGGACCACCTCACGCTTCTGATTTGGCGAGACCCATTCCAATTTCACGATGGAGGAACCGGTTGCCTGAAAATACTCCAGCTTCAGGTCAAGCCGCTGGCCGGCCGTAAACTTGAACGTGGCCGAGTCCAGCCGAGACGAGTGCAGGCCCCAATCGTCGATCAGCTTCTGCTTGTTCACCCACAACCGCAGCCCGTCATCGCTGGTTGTATAGAGTGTATAAGTCCCGGTATAGCGCGGCTGGATTTGGCCTGACCACCGCACCGAAAACTGGGTTGTGCCCACCCCCGGCGCTGCGCCGCCTGGCCAGCCATAGTTGATGGCCGGGTCGATCCGGGTGGCCTTCAGTGTATTGAAATTGATCCCGCCGAAGTAGGCCGCCGACAAACCGTCGCCGTTGCCGTTGATGGGGTTGACGACGGCCAGCAGCACGCGCGACTCGAGAGACTCCACGAGCGTGACCCGCTGCCTTACCGCCGGCGAAATATGCTGCAATTTGTCCTTCACGGCGTAGCCTCCTCCGACGCGGGACGGTGGCGAAGCATCCCGGCGGCGCATTTCCCTGGCGGCTGGCATGTCGGGCGAAAACCGCGGGAGGCATCCCTTGGCGTTCACCCCTCCTTTGACTCTCGGGGGGTCATGTTAAAAGTCTGTCATGAGATTGCAATGAGAAAATGGGTAATTTATATTATCGGACGCTGGAATCTTAGAGGGGACGGAGGAAGTTCACCACGAGGTCACGAAGACACGAAGGAAGAGGGGGAAGGGTTTGTTTTTTGTGTGGAGTCTGGGGACATGGGCGGCCCGCAGTGGGACGCCGATGCTACGGTTGGAGATCGCGGCCTTACGCGAATGCTTCTTGTGCCTCGGCTGACAATCCGATGTCACCGAAGGTTGCCTGAAAAAGTTGCAGGGGAGGCGTGATCGTGGTTGGGGTGCGAAGGGGGCGGCGCGGGCCGCCGCTATCAGTGATTTTCAGTACAATAAACGCCTTCGGGGAGGTGGCATACGGAATGCTTTAGAGGTGGGTTGCCGCCGCGTTTTGCGCTCGAGAACTGATTCTATTTCAGACAATCCAGCGACTTTTTCCTCTCGCTTTCGCGGGTCACGGATGAACTGCGGGTCGTGAACGGAGCAACTACACATGGATATGAGTCGGACGATCAGTGTTGATGCCGAGCCGTATGCGTTTGAGTTTACGCCGGCGCACTGTGCGCTCCTGATCATTGATATGCAGCGGGATTTTCTGGAGCCAGGCGGTTTTGGGGAGATGCTGGGCAATGATGTTTCGCAATTGCGGCGGACGATTGAGCCGAATCGAAAGCTGCTGGCCATGTGGCGCAAGGCAGGGTTGCAGGTGCTGCACACGCGCGAAGGGCATCGGGCGGATTTGACGGATTTGCCGCCGGCCAAGAAGGTGCGCGGGCGGAGCAAGACGTGCATCGGAGACGCCGGGCCGATGGGGCGGATCCTCGTGCGGGGCGAGGCGGGGCATGACATTATTCCAGAGCTTTATCCACTGCCGACCGAGCCGGTAATCGACAAGCCGGGGAAGGGGGCGTTTTTCGCGACGGATCTTCATGCCATCCTTCAGAACAAGGGGATCAAGCAATTGATCGTGACGGGAGTGACGACTGAGGTGTGCGTTAATACCACCGTGCGCGAGGCGAATGACCGGGGGTACGACTGCCTGGTGCCGGAAGATTGCGTGGGGTCTTATTTTCCGGAGTTTCAGCAGATGGGGCTGAAGATGATCAAGGCACAGGGCGGGATTTTCGGCTGGGTGTCGAGTTCTGCGCAGGTGCTGGGGGCGATTGGCTGACTTGGCGAATAACGCGTACTTCATCGAAACCAACCGCCAGCGGAATATTGGAGCATTTTTATGGACGTCCTCAAACCAAAACTCTGGGTGCCAGGCGATTGGAATGCCTTTTTTGGCTTTGGCACGAACATCCTGGTGAATCTTCTCACGTTGACGGGTTTGCTGAAGTTCGTGCTGAAGATGCCGGACGACATCATCTTCCACCGCATCCTGCCGGCCACCGGGATGATGCTGTTTCTCAGCACCATGTATTACGCCTGGCTGGCATATCGGATGGCGCAGAAGACGGGACGGACGGATGTGTGCGCGCTGCCTTCGGGCATCAGCGTGCCGCACATGTTTATCGTTGTGTTCGTCATCATGGGGCCGATTGCCCGCGCCCATGGGCCAATCAAAGGCTGGGAGGCGGGCCTGACGTGGGTGTTCATCCAGAGCTTTGTGCTGATGCTCGGCGGCTTTGTCGCCCCGATCATTCGGAAGATCACGCCCCGTGCGGCGCTGCTCGGAACGCTGGCCGGCGTGTCGGTCACCTTTATCTCCATGAAGCCGGCGCTGGAGATGTTTCTGAATCCGGTGATCGGCGTCACCTGCTTTGCCGTGATTCTGGCGAGCTGGTTTGGAGGCGTGAAATATGGCAAGGTGCCGGCCGGGCTGGTGGCGATTGGCGTGGGAACGGCCATCGCCTGGGGATCGAACTTGTTTGGCTTGAATTATGGCGGATTGAGTCTGGCAGGCGTGTCGAAGTCTATTCAGGGGTTTGGATTCTCTCTCCCCATTCCGGCATTCAATCATGTCTTTGGCGGGTTTGAGTTCCTCGGGACTATTCTTGTCACGGCCATTCCGTTTGGGATTTATGACCTGGTCGAGGCGCTGGACAACGTGGAATCGGCGGCCGTCGCGGGGGATAGTTTCCCGACGACGCGCGTGCTGACGGCCGACGGGGTGGTAAGCCTGATTGGCTGCTGCATGGGCAACCCGTTCATCAACGCGGTGTACATCGGTCATCCGGGATGGAAGGCGATGGGCGGACGGGTGGGATACTCGGCCGCGACGGGCGTGATGGTGTTGATCCTGGCGCTCCTGGGCATTTTGCCGGTGCTGCTGGAAGTGATCCCGACAGTGGCGATCTATCCGATCCTTCTTTACATCGGCATGTTGATCGGCAGCCAGGCATTCCAGGAAACGCCCAAGGCGCACGCACCGGCCATCGTGCTGTCACTGGTGCCGCACATGGCCAACTGGGCCGTGACGATGATCAACGGCGCGCTGGCGGCGGCGGGGACGGTGGTTCCGGCGCTCAGCGCCGCAGCGCTGGCCGATCTCATCGTGAAGATGAAAGGGGAAGGCGTGCTGTATCAAGGGTTGCACGTGCTGGGCGGTGGCTCGATTCTGGGCGGCTTGGTGCTGGGTGCGATAGCGGTGTTCATCATTGATCGGAAGTTCCAGAAGGCGGCAGCCTTCGCGGCGGCCGGGGCGGTGATGACGTTCTTCGGGTTTATGCATGGCGAGCACATCGGGATTGCGCAATCGCCGATGGTGGCGTTCAGCTATCTGATGGTGGCGGGCGTGATGCTGGCGTGCCATGTGATGCCGGCCGTGGCACCTGCGGCGGCACATGCCCACGCGTCAGAAGCGGACGATGTTGGGGAGATGGAGGCGGAACTGGCGGTGTAGTGGGATCATCACAGCAAGTTGTGCGCGAACAAAGCCGCCCCGAGGCCATAAGCCTGCGGGGCGGCTTTGCTCGTACGTTGTCGTGTATTGACAGGTGGTGGCGATCGTGGAAAATGAGGAGATAAGACGGTGGCTGTAGCTCAGTTGGTAGAGCACTAGGTTGTGGTCCTAGGGGTCGCGGGTTCGAGCCCCGTCAGTCACCCTGAACGCAAAACACGCCGATTGCAATAGTTGCAAACCTGCCCACGTTGGACAGAGCGGCCAGAACAGGAAAGGGTTTTTCTGTCAATGACAGAATAACTCCGATCCCTTTTGGAGTACCGCTCATGTCCCGCCCCAAATCTCTCGAACCGTCCTATTGCCACCACAGGTCATCCGGCCGCGCCTACGTCACCATCAACGGCAAGCCCGTCTATCTTGGCCAGCACGGTTCACAGGAGTCACGCGACCGCTACCGCGTTGTCGTGGCCGAGTGGATCGCGCAAGGCCGCCAGACACTTCCCCACCCCATCCATCGACGCGAACAAAGGCCCCACCGTCTCACGCATCCTGGCGTCATTCTGGAAGCACGCCGTCGTCTACTACCGCAAGCCCAACGGAAGCGCATCGGGCGAGTTGGAAAACTTCAAACACGCCATCACAGCGAGGCCGGAGACATCACCAGCGCCGAGCTTTTAACCGCGGGGATGATCATGGCCAGCCCCCAGGACCATTGGCGACAACTGGAGCGATCGGCGGTTGACCTACGCCGCGCTGGACGGGATTTCCCCATGCCCAGGTTCATCTATGCCCTTCGGTGCTGTCCCATCGACGGTGCCGGGAAGGAGATCGGCGAAGGGTTGATTGAGCCAACGCCAGCCTGCCGATTCCTACTGGCAGAGCTTGAGAGGACGCGGAATTCTTGAAATGCACGCCCAACACCCAGCCCCGCCGCGCCCAACAGTGCGGCGAGGGGCTTTTAACTACGTCAATTGACGTAGTTGGACTTGTGGTAAATTTACCACAAGTGACTTCCCGTTAATTTACAGGATGTTCACTTGTGAGAAACAAGGGGGTGGACAGGTGTCCATACCCTATTTTGACAGTCTTCGACCAGAAGGTACTCGCGCCGCTTGTGGACACCTGTCCACAACCGGGAACATGTGGCAGATTTGCCACAAGTTGAACCTGTGGGCAAATGCCCACAAGTGAGCAGGAAGGATCGGCGGCCAAGTCAGGGCGGATCAATACTTCCTTTTTGGATAAGTGCAATTTGACTGCAACCAACGAGAATCGCACCAGCGATCATCTTTCCGTCTTGTGAATTTGACCAACCGCCCCAAAGCAACGCCAAGCCGCTCAGGAGTATCCCCAGGTGAAGGATGAACGCTAGCCAAAACATGACTTGGCTGGTTTTCATTTTTGGCTCATCCATTTGTCAACCTCGGTTAAGCTGATGAAAATTCGTGCGTGGTCGTTGACCTTCATCTTACTGTATTGCCGTGTCGAGGGGCGAGAACAACGACCGCCTGGAAAACGGTGATGCTGCCCGGCTGGTGTTGGACCAATACGAATAAGCAAATTGCCAGGATTAAATCCGTTTTCAAATGGGCCGTTGAGAACGATGATGTCAGCGTCACTCCCGCACGGTTTAGAGGCCGTAGCTGTCCTGCGGCGCGGCAAGACCAACGCGCACGAATCGGACCCGGTCCTGCCCGTGCATGAATGTCACGTCGAAGCGATTCTGCCGCACGTGTCGCGGCACGTCGCGGGAATGATCCGTCTGCAACTGACCGGAATGCGCAGCGGCGAGGTCTGCATCATGCGTGGTTGTGATGCCCTATCCTTAAGTCCAACAGTGAGGTCATCTTTGCAGCCGTTGCTTGTTTTAATCAGCGTCGGATTGGGCTACTTTTGAGACTCCGTAAGTCTCCCGAAGCGTCGTGTGTCGCCACGCCCTCCTCAGGTATTAGCGATTGAGATGTGTGAAATCATGACACCAACCGGCCAGCAGAATGCCGATGGGCAACCTTTGACTGTGACCACAGCGGCAACACCGACAGATCAACGCCCTACGGAGCAGTCACCGGGCATCAGCGACACTCTCGATCAGGAACTTCACGACTTCTTCGAGAACGCTTCGGTCGGACTGCACTGGGTAGGCTCAGACGGCATCATTCAGCGGGCAAACCGGGCGGAATTGGAACTATTGGGCTATGGGCCTGACGAGTACGTGGGCCAGCACATCGCTAAGTTCCACGTAGATCAGGAGGTCATTGATAACATCCTGCTTCGGCTCAGCCGGGGCGAAACGCTTTGCAACTACGAGGCACGTCTGCGGCACAAAGATGGGGACATCCGATACGTTCTGCTCAACTCTAACGTCCTGTGGCGGGATGGAGAGTTCGTTCACACCCGCTGCTTCACCCGTGACATCACCGAGCGAAAGCGGATTGAACGGCGGCTGGTTGCTGAACATGCCGTTAGCCGTGTGCTGGCCGAGGCGGCCTCGTTACAGGAAGCAACCCCCCGTATTCTCGAAGCCCTTTGCAATACCACCAGTTGGGAATGGGCAGCGATGTGGACTGTGGATGCACCGGAAAACGTTCTTCGATGCGTAAGTACGTGGCGTCTGCCTAACGCTGAGTTTCCCGTGTTTGAGCAACTGAGTCTTCGGACCCGTTTACAGGCCGGGATCGGGCTACCGGGGCAGGTCTGGGAAACCGCCCGCCCAGTCTGGATTACCGACGTGTCTGTGAACAAGAACTTTCCCCGAATGGAAGCAGCAAAGAGCGACGGTTTGCACGGCGGCGCGGCGTTCCCCGTGTTGTCGGGGGAACGCGTACAGGCCGTGATGGAGTTCTTTAGTGGCCAGATCAAGGAACCGGACGATTCCTTGTTGGCAATGATGTCTGCGGTGGGAACTCAAATTGGACAGTTCATGGACCGCATGCAGACCCAAAAGGCGCTGCGAGAAAGCGAAGCTCGCAATGCAGCGGTGCTGAGGTCGGCATTGGACTGCCTGATCTCGATGGACGCCCGTGGACTGGTTGTCGGATGGAACCCCGCTGCCGAACGCACTTTTGGCTACAGCCTTGCGGAGGCGGTTGGGCAGCAGATGGCGGAACTTATCATCCCGCCACAATTCAGAGAGCAACACCGAAAGGGTCTTGAACATTTCCTTGCCAGTGGCGAGGGACCAATTCTTGGGAAGCGACTAGAGATCACGGCGTTGCGAAAAGATGGCGGGGAATTTCCAGTCGAACTGGCGGTCACCACCATCGACTGCGAGGGACCGGCGATGTTCATGGGACATTTGCGGGACATCACGGAGCAGAAAAGGGCCGAGGAGGAACGAAAGCAGCTTTTAGTATCCGAGCGATACGCTCGCCAGCAGGCTGAAGATGCCAACCGGATGAAGGACGAGTTTCTCTCCATCGTCTCACACGAACTCAGGACACCGCTAAACGCCATTCTCGGATGGTCGCAGATTCTCGATGGTAAAAAGGTGAGCGAGGCCGATCTGAAGGAAGGCGTTCAGGTCATCCAGCGCAATGCACGGGTGCAGACCCAGATCATCGAGGACATCCTCGACATGAGCCGGATCATCTCAGGAAAGGTGCGGCTGGATGTTCAGCGGGTCGATTTGCCCACCGTGATTGAGGCAGCTATACAGTCGATGCAACCCGCCGCTGAAGCTAAAGGAATCCGGCTCCAAATAGTGCTGGACCCCATCGCCGGGCCAATTTCGGGCGATCCCGCTCGAATACAACAGGTAGTCTGGAACCTGATCTCCAACGCCATCAAGTTCACCCCCAAAGGCGGCCGGGTGCGAGTCACTTTGGAGCGGGTAAACAGCCATGTTGAGGTCAGTGTCAGTGATACTGGCGAAGGAATAAAGCCCGAATTTCTGCCTCATGTCTTCGAGCGGTTCCGGCAGGCCGAAAGTTCCACAACTCGCAGGCACGGCGGGCTTGGGCTGGGCTTGTCCATCGTGAAGCAACTGGTTGAGCTGCATGGCGGCACGATTCAGGCCAAGAGTCCCGGTGAAGGACAAGGCTCGACATTCCGAGTGGCACTACCCTTCCTACCCCTGCATTCTGAGGAAGAAGGTAACTTTCGTCAGCACCCTACGGGCAAGCATACGGGAATAGCGGCCTGCAAAGCACCATCTCTCAGAGGTGTCCGGGTCATGCTGGTGGATGATGAACCGGATGCCCGCCACCTGCTGAAGCGGCTTCTGGAACAGTGTGAAGCTGAGGTCAGGACCGCTAGCACGGTGGCGGAAGCTATCCTGCTCCTCGAAGAAGTGAAGCCGGATGTTATCGTGAGCGATATTGGGATGCCGGATCGGGACGGTTACGATCTGATGCAATTGGTTCGGTCACTTCCCCCCGAAAACGGTGGCGAAACGCCTGCCGTCGCATTGACTGCCTTCGCCCGTTCCGAGGATCGGACCCGTGCCATGCAGGCGGGGTTTGATGTCCACGTTGCCAAGCCTGTCGAATCGAATGAACTTTGTGCCGTCGTTGCACGATTGCGCAACGTGTCAAAAAGTAAAGCGTAAGCAAAAGCTTCTGCCCCGAGTGTGGTGCCAAACATCCAAATGACGGCCAACATGAAACCGTTGTGCTGAGGGTCTGGCGTACATCAGGGGCAACTTCAAGGGCCGTCCGGGCAACCTTTAATGTCGATTTTGTGCGAGGGGCCGAGGCGCGGCAAAAAGCCGAATGGCCGAGCGTCGCCAGAGAGAGTCACTGTATGGTAGAGGGGACATGCGGCGTACCTGAACCGCGTGACACGGGGAAATTTCCTTACATGAGCTTGGCCCGTCGATTGCGGTCTCTCGGTTTTAACGAAAGGTCTGCATGTATCTCTTCTCTTCTGTTCTCGCCCAGGTCAACAATACCAATGCCGACGATCGCGGCATGTTGATGAGCCTTGTGATTTGGCTGTTTGTGGGGCTTGTGGCCGGCTTTTTAGCCAGCAAGATCGTCAACAAGCGTGGTGAGGGCATCATGCTGGACATCATTCTTGGCCTGGTCGGGGCGTTCGTGGGCGGGTTGATCATTCGCCTGCTCGGCATCGGTGGGCCCAGCTCGCTGATCATGAGCATTGTGGTGGCGACGCTTGGCGCTGTTCTTGTGCTCGTGATTTATCACAAGGTCATCCGTCGCAGCGGTACGGTCTAAATAGCCGTTGCCGAAAACGGCGCGGCCATTGTTTGCCGCGCCGAAGGTCGTTGTTCCTTGTCTACACATCACGGAGTTGTTATGGCCGGCCGCAACACCATTGCGTTCCCTGTCCCGGACGTATTGATCGAACCTCTTGAGAAGCGACGCCTGCTGTCGGTGGCGCTATCGGGTGGTGTTTTGAGGATCAATGGTACGAGTGGGGCCGACGATCTACGCGTGACGCCCAACACCGACGGCGTTCGCGTGGACGTGCATTTTAATAACAACGCGGTGCAACATTTTCGGATCGATCAGATTCAAAAAATTCGCATCAACGGGCTGGGCGGCGATGATCGAATCACCGTCAGCAATGACCTGAACATCGACGCTGGCATTCACGGCAACCAGGGCAATGACAGCATCTCAGGAGGCGGCGGAAACGATGTGATCATCGGGGACGCCGGGAACGATACGATTCAAGGAAATGGCGGGGCCGATTTTATTCGAGGCAGTGCCGGGCGCGACGTGTTATCGGGTGGGCGTGGAGCGGACAGCATAGCCGGGGACGATGGCGATGATCGGATATTTGGGCAGGCAGGGGCCGACATCATCACCGGAGGCGCGGGCAATGATCTACTGGTGGGAGGAGATGACAACGACGACGAGCGTGGTGGAACGGGTAACGATACCATAGAAGGCAATGCCGGCGCTGACGATCTGTTTGGCGGCATCGGCAACGACAGTCTGGCCGGGGGCGCAGGGAACGACGACCTGAATGGCAACGCCGGCCGGGACACTCTGGACGGCGGTGACGGCGCCGATGATCTCAACGGAGGCTCAGGGACTGACAGCTTAAATGGAGGCGCCGGAGACGACGATCTGTTTGGAGGCAGCGGCACGGACAGCGTAGTCGGCGGGACGGGAAATGACGATTTCTATGGCACGGACAGCGCGGGCGAGATACACGACAAATCTGCCGAGGACAACGGCAACAATTCCAACGACAACGCTGACGACAATACGAAGGCCAACGATGATGGCACGGACGATTTGCAGGCTCACACCACTAAGTAAGATCTGAAGCGATAGTTCTGAAAGCGGGCGGCCATTTTCTGGCTGCCCGCTTTTGCTTGCGCTTGTCCGGGCGACAAAATTTTTGGCTGATTTGCGGTTGGCTGGACATTGAATGGGGTGGAAGCGCACACTGTTGAATTCTTCTCCAGACCCTGGACGGACGCGTTGGACGATTCTCAGCCTGATACTGATCCGGCCGCGGGGGCGACTGCTGGCGCGGGGGCGGATTGCCAGGGGCCGCACGAGCGGTTTACGGCATTGTTGTCGCGGCATCATGGGCAGTTGACGGGGTATGTGTTGTCGCTGGTGGCGAATTGGCCGGATGCTGATGACATCATGCAACAGGCCAGCGTGGTGATGTGGCGGAAGTTTGGGGAGTTTCGGGAGGGGACGAGCTTTCTGGCGTGGGGGTGTCAGATCGCCAAGTACCACGTTCTGAACCATTTGCGGAAGCGATCGCGCGAGAGGCACGTGTTTACGCCGGAACTGGTGGAAACGCTGGCGGAGGAGGGTGTGGCCGACGCGGAGCGCCTGGCGGTGGAGCGGTCGGCGTTGCAGGCGTGTCTGGAGAAGCTGGACCCGGCCAGCCGGCAACTGGTGGGAAAATGTTATGACGTGGGGGCCAGCATCAAGCAAGTGGCAGAGGGGCTGGGGCGAACTCCCAATAGCGTTTACAAGGGGCTGAACCGCATTCGGGAAATGTTGTTGCACTGCATTGAAAAGACGATGGCGCGGGAGGGGATGTGATGTATTCAGAAACAGAAATACTGGAGCTGGCCGGGGGGCTGGTGAACCACACATTGAGCGATGGGGATCGTGCACGCTTGAATGAACTGCTGGCGGGGGATGCGGAGGCGCGGGCGGTTTATCGGCGTTATATCAACGTGCATGCGGCGCTGCGGACGTATGGAGTGGGGGCGGCGGAGCAAGCGCCAATGGAGATTTCGAGCAGCTCATGGAAGCGGCCTTGGAGGATCGCAGCCTGGGTGGCGACGGGGTTGGCCGCGGCGCTGGTGATTGCGACGCTGGCTTGGCCTTGGATGACGCGGGAAAAGCGGGGGGGCGGGGGTGGCGGCCGGGGTGGCGGCGCACGATTTTATCGCTCGGGTGTCGAAGGCGGCGGGGGCGAGAGGTGCGGCCGGCGGCGAGGTGGCGGTGGAGACGGAATTGAAGGCGGGGGTATTTGATCTATCGGCCGGTTTTGCGGAACTGACGTTTAAGAGCGGGGTGCGCATGGTGCTGGAGGCGCCCGTGCGGCTGGAGCTTTTGGCGGGGGATCGGGCGAAGCTGGAATCGGGGCGGCTGGTGACGTATGTGCCGGCCAATGCGCGGGGATTTTCGGTAACCACACCCCGGGCGAAGGTGATCGATTTGGGGACTGAGTTTGGGGTGGGCGTGGGGGAGAGCGGCGACACGGAAGTGCAGGTGTTTCGGGGGCTGGTGGTAACGGAGTGGAACGGGCCGGGGGGAAAGCCGGTGGATCAGCAGTTGCCGGCCGGGCAGGCCGTGAGCATCGATGCGCAGTCAGCCCCGCGGGGCATTGCGTTTCAGCCCGAGCGCTTTGTGCGGCATGTTTCCGACCGACCAGGACGGGGGCCAGCCCGGTGGGCCGGTTTATAACCGCAGCCGGTTTGATGCGGTGCGGGTGCTGTATGCTCCGGCGAAGATCAAGGTGGACGGGGATCTGTCGGATTGGGATCGGAGCGGGGCGTTCTATAGTGCGTGCCTGCCACCTTACCACGAGAGCTATTACGTGGAGGGCATGATGATGTACGACGCGAATTATCTATACGTGGGGGCGCACGTGGGGGACCCTGCGCCGATGCGGTCGCGGATGGATCCACAGGCCGACCCGAATGAATATTCGTGGCGCGGCGGGAGCGTGATCGTGCGGCTGGCAACCGATCCGGCGCTGGGTTGGCCATTGAAAGGGGTTGGGCCGCAGGAGGGAGATTCGAAGCATCCGCAGCTTGGTCATCGGCCGGAGGACGTGAGCGACCAAATCGTGCATCTGACGATGTGGTACCACGAGCCGACAGGGAAGGCGCGGCTGCATTTAACGTACGGGATGGACTTTCACGGCGAGCGATTCGACGCGGGCGGGTGGGAGGGGGCGTTTAAGAAGGACCCCAATGGACTGGGGTATACGCTGGAGTATGCGATTCCGTGGTCGCTCTTGAATGCGAAAGATAGGCCACCGCGTGCGGGCGACGTGATGGCGGCCAATTGGACGGTGCACTGGAGCGACGAGGAGGGGAAGTTGTCGCGCGGGCATCTGGTGGAGATCACGAATTTACAGGCGCAGCCGTTTCGGTTTTTGCGCGGGGAGACCTGGGGAAAAGCAGTATATGGCCCGGCCGGCAAGACGGCGGCTCAGAAGGATTGACGGGGGCGGCAATTGGCATTTTGGCGAGAGGACTGGCGATGAGATTTGGATTGCTTAGCAGGACGATGGTGTCGGCGTGCGTGATGGCGGCGCTGGGCAGTTTGGCGATGGGGAAGGGGACCGGTTTTGCCGAATTTGATCAGCAGGCGAAGGCGGGGGAACGATTGAACGTGGCGTTTTTCGGGGCCTCGCTGACATGGGGGGCAAACGCGACCGACCCGCAACTGACATCCTATCGGGCGCAGCTTGGCAAGCGGCTGGTGGAGGCCTACCCCAAGGCGCATTTCACATTTTGGGATGGGGCCATCGGGGGAACAGGGTCGCAACTGGGTCTGTTTCGGCTGGAGCGGGATGCGCTGCGGCATCAACCCGACCTGGTGTTCGTGGATTTCTCCGCCAATGACACCATCGGCACGGCCACGCCGGAAACGCTGGCGTCGTATGAGGCGATCATTCGGCGGATCATTCTGGAGGCCAAAGCGCCGGTGGTGCAGGTGATATTTCCGTTCCAGTGGGATGTGGCTAAGGGGAATACCGGCGGCATGCTGCGGCGGGACTGCGCACTGGGCAATCTCCAAGGCGTATCACACGGCCGTGGGGGATGCGATTGAGCTGGCGCAGGCGCAGGTGAAGGCGGGGAAGGTAACGCTGGGGCAGTTGTGGCCTGTGGATGGGGTGCATCCGGGAGACAGGGGATATGAGCTATTTACGGACGCGGCGTGGGATGCATTTCAAGGGGCGGTGAAGGAGAACCTGGTGTGTGCAGCGCCGGAGAAGATGCTCAATGCGCCCACCTATATGAACAGCGCCCGCGTGCGGATTTCGACGCTTGGGCCGCTGCCGCAGGGGTGGCGCGTGGCGGCACCGCACGTGGTGTCGGCTTTTTTTGACATGTTGATGTCGCGCTGGCTGGATGATGAGGTGATCGTCAGCAACAAGTCGGCCGATGGAAAACAGCCGGCGACCGCGCCGGCCGGGACGCTGCGCGTGAAATTCAACGGAAGCATGGTCATGCTGTTTGGGGAATCGACGCCCAAATCGGGGAAATATCGGGTGGTCATCGACGGCAAGCCGGTGGCGTCGAAGACGGGAAACCAGGAGCGGCCAGAATTTGATGCGGGTGCGCTGGGAAAGACGGTGGGTGGAAATGCCCACCTGTCGCAGGTGCTGGTGGAGGGGCTGGATCCGAAGGTGGGGCACACGCTGGAAATTACGCCGGCGTTCAGCGGTGATGCAGAGCAGGAATTACGAATCGAGAGCATTTGCGTGGCGGGGGAAGGGGCGAAAGTGGAGGCGGATTCAAAGTAGGATTGCATGGTTTTGGGGTTTGATTTGAACTGAATTGAGCGAGGAGCGAGTCTGATGCGGAAGCTATTAAGTGTGATGGTGTCGTGCGTGGTAGTTGCGGCGTTATTCAGCGGGATTACGCGAGCGACGGAGACGGAGAACCTTGGCATCCGCGTGCTGCCGGCGCCAGGGAAGGTGACGGTGGATGGGAAGTTTGACGACTGGGATTTAAGCGGCGGAATCTTTGCGTGCGGCGACGTGGAAAATGCGGCCAGCAATTACGCGGTCTGGTTCCATGCCATGTACGACGCCGAGAATCTGTATCTCCTGGCGCGCTGGATGGATCCGACGCCGATGAACCATCCGGGGAGCATCAAGGGCGATTACGGGTTTTCGGGCGACTGTTTGCAGGTCCGCATCGTGACCGCGCCGGATGTAACGGCGGCCGAGGTGACCAGCAGCGATCAGAAGGCCAACGACGCCCCCACGGCGCGAACGGCGCACATCACCTGCTGGCGCGATCGCGACAAGCTCGATGTGATCGACATGGAATATGGGCGGCACTTCAACGAGGGTAAAGTGAAGGATGCGAAAGGACAGGGGGCGCAGCAGGCGTTTTTGGAATGGCCAAACCACAAGGGGTATACCCAGGAGATATCGATTCCGTGGAAGCTTCTGAACAAGCCGGGCGTGGAGTTGAAGACGGGGAGCCGGATGTTGATGACCATCGAGCCGAATTTCACGGTCGGTACGGGAGGGCGCCTGACAATCAAGGACTTGTTCAAGCCCAACGTGGCGCTGGATCGGGTCTTTACATTTCAGGGCAACGGCGGGTGGGGATTCGCGACGCTGGTGGACAAGGGGAATGTGAACCTGTCGCCGGTGCGGTTGTCGGATGGGCGGGAATTTCCCGTGCGCATCGACAACGGAATACCGGCCGTGGATTGGACGGGATTGACGCGGAGCAAGCTTCCCGATGGGTTTAAGCCGCTGAAGCTTTCGGTGCCGGAGGATGGCTACGTTTCGTTGAACGTTTTCGCGGCCGACGGGACGGTGGCGCGGCAGTTGTTAACCAGCCACTTTTTGACCAAGGGAGAGCACGAGATCAAGTGGGATGGATTAACCACGACGTCGGTGCGCCGGCCTGGCGTGCCGGTGGCGGCTGGGGAGTACACGTACGAGGGGATCTTTCACAACGGCATTGGCTTGAAGCTGCGGGGGTGGGCCGACAACAGCGGCAGCGCGCGATGGCGCGGCTGGGGCGCGGATCACGGCAACCCAACGGCCGTGGCGGCGGCCGGTGGGATGGTTTACGCGGGCTGGAGCGGCGGCGAGGGAGATAAGCCTCTGCAGGCTTGCGACCTGAAGGGCAACATCCAGTGGAAGAACATTCGCGGCGGCATCGCCAGCGCCGGGCCGGTGGCGTGCGACGGGACGACGGTCTATGCGTTTAATGGAATTGGACAATATGCTGCCCGAGCGATCTATCGCGTGGATGCCAAGACTGGGGCGTACACAGAATGGAGCGACCTCAAGAGCACCGATCTGACGCTCAAGGACCTGGTGGGCGATCCAAAGGAGTATGAAGCGCCGTCGGGCCTGGCGGCCGTCGATGGGAAAGTGTTCATCAGCTTCGTGGATCGGAACCTGGTGCTGGTGGTGGATGCCAAGACCGGGAAAACTCTGAAGAAGCTGGAAGTGCCCAAGCCGGCCGGGCTGGCGGCGACTTCAGGCCAAGCAGATCTTCGTGGTCTCCAACGGCGCGGAAGTGTTGTCGGTTGACGTGGAGAGCGGCGCCACCAAAAGCGTGGCCAAGCCTGAAAAGGGCGAGAAGGACTGGGTTTCGGCGCTGGCGATGGATAAGAGCGGGAACCTGTATCTGGGCATTCGCGGCGAGAACCATCAGGTGCTGGCCTATAGCGCGGATGGCAAGTTGATTCGCGCCATCGGGCGCAAGGGCGGACGCGCGCTGCTCGGCCCATGGACGCCCGATGGGATGTTCAACGTGGCCGGCGTGGCCGTGGATGCGGAGGGGAAGTTGTGGGTGGCCGAGGACGATTCCTCCCCCAAGCGCGTGAGCGTGTGGGATACGCAGACAGGGGAGTTTAAGGCCGAATATTTCGGGTCTTCTTCGTACGGGGCGATTGGATCGGTCATCAACCCGCAGGACCCGTACCTGATGGTGGGGCAGGGGTGCGAGTGGCGGATTGATCCTAAGACCGGACGTGCCGCGTGTGTCGGCGTGGTCACACGCGGAGGCATGGGGGCGTCGCGCTATGGCTTTGGGCCCAATGGGAAGTTGTATCTGGCGGTGACGGCGGCCTTCCTGCACGGGGCCGCGCCCATCGACATCTACGAGCGTCTGGGCGATGCGCAGTACAAGCTGCGGCGCGACACTGCGGGAATTGGAGAAGGAAGGCGCGGAGAAGGGCAAGAAGATCAAGAGCGTGGAGGTCTGGTCGGATGCCAACGATGACGGCAAGGAGCAGCCCGAGGAAGTGAAGAGCTATGACATCGACCTGCAGGGCTGGCTGATGGGCTGGTACATGCCGATGACGCCGGACCTGACCTTTTACGGATCGCTCTACCAGGTAAAGGTGACGGGATGGACGGCCTGCGGCGCGCCGCTGTATGACCTGGCGCAGGCGAAAAAGCTGCCTGGGCCGGCCGATGCGAAAAATCGCGGCGGCATGGGCGCACAGCACGGCCATGGATCGGCCGACGGAAAGTTCATGCTCTGGAACGGCGGCTACGGCGAAGATCACACCACCGTGGATTGCTATGACATCGCCTCGGGCAAAAAGATGTGGACGTATCCAAGCAACTTCACCGGCGTACACGGATCGCATCGCGCGGTTGCCCCGGAAGTGGGGATGATCCGCGGCGCGTATGACATCACCGGCTCGGCCACGCTCTCAGCGCCGGTGGGGAACATCTGGGTGATTCCCACCAACAAAGGCGAATGGCACGTGCTGACGGAGAAGGGCTTTTACCTCACCAAGCTGTTCGAAGGCGACCCGATGAAGAACACGTGGCCTGAACAGGCGGTGCCGGGCGTGAGCCTGGATACCTGTCCGCCGGGCGCGGGCGAGGAAGCGTTTGGCGGCTCGATCACGCAGGGCACGGATGGAAAACTGTCGGTGCAGGCCGGCCATGTCAGCTACTGGAACGCCGAGGTGGTGGGGCTGGACACCATTCGCGCATTGCCGGGCGGCAAGGTCGCGCTCAGCGATCAGGATGTGGCCACAGCCGCGACATGGCGCGAGCGCTACATGCACGAGGCAACTGCGACGAAGCGACTGGTTGCCAAAAAGGCGACGCCGGTGTTTACGGGCGACGTGACGAAGGACTTCGCCGGATCGGAAGTCATCAAGTATCAAAAGGAAGAGGGAACGGCGTGCCGGACGGCCGTGGCATGGGATGAGAAGAACCTGTACGTGGGATGGGACGTGAAGGATTCAACACCCTGGATCAACGGGGCGGATGCGCCGGAGTTCATGTATGCCCGTGGGGATACGGTGGACTTGCAAATGGCGTCTGATCCCAAAGCACCGCCTGGCCGCAAGGAAGCGGTGATGGGCGACATGCGCATCTCCATCGGGGCCTATCAAGGCAAGCCGACGGTGGTGGTGTATCGGAAGGTGGCCACTGAAAAGAACCCCAAGCTGTTCAATTCCGGCGTGATTCAGGGATATCAGATGGACAGCGTGGTGGTGCTGAAGGATGTAAAGGTTGAGGTGAAGGTGGACAACGTCACCAAACGCTACGTGGTCGAAGCAGCGCTGCCGGTGTCGGCGCTGGGGCTAAACCTGTCCGAGGGGACGGTGCTGCGTGCCGACTTTGGCGCTACGCACGGAAACAAAGACGGCAAGCGAACGGTGCTGCGCACGCACTGGAGCAACCAGAACACCGGGCTGGTGAGCGATGAAGTGTTCGAACTGCAGATGTCGCCCAATAGCTGGGGCGAAGTGCAGTTCAAGTGATGAGAAAGATTGTTTGAGAGATTGGAAAACATGAACAGCAGAATTGATCGCGGCAGAAGCTTCAAAGGCTTGTTGTGGAGTTGCGTGTTGGCTGGTGCGGCCCTGGCTCGGGCTTGTCATGCGGAAGAACCGCGGCCCACCACCGTGCCCACGCAGCCGGCCGTTGCGCCGAACAAGCTGGATCGTGCGACGGGAATGCGCCTGATCCATGACTTCACCCTGGAAGGAATGGACAAGCGCCTGGGCCCGGATTACACGTTTTATCATCGCCAGAAGACCGAGAAATTTCCGGAGATTTATCTCGCCCCGGCCAAGCAGGACCACGGCGGGCGGCGCTACCAGATCGGCGGCCCGTGGGATCCCAAAAACGCCGGCGATTTCAGCAGCACGCAAGGGCAGATCGCGTACGTGCCAGATGCGGGGGCGTTTCCGGTGGATCGGGTGACGATCCTGGAGTGGTCGGATGGTTGTTTCACGGAAAGCCCCGAGCCGCCCTGGCATGGCGGCTTTCGGCCGGAGCCGACCGCGGCCAAGTGGAAGCAGGCCGCGCCCGGCGGCAATCCCGGCGTGCCGATCGGCATGGCCCGCGGCATGGCGCGTGGGCGAATTGTGGCGTGATGATCTTCTCCTCCGGCTTCGTGGGCACGGCCGGCACGGTCACGGCGCGGGGCAGCGATCCAACATTTCAGTTCCCGCCGAGCAAGGTGCTGACGGCCGTGTCGGTGACCAATCGCAGCGAGTTCGCGCTGATCACCCTGTACGACACGGATCTGAAAAAGGGGCAGGTGGCCGTGCTGGCGCTCGAGAGCAGCGGGAAGGATGGCCATTTCGTGCATGAATGGCCCGACGCGTACCCGGCGCTTCCGAACGTGGCGGTCTTCACCAACATCAAGCTGCTGGGCTACATCGATCTGCCGGCGGGCATGATGATCCCGACTGGGATCTGCGCCGTTGGCAATCACTATGGAGAGCGTATGAACGGGCGGGATGGAAATGCCGGCTTGCTGCGCGAATACAATCTGGCCAAGCAGGCAGATCGGGATGGGTTTTTCAAAGGGAACAACGTCAATTATTCCAGCACGGCCGGTTTTGCGGTGGTGATCTCGAAGTACGAGAGCAAGGCCACTTTCATCGATCTTCAGCCGTTGTTTGAGCGGCTGCGCGAAATGTATTTCACCACCGAGGCCAACTTCCAGAAGACGCGCGACATGGGACCCGGGCCAAAGCAGTGGCCCTATACGTTTGAAGGCGACCCCAAGTGGAAACCGGCGGTTTTGAAGACCATTGACGTGCCGCAGCCGACGGCGGTGATCGCGAGCATGAGCGGCGGCGACAAGGCGCGGGCCCTGATTGCATCGATGGACGGAAAGATTGGCATCTATCGCGTCGGCGGCCTTGCGACCGACTCGCCGGCGCTGCCAACGGAGATCGATCGCGTGGGCGAGGTGCAGGTTGGCCGAAACCCGACGTGTCTGGCGTACCAGAAGGGATCGCACGACACGGTGATCTCGGTGTCGCGCGGCGATCGTGTGATTGAGTGGGTGAAGTACGACGGGCCGCAGGCGCAGGTAACGCGAAAGCTGCGTGATGCGCGACTGGTCGATCCGGTGTTTGTGGAGATGTCAGACACGCACGGCATCGAAACGCAGCTAATCACGGTGGCCGACTTCAAAGGCCGGAAGATCGCCAACTACCGGTGCTCCAGAGTTGTCTTCGCGACGCAGGGCGGGGCCAAGTTCGACATGGGGCCCGACGGAAAAGACGAGTTTGAGTGCGGCGGCGTGATGGAGTTGCCCGGCTCGCCGTTGTCGATCAGTGCGTCGAATGTGAATTAACCGTGTCTGCTCAAAGAACGCGCGGATGCCTTGGAGTATTTCGGTATGACAATCCGACTGCTGTTGTGTGTTCCGTTGACGTTCTTTCTTGCTCTGGCTGGTGATGCCCAGGCCGAGGGCACCGACAACCACGTCCTCCGTGCCGTCCCCGCCCCAGGCAAGGTGGTGGTGGATGGAAAACTGGATGAGTGGGACCAGTCGGGGAAGATTCTGGTCTGCTCGGACGCGCCGCGGCTGGTGGGGCAATTTACGCGCCTATGTGTCCATGATGTACGACGCGGAGGCGCTTTATGTGGGCGTGGATTGGAGCGATCCGACGCCGATGGTGAACGATTACAACCCGGATTTCGACATTGATCGCCGCAAATGTTTTCACTCCGATTCGTTGCAACTGCATTTTCGCACGGATCAGCAGCGGAAGGTGATTGGCTGGTATTACGCCAAAGAGCAGCGGCCGGGCGTGATTGCGCTCAATGGCTGGGATCCGTGGAAAGACAATCCAATCGTCTACATGGACGGCCTCAAGGAGCTCGGCATCACAGAGGCCTTTGAGAAGAAGGCAGATGGCAAAGGCTACACGCAGGAGTTGCGGATTCCGTGGAAGGCAATCGTCAAGAGCGGCAACGCCTACAAGGCCGGCGAGAGCTTCGACTGCATGCTCGATCTGGTGTGGGGGCCCGAGGGGGGCAAGGGCTGGCCGATCAATCACATGATGGACCTGGTGCAGCCGGGGGCGGTGCATACGGGTTGGTTCTGGGAGGTGCGGGAGATTTACGGCAAGGTGTCGCTCTCGCCCACCGGGCATTTGGCCGCGACTGCCACCGACGTGGCGGCCACCACCGCGCCGTCGGCGCCGCGCATTGCCGGAACCATCCCGCTGCGGACTGAGCTGCCCAAAAATGATGCTTCGCACTTCACGCTGGCGATTGAGGATCAGGCCGGGCATCGGGTGCGGTCGTTGCCGGGGGACTGCCGCATTGAGGACTATCGCGCAAAGGATGATGCGTCGAAGGTCGAGGTGCTCTGGGATGGGATGGATGATCGGGGAAAGCTGGCGGGGCCGGGAAAATATCAGTTGGTGGGGCTGACGCGCGGGGCGATTACGCCGGTTTATGAGATGTGTTTTTACAATCCCGGCACGCCGCCATGGGCGACGGCCGACGGGACGGGATCGTGGGGCGCGGATCATTCGCCGCCGGTCGCGGTGGCGGCGGCCGGCGATTCGATGATCGTCGGCTGGACGGGCGCGGAAGGCGGCAGCGGGTTGATTGGCGTGGGGGCCAACGGCAAAAAAAAGTGGGGCAACCCGCAGGGCGTGACGGCGCTCGCGGCCGACGGCAAGTACGCGTACTTCATGCTCAACGATTTCTGGGCCGGCAAGCATGGCCTGGCGCGGCTGGGCAGGGAAGATGGGTCGTATCAGCCGTTTCTGGTGGAGGGCAAGCCGCAGCTTCCCGTGGCGCTGGAGACCGTATTCGGCGGCAAGCCGCCGGGAGAGGTGCGGGGGATGGCGGTGCACGGGGATCGGCTGGTGCTCGCGATGAGCGAAGGGAAGCTGGCGGTGCTGGAGGCGGGGACGACGAAGCTGCTGAAGTTGATCGATGCGAAGGGGCCGGGAAGTCTGGCGTTTGGGCGCGACGGGAAGTTGTATGCGCTCCTGAGCGGCAAGCTGCACGCAGTAGATCTCGCGAACGGCGCGGCCACGGCGCTGGCGACGCCGGGGCTGGACGATGCGCGGGCAATCGCAGTGGATGCAGACGGGAACATCGCCGTGGCCGACGTGGGCCCTGACGCACAGGTGAAGGTGTATTCACTCGAGGGGAAGCTGGTATACGCGGCCGGAAAAAAAGGTGGCCGGCCGCTGCACGGGATGATCGATCCACAGGCGATGAGCCATGTGAGCTCCATCGCGGTGGACGCGAAGGGGCAGATCTGGGCGGCGGAAAGCTGGGAGAATCCGCGCCGGGTGTCGGTCTGGGGCCGTGATGGGAAGCTCGTTCGCGATTATGTCGGCAACACGGCCTACTCGGCCTGCGGGACGTTTTTGCACGATCAGGACCCAGCGCTGGCGTACGTGGGGCCGGTGGAGATGAAGCTGGATCGGCTGGCGCGCAAGTGGGATGTGACGCAGGTGCTCTGGACGCCGGATCGCAAAAAGGGAGAAGGCTTCGAAGTAACCGGAGGACTCCCTCAGCCGCAGCGATTCACCAGCAACGCCAGCGGCAAACCGCACGAATATTTGTTCAACCACGCGTGGGATATGTCCACGGGATACACGGTGTATATGCAGCGCGGGGACAAATGGCAGCCGGTGTCGGCCATCTGCCTGGTGGGGCATGTTTCGGGCCGCATCGGCGGGGGAGGGAATGTGGAGGCCGAGCCGTCGGGGGACTTTGCCGGCCTGAACGCGTACGACGGCTGCTTCTGGAATGATGCCAACAACGACGGCATCGCGAGCGCAACGAATGCGTCATCGTGCCGGCGAAGAAAGCCGCGAAGAAGGGGGAAGGTGGCCAATCGCCATTGTCGCTGCAGAATGGTTGGGGCGGGCGGATGGGGCGGGATTTGTCGATCTTTTCCAATGGCATTGTGCGCTACAAGCCGCTGTCGTTCGCGGACGATGGAGCGCCGGTGTATGGGCCGACGGGGATGGAGCAATTGCCGGCCATCGATCGGGGAGACATGGTGCCCCTGGAGGAGGACAAGGTGCTGGTGGTGCTGAGCGGCACGGGCTACGGCGAGACCAGCTACGTGCGCGGCCTGGAGATGGGGACGTGGAAAGAGGCGTGGCGATATCCATCCTACTCGCATGGGGTGCATGGATCGCATCACGCCACCATGCCAGAGCCGGGCCGCATCATCGGGGCCAACAAGATCAGCGGGGCAGCGCGGATCAGCGATGAGATCGGATCGGTGTTTGCCATTCGCGGAAATCTGGGCGAGGACTTTTTGATGACGGCGGACGGGCTGTATGTGAGCGCGCTCTTCCGGGATTCGCGATTGCCCGGGCCGCCGCTGCCAGCGCCGAGGAGGAACTGGTGGGCAAGCCGGTGGGCGATCTGACCGAAGGCGGTGAGCCGTTCAATGGCTGGTTCGGGAAGCAGAGCGACGGCAAGGTGCGCATGCTGACCGGGATACCGGGACAGGCAGGCATGATCGTGGAGGTCAAGGGGCTGGAGAGCATTAAGCGATTCAAGGGGCCGAGCTTTGAGGTGGATCAGGCGGTGCTGGCGAAGGCCGAGCAGGCCAACGCAGCACGGGTGGCGGCCAAGGCGCAGCGCAAGCAGTACACCATCAAGCGCCTGGCGAAGCCGCCGGTGATTGATGGCAATGGAAACGATTGGAGAGATGCGCCCGGAGTGGAGATCGCACGCAAGGGCTTTCCAGAACATGCCCATGCGCGGCTGGGATATGATGAGCAGTTTCTTTACGTGCATTTTGACGTCAGCGATGACTCGCCCTGGCGCAACGGCGGGAAGGAATTTGCCCGGCTGTTCAAGACCGGCGATGCGGTGGACGTGCAGCTTTCGACGACGCTGGCGGGAGCGGATGTGCGCCTGCTGTTCGCACCGATGGACGGCAAGCCAATCTGCGTGCTGATGCGGCCGGTGGATAAAACCGCGCCACCCGACAAGGCATACAACTATCACTCCCCGGTGGGTGACAAGCACTTTGATTGCGTGGAGATTCTGGCCGAGGCAAAGGTGGCGGTGAAGGTGGAGGGCCAGCGCTATCGGGTGGAGGCCGCGATCCCGCTGGAGAAGATTGGGCTCAAGCCGGCGGCCGGATTGGTGGTGCGCGGCGATGTGGGATTTATCTCCTCGGATGCACAGGGGACGATGAACGTGGCCCGGACGTATTGGTCTAACGAAGTAACGAACCTCACCAACGACATGCCGCTGGAGGCGTGGCTGTTTCCGGAAGCGTGGGGCGAGCTGAAGTTTGAGTCAGCGCGTTGCCAAGGCCGGCCCAGAGGGTATTCTTCGACGCGTGCTCACCAAGCGGATTATTCCCTGCCTGGATGTGGATCGCGGCCGCGTGGTCAAGGGCGTGAAGTTCTTTGACCATGTGGACGCTGGCGATCCGGTGGAGCAGGCGCGACGCTATCAGGACGAGGGGGCCGATGAGCTGGTTTTTTATGACATCACCGCCAGCCATGAAGGCCGGGAGATCATGGCCGACCTGGTAACGCGGGTGATGGAAAACGTCTTCATGCCGCTGACCGTGGGAGGCGGAATCCGAACGCTGGACGATGCCACGCGCCTCATCCAGGCAGGGGCAGAAAAGGTGAGCATCAACTCGGCCGCGGTCAAAAACCCACAACTTCTCCTCGACATCGCCCGCAAGTTTGGCCGCTGTGCGACGGTGCTGGGCCTCGATGCCAACCGGGTTGTGGAAGATGGACGCGAACGCTGGGAAGTCTTTGTAAATGGAGGACGCGTGGGGACGGGGGTGGAGGTGGTGGAATGGGCCAGGCGCGCTGAAGGATTGGGGGCCGGAGAGATCGTGCTGAACGTGATGAACGCCGACGGCACGACCGCCGGATACGATCTGGAAATGACGGCCGCCGTCAGCGATGCGGTAAAAGTGCCGGTAGTCGCCAGCGGCGGCGCAGGATCGCCCCAGCACATGCTGGAAGTGTTGCAGGAAGGGCACGCGGACGCGGCGCTGGCGGCCAGCATTTTTCATTTTGGAACCTACAGCATCCAGCAGGTCAAGAAGTTTCTTTCAGAGCATGGGGTCCCGGTTCGGCTGGTGTAATGGGGCAGTTTATCCGGGGAATCTTTAACGGTTAAAACGCCCTCACGACCCAGCATGCGGGTTCTTTTGACGCGGGGTGAAATAATTTGATTAAATTCGATTTTTTGGACTTGATTGACCATTTGGTTTCCCTTAATTAACTCACCCACACTAGAGACATGAATGCAAATGTTTCTGGTGCGTCCATCCTGGACTTCAATTGACCGGGCTCCTTCCCGAGGTTCCCGGCCAACAAGACGCAGAGGACACTGTCACACCACGTCCTCATGCGTCGGGCCTGAAATGCGGCCCGCCGAAAGGCTGATCCAGGACATCGGCGGAAACTTCCGTCGTCGTGGACACCCATGTGTTTAGGGCAAGTGTCAACGCGGCTTTTTGGTCGTTGTTTTCCAAGCCCTTGAAAGTTGTTTGCCGTCGTTGACGGCGCGTTTGTAGTTGTGTGCCGATCCGTCTCCCGAGGCCGGTTTTGCACCCGAAGCTGACGCTGTTTCCCCGCGCTGTTGGGAATGCTCCAGGGCCGCTTTGCGGCTCCTGCCAAGACGCCGGTCTCCTTGTGTGACCCTGGCCGTCGTCGCTCTCTTCGCAGAACTTTCTGGCGAAGGGCTGAACTGCTTAAGGCTTTACAAGCTTGTGTAGATGCGAGCTTCATAAGGATTAGATCAATGAGTTTGAGAAATAAGATCATCGGGGCGTTTGCGGTGGTGATGGCGGCCGGAATGTTTTCGTCAACCGCCAGGGCGGACGGGTGGGAAAATGGGTTTTGGATGTATCCGTACCAGACGTATCTGCACGACACCATCGGCGGTCGGCCGATGAATGGCGGATTTAAGACGCTGTCGATTCACGACACCTCGATCACCAACACGCCCATCAATCACAAGGGAATCGGTATCGGCGCAACCCGTCTTCCCAACGGTCAATATTGGGCCTGGAACTGGGTGGCGATCTGGCATTGCGAAATCAGCGGGATCTGGCGCACGCCGGGCTGGCACACCGATTTCATCCAGATCGTCGGCGGCGGCAACTGGCAGGACCAGCCGACCGACGTAATCCTTCAAGACATCGATCTGCATGACGGTGTCGGCATCCCGGTGATGATCGAGGACGGAAATTTCAACAACATCCTCATGAAGGATTTGCGCGTTCGCAACACCGGCGTGTCGCTCCAGGTGACGGCCATCCACACCGGCCACATCAACACCATCACGGTCGATCACTGCCCAAACATGAGCATCGCAATCATGGGCCGCCCGGGCGCGATCGGACAGGTGTTCGTGAAGAACTCGCCTGGCCTGCGCATTTCCGATACGCCCAATGTCGCGGGGCGCAGCGGAGCACGCGTAATCTTCTTGAACTGATCGGTTGAGGTGCATCGATAAAACGTTGACCGGCGGGACCGCACCATGCGTGTCCCGCCGGTTTTGTTTTATGGAGAGAGAAGATAGTTGCGGGCGAGGGCCGTGAATTGGGCGACTTGGTTGGACTGCCACTCGCCATCGCGACCAAGCTCGAACGCCAGAAGCGCGGCGGCATCGGGGGCCATTTCGATGGCCGCTCTGGCGTTTAGGAACAGAGCGCGGGTGCGGCGGGCGAGGACGTCGTCCAGGGTGCGGGCCATTTCGTGGCGGGCGGCCCAAATGACCTGGACAGCGCGAATGGGGAGAGCGGAATGAAGTTGCCGGGCGAGGGTCGCGTCTGCCCGCATCACCTCCCGGAGTTGGGCGGCCGTAGAGCCGTAATATCGTAACTCATCGTCGATGGGCGGTTGATCTTCATGGCCGTGTATTTTGAGGGTGCGGGTGATGCAGGGACGATCTTCAAGGCGGGCGATGGTCGCCGCGTGATCCACGCAGTCCTCGGCCATTTTACGGTAGGTGGTCCACTTGCCGCCGGCGATGGTGATGAGGCCCGAACCGGAGACGAGAATAGTGTGATCGCGGGAGAGCGAGGCCGTGGCGGCCGTGTCGGAGGTTTTCACCAGTGGCCGAATGCCGGTGAAGACGCTCAGGACATCGGCGCGGTTGGGGCGGCGCGTGAGATACTGGGCGGCCGTGTCGAGGATGAAGTCGATCTCCGCGTCGGTGGCGCGCGGCTCGAGGGAGAGGTGGTCGATGGGTGTATCGGTGGTGCCCAAAAGAACATGATCGTGCCAGGGAATGGCAAACATAACCCGGCCATCGCTGGTTTTGGGCACCATGATTGCGGCGTCGCCGGGAAGGAAGGAGCGATCCAGAACAAGATGAACGCCCTGGCTGGCGGCGATGATCGGCGCGGCCGAGGGATCGTCAAGCTGGCGGATGCCATCGCAAAATGCCCCGGCGGCATTGATGACGCAACGTGCGGAGAGGGAGTGGCAAAGGCCGGTTTCTTCGTCGCGGAAACAAAGGCCGCTGATGTAACCGTCGGCATCGTGGGAGAGAGCGGTGACTGCGGCGTAATTAAGGAGGACTGCGCCGTGATCGTGAGCAGTTTGGGCGAGATCGATGAGGAGGCGCGCGTCATCGAATTGGCCGTCGTAGTACAGGACGCCGCCGCGAAGGCCGGTTTGTTCGAGGGTGGGGATGTGCTGGAGGACTTGCTCCTTGGAGAGCAGGCGCGATTTCCCAAAGCCATAGCGCCCCGCGAGCATGTCGTAGACTTTCATGCCGATGCCATAGAAGGGCGCTTCCCACCAGACGTAGTTGGGGACGACAAAGGCCAGATCGTGAACCAGGTGTGGCGCAGTTCTGGCGGAGGAGGCCGCGTTCCTTCAGAGCTTCCATGACCAGGGAGATATTGCCCTGCTGGAGATAGCGGACGCCGCCATGAATGAGCTTGGTGGAGCGGGACGAGGCGCCTTTGCCGAAATCAGATTGTTCGAGCAGACAAACGGAATAGCCGCGTGAGGCGGCGTCGAGGGCAATGCCCACGCCGGTTGCGCCGCCGCCGATGATGGCGATGTCACAGGGGTGGGAGGCGAGGGTTTTGGGCTGGGGGCGGATCATGGTTGCAGGGTTCGGGAACAATTTGTACCACGGAGCCACAAAGTCACGGAGGAAGGCGATTGATCCATCGGTGGATCGGTCCATTGATTCTACAAAGTTCGAGCGTCCTGGATGAGTGGCCGTATGGCAAGCCGTACGGGTGATCGTCGAGCCGCAGGCTGCCCCGAGCCAACTGGAATCGACGCTGGCGACTTGGCCAATCCCGCCCGGCGCACCCAAGAAGCGCGTACGCCCAAGCGTGAGGCTTTCGCTTCCAACAGGATGAGCGACGACAAGCGCGCCGAATTCCTCGAGGTCGCAACCCACGCCTGCGGGTATCCCCTACAGCCCGGAGTATTCGCACGAGCAGCCGCAAAGGCGAGTCGTCCATTGAACCCCGAACCCTGAACCCCGAACCCTGAACCCTGAACCCTCAATACGCCCTCACCGTCACCGCCGAGCTCACGCTCCAGTTCACAAAGTGGTACCGCAGCGGATCAATCAAATGGTCATGCTCGCCATCTTTAATCGGCAGCTCACTCCCACCCTCCGCATACCGATAACTCTGCAGCACCGGATCAACCGCACGCATCGCGGATGCACAAACAATCTCGGCCGTCCCGCCGCCGGCGCCAGCGCCGCCCGGATCATCTCCAGCCCATCCACAATCCCACTCCCCCGCGACCGCACCACAAAACCCGCCTTGCGCAGCATCGCCACGTTCGACACCGAAGTCTGATCGTTCCGCGCATTCCCGGCCGGATCACAACACACAATCCGACCCTGCCACTCCCGCCGTCGAATCTGCTCAATATGCTCCTCCAACAACCGCCCCGGCTGAACATACTCATCAATCACATGCGTCACCCCGCCGCCGCGCACAATCCACAAACAAACAAAAGGAGAAGCAAACCCAAAATCAATCGCCAATGAAACGGTGGAGCAAGCCCCCGTTGCTTCCTCTCTATCCCCTGACTCCTTCCCCCCAACACCTTCCACCACGTGCCTCTCCACCGAAAACGACGGAAACACCGCACTCCGCATCGAAGGCCGCTGACACAGCATCTCACACTGCCACTGCTCCAAACTCACCCGCTGCTTCATCGCAATCGCATCATCGATCGACACAAACCCATCACACTTCGTCTTGGCCACCCCCCGGCATTCCTCCCAAAGCGGACAGCTCGCGCACTCCCGCTCCGCCGGACACCGCTCCAGCACCTCCATCAAGCACCACCGAATCACCCGCGTCCCGCTCCGCTGCGCATTCTCAATAATCCGATGCATCAACCCAAAAGGCGTATGCAAAGTAGAAAGCGCCTCCACAGTCCCCCGCACCACATCCTCTCCAGCCCCCAACCCCAGTCCCCTATCCCCCGGCCAACCGCTCCCCTCAACCAGCGGCAGCCCCAGCGCCCGCATTTCTAGCCCCTAGCCCCTGTCTCCTATCCCCTAACCCGCTCTTCGTCACCAGCTGCCCCGCCTTCCAGATCTCCGGATCAAAAAGCTCCACCTCATCACACCGCAATTTCTGCACCCGCAAACCTCTCACCGCCCGCTGCGACTGCGTCAGCACGGCCGCCGTCGCACGATTCTCCAGCCGCGCGATCCGCGCCCGCGACTTGCCCACAAGCTGTTTCCCCGCAACCTCCAGCAGCATCGGATACAGGTGTTCCCACATCCGCATCGACTGCTCCAGCGATCCGCCAAGGATCCGCACCTGGCAGCCCGGCTTCTTCAAAAGATCCAGCAGCGTAGCCACCGCCCCCAGCGCCGTCTTCCCTCCTCCGCGCGGCGCCCACACCACCAAATCCCGCGCCGGCTCGAAATAAGCGGCCTTCAAATACTCAAACGGCGCATCATGCCCCGCGCACACCGCCCGCCTCCCCACCGACATCCCCGTATGCACGACCACCCACTCATGCAACCACTCCGCCGACCCAATCCGCCGCCCATTGGACTCAATCAAAGTAGAAGACATAAATCCCTCCCAACATAAAAAAGATGAAAACCCACCCAAACCCAGAAGCCGGCACAAAAATGCCGGCCCCCAATCGGAACCCCGCATGAAAATGCGGGGCTCCCCCTCCCCAACCGCACTCCACGACTGACTACCGCCCACCGCCTACTGAACCCCGAACCCCGAACCCTGAACCCTCCCGCCCCCCCTCTCCGCCTCATAAAAATCCAGCCCCCGCCCCAGCGGAATCCCCTGATTCAGCGACCGCAAAAACTCCACGCAATCATTGGCCGCCCGCTCCGCATCCCCGGCCGCCACCACCTTCTTCGCCCGTCCCCCCCGCCCACCGCCAGCCCGAAGCGCCCGAAACAAATCCGCCACATACCGCCGCTGCAACTCCAAAGGCGAACACTCCCCCGCAGCCCGCTTCCTCCCACTCTCCCCTCCCCTCTCCTGCCCCTCCTGCCCCTCCTTCTCTATCACCTCACACCCATCCCCTCTCACCTCACCAAACCCTATCCCTTTCCGCACCGCCTCCCCCGCCCCCCGCGCCGCCAGCCAGATCCCCATCCGGTGCTGCATCCGCAAACTCTGCATCAACGACCGCATCGCCCCCCGAAACCCCGGCCGGCGCATCCACCGCCGCAACACCGCCGGCGAAGGCCAATCCGAAGCCTCCGGCCCATCCACCTTCTCCCGAAAAGCCCGCAAAAAAACCCGCTGCGCCCGCGAAGTCCCCAACCGATTCCAGCCCGCCCGATTCATCCCAGCCCGATTTAACCCCGACATGACACACCTCCCAAAATAAGAAAAAGGTGGGGGGTGAAAAGACCCCCAAGGAAGCGAACCATACGCCCCCAAAAACTGGCGTCCCTCCGCCAACCCCGTTATTCGACATCCCGCAACATCGATCCCTCCAGTCCACTCGTATCAGCGACTCCATGCTAATACAAGATGACAGTATATTGCGGCCGATGTTAGGTATGTCAAGATAAATTTGGGCATGTAAAGCCGGTCCACCCGTGCCTTCCAAACGCCCGACACGACGGTAAACGCAACTGAAAAATCGAGGACGCCCGCTCTGGGCAATGGCCTCGAACCGTTAGATCGCTCAACTGCTCGACACAAGGGAGTCGCCACCAAATTAATTCGACCCTGCGGCAGATGAATCAGGCTCTACCGTCGCTAGATATTCGCGAACACACGACGCCGTGGCTATCAAGAAATGCCTCTGTGGCGCTGTCAAGCTCGCGCTACTGCTCGCGATACTTTCGACCGCGCCAAGAAAGCGCATTGCTCCTGCGAGTGCGGAAAAGAACGCTTAAATATCTCCGCCTGAAATCGGTAATCCGTCCGAGTTGCGACTTTGTTCTGTTCCGTATCCGGCTCGGGCGTTTCCACAGCGGTGACGAAAAGCCACGCGAGTTCGAGAGCCGCAACGTCTGAAGGTTGGGGCTGCAAAATAAAACCAAGCAACTGACTTGGGAGCCAAGAGAGATCATGGGTATTGCCCATCGTTTCCCACAGCGTCCGCACCGTACCATTTCCTTTGTGCGGTAAAGAGTCCAACAATACGCGTCGTCGATCCGAACCACCGAAGAGCGTCTGGAGCGTGCGATCTACGGTCTTAAAAACTTGAAGTTGTTGCGAATATGTAACGACCGCGCACTGCATGTCTGCTGTAGCCCAAAATCGTAATAAGTCCGTGGCGAAACGAAGTGACATGGGCAACGCCTTTTCTATTTCTCCACAGAGCCAAGGCACAAGGCGGTTCGGCTGTTGTCCGCCAATAAACATTCTAAAAAGGCGGAAGAATGTTTCCGACGACTCGTGACCCGCATCCGACCCTGACAGTTTAAGAATTCTCCCGAATGAATCCGTAGCGAGAACAAGCAAACTCTCCCTGTCTATGTAAACCGCGAACTGCTCGATTTTCGGCCCCCAACGGTTATCCGCGAGTTTCTGCCCGATGATCGACATTGGCTCGCCCCGGTTTTGCAGAACGGAGAGCACCTGCTGGTCTGAAGGATCGTCCGAATCGCCCGCGATGATTCGAGCTAGGTAGTCCGTCACGTTGGGAAATGCGACGCTTCGAAAATATCCCGGACGAGCCAACTGGACATTTACGGAGTAGTCGGGTCGCCACTGGGGAAACAGTTCCCCAACGATCGAATTTAATGACGATAGGAAACTCGCGGAGTATCGTCCGGACTCGGCCAACTCAGCCAACAATTGCTGGCGGCGTATCTTCTGCCGCTCTTTACCTGCGGCCTCGTTCGCATAGAAGAACACGTCCTGCTTTGGCAGATCCCGAATCTTCTGGGCATCGCAACGATAAACGCGAATGCGCCCGGCGCGGACGCTTTAATCGTTGTCAGAAGCAATAGTTCTTCGAATACAACCTCACCATGTAGGCGTTGCCATGAGAAATAAACATGCCTCATCGCAGTCCGCAGCGCTCGGGGAGTGCTCAAGAGCTGCACAACGTCTGCAAAGATGCGTGGCGGAGCGCCAAACGGTGTCTCAAGTAACGATTCATGGACTTGAAAATGAGAATGCGGCGAACCGCCCGGTTCGACGTCGGCTGGATACGATTTTATGCACCCTTCGCTAACTTTCTTCACCTCCGACCACACCAGCTCTGTTGAAAGCAGCGGGAGCACCTCAACTTCGTCGCAAAGACGGGCAAAATCTACGGCGCATGCATCGTCGGAGTTGATCGAAAGAAGAAACGTTACCTCGGAGAGGTGCCGTAGCCGATCAAGGAGAGACGCCAGCACCGGCAGTGTTCCGTGATTTTCTCTATTTCGGTCTATGTCCTCAACGATGACAAGCAACGAATAACCAGTTGCCAACAGGACCAAGTTTAACTGCTTCAGTACTTCGATTGGATGGATCACGCCTCCTGATAATCCGAAGGCAAATTTCCCGAACCATGACCCTGATTCCCCCATAGCCGCTCGGTAATGTTCTGGAAGCCCAGCGAGCGATAAACAGTCAACCTTTTCTGATAGCGCGGAGACGCACCCCTCTAGCAGATACTCCAAAACTGTCTTATCATTTAACCCCCACCCATCGACAATTACGGGAATAATATTTGGATTCTCATCGTGTAGTTCCGCCAACATCAGATTTCGAACACTGCTTTTTCCCGATCCAAACGCGCCTAAAAGGGCAAGACTTCGAAACGGCCGCTGATTCACCTTTTCTAGACATCGATGCGCGATTCGGTGATAGTTGAATTTATCATCTCTGACCGAATTGATCGGTTCTTCGGGCTGAGAGATCCAGCTAAGAAGATCGTCGGTCGTAATTGCGTCAGCTCCCTGCCCTCTCCCGTCGGTCGCCATCGTCAATAGTTGCGCATTTTTTCGGCCACCGAGATGTTCCAGCGGACGATCGTCTCGCATCTTATTCGCAATCTCGACGACGACGAGCACGGCAGCAGCCGTTACAAGGACGTTGACCCAACTCGACACATGAAAGCCAAAGAAAAACTCGCCGTTACCGACTATGGGATTGATAACGCCCGCAAGCACTATCGCGGTTGGCACTGCAAGCCATGTGGGCGGGTATGATCGCACAACGCGAAGGTGACTTAACCGAAATCCCTTCGCTTGGATGACTGGAACCGTTGCGAGGGCAAGTATCGCCGCCGCCAGTGCGTGCATAAACCAACTGGACCACGGAGCGACTTGCTCTATAAACCGCGGCGGTAGGCGAAGGTTTCTCGAAAAGATGCACGCTGTAAACGTGCCGACGATCACTAGACCACCGAAATCAATCCATCGGCGGACGATTGACCTGTCACGCGAAGGCTTATTTTTCCATTTGCGCTAGAATTTGGATCACACTGATCGCTCCCTCAATCATCATAATAACAAAGTAGCCTATTCGTGTTGCCTGTCGAATTTTGTCATCGGGCGCAGACAAACCATACCATTCGGGGGCGTCATGAGTGCAACGTCTGCGAATACGCCCCCCGTTCACCAAGTATTCCTACCTGGCGATCAACTTCCCCCGGGTCGTTTCCGAAAGGAGAGCCGTCTTCACCGACCCCACACTCCACGCCAACGTTAGCCAAACCGCCCGGAGCGGCCGCATCCGGCTCTGGAGGGTTCGCCGCATTGTCGGCGAAAAATAATTCCCCTTGAAAAGCGCAAACTCATTCACGACAACACCCCGCACCGTACAAGTCCATTCGATCCAACGGTTGAGCAACTGAATGCCATTGGAAGTTGGGCCCGCCGCGAGCTAAAATAATCCCGATGCAATCGCTCAAAGCCCATTTTGCCGGATGCTCGATCGTGCTGGATGAACCGGCGAAGCTGGCGGTAGGGCAAGCCGTTCGCGTAATCGTTGAGCCGCAGCCAGCGATGAGCGAAGTCGACTCGCCAGCGATGAGCCACGTCGTATCGCCTGCCGCCAACCTTGCTGATTTGGCCAGGCGCACCGACGAAGCGCTCAAACCCACGCGCGAGGCCTACGCCGCCAGCGGAATGACCGACGACGAGCTCGCCGAATTCCTTGAAGTCGAAACACACGCGATGCGGGGCATCCCATACAGCCGGGAGTAATCGCATTTGGCCGTCGCGCGACCGCCATCTGCTGTCGCTGCGGGATGCAACAACGCCAGCCAACGTCCATCCCTCCAAAAACCTGCGCGAATCTGTGCAAATCTGTGGATCTTCCTCCGCTCGCACCCCACTCCGCACAGAAGAAAATAAGGGGTCACTCACACCCCACTCCGCACAGAAGAAAATAAGGGGTCAGAAGAAAATAAGGGCTTGACACAACCCTAACATCCTTCTACACTACCACCAGCGTCAACTGGCCAATCACCAGCCACCGCCGCCCATCCTCCCAGGATGGAGCCCAACCAGGGGAAACCATGCTCATCCATCCCAGCACCCACCAGACCCCCGGATACACATCCGGGGCTTCCTCCCCCACCCTCCGCCAAGCCATTTTTAGCCCCGATTCAACGCGTCGTTTGGTGGTCGGTTATGTGTCCTTTGATAGTCGGTTAGTGGTCGGTTGGTGGTCGGTTACGTGTCGGTTGGTGGTCGATTGGTGGTCGGTTTGTAGTCGGTTTTTACAAGCCCCTTTTTCTCTAACTCCTTGTCGATCCTCATCCCCCTCCCAAAAGAGCGTGCGCAACTCAATTGAAACAACAAATCCCACCCCAATACCGACACGCCCCGCGCACCTCTGGCAAACCCCCAACCTCCTCCCTCGCCTTCCCCCATCCCCCCCAACGCGGTAGACTCCCCTCGATCCAAAAAGTCCAACCTCCCGAGGTATCTGTCGTGTCCAAACTCTTCTACGCCACCCTCTTTTCCGCGGCGCTTCTCTCTCTCTCCCCGGCCATCGCTCCCGCCGACCGTCTCATCATGAAAGACGGCACCGTCTACGAAGGCCACGTCTTTCCCCTCCAGGGCGAGAAGTACACCATCCGCCTCCCGGCCGGCACTTCCCGCAGCGTTCCGGCGGCCGATGTCACGGCCGTTGTCACCGATACCACCCTCGCCGCCGCCAAAACGCCTCACGCCGAATTTGCCGCCATTCAGAAAAAGGCCGAGGAATCCGCCTGCCCCATCGCGGCCGTCCTTCTCTTTCAGCGCTTCCTCGAAACCCACCCCACCGGCGCCGACGCCGACGCGGCCACCAAAGAGCTGGAAAACTGGAAGAAGCTGGCCGACCAAGGCGCTGAAAAAATCGGCGGCAAGTGGGTCAGCGGCCCCGACCGACAGGCCATCCTCGCCAAGGCCACCGCCGTCTGGCAGGAAGTCACGCCCCTCAACAACAAAGGCAAAAATCCCGAGGCCGTCAAAAAGCTCGAAGAAGCCCTCAAGATTTACCCCAACTCCTATCCCATGCTGTTTCAAGGTGGCCTGTTCTCCATCATCATGCAGCAGCAGGACAACGCCATCAAATATTGGGAACAAAGCCTCAAATGGCGGCCGGATTCGCCCCAGGCCCTGAACAACATCGGCGTGGTCTACGCCCAGAGAACTCAATTCGAGCAGGCCGCTCAATATTTCTACAAGGCGGCCGTGGCGCAGGAAAGCGAGTCGCTGGCCAAGAACCTCGCCAAGGCCATGGCCGGCCTCTCGACGGACTTGCGCAACAGCGCCCGCCTCCGCCCCGCCGCCGATGCCCTGCGCATCATGGCGTCGCATTACAACCTGAACATCGCCGCCGATCTCACCGCCGTGCCGTGGAATCTCATGCAGGCCACCGCCAACGAACCCATCGATGGCGCGCTCACCAATCCCGCCCTCATCAGCGGCACCGGCGTGATCGTCGGCGCGGATGGCCTGATCATCACCAACCGCCACCTGGTCGATCAGGTGGATAACCTCATGGTCATCCTCGACAACGGCCAGCACAAAATCGCCCAGGTGGTCGCCGTCAGCCCCGATCTTGATCTCGCCCTCCTCAAAATCAAAACCGATGCACAATTGCCGGTGGTTGAGTTCAGCAAATCCGCTGCGCCGCCGGCCGGGATGCAATGCTTTATTATCGGCGAATCGTGCGTCGATCACTATTGGCCGCAGGTGCAATTCACCCCCGGCGCACTCAGCGAAAAGCTTCGCCCCGGCGGCGATGTCTCCGTCGAACAGCGCGTCAGCCCCGGCCACACCGGCGGCCCCGTCCTCGACCGATTCGGGCAGCTCATCGGCATCTCCACCTTCAAAGGCCTCCCCACCGGCGCGGCCGACGACAACATCACCCCGGCCATCAGCACCGCCAAAGTCCGCGCCTTCCTGGAGAAAAACAAGCACCTGGTCACCCCGGCCGAGCCAGGCAAGGCCGTCAACGCCGCCGAAGCCGCCATCAAGGTCAAGCCCGCCATGGTCTGCATCGTTGGCGTGCGATAATCACAAATACAATGAACACCTCGCCCGCGCCATCCTCATTCATTGCCGCTGCGGCTTGCCGTGGCCGCCATCCTCCCCCTCATCGCCACCTCCCTCTCCTGCACCGCCCTCAATACAATCCCGGCCGCTGCCCCCGCCCCCATCCGCATCCTCGTCTGGGACGAGCAGCCCCCCTCCGCCAAGAAGGCGTATAACAACTTCCTCGGCAACGCCATCGCCGACTACCTCAAGACCCGCCCCGGCTTCAGCGTCACCTCCGTACGCCTCGACGATCCCGGCCAGGGCCTCACCGATGCTCTCCTCGATCAGTGCGACGTGCTGGTCTGGTGGAGCCATGTCCGCAACCCCGACGTCACCGATGAAAACGCCCAGCGCATCTTCGAGCGCATCAAGGCCGGAAAGCTCGCATTCATCGGCCTGCACTCCTGCCACCTCTCCAAGCCCTTCATGCTCGCCATGCGCGAGCGCACCACGCAAGATGTCCTGAAGGGCTTGAGCGAGGACGAGCGCAAATCCATCAAGATCGAATACGTCTCCCCCAACACCTCCGTCCGCCCCAAGCGCACCGACGCCCTCACTCCCTCCACCGCCCGCCGCCAAAACGCCGACGGCACAACCACCCTTGTCATCACGCTCCCCTGGTGTCGCTTCCCCGACGCGCGCGAGGACGGCCAGCCGAGTCACGTCACCACTCTCCTCCCCGATCACCCCATCGCGGCCGGCATCCCAAAAACCTTCGACCTGCCCCAGACCGAAATGTACGATGAACCGTTCCACGTCCCCACGCCCGACGCCACCCTCTTCGAAGAACGCTGGGACAAAGGCGAGCACTTCCGCAGCGGCCTGTTGTGGCAAGTCGGCCGCGGAAGCGTCTTCTACTTCCGCCCCGGCCACGAAACCTATCCGATCTATAAGCAAGCCATCCCGCTGCAAATCATCGAAAACGCGTGCCGCCATCTGGCCTCGAAACTCCCGCAAGCTGCCACACCCAAACCGGAATGATCATGCAGCCACAACATTTCAGAACCATTTCGAGGAATCTTGCGGCGCATCTTGACGAGCGGCGCGTCACCGTGAGAATACTTACACGTAGGCCCGCTCCTGGCGGCCATGGGTCCATGTCCTCATAAGGGAACGAATATGCGAAACGAGTTTATCTTCCGTGTCCTGCTTCTCACCGCTGCGGTAGGTGTGTTTACGGGCTGCAAGCAGAACACCCCGCCCATCGCCAATGAATCGGCCGACAGCCTCATCCCGCCGACGCCCCCCACCGCCGACCAGCTCAACGGCACCCTGACGCGCGATCTCAAATATTATTCCAAGGCTTATGAAGGCGGCCCGTCCGGCGACATGAAATCCGGCACCAAGGTAATGGTCGTGAAGCAAGGCCCCAGCTACACGCTGGTGGAGGCCGAAGACGGCACGCACGGCTGGGTGGACACCGACGGCGTTCAAACCACCGGCGCGGCCACGACTGGTGCAACTCCGACACCGCCCGCTCCAACAACTCCCGCCCCCACAACTCCAGCGCCTACGACCCCAGCGCCCACCACTCCGGCACCAACGCCACCCGCGGCACCTGACACCACCACGCCACCTCCGGCCCCGACTCCGCCCGCGCCCCCCGCAACCGTGACTCCTCCCCAGCACACGTCGCCGCCCGCAACTCCAGACCCCGCCGCGCCAGCACCGCCCGCACCGCCCGCGACTCCCGCTCCGACGGAGAAATAGACCCCGGCCGCAGCGGCCTCACACTCTACCCAGGCTCAGCATGAAACGCCGGACCAGAACACCCCGGAAGTTGGTTGGCAGCGAAATCTACGAAGGCATGCGCGACTACGAACACACCACGCGCTCCGGAAATTCCGGCGGCCCAAAGCCCAGTGTCCGCAACATCGAGCTCGACCTGCGCCCCTCCAACCCCACCAGCACAACTCCAGATCGGTCAAGGCAATCCGCGAAAAACTGGGCGTCACACTCCAGGTCTTCGCCACCCTCATCGGCGCATCGCCCGAACTGGTGCAAGGATGGGAAGCCGACACCCTCTGGCCATCCCAGATGGCCTGCCATCTGCTCGATGAAATAGGACGACACCCCGAAGAATGGACCGACCGCCTAAACAAGGCAGCCCGCCTGAAAAAGAATGCCCGCATCCGGCGCTGATCCCCGCCAGTTTGCTTACGACACCATCGCCCGCTTCGCAGCCTCGGCCCAGCTTCGTGGCAGGTTTTTCATGATCTCAATATCCTTGAAGATACTGCTCTCGCGCGCCCCGTGGCTCTTCACCCACGCCCCCATCTTGTTGATCCCTTCCTCCAGCGACGTCTTGCGCGTAATGCCAAACACCCGGTCCGTCTTGGAGTGATCCGAATACGCAAACTTCACTTCATTGCGCGCATCCAGGTACTTGATCTTCCTCTCCAGCCCCATCGACTTTGCGATAAACGTCGCCAGTTCATTCACCGTAAACGGCACGTCCGCGCCCACATTAAATATCTCATTCCGCGCCCCCGGCGTTTGCGGCGCCTTGGCAATCAGCGGCGCCACATCATCAATGTGCGTAAACGCCCGCTGCTGCTCGCCATCGCCAAAGACGCTCATCGCCTCGCCCTTGAGCAACTGGTTCATGAAGATCCCCACCACATTGCGATAGCGATCAGCGATGTTCTGCTTTTCGCCATACACGTTGTGCGGCCGAAACACCACGTAATCCAGCCCGAACATCTCATGGCTGCATTTAAGATCCTGCTCACACGCCAGCTTCGCCACCCCATACGGATCCTCCGGAATCGGCGTCATCTCCTCGGTCATCGGCGTCTGCCCCGCCCCATAAACAGCGATGGAGCTCGTGAACACAAAGCAGTTCACGTTGTGGTTCACCGACGCATTAATCAGGTTCACTGTGCCAATGAGATTATTGGCGTAATTAAACCGCTTGATGAAATGGCTCAATCCCTCGGCCGCGTAGGCAGCCAGGTGATACACGGTGTGAAACTTATACTCGGCAAACAACCGCCCAATCAGCTCGGTGTCCAAGATCGATCCGCGAATAAACTTCGCCCCCGCCGGCACGTTGTCCACGTAGCCACCGCTCAGATCATCCAGCACCACCACGTCCTGGCCCATCTTCAGGGCATGCTCGGCCACGTGAGCGCCAATAAATCCGGCTCCGCCGGTCACAAGAGAAACAGACATGAATCGAATCCTTCCTGGTAAACAGGCACAAGACAGCCAGTTCAGTGATCGTATGAAATTTAATTAAGCCGCCGCCGAAATCGGCCCCTGCTCCCGCGTCATCTTCGGCGCGGGCGCCAGTGGCTCATATCCCACGTTCGGCTCCTGGCCCGACTCAATAAACCGCGCCACGTCCAGTTGCTTGTTCCACCGAATTGTCACGCGGAACATCTCCAGCCGGTTCTTGAGCGCCTCGCTCCGCTTGATCAACCCCAGCAACCCAAACCCCAGATGCCGCAGCCGCAGGTGCGCCAGCGAAACCCGCTGGCACCGCAGCGCTCCTTTCAGTCCATAATGCTTGAAGAAGTACCGGTACCGGTTGCGATATTTTTCCAGTTCAAAGCGGATCGGAAACCGCCCCACCGATTGCCCGCCCAGATGGGTGATCTTCACATCCGGCGCGGACACCACTTCATGCCCCGCCTGCCACACCCGGTAGCAAAGATCGACTTCCTCATAATGATAAAAGAACCGCTCATCAAACCCACCCAGCTTTTTGAGCAAATCGCCTCGCACCATGATGCAGCACCCGCTCTGCCAGTCGATGGCGCGCTCGCTGGTCCCATCCCAGCCCGGATAGGTATCACACACAAAGCTCTTCAATAAGTGAGCAAGCGGCTTGAGATACAGTGCCACCACCCAATAGCGCCAGATGGTTGGAAATGGCCGGGATGGCTGCTGATAGGACCCATCCGGGTTCAGCACCACGCACCCAAACGCCCCCGCCTTTGGCCGCTCGTCCGCGAATTTAATCCACTTATCAAGCGCCCCCTCGAGAATGATCGTGTCAGGATTCAGGATCAGGATATAGTCGCCCCGGGCGGCCGAGATCCCGGCGTTGTTGCCCCGCGCATAGCCAATGTTGCCGCCGTTCTCGACGATGCGCGCCTGCGGATAATTCTTCCGCACAAACTCGGTCGACCCATCCGTCGAGCCGTTGTCCGAGATGATCACCTCGAAATCCGTTGACCGCGTCTGCTCGTAGATCGAGCGCAGACAGTCCGGCAGCACCTTCAGATCGTTCCAGCAGATTATGACGACGGACAACTTCATGCGAGCCCAACTTCGTTAAACCAAATGAGCCCGCAAAAGTGGCCCTTCATTCAAATAGTATCGGAACCAGACCACACCAAGTGAAGGCGCAAATGTCAAGCGTTCGCACCCCCGACCCGGCCAGCCGTCCCCAAGGCGGCGTTCGCCCGGTCTCAGCATTTTCCGCCTTTACGTCCCGTCGTATTTCCTCCCGCGCTCCATTTTGTTATAGGTATACGCCGTGGGTGTGACATTCAAGGTTTCTATCGGGCTGGCCGGCCATAATCGTTCAGGGGTACTGCTTAGAAGAGTCGGCGGCTCAGTCCGATAAGGCTCGCGGATTTTTCAACGATGGAGTTGAGGATGAGAAAGCTGTTGCTACTGGGGGTGCTGGCCGGGTTGGCCGGCTGCGGCACGACGACGGAAACTGGCTATCAGCCCCGGCGACTCGGCGACACGGCCGCCGTCGAGCGCGGCTATTACGCCACGCCCTTCTCTCCCGAAAAACGCGCTGCCGAGCAGGAACGCGTCTCCAATCTCTCGGACCGCAAACCGTCCTACCGGCCATAGGCGGTTCCCGTATCTCGCCCGCGAGCGTTCGATTCATTCCGCCAGCGCGCCTAAAGTCTGAATGGTGATCGTGGTGCATATCGATGCCGAAAACTTTGTCTCGTCGGTTAAGCCGCTCCTGGAGTCCAAAGACCTCCCCGGCCTGCTGGCGCACCTGAAAAAACACTGGACACCCGATCAAATCACGTCGTTCCTCTCCTGCCGCTGCGGCGATGCCCGAAAGGTGGCGGCCCTCGCCCTTTCTCTGGTAGGGGGGCAATGCTGCATTCCCCACGTCGCCAAACGCCTCCGCGAGAGTGACCCGATGACCAACCAGATGGCCGAGCACGCGCTTTGGTGCATCTGGTTTCGCCTGGGTTCGCCCGAGGCCAATCACCAACTCGCCCGCGGTGCCCTGGCCATCGAGCGCAAAGATTACGAGCACGCCGTCCGCCACTTTGACCGCGCCATCCAATTAAGCCCCGACTTCTCCGAAGCCTACAACCAGCGCGCAATCGCCCATTACCTGACGGAACAATTCGACCAGTCCCTCCGCGACTGCCAGAAGACCGTGGAACTGATGCCCTGTCACTTCGGAGCATGGGCCGGCCTTGGCCATTGCCACGCCCACGAAGGCCGGCACATCGAAGCCATCGAATCCTACCGCCGGGCATTGGAAATCAATCCTCACCTGGAGTGCATCGCTGAATCGATTGAGGAGTTGGAGCGCAAGGCCAAGGAAGGTTCGATCTGAATCGAGTCGAAACGCTTGGTGTCACGTCCACACTGGGGCGTGGACTAGAGCTTTGACGGGGGCGGAGGCGTGAGTGGCTCGAGTTGGGTGATGAGCCTGTTCACGTGAACCGTGGCCACTGTCCAGATCAAGGCATCATCTATCTGCCCATATTCATGTGCCAACCTGTGTCGCTGCGCCGTGATAGGCCGCCATGGGATTTCGGGATGCGCCAGTTTGAACGCTTCCGAGATTCCGTTCGCGGCTTCACCTATGATTTCCACCTGTCTCTCCACGGCAGATCTCAAAAGCAGATCAGCAGCATAACGATTAAAAGTAGTATTAACTACGAACGACTGCACGGCCCGAGCCGCCGTCAGCATATCCAGCAGGCGAGCAGCATCCCCGGTCGGGTCCCTCACGCTCACGCGGCATACACCACCCGATAGCTGTTCATGATGGCGTGATGTCGGAAAGGATTACGGATTCGACCCTTTTCGATGACATCCACCGGCCGTGCAAAGATGGACTTCAGTTCGTCCTCAATATCTGGAGTATTCTCAAATGTGAAGCCATATCCCGGCTTGAATTTGAGCATGACGTCTACGTCACTCTCGGGCCCAAAATCCTCCCGCAATATAGATCCGAAAAGAGAGAACTCTTTGACCCCATACTTGTCGCAGAAGCTTTCGATGCGCTTCATGGGTAGTCGGTCAAGCAACGGTGTGAAGCTCATGAATTGATTTTAGCCTCTAATGATGGACATGGGCAATCATTCTTTCGCTGGTCGAGATAGCTCCCAGTGGTCAAGTATTCCGGGCGAACTTCAGGATGAAACGACCAATTCATTCGCGTCGAATCGCCCGGCGTGCTTCGGCCAGCACCGCAAGCTGCCCCCGCGACAGTGCCGTGAACAACCGCGCCGTTCGCTGGGATGTAGGGTGGCAAAGATGTAGATCATGCATCACGCATCCCAAGAGTTATGGCGCTATGAAATTGACCTGCGAAGTATTGCTTATATATTAAACCCCGTGCTTCACGAGTTCCGCTGGATTGAATGGAACATTGATAAAAGTCGAGAAGCACGGTGTGTCACCGGCCGAAGCCGAACGCCGCACACGACACGTACCCATTGTCGATGCTCAGCACTCACTGGTATCACGCTCTCACCCCAGCACCCCCGACAACATCGCCGCCAGCAGATAAACGCTGTACCCAAAGATCAGCAACCCCGCCACCCGCCGATTCAGCGGCACCAACCCCAGCCCCATCGGCAGCAGCAACAGACTCAGCGCCAACACCCACACAAAATCAATCCGCCACACCACCACTGGCAACGCCGCATCCCTTAACACCGGCCAATGCAAATGCCGCGACCATTCCCCCACCTCCAACCCAAAATGCCTCCCCACCCCCGGCCAAGGCCGCGCCCACTCCCGCACCGCCGACGCCGCAATCGTGATCGGCAGCAGGCAGCACAAATTCAGCAGCACCAGCCCAATCTGCCCCGTCACCGCGGCCGCCACTTCCCCCCGCGCCACCATCGGTGACGCCGTTGCGATCATCGGCAACGTCAGCGCAAGGCTCAGCAGCGTCCCCGCGATCACCCGCGTCGACATGTGCGGGTCGGCCTGCGCAAACCGCCCAGCCCCCAGCCCCGCCGCCGCCGCACACAACATGCAAAACCCCACGAACAACATCCACGAAACAACCCGCAGCCCCCGCAGCATCCACGCGTGCCAGCCCCGCATCTCAGTCTCGCCAGGTGCAAGCCCCGCATCCGCCCCTGGCAACGTCCAGTCCGATGCCGCGCCCCGCGCCTTTCCACCGAGGCCCCCCACGATCGAATCGGCTCGCGCCACAAATACAATACCGCCGCCCCCTCCACCAGCAGCGCCCCCGCCTCAAACCATCCAAACGATCCCCGCATTCCGCACAAAAATGTCAGCACCGCCGCCACCGGCGCCACAAACCAGATCGGCCGAAAATTCCCCGGCACAACTTCCATCGTGCCATTCAGCCCGATCAGACCCACCACGCTCGACAGCGCCGCCACGCTCGTCCCCAGCATCAGCGCAACCGCCATCTCCCGCCGGCCAGTCACCACAAACAAAATCGCCACCGACGCAATCGGCGCCCAATGCCCCAGCGCCCGACCCCCCGGCCCGCGGCCAGCTCGAACAGCGCTTTCCCTCCCACCAGCCCCGCCCCCAGCAATCCGCCCGCTCCCGCCAATAGCAGGATCACCGCGTCGCCCAGGTTGCCCGAAAAGTGCCAGAACGCCATGCGCCGCAGATGGTGTGCTCACGGCCAAATAATGTCCAGTGACCGATTCGCCCATCACTCCCTTCAATCGCCTCCGCACGTTAAACTTCCAATAGCACTTCACCAGGAAAAATTCACATGCCCATCCAACTCCGCAAGCCCACCCCCGCCGACGCCGAGCCCTGTGGCCGGATCATCTACGAAGCCTTCCGCTGCATCGCCCAGCAGCACAACTTCCCCACCGATTTCCCCTCCGTCGATTCCGCCATCGGCATGGCCCGCGCCTTCATCGGCCCGCCCTGCATCTTCGGCGTCATCGCCGAGCAGGATGGCCAGATCATCGGCTCCAACTTTCTTCACGAAAGCGACCCGATCAGTGGCGTTGGCCCCATCACCGTCGATCCCAAAAGCCAGTCCAAAGGCGTCGGCCGCCAGCTCATGCAAGCCGTCCTCGAACACGGCAAAAAATCCGCCGGCATTCGCCTCGTCCAGGAAGCGTTCAACACCACCTCCATGTCCCTCTACGCCTCCCTCGGCTTCGAAGTGAAAGAACCCCTCGTCGTCCTCGCCGGCCAATTAAAAACCCCCTCCCCGCCACCACCCCCGACAGACGCGCCCGCCGCACAGGTGCGACCCTTGCACGAATCCGACCTCGAAGCCTGCGCCGCCCTTTGCCGCCACGTCCACCACTTCGACCGCACCAGCGAATTGCGCGTCGCCCTCAACACCCCGATGTTCCGCCCGATCGGCCTCTGGCGAAGTGGCCAGCTTGCCGCCTACATCACCGCCCCCACCTTCTGGCTCCTCAGCCACGCCGTCGCCCAGACCGATCAGGATCTGCAAGATCTCCTCACCGCCGCCGCCGCCGAAGACGGCCAAATCTCCCTCCTCCTCCCCACCCGCCAATCCGCCCTCTTCCGCTGGTGTCTGGGCCAGGGCCTGCGCATCATCAAACCCATGACCCTGATGACCATAGGCGAATACCAAAACCCCCGCGGCGCCTGGCTCCCCTCCGTCCTATACTGACCACCACCCCGCTCATCTACGTTTCCCTGGCCCATCCGCCATTTTGCGTCAGGAAGCGAAAGGAAAACCGCGAAGCAGTTTGTCGCGTACCCGCGACCGAAGCGAAGCGAAGTCCTGTAGCACTCCGGCCCCCGCAAAGCGGGGGCGACGCCCATATCAATACTCTTTCAGCAGGCAAGAGCAGGCGAACTCGCCTGAAACTGCTACCATCCTTCCCGGCCTTGAGGATGGCCAAAAACTGCCGCGATAGACTCCCTTCTCCAAAATTGAAGAAATGACGTACTACCCCCCCCACAGTCGTTGAACGGCGTTCCATTTATGGTTATCCCGACGCCGGCGCGGATGCGTCGGCGAAGCTCCAGCTTGACCACTTCGCCTTCGCACCCGCCCGCCCATCGTCGGCCGCATCACGTTAACCTAATAGCGTTGCGGAAAAGGCTAAAGGGACGGGAGTCTTTTTCGAATAATCACGCTATCACGCTGACACCCCCACCAACCCCGCGTCAGGAAGCGAAAGGAAATGCGCAGCATTGTCGCGTACCCGCGACCGCAGCGCAGCGAAGTCCTGTAGCACTCCGGCCCCCGCGCAGCGGGGGAGACGCCCAAACTAATACTCTTGCCCCCCCCAAGGACGAAGATAATTCGTCAACCCAGAAATCGCCCTGAACTACCAGAAGGCTCGCGCCCCACACCACTGATGCGTCAGGAAGCGAAAGGAAATGCGAGCATTGTCGCGTACCCGCGACCGCAGCGCGGCGAAGTCCTGTAGCACTCCGGCCCCCGCGAAGCGTGGGCGACGCCCAAGATCAATACTTTCACAGCAGGCAAGAGCAGGCGGGACATAAAAAAGTAATCGTGAAACCACTGGGCCCAAACAAACCGCCAGTGGGCGAGTCCATTATTCACAGATTCCAGCCGCCCCCTCCGACTAAAAACGCCCGCCAAACCAGCATCCGCCGCGGCCGGCCTTACGCGCAACAAAGTCTGGCCCGACCTTCGCAAAATTCAAAATACCTTCGCGACCCAAACCGACGTGGCGCAGGCGCCAGCCGCTGTAAAACCCACCCCCCAACCCTTGCCGCGTTCCCCGGCCCCACCCTCAGGAACCGCCCGATGTCCCGCCAGCCTCCCACCCAATTCATGGAGGGTGCGCACCGCGCACCATCTCACCCCAGCGTGCGAAGCACACCAGGACTTGTAGGGTCCGGCTCGCCCGACCTCCTCCGCCGTGCGAAAATGCTTGCACCTTCCGCTCCATCCCCCTCTCCCGGTACTCGGGGAGAGGGTCGGGGTGAGGGCACTTTCTTTTTACCTAAGGCTCTCGCTCGTTCCTCCTGGAGATACGTATCCGCCCTCGTCGAGTCCGGTTCGTCGGACGTCCATCGCCTGCGGCGTGCACAAATTTAATGTAGATGGGGTAGTAAGTTGCGCGCACAGCGCACCACCTCGCCCCCCGCGTGAGAAGCACACCATCTCCATCGGCCCCTACCGCAGAAAGATTTCATCGCCGCAGTGGATACAATCCTGCAATGGCTGAATAACAACGTCTGAGGGAATCCCGCCCATGAGCGACGAAAGCTTAAAAAAGAAAATCCACCGAGCCCTGAAACGCGGCTACTTCCACGACCCCAGCGACCTGGTCGACATCTCCCTGTTCCTCCAGCGCCGTATCAAACTCAAACCGCGTCCAAGGTTTTCGAACATAGTGCTTCGACACGATCGGTATTACATAGCGACTCTGAGGGCCATAGATTCTCTCAAACACTCTGGACGTCTTCCCCCAGAGATGCGCCTCCCGATCGGCATCATAGAAGACGGAAAAGCCTCTTCGAGTCAGGGACTGAAATAGCCCTTCGGCCAGCTTTCTGTTTTCACCAGCGAACGACAATGCCACGTCGTACTTATACGCGCCTGCCGACTTTGAGCCCATTCGCCGTTTCAACTTAACCATCATGGAGGGAAACGATATTAGCCGACTGCTAGAGGTTATTGAAGGAGAGCAACGGGAACTCCACACGCAAGGTCGGCCCCTTCGAAAAATCCCAAAATACATGGCGACCTCCCAAGCTTCCCCACATCCATTTTTTACCTCATCGCCGCCAGGACTTCACGGAGCGGATTTCTGTCAAGGTGGAACCGTCGGAGAAGGGGCCCCATGTAAACATGGGGTAGCACCTTTACTGAAATCCGCGCAGCATACAATTCGGCCATGAGGTGGAAGGGGGACCACCCCTCACCGCCGCAGAGCGCCCTCACTTTCTCCGCCCCGCGCACAACCGAAAGCCTCCGCCCGCACCACCAGCCCCACCCGCAGTCGCCCTTCAAGCCCCACCTCCCCGCCTCCCCGCCTCCCTCCCATCCGCGAAACCCCCGTAAATCCGCTGCCAAAAACCCTTCGTGCCCCTTCGTGGTGAAAGACTCCCTCCGCGCACCCAACCCCACACACCAAATGAAAAGCCTCCCCCGCACCACCGCCCCCCACCAGCAACCAGCAACCACCAACTAGTAACTAGCAACTCCCCCCCCCGCCTTGACATCACCCTAACATCCACCTACACTACCACCAGCCTCGACCGCCCGCAACCGCCGCCCCATCCTCCCAGGATGGAGCCCAATAAGGGGAACCCATGCTCATCCATTCCAATAATCACCAAAACCCCGAATGCACATCCGGGGCTTCTTCCCCCGTCCTCCGCCAAGCCATCTTCAGCCCTGATTCGACGCGTCGTTTGGTGGTCGGTTATGTGTCGTGTGGTAGTCGGTTAGTGGTCTGTCCAGCGACAATTAAAATCCCCCACCGACGACAATTAAAAACAGCCGGTTGAACTGGCGTTCGGCGACGATGTTTTGGACTCAAGAAAGGAGTTTCAAAGCATGGTTTCGGATGGCCAGGTAAGGAGACTGATGTCGTTGTTGCAGAAGGAGTCGTCGTTGCAGGTTTCGGCGGAAAAGACGGGGATGGATCGGCAGACGGCCCGAAAATATCGGGATTCGGGTCAGCTACCCAGCGCCGTGCGGCCCGAGCATGACTGGCGAACGCGCGCCGACCCGTTTGCGCAGGTCTGGCCGTGGGTGGCCGGGCAGTTGGCGTTGAACCCCGGTTTGGAGGCCAGGACACTTGTTGGAGGCGTTGCAGCGTGAACATCCCGGCCAGTTTGGCGACGGCCAGTTGCGAACGCTGCAGCGTCAGGTCAAACGCTGGCGTGGCCTGGAAGGTCCGGGCCGGGAGGTGTTTTTTGCCCAGGTGCATCATCCCGGGCGGCTGTGCCAGTCGGACTTTTCGCACATGACCAGGCTGGGCGTGACGATCGGCGGACGGACCTTCGAGCACCTGGTCTATCACTTCGTGCTGACCTACTCCAACTGGGAGACGTTTACCGTCTGCTACTCTGAAAGCTTCGAGAGCCTCAGCGAGGGCTTGCAGAACGCCTTGTGGGAACTGGGCGGCGTTCCGGAGCGGCATCGAACTGATCGGCTCAGCGCCGCCGTGGCCAACAGCAGCAACCTCAAGGAGTTCACGTTGCGGCATCAGGGCCTGATGGGGCATTACGGCCTGGAAGCAGAGAAGACCAACCCCAACAGCGGCAACGAGAACGGGGATGTGGAGCAGCGCCACAATCGCTTCAAGAAGAGCGGTGGATCAGGCCCTGTTGCTGCGGGGCGGCCGGGATTTCGCGGATGTCGCGGCGTATCAGCGAGTTCCTCAAGACGCTTCGAGCATCTCAACCGCGGCCGGCGAGTCGCGCTTCGCCGAGGAGTTGAAGGTTCTCCGCGGCCTTCCGCCGGCGCGGCTGGAGGCGGTCAAGCGTCTGGAGGCGCGGGTGGACTGCGGGAGCCCTGATCCACGTGGACCGCAACGCCTACTCGGTAAACAGCCGGCTGATCGGGCTGAAGGTGGAGGTCCGGCTGTACGTGGGCCATCTGGAGGTGTGGTACGGACAGAAGAAGGTCGAGCACCTGCGAGCGCCTGCGTGGACGCAACCAGCATCGCGTGAACTACCGTCACGTCATCGACTGGCTGGTGCGCAAGCCCGGCGCGTTTGCCGATTACCGCTATCAGGCGGATCTGTTCCCCAGCAGCCTGTTCCGGGTGGCGTATGACCGGCTCAGGAGCCAGTACGCCGGCGGCGCCGGCCAGGCAGTACCTGAAGATCCTGGAACTGGCGGCCAAGGAGAGCGAGTCGCTGGTGGAGGCGGCCATCGGCCGTCTGGCGACATGGATCAGGCGATGAGCTTCGAGGCGGTGGAGGCGTTGGTGCAGTCCGGGCAGCAGACTGGCGGCGCCGACGACGGTGCGGGTGGATGAGGTGGACCTGTCGGCCTACGACCAGCTGCTGGACGGGGATGCCGTCGCGATGGGCGCAGATGAGAGTCTGGGCCAGAGAGGTCCGGGGGTGTGCCATGAGTAAAGCCAACAGTGAGCTGACGGCCTGTTTGAAGGAACTGCGGCTGCCCACGGTCCGAGGCTGCTACGGGGAATTGGCCGATGCGGCCCGGCGCGAGGAGCTGGGTTACGAGGCCTATCTGCTGGAGGTGCTGGAGCGGGAGTGCCAGGGCCGCCGGCAACATCGGACCGAGCGATTGCTGCGGGAATCGCGGCTGCCGATCGAGAAGAGCCTGGGGGCGTTTGATCTGAAGCGATTGCCCGTAAAGGTGTCGGCCATGGTGCGAACGCTGGTGGACGCAAGCTTTGTGGATCGCAGGGAGAACGTGCTGGCGTTTGGCAATCCCGGCAGCGGCAAGACGCACCTGCTTGTGCGGGATCGGCCAGGAACTGGTGCGGGCCGGGCGGACGGTCTACTTCAGCTCGACCAACCTGCTGGTGCAGGATCTGCTGCTGGCCAAGCGGGAGTTGAAGCTTCCCAGGACGATCAAGAAGCTGTCGCGTTACGAGGTGCTGATCCTGGACGACCTGGGGTACGTGCAGCAGAGCCGGGAGGAGATGGAGGTGTTGTTCACGCTGCTGGCCGAGCGGTATGAACGGGGCAGCGTGATGATCACGAGCAATCTGCCGTTCAGCAAGTGGGAGTCGATCTTCAAGGATGCGATGACGACGGCGGCGGCGATCGACCGGCTGGTGCATCACAGCGTGATCCTGGAATTGAATCTGCCCAGCTACCGGGTGGAACAGGCAAAGAAGTCCAGGGCCGCCGCGGCTCCGGCGGATGGTACCGGGGGGCCCAGGCGTAGAGGTTAAAAGCAGCCGGGCGTTCCGGCTCGCCCGCGTGTGTTGCACCTGTTTCAGCTGCGCTCGAACAGGTGCAACACACGCGCAAGAAAGAAGCCCCATGGTCATGGCTGTATTTAATTGTCGTCAGTGGCTAAGAATAATTGTCGCTGGACAGGCGATTAACGACATGCAGGACCTTTCGAGCGTCCAGGTGGGGCTGTTTGATGAGATCTATCAGACGGATCAACCGGTTCTGGTGGGGATGGACGCTGCCAGCACCTACTGCTTCCTGCTGAGCCTCGAAGAGCATTGTGACCAGACCACCTGGGGGACGCGTCTGTTGGAACTATCAGAAGGGCATGGCCTAAACCCGCGGTTCACCATCGCCGACAACGGCCAGGGGTTTCGGGCCGGACAAAAGGCTGCCTGGGACCAGAAGCCCTGCCATGGGGATGCGTTTCATGTGGATATGGAATGGAGCGAGATCATCGGCTTACTGGTAACCGCGCTTATGCGGCCCTGGAGGCCTGCCAGAAGCTGGAGCGTCAGGTCCGATCACTTGAAAGGGAAATCAGCCTCGAAGCCTATAAGAAGCTGAAGAAAATCCAGTCGCAACTGGAGGCAGGGCGACTGGAGGCAAAGGCCCGCGTGCAACTGGCTGATGACCTGACGCTGCTGGGCAAATGGATGAAACAGGACGTTTTGGCTTTGGCCGGAAGCGATCTGCCAACGCGTGAGGCTCTGTTTGACTTTGTCGTGCAGGAACTCAAGAGCCGCCAGCACCTGTGCCCCGACCGGCTGATTCGCCTGGGCCGGGGGATGGTTCTCCAGCGCCGCCAACTGCTGAGTTTCGTGGGCTACCTTGACAGCCAGTGGGAGCAGATCGCTCAGGACCAGCAGGTTCCGGCCTATCTGGTGTCGGAGGTTTTGCGCCCTGGAGGGGCTTGACCCGATGCGGCACTTGTACTGGCAGAAGCACGCGGCTCTGGCCAGCAGGCTGGGAGAAAGCTTTGGCACGGTGCACGCGGCGGTGAAATGGGTGCTGGCCAGCACGCCCCGCTGCTCATCGCTGGTGGAGAATCTCAACGGGCGTCTGCGGCACTACTTTTCATTGCGCAGGCAACTGGGGCCGGCCTATCTGCATCTGCTGCGTTTCTTCTTGAACCATCATCCCTACGAGCGGAGCCGGCGGCCCGAGCGGGTGGGCAAGACTCCAGCCCAGTTGCTGGGCCAGGAGCATCCGCATTGGCTAAAGATGCTGGGCTACACGCCCTACTCCCGCAACTGAGCAGGGCTATCCCCTTGCCCCCATCCAGAGATTCTTCTCCGGGCCGCGTCATTCGCGGCAGAGTGTTCCCATGCACATTGCTACCCAAGAAGGGCCGGTTTTGAACCACGCCGCTTTTTACAAGCCACTTTTGGCCTAAACCCTTGTCAATCCTCACCCCCCCTCCCAAAATCCCCCGCGCAACTCAATTACAACAACACAAAACCCACCCCCATCCCCCCCACCAGTCTCCTCCATTCAAACTTCTTCCTTCATCCTTCAAACCTCCCCTACCCCCTCTTCCTCAGTGTCCTCAGTGTTCTCTGTGGCTCCCCTCCAGTCCCCCTCAAATCAACGATGCATCCAGCCGATCAACAGCATTTTGCAGCCGGCGCTGCCGTCGCGGGCTCAGCGAAATCGCCCCATACCGAATCCTGTAAAACAGCCGCGTCAGCCGCCGGATCGCTTCGTACTGCCTTCGCGGGAGCAAAAGATGATCGGTGAATTCCATCGGAGTCAGATGATCCGGCCGCACAAAGCTGCGACGCTCCAGCATCGTGATCAGCCCCTCATAAAACGCCAGTTGCCTGGCCAGGCGAAGCTGCTCCTGGCGCGGCAAGTTGGTGATGCCAATGTGCGCCGCCCGGCGGCTCCAGACGGTGCGTGTAGATCGCCCGGCCAGTCTTAAACGTGAAGAAGACCAGCCCCGCGCACACCACGATCAGCGACATGATCGCCGTCGGCCTGCCCCAGGAGATCCACTCCTCCAGCTTCTGAAATCGTCGGCGCGCCCCATGCAGCCACGCGGCCGTATCGCCGGCAGCGCGCATCATGCGATTGTCGAGATTGTTGATCGTGTTCTGACGCGAAGTCCGGTCATACGCGATGACGCTTTCGCCCCACTTGTATTCCAGGAAGTCAAAGAAGTGGCGGGTGGATTGCCACCACGATTGCCGAGCCGAAGAGTCCGCAAGCCGGCCGCTGGTGGGGTCGAAGGTGAGCCATCCGCCGCCATCGCCCACGAAAACCTCGCACCACGCATGCGCATGCGATTGACGCACGATAAAGAAACCGCCAATCGCATTGTATTCGTCACACTTGAAACCCACGACCAGCCGCGCGGGGATGCCGATGCTCTGACACATCAGCGTCATGGCGCTGGCAAAGTATTCGCAGTGCCCTTTTTTAACTTTGGTGAGAAACGTGAGCATGGGGTCCTGCCCGCCGTGAACCGAGGCAACCATTTCCTTATCGCTGCCAAGTTCCAGGGTGTAGGTGTAATTTTTCTGGAGGTATTGCTCGATGTGCTGGGCGATATCGCGGTTGCTCGGAAGGACAGGCTCGGCCTTGGGCCGATCGACGTTGGCTGCACCGATGATCGCCGGGTTGCGCGTGAACTTCTCGATCTGCGCGATGGTGTCGCGCATGGTCCGAAAGTCCTTCCCTTTTTCATAGTCGGGCAGAAGAACCTCGCTGGCATACGGGTTTGCCGGCACTTGGTTGGTCGACCAGACCTCGTAATCAAGTGTCTTCTGCGTGTCGGCCTCCGAGATCCCCTGCATCGCGCCGTCCGGAAACGAGAAATGAAAACGCGGCCCATCGCGGCTCAGGCTCCGAAATGCCACCGGTCCGGCCACGGCGAAGATGGTGCGATGGCCTGTCGGCTCCAGCGTGATGCGCTGGCGGAACAGCGGGACGTCGGGATGCGGAGGGGGGTAGAGGATAGAAGGATTGTTATTGCTGTTAACCTCCGCCTCCTTCATGTGCGCCGACACGAGATGGTTCCACTTGCGATCCCCGCCCAGACCATAGTTGTTAAAGGTGAGTCCGCGCAGAAGAAGTGTCCCCCCTTCCACGCGTTTTTCATTGGTCGATTCAAAAGAATGCGGGCTGTAATTGCCTTTGGACAGCACAACATGCGCGAGGATCGTGGTGTTCTGCTGGATGTTGAAGACGTCCTGAAAACCCACGTTTTCGCTGAAGCCGGTCATAGGATCGGCCGAGCGAAGCTGAAAATTGCCCAGCACCCCGGCCCCCGAGCCGCGCGGGAAAAAAAGAAAAGTGGCGATGGCGGTCGTGATGGCGACCGACGCGACAAACCCCGTGAATCGGCGCATCAGCGCGGAAGAAATCGCTGGTCCTGGCGCAGAGTGAACGGACTGACGTTCTCCTGCGGGATCGGAAACGCAGCGCGGGCTTTGTCCGTCTCCACCTTGAGATGGAACAGCAGACAGCAGTAAAGCGCCACCACAAGATAAACCACCAGAACAACCGCAAAGAGCAAAGACGCAGTGTTGATCGAGCCGGCCACCATCAGCAGAAGGCTCAGCACGATCATCTGCGCATAATCCCGGTTCGCCCGGCACTCAAACAGCTTGACCAACTGGAGCAAAACCAGGAACTGCCCAATCAGCATCAGCGGCTGACCGACGCCCCCCGCCAGCAGAATCTGCTGGCTGACAAAAAGCAGCGCGACAATCGTGATCGAGTTGGCCAGCCAGCGCGGAAGCGGAATAAAACGCCCGGATCGGATCAGCCACGCATTGAACGCAATCCCAAGCATCGCCAAAGCCCAAACCAGCGGCGCCTCGGCCGAGACGCAAAACCAGTAATGCCCATGATGAGCACCAGATAAAGCGTAGGTCGAAATTGCCGAAGGTCGTACATGGTGAAAGAGTTGCTCGTTGCTGGTTGCTGGTTGCTGGTTACTAGTTGCTGGTTGGAGCCGGGTCTTGATCGAGGGGCATGGTGTGGTGGAAATCTATCGAAGGATCAAAGGTAAACAGTTTGGCCTGCGTGGAGTTGGCGGAAATAACCACCCAGTTGGAGCGCGCGGCGTCGAGAAGATCCGACTGAATATCGTCTGGCGTGAGGAGAATAGCCGTGGTGGCCGAGCGCACAAGATTTCGGCCGGCATCTACCAGGTCCGACGTGGCGCGGGTTGTGTTGAGCGGCAAGCACGCGAGCAGGGAAAGTATCTCGCGCGAATGCCGCTTGCCGCGGCTGGGGTTGATGCCGATCCATGCATCCGACCACGCAAAAATACCCACGGCCAGGCCGGTGTCCAGGGCATGATTAACCAGCGACGCCGCCATCGAGATCGTGCGCTCCACCGCCGCCTGATGGTCGGGCGTACGCTCGAGGAGAAAGGTGTCAACAAAGATGAAGAGTCGTGGCGGAGCAACCTGCGTCATCTCGTTGGACACAAGCTGCCCCGTGCGGGCGCTGCGCCGCCAGTTGATAAAACGGGGACTCTCCCCCGAACGGTATTCTTTAACGCCATAAAACTCATCATGGCCGCCGCGCTCGGCGCATCCGCGACCCGGCCTGCTCAGCCGAAAGACACCGGCGGAGCAGTTGTGCATCCACTTTCCCAACGGCTGGGTAAATCAGCAAGCTGTCCTCGGCCCGGCGGGTCACGGCCCGTTTGATAAAGCCAAACGGAAAGCTCGTGCTGAGCTGATATTGGCCAAGCCGTTGAAGCCCGCGACGGGCGGGAAGGACTTCCGAAGGAACATGAGCGGTCATTCCCGCCGCGCAGTGAAGCAGATAAGCCTGAGGCTGTCGGGAAAACGCGGCCGAAGATTCCATCTCCGAAAGACAAACCGAAAAGCTCGGCCAAAACCGGTTCTTGTTATGAAACTGGTATTCAACGCAAACCCGCTGAGCGACAGTCCCGTGTTCAGGAAGCACACGCGTAACAGCCAGGCGTCGAAGCACGGTCCGACTGATCGTGCCGCTCACCAGCAACACGCCAATCATCAGTCCAAAAACCGCAAACAGCAGATTCGCCTGACTGTTAATGGCCGCGAGGCCCATGAACAGCATCATTGAGGCATAGACGATCCCATTGAGCGAGAAATCCAGCGACGGCTTTTTACGAACAGAGAGTGTGGCCGAACGAGAGGTGGAGGAGAGGAAAAACATCACGCGGATTTCGAGAAAATCAAGTCAGTGAATTGTAGCACGCGCGCAGAGAAGCGGCGACTTCGTCGGCAGGCTATTCGTGCCCACCCTTGAGCTGAACAGGCTGGGCATTGGTCTTGATGCGGAAGAGGTGGTAAGGCTGTTTCCGCAAATCTTTGCCGTCGTGGTATTGCGGCTGGCGATTGAGCTGGTTGGCGGTGACGTACAGATAGCCGTCGGCGGCAATGGACATGGTGTCAGGCCACAGCAGACGCGAATCCTGAACAACAGTTTCCCAGGTGCCAGTCGCGCTGCGGCGGTGGATGGCCTGATGTTCATAGTCCGTGGCATAGATTCGATTTTGAGCATCGGATTCCAGTCCATCCGAAGCGGCTTTAACGCCCTCGTCGCGAACGGTGGCCGCGACTTGATCGGCCGGCATCTGTTCGTTGGCCAGCGCGTCGGTGCTGACGCTGTAGAGGTGATGGCTGACCAGCGGACAATAAAACAAACGGGAGCCATCCGCGCTGATTGCAATCCCGTCGGAGCCCATCTTGAGAGGCTTGGGGTCCATGTTGGGCATCCGTTCCATCAATGGCTGGCCCTCGACAACCGGCGTCATCCCCGGTTCGGATTTGGTGGACGGATGATCGTGAAGCTTGCGCCACGAATGGCCAGTCGCAAGATCGACGACGATGATCCCGTTGGGGCCATTGCTGGAGGAGTCGGTGATGTACGCCATGCCCTGCGCCGCGACGCAGGTCAAAGCGAACATCGTTGACATAGCTGGTGGGAAGGGCAACGTCGGAAGGAAAGATGATGGTCTTGACGACCTTGTTGGTCTTGAGGTCGATCGCCATCATCTTGCGCCGCCCGAGACGACCGGTGTCATGCTGATGCTGCCGGTGTCCAGCGCCCAAAGACGGTTAGCCGGATCAACAATCACGCTTTGAACCGCGACGAGGGATTTGGACGAATCGGAGGGATTGAGCTGGTTGGTCTGTTCGTCGGGGTAAGCGACGGGTTGGCCGTTTTTCAACTCGGCAACGGTGAACTGCACCTTGTCGCCCCAACGCGGGTAGTTGACAAAAATTCGGCCTTCGCGGGAGACCGTGACGCCGGTGGGCATGGGGCCGTAGAAGTCGGCGACATTCTCAAGCTGGCCGACGGATTTAGCATGGGGTGGGGTATCCGTGGATGAGCCCGAATTGCTCATGCTTTGGGTGCGGGGCTGTGTGCAGCCAAAACAAAGGACCGCCAGGATCGTACTGGCGGAGAATGAAAAGAATCGCATTCGCTGGCTCCTTGTGAAGACCTGGGTTTCCGCCCGCAATCTCCGGGCCAGATTTCGAGCGTATAGTGAGCCCCGCGGCGGCGGGGTACAATCTAACCGTCGATAAGGAAACATCATGACCACTGAGAAGACCAATGCCTTCCCTGATTCACAGCGCGATGAGTGGCTTGCGCACGTACAGCATCTCATGGACCAACTCGAAGTCTGGTCGACTTCTATCGGATGGTCGCACGATCGAAGCGAAAAGGTGATCAACGAACAGCTTCTGGGCACATACAGTGCGCCCACCCTGCGTATTCGCACCCCCGCTGGCGAGGTTCGGGCCGATCCAATTGCCCGCAGCATCATCGGAGCCGACGGCAGAGTGGATTTGGAGGCATGGCCCTCGCTAAATAGGGTCAAGCTCGTTCGCCGCGACGGCCAATGGACGATCATTACTGACTCGAATGTTCCAGTCAGGAAGCCATGGGCACAGGACACGTTTGTTGAGCTTGTCAACGACTTGGTGTCGACGTCATGAAGCGTGATGAAGCGTTTGCCAACCTGAGGGGAGTACAGGATGAGTTGGAGGGAGCGCTTTTCGGTTTCTCGCGCGCTTGTGGAGGCGGCGGTTGACAGCGCCCCCATCGGCAGGAACCAATATCCGCTTCGCCCCGCGCACATTCAGCGATGCGCCGGCAACTTGGGAATTACATATGTATTGCGCCTGTTCGCTGAATTTGAAGCCGCGCTTCGGGATTACTGGTCTGCTGTAAGCCCCGGTTTAAGACGCAGGCAGGCACGTGTGCAAGTTCTCATGAATCGAATCGGCAGCCGCTGCTACATTTTTACAGATGTCCTTGATGCGGCTCACGAGGTCGCGCATATCGCAACGAGGTTGTGCATCAGCGGGAATTGGCGGGAACGCTCTCATTCAACGACTGTAAATCGCGGCTCGGCAAGTTTCTCAGTTATCTTCCACGGCACTGGTAGTCTTTCCAAAATTGGATGAACCGTATTTGAAGGATGGCCATGAAAATCGTTCGTTTTCTCTCGTCCAATCGCGTTCAACTCGGCGTTCAAATCGACGAGCGTGTCGCGCTGCGCATCGACGGCGCCCTTCTTTCCGCATTTCGAGTAACTGACGAGCGGCTGACCATGGACAAGCTGCTCGCGCCGATCGTGCCAACTGATATCCTGTGCATTGGCTTGAACTACCGCGAGCACGCGCTCGAGAGCGGATCGAGCATCCCTGAAAACCCCATGCTGTTCATCAAGGCCTCCAACACGCTCAATAACCCCCTCGATCCGATCATGATCCCGCGCCGCAGCACGCAGATCGACTACGAGGGGGAACTGGCGGTGGTCATCGGCCGTGATGCGCGCCGATGTGCCGCGCAAACTGGCGCTGGATTATGTTTTTGGCTACACGATTGCCAACGACGTCTCGGCGCGCGACTGGCAGCGGGAAAAGTCGCTGGGGGGCGGCCAGTTTGCACGCGGAAAATCGTTCGACGGCTTTTGCCCGCTCGGGCCGTGCATCGTGACCGCAGATGAAATTCCCGATCCAAACGCGCTGCACCTTCAAACGCTCGTGAATGGTCAGGTGATGCAGGACCACACGACCGGCGACATGATCTTCGACGTGCCGGCGCTGATCGAAAGCTTGAGCAGCACCATGACGCTCCGAGCCGGTTCAATCATCCTGACCGGAACGCCGCAAGGCGTGGGCTTTGCCCGAACCCCGCCGGTCTGGCTTCGGCCGGGAGATCTCTGCATCGTCGAGATCGAGAAGATCGGACGCCTCGAGAATCCAGTGGGGCAGGAAGCCTGACCGTGCGCGGGGCCGGGTAGAAAATATTTTAAAATTCCTTTCAACGAAATCCGTTCCTTCATCTTTGCTTCAGGTTCACCCAGTCACAATCTCCCTCGTTGATCGTTTTGTTTGAAGTAGCGGTCGAGCGAAAGGAGACCTGTATGTGCGTCAGATCACGGGGATGGGAAGTTTCGAGGCGTCGTGGGTTGTCGTTGGCAATTGAGCAACTGGAGGAACGCCGGCTGATGTCGGCCGAGGTGAGAGCCATCGATGGCACCGGGAACAACCCGTTGCATTCGACCTGGGGCAGTGCTGGGGTTGACCTGCTGCGGGTGAGCCAGCCGGGTTACGGCGACGGGATTTCATCGCCCGCGGGCGCAAATCGGCCAAGCGCCCGCCTCATCAGCAACACCCTCAGCACACAGACGGCAGATCTCACCAACGGCCGGCACTTGTCGGACTTTGTGTACCTGTTCGGGCAGTTCATCGATCACGACATCGACCTGACTCCCGGCGGCAGCACCGAGCCGTTGAACGTGGCCGTGCCGACCGGCGATGCGTACTTCGATCCCAACTCGACGGGCACGCAAAGCATCGGATTCACGCGCTCGGTCTACGATCCCACGACGGGTACCAGCACGCAGAATCCACGCCAGCAGCCGAATGTCATTACGTCCTTTCTGGACGGTTCGATGGTCTACGGATCGGATTCGGTGCGGGCGGCGGCATTGCGGACATTCGTGGGCGGGCGCATGAAAACCAGCGCCGGCGACTTGCTGCCGTTGAACACGCTGGGGCTGGCCAATGCCAATGACGCCCACATTGTCGCCGACAACAAGCTGTTTCTGGCGGGCGACGTGCGGGCCAACGAGAACATTGAATTGACGGCCATCCAGACCCTGTTCGTGCGCGAGCACAACCTGCAGGCCGCCAGAATCGCGGCCGAGCATCCGGGCCTCACTGACGAGCAGATCTACCAGCAGGCGCGCGCGATTGTCGGCGCGGAAATTCAATCGATCACTTACAACGAGTTTCTGCCCGCCCTGCTCGGCAAGCCGCTGAAGCCGTACGCGGGCTACAACCCAAATGTAAATCCCGGCGTAACGACGGAATTTTCGACGGCGGCATACCGGTTTGGCCACAGCATGCTCGACGGCGGCATCAGCCGTCTGGACAACCAGGGCAATGTGATTCCCGAGGGCAACCTTCAACTCCAGCAGGCGTTTTTTAATCCAACGCTGCTGGACACCACGCTGCCCAACCACGAAGGCGACATCGGGCCAATCCTCAAAGGCGCCGCATCGGGCGATGCGCAGGAGATCGATCTGAAGATCGTGGACGATGTCCGCAATTTCCTTTTCGGCCCTCCAGGAGCGGGCGGTTTCGATTTAGCGTCGCTGAATATCCAGCGCGGGCGGGATCACGGTCTGGCCGATTACAACAGCACGCGCGTTGCCTTCGGACTGCCGGCCGTCACTTCGTTCTCGCAGATTACCTCCGACCCGGTCCTGCAGCAGAAACTGGCGACGCTCTACGGCGACGTCAACAACGTCGACCTGTGGGTGGGCGGACTGGCGGAAGATCACGCGCCGGTTCAAGTGTCGGCCCGCTTTTCGGCAAGATCATCGCCGATCAGTTCCAGCGCCTGCGCGACGGTGACCGCTTCTTCTTCGAGCGGCAATTCTCCGGCCAGCAGCTCAACGATCTGGAACATACACGCCTATCCGACATCATCCGGCGCAACTCGTCCACGACCAACGTGCAGGACAACGTCTTCATTTACCAGACCTCGATCAGCGGCCGGGTGGTTGAAGACGCCAATCACAACGGCGCGGTGGAGCAGCGGGACCCAGGGATTGGCGGGTGGCAGGTGCAGCTTCAGGACACCAGCGGCAATACGCTGGCCACGACAACCACCAATGCGGTGGGTGAGTTCAACTTCAAGGACCTTGACCTTGGAACCTATCGCATCCGTGAAGTCGCTCAGGCCGGCTGGACGCAGGTAACCACTGCCCCGGCGGACGTTCAGTTAACCCGTTCGATGGACGTCATGGGCGTGAGCTTCGCCAACGTCAGGCCCGGCCCGGTTGGCGGCGGCGGACAATGGAACCCCGCCCCCCGCCGCCACAGCAACAACCGCCGATGAATGGTCAAGCGCCAGTGCGGCAAGCGCCCCCGCCCCAGGGGCCAATGGCCTCGCCGCTGCAGGGCGGTTTTGACTTTGGCAACAAGAACGCCCTTTGGTCTTGATCGATGAACGAAACAACGAATCGCGGCGGGTTTGTGCGGGATCTGAGGGCTTTCATGATCCTGCACAATCCGCCGCTTGGGCAACTGCACTGTCCCCCATTCTTTGTACCGTGCTTATGAGCATCAGCGTGCTGGGTACTTCAACGGTCTGCGAAGGACACACAAGCGCCTGCACCTTATCGAATCACGTTCTACACCCTGAAGATCGCCCCCATGCGCTTGCCGAGAAATGCGTTGGCGGACAGCACTGTCAGCGTCAGCAGCGCCATTGCCCACACGCCCAGGGCGCTGGCGATGTAGGGTCCGTCGCCGAGTCGCTGGAACAGTTCATAGATTGCCTTGGTGATAGGCCAGTAGCTTTGCTTCTGCGCGAGAATCAGCGAGTCGCTGACTTCCAGCATGGCGAACGCAAACGCCAGCAGTGCCCCGGCGATGAGGTTGGCGGCGATTAACGGGACCGTAATTCGGCGCAGCGTCAGCCAACCGGATGCTCCCATGTTTCTGGCCGCCAGCTCCAGGTCGGCCGGCGTTTGCTCTAATCCAGCCACGGCGCTGCGCACGACGTAGGGCAGGCGTCGCATCGCATAGGCGATGATCAGGAGGGCCGCCGGGTTTTCCTGCACGTCCACCAGATTGCGGAGCCAGCGCACGTCTTTGAACCATCCCTGCATCTGCAGGCTGATCGCAAGATATCCGAAGGCCAGCACCAGCCCAGGCACGGCCAGCGGCAGCATGACGATGCTGTCGATCAGCCCCTTTCCCGGCAGCTTTGATCGCACGATCAGCCAGGCGATCATCAGGCCCAATCCAACGTCAATCACCATGCTTACGCCGGCGAAGATCACGCTATTGCGCACCGATGGCATGGTCAGATCGTGTGTGAGGGCCGTGGCGTAATGATGCGACGTGAACACGCGCGGCAGCACCGACTGATACCAGGATCCGACGCCGGATACGCTCGTGAGGATCACGCCAATGTGCGGCAGCAGCGCCAGCGCGATGACCAGGAGGAACGGCGCCAGCGCCAGCACCGCCTTTTGCCCGAGAGCTTTTGTGATGTGGACTGGACGGAGGCCTTGGAGATGGCCGCGTCCTGCCGGCGGCCAAGCGCGATCTTGCCGACAATGTACAGCATCGCGCTGACCAGCAGCATCACCACCACCAGCGCATACGGCAGCGGTGATCCTTGCACCTGCGACAGCCGCTCAAACACCTGCACTGGCGTGGCATCGTAGAAGTCGAACATCAGCGGCGTGCCCAGTTCCGTGAAGCTCCAGATCAGCACGATGGTGCCGCCCGCGAACAACCCCGTCCGCATCAGCGGCAGCGTGATCCGCCGGAAGATCGTCCAGCGCGACGCTCCCAGATTAGCGGCGGCCTGCTCCATGGCCGGGTCGAGATTGGCCAGGGCTGCGCTGACGTTGAGGAAGATGATGGGATAGAGGCTGAGAGATTCGACAAGCACCACGGCGGCGAGTCGCGCTGAGCCAAACCAATCAACCGGGGTGTTGGCCCCAATCAGCCCCAAGTCGCGGGCCAGAGCCGTCAGCACACCGAATCGGCCAATGACTTGCCGCATCCCAATCGCCCCCACAAACGGCGGCAGGATCAGCGGCACCAGCAGCAGGCCATTGACCAGCGCCTTGCCGCGAAAATCAAACCGCGTTGCGATCAGCGCCAGCGGCACGCTGATGAGCGTGCAGAGCAGCGTGACGCAGACGGCGATGGTGGTGCTGTTGATCAGGCCGGCGCGCAGCACCGGATCGAGAAAGATGTCCCGAAAGTACGCGAGCGTAAAGCCGGCGGAGCCGTCGCCGGGAATGCCGAAGAATGCAACCTTCAACACGCGCGCAATTGGCCAGAGGAGGAAGAGGCCAAATAAGAGGAGGAGGGCGAGGAGGGCGAGATAGCTTCGGAGGCTTTTCGACGAGCGATGAGTGCGCACCATCTGGCGGGGTGAAGTCGGATGAACTTGCGCAGAAATCTCAGTCAACGCATCCGCCCTTCCGGTTCTGCTCTTACCCCCTCTCCCGGTACGCCGGGAGAGGGTTGGGGTGAGGGCATCCGTCGCTCCAGTTCAAGATAGATGGCATCTTGAACTGCTAGCGTGTGCATCAATACCTCGTCGTCTGAAAACCGAATCACTCTAACGCCAAGCTCGGCCAGTTTCCGCGTTCGCTCCTGGTCAGCCAAGATTGCCTCGGCGTCAAGGTGCTGGCCACCATCCAATTCCACGGCCAGTCTGACCTGCGGGCAATAGAAGTCCAGAATGAAGCCCCCAATGGGATGCTGCCGCCGAAATTTGAAATTGGCCAACTGGCGGTCGCGGAGTAAGTTCCACATTTTTCGTTCAGCGTCGGTGGGTTCGCTTCGCATTCGTCTTGCGAACTGTTTTAGCTTTGAGTTGTGGTTGCGCAGGGGTTGCATAGCTCTCATACGTTTTGCCCTCACCCCTGCCCTCTCCCAGGTTACTGGGAGAGGGGGTGGCAGAGAGAAAAAATCAGCGCTTACGTGCCGCCTCCTTTAGCTCCGCATACTCCTTGCGAAACTCGTTCGTCCATCCCCGCAGCAGCTCCAATCGTTGGTCCGCGTTTGCACCTTTCAATAACTTTGCCCGCCGAAGGGCCTCTGTCTGGTCGAAGGGAAACATGCCCAGCCGCCCGTCCAGTTCTGCTCTTCGCGGTGATTTTAAAATCGCCTCACGCGTGTCGCGCAGCTCCGGCAGGAGGTCCATGCAGCTCATCGCCACCAGATCGCCCAGGAAGCCGAACGTTTTCTCCCGCTCGAGCGACTTGGCAAAACCTAAATTCATCGCGAACGGATTGACCTTGTCCACACACTCCGACAGATCGCCGTAGGCGCCGGGGGCGATGGGCAGGCGGCGCAAGGATGTTTGCGCTGGTCCGCCGGGCGATCCCGCCCTCCTATTCCATAGCCGTTGCCCTTCGTCGCTCAGTACAAACTCGATGAAGCGGATGGCTAGATCGCGATGCTCCGCGCCCCTCACGACTGCGATTGGATCGGGCGAGACAATCGTCGCGCCGGCCGGTTCTATGTATCCCATGCGGGCATCGCCCACGGCGTCGGCCTGTGAGCGGCCATAAAAGTCGATGGCCATGCCGGCGGCGGCGTCGCCGTTGCCCACGATGATCGGCACGCTCGAACTTGAATCGGTGAATAGCCGGGCGTTGGCGGCGATTTGCCGCACCAATCCCATCCCGCGCGCCCACGCCTTGTTCTCATCCCCTTGGGCCTCGTGCGCGTCGAGCATCGCCCGCTCAACGATGATCATGAACATCGTCCGTGCCGTGGCGCTGCGCATCGGGTCGGCCATGACGATCCAGTTTCGATAACGCTCGTCGGCCAAATCATTCCAGCTTCTGGGCTCCGGCAAGTTCAGATAGCGCAGCAGGTCCTTGTTGTAGACAATCCCGAAGCTGCCAAGGGCGGCGCCGAACCACTGGGGCGGCTCGGCTGGGTCGTAGAGGCTTGTTCCGGACAGTTTCGGCTGGGGAAACGCATGTCGCATGACGGCCGGGTCGAGTTGGACCGGCTCCAGATAGCCCCCCGGCTTGAGCTGCTGATCAAACAGGTAATCACCGCCGCCCCACGCGATGTCCAGCTTGTATGTTCCTGTTGCTTTGAACAGCGTGTCCTTGCTCGATTGAAACAGCCGCAGCATGTCGCTGCCACCGCCGTAGGTGCGGTAGTCGACGTCCACCCGCTGCCCGAACTTTCGCAGATGCCAGGCCGAGAATGCATCGGCGAACTCCCTGCGAATTCCCTCCTGATGACAATTCAAAACCACCAGCCGGAGCGCTTCACCGCCCGCGCCGGCGTCGCCAGGTTTGGCCTGCGTTTTCACGACGGCCTGCAGGATGAACGGGGCCACCAGAACAACCACGAACAGGATCATCAACACGTATCGCCGCATGATTATTCCGGTAGGAGCACAACGTCCCGCGCATCGAATTCCACAGTCAACTCTTGCGGCGCATTTAACAGCGGCAGCGCGCTGCTGAACTTCAGCCGCTGCCCGTTGACCTCCAGGAGATGCTCGCTGGACTCACCTAAAAAGGTCGTTTCCACCAGTCGCCCGGATACTGTGTTCGTACCGTTAAGCGGGGCGTCGTTCAGCCGCACGCGCATTTGTTCTGGCCGAATGCTTACGATCACCTCCGCCCCCACTTCGCCCGCCGTGGCCGCGTTCCATGTTCCCGCAGATGTCTCCACGCGGGCCACGCCGTTGCTCGGCGCGACAACTCGGCCGGGCAGTAAATTGGTCTGTCCGATGAACTCGGCCACGAAACTGCTGGATGGCCGATGATACAACTCCGCCGGCGTGCCCACCTGCATGACGCGGCCATCACGCAGCACCGCCATCCGGTCGGCCACCGACAACGCTTCCTTTTGATCGTGCGTCACATAGACGGTTGTGAGGCCGGCCGTCTTGCAGATGCGGCGAATTTCCGAGCGCATCTCATGGCGCAGCTTTGCATCCAAATTGGACAAAGGCTCATCCAGGAGCAGGCAGGCCGGGCGAACTGCCAGTGCGCGAGCCAGCGCCACCCGCTGCTGCTGACCTCCTGAAAGCTGGTTGGGCTTGCGATCCGCGAACGCCTCCATCTGCACCAGGCGAAGCACCTCGCTGACCCGTTCCGATTGCTCCGCAACTGTCATCCCCCGCACCTCCAGCCCGAAGCGCACGTTCTGGGTCACGCTCATGTGAGGCCAAAGCGCGTAGCTCTGAAAACACATGACGGCATTGCGTTGTTGCGTCGGCAGGGCCGTTACATCGCGCTCGCCAAACCAGATGCGGCCTGACGTTGGATCGCCAAGTCCGGCAATGATGCGCAACAGCGTGCTCTTTCCGCATCCGCTGGGCCCAAGCAGGAAAAACAACTCGCCTGGCCGAACCTCCAGCGACACATCATGCAGTGCCACGGTTTTCTCGAAGCGCTTGTGAATATGATCCAGCCGGATTCCCGTCATTGCATGGCGATTGTAGCGAACGGAGTTTCATCTTGCGCATCTTCGCCAACCCCCTCGCCGCGCGGGGCGTTTGCCCGTATAATGAGCCTCGCTTATCGAATGCCCGCCAAGAGGGCGGGGCGGAAGACGGTCTTCCACTCCCCCGCGTCGGGCGTTTGTTTGAGGTTTGCCGCCGCTCCGAGACCCGTGCGTTGGAAGCGGCCTTTGATTGGAATTGTCAAATGCCTAAATCCGCTCCAAGCCCTGTTGATACCGCCGCCGCCTTGCTCGCAAAGCCCCTCGATTTCGACACGCTGATGAGCAAGCTGGGTGCGCGCGACAAGGTGAATGTCGAACGCCACATGGCGGCCTGCGAAACCGAAGGCAAGCTTGATCACCTGCGGCTCTGGCGGCGCCTGGCCACCGATTTGTTCACTCTCGCCCCCCATGCGGTGCAGACCATCGGCCAGCAGGTGCTGCAATTTTTCATTGCGGATGGCAAATACAAGATGCAGGTGTTCGCGCTCGAGGATCAGCGCGACGGCAACTTCATCATCTATTGCGTGGACGTGATGAAGGCCGCATTCAAGCACGGCTTGCTGGTCCCGCAGCCCAAGTCAGATACCGAATCACACGACTATGTGATTAAGGATGAGGGCGGCCAGAAGCTGACGGTTGAGATGCTCGATGCGAACAACACCCCCAACCCGGCCGCCTGGTACAAGCACATGCTGGGGTGGAACCGCAAGGCGCTTCGCATCACGCTGACCGTCGGCGTGAGTCCCGCGCAGATCTCGGCCGCGGAAAAGATCTGCGGTTTGGCCACACTGACTTTCGGCAAGAGCTGATCCATCCATTCATTCGGCTCGCAATGCCGCAGGTGACAACTGCCGCGAACCAACCACAGTCGCCACCACCAGCGCCCCCAGCCCGGTTACCAGAATAATTCCCACCATCCCCGCCAGCGCCACAGGATTGACGCTCCGCGCACTGACCGACAGCGCCGGCGCGATTGCCACCAGGCGCAGCCCGTGCCGGCCGCCAGCCCCAGCAGCAGCAGCCAGACGTTTTCGGCCAGCACCAGGCGCAGCCGCTCGCGCCTCCCAAAGCCCAGCGCCGCGAGAATGGCCAGCTCACTTCGCCGCTCGATGAGGCTGCGAATGAGCACCACCGCCAGCCCGATTGTTCCCAGCATCAGCCCCAGCGCCCCCAGCGCCTGGAACGTCGAGAGGTACGTATCCGCAACCTGGTTAAACGCCTTCAGCCGCTGCGCCGTCGTCTCGGCCGACACCGAATATTCATCCAGCTCGCGCGGCAGATCGTGCAACAACCCATCCGCCACCGCCGCCGGCGCGTCGACCAGCACCATGCTGTAGCCGCTCTGCGTCGGAAACAACTTTAGGAAATTCGCTTCTCCCATCAGCATCTCGCTTTGAAAAATGCTGCCGCCCAGCGTGGCCACGAGTTTCAGCTTCCGCGCGTGGCCGGCCTGGTCCACCAGCGGCATCGTTCCGCCGAGATCAAGCTTCAGGATGTATTGCGCTGTCTCGTCATCCGCGATCACCGGAACCTCATCGTTTTCGATCGGCTTCTCCAGGAGCGCCCATGGATTGCTGGTCTTCTCCAGCATCCGGGCAAACGTAAACGCATTTCGCTCAACCAGCGCATGGGGCACCGCCAGGATCGTTGGCTGCGTTGGCCGGGTAATGTTCAGACAACTAATGTCCTGCCCCGCCCATGACCGCATCGAAACAAATTTCACATCACTCCACACGGGCGCTTTTGCGTTGGTCAGTCCGACGATGCTGCGCCCGACGGCCGTGTTCAGATCACCCTGCAACGGGATATCCGCCTGCACGATTCCGCGAAAACCGCCGGCCCCGATGCTTTTTCGTTTGTGTCGCGCGGCGCGCCTGGCGCATGGCCGCCACTGTGATTAAGGTGAAGGTGGCCACGGCGATCAGCGCGATGGTGAGCATGCTGGCGTGCCATGTCGGGCGGCGTTTCGCAAGGCCAGCGCCGCGATGGGAAAGGCGCTCGTAGCTATTCCCGCTTGTTCTCGCGTCAGTCGAAATCGAACGAAAATAAGGGTCGCCACCAGCAGTAAAAATCCGCCGCCCAAAAATGCTTCCTGTGGCTTCATCTTCCCGGCCGCCCCCGCTCCCAGCATTGCCAGCGCGCCACAAGCGACAGCACCCCCACGATCATGCCCACACGCGCCACAAATGGCCGGCGCTGTGCCCGCCGTCCGCCGCCGGCATCCACAGTTCCGCCCATGAGTCGCAATGACCGACGTCCGCCGCACGCGTCGCAATGACCACAGCGTCGTCAAGAGCGCCAAGATCAGACTGATGCCCAGGCCAATGGCGAGTGTTCGGGGCAGCACCGCCAGCCGCATTTCGCTTGTGCCTATCGCATCACGCCACCATGTTCGCAGGCCATGCACGATGAGCGCTGTGTATCCAATCGCGCCCGCCAGCCCAATCACGCCACCCGCCAGCGCCAACGCCATCCCCTCCAAAACTGCCAACACCCGCAACGTGCGCGGCGAAAAGCCAATGGCCGTGAGCGTCCCAAACTGTCGCGCCCGCTGCTCGATCCCCAGCCGCAACAGCATCCCAAGCAACGGCGCCGCCGCCACAATCAAAAAGAAGCTGAAGTACAGGAAATACTCCGAGAAATCCGTGCCTCCGCTGGCGGCCAGGAGCTGCTCTTTTTTCACCGCCCGAAACACCAGCCCCATCGCGACCGGATCAATCCGCTTGCGCAGTTCCGCCTTGAATTCCTCCGCCCGATCCTCGGGCAGGCGGATGCTCGTCAGATCGCCGTAGGTGGCGCCCCACAATCTTTTGGCTGTGTTATAGCTGACGAAGAACTTGGGTGCTGCGTGATACTTGTTCCAATACTGCTCATCCTCATCGCTGACCAGGTGCTTGTTAATCTCCAGGCCGGCGGGAGGATCCCAATCGGCGATGGAGTCAGCATCCGTAAGCCCTTTGAACGTGGGCGTCAGCGACGCATCCGCCCCCATCCCGCTCATGGGCAAAATCTTCACAACCCGAAACACCAGCTCCACCCCCGGCCGATCGCTCCGCACTTCCTCCAGCAGCCCATTGGGCCGCCGCTCGTAATAGTCAAGCCGAATCCGATCCCCCACCTTCGCCCCGATCTGATCTGCCGTGAACTGATTCAACACGATCTCATCGGTCGCAAGCGTCTGCCCCTCCACGTCACTCACCCCCGCCACCACCGCGTAATGCGTCTCATGGTCCCCCGACAAGTGTTTGGGTGCGGCATTCTCGGTCCGGTCGTGGGCTGGGTCGCCACTCCACCTCCCCCTCCTGCCCCCTCTCCCAGTACACTTGAGGGATCCCGCGTCAGCGGGAGGTGGAAGGGCTGGGGTGAGGGCGGTGAGGGCTGATCCCCCTCCACAATCACCGCCGTGTTCACCATATAAACCAGCACCCGCCGCACCGGAATCTTCAACGCCTCCGCAGCTTCTCCCGCCGCCTTATCCACGGCCGGCAGGATATAAGTAGCCCGTGAGGTCAGCGCCGCCTCCCCTGTCCCCTTCACCACCCCCACCTCCAATCCATAATCATCCAGCATCGCCACCCGCTTCAGGATCGCGTTCAAGTCCTGTGCATCCGCGCGGGCCGTACTTCGCGCTCACCAGCAACACGTTCGCCTTCTTCGGCTGCTCCACCGCCCTCTGCAAATCGGCCAGATTTGCCCACACCGTCCGCGGCTCGCGCTGCCCTCCCGCGAGGCTAAACAGCGATGTCATCCCCGGAGCAGTCAGCCCCTGCACGCTGGCTCGCAGGTTTGCGGTAGTCTCGGCGCGCTCGCGCCGGGCCATCGTCGCATCGCGTGGCGTGTCGGAGATGGCCGGAAGGTTCAGCAGCAGCGCCGAGCCGGCCGCCGCCGGGCCCTTTTCATCCCGCAGCGCATCCGCAACGGCTGAATTGATCTGGCATTTCCCAGGCTGAACCTCAATCCAATCCGACAGCGCACCGATCTGCACACCCGCCGTCGCCGGCCGGTCTTTGCCACTGTCGCTCCATCCTCGCGCACGCGCCGCCGCGCAAGATCACGCCCGCTATGCATTGCTCATACTGCTTCGCAAAGCGCGCATCCCCGGCCACCCGCTGCGCCAGGATCCTGATTGAAAAACCGTGGACCGGCCAATGCGGCGTCCACCTTCCCAAGTCGCCGCAGCGCCAGCTCGCGCAGGCTTGCGCGAACGCTATCACCCACCATCAGCGCACCGCTTAGCACAGCCGTCGCCACCGCCATCCCCGCAATAGCCGCCAGATTCGCCGCGCGAAAGTGCAGAAGGTTCCGAAACAAAAGGCGCAACTTGGTCATGAGGTCGAATTATACGGCCGTCGCAACTGTTGGCGCTTGCGACGCAGCTTCCAGCCGCCCATCGCTCATCCGCGCCTGCCGGCCAAACGTCCCGGCCAGCTCCGCGCTGTGCGTCACCGCGATCAACATCGCCCGCGATTCCCGCGCCACCGCATGCAACAGCTCGCCAATGGCCCGCGCATTGGTCGAATCCAAATTCCCGGTCGGCTCATCCGCCAGCAGCAGCGTCGGGCGATTCATCAGGGCGCGGGCGATAGCCACCCGCTGGCGTTCTCCCCCCGAAAGCTCGGCCGGCAGATGCCCGGCGCGATCGCTCAGGCCTACCTGCCCAAGAAGTTCCCGCGCCCGATTCATCTCCACGTCTCCAACCCGCCCCAGCGGCAAACGCGGCAGCAGCACGTTTTCCAGAGCCGTGCATTGCGGCAGCAGGTGATGGTCCTGAAATACAAAACCAATCTGCTCACTGCGAAAACGTGCGAGCTCCCGGTCCTTCAAGCCAAACGGATCCTTCCCGCCCAGCCGCACCGTCCCGCGCGTGGGCCGATCCAGCGTTCCAAGAATATTCAACAACGTGCTTTTCCCCGATCCGCTCGGCCCAACAATTGCCAGCGCCTCTCCAGCCCCCATCCGAAGCGATACCCCCCGCAAAACCACCAGCGGCTGCGCGGGCGTCGGGTATTCCTTCACAACATCCGCGACTTCGAGCACGTCAGCATCAACCATTGGAGGAAGGATAGCGGGATTGGAAGAACCTACCAGACGGCGACCAACAGAAGATCACCTGACTGGTTCAAGGCGTTCGCGTATCCAATCGGCTATTTCTTCTTTGTTCATGCCGTTGTTCGCGACGCTAAAAGATACTTCATAAAGCTCCGTTGAAGTGCAGTGTAATAGATATCCATTCATTGCCAGAAAATCGACGGTGCAGGCGGCGCCTGTGCGCTTGTTCCCGTCCACAAAACCCTGGGATGCACAGAAGTGAAAAAGATAAGCCGCCGCCATGCATGCAATGTCGGAGTGAAGATATTCTCCGAACATTTTTGCGGAAGGCTGCGTCAGCGCGGACGCTACGACATTCTGGTCAATAAACCCATCCAGCCCTCCGTATTTGGCAAGCTGATCTGCGTGGATCTGGAGCAGATGCTCCATGCTGAGGAAAGTAATTGGAGCCATGAACCAATAGCCAAAGTGAACGCCCTAAGCCGGCGTCTCTACTTTGCGAGTTTTTTGAAAGTCTCACCGAACTTCTCGTGGCTCATTTTCATCGCCTCTTCCAGAGTCATCTTTCGACCTGGCTTTGGGACCGGGCGATTCTTCTTTTCTACTTTTGGAGCGACCGTCTTAACCTGACTCATTAGCTTACTCCTGCAAGGATATTGCCTGAATGATATTCCGCCTTCGACCGTATGACTACCCCACATCTTTCTTGGTGTCGCAACGCAGGAGACGTTAAATACTCATACCTTGGCCTGGTTATCTCTGACAGTTCTGAAATCAGATTGCTCGCGAGCCCTCGTCCGATAAAGACCCTTCCTCTCAATCAACCACTTCAACACCGGCCGCAGCACCATCACCGTTGCCAGGTAAATGCACGCGCTGCCCATCGCCATCACCAGCCCCAGGCTCTTAAGTCCCTCATGGTGCCCCAGGAACCAGAAGAACCCAAAGCTGCTCGATGTCACGAACGCGCACAGCAACAGCGCCCGGTCGCTGGGGTCCCATCGTTTCCAGACCCGCCGGGGGTTGTGAAGGATTTCGCGGTATCGGTGGACCATGAAGACGCCATACTCATGCCCCGCGCCGATCAGGATTGGCAGAGCGAAGAAGTTGGCGAAGTTCCAACTGATCTTCAACAGCCCCATCAGCCCCACCAGCATCGGCAGCCCAAATGCCAGCACGCTCACGGCCAGGAAAGTCTGCGTCAGGCTCCGCAGGTCGATCAGCACCAGCACAAAAATCAAGCCCAGCGCATACGCCGTCGCCCGATAGAACGAGTGCTCGATAGAGCTTGTCGAGTGATACACATTCGACGCGATCCCGGTCAGCGTCACTCCAGGGAGATTACCCACCCGCGCCTCAACTTCCTTCACAAACGCTGCCAGATCTTCCCGCTTCCAGAGATTGGCCTTTGGAATGATGTAAAGCGCCACGTCCCATCGGGGCTGACATAGTGGCCGCGCAATTCCCCCGGCAACTGCCCCACGTTTAACGGCGGTGGCGAGAGCTTGGCCAGCAAGCGTTGCAGCTCTGCGATGAAGCCGAGCTGCCATGCCGTGAGCCGCTCTTGCAATATTGGCTGCCCGCCGAATTCCCGGTTACCAGGCGCTCAAAGTTTTGGAGCGATTCCACCGCCGTGCACGTCGCATCCGTCTCGCCACCCCCGCCATCCGATCGGCCACCGCGCGCCCCGCGTCGCCAGTTGCTGCAAATCACCTACTCGAATCGGCTCCGGCCTCCCCCAATCAATCGCCGGCAGCGGATGCGCCTCAATCCACGCGTAGTTATCCTCGGCCTGCAGCATGCAATCGATCCCCCGGACGGTTGACGCCCCCTGCAAGTTCTCCGCGCCTGCCGCAGCGCTCCCAGGTCCTTCGACAACACCACCGCCGACCACGTCTGAAGTTTCCGAACCAGCTTTACCGATTCCAGATTCTGCACCTGCAGATCCAGCAGATTCGCATTGAAGCTCGTCTTCCGCGCCACGGAATCGCGCACAGCACGGCCGCGCACCAGATCACCGGCAGCGCCAACCCCACCCAACCCCGCTTGCGCGGCGGCGGCGCATACCGCTCCGACAACTCCACCTGCCGCAGCCTCGCCGGCCAAACCACCAACAGCGCCGGCAGGACGGTATACGCCGCAAGCAAACAGAGCAGCAGCCCGCCGCCCGCGATAATTCCCAATTCCGCGGCCCCGCGAAAATTCGTCAGCAGCGATACAAAAAACGCGCCCGCCGCGCCAAAACACGCCGTCATCACCGGCGGCCCGGAATATCGAAACACGCGCATCCAGATCGCCGTCGGCCGCTCATAACGCCGCGCCTCCCGCCGATACGCCGCCAGAATCTGAATCAGATAATCCATGCCTATCCCAATCAGCGCAATCAAAAACACCGTCGAAAGCAGGTTCAATTCCCCAAGCGCCAGCGTTGCATATCCAAACGTCCACCCGATCCCGACGGCCAGGCAAATCTCCGCCGCCAGCGCCAGCCACACCGATCGCAGCGTCAGCACCAGTCCCACGAATATCACCGACAGCGCCACCATCTCCGCCCGCCGACTGTCGCGGTCGGTTGTCGAAAGTTCATCGGCCTCCAGCGTCGGCCGGCCCGTCATCCCCACATAAAATTCCGGATACCCCCGCGCCACCTCATCCACCGCCTCCCGCAGGGTGTTCACCGCCTTGGAGTTGGCCGCCAGCGAGCTGAAATTCTTCCTGGGATAAACCCGCACCAGCAGCACGTGTTGCGGCGGATCGTCCGGATCCTCATCGGGCACGTAGTAATATCCCAGCCGCTCCGGATCCGCCTCGCCGCCCAGCGCCTCCAAATCCGGCAGCGCCGCCTCCCACCCGCATCGGCGCCTCGGGATGTTCCAGCGCAAAACCCACGACCGCGCCACCGCATTCACAAACGTCGCCGTCTCTTCATCCGGCCGGGCAATGCTCAACCCGGCCAAAAACCGCTCCATGGGCGTCGCCCCAAGCCGCTGCGTCAAAAAATTCGCCCGACCCCACAATCCCGCCAACTGCGCCAACCGCCGCGCCCCCTCCAGTTCCTCGCGCACCCGCTCTGGCTTGTCCAACAAAATTCCCTGCGCCCCCAACTGATCCAGCGGCACATGGCTATCCACCGACTGCACATATTCCCGCATTCCTGCCAGCCGCTCGGTTATCTGATCCGCAAGCGCCGTCCAACGCCGCGCGGGCGGAACATGCCCCGGATCGCGCACACGCACCAGCACATAAATGGCCTCGTTCTCGGGAAACTGATGGATGAACTCCAGGTAATCGCGAAAGAACTTAATGTCGCTGGAAAACAACTTGTTCTCATCGGTGGAGATCGACAGCCGTGATCGCGCGAACAGCGCGCACCCCGCCAGCACAACGGCCGACACTGCCAGCGTCAGCTTCGGATGTCGCACGACATACAGGATCGCGATCAGCAATCGGCGATGGACAAATCCCATGTGCGGAGGTTATGTCCGAATCGCCCGTCGGGCTACTCCATTCGCTGGGCACCGCGAAGGGAGCAGGTCATGGATAGTCTGGGGCCATGTAGATCTCTGCTATCCCTTTGCACCGCGCATTTAATAACCAACTTGTGCCGCAACCGCAGGAGTGCATCCGACCCGCAAAAGGAACTCGCGAAATTCCAAGTTGATATGCTCGTCACAACGGCGACACAAGAAAGTCGGCGTCCTGGATCACCTTCAAAACCGTCCCCGAAATACGCAGTGGTTGAGGTGAAACCTTAGGACGGTCACAGTTGTGAATGCAATCATGCCGCCGCTGAAATAGATCTTGATATCGCTGTGCCATCTGCTTCCAGGCCTCTTGCACTGCCTTGGAATGCTGTTGAGGCGCGAGCTTCTGAAAGGCCGTGCGCAGTCGTACCGAAGATCCGCTTCTTCGCGTCCGGATGCACGATCCACGACGCGAGTTCATCGAGGAAGAACTTGTGGCCCTCCCTGAAAAACTTATTGAACAGTTTCTGCACCGCCGACAGACTCAGCACATTCTCCCGCTCCATCATCTTCCGCGCTGCCATTCTCCATCGCCAATTATCATTAGCGGCGTATGGTTCCAGGATCGCGCGGATCGGGAACCGGATGTCGTAGAAAAACTCTGGCAGCACGGCGGCAGCGAATCGACGTTTAGAAATGATTGTGGCTGCAACGATGTCGGTATAGGCGTCGCAGAAATATGCGTCAATCGCCCCTATTGCGAACATCCAGGCGCTTCTCAACAAATCGGATCGGAGCATCTGTTGCGCATCCGTTCCTTTCGCCAGTGAATCAACATGAGCAACGATGGCCAATGCTCTGGAGATGTCCTCGTTGAAATGGTTCAACGCCGTTGCGGGCATCCTCTCCTTCCTCGTCTCGGCCAAGGCCCCGCGAATGCGTTTACAGCCCTGCTGCCCTGCTCTCTTCCTCTATTCTGTGTGCCCCACAGTCTCGGCATTCGCGGTGCAATGAATAAGACCATCAACTTCATCAAAATGCAGCCGCCCATCAAAGGGAAATATTACATTCCAAAGGTCCAAAACCTCCTCAACCTCCAGGCCGTTGGACATGTGCGCAAGGATCTTTTGCACCACCTCATCAGGATGATCGCGGACGTTATCCTCCGAAGTTGGATTTGCAGGGAAAAGCTCGTTGTGGATTTCTAATAAATCATCAGGCAATGCGCCGCTGATGTGGTGCGTCATTCGGCCAACCGCTTCTTGTGTGGTGAATGCTGCCATCTGCTGTCCTTCGCTTCTCATTTAGACGAAGCAAGAGTTCCCCATTTATAAGCGATTCTACGCCCGTATCGCCCGCTTCGCCAACCCCGACACCGTATCCCACGCCGCACCCGGAAACCGCTGCGTATCGGCCAGCACGTCGTCCATCGCCCCCAAAAACCAGTCCAGATCTTCCCGCGTCACCGTCATGGCCGGCAGGAACTTGATCACCTCCGTGTGATACCCCGCCACCTGCGTCAGAATCCGGTGCTTCTGCAACAGTGGAATGATCACCATCTGCCCAAACACCCCGTAGTTCAGCTTGTGCAGCATGTCCCAGGCCATCTTCAATTTCATCGAGTTGTGTGGCCGGGCGAAGTCGATCCCGAACATCAGCCCCTTCCCGCGCACAGCCGACACAAACGGACAACGCCCGGCAATCGCCTTCAGTTTCTCCATCACGTATTCCCCCATCGCCGCCGCGTTCTCCACAAGTTTGTCTTCCTCAATCACGTACAAACTCGCCAGCGCCGCGGCCATCGCCAGGTCGTTCTGCCCAAACGTGTTGGAATGCACCACGCAGCGCTCCATGGAATTGAACACGCAATCCATGATCCGCCCCCGCGTGATCACCGCCCCCACCGGCACGTATCCCCCCGACAGCGCCTTGGCCACGCACACAATATCCGGCTCCACGTCCGGCCAATGCTGAAAGCAAAACCACTTGCCCGTCCGCCCCAGCCCCGTCTGCACCTCGTCCAGAACCAACAGCGCCCCATACTTCCGGCATAGACGCTGCGCCTCGGCAAGATATCCATCCTGCACCGCCTCGCAACTCTTCCCCTGCACCGGTTCGACGATAAACGCCGCTACGTCGTGCCCGCTCAATTCGCGTCTCCAACGACTCCAGATCATTGAAGGGAATCTTCTGCGTTCCGGGCATCAGCTCCCCAAAGCGCTCACGAAAAAATTCCGCCCCATTCACCGCCAGCGATCCGGTTGTCAGGCCATGAAACGCGTGGTCGCAATAAATGATTTTGTCGCGCCCCGTCGCGCAGCGGGCGAACTTGATGGCCGCCTCGATCGTCTCGGTTCCGCTGTTGCAGAAAAATACCCGGGACAGCGAATCCGGCAGGTGTTTGGTCAGCATCTCCGCCGCCAACCCGCTCAGCAGGCCGCAATCCATCCGCACCAGGTTGGGCATGTCCCGGCCGATCAGTTGCTGCAAAATCGTCCGCACCTTCGGATGATTCCGCCCCAGCGCAAACATCCCCCACCCCGTCAAAAGGTCGAGATATTTATTCCCCTCCGCGTCCCAGAGATAGCACCCTTCGCCGCGCACGTACCCCTTATCAAACCCAATGGTGCGCAGCATCTTCACGAACGAAGGGTTCAAATGATCGGCATGCAACTCGTATTGCCGCCCCTGATGCTGTTCCAGCCACCCGAAAAAATCCGTGTGCATTCCTGTCCCTTTGAACACCAAGCCGACACGCGTCCGCTCACCACCGGCATTATAACAAGCACGGCTTCACTGCTTACAATTTGCCGTCAGGCCGCTCGCGTGTTTGTGGAACATCCCTCTGCTCGGTTTTCTTCTCTATACCCATCAACTGTTGCGACTGCGCTGCCGTCACCCAATCCACATGCCCATCCCCATACAACACCTCCATTCCCTGCCCTCCATGCGCTCCGGGCTTCTCATAGGCCAGCACGTCATTTCCGCCAATAGCGCCATTCTTCTTTCCGGCGCCCAGGTAAATGTAATCGCTATGCGCATTCACCCACGCCGCCGCGTCTGCCGGCTTCATCCCCGGCGGGGGAGGCGGCGTGTTGCCTGACGGGCACACAAAAACACCAGCCGGTAAATCCGTCGCCGTCACCAGCGTCCCCAGATCCGGCGGATATTTCCCGCCATTGTCCGTCGCGTAAATCATCACGCTCACGCCAATCTGCCGGAGGTTCGATCCACACTTAATCCGCTGCGCCCGCTCCCTCGCGCTGTTCAGGGCCGGCAGCAGGATGCTGGTCATCAGCGCCACCTCGCCCACCATCATCTGCTGCTGCGTCGCCAGCATCTCAGCCCCGGGAAATGGCGTCATCCCCCGCATGTGCCACCCGGCCGCATCCGACCAACTGAAACTCCCGGCCGGTTCCATGTGCGGCAACAACTTGTCCAGCGGCGGCAACAACAACGGCGGCGACTGAATCCCAAACATATCCGCCATCCCCATGTACAACCGTGAGATCATCAACACGCCCTGATACCCCTCGGGCGCAGTCTTGGGCAAATCCAGAAACTCCATGCTCGAAGGCGCGTGCGTCCCGGCCAGTTGCGTGCGCAGCGCCTGATAAGCCGGATTGTCCAGAATCGACTTCCCGCCCGCTTTCCCCTGTCCCGCCGCCGACACCACCACCTGCGGATACAGGCCGATGTACAGGTTGTTTCCCTTCACCGCCCACGCCGGCACCACAAACGGAATCGCCAGATAATGCACCGTCAAATCCCCCGCCTTCGTCTGCGCAAACTGCACTTTCATCGGCTGACCCTTCATCTGCTGCGCAATGATCTTGTTGGCCACATCCGCCAGGCCCGCCAGCGCCTTGTCCGCCTTGGCCGGGTCGCGCAGCTTGTTCACCACCGCCATCCCGATGATCCCGCTCCCGCCAATCTCAGGCGAAGTGTAAACGCCCCACTCGTCCCCCAATGACCCAAGCACGTCCTTCTCAATGTCCATCCCCAGCATGTCGTTGGCCTGCTTCACGGCGTCATCAAACTGCGCCTGCGCAGTTAGGGTCGATCTTCCCTGCCATCGCGCGCACCCATGTGAACAGCGCGGAAAGATCCATCCTCCCGGCCGCCGCCACCGTCGCCGATTGTGGGATCGACATAAGCAAATCATCCGAGATGGGCTTGGCGTCGATGGTCCCGCCCACCAATCCCGTTCGCTGCCCGCTGGAAACCGCAAACGCCTGCCCCACGAAGTTCTTCCCCTCAAACCCCGCCGACCATGCAAACTGCTGCATGCTCTTAAGCCCCAGCCCGTCCCGAATGGCTGGCCAGGGGTTGTGCTGCCCAGCCGGTCCGGCGTTCTTGTCAACCAGTGCCACCAGCGCATCCATGTCCAGATACATCGCCGCCACGGGATCCTTCACCGCCTCCCCCATGGCCGCCACGAATTCCTTCCGCGCCGTCAGCTTCGCCGGAACGCCATTGGCCGGCCCACCCACCAGTGCATTAATTCCCGCCTGCGGCCCAGGGCTGAGCACCACGAAATTCCCAAATTTCGCCACCGTGATCGGCACGGGCGAGCCCTCAGCTTTGGCCGCCACCTTCTTCAACGACTGCTCCAGCGCCGCGGCGTCCGCTCCCGCCTCGACAATAATCGCCATGCGAATCTCCGGCGGCGCACCGGCCGCCGGTGGAGTAATTCCTCCAAAATAAAACGCCGCCGGATGTTTCCACAGCGACGGCGCAAGGTCGCGCAATATCCCCACTGCCTCGGCCGCATCCGGCTGCTGCTGGATCAGCTTATCCAGCACCTGCGGCAGAAACCGATCCATGAGGTCGGAAACATTCGACGCCTCCATCACCGCCCGCAGGTGTGACTGCTGATACCCGGCCCCCATCGTATCCGCCCCGCGCCATCCCACGTAGATCATTGCATCAGATGGCATCCGATCCGCCAGCGGCTGACCCAGCGCCACCAGCGGCCCCACAAGAAGCGACGCAATTCCGGCAATCCAAGCGCACATGGCAATCTCCCAGTGTTTGAACCGCTCGACAGGCAAGGACATGAAGCGAACCGGTCTTCTGTTCCGAACGACTCAAGGGCAAAGAATACCCGCGGCGTCGCGATAGGCCAAACAAAAAGCCGCTTTGCAAAACGTGCTTCACTTGTTGCGTGTAAAATCACCGTGTGTGCGAAACACATCCGCAGCACGGGCGAATCGCGCGCATTTCGGACCCACGTCGCCAACGGAGCAACATTGTTTACCCCAGGTTTCAGTTACCTCGCTGTCGTAACGCAGCGGAAACTAGTGTGGTTGGTGGAGGAGTCGGGGGTGGATTTCATGCGGGCGGCCGCGCGGTAGCTGGAGCAGTAGGAGGCGTGGCAAAGAAATGAGCCGCCGCGGGTGACGCGCTTGAGGGCGAAGGGCTCGTCCGGGTCAAAGCTGGTGGCCGGGCCGGTGGGGTTGGTGACAAGGCCGTTGGCGGCGTCGGCCGCGTACGCATCGGGTCGGTAGAAGTCGGCGCACCATTCCCAAACGTTGCCGGCCATGTCGTACAGGCCAAAAGCATTGGGAGGAAACGCGTGAACGGGGCTGGCGCCGGCATAGCCGTCGGCGGCGGTGTTGCGGTCGGGGAAATGGCCTTGCCAGATGTTGCAATGGGCGGGTTTGTCCGGGGTGGGAGAATCGGCAGGATCCTCATCCCCCCACGCATACTTCTTATGATCCAGGCCGCCGCGCGCGGCGTATTCGAACTGCGCTTCGGTGGGCAGTGCCTTTCCGGCCCAGTCCGCGTAGGCGCGGGCATCGTCCCACGAAACCTGCACAACCGGGTAATCCTCTCTGGAGTCGATGTTGGAGGCCGGGCCGTCGGGATGTTGCCAGTCGGCGCCGGAACCCATTGCCACCATTGGGCGGGATCGTCGAGAGCAACAGGATGATCTGGGGCGCGAAAGACCAGCGAGGCCGGGACGAGCACCTCGGGGGCGGGCTTGGGCGTGTTGGGCGGGAGCTGTTTTTTGAGATCTTCCCAATCGGGCTTACGCTCGGCCGTGGTGACGTAGTGAGTGGCCTGAATGAACCTCCGGAACTGGGCGTTGGTAACTGGGGTTTGGTCGATCCAGAAGGCGTCGAGTTGGACGCGATGAACCGGGCGCTCATCGGGGCGGGCGTCGGCGTCGGCGCTGCCCATGAGGAACCGGCCGGCGGGGATGAGGCCACGGGAGTATCGGATGGGGAGGTTGTGGGAGAGGTGGGGCGGGTGGCTGCAGAGGCGGAGTAGCGTTTGGGGAGTTGGCAGCAACTGGGGGGGGAGGTGGTGGGGGATTGTGCGATGGTTTGGATGGGACGGTTGTGGCTATGGCTGTAGGCCAATAGCGTCGCGGCGGCGGCGAGGAGGAGGAGAGGGAGGATGACAAGGAGCTTCTGGCGCGACATGGTGTAACGATTGCTGCGGGTGCATCTCGTGGAGGACGCGTGTCAGTTAAACGCCCGGTCCAAAACGCCTGAAGACGGCATCGCCTTCATGGGACGACACCTCCAAACTGCAAAAGAACATTAAAACCCCATGCAAGGAGAGTCAAACGCGTTGACTGCCGGTCTCGAAATGTCCCGATAATTCATGCTGCCGCACGGTCGGGTATAGTAGAGGTTATGAAATTCACGGCGACCATTTTACTGGCGGTGGCTTTTTTCGGAGTGGGGGTGCGGGGCGCAGAGGTCGGTGGGAAGAAGAATGTCCTGTTGATTATCTCAGACGATTTAACCCCGGCCCTGGCTTGTTACGGCCATGCGCTGGTCAAGTCGCCAAACATCGATGCGCTGGCGGGTCGCGGGGTGCGGTTTGAGCGGGCCTATTGCCAGTTCCCCTTGTGCAATCCGAGCCGCTGTTCATTTATGACCGGGCGGCGGCCGGATACGACGAAGGTTTACGGCAACGGCGTGAACTTCCGAAAAAATCTGCCTGATGTTCTAACAATCCCGCAGGATTTTCAGCAGGCAGGTTATTTCGCCGCCCGGGTGGGGAAGATTTATCACTACAACGTGCCCGAGCAGATCGGGACGAGCGGGATGGACGATGGCAAGTCGTGGAACGAAGTGGTGAACCCCAAAGGCCGCGACAAGGACGAAGAGGCCGACGTGATCCGATTTACGCAGGGGAATCTGGGAGCGTCGCTGACTTGGATGCAGACCGGCGGCGACGGCGAGGATCACACCGACGCGAAGATCGCCGATGCGGTGATCAACATTCTCGAGGCGCACAAGGACGGGCCGTTTTTTATCGCGTGCGGATTCTTCAGGCCGCATGTGCCTTGCGTGGCGAGCGAAAATTTCTTTGACCTGTACCCGCTGGAGCAGATCGAGCTGCCGCAAGAACCAGCCGAGCATTTTGCGAAGATCCCGGCCGACGGCGCTCACCGTCAAGCCCGGCCAACTATGGACTCGACGATGAGAAGCTACGCGTGTTCACGCGCGCCTACTACGCCAGCACAAGCCTGATGGACGCGCAGGTTGGCCGGGTGGTGGGCGCGATGGATCGGCTGAAGCTGGCCGAGAACACGGTTATCGTGTTCATGTCGGACCATGGCTGGTGCCTGGGCGAGCATGGGCAGTGGCAGAAGATGCTGCTGTTCGAGGAGTCGGCCAGCGTGCCGATGATCATCTGCGATCCGGGAACGCCGACGAAGGGGAAGGTGTCGCCCAGAACGGTGGAGTTGGTGGACCTGTATCCGACGCTGGCGGATTTGTGCGGGCTGGCCACCCCGGCCGGGGCGGAGGGCAAAAGCCTGCGGCCGCTGCTGGCCGATCCTCAGGCGAAGTGGGAGAAGCCGGCGCTAACGCAAGTGAGCCGGGGAAACAGCATGGGCCGGAGCGTGAGGACCGAGCGGTGGCGGTACACAGAGTGGGGCGAGGGAAAGAACGGGGTGGAGTTGTACGATCACGAGGCCGACCCGAAGGAATATCGGAACCTGGCGGGGGAGGAGAAATGGGCCCAGGTGATGGGGGAATTAAAGGGAATGCTGGCGGAAAGTAAGAAGTGAGAAGTCGGAAGTATGAATGAAGAAGAGAGAGGGTTGGCGCGGATGCAGATCCCTTCGCGCCATGATAATTTGAATTAAGGGGCGGTGGTGGGCGAGTGGTTTTCGGTGGGCCATTCCCGGCCGCCGGGATGACGCGGGGTGGGGGCGGGGCGAAGCCAATCGGTGTCGTGATCGGTGATGGATTTCTGCGTGTACTCCGAGACCAGTTGGTCGGTGCGCTCTTCGTCTTTCTGAACGCGCTCCTGCTCGGCCTGCAGGCGGGTTTGCTCGGCCTGAAGAAGTTGGCGGATGCGATCGATCTTCAGCTTGCGCTCGGCCAGGCGCAGCGTGAGCAGGCCGCGAATGTGGTCCTGAAGCTGCGTACGCACTTCGGAGGTGGGCTCCCCTTTGGGCAGGGCATTGATCAGGCCAAACACCTTGTCTTCCTCGGCCACCTGCTGCGTCTTGTTTTGATAAAGTTCGGGATCTTCCTTGCCCAGCCACTCCATCGCGCGCCAGCGATTGACGACCATGTGCTTCAGCGGCTGGGTCGACCAGTCTTTATTTTTCTGAAGGCTGGCCCAGCGGTTGGGCGACGTTTGCTCGAAATATTTGGCGGCCTTTTCCCAATCTTCCTGCGTGAAGCTTTGCTGCGGCTTGGGCCATTCGCGGTCGGGACGATCAGGGTGATCGGCAGCGCCGCCACGCTCCGGCCGCTCGGTCATCGGGCGGTGCGGGTGCGCCGTGTCGTGAGGCTGTGTGGCCGGGTGCTCGGCGCGGGCAAGGCGCGGGGCAAGGAAAGCGGCGGCGAGAATGGCGATGGCGGGAAGTCGCATGAGAGTTATTGGCCGGCTTCAGTTCATGAAGCAGATCACTAAAAACTTACGGTGCGGGAAATCCAAAGTCGTTGTTGCCGGAGCTAAGGTCGTTAAGTTGCTGATCCGCCACTGCCAGTGGGCCGTCGGCGGAAGTATCAAGATCGGCCGTAGAGGCCGGCAACTGAGCCGCCGCCTTCGCCAGGTCGAGGGTGGAAGGCGTCTCCGGCACGGCCGGAGTCACAGCAACGGCCATTGGGCCGGGCGTCGGAGAAATCTGATGCGCAGGCTGATTGCCCCACCAGGCCAGGAAGCCAAGGAGAATGGCCGCGGCCGCCGCGATCGGGTACGCATACCACGGGCGGCGCGTAGCCTGCAAACGCGCCGCGGGCTGCACGTTTGCGGGCATAATCTCGCGGCGCCGAAACTCCCGCATCAGCGATTGCACCGCCGCGTCTTCGTTACCCGAAGGAGCGGTTGAACCCGCGAAGTTCGCAGGCGCCAAAGTGCCGGCAAGGGAGGCATCAAGCCCCCGCAAATCGGCCAACTCCGCGCACAAGGCAGCATCAGTACCCAGCATCTGCTCGACTTGCGACTTTTCGCCGGTATCCAGTTCATCCGCGAGGTACATCAGGAGGATGGCCTCGCGCGATTGAAGTTGTTCAAGAAGGCTGTTCATAAATCACACTCGCTATCTCACGCATCGCCCGGTGCGATCCGATGCGATCCGGCGGCGGCTGGCTATTCTAATTATCTTCCATCAACTGCTTCAGCTTTATCATCGCCTTGTGCATCCGGCCAAGCGCGGTGTTCAGCGGACAATCCAGCATCTTGGCGATGTCCACGAACTTCATATTACCATAGTACCGCAACAGCAGTACCTCTCTCTGGGCCTCGGGCAACTGCTCAATCGCCCGCTTCATCTTTTCCTGCTCCTCGGCATTTTCGCCGTGCGCCCCGGCGCTCGGAGCCTCATCCTCAATAATCAGCTTCAGGCCTTCCTTGGCCACCTTTTCCCGGCCCTGCGACCGCCAGTGGTCGTTGGCCTTGTTCGTGGCAATTCGAAACAGCCACGCCTTAAAACCACCAGCGCCGGCGGCCGGATCAAACTTGCCCAGGTGCTCCAAAACACTGAGCCACGTCTGCTGGTGCAATTCCTCCGCAAGATTTTCGTTCCCGGCCAACCGCTGCAAGTAACGAATCAGCGGCTGATAATAACGCCTCACCAACTCTTCGCCGGCCTTTGCACTCCCGGCGCATTGGACCGCAGGCGCTGAATCAGCGTTTCGTCGCTCTCGGCGGCCGGTGCCGGGTGATCTGCAATGCGCAATGCCATGATCATGATGTCCGGTCGCCAGCATTATAACGGGAAGCGGGGGGGGTTATTGTGGGGGGAGGGGGAAATCTGTCTAGCGACTTCCAACTGTTCTTTTGACAGATGCACCATCAGGCTTTCAGACGCAGCCACGGCGCGCACCGCATCAATCCGTCGGCGGCAACCTTCGTCTGGTCCCAGATTGCTGCAAAATCAGCGGACGCCGCCGGCCGGGTGCGCCGCCAACTGCTTGGATAGACGATCTTCATTGATGCTTTGCCGTCTTTGAGCGTGATTGTCCCACGCGTTGACGCCAAACAACTCATGCCACGCCTCAATCTTGTAATCGCCGTCTCTCAGGCCACCGGTGGGCAGGGAGAACCGGCCATTTGCATCACTGACAGCAAAGAAGGGATGCTCAAACGCGCAGACGTGCATCACCATCCATCCATGAATATCGCACTTTATCCGAAATTTCTCGGCTACCTTGGGCCCATCCAATTCCCCCTCATGCCCCAGAGCCCGTTGCGGTATTTGTTGCTGCACGTTTCCGGTCTGCTTCATCAGTGGGTGTGGATTGTGGGCAAACGCATCCTCATTGGTGATCATCAGCTTTTGCCCAACCCTCATCGCCAGCACATGCGGCTCGTACATGCAGCACTTCTGTCGAATCACGGCCGGCGCGTCTGGCAGCGGCCAATTCCCTTCCGGCGGATCCTCAATCGACAGCACGACATTCGCCAGATTCCCGTCCTTATCCGCGATCACCGCCTGCCGAAAAGCCGGGGCAAATTCCTTGCATGCCGAAATGTAGCTCATATCGATGCGCTCCATCTCCGGAACCGGCCCATCCACTCGCACCGTCCCGGTTACTAGGCCCTGGCAGTGACCAACCAACATCACCAGCATCGTCGCCGCCAGTAATAGGTGGTGCTTCATGATTTACTTCCCAAAGCTACGTCCAAGTGGTAATGGAGGGAGGGAAGTGACTACAGCGTCTTTCTTGCGCCAGCAACTTGCCGACTCCGCTTGCGGGATGAATACTATCATAAATACGCCGTTCGTTTGGATGTGGCATATCAGATACGGTGGCATGTCAAAAACTACGCGATCCAAGCTTGCGCTTGCAGCAAAACGATCATCCAGCCACTCAGGCATGAATGCCATTCCGCAAAAAGTTCTGCAGCAAGCAGTGAAATTGACCCAGCCCCCCGGCCATTCCGACCACACGCCCGAGGGGATGCCATTTGCCACCACCCGCCGATAACTGGGATGAGGAGGTAACACGTCGTGCAGAGTTTCACCTTGACACCAACTGCGGGGGCCCCGCTGATTGATCACGGGACTTTCATCCGATAAATCCCCCCCTGCCCCACTCCCACCCCGCCCCCCGCCCTCACCACCCTCACTATTTGCCCATCCGCCCCATCTTCTGGTAAATCTGACAACCGGGCGAGCGCCTTGCCCGCGCGGGTCTGGGCAATCTTTGTGGAGATTTCCGTGAAGGGGGGGTAGGTGAGTTTCCGATTGGGACCATAGATGGTGGGACCATGGGCGACTTGTGGTGTCGCTCGCCGGGGAAAGTTGTTGTTTGGCCAAAGGTGAAGCGTGGTTGGAAAACATTGGTTGTTAATGGTCTTGTTGATGCTCGCCGCGGCGGGCGTCGCCCGCGGGCAGGAAAGCCTCGAGCGATTCAATCGTGAGCTTGAAGCCATCCGCCGGGACACCCGCCTCAACACCGGCGAAAATGTTCCCGCTGCGCAGCGGGCGCTGATCGACTACGGCGGCTATCTGTCGCTCAACTACTTCAGCATCGACGACCGCGAGCGCAACAACCACGGCCTGCGGTCGATGGACCTGATCGGCTATGGCCGGGTCAATCTCGACGGCGTTCACGAGTTCTTCGCGCGATATCGCACCAGCTATTACGACTTCAATCCCGGCGACAGCTTCGACGGCGAAGGAGACCGCTGGGAGTTTCGTCTCGAGCCGCGCTTACTACCGCTTTGATCTCCAGCGATTCCTCGCCCAGCGCGGCCAAATCACCAGCAACGATCTGCGCTGCAAGTCGGCCGGCAACTGGTCTATTGGGGCAACGGCCTGGTCTTGAGTCAGGCCATCGACGGCGGCATCGCTGACGTCACCTTCGGCCCATTCACGCTGGAACTGTTGGCCGGCGCCAGCGCGCCCTACACCGTCGATTTTGATACCTCCCGCCCCGGCTTTGACGATCACACCCGTCGCGGCTTTTTCGGCGGCCTGCTCACCCTCAACGCCGGCGGCCAACATCCTTATGCCTATGGCCTGATCCAGCGCGATTACAACAACGAAGAAACCGCCCACAACGGCGCCTTCACCACCCACTTTGATTACAACAGCTTTTACCTGGGGCTCGGTTCCCAGGGTGCGATCTCCGACAAGCTTTCCTACGGCATCGAAGCGGCCTACGAGGGAGGCAAAACATTATCCAACAGCTTCGTCCAGACCGGAACCAGCGTCGCCCCCATCACGCATGCGCCACGATCACATCAGCGCCTTCGCACTCGATGCCCGGCTTGATTATCTGTTCAACGACATCCACAAAACACGCCTGAACGCAGAATCCATCCTCGCCACCGGCGACCGCGACCGCTTCCAAACCAGCAATACTTTTGGCGGCAATCACCCCGGCACCGACGACCATGCCTTCAACGGCTTTGGGCTGCTCGATACCGGCTTGGCTTTCGCGCCTGACCCGTCCAATCTGCTGATGTTCCGAGTTGGAGCATCGACTTTTCCCATCCCCGAAAATCGGCTGCTTAGCCGCCTCCAGGTCGGCGGCGACATCTTCCTCTTCAGCAAGCTGACCCAGCAGGCCCCCATTGACGAATTTACAAAAAATTCGCGCAATCTTGGCTGGGAACCGGATATATTTACCAACTGGCAGATCACCGAAGATCTGACCCTCGCCGTCCGATACGGCCTGTTCTTTCCAGGCAGCGCCATCACCGGCGAACGGAACGTGCGGCAATCTCTTTATGTTGGACTCACTTATGCGTTCTAGAAAACCACTGCGTGCAAATCGAATCGGCGCCTCGCGATTTATCTGTCAGCGCTGGCGCTTGCATCTATCACCGGGTGTCAGTCGGCGCGTGTGAATCAGCCGCTGACCAAAACGCTTGGCGGCGATCAGCCCAAATCACAACTGGAATTCTGGCACCAACTCGCCCGCCGGCCCCTCACCAGCAACGACGAGGCCTTCCACGGCCTTCTCCTCTTCGCCGATGGAACAGATCCGGCCGGCGATTACCAGCAGCGCGTGGCCGCCCTGAAAGCGCGCAAAATGCTCGATGCCAATTTCCAGGCCCCCCTCGACGCGGCCGTCGATCGCGGCACCATGAGCGTCGCCCTCGTGCGCATCCTGCACATCAACGGCGGCATCACCATGTCCCTTCTGGGCCCCGGGCCGCGCTATGCGACGCGGGCGCTTCAGTTCCGCGGCATCTATCCCAGCGGCAGCCCCAACCAGGCCATCCCCGGCAGCGAATTTGTCGGCATCATCGGCAAGGCCGAAGACTTCCAACACGGCAACGCCGTCACCGCCCCGGCCTCTCTCCTCCCGGCCGAAGTCGGCAAAGTGGACGTGAACGGCGTCGCCATCAACGGCGCAACACTCCCCATCGCCGGCATCCGCACCCTGCAGGAAACCGATCTGCGGTCCATCCCCGTCGCACTGGCCTCCATCGACAACCCCTTCGCCGCGTTCGATCTCGACGGCGCGTTCATCGGTACGGCCGACAAAGCTCTGCCCCTGATGCTGGCTCTCGCCCCCGATGCAGAGTTTCGTCCCGCCACCGGCCCGGCCGGCGGCGCAACCAACGGCGCGCTGAAGGTAATAGTCACCGGCATCGAAGGCACGCTCGCCGAAGCCCGCAAATCCGATCACGATGAATGGCAGCCCGCAAAAGTCGGCATGGTCCTCACCCAGGACGCCGAGTTCCGCACCGGCCCGCACAGCGCCATCCGTTTTATCATCCCCCCGAAGCAGACTTTCACGCTCGATCGCCAGGGCACCTGCAAGGTGCTGGAAGCTGTCCAGAACGGCAAGTCTGTCAAGACCGAAGTCGGCATGCCTTATGGCCGGGTGCGTTACGATCTCGAGACCATCAAGCCCAACGCGGCCGGCCCGCTCGACGTCTCCAAGCTCCAAATCGAAGAAGCCGGCGTCGAGCACGACTCATCCATCCGCAGCCCCAACAGCACCCTCGCCGTCCGCGGCACCGAAGTCGCCCTCGTCGATCAGGCCCCTTTCACCCCCCAAGCCCTCAGCCTCACCGGCCGGGCCCTCTTCCGCAATTTCCGCGGCGATCTGATCTACTTCGGCAACAAAGGCCAGGGCCTCACCCGCATCCAATCCAACCAGAGCGGCGCTGTGGAATCGGCCCTCGTCGAGGCCGTCGTTGATCCCTCCATCGCCTTCGCACGCACGCCCTCCGAGCAGGCACTCGTCTCCACCCTGCTCTCCCACGGCGCGGTCGTCAGCGTCGACAAGGGCACCGGCTTCCGCGTCATCACCGGCGGCGTTCCACCCACCGACAAACAGCTCATCCCCGTTCTGCCAGGAAAAATCGACTTCGTCCTGCGCTGGACCGGCAACGCCAACCTCGATCTTTCCGTCGTTAACCAGGGCACCGGCGGCCGAAGCCGCGGCGAATTCCTCCTCCCCGCCGTCGGCCTGAACGCCACCGCTTCCGGCGGCCAAACCGATTTTGACCACCGCGGCGGCAGACGCGGCGGCATCGAACTGGCCTTCTGGCCCACCAAAGCCCCCGATGGTGATTACTCCCTGATCATCAACCACATCTCCGGCGAAACAACCACCGCCACCATCGAAGGATTCAAAAACGGCAAGCGGATGTTGCTGTTTGATCCCAGCGGAAATCAGGGATCAGGCGCATTGGTTCGGCAGTTCACCACCACCATTGGCGCCAAACCGGCAAATCAGGCCGCCGTCATCGCCCCCATCAACGTACCCTTCCCGCCCGTCGTCCCCGGCCCGGGTGGCGAGCGGCCCCCCGTTGTCACTCCGCCAGTGGTCACTCCCCCCGTTGTGACGCCTCCCGTTGTTCCTCCCGTCGTCACACCCCCCGTCGTGCCGCCGGTTCTGGGTCCGCCGGCCATTTCCCCCGGCGCGGGAACTCCCAAAATGGCACACGCCAAGTAGAGCTAACCTTTAAACGTTTCACCCGCGCTCAGGATGCCCGCGTCGTCGGGCGCTTCCTGGCGATGATCACTTCCACGATCTTCCCCTGGTCCGCGTAATCCAATCCGCGCTGGGTGTCGATCCGCTCCAGCAGCTTCCGCCGATCAATGGGTGTCTGGTCCCAGATGGCGTGCGTCATCACAAACCAGTTGGGCCATTTCGCCGGCGGTGTAATCGCCAGATAATTGTTATTCGCCTGCTCCCGAATCGTCCCGCCCTGGTAAAAGGCGAGGCTCGGCTCCTTGTAGTCGATCATCATTTGATCGCCGGGCTGAATCGCGCGATGCTCGCGAAGAACGGCCGCCAATGTCTCCGGCAGCTTGAGAAAGCTCGCCTGCGGCAAATACCACCCGCAAAGTAGTGTCGTAAAAACCGCCATCCCAGCCGCCATCGCCCCCGCCGCCGCTCCAACGCGCCGATAATAGAACAGAATGAACACGCTGATCGCCCAGATCACGCACCAGCCGCCAAGCACGATCATCGCAGTCCACGGTAGCTGCACAAAGCTCCGCATCGCCAGCCACGGCAACGCGCCAATGAAAATCACCGCCAGCCCCCAAACCGCCACCCCCACGAAAAAATCAGGCCGCAGCAACTGCGTCTCGCGCCGAAGCACCCGCACCAGCAGATCCGCGCAAAGCAGCGCCAGCGGCGGATAAATCGGCAGCAGATAATGCGGCAGCTTGGTCTGAATCAGCTCAAACATGATCCACGGTCCAATGGCAGCCGCCAGCGAAAACCGCACGTCGCTGAGGGATCTATTCTGCCACGCCAGCACAACCGCCGCCGGCAAAATCAGGCTCCACGGCATGAACATCCCCATCAGCGTCAGAACGTAAAACCCCGGCGGCCCCTTGTGTTGCTCCAGGCCCGTGTGCATCCGCTGCCAGATTTCATGCGTGACGCTTTGCCCGATGAAATGCGGAGCGCGTTTGGCCACAAGGTAAAGCCATGGGCCGACAATCACGGCGACAACCAGCAGCCCCAGCATCGGCCGAAGCCGCCTCCACCACCACACCGCATCAAGCCACGCCCGGCCCGATCTCCATTGCCGCCCAACGTCAAAAACCGCCAGAACGATCAGCGTCGTCCCCATGACGCCCAGAACCACCGGCCCTTTGGTCAGGCCCGCAAGCCCAACCGAAATCCACAGAACCAGCGGCGTCCACGCACGCGCCCCCCGCGACACAAGTAACCTTGATGCGCCCCCCACCCCCCGATCGGCAACCGCCAGTCGCGTCCCCTGCCCCACGCCCGAACCATGATAAATCACAAACACACACGTCTGCGCCAGCGTGATCCAAAGCAGCAGCACCGCGTCCGTCAGGCACATCTTGGCCGCGCTGATAATCAAAAAACACGTCGATAAAATCAGCACCGACCAGAGCGCATGCACCGGCCCAATCCCACGCCACACCGCCGCCCCAAACACGATCAACACCAGCGTCATCCCCATGGCCGACGGAAAGCGCGCTGCAAACGCCGTATCCCCCATCACCCTCATCGCGGCCGCCTGGCACCAGTAAATGAACACCGGCTTGGCGGTGCGGATGTCGTCCAGAAAATGCGGCACCACCCAATCCCCGCTCTGCAGCATCTGCCGCGACGTCTGCGCATAGCGCGGCTCATCCCGGTCCCACAACGCGATTCGATCGTTGCCCACGAGATAAAGACAAGCGGCGGCCAGCACCAGAAGCGTCATTCGCCGCCGCATAGAACCCAGCGAAGACATCGGATATACCTTACCGCCCCATGAACTCCTCGTCACGCCGCACCGCTTAACCACATCCCGGAATCCCGCCTCTCATGAGCCTCACGTTCATCCTCATCCTCGTCTTCGCCTGCGGAGTGATGATGCTGATCGAACGGTCCGGCGCTCCCACCACCCTGGCCCTCACCTTCAAAGGCGACCTTAAACGCGAAACCCGCTGGCTCGCCCAATACGGCCAGGGCGCCTGCACCCTCGTCGCCGCCCTCATCCTCTGGCAACTCGACGCCTCCCGCCGGCGATATGTCCTGGCCATGATCGTCGCCGTCTTTGGCGTGTCGCTGGTGGCCATGCTCATCAAACGCCTCGTGGGCCGCGTCAGGCCCGGCCGGGAAAACGCCGGCAAATTTCTCGGCATCACCCTCCGCCACGCCAATTTCCGCGAGAGCTTCCCCTCCAGCCACAGCGCCAGCGCCATCGCCCTGAGTGCCTTTCTCGCCGCCATGTATCCCCCCGCGGCCGGCGTCTTCTGGGTCCTCGGGGCCGCCTGCGCAGTGCTCCGCTATCTCATGGACGCCCACTGGCCAAGTGACGTGCTCGGCGGTGTCGCCCTCGGATACGCCGGCGCGCTTCTAACCTGGCACGCATTCCAGCTACACTAATCAAGCTAACTTTTCCCAGGAGCCTCTATGAATCCTCCACTTCGCCTCCGCACCGCCGCCATCACATTGGCCGTCTTAATGTCGCCGTGCATCTATCCATGCCTCGCCGCCGAGCCTACCGAAAACATCACCGCCGCCCAGGTCCGCGAAGCACGCGTTCATGTGAAACAGGCCGAGGTCGACCTCATCCGGGCGCACCTTGATCTCAAACAACTCGAAGGCCAGCGCGATGTCGAACGCCTTCAGGAACAACTTCACACCGCCGAAGCGGCACTCGCGGAGTTGAACAAGGCCGCTGCCCAGGCCGATGGTTTTGTGATGAAGTGGCTGGTCCTGGGCCCTGTCGCTCTGGACGAAAAAGTCTCCAATCACGATGAAGCCTCATGCAAAGACTTCCTCGACCGCCAGTACATCCCCGCCGACGCCACCCCTAACGACGGCGACAAGACCACCATCGACAACGCAGAGCTGACCTGGAAAACCGTCGAAGCCGAAGACTACTACATCGACCTTGCAAAGATGGCCGACGACGCCGGCAAGGATCCAGAGCACGCTGCCTTCGTCGGCATCGTTTACGTGATCAGCGACGAGGAACTGGCCGGTGTGAAAATCGCCGTCGGCTCGGATGACGATTCAGTCTGGCGACTCAACGGCAAAGAAATCCTCCGCGCCTACGAAGGCCGCGACGTTCAAAAAGATCAGCAGACCGCCGACAACCTCACATTGAAGAAAGGTGTCAATGTCCTGAGCTTCACCGTCCTCAACGGCGACGGAGCGTCCGCCGCCGCCGCCCGCGTTCTCGACAAAGACGACAACGTGCCCAAGGGCGTAACCTACGGCCTCAAACCCCCCGCCGCGCCCGAGACACAGGGCACGAAGTAACTCCTGGCTCTACAATTGGAACGGGAGATGCACGCAAAAACGCCGATGGCGCTGCGCTATGACTTGCTCGATCTCGCGGACCGAATGGGGAATGTCCTCCAATCAGCAGAGGCTGATCTTCGTCTGGAGCAGGCCGTCTACGGCCTGGACTCCAAAGACGAGCTCAGCCTCCAACAACTCCTCGCCGACCGCCTCCAAGAATTCTACGAGGTACATCGCGAGGTTCATTACCCTTCCACCAAAGGCGCCAAACGCTCCCACCGCCAGCGCTGTGATCTGGTCCTCACGCCCAAAGGCCGGCCCCTGAAAATCGACTTCTCCATTCCCACCCTCTTCGATCCAACCGATCTTTGCGAGCCTTCCGACGCCCTCTGGCTCGAAGTGAAAATCGCCTACCAATACCGCGAAGGCGGAACGCGCCATTCCGGCTATGGCCAGCAGTGGCGATCGGCCGTCGTCGAAGACCTTCGCAAAATGGAAGCCGATCCGCTCATCCACGAGGCCGCCCTGGTGCTGGTCGTCTTCAACGAATCCGAGGCCATTCTCGAAAAAGATCTCGACATCTTCGAAACAGTCCTCGCCCAAAAGGAAGTGCTCGCCGGCTTCCGGCACGTGCGCCGAATCCCCATTATCGAACGCATCGGACACCGCCTCTGCACCCTGGCCCTCTGGCCAACCATCCAGCGGAGCTAGCAGCAAACACGGCAAATTGAGGGTTTTACTGAGCCCCATCTACGCCAAATCGTCGTCATTCCTCAACCACTCCACACCCTCGAAACTATCGCCAAAGTTCCCCGCCCCATAAACCAGCAGGTGTACCAGTGGCACGCCCTTTGTATTCCTCACAAGCGTCGGAAACGTTCCGGCAATGAAATGAACTGTGGCAGCCAACTGCCGGCCATTCATACAAGGAGCCTCACCATGCTTACCGCACTTCTCGCCACCACCATCCCCATGCTCGCCGAACTCAATCCCCTCGTCTGGTGGGCCTTGGCATTTTTCGTCATTTCCCTTGTCGCCTATCTGATGGGCGCTCGCGGAGTGGCAGGCCTCAGCGCTGGCGTCGGCCGTACGCTCCTGTTCGTGTTCCTGGTTCTCGCAGTTATCTTCGCGCTAATCGGCTTCCTCAACAACCACACCTGATCCGCTGCCTGATAGACACAGCGGCACTTAAAAGAGCCGGCCGCGCCGACACAAACTCGGCGCGGTCGGCTCATTGTATTCCCGGCCCCACCCGATAACGTCCAGTCATGGCTCGCGAAGAACGATCCGCTGGCATCATCCTCTTTCATCTCGCGGAAGGCGCCCCCGCTACCTCCTCCTCGACTACGGCCATCACTGGGACTACGCCAAAGGCCACGTCGAAGCAGGAGAAACCGACACCGTCGCCGCCCTGCGCGAATTGGCCGAAGAAACCAGCATTACCGACGCACGCCTGATTGACGGCTTCACGCGCCAAATCGTCTATTTCTTCCGCAGCAAACAAAAACGCAAACCCATTCGCAAGACCGTCATCTTCTTCCTCGCCCAGACCCTCACCATCAAAGTAACCCTAAGCCACGAACACACCGCCCACGCCTGGCTCGACTACCACGCCGCCCTCCAACGCCTCACCTTCCCCACCGCCAAAGAACTCCTCCAAGCAGCCCACGAATTCCACGAGCGCCTCCCCCAACCATAGTCCCTCCGCCGCAAGCAATTTTTGAAGTGGCACGATCCGCCCCGCCCGTGTCTCCAACCCTGTATTGATTCCAGCGAATAAACGCTGCCAACGACCCACCCTCAGAAGATCCTTCCGCCTCCGTGTCCTCCGTGGCTCCGTGGTTGATACGTATTCCATGTGTACGCCAAGCCACAACCCGAAAATTGTCATGTGCCCCGCGCTGCGTTAGAATACCCCCGCCTCCCCGAAAGGGGCCTGTGCTATAACTTTCGCGACGTACTGCCTGAAAAGGAACATTGATGCATCTGGCCTTGCCGCTCTTCGCCGCCCTGGACATTGGTGGCTACATCAGCGTCGGCAAATGCGTGGCCGTGGCGCTTTGCGCTGCTCCTCTGGTCCAAGGGACTCAGTTTCATCGACAAAGACGTCCTCACCGCCCGCCTGCCGCGCGAGATGGTCAACCTCATCCTCTTCGCCGCCGGCCTCATCGGCTTCGTCGCCTTCTTCCTCATGCCCACCTTCCCCGTCGGCTTTATCATCCTCCTCTTCTTTGTCCTGGGCAGCTTCGGCGGCTATGTCGGCATGCGCGAAAAAAATCGGCCTGGCCGATTTGAAGCAATCCCTCGTCGCCTCCTTCGCGAAAAAGAAAACCGAAGAGGAAGAAGTCGCCGCCGCCGAAGGCGAAGTCCAACTCCTCGGCAAAGGCGCTGCCCCCCTCGTCGTCCCCTCCGAAGAAGATCCCTACCGCCCCGCCTACGAGGCAACCCAGCAAATTCTGGGCGACGCCCTGCGCAAAAACGCCGAGCGCATCGAGATGCGCCCCGGCGATGGCAGCGCCGCCGTTCAACTCACCGTCGACGGCGTCGGCTATGCCGCCCCCGCGATCGACTCGGCCGTCTCCCAGGCCGCCATCACCTACCTCAAAATGGCCGCTGGCCTCGACGTCAACGACCGCCGCAAGCCTCAAACCGGCACCTTCAAAGCCAAGCTCGACAACAAACGCCACGAGCTCGAGCTCACCACCATGGGCTCCACCAGCGGCGAATCCATGCGCCTCATCCTCGACCCCAAAAAACGCTTCGAACGCGGCCTCGCCGAACTCGACCTTCACCCAGCCCAGCTCGACATCGTCAAGCAAATGATCACCGAGCCCGGCGGCCTCGTCCTCATCGCCACGCCAAAAGGCCAGGGACTCACAAGCCTCCTCTACGCTGTGCTGCGGGCGCACGACGCCTTCCTCACCCACATCCAGACCCTCGAGCGCCACCTTAGAGGCCGACCTTGAAGGCATCACCCAGACCAAGCTCGCCCCCAACGCCTCGGCCGCCGAAGAAGCCAAGCAGGTCGCCTGGATCATCAGCCAGCAAATCGACATCGTCATGCTCGATCAGATCACCAGCCCCGCCAGCGCCCGCGAGCTCGTAACCTACGCCGCCGAAGGCAAGCGCGTGTACGTCGGCATGCGCGCCGGCAACACCTTCGACGCCCTCAAGCAATGGCGAAAGCTCGTCGGCGATGACGCCTTGGCCGTCAAGGGCCTGCGCATGGTCATCGCCGGCCGCTTAATGCGAAAATTGTGCTCGGCCTGCAAAGTCGCCATCCAGCCCGATCCCGAAACCCTCCGCAAGCTGAACCTCGATCCCGCCCGCATCACCAAGCTCTACATCGCCCGCACCGAGCCCATGAAAACCGACAAAGGCGTCGTCGTCCCCTGCGATCATTGCCAGGAACTCCGCTTCAAAGGCCGCCTTGGCGTTTTTGAAATCTTCAACATCGACGATGACGCCAAACAGGCCATCACTTCCGGCGGCAGCGAAACCCAGCTCAAGGCCTCCTTCCGCAAGCAGCGGCTGCGCTTCATGCAGGAAATGGCCCTGGTCCAGGTCGAGGCCGGCGAAACCAGCGTCCAGGAAGTCCTCCGCGCCATGAAAGACACCCCAACCCCAACCGCCACCCCCACCAAACCCGCCCCGACGCGCTAACCAAACAAAAATCCCAATGCAAACAACCTCCCCCTGCCACTCTACCCCCTCTTACCCTCTGACCCCATCCACCATCTTACCCCCTCTCCCGGTAAGCCGGGAGAGGGCTGGGGTGAGGGCTGAACCCAAACCCAAAAGACCTAAATACTCAGGATCTTCTCTGCAATGAATCAATGCACCGATGAATTAATGAATCAATCCAACAACCCCGAACCCCGAACCCCGAACCCTGAACCCCGAACCCTGAACCCTGAACCCCGAACCCTCCAATGCTTGCAATCCTCGTCATCATGATCATCGTCGGCGTCGGCTTCATCCACTACACGTGGGGATTCTTCGGCGCAACCCAATCCGCCCTCTCGCCGTCCTCGCCGCCCTGGTCGCCCTCGGCTGGCAGGAGTCCGTCGTCGATGCACTCTTAGGCGGCAAACTCGCCGACTCCGCCAACGCCCTCGTCACAGCCGCCCTCTTCGCCGCCGTCTACTTGGTCTTGCGCATCCTGCTCGACCAGCTCGTCCCCGGCAACGTCCGCTTCCCAATCATGGTCGACAAGATCGGCGCTCCCGTCATGGGCGCCATCACGGGCATTTTCGCCTCCGGCATCCTCGTCATCGCACTCCAGATGCTCCCCTTCGGCCCCAGCATCCTCGGCTACGAACGCTATCCCAGCGACACCAAACACATCACCGCCAAACTTCCCGGCCAATCCCAGCAAACCGAGCTCACCTTCAACGAGCTCAAAACCGAAAGCTGGAACAGCCCCACCGGCGCAATGTCCCTCATGGTCCCCGTGGATGACTGGGTCCTGGGCTTCTTCAACTTCTGCAACGCCGGCCTCTTCGCCACCGACAACGCCCCCTTCAACAAAGTCCACCCCGACTACCTCAAGGAACTTTTCGGCCAGCGCCTCGGCATCGAATCCGGCGCCCGTCACGTCGCTCTAAAAGACACAGTCGCCGTCCGCGGCGTCTACCTCAACAAGTCGGCCGGCAGCTATCTCGACCAGGAAATGTTCGCAGTCCGGGCCGAGCAATTCCGCTCCCCCGTCAAATCCACCCCCGGCAAAGCCGTCACTCCCGAAGACATCATCCGCGCCATGCCCAAGCCGCCCCTCCTGCCCGATCCCCCCACGCGCTGGCTCACCCTCCGCACCGACATCGACGCCAAAAACAGCCTCGTCAACTCCGATTCCGACAAACTCTTCCGCTTCAGCCCCGCCTCCGTGCGCCTCGTCATCGGCGGCGTAAACTACTTCTGCCAGGGCACCCTCGCCAGCAATCTCCGTTTAGTCAAAGCCCAACCCGACGACTTCCTCCTGGCCGAAGGCAAAAACATCGACTTCGTTTTCGAAGTCCCAAAGGAAGTCTTCGGCGACCCCAAGGCCAAGGAACTCAAGCTCCCCCCCGACACCTTCCTCGAAGTAAAACGCCTCGCCCGCGTAGACCTCTCCAACAAAGTCCCCTCCATCGACCCGCCCAAGGTGGTTGAAGGCGTGCAGATGGTCTACAAAAAAGACTTCCCCATCAGCGTCGGCATGATGTCCACCACCCGCCCCGCCACGCGCCCCGCCACGTCAACAGCGCCCGCAACGCCCCCGACCACTCCATAACATCGCGTGCGTGCGGCAATGCTTGCACCTTCCCCTCCTTCCCCCTCTCCCGTTACGCGCCGCTTCTCTTTTCAACTCTCGCGCCTGCGCCCCGCTTCTCCTTCCCCCTCTCCCGGTACGCCGGGAGAGGGCAGGGGTGAGGGCGCTTCCTTATTCCGTTACGGCTCCGCCTCGTCCCTCATCGACGCGTATCAGCCGTCGTAGGATCGGGCACGCCGGACCTCTTTCGCCTGCGGCAGTGCACAATTTTAAGTGAGATGAAGGTGTAGAGTGTGCATCGCACCCGTCCATCATCCGCGTGAAGCACAGCTTTCCCGCTTGATCTGCGTGATCGCAATCTTATCCAGACCATTTGAGTCGGGCAGGAAATCTTGATTAGCCGCACCCGCAACGTTTACGCCCCGCCACGTGCAAGCTCCGCCAAGCTCCTCAGCGCATTGCGTTCCACTGCTAAAATTGTAATGTAGCACCCCACGACAGGTGGGCAGCAGCGCAACTCGCTCCCCAGGCCGTCGCGACACTTCACGTTCCTTCACCTCGAACCCGAAAGCTCCTCATGTCAGAACAACACCTCGTCCTCGGCAAACAGCGCAACCCCGGCGTCGTCATCTTGTTGAACTTTGTCACCCTCGGCATCTACTCCTTGGTCTGGTACTACAGCCTTTTTGATGAGGCAGCGGTCTATGCCCGAAACCGCAACGGCACCCGCATCACCTCCGGCGGCGCCGCCATCGGCTTCCTCTTTATCCCCGTCTTCAACATCGTCTGGTCCGTCATGCTCTGGTTCAAAACCCCCGGCCTGGTAACCTGCATGCGGCAGGCCGACGGCATCTCGGGCAATGATCGAGGTTCGGCCGGAAACATCGGCTTCTTCATGCTGATTCCTCTGGCGGGACCTTTCATCTGGATCATCCTCACTCAAAATCGCCATCAATGCGTTCTGGTACGAAGCCAGCCAGAGGGGTTTCCCCGTCCAGTCGTTGCAAGCGGCCGGCGGATAACTCCACCGCCCCGCCACGCATGGCAGAATGCGCAGCACCTGCACCTCCTGCTCCAGTCCCCATTCCCTCACCGCCCAGCGGCTAACCCCACCGCCCCATCCCCTCCGCGCGCACTTCCCTCCGCTCTCCGCCCCCGTCTCCACTCCCCATACCACACCCACCCCATCACCAACACCAACACCGGCCACGCCCCACACGCCAGCACTCCCCACACCACCGAACTCCCCATCGCCCCCCGCCGCGCCGCCACCATCGCCAGAAGCGCCAGCATCACCCCCGTCATCTCCTGCCGCCCCATCCCTCCGCCCGCCAACACCACCACCGGGCTCCACCCAAACAACACCGCCCACCACACACTCCGGCCATTCAAATACAACAACCGCATCAGCGCCCCCGTCGCCCCCACCGCCATCAGCGCAAACAAAATCCGAAACGTCGGCGCCCGCTCCACCCACACCCGTTGAAACACATGCTCCCGCCACGAGCTTCCCCCGCCTCGTGCCCCAAATTCACGCAAAGCGGCGGACAAAAAGCCTGCTCACACACCCGCGCCAACACAAACGTCCCCTCCGACGTCGGCCAAAAACGCGTCACCTCATCCGCCCCCGCCACATCGCAATCAATCTTGTCCGGCGCAAACCGCCCCCCATGCTCAAAATCCCGCCGGCCATCATTCAGCGTGTGCCGATACGGCGACAACCCGCTCATCCACATCCCCCCATCCAATCGGTACCGCGCCAGATCGCTCCCATAAACCGGCACAACCCACGCCACCGCCGCCCCCTGAAGCAGCACCGCGCCGCCCAGAATAATGAGTACGCTCCCGCGCATTGACAGCCGAATCGCCCCCTTGTGCGTAGTCGCCAGTAGCGCCGCGATCGCCCCATGCCCCGCCAGCAACACAACTCCACCCACCAGAATTCTGGAAGTCGAAAGAATCCCCACCCCCCGCAGCGACCAAACCCAATACCCCTCCCCGGCCAGCAATGCCGCCACCACCACCGCCCACAAAATAAATCGCACGCGATCCTGCATTGGCATTGTTATCAGTGAAGCGGAATCTTCTGCAACCCACCCGGCAAATTCGAATTACCTCCACTTGGAGCCGTCGCCGGCCCCGTCCCCGATGGTGCGGCATACCCACTCAGCGGCAGCACCAGCGTCTGCGTCCCCCGCACCACCGTCACCGGCCGTTTCTCCAGCGGCGAACGATACGCATCCACCAGCAGCCCCGCCGCCGATTCCGCCCCCACGGCCGTCACGCTCACGTCCCCAAATTGAACAATCCTGTCATTCACCGCCAGCCCGTAATACGTCGCCGCCGGCCCCGCCGGATCAACCCACGTCACATCCAGCCATTCCCGCCCCGACTCCACATGCGGCGAAACCTTCACCGACTCAATAAAACTCTTGCCGCTGATCGACTCCGCCTGCTGCATCGCCTCATGCCCCTTCTTCAGCGTCGGATACTGAATCTTAGCAAAAAACGCCGCCGCAATCCCACACATCACCAGCAACCCAACAAGCCCAAGCCCACCTCGCATAGTCCATCCTGTAAGAGTCACCCCATTCTATACCCCGCAAACCAACCTCGCCCAAACGCCCCGTCCCCCACATCACAAAACCGGAAAGGAAAACGGGACATTCCGAATGACCCCTTATTTTTTTTTCAGACCAATTGAAATGCCAATCGAGTCACCCATCTCCCGTGGCAACTAAATGGTAACGACGACATGTGGTCGATGCTGGTAAGATATTTGAGGGAAGTCGTGACCTCTTTCTCGAAGAAACCAACCGAATTACCGCCGAAGGAATGCGATGCCCGATCTTAATGTTTCCAACCAGACGGCGATCCAAGGCAAGCGCCGCTACCAAGCCATCGGGAGCATTATCGCCGGCCTCCTGCCATTTTTACCGCCAGCCCCTTTCACCGACGATGACGATACTATCACTGTATTCGCCTAACCCGGATTATTCAGTAGCCCTATCGCGCGACGGGCCTCCGTGTGGTTTAATTGGTTTTACCAGAAACAATTACACCCAACACGGAGGCCGCGTATGTCGTCGCAGGATGCGGAACAGATTGAGTTCGATTTTCTCCCCGATTTGCCGGTCGTTGTCCAGCAGCATGAAGGGCAGTTGACCAGCGATGCCGGGCTGCTGCCGATCGCGGCAGTTTGATCGGCGATTGGAACTACACCGCCCGCATGGCCGCTGTCTGGACGAGGCGCCGTCCAATGATCCGCGGCAGGAGCATCGCAAGCCGCAGACTCAGCATCGCGCATCAGATGCTGCGCCAGCGGTCTGTTCGGCATCCTCGCCGGCTACGAGGACTGCAATGATCACGACACGCTGCGCGACGATCCGGTCTTCAAGATGATCGCCGACCGCCTGCCGGAGGATGACGCCCTGGCCAGCCAGCCGACGCTCAGCCGCTTTGAGAACTCTGTCGACGCCGGCGGTGCTGCAGCGGCTGATCGACTTCACCATCGCCACCGGCATCGAGCGGCTCAAGCAGAAGCATGGCGGCACGCTGCCGGCCTCGCATCACGCTGGATCTGGACGCCACGGATGATCCCACCCACGGCCATCAGCAACTGACGCTCTTCCACGGCTACTTCGGGCAGTACCAGTATTTTCCCCTGATCATCAGCGAGCCGACGACCAAGCACGTGTTCGCTCGCCTGGCTGCGGCCCGGCACGGTGCATGCCTCGCTGGGGGCCGACGACGACCTGATGCGGGTGGTCAACGCCCTGCGCAAGGAGCGGCCCGACATTCAGATCCACGTCCGCGGCGATGGCGGGCTTCGGCTTGCCGCTGATGTACGAAATCTGCGAGGAAAACGGCCTCACCTACACCTTCGGCTTCTCCACCAACCCCCGGCTCAAGAAGCTGACCGAGGGGCTGATGCAGCGGGCCGTCGAGGAGCACGCCAAGAGCAAGCAGAAGCAGCGGCTGTTTGAATGCTTCCAATACCAATGCGATTCCTGGCCCATCCCGCGCACGGTCATCGCCAAGGCCGAATGCCACGACGGCGGAACCAACCAGCGCTTTGTCGTGACCAACCGCACGGGCGTCAGCTCCGCCGAAGACGGCCAGCGCGAGTACGACGACTACGTCCAGCGTGGCGAAAGCGAGCACCGCATGGACGAATTGAAGAACGGCCTGCACATGGACCGCCTGAGTTGTCACCGCTTCATGGCCAACTTCTTCCGCCTGATCATGCACGTCGCGGCGATGAACCTGCTGGGGGCGTTGCGTCAGAGCCAGCAGCTTCCACAAGTGCTGCAGGTCGGCCAGCCCTGCACCTGGCGAACGCATGGTGATCAAAGTGGCGGCCGTCATCGTGCAGACCACACGCCGGGTCGTGGTGAAAGTCGCGGCCAACTGGCCCTGCTGGCCGATGTACGAGGCGGTCGCGGCCAGATCCCTCTCATTCACTTCACGGTTCGGCGTTGTGCGTCCCCAGTTCCTGAACCCACGACAACCCGGCCGCACACGATGGGGGTAAGGGGGTGGTGCGCCGAACGCGGCGAAATTCTCCTCTCCCTTGTGGATGGCCGGTCACTCCACACAAGTCATGGCATTGCCGCGATGGCCGGTGAATAATGCGGGCTAAGGCGCGCGCCACTTCCAACATCACCTGGCGCGCTGCTTCAACGGCGGCTTCGGAATAGTCATGGGGCGCTCCTACCATGTGGGTTTGATGACCTCATTCAGTATTGCTTCAGCTGCTTCTTCCCCTCGGCCCCTGGAACTTCGTAAATCCAGATAAATCTGCACGGCAGATGCGATTGACACGCCATCGATGATTTGCGCACCCTCCGTCACTCCAGCATCATAGGGTGCAATGAGGGTGACATTGGCTCCACTGGAGACTCGTTTCAGACCCATTTGCTCCGCGACGTGCTCGATTTCTGCAGCAATGTAAGCCGACGCACGCTGATAACGCACCATAGGTGCTATTCGAGCGGCCGCGGAGAAGGCCGTCAGCGCATACTTAATCTTTAGTTGAGCACAGGCGGTCGCCAGTTTTGCCTCCAATTGCGGGGGTGCGTCAGTGGTGTAGAAATCATGAACCGTGCTGCGGGAGAAGCGATAATTCTCCGCCCATTCCGACAATAGAGTTGCGGGCTTTGTTAAGACGCTCCCTTTGCGATCGTGGCAAATCCATTCGCGATCTTCCAAAAGCCGTTTGACATTTGAAGCCTGTCCCAGGCTCACGTCGGCCGTTTTGGCCAGGGCATCAATTCGCCATATTTTTTTTGGTTCGGTTAACAGCACGCGCAGCGCCCGTTCGGCCTTAGGAGAATACAACGAGCGCAGCTCTCGCCGTTGCCCTAATCTGTTGGGCCACCCCTCGCGTCGGATGTAGACGCGATCAAACGACAAGCGACCATTTCCCGCCAAGTCCAGGTAGCCAACTCCGGCCCGTGAGACTATCTCTGCAGCCTCCGGCGAAACGTAAGGAGCCACCAAAACCGGATATGGGTTTTGAAACCTTGATCCAGCCCGCAGCAAATGGTTCACTGCATGGCGGGCATTTCGCGGTTGGCCGTTAGGCTTTGCCTCAAGCAACAAAACCACGCGCTTGCTGCGGTTGGTTCTAATTTCAGCTATGGCGTCAACGTCGCTGTCTGTGGCCGGTCCCTTTTTCTTCAGGAATTGAACCGTGCAGAAAGGCACGTCGGCCATGCAACGGCGGAAGGCCGACCGGTATTCTTCAAAATCGCTGTCGGTTCCTGATTTCATCGAATTTACCATTTTCAGCAAGCGCTGAAATGAACTATATCACTGAAATCTGAGGTTTCAACTCCGCAGCTGCTTTCGGCCGCATAAGCTCCTGCCCTCGCTCTCAACACCGTCCGTGCAAACCGTGTGGACAACTTGGCCGGCCCTGTTGTGGGCCGTTCCCGCTCCGGTTGATCCCTCAACACCCCCGCTTGCTCCTTGGGTCTGGCCTGTTCCCAAAAGCTCCGCCACCTCCCTTTGTCACAACACCCCTGCCAACAGGTTGTCCACATAGCGGGTCCGATAATATGTATTGTAAGATGCACATATGAAACGGGTTGCATTCTTCCCGTAAAAGTTACCCACAATGCGCCAGGCATCATTACTACGGCTACTGTATTGAAGTTTCTAAAACAAGGAAGAAGAGGGTACACTGCCCAATCGCCATCCAGAGGGGTGGCCAGAACGGTTGGAACAGGAAGGAACGTCCATGAAAGTGATCTGCAACAGGGGGGCATTGCTCGAGGCGCTGAGCGTCGCCGGGAACGTCGTCGCAACCCGCACGCCCAAGCCCGTTCTCCAGTGCGTGAAACTCGCGGCCGAAGGCAGCGAGCTCACCATCGCGCCACCGATCTTGAAGTCGCCATCCGGTACAAAGACAACCAGGTTGAGATCGACACAGCCGGGCGAAATTCTTCTCCCGGCCGACAAGCTGCGGGACATCGTTCGCGAGAGCATCGACGATACGCTCAGCATCGAATCGTCCGGCGATATGGCTTTGATCAAGGGGCAGGATTCGCTGTTCAAAATTCCGACGCAGATGGCCGAGTCGATTTCCGCCTGTACCGGGGTTTGAAGGGCAGGCGGATTTTGAGGTTCAGGGCGGGCAGCTCAAGCAACTGATCGGCCAGACCATCTTCGCCGCGGCCAAGGCGTCCACCCGCTATGCGTTCAACGGCGTGCTGGTGGTCGTGAAGGGCAAGAACGTGGTGTTTGTCAGCACGGACGGCCATCGCCTTGCGCAGGCCAAGGGAGAACTGACGGCTGCCGCCAAAGGGGAGAAAGAGGGGCTGAAGGCGATCATTCCGGTGAAGGCGTTGTCGCTGGTGGATCGGCTGATTGATAATCCCGAGGAGATGGTTGGATTTCAGGTGCGTGAAAACCAGGTGATGGTTCATACCGCCAACGCCACCCTGACGACTTCCCTGGTGGAAGGGCAGTTTCCGCCGTTCGAGGATGTGATCCCCAAGGACACGGATCGCAAGGTGACGGCCAGCACGGCCGATTTCCTCGAGCGCCATTCGCCGGGCGGCGCTGGTGACAACGGAAGAAAGCAAAGGCATCCGTCTGAAGTTTTCAAAGAACGGCCTGGTGCTGAGCTGCCTGAGTCCTATCGCGGGCGAATCGACAGTGAACTTCGCGTGCAAATACGATGGCCCGGACATGGAGATCGGGTTTAACCCGGCATATCTCGTCGAGGCGCTGCGCATCGTTGATACCGACGACATCGCGTTTGAAATGACGGCGCCCAACCGTCCCGGCCTGCTCAAAGCTGGATCCAACTTCCTGTACGTGATCATGCCGGTCAATCTTCAGGGCTAAGGCAATGCCCACCGACCGCGACAAGCCCGGCCGCAAACGAGGCCCCACCTCCATCGCCTCGCGGATCATCGCCAGGGTTGATCCGGTGTCCGCCCTGCAGATCGCGGAACTGCGCCGCCTCCAGCGCGCGAAGTACACCAAGCCCGAAGAGACCGACACGCTGGGCCCGAGCATGGTCAGCTTTTTTAAGCAATCGGTGGCGAGGCGTCAGACAAAACTGGTGAAGATTGCCGACTGCTTCGCGCATCTTGTGCCCACGCCGCTGGCCGAGCATTGCGCGATCGAGTCGTTTTCGAGGGGTACGTTGACGGTGGTGGTGGACAGCGCCTCGCACCTGTTTGACATGAAGAGCCTGCTCCTGGCCGGACTACTGGAGCAGTTAAAGCTGGCCTGCAAGACGGCCGGCCTGCAGAAGGTGAACCTGAAGCCGGGGCGGTGGTATGAGGGGGAAGGGGGGGATCGACGGTTGTCGTTTTGACGTCAGGCTTGCTTACGCCGCTCGGCCCGCATCGCATGCTTTCTCTGCTTCCAGGAAATCGGATAGTTCGTCCTCTGTCATACCACTTCTAGCGATTTCTTCGGCAATCGGCCCACTGAGTTCTTTCAGTGACGGTGGTGGGGATGCGATGCACTCAAGGTGCCGGCTAGCATATGTTGCCACGTCAACGCCTGCAGCGGCGGCCTTCGCCTTCAATATTGCCTCGGCCTGTGGGGAGATGGAAATACTGAGAACCATATTCGCGATTATAGCAGGGGCGGGTCGATCCCGGAAACGATCGTTTGGTCGGATGCCTGCTCGGTTTGCTCAGCGATGAAGGGCGAAGTCTGAACCGCGGGTAGCCCGTCTGAGGGTGGGACCCTTTACCGGATCGCCAGCATCCCCACAATCAATGCAGCCCCGGCGGCGAAGAAGATTCCGAGTTGTGCGACTTCTGAAACGGCCGTAACGATGCGTGCTTGCATGGGAGGCTCCTCGATCAACAACTTCGAGCGTGACCGGTCGCTCCGCAACCGTTGGCCAAACCTCCCTGGGGCCGTCAACTCTTTATTCATCGACCACCGCGCCGCCATTCACTTGATCATTTCCAATTCATCTCAAGGCGTATGCAAATCATTTGAGGTCCCGAGAAATTCAGGTCCGATAATGGCGCCAGCACTCCATAGCTGAACCCCTGACTGCAATGATTGCACGCGCGAGTCCAATCACCGATCGTGTGTTCAGCCGCCAAATGGGTCGTTTCGTGTCTTGTTCTGTTGCCGCCTGAGTCGCCGTTTGCAACTGAGAACTAGTCTCAGTAGTTTCGCCAGCATGAAAATCGCGAATGACGAGTTATGCCCTCCTATTGCTGATCTCTTTTTGTGCGGCTCTGAATGCTCGCATGACAGCCTTGGCTGAGGATCCCGCCAGCCGGGAAATCGCGGCGGAACATGCCGCCGCGACGGGTGATGTGTCTGGCGGCCGATATTTTGGGGGGCTGCTGGACCGGCGCAGCATCTACGGCAAGTACTGGTTCCCCGAGCCGCTCCTGAACTCGGAAGTGGATGTCGATCGGGAGATCCGCCTCGACTATCTCCACACCGAGAAGCGAGGGCGTCAGAGCAACAACTTGAGGGCGGAGGTGGAGTACGCCGTTGGGTTGCTCACGTTGGAAGTGGAAGTGCCTTACGTCAATGATCGCGACACGGTGCGTGACGGCGTCACCGGACGCGCCACGCACGAGCGAAGCGAGGGCCTGGCGAACATCGAGCTGGCCGTGCGCCATCCGATCTACCAATATGTCTCGGCCGACGAGAAATTCGATTACAGCCTGGTGGCCGCCCTTGAGATTGCAGTGCCGACCAAAACCCGCATCAGCCATGACACGGAGATTGTGCCGGAGTTGTTTCAGGCCATCCGCATTGGCGAACATTTCAGCGTACAAACCAACCTCGGACTCTCCTACCTGATTGGCCCGGTCGATGGCGGATCGCAGACTCTCGAATATGGAGCGGCTCTCGGCTACAGCATCGACCGCGAGCAACTGCACCTGCCGGGGATCGTTCGATTAACCCCACTGCTTGAAATCCGTGGCGAGCGCGGCATGAACCGCGGCGCGAATGGCCAGAGTATTGTTAACGGCGTTCTCGGCGCACGCATTGATCTGCATTCGCTGGGGCCGGTCCAGCCGCGGCTGGGGATTGGATATGTTTTTCCCATCGACAAGGGAGCAAGAAACGAATCCAACTGGGGCATCGTCACCAGCATCGTCTTTGAATATTGATTCCGATCCGCCACTATATTTATTGGTCGTTTTACCGGCACTCCTACCCGCTAATACTGCTTGATCCCACCCTGATTGTATTCGATATCTCTTTAGTCCGGCCTCATACGACACTCTCAGGAGACTAAAAGATGTCGAACAACAGCCGCCGCCAAAATGAGATTGCTACAGCCACCAACACGCTTGAGTCGCTTGAACATCGTTGCATGCTTTCAGCGTCACCGGTAACGCTGAACGGTCACGGACTGCTTCAGGTCCGGGGCACGCAGAAGGCCGACCACATCGTCGTTAATTACGATCACCACAACAAGAATCTCCTGGACGTCAGCGTGAACGGCAAGACGTTTCACTTCAAGAAGGCCAAGGTTCATCACCTGAGCGTGAATGCGGGGGCAGGCAATGACGTGGTCACCCTCGACTCGGCCGTCACCACGCCGGCCACGCTTCTGGGCGGCGCTGGCGACGACACCATCACCGGCGGCGGCGGCAACGCCACCATCGACGGCGGCAGCGGCAATGATGATTGTGAATTTCGCCACAACGGCGGCATCCCGTTCGCGCAGGCGACGGCCGAGGTACAGACGGGGCTGACCACCCTCGCCCAGGGGGCCACGATTACGAACATCCAGGTCTTCCACGAAGATGGACAAACCTACTACGGCACCGTCGTCTCCATCGGCGGCGTTGATACGCGCATCGTGGTCGATGCGCAGGGCAATCCCGTCAGCACCGGTGACGATCACGCCGGCGACGGCCACCATCATGGCCAGGACCATCACGACCAGCATCCCTTTGGATCAGTCGTCAGCGTCGATACCAACACCATTACCCTGGCCGTTCACTCCGAGCACGGCGGCGATCAGCAGAAGACGTTTACCGTCGACCCGGCCGCCACGATTACCATTGATGGCAACACGGCCCAACTATCAGACCTTTCAACCGGCGCATGGGTTTCGGTTCAAATTAGCGACACCGACCCCAACACCGTCACCACCATCCGAGCCTTTGGAAAACGGGCCGAGGGCTCGGTCGCCAGCGTGGATACCGACGCCAGCACGATCACGATCAACTCCGAGCATGGGCAGGGCCCGCAGACATTTAATGTTGATCCCAGCGCCACCGTGACGCTCGATGGGGTTGATAGCACATTGGCGGACCTGACGGCCGGGATGAAGGTACATCTCAAGTTCTCTTCAGACAACACCGTGGTGATCGGGATCGAAGCTGAGACCGACAACGGGGATGGCGGGCAGGATCATGGCGGCGGACAGAAATAAGGTTGAGCCGGTTTAGCCCGCATTATTTGAATAATCCGCCGTTTCACCAGTTCCGCCATCTGGACACAACAGGCTTGTGATTCAATTGAAAAGACGCTGATAGCTATTGGTTTTTGGATGTTCTTGGAAGGTCCAACGCAAACGGCTAACGTATACTCATTGGGGCGAGACGAATACGCCAGTGGGCGTCCCAAGCGACCACGGCGCGGCAGAGCCTGGACTTATGCGTAAAGAACTGACGATTCGCATCAGGCCACAGGGTGAACACTTCACCGTTGGCGCGCTCACGCGCGTGCTGGAGCGCGCGCTGGAATCAGTGCGCGGCTACGCCCGCCGGAATAGCCCTCAGGCTTTGTCTGATTGGGAGGTAGAGTCTCTGATCGCTAATGGCGAGTTCCGGCTCACGATGCGCGGTGACGCGGGCGAAACGGCAATGCCAGCGTACCTGCGGGGTTTTCGAACACTTGAAACTTCCCCCACCTCTCCGCCTGAGTTTGATGAGGCTGACTTGGCCAACGCACGAAAGCTAGTTGCCCTCCTGGAAAAAGATGCCGAATCCATTGAGATTAGCTCCCCCGGCGAGGAACCGGTCGTTCCGACGCAGCACGTCGCGGCCAACGTGGACGCCATCCTCCGTAAACGTTATCGCTACTCGTATGGAACCATTGAAGGCCGACTGGAGACGCTCAATGTCCATGGCAGCAACCAGTTCACGATCTACGACGTGCTGACGGACGAGAAAACGGTGTGTGAGTTTCCGGAGGAGATGTACCCAAAGGCGTATGCGGCGGTCCGGAAGCGCGTTGTTGTTGCAGGCCGCTTGAAGTTCAACCGGGATGGCGACGTGGTTTCCATGACCGTGGAAGATTTGCGGGAACGTCCGGAGGCCGAGAATTTGCCCCAGTTCCGTGAAGGGGAGGAAATTGATTTAACGGGTGGAACCGACTCGGCCACGTACGTGCGGGGGATGAGGGATGCCGAGTAAGCGCGCCATCTACTGGGACAGCTGCGTGTTTATCGATCGCCTGCAGCGTCGCCCCGACCGAATCGGCATCCTGGAAGAGATTACAGACGCCGCTGCCGCCGGCGACTTCTTAATTGTCACTTCTACGGTGGCCATCACCGAAGTCATCAAGCTTCCAGAGATTGGCCTCACCACGCCTGAGCAAGTGGCGCAGATTGAGGCGTTCTTTGAGAATCCCTGGATCAGTATTCGGATCGTCGACGAGGTGATAGCCAGGAGTGCCGCGGAGTTGCTGCGCGAACGGCATCAAGACGTGTGATGCGATTCACGTCGCCACTGCCTTGCGGTACGGTATCCCCACTTTTCATACATACGACGGGCTGAACGAAGATGGGACGATCAAGGATCGTCCTTCCTTGCTTGCGTTCGATCAGACGTTTGGCGGGGACCCAAAAATGCGCATCGTCATCCCGTGACAGTAATGTGGCTGGTGATATTCACAGAATTACCAGGCGCCGAGATGGTGATCACGACGTTGTAAGTTTTGCTCACAGTGTACTTGTGCGAACCGGCGACGCGGAAGCCGCCGGCCGTTGTGGGATCGGTCGTTACCAGCAGGCTTTGCACGCCGGTGTTGTCGCCCCAGTTCACGCTGGCGGTGTAGTCGCCCTTGGCGTGCGTGCCGGCCGCGGTGTCTACGAAGCTGGCCAGCCACTCATTGAAGGTGTTGTTGCGTTTGGCGGTAAAGTCGCGCTTCTTGGCGACGATGTTGTGCTGAGCCGGAGGAGGCGGCGGGGGGGGTGGCACGGTCACTACAAACGCCTTGGAGAACTCCGACGTGTCATGAGCTTCCGGCCCGAGGAAATCGGTGGCCGTCGCGGTGATTACCTGGCCGCCAGTCACTGGCGACGCGGGTACAAAGCTGAAGCTCGCATTGCCGCTGCCATTGGTGTGGACAATCACGCTGCCGATGAAAGCGGCCCCTTCACCAAAGTTTGATGGGCTGGGGAGGGGCGAGCTGAAAAACTCCAGCGTGTAATCTTTGTTGGGAGCACTGGCCATCGACCCCTTGACGGTCGTTGTCCCACTGGCCGTCACGGCCGACGTGATCAGGGGATAATTCTGCTGCAGATTCCCACCCTTGTCGCCGTCGCCGGGGTCGTTTACCGTCACGCCGTCGTTGCCCAGGTCAATCCCCAGCTTGGTGTTGTCGTGGATGGAATTCTGTGAGATCTGGTTTTGAACGTTGGCGTTGCCCTGGTCATCCAGCGTCGAAGAGACGTTTATTCCGTTGCCGGCATTGTAGGCGATCTCATTTTGGCCAGTCTGCGAAGCACCTGCGTTAACGCCGGCCAGCTTGCACGCCTGCGAACCGCCAATCCAGTTGTTGTGGACGCCGTCGCTGGAAGTGTCTGCGCCGTCGATGCCGATCCTGATGCCGTCCAATGTGTTTCCAAGATGAGTTCCGGCCGCGGTGGTGCCGATAAAGTTGTTGGTAACAAAGTTGTCCCGGCCGAACGCGGTTTCAAAATGAATCCCGCTCAGCGCATTGCCCGAGATCACATTGGCGTTGATCGTGTTGGATTGTGCTGCAAGAACAATTCCATCCCCCCCATTGGCCAGCTTGGCCGTCTGCGCCGCATTCAGGCCGATTACGTTGTTTGAGACGAGACTGTAAACGGGCTTGTCCGCACTGACGGTATCATCAAGCAAGATTCCCGAGTGAAGGTTTCCGGCGATCAGGTTGGCGAAGTTTGCGCCGGTGATATTGTTTCCCCCGCCGATGGTATCGTTGTTAGCGTCGGTCACCTGGATCCCGCCAAAGTTAGCGATTTTAGCCGTTCCGGCGGCATTGGTGCCGATGTAATTACCGGCGATCAAGTTCCCGCCCCCATTGTCCCCGGCCGTGTCGGCCAGGCGAATCCCCTCCCCATTGAGGTTGCCTGAAAGCACGTTTTGCTCATCGGTCCCAAGGCCGCCGATGGTGGCGTTTTGGGCCTGGTTGAGGAAGATGCCGTCCTTCCCGTTGCCCTTTGCAGACTGGCCGGTCGGATCAGTCCCGATATAACAACCTTGAACCGTCAATCCGACCGTGCTGTTGGCGCGAATGCCTTCCAGCGGGAAAAGATCGATGACAAGTCCTTTGAGCGTGACGTTATTCCCGGTGATCGTCAGCCCCGCGACCGAACCGGCGTGGGTGCCGTCGATTTCGATAAGCGGCGAATGCGTATACCCGCCTTCCGTCGTCCCGTCGATCAAGACGTCTTCTGTAATCGTTGGCAGCGCCGACGTCGGCTGGATGGTCTGCACGCCGCTGACTGCGATGTCAAAATCTATTTCGTCGGCCCCGGGGTTGTTGTTGGCCTGGATGATGGCGTCGCGGAGCGATCCGCTCCCCTCCACCGCGCTGTCGCCGGTGTTGGTGACGGTGTAAACGGTGGAGAAAAAGAGGCGGCCCTCCAGCGGATGCAGCGCATGGGCCGCGGAGGCCCGAAGTTTCTTCGACACGGCCAAACGATTTCGCGCAGCAGCGCGACGAAATTTCAACATGATCCACTCCTTGCAACGTAAGCGGCGAGCCGCCCTCCAAAACCCACGCAGGGCGGAGCGTAGCCTACCGCTCCCCCCCGTCCGCCGCAACGCGATTGCACGCCGAAAGAAGCCCGTCCAGCCACACGGTCGTGACGATCGTGCCTCTTGTAACGATCATCCTGTGGAGCAGATCCACAAAGAATGGCATCCCGCTGGCCGACCTGTGTTAAATCGGTCTACTCCAAAAATAGCTCATCCAAATCCGGCGCAGTCCCAAAGCTATTCAGCGCCTCCGAATAGCGGTAATAGACCTCCAGGCAGAGCGCCCCAGCGCCGTCGTATATGCCCGGCCACCCGTCGTGGCCCAGTGATCGCCCTTGGGGTCCCAGCTTCCCGCGTGATCGCCATCCCGGCTCTGGTGCTCCAGCAGCACGTCGCGCACCTTCTGGTTCCACCAGATGCGATACTCTCCGCCCATGTTGTGCATCGCGTATGTGGCATAATACCAGTAGTAAAAATCCTTCTGGTTCCATTCCGGCCCCCGCGCCTTGGTCAATTCCGCACCCTTTACCAGCAGATGATTTTTTACGCCCATCCCATTGAACTGCCGGATCATCATTCCCGCGCACGTCAGCGCTGGATGCCCATTGGAATCATAATGCTGGCCGGCCTGGAATTGATACGTCACCACCCCGTTCGACTCCTTGCTGGCTCCGGCATCTGTCACGCTGTCGAGATACGAAATGGCCTGCGAGAAGATCGCATGCTCCGCCTTCACCTGCGCCAGCTTGGCCGTCTTAAAAGCCTGCACGAACCACGCCGTCACGGACAAATCCGAGATATCGCTGTTGGCCGTATACGCGCCAGCCTCCGTCCGCATTAACGGCCTTCTGGCAGTAATCAATTGCCTTCTGCGCCGCCGCACCGATGCGCTCATCCCGCGCCCGACCATACGCCTCGCACAGTGCGATCGTACACATCGCATGCGTGTAAAGGTTTGCACCTTGCTGCGTCACCAGCCCATCGGGCTTCTGGCATCGCATGATCGCTTCAAGCCCGCGCAGCACGTTCCGCGAATAATCCCCCTTGCGCGTCGTGTTGCCCCCGCCCATGAACGCCAGGCACGCCAGCGCCGTGTCGGCCAGATTGCCCCCCTTGGCCCCCTCCAGCTTCTCGGCGTCCCACATCCCATCGTTCTCCTGATGCGTCGCCAGATAGTGCAGGGCTGAATCCACGGCACTGCGGGCCTTGAGTCCCCCGGCCCCGCGCGTCATCTGTCGAAACACATCCCCCGTCCCAAACAGATTGATGTTCGCCGGCCCCAGTTGCCCCATCGACGGCGCATCCTGATCTCCAAATGCCACCAGCAACCCCTTCACGTTCCGCCCCGGCCGCGGCCCGGTGTTCATCGTGTAGATGGCCGGCTTGTCGCTGGGGGCGGGCTTGTCATACTTAAAGATGTCGGCCGCCCCTATCGCATCGGCGGCGATTGGTTGCACCGCAAAGCCGATTTTCTCGGAAGTCTCTGTAATTTCTTCGGCGCATCGTTGATCTCGGTGTTCTTCAGGCTGGTGTCGATCGACTTCACGTCGATCTTCATCTCCATGTCGTTGTTGTTGATGGGGGTGTTGGCGCTCTGGATCACCTCCGTGTCCACGGCCACGTTGGCAGGATTGACGCTGATGTGAATATTGGGCTTCTCATCCGGCAGCGACGGCGCCAGCGCCGCCGTCTCTTCCGGCCGCTCGTGGGCGATATCCGGCGCCAGCGGCTTGATCTTAAACTCCTCCGCCGGCGGCGGCGCAAGGCTGAACTCAAACTCCTTAGGCGGCGACTTCCGCTGATTTTCCGGATTGCTCGCCAGCTTCCACGCAAATCCAATCAGGCACAGGGCGGCGGCCACCAGAAGCCCGGTGAGAACCGCCCGGGCATCGACCACCGAATCATTCACACCCTGCTTGTGCAGCGGCGCCAGCATCGCACCGTCGGCCGTTGATTTAATTCTTGCCATGTCCCAGCCTCAGGTAGCACGGGCGTCTCGCCCGTGGTTGCAGACACGGGCGGGACGCCCGTGCTCCATCATTTCGATTCATCCGTCGCAACCGCCGCCGATACATTCGTAATCCCCACCTGCGCACATCCCCATCACGCCAGCCACCGAATCCCATTTCAGGTTCCGGTCGCCCCGAATCACCACCGACTGGTTCTTGTTCAACCCCTGTGCGCGGCTCAGATAGTTCTGCAGCTCATACATTGGAAACACCGCCCCCTCCACCGCATATTCCGGCCCGGCCGGCTTATTGCGAATGTTGATCACCACCGGCTTGGCCGGCGGCGCTTTCACTTTCAAATCCTTCCCCTGCGTCGGCAACTGAATCGATAAATCCTGCTCCACGCTCTCCTGAAAAGAGGCGGCCACCAGCAAAAACAAAATGATCGCGAAAATGCAGTCAACGAGCGGCGTCATGTCGATCTGCAACGTCTCATCGCCTTCTTTGCTGAATGTCATACGCTCGCCTCCTTCAACGCCTTCTTCGATTTCCTGGGCGCTACGTCCTCATCGTCTTCTGCTTCCGTCACGCCGATCTTTCGGCCCTTGCGCTTCAGGATCCGAATCTCATGCACGAACTCCTCGGCCAGCAATTCACAATGCGTGATCACGCCGTTGAGCACCTGGTTGAATATCCAGAACAGAAACAGCGCCGGCACCGCCACCATCAGCGCCGATGCGGTGGAAAACAATTTCACCCGAATCCCCGTCGCCAGCGCCTGCGCTTTTGCACCCGCTGGCGTTGGCCAGCGCCTCAAACACGATGATCATGCCGATGATCGTCCCCAGCAGCCCCAGCAACGGTGCGGCCGCCGAGATCAGGTTCAGCGCCCGCACCGGCACGCGCAGCTTGTTGATCCGCGTCGCGGCCGCCACCTCGCAGCGCCTCTCAATATCCTCCGGCGTCGAATCCGCATACGAGCTGGCCATCGCCCGGCACACGTACGGAAACAACCCCTTCTCTTTCAGCGCCAACTCCTCGAACGTCTCCAAATCACCCTCCTCCAATGCCGCCCGAGCCTTGTCCACAAACGCCGGCGGGCACTGCCGCCGCTTTCGATAAATCACCGCACAGTTAAAGGCCAGCAGGATCGTGATCAGCCCCAGGATCGCGATGGGGTACAAAAACGGCCCGCCCTCCAGAAACAGATCCACCACTGACTTCTTGGCCGTGATCTCAGCCGACGCTTCCTTCTTATCACTCTTCACCAGCGTCAGCCGATTATCTGGATTGGTGTTGCCGGCGATGCGCAGCATGTCCATCGTCCCGCCATCGGTGCCATGCAGATCGACGATCCGCTCCACCTTGAACAGGCTCTTGGTTTCATTGGCGTACACATCCCCCGGCGAAATGCCGGAGATGTTTGACCCGGTCTTAAACGTAAAGCGCATATTGTCCCCAGCCACCACCGCCTTCTGCATCAGCGTGACCTTGTCCTCCTCTCCATCCGGCCCCTTAGGCCCCGCCCCCAATTCCGCCGTATCCCCAATCCCGGCCCCAAGCGCCCCCCGCCCACCCACCAGCACCACGAACATCATCATCCACCAAATCCATCTTCCACGTTTCATAATGTTCTCCAATCTCTCAACACACCCAACACGACCTCACAAATTGTGGCACGGGCGCTCCGCCCGTGTCTTCCATCTTCCTTCATTCAATTCTCTCTCCTCTTCCTCCGTGCCCTCCGTGCCTCCGTGGTGATCCTCTTCACTTCCCCTGCTTTGCAATCTCCCTCTGCACCTGCGGCAACAGATCCCGAGCCTCCCCCACCACCCGCGCATCCGCCTTGGGAAACTCCCGCGTCACCTTCTCCAGATACTCTTTGGCCTTGTCCCACTTCTTCAGCTTCATCGCGCATTTCCCCGCCTCCAAACATGCCCCCTCGCGCGGCAGCACCATGCTCTTTTCCAGCCACACAAACGCTTCTTCCGGTTTTGGCGTGTTCAGCGCAAGCTGGTAATACGCATCCGCCTTCACATCGTCATACGCATCGCTCGCCGCAATCGTTTTCAGCGCCGTCATCCCCGGCCCAACCTTCCCCTGCCCAATCTGCGACAGCGCCACGTACAGATCAATCCGATACCGCCGATCCGACTTTGGCCATTCCGCAATAAAGTTCCGGCACGTCAGATCCAGATCATTCCACGACTTCGCCTCCGCGTATCCCTGCGCCGCATACACATACGCCTCTTCGGCCGCCTCAAAATGCGGATGCTCTTTAATGAGCGTCGAAATCGCCTTCAACCCCGCCTGGTAATCCCGCAGCTTGAAACAGCTTTGCCCGGCCATGAACAGCGCCTTGGGCCGCGACTTGCTCCCCGCAAGTTGTGCATCCGAAACAAACGGCCCAAGCGCCTTGCGCACCGCGCCCAATCCTCGCCTTTGAAATAAAAATATCCCACCGAATACCGCACGTCCCCCAGGTCAAGGTCCCTGGGCAGCGGCATGCGAATCCCGTCCCACCCCGTGTTCCCGGTTCGCAGGCGGTTCTGCTGCGGCACCGGAATTGGCTCTCCGGTTGGCCGCAGGTCATTGGTTCCATACTCATCCAGCAGTGTCGCATACGCCTCCACCGCCTGCTCGGTCTGCCCCGCCGCCCCCGCGTAATATCCCAGCAGTTTCAAGCCCGACACCCGAAACCGATCGTCGCGCAGCCCCGTGACAAACGTCTTGTACGTCTCGATCAGCTTCGTCACGTTGTTCAGCGCGATGTACTCCCGCCCCAGCGCATAGTGTGCGATGTCATACATCTCATCCCCCTCCATGCTCCTCTTCCCCCGCTTCCCCTCGCCACGGCTGGCCGGGTAAACATCCAGGTATGTCCTGAAACATCCGGCCGCCAGCTCGTGCTCCCCAACCTCCCCAAAAGCCTGCCCCGCCTTCATCATCGCGGCCTTTACATACTTCTGCACGTCCCCATTCTTATCCTGCTCCGACCCGCCCACCCAGAAATAATACTTTCCCTTTCCCGACTTCCCGTCTGTAAATTCCAGCGAAGGACACACCACGTTCCGCCACATCGCCTCCGCCATCGACCGCTGCGCTTCCTTGGCCTTCCCCGCCTCCCCTTTGCCCATCTCCAGCGCCAGCCAATACTGCGCCTCGGCCACATACTTGTTGTTGTTCGGAAAGTTCTTCACGATCCACTGGTATGCCTTCACCATGTTCTGATCGTGCCCCTGCATGCACCACGCATGCGCCACCCGCACCGCCGCCTCATACACCTGGGCAATTTTCTCATCCACCTGCTGCGGCTTCCATGGCCCTCCGGCAACGTCCCCGTCCCCATCCTGCTTAGGCCCATAGATCTGGATAAATTCCTTAAATGTCCTGGCCGCGTTCGAATAATCCTTCTTCAGGTAATACAGCTCCCCCAGATAAAACCGCGACTCCCGCGACAAATCCGACAGCGGCCCGCGCTCCTCGATCATCTTCTTCGTCAGCTCGATGGAATTGTCCATCATCGCGGCCGTATCCGAGCGCGTCACCAGGCTCTTCATGTACTCCAGCGTCTTCTTCTCCGCCGCCTTGTCATCCTTGTGCTGGTCCAGGTTCTGCTTCGAGATCGCAAACAATTCGCTGTACGCGTTCACCGCCAGTTGCTTGTCCCCCGCGCGCTCGGCCACCAGCGCCAGATTCTCCAGCGCCGGCACGCGATACGGATTGGCCTCCGTCGCATCGATCTCCTTCACCTTTTGAAACGCCGCCATCGCCTTCTTCATATCATCGGCCGCCGCCCCCGCAGCCCGGCAGATCCCGATTTGCAAATACACATACGCGTCCAGCCGCTCCTTCGCCAAAACCTCTTTTGAATACTTCGGCAGCAGCTTTTCATACGCATCCGCAATGGCCGAATACCCCGCCTGTTTTTTCGTCGCCTCCGCCAGCTTCCGGTCGGTCAGAAACACTTCCGCCTCGGCCGCGATCGACGTCCCCGGATTGGCCTTGATCTTGTCCGCCAGCGTCTGTACGTCCGCATCGCTCACGCTCTGCACCGCGTCCGTCTCGTTCAACTGCGCCTGGCAAGAAAGGATCCGACCCAGCACGTTGATCTTCGGATTCAGCCCCCGCAGCAGCGAGTAATACTCCAGCGCCACGCTCCACTTCTTCTGCGTGTAGTTGTACTCCCCCAGCCGAAAGTAGCATTGCTGCAGAATGTCGCTCTTGCGCTCTGAATCAGAATCCCGCGCCAGCTTCGCCGCCTCGTCATACCGCTCCATCGCCTTGCCCGCATCGTTCAACTGCGCAAAGTAAACGTCCGCCGACTGCAAGAGCACTCGGCCGACACCCCCCGATTCGCAAACTCCTTGTTCCGCCCCACCACATCCAGCGCATCGGCCGCCTTCTGAAAATCCTTCCGATCCCGATACACCAGCCCCAGCAAATAATTGGCCGCCAGCGCCTCGGGCTCCTTCGGATATCCGCTTCGCAACTGCTCGCACAGCGACACCGTCTTCTCGAAATTCTTCTGCCCCCGATACCCATCCGCCGTCCGCAAGAGCAACTCCGGAATCTGCTTGCTCTTGGGAAACCGCTGCACCACGTCCTGCAGCGCGTCCACCGCCAGGTCCATCTTCTCGGCCTTCAGCCAGAGCAGCGTCAGCTTGCACGCCGCCCCCTCCGCGAGCGCCGAGTCCTGCCGCCGCTTCAAAATATTAAACTTCGCGGCCGCATCCTGATACTTCTGCTGGAGCGCGTAATACCCCGCGCACAAATTCAGCACCTCCTCCTCATACAAGCCCGCCCCCTCGCTCAGCATCTTCTCAAACACGGCCGTCGCCAGGTCATACTTCTTGTCCGACGCATACAACTTGCCGAGGTTGTAAAACGCATCCGCCCGGTTCTTAAACTGCTTCTTGTCAGAATCCGTCACCGCCTTGAACTGTCCCACCGTCTGATCCACCAGCCCCAGCGCATCATAGCACTTGGCCAGGCGGTAATGCGCCTCCACAACCTGCGTGTGGTCCGGATACTTCGCCAGAAACGCCTCGTACGCCCCCGCCGCCTTCTGCACGTTTCCAACCCGCTCGAGTTCCTGCGCCTCGCGCAGGCGCATCCTCCGGCGTCGCTTGTGCGCGGCAAACGCTCGCCAACAGCAAAATTCCCGAGATGAGCGCGAAGCCTTTCAACATATCACTCCACTTCTTCATTTCACCTGCGTCGTGGGCGCGTTGCGCGTCGTCGGATGCGCCGCCTGATAAACCGCGTTCCTGGCCGCCGTCTCCGCCAGCTGCGAGCCCGGATAGCGCTTGATCACCTTCTCAAAATTCGCGGCCGCCTCGCGTGTGCGATTCAGTTCCGCCAGGCACACCCCAAGCTGATACGTCGCCCGCACCGCCGTCTCCGTCGAGTGCGACACCACCACCAGATCCGACAGATACCCCTGCGCCTGCGCGTAGTCCTTCGCCCGCATGAACAGCATCGCCCGCTGATACAGCGCCTCCCCCGCCAGGCTTTCATCCGGCGAATTGCCCGCCGAGGTAAACTTCTCCACCGCCTTTTCAGGCCGCTGCTTATTTAAATCAATCAACCCGGACACGTAATAGACCCACGTCGCTTTGGCGGCATCCTCCTGCGAGATATGCCGGATCTCCTCCTCTGACAATTTCTCATACGCCAGAATAAATCGCTGCGCCTCCTCCGGCAGTTCCCGCTCAAACGCCTTGCCCAGCGAGAACTTCAGATAAAACGCCATCAACCCGTCCACAAACCGCCCCACCGGCTCGGCGTCATCTTTCAGCATCCCCTCATACTGCTCCAGCGCCTCCGGCAGCTTCCCATCCCGAAACAGCGCTCGTGCATACGCATCCCGAATCGCCCCCTTTTCCTTCGCGTCCACCGCGCTCTCCAGCAGCGCCTTATACAATCCAGCCGCCTTCGCATAATCCGCCAGATCATACCGAATCGCCGCCGTCTCGATCCGCAGCTCGCGCTTCTCCGCCTCATCCTGCGCCGTCTTCTCCAGCTCTTCCAGCTTCTGCTGCGCGCTGCCGTAATCCTTTAACCCCTTGTAAATGTCCAGCATCACCTTCGACATATCCCGCCGTCGCGACGTGGCCGGATACCGCGCCAAAAGCAGGTTCGCGCTCTCCAGCGCCTGCTCCATCATCCCATCCTTCTTGTACGCCAGCGCCTGCCGAAAATACGCCTTCTCCGCATACTCCCCATTCACGTTCTCAATCTTCACCCCAAGCCCCAGCGGCCCGATTGCATCAAACAGCAGGTCAATCCCCGCCACGCCCTTAAACGCCTCCCGATCCACCACGCCATCCCCCGCCCCCGCCTCCACCCGCACCCCCACGTGCGTGTTCAGGCGCAGAAAATCCGCGAACTTCTCCAGCGTCAAACCCTTCATCTCCCCACCCACCTTCTCCGACAACGTATAAAGTGTCTCCGACGACAATCGCCCCTTGAGTTCCTCCTTGCTTAGCGCCCTTTCCCCCTCCTTTGGCTTATAAATTACCAGCCGCTCCTCGGCCGCGCGCGCATAATAATTCACCGCTTCCCGATACTTCTTCTCATTCTCAAAAGCCCACCCGACCCAAAAACACGCCTGCTGATAAAACTCGTTCGACGGATTATCAAAAACTTTCAGATACTCCTTCAGCACCGCCTTCATCTTCACGTAGTCGCGCTGGTTGTAATAATTCAGCGCCACCGAAAACAGCGCACGCTCCCCATACTTGCTGCGCGGGTCGATCTTCCGCACCTTGTTAAACGCGTCCTTGGCGGCCTCGTAATATTCGCTCGCCACCTCCCGCTTGATGATCCGATACCTCAAACCCACCGCCTCCAACGCCCCGGCCAGCACCCGCCCGCACGTCACATCGTCCCGATCCCCAAACCCTGGCGGCTGCTTGTACTCAAACGCCAGCTTTTCCTCCTTCTGCACATCCTCCGCCCACAACACGTGCGTCTTGGTCAATTCCTCCACCCGGCCGATCACGTTGTACAAAATCGCCGTCTTCGGATGCGCCGTCCGCCAGCCGCCATAGCCCGTGCCCAACGGCCGATACCGCAGTCCCACACTGCGCACATCATAAATCTCAATCACCTGGCTCTCCCCCGCCTCCGGATCATCCTTGTCGGTCTTGGCCGCCTCAATCGTCGGCTTCCCATCCGCCAGTCCCATGTCCACCACAAACCGGTGCACCTGCGGATCAAATATCGCCTCCAGCGCCTGCTGAACCGTATATTTCCCGTCCTTTAAACTCACCCGCTTCGTCTCCAGATACCCATTAATCGTATTTACTCCCTTTGCGCTGGACCACACAAACGGAATCTTTGACATCGTGGAAACCGTCAGCAGCGCATCCCGCGCCGACAGCCCATCGCGCCCCCACTTCACGTCAATCGTCTTCCCAAACGGCCCATATGTCTTCAACGCCGAATCCCCCACCTCCACCGTCTCCTTCGGATAAACGTAAATCGCATAGCCGCTCTGCCCCGCCTTCTGCTGGGCCTCATAACCCGCCTTCGTATACAAGTTGCCCCCCGTATACAGCAGCCGAAGCTGATCCTCCTCCGCCAGATCACGCCCGCGCTCGGCCACCCCGATGTATTGCCTGGCGGCATCCACCCAGCGCCCCTGCTGAAAATACCAGTCCGCCAGATTCAGCGCCAGCTTCTGAAACCGCGCATCATTCCCGTAATCCCCCTCCAGCTCCGCAAACCGTTTCTCGGCCGCTTCCTTGGTCTCCTTCTTCTCCGACTTAAACATCGCCTCCAGCAGCCCCAGCTCAATCCCCTTCACCATGTCCAACTGCTTTGCATCAACGCTCGCCTTTGCCTTTGCCAGAAAGTCTGCTGCCTTCTCGGCGCTCGCCCCCTTCACCACATCATCCCCACTCGCCCCAATGCTCGCCAACTCGCACACCCCCCGCTGATAAAGCGCCTCCGCCCGCAGTCCCTTCCACGCCTCGGCCGAAAAACCGCTCCCGCTATACACCTTCTCATCCAGCAGTTGATCGCACGCCAGGCGCAGGCCGCGTTGTTCGCCGCCCGGGTCACTTTCCTGGTCTTCTCATCCACCACCGCCTTCCCGTGAAACCGCACCAGGCTCATGAGCGCCTGCGCCGCTTCAATCGTGCCCTTCTTCTCCGCGGCCGTCTTCTCCCACCCCTTGCGTATCTCATCCCCCGTTCCTCCCGCGGCCACCACAATCCCCTTCGCCCCCAGCGCCTCGGCCTTCTCCCGCGCCTGTTTCGCATAGCTCGACAGCGGATACTTCGTCAAAAGCTGACCCAGCGGATCGGCCGCCTGACGATAAAAATCATTTGCCTTCGCCCCGTCCGCCTTCGCCCCCTTCTCCATGTACAGGCTCCCCAGATAAAACAGCGCCGTCGGCGCGTAATCCGCTGATCCGAGCGCCTTCGTGTAAGCCTTCATCGCGTCGTCCAGCAGCCCCTTTTCCCGATACGCATCTCCCAGCACCGACTGGGCCTGAAAATACCCCCTGCTTTCCGACCCAACCTTCCCCAGATAATTCTGCACCCGATCCGCGTTCCAATCCGCCTTCGCCTTTTCGCACAACCCCAGCATCAAATAAATGTCGGACTTCACCGGCCCCTCGGCCACCGACTCCAGAAAACCCTTCTCCCCCAGATACGCCCCGGCTGTCGAATAATCCTGCCGCTCATACGCCGCCTTCGCCAGCAGCAGCCGCGCCTTCACCTTCATCTCCGCGTCATACCGCACGTTCTCCAGCCATTTCACGGCCTCCTGCGGCTGCTTCTTATCCAGACAGATCATCCCCAATTGCAGCGCTGCGTTGTCGTGCGATTTCTCAAAACCCGCCGGTATCGGCTGCTTGTCCCGCTCCAGATCCGCGATCACCTGCCGAAAATTATGCACGATCTTCGCATACACCCCCTGCGCCTTGTCATCCTGTCCATTGGCCCGGTAATAGTCGCAAAGCAGTTCGTCGGCCTCCATCCCCGTCGCATAATCGTACTTCTTGATGTCCGCATAGATTCGATCGTGCAGCGCCTCCATCTCCTTTTGCGCATCTTTTCCATCCCCGCCCCGAATCCCCATCTTAAAAACCAGCAGCTTCCCCACGTGCCCGTCGGCCGGATGCTTCGCCAGAAATGCATCAATCAACTGCAGCGCCCCCGCCCCATCCTTTAGCCGATACGCCACGCAAGCCAGCCGATACTCCGCGACAATCTTCTCCGCGCCCTCCGCCAGGTAGTTCCCGGCCGCGCCAAAAGCCCCCTTCGCCTCCTCATACTGCCGCGTCAGGTAATAACACTCCCCCAGCATCAGTTGCTGCCGCCCGCTCTGCTCGGGCGCTTCTGCGCCATCTCTTCCTTCAGCACCCGTATCGCATCGTTGTACTGCCGATTCTTCATCAGCTCCGCCGCCCGCGATCGCGTGGATGTATCCTGCCCCTGCGTCCCGCCCGCCCCCACCAACACCGCAACCACCACCCCCCATCCCACAAGCGCTCGATAAATTCCCCACCCAAAATCGCCTCGCCGCATAATTACGCTCCGCGATAATTCCCTGTGTCGTCCGGCCCTCAAGGCAAGCGCCAGGACTCTGCTCCCTCTACCCAACCCCTCACCCCGTGTTGCCACTCAATGCAGACGCGCGGCCCTTCAACCCGCACCATTCCCGCCTTATCGGCCTATGCATCGGCCGCCAATTCCACCTCCCGCCTCAACCCCTCCCCGCCCCCGTTCGATAATTCCATAGCCGTTAACGAAAGATGGAATGCAGTTGTCCGCAACAGAGTTCAGCGACGTGCTCAAGACCGTCGACCCACTTCAAAAGCAGGAGCCCGGCCACAACATGCGCCGCGCCGCCCGCGTCACCATCCGCGCCCGCATCAGCATCGCCGCCTGCAACGACACCCAGCGCGAAGCCCCCACCATCGTCAGCGTCCGCGACCTCTCCGTCCGCGGCATCGGCTTCCTTCACGACAAACTCCTCCCCGTCGGCCAGCAGCTCATCGTCTACCTCAACCGCAAAAACGAAGAGCCTCTGGCCGTTCTCTGCGGCGTAGTCCACTGCCGCACCCTCGAAGAAAACCTCCACAGCATCGGCGCCGAATTCATCTGCCCCGTCCCCCCCACCCAAACCCCCACCCCAAACGCCGACTCCGAAGCGGACGATATTCGCAAATCGATGTTCTCGTGACAGAGTCACTGACCATCCAAATGGCCTGATTTCGCTTCTGGGTGTGACTAGGGTGAACAGATATCCAAAAGCAAGCTCAACACCCAAAGATGAACTTTCAACCCCTCTCGATCATTCACTATCCTAACCACTCCCGAACCGTATTGTCATCAACTTCGCAGCGCCGGCTTAATTCGAATTTCTTGGCGCTCTTGGCGTCTTGGCGGTTCGCATTTTTCCGCCAGCGTCGACTACCTACAAGCGATCCCCGACACCGAATTCCAACCGCCAAGACGCCAAGAGCGCCAAGCGAAGAAAATCCCCCCTCCCCTGAACCACCCGAGACTCTCCCACCCTCATTCAGCAATCCGCCGCTTCTTCGGCACCACCCCTGAACCCTACACACCAATCCGCGAATACCTAATAGAAACGGTCAACACCTCACGCCATCATCCATGTCTACCTTTAAGTAATTTAAGATTGCACCTTAAATTACTCAAAATCTTTTCGTTCCTGGCAGGGCAACGACCCGCCCCTCCGCGCCTTCTGGTTCGTCGCCATCTTCCCGGCCGTCCTCTCCAGCTCCTTCCTCTCCCAATGGACCACCAACGCCCGCCTCCGCCCTCGGACGGCAGTTTGCAGAAATGCTCGCAAACGAAAGTGATTTCGAAATCCCGACCGCTCCCGATTGCAACATCGTCTGCTTCCGCTACCGCCCCGATGCAATGCTCTCCGACCCCGCAACACTGGATGCCCTGCAGGAAAAAATCCGCCGCTCGCTCCTGCAATCCGGCGACTTCTATCTCGTCCAGACCCGCCTCCCCCCCGGCTTATTCCTCCGCGTCACGCTCATCAACCCCTTCACGACTCAGGCGGATCTCCGGGCTCTGCTCGGGACCGTCCGCGAGGCCGCCCGCGCCGCCGTAAAGCTCCAATAGTTCATATACGTCGCCCGCCCACTCCTATATCTTGCGCCGATGCTTTGGGGCCTCTCCCTGACCGCCACGCGATTCCGCCTCCTGATGACGCGAAGCCTCGCGCGGGTCGGCTTCCGCGAAGAATCATTCCTCGTCCTGATCGCTGCCCTCATCGGCTTCGTCACCGCCGGGGCGGCCGTCAGCTTCCACGAACTCATCAACGCCATCCGTGACCTCCTATATCAGCGTTTCGGCGCCCAGCGCCTTTACGGAGATTGGCTGGTGATGGTGATCGTCTGGCCGACACTGGGGGGCCTGCTCGTCGGCATCATCAGCCGCCATCTTTTCCACACCCGCGAAGGACATGGCATCGTCGACGTGATGGAATCCGTCATCCGCACCAGCGGATTCATGCGTCCAATCGCGGCCATCGAAAAAATATTCACCAGCGCCATCACCATCGGAACCGGGGGCGTGTTGGCGCCGAAGGCCCAATCGTTCAGATTGGCGCAGCCATCGCCTCGGGCGTCGGACAGCTTTTCCGCCTTGGCCGCCGGCAAATGCCTGTACTGATCGGCTGTGGCGCGGCCGCCGGCATCAGCGCCATCTTCAACTCGCCCATGGGCGGCCTCCTGTTTGCCCTCGAAGTCATCCTCCAGGACTTCTCCATTCGCAATGTAACCCCCGTTGTCGTCGCCAGCGTGATTGCCAACGTCACCACCCGCGGCATCTTCTTCCGGCTCCTTCACTCCGACTTCAAGGCCATCTTCGTCATTCCCCCCTCCACGTTCGAAATGGACTGGCTCCAGGTCCAGAACTTCATCGTCCTGGGCGTCGCCTGCGGCCTCGTCGGCGTCACTCTGACCCGCACCATGTATTTCATGGACGAGAAGTTCCACCGCCTCAAAGTCGCCCGCGCCATCCGCCCCGCCGTTGGCGGAGCTTTGCTGGGCATCATGGGTATCGCCTATGTCCTCGTTTTCGGCCACCTCCTCCTTCATCAGCCCAAGCCCATCCCTTTCCAGAGCTATCCTATGCCCGCCTTCTTCGGTGACGGCTACGGCTTCATTCAACTCCTCCTCGGCCGCGACTTTTACTCCGTCTGGAAACCCTCCTATATCCTGGCTCTCCTGGCCTTCCTCTGCGTCGCAAAAATTCTCGGCACCTGCATCACCCTCTCCAGCGGCGGTAGCGGCGGCGTCATCGCCCCTGCACTCTTCCTGGCGCTGTCGTTGGCGGCGGCATGGGAATAGTCATGAAAATGATTGGCATCTTCGACGTCACGCGCCTTCAGCCCGAAGCATACGCCCTGGTAGGCATGGCCGCCGTGCTTGCCGCCGTCGTCCACGCGCCTCTGGCCTCTATCCTGATCCTGCTCGAGCTCACGCGCAACCCCGGCCTGGTCCTCCCGGCCATGCTCGCCGCGATTATCGCCACCGGCGTCGCCCGCCTGATCTTCACCGACTCCATCTACACGCTCACGCTTCGCCGCCGCGGCATTCAGATTGGCAATACTGCCGACACCACGCTTCTGCATCGCCTGGTCGTCGAGCAAGTCGATCTTGAGCCGGCAGTGCTGATTCACCCCAACGACCCGTTTCAGCGCATCCTCGACCTGATGAGCCGCGTCAACACCGCCGACTTTGTGGTCGTCAACGACAGAGGCGCTTACCTGGGCATGGTCGTCGCCGAAGACATCAAAACCGCCTTAATGGAACGTGAAGCCATGCCCCTCCTGGTGGTCGAAGAATTGCTTCGCGCCCAGATCCCTGTCATCCGCAACAGCGATGATCTTTCTTCCACCATGGACTGTTTCGCGCTACGACGTCAGCCACCTCCCCGTCGCGCTGGAGCAGGCCCCCACCCGGATCATTGGCCTCATCAGCCGCTCTGGTCTCATGCGCCGCTATCAGCAGGCGCTGGCCGGCAAATCCTGACCCGCCGCGCCGCCATCGCCCGGTTCACCTTAATCCCGCCCCATAACGTCCCCGCCACCAGTATTGATGCGCAGGCCGACCCGCACCAGATCCAACACCGATACTGCCAATAATCCGGCGCGTGCCAATATTGATGCCTCCCCCAGCGCGCCTCACGTCCACATAACCCCCATTTTTCAGTATTGATACGCCGGTTCTAACTCCCTCCCACACCCCCGTCGATAGCTCACTCAGCACCAGTTGGCCTTCCGCCAGAAAGCCAGCGGGTCAGTCACCTAACAGGGAGAATAATAATGCGTTCACAATCACTGATATACACCGCCGCCGCGATTGGTTTATTTGCCAGCGCCGCCCAGGCCAGCGTTACCTACGATGGTCCGATTACTGATATTGATGGTCGAACTGGTGGCCAATACACCGGGCCCGGCTCTAAAGACGTGATTCTCCGCCGCCGGCCGTGGACCATTGGCGAGCATGACCTGCTCCTCCAGAACATCCACATCCACGACGTGCTGAATCAGAAGGGCATCGATATCGGCGCTACGGGGAACCCCAACAGCGTCCCCTGGACTTATGACAACATCACCGTGCGCAACTATGACAACGGCAACGACCGCCGCACCGTGGGCGGCCTGCACATTGACGGCCTGCGCATCTCGGGGGCCGGCAATACGCCCATCCACAAGACCAACGTCACCCTCGACGACATCCACATTCACGACGGCAGCACGCTACCCATCAACATTCAGGATGGAAATTACGGGACCATCATTGCCAACCACGTTGAGATCAACAACAACGACCTTAACCAGTTTCAGGTGGCGACCATCAACACCGGCCACGTTGATCTGATCATCATTGAAAACTCGCCCGGCCTGCACCTAGCCATCATGGGCCGGCCCGGCAGCATCGCCGAAGTCATCGTGCGAAACTCACCCGGCGCTTCGGTCGGGGACGTGACCGTGCGCGGTATGCGCACCGGGGCCAGGATTGTGTATGACAATAGCGCGGGCGGCATCGTGATCCCGCCTCCGACCTCCCCGCCCACGGTCCCGCCGGTCATCACCCCCATCATCCCCGTGCTTCCCGGCCCATGGAATGGCGGCGGCGTGGCTGTCACCACCCTGCCCACAGGCCCCTTCTCAGGCGGCGGCGCAGGCGTGTCTAATGCGGCCGCCGTGGCGGTTCCCGAACCCAGCACCATGGGACTCTTCGCCGTCGCGGGCGCCTTCCTCACCCGCCGGCGCCGGCGGGTCGCGTAAGACAGATTTCAGGAGTTGGAGTAAAGCGGACGGGGCGCTCTCACACGAGGGCGCCCCGTTTTAATTTACGTCTGGACCGGCTACATGCGTGGATCGTCCTGTTGGTCCGAATCATCAGGCTTGAGCTGGTTCAAGAGATCGACGTAGTCGGCATCGTCCAACTCAAACCAATCGGGAATCGCGGCCACTGCGCATCCACGCTGGGCGGCCAACGCTTCCACGATGCGTGCCCTCATCTCTGGATCGATGATTTCGCGAATTCGAATCATGCAACGATTCTACCGCACAAAAGTCTTTTCGAGCGGGGAAAACGTCATCAAGTTGACACCCATGCACTCCTCCATTATTCACGTCCGGCGAACAGCCAATTATTTTTCGACGTCGGGATGAACCTATGGACAAAGTGCGATTCGGCATCGTTGGGCTGGGCGGCATGGGGACGCACCATGCGGATTATCTCAATTCGGTGGAGGGTGCTGTGCTGGCCGCCGTTAGCGATGCCGACGAGGCCAAGGGCAAGTCCATTGGGGAGCGTCATAACGTCAAATCGTTTGCCCGCTATGAAGATCTTCTGGACTCCAATTTGATTGACGCGGTTCTGATTGCGACTCCCCATTATTTTCATCCCGTCATCGCCAAGGCCGCGTTTGACCATGAGCTTCACGTGCTGTGTGAGAAGCCGGTGGCCGTGACCGTGGGGGCAGCGCGGATATCAATGAGGCGCATTCGAAGAAGCCGCATTTGAAGTTTGGGCTGGTTTTCCAGTCGCGCACCGTTCCACTGTATGCCAAGCTGCGCGACCTGGTGCAGAGCGGGGAGCTGGGGGAGATCAATCGGATTACATGGATCGTGACGGAGTGGTTTCGCACCTGGACCTATTACGCTTCGGGCGGCTGGCGCACGACTTGGGCCGGCGAGGGAGGCGGCGTGCTGCTTAACCAGTGCCCGCACAACCTCGATCTGCTCCAGTGGATCCCGGACATGATGCCCAATCGGGTGACGGCGGTGGCGAGCATCGGCAAGACACACCCAATCGAAGTGGAAGATGAGGTGAGTGCCATATTGGAATATTCCAATGGGGCTATAGGCCATTTTGTAACGACCACCGGCGAAGCGCCGGGGACGAATACGGCTTGAGATCGCGGGGGACTTTGGCAATATCGTGGCCGAGCATGGGAAGCTGACTTTTCATCGGACTCGCAAGAGCGTGCGGGACATTCGGGAGAACAGCCTGGAGGCATTTCCAACGCCGGAGACGTGGACGATCGACATCCCGTTTGAGTCAAAGCATGCGACGGGGCATCAGGCCGTGACCGAGAACTTTGTGCGGGCGATTCTGAAAGATGAGCCGCTCATCGCACGGGGCGAGGAAGGAGTGCGGGGGCTGGAGATCGGCAACGCGATGGTTCTTTCCGGGCTGACACGCAAGACTGTTGAGCTGCCGTTGAACGCGCAGGTTTATGAGAACTTTATCAAGGACAATATTGCGAAATATGGGGGAAGGAAAAAGTTAGAGAGGAAGGCGGGCGCGGTGACGGACATGGCCGCTTCCTTTAAGCATTGACCGGGGGCGTGCAGTGCTTGCGACGACGGGGTTATTTGTCGCCAGGTGGAGGCGACACAGCGCTCGCGGTAATTCTGATATCAATTTCGGTCGCTTCGCCGGGAGCTTTCAGCCCGAGGTCGGAGGCTTTCATCGTCATGTAGGCGGTGAGTCGCAACGAGTCTGTGGAGAGATCGGTTTTGGGCCGGCAACATTGCCAACCAGGACGATCGAGCCGTCGGGAGCAAAGCCGCCGGAGACGAGCCACTCGTGGCCTTTACCGCCGATGTACGTAGCGGAAATAATCTTGGCCTGATCGGGAGCATCCTTCCAGAATTTGGGTTCGAACGGCGGAGGTTCGGCGGCACAGAGCGCGGCGGTGTGAAGCAGGCAAATGGCCAGGGGAGCGATGAAGAGCCGGGGAGTTGTCATGGTTCAATTTCGTAAAATGTCCAGTACCTCTAAAGTCATTTCACTATACCTGCGTTCGGAGAGCGCGTTTTTACCCGCTACGTCTCAGGCCGTCTCCCGAGGATTACGCTTCGCAATCCTTTCTATGAACGGGTCAGGATTGATCGTTCACAGAGCTTTCGACATGATGGACGGATGCACGATGCGCAGATGGACGCGCCGCCAGGGCACGGCAAGACGGCGCCGTCTTGTTCCCATTATCTCCTGGAGATGGAGGGGATCGACAAAATGTTTCCCGGCGTGCGGGCGCTGGATGGGGTGCGGTTTGATCTGCGCGGGTGAGGTTCACGCGCTCATGGGCGAGAACGGCGCCGGCAAGTCAACGCTCATCCGAGTGCTGGCCGGCGCGCATTGCGCCGATGCGGGGACGATCCGCATCAATGGCCGCCCGGTTCGATTCACGTCTCCCCGCGATGCCGAGCGGTCGGGGATTTCCGTCATCTACCAGGAATTCAATCTCGTCCCCACTCTATCGGCGCGTGAGAACCTGTTCCTCGGTCGCGAGCGCACCGTGGGGCCATTTATCTCGCTGGCAGTGGAACGTCAGCAGGCGCGGGAGCTGTTTGGCCGGCTCGACGTGCGGGTGGACCCCGAGGCGCTGGTTTCGGAGTTGACGGTTGCGCAGCAACAGGGCGTGGAGATCGCCAAGGCTATCAGTCTTGATGCCAGGATCATCGTGATGGATGAGCCGACCGCCTCGCTGACGGGGCAGGAAGCGGAGTCGCTATTCAGGTTGATCGTGGAACTCAAGGGGCGCGGGCTTGGCATCGTGTACGTCAGCCATCGGATGGACGAGATCTTTCGCCTCGCCGACCGGGTCACGGTCATGCGCGACGGGCGGCACGTGGCGACACGGCCGATGAAAGACTGGAGCCGCCAGGATCCGATCGAGACGATGGTCGGCCGCAAGCTGGAGAGCGAGTTTCCCAAGGTGCCTGCCACGCTCGGCGTAGAGCGCCTGGTCGTCCGGAATCTCCGCCGCGGGTCGGCGGTCAAGGGTGTGTCGTTCACCATCCGCCGTGGGGAGGTGCTCGGGCTGACCGGCCTGGTGGGTGCTGGGCGGACGGAGGTCGCACGGCTCATCTTCGGCGCGGATCGTGCTGACGGTGGGGAGATTTTCGTGGATGGGAAACCAGTGACGATCCGCTCACCGATCGATGCCATCCGCCACGGTATCTGCCTCATCACCGAAGACCGCAAGGCGCAGGGGTTGGTGCTTGGTCATTGCGTCCGTGAGAATTTTGGCCTACCCAATCTGGCGCACTTTTCCCGTTTCGGCTTCATGCTCGGTTCGCGCGAGAGGACGGCATTCGCGCGATTCGTCAAGTCGCTGCGCATCAAGATTCCGCACGATGAAGAACTTGCCATGAACCTGTCGGGCGGCAACCAGCAGAAGGTTGTCCTTGCCAAGTGGCTGGAGACCGACTGCGACGTTATCCTCTTTGACGAGCCAACGCGCGGCATTGACATTGGAACCAAGCACGAGATTTACCTCCTCATCAACCGACTCGCCGCCGCCGGTAAGGCGGTGCTGATGATCTCTTCGGAGTTGCCCGAGATATTGGGCATGAGCGACCGAATCCTGGTGATGCATGAGGGACGAATCACCGGCGAGGTCATTGACGTGACAAAAGCGACGCAAGAACAACTGCTCGCGCTGGCGATGCGGTGAACAGTCCCCGGGATAAACCTCGAGATGAAATTGGCACAACGGACGCTCTCTCGCCTCATTGGCAGCTACGGGATGGCCATCGTCCTGTTGCTGCTGTGCGCTTACTACGCCTGGGCGACGCTGCAAACCCAACCGCTGTCGGGCAAGCGCGCAGCCAAGGCGTGCGCTGTACAGATCGTCAGCGGCCGCAATACTTCGAAGGACATTCTGATCGTCGCCGGAGTTGCCCCCTCGGACGTGGCATTCGCCAAAGATCTGGAGCAACGCCTGCACCAGGCCGGCCTTGCCAACGTCGCAACGGCCCCCGGTGAGCCGCCCCTCGCCCGCCGCGCACTGCAGGAGATGTTGAACGCGGGCCACCCACCCACGGCCATCGCCGCTACGGAAGATTGCGCCAGTTGGCTGCCTGGCGTTCTGAGCCAGATGCCTGCTCTGGCCGGGGTAGCGGTCATCACGCCGGGGAGCGCACTCTGGCCGACCTTCCTGCAAACCGACAATCTGCTGAACATCGCCAACCAGATCGTTGTGATCGCGATCATCGCGGTGGGAATGACTCTGGTGATTATCACGGGCGGAATCGACCTTTCCGTCGGCAGTCTGGTGGCCCTCTCCGCCGTTGTGGCGGGACGGCTCATCCGCGACCACGCCGGCGGGCAAGGGGCCACCACGGCGGGCCTGATCGGGTGCAGCCTCACGGCGATTGTTGCAGCAGGGGCGATGGGAGCGATCTGCGGGGTGTTGATCGCCTTCTTTCGCATCCCGCCATTCATCGCCACGCTTGGCATGATGCAGGTCGCCAGCGGTTTGGCGTACATCCTGGCAGCGGGGCAGTCGATTTATGACATCCCCGAGTCGTTCATTTGGCTCGGCCGCGGAACCACTGCCGGGATGCCAAACGCCGTCACTCTCATGGTCGCGGTCTACATGATCGCGTATGTGATGATGGCGCGGACACGATTCGGGCGGCATGTGTACGCGGTTGGCGGCAATGCCGAAGCAGCGCGGCTCTCGGGGGTGCGGGTTGGTCGGGTGCTTGTAACGGTCTACATCATCAGCGGCCTGGCCTCCGGACTCGGGGGCGTCGTCGTGGCGTCACAGCTCAAGAGCAGTTCGCCCACCTAGGGCCTGTCGTATGAGTTGTATGTTATTGCCGCCGTCGTCCTGGGGGGAACCAGCCTCGCGGGCGGCTCGGGCAAAATCTTCGGCACGCTCATCGGCGCGCTGATCATCGCCGTCATCCAAAACGGCATGAACCTGACCGGCGTCGAGAGCTACCGGCAGAAGGTCGTCCTGGGGCTGGTCATTCTCGGGGCCGTGCTGCTGGATATGCTGAAGAAGAAAACCTGGCGGATGCCCTCGTGGCTCCGCCGTAAAACCATCGCGTACCCTCCGGTAGCGACGACATCCTCGACACCCTCAACCTGATGGCGAAAGCCGTGCTTGAAGGGTTGTCATCGCCGACCGCCCGCGCTGCCCGCGCGGCAGCTTCCGCATGCGATGGCCGCGGTGGCACGCGACCGCATCGCGGTGTGGGGGGCATGGGCGGCCAGCCCTGAAAGGTAGAGCCGCACTACAACCCCCTCACGATTTTGGCGACACTCCGCGCGCCTGCGGGAACACGCCATCCTTGCCTGACTCCCCGCTCGCCCCGATACTCCCAACACCGCCACTCATCCGCGCGGTCTGCGGCCATTCATGCAGCATCCACGCCGGACCATCCTCGCACTGTTCGCAATCAACCTGACTCTCGCCCTCGCCTCGTGGGCGCACGCCGCTCAAACCACCAAACCCGCCTCCCCCACCTGTGCCATCCTCCTCGACCCCGCCCTCTCCACCTGCCCCGCCGCCGCCCTTTTTGAAGAACAAATCACCCACTCCCCCGACGCTGCTTTCGTCGAACGCACTGACATTGCGAAAGTCCTGAAGGAACAACAACTCCAGGCCATGTTCAGCCCAGCCGCCGGAACCTCCCGCGCATTGCTTGGCCAACTTGTCAAGGCCGATCTCCTCGTCCTCCTTCGCCCTGCCGCCGCCAATGCCGGTCAACCCAAAAGCCCCGCCGCCCTCGACGTCGTCATCTGCGAAACGCATCTGGGCCTGCGCCTCAGCGTCAACCACGTGGCCCTCTCCAAAGACATCGACCACGACGCCGCCGCCCTCGCCGATATTTTTCATGCCGCGATCGTGCGCAGCCGCGAACCCATCACCACCATCGCCGCCGTCCCTCCCTTCCTCAGCCGCGACTTGGGCTTCCAATTCGAACCCCATCAGGCGGCCTATCAGAAGCTCGTCGAACAAACCCTCTCCCGCCACGCCGGCGTTCTTGTCGTCGAATTGGCCGAGGCCTGCGCCATCTCCGATGAGCTCGCGCTCGCCGGCGGCGACGTGTCGCGCCCCTCGCCGCTCTATTTTCTAGGCGAATTTCGCAACGAGGCCGCTCCCGTCAAACGCACCGTCTCCCTCCTCCTCACCCTTAAGCGCGGCAACAAACAAATCGCCAGCATCGCCCGCAGTGACCTCCCCTTGGCCGACGCCGCCTCCTTCGTCCAATCCACCGCCGACGATTTCTTCGCCAAAGCCACCGGCGCAAAGGCCATCGTCCCGCCCGATCCCGCAGCCGAGAGCAAAGAACTCAACGACCGCGCCCACCGCTTCCTTGAGCTGGGCAACTACCACGAGGCCCTTGCGCTCAGCGAAGCCAGCCTCCTGCTTGATCCCAATCAGTGGCAAACCCACTACGCCGCGGCCGAATCCATCCTCCGCATCGTCGGCTTCCAGGGCGTACCCGCCGATCAACGAGATCAGATGACTCGCCTCTGGCGCACTGGCATGGAACACGCCGCCATCTTCGCCTGCAACGTCAAGCTCATCTACGACCGCAACTCCCACCTCCCCCAGTCGTACGCATGGGCCCCCAAAGATCTCGGCATCACCCTCGAAGAGCGGCGCGACTACGTCATGCGCATCTTTCGCGCCAAGGCCGCCGCCAAGCTTCTTGACGCCACCCCCTGGGCGTTTGTCGATGAAGAAGTCTGGCTGAGCGGGGGTGATAAGCTCGCCGATGCCATCGGCCGAAAACTCCGCGTCGTGCGCGAGTGCTCCGATCTCTTTGGCGACGACTCCAATGAATTAATCCGATTCTTCTGCTCCTATCCCGGCCCTTTCCATGACGATACCCCTGCCCTCCGCGCCGCTCTCGCCCAGATGAAACAAATGCCCGCACCCGTCGCCCGCGAAGCCGCCGACACGATGCTCGCCCGTCTCGACAAAGATTGCTTCCCCTTCGATGGCCACCCGCGCAACCACGCCGACGCCGCCGTTCATCCAGAAATCGTCCAAGCCCCCGACAACAGCCCGAGCTTCCATGCTGAGCAGATCAACTGGAACCTCAAAGACGCCAAAGGCCGGCCCACCAGCGGCCCAGGCCTCATCACCGGCGTCCTCCCGGCCACCCCGGGCACCGACATCATCTGGACCGCCACCGGCCTCTACATCCTTAAACAACACGCCGACCTTAAACCCATCGCCCCCATCGGCCACTGCGCCGCGTGCTTCGACGGCCGATTCGTCTGGGCCTCCGCTCCCCCGCCTGCATCCGCCCCCACAACCAATCCCGTACTCGCTAATGGCCCCGATCAATGCATCCTCTGCTACGATCTCCAGACCGAAACACTCCACACATTCTCCCGCCCGCAAGGCATCCCCCCCATGCCCCTTGACTGGTTCGCCGCCGCCCCCCTCGCCCCCGGCCACATCATCGCCGCCGGCGACTTTGGCCGCACCTGGATTATGGATATCCAGTTCAGTCCCGCCACCGGCGTCATCACCAGCAAAGTCATCTTCGAAGCACGCGACAATCTTCCAATTGACGACCAGAATGCCTGGCGTAATCCCCACCTCGCCTTCAAACCCCTTTACGCAACCACCCTCACCGAGCCAGCCAAGGCACCCACCTCACAACCCACAACCGCCCCAACTGCCGCTCCCCATCAGCGCATCCTCATCGGCCGCTCCCGCACCTACAACCCCCTGCTCCTCGACGTCGAAACCGGCCAAGTCACCGTCGTCTCCGACGCAATCTTCGTCCCCTCCACCATGCCCCCTCGCACCGACCACCCCGCCGTCGCCCCCATCGCCACCAGCAACGGCTCCATCTACTGGACCGCCCACGCCGAAGCGGAAAAGAGCGGCCAGCTCCTCCGCCGCTTCGGCTTCCCAGAATTTAAAGCCGTCCCTCCCAATCCCTCCCCGACCGTCCCCCCCGGCCAAGTCGTCTTCACCCCCAACCGCGTCTACATCCTCGGCGACCTCGGCCGCGGCCTCTTCGTCGCCGCCACCCCCAGCGCCCCCTTTATCAAACTCCGCGGCGACCTCCCCAAACTCCTCCAACCCCTCCTCTACCCCAGCAATGTCCACGGCCTCATCATCACCAGCATGTCCGGCAATGATCCGTGGTCGATCGCCATCAAATGAACTACTGCCCCCGACCACGCGATCCCTATTTTCGTTTCCATTGCCTCCCCGATTACCGCGCGATGCATCCCCCCTGCTGGTTTCATGCAAGAAGATCCGGAATGAGGGCGCCGTGGACGTCGGTGAGGCGGCGATCGATGCCGTTGTGACGGTAGGTGAGGCGCTTGTGGTCGATGCCCAACAGGTGCAGGACCGTGGCGTGGAGGTCGTAGCAGTAGATGGGGTCGGCGGCGGGCTTGTAGCCCCACTCGTCGCTTTGGCCGTGGGTGATGCCGCCTTTGACGCCGCCGCCAGCGAGCCAGGTGGTGAAGGTGAAGGGGTTGTGGTCGCGGCCTTTGCCGCCCTGGCTGCAGGGCATGCGGCCGAACTCGGTGGTCCAGATGACGAGCGTGTCGTCGAGCAGGCCGCGGGACTTGAGGTCCTTGATGAGTGCGGCAGCGGGCTTGTCCATGGAGCGGCCCATGTCGCCGTGGTCGCGCTGGATGTCTTCGTGGCTGTCCCAGTTGCGGCGGGGGAAGCCGTTGTCGGCGCCGCTCCAGACCTGGACGAAGCGCACGCCGCGCTCGAGAAGTCGGCGGGCGATGAGGCAGCGTGAGCCGAAGTCTTCGGTAGTCTTGTCGTCGAGTCCGTAGAGCTTCCGGGTGGCGTCCGATTCGCCGGAGATGTCGAGCACTTCAGGCGCTGAGCTGGAGCTGGGCGGCCAGCTCATAGGAGGCGATGCGAGCGTCGAGGCGCGAGTCACCTTCGCGTGCGGCCTTGTGCTGGGTGTTGATCTGCTTGAGCAGGGCCTGCGCGTCCCGGTCGGCTTCGGGGGTGAGATAGGCGGCTTTTCGGCGGGAAGAGGTCGTGGATGGGGTTGGGTCGGCCGGCGCGGATCATGGTGCCCTGGTGGACGGCGGGGAGGAAGGCAGCGCCCCAGTTCTGAGGGCCGTTGGGGGCAAAGCCGGGCGGGTCAGGGAGCACAACGAAGGCGGGAAGGTTCTCGGTGAGGCTTCCCAGGCCATAGCTGACCCACGCGCCGGCGCTGGGAAAGCCGGGGATGATGAACCCAGTGTTCTGCATGAAGGTGGCGGGGCCGTGGACGTTGGACTTGCTCACCATGGCTTGGACGAAGGCGATGTCGTCGGCGCAGGAGCCGATGTGCGGGACCAGGTCGCTAACCCACTTGCCGCACTGTCCGTACTGCTTGAACTTCCAGGGGCTCTGCATGCAGGCGCCGGGGTCGGACTGAAACAGCTCGACTTTTTCGCCAGGGTCGAACTTCTGGCCGTGCAGTTTGGCGAGGGCGGGCTTGTAATCGAATGTGTCGAGTTGGCTGGCGGCGCCGGACATAAAAAGTTGGACGACGCGCTTGGCTTTAGCGCGGTGGTGAAGTCCGCCGTTGAAGCCCGCGGGGCGGGAGGCGGGGGAGTCAGCGAGGAGGCGCTGCTGGCCGAGAAGGTGCGTGAGGGCAATGCCGCCGAGGCCGCCGGCGGAGCGAAAGAGCATGTCGCGTCGAGAGATCATGGGCGGCTCGATTTAGTCTACGAAGAGAAACTCGTTTGTGTTGAAAAGGACACGGCAGGCGGCGGGGAGGCCATGCTTATCGGCGTAGTCCGCGATGGCTTTTGCCTCCGCATCGGTCGGGGGGCGAGAGAGGGTCAGGGTGTAGAGGAGGTTGATTTGGGTGCGGCGATCTTGGGCGGCGCGCTCGACGCGACCGGCGAGGTGCTCGGCCTGGCGGAGGATGAAGGGGTCGTTCAACAGAACCAGCGCCTGGAGGGCCGTGATGGTGGCGTTGCGCTTGGCCGCGAGCATGGAGGGGTCGGGGCAGTCGAGCGTCTCCATCATCGGGTCGGGGACGCTACGGACGACGAAGCGGTAGACGCTGCGGCGGGCGCGCCGCGGGGAGTCAGGGTCGAAGCGGGCGTAGTCGTAGACGGGGGAGTGATCGTCCTTGAAGTAGAACTGTTGGACCGAGGGGCCGCCGACGGCCAAGTCGATCTTGCCACTGGCGGACAAGAGCGCGTCGTGCAGGCACTCGGCATCGAGGCGGGTGCGGTTCATCCGCCAGAGGTAGCGGTTGTCGCCGTCAATCTTGGCGGAGGCGGCATTGGGGGCGGAGCTTTGACGGTAGGCGCTGCTGGTGACGATCAGCTTGTGGAGCTTTTTGAGGGACGTGCCGTTGTCTTCGAACCACCATGCGAGCCAGTCGAGCAGCTCGGGGTGGGTGGGTAGCGCGCCCATGTGGCCGAAGTCGTTGGGGCTGTCGACGATGCCGCGGCCGAAGTGGTATTGCCAGACGCGGTTGACGATGGAGCGGCGGGTGAGGAGGTTTTCGGGGCGGGTGATCCAGCGTGCGAGGGCGGCGCGGCGCTGGCCCTCCTGGTTGGGATCTTGCAGCGGAAATTCGGCGGGCTGGTCGGCGGAGAAGACGGCGAGGCGCCGGGCTTCATTACGTCCTTGGGTTGCTTGACGTCGCCGCGCTTGAGCAGGCGGATTTGCGCGGGGCGGGCAACGGCACCGTGGCGTAGACCTTGCGAGTCGGGGGAGCTTGGCGAGCTCGGCGTCGGCGGCGGTAACTTTGGCTTGTGGCGTGGTGGAGTTCGGCGCGCTCGTCGTCGGTGAGGGCGGCTTCGAGCAGGCGGTCGCGCTCGCGGTCGAGGTCGTGCAGGTCGAGGCGGGTGCGGCTGTCGAAGCCGTCGATGAGGTATTTTCGGGCCCAGCGGCCTTGCTCGATGGAGTCGAGGGCGGAGACGCTTGCGCCGGCGGCGAGGTTTTTGCCGTCGGGGTTGAAGACTTGAAGCTCGGCGAGGGCGAAGACGTAATCGTTGAGCCGCAGCCAGAGGCGGGTGGCGGTGACGCGGACATAGCGGGCTTTGGTTCCTTCCGGCGCCTGAATGACGACTGGCGCTTCGCCTGGGCTGGGGGTGTCTTCGCGGGTGTGGTCGGCGAGGGTGGTGACGTTGGCGGCGAAAGTGGTGTCGTCGGAAGCTTCGACGCGGTAGCGGACGGGGAAGCCGAAGCCGGGGGTGTCGGCGAAATCGGTGGGACGGGCGGGGGTGAGGCGGATTTCGTGGATTGGTTTCGAGGCGCCGAGATCGAGTTGGACCCACTTGGTGAGGTCGGGGGATTTTTCGATGGTGCTGTGGTAGCCGTTGGAGGGGCTGGTGGTTTTGGTGCGGGACTCAGCGAGAATTGCGTCGAGCTCGGCAAGGCGGGGGGTGGGGTGGTTTTTTGCGGCGGAAGCACGCACGCTCTGGCGCGGTGTCGGCGGCGGCGCGGTCGGCGGTGAGCTGGTGGCGCTTGGCGAGGAGGTCGGGCGGCGTCGTAGAGGCGGTCGCCACGGTCAATGCCGGCGAAGACGGCTTGCAGGCGGTAGTAGTCTTCCTGGGTGATGGGGTCGAACTTGTGGTTGTGGCAGCGGGCGCAGTGGACGGTGAGGCTTTGGAAGGTGGACATCGCGGTCATGACCATGTCGTCGCGGTCGTTGGAGCGGGTGATTGCTTTGTCGGTCGTGCCCTCGCGCAGCTCGGTGTGGCCGACAAAGTCCCACGGTCCGGCGGCGATGAAGCCGGTCGCAACCACGCGTCGGGGTCGGCGGGAAAGAGCACGTCGCCGGCAAGTTGCTCCTCCACGAAGCGGGGTAGGGCTTGTCGCCGTTGAAGCTTTGGATGACGTAATCGCGGTAGGGCCAGGCGTTGGGGCGTGTTTTATCTTTGTCGTAGCCGTGGGTTTCGCCGAAGTGGACAACGTCGAGCCAGTGGCGGGCCCAGCGCTCGCCGTAGCGCGGGGAGGCGAGGAGGCGGTCGGCGAGTTTTTCGTAGGCGTCGGGGACGGGGTCGGCGAGGAAGTCTTCGACTTCGTCGGGCGTTGGGGGAAGGCCGGTAAGGTCGAAAGAGAGCCGGCGAATGAGCGTGCGGCGGTCGGCTTCGAGGGAGGGGCGGAGGTTCTCCTGTTCGAGGTGGTTCAGGACGAATGCGTCGATGGGGTTTCGGACCCAGCGCGGGTCGTGGACGGGTGGGGGTGCGGGGCGGGTTGCGGGTTTGAAGGACCACCAGTCGGATTTTTCCAAGGCGGTGGCGGCGGACGCTGGACTGGCCGGCCAAGACGCCCCTTGATCAATCCACGCCCGGAGAGTGGCGATCTGCTCGTCCGAGAGGCGCCGGCCTTTGGCGGGCATGACGCGGTCAGGCTCTTCACCGGTAACGAGGCGAATGAGAAGGCTTTGGGCACTTCTGCCGGGAACGATGACTGAGCCGTCGTCGCCGCCGCGAAAGGCGGCGGATTTGGAGTCGAGGCGCAGGCCGCCTTTCTGCTTCTCCGGGCCGTGGCAGGAAATGCAGGAGGATTCGAGGAGCGGCCAGACGTCTTTAGAGAAGCTGACAGGAGTGGGGGCGGCTGGTGCGATGGACGGGAGTAGAGAAACGGTGAGCAACGCGATGAGGACGAGGCGGAGGTTGAAGGAATGGGGGTGGGACATTCGGTTTTGTATACGCATGAGGCAGCCGGTCGTGCGCGTCTCACGTCTGTCTTTCAAGTTTGCTCAGAATCAAAGCCGAACCCACAGATTCTACCATGAGGTGCGTCATGCCAGCCTTAACTTGGGCAACGTGCGCCGCGTTTTGCATGCTTTGCACCTCCTGCAGCAGAACGGCGATGTTTGTTGCCGACAACGCTCGAATTGAGCATTGTCCGTTTTGTGGCGCAGTGATATGTGTGGCGCTTTGCGTGCATAGGCCCGCGATTGGCCGGCATTCATGGATCTACACCGCATATTATCTGGGCTGGAGCAGGGCCTGGGGGTGGCTTTAGTTTCACTTGTGCTGCTCGATGTTTTTCTGACGGTCCTCTATGCGCGGATGGGGACGGGTATCGCCAGCCGTCGGCTGGCTTGCGTGTTGTGGTACTTGTTTCGGGCTGCAACAAGGCCAATGCGGCGGCGGCGGGCGTTGGTGCTGTCCTACTGCGGGCCGGTGATCCTGGTAATGCTGGTAGGACTTTGGACGCTGGCGTTGACGTGCGGGATGGCGATGGTGATTCATCCGAAAATGGGCACGTCGATTGTGGCGAACAATGGGCCCACTCCCAGGAGCTTTGCGGTGGCGATGTACGTGAGCGGCGATGCGCTGACGACAGTTGGGGCCAGCGACATCTCGCCAATCACCCCGTTCTTCCGACTGTTTTACACGTTCTGTTCAGTCACCGGCATCTCGGTGCTGACGTTGACGCTGACGTATTTTCTGGAGGTGTATAACGCGCTGCAGCGGAGAAATACGTTTGCGTTGAAGGTGCATCTTGCCAGTGGCGAAACCGCTGATGGGGCAGATCTGGTGGCCGGACTTGGACCGCGCGGGCAGTTTACGGCGGGCTATTCCCAGATCGCGGAAATGGCCGCGGAGGTGGCGAGCCTGAAGGAATCGCACCACTTTTATCCGGTGATTTTTTACTTTCGGTTTCGCGAGCCCTATTACGCGCTATCGCGGTTCGCGCTGCTTTCATTGGATACGGTCACGCTGATCAAAAGCGGACTGGATGATGAGGAGTTGGGGTGGTTGAAAGAATCGGTGGCGGTAAACCAGCTTTGGCGCGGGACGATGCACATGCTGACGCTGCTGTCCGAGGGATTTTTGCCCAGCGGTGCGACGCAGTCGATCGGGGAGCCAGATGAAGCGACGATTCAGCGATGGCGACATCGCTATCTTGCAGGGCTGGACCGCTTAAAGCAGGCCGGGGTGCGGACGATCCGCAATGAGCAGGAGGGGGCCGAGACCTACATTGCACTGCGGGCGCGGTGGGATCGCTACATCAAAGCATTCGCGGATCACATGGCCCACGACATGGTGAACATTGATCCTGTTGGCGCTAATCCCAAGTCAGTGAGGGACCGGCAGCAATTTGACCTGCGACTGCGCTCGGCGGGGTGATCTCTGACTGTTGGACGGTCCACGGCCTCATCATCAACAGCATGTCCGGCAATGACGCAGTTACTCACCTGGTCATGCCCACCATTCTCCTCAGCGATATCGGCCGAGTCGAGTGGCCCGCCGCGACATCAGCCGCTCATAAACTTACGGCTCTGGACCTGACGACAACGTGATCCAGAGCCGCGCCGTCCCACTTCCCAACTTCGCCGTCACTCCAGCGTGTGCGTCCCATGCGTCACCGCTCCACCCGCCCGCAGCGCCGCGGCCACCAGCGTCGTCTCCGCGAGCTCCTCCTCGCTCGCCCCGGCCTTCTTCGCCCGGCCGGCGTGAATCTCAATGCAGTACGGGCACTGCGTCGTGAGCGCCACCGCCACCGCCATCAGCTCCTTGTACTTCAGCGGAATCACGCCGCCCGCAAACGCCGCCGCATCAAACGCAACGAACGCCTTGAACGCCTCAGGAGCCAACTCACCGAGCCGCTTGATCTTCGCCAGATTCTTCATGTCGTACATTGCGATCTCCTTTCTAAAGAATGTCTCCAAACGCCCACCCATCACCGCTCAACTAACGCCGCCAGCCGCCATCGCCTTTACCGCCGCAGTCGACAGCGGGCTGCCCCCGAAACCAAAATCCCCGCTCTTGATCTCTTCGACGAAGACGCACGTCGCCGACCGCAGGTTCTCACCCTCGATCGACACCATCGTCTCCGTCAGCTTCCGGATCATCTCCTGCTTCTGCGCCGACGTAAAAACACCCTCAATCACCTTCACATTAACCAGCGGCATATACACTCCAATCTGTCTAAAACTCCCGGCCGGTCACACGTAAACATTACGATGATCCGACCCGGCTCCAGACACAATACGCAGCCGCAAGCCCCCGCACAGTGCACTCCAGGTACACCCCCGGGTGTACTACGGGTACACTCTTCCCCACATGCCCACCGCTCCCGGCAAGTCCGTCTCCCAGCTCCTCGGGCTTCCCGACGCCCCCAGGACCGGCCGCGAAAGGCTCATTGCCGCCGCCATCGAGCTCTTCTACCGGCACGGCTTCGGCGCCGTCGGCATCGACCAGATCATCGCCACCGCCGGCGTCACCAAGACCACCTTCTACAAACATTTTGAATCCAAAGATGATCTCATGGTCGCCGCCGTTCATCGCCGCGACGAATGGGAATCGCAGGCCTGGGCCAACGCAGTCCGAAAGCTCGGCGGCGATGATCCGCGCCGCCAGCTCCTGGCCATGCTCGACGTCATGGACCTCTGGTTCAACGACCCCGAATTTCTCGGCTGCATGTTCATCAATGCCGCCGCCGAATTCCCAAACCCGCACGACCCCATCCACCAGGCCGCCGCCGTCCAGAAGCGACGCTCCCGCGACCAGCGTCGCGACCTGGCCAAAGCCGCCGGCGCAGACGCCAACGCGGCCGAAATCTTCGCCGACTGCTACACCGCACTCATCGAAGGCGCTCTCATCCTCAGGCAAACCCACGCCCGCAACGACGCCGCCCGCGCCATCCGCCCCGCTGTCGAACAACTTATCGCCACCTACCTCCCGAACGTCCCCAAAAAAGCAGCGCGAACCAAAAAGCGCTTACGCTCCTCCGCCACAATGTGAATGGCTCGCGGTCGAACGTACGTGGTCGTTCAGAGAATCCGTTGCAAGCCGGACAAATCATTGGTCATCATCATCGTGTTTCTTCTGCTTGCGCTGACGCTGCGAACCCGACGACTCATCATCACCGGTCTTTTTCTTGGGTTCTACGACGGTGCCCGGGGCCGGCTTCACCCGCAACTCCTGGGACCACCCCTCCTTCTTTGGCTCCAATGGTGCTCCAGGCAGCTTTGGTTGTTCTTGCGCCTGCGCCGGCCCCTTAAATTGCACCCACGGATTGGCTCCGGGCCTCTTGCCCGTATTGCCTTCCTCAAGACGAATGATGCGCTCCCCACCCTCACTGTTTTTGCCCAGCGTGGCGGCCAGCGTCTGAACTTCTCCTTCCCGAATCACCCGCAGCTTGACCTGATCCCCGGCCTTCATCGAGTGAACGAGCGCAGTCAATTGGGCTGCGTTAAAGACGATCTGATCATCCACCTTTTGCAGCACGTCGTACGGCTGAATGCCAGCCTTGGCCGCCGGCGAGCCGGGGACCACGCTATCGACGACCAGGCCGGCCCCCTCTGGCTTCAACTTCAACTGGTGCCGCAGCACCGCAGGCGCTTCCGACGTACTGATGCCCAGAAACGCGCTATTCGCCGCCTCGCCCAGACGATGCGATGCCTCGACCAGTTCCCGTAGATCATTCGATAGTCGGACCTGCGGCTGCGCCGGACCCCGCTGCTTTCCCCCCTCTTGAACAACCGCGCCCTCGGCGATGGTGGAAAATGTAACCCCGCCACCGTCACCCACGACGATCCGAAATTGCTGCGGCTCCTCCTTCTCGGCCGCGTGGCTAAAAGATGCCAGGCCGAAAACCGTTAAAGCCAGTGAAGCTACGATTCGCATTGGTTCTCCTTTTCTGGAAATTCAAAGTCTGTAATAAGGACATGCAGGCGCGAAGGATTTGTTGCAAGCGACGATCGGCAATGATGGCTTGTCTGAGTCGTCAACACTCTATGGAACGGCGCGTTAAATCTTTCCGAGGCTGATTTATGCGATGCCGCCATAGCGTCTGAAGAAACTGCGCCGCCACCTTAAAGGACACCTTGGTTGAGCCGTGCTGACGATCCTTGAACACATAGGGTTGTTCCCAAAGGTGCTTCGGCCTTGCCGTGACAAAGATGTCCAGCATGAGTTTGAAGCCACGGCCGTGCAGATGATCGCGGGCCCGCTCATACACGGGGCGCTGCATCAGGTAAAAGCCGCTCATCGGATCGGACAGCGGGACTTGCAGGACGCGTTTAGTGAGGGCGGTGGCGACGTCGCTGCCGAGCTTTCGGTACCAAGGCCAATTCGAAAAACCTCCGCCCCGAATGCGACGCGATCCGACTGCCATTTCGGCCCCTTGTTCGATGGCTCGAATCATGGAAGGCAACACCGCGGCATCGTGGGAAAGATCGGCGTTGACAGAGCCGACAATCGTACCGGTCGATTCGCGGAAGCCGCGCAGGACGGCGCTGGCCAATCCTCGCTCGTGCTCGCGAACGATCAATCGAATGGTCGGATTGGTGCGCATCGCGTCCTGGATGGCCTTGATGGTGCCATCCGTTGAAGAGTCATCGACGAAGACGATCTCGTGATCCCACGCCTGTAGAGGTGGACAGATGGCCGCTAAAAGTAGGGGAATATTCTCCCGCTCCCGATACGTCGGGACGATAAGGCTTACTTTCGTAGGGGGGATTGCTGGCGCGGCCATCACCTGTCCTCATACAAAATGCGATGCGGAGTTTAGAAATCTTATTGCAGTCGATCCGTAGCTGCTGGCAACAGGATTCTCTGAGGAGGAACTTGTTCCCGGGCCTCCTGTTCCACAATCCCCCACGGATCGATTAATACTTTGGTCGAGCATATTTTGAGGCCTCGGTATTCTCGATGGGGCGTCACGACAAAAAGTACTTCACATTGATCGAGCACCCGATCCAGGCTCACCAGGTTGGGATCAACGACATGCGGATCGGTACAGAGGACTTCCAGAGATTCTTGAAGGAGTATGTCGCGCAGTTGATTGGCTGGTGAACGTCGGGTGTCGTTGCTTTCGGCTTTGAATGCATAGCCAAGCAGTCCCACTTTCGCATTTTGCAAATCCATTTTCGCCTTGACGAAGTCGACCAGTCGTTGCGACATCCCGTCATTGGTTCGCATTGCCGTTTGCAACAGGCTATCGCGGGAAGGCATCATTCCGGCCAGGAATAGGGCTGAATCCTTTCGCAGGCAAGGGCCGCCTACAAGGCCGGCTTTTGGGAACCCCGCCATCCTTGGGTAGTCCCGCAGGCGGCATCGAACAGCGCCGGCCGTCCAGACCTTGCTCCAACAAAGTCAGATAGAAATCGTTCGCGAGCGCGAAGTGCGCATATCGGTAGGCGTTGGCGAGCAACTTCGCGGCCTCTGCTTCCTCGGGAGTCAAGTGAATGAAAGACGGGGCGAACGCGAACAGTTCCTCCACTTTGTGAAATCCGCTCGGCTGGTCACAACCGACCAATTGCGGCAAGACCTGCATTTCCTGGAGGGCGTGTCCTTCGACAGACCTTTCGGGGCAGTAGGCAACATCAACGTTGGAACCGAGCAGTTCGTCCGCACACTTCATCACCTGGCGGGTGACCCCTGGGGCAACGGTCCCGCGGAGAATGATCAGCCGCACCTGCGTCATGACGTGGAGCAAGTGGGCGATTGCCTTTGAAGTCATCTCGTAGGTGGAGATGATCAGGACTGCACAATGCGCGGCCTCCTCCAGTCGGTCGGTTAGAGAAATGCGATCATGCACCGCGACAAGCGCCTCCTGTCCGCCGGTTTCCCTATGCGGATACCGGCCACCGCGTATGGCCTGCAAGCGGACCTGGTCGGTGTCGCAGATCATCACGCGCTGCGCTGGGCAAGGGAAACAGCCAGGGGTAATCCGATATGCCCAGCGCCGCCCACGACCACGATTTCCGGCCTGCTTGTCGTCACCATAACCTCGTTGAATCAATGACTGTCGAGCGTCCATCTTCTTACTGATTATCGGTAGCAGGCGCTTTGTACTTCCGGAGGTGCAGATCAAAGCGGCGTCTGGACATTTCTGGAAATATCTTGTTTTCGACCAGTGTCCAGGTTGCCGGCAGGCTAATGGCGTCAGGCGGATCGTCGCCGCTGATGAGCCAGACATAGCGGTTGCTTAGACGGGCCAGGTCGGCGTCATGAATAACGTCGGTATCGACGGCAATTGGGCCGCCTTTGTAGTCGTCGAACGGGGATCCATCGCTGTAGGCGCGGCAGGCAAGGCGGTTGTGACTGTGGTACAGAGCGGGGAAGTAGAACCACGAGGAACTGACGACGATAAGGTCGGCCGGTTCGTGCCGCGACTCGATATACTCGATTAACCCACGCATTCCTGGATACGGGGCCATGTCCAGCGCGAACCAGGAGTGCCAGCATTCCACAGCGGCCGCGGAGAGAAGGAGGAGCGCGACGGAGTTTCGCATCATGCGACGGCGCAGGCCGCCGATGGCAGCGGCGATGCCGACCAGCAGGAATATCTGGGCAAAGGCCAGGTATCGCGAGAGAAAGATATTGGATCCGAGGCGGGATGCGATGGCGCCGGCCGCGAAGGGGACGACGGCGAGGCTGGCGGTAAGCCAGGCACCGCGCGTGCCGCGAATGATGAGGCTAACGACAATGGCGAGACAGGCTGCGGCGGCCAGCCATCTCCGGGTGGGGGAGGCGGAACCATCGATAAACATGTCGTAACATCGCTGCAAAACGTCGTTGGCCGTCAATGGACCGGTCCAGAAATGGTCTTCAACGCGATGCACCTGCTTGACCATGGTTGGAAGCCACAGCGCCCAAAGCGCTCCGATGACGAGGTAGGCTTTCACGCAGGCCCGGAAGCGCCGATCGGAGACAAGTCGCTTGAGGTTATGGGCGGATGCGGTGATGAAATAGCCGGTGAGGAAGACCACTTCGGCCGCAATGGTGAAGAGTGCGAATGGGTGGGTGTAGGCCAATAAAACTGTCCAGATGACATGCGCCACCCAGCGCCGTCGGGAATGATCGCTGGGCTGAAGGGCGCGGAGGAGTGACCAGGCTGAAAAGGCGACCAGCATTGTGGCCAGGGCGTACATTCGGGCATCCCAAGTGACCAGAATCTGCCGAATGCTCAGGGCCGCGAGGGCGGCGGCGAATAAGCCGATCCACCGCGCATTGGCCTTCGCGCCAACGTCATCTGTCTGGCTCTGAGGGCCAAAGGCTTCGGCGACGAAGAGGTAGATCCCAATGATGGTTGCTCCAGCGAGCAGGACATTTAGCCCGCGCATGGCGATGAGTGAATCGCCGAAGGCGGCGGTCCAAGCCTTGAGTAAGACGAAGTAAAGGGGAAGGTGAGAGTTTCGGGCGACGCGGGCGATCATTTCAAGAAGGCCGAATCGGGTTGTGCGCCAACTGGAGGCTTCGTCAAACCAGATGCTGCGGTCGCCAAGGTGATAAGTCCTGATGGCCATGGCCGCGACAACGATGGCCGCGACGAGAAGTGCCGAGCGGGATTGTTTAGTAGTCTTTGTCGACATGGGTGACGGGCCTTCGTGCTTATGCACCAAAGGATAATCGGTTAGTTGATTGGGATGTCCGTTTTGCGGTGCAAAATTTGAGTTGCGGAGAGGGACTGAGGACTGACAAGGGTTTAGGCCGGAAATGGTGGTAAAAAGCGCCCCCAAATGCACCCCAAAACCTCCCCCAATCCTCCCCATTTTCGCCCCCTTTCCGCCGTAAAACCTCCCTGTTTCCTCCCTGAAACCGCCCCTTTCGACCCGGGGGAATACTTTCTCACCACGGAGGCACGGAGGGCACGGAGGAGGAGAGGAGTTTACCGCGGAGCGGCTGAGAGTCGCGGAGAGGCGGGGAGGTGTGATAGGCTTTCACTTGGGTTTGTTTTGTTTTGGGGCTGCGGGCTTGGGGGGAATGGCCATGGGGAAGGCGATGAACCAGGAAGTCTCGAAGGCACGACGCGGTGCAGGGGTGAGTTGGCCGCTGGGGGGTGGGAGGGTTGTGGGGTTGGTTTGCTTTGAATTTGGGCGTGTCGGAGCGGGGCGCCCATGCCACGTTTGGATGGGATGAAGAACTGCTATTTGATTGTCAAAGAACGCTGCGGCCGGTTTGGGGGATGGGAGTGGGGTGTCCCTCCTTTTTGGCGGCCGGAGCTTCCGTAGGGGAAGCTAACATTAACCTATCATGCGGAGGAGGGGTTTGTAAAGGGAATTCTGGACATTCGGATTTCGGATTGGGGATTGCACACATGTCCTGGAGAAAGCGGAGCGGGAAGCGAGCGGTGGGTGAAACAGACGGTGCGGCGGGTAGGAATGGAGCGGCCGGGGAAGGCGGAGGAGTGGTGATATGAGTAATTTGGATGGACGGCCGGAAATTATGAAGGGCATCTTCTCCTCGGCGAGGGAGGCCGGCAAGGACGAAAGTGAAGTAGTGTTGATATGGACAAATTTGGAATTACTAGCTGCGTCCGCTTTCAATTCATCCTAGAATGACTGAATGACCTGGTTATTGTCGATAATAGGAACCGAGTTCCGAAATGGAGTGGGATCGTGAAGCATACATTGGTTGTTCCCTTCACTTTGCGATGCTTTTGCTGTCCCAACGTGGGCTGATGAGCGCTGTTACATCACCGTCCCCCTCCAACTCTTCAGCGACCACGCGAGCCATACGTGCGGCGCGTCTTGGCCACAGCTCGGCGGCTGGCGGATGCGGCTGCGAAGGAGTTTCAATCACTCAGGCCGGAACAACAGACGCGTTAAAGCGATAAGTACATCGGCCCTCAAATTGGCGGGAGATATCGAGAACGCCAAGTTGATGGCTGTCGGGGCGGGCATCGACGCTGAGACGGCGGTCAGGCTGGTTCAGATCGCCATCTACCAAGCCATGGCCGGCGATATCATGGTGCCTGGACGACAGCATCTGCCAACAAAGATCCCGCAAGCCATGCGGGTTCAATGGGCTATTGCGGTGGCGCAGGCCAAAGCCGGCGACGTGGACGGAGGTAAAGCAATAGCGGCGACTTTGATTCAAGACATGGCCAAGTCTGTGGCTTATTCTCAAATTGCCGCCGTCCAGCGCAAGGCGGGCGACACGCGTGGAGCACTTAAGACCCTTGATCTGGCTCTTGCTGCTGCGAACCGAGTCAGCGACCGGAACAAGACATCGGCCAAGGCGGGTGGCGAGCGAACTGGCTGAAGCCGGTGATGTGAACGAGATATTGCATTGCCCTGAGGGCGATAAAGAAGACCACGACACCTATGCATTCGGCAAAATTGCGTCGGTGCAAGCCCGCCATGGCGACATCACCGTGCTCGCAAGACAACTGCGGGGCTGACAGAGGAGTCGCAAAGACCCTATACCTTTCGACAAAACGCCGAAGGACAGGTGGAAGCCGGTGATTTGGACGGCGCGAAGGCAATGGCCACATCAATGAGCGACGGGGGAGCGAAGGCGTGGACGTTTGCGACAATTGCGTTGAGCTATGCGAAGACCGGCGACGAGGCGGCTGTGAATTCGGCGATCGCTGCGGCCCGAAAAGCGGCCTCCGATGAAAATGCTGAGATAAGACGCATCTGGAAATGCGTTTTATCGAGGCTCAGGCACGACTGGGCGATATCGAGGGTGCAAGAACGAAAGCCGCGAAACTCGAGGTCGCGAGGGATCAGAAGATGATGTATCGAACAATCGCCCAAGTGCAGGCTGAAGCCGGCGATGCGGACAGCGCAATCAAGACGGTCAGAGATGCGGAAGAGGATCCGGTGCAACGCGTTGAGGCCATTTGCGACATGGTTGACGCTCTGAGGGTACCGCGATGAGTCGGCTTGCCCACCATTTGGGCCAGAAATCAATACGTTTTTAAACTCAGCAACTCGTCGTTCATCTCTCCCCATTTCACTTCATCCGCGAACTGCTTTGGCGTCATAAACCATTTCAGCTTCGGGCGTCTGGCCGAAACCTCTTCCGAAAACTCAAGCAAACCCGCGCGACCCTTCTTAATCCGAATTATTCAGGGCTAATAGTCGCGATAGGCGTGAAAGTTATGTACTGCGAGACTTCCACTACAAGGGTCGGCGTTTTTGGCTGGCGATGCGCAAACCACCCCCCCCATGAGATCTTGTGTTGTCTTTGGGTCAGGGCCCAGCGCCGCACTCAGAGACCGATTGACCGCGGAATTGAACTACCTCCACTACGGCCAATGCGCCGCCAGCTTCACGATGATCCGTCGCGTGGGCTGAATGATGACGAGATTCAACTAGGGGCAATGCCGACGTGAGTCTTTCATCGATTAATGCCACTTCACGATTCACCTTTTTTGCTGAGTTTGTGGGATGATTTGGTGTGGGGGTGGAGGAGGGCTGGTGGGGCGGTGGGCGGGGTGAGGGGTGGAAGGGGCTGGCCGGGGCGGATGCGGCGGTGGATATTATGAACGTCCCCTTATCCTCTTCCCTTTATGTTATCCCGAGACAGAGCATGAATGTCCCCCTTATCCATCCCGAATTTTATAATGCCGAGCTACCCCTCTTGTAATTTAAGTTAGCCGATCAGCATATTCGCCGCCATCTCGTTTCTCCGAACTTTGAACGTTGTTTGTACGTGGGAGTTGACACCTCCAGACTTTGAATATCTTACAATCACCGTAACAAAAATGGAGCCTGTTGCCTTTCGAAAATCCCTTGTTACCTCCTGCGCCGTTTGCTGAATCTATCAATTTAATGGTCACAGTAGTGGATGGTCCGATCGCATCCTGGAAACCTGCGTCAATTTGGGCTGTAAGCCACTTGTTGAGCTCTTGAATTGTCCGTATCTCATCTGCATCATCTTGGGAAATCGAAATCGAGTGTCCAAGATTATTGAGCTGAGACTGATTAGTTCGTTGGTCACTACATCCGAGGGTAACCAATAGAAGGAATAGTACGGTTGGACGTATCAAATTGTGAAGTGTCGCGTTAAATTTAGAGGCCAGCATGTTCAATCGTCCCATAAATCGAACCTCCAGCTGCTAATAGACAATGACATTACCTTTGAATCTAGAACATCCCTCGTCATAGCAGCGAAAGGCGGAAAGTGTCCATCACGAATGTTCTGGGTAGCGGCCAATGATCTTCCTCATAGTCAACAGGAGACGTAGATGTACTTCTGCCATTCCGGACGACCGTCGGGTGCCTGTGGCAATTCCGAAAGCAGAAAAGGATAAGTACATTATTCACCAGTTTCTATTCCTTCGAGTCATTCGGCACACCAGCAGCTTATCATATCCTTGCATCCCCGCCACAGTGCGCAACGGATAGGGCGATGGTGCTGAAGAAAAAGGGATAGTCCATTGTTACGAGATGCCATCCAAACCATCATCCGGGGCGGCCGGCCCTACGGCGATGAAGTCTGGCAGACTGTGCATCAGCCGTTGCCTGGGCCTTGCTATCATCCTTGCGCCTGTGCGGCCGATCGACAAAAGAGCCCGCTGACGGCCTCCTGTCAGCGAAAATATGGGGAAATTTTGAACATGTACTTACTCCCCTTCGATTTCCCCTTTAATTAATGCTACCCGGCTAGCAAGATCACCGATCACCCTCTTCCGAAATTCGAGCACGTCTAGTTGACCTCGCAATTCCAACCTCGCTGGACCATACTCACGAACGCGTACGATATTACAGCCTCCAGACCATAATAAGGGGTGTTCATTGTCCAGATGTCGCAGGATGATTTGATTTGCAACACTGTACGTTCGAACGAAAGTGTCGTCTGCTTTTCTGCATTGTATTGCATAATATCAAGTAATACCGGGAGTAATACCGTGCCACAATCGACCAAGTGGCTAGTGTCGCTATTCGACACGTATACCGCTCCATTGGTTACGGATATGCCTTCACTGGGGTGCGCACGCTTAATGGCAACAATCACGTCCGCTCGCCGTATCTCCGTTCCTCCAACGCACAGCGATTCACCAGTGTGATTATCTCTGCAGCCGCTAAGCATACAACTACTGAAGATTGCCAGGGTGATATTAATATTCTTGTGCACGGTTCAACTCTTTATCTGCCGCCCTCAGGAAAGGGCGGCAAGCGTTGCATTGAAATCGCGGACGCCGGTGCTGGCGCCGAGGGCGGTGCAGCAGTCGGCGGCGGCGCGGTTGGCGAAATGGCGCGGCCTTCTCCAAGGGCATTTTGTGGATTAGGCCGGTGAGCAGGCCGCCGAACCAGGTGTCGCCGGCGCCGGTGGTGTCGACGACTGGACCTGGGTAGGCGGGGACGATGACGGCCTGGTGCCGTCGTCGAGGTAGCAGCCTTCGGCGTCGAGCTTGATGCCGATGAGGCCCGTGGGCATGTGCCGGCGGAAGACGGCGACCATTTGCGGCGGGGTCGGTTTCGCCGGTGAGGGACGGCGGCTTCGGTGCGGCTGGGGGCGAAGATGTCGAGGTGGGGGAGGATCGGCCAGAGGAGGTCGCGGATCGCCCGGCGGATTGACGGTGTCGAGGGCGATCTTGCGTTTGGGGGCGAACGGCGCGAAGCTCGGCGAGGACGGTGGGGAGGTGCGGGGGTGAGGGTGGGCAGGAGGCCGAAATAGCCGACCTGCACGCACTGGCATTTTTGGAAGATCGGGAAGCAGCGGCGGAAGGCGTCGGCGTCGAGCAGTGGGGTGACGCCGGGCGTGTGGAAGAAGCAGCGTTCGCCGCCGGGTTCGACGGCGACGACGGTGGCGCTGGTTTGGGCGTCGGGTGGTTCGAAGACGGCCGGAGGTGTCGAGGCCGGCTGGAGCTGGAGGCGGTCGAGGACGGCGGCGCCCAGGACGTCTTTGCCGACCAGCCCGGCGGCGGCGACGTTCATGCCGAGCTTGGCCATGGCGAGGCCGGTGTTGCAGACGTTGCCGCCGGTGGTGAGGGTGATGGAGTTGAGGAGGTGCAGGCCGCCGGGGGCGGGGGGATGGCGGAGGTCCATCGGCTCGGCGATGAGATCGGCGACGATGAGTCCGAAGATGGCGGCGTGCATGGAGTGCGGGATTTGGGGACGGGTGCGGCGAGTTGCGGAGAGGATTATATGTGGCTTCGGAGCCGGTTTCGGCGACATGGGTTGGGCCGGCGGCGGCGGGGTTTTGGCCGAGAATTTCGACGCGGCTGTATTCGTCGAGGTTGAGGGTGGTGATTTCGCCGTCTTCCTTGCGGAGGACGAGGCGGTCGAGCCAGAGCTTGTCGCCTTTGGAATGGGCGAACCAGCTTCCGGTGGGTGCTGCTGGTAATCGACGATGGTGCCGCGGGTTTCGTTGGTCCAGGCGGTTTTGCGCATGGCGATCTGCTGGGTTACGACGACCCTGGCGCCGGGAACAAACTGCTTGCGAAGTCCTTCATCCATGGGAGGCGATTATACAGAAGGGGCGGGTGGTGTCATTGGCGGGGTGTTGTCGTCGGGGCGAGGGGGAGCGGGGGCGGAGGGTTTAGAAGAGTTTCTTTTCGGGGGGTGGGGCGTGTTGGCCGGTGAGATCGGACATGGAGGAATCGACGGGCTGGGGGCCATCGGGAGGCCAGACGTCGTGCCAGCGCCAGCCTTCGTTGTGGACCAGGGCCAGTAGGAGGCGGCGGCGGGGGGCGAGGGAGGCGACGGCTTCGTGGAACAGTGCATCATCGACGACGGGGATGCCGGATTGGCGCAGGAGGGCGAGGCTGGGGGCGGGCGGGGCGGTGTCGGCGGCCTGGATGAGGGCGGGCTTGAGGGTGCGGAGGAATTCGCTGATGGATTCGCGGGCGGCGCCCAGGGCGGGGAGGTCGAGACTGCACCCTTTTTCGAGGCCGCATTCGAGGACGGTGAGGGCTTCGTCGAGGGCGGCAACGCTGGGGGCGACGGCCGACGAGCGCTTGGAGCTGTGGAAGTAATGGAGGACGGGGTAGGTGAGATGGCTTTCGCCGAGCATGGCCAGGAGGGCGGTGAGCTGGACGAGATGGGGGCCAAGGGCGGTGGTGTCAACGCCGTTCCAGGCGCGGGTGATGATGTCGTCGGGGGATCGGCCAAGGCTCCAGATGCAGACAGCGACTTGGCGTTTCTGGGTGGCGGCGGCGATGACGGGGACGATGTAGGCGATGGCCAGGCCAAAGAAGACAAAGCCGCTGCCGGCGGCGAGTGCGGTGGCGATTTGCCAGAAGTGGCCGACGGGGCGAAAGTCGCCGAGGCCCAGGGTGGTGATGGTGGTGCCGGCGAAATAGATGCGCTCGAGGGGAGAGGCGGGTTGATCGTTGGCGGCGAAGACGACGGCTTGGGGGCTGGCGTTGAAGATGAGGGACCAGCCGGCCCAGATGAGGAGGGTCCATACGAACATGGTGGACATGACGGTGAAGAGGCCGGCCGACATGATGATGCGGCGGGACTTTCGCTGCGCGTTCATGCGGAGGAGGAGGCAGCCGACGGCGTTGCTGATGCGGCGGGAGATGGGGCCTGCACCTTCGAGGAAGGTGGTCCAGAGGAGGTCGAAGGCGGCGAGGAGAAGTAGGAGGAGGCCGAGGATGGCGAGGAGGGGGTGCATGGGGTGTGGTGATGTTGGGAGGTTTTAGGGTGCGCGGTTGGGATCATAATGGGAAGGGGGCTGGGTTTGGTAGATGGTGGCCGACAACGGTTATTTGGCGAGTGATTGGGCGGTGGGGGTGAAGGGCCATGTGAGAGGACCGTCCATGAGTTTGAGCGCCGTCTGGGTGCCGGTGCTTCTTTAGCTGCCGATTGTGTAAAGACCTGCGACATGCGGGGTGTTTCGGCTGCAACTTGACAAATTCCGGCAAATCGTGGTATCTTATCTGCCCTTCGTCCTGCCACGGCACTCGCTTTGGCAGCGTTTTTCGAGGCAGGAATTAGCCCAGAAAGAGGGAAAATCAGTGGCCAAGTCAACATCGCGCAAGCCCTCCACCAAGGCCGCTCCCAAGTCCAAGACTTCCAAAAAATCACCCCCTGCCAAGGTTGTAAAAAAAGTGCCCAAGCCGGCCCAAAAATCTAAATCGGCTCCGAAAAAATCTGCCAGGCCCGTCGCGTCCAAACGGCCCGCCACTAAAGCGTCCGTCTCCAAAGCCCCTGCATCCAAACACCCGGTGTCCAAAGTCCCCGCTTCCAAAGCGACCGTCATTAAGCGCGCTTCCAAGCCCGTCCCGGCCGCCAAGCCTGTCGCCAAGGCCGTGCCCAAGGCTGTTGTCCGCGCCACTCCAACTCCTCGGCCGCAGGTGCAGCAATCTGCGCCCCTCCGCAGGCCGCGCGTCCCGTGTCGCAAACTCCCCAGCCTGGCAAGGCGCAAAGAATCTGGCCGGGCTTACTTCCCGCGAAGTGGACTACTTCCGCAACCTCCTGCTCGAAAAGCGCCGCGAACTTTTCGGCGACGTTCAATCCATGGAAGATGAAGCACTGCAGGGCGGCGGGCCGGGCATGGGCAACCTTTCAAATCTTCCGGATCACATGGCCGACCAGGGCACCGACAACTTCAACCAGGAGTTCACGCTGGGGCTGATGGAAAAAGACCGCCAGCTCCTGCGCGAAATTGACGTGGCCATCGCGAAGATCGAAAACGGCACCTATGGCACTTGCGAAGGCACCAACAAGCCCATCGGCAAGCCCCGCCTCGAAGCCCAGCCGTGGGCCCGCTTCTCCATCGAGCACGCCCGCATGCAGGAAAAGGGACTGTTCCGTAGATAATTCATCTCATGTTCCATACCGTCACTACGCCCCGGCGCCCTATCCTGCGCCCATGGCGCAAACTTTCATGATCCCCATCCCGACCACCAATTTCCGCTCCCCCGCCGCCCTGGGCCGCTTTATCCTCACCACCATCGCGGGCCTGGGCCTCGACCTCTGGACCAAGGCTTACGCCTTCAACACCCTCGATCGCATCGACGGCCTGGACGGCCAGCCTGCTGTCAATGAGTTCATCCCCGGCTACCTTCATTTTCAGGTGACCCGAAACTACGGCGCGGTCTTTGGCATCGGCCAGCACTTCGTTACCCTCTTCGTCGTCATCTCCATCGCCGCCATTGTCTTCCTCACCTATCTTTTCGCCACCAGCGGCCGACAGCGCTTTTACCAGTTTCTCCTGGGCGTCCTGCTCGCGGGCGTGCTGGGGAACATGTACGACCGCATCCACTACAAGTTCGTTCGCGACATGATCCACGCCCTCCCGCGCTGGCCAAACTTCTTCCCCTGGATTTTCAACGTCGCCGACATCCTCCTCTGTACCGGCGTCGCCCTGATGATCGCCTACAGCCTGTTCAGCCGACACCAGCCCCACCAGGCCGACGCTGTATCGCCGGCCAGAGTCTCCTCCTGAATGTGGTTCTCCGCCACGGAGGCATTTGCACAATTTACCTCCATCTAGGACTACCGACTTTGGCATGATGCAACGCGCCCTCGTGCTGGCAGCCCAAGGCCGGGGCCGGGTCGAGCCCAACCCGATGGTCGGCTGCGTCATCACTCAGGGCGGCCGCATCATCGGCGAAGGCTACCACCGCGCCTTTGGCCTCCCCCACGCCGAGCGCGAAGCACTCGCCGCCTGCACCGAATCCCCCGCCGGCGCAACCGCCTACGTCACCCTCGAACCCTGCTGCCACACCAACAAAAAAACCCCCCCTGCGTCCCCGCCCTCATCCATGGCGAACATCGCGCGCGTGGTTGTCGCCTGCCTCGACCCCAACCCCAGCGTGGCCGGCCAGGGCATCGCGCAGCTTCGCGCCGCCAACATCCACGTCGAGCTTGGGCTGCTTCAATCCGAAGCCCAGCAGCTCAACGCCCCCTTCTTCGCGTCGGTCCTCCACGCCCGCCCGTACGTGACGCTCAAATGGGCTCAGTCGGCCGATCTAAAAGTCGCCGGCCACAACGGCGCGCCGCTGCCCATCAGCAACGCCCTTTCACGCCGCCACACGCATCAGCTTCGCGCCCGCTGCGATGCCATCCTCGTCGGCATCAACACCATCCTCATCGACGATCCGCTCCTGACCGCCCGCGACGTTGAACAGCTGCGCCCCTTGCGCCGCATCATCCTCGACTCCGATCTCCGCCTGCCGAGCACGTCCAAGATTTGCCACACCGCCCGCGAATCGCCGGTTATTGTCTATTGCTCCGATGACGCGATGCGCGATCAGCGCCCAGCGGCGCGAACAACTCGGCTCGCATGGCGTCAACGTCGTCCCGCTCCCCACCTCGTCCCCCGGCCAACTCTCACTCCCCCACCTCCTCCACCACCTCCACGCGCAGGGCGTCACCCACCTCCTCGTCGAAGGCGGCCCAACCGTTACCCGCTCCTTCATCGAAGAAAATCTCGCCGACCGCGCCTGGATCTTCCAAAGCCCCAAGGCAATCAACGACCCCACCGCCCCGTCCGCCCCGACCCTGACTTGGCCAGTCACCGCCCAGGCAAATTTGGACGACGATCTCGTATCAGAACGTCTAAACCGCACCAGCGAAATCTACTTCGCCCCCACCCGCTCGCCCGATTTCCCTTCCAAATAGACGCTTGATTCAGATTCCCGGCATCACATTCCCGCCGCACACCGGCAGATAAGCCCCGGTGATATAGCTGGCCATATCCGACGCCAGAAACGTCACCGCATTGGCGATATCCTGATCGGTTCCGCGCCGCCTGAGCGGCACGGCCTTGTCGTACGCCTCGCTGCGCTCGGTGCCGTTGGTGCGGTCGCGGTCGCTGATCATCCAGCCGGGCGCCACCTGGTTCACCGTCACCTGGTGTTCTCCCACTTCTTTCGCCAGCACGCGCAATACGCCGTCCATCCCGCGCTTTCCGGAAACATAGGCCGACTGTGTGGGGAAATTCTGCATGGCGCATTCGGTGTTTATCGCTATCACCCGCCCCCACTTCTGCTGGGTCATCGACGGCACAAACGCCTTGGCCATATACACATTGTGCAGCACGCACGAGCGAAACTGGCTCTCATAATCCGCGGCCGGTTGCTCCAGCACGCTCACCCACTTGTACTGAACGATCGCATTGTTCACGATAATGTCGGCCACCCCAAGCTGCGCCCGCACCTCATCGCGCATCCGCATCACCTGATCCAGATCCGTCACGTCGGCCTGCACCACGATCGCCCGCTGCCCCATCCGCTGCACCTCCCCCAACAAGTCCCGCGCCGCGATTCATTCTGATGATAATGGATCGCAATATCCGCCCCGGCCTGCGACAACGTGCCGCGCCATCACCCGGCCAAGCTCGCCCGATCCTCCCGTCACCACACATACTCGTCCTGAAAGATCAATCGGAACCATCGTCAGCCTCACTTTGGCGATCCCCGAGCCGCTTGGAAAAACGAATATTTACGGGACGTCGGCCGCGCCCCCGGCGTCAAACGCCTTCATCTTCTTCATCGGCATCATGCCAACCCCTCCTGACCAGGCGCTGCCTCTGAGGTGCCTACGACGGCCTTTTGCTGGCCGCTTCGATCCCATCGCGCTGCATCTCCTCTGCCGACGCCGCCGATGCCAGTGTCCCGGGCGGATGCTGATACCAGCCCGGGTCATCGTAGGTCGTGATCCCTTTTCGAACCTTGAAGACGGTAAACATCCCTCCCATGTCGATGCTGCCCAGGGGGCCTTTGCCGCCCACCATTGGGATGCTGTTTTCGGGAGCGGGCATTTCCATCATTGCCATGTCCCCCATGCCGGTGTCGCCCATGGTCATGTAGGCCGGCAGCAGGTTTCGCATCTTTTCATCGAGCTTGCCGGCCTTTACTCCAATCATGTTGGCCGCGTTGTGCCCCATCTGGTTCATCACGTGATGGGACATGTGACAGTGCATGGCCCAATCGCCCGGCTCATCCGCGATAAATTCAAACGCGCGCGTCTGACCTACGGCCACCAGCACCGTGTTGGTCGGCGACTGCGCCGATTCCGGCACGTCACCGCCATCCGTCTCGGTGACCTTGAAGTCATAGCCGTGCAAGTGGATCGGGTGATGGTCCATCGCGCCCAGGTTCATCAGGCGGATCTTCACGCGGTCGCCCAGCTTTGCGACCAGAGGCGCGGTGCCGGGGAATGCCTTGGAGTTCATCGTCAGCACGTTGAACTCGAGCATCTCCATGGGATTTGGCCGGCTGGTGCCGGGGTCGATCCGCCATTCACTCAGCATGATCGCGAAGTCGCGGTCGGGCTTCACCTTCAAGTTGCGCGGATGAATGATGAACGCGCCCATCATGCCCAGCCCCATCTGAGTCATCTCGTCGAAGTGGGGGTGGTACATGTGCGTGCCGTGCTGTCGCAGCGTGAACTCGTACTTGAACGTTTCGCCAGGCGCGATTGGCTTCTGGTTCAGGCCCGCGACGCCGTCCATGCCGTTGGGGAGCAATATGCCGTGCCAGTGAACGCTGGTCGGCTCAGGAAGGCGGTTGGTGACGTAGACGCGGATGTGGTCGCCTTCGACGACTTCAATGGTGGGGCCGGGGGTTCGACCGTTGTAGCCCCAGCATTTTGCCCGCAGCCCTGGCGCGAATTCGTGCTCTATCTCCTCGGCGATGAGGTGGAAGACTTTCACGCCTTCGATGACCTTGAATGGGAGCGAGACGCCATTGGGCGTAATGACGGGTGTATAGTCCTGCCCCGGCCGCCCCGGCGGCATGGCCTGATCCATAGGCGCGGGTTGCGGCGCGGCGTGCGCCAGTTGAATGCCAGTCAGCAGCATCCCGCCGCCTGCCAGCGCCGCTGCCCCGTTCGTCATTGCTTGTCTTCTTGAGATCATTTTATTCTCCGTGATGGTGATGGTGGGATTCTTGGGTGGTGGTCGGTTGCGTTGCCTGCGTGGTCGCCGAAGCCGCCGGCAGACGGCCGCCGATGGTTCGTTCCAATTCCGCGCGGGCGATCCAATACTCCTGTAACGCCTCGACGTACTCGCGGCCGGCGTCGATTTCGCCTTGCCTGGCCTGGAGCAGTTCGAAAACCCCCACCTGCATCGCATTGAACTGCAGTTGCTCCTGCTGCACGATCTGATGCCGCAATGGAACGACCACGCGGCCAAGGCGCTCTGCGCGATCGCGGGCGGCCGACATCTGATTGCGCGCCCGCCGAATCTGCGACCGTATCTCTACGCCCAGCGCCTCATACCGGCGCTGGCTCTGCCGAAAGCGTGCCTGCGCCGCCGCGATCGCAGGCTGACCCTGGTTGAAAATCGGCAGTGGAAAGCTGATGGCCGGGCCAATAGTTGTGGTGCCGTCGGCATCGCGCTCGTAATGGCCGCCGACATTTACGTCGCCCAGTGCGCTAAAGCTGCTGAGTCCAAGTCTCTGCGCAGCGGCCTCCACGTCCTGTCGGGCTGCCGCGAGGTCGGGTCGTCGTGTTATGCCAAGCGCCTCGAGCGCAGGGGCGGAAAACGCATCGGCTGGGAGCATTGGGAGTCGCGGCTCGATTGTCCATGGAATATCTGCGCCCCACAGTCCCAGTTGCGCTGTCAGTTCCTCTCTTGCATCAAGCTCCTGTGCCTCGGCCTTGGCTAGTTCCAGCTTCGATTGCTCGTATAGCGCCTGTTGGTTTGCCAGCACCAGCGCCGTGACATTCCCAGCCTCGCGCAGGGCGCGGGCGGCCTCGAACGATGCTTCGGCCGCCCGTGTGATGCCGCGCCGCATCTCGACCAACTGCCCCGCCCCTTGCACCTGATAAAAAGCCCGCGAGGTATGGGCAGCGGTATTCAGGACCTCCGCAACCACGCGATGCTTCGTCGCTTCGAAGGCGGCCCCGGCCGCCCTCTTGCGCTGCGGAAGGAACAACAGGTCCAGAAAGCTCTGCGTGACGTCGAACTCCAGTGGGATGACATGATATTTTGGAAACCGCGCCTCCACAGAAACTGTCGGGTTTCTCGGCAGGCCTGCCTCGACAAACTCGGCTTGTGCGATGCCAAGTTCCTCATAACTGGCCTGGAGCGATCGGTTGTTGAGTAGCGCAATCTGCACGGCGCTGTTCACGGTCAAGTCCGAGCGCAGCAGTGTTCCGATCGCCTCTTTGTTCTCGCGCTGGGCCTTCTGGGTGCGATCCCATTCGACGCGCATGCCCGTTTGTTCCTGCACGTCCTTCTGTACGTCCCAAAGCCGGCTTCCGGAGGAACGGATGCGCATCCCACCAGCGCCGAAAAACCTGAAAGGGGAAAGAACACGATAAGTCTGCGGATAATCATAAAATTCCTCCCTGGACTGCACGGCAGTCACGGATGTGGATGTAGCGAGAAATCGCACTGCGCCGGGGGAGGATCAGATATTCAGCGCAGTGCAGGTGCAAGAGCGTGGCGTAATGGTTGGGTGGCGGCAGGGTGCCAGCATTAAGATGGGATGGGGTGCCGGCGTAGACGGCCGGGCAGCTCGACGGAGCACCCATTATCAGCGTAGAGATCCAATGCTGAGATGAGAAGGGTGACACGTCCAAATGTTGAAGGGCCTCGCTACTCACCGCCTGCCGGCAATGCCCACAATTCGGCTTGCACGGCTGAGAGTGGGGATGTTGGCCCTCTGCGCGGTGATGGCTGTTCTGGCAGCATGGAGCAGAGTGATCAGGACAATTTGAAATCTGTGTGACAGGCGCGGATGTACTTGCAATGGCGGCGATACAAGTACATTCCACATTAGCAATCAACACCGCAAGCACGGTGAAGCAGGCTATCAGGCGTGGCGGTGCATAAGACACGGTCCTTCGATGCTACGTTCGTCGCGCTGACCGTCAAGGCATCAGGCAATCGCCTTGATCGAGAACGAGTCAAAATGCCCAACAGAACCGCCCACTCCGGCCGCGTCGAAGGCGATCTGCAGCACGTGCTTGCCGGCCTTCAGTCGTACGCTCTTCTTCGTGATCGTGGCGAACTTCGCACCGCCTTTGGTGTTTGGCACCACCAGCGTCTTCGTACGATTGGCGCCATCCACGTTCATGTGAAACTTCCCACCCGCGCCGCTCGATGCCACCACGAATGACAGATCGTACTTCCCCGTTTTTGGGATCGTGACCGTGTAGTTAAGAAACTCCCCAGGCTGTGTCGCCCCCACAAAAATGCCGGACCCTTTTCCCGACTTGAAGTTGTACAAGTCAACTCCGCTCACCCGATACAAGTTGCCGCGGTTGTTGGGATCGGTGTCGTGATACGCCACGCCTTCGCCGCCGATATCAAAATTCTCGGCCTGAACAACCAGGGATCCATTCTTAAACGGCTGCACCTTAAACGGCTTTTCCGGCTGCGCCGGGCCCGCCTGGATCAATCACCAATCCCGACCGCTCATATGCCAGCTTCAACGCCGCATCCACATCGAGGCGTTTGTAGGTCAGGTTGCTGATTGGGTCGAACACATCATGCCCACTGTCTTGAAGGATCGACGCGATCTGTTTGGCATTGAAATTCTGGTTGATCTGCTTAATCAGCACCGCGGTGCCGGCCACGCTTGCGCTGGCCCAACTTGTGCCCTGCCCGGCCGACGTGTAAATCGGCGCGTAGTCTGGTGTATGGTTGTAAGTCAGCGTCACGCTATCGGCCGGCGCAACCAACTTCATGGCCGGCCCGCGCCGGCTTCCTTTCCAGACGTTGCCGCTGTGATCGACGCCACCCACGCCAAAGACGCTCGGGTTGGTGGCCGGATTTTCGATGGGCAAATCGCCGTTGCCCACGGGCGTGGTCATGAACACGCCCATCGACGCCAATTTGTTCAGCTCAGAATCGTACGCCGTCGGAAAATGCCCCGAGCCCAGGAAGTCGGTGATGTTAATTGCCGCCAGATTGGGGATCCGGCTGAAGTTATTGATCACCCAATCCAGCGACGCCTTCACTTCACGGCTGTTTTCCTGCGCAGGGCGATGATATGCACGTGCGGCGCGATCCCCTGGAAATAGCGCCGATTAAAGATATACCCATCGGCCGCGATCACACCCGCCACGCCCGTGCCGTGCGGCTCTTCAAACGTGCCAGTTTTGGAATTGCCGACGTTGGGGTCGTTGTCATTGTCAATAAAGTCGTAGCCGCCCACCACCTTGGCGCCAAATCCATGGCCCAGCGACGGATGGTTGTAGTCCACCCCATGATCGATAATGATGACGGTCTCGCCGGACCCGTCCAGCTTCGGGAAATCCTGAACGGCCCGGTCCTGCCCGATCATAATGGCGTATCCATCAAAGTACGCCATCAGGCGGCGTGCTTCCAGCGAGTCGATAGTAAAGGTTGGCAATGCCATAGGTCTCACACCAGAAAAGTTACGAAACACAATCTCCGCTCCATGAAAACTTCGCGGTCGCACCTCACAATAGCAACGTACACCTGGATTTTCTGCCCGTGGCCGCTAAACATCGTGCCGCCGACGGGGCCCACCGTTCAAGAGGGGTATATTGTAACGAGCGTGAGGGGAAAATGAGAACAGCCGCCCTCAGGAAAAGGGCGGCCGTCTCTATCTCAAAGTCTTACAGCGGCTTATGCGGTCTGCGTGAGCTTCATCCAGTTGAAATTCCCGGTATAGCCCCACTGCCCGTTGGTTTCGAAGTTCAACTGGAGCGTGTGCTTCCCGGCCGTCAGGTAGATTCCGGTCTTGGTCTGCGTCTGATAACCCTGCCAACTGTTGGTGTTGGCAACGGTCATCGAGCCGGTCTTGTTGGCTCCATCAATGTTGACATGGTAGTTGCCGCCATTGCCGATGCCGCCATTGCGGATATCCAGCTTATAAGTGCCGGCCTTCGTGACATTGATCGTGTAGTTGATCCACTCGCCGGCATGCGCCCAGCCGACCGCATACCCGCCGCCCGCATCCTGCGTGGCGCCAAGGTCAACGCCCTCACCGGTCCGGAACACGCCGCCCAGGTTCTGGGCTTCATTGTCGTGATAGGCGTGTCCTTCCCCGCCTTGATCGTAGTTCTCGGCCTCAATCTGGATGATCGAGGGGGTGAACACCACCGGCGGCGGAGGCGATGCGGGTGGGGGTGGCGGCGGCGGAGTCTGCACCGCCGACGGCGGCACGACATGCCCGGCCTGCCCCGACCGCTGATATGCCATGGTGATCGCGGCATAGAGGTCCAGCCGCGAATAGGTCTGGTGCGAGATCCCATCGTAAATTTTCTTGCCGCTGTCCTTCAGGATCTGCATGATCTGGCCGGGCGTGAAATTCGAATTCACCTGCTTGACCAATGCCGCCGCTCCCACCATCTGCGGCGCTGCCCAACTCGTGCCCTGTGCATAATTGGTCTCAATCGGGCGGCCATTGGTGTCGTACGGAATGGTGACGTATTCGCTGGGCGCCAGCAGATCCACTCCATTGCCGCGCTGGGCCGAGAAGGGCATCTGATCGCCCATCGTCGTGCCGCTTGCAACGTACAGATTGGCGTCCAGCCCTGGATTATGAATCGGCGAATAAGCGCCGTTGTTCCCGGCGGGCTCGCCGATGAACACGCCCATGTTTGCAAGCGTTTGCATCTCGCCGGAATAGATCGACCGGTACGGCCCCGAATCGATGTAATCCACCATCGAAATGCCCACGATGTTGTACCGATAACGATTCTGGATGACCCAGTCCATCGCCGCTCTCACACCCGTGTTGCTGTGCTGCTTGAGTGAGATGATCTTCACGCCCGGGGCAATGCCCTGGAAGTATGAGCCGCCAAAGTAATATCCGTTGGCGGCGATCACGCCGGCCGTGCCCGTGCCGTGTGGCTCGGCGCCGGGGGTCAGGCCGGAGTTGCTGTTGTTGTTGAGGAAGTTCCAGCCTTGGATGAATTTTCCAGCCATCAGCGGATGGTTCAGATCGACACCTCCGTCAATGACGGCGATGGTTTCGCCCTGGCCGGTAATGTTTGGATAAGCGGCGACGGCGGCGTCCTGGCGGATCACCTTGGGCCATACGCCCCAGGGTTGACCCGACAGCATTTGCCGGCCTTCGAGCTTCTCGACGGAAAAGGTGCAGGGAATCGACGCGGTGATATTCTCTTGCTTCGTCATAGGTAGAGGTGCAGTAAGAGTGAGACCCCAATCAAGGGGCGGTTTTGGTTATTTTCGACGCTTTGTTTGTCCACGACGGCGATGGAATTTCGCCGATGTCCCGGGGTGCCTGTTTGCGGTGTTGGCCGCGAAACTTGGCAGGCGTGTGATACGCCCGAAGCCGTTGGAAAGTTGTGACGTCTTTCCAGCTTCTATTGCGGCCGCCACACTCGGGAAGGACAGCAGCCGCTTGATCCAGGATGGACAACTACGATAAATCGAGGCAAATACAGCCAAGCCCAATCGTGAGGCACTTAATACGGGCATCCCCAAACCCCGTCAACCCGAATTTGCCCAGTTTACGAAACTTTTTTTCGCGTCTGGGAACAACTACTTATTAGTGCTTCACTTACGAACATGGCCGATAACCAAAAAAGAACCCCTGGGCGCGAAGCCAAGGGTTCTTTGTCTTTTAGTCCTATCAATCCTGCCCCCTTTCGCACTCAGGTTGTGCTGAAGGCATAAACCGCCCCGCGTCGGTGGCCGCCGTGTCATCATTCGGAGCGCCAATGATGCTCGTGCCCGTCCCGAAGAGAGAAACCGGAGCGCCAAAGTTGTCGTTGGCCGCCGGGGTGGGATTGTTCAGCGTGTAGAGCATGGCGCCGTTGAGGTCGTACTGATAGGCCTGGCCACTGTGCGCCGCACCGGTGTTGTCGCCGGGAGCGCCGATCAAGACTGCGCGATGCGTTGAGGGCGACCGAAGCTCCAAACTGATCGCCGCTGGTGTTGTGCGGATCGACATAGGTGGCCTGAATGGCGAAGGTGCTGCCGTTGAACAGATAGGCCGCGCCGTGGCCGCCATCGTATGCAGCGCCGATCAAGATCTGCGTGCCGTTTGAGGCAATGGAATATCCAAACTCCTCACCCGCGGCCGGCGTGGGATTGTCGAAGGTGTGCATGGCGGTCTTGACCGTGCCACGTAAGCGACCCATCGAACATATAGACTGCCCCTGACTGCGCGGCCGTGCGGTTGTCGTAGTAATCGCCGACGATAGGGTTGTTGCCGAAGGCCGCCACCGAGCATCCGAAATACTGGCTGCCGGCCGTGGGATTGGTGTAGGTGGCCAGCACCGCGCCCGTGCTGCGGTTGAACAGATAGGCCACGCCGGCATTGCTGTTCTTGCACGATGCGCCGATCAAGACATAGCTGGTGCCGACGCCGACCATGGACGCGCCGAAATTTTCGCCGGCCGTTGGGCTGGGATCCTTGAACGTCGTCACCAGCGTCCCTGAGCTGTTGAACATGTACGCGATACCGGACGTGGCCGCTCCGCCATTGGCGTTGTAAGCTGCGGCCAGCAGATTCCCATCCGATGTCGTGGCGACGCAGCTACCAAAGTAGTCGTAGGCGGCGGCCGAGGGCTTGGTGATGGTGCGAACCAGCGTTCCGGTGGTGCTGTACTGCCGCACGCACCCCGCGCCGGTCGCCCCCTGATTGGCGTTGTAGGAACCCACATAGATGTACGACCCATAAGCGGCGGTGGTGGATCCAAAGTGGGCTGAGGCCTGCACAGGGGGCTTAATCACCGTGGTGGCCGTTGCGAGGGTCACGGTCATCATCTGACGCTCTTCGAGGCTTTCGAGGAGCATCGCATTGCGATCATCCCATGACTTCATGGCCGGCTGGTTGGACTTATTGGACGCGTTGTTTTTCATCTCGATCTGCATGACTGATACTCCTTGGCGACAGGAGGGATATCGAATTAACCCTGAGAGGATGCAAATGGATTTTTGAGGAGGCGGTGATGGGGAGTTGGAATGGGAGGAGAGGAGCCACAGAGGCCACAGTGGACAGAGGAAGAGGGGGATGGGGAAGTTCGAAGCAGGAAGGAAGAAGGATGAATGGAGGCGAGGGGGTGTGGGGTGGCCGGCGGGATGATGGTCGGTTTTGGGGCGTTGTTTGCTGTTGTAATTGAGTTGCGCAGGGGGTTTTGGGAGGGGGGGGGTGAGGATTGACAAGGGTTTAGGCCAAAAGTGGCTTGTAAAAAGCGGCGTGGTTCAAAACCGGCCCTTCTTGGGTAGCAATGTGCATGGGAACACTCTGCCGCGAATGACGCGGCCCGGAGAAGAATCTCTGGATGGGGGCAAGGGGATAGCCCTGCTCAGTTGCGGGAGTAGGGCGTGTAGCCCAGCATCTTTAGCCAATGCGGATGCTCCTGGCCCAGCAACTGGGCTGGAGTCTTGCCCACCCGCTCGGGCCGCCGGCTCCGCTCGTAGGGATGATGGTTCAAGAAGAAACGCAGCAGATGCAGATAGGCCGGCCCCAGTTGCCTGCGCAATGAAAAGTAGTGCCGCAGACGCCCGTTGAGATTCTCCACCAGCGATGAGCAGCGGGGCGGCTGGCCAGCACCCATTTCACCGCCGCCGTGCACCGTGCCAAAGCTTTCTCCCAGCCTGCTGGCCAGAGCCGCGTGCTTCTGCCAGTACAAGTGCCGCATCGGGTCAAGCCCCTCCAGGGCGCAAACCTCCGACACCAGATAGGCCGGAACCTGCTGGTCCTGAGCGATCTGCTCCCACTGGCTGTCAAGGTAGCCCACGAAACTCAGCAGTTGGCGGCGCTGGAGAACCATCCCCCGGCCCAGGCGAATCAGCCGGTCGGGGCACAGGTGCTGGCGGCTCTTGAGTTCCTGCACGACAAAGTCAAACAGAGCCTCACGCGTTGGCAGATCGCTTCCGGCCAAAGCCAAAACGTCATGTTTCATCCATTTGCCCAGCAGCGTCAGGTCATCAGCCAGTTGCACGCGGGCCTTTGCCTCCAGTCGCCCTGCCTCCAGTTGCGACTGGATTTTCTTCAGCTTCTTATAGGCTTCGAGGCTGATTTCCCTTTCAAGTGATCGGACCTGACGCTCCAGCTTCTGGCAGGCCTCCAGGGCCGCATAAGCGCGGTTTCCAGTAAGCCGATGATCTCGCTCCACTCCATATCCACATGAAACGCATCCCCATGGCAGGGCTTCTGGTCCCAGGCAGCCTTTTGTCCGGCCCGAAACCCCTGGCCGTTGTCGGCGATGGTGAACCGCGGGTTTAGGCCATGCCCTTCTGATAGTTCCAACAGACGCGTCCCCCAGGTGGTCTGGTCACAATGCTCTTCGAGGCTCAGCAGAAAGCAGTAGGTGCTGGCGGCGTCCATCCCCACCAGAACCGGTTGATCCGTCTGATAGATCTCATCAAACAGCCCCACCTGGACGCTCGAAAGGTCCTGCATGTCGTTAATCGCCTGTGCCTTGGCGGCCGCCTGGATCAGCAGGTTGTGCAGTGAGCCGTGGCTAAGGCCCTGATAATCAAAGACGCAGTTCAGGATATCCAGCACACCCCGGCCGGAGGTATGGCCAATGAGGGTCTGGGCCAGTGCAAACTGCCGGATCCACGCAGGGGTGACCGGCAGGTTAAACAGCACCTGCTCATCAGGAGGCTCGGGCGTGAAGGCCTGGTGCAGCGCGGTCCTGGCCCTGGACGCCTGCTGTTGGCAGAACTTGCAACTGACGGAGTGATCCCGGGCCATGGCGGTGACGTTTGCACCTCCCAGGACCGCCAGGGAAATGGCTTGGCGTTGAACAGGGGTGAGGAGTTTAGCGGGACAGAGACTTTGCGTTGGCATCCTGCCGGTGATAGAAGCAACCATGACCGATTCCTTTCGGTGTGAAGTTTGTTCAACCTCATCATCGCAGGGAGTCGGTCATTTTGCGCGCCCTCCTCGCTTACGGGTCCCCAATTACTACCCTGTTTTGAACCACGCCGTTTTTTAAAAACCCATTTCGCCCTAAACCCTTGTCAACACTCACCCCCCTCCCAAAACCCCCTGCCCAACTCATTTACAACACCAAAAAGCGCCCCAAAACCGACCACCATCCCGCCCCCCAACCCACACCCCCCTCTCCCCCATTCATCCTTCTTCCTTCATACTTCTAACTTCCCCACTCCCCTCTTCCTCAGTGTCCTCAGTGGCTAAAACAAAATACCCACCCACCAACCCGCCCCCCCCCGTCTCCTCCATTCATCCTGCCTCCTTGCCCACTGCCCACTGCCCAGTAACTACCGACTACTGACTACTGACTACGAACCTCAAATTATTCACCCCCCACCCCCCAAGTTCCGATAACTAACAACTGTGCCAATATTCCCATTCACCGGCCATTGAACCTGCACAGCCTCTCCAACTTGGACGATTAACATCTCATGGGACAGATTACTTCTGGCATCGGGCTCGTCAGCGGCATCAACACCTCGTCGATCATCGACCAGTTGATGGCCATTGAGCAGCGCCCGGTCACCCTGCTGCAGGCACGCGTCAAAGGGATCAGCGACCAGAAGGCCGCTTATACTGATCTGGCCACGCAACTGGGCACGCTCAACACCGCGGCCACTGACTTGGGCAAAGCAGAGACTTTTCAGCAGTCGCAGGCCACCAGCAGCGACGAAAATGTCCTCAGCGCAACGGCCGCTCCCAACGCGGCCACCGGCTCTTTCCAGTTCCAGGTCACGCGCCTCGTCACCACGCAGCAAAGCATCAGCACCGGCTTCGTCGATCCCACCTCCGTTAAAGTCGGCGGTGGAACCATCACCATCGAAGAAGGCGGCGGCGAGCTTTCCTCCCAGACTCCTCTCTCGGCCTTAAACGGCGGCGCGGGCGTGCGGCGCGGCCAGTTCCGCATCACCGACCGCAGCGGCAAATCAGACGTCATCGACATCACCAACGCCGTCTCACTCGACGACGTGGTGCGCAAGATCAATACATCGCTGGACATTTCCGTGCGCGCCAAGATCGATCACGATGGCATCGTCCTCAGCGACACCAGCGGCCAAACCACGGGTAACCTCGTCGTGCAGGACCTGGGCGACGGCAACGCCGCCGCCGATCTCGGGCTGGTCAACAACGTCGCCGACACGGTCATCACCGGAACTTCCATCAATTTCCTGGGTCGAGCCACCACCCTTTCCAGCTTAAACGATGCCCGAGGCGTGCGCGACGCAAACGGTGCGGCCGACTTTCGAATCGTCGATTCCCACGGCGCTGCCCATGACGTCACCATCCACAACCTGGCCAACCTGGGCCAGGTGGCCGACGCCATCAACTCCGCCACATCAGGGGCCGTGAAAGCATCCCTCGCCAACGGCGCCCATGGCATCACGCTCACCGACTCGGCCGGCGGCTCGTTGTCCGTCAGCGCACTCAACAACTCCCAGGCCGCCGCTGATCTGGGGATTCAAAGCAGTGGCAGCGGAACGATCAACGGCACCGCCATCCAGGCATCGCTGAACACCGTTCTCCTTTCATCACTGAAAGGCGGGGCCGGATTGTCCTCGCTGGGCGCTTTCAGCATCACCGACAAGGCCGGGCATTCCGCCACGATCAACCTGGCCGGCTCGGCCAGCGTCCAGGACATCATCGACAAGATCAACGCCGCCGCCGGCCCGGGCGCCCTTGGCATCAAGGCGTCGTTGAAGCAGTCAGGCAATGGAATACAGATCAGCGACAGCACCGGATCGGCCGGCAATCTCGTCGTGGCCGACGTCAGCGGCACGAGCGCCCAGCAGCTCGGCCTCGTTGCCAACACCAGCGACGTCCAGATCAACGGTGCTAATCTTCAGCGCAAATGGTTCAGCGAAACCAGCCTTCTCTCAGATCTCAACGGCGGCAAAGGGATCGCACAAACCAAATTCACGCTCACCGATTCGGCCGGCAAAACCGCCGACGTCGATCTCAGCAACGGCAACACGCAGACCGTTGGGCAGCTCATCTCGCTGATCAACTCCCGCGGCATCGGCGTCACTGCCTCCATCAACGCCAACGGCGACGGCCTGCTTCTTACCGACACCGCCAACGGTGCGGCCAAGCTGAAGGTGGTGGATGACAGCGGAACGGCCGCCGCCGACCTGAACATCAGCGGCACCGCGACGGCCACCACCCTGGACGGCTCGTACGAAAAAACCATCACCCTCGATCAGAATGACACGCTCACCAGCGCGCAGAACAAGATCAACACGCTTGGGTTTGGCGTCAGCGCCAGCATCATCAACGATGGCTCCGGCCAGGCCCCTTTCCGCCTTTCCCTCAGCTCCAAAAACTCCGGCCGCGCCGGCCGCGTCAGCTTCGACGGCGGCGCCAGCGGCATCCAAACCCGCAACCTCGTCGAAGCCCAGGACGCCGCCGTCTTCCTCGGCGGCGCCGACTCCGCCGAGCCAATCCTCATCACCAGCAGCAAAAACCAGCTCGCCAACGTGATCAAGGGCGTCACCGTCGAACTGCACGGCACCAGCGACAAGCCCGTAACGCTGGGCGTCACGCGCACCAGCGACAACGTCGTCAAAGAGTTGGGCGACTTCACCGACAACTTCAACAAGCTCGTCACCAAAATCAAAACCCTCACCAGTTTTGACACCACCACCAACAAGCCCGGCCTCCTGCTGGGCGACTCCACCACCGACCAGATTCAGACCGAAATCTACGCCATGCTCAACACCGTGGTGAAGGGCGCGGGAAAGTTCAAAATCCTCGCCGACATCGGCATCACCATCGGCGACAAAGCCGTCCTCAGCTTCGATCAGGACAAGTTCAAATCCGCCTACGCCGACGATCCCAAGGCCGTCGAAGCCCTGTTCTCCCAGGCCGACACCGGCATCGCCGCTGTGATGCAGGCAAACCTCAAGCGCCTGGTTGATCCCGCGAATGGCCTGGTGACGCTCGAAGGAAAAACTCTCGACGATCGCACTACCCAATTCCAAGACCGCATCAAAAGTCTTGACGATCTGCTGGCCGCCAAGCGCACGCGCCTGGAGACTCAGTTCGCAAACATGGAAAGCGTCTTGGCAGGGCTGCAAAGTCAGCAGCAGGCGCTGGGCTCGCTGGGCACCATCACCGCCTCACCGCCCTCTCCCCCGACTACTTCGAGTTCTTCAAAGACCACCTCGACGGCCGCCTGACGCATAGACCCTTAATGAGCGGGATGTTGCCAGCCGATACTTGAACAGACACAGGATTGTGATGGATCGACTATGAACCCACAGATCGCTCAAAACTATCTGCGTACCAAGGTGCTGACGGCAACGCCCGAGCAACTGCAGATGATGCTGTACGACGGGGCATTGCGCTTCACCGAGCAGGCCCGCGTGGCCCTGGAGCAGAAGAATTTCGAGCAAAGCTACAACCTGATCGGCCGCGTGCAAAAGATCCTGACGGAGCTATCCTGCTCCCTGAAGCACGACGTCTACCCAGAGCTCTGCGGCAAGCTCGCCGCGCTCTACACCTACGCCTTCAAAAAACTCATCGAAGCCAGCACCGGCCATCAGATCGCCCCATTGGACGAGGCCCTCGACGTGCTGCGATATCAGCGCGAAACGTGGTCATTGCTGCTCCAGCAGGTAGGCCGGCAAAAGGCCGCCGACGCCGCCAGCAAACTAGACATGCCCGCCCCCAACGCCCGCATGGAAGCCAGCATCTCGATGCACGGGTAAGATCGCCCTGCTGTTGGACACCCCAAATCAGTCCGCTACAATCCAAAATGTGCTGCTGAAGTTCCCGTAGCTCAATTGGATAGAGCGTCGGCCTCCGAAGCCGAAGGTTATAGGTTCGACCCCTATCGGGAACGTTTCACCCCATCGCCACTCCAACTGCGGTTTCCGAAAAATATCCAGAAAAATATGACCCCGGCCGGCCGGGATGCGTATCACTCTTTCTGTGTGCCCTGAGTTCGTTATCGAAAGGTTGATATGCCGGTTGCCAGAAAAGTTCACACGCAGGCTGCGACAGTCCAACAGCTCCGCCAGCAGTTGGACAACTACCGCAAGAACCTTCCCCTGGTATCTCAGGCGGAGCAGATCGTGAATCAGGTGAAAATTGAGCGGATTCAGCAGCAATTGGCGGATCTGGAGATGTCGCCGCCGCCCAGCCCGCAGCCTTCGTCTCCGAAAGCGGCGGCCATCCTGCTTGCACCCAGTGCATTCCGCGTCAACTGATTACTGGATCACAATATGTCCCTGATCGCCGTCCATCGGTGAACCACGCGCGGGGCAAACGCTGTCAAAGCCAGCAGGGACCCCAAGACCAGGAACGCCAGCAGCATCGCATATTCCAGCGTCTCGCCGCCGCGTTCATCACTCATCAATTTTGCAACTAAGTCGCTTCCAATTGTACATAAGATCTCCTGTGTGCCCTCGCGGGTTCCTCGCGCCGCCACGCCATTTGGCGCGTCGCGAGGCCGCCGGTGCGTTGCCAAAAGATAGCCCGGGATTATTTCGCGGGAGCAAAAAGCAATGCCCAGGCGCAGCCGATAACCCAAAACCCCGGCCGGCCGATGCGCTTGTACGGACTGTAACGGCGTCGCGCTTCGAGCGACGGCCGCTTCCTAATTTGCGGTCCTCTTTGCCGGTGGTAAAGTCCATCCACCCGTCGCACGTTCCTGGAGAACTTCCTTGCCCCGCACCCCCGATGCCTTTCCCCACGTAGCGTCTCCCAATGCTCCGCTGGTCAGCATCATCATCATCAGCTACAACCGCCTGGCCGACATCCGCATGAACCTCGGCTTTCTCAAGCGCCGGGGTATTCCAACGTCGAAATCATCGTGGTGGACAATGGATCAACGGACGGCTCGCGCGAGTTTCTTGCCAGCGCGTCCGGCATCACCCTGATTCAACTTCCCCAAAATCTCGGCCCCGCCGAGGCCCGTAATATCGGCCTTAAATCCGCAGGCGGAAAATATCTGCTCTTCCTGGACAGCGACGCCTTCATCTCCCGGCGCGGCATTGGCAAAGCCGTTTCAATAATGGAAGCCCAGCCGGACCTTGGCATTCTTGGCCTGCGGGTGATGAACTGGTTCACCCGGAAGATCGACCAGTGGATTTATGCCCAGCCGTACGAGCAAGTTTGGCCGCTCAAGCTTCGACACCTACTCTTTCAGCGCGGCCGGCGCTCGTGCGGGCCGATGCGATGCGCAAGGCCGGCGGGTTCTGGGCGCTGTTGTGGATCTACAACGAGGAAGTCGATCTCTCCATCCGCATGATCCGGCGCTGGATATCGCGTCGGCTACTGCGGCGACAGTGCCGGTCTATCATCGCTCGCGCGGTGACCGGCGGGCGCAGCAAGATGTACTGGTACTACCAGATCCGCAACCGCATCTGGATCTGCTATCGCTACTACCCCCTGAAGACGCGCGTGCGCAAGATCACCGTCTATTCGGCCGTCTACCTCCTCAAAGGGATGAAGAACTTCCAACTCCTCGCGTGCCTTCGCGGCCTTGCAGCGGGCTTGAGAAACTGGCGCATCGTCCGGGACTTTCCTGACAAGCTCACGCCCCCTGAAATGTCTCGCCTCGAGAGCCTTAATCCCCGCCGATCCGTGCAATGGGGGCAGTAGCCGCCACTATTGTTGCCGCTCAATTAGGCGACCGAGGGTTTCCAGGATGCGCTCATGCACCGGCCGCCTGCGCCACTCTTCCAGTGTGATGCGGCGGCTCTGCTGCAGGTCGCCCTGAAAGTCTTCCGTCAGGCGCGTTGCCAGCGGCCCGTTTCGCACGGCCAGGTTTACTTCATCATTCAAACCAAATGACCGGCTGTCGAAGTTGGTTGAGCCCACCACGTTCCAGATACCGTCGATCACCAGCGCCTTCACGTGAATCATGGATGGCTCATACTCATAAATCTCCGCGCCGCCTTTCAGCAGTTCACCATATCTTCGGCGGCTGGCGTTGCGGGTCAGGACATGATCACTGTGCTTCCCCGGCGTGATGATTTTGACCTTCACGCCGCGTTCCACGGCCTTAATCAACTCGCACCGCACACTGCGGTCGGGGAGGAAGTAAGGGGAGTTGATGTGGATGGTCTGTTTGGCCGAAGCCAGCAGCACTTGAAACAGCACACGCGAGCGCGTGGAACGGCCGGCCGAAGGCGTGCTGATGACCACCAGGCCCACAGCCTCGTCTTCAGACTTCACGCCGTCGTCCTGCGTGTCCTGCACACAGGCAGAGAAATAGTCGTCGCCGATGAGTATTTCCTCGGCCGCTTCCAACCAGTTTTCTGAAAACGTCGTTTGCAGTCCGATGGCCAAGTCGCCGCTGACGCGAAACACGGTGTCGCGCCACATGGGGTCCCTGCCGATGCCACCGAGCCAATTATCGCCGATGCCCGCCCCGCCGATGAAGCCTACTTCGCCATCCACGATGAGCAGCTCGCGGTGGGTGCGGTTGTTGAAGCGCTTGAAGGTGGAGAGAGCGCAACGGCTGATACCATTGCACCCGGCCGCCGGCGTCGCGCAGCGGTTTGAAGGTGCTGTCCCAGGTGGTGAGACTTCCCACCGCATCGACAATCACATTCACCTTCACGCCCGCCCGCGCCCGTTCCGCCAGCGCGTCCACAAACCGCTGGCCGATGACGTCCCGGCGAAAAATGTACGCCTCCAGGTTGATGCTCCGCCCCGCACTGCGAATGGCCTCAAGCTGTGCCTCATAAAAGACGTCGCCGTTGGTTAACACCTCAATCCGGCTATCGCGATGCACCTGCGCATCCGACAGCGCCCCCAGCAGGCACAGAAACTCTTCAGATCCCAGCTCGTGCTCGGGCGCATGCACCTTGTATTCCAGCCCCGGCTCAAACAGCACGAGCAGAATCAGAAAGATCACAATGACGAACGCGAAGATGGCAAAGAAATAAAACATGACGTGCCGCGCTACGCGGAACATCAACATACGCAGGATGGATCGCGGGCGGGGAGGCCCAAACTTCTTCCCACCTCAGACTGCCTTTTCCAGTCGCTACTTACCGCTCGATCTTCGTCGGCTCGGCCGTCCAGAACGGATCCTTCGCGGGGATGAATTCCACCGGCACGTCCGTCACAAATCCCCGCAGCCACGTGGCGCAGTTCTCCATGCCCGCTTCTTCAGAATTGGCGTGCCCCAGCAGGACCAGCGCCTTGGCCTTGCCCTCGGTGATGGCGTCGCGCACGTATTCGACGGTTTCCCATTCCGGCGTCTCACCGATCAGCAGCACCTCCACGTCATCCCGCTCCAGCATCTTGATCTGCGTGGCCGATCCGGCCGCGCCCGGGAGCATGGCGACTTTCGTAAACTTCGCCTTTGGGTTCCCCACCGCCCGCACCACCGACGCGCCCAGCCTTTCCTTAAGCTGATCCGCCATCTCCTTGAGCGTTGTTTCCGGCACGTCAAAAAGCGCCGTCTCATCCGCGCGTAGAAACCTTTCCCACCCCATCTTGCGGAAGACGCCCTCGTTGATTCCATCCGGCTGACGCCGGTGCCAGTGATCGTGAAAGCGAAACACCACTATGTGGTTCTTCTCGATAAACGCACGCTTCTCAGCCAGCACCGCGTCGCCCGCCAGCGGCTCGGTTCGATCCAGATGATTGTAGAAAACCGGCTCGTGGGAAATGACAAGGTTCTTCCCGTTGGCGGCCGCCCGTTGCAGCACGTCGAGGGTGGCCAGATGCGTGGTGGCGATGCCGGTGATGGGCGTGTCCGGATCGCCGGCCTTAAAAGTGTCCACCGTCACCGGGTTCCAGGGGACGTGTACGTTCTGTTTGATTCGATCAACGATCTGCCGCGCCGTGGGCCGCGTGGCCGGGGCTGTGGCGGGGGCGTTTTCGGCGCGTGCCATTGGCGCCATCATCCAACAAAGCAGGAGTGCGATTGATATTCTTGTCGTCATGTTCACCTCAAACGTGCGCTCGCAACCTCTGTCATTGCGGGCTTGGTGCACTCTCCGGCTTCATCTGCTCGATCCACTCGCGCAACATCTTTAATGCCTGCTCATCAGGAATGGACGTCGCCAGCGGCGGCATCTGTCCTTGTCCGCGTCGCATCAGGCGCTGGTACAGGATTGAATTTTCTGGATGGCCGGCTGCAACCAGGCGGGCCCCCTCGATGCCGAAGGTGTCATGCTGCGGCGCAACGTCGAAGATGCGCATCTTCTCGTGCGTTTGATCAAACTCCAGGTTCAGCAGCGAATTGCCCCCGCCTGCGTCCACGTGGCAAATTGCGCAGTTGGACTGAAGATACGACCGTGCCCGCAGCTCCAAATCCGCCTTCGGGTCATACGGGTCCACCAGATGCTTCATCGTTTCCGGCCGCGCGAACAGCAGCGTCGATTTTTCCGGCTCGCGCTGAAGCCGCGTTGCAACCACCTCTGCCAGCCGGCGATCGGCCTCCTTGTTGTCATCGCCCGCGTCTCGGAATTGCTTATAGAGGGCGCTTTGCGCATAGGTCATGTAATCGACGTGAAGCAGCCCCAGGTGTTCCAGCACGCGAAGCTGATTATCGCGCACCGGGCCGTAATCATGCTCCCTGTCGAGCTGGAGCGTGTTGATCCCCAGCACAAAGTTAGAAGCGCGAGTGTGGCACACCATGCACTCGGTACGGCTGGGGTAATGCCACCGCTGCACGCGCTGGCCGCCTGGGATGCTTGCATCGCGGATGGTGTAGTCGCGATCGAGACCGGCCGCCTCCACCAGGGTCGCCTCGGTCTGCTCGTCGTTCCACACATACGAATATCCGGCCCACTGCCCCTGCTGTTTGGTCAACAATCGCGTCTCAACGTAACGGTGCGATTCTGGCTTTCCCTCCTCCTGTTCCAGCGAGAAACTTTTCACCAGCACCGCCCCCTCGGGCAAATCCCATCCGCGCGTTGGCGACACGTCCATCGTCGTGTCGGGCGGCAAAGCGAGAAAACGCTCCTTGGCCGCCCCATCCGACCAGAGGGGCGCGTTGACCGAATACGGAATCAGCCCCGGGTGCGGAACGTGACCTTTCACGCTGGAAAAAAGTCCTGTCTCACTCAGCTTCCGCGGAAACGCGCGTGTGGCAGGATCGCGCGGCGACGGCGTCAGACCATACAGCGCTCCTTCATGATCGACTACCAGCAGATCGCCGCTGGCCAGCTCGCGAAAGCTGGTGATCTGCAGCGTCGTTCGGGCCAGCTCGCGATTCCATTGGACTTTTGCCCCGTCGTGCTTGATGCCCCAGATTCGCCCTGTGGAAAAATCGCCGTAGATAAAAGCGCCGTCCAGCTCTGGAAATTTCGTCCCATGATAAACCACGCCCCCCGTCAGCGACCGCATCTCCCGATGCGAATGCTCGGCCGTCGGCGGCGTAATTGGGGTCGGTCCCTGGGCTCGCCCCAGGTTAAACGGGTGGCTCCCCTCGTAGCGGCTCCATCCACAGTTCTCCCCCCGGCGTACCAGATAAACCTGCTCGTACATATCCTGGCCGTTCTGCCCGACCCACAGCTGGTTGCTTCGGAGGTCATACGTCAGCCGCCAGGGATTGCGAAAACCATAGGCCCAGATCTCAGGCCGAGCGCCGGGCGTCTGCAAAAACGGGTTGTCCTCCGGCACCGAATAATTCTTCCCGCCCTCCGGGTGGTCCACGTCGATGCGGATCATCGCCGACGTGAGATAGTGCAAGTCCTGCCCGCGCAAATTGGCATCCGAATCACTCGTGCCGTCGCCGCCGGCCGCATAAAGATATCCATCCGGCCCGAAAGCAAGGTCGCCGCCGTTGTGGCCGTTGGAATCCCACTCCAGCACCACCACTTCCGACTTGGGTTCGATCTGGCCGTGGTGACCAACCGTAAACCTCGAAATCCGGTCCTGCTTGTTGTCCGCGTCCACCGGTCCGTTGCTGAAAATGTACAAGTATCCGTTGTGGGCAAAATCCGGATGAAACGCCATGCCCATCGACAGCCGGTCCATGTCCAGCACCGTTTCGGCATCGTCAGTTTTGACGCCTGGATCGTTCTTGATCCTCAGCAGCCTCGATGGACCCGCCCCCGCCCCAAGGTGCTGCAGCACCAGCAGAGTCCCACCCTCCGGCTCCTCCAAAACATAAAGCGGCTGCTTGACCTTCAGGTCAGGGAAAGCCTTTGCCACTGTGTACGGCAGCGGTGGATCGGGATACCCCACCACGCGCGATGTGTCCCACGCAACACGCTGCTCGATGCCGTAACGCCTGGTGCTCGTAGCACTGCTCGGACCGACAAACCGCAGCGGCGCGTACTCCTCATACCGATGAAAACTCGCCTGCGACAGCGGCGCACATGTCGATAAGTTCCGGCCCTTCCACCCCCACAGAAACGTCCACGCGGCAGGCCGCGAACTTCCAGACTTCATCCACATTGGGCCGACCGCCCGTCGGCGCAAGGTCGCACCACTGAATCCTGCCTTCCACCGACCAACCCTTGTCGGTGTCCTGCCAGTGGTTCAGCGTTCCGCGCAGCGCCACGGCTGTTTTGTGCTCGATGTGCGTGAGGTTTTTATATCGCTCGTATCCCCCTGATGTGCGCGACGGCAGAAACAATTCCATGGCCGCGTTGGCCGGCGACACTTCAAACTCGTAATAGCCGGGCTTGTCGTCGGCCGGCTTAAAAAACAGCTCAAACGCGTCGTTGTTCCAGATCGGCCCGTTGTGCTCGGTGATGTCGGCGTAGAGGTCGGTGTCCTCCATGTCCGCGTAATAATAAAGATACTCGCGGTCCCAAAGCAGCTTCGCCTTCGTCGCCGTGTGCGGCTTGCGATTGCCGTTTCGCACCCACGGCATCTCAAAATTATCGATCACCTGCGCATGCGACCAGGCCTTCTCGTCGGCCTTGCCATCCAGCGTGATGGGCTCATCCGTCCAGCGGCATTCAAATTCGCGCTGGCGCGGTCGAGGAAAGCGTAGTTGCCGGTGCCGGCTGCGTGGCGTTCGATAGATTTGCCTTCCCACCCTCTTCCTTCCCAGACTGACACGAGAGCGCGCAGCATGCAAAGGCCGCAACAGCGCATCCCACCAGTGCGGCGCATTCGAGTTCCCCTTCGTGTATTGGTGACTTCGTGTTTAGCCATCATGTCAGTCTCAGTTTCAGAATTGCTTCCACTTCCACGCTCGATCCCAGCGGCAGCTGCGCTGTGCCAACGGCGCTGCGGGCGTGCCACCCGGCCTCTCCGAATACGTCTACGAACAATTGCGATGCGCCGTTGATGACCAGGTGCTGGTCGGTGAAATCCGCATCACTGTTCACATAGCCCGTCACGCGCAACACCCGCTCGATGCGCGAGAGGGATCCGATTTCCTGCCGCACCACCCGCAGCACATTGGCCGCGCACAACGCAGCGGCCTTGCGAGCCTCATCGAGGGAGATCTGTGATGGTACTTTCCCACGGCTCACCAGGTTCTTGTCGCCGTCGAATGGCACGCACCCCGATACGTAAATCGTCGTGCCGTCGATCACCACCGGCCTGTAAATCGCACCGGCCGACAGATTGCGATCAAGCGGATAGCCCAGCGCCGCCAGCTTTTCGTCAGGTGTCACGTGTGTGCTCCAGATCAAAGGATGTTCGCCTGGCCGCTCACGTCGGCAGCGCCTGCCGGAAAAATCGCAGCCAATTGCCGTGGAATACCAGATCGACGTCGGCTTGGCTCATTCCCCTGGCGCGCAAAATCGGGCCAAGCTTCTGCAAGTCGCTGATCGTGTTCAAATCGCGCGGCGTCTGCTCTGTCCCGAATCCTCCGTCCAGATCGCTCCCAATCGCGGCGTGCCGCGCATCGCCTGCGAGTTGACATACCCGCTCAATATGCTCCGCCACTGCCTCCAACCCCACCGCCTCAGGCGAAGTCTTCCCGCGTTCCCATCCTGGATAAAGCATCCAAGCATCCAGCGCTGTGCCAATCACCGCCCCCCGTTCTACTAATCGCTTGATCTGCTCATCGCTCAATTGCCGGTCGCCCGGCACGAGCGCCCGGCAGTTGTGATGGCTCGCAAGCACCGGGCCCTGAAAAACGTCCAGAGCCTGTGCCATGCTGGTGTCGCACAGGTGCGTGACATCTAGAATCATTCCGAATTTTGAAAACTCGCGCAGCAGTGCCAACCCTTGCGCACTTAGCGGCCCGTCCACGCCCGTGCCGTACGCGTGCTGTCCACGGCCATAATGCGCGAACCCGGCCGCCCGCAAGCCTGCCTCCCACCACTCTCCCGCCTGCTGCGGCGTCACAATCGGGTCTGTCCCTTCCATGCTCAGAATCAGTCCCAGCGGTCCATCCGCCAGCGCCCAGTGCGCCTCCAGCTCGCGGGCGGTGCGGATGAAGCGGATGTGTCCCTGCCGCTCCAGCAGCTTGTAATACGCCAGTTGTCCCTGGGCCGCCGCGTATGCAATCGACGGGTGGACATAATCCAGATCGGTTCGCTTATAGCCGCTGCGCCGCGCCTGCTCCGGCCCGCCCCGCGCCAGCAACGTTCCCACGCAAACCCGCACCCCCGCCCGCCGCAGTTCCGGCAAGCTTACCGTATTTCGCCCCCGCGCCGGCTCGTCGGTCATTCCTGCTTCGCCGGCCCGAATCTGCTCTACCTCAAGCGTCAAATCCCGATTGAACGACAGCGCGTTCCACGCCAGATCCAAATGCGCATCGATGATCGGAATCGTCTTACTCATGTTGGGCAAAATCTAAAACACCCGCCCGCGCATCCACTGGAATCGATCGGGGCGCCTGCCCCGGCTCGTGCCACCACACGCTGTCCTGCAAGTTCACGCAGGGGCAGATGTGATTGGGAATGATGGTAACGCGCTGCCCCACCGTCGGCACGGCGGCGCAACCACCAACATCCACCTGTGCGTGCTCCTCCGTCAACTTGGCGATCTTCGCCGTCGGGTATTCCACAATGTATCCATGCCCCGAATCCGGCTCGGGCGAGCAGCGGTCGCTGGTGAGTGTTTTGGTTCCCGCATCCAGCACAATCTGCCCCGGCACGGCCGTGCTGATGACGGTGGAGATGATGCGGCGCTGCGCAATCTTCCAGCCGCGCCGATCCGCCGTACACCCCGTTCATGTCATTAAACACGTAAGTGCCTGGCCGAATCTCCGTCGCGTGCTTCACCAGGTGCGACTGCCCGGCGCTGGGCGTCGATCCCCCAGAAACAATCTTCGCCTCGAGCCCGACCTTGCCCCAAAGGTCAATCGTCTCCGCCAGCTTCTCTTCAACGGCATGAAGCGCCGGCGACTGCTTCCCAGGATCGGCCGGTGCGTGACCCGGATAAAACATGATCCCATCCAGCCGCAGCCCCTTGTGCCCCGCTACGTATTGCGCCAGCACCAGCGCTTCCGCCGGCGTCTGCACTCCCGTGCGATGTAATCCGACGTCCAGGTCAATCAAAATCCCGATAACAACTCCCGCCCCCCGCGCCGCCTGCGCCAGCGCGTCGACCGCCGTTGTGGAATCGATCGCCACGCGCAGCGTCACCCTTCGCGCAAGCTCCGCCAATTCCGCACACCGCCGCGGATCAACGGCCGGGTAGGCCATCAGCAGATCGTTCGCCGCGCCCGCCATCACCTGCGCCTCCCCCGGCTTGGCCACCGTCAGCCCCACCGCCCCCATCTCTATCTGCATCCGCCCGATCAAAAGCGACTTGTGCGTCTTGGTGTGTGGCCGAAGGTTTAGACCATGCCCCTGCGCGTATGCCGCCATCCGCTCCAGGTTTCGCCGCACGATGGTGGCGTCAATCAAAATGCAGGGCGTGGGAATCTCTTCAAACATGCGGGCGGCGAGTATAACAACATGCCCATGAACCTCATCGCCATCGTCCTCTTGGTCCTGTCATCAACACTCGCCGCCAGCGCCGCCGATCCCACCACGCGCCCCGGCACCCTCCCCGCCCCCCGTGCCGCCCGCTCCGTCCACCTTGCCTACACCGCCCCGGACGCCGACGTTTTGTACAATGAGCTATGCGTCGCCGAGTCCCACCCCGGCAGCTATTTCATGGCGTGCGGTTTCCAGCACGGCTACTTCGGCATTCAGGAATTGGCCAATGGCAAAAAGGTGGTCATCTTCTCCGTCTGGGATCCGGGCGATCAAAACGATCCCAAGGCCGTCGTCGGCGACCAGCGCGTCGAGGTCCCGTTTCAGGCCGAGGATGTTCGCATCAAGCGCTTCGGCGGCGAAGGCACGGGCGGGCAGTGCATGATGGACTACGATTGGAAAATTGGCGAAACCTGTCGCTTCGCGGTCCGCTCGGTTACCGACAAAGAGCGCACCGCTTATGCGGCCTGGTTCTATCTCACCGAATCCAAAACATGGAAACATCTGGCCACCTTCGGCACCTTCACCGGCAAAACCGGCGGCAATATTCGCGGCTATTACTCCTTTGTCGAAGACTTCCGCCGCGACACGAAAAGCGCGTAATGAGTCTCGCCGCGCGCTTTTTAGCAATGGCTGGGTCCATACCCTTGATGGCAAATGGACGAGCCTTATCAAAGCCCGCTTCACGGCCTCAGGCGCAATCTGGGAAGCCAAAGACACCATTGACGCTGGCACAATCGATGGCCGGTTTTATTTACAGACGGGCGGCGAAACCAAAAACACCATCAGGCTCAACTCCCCCATCGAACGACCCGCCACCGACGCCTCCCCGCCGGAAATACCCGATTAACTTTGTCCCCTCACCGCACGACAATCATTAACATACCCGCCATGCCCAGGCCCAATCTCTTCCACCTGATTCTCGTCCCCCTCTTGTGCATCGCCGCGCCCGCTCGCGCACTTGGCCCGCACAACACGGCCGTTGTCGTTAACGCCGACAGCTTCGCCTCCCGCGCCATCGCCAACGAATTCGTTTCCCTACGCGACATCCCTGATTCCAACGTCATCGAGCTCCACCTCGCCTCTCTCCCCAACTACGAAGAAATCGGCGTCGACGATTTTCGCAAGCTCATCCTCCAACCCGTCTTCGAAGCCATCGCTAAGCGCAGTCTCACCAGCCAGATCGACTGCATCGCTTACTCCTCCGACATCCCCTACGCCATCCACATTAGCGCCGACGTGAAAGACAAAAAGCTCCCGCAGGTCATCACCCCCGTCGCCTCCCTTAACGGCCTGACTTATCTCTATCAGCAGGCGTTGGCGAAAGACATCAACTACCTTGACCTCACCACCAATCACTACGCCCGCCCTGTTCTTGTCATTGGCCGAGAAAAATTCTCCGAAGCCGATCAGCAGCAAATCCGCCAGGCCCTTATCCTCGTCCGCGACAAAAAATGGCACGAAGCCTCCGACATTCTCGCCAGCATCGTTAAGGTACATCCCAAGTCTTACGAGCTTCAATACGATCTCGCCTGCTCTCTGGCGCACGAGAATAAGCTTGATGAAGCGACGGCCGCCCTCACCGCCGCCGTGGATGCCGGATTCTGGGACGCCGGCCATCTGCGCGACGACGACGATCTCAAGCCCCTGCGCGAACGCAAAGAGTTCAAGGAACTGCTTGGCAAGATCAAGCCGCCCCCGCTCAAGATTCAGCCCCCCATCGCCTTCCATAGCGCCGATGCCTGGGCCGCCGACGGCTCACTCCTGAACCTTGCGCCCCTGGGCGTCACGCCCGAAGGTGGCCCGCCGGGCAACCGCTACATGCTCTCGATCATGCTCGGCGTCACCAGCGGCCGGGGCAACTCTGTGCGTGAAGTTCTCGACTGCCTGCGCCGCGGCAAACAGGCCGACGGCTCCTGGCCCAAAGGCACCATCTTTTACATGGTGAACGGCGACGTCCGTTCCACCACCCGTCAGTGGGGCTTCCAAGGCGCCGCCGATGCCCTCCAAAAGCTCGGCATCAGCGCCGAGCTCACCAAAGGCGTCCTTCCTGAAAATCGCCCGGACGTTGCCGGCGCGATGGTCGGCATCGCCGGCTTCGACTGGTCAAAATCCAACAGCACCATTCTCCCCGGCGCGATCTGCGAACACCTCACCAGCACCGGCGGCGTGATGGTTCAAAACGCCGGCCAGACGCCCATCTCCGAATTCATCCGCCGCGGCGCCGCCGGTACCAGCGGCACCGTCACCGAACCTTATGCCCTTCAGCAAAAATTCCCCAACCCCTTCATCCACTATTACTACGCCCAGGGCGCTACCCTCATCGAATCCTTCTACCAATCCCTCACCGGCCCCTACCAGCTCCTCATTCTCGGCGACCCGCTCTGCCGCCCGTGGGCCAACATCCCCGCCGTCAGCGCCGCCATCGCCGACCTGCACGACGGCGAAGCCAACGGCGTCATCACCCTCACCCCCTCCATCAAGCCGGCCCCGTATCCTCTGGACCATTACGAGCTGCTCATGGATGGCCACACTTACTCCGTCGCCCCCTCGGGCAAACCTTTCATCATTGACACCACCAAACTATCCGATGGCCATCACGACCTCCGCGTCGTCGCCATCGGCAGCGACACCATTCAAACCCAGTCGTTCAAAACAATCCCCCTCACCGTCAACAACAAGAGCAAACGCCTCACCCTCTCCGCCGCCCCGGCCACGCTTGCCTCGGGCGCCCTCCTCAAGCTTTCGGCCACCTGCCTCTCGGCCGAGCGCATCGTCTTTCTCCACAACAACGAAGAAATCGCCAGCATCGCCGGCGAAAAAGGGGACGTTGAAATCGAGACTTCCCGCCTGGGCCCCGGCCCAATCCGCATCCTCCCCGTCGCCCTCCTGAACGACACCGGCCAAGCCCGCATCGCCGCCCAACCCATCCAGGTGACGCTTCAACCCTCCGCGCCCTTGCCGCCAAAAACTGTCGATCCAAAGAAACTGACCAAAGGCCTCCTCCTTCGCCCCTCCACCCGCCCGGCCGTCGCGCTCGATGCCGGCTCACTCGACGAAGCCCTCGGCAAGGCCGGACTCAAGGACAACCAGCCCTTCTCCCTCGACGGCTATGTCGACGTCGCCGCCGACGATCTCTATCAATTCCAGCTTCGCTTCAACGGTGAGGCGACGCTGAAAATTGACGATCATGCTCTCGCCCCCATCACCGCCAACAAATGGAACTACCTCCCCGTTTCCCTGTCGCCCGGCCTGCACCACCTCGAAGCCGTCTTCGCGCCCAAGGGCGGCGAAAGCTTGACCTCCGCTTTGGCGGGGGCGGGGCTCAAACCCTCCGGCCGGACAAATTCCGCCACCTCGCCCCCGCCACCCAGCCCTGACGTGTCGCCTCTTTCGTTTCAACGCATAGGATTTTAAGCAGCATGCAAAGCATTGTTTCCCAACTCGACAAAGCATTCCGCACCGCCATCCGGGCGGCCGTTGGCTTTGACGCCGATCCACTGGTCACCGTCTCCCAAAATGAAAAATTCGGCGACTACCAATCCAACGCCGCCATGGGACTCTCCGGCCAGCTGGCCCAGCGCACCGGCCAGAAAACCAACCCCGCGCCATCGCCGAACAAATTAAAGCGAAGCTCGATCCTGGTGAAATGGCCAGTGAGATCACCATCGCCGGCCCTGGCTTCATCAACATCCGACTCAGTCCCCAGTGGCTCGCCAACCAGCTCGCCTCCGCCGCCGCCGCCGATGCGCCCTCGGCATCGAGCCCACCCCCAAACCCATCACCACCGTCGTCGACTATTCCGGCCCGAACGTCGCCAAGCAGATGCACGTTGGCCATCTCCGCAGCACCATCATCGGCGACGCCATCTCCCGCGTTCTCGCCTTCGAAGGGCACGATGTCATCCGTCAAAACCACATCGGCGACTGGGGCACTCAGTTCGGCAAAGTGGTGCTGGCCATGTGGTACGTCGCCATGTACGAACACGCCGGCCAAAGCGATGTGCTGAAGAACGAAGTCGAATCCATGGCCGCCGCGACACTGGCCAAAGATCGCGGCCGCTCAATCCCAAATCGTCGCGCGCGTCGCCCAGGCCCATCGCCGCTTCCTCGCCCAGGATCCGCGTGGCCATTTGTTCGAAGCATACCTGCGGGAACTGAAGCTGGATCTGGCCGCTCTCGAAAGCGTTTACCAATTCGTCGGCGCACTGGTCGAATCGCCTCAGGCCGCCAAAGAAATCATCGACGAACAGAATCACGCCTTGGCCGATGTGCCCCGCCTCACCACCACCTTCATCCAAAACCCAAACGAAGCCAGCAACGAGCAGGAGCATCTCGCCTGGCTGCGGGCGCGGGAGGTTACCCTCGCCACCTGCGCCAGATCTATCACCGCCTCAACGTCCAGCTTGCCGACGCGAACATCCAAAAAGAGCCGCTGGAGCGCGGCGAATCCTTTTACAACCCCTTCCTCTCCGACGTCGTTACCGACCTCGAGAAAAAAGGCATCGCGGCGATATCACAAGGCGCGATCGTGGTGGAAACGCCCGGCTACGAAAACCCCCTGATCATCCGCAAGCAGGATGGCGGCTATCTCTACGCCACCACCGATCTGGCCGCCATCCGCTTCCGCGTCCAGCGATCTCCACGCGCGGCCGCATTATCTACACCCACGATTCAAGACAGGCCCAGCATTTCGCCCAAGTGTTCGAAACCGCCCGCCGCGCCGGCTGGGCCGATGATGTGCTCCTCGAATACGCTCCCTTTGGCACCATGCTCGGCGAAGACGGCAAGCCTTTTAAAACCCGCTCCGGCGGCACGGTGAAATTGAAAGACCTGCTCGACGAGGCGGTGAAACGCGCTGGCGAGCTGGTCGATTCCAAAAACCCCGCCCTTCCCGCGCAGCAGCGCCACGACATCGCCGAAGCCGTCGGTATTGGCGCGGTTAAATACTCCGATCTCTCCAAGGACCGTGTCAGCGACTACAAATTTTCGTGGGATCAGATGCTCTCGATGGACGGCAATACCGGCCCCTACCTCCAATACGCCTATGCCCGCATCAAGTCGATCTTCCGCAAGGCCGGCGATAACTCCACCACCGGCGCGCTTCAACTGCAATCGCCTTTCGAGCTGTCCCTCGCAAAACACGTTCTGCGCCTGGGCGATGTGATCGACCTGGTCGCGCGCGAGCTCAAGCCCCACCACCTCTGCACTTATCTGTACGAACTGGCCTCGATGTTCAGCGGCTTTTATGAGAATTGCCCGGTGCTCACAAGCCCGGAGCCCACCCGTTCCAGCCGCCTCGCGTTATGCGATATCACGGCTAGAACCATGGCCGTTGGCCTGGATCTTTTGGGCATTGAGCATCCAGAACAGATGTGATTCAGATTGTGACGGAGTTATATTGCGTGGGCGGCGCTCAGGCCTTCTTCCACCGCAATCTGCTCGGCCACCAGCAGCGCCCGGGTCTGGTGCTCCAGCCCAATTGGGCTGAATTCCACCTCAAACGCCTCCGTCGGCGCAAACCAGGTGCTGCGCACCACGCCCACCTCCCCGCGGTGCAACGCCAGTTCCGGAATGTCCTTTACCAAACGCACGTAATCATCGACAGTCGGCTTTCGCATGGGGTTCCTCCATGAAGTTCCCAAAACAACAGTAAGATGTACAAGCTGCGCCCGTCACATTTCTTACCACGCAGGAACTTCAATGCAAGCCAAAATGAAACTATTGCATACAAATTGTGCAACTCTGGCCCTTGGATAGTTTGACCCAACCCTCCATTTCTTCCGCCTTCTCCTACAATTGAGAAGTGCTCGACTCGCTCGCAAAATTTCAACGCCGCCTGCTGCGGTGGTACAAAGGCGCCCGCCGCGACCTTCCATGGCGTGTAAATCCTGATGCGTCAAAGGATTCGTTTCCGAATCCGTATCATGTGCTATTAAGCGAAGCGATGCTTCAGCAGACGCAGGTGTCAGCCGTCGTCCCTTATTTCCACCGCTTCGTCGCCGCCTTGCCGACACTTTCCGCCCTGGCGGCCGCGGATGAGCAGGACGTGCTGCGGCTCTGGCAGGGACTTGGATATTATTCGCGCGCGCGCAACCTTCATGCAACTGCAAAAATTGTTGCCGAACAAATGAGCGGCCGGCTTCCCACCGATCCCGCCACCCTCCGCGCCCTCCCCGGCATCGGCCGATACACGGCAGGCGCCATTGCCTCCCTCGCCTTCGGTGTCCGCGCCCCCATCCTCGACGGCAACGTCATCCGCGTCCTCTGCCGCCTGGATAAAATCCAATCCGATCCCCGTTCCCCGGCCATCAACTCTGTACTCTGGCAACGGGCCGAAGAAATTCTTCCAAAAAAGAACGTCGCCAACTTCAACTCCGCCCTGATGGAACTGGGCGCAACCGTCTGCACGCCCAAGTCGCCCAAGTGCCTCCTTTGCCCCGTTCGCGCCCACTGCGAAGCGTTCGCGGCCGGCATTGCCGACCGCCTTCCCCTCGCTGCCAAAGCCAAGCCGCGCCCGCTGATCCAGCGCCGCACCCTCTGCATCCATCACGCCGACAAGTGGCTGATCGAGCAGCGCCCCACGACCGGCCGGTGGGCGAGTCTCTGGCAGTTCATCACCATCGACGCCACCGGCCCATGTCCTGATCACGACACCGCCATCGCCCATGTCGGCCGGTCTCTCCAACTCAAGCTCCATAACCCCCGCCCGCTCGGCTCCGTCTCACACGATCTCACCCACCGCCGCTACCACTTCGATGTGCTTACCTGTGAAGCCGATAACGCCAAAATTGCTACCAGTGATAAATCGCGCGCATGGGTGGCATTGGAGAAACTAGACCAATATCCCCTCCCCCGCCCCCACCTCCGCATCGCCGATCTGCTCGCGAAATTTGCCCCGCTTCACCACATATCGTAGATCACCCTGGCCGGCCAACTCACCGGCCGCCGAGGTACGACATGCATCCTCACGAACTGGACCGCCCCCGCTCGCAGCGGCCACCCCGCATCACCACCGCCTTCGTCTTCCTCGCCGCCTTTGCCATCATCATCAGTTGGCTCATCGTCTATGCCGTCCCCAACGCCCTGGCCGCCGGCCATATCATTCCCCCCGTCGTCACGGCCGAGGATGATCCCCGCCCCCGCTGGATGCTCTGGATCTTCTCCGGCCTCTTCGTTGGCTTCACGATTCTGGGGATCCTCCTGGGCTGGACCAGCCACCGCCAGCTCAGCCGAATCGACGCGATGGTGGAGGACGAGGGTTAATGGCGTACAATCCTTCTCAGCAGCATGGATGTTCCCAATGACGACCCTCCTCGATCATTCGTCGCCGATCCTGACCCTGGCTGATTTGCTGCGAAGCCTCGGCGGGGTGTCGGCCGATCGCATTCGCTTTTCTCCACTTCCCGGCACCGCGACTTCCGACGACGTCGCGGCCATTGAGCAACATGAAAATCGCCTTTACGAGCTGGTGGACGGTGTTTTATTGGAGAAAGTGATGGGGTTCCGCGAGTCGATTATCGCCGGCGCCATCTTATCGGCGCTGGCGCGTTTGTTATCCCGCGCAAACTTGGCGTGGTCACCGGCGCTGATGGAATGATGCGGCTGTTTCCAGGCGTCGTGCGAATCCCGGACGCGGCATTCATCTCAATTGAGAAACTGCCTGATCGCCGCCTTCCCGCGCAGCCGGTGCCGGCGCTGGCCCCGGATCTGGCCGTCGAGGTGCTGAGCGAAAGCAACACCGAAGGGGAGATGTCGCGTAAGCTCAGCGACTACTTTCGCGCGGGCGTCCGATTGGTCTGGGTTGTGTCGATGAATCCGCCCTTTGTCACCGTCTATACCAGCCCCCAGACTTCCAGGGTCCTCCAGCCAGATGAGGACTTGGATGGTGGCGAGGTCCTTGCGGGATTTTCCCTGCCGCTTCATCAGTTGTTTGGAGAGCTCACCCTCTAAACTCACACCATCCGAACCTCCATCTTCCCAGTCTTAAGCCCACGCCGCGACAGCGCCAGTTCATGCGCCTCGTTGTAATGTTTAATCAGCGCCGACCAGTCAAACATGTCGCTCAGTCGTTCCACGTTGTTGCGCAGCTCGATGCGCTGCCGCCGGTTCATCTGCGTGAAGTCGTACAGGTAATTAGTCAGGTCCTGTGTCGTTTCATCGAACGATTTGTTGCTGCGGTCCAGCACGCAGATGCCCCGGTTGGTGCTGTCCTTCACATGCCGCTCCACGTACGCTCCAAAGCCGCTCAGGTCGGTGGTGACGGCCGGCAGCCCCAGCGCCACGCTCTCCATGGGCGTATACCCCCAAGGCTCGTAATAGCTGGGGAAAATTCCCATGTGGCAGCCGCGCACGAACTGCTCATAATCCATGTGTAGCAGCGGGCTGGTGGCCGTCACAAACTCTGGATGAAACACCACCTTCACCGGATCATCCGCGTGATTGAACAAACCGCGATGCCGCAAATGCCGAAGGATCGGATCGCCCGCGTCATCCTGTAGATCATGCGTCACGATGGTCGGCGGCCGATTACTCCGAAACGCATGCTGCGCCCGCTTGATGCGCACCTGCGAATCGTCCGTCATCAGCTCCGCATACGTTGGCATGCGCCCCGTGGCCGCCGCCTCAAAAAGGCGCCGCCCCATCTGCTTTTCCACCACATCACATGTCCGCCGCAGATCCTCAAACATCGTCTGGTTCTGCAACACCCCCACGTTGATGTTGCGCGTCGGAGCGCGGGTCACGATGAATGCCACCACCGTCCGCCGCTCCGGCGCAGTGCGCAGCCGCCAGCTCAGCCGGTGCAGCGCCTCGATGAACATGTCCATCCCCTTGTTGCGATACTCATAGCGCCCACTGGTAAATACGTACAGCGTTTTGTCCAGATCAAACGTATAGCTGGGGAAAAAGTGCCCCATTACAAACCGGTGAATCTGCTCCTTAAATCGCTGGTGCAGGTTCTGGAATTCGTGCATCGCCGAAAACCGCTGGATGTTCAGCCCATTGGGGAGGATCACATCCGGCGAGCGCCCCAGTAACTGCTGCGCCTCCCGCGCAGTTACCTCGCTCACCGTGGTGAAAACGGTTGATGCATGCGCCGCCGCCCGCTCAATCGCAAACCGTGAATAAATGTTGTATCGCGCCGCCTCCGCGTCGGCGTCCACATACGGCAGGTTCTGATAGAAGTCCGGGCTGTCGCTGGCCAGATACCTTCCCAATAGCGTTGCATGGGTGGTGAACACCGTCGTCATCGGAAGCTGCAGATGTGCGATGCGCGGCACCGCCACGCCCCCCATCCATTCGTGAAAGTGAGCCAGCACCGGCAGGTCAGGCCGCACGGACGTCAACTGCCGGAAAAACTCCGCCACGGCAAACCCAAACGCCACAACTTCGTTCACCTCCCCATCCCCCGGATCCACCGATACGCCGTGGTCTTTCCACAACAGATACTTGTCGTTGTCGAGCGACCCATACCGCGCCCGGTAATCCAGCAGGATCACGTTTGGCCGGCCAGCAATCAGCCACCTTCCAAAATGACACGGCATGCCTGCGTCACGCAGACGATCCAGCGCCTCGCGGATGAAACCTTCAGTCGGCCGCTCTTCAAACTCCACCGCCGCCGTCTGCGGGTTGTATGGACCGATCAGAAAATACCGGTCCCCCCAATGCTCCAGCATGGTGGCCGCCTTCGAGCGAAGCACCGTGTAGATCCCGCCCAACTGCCAGCACACCTCCCACGCAATTTCGAATAGCAGCGGCGCCTGCGGCGAAGGCTTCTCTTCCGGCGAGGCAGGCATCGCCCGGCGCGGCGACTCTGGAAACGTCGCCGGCGGCAATGGCTCGGCCAACTCCGCGGTCGGTGCCGAGATCGTCGGCGGCAGACTGCTCCAGCGTGAACTGCTGCGACCGACTCGCCGGCACCACCGGGGGCGGCGCCTGCTGTACTGGCGCGGACGCCGTGGAGGGTGCGGCCGGCGCAGGCTCAGGCACTGGAGTCGGCGCGGCCGCCGGTGCCTTTTCTGATAATTCCGCCGGCGGCGACTGATTCCCCGCATTTCCCGGCCCCATCGCGGCCGTCGCCGGTTGCAACGCGCTAGTTAACGTTCGCATGCGATCTCCCTTGGGCGATGACGGATTGCCAATCGCCACCACCAGCGTCCCTTCCCCGTGCTCCGATTTTGAATCCACGCTCGCTGCCTCCACCCACTCCGACACCATTTCCTCCGCCCGAGTCGCCAGCGCCGCCGACGGCACGTCCGCCGGCAACGATGTCCCTTTGCGCGGGGTCGTCGTCTTTGACTTCACTCCCACCACCGACGCCCGCGGCTTAGGCGTCGGCGGCACTTTGCGAGCCACAACGGTCTGCGTCGCAGCATTTTTTGCCCCGGCCACTGTCCTGGCCGTTTTCCCCTCCTTGCGCTTCTGAAGGTCCGCCTTCGCCACCGGTGCTTTGGCCGCAACCGAGCTACGCGTGACAAACTTAGGCGGGCCTTGCTTGGGCGGGAGCGGTTTGGCGCCTTTAGACTTCTGCGATTTAGAGCGATTTGATTTCACTGCCTTGCGCTTTCGGTTCGACGACTTCACTTCATCCACCTCCGATGAACCCATTATCCTCGTTCCGCCCGAACTGTGCCAATCCGCGAAACGTTCGCGACCCCCTGCGCAGGCCGTCATTAATTGCCTAGCACTTATCGGTCCACGCGCGTCCGGCCAGCCGTGCCCATTGTCCTTCAATGACAAAGTGCCAGCAAGTTTTCGTCGATATGAAATGAGCTATCGCAGGCGCATTCCCTGCCGCCCGCGACATTATTTGCCTTCGGTCGAGCCTTACATGAACGAATCGGTCGTAAATCGCATCCGCCAGTGCGCCTCACTTCCCTCCCTGCCGGCCATTGCTCTCCAGGTCCTGGAGATGGCCCAGAAGGAGCAGGTCGATCTCGGCGAAATCGCACGCATTATCTCCAAAGATCCCGCCCTCTCCTCCAAAATCCTCCGCACCGTGAATTCCACCTTTTATGGCCGAAGCCAGAGCATCAGCACGATCAGCCACGCCCTGGTCATCCTTGGCCTCCAATCCGTCAAAACGCTGGTGCTGGGCTTCTCCCTGGTCTCCAACCTCACCAAAACAAAAGCACGCGGCTTCAAGCACCTCACGTACTGGCGCCGGTCCATCTACGCCGCCACCGCAGCGCACACCCTCGCCGGCAAGCTCAACGTCGTCCAACAGGAAGAAGTCTTTTTGGCCGCCCTGCTTATGGACATTGGCATGCTCGTGCTCGACCAGGTGCTCGAGGAGCAATACGGCGAAATAAACGAAAATGCCAAAAACCACGCCGAGCTGGTCGTCGTCGAAACCAGCACGCTGCAGATGACCCATGCCGACGTCGCCGGCATCCTCACCAGCCAGTGGAAGCTCCCGCCTGTTCTGAGCATTCCCGTCGCGTTTCATCATCGCTTCGCCGACGTAGAGGATCCCGCCTTGCGCAAGCTGACCGAGGTGGTCTATTACGCCAGCCGGTGCGCTGATGTCTTCGTGGACGAAAACACCACCGCCGCCCTCGCCGAGGTGCGAACTTTCCTGCGCGACCAGCACAACATCACCGAGGCCGAGTGCGACACCATTTTCCAGGAGATCAGCACCCGCACTAAGGAAATGGCCCAGCTTTTCGAGATCAACCTCGGCGCGGCCGCCAACTTCGAGAGCATCCTGAAGCGCGCCAACGAAACACTGGTCGAGCTCACACTCCGAACCCAGCAACAGTCGGTCTCGCTCCAGGAGCAAAATGTAAAGCTTAAGGAACAAGCCTCCACCGACGGCCTCACCGGCCTGGCCAACCGCGCTGCCTTCGATCAGTTCTACGCCCAGAACTTCGAGGCCGCCCTCCGCAACGACAAGCCCCTGGCCCTCATCCTGCTGGACGTGGATCGCTTCAAGTCCATCAACGACGGCTACGGCCATCCCGTTGGCGACGCCGTTCTCCGCGCTCTGTCCAAAATATTCCGCAGCGCCGCCCGCTCGCAGGACCTCGCCGCCCGTTTCGGCGGTGAAGAATTCGTGCTGGTCCTCCCCAACACCACTCGCTCCACGGCCGCCGCCATCAGCGAAAGCATCCGCCGCGCCATCGCCGTCAAACCGTTGGCCTGCGGCAACGTCACTATCGCCGTCACCGTCAGCATCGGCGTGGCCGCCTTGGAGCCTCCCTCCCTCTTTAGAGAACCCGCCCACCTTCTCAAAGCCGCCGACATGGCCGTCTATGCCGCCAAAGCCGGCGGCCGAAACTGCGTCCGCGTCTTCTCGATGAAACCCGCCCTCAAACCCGCCGCATAAGGGGAAAAGAAGGAAAAGAGAAGATAGGCACTCTAGCCACTCGCGAAAGTTCGACATTCGTCGAGCCTCCCCGTCAAATCTTCTCTAACTTCACGCGCCAGCCACTGTCCTCTCAGGTATTGTAGCAAAGCGTGGCTTTGCCAATATCCGAAAATGGCGGAGTCTGCTATATTCTCGTCGAACGCTCTGGTATCGCCCTGCGGATTCTCGCCAGCTTCTCATGGTCCCACCCGTGGAGGAACGGGGTTTTCACCGCTATGACCGTCTTCACTCGCATGCCGCATGCCGAGGCGGGCATTCTTGCCCCCGACAAAGCCTCCGCTACCGCGCGCCGAACAACTGCGCCGCCCGCCAGCGCCGCGCTGAGCCCCTCACCAACCGCGTCCGCCGCGACGGCAAGTTCTTCCGCCTCGGCGACGAGAAGTTCTACGTCAAGGGCGTCACCTACGGCCCCTTCGCCCCCAACTCCGAGGGCCATTCCTTTCCCGAACCCGAGCAGGTCCGCAGCGACTTTTCGCAGATCCGGGAACTGGGCGCCAACTGCATGCGCATCTACCACATGCCGCCGCCCGTGGTTCCTCGACCTGGCCCAGGAGATGGGCCTGAAGATCTTCCTCGACGTCGCCTGGCCGAAGAACCTGACGTTCGTCGGCGATGACGCAGATCACCGCGCAGGCGCACGACGCCGTGCGCGAGGCGGCCCGCGAATGCGGCAATCACCCGGCCGATCTTCGCCATCAGCGTCGTCAACGAGATCCCGCCGGACATCGTCCGCTTCGTCGGCCGCGAGCAAGATCGAGGAGTTCATCGACGAGCTGGTCGCCATCGGCAAGGCCGAAGCGCCCGATTGCCTGTTCACGTTCGCCAACTTCCCGACCACCGAATACCTCCAGCCGCGCAACATCGACTTCGTCTGCTTCAACGTCTACCTGCACGACGAGACGGCCTTCCGCAATTACCTGGCCCGCCTGCAGAACATCGCCGGCGAAATGCCGCTGCATGCTCGGCGAATACGGCATCGACACCATGCGCGAAGCTTCGCGAAGAGCAGCAGGCCGAAGATTCTCGCCGCCAGGTCCGGGCCGTCTTCGACGAAGGGCTCGGTCGGCACGTTCGTCTTCAGCTTCACCGACGACTGGTTCACCCACGGCTACCAGATCGAAGACTGGGCGTTCGGCCTGCGTCCGCCGCGACCGCTCGCCCAAGCCGGCGTTCGACGCCGTCGCAAGCCGTTCTTCCAGCAGCGCGCCGCAGGTGGCCGACGAAAAGCTGCCGATGGTGCAGCGTCGTCATCTGCTCCTACAACGGCGCCAGCACCGTCGAATCCTGCCTGCGCTCGATGGAGCGGCTGCGCTATCCCGACTACGAAGTCATCTTCGTCGACGACGGCAGCACCGACAACACGCAGGAGATCCTCAAGAAATTCCCCTGGGTGCGCAACATCCGCCAGAAGAACATGGGCCTGAGCCTACGCCCGCAACGTCGGCATGAACGCCGCCCGCGGCGAGATCGTCGTCTACACCGACAGCGACTGCGAGGCCGACGAGGACTGGCTCTACTATCCTGGCCCTGGCGCTGGTCCGCAGCAGGCACGTCGGCATGGGCGGGCCGAACCTGATCCCCGACGAAGGGAGCTGGGTGGCCGACTGCGTCGGCCTCTCGCCCGGCGGGCCGACGCACGTCATGATCGACGACCGCACCGCCGAGCACGTGCCCGGCTGCAACATGGCCTTCTACACCTGGGCCGCCAAGCAGATCGAACGGCTTCGACTCCCAGTTCCGCAAGGCCGGCGACGACGTCGATGTCATCTGGCGGCTGCAGGACCTGGGCTACACCATCGGCTTCTCCCCCGCCGCCCAGGTCTGGCACTACCGCCGCAACACCGTCAAGGCCTATCTCAAGCAGCAGCGCGGCTACGGCGAGGCCGAGGCGCTGCTCAAGTACAAGCACCCCGACCATTTCAACACCCTGGGCGCCAGCCACTGGCGCGGCAAAATCTACGGCGGCGATCAGATCGGCATCCGCATCGGCGGCGACGTCATCTACCACGGCCTGTTCGGCACCGGCCTGTTCCAGACGATCTACCGCCGGCCCGCCTCGCTCGCCGTCATGATGATGATGAGCATCGAGTGGCACCTGCTGGCCGGCTTCGTCACGGTGCTCGGCCTGGCGTTGCCGCCGCTGCTGTGGGTCGCCGCTGCTGATGTTCCTCACGCCGATCGCGCTCTGCCGTCGTCGCCGCCGTCGCAGGCGCCCGTGCCCGCGCCACCGCCACTGGCTCACCCGCCCGCTGATCGCCTGGCTGCACTACCGCCAGCCGATCACGCCGCGGCTGGGCGCGCTATTCGGTGCGGCTGAAGGACAAGGTCGATGAAGCCCGAAGCCCGCGGCTACGCCGCCCGCACCGCGCTTCCGTTCGACCCGGACGATCCGCAACACGCTGCGCTACTGGAGCACGCACGCACGACCGCCTCGTCGCTGCTCGACAAGATCAACGACGAAGTCCGCCACGCCGGCTGGCGCATCCGCCTCGACAGCGGCTGGAACGGCTGGGACATGGAAATCTACGGCAGCCGCTACGTGAAGATCCGCGTCACCACCGCCACCGAACACCACCACGGCGTCGGCAAGCTGACGCGCGTCCGCGTCGCCACCATCATGAGCAAGTTCTGCATCGTGCTGCTCGCCGCCGGTCTGATCCTCGGCGTTCTGCTCCTGGCCTACACCACCTCTGGCCATTCAACCGCACCGCCGCACTCATCCCCCTGGCCGTGTGGGCGATGTACCTCGTCAACAAATGGCGCGTCACCAACCCCGTCCTGGGCCTGATCGACGCCGTAGCCGAACGCACCGGCTTCTACCCCGTCCCCGCCGAACCCCCCAGCGCCGCCCCGGCTTCAGATACCAAAAGCGATTGACGTATATACGATTCGTATCGAATCAACGGTGAACATCATTCAGGGGGGGCAAAAAAGCAGAACGTGCAGATTGTGCTGGAGCTTGGGGAGTTGCCACCGCTGGCGTGTTATCCAGCCAAGATTAACCAGGTGATGATGAACCTGATCGCCAACGCCATCGACGCGTCGGGCGAGGGTGGCGCTCGATGCACGATGACCACATGGTGCGTTTGCAGGTGCAGGATTCGGGCAAAGGAATTGACCCGGCGATTCGGGATCGAATATTCGATCCATTTTTCACGACCAAAGGGCCGGGAGAGGGGACGGGGCTTGGCCTCAGCATCAGCTACGGGATCGTGCAGGATCACGGTGGATCGATTGATGTGCTCGACGGCGGATGGGAAGGGGACGGTTTTTACGGTGAATTTACCGCGCGGGGGGTGAGGGCGCTTGAGGGGGGAGAGGGGGAAGCACGAAGGGGCGAAGGGGGCACGCGCCGGAGTTTTCACTTCATAACTGCGTTCAATCAAGCCTTGATTTTGATTCCAGCACGGCGAATACCTCAATGCAGGCGTCGATTTCCTCTAACTAACGGCCAGTCGTACCGTGCAAAAAGCTTATCGTTGCAGGTGACGGCAATCTAAGCAGAACAGCTGTGAGGATCTTTTCATCCTTGAGGATACTTTGGCTAACTCGCCGCCTTCAGGAATTCCACAATCTTTCGGCTCTCCTCGCCTGTCAGCGAGGCGCGTAGGCGCATGTGCTGGACGATGATGTCCCACTCGGTGGGGCTGAAAAGAATCCGGAGCGCGAAGATTGTGGCAGCGCCCGCAATTTTCACCCCATAACTTGCACCGCCCTTCTCGACCGAAGCCGATGCGTCAGATGGCTTGCTGCTGGGGTTGCTCTGGCATCCGAAGGCGGGCAGGAAGAGGGCGGCCGCCAAGAGACTGCCGAGGAGACTGAAATGAATGATCTTGTTTTGTGACATGCTTCGCCTCTTTCACAGGCCAATGCCAAATTGAATCATGAGCGCATCGGCGTTGTCGCCGACTTTTTTATCATCAAACTCATAGGCAAGCTTCAGCACGGCGTTGGGCAAAACCCAGTAGTCCAGGCCGATCGCCCACCGTTTCTCGTGCTCGCCGCCGGGTGCGTTCACTGGCGACGTGAGCCAGTCATAGCGGAGCACCATCTCGAAGTTCTTGACTATTTTATTGGTGACAAGCGATGGCCGATACGCCACCTGCACGTATCCGCAGTTACGATGATTGCGAAAGGAAGCCGGTCCGAAATGCAGCGCGCCGGTTGGATCGTAAGTCGCCTTGTCCACGCTGGACAAGACCCACTCGGTGCGAAGATCGATGGTGCCTTTGATGGCCTGCACATCGCGTCGATACTCCAGGTCAAAGGCCTGGAGGAAGGCGGACACGTCCTTGAATTCGCTGCGCGAGTTTACGTCGCCGAACATGAACGAGTACCCCAATTCCAATTGCGGAATCGGCAGGATCGAGACGCGGCCGCCAACGCTTTTGGCGTTGTTGTTGTCATCGAAGTTTCCGAAATCCAGACTGCCAGCAGCGCCCGGGTCATTGGTGATGAGCCGTGCTCCGTTGCTGACATAAAAGTCATAGGTCAACTTCATCGAGCTCACGGGAACCGCGCCGGTGGCGAAGAATCCGACAATGGAGCCGGGGGCAAGGCCGCCATCGGAAAAGACGAGTGGATCGTCCGGTAGCTTGTTGATCCAGGGCGGATCGAAGTGATTGTGGTAGACACCAAAGGGCGCGACGAACAGGCCGCCGCCGACTATCAGGTAGTCATTGACGATGTAGGAGACGTCGGCGATGGTCAGGTCGAAGCTGGTCGAGCCGCTGCCATCGGCGTTGGAAACCCCAATGTCGAAAGCTCCCTCGAAGAGCAGGCGGTCGTTGAGCCGCCAGAGGATGAGCGGGGCCAGCCCGGCGCTGAATGATGAGGGCGATCCTTTCGCTGCGGTGTATCCCACGGCGGCATCGCCGGAGATCAGCACATTGCGAAATCCAGGATGCACATCATGCACGGACTGGCGCAGAAGGCTTACCTGCTTCTCCAACTCATCTATCGCCTGATCGGTTTCGCTTTGGGCGACGGGCGGCGCGGTGCCGGGCGCGGGTGCGGGTGCGGGCGCCGGCACGACGGGCGCGGGGATGGCCGGGGCGGGGGCTGGCCGGCTGGCGATCATCTTTTTGAGTTCCTGCAATTCCTGCTTCATCTCCTGCTGTTCGCGGAGTACGCGCTGGTATTCCTGCCAGGTGACGAACGGCTGGGTGGCGGCCGCCGAAGGCACGGGCGCGGCGGCGCGGGATCCTCAGCGCGGACGGCAGTCAACGTCACAATAGTCGCCACGGCTATCGTGGCAAAGACACGAGTAATACTCCTCATCGGACTCTCCTTCCCGTAAACACTTCGATCCGACTAACGCCTGTGTCGCCGACTTTGTCGGCCGCGAGATTTCACGCTCCGCCTGGCGCCGTGGTGGGCGGGCGTGGGGCGAGCGTTCGAACGTAGTCAATGACCTTCCAGCGATCGGTCTCGGATAACAGCTTCTCGTACGCGGGCATTGGCTTCTTTCCCTCGGTGATCTTCCAGAACAATTCGCCGTCGGATTGCGATGCGATTTTGGGATCAGAAAGGTCCCTGGGCCGGGGGGTTAAAGCGACAGCGGCCGGGCCATCGCCCTTGCCTGCGTCGCCATGGCAGGCCAGGCAGTTGGTTAGGTAAGTCTTCTTGCCGGCGGCAATTGACTCGGCATCCGACGGAACCGGATTCGGCTTTCTGCCGCGCGCGCGGCGCTTTCCAATCCTCCGGCGGCGCATCGGCGCGGTATGAGACCCCGACGGCGATTGACAAGAACGCGGCTGCGACAACCCCCTGCCACATTCGTAAACGATTTTGACTTGTACTCATCATCTGACTCCTGTCGTTAATGCGGGCTCAACGCCCGCGAGCACTCGATCCCTCACTTTGAAGCGTCATCCTTCACCACGAATGCCCTGGCGTAGACGGCCAACGCCCGAATCTGATCCGAATCGAGTTTGTCCTTGAACGCGGGCATGGCCGGATCTTTGCCATCGCGAATCCGGACGACGAAATCTTTCTCAGATTGGGTTTGCTGCCATGTGGCGCTGGTAAGGTCGGGAAGCGTGGGAAACGCGACGCGCAGCGCGTTGCCGGTTCCATCAACACCGTGGCACGCCACGCAGTGGGTGGTGTAAAGGGCCACGACGTCGACCTTCTGCAACGGGGGCGCGGCGGCCTTAGGCTCCAGCGCGACGGCCGGCTTGGTCATGCGGACATCGCTGGCCAGCGCGAAGATCGTCAAACCGATCAGCCCCACGATGCCCAGGGTGAGCAGGGCCATCGCGACCGGCCGACGGCGCGGGTCACGCGAGGGAGTACGGTCGAGCAGCGGCCAGAAAAACAGGATGCCGAAAAACAACGAGGGCAGAACAAAAGTACCGACAACCTCATAGGGCCCGTGAAAATATCGCAGGGCCTGAAACAGAAACATGAAGTACCACTCGGGGCGCACCTCGTATGCCTTGGATGGATCGGCCACGCCCTCCAGCGGCGCAGGATGCGTGCAGACCCACGCCGTAAAAATCAACAGCAGACCCAGCGCGATGACGCCGTCTTTCCAGACCTGCCCCGGCCAGAACGGCTCGGTCTTGCTTTCCAAAAGCTCGTCGCTTTGCGCACGGTGGTTGTGACGCCATGCAGTCGGAAGAGGTAGAGGTGTACGACGAGCAGCCCGATGATCATTCCGGGAAGGACAAAGCCATGCAGCGTAAAAAAGCGGGTGAGGGTGAAGTTGCCCATATCCGGCCCCCCTTGCAGCACGAGCCTGGCACGATCGCCGATCACCGGAATGGTGCTGACAATTCCCAGCCCCACCTTGCTTGCCCAGTAGGCTTTTTGATCCCAGGGCAACAGATAGCCAGTGAACGCGAGGCCCAGCGTTGCTCCCAGCAAAAGCACGCCGCTCATCCAGGTTAGCTCGCGCGGCCGCTTGTATGCGCCCCATACAAACACCTGCACCAGGTGGAGCAGCAGAAGAATCACCATCGTGCTGGATCCCCAGTGATGCATGCCACGAATGAACCAGCCCAGCGGCGCTTCGTCCTGGATGTATTTCACGCTCTGCCACGCCGTGCCGACTGATGGGGCGTAGTAGGCCGTGAGCAGTACGCCGGTAGCGACTTGCAAGCCGAAGGTGAACAGCAGCAAACTGCCGAACGCGGCGATCCACCGCGACCCGCCTCTTACCGGCTCGAGCAAAACATGCTCTTTTAATTCACGCCAGCCCGTCCGAGACCCGAAGAAGCCCGTTTGTGCGGGTGTCCTCATCGGTTCATCGAGCATCTTATTCATCGTGACGCCATTTGCTGCGGGACGTTTGAAACCCGGTCTTAGACCTGCACCGCGATGCGTTGACTGGCGCTGATACGGAAGTCCTGCCAGCGGACCCACAGGCGCCCATTGCGTACCTGTGACTCAAGAAGATCCATTCCGCGTGGCGGCGGGCCGCTCACCAGAGTGCCGTCGGTATCAAACACACCGCCGTGACAAGGACATTGAAATTGAGAAGACTGCGCTGACCATGCAACAGGGCAGCCAAGATGGGGGCAGATCGGCGAGAAGACTCGAACATCGGCCGGCTCGGTCGCGTGGAGGGGATTACGGGCGTAAAGGTGGTGAGCCTGCACCACGATATCAGCACGGTGAGCGGCGAAGAGGTTGTGTTGTTCACCCTTGCCGGCCGACCGGATTTCCGCGAAACCAGGAAACGATAACCGAAACTTCGTCACACGTTGGGGCTGGCGGAGTTTGTCGCGGAGTATAAATTGTTCGGCGCGCTGACTATTAGACCATTTTTGTCTAATAAAGTTTTGCTCGTTGCAATTGCCACTCTACAAACCTAGGCTATGCGTTGGCGCGGTGGCCAGAGGTTGGCGCGGTGCAAGTATAATAACTGGTCGGACGACTAAACAAATGGCATCCCGGTAACCCGGGGGGCCGGTTGATGAGTAAGCCGGCGTGATAGGACACCTTTTCAGGGTGTCAAATCACGCCGGTTTTTTTTGGCTCTCGCGAGGACGCGACATGGGAACTCCTCCATTTCAAACGATGGCACAGCAAATTGCCCAGGCGGCCACGGTGTCTCAGCAGCAACGAACCGGACACGAGCCCAAGTCGGTCAGTGTCATACTCGGTGGCGATACGCTGGTCATTACTCTGCATGGCGCTCTGTCGCCAGCCGAACAGGCCATGTCGCAGAGTTCCGAGGGCGCGGCAAAGGTGCAGGAGTTTCATAAGCAACTGTTTCTCAACGATTCCGACCGCCTCTGGCAGGATATCAGGCGAATCACCGGCATGGAGGTGCGAGAAGCAACCACGCGCGTTGATCCGGACGCCGGGGCCGTCGTCCAGGTCTTCACAAGCGGGACGATGGTCCAGGTGTTTCAACTCTCAGGCAAGCTTCCGTCCGAATGTTTCAGCGATGGAGACAAGACTTGAGACTTCCGCTGCTCGATGCCCCGCCGTCATTGACGCGCAACATCTTACTGACGAGCAGTTGCTCGCCAGGGTGCGCCGAGCTATTTACCACTGGCTGAATTGAGATCAGGCATTTTTTTCCTCGGCCGCCGTTTGCGGCAGCCGAGCACAAAGGACATTGTTATGAATCGAAGAATGTTTTCACTCCGTTGCGGACTCCTCGTCGTTGCCGCCAGCCTCGCGTCCTGCACATCCTCGTCCCAGGACTCCCCTGTAGCCGCCGGCCCGACAGCTAAGGCGCCGACAACGAACACCGCCCCGGGCACGACCACGCGCCCCGATGACCTCCGACGCCACTGGGTACAGAATGACCAGCTGGCGCACTGATGAAAGATCTCTCCGCCAGAACCGAACACGATTGGCCAAAGGATGTACCTCAGGATCCCGAAGACGTGCAACCCGGTGGCCCGCGCATATCGTTGCGTGCGCCATCAAACTCTCCGACGAGTTGGCCATCGCCGCCCTGCGTATTCCCGCCAGCATAACCGACGCAAAGATCAACGAAGCCGATCGCGCGGGATTTGAGGCCGAGGCCAACATCCTGCACACCCAGGCGCTGCGACTCGGAACCGCTGCCCGCGCCAAGAAGGTGGAGCAAATGCAGCAATCCCTCGACGCCATCAACTCGACGTGCATCTCCTGCCATAGCCGATATCGCGACTTTTCAGGCCTGCTGCAAATTCACCAGGCCTCCGCCCGCTAACCCCGCGCTGACGCCAATCGCTCCGACCTGACATTGGGACTCATGCTCGATTCAATACAATCCAAAAGCGATGATCCCTGGTTCACCCGCACGGGCCAGGAAGTGGTTATCCGGCCCATTTGTGGTGATGACGAAAGCAAAATGGCGGAATTTCACCGCACGCTTTCACCTGAGACAGTGTTCACAAGATATTTCAATGTTTTGAAGTTGAGCCAACGCGTTGCCCATGAGCGTTTGAATCGCATTTGCCACCCTGCATCACCTGACGAAACTGTGCTCGTCGTGGAGGCCACCGAGCCCTTCCCACGCGGTTGTGAAATTGTGGCAGTGGCAAGACTCTCGGTTCCACCCGGGGGGCACACGGGCGAGGTCGCATTCGTGGTCAGCGACTTATATCAGCGACAGGGAATCGGTACAGAATTGCTACGTCGGCTCCTCAAGATTGCGCAGGCCAATAATCTCTCCCTCGTCCGCGCACACATCCTGCGCACCAACATCGCGATGCAACGCGTCTGCCTGAACTTGAGCATGCACCTCGTTGATGGGCTCACTGACGGCGAGATGGCGGCCGAAATTGATCTCCGGCAACGTCCGAACGATGAATAGGACGACTGCGAAGATGGGGGCCTAAACCTACTCATTGAAAGAGCACTGCGCCGCGCAACCGATCCTGGCATGTTGGAAGGCGCTTACTTGAGAGCCGGTGCCGACGATCATCGGCTTTGATGTTGATGGCGTAGACGGCGATGAGTTCCTGGCCGGCCTCAGCCCGCCGGGCAACAGGGGTTAGGCCGGAGGGTAACACTGATGAGTTGAATGCTTGTCCGAAATCTCTCGTTCAATCCAGTCTTATGACTCATTCTCGTAGGATGTTTATCTGGCTGATAGTGGCAATGGGGGTGATTGGATTCGGTGCGGCGGGGGCGAGCGCTGCGGACGTCTCCGGGCATTTCTCAATCTCTCTCCTGGAAAACCCCTTGTGGCCCATCAAGGGAAACGAAGCCGCAAGCAGCGTGGAGCTGAATCTGGTTGTGCGCGGCGGCAAGGCCGAAGAATCGGCCTACGCGATGCTCCATTACCCGGGCCGGAGCCATCATGGCGGTAAGGTCATTGAGTTTGTCCAGGACGGGGGAAAGGTGCGCATCAGCGCCGAGCTCACGATCACTCGCTCAGGCGATATCGAGGGCGGCCAGGCCAATTTCATCATCGAGCTACAGGAGAAGGACGGAACTTGGGAAGGCGCCTATCACGGAACTTTCCAGGGCAAGGCCCACTCGGGAAGCGCGACAGCCCGGGTTTGGCCCGGGCCGCGGGACGTGGCGGCGTTCGTCGCCCCCGAGGCCGGCGAGCATCCACGATTACTCGTGCGCAAGAGTGAGTTGCCCGACCTGCGCAGGAAGGCGCAAACGACACAGGGCAAAGCCATCGTGGAAAAATTGCGGGATGCGCTGGACCGGCCAAGCAAGGAGTGGGGCGCGATTGCCACAAGCGCGGCCGGGCACGCGACGTTATACGCGGCCACGGGCGAGCTGCGCGAGGCGCTGGTGGCGCAGGCGCTGCTGCGGGATTCCATCGAGACAGAACTGGATTGGCAAAACACCGAGAAACGCGGCCGGGGAGCGCTGGAGGTGTCGCGCCTGGTGCGCGAAATAGCGCTTACATACGACCTCTGCTATGACGCCTGGGACAAACCTTTCCGAGTCAGCATCGCCCGCGACCTCAACGCCCGCGCGGCCACGCTGACCGGCACGGGCAGGGGCTTCATCAATGACCCGGCCAGCACTTGGCAGGCCGTCACGCGCAGCGTCGGCGGACTCAGCGCCCTGGCCGTGTATGGCGATTCGCAGTGGGCGCGCGATCCAACGGATGAGCCTTCAACCCGGCCGGCCTTTGATCCCACAAAGTTATTCGAGCCGCCTCCCGGCCTGAAAGTGGGACGCGGCGTGCCGGTCGTAAAATTCGAACACGACGTCATGCCGGCGCGGTGGCTGGTGGCCGGGCCGTTTCCACGGGTGGAAGACAAGCTTAATCCCGCCGCCGAGCGCGTGGATCTGCTGTCCCCCCTGGGAGGAATGGAACACGCCGCGCCGGAGATGGGCACCTGGATAAACTACCGCGACATCGGCCGGCGCTTTGCAATGGTCGACGCGAAGGCAATCGTGAACTATTCGTGGATGCGCGGCCATCCGCAAATCGACCTGCTGCAAGTCTGCGATCGCGCCTCCTACACAACCTGTTTCTTCTACACCGTGCTGGAAAACGATCGGCCAAGATACGTGAAGTTTCAGGGAGGCGGCGGAAACATGTGGTTTGCCGGCCAGCGCGTCCGAGGCGACGTATTGCATCTCGCCCCCGGCCTCTATCCGGTGCTGGTGCAGGGCAATCTCGGCAACGCCGAGCGTCCCGGATCGGCGACTTCCATTCAGCCCAGGTTTCAGGAGGTGGGGGAGGACGAAGCACTGGCGGCCGCCAAGCCCGCGTGGGATGGAATATCCCATGCGCCGATGCAGCCCGAAGAGGTGCAGGCGCGCATGGTGCGGGTGGCGCAGGTGGCCGTGGCGCGCTATCTTGCATTGGCGAAAGACAAGGAGAGTGTCGCGGAGCCCATGGGGCGAGGGCTGGGCGAGTTTGATCTGGCCTGCCGGAATGTGATTGGAAAGGATCTACTCACCGGAACCTTGGCGGAGGGAATGGGCACGGGAACCGGAGAACTCGCCGCCGGTCTGGAGGCTCTTATCGCACTGCGAGAGTTAAAGGACTGAATCAGCCGTCCGTTGACGTTTACGTCTACCACCACGACGAACAGGGAGCAAAAGCCCCACCAAACCAAGCACCGACAGCGACGCCGGCTCCGGCACGCTCACGGCCAGCGCGGAAAACTCAGCGCTCCCGGCCGCGCTGGTGGTGTCATCCCCCAGAAAGATGAAGTTGGGAAGGGCATAAACGTTGGGCGTGCCGGCGAAGGCGCTGTAGTCCTTGATCGGGCCTTGCAAAAGAGGCGCACCATCCGCACTCAGCGTATAGCCGCCCGGGCCCAGGTGAAGGTCGTACGCCCATTCATGGCTGGCGCTGGTGGGATCGTTTGAAGGGTTGAAGCCGGTGCTGTTCTCGGTGGAGAGGGGATCGGTGGAGTGGGTGAAAAGAGTCGCACCGTCCTGCTGGGCCCAGACCTGATCGGCCCAGAACGCAATCTCAACGCCCTTGTGATTTTTGTCCAGCGCGATGAGGCTGATGCCCGCGCGGTCGGTGCTGGAATGCGACTCCGACAACATCTTCATGCTCAGCAGAACATCAAAGCCAACAGCGCTGTCCAGCGTCGTGGGAAACGCGGCGTTGAGCGGGCCGCTTAAGTTGGCCTTGTAGTTGGACCAGCCCTGCTTGTTGGCGGCCGTCGGCGTTGTGTCGAAGGTGACGTTGTTGGTACCCAGTGTGTAAAACGCCGGCGCGGCCGAAGGTCCATAGGTGAGATAGCCCTGCGTTTCAGGCGCGGTGTTCAGAGCCCCGTCATAAAGATTGGCGGCCCGCGCCCCCAGCGGCGCGGCAACGAGAGCGAGGGCGGCGAGCTTGAAAAATAGCAGTCGCATGAGTTACGCGAAGAATACCTGATAGAACGCGATCGGCCAAATCGGGAGACTTCAAGGTTGGGTGCTTGAGGTGGGAGCGCAGGTCCTTCGCGGCTACACTCACAATACGATGCACGACGTCGAGCTTTTATTTCTGGGGACAGGAACCAGCGCCGGCATCCCCATGATCGGCTGCCACTGCGAGGTGTGCAGCAGCGCGGATCCGCGCGACAAGCGGAATCGCCCTTCGGTGCTCATTTCTTATGGGGCGACGCAGGTGCTGATCGATGCGACGCCGGAATTGCGGCTGCAATGCGTGGCGCATGGGGTGGACATGGTCGATGCCCTGGTGGTCACGCACGCCCACGCCGATCACATCATGGGCCTGGACGACATCCGCCGCTTTAACTTTATCAGCGGCCGCCCCATGGATGTCTGGGCCGACGCCGACACGATGAAAAAGCTGCAGCAATGCTTCGGCTACGCCTTCCTCGATCCGTCCGTGACGACCAAAGTATTTCGGCCGCAGTTGAGGTCGCGCGTGATCGAAGGAGCCTTCGAGATTGGCGGCCGAACCTGGCAACCCGTCCCACTCGTGCATGGCGATGTCGAACGTGCTGGGTTTCCGGATAGGAAAACTCGCCTATTGCACCGATGTAAGCTTCATCCCGGAGGCGTCGTACGCTCTTTTACAAGGTGTCGAGGTGCTGGTGCTGGATGGCTTGCAGTTCAGGAAACATCCAACGCATTTTTCAGTGGATGAGGCCGTGGAGGCGGCCGCCCGGATTGGGCGCGACAGACATGGCTCACGCATATCACCCATTGGACCACGCATGAAAAGGGTGATCGTCGCCTGCCGCCAGACGTGCGCCTGGCTTACGATGGACTACGCCTGAAAGTGGGAGATTGATTCAGGCCGACGCCGACACCGACGCGTTCTTCCGCGTCAGAACGTGGCGGATCAGCTCAAGCCGGCGGATGATTTCCGTCATGTCCGCAGGCCGCTTCTCGGCCTTCGTCCGCACGCATTCCATCACCAGACCCGAAAGATTCTCGGGAATCAGAGGATTAATATCCCGCGGCGAAGCGATCCGATCGTCCATCAGAAAACTGTTGTCACTGCGCTTCAGCGTGAAAAGCGTCGGGATGGTTCGCCCAGCCAGCGCCCAGTAAAGCGTCGCGCCGAAGTTAAACACATCCGTCCGGACAGTCACCGGCTCACATTTCACCTGCTCCGGAGCGATATAGTCGGGTGTGCCTTGAATGCGCTCCTTCACCGTCCCCACCTTGCACGCCTGGCCAAAGTCAATCACCTTCACCTGCCCCGTCGGCCCCAGCAGGATGTTGTTCGGCTTCAGATCACAATGCACATAACCCAGGTGATGCAGCGCTTCCAACCCCTTGGCCACCTGGATGAAGCAGTCCACAATGGCAACCGTATCCTTCGGCTTGAGCGCTTCCAACGGCTGCCCGTCAAACATCTCCAGCACAAGGATCGCCTCGGTCACCTTGCGAAGGAGCGTCTTGTTCTCCTTCATCTCGATGGCCTTGCGCAGGTTCGGGCTGCCAAAGTGCTGGCTCACTTCAAATTCATTTTCAAGCTGCTCGATAAACCGCGCATGACGATCAGTTTTGCGGACGACGTGCTTCAGCGCATAAATCTGCTTCGATTCAGGATGCGACACGACGTACAGAATGCTCCCCGCCCCTTCGCCGATAAAGTCGATCACGTCATATCCGAAAATCTTTTCGGGTATGGCGGGAGGGATATGCGAATCAACGGGCGTGGCTGAGGAAAACATGTTCTTAGCTCCCATGCGGTTGGTCGATGGGTCTTTTGTGTACACCGGCCGCAGCGCGGATGTTGACCGATCCTTCGTCTATAGTTGTTCCAGTCCAATGATGTGACAAATGTTTCGCGGCGGAACAACCCGACAGCACGGAATTATTCGCCCGCGCTGTCAAAATCGGAAAACTCTGCCGGATATTGCGCGCGCCACTCCTATTTCGGACGACGAAATCGCGGCAGATGCGTCTCTCCCTATCCATCACTAAAACCTACAACGCTCCTGATCCCGCGGCTATTACAAAAATCCAAAGTTTTTCGCCCACCCAATTCTCCCCGCCGAGCGAGTCCAACCATAAGCAGCCAACCCCACCGCCGCACCACCTTCCCCCGCCATTTCGCTACAATGCCCCCTTCATGGACATCACCTACCTCGACAACAACGCCACCACCAAACCCGCCCCCGAAGTCGTCGCGGCCATGCTCCCTTATTTCACCGATCTCTACGGCAACCCCTCCAGCATCCACCGTTTCGGCCAGCGCCTCACGCCAGGCCCTCGACGAAGCCCGCGGCCAGCTCGCCCTCCTCATCGGCTCGGCCGAATCCGAAGTCTCCTTCACCGGCGGCGGCACCGAAGCCATCAACACCATCCTCCGCGGCCTCCTCGCCACCCGCGCCCCTCGCAACCGCATCATCATCTCCACCGTCGAACACTCCGCGACCCGCGAGCTCTGCGCCAAGCTCGCCAAAGAAGGCGCCGAGATCGTCTCCATCCCCGTCAACCAGCGCGGCGAACTCGATCTCGACCTTCTCTCCTCCTCCATCGACGATCAAACTGCCCTCGTCTCCCTCATGTACGCCAACAACGAAACCGGCGTCCTCTTCCCCATTGCCCGCATCTCCGAAATGTGCCGCGCCGACAAAGTCCCCTTCCACTGCGACGCCACCCAGGCCGTCGGCAAAATCCCCGTCTCCGTCAATGATCTGGCCGTCGACGCCATGAGCTTCGCCGCCCACAAGTTCCACGGCCCCAAAGGCGTCGGCGCCCTCTTCATCCGCCGCGGCCTCCGCGTCCGCCCCCTCATCATCGGCGGCCCGCAGGAAATCGGCCGCCGCGGCGGCACCGAAAACGTCCCGGGCATCGTCGGCATGGGCAAAGCCGCCGAACTTGCCGCCCAACACCTCCCCGAAATGTCCCGCGTCCGCCTCCAGCGCGACCGCCTCGAACACGGCATCCTCACCCGCATCCCCACAGCGACCGTCATCGGCCAAACCGACCAGCGCCTCCCCAACACCACCAACATCGGCTTCTCCCGCCTTGAGGCCGAGGCCATCATCATCCTCCTCAGCGAACAAGGCATCTGCGCCAGCGCCGGCGCAGCCTGCAGCAGCGGCAGCCTCGAACCCTCCCCCATCATCCAGGCCATGCACATCGACGAAAAAATCGCCCACGGCGCAATCCGCTTCAGCCTGTCCCGCTACACGACGGAAGCCGAAATCAACCGAGCCTTGGAGGTCCTCCCGGGCGTCATCAACAAGCTGAACGCGGTCCTCCCCGTCGGCATCTGAAATTCGTCGCAACCGGCGCTTGTTACCCCGGCAGGATTAAACCACTGCTACTAGAGTTTGCGCCCCACCAATTCTCAATCGTTCGTCGTAAATTTGCAGCGGCGATGACATGGAGCCCGAATATCAGGTCAGCACGTTGATACAACTGTCGAATGATCCCTCGACCATCGGTACGCTTCGCAAGCCGATCAAGAATTCGCTGTGTCAGGTTAATCGCCTGCAACCCAAATACAGAACTGGTCCAAACCTCCCGAAGCAAGCCAACGGCAAGACTGATAACGCCATCTGCTAAAATCGACTCTTCGCCGAATAGATCCGATAGTCGGTTCAGTGGCCAAGCATTCACATCCCACTTTGCTTGTGTCGCCGCATACATCGCAATCTTATTGTCAACCCAAGTAAAATCGTAACGTAAGGCCAACAGTGCAAGCGTAATTTTACTGAACCAGTCCGCCTGAAAGCCAAGCCGATCACCCAGTTCGCTTGCCAAACTCTGTGTCCAAAGCCGCTTCACCCCAAACTGATGAAAGGCGATCGCTGCAACGGCAGCGTCGTCGGTCCAAAGCGGGACCCCACGCTCCTTGGCAATGTTCACTGATTCGGCAGACGCCCGCCCGCATATCTTGACGAGGTCTACTCGAAAGGACACGTCGAGGGCATTAAGCGTCGAACTCGCAATGACGGTGCATTGCGCTCGAAGCGTCGCGATCAGCAACGAGAGCTTCTTGGCAGATTCTGCGACAAGTTCCCCCGGAGTAATATTCGGGCGCCATACGCCGCCGATTCGAGTTGCGCCAAGCCGATCATTTCCTGACGATAGATCGCGTTGTACACGCTCGATGTCCTCGATTGCCTGCTCGGCGACTAGAACCCGCATTGGCCATTGTGCGATAGACTCGAATAAATCGACGCCGAAGCTATCATTCAAAAGAAATGCTGTCACTAACGCAGTGGGCTCGACAACAACTGCGTCTGAAGAACGAATAGCCTCAAGGCCTCGTTCACGTTCATCCGGCGATCCAGGGACGCATTTAATGACGTAACCCTTAGGGGCTAACAACGATATTGCCGCACACAACGAACGCCCAATCGCGCTCGCCAACATCTGTAGGGTAATAGATTGGTCCCGGTACATCGCAGCAGCGTCGTCTTCGCGCTGGCTCATCTTCCCCATAAACGTAAGCATTTCGGCAAACGCATCTTGAGGCGATGCCTTCTCGTTGACGTGAAATACCTTAAGGAGGCTTTGATCCGGGAATCGGTTCGGCAGGTTCTCAATACAGTCCTGATAACGGAAAACAAACTTGTGAAGCAGCTTGACGATCTTGACTCGTCTTGTACTGCCTAGACTCTCCTCGAACTCAACTTCGTCGTCGATTGTTTTCCCAACTATGGCCTGGCCAAGGCGGCTATCGATCGCGATTTCATTTAAGGTTGTCTTTGGCGCACGCGTCTGCTCGATAACGTACCAAGATTCCGTATCCGAAGGAATCTCTCGCAAACGGACCGCGGAGTTAGCCCCTACGCGTTCCTCCACTGGGATCACCTGTGCTTTGCCTCCGCCTAACAGACCCATCGATCCGATCATTGCGTGGTGGTATCGCTCAGCGTCCGGATCTCTACGCGCAAGTTCGTAAGCGAAGGCCACGGCTCGCAATGGATCATCACTTCGGCAGATTGCCTCAACCGCCGCCGCCGCTAGCCGCTCATCAATCTCGTCAAGCTGCGGTAATTTATCGGCGTCCTTTTCAATTAGTTCCGGGTTATTGAGGTGAATACCGACGTGCGTGAGCCGCATCCGGAGATACCGTGACAGCAGACCCTCGGATTCCGTAGCCAGTATCGCTTGGATGAATTCCATGGTTCTCCGCGGGCTACGCTTTTCCAGCACCGCGAGTTCCGCCTCGATGACTCCGAGGTCCTTCGTCCCGGACTTTCGGAGTTCCTCGCCCAAGGTAAGAACATAATCTTCCGCGCCATCTTTCAAAGCGAGTGCGAATATGTGGCGGATGAGTGAGATCGACGAGCTAGGCGTGATAATTCTGCGATATGCCGCGAATGCGAATTTTAGTTCGTGTACGTCCTCCAAAAGTCGGGCGGCATCGACCACCTCTAGGGGGTCGGAAGTGTCAGAGATTTGCGCGAATGCGTCCAGACTTAAACGCTTTGCTTCCTCAACATTTTCGCTGTGGTGCTCAGCCCAACCGATTAGCGTTAATCGAACCAATGGCGATAACCCTTGAACCGCCTCTGTCCCGACCAGGAACCTCTTCGCTCCGTCGAAATCGCGCGTTATCAGGTATAGTTTGCCCATCGTCTCCAGCCAGGACGAAAGCAACTCGACTGGCGCTGCTTCTAAAGAATCGCGGAGCACGTCAAGAGCTACCTTGTGATCTTCGCCTTCCCCTCGCTTCGCTCGCAACTGTGCCAACAACAACTTAATATGCGGGGATGCCTCAATTGTTGCCGATTCCAAAATCGAGATCGCCGGACCTAGCTTGCGTCCCCGAGCTAACCTTCGCGCCTCCTGCAACAAAACCTGCTCGTCGGTCGGTGCAAGCCGCCGAGCAGATTTGAGCACTTCGTCGGCCGCGTCCCGATCTTTCAGGAGTTGACTGGCAGCAGATAGATTTAGGAATAACTGCGCAACTTGCGAGGGCTTTGAGGCTCGACGGACTATTTCGATGCTCTCGGCCAGGCAAGTCCGAGCCTCTCGAATTAACTCGCAGTCGTCTTCCGATAGAACCGGTAGTTCAGCGTGGTTATAAGGGATTAGGATTGAAGTAGCCCAAATGATCTTGGCCTCAACCCAGTTGGGGCTTGCATCAAGCGCCTTGCGGGCAAGGCCCTGGGTTCGCGCATCAGCTCGTTGAGATGCCGCTATGGCAAATCCCATTAGCACTTCCGGATCACTCCGAAGATTTGCCGGGATTACCGATTCGAGTTCGTCGAGGGAGTGAATTAAAGGCATCGATTGGAGCCACAAACTCGCGATCATTCCGGAATGGGGAAATCGCTCGCGAAGTTCGTTCGCCAAGCGAGAAGCCTTTTCTCCCTCGTCGAGAAGCTGGCAGGCAAGCACTTCGAGAGCTTGTGCGCGATCCAAGTCCGGTTGACTTTGCTTGGCCCTAAAGTAGTCGGTTGCGGCCTGGTTGATCTCGCCGGTTATGCGATATGCGTGGCCACGCAATGCGTAGAACCTGTACCATGTGTAAGGTGTGAAGCGCCCTAATTGCTCCTTTTCCAGCTTGTGTAGGATCGCAAGGGCGGCACTAACCTCGTACTGGTCGAGATAAGATTTTACAATATCAAACTGCGCTGTCAGTTCCGTTGGTTCACCGCCGGCCGTCTCGAATAAATTGTAGTTATTTACTACCGCCGCAACTTGGATTGAACCGCCAGCCTGAAGATTTTCGGCGATTACATGTGGCGTGGTCATCCCCGCGCTCACCACAGTTCGCGCGGGGGTTACTATTTTGGGTCGGACCCCCCATCTAAACCAGGCGGTGCCGCGTTCGTAATCTTAATATCATGCTTCGTCTTCAGCTTTCGCACGTCCACTCCCCGACCCGTTTTATCCTCAGCTGCCAATCCCCCCTCCTCGCTCGTGGCATCGTGAATCCTCACTCCCGGCGTCACCTCGCTTGACGATTCAGTGGCAATTGCCATTCCAAAGGGGCCCCGAAGACGAGCCTTGTTTTTTTGAGCTCCGCCTTTCCGTTTCGCGAAGATGTATGTGCCAATACCAAGGGCAACCAACAGGGTTAGAGCCAAGATAACCGTCGTACCGTTGTTCATGTGGAGTCCTTCCGAACATCATACTGACACGATGTGCCCATTGCCAATTATAGCATGGCGGCGGCAGCGCTTAATTGTCCCTTCGAACACTCTCCCACGCCACCTTCCGCAACTCCCCACCCACCCCCTCCCCAAACCGCCCCACCCCAGCCAAATCCCCCGCATCCACCCCCTCAACCCTCCGCCCACACAACACAGAATAAAAAACACTAGCCGCCAGAAACGTCCCCGCAAAATACGGATGGCTCCCGTCCTTATCGTGCAGCCCAACCCCTGGCCGCTCCCCCAACCACCGCTGCCACGCCACCTCCACCGGCACAACGATCGCGCCAATCGACTCCCCAATGCTGTCGTACATGGCGCTCAGTTCCGCCTGCCGCTCCCAAGCGTGCCGCCGCGCCCACGTCATGTAAAGCACCGTCTTCGCCCCACTGGCCCTCGTCGAACAAGGTCACATACTCCCGCATCCGCGCCGGATTCTTCAGCGGCAGCGTGTTCTGCTCCTGCAGCACGACATGGTTCCATTTCGAAGACCCAATCGTCGCAAGCGCCTCCCCAAGCTCCCATGCGTTTTGAGCGCCCGCCCATTGGCAATCACCCGCCCAGTCTCCACCCGCCGCGCCGGCTTGCCGGCAGCCGCCAGACGAGTCAGCATCCCGGGCAAGTCCTTGCGATTTGCGAAGCTGTTCCCAACGAACAGAATTCGGGTGGCCGCCATTGCAGCGATTCTAATCAGACGCGACCACAAATCCGCAAATGAATCAATGAATCAATGAATCGATCAACTAACCTTCCCTCCCCCCAAATCCCCTTCGTGCCTTCGCGCCTTCGTGTTTAACTCCCGCTCTTCACCTCGTCCTTAAACTTCTCCCGCACCTTCTCGATCTTCGGCAGCGCCTGCTGCCGCACATACCCATCGTTCATGTGACACGCCACGTAATCCTGGTGGTAATCCTCGGCCGGATAAAACGCCTCGGCCTTCAGCGGCTCCAGCGTTGTCACGATTGGATCATTGAACGCCTTCGCCTCCGTCAATTGATCGATATACGCCTGCGCCACCTTCTTCTGCTCATCGTCCATATAGAAAATGGCCGACCGATACTGCGTCCCCGAATCCGGCCCCTGCCGGTTCTTGGTCGTCGGATTATGCGCCGTGAAAAACACCCGCAGCAACTCCCCATACGAAATCTTCGCCGGGTCATAAACAACCCGCACCGCCTCCGCATGGTGCGTTGCGCCTGTGCAGACGGCCGGATAATTCGCCGTCTCTTTGGTCCCACCCGCATACCCGCTCGTCGCCGACACCACCCCATTCAACTGCCGAAACACTCCTTCGACACACCAGAAACATCCCCCCGCCACAATCAGCGTCTGGTTCTCGCCGGCCTTGGCCGTCTGGTCCGAGGGAAGCGTCGTCGCCGGCCGCGGAAGCTCCCCCGCCGCCTGCGCCGGCCGGTTGCACGCCGCACCGAAAAAACTCGAAAGGGCCATGATGATGATTCCGTGTAAAGATACGTTCAATCGCACAACTGCTCCGTGGTTAACTTCACCTCCCCATCTCAGCCCCGCCAGCGCAATGCGCCCGCGACAGCCGGCAGGGATATCGTTCCTCATCTTATACCACAGATCGCCCCCCAATATTCCCGCCCCATCCCCGCATCTCCCTGCAAATCACTGCTGCGCCACCCAAGCCTCCCCCGATTCCCGCTCCGCCTTAAAAAACGCCGCCCGAATCCGAACAACTGCCTCCGCACTCAGCGGCCCCTTGTTCGCCGCCTCAATGTTCGCCTTCGCGTTGCGCGGGTTGGTCGTCCCGATAATCGCCACGTGTACTCCCGGCTGCGACAGCGTAAACCGCAGCGCCAATTCCGGCCACGCCTCCCCCTCCGGCCCCTCCACCCCCAAATCCCCCGGCCGCAAATTCATCTTCTTCAACCGCTCGTGATAAGTGCTCGCATAATTCCCATAAAACCCCGGCTGCTCCCCGCGCTCTTCCACGCCGCATTCGCGATCGGCCGCTTCGCCATCACCCCCACATGCCGCCGAAACGCCACCGGCGTCACCCGATCAATGTTCGCCTGATCCGCGATATTGATCGACGTCTGCACCACCGCCAACTCCCCCAGCCCGGCCGCATAAGCCGCCGCCTCATTGTCCCCCGAATACCCCGCAAACCGCACCTTCCCCGCCTTCACCGCCTCCATCAGCGCCCCCACCGCCTCCCCTTTCTGAAGCGTCGGCAGATCACAGGAGTGCAGCAGCATCACATCCAGATGATCCGTCCCCAGCCGCTTCAACGACCGATCCACCGTCCGCCCGATCAGCTCCGCCGACCACGCCGGCGCATCAATCTCGGCCACCTTCCCGCCACACTTCGAAACCAGCACAAACTCCCCCCTCCGATGCCCCACCGTCTGCCCGATCATCTCCTCCGACCTCTCATAAGAGGCGGCCGTGTCAATCAAATTCATTCCCGAATCCAGCATCAAATTCAAGATCGCCCCCACCCGCTCCCGCTCGGTATTCAGATACCCCATCGGCGCTCCCCCGAAGCCAAGCGGCGAAACCAGCAACCCCGTCTTCCCAAATGTCGTGCTGTCCATACATAGCAGTATAAACCCAAACCCTCCTCCCCCATCACCCACAATTTCGCGTGTCGTGCCCCTTCAATTCATCTTTCCAGCAAACCTCTGCCTGTTCGACACCCGCTCCTGCAATGCGTCGGCATTCAAATCTTCGGTCATCACGTCCAGTCCCAGCTTCCGCCGCGCAAGCACCTTCCATACGCCTCGGTAATCTCCGGCCGCCCCAGCCGATTGGCCAGATCGGCTCGCTCCTGAGCCGTCAGTGATTCCAGGATCGCCGTCAAGAATTGCAGCTTCAAGAAATGCACAACCCGGCCGGCTAAGATCACACCACAACCAACGGCGAAGGAGTAACCATGCCCAAAATCCAAGTCGTCTTCTACAGCATGTACGGCCACGTCTATCGCCTCGCCACCGCCATCGCCGAAGGAGCCCAGCAAGTGCCCGGCGCACAGGTGGAGATGTTGCAGGTCCCCGAGACGCTGCCCGCCGAGGTGCTGGCGAAAATGAACGCCGTTGAAGCCAAAAAGGCGACGGCGCACATCCCGCTGGCCACGGCCGCCCATCTCGCCGACGCCGATGCCATCATCATCGGTTCTCCCACCCGCTTCGGCGCCGCCTGCGCCCAGATGCAAACATTTTTCGACACCACCGGCCAGCTCTGGGCCACCGGCGCCCTCGTCGGAAAACTCGGCAGCGTCTTCACCTCCACCGCCTCCCAGCACGGCGGCCAGGAAACCACCATCGTCCACATGCACACCTTCCTCCTCCATCACGGAATGATCGTCGCCGGCGTCCCCTACGCCTGCCAGGCACTCCTCAACCTCGACGAAATCACCGGCGGCTCCCCCTACGGCGCCTCCACCATCGCCGGCCCACGCGGTGAACGCTCCGTCACCGAAAACGAACTCACCATCGCCCGCTTCCAAGGCAAACACATCACCGAAATCGCCACGAAGCTGGTAGGGAATTAAGCGCGGGCAACTGGAGTTCATCCAAGGCCCAGATCACTGTAGAACTTCGAATCCCGCCTGACCTGATCCGGCTTGACCCCATATTTTCGCACCACCCGCTTTTTCACCCATTCGAAAACGGCTGCATCAGAAAGCGTCAACTCGCCGCGCTCTTCGCGAGCACAGCGTAAGACGAGCTCGCAAAGCTCTCCCACCGTCTGGACCCGCGATGCATCTTCATCGGCGATACTGATCTTGAAGTGATCTTCGAGATCCATCACGAGCTCGATTGTCTCCATTCCCATGGACGCATCCTGGCCAACATAGAAATTGCTCACCACACTTCCTTGCCAACCAGACACTGTCCGCCCAATTCGCGGCTGTGTCGCCGGTAACTCGCCGGGTTGATCTCCCTTATCAATTCCTTCAATGGTCGTCGGTGGCCCCGAGCGTCTTTTCGTATCACAATCTCAGTTGCTCTACACTCGACGTGCAGCGTCGTTCCTTCCGTCAAATCTATGGCCCGCACAATTGCCGTCGGAACAAGAATGGCCAATTCCCCGTTGAGTTTCACGATCGTTGTAGTCATTAACGTCGCCTCCTCTTCATTTTCCGCGATAGCATGAATCGCCCCAGCTTGACTTCACCACCCCATCATCTAAAACCCTATCTCCAATGTTCACCGCCCCCTCCCACCGCGCCCGCCGCATCCTCCTCATCGCCGCCGAAATCGCCCTCGTCCTCGCAATTCTCGGCCTTCTCACCCTCATCTGGCTCCCCGCCCTCGTCGGCCCGCATGTCGCCCCTGCCCCGTCGCGCTACTAATGCCCGCGCCTACCGCACCACCAGCAAACCCGTAAACGTCTCATCCCCCCCAAAATCCGTCGGCCCCGCCCAGCTCGCGCTCTCCCCCGTCGCATTGCGATGCTGTGCGAAGTTAAACCGCAAAAGCGCCGGCCGTTGATTCGCATGTTTCGTGTCCGACGCATCGTTCATCGACTCCCACGGAATCTTCATCTCCCCGCGCCACACATTCTCCTTGTGCTGCCTCCCCACCCGCCCCACGTTCTCTTCATGAACGCTCGCCACGTAGTTCACCCCCGCAACCGCCGCAATCGGATGCGCGTTCTGCCGAGGGTCCAGCTTCTTATTCGCCTCAATCTGCCCCGCCGGCCGACACGTCACATGCACCACCGGTCCGGCATCGCCATCGGCATAAATCGGCTGAATCAACACCTCCGACAAATCCTCCCCCCACAGCCGCCGCACCTCCTCGCGCACCACGTTTCCCCCGCCCGCCGACCGCACCGCCTCCACCCCCTCCAGCCGAAACGCCAGATAAAAACTGCTGTTGGTCCAGCACGAATAAATTTCAGACGGCGTCGAGGCAAACTGCAATTCCTGCCGCTGCACCGCCGGCCGATTCAGCATCTGAATCAGCGGCCCCGCGCAAAGCGCATCCGCCGCCGTCCACTCCTCCAGCGACCCATTGATCTTCGGCGCAACCCCCTCCCGCTGCTCCGTCCGCGCCACCGGAAGCATCAGCCGCGTCAACGTCGTCCGTCCGTCGTAGCCATTGGTAAAGGTGATATCCACCGGCTGGTCGCGCATGGAATCGTTCAGCCGATCCAGCAACACCTTCGCCTCAAGATCAAACCCCCGCACCGCATACGTCCGCAGTTCCGGCACGCTCACCGGCTCGGCCCTGGGAATCTGCCAGCCTTGCGGCACACCCGTCCACTGCAAAGAATTTTTATTGGGAAGCTGATCCGTCGCGTTATAAATATCCACCGCCAGCCGCAACTCCACCACGTTCTTTACGCCTCCCCCGCCCACGCCCCCTCTGCCCAGCCCAAAACCCCACTGTGTTGACCGCCCCAGCAGCGTCGGCTTGTCCTGCGACTTCAGCCAGTTGCTCAGCTCCATCAACACCACCGGATCCTCGGTCTTCCCGGCCTCCGCTCCCGGCTCGCTCATCTGAATCAGCCGCGCCAAAAACTTGATCGCCTCCGACCATTTCTGCGCATCGCTCGTCCCGCACATCAGCGCATACGCCGGGTCGGGATCCTGATTCGGCTGAATGTCCACCGGCTTGGTCAGCACGTTGGCCATCACCAGCTCGTGCGTAAACTGCCGCCGCTCCTTGGCGATCCACAGATATTCATAATCCTGTTCCGCCCGCCGCAGCCATTTAAGCTGCACCGTCGGCACCGGCTCATCAATCCCAAACCAGCTCCCCGGATAAAACCACACCATCTCCTCCGGGTCGGCCGGCGCGTTCGGATCGCTTCTGCTCGGCAGCGGCGAATCCCAATGAATCAGCCGCGCCCCCCGCAAAAATGAAAGCCACGCCCACAATCGCACCTCCCGCTCATCCGCCCCCGCACCCACGTACGGAATCAACCCCGGCACATCCGTTCGAAGCCACGCCGGCCCCATCTGCCGCTGCTCATCCTGGGCCGGAGGCTTAATCAGCCCCTGCGCCGCCGGCATCAAACGTTCCAGATCATGCGGATCAACCCCCGGATTGTTGTTCGTCGCCACCTGCACCTGGTCGGCCTCCAGCGGCACGCTCACGCGCAGCTTCGGATGCGCCGCCAGAATCGTCGCAGCGTCGCGCGACATCAGCAGCGCCTCCAGCGGCTTCACCCGCCCGCTCCCCGCCTTCTCGATCGCCGCCGACGCCCGCGTCAGCCAGTTCATCTGATCAAAATGCGCCGCCGCACCCGCCCAGAAATTCTGCTGCTGCTGCGCTGGATAACGATCCAGCATCTCATCCTTCGGCAGCGGCCAATACTCCGGCGCAACATGATCCGCAAACGCATCCCCATTCAACCACGGCGCCACCAGCCCGTCATATTCCCGCCAATCAAACTGCGGCTCATTGCCAGGCCATTTCACCGTCGGCCCAAGCTTGTCAAACGTCACCACCGCCCGATGCACTGCGCCATCTTCACCAGTTGATCCAGCGTCCGAACCGTGTTGGCATATTTCAATTCCGTCCGGCTGATCAGCCGCGGCGTCACCGCCTCGAAACAACTCGGATACAGGTCCTCCAGCGACTTCCACTTCACCCGCCCCACCATCGTCAGGTGCCGCTCGTCGGGAATCACAAAGTCATACACAGACAGCTTCACCGGCAGCGTCGCCACCACCTGCCCATCCTCCATCAACTCGCACCGCGTTTCATAAGCCCCAGGCTTCGCCGTCGGCGGAATCGCAACATCCACCCACACCAGCACCGCCCCCCCCCTGCCCCCGCCGCCCGCGATTGCGGATTCATCGGATCGGCCGGGCTCCGAAGCGCCCGCATCGCCAGCGTGCTCTGCCCCAGCGGCAGCGGCAGCAAAGCCCGCGGCAACTCGTGCGTCGAAACCGGCAACCCCGTATGCCGCACAAACCCCGCCGCGATTGTCATCAAACGGCATCGACAGCACCTGATACGCGCTCAGCACCTCCGCCGGCAATGTTGCATCCGCCCCCGTCAGCGCCCCCAGCCGAAGCGCGCCCTGCCCTTTGGCGCTGTCGGCCGGCACTTTGTTGATCTGTATCGCGAATTGAACCGTCTCATTGCGCGCACCCATAACTCGACGGGCCCATCCCCCACCACCGCCTTCAAAGGATCATTAAAATGCGCCGCCTGCAGCCGGCTCCCATCAAAATTGCTCGCAATGCCCTTGGGAAAAAGCGACTCGTGCGCCTGCTTCGGCGGACACCCCATCAGCACCAGCGCACACGCGCTCAAGAGGGGCATCGCCAGCAACCGGTAATTTTTGCGCATACAACCTCGCCAGGGAGAGTCGAGCCCGATGTAGAGTCAGGAGGTGCTTGCCATTGCCCAGTGCATGAGCAGCAAGCTGCTTGTTGCCACATTCTTCGCCGCACGCGCTTTTATTCACAGCGACCGCGCAACTCGCCAAAATCAAATTCTTCAGGAAGTTAACCCAAGCCCGAAAAAGCCCGATTTTATACGCGGGGGAAGCGATCTTTCACGCATCTCGCAGCCGGCCGATCACCTCGAAACCGCTGATTAGTGCCGCGTGGCACAACCTTTGTTATGACACATTTCCATAAGGAGTTCAAGCGATGACCACGGTAGACATGGATGGTTTGGTCGAGTTCAGGTTCTTTCGCCCCAACGTACAATCCGTCGAAGTCTCCGGCGAGTTCAACAACTGGCGCACCGGCTCCATGAGCATGCGCCACCCAGGGCGACGGCTGGTGGATCGCCACCGCCAAGCTCCCCGCCGGCGAATACCGCTTCCGCTACATCGCCGACGGCCGCTGGTTCACCGACTACGCCGCCCACGGCGTGGAACTCGACCGCCAACACGGCTGGAACAGCGTCCTCCTCGTCCCCGGCGAAGAGCACCCCCAACAACTAAAAGCCGCCGCCTAACGCGGCCCACAACCCTCGTTTCCTCCTCCGCCAGGCCGCACGGACACTACCCTCCTCCGTGCGGCCTCTTTTTTCGCCACAAAGTTACTGCTGAACTGGGCTGAGGATCTGGCCAATGTGATGCCTCATTCCGCGAACTGACTTATGGTCCGCCAGAATCATAGGGTTTTCACCAGCCTCGCACATGTCATCCTACCCCTTTTTCATCTCCAATTGGCTCAACAACCCGAAGTCATGATTCCAAACGGTCTCACGATGCTGCGAGTCAAATAGAAAGGCATAAACCATGCGTGGCTCTGCCCCGGGAGCCCATTCAATTCCCAGATCGCAGGTGGTGTTGATGTGGTAAATCCAAATGGCGACGCCACTGCCGGTAATTTGGGCTGGCTGCCCGATGCGCTCAATCACAACCTCTTGCCTGGGCCTCGACTCTAGCCAGCGCTGGAGTTCCTCGTCAGCACACTGTTTCGTCATTCTTGTAGACGACTGCGCGGTACAGCCCGCTAAGCTCAAAGTTATACATATCAGTAGGAGTTGATGACTAACCTTGATTGCCATGTTCAACTCCATTGGATTACTAGCTGCGCCCCCTTTGGATATTCTTGGGTCACTGAAAGGGTAGAATTCGCTCGTACCTGATTATTTCTCCACCGCTAATATCCTGAATCACCAAGACGTCACTGCACTCAACCAGGCGGTATGCTAGCTGGCCTTCCACGACACCATAAGGTACGGTGCTTTCAATGATCCAGTTTAACTCCAACCGCTCCCCCATGAGAGTCCAATTGCCACCGGCTTCGGCGGTGATTGTCGGTGAACCTGGATCACTACTAATTAAGTTCTGCTGCCAGAATCGCATATCACTGCCGAAGGTGAGCAGCATGATTACTGGATGTCTAAAATAACGCCACGATCCGACAAGTGCGAGGATTGAATTGGTTTGGTCGCTCATCCTGCAAATGCTAAGGCGAGTGGCAGATGAATTCTACTGCCCACCGCGTAGAACATGCCTATTGTGCTTCTTGACGTATTGTAATGGCTCGCGTCAGTGCGTCAGCATTTTGCCACTCGCATTGCAGTGTTCATCGCTGCCGATCTTCATGCTCATCCCGTTCTCGCTTCCACTCGTCCGCCAGCAAAACAAGTCCGGGCCTTCTTGCGCGAATCTCGCCCATGCAATCGGGGGTTACCGGGGTATCAAGAATTGTGAGGAACGTTAAACTCTGCAAGTCCGTCAGTCTCAGAACCTGTTCGTCATCGATCGTCGTGTGACTCACATCAACATCCTTCAACTCATGAAAATGCATCAAAGCATCCACATCTGGACCACGGATTGTCATATCCCGGAGAACGACCTTCGTAATCTTCTCTTGAAGACCGGGGTAATCCAGAAGAGACAAACAGTTAGTTCCGGCTCTGATACAAAGTACATGGATTGAGGTGGCTCGCGCGATCCATCGGGCGGTTGAGGCGTCGACAGCGCAGTCATCCAGAAAGAGCACGTTAACCGAGTCGGGCGCTTTATAAGATGCCAATCGATTGACCGTAGATCAACATTGGAAAGCTTGATCATCGGAATATGCGACGAGTTCATGCCCTCTAAGATTTCAGACTCGGTTGGTGTTCGTCGGCCAGTTGAAGGTTGGGGGCAGCAGCCGAGGATGTTGACCACAACACAGGACAGGAGCCAGATGCGGTTCATGTTCCCACTCTCATTTCTCGCTCGGTCTTTAAAATCAGGTCACAAGCTATTGTCGCCTGTCCGTCCGACTGGCCGCAGACATTCGCCGAGTTATTCTCCCTTTCTGGCGGGGGCCGGCAGCGGGCTCTTTGTCGGTCGGCCGCGCGGCGCAAGGATGATAGCAGGCCCAGGCGACGGCTGATGCGCGGCTGCCAGACTTCGTCGCCGTAGGGTCGGCCGCTGCGGATGATGGTTTGGATGGCCTCTGGCAACAATGGACTTATCCCTTTTGCTTTCCATCGCATCGCCCTATTCGTTGCGCACGGTGGCGGGGATGCAAGGATGTGATAAGGTGCTGGTGTGCTGGATGAGTCGAAGGAGTAGAAACTGGTGAATGCCGGTAGAAGATAAGGGAGTCATTCAGTCATTCATAATTTCCGCCGTTCTTCCGAATCGTTTCTATTAAATCTCCTTCACCTTTTTTTGAGACGTAAAGAAATGTTATGTGAACGCAGCAGCGGCGCAATGATGACCGCCATCCGATTGATGCTCGCGAGCGCGTCAGTATTCATCGTCACCGGCTGTCGCGATGCCGATGCACCCGCGGCGCGACCAATCGGAAACCTATCGACCAAGGGTCGGTCCACGACCCCCTCGACAACATCCGCGTCGCCCAGCGATTTGGATGTTCTAATCGCCAGGCAAGGCTCGGTGACGTTCCGCTTCGTTCGGCGGGCAGTGGGTCGGAATGGATGGTGACACTGATATCACATTCCTTCCCAAGGGCGCGGTTCACATGTTCGAGTACGGCATGGGCGTGAGTGGCTACCACGGCACATATGTGATCGATTGCGCGGAAACATAACGTTGAAGTTGATAAACTTCAGCCATGCCTGGCCGATGATGTCGCTGCGAAAGGACCTGACATCGCTGTTACTCGTGCCGGCGCAGAATGGGAATGACTTCGTCATGGGTAACCGCGGCGGCGCAACTTTCACCGCTGGCCAAGATACCTATTGGCCATTCCGTCTGCTCGACCCAGCAGAAGAAGCGCAGGTTCTCAAGCGAATAAAAAAGTAAGGTCGTTCGGCCGAGGAAATTAATGGTTCGTGAAAGGGGTCATAAGTGCTCTGTCTCAAACCCTCCCAAAGTTAGGCGCATGTTCGGTAGCGCGACCGCCGGCTTCCGTGTAGATGATGCGGGATGGAAACCTGCAAATCACCACGGAAGGTGCTGATCGAGGCCTACCAACTCGCTTTACCGCTGCTGCCGGCCTACGCGAGTGACTACAGCCGGAAAGACTTCACCCAGCCGCAGCTCTTCGCCTGCCTGGTCCTCCGCGAGCACCAGAAGAAAAGCTACCGCGGCATCGAGGCGCTCCTGGCCGACAGCCCGGACTGGCTCAAAGACATCGGCGTGAAGGACGGCAAGGCCCCCGACCACAACACGCTCTGGCGGGCGTTCGAGAGGCTGGTCAAACGCGGCCTGATGAACCGCATGCTCGACCAGCAGGCGGCGTGGGCCGAGGAGCAGGGGCTGATCCAGGGGCGTGTCAAGCCGGTGGCGCTGGACAGCAGCATGTTCGAAAGCCGCCACGTCAGCCGCCACTTCGAGAAGCGCTGCAGGCAGAGCGCCGCCGCGGAAGCCAAGGCGGCGCGGAGAAAAAAAAAGCCCGGAAGAAAGCCGAGAAACAGGCACAAAGGCGGGCGAAACGACAGACGACACAGCGCGGCGGAGCCCACGCCCCCGAGGTGAACCGCCGTCGCCGCCGCACCGTCAAACGTTTGCCCAAGCTGTCGCTGGCGGTTGCCACGGCCTGCCACCTGATCCTCGCCGCACGGGCGACGACCGGGGCGGGCGGCGACCAGAAGTTTTTCGAGCCGCTGCTGCTGGACGCTTATCGGCGGGCGACGGTCAAGACTGCCGTGGCCGATGCCGGGTACGACTCCGAGGCCAACCACTGCATCTCGCGCCAGGACCTGGGCATCCAATCAATCATCCCGCCCAAGGCGGGACGGCCATCTGCCAAGCCGCCGACGACACGCCACCGCCGTAACATGCGCAACCGCTTCAAGCGCAAGGCCGACAAGAACAAATACGGCCAGAGGTGGCAGGTGGAGACCGTGAACAGCATGATCAAACGCAACCTCGGCTCCGCCCTTCGGGCCACGACCGCCCGCCGCAGGTCGATGGAGCTGCTGCTACGCGTCGTCACTCACAACATTATGATCGTGTGCGAAGCCAAGGGTTGAGACAGAGCAGGTCATAAGCAATTGTCGCCTGGGCGTCCGGATGGCCACAGACATTCCTCGAGGTATTCTCGCTTCCTCGCTGGAGTTCTACGAGGGTGGCCGACGGGCCGCAGGGACTTTCGATGCGCAGTGTGGACGTCTTGCGACGCCCCTCTATGCCACCGGCAACTACGCCTTGAAGCACGTCCAAGAGACCATCAACGCATTGGGCCTTGTTGGAACCAGGGACAAAAAGCTCTGGACATCCAATTACCAGTACATGCTTTCCAATCCCGTCTACTACGGCTTGATCAAATTCAACGGAGAACTACATCAAGGCAAGCACGACCCCATTGTCACTAAGGAACTCTTCGAGAACTTCCAAGAGGTCATGTCTCGCAAGAGCAAACCAAAGACGAGGCTGAAGCCGTATCTCTACCGCGGCTTCTTTCGTTGTGGCGCGTGCGGCTGCTTCATCACCTCGGAGACCCAAAAGGGTCACAATTACATCCGCTGCACCAAGCGAGTCATGCCATGCACGCAGAAATTCCTTCGGGAAGAAGAGGCATCAAAACAGATTGAGACGGCTCTTAGTATCTACGCCCTTCCGGCCGAATGGGCGGATTGGATGGTGCATGAACTCGAATTGGAGCAGCAGGGGGAAGACCACTCTGCCCAAAAACGCATTGAAGGGGTCAAACATTCCTTAAAGTCTCTTCACCAGAAACTAGACCGTCTCATGACGGCTTATGTGGACGAGGCGATAGGGCTTGATGAACACCGACTGGCGAAGAACAAGATAGTCCAGGAAAAGAACGATTTGACCGCAAAACTGGCGGTTATGGCTGGAGAGACAGAAAAACGGTTCGAACCGGCCATCCGGTTCATAAAATCGGCCAAACAGGCCGGTATTCTCGCCTCAGGCGAGAATCGCGTTGAACAACGCGACCAGTTCCGAAAAATCGGTTCGAACCTTACGGATTTCGAATCGGGAGGTCCGCTTTGAGCCACGCGGGGCGTGGCAACTCGTTGCAGCATATGGTCCTTTTGCCCAACACGAAAACTCCGCGCCCTTGGGGGGCGCGGAGTTTGTTGGTGAAACCGACCAAATGTACAAAAAGCGGAGAGGGGGAGATTCGAACTCCCGTGACCCTTGCGGGCCAACCGGTTTTCGAGACCGGCGCATTCAACCACTCTGCCACCTCTCCAGGTGGGTCGGCCGCCATTATAGTCGGCCGGGCTTGCATGACAACTTTGGCCAAGCCCGCCCAAACCGCCCGCAACGGCCACGAACCACCATCAACCCGCCCCGCACCAGCGCCACGTTTCGCCGCCGCTCGCTCCAAAGCGCGAGACGCCTGATGCGATCACCCCGCCCTTATTGCGCCCTCATTGCCCGCGTCCAACCTTGATAAAACCCCCCCGCCCCTTAATATTTCGGCGCTTGAGCGAATACGCGACATCAGCCCGTCTCATTTGTCATGCCGCGTCCATCGCACGTTCAGGTACGATCCCTATCTTCTAAGCTCGATTACTTAAATGATTGTACTGGGTATCCATGACGGCCACGACGCGGGAGCCTGTCTTCTGCGCGATGGCAGGGTTGTCCTGGCCAGCGCTGAAGAGCGCCGCCGCAACGCAAAAAACTATGCCGGCGTTCCGTCTGAATCCATCCGCCAGATCCTCGCCCGCTCCGGCATCAAGCCCTCCGAAATCGATCTGGTCGCCATCGGCTGTCGCATCCGCACCACCGCCCCCACGCGCGAAAAGAAGAAGATCTATTCCGTCCTCCATTTCGCCGGCAGCCTCGGCCGCTGGCAGTGGAGCACCACCGCCGGCCAGTGGCTGCTTTCCAAGTTCAACCAGCGCCAAAACCTCTTTCGACTTCCTCGCCCAGACCGGCATCACCGCCCGCACCATCACCCTCGATCACCACCAGACCCACGCCGCCTGCGCCTTCTATCACCGGCCTTGGGACGACGCCGCCGTCGTGCTGACGCTCGACGGGGCCGGCGACGGCCTCTGCGCCACCGTCTGGAAAGGCGAGGGGGACGATATGCAACTCGTCGCCCGCACCCCCAAGTTCCATTCCATAGCGGCCGAGCTTTACTCCAACATCACCGCCCACCTGGGCCTTCGCCCGTACGAGCACGAATACAAAGTGATGGGCATGGCCCCTTATGGACAGGCAGAATATTGCATCGACCAGCTTCGGGGAATGTTCGAGGTGCGCGGGCTGGTGTTTCACAACCGCGCCGCCCGCAGCCATGGCCGCATGCGCAATCTCCTGCACGAGCGCCTGCGCGGGCAGCGTTTCGACAACATCTCGGCCGCCTGCCAGCAGATCTTTGAAGAGCTGGTCGTGCAATGGGCCAAAAATGCCATCGCCGCTACCGGCATCCGCAAGCTCTGTTGTTGCGGCGGCGCATTCCTCAACGTCAAGGCCAACAAGCTCATTCGTGAATTGCCCGAGGTGGACGAACTTTACGTCTACCCCGCCTCCGACGACGGCGGCACCAGCGAAGGCGCGGCCATGCTTGGCTATGTCCAGCTCTGCAAAGAGCAGGGCAAAAAGCCCGAGTGGAACCTTCAAGACGACATGTACCTCGGCTTGGAATTTTCCGACGATGAGTGCCTGGCCGCCATCAAAGACAACCCAGAGGTCGAATATCGCAAGATGAATGACGTGGCCGAGGAGGTGGCCGAATTGCTCGCCCAGCGGCAAATCGTCGGCCGCTTCGCCGGCCGGGAGGAGTGGGGCCCCCGTGCCCTGGGCAATCGCAGCATCCTGGCCGACCCGCGCGACATGGGCATCATTCGAAAGCTCAACTTCGCCATCAAGCACCGCGATTTTTGGATGCCCTTCGCCGCCTCCATGCTGGAAGAAGACGCCACCAAATATATCAAAGGCTACAAAGGCCGCCCCTTCTATATGATCGAGGCCTTCGACACCCAGCAGCCCGCCGGCGAAGAAATCGTCGCCGGCACCCATCCCTTCGACAAAACGGTTCGCCCGCAGGTCGTCAACGAATTGAACCCCCCCTATCGCGACCTGCTTCGAGCCTTCAAGCGCCGCACCGGCATCGGCGCATTGCTCAACACCAGCTTCAATCTTCACGGCTCCCCGATCGTCGGAACGCCGCAGGACGCAGTTCACACCCTCCTCAACAGCGAGCTCGACGCCGTGGCCCTGGGCTCTTACCTGGTTTGGCGCAAAGGGCGCGAGCCGGCCGCGCCGGCCAGTAATTAATATTCAATTCTCGGGTTTTTCCCCATTGAGACTTCCCCCCGCGCGTTGCTAACCTCCGCTGGACCGAGGTTTGCCATGAGCGACATCATCATGCACAGCCGCAACTGGAGATACCCCGTTGTTTTCATACGTGGCCGAATTTCACGGCCACATCGCCGAGCCCCACGTCTTTTGCTGCATCTCCGATGAACAGGCCATCCAGCAGATGCGAAAGCTGTACGCCGGCGCCTGCTGGACGCTTTACAGGAGCTTCCTCACCAGCCGGGTGACAGTTCATCGTGAGCACCCCATGGCGCAGCCCACTGGCGGAACATTCGACTCCTCCACGGAACAACAGGTGCGCACTTTCCTTCTTTTATGAGCCAAATTTGCAGGCATTGTTGAATCAATCAGCCGCGCATGACGATATACCTCCGGTACGCCGGTTCACCAGTGGCGCCTTCGCGGGTGTGCGCCTGCTCGTTTGGGCAGACTGATGCAGCCAGATGATTTTCAAACGCGGGATGGTGCGTTTGCCACCCGCGCCCGCGGGTCTTTCGGGAGGAAACCGTAACTTTTATGGTTGATGACCCCTTGTCGGGTTTGGGCCTGCTCCCAGTCACGCTCGCTGACCGGGCCATGTTCGAGTCCTGTTTCGATTCCCTCCGCTGCCCTTTATCGGACTACACCTTCTCCCAGTTGTTCTCCTGCGCAACAGCCTCCACATCGCCTGGAAGCTGATTCGCGGGCACCTCTGCATCTTCGCCAACGGCAGCACCGATCTCACCCTCCTCATGCCCCCCATCGGCGAGGGCGATTCCGACGGTGCGATGAACGAAGCCTTCGAGCTCATGGACGCCTACAACGCCTCCGCCGGCGTTCCCGGCAACAGCCGCATCGAATACGCCAGCGACGAACTCCTCGGCCGATTCACGGCCGGCAAGCTCGAAGTGCATCCCATGGGCACAGATTACGTCTACGACACCCGCCGCATGATCGACCTGGCCGGCGGCGATCTGGCCAGCAAGCGCCAGGCAAAAAATCGCTTCCTCCGCAACCACGCTCACCGCGTCGAAACCTACGACGCCGCCCTGCATTTCGACGAGTGCCTCACGCTGCTCCGTTCCTGGACCACCCACCAGGACATCCATCACAGCACCGACGCCGCCATCGGCACCATCAAGCGTCACAAAGAATCCCTCGCCTGCGAGCTAAGCCTGCGGTACGCCGCCGATCTTGGCCTGCGCGGCATGGTTGTTTACGTCGACGAGCCAACCGGCGCATCCGCCATCCGCGGCTTCACCTTCGGCGAGTGTCTCGGCTCCGAGCAAAGCAGCATCGTCATCGAAAAAACCGACCTCGAGCTCAAGGGCATGGCCCAGTTCATCTTCAGCGACTTCTGCGAACGCTTCTGGTCGGATCGGCCGCTGGTCAACGTCGGCGACGATTGGGGCTTGCAGACGCTCGCCTGGACCAAGATGAGCTACCGGCCTGTGAAGCTACTCCAGAAATACTCCCTTCGGCGCGCCGCCGCCGTCAAAGTCGCCTTCCCGCCTAACACCGCGCCGCAAGTTGATGCACTCGCCACCGAATTGGCCTTCCCCGAAACGCAAGTGCGCCCCGCCCGCAAGCAGGACGTCGCCGCCGCCGTAATGCTCGAGCAAGCCTGTTTCACCGCCTTCAGCCTCACCAAGCGCCAACTCCAATACCTCCAGCAGCGCCCCAGCGCCGTCTTCCTCGTCGCCCAGCAGGGCGAGCGCGTCGTCGGCGAAGGCATCGCCCTCGTCCGCCAGCACAACCGCGCCAATGGGCGGCAGGGAACCGAGTCCGCCCCCTCCGGCCGAATCTACAGCCTCGCCGTCAGCGACCAATGCCGCAGCCAGAAGATCGGCAGCCGTCTCTTGCAGGCCATGCTCGACGGCCTCACCCAGCGCGGCGTCCAGCGCGTCTATCTCGAAGTCGAAGAACACAACACCCCCGCCATCCGCCTCTACCAACAGGCCGGCTTCCACCCCATCGGCTCTCTCCCCGACTACTACGGCCCAGGAAAAAACGCCCTCCACATGATGTGGCAAACCCCCACCCCCCAACACCAGCCAACCCTAACCGAACTGGCCGCATAACCGTGGGTCAGTAGTCAGTAGTCAGTAGTCAGTGGTCAGTGGTCAGTGGTCAGTGGTCAGTGGTCGGTGGGCGGTGGGCGGTGGTCAGTGGTCAGTGGGCGGTGGGCGGTGGACGGTGGGCAGTCGTCAATAGTCCTAGTCCGACCCCCTCTCCCACTACCGTGGGAGAGGGTTAGGGTGAGGGCTCTTTTCTGCCTACTGACTTCTGACTACTGTCACTTCCCGACCCCCCACTGAACCCTGAACCCCGAACCCTGAACCCTGAACCCTCTACCCCCACTATCCCCCACCCCCCATCCCGACGATAATCCCAAAAATGACCCACATGCACTCCCTCCTCGGCATCGACATCGGCGGCACCAGCGTGAAAATCGGCGTCATTCACGGCGGCGACACACGCCAGGTCCTCCAGTCCACCAGCATCCCCACCCAATCCTCCGATCCCGCCGAAACCTTCGTCCAGCGCGTCGCCTCCGCCGCCCGCGACCTGATCCGCCAGAGCGGCCAGGACGTCGCCGGCGTTGGCGTCGGCTGTCCCGGCCTGATCTCCCCCACCGAGGGCATGGTCAAGTTTTCACCCAACCTTCCAAATCTTCCGAAGTTCCCCCTGCGCGACCGACTCGCCCAGCTCATCGGCCTCGACGTTGAAATCCAAAATGATGCCAACGCCGCCGTCCTGGGCGAATGGCTTTTCGGCCCCAACAAAGGTCTCGCCAACCTGATCCTCCTGACCCTCGGCACCGGCGTGGGCGGCGGCGTGGTGGCCGACGGGCGCCTGCTGCTCGGCGCTGACAACGGCGCGGCCGAATTGGGTCACGTCAAAGTCCAGTTCGACAACGGCGCCTTCTGCGCCTGCGGCAAACGCGGCTGCATCGAAGCCTACGCAGGCGCGGCCGGCATCACTCGCATCGCCGCCGATCGATTGGCCCAGGGCGGGCCGACGATCCTGCGCAAAGACAAACTCTCCACCCGCGATATCGCCGCCGCCGCCGACGCCGAGGATTTAATGGCCCGCGAAATCCTGCGCACCGTCGGCCAGCACCTGGGCCGCGGCATCGCCAACTTCATCGACATCTTCAATCCCGACAAAGTCGTCATCGGCGGCGGGGCGTCGGCCGCCATGGAACACCTCAGCCGCGGCATCGATCCAACCGTCGCCGAGCTTGTAAGCTTTGGCCCAAGCCGCGACCGCGCCATGGTCGAGCGCCTCCGCCTTTCCCAACGACGTCAACATCATCGGGGCGGCCGCCATTTTCCAAAACGCACACCGATAAAACTTGCGAAGTGTAAAGCCCCTGTTCAAATCAATAGAAACGGATAGACTAAACTCGTGCCAAACTGGAACTGGTTTACCGGGCCGCCCAAGCGCGGGCCCAAGACAAAGTACGACTGGGACGCCGTCGATTGGACCCAGCGCGACATCGACATCGCGCGCCTCCTGGGCTGCTCCAGCGAACTGGTGCGCCTTGAGGCGCAGGTCCATGGGCAAGGACCAATCCGAATGGCACCATCTTCCCAAGCCCACCATCGAGTTTTACCAGTGGCTGAAGGAAAACCGGCGCAGAGCCCGCAACATGAGTCTCAATGAAGTGATGGCCGCCTCCAAAACCACCCTCTCCAAAGACGCCATCCGCGGATCGCTGCGGCGAAAGGGCGTTCTCCCGGAGAGCACCCCCAAAGAACCGCCCCCCGCCAAACCCGTCAAGAAATCACCTGCAAAAAAGCCTGCCTCCAAAGCGTCCAAGCCTGCGAAACTCACCACCAAAAAGAAACCCCCGGGCAAACGCAAATAACTTGATGACAGGCATCAAGGAGCGTCCGGCGCAGGGCATGTCGCCGGCCGATGTGTTCCTTCACCATAAGCAGCAGATCGTCAAACATTGTCTTCCCCTTGACCATGTAGCCCACCGCCCCCAACTCCTGCGCCCGCCGCACCAGCGCCTGGATCCGACCAAGCCGAAAAAAACAAAACCGGAATAGTCCGCCACTCCGGCTGCGTGCGCAATTTCTCCAGCATCGTCAGCCCATCCATGCGCGGCATCATCACGTCCAGCACCACCAGATCGGGAGGATCATCCGCAACCGCCCCCAATGCCTCCAGGCCATCCGACGCGGTCGCCACCCGATATCCCTCATGCCGCAGCAACCGCACCAGAAGACGGCGCGAGTCCTCCGTGTCATCCACGACGAGAATTCTTGCAAGATCTTCCACCACCATCCAAGCACTGTGTCAGTCGGCTCCAACAATGGCAATGGATAAAATTGTTATACTTGCAAACGGGCGAGCGACTTAACCAAGGCCCTCAAGTAAATCCGCCGGCCCTTCGCCTATAATTGCCCTACTCGCACCGGAGCCCACCCACATGCCAAGCCCAAGCGGCGTTACCCACCTCTCCTGCGTCGACGACACCGCCGACGCCCCCGGCCGTGCCGCCAATGGCAACGTCGATCTTCCCCGCATTGAGCGCGCCATCCGCGAGGTCCTCCTCGCCATCGGTGAAGATCCCGACCGCGAGGGTCTGTTAAAAACCCCCAACCGCGTCGCCCGTTCCTATGTTGAGCTCATGGCCGGCCTCTCCGAAGATCCGCGCCTGCACCTCCAAACCGTTTTCCACGAACGCTACGACGAGATCGTCCTCCTGCGCGACATCGACTTCAATTCCCTCTGCGAACATCACCTGCTCCCCTTCACCGGCAAAGCCCACGTCGCCTATCTCCCCGACGGCAAAGTCGTTGGCCTGAGCAAGCTCGCCCGCCTGGTCGAAGGCTACGCACGCCGGCCGCAGGTTCAGGAACGGCTCACCACCCAGATCGCCGATGCTTTGATGGAAGAGTTAAACCCCATCGGCGCTGCCTGCGTCATCGAGGCCACCCACACCTGCATGACCATCCGCGGCGCCAAGAAGCCGGGAAGCGTCATGGTCACCAGCGCCCTCCGCGGCATCTTCAAGGACAACCCCGCCAGCCGCACCGAAATCCTCTCCCTCATGTACGGCGGCTCCCATCGCTCCAAGATCTAATCAATCCTAACTCTCGTCGCCCTTCAACAAACCCACCCGCTTCGTGCTAAACTTCATCGGGGCATTTCCATTCCACGCGGAGGAATCGTTGTACCGGGTCAGCCTGCTCATTCTCGCCCTGCTCGTCCCCGGCCTCGCCACCGCCGCCCGCGCCGACGAAAAGATCGGCTACAACCAGTACATCCGCCCCATCCTCTCCGACAACTGCTACTACTGCCACGGCCCCGACAAAAACCATCGCAAGAAAAAGCTGCGCCTCGACGACCGCGAGGTGGCCATCGACAAGGGCGCAATCGTCCCCGGCAAGCCCGACGACAGCGAGCTGGTCAAGCGCATCCTCTCCACCGACGACGATGAGCTCATGCCCCCGCCTCACACGCACAAGATCCTGTCGGCCGCCCAGAAAGATCTGCTGAAAAAATGGATCGCCCAGGGCGCTGAATATCAACCCCACTGGGCCTACATCACCCCCAATCGCCCGCCATTGCCGGCCGTCAAAAACGCTTCCTGGTCCCACAACCCCATCGACGCCTTCATCCTCCACGAGCTCGAATCCCGCAACCTCGCCCCCTCCCACGAGGCCGGCCGCGCCCAGCTTCTCCGCCGCCTATCCCTCGACCTGATCGGCCTGCCCCCCACGCCGCCGAGCTGGCCGATTTCCTCGCCGACAAATCTCCCGACGCGTACGACAAGCAAGTCGATCGCCTCCTGGCCTCGCCACATTTCGGCGAGCGCATGGCCGTTCCCTGGCTCGACGCCGTCCGATTCTCCGACACCGTCGGGTTTCACGGCGATCAAAACCAAAACGTCTTCCCCTATCGCGATTACGTCATCGACGCCTTCAACCACAACAAACCTTTCGACCAATTCACCATCGAGCAAATCGCCGGGGACCTGCTCCCCAACCCCACCCCCCAGCAGCGCGTCGCTACCTGCTTCAACCGCCTCAACATGATGACCCGCGAAGGGGGCGCTCAGCCAAAAGAATATCTCGCCAAATACGCGGCCGACCGCGTCCGCACCGTCGCCATGACCTGGCTTGGCTCCACCATGGCCTGCTGCGAATGCCACGATCACAAGTTCGATCCCTTCACCGCCAAAGACTTTTATTCCCTGAGCGCCTTCTGGGCCGACGTGAAACAGTGGGGCGTCTACACCACCTACAACTACACCCCCAACCCCGATCTGGCCGGCTTCACCAACGATCACCCCTTCCCCCCGGAGATCATCGTCGACAGCCCTTATCTCCAACAGCGCATCCACAAGCTCAGCCCCCAGATCGACCACGCCGCCCAGGCGGCTTTCCCCGCCCAACCGGAAGCACGTGAACGCTTCGATCAATGGCGCGCGAGCACGCAATCCTTCCTGAAGGAAAACCCCACCGGCTGGTTCGTCCTATCACCGGCACACCCCACCACCTCGCCCGCCACCGCCCCCAACGACGGCTCAATCCCCCTGGCCGGAAAGCCCGGCGCGGATGAGCGCCTCGAACTTCCGCTCAAGGGTGAATCCATCGCCGCCATCCGACTCGAAGCCCTTCCCCATGTTCAGAACGGTTCCATCATCCGTGGCAACGCCCCAGGCGCCGACGTCCATCTCACCGCCTCCCTCCGCAAAAAATCCGGCGGCGAAACCAAGCTCCCCATCTACCAGGCCGATGCCGATCAAAAAGACGATCAATACGCCAACGGCTACGCCCTCATCGGCATCAAGAGCGTCTGGAAAACCTCCAGCCAAAATCCCAAATCCGCCCAGACCGCCGTCTACATTCTCGAATCTCCCGCCAAGCCCGCCGACAACGACGCCCTCATCATCACCCTCCCCAAAAACACCCTCGCCCGCGTGCGCATCTCCATCTCTCCCGTCACGGCCCTTACCCCAATCGATCCCCAATTCATCCCCACGCTCACCAAATCCCTCGACGCCCAACCAGCCAATGGTTTCCTCCAGCGCACCTACCTCCTCAGCACCGCCTCAAACGCCGAAGCCCTCGCCTCCGCCCGCCGCATCATCGACGAAATCCTCGAATGCCGTGCTGGCAAATCCCCGGTCATGGTCACCCAGGCGTGGGAGCCAAAAATTACTCGCGTTCTCCCGCGCGGCAACTGGCAAAACGAAACCGGCGAACTCGTCACCCCCGCCCCTCCCCATTTCCTCCCCCAACCACCCATCGCCGACGCCCGCCGCCTCACCCGCTTGGATCTGGCCAAATGGCTCGTCTCTCCCGACAACCCCCTCACCGCCCGCACCATCGTCAACCGCATGTGGAAACAGTTCTTCGGCAACGGCATCTCCAACACCGTCGAAGATCTCGGCTCGCAAGGCGAATGGCCATCCCATCCCGATCTCCTCGACTGGCTCGCCGTCGAGTTCCATGAAAGCGGCTGGGACATCAAGCACATGGTACGCCTCATGGTCACCGCCTCCGTCTACAAGCAAGATTCCAGCCTCCGCCCCGAACTGCGCGAGATTGATCCTGCCAACCGTCTGCTCAGCTCCCAAAACCCCCGCCGCCTCGAAGCCGAGTTTGTCCGCGACAACGCCCTGGCCATCGCCGGCCTCCTCAACTCTGACCTGGGCGGCCCCAGCGCCAAGCCCTATCAACCCGAAGGCTACTACGCCAACATCCAATTCCCCAGCCGCAAATACGTCCCCGAAATCGACGACCGCCAATACCGTCGCGGCCTTTACATGCACTGGCAGCGCACCTTCCTCCACCCCATGCTCGCCAACTTCGACGCCCCAAGCCGCGAAGATTCCATCTGCACCCGCAATGTCTCCAATACCCCCCAGCAGGCTCTCACCCTCCTCAACGATCCCACCTTCGTCGAAGCCGCTCGCGCCTTGGCCGCTCGCGCCCTCCAATCCTCCAGCGACGATGCCGCCCGCTTCAATTTCATCTACTCCTGCGCCCTTTGCCGCCAGCCCAAGCCCAATGAAATCGAATCCCTCAAATCTTTCCTCGCCCAGCAGCGCAACTACTACAAGTCCAATCCCGACGATGCCTTCAAACTCATCCACGTCGGCCTCGCCCCTCTCTCTAAAGACTTGAACGAGCCTGAGTTGGCCGCATGGACCAGCGCCTGCCGCGTCGTCTTAAACCTCCACGAAACCCTCACCCGCTACTAATCCCCCCGCTGATCCCCCGCGCAATCTTGTCCATTTCTTTCCCATCCCCCCACCCTCTGCTACACTCCCCGCGCATAATCAAAATCAGCGCAATCTTACCCCTCCGCATCGTGCGGAAATCGCATCGTTCGTGTCTAAAATTGCCATGGCTTACACCGTACTAGCCCGCCGCTATCGCTCGGCCACCTTTGACGAAGTCATTGGCCAGAACCACATCGCGCAAACCCTTAAACGCGCTATCGAATCCGACCGCATCGCCCACGCGTACCTCTTCTGCGGCACCCGCGGCGTCGGCAAAACATCCATGGCCCGCATCATGGCCAAGGCCCTCAACTGCGAAAATGCTCCTGCCCCCACCCCCGCGCCCTGCCTCAAGTGCAACTCCTGCCTCGCCATCGCCCGCGGCGATGATGTTGACGTCATCGAAATCGACGCCGCCTCCAACACCGGCGTTGAAAACATCCGCGAGCTGATCGAAAGCTCCCAATACCGCCCCGCCCGAAGCCGCTTCAAAATCTACATCATCGATGAAGTCCACATGCTTTCGAAGAACGCGTTCAACGCGCTTCTCAAAACCCTTGAAGAGCCACCCTCTCACGTCAAGTTCATCCTCGCCACCACCGAACCGGAAAAAGTTCTCCCCACCATCCTCTCCCGCTGCCAGCGCTACGATTTCCGCAACATCCCTTCCCGCGAAATCGCCGGCCATCTCAAGGCCATCTGCAATGACGAGCACATCAACGCCTCCGATGATGCCCTCCTCATGGTCGCCAAAACCGGCGCTGGCTCCATGCGCGACTCCCTCTCCCTCCTCGACCGCCTCCTGAGCATCGGCGAAAAAGAGCTCAACCTCGACTCCATCGAGCAACTCCTGGGCCTCCCCAAATCCCAGGTCATTTTCGATCTCGCCCAGGCTATCGGCGAAGGCCAGGTGAAAGACGTGCTCCAGCAGGCCGACAAAATCATCAACGACGGCATGGCCGTTGATTCGCTCCTCTCCGCCCTCAGCGATCACCTCCGCAACCTCCTGGTCCTCCGCACCTGCGGCCCCGATTCCCAGTTGGTCGAAATCCCCGGCCTCTCCATGGACGCCCTCACCCAGCAAGCCCAGCGCTTCGACCCGCTGAGCATGACCCAGGACATCACCATCCTGGAAGAACTCCGCCGCCAACTCCGCACCACCCAGGCCGGCCGTCCCCTCCTCGACGCCACCTTAGTCCGCCTCGCCCTGGCCGACCAATTCACCCAAATCAGCGACCTCCTCTCCCAAGTCAACACCGGCCCCACCACCCCCACTCAAAAAAAAAAGCCTGACCTAACCCCCCCCACCCCAACCAACGCCCGCACCACAATAGCCGCCACCTTCCGCGCCCCACCCCCCTCCACCACTCTTCCCCCCTCTCCCCACGCTCTTTCCCCCTCTCCCAGTACTCTGGGAGAGGGCAGGGGTGAGGGCTCCGCTTGCCCCACCTCAACCACTCCCACTCCCCCGACAGTTTCCCCCTCTCCCAGTACGCTGGTAGAGGGCAGGGGTGAGGGCCAAACCGCCCCAATCTCAAACACTCCCACTCCCCCAACTCTTTCCCCCTCTCCCAGTACGCTGGGAGAGGGCAGGCATGAGGGCCTTCCACCCTCCGTCCTCTCCCTCGACTTCGACGACGACACCGACGACGACCTCCCCGCCCCCGGCAAAGTCTGGGAAGCCCCGGCCATCTCCCTCGGCCAGCTTATGAAACAGCACGCCGCCTCCTCCCCACCTCCACCCCCTCCCCCCACCACCGCCTCCGAACCCTCCATCCAACCCGTAGAAGAACACGACATCGCCCGCATCTGGCCCGCCCTCCTGGGCGCCCTCGACGGCCAAGGCGCCGGCCTCAAGTCTGTCCTCCAGATGGCCGCCCTCGTTGGCTTCCACGACGGCCAGGCCATCATCCGCTTCCCCGCCAGCGGCGACGCCTTCGCCCGCGCCTGGGCAAAAAACGGCAAACGCGACACCATCGTCCGCGTCCTCTCCACCCTCCTGGGCAAAGACATCGGCGTAAAATTCGAAGTCGAAGGCGCCGAACACGCGACCCCAACCCCCGCCCCCCCCACCCCCCAACCCACAAATTCCCCCGCCCCCCAGCCCACTGCCCCACTCCGCACCCGCCCCACCCTTCCACCCGCCCCCGCCCCCCCTCCCGCCGCGCGCCCCACCCCCGAACAAATCACCAAGCTCAGCCAAGACCCCCTCATCGCAGCAATCCTCGATCAACTAGACGGCCAAATCCTCCGAATCTCCGAAGCCTGAGCAGCTTCCATTAAACAGCCGGGCGAAGGACTCAGTAGAGTGGGTGAGGCCCACGGCCTTCCGAAATCAATCAACCTTTCAGGAGCTATGCGATGAAACTGCATCAATGGATAATGGTGGCCTTAACGGCCGGGGCCATGGCAATAACGATCGGAGCGGGAGCCGTTGCCAGTGGCGCTGAGAAGAAAGAGGCTGAGACCTTCCTCGACCCCGAAAAGGCCGGCCCGGATTACGCCATCCAAGGCGAGTACGAAGGAACCGCCGGCGCCGACAAACTCGGCGTGCAGGTCGTCGCCAACGGCGACGGGAAGTTCGACGCCTTCTTCCTCACCGGCGGCCTCCCCGGCGCAGGATGGGACGGCAAAACCCGCGTAAAAACCACCGGCAAAACCGAAAACAGCAAAACCGAACTCACCGGCGCAGGCTACTCCGCCACCATCACCGGCACAGACCTGACCGGAAAAGACGACAAAGGGGCGGCCATCACCGCCAAAAAAGTAGACCGCAAAAGTCCCACCCTCGGCGCCAAACCCCCAGAAGGCGCATTGGTCCTCTTCGACGGAACCAACACCGACGCCTTCGAAGGCGGCCACATGGACGACCGCCACCTGATCATCTCAGGGCCAAAAACAAAGCAGAAGTTCGGCGACTTCACCGTCCACGTCGAGTTCCTCCTCCCCTTCAAGCCCTTCGCCCTTGGCCAGGAGCGCGGCAACAGCGGCTTCTACCTGCAGGACCGCTATGAAGTGCAGGTGCTGGATTCCTTCGGCCTCGAAGGAAAAAACAACGAGTGCGGCGCCATCTACAGCAAAACCGCCCCCTCCGTAAACATGTGCTTCCCACCATTGACGTGGCAAACCTACGACATCGACTTCCAGGCCGCCAAATTCGAGGACGGCAAAAAGGTCAAACCCGCCGTGGTAACGGTGCGCCACAACGGAGTGGTCGTCCAGGACAAAACCGAAATCTCCGGCCCCACCGGCGGCGGCCAAAAAGAAACCGCCGACCCCGGTCCGTTCCAACTCCAAGGCCACGGAAACCCAGTCTATTACAGGAACATCTGGGTGGTGGAGAAGAAGTAAGTCTTTTCTGTTGGAAGCTTAGGCCTCGGCGATGGCTTCTTTGAGGAGCCACATTTGGGCCGAACTGATATCCGAGCAAATCAAAAATACCTCCTGCACCGTCCCAGTCCCCGTGTACAAACACTTCAACCCCGCCGGCGTCGGATATTGAATCTTAAAACTCGGCGGCGTGTGCCCCCGCCGCACCTTGATCCGCCCCGGCACAATCCGCGTCACATGCGGACAGTCGCGACACGATCACATCCAGGATCTTGTCCAATCCCCCCACCCGCCCATGCTGACGCTTAATCCGGCCGAATTTCATAAACAATCATCCCCCAAGCCGCCCGCTCAAGCAATTGTTATATGCCCGCCCGCCGTCCCCCCGGCCATCGCTGACTCACCGACGCCACCAGATAAATCACCATCGCCTCGTACGGAACCCAAAACCGATCCGTCGATCCATACTCCACAAATGCCTGTGCCACCGACGCAACCATCACAATCATGATGACAAACCAATCCGTCCGCGTGTACCAATTCTGCCTGCGAAACAACCCGACAACCGCGTGCAGGACGATCAGCAAAAACGCGACGTTAATAATCCTCTGAAAGACCCGGTTGGGCCGCCAGAGGGCCGACAAGGTTTTCACCAAAGCAGGCGATTTGCCATCGCCGGGAAGGTGGAGAAGGGCAGTGTCCCAGTAAAGCGGTACTTTCCAAAAGCCAACCCACGCACCCACAACCGTCTTTGAATAGCGCAGTGGATGCTGGCGGATAAGCAGCGTTGAGACGTGAGTCAGCTCCCGGCTCAGATCAACGAACGACAGCCCCGTGCGCTGGCGCAATTCAGGCAGCGCCGACCAGATCGTGCATGAATGGCTCCCCGTCTCCGCGATCTGCCGCGCCCGGTGCTTGAGATACACGTCTCGAATCGTCGCGTATTTGTCCGGTGCAAGCTCCATAAACGCCCCGCTGTGCTGCGACAGGTGATAGCCAGTCATCGTCGTCATGCCAAAGTAGCCGGTGTGCATCTTGTTGAACATGCACCAGCCCGCCAGAATCACAACCGCCGGCGCGGCAAAAGTCAGCGCCTCAACCCCGCTGCCTCAGAGAAACAACCGGCCGCCAAACCAGAAACCCAATCAAAATCGGCACCAGCGCCGCCGCCTGCGGCCGTGTCAGCGCCGCCAGAGCCACCACCACGCCCAGCATCGCATAAATCACCACCCGGTATCGCGGCGCCTCGCAAAAGCGAACATAGATCCAAAACCCGACGGTGATCAGAAAGCCATCGAACGTCTCGGTCATCAGCGCAGCTTCAAAAAAAAGCTGCGTCATCGACAGCGTATAAGCCACGCCAGCCGCGAACGCGAGCCCTGCACTTTCCGTCCGTCGCAGCACCAGATCGAAAAGCATTAGCGAAATGCAAATCCCCATCACCGCCTGAACCAAATGAAGCAGATGATCGTTGAACCCCGTAGCCAGCAGCAAAAGCGGAAAGCCCGGCGTGCGCCCCCCCTCAAACCCCGCAAAATGCCAGTCAAAAATGCGCAGCGCCAGATCTTGATACGCAGGCGTGTCCGGCTCGCTGAATGGCGTGTAGATCAGCCCCACACCGATCCGCACGATCGCGCAGATGGCAACCAGCCACCAGAAAGCTTTGCGTTTTGACATTCCTTCCACTCCCGCGATCGGCCCAAGCCCGCGGCCAACCCGCCCGGCTATGATCGCGCATCCCCACACGAAATGCCAGAGAAGCTACTTGTGCGTCTTGGCCCGCGCCTCGGCATGCTTCGCATCCGCCGCCGGCAGCGTCGCAGGCAACCCGGGCTTCTCCGCCACTTTCTCCGCCGGCTTGGTCGTAGGCGTCGCTGGCGTGGTCAGAACCGTCGCAATGTTCGCCCAAAGCTGCCGCGCCGCCGCAGTCCCGATGGCCGGGCTGTTAAAGACGAACTGCCCCGTCGCCGACGCCGTGATATCCACCTCGCTGAAAAGCCCCACGCGCTTCCCATCCAGCAGTATCTCCGAAAAGCCCGCGCCGCTCTCAAACATCCCTTTCATCTTGTGGTTGGTCTTAAGATCATCAATGTCCTTAAACAACGCATCCGTCTTGAAGTTGATCGATTTGATTTGCAGCCCCATGTCCTGCACCAGCGCCCGCGCCGGCTCGATAAATTCCGGTTTCGCATACGCGGGATCCACCACCAAAAACGCCCCGTGCGCCAGTGCGTCCTTCAACGCCCCCTTCTCATCACTGTTCAGCTTCGGGTTGTAGTGGCCGGTCAGGTGGATCAGCCCAACCCCCTTCAAATTCTCCGCCGTCGCCTGCACCTCCTCCTTCACATCCAGATGCACACCCGCACGCGACAGGCTCGGCGCCAGCGCCTCATACAAAATCGCATTCGCGCCGCTCTGGCCCGGATGTTTCAGCCGAGCCACAATCAAATGCTTCGACGCCGGCCCGATCTTCTCCACCGCACGCAACCGCGTCGGCATCTCCTCATATTGCGGAGCGGCATAGATGCGCAGATTCAGCATCAGCTGATACAGCTCGTTCATCGTCTTATCCAGGTGCATCTGCCATGCACCCGCCACGTCCCCCTCAAACATAAATACAAAATGCCGCCCACCATCGCTCATCCCCTTAATCGGCAGCCCCAGAAGCTGCGGGCTGGGCGTGCCGTGATCCGTAAAAATCGGATGATCCGGCGACAGCTTCCCCCACTCATACCCCTCCGTCTTATACATGCTCAAAAACATCGCTTTCGCACTGTCCTTAAAAGCCGTTGAATTGTTGTTGGCCTGTAAAAACACCGTCCCACCCAGATCCAGATACTGTTTAAGCTTCGCCTGCTCCTCAGCGCTGAAGTCCAGTTTCTTATACCCGCTGATCATCAGAATCGGCGCATCCTGAAGATCGTGCAGCGAATCCCCCAGGCTCACGATCTGCCAGTTAAAACGCTTCTCCGTCTCGTGGTTGATCCAATCCGTCAGGAACGCCACATCGCGAAAATAGTAATTCCAATCGCGCTCATCCCCATGCGCCAGCTTGTTAATCAGCACGGGTGCGCGCCCAAATGCCATGCACATCACCCGCCACGCAGAATCATCCAACGCCCCCTTCCCCGGCGCATCATCCACGTTCCCCTGCCGATAAGCCGCCCGCATCACCTTGTCCACCCAGTTCTCGCCCGCGATGTACTTCCGCCCGCTGGCCAGCCCAAGCCGCTGCAGGCCATATTCGTGATACATCCCGCCATGGCCTCCCGCCCCATTGGGATGCTTGTCCAGCCACGCCCACCCCTTGTTGATCGCCGCAAATGTCAGGTCCATCCCGGCCGCCGCCTTCTCCAGATACGTAAACCCCCGATACTTCTCATACCCATGCCCCACCTGCCGGCTCCAGTATTTGTCCACCACCAGATACAAACTGTTCATCCCCGCATCCGTCATGTTCGCCGTCGAAGTGCCCCGCCCCTTGTTATACCCCCACCCCCCATCCGCCACCTGCGCATCACGCCAGTGTTTATCCACCGTAATCCAGTACGGCTCCGATTCCAGCGGCATCGCATCCTCGGCCGCCCACATCCCAAAAACCCCAAACTGCGCATTCGAATTGTCCGTCCCCCAGTTGCCGCTTGTGTTCGTAAAATCCGAAGGCTTCTGCGTAACCTGCAACCCCGGCCCGGGATAACACGTGTAGCCGTACATCCCCTCCTTATCCATCGCCTTCATCATAAACGGCGTGTCGGCCAATAGCGCCTTCAGATAATCCTTCATCGCCGCCCCCTTCGACCACCGCGCCAGATACGAAAACGTGTTCATCCGAAACGACAATGTATACGTCCCCGGCGGCGTCGAGTTTTTCAGATACCCTTCCACCGCTTTCTTCCACTTGGCGTCCTTCGGGTCCATGTCGCTGCACGCCAGCGCCCACATCGCCATCGCCGTATATCCGCCCGGATTCGCCGGCTGCGCATTGTCCGGCTCGAAATGCCCCGCATTTTCCAGAAATCCTATATCCGCCGTCGCCACCGCCAGAACATGCCCATCATGCGTCTTAAAATGCAGCCCCGGCGGCTGGTTATCAATCACTTCCCCCGTCAACATCTCAAACGGCCGATGCTTCCCTCCCGCCGCCGCCGGCGCAGGTGCCCCCGCCGCCCCAGTCCGAAGCACCAACACCGCCTGATTCGTCTGATACGAAAGAATCTTCTGCTGCAAATCATGAATCAGCTTATCCACCTGCTCTGGCGTCGGCCGAATAGTCCCCGCCGCCCCACCCTCCGCCGCGCCCGCCTCCCCCGCCCACACCATCAGTGCGCCCACAACCACACAAACAAACCCCCAACCTCGATATTTCACTACAAGCCTCCGCGATTGGAAGTGATGGCGGCCTCTTCAGCCCTGAGCGAAAACATACCACGCCCGCCCCCCAATTGCAGCAACCAAATGCCACAAAACAGCCGCCCAAACCATCAGTACACTCTTCAAATGACCACCCACCTCCCCAAAATCCTCACCCTCTCCCTCCTCCTCCTCCTCACCACCCCCTCCCTCCATTCCCATCCCGCCCCACCAACGCGGTCGCCAATCGCAACAGGGAGAACGTGCTGGTGATGACCGCCCCTCCGCCGGCGCTGTTGGCGAAGTTTAACGGGGAAGTCGACCGACACGTCACCCACCCGATGCCACTGTGAAAACAGCTAAGAGAGCGACGGAGGTACTCCGCAGTGGAGCTAGACGCGTCGGGGGACAAACGACCACCTGCAGATTCCTGTGCGAAAGCTGCGACGGACGCACGACCAACGGCTACGGTGGACGTCGAAAGCTTCCTGTGGCAATTTAATGAGAGGACCGCTAACGCAGGCGATGCGGATGGCGGGCGGGACGGAAATTCAATTCAATGCGAGGAGTCGCATGACCAACGTAGTCGTTGGGCGGGGCCTCGGGGGTCGGCAAACGGCACGGTGAAGTGGCCTGCTGGCCAAGCACACCGCCCGACAAAGCCGACAAGATCGAAATCCAATACTGGGAATGGAACGGCCCACCCTGGCCCGAAATCGGCGGCCTCCAAACCCTCGCCACCGCACTCTTCGCCGCCGACGCCCTCGGCGAGATGGCCCGCTCCGGCGTCAAGGCGGCCATCCAATACAACCTCCAGGAGCACTCCTGCGGCCTGATCCCCGGCTGGGAGCAGGACGATCCAAAATCCTGGCCAACCCAAAAATGGAACGGCCGCACCATCCGCCCCATCGCCTTCGCCATCCAAATGTGGACCAAAGAAATGGGACAAATCCTGGTCGAATCCTCCATCACCCACTCCGGCCATTACACCACCAAAGACTGGCACACCCTCGTCAACTACCAGGGCGAAGTCCCCCTCCTCTCCGCCCACGCCACCCGAAGTAACGACGCCAAATCTCTCCAGCTGCTGGTAGTCAACCGCGACGAAAAAAACGCCATCCAAACCGACCTAATCATCAAAGGCTTCACGCCCGCCCAAAAGGCCACCATCATCACCCTCAACGGCCCCTCCCCCCTCAGCCACAACGACGTCACCAACCACCAACCCCCCTACCACTCCTACCCCGACGCCCCCGACCCCATCGTCAAACTCACCCACACCACCCAAGCAATCCCCGGCCCAACATTTAATTACTCCTTCCCCGCCCATTCCGCGACTGTCATCCGTTTGCAAGCCAAATAACGCCTCCCCCCCGTCCCCCAGCTTGTCCAGTTCCATCGCTGAGGCAGTCCCGCCAGCAGCCCGGCCTGAGCAAATTCCGACACCGCAACGGCCTGTTCACGCGTCACACCCGGATCGCCCCCTTTAAGATAGTCGAAAAGATTTTTAACGGGAACGCGAGTGCCCGTAAAAACAAGGCAATTGTGAGTCGCGGGTAATTCAGTCGATGCCAACAACGGATGATCCCGCTGGATCAAATCCCCCAGCATGTGTTCAGGCGCGATAGCCTTAATGTTCTTGATCAGCGGTGCTGTGGCAAGTGTGGCCATAAATAACCTCAGGCTCAAACATACCAGAATTGAGAGTCTATTCTTGCCCCCGGCCCGCATCTCGCGAAGAAGCCTGCCCGATCGCTTGCCGCTCGCGCAAAAAAAATGCCCGATCGCCTGGCCCACATATCATCCATCGAAGACCAGCCCAAACCGACACCTATCCCGTTACCACCCATGGAACCGGGACGCCGCAGAATAAAGGCCCGCTGAACAATAACCAATAGAGGCTTGTTTGTAATTGGCTGACTAGACATTTAAAATCGTCTAACACCGTCGCTCAACACCGAACGGGCGGAGAGCGACGAGACGCGAGCTAACGGTCTCCCTCACGACAACACCAAACAGGCCTAACGCCCGATGCCCACGCACTTTTTGGATGAGATAGAAGACGCTTCCCCCGCAACGGTACATGACGTGTTGCGTATGTTCCGCAAGTGTTTTTCGAACGTGTTGGGGCAGTTGTCGAATACGAATTTTTCCGACGAAACATTCGCCCTGAATTGCCCCCGCTGGCTGGGTACTCGGACTCGGCGATCACGCACCATATCGCAGGGCTGTTCAGTAGGCGATCAGTTGGGGGCACGAACCTGAGCTTGCAGGCTACCGTCGCCGACGGAATTGCAATTCCTGTAATGTCAGGAGCCAGTTCGAGCTGGACGGCCTTCGTCAAGAGGGCGGAGGCCACAGCGCGATCGGTGGGATTGACGGACGCCGTAGCCGCGGGCGTTGCCCTGCAATCCACGAGATGGCAGATAACATGGTCCAACATAGTGAGGCGATAGACTCCGGCATCGCTGCTTTCGCTCGGAGTGATAATTTATTCGAATACGTTGTCGGCGACGCTGGAATTGGACTGTTGCAGAGTTTGAAGAAGGCACCAGAGTTCCGATCCCTTCGCGATGACATTGAGGCACTTCCACTAGCCGTGACGCCGGGCGTTTCGCGACCCGGCGCGGGATTGGGTATGGCTATGGCTTTGGCGAAGTGTTTCTACCATTAAGAGCCGCGAGCGGCACCGTCCGACTGCGGTCAGGGCGTGCCGTCATTCAGATGTCCGGGGTCACGGACATGCCTAATCGGGGTCAATGCTCACAACGCCCCGATCATCAAGGCGTCGTGGTCGCAGTTGAACTCACCCCCAATTCCTGAGGAGAGCTTGACCGACGGCGTTGCGACGCCTATAACCTTCACATATTCATATGAACGTCTGTAACACAATTTTCGTAGCCGAAATCGCCGCATCAAATGAATTGGCCGGAGCCACTAACGGGGCCGCATGGTTTGTAGCCGCGCGAGAGAAACTGGACGCAGTGCCCCCAGGTTTGCACGTGATCAATTTTCAGGGCATCAAATTGGCAACCGTCAGCTGGCTCCGCGAGGCCGTGCTCGCACTGCGGAATACGCAGGCGCGATGCGACCCGACATTGTCTTTGTTGTTACCAACCTCGCCCCGCTTGTTCGCGAAGAATTTGAGGTTGGGCTGAGGCCACGGGCAATGTGTTCATCGAGATAGATCAACAGAATTCCGGCACCCGCAACGCATCGCTGATGGGCAGGCTTGACCCGGCGTTTGGGAGACTCTTATGGCCACGATGGGAAACCGGAGTTCGACGCATCGCTTATATGTCGATCCCTTATATCCGTCGCACCATCAGCGGCAAACAACCGACTGGCCGCCTTGGAATCAAAGGGAATATTGAAATCGGAACGTCGCGGTCGCACACGTGTTTACCGCCCAATATTGGAGAACATGCGCTATGGGAACTGAAATGATCTCACGGGCTACTGACAGCTTTGAGCGAAAGCACCGGAAGTCGCTCGACGCCTTCGAAGAACCAGATCTAGCGCGCGGCACAGCTTTCAATCGCGCTGATAGCAGTCCCAGACCATGGGCACGTTTTTCAAATGGATGAAGAGTGCAGGCTCTCATTTGATAGGCGAACACCTGCTGGTTATTCGGGGCGTAACAGTTGTTGGCGAGGTCAAGAGTCCGCCACCGAGCGTTGTTGACATGATGCGTGGATCGTGTCCAAGTCTTCACACCCGCGTATTAAAGGTCTTCGCACTAACCGGGAAGGCTGAGATACTACTGGAGCAGTTATGACAAAAAACACGACTGTCACGCAGCTTACCGTACGTAGCAAGCGCGTTGACCAGAGTCTTTGGCATCGATCCGGCGAAGAGATCAGTCTTGGATGTAGCCGTTGTCCCGAACGGAGTTTCTGCGATGGCCTAAGTATCCGTGCCGGGGCGTTCGACTGTCTAGCATTTTGCTGTGGCGAACCAAAGACGTGCCGGAAGTATGTTTGCCCGCACCAGAAGCGATATAGTACGCTTGTCAACGAAGTTGGAGGTTTCACACTGGTCCCGTACCGCCGGCCCGTCACCCCAATGGGTGCGTTGCCCGAGTACGTGCCATTTATCTTTGATGCGGGCAACCTTAACGGTCCCCTTCCCCTCACCACGGTCGCCATCTCCCTTTACTCGATCATTGATCATCGAACTGGCATCGCGAAGTTTTCGTCCCGCGCAGAAATGCTGGAGCGGTTCAAGGTAAATCACGACGCGCACGTTTCTTGACTTCAACCGGCCATGATCGGCACGTCGAGAATTTTTGGCACATTTTGCGTTCCAAGAAGACTGCCGAATCGCTACGACGGCTCCGACCCTCGCTCATCGCAACGCCGAACTTCTCGATGCACGCGGATTCTGTACGCCACGACAACCTGCTGAGTATGTCAAGGATCGCCTACTGTTTCGAGGCATTCGCCGCAGCCGGCTTGCCGGTGGCACTCCATATTAACGGTCGCACGCCCTTTGATTTTCAGCGGTGGGCTGCTTACTTGAACAATTCTCCGAGTATCTACGCTGTTTCGTATGAGATGGGCACAATTGGTAGGTCTTCGATACGGCGAGAATGGCACGCGAAGCAATTGATCCAACTGGCGGGCCGCGTGAATCGGCCGCTTGCACTGCTGATTCGCGCTGGCTCAGCACACCTCCCGGCGACTTCCCAAGCATTCAACCGCGTGATCTTGGTTGATACTTCCGCCCACATGAAAGCGAAAAAGCGCCAGAGTAGCATTCGTCTTCGCGGCCGGTTGAATTGGGAACCGAGTCCGACGCTACCCGATGAACCGATCGACGATCTATTCTTGCACAACATCCGGGTGTGCCGCCGTGTGGCAAGAGGACTACTCCAATTGAGTAGCGATACCGCTTTGAGGAAATCGATGGCGTTTCCTCAATGAGTAACATATTGGAGGTTCACCCGGGCCGCGTCTTGGTCGCGAGAGCTAAAGACTTCACTCAGTCCATGGCAAATCAATCCTTTTTCCCGCTGAATGGAAGCAACTAAAATGCCGCACGCACGGCTTCCGTACGACTCGACAGCTTTGGATCTAGAACCAGAAGCAGCCCAACGATCAACCACACATAGCACATCCACCATGCCCCCGCCGGTACAATCGACACGTCCAGATGAAGCCACCTCGCTGCCCAAAGGCTGCTTATAGGTAAAAGGGCTATTGCCATATTCCGTAGTAGCGCCGATAGATCCCGAAGTCTATTTTCTTCTATTACTGGCGGTGGATCCCCGCGGCGTAAACTATCCCAATCTCCATTCAACAGGGCGAGTTTTTGTTGCTTAACCCGATCGATCAATCGATCTCTGGTGTCTGCCTTCGGCGTCATGATCCACATCTTTAGTGATCGATAGGAGGCGGCGATCTTGAAGCCGATGTCGTGAATCCAGCTCTGCGTGTGGATGTCATCCACCGCCCATCCCTTAACCCAGTCGTGCTCGATACACGTCGCAATTTCCTCTAAGCGATCGACGATCCGTCGGCGACGTCCAACGTCGGTCCACTCGCGCGGATCCTCTACCGCCGCCAGAATACGAAGGTGATGGACGAGGAGGAGCGCTGTCGGGAAATTCCGGTCCCATTGTTGTGCGACGAAGATCCCCACGAAAATTGCCTGTATGAAAAGAACGGCCAAAGCAGCGGTTAATGCCAGCGATCCTGCTGCAAGCACCGCCAAAGCGAATCTTCGAGACTCACCCCCGTCTGGACTTCGCCGAGAGGCTAGCGCCTCAGGAAATAGATTGCACCGTAACAAATGAAGCCGAAGAAATATCTTTTTCCTCCGTGCAGACGGAGGAGGAACACAGCCGCGACTGGGAGCATGTACGCTACGATCGCGGTCACATACCACCAACCAGCTTTATACCATTCGGCTAGATGTTGGCGTCGGATCGGATAGACAAATACGGCATAAACGGAGATCGCAGCCACTAGAGCGCTAAAAAACATCAACGTTTTTACAAGATGCCTAATGACTTGGGATTGGGCATATTCGCTGTAATGATATCGCAGTGTGGGAAGGACCTGGGCTTTTGTTTGACCGTCAACGCAGCGCAGTGATTGAAAAGAACCCAAAAGTTTTTCAGTACGCAACTCACTTGCCCGGTGTAACTTCGCGCGAGCGGCCTTGATTGGATTGACTAACATACTCATTGCTCCCTGAATTCCCGTTTATTCAAATTGCATTCAATTTGGACTGGCAATCACAGCTCGATAACAATTTTGAGGAGTATCGTAGCGGCTAACCAAATATAACAGATGATAAGCCTTTTCTCCACTCTGAGGCACCGATCGACGTTCAACCAGGCGTGACGATTTTACTGGGGGAGCGGGATTTCAAGGTAGAATAATTTCGCGGGGAGCTAGCGACGTGTTGGAATGGAGTCCGCTATGAGTCAGAGCGCACAGGTGTCACCTGCGAAGTTAGTAGAAGCGATGAGGCAGCAGACCGAGCAAAAGCTGCTGGAGATAATCGTCGCGGTGAACTCGGCTTCCGACGGGCCGTGGATCAATGGTAGCGAGATGCAGGTGCGTGATCTGATGGGAGAATACCGTCAACGGGCGTTTGACAAAGCATTGAAGATAAAAGGGAAGGCTGTTGAGGCGACTTTTTCCCCCGATGGACCCCTGCGACCGGCAGGCCGTTGGAAAAAAGGCTTTGAGGATCGCAGCACGCTCACGGCCACCGATGGATTCGAACCCCATCGAACCTCCCACCGCACGTCGACCTCGCAGGTAAAAAGGTATCCAGCCGGCCGCTCCCTGCCGGCCTCGCGCAATGTTTCAGCGAGTTTCCCCGGCGTGAATACAACCGCTTCGCGGCCGCAGAACGTGAGCAGCGCCCCCGCACGTTCTGCGCGACTCTTCATCCGCGTATCGATGGTAAAGAATTCTTCGTCCCCCTCCTCGATTCATCCGTGTCCATCCTCCCCATCCGCAGCAAAACTTGGCTCCCCCCGACCCGCAATCTTTGCAGGTCCCCCCACACACCCCACCCCACCCACTACCTTCCCTCAAAGCACCGGCCAATCGTTGGCCGGCCAAAGTTGTTCCTCCCCGAACAGGAGAAAAATCATGTTCAAACGTATCACGTCTCTCTCCACAGCAGCCGCCCTTCTCGACCTCCCCATCACCCCGCCTCATTCCGCGTAAACGCCCAAACCCGATCGCCAGCCTTCCACATGATGCAACTCCGCGTTCAATCTAAACTCTCCTGCCCCCAAACGCCCACGAAAGCTCGCTCCGCGGGTTCCATTCCCACTCCTCCCCCTTCCACCTCATCGCCGGAGGTCTTCGCTAAGCGGATTTCTGTCAAGGTGGAACCGTCGGAGAAGGGGCCCCGTGTACGCACGGGGTAGTACCTTTACTGAAATCCGCGCAGCAGTACAATTCGGCCATGAGGTGGAAGGGGGACCACCCCTCACCGCCGCGCGAGCGCCCTTACTCCTCTCCGCACGCCCGCACAAACGCCGCAACGTTCGCCGTCAGCTCCACATCGCCAGCACATGCCTCTCCGCCCCATCACGCGCCGGCCGCCCCATTCCCACTCCTCCCCCTTCCACCCCATCGCCACAGGTCTTCGCTCAAGCGGATTTCTGTCAAGGTGGAACCGTCGGAGAAGGGGCCCCATGTAACCATGGGGTAGTACCTTGACTGAAATCCGCGCAGCATACAATTCTGCCATGAGATCGAAGGGGGACCACCCCTCACCGCCGCGCAGCGCCCCTCCTCTCGTCCGCCCCCACCCAGAACCGAAGCCTCCGCCCGCCCCACCAATTCCATTGCCACCTCTCGCCTCTTCTTCGTGTTCCTTTTCGTGTCCCTTCGTGGATCACCTCCACCTGATGCAACTCCGCGCTGGACTGATTCGCAACGCCCAGCGACTCCTGTTCGCCCCGGCCGCGATTTGTCGATACAATTCAATCGCCTGACAAAATTATTCTATGACCTATCATGCCACCATCCATCAAGGCGCCTCATGCTGGATTCACTCATCCCGCTCCCCGAAGGCACCCAGGTCGAGGTCCAAATTCGCCTCCAGGCGCCGGCCCAACAGCAACTTGAACCCGACGATGAGGAGGAGCGCCTTTGGCTCACTGCCCACGCCGCCAATCCCGCCTTCGACGACCTGCGCGATCCCCGCGAAGACATCTATTCTCTCTCTGATGGCCAACCCCTCAACCCTTAAACATCGCATCGTCCTTGTTCTCTTCCCCTTCGACGATCTATCCGGGACGAAGGTGCGGCCCGCGCTCTGCCTCACCGATCCAATTGGCTCATTCAACCACATCGTCATCGCATTTATCAGCAGCCAATTCCCTGCCTCCCCTTTGCCGACAGACCTCGTGCTGGACCCGGTTCACCCCTCTTTTCCATCGACAGGACTGCGTGTCAAGTCATTCCTGCGCCCTGCATCGACTGACCACTGTCACCACATCGCTCATCCGCCGCGACATGGGGATGCTCGACCAGCCTTTGATCGTGCAGGTTAAACAACGCCTCCGGCGGCTCTTGGAACTCTAAATTTCGCCCGGGAGTTGAATGGGTGGATTACTTTTTTACGAATCCGCCATCAGGCAAATCACCGCTCCCTCTCAACCCTCCCGCAATCCCCCGAATCCGCAGCCAAAAAAACCCTTCGTGCTCTTCGTGCCCCTTCGTGGTAAGAAAGACCCCGCCGCGCAACCCATAACTCCAACCCCCCCTCCTTGACATCACCCTAACATCCACCTACACTACCACCAGCCTCGACCGCCCGCAACCGCCGCCCCATCTCCCCAGATGGAGCCCAACAAGGGGAACCCATGGCTCATCCATCCCAGCAACCCCACGCCAACCCGACCCCGCCCGCTCGGCTTCTTCGCCCCCCGCCGAGCCATTTTCAGCCCCGATTCGACGCGTCGTTTGGTGGTCGGTTATGTGTCGTTTGATAGTCGGTTAGTGGTCGGTTGGTGGTCGGTTACGTGTCGGTTGGTGGTCGATTGGTGGTCGGTTATGTGTCTGTTTTTTCAAGCCCCTTTCGCCCTAAACCCTTGTCAACACTCACCCCCCTCCCAAAAAACCCCCGCCCAACTCAATTGCAACACCAAAAACCGCCCCAAAACCGACTCCAATTCCCCCACCAATCTCCTCCCCCATTCATCCTTCTGCCTTCATCCTTCTAACTTCAACCTCCCGCCCTCCCTCTCCTCCATTCATCCTTCTTCATTCATACTTCAAACTTCCCTCCCCACTTGCCCTCTCTTGTCTCCAGTCTCGTGTCTCTTGTATCATGTCCGCCCGCCTGCGTTCGTCCCCGTAAACGAATGTTCGGCCGTCCCTTCCGCATTAGCATAAGGTCTTGCAAATGGCTTGGATTGTCGAAGATAGACGTAGAGTGATCGAAGAGACGGGAAAACCCTATCTCACCGATGAGCTCAAGGCCCACCTGCGCGACACCTTCTTTCCGCGCTACCCCACCAAACGCGCTGTGCTGCTCCCCGCTCTGCACGCCGTTCAGCACGAATACGGCTACATCCCCCCCCGCGCCCTCGACGAAGTCGCCGAATTCCTCGAAGTCTCCTCGGCCGAGGCCCTCGATACAGCCTCCTTCTACGAAGAATACTGGCTCCGCCCCAAAGGCCAATACCTCATCGGCGTCTGCCGCTCACTCTCCTGCGAAATCTGTGGCTCATGCGATCTCACCGACGCCCTGCGCCGCAAACTGAAGGTCGAACTCGGCGAGACAACCGCCGACGGCCGATTCACCCTCATCGAACTCGAATGCCTCGGCGCCTGCGGCACCGCGCCCGTCGCCCTGGTCAACGAAGTCCTCCACGAAAATCTCACCCCCGCATCGTTCAACCAATTGATCGCCGACCTCCCCGCCGATCCCCACGCCTATCAAGACCCCACCATGACCTGGCCCCAAAACGGCCACCCCCATCCCCCCGCTACCCCCACGGCCCCCGTCACCCCCACGGCCGCGCTCACTGCCGCGCCCTCTCTGCCCCCCACCCCCATTGCCCCGCCCCCAGCGACAGCCGCCACTATCGCCCCAGCCGCCACCAATGCCACCGCCCAAAACTCCCCCCAATCCATCCCCGCCTCCCCGGCCGGTCCATTCCACAACAAAGGCGAATGCGACGACAACGGCCCGCGCGTCCTTCAACCGCCGCAGCAGCCCTGATAGTCTCTAACTTCCCCGGCCAACGATGACCACCGACCGCCCCCCATCCCGCCGGACCAGACGCCCCTTGCGGGTTTTGCTCCTCACGCTCTTTGGCTGCGCCAGTGTCTTCATCTACTGGGCCTTCTTCGCCACCTATCACCTCGCCACCGTTCAGGACGGCGTGCTGTACCGCGATGGCAACCGCACCATCCGCACGTTCGTCACCGCCATCCGAAAAACCAAACCCAAAACCGTCGTCTGCCTGGTAGACGATGCCGAAGTCGCCGACCCGCGCAAGCCACAGTTTGCAAGAGAGCTAAACGAACTTCCCCAGCACAACGTCAACGTCGTCCGCATCCCCATCACTCTCGGCGGCTGGCCAACGTCCGACGACATTCAAAAATTCCTGACCACCGCCGCCGACAAATCCAATCAGCCCGTCCTGCTCCACTGTGCCCAGGGCGTTCGCCGCACCGGCATGCTCGTCGCCGCGTATCAAATGTCAGTGATGGGCTACGACAAAGACAAAGCCAGGTCCGCCGTCCTCTCCTTTGGCCACAAAGGTCAGACCCTCGCCGACATCAACCAGTTCATCGACCTCTACGATCCCGCCACCCGCACGTTGACCACAAGGCCCGCCGCCACCGGCGCCGAATAACTCCCATGCCAAACAATCTCCCCGGCAATGGTTTCCTCGGATGGCTCGGCCGGCAGGTCGGCTACGTCAAGCGCGCCGGCAAATCCGACCCCGCCAGACAAATCATCCACCGCAACCAGCGCACCCAGGAAGCCCACCACCCCACCCAACCCGACGTCAAGCTCCGCCGAACCACCATCGACGAAGTGATCGTCGAGAAAAAGAAACTAAAATAACCCCACTCTCACCCCCGCTCCCGCCCGGTTTACATTCCCATTCATTTTGCCACAATGCATCCAGAGATTAGCTCTTACCAAAGGAAGAAACCATGGCAGAAGATCAGACTTTCGACGACCAGCAGCAACAGCCCGATCAGCCCCAGGTCCAGATCCTCGTCGATGAACGAGACCTCCGCACCCTCTACTCCAACTCCTACCGCATTCACACGGCCATGGAAGAAGTGGTCGTCGATATCGGATTCAACATGGCCAACCCCAACCAACAGGGCGGCCAGCAACAGGTGCTCTACAAAGTAATGGACCGCGTGATCATGTCCTACGCCACCTCCAAGCGCCTCGCCACCTCCCTCACCCAGCTCATCAAGCGCTACGAGCAGCAGTTTGGGGAGATCCCGCTCCCCGGCCAGCAGCAGCAGCGAAGATAAGGCCCGCCCCAGTGTCCCCTTCAAACAAATCAATCACCGGCCGAGCATCAACCCGCCTCCAGGCGCGTTGGCGCTCGGCCGCTTCTTCGACGCACAGCGACGTTGCAATCGCCGCATCAAACTCCATCCCCCCGCCACTTCATCCGTCACCACCGGCACTCCGCGATACGTCCGCCCCGACCCGGCTATCACCCCATCGGCCACGCCCACCACACGAATGTCGCACGCTTTCGCCGCCAGCCAAAAAGCCAGCAAATTAGGCGAAAAGTCCAGAAAAATAATGCTCCGCAGAGTGTGCGCATCGCGCGCCTCCCGCAGGCGCTTTTCGATCTCCCCAACCTTCACCAATGATTCAAATGCCTCCGGGTTCACGCTGCACCGATGCCTGGGATTCATCGCCCGCGCCAGGCCCTTCAACAACCCTTTGTAGTACGAACGATTTTGCCCCGTGCTAGCCGCCAGATACCGCGACCGCTTCATCCAATCCCGCGCATAAGGCACCACCCATCGCGTTGGGAATAGCCGCGTCAGCGCCAGCACATTGTCCTGAACCTCCTGCCCCAGCGTCTGCGCCCCGGCCAGGAAACGATCCACATGCTCCCACGTCGCATGCACATCATCAAACGCCCGGATGCTGTAGCCCGCCGACAGGATCCGAAGCGACAAATCATACTCGGCCGAGGCGTCCAAAAGATTCTCCGGAATCGCCACCTGCTCCAGAGCCTTTCGCCGAATCCCCGTCCCATAGCGCAAGATAACATTTGGATACGGCGCATGAACCCGCTCCCCATCGGCTTGCGTCACCGTAAAAACCACCGCCGCCAGATCCGGGTGCGCGTCAAAATGCATGATCATCCGCAGGATCGAGCCCGGCCTCGGATGCGAATCATCTTCCAGAAGAATGATGTACCGCCCCCGCGCCAATGCAAAGCCCGCGTTAAGAGTCCGCACCCGCGGGTTGTCCGCCTCGGCCATCAAGTCCACCAGATGAAACTGCCGCGTCATCCATTCGGTGGTCTGGGCGATGTGCGTTTGATCGACAACAATGATCTCAGTCTCCTCCCGCCGCAGGCCGCACCGCTCGATGCGCTCAAGCGACTGCGCCAAAACCTGCTGGTCATGGCGGCGGGTGACAACAAACGACACGATGGGCGCCGGCTCAAGCAGCTCCGCCCGCAAAGGTCGAAATTTCACCCGAACCGAATCGTTGGTTGGTTGAACGATCGGGAGATGCATCGAGTCTTTATCGGCCCGACAACAGGATTAAGACTAATAATTCACCCCCGCCCAATATCAGCGGCATTCAATTGCGTTTCTTGGAGTGCCCCCTCAGTCCGAGGCAAAAGGATCGCCATCGCGCTTCGTGTGCAAATGGGCAGGACTGGAATCGAACCAGCGACACATGGATTTTCAGTCCCGAAGAAAGCGACTTTTTCGCCACGAAAACCGCATTTGCGGTGCATCAACATACCCCCAAATACACTCAAGAACAAGGGCGACCTGTGTCCGACACAGGTTTGGAGTTTTCAGGTGAGAAATTTGCGGCAACTGAAAACCGTTCAACCAAAGACTGGCTAGCCTGACGCCGCGAGTCGGTGGGCTGGAGCTTATGAGCCGACGAGCAGCACACCGATTGCGTCGCGTAGTAGTTGAGGGGTCAAGGGTTTGATCAGGTGGGCACCGAAGCCGCCTTCGCGACTTCGTGCGATGTCTTCATCCTGACCGTACCCGCTGAGGACGATGCCGGGCAACGACGATCTCTCACGACGCAACGTGCGCATCAGATCCACGCCGGTGCCGTCGGGGACTCCTGCGTCGGTCAAGAGCAGATCAAATTTGTGCGCCCGCGGCGAGCTTCAGAGCGGCGGATACGTCGCCGGCCCACTGCAATACGTGACCGTCGATCATGAGAAGCCGGCGCATGAGGCGGGCCGTGTCGGGATGGTCTTCCACCAGCAGGATTCGCAAAGGTTTAGCCTGCGCGGCGGGGCCGGTTCCTTTTCCGGCCGCACGCCCGCCATCATTGGTAGCCTGACCACAAAAGTCGCCCAGCGGTCCTTTCCCTCGCTCTGCGCGGTGATCACGCCTCCGTGCATGTCCACGATTGACTTGCAGTTGGCCAGTCCCAGTCCCGCCTTGCGGGTGTGAGCCCTAGAATCTTGCTCGAAGGCGCTGAACGCCCGGGGGAGGAACTCAGGGTCGATCCCCGCGCCGCTGTCGCTAACTTCCACCGCGCATGAATCCCCATCGCAACGAGAGTTGACGCGGACGCCGCCCCCCGGCCGGTGTGAACTTGATTGCATTCCTGAGCGGGTTCGAAAAAACTTGCTGGAGGCGGCCGGCGGCCGCCTCGACGATCTGCGGCGCGATTCCGGTATCGACGGCCAGTGTCAGTTTGCCGGCTTCCAGGTCACGTCTGCACAACTCTACTGCCCGGTCCACCACCACCACCCGCAGGTCGACGGGGCAGCGGTCCAAGTTTAACTTGCCGCTGCATGATCTCCCGGTCGTCGGGTTCGAGCCGTTGTTCCTATTGAAGCATCGAGGCGGCGATAAGGATCGGCGTGAGCGGCGTGCGAAGCTCATGAGAAAGGACCGCGATGAAGTACTCCTTTTCCTCGATGGCGGCCTGCAGGCGCGCGTTCCGCGACTCGGCCGTTTCGGTGAGTTCCTGCTGACGAATGCCAGAGAGCAGCAGCGCTTGTTTTAGCGATGCCGCTTGTTGTCGAAAGACGGCGGTTTCGGTCGAGTCCGCCACTTGGATCATGACGCCCACCGGGCGCCCGTCGTCCCCAAGCATCGCCCACACCGCGTACGACCAATAGACGGGCGGCGCGTCGCCGTGTTTCTGTTCCGCCAGACTCTCCGGCGTCCCAGTGCGATAGACGCGATCCAGCAGCGACGCAACCGTTCGCCCCTCCTTCCGGCACGGCCTGGGCGAAGGGACCTCCGATCAACGCGGATCGATTCGCCCAGGCCGTGCAGGAAGGCGGCGTTGACGTGGCGCACGACGTACGTCGCTCCCTCCACGGCAATCATGGGATGAGGTGAAAGCTCGGCAAAATACCGGCTGAGGTGTGGGAGGTCCAATACAAAGTCTTTGCTGGTTAAGTTCGATTCCTTAAGGAGGTTGCGTGCGTTGGTGAACGCCCGAAATTCATCCGAGGAACCGACCTGCCGACGACGACGCTTTTAGTAATTCAGCGCGCCACCCTAGAATGCACCTGGATGCAATTTCAGCCATTCCGCACAGTCGTCATCGAAGGTATGGTCCTTATTTCTAATGCAGGTGTCTAAAGCAAAAGGAAGCCGATGACCCAGAGTGCTGTTGCATCCACGAACGCAGAGGACGGCCAAATGGCCGGTCAATCTCTCGGAAAGCAGATTGTTGAGCAGCTGGGCGGCCATTCTCCTGACGTGCTGATTCTTTTCATTTCTCCAAAATACGACGCATCCGAATTGCTCCGGTCGGTTAAGGCCGCATGCTCGCCAAAGGTGATGATGGGGTGTTCATCGGCCGGAGAATTTACGAACCATTCTCAAGGCGTTGGACAAGCATCGGCTGTGGCGATTCGCTCCAACGAAATGCGGTTTGCCTGCGGAATGGGCCGCGGCATTAAGGTGAATCGCGCGGAGGTCGCTAAGAGCATGGTGGCCTCGTTTCAAGGGGCCAATCAGCAGACAGCTGGTTACAGTTCGGCATTGATTCTGACCGACGCGCTGGCTGGCCATGCAGATGAATTGATCGAAGAACTGACACTTTGCACGGGAGGAAACTACCAATTCTTTGGCGGCGGTGCCGGCGATGATGCCAGTTTTGCCCGAACTCAGGTCTTCTGCGGAACGGACTTGGCCTCAGATGCGGCGGTCGCACTTGAGATTTTATCTACGAAGCCGATTGGGGTCGGCGTCCAGCACGGCTGGAATCCCGCAAGTGACCGAATGCGCGTAACGGCTGCGGAAGGCTCACGGGTCATCAGTTTGAATGCGATTCCCGCCATTGAAGCGTTTGAAGACCATGCATCGCGGACTGGGCAGCGTTTTGATCGCAACGATCCTGTCCCCTTCTTTCTGCACAACATTTTGGGCATTGATACCGGCCAGGGGTTCAAGCTGCGGGTTCCACTGGCTATCAATGAGGACGGCTCGATTTCATGCGCCGCCGAAATTCCGACCGGCGCCGTGGTTTGCATCATGTCAACTGACGCCGTATCAGCCGGCGAGGCGGCCGCGACGGCCGCACGAGCAGCGGTCAAACGGCTTAATGGGGCCGAGCCTCAGGTGGCATTGTTCTTTGACTGTGTCGCAACGCGTCTCCGACTGGGTCGCGAGTTTGGAGCAGAATTGAAGGCAGTCGAAGATGTCCTTGGGCCGGCGAAATTCGCCGGCTGTAACACGTACGGACAGGTTGCCCGCGCCGAAGGCCAATTTAGTGGATTCCATAACTGCACGGCCGTCGTCTGCGTCCTCCCCCGGTAACGATGATCTGACACCGCCCTATGCGGAGATTTTCGCACTCGCAGCGCGGCTTGCCAGCACTCCGGACCGGTTGGAAGCTGCGCGCGCTCTCGCTGGCCGCTGCGGGGCGACCGATCTGATCATTTTCGTCAGGGACGCCGAAGTTGGACGTTCTTCTTGCCGGCGCCAGGGTTTCCTCCAAACGCTGCCACAGGCCCGACGCTGGAATAGCTTTCTGACTGGACTGGTTTCGGGCGGGCCGTCTGTCACGACGCTTCCCTACCCAGACAGCCATTCGGAAGTTCGTGTACTGGGCAAGGTCGCCGCTGATGCGTCGGTTCTGCTGATTATTGGCGGTAATCCCTCCGACGCCATTGCAGAAACAATCGCACTGGTGGTTCCGGTTCTCACAACTACGTTTCGGGCTGAACAGGCTCTTGTGGCCGCAAAAGGACAAGCAGCCGTGACAAAGAATGCCGTTGGCGAAGCCAAGTTGCTCGCCGATTCGCTCGAAAATGCTCGACATGCCCTTCATGAAGCGCTGGCGAAAGCAGAGGCCGCGAATCACGCGAAAGATCAGTTCCTCGCAGTCTTAAGCCACGAACTCCGTACGCCCTTGGCCCCTGTGTCTGACAACCGCAACTACTCTGTTGGCCGATCCACACCTTGCCGCGAGAGCTGCGAGAGTCCCTCGAACTCATTCGGCGAAATGCGGAACTCGAAGCCAGGCTAATCGACGACTTGCTGGACCTCACGCGCGTGACGAAGGGGAAAATGCCGCTGAGCTTTAGCTCTGTCGATGCTCATGTCTCGATTCGACATACGCTAGAAATCTGCCGCAGCGATCTTTACCGCAAAAAGCTCGAATTGGTGACGGACCTTTCCGCCAAGCGGCACGTAGTACGCGCCGACCCCGCTCGATTGCAGCAGGTCTTATGGAATCTGGTAAAGAACGCGGTGAAATTTACGCCGGAGGCAGGTCGAATCACTATTCAAACGGTTGACGACGATGAAGCGATTCGAATCGACGTCTGTGACACCGGAATGGGTATCGAGCCAGAGTTCCTGGAGAAGATATTCAATGCATTCGAGCAGACCAGTAATATCGTTACCCGTCACTTTGGTGGCCTGGGACTGGGATTAGCAATATCTAAAGCATTGGCTGAGGCTCAAGGCGGGAAGCTGTGTGCCAGTAGCGAAGGCAGAGGAAAAGGCGCGACGTTCACGTTGAGATTGCCTGCCTCGATGGACGTGGCAGCGGCATCTAGCCCAGCCCCGGAAAAGTCCTCAGATCGCATCAGCCAAGGTTTGAAGATCCTGTTGGTCGAGGATCACCGTGATACCGCCGCCGTGATGTCCCGCTTGCTTCGCGGCCTCGGCCATGAGGTAACCATCGCATCCTCAATCGCAACCTCAATTGACGCTGCCGGCCAGCGGAGTTTCGACTTGGTAATGAGTGATCTTGGGCTTCCGGACGGTAGCGGGTTGGACCTGATGAGGCAGTTGCGAGAGCTGCACGGTCTTCCCGGTATCGCGGTCAGCGGCTATGGAATGGAGGACGACCTTCGCCAAACTAAGGAAGCTGGGTTTATAGCGCATTTGACTAAGCCGGTGAGTTTCAACCAGGTTGAAGCAGTGCTCTTGCAGTTTTCCCGTACGCAACAGCTCACAAAAAACCTAATTGACCGCCGATCTGGCTGGCCGTGAAGCACGCTTTTTTCAGAACAATGCCCGGCCCTCTTGGAATCGTTTAGTTGGCTAGATAGTCAACTTGGAAAGTTCAAATCCGCGCCGTCGTCCCTCCCTATCATAAGTGATTGTTTTTGGTAGTACTCTAGTCTTCCAGTTGAATTAACAAAGTCTGCCATAAGAATCGATCCAAACGATCGATACAATCGCGTACACCAAAATTCGCTACCTGGACAACCCTCACTGGTGCCAGCGGGACACCAGTAGAACCGCCAAACGCGTTATTATGCGGATTTCGGAGTTGGTCAGCCAAAAATGGCGTCGACAATGCCAAATACAATATAGGATGCGGTGATGACAACTCGCACAGGTGGCAATACCGTTGACCTTGGCTCGAGCCGGTGCATCGAGAAAGGTTTGTGTCGCTAAACTTGAGGGCTTGGACCATGAGTTCTCGTTGCTTGCTTTTTATTATAATTGTTCATCTGGTCGCTCTCGACTGGGGGAGCCTCCGTACCGCTCGCGCAGGTCAGCCGGTCGCCGATCCGTTTAATTCCGTCCTCGGGACTCAGTCCATCGGGTCGGCGTATCAGTTCTCGGACGATCCAAGGATCGTGGAGACGTGTCGAGCAGCGAGGGAGATGGGTTCCAACGTCATCAAGATTGCGCTCGATGAGAAGTACGCCGCGCGAGGGGACATTCCAAAAGCCGATTCCACTATCCACTCGCTGACGGCTTTAGCCCAAGAACCGGCGTTCAGGCGGGTGCTGGACATGCCTTTTGCATATTTCGTTCTATGGGCTACGGCCTTTGATGGCCCCGAGTGGCGGAAGGGAATGAGTGACGCAGCAAAGGAGAGCGAGTACCGACAAATTTATGACCTGACTTGCCACCTTCTCAAAAAGTACAGCGGATCGCACAAGACTTTCCTATTAGGGCATTGGGAGGGGGACTGGATGTTGCGCGGGTCGTACAAAGAAGGAGACAAGGCTACGCCGGAGGCCGTCCAAGGAATGATCTCATGGCTGAACATTCGCCAGCAGGCGATTGATGATGCAAAGCGTGACACGGCTAACCGTGATGTGGAAGTGTTCCACTACACCGAGGTTAACCGGGTGATGGATGCAATCGCTGGCGCGACGAGCGTGACGAACGACGTGCTACCGCAAACACACGTCGATTTTGTGTCATACTCGTGCTACGACAGCCAGCGCGGGGACGATTTATCCCGCTGCCTCGACTATATCGAATCAAAACTTCCGCCCAAGGACGGGCTGTCGGGTAAGCGGGTGTTCATCGGAGAATATGGTTTCCCGGCCTCCGAAAATTCGCCCGAGCAACAAGACCGGCGTTCAAGGAAAGTCATGCGTACGGGGTTGGCGTGGGGCTGCCCCTTTATTCTGTACTGGGCCGTCTACAACAACGAGATCAAGGACGGCCGACAGGTCGGCTATTGGCTCATAGACGACAAGGCGGTGAAGCAGCCGGTTTACCGCACGCATGAGAAATTCTATTTGTGGGCGAAGCGGTTCGTTACTCAGTTTAGGGCCGACCACCAGGGGCGGCGTCCAACCGAGGTCGAATTTCGCCAAGCGGCGGTTGCGTTTATGGACTCAGTGTGAAGTAAGGGGTTGAGAAGGCTTCGTGGAATCTAGTTGGCAGACGCTTCCAATGCGCTACATGCATCGTAAAGATTAAAACGCCTTGACGTTATATCACCGAACAAGCGGAGGGCGCCAAGTTCAAATCCCGCTGCATCCCCGTCAGAAATGCCGGTTTTTCGTAAGACTCCGGTCGGCCAATCATGCGCTGGCACATACCGTAAGCTATGATCTAAGAAAAGAGATGAACGCATGAGATGGCGAAGACCTCTTGTCTGAATCGTAGATTGGAGCCAGCGGGTCACCAGTCGAACTCGCACACACTTTTGTGGGCGAAATTCGAGCTCTCCCTGCCAGGATGACGAAGGCGATTGTCGTTCTGCTGATGATCGGCACCAACGACATGCAGTGGGGCTGGGGAGAGGACGCCCCCGAGCGGCACGGCGATTTACTCGAAAAGGTCTGGCACGATCTCCCAAATTGCGCCGCCTTCGTCGCGAAGACCACACCGTTTGCCCGGAACGAGCGGGTCGACGATAAGCCGGACGGCGAACTGCTCGACCCGATCGTGCGGCGCTACAACGCGGTCATCGCCGATGTCGTCCCCCGGAAGGCGGCGGCGGGACGGCGCGCATTTATCGTAGATCAGGACGACCGCTTCGACCCTGGCACATGCTTGAAAGACAATTGCCATCCCAATGACGTCGGCAATCGCGTGATGGCGCAAAAAATGGATGGAGGCGATCCGTCGTGTGACGGTTGGCGGTTCAGCGTACCCTATCTAATCTCAAAGATATAATGATCGCAGTATGTGTTTGACTCGGCGCGAGCGAGGCCGGCTTAAAAGCGAAGAGAGCGGCCGCGCGTTTCCACATGGCCGCTCCCGGCAGCAGTTAACACCCATAGTTGTCACCCTGATCCAAGATATTCATCGGCGCCGATCCACGCCAACTTAGGAGCGGCATTAAATAGTGGGTCGCGCAGCATGAATTTCATTGTCGAGCTATGGGACCACGTAGATGAGCGACATACAAGCAGCACGGCAACGTTGCGTGTCATCAGGCAGGAGCCTTTTTCCGGCATATGCGGAACGACGGGAATGCGTACTTAGCGAAACTCGCTCAGTTGACGCTGAAATATCGTTTACTACTTCCGCACGTTTGGCCACGCGTTTCCGCATGTTCGCCGATTAAAGTCAGTCTCATTAGCCGATGGCCGCCGTTACACAAGATTTCATTCTCGCTTCGGATTGTGCTGGCCCGATTAATTTGCGACTCGCCGCCAACTTCCCGGATTTGCAACGACCGCGGGCTTGCTCGACGCAAAGCCGGGGGGAGGGTTGACGTACGCGAGGTTGGAGAATGTGACGTTGAGCGACGTGGTTTGAACGTTGATCTTGCCGGCGCTGACGATGTTGCCAACCACCGCGGGATTGGACGAGAACGTCAAGTCACTGCCAGCGTAGACGATCCCATTAATTATCGCTGGAAGCGCGTCGGTGGCATTTGTGTTGGCCGTCCCACCTGCGTATGGATATGGCGTGCCGGTCGGGTTGAAATTTACCCCGAGGCTGGACTCGCTCAGGCCCGCGGATTGATCGAAGCTGATTGCGATTTTTCCATCAGTCAATAGGGCCGGGTAGCCCGGAACCGCAGTTTCCCAGGTGATCGGACCGGCAATGGCGGTCGCAGAACCCGTATTTTTCAAGACAAGTGTCCCGACAATCCTGCATGGGCCGATCGTCACATTCTGGCCGGCGCAATCCAGCACATAAATTCCTTGAGTGTTGGTCGTCGCCCCATATGGATTGGATGCGGGACTGAGTACAACTCGATCCATCACATAAGCATTGGATGGAAGGCTTGTGTCCTTCATCGACAGCTTGTCGATGTACAGATCCTTGGTGGAGTCGGTGGTCGTCAGTGTTAGAGTGGCATTGGTGAGAGTGCCGGTCCAGGTCGGCGTGATGTTTCCGGAGCATGTGACCCATCCGCCGGACGGTTTCAGTGCGACGGTTGCCGTGGGGAATGAAACAGTTCCGCCCGTGGCTTGAACCACCAGCGTGGCCTGCACGTTTCCATTGGCCTTGGCATAGACCGGAACGCTGACGCTGTAGGTGTCGCCTGCTCGAATAGAAGCAAGTGGGAGATCGATTGCGGGCACATCACTGACGCCGGCGCGTCCGCTTGTCAGCAGCGACTTTGCTCCGTCCTGGTGCTGTGCGGTGCTAACAGCGATGACGGCGGTGTTGGAGGCACTTGGCGAGAAGATGTACCAGCCTGACGCGTCGGTTTCGAAGCTGGGATTTGCAATGAGCTGGGTCGAATTCGACTGAGCGAGTGACGCGAGTGGGATGCTCGTGCCGTTTGCAACATAATAATCAAAAACATGTGATTGGGTCGGGCAGTTTGATAGGGGTTGAAAGGGACTGCTGCGAGCCCGAATAGATCCCACCACCACCAAACTTGCCGACGGCCTCCGCACCAGCGTTGAGCGTGCCCCCGTTGTTAAAGTTGCCGTTAGCTGCGACAACCTGATTGCTGGCGAGCGTCGCGTTTCCCGCTAACGCGAGGTCACCGTTGCTGCAGATACTGACGTCGAGACATCCAAGGGCGGATGCCCCAACCTGAACTGTTACTTGCATCGTGTAGGCGGCGGCACCCATCGTGCCGGTGCTGGTGAGGACAACGGGATGGTTGGTCTGGGCGGTGACGTCCCCCGTGAGCGGATCGCTCGCAACGACAGTGAACGCACCTTTTCCCAACGAAGCATTGTTGAACCATGTCCCGTTGCCGAGTGTCGTTCGCCATGTAGGCGTTGTGGTGATTTGGAAGAGAGAGACTTCGATCCCGGCCCGCGCACACAGACGCGCAACAGCAAAGTCCGCGCCTGCCGCGCCAACCCGCACCTGCGCCTCGCGCGGCCAACAGTGCACCAAGCGTGATCGTGCAGACGAGGATCGCCATCCCCATCACAACCAGATAGGTGCTGCCGAGTCGTGCGCGTTGATGGTGACGGTTGGCGTTCATCGGTGGATTTTCAAGGCGTGACGATAACAGTTACAGTTCCGACACCAACGCCACCCCGGCCGTCGTAGACCGTCAAGGTTGCGTTGTAGGTTCCGACGGTGTTGTACGTATGTGAGGCCGATGCGCCGGTGGCGCTTGTGCCATCTCCAAATTGCCAGACGTACGAGAGTGAGTCGCCGTCTGAATCAGACGACGCGGTGCCGTCGAAATTGGTGGTGATGTGTCCCTTGGCCGACAATGGGGCTCCGGAAGCTGAAGCCACGGGGGCATGGTTGCCAGTCGTATCGCCGGGCGTGGGAAGGGTGTCAAGCCATCCGCTGGTTCGGAAGGCCGCCACTTGTGCGACGGTCAAGCCGCCGTGCCTGACAGTTACGGTGATTCGTTTCAGTCCGGTACCCGACGCAGCCGTGACCGAAAGCGTTGAAGGGTCGATCCACTCGACCACTACGCTGCGCGTCCATCCGGTGAAATCTGGAATCAGATTTCCCGCCTTGGTCTGGGGCGGCGATTCGGTCCAGCCGTTGTAATCGTCGACGTCGTTCCAGGCCGCCCGCGACGTGGAGCTCTCGCCGGGTTCCAAGCCAAATCCGGGGGTTTGGACGGGATCCTGATAAGCGGTTTGAAGGATCTCAGCAATGAGATCGAGGGCCAACTGCTGTCCGCGTACGTGCTCTGCGATGCGCGCTCGGCTGATTCGCGAGGAGCCTACGCCCGCCAGTGCGCCGGCCAGCACCATGCCGACAATTAATGTCGCTGCGACCGCCTCAACGAGCGTAAACCCTCCGCGAACTGGTGAGGCAGCTTGCCGGCGGGTCATGGAGTCACCTCTCGGATACGAAGGTAGTCAAACTCGGCGTTGCCACTGGACGTGATCGATGCGGACCGGCTTGAATCAGACGATGTAAAGACGTTGTAGAGGAAAGTGCCGTATTGCTGAGAGTTCACATTGATGGCAACCGTCCCGTAGCTGGGATCAATCACGAGATGGATGTCGATCGGGAGAGCCGGAAGGCTGGAAATAGTCGTCAGCGGATCGAGTGTGACGTCGTTCAGCTTGCGCCAGACATTGACGGTCTGACTGCCATCGGATTGCAGCGTTACCCGGGCAATGATTGGGGCGCAGTTGGTCCCGGAGCGGGCGGCGTTGATGGCGAACTGTGCCCAGCTACCGGTTGCCGTCGCACGCGCCCGAATGTCAGCAACGGTGATTCGCGAGAAATCATCGCCGGGCTGGCTGTCGATGCCCGCCCCATTCGCCTGCCATGTACAGTTTGACAAGCTGGCGGTATTGAACGATCCGCCTCCGTGAACGGACCAATCCATCGTGCCATCGCCGTTGACATCGATGGCGGTGGGGTCTTTATCGAATTTCAATTCCCAGAAGCCACTGAGAATTTCCGGGTGGTTCATCGTTTGTGCCGTCGCCTGGACGGCGGGATTGGCGGAATTCAAGGATTTAGGGATAAGCCGACGGCGCTGAAGGTATTTGCTGGACATGTACTGGGATGTCGATGATCGCGACAATTTTCCATACAGTTGTGATTGGAGTGATTTGTCGGATTTATACGTCCAGCTTGTCCCGCCGTTGGTCGTTTGCACGAGTCCTGCACCACTGTTGCTTTGGACGATCAAGCTATTTGGAGTCCCTACGTTCCACGCAATACAAGGCAGACCCCCGTACTTGGAGCCAGCCGACTGAGTTGTGTGAAAGAGACGGACTGCCATGCATATGAGGCCAGCAATCCGGTGCCGGCCAGCATGTATTGCTCCAAAACCGATCCTGCGGGGCACATGTTGGCGTCTGCCGAGAGCATCTGAACATTTGTGATGCCGACCAGCGAGCTTTGCTTTGCCTGGAACATCACACGTGTTGGCCGCCATCCCACAACTGCGGTGGGCAACGAAGCTGGGCAGAAGTACTGGCCCTGCCAGTTGTTTGAACTGACGTTTTGATCGCGAGGCCCGGAGGCGCTGGTGTAATCGACCAGCAGCGACTCAGTCGCATCCTCCGTGGCAACACCTCCGTAGGTTTCTGTGGAAGTGGCGACTGTAGGCGTGACGCTGAATTGATAGACGCGGTCAATGACGGAAGCCGCCGCGGAGCGATTATATTGTCGAAGAAGTGGCGCGCCCGCAACACCAGACCAACTGTATCGGATGCGTTCCGGGGAAGAGTCGTTGCCGCGCGGCGGAACATTAAATGCTAGGGACGTTGCCGTTTGCTCCGTGATTAACGTCGCGTTCTCCAGTTCACCCGCAATCTGGTCAGTGATCCGCGCGGCTGAGATGGAACCGGAGACCGCGTCAGATGGATCGGGTATTGCCTTGGCAGCCAGGAGAACGGCAGAGACGCATGCCGCAAGGATGATCGCGGTGATGGCGGCCGCGGCGACCATCTCAACCAGCGTGAACGCACGGCGGCGGAGATGCCTCATGGGAATTGGAAGTTGATCCGGTTCACCTTGTCTCACTGGATCGTCGCATTCCCGGTGACGGGATCAACGGTGATCGTATGGGAACGATCCCCGACCGTAACAACGATTGCCCCGCCTTGCATTGGAGTTCCAAAGCCATCAAATGAGAGCTGCGACGTTCCTCCGAAGTTTACTGAGGTGATCGCCGCACGATATGGCGGGCCGGCAAGGTTGACGGCGTAAGTCGCATTGGCATGATCGGGATCGGGCATGCCTGTGAAGCTATAGGTGCTGTTTGCGGGATTAAAGGTAACTGTTACTGTCGCACTGGCGAAGCTGGCACGGGCACGGGCAAGAGTCAGATCGCTTGCAACGCGCTGCGCCGCGAGGTCCGCCTGGTAGTGCTGTGTGGCGGTTGACCAGCGCGGTATCGCCATCGACGCGAGAATTGAACCGATTGCCATTACCGTGACCAGTTCCACCAGGCTGAATGCTCTGCGCGTGGAACGTGATCGATCAATAGGCGCTATATGCCTTGCCGTTGGAATCATTCTCGCCCGTCGTGGTGTTGGCTGTAATATTGCCCGCGCTGTCATATACCCATCCGTTGGTCGGAGTGCCGGCGCCGGGCGGCGCGGTGTACGCAGCCACAAAACCGGTTCCACCTTTGTTGGCGCCGACAGGCAGAGGCGGAATCGCGCGAAGATACGGGCCATACACGATGCCGCTTGCGGTATTTTTTGTTGCGGAAGTGTTGGCTCCCGTAACGTCGGAAAAAAGCGTGAGGTTTGTAGACATCTGCGCGAGCGTCGGATAGCTGCCGCCGTGCTCCGTTTGATACAGATCGACGGCGGTACGCAGGATGCTCAAGTTTCCTGCCAATGCCGAGTCGGCAGCGCCCTGGCTACCCCGGCTCATGCGAGGAATGGCGATCGCGCCGATGATCGCGATGATCACCACCACGATAACCAGTTCCACGAGACTGAAGGCGTGACGTTCTTTTCTCTTGATGCGGCCGATCATACTTACCTCGCGATTTGTTGATCCGATGTGAATGCACATGCATTCCCACCTATGATCTGATCGGACGCGACGGGAGCGGTCTTAACACTCTTGCGGGCGGTGTGTGCGCAATCCCACATTATTGGTTACGCAGACGGAGTTCCGCGGACGTCTTACCGGACTGTAAGAATCACCGAACCGGTGCTAATGCTCACCAGACGGAAGCCATCCAGTGATTGCCCAATGCGGAGGCAGCGCGAATCGATGATGACAAGACCGTCTCCGTTGACGCCAGCCATCACTGCCTTAAGCTCGTGCCGGTGTACGAATTCGTTTGCGTTCGCGACGGATACGGTGCCTTCTCGTCCGCCGGCGGGACTCCAGGATGCCGCCGGGCGAAACGCATCAACGACATCAGAAGGATCAAAGCCGTTATCGGCCTTTGATTCATGGATAAGTTTCGCCAGACCGCCCGTTGCGCCGGCTGCCTGTTTGCGTCGGCTGACCGTGCACCCCTTCCGCGTCTGATATGGCTGTCGAGCTATTCTCAACCTGAACGGTCGAAGCCGCTGCTGTGCCAGGTCCCCCGTCTGCAGCACACAACGATCGATTACAAGAGCGCAAAGTGCCAGGCCCAATCCGCCGATTCCGAGTTTTTGTTGCTTGGTGATTCTCATGGCAAGATCACCAGACAATACATCGAATCACCGGTCAAATATGGAAGCGGTTTTTCCTGATTCGGAGGTGGGAAGGGTGTACCAGACCATCTTGAAGACAAAATTTCCGGACCCTTCGGATGTGGACGTGCTGTTCATCTCCAGGTCCGATACTGCGATGTCAGCGAACTGTTCCTGGAGCGCGTGCAGGAAGAGCGTGCAGTTGCGGTAGCTCCCTCTGCCGGAGATCACAATTGGCAGACGTGCAAGTTGTGCATCGGCGGATGGCTTCTCTGCCTGCACGTTTTCGATCTCGAGACCGTGGCTAGTTGCAAGATCGTTGATCTGGGCCAGACACTGGTTGGTAAAGTCCAGGTCGTGAAGGGTGACCGATCGTCGCGTCAATTCAAGCTGGCTTTGCGACGTCTGGCGTTTAGTCGCGTTAAGCGCCGTTTTAAGCGCGGCCACCTTTTGATGATGGATATCGAGAACAGCTTGACGCGATTCGTCAACTGTGCGACCAACTGAGGCAGGTTGGAAGACGAGGAACCAGAATCCTGCAGAGACGCAAATGCAAATGGCACTCCCGACGATGTGAATGCGCCACTCTCGAGAAAAATGGGTGTCGATGGGAAACTTCATTGTGCCCCCCCCTTTGGCGTGCCAACTGGCGATGAGCCGTCAAACGAGCAAGTCAAGGTAAAGGCGTTAACGGGCGATCCCATAAAGGTTTCACGGCTGCTCTTCTCCAACGTCACATGCCCAAACAGCGCAAGCTTTTCGAGCCGCAACACAAATTGCGAGACCGCTCCGGGTGAGCGGCCCAGCCCCTGCAGTCGCAGTGTTGGCGAGCCGGCTTGTTCCCGAGCCACTGATATTTGACGAACGGCGGACGCACCGCCCGGCTTTGACGGAGGGCCCGGTGCCGGAGGTTTGCCCGACTCGACCTGGCAACGGGTGAAGATAATTTCATCCCCGCGCTGCTTCGAAATGATCGACAGCAGCAGGCTCCAGTCAGCGTGGTCGCGGACGATGTGTGCACGATCGATCTGTGCTTGCAGGGCCGCGTGTTGCGGGCGAAGCAAATTGATCGCCCGATTCAGCTCGTCAATTTCGGTCATGACCTGCTGTTCAGCCCGGCTTGATTGGCCACCGGAGCCGGCGCTGGCCGCAAGGACGCATGCCGCCAGACCGGCAAAGAGTCCTGTCCACACGACGCAGATGATGACCCATCGGCGCAGGATGCGTCGAGCGTGCAGGGCATCGCGGCGGGGGCCGGGAAGTAGGTTCACGCGGTTCATGCGGCGTTGGCCTCATATTGTGCGAGTCCAATGGCGGCCAATAACACACCGCTGCGATGAGATTCTCCGGCAAAGCTTTGCGGGCACGCGATCAGGTCTGAGGGATGCACGCATTGCACCGTCGTTGGGAGGATCAAAGCAAAGTACTCAGCCAGCCAGCGAATGCCCGCGCCGCCGCCAGACAACAAAATGCGCTGTAAGCGGCACGTCAGGATATTGATGTGCCACGTAGGAGAACGAAACGTTTAGCTCCGAAAGCACGATGTCCGCCTGTCCGGTCACAACGCTTCTCAGCTCTGTCAGAATGTCGTCGTCGTTTTGAACTTCTTCCGATTGTTCAGTCAAAAGATGCAAGGCGAGTTCTTCGTCCAGCCCGAGTTGATCGCGAGTTGATGCGATAATAGCAGCGAGTCCGCCTTCAGAGAGTGTGCGGCTATAGATCATGACACGTTCATGGAACAGACTCAGGACTGCGGCCGTCCAACCAATATTGAGTACCGCCGTGATCGCACCGGCGGACGCCAGCAACGGAAGCATCGCCCGCTGGAGCGCACATCCTTCCACATCCAGCGCCTGGATCTCAAGACGAGTGCCATCCCACGGTTTCAGAACCGATTCAGCATCGGCGTGACCGCAGGCGACTGCCATGTAGCTGCAAGCCTTGTTTGCACGCGCCGGCGTCGGCAACGGCCAATAGGCCATCTCAAGCGACTCAACTTCACACCGATGCATCCTGGCAAGTTCGGCGCGGGCAATTTCATCAACAGGCGCACCGGATGAAGCGGGCGGTAATTCCAAGCATTGAAACGCGCAGCTTGTCACTTGGCAGTGCGAGCACAGCCCGCCGTCCACGAAATCCGCGCCGCGTCAACGCGGCCTCGATCGCCATCGCCTCCCCGGCTTCCAGTGGAACTCCGGGACGATGCCGCGGAAGGCATGCGGCGGACTGAATCCGCCAGCCACCAGCCGGCTCGCGCAAAGCTGAATCGCCTTGACCTGACGCGCACCTACATCAAGGCCGATGGGCGAAACCGTGGACTGCTTGTGCAATGGCCACTTCATTAATGTCCGCCTCCGTTCATCGCGGAGGTCAGGTCGAAGAGTGGCAGAAAGAGGCTCAATGCAACGAATCCGACAAGCGCGCCAAGGACAACCAGAATAATTGGTTCGATGATGCTTGTAAGGGATTTGATGACTACGTCATTATCCTCGTCCAGAAAGTCGGCGATATTCGTCAGTAGCAACCCCATTTGCCCCGTCTGCTCACCGCTTCGCATCGCTTCACAAATCGCCGGCGAGAGCAAACCACCGCGACCAAACGCATCGCTTATAGATCGCCCCTCCACCGCCGCATCTTCCGCCGAATTGATCAGTTCACAAAATAGAACGTTCTGCATTGCCTCACGTGTCAGTTGCAGCGCTTCAAGAAGTGGAACATGACCAAGCAATTGAACGCCCAGAAGACGTGCGATCCGAGCGGCGGCAAAGTTTCGCACTAGGGGTCCAAGCCCAGGTAACTTCACCATGGCGGTATCAATTACTCGCTTGCCAGGTGTGGTTTTTAGCCATGCTCGCACCGCAAAGACCATCGCGACCCCCGCCGCGATCAGACCCCACCAATACGACCGCAATAGATCACTGATGCCCATGACGAATTTAGTCGTCGGCGGCAAAGGCGTGCCGAGGGTCTTGAATAGCTCGGCGAATCGAGGAAGAACAAACGTCAGCATCACGATCAGCACACCGATCGCAATCACCATGAGCAGGCAGGGATAGACCATCGCGCCGCGAACTGCGGTCCGGACATGTGCCTGCTTGCGCGTCACGTTCGAGAGTCGGTCAAGCATTACATCGAGCTTGCCGCCGGATTCTCCCGCCGCGACAAGGCTGCGCGACACAGCGTCAAACACATCGGATTGTTCATGCATCGCCCGGGACAGTGATGAACCTTCCTCGACGCTGTGGCGCAGTTTCGCCACCACCTCGCGCCAATGACCCGCTACCGCCTGACGCTCGAGTGCGCCCAGGGCCTGCACCATCGGTGTCCCCGACGAAACCAGCACGTGCAGCTGCCTGGTGAATCCGGCCAAATGCCTGAGATTGCTGCCGCGATTTTTGCTCCTGGAAGGCATTGTACCTGCGGCGAGTGCGTCCGAGGCCGGCACGATCTTGGTGGCAAACAGCCCCTGACGACGCAGTGTTTCGCGCGCATCGCTCTCGCCCGCGGCCTCCAGCGTCCCGCGCCTGCTTGCCCGACCCGTCAAATGCCAGGTAAGCCAGCTTCATGCTGCGCTCCTGCCTGAGGGATCAGACTTCGATTTTGCCTGTGACTCCATGAGTTCGCCATCATCGTGCGAAATGCTCAAGGCTTCTTCAAGGCTGCTGCGGCCATCCATTGCGACCATGATCGCTTCGTCGCGCAGAGTCAGCCCGCCAAGTTCGCGCCACTTGTCGCGCAGCTCGTGAGATGGAGTTCCGGCATGAATCAGGCGGCGCAACTCCGGCCCAACTTCCATGACTTCGTACACGCCGGTGCGGCCTCGGTATCCGGTATCGTGGCATTGCTGGCAGCCACCGCCTTTGCGGAACGGCCTTCCAACCTTGTCATGCAATCCCGCGTCGCGAAGCACGTTTTCGTGAGGATAATACTTCGTTGAGCAGCTTGGACAGATCGTACGTGCCAATCGCTGTGCAACAGCTCCGTTAAAGGCACTGGAGAGCAAGTAGGGCTCGATGCCCATGTCGAGCAGTCGCGCCACTGCGCCAACAGCGTCGTTGGTATGCAAAGTGGCAAGGACAAGGTGGCCGGTCAGCGCGGATTGCACCGCCACCCGCGCTGTTTCCTCGTCGCGGATTTCGCCAACCATGATCACGTCAGGATCCTGGCGAAGAATGCTGCGCAGAGCGCGTGCAAACGTCAGCCCCACCGACTCCTGTACCTGGATTTGGTTTACCAGATCCAGCTGATACTCGACAGGGTCTTCGATCGTAATGATGTTCAATTCCGGAGCTTCGGATGAGATCGAGCGCGGAATAGAGCGTCGTCGTCTTGCCGCTGCCCGTCGGGCCGGTAACTAGCACCAATCCGTGAGGCTGCTTCAGCATCCGCTCAAATCCCGCGAGGGCCGCCTGTCGAAATCCCAGGTCCGCCAGCCGCACCTGAAGATTTGCCTTGTCCAGAATGCGGATGACTATCTTTTCCCCGAGCAGCGTCGGCATGCTGCTGACGCGCAGATCGATATCGCGGCTTTCGGCGACGATGCGGACGCGACCCTCCTGCGGCAGGCGCTTTTCGGCGATATCCATCTTCGAGATTACTTTGATGCGCGAAACGATCGCGCCATGCATGCCGGGCGGCGGCTTGAGTAAATCACGAAGCATGCCGTCAATCCGGTATCGCACGCGCGTTCCCCGTTTGTCGGGCTCAATGTGGATGTCGCTCGCCTTGTCTTTGATCGCGGTAAGCAGTGCGACGTTGACCAGATTGATCACCGGGCTGCCCGCGACCATTTTATCCAGGTCCGTGGCCGGGCCCTCGTCCAGTTGTTCACGTTCAACAACCTGAACATCGGATTCAGCAAGGGAAGCGAGAAACGAATCGACGCTGACATCGCCCGCCGCATATTTACGGACGAATTCACGGACCGTTCCTTCAAGCGCCAGCACCGGCCGGATCTTGCAATCCGTGAGTTGGCGCAGACGATCGATGACAGGCAGCGACTGCGGTTCCGACATCGCCACGGTCAGGACATTGCGCACTTTAAAGAGTGGCAATACACGCAGTCGCTCCGCCTCGTCTGCACCGATCAGCTTCAGGAGGGAAGGGTCGATCAGGCCGTGGCGAAGGTGAATTCCGGGTACTCCAAGACGCCGTGCAAGCGTCTGGACGAGTACTGCTGCGCGTGATGATCCCCTGATCAACGAGCATTTCGCCCAGCAACCGCCCAGTGAGCTTTTGCTCGACGAGCGCGCGCTTCAACTGCTCTTCTGAAAGAAGGCCTTCCTCGACAAGAACCTCGCCGATGCGAATCTTTTTGCGCTGACGATCAGAGAAAACTCCTTATTGCTGTGTTCACGTCGTCAAAATGTTCGAACATGGAAGCCAAGCCCGGTCAGTTCCAGAACCTCACGCAATGTCTTATTCGTCGCGCACAGCTTCAGTGACTGGCCGGTCCGGGCGAGTTCGTCTGTGATATCCAGCAGCGACTCAAGACCAAGGCTGTCGGCGTAGGATGCGGCGGACATATCAAGTACAAATCGTCCATGGTTGCCAATCAGCACCTGCATCAGTTGGTCGCGCAATTGCTTTGCATCCTCCTGCACGAGCGGACCGTCCGGCTTCAGGATGAGGATCGCCCCTTGCTTCTGCTCGGTAATGCGCATGACTAAGCCGCCTCCGCTCCGGCCGCCGCGAAGGTCATCGGCAGCGCGAGCGTGAATGTGCTACCTCGATTCAATTCGGATTGGACGGTGATATCGCCGCCATGAAGACGCGCGATTTCTTTTGCCAACGTCAGGCCAACACCGCTTCCGGTAATTCGAGCGACCCGCTCGTCTTTGGCACGATAGAATTTATCAAATATCTTTTCAGCATCCGCATCACTGATGCCAATGCCGTTGTCCTGCACGCTAACGTAGAGATTGGTCTGCTCCACCTGCACCCCCACCGTGACCTGTCCATTCCGCCCAGTGTATTTCAAGGCATTGCCCAACAGGTTGTGCACGATCACCATGACCTTGGAGCGATCGGCGGAGATCACCGGAAGTTTCGGAGGAAGATTGAATACCAGCTGAATACCGCGATCGGCGGCTTGGGCCGCATAATCCGACTGCAATTCCGTCAGAAGCGCATCCAACCGAACATCGTCCCGGAAGATTTTCAGCGATCCGGCCTCGATCTCGGCCACGGAGAGCATCTCCCCAACAACGCGCTCCAGCCGGCGGGCTTCAGTGTTTATCACGTTCAGACAGTGCGCTCTCTTGGCAGGATCTGTTTCACCATCCTCAATCGCACTTTCAACGTAAAGACGGATGTTTGTCAGCGGTGTTCGCAACTCGTGTGTTGTCTGCGCGACGAATGTGCTCCGCGCCTCTTCGGCCAACGCGCTGCTGGGTGATGTCCTCAATCGTAATCATCGCGGCAGCCTTGTCCTCACGCCGCACCGGCCGGGCAGTGAATCGCATGACTCCTCCGCCGGCTTCTTCCGACTGTGACAGCTCAATGCTCTGGATGCGTTTGAGTGTTCCGTTGGTGATGCTTGCCACCATGTCCGCCATCTTCGGCTCTGTCAGCAATTGCGCGACCGGTGTTCCAGTCGCGCCCTTGCGCTTGATCTGAAGGAAAGCGGCGGCAGCGCCATTGATATATTTCACGATGTAACGTTCGTCGATCAAAATGAGGCCCTGCGGCATTGCGTCAAAGGCACCTTCCAATTCCGGACGCGCCTGTGGGCGGGAGGAGACTACCGAATGCTTACGCTGTTCCAGAAGTTGTTTGCGCAGCGATGCGTTGCCCTCAAGCAGACGGTTCCAACCGGCCACCTCCGGTCCGATGCCTTCAACAAGCACAAGAGAAGACTCTGGCGTTTCGCCCGCGCCGACCGCACGTAAGACCTCGCAGATTGAGCTAACGCTACGGAAACCCTTGCGCATTTGACGATAAACCAGGAGCAGCAACAACAAGGCGACTGCGCCGATCAGGCCAAATCCCGCTTGGGTGCGCCACCACATCGCAAGCCCATCATCGACTGACATGGCAATATAGAACCGCGCCGCTCCCCGCCCTCGCACCGTGAGCGGATACGAAAACGCCACGGTCTGAGCATCGCTGTGAAGCTCCTCCTGCGGAATAGCCCTCGGCCAATTCTCCGGAAGCTGCTCGACCGTCACGCGCGAAGGATTGCCATCGGCTACAACCTGCCCATCGGGCAATGTTACAGTGCACCGTTGCAACTGGTAGTTCCGCTGCAGATCGCCTAGAAAGCGCCGCAGCGCGGTCAGTTCGCCGGTGCTGAGCATTACTCCAGCACTCTCCACGGTCATCGCCGCAACGGTACGAAGTTGCTCACTGCGAGTCTGCTGAAGGTAGCTCTGCTCCATCCGCATGACCCACCATGCAGCGCTTCCCATGGCGGCAAGCAGGATCGCCGCTAGAGCGAGGCCTACGCCCGCGACCGAAGATTCTCCCGGCAGCAGGACGGCGTGCCAAGGAAGTCGTGCAAGGCCTTTCTTTAGCTGTGAGCGTATCGACACCACGCGCGACTCTCCTTCATTCCATGACTTTTACTATTGGCACTATCGACCGCACCTGAGGCCACTTGAGGGAGAGCAACGGTTGGAGTCCACCTATTCCCGATAACCCGGTTATGCCGTCAAGTCTGTCGGCAGCGACTCCGATAAAGATCGTGATTGATTGCTGCTTGCAACCGTTCGAATGTTGCTGTCGTCGCGATCAGCGGAACCGAGTTCAGGCCAGTAATACCGACCAGAGTACATGCCCGTGAGATATCGCCTAAAGCCGCCGCCCGCTCGGGAATGTTCCTTCGTTATGATGGGTGTGCTTCTGGTTTTGGCGGGCATCTACGTCTGGCGTGGGCAAAATGATCCTGAACTTTCGGATGCTCCGCCGCTTATCGCGAAAATCCCACAAGTCGAGCGTCCATCGCCCCCGCTTCCGGCCCCGCCGGAACAACCACTCATCAAGCCCTTGACGGAGGCTTCGCTGACAATGCATTCGATCAATGCGATGGCTTTCGCCCCGCTTGATGAGGAATCTGAAGCGGCGAAAGTAGCCGTGGCCCGCCAGGTTGAACTGGACACCGAAACTCCGATAACCCGATCCGACTCTGGAACCTATAACATCGAGTTGAGCGATACCGACATCGGCAAGGTATTGCGCATGCTCTCGTCGCAGTCGCAGAAAAACATTCTCGTGAGCAAGGACGTGCGGGGAAACGTATCGGCCAATCTTCACAACGTAACAATCAAGGAAGCCTTGGATGCGATCCTGAGAGCGAATGGTTTTGCCTATCGTGACAAGGGCAACGTGATCTACGTCTATACAACGCGCGAGCTAAGTGAGGTCGAACGCAGTGAGCGCATGATTGCCAGTGAAGTCTTCCACGTGTACTACACGCCGGCCGAAAATGCCGTGAACATGATCAAGCCCGTCTTGTCACCAGACGCGATCGTCGCCGTAACAAAAAGCCCTGAACTGGGAATTGAGTCGAGCGGCGCAAAAGGCACCGGCGGCAACTGCGCACGCCCTTGAAGATCTCATTGTTGTAAAGGACTACACCGAAAATATTGAGAACGTCCGGAAACTGTTGAAGGAGATTGACCGCCGGCCGCAACAGATCCTGGTCGAGGCAACAATCGTTCGCGCGGCGCTGTCAGAAGACAATGCACTGGGTATCGATTTCACGGTGCTCGGCGGCGTCGATTTCTCCACCCTGACGAACGCTGGTGCGACCGCGGGACAGGCACTAAGCGGCGCAATTTTAGATAACACGAAGGCTGGAACGATCAATGACAAGGGTTTTGCCGGAGCATCCACGGGTTTCACGCAAGGCGTCGGGACCGGGGGCCTCAGGGTCGGCGTCATTCGCAACAACGTCGGAGCATTTCTTTCAGCCCTTGAAACCACCGGCCACACCCATGTGCTGGCCAATCCAAAAATTCTCGCACTCAATAAGCAAAAGGGCGAAGTGATCGTCGGCAAAAAAACCGGCTATCTCACGACGATCGTCACAGAGTCAACGGCGGTGCAGAGCGTGGAATTCCTCGAAACCGGAACGCGATTGATCTTCAGGCCTTTCATCGGTGACGATGGCTTTATCCGCATGGAAGTTCATCCCGAAGACTCCGACGGCGGATTAGTCAATAACCTGCCAGTTAAAACAACAACGGAAGTCACCAGCAATGTAATGGTGAAGGATGGCCACACCATCGTCATCGGGGGCCTGTTCCGCGAAACGAATGGCGTTGACCGTGGGCAAGTCCCTTTTCTCGGAGATGTCCCTGGAATCGGACCGTTGTTTCGGCGTCAGCATGACCAGACCAGTCGTGAGGAAATCATCATCCTGTTGACTGTGCGGATTGTGAAAGATGAAAAGCAGTATAAGGAAGCATCCGATGAAGTATTGAAAGACTTCGAGCGGCTGCGCGTTGGAGTGCGTCAGGGGATGATGCAAATTCGGCGCGAAAGATTGGCCGAGAGCGCCTATCAGCGTGCGCTGAATGAACTGAAGAAACCCAAGCCCGATTCTGGGAAAGTGCTATGGGAACTGGATTGCGCTACAAATAACAATCCGCTTTTCTCGGAGGCCTTAACACTGAAAATGCAGCTCAACGGCAAACAGATATTTCACGACCAGCACATCAGTGACTTCATCCGTGAAGACTTTTCTGATCATCCAACTACGAAACCCGACTGAACAGGGGGTCGATTGCGGTTCACTATCATTTTCGATTGGCGAGGCTCGCGACGACGGCGGTCAATTCAGTCGGCTCAACTGGTTTGGCGACATGCGTTTGATAACCAGCCCGAAGTGCCCGAGTCCGGTCTTCCGCCCGCGCAAAAGCCGTAAGCGCGGCTGCCGGTGTTTTGCCCCCTTCTTCAGGTGAAAGCGCGGCACCTTCTTGATAAAGGTGTAACCATCCTCACCTGGCATTCCAATATCACTAATGATCATGTCCGGATGTTGTTGGACTAAAATCGCAAGAGCTTCCTGGCCGGTTGACGCCACGAATACGGTTGCGCCACAGTCCTCCAACACCCGCTTGATCAACGCCGTTGCGTCCGCCTCGTCATCAACGGCAAGCACCGTTATGCCTTCCAGCGACGGATGATCCATAGGAGGACGAGTTGGCATCGGACCACGAGGATGCTGTCGCAAAGATTGATCCTCGCCGGGATGAACAACCATGAGTGGAAGTTCGATACAGAACGTTGCTCCCTTGCCCTCGCCCGCACTTTTAGCGCGCACGCTTCCACCATGGAGTTCAACCAGATGCTTTACGATGGAGAGTCCCAACCCCAAGCCACCGTGCCGGCGTGTTGTAGACGCGTCGGCCTGGCGGAAACGTTCAAACACATGCGGAAGAAACTCCGGCTGGATGCCCTGTCCGCTGTCGACCACGCAGACCTCCAAGTGACTGTTCACCCTTTCTAGCGAGACCCGTACGCTGCCACCCTTGGGCGTGAACTTAATAGCGTTGGAGAGAAGGTTCCAAAAACACTGCTGCAACCGGGAGGGGTCTCCGCGGACTGGCCCTGCCAGAGGATCGAGTACCAACTGAAGCCGGATTTCTCTCGCCGCGGCCGCGAAGCGAATTGACGATACCGCCGCTTGGATCGCTTCCTGAAGATCCACGCGCTGCACGTCGAGCCGAAGTTTTCCAGAGATGATGCGGCTCATGTCCAACAGGTCCTCAATCAACTGCATCTGCACCCGAGTATTCCGCTCGATGACTTCGATGCCCTCTGTGAGTTCTTTATCCTCCGTCGACCTTGTTCGCAGGATCTGAGACCATCCTAAAATGGCATTCAACGGAGTACGCAACTCGTGTGAGAGTGTCGCGAGAAATTCGTCCTTCAACACGCTTACTCGCTCCGCCTCAGCCCTTGCGGCGCGTTCACTTTCCAAAATTTGATCACGCTCGGCCTCGGCCAGTTTTCGCTCAGAAACATCCCGCGTCACGGCCAGTTGCCCCAAACGTCCATCAGCTAAAGCTAAAGGAACTGCGTGCGTCTCCATCCAGCGGCGCCGTGCCGGCCAAACCCACGATCTCAAATTGCCAACTCAGGTTTTCCCCCGTACAGATTCGTCTGTGCCGTTCTGACCATTCAGCGCGGTGCTCCGACGCGATCAGGTTATAAACGCAAGCCCCCTGCACCGTCGACAGCGAATCGGCCTCGATCAGACGAATGCCAACGGCATTCATGAAGACCAATGATCCATCTGGAGCGACAATTTTTACGCATTCCGGCGTCGCTTCCACAACTGCACGCAGCCGCGCTTCGCTCTCCCAAAGCGCCTGTTCTGTGCGCTTGCGAGCGGTGATATCACGGGCAATCTTTGCCGCGCCGACAATCGATCCATTCGCATCTTTGATTGGCGAGATTGATAACGATATATCGAGATGTGTTCTGTCCTTGCAACACCGTACAGTTTCAAAATGTTCGATTCGCTCCCCCCGTCTTAGCCGCGCGATGATATCCACCTCTTCGTTGAGTCGATCTGGCGGTATCAAAATCGTGATGTGTTTCCCCACGACTTCGTGTGCGCTGTAACCGAACATTCGCTCTGCGCCTGTGTTCCAGGTACAGATAATGCCCTCCAGCGTTTTGCTGATGATCGCATCATCGGATGATTCAATTACAGCCGCCAAGTGCGCGCGTAATTGATCCTGTTGATCTCCAGCGAAATTGCGGCTATCGCTCTTAATCGCTACAGATCGTAGTGCGTCGTCGCCGCTACCAGTTGTCACCGCAAACCTCCGAAGTTCCATTCCGCCGAACGATTGCCGAAAAGAAAGGCATGGCATTTGCCAAGAATCGGTCTGACTAATTGGGGCGTATCATGAGGGGAAAAGGCAATTCCCTACTCAGTAGCGACAACGACACGTTCCTCAAAAGGCACCGTTCGCTGGCACGCTGTTCTTTATACGAGGCCGGGTGGTGAACTGGGAATGCAAATATTTTATGGACTGTGACCTCGGAAAAGCATCAGGTTGATTGCAAGCCGCAAGTGCCCAAGGATGACTCGACGAAACCCCCGGGGTAGCACCGGGCATAAATAAGCAATCAAACTCTTGATGCCACTAAAATAATGCGCGACCTCCCGAACCAATCATCCATGATCTTGGCAAATCTGGAAATAAAAAGCCCCTCTATTAATTTGAGAGGGGTCGAACATCGTTCCTGTTGGGAGCCGTAGGATCAGCTCCGGTTTCCGGCGGCAAACTTCCCCCGCAGGCGTCGAGAGGATTCCTCTCGGCCATCCGGTTTCCTTGAAACGAGTTAAGCAAAAGGTTTCGGATGTGCAATCGGGCTGCGCCGTCGCCTCAGGCGAGGTCTGGTCCATCGCCGGGTGGGAGCATCGACTGGAACGAGGGGTCAGGCAACACCAGAGGCGCCGAGCCGGATCGTGCAGCGGGCGTGGGCCTGAGGATTGGTCTGGGCCCGCTTGCCCAAGGCGAACGTCAGGGCGTTGTAGAGCCGCCAGGCGTTCTTGGCCTCGGCAAACTGCGGGAAGCTGGGCTTCCGCCATTCGTCGATGGCGATGGGCAGAGCATGGGGGCCGATGATGCCGACCTCGAAGGCCCGAAGCAGAATGGACTCTGCCTGCTCATCGCTCACGTCCCGGCGTTGCATCTCGCGAATCCGAAACGCCTCATACTCTTGATAGTCGGCCAACTCCCCGACCACCTTGCAGATCGCTTCCTGATAACGATCGATGCCGAAGCGGGTGTGCTTACGGCTAATCATTGTCTGGGCGGTGAACGCAAGGTTGTCGCAGACAAAGACACGGGAACCGCAGCACCACTGCAAGGCGATCGACTTGTCGGTCGAACTGCGCAGTCCGACGGCGAGGTTAACGCCATCGGATAGCGGTGTGCGGAGTGTCAGGGTGCCGAAGAATCGGGCATCGTCGCTGGAAAGCGCAAGGCTGGTACCGTCGATGCCGTAGCCGGCGGCAGTGAGGGCCTGTTCGGCATACGACAGCACGTCAAGGTGTGGGACGGGACGCCAATTGCCTTCTGGCGGTGGGCAGGCGACGCACGAGAGTTCATCGCGAGTCACTGCCCGAGCGCCACGGTGGCACACGAGGGTTGCGTTGGCAACCATGGGAACCTCCTGGGACAGAGAATGAAAGAGCGGGAGTCCACATGGACTCTCTACCAGTATTGTTACATGTATTTAATATTATTGCATTTTAGTTATCCACCGCGTCAAGAGAGCGCCTTTAATCTGAAGCATCCCGCGTCAGACTGCACGACAATCAATTTTCCGCAATGCCTCCCTTTCGTTCGATTTCGGGACCGCTCCAATGTGCGATAATGGTCGGGCGATGAGACTCGTTGGCTCATTCCTATGGCGCCTCACCTTAAGATCGTGACCGCGAGACGACTGCTCGACACCGTGAACGCGACGTTCGAGGCACTTGCCCACTTGAGCTCTCGCCCCACACTCTTTGAAACGGAATCCTGTTGCAGCCACTAACAATGACCTAAAACTCGGCTAACATCCTGCGTATCCGCGCCGCGATTTGCGATAGTCGCCCCACCGGCTAACACCGCGCCCATGGTTCCGTTACAATACGTTTCGTTCGGCGGCCGGCGCGGTCCCGTAAAGCGTTGGTTCAGCGAAGCTTATGTTGGAGCTAGTCTAATTAGATTCTCGCTTGAGGATATATATTATTGCCAGACTCTTCCCGCGAACTTCTCGACACAGCCTATTCCCGACTCGGATTCGGGGAGGGTGATCTACTGGATGCGGCCGCCGAGCCGAATGATGCCACGTTCGGAGAATGGGTCAATAAGGGCGATTGGCTCGCGCTGGCCAAGAAGGTCGGCGCAGAGAAAGTTTTCTTCGTCAACGACTATCCGGTTATCGTCTTCGCTGAACAATCCACGTCCGACCCTGCCGATTGGATGCGGACGTTCAATTCCGTTTGGTGTATGGCTCGCCCGCAGATGCTCTTCTTGCGCGTGAGGGCGAGCTTTCGGTCCTAAATTTGACCAAGAAGCCAGCTCGCGAAGGTGAAACGCCGACGCAGCATGACCGTCTACTTGCAGCGGCCAAAGCCACGGCCGACGTTCAAGAAAAGCTCCATTCATATCGCCGCGAGCAGGTGGAGTCAGGCCGCCTGTTCGAAGATGATCGATTCGGTTTTGATGACCGCGCGGATCGCGCCTTGGTTAGGGACCTCGGCCGCGTCCGGAAGGCGTTAATAAACGCCGGACTCTACCCCGGCTACGCGCATGCGCTTATCGGCCGATCGATTTTCATCCGTTATCTGGAAGATCGCCGGGTTCTTGAGGAGGACTATTTCCGGAGCGTAGCGAGAGGAGACAGGGAAAACTGGCCTGCCGTGCTCGACGAGGCGCGCCACGCCCACGTTGACTTCGGCGTGGGGCATCCGATCCTCTACCCCTACGTCCTGACCAACAAGGGCTTCACCTACGCGCTCTTCAGAAAGCTCGCCAACGATTTCAATGGCGACATGTTCCCTGTCGATAGCGAGGAAGAGAAGGCAGTCACACCAGCGCACCTTAACGTCCTCCATCAGTTTCTCCTCGGCGGTAAGGGCGAGAACCTATTCTTTTTCGCATATCGTTTCGATATCATCCCGATCGAGTTGATTAGCAGCATCTACGAGAAGTTTTACAGCCTCCAAAAGAAAAAACGCCGTGACGAAGGCAGCTACTACACACCGAGCGCCCTTGTCGATTTCGTCCTCGCCGAAACTCTTACCGATGACCTATTGGCGAAAACACCCCGGGTCATCGACCCAGCTTGTGGATCCGGTATTTTCCTCGTCGAGGCGTTCCGACGAATCGTTCGCTATCGAGTCGGCAAAGCGCGGCGAGCACTCACTCCTGACGAGTTGCGCGCTATCTTGCGTGACCAAATTGCCGGCATGGATATCAGTTCCGAGGCGATCCGCGTGGCCGCTTTCAGCCTATATCTCGCCATGCTACACTACCTGGAACCGCCGAACATCCAGAAAAACAAGCGGCTGCCATCGCTCACTTTCAGCACCCGCTCACATACGAGCAAAGACCACCATTTCGACATTCTGATCGCATCAGATGCCTTCAGCGTCAAGCAGACGGTATCAAACAAGAAGGTCAGGAAACGCTTTCTCTCGAAATGTGCCGACGCGGTTGTGGGCAATCCTCCTTGGGCGCTCCCCAAACCAATGTGCCAAAGGAACTGCAATCTGACGGCGGACTTGCATGGTGTGCCGAGCGTGGATTGACCGTTGGAGACAAAGAACGATCCCAAACGTTTCTGCATCGAACCGCCGATCTGCTTAAGAAAGGAGGGCGTGCGGGGCTTCTCGTTTCCACCGGCGTGTTCTTTAAACGGCACGACAACACAAAACAATTTCGCAAGCAGTGGCTTGATTCCGTCACGTTACGCAAAGTCGTTAACTTCGCTGCGGTTCGAGACGCGTTTTTCAAGAATGGGAGCGATCCGTCTGATCCCGGACGACAAGGGGCCATCGCGCCGTTTGCCTCGGTCATTTTCGACAACACACCGCCGCCGCCGGAGAGCCGGTTCGCGTATTGGTCTGCCAAGGAAACAGCGTTCGTTCGCCGCGTCCAGGCGGTGGTCCTCAATTGGGCCGACGTCCGCGCCGCCAATCAAGCCCAATACCAGCAGGATGAGACCCTTTGGAAGACCTATTGGTGGGGTACTCATCGGGACCACGCACTCATACAACGCCTGCGGCTTGAGCCATCCTTTCAACAGGTAGTTGACCCCGACGGCCAGCGAATGCGGATGGGATTCATCGAAGCGAACCGCGCTAATCCAGCAGGTTGGTTGAAAGATTACAAGGAGTTTCCGACCGTCGCTTTCGAACGGTACGGCAAGCTACCGACCGATCGCTTCCTCAAGCCGCCAACGAAAGTTGAGCGACGACGACGCAGAAATCTGTATCAGGGGCCTCGCATCCTCATCAAACGGGGAATTGACCAAGACGGTGGTAATGGCGGCAGCATTGCGGCTCGTTTCGAGACCGACGATTTCTGCTTTCGTGATTCGATCCACTGCGCGCCACTTACCGACACTGACGGTAACCAAGCGATTACTGATGACAAGGCCAAGGTTCTTCTCGCCATACTTTGGTCGTCACTGATACGTTATTATTTGTTTCTCACGTCAGGCACATGGGGCCTTTGGCACGACGAAGTAAAGAAGGACGTGCTCTACAGTCTCCCCGTTCGATTCCCAAATAGTCCGGCCCTTATGGACGAAATCGTCAAGGCTGTAGACGCTCTTCGGGAATTGCCCGGACAGGTTGATCAGCCGGGCCTATTTCCAGGCGACGGCCTTCTGAAGGTAGATCGTGACCGCAAGATTCGCCAACATGAGACCCGCCTCGACAAGGCCGTCTACAAACTATTTGATCTCACGGATGCGGAGAGGGAGAGGGTTGCCGAATTCTGCGACCTCGAACTCGATCTCTTTTACCGTGGCATGAACAGTGATGCCATTCGTCCTTTGGACTGGCCTGATCAACTGCCACCTATTGGTCGCCGAGATGACTTAGCGAATCCCGCGGGCAAGAAGCATGAGCTTTGCCGCTACCTTGAAACGTTCCTGGATATCTTGGAGCCCCAGCTATCAGAACAAGGCGGCCGACTTCGCTGGCGCGTCGTGCGGCCTTCCGAAGTGTCGTCAATGACGGCGATAATTTTCGAGACAGAAACCCCGGATGAGCCGCTTGGGAATCCCGCAAAGACCGACGTCGAAGAGTGGCATGAATTGCTTGTCCGCCTGGACGCAAGCGCCCTCATGCCCACGAAGTCGAAACGTGTCTATATCGACGGGCTTATTCGCATCGTCACTGATTCGGAAATCGTTATCATCAAGCGTAACGAGCACCGTCTTTGGACCAAATCTGCGGCACGTGACGATGCGGAGGCTGCGATGGTGCTGGCGATTCATCTCAGCGAGAAGAACCAAGGGAGGTAGATGCCACGTCCGACGTTTACACCTGCGCTCAACTGGCCAAAATACGAGCACGCGGTTCTCGATGTTTTCACCGAGGCGCTGAACCGTCTCGCTCAAGAGCCCAGCCTGCCCCAAGGCGAGGAGCCAATGAACTTGGCGCTATATTGGAAATGCCGCGAAGTCCACTTGGAGAAACTCCACGCCAAGCAAAGTATCCCTTTCGTTATCGACTTCGACGCCAACAACCAGCCCGAGCCGGACGATACGGCAGAATCGCGCCGCCTGAAGAAACGTCCCGACTTTGCGTGCGCGCGCTAACCGACGAGCAGGCCGCCGACTTTACCAAATCGCAGGTCAGATATTCCTTGGAATGCAAACGCCTCGGGATGCGTGCTGGCCATTGGGTTTTCAACGAAAACTATTCCGAGCATGGCATGCTTCGTTTTCGAGAAACAAACCACAGCTACGCGTTCGTCGTCCGCGGCGATGATCGGCTACGTGCAAAGTATGTCGGATGTCGACCTGCTCAAGGAGGTGAATGGTCACGCCAAAGCCCGGACAATTCCGTCATTATCCAAAGCCGCCACTGCTTGGGCTGCCAAGACGGTAACCCAGTTGGGGCAAGACCCCCTCGCGCGCGACTTCGATCCGACCCCCATTCAGCTCCATCACCTGTGGCTCGACTTGCGACAGATGACGTTCACTTTGGCACCCCCTAAGCCAAAGGCCGTCAACAGAAAACGGCGGAGGGCGAACGCTAACACCTCAAGTAAAAAGACCTCGAAGAAGTAATAGTTCGCTTAGGACTCTCGCTGGCTTCGACCCTGCGGGGGTGCCAGACCGTCTGTACCGTCCGTCTGGAGTAACTGTAGGTCGCTTGGGTACCATCGCAACTGATGCTACGGTTTGTTTGATTGTGATGCCGTCTGAGTGTCAGATGGTAATTCTCTCAATTTCATCGACGGTGACGGTATCGGTTGTGCGGTCGTAGAGCTTGGTGGTGCGCGGTGATTCATGGGCTGCGATGGCTTGCGCGTGTTCAATCGTGCCGCCGTTCTCCAAATAGGCTGTGATGCCTGTCGCCCGGAAGGTGTGACAGCAGATACGTTCGATGCCGATGGCACATGAAAGCGCGCGGCGTTTGACCATTCGAAGCACGTCGGTGCGGCTCAGGCGGTTGTTTGAAAGTGCAATAGTCTTCCCGGTCGCTGACCGGAAGAGCGGGCCCTTGCCATCATCTTCGATACCGGCCGCCGCAATATACGCATCCAAGTATTCCTCAGCGGCGTGGTGGGAAGGTACTTCGTGGAACTTGCCGCCTTTTTCGTGGAGGCGGAACCAGGAGCGCTTCCCTTGCTGATAATAATCCTCGACGTTCATGTTTACCGTCGCCGAGACGCGGGCGAAGCTGTAGCACATCACAGCGATGAGAGCTCGGTCGCGAAGGCCGATGAGCGTATCAATTTCCACTGAATCCAGGAGTTGGCGGGCCTCGGCAGCGGCGAGCACTGGAGTCTTCCCTTTCTTCACGACATGGCGCGGGCCGCGGACTGACCAAGCCGGATTCACATCCACGACATGGCCAGTGACCAGGAAATCAAAAAGCATCCGCACGGCAGCGAGGTGTTGCTTCACGGTCGGGGCGGAGCGCTTGCCGGTGAGTTCTTCGATGTACGCGGCAACGATGATTGGAGTAATGCCAGTCAACTCCACGCCTCGCCCCTCGCACCAACGGCAGAACTGCCCCACCGCTTGAGCGTAGGCGGCCCGGGTGTTCCGGTTTCGAATCGTCGCGGCGAAGAATTCAGCAAAGCGTTGAGCAGCGCGATCGCCCGCCCGAAGGATCAGATTCGGCAATTGGCCCGACCCAACTGTTAAGAAGCCACCGCCATCGGGAGGGGAAAGTGCATTCTCACCCCCCATGTTGTCCCCCATTTCATGAATCATAACGTCCTTTATGATACATCTTCCCCCCTTCCCCGCGCAAGCCCGTCGAGAGCGTCGAACTGTGGATAACCGGCGAGTTTTTGTTATTCAATCACAGATGCCGTGGCCTCAATCCTCAGTCAAAACCCGTGGAACAAGAATTCCCCACCCGCGATCGCTGCGGTGGGGAAATGGCCATCTGCCTGCCGATCACACAAATAAGTGAGGCGGAATTCAACGTGCTGGACAGTTTTCAAGGGCTTCTCAACAGTCTGTCATTTCTGCTGCGGCGCAACTTTCGCCTCTGTCGGCGGCTGTGATTTGGCGGGCACCTCCACTTTTGCAGGGGGCACTGACTCCGTTCGGGGACGCGGCGATGTACCGCCACCTACGTGGTCGTGATGGTTTCCATTGGTCATAACTTCACCGAGAAATTCTTTCTCCGCGATCGGGCCGAGGAGTCGGCTCGTACGGGTGTAATACTTCGCCAAGGCATCGCGGGAGCCGACGAAGAGCACGAAACACAAGATCACCGCCGCCAGATCCGTGCCAACACCGAGCAGCGGCAACTTTCCCGAGAACCGGTTGACACCGTACGCCCAGACAATCGCGATGAGCGTATTGGCGTAAAACTGGTAATACCGATAGTGAACCTCCACGAGGTAATCGAAAGCATCAAGTCGCTCATCCAGCCGGTTGTCATTCCATTCCGGAAGAACCACGCCCGATCTGGTGGTGGAGCCGATCGACAATCAACCATCTGAAGCAGCTCAGGATCATTCCGAACGTCATGGCCGCCATGAGGGCGTACACGGGTGCGCCCAGATCCAGCCCGCTCTGATTGACAGGGCGGAGCCAGCCTCCTACCACGGGGAACAATGGCACCATCCCGGCCAGCCCGATGAAGCCCGGCAAGATGTAGGCTACGATCAGACCAAACTGGCGGCTGGATGTTTCTGTCATCGCATTTCATCGAGGCGACCTCCCGATCAGTGGGGGATGCATCATGCCATCATTTTCTCTTGATACGCAAATCGTGTCAAATCAATTCTGGATGAAGATCAACTTCTCGTGCCAACCAAGGCCCAGCATCATCGCCACTATCGGCCCGTCCCGGGTTTGCTCCGCCAGTTGCGCGAGGAAGCAGATCTGACGCAGCGGCAGATCGGCGGCAAACTCGCTCGTCCGCAATCGTGGGTCTACAACTGCGAGACCGGCAACCGCCGCGTGGACGTTGCCGAGTTCTGTGACTGGTGTCGCGCCTGCAACATTCCGCCGGCCAATGCCATCCGCCGCCTCGAACGCAATGCTGACTAATGTTGCGTGTCGGAGAAGGCGTCATTCGTTCGCTTGAAATCGATTGTTGATCTTGCAGTGCGGCTTGGCAACTGAAATCCTGGCGAGTTTTTCCGGACCTTCCGCGCGGCTCCGCGGGAAGGAGGACGGTGAAAAAAATGTTGGGTGCACCCAACATCGGGCACTTGTAGTTATCCACAGCCCCTTGCCTTTGGTGTGTTATGCCGTGTTACAATAACAGCAATGGCATCGCTAACGGTGCCTCCGCATACTTCATGTCATCCAATTCATCGCGCAAAAAATTCACCACCGGTGTCAGCCTGGAGCCGGAAGTCATCCGCTCGCTCGACGAGCTGGTCGTTCTGACGGGGCTCAACCGCAGTTGGGTCCTCAACACGATCGTTCTCGAATATCTCCGTCTCGCGCAACAGGGCCATCTCGCGCCCAGATGACCCGCGAGGCCATTATCAACGCTTAATTACACCATTCATGCCGCACAAGCGTTCGCCGGCTTTGCCCTGCCCACCAGCAACACCACCTACACGCCGAATCAATTCTTCGACGTTTGCTTGCCGCACGCTTCGAGGGGAACGGTGCGGCTGGTCGCCTTCATGATCCGAAAGACACTGGGCTGGTGTGATGCCCAGGGCAACCCCCAGGCGGAGCGCCACGCGGTGTCCTACGCCGATTTTGAGGAGGCCGGCATCAGCCGGGGGATGATTCGTCTGGCCATCGAGGAGGCGGTGCAGGGACATTTCATCTGTTGCGTTCGACAACCGCTCTCCAAGAAGGCTGGCCAGCCTGCGGTCAGCGGTCTGTACCAACTGCAATGGGACGACGGCTCTGAATACTGCAAAGATCCCAAGCGATTCCGAGGATTCTTCGCCGGCGAAGGCAACCGTACTTATATTCCCAACCAGTTCTTCGATGTCCTGGTGCCTGCCGAATCGCTGGCGGTCCTGAAGGTGGTCGGTTCGGTCATCCGATTGTCAATTGGTTTCGCCAACAAGTGGGGCCACCGCCGCCGCAATGTTGCGCTGTCGTACCAGCACATCCAGAATTATTCGCGCCTGCGTGACCGTAGGTCCCTCAGCGCCGCGATCCAATACGCGGTTAAGGCCAACTACATTGAACGGGTTGAAAAGGGATTTTTCGACCCCGATGGGGGGAGGTTGAGCAAGGCGGCCGTCTATGCCCTTCGGTGGGCTGAATCACCGCTCAACGGGGCCGCGGATGAAGCGATCGGTCTGAAATCCCTACCGGCGAAAAAGAACTTGACGGATCGGTCTGGAAACCCGACCGGGATCGGTCAGAAAACCCGACCGGCGGATCGGTCTGAAAACCCGACCGATATTGAAATAAAACAGAGAAATAAAACTTCTAAACAACAGCCGGACGTTGCTGTCACCTTTGAAAAGTTGAAGGCCGAGGGATTCGACACCCAAGGCGGCGCAAGCGATTGCATCGCAGTGGCCGACGGAGCGGATCGAGCGGCAGATTCGCTGGCTCGAGCTGCGGAACATCAAGAGCAATCGCCTGGGGATGCTTCGGGCCGCAATCGAGCACGACTGGTCACTGCCGGCACCCTCGTTGGGGAAGGGGAAGTTGGGTGCACCCAACATTGGTCGGCCCGGCCGGCGGACGACGTTACGCCGACGCCCTCGAGCAAGGCCCGCGAGCGATTCAATCACCAGGCTAATCCATCAATAACATGAAAATCATCACCGTCATCAACGCCAAGGGAGGCTGCGGGAAAAGCACTATCGCCATGAACGTCGCCGCCGGCCTCGCCGGGACGAGGCCTTCGAGGTCCTGCTGATCGACATGGATCCGCAGGCCCAGATCACGCAGTGGTTGAATGCCGGTGACGGCCTTCGTACCGAGGGAACGCTAGCCGCCGCGATGGAGGGAAGGCAGTCCCTGGACGAGGTGATCCAACCAACTCAATTCCCCCGACCTGGCGTTCGTCGCCAGCAGCGAAGGGCTGGAGGAGTTGGGCCGGCAGATCACCGACACCGAAGGATACGCGACGATCCTCACGCGGCTCCTGGCCGGCTCCCCGACGCAGTTCGACTTCGTCGTCATCGACAGCCCCAACCAGATCAGCCCAATCATGGAGAATGCGATCTTTCCGTGCGACCTGTTCATCGTGCCGTTTGAGAGCACCAAGGCCGTCCGCAGCTACGCCAATTTCTTCAAGCTGCTGATGCGTTTGCGGCCCGGGGAGGAGCACCGGCTGCTGCACGTTCTGTCGAATCTCAGCCGGCTAGCCAGGACTGCGCCGTCGGGTCATTTCGACGATGGACAGCTATGGCGTGCAGCGGGCCCGAACCGAGATCCGCAATTGCGGCTGGCTCGCCCAGGTGGACGAGCACGGCGGGTCGATCTTTGCCTACCGCCCCTTATCCAAAGGGGCGGCCGATATGCGTCAACTCGTCCACGAAGTGCTCGAATTGCTCGATGTGAGAACGGCATCCGAAGCGACACTGGTCGCGGCGGGCACAGCCGCCACGACGGGGAAGCCGAGCGAAGCGGTCATTACCAATTTTAATCATCCCCAATAACATGCAGTTACCCCAAGGAAAAAGCCGCCTGGATATGGTCCGTGAAGGCCTGGCGGAAGGAGGCATCAGAAAACGCGGCCGGCTCATCGTCAGCCTTGCCAAGCTGAAGGAAGATCCGCGAAACGAGCGAAAGACATTCCGCAATATGGATGGCCTGATTGCATCCATCAAGGCCGTCGGTCTGATCGAGCCGATCACCGTTACCCCAGAGACAGACGATACCTATCGGATCATTACCGGCCATCGCCGGTTCCGCGCCGCCAAGGCCGCCGGATTGGATCAGGTTGAAGTTCTCATTCGCGATCCTGAAGACGAGCGCACCCGCCGGCAGAAGTCGATCATCAGCAACGTGCAGCGGGAAGATGTTGGTCCCATTGAAATGGCCGAAGCATTGCAGGCGATGATGGACGAGGACGACCGCATCAAGAGCCAGGACGGTCTGGGCCAAGTGATCGGTAAAGACAAGACTTGGGTGAGCGGCATGCTCCGCGTATTGACGATCCCGCCCAAACTCCAACACAAGGTTGGATTCGACATCTCTTTCAGTTTCATACGATTCAATGATTCGCATCGCGCCGTCTGATGACGAAGCACAGCAGGAAACGCTTATTGACATGCTCCTGGACGGGGCGAACCAGAGCGAAATTCGAACCCAGATCGATTCCCTTAAGAACAACAATCGAAGACGGGATGGCGCCACCAATTCGGCGACCAAACCAAAACGCGTTTATCGCACGAAATATGACATCGTCATCATCGCGCAGAGCACTACAAAACAACTCACGCAGGATCACCTGATCGGTGCCCTGCAGGAAGCGCTGGGCCGAGCGACCAATCCTGGCGCGGGTATCGAAGACGCCGGCACTGGAAGCAAACGGTAGTTCTCCGTCCATCGGGTACCCCCAGGAAACAATCCCCTCCATCGCCCTCCGCCGATTCTCATGTGTCTTAAAATGATTCGAGAACCTCGCCGTTATCAACGACGAGGTTTTTGTCCTTTTTAAAATTCACCATGCAAAGGGTTCCCCGCACCCTTCCCCACACAGGGGAAGTCCCGCGCGGAGCCACCAGTTCTGCTTCATCAGCAGAAACAACGTGTTGTGTGTGCGTGTTGTCGGGGGGCTGCCGCCCCCGACCCCGGCCGCTTCCTCACGGCTCACGGTCTGCGCTCGCCCCTCACGGGACGCTATCGCTGCGTGCTCGACAATCGGCCGGGGTCGGGGCCGTCGCTGAGGAATGGCCTAAAGGCCATGCCTGGGCTATTGGCCCCCGACAACACGCACACACCTGAATACCACACACAACCTTCCCGGCCGAAAGGCCGGGAAAAACCGATGCGGCCAAGCCGCAACCCAACGGTTTGAACAGACCCGCGTCGGCAAGCCGACATCCATAACCTTTGGTCGAGTGCACGCGACCGGCGCCCAAGGCGCCGACGCCGCTCACCACCAAGAACGAACCGTGGTAAAATGATGGCGTCCGCCCATGCCCTCTTCTCCAACGACAATTCAATTGCAGCCACGGGACATCGAGCTTTTGATCGGGTTGTTTGAGTCGCGCCTGATGACCCTGAAACACGCGGCCGCGATTCATTTTCGCGGTAACGTCGAAGCCGCCAAGAAACGCATCCAAAAGCTCAAGAACGCCGGCTTCATCGCCGAGCGGCCTCGCCGCGCATACGATCCATCCATTCTCTTCCTGACGCACAAAAGCTTTGTAGCACTGACGGAGGGAGGATATCTCGACGACTATCCGTCACTTGTCTGGAACAACCTCGAGAAGCGCGCCCGCGTCAGCGATTTAACTTTGCGGCACGAATTGAATGTCATGGATTTCAAGGCGGCGATGTTTACTTCCATCGCGGGCATCAATGGCTGTAAGGTGGACGAATTCTGCACCTGGCCACTTCTGTATGAATTCTCCGCTGCTCCGGATGACGGCGTTCGCCCGATGACGGTACGGCCAGACGGATTTGCACGGATGCTTCAATCCGATGGCGTGGGCCGTCATTCCGAGATCATTTTTTACCTCGAAATCGACCGGAGCACGGAGGTTCTCGATACGCTGGTGACCCGTGCGCAGTGCTACCGGGATCATTACCGCCGCGGCGGACTCGCCGCCCGGTTCGGACGGCCTCGCGAAGAATTTGAGCGAGTTCCCTTCCGCGTGCTGGTCGTGCTCCGTAACACCGAGCGGCGAAACAATCTAACCGAACGACTGCTTCTTCTACGAAATCCCATCTTGTCACAGGTTTGGCTAACGACCGCTGACGAGGCAAAGAAGGATCCACTGGGCCTGATCTGGGTGACACCCCGAGAGTATCGCGCCACAACGGCCACCACGCTCTACACGCCGCGCTACAGCGACCAGGACGTATATCGCCGAAACGTTGATCGCGAAGCCTTTGTCGAGAGTGCCATTCAAAAGCAAAAGCTTCTCGGGGAAATTACTGAACGGAATTTGTCTCAAGAACACAATTGAGCCAGCAAGAGCTGGTTGGTCACTTGGCGAAGCACTAATCTCGTAAGAAAAAAGCCGGGCGAATAAGTTGCAGCCCGACTTGCATGTACAAAATAAACCGAAGGTTCACTTGCTGTCCGCTTCACCTTCCCGGAGGTTCGCTGGGATCCATTGATTGAGCCGATCTGCCAACTTCTTGTCCTCCAGCTTTCCATCGGCTGCGTCGGTGAAGAGCTTGGCCAAAGGCTCACTAGCTCGGACTTCTTCCGTGTCTCGTTCTGCGCCTGTAGCTGCCACCGCGGAACTCGGCAAGAAGATGGGCCAACTGGATTTTCTGAAATCCCGCCAGCCATTTCTCATCCGGCCGCCAGCATCGGCGAACATCCACTTTCAATTCCACCATCAGTCGATGGACGAGCTTCGTTTCGCGCAGCATGTGGGCCGTCAAACATTCGACGGTCAGGAGTTCGATGAGCGCGTCGATCTTCGGATCGGATTTCTTGCACAGCCGGTCAAACGCGTTGCAATCATCGACGTAGGTTTCATCCTTGAACGGATCAAGCTCCGACCGCTCCTTGTGCAACCGCTCAAGAGCAGCGGAGGTGAACCCTTCCAAGTGACCGGCCGCCAAAGTGACGGCGTTGGCGTCGTGCTTGATCGCCAGCGCCTCCGATCGCACCTTTTCATGCAGGATCATCGCCAGGATGCGTTTGCGGGCCTTGGAGTTGTCCAAAAGCCCTCGCGAATAGCCAAAACATGGTGCGTGAATGTCGCACTACGCTGGCCATCACTCAGATCTTCTGACGTGCGCGGTTTGGCCTCTTGCGAATCCGGCACTCCATCGCCGTTTCCGGAAGTGGAGGTCGACCCCCGCCTGCGCGGAACACGGAATTCCCGGCAGACCCGACCGTCCGGGTCGAGCATGAGAAAGGCGGTGCCAATGGCCTTGGTCGCCTCGGAAAATTGAACCGGAGCAGCCTTGACGGTCGCCCGTTCCTCATCTTCCAGAGCCTCAAATTTCGCCTGGATGCGATCGAATCGACGTTCGTCGTTCTCATCGATCTTGTCGGCCACGGCCTGAAGCTTCTCCCGCCGCGTGGCGATCTTCTGGAGTTTCCGTTGAGTCGCCCCATCAAACTCCTGGGACGGCGTGTCCATGGCATAGAGGCGGTCCTGAACCTCCTGACGTTTCCCCAAGACCGCCTCTGCCCAGCCTTCTTCTTCCAAGACTGTTTTTTCAACAGTTAGGGCCGCTGATTGAGCGTCCATAAAGGCCTCGCGTTCGACTAGCACGCGCTCGCTGAACAGGTCTCGGCTGACGACGGAATCCTTCAGAGTACTGACATCAAAGATGGCGCGGCTGGCATCAATCCAGCCGTTGGCGATCACATTCCGTACATGCTGGGCATGCTGAGGATCGCCACGAAGCTCTTCCCAAACAACCATCTGCCGTTCATCCGGGACACAAGCGAACGCCTCAGCGGTTGCCGTGTCAATTCTACCGTCGCGATAGGCGGCCTGGATCGGCGCGGCGAGCGTCGCCAGTTTCATGCGCTGCCGAACATACTTGGGTGAAACCCCGAATTCGGCGGCGATCTCATCGGCCGGGTGCCTTCATTTCCGGCCAACGCCGCGAAGGTCTGCGCCTCGTCCAACGGATGCATTGCCTCGCGGACGAAATTCTCCGAAAGTGACATCGCCTCAGCGGTGGAGTCGTCCACCGTACGGACCTCACAGGCAATCTTCGGATCTTTCTTCGATCCTTTGTGGACTTCCTTGAGAGCCGCCAGACGCCGGTAACCAGCGATGAGCTGGAAATGCCCATTGCCTTCAACCGGGCGAACCACGAGCGGTTCAAGGAGGCCGAATGCGCGAATTGAGGCCACCAGCCGTTTGTGGGCCTCCGCCCCGGGTTTGGTCCGACGGGGGTTTTTACGGCCGGAATCCAGCTTGGACAGCGGAATGCTTTGGAGCATGACACACCATTCCTTTCATTGTGCGCAGCAATACCAGGCCGTTCACACGAACGGTCCGTGACGGCTACGCTAATTGTTGGGGTACTGGGTCTGTCTCCAGATAAGCACATCTCCCATATCTCTGTCAATCACCGGTATGCCCCGTATGCGAAGCTACTGGCTTTCGACAGAGGGGCTCTCTAATGAGGGCTAACTTCAGTGTTGCACCCACAAAAAAGAGCGACCACACGGGCCGCTCGGAACAACTGGTTGAGGAAATCAAGACGATCAATGGTTGTGGTCTAGCACGACGTGTTGGAGCGGGAGCAACGTCGAGAGGTTGTCTCGATTGCGGTCCGTCGGCTGTAGTCCGTCCTTCAGCTGTACCCATCGCACGAAACGATGGGGTGCGAGCTGGCTGAAAAGATCTCCGGCCAAGCGATCGCCGGCCTCATCTCCATCCGGCAGTATCCAGACGCGACCATCTGCGGCGACCAGATTAAGAATCAAGTTCGCCTGCTCGTTACTGCAGGATGAGCCCATCAAGGCTACGGTATTCCTGAAGCCATTCTGCCACAGCCACCAGGTGGAGGCGAAACCCTCCACGACCACAAGGTCGTGAACGGGTCCGACGATTTGATGCCCGTTAAAAAGGAACAGAGACTTCTTGAACTCGTGGATGACCCCATTCTTCTCTCGCTCGCCAGGAAACCGATACTTGGGATGTTCATCGTCGATCCGCTCATCATCGATGAGCCGGCCGGCGTAGCCCACCAGCTTTCCTTCCCCGTCATGCAGGGGAATGGCGATTCGCTCGGCCATGAGGCCGCGCGAACAGTATCCCAATCCAAAGTGCGCGATGGTTTCATTCGACAGTCCGCGTTCGGACAGATAAGGATGGTTCGAATCCAGATGCTTCAGCTCAAAGTCGATGGGAACGTTCACCACCCGCTGCTTCTGTGCGGCCGGCGCGGCAAAGGTCCCCTTTACCAGTGTTGCATTCGCCTTTGACGCTGATTTCGCAGCGGATTCGGGCGGCGTGGACTTGCGATCTTGAGGCACCAGGCCAAACCGATCCTGAAGCTTGATCGCCACGTCGCGTAAAGCCCTGGTGTCGGCCGGATCGACGCCTTCCATGTAGGCAGCGAAATCCAGAACGTTGCCCTTGGCACCGCAACCGAAACACTGGAAGAGTCCTCGGTCAAGATTGGCCGAGAACGATGGCGAATGACGCTTCCCGTCGTGGCGCGGGTGGCCCGGCAAAGGGCAAAATCCCGTCGCCCTTTGTCCCTTCACTCTCAGTTCCACCTTGTAGCTCTTAAGCAGGTCCGCCAGGCGAAGCCTGGAACGAAGCTCCCGAAAATCAATCCAGGTGCTGGTCATGATCGCATCTCCTTTCGCGGTGATTTCCCGCAAAGTGTCAGTTGGGTCAGTAGTCTTCCGGCAGCAGCACGGTCGTAGCGCACCGATCCGCTTCGGTGATGACGTAGAATTTGGTGCTATGTCGATCGCGGTAGACGGAGAAGAGGCGGAACCCTTTCTCCAAGGCCAACTCGTTTTCGAGCCGGTCATGGGTGCAGAGTTCACCCCATTCGCCCTTCGCATGGCGTCCCAACGCCTCGGCGATGTCGTCAGGATGAAGTTTTCCAAGTGCAGTGGGAGTGGCCACAACATGGCCGAGTTCGAACTTGGGCGGCGGGATGCTGTAGTTCCATCCGAATCTCCTTTCGATAAGCGCGCAGCAATGCCTCGGCCGTTCACGCGAACGGCCTGTGGCGGCTGTGCTAGTTGTGAGGAACCGGGTTCTGTCTACAGCCAATCACATTTTGGGGAATAGCGCAAGTCGGATGGCTTCGTGAATAAAAAAGCCACGCGCTGGGGCGTGGCACTGGGGTAAACGAACCGTTAAAGCTCACGGCGCAACCGCCCGACCTTCCCGCCGTCCTGTCGGCCTGGCGGCAGGGCGATCTTTGGCGCGCTGGGCCGCGATGAAGGAGTGGGCGTCATGCAGCGCCTTGGCCAGATGCATCAGGTCGTCGAATGCAAATGAAGCGCTATCGTGCCAGGCGCCCGCCTCATCTTTGTAACTGCGGGAGACGGTCACATTGTACATCGCTCCCTTCTCAGTTTCGTTCTTCCAAATCGTCGCCCGGATGTTCCTGTAGCGGATTTCCTGGCAAGGACGATTTCCGTTGGCTTCCGAAGCTTGCTTGGGCATGGGTGCCTCCAAAGTTAACGCCTCTCCCATCCTGCCTTCAAAATGGCCTGTGCGCATACACAGTCGCTCAAAGTTGACTGGCGGAGGGATTCTCCCTCAAGCTAAGCACAGATTGGTCACGCGCAAGCCAGCCGCCATTCACAGTCTCGCAGAAGCGTGCTAATGTGAATGTCAGAAAAGCAATCAAGCTCCGGTGATGGCTGGACGGGGGGCCGGTTGGATTGTCCAACTCGCTCACCGCTGTCCATCACCATCGCAAAGGAGCGTGACCATGCCCCGCAAAAAACTTATCCGGCGCTTTGAGCCGCGGTACGGTGTCAGCCAACCCATGATTGACGTAGAAGCCAAGGCCGTCGCCCGCGAGCTGGAAGATTACCTAGTATTGTCTTTCAATGAGCTGCGCGAGCAGTCCGCAAAACTCGCGACCTTCTTCTCCCAGGCGGAACAGGCCTTGGAGAATGGCCTGCACGCCAAGGACGAGCGTGAGCAACTCGCACTTCGCTGCCTGATTCTGCGTGACTGCTGCCACCTGTTGCAGCTTTATCACACGCAAGTTCAAGGCGGTACCTCTCATGTTGCCGAGCCAGCATCGTCACCGGTCGTGGCTGCGATTTCCGCCGGGGCGAGTGAGGTCAAACGGGTTGAGGAAAAAGCCCTGCCCTTTGGGGAATGGCTCTTTGAAGTTTGAAATGGACTGACCCGGGTGACCGCCGGGATTTGTTTCAGCGCCATCATCTTCCTCATCAGCGCCATCAGCCTCTTCATCAAGAGGCTTTTTTATATACAAAACACCGGGCGGGACGCCGGAGTAATGGAGGCAACTTTTGTTCAACCATTTGAGGTTAGCCGCCTTGGAGTGTCTTTAAGGCTCTCGATCAGTTCCTCCGCATTCGTCCGTGTTCGTCCCCCCTACGATGTACTTCCATGTGCTGGCGGTAGGAATCTTGACTTCGAATTTCACTCCCTCCCCTATTTGGCGGCCCCGATCGTCAAAGAGGTGGAATTCATACAGATATCGTTTCCCAGGGACGATGTGGTCACCGTGCTCGCCCGCCAGCGCGGATTCGCTCCGGATCAACTTTCCATCACGCGTGACGCGGACAGTCGGCGGCTGAGGGCGGTTGATGTTTACACGCCAGGCAAGACGAATGAATCCAGCTCGATCCGCAAGAAACGTGCTTGTAACAAAGTCTCCCAGCGCCGCGCCCTGCAAATGTACATCGCGCAGGTATTTCGAGATCTCGTCGGGACTTTTGGCATAGTTTGGTGTCCGCAGCATCAATTCAGCATTCTGAACGGCCGTCATTTGGTTTTGATGCTGCTCGTCCAATCGGGCTGCCAATACTTGCAGCTCTGTCTTGGCCAAGCTTACCTCTTTTTCCGACTGCTCTCGCCATCGGATCGTATTCGCGCGCAATTCGTCTGCTTCACGCTGCCGTTCCTGAATCGATGATTCCCTCAGCTTCAGGTCTTTTTCGCGCTGGGCTAGTTTGTCGGATTGCTGGGTCTGTCCCTCTTCATAGCCTGTGCCATAGGCAATGGATGCCGCGATCACCCCGGCCAGCACGATCACAACCGGAACGACAAACCACGCCCAACTCCAGTCCCGTTGCTTCCAGGGAGGGACCATTGTCCAACCGCCTTCGGCATTTGGGCTCAATGTCCAGCATCTACCATGGATCTCGATTGTCACGCTGTCCGATGAGTTAAAATTCTGGACATTCGATTGGTCGACGAACGCGCACAATTGTTGTGGCACGTACCGCCACAATCCTGGTGTGACCAATCGCGGCTGCCAAGTTACGCCATTCCGCGACATAGGATCGGGCTTGGAACACTGTTCCACGGTCCACCACCGATCCGTGTCAGCGTTGTCGGCCGAATCACAGGAGAGACCTCCCAAACAGATCATCAGAACAAAGGAATAATGCACGCCAGCCCGACAACGCTTTGAGGGATTGGAAAATGTCACGTCTGCATATTAAAAATTCTTCGCCGCCTTTCGTTGGAGTTCCCTATTTTTCTCAAGACCCCGCCTGGAATGTCTACCCACGCCATCAGGCTTGGTCCGCACCGGATTGTCCAGCCAGCGATGAATCTTGTCCTCAACATCCGCTCGACGGCTGGAGAACCGTTGTCGCGATCGACGCACAATGGAATCCACATCCCCCTTGGATGGAAAGCTCGCTGGCCGGGTTTTGCCGAAGAACTGTCTTACCTGGCCGTCTTGCACCGTCTTCACGAGAACGTGAAAGTTTGAAAGATCTGTGAACGACCATGCTCTGTATTGGTCGGCAAACTCCCGCTCCAGAATTGCAGCATCGTTACCGCCGACCCGGAAACTGATGATCGACCCAACGTTTCCGATGATCGCGGCGCGGACGGAATCGTCGAGTTGATCCAGGTATTGCCCCGCCACGACAAGTCCGACGCCGTATTTTCTAATTTCCGAAAATGATTGGGCAAAGCTGTCGGTGGCGAAGGACTCCAGTTCATCCACATAAATAAAAAACTCCCGTCGCTTTGCTTCCGGCACGTCCGCCCTGGACATGCCGGCCTGCACAAACCGACTGAGGATCATCGCCCCCAACAAACTCGCATTGCTGGAGCCCAGCCGGCCTTTGGAAACGTTGACGACCATGATCTCGCCCCTGTCCATCACCATGCGTGGATCGATTTTGGATTGTACCTGGCCGAAGATATTCCGAAGCGGGGCGGCCCCGAACAAAGCGTTGATCTTGTTGAGCACGGGCTGGCTCGCCTCGACCGCATAGTGCAATGGATAATGGGCGAACTCCTCGACCCAAAACGAACGCGTCACCGGCTCCCTGCACCTGGCGACAACCCGCTCGCGGTACGCCTCATTGGTCAACATTCGTTGAATGCCCAGCAACGTCGCCGACTCGGCGTCGAGGAGCGCCCGCAAGCTGTTTCGCAGAAGGTTCTCCATTCTCGGTCCCCAGCTCTCTCGCCAAACTGACCGCATGGCCTCGACGATTCCATCCACGACCAGGTGCTCAAGCCCTTTCGGTGGTTTGGCAAGGAGATTGAAGGCCGGAGGCCATTCAAAATCCGACGCATCGAAGACGATCACGTCCTCTTTCCGCCGACGGGGCACAAGCTGGAGAACCTCGCGGAATAGGTCTCCATGAGGATCCAAAAGCAGGACTCCACGACCGGCCTCAATATCCGCATGGATCATGGACTTAAGGAGCGTGCTTTTGCCCGTGCCGGTCATGCCCAACACGGCGACATGCCTCTTGCGCTCGTCGCCCGAAAGGGCAAACGGGAAAACTCCGTTGTATCCCTCCCCATCCAATATGTGTGTGCAAATTTCTGAACTCATGTTGCTAAGCAAGGCCCCTCCACGTCCGTGGCCGGGCGCCGCCTCCGTTCACCGGGTTGTTAAGGGTTTCGGGAAGCGCACAGGCCATTCGTTTCAATTTGACGAGGCCTATGGATAAGGTCCTTGCGTGGGAACACGAGCGGGTCATGCCCGCTCCCACCATCAGTCTAGCGCATGCCACCCATCCGCGCCAGCAGACTTTTCGGAGGTTTGGAGTCATGAAAGTGTGCCGAGTTAAAACGAGGCAATTGAGGCAGTTCCTGGATTGCATTTTCCCGCGTGGAACCCCATTTGGTCCGGGACAGAATCCAGCGGACGTTCGCACCGTGCCCGTCGGCATTCCGTGAAAGGCCAAGTCTTCAAAGTAAGGTTTTCAGGGCAAAATCTAAGGTCGGTGTGTCCGCTGATTTCGTCCGCCGGATCACTTCAATGGCAGGCTTGAAACCCTCTAAGATTCGTTTTGATCATTTGCCTCCGCTATCGTCCGCGGTATTGTCCAATGACTCGTTCCCTGAATCCGCAAGCTCGATGACCCGCGGGTGTCCCTGCTCGGACAATCTTCGGGTGTAAATCGCGCCGGCTTCCTCTAGCTCCTTGACCAGCTCCTGCAGTCTCCGCTTGCTGGTGATCCCAGACAGTTCAGCCGCTTGAGTCATATTGAGCGGCGAATCCGATGCCGCACCTCGGTCCCTGATCACCGAAAGCAGCCGCCGGGCCTCGGCTGTCACGGCTTGGACGGGTTTGTTTTGATGTCCCAGTAACTGACGAATTTCGGCTTCCCGAAGCTCATACACCTTTGAATAGGGAGGCCGAACCCGGATGCGGTGCAGCCCCCAGTTGGCGTTATGCACAAGAGCGGTTCCGGTCGGCAATTGAACGAGCTTCCGCCCATCTCCGATGATGTCGGCGGCATACTCAATCTCGCGATCCGAATTGCGGAGGAAGATTTTAGTGGTCGTCATCTGCCGGAGGCTGGCGAGTTCGTAGGAGAAGTCCTTGATCGTCTGGCTGACGAGGATCAAAAGAATGCCGTACTTGCGGCCCTCACGGGCGATTTTGTCCAATGCGCGTTCCGCCTGCGAAGCGGCTTCCTTGGCAGAGTCATCCACCTTCTTGCGCGTCAGAAGCTGCACTTCGTCCACCACGATCAGTAGACGCGGTTGATCCGATTCCTGAACACTGATGCTCTTGAAGGCCGCCTCGAGGATCTGGCCGGCCAGTAGGCATCGCTCCCTGTCGTCGGTCCCTTTGAAGCTCACAATCGATCGGCCCGTTGCCAGGGACGAAAGATTTTGTGGTATCGGTGTCGTCCATTCCAATGACGGACGGAAGTACTTGAAGGCGAACCCGCGGGCTTTCCCCACATCCATCCCAAACTCATTGTACTGCCCCAGAATTTGAGGCCGGTCTTCCGGGACCAGAAGACCCACGAATTGATTCCGCGGGTCCAGTACCAAGATGCTTAAATCTTTGTGGTGTGATGCTTCTTCGACCAACGCGCGGGCAAGGAAAGACTTGCCGCTGCCAGTCGTGCCCGAGATATAAGTGTGGATGATCTGTGTGAGAGGAAAAATGGCCCTGCCGATTGAGTGTCCCGCTTCGTCGGTGCGCAGGCCGACGTGCAATGGCATGGCCTCCGGCGGGACGGACTCCGGATCGAGCCCGGAGGACTGTCCACCCGGATGGGTTTTATCCAACCGTTGCAGTACCGTCGAAACAAAACGCGCCGCCAGGTGTTTTGCTTCGTGCCGAACGTGGCCATCCACGACGATGGGCTCGTCGGGCGTGACAATGACCTGTTGGCGTCCAACTTGGCCCAGCGAATCGGGGCCGGCACTGAGTCTTCGCATTTGCGTCGGCGAGAGAGCGCCAGCGAACCACTGTTCAATCCACGCCAAGGCGGGATCTTCGGCTTCTGCCACCTGGATATTCAGCCGTCCACCCTGCAGTTTTTGCTTTACATGATAACGGTGCTGGTCGGCCAACTCCTTGACGACTGCCCGCACGGCATCACGGAACTGGGCCGGGTCGTCGGCGATCTGCAAATTCGAGCTGATGCTGAATGAATAGACAGCGGCGGAGCCTTTGCGTTCATACTCCCGCTGCAGGTGGCAGAACAGATCCAAGCGATCCTGATGACGGTCAAGCTCCGCTTCCAGTTTTTCAACCGCCCGCCGCTGCGAATTGGACTGCTGGCGCACGTAACCGGTTAGAAAATCGGGAGTCGCCCTTGAAAGTGACATAAGTTCTGCGGTTCCCCACGCATTCTCCTGCAAGGCGTTCCGCCGTCGTTGTAGATCAGCGATTTGCTCGACGGACGGCGGCGGTTGCGACGGAGCGTCAATCGACATTCGCCGGCGCACCTCCGCTTCCGCCAGGGCGGGAGGAACATCGCGGAAATGTGAAAACGCGATGCGTAGTTCCGGGAAATGGTTTTCCAGATAGTCGTGCAAGAGGCCGATGTCCCGCGCCCAGGTCTCGCCCTCCGCGCTCACGGATCTTAAATAGTAGGATTTTTCGCCTTTGACCAAGACACGGTTCCCGACGCCCAGCACGAGCACCTGCATCAATCTGTCGGGCGAAGGATTCCACCAGGCGCATGCGCGCAATCGGTAACTCAGTTGGCCAATGAGCTCAAATCCTTCCTGGTCAAGAATCTCAGGGTAAAGTGCGTCGGACATATTGAAATATTTTGACAATGAAGATGCGCAACACTTTGATGACCCACCCCAGACGGGACTTTCGGTTCATGCCCAACCGCGCCGCCTGGAATTGGGCCATGATGTTCATGCGGTCGGACGCCAGCCGCAGCGCCTCCGCCTGGTTGTACAGGCGCTGCTGGGCGACGTACCGATCAAATCCAGTCTGCTCCATCGCCAACTGATCATCGAAGGCTTGGCGATTGATAAGCCGTTGCCGGCAACTGGCGCAAACAGTTCGGGAGGGCGGCCCGGCAAAGCCTTGGCGGCAGTTCCCGCACAGCCGTCGAGAGCAGACCTGGCATGTACTGAGACAATGGACACAACATTCGCGGGTCTGACACCAGTCGCATACGCCCCGCAGTTCGGACAACTCGATGACCGGCCGACCGCACCCGGAGCAAGTTCGTGCGGTCCTTTCCGAATTGAGTTGCATCCGACCCGCGCCGTCGTCGGTCAATCGCTCAGACTGAGCGAAGATAGGCCGTCCTCGGGCGTCGCGGGTAACGTATCGTCTCAGGATGCGTCGCATGCCGTCCGCTCCCGTTCGGCTCTGAGGTCGCGCAGTCGGGACAGTCGCGTTCCGCGTCCATGGGTAAGGCGATGGTGCTGAAGCTGAAATTTGCGGGATGGCTGCCCAGATACTCCGCGAAGATGTCCCTGTCGCCCAGCCGATACATCGGATCGCTCTTAACCTGCAAGAGGTTGCGGTTGCCCAGTTGACGGATCAGCCGGCCGAACCGGTTATCGGCGCCTGCCGTAAGGATGCCGACGGCAACCTGTCCGGCAATGGCATCAACCAGGTGCAGGTCGAAGATGGTCCCGCCGGTGCTGGGAACGTGCGTCCCATTGCCGCCGCCCCGGCCTTGCGCCGAGAAGGCCCGATACCGACTGCTGCATATGCACCGGTAGCACGCCGGGGTCACTCTAGGTACAAAATGAACGATTTCGCCGGCCCGACCTTCGCGATAAAGCCCGATCCAGATCGCGGGCTTGCCCAGCCGCAAGGCCTCCAGGTTGCCCCGGGCCTGCGCCGGGAAGAAATCCGTCGCAAAAATGAACAGGTCGGTGTGCCCAAGATGATTGTCCATTTCATCCTGACTCAGGTCGCAAAAATCGCGGATGAGACAATCAACCTCGACATCCGGGTTGATGCGCCTGAGGGAAGCCGCAATCGCTTCGGCCTTATATTGGCCGGCTTCGGTGGAGTTAAAATCCTGCCGCGCCGGATTGGACGCATCGACGCGATCGAAATCGATATATGTCATGGCGCCTAACCCGCACCGCGCCAAGTCCATCGCCAGGCCGTACGCCCCGCCCACGACCGTTGCGTGGCATTGCTGCATCCGCTCGACATCGATGCTCGGTCTGATTCGATCGAAGTTCATGGTGGATCTCCTTTGTGAGAGTTAGAGTTCTGGGGATTTGCAAAAAAGCCGCAGGATAGTCGGCGCTGAATGTGCGGGCTGTTGCGCAAGACGATGATGGGCCGAAGGCGAAACTCCCGCGGAATAACAATGGGGGCGGCAAACGCCGTGATGTCCGGATTCTTGGCCAATAGCCGGCCGATGTATTCCATATCACCGGCGCTCAATCGGTCGAAACGTCCAGGGTGGCTATGCACGAAACCCTTGAAATCCATGCCGGCCGGAAGCCATTCCTCCTGCATTTTCCGCGTCAGGGTCACATGGTCTGGGGTGTAAGTGCCGCCCGTGCATGCCGCCGTAACATCAAAATAGAAATCGGTGATGTCGCCGGCGCCGATTGGTCCAAGGAGAATGCCGCCCGTTTCGGGCTGGTTGGCGCCGATTGTGGACATGATCCGGCACATCACTCGCCGGCTCATGCAAATTGGCGGGACATCGGGTGCATCCGGGATTGGATGAGTTCTCCGCATGGCTTCCTTATCAAGTTGTTTCCGTTAATGCTGGACAATTCCGGTCCGGCGGTATTCCAAGAAATATTCAGCCCATTGCTTGGCTAACTCCTCCGCACGATTTTGATTGCGAGGCTCCCTCCCCGCGTGAAAACACAATTTTCCCGACTCGAATAAATGGGTCTTGTGTGCACTGGCATCACGTCCATTAAGTGGCGGATGCATTACGCAATAGATGTCCAGGTTATCGCCCTGGGGCACGAAACGGAAAGTAAAGAGGTGCCTTCCGTCTTCGGAGCGGTAATGTTTAATGTTCGACATTTTAGAAATCTCCAACGGATGGATTGCGAGAAAATCGGGTGCGGGCGGTTAAGCCGCGCACACGATGGAATAAAGCTCGATCAGGAGAGGCATCCCCGCCTTTCGTCGGGGAGCGGCTGGAGGTTAGCGGCCAACTGGGGGACGTGTTCCATGCCCGCCGGCGACGATGACTCCACGTCTACGTCGCGCGGTCCGGCGCACTGATCGGCAGCGTCAGTCGATCGATCGGGCTCCAACGGAAACGTCGGCCACCAGTGATGGAAGGTGCCCGGTTCGATTTCGGCACCACAAAAAGTCCCCTGAACGATGTTGCTTGAGCCTCGCATGGAGTGCTCCTTTCAAAAAAGAGAGACCAGTGGCTTTTAAAACGACTGCCACAAAAAGTCGTCGGGCACGGCCAATGCCTATGCCGTCACGCGCGTTTTAGCATCAAATCGTTCAGTGCCTCGGGATCGACTTTTTTTTCTCATGCGGTTTTTCAATTTTTGGAAATCACTGGTGTGACAGCGGCACTTTCGTCGACCTTGCGATCGGATTCATGGAATGGCGCAGGTGTGATGGCGCAAGTACAAAATCAGCAGCCACGCTCCTCCGACGGCATCCAGAGGTGCTTGAATCGGTTCAAGCATCCTGCCGCTGTTCGTCGATTCAGATGAACAAGGAGCGTCATGTCACGCGAGAAACTTGTCCAAAGATTTGACCCCTACATTGCCGCATGTCACTCGATGCGCAAATGGAGGGCAAGTCCGTCGCCCGAGAAACGGAGGACTACCTGATATTTTCGACAACCGATCTGCACAAAAGCTTGACCACGGTTCAGGCACTCTGGCATCAAGCCGACGCCACGATTGGAGCGTCAATACAAACGCTCAGGTTCCGGGAAAAGCAGGCGATTCAATGCTGAGTGATTCGCGACTTGTTTTCCCTCCTTGAACCGCACGTCACACATTTGTGATCGATGGACTTCGAGGCTCAGGCTGCGGTTCCAGCCCGACGTGGGCCGGAAAAAAAGAAAACGGCGGCCGAGAAATCGTTGCCGTTCAACGAGTGGCTGTTTGGTCGCAACGGCCGATCATGTTGTCCGCAGGCTTGTCGTGCGGGCATTTTGGGAACGGAATGCCCGTACACTTCTGGATGAAATTGACGCTGAGGTGTTGCATCTTTCTCTGAGAAATTTGCGCTGAACTTCTCTAAATGACCATCAAGTATCTAAAACCCGTCGTCCGCCGTTGGACAAGGGAAGGAAGGCACGTGTTTCGGAAGCGACCTCTCTCGATGAACTTATCAACATATTGCCAGACGCGCATCGGCCATGATAAATTCAACCTAGAATTCTGTTACCTCGGATGGGCGGCGCCGCCGTGGCGGGAAGGATCGATCCGGCATGATGTTCATGCCGATTGCCCTTTTTCATCACGTTAAGAGGTGTCCAATGCCCGATGCTTTGCCCATATTTCTGTTGGAACATTTGGAGTCGTATCCGATTACGGCCATTCCTCCCACTGCAACTATTTCGGAACTGCTTACCGCTGCGCATTGCGTTCAGTTGGAAACCTCAGCTGAGATTCCGTTTCCGCTTGTTCCAGTTGATGGAGTTGCTGCACAAACGGTTGATCTAATCGAAGTTGAAATTGCGACGTCCGTCAGCTTGGAGGAATTTCGTCAAACGCTGGTGGAAGCGGGCCACCGACCGGCGGGCGTACATTCTCTGCTGAGGCTTTTGTCTGAACTGGAGGTATTCGATCGCCGATGGCCGCCAGTGTTATGTCTCTTGGAAAGCGACAACGTAACGCTGTTGGAGTTCTACGCGTTCTCCGGGACGATTTACGCTTCCTTGGTCAACGTGAACAATGGAATAGACGGTCACTATCTCTTCGTCGCGCTTCCAAAATAAAATCGCGCTTTATGCAATAGTTCACCGGTTCCGCCGTTCAACGTTTGAGCCCTCTGTCGCTGCTGCGGCCGGGGGTTTTTTGTCGCTGAGAATTTTGTGCTAGTAAAAAACCTGGAGCGTGCGCTCGGTACAATTGCGAAAATTTTCTACGAAAGGAGCGACGTTGTCATGAATCACTTCGATCACGAATTCCACCGTCGATTTACGCGGCTGCTCAAAGGCTGGTGGGTGAGCAAAGATGTCAGCCTGCGATGGATTCGGGAACAGTGTGGGTTGCCTGAGAATCGGCGCAGCCGCTTTTGCGCGGCTCATAAATGATGACAGCGAACCGCTCTGGGAAAGCAATTTTATAGAGCACGTCCTCCCAGTGGCTGCTAAAGACCTAGACGTTCCAGTCGACGATCTCTTGGGGTACCTAATGGGACGCGAGTCGAACTACCGCCAGCAATACCGCGAATTGGAGACGGCAGCGGTTCTTCTGCCCCGACCGGGGTACAGTGATCTGATAATGAACCAGCTTACCAAGCACGAAGGCAACGCTACGCGGGCGATTGCGATCGCGAAATTTTTGCCGGTCAGTATCGCTCCCGATGAAATTTCGCACATGCACCAAACGGATCTCGCACGGCGTCTTGGAAAAACCGGCCTGCGACGCTTGCCCAAAATGAAGAGGCTTGCAACGCTTAGAAAGGTTCAATTCGAGTGCGGCGAGGGTGTTTTCAACCGTGGCAATGCCACCGTCTACTCACTCGTCTCCGACTTTTTGATGATGAGGAATCAAACTGGCCCTTTTCAGGATTTGCTTGAAAGCACCTATGAGCCCTTCTTGACCGAACTCTGGTCGGAGGTGGTGCTGCGGCGCGAAGTACGTCTGTTCTTGATCGACGATGTCAGCCGACCTTTGCCTAAAGAAGTGCGTCAATTCATTCAGGGTTACGATGCGATTGGCGCACTCGACAACCAATTTACCATGCGCATCCATGCCGGCAAGCTCGTGCGGAGTAGTTGTGAGAGAACATTCGCTCCCTCGCTACGAAATGACCACATCGACGAGACGGTAAAGATGCTTGAGTCACTGAAGCAATACGTTGTACATACGACCATCCCGGGCATTGTGGAATACTTGAAAACTTTCTCGCGAGAAGCTGCCTAACGAATCTATCCCATCGAACCAACTGCACTGAATTGGATGTTCCACGAAGCCCTGCTTTAGAGCGGGCTTTTTTTTTACTCAGTCTAATTGCCGTGTTAGGTATACGAGGGCGAAGGTTGAGAAAAACATTTTGATTTCCTCGATGCACGATGTGCGTTCGTATCATGCACTGAGTTTGCTAAGTTCCGCTGCGTTATTCGCATCTCTCCAGCTCTGTTTTCAACCAGCGTTTGTTGATTCCAATGCTACTTACCGAAACACAAGCCGCGAAAGAAGCCCAAGTTGATCGGCGAACCATTCGCAGACTAATCCGAGATGGAAGGCTTCGCGCGTTGGACTTCGGCAATGGCGGGCGCCACTGCTACCGCATTGAACCGTCCGACCTGCGTGCAGTTGCTTCGCAGCCAGTTGTCTCCTCCGCACTTATGCCACCGCAGAAACGGCATCGGTCGCAGACCGTGCGGTCGCTGTCCGTGGCTGCTTATCTTCCTTCTGTCTGATCTTTGGCCACAAGACGTCTATAGACCACTTTGGTCACCTGCCGAATCCTTTTCCAGGCTACACTTTCGTGGTCGTACACTTTGCCCATCGACAAATCTTTGTGTCCCATCATCAGGTCCAGCGCCTCGCGGTCTCCAGCCCGTTTCCCGTAAGTCTTGAAGGTATGCCGCAGCCGGTAGGCGGTCACTCCCTCCATTTTGAGTTCGCGGGCCATGCGGCAGAACGTGCCGCTGATCGCGTTGGAGATGCTGACGCTAATGAGTTTGACGCTGCTGATGCCGTTCATCTCAACCTTGCCGTGGATTTCCTCCTCACGATAAAACGGCCTTCCGCGACGGTCACAAATACCAACGCCGCCTCTCCGTCCAGAGCGATCGCAGCTTTGTTGTGCTTCAGCGTTCGCACACGGAGTAGTGCATCTCGCGTCTTCTTCCAAAGAAAGCCGACTCGCATTACGCCGGTCTTCGGACGCGGGAAGATTAAGCTCGGCCGCGGAAGGTCTAACATATTCCAGCGGAGGCGGCCGATGTCCGCGGGTCCAAGGCCACAGTTGATGCCCAACAGTGATTATCGCCTTAAAGGCTGGATTCGCGCGGCGCACCAGCTTGTCGATCTCTTCGCCCGTTACAATTCTGGACGAGTAGTCGGGTTTTCCCGCCCTGGCTCTGGCCTGTCGCATCGAGTCGCACATCGGCGGCTGGGGTTGTCCAGTCCACGCCGGTGTTGGGCATGGGCATCCAGCCATTTTTCGCTCCGAAGCGCAGAAATGCCGTCACGTAGGCACGGACCCGTTTGCGGGCAGGGCGGCCCAGCTTCCGGTCGTCGGTGAGGTGCCGCATGTATGCCGTGAAATGTTCGGGCCGCAGTCGCGCCGGCGGGCGTGCCCGGTTTCTGAAACGTCACGAATGCCGCCACTTCACGCAGATAATCGCCGAGCGTCGTCAGCGAGAGTTCGCCGTCCTTCACTTTCTGTCGCTTGTGCGTCAGGAAGCGGCTCATCAGCGTGCCCAGATCAATGTCGTCGCTGTTGACCAGGTCGACGCGTACATTGTCGATGCCCGCCATGATCGCTTCACGCCGCGCCAGCCAGCCGGTCTGCGGGTCCCTCGAGGGCCCGCTTCCCTTTGGGGTCGTCACGCCAGCTCCCAAAATAGAATTGCTCGGACTTTTTGAGCCGTGGGTTCCAGACGGACTTGAACCAGTGACCGTTGCGGTGGGGCCGCAGCGGAAATCCGTCGTAAGGGATGGGGTGGTGAAAAGAGTCGTCACGAATGCCTCCTGTGTCGAAACCTGTGTCGGACACAGGTATCGGCATAACAGAACTGGAGGCGAATTCGTCGATTTCCCCTGAAAATCTCAAATGGGCAGGGCCGGAATCGAACCGGCGACACATGGATTTTCAGTCCATTGCTCTACCAACTGAGCTACCTGCCCAGGCAAATTCAGCCCGTTATTGTATGACTGCATCAGGCCATTGCAAGGCTGCGGGTGGAATGCGGACCGTCGCGTTTGTGGCTACAATTCCGCGTGCTTTACGATGCTGTCATTATTGGCGCAGGCCCGGCCGGTTCGGTGGCTGCGTATGTGCTCGCATCGGCCGGGCATCGGGTTGCCCTGATCGAGCAACACCGTTTCCCGCGCGACAAGGTGTGCGGCGAATGTCTGAGCGATGTGGGGATCACGACGCTGTCGGAACTTGGCCTTGCCACGGCCCTTCGCGCTGCCCGGCCGGCGATTCTTACCCGTGCTGCGCTGCATGCGCCGAGCGGCGCGAGCGCGACGCTTGAACTGCCTCGGCCGATGTGGGGACTGTCGCGTCTGGCTCTTGACACGATGCTGCGCGACGCCGCCGTGGCCGCCGGTGCAGAACTTTATCAGCCGGCACGTTGCGAAGCCCTCGCCAGCGATGGCCGCGGTGCAACGTTGCGGCTTCGTGACCTTCGCACCAATACGGTCGACCCGCTCAATGCACGCTATGCGATTGTGGCCGACGGCAAGTCGGCGCTTCTGCCAACGCGGCCGATGCCTACCACTGATTTTGGCATCAAAGCACACTTTGCTGGCGCCAACGGCCCCACAGATGTGATTGAACTCTTTGGCCTTTGTGGGCACTACGCCGGCCTCGCGCCCATTGAGGGCGGCGGGTGGAATCTGGCGTTTAGCGTGCCGCGCCAGCGGCTACGAGCAACGCGCGACTTGGACGACTTGTTCCAGGAAATGTTGAATCAGAATCCGGCAATGAGAGATCGGCTTGGCGGGGCGAGTCGGGTGGGCGAATGGCTGGCGTCGCCGCTGCCAAGGTTCGCGGTGCGGCGGGATTGGCCACTGCGCGTAATTGCCATCGGCAATGCGGTCGCCGCCCTCGAGCCGATTGGAGGCGAGGGAATGGGGCTGGCGATCAAGAGGCGCAACTAGCCGCGAGGGCTGTGGATCAATCAGTTCGAGCGAATGCTCCGCTCGCCGGGGCCGCGTTGATAACTCGTTATGATTCCCTCTGGCGGGTTCGACGCATCGCTTGCCGTAGTGCGGCCCTCCTGATGTCCAGGCCGGGGCCATGCTCGGCGGCAATTCGGTTGCTTGGAAATGTACATTGGGTTCGTGGCGGCGTGATGCAATGGCTGGGAAAAAGGCCGTCGTGGCAGGCGGGTTTAGGTTGGAAGACGCCTGCTGAACGTTTCCGTCACGATTTCGCTTTGCTGGACTTTGAGCGCGCCTCGACACCGCCTCGGTGAGTTTTTTTGCGGGGGACTATCGCCAGGCGTCTGCGCATTTCGGCGGCTGGGATCGTCCCCTGAGCTCGCGACGCTCGCGCCTCGCGGATGATCTTCATGAATTTTGGATTGGTGCTGAGCGAGAGGCTCTCGCCGTCGATTGTGCTTATCGAGCCATTCCGTTCATGTCGAAGTGTCTTAGTTTTATGATTCACGCCACCACCTACGGTCAGCACATAATTTTCAGCGCCGTTTCAAAGATCAGGCATCACCTCATCCACGCGCCAGCAGCCGCTTTCGCGCATTCTCAAATTCCTGATCGTTTAAAATCCCCGCCGCACGCAACGACGACAGCTTCTCCAATTCCCCCAGCAGCTTCGGCGACAGCGCCGGCACTGTCTCGGCCTTTTTTGACGCGGCCACAAATTGCTGCGCACCGGATTTGGGTGCGCCCTTGGCCGGCATCGGCTTGGGGCTCTCAGGTGGCGGAGATGGCTGGGCGCGGAGACTTCGACTGCGGCCGGTTGCTGTTCCACCGTGACGGTTGCCGCTCCTTCGGGCATCGCGGCCGTCGCCTTTTTCTGCTTGTCGTATGCCCCCTTCATCAAGTTCCGCAGCACCAGCAGCATCGGCTCGGCCTCCAGGTATGTTTTGGGCATACGCAGATATAACGTGCGATCATCGACCAGCCGCAACGTCCCCGGCGCGCCAGCGAGTGCGGCCTGCACGCGCGTTGCATCATTCAGCTTCAGCACCACATCCGGCTCCTGCTTGATGATGCTGTCCACGCCATAATGCCCGGCCAATAGCCGAAGCTCTGTCAGCGCGATCAGCAGCACAAGCGGCCTTGGCGGGTCACCAAATGCGTCCATCATGTCCTGCTGCAACTCGGCCACCATTTCCAGACTGGTACACCGCGAAAGCCGGCGGTAAAGGTCCATCCGCTGGCGATCTCCCGGGACGTACTGGCGCGGAATGAAGGCCGAGAGGCCGATATCGACATGGGCCTCGGGGCGAATCAGCTTGGGTTCGTTTTTCAGTTGCCGCGTCGCCTCTTCAAGGAGCTGGCAATACATCTCGTAGCCGACCGCCGCGATGTGCCCTGATTGCTCGGCGCCCAGGATGTTCCCCGCCCCGCGAATTTCAAGATCGCGCATGGCGATCTTAAAGCCTGCGCCCAGGTGAGAATATTCCTCGATGGCTTTCAGCCGCTTGGCGGCAACGGGCGTGATTGGCCGATCCGGCGGCAGGAGCAGGTAGCAATAGGCCCGGTGCTTCCACCGCCCCACCCGGCCGCGAAGCTGGTGCAACTCGCTCAGGCCAAATCTATCGGCGTTGTTGATGAAAATTGTGTTGGAGTTTGGGATGTCCAGGCCCGATTCGATGATCGTCGTGCAAACCAGAATATCCGCCTCATGGTGGATGAACTGGAGCATTACCTTCTCCAATTCCCCTTCTCCCATCTGCCCATGACCCACAATGATCCGCGCCTCAGGCACCAGGTTTTGAATCTGCTCGGCGATCTCCAGGATGTTGTCCACCCGGTTGTGCACGAAATACGTCTGGCCTTCGCGGTTCAGTTCGCGCTCGATGGCGATCTTCACGCGCTGCTTGTCGAAGGGCATTACCTCCGTCACCACGCTGCGCCGGTCCTGGGGCGCGGTGGTGAGCGAGCTGATGTCGCGCAGGCCCAGCATGCTCATGTGGAGCGTGCGCGGGATGGGCGTGGCGGACATCGTCAAGACGTCCACCGTTGTGCGCATCTGCTTCAATCGCTCTTTATGTGTCACGCCAAAGCGCTGCTCTTCGTCGATCACCACCAGTCCAAGATCGCTGAACTTGACGTCCTTGCTGATCAGGCGGTGCGTGCCGATGAGAATATCCACCTCCCCTTTCTCAAGCCGCGTCAAGGTTTCTTTCTGCTGTTTGGTCGACTTAAACCGGCTGATCGACTCCACCGAAAATGGATAGTCGGCCATGCGGTTGCGGAAAGATTGATAATGCTGCTCGGCCAGCACCGTCGTCGGCACCAGCACGGCCACCTGCTTGCCGAATTCCACCGCCTTGAACGCCGCCCGCATCGCCAGCTCCGTCTTTCCGTATCCCACGTCGCCGCACAACAGGCGATCCATCGGGCGCGGCCGGGTCATGTCCGATTTGATGTCCTCCGCGCCGGTGATCTGATCGGGCGTCGGCTCGTAGGGGAAGGCCGCTTCAAATTCCTTTTGCCACTCGGTGTCCGGCGGATATGCCGTCCCGCGCTCCGCCGCCCGCGCCGCCTGCACGTCGAGCAGTTCGGCCGCCATGTCCATCACGGCTTCAGCGACCTTCGCCTTTTCCTTTTCCCACGATCCGCTCCCCAGCCTTGAAAGACGCGGATGCCCGGTAAAACCGCCGATGTATTTCTGGATCAGGTTGATCCGATTGGCCGGCACGTGCAGCGCTGCGTTGTCGGCGAAGCGCAGGGTCAGATATTCCTCGCTGCGCCCGTCTTTTGTGATTGTTTGGATCCCAGTGAACTTGGCGATGCCGTGTGCCACATGGACCACATAATCGCCCACCTTCAGATCCAGAAATGAATCCACGGGCCGCGACGCAATCGACTTCTTCGTGTGCCGGCGCACGTCGAAGCGATGAAACAACTCGTGATGGCCGATGAGTGCAACCGGCCGTTCCGGTCCCGCCGTCTCTGGCCCCCCTGCTTCCCACACGAACCCGTGATGCAGATACCCCGTCGCGATCTCCAGCTTCGCCCGCAGGCCCGGCTGGTCCTGATCCAGCAGTTCCGTAAACCGCTGGGTCTCGCCTGCATTCTCACAATACACCGTCACGTCATGCGTCGCCGAAAGCTCGGCCAGCTCACCCATCGCTTTTTTTGCGTCGGTCTCGAACTTCTGAAGCGATCCGATCGGCAGCCGAAAGTGCGGCGCTTTGCTTCCGGCGATTAAGGTGTCAATCGTGGTGCTGCCCTGTCCAAACTGGCTCAGCTCCAGCCGCGCGAATCGGCTGATGTTCTCCAGAATCGCCCGTAGCGGATAAATCCCCTTTACCTCCGGCAGCCGATCGAAATAGCTCTTGGACTGCTCGGCTATTTCCAGGGGCGACCACAAGATGATCACCGTGTCGTCGGGCAGATACGTGAGGAAGCTGGTCGAATCTCCCGTCTCTGGAAGCTGCCCCTTCAAATCCATAATCTGCACAAATTCCAGCGGCCCTTTTGAGCCCAGCGTATCGAGATCAAACTGCTTGATCGACTCGATCTGATCGCCGAAGAAGTCGATGCGCACCGTCAATCCAACCGTGTCGGCCGCCTGGGCCGAATCGCCCGGAAGATACACGTCGATGATCCCGCCGCGCACGGCAAAGTCGCCGGGCACTTCGCATTGTTCGAGGCGGTTATAGCCGTGCTCAGAAAGCCAGACGATCAGCTTCTCAGGCTCCAGCGACTGGCCCGGCCGAAGCGTCCGCACCAGTTCCACAAGCTGCTTGCGCGACGGCACCGACTGCATCAGCGCCTGAATCGGCGCGACCACAAGCGGCGGCCGTGCGTGTGCAGCGCCGACGGCATAGCGCGACAACAGGTTAAACCGGTTGGCCACCTGCTCTTCACTCACGCGTCCAAGGCTGTTGCCCAGTTCCAGCGCCGGCAGCGCGTCAGGCCGCCGGCCATGAAAAAGTTCCATGTCGTCGGCCAGGTCATCCGCTTCATCGATATGCCCGCAGACCACGAGCAATGGCCGACTGAGATTCCGCTCAAGGCTCGCCGTCACCGCCGCCAGGCTCGACCCCCACAGCCCCGACGCCGTAGCCATCGACGAAGCGCACAGCGCCTCCCCCAAATCATGCAAAGCGCGCAGCCACAAGCCGCCCGACGGCGGCGGGAGGGGTTCGTTCCATAAGGCCAATCTTAGGTGCGCCGCGCGTCAGCGTAAAGCACGCCCCGCGACCTCAAACTCCCCAAAAAAAGAACCGGCCAGCGTCAATCGCTAAGCCGGTTCTGCTTGATCTAATTGAAATCTTTACCGCACGTTCCACTTGGTCATGTGGCTGGCCGGATCCAGCAGCAGGCCGGAATCAACATCGTCCACGAACTGTTCCGACTCATAGCGCTGGTTGCGAATGATCCGGTTCCAGTGTTCCCCGGTGCATTTTGCTTCGACGCGGCCGATGGTTGGGAAGCCGCAGGAATATCCCGGCGAATTCAGGCATCCCGTCAGCAACAGCATCGAACTCGCCAGCACCGCGACTATCAGTAGATTTTTCATCGCAACGTCCTCGTTGAACAACCCTTGGTGTAATCCAACCAGCCTCAGCCAACAAGTCTACCGGCCAGGCGGCACTCTTGTCAAAAGTGATTATTTCAATAATCGCCCTCCTGTCATTTCTGCAAATCGCTTTCCCCGATCAACGTGAACTGCTTGCGAATGAACAGCTGTGCAGCAAGCGTGTGATCGTCCACATACAGCACGATGGCCGGGCCGTCGGGCGCAGCAGCATGGGGTAGGTGTAGTGGATGTTGATTTCCGCCGCCAGGACGGCCGCGCACACCGCCGTCAGCGGATGTTTCGACCGGGCCGGGACCTCCACCACCAGCACATCCTGCTCGGTGAACGAAAACCCCTCGCGCTGCAGCACATCCCGGCCCATATCCGGGTTGGCACAAATAAGCCTGACCAAGGAGGTGTCTGACTGGCTCTGCACCGACAGCGCCACGATCTTGCCGCCCGCCTCTTCATGCCCGCGCACCAACTGCTGCAGCCGCCCCACCTTGTTCTCCATGAACACGGTAAACTGCCGCACGCGGGGCGGCTCATAGGCCGCTCCGTCCTGCGTCTGGGGTGGAAGTACTTCCTCCATAACTTATTAGCTTACATACGGGCGCCAGAAAAGATCAACAAAAACCTTCCGCCCCGTGCGACACCTACGTCACCGGCGCGTCAGGCTCGGCCGTTCGGAACACCATCCCGTGCTTCTGCTTGTCCTTCAGCTTCCGAATCACCACCGGCGGCAGCAGCGCCTCCAGCTTGTTCAGATCTCCTCCCAGCGAGACGATCTGCCGGATCAAGCTGCTGCTGGTCAGGGCAAACTGATCGCCGGTCATGATAAACACCGTCTCCACGTCCCCCACCGCCCGGTTAGCCAGCGCCAGCTGAAACTCATAGCGCAAATCCGACACGTCCCGTATCCGCGCAGAATCACCGTTGCCTTGGACGCTCGCACGAAGTCCACCGTCAACCCTTCGAACGGCGCCACCCGCGCACCGGGGATGTCCTTGAGCAACTGCTCGATGATTTTCACCCGCTCGGCCAGTGTGAACAGCTCTTTTTTCTCGGGATTAATCCCCACCCCCACCAGCACCTCATCAAACAGCGCCGTCCCCCGCGCGATCACGTCCAGATGCCCCTTGGTGATCGGATCAAATTGCCCCGGAAACACTGCGATCCGCCTGCCCGAATGCGACATGAATCCTCCAAACGCTCTTGAAAATCCAAGCCCATCATATCGTCCAACGGCCGCCACAACACCCTTTACCCATGTTGTCGAGCGCCTTAACCTCCTCGCCCATGCTTCAGCGCATCACCGCAGCCAACGGCGTCGTCTTTTACCAATCACTACTTCTCGCCGCCGCCGGTGTTCCCCACGCCTTCAGCACCCGCCTTGGCGGCCAAAGCCGCGCCCCCTTTGATTCGCTGAACCTGGGCAATCCCAACGGGTGCGCCGTGCAGGACGAATATGAGCACATCTGGCAAAACTACCGCCTGCTGCAGGCGGCGGCCGGTTGTCCCGACGCCGAGCTTTGCCACGTTCACCAGGTTCACGCCGCCACCGTCGTGCGCGCATCGGAATGAAACCTTTGACGTGAATCAGAAGGCGGACGCGATTGTCACGAACGATTCCGGCAGAGTCGTTTCCGTCCGAATCGCCGACTGCGTGCCCATTCTGATGGCCACCGACGACGGCAGACACGTCGCCGCGATCCACGCCGGTTGGCGCGGCGTCATCGCCAACATCGTCCAGGCTGCCATTGCCGCTTTGGACGCGCCGCCCAGCGACTTGTGGCGGCCGTCGGCCCCTGCATCGGCTTCGACGCCTTCGAAGTCGGCCCGGAAGTCCTCGATCAATTTGATCATGCTTTCGGCCCAGAATCACCCACCCGCCGCCGCCCCGACGGCAAAGGGTACGTCGATCTGCGCCAGGCCGATTTTTCGACAGTTGACCCGCCTGGGCATCACGCCCGGCCGCATCGACGTCACCGATCGCTGCACGTATCGCGATAAACAAGAGTTCTTCTCCCACCGCCGCGACAACGGCGTCACCGGCCGGATGTCGGCCATCATCGCCCCGGCGGTATAGTTGGATAAGATGCGGCTTCCATTGAAATTTTCTTGCCACGTCCAGAACTGCCCGATAAGCTCTGCCGCGCGATGGGACGGGCAAACACACGGCCGTAACAGCGCCGGCCTTGAACGTGTGCCTCTTGAATCGCAGAACCAGACTTCGCCGCGTGTTAACCGTCTGCGCAGCGTGCGCGAGCAGTTGCACACGCCAAACAACAGGACCTGTTACAGGTCCAAGGAGAGATTGTGGAGAAAATGTACCCCTCGTGCAGATCCCGAAGCCGCCTGCGGCTCCGGGTCGTGCTTGGCTCGGTTCTAGGCCTGACACTCGCATTGTCAGCCCTCCCGGCCAGTGCCAAGCCCAAGGATAAGGACAAGCCGATCGCCACCCCCCTGCCGGCGGCATTCTGGCCAGGTGTCGCCTCCCTGGGAAGCGTCGGCCTTTATGCCTTCCTGCGCTCACGGCGCCCGGCCCAAGCCTGATGCGTGTTTCAGACCCAGATTATCCGGGCCGCCCTTGCGAGGGCGGCCCCTTCTCTTTCGCCGCCTTACCCCCCACACCTCTTAAACTTCGAAAACATCGACCACCCGCACGTGGTGCAATCCATCTCCCGCAGCCACCGGGCGGCCATCATGTTGGAGTTGTTGAACAACCCGTAATGCTCTGAGTCCCTCACAAAGTACATCCGGTACAGGCCGTTGTAGATTTCAGTTTCCGCGTGTTTGGCATAACGCGCCTCCAGTTCCACCACCAGCTTCCCCGCCGCCGCCCGCTCGACCTGCAGCGGCACAACGCTCGCGCCACCGGAGTGTGCGAACAAGCTCCGACTCTGAAGCCGGCTCGGTGATCCTTCGCCGCCCCAGCGTGGCCCCTTCGGAACACAGGATTGCCCGCGCCGCTCCACAAGTCGCTGTGCGCAGCGCAAAAAAGTTCCAGTCGCCAAAAGAGTATTCGGTAACCGTCTGCTGCGTCGTCGGAAGCACCAGGCTCGCATGCCGTCCATAATCCGCGACGTACACCGTCACCGGATCTTTCAATGCCGCCGGCGTCGTCACCATGGTCGTGCATCCGCAAAGCGGCAACATCCCCGCCAGCACCACCAACGGCATCCGAAGTTCCCAAGCCATACGCCTTCCCATGTTGCCGGGCATTAGTAGGAATCGGTCGCTCGATGTCCATCCAATACGGCAATAGAAAATGAAATGCCAGATACTTTTTTTCCGCCATACCCGCCGTTCCGCCCGCCGCCTATATTAGCCACCTGTGAATCAAACCATCCGCAGGAGAAGTAGCCCATGACCACCACTAACCACACGCCTAACCACCAATCACACCCCCAACGACCCCCTCCATCCCCCCGTCCCGGCCGATTCCATCGAAGCCGTCGCCAACGGGCTGGCGAAAATGGACCAGGGCCTTCCCGACAACGACGGCCTGAAATGGTTCAACCGATTTCTACCTCCGCGTCGAGCAGGAAGTCCGCCGCAGCGTTGCCGACGAAAACGGCTGGGCGGATGCCCAGTGGCTCGCGAGACTCGATCTCGCCTATGCTAACCTGTACTTCGCCGCACTCGCCGCCTGGGTGCGCGATGCACGCTCCGCCCCCCGTTCCTGGCGGCCATTTTTCGATGAACGCGATCAATCCAACGTCGCGCGCATCCAATACGCCCTGGCCGGCATGAATGCCCATATCAACCGCGACCTGCCCCTGGCCCTCTGCCAACTCTACCGCGAGCTTGGCCAGGATCCCGGCCACGGCAGCCCCCAATACCGCGACTACGAACGCGTCACCGCCATCCTCGAAAACGCCTACGCGGGTGCAAAAGAAGAATTCGGCGCTTCTGTCCCGGGAGCGATGGAAGGGGGCGTTCTCCGCCGCACGGAAGATGCCATCGACCTCTTCAACATCCGCATCGCCCGCGAGGCCGCCTGGAATAATGCACGCGTGCTCTGGACCCTGCGCGGTTTCCCCACCGTCGCCAACGAATTTATTGAAACCCTCGACAAATCCACCGGCTTGGCCACCCGCGCCCTGCTCATTCCGATGTTTCCCTGAAATGCGAACGCTAGAATCTGACAATATCCAGCGAGGCCATTCTGCTGCGGCGCTCCCTCATCCTGATCCTGTTTCTCGCCTGCCGCACCACCGCCTCTCGCCGCAGATGACTTTGATCCCTACGGCGGCCTCAAATCCATTACCGGCGAAAAGACCGGCTACTTCCACGCCCAAATCATTGCCGGTCGCTGGTGGCTCATCACGCCCGACGGCAATGCCTTCTTCAGCAAAGGCGTCTGCCACGCCAGCTTCAGCGGCGACATCGCCAAAGGACTCGATTACTCCCCCTACCAGCGGGCCGCGGAAGCAAAATACAAAGACCCCTCCACATGGGCCGACTCCACCGCCAAGCGTCTGCGCCGCTGGGGCTTCAACACGGCCGGCGCCTGGAGCAGTCCGGAACTCTCCAAAGCAGGGATAGTCGACGCCCCCATTCTCGACCTGGGAGCAAAGTCCACCCCCGATCTTTGGATGAAAGGCCTCTTCCCCGATGTCTTCGACCCCGCCTTCTTCCAGCTTGTGGTGAAGCACGCGGCCGATGCCTGTGCCCCGCGCAAGGACGACCCCTGGCTTCTGGGCTACTTCATCGATAACGAACTCCACTGGGGCGCCGATTGGCGCGGCAAAGACACCCTCCTCGACGTCTACCTCAAAATGCCCCAGGACGCGCCCGGCCGCCACCGTGCCCTCAGCTTCATGACTGGCCGGGGCAACCGCAGTGGCCGCGCCTTGGAAGGTGACCGCGACGCCTTCCTCGAAATCGTCGCCAACGAATATTTCCGCATCACCTGCGATGCCATCCACAAGGCTGACCCCAACCACATGATTCTCGGCTGCCGCTTCGCCGGTGAGGTGGACGACGCCGTCCTGAACGCCATGCGCGACCGCGTCGATGTGGTATCCGTCCATTCCTACGACCGCTCCGCACCCGCCCAAACCATCCGCCACATGGCCCAAGTCACAGGCCGGCCGGTCATGGTGACGGAGTTTTCCTTCAAGGCGCAGGACAGCGGCCTGCCCAACGCCCACGGCGGCGGCGTGCCCGTCCAAACCCAGAAAGACCGCGCTGACCTATTCGAACGTTTCACCACTGCCGCCGCACGTCTGCCGGTGTGCGTGGGCTATCATTGGTTTGAATACGTGGACGAACCCAAGGAAGGCCGATTCGACGGCGAGGCCTGCAACTACGGCATCATCAAAATCGACGACACGCCGTGGGACACCCTTGTGACCCGCATGACGAAAGTGAATCTGGAAGCCGAACGACTTCACGCGGCCGCCAAATGACCCGCCTGCCGCCTTAAAACCCGCGTCACGTCAGATAAACCTGAAATTCATTCACATTGACAATCCAGCCCTTTTGTGCGCAGAATAGACAGGAACAGTTGAGGGTATTTGCCTGCGTCCCTGTCGCTATCCTTCGCAAAACCCCGAAGGCCTTAGAACCAACCGAGGAGAACATGATGAAGGTCGTTTCGCTTTTGGCCGTTGTTCTTGCTTTCGGTCTGTCTTCCAGAGCCTTCGCCGCCGCCACTTCTAACCAGCCCCCCGCCAGCCTTGACGCCTACAACAAAGCCGTCGCCGAGACCGGCAAAAGCAAAACCGCCCTAATCGCCGCCAAGGACGAGGTGGCCAAATCCGAGAGCGAACTGAACAAGGTCGTAACCCAGCTCAAACATGAATTCGACACCTCCAGCGAATGGACCAGCGCCCAGTCTGATTTGAAGCAGGCGCAGGACGAGTTCAATGCTGCCAAGGCCCCCGTCCTCCAGACCCTTCAAGCCAAGCCGGATTACGTCGCGGCCAAGCGTGCCAAGGACAAAGCCGAAGCACAGCGCGATGAACTGGCCGGCAGCGAGAAGGCCACGCCAGATGAAAAGTCCGCCGCCGCCTCGGCCGTCCTTGCCGCCGGCAACACCATGACCAAGCTTGAATCGGATGCCCTCGCACAAGACGCCGCCACGATCACCGCCCGACGCAAAATGCTCGAAGCCACCAACAAGATCACCAAGCTCAATTCTGAATTTGAAGCCTCTGTAAAGAGCAACGCCACGTGGACATCCGCCAAACAGAAGCTCGATGATTCGCGCAAGAAACTGGCCGAAGCCGACACCGCCTACGGCAACGCCCAGAAAGCGCAAGTCGCCGCCCTCACGCAATATCAAACCGACCTGAAAGCCAAGGCCGACGCAGCTAAGAAGCCCGCTGGCAACACCGCCGTCAACACCACCACGCCCCGCAAATAAATCCCACAAGCTCTGCATTGGTGCCGATGGTCCTGCACCCCCCGACGCGCCATCATTCCGGACAATCCCCCACACACCACACCGACCGCACCCGCGTTGCTCCTGCTTATCGCACCCGATCACTCGCTCTAATTCCAACGCCAAAACCAGTCCAAAATCTTCCGTCGCCTTCACCACCCCAACGCGCACTGAAGTAGAATCCTGACCATCGGAACGCCGCAAATCGTTCCTCCCTCAGACGCTCCGACTGCCGGCAAAAACCAGGATCCGCCCCTTGCGACTCCAATCCCTTCTCCCCCCACTTCTCGCCCCACTGCTAGCCGCCACCGTCTGCCTCCTTCTTGGCGCCACCACTCTTCAACTGCTCGGCTATCCTTTCCACGACGTCCTCCAAACCGTCTGGTCCCACGCCATTCTCCCAGGCCCCGCCTACCGCCACTGGATCGCCACCCTCATCGACGCTTCCCCCCTTATCCTCACCGGCCTCGCCATCGCCGTCGCCTTCCGCGCATCCGTCTGGAACATCGGCGCACAAGGCCAATACCTCGTCGGCGCGATCGCCGCCACCGCCGTCGCCACCCGCCTCCATGCCCCCGCACCGGTGCTCATCCCCGCCCTGCTGATCGCTTCCCTCATCGGCGGCGGCCTATTCGCCGGAATCGCCGCCGCCCTCTATCGCTACCGCCATGTCCCGGTCGTTCTCAGCACACTCCTCCTGAACTTCATCGCCAGCTCTCTCCTGCTCTACGCCCTGCGCGGCCCCTTGCACGGCCAATTCGCCATCCCCCAAAGCAATCAGCTTCCTCCCGCCGCCCGCCTCCCCACGCTTGTCCAAACCGATCTCCACATGGGCTTTTTCATCGCCCTCGCCGCCGCCATCCTCCTGGCATTTGTGCTGCGTCAAACCATCTTTGGTTTCCGCCTCCGCGTCGTCGGCGAAAATCCCGTCGCCGCCCGCTTCGCCGGCATCAACGTCCCGCGCATCGCATTCCTTTCCCTCTTCCTCAGCGGCGCCCTCGCCGGTCTCGCCGGCGGCATCGAAACCGCTGGCCGACTCCCCTTCCAACTCCTCCTCTCCAGCGGCGACAGCGCCTACGGCTTCACGGCAATCGCCGTCGCCCTCCTCGCCCGCCTGTCCCCCCTCGGCACCGTCGCCGCGGCCCTCTTTTTCGGCCTCCTCAACACCGCCTTCCGATCCCTCGAAGCCGAAATGGCCGTCCCCTTCGCCACCGCCCAGACCCTCCAAGGCGCCATCGTTATTCTGATGCTGGTGTTGAGTTACCGGCGGCAATAAAGCTCATCCCCGCCACATTCTTTCGAACTCCGCCGGCGATAGATTGATGTCGCGAAGAATGCTGCGCAACGTCCCCGTCTTGAGCGTCTGGCTCCCGTGAACCGGGACCGACGTCCTCCTGCCACCACCATCCATAAAATGGTGCGAACCAGCGATCCGAATGATCCTCAATCCTCGGCCCTCCAGGAAGCGAACCATTTCTTTCCCTGATATGCGAGGCAGCTTAGGCACCTGCGATTTCCCTTAAATCCCATGTTGCACGCCGGAGGCTTGGCGTCACCAATCGGCTCATGGCGTCGTCTAGCCCAAATGTATCGATGTACCCTTTGAGGGCCTCACGTAGGTCCGCCACAGCCTCGTCCTCTGTCTCACCCTCTCCATATGCGGGAATATCAGGAACTCGAGCTGTGAATCCACCCTCTTCTAAATCCGGGATAAGTTCGATCGTTATAACATTCATCATCAACTCCAGCCTCACCCCTTTTCGTCGTTGCCCTCCAGATAGCTAAACGGCTATCTTACAAGCTCCTGTCTTGGCTCGCCAACCCGCCGCCGAAAACCCCTTGCACCTCCGCTGCCGCTCACGCTGACACAAAACAACACAATCCACCCCGCAAAAATGGTTTAGAATCCATGGGTGCCGCGGCCCAGCGAAATATCATTCGGCTTCTTCCTGGCTGTGTTGCTCTTTTTTGCAGCGTGTGGTGTCTTCGATTCCCTGCATCTGATTCCTGACCGGTGGAATTGTCCGTTGTTCTGGATGCTGTGTGCGGCAGTCGGGATTGGCGGAGCTTTTTGGTATACAGACCTTTGCATTCGCCTGCGCGAGTTGGCGCGTCGACGCGACGAGAACTGTTGCCTGTCGTGCGGCTATGACTTGCGCGGGACAATAGGTCGTTGTCCGGAGTGCGGGCGCTGGAGGCCGATTCGTTAGACGAATGAGCAAGATATCACTGCCCGACGTCGAGCCTCACCCTATTTATTGGCCCCCTGCGACCGGTCACTCCCCGCCAACCCGTACACCCCCTCCGCCACGCACAACCCATGCGCCTTTCAGAAACTCCGCCCATTCGCCTCCGCCACCCGCGGCCGCCCAGCCACTCCGGGTCCATTGATGTTATAATTGAACCGAGCGAACAGGATTCAAGCTTTATCGGAAGAGGTGCGCGATGGTGATCACTGCCATTGAAGGTGTGGTTGAGAGCGGGAAAATAAGGCTTCAAGAAGAAGTAACGCTTGCCGAGAATACAAAGGTCTATGTTATCCTCGCGAATACACCCACGAACATCCTGGCACACCTCCACACGCCACGCCTCGCAGATCCACAACGCTCAGGAGATTTCCGTAAACAGATCGTGGAGATCGCAACGATGCCAGCGTATGACAAATCAAATTTCGATCCGCCGGCGCCGGTCAGCACGTCTCCCACAAAAACGTAGCCTTCAAACTCACGGCGCTCATCATCGCTCAACGTCCCCTCATCCGATTTCCGCGCCAATTCCGCCGTGCGCGCATGATCCGCCTCCGAATATCCAAGCTCCAAAATCGCTTTCGCGGCTTCAGCCGTCATGCTCGGATACGACGGATCAATCACCCGACTGAAGATCTCCGCCTCGGTCAGCATCGCCATTTGCTCATTTTACCGCCATTCCCCTCGGCTGACCAGCCGTTTCCAAAATTGCGGGTTTCTAAACTCCTCCTCCAGTTATAAACAGATTCCCCTCCCCCTTCTCGAATAACCCGCTACAATCCCCCATATGCGGCCGCGCCTCTTTTCCACCGTGTCGCTTCTCACCCTCCTCCTCGCCTTCCGCGCAGGTGCTCAGGACCTCGCGGCCACAACAGCCCCGATCAAAAACACCGCCCTCATCACCCTGCACGGCGAGATCGACGATTACAGCCGCGACCACTTCATCCGCAACGTCCAGCAGGCCCAGGCACGGGGCGCGACCATCCTCATCATCGACATCGACACCTACGGCGGCCTGGTCACCTCGGGCATGGACCTCTCCCGCTTCATCAAAAACCTGCCCGCCGATCTCCACACCATCGCCTACGTCGATAACAAGGCCATCTCGGCCGGCGCGATGATCGCGATGGCCTGCGATGAGATCGTCATGGCGCGGTCGGCCACCCTTGGCGACTGCGCTCCCATTGTCTACAGCGATCATGGGCTGGAGAGCCTTCCCACCGCCGAACGCGCCAAGATGGAAAGCCCCATCGTCCAGGATTTCCGAGAAAGCGCGGCCAAAAACCATCACGATCCCCTGCTTGCAGAGGCGATGGTTTCTGTGCAGGTTGTCGTTCACTGGGTCCAAAGCCCAAACGGAAAGCAGCGTCGCTTTGTCGATGACAAAGAGTACGAGCGGCTGGCCGACAAGGGTTGGACGATCGTCGCTGATCTTCCAGACCCTATTGACTCCGAGCGCACACTCCTCACCGTCACCACCGACCACGCCATCGCGCTGGGCTTGGCGTCCGGCGAGGCCGACAGCGTCGATGTCTTAGCCGAATCGCGCGGCCTCTCCATCGCCGACCGCTACCGCCCCGGCTTTGGATCCGATCTCATCGAGTGGCTCAACAACTCCTACGTTCGCGGCGTTTTGCTCGCCATTTTCCTCACCGCCCTCTACGCCGCCCTCCACGCGCCTGGCCACGGCGCGGCCGAGGTCATCGCGTTTATCTCCCTGGGCCTTCTACTGGTCGTCCCCCTCATGACCGGCTACGCCGAGTGGTGGCAAATCCTCGCCGTCCTCCTGGGCCTGTCCCTCCTCGCCATTGAAATCTTCGTCTATCCCACCGTCGGCCTCCTCGCCGTCGTCGGCATCGTGCTGATCCTCGGCGGCCTGGTTCTCACCTTCGTTGGCCGCGAGCCCGGTGGCATCCCCGGCTTCTGGCCAAAGCTCCCCAGCACCTGGACCAGCCTCCAGCGCGGCCTGATCGTCGTCTCCACCGGCATGGCCTGCTCGTTCCTCCTCTCGATGTGGCTCCGCCGGTTCCTCCCCAAGATGCCGTACTTCAACCGCCTGATTCTCAGCACCACCAACGGCCCGACGGCGAGTTTGTCCCCGCCCCAATTCGCCTGGCCAGAAATCGGTATGGCCGGCCGCGCCATCACCGATCTCCGCCCCAGCGGCTCTGCCGCCTTCTCCGACGACCTCACCGGCCAAACCCGCGTCACCGCCGTCGTCAGCGACAGCGGCTACATCAGCCAGGGCGAAGAAGTGATCGTCTACGAGGTGGGCGGCAACCGAGTCGTTGTGCGCCGTCTGAGTTAGCCGACGAATTTTCAATCGATTCATCGGAGCCCCGGATGCAAATCCGGGGCTTCTTCTCTCCCCATCCATCTCACCCCTCCATTCCCTGTACATCCAGCGCGATCCGCGGGTATGATGTTTTTAAGGTCAGGCTCGCACCGTTCCCTCCGCCTTTTTGCGCATTGCGCGTGCGACCGCCCGGCCTATTTGAAAGGATCATCACTTATGCTCGCCGATTTCAGCAACAACCCCTGGCTCTGGGGCAGCGTTCTCGTCCTGCTCCTCTTTCTCATCATCGCTTTCGCCGTAGCGTTTCAATACATGGGCATCTACGTCAACGCCATGGTCAGCGGCGCGCACGTCAAGCTTATCGACCTCATCGGCATGCGCCTCCGCCGCGTCAATCCGTCGAACATCGTCCGCTCGCGCATTCAGGCCAGCCGCGCCGGCCTCAACGTCACCACCGCCGAAATGGAATCCCACGTCCTGGCCGGCGGCGACGTGCAACGCGTCATCAACGCCATGATCGCCGCCCACAAGGCCAACATTGACCTCACCTGGCAAACGGCCACTGCCATCGACCTGGCCGGCCGCGACATCCTCGACGCGGTGCAGACCAGCGTGAATCCAAAAGTCATCGACGTGCCTAACCAGGCGCTCGGCCAGATCACCATCGACGGCCAGGCGCAGGACGGCATCGAACTACGTGTCAAAGCCCGCGTCACCGTCCGCACCAACATCAAATCCCTCGTCGGCGGCGCCACCGAGGAAACCATCGTCGCCCGCGTCGGCGAAGGCATCGTCAACGCCATCGGCTCGGCCGAGGATTACAAGCACGTCCTCAAGAACCCCGACTCCATTTCCAAAGCCGTCTTGAACAAAGGCCTCGACGCCAACACCGCGTTCGAAATCCTCTCGATCGACATCGCCGAGATCAAGGTGGGCGAAAACATCGGCGCCAAACTCGCGGCCGACCGCGCTGAATCTGACAAGCGCCGTTTCCAGGCAGAGGCCGAACAGCGCCGCGCCATGGCCGTCGCCCACGAGCAGGAAAACATCGCCAAGCAGGCCGAGAACCGCGCCGCCGTGGTCCTCGCCGAAGCGGAAGTCCCCCGAGCAATCGCCGAAGCCCTGCGAAGCGGCAACCTGGGCGCCTTCGATTTCTACAAACTAAAAAACATCCAGGCCGACACAAGCATGCGCGACGCCATAGCCCGCCCCATCGACGGCGCCAAATCGTAAACTCAAAAAACCCGACTCCGTACCTCCATCGAAAAATAAGCCCTAATCTTCTTTTCAATGTATCAACGATCAATCTAGATTCGTCCTGACCCCTGACCAAAACCCCGCATGTACATGCGGGGCTTCCCCTGACCCCTGACCCCTGACCCCTGACCCCTGACCCCTGAACCCTAGCCCTAGCCCTAGACCACAATGCCCCCCCTCCCCACCATCCTCTCCGCCGGCGACGCCGACCTGGGCAAGGTCGTCATCGGCATCCTCGTCCTGATCGTCTGGGGCATTAGCGCGATGGTTTCCAACCTCAAAAAAGCGTCCAACAAGACCGGCCAGAAAAGCTGGCAGGAGATCCTCAACAGCCTCCCCGGCCAACCACAATCCCCGCCCCAACAATCTCAACCAAACCTCATCCGACCCCCAACCGCCGGTCCCGCCACCCCTCTCATAACCAACCCCCGCATCACAACCCCCCGCACCAACGCTCCCCGCACCACCTCCACCTTCATCCAGGCCGCCAAGGTCCCTCTCCGGCGTCCCCCGGCCAAGTTCGCCCACCAGCCCCTGCCTCCCCGCACTCAGATCGCTCCGACGTCCATGCAAGTCGCCCGAAACTTGGCGCAGGTTTCCAACCCGCCCACTCGGCCATACGCCGCCCCGCAACCGCCCGCCCACATGATCAACAGCGCCGCCGCCCACGCCCACAGCGAGGCCGGCGGCCGATCCGAAACCGCCGGCAACCGCGGCGCACGCATCGAAATGGCCGGCGGCAGCACCCGCATCGCCGGCACCCAAACCGACGGCCAAACCTCCACCGGCCTCTCCGAAGCCCTCACCCTCCTCCGCACCCCCTCCTCCATCCGCACCCAGTTCATCCTGGCCGAAATCCTCCAATCCCCAATCGCCCTCCGCGACGACAAAAACGCATTCGAGTAGCGTGGCGACCAGGAGTTGCACCATCACCTGGGGCCGCTCGAAGGCAAACTCACACCACCCCGGAAGGCACCGCGTTCTACAACAATGGGTGAGCAGTCCCTCCCTCCATCCATCCACGCACATCCAATTCCCATTGCGACTTGGGGCAAGAGCATCGCGAAGTAGACCGGCACGGTCGGCCATTCGCCGGTGCGCTAGTTCAAGAGCGGCTCGCTCCTCTTCTGAAATGCGATAGCAAATTGCGCGGAATCGATGCTTGCCCTCCACAAGCACCTGACGCGGATGGTATTCACTCGTGCGCACAAAGCCGTTTCTGGCAGCCCAATCCTCGGTTACGTCAATGGCACGCCACGGACCCCCTGCGTCGGAATATATCTGCACCGTGGAGAACGATTCGAATTCGGGAGGGTCGACTCGGACAATCATTTTTTACCTGCGCGTAATTAAATCCGCAGCTTCAAACTGGCAACAAGCGCATCGTTGAATGGAGGTCAGGACCGAGCGAAAATAGCTGGTGATACGGCCCAATCCGCACCCCAGGCCAACAGCGCCCAGCCTTGCCCGCTCATCACGCTGATTGAATCACCCTGCACCCGTATCACTCCGCGACATAAGACATCAGATGCAGCGGCCCTCCTAACACCCTAATCCATGTCGCCACTTTCCTCAGTTTGTCTTCAACGATTCACTTGACCGGAAACTCCCAACTCCCATCCCTCCAGGTGGCCGTGATCTGGTCGCTCAATGGGATTGTCGTTAACTGGAGGGACCATCATGATGCGATTTCTTGGCGCTCTTGGCGTCTTGGCGGTTAGCCTTCGCTCGAAGCAACCCAGCACCATGAGTTTGTGCGATCCCTCAAGATATTCTCACGCCACCTCCACCGACGCTTCCGATCCGCACAACCGCCCCGTCAATCCCCTCCCACCATTCCCTACTTCTTCCTTCGAGCAATTCCAAATCCGGAAGATCGCCCTGCTCGTTAAACACCTGTTCAGATTCGTTCCCATTCCCTGTGCGGGTCCTCGCGGACAACCCGAATAGGACAACCACCAGCCCAGGCGCAAATCGGGGCGGAGCAATATTGCAAAACTTCATTGCAATTCGTGGGGGCTTCCTGATACTGTCGCTGCGAAAAATGTTCAACCTTCTGGAGTCTGATCCCATGTCATCCCCCACGCTCGCCAAACGCGCTGTAGCAGAGTTCATCGGTACTTTCTGGCTGGTCTTCGGCGGCTGCGGCAGCGCGGTGCTGGCCGCCGGTGTGGATAAGGTCGGCATCGGCTGGCTTGGCGTTTCCTTCGCCTTCGGGCTGACGGTGCTGACCATGGCCTATGCCATTGGGCACATCTCCGGTTGCCATCTCAATCCGGCCGTTTCCATCGGCCTCTGCGCCGGCAAACGCTTTCCCGCCAGGGACCTCCCTGCATACATCATCGCGCAGGTGCTTGGCGGCATCGTCGCCGCGGGCCTGCTTTATGTAGTCGCCAGCGGGAAGGCCGGATTTTCCCTGGCCGGCGGCTTTGCTTCCAATGGCTATGGCGAACACTCCCCCGGCGGCTATTCCATGGCCGCCGGCTTCATCGCCGAGATCCTTCTCACCTGCGTCTTCCTGCTCATCATCATGGGCTCCACCGACCGGCGGCGCTCCCCAGGGATTCGCACCCCTGGCCATCGGCCTGGGACTTACGCTGATTCATCTCATTGGCATTCCGCTGACGAACCTTTCGGTCAATCCCGCGCGAAGCACCGGCCCGGCCATTATTGTTGGTGGTTGGGCGCTGGCCCAGCTGTGGCTTTTCTGGGTTGCGCCAATCGTGGGCGGCGCACTGGGCGGAGTGATCTATGCGATGCTGAGCGGCGAGCCCGAGGCCGAATCTCCCCAAAGCCCCCTGGATCGTCTCACACAACAGGCCGTTGCCCGTGCCGACGCGGCCGACGCCGTAACGCCACGATAGGCTATAAGCTCAGCCAAACCAGTGACCTACTCGTTCAACTCCCAGAATCAAAGAATCACACCCTAATTAACACCAACCACAACGCCCCACAAGTCCTCCTCTCCGTGCCTCCGTGCCTCGGTGGTGAATCAGTCTCCGTGGTGACCCTCTTACCCCCATAAACAAAAAAGGGCGTGACACGGCCCGAAGACCGCATCACACCCATAAATGACCGTCCACCAAAATCCAGATCAGAACCCAACGCTCGGCTGAGTCGCCGGCGTGATCTGCAGCCCATTGTTCGGGTTGATGGTGTAATGCGCATCACCCCATTCGTTGTGCTGTGGGTCAAGCGTTACCCGCAGGTTCTTGGTCTCCACATGCCCGTCCACGTACAGGAAGTTGGAGTTCCGGTCGGCGTAGTTCTTGTCGCCGCCATGATTTCGGCCAACCCAGTCCAGACGCGTCTTGTACGTCGTTGACGACCAGCTTCCATCGTCGTAGTGGGCGAGCGGATCGGTGTCCAGATCGTCCACCGTCGCCCGGCGGTATTGCCCGGCATCGGTGCTCGCATCGGTGGAAAGCTTCTCGAAGTTGAACGCATCGCTGCCCGTCGCCGGATTCAACCGCACAAATCCGTGCACCGGACGATGGCTCTTGGCAACTGCGGAGGGAGTAGCGCGCCCGGCATCCGAAACGATACGCCAGGAGTTGATAAACTCCGTCGCCAGGATCGTGCCCGAAGAATTACGCACATGCCCGGCCTCGACGAACTGATACGTGCGGACAGCGCTCTGAAAGCCAACCGCAAACTTGTTTCGGCCGCAGACCGCTTCATTCAGCGTGTAAGCCATGCGCGGGGCCTGAAAGTCGGTGATGCCGGCCGTCTCCGCCGTCTGACCACCATCAAAGTTGCCGTTGTCCGGATTCGTCGGCGGCAGGCCGCCCTTGTCCAGGTTCGGGCACTTGAACGCATCCGCCTTCACGCCACCGCTGCTGAACAGCAGGTAGCTCCAGTGAATGTAACCCTGAGTGGCGGCCGTCGGCAGCTGCACCGGCGGGTTGGTGCTGGTGTCGATGGTCATGCCTTTGTATGTGTACGAATTGGGCATAACGCCGTTATTCGCGGTTACATACTGGGCAATCGCCTGACCCACGCTCCGCAGGTTCGACGCGCACTTGATGTTGTTGGCGCTTTCCCTGGCCTGGTTAAGCACCGGCAACAGAATACTGATCAGCACCGCGATGATGCCCATGACAACGAGCATTTCGATGAGAGTAAACCCTCTCATCTTCCGTGAAACCTTCATGCCATTCTCCTTTCGAATGTGATCCAGCCATTTGCCCGGCAACGCCTGCCACCGCGACCTTGGCCCGATCAATAAAATCAACCTTAAATCCCCATCAAACAGGCCACATGAGCCTCATGTTAAATCCCAACTAATTCCCACCCCCTCACCCAGCCCTCCCCAAAAAAAACGTAGCATGGGCGTCCCGCCCATGTCTTCCCAACAACAAATCTCTTCCCCGCCAGCCATCCGCCTCCAAACCGTGGCATGGGCGCCCCGCTGCCCCCCGCCCATCTCTTCCTCCAACAACATCTCCTCTCCATTCATCCCCGCTGTTAGCTGCCCGAACTAGCCACCGCAGATTTGACCCCTCCTCCCCTCCTCCCCTCCTCCCCTCCTCCTCCGTGCCCTCCGTGCCTCTGTGGTAGACCCCCCTCAAAGCCCACTATCCGGCGACATCGTGTAAAATGAATCCCCCCATTCAAATTTCGGCGTCAGCGTCCCCTTGATGCTCTTGCTCTCCACATGCCCATCCAGATACAGAAAATTCGACTTCCGATCCGCGTACGCCGCCTCGCCCCCGTGATTCCGCCCCACCCAGTCCAGCCGCGTCTTGTACGTCGCCGCCGTCCACGCCCCCGTGCTGTAGTTAGCGATTGGGTCCGGGTCCAGATCGTCCACCGTCACCTGCCGATATTTGTCCCCCACCGCCAGGTGCTCCGCCATCCCAAGCCCTTCCGTCCCCACCGCCCCCACCTTCACAAACCCATGCACCGGCCGATGGCTCTTCGACACCGCCGACGCCACGTCCCGCCCCGCGTCCGAAACGATCCGCCAGTTGTTAATAAACTCCGTCGCCAGAATCGTCCCCGACGAATTCCGCACCCGCGCGGCCGATATATACTGATTCACCCGCTTGGCATCCTGATACCCCACCACAAACTTATTCCGTCCGCACAGCGCCTCGTTCAACGTATACCCCATGCGCGGGGCCTGCTCATCCACCACCCCCGGCACATCCGCCACCTGCCCCGCATCAAAGTTCGCATTATCCGGATTGCTCGCCGGCAACCCCCCCTTGTCCAGGGACGGACACTTAAACGCATCCGCCTTCACCGCCCCGCCCTCAAAAAGCAGCCAGCTCCAATGCACATACCCCTGATCTTCCGGATCCGGCGTCTGCGTCGGCGGCGTCGTCGAGTTGTCAAACCCCATCCCTTTATACGTAAACGAATTCGGCAGCGCCCCGCTGTTCTCCGTCATATACACCGCCACCGCCTGGCCGATGTTGCGCAAGTTGCTGGCGCATTTAATCTGGTTGGCCGCCTCCCGCGCCTGGTTCAGCACCGGCAACAGGATGCTGATCAGCACCGAGATGATGCCGATCACCACCAACATCTCAATCAAAGTAAAGCCGCGGCCAATGCGTTCTTTCATGCGCCCGCAAACCCTACGCACCCTCCGCGCAGAACACGTTGCCCCAACATTAATATCCCATGAAATCCACCCGCCATCGCCGGACCAAAACTGGCCCCTCTCCTCCGCCGACGGCCTCCGCTCCCTCAACCTCACCCTCCCATCGCCGAAGTCTACCCCACCGCCTGAATCAAGCTCAATGATTTGCGCTCCTTATCGGTCAGCAAACTCCCTCTCCATCGCAGCCAGCAACTCGTCAAGCGTCCTGAACCTGCCCCCCTCGATCGCCTCCGCATAACGCTGGTATGCCCCTCCGGCCAGCTCATAAACCTTAACATCACCCGCTGCTCGGCCCCTGTCGGCGCGGACGGGAATCTTCCACTGCTCCCCAATGCGGACCATGCGATCAACAAGGCCAAAGCCGGCGACAACCGCCTGATCTCCCTTAAGGTCCACCTTGACGTTCCCTAACTCCGTCATCGCCGCAATCCCCTCGCCATGCGGATCGGGCACGGGCACCATGGCCATAACCCGCTCGGCCTCATCCGCTCCGAATCTTCTGGCCGCCGCCAGCCAAAGGCGCGATGATCCATCGATCCACCGCGCCATTGATCGCAACTGCTTGTCGTCTTCAACCCTGCCCATCTGCCAGCACGCCAGGTATGCCGCCCCGTCCCCTTGAATCATTGACTCGGCCAGCGATCGGCATGTGTTCAGCGGCTGTGTCAGGTCAACCGTCGCGCGACGGGTCGTCGGCTCAGCGCAGGTTTTCGCCGGGGCGATCCCAGGATTGGATTCAGCGCATCGACGGCCGCGCCGCCAAGCCAGCGCTGCACATCCTTGGCCGACCGATACCGGCCTTTCTTCAACTCCTCCATCGCCCGCGAGAACTGAGCCGCGTCGGCCTTAAAGCGGGCAAGAATACCCGCAGCCTCCGGCTTGTCGGCCCAGTCAATGCCTCCACGCCAAAGATCCACCCTGTATCCATCCTGGTCCTTAACCAAAGGCATCCAGCGCCGTTCGGCCTGCGCAAACGCATGGTCCTCTTCAATCTGCCACTGAACCTCCTGATTAGGAACCAGGGTGCCGCCGCCCTGAAGTGAAGTGCCAAAAGCCGCAGTAACCGCGGCCGTCAGGGCGCCAGCGCCAACTCGTTGTCAACCAGAACCTCCACGACATCCCGCTCACCCGCCGTTCGCACCAGAAACAAACCACGCAACGCATCCCGATCCTGACCCGCCAAAGCAGCAACATAAGCTCGCGTCGTGGCCTGCGGCGTCATCGGACGCGTAGCCGGCCCTCCAAAACCCACCACCGCCCCAATCGTGTTAACAATGATGCAAGCAAGACCGGCGACGCGCGACATTCGTCCGTTCTTCCCCATCAGAAGTCCTCCATTAAACCCGCCCGTCTTCTCTAAATCTCGTTCCCATTCCCAGCCAGTATTTCAGCCAAATTATAGTCGACTCCCCCACCTCCTACGATAGAATAATGTTCGCCATGGCCGCATCCCCCAAAGATGCCAGCCATCGCACGGGACGAGCGGAGAACCAGAAGAAAGCTTCGCTCCCTTTCGGACTACCCATGTTCTTTGACCAGTGAATAGCCACTCTTCATCCTAATCTTCATCTTTATCTTTATGTTTATCTTCATCCTAATCCCGACGGCCCCCTCCACCCGTAGCATGGGCGTCCCGCCCATGTCCCCAGACTCCAGAAATCCCAAAGGGGTCGGGAGTCTGTTCCCCGCGTCAGGAAGCGAAAGGAAATGCGCAGCATTGTCGCGTACCCGCGACCGCAGCGCAGCGAAGTCCTGAAGCACTCCGGCCTCGCGCAGCGAGGCGACGCACAAACCTGTCCGAAAACGCCTGGCGCGAGGGAAAGCCTAAAGGGTCGGGAGTCTTTTTCGAATAATCACGCGATCACGCTGACACCTCCACCAACCCCGGAAAGAATTAAAGGTGACGCGGAAGGTGACGCGAGCCTTTATGCCCGCAATTCTGTGGAATCGGGAATCATCGTTTGAATATCCTGCCAGAAAAAACCAACATCCGCCTTCAAAGCTCAACCCTCACGCATCGCGGGCGGCGGCATCGCCCACTGATGTCTTGAACCGGCCCAACCCAAATAACCCGCCCCCTCAGCCCAGATCATCCGGCTGCCCGCGTTCCACGGACATTCTAGCGGAACACGCATAGCAACGGGCAATCCAAACAGGCCATTCATAAAAATCTGCCCCCCACCGCACCCTTTCACCCACCCCGCCCACCCAGCAACTAGCAACTCCCACCGCCTTGACACTACCCTAACATTCATCTACACTACCACCAGCGTCAACTGGCAGGCACCAGCCACCGCCGCCCCATCTCCCCCAGATGGAGCCCAACCAGGGGAACCCATGTCCACAGCACAGCATCATCGCAGCAACCCCACGGCTGTCCGACCCGGCCCGCTCAGGCATGTGTTGTTCCTCTTTCGAGTTTCCAGTCTCAAGTCTCCTGTCTCAAGCCCGCGTCGTTTGGTGGTCGGTTATGTGTCGTTTGATAGTCGGTTAGTGGTCGGTTGGTGGTCGGTTACGTGTCGGTTGGTGGTCGATTGGTGGTCGGTTATGTGTCTGTTTTTTCAAGCCCCTTTCGCCCTAAACCCTTGTCAACACTCACCCCCCTCCCAAAACCCCACGCGCAACTCAATTACAACAGCAATAAACTCACCAAAACCGACCACCATCCCGCCCCCCCACCCCGCCCCCCCCTCTCCCCCATTCATCCTTCTTCCTTCATACTTCTAACTTCCCCACCCCCTCTTCCTCAGTGTCCTCTGTGGCTCCCTCGTCTCCCCCCAAGCCCCCCCCAAGCCCCCCCCAAGCCCCCCCCAAGCCCCCCCCAAGCCCCCCCCAAGCCCCCCCAAGCCCCCCCCAAGCCCCCCCAAGCCCCCCCAGCCCTCCCCAAGCCCCCCCAAGCCCCCCCAAGCCCCCCCCAAGCCCCCCCAAGCCCCCCCAAGCCCCCCCAAGCCCCCCAAGCCCCCCCAAGCCTCCCCAAGCCCCCCCAAGCCCCCCCAAGCCCCCCAAGCCCCCCCAAGCCCCCCCAAGCCCCCCCAAGCCCTCCCCAAGCCCCCCCCAAGCCCCCCCAAGCCCCCCCCAAGCCCCCCCCAAGCCCCCCCAAGCCTCCCCCAAGCCCCCCCCAAGCCCCCCCCCCGCCCCCCCGCCCCCCCGCCCCCCCGCCCGCCCGCCCGCCCGCCCGCCAGCCCGCCCGCCCGCCCGCCCGCCCGCCTTTCAATGAATCAATGCACCGATGAACCGATGTATCAATCAATCCCTACCACCTTGCAATTTGTGCCGTGCCCCCGCCGCCGTACACTCCAAACCCACCCCATGAACCCCGCCCACCTCATCATCGCCCTCGTTCCCACGCTCGTGTCTGCCCAGACGCCAACACTGCCCGCCACGCGCCCCACCACCCTTCCCGACGTCCGCTGGTGCCCCCTTCCCATCCGCTCCGACCGCCAACTCCTGCGCGGCCAGGCGGGTGGGGAGGGTGGCCAGTGCCTGCACTCCATCACACGCTGCGCGGCCGACGACAATCGCATCTATCTGGCCGTCGATGTCGTGGGCGTCTGGCGATCAAAGGACGCCGGCGCCACCTGGCAACCGTGCCGCCAAACCGGGTTCCATACCCTTGGCACAAGTTCAATTGTCGTAAATCCTACCAACGCGGACGAAATACTGGTTTATGGCGACTCGCCTGATTGGGACAAGCCGCGTGTTCCTGAAGAGGGCCTCTATCGCAGCACGGATGCTGGTGAAACTTTTGCCCGCGTCGTCGCCTGCTCGAATGATGATCCCCGCCGGGGCTATCGCCACCTCATGGAATACTCGCCTGACGGAAAACGGGTCTTCTTCCTCTCCTATAAAAACGGCCTGTTCCGCTCGGACGACGCCGGCCAAACCTGGGAACACCTTGCGGCCTTGAAGGATCTGGTGGCCACCGAGATTCGCATTGACCCGCGCAATCCTGACACGCTCTATGCGGCCACGGAAACAGGTTTGCAGATCTCGCACGACGCCGGCCAAACTTTCACGGCCGCCAGATTTTTCTCCGACGACACCCTCACCGCCGTCGCGCCCGACGTCTCCACCTCCAACCGCCTCTGGGCCGTCTCCCAAAACAAAGGCCTCTTCCGCTCCGACGACGCCGGCCAATCGTTTGCGCCCGTTGCGACCGGCGACAAAAGTCTGGATGCCAAATCCGTCCTGTTCTCCCAAAGTCCGGCCGATGCAAGCCACCTCCTCCTCGCCTCCTTCGACAAGCTGCGCGTCAGCCACGACGGCGGCCAAACCTGGAAAACCTCCAAGCCCAACTGGTCCAACTCCTTCGTCCAGCAAGGGGGCTGGGGCTTTGCTGAAGGGTACGCCTGGAGTTTCAAGGACAAAGATGCGCTGGTCGGCGCACTTTCGTGTGGCCTTTACGCCTCCGACGACGGGGGGCTTACCTTCACTGATTCAATGGCCGGCTACACCGGCTTCCACCATGGCTGGTCGGACTCGGCCGTGTCTTTCGCGGCCGACGATCCCAATCGCTTTGCTTTCTTCTGCTACGATTACTCGTTTATTTTGACGGACAACGCCGGCCGATCTTTTCGCCGTTTCGCCCCAAAGGCCAAGATCCGTGGCTGGACGGGGATGTACGTTGGTGACATGTCCCCGGATTGGAAGAACAGGCCCGTTGTGGTCGCCGCGGCCGGGAACTACTGGCAGCAGCAACTCGTCCGGTCGGAAGACGCCGGCCAATCCTGGCTGCCCATCGCCGACACCGACAGCGCTTACTTTTTCGTCCGCTTTCACCCCGCCAACTCAACCATCGTCTATGCCGACAATCGCAGAAGCGACGACGCGGGCAAGACCTTCAAAAAACTGGATCATCCCATCATCGCCCTGGCCCCCAGCCATCCCGACACCGTCTACGCTTATGCCGAGGGCAAAGTCCTCCGCAGCGATAATCGGGGCGACGCCTGGAGCCTGCTTCCCGATCCACCCACCAAGGCGAGCGACAACATGGGCCGCCGGGCGCTGGAGGTCGACCCCAAAAATGCCGATCGCCTCATCGCCATGACCCCGCCCGACGCCGCCCTTTTCGATGGCCGATCCTGGACCACAATCCCCGCCAGCACATGGGTTGATGCCCAGGCGCACCCGTTCGTCAATCGCTTTGCCATCGACCCCGATCACCCAGCCCGCATCATTCTGGGCCTGGATGCCGTCGGCTCAAGCTACCTCTACCTCAGCGAGGACGCCGGCAAAACGTGGCGCGACATCACCGCAAACCTCCCGCGCCTGGGGCCCAACCAATCTCTCAACATCCAGCCAAAAACCGGCATGATTTTCATCGGCGCGGGTTTTGGCACCTGGACCACAACCATCGACTATCCCGCTCCGTAATCATTCGACTCCGTCCTTGAACTCCCGCCCCTCGGGCCAACTTTTAATCCCATCGGCCACCGGATGAATCAGTGGATCAATCAATTCCGCGAGCGGCTTTTTGTTGGCGGCCAGATCGCTGTTGAACAGCACCGCCCACACAAGCCCGTCATGCCGCCGCACCAGCAGCGACGCGGTTCCGTCGAGCAACCCAGCGTGCCAGGTGTTCATCTTCCCCTTGCCCACCGGCCGAACCTCCCACCCGCAGGCGTAATAGGCGTCATTGGCCGGCCCGTTGGAGTCGTACGGGCGAAACATCTCGTCAATTGTCGGCCCTTTGAGAATCGGACAATGCCCGGCATCACCCAGCGCACTCGCAAATCGCACCAGTTCCGGCGCCGATGCCAACCAGCCGCCATGCGCATCCATCGACTCCAGACACCACCCGCCGTAGGCCACCGGCAGCCTTCCTCCATCTCCCATCACGCTCTTCACCTGCCGCTCCTGCCGTGGGTAATAATGCACTTCCCCGTCGGCCCGATCTTTCTCAAGACTTTTCCCCAGCCGCATCCGCCGAATCCCAAGCGGCAGCAAAACCTCGCGCTCCAGATACGCTGCGTAAGACAGCCCCGAAGCCTTCTCGATCACGCGCCCCAGCACGCAGTACCCAAAGTTGGAATACGCCTCGCGCGTCCCCGGATCAAAATCGAGCGGACGCCCCATCATGTACTCGATGATCTCGCGCGGCCCCGCCGGCGGCTTCGTGCCTATCGCGCGAGCAATATTGAGCGAATCAAACATTGGATCCAACGACACATCCCGATCAAACCCGCCCCTATGGTGCAGAAGCTGGCGAATCGTGACCTGCGAAAGTCGCACATCCACTTTCGCGCCCGCCTCCAGATGCGGCGGGAGACCGAGCATTTCAAATGCATGATCCTCCAGCCGAAGCTTGCCGCGCTCCTGAAGCTGCAAGATGGCCGCGGCCGTGAAGGGCTTGGAGATGCTGGCAATGCGAAAGAGCGAATCCGGCTCGACTGCCTGGTGCTTCTCCACATCACCGAAACCAAACCCGCGCGTAGACAATCCGCCCCTGCCGCGCGACGGCCAGCGCCGCCCCCGGAACATGGTGCTCGCGCACGAACGATACCATCAGCCGATCAAAAGCGGCAAGCTCCGGCTGTTCGTGGCCAGTCACCGGGATCGCCAACTCGGCGCGCGCCGATGCCGCCAGACACGCCAGCAATACAAGCAACACAGGGTACTTCTGCATCTGAATCATCCGTCATTTTTGGTCGCTACATCCATGCCCACTATAATCGCCAGGGTGGAAAGACGTGTCATTCAGCAGTTGCCCGCGTCGCTGGTTAACCGGATCGCGGCCGGGGAAGTCATCGAGCGCCCGGCGTCCGTCGTCAAGGAACTGGTCGAGAATGCGATTGACGCCGGCGCCACGCAGATCATCGTTGAAATTGAAGACGGCGGCCGGGACCTGATTCGCGTCATCGACAACGGCTGCGGCATTCCCGCCAGTGAACTTCTTCTCGCATTCGCCGAGCACGCCACCAGCAAACTGACCTGCGACGATGACCTGTTTCGCATCGGCACCATGGGGTTTCGGGGCGAGGCGCTGGCCAGCATCGGCTCGGTGTCTCATGCCAAAATCCTCACCCGCACGCGCCGAGGGCGATGCCGCGTATGAGCTGGTCAATCGGGGTGGCCTGACAGGCCCGGTGCAGGCGGCCGCCGGCAACGTCGGCACCACCGTCGAAATCCGCAACCTCTTTTTCAACACCCCCGCCCGCCGAAAATTTCTCAAAGGTTCCTCGACCGAATCCGGCCACATCAGCGACGCCGTCCTGCGCCTCGCCCTGCCGCATCCGCACATCGCCTTCAAACTCATCTCCGGCAATCGCACCAGCCTCGACCTCCCCGCCGCCACCGAGGAAGAACGCCTACTGGCCGCCTGGCCCGACAGCTTTCGCGAGCAGCGCCTCCCCGTGCAGAGCCGTGACGCGGAGGTGCGATTGCGCGGCCTGATTGCGCTTCCCGAGGCCGCCACGCCCACGCCCAAGCATCAATATTTTTATCTCAATGGTCGGCATATCCGTGACAAGTTCATTCAGCACGCGCTGCGTGAGTCCTATCGCGGCCTGACGGAGCCGGGCCGCCATCCGGCCGGGATACTCCTGCTGACAATGCCGCCGGAGGACGTGGACGTAAATGTGCATCCCACGAAGGCGGAGGTGAGGTTTCGCGACAGCGGCCGGATTCATGGCCTGGTGACGTCGGTGGTGCGCGAGAAGCTGCTGGGCAGCGACCTTGCCCCCCGCGCCATCGCCGGGCCGGAAATCGACCCTGCCCAGCGCGAGGAGATGCGCTCGAAGCTCGCATCGTTTCTCGCGGCCCGACCGACGAACCTGAGCCTGTCGTTGAAAGTCACGCCTCCTCCATCCACCCGGATATTCAATCCCGTGGTCTGCCCGCCCCATCGGCCATGCCCTCCTACGCCACCGCGTTGCCGCCGCGAATCGCGTCATCCATCCTGGCCGGGCAGGCGCGCCTCCCGGCGTTGCAATTGCACAACAGCTACCTCATCACCGAGAGCGACGATGGGCTGGTGATCATCGACCAGCACGCGCTTCACGAGCGGATCATGTACGAGGATTTGCTGGCGCGGCGTCAGCCGCGGGCCGCTGGAATCCCAGCGCCTTTTGATCCCGGTGTTGATCAAGGTGTCGCAGCGCCAGTTGGCCGTCCTGGAGCAGATCGGCCCGCTTCTTCAGAAGCTGGGCATTGAAGTCAGCCCGTTTGGGCCGGAGAGTGTGGCCGTTCAATCCTTCCCGACCTTCCTCGACAAGCTCGACCCCGAAAAGTTCGTGGGCGAGCTGCTGGAGCGGGGTGAGCAGGAGCTGCTCGATCTGCATCAGGAAGAGTTGCTGCACGAGCTTCTGGACATGATGGCGTGCAAGGCGGCCGTGAAAGCCGGCGACCCTCTCACCTCCGGCGAAATCGAAGCGATGCTGGCCCGCCGCGAGCTGATCGAGCGCTCCAGCAACTGCCCGCATGGCCGGCCGACAACGCTGCGGCTCAGCCTTCGCGACCTGGAGAAGCAGTTCAAGCGCACCGGCTTTTGAGTAAGTCTTATGACCAGCACCCAGGCCGATGTTGTTTCGCCCCGCGAGCTATACCGGATCATCCGGTCCCAGCTCGAGCATGAAGACACGTTGATCGGCAACCGCATCAGTTGGTTCGTGACGGCGCAGGCATTTCTTTTCTCGGCCTACGCCATCGTCTCGGGCGCCCAGAGCGCCGACCGCCTGATGTTTCCCCGCCAGCCGGCGCTCGTGCTTCAATCCGTGCCGCTGGTGGCGATGATCGTGGTGATGGTGATCTATCCGCCCATCCTGGCGGGCGTGCGCGCCATGCACGATCTGCGAAGACTTTACGACCGGCACGTGAGCAGTCCCGACCCCAGCCTCCCGCCCGTCCATGGCCTAAAAGGAACGATCCTTCTGGGCCATCTTGCGCCCCTGCTTCTACCGCCGCTTTTTCTGGTGGTGTGGCTGGTGCTCTACATCCGCGGGCCACACTGAAATCTTCACGCCCCGCCCAGCCGCCACTTCACCTGCCCGCCAACGATCGTTGCTATCGCCCGGCCGTGCACTTCCCAACCGCCAAAGGGCGTATTGCGGCTCTTACTCTCAAACTTCTCCGCTTCGACTTTCCACTCCAGTTTCGGATCGATCACCGTCACATCCGCATCCGCCCCCTCGGCCAGCGTCCCTTTGTGCAGCTTGGCGATGCGAGCGCCGGCGATGGTCATCATCTCAATCAGCTTCATCCAGCCGATATGCCCCGGCGTGACCAGCGCTTTGATATACAGCGCCAGCGCGCATTCCAATCCAATGATGCCGTTGGGAGCGAATTGAAACTCCAGTTCCTTCTCCTCGGCCAGGTGGGGCGCATGATCGGTGGCCAGGCAATCCAGCGTGCCGTCTTTTACCCCTTCTACGCAGGCGGCCACGTCGGCGGCCGTGCGCAGGGGCGGGTTCATCTTGTAGTTGGTGTCATACGTCCGGCACGATTCATCGGTGAGCAGCAGATGATGCGGCGACACCTCGGCCGTCACCTTCTGCCCCCGGCGCTTCGCCTGTCGAATCAATTCAACACTTCCAGCCGTCGAGATGTGCTGAACGTGATAGCGGCATCCAATGGAGCGATTCAGCAGGAGATCGCGGGCGATCATCAGTTGCTCAGCCTCGGCCGGCACGCCCGGCAGTCCAAGCGTCGTCGACACAATGCCGCCATGCATCGCCCCCCCCGCCAGCGCCGGCTCTTCGCAATGCTGCATCAGGCAGGCATCGAACATCGAGGCATATTGAAGTGCTTTGCGCATCACGGCCGCATCGCCCACCCCCACGCCGTCGTCGCTAAAGGCAACCGCGCCGCGTTGGAGCATCAGGCCCATCTCCGCCAATTCTTTTCCTTCGCGTTCCTTGGTGATCGCCCCGATGGGAAAGACGTTGGCCAGCGCAATGCGCTCCGACTCGCGCAACACAAATTCGATTTGCCCCTCATTGTCCAGCGGCGGCTTGGTGTTGGGCATGCAGCAAACGGAGGTAAACCCCCCAGCCACGGCCGCCCGCGCCCCCGAGGCAATCGTCTCTTCCTCCTCGTCACCCGGCTCGCGGAAATGAACGTGAATGTCGATCAGGCCCGGGGTGACATAACAGTCGGCGGCGTCGATGGTGTCGTCAGCGCGGCCAAGGTTTGTGCCGATGGCGGCGATCTTGCCGTCGCGAATAAGGAGGTCAGCCTTGCGCTCGAGGTTTTGAGCGGGGTCGAGGAGGGTGCCATTTTTGATGAGGAGAGACATGTTCACCCTTGTGTCACCAGATACAACACCGCCATCCGCACCGCCAGGCCGTTCTCTACCTGCTTTAATATTCCGCTTTGCGGGCCGTCGGCGATGTGGCTGCTGATTTCGATGCCGCGATTCATGGGGCCTGGGTGCATCACGAAAACGTCTTTTTTGCAGCGTGTGAATCGGTCGGATGTCAGGCCGAAAAGGCGCGTGAATTCGCGCACGCTTGGAAACTGGCTGGTTTTTGTGCGCTCGAACTGCACGCGCAGCATGTTCACCACGTCTACTTCGCCGATGACGGCGTCGAAATCGTGAACGACGCGCGCCCCGAGTTTTTCAAACGACTTGGGCAGCAGCGTCGGCGGGCCTACCAGTATCACTTGAGCACCCAGCTTGGTGAGGCCCCAGATGTTGGAGCGGGCGACGCGGCTATTGGCGATGTCGCCGACGATGGCCACCTTGAGTCCCTCAATCTGCCCGAAGTGCTCGCGGATGGTGTACAGGTCGAGCAGGCCCTGCGTGGGATGCTCGTGGGCGCCATCGCCGGCGTTGATGACGGAGCATTTGACCTGCTGCGCCAGCATGTGGGCGGCACCGGCGGCCTGATGGCGGATGACGATGATGTCTACGCCCATGGCTTCAATGTTGCGGGCGGTGTCGATGAGTGTCTCGCCTTTGCTGACGCTGCTGCTTCGGACGGAGAAGTCGATCACGTCGGCCGACAGGCGCGAGGCGGCCAGCGAAAAGCTGGTGCGGGTGCGCGTGGAGTCCTCGAAGAAGCTGTTCACCATCACCCGCCCGCGCAGCGCGGGGACTTTTTTGATGCTGCGCGTTGAAACTTCCTTGAAGGAGTGGGCGGTGTCGAGGATGTAGCGGATCTCGCCCGGGGAAAGCTCTTCCACCGTGAGGAGGTGCTTGCGGGTCCAGCGCTGGGCGGGTTCGTTGGGCATGGCTTATGGCGCGGTTCAACGGTGATTTCGTCTTTGCCGTCGTGTTCCTTCAGCCGAACGTTTACGCGATGATCGGTGGGACAATCCTTGATGGCGACGCCAACGAAGTCGGGCTGAATCGGCAGCTCGCGGCCGCCGCGATCGGCGAGGACCGCCAGGCGGATCACGCTGGGCCGGCCAAAATCCTTCAATGCATCGAGCGCCGAGCGAATCGATCGGCCGGTGAAGATCACGTCATCCACCAGCAGCGCCGGCTTGCCGCCCAAGTCGATGTTGATGTCGGTGGGTCGAACCATGGGCTTGGGGCCCACCTCCGAAAGATCGTCGCGATATAGCGTGATATCAAGCACGCCCCGGCCAATCTGAGCAAACCCTTTGCCGGCCAGCATCTCGGCAAGCCGCTGCGCCAGCGTTTCGCCGCGGGTGCGGATGCCGATGATGTTGAGTGGCAGTTCTAACAAGAACGACTGGGCAACTTTCGAGGCAAGGCCTTCGACGGCGCGCTTCACGTCGGACTCGTCGTACTGGGTTCGCATGACGGCTGCGAAAGGTACGGGAAGCAAACGAGAATGAAAAGAGTTCAGGCGTTATCTAAAGCTGCCATGCAATGGGAAAGCTAGCCGCCGTTGAGCGCCAGCCGGGCGTGTCTTCGTTCATCGGCCTGGCGATATCGCCGTTGCTCCTCCTCTGTCTCAGGGATGACGGCGGCCACGGGGGTTGGTTTTAGTGCTTCGTCTACCGCGACGAACGTGAAATAGGCCGAGAAGATGTGGCTGCGGTGGAGGGTTTTAAAATCCTCGGCCAGCACCTTGATGCCGACCTCCATGCTGGTGCGCCAGACGCGATTGAGGGCGGCCTGGAATACGAGGATGTCGCCGTGGCGGGCCGGGGCGTGGAAGCGGACGGAATCGACGCCGAGCGTGACGCAGACACGACCCGTGTGGCGCTTGGCGACGATTGCGGCCACCCAATCCGCCTGCTCCAGCACCCGGCCGCCGAAGAGCGTGCCCAATGTGTTGAGGTCGTTGGGAAAGACGATGGAAGTTTGATCGTGAATGGCGGATGCGGAAACGGGCTTGGGCGGCGGGAGTTGGTTCATGTCGTGATTTTACAACAGCTGCCGGTCGGATAATGCCCGCGCTGGGCCAAATAGTTGCAGTGGCGTTGTAGCAGCCGCAACGCGCGGTAATCTGGTGCGCGATGAACTATCGATCATCCATCGCGGTGGCCCTGGTCATGCTGGCCGTGGTGTCGACGGCTCGGGCCGACAATGGCCTGGAACGCGTGCGGCGGCATGAGCCGAGAATGAGCTATCTGGACAATGGGGTGATTCGCCTGGGTGTCGACCTGAATCTTGGCGGGTCTGTTACGCACCTGTCACGAAGCGGCACGGATGAGAATCTCGTCAACAGCTTCGACTTTGGCCGCCAGATTCAGATGTCGTATTACTCCGGCCCCGTCCCATTTCTCGTGGAGGGCAAGCAGCCCAAGCCGGAATGGACGCACATCGGCTGGAACCCGATTCAGGTTGGCGATGCCTTTGGCAACGGCTCAAAACTGCTGGAGCAGACCAACGACGGCAAACGCCTCTACGTCAAATGCGTGCCGATGCACTGGCCATTGGACAACGTGCCGGGCGAATGCACTTATGAATGCTGGTTTGAGCTGGAAGGGCCGGCCGTTCATACGCGCAGCCGCCTGGTGAACCAGCGTCCCGATCACACGCAGTTTCCAGCGCGAAACCAGGAATTGCCGGCCATTTATACCAACGCGGCGCTGGCACCGGCTGATGACTTATCAGGGGGATCAACCTTTCACCGGCGGGGAATTATCGCGCGTTCAAAAGGCGAAGGGGGCGAGTGGAATGTGGTCGCGCTGGACGGCTACCGAATCGTGGGCGGCGCTCGTGGATGATGATGGGTTTGGCCTGGGGATATGGTCGCCTGGCGTGTGCAGTTTCAATGGCGGATTCTCTGGCAAGCCGGGTGCGGGCGGGCCGCAGGACAACCCAACCGGCTACATGACGCCAAGCCCGCGCGAGATCATCGACTGGAACATCGATCACACTTACCGCTATGACCTGATCGTGGGTAAGTTGGACGAAATTCGCAAGCACGTTTACGAACACGCCTCCAAACCTGCCCCACCCGCTTATCGTTTCGAGAAGGATCGCCAAGGCTGGAGCTATGCAAACGCGGTAGATGCGGGTTGGCCGATCCAAGGGGAGCTAAATGTGAAGATCGAGCAGGACGACCCGCAACTGCTTGGGCCGATCTCCATCTGGCAAGCCGCCGACGCGGCGAATGTCGTGATCGAGGCCGCCAGCCACAGCCAGCGAAGCGATGGCCGCCTGTACTGGCAGCACCTGGGTGACAAGGGGTTTAGCGATCAGAATTCGGTGGCCTTCACGCTCAACGGCGATAGCGACTTCCACGTCTACCGCATCCCGCTCAAAGACAATGCCGCCTGGGCAGGGGCGATCGTTCAGCTTCGTTTTGATCCCATCGGCGCTGGGGCGAAGGGGGAATGGATTCGGGTGAAATCTATTGCGGTTGAGAAGTAGGGCGTTTGATTCTTTGGCTCTGATAAGGCAAGCGGCAACTCCCGCGTGTCGATAGCGTATGAGGCAGGGCTCTTGTAAGGTTACCGTCGCCTCTTATGCATGGATTCAGCGTTATTATCGCCGCCCACAATGAAGGCCGGGTGATCGAGCACACCCTGACCTCCATCCTGGCCAACCGGCTTGACCGGCCCTTGCAGATCATTGTTGTTGCCAATGGGTGTACCGATGACACGGCCGCCAAAGCACGTGCGTTCGCGCCGGCGGTTGAGGTCATTGAAACGCCTGTGGGAAATAAAGCCCAAGCGCTGAACCTCGGCGACCGGGCTGCTAAATATTTCCCTCGGGCGTTCATGGACGCGGACGTTGAGCTTTCTCCGACGGTACTCCAGTCGATTGCGGATGCGTTTAATGATCCGAACTGCCGCATCGCCGCTCCCGGCTGCCAGCACCGCTATCGCGGCCGCAACCCGCTCCTGCGGGGCTATTACCATTTGTGGAGCTCCCTGCCGTACGTCAAGCGCGACATGATGGCACGGGGATTTTTTGCGATTGACCAGGAGTTGCGCTCGCGGTTCGAGGAGTTTCCATCCCTGACGGCTGACGACAAATTTACCCGCAGCCTCGCGAAGGCCGACGAGCGCCTGCGTGGCCGAGGGGGGGCACACCATTGTCTACATGCCGGGCACATTCAAAGATTTGCTGCGCGTCAAAACCCGGTGGACGTATGGCAACCTTGAGCTCGCGGCCAAGCGGCCGGACTTGAACCTGAACGACGACACGCAGCACGACGGCGCGCTGCGGTTTGTGCTGCCCCGGCCACATCTTTGGATTCACATGCCGGTTTTCCTGTTTGTGTGGTGGAAAACCCGCCGCGAAGCCCGCCGCCGCTTTCGGCAAAATCGGCCGATGTGGGAAAGGGCCGAAAGCAGCCGCAACGCGGATCAGCGTCTGACACAACCCTGAGAGTTGCGTGAGCCGGTGCGATTCAATGGAGGCGGCATAAGATTGGCTGTATGTTAGATAGTGTGAATCGCCAGGCTCCATCGACCGCACTTAAACCGGAACCGGCACCGGCCGCGCCTGGAGGTTCGCCGCTGTCGGAACTGCGAAACGTGCAGAAGCGTTTTGGCCGGCTGGCGGTGCTTAATGGCGTTTCTCTGCGCGTCGAGCCTGGCCAAAGCCTGGTAATTATCGGGGCAAGCGGCAGCGGCAAGAGCGTGATGCTCAAGCTGATGACCCGCCTGCTGATCCCGGACAAGGGCGAAGTTTCTTTCGATGGACAGCGCATTGATAACCTCCCCGAACCGCACCTGGCGGCCATCCGGAAGCGTTTTGGGTTTCTCTTTCAGATGGGCGCGTTGTTTGATTCCGATTCGGTTTTTCAAAATATCGCTTATCCGCTGAGAGAACACACCCGTAAGTCGCAGGCGGACATTCGGGATATTGTCGCCCACAAGCTGGCGCTGGTTGGATTGCCTGGTATTGAAAAGAAGCTGCCGGGCGAGCTTTCCGGCGGTCAGCGCAAACGCGTTGCCCTGGCGCGCGCCATCGCGCTCGACCCGGAGATTATTTTTTACGACGAGCCCACGACCGGCCTGGACCCCGTCCGATCGGACGTTATCAATGAAGTCATCATCAAGCTGCAGCGCGAGCTTCATGTGACCAGCGTCGTCGTCACGCACGACATGACCAGCGCCTTCAAGATCGCCGACCGCATCGTCATGCTTCACAAGGGGAAGCTCATCATCGACGGCCCGCCCGACGCGATCCGCTCGTCGGACAATCCGCTGGTCCACCATTTCGTGACGGGCGAAGCCAGCGAAGAAGATCTGGCGGCGCTGAACGCCAAAGCATGAGTTTCGTGCTCGCCTCCCTCTGGTCCAATATCTCCGCTACCATTCGCGACGCTTTATGAAGGTCGTCCAACCCAAGGCATTATCCGAGAGTCCCGCCCCGGCCACAGCGCGCCGCGATTGGCCCGCATGGGTCGGACGAATGATCGCCGTGGTCCTGTTTACGACGGTCCTCATTTTCGGGGCGGTTGTCGAGCTGCGCTCTGCCTATTCGCAGCGCCGCATGACGGACCTGGACGTTTATCTCCGGGCTGCCTGGGCGGTTCGATCCGGGAATGACATCTACTCGTCGGTGGATGACAACGGCTGGCATTACGTTTATCCAGCCCTGGTCGCCATCACGCTCGTACCCTTCGCCGATCCGCCGCCCGGCGTTCGCCGCCCGCTTCATCGTGCCTTTCCCCGTTTCCGTCGGTTTCTGGTACGCCCTCAGCGTGGCATGTCTGGTTGTGTCGGTGCATTGCCTGGCTGGCGTGCTTGAGGAAGTTGCACCTGAGCGGATTCGTTTGCGCATGCGCACCCGCCGCATCTGGTGGGCCATGCGCGTGGGCCCATCGCTGATCTGCATCATGGCCATCGGGTCAAACCTCTCGCGCGGGCAGATCGACCTGCTTATCCTGGCACTGCTCACCGGCATGACCACCGCCGTCATGCGGCGTCAGTCGTGGCGCGCGGGGTTGTTCCTGGCGGGCGCGATATGCATCAAGGTGGTGCCGGCCTTTCTCCTGATCTATCCGCTTTGGCGCGGGAACTGGCGAATGCTGGGAGCTTGCGCGGCCGGGCTGTTCATAGGACTTCTGGTAATTCCCTCGGCCGTTTTCGGGCCCGCGAAAGCCTGGGATTACAACGTGCGCTTCGCGGATTTCGTTCTTCACCCGGGCGTCGATCATTCGGGTAAAAACGTGCTGAAGCAGGAGTTGATCGGCCTGTGGTCGACCGACAACCACTCCATCATGGCCGTTGTGCATCACATCCGCACCAGCGGCATCATGGCGCAAGCGACCGTCGCAACCGTCTAGTTCGACCCTCGCCATCCACTGGGGCGTCGGGGCGGCGCTTACGCTTGGGGCGTTGCTGGCCGCTGGTTTGCGGCCATACCCGCCCATGGCATCCATGCGTTTCGAGCATCACGTTCAGACGCTGCTGCTGGTCGGCGTTTTACTGTCCATCCTCCTGCTGATCACGCCGGTGTGTCATCTTCAGCAGTTCATGTTGGCGCTACCGCTGGTAACGGCCTTGTGTCTTATTGCGCGAGAGATCGGCGCTGCGCTGGCCGGCATGGCTTTGGATATTCCTGCTGGTGCTCTACATCATCGCCAACGCGATCACACACCTCCCCGGCACTTACCAATCGCGCCGCGCTCATGGACTGGTCGCGGAACTTTCGCGCGCGTTCATGGCCACCCGTCTTTATGGGCTTGCCACGGCCGCGAATTTGATGCTGGTGATTCTGGGCATTATCGCCTTGCGGGCATGGCGGCCGCGCAAGTTATCACCCATCGACTGAGCCCTGCTGCCGATGTTCAAACTTCGCGGGCGGCCTTGGGAATGACCGAAATGCTCTTGGGATAAGTGGGGCACGCCTGCTGACAGACCCCGCAGCCGATGCAGTTGAGCGGGATCACTTCGATGCCGCCGCTTTCACTTACCTTGATGGCGTCGGTTCCGATGGGGCATAGATCGACGCAGGAACTGCATTCCTGGCCCTGTCGCCGCAGGCACTTGTCCTCGTGCCACACGGCCGTGCCCATGTTGATGTCCTCCCGCGCCGTCGGCACCAGCGCTCCGCTGGGGCAACTCTGCATGCAGTAGAGCCCATCACACGCCACGCAAGGCGACATCTCCGCATCAATATACGGCGCGCCTTCGCCGTTCATTCCCGTGCCGTCGAGTTGGATCGCGTGGACCGGGCAAACCCGCACGCACTCGCCGCAACGGCTGCACGTCTCTCGAAACCGGGTCTCTTCCACCGCGCCCGGCGGCCGAAGCCAGTAGACCGGCAACTGCACCTGACGCGGCGGCGGTGGGGGCGTCGCAACCTGATCGAGCTTATTAAACTCATGCAGCGCACGCTCGAGGGGCGCAATGGTGCGCGACAAGGGCTTAAGAAGCTCTCGAAACCCTTCGCGGAAAAACCTCCGGCGATTCACAATGCGATCGTTGTCGTTGGGCATGAAAAAGTCGTTTCGGGCTAGACTATTGGCCGGGCTGCATCAGGGGTCACTTGGTTACCCAGCACGCCGCCACATGGCCGGGCTCGCCCTGTTTCTGCTCCAGGGGCGGCGCCTGCTCCTGGCACTTGCGTAAAATTCGGACGCGCTCGCCACTGCTTTGAATCTCCACCGTATCGGCCGCATTGGCGTCTTTGGCCGTCTGCCGCGTCAGCGGGCAGCGCGGATGAAACGCGCATCCCGTTGGCGGATTGGATGGCGAGGGCACTTCTCCCTTTAACATGATACGCGTGCGCTTGGGCCGGGGATCGGGCTCAGGCACCGCGCTTAGCAATGCGATGGTGTAGGGATGCTTTGGATTGGAATACAGATCACCGGCCGACGCCTTCTCGACGATGCGGCCCAGGTACATCACGGCCACCTCGTCGGAAAAATGCTCCACCACCGCCAGATTGTGCGCGATGAACAGGTAAGCGATTTTTCGCTCCTGCTGGAGATCGTTGAGCAAATTGAGGATCTGCGATTGGATCGACACGTCCAGCGCCGACACCGGCTCATCGCAGACGATAAAGTCGGGAGATAGAGCCAGAGCGCGGGCGATGCCGATGCGCTGGCGCTGGCCGCCGGAAAATTCGTGCGGATAGCGGCGGGCGAACGATGGATCGAGGCCCACGCGCTCCAGCAGCGACGCCACCATCTCATTTTTCGCCGCCCCTTTGGCGATGCCATGCACCTGGATCGGCTCGCCGATGATGTTGCCGATGTTCATGCGCGGGTTCAGGCTGAGACCGGATCTTGAAAGATGATCTGCATGTGCTTGCGGAGTGACCGCAATTCGCCGCCGTTAATCTGGAAGAGATCGCGGCCCCGGTACTGCACCTCGCCGCTGGTGGCCGGGATCAGCCGCAGGATGGTGCGGCCGACGGTGGTCTTGCCGCAGCCGGATTCGCCTACCAGCCCCAGCGTCTTGCCTTCCTGCACGTCAAAGCTTACCCCATCGACCGCCTTCACATGGCCGGCCACGCGGGAGAAGACGCCGCGTCGGATGGGGAACCAGGTGCGCAGGTCGCGCACTGCGCAGCAGCGGTGATGATTGAGGCCCGCGGTCGCTGCCGATGTAGTCGAGGACGGCCGAGCCTGAAGCGGGCGATTGGCCGGGGGATGATGATCCAACGGGCTGGCTCATTGCTTGAACTCCTCTTTGGCGACGGCCACGAGATTGGGCTCTTCGGTAGCCTCGGCCTGCACGATCCGCAAGTGTTGGAGCGTTGGGACGGTAGTGGGCGCGGTGGCGAAATTTTCGGCAAAATGGCAAGAAGCCCAGTGGCCCGGCCGGACTTCACGCAGCACCGGCTCGTCGCTCGTGCAAACCTTCATCACCGCGAACCGCTCTTCCATCGTGGCGATTTCCACCGTCTGCTGTGCCGGCGATTGCCTGGCCAGATCACGCGTACGCGGGCAGCGCGGATGAAACTTGCAGCCGCTTGGAAAGCGCGCGGGATTGGGCACGGTTCCGTGGATGGTTTCGAGCCGCTCCTTGTGCTTGCCCATGGCCGGCATCGAGCGGAACAGGCCTTCGGTGTAAGGATGCTGCGGGTGGTCGAACAATTCTTCCACCTTCGCAAATTCTGACAATACGGCTGGCGTACATGACGCCCACCACGTCGGCATTCTCGGCCACCACGCCCAGGTCGTGCGTGATGAGCAGGATCGACATCCCGCGTTCGCGTTGCAGCTTCCGCAAGAGCTCAAGAATCTGCGCCTGAATGGTGACATCCAGCGCCGTGGTGGGTTCGTCGGCGATGAGCAGGCGCGGCTGACACGATAGCGCCATGGCGATCATCACGCGCTGGCGCATTCCGCCGGACATCTGGTGCGGATATTCGTAAAGCCGCCGGTGCGGATCGGCGATGCCCACGTCATTGCAGCGCTTCCTCGGCGATCTGAAACGCCTTTCGATTGGATACCTTCTGATGCAGCGTCACCGCCTCGGCGATTTGATCGCCGATGGTGAAGACCGGGTTGAGCGAGGTCATCGGCTCCTGAAAGATCATGGCGATGTCCTTGCCACGGACCTTGCGCATTTCCCGTTCGGACAGCTTGAGCAAATCGCGGCCATCCAGCAGGATCTCGCCGGCGAGGATTCGGCCGGGCGGTTCGGGAATCAGCCGCAGGATGGAGAGGGCGGTGACGGATTTGCCGCAGCCGGATTCACCGACCAGGGCGACGGTCTGGCCGGGGAAGATGGAGAGGGAGGTATCGCGCACCGGCCGGATTTGGCCGCGTTCGGTGTCGAAGGCGACATTCAGGCCGCGAAGTTCGAGGAGAGGTTTGTGCATAGTCATTTTAATCCATGCCGCGCAGCCGAGGGTCGAGTGCATCGCGCAGGGCATCACCGAGGATATTCAATGCCAGGCAGAGGATGGCGATGGCGACAGTCGCCGCCACCACCTGCCACCAGACGCCCTTGAGCAATTCCAGCTTGGCGTCGTCTATCATACGTCCCCAGGACGGTTTGCTGCTGATCCCAAGGCCCAGAAACGTCAGCGCCACTTCGGCCTGCACATACGCAATGGCGCCCAGGGTGAAGTTGATGATCACGATATGAACGGTATTGGGCAGAATGTGCCGCAGGAGGATGCGGCCGTTGCCCATGCCGGCCGCCCGCGCTGCCTGCACGTAGTCGCGATCGCGGTGCTTTAACACCTCGCCGCGCATTAAGCGGCACAGGCCTACCCAATCGGTAAAGCCCAGAGCGAGTATCACAAGCCATAGCTCTGGGACGGGATGTCCGAAAATCGTCACGCCGCGCAACACGTACACCAGTGCCAATACCAGCAGGATCCACGGGACCGAGCTTACCGTCGTAAACAGCCAGGTCACCGCCACGTCAACCCAGCCGCCAAAAAAGCCGGACAAGATTCCAAGCGTTACTCCCAGCGTAATGGTGATGAGCGATGCGATGACGGCAATTTCCATCGCGATGCGCGTTCCGTAGATGACGCGCCAGAATACCGAGCGGCCCTGAATATCAGTGCCCAGCCACAAGTTGGCCGAGGACAGGCTGGGCGCTTGATAGCTGTCGGCGTAGCTGTGCTGAATGCGATCTTCCAGAAGTGGCGTCAGGCTCACTAGCCCGCACGCAATGTAGACTGCCACGACCACAAGGCATATGCGTGTTACCCGGCCGCGCGCCATGCGCGTCCAGGCGTCGCGCCATACCGAACGGGCCGGCTGGCTTTCCACCTCTTGCGGCGGCGTCAGGTTGGTGGTGCTCAGGCTGCTCATCGCAAAGCGATCCTTGGGTCTGCAATCGTATACAGGATGTCATTCACCAGAAGGGCCACGCAGTAGGCGATGCTGATGATGTAGGTAATGGCCATGACCACCGATCGGTCCTGCGCGAAGATCGATTGCACCAGCAAGCCGCCCAGCCCGGGGATCTGGAAAATCGCCTCCAGGATCAGCGCGCCAAAGACCAGAAACGGCAGTGCCGTCACTGTGTTGGTGATCACCGGAATCATCACGTTTCGCAAGACGTGCGTGAAGAGCACCCGCCCGCGCAAGGCGCCTTTGGCGCGGGCGGTGCGGATGTAATCCGCGTTGATCTCGTCCAGCGCCACGGTGCGATAAAAGCGCGCCCCGCCGCCCACTTCCACGATCACCATCGCCAGGATAGGCAGGGCGGCGAATTGCCACGCATAAATCCCCGTGCTCCACCCCGCGACGGGAAAGACCTGCAGGCGCTCACCCATCCAGTATTGCAGCAGCAGGTAGACGCTGATCGTCGGCACGCTGAGTGTCAGGACGGTTGCCACCGTCACCGCATAGTCGATCCCCTTTCCCCGGCTGGCCGCGACGTACAGTGCAATGACCAACTGCAGGCCAATCGCGATCAAGAACGCGGGCAACTGCACAGCCAGCGAGATCGGCCCCTTGGTTGCGATCAACGACCAGACGGTTTGCTGGGTCCGCATCGACTTTTGAAATCGGAACAAGAGCAGGTCGAAAAACTGTGAATCAAAAAACATGGCCGCCCGCGCCTTGCCGCCGGCAGGCAAAACATGTCCTCCGGGTCGCGTCGTCAGACGCGCTTCGGCCGACGCATCCGCCTCGACAAGCACTGCGCTGGCCGGGCCTGTCGACGGCTGAGACTGAGGGATCAGGATGACCATGCCGGGCGGCACCGACACCCGAAACACGTTGGCCGAATCCACCGCCTTCACAGAATAAGTCGCGTTGAGGTCTGCTGGCGATACCCCGGAAAGCCGCACCTCCTGCCCCTCCGCCAGGCCATGCCTGAGGTCTGTTTCGATCCGCAGCTCGTTGTCCTTCGCGAGGATCGACACCACCTCGGGCCCAAGGTTGATCCACCGTGGCTTGTCGATACCCATCTGGGTCCGAATCGCCGCCAGCGTCGCCGGCGACGGGTTCTTTCCGGCATAGGCGCGGGCGGGGTCGCTTGCCACAAGCGCGAACAGAATGAATGTGAGCACCACGATGCCCAGCACCGTTGGAATCGTCAGAAGTGTGCGTCGAATGATGTATGCCCACATAGGTTTGCCCGATCACGCGTGATTCGGCTCAGTGCTGACGCCGCTGCATCCGCCCCCGCTCCTGAAAATCCACCGTATAAAACTGGCGAAACCCCGAACCGTAATCCATCGCGTGAATGTTCTGAACCCATTTCCATCGCAGCAGGAAGATCTGCGGATAGAAACTGTCGATCCACACACAGTCTTCATTCACGATCGATACCAGATTCTTGTAAAGCTTCAGCCGCTCGGGTGAACGCTCCATCTTTGTCGCCCGCTCGTAGATCGCGTCGTATTCCGGATTGATGTAGGCGCATGAATTGATCCCACCGTCCGGTGCGAACTTGCCGTAAAAAAGCTGCAAGAACGTCTGTTCGTCGGGATAATCCGGGAGCCAGCCGAAGGCAAAAATCTGCACCTTCCGCCCGTCCACCAGTTCCTGAAACCGTGCGTACGTGTTGTATTCCGCCTGCACTTCCAGCCCAATCTGCTTCATCTGGCTGACGAAGAATTCGGCCTCCTGCCGGACGTCCGTGCTGGTATCGGGCATGAAGACCGACAGCACGGGAATCGGCCCGCCATGGATCGCCTCGGCCTCCTTCATTTTTGCCCGCGCCGCGTCCAGGTTGAACTGGCAGTATGGATTCACGTACGTCGGGTCATAACAGTCGAAGGTGGGCGGGATCGGCCCATTGGCCGCGATGCCCCGACCGTTCTGGTAGACGCGAATGAATTTCTCCCGGTCAAACGCCATCGACATCGCCTGGCGCAGCGGCTTGTTCTTCCCCACGACCGGGTCGGTCATGTTGAAGCCGTAATAATAGACGGAGGGCTCGGGATCGACGTCGAGCTCAAAGCCGCGCGCCGCCATGGCCGGCTGAAGCTTGTGCGTCTCGGGATCGACAACCTCGTTGAAGGCTTCCTTGGGAATCGCCCCGTAATCCAGAAAACCGCGCTGCAGAAAATACCAGCGCGGCATCGGCTCATTGTAGTACTCGTACTGGATCTTCTGGATGTGGGGTACGCGGTCGCTTGCAGCGACGGTTGTTCCGCCGTTGACGTCGGGCCGACCGCGATAAGACGGGTTGGCCTTGAAGCGGATCCGCTGCTCCGCGATATATTCCTCCATTGCAAAAGGCCCGGTCCCCACCGGCTTTTCCTTAAAATCCTCGCCGTAGGTTTCCACGGCCTTGCGCGAAACGATCCCGCCCCCCAGGTACGCCAGCAGATATTGGAACTGCGGGTTTTTCTCCACCAGCTTGATCTGCACCGTGTAGTCGTCCAGCGCCACAAGCCCCTCCACCGGTCGTTCGTAGTCAATCTTCTGGCTGGCGCTTTTGGTCTTCTGCGTATACTCATTCCACTCGTCGATTCCGGCCACCTTGCCTTGGAACATGGTCGAGAAATTCGGGCTGGCCACCGCGAAATCGCCGATGCGCTTGAACGAATAAACCACGTCCGCCGCCTTCATCTCCGGCCCCACCCCCCCCTCAAAGGCCTTTCCCCACGGATCGTAGAAATGCACGCCCTTGCGCAGGCTTGATCCTGTAGGTCAGGCCGTCGTCTGAGATTTTTGGCATTTCCTCTGCCAGTTGCGGATAAAGCTCATAAGGTTCCCGCTTGCCGTACTCATAGTTGAGGAGGCACTCATAAACGTTGCCAATGATTCCCGCCGCCTCCACATCGTTAACGATGGCCGGATCCAGAGACTTGATTTGAGAGACAAAAGCGGTGTAGAGGGTGTCGGGATCACGAGGCGGCTTGACCGTGAAAGACAGCCCAATTCCCGCGACCATCAGCACGATTGCCGCGAGATAACCGAAGAAAATCCACTTGGTGATTCGCATGAGTTGATTGGCGCCTCGATGGCCGCCGAATACTAGCCCCGATGCCCGCGGCTTGAAAGCGAGCGGCCCATCACCGCCCACTTTGCATCTTCGGGTCCATTGCATCCCGCAGGCCGTCGCCCACCAGATTGAATCCCATCACCGCGGCGAAGATGAACAGACCCGGCCAGAGGATCCAAGGATGTTGTTGAAGCTCAACGAGGTCCATCGCCTTTTGCAGCATGTTTCCCCACGATGCCGTTGGCTCGGTGATGCCCAGCCCCAGCACGCTCAGAGCCGACTCGCCGATGATGTAGCCGGGAATGGCCAGCGTAATGGCGACGACCACATATCCCGTCGTCGCCGGCAGGATATGGCGGAAAATGATTCGCCCGCTCGACATCCCCAGCGCCCGCGCCGCGTCGACATACGGCATCTCACGCACGGAAAGAATCATGCCGCGAATCACCCGCGCCAACCCCGCCCAGCCAACAAATGCCAGGATGAAGACCACCGCGAAATAGACTTTTACCGAGTCCATGTTGGCGGGGAAAATGAAGCGCAGCATCAGCAGCAGGTAAAAGCCGGGCAGCAGCATCACCATCTCGCACAGGCGCTGCAGGAGGTTGTCGGTCATGCCGCCGAAGTATCCGCTGGTGCCGCCGACCATCAAGCCAATCACCAGAACGATAGACGCCCCGACCAGGCCAATGGTCATGCTGATGCGCGAGCCATAGCAAATCCGGCTGAAGACGTCCCGGCCGGAGATGTCCGCGCCCATCAGGTAGATGCGCGAGTAGGTTGGCACCCCCGGGTCGGGGTTGGGCACGGGGTCTACGCCGAACAGGTGCGTGCGTACGTTGAATAGTCCAAACAGCTTCCACGGATCACCGGCAACGAAGAACCGTACGTAACAACGCTTCGACTCATCCGGCCGAACCACCAGGTTCAGGTCTTCGTCAAACTCCACTTTGATCGGGTTGATGAACGGCCGCCATGATCGTCCGTTGGCATCGGAGAAGCGGATCGGGGTGGGCCTAGCCCACAACAGATCGCGGATCTGATCGTCATAGTCGTAAGGCGCGACAAAGCCGGCGAAGATTGCCAGCAGGTACAACACGATGAGCAGCCCGAGGCCGACCATGCCGGGCCGATGCCGACGAAACGCGCGCCACGACAGGCGCAGCGGGCTCTCGCGCACGTCCTGTTGTTCCTCGGCCGGCTGCATCTCCTGCGGGATTTGCTCGATCAGCACTTCAGGCATAACTGACTCTCGGGTCCACCACGGCCAGCAGAATCTCCGCGAGAAGATTCCCCAGCACCAGCATGATGCTCCCGATCAAAAACACCGCCATCACCAGCGACTGGTCCTTGGCCCGCAGCGCCTCCAGGATTAACTGTCCCATCCCCGGGAAATTCAGCACGTTCTCCAGGAGCGCAGCGCCGCCAAACAATCCAGCAAATTCAAAACCCAGGATCGTCACCAGCGGATTGATGGCGTTGCGCAGCGCATGTTTGTAAACCACCCTGCTTTCACTCAAGCCCTTGGCCCGCGCCGTCACGACGTATTGTTCGCGCAGGCTTTCGAGCATCTTCCCCCGGCAGATCCGCTGAAGGCCGGCCATGGCAGCAAAAGTCAGCACCACCACCGGGATCGCCAGGTGCGCGGAATAATCCTTCAGTTGGCCAAACATAGATAGCTGATCGTGTCCGCGGCTGCGCAAGCCCCCCGCCGGCAGCCAGTGATGCACGCCTGCCCACCACCACAGCAATAGCAGCCCCAGAAAAAAACCCGGTACGCTCATGCCAAAAAAGCTGAAGCTGCTCAGCAGCTTGTCGGGCCACTTATAATGCCGCACAGCGGCGAACGTTCCCAGTGGAATCGCCACCATCCACGTAATGAAAAGCGTCACCAGGTTAAGCGCCAGCGTCGCCGGCAACCGATCTTTGATGACCCGCGAAACCGGCTGCTTGTACGAAATGCTTTTCCCCAGATTGCCCTGCAAAAGCCCCGGCTGATCATCCATCTTCAGCAGCTTCGGAATGCCGATCCAGTTCAGGTATTGCCGCACCGGGCTCTGATTCAATCCGAAGATGCGTTCCTGCTGCTCGATGTATTCTCGGCTGACGCGCGGATCGTCAAACTCGGCCGCCCCCGCCTTTCCCGGCGACGCCTTCAGGATCGTAAACGACACGATGGTCGACAGGAATATAAGCACGACGCCAAAGAGCAGGCGCCGGATCACGTACTGTTTCATTACTTGGCGGCGTCCAGCAGAAAGATCTCTTCCTCATTGTGCAACAGTGGGTTCGAAGGCGCATTCGATGGAAAGATATTCCCAAACTTCCGCCGCAGCGCGATCACCCGCTCGCCCACCACCGTAAACACCTCGGGTTGCTCCTTGTACACAATGTCTACCCACTCGCGGTAAAGCTGCTTGCGCTTGGTCTTGTCCAGCTCCTGAATCCCATTCAAGAATATCTCGTCGATTCGCTTTTCCCAGGCAAAGCCCGGCGTCTTCTGGTTTGGCCACCACATGTGCAGGCGTCCAGAGCTTTTCCACACATTGGCGCCCCAGTGCGGATCCAGGCCGCCGGTGAAACCCATCACCACGCATTCCCAGTCGTAGGTGCGGTTCAGCTTCTCCACCAGCAGGTTAAACTCCAGCGGCAGGGTGTTCACTTCCATGCCCAGCTTCGACAGGTCGGTGCGCACAAAATTGGCCGTCTCCTCCCGCACGTCATTCCCGGAGTTGGTGTTGATCGTGAATGAAACCTTGTGCCCCTGGTCATCCTGCAACACCCCGTTTTTCTCCTTCAACCCCATCTCCGCGAGCAACGCCTTGGCCTTGGCCGGATCGTATGCATACGCCTGATATCCCTCCTGCACGAACGGCCCGGTTCCCATCGTGAACGGCCCGGGCAGCGGGTATCCGAGGTTCCGCATCACGTTCTTCACGAGCGCCCCGCGGTCAATGCCATACGAGATCGCCTGGCGAAACCGCGCGTCGCGAAACCAGTTCACTTTGTAATCGGCGACCTTCCCTTCCCTGGCCGCATCTGAATTCATATTGAACGCGACAAAGCTTGTCCCATAGTCCGGGCCAAGCTGATAGAGTGTGAAGTTGTCGGCATCCTGTTTTGGCCGCAACACCCCCACGTCCTTTCCAGAGCGCAGGCCGTAAACGTCGGTCTCCTGCCGCTGAAAGTGCAGCAGCGAGATGTTCTGGTCCTTCACGATCAGAAAAACTTCAGCATCCAGATACGGCAGCGCGTTGCCGGCGGCGTCTTTCTTCCAGAACTTCGGATTGCGCTTGAGCGTCACATGATCTCCGCGCACGTATTCACCCAGCATAAACGGCCCGGTACCCACCAGGTCTTCGGGCTTGGCGTCCGCGCCCATCGCGCCGCCAAATGAACCGTCGGCGACCAGCGGCGCGTACTTCTTCTGGCTCAATATTCCCATGGCCGCAAGCTGGTCCCAGATCGCGACTTTCACAGGCGTGACGAATTTGACGGTGTAGTCATCCACCGCCTCCACCTTCACAATTTGCCCATCGAACGTCGCAATGTTCGCCATCGAGCACGGCCAGCGTGGGTCCTTCGACTTGTCCGGCCGCGATAGATCGTAAACCAGATCGTTCCATGTAAATACAACATCTCTCGAAGTGAACGGGCTGCCATCGTTAAACGTCACGTCCTTCCGCAGGTGGAACGTCCACGTCACCCCATCCCCGGCCACTTCCCACTTCTCCGCCAACAGCGGCTTCACATCCCCCGTAAACGCATCCGACTCGGTCAAGCCCTGAAACATACGGCCGGTAAACGTCGTGGTGCTCGTCTCCGCGGCCACGACTGGATTGAAACTTTTTGGCTCTCCAAGCGAATCCAGCACCAATTGCCCGCCGCGCTTTCCCACCACGGGCTTGTACTGTTCGCTGGTGAGAAACGGCACACCCACCTTTGGAATCGCCTTCGCTGGCGGGTCGGCCGCGTATGTGCTGCAACTCATCAGTAAAAGGATCAGGCAAAAACCCGTATAACGATTCATTATTTTCTCCATGCCGACGGCCTATATCTTAGCCGCTTCCCGCTTCGGATCGAACACGTCGCGCAGCCCGTCTCCGACAAAATTCAAACTCAGCAGCGTTACGGCCAGCAGGATGCACGGAAACAGCAGCAGCCACCAGCGGTTGTTCACGTGGTCCAGTTGCTTAAGCCCCTCCGACGCCAGTGACCCCCAACTCGGAACCGGCGGCTGAATCCCAACCCCCAGAAAACTCAGGAACGATTCCTGCAAAATCGCCGCCGGCACCACCAGGCTTGCATACACCGTGATCGGGCCAACGAGATTGGGCAGAAGGTGATTCAAAAAGATGTGCCGCTCGCGCAGGCCGGCCGCTCGCGCTGCCTCGATAAACGGAAGCGTCCGCAGCGATAAAACCTGCCCTCGAATCACCCGCGCCATCGTCAGCCAGCTCACCGACCCAATGGCCAGGAACAGCACGATCAAATTCGCCGCCTTGGCGCTGAACACCCTGGCCAGTGGATCTTCAAAACCGATCTTGAATAATAGGATCAGGAGGATATACGGCAGGCCGTAAAGGATATCGACGCCGCGCATCAACAGTGCGTCGACCCAACCCCCGCGATACCCGGAAAAAAGACCCACACACACACCCACCACGGTGGCGATAAAGGCGGCCGCCAGCCCAATGCCAACGCTCACCGCACCGCCCATCAAGCACCGCCCCAAAAGGCTTCGCCCGAGCATGTCGGTCCCAAGCATTCCGCCGCGTCCCGGCGGCTCGAACGAGATATCCGTCTTCTGATCGTTGTACGCGATGGCCCCCTTTGAACAGGCCGTCCAAGGCAGCGTCAACAAGCTGAGCAGCACGATGGCAAGCAGTATGCCCCCGCCGATGGCCACCCTCCGGCTTTCAAATGCCCGCCGCCACAGGTGCGGCGTCTCCACTGGTGGGGCGTCGGGATGGGTTAGGATGGCCGCGCGGGTCATACTTTTGCCCCCACCACAATGCGCGGATCGAAAAATACATAAGCGAGATCGACCAGCAGATTCAATCCCAGCAGCAGCACCGAATAAACCATGATGATCCCCAGGATCAACGTCTGGTCTCGATTCAGGATGCTGTTCACAAAATGTGATCCCAGCCCCGGAATGTTAAATACCTTTTCGATCACGAACGATCCCGTCAACGTCCCGGCCGTCGCCGGGCCAAGATAAGTCAGCACCGGCAGGAACGCGTTTCGGAGGCAATGTTTCCAGATCACCATGCTCCGCGAAAGCCCCTTGGCGCGGGCGGTGCGCACGAAATCCGAGCTGATCACGTCCAGCATCGCCACCCGCGTCAGCCGGGCGATATAGGCCATCGGCGCAAGCGACAGCGCCACGCCCGGCAACACCAGATCGCTGAAATGCCCCCAGCGCCCAATTGGAAATATCCGCCACGTCACGCAAAACACAATCAGCAGCACCGCCCCCACAACAAAGGCCGGGATGCTGATGCCGATGAGCGCGATCGACAAGCTGAAAAAGTCAAAGAACCCGCCGCGCCGCACGGCCGCCAGCGCCCCGATGGCCACCCCGGAGACGATGGCGATTACCAGCGCAAACAGCCCAAGCGTTACCGAGATCGGCAAGGACACGCTGATGATCTCGTTGACCGTGAAATCATTGGCCAGCGACGCCCCGAAATCCCCCTGCATCGCCCGCAGCGGATAATAGGCCATGAATGCGGCCGGATTGCCTACGTGAAAGCGCGCTTCCATGGCGGCCTTTACCGTCGGCGAGATCTTCCGGTCGGTTTTTTCAAACGGGTTTCCCGGCACCAGCCACGTCATGAAAAACGTGATCAGATAAATGATTGCCAGCACCAGCGGAAACTGTGCCAGCCGAAAAAGTGCGGTGCGAAGTTGCATCAGCGCCGCACCTCCACCGTATGCAGCATCACCATGTTGCGCGGGTTGAGCGGCAGCCCCTTTACGTTCTCCCGGATCATGTACGCATTCACAAGGTGATACAGCGGGATGATCGGCATCTCGTCACACAAGATCTGCTCGGCCTGGCTGAGCAGCACCAACCGCTTGCCCGGATCGCGCTCCTTGGCGGCCTGTGCGCACAGGTCATCGTAAGCTGGATTTTTCCAGTCGGAATCGTTGTTGCCGCTGTCTGAAAGATACTTATCCGAGAACGTCGACACATCGTTGTAATCGCCCGTCCACCCGCCGCGCGAGATCGTGAATTCCTTGGTGTGAACGCGCTTGCGAAACGTGTTGATCTCCACGCCGTTGCTGTCCACGCGCACGTGCAGGTTCTCCTCCCACTGCCGCGCAGCATTCTGCGCCACCATCGTGTGCTCCCCCTCGTTATTGAATAGCAGCGACACCACCGGAAACCCCTTCCCATCCGGATAGCCGGCCGCCGCCAGAAGCCGCCGCGCCCCTTCCGGATCAAACCCAATTCCCCTGGGCGTCGGATAGCCCGGAAACAAACCGGGCGGAACAAAATGCGTCGCCTGCGGCTGATCGAGCTGGCCGATCCGGTCGACGATGGGCTTGCGATCGATGGCCATTGAAAAAGCCTGCCGCACCCGCACATCCGCGAAGGGATTGGCCGACCCATCCGGCAATTTCGGGCCGCAGTTGATCGAGTAAAAGTAAGTTCCAAATCCCGGAAACTTATGCACGTCCTTCCGCCCCTTGGCCAGCAACCCCGCGGCCACGTCATTGGAAACGCCGGCCAGCCAGTCCACCGAATCCGTCTCATATTTCAGAAACGCAGTCTCCAGTTCCGGCACGCTCAGTTGATCGACGATCCGGCTCTTCACCGCCCCCTTGTCGCGATAATAAGGCGAAGCCACCAGGCGCAAACGCTTCTTAAACTCCCACAGCGTCAACTGGTACGGCCCATTGCCCACCAAGTCCGGCGGATGCGTAAACGCCTGCTCGTACGTCACCACGCCCGTCGCCGGATTCGACACCGCGAACTTTCGCATCGACGGCTCGTGCAACGGAAAAAACGCCGGAAACGCACAAAGATCAAGGAAGAACGCCACCGGCTGCGTCAACGTTACGCGCAGGGTTCGGTCATCCAATATCTCAATACCCACCGAAGCAAAATCCGCGGGGCGGGTTGTCGCGCCGTTGCCGCGAGCCTCGGCCGCCGCCTGGTAATCGTTTTCGTATTGGGTCGCGCCCCGAATGTAATGCAGCAGGTATGTATATTCGCCAGGCTCTTCCAGCGACCGTCGCCATGCGAACACAAAATCTCGCGCCAGCAGCGGATCGCCGTTGCACCAGCGGGCGTTGTCGCGAATGTGAAAAGTGTAAACAGTCCCGTCCGCGCTGATTTTGGCCGCCTCGGACGCGCCTGGAATCGCTCCCATCGTCTGTTCATCCGTCGTATCGAGCGTATAAAGCCCCTCCCAAACCGCATAAGCCAGCCGGATATCCTGAAGCCAGGACATGCTCTTGGGATCAAGGGTGTTGATGTCTCCCCGATTGATAAAAACAAAGTCGGCCGGAGCCTCGTGTTGTCCCGCCGCCCCCGACCAGACCATGGCCGCAATCAGCAGCAGGATCAGGCCGGCGGGAATAGCTAGAAGTCGCGACATCAGCGAGTCGCCCCCACGTCAATGCTCCGCATTCGCCAGCGCCGGTGCGGGCTGCAAATCCTTCAAGCCATCCAGGGCTTTGATCGCATCATGGATCGGCTTCACGGCCTGTTGAATGTCGGCCGCCGACGGCACGGGCGGCAGGTTCATCGCCGGCGCGAGCGCGGCCGCGAACGCGGCATTTCCGTTCGCGGGGGGCATGAAGTTCAGACACTGTGCACAGTATTTCACCTGCGCGCCCAGGGCCGGCAACTGCTCTTTGCTGTCAGGCTTCTGAGCATGCTGCGAGATCAACTCCAGCATGTTGGATGTAGACTGCATGGCCGACAGACGCTGCGCGGGCTGCATCGCATCCCAGATGTTCTTCCGAGTTAGCGCGAACACCGGCTTGCCATCCACCCCCACCTCATCAGGCACACCCTTCTTGTATTGCTCCGCACGGGCCGCCAGCACATCCAGCATCACCGGCACCAGCGCCGCGGCCACCGCCGGCGTCTGGTTCAGCGGATCAAGCGCGTTGTATCCCTCGTCGGCCACCATCGTGCTCGGATGATTCTTCACGGCCGGGGCGATTTCTTTCAGAAGAGGGCTCGGCTGCCCGATGACCAGTGAATTAAGAACCACCGGCTTGGCCGCCCGAAGGCCCCACATGGTCACCGCGTCGGGCTGACCCGCCGCCAGAAACGTACTGATCACCGGCGCCAGACGCCAGCTGGGCCCGACATCCGCGATGCGCGACACCACGATGGCCGCGTTCAGGCGTGCACGAATGCTGGCCTTCGCGATTGGCCCCGCGCCATTGGTCATGGCCGTGCTGAGCTGGTTGGCGTATTCATCAAGGAAAAATACCGTCGCCACCGCCCCATTCACCATCTTAGTTTCCCCCACCAGCGCCTCTGCGCGCTCCTTTTTGAGCCGATGGTTTGCTGTCATCCGCCAGGAGCGGTAGTTGCTGGGCCAAAAAATTCGAGATCAGTGTTTTGTCAGCGGCCGACAGTTCGTTCTTCGACTTCAGCTCATCTGGGATTAAACCCGAAGCCAGCAGGCGCGACTGACCGGCCAACACGCCAACCATCACACCAGCAATGACGAGAACACGATGGCAAAACTTCATGCGCGATTCCCCGAAGTTGGCGACAGCAGAACCTCCGCATGGCCGCCGTTAAATGACCACACGCAAGTTATCACAGGCACAAAACAGTGTCAATTCTGACAAGCCTTTGCCGTCGCCCTGCCTCGTTCTTTTTTTCTTAAGAACCCGCAACTTGCATCCAACCGCAGTAGCAGTTATAAAAATTGCTTCAGATCATTTTTTACAGGGTCGCTTCTATGAGCTTAGTTTCTCATCGCGGCCTGCCTACGCGCTTTCAGGGCTTTGCGTTGGGCATGCTGTTATCGCTTCCCCATCTCCTGTTTGCGGCTCCCACTACGCTGCCCTCGGCGCCAGGGGTCGCTGATCAGGCCGCCGTCGAAAAAGTCATCAAAGACATTTATAAAACGGAGTTCGCGCAAACCGATCCCGCTGAAAAAGAGCTCGCTCGCCAGCAAACTGCTCGAAGAAGCAAAACAAAACGGCAGCGATCCCAAAGCGCAATTCGTTCTGTTGCGTAACGCTCGCGACCTGGCCGCTGATGCCGGCGACGTCGAAACCTCCATGACCGCGATCAACCGGCTGGCTGCTACTTTCAATGTCGATGCCATCGACATGAAGCTCACGGCCCTGGTCCGAAGCGGAAAATCCACCTCCGCCTCGACTGGAACCGCAATCGTCACTGCTGCGGGCGGGGTGCTCGAAAGCATCGTCGCCTCCAATCAGTTCTCCGACCTGGCGAGGGTCAGTGTGCTGGCGGAATCGCCCGCGGTACTGCGCCAGTGGCGGGGCTATTGCACTCAATTCCCGTGTCAATGAAGTACGCACGATTTCCGCTCAATTCGAGAAGGCTGCCGCGATCTTTGATAAGCTCAAAATCAACCCAACTGATCCCGAAGCGAATCTCGCAGCCGGCAAATTCCTCTGTTTCTTCAAAGGCGATTGGACCCAGGGTCTACAGAATCTGGCTAAAGGTTCTGATGCCGACCTCAAACAGCACTCGCTCACCGACCTGGGCGTTCCCGACAACGAGGATGGGTTTAAAAGGCTTGCCGACGCCTGGTGGGCAATCGCCGACACTCAGGATGCCGCCTGCCGCCGCCAAATCCGATCCCACGCCGCCGACTGGTACGAACAGGCGGCAAGCCGCCCTCATCGGCCTGGAAAAAACCATGGCCGAAAAACGCATCGCCGAAGGCCATCCCAATGGCGCAGCCAGTCCAGACAAAACTGCCAGCAGTGCCGGTGTCAGCACCGGCGCTACGGGCCGCACCATCAATCTCATCCCCCTCATTGATCCCAGGCGCGACGGTGTTCGCGGCGACTGGCAAGTCGAAAATGGCCAGCTTTCGACCATCAGTGGCTCGCTGTGCCCCCGTGTCACCATCCCCTACGCGCCCCCGGAGGAATACGACATCAAGATCGAGTGGACGCAGGGCAAAACCCGCAATGCGATCTTTATCGTGCTGACGAAAAACAATTCAAACTTCGCCTTCCACATCCCCACCAGGGCCGGCGAGGCCGCCGGGATCGATGGCGTTGCCCGTAAACGCATCGAGGAAGTGCCCTGCGCCGTTCCCATCAAGGCGGCGCTGGCGGCCGACGTCAAACACACCGCCATTGCCCAGGTTCGCCAGGACGGCGTGACCGGCATCATCGACGGTCAGCCCATCGTCCACTTCAAAACCGACTATAAAGATCTAAGCCTCGGCGGATTTCGACACATGAAAAACAGCTCGGCCCTGGGCATCGGCTGTGATGACCCCACCGTCTTCACCAAAATCCAGATCGTCGAAGTAAAAGGCGCCGGCAAACCTTTGAATTAACACGGATCATCCTTATGTCCATCCACCCCCTCAAATGGTTGGCGCCCTGACCCTGCTGATCGCCGGCTCTGTCACCCATGCAGCTCCGCCAGCCGCCGTCGAACACGCCAAAAAAGCCACGGCGCTTGCAGAAATGGACCTGCCCCGTGGGAAGGGTTATGGCAGCGCCTTTTGCATCGATCCTGCAGGCATCTTCATCACAAACGCCCACGTCGCCGATGAAGCTAAAAACGGCGTTGTCACCCTCGTGATCGAACCCGGCGAAAAAAGCCAGCGCATCCTTCGCGCTCAGGTCATTCGCACTGAAAAGGAACTGGACTTGGCGGTCTTGAGCGTCTTGGGCGGCGGACAATTCGATTCGCTCCCCCTGGGAAAATGCGACGCCCTCTTCGAAACCATGGGCATCACCGCCTTCGGATACCCGTTTGGCGAAGCCCTGGCGTCCAACAAACGCGAGTATCCGTCCGTTAGCGTGAACACCGGCAAAATCAGCTCGCTTCGGAAAGCCGCCGGCGAACTGCAATTGATCCAGATCGACGCTGCCGTCAACCCCGGAAATTCCGGCGGCCCCATCCTCGACGATACCGGCAAGGTCGTCGGCATCGTTCAAAAAGGAGTCCTCGGAAGCGGCGTGAATTTCGCCATCCCCGTGACCATGCTGGCGAAGGTGCTGAAGCATCCCCTCGCCATCGTCAGCCCCCCCGCCCTTCCCTACGACAGTCGCTTCAAGGAACAGCCCGTGACTGTCCGCGTGATTTGCGGCGAATTCCCTCCGCCAATTTACAGCGTGGAACTAACCCTTCACGGCGATACCCCCAATCGCAAATTCACCGGCACGACCACCGACGGCGTCTGCACCCTAAAGGTGCTGCCCCTCGTGGCCGCGGCCGGCCCCGACAAACCCACCGGCTCCATCTCCTACGATCTCACCATCAAACTCAAGGACGAAGTCCTCTGTCAAAGCACCGGCAACATCCGCTTCGATGGCAGCCCTGTTCCCGCCGCCACCACAGGTGAACTCTGGGCATATATCCGCAGCGAGCTCGCCGCCGGACATCAGTCCCTCACCTCCACGCACGGCGGCGCCTTCACCTCCAAGGTTGCCTTCGACGACGTTCAGGCCGGCGGCGGCCTGCTCGTTGGTTTCAACTACGCCATGGGCAAGTTCGTCAGCAGCCCAATCCTCGAAGCCGTTCAGCCAATTTACCTCACCCCTTATGGCGAAAAACTCGGACCCATGATCGGAACCTCCACCGCTCCCACGCTCCCCCTGCGCCAAAGAAGGCTACGTGGTCTCCAGCATCAACATTCGCGCCGGCGGCGTCATCAACGGATTTAGCCTCAAGTTCTCCCGTCTGAATGGCTCGGCCATCAGCCTATCGGATGCCTACGAAAGCCCTTGGATAGGCTCCCCGCTGGGCGGCACCCTTGTTGCCGTCTCCGCCGATGGCGGCCTCCCCATCGGCATCGCCGGCAGGAAAGAGGAGAGTGGCCGAATCGGCACCCTCGGCCTACTCGTGCTTCCAACCTCCACCACCACCGCCACAATCATTCACGGCGCTACGGCCATCATCCCCACGACAGCGCCTAGTGTCGCTGATCGGGTAACCACTCCCGCAGCACCGCCCGCCCGTGGCAAGCCCCTGGAGTCAATGGCGCAGATGCTCGAAGTCCTTCCCCCTGAGCTCCAGCCCTCCGGCGGCAATTGGATGGTTGGCCGCACCGTCAGCCCAACCCTCACCGAGCGCCTCAGGGGCAAACCCGCCCGCATCAGTGGCGACTTCGGCTCCTTCAAAAACGGCTCGTTCGCTGGCAAGCAACGGGTCGAGGTGATCGCTGATTGCGGCATCGTCGAATACCGCGGCTTCCGCTTCGCCGGAAAGGTAATTGCTAAATTTCCGACCGAACAGGCGGATACGATCAAGAACCTTCAAATCCACGACCACATCACTATCTCAGGCAACATCGAAAGCATGATCGTCCGCGGCATCAACATCGACACGATCTTTCTAAACCTCAACGACAGCCAACTCGAGAAATGACCCTTCAAACATCGCCCACGATTCGGCCATCCTCCATGGAAATCATCCGTCGCGCCCGGGCTGCGAAGGCCGGGTCGTGTGTCACCATCACAATCGTCTGGCCGCCGTCCGCGATCTGCTGAAAGATCTCGGCCACGATCTCGCCGTTTTTCTTGTCCAGGTTTCCAGTCGGCTCGTCGGCCAGCAACACCGCCGGCCGATTGGCCAGCGCCCGCGCAATCGCCACCCGCTGCTGCTCACCTCCAGAAAGCCGATTAGCCCGCCGCTTGAGTTTTTCGATCAACCCGAATTGCCGCAGCAAGTCGGCCGCCCGCTCCATGGCCGCCGCCCGGCCAAGTCGCCCCAGCTTCAACATCGGCAGCGCCACGTTTTCCTGCGTGGTAAAGTCTTTCAGCAGGTAATGAAACTGAAAAACAAATCCCACTTTCTCATTGCGTAATAAGGCCAACTCCGACTCCCCTAGCACCGCGGTGTCGCGCCCGTCGATAAACACCGCGCTGTGCGGCACAAATTCGCGCCCCTCCAGATCCACCCGAGTCGGCCGATCCAGCCCGCCCAGCAGATAGAGCAGCGTCGACTTGCCCGACCCCGACGGCCCGACGATTGAAACGTATTCCCGCCGATCGATCGAGACGTCAACGCCGCGCAAGATGTGATTGGCCACATCCCCCTGCCCCAGAAACCGATGCACGTTCTGCGCCCGCAAAAGCGGCGTCCGCACGGGCTCCGCCGCCCGTTCCACCTGAGGCTCCAGCGATGCATCCACAACAGTCATGCAACCATTCTAGCGACCTATCCGCACCCCGACACGCGCCGCCTACTAACTTGACGTCAGGCGCACACGGACGATACTCTACTATCGTGCGGGCGTAGCTCAGTTGGTAGAGCGTCACGTTCCCAACGTGAATGTCGAGGGTTCGAATCCCTTCGCCCGCTTTTCCCCTCGTTCTCCTATCGACAGCCGCTTTCCCTTGTCTATATCATCCGAACAATCCTTTTACGGAGTGAATCCATGCGCATGTTCCTCGCACCTCTCCTGCTTCTCTCCTCGCTGTTACTCTTCCAGCCGGGCTGCGCCACGCTCGCCAAAGGCGAAACGCTGATGCGCCATGAGCCAGGGGAACAAACTCTCGTGCTTAAGGCCGACAAGGATGGGGAGTATGCCCTGCTCAAGGGCAACGACATCACCCCCAAGTTCAAAGTGCCGCTGCGCCGCGGCGACAACATTGGCTTCAAATCCGCGCCCGATGGCAAAATCTCGGCGGTCTGGGGCAACGACGAACGCCCGATTGACGACGGCCGGTATTACTGGAAGTACGTGGGCAAATAGCGCTCGCACGCGTGCCCCTAAACATGCCTGCCTGTTATCGGTAGTATCATCACCCGCCGGATGAACCGGCGGCCGTTTCAATCCAGCACGCTATCAACCACAATTCAGGAGAACCAACATGCTCAAGCGTCTCAGTCTGATCGCCCTGCTCGGCCTCGCGCCGGCCCCCTTCATTACGCACGCGGCTGACGCCCCCAAGGCCGACCAAACCGCCGACACCAAGTTCGAGCTTCCCAAGCCCAATGCCGAAGGTTTCATCCCGATGTTCAACGGCAAGGATCTGACCGGCTGGAAAGGGATGGAAGGTTTCTGGTCGGTGAAGGACGGCATGATCGTCGGCGCTGAAACCAAGGAAACCTCGAAGCAGACCTTCCTTATCTTCCAAGCGGCGTTCTCTGATTTCGAGATGCACTTCAAGTACAAGTGGGCCACCCCAACGGGCAATTCCGGCGTGCAGTTCCGCTCTAAGCTGGTCGATCCGGCAACCTCAAAGCTGGCGGGTTACCAGGCCGACTTCGATGCGGGGAACGTATACACCGGCATCATCTACGACGAAGCCGACGGCGCGGGCCGTCGGGGCGTCATGAGCAATCGCGGCGAAAAAACCCACTGGGATGCCGACAACAAGCGCACCAACGAAAAACTAGGCAAGTCCAGCGAGGAGTTGAAAGCGGTCATCAAGAAGGATGATTGGAATGACTGCGTGGTCATCGCCAAGGGTAATCACATCACCTACAGCACCAACGGCGAAACGACCACAGACCTGTTGGATGAAAGCCCCAAGGCGGTAAAAGACGGCCTGATCGGCTTGCAGATCCACGCGGGCTTCACCATGGAAATCCAGTTCAAAGACTTGCTGATCAAGCCGCTGACGGATGATAAGAAGTAACTAGTCAGGCTGAACTTTTTGATACTCACGCGGCGGCTGGTCAACAACAGTCGCCGCGTTTTCTGTAAATAAAACAACTCCACCATTACACATTGCCACCCCAACGACTCGGCCCTAATATCCCCCTCCATGCCATCATCGACCTCATCCAAACCTCTTCTCGTCGCCGTCGTCATGGGTAGCAAGTCGGACTGGGACGTGATGAAATCCACGGCTGACACCCTCAAAAAGTTCGACGTCCCGCACGAATGCCGCGTTCTCTCCGCCCATCGCACGCCCAAAGAACTCGAAGCCTTTATCGCCGATGCCCAGGCCCGTGGCGCAGGAGGCGTTTATTGCCGCCGCCGGCGGTGCGGCCCATCTGGCGGGTGTTGTCGCGGCCCAGACGCTCGTGCCCGTTCTTGGCGTGCCAATGGAGAGCCAATCGCTTAAGGGGCTTGATTCCCTTCTTGCCATGGTTCAGATGCCGGCCGGGATCCCGGTGGGCACGCTGGCCATCGGCAAGGCCGGCGCGACCAACGCTGCTCTTCTCGCCATCGCCATCCTTGCCAACACGCGCCCGGATCTGCGAGAAAAGCTCCGCAGCTTCCGCGCCGACCAGGCGGCCAAAATCCTCCAGGAAACCCTCGCATAATCACAAATCCGCAATCCGCAATCGACGATCCCAAATCCGCTGCCCCTCCCATTCCCACGGGACACAACGTAAACTTCCCGTAAAGGAATCGCGCCAATGAATCTCCAACTGCGTCTGCGTCATGCCCTGGGCACGCGCATGCTTGATCTCCCCCGCGCACGGCGGACGAACCGCTTGTCGTCGGCCGGGGCACTACCGCCGACGTTCAAGTCCCTTCCACGACCGTCGCCCTCTCCCATTGCCTCCTGTTCCAGTTCGAGGGCCGCTGGGTGCTGCAGGACAGTGACAGCCCCACCGGCACCTTCGTCAACGGCAATCGAATCTCCGAACCCACCTTTCTCAACCTTGGCGACGTCATCACCCTCGGCACCGGCTCGAAGGCACCGGCCCTTGAAGTTGATCCGCTGGGGGTCGGCCGAGCCACTGCGCCGCCCGTTCGGAACCCCGCCCGGGTTGAGTCGCCACATCCGCCCCAGCCCTCTGCCGCCCCCGGCCAACCCCCAGCTTTTGCCGCCTCTGACGACAGCGGCTTTTTCCAGCAGGGCGACGCCGAAGCGGGCTGGCCGGCCGGCGCTGCCACTACAACAACCGTTCCGCATCGGCGTCCTCAGAGCAAGCAGGCCGGTTCGATGGTTGGCCTGGCCGTTGGTTGCGTTGCGGCCGTTCTGCTGGGCGGCGGCCTGCTCATTTACTTTGTCGCCAACAAGGCCCAGGCCCCTGCTACGCCTAAACCCGCGCCCACCGGCGGCGGCGGGCGGGGTTCGGATGTTTTTAGTATGGCCACCACCAAGCCCGCCAAACCCCGCAAGCCCTCCAGCCGCACAATCGCGTCGGCGGGCAAGCCCCGCTCGACTCCTGAGCCTGAGGACAACGGCACCGAGCCGGGCGACCCGGCCACCACCGTGCCGGTCACCGGCATCGAGAGCAACGCCGAGCTCTGGAGCCTTGTGGGCGGTCGGGCTCCCGCTCCCGCTATCAATGGGGCTGAACGTTTCCTTTACAGCCATCCGAAAACCCCTCTCAAACCGGACATCGATAAGTTCGTGGCCGACGAATATCGCACGCTCTGGTGGGACCGCATCACCAAGCTGGTGAAGGCCCGTCAAATCCACCAGGACCAGATCGACGAGATCAAACCAAAGATCGAAGGCGCGTCTGATGCGGCCTTCATTCGCGAGCAAACCACTCTTCTCAAACACGAGCAGGAACTTTTCGACAAGTACAACAAGATTCTCACGGATGATTTTGGCTACACCTCCACCCAAATCCCCAGCTTCGAAACCACCCAGACGATTCCCGAAGATCTCCAACCTAAATATCAGGAATGGAAGCGCCAAGTGCGCGCCTTAATAGTAAAAACCCAAGGCGAACCGTATGGCCCACTTCCATGAAAGGGTTTGTCAGGAGCGCCAATAACAATTCGCACCCTCATTCGTCATTCTTCATTTCCCCACCCCCTCACCACCGCAATCCCTCCAAATGCCTCTGAATATCCCCCGCACTCTCAAACCGCTCCAGGATCAATGAATCTTTCTGGCCGCGCACGATGTCCTTGATCACCTGTGGCTGGCGGCGGTAGTTTTTTCGGCCTCCGACGATCGTGTGAAAGACCTGGATGAGGTTCAACACGTCCTTATGAATCTTCGACTTGGTCGGCCGGCCAAGGTCAAAAAAATCCAACAGCTTCACTTCAAATGTCACACCCTGCCGGCGGATCATGATGTTGTCATCGTGAATGTCACCATGATATTCCCCCAGGGCATGAATGGGCGAGATGCCGCGCACCAGCACGTGCAGGACGTGCAAGGCTTCGAAAGTGCTGAGCCGTTTATGGGGTTGCTCGATGAGAAACTCGCTGAGCTTTTTGCCTTCCACCAATTCGCTGATGACCACCATCACTTTCTTTCGCCGCACCTGCACGAGTTCCTGGTGCAGGTATTGAAGCAGGATGGAGCAGTGGCGAAGGGCGTCGAGTTTGCGGGCGTAGGCGATGGCGGCCTTGCCCATGGGGTCGCGGTGGGGGTAATAAAATTTCGCGGCCCGTCGGATGCCGGTGGCACGTTCCACGATTGCGTAGACTTCGCCCTCCCAGCCGCTGCCCAAGGGTCGCTCGATCACATACTTCCCGGCGATGATCTTTCCCGCCGGGAAATCGAAGCGCTTGACCTTGCTGGGCTTGTACAGCATTCGAACTAATCATCGGGCCTCAAATACCAAGCGTCAATGCGATTCGGCCGTCAGCCAGCCCTTTCCTTGACCCGAAGCGGCCGACTGGGAGGCTTGGAGCGAGTGCAGCAGGCATCCTTTAATATGCCTCCTTAAGTTCCGAATTTGTAACGGCTTATAGTCGTATAATTACATCAGGCCGCCGGCTCCAATGAGCCGGCGGCCTTGTTCTTTGAGCAGTTCTGGGCGGTATTATCAGACGCCCTTGCCCTTCTTCTCGTGTTTCCCTTTTGCGTGGGTTGCCTTGATCTCAACGGCCAGTCCTGTGGATGGGGTGACTTTCACCTTGTCGCCGACTGACAGGTCCTTTACCGCTTTGCCTTTCACGCCGTCGATCTCGACGGCCGTGGAGATGCTGGTTTGAACGGTTGTCTCGGTGGCGGTGGCCTTCTTGCCGGCCTTTACCACGACGCTGTTGCCATCATCCGCCACGCTTACCACGGCGCCCACCAGCGGCTTGTCTTTCTTCTGGCCGCCCTTGTTTCCCTTGGCCTCGGCCACGCCCACGAGGCCCAACATCAACACCGGCACCAGAATTTTGGTCCACATCGACATGATCAACTCCTTAATGAATAACGTTCCGGGTCATCAGCAGAGCATACCACATCGCACCTCTGCTCCCAGTCTCACCAGTACAACGCACCTCCTCAAACTTCGTTGGTCAAATTTTTCCGAAATTATCCCAACGCCGTTACCGTTGATCCGTTGACTCTCTTGCAGGAAGGTTGTTTGGACCCGAATTTCCCGGCCTCTCCCATCCCGCCTGACATTTCGGATGGGATACGACCCGATGCGTTGGACGCAGCAACCCGCGCTCGCATCGCCACGTGGGTGGCGGACCATTGGGATGCTGTGTTTGGCCTGGTGTTTCGGCTGGCGCGAAGCCGCCATGAGGCCGAGGATTTGTGCAGGAGACGTTTCTTCGTGCGGCCCAGCGCGGCGACTCCTTCGCACCCGGCACCAACCTCCGGTCGTGGCTGATGCGGATCGCCACCAACGCTTTCCTGGACGGCCGACGCAGGAAAAATGCCCGAAGCGCCGCGACGTCTGGCTTGGCAGCGTCGGACGCCGTACCCGTGGAAGAAACGCCGGCCGACGATCCTGAACCGGGCGCAGCCATCGAAAATCAAGAACTGGCCGCTGCCCTCGAATGTGCCCTGGCCCAGCTTCCTCAAACGCAGCGGGCGGTGTTCCTGCTGCGAACGCGTGAGGAATTGTCCTTTCGCGAGATCGCACAAGCCATCGACGCCACCGAAGAAACGGCGAGATGGCACATGCTTCAGGCCCGACGAACGCTGATGCGGCTTATGCATAAATATGTCCAACCGTCCGAGCATGACTGATACAGGCGAATACATGAACTGCACCCACGCCCACGACGACATCTTCGCCCTTGAGAACCTGGCGGCCGATTCGCTTCCAGCCGATCTGACGGGCCATTTGGCGTCGTGCGCCGACTGTCGTCAACTCGTCGCCAACATTCGTGAGATGGAAGCCGCCGCCCGCGCGCTTCCAGTCCCGGCGGCGGCTTCCGAAGCGAAGCAGACGTTTCTCCAGCAGCTTACGGAATCAAAGGTCGTCCGACAGACCACGCCAGCGGAGCTTCATCTTTCCTTCGCTACACGGATTTTGAAATTGACGTCCCGCCTTCGCCAGCCCCGATTTGCGCTGGCGGCGGCCGCTTCGATCCTTCTGCTTATTGGCTTGGCTGGGTGGCTGTTGATGGGTCATTACGCGGCCGGGCCGGCGGATTCGGTTGTGGACCGGCTTGTTGATTGGAACGTCGATCTGGCCGACGCCGCCCCGGCCGAGCGCACGCAGATCTTCCAGGGGCAGGCCGACGCTCTGCGTCAAACGCTTGCCAGCGCCGCTCTCCCGGCCGACGAGCAGGAACTGGGGGCCAAGCTGCTCGACAACGGCATCTGGCTTTCGCGCAATTCGGATCCGCTCATCGGCGCTGAGCGCTTCAGCGATGTGGCCGATCTGCTGCTCACACGGCTTAAATCCGCCTCGGCCAAAAACGATCCCAAGTCGGTTGCCCGCCTCTCCCGCCATCTCGGAAAAGTGAAAAATGGCGCCCTCGATCCACAACTACAGGCGCCAAGCATGCGGGGGTTAACTCGGACAGCAAGACCAAATACGACCGCCTCGTCCGTCGAAATGATGAGTTGGACAGGCGTCTGGAGGATCTGCTTGACCGTTCGCCGGAGAAATCGCGCCAGATGATCCGGCAGGAGTTGAAAAAGTCACGCGCGGCCAAGCCCAAGGCGGTCGTGGGCTCGGGGTCGCAGGAGCAATAGCGTGGGGGTGGTCGGCTTTGGGGCTTGGATAGCTGTAAAAGGTGCGGATGCTACTGGGGGTCCGGGTCTCCGTGGCCGACTGCGCTGTACTTCCTGGTGGCCGTTGGTTTCGAGTTCGCTGCGCAGCTCGTAGGTGCGGCCGGATTCTGTGTAGCGGAATGGGCCGTCGCTGGCCGGGTCCGGGATGGTGGCCACGGCTTCTTTGCCGTCGAGGGCGATGGCCAGGGCGGCGTCGAGAAACGCGCGGCGGACGGTGTAGGACTTGGCGCGGTCGTGGAGGAATTCGACCTGGGGGGCGAAGAAGTAGAAGGGGTGATCTTCGATGCGCTTCTGGAGTTTGTTAAAGGCGGCCTGGTACTTGTAGGCCGGCAACTCCAGGACGCGGATGGACTCTTCCCACAGGGCAGGCAGGGCGTCGATGGCGGCCTGGCGCTTCTGGGGATCGAGCCATGTATCGCGGGCGACTTTGACACGGGCAGCGCGCTGCTCGTCGGTTTCATCGAAGGCGGTGAAGCTGATCATCATCGTTAGCTCGCCATCGCGGGCCAGCAGCTTGTCTGAGCCTTCCTTCGCCACCTCAGTTAGCACGGGCTTGAGAAAAGGCATCTCGCGGCGAAGGGCGGCGGTGTAGGGCTCGGGGGCGGGTTGGGCCTTCCACGCGCGGGCGAAGGCTCGAACGATGTCCGGCGGGGTGTCTGGAAGGGCCTGGGCAACCTGCGAGAGGATTGCATCGAAGTGGGCGTCGGTGCTCAGGCGGGCGACGACCACGTCGCCGGCGGCCACCTGGCGCGACATCGTCAGGAGGCGGGCGAAGTCGTCGAAGGCTTCGCTGACGTGGCCATCTTTGATCAACTGGCGGGCGTTCAGTTGCAACAGAATGCGCAGCGAGCGCGCGGGGGCGAGGCGGGCAACGGCGGTATAGGTTCGGCCTTCGACGAGCTTGCCCCAGTCGCAGTTGTTGATGGCGGTGGCCTGGCGAAACAGGTCGATGGCGGCGGCGTGCTGCTTGAGAAACTCGGCCGTCGATCCGTCCAATGCAACACTGTCCCAGTCGCGCAGGATGGGTTCGTGGGTGGAGTCGGGGAGGCTTGCGAACGCCTGCCGATAGAGGTCAGCGGCGTTGGGAGCGGGGTGCGTGGTGGGCGCGGCTTTGTTGGCCGCACAACCGCCAGCGATCAAGAAGACAAAGAGGAGGATGGTTTGAGCGATGCGCACGGCGTCTCCAATATTGGAAAAAGCGTTAATGCCCGACGAGCGGCTTGCCCAGCATTTGTTCCAGCTCATTTTGCTTCTGGGCGAGCATCTCGCGCGTGGGGGCTTCGATATTCAATCGGAGCAGCGGCTCGGTGTTGCTCTTGCGGACGTTGAACCACCAGTCGCCAAATTCGGCGGTGATGCCGTCGAGGTAATCGACGCGGCCTTTCTTATACGCCTCGGCCAGGTCGCGCATCTTCGGCGTCAGGGTCGTCGACGCGGAAGTTTACTTCTCCGCTGCATGCGTAGCGGTCGAGGGGGGTTATCAGGGCGCTCATCGGCTTGTCTTGCGCGGCGAGGATGGACAGGACGCGGGCGAAGGCGATGGCCCCGGAGTCGGCGAAGTAGTTGTCACGGAAATAGAAATGGCCGGACAGCTCGCCGCCGAAGACGGCGTTGGTGTCGGCGAGGGTTTTTTTCATGAACGAGTGGCCGACGCGCTCGCGGCGGGGGATGCCGCCGCGATTCAGTGATGACGTCGGCCACAGCGTGGCTGGAGCGCAGATCGTAGACGATGGTGGCGCCCTTGTTTTCCTTCTTCTTCAGGAAGTCCTGGGCGAGCAGGGCGGTGGTAAGATCGCAACTGATGGTCTTGCCGTTTTCGTCAACGAAGATGCAGCGGTCGGCATCGCCATCGAAGCAGACGCCAAGTTCCGGCTTCTCCTGGGCCATCTTCTCCTTCAGCATGGCGAGATTCGATTCGACCAGCGGGTTGGGGTCGTGGGTGAAAGCGCCGTTGGTTTCGAAGAGCAGGGGGATGATTTCAAGGTTGACCTGATCGCCGAAAAGGGCAGGCACCATCTTGCCGCCCATGCCGTTGGAGGCATCGACGACGACGCGAAGCTTGCGGGGCAGGTTCAGGAACTTGAGCACGTGGTCTTTGTACGGGCCCCAGAGATTTTGCTCCTGGATTTTGCCGTTGGTGCCGGTCTGGCCGACGCGGAGGGTGGTGGTGATGCGCTTGATGTCGTCCAGGCCGGTGGCCGCCCCGATGGGCTTGGCCTTGGGGCCCGAGATTTTGAAGCCGTTGTACTGGATGGGGTTGTGGGAGGCGGTGGTTTGCACGCCGCCGACGCAATCGAGGTGATTGATGGCGAAGTAGATCATGGAGGTGTCGATCATTCCGATGTCGACGATGTTCATGGCGGTGGAGCGCAGGCCTTCGATGAGGGCCGCGGCAAGCTCCGGGGAGTGGGGGCGCATGTCGCGGCCGACGACGACGGTGTCTTCCATTTTCACGCGCTGGGCGGGGGCGAGGTTCTGGCGGCTGCGCTTGAGAAATTGGCCGGTGGCGTGGCCGACTTTCCAGGCGGTTTCTTTGTTTAAGAAGTCGGGATAGATGGCTCGAACGTCGTACGCTTTGAAGATTTTGTCGATCATGAATGTGCCTTTGCGTCGGGGCGTATTGTCGGGGCGGTAGTTTAGCGGGGGGTCGGTGGAGTGGCCAGTGGGAGGGCTCACCCCAGCGGACTTGGTATCGGCGTCTCCCCCGGCCGTTTCCACAGGAGGTGGAGGCGCCAGTGTTCATCATCCCGGCCGGGGCAGTCGGTGCGGGTGTGGACGCCGCGCGACTCCGTTCGCGAGTATGCGGCCGTCGCGATCAGGGCGCTGGTGGTCAACATATTTTGCAATTCCCAGCCGGCGATTGCCCCGGCCTGCTGCGTGGCAAACTCGAAGGTTTTGTCCATCACATACCGGCTCCAGAAGGCGATGATTTCGCGGGTTTCGACCAGGCGGTCGCCCATCGCGCTCGATGCCGACATTGCGCCACATGATGCTGCGCAGGCTGCTTTTGACATCAACGATGTCAAGTTCGGACTTGGACGAGGGGGCGATGCGATGCTCCAGATGCTGGGGGAACTTGATCTTGTCATCGTCGGCCAGGGCGGCCTTGCCGGCATCGGTACCGGAGCGTGCGCCGAAGGCGAGGCCTTCGAGAAGTGAGTTGGAAGCCAGACGGTTTGCGCCGTGAAGGCCCGAACAACTGGCCTCGCCGACGGCATAGAGACCCTTGAGGCTGGTCTTCCCCATCTCATCGACATCAACGCCGCCAATCATGTAATGGGCGGCCGGCTGGATCGGGATGAGATCCTTCGAGCAGTCGATTTCGAATTCATCGAGCAGGCGGGCCAATTGGGGGAAGCGGGCGCGAAACTTTTCCGGCTCGAGGTGCCGCACATCCAGGAAGACGTGGGTGTAATGGGTTTTGCGGATTTGCTCGACGATGGCCGCGGCTGACGATGTCGCGCGGGGCAAGCTCGGCCATCGGGTGATATTCGGGCATGAAGCGATGGCCATCGTGATCCACCAGATAAGCCCCCTCGCCGCGCACGGCTTCGGTGATCAGGGCGCGGCTTGAGCCCGCGACGTAGAGCGTGGTGGGATGGAACTGTACCATCTCCATGTCCTGAAGAGTTGCGCCGGCGCGATAGGCCATGGCGTGGCCGTCGGCCGTGGCGATTTTGGGATTGGTGGATTCGCGATAGAGCTGGCCCGCGCCGCCGCTGGCGAGGATGGTCCGCTTGGCCCAGATGACGTTGACGTGGCCGTCGATGAGGGCCAGGGCGCCCAGGCATCGGGCGGTTTTCGCAGGCCCATCTTCCGTGATCAGGTCGATGACGAAACGATTTTTCGGAGATGCGAATCTGCTCCCGGCCGCGCACGGTGTTGATGAGGGTTTGAGCGAGTTCCTTGCCGGTGGCATCGCCCATGGCGTGAACGATGCGGGCAAAGGAATGGCCGCCCTCGCGGCCGAACGCCAGATCGTGTGGATTGCCGGCCTGCTTGTCGAACTTCGCGCCCCACGAAAGCAATTCAAGCACGCGCTCCGGCCCTTCGCGCACGACAATCTCAACGGCCCGCTGATCGCATAAACCCGCCCCGGCTTCTTCGGTGTCGTGGGCGTGGTTCTGGTAGCTGTCGGCCGGGTCGAGCACGGCGGCGATGCCACCCTGAGCGTACCAGGTGTTGGACTGGTCGATGGTGTCTTTGGTGAGAACCAGAACGTCGGCGAATTCCGAAGCGGCGATGGCCGAGCGCAGGCCGGCCACACCGCCGCCGATGACAAGGACGTCCGTGAATTGCTGGGGCAACCGGGCGACCTTGAACGGGACGAGATAACGGCGGTGGGTGATGGATTCGAGCATCTTTGGAGGGGGGAGTATAACAGGAGATATGAAACTGGAGAAAAAGACAGGGGAGAAGGAAGTTGCTAGTTGCTGGTATTGAGTTGCTAGTGGAAAGGCGGGGGGGGGCGGTGGTGGAGTTTTCTTTGGCAAACATTCGCCCGAAATCGATGTGCTGGATGGACCAGATGAAATACGAGTAGCCGCTCGGAGTTTCGCTTGCGCCATCCTGAGGCCCAGTTCGCGGCCACGCGGCCTTGACCGGCGTGCATTGGAAAGTCATTCTGGCGTTTGATTGATTGGCATTTGAGTGCGCATCGCAGCGTGGAGAACCCGTGGTGAAACAACAGGCCGTGGTTGCGCTGGTTGCGGTCGTGGTTGTGCTGGCGCACCGTCTGATTCCGGCCGCAGCCCCGCCTGTCGTGCAGGAGTTTTCGGCCGAGGAGCGCCGGGCGGGGGTTGATCGTGTCATTCCGCACCTGTTGATGAAAGAGGCGTCGCTGGCCACGGCGGCTCCGCCGGCGCGACCGTTTATGACGAAAATCTGGGTATCTCCGACATGCCCAGTCCAGTTGCAAATATCCTGATGGGCATAGATGCAGCACTATCCAACAGGAGCGCCGACTATTCTCCTTCCGTGCATTATTGGCAGTGTCGTTTGTTCATCTTGGAGACGGAAAAAAACCACCAGAAAATCGCGCATTTCCTTCGCCATTATCACACCGCCACCACCCGCCCATGAAGCGCCTCCTGCTACTTCTCCTGGCCGTTTGCTCCGTCCTGCTGATGGTTGCCACGCTGGCCCTTTGGGTTCGCGGCCGGAAGACTGCGAGCCTTGCCACTTTTTATCTTCCCAGGGGGATGCAGGTGGTCGGCGCCCATCGTGCACGTGTCTTTTTTCTGCTCAGCAGCATTTGCGTCAAGTCGGACAAGGTTGCTGAAACGGGCTCGCTTTCCAATGCGGAGGTGAAGGAACTGCGCGAGGCCACTCTGGTTTATGTGCCGCGGGAAGTGAGTCATCTTGGCTTTACGATGGGCATCAGCCGGCCGAATCCGATCCTCGGCACGAGCGGCAGCTTTGCTTTCCTCGAAACACCGCTGTGGTTCTGGGGGCTGATGGCCGTTCCCTGTCCCACCCTCTGGCTGCGCGGCCCGCAGGCGACGCCAGCGCCGCGGCCACAATATGTGCCAGAACTGCGGCTACGATCTTCGGGCCAGTGTCGAGCGGTGTCCGGAGTGCGGGCTGGCCTTCAGCACTGCGCCGCTGGCGGTTTCATAGCCTTCGCTTTGTTCACTGTCCCCGCAACTGGCGGCGGAGGGCGTCGCGCTCAGCCGCTAACCCGGCCACCTGCGCCCGCGCTTCGGCGAGGTCTGCCTTGACCCGCGCCAGTTCCGTCTCCAGCGCCCGCACGCGATCATTGGATGGCTGGGTGGTGGCGATGATGGCCGCCTTTTGCTGTGCTTTGGCTTCGATAAGAGCATCGTCGCTTGCGTGTTGCTGGGCGCGCTCGGTGTCGCGGGCCTTGTTGCCGTCGCGCACCTCGGCCACGATCTTGTCGATGTCAGGGCTTGCGTTTGCGAGTCGTGGCCCTGCGGCAAAACCGCCGGCGATCAGCAACCCGAGAAACCCGACCCGCGTAAAACTATGAACCATGACAGTACCTTTCAAATGACGTCTCATGACTTCGATAACATCCGGCACGTTCCGTCTCGCCGGTTGCCCGATCAGCGTCTGCGGCAGCGTACCAATTCCCGCCTTCAACAGCGAATCAACCGGCATCTCCCAAACCCGCACCAGCTAGTACACAAACTCCAGCCGCACACCACATGAAACGCGTCTTCGCAGTAGAATGGCAAACCAATCTACATCAGAGGACCCGGAAAAATGAGCGCTGCTCCCGATCAAGTAATGCAGTGCATGGAAGTCTGGGGCGGCAACCAGGCGGTGGATGCTGGCGTCGTGATGGCCGGCCTGGACGCCTGGGTGTATTGCAGGCCCTACGAAGGCGCCGAGGGCGGCGGCGACGTCTATTACGTTTCATCCTGCGCCACCGGCCGAATCACGCGCATGCTGGTCGCCGACGTCAGCGGGCACGGCGAAGTCGTAAGCGGCACCGCCGGCCGACTCCGAGCCCTCATGCGCAAGTACGTAAACTACCTCGATCAAACCCAGTTCGTGCGTTCCCTCAACGCCGAATTCTCAGTCCTCGCCCAGGGCGGCCTCTTCGCAACCGCCGTGGCCGCCACGTTCTTCGGCCCCACGCGCCACCTGGCCATCTGCAACGCCGGCCATCCGCCGCCCATGCTCTATGACTCACGCCGGCAACAATGGGAGGTCCTCGACCGGTGCGACAGTGGCCACGGAAACTTTCCATGGGGAATCACCGAAGTCTGCGCCTACGACCAGTTCGACGTGGACCTGAACGCGGATGATCTGGTCCTCTGCTTCACCGATTCCCTCACCGAAGCCCGCACACCCACCGGCGACTGGCTCGGCCAGGAGGGCTTATTGCGCAGTCTTAAAGAAACTGGATGTCAGCTCGCCCCAGACGCTGATCGGCGCAATCCTCACGGCGCTGGCCACCGAAGGCAATGAACTCGCCGACGACGTCACCGCACTCCTGTTTCGGCCCAACGCCACAGCCCACGCCTCCCTCTCCCAGCGACTCAAGGGCTTAGGCCGATTCGCAAAAGCTCTGGCCGCCTCACTTCGGCGCGGAGGCGAGTCGATGCCCTGGCCCGACCTGCGTCTGGCCAACATCGGCGGCGCCGTGTTTTCGCCCCTCAGTCGCTGGCCACCTCCCCCACCAGCCCTCCGCCTGCGTCCGCATCCCTCCACCTCCACCCGCACCAAGTCTCCCGACAATTCGTTCCTGCGTAGGGACGATTCGTGCGATTCGTGATCAATATTCCGCCAGATTGTCCTTGCACCTCCCCCACCCCATAAGATAGGAAAATGTTAGCAATGGACGCATCCGGTAGCGATGCCACCCATCGCACGGGACGAGAGGGGAACCAGAGGTTACTCTTCCATCCCCATGGGACGACTTCACCTCCCAATCTCTGCGCTTCTCAGCATCTTCGCAGTAAAGCTCCTCTCCTCCTCCGTGACTCCTTGGTGAAAAATCAAATCCGCAATCCCCAATCCGAAATCCGCATTCCAAAAGAACCTTGACAAACCACCTTAAACGCCTGAAAAGAGCATCACGGGATGCGAATGGAGGCTGTCGTGTTGAAGCAAATCTCAGGCGGCGTCGCACTGCTGCTGCTGTTCATCTCCACAACACACGCGCACGACCTGCTGGAAATAGATGCACAGACAACTTCCGGCACTCCCATCTCCCGTTCCGTTCAGGGCACAAACCTCGTCACCCTCACCGACAACCTGACCAAAGCCGAAAACCAGTTCGCCTCCTTCAATGGCCAATCCTTCGTCGGCCAACTCCGCTACGCCGGCGTATACAACGCGGCCATCTTCACCTCAAACGCTTCGGGCACGGCCGTCAACCTGCGCATCCCCTCCACCGGATTCAACCACACATTCACCGGCGCTACCCGCTCCGACGTCAACCAGCAGATTCGCGACTTCGTGAAAAAGAACGGCGCCGATGAGTCGGCGCGCTTCCAGCAGAAAGTAAATCAGTTGTCCCTCACGGCCGTCTCCGACGGCAACCCCCGCGCCACCACGGCATGGCTCGCCGACACCTCCTTTCGCACCTTCGGCTTTGACGGCAGGCCCCCCTTCAGCGAAGTCGATGCAACTGGCCTCGCGCCGGAGCTGCGGCTGGATTTCAACGGCGGCACGTTCGATACCGACGACGGCAACGGCTACTATCTTGAGGCGGCCTTAAGCACTGCCATCAAGCTTGGCGATCGGGCCGCCATCTCGCTCACGGTGCCATTCCAATATCGCAACCTCGAAGGTTCAGACGTCTTCGACGTCGGCTTCCAACTTGGCGTGCCCATCCAGATCATAAATACCCATTGGGGCGCCAACCTCAGCGGCGAAGGAACCAGCCAGCTTCTTTGGCAGGTGTCGCCGTTTGGCATCGTCTCCGCCTCAGGCTCCGAGGATCTGGTCGCCGGCGGCGTGCTCTATGGCGGCGGGATCACCAGCCTGTTGTCCTACCAGATCGGCTTGGGCGGCGCGGAGGGACGCCAAAGCAGCCTGACGTTTTCCCTGGCCAACCAAATCGGCTTCTACCACGGCACCCCCATCACCGTCAGCGGCTACAAGTTTCCCAACGACGTCGACCAGCAAATCGTCAAGAACGGCCTGGACGTGGCCTACAGCGTCGGCCATAGTTTCTGGCTGGACGCCAGCGCAACCCACACCCAGTTCCTCAAAGACAGCGCGCTCGATCACTACTGGACCCCCGGCGCCGGCATCGGAATCTTCCTCGGCAAAAATGGGTCGCTCCGCATCGGCTACTCGGCCGATCTGGCCAGCGGCTACACTGGGCACAATGGCAAGGTGCAGTTGTCATTCGGCTGGTGACAATCAAAGAAAGGCCTGTGCAAATGCCCGATGAAAACGTCGTCATGCCAATGGATTTCATGGCCGTCCGCGGCGTCTACCCCGCCGGCTTCGCGCGATTTGGGCTACACAGGCAAGGCCCGCTGGGTGGCCTTCTGGTGGGATGACGAAGACGACGATGTCGCCTGGAACGACGGCACGTCCAAAGGCCTGGGCGAAGGCGCCTGGGAAACCTGGACAAAAGTCATCGCCCCCGTCGGCGCCTATTTCAAACACAACCACCGCGCCAACCTCGGCGGCGCAGGCGAAACCGCCACCCACCTCCTGGTCTACGACCGCGCCCAGCACATCGGCTTCGTCGCGCCGAAGAATCGGCCGCCGCGTTCCTCTCAGCGCGAGCCAAAGAACCAAAATAAAAAAGCGAGCCTATTTGTCCCCCGCCCGCCCAGCACGTTCAGTCGGATAAAAATCGTCCCGTCCAGCCCCAAATTCCTTGTCCGTCTGCGTAGGCGGTACAGACCCTCGCAATGGTTCGGCCGCTGAAAGCGGCCGCGTCTGGTTCCCCGCCGCCTCACCCTCCGTACCGGCCAAAGCCTCCCCCCCACCGGCCGCCAGCTTCGCCTCCATCGCATCGCCTATCGCAACCACGTCCGTCAAATCCACTCCGCCCGCCTCCAGCGCCGGCCCGGCGGCAGACTTCGACTGAAAGATATTCACATGCTCTCCCCTCGGCCGCCACACGCTTCCAAAAGCAATCAGGTTGATCACCGTCGGCCACAGAATTCCAATCACAACCACACTCCCGCCCAGCCAGATCGTCCAGATCCATCCCGGATGGTCCCACCACGCATACCGATACCCCACGCCTTTCGCCCCCAGCCGATCCAGATAATCCAAAATCGTCGCGTTCATCGCAAACTGCCCCACCTGCCGGTCCAGCGGATGAAACGGCGTCGGGGCGATAAAACAGGCCCGCCGCCAAACCGCCTGGCGATGCGAAGCATCGAGCGTTTCAAGCTGGCCATCAAAATAGTCGCCGCTCACGATATACATCACCCCCTTCTGCCCCAGGGGCGGCGCGAAGGGATAGACCGTTATATTTTTGAAAAGCCGCTCCCCATGGAAATCCGTCGTCAGCGCCTCTCAAAACGTTCCTGATCGTTGAGTGCCACCCCAAACCGCGCGATCAGGTCGCCGTCAATCCGGTGCGCCCACGCCAGGCCAGCACCCACCAGCAGCGAGATCAACAGCCATTGCCAACGACGGATGTCTCTAATCGCCATGAAGATTCAGCCGTACTGAAAAGTTCAATGAATGCCCATGGACGTTCCAACAGTGGTAAGCCCCGAATCCGTCATCGGAACCGCATCCACGTGAAAGTCCACGAACAGCACATTCGCCTTCCACTGGTGACGCAGATAATCCAGCGTCTCCCGGCCATAGCCACGATTCCCATTCACCATCAACTTGAAGTCATACAGCGTATCGTTCGGGCCGTCGTCGGGCACCATAAGCCAGTTGTCAAAGTCCATGTCACGAGGCCGGCCGTCCATGGCCAAAAACACAATCGACGGCTGTCTGATGTGGCTGATATTGCCGGCCGGCCAGTTGTCCCGATCGGCACGCTTTTCCCGCCGCCCCAGAATCGCCTCGTTAAAAACATAACTCGAAACATCCTTCGGCACCGTCCATCCCGGCCCATCTTCTTTCTGGCTCATCCCCGCCAGCGGCGCGGGTTGACTTGGGCATCGAAAAAGCCTTTGCAGTTCTTCCTTCGCCATGTCCTGTTGCAGATGAACCCGGCTATCCAGGCGGACGCTAACGCCCAGCGGCAGCGCAGAAGCAACCGTAACCGGGACCGGCCGTTGCTCCAGATCATCCGTGTAATAGGTGTAGTGAACGCTGCTCGGATCATCCAGTCCAACCGGATTCACCAAGCCCTGCGCCGGCGCCCAATGCCAACCCGCCGCCGGAAGATAGCCTTGATGATCCATCACATGAAGCTGCGCCGCCTGCCCAAGGTTACGCAACGTCGCCTTGCACTGAATGTCCTGCGCCGTGTCTTGATGGCGCTCAGCGCCGGCATCAAGAACCCGATCAACAACGCGACAATGCCGACAACGATCAGCATCTCCAACAAAGAAAAGGCTCGCGCACACGGCCGGGGAAATCGATCCATCGGGATTTGAAACATCTGCGCACACCGTTTCTACGGCTTTCGCTCCATCACATCAATTTCGCTGTAGAACGTGTTGCCGTGGCCGTCGTTGATCTCGGTGACGAACATCACAAACAACAGATAACGGAACCGGCCGACGGTCCCGCTCTTTCCGCGAATGCTCACCGCATCCTGCCCGCCTGGCGCGGCCCCCTGCACGCGAGTATCGACCGCCGCAAGATACATCCAGCCGCAAGTGGTCGGATCAACCCCAAGCTTCGGCTTTGGCTCAAAGCTTTCCCCATTCGTCCCGTACACCTTGTAAATCTGCGCCAACGAACGTCCTTGTGCCACGAATATGAATTGATCTGTGCGATGTCGATCGGCCGAAGCAGGTCGATCGAAAACCGCCCTTCCAGCCACCATTCCTTAAAGAAGAAGGCATTTTGCGGATCGTCGGGACCAGTGGCCGCCAAACCATCGTGCAGATGCGCCAGCGACGTCTTTGGATTCGCTTCGCCATCTACGAGGGTGAAGGTTGCATTGGTGGCCGCATCATCAACGGACGGCGGCGGGATAGTCTGAAACTTGAACTCCGCCGTGGCGGCCGCCGGGACGTTGTGCTCCGCCACCACCTCCACCCCATCCCCCTGCAGCGGCGCTGGGTTCTTGCCCAAAAACTTTTCCAGCGCGCGATAGGTCCCCCGCGCGTCATCGTTCTTCGCCAGCACCTTGCCGTCAGGCCCAATCACATAGATCGGACGCGCGGTCGCAAGATATGCATCTGGGACATTGGCCGAAGACGATGCCCCGGCGAATGCCTGGGTCCAGCCAATATTGCGCCGCGAAAGGTAAACCCGCGCGGCATCCGGCTGCGCGTCTGCGTTGATGCTCAGCATCGCGCAGCGAGAATCTCCCAGAAAACGATCATACACCCGCGTCAGCTCGTTGGCCTCAAAAGACGAGCTTCCCGCCCCGGTAGTCCAGAACTGAAGCACAAGATATTTGCCGGCGTAATCGGCGAGATTGATGCTATGCCCATCAGCGGCGGGAACACTAAACGCCGGGGCGGCCGCGCCCACAGCCAGCTTTTCCTCCACCGCCGGCGCAGCATTGTCACTGCCGCCCGTCGTCCCGGAATTATCAACCACCACATGGCTCGTGCCCCGTCCCCAGATGCTCTTGGCCAGCAACGTCCCCAGCCCGCCAACCACCACCACAGCCAGCACCGACAACGCAATGACTTTCCCTTGGCCAGTGCCCAACATGGCGCCGAAACTCTTGCCGGCCGGCACAGCGCCCGCTGGGCTTGTGCTCACCGAAGCAACCGACGCCCCCGCAACTGCGGGCGACGCATTCGCCACGACTGCGGCCGCAATGGAAAGTGACAGCCCCGCCGGCGCTGCTTGCACCCCTTTGGCCACCACGCTTGCCGCCAGCGCCGCCGCTGCGGTGGTGATGCCGCGCCGGCCGAGAAATCCGCGCAGCTCTTCAACGGCGCGCGACACGCGCTGCCGGGCCGCATCCTCGCTGATGCTCAACCGGACCGCGATATCCTTCATGTGCTTGCGCTCAAAGAAACGCAGCACCAGCGCCGACCGGTTGGGTTCGCTAAGCTCCGCGATGGCCTCGTCCAGCACCGGAGCAACCTCTTCCCACTCCCCCGGTGTTGTTGGTTTCATGGCGTTGGCCATCTCCGCGGCCTGCTGCTCGTGATACTTCCGGCGGGCGCCGCTCTTCAGGTGATTAAGGGCCGTGAATCGCGTCGTCGTCAACAGCCACGATGCCAGAACAGCGTCACCGCGCAGGCCCGCCGCGCTCTGGGCCAGCGCCACAAACACCGCCTGCGTGACGTCCTCGGCATCCTGATCCTGCCGCACCTGCCGCAGGGCGGCCGAGTAAACCAGGTTCACGTCAGCGCTCGACGATCTGTGCAAAGGCCCGTTGCGAGCCATCCTTTACATACTGGCGAAGAAGATCCGTTTCCTGCATAAGCTTACCCATCTGCACTACAATGGCCGGCCAGCTTCAAACGTGACAGGGAAAGTCATTGTGCAATGCACTGCCGGCAAATTCCAATTTTACAGGCAAGCCCCGCGTGCCGCCCGAATGTCCGCCTTGACACGATTCGACAGCAGGCTTACTTTCTGAATTCGAGGGCTGTTGAGGAATGATCCATCCTATTCTTCGCCGGCCAGGCCGCTTGTCAGCGGCGTTAGCCTTTACGGAAGCCCTGCCATGTCGGAATCATCAGCACGTTTGAACATCAGCCAGCACAAGGACATCAGTGTCGTCGAGTTCACCGAGAACAAAATCCTCGATGAGATGAACATCAACGACATCGGCCAGGCGCTGGGCGACCTGATCGCCACCAAAGACCGCCCGCGGCTCATGCTCGATTTCGCCAACGTCGATCACCTTTCCTCGGCCGCGCTGGGCATGCTGATTAACGTCAACAACCGCATCAAGCAGCAAAACGGACAGCTTCGGCTATCGAACATCAAGCCGCAGATCCTCGAAGTATTCATGATTACAAAGCTCAACCGGCTCTTCCGCATCCTTCCCAGCCGTGCTGAAGCGTTGGGCAGCTTTGAGTGATGGGGGCTTGGGAATCGGGTTCGCAGGAGATTTTTCGATGAACCCAGGCAATGGCCAAAGTTCTGGAAGGAACCGGCGGCCCAAGGCCAGCGCGGGACGCGGACTGCATTTCACCATCTCATCGGATTTTCTCGCCGGCCGCACGGTGCAGGAGCAAATTCTCGAGGCCGCCCTTCAACACGGCTTCAACGAAGAAAGCGTGTTCGCCATACGCCTCGCGCTTGAAGAAGCCCTCATCAACGCCATTAAACACGGCAACAAGCTTGACCCCAACAAGTGCGTGCGCATTCACTGCGACATCGGCCCGCGCCGTGCCGAGATCATCATCGAGGATGAAGGCCCCGGCTTCGAACGCCGCACCATCCCCGATCCCACGGCCGAGGAAAACCTCTGCAAGCTGCACGGCCGGGGCATCCTGCTCATGGAATCCTACATGAGCGAGGTCGAATGGAGCGAGGGCGGGCGGCGGGTGAAGATGGTGAAAAACAACCGGTAATTGAACTCCGACGCGCTTCGTCGCGGCTGTCTTCAGCGGGTAAAGTGGCGGGGGTGTCGTCTTACACCTTCCGCTAAAACCCCCAAAGCTTTCCCACCCATGGCGCTGCGCCATCAAACTCCTGGCCATCTCACCCCTGGATGAACTGGGCACTGATCCTCGTCAACGTCGCCACCTTCGCCGGCCAGCGCCATGCCTTGGCTCACCGCGCATTATCAGCTCAACGCCCGCGACCCCCACCTGCTCAATTTTTTCACCTACGCCTTCCTCCACCTGGGTGCCCTGCACCTGCTGGGCAACCTCCTGGTGCTCTACATCTTTGGCAACGACGTCAACCTCCGGCTGGGTCACTTGGGCTACCTCGCCTTCTATATCGCCAGCGGCATGTTTGCGGCCTGCGCCTTCGTCGTCTTCCAAAGCGGCTGGGGAATGCTCGGCGCCAGCGGCGCGGTCGGCGCCGTCATCGGCGCCTACCTCGTCCTCTTCCCACACGCCACCTTTAACCTTCGCTCGCGCGAACTTCCCAGCATGTACGTCATCCTCGTGGCATTTCTGTTCAACGTGGCCATGAGCTTCACCTCCTGGAGCAACGTGGCCTATGCAGCGCACATGGCGGGCATGCTCTTTGGTTTTGGCGTCTGCATGGGTCTCTTGTCGCTTCACCTCCTGCCGCGAAGCCCCTGGGACTTGCTGGGCCTTATCCATCGCTGGCACCGCCGCCGGCTTTATCAGGCGCTGGTGCGCGAAGGCTTCGATCCATTCGCATCACCCCCGGCGCAGGCCCAGCCGCCCACAACCGATCACGATCGAATCAATGAGCTGCGTGAGCAAATCGACCGCGCTGCGCCGCCCGAAACATCCCCCACGCCACCACGTTGTTCATCACCCTCAAAAAACTCGACGCCAGCCAGTTCCTCCCGCGCAGAATCAGCTGGACATCGCCAACGAAATGTTCAGCGACCATCTCTTCAATCACGCGGCCGAGGCTTATGAGCAATTTCTCCGGCATTACCCCGACTATGAGCAGATAGAGCAGGTGCAGCTCATGCTCGGCCTCATCTACGCCCGCTACGTCCGCCGCGACACGCGCACCCGCGAATGCCTCATCACCGCCCTGACCCGCCTGCGCGGCGAGCGCGAGATCCAAACCGCCCGCGAGGAGTTATCGCGGTTGGAGCAGGCACTATCGCGATCAGGATGAACAATCACCGCCGGAAAAAAGTCTTCCCCTTCGAATTGTATTTGCTCAGCCGGTTGTGAACATACAGCCCTTCCAGCAGAAACTCCCCAAGGGCCGCAATGGTCGGAGCATCGTTCACGTCCAGGTCCAAATCCCTGGCCATTCGCACCGCCCCCTGCGTCAGGCCCTTGATCGCCTTCATGTTGTTCACAAATTCCTCTGAATCCAGATCATCCCCGGCCGGGAACGTCAGGTTGCCTTTGAACTGCTCCACAATCCCTTCAAAATCATCCGCCGACGCATGCCGGCCAAACACCGTCTTCACCGCCTCACCCGTCAAAGATTTAATCAGCTTGTCCTCCGCCCCCTCCTCCTCGGCCAGCGTCATCTCGATTTTCCCCCGGCAACTGGCCACCAGATAATTGAGGTCACAGATTCTCGGCACGACCCGCTTCTCGCCCGTCTGCAGCGCCCGCCGCTCGGCGTTGGACATCACCGTCTCAAGGTTCGCGATGCTCGTGCGCACGCTCACGCCCGACGATTGGCTCACGTGCGGCGACGACCGCGCCAGCCGCACCACCTCCTCCACGATCTCTCCCATGAACGGCAGCATCTCCACCTGCACGCCGCTGGTGCTCACGCCCACGTCCCGCGCCATCCACGCGTTCTGCTTCGCAATCTGCAAGCCCTCGCTCACTGTCTCTGGATAATGCGTTCGAATCACCGAGCCGATGCGGTCCTTCAGCGGCGTCACGATCCGCCCACGGTTGGTGTAGTCCTCGGGGTTGGCGCTGAAGATCAGGCACACATCCAGGTTCAGCCGGATCGGATATCCCCGAATCTGCACATCACGCTCTTCCAAAACGTTAAACAGCCCCACCTGAATCCGCGGCGCCAAATCCGGCAGCTCATTGATCGCAAACAGCCCCCGGTTGGAGCGTGGGATCAGGCCGTAATGCATCGTCGATTCATCCGACAGATACCGACCTTCCGCGTGCTTCACGAGATCGACCTCGCCAATCAAATCCGCAATCGTGACATCCGGCGTCGCCAATTTTTCGTGATATCGATCCGACCGATGCACCCATTCAATCCGCGCATCGTCCGCCTGCTCGGCCACCACCCGCTGGCCCGTCTTGGTCATCGGCTGAATCGGATCATCGTTGATGTCCACATCCACCAGCACCGGGATCCACTCATCCAGAAGGGCCGGCAGCATGCGGAGAATCCGGGTCTTGGCCTGCCCACGCAGGCCCAGGAAAAGCAGATCATGTTTGGAAAGAATGCCATTGATGATCTGCGGGATCACACTGTCGCGATAGCCGATGATGCCGGGAAAAAGCTCCTCGCCCGATCGCAGCTTGGCGATCAGGTTCTTGCGCATCTCGTCCTTCACGCTCATCGGCTGGTAAGAAGTTTTCCGCAGTTGTCCAAGGGTTGATGGCTGGGGGTGATTCATGGTGAGGGATAATAGGACTGCATTTGCGGGCTGGGCGAAGTTTTGTTGCGCCGCAGCGCCCCAAAATCTAGTAGTGCAACAAGGTTTCTGTAAATTCCTACCACCGTCGTTCGATCATTGCCTGGCCGGCTGCGTCCCGTAACGAGCCGTAGGCGAGTTATGGGACGCAGCCGGGAAAATCACGCCATCACGCTCCCACGATCTCCATGTTAAAGTATGCCTTCTCCTGGGTCTGCCACTCCTCGTGCAGTTCCAGCAACTGCGATCCAACCAGTCGTGCACACGAGGAGCGGCTGGGGAACACCCCCACCACCCGCGTACGCTTCTTCAATCGCTTCATCATGTTCTCCAATAAGTTCGTGCTCCGCAGACGACGACGGTGGTGCTCCGGCAGCGACTCGGCCGCCAGGCAGTCTTCCAGCCCCTCCCGCAGCATCGCCGCCACCGCAGGGCTGCTCTTCTCCCACTTCTTTGCCATCTCCTCGCCACGCAAGAGGCACTCGCTCTTACTTTCCCCGGCGAACACCGCCGACAGGTCCTTGTTTAACTCCTTGAGCTTCTTGTACGACACCTTGCGGCCCATCTCCCGCTTGTAATGCACCCGGCAACGCTGCCAAACCACCCCCTGAAAGTGGCGGGCGATCGCAGCCCGGATCCCGCTGTGGGCGTCGCTCACGATCGCCTTGAGACCCTTGAGCCCCCGGTCCTTCAGCGACCGGAATACTTCTCCCCAGCTCTCTTCGCTCTCACTGTCGGCTACCCGCCAGTCCAGCACTTCCCGGCGGCCTCCCACCGTGAACCCCACCACCGTCAAAACCGCCTGGCTCACCACCTTCCCCTCCACGCGCACCTTCTCGTAGCGGGCGTCGAGCATCAGGTACTCCCAGGCCGTGTGGCCCAGCGAACGGTGCTGGAACTCCAATAACTTCTCATCCAGCTCCGCCGCCACCCGGCTGACTGTCATGGACGATACATCCAATCCGCACATCTCCTGCAGCACGTTCTGCACGTTGCGGGTGCTGACGCCCTGGAAGTACATCTCGCCGCACGCCACCAGGAGCGCCCGCTCGCTCCGCTGCCACTTCACGAACATGCTGGGGTGATATGGCTCGCAGCCACGCACCTGCGGAACCGACAATTCCAGCTCTCCGGCCCGAGTGGACAGCATCCGCGGCTTGTTGCCGTTGCGGTAGCCACGGCGTGCTTCCTGGCGGGCGTGAGGCTCAGCGCCCAGATGGGCACACACCTCCTCACGCATGCCAATGTTCACCACCGTCTCCAGCAGCCGCTTGAGGCCCTCTTTGCCCGAAAACAGCCCTTGCAGGCATTCCACGATCCCGTCGATATTCTCTGTCGCAGCCATCGTTCGTCTCCTTTGGTCAAAAGTCCGGTAAACCTTTGATCGATGCGAACGGTGGCTGACTTAATTTACAGAAAGTAAGTTACACTCCCCAAAATCTTCGCGGCCCCATCCCCCAATGCCATTCCCCCAATCAAACTTCTGACTTCTAACTTCTGACTTTCCTCATCAACATCCCACCCCACTCCCTAATGGCATCAAGTTAAGCCTTTTTCGCGTCATTTCGTAGCTTTCTCCGCAACTCGTCTCTCGGCTTGCTCATCAAATCGTACTGTTTGGGTCTCCGCTTCCTGCATCGCGGCTCCGCACGGTTGGGGCGTAGCGGGACCACCAGCAATGTCGGCAATGTGTCGTCGGGACCCGCATGTCGGATCCATTTGTAAGCATCGGCGAAGCTGATCCGGCTCACCGGCACGTCCTGACGGTGGGCGGCCTGCATCATCACCGCCCGCACGCAATTGTAGACAATGCAGAAGATGACCAGCTCCTTGCGAACACCCGCTTCCGTCTTACATCGCAACACGTCCATTTTCATCGTCGTCTTCAAATGCCCCAGATTTGTCTCCACGTCCCAGCGGCGCAGCCGAAGTTCCAGCAACTCGCTGGCCGGGTACTTCTTTTCATCCTGTAGCGTCGTCATCAGCTTCAGCGTCACGTGGCCCAGCCCCGGCCGCGTCACCGTGCGACGCAATTCCCGCACGATGAGCGATTCGGGCAACGCGTCATAATCCGCCTGGCTCATCCACAGCGCCTTCTGCTGCGGCTTGAAATACTCCACCAGCTGATCTTCCTTTCCCAACGATTTGATCCATCGGGATCGAGGCATGCCCGCCACGGCGTTCTTGCCCTCGTCGGTGTGCGGCCTGCCTTTCGTGAAGTCCACGATCCGCAGATGGTGGATGGGGAACAACCCGTGCAATCCCTGCTGCTGGAGCATCGCCATATGGGCGTAGCTGCTGAAGCTGTCATCGCCGATGAGAATATCGCCCGGGTTCAGATGAGCATGGACCTCGGGCGTCTGGGCAATATCCCCCGTGCGCAGTGGCCCGGCCCAGGTATCGAAGAGCTGTCCCGTGGCGGCGTTGAAGAGCACCAGCAGATGGGCCGCTGGAAAGCCGCATCCTTCTTTCTGCCCCGAGGGCAGCCCGAAGACCTTACGCAATTCCGGCGTGTCAGGCATGGAGAAGCTGGAGCCATCGACGTGGAAAGTGCGGTGCCCATGCCACAGATGTTGTGGCTGGGTCGTCGTCGGGTATATCACATCATGCACCGCCGTCAGCAGTCCGCGGTAGACGGCCAGCGGGAGGCGTGCCCGCGCCTCGCAGTAAGCCTGCGGCGTAAAGGATTTGCCGGCGATATGACGCACTTCGCTGCAGGGTGTATTGCCGTGGACGACCTGCTGGATGAACAATCCAATGGTGGCCAGCGGATCCAGTTGTCGATCGCGCCACACATGCCGGCACTCCCGGCAAACCTCCTCGACGGTTGCACGGTCCAGCATGCACAGCGGATTGTCCTTGATCCGTTGCAGCGACGAGCCGATACTTGCCATCCGTGGCCTCCTGTTGGTTGGTGATTTTCAAAGCACCACCATTCTGACAGGAGGCTACGTTTTGCGCAAATGTAGTAAGTGCATTAACGGCGCGGAGTTATGGCTTAACTTGATGCCATTAACCCCACTCCCTCTACTCATTCGCAGAAACCCAAACACCATCCTCGTCCCGCGAAAGAACGACCCCCATGCTCACTCCTCCACGCCTCGCTCTCCCTCTCTTCTTCCTCCTCGCCAACCTCCCAAACCTCGCCGGCGGCGCTCCCTCCACCCGTCCCGCCGGCCTCTTCGTCCGTGTCACCCTCCTCTCCCCCGACGACCGCCCCTGGCGTCTCCAACTCATCGCCCACCAGCCGGCCGGAAAGTCCAATCGCCTCCTCGCCGGCCAAACCATCGCCGACGCCGCCGATGCCAATTCCGCCAAATCCATTCAATTGCTCCCGCCCAAACAGCCCACCCCCTGGATCGATCTCTCCAACGTCCTCACCCCCAGCGGCGCAACCCTCCGGTTCCTTTTCGAAACCCAGCCCGCCCTCGAAAAATCCGGCGTCAAGGCCACCATCGACGTCGCCACCGCCGCCGACGATTCGGCCATCCTTCGCTCCATCACCGAGCACGATCCCGCCAACATCATCGCCATGCGCATCCCGGCCAATCCCTCCAGCGACAAGTCCCGCATCCTCAGCATCCGCGAAGACAGCCAGCGCCGGCTCGACGAGCTGAAAGCCCTCCACCTCCCCGATGGCCCGCGCCCGCCAAAATCTGGTGCATGACCGGCTTCCGCTCCAACGGCGAGTTCTACACCGATCCGGCCATCGCCCAGATGGATTTCGACATTCTCACACTCCTCGGCATGAACGGCTACTGGCAACAAAGCGGCGGCCAGCCCGGTGATCTGCGCACATGGCACAGGCCCACGGCCTCAATCGCAGCACCGTTTACTGGCGCAGCGTCGAATCACTCCCGGCCTCCAAAGAACTCAACGGCGCCATCCCACTTAACTGGGATGCGCTCGACCAGTTCCTCGACAAGGCCTACCGCGCCTCCATCGCCAACACGCAGAAACAGCATCCGGGCGGCATGCCCGAAGTGATCGCCGATCTCATGGACGAACCGGCCGGCCATCACTTCGACGGCCCCGAATATCACCAGGCCTTCCGCCAATACCTCCAGCAGCAAAACCTCTCTCCCCAAATCTTTTCCAAAACCGCCTTCGACCAACTCACCCCCATCAGCTTCAACTGGCGCACGTTCTTCGCCCAGCGCGACCAGCTTGATCCCAACGACGAATCCGCGCGCCGCCTCTTCTACTGGTCCGCCAAATTCTGGAACCACTGCGTCGCCCGCACCTACGCTCTCGCCACCCGCAAGGTCGAACAGTACGCCCCCAACGTCCCCACCCGCGTCAATTTCGGCCCCCCCTGGTGGTACGACTACGGCACCCTCCCTCGCGGCATCGACGCCTTCGAATTCGGCCGTCTCCGCGGCGTCACCCTCGGCTTCAACGAAGATTGGGTCGGCAAAGGTAGCCCCCGCGTCCCGCTCGAGATCAACACCCTCCTCATCGACTGGTCCCGCGCCGCCGCACGCCCCAACACGCCTCTCCTCGGCACCTACATCACCCGCGACGCCGACCGCGAAACCGTCAAGCTCCGCACCTTCGCCTGTCTCGCCCGCGAAGCCAAAATCTTTGACTTCTACTACTACGGCCCGGCCTACACCTTCTTCGACCACTGGAGCGATAACTTCCCCATGGTCCAAGGCGTCGCCGAACTCACGCGCGACCTCGGCGCCGTTGATGACATTCTCGCAGAAGGCCGCGCCCCCAAAGCCCAAGTCGCCCTCCTCTACTCCCAGTCCTGGCCCGTCTGGAAAGAAGATGACACAGAACAATGCGAGCAGACCATGGCCTACCTCGCCCTCCTGCACGCTGGCCTCCCTGTCGACATCGTCTCCGACACCGAAATCGCGGATGGCCGATTCGCCGCCCGCAACTACAAATGCCTCTACGTCGTCAACGAATCCATCCCCACCGCCGCCGCCTCCGAAATAGAGCGCTGGGTCCGCGCCGGCGGCAAACTATGGGCCTCCGGCTGGGCCGGCATGAAAGATGAATACAACACCCCCACCGACCGCTGGAACAGCATGCTCGGCGCTGAATCTCGCTCTTGGAAACCCACCGGCGACACGAAAAAATTAGGCGAGCCCATCAAGCCCGCCGACTGGAACCGCCCCATCTTCTCCCGCGAAGTCACCCTCGACCCCACCGATACGAAAGCCGCCCCCGATTCAAACGCCACCCCCCTCGACTTCTCTGCCCACCAACTCAAACCCTACACGCGCTCGCATGAAAAAGGCCTGGTCCAAATCGTCCCTTGGACGGCCGGCAAAGACTACATGGACGCCGCCGAGCAAAAGCCCGGCCCCCTCACCAAAGCCACCCTCTTCCCCAACGATCACCGCCGCCAAATCTACGCCGCCTTCGCCGCCCAATCCGGCGCCGAGCCCCCCGCCACAACCTCCATCAGCCAACTCCTCGCCTGGCCGCTCTGGACCCAGCACAAAGGCGTCCTCCTCCTCGCCAACTACACCGGCCAACCCGCCGAAAACCTCTCCATTACCTTCACCTCCCCCCTCCCCATCACCAAAGCCACCTCCCTCCGCCACGGCCCCCTGACCCTCACCCACCCCGACCCCGACCACTACCAACTCGCCCGGCCAATGCGCGACGTGACCGACATCATCTCCGTGGAGTAACGCCTCGCGACATCCCCAACTCAGCCCTGAACATGTCCATCTCACGCCCCGGCCTGCTTGCGAGCATGTAGCATGTAGGGTGGGCGTACCCGCCCACCGTCGTCGCCTAGCAGTTATTCCCCCGTCGCCCGCGCGATGTCCTCGAACTCGACCTGCACGGCGATGCGGCCGTCGCATTGGCAGCACCAATCCGGCTCGTACCGGTGCTGCTCGACGAACCGGTGGAACGAGCTATGCTCCCAGGCGTGCGGGCACCCGACGTATTTGTGTTTCACGCACGTTGTAGTGGACGTAATCGAAGTGATGCTGGAGATCGACGGCGTCGCGGATCGTGTGTTCCCAGAAGCGGCGCTGCCAGACGCCCCGCGCCCGCTGGCGGCCGACTGCCCGACGACATCAAGCTTGAGGATGCTGTAAACTCCCCCCATGACCCACCCCGTTCGCGTCGCCGTGATCGGCTACGGCATGGCCGGCCGACTCTTTCACAGTTACCTCATCGGCCTTACCCCGCGCATGAAACTCCACGGCATCGCCGCCCGCGACCCGGCCATCCGTCAACGCGCCCAGCACGAACGCCACTGCCACACCTACGCCAGCTTCAACGACGCCATCGCCGATCCAGACGTCGATCTGCTCGTGCTCGCCACGCCCCACGACACCCACGCGCCATCGTCAATCGCGGCCATGGAAGCCGGAAAACATGTCGTCACCGACAAAGTCATGTGCCTGTCGCTTGCCGAGTACCACGCGATGGCCGACGCCTCGCGCCGCACAGGAAAGTTACTCACCGTCTTCCACAACCGCCGCTGGGACGGCGACTTCCTCACGCTTCAAAAGGCCATCAACGACAGCGTGCTCGGTCCGGCGGATCAGGTGAAATGGATCGAGATGGCGTGGCAGAAACACAAGATGCCCCTCCCCGACCGCTGGCGCGGACGCCGCCAGGCAGGTGGCGGACAGATCTATGATTTAGGGGCTCACCTCCTGGACCAATTGCTCCTGCTTTTCCCCCAGCCCATCACCGGCGTCTATTGCCGCATGCATACCGATTGGCCCAGCTCGGAAGTGGAGAGCCACGCCATAATCACCGTCACGTTTGAGAACGGCGCGACCGCCATCTGCGACGTCGGCTGCATGACCCGCTCCCCAAAGCCCCGCGTTTACGCCGTCGGGCCGGCCGCCACGTTTGTGAAATACCACGTCGATCCACAAGAGGCGGCCATGATCGCCGGCGACATCGACGCCGCCCGCGAAGATCCCAGCCACTACGCCCAAGTCACCGACACCACCGGCCAGCACACCATGCCCACCCTCCCAGGCCGCTGGCGCAATTTCTACGAAAACATCGCGGCCGTAATCCTCGACAGCGCGGAACCGGCCGTAAAGCTCCCGGAGATGCAAAGACTAATTGGTGTTATCGAAGCCGCCTTCAAATCAGCGGCAACAGGCCAAACCGTAGTCCCGGCCGATCACGGATAACCCCGGTCAGACCGATAATCATAGCCGTCGTAGCGCCCATCGGGCGGCGGACCATAGCTTCGATAACTGCGATACTCGTAATACTCCCGCGGCGGAGGCGGCGGAGCGGGCACGTAACGATACGTCCGAGTACTCATACTCCCGCGGCCGCTCATAGCCATCGTACCGGTTATAGGAATATTCGCGGTCACGCCGATCCTGCTCGTTGCCCACAATCGCGCCGCCAATCGCTCCCAGCGCCCCGCCGAGCAATGCGCCTTCGCCGGCCCGGTGATGGGAAAAGCTTCCGATCGCCGCCCCCAGCGCCGCTCCACCAGCACCGCCCGCCAATGCGTCCGTGCCCGTGTGCGTCGCGCACCCCGCCAGCGACACGGCCAATGCTGCCCCAATAAAAGTCTTCGCGATCTTTTGAAACAAGATGGACATGCGTTCGCTCCGGTTGAAGCCTACGCAATGTTAGACACCACCCAAACCCGAAGGTTGGGAGCAGGCGAACGCCAGTTTTGAACATCGCACAACCGCTCAATGCCGGCTGTCAATCGGATCCGCCCGCACCGTATCGTTTCCAGTCGAAATTATACTATCCGGCCGTCCGTTCGCGGCATTGATCGTGTTTGACCCACTGCCGCCCGCCAGCACATCCCCGCCGCTGCCCGCCGTCAGGATGTCATTGCCATCGTTTCCATTGAAAACGTCCGCCCCGGCCCCGCCAAAAATAACGTCATTCCCGGCCCCCCCGTTCACAGTCGTCGGAATCGCAAGCCCGCCAAGGTTCACAACATCGTTCCCCGCGTTGGCATTCACCACAATCCGCGTGATTCCCGCGAAAGGTCCCACCCGCCCACCATTGGCTAGCACCGTCAGGCTCCTCCCGCTCCCGCTAAAGCTGATGCGATCCGCGCCGCCCGTTCCCGTCACGATAAGCGTCGAAGCCGAATGAGCATCCCGCGCCGCCGTCACGCCCGTCACCACCCCTTTGACGTTGAACGCAAACGGGCTTTGACTCGGCGCATTGCTGTTAAACTTCACCGTGCCGCTCTTGCTCCCGGCCGAGCGCGTGTCCAGCCGAATCGCAAACGTGTCACTCTTGTTGGGCGCGAGACTGCTGACCAGCTTGTCAGTAATAATGAAACCCCTGGGCGCCACAACCCCGCTCAGCGTCAGCGGCGCATCCCCAACATTCGTCACCTGAAATACGATCGGCTTCCCCACCGAGCCCTGCGTCAGCTTCCCAAAATTCAGCACCCCCGGATCGCCGCTGGTCATCGTTGTCTTGCCACGCAGCACCGTCACCCGCGGTGCCTGCACCGTCCCTTTCACTGGAAAGTTAAACGGGTTGTGACCCGCCACATTCGTAAAGAAGCTGACGTTCGCCTGATGAAATCCCGGCGAACTGCTGTCCAGCCGAACACTGAAAGTATCGCTCGCCCCGGGATCGATACTCGCGCTCAACCCATTGGGAATCGTGAATCCCGTGCCCACCGTCAGCCCGCTGATCGTCAGCGGCGCGGTCCCCGTATTAGTCACCTTGAAAATCTTGCTCGGCCCAGTCTGCCCATTAATGACGGGCGAAAAAGCCACAGCACTCGTTGACCCATCCGCGATCACCGTTGTGTCCAGCGAAACACGAATGCCGGGAACCGTAACCGGCTCGTCAATCTCACCATTCAGGTCCAGCGTAAAAGACGACGTCGCCGGATCGTTGGTGTGAAACGTGTAACTGCTGTTCTTGACGCCAGTCACCGCCGTATCCAGCCGAATCGCGAAAGTGTCACTGGCATGGCCGGCGATGCTGGTCGGCATCGCGTTTGAAAAACTATAGCCGGCCGGCAATGCCGGCGCGGTAATCGTCAGCGTGTTGTCCCCATCGTTGCGAATAGTAAAAGTCTTCACCGGCGGCGGATCGCCAACCGTCCGCGTCCCGAAGTTAATTCCAATCCCCGAGTTGATCGGGGTGCCACCCTGCAACACCGTCGCGATCGGCCCGCTCGCAACCGCATTCACTTGCCCGCTCACGCCAAAGTCAAAATTGGAATGCCCCGGATCATTGGTCGTAAAGCTGACGTGCGCGCTCTGAGCGCCCACGCTGCCGGTGTCCATCTGAACCGTGAACGTGTCGCTTCCCCCCGCCGCGATCGGACTGCTGAATGGATTAGTCACGCTAAACGCCGATCCATTGGGACTGATGACCACCGCCCCCACCGTCAGCGGCTGATCGCCATCATTAAACACCGTAAATGTCTTGGTCGGCGGCGCATCCCCCTGGTTGCGCGTGCCCAGCACCACCGTGCTGCTGCCATCAGTTAGCGTTCCGCCCGACGACGTCACCCGCACCTGCGGCCCAACGGCCGGCGTATTCACCTGCCCGGTGGCCGAAAAGTTAAACGTCGAATGCGCTGCATCGTTGGTGCTGAAGCTGATCTGCGCATTCTTAGCACCAGCCGACGCGGTCGACATCTGCACCGTAAACGTATCGCTTCCGCCCGCGGCAATCGGGCTGCTATAAGCGTTGGTCAGCGTAAATCCAGAACTGGCCGTGATCGACACCGACCCCACCGTCAGTGGTTGATCGCCATCATTAAACACCGTGAACGTCTTGGCCGCCGCGGCATCCCCCACGTTCTTCGTCCCAAAGCTCACACTCGTCACCCCGTCCGTCACCGTTCCGGCCGCCGAAGTCACACGCACCTTCGGCCCTACCGCCGGCGTATTCACCTGCCCCGCCACGTTCACCGTGAACGTCGAATGATTAGGATCATCCGTAGTGAACTTCAGCGCTGCCGATTTCGCGCCGGCCGATCCCGTCGCCATCTGCACCGTAAACGTCGTCGTGCCATTCTTGCCAGCGGGCCATTGGGCTGCGAAGTAACCGTAAACGCACCATTGCTGGGCGTAACCGAAACATTCCCAATCGCCGAGCTTTGATCCCCGCTGTTGCGGATCGTGAACGTCTTGGACACCGCCGCGTCCCCCACGTTGTGCGTTCCAAATGAAACCGTGTCGCCATCGTTCACATTCGTCGAAGCCCCCACCACCACGCCAATACTCGCCGGCGAATTCACCTGTCCGCTCACGCCAAACGAAAAGTTATTCACGTTGGTTGTCGTCGGATCGGTGACCGTAAAGCTCGCGGTATCGCTCTTGGCCCCGGCCGTCGCCGTGCTCATCTGAATGTTGAACGTCGCCGTGCCACCGTTGGCCAGAATCGTCCCGCTCGGATCGCTGGCATTAAACGTGGCGGTGTTAAACGAAATCGTGCCGATGGTCAGGTCATCACTGCCATTGTTGGTCACCGTGAACGATTTCAACGGCGCGCTATCCCCCACGTTGCGCGTCCCAAAAGCAATCGTCGAGCTTCCGCTCGTGAGCGTGGTGGAGCCCTGCGTCACCGCAATGTCCGACGCATCAAACGGCCTGACATGAATCCCCAGCGGCGCGACCGCCGCCGGGCGCTGTGATGCGCAGTCGTGGATAGAAAAACACGCCCCTCCAGCGACTCCATGAACTTCGGCGGCAAAGCGCCGAACTTGGGCGCGGGGAATTTCTCACGGCGATTCTTATTGGATGGCATAGGCATTTTCTCTTTGCAGGGTCTCCCAACAAGGATCGGCAACAGGCGGCCCATTGTATGAACGAGCTTGCCTGAAGGACCATCAACACGTACCCCGCACGCCAAAAAACGTGGGGACAAGGTGAAGCTTTAAATTCAGGAATCCGCCGCTGTTTTTGCCCTGCCAAGCGCCAAGCATCGCGGATTCATAAACCGGCCGGGAGGGACAACAAGGTCCGGCCGCATAGATAATCTACAGGGATGAAGAGGGAATACAACCCAAATCCCCTCCCCTCTACGCCCCCCAGCAGCCAAACGCCCCTCCAATGCGGCATAGACGGGGATCTGGAGACACTGGGACGACTTTGACGGCTAATAAAATGCTCACCACGTCGTATAAGATCCCGCGCACAACTTTTCTGTCTGTCTTGGCGATCATCTATGCAACGTTCGCGGGATCAGCCCAAGCCGCCGTAAAGCCACCCCTACGCGTCCTCTTCATCGGCAACAGTTTCACCAGCGTCGGCCAAATCCCCCAGATGTTCAAATCCTTCGCCGCCGGCCAGCCAAACGCCCGGCCGGTGCAAGTCGCTGCAAATCGCCGTCAACGGCTCAACCCTCCAAGGCCACTGGCAGCGCGGCGCCGCCCTGAAACTCATCCAGACCCAGCACTGGGATTACGTCGTTCTCCAGGAACAAAGCCAGTTGCCCCTCCTGGACCCGACCCTCTTCAACTTCTACGCCACCCAGTTCAACAAAGAAATCCGCAAGCACGGCGGCCGCACCGTCCTGTTCATGACCTGGGCCGATCGCACCGCCCAACAGAACCAGACTGCAATCGCCAACGCCTATCAATCGCTCGGGAAAAAACTCGGCGCTATCGTCGCCCCCGTCGGCCTCGCCTTCGAGCAAGCCCTGCAGCATCGCCCAGCCGAGCGGCTCTACAAACCCGACAACCATCACCCCAGCGCCGCGGGCGGATATCTTGCCGCCGCCGTCTTCTACAACACCCTCATCGGCACACCCGGCCACCCCCTTCCCGCGCCTCCTCACCACCGCACCCCCACACAAAATCCTGGCCGACCTCTCCAAACGCGAGGCGGCCTTTCTACAGGCGATTGCCAAAACCACCGCCGCCAAGCCCGCCACTCGCCCCAAGCCATTGCCACAGGCACCTCGCACAACCCCCAAATAACTCACACTATCACCCCAACCGGAAGCCTCTCATGGTCACAAACATTCGAGCCATTCTTCGACACCTGCCCGCCCTCATCGTCCTTGCGCTCACCGCCCTGCCGGCACGCGGGCAGTCCGTCATCTTCGACATGGACACCGTCGTTCACAAACCCGGCGAAATCACCGACAAGGACAAGCACAGAATACCGGCCGGCACCGCCGAACTCGTTGACGGCAAATTCAACAAGGCCGTCAAGTTCTCCTTCGTCGAAGGCGCCAGTGGCGGCTTCATGTCCGCCCGCGTTCACGCTACGCCCGAATGGGACAAATCCGCCGGCTTCAGCTTCTGGGTCAAAGGCGACGGCTCCGACGCCTGGGGCGGCATCGAAATTATCGATCGCGACGACTTTGGCCTTCGCTACGCATATTGCTTCCCCATTGATTCCACCGAATGGCAGAAGATCACCGTCCCCTGGGCCGACCTCGTCCCAGAACTTAAGGCCCCGCTCATCGATCCGGCCAACGGCTATGCCCCCAGCCACTTCGGCAATTTCTGGTTCGGAAAATGGTACTACTGGCGCGACTACCCCGCCCACTCCTACACCATCGACCAGGTCATGCTGGAACCAAAAATAGACGCCACACCCACAACCGCCCCGCTCACCATCGCCCCGTCCGCCACCGGCCTCGACCGCGTGCGCGCCAAGCTGCGCGACCACAAGCCCATCACCCTCGTCACCATGGGCGACTCCCTCAGCGACAAACACCACTGGTCCAATCGAGAGATCCTGTGGTCGGAACTACTGGCAAAGGAGCTCAAGACCAAATACGCCAGCGAAGTAACCCTCATCAACCCCGCCATCGGCGGCACCACCCTCAGCCAGAACATCATCACCATGCCCCGCTGGAGCAAGCAGGCCCCCACCCCCGATCTTGTCGCCGTCTGGTTCGGCGGCAACGATTGGGAAACCGGCGTGCGCGGGCCCCGATTCGCCGAATACCTCCGCCTGGCCGTAGACCACATCCGCCGCCAAACCCACGGAAGCGCCGACATCCTCCTCATGACCCCCGCCCCCAGCTTCGCCCACTGGGAAACCATGGCCGAACTCGAGCAAGCCGTCCGCGACGTGGCCAAAGAAAAGCAAACCGGCTTAGTCGACATGGCCGCCGAGTTCCACAAAGCCGGATCAGCCGACGAGGCAATGAAGCGCGAATACTGGGCATGGGACAAAGTTCATCTGGGCGGCAAGGGACACGAGCTGGTGAAGAATGCCGCGATAGGGGTGATTTCAGAGCAAAAAGATTGAGGGACACGATTGCGGAGTGTTGATGGGTTGTGCGGTGGCTACCATAATAGAAGCAAGAGGTTTAACGATGGCACTTGAAGCTGAATTGTCGAGCAAGCACTACATCTGGCATTGGAAGATCGAGCCAACCTGATTCATCAGTTGATCTTAAGTCTGGAATCTCCGGACGTTGACGCCAACGCCGATAAGGCGTGGGAAGCCGACATTGATGCTCGAGCAATGCAGTAGATCGAGGAGAAGTGGAATTGGTGGACTGGCGGGAATCAATCGTCAAGCGCAGCATCCGCCGCGACGATGTCCATGAATCCGGCAGCTCGAGGCAGTGACTCATTCAACCGACTCATCACTTCCCCTGCGCCACTTAATCAAAATATCCGCCACCTCCGGCCTCGAAAACTCCTGCGGCGGCCTTTCCCCGGCTCGCAGCATGTCCCGCACCTTCGTCCCGCTCGGCGCGACCTTATCCTCCGGCCCATGCGGGCAGGTCTTGGTGCTGAACCACCGCCTCGCACTTGTTGCACCAGGCGGTGTGCTCGAACTTCAGGATCGTCACGCCAATGTCCTTCGGCAGATCAAACTGATCGAAGATCTTCTGCGCATCATACGTGCCGTAGTAGTTGCCCACGCCCGCGTGATCGCGGCCGACGATGAAGTGCGTCACGCCGTAATTCTTGCGGATCAGCGTGTGCAGCATCGCCTCGCGCGGGCCGGCGTACCGCATCGCCAGCGGCATCACGCTCAGCATCGTCCGGTCCTTGTTGTAATAGTTGTCGACCAGCACGCGGTAGCAATCCATCCGCACCTCGGCCGGAATGTCATCCGACTTGGTTTCGCCGACCAGCGGGTGAATCAGCAGGCCGTCGGTCATCTCCAGGGCGCACTTGGTCAGATACTCGTGGCTGCGATGAATCGGATTGCGCGTCTGAAACGCCGCCACCGTGATCCACCCCTTGGCCGCGAACGCCTCGCGCGTTTTGGCGGGCGGCAGGCGATAATCCGAGAATTCCGGCTCGTGCGTCGTCGTGATCACGTCAATCGGCCCGCGCGATGCAGGTGTTCCCCTGCCCCTTCACCGCCGCCACGCCCGGATGCTTCTCGTCTTCGGTCTTGTAGACGTTCGGGATCTCCAGCGCCTTGTCGTGCGCGTACTTCTCCGTCACGCTCATCATGCCCAGCAGCCGGCCCTTCGAATCCTTCAGCGCCAGCCTTCTGCCCCACCGATAATCTTCGCCGCCACGTCATCGGCCGGGCACAGCGTGACCGGGATCGGCCACACCGTCCCGTTCGCAAGCCGCATCTCCTTGCACACCCCCTCAAAGTCCGCCTTGCCCATGAACCCAGTCAGCGGTGAAAACGCGCCGATGGCGATCATCTCCAGATCAAACGCCTCCCGCGGCGAAAGCGCAATCTGCGCCAGACCTTTCGCCTCATTCGCCAAACTACCCGCGGCCGCGCCTTCCACGACCCGATTAACTAACTTGCCCCCGTGCGGTGCGATCAAACTCATCTGCGTCTCCTTTAAGATTGAGGAAAACACGGTAACGACTTTGCCGCGCCGAACAAGTGCCCGGCAGAAGCCCACGGGCGGACCGCGCGTGCCACGGGGGCGGGAGCGATTCTTGAAGGGTGGCTGTGTGTTAGGCGATGAGTTCTTCAACCTTTGGGGGGAGGTTGGCGTGAAAATTGGCAGCGGTGTGGTGGGGCCAGTAGGTGGTGGCCAGGGGAATGATTGCTAACAGGATGAGGATGATGGTGAGGACACAGGCTGGCCAGGCGCCCACGGACCAGGCAATGGCGGGGAGGGCTGCGCCGAGGGTGCCGCCGGCGTAGTAGAAGGTGGTGTAGAGGCCGGCGGCGGCGGAGCGGGCGTTGTGCGGCGATGTGGCCCAGATAAGAGGCGGCGGCGGATTGGATGATGAAGATGCCGGTGGAGCAGACGCAAGGCCAACGACCACGGCGAAGAGGGAGGGGAGAAGGGTGAGGGCGACGCCGGCGGCGGAGGCGAGGGTGGCGGCGATGAGGGCGCGGCGGTGGCCGGTGCGTTCGATCCAGGGACCGGCGAAAGGGGTGACGACGACGCCCACGAGATAGACCAGAAAGAGCGAGCCGAGGGCGGCGGTGCCCAGGGAGAAGGGTGGGCCGGCGAGGTGGAAGGTGATGTAGGTGAAGGTGGCGACGAGTGCGAAGAGGGCGCTGGAGCCGATGAGGAAGGTGGCGAGGAGGGCGGGGTTTTGGAGGTGGCGAAGCATGTCGCGCAAGGCCGGGAGGAAGGGGGGAGACGGGACGTAATTAGGGGTGGGTCGTTCGGGCGGGAGGTAGCGCCAGACGGCGGCGGCCCCCAGCGCGTTGAGGAGGCCGAGGGCGAGGAAGGTGGCCTGCCAGCCGAAATGAGAGGCGAGCAGGCCTGAGAGGAAGCGGCCGGTGACACCGCCCAGCACGTTGCCGGCAACGTAGGCGGCCATGACGGTGGGAGCGCCGCCGTCGGCCCATTCGTCGCTGACGTAGGCCATGGTGACGGCGATGATGCCGGGCATGAAAAGGCCTTGAATAAAGCGCCACGCAATGAGAGCGTGAAGGGAGGTTGCGGTGGCGGCCAGGAGGATGGGGAGGGTGAGGAGGGCGACGGAGGCGGTCATGGTGCGTTTGCGGCCGAGCGCCCGGCGAGGAGGCCGACGAAGGGGGCGGCCAGCGCGATGGCGATGGTGGTGGCGCTGACGGTGAGGCTGACGTCGAACTTGGAGGCGTGAAATATTTGCGAGAAGAGGGGGAGGAGGGATTGGGTGGCGTAGACGTTGAGGAAGACGCAGAAGCCGGTGAGCGTGATCATGAGCACGCGGAGGTCGAGGAGGGAGGTGGGGTGGCGGGGCGGCGAGAGGGCGCGGCAGATGGGCGAGTTGCGGGGACTGGCGGTGGCGCGCTGGGCGGGTAATGGCGCGGGTGGGGTGGCGGTGAAGGGCGGGGGCTGATGTTGTTGCGGCCGACACGGTCTTGACTCCTTTACAGGTCGAATCGCGATTGGAACAGGAGAATCATTGCAGTGTTTGAAGGTTCAGTCCAATACATAGTTGAGCGTAATTAATACCTTTTTGGTATAATGAACCAATGGAACTACGGCAGTTGCGTTATTTCGTGGCGGTGGCGGAGGAGTTGCATTTTGGGCGGGCGGCGGTGCGGTTGCACATGGCGCAGCCGCCGCTGAGCCGGCAGATTCGGCAGTTGGAGGAGGAGATCGGGTTGCGTTTGCTGGAGCGGACCAAGCGGCACGTTGAGTTGACGGCGGCGGGGCGGGTGCTGCTGGAGGAGGGGCGGCGATTGCTGGCGGGGGCGCAGGAGGCGGTGGAGGATGCGCGGCGGGCGGCGCGGGGGGAGAGCGGGCGATTATCGGTGGGGTTTGTGGGATCGGCGACGTATGACGTTCTGCCGGAGGTGCTGCGGGTGTTTCATCGGAAGTATCCTAAGGTGGAATTGGTGCTGCATGAGTGGAGCAGCATGGCACAGCAGCGGGCGGTGGTGGAGGGGAGGCTGCATGTGGGATTTGTGCGGCCGGCGGTGGCGGACGCGGCGCTGGTGGCGCGGGTGGTGCAGCGGGAGCCGATCATCGTGGCGCTGCCGGAGGGGCACGCGCTGGCGGATAAGGGCACGTTGGGGTTGGGGGCGCTGTCGCGGGATGGGTTTATTGTTTATCCGCGAGAACCGAGGCCGAGTTTTGCCGACCAGGTGATTCAGTGGTGCGGGAAGGCGGGTTTTACGCCGCGGGTGGTGCAGGAGACGCAGGAGTTGCAGACGGCATTGAGTTTGGTGGCGGCGGGGATTGGGGTGGCGCTGGCGCCGGCATCGGTGCGGAAGGTGAAACGAGAGAAGGTGGTGTTTCGGGAATTGGCGGCGCCGGCGCCGGTGACGGAGCTGACGGCGGTGTCGCGGCGGGGGGATGCCTCGCCGGTGTTGAAAGTGTTTTTGGAGGTGTTGGAGCAGGTGGGGGGGAAGGAGAAGCGATGAGAGATATTCCCGAGGACGTTTTGAAATGCGTGCGTAGAATCGGCGGAAAGGAAGGAGCAGATGAGCGAGCTATTTTCGTCGTTTGAATTGCGGGAGTTGACGTTTAAGAATCGGATTTTTGTTTCGCCAATGTGTCAGTATTCCAGTCAGGATGGAATGCCGACGGATTGGCATTTGGTGCATCTGGGGAGCCGGGCGGTGGGCGGGGCGGCGATGGTGATGGTGGAGGCGACGTCGGTTTCGCCGGAGGGGAGGATTACGCCGACGGATAGCGGGATTTGGTCGGATGCGCATGCGGAGGCGTTTAAGCGGATCACGAGGTTCATTAAGGAACAGGATTGTGTACCGGCGGTTCAGTTGGCGCATGCGGGGCGGAAGGCGTCGACGGCCGCGCCGTGGGAGGGAGGGGGTCCGCTGGCGGTTGGGGAGGGGGGATGGGAGACGATGGCGCCCAGTGCGTTGCCATTTGCGGCTGGATATTCGACGCCGCGGGAGATGTCGGCGGGGGAGATCGCGGAGGTGAGCGAGCAGTTTGAGGCGGCGACGCGGCAGGCGCTTTTGGCGGGGTTTGAGGTGGTGGAGATTCACATGGCGCATGGTTATTTGCTGCATGCGTTTTTGTCGCCGCTGTCGAATCGGAGAACAGATGAATATGGAGGATCGCTGGAGAATCGGATGCGATTTCCACTGGAGGTGGCGCGGCGGGTGCGGGAGGGGTGGCCGGCGGAGTGGCCGGTGTTTGTGCGGATTTCGGCCAGTGATTGGATGGAGGGGGGATGGGGTCTGGAGCAGTCGCTGGTTTTCAGCGGCGAGCTGAAAAAGCTGGGGATCGACTTGATTGATTGCTCGAGCGGGGCGCGGTGCCGGACGCGAAAGTGCCGGTACGCCGGGATACCAGGTGCCGTTTTCGTCGGCGATTCGAGAGAAGGTGACGATCGCGACCGGGGCTGTGGGATTAATCATCAGCCCTCAACAGGCGGAGGAGATCGTGGCGCGGGGCGAGGCGGATGTGGTGCTGCTGGCACGGGAGATGTTGCGGAATCCATATTGGCCGTTGCACGCCGCCAAGGCGCTCGGGGCGGACGTGCCGTGGGTGAAGCAGTATGCCCGCGCGAAGCGGTGAGCGGTGATGTGGCAAGCGGCGAGTAATGAATGGGGCGGCTCTATTGGGGTGGGGTGTTGGCCGATGAAGGAGGGAGCGAGGGCGATGGGGCTGGAGAGAGCGCGGGCTTGGTCAAGCGGGACGTTGCCGCTTTAGAGGCCTCGCGTGATTCTCGGACCTTGCCTGCAAATTTACGGGAAGGGCCAATCGATGAGTGTGTTTTTGACGTGCCTCCTGATCGCGGCGGCGCGGGTGATGGATATCACCTTGGATACGATTCGCACGGTGGCGATCGTGCAGGGGCGGCGGGCGTTTGCGGCATGTCTGGGGTTTTTTGAAGCACTGATCTACATCGTCGCGGTGGCGAAGGTGTTGGCCAACTTTTCCAACTACTGGTATGCCGTGGCGTATGCCGCGGGGTTTGCGGCCGGGACTTTTTTGGGCATCACGCTGGAGCAGGTGCTGGCTTTTGGGGAGCAGCAGGTGGCAATCTTTACGCGGCGGGGGGTGCAGGTGCTGGCGACGTTGCGGGCGGAGGGTTTTCGGGTGACGGAGTTTGTGGGACGCGGGCGTGATGGGGAGGTGCAGGCGCTGTTTGTTGAGGCGCCGCGGCGGTTGTCGAAGCGGCTGACGCAGATGGCGCGGCAGATGGACCCGGAGTGTTTTTACATCGTAAATGACGTGAGGACAGCATCGGCGGCGGGGCAGGCGCATGGTGGGGCGAGCTTGAAACTGCCGGTGGTCGGCGGGGATGAAGAGGCGAGAGGGACGCGTCTCGCGTCATGAGGATTTCTTGCGCCGTGCGCTTTGTCGCTGCCCGATATCCGCATCCAATCTTTTTTCGAGGAAGGCCAGGACGGCGGCTTCTTCGCCGGAGAGATGGCCGAGGCGTTGGAGTTGCGCTTCAGCGCGTTGCTTGAGGGTTTTGAGAAGGGTGCCATCCATATAAGCGTCGAGGATGGCGGGGTGGACGTAGCACTTGCGGCAGACGGCCTTGGTGTTGCCGAGGCGCTGGGCGACGGACTCGATAGCTCGGACCACGTTCTTTTTTGCGGCGGCCTGCGAATCAAATTCTTCAAATTCCTGCAGGGCTTTGGCGGCCAGGACGGTGCCGGCCCAGGTGCGGAAGTCTTTGGCGGTGAACTCCTCGCCGGCGATTTCGCGGAGGTAGGTGTTGACGTCGTCGGAGGTGATGTCGTGGGTTTGGCCGGCTTCGTCCTGATAGCAGAATAGCTCCTGGCCGGGCAGGTCCTGGCACTGGCGGACGATTTTGGCGAGGCGGGGTTCTTCCAGGTCGATGTCGTGATCGACGCCGCTTTTGCCTTTAAATTCGAAGTGTATTTTCGCGCCGCGGACATCAACGTGATTATTGTGGATGGTGGTGAGGCCGTAGTGCTTGTTGTCTTTGGCGTATTCCTCGTTGCCGACGCGGATGAGGGTGGTTTCGAGAAGCCGGACGACGGCCGCGAGAACCTTTTCGCGGGGTAGGCCTTTTTTGCGGAGGTCGCGTGAGACGCGGCGGCGGAGCTTGGGGAGGACCTTGGCGAAGGCGAGCATTTTTTCGTACTTGGTTTGATCGCGCACCTCGCGCCAGCGCGGGTGATAGCGGTATTGCTTTCGGCCCCGGGCGTCGCGGCCGATGGCCTGAATGTGGCCGTTGGGGGAGGGGCAGATCCAGACATCGGTCCAGGCCGGGGGAATGACGAGGGATCGGATGCGGGAGAGAGTCTCGGGATCGCGGATGGGCTTATTGTCGCCGTTGGTGTAGAGAAAGCCTTTGCCAGCCCGGCGGCGATGAATGCCGAGGGCGTTGTCGTCGATGACGTAACGGAGGCCGGCGGCTTTGGCGCTTTCTACGGGATCCGGAACTACTGTTGCATGGGTGGATTCTTGGCGCCCTTGACCGGAGTTATCCATGGCGGGGGAGGTGCAATCGGAATGCCAGTTGGTGGCTGGTGATTTCGAGGCCGAATGGAGGATTCTCTGGAGGGGGAGATAGACTCCACCTACGCGGTCGGTTCATTGACGGTATTTGGCGGTGTGCGTACCATCCACGGCCGCAAGAAAACAAACGGAGAATCATGGACGAAATGAATCGGAACCGAATTGGCCCGCAGATGATTGTGAACCCCCTGACGATGCATACCAACGGCAATTTTCCCACTGGCCGGCCTCCTATTACCACGCTCCCGCATATCACTCCCATGGCCTCGCCCGTCGGCATGCCTGGCCCCTCTGGCCCTGGTGGGTACATGCGTTACCGCGAGATGACCATCGATGAGATGCTCTTGGAAAACCGGGTGGTGTTCCTCGTTGGCGAGATCAATCATGTCAGCGCTGCCAATGTTTACATGAAAATGCTCTACCTCCAGAGCATCAAACGGGATCAGGACATCAACCTGTATATTAATAGCCCCGGCGGCGCGGTTGTGGATACGCTGGCGGTTTATGATGTGATGCGATTTCTGACCTGCGACGTGGCTACCTATTGCATCGGCGAATGTGCCAGCGGCGGAGCGGTGTTGTTCATGGCCGGGAAGAAGGGCAAGCGTTTTATCCTGCCCAACGCGAAAGTGATGATCCACCAGCCGTTTGGCGGGGTGTATGGTCAGGCGGCCGATATTGAGATTCAGGCCGAGGAAATCCTGAAAACCAAGGACAAGCTGAACCAGATCATGGCCCGGTGCACGGGTCAGAGCGTGGAGCGCATTCGCGAAGATTCCGAGCGCGACCGCTTCTTCGACGCGGACCAGTCGGTCGCGTACGGCCTGTGCGATGAAATTCTCGGCGCGGAAACGGATACCAAGACCGCGGAGGCGGCGGCGGATGCGACTAAGCCTAAATGAAGAGTTGCTAGTTGCGAGTGGCTAGTAAGAGCCGATGTGGGTTTTCACTAGCAACTAGAAACTAGCAACTAGCAACTGCCTTTCACAAGCAACTAGCAACTCTCCCACATGCTCTTTACCGGACTTGATCATCCCGCCATTGGTTGCCTGGACGTTCACGGGCAGATGGAGTGGTATTGCCGGCACCTGGGGATGCGGTTGATCGCAAGCAACGATCAAGATCCGCCCAGCGTGGTGATCGGCTTTGGCGAGAAGGTGCAGGATGGTGCGATGATCGAGCTGATGCCAGTTCGCGATGCCGGCCCAAAGCCAGCGGATGTTCCGCGTTTTTGCCAGGGACTGCGGCACATTGCCTTTCGTGTCAGCAACTTTGATGTGGCGTATGAAAAGCTGAAAGAGGCCGGCATTCAATTTCTTTTTGAACCCGTCCAGGCTGTTGGCGGCGGCAAGATTGTCAGCTTCCGCGACCCCGAAGGAAATGAACTACAAATCGTGGAGCGCTAGCGACAACCTCAGCGGAACCCCGCATGCACATGCGAGGCTCTGATTCAAACCGTGTGAACCCTGAACCCCGAACTCTGAACCCTCACCATGCAAAATCAACTTATCCCCATCGTTATCGAAAAGTCCGGCCGCGGCGAACGGGCCTATGACATTTACTCGCGTCTGCTCAAGGATCGCATCCTGTTGATTGGCGGCCCGATCACAGACGAGACTGCCAACATCGTGGTCGCGCAGTTGCTGTTTTTGTCCAACGATGATCCCAAAAGCGACATCCAGATGTACATCAACTCGCCCGGGGGCAGCGTGTCGGCCGGGTTCGGCATTATTGACACGATGCGTTTTCTGCGCTGCGACGTGGCCACCACCTGCATCGGCATGGCCGCCAGCATGGGGGCTTGCCTTCTGGCGGCCGGGACCAAGGGCAAACGGGCAGTGCTTGCCAACTCGCAGGTGATGCTCCACCAGCCGCTGATTGGGGGCGTGCTGCAGGGGCCCGCGACCGATCTGGGCATCGAAGCGGCCCACATGCTCCGACTGCGCGATCGCCTCTATGATTTGATGGCCAGCTTCACCGGTAAAACCCGCGAAATCATCCATCGCGACTTCGACCGCAACAAGTGGCTGTTTGCCGACGAAGCTGTTTCGTATGGCTGCGTCGACCGCATCATCGAGCGCACTCCGGAAGCGGTGGTTCGCGTCGCCGGGTCGGATGACGACAAGATTTAGACCCGGCTGGAGATCACCATTCCACGCTCCGCGAACAATTCGCTCGTCGCAACATTGGTTGCCGCCCTGGCCGTGCTTAGCGGCTGCGGTTCGCCGGACAAAGCGAACATCGAGGTGCGAAAGAAGAACCAGCAGTTGCAGGAGCAGATTCACGAGCTGACGACCCAGCGCGAGGCCGACCTGAACCGCATTCGCGGTCTGGAGTCGCAGCGTGGCACGCTGCCGGTTCTGGCGGAGGATCGTCTGGAAAGGCTCGTCACGGTTCAATCTTTTAAGATTGGCCGGTTAACCAGCGGGGACGCCCAGGGCATCAAGTTGTATGTCGTCCCCACAGACGCCAACGGCGAGGAACTCAAGGCTACGGGGACTTGGGAAGTCGATGCGTTCGATCTGGCCGACAAGGAGCACCCGCAGATTGGGCACTGGGAGTTTGGTCCGGACGAATGCAAGAAAAACTGGGTGGGCTTTCTTCTGCGCACTTACATTTTTCCATGTCCGTGGCCCAAGGCGCGAACGCATGCGCAGATCACTTTGCACGTGGCCTTTCGGGATGAACTGACCCAGCGCCTGCTGGTGCCTAAAGACACGGTGATCAAGGTCGAGCTTCCTCCCGGCTGAGATTTTGCCAGAAGGATCTGACGGCTTTGTCCCTTCCCCCACCTCGGCCGGCTGAACAAAATAACCGCGTGCCCGCCGGCCGGCCTTCCATCTTCCACCACATGACGCGTGCGTTTGCGTCGCGTAATTACCGCCTGTTTTTCGCGGGGCAGATCGTCTCGCTGATCGGTACGTTTCTCACGCAATTGGCCACCGCATGGCTGGTTTACCGTCTGGCGCGGCAAGGCCCGCATCCGGAACGGGCGGGCTTGTATCTGGGCGTGGTGATGTTTGCGGGGCAGATCGCGCTGTTTTTCATAACACCTTTCGCCGGCGTCTGGGTTGATCGCCTCAACCGCCAACGTCTCCTGGTCATCACCCAGACCCTGGCGATGCTCCAATCGTTTGCCCTGGCGCTGCTGGTTTTCGTTCACCACATCGACATCCCGTCCGTCATCCTCCTGGCATTTATCCAGGGCGTGATTAACTCATTTGACATGCCGGCGCGCCAGGCGTTCCTGGTTGAGATGGTGGAGAACCGCGAAAACCTCGCCAACGCCATCGCGCTGAATTCGACCATGGTTCACGGCGCACGGCTGGTCGGCCCGGCGCTGGCGGGCCTGCTGATCGCGGCCGTGGGGGAAGGGTGGTGTTTTCTATTGGACGGTGTCAGCTACATCGCCGTTATCGCGGCCCTGGTGGCGATGCGAATCCCGCGCGTCGATCGAAGTCGCAATCACGGCAGCGTAACGAAGGAATTGGCCGACGGATTGGCGTATGTCTGGCGATTCAAGCCCATCCGCGCCTGTTGCTGTTGATGTCGGTGGTTGCCCTCACCGGCATGCCGGCGCTCTCGACTTTGATGCCGATTTTCGCCGACTCGCTAAGCGCGTCCACGCATGGCGCGGCCGCCCTGGGCATTCTGATGGGCGCTTCTGGAATGGGAGCACTGGTCGGCGCACTTTATCTTGCCTCGCGCAAATCGGTCGTGGGGCTTGGTCGAGTGATCGCTATTGCGTGCGCTATTCTGGGCGGGGCTCTCGTGGCGTTCAGTTTCTCGCGGCATCTGTGGCTGTCGCTGCTGATTGTGCCAATCACTGGCTTCGGGATGATCACCAACTTCGCCTCTGCTAACACCGTGCTTCAGACCCTGGCGGACGATGAAAAGCGAGGCCGGGTGATGAGCTTTTTCACGATGGCCTTTATCGGAATGACCCCTTTCGGCAATCTCCTGTGCGGCAGCCTCGCGTCGGCGCTGGGGGGCGGGGTGGACGGAGCGGCGCGCACCGTTCTGATCATGGGCAGCATCTGCTTGGTGGCCTCCATCATCTTCGCCACCCGATTGCCGGGGCTTCGCGCCATCGTGCGGCCGATCTACATCGAGAAAGGAATTATCACCCAGGTGGCGGAAGGCTTGGGCGCAACGGCACGCCTTTCCGAAGCCACTTCGGAACCCTGATGTCGTGATGGCGGCCGGGGCGCGCAAGACAAAAGCCATGCGTGCGACTATAACCTCGCCCCGTGTCCGAACCGGATCTTGAACAGGCCCTCCGCGACCTTCCCGCCATCGGCACGCTGATCAAGGACCGCCCATACCGTCAGGTTTGGCGGTTTGAATTTGCTGGCCGCCCTTATTACTTAAAGTTCTATCCGCGTGGCGGCTTTCGCCCCACGTTCCGCCGTCTGGCGCGGGCAGCGCGGCCATGCGGGAATTTCTGCGCCTTCAATGGCTTCAGCGCGCCGTGTTCCATCGCCGCGCACCGTGAGTGTGCTGATGGGGTATCGCCTGCAAGGCCGGGTTGGCGATGCGGTGATCCTTGAAGGCATCGAGCCTTCGGTCGAACTCGATCGATACGTCAACGACGCCGAATTGCGCGCGGCCGAGCATATGGATCATGCCGATCTTGCGCGGCAGATGCGCGATATTCTGCTGGCCTTGGGCAAGGCGAACCTGGGGCATCGCGATTTACACCTGGGGAATTTCCTGCTCTCCAATGGGCGACTGTATCTGGTGGATGGCTATGCAGTGCGGCGGGGGGGGCTGCGGCTGAAAGATGTTCTGCTCCTGGCCCATAGCGCCGGCCCGCACGCCAGCCGCACCGACTTGCTTCGCACATGGAAAGCACTGGGCTTGAGCGGCGATATGCCTCGTAAAAACGGTGTGAGCCGCCGGCTCCGGCGCGAATGGCTGGCGCGTATATTCAAGGACGATCGATATTTTGGCCGGCTGGGTGCGGGCGACTGGGAGGGGCACTTTTTCAAACAGACCAAGCTGCCGCAGCGATGGTCTGCGGCAAGCCGGCTGTGTCTGACGCAAGCCGATTGGGAAAAGGCGTGGCCCGAGGTGTTGTCTCGAATGGAGGCCGGCGGGTTTGAGGTGCTGAAAAACTCGCGAAGCGGCCAGGTGCTGGCCGGGGAGATGAACATCGGAGCCGCGGCGATTTCAATCGTGATCAAGCGCCACGGCGCAAACATTGGTGGCGTTACATCAACGAAATCGGCCGAGGTTCACGGGCGCGGCGCGCGTGGCGTAAAGCCTGGAGTCTGGTGGTGCGCGAGCTGCCCACGGCGTGGCCGCTGCTGCTGATGGAGAAGAGGAAAGTTGGCTATGTGACAGACGCTGTGACGGTGTTCGAACGGGTGCGCGGGCAGACGCTGGCGGAACTCGATCTGCTGGCTACCAGCGTCGAGGATCGCCAGCGCCTGCTTCACCGCGTGGGGCGGCTGCTTCGCGAGGTGGAACACAATGGCCTTTATCTTTACGACTCCAAGGCCAGTAATTGGATCGTCTTTCCTGACGAACTACGCGGCCTCACTCCATTGCTGATCGACGTGGACGGCCTGCGACCTTTTCGCGTTGCCGGCGGCGGCTTCGCCCGGCTTCTCCGCAGCCTCCGGGCAAAAGCTGGCTTTGGGGTGGAGGAAGAAACCTGGGTCAGCCTCGGGTATCGGCCGTATGCGACGCGAGATCGGCTTCCAAACGGTTGAAGCGCAAGGGCATCATGTCATTGGCCGGATCGAGCCTTCCCAGTTTTGCCTCCGCCTTTGCTGGCGCGGGCCTTACTTCCGCTCCGGACACCCGCTTTGGACGCAGTGGATTTCTTCGCCGAGCTACCGCGCGAACCGGCGGAGCCTTTGGACGACTTTCGGCCGCCGCCATTTTTCTTCGATTCCCCCTTCTGTTCCTGGTCATCGGGCCGGCTAATGAGTTTCGAGAACCGGCTGGGGCTGCCCCCTTTGGTCCGATCCTGATAAAGGAATGCCAACTGCTCTTCATCGAACTTCTCAAAGAAGTCGTCCCAACCGATCTCCTGAAGCTTTCCGTCGCCGCTGAAGCCGGGGTAGTCGATGCGGAGCAGGCCCGTATCCCCGCCGCCGCCGGTGCCCTTGACGCACGCGGGATGGCCGCCGCGTGACTCCACCCATTGACGAATCTCGTCGTGGTTTATCGTGGTGGTGGCGCTTCCCTTTCTCGAACTGCTCTTGGATTTGGATTTCGTCGCGGCCATTGGATCACCTCGCGATCATTTCGCACGTCCCACTTTCAGGCAGGAAAACGGTCTAAGCAAAATCAACGCCATCGCACTGCGCCACCTGTTCCGCCGCCCGCCCCGCCAAAACGTCCGGCCGCTCGTCGTTGCTGTCTCACGTTAATCCTCTTTAAGAGCGGCGGTGAGGTCGCAACTCGCTCGAGTGCAACCGTGAAATCTGCCGCCCGCTCGAAACCCCCGGTGATTTTGGCAGGAGGAGGGGAAGCCTTATGCGTCATCAGGGATTTTGCCGAGACGCACGGCGCAACTTTTGTTTTAGGCTCGCGAACGTTCGATTGACCGCAATCCGCTGTGGGGTCGATGCACGTTTTTGAAGTTCGACCAGAAGAATCGGGAACAGGCAATGACGAATCACATCCTCATCACCGGCGGAGCGGGATTCATTGGATCGCATCTGGCCGATGATCTTCTCCGACAAAGGCAGCGGGTGCGAGTTTTGGATAACTGCAGTCCGCAAGTGCATGGCGACAATTGCAAGCGGCCTTCTTATCTCAATGCCGAGGTGGAATTTATTCGCGGCGATGTGCGCGATGCCGCGGCCGTTCGCAGTGCGCTGCGCGGCATTGATGCCGTTTATCACCTGGCCGCTGCCGTTGGCGTCGGCCAGAGCATGTACGAGATCGCCAACTACACCAGCATGAATAATCTGGGGACCGCGGTGCTGCTGGAAGCGCTGATCGAGCATCCGGTGCAGCGGCTGGTGGTGGCCTCCAGCATGAGCATCTACGGCGAAGGGCTTTATCAGGATCCGCGATGGCAAGCCGGCGGCGAGTGTTGGATCGCAGCATTGAGCAGTTGAAGGCCAAAGATTGGGAAGTGCGGGATGCTGCCGGAAACGTGTTAACGCCGGTAGCCGACGCCCGAGACGAAGATGCCGACGCTGGCTAGCATCTACGCGCTGTCGAAGTACGACCAGGAGCGCATGTGCCTGATGACCGGCCGGGCGTATGGCATCCCCACGGTCGCGCTGCGATTCTTCAACGTGTTTGGACACGCGCCAGGCGTTGTCCAACCCGTACACCGGCGTGCTGGCGATTTTTGCGTCGCGCCTGCTGAACGGCAACCCGCCGCTGATCTTCGAAGATGGCCAGCAGATGCGGGATTTTGTCAGCGTGTATGACATCGCGCAGGCGTGCCGGCTCGCGATGGAAGTGCCTGATGCGCCGGGCAGGGTCTTCAATATCGGCAGCGGCCGGCCTTACACGGTGCTGGAGATCGCGCGAGCGGATGGCGCGCGGTGTTGGGCAAGAGCACATCGAGCCGCAGATCACCCGGAAATATCGCGTCGGCGACATCCGCCATTGCTTCGCCGACATCGCGCTGGCGCGGCGACGTATTGGGATATCGAGCCGCGCGTGTCACTGGAGGAGGGGTTGATTGAACTGGCGGGGTGGCTTGAAGGTCAGGCCGCGGATGACCGTGTGGCCGAGGCGCGAGCCGAACTTGATGTACGAGGACTAGCCATATGAACGACTCCAAGAACAACCGTAGGCATCATGCCCGCAAGCCTCGCAGCCAACATGGTTCACCAGTCGCGGCCCGGCCGGCCATCATTGGCATGCTGGAATGGTTTCGGCCCGGGCGAGCACGAGCGCGTCGATCGTGTGCTGGCCGACTTGCAGACGCTGGGCGTTACGGAGCTGCGCACCGGCGTCTCCTGGGCCGACTGGCACACGCCCGAGGGCGAAGCATGGTACGCCTGGCTCTTCCCGCAGCTGGCGCGGCATGTGAACGTGCTGCCGTGCTTTCTCTACACGCCTCCTAGCTGGGGCGTCGCGCCCAAGACCTCCGCCCCGCCCGCGCGAGCCGCAAAGCTATGCCGATTTCATCGACATGATGATCAGCCGATTCGGCAAGCACTTCGAATGGGTCGAGCTGTGGAACGAGCCCAACAACCTGCGCGAATGGGATGTCACGCTCGATCCGTACTGGTTCAAGTTCAGCGAGATGATCGGCGCCGCCGCTTACTGGGCGAAGCAGCGCGGGAAGAAAACCGTGCTGGGCGGGATGAGCCCGATCGATCCCAACTGGCTGCGGCTGATGGGCGAGCGCGGGCTGCTGCAACACATCTGATGCGGTGGGCATCCACGGTTTTCCCGTGACGTTCGAATTCTACTGGGAAGGGTGGGATTCGCAGGTTAAGCGCGTGCGCGAGGTGCTCGAGCAATTCGATTCTCCGGCGCAGGTCTGGATCACCGAAACCGGCTACTCCACCTGGCGTCATGACGAGCGCCGGCAACTCACTGCGTTTGTCGATGCGATCGAAGCCCCGGTCGAGCGCGTCTACTGGTATGCGGCACACGATCTTGATCCAAAGCTGCCAACGGTCGATGGCTTCCATTCCGACGAGCGGGAATATCATTTCGGGCTGAAGCGCATCTGACGGCGGCGAGAAGCTGCTCTATCGGCTCTGGGCCGAAGGGGGCATCGCAGGCCGTGCGCGATGCGTACTGGCTCGGCAAATGCGCCCACGTCGACGGAAAGCGAGCGTCCGGTGCTGATCACCGGCGGATGCGGGATTCATCGGCACCAACCTCGCCCATCGCATCCTCTCCAGCGGCCAGCCCGTCCTGCTGTTCGACAACCTTTCGCGCCCCGGCGTCGAGCGAAATCTTGCAGTGGCTGCGCGAGACGCATGGCGACCTGATGCAAATCGAGGCCGCCGACGTGCAGGATCCGCACGTGCTCCGCACGGCCGTCGAGCGCGCCAGCCAGGTCTTTCATTTCGCGGCACAGGTGGCCGTCACAACGAGCCTCATCAACGCCATCCACGATTTTGAGGTCAATGCGCGGGGCACGCTGAATCTGCTCGAAGCGATCCGCGCACAGGACGACCCGCCGCCGCTGGTCTTTACCTCCACCAACAAAGTCTACGGCGGCCTTGCCGACGTGAAGCTGCAGATCGACGAACGACCGTTATGAGCCCGAAGATGCACTGACCCGCATGAACGGCATCGGCGAAGCCCGGCCACTGGATTTCCACAGCCCCTACGGCTGCTCGAAAGGCACGGCCGATCAATACGTCCTCGACTATGCCCGCACCTTCGGCCTTCCCGCGGTCGTCTTCCGCATGAGCTGCATCTACGGCCCGCACCAGTTCGGCACCGAGGACCAGGGGTGGGTCGCCCACTTCCTCATCCGCGCCCTGCAGGGCGAGCCGATCACGCTCTACGGCGACGGAATGCAGGTCCGCGATATCCTGTTTGTTGAAGATCTGGTCGACGCATTCCTGCTCGCCCAGGCGGAATATGCCGACGATCTCGGGCCAGGCATTCAACATCGGCGGCGGCCCCGGCAACACGATCAGCCTTCGCGAGTTGTTGGAGATCATCGAAGACCTTCACGGCCAAAAGCCAAAGACTCGCGTCGGCGCCTGGCGGCCCGGAGATCAGCGCTATTACGTCTCGGATACATCGCAAATTCCAGGCAGCCACGGGTTGGTCGCCCAAGGTGGACGTGCGTCAGGGTGTTCAGCGGCTTTACGAATGGCTGCGCGACCATGCCATGCAACCGGTGCGGCAAAGCGGGGTGCGCGGCACGTGGTCGGAGATGAACGCCAGGTCATTTGACAGAGTTGTGGCGAAAATTGGCGCGGGCAAGGAGACGCTATGAACGGCGTGGCGACCATACCATCGCCGCCAGCTACGACCACCAAAACAATGGCCGCCGCCGTGGTTGTTGGGCCTGAGAAGATCGAGGTGCGTGAGGTGCCGATTCCGCAACCGGCGGCGGGGCAAGTGCGGATTCGCCTTGAAGGGTGCGGTGTGTGCGCGTCCAATATTCCGCCGTGGGAGGGCCGCGAGTGGTTTAACTATCCGCTGGAGCCGGGCCAACTTGGGCACGAAGGTTGGGGAGTTGTGGATGCAGTGGGGTCGAGCGTTACGCGCTTTAAGGACGGGGATCGCGTGGCGGGCATCTCTCGAGCACGCGTATGCGCGAATACGACCTCGCCTCCACGGATGCACTGGTTTCGCTTCCCGATCTGTTGGACGATCGGCCCTTCCCGGCCGAACCGCTCGGGTGCGCAATCAACATCTTTCGGCGGTGTCAGGTTCACCGCTCACAGAGTGTCGCCATTCTCGGCATCGGCTTCCTGGGCGCGCTCCTCACGCGGCTGGCGATCAATGCCGGCGCGCGCGTCCTGGCCATCTCGCGCCGCCCTTTTGCCCTCGACATCGCCCGTGAGATTGGCGCGGATGAGACGATCCTGATGGACGATCACTGGAAGATCATTGAACGGGTAAAGGTGCTAACGGGTGGGCGATTCTGTGAGGTGGTCATTGAGGCGGTTGGCAAGCAGTGGCCGCTGGACCTTGCAGGTGAACTCACGGCCGAGCGCGGGAGATTGATCGTCGCCGGGTATCACCAGGACGGCCCGCGGCAGGTGAACATGCAGCTTTGGAACTGGCGCGGCCTGGACGTGATCAATGCCCATGAGCGCGATCCACGCGTTTATCTGGAGGGGATGCGGCTGGCGGTGGAGGCGGTGGCCGCGGGTCAAATGGATCCCGCGCCCCTGTACACGCACAAGTTTCCTCTCGAACAATTATCCGAAGCGCTATCGATGACGCGCGACCGTCCTGACGGTTTTCTTAAGGCGCTGATCATGATGTGACTTGAACGGACGTGACCAAATGCGGCTGCTTCTTACAACAGACACGATTGGCGGCGTATGGACCTACGCCATCGAGCTGGCCAAAGCACTCCGGCCGCATGGCGTCCACATCTTGCTCGCTGCGCTGGGCGCGAGCTGTCGCCAAGCCAGCGCCGACGAAGTACAACGGCTTGATCACGTCGAGGTGATTGAAAATGCCAACAAGCTGGAGTGGATGCCGGAGCCGTGGGACGATCTGCGCCGCACGGATGATTGGCTTCTGGAACTCGAAGAGGATTTTCGGCCGGACATCGTCCACTTAAACCAGTTCGTTCATGGCGCCCTGCCATGGAAAGCGCCAGTGATGGTCGTTGGGCATTCCTGCGTGTTGTCGTGGTGGGAGGCGGTGAAAGGCACGCCGGCGCCATCGTCCTGGAATCGCTACCGGGACGAAGTTGGGGCCGGCCTGCGGGCCGCTGATCTGGTGGCCGCTCCAACCGGGGCAATGCTCAACGCGCTGCTGCGACACTATGGGCCACTCGCACAAGCTCGCATCATTCCAAATGGCCGCGACGCTTCTCTTTTCATTCCCGCGCCAAAGGAGCCGTTGATCCTCTCGGCCGGCCGGCTTTGGGACGAGGCCAAGAACGTCGCGGCTCTCGAACGTGTCGCCCCCAAGCTCCCCTGGCCTGTGTACGTCGCGGGTGAACACAACACTCCCACGGCCGCGGCGGCGAACGTGCATCGACTCGGCCAGCTTTCTTCAAAAGAACTACATCCCTGGTTCGCCCGTACCTCCATCTATGTATTGCCGGCGCGCTACGAGCCGTTTGGCTTGTCGGCGCTGGAGGCGGGTCTGTCGGGATGCGCACTGGTTCTGGGCGATATCGCGAGCCTGCGCGAGGTCTGGGGCGATGCCGCTCTTTTTGTGCCGCCTGATGATCACGTTGCCCTGCTGTCAGCAATCCAGAACCTCATTACCAACCCGCGCCTCCGCCGCATCATGTCGGACCGGGCTCGCGCGGTTGCGCTGCGGTATTGGACCGAGCGAATGGCCGAGGGTTATCTGGCCGCCTACCGCACTCTGCTCCGCCAGCACCGTGGCGTTGCCAAGGCCGAATCGCTTCAAGCTGTTGTTCAGGGAGTCTAGGAAATCGCATGCGCATCGTCCTCTTCTATCACTCGCTTTTGTCCGACTGGAATCACGGCAACGCCCACTTCCTCCGCGGGGTTGTCAGCGAGCTGCTTTTTCGCGGCCACGACGTTCGCGTCTATGAACCGCGCGACGCATGGAGCCTGCAAAACCTTCTCGCCGAGCACGGCAAGGCTCCACTGCAAGGCTTTCGAAAAGCTTATCCCGGCCTGCGCAGCATCCGCTACAACCCGCACACCCTCAACCTGCATGACGCGCTCGAGGGTGCGAACCTTGTCATCGTTCACGAGTGGAACGCCCACGATCTTGTGCAGCGTGTCGGCGAGCACCGCGCTCGTCACAGCGGCTATCACCTGCTCTTTCACGACACCCACCATCGCGCCATCACCGATCCTGATGCCATGGCACGCTACGATCTGTCGGGCTACGACGGCGTCCTGGCGTTTGGCCGAATCCTCCGCGACCTTTACCTCGACCGCGGCTGGGCTCGGCGCGCCTGGACGTGGCACGAGGCGGCCGACACGCGGCTCTTTCGGCCAATCGCTGGCAAGCCCTCCGAAGGCGACCTGGTCTGGGTCGGCAACTGGGGCGATGACGAGCGCACGGCGGAGTTGCACGAATATCTCCTCGATCCCGTCAAAGAACTCGGCCTCAGCGCCCGCATTCATGGCGTCCGGTATCCGCAGCACGCATTGTCCGCCTTGAGCGCGGCCGGCATTCATTACGCCAACTGGCTTCCCAATTACCAAGCGCCCGAAGCCTTCGCACGGTTCAAGGTGACGGTTCACGTTCCGCGTCGCCCGTACGTTCAGGCGCTTCCCGGCATTCCGACCATCCGCGTGTTCGAAGCCCTTGCCTGTGGCATTCCGCTGATTTGCTCCCCGTGGCCGGACGTGGAGCAACTGTTCACCGCCGGCAAGGACTATCTGGTCGCGGCCAATGGCGATCAAATGAAACGTCACCTGGGCACCATTCTGCACGAGCCGGAGGTGGCGCGGCAGCTTGCCATTCATGGCCATCGCACGATTCTCTCGCGTCACACCTGCGCTCATCGGGTGGATGAGCTTTTGGAAATCGCCGGCGATCTGGCCTCGGATTCTCACAGCCGCCAAAAGGCGCTGGTTCAATTTTCACCGAAGAATGGTCCTAAAGAGCGCAGGCGTGCAGTGATCGCGCAAACGTAGGAAAGCCCATGGCCACAAAGCTCAACTTTGCGTTCTTCGCATCAAGTCTTGTCTCCGCTTACTGGAACGGCGCGGCCACCTATTACCGCGGCATCTGCCGCGCCCTGCATCGCCGTGGCCACCGCATCACCTTTTACGAATCCGATGCCTTCGACCGGCAAAGCCATCGCGACATTCCCGATCCCGATTACGCAAAAGTTGTTGTCTACTCGGCCAAGGGAACTGATGGCGTGCAGCGTTGTCTGAACCAGGCCTCCAGCGCCGATTTAATCATCAAGGCCAGCGGCAACGGCGTCTTCGACGAGCTGCTGGAGGCCGCGGTGCTGGATTTGAAAACCCATCGCAACCTCATCGCCTTCTGGGACGTCGATGCCCCCGCCACACTCGACCGGGTTGAATCCAATCCACAGGATCCCTTCGCACCCTTGATCGCCGCATACGACCTCATCCTCACCTACGGCGGCGGCGATCCGGTGGTGCAAGCCTATTTACGCCTGGGAGCGCGCGAGTGCGTGCCAATCTATAATGCCCTCGATCCCACCACCCACCACCCCGTTGCGCCTCAGACGCAATTCTCAGCCGATCTGGGGTTCCTTGGCAATCGCCTGCCCGACCGCGAGGCTCGCGTGGAAGAGTTTTTCCTGCGGGCGGCCGCGCTATGTCCATCGCACCGGTTCCTGTTGGGCGGTAATGGCTGGCATGACAAGACTCTGCCTTCCAATGTGAACTACGTCGGCCATGTCTACACGCGTGACCACAACGCCTTCAATTGCACGCCGCTGGCGGTGCTGAACGTAAGCCGCGACAGCATGGCCCGCTATGGGTTTTCTCCCGCGACACGGGTATTCGAGGCCGCCGGCGCGGGGGCGTGTCTGATTACCGACCACTGGGAAGGGATCGAAGAGTTCCTCGAGCCCGGCAAGCACGTGCTCGTCGCGCGGGATGGGAATGCGGTGGCCGACCACCTGCGCGCCCTGACGCCGGATCGCGCCGCGCCCTCGGGCAGGCGGCGCTGCAACACGTTCGCGCCCACCACACGTACGATCACCGCGCAAAGCTTCTGGAGGCAGTGCTCAATGGTCATACGCCCGCTCGGCCATCGCGCACCGCGAACTCTTTGTCGGCCGCACATTGAGATGATCGCATGACGCTGGTTTCCGATATCCCGCCCGCCGCGACTGGCATCCATGGTGCGACCGTCGCTCCCCGTTCCAACCCCCGCCTGAAGATTGTCATCATCGGCCTGACCATCACCTCCTCCTGGGGCAACGGCCACGCCACAACGTATCGCGGCCTGGTTCGGGAACTCTCCGGTCGCGGGCATGACGTGCTGTTCCTCGAACACGACAAGCCCTGGTATGCAACAAATCGCGATCTGCCTTTCCCGCCGTTTGGCCGCACCCAACTTTATGAAAGTGTGGAGGACCTGAAGCACCGTTTCGCTTCCGACATTCGCGAAGCGGATCTGGTCATCGTCGGATCGTACGTTCCCCAGGGGGTGGAGGTGGGCGAGTGGGTAACAACGCTTGCTCAGGGCGCGACAGCCTTTTATGACATCGACACCCCCGTCACCCTCGCGAAGCTCGAGCGCGGCGACTTTGAGTACCTCTGCCCGAGTCTCATCCCGCGCTACCAGATGTATCTCTCATTCACCGGCGGGCCGACGCTTAATCGACTCGAGCGCCAGTTCGGCTCGCCGCGTGCCCGACCACTTTACTGCTCGGTCGATCCGGAGCTCTACCTGCCTATGGACACTCAAGCGCGATGGGACCTTGGTTATCTCGGCACCTATAGCCAGGATCGCCAGTCGCCCCTGGAGCGGCTGCTGCTTGAGCCCGCGCGACAGCTACCCGCCATGCGCTTCGTTGTCGCCGGCCCGCAATATCCTTCTCACATTAATTGGCCAGCGAACGTCGAGCGCATCGCCCACCTTCCCCCCTCCCGTCACCCGGGTTTTTACAATGCCCAGCGTTTCACGCTGAACATCACCCGCGCGGACATGATTCTGGCCGGCTATTCACCGAGCGTGCGCTTGTTCGAGGCCGCCGCCTGCGGCGTTCCCATCATCAGCGACCACTGGCCTGGCATCGAATCCTTCTTCACGCCCGGCGAAGAAATTCACATTGCCGCGAGCGCCCTGACGTGGTGCGCTACTTGCGAGACATCGGTGATTCCAGACGACGTCAGATCGGTGAGAGGGCTCGAGAGCGTGTTCTCGCCCATCACACGGCCGCCCACCGCGCTTCCGAGTTGGAGGGGTATGCGATGGAACTGCTGGGCGGAGGAACACGCGCTGGGCGATAGCATTGGAGGTTTTGTAATGAGTAGCGTCCGCTCCGTCCCGATACCTGCCCCGGCCGCGTCAGACATCGAAGCACTCGGACCGTGGTTTCACAACATCCATCTCCCCGACGGCCGGCAAACCTTCCCCGATCACTGGCTGGGCGATTTTCCGAGTTTCAAATGGGACCAGATCGCGCCATCCCTGCCGGCCGACCTGACGGGCTGGACGTGCCTGGACATCGGCTGCAACGCCGGCTTTTACAGCTTCGAACTTGCCAAACGCGGCGCACAGGTCGTGGGCATCGACGTCGATGCGCATTATCTCCAACAGGCGATGTGGGTGCGCACGCAGCTTCAGTTGGAGCATCGCGTGCGCTTCGAGCGCATGCAGGTCTACGACCTTGCCCAACGTGATTGCAATTTCGATTTGGTCTTGTTCATGGGCGTCTTCTATCACCTGCGCTACCCCATGCTGGGCCTGGACATCGTTGCCCAGAAGGTTAAGCGCCTGATGGTCTTTCAAACCCTGACCATGCCCGGCGACGAAGTGTTTGAAGAAACCTGGGACCGCGGCTGGAACGACCGGCGTCTCATGAAAGAGGCCGGCTGGCCCAAGATCGCTTTCCTGGAGCACAGCTTCGCGGGCGACCCCACCAACTGGTGGGCGCCCAATCACTCCGCCGTGGAAGCGATGCTCCGTTCGGCCGGGCTGCAAATCACCTCCCGGCCCGGCCACGAAATCTACTTCTGCGAACCCGATCCCGCCAAACCCTCCTGCGTCAGCACGTGGAATGTAAACGAAATTCTTTCGGCGACCGGTCGACCATGGTGAGGACAGTGGCCGAGTTGCCAACACGCCCGGGCGTGCGCGGTAAACACGATCATGAACCCGCCCCGCAGCCTGGTTTGCCTGTTATTTTTTGTGCTCGTCCCCGCGTACTGGCCGCCAAAGACTCTGCCGCCCCTGAAACACCCCCGGCAACCACGCGCCGCGCGTCAATGGACTATGGCCCGTTCCTGACCTATTCACTCACCGATCTCATCACACCCAAGGCCCTCCCGACATCCAAGCCAAACGCCAAACCGCCCGCCCCGCGCGAAGACGTCATTGCACTCAAGGGCATCAACATCAAGCTTCCCGGTTCAACGCAGGCGACCGTTTGTTTCGACACCGATACTCTCCGCTTCGCCGCAGGCTGGACGGGCGGATTTCTCGATCTATCGAAAACCAACATGACCACGCCCAAGGGCGACTACGCCGCCCGCATCCAAGGCACTCGCGCCTTCGCCACCCCGGCCGGTCCCGGCTGGGCTAAGGGGGACGACTTCACCGATCCGCGCCAGGGCGGCTTTGGCAACCTCCCCAAAGATTGGGCTCATTACAAAGGCCTCTATACCAATGGCGACAACGTCATCCTCTCTTACACCGTCGGCGGCGCTGACGTACTTGAACTCCCCGAGGCCGTGAAGGCCGGCGACGCCACCGCCTTCACCCGCACCATTCGCGTTGGCCCGTCCAGTGTCTCCAACACTGTTCTGATTTGTGAAGTGGCCGGGGCCACCGGCGGCGTCGCCACCAGTGCAAACCTCCCGGCCACCACCTCCTCCGGCCCCGCGAAGGACCATGTGGCTGTTCTGGAAAAGAATGGTGCCGCAACGGCCGTTGGCGTTATCGATGCACCCGCCGACGCCACGCTTGAGGTAACAAAGGCCGGCCAAGTCCAGCTTAAGTTGCCGGCGCTTAAAGCTGTCGCCACATTCAAGGTCGTTCTGTGGTCCGGCGACAAATCAAAAGCTTCTGGATTCCCCGCCAGCCTGGCGGCCGCCAACCAAATCAAAGATCTCAGCGCCCTCTGCCAGGGCGGACCGGCCCACTGGAAGAGCCCAGTTCAAACCGCCGGCCAGCTCGGCAACTCTGATGCCGCCTACGCCGTCGACACCATCACGTCTCCCGAGCCCAATCCATGGAACGCCTGGATGCGCTTTTCCGGCCACGACTTCTTTTCCGATGGGCGGGCCGCAGTTTGCACCTGGAACGGCGACGTCTGGATTGTCTCCGGCATCGACGACAAGCTGGATCACGTTTCGTGGAAACGATTCGCGGCAGGCCTGTACGAGCCGCTGGGCCTGAAGATCGTGAAGGATGAAGTGTACGTGCTGGGGCGCGACCAGATCACCCGCCTGCACGATCTGAACAACGACGGCGAGGCCGACTTTTACGAAAACTTCAACAACGACCGCAACGTCGATCCCAGCTATCACGCTTTTTGCTACGATCTTCAAACCGATCATGCAGGCAATTTTTATTACGTGGCCGGCGGCAACAAGATTAAGCCGGGCATTCCCGGCCATTCCGCCCTCTTCAAGCTGCCTCCCGACGGCAGCAAGCTTGAGGTAATCGCCACGGGCCTGCGCGCCCCAACGGCACGGGCGTCGGCCCGAACGATGAAATTTCCTGCTCCGACAACCAGGGCTTCTGGGTGCCCTCCTGCCGGATCAACATCCTCAAGCGCGGCGGTTTTTACGGCTTCCCCAGCGATCCGCGAGAAAAGCCAATCGCCGGCTACACCCCCGATCCTGCCCCAACCGATTTTGAAAAGCCGCTCTTCTGGATCCCGATGAAGGCCGACAACTCAAGCGGCGGCCAGGTTTGGGTGGAGGGCGATCAGTGGGGCCCATTCAAGAACGACATGCTCCTCACCTCTTACGGCATGTGCTCGCTGTTTCACGTCATGTCGGAAACGGTCGATGGGCAGGAGCAGGCGGCCGTCGCGCGGTTTCCACTGGAATTTTCCTCCGGCATCATGCGCGCCCGCTTCAACCCGCACGACGGCCAGCTTTACCTGAGCGGCCTGCGTGGCTGGCAAACACGCGGCGGCAAGGATGGCGTCTTCTGCCGCGTGCGCTTCACCGGCAAGCCGCTGCGCATGCCGGCCGAGATGCACGTGAAAAAGACGGGCGTTGAAATCCGCTTCACCTGCGACCTGGATCCAGAGGCCGCCGCCGACGAGGGCAATTACGCCATCCAGCAGTACAACTACCGCTGGACGGCCGAATACGGCTCGGCCGATTATTCAGTGGCCAACCCGTCTAAAAAAGGGCGTGATGAAATCACCGTCAAAACCGCCAAACTCCTTCCCGACAAAAAAACTGTCTTCCTTGAAATCGACGATCTCAAGCCGGTCATGCAGATGGAGATTCACTACAAGATCAAATCAGCCGACGGCAAGCCGTTCAACGACATGATCTACAACACCATCAACAAGGTCGGCAAGTAGCGCGGGGGCCGCCTTCGCTGCGCTTTATTTCTTCCTGAAGCTCGCTATCGTCTCGCGGACTACGCAAAACAGGAGCTTTATGAAAATCGCGGTCATGCCCGGCGACGGTGTCGGCAACGAAGTCATTCGCGAGGGCCTGAAAGTCCTCAGCGCGGCGTCGAAGAAGTTTAATTTCTCCTACACCACCACCCACTACCCCTTCGGCGGCGAGTATTACCTCAAAACCAAAGAAACCCTCCCCGACTCCGCTCTGAAGGAGTTGGCCGCCCACGATGCGATTCTCTTTGGGGCGGTGGGGGTCGATCCGCGCGGTAGCGCAGATCCCGCAAGGCATCCTGGAAGCCGAGATTTTGCTGAAGATGCGATTCGAGCTGGATCAGTACATCAACCTCCGCCCCACGCGCCTGATGCAAAACGTCCCAACGCCCCTGAAAAACGCCGGCCCGGATGACATCAACATGGTGATCGTGCGCGAGAACACCGAGGGCCTGTACTGCCAGAACGGCGGCTTCCTCTACAAAAATACGCCCCACGAAGTGGCCAACCAGATTGAAGTGACTACCCGCCGGGGCGTCGAGCGCGCCATTCGTTATGCTTTTGAGTACGCGCGGCAGTTTGGCCGGAAGAAAGTCACGCTGGTTGCCAAGACCAACGTCCTGCGCTTCGCCCACAACCTCTGGCTGCGGGCCTTTGAGGAAGTGAAAACCGAATACGCGGGTATCGAAACCGATTACCACCACGTCGACGCCTGCACGATGTACATGGTGACCAAGCCAAAGATTTACGATGTGATCGTCACCACCAACATGTTCGGCGACATCATCACCGACCTGGGCGCCGCTATTCAGGGGGGCATGGGCATGGCCGCCAGCGGCAACATCAATCCTACCCGGCAGGCGGCCAGCATGTTCGAGCCTGTTCACGGCAGTGCCCCTGACATCGCCGGCAAGGATTACGCCAACCCCATCGCCACCTTCCTGTCGGTGGCGATGATGCTTGATTTTCTCAAGCAGCCGCAAGCCGCCCTCGCCATCCAACAGGCTTGCCAGCAAGTCGTGCTGGACAAAAACAACCTCACCCGCGATCTAGGCGGCGTCGCCAGCACAACGGCAGTCGGCGAAGCGTTGATTGCGGCCTTGGCTTGAAACTCGCTGCCCGCCAACAAAAACAAAGCCGCCCCGCGCATTTTCACGCGCGGGGCGGCCAAAGCTGGTGGCTCCAAATCAGCCTCAATATTACTTGTTGAATCTCGGGCGAACCGTTTCGGCCGGCCCAGCAGAGTCCTTGTTCGTGTTGCTCATGTGAGTGGGGGCGACGACCTTCGTAGCCGTCAACTGTGCCGCGCCGCTGCCATGAGCGGTAATGGTCGTCGGCAGGATCAAGACTTCAACGCGCCGATTCTGGGCGGCATTCGACGAGATGGGGCGTTGGTCGGCATATCCGACAACAGCCACCCGCCGCGAATCGATGCGCTGGTGCTGCAGTTCCTCGCACACTGAAATAGCCCGATGGGCCGAGAGGAACCAGTTGTCCTTATGGCCGGCCTGGATGGTCATCGGATTCGACACCGGGGTTGAATCGGTGTGGCCGGCGATCATCAGTTCGTAACCCTGGGCCGCCGGTGTGTTGAGGATTTGGGCAAAGCGGTCAATCGCGGTCTTGGCCTTGTCGGTCAGCACCGAACTGCCCAGCGGGAAGGTCACGTCGCTCTTGAACTTGACCATGCCACGCGTGGCATCGAAATCAACTAGATCGGGGTTCTGTGTGGCGAATTCGCTGAGGGCGTGGCGAGGGGCGCGGGCAATGCGCCGCCGTTTTTGCCGGCGTTGCGAAGGGCATCCTCATATTTGGCCTTCAGATCTTCGTTTTGAGAGCGAAGCGTGCCATTTTCCGTGATGTAGTTTTGGAGCAGGGCCGTCGAATTGCCTCCGGCCGACAGCAGTTGCTGATACTGACTCTTATACGCCTCTTCACCTTGGCGCGAGGCCTTGGATTCCCCGTCGGCCGTGGCAAGCTGCTCGCGCAACTGGTCGCGCTCCAGCTTCAGGGCATCGTATTTGGTTTGGTCAACACAGCCCGCCCCGAAGGACAAGCCAAGAAGTGAAACGGCAATTGCGTGCATCCGTGCCATGTGGGTAGCCTCCTTGCTACAAAGTCAAAATTCGATCATCTGACAAGCCCGACGGGCGAGTGTTGCGAGTAGTTTGCCCGGACGTGCAGAAATTGCAAGCAAAAAACTTGAGGAAAAATTTTTCACCCGCCCCCGCTCCCAATCATGTCCGCCTGCGGCTGTGTCATCCGCCGCGCATCCAGTGCCTTATTTAACGCCGCCTCGTCCATCACTTTTCGCTCCAGAGCCACCTGTCGAACCGTCTTGCCCGTCTTGAAGCTTTCCTTGGCCATATCCGCCGCCTTGTCATAGCCGATGATGGGGGCCAGGCTCGTACACATCGCCAGCGACTGCTCCACCAGCGCCTCGCAGCGCTCGCGGTTGGCGTCAATCCCGGCCGCGCATCGATCGGCAAACACCCGCGCCGCCCGAGCCAATAGCTCAATCGACTGCAGCACATTGAACGCCATCACCGGCATCATCACATTCAACTCAAACGTGCTCCCCATCGCCCCCGCCCACGCAATCGTCGCGTCGTTGCCAACCACCTGGGCGGCCACCATCAGCGCCATCTCGCTCATCACCGGATTCACCTTCCCCGGCATAATGGAGCTTCCCGGCTGCGTCGCCGGGATAGAAATCTCGCCAATCCCGCAGCGCGGCCCGCTCGACAACCAGCGGATATCGTTGGCGATCTTCGTCAGGCTCACCGCAATGGTTTTCAGTTGCCCCGATACTTCCACAATCCCATCCTTCGACGCCTGCGCCTCAAAATGATTTCCGGCCTCCACAAATTCCACGCCCGCCTTCTGGGCGATCACCGCAATCGCCCGCCGCGCAAATTCCGGATGCGAATTAATCCCGGTTCCCACGGCCGTACCCCCCAACGGAAGCTCCCGCAAGGCGTCGATAGCTTTCAGCGCCCGCTCCACGGACAACCGCGCCTGCGCGCATAACCTGAAAGCTCCTGGCCCAGCCGAATCGGCGTCGCATCCTGCAGGTGCGTGCGTCCGATTTTCACGATGTCATCAAACTCGGCCGACTTTTTCTCAAGGACATCCGTCAGATGCGCAAACGCCGGAATGAGAGACTCCTTGAGCGCCATGGCCGCGCTGACGTGCATGGCCGTTGGAATCACGTCATTGGAACTCTGCTCCATGTTGACATGATCGTTAGGATGAATGGGATCCTTGCCCCCGCGTTTTCCGCTGACGATTTCGTTGGCGCGCGACGCGATCACCTCATTGGTGTTCATGTTGGTCGAGGTGCCTGAGCCGGTTTGAAAGATGTCCACCACGAACTGCGAATCCAGCTTCCCGTCAATCACTTCCCGCGCGGCCTGCTGAATAAGCCCCTCGCGCTTTTCATCCAGAAGGTCCAAATCATGATTGACCTTTGCGCAAGCCGACTTGATCAAGCCCATGGCCGCGATAAACCGCCGGGGAAAACGCAGATCGGAGATTGGAAAATTCTCCACCGCCCGCCCCGCCTGCGCCGTAATAAGCATCGGCCGGGACCTGCATCTCACCCATGGAATCTTTTTCCGTGCGGCGTGTTGTTCATAATCGAATCCTCGCCTTTCCGTTCAATGCATTATGCGAAGAGCCACCCGCCCGGCAAGATTGAACCACGCTGCACGTTGCACCCATAACATTTTAACTGTGTTCACATGTCGCGACTCATCCATCTTGAAAATCAGCGTATTTGATGATGCAGGCTCAGAGGCTGGCTGCGCATAATCCGGCATTACTTGATTTGGAATGTCCTTCGGAACCGGAGAAACCTTGAAATACGCCAGCCACATGGGAGCAACTATTGAGTGCATGGAGTCGCGACTGTTGCTCAGCGCGACCTTTCATAGCGACGACGAAACCCGGCCAATGACAGCAACCCCCTGGCTCCATCAGAAGAAAAAGCCCGGCCATGGCAAAGACAAACACGCCGCCAAAGCCCATATTAAAAACAAGTCCAAAGACAAGGGCGATGGCGGCGAAGAAAAATCGCATGGGCATGTGAAAGACGAGAACAGCGACGACCAGAAGCACGACAAGGGAGACAATCAAGAATCCGATCATCACGATGGCGGCAGCAATGATGGTGGTGGCAACGGCAGCGGTTCCGGCACGCCCGGCACAACCGGATCGGGTTTGATCGCCTTCGGCATCGGCCATCGCATCGCCAACGGCGACACAACGCCCACCACCGCCGACGGAACTAACTTCGGCGCTGTCCTGGTCGGCGACACCGGCCCGGTCGACACCTTCAAACTGGTCAACAACACCAACACCCCCATCAACCTCAACGTCCTCACCCTCCCCCAGGGCTACGTCCTTGTCGGCAGCCTCGACAGCCCCATCCCCGCCCACGGCAGCATCGCGTTCAGCGTTCAACTCCTCACCGCCAACGTCGGCACCGAAGCGGGCAACGTCGTTATCGCGAACGACAGCCCGGCGGCCAATCCTTACGTCTTTTCCATTACCGGTGTTGTTACCGCGCCGTAGCCATTGGCTGCCACCGGCACGTCAATCTTCAGTGCGCGGATCGCCATAAACATTGGAATCTCCTTACGCGCCAGATTCTCCGCCGCCGCCCGCGGCCCCGGTTCGCTTACTTTGTGGCTCGCCCATTCCTCCATCGCATCGACCAGCAGGCCCGCACTCCGCAACGATTTCACGTACGACTGAATCGGCCGATGAAACGTCCACGTGTAACTTTTGGGGTCCTTCCCCGGATGCGTCATAATCGGCTCCTTCCGCGGCAGCAGATACCGCTCGACCCGCCGATATTGAACCTTCGCATCCTCCCAGCCCCAGCTCGTATATTTAGGCCCGCGAAACGCCGGATGCATCATCACCATGACAAACCGGCCGCCAGGCACCAGCGCCCGCCGAACCGATTCAAATACACCCTGCACCGGCTGAATATTCTGAATCGCGAGGATGCACGCCGCCGCCGTGAACCTGTTCTCCGGCAAAAATTTCAGATCGCGCACATCCCCCACATGAAACTGAATGGCCGGATCACTTCGCTCCCGTGCCAGGCGAATCAATTGCCCCGCCGCGTCGACCCCCACCGCCTGTACCCCCTTCGCATGCAGCAACCGGCAAAGCACACCCTGTCCGCAAGCAACATCCAGCGCCATCTCCCCCGCTGCCAGCCCAAGCAACCGCACCACGCCCGGCAACACCACCTCCCGGTGATACTCGCTCCCCGACTCCCCAACCAACTCGTCATACCAATCCGCCACGTCCGACCAATCGGTCGTGGTGGTCTCCTTTCTTGCCAGGTGTTGCGGCTTGCGATTCATGAGCGATCAGTTGCGGGTCCAATCCGTCATTAATGCTTAACGGCCGGCATGTGGCCTGGGCATAGGTATCGCCAAAAGTTCTTCCATCTCAACGGGCGCCGGAATGCCAAACTCCATCCGCTGCCCCGTCCGCGGATGATCGAACGCCAGTTGGGTCGCCACCAGCATCATCCGCGAAATCCCCGCATCCTCCGCAATCTCGGGCCGGAAATACATCTCATCCCCCACGATCGGATGCCCGCGCTGGCTCAGGTGCGTGCGGATCTGATGTTTCCGGCCAGTCTGAAGCGTCACCTTCAGCAGCGAATACTTCTTGTTGTGGCGTAGCAGTTCATAATCCGTCACCGCGATCTGCCCGTGGTTTGGCCGGCGCGTTGTTCGCACCACCCCATCCGGCATCTCGATTAAGTTCGACTTGATCCGGTCCTTCGGCGGAATCGGCACACCGTAAACGACGGCCGTGTAAATTCTGTCAACCGTATGGTGATAAAACTGCCCCTTCAACGACTCGTATGCCTCGTCGATCTTTGAGAAAACCAGCAGGCCCGAAGCGTCGCGATCCAGCCGATGGACAACGCCGGGCCGCGCCGACCGATCCGTATCGGCCAGATAATTGCGGATAATCGAGATCGCCGTCGGCCGCCACTCGCGGGGTGTCGTGCTGGTTAAAAGTCCCGGCGGCTTATACACCACCAGAATATCCGCGTCCTCGTGAATGCGTTTCAGCGGATCAAGCGTCGCCACCACCTTGCGCGGCTTGTCGGCGATTTCAATGCGGTCGGCCTCGCCCACCTCCTGTTTCAGCTTACGCGCGGGCCGCCCGTTCACGCGCACCCGCCCCGCCTCCACCATCTGCTTGAGTGTCTGCTTCTTGGCTTCGGGGAATTGATTGACGAGGTAATCCAGCAGGAGCATGGTGTTTCTCAAATAACCGGCACGTCGTGCGCCCGACGCAAAAATTCAACGGTGCGCCGCATCGCACCCATGTCATACGCCATGCCGTCCCCCTGCGCCGATACCCTTTCGCATCCCGTTGATCAACAAGTCGAACACGCTTTTGCTTTCCATCGACTTGGGATTTTCATAGTCCACCGCCGGCCAGAATTCATCACGCGGCTCCGATGCGTTTCGATAAACGTCCATCCCCGCCAATGACGACAAAAATGAATCCCCGCGTCCATGAATCACCATCATCGGTCGCGGCCAGAGCTTTTCCGACATCCCCGCCGGAGCAAACCGCTCCAGGTTCACTCCTTCATGAAGCGAAGCAATCGGCAGCCCCACATATCGCAGCAGATGATTCAATGGCCGGGGCAATACCCGGTCCGCCGCCGATTGCACCAATTGATCGGCGTCGGCATAAGGTTCATAAAGCACCACCGCCGAGATGTCCGCTCCCGCCCGACTCGTCGCCGCCGCCAACAGCGCTGCCGATCCCGTATTAAACCCCACGCCCATGATCTTCGCCGCCTGGTTCGGGTGCTTTCGCTTCACCCAGGCCGCCGCCCCCAGCACATCCCTTTGCGCTGCATCGCCAAGACTGCTGAAATGGCCCTGGCTGTCTCCCTGTCCCCGCGGATCAAACACCAGCACGTTAAAGCCCGACCGCGCCAGCGTCTCGATCATCCCCGGCCGATACAGGTCCTGCACACCCACACCGGCCACATCCTCCAGCGTAATCGAAGTCTGCGCCCGCGTGACAGTCGTCACCAGATGCTCCTTGCGCGACCCAAACCCCGGCACGACAATCACCGTCTGCGTCCCCCACTCCCGCATCTGCGGCGACTTCACCTGCGACCGCAGCGGACTGGCCGGCACCCACCATCCGCTCAGTCGAACCCCATCGGGCGTCTTGAACGACACTTCCTCATACTCCACACGCGGCCGGGCCGAGTGCGCCACTCTTGGCTGATACAGCGCAATCACCACCGTCAAATACGGCAGCGCCAGCGCCACCAACACCACCCGCTGAAGCACAAACGCCAGCGCCCCCCGAGCCTGTCGTGCGCCGCTCATTGCCACGCCTGGCCGCGGGCGCGCCCGCAGTAGAGAGAACATAAGCCTGGTCAAACCCACATCCACCCATCGCATCAGGCACAGCGCGGCCGTCGCAAAGTACGTCAGGTAAAGCACCTGGTCGGCCCGAACCCGCCCACGCTCCAGGTGCGCCCGGATCATGCAGACAACCCCCGCGACGGCCGCCCCGACAATCCAGCGGCTGATATATCCAGCCAAGTCGCGCGGCCGCCTTTGGCGATAGGCTGGCCGCAGGACCACGCCCAGCGCGATCACTGGCGCGGCCAGATAGATAAACAGTAAGACGGGATGAATGGCTTGTAACATGTTTTCCTGCCGTCCTGGGTCCGATAACCTTCAACATTGTCAGACCCGACGGCATCCGATCTTGCCAGCACCTTGCGCAGACGATCATGCGCCGCTGTCTATAATACGCCCCGATCTTGGAATGAACATCAGCGTGCGCAATCGCCCCCGGTTTTGCGTGAAGGATCAATGGCAACGCGAATCGCACAAATCGACTTGACCAAGCCGATTCCCACTGTTGGTGGACTTGGCGGCTATGGGCGCATCTGGCTGTTGATCCGCCACGGCCGCCGGCCGCTTGGCTGGGTCAAGTTCTCTCGCACGTTTGTAGGCCAGGAGATCCGGCCGGAAACCATCTGTGACCTCATCGCCGATCACCTTCTCCCACCCACTTGGAACGCCCTACGTCTGGGCCCTCCGCACACCGTCACTCACCTCCCCAGCGCCTCGGTCATCGTCTGCACCCGCGACCACCCCGACCAACTCCGCCGCCAGCTTCAGAGCCTGGCCAAGCTGGAACACCCGAACTATGAAGTGGTCGTGGTTGACAACGCCCCGCGCCATGACGGCACGCGCAAGGTCTGCGCCGAATTTCCGTTCGTGCGGTATATCCTTGAGGCTGAGCCCGGCCTCGACTACGCCCGCAACACCGGCTGGCGCTCGGCCCAAAACGAAATCGTCGCCTACACCGACGACGACGCCTGTGTCGATCCGTACTGGCTCGCCTCCCTTTGCGATGCCTACGCCGATCCCAAAGTTCAATGCGTCACCGGCCTCACCATCCCCTTCGAGCTTGAGACTCCCGCGCAGGAATACTTCGAAATGTACGGCGGCATGCAAAAAGGTTTCCGCCGCCGCGTCTACCACCCTGCCAACTGGCGCACCTATTTTCCCCTCGGCTCAGGCCATTTCGGCTGCGGCGTCAACCTCTCCCTCCGCCGCTCCTTCCTGGAATCCCTCGGCGGCTTCGACAACGCTCTGGACACCGGCAGCCTCACCCGCGGCGGGGGCGACCTGGACATCATGGCCCGCGTCCTCCAGGCCGGCGGCACCCTTGTCTATGAGCCCTGCGCCTCGTGCATCACCAGCACCGCAAGACCATGCCCCAATTGCAGCGCCAGATGTTCGACTATGGCTTTGGCTTCTTCGCCTACCTCGCCAAATTCGCCGGCCGCGACCTGGAGCTGCAAAACTATGCCGTCCGCCTCATGAAAACCTGGCTCCGCGTCTGGGGCTGGCAACGCCTGAAAACCAACTTCAAGGCCGCCCTCCACCTCCGCCCCCACTTCCCTCTCAACCTCATCCTCCGCGAAATGCTCGGCATGCTCCTGGGCCCAAAGTCCTACCAGCGCGCCCCTAAACCGAGTAAACCACCGCACCCGCCTCCGACGCCTGCCCCCCACACCCACCTCCCTCCAGACATCTCCGACCCCCGCAGCATCGCTCATCCCCCACGACCTCTTACCCCCTCTCCCGGTTACTCGGGGAGAGGGTTGGAGTGAGGGCTCTTCCCCTGAACCGTGAACCGTGAACCCTGAACCCTGAACCCTGAACCCTGAACCCCGAACCCCGAACCCCGAACCCCGAACCCTGAACCCACTTTGAAGATCCAACTCGAACAACTCGACCTCCTCCACCCCTGGCCCACCCTCCAGCTCAAGCCCGGCTACCGCCAAATCCGCCTTCTCGTGCGAATGGGCCCGCTCCCCGTTGCCCAGGTCATGATCCGCCCCATCCGCCCGCAAATCTCCCCGAACCGCCTCCGCCGCCGACTTGCCCGGAGCGCAATGTGGAACATCCTCAAGGCCCTCATGGGCGAAGCCCTGCGCGCTGGACCGGAAGCCTTTACCGGCGCCCTCCTGCTCCCGAGCGATAAACATCCCCCCACGGCCGAGTTCCTCACCAACAAAGACTGGCGAACCTTCACCCTTCAAATCCTCGACCCCAACGGCCTCCAGTTCCCTTATCGCGACTGGATCCTCCAGGCCGCCGAAAAAGATGTCGCCCCCTTGCCACCGGTAACCGTCCTGGTTTGCACCCGTGAACGGCCCACGACGCTGGAAGTCTGTTTGCAAAAGCTGACTGCCCTCGACTATCCCAACTACGAAATCCTCGTCGCCGACAACAGCCGCAACCCACTGCAGACGCGTGATGTCGCGGACCGCTACGGTGTCTCGTATCTCCGCGTCCCCGAGCAAGGCAAAGTCCGCGCCCTCAACGCCGCCCTTGGCCTGGCTAAAACCGACTGGATGGCCTTCACCGACGACGACTGCGCTCCCGAGGCAAATTGGCTGCGCGAACTCGTGAAGCCAATCCGCGACACCCGCTGCCGCTGCGTCACGGGCCTGGTTCTCGCGGCCCAGCTCGAAAACGACGCCGAGATCGTCTTCGAAATCTACGGCGGCCTGGCCCGCGGCTTTCGCCCCGTCATCTACGAATACCGCTTCCTCCGCCACTCCCGCATGCGCCCGCCGGCCACCTGGAATATCGGCGCGGGCGCCAACATGCTCATCGACCGCAAGCTCGTCCTGGAGATCGGTGGCTACGATGATGATCTGGGCCCCGGCCGCCCCGGCGGTCCGTGCGAAGACATCGACATCTACTACCGCCTCCTGCGTCGCGGCCACAACATCCACTACACCCCCCGCGCCGTCGTCCACCACTACCACCGCTGCGACCCCCAATCGCTCCAGCGACAGCTCTACACCTACGGCCTGGCCCATGCGGCCTACCACTGGAAATGCTTCTGGCGCTACCGCGACATCCGCTCCCTCCTTTACCTCGTCCACTTTCTGCCCAAGGTCTTCAAGTGGCGCTGGCAGGAATCCATGGGCCTTCGCTCCCAGTACCCCGCCTTCCTCCTGCTCACCGAGCTTCGCGGCACCTTTGCCGGCCCCGTCGCACTCACGGCCGCGAAACTCGCCCGCCTCACCCGCTTCCTGGGCGCGTCGATCCGCTCCATTTTCCCGCGCCGCCGCGCAACGTCCCTTGCAATTGCACAACCTCCAACCACCCAACCCACCACCCATGATTCAAAGCCTGTCCGAGCTGCCTGAATACCGTCAGGTTCTCCTCAACCTCATCGCCCGCGACCTGAAGGTCAAGTACCAGAAATCCATCCTCGGCTTCTTCTGGACCCTCCTCTACCCCGCCTTCATGCTCGGCATCTACGTCGTCATTTTCGGCCTGGTCCTCAGCAACGGCATCGAAAACTTCTGGGCCTACCTCATCGCCGGCCTCCTCCCGTTCCAGTTCATCATGAGCTCCGTCCTCGAAGGCGCCGCGGCCATCCGCACCAACGGCAACCTGATTCGCAAAATCTACTTCCCGGCCGAAATCCTCGTCATCGCTACCGTCACCGCCAAGCTCATCGAGTTCCTCCTCCAGCTTCTCGTCGCCATGCTCTTCCTGGTCCTCTGGCACCACGGCCAAACCGCCCAATTCTCCCCCGTCAAAACCCTCCTCGTTCTCCCAGGAGCTATCTTCCTCCTCTACTGTTTCGCCCTCGGCCTCGCGCTTCCCCTCGCCGCATGGTCCGTCATCTACCGAGACCTCGAGCACATTCTCGGCCTGATGATGACCGCCTGGTTCTACGTCACCCCCATCTTCTGGAGCCTCGCCCTCGCCATCGAGCACCTCCCGCGCACCTACGAATGGTTCCTCCTCAACCCCGCCCTGAATCTGCTGGAACTCTTCCGCAGCCCCCTCTACTGGGGCACCTATCCACTCAATCACGCCGCCCCCAACACTGGCTCCGCCGAAGCCTGGGCCCTGGCCGCCCTCCCTGCCGCCATCTCGCTGATCGGCGGCTACTGGATATTCAACCGCTCCAAACGCGTCCTGGCGGAGGTGGTGTAAAGCTCAACACATTGAAGTGAATTTTCCTGAATCGTTAATGGCACAGTGGCGGCCTACGATTGCTTATGCCGCTTGCCCATTTCATCGCGTAATCGAGTCACTAAACCGTTTCGACCATGCAACTGGTAGATCTTTCCTCCAACCCCCGCATCCCAGTCCTCATCGAGATGGTTGATTCCCTCTCGCGCATCACAGATCCAAACGAGGTCCTCGAAAAATTCATCGGCGGCCTCCGCCGCGCTTATGGCTCGCGCTGCTTCCTCGAAATCTCCACCCGCGGCCTTACCCACAGCCACTACCGCATCTCCCGCGTCCTGACCCCCGAGGGCTTGGAACTCACGAAGGTCGGCTCGCCCTGGAGCAGCCACGACCTCCCCGTCCGAAGCGGCGGCTTCATCGGTGAGCTCATTAAAACTCCCATCCCCAAAATGTCCCACAACGCCAATCTCGCCAACGACTCCGTTTTGGGTGATGCCGTCGCCGCCTATCACTCCCTGATGGCCGCCCCCATCTTTCAGGGCGGTGCTCCCAATGACTGGGTCATCCTCCTCGACACCGGCGAGAACGCGTTCCAGATGTCCGAGATGGAAGATCTCATCCTCCGCGCCAACCTCGTCGCCGCTGCCACCAACAACCTTGTCGTCGCCCAGCAACTCTTTTTGGCCAACATGCGCATTCAAAAGGAAGTCGAACACATCGCCACCATCCAGCGTGCCCTCCTCCCCAGCGCCATGCCCAACGTGCCCGGCCTGCGCATCGCCGCCTCCTACGAAACCTTCGGCCAGGCCGGCGGCGACATGTATGACTTTGTTCCCCTGGGCACCCGCCCCGAAATCATCCACACCCTCGACGACGACCGCTGGGCCATCCTCATCGGCGACGTCTCCGGCCACGGCCCCTCCGCCGCCGTCGTCATGGCCATGTTTCACTCCATCCTCCACGCGTATCCCCGCAAGCCCCACGGCCCCGCCGAACTGCTTGTCCACGTCAACCGCCACCTCTGCGCCAAACCCATCGGCGACTGCTTCGTCACCGCCTTCCTCGCCTTCTTCGATCCGGCAACCCGCTCCCTTTCCTACGCCCGCGCCGGCCACAACCCGCCCCTCCTCACGCTTCCCTCCGCCGCCAGCCCGATCTCCCTGGACTCCATCGGCGATCTTCCCCTGGGGGTCATGGACGACACCCAATACCACGAAGCCTCCCTCACCCTCACCTCCGGCCAGAACCTCCTGCTCTACACCGACGGCATCACCGAGGCCCGCAACCCCGCCGGCGATTTCTTCGGACCCGAAGGCCTCGCCCGCACACTCGTCCAATCCAACGGCGACCCCCTCACCATCATCCGCGACATCAACAACGCCCTCCTCCACCACCAAAGCGGCGGACGCCCCAGCGACGATCAAACCGTCATCGCCATCGAAGTCGAATAGCCCCCACTATTTTGTCGGCTTCGCTCCGCCCGACCGCTGCCATTCCTGCGCCTGATCCTCTTTTTCGGCCTGCGCACTCACATCCACCACCGCCGGCCGAACGTCCGGCCCCGCCTTTTCCCCACTCGCTCGCTCCACGGCATCCACCGTCGCCTGCGCTTTTGGATTGCCTTCCCCAACAGTCGCCTCGGATGGTTTTGATTCAGCCATAATAAGCCTCGCCTCAACTCCGCAGCCGCCACCAAACGCTTGCCGCCGCCTGCTCACCGCTGGGTGTCGCAAATACCGCGCCCAAAAGCCGGATGCACATCCTTCAGGGCCGGAAACTCCGCGCGATATCTCGTTACTTCCCCTACATCCACCTCCGCCCCAATCACCTTCTCACCATCCCCCGCATCCACGACAATCTCCCCGCGCGGATCGATAACCATGCTCCGCCCGGAATACCCGATTTTCGGCTCATTCCCGCACCGATTCACGGCCGCCACATATGCCTGATTCTCAATGGCCCGCGCCCGCAGCAGCGTCACCCAGTGCGACTCGCGGGCACTAGGCCAGTTGGCGATCACGCACAACAATTGCGCCCCGCCCATCACCGCCGCTCGAAAAACTTCCGGAAATCGCAAGTCATAGCACACGAAAGGCGATACCCGCATCCCCCCCCATTCAAACGCCACCGGCCCCTCCCCGCGCCCATAATGCCCCGCCTCCTTCCCGTACGAAAACGGATGCATCTTGCAATACCGTGCAACTTCCTTCCCCTCCGCTGAAAACACCACCGCCTCATTGCGCCCCATGCCATCCGCCCCGCGCGTCACCACCCCGGCCACCACCCACACCCCAAGCCGCCGCGACGTCTCGGCCAAAAATTGATGCGTCGGCCCCTGCGCATCCTCCGCGATGCGTGCCACGTCCATGCTGAATCCCGTGGCAAACATCTCCGGCAACAGCACCAGCGACCCCCCTTCCAGCTTCGCCTCGTCCAGCAGCGCCGCCACCCGCGCATGATTGGCGGGCTTGTCTTCCCACGCGATATCAAACTGACAGCAACAAACCCGCATCCAATCCATCTCCAATTTCGGTCCCTGAATCGCGCCAGTTCACTGAACCGTCGTCACTGTACCACCGCACGCCGCTGGCTGTTAGAATGTCCTTAGTGGCCGGTACAATTACGCTGAGCGTCTAGCGCGGAATGAGAAGATTGACATGAACCGAGTAGTCATCACAGGCTTAGGCTGGGTTACCCCGATGGGCCATTCCATCGAGGCTGTCTGGAAGCGTCTTCTGGCTGGAGAGTCCGGCATCGCCCACACCACCCTCTTCGATGCCAGCACGTTCCCCACCAGCATCTCGGCCGAGGTGAAGGGCTTTGACCTCGCCGAGCACCTGCCCAGCGCCGCCGACCACGCCAGCGGCGGCCGCAACACGCAATTCGCCCTCGCCGCCTGCGCAGGCGTGGAAGCACGCGGGCCTGGAGGCCGACAAACTCGATCTGGACCGGGTCGGCATCTATCTGGGCAGCGGCGAAGGGTCTCTCGACTTTGATGCCTTCACCATGTCAGCGCTGGCGGCCTGGAAACCCGACACCCAGACCATTGATATGGTGAAGTGGGCGCAGATGGCCTTTGAGCTGATGAACGTGAACCGCGAAATGGAGCAGGAGCCCAACATGCCTTTGTCGCATGTCGCGCTCCTGACGGGCGCACGCGGGCCGGCCATGAACTGCCTGACCGCATGCGCCGCCAGCACGCAGGCCATCGGCGAGGCAACCGAAATTCTGCGCAGGGGCGACGCGGATGTGATGATCGGCGGCGGGGCGCATTCGATGATCCATCCGCTGGGGGTAACGGGGTTCAATCGCCTCACCGCGCTATCCACGGTCAACGATCCGCCAGAGAAGGCAAGCCGGCCGTTTGACAAGCAGCGCGGCGGCTTCGTACTGGGAGAAGGGGCGGGCATGGTCATCCTGGAGACGCTCGACCACGCACAAAAGCGCGGGGCGACGATCCTGGCCGAAGTCGTGGGCTTTGGATCGACGGCCGACGCTTATCGCATCACCGACCAGGACCCGCAGGGCATGGGCGCAATCGTCGCCATGCAGCGGGCGCTGGAAAACGCGGGCCTGTCACCGGCCGACGTGCATTACATCAACGCCCACGGCACCGGCACGCCCGAAAACGACGGCAAAGAGACGGCGGCCATCAAGGCAGTGTTTAAGGAGCACGCGAAGAGCGTCCCCGTAAGCAGCATCAAGAGCATGATGGGCCACCTCATCGCGGCCGCTGGCGCGGTGGAGCTCATCACCTGCGTGCTGGCGATTCGCGATGGGATGCTGCCGCCGACGATGAACCTGCAGAACCCCGATCCCGAGTGCGACCTCGACTACGTGCCCAACGCAGCGCGCGAAAGCGCGCGTCGAGGTCGCGCTGTCAAACAGCTTTGGATTCGGCGGGCAGAACGATTCGATCGTGGTGAAAAAATTCGTGGCGTAAGGGCGCTTCTCAATAAATTTCTGATCGACTCGCACTTCTTCCACGCCCACGTTCGGACATCCCGATGCGATCGCTGCGCACGACAGTGAAAAAAAATCGCACTTCGCGAAAATTTTTTTCCATGCGCGAAGCCGTCGCATCCCACCAGAAAAAAAAGTCTGGAAATTCCAGCGACCGCGCTTGCGTGTGCTGTGCGCACGCGTGAGCAGATGCACGCCGGCTCGTATGAAAATGACTTGCGTCACTTTATGAGCCATTTTCTCGCGCATGCGCCAATAGACCGGCGCAGCGCAAATGCATGCAAGTTGTGGATCAAAAATCCCGTGTACAACGTGTTGTGGAACAAAAAAAAGATTGACTCTTATTTTGCCGTTCCGTAAATTCGTCAGTTGAAAGGAGGTGACAGCGCCATGGCTAAGAAAGCCGCAGCTAAAAAGTCGACGTCTTCTGCAAAGAAGGCCCCGGCTAAGAAGACCACCAAGAAGAAGTAACTTCTTCTGATCGGGTGCGTGGCTCTAAAGCCCGATCTGGTTTTCACGGTATTGAAACAGTCACCACATTTCGTTTTGGGCCTTGGCTCCAACTTAGGCCACAGAACAACAGAGAAAGCTTCCCAGCCACGGCGGAAGCTTTCTTTTTTTGTCCCTCCGTTTTCACACCTCGCCGTTGAACTCCGAAATCTGGGGCCAAGCCGCACGCTAGACGCATGGCACATCACACCGCTAATGCTTATGATACCTGCCGCCGCGGAAGCAGGGTTTTCGCGCACGTCTGGTCAGGACCCCTTGCCGGAGGGTATATGGACGAATTACGAGACGCACTGGATCGAAACGGGGTGGACTCCTCAACACTCGACCTGCTGCTGGATACCGGCAGCGAACAGCTTTACCAACTGGTGGTTCCGGGTGTCGAAGCCCTCGACCGCTGGGCGCAGCTCGCGCGAGATCGTCAGCCAGACAGGCCATTGGCCGGTGCTGATTGGCGACCGCAGCGCGCTCGAGCGCCACATCGAGATCATCGAGGCCGGCGATCAAGCCCCGGCCGAAAACATCGTCGCGGCCGGCCTCGAAATCGACGTCGAGGCATGGCTGGCTGAGAAGGGATCATCGCTGGCGGAATACGAATCGGCCCACGCAGGCCAATGGCCCGAGAACGTCGTGCCCCACAGCGGCTTCACCATCCCCACCAACATCATGACCGGTGATACGCTGGATGACGTTTACATCGCCCTGATCCCGACGTCCGACCCCTGGGCCGCTCCCGCCTACTTACGCTTCGGCGGCTTCGACGACTGCCCATCTCCCGCAGAGCATCTGGCCATGCTGAAACGCTGGCACGAGCAGTACGGCTCAGAGGTGGTGGGAATGAGCGCCGACGTAATCGAACTGCGCGTGGCAAAGCCGCCCCAGGACCGCGAGGCCGCGCTGAAGCTGGCGCACGAGCAGTACGACTATTGCCTGGACATCGTCGAGCAGGGCAGCCAAAGCGTCGCCGCGCTGGCAGCGTCACTGCTGGGCGGCACGAGCTGGTATTTCTGGTGGGGGTGATTACGCACTCTTGGCCGCACGCCGGCGCGGGCCGCGCAGGACCCGCGCACGCCCGAACGCGTCGGTTTCGGTGAGGACCCGCGATTCCCGCAAAGGATCGGTCGCCGCCGCGACGGCCAACGCCGCCGTCGCTTCAGGCTTGTCCAGCGGCTGTCTTTCCCCCGCCGTTTGCAGCGCCTGCTCAAGCCTCTTTGCGCAAACGCAATGTATTCTTCGGATTGATCGATCCCCACGTACTGTCGCTTGAGCAAAGCCGCGGCAACGGTCGTCGTGCCGCTGCCGTTGAAGGGATCGAGGACGACATCGCCTGGGTTGGACGAGGCCAGGATGATTCGATTGAGCACGTTGATCGGCATCTGGCAGCCATGCCACCCCTCGCGTTCCTTAAACGTGCCGCACACCCGGCTGACGTTCCACGTGTCAGCGTCAGTCGCAAAGTGAGGCTCCGGGGCTTCCTGCGGCCGCAGATACCAGACGTCGTCAGGGAGTTTGCCTTTGGGATTCGCCCGCGAATCACCGTAAGTGGTCTGGCGGGCGCTGGCCACGCGAATGGCGTCGGCATTGAAGGTGATGTTGGTCAGGCCTGTGTCCGGCACGCTCTTGGTGAAGTAGAGAATGTGCGTGTGGCTCTTGGCGAACATCTTTTTGGTCTGCTGGCCGAAGGTGTAGTGCCAGACGATCCAGTTGCGCATGTTAAAGCCCAGCTTGCGGCGGGCGATCACGCACAGATCGGCCGCATATTCATCGCCGATGGCCAGGTAAAATGAGCCCGTGGGCTTCAGGGCGCGATAGACGGCGGCCATCCATTTTTCGCTGAAGTCCAGATAATCGTCGGCATTGCGCTCGTCGTTGTAGTTGTGATACAGGTAGCCGATGTTGAACGGCGGATCGGCAAAGGCCAGGTCAACCCACCCCTCCGGGCCGTCGTTGAGAACCTTGATGCAATCGCCCTGGATGATCTGATTGGTTTGTGGCATACCCGATCGATTATAGAGGCTGGGGCGAATAGCGCAAATTGTGCCTGATGTTTTCATCACCGCGTGGCGATTCCTTGCGATGCGGGCGGATTTGAGGGTGGACAATCCTTTTTGGAACGCCAGCTTGCGACGGTTCATGCAGTCTCCCTTGCCTTCTCTAGCACGCGGCACGGACAAGAATGTCCGCCGCGCCGATTGCCCAACGGGGGGCTGTCTTTAGAATCGTCCAGGCAGGCCAATAATGTTGAACACAACTGTGCTGAGAATCCTGGACGCCAACGCCAACCGCGCGCGCGAGGCGCTGCGCGTGGTCGAGGAATACGCACGATTCGTGCTAAACAACCCATCCCTGCAAGGGGACTTAAAGCAACTTCGCCATGATCTGACAGGGGCCACGGCGGCATTTCTTGGCGAAGCCATCCTGCATCGCGACACGCCCGGAGACGTGGGCACGCAAAGCCAGACAGAAGCAGAAGGATCACGCCCGGACCTGGCGGCCGTGGTGACGGCCGCCGGAAAACGACTCGGTGAGGCGCTGCGGGTGATCGAAGAGGTGCTCAAGATTGATTCAGGCCCGGCCAGGGATGTGGAGGCGATCCGGTATCGCTGGTATGCCTTGGAACAGCAAATCGCACGGACGCTATCGCGTGGCGGCCGCTTTGCGGCAGTGCGACTTTACGTGCTGATCACCGAAAAACTATGCCGCCGGCCATGGCTGGAGGCGGCCCAGGAAGCGATTGAAGGTGGCGCGGACTGTCTCCAACTTCGCGAAAAAAAGTTGGAAGGCGCCGAGCTACTTCGGCGGGCACAATTGCTGGTGGAGTTGTGCAGACGTCGGGGAGTGCTTGCGATCATCAACGATCGGCCAGATATCGCCGTTTTGACCGGTGCGGACGGCGTACACGTTGGGCAGGAGGACCTGCCCGCCCACGCCGTGCGGAAGATTGTCGGAAACCAGATGATCGTCGGCGTAAGTACGCATCGTCTGGAGCAGGCAAGGCAGGCGGTGCTGGATGGGGCTGATTACATCGGCGTCGGGCCGATGTTTGTCAGCAGCACCAAGGCTCGGGATTTTGTGGCGGGGCCAGAATACGCGCGGGAGGTCGATACGAGCACATTTCTATCCCGGCCGTGGCAATTGGCGGGATTGCGACTGGCGAATATCGCGGAAGTCCTTGCGGCAGGAGTAAAATGCGTGGCGGCCACCGCCAGCGTGATCGGCTGCGACGATGTGCGAGCGGCGGCGACCCAAATGAAAATGCGGATTGCCGGGCCGCAGCATGGCTGAGATCGGACCAAATGCTGAACCTTGCAACTAGCCTGCTCATTTTAGTACAATACGCACCTAGTTTGGAGCCATCAGCATGCCCCGCCGGATTAATTCTACCACCATTGCGATTTTCCTGATCGCGGCACTTCTGCTGGCGAAACCTCGTGGCGATGCTGCGCGCCAATGGCTCGTCGGCCGTTTACGCCCAGAATCAGCCGCCGATTGCGGGCGGGGCGGGGGTGTTTGTGATGCCGGCGCAGATTGGGCCGGGGCAGTGGGGGTGCTATCTGCTGGATGTCGATGCGGGAACGCTTTGTGCTTACCAGTACATGCCGGGGTCGCGCAGATTCAATTCTGCGCCGCACGCGATTATCGATACGATCGAAAGCTGCGCAATTACAACTGTGCGCAGCCGACGCCCGAGGAAGTGAAAGAGCTTGTTGAGAAGGAAATGAAGGCCAAACACGCCGTTGAAGGCGCCGAGGGCGAAGCAAAGCCGTAAACTACAACCTGGAGCGTCACCATGATGGCGAAGATGTTTTATACGATGGAAGAGACCAAGACCGCTCTTGGTCGAGGCGAGGAAGAGGTCAAGCAGTTTGCCGCGGGATGGGCGGCTGCGCGAATTTCGCGACGGGCCGCGCCTGATGTTCAAGGCCGACCAGGTCGAGCAGTTAAAGGCCGACATGGGGGACGGGCATGGGATGGATGCCGTCCAGCTTGGGCCTTCCGACAGCGGCGCACCGATTGGTATGGCCGATCCGGCGTCGGGCTCTTCGGGCGGCGGCATCACGCTGGTGGATTCACAGGCCGGCCGAACCGTGCCAGGCAAAGACGAAACCGCTTTCGCCGATATCGGCCTCTCCGGAACCATCGGCAGCGCGGGCGGGATGAGCGGGTCGCTGGGCGGCGTCCCGTCGCCCGGGCGTGCTGCCCCTCCTGGATTGTCAGGCTCAGGCCTCTCAGGCCTGAATAACGCTTCATCGTCACGATCCGGCATCAATGTTTTCGATCTGGATGACGGGCACGGCCACGTGGATGCCAGTGCCCAGACGGCCATCGGATCCGGCATTCAAGATCAGATTAATCTCGAAGGGGTTGGATCGGGCTCGGGCCTGCTGGACCTCACCCGCGAATCGGATGACACCAGCCTCGGTGCGGTGTTCGACGAATTAACGCCCAGTTCCCGCCGAACCGCGCCGCCCACGCTGTCCGATACACGCGCCGGCAGCAGCGTCGCCATGCCCGGTCTGAGCGATACCGCCTCACGTCGCGGCACACAGGCCTTCTCAAGCCCATCATTCGTGGTGGAAGCGCCTGACGCGATGGCTCCCGCCTTCGGCGCAATGGCCCTTGCGGCCGTGCTGGTGCTCTGCTTTGGCGGGTTTATTCTGGCCTCGTCGGTCATGGGCTACGTGCCACCCATCTTGAAGCAAATTCAGGCCAACTCGGCGATGTACCTGGTGGGTGCGTTTGCCGGCGTGATCGTATTTGGCGTGGTGGGGCTGGTGATTGGCAAAGCCACAACCAAGTAATCGTCCCGAGCTTTTAGAAGAGTAGAAATGGGTCCGCGGCAATGCGCTGCGGACCCATCTTCATTGATGGATCAGGAGTGCGCACGGCCCTGCCGGGGGCCTATAATTTGAGTGACATCAAGAAATGGAGAGCAGCCCATGGTCTCGATGACTCAAGCAAGGGCCTCGAATTCTCCCGCCCAAAAAGAATTCAACCCCCTCGGCGTACGCGGCATCGACCACATCGAATTCATCGTGAACGACGCCGAGGAGTGGGCCAACTATCACGAACGGTTTTTGGGGATGTGCCGTCGGTCACACGGCAACAGCTTGACCGGGCTGAAAGGGCGCAAAGCGGTGGTGGTCGGCCAGGGGCGGATCAACTTTCTATTCGCCCAGCCAGAAGGTGATGGGCCAGAAGCGCAGGCGATTCGCGAGCATCTGGAGAAGCACGGCAACGGCGTGAAAGACATCGCATTCCGGGTGCGTGACGCGGCTACGGCGCTCGCGCATGCGACGCACGGAGGGGCGAAGGTGGTCCGGCCATTGGATGAGCACGACGTGTTCATCGGCGCCACCATCGCCGCTTACGGCGACACAACCCACACCTTCATCCAGCGCAAGCACCACGGCCAATTCGCGCCTGGCTACGTCAACGTCGCCGGTGGGATCGAGGACGATGAAATCCAGCTCATGATGCTGGACCACGTGGTGGCCAACGTCGAGCACATGGATGAGTGGGTCGATTTTTACGCACGGGTGTTCGGCTTTGAGCAGACAGCGCACTTTGACATCAACACCGGCCGCAGCGCGCTGATGAGCAAGGTGGTGGGCGATGCGGAAGGATATATCCGTCTGCCGATCAACGAGCCTTCCAGCCGCAACTCGCAGATTCAGGAATTCATGGATGAATATCGCGGGCCGGGCGTGCAGCACATCGCGATGCTGACCCCTGACATCGTGGACACCGTGCGCGAGATGCGCAGCCGGGGGATGAAGTTCCTGGAGGTGCCCGGAACCTACTTTGACGCGCTGCCGGAACGCGTGGGGCAGATCAAGGAAGATATCGCGAACCTGCGCGAGCTTGGAATCCTGGTGGATCGCGACCGGGAGGATGGTTATCTGCTGCAACTCTTCAGCCAGCCGATTTTTGATCGGCCAACGCTGTTTTACGAGGTGATCCAGCGGCGCGGGAACTCCGAAGGGTTTGGCGAAGGAAACTTTCGGGCGCTGTTCGAGGCCATCGAACGCGAGCAGGCCAAGCGGGGAAAACTTTAATTGGACTCAAGAGTCGATGCGCTTGATGACTCTACAAGATCTGGACACACAGGCGGCGCGGCCGGTCATGGAACTGGCACAAGGGCGGCGGGTAGATCTGCGTGAATTTCTCGGATGTGCGACGATGACAATCGCGCAGGCGATGGACGAGGCGCTTCCCCATCTGGATGCTATTCGCCGTGCGCTGGAGACGGATGGGGATGCGGGTTTCGAAAACACATCTGTGCTGGATACCGCGACCCGTGGCGAGCGATTGCTGCCGCCGGTGCCCAATCCTCGCACGTTTCGCGATTTTTATGTTTTCGAGCGGCATGTGGCGGCCTGCCGCGCCAGGCGCGGGTTGGAGATGGTGGGAGACTGGTACAGGCAGCCGGTCTTTTATTTTTCCAATCCCATGTCGCTGGTCGGTCACGACCGGCCGGTCTATGCGCCGCTGGGCAGCGAACAACTGGATTTTGAGCTGGAGCTTGGGGTGATCATCGGCAAGCCCGGTCGGAACATCCCGCGCCAGGAGGCATGGAACCACGTCGCCGGTTTCACGATCATCAACGATTTCAGCGCGCGCGATCTGCAGCGGCAGGAGATGGCCGTCGGGCTGGGGCCGGCCAAGGGGAAGGATTTTGCGACCGCCGTCGGGCCGCATCTGGTGACGCTGGATGAGGTGGCCGACCGCATTGACGAGGAAGGGCGCATCCATCTGCGGATGACGGCGCGCGTGAACGGGCGCGAGTTATCAGCCGGCAACTCGGCCGAGATGCACTTCACCTGGCCGACCATCATCGAGCACGCCTCGCACGACGCCGAGCTTTTTCCCGGCGATCTGCTCGGCAGCGGGACCGTGGGCACGGGATGCATCCTGGAGCTTGGGCCGGAAAACACGGGCGGTTGGCTGAAGCCGGGGGACGTGGTGGAACTGGAGATCGAGCGATTGGGCGTGCTGCGGACGCCCATCGTCGAGCGGCCCGAAAGCAGCGAGGGAAGGCGTGTTATTTTTGCCGAGCGCGGGCTCGTGGCCCGCGCCACCGGAGGACAACCATGCCTGTCTACATGAAGCTTGGCCAGGTGCCGCGCAAGCGCCACATCCGATTCGCACGCGATCCGCAGAAAAGCTTTCTCGGCGAAGGGCTCGCCTATGAGCACGTGGTCACCACCGCCGGTTTCGATCGCGCTTACTCGATCATGTACCACATCCGGCCCCCCACGCGGGTGAAGCACACAGAGCTCGTCGGCCATCGGCCGCTGGAGGCGGCCGCGGAGCAACCGCTGCGGCACCGGCATCTCAAAAGCCAGGATCTTCCCCGCGCAGGCGACACCATCCTCGGCCGCGTGCCGCTGCTGTTCAATGAAGACATGACCTGCTACCGCTGCCGCCCCAGCGAACCGCAGAAATCACTCTACCGCAACGCCGGCGCTGACGAGGTCATCTTCATCTACGGCGGCGGTGGCGTGCTTGAAAGCAGTTACGGCCGCCTGCCCTATCGCACCGACGACTACATCGTGATCCCGCGCGGCACAACGTATCGACTCGTGCCGACGATGTAAATCGAGAGGACCACCTTGTTCTCGAGTCGCATTCGCCGGTGCGGATTCCGCCGCGATACATGAACCCGGACGGGCAGATCAAGCTCGGATCGCCCTACAGCGAGCGCGATTTTCACGGGCCGGCGGAACTGCTGACCGTCGATCGGGAACAGGAGACGCAGATGCTGGTGAAGGACGGCGACCGCTTGACCCGGGTGATAATGGCCCACCATCCGTTCGACGCGATCGGGATGGGACGGAATGGTTTATCCCTTCACCTTCAACGCGATGGACTTCGAGCCGCTGACCGGGACAGTACACCTGCCGCCGCCGTTCCAGCAGACCTTTGAGTGCCGGGGGTTCGTGATCTGCACGTTTGCCCCGCGCTATCTGGATCATCATCCCGAGGCGATGAAGGTGCCGTACGTACACAGCAACGTTGAGGCCGACGAGGTGCTGTTCTACGTGCGCGGGAATTTCGGCTCGCGCCGCGGCGTGGGGAGCGGATCGTTCTCGCATCACCCCGCCGGAATCCCGCACGGGCCGCATCCCGGCACCATCGCAGCCAGCATGAACCAAACACGCACGGAAGAATTGGCCGTGATGTTCGATACGGAGCGGCCGTTGCTGGTCACAAAACAGGCGGCGGCCATTGACGATCCGCACTACCCCCTGAGCTGGCTCGAAAGCGGCCACGCCGGCGACGCCCAGCCGAGGTGAACGAATGGATTTTGACCCCCAGAAGATTTCCATTCGCGACTTCTACCGGCTGATGGTGGCCTGCATCACCCCCCGGCCAATCGCATGGGTCTCAAGCATCTCGCCGCGCGGCATCCCAAATCTTGCGCCCTTCAGCTTCTTCAACGGCATAGGAGCCAATCCGCCCGCCGTCATGTTCTCGCCCTTGAACGACCGCCATGGCCGGCCGAAGCACACAGTGATCAATGTGGAGGCAACGCGAGAGTTCGTGGTGAACATGGTGTCGGATGCGCTGGGGGAACGGATGAACGCCACATCGGCGGACTTTGATTATGAGGTCAGCGAGTTTGAAAAGTGCGGCCTGTCGCCAAGTCCATCGGTAAAAGTAAAACCGCCGCGCGTGAAGGAGGCGGCCGTGCATCTGGAATGCGTGCTGCACGACATCGTGCGGGTGGGGGATGGGCCGCTCGCCGCCAACGTCGTGATCGGGCGGATTGTGCTGATGCACGCAGACGAAAGCGTTTTAGATGCCGCCGGGCAAATTGATCCAGAGAAGCTTGACACAATCGGGAGGTTGGGAGGCCCGCTCTATGCACGAACCCGCGAGCGCTTCGCAATGGAGCGGCCAGAGAGTTGAAACACTACCGAGGGATTCACTCACATGACCACCGCCACCATTCCCATCGGCCTGACCACCAACCGCGCCGCCTTTATCGAGCACGCCCGCAACCAGCACGAAATCTTCATCCGCCAGCCTTACGAGCTGTATAGCGACGAAAACCAGGAAACCTGGCGGCGGCTGTACGCCCGCATCCGTGCCGCGGTGGGATCAATACGCCAATCGGAAGTTTCTCCAGGGCGTGGGGAATCTCGCGCTCAACCCGCAGGCTATTCCCCGGCTGGAAGAGGTGAACCGGTTCCTCTGTCCGCTGAGCGGTTTTTCCGCAAAAGCCGTGAGCGGATACGTGCCGGCTTATGTCTTCTTCGATTGCCTGCGCACCCGCGCATTTCCAACCACCATCACCATCCGAGACGGCGGCCACCTCGATTACCTCCCCGAGCCAGACATCTTCCACGACATCGCCGGCCACGTTCCGATGCACACCGACAAAGCCTTTGCCGACGTTCTGGTGCGATTCGGCGAGTTTGCACGCGAGGCCGCCCAGCATGTGCAGGAAATTCGCGATGAACACGAACGATTGGTGCGGCTGGAAAGCATCATGCGGGCACTGGCCCGGTTCTTCTGGTTCACAATTGAATTCGGTCTGATGCGCGAGAACGGGCAGGTAAGGGTGTACGGCTCAGGGCTTTTGAGCTCTTATGGGGAGATCGAGCATTGCCTGGTTTCGCCGCTGGTTCAGCGGTATCCAATCCAACTGGAATGGGTGATCAACCAGTCCTTCGAAATCAACCACTACCAGCCGCTGCTGTTCATCGTCGAATCATTTGAGCATTTGTTTGAGCTGGTGAACCAGTTGGAGAATTGGATGAAGGATGGCCGCCTGGACAACGTGGCGCCGGGGGAGCCGGGGGTGAACGAGGCGGACTTGAAGTCGTTTTTGGAGGCTAAGTAAAACACTCAACGCTATAGTGTTGCCATGACCGCTGAGTTTCCAGACCCGCCTGAAGCGCCCACGCCCCTTGAACAATTGAGCGGCCTAATCTATCAGAACTTCGTCGACAGCGGCATGACTGATGACGAGCTGGGCGACCTGTTGGAAAAGGCCAAGCATGAAATGAGGGACGATCGCCGACTTAACCAAGCCGCTGGCGGCGGGACAAAATAGCTACGCTGTTCAAAATTGTCGCGGCAGCATCCCTTCATTAACACCATGACGGATACGCAATCAACTCCCAACCAGACCCGTGCAGACACCATCCGCCTTCTCCAGCGCAACTGGCTCGCCGAGGCCGACGGAGCCCGGGTCTATCGCGAACTGGCGGCAAACGAGAAAAGTGAAAAGCGACGGGAGATCATGATTCGCATGGCGGAGGCCGAAGAGCGGCACGCGGCTCGATGGGCGGCCAAGCTGGCGGAACTTGGTGCAAGACCGCCCGCGCTGCCGGAAGGCATCGGAACCCGCCTGCGACGCTGGTGGAACAGGGCCGCGGGAACAGACTTGGCCATTCGCCGGCAAGAGGCGGCCGAGGATCGCGACATCGCCCGTTACAACGCACAGCAGAAACTGGCCCACGAAGACGTTGACATCGCCCGAATCCTGCACGAGACGGAAATGGAAGAACGTGCCCACGCACGGGCGCTTCAGGCTATGGTGCCACAGCTTGGCCCGCAGACTGTGCTGGACGTCATCTTCAAGCGCGAACGCTGGCACGGCCGCGGCGGCGGATGGGTCTCCGACGCCATCTACGGCGCCAATGACGGCCTTGGCGCGGTGTTTGGCATCGTATCAGGTGTTGCAGGCGCTACCGACAACCAGCGGCATTTCGTGCTGATCTCCGGCCTGGCCGGCATGATCGCTTCAGCCCTTTCCATGGGGGCCGGCGCGTATCTGGCCGTCAAAAGTGAGCGAGAGGTACACGAGGCGGAATTTGCACGCGAAAAGGCCGAAGTGGAAGAAAATCCCGAGGAGGAAAAAGAAGAGATGTCCCTCTTCTACCAGCTCCAGGGTTTTCAGCGCCGAAGAAGCCGATCGAATGGCCCAGCGGCTTTCGGAAGATCCCGAGCAGATGGTGCGCATGATGGCGCAGAACGAACTGGGTCTATCAGAAGAACATTTCCGCACGCCGTGGGTGTCGGCCGTTTCAGCCTCGCTTTCCACCGGCGTCGGCGCGTTTATTCCAATCATCCCCTTCTTCTTCATGGGCGGAACCGCCGCCGTGCTGGTCGCCGCGATCATCAGCCTCGTGGCCCACTTCGCCGTGGGAGCGGCCAAAAGTCTGATCACCACCCGCTCCTGGTGGGCGTCGGGGATGGAGATGACGCTGGTTGGCATTCTCGTGGGCGCGGTAACTTATGCACTGGGTCTACTCTTCGGCGGCGTCGGCTGATATTGGTTGGTGCATATGAAATTCAATCCCCGGCCCTCCATCCTGTTGTTGATCTTCGTGATGTTTTGCTCATTCCTTTGTCTCTTGGCCATAGGCGCAGGCCCCACAACACAGCCGATCCAAACCGCCGCAGCATGGGAAAAAATCGCGCCCTACTTCACCCCGCCCGAGGAATTCGCCGGAAAGCTCGGCGACTTTCGATCACCGTTGTTATTCGACGACGGATCCCCTGTGAAGTCGGCCTCCGATTGGGAGCGGCGGCGGGCCGAAATTCTCCGGCATTGGCATCAGGCAATGGGAGCGTGGCCGGCGTTGATCAATCGGCCGGGCATTGAGTACATCGAAACCAGGCAGCGCAGGGATTCACGCAGCACAAGGTAAAGGTGCAGATCGCCGAGAGTCAGACCGCCGCCGGCTATCTGCTCGTTCCACCAGGCGACGGCCCTTTCCCGGCCGTATTCGTGCCGTTCTATGACGGCGAAACCAGCATCGGCCAGGCCGGCAAACCGCTCCGCGACTTCGCTTATCAGCTAACAAAGCGCGGGTTTGTCACGCTCTCCATCGGTTCCCCGGGCGGCGACGCTCGCAAGCCCGACCTGAGCGGCAATCGCCTGCAGCCGCTTTCCTACCTCGGCTACGTCGGCGCCAACTGCTACAACGCGCTGGCTACCCTCCCATACGTGGACGCCAAACGCATTGGCGTGGTCGGGCATTCCTACGGCGGCAAATGGGCCATGTTTGCCAGTTGCCTCTGCGACAAATTCGCGGCGGCCGCGTGGTCTGATCCCGGCGTTGTGTGGGATGAGCAGCGGCCGAACGTGAACTACTGGGACCCTTGGTATCTGGGCCTCGACGCCGACAATGCACGTCGGCAGGGATTAATCACATCGGACAATCCCCGGACCGGCGCATACAAGGCCCTGGTGGAGAACGGGCACGATCTGGTGGAGTTGCATGCGGCTGATGGCCCCCAGACCGTTTTTAGTTTCCGGCGGGGCGGAGGATGGCCCGCAGCGGTGGGTGGCGCTGAATCATGCGGTGGCCGTGAACAAATTGCTCGGGTTCACCGATCGGGTGGGAATGACGAATCGCAAGATGCATGATCCAACAGTGGAATCCAACGAGGTGATTTATCTCTTCTTTGAGCGGTGGCTGATGAGCCCTACAATCCGCCAATGAACCTTCCCTATCTGACCCGCGACTTTCCCGGCATTGGCGGGTCGATCAAGCAGCGTGACGAAGACTTCTTTGTCCAGGAACTCCCCCTCTACGACGCCAGCGGCCAGGGCGAGCACGTCTACTGCGAGGTGCAGAAGGCCGGAATGACGACGTTCGAGGCCATCGACCGCCTCGCGGAGTTCCTCAACATCTCGCCGCGCGATATCGGCTACGCCGGCATGAAAGACGCCCATGCCGTCTCGCGCCAGATTTTTTCGATTTTCGGCACCACAGAAGAAGCGGTGATGCGCCTGCAACTGCCGGAGTTATCGGTGCAATGGGCCAGCCGCCACACAAACAAACTACGCCTTGGTCATCTCGCCGGAAACCGCTTTGCAATCCGCATCCGCGACGTCAAGCCCACCGATGTCGTAATCCTTCAGCCCGTCCTGAAACTCCTTCAGGAGCGCGGCATCCCCAACTACTTCGGCGAACAACGCTTCGGCCGGCGCGGCAACAATCATCTGCTGGGGGCGGCCATGATTCGCGGCGATGACCAAACCGTGCTGCGCCTGCTACTGGGTGCTCCCGATCCAAACGCCGATGATTCCAACACACTGGGCATCGCAAGGCGTTCGAATCCGGCGACCTGAATCGGTCCATGCACCTCTGGCCCCGGCGCTCCGGCATGGAAAGGCGCGTGCTGGCGCGCCTGATGAAGTCCAACAAACCCCGCGCCGCCGTCGGCGCAGTCGATGAAAAAATCCGCCGGCTCTGGATCTCAGCGCTTCAATCCGAACTCTTCAACCAGGTGGCTGCCCGGCGGATCGACTCGCTTGGCCAGGTGTTGCAGGGCGATCTCGCCTGGAAGCACGACAGCGGTTCAGTCTTTCGCGTCGATGACCCCGCCATCGAGCAGCCCGCGCTGATACATTCGAGATCAGCCCCAGCGGCCCTCTGCTGGGATATCGCATGACAATGCCCGAAGGCGAACCATTAAAAATTGAAGAACAGGTATTCGCCGCGTCGGGCCTGACGCCCGGCGAGTTCCGCTCCGAAGGCCGGCACAAAATCAGAGGCGCCCGCCGCCCCTTGCGCGTTCAACCCAGGGATGTTGAACTCGCCGGCGGCGTCGATGCGCACGGCCCTTTCATCACCGTCGCGTTCTCCCTACCGGCAGGATCATTCGCCACCGTGCTGTTGCGGGAAATCATGAAGGACGAGGAGGAGGACACGGCATCGGAGGAACCATTGTCCACTGAAGCGACGGCTTCTGAATAGCATGGCGTCGGCGGGCGGGCCGCTCCTTCACGCAACAATTGCCGATTTTCTTGCATCCCCCCCGCCCCCCGCTATGTTGGCGGCATGTTCGGTTGGCTGGGCAAAATGTTCTCCAAGAGCGATGCGGGCGATGCCTTGGGCGGCCGCGGCGAAAATCTGGCCGCCAGTTATCTGCGCAACCAGGGGATGAAGATCCTCGAGCGAAACTTCCGCACACCCGTTGGGGAAATCGACATCGTCGCCCGCCTGGGCCAAACCATCATCTTTGTCGAAGTGAAGAGCCGGTCATACGATGATCCAAGGCCGGAGGATCAGGTGGACGCCACCAAACAGCACCAACTCACCAAGACTGCCAAGGCTTATTTGAGCCGCTTCGGCGTCGAGCCCCCGGCCCGATTCGATGTGGTGGCCGTCCTCTGGACCAGCGGCGGCAGGCCACCAGTTATCCGCCACACCGAAAATGCCTTCGACGCCACATTCTGAAAATCACTCGTGCGCCAAGCGAACCCCAGGTCTGATGACGGCATTGCTGGCGAAACGCGAGATCATCCTTTGAATCTGTCGTCGTCGAATTCATGATCCTGACTATTCCGGCGACACCGGCTGACTGCAAGACTCCTCTGTACAACTGAAAGTCACTGCGCCGGCCTCGTCGAGGCCGCACCCGCCCCCGCGCCCGTCGTCGGACCCGTCGCCGGCACCTTCACCGGCGCCGGCCCCGGCTGTGTCGTCGGCGGATACGATGGAAACGTCGCCGGCTGATCCGCCGGCAGCGTCGTCGGCGTAAACGGAATCTTCACCCTTAGCGTCCCGGCCACCCGAAGCAGATCCAGATAGAAAATCTTCTGGTTGAACTGCTCCGTCGTCTGCTGCAATTGCGCGTTCAGCAGCGTGTTCTGTGCCGTCAATCGTTCCAGGTTGGTCGCCCTCCCCACGTCATATGACCGCTCCGCCACCCGAAACGCCTCCGCGGCCGCCGCAACCTCCGTCCGAAGTTCCTGCAACCGCTGGCCGCTGGCCACCAGGTTCTCATACGCCATGAAAACATCCTGCTCCACCGTGCCGCGCTGTCAGCCCCTCCGCCAGCGCCGCCTGCCGCAGCAACGACCACGCGGTGCGCACATTCGCCTCAATCACGCCCCCCGAAAAAATTGGCAGGCTTGCCTGAAGAATCCCATCCCAACGTGCCAGGTCGCTGAAGTGTTCGCGATACAAAAATGCTTCCAGGTTCAGTGATACCGACGGGTAATATTGTCCAATCGCCTGCTGCACGTTGTATTTCGCCGACTCCCGCGCCGCCACCGCCGCACGCAGGTCCTCCCGGCTCTGTTGTGCCATTCGCAAAAACTCCGCCCGATCCAACATCTTCGCCGGCAGCGCTAGTTCATCCACCAGCGGCCCATCCACGTGATATCCCAGCAAAAACCCCAGCCCCGTCCGCGCGTTCCGCTCGTTGCTCTGGGTGTTCACCAGCGTCACCCGCGTCGCCGCCTCATCCGCCTGCGACTGCGCAACGTCCAGCGGCGGCGAAATCCCCGCCTTAAGCCGCGTTTGCGCATCCCGCACCCGCTCGTTCTGCACGCGCAGCGAGCTTTGCAGCACCACCACCGATCGCTGAAGGCTCAGCACCTGGTAATACGACTGCGCAACCTGCAGCAACAGCGTCGACTGCAAATCCAGCAACAGCGCCTTGCGCTGCTCGGCCGTGTAGCGCGTCGCCCCCAGGTTCGCCGCATCCCGAAACCCATTAAACAAATTAATGTTCCCGCTGACCGGGATGTCCCCCTGGTGAATGATATTGCCAGTTGAACCGCCAGACACCAGGCCGCCGCTGGTCACCAGCCCGCCGCCGCCGTTGTGATTGTCCCGAAAGGTGTAACTCGGAACTAAGCTGATCGTCGGCAAAAACGCCGAAAACGCCCGCTCGTGGCGATGATCGCTTGCAGATAATCTTCCCCGCGCAGGGCGAGGTTTTCGTTGGCCTGATTCGCCAGCAGAAACGCCCGCTGCAGCGTCAACTGTTCCCCCGGCTCAAGCGGAAGCGCCGTCCCCGGACTGTTTTCATCGAGAATCTTTCGATAGGTCGCCACTTCCTTCTTCTGGTCCACCGCGCAACCCCCAAGCGCGGCCGCCAGCGGAATCACATACATCAGGCGACGGGTCCGAGGACGAATGGTCATGAATCTTCCTTCTTGGCATTGAGAATCCACGCTCGAATCAACGTGGAGTATATGCGCCTAACCCGCTCGCGCACCCGACGCATTGGCCTTGTCACAATGAGCGACCACAACAGCCAAATATCACCAGGCAGGCCGACGGCGGATTGCCCGGGGAAATTGTAAAGCGACAGTCCAGTCAGTCAAATTGCCTTAACTCCCCGCCCGCCCAACCGTTCAACCCCGCCTTGTGATATATTCTC
>CAWBEY010000002.1:0-136042 GCA_963788015.1 uncultured Phycisphaerales bacterium
GTCGGGCGCGGCGAGAGTCTGCGCATCGAGAACCGCTTGCCCGGCGGCGACACCAACCCGGGACCTCGTCTGACGCCGCCTGCATCGCGGCGGGCCTGCGATGGCATCGAACGCGAAATCGAGCCACCGGCGGAATACAAGGGCAATGCCTACACCGCGACGGACGTACCGCGCGTGCCGCGCGCACTCTACGAAGCGATTGACGCGCTCGGATGGCAGTGCAATGGCCCGCGAAGCGTTCGGCGATGACGTGGTCGCCCACTACCTCACTATGGCGCGCGTCGAGCAGCAAGCCTTCGATGCCGCCGTCACGACATGGAAACGCGAGCGGTATTTCGAACGCGGATGACGATGGAAAAAACCAATTTAACCGCAGAGGGCGCAGAGGACGCGGAGATCACAGAGAAGAATACGAGAGGGAGGATGTTCCAATTTCTTTCTCCCATCTCTGCGCTCTTTGGTGCTCTCTGCGGTTCTCCCCGGTTTTTGTCTCTTACGGTGTTTCGCGACATATTGTTTGGAGAAAGCAAATGCGGTTGAGGGACAAGGTGTGCATCATCACCGGGGCAGGGAGCGGCATGGGCCGCGTGGCGTGCGAGATGTTCGCGCGCGAGGGGGCGAAAGTCGCGGCGTGGGAAGTGGTGGCGGAGACAGGCGAGGAGACGGCGGCGCGGCGTGCGGGCGGCAGGCGGCGACGCAACTCTTCTTCGCGTGCGATGTGTCGGACGAGGCGAGCGTCCGCGCGGCGGTCGCGGCGACGGTCGCGCGCTACGGCGGCGTGGACGTCCTCTACAACAACGCGGGGATCATGCCGGAAGCGGATCATTCGGTGCTCGATACATCCGTCGAGGTCTGGGATCGGGTGATGGCGGTCAATGTGCGCGGCATATTCCTCGGCTGCAAGTACGCCATCCCGGAAATGCTCAAAGGAGGCGGCGGCTCGATCATCAATATTGCCTCGTTCGTCGCGCTCGTTGGGTGCAGTGTGCCGCAGGACGCCTACACCGCCTCGAAAGGCGCGCTGATCTCGCTCACCAAGTCGCTGGCGATTCAGTTTCGTCCGCAGGGTATCCGCACGAACGCCATCTGCCCTGGCCCGATTGAGACGCCGCTGATGACCGAATGGCTGCTGAAAGACGACGCGGCGAAGCAACTGCGTCTCAACCGCCAGCCGAGCGGTCGTCGGCCACCCCGAAGACATCGTCAACTGTGCCCTCTATCTCGCCTCCGACGAATCCGACTGGACGAACGGCGCGGTGCTCGTCGTGGACGGTGGGATCACGAGCAACTACTTCTAGTAGCCCGTAGTCGGTAGTCAGTCGTCAGAACGGGACTGAGCCCTCTGACTACCGACTACGGGCTTCTCATATGCGACAATCGGCGGGAACAATCCGGCAGCGAGTGAGACGGGGAGGCAATGGGCGACGTGCGGCGGGTGCTGATTACTGGGGCGACGGGGTTCGTCGGCACGTATCTTGTCGCGCATCTCGCCGAGGCGTATCCCGAATGGCAGGTGACGGGAACGACGAGGCACGCCGACGAAGTGACGTCCCTTTTCGTCCTGTGCGATCTGCGCGATGCCGCTGCGGTCGCATTGCTTATCGAGCGGACGAAGCCGGAGATGATCGTCCACCTCGCGGGGCAGAGCAACGTCCCGGCGTCGCTCGAAGATCCGGAAACGACGCTCGCGAACAACATCCTCGGCACGCTGCACTTGCTCGATGCCTGCCGCATGCACGCGCCAAAGGCACGCTTGTTGATCGTTAGTTCGAGCGAGGTCTACGGCCCGACACCGCCGGGGGCGCAACCACTCCATGAGGATCGGCCGCTCCGCCCGGTCAATCCCTATGCCGTCAGCAAGGCGGCACAGGAGATGCTCGCCTTCCAGTACGCGCACTCGTATGACCTCGATGTAGTCGTGGCGCGGCCCTTCAACCATATCGGGCCGGGGCAGACGGACCGCTTCGTCGTCAGCGCCTTCGCGCGGCAGGTAGTCGAAGTCGAACGGGGAAAGCAGCAGACAATTCGGTCGGCAATCTCGATGCGAAGCGGGATTTTACCGATGTCCGCGATGTCGTCCGTGCGTACAGTCTGCTCCTGGAGCATGGCGAGCGTGGCAGCATCTATAATATCGGGCGCGGGACGGCGGTGGCGATTGGTGACCTGCTCGATATGCTCTGCCACCTCGCGCGGGTGGAAATCACCATTGAGCGCGATCCGGCGCGGTTGCGGCCCTCCGATGCGCCGGTGATGAGGGCCGACACGGCGCGACTTCGGCAGGCGACGGGGTGGCAGCCGGAGATTTCATTGGAGCGGTCGCTCAATGAGACAGTGGCATGGTGGCGTGCGAACCTAACCCCCAGCCCCTTCCGTCCCTCCGGCGTGGGAAGGGGTGACTCATCGTAATGCCGTGGTGTTTGCCAAACGCCCCGATCTCACGGAGGCTCGCTCCCCTTCCCACGCCGGAGGGACGGAAGGGGCTGGGGGCTAGGTCGTGACCCGCATTGAAAGTGCCGCCAATCCGCTCATCAAACGCATCCGCGCGCTGCAAGAGCGCAAGGGGCGCGCGCAGGAAGGCGCGTTTTTTGTCGAGGGTATCCAGCCCGTTTGGCAGGCGGTGGATGCCGGGGCGGCGATTGAAACGCTCGTCGTCGCGCCCGATTTGCTGACGAGCGCGGCGGCGCGAGAGATGATCGGACGGCAGCAAGCGGCGGGCATGCCGGTCGCGGAAGTTTCCACCCTCCTGTATGAACGGATCGCAACGCGGGAGAACCCCTCAGGGCTAGCCGCCATCGTCCGTATTCTCTCGCGAGATCTCGCATCGCTCGCCGTCACGCCGCAATCGCTCTTCGTCGCGCTTCACGAAATCGGCAATCCGGGCAATCTCGGCACGATCCTCCGCACCGTGGATGCGGTGGGCGGCAACGGCATTCTCCTCGTTGGAGACACGACCGATCCCTATCACTCGAACGCGGTGCGGGCGAGCGTCGGAACGCTCTTTCGCATCCCGATCGTACCGGTCGAACGGGTGGAAGACGTCATGGATTGGTCGCGCGCACACGGTGTCAGTGTCGTCACCACTTCCGCGCGGGCGAAAGCAGGACCATTGGCAAGCTATCTATCCATCACCACTGCTGATGCTGTTCGGCAATGAGGGGCGCGGTTTGCCGCCAGGCATCATCGAGAAGGGCGATCTCGCCGTGCGCATCCCGATGCACGGCGGCGCCAGTTCGCTCAATCTTGCCGTCGCGGCGGGGATATTACTCTACGAAGTGCTCCGACAGCGTTCGGCTCGGTAGCGTAGGCTTCAGCCTGCGTCCCTGCCTCAGAGGACGCAGGCTGAAGCCTACGCTACCGGCTCGATTGCCGCCACTCGCGGCGGGAGCGGAGAAAGAGCCGCCATCCCGCGAAGAGCGTGAAAACGAATATGGGAACGGAGACGAATGCCCGCCAGTCGCCATGCCGAACGAACAGGAAGTAATATGATGGGATGCCGAAGATCCAGAGCATGTTTGCCCAGAACACCCAGAGCAGAATGAACAGTTGCTTCATTGATCCCGCTGTCTCAGGCTCCTGGGGTGGGGCGGGATGCTCGTTTGTGTGCGGCATGAACCGTTGCTCCATAGCGCGTGGCGCCTTCCTCTCACTCAGTCTGTCAGCATCCGATACGACGCCGCGTTCTCCTAGTATACCGCGTGGATCTTGGCATTCATCCATGTAGGAATACGCAGTTGACACGGTTTTGTTGGTGGTGGCGGGCTTTAGCCTGCCTCTCTGTAGCAGGCTAAAGCCCGCCACCACCGGATTCTTCTCGCGAACTGCGTAAGTTCTACCATGTTTATTGCGCGTTGCCGATGCCGTCCACCGCGCCGGGATTTTCGAGGGCGGTGATGTCGCCGAGCGGCAAGTTGAGGTAGCGCGCGCGGATGACGCGGCGCATGACCTTCGCGTTGCGCGTCTTCGGCAGATCGTCGACGAACTTGACCGCCTCCGGCTTGAGCGACTTGCCGAGTTGATCCGTGATTTTCGCTTCGATCGCTGCGCGGAGCGGCTCGCCCGGCTCGTGCCCTGGCCGGAGGACGACGAAGGCGACAATCGTTTCGCCCTTGATGGCGTGCGGGACGCCGATCGCCGCTGCTTCCTGCACTGCCGGGTGCGACACTGCCGCTGACTCCACCTCTGCCGGGCCGACGCGCTTGCCCGCGACCTTGATCGTATCGTCCGAGCGGCCGAGGATGTACCAGAAGCCGTCCGCATCGATGCGCGCGAAGTCGCCATGCACCCAGAGGCCGGGCAGACGCGACCAGTAGGTCTCCTCATAGCGTTCCGTGTCCTGCCAGAAGCCGCGCGTCATGCCTGGCCAGGCATTGCGGATCACCAGTTCGCCCACCGCGCCGCGCACCGGGTTGCCCGCGTCGTCCACGACATCCACAGCCATGCCCGGCACGGGCGCGGAAAAGCAGGTCGGCTTCGAGGGGCAGAATGGTGAAACTGCCGAGGATGCCGCCGGAAATCTCCGTGCCGCCGGAGTAGTTGATGATCGGGCAGCGGCCACCGCCGATCTCGTCGAAGAACCAGCGCCACGGCCCGGGATTCCACGCCTCGCCGCTGCGAACCGAGGACGCGGAGCGAGGAGAGATCGTGCTTGCGCGGCCACTCGTCGCCGTTCGCCATCAGCGCGCGGACGACGGTCGGCGCGATACCGCAGACCGTGATGCGGTACTTCTCGACCAGCGCCCAGAGGCGATCCGGCTCCGGCCAGTCGGGCGTCCCCTCGATAGAGGACGAGCGTCGCGCCGAGCGTCAGCGTGCCGATGATCGCCCACGGCCCCATCATCCAGCCGAGGTCCGTGAACCAGAGGAGCGTGTCGTCTGCCTGCACATCGAAGCAGTGCGCGATGTCCTGTGTCGCCTTGATCGGGAAGCCGTCGTGCGTGTGCAGAGCGCCCTTCGGCCTGCCCGTCGTGCCGGAGGTGTAGATAATCATGAACGGGTCTTCGGCGTCCGTCCGCTCCGTCTCGCGCTCGGTGGCTGATCCGGGACGATCTCGTGCCACCAATGATCGCGGCCCGCTGTCAAGGGAACCGTCGGCGCCCGTGCGCCGGAAGACGATCACCGATTCGAGGCTGTCGACACCGGCAACCGCCGCGTCCGCCGTCTCCTTGAGCGGCACGATCTTGCCCCGGCGGTAGAAGCCGTCCACGGTGATCAGTGTCTTCGCGCCCGCGTCCCTCAGGCGCGTCGCGACCGATTCCGCGCCGTAGCCGGAGAAGATCGGGATGTAGATCGCGCCGAGTTTCGAGACGGCGAAGGTCGCGATTGCCGTCTCCGGCAGCATCGGCATGAAGATGCCGACGCGGTCGCCCTTACCGACGCCGAGCGCCGCAAGTGCGCCCGCCAGTTGATTCGTTTGCTCCCACAGTTCGCGGTAGGTCAGTTGACGCGTGGCGCCGTCGTCGCCCTCCCAGATCACCGCCGTCTTCGCCGGCGTTCGCGCCGTTCGCATGCTTGTCGAGCGCGTTGTGGGCGTAGTTGTACTGCCCGCCGGGGAACCATGTCGCCCACGGCACGCCGCGTGACAGGTCCACCACCGCTCGTAGGGCGGTAGAATTGGAGGTCGAGGTCCTTCACCGTCGCGTCCCAGAACCACGCCACATCGTCCGCCGCACGGCTGAGCAGTTCCTCAAACGACGCGATGCCCTCGCGCGTCATGAAGCGGCGCAACCGGCTCCGCTCCAGATACGCCGCGTTCGGACGCCAGACGATCTCCGCGCTGCCGGCATCCTGCCCGAGCGGCATCATTGCCGTGGGACTGCGATGCGTCATAATGATCTCCTTTGGGGGGTGCGTTCCGCGCTGTTCGCGCGTGAAACGGCGTGCGATCACTCATGCGGTAACGATAGCACCCGTGGAGGTTGCGCGTCATGTCTCGACTGAGGACGAAACGAAACCGATTCTTCTCAATCCCTAGCCTTGGAGCATGTTTGGGAATGACAGCGAGTAAGATTTCGGACCGATTTGGTAGAGAGTCTGGGTAATAAAATGAGGGCAAGATACCGGATGAGGAACTTGCATCGTCGCCCGAAAGGAGACCGGAATGTCCACGAGCAGCACGCCACAGAGCGACATGTTCGACCAGAGCGCTGTGCGTATCGAGCCGTGGGGCGAGGGCGACCTTGCGCTCCTGAAGAAACTGCTGGGTGATCCAGCGATGACCAAGCATCTTGGCGGCCCTGAGAGCGACGAACAACTTGCCAAGCGCCAAACACGCTACGAGCGGCTCACGGAGGAAGGCAAGGGCCGGATGTTCAAGATCGTTCACCAGTCGACGAGCGAGGCGGTTGGGTCGGTCGGTTACTGGGATAGCACCCATCATGGCGAACAAATCTATGAGATCGGGTGGTCGGTGTATTCCTGCCTTCCAAGGGCGGGGCATCGCGAACGCGGCGACCGCTCAGGCCATTCTCATAGCCAAGGCGGACGGCAAGCATCGGTTTCTGCATGCCTTCCCATCTGTTGAGAACCGACCATCGAACGCCCTCTGCCGGAAACTCGGGGTTTACCCTCGTCGAGGAATGCACGTTCGAGTATCCCAAGGGCAGTTTCATGCAGTGCAATGACTGGCGCCTTGATCTTTCCACGGGCAGGGTAGACAGCCGCAACGTGAAAATTGGATAGATCGCGCTCATACAGGGTAACGTACCGAATCATCGCGGCTTCAGCATTCCAAAACACGCTCTTAGATGTTCATGCGCGGATCGAGGGCGTCGCGCAGGCCGTCGCCGACGAAGTTGAGGCGAGCACCGTCAGGACAATCAGCGAGGCCCGCCGGAGCCAGAGCCACGGCCGCTGATCGAGCACCGGAGGTTACGCGCGACATGAGCATATTGCCCCAACTCGCGGCCGGCGGCTGCACGCCGAGGCCGAGGAAGCAAAGCCCCGCCTCCATCAGGATCGCGCTGACGACGCCGATAATCGCATAGACGACGAGCACACCACCGGTTCGGGAAGGCGTGACGGCGATCAGCGCGGCGCGGACACACCCATCGCGCGGGCGGCGAGGAGGAAATCCTGCTCGCGCAGCGATAGGAATTGCCCGCGCACGAGCCGGCAGAAGTATCGGCCAGCTGAGCAGGCCAATAATCAGCAGCGTTTTGAAGATGCCGGCCCGGTGATCGTGACGATGGACAGGATAACGATCAGCGTCGGGAAGGTCATCACGACATCGGTGAAGCGCATGATGAGGCCGTCCACCCAACCACCGAAGAACCCGGCAATTGCGCCGAGGAATGCTCCGACGACAATCGAAATCAGCGCGGCGGCGAAGCCAATGGAGAGTGAGACGCGCCCGGCGTAGAGTGTGCGTGCAAGGTGTCCCGCCCCGTCCGGTCGGTGCCGAACCAGTGCTTCGCCGTCGGCCCCTGATTGCGCGCGAGGAGGTCCACTGTGTTCGGGCCGGAGCGCGCGATAATCGGCGCGAAGATCGCAAGCAGGACGAAGAGACCGACGACCAGCACGCCGACAACCGCCAGACGATGCCGCCGGAATCGCCGCAGCATCTGCCGCGTCGGTGTCAGCACCACTGCCTGCTTCCGCGCAGTGAGCGCGTCGGGTCTGGTCGGTGCAATCGCGCGAGCGTCGGATTCGGCTACGCTGTTATCCATCGTACTCGACCTCAGTAGTCACTGGCGCAGGCTTTTGCCTACGCTACCGGTAGCACAGGCAAAAGCCCGTGATCGTCGCTTATCCGTAGCGAATCCGTGGATCAATGAAGGCGTAGGTGAGGTCCGTTAGCAAATTCGCGATGAGGATGACGATAGCAATGATGAAGGTCATGCCCATGATGAGGGGATAATCGCGCCCGGCGATGGCATCGAGATAGAGCGTGCCCATCCCCGGCCATGAGAAGATGGATTCGAGAAAGACCGCACCGCCAACCAGCGTCGGAATCGTCGCACCGACGACGGTGACAATGGGGATCAGGGCATTGCGCAGCGCATGGCTGCCGACCGTGACACGCTGAGAAAGCCCCTTTGCCTGCGCCGTGCGAATGTAATCCTGCGAGAGAACGCCGAGCATTGCGGATCGAGTGTAGCGCATGATGCTCGAAACCTGGAAGAGCGAGAGCATGAGCGCGGGCAGGATGAGATGATCGAGATGATCCCAGAGGGAAAATGGCACGCCCGGCGTCGCTAGTCCGCCAGCGGGAAACCAGCCTAGCCGGAGAGAGAAGATATACAGCCCGAGCAGCCCGGCGAAGAAGGCGGGCGTGGACGCGCCGAGAAAGGCGAGGATGGTCAGGATGAAGTCGAGGATGGAATACTGTTTGACGGCGGAGACCACCCCGAGCACAATGCCGACGACGATGCCAATTGCCAGCCCACTCCCCATCAGCGACAGGGTCGGCCCGATCCGCTGCTCGATAACCCTGCCGACCGGTTCACCCGTCTTAATGCGATAGCCGAGATCGCCCTTCGCCACTTCACGCAGCCAGAAGAGATAGCGGATCGGCGCGGGCCGGTCCAAGCCGAGATCATGGCGTATCGCGTTCCGCTGCTCGATGCTGAGAATGACATCCGGCGAGAGGTAGGCGTCCAACCGACGCTTCATCGAACGGCTCGGCTTCGCCAGGACCATCTCCTTCGAGAAAAAACGCCACTCCTGGGAATTTCAGGACTGCAAGGTCGAACTCGACGAAGTCCCACTCCTCGGCCGCTACGTAGAAATCGAAGGCCCCGGCGACGCCTCCGTAATGAAAGTTCGCGACGCCCTGGGCCTATCCGACCGCCCCCTCATCCGCGCCGGCTACATCGCCATGCTCAGCAGCTACCTCCAGGAACGCGCCGACCACCGCCACGAAGTAAAATTCCCCTCCTAACCCCCACCTGAAGACCCCAAACTCGATCTGATGTACGTGGCACGGGCGCCCCGCAGCGCCCCGCCCGTGTCCCCTCCAACGCGCGCGCGACTGCGGATCAGCGACTCCCACCTGCCGTAGCACGGGCGTCCCCGCCCGTGTCCTCCCACCACAAATAAAACAGCCTCAACCCCCCAGAAAACCCCACCTATTCACTTCGCGAACTCCCCTCCCCCCCACGCCCCCCAATCCAAACCGTCTTAACATTCACAAATTCCCGGATCCCAAACTCCGATAGCTCCCGCCCATAGCCGCTCTCCTTCACACCCCCAAACGGCAAGCGCACATCCGACTTCTCAGCCCCATTGATAAACACCATCCCCGACTCAATCCTCGCCGCCATCTCCTCCCCCCTGCGCCAGGTTCTTCGTCCAGATACTCCCCCCCAACCCATAATCTGACCTGTTCGCCAGATCTATCGCCTCATCCGCATCCCCTGCGCGAACAACCGCCGCCACCGGCCCAAACGTCTCCTCATCAAACACCGCCATCCCCGCCCGCACATCCGCCAGCACCGTCGGCGGATAAAAATACCCCCTCCCCCCCGGCAACGTCCCGCCCGTCAGCACCCTCGCCCCCGCCTTCACCGACCGCTGCACCTGCTCGTGCAGATTCTCCCGCAAATCCTTCCGCGCCAGCGGCCCCACCTGCGTATCCCGCCGCATCGGATCACCCATTCTTAAACTCGCCATCGCCTCAGCGAATGCCCCTTCAAACTCCTCCGCCACCGCCCGCTCCACGATAAACCGCTTGGCCGCTATACAGCTTTGCCCCGAGTTAATGCACCGGGCCTCCGCCGCCGCCCGCGCCGTCGAGCTGATATCCGCATCCCGCAACACGATAAACGGATCCGATCCCCCAAGCTCCAGCACGCATTTCTTCAGCACCTTCGCGGCCGCCCCCGCCACCGCCCGACCCGCGCGCGGGCTCCCCGTCAGCGTCACAGCGCGAATCGCCGCATCACCAATCATCCCCTCGGCCGCCTCATTCTGGATCAACAGCGCCGTCATCACCCCATCCGGAAACCCCGCCTCCCGAAACACCTCCTCAATCGCCAGGGCACATCCCGGAACATTCGTCGCGTGCTTCAAAATCGCCACATTCCCCGCCATCAGTGACGGCGCGGCAAACCGGAAAAGCTGCCAGAACGGAAAATTCCACGGCATCACCGCAAGGATCGACCCCAGCGGATCAAACCGCACAAAACTGCGAGTAGCGTCCGATGCCATCGGCCGTGGCTTGAGCATCTCCCCCGCCCGATCCGCAAAAAACTCGCAAGCCGCCGCGCACTTCTCCACCTCCGCCTCCGCACCCGTAATCGGCTTGCCCATCTCCACCGTCATCAGTTCAGCAAATTCCGTCGATTTCCCCCGCAAAACGCCGGCCGCTGCCCTCATGCACCCGCCCCGCTCCGCGTAACTTTTCTCCCGCCATTGTTCAAAAGCCCCAACCGCCTTGTCCAGCGCACGGCGTATGTCGGCCTCCGTATGTTCAAGATACTCCCGAATTACTTCCTCTGTAGCAGGGTTAACAGCCTTCACAATGCTCCCTTCCGCGTCCACCGATTCTAGTACCCCTTCGATCATAATTTGGTGAGTCAAGACCATGTAGGTTCCGGCTCGCCGCAGACCTCTTCCGCCTGCGGCAAGCTTGCACCCCCCCCTCCTTCCCCTCTCCCGGTACATCCGCCTCTCCTTCCCCCTCTCCCGGTAAGTAGTGGGAGAGGGGGAAAGAGAGGATGAAGGGATTGAGGTCGCGAAATTTTGAACACTGGTGGGGTTCAGGTTTCATCATGGCGGTTCAGTAGGGATCAGCATTATTCGGAAGTTATCGGGGGGTGCAGAGGAGGTGGGCGCGGGTGAAGTTTTGGGGGGTGGTTTGGCCTTCGATGACTTGTTGGTAGCAGGGGGGAGCGGCGAGGGGGGTGAGGTGGTAGTGGTGTTTTTTTAGTTCCTGCACGCAGCCCAGGAGGGAGGTGGGGCTGTGGATTTCGATGATGAGAGCGGGGCGTTGTTCAGTGAGCAGACGGGGTGCGCCCTGGAGGACGCCGATCTCGAAGTCTTCGACGTCGATCTTGAGGAAGTCGAGGGGGCAGGGTGGATTTGCGAACACGATGTCGTCGAGGCGGATGCAGTCGATCATGATGGAGGGGGTTTGGGTGGGGGCGTTGTCGGGGAGGAGGTGACTGTTGGGTTCGCCGATGGCGGCGAAGGGGCGGGGGCCGGTGGTGTTTGCGACGGCCTTGGCGATGAAGGTGATGTTGGAGAGATTGTTGATCTCGCAGTTGCGCTGGCGCGGGGCATGTTGGCGGGATCGGGCTCGAAGGCCAGGACGTGGCCGGCGGGGCCGACGCGGCGGGCCAGGAGCATGGTATCGAAGCCGATGTTGGCGCCGACGTCGGCGACGCGCATGTTGGGCTGGACAAGCTGGGCGATGGCCTGATCGACGGCCGATTCGTAGGAGGTGTTGAGCCAGTAGTAGTTGGGGGTGTTGCGGTCAACTTCCAGCTTCATGCCTTTGTTTGGGCCGCGGGAGATGGTGATGAGCATGGGACGGTCGGCTGGGACGACGCGGGTGAGGAGCGCGGCGAGGGGTCCAAGGAGGCGGGGGTGGCGGTAGAGGAATCGCTTGAGGGGTTGGGGCGTGGCGCTGGCGAGCTTGAGGAGGAGCTTGCGGAACATGGTTATGAATTGACGCCGGCCAGGACACTGGCGTAAAGGGCTCGCCAGACGTCGATCTTGTTTTCCCACGAGAATTCCTGGTGCGGGCGCGGGCGTTTTCGCGGAGGGTGGACAGATCTTGTGTGGAGAGTTGTTCGATGCGGTCGGCGGTGGCTTGGGTGGAGCCGAAATTGACGAGGATGCCGGTTTTGCCGTCCTGGATGATGTTGTTGAAGCCGGTGTTGTTGTGAAGGATTGGGATGCAGCCGGCGGCCATGCCTTCCATGGCGGCGATGCCGAAGCCTTCGTACTCGGAGGCGGAGACGAAAAACTCGGCGCGGCAGTATTCTTCGATGAGCTGATGCTCTTCGACTTCGCCGACGAAGGTGGTTTGGCTTTGGATGTTGAGGGATCGGGCGAGGGCTTCGAAACGCTCGCGAAGGCCCGACCAATCTGAGCCGACGATGCGGAGGTGAAAGGGGAAGCCGCGGCGATGGAGGGCGGCGAAGACGGAGAGGAGATGTTCGATGCGCTTATTGGGGGAGAGTCGGCCGACGAAGAGGAAGAGACGGGGTTGCTTGAGGTGGTGGCCGCAATCGCGGAAGCGGTCTGGGGCGACGCCGTTTTCAACGAGTTTGATGTGCTCGCTGATTTGCTCGAAGAGCTGGTAGTCGCCTTTGCTGCAGGCGACGACGAGATCGACGTGGCTTTGGATGATGCGCTGGAAGTAGGAGAAATAGAATTCCTTGACGGCGGCGAGGCGGGAGGTGTGGAAGATGCCGCCGTGGGTGGAGACGATGATGGGTCGGCGGTGAAGCCACTTGGTGGCGACGGCGTAGTCGAGGAGCGCGCCGATGCCGTGGACGTGGATGACGTCGGCCTGGCTGAGGTCTTGGATGGGGAGGAAGGCTGGCTTGTAGTATCGGAGGTTGAGGAAGGGGATGCGTTTGATGGGCAGGCCGTCGACGGCGGCGAGGGGGGGAAGGATTTCGTGTCGTTCCTGGACGCGGTTGAGGCACAGGACGCGGGAGTGGATGTTGGCGGCGCGGGTTTGCTGGGCGAGTTCGAGGACGAATTTTTCAATGCCGCCGGTGCTCGGCCAGAAATCCGTGCAGATGTGGAGGACTTTGATGGGCTGGTTATTTTGCACGAAAGTTTGAACAAACGCCGCCGCCGGCATCCCTTATTTTAGGATCTGCCAAGGGCGGAGCAGGTTCGCCGATGGTCTGCCCATGTTCGCGATTTTGATGAGATGCTGCAAGCCTGCGAGGCGGTTGGTGTGGGGGTTGGGCAGGAGGGGTGGGGGCGTGGTAGAGTGGCGGTCGAATGGTCTGGTTATTATTGGAATGACTTTTCGCATGAGTGCAGCCATGGATTTGACCGGGACAGCAACGGGGGAAACTCGGCCGGGGGTCGTGCGCGGGGAAAAGGTGCCGATCACGGTGCTGGTGCCGACGTTGAATGAGGAACGGAACCTTGCGGATTGTCTGAGGCATCTGGAATGGGCGGATGAGGTTGTGGTGGTGGACTCCAGTTCGACGGATGCGACGCGCGAGATCGCGGAGAAGCATGGGCGCGGGTGGTGGATTTTGTGTGGAATGGGCAGTGGCCTAAGAAGAAGAACTGGGCGATGGCGAACGTGCCGTCGCGGCATGAGTGGATTTTGATCGTGGATGCCGATGAGTGGATCGTGCCGGAGCTTGCGGAGGAAATCAGGGCGGCGGTTTTGTCGACGGAACTGGCGGGGTATTACATCAACCGGCGGTTTATGTTCATGGGGCGGTGGATCAAGCACTCGGGATATTATCCCAGCTGGAACTTACGGCTGTTGAAGTGCGGGTGCGGGGAGTATGAGCGGCTAAGCGACGTGGGGGATACTTCGAGCGGCGACAACGAGGTACACGAGCATATTCAGGTGAACGGGCCGGTGGGGCATTTGAAATCGGACATGCTGCACTTTGCGTTTCCGACGATTGCGATCTGGGTGGAGAAGCACAACCGGTATACCAACTGGGAAGCGATCGTGCAGTTGAAGGGGACGCACGCGTCGAGCCATGAGACGCTGAACAAGACACTGGCGCGGCGGCGATGGTTGAAGGGGTTGTCGAAGCGGTTGCCGTTTCGGCCGACGCTGCGGTTTTTGTACAGCTATATTTTCAGGAGGGGCTTTATGGATGGCCGGCCTGGGTATGTGCTGTGCAGGCTGCAGGCGATCTATGAGTTTTTGTCGGTGGTGAAGTATGAGGAGATGCGGAAGTTTACCACCGGGTTCACCACGGAGGCACGGAGGCACGGAGGGGGAGAGGGAGTGGGATGAGAGTCGGGCATATTGCAATTGTTTTATCTGTGAGCACGGGGTGGGGCGACCGTGCAAGATTTTATAGGTGAGGAAGCCGAATCCGGCATCATCGCCGTGGCCTCCAAAGGAACCCAATGCGCATCCAACTTCTAATCCCGGTTTTAATCCTGAATGGCCTTGCCAGCATCGCCCTTGCTCAAACCACGAAACAGTCTCTCGAACCCGGCGTCAGCCCCTTCGGCATCTCCGCCTCCGAGGCTTCGCGGCGGATGTTCGCTCAGTGGGCGCCGCAGATGAGTGCCATCGGCATCCAATACTCCCGCTGCTTTCCCGGCTTTCCGAGCATCGAGCCCGAGGAGGGAAAATGGAAGTGGGACGAGGTCGACCGGATCCTCGACGAAGCCGCCAACAACAAAATGAAGCTGCACGGCATGCTGGTCTACAACGTGAAGTGGATCCCATCGAAGTCAGGATTTCCTTCCACCAATATGCCGGCCTATGCCACTTATGTCTCAACACTCGTAAAACACGTGAATGGGAAGGTGAGGCACTGGGAGGTGTGGAACGAGCCGCCCAACGGCACCAAGGGCGGCACACCCGAGGAATATGCCAAGATGGTCAGCACCGCGTACGACGCCGCCCACGCCGCTGACGCCGAGGCATTGGTAGGCCTGGCCGGCGCAGTCCAACCATGTGAACTGGATTGAGCAGACCATCCAGGCCGGGGCTGCCGACCATTTCGACTACATCACGCTCCATCCGTACGAGGTGCTGAACATGGTCGATAGCGGGGCGTGAGTCGATCTACATGAACATCGTGCCCACGCTGCGGAAGATGCTGGCCAAGCGCAATCCCGCAAAGGCCAACGTGCCGGTATGGTTTACCGAAATCGGGACAACCATCGGCGGCGGGGTACGGGGGGCGAAAGATGACGGCTGAGTTGCAGGGGCAGATGCTGGTCAAGACCTATGCAATGGGCATCGCACAGGGCGTGACGTGCATCAACTGGTTTGAGGGACGCGATGGCGACAGCGGGCCGATGGGGCTGCTGGATCGGGCCGGAAAGCAGCGGCCGTCATATACCGCCATGGGGACGATGATCCAGCAGCTTGGATCGAATCCGAAGTTTTTGGGATGGGTCCTGCTGCACAACAAACACTACGGTTTTGTATTCGAGGGGACCAAGGCCAAGGTACTGGTCGCATGGGCAGCGCGGGGCGTGACAGACAAAATTAACTTCGGCCAAGGACGTGGAGTTCGTCGATCCGCTCACCGCGAATGCGACCAGCGCGAAAGCCTGGAACTGACCGAGCGCCGGTGCTGGTCGTCGGAGTACCCGGAGAAACTGCTTGCGGAGGCAAAAGCAAATAAAGGCCGGCCATTCCCCGTGGGGCGGGGATTACACCAATGCTAAGGAAGTCTCGGTCAGCATGGCCGAGACCAACGTGGAAAAGGGCCTCCACACCGCCTCGGGCAACGCCGTCGCGGCCGCCGTGGAGGCTTACGGCGGATCAGCCCGGGCAGGAGACGTGCCGGGCGGTAACGTCTTTATCGTTGACCCGAATTTTCTGTCTTACACCACCGTGCCGATTGAAATCACGGTCGTCGTCCGGCGCAATGCGGAAAATGAGAACGCCGGTTTCAAGCTGACGTATGAGTCGACCAAAGGATACAAGAACCTGGGCTGGTACACCGTGCCTGACAACAAAGACTGGCACACGATGAAGTGGAAGATCGACGATGCCGAGTTCGTGGGCAAATGGGGCTATCACTTCTCACTGGACTCCGACGGCAACAAATTCAACAAATATCTGATCCAGAGCGTGACGGTCAAGATTGAACAGTGAGCCATCCAGCACCCCACAGCCGTCCGCTGCGATTTTGTCAGACCTTCCAATCCCCTCGCCACCCTCATCCAACGCCATCACAAAAGCTTCCGCTACCTCTTGCATTAACCTACCCCCTCGGCTACTGTTATGGGCTTGGCCTGCCAAGGGCCTCCCGCCACGACGCGTTCCGGTTTAGGCCGGCTTCGCCATTCGCCGGCGGGTTTTGTTTTACATCTTCCCTCAAAGCTTTAAGCCCTTTGCGCGAAAGATTGCGTCTTGGCCGCCTTATTTCGCTTGGGCTCGCCGGCCATAACCAACACCGGCTTTTGGAGATACCGCGTCATGGCACAATCGCAAGCAGAACTCGTCAAAACGCTGGTCGATGCCGGCGTCCACTTCGGCCACCGCGTCAGCCGGTGGAACCCCAAGATGGAGCCTTACATCCACGGCAAGCGCAACATGATCCACATCATTGATGTGCGCGAAACCATCAAAGGCCTCCTCCGCGCCAAGAAGCTCATTCAGAACACCGTGGCTTCCGGCAAGGACGTCCTCTTCGTTGGCACTAAGCGCCAGGCCCGCCACGCCGTGGAGCAGGAAGCCCAGCGCGCCGGCATGCACTACGTCGCCGAACGCTGGCTCGGCGGCACGCTCACCAACTTCCGCACCATCCGCGCCCGCCTCGCCCGCCTGGAAGAACTCGAAAAGCTCTGGGAAACTGGCCAGATCGAAACCTACTCCAAAAAAATGAAGTCCACCCTCAATCGCGAGATGGACAAGATCAAGGCCAACCTCGGCGGCATCCGCAAAATGACCCAGATGCCCGGCGTCATGTTCATTGTCGACACCCGCCGCGAGCACATCGCAGTCAAGGAAGCCCGCAAACTGGGTGTCACCACCATTGCCCTCATCGACACCGACTCCGATCCCGATCTCATCGACCTCCCCATCCCCGGCAACGACGACGCCATGCGCGCCGTCGAGATCATCCTCGGCGAGATGGCCGATTCCATCCTCGAAGGCAAGCAAGGCCGGGTTGACAAGGCCGACGAAGCCTCGGGCGCCGGCCCGCGCCGCCGGTCTGCCCGTGCCCAGTTCCGCGCCGAAGACGCCGTTCCGTCTGATCTGCCCGCTTCGGAACAACCCGTCCCGGCCGCCCCTGAGCCACAGACCGAATCGCAACCCGAGCCTGCCCTGGCAGTGGGCGAACCCGTCGCCGCCGGTCCGGTGGCCTGAACATTTCATTGCAAAACACAATGTCCGGCAGGGGCGGTTTATCAAAACCGCCCCTGCACTATCTCAACTTTTCCAATACAACGACCTCAGACGGAGAAACCAACATGGCAGAAATCAGCGCAAAGCTCGTCAACGAACTCCGGGCCAAGACCGGCTTGGGCATGATGGAATGCAAAAAAGCCCTCAGCGAAGCCGGCGGCGATCTCGACACCGCCGTCGATAACCTGCGCAAGAAAGGCGTCAAAGCTTCCCTTACCGAACGCGCTGCCACCGAAGGCCGAATCCTCGGCGCCGTCAGCGCCGACTTCAAAACCGCCGCCATCGTCGAAGTCAACTGCAACACCGACTTCACCGCCAAGAGCGAGCCCCTTACTGCTCTGGGCCAAAAGGCGGCACAGGCTCTCGCCGCCAATCCGAGCGCCGACGCCGCCGGGGCCGTCACCGCCGAAGCCACGCAGGTGTCGCAGCAGACTGGCGAAAACGTCCGCGTTGGCCGGACCGCTGCCCTCTCCAGCCCCGCCGGCAAGTCCGGCCTCTACATCTACGGCATCACCGGCAAGATCGGCGTCGTGATGTCCTTCACCGGCAACCCTTCCGATGAACTCATCACCGATCTCGGCGGCCACATCGCCTTCTCCAAACCCCTCGCCCTCAACCGCGACGCCATCAACCCAGAGCTCGTCGCCAAAGAGCGGCGAAATCGCCGTCGAGCAGGCAAAGGCGACGGGCAAGCCCCAGAACATCGCCGAGAAGATCGCGGAAGGAAAGCTCAACTCGTTCTTCAAGGAGCAAACCCTCCTTGATCAAGACTTCTTCAACGCCAGCAAGTTCAAAGGCACCATCACCCAGCTTCTGAAGGAAAAGGGCGTTACGCTTGAGAAGTACGTCCGCCTCGAAGTCGGCCAGCAGTAGCGACAATGCCTGAGCAGTCACGATTGGCCATAGGAACGTGTGTCTTGGGTGTTTCTTAACATACAAGGCGCGAAGACGCGAAGCGGTGCAGGGGTGGAATGGCCGCTGGGGATCGGAGGGTTGTGGTGTTGGGATTGTTTTGGACTCGGCGTGTCGGCCATGGGCGGGGCGCTGCGGGGCGCCCATGCCACGTTTGGATGAGGACGAAGAACTGCTATTTGGATGTCAAAGAACGCTGCGGTCGCTTGGGGGATGGGATTGGGATGTCCTTCCCTTCTGGCGACCGGAGCTTCCGTAGGGGATTTAGAAGTACTGCGCCGGGAACCTGCAACGCTATCTCGCGCCGGTCCGGCTTCGTCGACCGAAGCGAAGCAAACCCACGGAGCGGGCTGCGTGGGGTTGGATGTCTCCCTTTATTTGTGGACAAATTCCCGCTCCCCCCGCACACTACCTCCCACCATGAGCCTACGCGTCTATAACTCGCTCACACGACAGAAGGAACTCTTTGAGCCTGTTCGGCCGGGGAAGGTTGGCATTTATCTCTGCGGCCCGACCGTCTACAAGGCCCGCATATCGGCCACATGGTTGGCCCGGTCATCTTCGACGCCATCAAGCGTTATCTCAGTTCAAGGGTTTCGAGGTCACCTGGATCGTCAACATCACCGACGTGGAAGATAAGCTGATCGACGCGGCCATCAAGCTCAACACCAGCGTCCAAACCCTGGCCGAGAAATATACGCGCGAGTACCTCGACTGTCTGGCTCTCCTGGGCATCGATACCATCGACAAATTTCCCAAGGCCTCCGATCACATCGCCGAGATCATCGACCTTTGCAAAACTCTCATCAGCCGCGGCCACGCCTATGCGGCCGACGGCAATGTCTACTTTGACGTCACCTCCGACGCCGACTATGGCAAGCTCTCGCATCGCAAGGTTGAAGAACAGGAGGCCGGCCTGCGCGAGGTTGAAGCGGCCGGCAAGAAGAAACCCCGCCGACTTCGCCCTCTGGAAAGCGGCCAAGCCCGGCGAACCGACGTGGGAATCTCCCTGGGGCATCGGCCGGCCGGGCTGGCATATCGAGTGCTCGGCGATGTCCATGAAATATCTGGGCGAAACCTTCGACTTCCACGGCGGCGGCCTCGATCTTATGTTCCCGCACCATGAAAATGAGCTGGCCCAATCCGAATCCGCCACCGGCCAGACCTTCGCCAAATTCTGGCTGCACAACGGACTGACCCGCCTGCCCACCAAGTCCGCCAGCGGCGAGTGGAAAAACGAAAAACAAAGCGGCAGCCTCGGCAACGTCGTCCCGGCCAAGCCGTTTGTCGAATCTCATGGCGCTGATCTTTTGCGGTACCTTCTGCTCAGCACCCACTACCGCAGCCCCATCGACTTTCGTGAGGAAGTCGTCGCCGCCGCGCGCAAAGGCCTGTCTACTTTTGGCCGCCTCTTCGAGCGCATCGAGCGCATCACCGGCCGAGCCGCTTACCGATGCAGCCCAGGACATCGACCCCGTCGCGGCCGGATTGCTTGAATCCGACGTGGCCCATTTGTGTGCGCCGTGCTGGCATTCAAGATGAAGTTCCTGGAGATGATGGACGACGACTTCAACACCGCCGGCGCTATTGCAGTGCTCCACGAGTTGGCGGGTGAAATCAATAGTTTCATCGAGCAGAACAACATCGAGCGCGACAAGCCGGCCGACAGCCTTGCGCCGCCACCGCCGCCGCCGTTACCGTTCGGAAAATGGGAGCTGTCTTGGGCCTTTTCCGCAAAGAAGCCGCCCGCGCTGAGCATCAGGATTCCGCCCTCCTCGACGCCGCGATCAAGCTCCACATTCAGCTGCGCAACGAAGCCCGCAAAGATAAAAATTATGCCCTGGGTGATCGCATCCGCAAGGGCCTGGCCGACATTGGCATCACCCTCGAAGACCGGCCTGACGGCACGCTCTGGCGCCGAAGCTGACTCACCCGTGCTTGAATCAGATCCCCTCTTCAGGATCGACTTCGCCCAAGTCTTCTTCAGCCCGTTTTTGCTCTATTGCCGCCGGCTCCCTCCACCATTTTCTCCAGCCGTTTCGCGGCCTCTTCATTGGTGGGAATATCCCCCAGCCCCTCCTCGTCCTCCCCCACCTTGCCGTCCACGATGTCGCGCGGCATCGACGAGTTGTTCCCGGCCGACGGCCCCATGTTCCGGGACCCGCTGTGCTCCGTCTCCCCACCTTCGGGATCAAAAATACTCCGCGTCATGGTGATGCTCCTCTCAGGTTTGCGACCCTCAAGTTGCAACCGCCATACCACCGGCAGCCTCATCCCACCTTCGTCAGCTGCATCCAGTTCACATCACCCACGTACCCGCTGGGCGCGGCCGTATCGAACGCCAGACGCAGCACATGCTGTCCCGCGCTCAGCGCAACGCTTGCCTTGGTGATCGTCTGCCAATTGTCCCACCCGCCGGTGTTGGGCACACTGATCTTTCCCGTCACATCCACCCCATCGCTCTCCAGGTGTAATGAACCGCCACTCGCCGCCGACGCCACCCGGAAGTCCAGGTTGTACGTCCCCGCCTGCGCCACATTCACCGTGTATTTCAGCCATTCGCCGGCCCGCGTATAACTCAGGCGTGCGGTGCCGTCGCTGTCGCCGCTCGCGTGCAAGTCCACCCCCGTGCCGGGCCGCGCGTTCAGTCCGCCCAGGTTCGCCGCCTCGCCGTCGTGGTAACCCACTCCTTCGCCGCCGTTGTCGAAGTTCTCGAGTTGAATCATCGTCGGCACAGTCGCGGAAATCGGAAGCGGCCCCGTTGAAAACGGCGATGAAGTTACAGGCGCGCCGCCTGACCGAACCGTCATCGCATCAAAGTTGCCCGCATATCCGCTCGCGCCATTGGCATCGAACGCCACCGTCAGCACGTGCGTCCCGGCCGACAGCGTCACGCTCTTTGTCATCGTCTGCCAGTTGTTCCATCCGCCGGTATTGGGAATGTTCATCCGGCCTGTCAGGTCCGCGCCGTCACTTTCCAGATGAAACCCGCCGCCATTGCCGGACGACGCCACCCGGAAATCGACGTTGTAAGTTCCCGCCTGCGCCACGTTCACCGTGTACTTCAGCCATTCCCCAGCCCGAATCCAGCCCACGCTCAATCCTCCGGATCGATCCGTGCCTCCAAGGTCCACCCCATCGCTGCCGCGATAGGTGGTCTGTCCGAAGTTGGTCGCCTCCATGTCGTGATACGCCACGCCCTCGCCCCCCTTGTCATAATTCTCCGCTTCAATCGTGGTGCCGCCCGTGGCCGAAATCGCCAGCGGCCCATTCCCGAATGGCGTCAAGACTGACGGCGGCGGAGAAGGCGGCACGACTGGTGGCACCACCGGCGGCGGCGGCGACGTTCCGTTCACCATGAACGGCGTGAAATCCTCCTTCACGTTGTCTGTGCCAATCGTCACGTTTCCCTTGTTCACTGTTCCGCCCAACGCTCCCCCGGAGGCGCCGACCGCATACGTTCCGGCCGCCAGCGGCAGGCTATACCCGCCGGTGGCATATGACGTGGTCGTAAAAACTGCGTTGTCAGACGTGCGGCGCACGGTGATGGTCACGCCCCCGATGCCTTCGCCAACATTGTAGAAATTGTTGTGGTTCACCGAGTCGGTGTACGCGACGCCGGTGAGGAACGGCCCGGACACGCTTGTCACGGCCGTGTCCATGATTCCAAATACATAATTGGTGTTGAACATCCTCCCCCCGGCAAAGCCAAACCCAATCTCGCGCACCTGCGGATCCATGATGTTCAGCCGATGTCCCGGCGGGGTCTCCCACGGGTCGATGAACAACTCCGTCTGCACCTCGCCGGCCTCCTTCTCCGGGTTTGACATGGGCGTGCCGGCGCCGTTTTCCGAGCCTTTGAAGAACCAGACGAAGTTGTACCCCGCGTTCTTCATCCGATCGCCAGGGGACGTGCCGCCGGGCCCGATGTGCTGGATGATTCCCGTCTGCATGATGTACTGCGCCTGGCCGCGCGGTGTATTCAAGAATCGTGTTCAGCGCCACCGGTTGCTTGGCGGCATCGGAAATTTCGCCCGGCTTCAAATGCTGGTTCAGCGCCACCCCATCCCGCGCTGCCTCGGCCTCGGGATTGGCCCGGGCCCTGTTGACCAGTTCAATTTCATATTGCTCCTGAGCGGTCGGCACGGCCGTCAGCGACAGCATTTGACGACATTCCAGCAATTCAAAACGACAACGAGACTGGCTACGCGGCATGGGCATAGGCCTTTCGGGTAAACGAAACCGGAGTCTATGAAGACACGGAAAGGAGCGACTAAGTTTTAGTCCGCTGTGACGGGCGGTGGGTTGCTGATGCCCTGTGTGACGCGAGGAAAATAAGAAGGCTGGGGTAGATGGTCAAGCACAAAATGCCGTGAAATCGTAGAAAACAATAAAATGATAGTTCCCCTGCGCCCTCCCGCTACGTCCCGAACATGGCCGCAGGCGCATGAATTATCAGCGCCGTCCCCGGCGTCTTCTGCCGCGTGGTCCGGTAAACATCCGAGTCAGCCGGCGCGACGTGGCAAAACTGGCCACAACCATCAACATCATCATCCCCGGAGGCTCAGGAACAGCAGCGCCCGCCATGCCAACGAAACATACACCGACATGGATAGATAAAGCGATCACTGCTTCCACGATCGTCGCATCATAACAGTCCGCAGGTGCATCAACTCATACGCAAGCCCTTCCCCTCTTCACCGAACCCTGAACCCCCCAACCATGAACCCCACTAAAATGACGCAAATCAGAACATATCGTTTGACACGCCGGGCAATTGAGGTAATATTCCGGCCCGTTCTGTGAACCGTTTTTTTTGACCACCCAACTCCGGGAGACACGCGCATGTTGTTGACCAAGCACGAAGGGGAAACGTTCCTCAACCAGACCGTTTACATCAGCGGCCAGGCTTTCGTCCGTTGTAAATTCGTCGCCTGCACCCTGATTCTTCGCGAGACCATCTACCACCTCGAAGGTTGCTCCTTCGAGCGCTGCAACTGGCACGTTGACTGGGTGCTCATGTGGGGCAGCCCTGAGTCGCTCCGCGAAATCAAGTCGCTGGTGGCCCTCATGGAACAGGCCCAGCAGACCCAGCTTCCGCCCGACCAGCTCGGCGCCGGCACCACCAACGCCACCGAATCTTCGGTGCGGTAAGGGATCTGCCGACAATCGGTAGTTCGAATCACTTCGGGACGGGCCCAAAAAGGCCCGTCCCGATTTCATTGAATATCGCGGCGCGTGCCATATCCTTGGGCGGTGCTCAACGACCTCGCTCCTCCATCGGGTTCACGCTATCGCCCGAGGCTCATCATGCCCTCCCGCCGGCACCCTCCTTTCCGAATTCTGAAGCTGCTCCTTCTTCTCCTTATTCTCCCGCTCAAAGCGCACGCCCTCGATCCAGATCAGATTCTGCTCCTGGTCAACAAGAACATCCCCGAAAGCCAGAAGCTGGCCGAGTTCTATAAAAATGCCCGCCAAATTCCGGACGGCCACACTCTCGCCCTCAACATTCCCGGCGGCGAAGAAATCCCCTTCGATACCTACGAAACCATCGTCATCCCCGCCGTCCGCGACTTCCTGCGCGACAACAAGCTCGATCATAAGATCACCTGCATCGTCACGTTTTACGGCCTGCCCCTCCGCATCGCCGCCCGCACGGGAACCCCCGACGAAAAACGCGAGCTCGCCCAGGTCCACGCCGATCAGGCCGATGCCCTGCGCCAGATCCACACCAGCGTTACCGATCTGGAGAACCTGGCCCAAAAGCACGATCCCTCCTTCAAGCCCCCGGCCGCCGAAGACTTGCAGCGCCCTCGCCTCCCGCTGGGACACCGCCCTGCGCACTCTCGCCCAGTTGCACATCACGGATGCGGACGAGCGGGGCAAACTCTCATCCGCCATCATCGCCTCCGCCGACCGCATGGTCGGGCCGGCCGGCACGCTCCGGCGATTTCCCGTGGCCGCGTTGCCCGAGGAAAAAAAGCACGAGCTGGAATCCACCCGACAGCTCATCGAGGCCGGCGTTGAAGAGATCCAGCGCCTGCAAGGCCGCCGCTTCGACGCCATGGCCCGCGACCGCCTTCGCACCGTCATGCGCCAGTACCAGGGCCTGTTAAACTACGCCCTGCTTCTCCAGGCGCAGGCGGCCTATCTCGAACCAGCCGACACAACCGCCTCCTTCGAAAACGAACTGGCGTTGCTCTGGGCCGAATATTACCCACGCTCGCGCTGGCTCCCCAATCCGCTGAATTACCGCGCAAGCCGGCAGCTATCCTTCAACGCTTATGACCGCGCGGCTGGACGCTCCCATCCCACAGAAAGTGCGCGACATCATTCTCACCGGCCTGGCCGTCGAGCGTGACGGCCTGAAGGGCAAGGTCGTCATCGACAGTCGCGGCATCGCCGCCACCGGCCCGCAGGCCGTCTACGGCAGCTACGGCTGGTACGATCAAACCCTTCGCAACCTTGCCAAAATCGTCAGCGAAAAGTCGAACCTGAAACTATTGCACGATGATTCTCCCGACGTCATGCCGGCCGGCAGCGCCCGCGACGTGGCCGTCTACTGCGGCTGGTACAGCGTCCGCAAATACATCCCCTGCTGCTCGTTCAACCCCGGCGCAGTCGGCTTCCACGTCGCCAGCTACGAACTCGTGAGCCTACACGGTGATGGCGAACGCGGCTGGTGCACCGGCCTTCTCAACGACGGCGTCGTCGCCACCCTGGGGGCGGTGGCCGAACCGTATCTCCACTCCTTCCCGCAGGCCGACGAGTTCTTCCCCCTGCTCTTCACCGGCAAGCTCACCTTGGCGGAGGTCTACTGGAAAACCACCCCCTTCACGAGCTGGATGCAAACACTGATCGGCGACCCCCTGTACACCCCGTACAAGAAAAACCCTGCTATCCGGATCGACGATCTGCCCCCCGCCCTGAAATCTATCTTCACCCACCCCGCCTCGAAACCTGCCGATTGACTCCCAATCACCCAAACGCGTAATGGCTAAAGCGGCAGGAACTCCAGGCGATGATGATTTTCGCCAGGCGGGTCATCATGATTAGGTAAGTTTACCCGGTGCCCGCAGTCTCACCCGCGCCGACTGGCGTTTGGGGTGGAGGGCTTTAAGAAAATCATGGAAGAAAGGTGGGGCGGGGTGGCACTGTTCTATAGATGGTGCCAGCATGTGAGATGTCGGCCACAGGATTGGGTTTTATCCGCGAGAGTGGGAAGCGGGTATGGAGAGAAGAATTGCCGGATAGCGATCTGGAATTGTTGCGATCGACGGCGGGTGGAGACGCCCATGCGTTTGCCGCGCTGGTGGACCGGCATTCGGCGCAGTTGTTTCGGCTGGCGATGTGGTGGTCGGGCAACCGGGCGGACGCGGAGGATGTGGTGCAGGAGACCTTTGCGGGCGCGTTCAAGGGGGCGGCGGCGTTTAGCGGGCGGTCGTCGGTGAAGACGTGGCTGACGCGGATCCTGATGCGGCAGGCCGCCAAGATCAAGGCCAGGCAGCGGTTACGGGGGCAGACGCTGTCGCTGGATGTGTCTAACGAGGGATCGCATTCTGGCAATGGACAGTTTGCGACGGGTGCGACGACGCAGGTGGATCAGAGGATTGATTTGCAGGCGATGATCCAGACCTTGCCGGAGGAGCATCGGGAAGTGATCGTGCTGCGGGAAGTGCAGGGCCTGTCGTATGAGGAGATGGCGCAGGTGCTGGGGATTCCGGTGGGGACGGTGGAGTCGAGACTTTTTCGGGCCCGCGCTGGTTTGCGGCAACGGCTGAAGGAGTACGCGTGAATACGATGCTGGATGGAAGCGTGGGGATCGGAGCCTTTATGGAAGCGTGTGCGATGACATCTCGAATCGGTGCTTTCCACGATGGGGAACTGGATTCAGCAATGCGCCGGGAGGTGGAGCAACATCTGGCTGTTTGCGCGGATTGCCGGGCGGAGTTGGAATCGTTGCGGCGGATGTCGGGGTTGTTTGGTTCCGCGTCGGCGATGGAGATGACGGCGGAGGAAATGGGGCGCGTGCATCGGTTGGCCGAGGCGCTGGTGGAGGAGAGTCAGTCGGATCGGTCGCTGCTGCGGTTTGTGGGTGGGCTGCTGGCGGCGGCGGCGTCGATTTTGGTGGTGTGCGGGGCGTGGTGGTCGGAGATTTCGCCGACGGTACCTGCGGTTGGGCCGGTGCGGGTGGCGGTGGATAGCCCGGCGTGGGAGCGGGTGGCGATGACATTGCGGGTGGATCCGGAGCCAGTGCGTGGAGAGGGCACAGCGCTGGCGGATGCGCGGCTGGCCGACTGGATGCTGGACGGTCTGTCGGGAGGGAAACATCATGACGAATAAAACAAAGACGCTGTTGCTGCTAGCATTTGTGATTGCGCTCGGCGCGGGGGCGGCGGCGGGGGTGGTCCTATCGCGCATGCCCAAAGGAAATAATCATCCGTTGCCTATCGTTCCAGGGAATGAAAGGTCTACGCTGGCGGAAGAGTTGCAACTTTCGCCGCAGCAGTCGGACCAGATGCGGAGCATCTGGGAGAATGTGAGGGATAAGGCGCACGATTGTTTTGAGGAGGCACAGAACATTCAAAAAGGGCGGGATGAGGCGCTGATGGGACTTTTGAATGACGAGCAGAAGGCAAAGTTTGAGAAGATATCCAAGGAGTATGCGGACCGTTTCACGGCAATGACGGCCCGGCGGGAGGCGATGTTTCAGGAGGCGGTGGAGAAGACAAAGAAGATTCTGAATCCGGAGCAGACGGCGAAATATGATGAGATTTTACGGAAGCGCGTGGGGGGCGACCATCACCATTGAGGCGAAGCCTACCACGGAGGCACGGAGACACGGAGGAAGAGCACGGAGGAGAGGATTGATTGAGCGGAGATGAAGGTGCGGGGGTTGTTGTTTTGGGGGTCACGGGCGGGGCGCCCGTGCCACGTTTTGGTGGGTGGTTTTGGGGATGCGGTGGGGCGGGTGAGTTTGAGTGATTGAAGGAGTTTTTTTATGGCTTCGAAATATTTGAATTATGGAGCTGGCCGTCGGGTGGGGGCGCGGGTTGAGGTGTTGGAGGGGCGGCAACTGTTGACGGCGGTGGTGATTCAGCCTTCGGTGGTGTTGCGGCCGGATGCCAGCGGGAATGTCGTTGTTGATGGCTACTCGCCAAAGCAGATTCGGGACGCTTATGGGTTCAACAGCCAGGGGGGCGATGGCAGCGGTCAGACGATTGCGATCATTGGCGCCTACAACGATCCGAAGATCCTGTCTGATCTTCAGGTCTTTGATCGCAAGTTTGGGATTTACGATCCGCCGAGCTTGAAGGTGGTGAACCAGAGTGGTGGATCGGCCAGCGGGCTGCAGACGGATGCGGGGTGGGCGGGCGAGCTATCGCTGGACGTGGAGTGGGCTCATGCGATTGCGCCCAAGGCGAATATCATGGTGGTGGAGGCCAACTCGGATAGCCTGAGCAGTTTGATGACGGCCGTGAATTATGCGCGTCATGCGGCCGGGGTGTCGGTGGTTTCGATGAGCTGGGGGGCCGGTGAATTCTGGGGGCAGACCAGCTACGACGCGTACTTCACCACGCCGGCGGGGCATCAGGGCGTGACGTTCGTGGCCGCGAGCGGCGACAGCGGATCCTGGTGGGGGCCGTCGTGGCCGTCCAGTTCGGCGAACGTATTGGCTGTCGGGGGGACGTCTTTGTCGTTGAGCGGCTCGAATGCATACGCGGGCGAATCGGGATGGCAGGACAGCGGCGGCGGGATCAGCTCGTACGTCAGCGAGCCGTCGTATCAGAGCAAGGCACAGACAACCGGAGGTCGAACAAACCCGGACGTGGGCTACAACGCCGATCCGAATACCGGCTTCGCCGTCTACGATTCCATTGCCTATCAAGGGTATAGCGGATGGCAGGTGGTGGGCGGAACGAGCGCGGGGGCGCCGCAATGGGCCGGGACTTGTGGCGATTGCGAATCAGGGACGCACGGCCAAGGGCGCTGGCACATTGGACGGGGCGACCGGGACGTTGCCGGCGCTTGTATGGGATGTACAACAATTCCGCGACGTACGCAGCCGATTTTCATGATGTGACCAGCGGCTCCAGCTCGTATTTCCTGCACTCACACCAGGGGTACGATGGCGTGACGGGATTGGGCAGCCCGAAGGCGGACAAAGTGATCGCGGGGTTGATCGCCGCGAGCGGCGGAGCAGCGCCTGCGAACGCTAGGGCGAGCGCTCTGCGGCGGGTGGCGACCGGCCGTGCGGCGTGCCTTTGAAGGCCAGCCACCGGTGGTGGCGCTTCCGGCGGGGTCGGCGGCCGGCGCGAGCGCGGCGGGCGTTGCGAGCGTCACGCGGAATAGTTCAACGGGATTGGTCGTGGCGGCAGCGAAGTGATATTGCGTTGTCGCGCGGGGTGGTGCGAACTACTAACGCGGCGCTGGGGGCGCTTGTGGGCGAGGTTGTGCTGGCGCAGACGGATGGTGTCGCGGCCGGACTGTTTTCGACGCAGCCGATGGAGGCGCTGCGGCAGATGGCGAATGTCGCCATGGCCGCACCGGCGGCGCTGGCGGCGGAGGTGGGCTTGCCCGCGGCCCAGGAGGCGTCGGGGGCAGATGTTGTGGAGGCGGGTGCGGGTGCGCCGCAGGCCCGGGCGCGGCGGGTTTACAACATTGCGCGCATCGACGTCATGACGGCGTTTGCCGATGCGTGGGCGTCGTTTGCGGACGAGAACGCGGCCGTGCCGAAAATGCTGGCGGTAGTGACCCGGAACGTGCGGGCATGGGTGATCACGGCCGTTGTTGCGGGATTTGATGTGATGCTTGCCGGCTACTGGCTGGCAGGGCGTACGGGTCGGCGGCGCAAAGCGCGGCGGGCGGCGGACGCGCGGGTTGGCTGATCAAACTTGACGCTTGAAACTCCCACTTTTTCGCGTGGCCGCCCTACAATGAGCTGCAAGGAAGCTCATGGCCAAAAAGTCGTTTTATATTATTGATGGGCACGCTCAGATCTATCGCGCCTACTTTGCGCCTTTTCGAGAATTGACCGGACCCAACGGCGAGCCGACCAAGGCCACGTTCGTGTTCACGCAGTGGCTGATCAACCTGATTCAGCAGCGCAAGCCGGATTACCTGGCCATGGTGATCGACAGCGGCGGGGATGAGGGCGTGTTTCGGCGAGATATTTCCGGAGTACAAGGCCAACCGTCAGCCCAAGCCGGCCGATTTTCCGGCGCAGGAGCAGCGCATTTTGCAGATGGTGCGCGACGCCGGGATCCCGATCCTGGAAAAGCCGGGGTTTGAGGCCGACGATGTGATTGCCACCATGGCCAAGCAATTGTGCGAGGAGGATTGGCAAATTTACATCGTGTCGAAAGACAAGGATCTCCGGCAGATTTTGCGGCCGTGCGTGGCGATGTATGACATGCAGAGTGGGGATGTGATCGACGCCCAGCGCATGGAGGCCGAACAGGGGTATACACCCGCGCAGGCGGTGGACGTGCAGACGTTGATGGGGGATGCGATTGATAACGTGCCGGGAATTCCGGGGGTGGGGCCCAAGACGGCGGCAACGCTGGTGAAGAAATACGGGACGGCCGAGGCGGTGCTGGATCATCTTGCGGAGCTGACGCCGAAGCTGCGGGAGAACTTTGACAAGTATCGCGACCGCCTGCCAATGGCCCGGCAACTGGTGACGCTGAAGGATAATGTCGAGATCGACTTCAAGCCTGAGTCGTGCTGCAATCACAAGATCGGCACCGAGCCGTTTCGGAAGCACTTGCAGGAGCTTGGATTCGCAAGCCTGTTGAAGCGCGTGAACGAACATCGCGAGCAACCCGCCGACGCACCCGCGTTTCGCAGTGGTCTGTTTGACCATTTCCCGGCCGCGGAACCTGCGATCGCACCAACGAACGGGGACGGAGCGACAGCAAAAGTGGTGGATGGGCCGGTGCTGCAGACGGCCGCGAGTTGCTGCTACACACTGATCGACACCGAAGAGAAATTTGGAGAGATGCTGGCCGAATTGCGCCAGCAGACGCGTTTTGCGTTTGATACCGAGACGGACGATCTGGGGGCGATGCGATCGAATCTGGTGGGTTTTAGCGTGAGTTGGAAGCACGGAACAGGATATTACATTCCCGTGCGCGGGCCGCTGGGATCAAAGTATTTGACGGCCGACGAGGTGCTGCCATCGCTTAAGCCGATTCTGGAAGATCCAACCATTCAAAAGGTGGGGCACAACATCAAGTATGACCTGCTGGTGATGCGGCGGCTGGGCATTCTGGTGAAAGGGGTGGTGCTGGACAGCATGGTGGCGGCGTTTTTAATCGACGCCAGCCGCTTCAATTACAACATCGACCAACTGGCCAAGGATCTGCTCGGCTTTAAGAAGATCGCCACCGAGGAGATGCTGGGGAAGGGGAAGAACCAGACGAGCATGGATCGCGTGCCGCTGGATCAGATTGCGGCGTATGCGTCGGAAGACGCGGACATCGCCCTGCGGCTGGCAGATTTGCTGGAGGAGAAGCTCAACAAGGCGCCGGCCTTGCGCAAACTGTGCGACGAGGTGGAGACGCCGCTGATCGATGTGCTGGTGGAGATGGAATACAACGGCATCGCGGTTGATCCCGACATTATGCGTGAGCAGAGCGAGGTGCTGGGCAAGCGCGTGGAGGAGCTGCGGGAAAAGATCACTTCCGCCGCAGGATGCAATTTCAATCCAGACTCGCCCAAGCAGTTGGCCGATGTGCTGTTCAACAAGCTGAAGCTGAAGGTCGTGAAGCGGACCAAGACCGGACCAAGCACGGATGTGGAGGTGCTGGACAAGCTGTCGGATGCGCACGAGTGTCCGAAGCTGATCCTGGAATATCGCAGCCTGGTGAAACTGAAAAACACCTACCTGGATAATCTTGGAGAATATCTCAGCCCGGTCGATAAAAAGATCCACGCCTGCTTTAACCAGACCGGGGCGGCCACAGGGCGGCTCAGCTGTAGCGACCCCAACTTACAGAACATCCCCATTAGAACCGATGAAGGGCGGCGCATCCGGCTGGCGTTCATACCGGGGGATGCGAAAAACAACGTGCTGCTGACGGCCGATTACAGCCAGATCGAGCTGCGCGTGCTGGCGCATTTCACGGAAGAGCCGGCGCTGATGCGATCCTTCGCGGCCGACGAGGACGTACACAAGACGGTGGCGTCGGAGGTGTTTGGCGTGGCGCTGGACCAGGTGACCAAGGCGCAGCGCAATCAGGCCAAGATCATCAACTTTGGCATCATCTACGGCGTAAGCGCGTTTGGGCTGGCGCGGCGCATCGAAGGGTTAAGCCTGAAGGCGGCCGACGATCTCATCGCGGCCTACAACAAGCGTTTCCCCAGCATCGAGCGCTTTCTTCAGAAGTGCGTGATGGAGGCGCAGACGCAGGGGTACGTGGAGACGATTCTTGGCCGGCGTCGGCCGATTATCGAGATCAACAGCCCGGTCCTTTCGATTCGCAACGCCGGCGATCGCATGGCGATCAACAGCGTGGTGCAAGGCTCGGCCGCGGATCTAATCAAGATCGCCATGAACAGGGTGTACGCCCGGTTGAAGAAGCAGGACAGCCGCAGCAGGCTTCTGTTGCAGGTTCACGATGAGCTTGTGCTGGAAACGCCGGCCGACACCGTTGAGCAGGAGGCGCAGATCGTTCGCGAGGAAATGGTGAACGCGATGTCGCTGAAGGTCCCATTGAAAGTGGAGGTGGGGTGGGGGAAGAACTGGGGCGAGGGCAAGTAACTTTATCACATGCCGGGCGGAACCCGAGCTCCCGCAAACTCTGGACTCTCACGTTGTGTTGCGATACCTTCCGCGCGGGTATCTGGAAGGAAGGAGCCATGTCGGATCTTCATTTGCTTTCGCCGGGCGGATTTCGCGCGTCGGGTGTTTATACCGGCATCAAGCGTCGCAAGATCAATGATGTGGGTCTGCTTCTCTGTGATGCCCCGGCATCGGCGGCGGCGCTGTTCACTACCAACAAAGTGTTCGCCGCGCCGGTGAAGATTGGGCGACTGCACGTGGCCGGGGGAAAGCTCCGCGGCATCGTCGTTAACAGCGGCAACGCCAACGCGTGTACCGGCAAACAGGGTGAGAAGGATGCGCTCCGAATGTGCGATGTGGCGGCGGAGCTTGCAGGAGCGCGGCGCGAGGAGATGCTGCCTTCTTCAACCGGCATCATCGGCCATCACCTGCCGATGGAAAAGATCGAACACGGCATCCGAGAATCCGCCGCAAATCTGGGCAACAGCGCCGAGCACGCGCTGCTTTTCAATGATGCGATTCTTACCACCGATACAAAGCGCAAAGTGGCTGCGTCGTCGATCAAGATCGGAAAGAACAAAATCATCCTGGCCGGCATTTGCAAAGGGGCCGGGATGATTGGTCCGCGACTCGGGCCGCCCCAGGCGACTATGCTGGCGTATATGACGACTGATGCTCAGGTGGCGCCGCCGCTTTTGCGTCGGCTGATGCAGCGGGCGGCGGATGTAAGTTTTAACTCCGTCACCATCGACGATCACGCCAGCACGAATGATACGGCCGTTGTGCTGGCCTCAGGAGCGAGCGGGGCGAAAATCACGTCGGAGCGGGAAGTGAAGTTGTTTTCCGACGCGCTGGTGGATGTATGCGAATCGCTCGCGTATCAGATCGCGGCCGACGGCGAGGGGGCCACGAAGGTGATCTGCATCAAGGTGGACAAAGCGAAAACCGACGCGGACGCGCGGGCGATTGCACGAGCCATCGCCAACTCGCCGCTGGTGAAGTGCGCCATGAACGGCAACGACCCCAACTGGGGCCGGATCGTTTCGGCCGCCGGGATGGCGGGCGCTGCGTTCAACCCCGACAAATGCACGCTGAAACTTTCGGCGACGCCGGTCTTCCGCAATGGCCAGCCATTGGCGTTCAACGCGGTGATGGTGAGCGAGTCGCTCAAGAGCCCGGAGGTGTGGGTGCATCTGACCTGCAACCTGGGAGCCGGCGCGGCCATGCTATGGACGTGCGACTTGTCAAAGGAATACGTCTCGATCAACGCCGACTATCACACATAATAAAATAAAACTAATTCCCACCCACGCGGAAACCTCGCGGCTTGCCGAGGGGATTGGCCAGGAACTGAAACTGGCATGGCCGGCAGATGCGATACTCGAACCTGCGGTGGACCTGATCCTGAAGATCGTCAGCGGTCAGGTCGCGCATCTCCTCGATTAACTTTTGCATCTCCTGGTCAAAATCGGATTCTGTCATGTCGCCATTATCCATGGGAGGCATGGAAGGATCGGCAAAGACATCCATGCGAACGACGTAGCTTGAATGCCGTGGCAGTTGCCGGCCGCACAGATCGCAGGAGATGAGATCCGACATGGATCGCGATTATAACGAAAGCGGCACCGCCACTGTGACGATGCCGCCGTATGTGCTGGGCCACGGGCGGTTATTGACCCTTCTGGAAGAACACCCGATACCTGTCCGACGCGCCCATCGTTCCGTCATAAGCAGCACGGTTGTTGAGGGTCAGGCGGGCGGTGGCGGGGTCGAGCGACAGCATATCGCCTTTGGCCATGCGCCCCGAATAGAGCAGCTTGCCATTGGTCGTATCGACCACCCACACCGTTCCATCATTGTCGGCGGTGAAGTCGGTTTTGCCGTTGCCTTCAGCGCGAAGATCGGCCATGGCGGGGATGAGGGCGGGGGCGGTGCTCGCGGGCGTGGCAATTCCGGTGGACATCATGGCCGGGGCCATCGCGCCGGGCTGGAAGAAGACGCGGCGGTTGTCATTGGGCAAAACGCCGGCCATGGCGGAGCGTCCGCCGACCGTCATTTCCTGGTCCTTCGGCGCCTTGGGGTCGATCACCATCGTCTCGCCGCGCATCACGTGCCCGGCGTAGATAACGGTGTTGTTGTCGGTATCCACCACCCACACCGCCCCATCGGTAGTTGGAGTGAACTCGACGCGATCCTTGCCTTCTCCGCTGACCATCGCCTGGGCCGGCACCTGGGCGGGCCTGGCAATGGTGGAGTCATGGACGACGTTTGGCGAAGGCACTGGCGGGCCTTCGAGGAAGAACACCTTGTGATCATGACGGGCCACGCCTTTGTCGGCCACCACGCGATCGTTAACGATCAGCTTGCCTGTATCCGGGTCAAGAACGACACGGTCGCCGCGTTTGACCTCGCCGGACCAGACGATTTGGTTGGAGCCCGGCTCGGTGACCCAGATCGTCCCATCCTGGGATGAGTTGTAGACGACGCGCTCGTCACCCTGGGCCTTAAGTGATGCCGTTGGAGGCACGTCGCGCGGCCGATCGGCGGCGCATCCGGTGAGTCCTGCCATCATCAAACCTGCCAACGTGGCCAGCACAAAATGTCGTGTTGCGATTCTGCTGAACATGACAACCTCGCTGTGAATAGACAATCGTGGCGGCCTTCGTCCGGTAAACACTTCCTAAAAGGAAAGGCCGCTGAAGGTAGCACGCTAACTATGCAACGCGGGTGCCAGTTTCAGATGCGGCCAATGCGGCGGAAGCGTGCAATGGCGAGCTGGTAGGCGCCGTATGCGATCAGTCCGCCCCCGGCCGCCGCAAGGTAAATGCGGCCATGCGGCGCAAGCGCCAAGGCCCGCAAGGCCCCGCCTACGCCCCGGGCCTCGCCGGGGTCGGAGTGGAAAGCGGCGCGGCCGACGAAGAGGCCGGTCATGCCGAAAACGATTCCCCGCGCGGTCTCGCCGATTTTTCCCAGGGTCGTCAACCGTTGGTGCCAATCGGTGCTGAGGCGGCGCGGGTCGAGTTCGTCGATCATTCGGCCGCGCCACGCGCGGATCAGGTTCCAGATGCCCCAGCCGATAATCATCGCTCCGGTTGCCGCCGTCAGCCATCGTCCCAGTGGCTGGTGCATAAGCCTTTGGGTCCAGCCGCGAACGCCGCCGCCGCGTTCGTGTTGTCCGCGAAGCATCTCGAAAGCTGCCCAGGCCAGGCCAAGAGACACCAGGCCATTGCCCAGTTGCCCCGCCCGCGTCGCGAGCGCTCTCCAGGATTTTCCAAGGCCATCCACATCATCAAATGACTGCACCACCCGCCAGAGTGCATAAAGCACCCAGCCGGCCGCCAATATCGCCAGCAGGCACATCCCAAAGTCTGTTTGAACAAGGTCCCGCATCACCCTGTGGCTGCCGGCCGACGCGTCATCGTGAATGCCAACGGCGGCCGTCGTTGCAAGCGAACCCATCATCAGATAAATCATCCCGCGCCAGGTAGCCCAGTCGGGCTGTGATGCGCAGCCAGAGCGGCAACCCGCCAATGCTGCTGGATTCAAGCCGGATTTGATGCTCTGGGGGCCATGGGCGGTACTTCATCGGTCAAGAAAAACCAAGTTGCAGGATTTCATTTGACCCGGCTCCTGGACTGGATATACTTCCCACATGCAACTATTGATCTGATGCAAGGAAAGGTCACGCTATCGTCTGATGCCTGCGCATTGGAGGTGCTGGATACGGTGCCGTTGGTGATGCGGATCATCCGCAAGCATATGCGCCGCCACCGCTCGGGGCTGACGGTGCCGCAGTTTCGCAGCCTTTGCTTCACGAGCACGACGACCGGTTGCTCCCTTTCTGCGGTTGCTGATTTTATCGGTTTGTCCCTGCCTGCCATGAGCCGGTTGGTCGATGGGCTGGTTGAGCAGCAGTTGATGGAGCGCCGTCCATGCGATGACGACCGGCGGCATGTGCGGCTGTCGGTGACGCCTGCGGGGGAGGTGGCGCTGCGGGAAGCGCGGCAACTGGCGCAGGCGGAATTGGCCAACATTCTTGGTCGGCTCACTGCCAGACAGCGTGCCACCGTCATTTCGACCATGGAAATGTTCCGCGATGTGTTCGCGCCGGAACTGGCCGACGAGGATGAAGACGTCGACGATCTCAAGGGATAAGCATTCGTCCGTGGCAGCGCCTCGATTTCTACAATTATTAACCAATTGACTGAGCTGAATTATGTGGATTGTTCGTCTTGCACTTCGCCGCCCGTACACGTTTGTCGTCATGGCGATAGCGATCGCGCTGCTGGGGGTGGTCGCGATCATGTCGATGCCGACCGACATTTTTCCGGAAGTGGACATCCCGGTTATCTCAGTGATCTGGCAATATCCCGGCATGTCGCCGGCCGAGATGGAGGGGCGGATTATTCGCAGCTATGAGGGGATTCTCACCACGACCGTTAACGATATCGAGCACATTGAAAGCCAGGCGCTCAACGGCGTGAGCGTGACGCGCGTTTACTTTCAGCCTGGCGCGAAGATCGCCGAGGCCGAGGCGCAGATTACGGCGGTGTCGCAGACTGGCCCTGCGCCTGCTTCCACCGGGATCGCAGCCGCCGCTGATCATGCGCGTACAGCGCTTCGACGGTGCCGATCCTTCAGTTGTCGATGGGGAGCAACACGCTCTCGGAGCAACAGCTCTTCGACATCAGCGCCCAATTTTTTCGCACTGAGCTCGCGACGGTGCAAGGCGCGATGATTCCCTGGCCTTATGGCGGCAAGCAGCGGCAGATCATGGTCGATCTCGACCCGGACAAGCTTTACAGTTTCGGACTGTCGGCCGCCGATGTGTCGAACGCGCTGAACATCCAGAACCTGATTCTGCCTTCTGGCACTGCGAAGATGGGAACGCAGGAGTATTACGTCCGCCTGAATTCCAGCCCCGATCTGGTGGAAGGCATTAATGACATGCCGATCAAGACGGTGAACGGGACGACGATTTTTATCAAAGACGTCGGCCACGTCAGCGACAAATATCTGCCGCAGACCAACATGGTTCACGCGGCCGGCAAGAAGGGGGCGCTGCTCTCGATTTACAAGCTGGGCAAGGCCTCCACGCTCGACATCGTGAAGCGCGTGCGCGACACCATCCCAAAAATCTATCCGCGCCTGCCCAACTATAAGGAACTGAAAATCACGCCGCTGTTTGACCAATCCGTCTTTGTTCGCGCGTCGATTGTTGGCGTCGTGAAGGAGGCGATTATCGCGGCCGCTTTGACCGGCCTGATGATCCTGATCTTCCTGGGGTCGTGGCGCAGCACGCTGATTATCTGCGTTTCCATCCCGCTTTCAATTCTGGTGTCGATCATCGTTCTATGGGCAGTGGGAGAGACGCTCAACGTGATGACGCTTGGGGGCATGGCCCTGGCCGTAGGTATCCTGGTCGATGATGCGACGGTTGAAATTGAAAACATCCACCGCAACCTTCACCAGCGCAAGCGCCTGGTGCGGGCCATTCTCGACGGGCGCAGCAGATCGCCGTCCCGGCCTTTGTTTCCACTCTGTGCATCTGCATCGTGTTTGTTCCCGTGGTCTTCATCACCGGCCCGGCGCGCAGCCTCTTCACGCCGCTGGGCATGGCAGTGGTGTTTGCGATGCTGACAAGCTATTTGCTAAGCAGGACGCTGGTGCCGACCCTCGTGCATTATCTGCTTGAGAACGAAGTGTCGCTGTATGGCGGCCAGGAGCAGGAAGGGATCAGGCACACGCACGAGGATCCCAACAAGCATGTCACCTTCGCACGCTCGCTCGCGTGGGGGGCGATTGCGCTGGGCGTGCTGGCGGTTGGCGTGCTGTTGCTCGGTTTGATTTATCATGTGCTTCCCGCCACCACCAAAGAGTCGGTGCAGAACGTGATCCCGGATTGGGTGCTGGGTTTCCCTCAGAGTATTACCATGAACACTCCGCGCAGGCGCTCGTCTACGCTGATGCGCATTGCCGTCTTTGGCTTCGTCATCCTCGCGGGGCTTTATTACATCTTTCAGAACAACTGGATCTGGCGCACGCATCAGGCCTTTGACAAGCAGTTCGAAAAATTCCGCAGGTTTTACGGCGGCTTTCTCGCACTGGCGCTCGAGCATCGGATGGTGACCACCATCGCGCTGGTCGTGTTTATTCTCAGCTCGGCGCTGTTGTTCCCGTTTGTCGGGCGGGACTTTTTCCCGGCGGTGGACGCCGGGCAGATCCGCATGCACGTGCGCGTGCCCCCCGGCACGCGGCTCGAAGAAACCGAGAATTATTTTGCGCGGGTGGAGGATTACCTGCGCCATACCATTCCGGCCAAGGAAGTTTCCACGATGCTCGACAACATCGGCATCCCCAACAGCGGGATTAATCTTTCGGTGAGCGACGGGTCGCAGATTTCGCCGGCGGATGGAGAGATCATGATCGCCCTGAACGAGAACCACCATGCGACGGCCGGGTATGTGAAGAAGCTGCGCAAAGAATTGCCCCAGCGTTTTCCGGGCGTGATGTTCTACTTCGCACCCAGCGACATCGCGACGCAGGTGTTGAACTTTGGCCTGCCCGCGCCAATTGACGTGCAGGTGCTTGGGCCCAAATCGTCGAACGAGAGAAATCTGGAGATTGCCGAGACATTGCGGAAGCAGATCGCGGCCATTCCCGGCGCGGCCGACGTTCATATTCACCAGGTGTCCAACACGCCAGACGTGCGCGTCAACGTTGATCGCACCATGGCCGACCAGATGGGCCTGACCCAGCGCGACGTGGCGAACGATCTGCTGGTTTCGCTTTCGTCCAGCGGCCAGACGTCTCCGAATTTCTGGCTCGATCCCAAGCGCGGCGTGAGTTATCAGGTGGCGGTGATGACGCCGCAATACAAGGTGAACTCGATGACCGCGCTGCAAAACACGCCGGTTGTCACGCCGGGCGTGCAGGATGCGCAGCTCCTGGGGAATCTAGCCACGGTGGAGCGGGGCTCCAGCCCGTCCAACGTCACACACTACAACATCGCACCCACCTTCGACGTGCAGGCCAATGTGCAGGGGTCTGATCTGGGGTCGGTGTCGGATCGCATTGAAAAGCTGGTCGCCGATGCGCGCAACACCGCCCCGGCCGGCACAACCATCACCCTGCGCGGGCAGGTGGAAAGCATGAACTCCTCCTTCAGCGGGTTGGCCAAAGGAATCATCGGCGCGATCGTTCTGGTTTATCTGCTGATGGCGGTGAATTTCCAGTCGTGGCTTGACCCGCTGATCATCTTAATGGCGCTGCCGGCGGCGATGGCGGGAATCTTGTGGATGCTATTCGCCACCCGCACGACGATCAGTGTCCCGTCCCTGATGGGCTCGATCATGTGCATCGGCGTCGCCACCGCCAATAGTATTTTGATGATCACCTTTGCCAACGATCAGCGCAAGGAGCAGGGCATGAACGCTCACGATGCGGCGCTGGCGGCCGGCATGACGCGGCTGCGCCCGGTCATCATGACTGCGCTGGCGATGATCATCGGCATGTTGCCCATGTCGCTGGGACTGGGTGAAGGGGGCGAGCAAAACGCGCCGCTGGGCCGGGCCGTGATCGGCGGACTGAGCGCCGCCACCTTCGCGACGCTGTTCTTCGTGCCGGTTGTCTACAGTGCCCTGCGCATCCAGCCCCCCCACCGTGCCGTGGAACCCGAATTGCAGGAAGAAGGCGACTGGGTGCCCCAGGCGCAGTCGTAAAGAAACCGATTAACATTGAAACGAGACTGATTTATGGAAACCACGCAACTGACAAAACCGCCCACTCTTCCAGTCCGCGCGATCCCGCCACCCGCACGCGGGCGGGAACGGCGCGAACGACACTCGCCCGCACGATCCGGACCATATCGACCTGAACGTTCCCAAGCCGAAGAAGCGGATGGGTGATCGCGGCCGCCATCGCGGGCGTGCTCGTGCTGCTGGCGCTGCTTATCACTGGCATTTGGCCGCGATACCGTGACGGCAAGGAGCTCAATGCCGACGCCGCCAACGAGGCGAACGCGCCCGTGATCGTGAACGTCGCCAGGCCGCACCGAGCCCCCGAGATGGTTCTGATCACCATGCCCGGAACCCTTCGGCCGTGGCAGGAAGTCTCCATCTTTTCGCGGACGGCCGGGTATTTGAAGAAGTATTACGTCGACATCAGCAATCACGTCGAGGCCGGGCAGCTCATGGCGGAGATCGAGACGCCGGAGGTGGATCAGGAGCTTCACCAGGCCCAGGCCGCTGTGCTTCAGACCAAAGCGGCTGTCAACAAGTCGATCACCGACCGCGATCTGGCCAGCGTCACCTACGAGCGGTACAAGGCGCTGCGGGCATCGAATACGGTTTCCCAGCAGGACGTGGACGAAAAGCGTTCGGCTCTGGATGCCGCCGAGGCCACGCTTGCTTCCGCCAACGCGAATGTAGGCGCGGCCGAGGCGAACGTGCAGCGACTCACGGAATTGCAGGGGTTTGAAAAAGTGACAGCGCCGTTTTCCGGGGTGGTGACGGGCCGGGCGTATGACAACGGATCGCTGATCATCTCCAACCCGACGGCGACGGACGTGAAGCCGATGTTCAAGATCGCGGAAAACGATGTTCTGCGGGCATTCGTAAATGTGCCGCAGTCCTCAGCGCTGCAGATCAAGAAGGGAATGGACGTGAAAATCACGTCGCGTGAGAGGCCGGGCAGGGTGTTCATGGGGAAGGTGATGGGCACGACCAATTACCTCGACCCCGCGAGCCGGTCGCTGCTGACTGAAGTGAAAGTACCGAATGTGAAAGAAGCCGATGGAGACTACGCGTTGCTGCCGGGCATGTACGTGCAGGCCAGCTTCGAGGTGAACCGGACCAGCCCGCCGCTCGTGATCCCGGCGCCGGCGCTGGTGAACAACTCGGCCGGCACGCAGGTGGCAATCATTCAGGACGGCAAGGTGCATTTTCAGAAGGTGGTGCTTGGACAGGATTTTGGCAGCGAGCTTGAAGTGGTCGAAGGGCTCAATGGCGACGAACAGATCATCGCCAATCCAGGCGAGCGCGTGGCGGAGGGCGTCGCGGTTCGCAGCGGCAATGATGAGAAGCCGGCCGCACCCGACGCCCACCAGAAAGTGGCGGAGGCGACGACGAAGTAAATGTGGAACGGCCTAACGAGGCTACCTGATTAATTTTCGCCCAAAAGCAGGCCCATGATGCGGGGCGGCAGGAAGCTCTTTCCCACGTCAACGACAAACTCCGCAAGCAGCATCTTTCCGGCCTGATTGCACTGCACCCACACCTTGTAGCGGCCGGGGCTGGGAAAGCGGGTGTGGAAGGCGATTTCCGGGCCTCCCTTGTCATTGGGTTTGGGCGCCCAGAGTTGTTCGGGGTGGCAGTGCAAATAGGTTTGGGTGTCTTCAGAGATAATGACACAGTGGCCCATGGCGCCAATGTAGGGTTCGAGATTGGTGATCGGCCGGCCATCCTGCGTGAGTCGGACGATGAACTGCGTATGGGCCCCCGCAATCAATTCCCGGGGAATCGGCAGCAGCTCGGCCACGATCGACGGGTTGCGCCAGCGGCAGCGCCATCGCGGCCGACGCCGTCAATGCAACCTGAACATCATCCCCCACCTCGCCCACGTTTATCGGAATGCGGAAGACCTGGCTGCGATCTCCTTTGGGAGTGATGTCGGCGAACAACAGGTAATGCCCAGCGCGCGGGAACTGGTATTCGATGACCAGTGAGCCGTCTTTTTGCGGCAGCGGATGGACGTGATCAAAGAAAGACAGATCAGTGGAGACGATAATCAGGTGCAGCGGATGTTCATGCACCATCACCAGATCACGAATGACGCTGGCGCCGTGCGCGGGCCGAAAGTTCAGGCGCTGCGCCAGTGGATCGCCGGCCATCTCGTCGGTCCATAGCGCCATCTCGTATCCCAGATCGTGTAGTTCGGTGCGAATACTTTTGTCCAACGCCAACATCGGCATGCCGCACAATTTGCAATTGCCCGCCTCGGTGGCACGAATGCCCTCGTGCATCGGGCATTGAAAACCTGCTACCTCGTTGGGAGGAATCGCCGTGATGACTGGCGTAACCCATGGGTCGAAATAACCCGTTTTCAGGGCAGGCGGCGACCCCAATGGCAGCGCCAGCCGCGCGCCAAACGCGGCCACATTGTTCAGGCTCGGAACGAGGGCGGCGAAATGGGAATGGCGCTCGCCCACGTCCCCGGCATCCGCGATGACATGCAAGTTCGCCGCCGTCTCCTGATAGCCCCGCCCGATGAGCACATCAAGATTACTGGCGGCCACGGGTACCGCCTTGTCCGAGAAACGATCCAGCACGTACACGTCCAATCGCTGCGACTCTGGATCGAACGTCAACTCCGCCCGGCATGCGCCAAATGGCGCAACCGTTCCCCCATGCGGGCCCCAGCGGTTGTATGACCCATACCCCAGATACCAAGGCAAGCCTTCGTTGTACGTGATGAGAAGAACCGCCTCCATGCAAAGCAGGCCGGCGAAGGCGATGGACAACAGGCGTCGCCGCTCGGGCCAAGCGTCGGCCAGCAGGCGGGTGGCGCCAATGAGGAGCGCCACCGTGCCAAGTACGATATGCGCGATGTAAACACCCGCGGCCACGTTGGCGTAAGGCGCGATGGTGTGGACGTGGGTGAACAAGAGCCCGCCGCCGATGAGCGCCATCACCGCCACCATTTTCCCCTGGTGGGTTTGCGACTCCTGGCTAAGCCACGCGGGCGTTTGCCCGGGGCGGGTGACCAGTCCCTCTCGCCGGAAGCGGATGACGCGCACCGTGGATCCGCGCAGGCCGATCGCTCCCACCGCAACGAGAATAAGCGCGATCGTCTTGTGCAGTTGCACTTCCCGGTCGCCAAATTGGCGAAAATCCGTCAGACGATAAAGATCAAGATCGGCGAAGAAGAACAGGAACACCCCGCCCGCCAGCAGCAATCCCGGCCCAACCCATTTCACTCGCGCGGCCCGCTCCGCATAGATGGCCTGAACAAACAACGACCCCGCCAGCGCCAGCGTGAGATACCCGAAAATGTGATGCATCATCTCCGAGTAGCGGAGATTCAAATCCGTCTGACGCGTGGCCAGGGCGTTGAGATCATGGAGAGACAGCGTCGTGTTGGCGTGCGCACTTGTGACGGCCGCCCCGTAATCGAAGATCAACGCGCCGCCGAGATGGGCGGTGATAATCATTAGGACGTACCAGCCCAGACCTATCAGGGTGTAGACCAGCAGGCCGCGCCGATTGACATCATGCAAAAACACCCGCCACGCCGCGAGGATCACAAATCCCCAGGAGGCGACGTTCGCAAACAGCTCATGCAGCTCGATCTGCCCCTGCGGAATCCCCGCCCGCCCGGCCCACACCTCCGCATAAATGCCGCAGACAAATGCCACCAGCAGCGACACAGTCCCCGCGGCCGAGAGAATTTTTCCCGCCCAGTGACAGCGCTCAGATCGCTTCAGAAGCCCCACGAAATCAAACAGCAGCCCGGCCAGCAAGAGCACCAGCGGGAAATGCACCAGCTTCGGATGAAGAGAACCCAGGAACTGCCAAAGCTGCATGCGAGTTCACCTGATCTAACCTCTTATCGATCCAACTCGGCGGCGATGACGTTGATGCTGCCCAATACCGCGACCACGTCACTGATCATGTGCCCTTCAATCAGCTTCGGGAAAACCTGGTAGTTGATATAAACCGGCGGCCGGGTGCGCACGCGCCAAGGCACGTTTTCGCCGGAGCTGACGATGTAATATCCAAGTTCGCCGTTGGCGCTTTCAATGCAGCTATAGACTTCGCCGCGCGGAGCGGTGAAGCCGCGGTTGGTCATGATCAATTCAAAGTGCTGGATCAGCCCTTCAATGCTGCTGTACACTTCGCCCTTGGGCGGCAACACTTCCTTACCTTCTGGGCTGACGTTCACCGGCCCCGACGGAATGTTGTCGATCAGCTGGCGGATGATGTGCATCGACTGCTGCACCTCTTCCAATCGCACCAGATAACGGGCATAGACGTCGCCGGTGGTCATTACCGGCACCTTGAAATCCACGGCCGGTGCCCCCTGGCCGTCCCAGTTGTCCTGGAAGCAGAGATACGGTTCATCCTTGCGAATGTCCCGCCGCACGCCGCTGGCTCGGGCCATCGGACCTGTGAGGCTCCACGCGATCGCCTCCTCGCGCGAGATGAAGCCCACGCCCTGGGTGCGGTCAACAAAAATGCGGTTCTTGTTCAGAAGCTTGACAACGTCTTCCGACGCCTTGGGAAGCTGCTCATTGACAAACTTTTTCACCATCCGCTTGAAGGTATCTTCGTCAGGCAGATCCATATTGAGCCCCCCTACCCGGGTCCAACTGGTGTGGAATCGCTGGCCTGACATGTACTCGACAATGTCGTAGATCACCTCGCGCTCGTTGAAGCCATACAGGAAGGCCGTGAAGGCGCCCAAATCCAGGCCGGCCGCGCCGATGCAGAGCAAGTGCGACTGAATCCGACCCAGTTCGCCCGCGATGGTCCGAAGCACCTTGCAGCGTGGGGTGAGGTCGATCCCCATCAACTTCTCGGCCGCCCCGTGCCAGGGCAACTCGTTATAGATCGGGGCCGAGTAATCCATACGATCGACGATGGTGACATACTGGTTGTAGTTGAGATGTTCTCCAAGCTTTTCAAAGCCGCTATGGAGATAGCCGATGTGCGGGGTACATTTAACGATGCGTTCACCGTCAATTTCAAGGACGATGCGAAGGGTGGTGTGGGTGGCGGGGTGCTGGGGGCCGAAGTTGAGCGTCCAGCGGCTTTCCGGCTCGACGCTGTTGTCGTCGGGTGGCATCAGTTCGGGGGAGGCGGGCGTCAGGGTATAAGGCATGTGCGTGTTCCGTCGAGAGTTAGCGATGCCCCTGCCCTTGTCAGGCGCAGGCGCTTTGGCGGGGATTATAGCGGCGACACCTGTTCATGCCATCCCTGCGGTTTGACACGTTTATTGGACGCTGCACGCTCGACCCGCCCCCTCGCCATCCTAACATTTATCCTCTATGATGCGGCCCCCATGCGTAGTCCGCACAGTATTCCTTTTCCCGAAAACGCCCAGGTGTGGCTGGATTTTGACGGCACCATCACGCGCGAAGACGTCCTCGACAAGCTGATCGAACGCTACGCCGTCAACAATGCCTGGAAGCTTATCGAGCAACGCTGGCAGGCCGGCCTGATCGGTTCACGCGAATGTCTCGAGCAGGAATTCGCACAGATCCGCATTGGTCAGTCTGATCTCGCCTCGTTTCTCGACACCATTGATATCGATTCGGGCATCTATTCCCTGCTTGCCGTGCTCCGCGACAACGACGTTCCGGCCACCATTCTCAGCGACGGTATTGGCCTGTTCATCAATCACATTCTTGCGAAGAACGGCATCTCATTGCCCTATCGGTCCAATGACATTCAACATGAAGGCCAGCATCTTCGCCTGCAATGCCCCCACGCCAGCGCAACGTGCGAGTCGGCCGCGGCCCATTGCAAATGTGCGTCGGCCACAGCGCTTGCCCTTGCCGGGCGGCAGACGATTTATGTGGGCGATGGCCGATCCGATCTCTGCCCGTCGCGCAAGGCCGACCTGGTCTTCGCCAAGGGCGTCCTTGCCCGCACCCTCGCGGCCGAGCATCGGGCGTTCATCCCATTCACCACGCTCGAAGACGTCGCCGCCACGCTCTCGGCCAGTTGGTCGCCCAAAGCCGCTTTGATGTCTTCCTGAGCGCTGCATTCACAATGAAATCGCTCCTCCGCCGAGCCCTCTCCTTCAAAAGCATCAGCGGCGAAGAAGCCCCCTTCACCCGCTTCCTGGCCGACTGGGCCCGTGGCCAGGGCTTCGACACCGATCTCTTTGAAACCTCCGAAGCCGATGTTCAAAAATATCCCCAGGGCCAGGCGCGCCATCTTCCCCTGCTTGGCCGGCCAACGCTGGTGATCCGCCTGCGCGGCACTGGCAACGGCCGGTCGTTGTTGTTCAATGCACATTCAGATGTGGTGCCGGCGCCTTCGCCAGAGCAGTGGCGGGTTTCGCCGTGGTCGGGTGAGGAGGTTGACGGCAAGATTTATGGCCGGGGCGCGTGCGATGTGAAGGGGCCGCTTGTCGGCGCACTTTGGGCAATGCTGAACCTCAAGAAATCGCCCCAGCCGCTCGCGGGCGACGTTTTTTTGGAACTCATTCCCGGCGAGGAAGATTGCGTTGGGCTGGGCACACTTACCAGCCTTCTGCGGGGGCATCGTGCTGACGCCGCCATTATTTTAGAACCTACCGAATCACTCCCCCGCCTCGCCTCCCGCGGCGGCCTGCGCTTTGAAATCACCACGAGCGGGCAGTCGGTTCATGGCACCGTGAAATGGCTTGGTGCCGACGCGATCCAGCACATGCGCATGATCCTCGACGCTCTTGCCGCCATGGAGGAACGTTTCAACGATCGCGCGGCCAACTCTCTCTTTGCCCCTTATCCAATCGCCCGCCCGATCACGGTCGACAAAATCCACGGCGGCGACTGGCAAGGCATGGTGGCCGATCATTGCACGTGCGGCGGGTATTTCGAGCTTCTGCCAAGCGACGATCTGGAGGAATGGAAGGGGCAATTCACACACGGCCTCCACCAGTTGCTCCCGGCCGACACGACTGTCCAAGTTGATTTTCCCGAGCAATACACAGGTCATCTCACCGACCCTGCCGACCCTCTCTCAGTCGCCGCGCAACAAGCAGTGCAAAAGATGGATATCCCATTCACAACATGGTCGGCCTTCAATTCCGGCTGTGAGGCGGGCCTGCGCTGGTCTCTGCAAAAGACTCCCACGCTGGTCTGGGGCCCGGGGAGCCTCGCCCAGGCGCACAGCGTCGATGAATTTGTAGAATGGCGGGAAGTCGAAGCCGTCGCGGCCATGTTCACCAACCTTGCCCGCACCTGGTGCCAGTAACATGGCCAACCCCAACGCGCGACGACTTTCGTTAGCTCGGAGTTTTTATGAGCATCGCCACCACCCCTCTTTCCCACACATTGGGCCTCCCGCCCCACGCACAGACCGTCAACTCGGAACATTGGTTCGATCGTGCCAAGCGCGTGCTGGCCGGCGGCATCTCCTCCTCCGCACGCTCCACCACCACCGGAGAGCTCCCCTACCCGCTCTACATCGCACGCGGCAAAGGCTCGCGCATCTGGGACGCCGACGGCAATGAATTCATCGACTACCTCCTCAGCTACGGCAGCATCGTCCTTGGCCACGCCGATCCCGCCCTCACGCAAATCCTGAAATCGCAGCTTGATCTGGGCACCATGTTCGGCACCTGCAACACGCTGGAGGTGGAGGTGGCCGAGCAACTCTGCAGCATGGTGCCGTGCGCGAATTGGTGCGCTTCGCCAACTCCGGATCCGAAGCGATGTGCGGCGCGATCCGCGCGGCCCGCGGCTTCACCGGCCGAAATAAAATCCTCAAGTTCGAAGGCCACTACCACGGCTGGGTGGACGTGCTGGCCATCTCCAACCGCCCCGACGCCGCCCAGGCTGGGCCGCTAGATTCGCCCAATAGCCAACCGCACTCGCTTGGCATCCCCTTTGGCGTCGTGGAGGACATTGTCATCTGTCCGTGGAACGACAAGAAAATTCTGGCCGAAATTCTCAACCACCACAAAGGCGACTTCGCGGCCGTCGTCGCCGAGCCTATCGTCGCCAACAACGCCTGCATCATGCCTCAGCCCGGCTATCTCGAATATCTCCGTGAGGAATGCACCCGCCGCAATATCGTTCTTGTCTATGACGAAATCGTCACCGCCTTCCGCTCCGCCCCGGGCGGCGCACAGGAAATCTTCGGCGTCTCCCCCGATATCGCCGTCTTCTCCAAAGCCCTCGGTGGCGGCCTCCCCATCAGCGCCTTCGCGGGACGGCGGCAGATCATGGAGCTGATCGCCGCCAACACCGTAAAACACGGCGGCACCTACAACGGCAACCCCCTCTGCGCCGCCGCCGCCCTCCACACCCTTCGCACCCTCTCCGACCCCGCCGTCCAATCCCGCATCCGCAACCACGGGGAGGCGCTCATGGAAGCCATCCGCCAATCGGCCGCCGACGCAAAAGTCCCCTGCGTCGTGCAGGGCCTCGGCTCGATGTTCCAGGTCATCTTCAACAAAGACGGCCGCCCCCCCACCCACTACCGCGACCTCTACCAGGCCGACACCCACCGCTACGGTGCCTTCCGCCAGGGTCTGTTAGAACAAGGCATCCACGTGAATAGCTCAGGCCTCGCGTGCTGGTTCGTGTCGGCCGGACATACTGATGTGGATCTTGAACTGACGATTGACGTGATCGCCAAGACCTTCAAACAACCACATCTTTGATCACTTGGTCAAATCAATGCCATGCTTGCGCCCCAATTCCTCCAGCGCCTCGCGCACCGGCCTTCCCATCCCCTTGCGCTGGACTCCAGCCCTCGCCGAATCCCTGCCACGGCCTGCGCCAAATCCAACTCGTCCAAGAGCTTCTGATACGATGCCGAATCCTGAACCACCACCTCCGCGTCCCCATTCAAAGTCCAGCACGATTGTGCTGGTGGCACGGTCCAGGACGTGAGAATAGGCCGGAATGACCGGCGACATCAAATCGACGATGACATTTCCGGTATCTTATTGACGTGAATCCCTCGTCGCGCAGCTCCTGGACCTGTTTGGACAGGTCGATTTCAAAGCCACGACTTCTGAGCGTCTCAAATAAATCGGGCATGGCAATTTGCGGGACCATGAGAAGCGCGTCAATGTCATCGGTGGTGCGCACACGGGGTGTCCACTGTGCCGCCGGAGCCGCCAGGCAAACCCGCACGTCGAAAGTGGGCGATCGCGCTACCCCTTCTATACATCCCTACCCCCCCACCGTTAAGATACCCCGGAATGGCCACCCTCTCCGATGCCCTCGCAGGCCGATTTTCTGCCAAGACGCTTGCCTGGCTCCTCCGCAATACTCCGCAGCCCGCCGTCCGCGCTCTTGTAAGTCATCGCTTCCGCCACACCGTCCGCTATGTCGCTAAACACTCCCCCTTCTACCGACGGGCGTTCGCCGAGCGCAACATCAACCCTCGCAAGATTTGGAAGCCTGAAGATCTTGGCGACTTCTACACCACCCCCGACGATCTGGTCCAAAATCCCACCGACTTTATTTGCAAGCCGCCGGCCATTGTCTTCGAATCCTCCGGCACCAGCGGGAAAAACAAACAGATATATTACGATCACAAGGAACTGGCGGACTTGGGTGCATGCATGTCGGCCGGCCTGCACATGCTGGGCATCGGCCCGGCCGATCGTGTTGCCAACGGCTTCGACTTCTCCATCTGGATCCCCGGCATGCTCTGCCACTACGGCCTGATGCACATGAAGTGCTTCACACTGGCATTCGGCAAGGTCGACCCAATCGAAGTCTACCGCCGCCTCGATCAATATAAGTTCAACGTGGTAATGGGCGAACCGACCTGGCTAATCCGACTCACCGACCTGGCAGAGAAGCACGGTGCCTTCCCGCTCAAGCTCCTGGTGGGCGGCGCAGAAGAAATGCCGGCCGACGCCATCCCGTGGATGCAGCGCGTCTGGAAAGGGGCGAAGGTGAAGATGAACTACGGCAGCGTCGAACTGGGCGGCTCTCTCGGCTTTCAGCCCTGCGATGAACTCGACGGCTATCACTTGGATGCGGTTGACTATCTCCCCGAGATCCTGAACCCCGGTGCCGACGGCTATGGCGAACTTGTCTTCACCACGCTCAACCGGCATGTTATGCCCTTGCTCCGCTATCGCACGCGGGACGTGCTCAAGATTCATGCCCACCGCTGCACGTGCGGCCTGCCCACGCCCATTAGCACCAAAATCCGCGGCCGAACGGATGAGATGGTCGTGGCCAGCGGGGGTAACCTCTACCCCCTCATGTTCGAGAACACCCTTCAAGGCGTGCCCGGACTGACTCACGACTGGCAGGTCGTCTTTTCGCTTGAAGGCGTTCGTGAGGTGATGGACATTAATGTCGAGTCTGCCAGAACAGATGTCGATGGCATTGAGACAGACATCCGACGGGAATTGACAGACAAATACCCGGACCTGATGAAGAACCTGGCACTGGGCATCTTTCAGATGCGCGTCACCATCCACCCCCCTGCTGCGTTGCGCCAAGGCCGGAAATTAAAGCGCATGCTGGACTTACGTCATTACACACCCGCTGTCGATCCAACTACACCGGTGGAAAGTGCGATGGCCAGTCTGTCTGCCTCAAGCTGATGCTTCGTCTGCCAATGGATGGCCCAATGAAACGCATCCTGTCTGTTGCCTTGGCTTTAATCCTATGTCTTGTGGTGGGTTGTAAGAAACAAAGGCCTATCCCCAGAGCCAATACCTCCGGCCCCCCTACCACCAAGCCAAGGCCAGTCATCCCCGCATTCCCGCCGATCCCGGCCATTAAACATGCCCTCATCATCAGCATTGACGGCCTGCGCCCGACCTGCTTCTTCGCGCCCAGACGCCCAACATGCACGCTCTGCTCGTGCGCGGCACTTACACCATGTGGGCGCGCACGGTTCCCGAGTGCATGACACTCCCGGCTCACTCCAGCATGTTGACGGGTGTCAGCGTTGAGAAGCACGGCATCAGTTGGAACGGCCACATTGAAGACGCTTACCCAGATGTTCCCACGATTTTCGAGTTGGCGCACAAGGTCGGCCAGACGTCTGCCATGGTGTCGGGCAAGACCAAGTTCATCGCCCTGCTCAAACCCGGCACGCTGGATTGGCATTGGCTGCCGTATGACGAACCCATCGCGGATCAGTATGTGGCCGACAAGGCCGACGACATCATCCGCCAGCACCAGCCCAATGTGTGCTTCATTCACTTGGCCGGGACTGACGCCGCCGGGCACAAATGGGGATGGGGCAGCGACGAGCAATTGGCGGCCATCGCCTTGGCTGACAGCGCCGTTGCCACTGTCATCCGGGCGGTGGAGGATGCGCATTTGTCTGACTCCACGATGATTCTGCTGACAGCCGATCATGGCGGCGCGGGCAAGTTCCATGCGCCCGGAGATGCCCGTTCGTTGCACATCCCTTGGATCGCTGTCGGCCCCGGAATACGCAAGAACCTCGATTTAACAGAGTATGCGGCCCTTGACGTTGACACGACTGACACGTTTGTGACAGCGTGCGTCATGCTTGGCATCCCCCTACCGGCCGACTTTGATGGCAAGCCGATCCTTGAAATTGTGGAGCGCGCTGAGCTCCTTCAATCTGTCGCTCCCTGAGGTTGGCGGGTCATCGTTTGAGATTGGTGCTGTGGCCGGGGAAGAGGTTGGCGGAGGGGTCAATGAACTGCTTGGCGACGTTGACAGCGGTGGCCGCCTCTCCGAAGCCAGTGGCGATAAGTTTCAGCTTACCGGGGAAGGAGGCGATATCACCGGCCGCGAAAATGCCTGGCCGGTTTGTGCGCATCATGGTGTCCACCTTGATTTGCCCCCCTGCCAGTTCAAGGCCCCAGTTTTTGATCGGTCCAAGCGCATTGTTGAATCCGATGTTGACCAGCAGGGTGTCAACCTCAAGCGTCTGCTGGGCCTGCGTGCGATTGTCAAACACGGTCGCCCATTCGATGTGTTCTTGTCCGCCAAGGGCCTTAAGTTCATGGAACACAAGCACTTTGGTCGGTGTCATCATCATCTTGGCGATGCTGTCCTCGTGAGCGCGAAAGACATCACGGCGGTGGATGAGTGTCAGGCTGCGGGCCTTGGCAGACAGCGTGTTGGCCCAGTCGATAGCACTGTCCCCCCCACCGACAATCAAGATGCGTTTATCGGCAAACTCGTCCAGTTTCTTCACGAAGTAGTACAGGCCGCGATCTTCGTACTCGGAGGCGTTTGCAAGTGGCAGACGTTTGGGTTCGAAGGCCCCTACGCCGCCGGCGATGAGAACCGCCCGGCAGACATGCTCCTGCTTGTCCGTGACAACATGAAACAGGCAATGTGTGACATCCTCGGCCAGCGACATCACCTGTTCTCCCAAGCAGACGCGCGCGCCAAACTGCAAACCCTGTTCGATCAGGTTTTGCGCCAGATCTTTGGCCAATACTTTCGGAAACCCCGCCACATCATAAATGTATTTCTCGGGATAGAGCGTGACCAGTTGGCCGCCAAGCGTGTCAAGGGAGTCGACGATGGTGGCAGACATACGGCGCATGCCGGCGTAAAAGGCCGCGAAAAGGCCAGTTGGGCCGCCGCCGATGATGACTAGGTCAACAGGACTGTCCGCCGAGTTCATGAGAAAGTGATCATAGCGCGCGGTTCGGGAGGTAACAGTGGTTCAATCTTTATTGGACGCAAAGCTGGTGAGAATGCGCTGGAGGAGGGTGGTCGGGCGGGTTGTGGCGGCGGCCGTGGCGGCACGCGCCTGCAGTTGCCCTTCAGAGCGTGCGGCCGCAATTTTGGCTTCTTCCTTTTCGCGCCGAGCTTGGAGGAGTTCGCGGGTCCTTGTGTCGGCCGTGTCGGCCAGACGCTGGACGTCAGCGTGGAGGCGTTCCATGTCGGCCGACGCGCGGGTGACACGATGGGTCGTCCAAGCGGTTGCCAAGACGATCAGAACGACGAGAACGCTGGTGGTGATCCAGGCAAAGCATGTCCCAGCGCATGCGCGGCGGACGGCGTTTTCAGCCACTGTCAGGGAGTGCTGGTAGGCTGTCAGCGCCATCTCGGCCCGGCGGAAACGGTCTTCGGTGATCATGAGGGCGGCTTGGGTGTTCGCGTCCGCCATGGCCGGGACGTGGTCACGAACCGCGTTTTCGTAGCAGGCAGGGGGGTTGGTGGGTTCGTTTTGTTTTGTGTCTGCCGGAACATTGGCATATTCAGTCTCTGGCAGGGGTTCATCCGGCAGACAGACCATCACCTCGCGCCTGCCATTGTCGAGGCGCGTTTCGAGCTCGCCGCCCGCGATCCGCCGGTGGATGGTGCGGGTTGAGATTTTCAGGGTAACGGCCGCCTCTTCAATCGTCTGCCATGCGTATGCCATCGTGAACTCCTTTTCAACAGTGGCTATGTCATACTTACCATCGCCCCCCTGTCAGACGCAACCGCTTTGGGCAGACAAAATGAAGAAATTTGGCACCCGCGCACCGTCTGCCGTGTCAGCATTGTTCCACGTGGAACAACACAGGGTTTATTCCTGCTCCACCCGCACGCCCATCTTTCCCATCAGCTCGTCAAACTGATCCAGCGAGGTGTAATGAACCACCAGCCGTCCCCGCCCCTTTTGCGACCCGGCCTTCACTTGGACGCGCATGCCTAGTTGGCGTGTCAGGGATTGCTCCAAATCCTTCAAATGCGCGGAGGGCGGGGTGGCCGCCGAAGCGGGTAGGGGGGTTGTAGGTCCAGATTTCACGGCTTGTTCCAGCCGCCGAACGGAGAGTTCCTGCTCCACCGTCAGCCTGGCTAGCCGCTCTTGCCTGGGCAGATCGGTCACGCCGGCCAGAATTTTGGCATGGCCAAGTGACAGCCGGCCATCCCGCACCAGTTCCTGCACGGCCGGCGCGAGTTCCAGGAGACGCAGATAGTTGGCGATGCTGCTCGCGCTCCTCGCCCATCCGCTCGGCCAACTCGGCTTGGGTAAGGCCTAAGGTCCGCACCAAAGTGCCATATGCGGCGGCGCGCTCGATTGGATTTAGGTCCTCGCGCTGAATGTTTTCGATCAGTGCCATCTGAGCCTGCTGGGCATCGTCCACCGCGCGGCAGACTATTGGAACCGTCGTCAGCCCCGCGAGCTTGGCGGCCCGCAGTCGCCGCTCCCCGGCAATGAGTTGATATCCATCATCCGCTTTGCGGACGACAATAGGTTGGATGACTCCCGTTGCTTTGATGCTGGCCGCGAGTTGGGCGATGGTGGAATCATCCATCGACTTGCGCGGCTGACTTGGGTTGGGGCGAATTTCGTCCACCGCAACCTCTAATATGGCCGTTTCCGGCGTAGCGGCCGGCACGGCCTGGAGCTCGGGATTGGGCGGTAGGGGGGTCGGCGCTGTCGCTTCCAATTCTTCTTCAGGCTCGGTCGTGGCCAGCAGGCTGCTCAACCCCCGCCCCAACCGTGACTTAACCTTTGTATGAACGTTGTCTGACAAATCGGACTCCTTTCCTCGCCACTTCTTTGTTTGGGAACAAATGGTAGCCTACCACGCGCGACGGCGGCTGAAAAGATTTCCGACGGTCAGAATCTAGTATATCTAAATATTGCTAGTTACGGTAGCGATCACTTCGTCAGCTTGCGGTACTTGATCCGGTGGGGCCGATCCGCCTCGATGCCCAGGCGTTTTTTCTTGTCTTCTTCGTAGGACTGGTAGTTGCCTTCGAACCAGACCACTTGGCTGTCGCCTTCGAACGCGAGGATGTGGGTTGCCACGCGGTCGAGAAACCAGCGGTCGTGGGTGATGACGACCGCGCAGCCGGCGAAGGATTCCAAGGCCTCTTCCAGCGCCCTGATGGTGTTCACGTCCAGATCGTTGGTCGGTTCGTCGAGCAGCAGCACGTTCGCGCCGCTCTTGAGCATGCGGGCAAGATGCACGCGATTGCGCTCGCCGCCGGAGAGGTTGCCGACTTTCTTCTGCTGGTCCTGTCCGGTGAAGGCGAAGCGCGTGACGTAGCCGCGCGAGTTGACTTGGACGTTGCCGAGCTTGATAAACTCCTGCCCTTCGGAGATCGCCTGCCAGACCGATTCGTCGGCCTTCAGGTCATCGCGGCCTTGCTCCACATACGCGAATTTCACCGACTCTCCGACCTTCAAAGTGCCCGAGTCGGGCTTCTCGGAATTGGTGATCAGACGGAACAAAGTGGTCTTGCCGGCGCCGTTGGGTCCGAGAATACCGACGATTCCGCCGGGCGGGAGCGAAAAGGTGACGTCCTGGAAGAGGAGTTTGTCGCCGTAGGACTTGGACACGCCTTCGGCCTGGATAACCAGATTGCCCAGGCGCGGGCCGGGCGGAATGAAGATCTCGACTTCGGATTCCTTCTTGCGAGTGTCCTGGTTAAGCAGGGCTTCGTACGACTGAAGGCGAGCCTTGCTTTTGGCCTGGCGGGCGCGGGGCGACTGGCGCACCCATTCCAATTCCCGGGCCAGTGTTTTCTGGCGGGCCGACTCGGTTTTTTCTTCCACCATCAGGCGGGCTTTTTTCTGTTCCAGCCAGGCCGAATAGTTGCCCTTCCACGGAATGCCCTGGCCGCGATCAAGCTCGAGAATCCAGCCGGCTACGTTGTCCAGGAAATAGCGATCGTGGGTAACCGCGACGACGGTGCCTTCGTAACGGTGCAGGTGTTGTTCGAGCCACGCCACCGATTCGGCGTCGAGGTGATTGGTGGGCTCGTCGAGAATGAGGATGTCGGGCTTTTGCAGGAGAAGGCGGCAGAGCGCCACACGCCTTTTTTCGCCGCCGGAGAGCAGCTTGCAGACCGCGTCGGGCGGCGGAAGCCGCAGGGCATCCATCGCCATTTCCAGTTGCTGATCGAGGTCCCACGCCCCCAGGTGATCGATCTTTTCCTGCAATTCGCCCTGACGTTCCAGAAGCTGGTTCATCTGCTCATCGTCCATCGGCTCAGCGAATTTCTCGGAGATGGCGTTGAATTCGTTGACCAGATCAACCGTCGACTGCACGCCTTGCTCGACGACCTGCCGCACGGTCATGGCCGGATCGAGCTTTGGCTCCTGCTCGAGATAGCCGATGGCGTAGCCGGGCGAGAGGGAAATTTGTCCCTGATATTCCTTGTCGACGCCGGCGAGGATTTTGAGAAGCGACGACTTTCCCGAGCCATTCAGGCCAAGGACGCCGATCTTCGCGCCGTAGAAATAGGAGAGGTAGATGTCCTTCAGCACCACTTTTTTGTCGTGCGCCTTGGTGACGCCGACCATGGTGTAGATGACTTTGTTGGAACTGTCGGCCATGGGTGTTGCTCTGATCTGGAAAAAAGCAGGGAGTGGCGCCGGCGACGAGGCCGGCGCGGAATAGCACAGAGTATAGGGCGGAACGGCTAGACAGGCACTTCGGGTGGCGCGCTTTGGATCGCCAGATCCGCGTTCACCGTGACGGTAACGGTAGGGGGGGCCAGTGTCGGCGCGGCGGCGGGTGATTGCGTTTGCAACGCCAGCAGTTCTTTGGCCAGCGCGCGGTAGTCGGCCGCGCCGTTGCTGGCTTTGTCGTATTTCAAGATGGTTTGGCCAAAGCTGGGCGACTCGGCCAGCTTGATGTTTCGGCGGATTTTGCTTTTGAAGATGATGGCATTGGACCACGGCAAATTTTTGCCCTTGGCTTCCTCGATAAACTGGCTGAGGTCGCCGACGACCTCGGCTGACAGTTTGGTCTGGGAGTCGTACATGGTGAGCACGACGCCGGAGACGCGGATGGCCGGGTTCATGCGCCTGCCCACCAGGCCAATCGTTTCAAGCAACTTGCCAACGCCCTGGAGCGCAAGGAAATGCGGCTGCATGGGGATAACGACTTCGGTGGCCAGCGACAGGGCGTTGAGGGTCAGAAGCCCAAGGCTCGGCGGGCAGTCGAGGAGCATGAAATCAAAGTCGAGCGGCCCGGCCGACGTAATGCGTTTTTTGAGGATCTGCTCGCGCCCCAGCACGCTCACCAATTCGATCTCAGCGGCCGCGAGGTCGATGGAACTGGGGATGAGGGTGATGTTGTTCTCAACCTTGTGGAATGCCTCGACAAACGGCTTTTCCTCGACCAGAACGCTGTAGAGATTGGTGAAATGAGGCAGTGGCTCCAGGCCATAATTGATGGTGAGGTGCGCCTGGGGGTCCATGTCAACGAGGCATACCTTCTGACCAAGTTCGGCCAGTGACGCGCCGAGATTGGCGGTGGTGGTCGTCTTGCCGACGCCGCCTTTCTGGTTCATGAGAGCGATGATGCGCATGACGTTATCTTAGAGGGAACGTACACGTTTCGCCTCATGCGCATTTCATTCCCGCGCGCCTCGCAGCATATGAAGTTTTCCATCCTCCGAGACGTAGCACAGGCCGCCCTGGACGGGTTGCCACTGGGTGATGTTGCTGGTTTCAGTCAGGTCGCCTTTGGTGTTGTGGCTGTATATGAGCGCGCCGCTCTGGCTTATTCGCTTGGTGAGGGCCGACTCAATCGGCGCCAGGCTGAACGCTTCCAGGCTGTAGTGTGGATCGACCTTGCCCCCGGCCACCGCCGGCGGTGGGGGGGTAGTGAGCGTGCTCGGTAGCACGATGTAATCCTTCCCGAGCATTGCGATCAGCGGATTGAAGGTGACTTCCATGTTCACCCGGCCGGTCCAGTGCATCGGCGGGTCGTTGGGCTTGTGGTCCAGGTTGTATCCGTTGAGCGAGTGTGCGCCGATGGCATACAGGTTGGAACCGACGATTCGCAACCGCACCGTGCCATCGTTGGCCGACGCTCCGGTCTGCAGCCAGGTGTTGGCGCTGGGGCTGCTGCCGTTAACGGGCTGGCCGTCCCGGATGTAGCGGCAATCGACGTACATGCCGTTGTCGCACAGGGCCAGAACCTGATCGCCCCACAGGAGCAGGCCATCGGGGCTGGCATTCTGCTGGTACTGGTGGCCGGAGGTTTGCGACCACGTCGCCTTATCGCCCGGCTCATAAAGATCCTTGGCCATCATCTGCTGGAACGCTGTCCAGATCAGCGTGCCGTCGGGGGCCAGCGCGATATTGATCGGGTAGGGCTGGCCCTGGTTTGACGGGAATGTCATGCGCGCTGTTTGCTGGCCGTTAAAAGTATCAAAGACACCCAGTTGCACGCTCACCTCGTCCATGATGCGCACGACAGTGAATTCATCAGTGGCTTCGAGTTGATCGACAGGCCGATTTGCAAGACGTGTTTGCCAGATCGGCTTACCGTCCGCGAAATCAAGGGCGAGAAGCCGTCCAGTTGAACTAGTGAGAAGAAGGCGATCGGTCAACAGGCGGACGTGTTGCACGGACTCGACGCCGGGCTGTTGCGGCTGGGGAGGTTGAACGGCCTGAACAGCGCCGACAGCGATTTGCTGTTGCTGCATGATGAGGGCTCGGCGCTGCATCAACTGCATCTGGCCGGGGTTCAGAACTACATCGGGGGCGGCAGGCGGACTGGCGTCTTGTGCATCACCGGCCGTGCCGCTGCCGGCGCTGACGACTTCCACCGTCTGCAGCGCCTTGAGATCAACGTTCCAGAGTTTCTGGCCTGATTCGCCGTTCACCCAGGCGATTTCATTGGCGCCCCAGACCAGGAAGTTGTCGCCTTTCCAGGCGAGGTTGGCGGGCTGCTGGCTGATCGGGTTGCCTGACCAGAGCGGCTTGTCGCTGCCGGGGGCGAAGCAGGTCAGCTTGCCGTCAATCCATGCGACGATGCGGTCGGGACGGGCGGCGTCGGGCAGTTCCTGCGGCGGCAGCGCGATGCACTTGACGTTGTCGATCACGATCTGCTGCGCCAGGAAGGGATCGGCCGGCTTGCTGGAAACCCCCTTCACCATCGGCATTTTTCCGGGTAGATGAAAATCAGGGAGTGCGGCGCTGGCCAGTTGTTTTTTTACTGCCAGGATCGCGTCGATTGCTTCGTGATAAGTGGCCGGCTGATTGCCATTAGCCATCGTCAGCTTTCCGCCGTCGGGAAGGGAGAGATCGGCGCTGAGCTTGCCGTCGGGAACCAGCACGTTGCTACGTTGTAGCCGAGCCAAGGCCGCCTCCTGATTGCCGATCTTCAGGCAGTTTCGGCCAAGGGCTTCGTTCAGTGCGGCGCGTTCGCTCGGGCCAAGCCGGGTGGAATATTTCAGATAAAGCCGCCGAAGCACCTGCGAAGCGAGTCGGGGCTGCTCGGCTTTTTCAAACTCCTTGGCCGCCAGCATCATCGCCTCGCGCGCCACCTTCGAGTTGGGATAATGATCGGCGACGGTTTGCAGCTTTGCCGGATCGTGGCTGTCGCGAAATTGGTCGAGCATCTGCCCGGCCTCGGTCTCGAATGTTTCATAGACAGCCGGCCCGCCCTTGGTCATTAGGGCGGTAATGGCCGACTCGGCAACCCGGCCGGCCTGCGCGCCGCCGCTGGCGTCATCACCCGAGGACGGCACGATGCGCATGTCCTGCTGGCTGAGCACCTGCTGATAGAGCGCGACGGCCTTGGTGAAATCTTCCTGGTGTCCGAGTGCTTCAAGGAATTTGGCCCGGCTGAGGCGATAATTCACCTGCTGCGATGGCGTCTGGGCAGCGGCCGCGGCGCGCTCGAACAACTGATCGATGATGGCGCGTTTCTCGTTGTCCGTTTCGCGCAACGCTTCGATGTCGCGTGGATTCCTGACATCGCGGAAGAGCTTCTGGGCGAACGTGATCGAGTCACTGAACACGCGATCGCGCTGCGGGCCGCCGCGCATGGCGGCCTTGCCGCCGAGGCGCTCGATGGCCTCGTCCATAGTCTTCAGCGATTTATCGAGCTGGCCGGCGTTGAACATCAGCTCTGTGTAAACCATGCGTGCTTCGACATTGCCCGGATCGGATGCAAGGGCGGTCAGATATTTCCGTTCGACCGAATCCAGATCGGTGTAGACGTTCACGCCTTTGGCTGTGGCCACGATGACGTGGTCCTGGGTCACGACGATGTTGCCGGGGCCTTCGCCATCGCCCCACTGGCGGCGGCCATCGGGCGGATGCACTTTGCCACCCTTGAGGTTCAGGAAATAAAGCGCCTGTGTGGTGGGAACGAAAACGTACCCTTCATCGGGGCTGGCGGGATCGACGGTGACAAATCCGCGTCCCTTGATCGGCGCGAAGTCGTTGCGCCAGTAGCCCTTGCCGCTCTCTTTCTTTTTGTCCCACTCAGACCAGTTCAGGCAGGTGACGCGCGTGTCGCCGGCGACGATGGCCATATCGCCTACCACGCCCAGCAGCGCATCGGCGTCGCCGATGTCGGAGGAGGCAATGCGCTGGAGTTCCCGGCCGCTGGCGGCGTCGTACACCATCAGGTAGTCGCCGTCGCTTGGAAGGACAAACAGCCGGCCATCGCGCACGAGGGCGGCGTTGTAGTTCCAGGGCTTGGTGTTTGTCATGATCCCACCCTGCGGATTGGCGCCGCATTTTCCGTTTGGGCACCATCATTCCAAACTGCGGGTTATTGACCATCTCGCGCGGATAGATGTTCAGCCAGGCGATCGATCCGTTGTATGCATCGATTGCCGCCACCGCGCCGAGGTTCGTGATGCAGAAGACCCGGCCGCTGGCGTAGGAGAGGTGGGAGACGGGATCGGCGTCCATGTTCATGCCCCCGCCAAACATATTCCCGCCGCCGGCCGAGGAGGCAACGTAACACGACCAGCGGAACTTCCCGCTGGCAAGGTCATAGCAGAAGATGTCGCACTCTTCCTGTGTGCCGCCGCGGGCCGTGACGTAGACGTTGTCGCCCACCACCAGGGGGCAACCGCTGAAGCTGAGGCCCTTGTTGGCCATCGCGGCGATGTCGCGGGGGCCGCTGTTCCATTTTTCCTTGCCGGTGTCGCGATCCACGCAAACTAGCCGCGTGCCCAGCGCGCCGGTGGGCTGGCCGTTGTTCATGCGGGCTGCCAGATCAGGCATGCCCATGACGGCGACGACACTATTTTCAGCGAGCGTCAGGCTGTTTTGCCGGGGCATTTGAAACGGGCTGAAGCCGTAGTTCTGCATGAACTGCTGGGCGTTGGCCATCCCATCCCCGGCGCGCGGCAGCTTGTAGACGCCGTTTTGCCCGCCGTAAGTCTGCACCCACCCCGGCAGCGGCACGCCGCTTTCCATCTGCACGGCGTAGAGGCGCAGGCCATCCTGGAAAAACATCTGCCCGCGATCCACGGCTGGCATGACGGTCATGGTCATGCCCATGCGCTCGGATTGATCGTACTGAGCCCGAAGCTGCACGGACGCCGGATCTTTGGCATCGGAACGAACCGGCGGGACGTAGGCGGCCGTGAAAACGCGCGCCCCGGCCGGCCTTTGGCAACCGGCACGCGCGAGCGCGACGCATCGCCGCCCACGGTCGGCCAGGAATCGGTGGCGCTTGGCCCGGCGGCAACGACCTTCTCGCCGCGCAGGTCCTCGGCGGCCTTGGTAAACACCACATCCGCGCCTGCGACCCTTCCAACCTCATTGGGGAAGCTCTTTTTCATTTCGTCCAGGCTCATGTCAGATGCAGCCTCATCGCCCATCATGTGATGCGCGATCACTGAGCGGAACAGCACCTTGGGCCGCTCGACGCTCAGATTTGGATGCCCGTTGGCGCTGGCGGCGGAGTTGCCAAGTAACCTGTCGCAGATGGATGCAGCGGCCGAGAATTCGCCGTTTTCCAGGTAGAGGTCGATCAAGCGAAGGCCGGCCTGTTTACCGGATTCGGTCACAAAGTACGTCGCAAACACGTCGTGAAGCGTGCGCAGATCATCGGCCCGGGCATTTTCCAGCATCGAGGCGGCCACTGGCTCGAATTTCTGACGGTAGACGTCCAGCCCCTCCTGCGGCCATTTCGATAGGCGCTCCGTCACCGCTTCCAGCACCGACTTGTACTGAATGATGTTCTGTTTCTCGTCCGTGCGCGAGGGGACGACGCACTTGTTCAATACCGGGTTGGTAATGATCTCCTGAAACCAGGCGGCGGCCTTGGCCCAGTCCTTCTGGCTTTCCATGCGGTCGCCGTTGGCGAGCTTGTCCTGTGCGGTGGAGTTTTCGTTGACATAAACGCCCAAGTGCGTGTCATGCCCGGCGGCGGGGTTGTTGTCGTCTACCAAGATCGGACCGCCGCGCATGCGGAGTTCGGCGGAGGTTGCCAGCGGCGCCAGGGGCAACGCGGCAAGGACGGCGGCGGCCAAAAGCGCGGGGGCGGGACACGAATCGCAAGGCGAGTTTCGAGGCGATCATAAATGCTCCGTCGAACGGGTCGTACGCAGGTCATGGACCCGCCGAGTCGTTTGAAGGCGCGGCATCCGCGCCGTTGGCGGTCGGTCCAAGATACTTGATCCACAAGGGGGCCAATCGTTGCACCTCATCTTGGGGGATTTGGGCTTTGTCGGACCAGATTGCCAGCTCCAGGGCCGTGTGGGCCGGCGAAGGAGGCAGGGCATCGCCTTTCTGCGCCAGCAGCGCGATGGCCCGGCGGATCAGGCTCAGGGCGTTGGCGCTGGTGGCCTGCAGATTTCCGATGATCTCCGCCAGGAGCGCCTGCTTTGACGGGGCGGCCGGTGTGTCGCCGGGGTGTTTGGGCTGGGGCCGCCAGCTATCGTAGTCAGTCACCAGCGCCACCAGGGCGTAGCTGATCTGGGCCTCGCGCCAGCCTGGCTTCGGGCATGGCGGTCATGCCGATCAAGTCGCCGCCCCACAGGCGGTGCATCAGGCTTTCGGCACGGGTTGAAAACGCGGGGCCTTCCATGCAGACGTAGCAGCCGCGGTGGTGAATCTTGTGATCGCCCTGGGCGTTCGCGGCGGCTTCCAGCAGGATTTGACGCAACACCGGGCAAAAAGGTTCCGCCAGCTCGACATGGACGGCCGAGCGATCAAAGAAGGTTCCGGGCGCTGGCTCGTCTTGTCGATGATCTGATCGGCGATGACCAGGTCGCGCGGGCGGCATTCTTCCCGAAGGCTGCCCACCGCGCCGCTGGCGATGATGTGCGTCACGCCAAGCTGCTTCAATGCAAAGATGTTGGCGCGGTAGGGGACTTGGGTGGGATTGAGCAAGTGGCCCGGGCCGTGGCGGGCCAGCACGAAGACTTCCAAACCTTCGAGCTGAATCTGCACGATGGCATCGCTGGGCGGGCCAAAGGGCGTGTCAACAGCGTGACGCTGGCCATCTTGTTGTGCGTTTTGAAGCAGATCGCCCAGACCCGAGCCACCAATCAGCCCCACGCGAATGTCGCTCATGGCCAACAGTGTAGGTGCGGGAAATGGGTTCTCAAGACGACTTAATAACCCGCGACGGCAAGTTCAAGTGCTCCGGTGAGCAGCCCGATAAAGGCCGTGAGCAAGGCGGCGACGATCTGGCTGTCGGGAATGCCTTCTGGGTCGCGCAGCGCGCCAACCACGGTGAGGACGATGGCCGCCACCGCCAGAAGCACCGGGACGATTGCCAGCGAAAGGGCGGCATTGAAGCCGACGCAGGCAAAGAGGAAGAGAGCAACGCCGACGAGGGTCGCTCCGATGGAGAGAGCGCCGCCGATCGCGGCGGCCGAGAGGCGGGGATTGGGGGATAAGATCTGCGGGGGAGCGTCCATGCCCGGAAAGTATAAACGAATGAAGTGGGCGTAGTGGAAAGCGCTCAGGCGGCGATGGTTTTGGCAGGGGTGGGCTTGCGCCTCGGGAACGCGGAATTTCTGGCGGCAGAACTGGCAGGTGACCAATTTACCCCGCACCTCCTCGGGTACGGCCAATACCTTGCGGCAACGAAGATTCGGACATAAAAGTTGAACGGCCATAATCGAGTCTCCGCCAAATTTATCGGCACCGGGCAGAGAAGACTTGAGTTGCGGTTTTTGGGCGGCACTTGCAAAAACTCAGGGCGTTTTGGATTGGTGGAGCGGCCCATATCGCCGCAGGTCTGGCCATTTCAGGGCGGTGCAGGCGACGACCACAAGCGTTCCGATGCCGCCGCCCACCACCGACGCCACCGCCCCAAAGGCGCGGGCGGTCAGGCCTGATTCCAGGCCGCCCAGCTCGTTGCTTGCCCCGATAAAGATGTTGTTCACGGCCGATACGCGCCGCGCATCTCGTCGGGCGTCAGCACCTGCACCAGCGTGTGACGAACCACGACTGAGACATTGTCAAAGGCGCCGATTATAAAGAGCATGGAAAACGAGACGCCGAAGCTGGTGGACAGGCCAAAGACAACGGTGGCCGCCCCAAAGCCGGCCACGGCCAGGAGCATCGTCCGGCCGGCGTGCTTCATTGGCGGTAAATGGGCGATCAACATCGCCATGGCCAGCGCTCCAATCGCCTCGGCCGCCCGCAGCCAGCCGTAACCCACCGCCCCCACGTGCAGGCGATCCTTCGCGAACAACGGCAGCAGGTAGACTGCCCCTCCAAGCAGCACCGCGAACAGATCAAGCGTCATCGTCGCCAGGATGATGCGGGTGTTGCGCACGAAGTGAATGCCGGCCATCAGGCGCTGCAGGATCGGGGTGTCGGTATCCGCATTTGTCCGCCCCTCCCTCACCTGCTTCACCAGCAGCATCGACGCGGCGAAAGCGATGCCGCAAATGGCGTCCACGAGGTAGGCGATGCGGACCGAATGAAAATGGATCAGGCTCTGGGCGATCACGAGCCCGCCCAGGGCCGGACCGGCCATGGACGCAACCTGAAAGATGCTGGAATTCCAGGTGACGGCGTTGGTGAACACGGCAGGGGGGACGATCATCGGCAAGAGCGACGAGCGCGCCGGCCGGCCCAGGATCAGGAAGCAACTGGAGAAGAACAGGATGGCGTAGATCCACGGAATGGCCCGCCGCTCATAAGGCAAAAGCGCCAGCCCGATGGCGCAAATGGCCGCTAATAGTTCACTGGCGGCGATTACGCGGCGGCGGTCGAAAACGTCCGCGATGACGCCGGCCGGCAGCGCCAGCACGATCAGCGGCAACGCCTGGATGCCGGCCAGGATGCCCAGCGCCAGCGTCCCGTCGCGCGTGGATTTGGCACCCATGAGATCAAAAACCTCCCACGCCAGGGCGGCCGCCGCAATCTGGTTTCCGATCACCGCCAGCATCCAGCCGGCTGAATAGATGCGGTAATCGCGATAGCGCAGGGCGGCATAAGGATCATGGCGAAGCAGGCCCGTTTGCAAGTTGGCATCTAATTCGCCCTGAGCGGGCGAGGCCGACGCGGGCCGTTCTGGATCGGGCGATTCGTAGGCGGGATTGTCGTTGGTTGGGTCGGGAGAAGGTGGCGCGGTCATTTCTCCAACGTTCATAGGGCCGGGCAGGGCGGTGGGCAAGGCTCAAAGAACCCACACTATGCGGCGGCCTGGTGCGACTGATCCTTGCGCAGGAAGTTCAGCGCCTGCCTCCTGAGTTGCTCCAGGCCAAAGCCTTTGCCCGTGAGCGCATCAAGGGCGGCCGACGGCGGCTTGCCGTTCATGTACCCCTGAAAAGCCAGTACCAGCGCTTCTTCTTCATATTGCGCCGACAGCGGCGCGGCCCCTTCGGGAAAGCCGTGTGCAACGGCCCAAAGCGTCGGACTGTGGGGCAGGCCAAATAGCTCGCACAGCCAGGTATGGAGGATTTCGTGCTCGCGGCACATGGCTGAAACATCCTGGCCATAGCCCAGTTCAGTCGCGGAATTTTTCTGGTCACTCTCGCCGTTTGGATACGCAGGCACTTTGGTCCCGTCCCGGAAGATCGTCTCGGTATAGCCACGAGCCAGGTCGGCACGGACTGTGCAGTTTTTGAAGAGGTAAAACTTCAATATTCGCTCGCTTGGTTAATGTCGGCATTGTGCGCAGCGCACGCTGTTTCATCGACCACGTTTAGGGCGACGTTGAAGAGATACCTCCAACGATTACGCGGCGTGTTTTACGTTCAGGGCTTTGACGATCTCCACCGTCGCCTTGCTCTTGTTGAGCGTGTAAAAGTGCAGCCCGTCAACGCCGTTGGCGAGCAGATCGCGGCATTGCTCGACGGCGTGCTGAATGCCGGCCGCGTAGACTGCTTCCGGGTCGCTCTCGAGCGCCTCCAGCTTCAGCAGCAGGGGATGCGGGATCTTCGCGCCACACATCGAGATAAATCGCTTGATCTGCGCCACATTTCCAATCGGCATGATGCCGGCCACCAGCGGCGCTTTAATCCCCATCGCACGGGCGGCATCGCGCCATTTGTAAAATTCGGCGTTGTCAAAGAACAACTGGGTGATAACAAAATTGCCGCCCGCGTCCACCTTCTGTTTCAGGTGTTCCATGTCGCGCACCTTGTTCAGGCACTGCGGATGGCCTTCGGGATAACCGGCCACGCCGATGCAGAAATCGTGGCGCTGGCGGATGAAGGCGGCCAGTTCATTGGCGTAACCAAAACCGCCCACAGTGGGGACAAAGTGGCTTTGCCCTGCAGGGGGGTCGCCGCGCAGAGAAAGCACGTTGCAGATCCCGGCGTCCCAAAGCTGATCGAGAATCTGCCCAATTTCCTCGGCCGTATGACCCACGCAAGTCAGGTGCGCCATCGCGCGAATCTTCAAATCATTCTGAATGCGCGAAACCAGCTCAACCGTCTTCTCCCGCGTGCTCCCGCCAGCGCCATAGGTGACCGATACGTAGCTGGGCTTGAGCGGATGAAGCTCATCAATGGTGCGATAAAGCGACGTAAATCCCTGCTCGGTCTTGGGCGGGAAGAACTCAAAAGAGATGGTCGGCAGGCCCAGGCCCAGCAGTCGATCGATGCGCATGCGATTTCCTTATGGTGGTGAATCGTATTCGCCTTATCGGCAAAGGCCAAGCGAGCCTGGCATGGCGGCCGGGCTGTGCGCAGCAAAAAGAGACCGGTGCTCGCCGAAACACCGGTCTCTAAATTCAGGCTGCCCGGACTCAAGGCCCGGAGACCCACAGCCTTATTGCCTATATCGGCCCGCCAGCGTGCATGCATTAACAGATTTGTGCCGGAATCGCAGATCGACGGCCATGTGCACTGGTCTCCAGACCCGCTTCCACCAAACGAAGCCCATGTTTGCACCGATGAGGGAATAGGTCCATGGAAGATTCCCCGCCGCCAGCATTTCCAGCGCGTTCCATTCGCTCCACGCTCGTGCGGCGATGGCTGCTTTTGCTGGTCATCCTTGCACCCGGCGTCTTCGTGGCGGCGGCCTGCGGGGCAACCGTCGTGCTGGAACGAAGCCATGCCTCGTCGGCCGTGCAGATCTCCATCCTGATCCTGTTCGGCACCATCCTGGCGCTGGTCGTCACCGGCACCATCGTGCGCCACGTCGATCACTGGCGCATGCCGCTGCGGGCGTTGATCGCGCAGCCTGGAGGACATCAACAACCATGGCGCTCCGATCGACGGCCTGCTGGACGTTGGCGGGGCGGCCAAGCCGCTGGCGGCGATGGTGCATGAACTACTCAAGGAACTGAAACGAAAAAAGCTGCTCGTGGCCCGCATGGAAAGTGACGTGCGCCAGCGCGTGGCCCAGCGCACCGATGCACTGGAACGCGAACTGGGCAGCATGCCGCCAGCAGGCCAACAAAGACCCGCTGACTGGACTCCACAATCGCCGCATGCTGTCGCAATGCCTGCAAACGCTCCTTGAACGCGGCGGCGAAACCGGCACCGATGTCTGCGTCCTCACCGCCGACCTGGACAACTTCAAGCTGCTCAACGACACCCTCGGCCACCCGGCAGGCGATGATTTGCTCAAGGCCGTCGGCCAGATCATTCGCTCCACCATCCGTCCGACCGATCTGGCGTTCCGCTGCGGCGGCGACGAATTTGTCGTCCTGATGCCCGACGCCGGCCCGGAAGCAGGCCACAATCTCGCCCACCGCGTGGCCTCACTGGTGGATGCCCTCGGTAAAGGTCTGCGACTGTCGAAGCCGGTGGGCCTGTCGGTTGGCGTGACCAGCGCCTCCCAACTCCGCTCCCCCGACGTCGAGCGCCTCCTCGGGCAGGCCGATCAGCGTTTGTATGCGGCCAAGCGAGAACGCAAAGGCGGATTGAAAGCGTCGACAGCGCGCGTTGGGGCCGCGGGTTAATTCAACGAGAAGATTTCCCCATCTTCAAACCGAAGCACGCTCGCCGGCGCTTGCCGCTGTTTTGCCAAGTCAGACTCCAGTTGCCGCTGGGAGGGTACGAACCGTTTATCGCCGTGGTCAAAGTAAACCACCCGGCCCGCGGTGCCGCTCAACTCCTGCACCATTTGTGCAAGCTGCTCTCGATAAGAGCGATTGGGCTTGCCCGTCCAGAAGATGATCCGCGCGGGCACGCTTTTGGTCACGCGCCCTGTCAGAAAATAAACCGCGTCTGGCGCGTTGGTGTAGACAACCGCATCCGGCGGCAGCGTCCGCAACGCGGCGATAGTCCTCGAGCTTTGCCAGTTCACCCCCGCATAGCCCCGGCCCGCTTCGCGCCAGTGCCCCGCCAAAACCCGGCCGCGCTGCGCGTCCAAAATAATCAGTGCTGCGACAGCCAGGAGGATAACGCCGCGCACCGCCCGGCCGCTCCCGATCCACCGCTTCCACATCGCGGCCCCCACCAGAATCACGGCCGGTACATAAACCGCCGAGAAGATTCGATCGTCCATGGGAGTTGCAAAGTCCACGAAGCTGAGCGAGACCAGGAGGAACAGCAGGTAGCCGATGCAGAAGATAAATAGGGCGGCCAGCAGATACCCGCCCGGCCTCTTTTCAATCGACGCCTTCAAAGCTCGCCAGCGGGAAATCGATCGCGTGCGCCAGGCAAGGCAGATCAGCGAAGCGACCACACAAATCACCAGCACGTATGACAGAACCACAAACAGCATCTGCTTGCCCGTGAGGGGCTGGGTGTGATCGGTGGGCCGCTCCACCGGAAAGATCCAGCCGGTAAAGGTTCCGATAGCACTTCGAAGCTGCGGCTTGGTGATGGGGTGCCACTGCATCGACCGGCCAGTGGCCGCGCCGTGCGTGCGGTTGTACAGAAGCCATCCAACCAACGGACCTGTGCTCACGAGGGTGAACAAGATGCAATCCACAATCACGCTTCCAGCTCTTGTGCGCCCCCCAGCTTGATCGGTCCCACGAAAAAGCACGATGGCCACCAGCCCCACCGGAACCAGCGCCATCCCGACATAGCGTGTCATCCCCGCAATCGCCAGCCAGGCCGCCGCTGCGATCAGCGTGCTGCGGCTGCCATCGCGCAGCGCCCTGGCCAGCAGCACAAGCCCCAGGAACATAAACACATTGCACACCGGCTCCGACAGCGTCATGGAGTAAACATTGAGCAGATTGGGAGACGCCACCAGCAGCATCGCGACCAGAAGCGTGGCCAGCACCGAGCGGGTCACGTGAAAAAAAGCTCCCGCCCCCAAAATCACAAGAGCCGCCAACGCGGCCGCGTCGACCATCGCCGCAAATTGAGTGGGACTCTGATGAAACGCCCTCGCCGTCGACAGGAGAAGCGGATACGCAGGCGGAAACCACACCAGCCGATCCACGACCCCCTCGGTGGGACGAAACGCCTGCAGCCCCCTGGATTGCGCAACATGCTCGGCCGCGCTGAGGTAGATCACCGAATCATACGTCACCCCCGCCCCGCGCGGCGTCTCATAGCGCACGACAAAAACAGCGGCCACCCCGGCCAATACTAGAATCAGAGTCACCAGCCCTACCTGGATGGCGGGAGTGCGCGGATGAATCGTCTCGGGAGTTGGCATCGTGAATAAGCTCGCGCGCGGCATGATCGGCCAGTATCGCCGCGGCTGTCAAGCGTTTCCGTTGGCGGGTCGGCGTTATGGCTGCCTGGGTGGATCGTCCACGAAAACGTCATTGGGGCGGGCAAGCCACAACGGGCGCACGACGTCGACGAAGCGGTTACGCGACAGGGCCGCGTTGGCGACGTTGGGGCCAAGCTGAATGCCAACTGCCGAGTGCTCGATTGTATTTTGGTCGAAGACGACGTCGCGAAACAGGCCTGCGCCAGGGCGAGGACCTGGGGGCGAGTCGCCGGACCAGGGCTGGACCACGAGCCGCTGGCCGTAGCGGAGGGTGTTGCCTCTTGCGGTAAAGGCGAGTGTGGTGGGGACGGGGCGGGCGACGATTTCGTCGGCGTAGAGGGGCATTTTGTGGTCCGGGTATTGGAGCGCTGCGGACTTGGTGATGCGCAGGCGCCAAGAGTCCAGGCCTGTGTAGCCGAAGGGGGAATTTGCCTCGGCGTTCGGCCCGTGCATGCCGATGCCGGGGTGGAAGCTTTGGGCGTAGCTGATGCGGTTGTCGAAGAACTTCACGAACCACCCCATCTGACCCCAGAGGCCCTGGGTGCGGTCGGCGGTGCATGAATCGACGGTGTAGTCGTAGAACGCGCCGTACATCTGCGCGAACGCGCTGGCGTCGGTGCTGCGGCAGGCGTAGAGGGTCATCTCACGCATCAGCGACCAGACGCCAACCACGCTGGTTTCGTCGGGCTTGACGTCCCAGGGTCGATCGAGCGTGGCGTGGTCGGTTGTGTTGGAAGTGATGACGCGGTATTGGCCGGCGCCCTTGCCATCGATGATGAGGGCGGCCATGCCAACCAGCTCCTGCGGAATCCAGTCGGCGTCCTTGGCGGTAAACGCGGCAGCCTCGATCAAAGACAACCCGCCGATCCACGCGCACGTCCCGACATCCGCGCGGTCGTGCCGGGGCACGATCTCCATGTACATTTTACACGGCGTCGTATCTGGCGGGTTGGGGAACGGCTTATCAAGGAAAATGGTGTCGGCCGTGTTATCGACGATTTTGCACGAGCGGCCGCCGCCGCTTCCCCCCTGAAACGCCCTGATGCGAGCGGTGCCGCCCCGGAAGGAGCCGGGCGTCCAGCCAGTGGTGAACCCGTCGAGGGTGGGACGATCGGCCGCAAAGCGCAGGAAAGGCTTGCCGTCGCGGGTTCCGACTTCGGCCGGCGTGCCCCAGTATTGTGCGGCCGGTCGGGCGGTGGGGAGGGAGCTGATGTCAAGCGTCATCGCCTCGCGCTCGCCGCGGGTGAAGTTGTAGGAGAGATTGTGGGCCGAGTAGACGCGCTGCATGCCGATCCAGCCCCACCCCCAACTGGAGGAGGCGTGGATGTCGTTGTCTTCGCAGACGACGTCGATGGCTCCGCCGCCCAGGTTGGTCCAGCAGTAACCCATATGGTTGGCGAACGAATTGCGGACAATCCGGCCATTGTTGAGGTTTGTGAAGATCTGGTCGGCCCCCTCGAACGAGCAATCGCTGATCTCAGTGTTCCTGCCGTCCTGCAACTGCGCATTCTTCATCCCGAGCCAGTATCGCTTGATGAGGGCCGGGTTCTCCATCACCGTCTTCTGCTCCTCGGGCCGGCCGGCCAGGAGCAAGTGCTGGAAGAGCAGGTGCCGAAGGAAGATGTTGCCCCCCTGACCCCACGGGCGGATTCGTCCGGTTGCTTCGGGCGGGATGGCATTGGCGGTGTTTAGCTCCATCTGCACGTCAAGGAGGATGGTCTCGACGCGCCGGGCCGTCAGGGTGAGATTTTCCAGGCCGCACTCAGCGCCGACAAGCACCGCCGCTTTTAGAAAATCCTTTTCGTCCTTGGGCGGTGTGAGCGGCCATTTCAGGATCGTGGCGTCGCGCTCCTCACCGCGCATGGTGGTGGCGCCGGCACAAGGAGCCAATCGGTGAGGCGGTAGGTGCCCCATGCGAAGTAAACGACGCCGCCGCCGTTCTTGTCCGCATCGGCCAGGGCGTCGCGGATGGCCTGAGTGTCGTCGGTAACGTCGTCCCCCTTGGCGCCAAAGTCGCGGACGTTGAATATTTTCTCAGGCCAGTGGAGGGGCTCTTTAATTTCCACCAACAGCGGATCGCTCCACGCCGCAGGCCCGCCCTTGCCATTGTGCACCAACAGGTTGTACTCGCCGATGCGCAGGTCTTTCGGGAGCTGCGCAAGGATCGAGTACGGTTCGGGTTTGACGATGGTCAACGCAACCGCCGAACCGCCCGCCCTGGGGCGAAGGACCACTTGCGGGCGCGGCTCAGCTTCGCCCCGGATCGCAAAGTTCTTGCCTACGACCTGCACCTGCGCCAGGCGGCAGAACGTTAGCCGCAAGGCCGGGCTGAAGAGTCGTGGGCTGCGCGAACCAGATTTGTGGCCGGTTGAGGACCGTAACCGCACCCGAGGCCCCGCCCGCTCGGACTTGCGCCGCGAAAACGCCCGGCTGGAGCGTCGCCGGCAGCACAAACTTGACCGAATTATCCGTCGGTTGCAGCGGTTTGGCCGTTGATGCGTCACCGGGCGCTGCTATCGCCGGCGTGGCCGTCTGACCCGGATCGGTGTCAGGCAATCGCCACAGCACAACGCTATCAACACCGGCGAGGTTGCCTCCATACAACAACGCGGTGTCACCCGGCGAGATGCGCTCAGGCGCTCGGAACACGATCGGCGCCTCTCCCGCATCAGCACCATCGCACGCACAGAGCCCAACCATCCAGACGAGCGCTAGCAGCGCCAGATGGCCCACGCCATTCCCATTCGACAGCACGATGCGCCTCCTTCGAAAACCGAGGTTGTTCGAGAATGGCGTCCAGGACTTTGGGCACTTACACCTGCTTGATAAGAATTAACTCTTCATCGCCAGAATCGCATCCTTGGCCGCCTTGGCCACCCGGAACTTGACCACCTTCTTGGCCTTGATCTCCATCGGCTCGCCCGTCTTGGGGTTTCGGCCCATGCGGGCTGCCCGGTCCACCAGCACCAGTTTGCCAATTCCCGGCAGCGTGAAGCTGTCCTTGGCGTGCTTGTACGCAAGGTTGGCCAGGGCATCAAAAATTTCCGTCGCCTGCTTCTTGGTGATATTCGCATCTTCCGCCAGGGCGGCGGCCACTTGCGATTTGGTCAGCGGCTTGGTTGCGCTTTGAGTCTTTTCCATGAACGAATCTCCACTTTCATACGCGGGCAAAATAACCGCCGATCAACGGCGGAGCGATCCAGATTGCCGCACCACAAGCACGGCAACCCCACAAAAACCAACAGTTTCACCGGTGGTTGCCCCCTGAAAATACCCCAAACGTCTCTGGTTTCAATGGGTGGCGACATAAATCGCCTTTCCCTGCCACTCCCTGAAAGCAACGCCCTCACCGCCTTTCAACAACCCGCCTGGGTCGGATACCATGCATGTCTGGAGGAAACATGCACAAATTCCTTGGAGGCATCGCGCTGCTGTTGTTGCTCGCGTCGTCCGCCAGCGCCGCGGAGTCCTCGCTCCACATCAAGCTGCCCGAAGGATGCACGGCCAGGGATGCAACCGCATCGGCCAAAAGCCTGAAGCTGCAGAACGAAGGAACAGTGGATGGCCGAACCGTTGCGTTCAATAAGCTTCTCCCCGACACGCCTTACGATGTGCAAATTCATCTGGCCGACGGCACCGATCTGCGCGGCGTCAACATGAGCTGGTACAACGACGACGCCCTCAAGAAAGACGCAGGCGACTTGGCCGACGCTGACCGCGAAGAGATCGCCAAGCTGATCGTCGAGCCGCGCGCCTTCATGAAAAGCCAGCCGCTGTTCTTCCGCGGCGATCACGACCGCTGCACCGTCCTGATCCACCAGATCCGCGATCAGGGCTTTCACAGCGGCGGCGATGACGAAGTGATCTGGAGGATGGAACTCTGGTACTACAAAAACGAACACGGCGGCTGGATGCGCGTGCAGGCCCAGGACCACAACCTCCTGCGCACAGCGCCTTTCACGCAAAAAGTACGAGGAGACGACAAAGAAAATCAAATGGCTCCCGGAACTGGGCGGATTACTCCTCACGAAATCCGATCCCTCCAAGACCGTCGTCGTAACAACGCTCACGCCCCCTGCCGCCCCACCCACGACCGCACCGGCCTCCGCCCCGGCGGGGGAGCGAAAGCCGTTTGTTGAGCAATAGAAGTCGGTCCGGCCCGCACCCCCTTTTCCAAGCATCCTGCTCCCGCGCCAGTCGACGCATCTCGCGCGGCGTCTGTGCCAACCTGAAGCGTGTCCGACCCATCTGCCGACAGGACTTGGCCGCGACGTCCATTCACTCATCCGTCTGCTTATGTTCCATCACACCCTGGACGCCGTGAGATTTCACTCCGCGTGCCGCTCCAGCAGTTCCCGAATCGCCGATCCATCCCGGATATTGCCATCGCTGCGAAATACCTCCACCTCGAAGCTCCCATCGTCCAAAATTTCAATCTCCCACCTCTCTCCGGGCACGGCAACTTGCACCATCACGGCCTCGTCACGATGCTGCGCCAGCTCATAATGAATCTTCGCCTCTCGAAGCTCGTGAAGAAATGAAAAAATGCTGACGGGTTTGGTAATCATTTGTCGAACCTCTGATCGGTGAGCAGTTTCCGAATTGCTTTGAATCCCGCTGCATCCTCCCGAGATTGCGCATCTACTTCCTCCCATATCATATCCGTCAAGTCGCTCCAGTCAGGTGAGCCGCTCGGCAACGGCGCATTTTTGATGCTGCCCTTCTTCAAGCGCAGAATTTCTTCGACGCTCATGCCAGCGTATTTGTGCATGCAAACGCCTACCGTTTGGCCTTACGCCAGCGTCCCCAACTCCATCTCATGCAGCCCCTTCCCGCTGGGCACCATCGGGTACACGTGCTCGTTGGGCTCCACGAAAAAGTCCACCACCACCGGGCCGTCGTGGCTCAGCATCTGGTCCACCACCTTCGGCACGTCATTCTTATCGTCGCACCGAATCCCCTTGATCCCGTACGCCTCGGCCATCTTCGCGAAGCTCGGGTTCTTCATGACCGTCTGCGAATATCGCCGTTGGTAAAACAAATCCTGCCACTGCTTCACCATCCCCTGAAAATCATTGTTCAGGATGCACACCTTCACGGGAATGTTGTACTCGGCCATCGTTGCCAGCTCATAGCACGTCATCAAAAATGACGCGTCGCCGTCGATGTCGATCACGGTCCGCCCGGGGCTGCCAAGCTGTGCGCCAATGGCGCTGGGCAAGCCAAAGCCCATCGTGCCGAGGCCGCCGGAGGTGATCATCTGCCGCGGCTGGGTCCAGCGATAAAACTGGGCCGCCCACATCTGGTGCTGGCCGACGCCGGTGGTGATGATCGCGTTGCCGCCGGTCTGGCGGTTCAATTCCTCGATCACGTATTGCGGCTTGGTGTTCTTTGAATCGTCAAAATATTTAAACGGATATCGCTTCTTCCACCCATCCATCTGCTCAAACCAACCCTTGCGCGGCCGATGCTCGATCAACCCCACCATCGCCTCCAGCGACAGCTTTGCATCGCCCACCACCGCGACGTCGACGTCCACGTTCTTGCTGATCGATGATGGATCAATGTCAATGTGGATGATCTTCGCGTGCGGCGCAAAGGTGGCCAGGTTGCCCGTCACCCGATCATCAAAGCGAGCCCCGACCGAAATCAGGCAGTCGCATTCCTGCACCGCGTAATTCGCATATGCGCTGCCGTGCATGCCGAGCATGTGCAGGCTGCGCGGGTTATTTTCATCAAATGCCCCAAGGCCCAGCAGCGTCGTCGTGCATGGAATGTTCCCCTTCTCGGAAATCTTCCGCAGGGCCTCGTGCGCGCCGGCGATGATCGCCCCGCCGCCGACGTACAACACGGGCTTCTCGCTGCGGTTGATCAGCTCCGCGGCCTCCTGCACCTGCCGGGCATGATTCACATCCCGACTCGCCAGCCGCCGGCGCGACATCACGTGCTCGCGCGGCGTGTCGCTCACCTCTTCCGGGCAGACTGCCGTCGTCACGTCCTTGGGCAAGTCCACCAGCACCGGCCCCGGCCGTCCGCTGGTCGCAATTGCGAACGCTTCGTTAATCACGCGCGGCAACTCACGCACGTCCTTCACCAGATAGTTCCACTTGGTGCAAGGCCGGCTGATGCCCGTCACGTCGGCCTCCTGAAAGGCGTCATTGCCAATCGCCTTGGTCGCCACCTGGCCGCTGAACACCAGGATCGGAATCGAGTCCATTTGCGCAGTGGCGATGGGCGTGATGGTGTTGGTTGCGCCTGGGCCAGACGTCACGATGCAAATGCCCGGCTTGCCGGTCACGCGGGCGTAGCCGTCGGCGCAGTGGCCCGAGGCCTGCTCGTGGCGGTTCAGAATAAACTTGGCGGGCGTGCGATACAGCTCATCAAAAACGGGTAGGATGGCCCCGCCCGGATAGCCAAACATCAACTCCACCTTGTGCTGCTGAATCAGCATCTCGTGGAAAATTTTGGCACCCGTCTTCCCCTTATAGCGGGGCTTGGCTTCGGCGGGGGTGGTGGGAGACTTCAAATCCGATTGAATCAACGTCATGGAATACCTCGGGGCCGTAATTGACTCCGGCCTAATGGCCGGCCAGGGTGGAGGATACGGTGATTTCCACCAGTGTTCAACGATAAAGCTAATAAGAAGATCGGTTCTGGCCAGAAAAGCGGCGGAATTTACGGAAGGAATGGAGTGGGCCGGTCGCGGCCGACGCGGACTGTCAAGTCGGCGTGGGCAAGCGGTGCCGGCCTATCGTACGGCCACCGGAAGGGGCAAAAGTGGGGCGGGTCGAATCATCATGTTCATCCACCGTGCTCTATTGCACGGCATTTAGTGGCTCAGGGTCGTTCCCGTCCGGCGATAATGCATCTTCTCGCCATCGTCCATCCGAACGGGGTGGGCATCATAGAGGTCCATGTCCTCCCCGTCAAGGTTGGGCGGCACATATCCAGGCCGCCTGCTCTTCTCCACTTCCTCGTGATAGGCCTCCACCACGCGCTGCTGAATCTCCTGGCGGCAGTCCGCATTGATCGGATGGGCGATGTCCGCATGGAGTTTTAAACGGCCGCCGCCCCCCATGGATCCCTGCGCCTGCGGCCGTTGCCGTCTTGCCCGTGGCCATTTTGATAGCGCAGAAACCGCCCCTCATCCAGACGCGTCCCGCAGTGGTTGCAGAAACGGGCCCGCAAATGATTCTTCTCGTCACATTCCGGGCAGTGGTCCGACAGCTTGCGCGAGGGCATCGCAAGGAACAGCCCATCCTGGCCGTCGATTAACTTCACGTCGCGCACCACAAACTGCTGATCAAACGTCAACGCGCAGAACGCCTTCAACCGGCCAGCCTGACCATTGCACAACTTAACGCGCACTTCCGTGAGCTGCATAAGGACCCCTTCTTGTTCAAAAGTCGTCCCGAGTTGTTCAATCTCGATTGCCAATCACCTGTTGCCCACTGGCCCGCGGAAATGAAGTGGCGAGCCGGACATCAGCACGAGCGGTTAACTCTGCCGCATCAATCACCATAACGCGGCTGATGTAATCTTATTTACCTGCGCATCCCCAAATTGTTACAGGCCGACATTGATTTCTTCCAAATCATCTTCAATTTTTGGCGCTAACTCCACGGCCTCTGAATCAACTTGTAATCGCCGCTTCATTTCACCGGCGGCCATTCGCGCCGCGGCCTCTTCATCAAACAATGTAAACAAGCTGCTGCCGCTGCCGCTCATGCGCACGATACGCCCCATCAACTGCTCTGCCCTGTCGCGCAACTGGCCAATCTCCGGAGCAACATCAAACGCCGGCCGCTCCAAATCGTTCAATAGTAGTGGAAGCAATTGATTCGCCGGAAGCGTCGTCCAATGCGCCCAATCCGGCTCGGCCGACCAATTCGCATCCTCCTTGGTTTCAGTCCGAGCATCCCACTTGTTTAGCGTATCCAGCCGCTTGTACACGCCGGGCGTCGCAATGGCCTGATGCGGCAGAATCAGCACCGCCCACCGCACCGCCGGCCGCGCAATCGGCTGCACCACTTCACCCCGCCCTCGGCACACACTGCTCGGCCCGTGCAGGAAAAACGGCACATCGCTCCCCAGCCGCGCACCGATCGCCGACAACTCCTCCACGCTCAGGCCCGCGTTCCAGAGGCGGTTGAGGCCCAGCAGAATCCGAGCCCCATCCGAGCTGCCTCCACCCAGGCCGGCCCCGATGGGGATCCGCTTCCGCAGTGCCGCAACGCCTCCAGACGCCGGCCATCCTTCCCTCTCCCTGCCCGCAATTTCCGCCGCCAGCAATCCCGCCGCCTTCACAATCAGATTGCTCTGATCGCAAATCAGGTCGGCGCGATCGCTGCTCAGCGACAAACCCACATCCGTAAAACGACCGGCCGTTGTTTCCAATTGCAATTGGTCAAACAACGACACCCTGCACATCCACGAAACCAGTGGATGAAAACCATCCGCGCGGGGCGGACCCACGCGCAAATGCAGATTGATCTTCGCCGGCGCTAGTAATCGCATACGCAAAAGATTAACCCGTAAACGCTCAAAGCGTACGCGTCTCGCCAGACAAGTTTTGCAATTCTTCGGACCTCAGACATGCAATCGAACAAGCCAGATCTTCAAGATGTGCCGTCAGATCTGAACGCGAGAACCATACAACATCCCGCTTCAGACAGTCAAGGAAATTTCTGCCCAAATGCGCAATAGATTATCACGCGCCCATCAATTCCTTCACCTTCGGCAAAATCGCGTCCGCCCAGATCTGATACCCCTTCGCATTTGGATGCAGGGCGTCGGGCATGATCTCCTTGGGCAAGTTGCCGTCGGCATCCAGGAACTTTTCTCCAATGTCCATGTAGAACAACTGCTTCTTGTCGTCCCACTTGGCGATCTGCGCGTTGATGTCTTTGATACGCGCCCGCGATCCATCCGTCGCCTTTGCGCCGCGGGGAAAAATCCCCAGCAGCAGGATCTTCGACGTCGGGCTCTTGGTGCGAATCTCATCCACGTCGGCCTTAATCCCGGCCACGATCTCTTCGTTGGTGTTGCCGCCCAGATTGTTGGTCCCGATCATCATCACCACCAGCTTCGGGGTGAATCCCTCCAACTCTCCATTGCGCAGCCGATACAACACGTGCTGCGTCCGATCCCCGCCAATCCCAAAGTTGGCGGCCTTCAGCGGCTTGAAATTCGCATCCCACACCGCCTTGCCCCCGCTCCGCCACCCGTCCGTGATCGAATCCCCCATAAACAACAGATCAATGTCGCCCTTCTTCGCCTCTTCCACAAACGCCTCATGCCGCTTGGGGTCCTTCACCGCTGGCTCGGTGGCTAGTTCCTTGGGCTTCACAGGCTTGGTCGCTGGGGCGGTCGTTGGACCACCCGCAATGTCCCTCCCCAAACCAATCGTCCCACCGGAAACAAAAGTCGAAAGTGTGATGGCCAAAACAGCAATGCGGTTGTTCATGATTCTCCTAAGACTCGTGTGAATTCATTCACTCGCAATACACCCGCCGCTCGCGGAAGTTGCATCCCACGCCCACAACCGTTGCAATCCATCAGAAAGGTGTATCCCATGCCCCAACTCCAACTCGCCAATGCCTGCCACCAACTCCTCGCTGACAACGCCGACCTCGCCCAATCGTCCTTCCATGACGTCAACCTCAGTGACGCTAAATTCGACGATGTCAACCTGGCCCGCGCCGCATTCAAAAACATCAACTTCGCCGGCGCGACCTTCCGCGACGTCAACCTCACCAACGTCAGCATTACCGATTGCAACCTCACCGGCGCCACAATCGACGGCATTCCCATCGCGGATGCGATTGAGGCCTATAAGCTGCGCTCGTCGCCGGCCGCACCATGATTATGCCGGGAAGGACTGTGGGAAATGCTTGAAACCCTTCATCCGTGGCCGGTCCAAATGTTGCCGGTGCCGATCACCCAACGGCATGACGACATGAACCCGACCCTTACGCCTTGAGTGTGGGCGGCAAATGAGTGAGGATGGTCGAGGTTTTATACCGGTGGAAGCTGAGCGTGAACACACCAGCCCACGCCAAGCGGGTGCGAGCCAGCAGATTGTTGGCCGAGTGCGGCCTTAAAAGCACAAGGGAATGAAAATGCAGCCGTTACGAATGCTATTCACCGCCATTGCGGTTATTTTGTTCTGCGTTGCTATTCACTTCGGAAATGAACCTCCCTTCCAAACCACAAACGTCGTTGGACAAATGACGATTGGCTCATCTACTCCGAATTGGGTTGCTGGATTGTCTACACTCGGCTTCATATTCGCTGGATGTGTGTCGTTAGTCTGTGCGGCATTTGCAAAAGAAAAAAATAGCTAGGTAGACGGACGTAATCCACGACGAGTACCGCTTCTCCCTTCTCGCAGCTTCGTAGTCGCTAATGCGGGACGATTATTTCGCAAGCAAGCGGTTCACTTGCATCCGGTTCCATGCGGCCCCCCGGAGGGTCGTATGCCCTTGGGAATTCAGGGCGTTTGCAATTTCCTGTAGGGAACGACCCGTTTCCCGAAGTTGGTGGATCGTAGGGAAAACGCCAGAATAAACTTCATCCGATTCGGCATCCCGCTGGGCATGGTTGGCGCTATGACCGTACACGTGGCAGTCATATGATGTACGTTCATCCGACCAAGCGCGGGCCAGTCGTCGTGCCCGCCGGTGGTAAGGAAGCACAGGATGTGCCGCCAGGGACATTGAATAGCATCCTGAAGCAGGCCGGCTTAAAGTGAGGCAAAAATGCCTAAAGCAACTTCCTACGTCGATGTTGTGGAACGAGCCCAGGACGGCTCTTACTGGGCTTATCTCCCCGATCTCCCAGGCTGCGCCACCAGCGCTGAATCTGCCGACGAGATCGAGCCCAGGCTCCGCGAGGCAGTCTCCCTGTACCTGGAATATTACCGGGAGCGCGGCGAACCAGCCCCCAAACCCGAAGCGCGCGTCGGCACACTCACCGCCGCCTGATCGCGAAAGAAAAAAAACGCCGCTCCGACCGACCCACGCCGCCCAATCCTCACCACATCTCCATCTGCCCACCCCCCGCCCGCCGAAACCCCGCGGCCGACAACTCCTTCCTCTCCCCCGTCAACCCCGCCTGTCGGCAGGCCATCTTAAAAATCGCCCCCATCTGCTCGGCAAAAATCCCCCCGCCGCGCACTGCGCGTCCCAAATTCCCCATCGTTTAACTTCCCATCGCGCATTGCACGAATCCTGTTCAATATCTTCTCCTTTCGATCCGGGAAGTGCTGCGTTAGCCAATCGACGAACAAGTCCTTCAGCACAAACGGCAGCCGCAGCGGCACGTACCCGGCCGCGCTCGCCCCCGCCTCGACGGCCGCCGCCACGATGGCGGGCATCTCATGATCCGTCAGGCCGGGAATGACCGGCGCCACCAGCACCCCCACCGGCACGCCCGCGGCCGACAATTCCCGAATCGCCGCCAGCCGATCCGCCGGCACACTCGTCCGAGGCTCCATCACCCGCGTCAAATCCGCATCCAGCGTCGTCACTGAAATATGCACCATCGCCGCGTCATGCCGCGCCAACTCCCCCAGCAAATCCACATCCCGCGCCACCAGCCGGTTCTTCGTAATCATCGCCACCGGATTACGAAACTCCACCAGCACCTCCAGACACCGCCGCGTCAGTTTCAGCTTCCGCTCCACCGGCTGATATGGATCCGTCACCCCGCTAAACCCCAGCGTCCGAGGCCGCCACTTCGCCGCCGACAACTCCTTGCGCAACAGGTCAGGCGCATCCTGCTTCACCAGAATCTTCGTCTCAAAGTCCAATCCAGCCGACATGTCCAGATACTCATGCGTCGGCCGGGCGAAACAATAAACACACCCATGCTCACATCCCCGATACGGATTGATCGAAGCATCAAACCCCACATCCGGCGAATCATTGGTGGCAATGATCGTCCGCGTATTGTCAATCAAATACTGCGTCTTGGGCCGCGACCGATCAACAAACTCCTCCGCCTCCGGCAATTCCTCGAAATCCCCCTCAATCAAAAGCGGCTGAAACCGACTCGGCGGATTAAGCCCCGTCCCCCGCCCGTGGATCGTCACCCCATTCACCAGCGTTCTGTTCTCCGGAGCTTTCACCCCTCATCCTATTCACCCATTCCCACCGACGCCGCACATTCTCCGTTTTCGTTTTGCCGCGATCAAACGTATCAGCATCCAGCCTCACCCCTGTCACACCGTTGAGAGTTATCTGCTTCCGATTGGTACCCCTCTGTCACCGCCCCTCCCCCCGCCCCCTGCTCCGAAACCACTTCTACCTCCACATCCTCCTCAATCTCAATCACCTCCTCCACCCGCCGCACCCCCTTCAACTCTGCCGCAATTCCCCTCCCATACATAATCATCGCATATTTCGACATCCCAGTTCTCCTTCACCCCCGCACGCTCCTCACATCTTACCCCCACGCCCCCACCTCCCCGAACCCCACGTCTCCCTTTCCTCCAATCCCCCATAAACCGCGCTGATGGCCGCTCCCCTGCTCGAAAGTCCCAAAAAATGGCCTGTTTCCGTCACCTCCCGCTTGCCAACGTCCCTTTCCGTTGTATCCTTCCCCTCGCCAACCCCCTTGCCACTCCACGGTTTGGCCGTGACTGACGTGGCCGTTTGAGGGCTTTTTTTAATCTACCGGAGGCGAAAGAAATGTTGTTCCCATCCTTCACTCGGCGGCAGAAAATCCGCACCCCACTGGCCACTCCCAAACTGTACCACCCCAGCCTGACTCACTGCATTGAGTCCCTCGAAAACCGCTGCCTCCTCAGTGCCCAGCTCACCGTCACCAACACCGCTGACGCCGGCCATCCCGATACCATCGACTTCGGCGACGTCCTAGTCAAACACAACAGCCCCGGCCAATCCTTCGTCCTCTCCAACCCCGGCGACGCCACCCTCCACGTCACCAATTTCGCCTTCACGGATCCGGGCAATGACCTCTTCGTCATGGACGACACCGGCGCTGACATCCCCGCCGCCTTCAACATCGACGCCGGCGCAACCTTCAAAATCGACGTCATCTACAACCCCGACAGCGTCGGCCGGCGCACGCAAGACTACACCTTCAACACCGACGGCTCCGATCCCGGCGATGCTGGCGTTACCCTCCACACCACCGGCAACGGCGTGCAAGCCCCCACGCCCGCCGCGCCAGGCCAATTTTCCGCCAACACGGTCGATGCCTCGCATATTCAGTTGCAATGGCATGACACCGATTCAGGCGTCACGGGCTTCCACATCTACCAGTCCACCAACGCCAACAGCGGCTATCAGCTCATAAAGACCGTCGGCTCAGGAGCGCAGTCCTTCGCCGCCAGCGGCCTGCATCCCAGCACTCACTACTACTTCCGCATCTCCGCCTACAACGACGGCGGCGACTCGCCCACCGCCCAGGACGATGACGTGACAGCAAGCACCCCCTCCGTCGGTGGCCGCACCATCGCCGCCGCCAAAAACCTCGGCGCCGTTGTCGGCCGCAAACGCATCAACAGCGCCGTCAACGATTCTCACAAGAGCGACTTCTTCAAGATCACGCTCTCCAAAAAAACCGTGCTCCACGCCAAAATCGACAACCTCTCAGCCGACGCCGATCTTGAACTCTACAACTCCGCCAAGCACAAGATCGGCTCGTCTGAAAACGACGGCCCCGATTCCATCACCAAAACTCTCCCCGCCGGCGTCTATTACGTGCAGGTTGTCCAGGGCAACGCCGGCAACAACGCCGCCTACACCCTCACCCTCGCCCCCGACTTCGCCGGCAACAACATCCGCGGCTCGCTCAATCTCGGCACAATCACCAAACGCCGCGTCATCGCCGATTCGATCGCCCCCGACGATGCCAGCGACTATTACAAGATCGTTCTCGACAAGCGCCGCCTGCTTTCCCTCACCCTCAACGGCCTGTCCGATGACGCCGATCTCGAGCTGTACAACGCACGCGGCACAAAGATCAGCTCCTCCGAAAACAGCGACACCACCCCGGAAAACATCAAAAAAGCCCTGGCCGCCGGTATTTACTACGTCCAGGTGACCCAAGGCGGCTCCACCTCCGACACCGCCTACAAACTCTCCCTCACCGCCGTGTAACAAGAGAGTCAAACAACCCAAAGAAGAAGAGCGCCGAGAAAATTTCTCGGCGCTCTTCGCTTGCATCAGCTTCCTCATTCTCACTTCATCATTCTTACTTCTTACTTGGCATTCCGACACACCCCATCCCCATCCAGCGCAGTAAACACATTCGCCGGCGCCAGCCCCAGCCACGGGTCCCAGCTTGGCGTCAAAAACAGCTCCGCGTACACCCGCTCGTTGAGCGCCTCCACCGGCGTCTGCTTCATCTCCCCGGCCAGCCACTGATGAATCTTCAGATGAAACCGGTACTCATTGCGCACGGTGTCCTGCGCCGCCGACTTCTGGAAATTCTTCACCGCCTTCACCAGCGGCGTCTCCACGTACATCTTGCTGATCGACGCCATCCCCGCCAATTCCGCCTCAGGATTCTTCGCCCGGATCAGCGCCGTCGTCGTCGCGTCCAGCCGCGCATCGGCCGCGTGCAAGGCGGCGATCTTTTCCCAAATCGCTTCATCGCTCACCTTCTCCAGCACCTCCGCCCCAAGTGCCGCCGCCGCGAGAATCGGTCTCTCCACAACGCTCTTCCCAATCGCCGCCCGTGCCGCCCGCATGGCCGGCGGATTCGCACCGCCCTCGCGGATCGCACCAATTGCCCTCACGTCCCCGGCCGCGGCGGCCGTCGCAATCCCTCCCACCTTCTGAAAATCCTCGTTCCATTGCCGCTCCAGCCGCGCTGCCGATGTGTTGTGATACGCCGCCAGCATCTTCTCCAACTCCTCGCCCTCCATCCCTTTCGCCGACGCCACGGCCGCCTCTCCATCCTTCACCCCTCTTAAAAACGCCGCCGGCCCATACAGCCCCGGCAGCGCATCAATCACCCGGCCGTCCGGCGACAACACATAGTGAATCGAATTTCCCGTGATCGTCCGGCGAATCGTCCGTCCGTCCCCCATGTCAATTGTCACCACCGGCACCGGCCGAACCGACTTCCAATGCAATATGAAATGCTCTCGCAGATACGCCGAAATCTCCGCATTCGAATACAGCGTCGTCCTGAAAAATCGGCTATTGGCGCAGCTGTATTCGTCGCACAGCTTCCCCAGCATCCGCAGCGACAAAATCGGCTTGCCGCTCTCTTTCGCGGCCGCCTGCGCCTTCTCCAGATCCGTATACCAGTACAACCCCGACGCCCACGCATCGCGCTGCTCCGCCACCTGATCGATCGCCGACCGCACGCGCTCCCATGCTGCCTTGGCCTCGCCTTCGACGACAAGGTGCCCCTCCAGGTGCGCCTTGATCGCAGCCTCGTTGGCCGCCATCAGCTCCGCCAGCCCTTCCGGGCCAGCTTCACGAAGCCGCCCGATCGCCTTCTGCGCTCGCTCGGTATTTTGCGAAGCCGCCAGCCTCGCTTCCAACTCTAACCCTCCCCCGCACGCTCGTGCATAACTGGCCATCAAACCGCACATCAATAACGCCGTCACAATCCGTAAACGCATACGACTCCTTTGTTAGAACGAAAGAAGTCTACCCCTCCCACGCCGCCGGCCGCGTAAAGCGGCTGTAACAACCAACTCGCGCCGCCCGATTCTCATTTTGATCGGATTTTTCCGGGTTACGTTCCGCACGTTCCAGTATTAACTTCGCGCCATCGAGTAAATCGCCATGACACAAAAGCCCCTCAACAATCCCGATCAGCCACGTCGCGAATTTTTAAAAACCGCCGGCGCTTTAGGCGTCGGCCTCGCCTTAGGCGTACAGCCAGCATCCGCCCAGCCCGCGTCCCCCGCAACACATCCCACCACCTCCAGCGCCCCCCATCCCGCGCCGTCCTTTTGGCCGCGCTGCCGATGTCTCCATCTCCGCCCTGGGCGTGGGCGGCCATCACCTGGGCGACATCAAGCTCATCGAAGACGCCGTCAAGCTCGTTCACGAAGCGCTCGACGCCGGCATCAACTTCTTCGACAACTGCTGGGAATATCACAACGGCAAAAGCGAAAACTTCCTGGGCCGCGCTCTCAAAGGCCGACGCGACCAGGCATTCCTCATGACCAAAGTCTGCACCCATGGCCGCGGCGCCGATTTGGCCATGCGCATGCTGGAAGATTCCCTCCGCCGCCTCCAGACCGATCACCTGGATCTCTGGCAAATCCACGCCATCAGCTACGACAACGATCCGGAACTCGCCTACGCCAAAGGCGGCGTCCTTGAAGCTCTCGACCTCGCCAAAAAACAAGGCAAGACCCGCTTCGTCGGTTTCACCGGCCACAAAGATCCCGCCTTCCATCTCCACATGCTCAAGCTCGGCTACCCCTTCGACGCCGTGCAGATGCCCCTCAACCCCTTCGACGCCACCTTCTTCAGCTTCGAAAAATTAGTGCTGCCGGAGGTCAATCGCCTGGGCATGGCCGCCCTGGGCATGAAGAGCATGGGCGGCACCGCCTGGGCCATCAAGCAGGAGATCCTCAAGCCCGAGGAAGCCCTTCGCTACGCAATGAGCCTCCCCGTCACCACCACCATCGCCGGCATGGAAACCCTCGGCGTCCTTCACCAAAACCTCGCCGTCGCCCGCGGCTTTCAACCGTTCAGCCCGCAGGAGATGGAGGCCCTCCGCGGCCGCTGCGCCAACGCGGCCGCCGATGGGCGCTACGAGCCTTACAAAGTCTCACTCAAGTACGACAACCCCGACACCCGCACTCCCCACGGCTTTCCCATCGATCCGACGCAGCGCGAAATCCAGGACACCTTCCATAACGATCTAAGCGCCTCACCCCAATAACAAACCTTCACATCAGGCAACGATCATGACCACGCAGCAGACCATCGCCCAAAACCCCGACCGCCGGCACTTTCTCCAGCAGGCCGCCTTCGCCGCCGCCAGCGCCGTCATCACCCAATCCGCAACCGCCCAGCCGCCCGCCACCCAGCCCACAAAGATCGAGCTTACCAACCTTGGCCCAGACAAGATCCCCCAAAAGCCCCTGGGCCGCACCGGCATCAACGTCTCCATCATCGGCCTGGGCGGCTATTCCCTGGGCGACGCCCCTTCTCTCCAGGAAGCCACCACCATCGTCCACGAAGCCGTCGACGCCGGCGTTAACTTCTTCGACAACGCCTGGGAATACCACGACGGCAAAAGCGAAGACTGGATGGGCCAGTGCCTCCAGGGCCTGCGCGACAAGGTCATCCTCATGACCAAAGTCTGCACGCATGGCCGAGACAAAAAAGTCGCCATGAAGCAGCTTGAAGAATCCCTCAAGCGGCTTCGCACCGATCACCTCGATGTCTGGCAAATCCACGAGTGCGTCTACTGGAACGACCCCGAGTGGCACTTTTCCAAAGACGGCGTCGTCGAAGCGCTCACCGAAGCCAAAAAGCAGGGCAAAACCCGCTTCGTCGGCTTCACCGGCCACAAGCATCCCCAGATCCATCTCAAGATGCTGGCCCATGATTACCCTTTCGACACCGCCCAGATGCCGCTCAACGCATTCGACGCCACCTTCCGCAGCTTTGAAAAAGAAGTCCTCCCCGAGGTCAACCGCCGCGGCATGGCCGCCTTCGGCATGAAAAGCCTCTGCGGCGGCGGCGACGCCATCCTCAACATGCCCATCTCCGTCGAAGAAGCCCTGCGCTACGCCATGAGCCTCCCCGTCGCCACCACCATCAGCGGCATCGACTCCCTCAACGTCCTCCACCAAAACCTGGCCATCGCCCGCGGCTTCAAACCCTATACCCCCCAGGAAATGGACGCGATAAGAACAAAATGCGCCCCCACCGCCGCCGACGGCCACCTGGAACTCTACAAATCCACAAAAAAATTCGACGGCAAAACCGGCCGGGAACAACACGGCTATCCCCCGCCAGACGAGATGCCGCTTTAACCGCTGTACGACCGGCCCCACGGCGCTATTCGTACACGTCGCTTCGATTTGCAATTGTGATCACAAATACCTTCACTTTGCGATGATCAACGGTTTCGGCCGCCCGGACGCTGAAGCTCAAGAGGGCGAGGATGAGGGTGGTGAGTAGCACGGCGAGGCGAGGGGAGCTGGTGGCGCCTTTTGATGTGGGTCTTTATCGAATCAATGCCGAAGTGGTCGATTCAGCTATTAGGCAGCTCATGTGTGCACGTTGCGGCAGGGCATTGAGCGACGGCGCGGACGTGCGAATGATCACGGCGATCGGCAGCGTTCAGGAGGCCGCTACAACGCGCAGACTCTTCGTCTTCTTAAGAGGCACTTCCGCGACAAGATCATACGCCTGAAAGTCCGTGATCGTAACGTTCACCAATTGGCCCGGATGCAGGTTCTTGGCGTTCACGAAAACGACTGAGTCGATATCCGGGGCCTGCGACTGGCTCCGGGCGACGTACCCATCCTCTTCATCCCGGCCGGCGGGGCGATCGATGAGAACCGTCAGTGATTGCCCAACCGCAGCGCGGGCTTTATCAAACGCCACTTCCTGCTGGACCAGCATCAGCTCCTCCACCCGTTCCTTCTTTACAGCGTCTGAAACTTGATCCGCCATCCGGCCCATCGGCGTCCCCGGCTCCTGGCTGTACGGGAAAACCCCCATCATCTCAAAGCCAAAATCACCAACAAATTTCACGAGCTCATCGTGCTGGGCCTGCGTTTCACCCGGAGCGCCGGCGATGAAGGTGGTGCGGATGGCGATGCCCGGAACCCATCTGCGCAGCTTGTCGAGCAGAACCTCGATCTCCCTGCGGGTAACCCGGCGGCGCATCTTCGTCAGGATTTCGTCGTTGATGTGCTGAAGGGGCATGTCAATGTACTTCACCACGCGCGCTGAGTCGGCGATGGTCTTGATCATCTCGTCAGTGAAGCAACTGGGATAAGCGTACATCAACCGCAGCCAGTGAACGTCCTTAAGCTCCCGATCCAGCGTCTTGAGCAGGCCCGCCAGGCCCGGCTTATAGTTAATGTCCGTGCCATACGACGTGGTGTCCTGACCAATCAGGTTGAGCTCCACAGCCCCATCGGCGGCCAGCTCTTTGGCTTCAAGAAGGATCTGCTCGATAGGCTTAGACCGCATCAGCCCGCGGATTGAAGGAATGGTGCAGAACGTGCACCCCTGGTTGCACCCTTCTGACATCCGCAAAAACGCATAGTGTCGCGGCGTGAGGCGCAGGCGGGCACGGTCGTCCTCAAAGACGGGAAGCCGGTTGGTCTTCGTTTCCTTAAACGGCTCAGAACTCAGCGTTCCAGAATTCAGTTGTTGGGCAAGCTCGCGTGAAAGGTCGTGGTATTTCCCAAGAAAATGCCCGTGGGCTTGCCGTGGGTTTGAGTCGCCTCGCACCGCCTCAACGATGTGCTCACGGTCAAAAACCCCCACAAGCCGGTCAATGCCCGGAGCATCGTTCAGCAGCTTGGTCTTGTGGCGCTGAACCAGGCAACCGGCCACCACGACTCTCTGGCACCGCCCATCCGCTTTCATCGCAATAGCCTGGTTGATCTCGCGAAGTGATTCGTCCTTGGACGCCTCAAGAAAGCCACAGGTATTAATAATGATCGCGTCGGCCGTCGAGGCGTCGGCCGTGATCGACAGCCCATCCTGAGCCAGCAGGCCAAGCATCCGCTCCGAATCCACAAGATTCTTCGGGCAGCCAAGGCTGACAAAGGCAACAGTTTTGATGGGCTTGGCCCGTTTCGGCATTTTACAAAAGCTCCGGATGAGATTAGCCCTCAAGAGGGCGTGATGGAAGAGGCGGCATTATAGCAGGGAAAGTCCGCAATATCTAACACGACAACGGCACCTCGGCGGCAACCGGCTGAAAAACCATCCCCACCGCGAATTGACATCCCCACCCTCGCCGCTACCATGCGGGACTTCATTTTTTCGGAGACGACATGTACGCGATCATTCAGGACAGTGGAACCCAGTTTCGAGTCACCAGCGGCGACACCATCGACATCGACCGCCAACTTGGCCAGGACGACAAGTCCGTCACCTTCGACCGCGTGCTGCTCGTAGGTGGCGAGGGCGATCCCCGCGTGGGCGCGCCTCTGGTCGCCGGCGCCACCGTCACTGCTGAAGTCGTCTCGGCCATCAAGGGCCCAAAGGTCGACACCATCAAGCACATCAAGCGCAAAGGTTTCCACAAAAAGATCGGCCACCGCCAGAAATACACCCGCGTGCGCATCACCGCCATCAACGTCTGATCGGGCATCAATAATCAAAACATCAGCAGCGCAGGAGCACACAACAGTCCGCTCCTGCTTCGCTTCATCCCGCGCGTCAAGATGCCGCTTCTGCCGAGGGACTCTGATCACTAGTCACGTGGAGGAGGATTGTCGCGTTCCACGCGGGAGGGCGGTGAAGATGCGCTCCCCCTGGTGGAATTCAATTGAATAAGGGGGTTAGCTTGATTCGTTGTAGGGTGTTCACTATGCTTTCGCGAACTTTTGGCATTCTATGTGGAATGCTGAGGTTGCCTTTTATGACCGGCGGCTGGTTTCGACTGGCGGTTTGGTGTCAAGGAGATTTGGATGTCGATTACGGCTGAGAAGAAGACGCAGATTGTTGGGGAGTATCGGATACATGAGAAGGACACGGGTTCGCCCGAAGTGCAGATCGCGCTGTTGACCACGCGGATCAACCAGTTGCGAGAGCACTTTGAGATGCACAAAAAGGACCACGCGTCGCGACGGGGGTTGCTGAAGCTGGTGAGCCGCCGGAACCATTTGCTGAAGTATTTGACGCGGGAAGACCGCGAGCGGTATCAGCAGATCATTGGCCGGCTTGGCCTGCGTAAATAAGTTGATTACCCCGCAGGGGTGCGCATCGGGCGCGCCCCTGCGGTTTTTTTAGTCGTGCCCGGTTTTGCTGCGAGCCCGGCGATTGGCCTGGGTCGAGCTGGAAGCAAGGGGCCGGGGCGCACAGATGCACAGATCCGTGCAGGGAAAGTAAGAAGTACGAATGATGAAGTAAGAATTGGATGTTGTTCTTGCCTCGTTTAATTCACTTTTTCTGAATGGATCTGTCCATCTGTGGCCAACCAATGACGGTTTTTTCTTTTTTATTTGATATCAGGCCAGAGAAGGACATTGTTCATGCAACAGATTCGAGTGGAGCGCCAGATTGGCGGGCGGACGCTTTCTATTGAGACGGGTTCGTGGGCCAAGTTGGCGCATGGGTCGGTGACAGTTCAATATGCGGACACGGTGGTGTTGGCGGCGATGGTGCGAGCCAACCCGCGGGAGGGGATCGACTTTTTCCCGTTGCAGGTGGATTACCGCGAGCGTCGGGCGGCGGCGGGGAAGTTCCCGGGCGGGTTTATCAAGCGCGAGGGCAGGCCCAGCACGAAGGAGATTTTGACGGCCCGCCTGGTGGATCGGCCATTGCGGCCGCTGTTTCCCAAGGGTTTTAAGGACGAGGTTCAGATTCATTTGAACGTGCTGGCGTCGGATCGGCAGAATGATCCGGACGTGCTGTCGGGGATCGCGGCCAGCGCGGCGCTGGCGATCAGCGACGTGCCGTTCCTGCACGCGACGGCGCATGTGCGGGTTGGGCGGATTGATGGTGAGTTTATTATCAATCCGACGCAGGAGCAGCTTGACCAGAGCGAGATGGACGTGGTGGTGGCCGGGACGAAGCATTTTGTGAACATGATCGAGGTGGGATCGCGCGAGGCGGACGAGGACGTGGTGGCCGATGCAATTGAGTTTGGCCACAAGGCGTGCGTGGAGATCGTGGGGATGATCGAGGAATTGGTGGCGAAGGTGGGCGTGCCGAAGGTGGGGGTTGTAACGGCGCCTGACCCGGAACTGCTGGAGGCCGTACGCGGCCGGGTGACGGACAAGATTCGTGAAGTAAAAGGCAAGCCCGGCAAGCAGGATCGGTCGGACGCTGTGAAGGCGGTGCTGGATGAGGTGCTGCGGGAACTGGCCCCGGCAAGCACCGACGCCAATGCATCGTATGCGCAAATCCTGGCGACGAAGGACAAGCAGAAGCAGATTCGCAGCATCTTTGTGGATGTTGAAGAGCAGGTGACGCGCGAGGCAATTTTGAATGGCGTTCGGCCTGACGGGCGGGATTACAAGACGATTCGGAAGATCACATCCGAGGTGGGCGTGTTGCCGCGCGTGCATGGCTCGGCCGTGTTCACGCGAGGCGAGACGCAGGCGCTCTGTACGGTGACGCTGGGGACCAGCGATGATGAGCAGACGATTGACGGGCTGATCGATGAATACAGCCAGAAGTTTTATCTGCACTACAATTTTCCCAGCTACAGCGTGGGCGAAGTTCGGCCGATTCGCGGGCCGGGCCGTCGCGAGATTGGGCATGGGGCGTTTGCGGAGCGGTCGTTGCTGGCGGTGTTGCCGAGCGTCGATCAGTTTCCGTACACGGTGCGGATTATCAGCGACATTCTGGAATCCAACGGATCAAGCTCGATGGCGTCGAGTTGCGGCGGGTGTTTGGCGCTGATGGACGCGGGGGTGCCGATCACGCGGCCGGTGGCCGGCATTTCGGTTGGGCTGGTGCAGGAAGGAGATCGGCGGGCGCTGTTGACGGACATCATCGGCGAAGAAGATCACTTTGGCGACATGGACTTTAAGGTGTGCGGAACCAGCGAAGGGATCACCGCGATTCAGCTCGATATCAAGACTGAAGGATTGTCGTACGACATTATTCGCGAGACGCTGCACCGGGCGAAGGAAGCGCGGCTGGTGATTCTGGCGGAGATGGCCAAGGTGTTGCCGGCCCCCAGGCCGGAAATCAGCCAGTTTGCTCCGCGGCTTGAGACGGTGAAGATCAATCCGGAGCTGATTGGGAAGCTGATTGGCCCGGGCGGCAAGAACATCAAGCGGATCCAGGAAGAGAGCGGCGCGCAGATCGACATTGAGGACGATGGCACGGTGTACATCAGCTCTGTGGATGCCGCGGCGGTTTATTCGGCCAAGGCGATGGTGGAGGCGATGACGGCGGAGGTGAAGGTGGGGACCATTTACGCAGGCAAGGTCGTGAGCATTCGCGAGTTTGGCGCGTTCGTGGAGATCGCGCCCGACACCGATGGGCTGGTGCATGTGAGCGAGCTTTCGGACAAGTATGTGGACCGTGTCGAAGACATCATCAAGCTGGGCGACCAGGTACGCGTGAAGGTGATCAACATCGACGACACCGGCCGCATCAAGCTGTCACGCAAGGCGGCGATGAAGGATGAAGGGAACACCGATCCGGAACCCGTACATGCGGGAGGTGGCGGCGGCGAAGGTGGCGGCGGGGGTGGTGGTGGAGACCGTGGTGGCCGGGGCGGCGACCGTGGCGGGCGCGGGGGTGGTGGCGGCGGAGGCCGGGGTGGGGATCGGGGAGGGCGGCGGTAACGGCTGACAAAGATGCGATGTTCGGATAAGTAAAGGCACGGGTCGAAAGACTCGTGCCTTTTTGTGCGCTGATGCGAAGTGGATCAACCTTGGAAAGTCGTGATGAGTTTGCCGAATCACCATTCAGAGCCGCGGGGAAATGGAGGGCGGATTTGGGTGCCGATCCTGCTGATTCTGGCGGCGCTGGCGGTGCGGTTGCCGTTTATGAGTCGGCGGATATTTGCGGGGGATTCGCTGAATTATTGCATGGGGGCGCTGAGGCTGCACGTCGCACATCCGCCGGGGTATATCGGGTATTGTTGGCTGGGGCGGGTGGTGAATGGGTTGGTGGGGAATATCAACACCACATTTTCGCTGATCAGCCTGGTGGCGGCGCTGGGGGCGACGGCGGTGACGTATCATCTGGCGCGGGCGATGGGGCTTGGGGTGCGGGCGGCGGCACTGGCGGCGGCGGCGTATACGTTCAGCGTGAACACGCTGGCGCTGAGCACGATGGCAGCCAACAATACGGTCGAGGGGTTCATCGCGGTGAGCTTTGCGGATCTGGCGTGGCATGCGGTGGCGCGGAGATCGGTGCGACTTTCGATGCTGGCGACGTTGACGCTGGCCGTGGGCGCAGCGGTGCGGCCGACGATGCTAGGGTTTTTGTTGCCGCTGTGGATCTATGGCGTGGTGCGGGCGCGGTGCGCGTGGTGGGAGGTGGTGGTGCAGGGGGTGGTGGCGGCGGTGATCGTGATTGCATGGCAATCGACGGCCAACGCTTACATGCGGCAGCAGGGGTTTATCTCGACGTTCGAGATGCAGGTGATGATGCCGACGCACTACGACTACTCAAAGCTCTCGGCCACGGACGTGGACCGCGGGGTGGAGCGGCGGGCGACGTTCCATATGCCGATCTTTGAGATCGCGATGTATGTGCAGCGGAAACTGCATGTGAGCGTGATTGCGGAAAGAGCAAACTGGCCAGCGCCGTCGATGGCGCGGGCAGTGAGGCTGATCGGGCTCCAAGTGTTGAAGCTGGGATATTACCTGGTGTTGTCGATGCCGCTGCTGGTGGTGCTGGTGGTGCGGAGGTTGTGGAGCGGCGGAACTTCGCGAGGGCGGGAGGAAGTCGATGGGTTGCACCAGAGACGAACGTTTTTGCTGTTGTGGATCGTGCCGGCGTGCCTATTTTTTATGGTGGGGCATATGGGAGCGATCGGTTATTTGCAGGTTTTTTTGCCGGGGCTGGCGATTGGAGTGGCGGCGGCGTTGATGGAGAAGGGGGGGATGTCAAGCAAATTGGAGGGGCGTTGGGGGCGATGGGTTTGGCTGGCGCCGGCGGCCAGTGCGCTGTTCTTTGTGACCGCCCGGCCATTCCGCGTGCCGACCGGCGGCAGGCATGTGGCGGATTTGATATTGTTGCAATATACGGGGGCGGCGATTCGGGAGGGGTTTGCGACGGCGCGGGGCAACGAAGGTGGTCTGGTGAGCTCGGCGGTGCGGGATTGCAAGAGCGATGAGGAACTGCTGCGAGTGTGCAAGGAGTTTGCTCCTTGCGCAACGCAGCCGGTGAAATAGGTGGGTGTCGTATCAATCGCCGATGGCGCGGCGGCGGGTGGATTTGACCTCAGAGCGTTTTTTCTTCGAGGCCAGGCGGCGCTGCTTTGCGCCGTACGAGGGCTTGGTTTTGCGGCGGGTCTTGGGGCGGTGGAGCGCTTCGACGAGCAGCTCGCGGAGGCGGGCAAGGGCTTCGCTGCGGTTGGTGTCCTGGGTGCGTTCGGACTGGGCGCTGATGTGAATTTCATCAGCCTGCGTGAGACGCCGGCCGGCGAGGGCGCGGAGACGCTGGGCGGCGTCAGGATGCAGGCCGATGAGGGCGGAGATGGGGACCCAGAAATCGACCTTGGTGTTGACCTTATTAACGTTCTGGCCGCCGGGGCCGGAACTGCGGGCGAAGGAGAAGCGAAGTGCGGATTCCGGGGCATAGACGCCCGGGGCGAGCTGGAGGCCGGGGGGAGGTTGGGGGGGAGGGTCGGGCATGGGGTGGGGCCAGTGTTGGGCGGGGCGCCGGTTTTGTCCAGAGGCAGGTATGTTAGTTGCGTCCGGTTCATCCGGGAGTGGAGGTGTGTCATGATTTGCACAGATCTCGAATATGAGAACTCGTGCAAACGCATTGAGCAGGCGGAGGCGTTGCTCCGGGAGCGCGGGCAAGAACTGGCGGCTGAAGGCTTACGACCTGCGGAAATTGAACGAGCATTAAATCCCACTCGAATCTTTGTTGATCAGATGAAGGATGAGACAGAGACGTATGACCGACTGAAGCGTGGGAGTTTGATGAGGTTCGAAACCTTCACGGTATCGGGCAACTGCTCATTGGCGCTCGCATCGCGTCGGGTTTGTCGCAAAGGGACTTCGCCGAGAAGCTTCGAGTCTATGAATCGCAGGTCTCACGGGATGAGCGGAACGAATATTACGGGGTGACGATTGAACGGGCCGCACGGATATTGGACGCTCTGGGTGTGGAGGTGACGACGCGCGTGGGCAAGGTGCCCACGCTGAAGTCCGCGTGATGAGTCGCTCGAAGGGCAGGCAAGGCGAGTGGATATTGAATGTGAAATTCGGGCGGCCGTCGAAGAGATGGCGTTGCGATGCTATGCGACACGACGTCCAAAGATATCCATCGAAATGGATGATGACACGGCAACAATAACATTGCTTGTGGATGGCGGCGATTTGGAAGCCGCGTTCGATGCTACGGGATGGCCCGTTCAATTTGATCACGCAGGCTGGGGGCAGTTGTCCGATGAGATCGATGAATACGTCGCTTCCCGCGAATGGCATTTCGAGCGAGGCGAATGGTCGCTAAGCACCGACGGCGGTGCGATTGCGGGATGGATAATTTCAATGGACGCATCTTAGGCAGCCGCCCGGCCTGCGTGTCTTGCCTGGGGTGGAGGTTCTGTCCCGATGGCGCCGATGAGTTGAGTTCCCTGGTGGGTGATCCCGTAAAAATCCTGGTCGCTTGGATTGACGGAATCGGCCGTCACTACGTTGGCCAGGGGAGAAGATGCCGAGAGGCGGTAGGCGGAGAGTTGGAAGAGGTTGGAGGCGTCGCCGAAGGTTTGGCCGTGGCCGGGGTTGGAGAGGTGGGGGTCGAGGTTGAAGCCGGTGGCAGTGTTGCCGATGCGTTCCTGGAACGCGCCGCGCGCCAGGCGCCGAGGCTGAAGTAGGTGTTGCCTGAGTCGTGGATTTGGAAGGCGCTGCCGCTGGACCAGTAATCGTTGTTCTGGAAGGTAAGGCCGGCCGAGGCGGCCAGGTTGAGGACGGTGCGCCGCCGGTGGTGTGGAAGATGTTATTTCGCACCTCAACGCCGCTCAGTTGACTCACGTCGCTGATGATGCGCATGGCGGCCGGGTGGGCGGCGGAGGGAGTGACGAAGACGGTGTTGTTTTCGATCACGCTGTTCTGCACCGGGCCCCACATGTCGATGCCGCCGTAGCCATTTTTTTGGCCGTCGTTCTGGGAGATGTTGTAGCGAACGGCGTTGTTGAAATAGTGGCCAGCCAATCCGTTTTGATAGAGCCCAAACCCTGAGCCGTCGTTGTCGTGGGAATAGTTGTACTGAAGCGTGGAATTGGTGACGTTGCGGTCGAGATCAAAGCCGTCGCCGTCGTCGCCGGCCGTGGTGCGGTTGCGATAGGACTCGTTGTGCTGGATGGTGACGTTGTTGGAATCGTAGGCCCAGATGCCCACAGCCCCATGGCCAAGGCGCGAGTTGTCGTGGGCAACGGACCATTCGATGGTGGCGTTGTTGACTGAGCCAAGCACGATGCCGCTGCCGGTGTTAACGGTAGAGCGGGCGATGCCGGTGTTGTTGTAGGCGATTACCTGGGCCACGTAGACGTTTTGATGAACGCTGACGCGTGGGGCGTAGGTCATCAGGCCAGCCCTGGCGTTGTCGTGGAGTTTGGCATTGGTGATTCGCACATCGTTAAAGCCGGAGAAGCCGTTCCAGCCGCCGACTGAGACGCCGCATCCGCCAAAGCCGCTGGATTCGACGTTGTTGACGTAGGCGTGGCTGAGCAGGGTGTCGTGGCTGAGGTTGTTGTAGAAGTGGATGCCGTCGCCGTGGTTGGATTTGGCGCCGGAGCCCAGGATCCGAAGGTTCTGAAGGGTGAGGCCGGCGGTGTTGTAGACGAAGATGCCGGTGCCGCCGCCGGCATTGATGGTGGCGCGGCCCTGGCCAAAGGAGGAGACGGTGATGGGGTTATCGGACGTGCCGTGATCGTCGGGGCCAAAATAAAGTTGGCCGCGGAAGGTTGCGCCGCCCTGGAGGAGGAGGCGGTCGCCGGCGGAAAAGGCGGCCTGGCCGGCGCGGGCAAGGGATCGCCAGGCCTGGGAGGGTGAGAGGCCGGAATTGGCATCATCGCCGCCCGGGGCCAAATAGAAGGTGGAGAAGAGGACGCGGTCCTCAAGGGGCTCCAGGAGGGGGTGAAGGTGGTTGTTGTTTTCGGTGCGATCCATGTGAGCTTGGCCCTTTCAGTTGGGTCGTTGCTGAATGGATCGGCGGGTTCTTGAGGGGGGTTGGGTGGTAGTTGGTTATCGGGACCGGGAATGGACAGGGCGATAATAGTGGGAAAGGGGGGAGTATGGGACGTTGTGGGGGTTCGGGTTGGGTTCAGGGTTCAGGGTTCAGGGTTCAGGTCAGGGTTCAGGTCAGTAAGCAGTAGTCAGTCAGCGTAGGCGTAGGTCTATTGCCTGATAGGTTCGCAACGGGATGGACGCTGCACATATATAGAAGATGATACGATGGTGCAGATTCAGATTATTTGTGGAGCCGGGTGAGCGATCATGGCATTGAGAGCTTTTTTCTTTGTGATCCTCTTCAGCCTCGTCCCAGCAACCGCGCGGGCGGATGACGCCAAGGTATACACCGGTCCGGCTTGTATGGCGGCGGGGAGGGATTTTTTTCTGGATGAAATTTGGCCAAAGATTGGGGCACAGTCTTGTCTGGAATGTCACAAAGAGGGGGGCGATGCGGAGGACAGCAAGTTTATCCTGCTGGATCCCCAGAAGAGCAAGGGACACGAGAAGGACGAGGCGCTGAAGCACAATCACCTTGCCTTTGTGCAGATGGCTCGGGTGAAGGAAGGGGATGACTCGCGCATGCTGCTGAAGGTTGTCGGCAAGTTGAAGCACGGCGGCAAACAACAGTTGAAGCCGGATTCAATGGGTTATCGGTTGCTGGCGGAATTTGTGCAGCGTGTGGGGGGCCCTGCGTCAACAACTCGGCCGGCCGTGATTGTTCAGGACAAAAATGCCCGGCCGTTCTTTGACGGCATTGCGATGCTGGATGATCGCAAGCTGCTCCGGCGACTCACGCTGTCGCTGGCGGGGCGGCTGCCGAGCGATGCGGAGATGACGTTGGTGGGCAAGGAGGGGTTGAAGGCTATTCCCGGCGTGATGGATGCGGTGATGAAAGAGGAGGCGTTTTACACGCGTCTGCGCGAGGGGTTTAACGACATCTTCCTCACCACCGGCTACGACGATGTCCCGGAAAACGCCGCTGTCGTACGAGCATTTCAGCACCACGCGCGGGTGGGCCGAGAAATTTGATCTAAGCCACATCTCCGACGAAAAGCAGCGACAGCAGGCGCGCTACAAACTGTCGGGCGATTACCGCAAGGCCATCCTCGGCGAGCCGATGATGCTGATCGATCACATCGTTCGCGAAGATCGGCCTTTCACGGAGATCATCACGGCCGACTACATCATGGTGACGCCGTACACCGCGCGCGGTTACGGCCTGTATGACGAGCTTCGGCCAAAATTTAAGAATCCGGAAGATCCGTTTGAATATATTCCGGTGAAGCTCAAGGCCCTGGTGGGGCGGACTAAAGAGGATAATCAGGAGTCGGCCACTGGCTTTTATCCGCACGCTGGCATCCTCAGCACTTTCCAATACATGAAGCGTTATCCGACGACGGAAACCAATCGCAACCGCGCACGGGCGCGGATGTTTTACCAGCAGTTCCTGGGCGTGGATGTTCTGGAACTGGCAGCGCGGGTTTCCGATGCGGCGGCCGTCACGGCGAAGTATCCGGTTCCGACAATGCAGGCGTCGGAGTGCGTGATCTGCCACAAGACGCTTGATCCGGTGGCCGGGCTGTTTCAGAACTATTGGAAATTTGAGGGCGTGTACGGCCTGCGAAAAGGGGGGTGGTTTAAGGACATGTTCCAGCCGGGTTACGAGGGAGAAGATCTGCCGGCCGAAGAGCGCTGGCGGGCGCTGCAATGGCTTGGCGAGCGCACGGTGAAAGATCCACGTTTTGCGGTGGCGATGGTGGAGCACGTGCATTATCTGATGACCGGCCGAAAGACACTGCTGGCGCCCAAGGACCTGGACGATCCGCTTTATGCAGCGCGGCAGCGGGCGTATCAGGAGCAGCGCAAGCAGGTTGAAGCAATGGCAACGAAATTCGCGCAGGGCGGGTTCAACCTGAAAAGTGTTTTCAAGGACTGGGCATTGTCGAGTTTTTACCGTGCCGACGGAGTGGCGTCGGTTGGCTTGGATCCCGCGCGGCGGGTTGAGCTGGATGATGTCGGGCTGTGCAGGATGCTTGCGCCCGAGCAGGTGGAACGGAAAGTGAAGGCCATCTTTGGCCGGCCGTGGGGGAAGATGGACGAGCAGCTTTCGATGTTGTACGGCGGGATCGATTCCAAGGAAGTCACCGAGCGCGCCTCCGATCCCAGCGGGGCGATGGGGGCGATCCAGCGCATCATGGCCAACGACGTGGCGTGCAGGGAAACGTCGCTCGATTTCAGCCGGGCGCCGGCCGAGCGGCGGCTGTTCCCCCAGATCGAGCCCGATGTGCTGCCCGGCGCGTCGCCCGAGGCGGATGCGAAGATTCGGCACACCATCGTTCACCTGCACGAGCTGGTGCTGGGGCACAATGACGCGCCTGATTCGGCGGCCGTCGATCACACGTTCAACCTCTTCGCCGGCATCGTCGGCGATGCCGCAAAACACAAGTTGGACAACGAAGAGAAATGGACCTGCCGGCAGGGATTGCTAAAGCCCGTGCCGGATCCGAAATACACCGTTCGCGCGTGGCGCGCCGTCATCACCTATCTGCTCCGTCAACACGAATTTTTATACGAATAATCATGAGACGCGACTTCCTGAAAATGTGCGGCCTGGTTGGGCTTGGTCTGGCGTGTCCCGGCGGCGTGCGCTCGCTGCTGGCGGCGGCAACGAAGGAAGATCCGCCTTATGACGGCCCTTTTTACCTCGTGTTTAACGCCTCGGGCGGCTGGGATACAACCTATCTCATGGACCCCAAGGGGGCCGGCGGCATCAACCGGCTCTACAAGGACGATGAGATCCTCACCAAAGGCCAGCACAAGTTCGCCCCCACCAAAAAGCACATCCAGGACGGGATGAGCAACGAGGAGTTTTTCAACGAGTTTGGAAACGAGCTCCTGGTGTTGAACGGGCTGGATTATTCGGTGAACAACCATTCGCCGGGCGCGCGCTACATGGCGACGGGGAAGCTCGACAGCCTTGCTTATCCCACGTTTGCCGCGCTGGTGGCCGCGTGCAAAGGGCCGAGCTGTCCGCTGTCGTTTCTGACCTTTGGCAACTATTCAGCGACGGGGAACGTGGTGGCCATGTCGCGCGTTCCGTATCTGCCGTCACTGCAGCGGATCGCCAACGCGGATGCGGTGGACGGAAACGTCCGTTCGCCCTATCACGACGATTTTACGATTGGGCGAATCGAGGAGGCGCTGCGCGAGGACAACGCGTTGCAGGCACGCCAGCCGCGCCTTCCGCGCCAGGAGCGGTCGGAAAATATGCTCTACGCGGCGCAGGTGAACTCCAAAGCGTTGCAGCGCATCACGCCGTACATTCCCGCCAAGGGCCCCAAAGAGCGGCTATCGCAGCAGGCCGAAATCGCGCTCGCTTCGTTCAAGGCCGGCGTCTGTGTTTCAGCCAATCTCAACATCGGCCAGTTCGACAGCCACGCCAACAACGACAAAGACCAGATGAAGCTGATCCCCGAATTCCTGGCCGGCATCGCCTACGTGATGCGCCGCGCTGAGGAGTTGAACATTCGCGAGAAGCTGGTGCTGGTGATCCAAAGCGAGATGGGCCGGACTCCCAACTACAACAACGGCAACGGCAAGGACCACTGGTCGATTGGGTCGATCATGTTCATGGGGGCCGGGATCAAGGGCAATCGCGTGCTGGGGGCGACGGATGAAAAACAGTTTCACGTTCCGATCAACGCCAAGACATTGGCCTGTGACAAGGAAGGCGGGGTGCGCAGTTCGGCCGGAGCACATTCATCTGGCGCTCCGCCAGTATGCGGGGATTGCCGATCACCCGCTGAGCAAGAAATTTCCGCTGGGCGTGGCTGACAAAGAGCAACTGCAGGGGCTTTGGGGCTGATGCTCAATCCGCCCCGAGACGCCAATTCCGAAAGCCGATTCAACTGATTCGGGTGTTAGCGCCTGGGGTGGTTACAATCCCCGCACTTATGATTTCCGCATTGACTGGCGAGCTTCGGCGCGTGGAGGAAGACCGGGTGCATTTGACCGTGGGGGCGGTGGTTTATGAACTGCTGGTGCCGGCGTCGGATGTGCCGCTTTTGCAGAGCGGCGTGGGCCGCGAGATGACGTTTCATACCATTCTTTATCTGGAGGGGGATGCGGCGCGGGGGAATCTGGAGCCGCGGCTGATTGGATTTTTAAGGCCGGAAGAGAAGCAGTTTTTCAATTTATTTACGACCGTGAAGGGGATTGGCCCCAAGACGGCGCTGCGGGCGCTGGCGGTGCCGGCGGCCGAGATCGCGCAAGCTATTGAGGCGCGTGACACGCGGTTTCTTGTGGGGCTGAACGGCGTGGGAAAACGGACGGCGGAGTTGATCGTCGCGGAGTTGGCGGGAAAGACCCAGAAATTCGCGGCCGCCTACACGGGCAAGAGCATCCCGGCCGGCGGCACGCGCTGGTCGGCGTCGGAGGAGGATGCGATTTTGTCACTGATGGCGCTGGGCGAGCGGCGGCTGGACGCCGAGCAACTTTTGGAACGGGTGCGGCAGTCTGCGCCGACGCTGAAGACAACGGATGGATTGGTGCGGGAGATGTTGAGAATGCGAACGGCGCGGGTATAATATGTTCGCGTTTTAGCCGGTTTCGTTTGTTCGTTAATTTCTCAGCACGGAGTAGGAGAGGGAGTTTGGCGGGGTGCCCGCGCCATGATTTGGGGATAGGAAATGGGGTTTGCCGGAGCAGTTGGTGTTTCCATGTCGCTTGTGATGCCTGTGAGTCTGGCTAAAACTGTCGTCATGGCGCGAGAGCGGATTGTTTCGGGTGAATCTTCGGGTGAGGATGAGACTCGCTTTAATTTTGCGCTTCGGCCGCAGAGGTTTGAGCAATATATCGGCCAGGCGCCGCTGATCGAGAAGCTGAAGATTGCCGTGCAGGCCGCGCGGTCTCGGAAGGAGCCTGTGGAGCATACGCTGCTGCATGGGCCGCCGGGGCTGGGGAAAACGACCCTGGCGCATGTGATTGCCAACGAGGTGGGGGCGCAGGTACACGTGACCAATGGGCCTGCGCTGACCAAGGGGATTGATCTGGTGGGGATCCTGACGAAGTTGAACCAGGGAGACGTTTTTTTCATCGACGAGATTCATCGCCTGCCGGCCCCGGTGGAGGAATTCCTTTACACCGCGATGGAGGATTTCAAGGTTGATATCACGCTGGACCAGGGAGCGCACGCGCGGACGGTGACGGTGCCTATTCCTCCTTTTACGCTGGTGGGGGCGACGACAAGGATCGGCGCCCTGACGGGGCCGATGCGCGGGCGCTTTGGGATTTCGGGGCACCTGGAATTTTATGCACCCGAGGCGCTGCATGAGATTTTGCGGGCCAATTCCATATTGCTGAAAGTGCAATCGGAGGATGCCGCGTTGTGGGAGTTGTCACGCCGCAGCCGCGGGACGCCCCGCATCGCCAATCGCCTGTTGCGGCGCGTGCGGGATTTCGCCACCGTGCGCAGGCGAAGGGAAAATCGACATGCCCATGACGCAGGCAGCGCTCGATCTGGAGGGCATTGACGCGCGCGGGCTGGACGAGCAGGACCGGGTTTTTCTGCGCACGCTGATCGAGGTTTACGCGGGCGGGCCGGCCGGGATCGAGGCGATCGCTGCCACGATGGGAGAGGAAGTGGACACGCTGGTGGACGTGATCGAGCCCTACCTGTTGCAGATCGCGTTTGTCATGCGCACGCGGCAGGGAAGGCGGGCGACGAAGCTTGCCTATGAGCATCTAGGCCTGAAGTGGAGGCCGCCCGAGACTGGCAGCGCGGGACTATTCGGGGATGAAGAAGTCGCGTGAGGCTTAAGTTTGAGTTTAACGGCGGGAAGGTGTGGGCGCGGCATGATCCAGACTACCTTTGGCGAAGTACGCGTATTCGATGCCCACACGCATTTCCTGACGCAGAGTTTCCTGGCAAATCTTGGGCAACAGGCGGGGATGAGCACCGACGCGGCGGCCGTCGCGCGGCGATTGGAGTGGGACGTTCCGCCGGCCGATGGGGCGGAAGTAGGCCGGCGGTGGGTCGCGGAGTTGGAAAAGCATGGCGTGGATCGGGCCGTTGGCATTCATACGCTGCCGGGAGACTTGGAGCAGGCCAACGCCGGCATCGCGGCCGCCAGCGGCAGGCTGACAGGATACGTCATGATTAACCCGCTGGCCCAGGGAGCACTGGCCATGCTGGAAAAGGCGGTGACGCTGGGCTTTCGCGGGCTGGCGCTATTCCCAGGGCTGTTCCGATTCTCAATGACCTCTGATGCGGTGTATGCGCTCTTGCAGGTGGCCAATTTGCGGCGTATGAACGTCATGGTGCATTGCGGGGTTTTGAAGGTGGCGTTTCGAAACAAGCTTGGTCTGCCGGCCGCGTATGAAGGCACGCTGGCCAACCCACTGAACCTGCTACGGCCTTGCACCGAGTTTCCGCAGGCGCGGTTTGTGGTGCCGCATCTGGGTTCAGGAATGTTTCGCGAGCTGTTGATGCTGGCCGATCAGGCGGCCAATGTGTACGCGGATACTTCGGGGATTGGGGGATGGGCGAAGTATCTGGATGGAGGACCGAGCAAGGCGCAGGTGCTGCGGCAGGCCGTGAATGTAATGGGGGCGGGGCGGTTGCTGTTTGGAACCGATTCGACCTTCTTTCCGCGCGGGTGGCGGCGAGAGGTGTTTGACGAACACCTAGAGGTTTTTCGAGAGGCGGGCTTGAACGATGAGGAGGTGCGGAAGATTCTTGGGGGGAATCTGGAGGGGTTGATGGCGTCGGCGGGAGGGTGAGCTTCCTTATCGCCGGCCGAAGAAATCCGCGATGAAAGTCAAATAGCCGCGCTGGCCATCGATGCGATTGTGGCGCTCAACGGACTTGAGAATTTTCTTCAGCGCCATCTTCACATCCTGGCGGGAGTAGTCGTTGATGCTCAGCACCATCCGCAGGCCAACCTCCACTTGCTCTCGGACCAGGTCTGATTGCGTGGGAGCTTCGGGGTCCATGGTCAGCGGCTTCAGAGCGAGGATGACGTCAGCGTCGGTGAGGGACGGACGCTTCTCGTAGGTGGTGGCGATATCTTCCTCAATGCGCAGCATCAGTGGCATGAAGGTTTCGTCTTTGGGATCAAGAGTATCCAGGCCGGTGCCCGCGCCGTAGAGTTCCGAGAGTGTTTTAAGGGTATAAGGGGTGGGGCCGTCTGGGGTGTATACGGTGACGGTGCCGTTGGCGAGATTGGAGAGGTCGATCTCGCGGGTGGGTTTGCCGTCGGGGCCGGCGATGAGTTGTTTGAGAGTTTCGTCCATAAGGGGGCTCCTTTACAAGGTGTCACTGTAGAGAAAAGTGTAATCCAGCGATGAGAGTCCTCCAATTTTCATCGCGCCGACGTGAAGAAGCGATCAGAGGTCCAGCAGTACAGCAGTTGCCCGGAAATGATCCCTAAGAAACGCGGCCACGAATTTTCACGAACTGGCATGCAAGCTTTCTGGTGGGGTATCTGAAGCTTTGGAACTCGACTCTCTTCTTGTACCGAAGCCAGATTTTCTGCTGGGTGTTTCTCACTTATGCACAACTACGAAGCCCACTTTCGCCGCTGCTGGGCCGTGTGAAGAGCGTAGTGCAAACAGAGCTCGCGCGAGGTTCAGAGGGTATCGGCCGGGGTGGAGGGGCGCGTCGGGCGCTTCGGCTGTGTGCGTGGAATCCGCTTACGGAATGGGGTATAGTTTACAGCATGAAAGCGGCTATCACCGTTCCAGATCGTGTCTTTCGCAAGGCCGAACGATACGCGCGCCACACCGGCAAGACGCGTAGCCAGCTCTATTGCGAGGCGGTATTGGAGTACATCACCCGTCATTCGCCGGATGCGGTTACGCAAGCGATGAACGATGTTTGTAAACGGGTTGGTCAAGATGGCATCGACTTCGCGAAGAAGGCTGCTGGGAGCGTTCTCAGGCGGGAAACTTGGTAGCCCTCAGCTAGGGCGACGTCTGGTGGGCCGGACTTGTCATGGCGGAAATTGATATCGTTTTGGGACGGTGAATTCAGTTCCGCATGTCTTTAATTGCCCGGATGAGACGTGTTAATCAGCCGGTGCGCCGCAATCGATTAACAACAGGGGTACGCAAGTGTCCAAAGACAACAACTGGAGGAGTGAACACAAGCGGCTGTGGGCGGAACTGGTTCCCGCGCAGGGTCGCGCCTCAACTTTGCAGGGGGAGCTGATTCGGATTGCGGGGAAGCTGACGGATGAGGCTTATCGAAACGGCAATATCAATTGGAACGATGAGAGTTCACCGATGTTGCGGTTCGTGCGGGAGCAGATCAGCGATCCGGAAACGTTCTCGGATTTAGAACTGGAAGAAATTCGTGAAGCGATACGGACGATCATCCGGGATCGCGAAGATCCGGACGTGAGTGGCGATGGGAGTCCGTATTACCTGGTGTCGGAGCGGGTAGTGGATTGGTGTATTGTGCATCCGGACCCGTTGCCACTACCGACGATGCCGATTTTTAAACGGTGAATTCGGTAGTTCGTGCAGTCGGATTGCAGTCTTGTGCCTCGCGCGGCCAGCCGCAGGCCCACCTCTATCTGCCTTTAACCTCCGTCCCCCGGATCGTCCATCCCAGATTCCGGTTCTTGTCGCCCAGGCTTCCGGTATCGATGCGTTGATGAATGTCCGCGTCTGTGTCGGTCGGGGCGAAATCCAGGCCGACGATGGACAATGTTTTGCCGTTGGTTTGCAGGGGGCTGTTCATCACGCGGTTGGGGGCGATTTTTAGGCCGGTTTTTCCGGTGATTTCGGAGCGTTTGAATACTTTTTGCCAGGCGATTGCGCCGGTTTTGGGGTCCAGGCCCCAGGCGAAGATGCCGCCGCCGGCTTCGGGGTGGAGGCCGGCCGTGCAGCAGAGTTTTTGTTCGTGGAGCACGACGTTGTAGACGGGCCAACTTGATTCAACTTGATCGTGGCTCACGATGTTGCGCTCGGAGGGGGCGGCCAAAAAGCGCCACTGCAATTCGCCGTCGCTTGCGCTCAGGCAATAGACCCAGCCATCGTGCGAGCCGAAATAGCACAGGCCGTCGTGAAGCAGCGGCGGCTGGCTGATTCGGCCGCCGGCCGTGAACGACCAGATGCCTTTTTCGCCTTCACGGCATTCCAGGCGGTGCTCGTGGATAATCGCGACATAGGTTCGCCCGCCCTCCGTTACCGCCGGCGTCAGGAGCGCTCCGTTAGAAATTTGCGCCGGCCATTCGGCGGCGATGGGCCCAGTCAAGTCAGTGGACTTGGCCGCAGCGCCGGTGAGTGCACTGATCCCGACTTTTTCGAGGCGGCTTGAGTCGGCGATGGGGGTGAGAATGGTTTGGGCCGACAAGGCAAGATGCCCCCGAAGCTGGGTGATGCAGCCGCAGGTGTTGGGGGTGTAGTAAATCAGGCCATTGGCTGGGAAGGCGCCCTGGCGCAGCCGCTGCGAGAGATGCCGCGGACGGTGGCAGCGCCCTGGCGGTCGATGAACTCGCCCAGGCCCATGATGACCCAATCGTCGGTGGCGGCCGTGCGGTTGCAGCGGTTGTTATATCCGGCTTTCCAGAATGCTTCGGGGACGCCGGTGTCGACGTTGACGGCATTGAGCGCGTCGGGGGTTGCGAAGAAGGGCTGGCCATCGCGGACGATCAGGTTGTAGCCCCAGTTGAAGTTGGGGCCTTTCCAGAGCAGCTTTCCAGTTCTGGCGTCGAGGCAGGCGACGACGCCGCCGGGAGATTTAATGTCGCTGGCGCCGATGCCAGCCGGGCAGAAGGCGTAGACGCGATCGTTGCTTTGAATGAGCTGGCCGAGCGATGTGTCTTTCAAGTCGCTGCTGCGCCAAAGGACGTTGCCATTTTGCAGGTCGAGGCATAACAGCGCCGACGATTTGAGGTTGCCCCATCGGCCTTGGATTTTCGCGGCGTCGGCCTCGACCACTTCAAGCAGCACGCGCTTTTCTTTGGCCAGCACGCGCGGGAAACAAACGTAGCCTTCTTTTTCCTGATAAGTCCATTTCCGCTCGCCCGTGCTGGCGTCCAAAACGTAGAACGTGTCGCGGCTGGTTTCAAACAGCAGCCCCTCGGCGGCGCGGAGCATCAGGTAGGCGGTGGCGAGTTTCTCGCCGCGGGCGGGAAGCTTGCCGGCCTTGTCATAGGTGCGAACCACTTTCCCCGACTTGGCGTCGAGGGCCACCGGAAAGCCCTCGTTCTGGATGAACGTATAAACGTGGTCGGCGTCGGCGGCGAATTGATATTCCTGGGCCGTGCCGCTGCCGGTGCTGACAGCGCTGGTTTTCCAGATTGGCAGGCCGTTGAACGCGTCGCGCCCCACCGCGAAGATGACATTGGAATCTTTCTCGCCCTTTTCGCCAACCTTGGATTCGCTGTAGAGGAAGAACGCGTTTTCGCCGGCCAGGCGAAAGCCGGTGTAAGGGCGATACGCGGCCGGGTTGCCGCCCAGGCCCCAATATTCCTGGAGCTCAAGCCGCCACTGCACGGCCGTGGATGGCTTCACCAGCTTGTCATGAGAAACACCAGTTCCGCCGGCGTCGTGATCGAAGTGGGTCCAGGAGTCCATCTCGGCGGGGCGGGGCTTGATGATCTTTTCCCATTGGCCGCCCCGCTTCACGCAGGCAACTCCCTCGGGCTGCACCACGCGCAAAATCTCCTCACGCGCCGGCGACTGGGGCCCCAGCGCATCGGCATCGACGATCAAAAGGTTCACGAGGTTGTCGGCATACGGCAGCGTCTTCGTACTGAGCGGGCGAATGGCGCTGGCCACGCCATACAGGCCGGCGGATTGGATCGACTGGCGAACACGACCCGTCGCGGCATCGTCAATCGTCAGCCCCTGCACCAGCACACGGCCATTCTGCGCCAATGCGCAGAGGGTTCGTCCATCATCGGCGGGCACAACAACGCATAGGCCGGACTCGGTGGAAGCGGCGAGGTCAACGGCGTGCAAAGTTGCCGCGCGAACTGCTGAAGGCCAGGAGGAGCAGGATGAGGCGGAGGCGGGGATGAATTCGGGACATGCCGCTCATGATACACGGCGGATGAAGGGATGGCGTTCTTGATCACTGATGGAGGGGAATAAACACTGATGGGGACGAGGTTCGTGAATTACGAGAGAGCAAGGTGGTGACCCACCAGCAGCTGGCCGATGCCATTGGGACAAAGAGAACAGCACTCAGCAGGCTGGAGAGTGCGGTTATGAGGGGCATACCGTTGAGCTACTCTTCTGCCGACTTGTGAGAGCGTTGCATGGAAAGCTCGACGGCGTCCCTACGGCCACAGCGATTCATGGAGCTTCCACGAATCGTCGTCGTGTGTTTGCAAAACTTTGGCCGGTCCTTTTGTTGAATCAGCTCGCTGCCCCAGCCAGCTCCGGCGTCTGGGCCTCGACTGCCTCTACGGCCTTGGCAGGGGCGGCTTTTTCTTTGCGCTTTTCCACCAACCGCACCGCTTTGCCCACGCGGTCGCGCAGGTAGTAGAGCTTGGCGCGGCGGGTTTCGCCGCTGCGGCGGACGGTGATGCTGGCGATGTACGGGGAGTGGACTGGAAAGCCGCGCTCCACGCCTTCGTTGTTGACGATCCGGCGGACGATGAACGTCTCGTTGATCCCGCGCCCCTTGCGGGCAATCACGGTGCCGGAGAACGTCTGCAGACGCTCCTTTTCGCCTTCGATGATCCGCGTCGAGACATCAACGGTGTCTCCGATGCTGAACTGCAATGGCTGGGCCTTCAACGACGATTGCTCGACTAAGTCAATGATGCGCTGCGACATGGTGGCTCCTGACGATCAGTTTTCCAAACGATTCAAGTTTACTTCTCAAACGGTCTCTTGCTTCGATGAATACGCCTGCCACAAGTCTGGCCGGCGTTCTTGCGTGCGCAGCTTTCGCTGCTGAAGTCTCCAGGCGGCAATGGCCTTGTGATTGCCGCTTAACAGAATATCGGGCACGCCCATTCCGCGAAACTCGCGGGGTCGCGTGTATTGCGGGTACTCGATCAGGCCGCCCGCGAATGTCTCTTCCTGCGTTCCCTGCTCGTGGCCCAGCGCTCCGGGGAGCAGCCGCACCACCGCATCGACCAAGACCATCGCCGCCAGCTCTCCGCCGGACAGCACATAGTCGCCGATGCTGATTTCCATTGGCGACAGGCCGGTGGAAATCCGCTCGTCAAACCCTTCGTAATGGCCGGCGATCAGCAATAGGCGCTGATGCGTGGCCAGTTCCATCACCAGGTCCTGCGTCAGCGGCACACCTTGCGGCGTGAGCAGGATCCGCGTGGCCGGCCGGGCGTCTTTTTGTTCAACTGCCTCGACGGCGTCGAACATTGTCTGGCACATCATCACCATGCCAGGCCCGCCCCCGAAGGGACGGTCGTCCACCGACTTATGCCCATCCGTCGCGAAGTCGCGGATGTTGGTCAGGTGGTATTCCACCAAGCCTTTGTCGGCCGCCCTGCTCGGGATGCTGGTGCCCAACACCGGGCCAAACATCTCCGGGAACAAGGTCAAAATGTCAATCCGCAGCGACATTCGTCCGGCCTGGCTTTACGTCGGAGGCGATGTGCCTTCAGACGCGTCGCTCCCAGACGTCACTTTCGATCAAAACGACAAGACCCGTGTACAAACGGGCCTTGGCGGTTCGTTTAATTTTCCTACTCACGCAGCGGGCGCTTCGGCCTTCTTTTCACCGGCGACGGCCGGCGCAACTTTCGGCTTGCCGGGTTTGGGCAGCTTCAATTGCTTGTGGTCCAGGCCGCTTTTCTTCAAGAGCGACGACACGGTGCCCGAAGGGATGGCGCCGTGGTCCAGCCAGTAGCGGCAACGTTCCAGGTTGGCCACGAACTGCTTGGCCTGGTCCTTGTTGATTGGATCGTAATACCCAAGCTGCTCGATCACCCGGCCGTCTCGCGGCGAGCGTACGTCCATCGCGTTGAGGCGATAGAAAGCGTGATTGGTCCGGCCCATACGTTTAAGTCTTAGCTTCACCGACATTCAAATTCTCCAGTGGTCTTCAATTGACGAGAACCGAGCAGTATAGCCACCACCCCCCGCGTTGCAAGCAGGGTGCGGGTACTTTGTTTGCTACCTCAAACCGCATGCGAAAATCGCAGCCTCCGCTCATGGTTGATAAAGGACTTTCCGACGAGGAAGCAGCAAGCCTGCTGGCCCAACTCCTGCAATCGGATTCCTGCGAAAGCACACTTGTGGCCATCGCTAATGCCGCCCGACATCTGCGGGCCGATTCACGCGGCAACATTCTGGACGCCGTGGGGCCGGTTCGCGAGCCTGATGAGCACAGACATCCGGCCCATCGCGTGATGGCCAAGCTGTCGCCTCCCAAAGCACCTCCCGCCATGCCGCCTCGCACGGCCGCGCCGACAAGCCAACACAAGTCCAAACACCTGCACACGAACTTCAGCGCCGTGCTGTGGTCAGGGGTTTGGGTGATGGCCGCGTTGCTGGTGATTTGCGCCCTGCTGCTGGCCGGGGGCCTGAGCATGTGAGCCGAGGCGACGACTAAGAACGAGTAGGCAGACGAATTTTCATCATCGCGGAGGGGGAGGGGCGTGGACAGCAGGCGCGGTGGATGGCAGGCGAAGTGGCCGGGGCGAGGGGCAGAGTGGGCGGGCGGGGTGGTTGCAGGGGCGGATAAGAAGCCCGTTTTGTGCCCGTGTGATTTCCCTGAAGGAGGAGATGGAGGGGGGAATGGTGGTCGGTTTGGGTGGGTTTTGGGTTGTTGTAATTGAGTTGCGCGGGGGATTCTGGGAGGGGGGTGAGGATTGACAAGGGTTTAGGCCGAAAGTGGCTTGTAGAAAGCGACACATAACCGACCACCAATCGACCACCAACCGACACATGACCGACCACCAACCGACACATAACAAGCACACAAAGCGACCATGATCGACACGTAAACGACTACCCATGGAGACATAACCGACCACCATACGACGCGGGGTGGGGGGCGAAGAAGATTGAGCATGGTCGTGCGACGAGGCGAAGGACGAGGGAGAGGGAGGGTTGGGTTTGGGTTGGCTTATGGGATGAGAGGTTGCGGGCATTGGTTTCCCCCTGTAGTTGAAGCTTGGTGTATTGTATGAAGGATGTTAGGGTGGTGTCAAGAAGAAAATGCGGGGAGCCGCGGAGCAAGCTCTGCGGGCGTTGGGGAGTATGGCTGGGGACTAACGAAGTAGCGCGATAAATCCGGCCTGCTCGAAATGGTGATCGCTGGTCAGTGCCTCCGCCACATGTCGCTGCTCGATGATCTGAAATGAGGCACAATCGACAAGGCTCCATGCCTTGTCTGGCCGTTCTTCATAACGGGTGAGCGCTTCCCGGAACTGGATGCTGGTTTGGGGCACCACCTCGACGTTGGGGTCGGCCATCAGGCGTTGGGAATAGGTCGCGGCGGCTTTGCGCAGTTGTTCGCCACTGGCCGCGAAACTTGCGAGAAGTTCCGTCAGCACCATTTCAGTAGTGATGATTCGCATCGGCCCGATTTGCCCGGACACATCGCGAGCCTTCTGATGTAGACTGTCGCGTGGATTCAAAATGGCGATCCAATAGGCGGTATCCGCAAAGACGGTCTTCATTCCTCCTCCCGCGGGGCGCGGTACAGGTAATGATCGACGTTCTTTGACAGATCGGCCGGAACCTTTCGCCATTCCGAATCCGGGACGGTGGCCGCGATATCCGCCGCCACGTCCCAAATGGGCCGGGCCGCGGCATCAAATGCATGTTCGCCGGCGATGTAATCCCGCACGCTGTCGACCGACACGATGCGTTTGGGCCTTCCGTTTGGGGCCGAGAACTCGGCGTGTCCGATGATTCGCAGGCGCTTGCTGGCGTGCCTGGACAAGGCTTCAGTAAATCGCGTTTCCTGATCGGGCCGGAACTTTCCGGGTATTTTTGAACCGTCATCCAACCGGAGGGTGAAATTGCATCCGTCCAGGTCGGCGGAGCGCACTTCACCAGTCAGGTCAATACGATCGTCGTAATCTTTTTGAGTCCACTCGACAAGGCGGGCCCGCGCCTGTGCCGTATATCGCACCAGTAGAGGCCTGTTGGGCAGTTTCTGGAGGATACTTTCGTCTTCTCGAAGAGTCTTGCCAAAATCAGCAAAGAGCGGCATGACCGCCTTGGGCAATGCCTGGGGCAACGGACGATTGTCGGCGGCGGAGGCGATCGAGTCTGCGACAACTTCCACGGCCTGGTCCAGTTCATCGGGCCCGGTCCACATGGGCATTTGATCTTCGGCGACCATCTCGCGGAACAGCGGAATGGTGGTGCTGCCGTGGGCGATTTCATAGAACTTGATCACCAGTGACTGCTCGAAGTTCGCGGGGAGGCGGACTCGGTCGGGGTGATGCCGCCGCCAGAGTTCCTTGGCCGTCTCGACGAGGATGGTCTTGTAAGCCACCAGATCGGGAAGGACGTCGATGTCCAGACCGTGATCCTCGAAGCGAGCGCCTTCGAAGGTATGGGTTACAAGCTCTCGGCGGGATCGCGTCATGTGGAAAGCTTTCTGGCGGGGGAGTCTTTGATTCTCCTAGACGGATTTTAGCCGGTTGCAATCTGGGATGGCAATGGCATATGAGGTTGGACGAGCGGCCAATAATGTCTCGCACCAACGTATTTGCGACGCGATCAAGCGGTGAACGCGCGGTGGAGGAGGGAGGCGAAGAGGTGGTCGGCCTGGCGCAAGGATTCGCGCTGGGCGGCGCACAGGCGCTCTACTCGGTTTACGAGCGCGGAGAATTTCTGCTGGAGGGGAGGCAGAGGTAGATAAAATGGGAATGTACTGCTCTGTCTCAAACCCTCCCAAAGTTAGGCGCATGTTCGGTAGCGCGACCGCCGGCTTCCGTGTAGATGATGCGGGATGGAAACCTGCAAATCACCACGGAAGGTGCTGATCGAGGCCTACCAACTCGCTTTACCGCTGCTGCCGGCCTACGCGAGTGACTACAGCCGGAAAGACTTCACCCAGCCGCAGCTCTTCGCCTGCCTGGTCCTCCGCGAGCACCAGAAGAAAAGCTACCGCGGCATCGAAGCGCTCCTGGCCGACAGCCCGGACTGGCTCAAAGACATCGGCGTGAAGGACGGCAAGGCCCCCGACCACAACACGCTCTGGCGGGCGTTCGAGAGGCTGGTCAAACGCGGCCTGATGAACCGCATGCTCGACCAGCAGGCGGCGTGGGCCGAGGAGCAGGGGCTGATCCAGGGGCGTGTCAAGCCGGTGGCGCTGGACAGCAGCATGTTCGAAAGCCGCCACGTCAGCCGCCACTTCGAGAAGCGCTGCAGGCAGAGCGCCGCCGCGGAAGCCAAGGCGGCGCGGAGAAAAAAAAAGCCCGGAAGAAAGCCGAGAAACAGGCACAAAGGCGGGCGAAACGACAGACGACACAGCGCGGCGGAGCCCACGCCCCCGAGGTGAACCGCCGTCGCCGCCGCACCGTCAAACGTTTGCCCAAGCTGTCGCTGGCGGTTGCCACGGCCTGCCACCTGATCCTCGCCGCACGGGCGACGACCGGGGCGGGCGGCGACCAGAAGTTTTTCGAGCCGCTGCTGCTGGACGCTTATCGGCGGGCGACGGTCAAGACTGCCGTGGCCGATGCCGGGTACGACTCCGAGGCCAACCACTGCATCTCGCGCGCAGGACCTGGGCATCCAATCAATCATCCCGCCCAAGGCGGGACGGCCATCTGCCAAGCCGCCGACGACACGCCACCGCCGTAACATGCGCAACCGCTTCAAGCGCAAGGCCGACAAGAACAAATACGGCCAGAGGTGGCAGGTGGAGACCGTGAACAGCATGATCAAACGCAACCTCGGCTCCGCCCTTCGGGCCACGACCGCCCGCCGCAGGTCGATGGAGCTGCTGCTACGCGTCGTCACTCACAACATTATGATCGTGTGCGAAGCCAAGGGTTGAGACAGAGCAGGAATGTACGAATGTCCGTCGGTGAAATGTGGGGAATGGTGGTTTCCGTTGGTCTGCAGTGGCGCGTAAAGGATTGGTGCCGGAGAAGGTAATATAGGTATGCATTGGGAATGCCTTGCTTGCCGCGCAGTCGCGCAACTCGCTGAACCAAAAGCGATGGACAATCTTCATCGCGGATCTGCGCAACTTTGAATCCTTCGCCAATCCAAGGACGATCCATAGCGATTACGATGTCGCCGCTGGTCATAACAAAATCGGAAAGGTGCCGGACTTCCGACCTCGGCCATTCCGCTAAGTCACTCCAATCGATTCGATTGGGCAGGACATTGGTACCACGACATAGTCTGACTTTCTCGCCAGTTTTCACATATTTGTCGCTAAGAAACGGATATCCCGTGAGAATTTCTGCGATGTCTTGAAGTTCAATGCGTTCTCCTGGACCTTTCTCGGGATCGCCAAAGAGTTCGAGGAAGGCGGCGGGGAGGAAGGTGTCGGTGAGTTGGAGGGCGTAGCGGCGGGTGCGGCGGAGGCGGTCGGCCTGGTCTAGTTGGGCGGCGATTTGGCGCTGCTCGGATAGGTCGGGCAACGTGATCTGGATGTTTTCAAGATGGGATGGACCGAAGTTTTGCTGGGCCGATCCGGTAACAAGCCGCGTGATTTGTGAGCGAAACTCGTGCGAATCCAGCCAGAAGCGGAAATAGCGCAGATCCGCATCGTCCTTCGCTTTGAACCGAATGGTGCTTGTATTGAGGCAGAGCGGAAGGTGGGAACACCGCACAAACGCACCGCGCGTACGAAGAAGCCCATCGTCGTCAAAGGAAATTCCCGAACTGGCGATGACGAGATCGCCCTCATCAACGAAGAAATGTTTGTAGCGCTTTTCGGCCTCTTCACGGCTAAGACACCGATCCGTTTTCGAGAGATCGAGTTCGCCGGTTGGCAGTATATTTCCGACATTGAGAAGCTTGATTCCTGTGTTCGTGAACTGCCATTTGCGAACACCTGGTCCCTCCTGGAACCAGAAGGCGTCATCGATTTGCACCTTCCGAGTTTTCAAGATTGGGCCAACATTTCTTGTAGTGACATGACTTCTTCCGTTGCCGAAGTTTCCAACTTCCGCATCCGTTCGAGCGTGACGCCTGTGTCTTCGTAAAATGTTTCATCCTGCTCGACCTGGCGATAGCGGCTGGCGGATAGGTCGTATTTGTTGGCCTTCACCTGATCTTTGGTCACCCAAAACTGGCGGGTGAGCTGGTTGATCTCCGTTTGCAGCGGGGTCATCCGGGCTTGTAGTTCAGCGAGTTCGGTCTCGGCTTTCTCGCGCGTGCTGCGGGCCTTGTCGGGTGTATCGGAAATGACCTCCTCAAATTTGAGCCGGTGGATGATGGCGTGGTGTTCGAGGCGGTCTTTTTTCAGCGGGGCGATTTGCTTTTGCAGGTCGGCGAGGCGCTGGGTGCGTTTCTGCTGGAATTTTGTATCGCGCCGGTTGCTGCCAGCAGTCGAGCAGGTCGGGGATGTCGTTCTCGGCGACTTTCTGGCGCTTGTCGTCGAGTGAATAGCCGTCGTGCTCCATGTCGTAGAACCAGATACGTTCCGTCGTGCCGCCCTTGGTGAACAGCAGGACGGCGGTGGAGACGCCGGCGTAGGGGCGGAAGACGCCGGAGGGCATGGAGACGACGCCGTCGAGGCGGTTCTCCTCGATGAGCTTTTTGCGGATTTCGACGTGGGCGTTGGAGGAGCCGAACAGCACGCCGTCGGGGACGATGACGGCGGCGCGGCCGCCGTTTTCGAGCAGGCGCAGGAAGAGGTGCAGGAAGAGGATCTCGGTCTTCTTGCACTTGGCGGGCAGCGTGGGGTTCACGTCGGCGGCGTCGATCGCGCCCTTGAAGGGCGGATTGGCGAGGACCACGTCGTAGGCTCGTTCCTCGTTGAAGGCTTTGGAGAGCGTGTCGGTGTAGCGGAAGTTCGGGGCGGCGATGCCGTGGAGCATGAGGTTCATGCTGCCGATGCGGAGCATGGTCATGCCGGAATCGTTGTCGAAGCCGGTCAGGGCCTTGGTCTGTGCAGAACTCCCACTGTTCCTTGGTGAGCTTGCTGCCGGTGAGGCCGTGCGGGTAGCCCTCTTCGTCGTAGGTGAGGTCGCGCGGGTCGGTGTGGGTTTCGAGGAGGTGCTGCCAGGCGTTGACGAGGAAGCCGCAGGTGCCGGCGGCCGGATCGCAGATGCGCTCGCCTGGGTCGCGGGTCGCACCATGCTTGACCATCATGCGGATGATGTGGCGCGGCGTGCGGAACTGGCCGTTCTGGCCGGCGGTGTTGAGCTTGCTGAGCAGGTATTCGTAGAGGTCGCCCTGCACGTCCTGGTTCTGGGCGGAAATCTGCATGGCGTCGATGGCCTTGCAGGCCTCGATGAGCAGGCTGGGCTTGTTGATCTTGAACTCGGCGTTTTCCATCTGGGCCGCGAAGGAGCCGCCCGCGCCGCCGAGCGTCTTGATGAAGGGGAAGACGGTTTCCTTGACGTGCTTGAGCGCCTTGTCGGCGGGGAGTTGGGTCCAGTGGGACCAGCGCAGGTTGGGATCGGGAAAGATGGGCGCGAATTTCTTGCCGCGGAGCTTGGCGGCGCGCTCGTTGTCCTGCTCGCGCTCGTCAAGGCGCTTGAGGAAGAGCAGGAAGGAGAGTTGCTCGATGGCGTCGAGGGGATTGGACAGCCCGCCGGACCAGAGCTTGTCCCAGAGGGCTTCGACGGCGGAGCGGAGTGTGGGGTCGGTGAGCATGGTTTAGGCGGCGAGCGATTGCGGTGAGTTGCAGAAGGTCGCCGATTTCGTGCGGGGTGAAGAAGCGTTCGACGGCGTTGCGGCCGAAGTTGGTCAGGGGCGGGTCGTAGAGGTCGGCCTCGACCAGCGTGCGCTTTGCGAGGAAGACTTCCTGAACGGAGCGCAGGAAGCGAATCTGATCGGCATTGTAGTTGTGGGCCTGAATGTGGTGCTCGAAGCCGCGCTGGACGAGCTGGGCGTAGTCGGGGATGGCATCGAGGGCGAGGAGATGGCGGAGGAAGGCGAGGAAGTTGTCCACGCGCAAGCCGTAGGCGATGCGGATGTTTCGGCTGGACAGCTGGATGTCGTCGCGCGCCGAGTTCGCGGTGTAGCGTGCGTTCCAGGTCGACAAGTTGATCGTCGGTGACTTCGCGGCCCTCGCGGATGGCCGCGAGCGCGGGGTGCGTTCTCGACGATTTCGAGGACGCGGCTGCATCGACGCGGCGTTTGTATTCCTCGATGAGGACCTGCTGGCCGCCTTCGCCGACGGAGATGTAGCCGCGGGTCGCGATGAAGTCGGGCAGGTCGATCTTCAGGAAGGCGCTGGGGCGGTTGCGGCGGTTCTTCATCTGCGGGGCGAGGTCGCGGATGATCTGGGTGAGCTGCTGCCGGCGTGGCGGTGGCGAGGTCGGCGGAGAGAGCCAGTTTGGCGGCCGGTGAGGCAGCGGACGCGCTCGGCGATGTCGGGGAGCAGGCTCACATCTTCGGCGATGGATTGAAGCAAGCTGCGGCGTCGGGCGTGGCCTGGAGGATTTGAAGTTTCAGCCGCTCGACCTTGTGGGTGAAGGTTTCGGCGGCCACATCGACATCGGCGGCGAAGCGGAGCAGCGGCGCGACCTGGAGGCGGAGGAAGTCGAGCTTGGCCGGCGTGATGAGCGTCCAGAAGTCGTCTTCCAGCGCCGGGCGATTTGCAGCCAGACTTTCTTCACGGGGAAGGAATCGCGCGGGATGCGGGCGATCATGGCGCGCAGGTCGGCGACCGCCTGCCGGAAGACTTCGGCTGGATGGTCGGGAAGCTGGCGTTTCGAGAATCTTGAGGCGCGTGTTGAAGACGCGACACGAGCACCGGCATGTCGATCGGCGGTCTTGTCGTCGGCCTTCTTGTTGAAGTCGTTTTGCCAGAAGTCGATGATCTTGAACTCGGTCTTCTTGCCGTCGGGCAGGCGGTCGAAGTACTTGCAAGCCGCCTGATTGCGCGTGCCGCGGCCGATCATCTGCCAGAGCTTGATGCGCGACTGCACGGCTTCATGAAGACGAGGTTGACGACTTCGGGCACGTCGATGCCGGTGTCGAGCATGTCCACGGAGATGGCGATGCGCGGCAGGTCGTTCTTCTTGAACTTGGTGATGAGGCCGTCGCCGTAGCTGCCGTCGCGCACCCGCTCGGTCGTCGGAGGTGATGACCTGGACGAGGCCGACGTGCTGGGGATACATCTCCTCGAAGACTTCGCGCGATGCGGTGGGCGTGCTCCTTGGTCATGGCGAAGACGATGGTTTTGCCGGGCAACTGGCCGGACTGATCCTTGAGGCAGACCTCCATGATTTCTTCCCATTGCTTGCGCAGGGTGTCTTTGTTGCTGACTTCGACTTCGATCTCGGTGCCGGCGTAGTCGAGGCTGTCGGGGTCGATGCCCTGCTCGATGAGGGCGTTGCGGTCCTCTTCGCTGAGGTCCACGCCCTTGATGCCCTTGCGCTGAAAGCCGGTCTGCGCCTGATACAGGCTGAAATCGACGAGGAAGCCTTCTTTCACGGCCTGCTGGATAGTCGTAGAGGAACGTCGGCACATTGGCATCGCAGTCGAAGAGCCGGAAGGTGTCGCGGTCGATGAAGTTGGCGGGCGTGGCGGTCAGGCCGATCATGCGGGCGTCGAAGTATTCGATGACTTCGGTGAAGCGGTTGAAGAGCGAGCGGTGGGCTTCGTCGAAGATGATGAGGTCGAAGAAGCCGGGGCTGAACTTGGTGTAGCAGAGCGCCAGCGTTTGCTCGGTGGCGACGAAGAGGCGTTTGGTTTTGTCGATCTGATGGGTGTAGATGCGGTCGCGCGGCTCGTGCGGCAAGATGGGCCTTGAAGCCGTCGGTCAGGGCCTGATCGACGAGGGCGTCGCGGTCGGCGAGGAAGAGAACGTTCTGCGCCTGGTTGGCGCGGAGGAAGAGGTCGATCAGGGCCATGGTCGTCGCGCGTCTTGCCGGTGCCGGTGGCCATGACGAGGAGGGCGCGGCGCTTGTTGGCGGCGAAGGCCTCGGCAACGCGGCGGATGGCTTCGTGCTGGTAGGCGCGGTCGACGATGGGCTGTTGATGGGGGTCGCTTCGAGCGGCAGTCGGTTCTGCCGCAGGAACAGCAGGCGCTCCAGGTCGTCGGGGGCGAAGAATCCGGCGACGAGGCGCGGGTTGGCGAGGCCGACTTCCCAGAACCAGATGGTCATGGCCGTTGGCCATGAACCCGAACGGGGCGAAGGGCTGCTTCTTGGCGATTTCGGTGACGTAGTGGCGAAGTTGTTCGTCGGCCTCGCGCGCGTTGCGGGTGCATCGCTTGGCTTCGACGACGGCGAGCACGTTGCCGCTGGCGTCGTAGAGGCAGTAGTCGGTGACGCCGTTCCAGGGCTCGGCGTCGTAGCCATCGACGGGGACTTCAAATCTGACCTGGGAGCGGTCGTTGAGGGGCCAGGCGGCAGCGCGCAGGGCGGGATCGATGAGGGTGGAGCGGGTTTTGGCTTCGCTGAGATTCATCGGGGTGGGTGGGGGGAGTATAGGCCTCGTTCCATCTCAACACTACTTCCCTTTCCCTTCGCCGGCTGTCCCTCGCTCCGCACTGTGTGCTCCAATCCGAGCCGCCGCATCGTCTGCTTCACCCACCGCTCGCTGCCAAATGGCCGGCTCCGCCTATGGTCAACTCCATCCGCTCCAGCTCCCTGGCCGCAACGCCGCATTCACATGCGCGTTCCAATCCCGCGGCCCATCCACCGGCCATGCCCACACACTCACCAACAAGTTGGCCAAGTGTTCCTTGCGCGGCCCTTAGCCCACCGGGCCCCAGCCCTGCGCATCGAGTTCTTCGCGGACTTTTACGCCGTCGTGATCGTTCAGGTCGGTATGGTTGCGCACGGCCAATGCCGCGGCGGCTCCTGCGGCCTGGCCCATGGCCATGGCCGTTGCCGTTACGCGGGTGCTGCTGGCGGCCAGTTGTGTGGCGGAATGGCATCGCCCGGCCCACCAGCAGGTTGTTCACTTTTTTGGTCAGCAGGCTTTAGTATGGGATGTCGTACGCCAAGGGCGTCTCGCCCGATACTTTTCAATGCACTGCTGGGCGTGGAAGCAAACCGCGTCGTAATTGGGCTGGCTCTGGACGGCCAACTCCCGCCTGGCGGTATCGAAGTCAGCTTCGGCTTTTTCAACCCACTCGTGCGTGCTGGGCTTCATAGAGCGTTTCGCCCTGTTCGAGGATTTCGGTGATGAAGTAGTCGTCGATGTCCAAACGCCGCTGGATTTCACCCGGACTGCGAACAATCAAGTCCATTGGGAAGCCGGCGCGGATGCGTCTCATGATCTGGGCGGCATGGATGGCCGAGTGGCCTTCGTGGGGCATGATGACGAGCAGGTCCACGTCGGAATCGGCGGTGGGCGTTCCGTAGGCATAGGAGCCGAACAAGATGACCGCGCTGGGGCTTAAACTGCCGGGCGACTTCGTTGACGAACGTCATGATTTTTGCTCGGTCGATCATGGATGATGGATTGTACTGTTCGGGGAGTGGGCCGGGCAAGATTGTTCTCTTCTCCAGAGCGATGTGGCCGATTTGGGATGTTCGGCCTTTTTTGTCCTTGCGCAGGCGGTCCAGAAGCTTCTTCTAAACTGCGCGGCCGTATTTATGATGGGAGCGAATATGAGCGAAATAACACCATCTCTTGAGGCTGAGACCCAAGCGTTGAGGGAAGCATACGCCGCACTGAACCGGAACGACATCCCGGCATTCGTCACGATATTTGATCCGCAGATCGAGCGGATCGAACCGGACGTGTCTCCGGGAGGCGGAACCTATCAGGGGCTGGCAGCGGTGACGGCACACCTGTCGAAAGCGCGCGGGACTTGGGCCGAAGGAAGCTGCGAGCCGGAACGGTTCATGGCCAGCGGCGATAGGATCATCGTATTTGTTTATGTGCGCGTGAGACTGAAAGACGAGACGCAATGGCGCGAAGGGCGCATCGCGGACGTGTATACGTTCCGTAACGGGAAGGCCGTTCAGTTCCGCACATTTGTGGACGAAGTGGAGGCGGTGGAGTGGGCGGGGGTAAAGCCTCAAATAACGAATGACCTACTTCCGCTTATGGCGCGACCGGCTTAGTTAGAAAAAGACGCCCAGTGGTCAATGCCGTTAGGTGTCTGTGTCTTTTTGGTCGTTTCGAACCTCCGCTCGTCCCCTCAGGACATCGACGAGGAATTGTGCTGGCATTCGTGGTGGAGTGCCATTGACGAGCGTCGAGAATCCAAACACAAATATCCAGAAACAGAACGGCAAGCCAATACCGAGCCAATAGATGTCAGGTCGGCAGCAAAGCGCGACTATATCGCCGGGTGCGAACAGCATCGAAAATATGCACGCTCCGCACTTAACGCAGCGCGGGGCGAAGGGGGGATTTTGTTCAGACATTTCACTTTCCCTCCCCTTTGATGCCCAATGCTTCTGCAAACTCATCAAAATCTGTCGCCACCGCTTCGATCTCAGCTTCGCGCTTTTCCTGAGTTTTCCGAATCGCACGTAGAAACTTCGGAAACGATCGCATTGCCCGAAGTTTTGTATCCACACTTGCGTCTGCCAACGGCGACCAATTAGGTGTGTTGGGATTGATTTCATTATGGTATGCATAAAGCAGTGCCCACTGCTTTCCGGAGCGCGTTAAAAATAGGCCGAATATTCTCGCGGCGTCGTTCTCGACTGCTATAGGATCCCAAAAGGAAGTCTCCACTCGTCCCGGTAAGCTGTTTAACCAATTTTCAAAGGCCAAAATCCTTTTCGAAAGCGTCGTCGATTTTTCACTGACACGCTTCGAAGCAGCTTCAATTTCGGAAACGATTCGTTGAGGATCGGACGGAGGGTCCTGGTCCGATGATTGCGCTGGCGGCGAGGCGACAACTTTTAGTGGGACCGTTCCTGGTGGTGGTGGCGATTTTTGCGGCGTGGCCGGTGCGCTCTTCACCGTTTCGGTGGCCGCCGTTGTTGTCATTACCGCTTTTGCCGGTCGAATGATTTTGCGGCGCCTTGAATTGACTTGGCTCGGCCCTGATCCAGTTGCAACATAGAACAACTTTTGGAATGCCATAGCAAGACCTTTTGGGACAACAAGTCCCGGTTAAAACTTCATTCGATAGCGAGTGACAAATCTGTAAAGAATCGCCCATTTGCCCCGTAAAGGGCATCGCTACCAGCGGACCATCATTCCGCAGAACTTGAAATTTAGTGGCGCGTGGAACGACTGTCAAGATTTTTTGGGTTGTTGTCATACCCAGATAGAAATGTCCGGTCCTCCCCAGATAGAAATGTCCGCTTGATTGGATCAGGTGGATGGAGAAATCTGATTGAGATGAGTCAGGACGAGCGTCACGCGTGGGTTTGGTAAAACTGTTCATCTTGCCCGACCTGTCGATGACGCCGGCGGAGAGGTCGCTGCGGCAATTGGAAGCATTTGTGGCGGTCCGGACTGTTTTGGGTGATCAGAGCACCTGAAATGTGAAAGGCATGCTTTGCACACAGCAACGGTGATGGTGTGCGAGGCATGCCCCACACGATTTGGTCGGGTCTGGTTTGCACCAGATAATTATAGAAGGTCAGCTTCTGGCAGGGGATGTGGATATGATGTTTGGATGACTGATCTGGTGCGATTGGGAGTTAAAAGTTCGCTGGCGGTGGCGGGGCGGGGGGAGGGTATGGGCGCTGTTGTGGTGGGGGCTGGGGTCAGCTCGGGAACTGGGGAGTTTTTAGGGAGGCTGGGGGAGGGGGGGGTGGAGGGGCTTTATGTGCATGTGCCTTTTTGTTTTCATAAGTGTCATTACTGTGACTTTTATAGCATTACGCGGCAGACGGATGAGCGGATGGGGCGGTTTGTGGATTTGGTGCTGGCGGAGGCGGGGCAGTGGGAGGGGAGGCGGCCGGTGGGGAGGCCGGAAACTGTATTTTTTGGTGGGGGGACGCCGTCGTTGCTGCCGCTGGTGGAGATGCGGCGGCTGGTGCGGGGATTGCGCGAGCGGTTTGATTTTTCTGGCCTGAATGAATGGACGGTGGAGGCGAACCCGGCGACGTTGAGTCTTGAAGTATGCGCGGATGCTGCAGGAGGAGGGGGTGGATCGGATTAGTTTTGGGGCGCAGAGCTTTCGGCCGGGGGATCTGGCGATTTTGGAGCGGCATCATGTGCCGGAGGATGTGGAGCGGAGCGTGGGGATTGGGCGGGAGGCGGGATTTTTGCGCGTGAACGTCGATTTGATTTATGCGGTGCCGGGGCAAGATCTGGAGGCGTGGGCGGGGAATGTGGAGAAGGCGATTGGGCTGGGGACGGAGCATATTTCGTGTTATGGGCTGACGTATGAAGCGAACACGCCGATGGCCGTGAAGAAGCGGCTGGGGCGGATCAAGGCTGTGGAGGATGAGGTGGAGTTGGAGATGATGCACTACACGCGGCGGCGGCTTGGCGAGGCGGGATATGGGGCGTATGAGATCAGCAATTATGCGCGGGAGGGGGAGGAGTGCCGGCATAATTTGATGTATTGGAATGGCGGGAATTACATTGGGCTTGGGCCGTCGGCGGCGTCGCACGTGCGGGGGTGGCGGTGGAAAAATCGGGGGCATCTAGGGGAATGGGAATCGGCGATTGAGGCGGGTGGGCCGCCGGTGGCGGAGGCCGAGAATCTGACGGCGCTGCAGCGGGCGGGGGAGCTTGCGATGTTGCAGCTTCGGCTGGCGCGGGGGGTGAAGTTTGCGGAGTTTGAGGGGTTTACGGGTTGTGATGCGCGGGGGGTTTATGGGGAGCTGCTGGGGCGATTGGCGGGGGCGGGGCTGGTGCGGGTGGATGAGGAGGGGTTTGGGTTGACGGAGAAGGGCTTGAATGTGGCGGATGCGGTGGCGGGGGAATTTTTGGTGGGATAAGTGCGTGGCGGGGGGGCGGGAGTTGGGGCGGTATCTAATCGAGTGTATTGGCAGGGACGATAGGAGGGGAGAGGCCGGTGACCCGGCACGGTTTCATTATGTGCGCAATGGGATGGCAAAGCTGCCCATTTTGACTGTGGCTGGAACGTATCGTACGCCATTGAGGGTGGAAAACCGGATGGAGTGAGCGATGTTTGGGTTTGTCAGCAACTGGTTTACGCCGCCGGCCAATCCGATTGGCGTGGATTTCGGGACTGAGAGCCTGAAAATGGCGCAGGTGGATGTTGAGAATGGGGAGCCGCGATTGATCGCGGCGGCGCGGGCGGATGTGCCGGCGAACGTGCGGCATGACCCGCAGGCGCGGCTGGGATTTTTTGTGCAGACGGTGCGGGACCTGTTTGGCGCAGGGGAATTTTCGGGGGAGGCAGGCGGTATTGGCGCTGCCGGCGGGATCGATGTTTATTCAGCATTTGAGGCTGCCGCGGATGGACGAAGAGGCGACGCGCAAGGCGCTTCCGTGGGAGGCGCGGGGGAAGCTGCCGATTGATCCGTCGCAGGCGTTGTTGCGGCATCTGGTGGCGGGGGAGATTTATCATGACCAGGACCCGAAGAACGAGATTATTTTGATGGCCGCGGCGCGGGAGATGGTGAACCAGTTTCTGGAGGCGGCGGGCCGGGCGAAGTTGAATGTGATTGGGATGAGCGTGGAGCCGCTGGCGATCGTGCATTGTTTTGCGCACATCTATCGTCGCAAGTCGGATGCGGACGTGGTGAACTGTTTTGTGGATCTGGCGGCCAGCGCGACGCGGGCGATTATCGCGCGGGGTTCGCATGTGATGTTTGCGCGGGTGATTGGGGTGGGGGGTGAGCATTTTAATCGGGCGACGGCGGAGGCGATGAAGATTTCGCAGGAGGATGCGCGGCTGCTGCGGATGCGGATGAGCCATTTGCAGCCGTCGGCGAGTGAGCGCGAGGAGAAGCATGATGTTGGGGGGGTGGGGCTGGGGGAGGTGGCGGAGAGCGGTAGGGCGGCGTGGAAGCCGGCTGATGGGGCGGTTGCTGTTGCAGAGGTTGAGGCGCCGGCGGTGAATGTGGCTGTGAGTGGGGCGGGGGATGCGGTGAGTGAGCAGCGGCAATTGCGGGAGGTGGAGCAGGCGTGCCGGGGGCCGTTGAACAAGTTGGTGGAGGAGCTGGATCTGTGCCGGCGGTATTACGAGGCGACGTTTCCGAACAAGCCGGTGGAGCGGCTGATCTTTATAGGTGGGGAGGCGCGGCATCGGGGGATATGCCAGTACCTGGCCCAGCAGCTTGGTCTGGCGGCGCAGGTGGGGGATCCGATGGTGCGGATGGGGCGGGTGAGCGATGTGGGGATCGAGAGCGGGATTGATCGGCGTCAGCCGCAGCCGGGTTGGACGGTGCCGATTGGGCTTAGTCTTGGGCCGGTGGGGGGTGGGGGATAGGTGCAAGGTGCTAGGGGATAGGGGCTAGAGAGGGAGGGGGTGGTGATGGTGTGGGGTTGACGGCCCTCACCCCTGCCCTCTCCCAGCGTACTGGGAGAGGGGGAAAGAGAGGGAGAGGAGGGAGGTGGCGGATGGGAGGTGATGGTGTTGGGTTGAAGAGCCCTCACCCCTGCCCTCTCCCAGCGTAGTGGGAGAGGGGGAAGAGAGGCAGGGAGAGGCGGGACGGGAGGAGGGAGGAGGGGGCGAGAGTTGAAGGGGGGACGAGGATGCGGGTGGATGGTGGTTTTGGTGAGGATGATTTTTATGAGCGCACCGAATGAATTGAGTTTTTTGCCGGAGAATTACCTGGAGCGCAAGCGCATCGGCGGGTGGTTTTTATTTGTGTGGCGCTGAAGGTGGTGGTGCTGGGGGCGGTGGCTTCGGCGTTTTATTTGAGTCAGCGGAGCTTGCATGCTTTTGAAGGGCGGCGTGCGGAGTTGGATCAGCAGCTTGTGGAGGCCGCGCATCGCATCGAGCTTGTGCATCAGCTTCAGGAGAAGCAGACGCGCATGGCGCATCAGGCGGAGTTGACGGCGTCGCTGCTGGAGAAGGTGCCCAGGAGCTATCTGCTGGCGGAGATTACCAACGCCAAGCCGGCGAATGTTTCGTTTCTGGATTTCACGCTGGAGTCGAAGGTGCGGAGCTCGCCGGTGAATACGAATCAGAACAAGACGGCGTATGAGATTAAGAAGGCGGAGATTGAGGCGCGGCTGCATCCGAATACGGCGGCGGTGGGGCCGGCCGAGCCTAAGGCGTATGACGTGACGATGAAGTTGACGGGGCTGGCGGGGAATGACGTGCAGGTGGCGCAGTTTCTGAAGCGGCTTTCGCGGTCGAAATTATTTAGTGATGCGAACCTGGTGATCAGTGATGATTTTGTGCAGAACGATCAGAAGCTGAAGAAGTTTCAGATGGAGATGACGCTGAATCCGGAGGCGGAGGTGCGCGGGGGCGGGAAGGTGGATGTGGCGGCGCGGGCGGAGTGAGGTGGGTGGTGGATCGGACGTGCAGCGGAAGAGCCCTCACCCCAGCCCTTCCACCTCCCGCTGACGCGGGATCCCGTGTGAGTACAGGGAGAGGGGGTAGGAGGGGGAGAGGCGAGCTTTGCGGGCTGGCGGTTGAATAGGAGTGGTTATGAAAGTCGGGACGATGTTGATGGTGTTGTTTTTGGTGTTGGTGGGGTTGTTGGCTGGGAGCTGGGTATTTGGGTTTAAGGTGATTAATGAGCGGCGGGCGGCGTTGCAGGTGGAGATTGGGGAGAAGCAGAAGGCGTTGTTGGATTTGCAGCAGGCGACGGCCGGGATAGCCGATCTGGGGACGAAGATCAGTGATCTGCAGAAGGCGATTGCATTTTTTGAATCCAAGCTGCCCCAGGAGAAGGACGTGGACAGTGTTTTGAACCAGGTGTCGGAGATGGCGTCGGCCAACTCGCTGCAGAGCAGGACGTTTAAGACGCTAAAGGTTGATCGGACGGCGGCGTATTGCGAGCTGCCGATTCAGATGGATTTGTCGGGGGATTTTGATGGGTTTTATACGTTTCTACAGCAGTTGGAGCGGTTGGAGCGAATCACGCGGCTGACGCATATGACGTTGCAGAAGGTGGCGGACAAAGAGGGGCACATGCAGGCGCAGTTGACGCTGAGTGTGTTTTTTGAGCCGGATGGTGGGAAGTAGGTGAGGGTTCAGGGTTCGGGGTTCAGGGTTCAGTAGGTTGTGGGCAGTGGGCGGGTTAGTAGGCAGAGGAGTGATTTTATGAATGAGTTTTTGAAAGGACAAAGCGAGGAGGAGGGGGTGGTGGAGGAGTTAGAGGGGGGAAGCTTGGAGGTTGCGGCGGAGGAGAAGCCGGGGAGCCGGAGTGCGCTGGTGATATTTGCGGTGCTGGTGATTGGGGTGGGGGGGATTTATTTGATGCGCATGCGGAGTGGGCCGGCGATGGCGGAGGCGGGGGCCGTGGGGGATGTGGATCAGGAGACCACGAAGGCGACAATCGATACTTTTTTGAATGATGGCGGGCAGAGCTTGAAGGCGATGCGGGAGATGATTCGGGATACGGAGAAGGTGGTGGGGAGGTTTAAGGAGTTTCCGACGACGGCGCAGGTGCCGCTGGCGGATTTGACGAGCAACCCGTTTCGGTTTGCGAATGCGGCGGCGGGGGAGAGCGTTGATGACGCGGCCAGTAGGAAGAAGCGCGAGGAGGAGCGGAAGACGGTGCTGGCCAAGGCGCAGGCGTTGAAGGTGCAGTCGATTGTGTATGGTGATGTGAACAAGATGTGCATGATCAACAGCAACCCGTACCGGGAGGGAGAGACGGTGGAGGGGCTGACGATTGAGAAGATCCGGGCGGAGTCGGTGATCGTGCGGGCGGCGGGGTATCGGTTTGAGATCAAGATGCAGCGATGAGATCGCAGGCCGTTGGGGCTTCTAGAACGACAATTGCGGAGTGTGATGCTGATGTTTGGGAAGAGGGCAACTTTGGCGGTTGCGCGCGGCCGGGCGGAGCGGTGGCGGACGAGGGGGAGGATGCGCCGATCTGGCAGCCGACGGCGGCGCGGGCGCGGAAGTCGGTGGAGCAGTTGCTGCTGGAGCGGGGGCAGATCACGGAGGATCATCTTCTTCAGGCGAAGAACGTGCAGGGGCAGACGCCGGGGAAGAGCGTTGCGCAGATCTTGCTAACGATGAACGCGGCGAGCGAGGCGCAGATTTTGTCTGGCGCTGGCGGAGACGGTGAATGTGGCGTTTGAGACGCCGGAGGCGGGGGCGGTTTCGCGCGAGGCTTTTGATCTGTTGCCGGTTGAATACATTCGCAAGCACGTGGTGCTGCCGCTGCGGGTGGAGGGAAAGACGCTGGTGCTGGGGACGGCGGATCCGACGAATGTGTTTTTGATTGATGAGGTGAAGCGCAAGACGCGGCTTGAGGTGCGGGTGGTGGTGGTGACGCCGGCCGACGTGGCGCGGGTGGTGGAGCAGATCACCAATGCTGCGGGGAACGTCGTGCAGGTGGAAGAGATCATCAAGGACATGGCCGAGGATGACGTGCAGGTGGTGCAGGCGGCCGCGGGGGATGTGACGGATTTGGAGAAGGCGGGGAACGAGTCGCCGATTATCCGGTTCGTGAATTTTGTGATCGCGGATGCGATCAAGCAGGGGGCGAGCGATATTCATATCGAGCCGAAGGAAAAGTCGCTGAAGCTGCGGTATCGGATTGACGGGATTTTGTTTGAGTCGATGAATCCGCCGCAGGCGATGCACTCGGCGATTGTGTCGCGGCTGAAGATCATGGCGAACATGGACATCGCCGAGCGGCGATTGCCGCAGGATGGGCGTATTCGGGCGACGGTGCATGGGCGGCAGGTTGATCTGCGTGTGAGCACTTTGCCTTGCGCATATGGCGAGAAGGTGGTTATTCGAATCCTGGATAACCGGTCGATCAACGTTGCGCTGCAGGATTTGGGATTTTCGGAGGATGCGCTGACGATCTGGCAGCATCAGATCGATCAGCCGCACGGGATATTGCTGGTGACTGGGCCGACGGGGAGCGGGAAGACGACGACGTTGTATTCTTCGCTGCGGTGCATGGACGGGAACAAGCTGAACATCAGCACCGTGGAGGATCCGATTGAATACAACCTGCCGCAGGCCAACCAGGTGCAGGTGCATGAGAAGATCGGGATGAGTTTTTCGGCGGCGCTGCGGAGCCTGCTGCGGCAGGACCCGGACGTGATCATGCTGGGTGAGATTCGGGATGCGGAGACAGCGCGGATCGCGGTGCAGGCGTCGCTGACGGGGCACCTGGTGCTGAGCACGCTGCATACGAACGATGCGCCAGCTCGATCACGCGGCTGATTAACATTGGCGTTGAGCCGTACCTGATCAGCGCGGCGGTGCATGCGATTTTGGCGCAGCGGCTGGTGCGGAAGATTTGTGCGCACTGCCGGGCGGAGTTTACGCCGTCGGAGGAGATGCGCGAGTTTTTGACATTGCAGGGGTTCGGGGCGGAGAAGGTTTTCAGGGGCGAGGGGTGCGACCGATGCCGGAAGACGGGGTACGCGGGGCGGCTGGGGATTTATGAGATGCTGGTGATGGACGATTCGCTGCGTGACATGGTGACGCGGAATCCGGATGTGACGCACTTGCGGAAGCTGTGCCGGGAGCGGGGACTGGTGACATTACGGGACGATGGGTTTCAGAAGGTCTTGAAGGGGCAGACAACGGTCGATGAGATTTTGAGGGTGACGGAGAGCGCTGGGTAGGGAAGCTTGTGAAATTGGAAGCGCCGCATTTGCGTGCGGGGCTCTGGATGTATTTATGATCAATGAGATTTTGAAGAACGCGATTTTGGCGAAGGCTTCGGACGTGCATATTAACGTCGGGCTGCCGCCGATGTTTCGCATTCACACGATCATGAAGCCGAGTGATTTTCCGCTGGTGACGGTGGAGGGGGCGATGCGGCTGCTGAAGGAGATTTTGCCGGAGAAGCGCTGGGCGGATTTTGACGTGCGGCGGGACGCGGATTTCTCGTATGAGATTCCGGGGGTGGGGCGGTTTCGCGTTAATGCGCACTATCAGCGCAACAGCGTGGCCATTGCGTGCAGGACGATCAATGACAAGGTTCGGCCGATTGAGTCGCTGTTTTTGCCGGAGATTTGCACGAAATTAACGCATCTGCCGCGCGGGCTGATTCTGGTGACGGGCGGAACCGGATCGGGCAAGAGCACGACGCTGGCGGGGATGATCGACTCGATGAACAAGCGGGAGTTTATTCACATCATCACGATGGAAGATCCGATTGAGTATGCGTTTCTGAACAACAAGGCGACGATTGAGCAGCGCGAGGTGGGGGCGGATGTGCCGGATTTTGCGAGCGGTTTGAGGCATGTGCTGCGGCAGGACCCGGATGTGATCCTGGTGGGTGAGATGCGGGATTTGGAGACGACCAGCGCGGCGATCACGGCGGCCGAGACGGGGCACCTGGTGCTGAGCACGCTGCACACGGTGAACGCGCCGCAGACCATTGAGCGCATCATCGATATTTATCCCAGCGATCAGCAGAACCAGGTCCGGTCGATGCTGGCCAATACGCTGGCGGCGGTGATCAGCCAGACGTTGTTTAAGCGGGTGGATCAGCCGGGAATGATTCCGGGGGTGGAGATCATGCTGTGCACGCCGGCGGTGCGGAACTGCATTCGTGAGAACCGGATTTTTGAGCTCCCGAATATCATTGAGACCAGCCGGGCGCTGGGGATGCAGACGCTGGATGCCTCGATTAAGCAGCTTTATGTGAACGGGTATATCTCGAAGGAGGATGCGGTGGCGCAGGCGGCGCATCCGGAGAAGCTGGAGCGGGCGCTGGTGGCGTGAAGTCGAAGTAAGAATGATGAAGTATGAAGTATGAATGGGGGGAGTGGTGATGGATGGCTACTTATCGGTTTGAAATCAAGGCTGCTGATGGGTCGATGCAGAACGGCGTGCTGAATGCGGCGACGTTGGCGGCGGCTTCGGAGCAGCTGCGCTCGCGGGGGGGGTATATCCTGACGCTCGCGCCGACGGAGGCGTCGGTGAAGAAGAGCATGGGGGGCCTGAATCAGCTTTTGACGTTTGGGCCCAGCGGCAAGGACGTGCAGACGTTTACCAGCCAGCTTGCGGTGATGATCCGCGCGGGGATCAGCATTCGCGCGGCCATCGAGGGGATTTGCGATCAGGTGGAGAACCCGAAGTTTAAGGTGATCCTGCTGCAGATGAAGAAGGACGTGGAGGCGGGGAAGCAGTTTTCGGAAGCGCTGATGCGATATCCGAAGATCTTTTCGCCGCTGTACATCAACATGGTGAAGGCGTCAGAACTGTCGGGGGGTTTTAGCCGGATGCTGGATAAGATCTCGGCGTATCTGGCGCAGCAGATCGAGACGCGGAGCCAGGTGCGGGGGGCGATGATTTATCCTGGGATCATCGGGACGATGGCGATTGGGACGACGGTGTTTTTGCTGACGTTCGTTCTGCCGCGTTTCATGGTGATTTTTAAGGGGAAGGAAGCGGCGCTGCCGGCGCCGACGAAACTGCTGCTGGCGCTGTCGAGTTTTATGATCAACTACTGGTATGTGCTGCTGTTTGCGCTGGCGGCCGGGATATGGGGATTTGTGCTGCTGCTGCGGACGGAGGGGGGACAGCTCTGGTGGGACAAGGTGAAGCTGACGGTGCCGCTGTTTAAGAAGATGTTTCGGGCGCTGTATATCAGCCGGAGCCTGCACACGATGGGGCAGTTGATCAATGCGGGGGTGCCGATGCTGGATACGATCAGCATCACGGCTGAGATCTCGGGCAATGCGCTGTATCGGCGGATGTGGCGGTCGGTGCATACGGCGGTGAAACAGGGAAAGAAGATCTCGGCGCCGCTGAACAAGAGCACGCTTTTGCCGCGGGCGGTGGTGCAGATGATTGGGGCGGGGGAGGAATCGGGCAAGCTGGGGGAGGTGCTGGACGAGGTGAGCGAGTTTTACGCGCGCGAGCTGCGGTCGGTGATCAAAAGCGTGACGGCGATGATCGAACCGATCATGATCGTGGCGATGGGGAGCGTGGTGGGGTTTATCGCGATGAGCATCATCCTGCCGATTTTCAAGCTGAGCCAACTGGTCAAGTAAGGCGGCGGGGGGCGGGGGCCGGAGGGGCGGGGCCGGTGCATCCGGCATATCTTCACCTCCGCATTGCAGGTTCCCTGGTTTGACTTCGGCAGGAGTCAATTGGATATCTGTCATGTGAGCCGCAGACATGGCAATTTCCGTGGGGGATTCAGCCTGATGGAGACGGCGCTGGTGACGATCATCGTGGGGGTGGGAACGATTGGAATGATGGAGCTTCTGGCGGCGGGCGGGATGTCCAATCGGAGCGCCGCGGATTTGAGCGTGGCGAGCAATTTGGCCAAGAACATTCATGAGATGTCGTTGAGCCTGGCGTTTAATGATCCGGTGACGCCGACGCATTGGGGGCTGGAGAGCGGGGAGACGCTGGCGACGCTAAATGATCTGGATGATCTGGACGCTCAGACATTCTCGCCGCCGATTGATGCCAGAAGGCAGTCGCTGAGTCAGTTCAGCGGCTGGTCGCAGGCGGTGAGCGTTCATAGCGTCGATCCGAATAAGGTGACGTTGAACGTCACGAATGGGTCCAGCACGGCCGTGAGCGTGACGGTGACGATTTATCACAACAATAAGGTGGTTTTGACGGAGCAGTGGGTGTCATTTGATCCGACGCCTTGAGTGCATTTATTTGCCGGAAGATGTCATGCGATTAGCAACTACAGCGTGTGGTGAATGTGGATGTGGTGGGCCATGCGCATGAGGCGGGGCATGGCGGCGGTGCTGGCGATGATGTATCTCGTGCTGTTTTCGTCGCTGGCGGTGGGATTTTATTCGGCCACGACAACATCGGCGCAACTGGCGACCAATGATTTGCGAGGATCGGATGCGCTGCTGGCGGCGGAGTCGGGGATGCAGTTGGTGCGGTATCAGCTTTCGAACCTGAACATCCCGCACAATACGCCGCAGGCGACGCTGTTTACGACGATTTATAACCAGCTTGCGGCGAGCCTGAACGGGACGTTTAACATGGGCGGGCAGACGGTGGGGCTTGTGGGAAGCGTGATCAGCATTCCATCGGGGAGCGGCAGCTACATTTCCCTGGGGAACAACGGGAGCTTTCGCGCGACGATCACGCAGTCGGGGCAGCAGATGATCGTGTCGGTGACGGGTTATAAAGTAAACGCGCTGATCAACCGAACGGTGCAGATCAACTATGGGATTGCGCAGCGGGCCAGCTCGGTGTTTAACTACGGGATTGCGTCGAATGGGAAGATCACGACGGCCGGCGCCGCGCAAATCCTGGGGAGTCCCGATCCGACCAAGGGTAGTTTGCTATCGACGGACATGGTGGACGCGGTTCCGGTGTCGGCCGGCGGCAAAGTGGTCAGCGGTGACATCAGCGTGACTAATCCGAGCGCTACCGTGAGCGTGTCGGGCTCGATTGGCGGCACGAGCAATGTCAGCCTGATTAACCAATATCACATTCACAAGGGGGTGCCCGCCCCGGACTTTCCAACGGTGGATACCAGCGCATTCGCGGCGTATGCAACGACCAAATACACCAGCGGCAAGACGCTGGACAACATGTATATCGCTCCGAACACCAATCCCAGCTTCACTGGAAACACCACGATCAAGGGGGTGTTGCTGATCCAGACGCCGAATAAAGTGTCGTTTGGCGGAAACGTGACAATCCAGGGGGCGATTGTGGTGCAGAACAATCCGACGGGAACGAGCTCCCAGAACGTGCTTAACTTCAGCGGCAACACGACGGTTTCGGGGGTGGAGACGCTGCCGGCATCGTATGGGAATCTGCGCTCGCTGACGGGGGCGTTTATTCTGGCGCCGTCATTTGCAGTGAACTTCAGCGGCGACTTTGGGGCCGTCAACGGGAGCATTATCGCCGACAACATCAACTTCAGCGGCAACTCCGGCGGCAACATCAACGGCAGCATTATTAACCTGCAGAACCTGCCGATGACGGTGAACGGATCGAGTGACATCATCATCACCAGCACGGGGACGACGAATTATCCGACGGGGGTGTTCTTCGGCAGCAACTATGTGCCGCTGGCCGACACGTATCGGGAGATTCCATGAGGCGGACATCGTTAATCGGGTGCGGGCGGCGCGGGCTGAGTTATGTGGAGGCGATGATCAGCCTGTCGATTTCGGCGATGCTGCTGGCGGCGGTGGCGGCGGCGTTCACGGCGTCGGCGCAGGCGGTGAGTTCAAATGACGAGTTTTACCGCTGTGCGCAGGCGGGGCGGGTGTCGTTGAACCAGTTGCTGCGCGAGGTTCGGCTGTGCCAGACGATTCAGGTGTTCAGCGATCACGTCGATCTTTTCACGGCCGACAGCCGAAATCGCACGTACCGGTTCAGCACCAGTCAGAATCAGGTGCTGATGGTGGCCAACGATGTGGCGAATACGCCGAGTTATCCGCTGGCCAGCAATGTGACGGCCTGCGTTTTTCAGTCAGACATGGCGCCGGACCCGACGACGCACGTGAGCCGGGTGGTGCGGGTGACGGTGACGATGACGGTGAATGTCGGAAAGAACAACGTGACGGTGACGGGTTCGGCCGCGCCGCGGCAGGCGCTGGTGTATTGAAGTGGGGGAATGTCGGGGGATGCCGCTAAGAGCCGAAGGAGAGGAGAACTGGTACAATCGTGTCATCGGCCGATGGAGCTTATGCCCACTTTTGCAGACCGGATATCTTTGGCGGAAGTGGCGGAAGTTCTGCACGCGGCGGAGCTGTTGGGGCCGACGGCGTGGAACAGGGGGATCTTTCCGAGGCGCACACGGAAGCCAACATAGAGGAAAAACTGCGCGCGGATTTGATGCGCCTTTTTGGGATGCTGCAGGGGCGAAATGTACTGTATGTGCTGGTGGGCGGGGTGGCGATGCTGACGTACGTGGATGGGCGAAATACAAAGTACGTGGATCTGGTGTTGTCGGTGAGCTCACTGGAGCGACTGCCGGAGATCACGATTGTGGATCGTAAAGACGATTTTGCGCGCGGCGTATTTGGAAATCTTCGGGTGGACGTGCTGTTTACAACCAATCCGTTGTTCAAGCTGGTGCAGGAAAGTTATGTGTCGGTTCACCGGTTTCTGGAGACGGATGTGCGCACGGCGAGCGTGGAGGGGCTGATTTTGCTGAAGCTGTACGCGCTTCCGGCGCTTTATCGGCAGGGGGATGGGCAGCGGATTGGGTTGTATGAAAACGACGTGTTCATGCTGTGCGAGCAGCATCGGCCGGACATGAACCAGTTGTTCGAGGTGCTGCAGGCGCACGTTGATGAGGACGCGATGCGCGAGTTGCGGGGGATTGCGGCCGAGATACAGCAGCGGGTGGAGCGTGTGGATCGGGCGCGGCGAAAGGCGAGGCCGTAGCGGCTAGAGTGAATTTTCCTGCTGCACGATGATGTCGAAGACTTCCTGCGGGGATTTGGCGGCGGCGAGGGATTGGCGGAATTTGTCGATGGTCATGAGGCGGCTGATGCGGGCGAGGGCGTGGATGTGGGGGCCGGTTTTGTCGGGGGGAGAACTCAATAGCCAGATCCAGGAGACAGGCCGGCCGTCGATGGCCTGGAAGTCGATGGGGGTTCCTGCCTTGCCGATGGCCATGACGAGGTGATCGGCGCCGGTGCATTTGCCGTGGGGGATGGCCAGGCCGTTGCCGATGCCGGTGGTGCGGGTGGATTCGCGCTCGAGGACGGCATCGAGGACTTTGCGCCGTCGGTCAGCTCGCCGTTGCCGGCGAGCAGGTTGACGAGTTCTTTGATGGCGTCGGTCTTGGTCGCGGCTTCCAGAGGCATCTTGATGTTCTGGGCCTTGAGGATCTCGGTCAAACGCATTCGCACTGCTCCCGGTTGCACCGTGATGGATCGGTATCGGCTGGATCGAAAGGAAAATCGTACCCGGCCCGAGGGGGCTAGGCAAT
>CAWBEY010000003.1:0-377563 GCA_963788015.1 uncultured Phycisphaerales bacterium
TCACCGTCGATCCGCTCCCGGCGATCATGGCAGGGTTGCCCAGAAACGCCCCGGCCGCATTGCTTCCCGGCGCTGAAACGCCAGGTTCACCGCCGCCCACACGTCCAGCGCGAGTACGTCAGGTTGCTCACCGGATCAAAGATCGGCTTGCCGCTGTCCTTCAGGATCGACATGATCTGCGCGGGCGTGAAATTGTGGTCGATCTGCTTGATCATCAGCGAAGCGCCCACCACGTTCGCGGCCGACCAGCTCGTCCCCGTCGCATAGTTGGTGATGATGTCCTTGGATGTGTTGAAATCGTAATAAGGAATCGTCACGTTCACGCCCGGCGAAGCATGTCCATCTGCGGCCCGCGCTGGCTCTGCGAGTAAATCCCGTCGTGCGAGTCAATCGCCCCCACGCCATACACATTCGGATCCAGCACCGGATTTTCCAGCGGCACGCTCGCCCCCTGGTTGCCCACCGGGCTCACAATCAATATGCCAAGCTGCCCCAGCGTCTTAAGCTCGCTGCTGTATACCGCCGGCGAAAAGCCCGATCCGATAAAGTCCGTCAGATCAATCGCCACAATGTTGTATTGCGTGTGGTTGGCGATCACCCAGTCCAGCGCCTTCTTTGCGTTCGTGCTCGCTTCCTGCCTCAGCAGGATCATTCCCACCTTCGGCACATACCCCTGGAAATGCCGGCCATTGAAATCAAACCCATTGGCCCCAATGATCCCCGCCACGCCCGTGCCATGCGCGTTGTCGACGATCATCGGGTCCGAGTCATTGTCCTGAAAATCCCACCCATAAATAAACTTGTGCCCCGGCCCGATCACCGGATCGCCAAACACGGCATGATGATATTCCGCCCCCGAGTCGATGATCGCCACCGACTCCCCCGCCCCATTCAACTGCGGATACGCGGCGAATACCTTGTCCAGCCCAAGAAGCTGCGGATAGTCGCCCCACGGCAATGAAAAATACTGCCGCCCTTCAAGGGCCTCAACCGCCATCCGTTTCGAGCGATTCTCAATATAACCAGGGTTCATAAACATCCATCCACAAAACAGCCCCACCCAGCCTTCTCCAAATCACGAAGCGCACCAACCAGAAACAAGGATTGGCCGCTTAAGCCGCGGAAAGAAACATGCCATCAATTCCCCACCCGGCAAACCCCTTCCGGCCAATTGCACCCCACCCCGGTGCGACAAACGCTTCTACACCCCAACCCCCACGCTTATCCCCTACAGCCGTCGCCCACGACACGCCCGCCGCCCGCGTTATTGGACGCCCAGCGAACATCAACCCAGGCCAGCCCACCGCCAATGGCTCCTCCCAACTAGCACAGGCGCGCGTGGCACGGGCGAGCGTAGCACGGGCGAGCGTAGCACGGGCGTCCCGCCCGTGTCTTCCAAACCGCAGGCGCGCTTAGCACGGGGCGCACACGGCAAAAGCGCGTGTGGCACAGGCGCGCGTAGCACACGCGCCTGTGTCGTCCAAAACCACGGCCAAAGCACGCGAGGCGCACATGCCACAAGCCCGGCCCCCAATACGGCCCCGTCACCGCCAAGATGTTCGAAGACCTCATCAAACCCGCCTCCCGCCGCTACGATGATCTCGTCATCGCCGGCTTCTCCTTCACCGGCGAAGCCCAGGCCATCATCGAAGAAACTCCCCACCCCAAATTGCGCGTCCACGTCGCCCACATCCGCCCCGACGTCAACCCGGCCATTGAAGGCCTCCTCAAGGAACAACCCGGCTCCCAGCGCTTTACCGTCTTTGGCCATCTTGAGAAAGGCTAAAGGGTCGAGAAAGGCTAAAGGGTCGGAAAGTCTAAAGGGTCGGGAGTCTTTTTCCAAAATCACGCTATCACGCTGACACCCCCACCAACCCCGCGTCAGGAAGCGAAAGGAAATGCGCAGCATTGTCGCGTACCCTCGGGCCGCAGCGCAGCGAGGTCCTGAAGCACTCCGGCCTCGCGCAGCGAGGCGACGCCCAAACACTATCCGAAAACGCCTGGCGCGAGACGAAATGGATTTCGACCGCGGTCAAGTCCAGACAACGAGTCCAATCAGTCAGAAGATATTGCGAGAAGGAACACTGCAGCCCGCGGTCGAAAGACACAGAGCGCCCGCCCGGAGTTTTCAGACAGAACCCAGTTCCTCGGGCCGAACCCACTGCCCACGGGCAGTGGCGCAGAAGCGGATAAATTGCTCAATCCAGCCGCGATAGGCGTCAATGGTGTTGTCGGCCAGCCGGCGTTGCCGGGCCACCGCCTCGAATCGTTCAAGCAATTTCATGATCCAAACAGATACCATACTGGTTCTGATCGAGTCAACAGAATGTTTTGTTTTGACAAGTGCTCCGCATCCGGGCAAGCTGGGCAAGGTCAGCCGGTGCTATGTTGCGCCGGCGGGCAGGAGACTAAAAGGTTAGTCATCCGCGGCAACCCATGGGTCTCGACGCGACCGTCTATTGCGACTGCTTCGAACGCGGCCGGCTTCGTTCGCTACCGTTGCCGGGGTGGAAGGTCTACGTTGACGACCAATCGGGAGCGGCGGTTTTGCCGCACGGGCAACGACCTTGACCAAGACCTCGCGTTCGATCAGTGGAACATCACCGCATGCGAGCATGAGGACGGCGTATTGATGCACCACTATCTTGGAAACATCGCGCACGTGGACCTCGTGTCGCCAGGGACTGTCGGACCATATAGCGTCCGTTCCGATCATTCTTGCCAAAGTCATCTACAGCGGCATTCACGCCGGGGACTCGCTCAGCGTCGATCAGGTCGAGTTGCTGGGACCGGAACTCGACGCGCTGGCACGCGTTCAGCCAAGCGACGAGCGGCAGGCAAGATGCGTTCGGGATTTCGAGAAACAGTTGAACGACCTCGTGGCCGCATCATTGCGCTTGCGCAAGCCGATTTCCTTCTAGCGGCGGCACGGCGAGCGGATGACTAACCTGCCGCTGCACTGGACCGCGGCCGCGGAACGTTTACTCTAATTCGAATGGTCGTCGGCGCGGCCGCGGCCAGTGAACGGCATTCCGTTATTCCACTTTGACTCCTGTGAATCCAACAACACCTTTGGACTATCGTGCACCGCCGATTTGGTCCGCGCTGTGGTACCGGATGCACCTGCGAGGTCTGCTGCTGACAGTCGGGATATTTTGTGCCCTCGGCTCAACACTCGTAGTCGTAATGGCAACAATTTTGTATCGGGTTATGTCCGACTTTCCAGTCCAGGATCCCGACCCCGTTCCTCCGCCGTCGGGCCCCGCGTCTTGGCGACGTTTTGGTATTTGCGGGGCTTGGGTTCGTCTGCCTATTCGGCATTGGGTTGATCGTCGCCTCACGCATCGTTCAGAACGCGATACCAGTCGGCAGTCCGGCAGCGGAATAACCAGCCAATGCAATGGACCGAGCCGACGGGTAAGCTTCTTGTGATTCGAGCATCGGCGCGATGCCGCCTCGGCCACTGATCGGCATTCCGTTAGCTGAACCGTCAACCAAGCGACCATGGCTTATGTGAACTACATCGCGGCCGTCCCGCTTGACCAGATTGCCGAACTCCGGCGGAACCGAAATTCGGTCCTTCGCCCTTCACGGCTGGAGATGGTCTCGCATCTCCTGGCATACTGGGTCAAGGCCCAGCCAGCTGGTAAGCTTTTCGAAGATGCGTTAGACGGTGGCGAATTCCTGGCAGATGGCTTGGAGCATCCGTATCGACCGCCCATGATGCATTTACCAGCGGACGTATTCCGGCTGCGAGCTTTGATCCGTGTCGGGCTTGAGGCCGCGGCGGCAGCCGCCGACACGAATGGAGTCGAGGGGTTTCGCTTAGATATTGACCGCCTTCTCCGCGTCATGGATGTCGCCATCGAACGGGGTGAAGCGATCATTAGTGTCTTAGAGCCACCCATGGATGAAGAACGGGCGAGTAAAGTGCGAATCCCGTTCGCTATCGGAGCAGCATAACTCGCCGATGCAGTGGACCGAGCTGGCGGGTAAGCTTCTCGTACTTCGAGAGCCGGCGCGGTGCCGGCTCGGCCACTGATCGGCCTTACGTTATGCGGCGGAGGGCGCGACTGTGGGCTACCAGCATTTCGCCGTAGGCGTGTCGCTACCGTTGACTACAGCGCAGCTCTTGGCGGCCTTGAGGCGGTTGGTGGGAGGTGAGCGCCGGGTCGACCTCAGAGACGCTCCGCCCGAGTCGGGCGCGGACATCGTCGCGACGGTCGTAGCCGGGGACGAAACGTGCGTGCCCCGGACGCTATTTGAGTGCTGGAGCGATGCGGGCTTGGAAGAGCTGGGGCCGTACCCCGACCTGCGGTTTGCCGTCGAGTTGTGGCGGGCGTACGGCGCGGACTCGTACTGCGATTTCTACCGGTTCGCCGACAGCGGGCTGAACCCGCGCAACTCGAAGCGTTTTCTGGCGTGCGTCAGCGGTCAGTGGTGGCTCGCGACCGCGGTTTTGCCGCCGGGAGCCACCGGACCAGGGGGTGAGACCGTACGACTGGTTCGGCGCATCGAAGTCCCCGCCGAAGTTTCCGGCGGTCCGGCCGCCGCATAACCCGCCAATTCAGGACACGGCCAGAACTAAAGGTGATTGCGCCAAGCTAAGCTCGCGAGAGGAGGAAGTCATGTGAAGCTGAAGCATAACTGAAACCTCTCTGTAGAACCCTGCGGGTGCGAATCCCGTCCGGCAGAGCCCAGCCAGCAGCCGGAAGCGAGTCTTGCGTCATGTCGGGCAACCGCCACGGCGAAGAGAAATTCATAAGGGGACATTCATAAAAATTCATAAGGGGACATTCTTAATATCCACCGCCGCATCCGGCCCCTCCCTTCCACCCCTCACCCCGCCCACCGCCCCACTACCCCTACCCACCTTCGTCCCCCTCCTCATCCGTGTCCCCCCACGGTTGACATCTTCCCCTTGACAATACCCTAACACCCCGCTACACTACCTCCAGCGTCTACTGGCCAGCTAGCGCCAGCACACGCCGTTTCATCCCCCCAGATGAAGCCCAACAAGGGGAAACATCATGCCCATCCATTCCAACACCCCACAGAGCCCCGGATGCACATCCGTGGCTTCCTCCGTCTCGTCATTAGCTCATTGGTCATTAGCATTTGATTCGCACGATTCGGAACGTGGCACGGGCGCCCCCGCCCGCGTCCGAAAGCTGCATACAAAAACGAACCCAAATCCTCATCACCGACCGCCCAGTCTCCTCCCCCACCCAGCAGCAAATCCTCTCTTCCTTCGTCTCTTCGAGCCCTTCGTGGTGAACGAATTTGATCCTGTCAAATGGGGGAGATTCGGGGGAGAAACGGGGGAGATTTCATGGCAAAAACGGGGAGCAACAGGGGAGAAAAGAGGGAGATTCCGGGGGCGCTTTGGGGGCGCTTTTCTATCAGGCATTTTGCCCTAACCCCTTGTCAATCCTCATCCCCCTGCCCAAAACCCCCTGCGCAACTCATTTACAAACACATATTTCACCCCCAATTCCACCCGCACCCTCCACTCCCACCAGCGTGCCGTGCGGGTTTATTCGACGATTCGCCGCCCCATTGCCCGTCACCCCATCACACCCGACAATCCCCCCATGCCCGAAAAAATCATCCGCGATCCCGTTAACGACGTCATCGCCCTCCGCGTCGATTGGCCAATGGAAGGCCTGGCAACGATAAGGCATCTGACGCATTCAAGTGATTCCAGTGCCCTCTTTGCACGAAAGGTAGATCCATCATGATGCGCACCGAGCCCCTCGAATCACGCGTCCTTTTTTCGCAATCTTTCACCGTCAGCAACGGCAACGACACCGGCCCCGGCTCGTTCCGCCAGGCGATTATTGACGCTAACAACAATTCCGCCTCCGCTTCCACGATCACGTTTAACATTGCCCGCGTGGGTCGGCTCGAGCGGCATCTTGCTTGAACCGCTGACGGAGCTTCCCACGATTATCGGCCAAACCAGCATTCAGGGGCAGGTGTACACGGGCGGCCAATCCGCCATCCTGATCGAAGGTGACAAGCTCGGCCCCAACTCCATCGGCATCCATTTCAACCGCAGCACGCCTGGCAACACCGCCCAGGCCGTCATGAGCGGGCTTACTTTCGAGAGCTTCAGCGGGCCCGGCATACTCATCGAAGGGGATGGGCATCAAACCGTGCAGGGGTGCGTCGTCGATTCGTGCGGATCGGGGATCCAGATTAAATCGCCCCAGAACATCGTCGGGATCAACAAGGTCGGTGCGGGCTTCAGCAATGCGTTCACCGCAAATCTTGATGACGGCATCGACATCAGCGGAGCGACGGCCTCGAACAACCTGATCGACAACAACTTCGTCGGCACGCTCGCCGGCATTTCGCTGCCGGGGTTGCTGGCCAGCGGCGGCAACAGCCAGGACGGCATATTCATCAACGACGGCGCGGCCAACAATGTCATTGGCGGTCTGACCGCGCACACCGGCAACGTCGTCACCGGCAATGCCATGGACGGCGTTCACATCATCGGCGCAGGGGACGGGCAACACGCTCTATGGCAATTTGATCGGAACCGACGCCAAAGGAACCAAGACGATCGGCAACGCGAAAGATGGTGTTTACATCGATACCGATGGCGTGCGCATCGGCCGGAAAGGCGCGGGTGCCAATGTTATTTCCGGCAACCAGCACAACGGCATCCTCATCAATCCAGCCGACTCGACGGCCGCCAATGTTGTCATCCGCGGCAACTTCATCGGCACGGATGCGAAGGGCACCGCCCGAATTCCCAATGCCGGCGACGGCATCTTCGTCGCCGGCGGCACGCACGACACGATCAACGCCAACGTGATCGCCTTCAACGGGAAAACCACGCCCACACCCGCGGTCAGGCCGTTCCTGCCGATCATTGTCTCGCCCATCGGACCGGGCGATGGCATTAATGTGAAGGGAAACAACGCGACGGGCATCTCTATCCTGTCCAATTCCATCTTCTCCAACGTCGCGCTCGGGATCGACCTTGGCGGCGACAATGCGGTTGCAGTCAATGATTCACTGGACGCCGACACCGGGCCCAACGGTTTTCAGAATTTCCCGGTGTTGAGCTCAGCCAAGACAACCGGCACCAAAACTGCCGTGACTGGCATATTAAGCAGCCTCGCATCGAGCATCTTCCGCATCGAGTTCTTCTCCAGCACCGCGCCCGATGCCAGCGGCTTTGGCGAAGGAAAGACGTTCCTCGGCTTTCTGCTGGTGAAAACCAAATCCAGCGGCAAGGTAAGCTTCTCCATCAAGCTGCCCCGCGTCCCCACTGGCCGGTTCCTCACCGCCACGGCCACAGCGCAGAGCAGCGGCAACACGTCGGAATTTTCCAGGGCGTTCAAGGTGAAGTAGTTTCGTCTATGCTATCCGCGTCGATCGCCGACGAACGTTTCGCCGGCTCTGACATGACACATCAAACGAGAAGGAGAACACCATGCCGGTTCGAAAAGCACAAGCCATCTGGCAGGGCGACCTGAAGTCTGGTTCGGGCAGCATCAGCCTGCCCAGCGGCGCGTTTAACGGGAAGTATTCTTTCGGAACTCGCTTCGAAGAAACGCCTGGCACCAATCCAGAAGAACTCATCGCCGCCGCCCACGCCAGTTGTTTTTCAATGGCGTTGTCCCACGCCCTTGCCACTGCCGGCCACACACCTAAGCGCGTCAGCACCACCGCCGCCGTCACGCTTGATAAAGTTGCCGACGGTTTTGGCATCACCAAGATCGTCCTGACCACCGAAGGCGAAGTACCGGGCATCGACGAGAAAACTTTCATTGCTGAAGCCCAGAAGGCGAAGGCCGGCTGCCCCGTCTCCAAGGCACTTGCCGCGACAAACATCGAGCTGGTGGCGAAGCTGATTGGATAGCCCTCTTTGTTTCGAGGAAATGCAATGGCCGACGCAATCATCTCAGATGTTCTGGCGGGGAAGGTGGCGGTGGGTTCGAGTGTCACTGTGAAGGGTTGGGTGCGCATGCGCCGCGACTCCAAGGCCGGGCTCTCGTTCATCCACGTCAACGACGGCTCCTGCTTCGACTCCATCCAGATCGTCGCCCCCAGCACCTTGCCCAACTACCAGACCCAGGTGATGCACGTCACCACCGGATTCTCCCTCATCGTTACCGGCACGCTCGTCGCCTCCGAAGCCAAAGGCCAAACTGTCGAGATTCAAGCCAGTGAGATTACCGTGGTCGGAGGGGTGGACGATCCGGAAACTTATCCCATCTCGGCCAAGCGCCACACCTTTGAATACCTGCGCGAGGTGGCCCATCTTCGCCCGCGCACTAACACCTTCGGCGCTGTCACCCGCGTGCGGCATTGCCTCAGCCAGGCCGTTCATCGCTTCTTTCACGAGCGCGGGTTCTTCTGGATCCACACCCCCATCATTACCGCCAGCGATGCCGAAGGTGCCGGCGCCATGTTCCGCGTCTCCACGCTCGACCTGCAAAATCTTCCGCGCACATCCGAGGGAAAAATTGATTTCGCCCAGGACTTCTTCGGCAAGCAGTCTTTTCTTACTGTCTCCGGCCAGCTCAACGTCGAGACCTACTGCATGGCCATGAGCCGCGTCTATACCTTTGGCCCAACCTTCCGGGCCGAAAACTCCAACACCACCCGGCATCTCGCGGAGTTCTGGATGATCGAGCCGGAGATCGCCTTCGCGGACATTCAGGACGACGCCGATCTGGCCGAAGCGTTTTTGAAATATATCTTCCGGGCCGTGCTGAATGAGCGGCAGGACGATATGAAATTCTTCGCCGAACGCATCGACAAAGAATGCATCGGGCGACTTGAAAAGTTCGTCGATTCCAGCTTCGAGCGCATGACCTATACCGACGCAGTCGCCGCCCTGCAAAAATCTGGAAAGAAGTTTGAGTTCGCGGTTAACTGGGGCATGGACCTCCAATCGGAACACGAGCGCTATCTGACGGAAGACCTTGTTGGCCGGCCCGTCGTCGTGATGAACTACCCCAAAGAGATCAAGGCCTTCTACATGCGGCAAAACGACGACGGCAAAACCGTGGCCGCCATGGACGTGCTGGCTCCCGGCATCGGCGAAATCATTGGTGGCTCCCAGCGCGAGGAACGCCTCGATGTTCTGGATGCCCGACTCGATGAACTCCACTCTGGACAAGCAGGCGTACACTTGGTATCGCGACCTGCGCCGGTACGGCACCGTCCCCCACGCCGGCTTTGGTCTGGGCTTTGAGCGGACCATTCTCTACGCCACCGGCATGGCCAACATTCGCGATGTCATCCCCTTCCCGCGCACCCCCAAGAACGCCGACTTTTAAAACGCATGATCACTTGGCAAACGCGCCCAGATCCGGGGCCGTGCCATGGAACGGAAAGCCTATGTCCACACCCTTGCCAATCACCACGCTGCCCGCCGCCGGATGAAGAAAGCCAATGGCCGGCAGATCTCCATTGGCCTCGCGCGGCCGGACTAACTCCGCCTCATCGACGCTCACAAAATCCTTGTCACTGATCTTCAGATCCAGATCAAAGGAGTTGTTGGCCGAGTCGCTTTTTTCCCTGTCCAGCTTCAGGATTTCGGAGTGGCCTTTGTACCCGAGATTGTTTCGCAGCTTGTGCCCGTAGCCGTCCACGTCGGTGTGATTGTCCGCCAGGCGGCAGAGCATGTTGAAGTTTGCCCCGTTGTGATAGGCCGTGTTGTTAAACCAGTCGCTGCCGCCGGGGTGGTGGTTGGAATAGAATCCGCTGGCCCGGTTTCCCACGGCCAGGCAAAACCGCACCGTGTGGCGGGGGATTGGATTGGGCAGCCTGTCCGCCGCCAGCGAGCCATACCCGCCGGCCTTAAAACCGTTCCCATCGCCAAGCTTCTCCATCTTGGGCGACAGTCCGTTGTAACAGGCCCAGCAATTCTCAAACGTCACCGACTCATGCGAGTTGATGCAGTCAAACCCATCATCGCTGTTGAACCACGCCCGGCACCCGCGAAATACATTGCCGCTCGCCCCTTTCGCCGGATGACATCCAAACCCATCCACGTTCCCGCCCTTGCCATCCTCGGACGTAAAATCGTGGTTGCGATATGCATCACAATTCAGAAACAGATTGTCCGAGCCGCGAACGCTGTAGATGCCAATGGCCTGCCCATCGTGCATCGACAAACGCTCATAGATATTGTGCCCGCCATCGTTCTCAAAGCACGTCGATTGCGTATGTCCCTTGATCGTCACCTGCACCCCGATCACCTCCAGCCCCTTGAAGTGAATCCACGACCCGCTGGTGTAAAACGCATCGACCCGCAGCCCCTCCGGTTTTACCGCCGACAGATCAAACACGGGCCGCTCGTCCTTATACGCCCAGTAATTGATCCGCTTCCCCGGCGTTCCGCTCTTGTCGAGATAGTTACGTACGCCCAGATCTTCTGCTTCCGCGCGATCTGGCTCTCCTTCATTACATATGTCCCGCCGCGGATAAAAACAGTATCCCCGGCTGCCGCCGCCTCTTGGCCCCGCTGCACACTTGCAAAAGGTTTCTCAAGTGTTCCCGCGGCGGCATCATCGCCATCAGGCGCAACAAAAAACTCGGCGGCATGCACATGCGCACCGACGGTGACCAACAGCAACCAGCACAGCCACAGTTTAAACATCCGAAGTGTCGTTCCTCCACTGGGCTCACCAATATACGTAGGCCGGTCGTCGCTATTCAATCCACGCTTGCGATGTTATCTACGCATCGAGTCGCGCACGCAATGTTGTCTGAGACGAAATAGAAGTGTCGGCGGAGATCATGGCGCATCGGGTTTATTTGACGTATTCGAGGCGGCGGCAGGTGGTTAGTTCGCGCCAGCTCCAGTGTTGGCGGATGGTGTAGTCGTGCGTCATGGCGCGGCGCCAGTTGGGGCCTAGGGTCTGGAGGATTTCGTCTTTGGATTCATCTTCCAACGGAGGGAGATCGGTGCCGGCGTAGCGGTGCCAGACGATGACGTGGTGGAGATCTTCGTTGTTTTGTTCGGCCAGGGAGACTTCGGCTTTGATGGCGGGGAGGGAATCGGGGAGGACGTGGAAGGCGGTCTCCTTGAGCGGGTCGATGGTGGGGCGGAAAGTAGCTTTGGGGCCTTTGCGCCATTCCTGATCTTCAACGACCATGTCGGGGGCTTGGTGGAAGGAGGCGGAGCGGAATTCCCACCAGCGTGGTCGCAGGCCGGCGGTGGCGGCGAGGTAGTAGCGGCCCTGGCCGCCGCTGAGGGTGCCTTCGCCAGGGTGTGCGCCGCCGCCGCGGATGTTGCAGAAGGTGAGGGTGCCGGGCTTTTGGCCGGCGATGACGTCGGCGGACATTTGATCGACGGGGGGCTCGGAATCAGCGTAGATTCGGCCGAAGGCGTTGGTGAGGTTGACGCTCAGGAAGAGGAGGATTGCAAAGCCGCGGAGGGCTTTGGTGGGGAGGCGCAGGAGGAGGGCGGCCGCGGCGAGGCAGACGGCGGGCCAGACGAAGCCCATGTAGCGGGGCATCCAGATAATGCGGCGGTTCCAGGCGTCCTGCCACGTGCGGTCGCCGTGGCGCTCGGCGAGAGGTTTGGCGTTGAAGTCCGCGCTGAAGGCAGTGCGCTGGTGGTCAGCGATGTGATAGGCGAGGGTGCAGAGGACCAGGACGGCGGCGACGATGGCGGCGAGCTGGAGAAGTTTTTTACAGCGTTGGAAGACGGTCTGGCCGGCGAAGTACCAGCAGAAGGGGGCGATGAGGAGGAGTGCGCCGGCGAGGATCCATGGCGAAGGCGGTGTACTGGAGTTCGCGGATGTATTGAAGTTGGGGCTGGAACTGGGCCTGTTGTTGCTCAGCGCGGCGCAGGCGGGTTTCGGCTTCGTCGGCCCAGCGGGCTACGGCACGAGCCCACTGGGCTTGTTCGGCGGGGGCGGTAGTGGCGGGCTTCGGGGGCATGGGGGCGGCGACGGAGGCCTGCGCTTGCGCCGCTGCGCCCGCCGGCTGGGTACGGGACATGAGAAGGGTGAGTGAGAGGAGCGCGAAGAAGGCGGCGGCCAGCAGGATGGCGAGGGCGACGGGGGCGGGCTTGAGCCAGGTGAGGACGGCGGCAATGAGGATCATGCCGGCGAAGATCGGCCCACCAATGGCCGGCCCAGAGGCTGGCGGCCATCTCGATCCATTGCGAGGGGGAGACAAAATCGGCGACAGAGCGGGTGTAATAGATGGCGTAAACGGGGAGGATGATCCAGACGGAGAGCCAGAGGGGGGGACGCCACCAGGGGGGAGGACTGCGGATTGCGGACTGCGGATCTGGGATCTGGGATTTCGGATTCGAATTTGGGGAGCGGCGCAGGGAAGGGCTCCTCGCGCCAGCAGGGAGATGAGGGAGACGAACGCGGTGGCGCCGGCGATGACGACGGTGGGGGGGATGACCGGTTTTTTAGAGGCGTTTTGTTCCAGGAGATAGGAGTCTTTAGGCCATTCCCAACTGAAGAGGTAGGCGCTGGCGGTGTGGAGGATGAGGGCCTGGGGGTCGCGCCGCTTTGCCATTGGCGGATCCACTCCAGGCCGCTGGCGTCCCAGCTTCCGGTTTCTTCGTCGGTGCGTTCGACGAATTTGTTGAAGCCCAAATAATAGCCGGCCGGGCCGGCGCCGATGATGGCGACGCCGATGAGGAGGAGGAGGGTTTGGTGCCAGCGATGGCGGCGGGCGGTGAGGAGGATGATGGGCTCAATGAGGAGGATGGCCAGACCCGAGGCGTGGAGGCCGCCCATGGCCAGGCCGGTGGCGAGCCACGCGAGCCAGGCGATGCGTTTGGAGGAGTCAAGCCACCAGAGAAGGCAGGCGATGTGGAGTGTGGCAAAGAGCCAGAGGTCCATATACATCTTGGCGTCGCGGGAATAGACCATCATGTAGGCCGAGCAGGCGGTGAGAAGGGAGGCGAGGAGTGCGACGGGGCGGCGGCGGAAGACTTGGAAGGCCAGGAAGTAGATGGCCGGGACCATGAGGGTGCCAAAGAGGGCGGGAACGGTGCGCATGACGCGGGGGGTGAGGAGGATGGGGCCGCGATGAAGAGCGACGTGGGGGGCGAGGGGCATGCCCTGCCCAATCCACCAGTAGAATTCATAGTGAAGGGGGGTGAAGCCGTCGATCTGAAGGCGGTCGAGAAGGTCTTGATAGCCGGCGGTGGAGCGGGCGAAGGTCATCCCTTCGTCGTACCAGAGGGAAGGATGTTCGAGGCGGTGAAAGCGCAGGAGGCCGGCGAGCAGGGTGATGGCCAGGAGGGTCCAGAGGTGCCAGTGGGGGCGGACGATGCGGGCGTATAGGTTTTGCTGGGGTTGAGGATCGGCTCGGCTGATGGCGTGGGGGGCGCGGGAAGAGAGGCGGGCATCGTTTCGGCGGCGGGATCGAAGATGGCGGTGTTCATTCGGGGACAGCTTACGCGAGTGGTTGTTTGCGGCGGATCGGTCATGCGAAAGACGCCAGGCTGACCCTATGTATTGCCGGGCGGGGCGGAAGTTGAACAGTGGAATTTGACGTGGGAGCGGACGGGGAGGTTATTGGGACGTGGACGATGCAGGCGTGTGCGAATTGCTGCGACGCGGGGCGGTAGGGCGTTGGGGGTACAGGGGTTGGGCGCAGGGGTACGCGGGGGATTATTTCACTTTGACATTTTGGTTTTGCCTCGATTGCAAATGAATCGTAATTCATGTGCATCGGGATTTAAGTGTTATGCACTAGTGCCGATGAAATGAGTGTCGAAGAAAAAATTAATCCGCCTGACGTCCGTGTGGACGCGGGGGGATCAAGTCAAGACGCCTGCGACTTTCGCGGGCAAATTCGAGGAGAGAATATGCAGCGGATTCGTACAACGCGGAAATCGGGTTTCACCTTGGTTGAAATCCTGATCGTCGTGATCATCCTTGGCATCCTGGCGGCCATCGTGATCCCCCAATTCACCAACGCCAGCCAAGACGCTCGCAAGAGCAGCCTGACCAGCCAGCTTCAGACGCTGCGGTCGCAGGTGCAGTTGTATAAGCTGCAGCATGGCGACACGCTGCCTGACCTGGTGACAAGCTGGGCGCCCTTGACGACCCAGACCACCTATGGGACCAGCAACTTTGGCCCGTACATGCAGGCCGCGCCGGTCAATCCGCTCAACAGCAAGGCGACGGTGGTGAACGGCACGAACGCCGCCGCGTCGGGCACCGCTTGCGGGTTTATCTATGACTACAGCAGCGGCACGGGGACCGGCCGAATCTGGGGCACGGACACGGACGGCAAGAGTGTTTATGTGGAATAATGCCTGGAGCGAGGGCTCGGGCTGAATGAAGCAAGGGACGACGCGAGAGCGTCGTCCCTTGCTTCTGTTTTTGGCTGAATGATTTATTCGGATCAGACGCCGGCGGGGGCTGGGATGGGTGCGGCACTGGTGGCGGAGGCGCTGCCGGCGGTAGTGGGAACGGGCTTGGGTTCAGTCTTTTTGCCGTAGGTGCGCGGCGCGGGGTGACGAGGCTGGTGTCCACTGGGATATAGGAGATGTCGGCGGCGTTGGATTGGGCATTGAAGGAGGCGAGGGTGGTTTTGAGGAAGTTGGCGTCGTCGCGGTCGGGGTAGGCGGGCTTGTAGTGGGCGCCGCGGGATTCGTTGCGCAGCAGGGCGCCTTTCAGAATGGCCTCGGCGAGCAGGATCATGTCGCGGAGGGCGCGGGTGAAGGAGAGGTTTTGGTTGGTCCACATGCCGGTGTCGGAGAGTTTCACCTGCTGATAGCGGGCCTTCCATTCCTGGCAGCGCACGAGCGTCTCTTCGAGCTTTTCGTTGTGGCGGACGACGGTGCAGTTGTCGGTCATCCACTTGCCCATCTCCTGCCAGAGGAGGTAGGGGTTTTCGGCGCCGTTGTTGTTGAGGAGCCAGTTCTGGCGGTCGGTTTCCTGCTTGACGACGGCGTCGTAGGCGGATTGGGGCACGTCGTCGGCGGCGGGTGGTGGATCGTCGGTGCAGTAATTGCGGATGCAGGCGCCGCCGAAGAGGCCGTCGAAGATGCAGGAGAGCAGGGAGTTGGCGCCGAGGCGGTTGGCGCCGTGATAGGCGAAGCTGACTTCGCCCATGGCGTAGAGGCCGGGGATGTTGGTGGTCATGTTCTTCGGGTCGCCGCGCTTTGAGGCCGCCGGTTTTCTCGTCCTTGGCGAAGCCGGCCCAGAGGCCGCCCATGGAGTAGTGGACGGCGGGGAAGATTTTCATCGGTTCGTCGAGCGGATCGGTGCCGACGAACTTTTCGTAGATTTCGAGGATGCCTTCGAGCTTGCCGAGGACCTTCTCGCGGCCGATCTGGTTGACTGTGTCGCGCAGGTCGAGATAGACCATGTTGCCGCCGCCGACGCCTTTGCCTTCGACGCAGACCTGGAAGATTTCGCGGGTGGCGATGTCGCGGGGGACGAGGTTGCCGTATTTGGGATAGATGCGTTCGAGGAAGTAGTCGCGCTCGTTTTCGGGGATGGCGTTGGGCGTGGCGGGTGTCGCCTTGGCTTTTTGGGGACCCAGACGCGGCCGCCTTCGCCGCGGGCGGATTCGGAGATGAGGCGGCATTTGTCTTCGCCGGGGATGGCGGTGGGGTGGACCTGGATGAACTCGGGGTTGCCGTAGCTGGCGCCGGCCTGGTAGCAGCGGGAGGCTGCGCCGCCGGTGCAGATGACGGACATGGTGGACTTGCCGAAGATCAGGCCGTTGCCGCCGGTGGCCATGACGACGGCGTCGGCGCGGAAGGAGCGGATCTGCATGGTGCGCATGTCCTGGGCGACGATGCCGACGCAGTGCGCCGTTCGTGGAGGACGGGCCAGAGGAATTCCCAGAATTCGTACTTTTTGACCTGGCCTTCGGCTTCCCAGCGGCGGGTTTGCTCGTCGAGGGCGTAGAGCAGTTGCTGGCCGGTGGTGGCGCCGGCGAAGAAGGTGCGCTTGAAGAGCGAGCCGCCGAAGAGGCGGAGGGCGCGCTGGCCTTCGGCGGTGCGGTTGAAGGGGACGCCCATGCGGTCGAGCAGGTCGATGATCTTGGGGGCCCAGTTGGCCATCTCCAGCACCGGCGGTTGATCGGCGAGGAAGTCGCCGCCGAGGGCGGTTTCGTCGAAGTGCTGCCCATTCGCTGTAGCCCTGCTGGCGGGCGATGTCGTTGCAGGCGTTGATGCCGCCCTGGCGCAGACGCTGTGGCTGCGTTTGACGGGGACCATGGAGAAGAGATCGACGGCGATGCCTTCCTCGGCGAGCTTGATGGTGCAGGAGAGGCCGGCGAGGCCGCCGCCGACGACGATGACGCGTTTTTGGGTGGACATAGTCTATCTCTGGATTGATTGCTGGTTCAGAATCATTCGCTTCTCGTGAATGAACTTGAGATGGTGGTCCAAGTGCGAAGCAGCCATCTCTAAGATCTGTCGAACGCTTAGGGGGCCGCGTTCGCTGTGGGTGCCTGTGCGATCAAGCGCAGTACGTTGGAACTTTTCGCAACACGCGGGTGAGGTTTTTGCGGAGGAGGTCGAAGATCTGGGCTGCGTCGTCGGCCGACCATTCTTCGTAGTGGAGGGCTTTTTCGAAACTGGTTTCGTCCCAGGCGAGCAGGGTGGGATTGTCGGTGGCGAGAACGCGCTTGATGCGGTCCACATGGGCGAGTTCTGCGTCAAGGAGGTGGATGACGACCTGCTGGGTCGACCACTTGCCGGGGATCGGGAAGGCGAGGAGGTCTTCGCGCGACAGGCCGGCAATGGCCGCTCGCAATTGCTGGGGGCCTTGCTCGTAGCGTTGGAGGAGTTGGTGGTCCATGGTGGCTCTTTTAGGAGACGCTCTGGGTGGCGGCGGCGATGAGGGCGATCATGCCGGCGAGGACGAGGAGCACAAATAGGCCGGCGCAGAGGCCGCCCCAGCGGCGCTGGGCACCGGCGCTGATGGTGAGGCCCCAGGTGATCGCGGCGGTCCAGAAGCCGTTGGCGGTGTGGTAGGCGGAGGCGATTACGCCAAGGGGATAGATGATCCAACTGATGAGGGGGTTGAAGTGGAGGTGTTCGACGATGGTGCGGGTGGCATGTTCAGGATCGAAGCCCAGCGATTTGCCCATGAGGCCGTACTTGAGGCTGAGAACATGAAAGGCAAGAAAGAGGACGATGTAGAGGCCGCTGAGGCGCTGGAAGAGATAAAACCAGTTTTTGCCATACGGATAGGCGGCGTTGTTGGGCATGGCGGTGAAGAAGATCCAGACGCCGTAGACGGTGTGGTAGAGGATGGGGAGATAGATGAAGGCCCATTCCACGGCGGGAGCCAGGGGAGGCAGTGGATTTTGTTGACCTGATCCTGATAGACGGTGCCGCGCTGGGCGAGTGGTGGCGTTGACGATCAGGTGAACCACGAGATAGCCGCCGAAGATGATGCCGGTGAGGGAATGGAGGCGGCGGAGCAGGAAATGGTTGTGGCCTCCCAGGAGAGGCAGGGTTGGATCAATGGCGGTGGCCGTGGACACGGGCGTGGGTTCCTTTCGTTGGTGCGTCTTTTGGCATTATAGAGGAGGGGGGGGCGGTGACAATGAGCAACGGGTGATCGCCGGCCCCCGGGCTTCCGTAATCCCATCGAATTCGATGGGATTAAAATCCCAAACCATCGGAGAGGTCCTACGAGGCCAGAGACGGGGCGGCAGCTTAAAAAGTCGTTGGTATTTTTACCTAGCAAGACTTGCCTGCTGCCCGGCCGTTTGTATGATTTTGCCTTGGCCGGACAGAGCTTCAGGATGCCGTGCTTTTGTTCGGGGATGAATTCGACGGCGTTACGGGCGCTCCTGTTGACGATGCGCCTTCATGTCACAAGGAGTGGCCATGGCCACGGGCAAAATCAAGTGGTTTAACAACGAGAAGGGGTTTGGATTCATTGCCAACGACAGTGGTGGGGAGGACATTTTCGTTCATTATTCGGTCGTGGAGATGGAGGGGTTCAAGTGCCTCAGGGAAGGGCAGGCGGTGGAGTATGAGGTCGAGAAGTCGCAGAGGGGGTTGAAGGCGCTCAAGGTGATCCCCGAGATGGATGAAACAGATCTGATTGAAGAAAATTGAAGGGCGAGCGGTGGGAGTCCCACTGCTCAGCCAGAGTCGATCAGACGTTGACGGTGTCCAGTTCGGCCTCGGGTTTGGGGATGGGGGTGGTGAAGGGGCGGCGGATGCCGACGCGCTCGCCGACGATGTAGAGGGGGCGTTGTTTCACTTCTTCGTGAATGCGGCCGATGTACTCGCCGAGGATGCCGATGGTGATGAGCTGCACGCCGCCCAGAAACAGGAGGCAGAGGATGGTGGTGGTGAAGCCGCTGCCGGCTTCTTTGTGGAAGGCGAAGAAGGTGACGACGTAGTAGATGGCCAGGAGGAAACAGATCCCTGAGACGATGAAGCCCATCCAGGTGGCGGGCGCAAGGGGCGGTAGCTGAAGCTGATCATGCCGTCCATGGCGTAGCGGATGAGGCGGCGAAGGGTTTGTTTGGGAGCGCCGGCGGCGCGTTCCTGGCGGTCGTAGACTACGCTGGACTGTTTGAAGCCCAGCCAGGTGCGCAGGCCGGGGATGAAGCGGTTGCGTTCGGGGAGGCGGTTGAACTCGTCGACGACGCAGCGGTCCATCAGGCCGAAGATTCCGGCATCGGCGACTTCGGGCAGTTCGGTCATGAGGCGCATGAGGGGGTAGAAGAGCTTGAAGCCGATGCTGCGTGCGCCGCTGTCAGCGCGGCTGCTGCGCTCACCAAGGACGACCTGAAATCCTTCCTCCCATTTTTTGACCATGGCGGGGATGACTTCGGGAGGGTCCTGAAGATCGCCGTCGATCAGGACCACGCAGTCGCCGGTGGCGTGGTGGATGCCGGCAGTGATGGCGGGCTGATGGCCGAAATTGCGGGAGAGGCTGACGAGCTTGATGCGGGGGTCCTGGGCGTGATATTCGCGAATAATCTGGGCGGAGCGGTCGCGGCTGCCGTCATCGACCAGGACGATTTCCCAGTCGTGGCCGGTGGAGTCGAGGGCGGCGCTGATGCGGCGGCGGAGCTCGGGGAGGTTGTCTTCTTCGTTGAAGATGGGGGATACGACGGAAATCATGGTGCTTCTCCCGGACGGGTGGCGGGCGTGGGCTGGGCTTGTTTTTCAAACAGCTTCAGGGTGACAACGTCAAAGGTGCCATATCGGTCGAAGGGGGTGGTGATCTGCTGATGATTTTGGGCCAGGCGGCTGATGAGGAGGTGTTTGGGGTCGTTGTCGTGATGGTAGACCAGCCAGATGCGGTCGTGGCCCTGGGCGACGCTGAGGATGGAGTCGGCGGTTTGTTCGTTGACCGGCTCGTCGGGATCGGTGATGGGGACTTTGATGAGGTCGGTGCGCCTGGAGTAGTAATTGAGGAGCAGATTGAGGGAGAGCGGACGGCTGACGAGGACGAGGTCGCCAGGATGGGCGTTGGCGTCGAGATAGGCGGCGGCCTGACGCCAGGGGGCTTTGCTGTTGTAGGAGTAAAAGGTGTTGTCGCTCCAGAGGGAAAGCGCAAGGACAAGGCCAACGAGGGCGAGGCCGGCGAGGCGGTGGCGGAGGAAGGATTCGAGGCCCAGTGCGGCGAGGAGATAAATGGCGCAGCTGGCGGCCATGGCGTAGCGGGAGACGAACATGGGGGTGCCAATGAACGACCAGATGTACGGGAGGAGGATAATTACAGCGGCCCAGATGGTGAGGAAGAGCCAAGCGGGATCGGAAGGCTTTGGTGTAGATGCGGAACTCGTTTTGTCCCAGCTTTTTTGGAGGCGGGCGATGACTGCACACAGGAGAATGATGAAGATGGCCGCGCCGGCGATGGCGAGGAGGGTGAGGGATTTATGATGTTTGGCGACGTCGTAGAGGCTGTCGGGGACTAGTGGGTCGAGGCCGGTGTATTCGACGAGGGTCTGGATAAGGGTGAAGGGGCTGGGACGGGGAATCCAAAAGCCGCGCTGGACCTTGTGGAGATTGTGAAGCAGGATTTTCGCGAAGGGGATGAGGAGGAGGCCGAGGGAGGCCTGCGTGATGAGCCAGTGTGCGAGGGTGGGGCGAGAGCTTTCCGATCGCCGAGTGGTGCGGAGGAGGAAGATGAGGAACCAGAGATTCTGGGCAACGATGACGAGGGTGCCGAACACATGGGCGTAGGGAAGGAGAGCGGTGGCCAGGACATAGGCGGCGGAGTTGGGGACGATGAGGTTTGCGCAGCATGCGCAGGAATAGGAACATGGAGAGGAGCGTGAGAAAGACGAGGAAGGTGTAGGTGCGGGCTTCCTGGGCGTATTGAACGTGCAGGGAGGAGAAGGCCAGAAGCATGGCCGCCAAGACGCCGGCGGTGCGGTTGCGGAGGAGCGTGCCTATGGCGTAAATGAGGGGGAGAGAGGCGACGCCAAAGAGGGTGGAGAGGAGGCGGACGGAGAATTCGGAGTTGCCGAAGGCGGCCATCCAATAGTGGACGAGGATGTAGTAGAGGGGAGGATTGACCTCCACTTGGCTGAGGGTGCGGAACATTTCGGAGAGGGGCAGGCCGCCGTAAAGGATGGAATAGCCTTCGTCCCACCAGATGCTTTCGCGGGCGAGGTGATGGAGGCGGAGGGCGAGCGCCGCGGCGGTGATGATTAACAGGCAAACAAGTGCGAGACCTCGGCTTATTTCATTGCCCGATGGCTTGGCGGAAAGGCCGGGGAGGCTGTAATTGAGCGTTTGGGGCATGAAAAACAATGTTTAGACGGATAGCGGGAGTGATGCCGCAGCATCTGATATCGGCCATGGAACCCACCATCTTCACGCACCTTACCCAAGTGGGATAGCCGCGCCAACAGGTGCCATCGTTACAGAAGGAGCGCCTCTCGTAGCGGGACGCCTGGAGTTCAGGACGTAACAGAGTGGAGAATCTGGGAAAGGGTTTGGTCCGAGAGGGGGATGGGGTTGAAGCGCATGCTGCTGGCTTTGCGGGCGAGGGCGATCATGGCGGGGAAGTGGGCGGCAGTGAGGCCGAAGGTGGTGAGGGAGGGGATGTGGAGTTCGTGGAGGAGTTTGGCGGTGAGGGTGGTGGCGGCGGTGAGGGCGGCGGAGTCGGAGAGGGAGGGGTCGGCGGCGAGGGCTCGGCCGATCGTGGCGTAGCGGGCGAGGGTTGGGTGGTGGTGGGAATTTTGGCAGAGGGCGTCGATGTTGGCGTGGATGACGTGGGGGAGAAGGGCGGCGCAGATGGTGCCGTGGGGGATGGGGAAGTTGGCACCCAGGGGGGCGGCGAAGCCGTGGACTGCGCCCAGGCCGGCGTTGGTGAGGGTGATGCCGCTAAGGAGGGCGGCGATGGCCATGTCTTCGCGGGCGGCGAGGTTGGCTCCGTTGGCGAAAACGCGGGGCAGGGCGCGGGCGGCCAGGGGGATGCCATGAAGGGCGAGGGCGTCGGTGAGGGGGCTTGCGCCGGTGGAGGTGTAGGATTCAATGAGCTGGCAAAGGGCATCCATGCCGGAGCGGGCGGTGACTTGTGGGCGGACGGCGACGCCGAGCTCGGGATCGATGAGGGCGATACGTGGGAGGAGAAGTTCGCTGCGCAGGCTGGCTTTGAATTGTTTTTCGGGATAGCCGATGACGGCGTTGCGGGTGACCTCGGCGCCGGTGCCGGCGGTGGTGGGAATGGCGATCCAGGGGGCGGCGGGAAGGGTGATTTTTTTGCCCTGGCCGACGACTTCCATGTAGTCGAGGGCGTGGCCGCCGTTGGAGAGGAGGCCAGCGACGGCTTTGGCCGCGTCGATGGCGCTGCCGCCGCCGAGGCCGATGATCAGGTCGGCGTGGGCGTCGCGTGCGGCGGCGAGGGCCGTGTCAATGTCGGCGACGGTGGGCTCGCCGGATTGACGGAGGAAATGGGCGTGGATGTTGGCGGTGGAGAGGAGGGTGCGGAGGCGTTGGAGGAGTGGCGGATCGTCGGGCGTGGGGAGGCTCGCCCTCACCCCTGCCCTCTCCGAGATTACTGGGAGAGGGGGGAAGTGGGGTACCGGGAGAGCGGCTGGCGTTGTGGATGATCAGGGCGGATCGGCCCAGGTGAGCGGCGAGGTCGGCCAGGCGGTTGAGTTGGCCTTGGCCAAAGATGATGCGCGGGGCGCTGAAGAATTCGAAGTGGGGGAGGCTCACGTGGGGTCGCTCCAGAAGAGATCGGTGTGCTTGACGGCTTGGCGCGGCTGGGCCATCCAATCGGTGACGGCTTCCTTCCAGCGGAAGTAGTGGGGGGTCTGCTGGTGCTTCGCGAAATCGTCCTTCTCGTGGTAGGCCTCGTAGAGCATGAAGCGGTTGGGATCGTCAACCGCCTGGAGGACGTCGAAGCGGACGTTGCCGGGTTCGTTGCGCGTGTTGCGGGCGTTGTCGAGGGTGGCTTCTTTGAATTGTTCAACGAATGAAGGCTTGACGAAGATCGTGACGCATACGACGTACATGAAGGCTCCCAGCTAGAGATTTGGCACAGCATAGCGTGGAACTTTTTTGGCGGGAGGGTGTCTGACGCATGATTCGATGACGAATGTTTTTTGAGGAGATCACGATGCGGATGGCTGTTGTGTTGGCGATGCTGCTGGCGGCAAATCTTTTGACGCGGGTGCTGGGTGCGGAGGCGGCAACGAAGCCGACAACAGCAGAGCCGGGCCCGAATGGGGCGACGTGGAGCTTGGCGGGGAAGTTCAAGGGGACGGATGAAGGGGCGACTGCGGCCAAGAGGGTTGGCGGGCGGGGTTGTCTGGTGATTCGTTCGGAGGCTCGGCTGGAGCAGGTGATGGAATTGTTGAAAGAGGTGGGGTGGACGGGGCCGGGAGAGGGGGCAGCGCCGCCGAAGGTGGATTTTGCGAAAGACGTGGTGGTATTGGTTTTTAATCGCGGTGACGAAGGCAGTGCATTTGCGGTGCGCGAGGCGACTGCGAAGGATGGAGAATGTGACTTGCAGGTGGTGATGAGCTACATCGGTTACAAGCAGCGCGAGCGGGCGATATTCAGTTTCAATTTTGTGTTAGTCGCCGTGCCGCGAGCGGATCGGTTGAAGGTTTCGGTGTCAACGTATCATCCGATGAATGGCGGGCCGCATCCGACGCCGGATCAGGCGGCGCTGGAATGGACGAAGAGCTTTGACCAGGCGGCCGGGGACGTGGCGGATGGATTGACGGCGGCCATCGAGCCTTCGGCGAACCGGGTGAAGGTCGGCGAAGACATCCAGTTTCAATTCAAACTGGCGTTTGCGGATGGGACCGTGCCGCCGGGCGGAATGTTTGCACGCAAGACTGAGGCGGCGTTTGTGTGGGATGGGAAATATTCCAACGGCTATCGCAATCACGGGTTCCTTGTGCAGGCGCCCGACGGGCGGGTGAGCATGTTGCGGCCACGTGAGATCCTGGAGTGGGACAAGAACATTCCGCATCCGGTGAGCATATCGGCCGGTCATCCGTACGTGTTGCCGAATTGGCGCGAGGGGGAGGATTTTAAGTCGCTCAAGGCGCTGGGGCTGGATACCAGCAAGGCCGGCAAGTACGTGATCAGCGGGATCTATCAGGAGGAGGGGGGCAGGAGTGCGAACGAGGGGGATCAGGCAGCGCCGATGTGGGGTGGGAACATTGCAAGCGCACCGGTGACGGTGGAGGTAGTGGGCGACTAGGGGTAACAACGGCCACAGGATCATGCACGGGGCATGATCCTGTGGCATCATTCAGTATTTGCTGGATTACTTGGCGTCAGTTTTGGTGGGGGCGGGATTGGCCGGAGCGGCGGTTGGAGGTCCATAGCCGGCGGCGGCCTTGCCGTTTTCGTCGAGCTTGCCGCAGGACCAGAGCAACCCGCGGGTGACCAGGTCGAGGTAGCGGGGGTCTTCGCAGGTCTGGTTGTTGTGGCCAAGCGTGGTGGCGAAGACTTTGGTTTTGCCGTTGTAGGTGTTGGTCCAGACGACCACGTTGTCATCGTTGCCCTGTTTGCCCCGGGCCAGCGGCTGGGCCGTTTCCTGAACGTGCCCGGCGACGTTGTTGTACAGTTCTTCGTTGATGGTGGTCCAGTTTTCCATCCCCTTGGTAATGGGGCTGGCCTGATCGACGTAGGTAACGTCGATTGGCTCTTGCGCCCCGTGGCCGGTGGTCATGAGGCCGGTAAACTCGAACCACGGAGTGACGGCCTTGGGCCAGCCTTCGCTGCGGTAGCAGTGCATGCCGCAGTGAAGGACGACGCCGGGGAGGCCGGCTTTGTGGGGGGCGAGGATCTTGTTGATGGTGTCAAGGTCCTTGACGTCGGCGGAGCACTCGTCGTGGATGATGACGTCGAAATCCTTGGCCCAGTCAACATTGTCATATACGGGGTTGAGGTGCTTGGTTCCCTTGTCGGGATCATAGGCGATAGTGACCACGACGTTGGCGCGGTCCTGAATGCCTTTAGCGAGGATGTCTTTCTGTTTCGCATAATCGTGGCAGCAGCCGCCCAATACAAGCAGGGCGCGGATGGGTTTGGGTGCATCAGCGGCATGGACAGTGGAGGCGGCGAGGAGCATGGCAAGAACGGATAGAAATGTTTTCATGTTAAGACCTTTACTGATTGAACACCCAACTCGTTGCGGTGTCTCAATAGGTGTGGACGACAAGACCTGGAACATCCCGGTGATGCTTTACATTTCGCGTAACGATAGCGTGGCGGTTTGTCATAGCAACTGACGCCACGAGTACATCCATGTCGCCGGCCGGCCGTCCAATTCGCCGCAGATGCGCGGTGATACGCGAAGTTCATCATACAGTCCTCATCAAAATCGAGGATTGGTATTCTGGCCATTGCGCTGGCGATGATTGCTCGTTCCCGAACCGGGTCCAAAGAAAGCTCCGCTCCGACGTGCAGTTCGCCAAGGTTGAATCTGGTAGTGAACAACACATCTCCGTTCTATTCTAATCGGTCCAGAAGGTCGCGGGCCCTTTGTGCAAGCCGTTTGGAGGAGGAGCGCCTGCGCAGATCAACAAAAACCGTGGTATCCAGAACCGACATCAGCGGGACCGCCCAGAGGTCCGATGGCGCGCGGCGACCTGCGCCTCGATTGCAGCCGCTGCCTCGTCACTCAGTTTCGAAATGCCATCAATTAACTCCTGCACATTCACTCTCTTTGGAATGACACGTTTGATAGTTTGGCTGAACGACTCGTTAGGCTTTCGAACTTCTTTAAGACGATCGTAAGCTGCCGATCAATGCTGATTGTCTTGGTGGGCATAAGGCTCCATTCATGCATTAAATAATCGGCTTGAGCTTCCACTTCCCGCTCTGGCCAAAAAACCTGCACGGGTTGTTGTAAAAGACTTCCAGAGCTTCGGATTCGGAGTGGCCGCGGAGGCGGTATTCAAGGCAGGTGTCGATGAGGTTGTTTGGGCCGGATTCGCCCCAGTCGCTGGCGCTGTTCACGCAGATCATGCTGGTGCCGTAGATTTCCAGGAGATCGGCGCCGCGCTGGGGGGTGACTTTGCTGACGGGATAGATCGTCAGGCCGCACCAGAAGCCGGCCTCCCTGGCCAGGCGGATGGTGTGCTCTTCGCAGTGATCGATCAGCACGCGCTCGGGGCGGATGCGTTTGTCGTTCTTCAAAATGCTGGTGATGATCGATGTGCCTTTGTGCTTGTCTTCCAGGTGGGGCGTGTGGATGAGGATGAGCTGGTCGTGCCGGGCGGCGACGTCAACTTGCTCCTCAAAGATGGTGATTTCGTTGCGGGTGTTTTTGTTCAGGCCGATCTCGCCGACGCCCAGGACGCGCGGGTGGTCGAGCAGGGGGGGGATCAGCTTGATGACCTCGCGGGCCAGAGAGACATTCTCGGCCTCCTTGGCGTTGATGCACAGCCAGCAGTGATGGTCGATGCCGTAACGGGCGGCGCGCAGGGGTTCGACGTCGAGGAGGTGGCGGAAGTAGTCGGCGAAGGAGCTGGCCGACGAGCGATCGTAGCCGGCCCAGAAGGCAGGCTCGGAGACGGCCACCACGCCGCAGCGGGCCATGAACTGGTAGTCATCGGTGGTTCGTGAGACGCAGTGAATGTGGGGGTCGATGAAGCGCATAAGTAGGTCGGCAGTAGGAGGTTTTAACGTCCGGGCGGAGGCGTTTTATCGCTGAAGATGTTTTGGACCTGCTCGGCGCGATTTGATTCGCCGCCGTTAAGCACTTCGAAAGCCTTGTGCAGCTTTTGCAGGCGAGCGTCGGATCGGAGTACATCAGCCCCGCCGTGGGCGCGCTGCACGCGATCGAGGTCGGCCGCCAGCGATAAGCAGCGCCAGCGCATTTCGAGGTAATACCGGTCGAGGATTTCCTGGGCGGTGGCCATGACTTTATTCTACCATGCGGGCGGCTTTCTGCTCAGCAACACCTGTGGAGTTCTGGATCACAAAAATATTTTCGTTGGAGCGAAAAAAACTTTGACCTCAGCGACTTTTGAAACGTAATATGAGTGCATTCGTGAATGGGACTTTAAAAGCTTGTTCATGAACCGAATCGCAGATGCGGATCTGGTGATTCGTACTGTTCCCGGGAAGGCGTTCCCGGGAGAAAGAGCCCGGCGGCGGGATCAGTAGAGGGCGTAAACTAAGGCCGGCGTCCCAGCAGCGACGAGAGTCGCTTCTTCAGCCGCGACCGACAGTCACCCTCGAAGAGCAGCCCGCGGCGGTTGGGCAAGGCTTCCGAGGCCCCGCGTGGGGTATCGGCGTGAAATGGAGGTGATCCGTGACCAATTCTGACTGTACGTGCTGGCTGCTGTAAGCAGCTACCGTGTGGTGAGATTCCCACGGTGCACGCAGCTGCTTCGGCAGCCCTGAAAAAGCATCGCTTTTTCAGGATACGAAGGAGAGCTTTACGTTCTCCCGCAGCAGTAGGCACACTGCGAGACCCGGCCCTGAGGGGCCGGGTTTCTTTTTAGGGCTCAGGTGAAAATGAGGTGGGGAAACTTGAAATCAGCGGCTTTTGCGTTCTGGTGGTTGGGACGTTAGCATGCGCAATTCATGCGCTGCCCGTTTTGTGACGCGGACAAAGAGAGCCTGAAGGTGATCGATTCGCGCACCTGCGAAGGCGGGCGGGCGGTGCGCCGGCGCAGACAGTGCCTTAAATGCAACAAGCGATTCACGACCTACGAGCGCATTGAAGAAAACATCCGCATATCTGTCATCAAGAAGGATGGCAGCCGGGTTCCGTGGGATCGGAACAAGATCATGATCGGGCTTGAACGGGCCTGCTACAAGCGGCCGGTGCAGGCCGACGATATGCAGCGGATCGTGGACGAGGTGGAGGACGAGGTTTTCAAGACGCACGACAAGGAAGTGTTGTCCTCGACCATTGGCCAACTGGTCACCGAGCGCCTCAGGCGGCTGGATCAGGTGGCGTATGTTCGATTTGCCAGCGTATACCGGCGGTTCAAGACGCTGGAGGAACTGGTGGACGAGGCCAAAGCGGTGATCGACGCCAATCGCTTCGAGGACCCGACGCAAGGGCGGCTTTTCATAGAAGCGACTGCGGCGAAAGGTGCGAATGGATCGGAAACGGATGCGCCGATCTCTGCGCGGCGGGTGTCGGCGGGTCGGGGTCGGCGGCGCAAAGGCGTTTCGGATGGTGACACCGGCAGGACGCGCGAATAGGAGCGGCGGGATCTGTTGTTAAGTGGGTGTTTTGGGCAATAAGCGAACAAAAACAGCGGGATGTTCCGATAATCTGCAAGAGGTTTGCACTGATGAACCATACCGTCGCTCAGTTAACTTCCAGCGCCGTAAGCAAGGCCGGGGTGATTTTGCTGGCCATGATGTTCATCTGCGGGGGATGCGCGTCGGATGACACCAAGCCCAAGCCGCCGCGTTACCAGTCGCTGGGGAAGCGGAACGTGCCGGCGTTCATGAAGGGGACGGTTTATGAGGTCGCCAACCTGGAAAACACCAACCTATACCCGGTATCCGGATACGGGCTGGTGGTGGGGTTGGCGGGCACGGGCGGCAACGCGGGGACGCCCGGTACGGTGCGCGACTACATGCTCGACGAGATGTTCAAGCATGGCATCGGCATCTCAACGGGCGCACCGGGCGATCCGCATCTGAAGCCCGAGCGGCTTTTGGACGACCCGCGAAACAGCACTTCGATCGTGACCGTGGTGGGACTGATTCCGCCGGGGCGCGCGTGGGGCAGCGGCTGGATCTGAATGTCCAGATGCTGCCGGACACGAATGGTACAAGCCTGGCGCGGGGAAAGCTCTGGCAGACGGACCTACGCATCAACGGGGCCAACGCGTTTAATCCGAGGGACAACGTCACGATTTATGCGTCGGGGCAAGGCCCGGTTTTTGTGAACCCGGCGCATCTGATCGGCCAGGCATCGCAGGGGACGGCCAAGGCCAGCTTGCGATCCGGGACGGTTCTGGGCGGGGGTGTGGCCTCGAACGACAGGCCGCTGATCCTTCGGATTCGCGACCCCCAGAGGAGCATGGCGCGCGGGATCGAAGGGCGGGTAAAGCTGCAGTTTCCCAAGAACGATGAGGACCCCACGCCGCATGCGGCGGCGTTTGATGAAGGAATGGTTTACCTGACGGTGCCCCTGAGCTTCGCGGGGGATTGGGAGCATTTTCAGGGCATCGTGATGCACCTTTATCTGGATGCCACGGCCGGCAACAGCGCGGAGAAGGCCAAGCAACTGGTGGCCGAGGCGGTCAAGCCCGAAGCCCCGCTGGAAGATATTTCGTTTTGCTGGGAAGGACTCGGCAAGCCGTCGCTGGACTACATCCCGGTTTTGTATCATCACGCGTCGGCGGACGTGGCTTATGCGGCCTGTCGGGCGGGGGCTTTTTTAGGGGACAACGAGGCGCAGCAGGTGCTGCTGAACATCGCGCACAACGATCAATCGCCGTTCCAATTGAATGCGGTGAAGACGCTGGGCCAAATGCCCACAACGCCGCGCATCGATCACATGCTGGCGCAATTGCTCGACTCGCCCAACTCGCTGGTGCGGGTGGAATCCTGGCGGATTTTGACTCAACATCCCAACAATTATCGCATCCAGTCGACGGTGGTTCGTCAGGCCTTCGTGATGGACGTTGTGCCGTCGAAAGGGCCGCCATTGATTTATGCGACGCGCGTGGGGATGCCGCGGGTTGTGTTGTTTGGGGACTGCACGAAGATTAAGACACCGATCATCTTTACGGCGATGGACTCGCGCTTGAGCATCACCGGGGGGGAACAGGCCGGGACGCCGGTGAGCATCTTCTATCGCGGCGAGGAGTTGCTCAAGCCGATCCGGGCGGAGTTGACCGAGCCGGACCTGAAGGAAGTGATCTATCGGCTTGGCGGCGGAAGCGAGGATGGATTCCGCTTTAGTTACGCGGACATTTTGAGTATCCTTGAGGCGATGACGCAGCGCCAGCAGGTGGCCGCCACCTTCAGCCTTCAGGATATGCCGCGTGTGCGCGACTTTATCAACGACGCCCCGGTGATTCCGGTGCGCGGAGAACTTGTGGCGCCGGCCGGAACGCTCGCCCCAACCACCGCTCCCAGCGCTTCCAACCTCGCGCCGTTGAACGCATCGTCGATAGGAGTTCGACCGTAGGAGCCATTCTTCTCTTTGCAGCACTCAATTGGTCATGGAGGACCAAACCATCATGCGACTGAAAAAACTGATCCTTCACGGTTTCAAGAGCTTCGCCGACCGGACCGAGTTTGTTTTCGACAGCCCCATCACCGGCATTGTCGGCCCCAATGGCTGCGGCAAGTCGAACGTGGTGGATGGATTCAAGTGGGTGCTGGGCGAGCAAAGTGCCAAGAGCCTGCGCGGCGAGGCGATGCTGGACGTGATCTTCAACGGCAGCGGCGGGCGCAAGCCGGCGGGGATGGCGGAGGTGGTTCTGGTCTTTGAGAACCCCCGCGCGAGGACGGGAGCCGCAAGCTCACGCTTGACGCGGATGAGGTGTCGGTGGGGCGGCGGCTATTTCGCGATGGAACCAGCGAATACCAGTTGAACAATTCAGCGACGCGCTTGAAGGACGTGCGGGAGTTGTTTCTCGACACTGGCGTGGGCGTGGATGCGTACAGCGTGATCGAGCAGGGGCGGGTGAGTGCGCTGCTGGAAGCCAACCCGGCCGAGCGCCGGTTGATCTTTGAAGAGGCGGCCGGGATCTCGAAGTATAAAGCCAAGAAGAAGGAAGCACAGCGCAAGCTGGAGCGGGTGGATCAGAACCTTCTGCGCGTGCAGGACATCGTCGAGGAAGTGGAGAAGCGGCTGCGCAGCGTGAAGGTGCAGGCCGGGCGGGCGCGGACTTTTCAGGAGCACAGCGACCGGCTGCGCGAGCTTCGGCTGACGTATGTGTTGCAGGAATATCACACGCTGTTCAGCCAGCAGGGGGAGCTTGAGTCTGATCAATCGCAAGGCGAGCATGAACTGGCGAAACTGACATCGGAGCTTGAGGCCAGCCAGATCGCGCTGACGAGCCAGCGGGAGGACTTTGACGCACTCTCGCAGCAGAAGCAGCGCGGCGAGTATGAGCTTGTGCAGACGCGGGCGGCCATTCAGTCGGCGCGACAGCAGCAGCAGTATGCGCAGCAGCAGTTGGAGCAGGCGGCGGAGCAGCTTGCGCAGTTTGAGCACGATCGTTCGGGGCTGACAAAGAAAGCGGAGGAAGCGGCGGCGGGCCTGTGCAGGAGAGGGCCGACCTTGAGCGGTTGACGGCCGAGTTGTCGGGGCACCGTAGTCAGATCGAGCAGTTGCAGCAGGCGTTTCATGATGGGCAACTGGAGCTGAACAACACCAACCGCCAGATCGAGCAGCACAAGGCGGCGATCCTGGATCTGATGCGGCAGGCGGCCAACGTGTCGAGCCGGATCGGAGCCATCGAGATTGAGCGAAAAAACATCACGGCGCAGGAGACGCGTCTGAGCGAGCGGCGCGCGGCGGTGCTGAACGATGTGGAAGGATTGGAAGCCGCCAAGGTGGAGATGGATGGGCGGTTGGGGGTGATCGTGGCGGAGCAGGCAGAGTTGCAGGCGCAGTTAGACGCAAGCGCGGGAGAGGCCGCGGCGCTGGGGCAGCAGATCAAGGAAGTTTCGGAACAGCTTGGCGCGGCCCGGGAGCATCGCTCGGGGCTGTTGTCGCGACAGAAGCTTTTGCAGGATTTGGAGGCGCGGCGCGAGGGAGTCAGCGAGGGCGTGAAGTCGGTGCTGCGGCAGAAGAACGAGAAGTTTCCGTTCGTGCGCGGGCTGGTGGCCGACATTCTGCGGGTGGACGTGGAGCATGCGACCGTGGTGGAGGCGGCGCTGGATGGGAAGGACCAGTTTCTGGTGACAAGCGACCCGGCCGCGGCTTTGGAGGCAGGGGAGGCGTTTCTCGACCTCGAAGGCCGGATCAATGTGCTGGGGAGCAGTGGGCCGGAGCCGGTCGGGCAACGAGATTTCGACATTTGACTACGACTGGAACCAGCACCAGCAGGGCATTCGTCTGGCGATTGATCTGGTGCGATTCGAGTATGAGGATGAAGCCCTGGCAATGCATCTGCTTGGGCGGACGGTGGTGACCGATTCGCTGGCGGATGCGGTGGCGTTGTCGAAGCTGGTTGCACTGCCCTTCCGGTATGTCACACGGCAGGGCGAGGTGCTGGAAGCGGATGGGACACTTCGCACCGGCCCGCTGACCGCCGCGATGGGCCTGCTTTCCCGGCGGTCGGAGCTGGAAGCGCTGGTGATGCAGATTCATGAAGTGGATCGACGCATCGAGCACCTTTCGGCGCAGTTGAGCGAAGGGAACTCGCAGGTGAAGGCGGTGCAGGAGAAGCAGAACGCGTTGCGCAATGCGTTGTACCAGGCGAATACGAAGAAGGTGGAGCTGACGAGCGCATTGTCGCAGAATCAGGACAGGCAAAATGGGATGCGGCGCGAGGCGGCCACGCTGGATCGTGAACTTGCGAACGTAGTCGTGCAGATGGGACGCCTTGAGCCTGAAGAACGGCGCTGGTGGAGAAGCGCGCCGGGATTGAAGCCAATCAAGGCGAGCGTCAGCAGCAGGTGGAAGCGCAGACGGCGCGGCATGTCGAATTGTCGGAGATCCTGAAAAAGTCGGGTGAAGAGCTGACGACGACTGCGCGTCCTGCTGGGGCAGGTGCAGGAAAAACAATTGGCGGCCCAGCAGGCCGTGCGGCGGTTGGAGGCAAGCGGCGTTGAGCTGGCGCAGCAGCTTGAGCGGGTGGCTCGCTCGGCGGAGCAGACTGCGGTTCGGCGGGCGCAGCTGGAAGCCGAATCGGAGCGGGCCAGGGAGGGTGAGGCGGAGCTCGTTGAGAAGCAGGAGGCCTTGGCCGGGCAGGTGGCGCAGCTTGCGGGGCAGGTGACGGGATTGCAGGAGTCGGTTGAGGCGCTGGGGTCTTCGGTTGAGGAAATCGGCGAGCGGCATGGCGAAGTTGCCCAGCAGGTACACAAACTTCAGCTTCAGACCGGCGAGCTGCGCGTGCGGCTTGAGGGGCTGGTGCAGCGGACGCTGGATGAGCTGCAGCTGGACATTCCAGCGCGCTATGTGGAGCTTGGGGAGGCGGGCGGGTATCAGCCGGCCGAGATGAATTGGGAGGCCGTGGCCGCCGACATCAAGGAGCTGAAGGAGAAGATTCAGCGGCTGGGCAATGTGAATCTGGATGCGATCAATGAGCAGGCCGAGTTGGAAGAACGCAGCACGTTCCTTTCGACGCAGGTGAATGATCTGGTTGATTCCAAGCAGCAGCTTGAGGAACTGATCGACACGATCAACAAGGAAAGCAGCCTCCGTTTTGAACAGACGTTTAATGCAGTTCGCGAGCATTTCCAGGGGATGTTCCGCAAGCTATTCGGCGGGGGCAAGGCGGACATTTATCTTGAGACGTCGGTCGAGGACGAGCAGCAGCCGATCATCGGGCCCGACGGCCAGACCATCCTGCCGGTGATGAAGAAGACGATTGATCCACTTGGACGCCGGCATCGATATCATCGCGCATCCGCCGGGCAAGAAGCCGGTAAGCATTTCGCAGCTCTCGGGCGGCGAGAAGACGATGACGTGCGTGGCCCTCTTAATGAGCATCTTCAAATCCAAGCCCAGCCCGTTCTGCATTCTGGACGAAGTGGATGCGGCGCTGGACGAGGCCAACAACCAGCGGTTCAACCTGATCGTTCAGGAGTTCCTGGAACAAAGCCAGTTCATCATCATCACCCACTCCAAGCGCAGCATGCAGATCGCCGATGTGCTGTATGGCGTGACAATGCAGGAGCAGGGAGTGAGCAAGCGCGTGGCCGTTCGATTTGACCAGGTGGACAACCAGGGCCGAATCAGCGAAACGGCGGCGGCGTAGAGCCACCGCGTGTATTGTCTAAAATTCATCGTCCTCGTCCCCGGCTTCGATTTCGTGGCTGACAATCTGTTCCCATGCGGCAATAGTGGCCTCGTTTGCCTCGGATGCGAGGAGGCGATCTCGAACGTCGCCCGTGGTGTTTTTCAATTCCGGGAACGCGAGTAGAAGTACAGCGATGTCCCGCCAGTCAGTACCGGACTTGGGTTTGTCCCGCCGGCTCTGAAAAGCGATCACCTTGCCGGCGATCAGCTCGGCGGGCGTCACCACCAGAACTCCGGAGACTCGATTTGTGGGTGGCAGCGATTTGACCGCACGAATGTCTACCAGATGTCGATTCTTGGGCTTAGCGACCTGATAGACGCGATACCCACGGCCGCCGCCCACGTCGCGGACGCGCGCCGCAATGTGCAGTGTCGACTGCAAATGCTCCACGATCTGTTCCGCCAATTCCGCCGCGTGCGTCGAGAGCAGATTGACGTCTTGTGTCATGCGCGGATCATCGACATAGGCGTTGACGCTTGCGCGCAAAGATCGCCACGTCCGAATGCCCCGCGGCGAATTCGAGTACCGAACGATGCACGCTCGCCAGTGGAACCTGCTCGCGCATTGCAAACTCACGGAATGTCAGCGCACCGTCACCGAACATACGTTCTCCTGGGCAAACATTGTATCATTGGTTTTCTTTTCACGTGAGGAGGTCGGATGAACCTAAAGCTTGTCGCCGTTTTAGTTTTTGTCGGAGCACTATCTTCGAGGACTCAAGCGGATGACCTTCTTAGACCCGTAGCGCCGCCAGCCACTCAGCCCGCAACCCAGGACTCGATCCCGCCCGGGCTGACGACCTACTTGGGCCGGGAGATCGCTCAGACGATGCACTATACCGGGGCGCCCTGGCTGGTGCGGGAATCGCGGGAGCGGGAGGAAGATTGCACGAGCATGTTGAAACACCTGGGCGTGAAGCCGGGGATGGTGGTGTGCGACCTGGGGTGTGGGAATGGGTTTTACACGCTGAAGCTGGCGGCGATGGTGGGGGACGATGGGAAAGTGTTGGCTGAGGAGATTCAGAAGGAAATGCTGGACATGCTGGCCAAGCGGATGCGCCGAGGCGGGGATCAAGAACATCCAGCCGATCCTTGGAACGGTGGCCGACGCGAAGCTGCCCGAAGGAAGCGTGGACATTGTCTTGATGGTGGATGTTTACCACGAGATAGATCACCCGGTGGAAATGCTGGCGGCGATCCGCAAGGGCCTGAAGCCGGGAGGGCGGCTGGTGGACGTGGAGTTTCGGGCGGAGGACCCGAAGGTGCCGATCAAGCCACTGCACAAGATGAGCAAGGAGCAGATCACCAAAGAGATGACGGCCAACGGGTTCAAGCTGGCGGAGCAATTTGATGGGCTGCCCTGGCAGCACATGATGTTTTTCGAGAAAGCGGATGGGCCGGCGACGAAGCCAGTACCGAAGTAGAATGGACCTCGTATAAGGCATCCTAATTGAGCAATTCGATGAACTGCTCTTTCGTTAATCCTGCCTCACGAATGAGCGACCGCAACGTCCCTTTAGAGAGTTCTGAATGATCAGGGATGTCAACCGGCGTCGCGACGGATGCCGAAGGATCATGTGGCTGCCAGTCTGATGATCGACTTGATATCCCATTCTTCCAAATGCGCGGACCGCAGCACGGCCGGAGCAAACTGGGAGGTGGCTCAAAGTGAAACCTCAACCACATCTTCCGTGATTGGCGGCGGGACAGGTTCACCGTGCTTGTCGAGGCTATGCAGGTAGCCTTCGATAGCGTCCTTGACGTTGGCCAGCGCTTCATCGCGCGTTTTGCCCTCGGAAATGCAACCGGGAAGCGACGGGCATTCCGCGACGAAGATGCCATCTTCGTCAAGTTCGATGAGCACACGATATCGCATGATTACATGATGTCGCTGCCGATAGTGTGAGTCAATGGCAATCCGCGCACGCATTAGTTCTGGGGGCGTCTTCTATGCCTTCAACAAGATTACTTCGGTGCCGGCGCCTGTGCTTTCTTCAACGTGCTGAGGTACTCGACCAGGTTCACCAGGTCCTGAGTGGGCATCTGCGCCTGCAAGCCTTCGGGCATGATTGAGATCTTGGACAAGTGGCGTTCGGCGATCTCCGATTTCTTGTACTTGGTAACAACCGCGCCGGCGTTTTTCAGGGTCAGCTCCTCGGCCGTTTCCGCGATCACCACGCCATCGCCTTCGGTCCCGTTCTTGAGGGTGATGAGGTTGTTTTCAAAGCCAAAGGAGATGCCGGCGCTGGGGTAGAGGATGTTTTCGTACAGGCCGTCTTTGCCGTACTTGTTGCCGACTTCCGAAAGGTTGGGGCCAAGGTCGGTACCCTTGCCGTTCACGACGTGGCACTTGCCGCAGATGTTGCCAAAGATCGCCACGCCCTTGGCGGCGTCGCCTTTCATCTCGATGAGTTTGGCGATGGGCGGCAGGGGATGGGTGTCAGCGCCGGCGGGCAGTGGGAGAAGTTTTTCGGCCTCGCTGCGCACTTCGGTCCACGATGCGCGTATGCAGTTCCTGGCCGGCGATGCCAAGAACGTCGTCGCCGATTTTTTTCTGCTTGACGAGGTTCAGCAGGCCGGTGGCGCCGGGCTTGGTGCGGGCGAGGGCATGAATGGCGGCCGAACGCACTTCGCCCGAGCGTTTTTCGTCCTGGGCAATCGCAAGCAGTAGCTGGTCGGCATGCTTGTCAGTTGTGCTCCCCAGCAACGTAACAGCCTTGGCGGCCTTGGTGTTGTCTTTATCAGCGATGGCCTTTTGAACCAGATCAAGGTCATTGTTCTTGATGATCACACGCAGCGCATCGCCGGCAAGCGGCTCGTTAGGATGGGCCAGAGCCAGATCCAGAAGGGCCGGATCCTGATCCTTCAGGCCGAACTGGTCAACCAGATCGACAAAGGCGGGCGTGCCCGCGACGGAGCCGAGTATTTTGCTGATAGCGGTCTTTAATTGCGGATCGGCGGGGTTGATTTCCCTGAGGCGGCCAAGCGTTTCTATGGCGACACCGGGAATGGCGCTGGAGGATTCCAGGAGGCTGCTCAGGGCGGCGGATTTTTCCGGGGTGTTGGGAAGAAAATCGAAGGACCTGAAGTAACGTGGGCGATCTTCGTCCGTGACGGATTTGTCGGCGATGACCTTCGCCAGATAATCCGGAACGTTGGTGCCGCGCGTCCGGAAGATGATGTCACGGCCGGCCGCGGTGTTCCAATTACCACCCGCCTTGGACAGCCACGCCGTAAAGCACTCTGTATCCCGGCCATCTGCGCCAATGCCGAGGGCTTCCAGGTAGAAGCGATCCTTTCCATCATGCTGGGCTGCAAGCTCGGCCCAGAGCTGGGGCATGTCGGTGGTTTCGTTGCGGCGCAGCGCGATGGCCGCCTCGCGGCGAACCTGCGGCGAAGGATCTTTGATCACCGTCTTGACCATGGGGATCACGTCGAGCTTCAGCTCGCGACCGATGCGAATCCCGGAGATGCGGATGTCGGGATCAGTGTCTTTCAGTGCGTCATCGACATATTTCTGGCCCTTGCCTTCAATGCGCGCCAGCAGGTTAAGAGCCGGCGCCCGCAGGCGGGGCTCCTTGGCATTCCAGAGCTTAATAAGATCAGCCTCGGCGGCCGCGCCGATGTTGTGCAGCTCAGTCCAGGCGTGGTAGCGGGTCGAGAGGTTAGGGGAGGTAAGTGCGTGAACGCAGCCGGCAGCGGTGGTGAAATCCTGCGGGGGAACCGAGGGCTTCGAGCCCTTTGGCGCCAGGCGATAGATTCGGCCGCGCTGCTCGCCCGGCTTGTTGTCGCCCATGTTGTGGCCGCCCACGCCCGGGTCGTACCAGTCGGCCACATAGACCGAACCGTCGGGGGCAACGCAGGCATCAGAAGGCCGGAACCACTTGTCGGTGGACTTCATCAGCACCACGTCTTCGTTGGTCTTGCCAGGAATTTCGGTGAAGGTTTCAGTCTTGGCATTGATGCCGTCGGGGAGCTTTGTGGTGTAGCCAGCGCCGTCGTTGACGACGGGATAAAGGCGCACGACATTTGGGCCGGCGTCGCAGTGAATCGGGCGGTTGCGGCACCACTCCGGAAGCAGGTTGCCTTCATAAAAGCAGATGCCGGTGGGCGAGCCGCCGCCGGTCTGGATGAGATTCGGCACGACGCCCGGATCGTTCAGATGCCAGTGGCGGGCCGGGATTACTTTTTCAAGGTTGGTACGTTTGGTGCCCCAGTTGGCGCCGGTCATTTCATCGACGTAGCCAAAGTTGCCTTTTTCCATGACCCAGGCGATGCGGACGCCGCGGTTGCCGTCATCGTCGTTGTCGGATTGCCAGAGGGTGCCGAAGGAATCGACGGCGACTTCGAAGTTGTTGCGGAAGTTCCAGCCGAGAACTTCAAGGTCGCTGCCGTCGAGGTTGCAGCGGAAGACCATCCCCTGCCGGTAAGGCCCGCGATTGGAGTTGGCTGGCTTTTCCTTCGAGCCTTTCTTGCCGTTGGCCACTTCGTTGCCATCCACGTCAATCACGGGCGAACCGTCGGGACGCTTGAGCTGTTCGCCGGCGTTGCCGAAGTTAAAATAGAGCTTTCCATCCGGGCCGAAGGTAAAGGAGTGAACGGCGTGATCGTGCTGCTTGCCGCTGATGCCGGAGAAGAGCACTTCTTTTTTCAGCAGCTTGTCTTCCTTGTCCTTGGTGAGGACAAAGACGTTGGGGGCGTCGGAGACGATAACCTTATCGCCAATGACACAGATGCCCAGAGCAGCGTTCACGTCAGTGCCCTGATAGAGAACCGTGGCTTTGTCGGCCAATCCGGTTCCCTTCGAGTCTTCGAGGCAGACAATGCGGTCGCCGGCCGGGCGATTCTTTTCCCACTTGCGATAGTTGTCCCCTTCGGTGACCCAGACGCGGCCTTTTTCGTCGATGTCGATGTTGGTCGGCTTGGAGAAGAGCGGCTCGGAAGCAAAGAGAGTGACTTCCATCCCTTCAGGAACCTGAATCGCCTTCGCGGCCTCCTGCGGCGCAAGCTGAGCGCGAGTAGTGGCGGGGAAGACAGCGGCCAAAGCGCCGATTGCCAATCCAAGAACGATCCTGCTCCGGCGGCTGTTTGTTTGCGCGATCTGCGACGGGGACATGGACATCAGCGGGCTCCTCATGGGTATTGTGTTGCGTTTGTATCGTAGTAAATCGAAGCTGAAATTCTGACCCGGCAAGAAACGAATCAAAACCTCGCTTCGCTCTAATTACCTGTCGTGGCTGCGCCTGTTGTGCGGAGAGCCGTCGGTGAACCGAACCGCCATTAGTCGTATTTGACGACGGAATGAATATCAAGGGGAAGAAGCTTTTGCCGGCCTTTCAGCCCGACAAGTTCGATCAGCACCGCCACGCCCGCGATTTCGCCCCCCAGTTGGCGGACCATCTCGCAGCAGGCCTGCATCGTGCCGCCCGTGGCCAGAACATCGTCACAGATCAACACCCGCTGGCCAGGCTGAATGGAATCCGAGTGCATCTGAAGCGAATCCGTCCCGTACTCCAGGTCATAGGTGGTGGTGACGCAGCTTCGCGGCAATTTGCCGGACTTGCGAACCAGTCCAAAGCCGGCCGAGAGACAGCAGGCGACGGCCGTGCCAAAGATGAACCCGCGGCTCTCCGCGCCGACGACCAGATCAATGTGCTTACCGCGAAACGGATTGGCCAGGAGCTCGATCGACAAAGCCAGGCCGGAAGGATCGGCCAGCAGGGGGGTAATATCACGGAAAAGAATGCCGGCCTTGGGAAAGTCCACCACGTCGCGGATCAGGGCACGCACGTGGGCAATGGCCTCAGTCATGGCGGATATGCTAGAGGGGGGCCAGGCGTTTGGAAAGGCGGCGGCTATGTCTTGGCCGCGTTACCGATCCAACGAAAAAGGACGGCTTGCGCCGTCCTCGCATTTGATTAATTCTAAAGTTTCTTCACGCCTTGGCCATCATCGACTCCTGCAGGCGATGGAGGGTTTCATGTTCAATCTGGCGCACCCGCTCCCGCGTCAGGCCGATGCGTTCGCCGATTTGCTTGAGCGTCATCGGCTCGTCGCCGGCAAGGCCGTAGCGAAGGCGGAGGATCGTCGCCGCGCGTTCATCAATGCCAGTGAGCAGATGTCGCATGTGGCGGAGGTCGTCATTGCAGCCGACTTCTTCATCCGGGCTGGGATTATGGCTGTCGGGAACCAGGTCGTTGATGGTCAGTTCGCCATCCGCGCTGCCGCTTTGGGTGGGGGTATTCACGGCCTTAATGGCTTTGCGAATGATCTTGAGCTTCTTCGGTGACATCTTCATGTACGTCGATAACTCGTCAATCGTCGGAAGCCGGCCAACCTCTTCCTCCAGTTCGCGCATCGCCTGTTTCATCTTGGACATCATCTCGACCATGTAGGCCGGGATGTGGATGGGCTGAACACTATTAATGAGGGCGCGCTTGATAGCCTGCTTAATCCACCATGAGGCGTAGGTGCTGAACCGGCAGCCATTTTCAGGATCGAAACCTTCAACAGCCTTAAGCAGGCCGATGTTTCCTTCCTCAATGAGATCGGGAAGCGTAAGGCCTCGGCCGACGTAATGTTTGGCCAGGTTGACGACGAGGCGCAGATTCGAGCGAACCATTCGCTCCCGTGCGGCCGGATCGTTCTCATTAATGATCTTCCGAGCCAGGGCCTTTTCCTGATCGGCCGTCAGGAGAGGCGACTCGTTGATCTGCCTGAGGTAGATCTGTAAACCACTTTGAACAGCGGCAGAAGCCATGCTATTTTCCGCTCCAGCTTGCGCGAAAACCGCGCTTGCGCCAGCCTGAGGCATCCATCGAATGACAGATGGGAGTCAGGCACCGGTCCTATGATGTACGGCATTGCTCAACTGTCGTGACGACAGAGCGAGCAGTTACAACATGATCTGTATCGGTCTATCCTCGAACTGACTTTTACCCGAGAAGGGTAGAACTGAGTTGCCGGTCCCGCTCATCGCGGCCCTCGATACCAGCAACGCCGAACATAATAACGACCTGCCAAATACACGTCAACGATAATCGAACGACCGAAGCGACAGGCTTTCAAGGGATGATATGCGCAGTCTGCCAAGCGTGTTCGGACAATCGTGGAAGAGGTGGAATTTCCTGATGCGCAGCAAAAGAGCCGGCCCGATGGGGGCCGGCTCTGATGGAAAAGAAGTTGTGTAGGTCTAGAGATTCTAGAGCGTGAGATCCCCAAGGCCGGTAATGGTTTCGCCGCCTTCCAGACCGCCGCGCAGGCCGCGTTCTTTGGCCCGTTCCGAGCGCGTGACTTCCTTGGCTTGCTCTTCCTGCGCCGATCGTGCGCGCTTGAGGGAGAGGCCAATCTTCCGCTCTTCGGAATCAACACGCAGAATCTTGACGTCGACTTCCTGCCCAACCTTGAGAGCTTCTTCAGGCTTGTCGATCTTCTGGTCCGAAATCTCGCTGATGTGAAGCAAACCTTCGAGGCCGGGCTCGAGTTCCACAAACACGCCAAAGTTGGCGATCTTGGTGACGTGCCCGCGAACGACCATGCCGGGTCGATAGTTGGCCGGGATAACGGTGGTCCACGGATCTTCCTGCATCTGCTTCAGGCCCAGCGCGATGCGCTGTTTTTCCTGATCGACGCTGAGAACCGTCGCCTGAACTTCCTCGCCCTTCTTCAGTAGTTCGGAAGGATGCCCGATCTTTTTGGTCCAGGACAAATCGCTGACGTGGAGCAGGCCGTCGATGCCCTCTTCGATCTCGACGAACTGCGCCGTAGTTGGCGATGTTCCGCACCTTCCCCTTGACCACCGAGCCAGGCGGATATTTCTCGGCCACGCGCTCCCACGGATTCTCCTCAACCTGCTTCATGCCGAGGCTGATTTCCTGCTTGTCCTTGTTGATCTCGAGTACCTTAACCTGAACCTTCTGGCCCTGGCTGACCACTTCAGACGGGTGATTAATGCGCTTGGTCCAGGACATTTCGGAGATATGAACAAGCCCTTCAACGCCTTCTTCAAGCTTGCAGAACGCGCCGTAGGACATGATGTTGACGACCTCGGCTTCGTGGACGGAGCCCACGGAGTAGCGGGTCTCGATATTTTCCCACGGGCTGGCTTCTTTCTGCTTGAGGCCCAGGGCGATCTTCTCCTTGTCCTTGTCAATCTGAAGGACCTTGACCTCGATTTCCTGATCGATCTTGAGGATGTCGGAGGGGTGATTGATGCGGCCCCAGGACATGTCCGTGATGTGGAGCAGGCCGTCGATGCCGCCAAGATCGATGAACGCGCCGAAGTCGGCGATGTTCTTGACCGTCCCCTTGATGGTCGAGCCGATGCTGAGGCCGTCGAGGGTCTTGCGCTTCAGTTCTTCGCGCTGCTGCTCGATGAGCTTTCGACGCGAGATGACAATGTTCCGGCGTTCTTCGTCGATCTTGAGGATGACGGCGTCGATGGAGCGGCCGATCCAGTCGGAGATTTCGCCGGGCCGGCGGATATCCACCTGCGAAGCGGGGAGGAAGACCGGCACGCCGATGTCGACCAACAGGCCGCCCTTGATCTTCTTGGTGACCTTTCCGGAGACGGGATCGCCTTCCTTCTTGGTCTTCATGATGGCTTCCCAGTTGATAATCCGGTCAGCCTTGCGCTTCGAAATTTTAACCAGGCCCGTATCGCCTTCGACGTCTTCCAGAAGGACGCGCACTTCGTCGCCTACTTTGACGTTGTCCGGTTCATCGAATTCGCTGCGTTCTAGAACGCCTTCGGATTTAAGACCCAGTTCCACGACAAAGTCTTCACCGCTGAGACCAGAGATTCGGCCTTTGAGAATTCCGCCGGGAACAAAGTCCTGGACTTCATCCGCCTTCACGAGCTTGCTGAGATCAAGGCTGATTCGCCCTCCCTCATCGGACATGAGCGCATCAGGGAGAGCGGTGGCGACAGCGGCATCGACTTCCGCATCGAGATCGCCAAAGGAATTGATCAGGTTGTAATCGACCATGAGAATGTTGCGGCGGACGTTGGTGGTCCGCCTGTCCTTTCGTATGCGTGGCCAGTTTATGGTTGAAAGCCGCCGGATCCACGCCATCCGCTGCACGGCCCAATACATTGGATTGCCTCAAACGGAACGTCCGCCCGAGGGCCAAAGGGAGGATTATAGTAAAAGGAATGACAGAAGTCAGTAGGTCGGCATAATCACCGCGCATCTTATGAGCGCGTTGGCGTGACGCTTTCGGGAGCTGCGATCTCTGGACGCTGGCGGCGGGGTTATAATCCCCCGCAATGCGTCGGCCGATTCTTGCGCCTTCACGCGAAGGAATCAGGCCGTCAATAACAACCGTCGCTATAGCCGGAGTACACCCATGTCACAGGTATGTGAGGCGTTTCCCAGTCTAACCCTCGACGAAATCGAAGTGCTTCGGCCAATGGCGACAGCCCAGTCTTTTGCCGATGGCGAGCAGGTATTCAAAGTAGGACAGGCCGACGTGGATATGTTCGTCGTCGAATCCGGCCAGATCGACATTCTCAATCCCTCCAACAACGAACTGATCATCAGCCACTCGCCCGGCCAGTTCTCCGGCGATATCGATCTTCTCACCCAGCGGCCCATCATCGTCACCGGTGTCGCCCGCGGCGCGACCAACGTCCTGCGCGTGCCCGGAAAGAAGTTGCGTGAACTGCTCAACCGCCTGCCGCGCATCAGCGAGACGATGATGACAGCGTTCACCCAGCGGCGCAAACTCGTCGAGGGTATGAAAACGTCGATCGGCCTGTCGGTGGTCGGGCCCGCAGGCTGTCGCGATACCAATCTCGTTCGAGAGTTTCTGTTCAAAAATTTCGTCCCGTTCAAGTGGACCGATTCCGACACCCCTGATGGAAGGCGTCTGCTGGTGAAGCTCGGATCGCCGCGCCGCCTGCCGGCCGTGGAATGTGGAGACGGGAAAGTCCTCGCTCGCCCGACGCTGCACGATCTGGCGTGCTGCGCCGGAGTGTGGCAAGGTTGCCCGGATACCGCCGTCGATCTGGCGATCATCGGAGGCGGCCCGGCCGGCATCAGCGCTGCCGTGTATGCAGCGTCAGAGGGCCTATCAACGCTGGTTTTGGAACAACTCGGCCCAGGCGGACAGGCCGGCGGATCATCACGGGTTGAAAACTTCATTGGTTTTCCGGCCGGGATCACCGGCGCTGAATTCGCCACCCGCGGTGTATTGCAAATGCTGAAATTCGGAGCTCGCATCGTCGCCCCCGTGACTGTTGAACGCCTTGAGCCGGCCTATTCTCCTGATGGCTTGCACACTCTTCACCTCAACTGCGGCAACAAGATCCAGGCCCGCACCGTCCTGCTGGCCACGGGCGTACATTGGCGAAAACTGGACGCGCCCGGCGCGGCCAAATTCGAAAATGCCGGCATCTTCTACCTTTGCACAAAAATGGAGGCCGTGCTCTATGACAAATGCGATGTGGCCGTCGTGGGCGGCGGCAATTCCGCGGGGCAGGCTGCCATGTTCATGGCCGAGTTTTGCCGCGACCGGACCGTGCATGTCCTCGTGCGCCGGCGTCTTGAAGATAAGATGTCGGAATATCTGACCAGCCGGATCCGAGCCAACAAAAACATCGTGGTTCATGAAGAAACGGAAATCTCGGCCGTGCATGGAGAACGCCGGCTGGAGTCGGTGCAACTGACGAGCAAGAACGGACTCTCGCCACAGTCGCTGGCTTGCAATGCCATCTTCGTCTTCACCGGCGCCGAGCCTCCAGTCGCATGGCTTCCAGAAGGCATCGCCCGTGACAAGCTGGGATATCTTCTCACCGGCGCCGACGCCGCCCGCGATCCGCGATGGCCATTGACAGATCGCGACCCCTGCCCGCTGGAAACCACCATGCCCGGTATTCTGGCGGCCGGGGATGTTCGCTCCGGCTCAACCAAGCGCGTCGGGTTCGCGGTAGGCGATGGATCGATGGCGGTAACCTGCGCACATCACCTGCGCTCTCTGCAGACGCATGCCGAAGCACCGGCATTAGTAGGCGCTCGATGAACACTCGAATGAGCCGTGCGTATCAAAGCGTGGGATTTGACGGCTGAGGGGCATACTGTAGAATGAAGGTCCAACTAAGACCGGCCGCCTGGGCAAAAGCGGCCGCCATGAAATGGAAGTCATGGAATTGCAGGTGCTTGTATGAATTGGGCTTTGGAAGTCTCATGAACGGGGCTATTGCCCCCCTCGACTTTTAAATCCTGGGTTGATGAGATCGCTCCACTTTCTGGTGGCGATGGGCCAAAAATCATGGCCTCCATCGCGGCCGCGCGAGCTGGAGGCTTGGGAAAGAATGGATGTCCCTATGGCCAAGAATCCGATTTTAGAAGTTCCGCTGGATGAAGTAATGCGGCCGGAGATCGCATTGCCCCTGCAGCATATCCTCAAGATTCACAGCGTCGGCAGTTTCCTCAACGCCTGGCGGAGCCCCAAGAATCAAAAGTCAATGGAACAGCTCTTCGACTCACCCGAGCAGGCCCGCCACGCCGCGGCCACCTGTGCGGCCTGGCTCGGCATCCCCACCCCGCCCACCAAACCCGGCCTCGCAGCCTGGTGGCGCGGCGACGACATCCCAACCATGCCAGTGGCTGCCTCGGCCTGAACTCACCCTCCTCGCCCACAGAGTCTTTTGATCCTCTTGTGGCGCCGTCGCAAGATGTTCCTATGTGTTTTTGCGCACGGCAACTCCCCCTATAACGACTTCAGAGCCCCCGCCGTCGTCCGCACCTACCCCACCGTCAACTCCAGGGTGATTAACGAACAACGTAGCACGCGCGACCTCGCCCGTGTTCCATGGTCCACCTTCGATTGCACGCTTCGACCTGCAGCATGAGGGACAACGCCTGCATAGAGAATTTGAGTACATCGAAGTGTTCTACAATCGCAAGCGTCTGCACAGCCCGTTAGGATACAAGAACCCCGAAACGTTCGAGGCCCGTCTCAGTTAATCATCACGCGCCCACTGTTCCTGGCAAGGCTCGCGGCCTCCCCCGCCCAGGCGGTAGGCAGTTGAAAACGGGTGAGGGGGCGATAGGATGCGCGGGATGGTTGGGCCGGATTTTTCATTGGCGGGGCGGGTGGCGCTGGTGACGGGGGCGGGGCGTGGGATTGGGCTGGGGATTGCGCGCGGCTTGGCGGCGCAGGGGTGCGCGGTGGCGATTGGGGATATTGCACTGGATGTTGCGCAGGGCGAGGCCGGGAAGATTAACAACGAGGGGGGGAAGGCGATTGGCGTTGGGGGCGACATGGGGGATTTAACGCTGGCGGAGCGGTTGATGGAGGAGGTGGGGGAGCGGCTTGGGGCGATTGGGATTTTGATTAATAACGCGGCCGTGCAGAGCAACGTGCCGTGGCTGGAGGTGGGGCCGGAGGTGTTTGAGCGGGAGTATCGCGTGAACGTGATCATGCCGCAGCGGCTGGTGCAGCTTGCGATGCCGATCTTCCGGCGCGGCGGGTATGGGCGGATCATCAACGTGGGCTCGATCCAGATGCGGGGCGGGGCGGCCGACATGCTGCCGTATTCGACGACGAAGGTGGCGATCGCGCACCTCACGCGGGTGTGGGCTCGGGAACTGGCGGCCGAGGGGATCACGTCGAACCTGATCGCGCCGGGGTTTTTCGATACGTATCGAAATCGGGAGGTGGTGAAGTGGGTGCATGAGGACCCGACGCGCGAGAAGGCATGGGTGCCAATGGGGCGGATGGGCAAGCCGGAGGATTGCGCCGGGATCGCGGTCTGTTTGTGCAGCCCGGCCGGGGCGTACATCACGGGGCAGCATATTTTTGTGGACGGTGGGATGAGCGCGAAAGGCTCCAGTTGAAGCTCGAGCCGTTTTGCAAATTAAAGGACGCGGGGACGTACGAGGCGTGCGCGTGGGATTTGACGGCCGACGCGGCGGGGCGGACGTACTGGGTGGAACTGTTCAAACGGCACGTACACATGACGCTGGGGATGGGGGTGGAGGCGGCGGTTGCGCGGGGGGAAGCTGTCGAGGCAGCGCGGGCACGGGCCGAGGCGTGCCGGCTGGAATTTTATCGTCGGTTTGATGCGTACATGGCAGCGCCCGAAAAGGCGGGGCGGGCGACGATCTTGATATTGGACAATTGGCGGGACGGGGTGTTGCGCGAGTTTGGATTTGTGGATGCGTTTGTGGATTTGAAGGTGCGCGAGAACGAGAAAGTGCTGCCGCTTTTGCCGGGATTGTGCAAGCAACTGGATGGACTGACGGGGGCGGATCAGGTGAGGGCGCTGGTGGAGGGGATATTCGCGGGGAACATTTTCGATATGGGCGCGGAGGCGACGACCAAAGCGTTCTTGCGCGGCGGGCTGGATTTCTTTGACGTTCGGTTGCAGCTTCGGCGAAGGCCATGGTTGATTGATGATCATGATGCGCTGGAGCGGCGGCTGGTTTCTTCGGAGCGGCATTACAAGGCAGTGTTTTTTGTGGACAACGCCGGGAGCGATTTTCTGCTGGGGGCGCTGCCGTTCATGCGATGGCTGGCCATGCGGGGAACCCGCGTGGTGCTGGCGGCCAATGAGCGGCCAACCTTGAACGACATGACAATTGCAGACGTGCGGGCGTGGTGGGGGCGGGTGGTTGACGCGGAAAAATCATTTGGCGAACTGCCGATTGATCTGGTGAGCACGGGGACGGGTGAGCCGCTGATTGATCTGTCGGCCGTGTCGAAGGAGTTGAACGCGGCGGCGCGGGATGCGGATCTGGTGATCCTGGAGGGAATCGGGCGCGGATCGAAAGTAATCTGGACGCGGAGTTTTCGTGTGAGGCGCTGAACATCGGGATGATCAAGGATGAGGGGGTGGCCGGGTATGTGGGGGGGAGGGTTTATGATCTGGTGTGCCGGTATCGGTGAAAGATGATGACGCTTCGTGGATGAAAATCCCTCCCCTATAATCCCCCGCATGTCCCTCACCACCCGCTTCGCCCCTTCTCCCACCGGCTATCTCCACGTCGGCGGCGCACGCACCGCCCTCTTTTCCTGGCTCCTCGCCCGCCACTCTGAAGGGCGATACCTGCTTCGCATCGAAGACACGGACATCGCCCGCTCCACCGAATCGGCCGTCACGCAGCTTGTGGAAGATCTCAAGTGGCTGGGCCTGCAGTGGGACAACCCGACGCTTGTTTTCCAGTCGCAGCGGCTTCCGGTCTATAACGCCGCTCATCGAAAAACTCCTGGCGGCGGGGTTGGCTTATAAGGCATACGAAACACCGGAGGAGCTTGCGGAGCAGCGCAAACAGGCCGAGAAATCCAAGCGCCAATTCGTCTATCGCCGCCCCGTGCTAACGCCCAATCAGATCGCGCAATACCAATCCGAAAACCGCCCCCACGTAGTCCGCTTCGCCATGCCCGTAAAAGACTACCGCTTCACCGATGCCGTCCTTGGTGCAAACCAGGGTGTTGGCGCGGATCAGGTCCAGGACTTTGTCATCCGCAAATCCGACGGCATGCCCACCTATCATTTCGCCGTCGTCGTCGATGATGCCGAGATGGGGATCACCCACGTCCTTCGCGGCCAGGAGCACCTCCTCAACACGGTGAACCACATCGCCCTCCAGGATGCCCTGGGCTACGCGCGCCCGATCTACGCGCACCTCCCCGTCATCCTCAACACCACCGACGGCAGCAAGATGGGCAAACGCGACCGCGACAAAGCCATCCGCCAGCGCGCCCACCTCTACCTCCGCAGCGCCAAGACCGACGCAGACGGCCTGGCCACAGCCGCCGGCCTACTCCCCGAGGTCATTACCGGCTGGTTGAAAAATGAAAAGTCCCAGCTCAACTCGGCCCAGCAATCGGCCGTCATGAAAGTCATTGGCCTCAAGCCTTCTGACCTCCCCGAAATCCTCGTTCACGACTTCCGCAAAAACGGCTATCTCCCCGAAGCCCTCTTGAATTTCCTGGCCTTACTAGGCTGGAGCCCCGGCCACGACAAAGAGCGCATGACTACCCAGGAAATGACCGACCTCTTCTCCCTCGAAGGCATAGGCCAATCCAATGCAAAATTCGACCGCAACAAACTTCTCGCCTTCAACACCGAAGCCTGCGCCGCCGCCACGCCCAAGCGCCTCCTCCAGGCATTCAAAGACTTCCTGAAAGTAAACCCCGAAAGCCCCCTCAACCAAGCCACCGACACCGACCTCGCCAAACTTTTAGAAATGAAAAAAGGCTTCCGCACCCTGCTGGAGGTAGAAGAAACATCGCGCTTCTTTTTCATTCCCGACGATCAAGTGGAATACAACCCAGCGGACGTCGAGAAGGTGTTGAAGAAGAACGACAACCAGGGTTTCACCGCGCTGAAAGACCTCCGCTCCCTCCTCGCCAACCTGCCGACTTGGACCGCCCCCCTAATCGAACAAACAGTAAAAACCTACGCCGACCAGAAACAACTAGCCTTAGGCAAAGTAGCTCAACCGCTACGCGTAGCCATCAGCGGCACAACGATCAGCCCCCCCATCTTTGAGAGCCTCGAATTTCTCACCCAGACCCATACCCTCGCCCGCATCGATCAACGTCTTCGCCCGAGTAGTTAAAGTAGGTCCGCCGAGCCGAGGCGGACTTTCGTGCGCAGCACGAATCTTCACCAACGCCCGCCCCCGCGCCGCCCATTGTACGTCCGCCGGGCCGGCGGACTTCATGCGACAGCAACATCTTCCGATCCTCATGGCGACAAACGTGCCGCTCGGCTCGCGACCCTATTGTGTTGCTCCACATCACGTCGGCCAAATGACAACGTCTCTCACCGGCAGCAGGTGCGCCGTCCAGCAGGCACAATGCGACGCTTCCTACCCCCCTTTGACCGTCTCCTTCACTCCCTCTACAACACCCCCATGCCCCCTCTCACCTACGCCTCCTCCGGCGTCGATTATGACGCTCTCGACGCCTTCAAACGCGCCTGCCAGCAGGCGGCCGCCTCTACTTCCGTCTCACTGGCCGCGCATGGCCTCTCCGAGCCCGCCGGTGTGCGCGGTGAATCGGCCTATCTCGTCGAAACCCCCTCAGACTTCCTTGCCCATGTCGAGGAAGGATTGGGCACCAAGAATCTCGTGGCCGACGCCATGCTCCAACTCACCGGCCGATCCTTCTACCGCAACATCGGCATCGACACCGTCGCCACCATCGTCAACGATCTGATCACCTGCGGCGCACTTCCGATCTCCGTCGCCATGCACGCGGCCGTTGGTGATTCAGCCTGGTTTAGCAATGCCCAGCGTGCCCGAGATCTGGCCGACGGATTCGCCCAGGCCTGCTGCGATGCGCTGGCCGTCTGGGGCGGCGGCGAGACGCCCGCGCTGAAGGGAATCGTCAACCCCGGCGCGATTGTTCTGGCCGGCACGCGCCTTTGGCCGAATCTCGCCAAAGTCCAATCGCATCACCGGCAACGTTCAAGACGGCGATGCGATCATTCTTCTCGCGTCATCCGGCGTCCAAACCAACGGCCTCACCCTCTGCCGCGCCCTCGCAGACCGCCTGCCACAGGGATATCTCACACCCATGCCCGACGGCCGCTCTTATGGCGAGGCCCTCCTGGATCCCTCCGTGATCTATGTGCGATTCGTCGCCGCCTGTCAGACGCCGGGCTTTCCCTGCACTACACCGGCCACATCACCGGCCACGGCTGGCGCAAGCTCATGCGCCTCGACGAGCCATTCGTCTACCGCCTCACCAACGTCCGCCCGCCATTGCCCATCTTCGACTTCCTCATGAAGCACGGCCCAATCGAAGAGCGCGAGGCCTATGCCACCTTCAACATGGGCGCCGGCTTCGCGGCCTACGTCCCACCCGCGCAGGCCGACCACTGCGTCCGCCTGGCCCGCGAAGCCGGCTACGACGCCTGGATCGCAGGAACAGTGCATAAGGAAGGCCATCGCAAGGCCGTCGAGATCGAGCCACTCGGCATCACATTCGAAGGGGAAACGTTGCAGGTTCGCTGATTTGGATTTTCATGGGAGCCCTGATGGCCTTCGATCACGATCGTCTTTTCAAGGAGCTGCTGAGGACCTTCTTCTGGGAATTCCTGGAACTGTTTTTCCCACACATGGTTCAGTACGTGGATCGGGAGAGCATCGAGTTTCTCGACAAAGAAATTTTTACCGACGTGATGGCCGGAGATCGGCATGAGGTGGACCTGCTCGTGAAGGCCCGCTTTAAGGGGCGTGAGACATTCTTTTTGATCCACGTTGAGAACCAAGCCCATTCGCAAGAAGCATTTTCGAAGCGGATGTTTCATTATTTCGCTCGCTTGGACGAGAAGTTTAACCTGCCGATTTATCCCATCGCCCTGTTGTCTTACGACGCCCCGACGCGGCCGGAGCCGGAGCGCTATCAGGTGGCCTTCCCGGACATGGTGGTGCTGGAATTTAACTTTGCCGCCATCCAGCTCAACCGGCTAAATTGGCGCGACTACCTCCGCCGACCCAATCCAGTCGCAAGCGCATTGATGACCAAAATGAAGATCGCCGTGCAGGATCGGCCGCGGGTAAAGCTTGAATGCTTGAGGATGCTGGCAACCCTCCACCTGGACAAAGCCCGGAGCGCGCTCATCGGTACGTTCATGAATAACTATCTGAAGCTGAGTGATGAGGAGAATCGCGTGTATAATCAGGAGTTGCAATCAATCGCCCCGCCCGAACAAGAGGCTGTCATGAATTATACCAACGAGTGGATCGAAGAAGGCGTGGAAAAGGGCATCCACCAAGGTCGTCAGGAGGGGCTCGCCAACATGGCCTTGCGCGTGCTGGCCCGGCGCCTCGGCCCACTTCCATCAGACCTGACCCAACGCATGCATCAGCTCTCATCATCGCAGCTCGAAGAGCTCGGCGAAGCCTTGCTTGAGTTTCGGGGAATAAACGACGTGGAAGAGTGGCTGGCCGCTCATGCCTGAGGTCGGTGTTCATCCAAAACGAAATTTGTCCTACCGCGCCGACGCATGCACATGCGGCACCCCCGGCCGTTTGTATACATTCCCATCGTAATTCGCCAGCGCCTGCACCATCGACGCCGGCGGCGGCGCCAGTTCCGGCGATTGCGGCACTTGCAGATACGAAAGCGCCCGGTCCATCAGCCGCTGCGCGGCCGGGGCGGCCACCGCTCCCCCGTAATGCGCTTCTGTTTGTGGCTCGTGGATCAGCATCGTCACTACCAGCCGCGGATTTTCGTATGGCGCGCCGCAGATAAAACTGCTGTTGTAGCGGTTGGCGCTGTAGCCGGCCCGGCCCAGGCTGATGTGCGCCGTGCCGGTCTTGCCAAAAATATTCCAATAGCTGCTGCGGGCCTTCGTGGCCGTGCCCCGAACCACCACGTCGCAAAGAATCCGCCGCATTTGCGCCGCCGTCGCCTCGTCAATCACGCGCGGCATTTCCGCCGTCGCCACCGCCGGACGCTGCTCGGCGATTCCCCCGTCGCTTTCCAAGGTGCCGCGCACAATCCGCACCGGCGGCAGGCGCCCCCATTGGCATAGGCGCAAAATCCCCGCGCCAGTTGCATCGGCGTCACCATCATCTCATACCCCTGCGCCACCGACTCAGTGCTGAAATGCGTCCACTGTTTCAGCGGATTAATCCGGCCATGATTCTCGCCCCCAAGCTCCACGCCCGTCGTCTCCCCAAAACCAAACGACTTCAGCGCCTTAAACAACATCGCGTTCCCCATCTTCTCCCCCATCATCGACATCCCAATGTTGCTCGATTTCACCAGCACGTCCCACGTCGAAAGGGGCCCATACCCATGAACATCCGTAATGTGCCGGCCATATGGCGTCACATACGTAATGCCCGGAATCTGCCAGATTGACTCCGGCCGCGTCACGTGCGACATCAACGCCGGCCCGGCGATAAACGGCTTAATCACCGACCCCGCCTCAAACGGATCGGTGATGCACCGATTTCGGCGGAGGTCCATGTACTGCTTCTTCACATCCTCATCGTCCGTGCTGAGATCGCCAACATCCGACGGGTTGAACGTTGGATAATTGGCCATCGCCAGCACCTCCCCCGTATGCGGATCCATCACGATGACTTCGCCCCGCACGGCCTTGAATTTCTGGCAGCAGGCGCTCAGCTCTTGCTCGGCGATCATCTGGATATTGGCGTCGATGGTCAGCACAAGATGCTGGCCATGTTTGGGCTGAATGTAATCCTCATCAGCGACGGCAATCGACTTTCGGCTGGCGGTTTTTTCGGATCGCTTGTGTCCGTCCACTCCCGTCAGGAGTTGGTTGAACTTCAGCTCGAGGCCCTCCAGGCCGCGCTGGCCGCGCCCATCGCCCGCCACGGTGCCAATCACGTGCGATCCCAGCGATCCCATCGGATAAAGCCGCCGGCTGGTAGGCTCAAACCCCAGGCCGGCAATGTTGAGCTTGTGAATCTCTTCCACGGCCGACTCATCCAAATCGTCGGCCAGGATCAGATACCGCTCATGGCTATGATGCGGCTGAGTCGTAGGCGGGCCAAAAAGCGCCGCCCAGGAATTTTCCCGCCCCGTGGCCGCGTCCTCGATAATCGTCTTCAGCTCATCCCCATCCCGGCCAAGAATCTCCGCCAGCTTGCCAAGCTGCCGCGCCTTGTCCGCCGGCCGATGCGCCTCGGCCGCGAATCCTTCCAGCAGAAACTTCGGATCGACATACAGCCGCTGCTTTTGCACGGTGGCCGCAAACACAATGCAGTTGCGGTCAAAGATCGTCCCCCGCCGCGCCGGCAAAAGCTCTTCCTGATACTGCTGTCGCTCGGCCGAATGAAGATTCGCTCGCGCCCCACCGTCTGCAAATACGCCACCCGCCCAGACATCCCCACCAGCCCCGCGGCGACGAGGGTAAGCAATACAGCAGCACGAAAAGGCGAAAACGTCGGCATGGCTCTCCTATGGGCCCGGAATAAGCAGGGGGGTCCGATAATGTTCATCGGCCAGGGGGGAGGCCAGACGTGAACGGCAAGCGCACGAATGAATACTTTCAAGCCTGCCAGCACTGCGCCGAAGTTAGCTACGTTCCCTTCCGCCCACCCTCGGCCGCTCTGCCCGGATCGCGCAAAACCAGCATTGACCCGGCCGCGATCGAGATCGATACTCACTTTTGAAGGATCCCGGTTGAGGCTATGAGAGTGATTTCACCCGCACCGCATTTTCCGGCGGGATCCTTCTTTTTTCGCGCGAGTTCCTCACCCGTTGGAGGATGATCTCGGTACTCTTGCCAGAAGCGACGACCAATCGATTGGGAACGCTGGGTTGGCGGGTTGGACCCGCGTCTGCCCCGTTACAAGGGCAGGAGAAGCACGTTCGAATCGTTCGCCCAGCATCTCCCAAAATTTCGTCCTCGCTACATCTCTGGCCGACGCGCCTGCGGCGGAAATTCCGCTTAACCCTCGAGCCGACTCGCTCTTGACGCACGCGAACGCAGCGGCATAGTCGCTCCAGTAGCCCCGATCTTTCGCCAGGCGTACTGCGGCCTAACACGGTTGCGACGTCAGCGGAAGCGACTGGGGCTCTTTTTTAACTCGCGGTCAGCGCAATGGACTCGCAGCCGGCCAGGCTAAAGACGTTGATGGACCGATCAATCCATGCGAAGGCAGCGCAGCCGGGTTGATGATAGACTCCGGGGATGATCTATTTGAAGACAATCGTCGCCCGCTGTGCCGCACTTTGCATCGTTGTGCTCTGTGTCCCCGCCTTGGCCGACGATTCGCCAAGCCAAACCATTTCTGTCGCCTTTGACAAGGAACTTGGGCAGGTTTCGCCTCGCGTTGGGTTCCTTGGCGGGCTGCGCGATGACACGCCGGATGCACTCGTTAATTCCCTGCATCCCTCCCTCTGGCGCATCGGGCATCAGTTTCGGGGCGCATGGCGGGCGGCCTGCCCGCGGCCATTGATCGCGTCGAAAAGCTTGGGGCGACCTACAAGCTTGTCATGAGCGATCTGATTAATAGCCAGCCAAAAGATTGGCCCGCGTATGAGGCCGATGTGAAGAAGCTGGTTGCGCAAGTGGGCGAGCGCGCAAGCGCGTAATCTGGGAGCCCGTCAACGAGCCGGACACCAGCTACAAGCCGATCGACAAGTATTACGAGCTTTATGGCCACGCATTTAAGGCCCTGCGCGAGGCGGAGCCGAACGCGCAGATTTGCGGCCCAAGCTTCGCGTTTCCGCGCTTCGAGCGCTACAAGGCGTTCCTCGATTATTGCAAGGCCAACCAGTTGGAGTGCAACTATCTTTCCTGGCACTACACCGGCTGGAACCCGAATGATCCGGAGCAGGGGAAGTGGGGCCTTGGCCGAATGCGGGAGTTTATCGACGAGTACAAGGAGCAGAAGATTCGAGAAGTTCACTGCGACGAATGGGGGGCAGGCCCGGACAAGCCCGGACGCCTCGAGCCGGGCCGTGCAATCGTGTGGTTTTATTACCTGGAGGATATCTACAAAGTGGACCGCGCCTGCCGGGCCGATTGGGGGAAGGAAGACGATTACCTCGGCGGCATCATCACGCCAAAAAACGAAACCTTTCCAGTCTACGTCGCCTACAAATGGTACGGCACGACAAAAGGCCAGACGCGCGTGGCGGCGAGCGGGAACAGCAAAACCATCGCCGCCCTGGCCAGCAAAACCGCCAACGAATATGAAGTGCTGCTGGGGAGCGTGGAAATGGGAGTGGTGAAGGTCGCGCTGGAGCTGAAGGGTCGGGACCTGAAGAACCTTACAGTGGAGGCGCATGTGGTGGGGCGTGGAAAACTCGATCAGCCAATGGACGCTGGGGCGTCGACGGACGGAGAAGTCGAAAAGGTTGAAATGGAAAATACGGAGTCCGGCCTGCGGGTGGTGTTGCCACGAGTGGGGGAGAACGAGGCGTGGCACATTGTGCTGAGGGCGGCGAAGAGCGTTTCGCCCGTCACTCCGTAGGCGTTAAAGCCGGCCCAAATCTGATCGCATGTCCACCACCGCCTGCTCGACGCATCGCTTCCAATCGCTTCCAAACTGATCGGCATACTTCTTCTCACGATGAGCGTAGAGGATGCTTCGGCTGGCGGACACGATCGCCCCCTTTCCTTCGATAAAGGCCGCCCGCGTCATGTCGGCCGTGGCGCCTGCGTGCCGTATCCCGGCAACAGGAAGATTGACTTGGGCATGCGTTTTCGCAGCGACTCCATAGTGTGCGTCTGCGTCGCCCCCACCACCGCTCCAATGGAGCTGAAACCCTGCCGCCCCACCAATCCTTCTTCGTCGGCTACAATCGCCAGTCGGTCGGCCACCATCTCCGACCACGTTCGGCCATCGGCCAGCAACACATCCTGAAAATCCGCCGAGCCTGGGTTGCTCGTGCGGACCAGCACAAATAGACCTTTTCCAAGCTCCCGCGCCGTTTTTACAAACGGCTGAAGCGTATCAACGCCCAGCATTGGGTTCACCGTGATTGCGTCCGGTGCGACGATGGGCTCGCGCTCATCGAAGGCCGGATCGGTCATGTGCGCCTCGGCATAGGCCGCCGACGTCGCTCCGATATCACCGCGCTTCACATCGCCAATGACAAGGAGTCCCAGATCGGCCGCTTCCTGCACCAGGCTGTAATAGGCCTCGACCCCTTCCCACAAATACTTCTCAAAATAGGCCGACTGAAACTTCACGCACGGCACAAGCGGCGCAACCGTCCGCAATACGCCGATCGTGAAATCAAAGATGGCGTCAATGGCGGCCTCGGCATCATTCCCATTGCGCCGCGTTGCATCCCCGGCCACCGCATCGGGGATCATGTCGAAGATCGGATCAATCCCCACGCAGATAGGCGAACCCTTGGCCTCGATGGCGGAGAGAAGGCGGTCTGAAAAGATGGAGTCGGGCATGGCATTTCGAGGCAGTGAAGTGAAGGATTAAAAAAGAAATGGCCGCACCAGCGGCCAGATTTCTTCAAACAAATTTAAATGCGCCATCCAGGACTTGAACCTGGAACCCGCTGATTAAGAGTCAGCTGCTCTGCCAATTGAGCTAATGGCGCTCTCGTTTCCGAAGGGGTCAAAATCTAGCGGGCTGGCTTGCGTTGTCAAGGATGCCCTTGGCGCACCCGCCGTCTCCTCTACGACGATCGCGCGGCCATGTTCATCCGCGCATCAGAACGGAAATACCGGCCCGGTGTTGTTGTTCTGCGGCCGCTCGTCGTGCTTGATGTCGCTGCCCTTGAACCCCGTTCGCTGGTCGATGTTGGCCGGTGTGAACCACTTTTCCATGATCGGCTTCATCCGCTGAACATAGATTGAGCGCTGGGCCTTGAATATCTCGCTCCCGTAGCTCGCGTCCTTCGTCAATGGCTGAAGCTTCGTCGAATCCAGTTCGGCCACCACCACCCGGCCGACGCTTGGCAACGGAATCACCCGCACCGCCCGCCGGGTCGGGTCTTTCGCATAATCGTCGAGCAGCTTGAGGGCCTCGTCCGTGAACTTCGTTCGCGCTGGCTCGGGCAGTGGAAATGCAACAAACGCGAACGTCGTCTCCGGGTCGCGCGCGTCAGATTCTTTCTTGAACGGCCCAACTGAAATCACGTGCCCGCCCTGCATCTTCCACTGTGGTTCGTTGGCGGCCTGCTGAAGGCCGATCTCTCTGGCCGCGGCCATAAACTGATTCGCCTGCGCCTCTCCCTTTTCGTACGCGGCCAGCGTCCGCGCGTCTTCGCGTACACGGGGCAGGATCTCGGCGATCGGCGGGGTGTGGGCTGGGTCTGCATTGGTGAGGCGGAAATAGTAAATGTGTTTTACATCGTATACGGGTTGCGACGGCTGCCACACCGCCAGCGGCTGAATGTGCTGGTCCTTCAGTACCTTTCGCTGCGTGTCGTTTAAGAACGCATCCGCAGCCTCCGTGGCATAGGTCGGAAACGGCATGTACGTCCCCTGCATCACGGCCGTTGCAATGCCGGGAGCGCCCGGCGAATTGGGCTTTAGCGTTTCCAGGTCTTTCGCGCTCCACCACTGATCGGCGCGATTGTTCACGTTCGGAAAGATGTCAAACATCTTCCCCGTGTACTCTTCCTTAGGATCATTTGGGAAAAAGTTGTCGTGATAAAGCTGCTTGTACTTGCCGCCCGAGCCGTACAGGTTCTCGATGTGTTTCGCTACCTCTTCCAGATACTCATAGCTGCCAAACGGCACCCCCAGCGAAGAAACATCCTTTTTCCCGCTCTTCTGCGCCTCCCCGTACGCCTGATAATCGGTGTTTAGTTGATTGGCGATGTCCTTGCGAATTTCCTCCAGCATTTTTCGTGTGAACTCTTCCTTCAGTTTCTTTTCGATCTCCGTTCGCACATCCGCGAACACGGTTGGGCGCGATCCGCGCGTGGTCGGGCCGTTTGCAGCTGCGCGTGTTGCCGGCCCAGTTGCGGCTCCCTCCGTGGAAGCCTGCGTTGCCGCCGGCACCGTCGTCGGCTGCGTGGCGGGATAGTCAGTCCCGTGGTCCCGGAAGTATCGAAGCATTGCCAACTCCGGCACCACGATCTGATTCTCCACCGTGTCGGCCGAGATGAAGATGGTGTCAAACTTGATCCGGTTGGGGAATTTGTAAGCGAACCCAAAGGGGTCGGCCAAATAGTCCACGCGCTCGGGCTCGACGTCTTTGAACTTGTTGTAAAGAGACACTTCTTCCGGGGAAGGGGCCGCCGCCGATTCTACCAGTGTCGGAAAAGTCGTCGCGCGCGACGCCACCAGGGTGATCGGATTGGTTGTGGCGGAGGGAGCAGTGGTGGCCGACGCCGTTGCAGTCGTGGGCTTCGTGGCCGGCGACGTCGCCGGATGCTCCGCCTTGAACTGGTCTGCGCTGAAGTCAACGAGGTTCACGCTCAGCACGGTCGAATCGGCGGCCGCCCGGTGCACAGCGGCCGGCTCGCTGATTTTCACGGTGTCCATCACCTGCTCAAAGGCCTTTTCAATGGTCATCAGATCGGTGATGGCTTGCACGCGAAATTCCTGCAAATCCTGATCTCCCGCCGGCGGGACGTTCTGCGCAAGCTCGTTTACGTCGCGCGAGCACCGTCACGTTCATCTTTTGCGCTTCTTTCAGCAGCATCAGGAACGTGACGGCATCGATCCGCCGCGTATTCGCCGAGCATTAATGAAGCAATGGGCGCATAGCGCGCCTGCGGGATGCGCATCTTCTCGGACAACTGTTCCCACTCGCGCTGCACCGCTGATATTCACTGCGATGAACGTCGCCCCCGGCCCATGTGGCCACCACCGGATCGCCGCCGCCGGAATTTCCGTTGTTCTGCACGCCCAGCGAGGCGACAAAAGTGATCATCAGCATCACGCCAAAAATCGCGAGCAACTTGCGCTGGTTCTTACGAAAATAATTAGTCATCTTTCAAACTCGAAAAGCAGTAACCGCCAAAACCCCCGCACGCTGTTCCATCGTCACAAGGTTGCATGGCACGGATGGTGTGGCACGGGCGCCCCGCCCGTGACCCACAAAATCATCAATACGCCACCACACCTCAAACATCCTCGAACTCCATCAAACTCCGCACTCATTCCCCGCCTCCGTGTCTCCGTGCCTCCGTGGTAGATCTTAACCCCAAGCCGCCAATGTTATGCCCCACCCCTACCCCCCGCAAGCTGGCCTTCGTCTGCTGTGATTGGAAAACCCCCGCCCCTTAACCATAATCGACTTCATGCCCGTCGCCCTCGCCACTCAAGCGCCCCTCGACACCACGCGCCCCTCCCGGTGGAACCTCTTGGCCGCCATCCTGGCCATTCTCATTTTCGCCCTCCTCTCCTTCGCCTGCGCATGGCAATCGCAGGGTTTTATCGAAGGCGACGCTGTCACTCATTTCACCGACGCCCGCTCCGTCCTGGACGATGTCCGCAACCTCATCGGCGTCTGGGGCCGCCCCTGGTGCATGGCCCTTTATGCCCTGCCTGCCAGATTCTTCGGCACCGTCGATCACCCCGCCATCGGCGTTCGCGGCATGACGCTGTTTCTCGCCCTGGTCTCTGCCGTTGTCAGCTATCGCATCGCCGCCAACCAGCGCTATCGCTGGCCGGCGCTGGCCGTGATCTGCCTGCTTGCCCAGCCGCTTTTCTTCCTCCACTCCTTTAGTGAGATGACGGAACTTCCATTCGCCACCCTTATCATCCTCGCCTTCTGGGCCTACCAGACCCGTCACTTCCTCCTGCTGGCCATCCTCATCGGAATCGCGCCGATGGGCCGGCCTGAAGGCTTCGCCTTTATCGGCCTGGCCGCCCTGGCGCTGGTGTTTCATCGCCGCTGGCTGCCGCTTCTGGTGCTGCCGCTGCCGTTGATCCTCTGGGACTTCCTTGGCTGGCTGGCTTATGGCCGCGCAGACTATGGGCATGGCGTTTTTAACTGGCTCTACTGGCTCCCCAAAAGCTGGCCTTATGCGTCCACCAGCCTCTACGGCCACGGCCCCTCCGTCACCTTCTTTCTCGAGCTTCCCATTATCGTCGCTCCCCTCATCTTCCCCTTCTGCCTCATCGGCCTCTGGTCCAGCAGTCCACTCGCCACCACCCGGAAATTTGGCCATCGCACTATTTGGTGGATATGCATCGCCTGCTTTCTGATCCTGATTCTCTTCAGCTCCTGGTTCGACTATCACCTGCTGATCGCTCACCCCGAGTTTCGCACCGTGGCCAATCCCGATCCGCGCAGCCCGATTGCCGATCTGCTCTTCAACGCGGCCTTCGTCCCCGCCCTGATCCTGGTTGGCTTCACTATTGCGTGGTTCGGCACGCGCCGACCCGCGAAAGCGCACCCAGGCACTCATCGCCATCATTCCTACGCTCGTCCTGCTCGGCCACACCGTCCTCTGGTTCAAAGGCCTCCAAGGCAGCTTCGGCATGGCCCGCTACCTATTGGTCGTTGCGCCGTTCTGGGCGCTGCTCTCCGCCTCCGGTTTCGAATGGGTCTTCTCCACCCTCCGCTGGAAACATCCTCTCCCCATCGCCGGCCTGCTCGCCCTCCTCCCGATTGCCGGCAATTTCTACTACGACCAGGTCGTCCCCTTCCCCGCCTACGACAACGATAAGCTGGGTATTAACTTCGCCAAGTGGTATCGCAACGATCCTATCAGCGCGAAATACCCCCGGATCGCGGCCGTGCCGCCGCAGATTTATTTCTCCCTCGATATCCGCCCCAAAAATGATCGCCTCATCAAAAGTTATCTCGGCAAAGCGACCCTCCAGAGCAAAGATCCCGGCACCATCGTCATCTGGGATTCCAGCGGCACTTCCAACGCTGATGCCAACATGTGCGTCAGCGATCAAGACCTCCGCGATGCCGGCTGGATTTACTGGAAGAATTTCAGCGAAGGCAGCACCTCGGTAGAGCTTTATCTCAGCCCCCTCGACATCGACAACAACCCCACTTCGATCATCCCCGCGCCAAGATTCGACCTGTGGCGGCGCTGATGTTCGGCAGCGCTAGCGGGCCGCCATCAACCCGATGCCCGCGCCAACTCCAGCACCCGCTGCTCCGCCACCTGCCGAGTCTCGATCAGTGACCGCTCGGCCATCAACGCCACGACCTTCCCTTCCCGCAGCAGGTGAAACTCGCCCGGTTTCCTGTCCCGGCAACCGCGCGGCCGCGTCCACGCGTGCGTCGGCGAACATTGGCTTAAGCTTGTTAAGTCCAACCTGCTCCTTCACGCGCCCAACGACCCACGCCCGCACGTTTTCACGGCAGCGGTAGTCGAAATCACCGGGGCTTTGCGTCGCCAGCATGATCCCCAGGCCGGCCGACCGTGCCCGCCGCAACAGCGATTCCAGCGGCGCCTTGGTCGCGGGTTGTTTGACGGCCGGCAGATACAGATCCGCCTCGTCCAGAAGGACAACGGCTTGCAAGACGTCGGAGGGGCTGCGCGATCGCCAGCGGTCGAGCGCAATCAGAAACTGCGCCACCCAGAAGTCGATGGCGCTGGCCGAACCCAGGAACTGGGTGTTGATGATGGTGAGGCGCGTTTTGCCTGCCACCGCCCCCGCCCCGCGCCCAGCAAGGCGTCGATGTCGAGCGGGTCGCTCGACGCCGAGAGCAGCCGGCCGTTTTGCAGCTTGAGGGTCAGAAGGTCCTGCGCGAGCTTCTTGTAGTGCTTGGCTTCGTATCCCCCGACTGCGTTCAGCAGCGCCTGGTCCTGGTCCTGCACAAGTGCCTGGAGCGCATCGACCGACACAACACGCTCCGGCGTCGCCCGCGCCAGAACCTCGATGGCCTTGGCGAGAATGGCCTGAAGCATCTGGTCGGGTCCGCGCACTTTGTAGCCGATCATTCCGCCCAGCGCGGCGGCCGCAAACCCTGCCGTCTGTTCACGGTCGGCCGTCGAGAGTTCGCACCATCCCCTCCGGCACTACTGGGATAGCTAGCGGCCGCCCCTGGTCCGACCCGGGCGTATACAGACGCACATCCAGCGCCTCGCGAAGTTGCCTGAGCCGCCGGGCACGTGGCTCGCCAAAGACGCTTCCGTCGTGGCCGTCAGACACATAAGCATCCGGCTCGGCGTAGCGGCACAAATCTCCCTTGCGATCCAGCAGGATGGCCGGTACGCCGCGCAGCAGAAGTTGCTCGATGAGCGACAGCGCGGCCGTGGTTTTGCCGCTGCCCGGGCCGCCCAGGAAGGCGACGTGTTGCTTTAACTCGGCCGGCTCGATCAGCACGGGGGTGGGCGTCAGCCCTTTGCTGTGGCCCAGGAGCAGCGGACCAACAGGTGCCTGTTCCGCTTCCCGCGGCGGCACGGCTGCTTTGCGGAATCGGCGGAGGCTGCTGTGCGTGCTTGACTGCGGAAGGAGCGGTCGCGTTTTGCGGCGGCGCGGCTTTGATTGCCGGCCGGGGCGGCGGAAGGTTGTCCAAATCCAGGATCCTTCGCAGAGACGGCAATTGACTGAGGGGACAACTCGCCCGCTGCCATGCCTCGAAATCTGGGCTTTGCCCATTGGCTTGACGAAACTCCCGAAAGGCGAGCATCGTTCGCCAGTCCGCGTTCTCCACTACGACCCTGCCCGCCCCGCGCAATCACCTGTGCAATCTGCTGGTTCACCGCCGCCTTCGCCGTAACCGGAAACGCCGTTGACCTTACAATCACCAGCGGCCAATCCCCCGCCCGCTGCCGCGCCTCCGCCACCTGCCGCCCAAGCCCGCCCCCTTGCGGCACTTTTTTCCGACACCGCCACCAACAGCCGCAATCTCCCTGTGGATGCATCTCTCGCCGGACCATCAACCACCACCATCCGATCCTCTGCCTTCGCGCCAAAATTCTGCCCCACCAACAGCTCCGCATTGCACTGCTCTATCGCCCACGCCAACAGCGACGCCGATTCCGCCTCCTCCTCCGGCAGGTTGGCGGCGAAGCCCGATCGAAAATCATTCCATCGCTGCTCCAGCACCGTCGTGGGCGGCGGCACTTCAACCACTTCGCCGATCACCAGCGGCCCGGCCGCCGACCAGCGCGGTTCGCTCCAGCGCCCGACGCAGCGCACGCCTCCTGATGCGAGCGGCACGCGTCCAGCACGTCGCGCGTGCGCAGCCCCACCAGGTGACGCAAATGTTCGGGCCGAAATGGGAACGTCGGCATCGCAGCGTCGGACTTAACGCCTTGCTGCTCGTACAGATGCTCCAGGCGCAGCGACACCAGTGCGGCGATCTCATCGGCCTCACGCCCTGAAGTCAGCCGGATGGGTTGCGGGTCACGCTCCAGGCGATCGAGCTTCGAGCGGCCCAGGTGGTCGCGATTGGCCTTGTAATAATCCTCCAGACACGCAACGACCGCGACCGAATTGGGAACCAGATCAGCCAGTGAAACCAGCGTCTCGACAACCTTGCGAAAACGTTCCGGCGCCTGGTCCTGCTGGAACACGTCTTCCAGTTGATCGACGCAAACCACCAGCGGCGCGGCATACAGCCTCGACATCAGCCGCCCAAGCTCCTGCACCATCGCAATCGGATCCTGCGACTCCGTGCGCGGCACCAACCCGCCCAGAGCAGCCCGATCAGCCAGTGGAAGATCTTCACAGCGGAGCCATTTCACAATCCGAGCTTTAACGCGGGGGTCGCCGCGCTGCAGGTGAATCAGCGCCCGCATCAGGTCGAGGTCACAGTCGGCCAGGCGCGGATCAGACACTGCAAGGTCAGCGTACGCCATGGCCAATTGAGCCGGCATCGCCGGTGGCGGTGCCATCACGAAACGCGTCCAACGCGTCCGGCGAGAGGCGGGGGACGGCGTCCAACACGCTGGTCGATAGCCGCATCAAGCCGGAGGTTTCCACCGATGGCGGCAGGAACGGCTGGTCGAGGGAGGCCACCAGATTCCGCAGCAGATATCGCCCGTAGTTGCCGGCCTCGGTCGTCATCTGCAGGTAACAGAAATATCCGGCCACGTCCGCGTGCGTCATGTGCCGGAACGCCCGCATCAGGTGCGTCTTGCCGCTCCCTGACTCACCGTGCAATAGCAGGATGGTGCCGTTGGCCGGCGGAGGATCGGCGGCAGCACGCCTCAACAGCCGATCAAAGGCCTCCCGCGCCGGCGAATGGATTGAGGCCACGTCAAAGGCGTCGGGCGTCCAGATGTGGTTGTGGTAAACGATCGAGTCGAAAACAGGCGCGGCCGTCGCGGAACAAAACGCCGCCGAGGCGCGCCTCGGCCGTCGCCGGATTTAACGGAATCGGTGCGCTCACGCTGCGCCCCTTTCAATCAGGATGAAATGAAACTCGGCGTTGAGATACTGCGTCTGGGACTCCCGCACGTCGGCCGGGTCCATCGCCGCCACGAGATCCGCGCGGCTCAGCGTCAGCGACCGCGCGCGATTCGCTTCCACCAGGTGCGCCTTGAACGCGGGCAGATCGAGCGGCGGCGATTCGCCGTTGGCCTGGTACTGCCGCCAGGCATGGGCGATGAAAACTTTGTTGTCGCCAAACCACCCAGTCGGTGACGCCGCCGCCGCGCGGGTTGCCGCGGCGGCAAAGGTGCGTACATCGAAGGCCCCGCCCGCCTCCACGCGCGCCGCGCCGGCCGCCGCAGGTTCCTGCGCGGGCGAAGCCGCATTCTCGCCTTTCACCCAGCTTTCGATCACCGCCTCTCGCAGCTCTCCGATCTTCCCCCGCCGGGCCTTAAACACGATGCGGATGAACTGCTCCACCGCGTCATTCGGCGGGAGGTTGGCCGGCTCCTCCAGCAACCTCCCCAACACCGCCGCCTGCAGCGCCTTCAGATCAGACAACCCGCCAAAGCCCAGTTCCTTGCATACAATCGCCGCCGCCGCCGTCGCCACGCTCGCACCCTCCGGCAGATTCAATCCAAACCGACGCCCCAGCAAGAAGGCCGACAGCTTCGCCTTCGTGCGCAAATCCTGCCGGCCGCTCGCGCCAGCGGCGATGCCAACCAGATACTTGTCGCGAAGCTGTGGCCAGGTCAACTTCGCCGGCATCTCCGACAGCCCGAGCATTTGCAGCGCCGCATCTTTGCCCGTCTGACTCAGTCGCAATGCCCGCCCGCTCTCCAGCCAGCCCGCCGCCGACGCCTCGGCCATCAGCGTCGCCCAAGCCTCGTCGGAATCTACCGCCGCTCCGAGGCGCGGCTAATTCCCCCCGCAGCTTCTTTTGCCCGACGCTCCCCTTGCCCGCCGCCAACAGGCGAAGGGCCAAAAGTTCCGCGACGCGCGATGGCTTGGCAATTTCATTCACGGCCGATTTCCTTCGCCCGCAATGGGCTGCTTTCCCTTGGATCGCTCCACACAATAATTCACGGCCGCCAGGATCGCGTCCAGTACCTCGTCCATCCGCGCCACCACGTCTTCGGCCAACACGCGCACGATGGTGTATCCGTGCCGCTGCAGCTCCCAATCCTTGCGCCGGTCGCGCCGGTACGCATCCGCGTCGGTGAAGTGATAATATCCGTCCACCTCAACCGCCAGCAAAAGCCCCGATGCCAGCAGGTCAATCTCCGCCGCCCGCAGGCCAAACATAAACCCTGGGTCGCCGTTAAGCACAAACCGACCCCGCGTGCGCGGGTGAGATTCCAGCAACTCAAACAAAAATCGCTCGGCCGCGCTTCGGGCTAGCTCGTCGCGCTCCGGCCGCAACGTTGCGGCGGTGGTGAATGACTCCGCCAGTTCAGGTGTCGCGCCCACACTCTCCAGCACCCGAATCGCTCGCTCAATCTCTATTGGCTCAAGCGCCGCCCCGCAAAGCCAATTTTCCCCGCGAAGCAAATTTTCCCTGCGAAGCCGATCTGCACCGCCCAGCCGATCTTCAACAGCGCCCACTCCCAGCACCCCCATCGGGATCAGCCCCGCCACCAACAGCGACTTCGCCTTCGACGGTGCCTGCTCCGCCGAAAATCGACCAAACGCAATGGCTGGCGCACAAACCCCAACCGTCCACCCCGGCAACGCTTCCGCAAGCTCCGCCACCGCACTGGCAACTCGAACAATCCAGCCTATCCCCTCGCCAGCGCTGTCACGCGCAACCAGCAACGGCGCCATTCGCCCCTCCGCCGGCAGCAGTCCGTCCATCGCCTGAAGCACGCGCCATCCCGGCCGCCCCACCCCTCCCGCAAACTCCCCATCCAGTTGCTCCAGAAGTTTCGAAGGATGGCCGTCAAACCGCACCAGCGCACTCGACACCCGCGTCGCCGCGCTTTGATCGCGCGACAGCGCCGCACCAATCAGTTGTTCCACATCGCGCCCGCTGCGCATCGCTCCATCGCCAGTTCCAGCCAGCCCCGCCATCGCGCAAAGATGCCCCAGCGCCAACCCCCGCAAATCGTACAATTGTTCCAGATCCGCAAACAACACCGCCGCAAGAGCAGGGGGGTCATCCCAAACATGCAACACCGGCCGTAGCCCCGCCCCCTCCGCCCACCGCCTCCACACCAGCCACGTCGCACCAGCCCCGCCGCTCATCACAGATACCGTCGCTAGCCCCTGACGCCGCCGGTCGGCGTGGCGATTTAGAAAAGTGTCAACAATCCCCCCCTCCCTCATTTCACCACCGGCAGCGAATGCCCCTTTTCGCTCTGAATCTTCTCCCACCCGCTCCCCAATTCTCCCACCGGGTCCGGCGGCAGGATGTCCACCTTCTTCTCGCCCAGGCGCACGCCGCCGCTTTCGATCAGCGCCTGAAATTTCCGGCACTCCTCCAGCAGCGCCTCCAATATCCGCTCCTCCGGCACATTCGCGACCTTCTCGCCCTGCACGTAAATAATCCCGCGCCGATCCCCCGCGAATATCGCGATGTCCGCCCCTTCGCATTCCCCAGGCCCGTTCACGATACATCCCATCACCGCCACCTTGATCGGCAGCCGAATCTCCTCGGCCAATTTCTTCCGCACGTCCTGCACCAGCTTAAATAAGTCTACCTGAATCCGCCCACACGTCGGACATGCGATCAGCTCCGCCCCAATGCGCTGCCGCAGCCCAAGGATGTACAGCAATTCCAGCCCGTCCTGCACCTCATAAATCGGATCGTTCGCGTAGCTGATGCGAATGGTGTCCCCCACCCCGCTGGCCAGCAAATGCCCCAGCGGCACCACCGAACGAATCGTCCCCGTCTCCTTCGGCCCCGCATGCGTCACGCCTAGGTGCAGCGGATAATCAAACCGCTTGCTGATCTCCGCATACGCATCGATCACCAGCAGGGGGTCGATGCTCTTGGCGCTGATCACAATGTCATGAAAATCTTCTTCCTCGAAAATCTCAATGTATTCTTCCAGCTTGGCGATCATGATCGCCAGCAGGTGCCCATTTTTATTGTCCGAAAAAACCCCGCCCAGCTCCTTCATGCGCTTTTGCTTATCCCGCCGCTCGACAATGGATCCCTCGTTCACGCCAATGCGAATCGGCAGCTTTTTCGCCTTGCACGCCTGAATCACATCCTTCACTTGCGACCGGTCACTGATGTTCCCAGGATTTAGCCGAATCTTATGAACCCCCGCGTCAATGGCCTCCAGCGCCCGCTGAAAATGAAAGTGAACATCCGCCACGATCGGCACGCTCACCTGCGGGATAATCTCCTTCAGCGCCTGCGTATCCTTCCGCTCCGGCACCGCCACCCGCACCAAATCCGCCCCGGCCGCCGCAAGCTTGTGAATCTCTGCCACGCACTTGTCAATTTCATACGTATACCCCGCCGTCATCGTCTGCACCGAAACCGGCACATCACCCCCAATCCCAACAAAACCATGCTGTTCATCCCCTACAATTACTTTGCGTGTCTGACGTCGCTGAATCATGTATTTCGATGGTAAGAGCAGGGGGGGGCTAAATCAATTTGCGAAGGCCGCTCACGCCCGCCGCGCGCCACCACCTCTCTACTAAGACCTCAACATCCCCAACCCCGCCGAGTAAAACCCTTGTACGTTAGAGATCATGCATTCACACGCCGCGTCTTACCCAGGAACCATACATGTCATTCACGAATAGACTCCTTCGCGCCGCTCTCGCCTCAAGCGCCCTCCTCCTCGCCTGCTCCTCCACGCCCCTCCCCGCCGCCGTCGGCGATCCGCAGCTCAAAACCGATCATCCCTTCTATCCCGGCGAGCTCTCCTGCTCCACCTTCGAACGTCTCTTCGCAACCCAGGCCGAAGTGTACAAACGCGCCACCGGCCGGGACGTTACCACCGACGAAGACAAAGCCCTCGCCTCCTGGTACTGGCGCAACACCCACTACTACCACGGCGAAGAAGGCCAGCGCGACTGCTTCTCGGCCGGCTTCAAAGGCGACAAGAACCGCGACTACTGGACCGGCCTCTTCGCCGACGGCTTTGCCCTCTGCGGCACCACCCACGCCCAGTGGTGCGCCGAAATGGACGCACTCCTGGGCCACTGCCGCTCGCGCGTTGCCGGCGTCGCCGGCCACAACTCCTTCGAAGTCTTCCTCACCGGCGGCGCCTACGGCCAGGGCGCTGGGCACTTCTCGACCACGACATCTCCACCGTCATCTACAGCAATGACGGCTCACGCCTCCTCTCACTCGATGAAGTCGTCGCCAACGTCAAACAATTTGCCAACCCCTCGTACAAGCCCGAGCGCCAGCACGGCTGGCGTGTCGCCGGCCTGCACGACGACGACCCGAAAGGCGTCTACACCGAATACAAATCCGCCGAATACCTCGCCGGATACGCCGGCCCGCCCCCAACCGTTCAATTGCGCAGCGGTGAAGCCCTCCGCCGCTACCTCCAGCCCGGCCTCGACGATGGCAAGACTTTCGTCTACTGGGGCATGAACTACAAAACCGGCGAAATCCCCGGCCCCACCCGCGACCGCACCTGGGTTAACCAGCCCGACTCCATGTACAACTCCAAAAAAGGCACCGGTTACCACCCCGGCATGGTCCGCTACGCTAACGCCGTCTATACCTACACCCCCAACTTCGCCGACAACTCCTACAAACAAGGCGTCATCGACGAAGCGGCCGATCACGTCACCTTCGAGTTCTATACCCCGTACATCATCGCCAGTACGCCCGCCAGCACGAGCAACTGGGGCATCTACGAAGACGGCGGCAAAAACGGCCTGGTCCTCCACGGCAAAGCCACCTGCCCCGTCCAGCTTTCCACCGATCAAGGCAAAACCTGGCAGGACGTTGGCGCGCTCTCCGACGGCCTGGACCTCACCGATAAAGTCAAAGGCTACCAGCAATACCTCCTGCGTTCGCGCAGGCGCTGCCGGCTCTCAAAGACGCCGGCCTCTCCTGGCGCACCGTCTGCCAGGCCAACGTCGCCACCATCCCCCATCTCCACGACGGCCCGAACACCATCACCTATCTCGCCTCCGGCCACGGCCTCCTCGCCGCCGGCCCGATCAAGGATCAGGCCGACACGCACGTGATTGACGGCAAAATCGGCTCAAGCTCCGTCACCCTCGAGCTCACCGCCCCCCGCAGCGCGACCGCCGTTCACGTATACGCCGCCTCGTGGCAATCGTCGGGCGCTCCGCCCGCACCGGTCGCATATGCTATCGACTACTCCACCGACGCCGGCAAAACCTGGCTGCCGATTATCAAAGATTGGAAAATCGAGCGCCGCCAGCCCGAGCCAAAAGACTTCTGGAGCCAAAGTTTCGCCTGGGGCGACACCGAATTAAAAAACGCCGCCCCGGCCGCCCCCGTCCGCGTCCGCTTCACCAACGCCGGCAACAAGGCTTACCGCAAGGTCGAAGCGTATCTGGCCTACGACGTCAAAGACCAAAGTCCAACCGAAGTCACCTTCGCCTGGAAAACAAGCGGAGACCAGAAAACCGCCACCCACACCTATCCGGCAACAACCAACGCACCCGATGCGACCTGGCACCTCGACCCCGGCCAAAAAGTAGAAACCCTGTGGGTAGAAACTAAAACGAAATAGCCATTAATCACCTAAGAACCTGGTCATTATGTTTGGGACACGGGTGCGCACGGGTTCGGTCAATGTTTGGATCGCCGGGTGCAAATTCTATGGATGATGGGGCCGAAACGTTCCGCTCGGTCCTGATCGAAGCTGTGGCGCAGTTCGTTTGCCGCGCCCGCGCCATCTCGGGCGTTCGGCGCATTTCGCTGATCCGGTCTTTGACTACAGCGAAGACCGATCCGACGGATGCTGACATTTTGGTGGCCGTGGATGATGGGGCTGATCTGAGTCTGCTGGCCAGGCGCTGCGCGTCAGTTGAAGGGGGACACGCAGAAGCGCAATCTCGGCGCGGATATTTTCATCACTGATGTTGAGGGCGGTTACCTTGGCCGCATTTGCCATTTTAAAGACTGCCGTCCGGGGATTCGGATGTCGTGTCGGGCGCTTCATTGCGGGCGGCGTCATTACATTTGCGACGACCGGCAGGTGATCAAGCTGGAGGATCGGGTTACGCGTGAGCCGAAGCTGGAACTATGGCCGGTGGTTGTGCGGAGGCGGTGGGTTCCGGGGGATTTGGGGGTGCTTTTTGAGCTGTAGTGGGTTCGGACTTGGTTCACCGTTCAAGCAATTGCATGAACAGTTCGGCGGCGTCGACTTCAACGAACTCCTTGCCGGCCTCGGTGGGAATCGGATCGCCGGCGTCGCGGCAATCCTCGATGTAAAGCTCGATGGCGTCGCGGATGTTCGTGAGGGCCTCTGCACGGTTGTCTCCCTGGCTGACACATCCGCGGAGTACCGGCACGCTGGCGACGTAGCCACCATCTTGTTCCTGTTCCAAAACGACCGTGTAACGCATGGGTGTTCCTCCTGTGGGATGGGCATTCTACCACTGTCTTCAGGCGGCTGCAGTTATTTTCACGATGCGTTGGCAAGCACGATTCGGCTGTCCAGCAGTTCGTCCGTGCTATCGCGCATCGGATTGCCAAGGTTTGTTGTGCGGGGCCGGGTCGGGGTATAATCAATTTGTTGGTGGGGTTGGCTTTCTGGAGTTGCCATGAGCAAGTTGGATCAGCACATCGGGGCGGTGCGGCGGGTAATGGCGCTCGGGATCTTTTTACGGGCACTGGGGTGGGCGTTTCTGGTAGTGGCTGGCGGGGTGCTGGCCGGGGTTTTGGTTTATAAGTTTGCGGGGGTTCGGGCCCCGGTGAAGGGGGCTTGGATTGCGCTTGGGGTGGGGGCGGTGGCGGCGGGGGTTTGGACTTTGCTGCGGACGCCGGGGGCGCGGATGGCGGCGGTGGCGATTGATTCGCGGCTTGGGCTTTCGGAGAAATTCAGCACGGCGCTTTACGTGCGCAACAGCGACGATGCGTTTGCGCGGGCGGCGGTGCGGGATGCGGAGGAATCGGCGGAGAAGGTAAATCTGGGAGGAAGGTTCCAGGTGGAGATGCCGTGGCCGGCTTTTTGGGCAATCCCGGTGGCGGTGCTGGCGGGGCTGTGCACGATGCTGCCGCAGTTTGATTTGTTTAAGCACCAGGAGGCGCTGAAGAAGAAAGAGGAGCAGATCGTTAAGTCGGAGGCGACGCGGAAGATTGTGAAGGATGCGCTGGTGCAGGTGGAGATAGAGGCCAAGAAGCTTGGGGAAACCGAGCAGGTGAAGATCGCGCGGAGCATGTTGCAGCCGCTGGTGAATGAGCCGATCAAGGATGAGGAGAAGGCGAAGGTGACGGCCGCTCAGGTGCTGCAGGACTTGAATAAGGCGATGCAGGAGGAGGCGAGGCGGGTGAAGGAGAACGCGAAGGCGCAGGAGGAGGCGCGGAAGGCGTTTGAGCAGATTACGCCAGGGGCGGAGGAGACGGGGCCGGTGGCCGAGGCGCAGCGGGATCTGGCGAAGGGGGATTTTCAGAAGGCGATAGAGAAGATCACGCAGACGTCAGACAAGTTTGACAAGATGGAAGAGAAGGACAAGGAGAAGGCCGCCGAGCAGATGAAGGCGATGGCGCAGCAACTGCAGCAGATGGCCGAGGACCCGAAGAAACAGGAGCAGGTTCAGCAGGCGGTGCAGAAACAATTGCAGGCGATGGGGCAGAACCAGCAGCAGGCGCAACAGCAGGCGCAGCAGATGCAGAAGCTGATGCAGCAGGCGGCGGCGGGGAACGCACAGGCGGCGCAGCAGCTTCAGCAGATGGCCCAGCAGGCGGCGCAGCAGATGAACGGCGGCAAGGGGCCAAACGCGCAACAGCAGCAGGCGATTCAGCAGATGCAGAAGGCGATGGTGCAGGGGCAGGCGAATGCCAATGCGCAGCAGCAGGCGCAGCAGATGGCACAGGCGGCCCAGCAGATGGCGCAGGCGATGCAGCAGGGGGCGGCGGCAGGGCCGCAGCAGGGGCCGCAGCAAGGTGCGCAGGGGGCGGCGGCGGGGCAGGCGATGGCGCAGGGGAAGCAGGCGATGCAGCAGGCGATGCAGAACGCGATTGGGCAGATGCAGGCGGCGCAGCAGGATGCGGCGGATATTGCGAATGCGCAGCAGCAAGCGCAGGCGGCCGCGAATCAGGCGATGGGGCAGGTTGGGGCGGGGCAGGGACAGGGGCAAGGACAGAATGGAAAGGGGCAGAATGGGCAGGGCCAGAATGGGCAGGGCCAGGGGCAGAATGCGGAGAAGGGCGGGCCGGGGGGACAGGGAGGCCAAGGTCAGGGGCAGGGGGCACAGGCCAATGGACAGGGGGGGCAGGGGCAGTGGAAGGCCGGGAATCCGGCGCAGCAGCAGGGGGGTGGGGGCGGCGGTGGCGGGGCGGCACAGGGGGCTGCCGGCGGGGACACAGGAAAAGTGGACGCGCCGTTTGATACGGTGCGGGAGCATTCGCCGACGATTAACGATCCCAATGGGAAGATCATCGCCAGCTCGCTGATCAAGGACGGGAAGTTTATCGCGGGAGAGAATAACACGAAGATTCGCGAGGTGGCGGCGGCGGGGCAGCGGGACCAGACGGATGATGTGGATGACACGCGGGTGGATCGGAAGGCGGCGGAGTTGACGAAGCAGTATTTCAGGACGATGGAGGAGGAGGGGGGAAGAGAAGTGAGGTGGGAAGTATGAATGATGAATGGAAGACGAGATAAAGATAAAGATTACGATGAAGATGAAGAGGGCGATGACGAGGGTGAAGAGTCGGTTGGGGGGTGAGGGTGGTGGTGGATGATTCTCAGTGATGTTCGGAAGAGATTTTGGGGGGTGGGGAGGGGGTTGTTTGTTGTTGGGGTGATTTTGTTGGTGGGGGGGTGCGGGCGGGGGAGCAAGCCGGAGGAGATTTGGGGGGAGACGGGGGTGGGGAGCGGGCAGTTGGTTTATCCGCGCGGGATTGCTTATTCGAAGAAGCTGGATTGTTTTTACGTGGTGGATCGGACTGCGCATGTGCAGCGGTGGGATATGCATGGGAAGTGTTTGAATGAGTGGCATATGCCAGAGTCGGTGCAGGGGAAGCCGGTGGGGATCAGCGTTGGGCCGGATGGGAATGTGTATGTGCCGGACACGCATTATGCGCGGGTGATGGTTTTTTCGCCGGAGGGCAAGCGGCTGCGCGAGTGGGGAAAGCTGGGGCGCGGGCCGGGGGAGTTTATTTATCCGACGGACGTGGCGTTTGATTCGGCCGGGTTATGTTACGTCAGTGAATATGGAGATAATGATCGGGTGCAGGTGTTTGATTTGAGCGGCCCGAAGGTGAGGGTGGTGCGGGCGTTTGGGACGTTTGGGCAGAAGCCGGGGGAGTTTGCGCGGCCGCAGTCGATGGTGATTGATGGGGAGGTGATGTACATCACGGATGCGAGTAACCACCGGATTCAGGTGTTCAAGACGGATGGGACTTTTATGCGGACCATGTGCGGGGTGGGATCGGGGCTGGGGCAGTTGCGGTTTCCGTATGGGCTGGATCAGGATGGGGAGGGGCATTTGATTGTGACGGAGTTTGGGAACAACCGGGTGCAGATGATTGACAAGGAGACGGGGCGCGGGATCAAGGCGTGGGGGAAGGCCGGGCGGGAGGCGGGGGAACTTGCGTATCCGTGGGCGGGGGTGGTGGACAAGCGGGGGCGGGTCGTGGCGGTGGATTCGGGGAATAATCGGGTGCAGGTGTTTTGGTTTTGAATGCGAATGGAAAGCTCGCGTGCCGAAGTCTCAGATTGCGGGGATGGGGTGGGTTTTGTTGAAGTTGATAGAATGGTCAGCGCGTGGGAATGTTTGATTTAACAAATTCGATCAGGCCGCTGGGGGAGTGGATTGACTTTGAGTACATGCGCGCGTGGCAGGCGGGGGTGTTGCTATTGGCTTTGGCGGTGCCGATTGTACTCCTTGGGATGCGGTCGCTGACGGGGATGGGGCGGGTGCGGAAGTGGGTGGCGATTGGGGCGCGGATGGCCGTGCTGCTGGTGCTGGTGGCGCTGTTGGCGGGGTTGCAGCTTCGGCGGAAGAACCACAATTTGCAGGTGATGGTGCTGAGCGACGTGAGCGACAGCGTGACCAATGGACAGCTTTATCGGGGGTATCCGGGGAAGACGCAGGAGGATTCGGTCGTTGATTATGTGTCGAGGGCTACGGAGGGGAGCAGAAAAGGGGAGGAGGATCAGATTGGGTTGATCAGTTTTACAGATACCGCGCTGATCAATGCGATGCCGAACAAGACGCTGGCGATTGGGGCACGGGCGCTGCGCGAGCCGGGGGGGACGACGGATATCGCTGGGGCGATCAATTTGGGGCTGGCGTCGTTGCAGAAGGGGTATATGCATCGGCTTGTGCTGATTTCGGATGGGAATCAGACGGCCGGGGGAAATCTGGAGGAGGCGATCTCGGCGGCCGCTTCACAGAAGGTGCCGATTGACGTGATGCCGCTGCGGTATGCGGTGCGCAATGAAGTGATGGTGGACAAGGTGGTGAGCGGGAAGGCATGGCGGCGGGAGGATGAGCCGTTTACCCTGGATGTGTTTTTGAAGTCGACGAACTTGACGGAGGTGACGGGGACGCTGCGGGTGGATGGGGATGGGCAGAAATATGCCCAGCGGCGGATCAAGCTGGAGGCCGCGACGGGGAGGGCGGATGGGAAGGTAGAGCCGCGGCTGCACGTGGAGCATGTGGCGATTGCGGAGCTGAAGTCGCAGGGGGTGCATAATTTCACGGCGCATTTTGAGGCGGATGTGGTGGCCGGGAAGCCGCCCGCCGACACGCTGACACAGAACAACAACGGGGGGACGTTTGTGATGGTGAATGGGAAGGGGAAGGTGTTGTACGTGGACAACACGGGCAACGAGCGCGGGGGGAAGTTTCTGGAGGATGCGCTGGTTTCGGGGAAGATTCAGGTGGAGCATGTTTCGGTGGATGGGCTGCCGGCCGATCTGATCGCGATGCAGAACTATGATGCGATTATCCTCGCCAACGTGCCGCGGGTGAGCGATGACCAGGACCGGTTGCTGGCGCGGTATGTTCATGAGATGGGGGGCGGGCTGGTGATGATTGGGGGGGCGCAGTCGTTTGGGGCGGGGGGATGGCAGGGGTCGAAGGTGGAGTCGGTACTGCCGGTGAATATGGATATTCCGGCGCAGCGGCAGATGCCCAAGGGGGCGCTGGTGCTGGTGATGCATTCATGCGAGATGCCCAACGGGAATTCGTGGGGCGAGAAGTGTGCGCTCAAGGCGGTGGAGGCGCTGAGCCGGCAGGATGAGATTGGGGTGATCAGCTATGGATGGAACCAGCAGGGGGGAGTGGGGGGATCGCAATGGGATTTTCCGCTGCAGGAGAAGAAGAGCGGGGCGGATGTGGAGAAGTCGATTCAGAAGATGGCGCTGGGGGACATGCCGAGCTTTGATGATGCGCTGCAGCTTGCGGTGAACGGAGCGCCCAATTCGGGGCAGCATTGCCTGAGCAACAGCAACGCCGCTCGAAAGCACGTGATTATTATCAGCGATGGGGATTGCACCGCGCCGTCGGCGCAGACGTATCTGGACCTGGCCAAGTATAAGGTGACGGTTTCGACGGTGCCCGTGTATCCGCATGATCCCAATGCGCAGGGGTTTTCGCCGACGATGAAGCAGATCGCGGATACGACGGGGGGCAAGGCGTATCCGATGATTAACGCAAACCCGGGGCAGCTTCCGCAGATCTTCATTAAGGAAGCGATGACGGTTCGGCGGACGCTTTTGCAGACGAATAATGACAGCGGATATGTGGTGTCGCGGTCGGCGCTGAACGATCAGGTGCAGGGGATTGAGGCGTATCCCCGATTGATGGGGTATGTGCTAACGAGCCGGAAGAACGCGCCGCAGATTGAATCGCCGCTGAACATTGTTACGACGGACAGGGAGGGAAAGGAGCAGGTGGATCCGCTGCTGGCATCGTGGCAGTCGGGGCTGGGTCGGGCGGTGGCGTTTACGAGCGATGCGACGAATATGTGGGGGCAGCGGTGGGTGCCGGATGCGATGTATGGGAAGCTGTGGACACAGGTGGTGCGGAGCGTACAGAGGCCGCCGATGTCGACGGATTTTGACGTGCAGGTGACGCGGGATGGGAATCGGGGGAAGATTCACGTGGAGGCGCTGCGAAAGGACAGCGGGTTTTTGAATTTTTTGAATTTATCGGGGACGGTGGGGCGGGCGAGCGATGCGGGGGAGACGCAGGATGTGCGGCTGGTGCAGAACGGGCCGGGAATGTACGACGGGGAATTTGAGGTGCGCAAGGATGGGAATTATGTGGTGGCGTTGAATTATCGGGGTCAGAAGAAGGAGGATTCGGGATGGTTGATGGCGGGGTTATCGGTGAGCGAATCGCCGGAATTTCGGGAGTTGGAGAGTAATGATCTTCTGCTGGAGGAGATTCGGGAGCGAACGGGTGGGCGGATGCTGCCGCCGTGGGATGTGGAGGAGGCGAAGCTGTTTACGCGGGAAGATTTGAAGGCGGAGTGGTCGCCGCTGCCGGTGCGGGATTTTCTATTGCCGCTGCTGGTGGCGTTGCTGCTGATTGACGTGGCGGTGCGGCGGATCGCGCTGGACTGGCAGACGATGCAATTGGCGGCGCATCGGGTGGGGGATTGGGTGCGGACGTGGACGCTGGCGAAGAACGTCGAGAGCGGACAGACGCTGGATGCGCTGAAGAAGGTGCGGGAGGGGGTGGCGGAGACGCGGTTTAATACGCAGGCCGGGGCGGGTAAGGGCGCGGGCGCGCCGCCGGTGTTGCCGAGCCGGTCGGCGAAGTTTGAGGCGGGGAAGGGCGTGGAGGGGGACATTTCGCAGGTGGTGGGGGGGGCGAGCAACAAACCATTGCCCGCAGCACCCAAGGAGATCAAGCCCAAGGGAGCGCCGGCGGGGCCGGGCGGGCCGGGGGGGCATACGGGGAGTTTGCTGGAGGCCAAGCGGCGGGCGCAGGAGCAGATTCGGCAGAAGGAACAGGGGGAATGAGTGAATTTCGGCCTCCCAAGTTCGGGAATGAAGCTAAGATTCGCAAGCAGATGGCGAGTCGTGGTTGGACGGAACAGCAGATGGTGGAGGCAATGAACTCTCCCGGGATCGCGACAACCGGGAAGTTGGGACCGGCCACGCGCTACGTGCATCCGGTGACCGAATAATCAGTCGTCGTGGATGATGCGACCGGCGAGATATTTCACGTGGGTGGTGAAGGGTTTCGTTATGAGTGAAGTTATTTATGTGGCTCTGCTGGACGAGGGGGTGCCTGTATGGAGGCCGGTGCCGGCGCGTCTGGTTGAGGATTCAACGTTCATGATTGAGCGGCCGACGGATTATGACGCGGACGTGGAGACGTGGGAGTTTCCGCCGGGATCGACGGTGATCTGCGAGCGCCGCTCGACGCCGGAGGGCGTGATTCTGGCGGCGGTGCGATTGAAGGAGAGAGGGCGTCGGACGGCGTAGAGAAACGTAACAGGCTGAATCTTTAGAAGGAAGAATTTCATGGCGCAACAGTTACCTCCGGGCATTGATCCGCAGCTTCAGGCACAGTGCGAGACGTTTCGGCAGGATTATCGTCGGGTGCAGATGGAGATCGCCAAGGCGATCGTGGGGCATGAGGAGATTGTGGATGGCGTGCTGACGTGCTTGTTTGTGGGCGGCCATGCGCTGCTGGAAGGGGTGCCGGGGCTGGGGAAGACGGCGCTGATTCGGGCGTTGTCGCAGGCGCTGGATTTGAAGTTTAACCGGATCCAGTTTACGCCGGATTTGATGCCGGCGGACGTGATTGGGACGAACGTGATTTTGGAGAATGAGCAGGGGCAGCGGCAGTTTACGTTTATGGCCGGGCCGATCTTTGCGCAGATTGTGCTGGCGGATGAGATCAATCGGGCGACGCCCAAGACGCAGATCGGCGCTGCTGGAGGCGATGCAGGAGAAGCAGGTGACGGCCGGCGGGCAGATTCGGAAACTGGAGGAGCCGTTTTTCGTGATGGCGACGCAGAATCCGCTGGAGCAGGAGGGGACGTATCCGCTGCCCGAGGCGCAGCTGGATCGGTTTTTCTTCAAGCTGCTGGTGAAGTATTCGAATCGGGAGGAGCTGAAGATGATCCTGGATCGCACGACGACGGCGCATCGGATGGATGTGAACGCGGTGCTGGACGACAAGAAGATCATCGAGCACCAGGCGCTGGTGAAGCGGGTGGTGATCGCGCCGCACGTGCAGGATTATGCGATCCGCTGCACGCTGGCGACGCATCCGCAGGGGGAGTTTGCCATCCCGATGGTGAACCAGTTTTTGCGGGTGGGGGCCAGCCCGCGAGCGGCGCAGGCCATCACGCTGGCGGCCAAGGTGAAGGCGCTGCTGGACGGGCGGTTTCATGTTGCTTTCAGCGATATCAAGAGCGTGGCGGTGGCCGCGATGCGGCATCGGGTGATATTGAATTTCGAGGGGGAGGCCGAGGGGATTACGACGGACATGGTGCTGGAGAAACTGCTGGCGGAGACGCCGACGACGATAGAGGCGGAGTTGGCGGCGGGGCGGGTTTGATCCACGAAGCTGGTAGAAGAGTTGTCCACTAAGGGACACGAAGAGACACGAGGAAGAAATCCAGAATTTTTTTACACGGGTAGGATTGAGATGGATGAACTGGTTTTGAAGGAGGAGGTGTAAGCGATTGTGGGGGCGGCGATGGCCATTCATTCGGAATTGCGGCATGGGTTCTTAGAGGCGCGGGGCGTCGGCCGTAATTCTATCGATGATCGGAACTGGAGCATTCGAAGTGAATCTATCCGTTGCCTGGCGCTTGAATATGAACAGGTTTTGAAGCGTGATGTCGGAACCAGCGAATTTGTCCAAGCGGACGTAGATAATATGGTGGCTTACCTCTGCGCCAATCGAATAGACGGGAAGTCCCCACAGGATTTCGGCGGTCAATTCCGGATCAGGGGGATCAGCTTACTGCGCGGCTGGCGGTTGCAAGTGCCTGTGATTACGTCATCACGTTTAACGTTAAAGACCTCGGAGAACTGCCGAATGTTGGTATCTCCGTCGTGACTCCGGGCCAGTTTCTTGCCATAATAAAAAGACAGGCTATGACACAAATAACACTCCAACTTCCAGAACTACTCGTAGATGAGGCAAAGCAGCTTGCGCACCCGTGAACAGCTGGGAGTGCAGGAATTTGTGAGTCGAATCGTTGCGCAGGCCCTGCAGCAGGGTCATCAATGGGAGCAGCGTCTTGAGCGCGGCCGACATATCAGCCGAGAACAATTTCTCAAAATCCTGGATAAGGCTCCAGATGTCGAGCCTGAGCGATGCGATCGCATCGATTGAAGGGCCGATTGCCTACCGGCGTACCAGACTGACTCATGGCAGACGTTGTCGAAAAGAAAGAAACGCTCCTCTCCTCCGAGTTCATGGCTCGGTTGGACCAGCTTGACGTGGTTTCGCGGAAGTTGCTGGCCGGGAAGATGAAGGGGGAGCGGCGGTCGAAGCGGCGGGGACAATCAGTTGAGTTTGCCGATTACCGAAACTATTCCATTGGCGATGATCTGCGCTTTATCGACTGGAATATTTATGCGCGGCTGGACAAGCTGTTTTTGAAGCTGTTTCTGGAGGAGGAGGATTTGGCGCTTTATGTGCTGGTGGATGTGACGCAGAGCGGGGATTACGGTGATCCCAACAAGGCGCTGTACATGAAGAAGGTGACGGCGGCGCTGGGGTATATCGGGCTGGTGAATTACAACCGGGTGAGCATCACGGCGTTTGCGAATGGGACGGTGGCCGAGACTGGGGCGATGCGGGGGCGGACGCGGGTGGGGCAGATGATTGATTTTGTGAGCAAGCTGCAGCCCAATGGCGCGGGGAATCTGGCCGAGGCGTGCCGGCGGTTTGCGCTGACGCATCGGCGCAAGGGGGTGTGCGTGATCCTTTCGGACTTTTATGACAAGGGTGGGTTTGAGAGCGGTTTGCGATATCTGTCGGGGGGGAAGTATGACTTGTTTGCGATCCAGGTGCTGGCGCCGCAGGAGATTGATCCGCCGATGCAGGGGGATTTGAAGCTGCGGGACATTGAGGATGGGGACATGGCGGAGGTGTCGATCACGCAGCCGCTGATCAAGCAGTATAAGGCGAACCTGAATGCGTTTTGCCTGGCGGTGAAAGATTACATCACGCGGCGGGGTGGGACGTATCTGTTTACGTCGACGGCCGTGCCGTTTGATACGCTGGTGTTGAATTATCTGCGCAGAGCGCGGGTTGCTTGGGTGATGGGGTGGGGGAGAGGCATCGGGCCAGGCGATGCGGGGGGAAGTTGTGTGCATTCGGAGAACAAGAGGTGGCGGCGGGGCGTCTAAAGGCGGAGGGTGCGACGATTTTGTTGGTGGTCTTTTTTAACTGCCGTGGGGGTGGGGGAGGCTATGATTCTTGTGGGTTGGTGGATTTGGGAAAACGGAGGATTGGCTGTTAGAGTAGTTTCACCGTGGGAACCATGCAGAAAATGTTGATGTTCCTCCTGGTCTGCGCCATGGGCGCAACGCTGGGAGGGTGTAAGAAAGAAGAGCAGATCGAGGCGTATAGCGCCGCCAAGGATGCGCCGCCGCCGGTGCGCCCGGTGGCTGCCGCGCCGGCGCGGCAGCCGATTCAATGGGCGCTGCCGACGGGATGGACTCAGCTTCCGGGGGATGGGAAGTTTCGATATGCGACGATTGTGACGGACGATCAGCCGCAATTGTCGGTGGTGGTGGTGCCGCTGAATGGGCCGGGCGGGCGGTCGGTTCAGGCGAACGTGGCGCGTTGGGAGGGGCAGTTGAAGCTGCCGCCGACGAGTGAAGAGGACTTGCAGAAGCTGGTGACGCCGGTGATGGCCGGCGATGTGCCGGCGCAGTTGGTGGAGTTGCTGGGGCCGGCGGGGGAGAAGCAGGAGCGGATGCTGGGGGCGCTGATTCCGCAGGGGGAGCAGACGTGGACGTTTTTATTGCGCGGGCCGGCCGAGATGGTGGCGGAGGATAAAGAGAAGTTTGTTGAGATGGTGAAGTCGGTGCGGTTTGCTGAGACCTCTGCTTCGGCGGAAGTGCAGGCGACGCCCCCGGCCGGAGATGAATCGGACGCGGCGACCGGGGCTGCACACGAGGCGGGGCTGGCGGCGTGGACGATGCCCGAAGGATGGCAGACGGTCGCACCGACATCGCGCATGCGCGCTTTGACGTTGAAGGTGCCGGGGGGCGGGCAGGTGCTGGTCTCGCGGTTTGGCAAGGACGTGATGTCGGACCGGATGATGAACGTGAACCGCTGGCGGAGCCAGGTGGGCCTGCCGCCGACGGATGACGTCAATGCGAATCAGCCAGGGAAGACAGCAGTGGGTGCGGAGGAGGCGGATCTTTATGACCTCTCCGGGCCGGCGAAGGGTGAACAGGAGCCCAAGCGGCTTTTGGTGGCGGTGGCGCCGCAGGGGGAGACGCTCTGGTTTTTTAGTTTTCTGGCGCCGGCGAAAGTGTCGGGGGAACAGAAGGCGGCGTTTGAAGCTTTTCTCAAGTCGGTTCGTTTTGGTGAGGCCAAGTGAACAGCCCAACCCAGAAATTCATTAAAGCATTGGCGTCGCTGCGGCTGGCGGTGGTGGTGATGGCGATGTCGATGGTGCTGATCTTCGTTGGCACCACGGCGCAGGTGGATACGGGCGTCTGGCAGGTGCAGCACCAATACTTTCATAGCTTGTGGACGTGGATTGAATTCAAGAAAGTTTTGCTGCGCAACGTGCCCGGGGGCTTTCCTTTTCCGGGCGGGTATCTGCTGGGAACCGTGCTGCTGGTCAATCTGCTGGCGGCGCACATCACGCGGTTTAAGTACACGCCCAAGCGCATTGGCGTGATCCTGATTCACCTGGGGTTGATCCTGCTGCTGGCGGGTGAGGCGATGACCAGCGTGATGGCGCGAGATGCAGATGACGTTGGAAGAAGGGGTGCCGGTTCAGTGGGCGCAGGACATTCGCGAGCCGGAATTGGCCGTGATTGATCCGACGACGCCCGGCCGGGACGACAACGTCGTTGTGGTGCGGGCGGAGAAGCTGGAGCGGAAGGGGGACGTGCGGGATGCTCGGCTGCCGTTCGACATTCACATCGACGATTACTATCGCAACTCGACGTTGCTTGGTCCGATGCAGACTGCGCCCAGCGGCAGACGCCGGCGACGGCGGGCGTGGGTTTGGAGCGGAAGGTAATGGAGCGGCCACGCGTGAGCGGGACGGAGGGGGAGAACGTGGACATCCCGTCGGCGTATGTCACTCTTTCGAAGGGGGGCAAGACGCTGGGGACATATTTGTTGTCGGCGTTCATTGATGAGGTGCAGGGCGTAAGCGTGGATGGGAAGACGTACAACATCCAGCTACGTTTCCGGCGGTTTTATGCGCCCTACAGCATCGAGCTGCTTAAGTTTTCGCATGACAAATATACGGGCACCGAGACGGCCAAGAACTTTGCGAGCAAGATCCGTCTGATCGACCCGACGCGGCACGAGGACCGCGAGGTGAAGATCTGGATGAACCATCCGTTTTCCTACGACGGGATGACGTTTTACCAGCAGAGCTTTCGGGGCGAGAACGTGTCGGTGCTGCAGGTGGTAAAAAACCCGGCCAAGTACATGCCGTACATCGCCTGCGCGGTGGGGGCGCTGGGGATGGTGATTCATTTTGGGATGCACCTGCTCCAGTTCCTGCGCAAGCGGACAGCGCAGAGCCAGGGGTATGATCGATTCGGGAAGAAGCCGCCGGCGCTGCCGGCGGGGACGCGCCGGCCGGCAGGAAGCAGCGTGCGGGAGTTGCCGCCGCGGTCAAGCTGGTCGATAGGGTCAATTGCGCTGCCGGTGGTGGTGATCGGTCTGGCGGGAATGTTTATTGCTTCGCTGTTTCAGTCGCCGCGAGCACGGGCACGGGATCGTTTGACCTTCATAATTTTGGCCTGTTGCCGGTTTCGTTTGACGGGCGCGTGCAGCCGCTGGACAGCCTGGCCCGCAACAACCTACGAGCCATCGCGGGGCGCGAGAGTATCTCGGTGGACAACAAGAGCGTGCCGGCCATCCAGTGGCTCCTGGAAACGATCGCGCAGCCGGAGAAGGCGGACAATTATAAAGTCATCCGGATCGATCACACGGATGTGAAGAGCGCGTTAAACCTGGACACCAAAGAGAAGTTTTTCTCGATCAACGATCTGAAAGCGCAGGGGCAGGTCTTCGATCAGCAGTTTAAGCAGGCGAGTCAGGCCGATGCGCATGACCGCAGCGACTATCAGCGCAAGATCATGGAGCTTTCGGAGAAGCTCAAGGCTTATATTCATCTTTCTGAGCCGGGGGGGCTGTTTCTCGCGCCACCGGTGGATGGGGCGAAGGACTGGCAGCCGCTGGGGCAGGCGATGCAGGTGGCGGCCAAGGATCCGGCGCATATGAACCCGGCCGTGAAGGCGTTCATGATGATCGTAGAGAATTATCGCAAGGGGGACGCCGAGGCGTTTAATCGGGATGTGAAGGAATACCAGGAGGCGCTGGAGGCGAAGCTGCCGGCGGTCAGCAGCGAGACGGTCTTCGAGGATTTGTTCAACCGCACCTCCCCGTTTTTCTGGTGCATGTTTTTGTATGTGGGGGTGTTTGTGCTGGCAGCGCTGTCGTGGCTGGGGGCGCGGCGTGGTGCTGGCGCAGCGCGTTCTGGCTGCTGCTGTTGACGATAGGGTTTCATACTTTTGGGCTGGGGGCGCGGGTTTGGATTTCTGGCCATGGGCCGGTGACTAATCTGTATTCGTCGGCCATCTTCATCGCCTGGGCCGGGGCGCTGCTCTGCATTGCCATGGAGCTGATCTTCCGCAATGGCGTGCCGACGGCGTTTGCCAGCATCATTGCGGTGCCGACGTTGATCATCGGGCACTTTCTCTCGGGCGATGGCGACACCATGAAGCCGCTGCAGGCGGTTTTGGATACCAACCTCTGGCTCTGGACGCATGTGATCTGCGTGACGCTTGGCTACGCGGCGACGTACGTGGCGGGGATGATCGCGATTGGGTTTGTGGGGCTGGGGTTCTTTACTGACGTGCTAGAGGACCCGGACACCCGCAAGACGTTTAACCGCATGATCTACGGGGTGGTCTGCTTCGCGATGCTGTTCAGCTTCGTGGGCACTATTCTGGGCGGCATCTGGGCCGATCAGTCGTGGGGCCGGTTCTGGGGCTGGGACCCGAAGGAAAATGGCGCGGTGCTGATCGTGCTTTGGAACGCGCTGGTGCTGCATGCGCGCTGGTGCGGGTGGGCGCACGAGCGGGGCGTGGCGGTGCTGGCGATCTTCGGCAACATCGTCACGAGCTGGTCCTGGTTCGGCACGAACATGCTGGGGGTGGGGCTGCACTCCTACGGATTCATGGACTCGGCCTTTTACGTGCTGGTGTACTTCATCGTTTCCCAGCTTCTGCTGATTGGCCTCGGGAGCATGCCGCTGAGCCAGTGGCGGAGCTATGCCAAACCCTCGATCGCGCACGGGGCCGGTTTTCCCGTGAAGCCGGTTTGACAGTCGCGCGGCGTCGGTCGAAATTTCGCTAATAATTATCCCCGCTGGAGAAGTTGATGAATCTGCGCAGTCGTGGAAGTTCAGCCGTACGTTTTTAATATGCGGGCGCGCATGCCGTTTCGTTATGGCATCGTGACGATGACCTCGGTGCCGCATCTTTTTGTGCGGGTGCTGCTGGAGGTGGATGGCCGGCCGCAATGGGGCGTGGCCGCCGATCATCTGCCCCCCAAATGGCTGACCAAGGACCCGAGCAGCAGCCTGTCGGATGATGTGGATGACATGCTGGAGGTGATCCGCTCTGCAAACCATCTCGCGGTTGAAGCGGGTTCGGCGGCAAGCGTGTTTGATTTGTGGGATTCGATCTATACGGCCCAGCGCGACTGGGCGCAGGGGACGACTTACCCGCCGCTTCTCTGGAACTTTGGCGTGACGCTTGTGGAGCGGGCCATGATCGACGCCTTCTGCCGCGCGACCAGGACGCCGTTCGCAAAAGCCGTCTATGACAACACACTTGGCATCGACCTGGCCCGCCCGCACGCGAAGTTTGCGGGGGCAGCGCGTCCGGAGCTGCGTGGCCTGTCGCCGCGCCACGTTCTCAAACCGCCATTGCGGAGTGTCATTTCGCGGCACACCGTGGGGCTGGTCGATCCGCTGACCGACGCGGAGATCCCGGCCGGGGAAAGGCTGGATGACGGGTTGCCTCAATCCTTGGAGGCGTGCATCAAGGCGTATGACCTGACGCATTTTAAGATCAAGCTTTGTGGCGACGTTTCGCGGGACCGGGAGCGATTGGGGGCGTTGGCGCGCATCATCAGCGCGACGGGGAGTGATTACGCGTTCACGCTGGATGGTAACGAAAACTTCCACGATGTGGCCCCGTTCCGCGATTTGTGGGATTCTTTGCGGGCCGATGCGCCACTGCGCGAGTTTCTGAACCACCTGATCTTTGTGGAGCAGCCCATCCACCGTGACGCGGCTTTGAGCGAGGAGGTGCGCAAGGACTTTGCGGCCTGGCGCAACCTGCCCCGCATGATCATCGACGAATCCGACGGCTCGTTCGCAAGCCTCCCGGCCGCCCTCGACTGCGGCTACGCCGGCACAAGCCACAAAAACTGCAAGGGGATATTCAAAGGCATCGTCAACGCGGCCTTGCTTAGCCAGGGCCGGCGAATCGACGAGTCGTACCCGGCAATCCTGAGTGGCGAAGATTTAAGCAACGTCGGCCCCGTCTCCCTGTTGCAGGACCTGGCGGCCGTGGCGACGCTGGGCATTTCGCACGTGGAGCGCAACGGGCAGCACTATTTCCACGGCATGAGCATGCATAGCCCGGCGTTGCAGGAGGCGATGCTGGCGCACCACGGCGATCTGTACCACCGCCACCCGCGCGGCTTTGCCACGTTGAATATCGTGAAAGGGAAGCTGGATGTGGGAAGCGTCATCGACGCACCGTTTGGGGTGGGGTTTGATTTTGATCCGTCGGTGTTTACGCCGCTGGACCAGTGGTCATTTGCTTCCCTGCTGGCCGCTCCATGAACCGCCGCACACGCTCCATTGCATTGCCGACGGGCCCAGTGCTTCGCGACCGATCCATCGCCGGCGGCGCATCTGCGGCATGGGAAGCGTTGCAGGCCCGGATTGTGGACTGCGAGCGTTGCCCGCGCCTGCGCGAACATTGCATCGCGATCGCCCGCGAAAAACGATTGGCGTTTCGCGACTGGACCTACTGGGGCAAACCCGTTCCCAATCTTGGCCTGCCCTCAGCACGGCTTTTGATTGTCGGCCTTGCCCCGGCCGCCCATGGTGCCAACCGCACCGGCCGACTTTTCACCGGCGACCGCTCGGGGGATTTCCTTTTCCAGGCCATGTTCAACACCGGCTTTGCCAACCAGCCGACGTCTCAGGACATCAACGACGGCCTGCAACTCATAGACGCCGCTATCACTGGCGTGGCCCATTGCGCTCCGCCAGACAACAAACCTGCCCCCCAGGAACTGGCATCTTGCGACGAATACCTGCGCGACACGCTCGACCTGATGCCAAACCTGCGGGTGGTGATGGCGCTGGGGTTGATTGCGTTCAAGGTTTGCCTGCGTCACTTCCGGCAGCGCCAGTGGCTTGGAATTGGCCGGTGCGAGTTTGCTCACGGTGCGATGTATGCCGAGCCACGGGGAGAGTCGGCAGCCGCGCCTCCCGCACTTCTGGCCGCCTATCACCCCAGCCAGCAGAACACGTTTACCCGGCGCCTGACGCCGGCGATGTTGGAGGCGATGTTCGGGAAGGCGCGGTCGCTGCTGTAGCATTGCCGGGATTTGCACTGCCGGCATTACGAAGAGGATTTTACCGCGGATGGATGCGGATTGAGGAGAAGGTGAACATTGCATTAATCCGCGGCGAATTGGCTTCGACTTAATGTGGCAAGGGTTGGGCAGCGGCGTTGTAGGTCGGACCATGCGATTTTTTGTGGAGGTCGTGTGGGAATGCGAGGTTTCAGGGGTGGGGGTTGGCGAAGTTGGCGGATTGCAGGGGGGTGGTGGTGGGCTCCGTCGTGTCGGATGTGTCTGGGAGATCGGCGGAGTGGATGAAGCGGCTGAACCAGCCGGGTTTGTCGGCCAGGTCGGTGGGGCGGCCGGCGTCGGTGACGCGGCCGGCGTGGATGACGTAGACCCAGTCGGCCTGCTGGATGAGGCTGGGGCGGTGGCTGGTGAGGACTGTGGTGCGGCCGGTCATGAGGCGGTCGAGGGCGGCGATGATGGCGGCCTCGGAATCGGGCTCAACGCTGCTGGTGGGCTCGTCGAGCAGGAGGACGCGGGGGTTGGCCAGGAAGGCGCGGGCGATGCTGATGCGCTGCTTTTGGCCGCCGGAGAGGCGGATGCCGCGTTCGCCGACTTTTGTTTCGTAGCCGCTTGGAAGGGCGGTGATAAAGGCGTGGGCGTTGGCGGCGCGGGCGGCGACGACGACTTGTTCCATCGTGGCATCGGGCTGGCCATAGCGGATGTTGTCGAGGATTGAGTCGTTGAAGAGAAACGTTTCCTGCTGCACCAGGGCGAACTGGCGACGGAGCGTGTCGCGCTCGATCTGGCGGAGGTCGCGGCCGTCGAGCGTGACTGAGCCGGCGGCGGGGTCATAGAAGCGCACGAGGAGATTGAGGATGGTGGATTTGCCGGAACCGCTGGGGCCGCAGAGGGCGATGGTTTGGCCGGGAGGGATGTGGAGGGAGAGGTTGTGGAGGACGATTTGAGGGTTCAGGGGGGAGGGTTCAGGGTTCAGGGTTCGGGGTTCAGGGCGCGAGCCCTCACCCCGGCCCTCTCCCGGCTTACCGGGAGAGGGGGAAAGAAGGGAAGAGGGTGGGAGAGTGAGAGGGGTGGGGGCCGGGGATTTGGGGTCCGTCGGGTAGGCGAAGGTTATGTTGTTGAGCGCTAAGTCCCCCTGGCATTGCGTGAGGGAGACGGCTTCGGGTGCGTCGGGAAGATCGTCGGGGGCGTCGATGACTTCGAAGATGCGGCGGGAGGCGGCCAATGCCCGCTGCACCATGTCATTGACGCGCGAGAGGGAAATCACCGGGCCAAATAGACGCCACCAGTAGGCGCGGAAGGCGAGGAGTTTGCCGAGGGTGAAGCCGTTGATTTCGTGGGTGTCTTTGAGGAGGAGATAGCCGCCCACGCCGATCATGAAGACGTTGCTGAGGAAGCCGATGGCCTGGGCGAAGGGGATGTAGAGGCTGCGGGCGTTGATGGCGCGGATTTGCTGATCGTAATAGGCGTGGGTGGCCTGATCGAAACGCTGGGCCTCCTGTTTTTCGCGGCCGAAGATTTTGATGACGACCACGCCCGAGAGATTTTCCTGCAGGCGGGTGGAGACGTCGCCGAGGCGCTCGCGGGCGGCGGTGTAGATGGGCTTGATGTGCTTGTTGAAGCGCACGAGCAGGAAGTAAACCAGGAACAGCGGAAGCAGCGAGACGCCGGCCACGCGCCAATCCATCCACAGCACGATGGCGACGGTGGAGAGCCAGAGGATGCTTTCGCCAATGATGACGTCGATGCCCTGGACGATAAAGGTTTGCACCTCGTCCACATCGCCCATGGCGCGGCTCATCAAATCGCCGGTGCGCTGGCGCTGGAGATAGCCGAGGCTTTGGGACTGGAGCTTGTGATAGACCAGGTTACGCAGGGTGCGGATGAACTTCTGGGCTACGCGGTTGAGAAGGTTGGTTTCGAGCGTGCCGGCGGCGGAGCCGATCAGGTAGATGACGAAGAGCCAGATGACTGCGGAGAACAGAAGGGTGGTGGGGCGGGAGAAATGGCCGGCGAAGGAGATGAGGTGGGCGAGAATGGGGGAGGACGGCCGGTGGGTAACCAGATCGTCGGCGACGTATTTCCAGGCGAGGGCGGGGAAGAGCTCGCAGGGGGCGGAGAAGAGCAGGAGGGCCATGCCCGTGAGGATGAGCGGCCGGTGAGGGCGGAGCATGTGCAGGAGACGGCGGAATGTGGAAGAGGAGGAGGTGGGCAGTGGTTCGGAGGCGTCAGAAGCGGCCGGCGGCATGGGGGGATTGTAGCATGACGGGGTGCGCGCGGGGTGGGGCGGGGTGGAGTCGGTGGCAGGGTCTAACGCAACGGGCTTTGGCTTGGTAGAGTATTGACTGTGCATTGTGAAGAGCCCCGCCCTGGCGGTGAGGGCGCGATTTCTTTAAGTACTCTGATCATAGATTGGAACAGGCATGCAATTTAAGAAGGCCATTGGTCTGGCTGTTGTGTTGATGAGTTTTGCGACGGCCGCGACGCGGGCGCGGGCGGCGGCGGCGGAGGAATCGCCGGCCGACAAACTGCAGACGTTGCCGGGCTTCAAGGTGGAGGCGGTGCTGAAGGCCGAGAAGAACCACGGATCGTGGATCTCGCTGGGGCAGGACAACAAGGGGCGATTGCTGCTGGGCGGGCAGCGCGGCCAGCCGGTGACGCGCGTGACCATCAAGGATGGGAAAGTAGCCAAGGAAGAGGATTTGCAGTTGCCGGTGAGCGAGGTGATGGGGTCGCTTTATGCGTTCGACAGCCTGTATGTGAATGCATACGGCAAGGACGCCAAGAGCGGCAAGGCGACGTTTGGCTTGTTCCGGCTGAAGGACACCAAGGGGGATGATCATTACGACAGCGTGGAGTTGCTGCACGAGTGGAAGGGCGGAGCGGGCGAGCATGGAGCGCACGGGATCGTGCTGGGGCCGGACAAGAAGCTGTATATGGTGCTGGGGAATTTCGTGGACGCGGCCGGCGAGATGGGGCCGACGTCCCCGCATAAGAATTATCAGGATGATTTGGCCATGCCGCGGGCGGAGGATGGGAATGGGTTTGGCGCTGGCAAAAAGCCGCCGGGCGGGTCGATCGTGCGCGTGGATGCGGACGGAAAGAATCCGGAGCTATTCGCAGCCGGGCAGCGGAACACGTATGACATAGCGTTCAATGCCGACGGTGAGCTCTTCGGATTTGACAGCGACATGGAATGGGACTGGGGGATGCCGTGGTATCGGCCGATCCGTGTGTTTCATGCTCCCAGCGGCGCGGACCAGGGATTTCGGGAGGGGACCGCGAAGTGGCCAGAGTATTACAACGACAGCCTGCCGGCGGCAGTGACCGTGGGAATCGGATGCCCGACGGGCGTGGCGTTTGGCACGGGGGCGAAGTTCCCGGCCAAATATCAGAAGGCGTTTTATGTTTTGGACTGGACGTATGGGCGGTTGATTGCCGTTCACCTTGCGCCGAAGGGCGCGAGCTATACGGGAACTTGGGAAAACTTTCTGGCCCCCAAGTCATTGCAGGCGGCGTCGGGAAAGTCGCCGCTGAACTTGACGGACGTGGTGATCGCAAATGATGGGGCGATGTACTTCACGGTGGGCGGGCGCAACACGCAGGCGTACCTGTATCGCGTGAGCTACACGGGAACGGAGCCGACGGCGGCGGTGGATGCGCATGACTCGGAAGGGGCGGAGGCGCGGGCGCTGCGGCATAAGCTGGAGGCATTTCATGGAAAGCAGGAGTCGCAGGCGGTGGAAGTGGCGTGGCCGCAATTGAACAGCGAGGATCGGTTCATCCGGTATGCAGCGCGCATTGCCATTGAGGCGCAGCCGGTGGAGTTATGGAGCGACAAGGCGCTTGGTGAGAAACAGCCCAATGCGGTACTGACGGCACTGTTGGCGTTGGCGCGGTGCGGCGGGAAGGACGTTCAGCCGGCGCTGCTCAAGGCGCTTGCGAAGACGCCGATGGCGTCGCTCAATGAAACACAGCAGATGGACAAGGTGCGCGTGCTGGAGGTGACGCTTGCCCGGCAGGGCAAGCCGGATGCGGAGGCGGCCAAGCCGGTGATCGAGGAATTGAGCCCGCTGTATCCGGCCAAGAGCGTGGAGATGAACCGGGAGTTGTCGGAGTTGCTGCTGGCGCTGGACGCGCCGGACGCGATCGCCAAGACGATCAAGTTACTGGACGCAGCGCCGACGCAGGAGCAGCAGTTGTGGTACGTGTTGCAGCTTCGCACGGTGCAGAAGGGTTGGACGCCGGAACTGCGCCAGCAGTATTTCACCTGGTGGACGAAGGACCGCTCGAAGATGCAGCATCCGGATTATGTGATGAAGTGGTTTGCGGATGCCGGACGGGCGTATGCGGATGGAGCGAGCTTTAACGGGTTCTTGAAGAACTTTCATGCCGATGCACGCAAGACGCTGTCAGCGGAAGAGACGGCGTCGCTGGAGCCGGTGTTGACGGCGTTTACCACTCCCGGCAAGCCCAAGAAGGCGGCGACGCAGCGGGCGGTGGTGAAGAACTGGAAGATGGCGGACCTTGAGCCGGAACTGGGGCAGGTGAGCAAGGGCCGAAACTTTCAGAGGGGCAAGGATATGTACGAGATTGGGCAGTGTGCGCAGTGTCATAAGTTTGGGAATGAGGGAGGTGCGGTTGGGCCGGATTTGACGGCGGTTTCCAGCCGATTTGCGCGGCGGGATGTTCTGGAGTCGATCATCGAGCCGTCAAAGGTGATTTCGGAACAGTATCAGAACACGATGTTCGAGCTGAAGGACGGGACGGACGTTGTCGGGCGTGTGTTGGAAGACAATGCCGACAAAGTGGTGGTGCAGCAGAACCCGCTGGCGCCGGAGAAGACGGAGATTAAGAAGGCGAACATCAAGTCGCGGACGGCGTCGAAGGTTTCGCCGATGCCGGAGGGCTTGGTGGACACGCTGACGAAGGATGAGATTCTGGATCTGGTCGCGTATCTGGAATCGGTTGGGCAGAAGAATCACCCGGACTTTAAGAAGTAGGCTGAGTGGTTGGGTTTTGAAATGAAGGATCCCGTGCTGCGATGGCACGGGATTTTTCGTTAGTGGACGATGTAGGAGGGCTTGGTGGCTGGGGCGACGCTGGGCTTGGTGGCGGGTTTGCTGGCGGCCGGGGAGTATTCGAAGACGGAGAAGCCTTTGTCGTCTAGGAGAATGGGGATGGTGGAGAGGGGATCGCGGGAAGATCGGAGGCTGCCCTGCCAGCCCGGATAAAGGACGGCCAGGAGCTTGTCGTTGTGCTGCTCGATGAACCGGAGGTCGCGGGCGGAGGCGGCGAGGAGGACGAGGTTATCGTCCGTGTGCCAGGCTTTGCGCACCAGCGGGAGGAACTCGGGGAGAAGGATAATGGCGGGGTTCGCGGAGGGCTGGATTCCGCCCGCGCTGCCGATGGGGGCGAAGGAGGTGGTAAGGAGGTTGGAGTCGGTGAGCTGTGGGCGGATGTTGTCGAGGGCTGCTTTTTCAATGGCCGGCCATTCGACTTTCCAGGCGGTGATTACAGGTGTGGACAGGGGGAGGAGCGCGTTGCCCTGGCTCAGGCTGACCATGGGCATCCAACTGAGATCGCCGATGACGCTGACGGTGTGGAGGCCGGCGGAGGGCCCGAGCGGCTGGGCGAGGTCGCTGACTTCGGTGCGGGTGAGGAGGCTGGGGACAAGCAGCGGCTTGACGTGCTCGAAGCCGAGAGCGCGCAAACGATCCTGATCGAACGCGGGGATCTGCTTGCGGAGGAAGGCGTGGAGGATGTCCTGCTTTTTTGCGCCCTCGACCAGAAGAGCATTTTGCAATGGTGCCAGGTCGAGGGATTTGGATTGGCCGTCGGCCTGGATGATGACGGTGGCGGCTTCGCCTTTGGTGGTTTTGAGATCAGGGCGCTCGAAGGCGAGGAGGTCGATGGTGAGATCTTTAGAGGCCTCCAGTTGTTCAGCGCGGCGTTTGATGGCAGCGGTCTGCCCGTTGACGAAGACTTCAGGGTGGGAGTCGGGAGTTTTGGGGCCGGCGCAGCCTGCGGCGAGGGTCAGGGCGAGGGCGGCGGCGCGGAGGGAATTGTGATTCATCAAATGCATGGGGACCTGATGCATCTTAAATCGGCGAGGCCGGGCGATTCAATTAAAGATTTGGACGGGAATGTGGAAAGCGATCAGGCTTGTTTGAAGAGGTCGAGGCGGTCGAATTTTTTGCCGAGGATTTTGACGTCATCCGCGCCCAGCCAATCGTGGAGCATGCCGGCGTAGACGCGGCGGAAGTCAAGGGAGTAGGGGAGATCGCCGCGGTGGAGCTTGGCGGGCGCAAGATCGGGGAGTTGACCGAAGATGCCGGCTTTGATTGCGCCGCCCATGACAAACATGGGGCCGGCTTCGCCGTGGTCGGTGCCGGCGCCGCCGTTTTCGTTGACGCGGCGGCCGAACTCGCTGAAGGTCATGGTGGTGACGCGGTTGAGATGGCCCAGGGCCTTGAGGTCTTCGTTGAAAGAGGCGAGCGAGCCCGCGAGCTCTTCCATGAGTTTGGAATGGCGAGCGGGCTGGTTGGAATGGGTGTCGAAGCCGCCGAGGCTGACGTAGTACACGCGGGTGGGGAGGCCGGCGGCGATCATCTGGGCGACCAGCTTGAGATCTGAGGCGAGGGGAGTTTCAGGATAGACGGCCTTGTTGGTGACGGAGGCGGCGGCGGTTTTGATTCGGTCGGCGTAGACGCGGGCGTTGAGGGCCGAGCGCTCGAGGAAGTCGGAGTTGTCATCGGGCTTCTTTGGTGTTTTGGTCATGGTCATGGCCATGTCTTCGCCGTCGTTGAGCTTCTCGAAGGCGGAGCGGAGGCGGCGTTGTTGGCTGATTCGGTGTGGGTGAGCTTCTGGGGGTTGCGGAAGACCAGGGGGAGATATTTTTGGCCCAGGAGGGTTTGGGGCGGCTCGTTGACAAGGGCGATGGCGCTGGCGGGATCGACGGGTTTTGCGGCGGCGGGAGAGTTGCCGGGATCCTGGCCCGAGCAGCAGGCATCGAAGTATTTGCCGAGCCAGCCCTGGCGGGCGACTTGATCCGGTTCGGCGGTTTGCCAGATGTCGGTGCTGCGGAAGTGGGAGCGGTTGGGGTTGGGATAGCCGACGCCCTGGATGACGCCGAGAATGCCGTCGTCGTAGAGCTTTTTCAGGCCGGCGGCCTGGGGGTGCAGGCCCAGATCATCGGTGAGGCGGAGGGCGTCCTTTTTCGCAATGCCCAGGCGCGGGCGGGCTTTGTAATAGTCGTCGTTGCGGAGGGGGATGACGGTGTTCAGGCCATCGTTGCCGCCGGCGAGCTGAACGACGACCAAAACGCGGTCGGGCCGGCCGGCCCCCTGGGGATTGGCGGCGAAATCGGCGGCGAGGGCACGGGCGCTTTTGTCGAGGAAGGTGGGGAGAGTGGAGGCGACGCTAAGGAGCTGAACGCCTCGCGTGAGGAACAGGCGACGGGAGAAGAGGGGGGTGTTGGAGATCATGGTGGGCCTTGGGTTGTTATCGGCAGGGCGGTGGACGCCGCTCTTCCATAGGGATCAACGTCTCGGCAAGATTTTCGTTGGCGGTTTACTCCAGTTGATATTCCGGGGTGCTCATCATGAGCTCGATCATCTGTCGGACGCGGGTGTCGGATTCTTCCTGGCCGAGCTTGAGGGGGGCGTTGCCGAGGGCGTCAATCAACACTTGTGCTTTTTGTCGGCGAGAGGTCGCTGCATGAGTCGGCTGATGGCGGCATCGACCACTTGAGCCGGGGTGGGGGAGGCGGGGAGTTTGGGGAAGAGCTTGCCGGGGGAGACGGGGCCGGCGGTGCGCGGGACGTCGGGGATGTTGCGGATGGGATTGGTGGATGGGGCGGTGGTGGGTGCAGCGGCGAGGGCATTGGCGGCGGGGCGGAGTTTGGCTTTGTTTGGTTTTTTGAGGAGGAAGAAGGTGGTGGAGGAGGTGTCTTGTGCGGCGGCGAGAGCTGGTGAATCGGGGGCGGTTGAGTCGGGGCTGGATTGGAGGGCGGTGGGTTCGTTTTGTAATTTGGCTTTCTTGCCGCCGCCACCGGGGCCGGGGCGGAGGGTGCCTTCGAGGATGCTTTGCATGGTGTTGTAGCGGGTGTAGAGGGTTGCGGAGGTGATCCACTGCTCACCGCCGGGCCAGCCGCGGACGTTGGGGGGCTGGAAGAGGGCCTGGCTCATCTGCTGGAGGGCGGCGCCCAGGCCCAGGAGCATCGGCTGGGGCGGGGTGATGTCGAGTTGGCGGAGCGTGGAGACGACAAGGTCGGCGGGGCTGCGGATGAGTGCAAAACGGGTTTTGGCGGAATAGAAGGCGGGGCTGGTGAAGAGGACGCGGAGGGCGGGCTTGAGGTCGTAGTTGTTTTTCAGCAGGGCGTCAGCGATGGGGGCCAGATCGGCGTCGGCGGGATCGGGGCCGGCGAAGTAGAGCCAGAGGCGGCGGGCGAGGTACTCGGCGGGGAGCTTGGTGTCGAAGATAAGATCGACCACGTCGTCGGGTTTGTAGTTGCCAGTATGGCCGAGGATGGTTTTGGGCTGATCGTCGTGCTGGCCTGGCCGAAAGACGTAAGAAGCGGGGCCGCCGGTTGCGCCGGTGAGGGCGCGGGCGACTTCGGCGATGTCTTTTTCGGTGTAGCCGTTGCCTTCGCCGAGGGTGAAGAGTTCCATGAGCTCGCGGGCGAGGTTCTCATTGGGTTTGGCCTGGGTGTTTTCATTGGCGTTGAGGTACTTGAGCATGGCCGGGTCGTGAACGATGGAGTGGGTGAGATGGCGGTAGTTGCCGAGGGCTTCTTTGTGGAAGAGGGCGTTCTGGGCGGCCATGAGATAGGCGCTTTTGGTTTCCTTGAGGCCTGAGCAGAAGAGGCCATGCCAGAAGAGGGACATTTTTTCTTCGAGGGGGCGATCGGTGCGGGCCATGCGATCAATCCACCAGGCGCGGACGGCCTGGATTTCGCCCTGGGCGGACTTGCCTTTGACTTTGCCGATGGAGAGATCGGCGAGTTGGAAGTCGGGGAGGAGGGATGGGGCGAAGACAGGTGGCTGGCCGGCGGGGGTTTTGGCGTCGAGGAGATAATCGACGGCATCGGATTGGCCATAGGAGAAGAGGCGGTCGATCTGGTCGGGGGTGCCGCTGAAGCCGGCGCGGCGGAGGAGATGGGCGGCGTCGTCGCGGGTCCAGGCGGGATCGGCGGCGAGGGCCGGGGAGGCGAGAAGGAGGAGGGCGACGAGGGGGAGTAGTATTTTAGGGGTGTAAGAGTTCATAGCGGTTGTTTGGTTTGAGGTTTGGGGTTGTTATCTGTTTAACGGGGCGCGAGGGAGGATATTGTGGGGGTTGATTGAGGAAGAATTACTACCACGAAGCCTCGAAGCGTTCGAGGCCAGTCTCAGTTGATCACGGTGCGCCTACAGTTCGTGGGGAAGATCACACAATTGGATTTTGATTTTTTTTTGGTTTCCTCGGGCGGGGCGCCCGAGCCACATCTCCGGAAAAATTCATGGGGGCGCAAGATGACTTTTAATTTGGCGTAGACCCCTGCGAACTCGAAGCGAATGAACAGGTTTGGGCCTGACGACGCATTCGAGAATAACCACGAATCGCAGGAGTCAGCCATGTTCACCAGCACCACTTCATCGTCCAGGTCCAAGTCCATTGTCACAGCCATCGAGGCCCTTGAAGATCGCCAGTTGCGGTCGGCAAGCCCGCTCAATTTCTCCGGGCACTTTGTTAACAGCCCCAACACCACCAGCGAGATCGACGTTGATCTCAAATCGTCACACGGCAAGTACACCGGCGACATCAACATGCAGGGCGAGCAGTTCGCCATCACCGCCACCGAAAAGCGGAACGTGTTGTCGGGGATCGTCGATGATTCCAACGGCCAGGCCCACACGTTCAAGGCCAGCCTTCGGGGCAAGACGCTTTCGGTGAGCGTTGACCAGACGGTGACGAAGTTTCAGAAGCAGGCCGTGAATCCCAATGCCCTTGTGCAGCAGACCGGGAGCGAGTTTCAGTTCGCCGCGCCCCGCGGCTGGAAGGCCAATGAAGGCCAGGCCGGGATTGTGATCAGCTCCAATGATCACAAGATGGAAGCGGACGTGATGTCTGGAACATTCAACGGCACGGTCACCGCCCATGATCTGGTGCAGGCCGCCAGCAAGGCGGGAGACAAGGTGCTGATGGAGAAGGCACTGCCCAGCACCACGGTGAATGGGATTCGCATTGAGGAGGAGTCGGTGCTGCTGAGCTTCAAGGCCAAAAACGGCCAGACATTCGCGGCCGGGATGGTGATCGGCACGACAACCTCCGGCGGCAAGACGCACGTGACCCTGGAAGGCGGCCGGGCGCTGGCCAGAGGGTTTGGCAAGAGTGATGCGGTGTTGACCAGCGTGCTCAAGAGCATCAAGCCGCTTGCCAACGCCGCATCGGCCGCCCACTCGCACAACTATGCGAAGGTCAGCGACTGGTGGGATGGCTGGAATTACGGCTACGACTACACCTACACCAACGGCTTCTATGATCCGGGCGTGTATGGCGACTGGTCCTACGGCGACAACTACTGGGTAAGCCCCTACGTCGCGGCGGAACAGTCAACCGTGGCCTATCAGAGCTCGGTGTACGATGCCTCCAACGACGCCTTCGATGCTTATATCTCGGAGTAGTCGAGAAGGTGACAATCCACGAAAAAAGAGGCATGGCTGCTCCGGCGGCCATGCCTCTTTGGGTTTCTCCAGATATTTGAGGAGCTATTGAACGATGCCTTTGGTGAGCCGCAGAAAGACGTCTTCAAGCTTCATCTGGTGGGGAGAAACGCTGTCGATTCGGATGTTGGCGTTCACGAGCTTTTCCACGAGGAAGTGATGGTGGAGATCGGGATCGTGGAGCGTGACGAGCAGCTCGTCAATCTTCCGTTCAACCTGATCGACCCGCGGGTCGGCCTGCAACAGCGCCGCGGCGGCGTCGACGTTGTCGAGGACGACGACGGAGATAACGGGGTGGGCGCGGGCCTTGATTTTCAGATCTTCAACAGTGCCGCTGTGCAACAGCTTGCCGCGCTCGATGATGCCGAGCTTGTTACAGAACTCGCCCAGCTCGGAGAGGATGTGGCTGGAGACCATGATCGTTTTGCCCAGGCGCTGAAGCTCCTTGAGCAGCTCGCGGAGCTCAATGCGGGCGCGGGGATCCAGGCCGCTGGCGGGTTCGTCGAGCAGGAGGATAGGCGGATCATGCACCAGCACGCGGGCCAGGCCAAGCCGCTGCTGCATGCCGCGCGAGAGCGAATCGACGAAGGAATCTTTCTTGTAGTTCAGGTCGGTGAGCTGAAGAACATCGCCGACGATTTGCTTGCGCATGGCTCGGCCGATGCCGTAGGCGCTGGCAAAAAACTCCAGGTATTCCGAAACCTTCAGATCCTCATAAACGCCAAAGGAATCCGGCATGTATCCGACGCATGCGGCGGACGAAGTCGCCGTTGTGGGAGACGTTGCGATTCTTGATGAAGGCCGCGCCGCTGGTGGGGCGGAGCAGGCCGGCGAGGATTTTCATGGTGGTGCTTTTGCCCGCGCCGTTCGGTCCGATGAAGCCGAAGATGTCGCCCGGTTCCAGTTGCAGGTTAAGGTTGTCGAGGGCGACGAGCGAGCCATAGCGCATGGTGAGGCCGCGCGTTTCAAGGGCTGGCTCGCGCAGGCGCAGCGGCCATTGGGGGCGGGGCGATCTGCGGTGCATCGGCCAGCGCGATTGGGTTGGTGTCATTCATGAGGTTTCCCATCTTCGGGTTTTGCCTGATTGCTTGATTTGTCGAAATTACTGAGCCGCACCAGCGCCCGCACGACGCGCCAGTGTTCTTCGAGCGGCTTCTTGTCCCCCATGAGAGGACACGCCGGGGGCGTGTTGCTGGCCTGGGCGTAGATGCAGGCGGCTTCGGGGTCGTGTTCGAGAATCTGGTCGATTCGTTTGGAGCGTGCGGGAGCCAGATCGCCAGCCGTCGCGAGCATCGGGCCGGTGTAGGCGGGGCCGTGGGAATTGCCGTAGCGGCCGTAGTAATACACCTGGGCGGCGTCTTGTGGCGGCGCGAGCGTGGCGCTCAGCGTGATGGCCGAATCGACTTTCAACGATTCGCCCGGTTTGATTGAGCCGCCGGTGGGGGTGTTTGAAAGGCTTGCAATGCCCTCTTGCACGCGGATTCGCAAGTCGCTTAAGGGGACGTCCCCGTGGTTGGTAATCGTGCCCGCGATTCGCCGCGGCTGGTTGTTGCTCGGCACGCCGTGAAGCGACACCTCCAGGATGCCAGTGGTTTCGCCGGCCGAATGGATTTGTTCGCCGCGCAGCACGCGCAGATTCCAGACGCGAATTTCCATGGGGGCCAGGGTTGCGCCGCAGGGCGTTGGATCGCCACGGTAGTTGAGATGCAAATCGAGGTGGCCCATCGAACGCTCGTTGCGTGCGAATTGCTCGGACTGGAGGCTGGCCGGTTGCCACCAGCTTTGGGGATCGGTTTGAAGCTCGTATTGGTCGGTTTTCGGGGAGTAGAGGACGCCAGATCGGTGGTGGAAACAACATCAGCGTCCACTTGGTCGATCAGGCGCAGGCTGTGGTAATGGAGATCGCCGCTTTTGACGAGGTTGCCGATATAGATTGCGCCCACCGTGACCAGCGTGATCCACCCGGTTGTGGTGAGCCACGTCCAGGACGGCTTGCCGATTTTTCGCAGGACCAGCCAGTCGATAGGGCCGACGATGAACATCATTCCCAGCAGGACGATGGCGGTGTAGCTGAAGTCAAAGGAGCCCACGCCTTTAATCTGACCGAGGCGGTCGGTGACGTTGTGGGTGGCGGCGGTGCGCAGGGCATCTTCAACCTCGACACGCGCTGTTGCTGTTGCCGCCGGCCACCTGGGCCGCGTCGGAGAGAATGGGCCGCCAGAATTCTTCGACAGATTGAATCTGCCGCAGGGCGGAATCTTCTAGGGAGAGGACGGCCACCCGCCCCAGCCCGGCGTTGTGATATACGGCGTTTGCACCAGTCGCGGCACCGATCGAGATGGGCATCGCGAGAGCGCCGTTTAGCGGGGTGAGGACGTGGTTGTTCAGCTTAATTCCGTCGGGGAGGCCGAATGCTCTGGAGGTCGTCACCAGCGTCTCGCGCAGGCCGATGGTGCACGGGAGGATGGCGTTAAGCGGTGCATCGGTCGGCTGGGCGGTGCCGCCGGGGACGATAAGCAAGCGTCCGCCGGAGCGGACCCAGTCGATGATCGCGAGCTGTCTTTTGAGTGGAATAGTTGTGGCCAGGTCGGGGGCGTTAAGGACCAGCAGGCTCACCGCGTCATATCCCATTGCCACTTCGGGCAAACGGTTTGGAGGGACGAAAGCGACGCGCACGTTCTGGCCTTGGCCGGTGCCGATGCTGAGGTTGCTGTTGTCCAGGGCCTGCATCAATGGCAGAGCGCCGCTGACAACGATCAGCGTGTGGATAGAGACGCTCGGCCCGCCGAATTGCAGGCCGGTGGCGTTGCTGGCGTCTGGGTCGAACGATTCCTCGGCCAATTTGCCGCCGCCGGGCACGCGCAGCGTCGCTGCGGCGTCTCGCAGATTGGATGAGAGCGGCAGATACATGCCAAACACCTGCGGCTGGGCCGACAACGGCACCGGCGGCATCTGCACGCCGATGGCCAGGGCGCTTTCATGGGGCATGACCACGTCGATGGAGGCGGGTCGTTCTTTGGAGTCGGAGGCGGTGAAGAAGACCGGGTTCCAATGATCCGGCCGGACGATGCCGCCCCAGCCGGCTTCGATGGACAAATGGGCATCGGCGCGGGCCGAGGGGCCAGACAGCGCCGCGACGGCCGCGGCGACAAAAACGATCCACCGTTGTGTCATTCGATTCAATAGGCCTCCCACGACCGGCAAATTCTACCCAGACCCATTGAGATAAGAAGGGCGCGCCGGGACGCCAATGCGAACGCTCTGGCCCCTTGGGGTGCGCAACGGATATAGTGGGGGAGGCAATTCCTGTTGTTAGACCGCTGAAAGGATGAGCGTGAAGAGGCAGTTGACTATTCCCGCGATGCTGGTCGTGTTGGGCGCGATGCTCGCGCTGCGCAGGTTGTGGCGGGGCGGCGGCGAGTGCGGGGGATCGGGCGGTGATCGATCAGGCGCAGGCGCTGCATCGGGCATTGAATCCCGCTGCGATGGACGAAGAAGCAAGGCTGAAGAGTTACGTGCAGCAGATCGGGCAGCGCATTGTGTTTGCTGCCAAAGATTATTACGCACAGATGCCCAACAAGCCCGCCGACAGCAGCGAGTGGATGTTCACCAAGTCGATTCAGTTTCATCTGATGAACAACCGCACGCTAAACGGCGCGACTGCTGGCGGCGAGCACGTCTACATTTACGTGGGCTTGTTCATGCGATGCGACACGGAGGATGAATTGGCGGCCGTGGTGGCGCATGAGTACTGCGCACGTATTCGCCCGCCACATCCGGCGGAACTTCACGCCGCTCGCGGCCGATTCGCCGCCCCAGGAGATCATGCGCCGGCTGATCACCAGCCGATTTACGCCGCAGGAAGAGCAGGAGGCGGATCAGCTTGCGTTCGCGTTTCATGCACGGGCCGGTTGGGACCCCGCCAGGTTTGAGGGGCTGTATCAGAAGTTGCCGGGAAACGAGGCGCGAGTATCGGCCGCGCGGACGCGGGCCGATGCGCTGCCTCCGGCGGCGCGCGACTGGCAGCAGGCGCCGATCGCCGATGACCGCCGATTTGCACAGCACAAGCGCGATGCGGATACGCTGGCTGCGCCGGCCGCAAGATGCGACGGCAGCGCTGTTTTTGACGGCGATGCCAAGTTGTGTGATGCCGGTGGATGGGGCGGATCAGCGGGCGGCGCAGGCGGAGCTTTTGCGGCCGCCGGCGGTGGAGTCGCCTGGATCGTTCCAGAAGGGGCCGCGCGAGCGGGGTTGAAGGTTTTTATGCTTCCTGGGCACTGGCGGCCAGGGGCAGGACCCGCTGGGTCATGTCCTCGGCCGGCCGGGGGTTGAGCACCTGGAGGCCTTGCAGGGCGACCCAGAGTTGACGCTGAAAATCTTCGTTGGAGCTGTTGAGGGCGGCGGCGATTTCCAGTTGCTCCATCGCCAGATCGAATTCCATCTGATTGCAATAGATCAGGCCAAGGCGGTAATGCAGATCCGCCCACTGCGGTCGAAGCTGCACGGCCATTTCAAACGCTTTCATTGCGCCCGAGGCGTCGCCGCTTTCCTGTCGGGTAAGGCCCAGTTGAATCCAGGCTTCGACATATCCGGGGTTTTCGCTCACGGCCTGCTGCAATTCGGCGGTGGCGCGCTCGAAACGCCCGAGCACCTTCAGCAGCATTCCCTGGCGAACGCGAACGTCGGTCCACGTTGGATGCTCGGTGAGGACGAGCGTGTAGCGATCCACCTGCTGTTGGAGCCACTCGCGCTGGGTCTGGTCATCGTTGTCGGGCGATTCCTGTTTTTCCGGGTCGAAGGCGTCCTGGGCGTTTTGGGCGGCCTCGGCCTGCAACTCCAGAACGCCCAACTGCACCAGCAGCACATCGCTGTTGCCGGCGATGCGGGTGGCGCTTTGGAGGGTTTCCTGGGCGCGTTGGAATTCGCCGGTGCGGTGCAGGGCGACCGCCAGGCCGACGTACGCTTCAACGCTCTGCTGGTTGATGGTGATCGAGCGCTGGAAATGATCCAGGGCGGCGGTCATCCGGCCCATGCGCAGCTCGTGGCGGGCGAGGGCGATGTGGCAGTCAAGATAATCCGGGTGGATGGAAAGGGCCTTGCCGTATTCATCGACGGCCGAAGCGTCTTCGCCACGGTCGGAGTAAAGGTTGGCCAGGCGCAGGCGCAGATCGGGGAACTGCGGCTGTCGGGTGACAAGCTGCTGGAGGTGGTCGATGGCCTCCTCGGTGTTGCCCATAAGCGCCAATTGCTCGGCCAGATCTACCTGCAAATCCCAGTTGTCCGGTTCCAGGCAGAGGGCCTTTTCGTATTCCCAAACTGCCTCCTGGCGTTGTCCCAGCAATTGCAGGACGTGCGCAAGGCTGATGCGGACGGATTGTTCCTGTGGATGCTGATCGAGAATCTGGCGGTGGTAATGGGCGGCCTGTTCCAGCTCGTTAGCCGCCAGCGCGATAGCCGCAAGGCGGTAGGGGGCGAACAGATCCTGTGAATTAATGCCAAGCGCCTCGGCATAGCGCTCGCGGGCGTCCTGGCTGTTGCTCATGCGTTCGAGACAGAATCCGGCCGCGCACAATAGCCAGTAGCGATTGGGGTGGGCATCGGAGGGTTGGGAATCTACAGACAGAAGATTCAGCACCGCGTCGATGTGCGTGATAGCCTCTTCGTGCTGGGCCAGCAGATCGCACACCGAAGCAAGCGCCAGGCGTGCATTGATGAAGGAAGGCTTGGCCTCAACGGCCGCGAGAAGGCGCTGGCGGGCGAGGCCCAGTTCCTGGCGGTGGAGGTGCGACATCCCCAGTTTGTACAGCACGTCCGGATAACCCAGGGGGCGCTTTCGAGCAGTCGTTCGTGCGCGGCGGCGGGGAGCGGGGCGGCCGAAACCGCCAGCAATTCCATCACATTGCAGGGCAATCCCACGGCCAGCATCTTTTGAAAAACACTCATGAGCAGATCCTCGTCACAAGGGTGGAAGGAGTGTCGCGTCCGTTGCCACCGAATTCCGCAGCCTGCCTTTCATCGGCGCGCCGTGCCGCTCTTCGTCAACGGCTTATTTGCAGGCGGTTTAAGCGCACTGACGAAGCAGAGTCTGCGCCTTCCGATAACGTGGGTTGAGCGTCATGGCGGCCTGCAAATGCGACCGTGCATCATCGGCTCGACCCAGCCCGTTCTGAAGCTCGGCGATGTCATAATGAAGATCAGGCCAGTTCACGCCGCGCGACACCAAACCCTGCAACGTGTTCAACGCAGGCTCGACCTCTCCCGCCTTCGCCAGCAGCCGCGCATGAAGGCGATGTGCTTCGATGTATTTCGGGTTGGCCTGGATGGCCTTGCCGGTTGCGTCCAACGCCCCATCGACATCGCCAAGTTTTTCAAGAAGCCGGGCAATGGCAACTTGCCGATCGGCATGGCCGGGTTGCTGGGAGGCGACCTGTTTTGCCCGCTGTAAAAGCTCGGCGAGCATGGCTTGATTCCCGGGTTCGAGTGGCGATTCGAGGACGGCGTTCAGGAGGTGGGAGGATTGGGCGACGCGAGAAAAAAGATCGTCCGCCGATGCCTGATTCGCGACAGTCAGGCGGAGCCTGAAAAATTGCACGCGTGTCCACCTCCTGCCCGGCGGCGGCGGCGAACGCCTCGCGGAGGTGGGGCGGTGCATCTGTCGGTAATTTGCGCCGCGGCCATCGGCTGGCTGTCCTGGACGTAGCCGCCCGCGCTGAGGAATACGGCCAGTTGTTGTCGGAGGAGCGCGCTTAAGGGAAGGTTGGCCAGGCCGCGATGGAAAATCTCGATGGCACGAGCCTGGTCGTTCTGCTTCCATTCGAGTAGTGCGCCCAGCCGCCACGCGTCGGCACAGAGAGGGTGGTCCAATAGAAACTTGTTGATGGCTGACACGCGCGGCGGCTACATCCCCCGCCGCCAGATGGGCACTCGCCAAAGCCCGCAGCGCCGCGAATCGTCCTGGCTCGCGCCGAAGCGCTTCCTGTAGAGAGCGGACGGCTCGGGAAACCTGACCTGCGCGAATTCTTCGACACCGCGCTGAAGGATCGTGGGGTGCGGCCGGGGGCCCTTTGCCCCGGCCTGCAGCGGGTTGAAGTTGGGCAAACTGTAGGGGTCATGCATCGTGGGCGGCCTCTTGGAAGTGTTATCGGCAGGAAAACGGGAGAGTTGAAGCGCGGGGTACGCGCGGGTTTTGTTGACTGAGCGGCGTCAATTAACTCGCGGGAATAGATGGCAGTGGCAGGGGGGTGGACAGGGGTTGGGGAATTTGTAGAATGCCTGGTCTTTCGCCGGCGCGTTTGAGACGGAGCCGGGTGGTTGGATATTTTGGAGATTTGAACTGTGGCTCATTCGCTTTCGGCTAAGAAACGTGTACGTCAGAATGATAAGCACCGCGCGCGCAACCGGGCGCGCAAGACCGAGATTCGCGAGCAGGTGAGGACGTTTACCAGCACGCTTGCGAGCGGGGATTTTGCCAAGGCGGAGACGGAGTTGCGCAGCGCGACCAAGATCCTGGACAAGGTGTCGGCCAAGGGGACGATTCACCGGAATACGGCGGCGCGTAAGCGCAGCCGGCTTGCCAAGCGGTTGAATGTGGCCAAGGCGACGAAGGCCGGAACAGGTACCGGGGCCGCGACTGCCTAATCGCGGCCTTTCACATGCGCCGGCTCTCGGGTACTCGAGATTCATCAAGATTAATCACGGCATTCGGCATTAGGCGACTTTCGATCACCTTCCGTTCGCATAGGCGGGCGGATCTGTTGAAGAGAAAGTCCTGACGCCGGATGCCGTTTTGCATTGGAGAAGGTCATGGCCGACACAACCGTGATGGAAAAGCTGGTTTCGCTCTGCAAGCACGGGGGTTTGTGTATCCGGGATCAGAAATTTATGGCGGGCTCAATGGGACGTGGGATTACGGGCCGCTGGGGGTGGAACTGCTGCGGAACATCAAGAACGCGTGGTGGCGCGACAACGTGACGGTGCGCGAGGATATTGTGGGGGTGGATACGGCCATCCTGATGCATCCGCAGGTATGGAAGGCCAGCGGGCACGTGGACGCGTTTACCGATCCGCTGGTGGACTGCAAGGCGTGCAAGGCGCGGTTTCGGGCGGACCAGGTGGCCGAGAGCCAGTGTCCGCGGAAGCCGTCGAAGCGGCCGGGAGAGTTTGCGGAGTGCCAACTGACGGAGGCGCGGAAATTTAATTTGATGTTCAAGACGTGGGTGGGGCCGGTGGAGGAGGATGCGCTGCAGGCGTATCTACGGCCAGAGACGGCGCAGGGGATTTTCGTGCAGTTTAAGAACGTGGTGGACTCGACGCGCATCAAGGTGCCGTTTGGGATCGCGCAGATTGGCAAGTCGTTTCGCAATGAAATCACGCCCAAGCAGTTTGTGTTTCGGTCGCGCGAGTTTGAGCAGATGGAGATCGAGTTTTTCTGCCGGCCGGATTCGAGCGAGGAATGGTATGCGCGGTGGCGCGATGCGCGGTTTGAATGGTATAAAAATCTGGGGCTTAAAAGCGAGAAGCTGCGCTTGCGCGAGCATGGGCAGGAGGAATTGGCGTTTTATTCCAAGGGGACCAGCGACATTGAGTACATGTTTCCGTGGGGATGGGGAGAGTTGGAAGGGATCGCGCATCGCGGGGATTATGATTTGAAGCAGCACATGCAGTTCAGCGGGAAGGACCTTTCGTATTTTGATGATGAGACCAAGGAAAGGTTTGTGCCGCACGTGATCGAGCCGTCGGCCGGGGCGACGCGGTCTTTTCTGGCGTTTTTGTGCGAGGCCTTCAATGAAGACCAGGCGCCCAACGAGAAGGGGCAGATGGAGACGCGGACGGTGTTGCGGCTGCATCCACGGCTGGCGCCGGTGAAGGCCGCGATTTTTCCGCTGGTGAAGAAGGATGGGATGCCCGAGCGCGCGATGGCGATCTACAAGGACTTGCAGAAGCATTTCGCGGTGATTTACGACGAGAAGGGGGCGGTAGGGCGGCGCTATCGGAGACAGGACGAGGCGGGGACGCCGTTTTGCCTGACGATTGACGGGCAGACGGCGGAGGACCAGACGGTGACGATGCGCGACCGGGATACGATGACGCAGCAGCGAATCAACGTGGGGCAGGTTTTGGCATTTTTGGCTGAAAAGATTGGGTAGGGGAGTCGGGTCTTTAGGAAATGTTCGGCAAACGCGTGACGCAAATTTAGGAGGGCGGCGGGGTCTGTTCGCGGAGGCCAATCTGTGTTCCAATTGGGCGGTGTTCCAATTGGGGTTCCAGTCGGGACAGATGAGGCAGGCGTTGATCGGGAGCTATGTCGTCGCAGCTTGATATTCTCGCATTAGAGCCGTACTTCGGGGGCGCGCGTAAAAGCATGCTGGATACGGTGATTCGCTGCAGCCGGCACCGGTGGACGCTGCTGAAACTGCCGCCGCGGCGCATGGAAAGGCGACTGGCGGCGGCGGCGCAGTGGTTTTCGGAACAGCTCACGCGGCATTGGGTAGGGCAGGTGGATGTTCTGTTTACCAGCGAGGCGATGAATCTGTCGGATTTGTATCGGGGCGTGCCGCAACTGGCGCGAAAGCCGGCGGTGGTTTACTTTCATGACAATGAACTTCCGGCGACGACGGCCAAGACCGACAAGGCGCTGGACCTGGTGAACCTGAACACGGCCCAGTCGGCGACGGAGCTTTGGTTTAACTCGCACTATCATTTGCGGACGTTTCTGGCGCGTGCGACGGCCATGGTGGAGCGGCATCACGAGCTTTCGGCGCGGAACCCGCTGCCGGAGATTACGGGCAAGGCGCAGATCATGTCGCCGCCGGATGAGCTGGGGATTATCCGTCAGATGAGTGCGCTGAACGTGAAGCGGGATGCGCGGACGATTTTCGTGGACACGCGCGAGGCGGACGTGCCGCTGCTGAACGAGGCGCTGATGGCGCTGCGGACGCGGGGTGAGAAATATCAACTGATTACGGTGGGCCCGGTGGATGGGCTTGCGCCAGGCTTGCCGCGGCGGACGGTGGGCGAGCGCGACGAGGACAGCCAGGTGGTGGGACTTTATCAGTCGGCCATTCACATCAGCACCCGCCGGCACGCGATGGCGGATCATCATGCGGTACGGGCGTTGGCGGTGGGCTGTTGGCCAATTTATCCGAAGGCCGGGGTTTATCCGGAGTTGCTGCCGCCGGTGCTGCACAACCACTGTCTTTTTGACCCGGCCATTCCCGACAGTCTGGCGGAACGGGTGCAGGACTACTGGCAACTGGATCGGCCTGATGATTACCAGGGCAATCTAAACGAGATCGTGAAGAAGTTTGATTCGATCGTGGCGTGCAAGGCGTTTGACCATCGGCTCGAGGAGTTGGCGGCGCAGCGGGGCGGGGGGAAGTCGTAATTAGGTTTATTTCGCCGGAGTGAGTCACGAAAGAATTCGCTGGATCTTGCCCCCCTGCCGATTGGGTTCAACGTCCGATAATGCATGTTATGTTAAGTTGACCGTTTGGAGAACGAGCGGGGGGGTCAAGGATCTGGTTTATTTCCGGACGACGAGGGTTGAGGCGATCATGTCGTGGAGAGCTTGTTTGCGCCTGGTGAAGCCTGCCATCAGGAAGCCGACGCACAACGTGAGGGCGGAGAGGTATTTGCCGAAGTGTCGGCCTGTGGCGTTGGCGAAGGAGATGCGATCGCCGTTCAGGGTCGTGACTTTGATTCCCATGGCCTTCTTGCCGAGGGTGGCCTGATGGGCGGAGCTTTCCATGAGGGCTTCGTAAATCCACGGGACCACGATTCCCAGAAGCCTGCCCACGATCAGCATGGCGGAGTCGCTTCGAATTAAGGCGTCTAAAGGGAGGCCAACCAGAGCGACGCAGGAGCCCTCAATGATCGAGTCGATGAACCAGGCACAGAACCTTGCCCAGAAGCCCGCATAGACGGTCCGGCTGGGGCGGTGGGACTGGTATTCGATGAATGGGACTTCGGAAGTCTGGACAGCCTGCGGTTGGATGGGAACTTCAAACAGACCTGGGATTGTTGCGGCGGCGGCCCATTCGGGCATGGCCGCACACCAGATTAAGTCTTGAGGTCTAATGACGCCAGCGGACGCGAGATCGCTGAGTGCTTCGCCGGTGACGGGGCCTGTGCGATCGCCGCCTTGGATGTAGTACCACTCGTGGTCCGACATTATGTGATCCTGACTTAGATTTGTTGGACTATTTGCGGATGACCAGGCAGCCAGCCATCTGGTCGTGCAGGGCTTGCTTACGCTCGGTGAAGGCGGCCATGAGAAAGCCGACGCCGAGCATCAAAGCGGAGATGATTTTTCCGAAGTGACGGCCGGTGGCTTGGCCGAAGGAGATTCGATTGCCGTACATGTCGGTGACTTTGATTTCGGCCAACATCTTTCCGAGGGTGGCCTGATTGGCGGAGCTTTCCATTAAAGACTCGTAAAGCCAAGTAACGAGGATTGATACGACGATGCTGGCCGAGTCAGCGACCAATTGTATTTCGGTGATGGACGCATTCGAAGCGCTCATGGCGGCACCGATGATGAATAGAACAACAAATCCAACAGCAACCAGCGCGACGAGCAGAACGATGCCATCGACGAAGGCCGCCCAGAAGCGGAGCCAGTAGCCAGCGTAGCCTACTCGCATTCGGCGAGGCGTGTAGTAGTTCACGCGAGCGGCGGTAGCGTAATCGGCCACGGTTGCGGCGACGCTAAAGAGGCCGGGGATGGTGGCGGCGGAAGCCCAGGTGGGCATGGCGTCGCACCATACCAGATCGAGGGGATTGATCGTGCCTGCAGTTGCGAGGCCACTGAGCGTTTTGCCGGAGACTGGGCCGAGGCGCTCGCTGCCGCGCGTGTAATACCATTGATGATCTGACATGAATTGCCCCTGATGAAGGTGAAGTGAACGTTTCGTACCGAAGACAGGATACAGAAGAGGCCGCCATGCTCAAAATGTTGCGAGTGCGACGACTGCCGTTGGCCCGCCGAAGCCGGAGGCGGTGATGAGGCTTCTCGTGATCTGGCGTGGGAGTGGGTGTTGGGGGATGTAGAGTTTGCGGGTCGGCAACGGAGCGGTGGTGCGGGGGTTTGGGGGGATGATGTTGCGGCGGTGGCATTCGCAGTTGATCGCGACGGCGAGCAGGCCGGCCGCGCCGAGGCTGTGGCCCAGGGCACCTTTGTGCGAGTACAGGGCTGGCGGCGGCGTCTGATCGATCAGGACGGATTCCAGGGCGGCGAGTTCCATGGCGTCGTTGAGGAGGGTGCCGGTGCCGTGGGCGTGGATCAGGTCGATGGGCCTGTTGTCGATGGCCCTTTTGAGCAGGTGGCGGAGAACCCGGCCGTCGGGATCGGTGGCGGTGATGTGGGTGGCGTCGCCGCCCATGGCAAACTGGTCCACAGCGATGCGGCGTGTGGCGGGGGAGTTGGAGGCATGAGAACTCGGATCGGAGGATGTTGCAGCGTCGAGAATGACGGCCGCGGCGGCTTCGCTCATGAGGAAGCCGGCGCGGTGCTGGTCGAAGGGCCGGCAGCCGACGCCATCGGGAGGCAGGACACCCAGGCGGCGGAAGCTGGCGAGGAACAGTGGATGGAGGGACGACTCAACGGCGACGACGATGACGCGGCGGGCCTCTCCCGAGCGGATCATCATTACAGCGCGGATGAGGGCGTGCAGGCCGCTTGCGCAGGCGGCCGAAAGGGTGAGGCGGGGGCCGGTGAGACCGAGATCTTCGGCGACGGCCGAGGCGATGTGGGCGACGCCGGCGGGGTGAATCTGGGCTGTTGGAGCGGAATTGTCGAGAGGGGTCAGCCACTGTTCGACGGGGCCTTTGCTGGTGGCGATGACCAGAGCCGTGTCGTGGGCGAGATGGGGCGGAAATTGGGGATGCGACTCCCCTACCCGGCAATTGCGAAATGGCAGCGCGGGCGGCGAGTTTTGCGAGTTGAATCACGCGCGGTTCGCTGGGCGTGGGAGAGATGGGGACGCGGGCGTGATCGGTGATGTACTGGCCGGCGATGAGTTGGTCGAAGGTGAGGGGGGCGAGCATCGACCAACTGCTGATGAGGGCGCGGGGAGCGCCGATCATCATGATCTTCGGAGGGGCATTGGGCGTGGGAGTCGTTGAGTGAGTTATGGGCAAGCACTTCGATCACGGGGGCTCACTTCGCGGCCGGCTCGAGGTCTGGTTCAACTGTGCGGCAGGACTCCCCTACCGTCCGTTGATCGTCTTTAAATGCTTTGCGCGTGGTCAGGCCCAGAAGATTGAAGAGCGCGGCGTCGGCATCGTATTTGGGGGAGGGGACGGCGAGGGTGAGCATTTGGCCGTTGTCGCTGGAGAAGATGGAGTTTGCGCCGGCCAGGAAGCAGAGGGCTTGCTCGCTGGCCGACATTTTCGCGCGGCCGGCCGAGAGGCGAACGACGGATTTGGGCATCAAAAGCCTTGCGACGGCCACCATGCGGATGATGTCCCAGGCGGGAACGTCGGGCTGATTGGCCAGCGGCGTGCCGGGGACTTTGGAGAGGACGTTGATGGGGACGGACTCGGGGTGGGGGCGCAGCGTGGCGAGGGTGTGGAGCATGGAGATGCGGTCATCGTCAGATTCGCCCAGGCCGATGATGCCGCCGGTGCAGACGGTGACGTCGGTTTTGCGGACGTTGTCGATGGTGTTGAGGCGATCGGCGTAGGTGCGGGTGGTGATGATGGTTTCGTAATATTCGGCCGAGGTGTCGAGGTTGTGGTTGTAGGCGTATAAGCCGGCCTCTTCGAGGCGGCGGGCCTGCGATTCGGTGAGCATGCCGAGCGTGCAGCAGACTTCGAGGCCCAGCTCGGTGACGTCGCGCACCATTTCAAGAACGCGGTCGAACTGCTGATTGTCTTTGACCTCGCGCCAAGCGGCGCCCATGCAGACGCGGGAGACGCCGCCGCTTTGGCCTGCCGGGCGATGGCGAGGACTTCTTCTTTGGGCATCAGCGGCTGGGCTTTGACTTCGGTCTTGTAGCGGGCGGATTGCGAGCAGTAGCTGCAATCCTCGGGGCAGGCGCCGGTCTTGATGGAGATGAGCTTGCAGACCTGCACCTCCCCGGGCTGGTGGTGCTGGCGATGGACGGCGGCCGCCTGGAACACCAGTTCCAGAAGCGGCGTGTGGTAGATGGCGCGGATTTCTTCGCGTGGTCCAGTCAAAACGGATCGAATCAGACATCAGACAGTGCCTCGCTTGGGCGCGTGAAGGATATTGGGGGAACACTTTGCCGTGCGGCAAAAACTGGCGGCGTTATCGAGCCAGGTACAAATTGGCGACGGGGCCGACGGCGCGGAGGACGAGCGAGCGCTGGGCGACATCCCAGGAGAAGACGGCCATCTGTTCGGTGCGGTTGTCGGTGATGTAAAGGGCTTCACCCCCCTGCTGCAGCGCGGCGGTGGTGACGATGTAGTCGCGGTCCTTGATCGAAAATTCGGCCTTGGCCTGCGGGGTTTTGATCAGGAGGCAGGCGGCGAGGAGGAGCAATGCGGTGAAGGAAAGAAGTCCGATGGCGAAGTTCTGGTTTTTCATGATTTTGATCTTTCGTGGCTGGTAGATGTTGGGATCAGTTCACGGGGGAGGCGGCTTAGTGCTTGGGCTTGACGCCGCCGCCGGCGGCGAAGATGCGGTTTAGGTCCATGGGCTGCATGGCCTTGATGATGCCCTTGGAGTTGTCGTCATAGACGGCCGCGCCAGGGTGCCGCTGGCGGTGTCCAGGACGAAGACGACGCCGTTGTTCACGCCGCTCATGTTGGCGGGGATCATGATGTAGTCGCCGGCGCGATGGCCGGCCTGGCCGTAGGCGGTGGTGTCGGGGACCATTCGCCAGGCGAACGCGACGAGCAGCAGCACATTGGCCGCGGCAAGCAGCCATAAGATTTTGCGTCGGTGCGCCGCGGGGTCGGCCTTGGGCGAGTTGCTGTAGTCAAGGATGGTCGAGCGATTCATAGAGACTCCTCAAAAGGGACGAGTGGATCAGTCCTGGTAACTTCGATTGGGATTTTTAAACAAGACGCCGATGCAGAGGGCGGCCATCACGAACACCATCACCCACAGACCCATACCGCCGCCTTCGTGAAGAACGACTGACCGGCCATAGCCTTCCAGGCGTGCGTCGGGGCGCCGGAGCATCTTCGGCGAGGCCAACCAGGGGCAGCAGAAATGCCACGAGGGGCGCGATCAGGAGATAAAGGCGTGGCCGCATGAACGCCATCATAACCAGCTTTCGATTGGGCGGGCAAGGGACTTGAAGTCGGCCGACGAAAGGGCGACGGTCTCCCATTTGACCGAACGGCGGCGCATGTGCTCGCGGTATTCGCGCAGCTCGACGGCCATCATCTGATACCAGCGGTCGCGGTGCTCAAAGATCCCGGCGCCGCTCGCCTCGCCCAGGACAGGTGGATCGATCCAATAGACGAAGACCAGGATGGCCGAGAAATCGTCGCCAAAGACCTGCTGCCATTGGAGGAGATCGACGACGTCCTGCTCGGTGGTCCAGGTCTGAACAGAGACGGCCCGGCCGGCCTTGCTGCGGAGTTGCCGGCCTTTGACATCGACGAGCAGATTTGGGCCTTGTTTGCTGTAAACGACAAAGTCGAAGGACTTGAGGCGGGCGTTATAGAAGAGGGCTTTTTTGGCTTCATCGACGGCGACATACGGGATGCCGCGTTGCCGGAGGTATGCCTCGAAGGCGGCTTCGTAATGGACGTTGCGGTCGGCCATGAGAGTTGCGGGTAGTGTAGCAGGAGGAGGGGCGGGTTTCAGCGGGCAACTTTTGAACCTCCTGGGTAGATGGAGCCGATGCCGCCGCCGGTGGCGGCCCGCATGCGATCAGACAGGCCGCAGTGAATATTTCAGGACGCGAGCATTAGCACCTGGAGCACGCCCTGCTGAATCTCCGCCATTCCCCGCATGCGCGTCACGTTAAGGTTGGCCCGAAAGCGTCAGGAGCAACTTAGAGCTGGAAGGATTTGCTCGCCAGCACTAGATCCACGGCGTCTGAAAAGAACACGTCGACATGCACATCTTTGATTGGCGTGTCCGCAGGATGAGCACTCTGACAGCGCCACTCGTACAATGTTTTCAATCTGTTCGCTTGGTTATCATCCAACAAGCCCATACCCTGTAATACGATCATCATATCAGAGTCAGAAACACTCAGTAGGTCGTTCCTAGAATTTATCTGCATCCCCTTGTTCCAATTCTTGAACTTGCCGGTGGTTTGATTCTTTAATTGCGTAGATGCCGTATTGAACTTTTCAAACCCAACAGACTCTATCTTGACTCCGCATCCGGTCGATCACCGCACACCAGCCCAAGACTATCGCAGCGCGTGATGTCGCCGGCGTGAATGCATGCACTGGCTTCCTTGAGAAAGCTTTGCACGGCCGGGTCAGGCACATCCCCAGCCAACGCCTCCAAAGTCCTTGCGGTTGGAGTAGTGTGCTTATCACCATTCCGCGCGAGCAGCGGCAAATACTTGTGATCGAGTTGGTGGCGCTGTCCAGGAGCGATTGAAAAGTACAACGACCGCTTGTCGCGACTCGCGTCCGTCCCTTTCGTTTGAAACAATGCGGGATGTTCCTTCAGACACGAATAAAATGAGGTCACGTTTGATTTCTGACGCGTAAGTCCAAGTTCTTTAAGTGCGTTTACAAGGTCAGCCGCCGACGCGGAGTAATCGGGTTCTTGTCGCTGACGAAACCACAGAATCGCGATTGCTTCATCGATCGGAGGCAGCTGCTTTTTCTTCAATTCGCTGACAAACCCTTTTAAATCCACGTCGATTCCCTTTGATTAAAAAAAAATCAAGCCACTGCGAAGTCTCCACGCATTTTACAATTTACAGGACACCCGAACGAGGTGCCATTCGAAACGCCTCATCAGCGCGTGGGTGGAGGTCCAAAAGGTGTCTCGTATCCTGCCAAAAACCTTGTTCATTCTGAAACGCCTTGTTGAACTTCAGACTGCGTTCGCCTTATGTCCCTCGCGCGTTCCGAAGGATCACATGTCAAACAAGGTGGGCTGCTGAAGCTCCTTGCTTGCCTGATCTGCGGGTATGTCCGGGGGCGCGGCGGGGGAGTCGATGCAGTTGGGGCCGCCGTTCTTGGCGCTGTTAACGGCGGTACCCACGGGCGTGGCTTCCATTTCGGAGGCGGGGTATGAGGTCAGAAGCTCTTGCAGGGCGTCGAGATCATCGGGCATTTTTTCTTCGGGTGAAAGCCATTCTTTGTAGCTTTCGGGCTTCAGGATCACGGGCATGCGATCATGAATGGTTTTGAGCAGATCGTTCGCGGCCGTGGTGATGATGGTGCAGGTGCGCAGTTCGCTTCCGTCGGGGCTGTGCCAACTGTCCCAGAGGCCAGCGAAGGCGAGGGGGATGTGGGATTTCAGGCGGATGTACATCGGGGTTTTTCGGCCGGTCGGTTCTTTTCGCCATTCGAAAAACCCGTCGGCCGGCACGAGGCATCGGCGATGGCGGAGCGGGGTGCGGAAGGCCGGCTTTTCTGCCAGCGTCTCCGCCCGCGCGTTGATCATGCGATTTCCAATGGTGCGATCCTTTGCCCAATGCGGCACAAGGCCCCAGTGATAGAAGTCAATCACTGGTCGAGGGAGATTGGCGACGACCGCGATGGGCTGGGAGGGTGCGATGTTGTATTGGGCCGGCAGCGCCTGCTCCGGCGGGCCGATCCAGGGGAGATCGCGGAGGAAGTCTTCCAGGCGGATGAGGGTGAATCGGCCGCACATGCTTTAACTATAGCAGTGGGAAGCGAGGGATTGGGGTTGGGTTCCGCGAGATTCATGTTTGCGATGCATTGGTGATAGACTTCTGATCGTGCGGATTATCGCTGGTGAATTTCGGGGGCGGTTGCTGGTGGGGCCGGAGGGGGAGGCGACTCGGCCGATCACGGATCGGGTTAAGCAGTCTGTCTTCGACATCGTGAACCCCCTGCTGCCGGAGGCGGTGGTGTATGACGTGTTCGCCGGGACCGGATCGATGGGGCTGGAATCGCTGAGCCGGGGTGCGAAGCGGGCGGTGTTTTTCGAGGCGGATCGGCCGGCGCTGGCAGGCCTGCGGAAAAATGTGGCGACGCTCGGGGTGGCAGAACGGAGCGTGGTGGTGGCAGGGGATCTGTTTCGCTGGTTCAGTGAGGCCAGAAATCGGCCGGGGGTGGAGGGGCGGGCGAATCTGGTATTTCTCGATCCCCCCTACCGCTTTTTAAGGGAAGAGCCGCAGCGCCTGACCGCGCTGGCGGCCGAGATCGCAGCACATCATCTGGCGGCCGAGGGGGTCGTGGTGTTTCGGCACGACGCGGGGGATGCGCTGGACCTGCCCCCCCTGCTGCGGCGGGATGAGCGGAGGTATGGGGGGATGGTGGTGGAGTTTCTCACTGCGTGAAGCTCCTGATTAGTCTGCGCAGGAGATCGGTGCAGCGAGGCGTGGGACGATCCACTGTCGTTGCCACACTATTTGCCCGCAGGTCGAGTTTCGGCGGAGATTTTATCTGGCAGAATGATTTCGACGGCACTGAACTCCGTTGAACTTTTGTTAGTGACAAGGCCTATGCCGGCCGCCGTAGGAAGCCCCAGCTGCGGGCCAGCGGACAATTTAATGTCGGATGTGTCCAACTCCGCGATGAGCTTGTCGTCGATATATGCTTCAATACGATTTTTGCGCACTTTCACGACTGATGTGTATTCACGCCGGTTTTCCAGGCAGCTTTGCTTCTTAACGGTGGTCGAATTGCTTTGAAGCCCCGCGCCATTCACTTCGCCAAACCCCATCACTGTATTTCCGAAGCACCCAATCGCCCACACGATTGATTGCTCGCCGACCGGACAAACCTGAACAATAGAATCATTGCCAGAGACGCGCGAGAATACGATCCGAAAATCGTATTCCGCCGGTAGTGATTGTCTGAATTGAAACTTCTCAAACTCATGCTCGCCCGACGAAATCAGCTTCTTGTCTTGAAGCTTCCACGAGCCGGTTACGGTGTCGCGTTTCACATCCGATGCAGCCAATAAATTGATGGCGCGCCGTGCTCCCCCGCCGGAAGTTGCTTTTGTCGTTGTATGACGAGAATCCGCAATGCGTTGTTCAGTCTGCACCTTCTTGAAGCCAGTCAGGCCTGCCAGGGATTGTTCGTACCAATCCGCAGCCCGCTGATGAATCTCAAACTCACTGATGATGCCTTTTACGTCTTTGAAGTCCCACCATGCGTCCCCAAGCGCGGCCTTGGCGGCCGGCTGATTTGGTGCCAGAAGCTCCTGACTGGCGAGGGTTTTAAGTCGCGTATCACTGCATTTCGCTAACCTTTGCAATCCTGCGGCCCAATCATGTCTCTTGAAACACAGATACCGACCCGCAACAAGATTGGCTTCAGGATTTTCAGGATCGGTCTGAAGCTTCCTGGAAGCGGCCGTGAACAGATCTTTCTGCGCATGCGTCTCTCGAACTGCCTTGCCTTGTTCGCGCGCCCGCGCCAAAAGATCTGCATCCCGAGCAAGCTTTGCCTGTTCCTCCGCCGCAAGCGCAGCTTTTTCAGCGATGACCAGCTGGTCTTGAGTAATCGCCGCATCGCATAAGACCAAACAAGCTTCCGCGATCGCGGCTGACTTTTTTGTGCTTTCACCGTTGAAGAAATCAATGGAAGTGCTGCCGCTTTCACTTCCAAACGATCGACTGCGAAAGTGTCAGCGAACTGGTCCACTGCGCTGAAGGCTATCTCCAGATCTCCCGCGGCCGCGGCAGTGTCGCGCGCCTGAATCAGGAGAACGTATTTTGATGAGTCGTCATCTTTCGTGGCCGTCGCCTGTTCAAGAAGCTTGGCCGCAAGGGGTCCGCGCTCGGCTGGCTGCAATTTAACGAATTGGTCGTGGTAAAGCTCTTTGATAAGCTTACTAGCCGCAGCCTGGTCCGCGGCGCTGGGAATGGGTTTCCTGCTGTCCCCGCCGTCATTGGCAAGGGCAGGCGTGCGAATCATTGCGAGTAAGAGCAGCAGGATGGCGTATAGTGGCCCGTATCTTTGGTTCATCAAACCTCCTGATGAGAGTGACGATGGTAATTGTAAATGGCGCGCGGAGTCAAAAATCTTGCACCGGGGGACGTTAGCGAGGCTTCACCCAACTTGAATGGTTCGGGAGGCGGCGAATCCGCCGAACCGTTTTTATCAACCCTTGCACGAAGAACCAGATTGATGAGATCGGCAAAGACGTTTACGCTATGACTTCAATGGAGCAATATATGAACAGCCGGCTCTTACATCCCTTTCCTAGGCGTTGGCAGGTTCCGTTGGCAGCAATGTGGCTCGTAGGGGTATTTGTCTCGGACTTACATGCGGACAGTATTTTCGACGACGACTGGGTTTCACCCAAGGTGGCCGCGCCGGCGACCCGGCCTGAGGAGGTTATTCAGCCAAAGTTGCCGTTGCCAGAACCGGCCGTCCCCACGGCACCGGGGGACAAGTTGCCGGCAACGCGCGCGGCGCCGCCATTGATTGCTGAGACGCCCACGGCTTCGCCATTGCGTCGGCCGGTCCCGGCGCCTGCTGAACAGGCCCGCTCCCGCAAATTGTTCAAGGAAGTATTCGCGAAGGATTTATCCGATCATTCAGCCAAGGCTCGCCGCGTCTGGCCGCGAAACTTCTTGAACAGGCGGCAGGTGTCAGCGATGCGCCGGCCGACGAATTTGTGCTGTTGGTTGGCGCGACGCAAGCCGGGGAAGAGGGCTCCGATCTTGTATTGAGTTGTCGAGCCGCTGACGCGTTGTCCAGCGCATACGACATTGACGGTATGCGGCTCAAGAGCGAACTCGCCACGAAGATGACTTTGCGCAGAGTCCCCCGCTGTGGCCGCCGACAATTGCCGGGCCGGCTTGAAGTTGGTTGATGAGTTGGTAGCGGCGGCGGATTATGGTACCGCCCTCAAGGTGCTTCAGTCGTTGCGCACGGCCGCGCCCGATTCCGCGGCCCGAGAAGAAATTCAGACTCGAACCAGGGAAGTTGAAATTTCGCGAGCGGCCGCTGAACGCGTCGCATCCTCAATGCAAAAATTGAAAGTTTCCCCGGAAGATCCCGCTGCAAATCTCGTGGTCGGACAATTTCTTTGCTTCACGAAAGATGACTGGAACGCGGGCCTGCCTTTGCTGGTCAAGGGCGCCAAGTCGCCGATGACTGCCGCCGCCGCACTCGATTTGGCCGCCGCGAATGATACAGGTAAACAACTTGAGGTCGGCGATGCGTGGTGGGGCGTGGCGGAAAAGGAAACTGGTGCCACCCAAATAGCCATTCGAAAACACGCCGCCACCTCGTACAGAACCGCGCTGGAGAGTAATACGATTTCGGGGCTTAAACGGGCATTATTGGAAAAGCGAATCGACTCCGCCAGCGGCTGGTGCTTCGGCATTGTCCCCTGCAAAACCGCATATCACCATCCTGACGGCCGAATTCGGATCGGGGAAACGCGTCGTTTCAGTGGTCAAACAACTTCAGGACGCGATAGATGCCGACCCGTTCTTGCCCATTGTGGCTGCCAGTGGCGGGGGCGGCGATCCTGCCCCGGGAATTTCTAAAACTTTGACTCTCTCGTATCAGATCGACAAGACCCTGACCAATGTCAAACTGCCGGAGAATCAGCTTTACGAAATTCCACCGATCCCAAACGAAGGTCTTTCGCTTCGTGGGGCGTCGGCAACTTTCAAAGTCATCGCTGCCCGCTATGGGGCCGAAAGTCGCTGGGTCGATGCGACCGAAATCGTTCGCACCGAGATTCAGGATCCATCCCAGCCACTAAAGGTGCATAACTATGCGGGCGGCAAGGATCTGTGGATAGGGAAGCCAAAGAAGCTGATGGTGTGGTTCGAGATACATGGTCGCAGGTTCCTTCATATCAGCGACGAGGGGGAGACTATGACTCTGATTCCCAAGTAAACGGCGTCAGAATTGTAGCGACGAGCCCGCGCGTGCTTTGGTTACATTTTCGCTGGGTTCACAGTGACCTCTAAATATGCCCATCCACACTGGCTCCAAATACCAGCAGATAAATACTAACACACGCCAGCCCCATGCCTACCCACTGGGTTGGCGTTGGTCGCTCTCCCAGGATCAGAAAATTCCCAAGGATAGTAACCGCTGGATACAGAGCGGTGGCTGAGACTATCGTGCTCGACGCGTCTTTTTGCAGGGCGATGGAGTAGAAGATCAGGCCGAGTGCGAGGGCGGTGCCGGCAAGCAGTGCGTAGATGTTCCAGTGTAGCGGCCAGACCCATTGGGCTCGCGTGCCCAGGCAGCCGAGGAAGACGATCGCGCTGAAGAGGAACCCCACCAGCATCTGCGCCACGAAGAAGGACATGGGCTGGGTTTTGCGATCCAGCGCCAGCCGGCCAAACATGCCCCAACCGCCCCAACACAGAATCGTCAGGACACATAGAACGACTATCCCCAGCTTCCTTTCCATAAATTTCTCGCGGGTGGGAAGTCGCTGTTAACCATTGGCATTAGACGGCGGCGAGGATGTCGCGGCTGCCCAAGCCGAGATAGTCGAGGACTTCCTGCGGCTCGCGGCCGCTTTTGGGTACTTGATGCACGTACAGGGCCTTGAGCGTAACCTGAGCGCCGGTGGTGGCGATGGCGTTGGCGATTTCGGATTCCAGGCCGCCGGCGTAGTTGTCTTCGACGGTGATGATTCGACCGCCGGATTTCTGGGCGATTTCGAGGATGCCTTTGGTCTGGAGGGGCATGCTGTAGGCGTCGATGACGGTGGCCTTTTTGCCCGACTTGGCAAGCTCGTCGGCGGCTTTGAGGCAGTCGTGGACCATGTAGCCGGCGGTGACGAAGACGACGTCCTTGCCTTCGCGAAGAACTTTGTAGCCGCCCACTTCGAATGTTTCTTCGGGCTTGTAGAGGGTCTTGGTTTCGGCGCGAAGGGCGCGCTGGTAGCAGCAGCCGTCGAGGTTGGCCATCAGCTCGGTGATCTTGTAGCAACTGACGGCGTCGGAGGGGAAGAAGTAACTCACGGCGGGTCGGCCATTGAAGTTGGTGGTGTGGCAGAAAGAGCGGAAGAAAGCAGCGTCGGAAAGGGACATCTGGCTGGGGCCATCGGCGGCGAGGGTGACGCCGGCGTGGGTGCCGGTGATTTTGAAGTTGGCGCCGCCAATGATGCCCATCTCTACCTGGTCATAAGCGCGGACGACGAACTTGGCGAAGGTCGAGACAAAGGGGATTTTGCCGGCCGCGGAAACACCGGCGGCGACGCTGAGCATGTTTTGCTCAGCGATTTTGCACTCCAGATATTGCAAGGGGAACTTTTTGGCGAACCACTCGGCGTGGGTGGAGTTTTTGACGTCGGCGTCGAGGCCGACGATCCGCTTGTCGGCCGCGCCCAGGGCCACGAGGGCCGCGCCATAGGCTTTCCGGGGCGCGATGGGCTTGCCGGCGGCCAGATCCTTATCAAGGCCAACGGCGGCGAGGCCTTCGGCGTAGGAGGCGATCTTGATGGGCGTGTGAACGTGGGCGGCCGCCTTGGTGGTGACGGCCGGAATTTTCAGCCGGCCATTGGAGGAGACGTCGGCAACGCCCAAATCTTTGGCCGTTTCATCCAGCTCCTTAAAGATCTCGGCCAGCTTGTCTTTCTTGACGGGGGTGCCGTGTTTGCCCATCCCCTGCTCGCCGGCCGCGCCCCAGCCTTTGACCGTGCGGGCGACGACGGCGAAGGGGCGGTTGCCGTTCTGGATGACGTGGAGTTCGCTGAAGGCCTTGGAGAGGGCTTCGGGATTGTGGCCATCAACGATGCGGACGATGAAGCCAAAGGCTTCAGCTTTTTTGGCGAGCGTTTCGGCCGACTGCTGGGGCGAAACCCAATCGCTCTGTGCCAGCTCGTTGCAATTGAAGATCGGGATGACATTGGTAAGGGCATGATCGGCGATGAAGTCCATCGCTTCCCAGATTTGGCCTTCGCGGGATTCGCCATCGCCGATGATGCAGTAGATGTTGCGGTCGATCTTGTCGATGCGGGCGGCCGCGCCCAGGCCCGCGGCGACGCTCAGGCCCTGGCCAAGCGAGCCGGTGGCGGCGTCGAAAAAGGGGAAGCCAAGCTGAGGGTGGGGATGGCCGTCGATGGGGGAGTCGATGGCGCGGAGGGTGAGGGCGTCGGCCTTGGTCATCGGCCGGCCTTCAGCGGGAGTCTTGCCGATTACGCCCCCCAGATCGGCATACGCGGCATAGATGATGGGAACGGCGTGCCCTTCGGAGAGGACCAGGCGATCGGAGCCGGGATTCCAGGGGTTTTTGGGGTCCCAGCGCATCTGGTGATACATGAGGACGGTGACGACGTGGGCCAGCGAGAGGGCGGTGGAGGGATGGCCCGAGCCGGCCGAGGTGGTCATCTCGACGGAGAGTTTTCCGATGTCGATGGCTTTACGATTTGCGTCAGTGGCGAAGCTCATGGTTCTCCTTGGGAGTAGCAAAGTGTCGCGGGAATATGGCCCGCGTTGAAGGGGAGGAACAATAACGGAATCGTGGGCGGGATGCCAGCAATTTTAGAGGTGCATGCGGCGGGTGTAGACCCACCATTCGATGAGGCACAAAGGGAGGGCCGCGCAGATCAGGATCCACCACCAAAGCTCCGTAGCGGTTTTGCGGCCAGCGGCAGTGGACTCGGCCGTCGCGTCCGACGCGGCCGTCGGTTTGTCCTCCGGCTGCAGGTTGCTCTCGTTGTCATCCAGGAGATTGACCGCCATTTTTTCGTATTGGGGAATGGCCGGATCGGTGGAGTATAGGCCGACTTTGTTCATCGCGGGAAGAACGACGTCGCCGGCCGTGGGGATGGTAATTTTCTGCAAGCCTGCGGGGCCGTTCAAATTGAATTCGGAGGAGACGCCGGCCTGCTGGAGGTTGAGGCGCGGGATTTTCACGGTGGCGCCCGGCGGAAGAGATTGCTTCAGATCCATCTCCGCCCCCAGGGCCATGTAGCGCATCAGATTGTCCATGAAAGGTGGGAAGTTGGGCGCAAGGGGAGATTGCTCTGAAGCAGGTCGAAGGCGATGACGATGTGTGTGCTGCGATTTTCGGAATACTTGAGGATCATGGGTACGTCAGCGCCCGTGGCCTGCGTGCCGGTGACGATGATCTCAGCACTGGCCGGCACTTCGACGCGCATCATCTCACCTACGTAGAGTCGCTGCATGTTGAGGTTGTGAAGGATGGGGTGGGCGCGGTTCCAGTCCAGCACGCCAACTTCCTTGAGAATAATGGGCTTGCCATTTTCAGTGGCGGCCTTCAGCGTGGTGCTCGGAGGAAGGCAGCCAAACCAGACATAATTGCCGGCCGGCGGAAGCTCTTTGGGCGTGTAGCGGTCAAACACGATCACGTCGTAATCCGTCGCGACCTTCTGCGGATTCTGCATCAGCTCTTCAAACCCGGCGGCGTTCAGGCGCGTGTAGTTCTTAAGCTTCATCAGCTCCATCAGCCGGATGAGATACGGATTGTTCTCGCTGACCAGCAGCACGCTTAGGGCGCGCGGCGGAGGAACAACAATCTGCGCGAAATCGTCGGCCGCCAGCGCATCGCCTGGCGCGGGCCGGTGCTCCACGCGGATCACGGCGGCGGTAAGTAGGTCAAGCGTGAAATCGACGCTCACGCGCGCCTGCTTGCCGGTTTCTTTGGCCCACCCTTCACGCTTTTGCTCGTTCCATCGCTCAGGAAGCAGAATGAGCTTCTGGTTGACCTGCTGCACCTGCCCATCCACGCTGAGCAGCACGTCCACATTCTCTACGGGCTCCGGGCCATAATTGGCGAAGCGTGCGAAGATCTGCACCTGCGTGGGCCGCTCGTAATTTCGCTTGGCTTGCAGCGCGACGATGGCGATGTTTTTGGTGTCTGGCTTGCCGATTTTCTCGTAGCGCAAATCGGCCATGTGAAGCACGGCCTCCTTCTGGTCCAGCGTTCGGCCATCCGAGAAAAGCCAGATGTCGGGCTTCTTGCTGTTGGGGCGAAGTTGCTCGGGAACCCGGCCCAGCGCCTGCGCTTCAGCAAGAGCAAAGGCCTTGGAAAGTTGCGAACGCCGGTCGGTCGGCTGGATCGAGTCGATGGCCGCCTTGAGCCGAACGCGATCGCTGGTGAAAAGCTGCACTGTTTCAGCCGAGTCATCGAAGGCGATCACCATCGCCGTCGCGTCTTTGCCCAAAGTGGAGACCAGGTCCTTAGCCCGGCGCTTGGCTTCGTCAAGGCGCGTTTGGCCATTCTCGCCGTCATTGGCGTTCATGCTGCCGCTGCGATCTATAAGCAGAACCGAAACATCCCGCGCAGTGGCCGACATATTCAACACCGGCCGCGCCATCGCCAGGAGGAAAAGAATGAGCAGCAGCATCTGAAGCAGCAGGAGCAGATTACGGCGGAGCTTTTGAAATGGTGCGTTAACCTGAAGGTCCTGAATAGCTTTCTTCCACAGGAATGTGGACGAAACAGGATGCTCGCGCATGCGAAGCTTGAGGAAATAGAGGAGCAGGAGAACCGGGACGGCGAGGCCGGCGGTGATGAGGGCGGCGGCGGGGGAGAGGAAGCCGGGGAGCCAGGACATTTAGTACCCCCCTGCCGGAAGCGATGGATGCAACGTGCCGCACGGTCATGGTCGAATTCCTTTACGGGAATTCGATTGTAGGCAAATCAGGTTCTACGTCGATTGGGGGCGGGCGCGGGCGCGGCGGTAGGGCCGGGAACCTGGTCGTCGAAGAGGGCGCGGTAACGCGGGGTGTCGAGATCGTCGAACTGGCCTTTGCGGACTGACCAGAGGAAAGCGGCGAGGGCGACGCCGGCCATGGTGATGGCGAGGGGCAGGACAATGAAGATCACTTCCATGATCGGCCTCCGGTACGGCTGATGGATGCGACGGCGAGGGAGAGGACGGTGGCGGAGCTGATGGGCATGATGATGGCGGCGATCAGGGGAGTCATGAGGCCCGCCGCGGCCAGAGCGCCGGCAATGAGATTATAGGAGAGGGAAACGAAGAGGTTGCGGCGGACGGTACGCATGGTGCGGCGGCTCATGTCGAAGAGATGGACGACGGGGTCCAGGCCCGGGCGGGCGATGTAGACGTCGGCGGCGGCGAGGCTGGCTTCAGCGCCGCCATGAACGGCAATCCCGACGTCGGCCGCGGCGAGCGCGGCGGCGTCGTTGACGCCATCGCCAATCATGACGGTGATGGCGGAATCGTTGGGGTGGTGGGCGCGGTTGAGCTTGTCTTCGGGGGTGAGCTGGCCGAAGGAATCGTGCTGCGGGATGCCAACGCAATGGGCAACGTGGCGGACGACCTGGGAGGCGTCGCCGGAGAGGATCTGCGGATGCCAGTGACCGGAGCGGAGGTGAGCAAGGGCGGAGGTGGCTTCGTCGCGGATGCGATCGCCCAGGCCGGCAACGGCGACGGCGGTGTCGTCAACGGCGAGGATGACGGCGGTGGCGCCCTGCCGCTCGAGCTGGTCGGCGGCGAGTTTAATGGAGTCCGGGAGGAGAATGTTGTGGCGGTGGAGGTATGGGCGTGATCCCAGAAAATATTGGAGATCGTCGATGGTGGCGCTGATGCCGCCGTCGCCGGCTTCGACAATGCCGGCGAGGTGGGTGCGGACGTGCGCGGATGCTTCGCGATCGGCCAGGGCGTCGTGGAGGGCGCGGCCAATGGGATGGTTGGATTTTTGTTCCATGGCGGCGACGACGGACTTGAGATCGTCGGGTCCTGTCCAGCTGACGAGCTGCATTTTGCCTTCGGTGAGGGTGCCGGTTTTATCCAGGAGGAGGCGGCCGCCGCGGGAGAGGCGTTCGAGGACCGCGCCACTTTTGACGAGGATGTCGCGGCGGGCGAGTCGGCCGATGGCGATGGCGATGGTGAGCGGGGTGGCCAGGCCCAGGACGCAGGGGCAGGTGACAATGAGGAGGGCGACGGTATGGTCGATGGCGGCGGGGATGCTGTGTCGGCTCCAGAAGGCGAAGACGCCGGCGGCGGCCAGGGAGATGATCACGATGAACCACCGGCCGACACGGTCGGCGAACTGAACGATCTGGGGTTTGTCATGAAGGCCACGCTCGATGAGGGTCATGAGCTGGCCGATGCGGGTGTCATTGGCGACTTTGCTGACGCGGACGCGGACGAGGGAGGTTACGTTTTGCGAGCCGGCGTGGACGACGGAAATTTCCTGGATGGTGACGGGTTTAGATTCGCCGGTGAGCAGGGCCTGGTTGACGCTGGAGCGGCCCCAGACGACAACGCCGTCGGCGGGGAAGAGATCGCCACAGCGGACTTCGACGATGTCGTCGATCTTGAGAGCTTCGATCGGGGATTCCAGCACCTCATCGCCGCGGACAATGCGGCAGGAGGAGGGGGTGAGGCTGAAGAGGAGGCCGACGGCATCGTCTGCGCGGCGTTGCTGGCGGTATTGGAGGAAGCGGCCGACCAGGAGGAGGAAGACCAGGACGCTGAGGGAGTCGAAGTAGATGTCGCCGCGTCCGGCAAGGACGTTGACGAGGCCTGCGATGCCGCCGACGGCGAGTGCCAGGGCGATGGGGACATCGAAGTTGGTGGTACGCATGCGGAGGGCGGCGAACGCGCCGCGGAAGAAGGTTGCGCCCGGCCAGGCCAGGGAGATGACGCCCAGAAGGGCACTTAGGGCGCGGAAGAAGAGGCGGTAGCGGGCTTCCATGTGGCCGACGTCGCCGGCGTAGAGGGCAAGGGCCAGGAGCATGGTGTTGCCCATAATCGCGCCGGCGATGCCGAGGTGAACGATTCGCTGGCGTGTTTCGCGACGGTGGATCTGCTGGCTGGAGGCGCCGCGGGCGGGATGGGGGGTGTAGCCCAGGCGGTTGAGTGCCTGGGCGACGCGGGAGAGGGGGAGCTTTGCGGTGTCCCAGGTGACGCGGACGGTGGCTTCGCGGAGGCTGAGGCGGGCTTCAATGACGCCGTCGAGAACGCGGGGAAGGCGCTCGACAAGCCAGACACACGCGGCACAGGTGACCCCTTCAAGGACCAAATCGACGGTGGCCGCGCCGTCGGGGGATTGTTGAACGTAAAGGCCGTGGAAGGCAGGCGAATCAAAGGAGGCGAAGCTGCTGGCGGCGGGGCTGGCCGGGTGCAGGGGAGCTTCGGCGGCTTCACGGAGGCGGTAGTAGGATTCCAGGCCACAGGCGTGAAGAGTTTGATAGACCGCGCGGCAGCCGGCGCAGCAGAACTGCTGGGAGGCGGCCGGCTCGATGAGGCCGGCCGGGACCGGAAGAGAGCAGTGGGCGCATGCGGCGCTGGCGGCATGGGGCGGCGTGGAGATGGTGTCAGTTGGCGTCATGACATGGGGCCTTGGGAGAGGGAACGCTGGTCGTGCCTTGGACGTGCTGGGGATGAATGCGGGCCAGGAGCGTGGCCGGGTCGAGCAACAGGCGTCCGCTGAGAGTGAAGAGGCCGGCGGCCAAGAGGGCGATGCAAGTGAGGATGGGGGCTTTGCGGCCGATGGGCCCAAGGAAGGCTCGGAGGCCTGCGCCGACGGCGATGAGGGCGGGAAGGGTGCCGGCCCAGAAGACGGCCATCGCAAGCGCACCCAGAAAGGGGCTGGCGGTGCCGGCGGCGGTGATGGCGAAGGCATAAAGCCAGCCGCAGGGGAGGAGGGTTGTGAGCAGGCCGATGGAGAAGGCGCGGAGTCGTGGCGGGCGGTTCATGGCAGCGCGGTGGCCGCGGTGCAGGAGATTGGTCCAGAAGGCGGGGAGCGGGAGGCGGTCGATGTGCACGCCCTGATGGCGCAACAGGGCGATGAGGGCGAACACAATCATCATGCCGCCGGCGAGGGCCGCGGCGATGGGGCGGAGGCCGGCGAGCGTGGTGGCCAGGTTGAGCATGCCTCCGGCGGCGCCGGCGGCAGCGCCCAGAAGGGTGTAGGTGAGGAGGCGGCCGAGGTGGTAGGCCGATTGGAGGGAGACCTGGCGGCGCTTGCCGGCGGTGGTGTCGCCGGTGGCGATGGCAAGGAACGCGCCGCACATGCCAGGCGCAGTGGAAGCTGCCCAGGAGGCTGGCCAGGAAAATGGCGGTGATGAGGGGGAGCATGAGGATTCAGCGTGAGGCGTTATCAATCCATTGGGTGTTGGACTGCACGAAGGATTTGCCGGCGGCGGTAACGGTGAAGTGAAACTCCCAGAGGCCCGCGTAGCGCATCGGCAGGGTTTCATCGTAGCGGCCGGCGGTGGATTGAGAGAGCGTTTTGGTGTGGGTTTGATCGCCGTGGGCGTGGTGGAAATAGGAGACTTCGACAACAGCATTGTCGATGGGTTTGGAATCCTTGTCGGTGACGAAAAAAGTGACCCGGCGCTGGCCGGTCGGGTCGATGGTGCTGGCGGGGAGGATCTGGACGCGCCAGCCCAGATCGTGGCTGGCGCGAAGCTGATCCTGTTCCTGGTCCCAGTGAACGGCCTTCTGGTAATAATCGGGGACGACGGCAAAGTGCTTGTCGCGCTCGGCCATGGTGACGGCGATCGACATGAGCACGACGTGTCCGCCGAGGAGCGCGATGATAATCCAGGGCCAGCGGGGATGGCGCGGGCGGGGTTTTATTGATGTGTCAGGGGAGGGCATGATCGGCTCCTTGGGAGGTGGAGGGCAGGGTATCGTTGAATGGACCCAGCAGCTGGCAGGTTCGGTCGATGGAGAAGTTTTCGCCGCTGATCCGGAGGGTGATGTGGCGCTGGCCGGCGGTGAAGGCGGAGGCGGGCGTCAGGACGTGCAGGGGTTCGGTCCACATTTGGCCGGGGGAGAGTAGGATGGCCTCCTGGGCGGTGAGGGCGGTGATCCCGGCATCGCCTGAGATGGTGACGCGGAGGTGCTGGAGGGTGTCGGTGCGGTTGGTGAGCTTCAGGATGAGGATGTTTTCAACCTGGCCATCGGGGTTGATGTGGAAGGTCTGGCCGGGGCGCGGAGGACGACGGCGTCGGCGGGGGATTTGGTGATGATGAGGAAGGTGAGGAGACCCAGGAGGGCTAGAACGATGAAGGAATAGATGAGGACGCGGGGGCGGATGAGTTTTTGAGGGGCACTGGCAATGGAGGCCTGGGAGCTGTAGCGGATGAGGCCGCGCGGCCTGGAAATCTTATCCATGACGGCATCGCAGGCGTCAATGCACTGGGCGCAGCCAATACACTCAAACTGAAGGCCGTCGCGGATGTCAATGCCGGTGGGACAGACGTTAACGCACAAGGCGCAATCGACGCAGTCTCCCCGGCTTTTTTCGGAGTTGAGGATGGGGAGGGAGCGCTGGAGTCGGCCGCGCGGCTCGCCTCGCTCGACGTCGTAGCTGATAACCAGAGAGTGTTTGTCCATAAGGACGGACTGGAGGCGGCCGTAGGGGCAGGCGATGAGGCAGGTTTGCTCGCGGAAGAATCCGAAGTTGAAAAGCATGAGGGCCGTGGTGAGGGCCATCACGACGAAGGCGGCGGGATGCTCGGCTGGGGAGTGCGTGATCCAGTGCCGGAGGCTTTCGACGCCGACAAAGTAGGCCAGGAAGGAGTGAGCGAGATAGCAACTGGCGGCAAAGAAGGTGGCGTACATGAGGGCGACGCGCCAGGCGGCAACGCGACCGGCGGGCTTGCCGCCAACGCCGGTGCGGCCCATGAAGAGGCGTTCGAGAGGGCGGTACAGAAATTCCAGGTAGACGGTCTGAGGGCAGGCCCAGCCGCACCAGACGCGGCCCAGAAGAGCGGTGAGGAAGAAGATGAAGAGCACGCAGGCGATGATGAAGAGGGCGAAGAGGATGGTGTCGGTGGGGAGGAAGGTGAAGCCCAGGAGGGTGAAGCGCCGGTGGAGGATATCGAGAAGGATGGCGGGCCTGGCGTTGATACGGATGTAAGGAATCAGCGTGAAAAGGGTGATCAGGAGATAGGCAACGGCGCAGCGCGGACCAGAACCTGCCCTTCGCGAGACGGGGCTGGAGCCAGCGGCGCGAGCCATCGCTTTCAAGGGTTGAAAGGACGCGCCCCTGGGGCTGTAGCAGATATTGTTCGGTTTGGGCGGACACGCGCACACCTGTTGGGGTTGTTATTTGTCAGACCAGGGGGGAATGACGATGGCTTCTTTTTCAGGAGGTTTGCCAGGACGGTTCTTGCCCCGCAGCGAGGCAACGTAGGCCGAGACACGCACGATATCATCGTGATTGAGGAGGGTGCCCCACTGGGGCATGAGGCCGTTCTTGCGTCCCTTGGTGATGACGTCCGGGATGTCGGCGATTTTGCGCACATTGATGTAGTAGTCGTCGGTGAGGTTGGGCCCGATGAGGCCGGCTCCGCTGGGACCGTGGCAGGCCATGCAGCGGGTGAGATAAATATCTTTGGCAGACTTGAGCACGCTTGGATCCTTGCTGAGACGAAGGATGGAGGCGGGGTCGGCGGCGAGGGTTGATTTAGCGGCGACGCCCGGCGCGCTTTGTATGCCAGTTGCGCCAAAGACACCCGCCGCACTTGCGGGGGCGGTGGTGGGGTTAGAAGTGGGGGCGGCTTGGGTGGCGGCGCTGTGGGACGAGATGTCGCTCCAGGGCGGGATGATGATTCCTTCGGGGCCTTTGCCGGGCTTGTTTTGGCCCCGGAGCGATGCGACGTAGCCGGAAACCAAGACGCGCTCGGCGGGACTCAGGCGATTGTCCCAGGCGGGCATGGCACCGTTGTTTCGACCTTTGCTGACGACATTGAAGATGTCTTCGATGCCGCGGACGTTGATGTAGTAGTCGTCGGTGAGGTTGGGACCAACGAGGCCGGCGCCGTCGCGGTTGTGGCAGGCCACGCAATTGGACTGAAAGATCGAGGCGCCCATTTTGATGGAGTCGGCATCTTTGCTGAGGCGCAGGAGGGTGACGGCGTCGGCCTTGATATCGCCGGCGCCAAACTGGCGTTTGAGCTCTTCCGTGGCGGCGGATTCGTATTCCGCGACGGCGCCGAGCTGGCCGTCGGTCGCGGTGGCGACGAAGTAGTAGAGCCCGGCGAAGACAATGGTGGCGGCGAAAAGCCACTTCCACCAGCCGGGCATCGGATTGTCGTATTCCTGAATGCCATCGTAAACATGGCCGGTGAGGGGCGGATCGTTGGCCATGGGATTGGCATGCCAGGCGCGTGCTTCGGCGGGATGGGTTGATCCACATCCAGATGGGGTCTTGGGAGCATTGTGGTGTTCATGGCCGAGCCTCCTCCCGTGCCTGCGATTCAGGCGTGGTGACGTTGGTTTGAAGGGGCAAACTGGACCAGTTCTGGATATCGCCGCGCGAGCGGGTCATGGTCCAGATGAGGGCTCCAAAGAAGACGGTGACAAAAATGGCGAGACCGACTTCGGCGCAAAGGGTGGTGTCGATGATGGCGAAAGTTTGGTTAAGCATTAGCGGACTCCTTGCGTGGTGTTCTGAGACAGCTCGTGGATGGATGCAGTCGGGAGCGGGATGACTGGCTGGGTGGTGGCGGGTGAAGTCGTGGGGGTGGCGGTGGGCGTGACAAGCGCCGGGGCGTCGGGGGTGGTTGGGGCCGCGTGTAGATCCGTGCCAAGGCGCTGCAGATAGGCAATCAAGGCAACTGCCTTGCTTTCCGGCTCGATCTTCAGGCCCTGCCCCTGGCTTGCGATGCGGCTGACGATGTCGGCGGCCTGGTGCCTGGCGTGATCGACCGAGGTGGCGCGATCTTCCTGAGTGTACGGAACGCCCAGGGCTTGCATGGCCTTGATGCGCACGGGGATGGACTCGAAGTCGATTTTTTCGCCCAGAAGCCAGGTATAGCGGGGCATGATGGTGCCCTCGGTGACGGAGGAGGGATCCATCAGGTGGCGGACGTGCCAGTACTCGTTGTACTTGCCGCCGACGCGGGCAAGGTCCGGTCCGATCCGGCGGCTACCCCACTGGAACGGATGGTCGTAGACGAATTCGCCCGGCTTGGAGTATTCGCCGTAGCGCTTGGTCTCGGCCAGGATCGGGCGGATCATCTGCGAGTGGCAGTTGTAGCACCCTTCGCGACAGGTAGATGTCGCGGCCGGCGAGTTCCAGCGGCGTGTACGGCTTGACGCTGGCGATCGTCGGGACGTTGGAGCGGATCAGGAACTCGGGACGATCTCGAACAGCGACGCGGCGACGACCGCGAGCGATCGACCAGCATCGTGAACTTGCAGCGGCAGACGCTCCCAGCGGCGATGCCACCAGAACGTGGACCAGACATCCAGATCGTCTTGGCGAAGTCGGCGACGTTGTCCAGGCTCGAGCCGGGGGCGATGGCATCGCCGCCATAATGCGCTCGAAAGGGCGGGTGCCCGCTGGATCGGCTCTTCGTAGACGCGCGGGCGTGCTCTTCCAGGTCTTGTAGAAGTTGATGCCGCCCAGCACCGCGCCGGCGATGTAGAGCTGACCCGCCGACTGCGCGGAGCAAGTACATCGGAATGATGGCACGAACGGTCTCGACGAAATCGGGATATTGGAGCTGGCCCTGTGTCGGTCATCGCGCGCCACATCAGGCCCTGCGTGATGCCGGCGACGTAGATCGGGATGATGTAGAGCAGGATGCCGACGGTGCCGAGCCAGAAGTGGGCGTTGGCGAGCTTCTGGCTCCAGAGCTTGGTCTGGAAGAGGCGCGGCAGCAGCCAGTAGATCATGCCGAAGGCCATGAAGCCGTTCCAGCCGAGCGCGCCGCCGTGCACGTGGGCGATGGTCCAGTCGGTGTAGTGGCGAGAGCGCGTTGACGGACTTGATCGAGAGCAGCGGGCCTTCGAAGGTGGCCATGCCGTAGAAGGTGATGCCGACGACGAAGAACTTGAGGACCGGATCGGTGGCGACTTTGTTCCAGGCGCCGCGGAGCGTGAGCAGGCCGTTGATCATGCCGCCCCAGGACGGCATCCAGAGCATGAGCGAGAAGAGCATGCCGAGCGTGCTGGCCCAGTCGGGCAGCGCGGTGTAGTGCAGGTGGTGCGGGCCGGCCCAGATGTAGATGAAGACCAGCGACCAGAAGTGAACGATCGAGAGGCGATAGCTGAAGACCGGGCGCTCGGCGGCCTTGGGCAGGAAGTAGTACATCATGCCGAGGAAGGGCGTGGTGAGGAAGAAGGCGACGGCGTTGTGGCCGTACCACCACTGCATGAACGCGTCCTGCACGCCGGCGTAGATCGAGTAGCTCTTGAAAAGGCCCACCGGGACGACCAGGTTGTTGAAGACGTGGAGCATGGCGACGGTGACGATCGTGGCGATGTAGAACCAGAGCGCGACGTAGAGGTGCCGCTCGCGGCGGTTGACGAGCGTCATGAAGAAGTTGACGCCGAAGAAGCCGACCCAGACCACGGCGATGGCGATGTCGATGGGCCATTCGAGCTCGGCGTATTCCTTGCTTTGCGTGATGCCGAGCGGCAGCGTGAGGGCGGCCGAGACGATGATGAGCCTGCCAGCCCCAGAAGTGGAGGCTGCTGAGCTTGTCGCTCCACATGCGCGCCTTGCAGAGGCGCTGCGTGGAGTAGTAGATGCCGGCGAAGATGGCATTGCCGGCGAACGCGAAGATGGCGGCATTGGTGTGCAGCGGGCGGAGGCGGCCGAAAGTGAGGAAGGAGAGGCCGAAAGTAAATTTGGGGCTGATGAGCTGGAGGGCGCAGTACAGGCCAACAAGGAACGCGACGACTGCCCAGATGTACATTGCCAGAAGAAATTGACGAACGACAGCGTCGTTGTAAACGAATTCTTCCAGACGTTCGGTCGGTCGGGCGTGGGTAGGCTTATGAACAGGTTGTTCCAAGACTTCTAACATGGGGGCCTCGGCTAAACAAAAGATCAAAGGATCGATTTGTCCAGTTTATCGGCAGAAGAAGGGATGGGCAAGTCTATTTCTGACGATTCAATCGATATTATGATCGATAAATCGAGCTCTGTTGGGGACAGAGGAGCATAGAGAGGATTAAATGGTCTTTTATTAAGTTGGGCCCTCAGCGTGGTATCGGTGTGTGTCCAGCAGGCGATGCGGGGCGATTAGGTTTACCGGAAGTGTGAGCGATTTCGCACCCCGGTTCAGAGACGTGAAATAAAATGGAGCCGACCAGGATCGAACTGGCAACCCCTGCCTTGCAAAGGCAGTGCTCTCCCAATTGAGCTACGGCCCCTCTAAAGTTTCGTCAGCGACGAGGGGAAGGCATTATGTCAGCGCACTGTCGATTGGTCCAGCGACGCTCTATTTTATCCCCATCTGAATCTGCACCACATTGTTCGCCGACTCCGCCCCCTCCCAATACAAATACGACTCCCGGCTCTCCCCCGCCGGCGTCAGCTTCGCCTTCTCCATCGCCCCCATCAGCTTCTCATACGCCTCCCCCAGATGCGCCACAGACCCCGTCAACAGCACGGTCGCACATTTATACTCCCCCAGCTTCCGCACCTTGTATTCCCCAAACCCCTGCGTCCCCTCTTTCACCGGCATGCCCACCTGCAACGTAAACGGCTTGCTCATGTCCTCCATCCCCACATAAATAAACAGCGGCCCACCTGCCCCATGCGTCTTCCCCTCCTCCACTGACTTGAGCAACCCGGGCAGCAACTGCTCCACCGTCTTGGCAATCTCCTCCAGCGTCGTCTGGCCGCTCCCATATAAATAAGTGATCGCCGGCAGCGTCTGCACGTGCATCTCCCCAATCAAATAATCCGCCGGCCGTGTCGCTGCCCCCTTTCCACCCTCCGCCCCCATCGCAAAACCCGCCATCATCACCCCAACCACCGCCACCATACAAGCCATTCGCAATGCCATGTTGCTCCTCGTTTAAAACTTCCAGGCTTCCATGTTACGCCCCGCCCATCCCAAGAAAAGCAACCACATCAATATTGTTCTCCGCCATTTCCCAAAATGGCTGGCGCTGTCCCGGTAAATGTCGGACCAACCAATTGAAACCCCCGCCGCCTAATCCACCCGTCCATTTCTCCCGAAAACCCAGTTGAGGGTCAGACGATTCGCTCCCGCATCGTTTCGTGCAAAGGGCAACCTACAGGGCGGGTCAGCCATCGTCTTTCACAATTCGCCTCCCCATGCGGGAGGCCTGGAGGAGGAGAAAATGGCTCGCAATACGCATTCGCACGCTCGTCGCGCCCCCAAAATCCGCGCCACGCACAAATCCAATCAACGCTCCCTCACGTCGGCCGCCCCCGGCGCCGTCGAGCAGCTCGAAAGCCGCTCACTCCTCTCCGCCGCCATCGCCAACCTGGGCACCCTTCCCACCATCTCCACTCCCCATGCGCTTCCCCCGTCGGCCCACGCTGCTTCCAAAATTTCCATCCATCCCGTCCAGCCGAGCGCTTACCCCCACGCCAACACTCCCGCGCCCCTCCCCGGCCGAATCGCCTTCGAAAAATTCGACTCCGGCGGCGAAGGCGTCTCCTTCCACGATCGCGATCACGCTAATCGCGGCCATGCCACCGACCGCAACGGAACTTCCGTTGATCTCCAACGCAACTCCGACACCGGCCACGGCGATGTCCTTAGCTTCGTGAAAGCCGGCGAATGGCTCGACTACTCCGTCAACATCCCCACCGCCGGCCATTACACCCTCAACTTCCGCGTCGCCTCCCCAAAACCGGGCGGCACCTTCCACGTCGAAACCGAAACCGGCTTCAAAGTCACCGCCCCAATCGTCGTCCCCAACACCGGCGGCTGGAAAAAGTGGCAAACCGTCACCGTCTTTGGCACCACCCTCCCCCAGGGCCGCCACACCCTCAAGCTCGTCATGGATCACGCCGCGGCCAACGGCTTCGTCGGCAATTTCAACTGGATGCAGTTCTCCCAGCCCAGCGCCCCCAATCCCCCGGTCCTCCCCCCAGTCGTCCCCCCCGTCCTCGTCCCACCAACCGTCCCACCAACCGTCCCACCAATCGTCCCACCAACGGTTCCGCCAACTGTCCCCCCAACCGTCCCGCCCACGGTGCCCCCGACCGTCCCACCAACTGTTCCACCAACGGTCCCTCCGACTGTTCCACCAACTGTGCCCCCAACGGTTCCTCCAACGGTCCCGCCGACCGTTCCCCCCACTGTCCCGCCCACCGTCCCAACAGTTCCCGACAACGTCCTCGCCTCCGACACCCTCTCCGACAAAATCACCATCACTTGGTCGGCCTCCACCGGCGCAGCCTCCTATGAGGTCTGGCGCCACCACCAACAACCCCAGCGCCGCCACCAAGCTCTCCACCGCCGACATCACCACCACGTCCTTCAACGACACCACCGCTTCCCCAGACATCGCCTACTACTACTTCGTAAAAGCCAAAAACACTGCCGGCGCAACCGTCCTCTCCACGCCCGACTTCGGCCTCCGCTCCGTCGTCACCCTCCCCCTGGCCCCCACCAGCATCCTCGCCGGCCGCTACCCCACCGGCCAGATTCACATCACCTGGTCGGCCTCCACCGACGCCATCAGCTACGCCGTCTACCGCGCCGCCACGAACGATCCTTCCACCGCCGCCCTCGTCGCCGACAACGTCGCCAACACCTTCTACGACGACACTTCCGCCCCCACCACCGGCGGCGTCTACTACTGGCTCACCGCCAAAAACAACGCCGGCTCCAGCCCCTTCAGCTCCACCAGCCCCGCCCCCAGCATCCCCACCACTATCGAAGTCGAAAACTTCGATAACGGCCCCGAAGGCCTCGCCTACCACGACACCGACACCGCCAATGTGGGCGGCGTCAACTACCGCCCCGGCACCGGCGTCGATCTCGAAACCAGCGGCGACCCCAACGGCGGGGGCTACGTCCTGGGCAACACCCACGCCGGCGAATGGCTCAAATACACCGTCAACGTCCCCGTCGGCGGCACCTACACTTTAACCGCGCGCGTCGCCTCCCCGGCCGCCGGCGCAACCTTCCACCTGGAAACCGAGACCGGCTTCAAAGTCACCGCCCCCGTCACGATCCCCAACACCGGCGGCTGGAGCAACTACACCGACGTGGTAGTCTTCGGCACCACCCTCCCCCAGGGCCCCCACACCCTAAAACTAGTAATGGACACCAACGCCACCAACGGCTACGCCGGCAACTTCAACAACCTGAAATTCGCCTGACCATACTCCAGAAACATCTGGCGATTTACAAATCGAAGCCCCGGATGAAAATCCGGGCTGGCTCCCACCCTTCAAAAACCATCACCCGAATCAGAGTTTCCGACTCCGCAGTTCACCATCCCCCATAACAGCCACTATCGCTTCTGTTGCCCCACCGCCACCCGCACCAAACCCCCGAACCCTCCGCCGCAACCGCAGTTCAAAGCGGAAACAAACATGTCGTAAGACCACGGCACCGCCCCCACAGATTACGAAGACACCAGAAACCGCTTCGTGTCTTCGTGACTTCGTGGTTCACCGTCTTGACGCCTTAGCGGTTGACCTTTTTCATCGCCCTACGAAGCCCACTCCCCCTATACTCCCCCCATGCCCGTCCTCTACATCGTCCTCGGCTTCTTCATCGCCGGCGCAATCCTCCTCACCTGCCTCTACCACCGCAAAGAAATCAAGATGACCTCCACCACCACTGGCCAGGTCATCTCCGCCACCCAGCGCGAAATCCGCACCACCGATCTCCGCCGCGACGAAACAATCATCGTCTGCAGCTACTCCGTCGCCGGCCATACATACCAGCTCCAACACACCCTCCCCGGCCGCAAAGCCAGCCGCTTTCCACCCGGCGCACCCCTCACCATCCGGTACAACCCCACCGTCCCTAAAATGGCCCGCATCGCCCTCGACTAAAAATCACCCCAACTCCGGACCCCCCCACCCCCATTCCCACCGCGCCCCGTAGCCAGATGACTTCCCAAACCCAAAAACCTCTTCGTGCCTTCGCGGCTTCGTGGTTCACCGTCTTCCCCTTCACTACGGTTCTTCATTCATCCTTCATCCTTCATCCTTCTTCATTCCCCCCAACTCCGCATACAACGCCGCCGCCGTCCGCGTCCCGTGATAAAGCCCATCCAGATCAAACTTCTCATCCGGCGAATGCACCCGATCATCCGGCAATCCAAACCCCACCAATAGCGTATCAATCCCCAGCGCCGCCTTGATCAGCCCCACCACCGGAATGCTCCCCCCTTCGCGCATCATCACCGGCTTCGCTCCAAAACCAATCTCCACCGCCCGCGCCGCCAGCTTCATCGCGGGGCTATCCATTTCCACCAGCACCGCCGCCGAAAGCCCGTGCTGCGCAAACTCAATCTTCACGTTCTTCGGACATCGCTCCCGCAGCGTCTTTTCAAATGCCGCTTGAATCTTGGCCGGTTCCTGCCCAGGCACCAGCCGCATCGAAACCTTCGCCGACGCCTTCGACGCAATCACCGTCTTGGCTCCATGCCCATGATACCCCGCCGTGATCCCATTGATATCGCACGTCGGCCGCGCCCAGCGCCGCTCGAGCGTGCTATATCCCGCCTCCCCTGAGAGCGCCGACAACCCCAGTTCCCGCATCAACCCCGCCTCATCAAACGGTAGCCGCGCCCACGCCTCCCGCTCCGCCGCCGACAGCGGGATCACATCCTCATAAAACCCCGTAATGCTCACCCGCCCCTCTGCATCGTGCAGCGTCGCCAGCAGCTCACACAACACGTTGGCCGGGTTCGGCACCGCCCCACCGTACAACCCGCTGTGCAAATCATGCGAAGCGCCCGTCAGAAACACCTCCATATACACCAGCCCGCGCAACCCATATGTAATCGACGGCACGCCCCGCGCAAACTGGTTGGTGTCGCTCACCACCGCGATGTCTGCCTTCAGCTCATGACGCCGCGACGCCACAAACCGCTCCAGATTCTCACTCCCAATCTCCTCCTCCCCCTCGATCAGCAAAATCAGGTTCACCGGCACATCCCCATGCTCCTGCCACGCCCGAATCGCCTCCACGTGCGCCCACACCTGCCCCTTGTCATCCACCGCCCCCCGCGCATACACCGCCCCGTTTCGCACCGTCGGCTCAAACGCCGGCGTCGTCCAAAGCTCCAGCGGCTCCGGCGGCTGCACGTCATAATGCCCATACACCAACACCGTCAGCCGCCCCTCCCGATGCTCGTTGCGCACCATCACCACCGGATGTCCCCCCGTCGGCTCCACGCTCGCCACCAACCCCGTCTCCCGCAATTGCTCCGCCAGCCAATGCGCACACCGCTCGCAATCCGCCGCATGCTCCGGCTTCGTGCTCACGCTCGGGATGCGCAAAAACCTCTTCAAATCCTCCACCGCCAACCCGCGCCGCGCCTCTATGCTCTTTAAAACCTGTTTCAGCATCGCAATTCATCCTCTTAGAATCCCCGCCGCCCGCGCCGTCGCCGCCTCCTCCACAAACGTCCCCATCACCGCCTGGTGTTGCTCCCTGCTCATCGGCATGTACTTCCCGCTGGCCGTCGCGATCAGCACCCCCGCCCCATCAAACACCTTCGCCGCCGTCTCCACCAGTTTCGGCCGGCTAAACTCCACCTCCGCCGAAATCTCCAGCCGCTGCCCCACCGCAACCGGATACCGAAACCGCATCGTCATCTCCGCGCACAGACAAAACCGCTTCGCCTTCCACGTCGCCGTCCAGACCATCACCTCATCCACCGCCGTCGCCAGCACCCCACCATGAATCACATTATCAAAGCCAATATGCGCCACCCCCGGCACAAACGTCGTCCGCACCTCCCCACCCTCCGGATCCACCTCCAACCGCAGGTGCAGCCCGTGCGGGTTCTGCTCCCCGCACCCGATACACCCGGCCGTTCGCGGCAACTCAATCATCCCCCGATTATCACAATCCCCCGCCGCCTTGGGAAGCGATCCCCTACCACACGCATCCGCCGCCCCCTCCTCCCAACTTCCCGCCCTTGCCCTTTTTCGCTAGCATAACTCCCAGTCGTTTGAGTCATCGAATCTCTTAGCGGGGCGTATCCCTTGAACGGTTTCGACAGTCTCGTAGCATTTCGCAACAGCCAGGGGGTCGAAGGCCGAGGTACGCTTCTGCACGTCACCCGCAGCCTTGTCGTCTTCGAAGTCTATAACCCCTACTCCATCGTCCAGCTCAGCGAAGTCCTTCGCGACGTCCGCATCCTCCGCGGCGAACGCACCATCTACAACGGCCGCGCCGTCGTCAGCAACCTCGTCGCTACCGGCATCATGTACCTCGTCTCCGCAACCCTCGTCGACACCTGGACCGATCTCGACGGCCTCGCCCCCGGCGCCGGCTTGCGTCAGGAAGTCGAATCCTTCGTCCTCGACTGGCAAAAAAGCTACGTCCTCCGGCCCACCTACCAACTCGCCGTCGGCAACATCCGCTCCTTCCTCGGCGAGCTCAGTCGCTGGCTGGATCAAACCGAACTACTCACCGGCCCCGATCGCTCCGACGCCGCCGCCCTTCACCGCGAATTTCTCGAAGAAGTCCAGTCCCCCCTGGTCCCCGTCGTCGATCAACTCTTCGCCCGCTTCGAAGAAGAAGCCGACCGCGTCAGCCCCGAAGAAGTCCAGCCCCATCGCTCCTTCGTCCAGCGCGAGCTTCATCCCCTCCTCCTCTGCGCCCCTTCATCCATCGCATTTTCGTCAAGCCCCTCGGATACGCTGGCGACTATGAAATGGTCAACATGATCCTCCGCGACCCGGCCGAAGGCGCTAACGTCTACGCCAAAATCGTCAACGGCTTCTTCCTCCGCAAAGACACCGCCGTCGCCCATCGCAACCGCATCGAAATGCTGATCCAGCGCCTCGAAGCCGAAACCAAACGCATCGCCCACGAGCACCGCCCCCTGCGCATTCTCAACGTCGGATGCGGCCCGGCCCACGAAGTCGAACGCTTCATCAAAACCAGCGACTGCTCCCCCCACTGCGACTTCGATCTTCTTGACTTCAATGCCGAAACCATCGCCTACGCCAAAAACCGCCTCGAAGCCGCGATGCGCGAATCCGGCCACTCCCCCGGCCTCCACTTCATCCACAAATCCATCCACGACCTACTCAAAGAAGCCACCCGCGAAGCCGCCGGCCGCGGCAGCGCCAACATCCCCCCCGAATACGACCTCGTCTACTGCGCCGGCCTCTTCGACTACCTCTCCGACAAAGTCTGCTCCCGCCTCCTCCAGTTGTTCTACCGCTGGACCGTCCCCGGCGGCCTGGTCGTCGCCACCAACGTCCATCCCTCCAATTCCCTCCGCCGTTTCATGGATTACGTCGTCGACTGGCATTTGGTCTACCGCACCGAAGCCGACATGACCGCCCTCGCCCCCGGCATCGGCGCCCAGCAAGTCTGCAGCGACACCACCGGCGTCAACGTCTTCCTCGACATCCGCAAAGAGGTCCCCCGGTGACCGCCCTCGCAACCAATTCCAACCCACCGATCTCTCCACTGGCCGAGGCCTATCAGCGCGTGGACCTCGAACTCCGCGTCCGCCAGTCGCGCCTCGGCTGCTGGCTCGCCATGGTGCTCATGCTCGCCGGCGTCAGCCTCGATTATTTCGTCTATCCCCAGTGGCTGGGGATATTCCTGATAGCCCGCATCTTGTGCGATGTCGCCATCGCAATTATCCTTATCTTGTTGCTCACGCCGTTCGGGCGACGCCACATCGCTGTGGTGGGCATTGCGTGGGCACTCATTCCCGGCTTCTGCATCGCATGGATGGTTTACCGCACTGGCGGGGAATTGTCTCCTTACTACGCCGGTTTAAACTTGGTAATGATTGGAGTCAGCCTCTTCATGCCCTGGACCTCCCGCGAGGTCCTCATCACCTCGCGCTCACCGTGTTCCTCTATCTCCTGGCCGTCCTCTCCCACCGCGACGGAATCTTCGACACCCACCAGTTCTTCAACAACCTCTATTTCCTCCTCCTCACCGGCGTCATCTGCGTCACCACCGCCTACTTCACCGCCGGCCGCCGCTTCGAAGACTTCCGCCTCCGCCACGAGCTCGACTCCAAAAACAGCCAGCTTGCCGAGTCCTACGACCGCCTCGCCGAAGCCGACCGCATGAAGTCCGACTTCTTCGCCAACATCAACCATGAGCTCCGCACCCCCCTCACCCTCATCATCTCCCCCGTCGAAGATCTCCTCAACAGCGGCAAAATCCCCATCGAAGCCCGCGAACCCCTCGAAATCGCCCGCAAAAACGCCCTGCGCCTTCTCCACCTCATCAACAACATTCTCGAAATCGTCCGCCTCGAAGAAGGCGGCTCCGACTTCAAGCGCGAAAACGTTGACTTGGCCCTCTTCATCCCCGCCATGATCGACTCCATCCGCCACCTCGCCACCCTCAAAGGCATCACACTCCAAATCCAGCCCGATCCCGAACCCCTCATGGTCTCCGCCGACCGTGGCGGCCTCGAACGCGTCGCCGTCAACGTCCTCACCAACGCCCTCAAGTTCACCCCCCGCGGCGGCACCATCACCACCCGCCTCCGCCGCGAAAACAACCACGCCATCGTCGAATTCCAGGACACCGGCATCGGCATCTCCCCCCAGGATCTCCCCTTCATCTTCGACCGCTTCCGCCAGGCCGCCGAATCCTCCTCCCGACAATTCCACGGCGTCGGCATCGGCCTGGCCCTCGCCCGCCAGATGGTCGAAGAACACGGCGGCCACCTCACCGTCTCCAGCGAGCTGGGCAAAGGCACCACCATGCGCATGGAGTTGCCCCTCTCCAAATCTCCCATCGCCACCCCCCCCAAACCCGCCACCGACGAAAACGATCCCATCGCCAAGATCTACCGCGAAGCCGAACGCGAAGTCCAGATCGGCGCAGCCCCCTCCGGCCTCGATCTCCCCGTCGCTGGCCACGGCGGCCACCGCATCCTCGTAGTGGATGACGAGCACGACATGCGCCGCTTCCTGGTCTCCACCCTCGCCGAAGAACACACCGTCCACCAGGCCGCCGACGGCGAAAGCGCCCTCCGCAAAACCCGCGAATGCCGCCCCGAACTCATCGTCCTCGATCTCATGCTCCCCGGCATCGACGGCCTCGAAATCTGCCGCCGCCTCAAAACCGACGAATCCACCCGCACCATCAAAATCGTCCTCCTCACCGCCCGCACCGACGAGGCCGACAAGATCGCCGCCCTCGAACGCGGCGCCGACGATTTCCTCACCAAGCCCTTCAGCACTACCGAGCTCAAAACCCGCCTCAACAATCTCCTCCAGGCCGCCGCACTCGAAGACCGCCTCCGCGAGCGCAACCTCGAGCTCGAATCCCTCCTCGCCAAGCTCAAGGAAACCGAAGTCCAACTCGTCCAAAGCGAAAAAATGAGCGCCCTGGGCAAGCTCTCCGCCGGCCTGCTCCACGAAATCAACAACCCCCTCAACTATACCTTCACCGCACTTCAGGTCGCCGAAGATCTCATCTCTGGCCCCCACGAAAGCTCCCTCAAGGAAATTCTCACCGACATCGGCCAGGGCATGGGCCGTATTCGCGACGTCGTCTCCGATCTCCGCACCTTCGCCTACCCCTCCAAGGAAGCCACCCGCGAACCCTTCCTCCTCGCCGACGCCCTCACCTCCGCCCTCCGCCTCATCTCCCACGAACTCAAAGGCACTCACGTCGATCACGCACAAATCGACGGCCAGCGCGTCCTGGGCTCCAAAACCCAGATCATCCACGTTCTCATGAACCTCCTCATGAACTCCGCCCACGCCCTCCATCAGCACCCCACCGGCCGAACCCCCCAGATCCGTCTCATCACAACCCAGATAAACGAACGCCTCACCATCGCGGTATGGGATAACGGAGCGGGGATAAGGGCAGAAGATTTACCGGCCGTATTCGATCCGTTTTTTACAACCAAGGACGTGGGGCAGGGCATGGGCCTCGGGCTCAGCATCTGTCACACCATCATCCGTAATCACGGCGGAAAAATCACCGCACGCAGTGAATACGGCGTCTTCACAGAGGTCGCTTTCGACCTCGCGCTCGCAAGTCAGGAGTAAGCTATGGCCACGGGGTACGACTACCAGAAATTCGCCGTCCTCTACGTCGATGACGAAGAACAAGCCCTTAAATATTTTCCCAAGGCGTTCGAGAAAGACTTCCGCGTCTTCACCGCCCCCAACGTCCACGACGCCCTCGAAATCATCAGCTCTCGAGCCGACGAAATCGCCATCGTCATCACCGATCAGCGCATGCCCGGCAAAACCGGCGTCGATCTGCTGGGCCAGCTCCGCCAAAACCGCCCCAACATCATCCGCATCCTCACCACCGCCTACGCCGACATCGACAGCGCCATCGACGGCGTCAACAGCGGCGCAATTTACAAATACGTCGTCAAGCCCTGGAACATCAAAGAACTCCGCGGCACCCTCATGCGCGCCATGGAGTTCTTCCTTGTCCAGCGCGAGCGCGACATGCTCTTCCGCGAAAAACTCTCCGTCCTCCAGCGCCTCATCATCACCGACCGCGTCCGCAGCCTCGCGGTCCTCGCCGCCGGCCTCTCCCACCACATCCGCAACTCCATGAGCGCCCTCCAGAACTTCTTCGACCTCGGCTTCATCGCCCCCAATACCACCCCCAACACCACCACCGACGCCGCCCTCAACACTCCCGCCGTCTGGGAAAACGCCTGGTCCCTCGCCCAGCGCGAAAGCCAGCAAATCCTCAAAATCGTCCAGACCGTCACCGACACCGTCGTTCCCCCGCACTACTGCTTCGCCGACGAAATCGAGCTCCACGCCCTCGTCCGCGCCAGCGTCGATCAGGCCGCCTCACACATCGCCGAAGGTGGCTCTCCCGGCAAATTCATTGTTGAAATGCCCCCCGGCCTTCCCCGCCTCAAGGTCGACAAGACCATGATCGAACGCCTCTTCACGATCCTCGTGGAACGCACCGCCCGCCTCAATCGCCCCGGCGGCACCGTCGTCGTCGCCGGCAAAACCATCGTCCCCGTCTGGGGCACCTCCGGCATTCAAATCCTCATCTCCGGCGAAGGCGCTGCGTGGACCGATCACGACGTTGCAGCCGTCTTCACCCCCTTCACCCCATCCAAAGACAACCCCAAAGATCTCGGCCTTGACCTCCTCTCCGCCTTCTTCATCGCCTACCACCACGGCGGGGATCTCCTGGTCCACAAAGCGCCCCCCGCCGGCCCTGGATTTGAATTGCTTCTTCCCTTCAGCCCCGACGCCGCCCACCGCCCCGATCTCGAAGTCGATCTCATGGAGAAACTGTTTCTGCGTTTCGAAGCGGACGATGCCCCCCAACTCGAATCCCCCGACGGCCCCGCCGCCGCCAACCGCTCCGCCCCCTCCGCCGGCGGCCTCCGCGCCTACCTCCGAACCCTCCCAAGATCGTGATTGTTGATCGATCTCCTCAAACCGCGATCTTCAAACACGTCACACTCTCAGCCGCCTTCGCCGGAGACAAAATCCCCGGCATCACAACCCCCGACATCACCAAGCCAGATACCCCAGCCCCCGGCCTCCCCACTTCCCGCCGAATCGGCAGCGCATCCGACCAGTCAATATCATCCAGAATGGCATCCGTCAGGTCCGCCCGTTCAAAGACCGTCTTCCCATCCACCTGCGCCCGCGTAAAATCCGTCCCCACCAGCGTCGCTTCAAAAAACGTCGCCCCCCATAGCCGCACCCCCGACAGCAGCGCCCCGCTCAAATCCGCCCCTTGAAAATCCGCCCACATCACGTGTGTCCCGTAAAAGCAGTCCCGCTCGCTCCGCCGAAAATCCGCCCGCACCAGCTTCGCATCGATGAACCCCGCCCCCTCCGCATAAACCCCCCGCAATTTCGCATCCGTCAGATCCGCATTCGACAGATCACTCTCTGCCAGATTCGCATCGCTCAAATCACAACCCCGCAAGTCCGCCCCAGCCAGATCCGCGCACGACAGATTCAGGCCATGCAAATCCAACCCACTCAAATCCAATCCCGCCAGCCTTAGCAGAAAATGAGGCTTGCGACACGGAACCGTCGGCACCGAACCGATCATCCTGATCAAATCTGTGCGTGTGATCTCTGCCATGTGAAGCTTTCGCGCGTTAAAAGAGTTGTGACTTAAATGACTACTTCCTGCTTACAAAGAACTGTTGCGAACGCTCTTTCCATCGTCATCGGGGCGGTTCGTTTTGTAGTCATTTCTACGAGAATTCTCGGACCAAAGCCTCCGAAGACCGCCTACTCCGTTCCGCCAAATCCATTAAAAGCCCTACGCCCCTCTCCCCCAATCCCCCCATCTTAGTGAATTATCCCCTTGCAGCATCGCCAGTTACGGTGCCTTCAACTCCCTCTTCACCACCACCGCCTCCTTCAACCCACTCCCCCCATACCGCCCCTCATCCGCACAGTCAAATATATTATTTCTGAACGGCCCCCCGCCGCCGGCGCGTTCGCCTCGATCGTGCTGTTTTCATTTTTCAGGGCGCATCCCTCCACGATCGCGTCGCGCATATTGCCGCTGATCCTGATGCCCCCGCTGTTGTCCGCCCCCCCACCACATGCCGCCGATGCACCCCCCAGCCACGTCAGCGGCCCCATGTACAGCGCCGACTTGTGCCCATCCCCATTCGACCCAATCGCCGTCTGCCCCTCATTCACCTGGTTGTCCAGATATTGCACAAACCAGATCACACCCCAACCAGCATCACAGTCTCATCAGCCCCAACCGGATCAGAAGCCCGGTATATTTCTCGGCCCAGCCAGCGCACATGGACAAAGCGCACAAATAGCCACCGTCAGCGTAAGCCAACGGCAGAAAAGTTCCATTGACATAGTGTTATCTGCCGGGGCTCGGCCAAGGCGCTGAATGGCAATTCCCCGCCCACAGCCCTGCCGCCTCCCCATTCCATCAAATCTTAGCCGCTCCTGTCGCTCCTCAACGCAGATGGTCCGCGACGGCCTCCCTGCGACCAACCCGATGTCGTCAAAGATTTTGTTCCGACCCCTTGAAACTTAACGCCAGTCGCTCCGGGGTAAATCCAAAAACCTACCGCTGATACAACGGAATGTAGTGATACGGCATCGCCAGGATCGTCGTGTAAACCGCCGTGCAGTACACCTTCCCCACGCCCTTGCCCCCGTCGAACGTCGGCTCCCAGAAATACATCTCCCCGTTCTTCTGCGCCTTGGGCAACAGCGTTGAGGACATGTGGGCGTACCAGTTTTTCCACGTTTCCCCGCCGATCATGTACTGCGCCGGGGCCGCGTAAAAGTTGCCGTACGTGAACCACTCGCGCTCGGTCTTTTTCTCCAGGTAGGCCGATCCGCTCTTCACCTCGGGGGTGTCGTACTGGCCGCACACCTGCAGCGAATAAATCGCCGCCGCGGTACGGGCAAAGCCCGGCGCCTGACCGGGCTGATAAGCAAAGCCCCCGCTGTTCTTGTCGTAGCAGCTTTTCACGTACTTGATCGCCGCTTCAATCGTCTTGTCCGGCACGTCCAGCCCGGAGTTCTTGGCCGCCCGCAGCGCCGTGCATTGCAGCACCGTCACCGAAATATCCGCATCGCCAATCCGCGGCGGATATCGCCAGCCCCCCTGCCCGTTCTGGCAGCTGATGATCAGCTTCACGGCCGACTCCAGCTTCGTCTTCAGCCGCGGGTCGCGGGTCTGCCCATACATCTCTCCCAGCGCGATTGTCGCGATGCCATGCTCGTACATGTTCGTGCCGCCCCCAGCCTGAATAAAACCATCCGGCTTCACGCAGTTGAGCAAAAAGTTCATTCCATTGGTGACGTTCTTGCCAAACTCCCCTTCATCCGGCAGATTTCCGCCGGCCATGAACGCCATCAGCACATACCCGGTCATCGCAACCTGGTGCTCCTGATTGTTATCGTTCGACCAGCACCCATTGGCCTGCTGCTTGGAAGCCAGCCACTTGAGCGACCCCTTGATCACCTTCTCCGTCTGATCGTCCACGGTGACCGTGTCCTGACCCAGCCCCGTCGGCGACTTGTCCGCCGGCCGGGCGGTAGCCCCCGGATCGGCCGCAAAACCAACGCGACATAAAATCAGAAGAATCAGGAATGCACTAAGTATTCGAATCATTTGTGTCACTTGCCCATGAACCGATGAACCTCTGAATCAATCGACGAATTAACCGATCTTCTCACTTGCCTTCATCCGCCAGATTCTGCATGTACTGCTCAATTTCCTTGCTGTACTCCTCCGGATACTTCTCGCTGCGAGACTGAAGGATCGTCTGGCGATCCCGCGCCGGAAGCGCCAGGAACTGGCCGCCGCCAGTCTGACCTCCGCGCGGCCCGCCATTCTGCACGTTTGTGTTTGTGTCCTGACGATCACCCGTCCCGCCCTTGGCCGTCATTTCGTTCGCCTTGCCCGGCGCCTGACCCTGCCCGGGCTCTTGCCCTGGTTCCTGACCCTGTCCGGGTTCCTTGCCGGGTTGTCCCGGCTGGCCTGGTTGCCCCGGTTGACCCGGCTGCTGCGCACTGGCTTGCTGCCCCATCCCCGCCTGCGCCATCGCAACGGCCGCCTGTGCCTGCGAAAGTGCGGCCTGCGCTGCCTGGGTGTTGGCCTGCGCTGAAGGCGTGTTGCCGGCTCCGGCCTCCGCCGCCGCCTGGGCCGCGGCCTGCTGCGCCTGCTGAAGCGCCTGCTCCGCATTATCCGGCAGTTGCCCCTTGTCTCCGGCCGCCATATCCCCCGCCTGCTGCGCCGCCTTCTCCAATTGCCCAGCGGCCTGTGCATCCGCCTGGGCCGCCTGCGCCTGCTGCTGGGCCTGCTGCCCCAGCGCCTTCTCCAGCGCCGCTTCCTGCTTGGCTAACTGAGCCAACTGCTGACCCTGATCCCCCTTCGGCGCCTGCCCCGGATCAGCCTTCTCGCCTTGACCCGGCTGCCCCGCATCCGCCTTCTGACCTGCGTCGGCTTTCTGGCCGGCATCTGCCTTTTGGCCCGCATCAGCCTTCTGCCCTGCATCTGCTTTTTGACCCGCATCAGCTTTGTCGCCTGCGTCCGCCTTTTGTCCCGCATCGGGCTTCTGCCCAGCGTCTGCTTTCTGTCCTGCATCGGCCTTGTCGCCAGCGTCAGCTTTCTGCCCTGCATCAGGTTTTTGCCCAGCGTCGGCCTTTTGTCCAGCGTCCGCCTTCTGCCCCGCATCGGCTTTCTGGGCGGCCTGTTCCATCGCCGCCTCGGCCTTTTTCATATCCGCCGCCGCCTGCTGGTTATCCCCCTTCTGCAAATCCTGGGCGGCCTGCGCCGCCGCCTTCTGCGCATCGGCCAGCGGCGTCCCGTCTTTTCGCGCCTGATCCATCTGCTTGAGCGCATCGGCGATCTGCTGTTGCTGCTGCTGAATATCCCCCGCCGCCGCCTGGTCCAGCTTGTCCTGCGCCTGCGCCACCTGCTGCTGCAAGTCGTCGATCTTCTTGGCCGCATCCGCCAGAGCCTTAGCGTTGTCGGGCTGCTGGCCAAGGTCCTTCTTCACGTCATCAATCTTCTTGTCCAGCGCGTCCTTCGCCTTGTTCAGATCCGCCACCGCCTGCTTTTGATCGGCCGCGGCGTCCTTTGCATCCTGCTTGTCCAACTGCCCCTTCGCGTCATTCATCTGCGCCTTGGCGTCATCCAATGGCTTGGCTGCATCCGGGGCGGCCTGCGCCACGTCCTGCTGCGCCTGCTTCGTATCGGCCGCCACCTGCGCCTGGTCATTGGCCAGTTGCTTAGTATCCGGTTGCTTGGCATCCGCCTGCTTCGGATCAGCGGGGTTGTTCTTGGCCTTATCCGCCTTCTCCTGCTGCGCGGCCGCCTTCTCGGTGTTCTGCTGGACCTTTTCTTCCTTCTTGATCAGATCCGCCACCTTGTCCCGCGCCTGCTCCATCCCTGCCAAATCCTTCTTCTCCTGCTCGGTCTTGGCAATCGCCCCCTCCAACTGCTGCTCGGCTTTCTTGAGCGCATCCACCGCCGCCTTCTCTTCATCCGCCGGGTTCTTCGGATTCTTGGCATCCGCCAGCGCCTGCTCGGCCTTGTCCATCTGCTTGGCAGCATCGGCAAGCGCCTTGGCCGCTTCGGGCGCATCCTGCGCCGCCTGCTTCTGCGCCTCCCGCGCCTTGTTTTCCACCGCCGCCTGCTTGGGCGCCTCCGCCTTCAGCGCATCGGGCGTCTTTGCCGCGGCCGATTCCTGCTTAACCTGCTCTTCCTGCTTGATCATCTCCTTCACTTGCTTCAGCTCGTCCTGAAGCTTCGCCTCCTTGTCCCCCTGCGGCGCATCGGCCGGCTTGGCGGCCGCAAGCTGTTCCTTTAAATCCTTCTTCGCCTGCTCGAGCTTGTCGACGGCCGCCTGCTCATTCTTCGTCGCCGGGTCCTTCTGCTTGTCATTCAGGTTCGACCGCGCATCCTGCATCTTGTCTTCAGACTGCTTCAAATCCTCCGACGCCTTGGGCGCCAGCGCCTCCAGGTCCTTGCGCAGCCGGTCGGTCGTGTCCACCGCATCCGCCTGCTTGGGCTCCAGTTCCGCCGCCTCAGGCTTGCCCAGATTCGCCGTCTTGGTCTCCTCCAGCAGTGATTTCTCCGCCGCGATTGCTTTGTCCACGTTGTCGATCGCCGCCTTCAGCGCCGCCACTTCGTCCTTCTGTGGCGCCACCAGCCGCGCCAGATCAAACAGCGTATCCCGTGCGTTCTTCTCCTCCCCGGCTGCGCGATACAAGCTGGCGTTCTTCAAATCATCAAAACTCGAATCCACCGTCGTCTGAAGCTGCCGATCCTTCGCCGCCGCCAGCGTCTTGTTCAGCTTCTCCGTAATCGACTCATCATTCTCCTTCGCCAGCGCCGCGATCTTCCCGAGAATCGTGCTGACTTCCCCCTTCACCTGATCCTGCTCGCCCTGCTGCACCGTCAGAGAATCTTTTTCATTGGGCTGGAAACTATTGAACTGGCGATTCGCCGTCTGCTTCGCAAGATCAACCGTCAGATGGAGGTTCTTGTTCTGGCGCTCGCCCAGCTTTTGCAGGCTGTTGGACAATTCCTGGAGCGCCTGCTGCTTCTGATACGCCGCCAGCATCGCCTTCATCTGCACCACGATCGTCTTCTGCCCCAGCAGCGCCTTCCCGGCCGCGCTGTCGTCCTTGCGCGTCCGCGCAACCTGCAGGTACAGCATCACCTGCTGCATGTCCTTGTCCGACAGATTTACCAGCACCTTCTGGATCCCCTCCAGCATCACCACCTCTTCCCCGGTCATGCCGTTTCGCTTGTATTCATCAATGATAAAGCTGATCTGATCGGCAACCCCATGCGTCTGCGTCCGAATCTGCTGCTGGCGCAGTTCGGTCTGGCGAATGTCCTCGGCCGTGGCGCGCGACTCGGCCAGCGTGGGAATGGCCGGCAACACGCCAACGCACGCCATTGAAATCCACGACAAAACCTTGTTTCGCTTGGTCATAGTGTTCTCCCTGCAATCAGCGCTTCAAAGTCAGCGCGATTTCAAAATCGGCCATATTGCCGTCGGACATTCCAACCTTACCTGTAGACGCTACCCCTTCTTACGGCTCCGGCGCCTTCTGCGTTGCCGGACGCGTGGCCGGCCTTCCGAGCAACATATTGCCAAGGGCGTCGCTTGTCGTCTCCTGCTCCGCCGTCGTGCTCTGAAATTGCGCGAAGTATTCGTTCATCCGGTTCAGCAGGTCCTGGTTCAGATCCGCCTGGCTCACGACCTTCAGCGTAAAGTGCTCGCTGACGCCCTTGCCGCCCTGGGCCGTCACATTGTTGTTGTCCATCGCCTCGATCCAGAACTCCACCACGCTCCCCTCAGGGGCCAGCGGCGACGCATTTCCCAGCGGCCAATCGTAATGGTCGCGGATCGATGTCGCCGGGCTCTTGTCCTCCGGCGATTTCTTTTTGACGGGCAGATCGACGATTTGTTCCCCAGCGCCGTTCTTATCAATCTTGTAGTGCAACTGAACGCGCTGAATTCCAAAATCATCCGACGCCTCATACCGCACCAGCACCAGCGCCTTCTGCGTCACCATCGCATCGTTGCGGTCGGGCCAGGTAATGCGAACCACCGGCGGCTTGTCCGGCACAATGTCAATCCGATACACGGCCTCGTCGTGCGACTCAATCCCGTTTTCATCCGTCAGCCGCACCGAAAACCCGCTCAGTTTCTCGGCCGGAATATCAAACGCCGCCGTCAGCACCTTATGGTCCTTCGCATCCACGCTGGCCGGCACGACATTGTTCAAGCCGGAAAGCACCACTGCCCCGGACCGCACCGGCTTGTTGGCGCTGATCTTCAGTTGCAGCTTGCTCCCCGCCAGCAATGACAAATCACCGGCCAACCGATTCGCCGGCTGTTTGTTGGTATAGGCCGGATAAACCTGAGTGCAGGCGATATCCGACACGCTAGGCCGCGGCAGCGCCTCAACACGCTGCCAATGACTCGCCCCATCGTTAAGCTTGAAGCGATACTTGAACGACTCCTGCACGTTCGCAATCGACTGGCCAAACGCCGCCACCATCCGCAGCGGATGATCGTTGTCATCCTCGCGCGGTCAGACTTCAGCCACACGTCCAGCTTCACGCGCGGCGTCCGCACGTCCTTCCCCACCTTCACCGCCGCCGCCAGCACTACGTTTTCCCCCTTCTCAATCTGGTTGCTTCCGGTCAGGCAAACCGTCTCAATCCCCTGCGGCTGGCTCGTGGGCGGAAACCGCCGCCTCCGGCACCGGGTCCAGCGGAGCTTCATCTTTTACCCGGATCGTGTACCACGGCGTCGCCACGTTATCGACGATAAACCGATACCGAAACGGCTGGTTTACATTGCGCAAAGTGGTCGCATACGCATCAGGCAGGCGCTCGGGAATCGTCTCCTGCTGTCGCCCAGATTCGAAGCTGATATGTACGCGCTCCTGCGACGGATCGGTTGGCACCACCCCATCGACGATCACGGCCAGATAGATGTCTTCGCCGCGCGCCACCAGCTTGGTCTGGCTGATCGGCGTGATGCGGGTTTTGCGCGGCACCTCGTTGTTCCCCAGCGCCACGCGCTTGAGCAAATCGATGCTCACTTCTTTGGTATACACAACCGCCGCCGCCCCAAAGATCACCAGCAGCACCGCCGCCGCTCCAAGCTTCACCAGCCGATCCGATTTCACCACCTCCCGAAAATCCATTGGCCGAGCCATCGACTCGGTCTCCGAAATCATCGCCCGCACCATCGACGCCGACGCCCCCGCCGGCACCGCCTCTGGCCGCACCAGCTGCACCGCGCTGATCAGCCGGCTGCGAAACTGCGGCGAATGCCGCTCAACCATCAACGCAATCTCATCATCATCCGGCCCGAAAATCAGCGGAAACACCGCATACCGAAACACGATGTACGCCACCAGCGCCAGATCAAACGCCAGCAGCCCGGCGCACGATCCACGGCAAGCCTTCGCTCAGCAGGTTGAAGTCCAGAAACATCTGGATACCAACCAGCACCACCAGCGCCGCCACGGCCCCGAACACTCCCGTTCCGGCCGAGATGTACCCCAGCCGCCCGCGAACACTCGATATTTTTGAATGAAGAAGCTGGCTCATAGTGCTCTTTGTCTTTAGTCAACCTACTTCAGTTGCGATGCCTTGCGCAGGATCCATTCCGCCGTCACCACGCCCATCAACAGGGCAAAGAAAATCCACGTCGATCCCAGCTCAATCTCAAACTTCGTATACCGATGATCCGTCCCCTTGCCCAGCGACTCCGGCAGCTTGTAAAGGTCTTCCTCCCGAAAAAACTGCCCGCCGCTGGCGGCCGACATCTCCTTCAAAAGCTGCTCGTTCATCGCCGTCGTGTCCCCGTACTCATTGAGCGGCTCAACCACCTCAAAGCCCCACTTCCCGTCCTTCTCGCGCTCGGCGATCCGAAATTCATACGCCCCCGCCTCCGTCACCGTAAACTCTCCGCTGTACATCCCCGGCGAATCCGGCTTGGGCTTCAACTGAAACTCGCGCACCGCCCCAAGCTGGCCGGCCGGCTCGCCCACCTTCTTAAATACACCCTTCACCACCGGATGATCCGCCGACGTCCACGGCTGAAACGTCGGCGTGTAAAGCCGCGCATACGCCGTCACCCGCTCCCCGGCCGAATACTTTTCCTTATTGGTCTTCAGCTGTGCCGTCTTCGAATCCCCCAGCAAATGCGGCAGCGCCATCCGATAAGTGATCTGCCCCCACAGCGTCGTGTAATACTTATCCCCGGCGTTCTTCCTCCACCGCCACGTGTTATCCGTCCCCAGAAACAGCGTCTGCCCCCGGCCATACTGCTGCATGGCCATGATCGGCATCTCTTCATTGTGATACTTGCGCGTATCGTCCGGATCGACCATCAGCACATCCGCCCCCGGCTTGGCCCGAAGCACGCGCGTCGTCCAATACACCGGCGGGAGCTTGCTCCAAAGCTCCATGCTCTCCTGCTCTTTGTCACTGATCCGCAGCATCGCATTGCTTCTCCCCGCCGCCGTCACCTTCAACTTAATAGGCCGATCCGCCACGCCCGCACCCGCCGCCGGCGCACTATCCGTGGCGCCCGGCACCAGGTCCACCGGCAGCATCTTCTCCAATAACGTCCCCTTGTACGCATTCGGATTCGACCGCCGCCCCGACAAAAACACCATCGCCCCGCTGAACTCATTCACAAACCGCTGCATCGCCTTGATCTGATTCTCAGCGAACAGCTTCGGATCAACGTCCCCTAGGATGATCAGGTCAAACTTGAACAAGTCCTCATCCTTGGCCGGGAATTCCTCCAGATAAGGTGAATTGGGGCTGCGGGCCAGGTTCTTGTCCCCCTCGAACAAGAGCGCGTGATACTCCACCCGCCGGTCGCGCGACAGCATCGCCGACAGATACTTGTATTCCCATCGCGGCGTCTGCTCGATCAATAGCACCTTGATCTTGTCGTCCACCACCTTGATCCCCTGCGTCGCCGAGTTGTTGTCCTTCACCGTCTCATCATCACGCGGCGCGATCTCCGCCTTCAACGTGAATTCACCCTTCTCCGGCGGCGTGAACTTCATCGCGATCACCTGCTCCGAATCGCCGCCAAACTCAATCTTCTTCTCATCGACCTTCAGCTCGGCCTGCCCATTCACCAGCTTCAACACCAGCATCGCCGACTCCCCCGGCAAATTCTGCGACCGCACCCGCACGTTTACCGGCACCTCGTCCCGCGTGAACGCAATCTCCGGTGCGAAAATCCCCCCCACGATAATGTCCCGCGGCGACGCGATCCCGACCCCGTACGTGTGAATCGCAAACCCATCCCGCTTGGCCTGATTGGCGGCCTGCAGCGGATCGGCGCCGCTGTTATTTCCCCCATCCGTCATGATCAACACCCCCGCCAGCGGCTGCCCGCGCTTCTTGTTGGTCACGTCCGCAACGCTGTCCCCAATGGCCGTCACCAGTCCCTTGTCCGCCAGCGCGTCAATCCACTTCCCGGTGCGCCACGACGAAAGATCGACCGCCTCCTCCCCCGGCTTCTCATCCATCGGCGCGGTGCGATTGATCCCGACGTTCACATCCGCCGCCGACCGGTCAAACGTATACACGCTCAGGTCATACTCGCGCGCCAGCTTCGGCAGCAGATCCAGCTTCTGGTTCTTCAGCACCGCCTTGAGCACCTCAACCCGCGCCACCTTCGCGAACGCATTGTTCTGCTTCCCATCCAGCTTCTGGTCCAGCCCCTTGCTCGGATCAAGCTCCCCCCTGGCAATCCCAACCCTGATCCGGTCGGCCATGTCCGTGCGCGGATCCTCAATGTTCATGCTCTTGCTGGAGTCGATCAGCAGCACCAGCGACTTGCGAATCGTCTGCTCAATGGTAAACGCCAATATCGGCCGCGCCAGCAGCAGCAAGATCAACAAAAGAAACAGCGCCCGCAGCCCCGCCAGCGTATACCGCCGCACCGGCGAAAGATGCTCCCCCGCCCGCCGATACATCCAAACCACCAGCGCCCCCAGCAGAATCCCAAAAAACAAAATCCACCCCAGCGACCACCCATGGAAAGAGATCGCCCGCCCGGCCACATGCTGAGCCTGCTCCGCATTAACCCCAAGAAGTTTCATCAAAAGTGCAGTCATTAATTCTACCGAAAGGCTTTTTAACCACGAAGGCACGAAGACACGAAGGTCAACCAATGTTCCTCTTAAAGCACAACGCGCTTCATTCCATCCTTGATCCGTTCCACATTAAAATTGAGCAGGAGGCACAGGCGCTTACCCGTTAGTTTCAGATACGTCAGTGCCTGCGCCTCGAACAGCGGTATCATCTTCTCAACCGCCTTCACTTCCACAATCACCAAATCTTCCACAAGCAAGTCCAGCCGTAATTCGGCATCCAGCAACACGCCGTCGTAAACTACCGGCAACTTCACCTGTCGCTGCACCCGCATCCCTCTCTTCAACAACTCATACTCCAGGCACGCTTCGTAAATGGACTCCAGCAGTCCCGGGCCAAGCTTCGTATGAACCTTGTAAGCCGCATCGATGATCGCTGTCGCCACCCGCTCGATCTCAGGAGTAGTCCTCTCTCCGTAAGCCACATGATCTCCAAAAACCCCTTCGTGCCTTCGCGCCTTCGTGGTTAATACTCTTCCTCACTTAGACCGGCTAAACCAATGCGCCAGCATTGTCTCCGCCGCCGCCAGCAACAGCGCCGCGAACACAAACGGGATCCACAACTCGACGCCAACACGATCCGTCTTCAGCTTGTCCTCCAGCACGATCCCCGGCTTCCACTCCACCACGTGTGCATTTTCGGCCAGCAACTTCAACTGGTCCGGCGTCAGTCGGTCCAGCCGCGACTCAGCCGGGTCTGCCTGCGCTGCAAACCGCACCGGCTTGTCATCCCCACCGACCGTCAGCTCATAAGCCCCCGCCACGTCCGTGTGGTCATATTCCAGCGTCGGCTGGCGATTGGACATCTCCAGCTTCCGCGTGTCGCGCGCATCCTTCGCCTTCTGCCCCGGCTTGGTAATCGTCGCATCACGATCGCTGTAGTCGGCCGGGAACTTGTGAACAAACTTCTCCCCCACCTTGATCGTCAAATGTTCATCCTGCCGCTGCGCCAGCGTCGCCAGCACGCGCTGCGTCAGCGGCACCGCCAGATGCGCCTGCACCAGCAGATCATTCCACTTGGTGTTCGAGCTGCTCGCAAACATCACCACCCGCCCCGATCCCACCGCCCGCTCCATGATCGCCGGCTTGCCCGCCAGCGCCTCGGCCCCGGGCATCTGAGTCTTATCAAATGACAACATCACCCGCGCCGCCCCCTCCACCTCGACTCCCTTCGCATCCGTCTTCACCGCCGCCGGAATCAGCTCATACGCCTTGTAAAATTTCGCCGTCGTCAGCCGGCCATTGGCAACGTCATTCCAAAGCGACATCACCACATGCTCCAGGTTCTTTCCCTGCAGGATAAAGAACTTGCCGTTGTCCTTGTTCTTCTCGGCCTCGTCCCCATACGCATCGCCAAGCCCGGCCGGCAGCAGGTTACGCGCCGTAAGCAATTCCTTGTTGTAAAAATTCCGGTTCGCCAGCGGCCCCGGGAAAATCAGCAGCCCGCCGCCCCCCTTCACATATTGATCCAGCGCATCGGCCGTCGTCTTTCCAAAATCCGAAACGTCCGCCAGCGCCACCACCTGGTAATCCCCAAACTTCACCGTATCCAGTTCCGGCGTCCCGATCGTGTTCACCTTGATGAAGTACTGCTCCCGCTCCGTCGGCGGCACCGGCTGAAGGGCGTTCTTCAGGAAAAATGATGCGCTCTCCCGGTTCTCGCTGCCCGGATTTCCGTCCACCAGCAATACCTTCACCTCATTGATCGCCCGCACCGCCACCGTCCGCGCATCGTCGGCCGGCACGCGGTCCGACGCCGCGATGCGCGCCGTCACCGTGTGATACCCCTCCGTGCGCAGCTTCGGAAACACCGAAATGCTCTTGCTGCCGTTTTTCCCGGGCACCACGTCAATCGTCGTGTCCTCCGACGGCGGATCGTTGTCCACCGAAATATTCACCTTCACGTCCCGCGCATCTTCATTGCCGTAATTCGTCACCTGCACCTCAAACCGCAGAGACTTGCCCACCACCGCCAGCCCTCCCGACAACCGCAGCGCAGCTTACCCCAAGGTTTCGCTCTTCAGGCTCGCCCACGATCAGCACGTGCGTGCGGATGTTCTTTCGCTCCTCGTCCAGGGCGCGGTTGATATCATTCATCTGACCAAACCCCGACGCCTGCCCATCCGTGATCACGTAAACTTCCTTGCGCAGTTCCGACCGCGAATGCAGCGTATCCAGCGCCTGCTTAATGGCCGGAAATAGATTCGTCGAGCGATCCGAAAGCAGCGCCGTCGCCAGCTGGTCCTTCGCAAAATTCAAGCTATACGTCGGCTCGGGAATCAGCCCGCTGGCAATATCCGATCCCAGCAGCACCGCCACCGAGGATCCCGTCGGCAGCGTGTCAATGATCTGCTGCGCCGCCTCCCGTCCCCGGTCAAAACGCGACTTGATCCCATCCGTGGCGCTCATGCTCCCCGAATTATCCAGCACGATCACGGCCGTCACCTTCGTCTGCCCCAGGATCCCGGTGCTCGCCGCCCGCAGCGCCGGCCGAGCCAGCGCGATCACCAGCAGCGCAATCAGCAAACACCGCAGCAGCAGGAGCAGAATGTCTTCCACCTGAATCCGCCGCTGGTTCTGATCCACGCTTACCTGCAAAAACCGCATTGCCGCCCAGACCACCCGCTCAAACTTGCGCTTGTTAAGCAGATGAATCACGATCGGAATCGAGATCGCAGTCAAACCCCCGAGCATGGCAGCATGAAGAAAAGGCATAGTGGAAAGGGTTCGGGGTTCGGGGTTCGGGGTTCAGTTTTGATTTCATTGGGCTGAGTTCATCACCTGAACCCTGAACCCTGAAGCCTGAACCCTCATCTCGTCGTCGTCCTCAATCGAAACGCCAGATATCCGCTCAACACTTCGTGCAGTGCGTGGCTGGTATCCACCAGCGTGTAATGCACGTTGTTCCGCTCGCAACCCTCTCGAATCCGCCTCTGAAACGCCTGCACCTCAGCCAGATACGATTTCCGCACCTCGCGTGGCCGGGTCATCACCTTGGGAATATTCTCCAGCCCCTCAAACTCCACCAACCCCTGAAACGGAAACTCCAGCTCAAACGGGTCCATCGTGTGAAACACGATCACTTCCTGCCCGCCAAAGCGCAAGTGTTGGATGCCTTCCAGGATCTTCTGCTCATCATCAAACAAATCGCTGATGATGATCACCAGCCCCTTCCGCTTGATCTGCCCGGCCATATCGTGCAGCACCTGCGAGATATTCGTCTGCTGCGTCGGATTAAACCCCGCCAGAATGCTCATGATATTGTGCAGCGACGCCAGGTTGCCCGTGCGCGGCACATAGTTGCGAATCCCCGTATCAAACACCCCCACCGACACCGCGTCCCGCTGGTGCAGAATCAGATAGCACAAGCAGGCGGCCATCATCTTCCCATACTGCAATTTGCTGATCGCCCCCGACCCATACTTCATCGACTCGCTGCCATCCAGCAGGATCTGCGCAACGTAATTGGTCTCCTGCTCATACTGCTTGAGATAATACCGATCCGTCCGCCCAAGAACCTTCCAGTCCAGGTGCCGCGTATCGTCCCCCGGCACGTATTCCCGGTGCTGCGTAAATTCAATCGCAAATCCCCGGTAAGGCGACTTATGCTCGCCCGACATATACCCCTCAACGATAAACCGAGCATGAAGCCCAAGAGCCTCAGCCCGCTGAATGGCCACCGGATCAAGCAGCATAGTACCAGTTTGCTTGGACATGAAACTCTACTTTCGCCGCAGACTAAATCTCACCACGGAGTCACGGAGGCACGGAGGAAATTCACAGAGCTCGCCGAATCATTCCCTCAACTACTGTCGCCGCCTGAAGATTAAAAAGCAGCCCAACCCGAAGCCCGCTCAGCTTCAGATAAGTAATCAACTGCGCCTCATGCACGGGAAGCAATAACCTCCACCGTCTTCAACTCAATCAAAACCGCGCCCTCAACAACAATGTCCATCCGATAGCCACAGTCCAACTTGATCCCCTTATATTCAACGCTCAGCGCAACCTGCCGTTCATACCGCAGCCCACGAAGTTGAAGCTCCCGACAGATACATTGTTCATAAGCCGACTCCAACAACCCAGGCCCAAGACACCGATGCACCTCAATCACCGCGCCAATAATCTTCTCAGTCAACTCCCCAGCAATCAGCGCCATGTTTCACTCCACAATTATCTTCTCCTCTTCCTCTCTGTGCCTCCGTGCCTCCGTGGTGAAATCTGTGCTCCCACCCCCCATCATTCCAGCTTCGCATCCTTCGGGATCGCCGCCAGGATCTTCCGCGTGATGTCATCCGCCGTCACCCCTTCGCTCTGTGCCGCGAAATTCGGGATGATGCGGTGCCGGAAGATCGGCAGCGCCACCGCCGCCACATCCTCACAGCTCACATGGAACTGCCCGTTGAGAATCGCCCGCGCCTTGGCCGCCATGATCAGATTCAAGCTCGCTCGCGGCCCAGCCCCCCACGTCAGCCACTTCTTGCAGAAATCCAGCGCTTCCGGGGTCTTGATCCGCGTCACCCGCGCCAGCTTCTCCGCATACGCATACACATGCTCCGCCACCGGCATCCGCCGAACCGTGTTCTGCAGCGACAAAATGTCCGCCGCCGCCCAGCACCGGCTGCGGCTTGTCCGCATGCATCCCCGTCCCCATCTTCATGATCTGCCGCTCCTCGGCCGACGATGGATAATCCACGTGGATCATGAACATGAACCGGTCAAGCTGCGCCTCGGGCAGCGGATACGTCCCTTCCTGCTCGATCGGGTTCTGCGTCGCCAGCACGAAGAACGGATCGGGCAGCTTGTGATCCACGCCGCCCACCGTCACCTTCCGCTCCTGCATCGCCTCCAGCATCGCCGCCTGCGTCTTGGGCGGCGTGCGGTTGATTTCGTCCGCCAGCACGATGTTCGCGAAAATCGGCCCCTTGCAGAAACTTGAACTGCCGCTCGCCCGTCGCCGGGTCCTGGTAAATCACTTCCGTGCCGGTGATGTCCGACGGCATCAAGTCCGGCGTAAACTGAATGCGCTTGAACGTCAGGTGCAGCGTCTGCGCCAGCGACGAGATCATCAGCGTCTTGGCCAATCCCGGCACGCCCACCAGCAGCGCATGGCTGCGGGTGAAGATCGAGATCAGGATTTCGTCGATCACCTCCTCCTGCCCGACGATCACCTTGCCCAGTTCCGACTTGATCGTCGCCCGCGCCAGCTTCAGGTTCTGCACGGCCTGCAAGTCCGCATCATCAACACGCGCCTTGGGAGGACTCGCAACGGTGGTAGTCATGGATGAACCTTTCAAATAGTCATTATCAGATACGCCGTCTGGCGTAGGGTCCGGCTCGCCGGACCTCAACCAACTCTCGGGAGCTAAAACCAAAAAATAGCCCACTGCCGGCCGCGCTAAAAAGTACTACCGGCATTGAGTACCTACCCGCCCTCCAAAATAGCGTTGAACCCCGCCACTTGCCATCGCCTCTACAACTTCTTCAACAAGGCCTTCAACTTCGACGTCTTGGCCGGTTCCTCCCCGCGGCGAAGCAGATCCATATCCCACGCCCACTTGTAAATCGCCTCCCGATCCACCGCCGCCGGCGACCCCACGTGCCACGTTCGCCCCAGGTAATTCAATTCCCGCGCCGCCGGATACACCGGCATCGCCGCCGCCCGCAACTGCGCCAGATCCTCCCGCACCGCCGCATCCGCCGCCGCGCGCCGGCCCTTCCTTCGCATTCATCATCTGCCGGTAATGCAACACCGCCAGCGCCATCGGCGTCCGAAACGCCAATTGCGCCTCATTCGTCGCCAGCCGCGTCTTCAAAATCTCATAATCCTCTTTCTTCAACTTCCCCCGCACGCTCTCCAGATCCAAAAGGCACTGCCGCGCGAGCCCCTTGGCCCGCGCCTTCTGGCTCTCCACCTCCGCCACGAACCCCGCCTCCCCCACTTCCGCCTTCTCATGCGCCGCCCCAAAACTCTTGTCCCACCACCAATTCTGCCAGTTGTCTCCAAACACATCCTCATCCCCCAGCAGCGGAAACGCCCGCGTATCCCCAAACGTGAACGGCCCGATGCTCAAAAGCTCCGCCACCACCTCCCGACTGGGCCCGAGCGCCTTCACCACCCCGTCCGCCGCCTCCTTCCCGAATCGATTGATCGCCCACGCCCGCCAGATCTCCTCCAAGTTATCGCTCGCCCCGCCCGCCAACATCCCCAGCGCCCACAAGTTCACTTCATTGGGTTCATGCAACACTGTTGAATCTTCCCGATCCACCCGCACGCAAATCCCCGACACCCCCTTGGCCAATCCATAATCAAACTGCCGCTTCAGCAAATCCACCATGCAGTTGGCCACCCGGTCCCGCAAAAAATATTCGCCGCACACGTCATACTCCACAATCTGCGGCCTTCCCCCCACCTGCCCGATCTCCCCCGCGTTCGCCCCCCGCATCTGCCAGTCCTGCGGCACCACCTTGCTCATAATCACCGTATCGGCCGGCATCTGCTCCACCGCCGCCAGCATGCTCGTCAATTCCTCCGGATACCACGCAAACGTCCGCACCATCAGCGTTTTGTTGTATTTACTGCATTTGTCCTGCAACAACTTCACCAGCTTCACCATCACCGGCGTGTCCGTCGCCCGAATCTGCGTCTCCACCACCGTCAGCACCAGCCCGTCGATGTTCGGCACCGCCTCATGCAGCACCCATTCATACCGCTCATCGAGCAGCGACCAGATCCCGGCATTCTCCGCCGTCACCGGCCCAAGCCACTCCGGCATCCATTCGGCCGGCACATCGCTCAACTCATGCACCCACAGCGTCACCTTCATCCCCAGCCCATGACAAAACTCCACCAGATGCTCGCTCTTCTCCCGCTGCACAAACTGCTTGATCCCCTCCACCGTCGACCCCTCCAACTGAATCTGCACGCCGTTGAACCCAAGCTGCTGCGCCAGCCGGATCAACCGCTTATCCGCCCTCCCCTTATGAAACGACACAATCCGATAAGCCAGCGGCGACCGAACCTTCCCTATTTCCAAATGAATCAGCGAACGCAACAGCTCGTCGGATGTCCCGTGGATCGCCGATCGCAGGTGCAATGGAGTTGTTGACGTGAACCGGCCGACCACCCCTCCAACGACAAACGCCAGCAACACAAGCGTTACCGTCACGAGGATGCGCTTGCGCTTTAAACCCGATGCCAGTTCCAGACGGGCCATTGCCCCATAGCATAGCCATCAGGCCGTGAATGGCACGCCCGACCATCCCGCCAACTCTAATGCGAAAGCGTAAACGGCGTGCGATCCTTTCTGCCTATGTTGTAGAAACCCGTATAGCCCCCCTCCTTCGTCGGTGAAGCCTGCACGTTGTTCAGTTCGCTGGTCCCGTCAAAACAGTCGAAGTTCAAACCATCACCCCCGATGCCAACAAGCGGGCCGCGCACTCCACTCTTAAAGTGAACCGTTCCGGCCACGCAAGTCCCACACTGGTCCAGATCGAGTTGTCCAATTGACGAGTTCCACGTGCCCGTAAACTTCTTTTCCTCCTTCGAATCTGCCGCCGCCCGTGCAATCGGTTTCAAATACCATTGACGCACCTTGAACTCGCGCGTGTTCGGCGTCCTGGCCACCTCTCGCTCCGCCATCTCCTTGGGCCAGTCCGACGGCGCCTTGTTGTTCAGATAAGTGAAGGTGGTGGTGACGGTGCCGGCATCAGGAACCGTCGAATCTTTAACAAACGCATTGACGTTCCCGCCAAGCGTTATTCCGTCCACCACTCCGATCACCGTGCCCGAAAAGTCTTCGTTGTCCCCTTCAAGGCCCTGTCTCTGCCACGTGCGTAGATAGTGGCCACGAAATTGCGCCGTCGCCTTGCGCAGCTTTGTCGTCCATTGTTCCCGAAATCTCCACATGAAGCTGCCCCAGAATTCCCAGCTGCTGCATGGCAAAGTCGCAGCTGCCGCTAAACGCTCCCGATTTTTGCCGCTTCACCTTGAAAATCGGTCTGAACCTCGACCCCAACCCATATTCCACGATTCCCGAAACCGGGAAATTATGCGCCTCATACCAGATCTCCTCCGCCGCCACCTGCGGCGCCGTCGGCACATACCCCACCGACTGGGCCATAAGGTACCGCTGCTTACCGTCCACCGCCGTTGCACCCAGCGGCCCGTCTTTCCCCGCCGACCATGTCATCCTCTTATGTTTCACGCTCGGCAGGTGCATATAGGTGCCGGGCATGGCATCGGTCATGTCGGCCATGTCGTTCGCGAATGCGCTGGTCAGCACAATCAGGCCGATCCCCTTCTTCACTTCATCCGCGTGCATGATCAGCAGCTGTGAGATCAGTTCGCTCGTCCCCGGCAGCAGCGGGATGTTATCCCCACTCCCTGAAGTCGCCGCACTCTTGGCGGCCGCTGGTTCAAGATAAGAATGTTTAATGTAGTACTGCGCCGCCACGTCACCGCCCGCCGCCTCCACTCCACCCCCTGCTCCACCCGTCGGCGGATCCGGAAAATACAACGTCGGATCCACCTCCAGGCTGGTCGCGAACTTGAAGATGTATTCCGTCTCACTTGCGGCCAGCGGGTCGCCGGTGTCAGGCTTGGTCGCAATGCGATAAATGGCCGTCTTCAACCCTGGCACGCTGCGCGGGATCGCCAGGTATCGAAGTGCCAATAGACAATCCTGAAGCTGTGGATCATTCTTCAACTTCTCCACCGCCATCCCCACACTCTCCGCCCGGAACAGATCTTTACCACGCTCCAGGTTCCGCTGCGTCGCCGCCAGCCGCCGCTTCTCCATGTCCTCATACGCATTGGTCAGCCGCCGGGCCCGCTCCAGATCCGCCTTGGTCCGCTCTCGCAGACTCGCCTCAGGCAGTGGATGCGGTGTGCGATCCTGCGTGGGATCCGGCCCGGACAACGCCGTTTCCGACGGCAACGCAATCGCCGGCTGCGTCGCGCTTGCTGGAATCAACCCCCCGGCCACCATCGCGTTGGCTACCGCGCCCCCGCTGTTCTTCATCCACTCCGCAAACCACGCGTTAAACTGCTGATCAGTCGTGTTGTGATACTTCTCCCGCAGATACAGGTACAGCGAATCCCTCTGAAACCGGTACTTCAATTCCGGCCACTTCTCCATCTTCGCCGCGTAATCCGCTCCCTTCCGCGCCCGCTCCTTCTTCATCTCCAGTTCCTGCATCACCGCCGACGCTTTCATCTTCTCCACCAGATTACTTGTCCCGACCAGCGCACTGCGGCTGGCCGCCAACTGCTTCTCATCATCGTCACTGAACTTAATCCGCAGATCCACCACCCCCTTGGTAAAGAACCCAACCACCGGCGGAACCTCCTTCAGCAGGTACGGGTCGATAAACTTCTGCGTCGGCTGAGCCGCAAACCCCAGCAGATCGCCCGTCCACGGACCATCGGCAAATTCCAGGAACTGTCGCTTGCGTTCTTCCAGATCCTCCACTTTCTTCTGCAGCGCCTCAATCGCTTTCGCTGACGATGCTTCGCGCGCTGCCATCTCCTGGCTCCGCCGCCACAATTCTTCGGCCTCATCCCAGTCCGACCGCGGCCACGGCGCTTTGTCCGGCTCTTTCTCCATCACGATCGACGCCCGCTTTTGCGCCAGCAGCAGGTCTGAGCGTGCATCGACCAGCGCCTTGTCCTGTCCCGCATCCCACGTCGGCGACGGCTTCCCCGGTTCTCCAAACGCACGCGTCTCGGGCCCCACAAATCCCCGATACGCCCCGTCCACCACGTTCTCCTCGCGCGGCGTTGCAAACCCCTCGTCATAAATCGAATACAGCGAATCCCCCAGTTGATACGCAAAATAAACCTCCCCAAACACCGGCCACGCCATGGACGCCCCCATGATCGCCAGATCCTTCGCATCCGCGCGGCGAATCTGCTCCAGTTGCCCCACGATCGGCACCCAGTTCAAAAACATCTCATCCCCCACCGTCGCCATCACCTGATCCATGTCGCCGTGCGAATGAATCGCCGTCTTCAAGACGTTGGCCACCGACAGCAGCGTCTGCGGATCGTTCATCTTCTCATGTCCAAACTTCCGCCAGTTCCACGCCAGGTTTTCAGTCAGCAGCACCTGCCCCGCCACCCGCTGCGATTGCACGAATTCCAGCCCCAGTTCATCCAGCACGTGCTCCTGCACCCGCCCCTTCAAGTCCACCAGCTTCTCCCCCGCCGCCTCCAGATAAATCCCCGGCTCCCGCGCCACGCTCTCGATTCCTTGAAGCTGCGAACGAAACCACAGCTTATCAATCTCCCAGGCCTGCTTCTCGTGTCGCGCAATCAAGTAATCCCGCAGCCGTCTGCTCTCCGCCAGCCCCATGTCGTACATCGCATACAGCAGCGTAATGTGCATCCCTTCCGCGATGTTCTGCTCCACCTTCGCCCAATCCGCATCCGATTTTACTTCCAGCAAGTGCCGCAAATGCGCCAAATCAACCTTCCCATTGGCCGGGTTGAAAGCCAGCCGAAACGCCTCGTCCGACGTGTGATAGATCGACTGCAAACACATCTCGCGCGCCAGCTTGCGATGCTCATGTTCCGCATGCACGATCTGCTCGGCCATCTTCGGATCGTACTTCTCCTTGTAAATCGCCTTGGCCAACTCCCCGAACACCGCCAGCTTCTTTTCCGCATCCGTCGCATTCCCTGAAACGCCCCCCACCGCCTTCCCCTTGTGCATCAAGCCGCAGCTTCAACGATGTCTCCATCGCCAGCTTCGCCAGCGTTCTCGCCTCGGCGTCCCTGGGCAAAGTCGCCCGGAAACAACTGACTCAAAAACTTCTCCACCCTCGGCCCGTCCTCATCCCGGATCTTCTCATATTCCCGCTTGTCCCCCGCCCCTTTCCCCTCCTCCACCAGCCGCATCGTCTCCACCGCATCCTCGAAAGTCCGCAGGTGATACTTCACCTCGAACTTCTCCTCATGCATGTAATGCCCCAGCTCCACAAAATTTGCCACCGCCGCCCCAAACGCCAGCCCATTCATAATCTCCGGCGACATCTCCTTCCCGAACATCGTGTTCAGCGCTTCCTCCTGCGTATAACCCTCCAGCTTCCCCACCTTGCCCCCCGCCTCCGAGACACCATACCCGCGAAACGCCGCGGGTTCTTCTGCCGGATCGCCTCCAGCGCCCGAAGCTGCATCTGCTGCAACACCGCCCCATACGTCGTATACGCCCCCGGCGTATTCCGCAGCGCGATCACCGTCCGCCGAAACTCCTGCGAATAACTCGTCAGCTTCACCGCGCGCGGATCCGGAAACCGGTTTCGGCCTTCAATCGAAGCAATGTCCAGCGACTCCAGCCCCAGCTTCCCCTCGTTACGCGCCTTGTTGCGGTTCTCCCACTCGGCCTTGAACTGCTCGATGAACTCCTTGTCCTTGTCGAACAGCCGCTTCCCGTCCGAATCAAACACGTAAAACGTCTGGTCCAGATCGCTCTTCATCCCGGAAGTCTGGTTCCCCGAATCCGACCGCCGCACCTTCCACCCATTCTTCTGCGCCACATCAATGATGACTTCATCAATCCAATGATCGCGTGCCTCGGCCATTACCAGCGACAACTCATTGTTCACCGCCTCCGCCGAGTACTTGTTCTTCTTGAAATCCTCCGACGGCGCCTGCAACCCCTTGTCGATCACCAGCGCCACCGTATGAAACGCCTCCTTCCCCTGCCCCGCCGCCCCGTACATGCCCAGCATCAGCTTATGGATCGATTCCTGCTCCGCCGGCGTCATCGACTCAAAAACCGTTTTCGGCTCCTTAAAATCCTTCGCCGGCCGCTGCGATTCGGGAATCTTCTCCCATGCCTCCACCGCCTTGCGATACTGCTCCTGCTGGGCCCGATTCTGCTCAATCCGCGACTTCAATCCCCCCACCAGCGCCTGCCCCCCACCCGCCAGCCATTTGTTGTACTCCACCATCGCCGCCTCGGCCGATCCCCCATGCTTCACCTCCACATAATTTGCCAGTTGCGCAAACGCCCCCCACTTCCGCGACCCTCCCTTGTTCCCCCCATGGTCCCCCTCGCTCCCCTCCTCGACCGCCGGCTTCTGATCGCTCAGCCCAATGTCAGTGAAGTGATACACCAGCCCCGACGCCTCCTTTCCCGACGCCGCCACCTGCGCCATCTGCCCCGTCCCCACCCACCGCTTCTTCGCCTCATCCATCGTCACGATCCACAGCGCCGACCCCGGCTCACGACGATCCTTCAGCGACCACTTCACCCGCAACCCCTCCGGAAATTTCGCCCCCGACGGCTCAAACCGCCCCGCCGCGACCGGCGGCCGACCCTGCTCCACCACCGGCGGCAACCCCGAAACATCCCCAATCACCGACACCTGCACATTCGCCGTCGTATTCCCCTCAATGTTCACAAACGTCACATTGCTTTCACCGCGATGACGCCCGCCGCCCGGCCAAAACATCAGCAGCAACAACACCAGCCCCACCCCGCCCGACCCCAGATAAATTGGCCGCTTGTGCTTCTGAAAACTTGGATTGGCCTGCAGCCGCTCCCACTGCCTCTGCGTCGCCGGCTTCGCCCACCGATAAAACCGCACCACCTCCGGCTTGGCCCGCCGATACCCCTGCATCGTCAACCGCCCCCCAACCCTGCACCCCCTCACCGTCAACCGCCCAGCCACCTTGCATCCCGTTAAGCCCGCCGTCGCCGCCTTACCAGCCCAAATCCGAAAGTTTGATGAATCCATGGCCCCTCCTGAAAAGGGCAACACCAATGAAATGACCAAAACCCCTGCCCCGCATTCTCATCTCCAATTTTCCCCAATCAAGCAAAATCTATGAAATCTGGCCGCCTCCCCCCCACCGCATTTCACTGACTCAATGGACCGATGCACCGATGAATCAATCCCCGCAAGTCCCTTGCCGATCCAGCCCCTCCGGCTACCATGAACTCTTCAACGTTTCACCCCGCCACCACCCAAAAGAGGCAACCAATGCACACCCCCCCTGTAACCCTCCAACCGCTCGAGAACCGCCTCCTCTTCAGCCAAACCCTCACCGTCACCAACATCAACGACAGCGGCCCCGGTTCCTTGCGCCAGGCCATCCAAAGCGCCAACGCCTCCCTGCTCCCCACCACCATCAAGTTCGGCCTTCTCGACCGGGCCCCCCAACCCATCACCGGCCCACGAACCATCTCCCCCAAAACGCCCCTCCCCACCATCACCGGCCAAACCTCCATCCGCGGCCCGATCATGGCCGACGGCTCTCCTCTCATCATCATCGACGGTAAATCCGCCGGCGTCGGCGCAACCGGCCTTCACTTCTCCCGCGTCGCCTCCCGAGTCAGATTCCCCGCCGTTCTCAGCAACATCCAGGTGCAGAACTTCAGAGGCTTTGGCATCCAGATCAGCGCCGGCGCCCGCGAAAACATCTACGGCTGCGTCATCAAAAGCAATGACCTCAACGGCATCGAAATCAACTCCCCCAACAACACCATTGGCATCAACAAGGCCGGCGCGCAGTTCATCAATTACATCTCCGACAACCAGGAAAACGGCATCCACATCAGCGGCCCGGCCGCCAAAAACAACATTGTCCAAAACAGCTCCATGGGCAGCCTTATGTTCAACGGCCAGCTCAGCGGCGAAAGCAACCAGCAAAACGGCATCCTCATCGACCAGGCCGCCTCCAACAACCTCATCGGCGGCCTCGAAGCCCACGAATCAAACGACATCACCTTCAACGTCCAGAACGGCATCCGCATCGTCAGCGCCGGCGAAGGCAATGCCATCTACGGCAATCATTTTGGCATCAAAGCCAACGGTTTTACCTTTGGCGATGAGCTCAACGGCATCTCCATCGACTCCAACGGCGTCACCATCGGCCAGAAAGGCGCCGGCGAAAACATCATCTTCGGCTGCGGCCAAAACGGCATCCTCATCAACGGCAACAACACCGCCGCCCAGGACAACGGCATCGTCGGCAACATCATCGGCGCCAGCGCCGACGGCAAACAAAAACTTCCCAACAAAGGCGACGGAATCCTCATCATGCACGCCGGTGCAACCCGCATCGCCAACAACCTCATCGCCTTCAACACCGGCCCCGACTCTGCCCCCCAAAACGTCCACCCCCACCTCCCCATCCCCTTCAACCCCGTCGGCCATGGCAACGGCATCGGCGTCAAAGGCGATGCCTCCGCCAGCATCCGGATCCTCGCCAATTCCATCTTCTCCAACAAACGCCTCGGCATCGACCTCAACGAAGACGGCGTAACCCCCAACGACGCCCTCGACGCCGACACCGGCCCCAACGGCCTCCAGAACTACCCCGTCCTGGCCTCCGCCGTCGCCCACAACACAAAAACCACCATCACCGGCACAATCCACAGCACCCCCAACACCCCATTCCGGATCGAGTTCTTCTCCAACACCGGCGCCGACCCCACCGGCTTCGGCGAAGGCCGCTTCTACCAGGACTTCGTCATCGTCACCACCGACTCCACCGGCAAAGCCACCTTCACAAAAAAGCTCCCAAAAATCCCTCCAGGCCAATTCGTCACCGCCACAGCCACCGATGTCTTCACCGGCGACACGTCCGAGTTTTCCAAAGCCCTCAAGGCAATATAAGTCGTGCGCACAGATACGCGCCTTCGATCCCTTCGCGAGACGCTCAAGACCCCGCATCCCCCACATCCCCCTCCGGCCACCACGTAAAGTTATTGATCTGCGTATCCCACTGCTTCCGCAACTGTTCCCCCTCCGCCGGCTTCGCCTTGCTCAACCGCCTCTGAAACGCCTGCCGCTGCAGCGCCGCCGCTTTTACACGATCGCCCACCACCCGCGCCGTTGCTTCCGAAGCCTCGCTCAGCAGCGCATCCTCGTTGTCCGCCGATTCCTTGTCCGCCATGCACGCATTCAGCGCCGCCGAAAAAGCCTTCGCATCGCCCACCGCCAAAGCCATTTTCATCACCTCTCGGTTGCTGTTGTACAGCCTGCGCGTGTGCTCGAGGTCAATGTTTTTCTTATGCTCGAGCGTCATCGCCGCCGCGTCTTCATATCGCTTTTTCTCACTCCCGCTCAATAACGTTGAGGTGGCTGCCTTGCGATAGATCTCCTCCCTCTCCTTCTCATAAGCCGTCTCCGCCGCATATCGCTTCTGCTCCAGCGCCGGCCCCTGCGATGTCAGTTCCAGCGCCTTCTGAAGGTCCTTCTTCTGAAATGCGATCTTCGACTCATCCGTCATGTGCGCCATCGGAACGTCATAATTGTCATTCATCTTCAGCATCGAATTGTACATAGCGAGCGTTTCGGCCGACCCTTCGTTATCAAGCACCGCGTCATGCGGATTGCTCGACACTTTTTTGGCACGATCCTCCGCTTCCTGAAGCGATTTCGCATTCGACTCACGTTTCAGCGCCAGTGACTTAAGTGTGTCTGTCAGGTCCTTCTGCAAATCCTTGACGCTCTGCTGCGCCGCTCTCCGCGAACATCGGCGGCAGCGGCATCTTGATCTTCCGCGTCGCCGTCATCCCCTCTGCTTCGGCCGTCAGCGTGATGTCGTCCCCCGCAAACGCCGGAACCTCCACCCGCACGAAGGCATCGTTGTGCTGAATGTTTCCAAATGTCCGCGTCCCCTCCCTGCGCGGCGTCCAGTAGTGATAAACCAGGCTGCCAACCTGCATCGTGATGTGCGCATTCCAGAAGTGATGCCGTTGTTCTTCCAGCGCCATCGCCACATTAATGCCACGCCATCCCGTTGTCTTAATCTCGGCCACATCGTCCGCCACGCTCTCGATCCGAATCACCGCCTTCGTCCCCGGCCCGATCACGTTCGACCGCGTCTCCTCCCCATGCTCGGTCACAACGTCCTTCGTGTCCCACACCACCGGTTCTTCACCCACCTGATAAAACAGTGGCTTGTGCGGAATCGCCGTGTCGCCCGGCCCGCCCTGAAGATCAACAAGAACGAATTCGTTCCCGCCCATCTTGTAATTCGACTGGAAGACCGTGTGATCCGCATGCCGCTCCCCGGCCTTCATCGGCGGCAAAATCGCCGTGAACGGCCCGCCCGCCGACTCAGCCCAGTAGAGCGTGTATTGATATCCGTGAAACGGCCCATTCAGCGGCGCATGCCACAAATCCATCTTGAACGGCGCAGGTGCCTTCACGGCGATGCAGTTGTAAAACGGCTTGTCCTGCAAATAGTGCCACGGCGATCTTTACGCTCTCCGCATCCTGTTTCAGCACGATGTTCAGCGGATAATTATGCCCATCGATCCTGTCCGCGTACCCCACCACCACCAGAAAAATATTCTGGCCCGTATGCGCCAAATCGGCGATCTTCAACGTGTGCTTCCCGTCGGCAAACGTGGCGTGAGTCAACTTGATGTCCTTGCCGTCATAGCGCGCGATCCCCTGCAGCGACAACTCCTCCGATCCCGCCGGAATTGACACTTCCAGCGACGTCTCAGCCGTAATCCCCGGCGGCTTGGCGATACCAAAGCAACGAATCCCCCCTCGACCGCCCACCCATCCCTTCAATCCCGCGCCCCCCCCATGCGGCACCACACCCGTACTCAAGGCCGTCAGATCAGGCGCATCAACGAAGGTCGGAACGAACGGGGCAAACTTCTTCAAATCAGGCTGATGCGCACAGTGCTCCAGCCACGCCGCCGAAAGATCCGTCTTGGCGCTGACACCTTCCTCCCGCCCCGAACCAGTTTCGCCACATCCGCCAGTTGGCAATCCGCTGGGGCCCGGTCATTCATCACACAACCAATGGCAAAACGGTCGTACACCGCCCGAAATTTCCCATCCAGTGCGGCCCCGCCGCCCACACCCCGCGCCACCGCCTCCAGGGCGTTGGGCCCCGGCTTCTCCGCGGCCTCCCAGATCCGCCGCACCGCCGCTTGATCATTCCCCTGTTTTGCCAGAAACCGGAAAAAAACCGACGCCCCATACGGGTGCCCCGACGAAGCCTCCAACTCAATGCGCTGGGCCGCCTCCCTGCTAAAGTTGAATGACAGCGGCAAAGCGCTCCGGTCAATAAACTTCTCTTCATCGCTAATGCAATAATTGTTTTGATCAATGTCCGGAAAGATTGCCCCCGGCGCCCACCGCGCCGTCGATTCTTTCAGCCAGTCCTCTTCCTGGGTGTCATACGCATACTGGATCAAGTGAAACAGCTCGTGCGCGATGGTGCATTTGTTGGCTTCATCGCGCCCATGGTCCAGGTAGTAATGCTGGTTCAGGTAGATGCACCCATTCTGCATCCGCGCAAAGCCCGGATTCCTGGCATGGGCCTGTAACGACGCATTCTCCGTCGCAAAATCCGCCACCGCCACCTTCGTCTTCACGTCCGCCGCAATTGGATGCACCGGCGCGCGAAATTGCAGGCCCGCATTCCCCACCAGCTTGGTATACGAAGCCTCCAGCCACCCGCCCCAGCGCGACAAATCAGCGTCCGTGATCGTATGATCGCTATACGAGCTATCGCGGCAGAAAATCAAAAAATGATCCGTCTCCAGATGCTTCCCGGCCCACGCCTGAATCGGAAGCATCAGCAGAATCAGCGCCACGATTCCACGCCAAACAGAAGGCATCACGGCAGATCTCCTTCCACTTGCGGCGTCTTGCCCGCCATTCGAAGACGGCCCACGTACTGAATGCTCAGCTCCGTCCCGAATTGAATCACCCCATGCTCGACGCGCGGGAAAAATTCCACCGCTGCCCCGCCGCCAATCGGCTCCGACTTCACCGGCACCTCGGTCACCGCCACCGCACTTTTGGTTTCCAGCAACCTGGCGGCCTCCCCCGCCCCCAGCGTCTTGCTTGTCCCCGCACACGCAACCGTAATCTTGTCACCACCCGCCGCCGCGACTTTCACCGTCGCATCCTTGGGAACCAGCCGCACGTCCATCACCGCCAGCGGAAACGCCTGCTTCGCCTTCTCCAGGTCGTATTCAAGTTTATCCCCGACAAACCCGGCCGGGATATCAATCGTCGCCGGAAGCTTCTCGTAAGCATAAAAACGCTGCGCATCCGCCGCCCGACCCTTACCCAGATAGGTAGTCGAGTAGATCACCAGCGCCCCGCACTTCGCCAACGGCACCCCCGCCGTTCCCAGCACCAGCCGATGCGCCTGTAGCTTGGCCGGATCGGTCTCGTTCGCAATCGAATCCAGTAGATGCAACCCCTGCTCATCAATCGTAAACGGCGCCGAAGCTGACTCCGGAGTCCACTCAAAGAGCAGGTTTGGAAATGTATCGGTATTCCGCTCCACCACCTGCACGACCGCGACCGCCGCGCTGCTGTCATCACCACCTGCCGGATGCGTGGCTGCCGAAGGTCCAGTGGCAACCGATCCAGTAGATTCCTTCTCCCCTCGATTGCCCAGCCACGTGCCAATACTAACCACGAAAACAACCCCAACCCCCAGAGCAATCATACGCGACCTGGTCATCTTCATTGACGGGCTCCCACTGAGGCCGCGCAAAGACGTGAGACAAAGTTCTCGGCAAACATACTACCTATATCAACTTCTTCGGGTCAACAAAAATCCGCCAATACTGGTCTTCACCCCCGGCTGCGTCGCCGCGGGTGTCGCCGCAGCCGCGAAACCTGCCGATAATGCAGTTGTGCTGTGGCGGTATCGACCCGGCGGTGTTTTCCACTCCCGAGGAAGCTATTATTGACCCTTAAACCAGCCCTGACATCGCAATCGACGTTTGACCTTTTCCCAATGTCTGACGCCAAGACAAAACCGCTTCCCGGCGCCCCCATCAACTTTGCAATCGTAGGTTGTGGCGAGGTTTCGCGCGCAAGCATCTGCCGGCCATCTCCAGGCAACGCGGCGTCCGGATCGTGGCAGCTGCCGACATTGATGTGCACCTCTGCAATGAAGTAGCCAACCAATTTGGGATAGAGCACCGTTGCGAGTCACTCGATGCGGTGCTCAGACTCCCAAACTTGGACGCGATCGGAATTTGCACACCGCCCGCGAGCCACGCCGACTTGGCAATTGCCGCGATGAAGGTCGGAAAGCATGTCTGGATCGACAAGCCGATGGCGCTCAACGAGCCCGATTGCCGTCGGATTATCACCGCTGCAAATGATTCGGGCGTGTTGGCGATGACGGCCTTCCACATGCGCTTTCATCGCCTCGTCACGGCCGCCCGGGCCGCAATTTTGCGGGGCGAATTGGGGCGCATCGAATCCGTACGGCTCGTGTGGCACAGCCCGCGATCCGACATCAATATTCCTGCCTGGAAAACCCAACGGGAAACAGGAGGGGGCGCGATCGTTGAGATCGCGGTACATTCCTTTGACTTGCTCCGCTTCCTGCTCGGCACTGAGATTCACGAGATTTTCGCAAGCGTCCGCAATGGCGTGCGCGACGATGAAAATGCCGTGATAGCGGCGCGAATGTCGGATGGCGTGCTGGTCACCGGCGAATTTTCAGAGCGCACGGCACACGAAATTGAGATCGTCATCGCCGGCACTGAAAAGATTCTGAAACTCGACTGCCTTCGTTTCGAAGGTTACAGCCTGCGCGCCATCCGACAGGTTCCGGGATCAGTCACTTTCCGACTCGGCGAAATATTCCGATTCTTCAAGTCGCTGCCGCGCGGGCTGGATGTTATGCGGCGCGGTGGAGACTATCGCATCTCCTATGATCGCGCCTGGGGCGGTTTCTTCGATGCGATCCGCAGCGGTGGCGAACCATTGGCAACCCTCCACGATGGATTGCTCGCCACCCGCGCCGTACGCGCGGCCATCCGTTCCATGGAAACCGGCCATTCGGTAACACTGGACTCAATCGCGACCGAAAGTGTACCGTCCGCGCCCTCGCCAACAACCATCCCAACTGCTCCCACAACATCGCCGGCGGAACGCGATACCGACCTGCTCCTGTCGGTCGTGATTCCGACATTCAATCGGCCTGAAATGCTTGAAGAAACACTCAAGGCCCTCGCGCGCCAGCGCCTTTCCGCGGTAGCATTTGAAGTGCTGGTCATTGATGACGGGGGAACCGATCCGCTTGACGACTTGGTCAGCAAGTATGGCAAGGATCTCCGAATTAAACTGATTCGCCAAGAGAATCGCGGTTGCGCTCCAGCCCGCCAGACGGGAATCGATGCCGCTCGCGGGCGGTGGCTGGTTTTTACCGATGACGATTGCCGCCCCAGCCCCGACTGGCTCTCTCAAATGCTGGCGTCGCTCTCGCAAACTCCTCGATGCGCCATCGCGGGGACAACAGTCAATGCGCTTCAAAAGAATCTTTGTGCAGAAGCGACACAGGTGATCGTGCGCTGGTTGATCCATTCCGGTTCGGATGCGCGCGGATTCGTGCGCTCTGCGCCAACCTGCAATCTTGCCATCGACGCAAATCTGTTTCGTCTGGTCGGCGGGCTAAGCAGAACCTGGCATCTGGCCGGCGGGGAGGACCGCGACCTGTGCGCCCGGTGGATCGAAGCGGGTCATCAAATTCGCATTCAGCCTCAGGCGCAGGTGATGCACTACCACGCACTGACGCTTAAAAATTTCATGCGGCAACATTTCAATTATGGCCGGGGCGCCCGGCGATTTCGCCGCGTGGCTCGCAAGATGGGTCTTCCGCGCCCCCGGTTTGAGGCGATTGGTAGTTATGTCAGCTTGCTGGCGATTCCATTTCGCGATTACCCCGCCGGCGTGGCGGCGCGCCTGTTTGGGCTGGTGGTCCTTTCCCAATTCGCAACGGTCGCCGGAATTTTACGAGAATTCCTGGCAGGCGGGTCCGGCAAAAGGACCCAGGCGAGTCCCACCGCCTGCGAGCCGCAGCCGGAGGCGCAGTGAGCGATTCCAGCAGCGGATATGATTACATCATCGTCGGCGCAGGATCGGCGGGTTGCGCCCTCGCCGCACGCCTCTTGGAACGCCAGGGCGCCACCATCCTGCTACTGGAAGCGGGCGGGCCCGATCCGCGCATCCTTTCGGTGCCTCTGGTCAGCCTGCGGCACATCTGGCCATTGTCGTGGCAATACGAAGCGGAGCCCCAGGCCGGACTGGATCGGCCGCCGATTCGCGTTCCAGTTGGAAAAGTGCTCGGCGGGTCATCGTCCGTAAACGCCATGATGTATTGCCGGGGAAGCCCTGCCGCTTATGACCATTGGGCCCGCCTCGGCAATCCCGGTTGGTCATTTGACGAATTGCTTCCCTATTTCCGGAGATCCGAATGCTTCGAGGGGGGTGCTTCACGGCATCACGGCGACGCAGGACCCATACACGTTTCAGCACCCCGTCACCGTGCGCCATTTTCCACGGCATTTATTGAGGCCTGCGGCGAATGCGGCATCCCACCAATCGAAGACTTCAACAGCGATGATCCGGTCGGCGCAGGTTTTTTCCAGGTCATGCAACATCACGGCAGGCGCAGCAGCGCCGCCACCGGATATCTCAAGCTGGCAAATCCGCGAAACAACCTGCGCATTGAAACGCACGCTACGACCACGCGCATTCTCCTTGATGCCACCACAGCCCGCGGAGTCGAATGGATTGGAGCCGATGGCAGGTTACGCACCGCCCGGGCCGACCGCGAGGTCATTCTCTGCGCGGGCGCGTTCAACTCTCCAAAACTTCTCTTGCTTTCCGGCATCGGTAGCGCCCAGGCGCTGCGGGCGGTCGGGATCGCACCACGCGTTGAACTGCCGGGCGTCGGCCAAAATCTTCAGGACCACGTGCGCGTCCCAATGCTTTATCGCTCTGCGCAACGTTCACCCGGGCACTGGGAAAAATGGCCTGCGGCCGTCTTGCGTTACGCGCTGGGGCAAAAAGGAGTATTGACGTCCAACTGCTGCGAGGCCGGCGCGATGTTCCTCAGTGACCCGTCACAGCCCTGGGCCGACCTGCAGTTTGTCACTCATTTTCAGTCCGCCCTGCATCCGTGCGCAGTCGACCTGCAATTCTGCCTCGTGCGCACGCACAGCCGGGGGCAAGTGTCTCTGCGCAGCGCGGATCCGGCCGCGCCTCCGCGCATCGATCTCAACTATTTCGACGATTCCCGCGACATGCGGGCCGCGCTCGTGGGCGCGCATATGGCACGCCGCCTGGCCGCGACACGGGTTCTGCGTGCATTTGGAATCAGTGAGGAAATCCTTCCTGGCGTCGCCGCCGAATCAGACATTGATCTGGAAGCTCATATCCGCAGGACCGCCGAAACCTGCTACCACCCGGCCTGCACCTGCCGAATGGGCAACGATCCGTTGGCGGTGGTTGACATCCAACTGCGCGTTCACGGGGTTGAACGATTGCGCATCGCCGATGCATCAATCATGCCCGAGCTACCCAATGGCAACACCTGCGCGCCAACCTATATGATTGCGGAAAAGGCCGCGTCACTTATCGCGTGAAGGGAGGCAGGTCGGATTGCCTGGAATTGGTAGATCCTGATCGTCAACGTCCAAACAGCTCGCCTTCACTTCTTATTATGCTGCGCATTCCCTCCCCACGCCGTCCACCCATCCGCATCCTTGTCCCCAGTCTTTAAACAGATCAGCCGCCCATCCACCGTCCCCACATAGATATTCCCGTTCGCCATCGCCGGCTGAAACGCCATCGGCGCTTTCATGTCATACACAAACCCCACCGCCCCCTCCTTCTGCGTCACCGACATCAAATGCCCCCGCGCCGTGCACAAGTACATATTCGTCTTCCCCAGCGCCGGCGGCGAAAACAGCTGCGCATCCTCGCCAATACCCTTCCCCTTGGCCTCCGCCCGCCACGCCATCGCGCCGCTTGCCGAAGTAATGCAGTTCAGCGCATTCGCTTGCGCATTCATTATCCGCCCGTCGCTGTACGCCGCCCGCGACCCCTGATAAGCCCATCCTCCGGCCACGCTCCCAATGTTCAAATGCGCCGCCGCCTGATCCAACCCCCCCGCAACACCTCCCGCCGCAGGCTGCGCCGCCGCCGCCACCTCATTCACCCCACCCGCAACACCACCTGCCACCGTCTGCCCTCCGGCCTGCCCCGCCGAAGCAAACGCACTCTCGCTCACCCCTCCAAACCCCACCCCCGCATCCGCCGCCTTCTGCTGCGCCGGACTCAGCGCCACCGGCCCATCCCTCCCCGCCCTGAAATATTCCGCCTTCCCGCCGGCCAGCAAAATCTTATCGTTCGCATCGCCCTTCTTCGCATCCAGCCGCCGCACCCCCTCGCGAATATCCTTCCCCGAATTCTCACGCTCCGTCGTAATCAACTGTCCATCCGCCAGCAGCGGCGCACTCGTTCCTGAATTTTTCTTCTGCCACACAATCTCCCCGTTCTCGCCGTTCATGCAAAAGCTCGTCCCATCAAAACAAGTCAAAAACACCCGGTCCCCATCAATCACCGGCGCCGAAAGCACATCTCCCGAAATGTCCTGTTCCCACAGATGCTTCCCCGTCTTCAAATCCGCGCAAAGCAGCCGATGCCCATTCCCCTTCGCCGGCCCAACCCCCTTTCCCCCCTTCTCCTGGGCCGCCACGTTCTTCTCCACCTTCTGATCCCCGTTCCCCTTCTCCCCGTAGACCGCCCCGCGCGGACTGCCCCCCGGATATGCGATATAAACCTTCCCCTGCGCAATCGCCGGCTGGCTCATCAGCGGATCGCCCAGCCATTCCTCCCACACAATTCTCCCCGTCTTCGCATCCGTCACATAGATCGTGCAGCTCTCAGTGTTAAACGCACAAGATCCCTCCTCCACCACGGCCGCGCTGGGCCCGTCATCCCCCGTCTTGATCTGCCACTCCACCTTCCCCGTCTCCGCATTAAACGCATAAAACTCATGCGACCCATACCCTCCCCCCACATAAAGCACACCATTGGCAATCGCCGGCGTGGCAATCGGATGATCCCCCGGAATCTTAATCACCCACCCCTCCCGCCCATCGCTGGTCTTAAAAGCCGTCGCCTCCAAATCCGCCTTAGCCACCGGCAGCGCAACCACAACCGCCTTGTCCAAATCAATCTCCACCCGCCGGGTAGTAGGCCCCGTTGCCGGCAGCCTCGCCGGCCCCGTCGCCGGCCGCACCCCAACCTCCTCCCCCAGCGCAAAAGGAAGCACCAGCCCACCCACCGCCAACGCCAGCATCGCGACTCGTTTCATAATTCTCTCCAAAAAAAATCACGCCCCCATTGGACGCGTTCCACCGCCAGGAGTTGCGTAACTAAAACGTAACAAGCCAAAGCGCCAACCAGTTCGATGTCTCCCACAACAATCCATGCATCTCCGCAGACCTCAGGGGCGCTTTTACAGCGGTTACAACTCTTCAATAGCGGAACCCCGGATGAAACATCCGGGGGCCAACTCCAGCCTCCCAGAAGCCCCCTTCGCGACCTCCACCCGTAACATGGGCGTCCCGCTTGCGATTACGGTCCAATCCGTGTTGCCTTCCGCGTATGACAAACCCGTCGGCGCTCCCGATTAACCACATTTCGAGGCTCAATACCCAGCCCGCACCCTGTCAACGCTTCAAGTGCGGCGTCGCCACCCCCCTCGCCGGACTCGGGGCCGGTGTGACTCGCTACGTCTTCACCGTCTGGTTCTTTCGTCCGTAAAACCTCACCCGCTTGGCCGGCGCTATCTGTCCATCTGTGGCCCCTCCCCCTCTCCCCGCTAAGATCAATTCCAGTCACCTTCAACCATCGGCCAAGGTGACGGCGGATTTCCATGCAACAGTCGGAAAAACAATCCAGAACGCTTTGGACCCTGATGGCCGGCCATCGCGCTCGCTACGTAGCCGCCCTTGCCGCGATGCTATGCGGCGTAAGCATCCTTTACATCGCGCCGCTCATCACCCGCGCCGCCATCGACGGCCTCATTGTTGCCCATCCTACGTCCAACCTGTCGAAGGCCGCTCGCTTTCTCTCCAGTCGCCGGGAGCATTGGGGTTTGGAATGGACGCTCAGCCTGGTGGCAATATTGGCGGCCGTCGTCACTGCGTTCGCCGCGGCCTTCCTCAGCCTTCAAGGCCGCCTTTCCGGCCTCGCCAGTGAAGCCATCGCCCGCAATCTTCGCGACCGTCTGGCCCGGCATCTTCAGCATGTCCCGATGTCCTGGCACGACAAAATCCAGACCGGCGACATCGTGCAACGCTGCACCAGCGACGTCGACACCGTTCGCCTGTTCTATCGCGAGCAGGTGATCCAGATCGCTCAGGCCTGCTCACGGATCGCCATCGGTCTCCCCATTCTGCTCTGGCTCGATTGGAAGATGGCGCTCTGTGCCACCGCCCTCATGCCCGTCATCATCCTGTTCGCGGTCATCTTCTTTAGAAAGGTCCAGGGATCGTTCAAGAAGACCGAGGAGGCCGAGGGGTCCTCACCGCCACTCTTCAGGAAAACCTCACCGGCATCCGCGTGGTTCGCGCCTTCGCCCGCCAGGATTATGAGATCGACCGCTTCGGGAAGAAGAACGATGACTATCGCGACCGCAACTGGCACCTCTACAAGATCATGGCCGTCTACTGGTCCACCTCCGACCTCATGTGCCTTCTGCAATTCGCGGCCATCGTCGTCATCGGCGCCTGGCGCGCCTCACGCGGCACTCTGACCATCGGCACAATGATCGCCTTTATCTCCTACGCCCAGATGTTCATCTGGCCAATCAGGGAAGTCGGCCGCGTCTTAACCGAACTCGGCAAGACCCTGGTCGCCATCGGCCGGATCAACGAAGTCCTTTCCGTGTCGGAGGAGACGACACCTGCAAATGCGGTTCAGGGGCCGGCCAGAGTCCGTGGCCAGATCGAGCTCTCCCACGTGAGTTTCAAGCATGGCGAGAAGTGGGTGCTCCAGGATGTCTCGCTCTCCATCCCCGCCGGAAAGACTTTTGCCCTGCTCGGCCCTTCGGGCGCCGGAAAGACCACTCTCGTCAACCTCCTGCTGCGCCTCTACGACCACGATCAGGGAACCATCACGCTCGACGGCATGGACCTCCAATCCCTCGACCGCAAATACGTCCGCAGCCAGTTTGGCGTCGTGCTCCAGGAACCATTCCTCTATTCCAAGACCCTTCGCGAGAACATCAAGCTCGGCCGCCGCGCCGCTGGCGATGAGGAAATGATCATCGCCGCCAAAACCGCGGCCATCCACGAATCGATCGAATCATTCGACGCCAAGTACGACACCCTGATCGGAGAGCGCGGCGTCACCCTCTCGGGCGGCCAGCGCCAGCGTGCCGCCATTGCCCGCGCACTGTTAAAAGATGCACCCATCGTCATCCTCGATGACGCCCTGAGCGCCGTCGATACCACGACCGAACTTTCCATTCTGGATCAGGTTCGCCGCCAGGAGGACAAACCGACAATGGTCATCATCGCCCACCGGCTTTCGACGCTCATGCACGCCGATCAAATCGCGGTGCTGGAGAAAGGCCGGATCGTTCAACTCGGGACGCATGATGAGCTTGTCCAACAGGAGGGCTTGTATCGCCGGCTTTGGCAAATCCAGGGCGTGCTCGCCGAAGACCTGCGCCTCGAGATGGCGGATAACGTCAATGGCAGCCTGACCCAGCCCGCCTCCGCAGCGCTATCGGGGAGGGAGAAATAGACATGCCCAGTTCCACCATGGAAGAAGAAGTTTTCACGGGCAAGATGGATTTCGCTCTCTGGCGCAAGATGCTCACGTTTGCCCTTCCGCACAAGAAGAAGATCCTCAGCGTCGCCGCCCTTGGCGCCGCCGTCGCCTTCTTCGACATGTGCCTGCCGTTCCTCACCGGCCGCCTCGTGGACGCTGTCAGCGCCCATGGACCCTCCACCCCGCTGCGCAACTACCTGATCGCATACGTCGCTGTCATTATCGCTTTTTGCACCTGCATCTTCGCCTTCATCGCCGTCGCCGGCCGAATTACCGTCTCCATCAGCCACGACATCCGCCAGACCTGTTTCGACAAGCTGCAGCGCCTGCCGTTTTCCTATTACGACCGCAAGGCCGTTGGCTGGCTGATGGCAAGACTCACCAGCGACTGCTCCAGCCTCTCACGCATCATGGCCTGGTCGATACTCGATCTGACGTGGGGAACTTGTGCGGTCGGCGGCACCGTCGTCTTGATGATGTGGCTGGCGTGGCGACTCGCCCTGGTGGTGATCACCATCGCCCCGCTGCTCATCATCATCAGCCGATATTTCCAGGTCCGCCTGCTCAAGACTTCCCGCGCCCTGCGCAAAGCCAACTCCCAAACCACCGCCGCGTTCAACGAAGGCATTCTTGGAGTGAGGACCAGCAAGTCGATGGTGCGTGAAGACCAGAACGCCGAAGACTTTTCCCATCTCACCCATGCGATGTACACCCACGCCGTCCGCAACGCCATCCACGCGTCGATGTTCTGGCCAATGATGCTCTCACTCTGCGGCCTGGGCACGGCGCTGGCCCTGCGATTCGGCGGAATTGGCGTGATCCATGGAACGATGACCCTGGGCGCTCTGGCCACTTTCCTGCAAATTGTCTTTTTCATCCAGTTCCCAATCCAGGAACTGACCAATTCCATCACCCAGATTCAGGGCGCACAGGCCTCGGCCGAGCGCGTGCAGAGCCTACTCGACGCCCACGTCGAAATCGAAGATTCGCCAGCCGTGATACAACGCATCCGCCACCAGGCACAAAATGCCCCCCACTCCGCACACGGCCATCGATGGCATGGACGCTCGCGTTCACTCCATCGAATTCCGCAATGTCGCCTTCGCCTATCTCGGCGGCCAGCCCGTCCTCTCCAACTTCAATCTCTTCGTCCGCGCTGGCGAATCGATCGCCGTCGTCGGCCCCACCGGCGGCGGAAAGACCACGATCGTCAGTCTCGCCTGCCGCTTCTACGAGCCCACCACTGGCCAAATCCTCATCAACGGCGTCGACTACCGCCAGCGCTCATTGCGATGGCTCCAGTCCAATCTTGGCATGGTGCTCCAGCAGCCACACCTCTTCAGCGGAACGGTGCGGGAAAACATCCGCTACGGACGATTAACCGCCACCGACGAAGAAATCATGCACGCGGCAAAATTGACTGGTGCCCATGAGTTCATCGAGTTATTGAAAGACGGTTACAATGCCACGGTTGGCGAGGGCGGCAACCAGCTCTCGACGGGCCAAAAGCAACTAATCGCCCTCGCCCGCGCGATCATCGCCGATCCCCAGATCTTCGTGATGGACGAGGCCACCAGCTCCGTCGATACCCAGACCGAGCGCACCATTCAATCCGCCATCGACCGCATCCTTCGCAACCGTATCAGCTTCGTTATCGCCCACCGCCTCTCCACCATCAAATCCGCCAGCCGCATCCTGGTCGTCGAAGCCGGGCGGATCGTCGAGGATGGCAACCATCATTCCCTGATCCGCCGCCAGGGCCACTACTTCGACCTCTACACCAATCAATTCACCCACGAGCGCGAAGTAGCCGTACTCGAAGCATAACTGCCCTGTGATGAAGAAATATTTTCATTGACATTATCTTAACATCTCTCATACAATACCCTCAGCAACACCTTCCGGGGGAACACCAGTGACCACTGCCTCCCATTCCAGCAGCCAAACCAAATCCATTCCTCCCTCCTTGGCGACTTCGTGCCCTCCTGGTGCATCTCCGTCACCGTCAAACGTGTGTCGGTCGTGTGTCGATCATGTGCTCTTTGTGTGCTGGTTATGTGTCGATTGGTGGTCGGTTACGTGTCGGTCATGTGTCGGTTGGTGGTCGGTTAGTGGTCGCTTTCTACAAGCCCCTTTTGCCCTAAACCCTTGTCAACACTCACCCCCCTCCCAAAATCCCCTGCGCAACTCAATTGCAACAACCATAAACCCCCCCAAACCGACCACCATTCCCCCTCCCATCTTCGCCATTCCCGCTCCTCCCATGGCCAGCCCACCGCCTCGCCTCTACAATCCCGCCCTCCAACCGCCCCGGAGTTCTATGGTCATCAAAGACAACCAAATCATCGAATCGCCAACCCCCACCGGCCCCATGCGCGCCAACGTCTTCCGACCCGCCGCCGACGGCCAATATCCCGGCATCCTCCTCTATTCCGAAATCTTCCAGATCACCGGCCCCATCCGCCGCACCGCCGCCTGGCTTGCCGGCCATGGCTTTATCGTCGCCGTCCCCGAAATCTACCACGAATTCGAACCCGCCGGCACCGTCCTCGCCTACGACCAGGCCGGCGCCGACCGCGGCAACGTGCTCAAAACCACCAAAGAATTAGCCAGCTACGACACCGACTCCAAAGCCTGTCTCGACATGCTCCGCGCCCGCCCCGACTGTACCGGCCACCTCGGCGTCATGGGCATCTGCATCGGCGGCCATCTCGCCTTCCGCGCCGCCATGAACCCCGGCGTCCTCGCCGCAGCCTGCTTCTACGCCACCGACATCCACAAGCGCGGCCTGGGCAAAGGCATGAACGACAACACCCTCGACCGCATGCCAGAGGTAAAGGCCGAGATGCTCATGATCTGGGGGCGTCAGGATCCGCATGTTCCCCGCCAGGGCCGGGCGCTGGTCTACAGCGCCATGACCGATGCCAACCTCCACTTCACCTGGCACGAGTTCAACGCCGCCCACGCCTTCATGCGTGATGAAGGACCACGCTACGATCCCGCCGCCGCCGCGCTCTGCCAGACGCTCGTCCTGGAACTCTTCCACCGCAAGCTCGGCCAGGGCGACCAACCCGTTGCCGATACATCCGCCTCCACCGAAACTCGTCACTAGAATCCTTCGAATCACCTGTGCGATGCAACCCCTCACCTTTAAAAATCCTCCACCCCAGCGCATCCTGATCATCAAGCCCAGCGCCCTGGGCGACGTGGTTCACGGCCTGCCCGTCCTGGCGCGCCTCCGCCGCAAGTGGCCGAATGCTCACATCACCTGGCTGGTCGCCCCCGCCTTCGCCGGCCTTCTCGAGAATCATCCCCTCGTCAATGAAATCATCCGCTTCGATCGCCGCGGCTTCGCCTCCGCCTGGCGCAACCCCCTGGCTCTTCTCCGCCTGATTCGCTTCGCCCGTGACTTGCGCCGCCGCAAGTTTGACCTCGTCATCGACCTCCAGGGCCTCTTCCGCAGCGGGTGGCTCACCGGCCGAACCAAGGCCGCCGTCCGCATCGGCTTCGCCAGCGCTCGCGAGCTTGCCTGGATCTACTACACTCACAAGGTAAACACCAACGCCCTCAACGACCACGCCGTCACCCGCAACCTCCAGATCGCATCGGCCCTCGGCTGCGATGATCCCCCGGCCGAATTTCCCCTTGCACCTGCTGAGGAGGATGTGCGCCACATTCGAGACTTGCTCGCGTCAGAAGAACCCTACGCCGTCCTTCTACCGGGCACCAACTGGGACACCAAGCGATGGCCTGCCAAACACTTCGCCGCATTGGTCGAGCCTATTCAGTGGCGACTTTGGCCTCGCCAGCGTCGTCGCCGGCGGCCCCGATGTGATTGACCTGGCCCAGCAGATTCCCGGCGCACTAAACCTCGCCGGAAAAACCACGCTCCCGCAACTGGTTGCCCTCCTTCAGGGCGCCAGCCTCGTCATCGCCAACGACAGCGGCCCCATGCACATCGCCGCCGCCCTGGGCCGGCCACTGGTTGCAATATATGGCCCGACCAATCCGGCCCGCACCGGCCCCTACAACCGCCTCGACACCGTCGTGCAAATCAACATCCCCTGCAGCCCCTGCTACTCCCGCCACTGCTCGCACCAAACCTGCCTCCAGTGGCTTTCCCCCGCCCAGGTCCTGGCCGCCGCCGCCCGACAACTCAATGTTTCTTCTTCTCTCCGCGCTGAAGTTGCCGCAACAGTTCCCGCACATTCTTGATCGCATAGCAGTCCCGGTCGTTATTGAAATAAACCCATACCCGCCGAGCCCCGCAGCCCAGAATCCGCTCCGCCCACACCGCCAATTCTTCCTTCGAATAGTCATGCCGATACCAACGCTTAGTGCCATGAAACCGCACGTAAATATCCTCGGCCGTCTTCACCAGTTCATCCGGCAAGCGCGGCCCGCTGCACGAACAAAAGATGACCCCTGCGGCCCGAAATGCTTCAAAAACTTTTTCGTTCCACCAACTGCGATGCCGAAACTCCACCACGTTCCGCCGCGCAGGATCCAACTGCCCAAGCACCCGCTTCAGCCGCGCAGGGGTGTAACGAAAGCTCGGCGGAAGCTGAAACAAAAAGCACCCCATGCGCGGCCCAAGCAAATCAGCGATCAATCCAAAATCCCGCACCAACTCCTTGGTCCGGCTAAACCGCTTCACATGCGTAATCAGCTCGCACACCTTGACGGTATAAACAAATTTCTTCCGCCCCGCCTGCCGCATCCATGTCTTCACGGTCCCAACGGTGGGCCACGAATAGAAAGGAGCGTTGAGTTCAACCGTGCGAAACTGGCGGGCGTAATGCTTAAACCATCCGCTGCTCGGCAAACCTTTGGGATAGAAGCTCTCCCGCCAATGCCAGTAAAACCACCCCGAGCACCCCACATGAAATTGCATCCCGTTCTTAGTAGGCGGAGAAACCGTCGCTTCCTGGACATGCACATGCGCCAATCGCGCCTCATGCATCTTCCGCGCCCGCCCCACGTTCGCCTCGCGCTGCCGAGCCCGCCGCTCCTCCCGCCTCGCCCGCCGCTCCAGGATCGCCTCCCGCCGCGTGCGCTCTACCTCATCTACTGGCTGGGCCTTGTCCATATCAATAGAATCGGCTCACGCACAAAGTGCATGAGCCGTTCTCCGAAGCGGGTGAAGGGGGTCGAACCCTGTGCAAACTTGCCGTTTTCCGACGGAAATACAGAAGATCTCAATTCAGGTGGCGCAAAAGCGTCACTAGCATTATGCCCGCCATTCCCGGCCGATGCCAGTCTCGAAGCCGTTATCGCAGCATGGCCCGATCTACCATCCGCAATGAAGGCGGGCGTTATGGCGATGATCAAAGCCGCGCAATCTAGTGACGGTATGGCATGAATGATCACGAGGTCAACGCCCGCATCATGCCGTATCGGTCGTGGCCGGCTTACTGGCGTCCTTAAGTAGCGATGGTCAGCGCCGGAAAGGCGGCATAGAATAATGATGTACACGCCGAATCCCCAAATTTGCCGGGGGGGTTGGGGGGAAACCGCCATTGATCTGACCAAACCAGGCGACATTGCCCTCGTGCAACGCGCTCTCGCCAACGGTTGGGATGTGCCCACGCACATTCGCGACGCGATCTGCCGTCAGTTGAGTCCTGCACTCGCCGCCAGAGACGTCGCCACAGGGAACTCGCGCGTCATTCGTGGGATGCTCCGGTTGGCCCGACTTATGCTCTGCATGGAAGCGCAAAACATGATCGACGATGGGCATCAGAAGATGCGGGTGGGCGTGTATTTGCGGCGACGGAAACCAGAGAAACGGCGGCGAAGACCGTGCAAGCAGTCGCGGTGATATGGGCCGACTGGTCGTGCGCGGGATCACTGCCCGACCAACCGAATCGTGTCCGGGCTCACAATCATGGAACATCTTCGGGTAACGCCGTGCCCGCAAGAGAATCTGCCAGTCCTCAGCAAACTCGCCGTCCCCGCGGCGATACAGGTCGAGTCGCGCAACTTCGTCGCTGATGAGGCGCGGCGAGGCTGCATGGTCCGGCCGTGCTTGGAGAACGATCTTCATGGCTTGGTGAAGGGTGTATCGCTTTGACGGCATAGGCTTCTTCTGTGTAGCAACAAAAAACCCGCCTTTCCGGCGTACGGAATCGGGCGGGAGGGGATCTGAGTCCGGGCCGAGACCGCTCCAGCGATGCCCGAGATCTTGGCTTTGAGAGCGAGAAAGGCTTCCTCCGCCGGCTTGATCTGCTCAGGGGTGGTGCCCTCGTTGAACTTCAGGCAGACCACATGGTAAAGCGCCTTGCCCCCCTCGGCCGGCCCGGATCGGCGGCGTGGGCTGCGGGGAGCAGGAGAAACAGGAAGAGGGGAAGAAGAAGGCTTTGGGTCATGGGAGCATTATACCACGAGCAGCTTGCGGCGCCGGCGGCCAAGCAATCCTGTGGCGGCGATGGCCAGAAGGCCCAGGGAAGCGGGTTCGGGCACAGCCGCGGCGGGACCGGTAAAGCCACCTGCGCCGTCAAAAGCGGGGTTCTGGGCCAAGCCCATGTCGAAGGCCTGTGCAAACTCGCTGCCGTACTGGCTTTGCATGGCGGGGGGCAGAAGGCTTTCCATCGAGGTGGCCGTCAGCGGAGTCTGGTCGGGATTGTAGAAGATGCCCATGATGGCCGCATCCTGGTCGTCCACCCAGCCATCGGCGTTGAAGTCACCCTGATACCAGTGCATGGGGCCGTAGGTGGAAGGATCATTGGGGTCGAAGGCCACATGGTCAGGATTGTAAAAGATGCCGACAATGGCGGCGGAATTATCGTCTGGACTACCGTCAAATGCCGCATCGCCCATGGCGGTGTACTTAATCAGGATATCGTTGTTTCCAACGCTTGTGCCGTCAAAGGTGCTGACCGAGCCGAACAACTGATCACCATTGAGCGCGACGGCCAGAGCACGGGATTCGACACCGTCATTAACGGCATGACTTGCGGCTGAAGAAGAGACGATGCCATTGGAACCATCCCACGTGCCGTCAAACAGGCCGCCGGCGGCAACGTTACGCCCTTCACGCAGGGCATGCTCCACCATCGACAGCTTGTTTGCCGCGTCTGTCGGATCGCTGGCGCGGATGATCATGTCATTGTTGGCCAAGTCCAGCTTGCCCAGGAGGTTGCCAGACAGATCGGTCTGGAACGCCAGGTTGTCCAGCACGCTCAGCCCGCGGTGATCGGGCATATCACCATCATTCTTGGATGTGACGGTTACTGTGGAGTTGCTGGAGAGGACCAAGCCGGCGGTGGCGCTGGGGGAATCGATAACATTGCTGGATTGCACCAGATGATCGGTGGTAAGGCTGCCGCCCGAGAGAACGCTGACGCTGCCAAAGCCATCAATGCCGCCTGCCGAGGCGTTGGCGATGGTGGCCGTCCCGCTGATGGCCATCGAGCCGTTGGCTCCGGCGACGCTCAAGGCGGTAAGGGAGTTTAGTGAACCCACACTGATGTTACGGGTGGAGTCCGTGCCGCTGAGGGTGATATTGCCAAGGCTGGCCTGGGTGCCGATGGGGGCAGAGGCATTTACAGCCAGGGTGTGGGTGGAGACGTCGCCGGCGGTCAAGGAGCCGTTGGTGCCGCCGATGCTGGTGGCGCCCGTCGTTGTGAGGCTGCCAGCGAGGCTGGCGGTGCCGTTGGTGGTGAAGTTGGCCTGGCTGACGTTGGCGCTGAAGTCGGCATAAGCACCCGTGCCCACTGTTGTTGAGCCGCCGGTTCCGGTGAGGGAGGCGAGGCTGCTGTGGGCCTGCTGGTGCCGCCGTTTAGGTTGAGGGTGGCGGTGTTGCTGGTGGCGCCGGTGATGGTGGCCTGGCCGCCCAGGGTGGTGGTGCCGGTGTTGGTGAGGGTGGCCTGGCTGAAGGCGCCGGTGGTGAGTTGGCCCTGGACGGTGGTCGAGCCGGCTCCGGAGACTGAGGCCAGGGAAGCGTTGCCGCTGGATCCGACTACGAGGGAGCCGGTGTTGGTGAGGGCGGCGAGGCTGGCGGTGCTGTTGAGGTTCAGGGTGCCGCTGTTGGTGGAGGCGGCGGTGAGGGTGGTGTTGCCGCCGAAGGTGGCGGTGCCGGCGTTGGTGAGGCTGGCCTGGCTGAAGCTGGCACTGGTGCCTAGCTGGCCGCCGAGAGTGACGCTGGCGGAACCTGCCCCGGTGACGGCGCCCACAGTGGCGTTGCCGAGGGATCCGACTGCGAGGGAGCCGGTGTTGTTGAGGGCGGCGAGGCTGGCGGTGCTGTTGAGGTTCAGGGTGCCGCTGTTGGTGGAGGCGGCGGTGAGGGTGGTGTTGCCGCCGAAGGTGGCGGTGCCGGCGTTGGAGAGGCTGGCCTGGTTGGCGGTGCCGGTGACGGCGAAGTCGGCGGCAGAGTTGACCGTGAGGCTGCCGGTGGCGCCGCTGAGGCTGGGGAGGCTGGAGCCTGTACCCGTGACGACCAGGCTGCCGTTGTTGGCCACGCTCTGGTTGACGCTTCCGGCGCTGAGGGTTTGGCTGGCGGCGATGGTGGAGGTGCCGGTGCCGTGGAGGCTGTCGACGGTGACCGAGCCGGCGTTGAAGTTGGCCGAGGCGTTGTTGGTCAGATCGCTGATGTGGACGGTGCCGGCGTTGTTGGAGCTGAGGTGGCTCATGGAGAGGCTGGTGCCGCTGGCGACAGTCAGGCTGGCCAGGGTGAGGGTGTCAGAAGAGCCGGCGACCACCAGATCGGTGTTGTCGGCGGTGGTGATGGGGGCGTTGATGGTGTGGCTGCCGGAGTTATCGAGGATGGAGGCGTGATCGGCGCCGGCGCCGGTGTTGTTGTTGAGGGTGATGCCAGAGCCTGAGACGGTGTAGCTGGGGCTGGCCGAGCCGCCTGAATCCAGCACCATGGAGCCGACGGTGATGGCCGAGCCGATGTTGACGGCGGGGTTGGTGGTGATGGCGCCGGAGTTGGTGGAGAAGGTGGCGACTGCGCCACGCTGTTGGGGACGGTGGAGTTGGTCCAGCTGTTGGGGTCGTTGTAGTTGGTGGCCGATCCGCTCTTCCACTGGTTGGGGCCAAAGGAATGGGAGGCGACGTGCAGGTCGATGCTGCTGTTGGCGGTGTCGTTCAGGAGGGTGTAGTCGTAGTTGGTGGTGTCAAAGCCGCTGGCCGAGAGGTCCAGATGCAGGCTGGAGAAGGCGGCGCTGGAGACGGTGCCCAGTCCATAGGTGATCAGGGCATAATTGTGGGGCAGGCCGGTGAGTGAGGGGCCGGCGCCGCCGGTGGGGTCGGTGAGACTGAGGTTGATGCTGTTGGCGGTCGTTGGCAGGAAGAGGTTGCCGCCCACGGCCAACTGGTCCAGAAGGCTGTTGGAGACGTTGAAGCTGAGGGTGGAACTTGCATTGAGGGTGAGGCTGCCAAGGGTGGAGAGGGTGCCGATGCTGGCCGTGCCGGTGCCGGTGTTGCCGGGGTTGATGTTGCCATTGCTGATTACGGTACCGACGGCGCCGGTGCCGCCGAGGGTGGCGGTGGAGGCGATGGTGAGGGTGCCTGAGCCGGTGGCGGAGTCGGTGGGGAGGACGTGAGTATCGTTGGCCAGGAGGGTGCCGCTGTTCAGGCTCGTGGGGCCGGTGTAGGTGCTGTTTCCGGTGAGGGTGAGGGTGCCGGTGCCGGTCTTGGTGAGGCCGCCGCCGGTGCCGGCGGGGCCATCGCTGATGGAGCCACTGAAGGTGGCGATCGCGCCGAGGTTGCCGGTGGTGAGAGTTCCCGAGCCCAGAGTGATGTTGCCAGCGCCGTTGAGGCTGCCGACTTCCTGGTTGTTGTTGGCCAGTGCGAAGGTGCCGCCGGCGGAGATGTTGAGGGCGGTGTTGAAGGGAACTACGCCGGCGGCGGAGGCTTGGAGGGTGCCGGCGGTGATGCGGGTGTTGCCGCCGGGCACCAGACGTTGCCGGTGTTGCCAAGGACGAACGTGCCGGTGCCGGCCTTGTTGAGAGAGCCGGAGTAAGAGCCGGCGAAGCCGGTTGGGGCGAAGGGATCGTTGTAGTCGCCGACGGGTCCGTTGAGGGTGTAGGTTTTGGTGGGATCAACGCTGATGGTGGCGTTGCCGTCGCCAAGGGCGATGGTGCGGCTCGAGGTGATGTTGGCAGTGGCCTGGAGGGTGGAGGTGGCGGTGCCGTTGCCGATGACGGTGGCGGCGGGGGTGGAGTTGTCGGGCTGGAAGATGGAGCCGAGGCTGCTGGAGGAGTTGATCTGGGTGGTGCCGGCCTGGAGGTAGGTGTTGCCCTGGTAGAGGTTGGTGCCGTTGAGAGCGAGGGTGCCGCCGCCAATTTTGATGGGGGAGTCACCGCCATTGCCGCCGGGCCCGCTGATGACGCCGCTGAGGGTGAGAGAAGAACCCGTGGGGACGCTGAAGGAAGCGGCACCGGTGATGTAAACACTGGAGGAGGAACTGGCGGAACCGGAGCCACTGAGAGTGCCGCTGGACATGTTGATGAGGGAGGGGCTGGCGCTGACGTTGTTGATGAGGGCGGTGGAGCCGACGTTGTTGAGGTTGACGGTGAGGCCAGCGCCGGCGGCGGAGGTGAGGGCCGAGGAGAACTTAACAGTGGGGGTGGCGCTGGAAATGTTGGGAACGGTGATGGCATTGGAACCGGCGTATGTCTGGGAACCCGTAATTTCGAATGTACCGCCACCACTGACAGCCAGGGCCGCGCCGTTTGCCATTGAGAAATTGCCAGATTGTATGGTCGCGCCGGTCGGGATCGCGGTTAACGCGCTGCCGGTGCCACTGACGGTGAAGTTATTGGTCGTGCTGTTGCCGGTGGCCCGTATGTTCAGATTGCCGCCGCCCTGAATGGTGACATTGTCCACGCTGAAGCTGCCTACATTGACGTTGGCGACGGAATCGACCTTAATGCCGCCGGAGTTCGCGTAGGTGATAGCACCAACGGCGGTCGCGGGAGAAGTTCCGCCGATGTTGGTCGTTCCGGACTTGAACTCGATGAGCGTATCAGTCTCGATCTTTCCGGCGATGTTGGTGGTTCCGTTGCCGCCGAGGGCGGCATTGGCGGGGTCCAGGATCAAGTTGGCGCCCGCAGACCGCACGGACGTTTGTGCCGGGCTGCTGCCCGTGACGTTGCCAACTAGAGTGACATTTGATCCCGCGATTGTGGCCGTGTTGCCGCCAGTTGAAATTGAATTAATCGTGACGGTGCCGGTGGAGGCGTTGTTGGTGAACGTGCCGCTGCCGGCGAGAATGAGGTTGGACCGCACATCGACGGCCGCGGTGGCACTGTTGAGCTGGAAGTTCGAGGCGGAATTGAGAGTTACAGAATTGAGGCTGAAGCTCTGTGTTCCGGCGGTGCGGGTGACGGAGACCGAATCGGTTCCATTCGCGACAAGTCCGGTGGTGATGGACTGGCGAGCAACGGTGCCACTATCGAAGAAGAGATTGGTAGTGGAGGTGTTTTCGAGCCTGATGGTACCGATGGTTGGTGTTGCGCTGGTCACGTTAGTCAGCGGGGTGGTGGTGCCGGCGACGCCGAGGCTGAAGGTGCCGGCAGCAACGTCAATGGTGGCAGGAGTGGAGCCGCCCAAGCCGGCGTTGACAGTGTTGGTGAGGACGACGGTGCCGGTTTGTGCGACCTGGGCGAGTGTAGTTCCGTCGCCGACGGTATTGAAATAGGTGCCGGAGTCGTTGATTTGCAGGATGGCAGATCCGGCAGTGTTGGCATGACCAGCAGTAATATTGTCGCCGGCATGACTGGTGTTGACGGTGTCCTTGATATTGAGCGTCATTCCAATGGGGGCCGTGATGAGGGCGGTGCTGGCGTTATACATCACCTTGATGCCGCCGGAGCCGGCGACGGCATTAACGTTTGCCGGCCCGGTGGTGGCGTTCATCGTGATGCGACGGCCGTCACCGAGGTAGACCGCCGCCGCTGGCATTGGTGCCGCCGAAGCCAATCCCGTTGTTCCAGAGGATGTTGTAGTCGACGTTGCCGGCGATGCCGTTGGTGAAAGTGCCGGCCTTGAACGCGGAAATTGTGGTGTCCACGGTGCCGCCCGTCTCGCTGTATGCGACGAGCTTGGAGCCGGGGCTCCAGTTGAAGAATGCGCCAGAGTTGAGGCCGCCGAAGTTGCCGCGGGCGTAGACGACGCCGCCGGGAAGGACATTAAAAGTTCCCGTTTGAGGATAGAAGGAGAAGGTTTGGAAGGTCGTCCCATTATAGAAGTCAGTGCGGAAGGAGCCCTGATCATCAATGTTTACAGTACCTCCCGCAGCAACAGCGGTTGCCGAACCCAAAGTGAACATGCCGTTGCGGATATCGACGGTCTTGCCGCTGGCGACGCCACCGACAGTGAGAACGGTCGTGCCAGTGGTGCCAGTGATGTTAAAAGTCAGGGCGGCGTTGCTCGGGACGGTGGCAGCCGCCGAAAGAGTCAGGGTAGTTCCGTTAATTGCGGTGATAGTGGTACCGGCGGCGATGCCAATGCCGGTGATGTACTGGCCAACTAACATGCCGGTGGTGCTGTTGACGGTGAGAGCGGTGCTGGCGGTGGAGGAGGCAGCGGCGGCGGTGCTGCCGGCGACGGCGGGGACGCCCGTGCGGGTGATGAGGCTGGTGGAGCCGCTGGTAGCGGAAAAACCGTTGACGGTGAGGATGCCGGTGCTGGTGAAGTTTGCGCCAACTGTGGCGTTTGAAGTAATAAGATTCGTCGAGGAGTTGACGATGAGGTTGCGGCTGTTCATCTGGACAGCAATGCCGTTGGTCGTATCGTCGGTGATGGTGCCGCCGAGGGTCGTGGTCGTGCCGTTAGCATCGTAGGGAGTAAAGACGGTACCGATGTAAACGCCCTTGTAGATGTGATCGGTAGCACCGGTCAGCCCCACATGGATGTTTGGAGTCAAAGTCGTAAGGCCGCGGAAGACCGAGCCATTTGTCAAATCAGTGGTGAGGGGCTGAGCAGCGGTGGAGGGGTCAATGGACGCGTTGGCGCCGAATGTAACCTTCGTGTAGTCGAGGTTGCTGAGGTTGCCACTCAGAAGGCTGCCGTTGGGGATATTGAGCGTCAAGTTGGACTTGAGCGTGCCGCCATTGTCGGCGCTCTGGGCCGTCGCGAGGTTGACATAGGCGCCGTTGCTCAGTGTGATCGGGCTGGATTGGTCCAGATCCGCGTTGGCGATAATTTCGGCGCCAGTCACCGATATTCCGCCGCTGGCGGAGATGCTTGTTCCGGCAGAAAGGGCAACCGCGCCGGAATTGATGGTGACGGCGGCGGCGTTGGTGACCGATCCGCCGAGGTTCAAAATGTAATTTTTCTTGCTGTTTAGGGTGAGGTTATTGCCACTGGCATTGACGGCTGCCCCAGCAGCGACAGAGCCGAGGGTCACGGTGATTGGGGCTGCCTGGGTGCCAGAGACGCCGGTTTGCCCTGCCTGCGTTGCGGTGATGGTGCCGTTGGCAGGGAAGGTAACTGCGCCTGGGAAGGTGACAAGGTTGCCGTCGGAGCTGGAGAGGGTGAGGCTGTTGGCAGTGCCACTGAGCGTGAGGCTGTTGGTGCCCATCGGACCGTTGCCACCCGAGCCGACCATTGTGACGTTTCCGAAACTGGTGACTGAGCCGGTGCCGCTTAGCTGCGTTCCGCCAGAGGACTCGAGGTCAAGAGCCCCGGTGCCACTGCTGGTGAGCGAGACGACGCTTCCGGTGAAGGCGCCGAGAATGCTGACCGTGCCGGTTCCAGCGGCGATGACATCGTAGCCGCCGGCGAGGGTCACCCCCGAAGCGCTGGAAGCGCCGGTGCTGAACTGGACGCCCACTCCATTGACGGCAAGAGTAAGGGGCGATCCGCTGGTGCCGGTGCCGGCCATAGTTAGATTACCCAGGCCGGCAACTGCATTGGGGGCAACGATGGTGGAGGCGGCGGAGTTGTTCGAAACACTGACATCATTGCCGTAGATGGCAAGGCCCGGCGTGTCGGTGAGGACTGAGTTGCTGAGGGTCTGTAGACCAGCGCCGTTGGGGTTCCATTGGACAAGCATCCCCGCGCCACCTGTTCCCTGGAAGTAGCCGATTTCAATGTCGTGGTTGCCGGGTGTGAGCGTGACGTTGCCGGTGCGGGTGGTGGCAGACTGCCCGGCGTTGTTGTTAACGACCAGGTTGCCGTCGATCCAAATCATACTGCCGTCGTCGCTCCTGGTCGAGAAGATTTCGTTGCCGGCATTGGCGGCGCTGACAAAGAGCTTGCCGTGCAACCGCGCATTTAAATTCAAGAAGGAGTTGAAGCCTTGGTCAGTGAAGATTGCCGCGGTAGTTCCGTAATTATTGTTGCTGAAGTCAAGATTGGTTCGACCGCCGGTCGTGGTGAGGACCCCCGATAGAGTCGGTGTCAGGGCGTTCAACGCGGTATCGAATTGGGACTGGGTTACGGGAGTCAGGTTGACATACGAAGCACTATTGCCAAGGAAGGCGGTGGTGGCGGTGGCTACTGGAGCGGTGACGGTGGCGTTGGGGAAGTCGTAATAATCGCCAAGCAGACCCCGGCCCGGGCGCCGGAGGCCTGGAGATTAAGTGTTCCACCCGAAAGGGCGATGGCGGCAGTGCCAAGCGAACCGCTGGCGAGGAGTTGAGTGACTTGGCCGGCTTGAACCGTTGCGCTTGTGGGAATTGAAATTGTGCCGGTCAGGGTATTTGTATTGCCGGACAATAAGAGGGTGTTGGTGCTACCGCCCGTGCTGGTAAGGGCGATGCCGCCGGTAGAACTGACGAGGCCGGTTAAGTTCAATGCTCCAGGGCCATCCTTGGTGAGCAAGCCAGCGCCGCTGACCCCGCCGGGGAGCGTATAGGTGGTGGCAGCGTTTTGAACGTTGACCGAGGCACCGAAGCTGTTGACGATGACGTTTCGGGATTCACTAAGAGATGTCGATGACGTTTGAGTGAGGGTCGCCGCTCCCGTGGCGGCGAGGGTCAGATTGGCGCCAGTGGAACCCGAACCAAGTCCGGTGGCGATCAAATTGCCCTGAGGAAGGGTGATGGAGCCGTGGAAGTTGGCCGTCGTTGCGGAGCTGACGTCGATGTTGACGCCGTTGGCAATGGTGAGCTGGCCGCCGCCGGTGATGGAGGCGGCGCTGGTGAAGGTGGCGCTTTGACTGTGGAAATCGATGGTGCCGCCACCGGAATTCGGGCCGCCGGTGGTGGTCGTGTTAAGAGCGAGGTTGTTGGCAATCGAACCGGAAATAACGCCGCTGTACAAGAGTGTACCGCGCGTGCTGGCATCATTGGCATCACCCAACGCGATCGTGCCGGTGCCGAGGCTCGCATTGGCATTGGCGGAATCGTGAGCGTCAATCGTTCCGTTCTTGATCGCAATCGTTCCGCTGATGGTATTCAGGCCGGTCAACTGGAGAGAGCTGCCATCCATGACTGTAATTGTCGTGTGCTGGCTGCCGCTGGGATCAGTGATCGGATTGCCGGCGGTGGACGCAATGGCGTAGCTGCTGCCGCCCGCCACGGTAATGGCCGAGGGCTTGACCGTCGCCGCAGTGGCGATGTTGGTGAGTCCGTTAGAGCCGGTGGAGCCGGTGTTGTGAGTGATGTCGAAGTAGACCGCATCGCCGTTGGTGAAGAAGTTGCTGTTGCCAGTGCCGCTGGTCCAGTTCTGCTTGCTGGAATCCCACGTAGCCGGGTTGGTGCTTGTCCCGGCGTCGGCCGCGCTGGTCCAGAGAGTGGGCGTGGCGATGGTCAGGTCGATACCTCCGCTGACGGCGCTGAGGGTAGCGCTGGTGATGCCGGATACGCCAGCGACACTCAACGTGGAAATATCTGTAGAGGCATTAAGGTTAGTGGCATCGAATCCGCTAAAGATGTGATAGCTTCCGGAAGTCAAACTTCCACTGAGGTTGAGAGTTTCGCTGCCGGCGCCCAGGAACAGCGTGCCGGTACCGCCACCGGCGATGGTGTCGCCAAGCAGGAAGTTGAGCGAAGACGACGGGGACAAGGTGAGGGAATTGGTGAATGTCAGCGGGCTTGCGTAGGGCGTGGAACTGACGCCATGCGGCGTGATTGCGCCGTTTATAACGGTCGGACCGCCGATGGTGCCGGTGCCGCCCACAGCGCCATTGACGGTCAGCGTGCCGCCTCCGGTTGCCGAGACGCCGGTAGTATTGGCCACGAGCAGCATGGCTCCAGCATTAACGGTGGTATTGCCGTAGCTATTGTTCCCATTGGTGAGGGTGAGCGGGCTGGTGCCGTCCACGATCAAATCGCCGCCGGTGGTCAGGCTGGCAATGGTGACGGGGCTGTTGATGGTGAGAGTCGGGATATTGGAGAGGACAACAGGCTTGGCAACGCTAGTGCCGTCGATGGTTAGAACGCTGGTCGAGGCAGCGGTGCCAAGGCTGCTGCTCGCGGAGATGTTCACCTGATTCAAAACGGTGCGGTTGGATGTGTCGGCCGACAGATTGCCGCCAGCGAGAGCGACTATGCCATTGCCAAGTGGTCCGGTGATATTGCCGGTGGAGACGGTCGAATTGGCGCCAACGATCACACTCCCGGAACTGATGGTGGTGTTGCCGGTGTACGTGTTTGGGCCGCTCAGGGTCAGAGAACCGCTTCCGATCATGTTGACGCCGCCAGCGCCCTGGATGGTGCTGGTAAAGGTACCTGCACCGCTGCCGACATAGCCGACCGCCGCGGGAGATGCCCCGAGACTGATCGTGCCGCCCGTGGTGTTGGCAAAAGCGGCAGTGCCGCTGGTGATGTTGAGCGTGCCGGAGGTAAAAGTCAGGTTGCCGAATGACGCGTTGCCCGTGGCGACATCGATAGTCGAAGTGGAATTGACGCTGACATTGTTGCCGAAGTTCGCAGTGCCGCTGCCCAGATAGGAGAAGCTGGCGTTGGTGATTTTTTGAAGGGCATTGGAGCCGCCGGTGGCACCGGTGAAGCCAATGTATGCGGTATTGCTTGAAAGGAGGGCGGGGAGGTTAACCACGAGGCTATTGGTCATGGTGTTGCCGCCCTGCAATAGCGTTTCGGTCAGGGTGGTGCCGTTATAGGCCACGGTCACGTCAATTGGCGTCGCACTCTGGGTGTTAATGCCGCCGGTTTGCGTGAATGAATTGAGGTTGACTGCGCCATTCGTGTCGATGTACGTGCCGAGGGGCCGCCCACTGCCGCTATAAATCCCGAAAAGCACAGCGAGACTGGGCGTAATTCCGCTGTAACCAATACCACCACCACTGGCTCCCAAAGCGGTGGTGCTCGCGTTTTGAATGACAAACGCCATCCCGTCCGCGCCGCCGGCTCCGCCACTGTTGTTATAAACAAAGTGTTCCGAGAAAGCGCCGTTGATGCTCTGCTTGGTGTTAAGCCAGGCGCTTCGAGCCTCACCGCCGATAGCGTCGGTAAGGGTCAATACATCGGCGGCGATGGTGGGTCCGCCATTGAGGCTCCAACCCGCTCCATTAGTGCCGAAGCCGGCGCTTGTAATCGTCGTCTGGGAGCGGAACAGGCCACCGTTGAGCGAGAGAGTACCAGTGCCAAGCGGCGTGTTGGCATTATAAGCGCCCACGAGCGTGGTTCCGGAATTGACGGTGACGCCGCCGGCGATGGTGCTGCTGCCACCCAGCGTCAGGTTGGTGGTGCCGGAAATGGTCAGAGCGCTGGTTCCGGTGCCAGTGATGCTGCCATTGAAGGTGGTGGTAGCGCTGCCGTTGACGATGAGGTTTGTATTGTTTCCCAGAGCGACAATGCTGGGAACGCTGCTGGACCCGGCAAGAGATGTGACCGTAAGGGCGCCGTTATGACTGACATCGAGCGTGCCGCCGTTGACGGCGTAAGCGACACTGGAGAGGCCACCGGTGACGCTGGAGGTCACCAAGCCATTGTTGATGGTGACCGGCCCACTGCCAAGGGCGCCGGCGAAGTTCGAATTGACCGTGCCGTTGTTGACCGTCAGGACAGAGGTGCCCAGCGAACTGGCAACATTGGCATTGAGTGTGCCATTGTTGACGGTGATCGCGCCGGTGCCCAAGGCCGTTGTCGCGTTGGCAGTGAGGGTGCCGGCGTTGATCGTGGTGCCACCACTGTAGGTGTTGGTGTTGCCCAGCACCCATGTGCCGGCGCCGGACTTGATCACGGAGGTTTTGTTGGTGGCAGTGTTGTCAACAATGACGCCGTTGATCGCATTGTTCAGGGTGCTGGAGCCTTGAAGAGTCAGTGTCTTGATGCCCGCGCCGGTCGCCGTAAAGCTGCTGCTGAAGACCAACGGCACGCTGCTGGCCGAGGAGTCGATGACTGCGCCGCCGGTGGTGCCGGCGAGATTGATCACGCGATCCGTGGTTTCGCCGGCCCCCGTGTAGTTCAATTGTGCGCCGGTGGTTGTGGCGCCCAGGTCGATAGTGCCGTTTGCGAGGGTTGTCGGATCGCCCAGGCCGCCGCTTACGTTGACGCTGCCGATGGAGGCGACGCTCAAAGTGCCATTCTGGATGCTCGTCTTGCCGCTGTAAGTGCTGGCGATTCCGCCCAGGACCAAAGTGCCGGCGCCAGCCTTCGTAAGGTTAAATCCGCTGCCGGAGATGTTGCCGCCGACGGTGAGGGTGCCGGCGGTGGTGGTGATGATGCCGCTGGCCGACATGCTGACGGGACCGGATCCAAGGTTCAATGCATTGGAGCCAGTGAAGGTAAAGTCGCCGCCCCAGGTCTGGGCGTTGGCGGTGCCGAGAGAGACGAGCCCGCCGCTGGTGTTATCGATGGTGCCGCCGTTGATGATGAGGGTGCTGGTGCCGATAGCGGAGTTGGCAGAGGATGTTCCGGAGCTATTGATGCGCAGGGTCTGGGTTGCAGCGACGGTCGTGGTGCCGCTGTAAGTGCTGGCTCCGCTCAAAGCGACGGTCGAGGGGCCGGACAAAACAATTGAGGAGCCAGCGCCGCTGACGGGTCCGGCAAGTGTCAAAGTGCCGTCGTTGACCGCCAGCGAGAGGGTCTTACCCGGAGCGATGGAGATTCCGTTGCTGTTACTGCCGAGGGTGATTGCCTGGCCGGCAAGCTGAGTGACTGTCGAAAGGGTACCGCCCTGTACGCCGGAGGAAATGGTGGCGTTGCCAGTCATCGAGAGCGGGTTATCAAATGTGACCGCGCCGGAACTGCTGGTGAGGGCGAGCGTGCCGCCGGTGGCGAGCGTGAGATTGGCGGTACCAAGCGGGTTGGCCTGGCCGATTTGTCCCACCGCCTGAAGAGTACCCGCGACGTTCAGGGTGTCGCTGCTGTCGAGGGTAGTGGTGCCGGAGGTGTTGCTGAGGGTCAGCAAGCTGGGACCGCTGATCGTGACGGTGGCGCCGGTGCCGGTCAGCGGTCCGGAAATGTTGGACGGCCCTGAGGCATTGGTGGTAATGGTTGGGGACGAGGAGAGACTGAGGTTGCCGGTGAGCGCGCTGTAAGCACCGAGATTGAGGGTGCCCGCGAGAGTGACGTTGTTAGCAAAAGTGGAGGGAGTAACTGCAACGCCACCGGCGGAAGCATTAACAAGCGATCCGACTTCCGTGGAAGTCAGAGCGCGATTATAAATATAAGTTTCATCGAGGAAATCAGCGAATAGTTGGCCACCGCTCTGGTAGTTGCCGATGGCGAAGATGTCAGCAGTAGACTTGTAATTGCTGACCCCGATCTGTGTGCCGTCGATATAGAAGGTAGTGGTTGTGCCTGAGGCCACCGCGGTCAGTTGATGCCAGTTCGCGGCAGTGTCGGAAAGAGCAGTTGTGATGTTGTAAACTGGCGCCGTAACGTTCAGTCCGGCCAGCCAGTTGTTGGGCGCGGTGCCGCCGGCGGCACCGGTGGTGAATGAGCCCAGCGACCCGGCCGCGTTAGAGTTGCTGGCGTTGGCCTGATCACCAATGATGATCTGGTGGTCGGCGGCGCTGCCGCGAATGAGTGTTGCCCACTGCTGGGCGGTAGTGAAGTGGCCTCCCTTGAACCAGGTGCCAAAGGTCCAATTTGCACCCGTTGCCACGCCACCAGCCTTAGTCTGGAAGTAGGAGTTGCCGGTGGTGAGGTTGAGTGAGCCGCTGCCAAATTTGGAAGTGGCAGAGGTGAAACTGCCGCCGGCCTGAATGGTACCAACGGGCTGGGTGCCCGTCTTGTCGATGCCACTTCCGTCAAACGCGTAGTAAGCCGCAAGGGAACCAGTGGGGGCTGCTCCGACGGCGCTTGGGTTGTTGAGGATGAGCGTGCCACCCGTGGCGACGGTAACCGAGGCACTTCCGATCGAATTAGTAGTTCCGGATCCAGCGGCGTTTAGAGTTGCACCGGTGGCGACATTAAGCGCGCCGGTGATAGAGTTGGGTGTTGCGCTAGAGGTATTGGTGAGGCTGAGGGTGCCGTTGGAGACCGATGCGCCATTGGAAAGGGCAACCTGGCCGGTCAGGACCATTGACCCCGATCCGGATTTCGTGAGAGCGCCGGTGCCAGTAACCGCGCCGCTCAGTGTGAGATTGTTGGCGCTGGAGAGCGTGCCACCGCCCGCGCCAATGGTTAGTGTGCCGCCAGGGCTTGCAGCGGCGCCGGTGTATTGGAGCGTGGCGGGGGTCAATGCGCTGCCAATGGAGAGGTTGGCGGCTGGGCCGAAAAAGTTGGTGGAAAGTGAGCCGTTATTGACGGCGAGGTTGCCAGTCAAAGTGCTACTGGTAAGGGTGAGGGCGCCAGCGCCGTCTTTGGTGAGGGCGCCGCCGCTGGCAGTGCCGGTGAAAGCGAGTGTGGTGGCGGAATCCGCGACATTGATGTTGGCAGCAGAAGGGATGATGAGGTTGAGGGACGAGGAGAGGTTAGCGGCCACGGCGGTCTGGGCGAAAGTGGCGCTGTGTAAAGCACTGCCAACCGTCAGGCTGGCTCCGACCGCAGGAGTGCCAAAGGCCGTCGCGGTTGAAAGCGTGCCCCGATTAATCACCACCGAACCAGTCAGCGCGTTAGCGGGGTTGGTGAGGGTGACGGTGACGTTGTTATTAATGTCCGCGTCGGCGTTGATGGTCATCTGGCCGCTGCCGATGATCGTACCGCTGAGGGTGGCATTGTGGCCGTTGAAGTCGAGCGTGCCGCCGCCGGTGGATGGGCCACCCTGGGAGAGGAAGGTGAACTTGCGATTGGAGCTGACGTCGCCAGTTGTGTTGTATTGCAGCACGGCCGTGCTTGTCGTGCCTGCGCTGGATGGGTCGCCCAGCACGATGTCACCGGTTCCCAGAGCGGAATTGCGGTTGATGGAGACGGTGCCGGCCTGGATGGTGTTGGTGCCGGAGAATGTATTTTGACCAATGAGGGTGAGAGTGCTGCTGCCGGACTTGGTGATGCCGCCGGTTCCGCTGATGCCGCCATTGGCGCTGGCGGCCGTGGAATCGATGGTGTAGCTCAACGTGTTGCTTGCGACGATGATGCCGTCGGGGTTGACGCCCGAGGAGGCGACGTTGATGGCGATGATCCCCGAAGTATTGTTGAGATCATCAAAGCGGGGAATGTCATGAGCGGCGAACAAGCTGCTTGCGCTCGACCAGTTGGCGGTTGTCGTGTTCCACGTGCCCGTGGTGTTGCTGGCGGCATGGTCGGCCGCGCCTGTCCAGATGTTGGGGGCGATGACGTTGAGGTCGATGCCGTGGGTATCGGCGGCAAGGGCGAACGTGTAGACGTTCACGTCGTTGGGGACGCCGGTGGTGCCAATGTGGAAGCTGCCAAAGCTGCTGCCCATGTTTACGGAATTGAATCCCGTGAACAGATGGTATTGGCCTGTGGCGATGGTTCCAGAGAGGTTGATTGTTTCCGCACCCGCCGCGAGCGTTAGCACACCGGAGTTGCCGCCGGTGATCACGTCACTGGAGGCGCCGAGGAGGAAATTGGCAACTGAGCTATCGGCGAGGGTAAGGCCACTGCGGATGGTCAGCGTACTGGCGGCGGCTCCGATGTGAGGGGTAAGCACACCATTGCTGTTGACGGTGCCGCCGCCGGAGATGATGCCATTGCCGTTGAGGCTGCCGCCGGCGTTGACGGTGATGCTGCCGGCGATGGGGACGTTGTTGAGGAGAGTCAGCTTGGTGGCGGTGGTGACGTTGCCGCTGAAGTCGTTGGCGCTGTTCGAGAGAGTGAGGGAGCCGGCGCCGGAGAGGCCCAGGCCCGACGTGCCCGTGACTTTGCTGTTGATGGTGACGTTGGAGCCGAAGTTGACGGTGGGGGTGTTGGAGAGGGTGACGACGTTGTTGGGGGAAACCAACGTTCCGTCGATGGTGAGGGCGGCGGTGCCTGCTGCGCCGAAGCCGGAATTAGCGGTGATATTGAGGGCGTTGAGGAGGGTGCGGCCGGTTCCGTCAGCGGAAAGCGTGCCGCCGGACAGGGTGACGGGGCCGGTGCCCACTGGGCTGCTGGTGATGTTTGCGCCGCTGACGTTGATGGCGCTCATGAGGACGGTTCCGCCGGTGATGGTGGTTCCGCCACTGTACTTATTGGTGCCGGCGAGAGTGAGGGTGCCGGGGCCGGACTTGGTGATCAGGCCGCCGTTGTTGAACTCCAGAAGATTTTGAAGTGTTCCGGCGGTGACGTTGAAATTGGTGAAGGGATTGGCGGCGGTGCCGAGGGTTTTTCCACCCATGTCCAGGAGTCCGCCGGAGAGGTTGACGGTGCTGGTGGTGGTGGTGTTGCCGGTGACGGAGGTGCTGCCGGCGATGCCGCCTGTATTGGTGACGCCATTGACGTTGCCGAGGATGAGGCTGGCGCCGGTGTTGATGGTGAGGGTGCCCGAGGCGCTGGTGGTTCCGGTGGCGGCGGTGTCGCCGGTGCGGTCGCCAAGGAGAATGGCGATGGGGGAGGCGGAAGCGACGGTCATGGTGCCGCTGTTGAGGATCAGAGAGCCGGCGCTGTTGTAGGTGATTCCGGCGGTTGTCAGGCCGGTCAAGGCGCCAAGGGAGATGGTGGAGACGGTGGTGCTGGTATCGGAGACGTTGTAGGTGCCGCCTCCGATGGTGAGGGTGCCGGAGGTGCCCGTGCCATTCACTTGTGTGGCAGTCGGCGCGACGGTGCTGCCCATCATCAGGGCGTTGAGGGTGGTTGTGGTTTGAGCCAGATTAAAGCCGTTGATGGTGGTCGAGTTGCCGCTGGTGACGAAAGAGCCGGTATTTCCGATCTCCATCGTCCCAACGGATGTGCCTGAGGTGCCGCCGGTGGCTTTGCTGCCGATGACCAGCATCCTGGCATTGGCAGTAAGAGTTCCATTGGTCAGATTGAAATCGGAAACAGGAGCGGTGCCGGTGCCACTGACGGTGTTATAGCCGGCATCAATTTCGGTGACGAAGCCGCCGTTGGCGTCGGCGGCGAGGTTGAGGTTGCCAGTGGCTCCCTGGAGTTGGAGAGTGCCGCCGTATTTCTCATAGCCGATTCGGAAGTTGGGGGTATAGACGGTGGTGGTGCCGGTGCCGAGGGTGATCAGTCGCGTGCCGGCATTGCCATCAGCCGCGCTGTCGCCGACGGTGAATTGCGCGGTGGCGGTGATGGTGTTATTGGTTGCGAGCCTGAGAGTGCCCTGGGCGGCTGCGGCGGAGCTGCCGCCGCCGACGCCGACGCGCACATTGGCGACCGTGGCGGTGAAGTTGGAAACGCCGGTCATGTCGAGGGTGCCGGTGGTGGCGGTGTTGTTGCTTTCATAGCCGACGTCGAGGTTGCCGCCGGTGACGGAAAGGGCGCCGCCGGGGGCGACGGTCATTGTGGCGGCGGTACCGGTGTTGGCGACGACGAGGCCGCCGGTGGTGAGGCTGCCGGTGGCGCCGATGTTGACGGTGGAGGTATTCTGGTTGGTGGAGGTCGCGGTCCAGGCGCCATTGATGTTGACAGTTGAGTTGACAGTGAGAGCCGCGGAGTTGAAGGATGCGCCGGCGGCGAGGGTGAGGGTGCCGGTGGAGTCGGTCACCGCGCCTGTGAATGCGGGGCTATTGCCGGTGAGGGTGAGGGTGTTGCCGCTGCCAAGCTTGGTGAGGGTGCTGCTGCCGGTGAATGCGCCGGCGATGGTGAAGTTATTGCCGTTATTGTCGATGGTGGAGGCGGCGGAGACGTTGATGTTTCGATTGGCGTTGAGGATGTACGCGCCAGATGCCTTGAAGGTGCCGCCGGCGAGAGTGAGGCTGACGGCGGGAGAGTTGGGGACAGTGCCAAGCGGGCCGGCGTCGCCGGGGTTGATGCCGTCGGAGCCGACGAGCAACGTTCCGCCGGGGTTGACGGTGGTGCCGCCGGTGTAGGTGTCGGCGGCGGTGAGGGTGACGGTTGCGGGGCTGGCGATGGCCAATGCGCCTGGGCCGCTAATGATGGTATTGAAGACGGTGTTGTTGGCAGCGCCGCCGAGGGTCAGCGTCTTACCAGCGGTTGCGAGGTTGATCGTGCCGCCGAGGGTGACGGCTTGACTTGCCAGAACATTGATCGCCGCATTGTCGTTCACGGTAATCGCGTTCTGGAATGCCGCAGAACCTGCAGAAACGGCCGCCAGATTGAGAACGGCGCCGCTGGAATTGAGGTTGATGTTCATTCCACGAAGGGCGGTGGCGGCGGTGGTCGATGTGGCGAAAAGAGTGCCGGCGCTGTTGAGGTTGTAGGCGCTGCCGCTGGCCAGCGTGCCGGTGAGGGTGGTGTCGTCAAGGGTGACTTGTCCCAGCCCGGTCTGGGTGATGGTGACGACGCTTGCGCCGCCGGCATCGCCCAGCGCGCCAGCGCCAGCGAGGCGCCGGAGGAGACGTTGACCTTGAGTGGGTTAGTCGTGCTGAGGTCGGTGCCAGCGAAGCGCACGGCGCCGCTTGTGAGATTGAGTGTTTGACCGGCGGTGGGGATCAGTGTTCTAAAACTGGCGGCAGAGGAGACGTTGAGAACCGAGTCGGTGGTGAGAACGACGTCAGTCGTACTGAATCCAACGGTGCCAACGCCGGTAGTCCAACGGGTACCCTGGGTTGAGGGGTTGATATTGGTCAGCGAGGTGATGGTGCCGCCGGCGGGTTCGGAGAACTGGGCGGTCATGATGGAGGTGCCGCCGGTATCTTCGTGGGTGATGGCGATCTTGTAGCTCAGGCCCGCGGTGAGGGTTGTGGTGTTGGATAATGTGCCTGAGCCATGTTTTGTGACGACGTCTTCGCCGGCGTCGAAGACGCCATTGCGGTTCAAGTCGATCCAGAAGTCCGCGTTGTCATCGACGGTGAGCGAGAAGGTATGGACGCCGGTGACGGTGGGTGTGAAGAAGCCAGTGTACAGGTCGCTGAAGTTGAAGTTATTGCCGGCGGTGTTGGCGATGATGGGGGCGTTAAAAAATGTGCTTGCAGGGTTGTCCGTGAAAGTCAGATCCTGGTTAAGCGTCTTTGGCATCGCCGCTGAAGAGCTGGCGAGGAACGTTAACATCGTAGCCGCCAAGTTGGGACTTCCGGCGTTGGGGAGGAACAGGCTGGCGGAGAGGCCCACGGGGTTGATATTGGAACCGACCACATTCAGCGTGCCGCCCGAAAGAGTCACCGCTCCGCCGCCGAGGATGGTGTTAGCGCCGGTGACGTTGGCGTTCACGGTGGCGCCAGAGCTAATTTTCAGGCCCGCCTGGGAGTTGTTTCCAGCGACGCTCAGAGTGCCCGAACCGCTCACTGTAAGAGCGGTAGCGCCGGAGATGTTGCCGCCGAGGGTCAGGGTGGTCGCGGCGGAGGTGACGTTAATGGTGGCGGAAGTTCCGGCCGTTGCTACGGCGCGATTTTCGACGGCGGACGCTCCGGTGTACTGGTAAGTGGCGCTGTTGCCTGCGCTGCCAATTGTGAGGGTGGTTCCTGCGGTGCCGGCGCCGAAGCTGGCAGTGCTGAGGGTGCCGTTCTGAACGGCCAGGGAGCCCGTGTAAGTGTTGGCGGCCGACGACAGGGCGAGGGTGCCGCTGCCCATCTTGGTGATTGTTCCGCTTCCGGTGGAGGCTCCGCTGAAGGTGATATTGTTGGTGCCGGTGTCGATCGTGCCACCTTGACCCGCAACAGTCAGGGCGCGGCCGGTGGTGGCGGTGGCGCCGGTGTACTGCAACGTGCCGGCGGTGTTATTGGTGGTGTCACCCAGGACAAGAGATGTTCCAAAGCCCAAGGCACTGGTACCGCTGTCGGCGATCGAGTTGGCGGTGAGAATGCCCTGCTTGATGACGACCGGGCCGGTGAAGGTGTTGGCGCCGGTGAGCGTGAGCGTGCCGGTGTTGGTCTTCACAATGCCGCCGGTGCCGGCGATGGCTCCGCCGCCGATGGTGTAGTCGATACCGTTGGAGTTGTTGACAGTGACACTGAATGGTTGGACGCCGCCAGCGGCAACGGTGATGTTGCGGTTGGCGCCGTTGTCATCGAAGGTGACTGCATCGCCGTTGAGAAAAACGTTGCCTTGCGGGCCGCTGTCCGACGTCCAATTGCCGACGCCGGTTATCGGCGAATTAACCTGCCACGTGTTGTCCACAGCACCGGTCCAGGTGTCGTGGGTGGCGGCGACAATGAGGTCGATACCACTACTGGTCGCGGTAAATGACGACCCAAACGTGGGATTGTAGGTTTGGCCACTGACGACGTTCATGAGCTGGAAATGGCCGAACGTGGGGACGGTGCCAAGGTTGATGGCGCCACTGCCAAGGGCGGCGCTGGGAGACGTAATGAGCTGAAAGATCCCATCGGAGAGGCCGCCGTTCTGGACGAGATTCAGGGTGCTTGTGCCGTTCAGGGTGAGAATGCCCGACCCGCCGGTCAAATTGATCTGATCCGTGCTGCCCGAGCCATAATTGAAGTCGAGGACCGAGCCTGTATTGAGGGTCAAGGCATTGGCGATGGTCATCGTGCCGAAGCTGGTCGAGTTCAAATGCGGATCGAGGACTCCGCTCGTGGTGCCGTTACCGATGGTCACGGCGCCATTGACGAGGCTCGTGCTGACGAGGGTGGACCCAGCGCTGACACTGATGGCATTGGCACCGGTGACGTTGTTGCCCGCATTGTTCAGGCGGAGCGTGCCGCCAGTGACGGAGATTCCCCCAGCGAAACTGTTTGCTGCATTTCTCAATTCCAGCGTTCCGGCGCCGGTCTTGGTGAAGCCGGTGCCTGTGACGGCGCTGGCGAAGATAGTGGTGTTGGTGACATTGAGGGTGGGGGTGCCGGAGAGGGTAACGACGGTGGGAGTGGTCACGCCCGAACCGTCAAGAGTGAGGCTGCCGGTGCCGCCGAAGCTGGAGGTGCCGGCGTTGATATTGACGGCATTGGCCAGGACGCTTGCACCGCCGTTGTCAGAGAGCTTGCCACCGCTCAAGGTGAGCGCAGCAGTGCCGACGGGTCCGCTGACGATGGCGCCGGCGGTGATAACGTTGCTGCTCCCGAGGACCAGGTTGCCACCATTGAGGATGGTGCCGCCGGTATAGCTGTTGGCGCCAGAGAGCGTCAGGGCGCCGGTGCCCGAAGCACCCATCGTCAATCCGCCGGTTCCGGCCAGCACACTTGCGTAACTTGTGTTACCGGTCTGGTTAACGGTGAGGATGGTGGCGGCGCCAGTGAGGTTGATGGTTGCGGAGTTGGTTCCGCTGGAGGGATTCGCGACGGTTCCGGCCAGCGACGCGATGGTCTGGGCGGAATTAAGGTTTAGAACGACTGCGGTGCCGGCGCCAGAGTTGGGGTTGTTGACGGTGAGGCTGTTGGTTGCACCGCCCAGGGCAACACCTGTGTTGATCGTGAGCGTGCCGGCGTTGACGGTCGTGCCGCCAACGTAGGTGCTGCTGGTGGTTAGGGTGAGCGTGCCGGCGCCCACCTTGGTAAGGCCGCCGGTGCTGTTGGAGGCGACGACCGGCGTCAGTGATTCGGTTGATCCGGCGATGGTGACCGACGTGGGCGCAATGGAGTAGCTGCCCGGATTGGTGATGATGAATGAGGCGATGTGCCCGCTGGAATCGAGCGTGGCGTAGCCGGTTGCATTGGTGCCGGTGCCGCCGTTGAAGGTGAGAGAGGGAGGGGAGGCAAAGACGGTGGTGGAGTCGGCGGCGTTGACGTTGAACGAGGTGACGCCGCTCCCGGTTGGATTGGCGAACGCCTGGGTGATCGTCATGGCAAGGCCATTGGTGTCGATGACGCCGCCGCCAGCGCCGGCGTATAGGTTGACGGCCCCGGTGCTGCCAAGCCAAGTCGCACTGGCGACGTTCGCCTGGAGTTTGCCGCCGTTGAACATGTTCAAAGTGGTGCTGGCTACGCTGGACCAGGCCGGCGTGGTTAAGGTGCCGCCGCCGAGGTTGATGGTGGCCGTTCCCGGGGTTGTGCTGGTGTTAAATGCGCCGTTGGTGGGAACGGTGACGGCGGCGGTCCCATCGATGTTTAAGGTACCCACAGCGCCGCCCGTGCTGCCGCCGCCGGCGGCGACGAACAACGTTTTAGCGCTTGCGCCCGTGAATGTGCCGCCGGAGATGTTGTAGACGCCGACCGGGACGCCGCTTCCAGCTCCCTTGACGCCGACGTAAAAATCGCCGCCGGATTGGGTATAGCTACCGCCGGTCTGATAGAAGGTGCCACTAGCCGCGGTACCGCCCGTCGTGTTCCAGCCGATTGTGTTGGTGTTTGCTGCGGTAATAGATCCGGCGCTGAGGTAGAGCGTGCCGGTGGAATTCGGGTTGCTGGTCTGGGCCTCGCCAATTCCAATGCCGGAAGCGCCGACCGTGACCGCACCGCCGTTGACGGCCATGACAGCGCCCGGAGCAGCCGCTCCGCCGACATCGAGGCCCACGGTGGCCGTGAGCGAGACGCCGGATTGGAGGTTGAGCGTGCCGTTGCGGACAATCGTGAGGCCCGTGTATGAGTTTGTGCCGCCAAGGAACAAAGTCCCAGCGCCTGTCTTGGTAATGGTTCCGGTTCCAAGCGTCAGCGGATTGGCGAAAGTGACGTTGTTTCCGTTGGTGTCAATAATTCCGCCGCCGGCTCCGAGAGTCACGGTTCGGCCGGAAATGTCCGTGTTGGTCGCGCCAACGGCGTATTGGAGGGTGCCGCCGGTGAGGGTCAGGGGAGCGATGGTGCCGGAGGTAGAACCCAGGGCCACGTTGCTGTTGATGTTCAGGATGCCCGCGGTGAGGGTGGTGAGGCCGGTGTAGGTGTTGACGCCGGTGAGGAACTGGGTGGCCGCCGCGCTGTTGACCGTGAGGGCCATCTTGCCGGTGGCGCCGTCCTTGATGGTGCCCGCGAAGATCTGGGAGCCGGCGGCGCCGATGGTGAGGGTGGAGGTGCCGGTGTTATTGTTGGTAACAACGCCGTTGGTTCCGGCCCCAGAAAGCGGCGCGATCGTGAGGTTGTTGCCGTTGAGGTCAAGGGTGGGGACGTTAGCGTTGTTGGCGAAGAAGACGCTGCCGGTGCCAATCAGGTTAACGGCGGTGTTGCCGCTCATCACAGTGCCATTGGAGATGGTGAGACCGCCCGCGCCGGTGTTGGATGCGCCGCTGATGGTGAGTGTACCTGTGCCGGTCTTGGTGAGGTTGCTGGTGTAGGTGATCAGGCCCGAGAGAATGGAATCATTGCCATTGGTGTCGAACGTACCGGTGCCGGTCATGGTGACGGCTTTACCGGTGGTGATGCCGCCGGTGGCCGCCTGAAGGGTGCCGCCGCTGAAAACGATCCCACTGGTGGTGTTTGAGCCATTGATTCCGGCAGTGACGGCGTTGAGCGTGCCGCCACTGAGGGTGAGAACGCCCGTGTAGGTGTTGGTTCCCGTGAGGGTGAGCGTGCCCGCACTGCTCGCGCCCATGGTGAATCCGCCCGTGCCTGCCAATACCCCGGTGAACGAGGTATTTCCAACCTGATTATCCGTGAGGGCAACGCCGACAAGATTGATTGTCGCGGAATTGGTTCCGCTGGAGGGATTGGCGATCGTGCTCGCCAGGGAGCCGATCGTCACCGCATTATTGATGTTCACAATCACGGCGGTTCCCGCGCCCGTGTTGGGGTTGTTCACATTGAGGCTGTTGGCCGCCGCGCCCAGCGCGGTGGTGCTGCTGACATTGAGCGTGCCGGCGTTGACGATGGTGTTGCCGGTGTAGCTGTTTCCGCCGGACAAAGTCAGGGCGCCGCCGCCGGTCTTGGTGATGCCGCCCGCGCCGGAGATGGCGGCGGTGATGCTGAGACTGATCTGCGCAGGCGATCCGGTGGGGGTGTCGGCCTGGATGGTGTAGACGCCCGAGGGCAGGCTCAGAAGGCCGCTGATCAGGGGAGCGGCGACATAGTAGTTGTCGACATTGGAACTGGTGATTGCGCCATTGACGGTGAGGGTGCCCGCCCCGGTGGTGACGCTGGGGCCAAGATAGTTAAAGCTGCCGCCGTTGTCATTGAAAGTGAGGCTGGCGATGGTGTCATTGCTGCCGTTCAAAGCCAGCGTGGCCAAGCCGTTGACGGTGACATTCGACGTGCTGGCAATCTGGCCGGCGGCATTCAAAGTTACGAACGAAGCATTGGAATCATTGCCGCCGGTGATGACCAGATCGCCCGGGATGGTTGGAACATTGGCCGTGCCTGACAGCGCGACGTTGAATTGGCCTGCCCCCGCGCCCACGGCGGTGTTGCCATTGCTGCTGCCGCCGACGTAGGTGGTCCCGGTGTAGGTGTTGACGCCGGTGAGGGTGATTGATCCGGTGGTTCCAGCGGCTGGATTGCGGTAGGCGCCGTTGTCGAGATAGACGCTCAGATGACTGCTCACGGCATCATCGATGATGTTGGAGTTGATGATGGCGGGCTGCGACACTGAGTGAATGAAGAGCTCGAAATTACCCACGGCGGTGCCGGTAGCGCCGCCGACGGTGATGTTTCCGCGAACAGCAGCGGTCCCCAAACTGTGGGCGCCGAGGTCGGCCAGGAGCCCGCCGCTGACCAGGTTCAGCGTGTCAGTGGCGGTGTTGAATGCCACGTTGCCGGAGGCGGCGTTGAGGTTGATAGAGTTGTAGGAAGTCAAGGCGCCGGCGGGAAGCGTAACGGTACCGGCGGCGGTGAGCTTGAGATTCGTGGCGGCGTTGGACGCGGGCAAAGTTGCCGAGGATGTGTAGGTGGCGACGACCACGCCATTGGTGGTGTCGTAGCCGGCGAAGTCGTTATAGCCCCACAGTGCCCACCCACCAATGAAGGGCGTCGTTGTGGTAGCGGCGGGGGTGCCGGTGGTGTTGAGGTTATTGATGATGATGTGAGCATTGAGCGATCCCGGGTTACCGAGAGCTCCCGCGAGACCAGAAGTGGTGCCCGCACCAGTTATAGTATTGGTGAAGTTAACGATGCCTTGGCCAGCAACGCGGTTCAATGTTCCGATAGTCAGTGAGGCGCCGCCGGCATTGGCGACGGTGGCCATGATATTGGAAGCGCCTGAATTGAGTGTGATCGATCCGACGCTTTGAGCGCTGGCGTTACCCGCGGCGCCCAGGTAAAGCAGATCTGCCCCGTCCATGGTGATGGCGACATTGGCAGGAAGCCGCGCGATATCGGACAGACCCGTGTTGTCCAGTTGAAGCTCGGTGCGACGCAGCGCAATCGACGATGTGCTCAGAATGCTGCCGGAGTCCTTAAGGATCGTCAGGCCGCCGTCAAAGACGCTGGTGCCGGTGTAGTTGCTGGGGGAAGTGAGGGTGAACGTATAGCCGCCAGAACGTTGGAAGTTGATGCTGCGGTTATTGGTATCAAGACTGCCGATGACGCCGGCGAAGGTTTGACTCGCATTGTTGAGGCTGGCGCGGAAAGTCGGTGTGCCGGCGCCGGTATTGGTGATGGTCCCGCCGGTGTTGGGCAAGAGTGCTGGAGCTATTCAGATTCGAGTGCGAGCTGGCTGTTGCCGAAAAGGTCAAGCGTGCCGCCGCCATTTACCGTCAGGATTTGAAGAGCTACGGAACCGGGAGCAGCCTGGATCGGAGCGGCCAAAGTGTTGGTGCCGCCGTTGAGGCGAAGAATGCCGCCGTTGATGGTCGTATTGCCAAGATAGGTCTCGGCAGTGTTAAGAATCAGTGTGCCGCCGTCAGCCTTCGTCAGCCCTCCCACCGTGCCGGAGTTCGCCTGGCCGTTGCCGATCGCTCCCGTCACGTTCAACGTCGCGCCACTCAAGACGTGAACGATTCCCTCGACCGTCCCCGCCGCGCCTGCGCCGAAGTAGAGGTTGCCGACGTTGATGCTCGAGTTGGCCGTGGCGAGAATGCCGCCGCTGGTGACCGTGAGCGCCTGGCCGGCGGTTCCGGTGACGGCCGCTCCGCTATTGAGCGTCAGGGAGTTGACGGTGATGTTGCCGCCCAGCGCCGCCGCGCCCGAGGCAAGCATCACGTTGGTCGTGGCGCCTGCGGCAAGCGACGCAGCGTATTCACCGCCTGTGAGAAGGCGCACGCCGGTGCCGCCCTGGGCCCATGTGACGAATCCGGTGCCGCTGCCGCCGACGGTTGTATCGCCGAGGATGGAGGGGGCGATGCTGATGGTGGTCGTGCCCGCGCCGCCGAGGCCGCCAACAATGAACCCGGCTGGAAATGCGTTGGTGTCAACCAGGTTGGCCACATTATTGCCCGCCGTACCTCCCAGACCCGTGCCGGTGATTACAGCGGTCGCACCGACCGCACGGGTGATGGCCGTTGCGGTAACTGTGGTGGTGCCGCTGGTGGCGGGCGTGATGTTGATGGCGCTGCCGCCGAGTCCAAACGCGAGCGTGGAGACGGTTTCTGAAGAGTTAGTCACGGCCGCGTCCGAGCCGAAGTAATTGAACGTGCCACCCTGAAGAGTCAGGGCCTTCCCGCCCAGGCGGCTGTTGATATTGACGCTGGTCAAAGCAGTGCGATTGTCGAGGGTGAGGGCGCCACCGGCATTGACGGTGTCGGTAGCCGATAAGATCGTCCCACCCGCGCCGCCGCTGCTCAATAGCTTTACGGTGCCGCCACTGACGGTCAGGTTGCCGGTGGAGGTAAGGCGCACTGGTCAAGCTGAGCGTGCCGGTGCCGATCTTGAGCAGGGCCGGATTGTTGGTCGTGATGAGGCCGGAGAAGGTGGTCGAGGTGCCGTCCGCGCCGACTGTCAGCGTCGGGCTGCCGTTGTTGCTGATGATCGTGCCGCCGCCGCTCAAGGAACCGATGACGTCGGCGACGTTGTTCAGATCATAAATTGCGCCGGTGTTGAGGTTGACACGCGTCGAATCGGGCACCACGTTGGCCACGGTCGGCTCGAATGTCGCGCCGCTGAGCACGTTGATGATGCTTCCAAGAGTGCCTCGATTTCCGGCCGCGCTCACGAGCACGCTGCCGGCTTTGAGCAGGCCGTCGGTGCTGCCCGCGCTGCCGATGTTCAGCGTGTTAGTGGTCAGGTCAAAGTCTTCGGCGACGGTCAGGTTTGCGCCTGTGGTGGCCGCAAAGGTCCCACCGCCCGAGCCGATGGTGATGTAACCATTGGCGGTAGCAGCGAGTGTGCGGGCCGACGAGTCATTGGTTATCACGCCTCCGACGCCGCTGGTGGCGGAGAGTGTGAGCACGGAAGCGGGAGACGCGGGGCTGGCGACCAGTGTGTTCGTACCGCCGGCCAGTTCATATATGCTTGACGAGCCGAAGCGCGACACAAGGCTGGTGATCGAGTCCACGCCGGCACGCGCGATGACGCCTGGGCTGACATTGACGGTCTGTGTGCCGCTGATGCCAAGGGCGCCGGTAATATCGAAGATCGAGCCGGTTAATGCGGTGATCGTGCCTGTGCCGCTGAGCTGCGAGAAATTGTCATTGAAGACGATACGGGAGCCGCTTTCGAGGGTGACGGAGCCGTTCATGGGGCCGACCACGGTGGCCGTGCCACTCATATCAATGGTGCTGCCGGCTTGCGCGATGAGACCAGCGGCGGTGGTTCCAGCGACGCCGCCCAATGTATTGTTCTGGTTTAAGACGATCTGACTACCGGGGGTGAGGATAAAATTGTTAACACCACTGTAGTTGGCCGTGCCGACGCCCGCCCCAACGGCCGCGGTCCCGGAGTCAAGTGTAAAGGGACCGCTGATGTAGACGTTAACTTTGCCGCCACCGGTGGGATTGATAATGGACGTGGTTGCAGCATTCTGGGCATTGCCGAGCGTAAAAGTCGCGGACGTACCCGCGACGTTCAGGCCCTGCAGGGTGAAGTCGCTGTTGGCGATGATCGTGCCCTGCGTGAACGATCTGGACGAGCGATCCGTGCTGATGCCTTTCCAGGGTGTTCCGGCGCCGACCTGCAGCGTCGTGGTGGACGTCCCGAAAGTCGCTCCAATGCCGTAATAATAATTGGGCGTGGTGCCAAGGCCCTGAATAGTGTTCGCGGCGACGCCGGCCGCGCCGGCGGGGACAACTTGGTGGGCTATGATGGCGTCAGGCTGAAGCACGATCTGCCCACCAGCGGTGAGAGTCGAGACGCGGGTCAGGCCGGTAAGGGCGGTCCCGCTGGTAAAACCTTCGATGACACTGGCGGCATTAATCGTGAATCGGTCGCCGGTGGCGTTATAGGTGTTGGCGCTGTTGAGGACAATCATGCCCCCTTCCGATGCGGTAAAGCCGCCCGTGGAGGTGGTGGTGCCGGAGACATTGAGATTCAACTGCGCGTTATCGACCAGCACTGATCCGCCCGTGCCCAGCGACCCAACTGCCGCGGCGGTCGCGGTGATGCCGGTCATAAAATAGCTGCCGCCCGAATAGGTGTTATTCGGAGCATTGATCACCAGCGTGCCGGGGCGGCGGGCAACCAAGGCCGTGCCGCCGGCGTTGGGGCCGTCGGCAATGTTTGATTCGATTGTGTCGGTCGTTGCGGCGTTGGAACCGAGGTAAATGTCGAGTTCTCCCGTGCTCGATTTCAGGACTCCTCGAATGCCCGCGGTACCCACGCTATGGGTTGCAGCTGTTGTGGCATTGTTGAACATGAGCCCGCCCTGCGCAAAGGTGAGGACGTCGGTACCACCCGTGAAAGTGATGTTTTGAGCAGCGGCTGAAGTAAGATTGACGGTATTGACGGTCTGACCGCCGCCAGTCACGGCGACTGCGGCGGCAGTGACGACGTTAACGGCATCCGCCGCGGGGAAATTGGCCGTTCCGATAGCGCCGAGGCCAAATGTTGTGTTATAGGCGGTAAAATTGACGGCGGCGGCAGTAACCCACCCGGGAAGAATTTGATTATTTGTCGTGGCCACTCCGCCGATGGCGTCGATAAACACGCGACCAGCGGCGCCCGTAGTACCGAGCGTGCCGGTTGCCGCGTTAGCCACCAATATGCCACCTGTATTGTGCACCAGATTGGTGATTTCGAGTTCCGCACCCTGGGTATGTGCGTTGGCAGCCACCGCGTTGCTGCTTCCCTGGGCCAGGGTGACAGTCCCCACCTTCTCTCGCAGCGCGCCGCTTGTCGCAACATCGAAATTGATCGCTCCACCCGCCAGGATGATTGGCGTGTTATCGTTGATACGGTCGGCATTATTGACGGCGGCGAACTGCGAGTTTAGCGCGTTGAAACTGTCCAGTGCCAGCGTTGAGCCAGTGAAGATCGATATCGAGCTGGGCCCGCCCGAGCCGGCGTTGTTCAACGTGCCGTTGTTAATCAGCTTCACGGTGCCCGCGTTGTATGCAAGTGTCAGCGCGCCAGTGTAGCCGGATTGATTGGTGACGAGATTCAGAGTTCCAGAGCCCGTTTTCGACAGCGGACCGCTGCCGCTGAGCGTGCCGGTGTAGGTCAATACACTGAGGGACGGCACGCCGCCGCCGCCAGCGTTCTGCATATCGATCGCGCCGCCATTGACCCCGATGGCAATGTTGCGCGAGATCATGTTGCCGACGTCAGTCAAGCCGGTGCCCGTGGTGCCGGTTCCAGACTGGAATATGCCGCCATTGAGGGTGATCGACCCCGTGCCCAATTCAACATCGCGGACAGGCGCAATGTACCGCCCAGAATGTTCGTGCCACCCGTATAGGTGCTGGCTGCGCCAAGCGTGGTGGTGCCAGTTCCGTTCATCTCAACGACTGTGCCGGAAACAGCATCCGTGAGGCTGTTGTATAGGGACAGGTATGCTCCGCCGCCGCCAAAACGAAGGGTTTTGCTGCCTGAATCGGGAGTGAGCGTCACCCCTGCTGCGATTGAGCTGGCGCTGCTGGCCCCCAACCGGAGGTTAGCGCCGTTGGGCAGTGTCTGGAAGTTCAATGCGTTGCTGCCGCCCGCGGTGAAGGTGTTTACACCGTGAAGCGTGAGAGCGGTAAAGGTTGAGGAGGCGTTGAGGACGGTGGCGGGATTGACGTCGCCTCCAAGGTCAAGTGTACCGCCGGCGGCCACGGTGACGGAGTTGGCAGCCACGCCCGCGGTGCTGTCGAGGCGGAAGGTTGCGCCCTGATGCGACTGCGGTCGCACTGGAAGTCGCGATGCTTCCGGATACTTCGAGCAGGCCGCCGTTGACGGCCGTAGCGCCGGTGTAGAGGTTGGTTTGGCTGAGGAGTGCGTTACCGGTGTAGGTGGCGTCGAGCGTGAGGCCGCCCGAGCCGGCCGACCAGGCGGCGGACTGACCAAAGTTTCCATTGCCCTTGAGCGTTAGCCGATTGCCATTGTCCGTGATCGCGCCCAGAGTGAGCAAGGAGATTCCGCCGGCGGTCGGATTGGTGATGTTGAAGATCAACGCGCCTGAGAGCGTTGTGGCGCCAAATGTGATCCCGGCCGTGCCGGCGGCCACGTTGGGCCCGCCCGAGATATTCAAAGTCTGTGCGCCGATGCCCAATGTGCCGAGGGTGTAAGTATTGCCCGAGGTGGCGGCCGCTGCCACGTCAGAAATGATCGTGGACGTGGCGCTTACGGTTGTATTGCGTGAGAAACTCAGGTTCGTGCCGGAGGCGTTGGTCAAGCTCAGCGTGCCTCCACCCAAGCTTAGTGTGCCCGCGCCAGGCGCCGACCACTGACGTTCCCACCACAGTGCCGCTGTTGACGGCCAGGGCACCGGTGAAGGTGTTGGCCTGATTCAGCGTCAATGTGCCAGAACCGTTGTAGGTAATGCCGCCACTGCCCGCACCCCAAATGCCCGTCTGCACCACGTTGCCGGTCCCGTTGATGGTGGGTGTGAAGGTGCTGTTGGTTACTGCGCCCAATGTCAACACCGTTGTGCCGCCGGCCGCCGGGTTGTTGATGGTGAACGTGGGGTTGGCGGTCGAAAGAGTAACCGTGCCGAACGTCATGCCGGCCGTGCCGCTGTTGACGTTTGCTCCGCCGGCGATGGTGAGGGTCTGTCCGCTGATGCCGAGGGTGCCGAGAGTGAAGGTGTCGCCTGCATTATTGGGAACGGTAACGTCGGAGGTGATTTTCGCGGTACCGGTGATCGTCGTGTTGCGAGAGAAGCTGAGATTCGTTCCCGTGGCATTGGTCAATTGCAGATTACCGCCAGCCAGTGAGATTGTCCCGGCGCCCAGTGCTCCGGCGACGGAGGTGCCAACCACGGTGCCGCTGTTCAAAGTCAGGATGCCGGTGAAGGTGTTGGCCTGATTGAGCGTCAGCGTGCCGGTGCCACTGTAAGTGATGCCGCCGCTGCCCGCGCCCACACGCCTGACTGCGCCATGCTGCCAGTGCCGCTGATGATGGGCGTGAAGGTGCTGTTGGTCACAGCGCCCAGAGTTAAAAGCGTCGTGCCGCCGCTGGTTGGGTTGGCGATATTGAAGGTGGCGGCGCCGGTCAGGGTCGTGGCCCCAAGAGTAATTCCCTCGGTGCCGGTGGTGACGTTGCCGCCGCCGCCGACATTTAACGTAAATGCGCCAATCGAGAAGAGTTCCAAGGTTTGTGTGTGTAACACCCGTGGTACCGCCAGCGGTGTCAGAGGTAAGGGTTGAATTGTTGGCCACAACTATCGGGTAAGGCCCGAATGCCGTGCCCGTGGCGCTGGCCAGTGTGAGGCCGCCACCGTTCAACGTAATGGTCCCGGCGGAGGTTCCAGCCGCCGTCGCAGACGTCAATCGCAATGTCCCGGCATCGATTGAAGTTCCACCGGTGCGCAGGCTGTTTACGGTCAGCGTAAGCGTATCCGCTCCAACCTTGTTGAAGCTGTTCGCGTTGGTCGCGAATGCTGAGCTGAGCGTGATGTCGCCGCTGCCGCCAACGGAGGTTGCCGCGGCATTGATCGTTATTGCTCCGCTGTAGGTGGCGGCTCCGCCGGAATTGGTCAGCGCACCCGTGGCGCCGACGCCAGTGCCGGTGAGGGTGAGGGGTTCGGCAGCCGCCAGCGTAAATCCACCCAAATCCAGTGCGGCTCCGGTGGCGCTCACCGTGGTTCCACCGGCAATCGTGCCCAACGGTCCGTTGGCGCCGCTGCCGGCGCTGCCGAGCTTTATGGTGCCGGCACTGATCGTTGTCGTCCCCGCGTAGCTGTTGCTGGCCGACGAAAGGATCAGCGTGCCGCTGTTGGTTTTGGTCAGCCCCGTGGCGCCGCTGATTGTCGCCGAAATGGTGAGGACGTTGCTAGCGGTCACGTCGATGCCGCCGCCACCCGTTCCCAAAGCCACCGTTCGATTGACGCCCAAGTCAAAAGTACCAGTGGACTGCAATGCACCGCCGGCAAGAGACAGCGTGTTGGTGGCCGAGGCGTCGCCGAAGTTGCTGCTGGCGGCAATGGAAACTGTGCCGGCGTTGACCGTTACAGGGCCGGAAAATGAGCTGTTGGTCGCGCTGAGGATAACGGTGCCCGTGTTGGTTTTGGTCAGTCCAGTTGAGCCGCTGATGGCGCCCGAGACGGTGAGTGTGTTAGCGCCGCTGACGTCAAGCCCGCCGCCGCCGGCACCCAGCGAGATGGTGCGATTGGCCGTCAGATCGAAGGTTCCTGTGGATTGAAGAACGCCGCCGCCGCTGATGCCGATGGTATTGGTAGAAGACGCGTTTCCGATGTTCGCGCTGGCGCCGATCGAGAGGATGCCGCCCGTGATGGTGGTGGCGCCGGAGTAGGTGTTTCCGGCGTTGGAAAGGATCAACGTCCCCGGGCCGCTGAAGGTTAACGATGACGTCCCGGTGATTGCCCCTGAATCGGTCGAGGAGCCCCCGGTAGCGGCACCAAGGTTGACGGCGGTGTTAGCAAAGGCGAACGCGCTGGAATAATTGTTGAACTGAAGGGTGCCGCCGCCGAAAGTAGGCACGGCGGAATGAATCCCTGTATCCGCATTGATCGCGAGAATGCCCCCGTTGATCGCTGTCGTGCCGGTGTATGTGTTGACACCGGACAACGTCAGCGTGCCCGCCCCGGTCTTTGTGATTCCGGTCGTAGAAGTAGCACTCGTGATGACGGGGGCTACAGTCAATGTCCCAGTCACATTGAAAGTTCGCGTTGCTAGTCCAAGATCAAGTTTATCGGAGCCGGTGCTGGGAGCGGTATCGACCGCGATGGACGACGTGCCGGAGCTCGTGACGTCGCCGCCGAGTTTGATTAGCGAAGCGCCGGTGATGCCAGAATTCGCATCGGTATGAATGGTGCTGCCGGAGAGCGTTAAACCCCCCGAACCGATTGTCAATGTAGTTGAGCCGCCGGTGTTGCCCATTGCGTAGGAGTTGGCGGCGAGGTAGGCGCCCGAGATCCCCGTAAGCGACAAGCTGCCCGTTGTGATACTGCTTCCGGTGCTGGCGACTATCGTTCCGCCGGTTTGAATGATGCTGGCCACGGTCTCGGTGAACGCGCCCGTCGTCCAGCCGACGGCTGCTGAGCCGTTAAAGGTAAGGGTGGCGGTATCTGGTATCTGCTCGCTGGCGGCTGTAATCAGAGTGCCCGACACAGTGAGGTTTCCGCCGACCGCGTTGACATTCGCGGACTTGGTTAAGTTCAGCGTGCCAGTACTGTTGACCGTGGTGAGTCCGGTGTAGGTGTTGGCGCTTGCGCCGCTCAGGTTCAGAGTGCTGGAGCCGACATACGTCAATGTGGAGGAGCCGCCGCCAATAACGCCAGAGAGAGTAATTGGCTGAGAACCGCCGATGCTGCTGTTCGTGTTCAGCGTGATTGTCCCGCTATCTGCACCCGTGCCCGTATTGCTGATGATCGCGCCAGCATTTGAAATACCCGTGCCGTTCAGAGTTAACGCCTTGCCGGCGATGTTCTGCCCGTTGAGATCCAGCACTGCTCCAGTCGCAACCACGGCGGCCGCGCCCGCTGCGCTGCCAAGAGCGGCAATGTTGCCGAGCTTAAGAGTTGTCCCGGCGCTGATGTTAGTGCCGCCAATGTAAGTGTTAGATCCTGAAAACGTGTCAATGGCATTGCCCTGATACGTAATCGCCCCTGTGCCGGCCGCACCTGCGATGATTCCAGAATAACTGAACGCGCCGCCGCCGTTATCAATGGTTCCAATGGTGGTGGTGCTGCTGGCAGCCGACCCCAAGGCAATCCCGCGATTCGCTGTCAGCGTTGTCGGTGCGGCAAACAACAATGTGCCGCCATTGAAAGTGATCGACCCTGGTGTTGCGCTGCCTGGAACCGCACCAAGAGTGGTGTCGCCCGCAACCGAAAGAATGCCGGCGTTGATGGTGGTCGTGCCGTACGTGTTCACGGCTGTCGTGAGGTTCAACTGTCCCGCACCGGCTTTAACCAAGTTACCGTTCTGGATCACGGCTGAGATAATCATGTCGGCCGTGCCGGCCGTCTGTTGCGCGATGGTGAAAGTGCGCGGTGCATTGTTCAAATCCAACTGCCCCAGCGGCGAACCGGAACCGATGATCTTCGCTTGTGTTCCTGACGCGTTCGTCGTCACATCACTCGCTAAGATCAATTTTGCGACGCTGCCTCCAGAGATAGTGATCTGCCCGCCCGTCATGTTCAGACCGGCCACTGAGTCATTTGTGCCTGCTCCAACCGATACCGCTCCCGTCCCGCTCACAGTCAATAGCCCAGTGCCCAGGGCGTTGGTGGCGTTCAAATTTAGATTTCCGCCAAAAACGTTCGTGCCGCCCGTATAGGAACTGGCGCCGTTAATGTTCAAACCACCCGTGGATGTGGCGGCCAGGGTCAATGATTTGGTGCCGCCAGTGACGCCTCCAAGAAGTGCGACGATCGCGCTCCCCGACCCGCCCACAACGCCGCCCGACAAGTCGAACGTCGCATTCGCGTTCAAGGTCGTGACGCCGCTGATGTTCAGCCTATAAGCATTGCTGCTAGATACCTGCAACGTCGCCACGTTGCTGAACGTGAGGGAAGGAAATACTTCTGTTTGCCCTGACCCGGTGGAAATCGGATCAACACGAATCCCCGAGTTGGCCGTCACCGTTAGAGGATTGGCGAAGGTGGTCGGGTCGGTGTCGCTGGTGACATAGACGCCCCGCCGCCCAGGGAAACTCCGCCGGAAACACCAAGGTTGCCCGGTGTGCTAACCTGAACAATACCGCCGGAAATCACCGTGCTCGCGTACGTGTTGCCCGAGTTGGTCAGGGATAGGGTGCCCGCGCCGGCCTTGGTTAAGACCTTCGCGCCGCTCACGACGCCAGAGATCGTGAGGAGGTCGCCGCTGCTGGTTGCCGTCATCGTCGTATCGGCCCCCAGCGTCACGGGAGGCGCTGATCACTTGCGTACCGGCGGCGGTGATGCTGGGCGTCGTGCCGGCGAGAGTGATAGTGCCGGTGCCACTGCTGCCTTGAGCGATTGTGTAGCTCCCGGTCCCGTTGAAGGTGATGGCGTTGAGGTTGGGGCTGCTGGCGCCGAGGTTGACTGTGACGCTGCTGCCCGTATTGCCGAAAGTGGCGGTATCGACGCCGGTAAAGTTTGCATCGAGCCCCGGCACGCCGCCCGCGGCCAGCCAGTTGCCAACGCTATTCCACGCCCCGCCAGTCGCACCGGTCCAGGTGCTTTGGCCGGAATAGACCGTTGCGGTGTAGCCGACGGCGACGTTGGAATAAGTATCCCCAAGCCCGGTTTCCAAGGTGGTCGCGGGAAGGGCGAAGCTGCCGGAGATGGCTCCAGTGCCGCTGATTGTGCCGCTGATGGTGCGGGTGGCGGAGTTGAGCGTACCGGTGAAATCTGTCGGGCCGCCGGTCAGGGTCAGGCCGTTGCTCGGGCGCCTCCATAAGTGGCCACGCGCACGCTGGTGGTCGTGTCATTGATGCCAGTGGTGGTGAAAGCGTTTGACGTGACGCTGACAGCCGCACCAGCGTGAAGCGTTCCAAGGCTTGTCGTGCTGCCATTGGTGATCACGCGCAAGGCAAGAGGATCGGCCGAGTAGCTTACAGTCAGTGCGTTAACGCCGCCGGCGAATTCTCCAGACAAAGCGCCGTTGGCTTCACTCAGGACGACGCTGCCAGTCTGAGTACCGGTGGTGGCTCCGAAATTGCGGGAAAGACTCACCAGGCCAGAGGGCGTTCCGGTCGTGTTCGAGCCATTGAACAAAGCGCCATTGCCAGTGACCGAGAAGCTGCTGATGGTGTTGGGACCGCTGTTGAGGGTGGCGTCGGCCACAGTGCCATGGTTGCCGCTGGTGCTGGTGACGGCAGTCGATCCGCTGCCGAGCGTGTTCACGAGATACCGGCCAAAGCTGACCGTTGAGCTGGCCGAGAGCGTGCGTGGATCGACGATCGTCACGTTCACTGAGCTGGTCGTGGCCGACGTGGGGCTGGCGTTGGAGTCGGATTCGGTGACTTGGATGGTGCGGCTGCCCACCGTGCTGCCGGTGACCAGATCGGCGCTGAAGGTGGTCGAACCACCGGCCGTGACTGTGGAGCTGACGGGAACAAAGCTACTCGCCGTAAGCTGCCCGGCGCTGCTGAGGGCCACCGCAAGATCAAAAGAGCCGGAGGGGGCGGTGTTGCTGACGGTACCGGTGATTGCGCCGGCGGCGGTGGTGTTGCTGAGATAGCGGGTTGAACCGGCCGGGGCGGAGAGCGTGATGGCGGGGGTGGCCAGGTGCTGGAGATCCACTTCGCCCGCGCTATAAGCCAGTTTGTAGTTGGACGGAACGAGCGTGGCGTTACCGAACGTGCCGCTGACGCCGCCCGAAGCGGTCAGCAACACGTATTTACCCTGATCGGCCCCGGCATTGATAAAAGTGAGGTTCGAAATCGGATCGATGACGGCCGCGCCAGTCACGACGATTTTGTCCGCCTGATTCGCCCCTGCGCGTAATGTGAACTGCAACGGTGCTGCCGGCGCCTAGACTGAGTGCGCCCGTATGCAACGTGCCAATGGTGCTGCCAACGCCTCCGTCGATAATGGAAGCGCCGGAGAGGCTGACAGTCCCATTTACAGTGCCTGTGCCGCGGAGTGACCCGCCAGTGAGGGTGACGGCAGAGGCGGAAGCGAGTGAGCCGTTCACCTGCACTTCGCCGCCGAAGATGGTGGTTGTCCCGGTGTAGGCTCCGATCCCAGTCAAAACCAAGGTGCCGCCGCCGGCCTTGGAAAGGGCTCGTCCGCCGGTGATATCTTCACCCAGGGCGTTGATCGTGGTTACGCCAGTATTTGAGACAGTGACCGTGCGGTCGCCGGTCAAGGTGTTGATGCCGCTAAACGTAAAGTTGTCAACCCCCGCGACTGTAACATCGCCACCAAAGTTGACAGCGTTGCCGATGGTGCGACTGCCCCCGCTGGACTGAATCGTTCCACCGTTGAATGCAAGGCTTCCCGTTCCGAGTGCATTGTCGTTTCCAAGCGATAACGTGCCGGCCGCGAGGCTGGTTCCGCCCGCATAGGTGTTATTGCCGTTTAACACTAGGGTACCATTGCCGGCCTTGGCTACCGTAACGCCGCTGGTGCCGTCAAGCACCGCGCTAATGGTGGCGGTCAAACCGCTGCCGACATTCAGCGTGGAGGTTCCCGCCGTTGTATTTCCGGCAACCAGGGTGAGCGTGTCACCACTAATGTTGTAGCCCCCGGCACTGAATGTCATGTCGCCGACGGAGATGAGCCCGCCTGAATTATCCACAGTGAGAGACAACCCGGTGCCAGTGCCGTCGAACACAGCGTCACTTGTGGTCCAGGCGGTGGCCGTCCCGCTGTTGTCCCAGTTCACGCTCGTCGCATCCCAGTTACTATTAGCCGCACCAGTCCATGTCCTGGTGCCATGAGCGGCATGGACTGAGTTACTGCCAAAAAACCCTAGCCCGGCCACTGCAGCAGCCAAGGCAGTTCCGCGCCTCGTGCGTTTTTTGAATTTCGGGGCCTGCTTGGAAACTTTGCGTGCGACGTTAGGTGACGCGATGTCGTGAGACATTCTCACTCCTCAGTTGATTTTCGGCCTATCCGGCGCGGACGTTCTAGCGGGCAACTTTACGAAAATACGCAGACGTGCCGAGCGTAAACGAAGGCGGACAAGTCGGTTAGATGAGCTATTCGCTCAACCGCTTGTCACGGGGGAGATAAAGGACGCTGGTGAATTTTGGTCTCACCTAATGTTTAAAATGCCTCGTTCGAGCCTCGTCAAAATCGTACGAAAGGTCCGCGAAATGAGTTGCCCTCACATAAACGCGCTCTGGATACGTTTATCGCCTATAGCTTAACTTGACATGGGCCATATGCAACCTTTTATGTATTTATTGTTTTGTACCCGCGGCAAGGGATCGAACCTCGTTTCTTGAAAGAGTTGATCGATAATGTCCAATCTTCAATATGCCTGCACCGATTCATCCACACCTTCACGTCCTGCGCTTCGTGCGAAATCGTCGAGCCATTGAACAAAGGGATTTGGGGGCGTCGGCGGCCGGTACCGCTCAGCTCGGTTGATGACGACCCCTCGCTGCTTCGGGTCAAAGGCAATCGAAAAATGATGCTTGCGGGTGACAAAACTGTGCTCAAAGTGTCTTTCAATTCGATCCTGCCGGTTTACCTGTTCAAAAAGCAGCTCCGTCACGTTTTTTGCCGCTTCCAACGCCAGGCCAGCTTCGTTGGTGCGCAGGGCGTTTAAGAATTGCTGAGTGACCTGGACGTCGCCACCATCCAGCCACGAAAACTGCCTCGCCAACATCGCCGGAATAAAGTGTGTCGCCATCAGGGTGCCGAGGTGCGTTCGGAATACAGGCCAGAAGTCGGCTTCACTGACTCCCCACCCCACGATTACCCGCGTCTTGCTCTCGGGAGCATATTGCCGCCAGAGCGACTCGACAACATCGTGCTTTAGGTTGGCGGGCATATATTGCGGCAGCATCTCGAACAGTCGCCTCCCGCCCATGCCGCTCATCGTCCGGCCTCCGATCCGCCAATCTTGAAATGTCTTTCTGGCGTACTGCTCCTTTCCTCTTCCATACCGTGCGCCATAGGCTGCAAAGGTGCGTTGAAGATTGAGTAGATCAAGGTTGAAGAAGAACCGCTTAACAAGAGCGAAGGCATCCCCTCAGTCCGACGGTGATTAGTGTCTTGATCTCGTACACGTCATAAGGGACGTTGACGCGGTCGGCCACGGCCTGTTCGTGCGTGTATTCCACCACCAGGTTCTGTTTGAAGAACCCGATGGTCTGCTTGCTGGGCGTGGCGGCGAGGCCGACAAGAAGGCGTCGAAGTACTTCAGGACGTCGCCCCAGACGCTGTAGATGGAGCGGTGGCATTCATCGACGATCAGGGCGTCGAAGAACTCGGGCGGGATGGCGGCGTTGTACGTGATCGGTACCGGCGGCTTCTTGAACGGGCCGGGGCCTTCATAAGCGGAACGGTCTTCGTCTTCCTCGGCCAGGCCAGGCTGACCGGTCAGCACCGAGTAGAGCCGCTGAATCGTCGTGACGATGACACGGTTTACGGGAAAGGGGTTCGCCGTGCAAATGGCGAACCCCTGCACTCTTTTGTGGGCAAAGCTATGACAGCTATCGCAACGGCACCGGTCGGATCAACGATCACTGTCCCCACCGTGTTCGCGTTTTCATCAACTTCTGGAATCTCCAAATCTTACTCAACAATCGAGAGTCTGAAGTTACCGGTCCGAATGGCGCACAATTCAAGATTGACTGGAAAGAGCTTCCATACGTGCTTGCACGTCGCGCCGCCGAAGTGATTGGCGCTCAAAACTACACGTATGATGGCACGCTCGTGTTCACGTCGTACGACGGAAAAACTGAACGGGGACGAAAATTTCACCGCTGGGTAAAAAACTGGTTAGACAAACAGGTAGGTGTGCAAGTCAATGTATTCGAACGGCGGCCGCGACGTGAGTTCAAATGCCAAGCCTGTCACAAGGTCATCTGCGACTGCCCGCACTGTGCAGCAAGAATTGCGGGAACAGTTGAGAAAGGCGTAGATACTGCTCTGTCTCAAACCCTCCCAAAGTTAGGCGCATGTTCGGTAGCGCGACCGCCGGCTTCCGTGTAGATGATGCGGGATGGAAACCTGCAAATCACCACGGAAGGTGCTGATCGAGGCCTACCAACTCGCTTTACCGCTGCTGCCGGCCTACGCGAGTGACTACAGCCGGAAAGACTTCACCCAGCCGCAGCTCTTCGCCTGCCTGGTCCTCCGCGAGCACCAGAAGAAAAGCTACCGCGGCATCGAGGCGCTCCTGGCCGACAGCCCGGACTGGCTCAAAGACATCGGCGTGAAGGACGGCAAGGCCCCCGACCACAACACGCTCTGGCGGGCGTTCGAGAGGCTGGTCAAACGCGGCCTGATGAACCGCATGCTCGACCAGCAGGCGGCGTGGGCCGAGGAGCAGGGGCTGATCCAGGGGCGTGTCAAGCCGGTGGCGCTGGACAGCAGCATGTTCGAAAGCCGCCACGTCAGCCGCCACTTCGAGAAGCGCTGCAGGCAGAGCGCCGCCGCGGAAGCCAAGGCGGCGCGGAGAAAAAAAAAGCCCGGAAGAAAGCCGAGAAACAGGCACAAAGGCGGGCGAAACGACAGACGACACAGCGCGGCGGAGCCCACGCCCCCGAGGTGAACCGCCGTCGCCGCCGCACCGTCAAACGTTTGCCCAAGCTGTCGCTGGCGGTTGCCACGGCCTGCCACCTGATCCTCGCCGCACGGGCGACGACCGGGGCGGGCGGCGACCAGAAGTTTTTCGAGCCGCTGCTGCTGGACGCTTATCGGCGGGCGACGGTCAAGACTGCCGTGGCCGACGCCGGGTACGACTCCGAGGCCAACCACTGCATCTCGCGCCAGGACCTGGGCATCCAATCAATCATCCCGCCCAAGGCGGGACGGCCATCTGCCAAGCCGCCGACGACACGCCACCGCCGTAACATGCGCAACCGCTTCAAGCGCAAGGCCGACAAGAACAAATACGGCCAGAGGTGGCAGGTGGAGACCGTGAACAGCATGATCAAACGCAACCTCGGCTCCGCCCTTCGGGCCACGACCGCCCGCCGCAGGTCGATGGAGCTGCTGCTACGCGTCGTCACTCACAACATTATGATCGTGTGCGAAGCCAAGGGTTGAGACAGAGCAGGTGTCATCCCGCTTCTACACCGTTGCCGTTGCGATTGATGGCCGGATCAAGCGGGTCAAAGGGTACACGGATCGGCAGGCATCCGAACAACTCGGAGCAAAGCTTGAAAAGGCTAAGGCCCAAGGTGCCGAGGGTCTCGAAGACATCTACAAGGCTCATCGCGGCCGACCGCTGGTGGAGCACGTCGCCGCCTGGATTGCTGAACTCAAGCAGTTGAATCGCAACGATGTGTACGTGCGACTCTGCGAGTCCCGCATGGCTCGACTGATTGACGAATGTAGCTGGGGCACGCTAGGTGCCATCAGCGCTGAAGCCTTCATTCGCTGGCGTCAAACCGCCACAAGTACGGTTGGCCATGCCGCAAAGGCTGGAACCAATATCAAGCCAATGGGAGCACGAACGGAAAATCACTATCTGGAGACGGTTGGGGCGTTCTGTCTCTGGGCTATAAGACGAAAACGAATGGCGGCAAATCCGCTAACGGATGTAGCTCCGGTTGAGACAGCAGGCCAACTGCGTCGCCAGCGTCGCGCGCTCACAGAATCGGAGATAACCAAACTGCTTGCGTCAGTGCTGCCCCGACATCGGCTGGCCTATCGTCTGATTCTCGCCACCGGCCTGCGACGCGACGAGCTCAAGCAACTGCGCTGGGCGACGTAAAGCTAAACGCCCCAATGCCGTGTATTCAGTTGCGGGCAGAAACGACTAAGGCGAAACGTGCGGACGTGCTACCGCTGCGACGCGATATCAGCGAAATGTTAAAGAAGGCGCGTGGCGAGGCCGGCGACGGTGACGTGGTTTGTCGTACGCTTCCATCGATGGACTCGCACAAGCGGTATCTGGTGAAAGCTGGCATTGACTTTGAAGACGCTGATGGGCGCCGTGCGGATTTTCATGCGCTTCGGCACACTTACGGCAGCATGCTTGCAAAAGTCGGAGTTGCGCCACGGGTGGCCATGAGTCTCATGCGACACACGGACATGCGATTGACAATGAACGTCTACACGGATCCACGCATCTTCGACATGGCAGGCGCGGTGGAGATGCTGCCCGCAGTTGGGGAAGAACCGCAAAGAATGATCGCGACTGGGACGGATGGTACCGATGTCCATTCGGCTCGGTGGCGCGAAAGCGTCACTAGTACATCGGCCCCGATAGGGGAATGTTTGGCACCCATTGGCAACCAGCAGAGATCGGATCGATTGACCTTAACTCTTGTACATGGCAGTGATAGGCAACAAAAAACCCCATCCGGCAGGGATGGGGTTTTGAAGCGGGTGAAGGGGGTCGAACCCTCGACATTCACGTTGGCAACGTGACGCTCTACCACTGAGCTACACCCGCGAATCTTAAATAATCCTACCTCACCCCCTTCCCCAATTCAACCTGATGCCAACCCGCCACCCAAATATTTGCATCCATCCTCCCGCGCACTACACTGCTCCCCGTCCCGCATCTCTAACCAAGGTGACGCAATGACCCACCCCCGCCCGGCCCGTTCCGCCTATATCCTTCTTGTCGCCCTTCTCCTTGGCCTCCTTACCCCCGCCCGCCAATCCTCGGCCGATGAGAAAAAGCAGCCGACCACCCGCGCGTTTTTCTGGAAGGTTTCTTCTGGCGAACACAGTGTTCACTTCCTGGGCTCGATGCACGTCGCCAGTAAAGACATGTATCCATTGCCCCAGGAAATTGAAGATGCTTTTGCCAAGTCGACCGTCCTGGTTGAGGAAATAGACATGAGCAAGCTTGATCCGCCGAAGATGCTCATGCTTGTCAAGGACAAAGGGATGTACAGCAACGGCGACACGCTCTCCAAAAAGGTCTCTGACGCGACTTGGACGGCCCTGAAAAAATACTGCGATGACAATCAGCTTCCGGCTCCCATGTTTGAAACCTTCAGGCCGTGGATGGCGGGGATGACGCTTCAGGTCGTGGCGATGCAGAAAATGGGGATGGACCCCAACCTGGGCATCGACAAACATTTTCTCGACGCCGCCATGAAGGACAAAAGAAAAGTCGAAGAGCTGGAAACCGCGGAGTTTCAGATGAACCTTCTTGCAGGCTTTCCCGACGATCTCCAGGAAAAAATGCTGATGGCGGCCCTGCTTGATGCGAAGAATCTTCAGGAAGGCATCGGCCGCCTGCGCGATGCCTGGCTAAGCGGCGATCCGGCTCAAATGGACGCAATGCTCAACAAGAGTTTCAAGGAACATCCCGAGCTGGCGGTCGTGGAACAGAAGCTCATCACCGATCGCAATCCAGCCATGGCCGACAAAATCGAGGGCTATCTGAACGGTAAGGAGCAGGCCTTCATCGCCATCGGCGCAGCCCATTTGATCGGCGACAAAGGAATCCTAAAACTTCTGGCCGACAAGAAGTACAAGATCGAGCAAGTGGAAGTGACGGCCGCCAAACATCCAGCGTCATAAAACAACCAGCGGCCACTTTCCCCGTTCCGGCCGGCCGCGGCTCAAGCTACAACTATTGATCGACCGTCGGCTTCGGGACATCGCTTGGCGGGAGGGTGCATCTATGAACCAAAGCGTCCGGCGGCTGCGCGTCCGCCATACCACCAACTACCGTTACGATCACCCGATCGAGCGCAGCATCCATCACCTGCATCTGCACCCCATGGATGACTGGAAACAAACGGTGTTGGATTATCACCTCAGCATCAGCCCCGCCGCGCAGGTCATTGATTACGACGACGTCTTTGGCAACTGGGCCACCCGCTTCGAGCTGAATGAGCCGTACACCGAGCTTACCATCACCGCCGATTCATTCGTCGAGCTACTCGACACAGATTCATTCGCATTTGCGAACCTGCCAATCCGGCCGCAGTTTCCGTTGATGTGGATGCCTTCGCAGCGCACGATGCTTCACCCTTATCTCGTGCCTGTTGAACTGCCCGACACGGAGTTGCAGGACATCTTCGAGTACGCCATGTCCTTCGTCCGCCGAAACAATGGCGATCTGATGGAAACGCTTTTCGGCATCAACCTGGCGCTCTTCCACGATTTTGAATACTCGCCGGGCACCACCCATGGCAGCACCACGCCTTACGAAGTGATGCACCGGCGCAAGGGTGTTTGCCAGGATTTCGCGAATTTATTTATCACGATGGCCAGGCTCCTTGGCATCCCCGCTCGCTACGTCTGCGGATACATTTACACAGGCAATTCCGGCAGGACCCGCGCCACGTCCGACGCAACCCACGCGTGGGTGCAGCTTTATATTCCCAACATCGGATGGAAGGCTTTTGATCCAACCAACGGCGTGCTTCCCCGCACGGATCACATCCGCGTTGCCTACGGCCGATACTTCCGCGACACCTCTCCAACGGCCGGCGCGCTCTATACAGACGCTGCGGAAACGATGACAATAGACGTTGAGGTAACCGAGTCCAATAGGACCACCGCGCTGGCTGCGGGATAGAACCCACCCGTCGCCACACTATGCTGCTCAAAATAACGCATCAGACAGATCTCTCGTACACCGACCTGATCAACGAATCCGTCATGGAGCTGCGCATGACGCCGCGCCAGGAGCAGGATCAGCACCGCCTCTCGTTCAGCCTTGCCCTTGGCCCGCCTGCACCGGTCAACAGTTATTTCGACTGGCTTGGCAACACCGTTCACGCCTTCAGCGTCAACCCCTTCCACAGCCAGATTCGCATCATCGCCACCAGCGTCGTCGAAACCTCGCGCCCCCGCATCGCTCCCGAAAGCTTTGCCGACCGCTGGCCACTCCCCTCCGATGTCTGGGATTACTCACAATACGATTACCTCCAGTTCGGCGGCCCCGTCTCGGATTGTCCGGCCCTGCGCGAGCTTGCCGACATGATCCACCCTCAGCCGGGCATTCCGCTCGGCGAACTGGCGCTTCGCATGTTGCACCTGATCAACGAGCAGTTCACATTCAAAAAGGGCGTGACGACCGTGGCCAGCCCCATCACCGAAATCCTCGAGCACAAAGGCGGGGTGTGCCAGGACTTCACCCACCTCATGATCGGGCTTGCCCGCGCCTTCAAGATCCCTGCCCGCTACGTGAGCGGCCTGTTGCATCCCGACGCCCAGCGCTTCCGCGGCTTCACCCAGACCCACGCCTGGTGTGAACTGCTGTTCCCGTCGGCCGGCTGGGTTGGCTTCGACGCGGCCAACAACTGCATGATCGGCGAAAACTTCATCAAGACCGCTATCGGCCGCGACTACCGCGATGTCCCACCCAACAAAGGCACCTGGCGCGGCAGCGCACAGGAAAATATCGAAGTGAGCGTCCAGACCGACACCCTCGCCGCAATCCCAGGCGAACTCGCGGCCGAACGTATCGAGCAGCTATCAATCCCCATCTTCCCCGACGGCTCGGCTGCGCACCGAGAACTGATCGCCCGCCAACAGGAGCACCAGCAACAGCAGGAACAACAACAGCAGTAGTAAGAGCTCGGCGTCTATTTGGACGCGGCATTTAATGTCTCCAGCCCCTCCCGGCAAACCGCCCGCACCGCTTCGTCCACCCACGCCTGTCGCACAACCCACGTCAAACCGAGCCTCAGTTCCCCGTCAGTCAATTCTGATATGCGCGCCTGACACCGCAGTCGCGCCACAACGATCGTGGCGTAATACAGCACTCGCGCCACCGGCGACGGTATCGGCGCATCAAATTGCAGGTCGGCCTGTTTGGCGAAAACCTTGGCCGCTTTCAGCAGTTCTAAGGGCGGGCTGGCATGGCCGAGCAGGTCGGCGAAGCTTTTGATCGTCCCGCCCTCCGCGCCCAATTGATCGACTACCTTCGCATCCTGTGCCAGGCCGAGTCGCTGTAGATCAAGCAGCAGCGGCGCGAAGCTGATGCCGCAGAATGCTCGCCAAATCCTCGGGCAGCCAGCGGAGTGATTCTTGCGATTCAACATCAAACAATGATGCCGGCGACAACGACTGGCTCGCGTTCTTCACCTTTTCCTGCATCGCTCTTCTCCCAAGGGACATTCAAATCCCGCATGACCCGGCGGTGGACATAATCCGGCGGAGATCGGCGATTTCGGCGTCCACATCAGCGTCATCTTCATACTCAGCCACCACCGATCGCAGCACCCGCACGAACATCCGATTTGCGGTGATCAGCACATTGGTGGCCTGATACGGCGAAACGAAATTAAACGCCCGCACCAGCTGGTCATACGGAACCGGCGGCTCCTGCCGCAGCGCCGGCCCGAGCGTCCGGCCATCAAAAACCCCCCAGATGTCCGGCCTTTTAGACGCACCGCACTCCACCTGCATCCGCCCCACCGCCTCGCGCAATACCTCCCGCGCCCATGACAGATCAAAAATACCATCCGTTGGCGCGGCCGAATCGGGCACATCGATTTCCTCCGACAGCGCCACCTCTTTGCCTCCCGCGCTTGCCTGCATTCCAGTCGCGCAACTGGTTCAAGACGAAACGATCCAGCGACACCAGCAAAAAGGTCCGAAACCGTCCCAGCTTGCGATCCGCCCGGGCGATCAACTCCGCCTCGAGCACTTTCTTCATCACGAACGTCTGCACGAGATCTTCGGCGTCATGCGTCCGAAGCCGCCGCCGATGAACCAGATACGACGTCATGGCCGGCATGTAGCGACGCAGCAGCGTGTCCATTGCCGCCCGGCCAGCCTCTCCCTCGCCAAGCGCCGCACGCCGGACCAGAGACCACTGTGTCGTCATCATCTGGTTGTAGCGTTGGTTTTTATCCGTCAATGCAACCACCCCTGTTGGTGAATCGCAGAATGCTAACGGAGCAGTCACCACAAAAAAACAAAAAAAAGTTGACGCCGCGCAGGATGGCAACCCCGCCTGGGTATTCCTGATTGACAGCAAATGTTTTGACCCGATCAATCGGGCCCGCGCCGTTACGGGGGACGGCGCGGGCCCTCGATACTTTGTCCGCGCACGATGGGGTGCGCCGGAGGAAAAGACGGCCAGCAATGCGGCCGTCTTTACTTCTGCGCATGTCGAACGTCTGCGAACGCATAAGCGTCTGCAGACGTTGGCGACATGGTTGTAAATGTACTGCTGACAGATCAGCAATCACCGGGGCGCGGTTACGCTGCTGGCATGGGTAGGCTCAACTTCCGCCCGGCAACCGGTCATCGAAACGGCGAACAGTCCAAGAATGGCCACGAGTGACAAAATGCGCAACATGAGATCTCCTTTGCCCGTCAGGGCGGTTGTTAAAAGACAACCAACCAGTCAAGCAACCGGCGTACCGTCTCAGGTATCTATTTGTATTAGTCCGCGCTTGCGCCAGCCTTCAAGGCATCGGCAGATCGTGCAACTCAAAGGGCACATCGATCTGCTTCACTTCCAGCGGCACTTCCCACATAAACTTCGCTGGATCGCCCACGCGCGTCTCTTCGCCATTATCAATGCGGCTGAATTCGTACGTCACTTCCATCGTGTCGCCGCTGGTGTTGTTGCTCCGCATCCCTTGATTCATCAGCGGCCGGCCTTTGTCGTCAACCACCTGAATGCCCATGGTCTGGAACATGGAATTCTGAAACTGGTTCCATTCCTGCGGGTTTCGGCCATCCCGGTAACAAACCGTCGTCACCAGGTACTGCTGGTCGTTCTGCTTACGCACCGTCTTTAACGTATATCGACGCCCACCTACCGTCTTGGTCACTTCCTTGGGCTCCTTGCCGGACAAGATGTCCGCCGTCAGCGGCACCTCGACGGTCTCGGATCGGGTTTGAATAATGAACTTCGCGGTCGCCTTGAATTTGGCTATCTTCGTGCCGGGATGTTCGGGATAGCTCAGCCGCGCATACAGCGGATACTGCCAGCCCGAGTTGCTCTGCATGCTCTCGTACTGGGGCGCGGCCAACAGCAGCGAAGTTCCTTTGTCGTCGACCACCTCATCCAGCTTCAGGTAGGAGGCATAGCTCGTGACCCGCAGCTTCGGCTCCGAGTAGGCCGTCAGGTTGATGCTGAAATCACGCTGCACATTGGCCGGCTGGAGCAGGTTGATCGTATCGGAGTGGTTGATACTTTGCCCGACGATATAAAAAGGCCCGCTCTGCGCCGACGCGGCCGTGTTCATCCAGTTGATGCCCATGTTTGACGTGAGCGTCATTCGCCGGTCGTTGCCGCCGTACCCTGGCTGGGGCCATACGCCCGTCTTGCCGCACACTTCCTTCATCGCCACCCAAAATGGCTGACGATCCAGATCAACGCTCACCTTTGGCCATTCGCGCTGGCTCCACATCTGCACGGGATATACCCGAAACTCGCTTCGAGCCTGCCGCGCCAGCGAATCGAAAATGTCCTTGGGGCTGGCCTCCTTGAAATGCAACGTAATGAGCGACGGACCGGCCATGCGATTCTCTTCGATCACCCGCACCGCCGCCTCCGCCCGCGCCCGCACCTCTTCGTCTCCCGTGCCCTTCAACGTCTCCTGTAAACGCGGCCAGGCCTCCTCGCCATAGCTGACGAGTTGATCCTGCGCCTTTTGCCGGACCGTCCAACTCTCATCGCCCAACTGCGCGATGAACTCCTCGATCTGCCGCGCATTGGCACTCGGCTGACTTGCCGGAGGGCTGATCGCTGCCGTCGGCGCGGTGGTTGGCTGCGTGGCGGTCGCAGCCGCAGCCTGCGTGGCGGGCCGGGTCGCAGGCTGGGTCGTTGATGCAATGGCTTCCTGGGCCTTGGCCGCCCCGGAAACCATCGCCCAGCACAACCCCATGCTTCCTGCAACCTCAAATATTTTTCTCATCACACAACCTCTTGGTGGCGACTACTCACACATCCACGCTGGCAGACCAATGCCATCTGCAGGTTCGTCCCCACCATCATCGTCCACTGTCGGGCCGAGGCAAGTCAACTTGAATTCGCACTTCGAAATTCAATACGGCCACAACCTTCATTGAGACGCAGAGGTTGCGGGTGCGGGAGGTTGGTTTTAATGGCGTGAAAAACTCAGCGCGTCTTGCCCCACAGATGCGCAACCGGGCGAAACTCCTGGAAGCTGCCTTTGACGGCGTGAGCCCGGCTGATCGTGTCAATCCGCTTCAGATATCCCGCATACTCCTGCGACCGCGTTGTCGTGCTAAATCCGCGGGTGCCCACCAGGCAGTACCATTTCGAGCTCCAGGGGACCGGCATGTTGTGCTCGATGGTGCAGGGAACACCATCCGCGATGAGCATCTCGCGGGCTTTGTTGGCCATCTCTTCCTGGGGATAGCTCTGGATGACGACGTAATAGAGGCCGGCCTGGCGTTTGGGGTCATCGACGCTGAACGTCGGCGGCTGCTGAGGGGTTTGAGTGCGGGCTGCGCCGGGGGAGAGGACATCGCCGCCGCGCACTTCGGTGCGGCTGGTGGCAAGGTTCAGCACGCCGCTCTGCGGCGGGCGGTTGCGCATATCGGTGGTGGTGTCGCGGGTTAGCACCGGGCGACTGGGGATAGAACTCTGTTTGCCGAAGAGGTACGAAAAGGCCAGCAGCACCAAAAAGCCAGCCCCCAGGATGCCGGCGCTGATAAAGCTGAGCCGAAGAAGGATCTCCTGGCGCGTGCGATCGACACTGAGCGAGAGGCCCTCGCTCTTGTCGGCGTGGCCGGAGCGATAGCTGACAACAGGCGCGGGAGTCGGCGCAGGGGCTGAAATCGTGACTGGTGCGGGAGTGGCCACGACGACAGGCGCGGGCGCGGCGGCGGGCGGCGGCGCGAGATGCACGACAGCGGGCGGCGGCGCTTCGGCCCGTGGCTTCAAGTCAGGCTTGGCGGCCGGACTTGGCGCCCGCGCGCAAACATCTTCTGCGCATGGTCAAACCATCCCATGCGAGGACGCGCGACGACCGTGGGTTTGTAAAGAACTTCAAATAATGCGGCGGGGTGTCTGCGTTTGGCCATCCTTGACCACCTTTCTGAGCTGCCGGCCATCCTGACCGCGTTCTCTGTGACTCAGAACCATATCTGCCGGACAGGCAAGCATGCCGTCCGACAAAGCAGTACAACTTACGGTTGAGCCAGTGTTGGGTCAAGTGGACATCAGACAGAATTACAACCCAACTGGCACATGCATCAAGATCTCGCATTCACAAATGCTTGCGGTGCAACAGCTAACTGGAATCCGGGTAAGTCATCTGACCGTGCCGCCATTCGCTATCTCAGCGGCCGCATGGATGAATTCGTGCTCTTTAGGCGGGCTCTGAGTGATCAGGATCGAACGCCCAAGAGGTAAGCCATAGGCCACCGGGGCCGGACGGCGATTGACCCAGCCAGGAGACTCAAATGACGTCATCTCGGTTCATCGACAGACGGACTTTCATCAAGGGCGTCGGCGTCGCCCTGGCCCTACCCTGGCTTGAATCAGTCGCCCGCGCAGCAGAGCCAACTCGCTCCGGGCGGATGATCATTGTCACGCAAAAGTTTGGCATGTACGCACCGTCATTCCATCCCGACACGGAAGGGGCTGATTACGAGATCACGGACGGATTGAAACCCTTGGAGCGTCACCGGAGCCGGATGACGGTGTTTAAGAACCTTGGCCTCGCCGTCAGCGGCGGACATGCCGCCGCCCCGTGCATCCTCTCCGACATGAAGCGAACGGATGCAGGTTCGCATCCCGATGGCGGACTGACCGTCGACGCCAGGGCCGCCGAGCATTATGCCACGGCGACGCGGTTTCCAATGCTCAATCTCTGGGGCAACCCAGACAACGATCAGCACACATCGTTCTCCAGGAACGGTGCGAAAATCCCCTACGTCACGAGCCCTATTGAGCTGTTTCGCCTGCTGTTTGCGGATCTGTCCGCCGAAGAGAAGGACAAGCGGCAAGTCGAACTGCTGGGCGATCGCAGCGTGCTCGATACGGTCAACGAAAGCGCTCAACAGTTTTCAAAAAAACTGTCGTCGAGCGACAAGCAGCGTCTGGATGAATACTTCACCACCATCCGCGACTCGGAAAAAAAACTTAAGTCGTATAAGGATTGGCTGGCGATTCCAAAGCCCAAGGCCGATCCCGTGCTCAAGAAGGAGATCGAGGCCGCCCGGAAAGAGAGTCAGGTGAAGACATACGACGCATTCCTGACCCTGATCCCGCTCATCCTCCAGACCGATGCTTCAAGGGTCGTCAGTATTGACGTATGGACCAACCCTCAGTGGGACATTCCCGGCATCACCGATAATTATCACAGCCTCACTCATCACGGCCAGTTGCCGGAGAAGATCAAGCAGTTGATGACGATTGACCGGTGCCATCTTTCCCACTTCGCCGAGTTGATCGACAGGATTGATGGCATGGGGATGCTCGATACAACCCAATTGCTTTACTGTTCGGGAATGAGCGATGGCAACTCGCACAGCAACCAGAATCTGCCCATCGTCCTTGCCGGCGGCGGGTACAAACATGGCAGGATGATCGACGTTAAGGCCAAGCAGCCGATCAGCAATCTTTACAACACGATGCTCCAGAAACTGGGCGTCGAAACCGATCACTTCAATCGAAGCATCGGGACAATTGGAGGGCTCGCATGAGGGGCCTTGCAGTCATAAGTTCCTGTGCCGCGGCATTGATCGTGGCAGCGCTGGCCGGACATCGGACGGCGAAGGCTGCGGGTGACAATGCTCCCGCCGATTCGGGTGCTCGGGTCGATTCCAACGGCAGCTGGGCTCTGTTTTCCCAAACTTACTGCAACAATTGCCACGGCCAGGAGAAACAAAAGGCAAAGCTCCGCCTCGATCAGCTGACGATGGACGGAATCAACAACCAGAACTACCCGATCTGGAAGCGTGTAATCAACCAGTTGCAGAAAGGAGAGATGCCGCCAGAGGAGAGCCCGCACCAACCCACGCGAACTGCGGTTTTAGGCATCGCGGCGGCATTCAAGAATTCGGTTCATCTGGCGGAACAGACCGGTCACTTGAAACCAGATCAAGTTCCGCTCAAACGACTGACACGCACCCAGTACCGCAATACGTTGCGGGACCTGATGAAAGTCGAAACCAGCCTGAACGACCCCACCCGCGGCCTTCCTGATGACCGAGGCGGTTCAAGTTTTGATGTCGTCGGGGCTGACCTCAGGATTTCTGACGCTTTGATGGAGATCTACCTTCGCGCGGCCACGCAGACGATTGACGAGGTCACCTGCGATGGCCCGCAGCCGCAGAGCATCCACAGACAATACATTGACACGACAGACCGATATCGTCTTGAAGGCGGCATCGATGGCGAGACCATCGGGCACGAGATTTACAACCACTACGACATCGACCGTGGCTACTGGGTCACCCCGCAGGAGTGCGGGCACGTCAAGATCATTGGTCAAACCCCGTTCAGCGTCGGAGGGTATTACAAGTTCACGTTTGAAGTCGAATCACTCTGGCGGGGACGGTCTGACGTCACCAAAGCTCTCAGGGAATACAGTCCGCAGAGGCCCCACCAGTTTGCAATCCGCCTGTTGTCCCCTGAGGGAACCTTTCCGGAAGTGGAACACCTCGTCGCCATCCATGAGCTTCCCGATGACAAAATCGTGAAGATTGAGCATGAGGTCTGGGTTCCGAAGAACTGGCGCTTGCAGCTCTACTTTGACAATGGCCCGGCGTGCCCGATGTGGGTGTTGTATCAGCAGTTGGTGGGCTGGCATGAGATCCCGACTCCTCCCCAAGCCAGCACCAGTGAAAAAGAGGCTATCAAGAAAAGGAACGCCGAGATGGTGGGCGGGACGTACACCACCCCCCAGATTAAGGAGTTCATGCGGACGGCCGTGTCGCCGAGAATCAGAATCCACAAGATGGCGATTGATGGTCCGGTTTATAAGTCATGGCCGCCTGAGTCCCATACAGCGCTCTACAGCAGCAAGGACACTCGGGAAGCGATTCGCAACTTTTCCCGGCGGGCCTTCAGGAGGAAGGTGACTGAAGAGGAACTCCAACCGTTCTACAGCCTCGCTGGCAAAAAGAGCTTTCAAATGGCGGCAAAGGCGATGCTTTGCTCGCCCGATTTCCTCTATCTGTACGAGAACGACGGCAGGCTCGATAACGACGCTCTCGCAAGCCGCTTGTCCTACGCATTAACGAACTCGATGCCGGACGACGAGTTGTTCAACGTCGCTGCTGCAGAGAAACTCACCGATCCCAAGGTCTTCAATGAACAGATCGACAGGCTACTGGCGTGTCCGGGCTCCGGCGACTTCTTCGAGAGCTTTGTGACCCAATGGTTGCGACTAAGGAACCTCGAAAGGATGCCTCCCGATGAAAAGAAGTATCCCGCTTTCTACCGAATATCACATGGCTATACGGGCACGAAGGAAGCGATCGTCAACGAGCCGGTCATCTTCTTCACGCATCTTGTCGCGGAAAACCTCCCGATTTCCTTGTTAATCGATTCCGACTTCACGTTTATGAATGACTCGCTCGCCGATTTTTATGGCGTCAGCGGGGTTGATACCTATGCGTTTCAAAAGGTGAAGCTAAAGCCCAGCCTCAAACGAGGCGGACTTCTTGGCATGGCCGCCGTGTTGACCGCCTCCGCGAATGGCGTGGACACGTCGCCGGTCGTCCGGGGGATTTACGTTCTGGATAATCTCATGGGCAAGCCTCCGGCACCGCCGCCGCCGGGAATCAAACTCCCTCAACCCGACGTTCGGGGCAGCACCACCATTCGGGACCTTCTGGAGAAGCACAGCGCTGACGCATCGTGCAATAGCTGTCACAAGACGATCGACCCGATCGGATTTGCTTTGGAAAACTTTGATGCTGTCGGTCATTGGAGAACGTCGTATCCGAATCGCCCTATCGACGCATCGGGCAAGTTATGGAACGGTACCACGTTCACGGACATCTCCGGTTTCAAGAAAGAGTTGAACTCAGAAGCCGACCTGGTGGCGGAAAATTTGGTCAGGGAACTTCTTATCTACTTTACGGGTCGCAAGATGGGCCCCTTAGACGACGAAGAGATCGAACAGATCTGTACGAGCCTGAAGACAAAGGGGTATGGGATGAAAGACCTCATTAGGGGCACATTGAACAGCCAGATTTTTTTGAGCAAGTAATTCTCCTCCAGGCAGGAAATTGAACAGGGCTCGACAGGCCCGCGGATCGGCCAGTGGTGCAAATAAATGCATTACACCGGCATCACCCCAAACAGGGCGGAAAGTTAAATGCAACGCAGAACCGTGCAAAGGGCTATATTCCAGTGACACCTTTAGCTTAATCTGGAGCCTCTGCATGAAGATCGTCCCAATCAAACACCGCATAGGCTCGCTGCCGCTGGCGGCGCTTTTTCTTACGCCCTTCTGGTTCAATCGGCCAGCGGGCAGGAATGGACGCGCTTTCGCGGGCCCAATGGGTCGGGAATGATTGAAAACGATAAATTGCCCGCCAAGTGGGAAGTAGGCGATTACAACTGGAAGATCGAACTGCCCGGTACAGGCCACTCGTCGCCAGTGCTCTGGGGCGACCGGCTTTTCCTGACGGCGGCCGACAAAGAAGCCGGCAAACGATCCGTCCTCTGCATCCACACCACCGACGGCAAGCAAATCTGGAAGCACGACTACGACCTCAAGACATTCCACATCAACAACGACAACAGCTTCGCCTCCTCCACGGCCGCCGTCGATGCCAATCATGTCTATGTGGCGTCCACCGCCGTCGAACAGTCCACACTCGTTGCCCTCGACCACGATGGCAAAGAACTCTGGAAAGTCGAGCTTGGACCGTTTGTCAGCCAGCACGGCAACGGCGCTTCGCCCATCGTGTTCCAGGACACCGTCATCTTTGCGTTCGATCAGGAAGGCCCCGGCAGTTACGTCATCGCGGTCGACCGCAACACCGGAAATATTCTGTGGAAGATCAGCCGAAAGAGCACCAATGCGGCCTCCTCCACCCCGTGTGTTTTTCAGCCCAAGGACGGCCCGGCGCAGGTGATCTTCACCAGCCGCAACGAGGGGATGGCCAGCTACGACCTCCACGACGGCAAGTTGCTTTGGCAGGTGGGAGATGTATTTGGCTATCGCGTGAATGCTTCACCGGTGGTGGCGGGGGATCTAATTCTTGGCGCGTGCGGCGAGGGGCCGACGGGCAAGACGCTGGTGGCGGTGAGGCCGGCCGCGCAGGGGGAAAAGGCGACAGTGGTGTGGAAGCTGACCCAGAACGTGCCAAACGTCCCCACGCCCCTGGTAATGGGAAAACTGACGATTCTGTGGCATGACAACGGGGCGATTACCTGCATCCGCACCGAAACCGGAGAAGTGGTGTGGCACGACAAGGTGCCGACGACTTTCTACGGCTCGCCTGTCTGCGCTGGCGGAAAAATCTATTGCGTGTCACGCAAAGGCGAAGTGTTCGTGATCGCGGCCGGCGACAAATTCGAGCTTCTGTCGCGCGAGGCCCTGGGCGATGGTTCGCACAGCACTCCCGCCATTGCCGACGGCCATATCTATTTCCGCACCTTTACTCACTTGATCTCGCTGGGGAACAAGCCATGAGTTTCAAGCCCCGCCGCGCCGAATGGCCGGCTTGCCGTCCTGGCCAAATCCTGGTCCCCCTCACCACCTGAAAAACCGGTACGGATCATCCCACTCCTCGGGCACATCCAGATAAAGCCCCTCCAGCCAACGCTTCTCGCCGACTCCCGCACCCTTGCGAAAATGATCCAGCACCTTCGTCTCCCCCGCCACGCCCACGTTCCCCAGCACCCGCGACAGTACAAACGACATCCGCCGATACGTCCGCTTGAGATTCACCTGGCCATTGCCGTAATCAATCCGCCATGGCGCGACCTGGCAAAACACAACATTCCCCTTCCCCGCTACGGCCAACACCCCATCCCCCAGCACCTCCGCTCCGCCGCTCACCAGCCAAAAATCCCGCGGCCCTCGATTGTGCAAATCCGCCGGCCCAATCCCCGCAAACACCGACCCTGCCCGCTGCAAATCAAATACTCCCCCGATATGCTCCTGCTTCTTCATCACAACCTTCACCCCAAGCACCGCATTCGCCTCCGCCTGGTCAAGCCCAACCGCCAGCACACGCCCTCCGCCCTCGATAAATTTCCTCACCTTCTCCCCGCTCCCCGCCAAAATCGCCCCACACCCCGGCCCAACAATCAGCACGTCATCAGGCGAAACCATTCCCGCATCCCACTCCCCGGCCGCAACCCCCATCGCCTCCAGATGCTTCCTCCCCGCCCCCTCCCCACAATAAACCGCCCGCCGCCCCACCTCCGGCTGAAACGCCGCCACATACCGCAGCAGATTCCCCAGCAGCATCTCCGCCGCCGGATCCGATTCCGTCCGCCCTATTACCTCCATCTGGCAAAACAGCACCACCCCCTTCCCCTCCCGGTACTCCATCAGCGGCGCATATTGCAGGCCGAATCCCCCATCCACAATCGGCCGAAATTTTCCGTGTGCCGGCTTCTCAATTAACACCGACGCCACATCCCCCCGATTCCCGCACCGCCAAACCCGGCTCACCGGAATATCGCACCACTTGATCGTTGGCCCATGCATCGGCACCGACGCCGCCTCAAGCCGCGCCGACGTTGTCGTCGATTCTCCAGCCCAGTCCCGCAAATGCTCCGCCCCCAGCCCCACTAGCACCGGATGATCGGCAACCCGCGCAAACACGTTCCGCAACCCATACTCGATCGCCCGAAACCCCAGCCGCTTCTCCAGCACCGCCGCCGACTGCGCCAGCACAATCACCTTCAACCCCTCCCGCACCCGCCCAATATCCGGCCCAGCCCCCTCCACCCCCAACGCCAGTTGCCCCATCACCAACGTCTCAAACCCCGACAAATCCGCATCCGCCCCCACCTTCACAAACCCCACCCCAAGCTTCTCCAGCACATCCCCCGTCTTTCCGGCCGGGTCATACAGCGCCACCTTCCCGCCCATCTTCACCCGCCCCGCCGCCGGCATCACGTGAATGGCAAAAACATCCTCCTGCGCACTCTCCCCAAACCCCGCCCGCGCCCGAAGCTCATAAGTGCCCGCCGCCGTCCCCGCCGGAATCTCAAACCGCACCGGTACGCGCGCCTGCTCCCCCGTCTCCACCGTCACCTCCGCCTGCCCCTTCACCGCCACCGGCAGCCCCGCCGACCACTCGCACCTAAACGTCTGCCGCTCCCGCGAGTTGTTGATCAACACAATCTGCTTCTCCACTACGCCGCCGGCCACAAAGTTGTGATCCTTGGAAGTAAAGGCCACCCCCTTCCCCGCGATGTAGGCCAGCACCCCCTGATTATTCCGCACCAGCGCCCGCCCCGCCGCCGTCTCCACCCAATCCCCCTTCTCATACGCCACGTCCATCCGCTCAAACCCCACATTCACAAAATCCGGGCTGTATCCCGGCCGCTGCAATTTCTCCCAATCCGTCTTCACCCCCTTCTGCCCCCGCTCAACCCCATCCCGAAGTCGCCAGTAAATCTGATACTCCCACGCATTGATCCCCGACACGCCCCACGTCCGGTAGGCCCGCCAGTTGTCCGTGATGTACTGCGCCAAAACCTTCTGCCGATCCTCAAACCTCGCAGACCCCACTTCCGTTGGATAGTCCCACCGATGCCACACCTTCCCCTCCGCAAACTGTTTTGCCTCCCATCGCAGGTTCCCCTTCTCCATCTCGCTCAGCTCAAACGCTTTGTCCCCCAGGTACTGCGCGCTCCACTCGGCCTGGCAAAACTCCCACGGAACCGCCCCGCTGCCAAACTCACGCTTCCCCTTGTACCACCCGCGATACATCGTGTAGTCCCACGTCAGCGGCGCCCCATACTCACACAAAAACAGCGGCTTGACCCCCGCCTGTGCCCAGTGCTCAAACCAGTCGCACAGTTCCTGGTCCGGCGCGAAGTTCGGGTAAAAGTTCACACTGTGCATCGCCCCGATGTTCCCGCCCGCATGGTGATACACGATTCGGGTCGGGTCCAGCCGGCGAATAATCGCCTCCGCCCGCAGCGCATTTTGCATGTTGTTCTTCGCCCACGTATCCCGCTTGTCATGGATCCCATCGATCAAATCCGGGTCCATGTCCTGGTCATAGCCTGTGGCGTTGTGGCTCGTCGAATAAAACACCACCGATGGATGATTCCCCGCCACCCGCGCATAAAACGCCGCGTGTTTCGCATATCCATTCCCCGCCTCCGCATCCGCCCCCTTCCAGTCATATCCCGAAAAATGCGGCTGCGTCAGCGCCACCAGCATCCCCACATCATCCGCCGCCCGCAAAATCTCCCCAAAGCTCAAATGCGACCCCGGCTCCGTGTCATAGTTGTGCGTGTAAACAAAATTGAATCCGGCCCCCTTCAGCCGCAGCATCGTCTCCCGCGCCGCCGCATACGTTGAATGCGCCGCGCTGATCTGCGCATTGTCCAGCGGCACCGCCGACAGAAAAACACGCGACCCATTCAACACAAAATCGCGCCCCTCAATCCACAACTCCCGAAACCCAAACCGCTCCGGATACCCCGCATCCACAACCTTCCCCTTCGAATCCAATAGCGATACCCGCGCCTCATACACATTCCCGGGCCGATTCATGTCCCAAAGCCGTTCCCCCTTCCACTTCCCCCGAAACTCGAATCTCCCTCCCACCACGTCCGCCGCGCCAAACTCCCCGCTCTTAAACTCGGCCACCTTCTCACCCCCCTGCCTCGCCTCCGCCCGCAACGTATACCGCTCTCCGGCCGCCAACTCCTTCACCGCAACCCGAAACCCAATCTCCCCCTTCCGCACCGACGTCTCCACCCCCACCTCCTCAATTCGCGCCCCCATCGGCCCACTCGTTAGATATACATCCCCGCACAACCCCCGCCGCGCCACACTCCCCTTCACCTCCCGCGCATGAGCTGAATCCGTGTACGCCAGAAGCACCCCCTTCAGCGGCATCGCCACCACCAGCATACTCAGCACATGCTTCTCCCCCGCCTTGCACCATTTCGTCAGATCCACCTCCCCGGCCGGAAATGCAATCTCCCCCGCCTTCTGCCCATCCACAAACACCACCGCCAGAGAATTCACATACTCCGCCCCCACCGCAATCCGCCGCCCGCCCCACTCGGCCGGCACCTCGATCTCCCGTTGATACCACGCGCTCGTCACGCTTCCCAGCTTCAAATCCTTCCAGCCCGGATCCGCATAAACCACCTGCGAATCCTTCTGCATATAGTCCCCCACCCCCGGCCAACTCCCCGGAACCTTAAACCACCCCCACCCCTCCCCCGGCACCCGCTCCCCCTTCTCCTCCCCCGCCGGCCTCCACCGCCAAACCCCATTCAAACAAACCCGCTCCCGCGACGCCGTCCCCTCCCGCTGTGCCTTCCCCAACTTCCAAACCACCTTCCCTCCCTCCGGCAACGCCCCCTCCCCCCAAACCGAACCAAATCCGCCAAACACCACAACAACCGCTACAACGCGTGTAAAAAAACCCATGCGGCAATCCCTTCGTATCAATGTGGCCCGCGTCCGCGGCGAATCAGGCCCATCGCACCCATCAACCAAATCATCATCCCGGCCGGTTCCGGCACCTCCGCAACACGAAACCCATAAGCAACATCCTCCGTTGCCGGACTACCGCCCGTCCGATTCGTGGCTCGCATCGCGCCTTCCGAGCTGACCCACGCGCTCCCGCGCAGGCCCCGAAGCGCACCAGAGACGGTCGTCTCATCCCATTCTGTCAGATTCCCGTCTTGGTCACACGTTCCATAGTACGTGCTCGCCAAACCGTAGGCCCCCACGTCCGTGAGATAATTCTGTGACGCGGTATAGGGCGCTCCAGTGACGGCATATCCGTTGTCATAGGTGTTGGCGATAAAATCGTCCTGAAAAAAGTTCCCCGCGTGGGCCGCGCTTGCGCACAAGTCGCCCGGCGGCGGCGCACTGTTCGGCTTCAGATCCGTCCTCATCGGATAAAGCCAGTAGCCGCTCCCGCCCTTGTTTGGATCATAATACGCCGCCTTGTACCACTCGTTCTCCGTCGGAATCACATAGCGAGCCCCCGCACTGCGCACGACCGCAGCCAACTCCGCACCGCTGAGAGCCCCATTAAGCAAATAGGAACCCGTCTCGGTTGTGCCGGCCGTTTGCGCACCCGTTGGCTGGCCATTGGTCATCCAGTTGGCAAAACGCGCTGCATCCCCCCAACCCACATACGCAACTGGCTTGTTCGGCGATCCAATCGCACTGTAGGTGTAGTTGCCGGAGGATCCATTGCGTGCAATTCCCGCGATATTATCGCGGCTCGTCATGCTGGCGTTGTACAATGAATAAGTGTCGGTCGCGCCCACAGCATTGAGAAATTGTACATACTGGCCAATGGTCGTCTCAAATTTACTGATGTTGTACGAATAACCCACCGACCCGAATCCCGTCGCGGCGTCCGATGAATTACCCACATTGCCCACCGGCAGAAGCGTCAAGCTCGTCTGCCCCGACGGCATCGCAAAAACGTCCGCCAGCGTTTCTGCCGTCGAAGCAACGCAAATCACCAAACCCAAAATAAGGGCGGCCCGCTTCACGCCAGAACCTGGTGCAAACACCCAGCGCATCACCATCACCTCCGCGTTCGGATGACGTACAGCATCAACTTCCGGCCAATTGTTCGCAATGTCCCCCTCACCCCCGACCAGCCATCGACGGCACCCTCCAAAACGACGACACCATCACCCTCACCATCCGCGACGGCCCCGCAAAATAAAAACGCCCCACCCCCAATGCCCCCGCCCCATTCATCCTTCATCCTTCTAAGTTCCCTCCTCCCCCTGAACCCTGAACCCTGAACCCTGAACCCTGAACCCTCAGTCCACCGCCTGCCCCTTCGCATCCCGATACAATGGCGCAAACGCCGGATCCCTCAAATACCCCCTGCACTCCGGCCTCTCAAACAAATCCACCGCCAGCTTCGGCTCGCTAAACACAAACCCGTTCATAAAATCCAAGAATCCCTCCCGATTCTTCCCCCCGGCCAGCGCCAGCCCAAGCTCCATCCGCAATTCCTGATCGGCCGGCGAAAGCTCTATCGCACGTCGAATCGCCTCCGCTGCCTCCCCATACGCTTTGCGTCCGAGCAGCAAATCCCCATACGCCCGCCACGTCCCGGCCGTCGCCTTCCCGTCCCGGATCGCCGTCTCTAACTCTGCCATCGCCCCATCCGATTGCCCCACAATCTCCGAAAAACTCATTCGCTTCCCCCACCCCGTTAAATATCCGGCCCCAACCACGCACGCACTCAGGAGTATTACCAACGCCGGCAACCGCCGATGCCGCGCCATGATCTGTCCGTCTTCGCGTTTCATGTTCACCAACAATCCACCAGAATAACTTCCTCTGTGAGCCTCTTGCACGACCAACTCGACCCGCCCCCCGCCCCACCTCACCACTTCGCCGCCCCCCTTCCATCCCCCACACCATTGGAACACTCATCCCCCGCCCGCGTTGATCCAATCGCACCACAACTCCCTGCCAGCACACGCACACCCCTCCTCCCCTGGCTCGGCCTCCTTCTCCTCCTCTCCCTCATCCAGCTCCTCTGGGGCGGCTATCAGCTTGGCATCGGCAATCAGAGCATCCAAATCCCCTTCCTCAAGCACGCCATCAACCCCGCCCTCTACACGCGCGACGCCCTCACCTCCACCCTCCCCGACTATCCCACCCTCTTCTTCCGCGCCCCTGGCCCCCCTCGTCAAAATCCTGGGCCTATCCCCCACCTACCTCCTCCTCCATCTCCTCACCATCCTCGCCACCTTCGCCGCCATCGTCGCCCTCTGCCGCGCCATGTTCCACGACCGCTCCACCCCCCTCGTCCTCATCCTCCTCCTTCTCGCCGGCCATCACCGCGCCCTCGCCGGCGACACCCTTTACTCCACCGGCTTCACCCACACCTTCGCCGTCCTCCCCTTCGCCATCGCCGCGCTCGCCCTCTTCTACGCCGAGCGACTCTGGCTCGCCTCCCTCCTCGCCGGCGCACTCTTCAACATCCACGGCCTCACCGGCGCCTACCTCGCCGTCATGTTTACTTTCTGGGCCATCTTCCATCTCCGCCAGATTGGCCTGGGCCGCGCCCTCTGGATGACCATCCTTTTTCTCGTCGCCGCCTCCCCCACTCTTTACCTCATCCTCACCCACCACCAAACTTTCGACTCTCAGTGGATCGCCCTCACCCGTCTCCGCTCGGCCGATCATTCCTTCCCCTCCACCTGGTGGCAGCCCGGCAACCCCGATCTCCCCCGCTTCCTCCTCCTTCTCGCCCTCGCCATTCTCTCCCTCAGCTACCGCCCCCGTCCCGCCAGCCGCTCCAACAACTCCATCACCACTAACTCCAAAACCCTCTACCTCTCCGCAGGCGTCTTCTTTCTCTTTCTTCTTGGCTACGTCTTCGCCGATCTCTTCCCCCTCCCGGCCATCATGCGCCCCCAACTCTTTCGCAGCTCGCGCCTTCTGCTCATCGTCGCCTTCGCCCACGTCGCCCACGCCATCGTCGCCGGTTGGCGCACCTCCAGCCCCCGCCTCCCCCGCTACCGCGAGGCCCTCGATTTTCTCTGCGCCTCCCTCATCTTCCTCTGCCTCGCCTTCCCGCCGCTTCTCATCTGGCTCCCCCTCGTCGTGCTCATCGCCACCCTCATCGCTCTCATCAACGCCCGCGTGGCTCCGCTGCAAGCCCTCGCCGCAAGCGCCATCCTCCTCATCACCCTTCTCGCCTGGCGCCACCTCCACTTCCCCATCCCCACCCTCGGCGGCGAAATTGTCCTCCCCTCAGCCGGCGCACCCTCGGCCGCCCCCTGGGCCCTCGCCACCGCCGTCACCCTCGCCGCCCTCCTCTTCCTCGCGGCCACTTCCCGCTTAAAACTCTTCGCCAGCGCGAGCACTTTTATCCTCACTCTCCTGGCCTTCGCCCTCATCTCCTGGCGCATCTACCCCGCCCTCACCGGCGAGCCTGCCACCGCCCACCCCGACAACTGGATCGCCGTCCAGCAATGGGCCCGCGACCACACCGACCCCACCGATCTCTTCCTCACCCCCGCCCAGCAAAGCGGTTTTCGCATCCACTCCGAACGCTCCATCGTCGGCGAATGGCGCGACGGCACCCAGATGTATTTCTCCGGCCCCTTCGCCCAAACCTGGTGGCAGCGCATGCAGGACCCTCCACGCCGCCGCCCCCGACACCCTCGACCAATCCGCCACCACTCACTCCCCCACCCACTCAATCGATCAACTCTCCGACACCGATCTCCGCAACCTCGCCACCCAATACAGCGCCCCCTTCGTTGTCCTCCCCACCGCCCACGCGCGCCCCTTTGCATCCCTCTACTCCAACCCCGACTGGACCGTCTACGATCTCCGCCCCACCCCAATAAATGTCGCCACCACCCGTCCCGCGACCATCGTCTCATCCCCGCTCAAGTCCCCCTTCGACTCTCCACCCCCCGCCTTCGTAAGCGCCCAACCCCGCGCCAACCCCACCACCCATCCCCAAACCTTCTTCGCCCCCGCCCTCTCCCTGGCCTACCAAGCCCGCGCCAACATCCTCCCCGCCACCGCCAGCACTTTCGCCCACGCCGCCGTCGACACCCTCCACTGGACCACCGACTACGCCCGCCGCCAATTCGGCGGCCGCGAGTCCGAAAGCTACCAGCAATACTTTCTCAAAACCGTCTGCGAACCCAACATCGACCGCTACCGCAAAAGCGATGTCACCATCGACCTTCTCGACTCCGCCGGCGCTCCTCTCACCGGCCTGTCCTACGTAATCCACCAGACCGGCCACGACTTCAACTTCGCCTGCTCCCTGGGCTTTTTCCAAGTCCCCCGCGGCCAATCCGGCGGCGACTTCAAACCCCCCCAAGTCGATCCCCGCGAGCTCACCCGCTTCCTCGAAATCTTCAACGCCTCCCAAATCCCCTTCAGCGGCAAATGGCTCTACACCGAACCCGAAGAAGGCGTCACCCAATACGAAGACCTCGACAAGTACGTCGCCTGGTGCAGCGAAAACCACGTCGAACCCGAATTCCACTTCCTCAGCGGATATCCTCCACAGTGGCTCCGCCGAAAATCCCGCGACCAGCAATCCGACCTCTTCCTCAAGCACGCCTCGGAGCTGGTCACCCGCTACCACGACCGCATCAAATACTGGCAGGTCGTCAACGAGCGCGTCCTCATCGCCGGCGCCCCGGCCGTCTTCAACGAAGTCCGCCGCATCGATCCCTCCCTCAAGCTCGGCATCAGCGACTGCTCCCGCTTCTACAGCGAATACCGACAGCCCATGCGCGATATGGACCTTTATCGGGGCCTCAACGAAATCAAGTGGCTCAAAAGCCAGGGCATCCAGCTCGACTACTTCGCCTTCCACGGCCATCGCCCCTTCGGCGTCTGGACCGACGTCCGGCAGATGTACGACTGCCTCGACACCTTCGCCAACGAAGGCGTCAAAATCCACATCTCTGAATTCACCGTCCCCCAAACCGCCCCCATCACCGGCGCCATCCGCCACGGCCAGTGGACCCCCGAGCTCCAGGCCGACTTCTACGAACGCTTCTTCACCGTCTGCTTCAGCCACCCCGCCGTCGAGTTCATCAACCTCTGGGGTATCGGCCCCGTCACCTGGCAGGAAGGTTCCGGTCTCCTCGACGAAAACTACAATCCCAAACCCGCCTTCGACCGCCTGAAGGACCTCATCCAACACCGCTGGCACACCGACCTCACCGGCACAATCCCCCCCACCAACCGCCTCCAAACCCGCGGCTTCCACGGCGACTACGAGCTCACCATCCATCTCCCGAACAACAAACTCGCCAAAACCAGTTTCACCATCCACCAAAACACTTTCAATCGCCACACTTTTACACTGAACCAATCAACGGCCACCCTCCAGCATCAACCAGAATAGTTTTGATCCTTGAACACGTCACCGAAAACTTTCCCTTCATCATGAGCCCGCCCTCGCAACAATGCTTTCCCGCCGTCAAAAGACTTAGCATCTGTCTTCGCGCCTGTATTGATACCTTCATCACGGACTAGCAGTAGGTCCGCCGAGCCGAGCGGACTTCGTGCGCAGCACGAACATTGGCCCCCCGGTGCCCCTCCGCTCCTGGCACCCCATAGTAGGTCCGCCGAGCCGAGGCGGACTTTCGTGCGCAGCACGAACAATGTGTGGCGAAACTTTTGGAAGTAGTGAAAAGGGGGCTCTGGCCGGGGGATGTTTCCCCCGCCTTGTACACCCCTGTCCCCCCCTCATAATGCGCCGCCTTGGGGCAACCCCTAAAATGGGCGATAGCAACGGAATGAAGCAGCCGGCCGTTTTTTTTGACCGCGACAACACCCTCATTGTCAGCGATGGCTACCTCGGCGACCCCGCGCACGTCGTGCTGGTGGACGGAGCAGCCCAGGCGGTGGCCGCCGTGCGCAAGCTCGGTTTTGTAACCGTTGTATGTTCCAACCAAAGCGGCGTCGCGCGAGGGATGTTTGACGAAGAAGCCGTGGCGGCGGTGAACGCGCGGATGGCCGACCTGTTGCGGCAGGCCGACCCGCAAGCCCTGATCGACCATCACGAATTCTGCCCGTTTCATCCCGAAGCGACCATCGAAAAATACCGCGCCGACAGCAACCTGCGCAAGCCTCGGCCGGGCATGATTGTGAAAGCGGCGGAAGAGTTGAACCTGGACCTATCACGAAGCTGGATGATTGGCGACGCCCCCCGTGACGTCGAGGCCGGAAAGGCGGCCGGGTGCCGAACGATCCTGTTTCGCGACGGCCGGCTTGCCCCTTCACCTGCCGCGAACCAGCACAGCCAGGTGAGGCCGAATTTTGTGGTGTCCAGTCTGCTGGAGGCGGCGGTGATGATCGCTGCAAATCCCGCCAAAAGTGAGACGTTGGGCGAATCCGCGGCGGCCGAGCCAATGGCTTCAACACAAAAGCTCGAGAAGCTGGCCGAGCAAATTCTTTCTGAATTGCGCCATCGCAAGGAGCAGCCGGCGACTGAATTTTCGGTGACGAAGCTGCTGGCCGGGATTCTGCAGGTGATCGTGCTGGCGGCGCTGTTTTTCGCCTACCTCAGCCGGGGAAGCGTGCAGGAACTGCAAACCATTCTGCTCCTGGCCATGACGCTCCAAACCATGACCATCGCCCTGATGCTTATGGGCCAGCAGCGATAAAAAAACTTAGTCCACTGGCCTGGTCGCTGGGCGCGTCGAAGGCGCAGTGGTGCCCAGGGGGATGCGGACAACAACCGCTTTGCGCTCGCCGCCGGCGATGGTGTAGGCCAGCACGCTCTGCATCGTCTGCGGGCCGGGGGTTTCGGTTTTCAGCTGCCGCGCGGTGAATGAGATGCGGGTGGAAGTATTTTTGGAACTGCTGGTGATCTGGTCGAGATAGAGACTGCCGTCGACATCCGGGAACCAGCCGATGTCCGTCACCGGCGCTTTCCATTCAATGTGAATCGCAAAAGGTGCTGGAGCGTTGTCGCCCGCCAAGGCGCCCTCAACGCGCACGACAGCGGGGCCGGCCTCCGTCAGCGCAACCGGAACGCGCGACTGCCATAGCTTAAACACCTGGCTATTGATCGGGCGGGTCGTGGAGGCCGCCGGCAGCTTCAATTCAAGTTGCGCGTTCCCCGGCACACACGATTTTTCACACGCCAGCCACGTTGCATGCGCCCCAAAAGTGACAGCTTCAGCCGGGAGTCGCGCCGGGGGTGTAATGGTGGCCAACAGGAGTAGGCCCGTGCGATAGCCGTAGGCGACAGTATTATTGCCCGGCTGTTCAAACCCAATCGGCGCAGGCCATTGGAGATCCGAAGCGACAAACCCTTCCGGCAACTCAAACCGCACCGCCGTCGGCAGGCCGGTGTCACCAGCATTTTTCCAGTAGATGTGCCAGTCCGGCTTAATGGTGAACAACACGCCCAAATGAAATGGCTGGCCGGGCTGCAGAGTGGAGGTGTCAGCGATGAGCATCGCCTGGACAAGTTCTTCGGAAGGCGTCGCGCGGGCGAGTACTGGAACAAATAAAAAGGCCCAGAGCAGAATTTGTTTAAGCAGCTTCACAGTGCTGGATTCTAACGGTGCGGTGCATGACCTGCGAATCGGGAGTGTAACTTACTTTCTGTAAATTAAGTCAGCCACCGTTCGCATCGATCAAAGGTTTACCGGACTTTTGACCAAAGGAGACGAACGATGGCTGCGACAGAGAATATCGACGGGATCGTGGAATGCCTGCAAGGGCTGTTTTCGGGCAAAGAGGGCCTCAAGCGGCTGCTGGAGACGGTGGTGAACATTGGCATGCGTGAGGAGGTGTGTGCCCATCTGGGCGCTGAGCCTCACGCCCGCCAGGAAGCACGCCGTGGCTACCGCAACGGCAACAAGCCGCGGATGCTGTCCACTCGGGCCGGAGAGCTGGAATTGTCGGTTCCGCAGGTGCGTGGCTGCGAGCCATATCACCCCAGCATGTTCGTGAAGTGGCAGCGGAGCGAGCGGGCGCTCCTGGTGGCGTGCGGCGAGATGTACTTCCAGGGCGTCAGCACCCGCAACGTGCAGAACGTGCTGCAGGAGATGTGCGGATTGGATGTATCGTCCATGACAGTCAGCCGGGTGGCGGCGGAGCTGGATGAGAAGTTATTGGAGTTCCAGCACCGTTCGCTGGGCCACACGGCCTGGGAGTACCTGATGCTCGACGCCCGCTACGAGAAGGTGCGCGTGGAGGGGAAGGTGGTGAGCCAGGCGGTTTTGACGGTGGTGGGGTTCACGGTGGGAGGCCGCCGGGAAGTGCTGGACTGGCGGGTAGCCGACAGTGAGAGCGAAGAGAGCTGGGGAGAAGTATTCCGGTCGCTGAAGGACCGGGGGCTCAAGGGTCTCAAGGCGATCGTGAGCGACGCCCACAGCGGGATCCGGGCTGCGATCGCCCGCCACTTTCAGGGGGTGGTTTGGCAGCGTTGCCGGGTGCATTACAAGCGGGAGATGGGCCGCAAGGTGTCGTACAAGAAGCTCAAGGAGTTAAACAAGGACCTGTCGGCGGTGTTCGCCGGGGAAAGTAAGAGCGAGTGCCTCTTGCGTGGCGAGGAGATGGCAAAGAAGTGGGAGAAGAGGAGCCCTGCGGTGGCGGCGATGCTGCGGGAGGGGCTGGAAGACTGCCTGGCGGCCGAGTCGCTGCCGGAGCACCACCGTCGTCGTCTGCGGAGCACGAACTTATTGGAGAACATGATGAAGCGATTGAAGAAGCGTACGCGGGTGGTGGGGGTGTTCCCCAGCCGCTCCTCGTGTGCACGACTGGTTGGATCGCAGTTGCTGGAACTGCACGAGGAGTGGCAGACCCAAGAGAAGGCATACTTTAACATGGAGATCGTGGGAGCGTGATGGCGTGATTTTCCCGGCTGCGTCCCATAACTCGCCTACGGCTCGTTACGGGACGCAGCCGGCCAGGCAATGATCGAACGACGGTGGTAGGAATTTACAGAAACCTTGTTGCACTACTTGCGAATCGCCTGTTTCCAATGAGTTCACACATTTAACTTTCTACGTGTTGCGACACTTGTTCTTCGTGCTCTGGCCTCTCCCGCTTCTTCGTACTATTATTCAATATGTAAAGATTGGCTTGCAGCGAAGGACTTCGACATGGACACGCAGCTTCTCCCCGACAACGTCTTGACGACCCAGCTGAAGAAGGTCGTGAACTGGGCGCACCGCTCCTCTTTGTGGCCGATGCCGTTTGCCACGGCCTGCTGTGGGATTGAGTTGATGGCCACGGCTTCTTCGCGGTATGACTTAGCGCGGTTTGGGGCGGAGGCGATGCGGTTCAGTCCCCGACAGAGTGACCTTCTGATCGTGGCCGGCCGCGTCACGATCAAGATGATGCCGGTGCTTCAGCATATTTATCAGCAGATGACCGAGCCCAAATGGATCATCTCCATGGGCGCCTGTGCCAGCACCGGCGGCGTTTTTGACGCGTATGCGACTATTCAGGGGATTGATCAGTTTATTCCGGTGGATGTTTACGTGCCCGGGTGCCCGCCGAGGCCTGAGACGTTGATCGAGGGCATCATGGCCATCCAGCGGATTATCGATGAAGAAGGTCTTCCGCCGCGGGGGGCGAAGCGCCGGCCGCTCGCAGTGGCCGTTGAACCGAGCTATTCGCCCAATGCCCAGCCCGTTCCATTGATGGTCGGTGGCAAGGCTTTTTGAACGCGCTGTCGCGCATCTTTGGTTTCTGCTTTTCCTGATCCCGTTGCTGCCGCTCGTCGGCACCTGATTTGTGTTCGTCCGCGGATGTTGTTCATCCGGGCGAACCTATGTCATTAGCAGGATTGATCCTTGGGCGGCCGCTGGCGTCGCACGAACAGGATCAGGTGAAAATCGGGGTGGTGGCTGGCGTGCCTGCCATGGGGCTGGACGGGCTTACGTCGTCAGCTTACGGCCCGGAGGCGGCACTCACGATCCTGCTTCCGCTGGGGGCGGCCGGCTTGAGTTACATCGGCCCGATCACGCTCGTCATTCTTGCCCTGCTGGCGATGCTTTATTTCTCCTATCGCCAGACCATCGCCGCGTATCCCGTGAACGGGGGTTCGTACACGGTTGCCAAGGAAAATCTCGGCACATGGGCAGGACTATTGGCGGCTGCGGCGCTGATGATCGACTACATCCTGAACGTGGCCGTTGGAATTTCTGCGGGCGTGGCGGCGCTGGTCTCGGCCGCGCCCACGCTTCACAAATACACACTCCCCCTCTGCCTGGTGGTGCTCGTGCTCATCACGCTCGTGAACCTGCGCGGCACGGGAGAGGCCGGTTTGGCTTTCGCAATTCCAACATATTTATTCATCGCAACACTCGGGATGGTGCTGGTGCTGGGGCTGACCAAAACTTTTTCGGCCGCCGGCCATCCGCAACCCGTCGTCGCGCCGCCGGTGATTCCTGCTTCGGTGGAAGCGTTCAGCTTGTGGATCGTGCTGCGATCCTTCGCCAGCGGCTGCACGGCCATGACTGGCGTCGAAGCCGTCAGCAACGGCGTGAGCGCCTTTCGCGAGCCGACTATTAAAAATGCCCATCGCACCCTTACGTTCATCGTTGTCGTTCTCGCCCTTCTCCTGGGCGGCATTGCCTGCCTCTCGCGCGCTTATCACATCGGCGCGATGCCGCAGGATCAGCCGGGGTATCAGAGCGTGTTATCACAGCTGACAGGAGCGGTGGTTGGGCGCGGCTGGCTTTACTATGTCACGATCGGCAGCGTGCTGGCCACCCTCTGCCTCTCGGCCAACACCAGCTTCGTCGACTTTCCTCGACTCAGCCGCCTCATCGCTCAGGATGATTTTCTTCCCCGCCCCTTCGCCATCGTCGGACGGCGGCTGGTTTATTCCATCGGCATCGTTTTCCTGGCGGCTGCGGCGGCTTTGCTCCTGATAGTTTTTCGGGGCATTACGGATCGCCTGATTCCGCTTTTTGCCGTCGGGGCGTTCCTGGCGTTCTCGCTTTCGCAGGCTGGCATGGTGTTTCACTGGCACCGCCAGGTTCGCGATCAGTCGGTGCAGGGCAGCGAGGCCCGAAAGTCTCGCGTCGCGCCTCTGGATCAACGGCGTTGGCGCAGTTGCGACGGCGGTGGCGCTGGGGATCATTCTTATCGCCAAATTTACCGAAGGTGCGTGGATCACCATCCTGGCCATTCCGGCGATCCTCACGCTCTTTCGCGTGGTGCACGGCCATTACGCACGGATCGAACGGCAGGTCGTGGCGCACGAGCCGCTTGAACTTCGCAACAACCAGCCGCCGGTGGTGCTGATTCCGATTCGACGATGGGACAGGCTGACGGGAAAAGCATTGCGCTTTGCCATGTGGCTTTCGACGGATGTCATTGGCATTCATCTGTCGAAACTCAATGGCGAAGAGGCCAGCGAAGAGGAAGAACGGGTGCGGGCGGAATGGGCCGCGGATGTGGAGCAGCCTGCGCGGGAGGCGGGTGTGCCGCAGCCGAAACTGGTGATGGTTCAGTGTCCCTTCCGGCAATTTATCCAAACGCTGTTGTGCGAGATCGACCGGTTGAAGAAGGAGTATCCCGACCGACTGATGGCCGTTGTTGTGCCGGAGGTGGTTGAGATGCATTGGTGGCAACTGCTGCTGCACGCGCGAAAGCCCGCGCGGCTGCGCAGGGCGCTGATCAAGCGCGGCGACCGGCGGGTGGTGGTGATCAATGTGCCCTGGTACGTGGAAGAATAAACACTTCAGGCGATCAGTTGCTTCACGACGTTTCCGGCCACGTCAGTCAGGCGGAAATCGCGGCCCTGGAAACGGTAAGTCAGGCGCGTGTGATCAAAGCCCAGCAGGTGCAGGATCGTCGCGTGCAAGTCGTGGACGTGTACTTTGTCCTTGGTGACGTTGAAGCCGAACTGGTCGGATTCGCCAAGCGTGAAGCCAGGCTTCAGGCCGCCGCCCGCCATCCACATGGTGAAGCAGTTGGGGTGATGGTCGCGGCCGTCGTTGCCGTCCTGGGTCATGGGGGTTCGGCCAAACTCACCTCCCCAGATCACGAGCGTATCTTCCAGCAGCCCGCGCTGCTTTAGATCTTTGATCAGCGCGGCGGCCGGCTTGTCGGTCTTTTCGCACTGGGCTTTCAGGCCGGCCTTCAGGCCGCCATGGTGGTCCCACGATTCGTGAAATATCTGCACGAACCGCACGCCGCGCTCGACAAGACGCCGCGCCATCAGGCAACTGCTGGCGAACGTCCCTTTGCCTGGCTCTGCACCGTACATCTCCAGGGTTTCTTTGGATTCCTTGGCGATGTCCATCAGATCAGGCGTGCTGGATTGCATGCGGTAGGCCATTTCAAAGGAGTTGATCCGCGTGGCGATTTCAGGATCGCCGGCCGTTGCCAGCTTCATCTGGTTGATCTCGCGGATCGCGTCGAGCGAATCTCGCTGCATCTGCTGGTCGATACCCGGCGGGTTGGAAAGGTACATCACCGGGTCGCCGGTATTGCGAAACATGACGCCCTGATGGACCGAAGGGAGAAAGCCGCTGCCCCAGTTGGACGCGCCGCCGCTGGTGCCTTTTGCGCCGGTGGAAAAAACGACGAAGGCCGGAAGATCGGCCGATTCGCTGCCGAGGCCATAGGTGGTCCAGGCCCCCAGGCTTGGTCGGCCGAACTGCTGCGAACCCGTGTTCATCATGATCTGAGCGGGCGCGTGATTGAACGCGTCGGTGGTCATGGATTTGACGATGGTGATGTCGTCCACCACCTCGGCAAGGCCGGGCAGCAGCTCGGACAATTCAGCGCCGCACTGGCCATGCTTTGCGAACTTGTATTTAGGGCCAAGCAGCGCCGAATTGGGATTGATGAACGCGGCGCGATACCCTTTCAGCAGCTCGGCCGGCGGCAGTTTACCATCCCACTTCGCCAATTCCGGCTTGTAATCAAAGAGCTCGAGGTGACTCGGCGCCCCGGCCATGAAGAGATAAATCACCCGCTTGGCCTTGGCGGCGAAATGCGGCTGCTTTGGGGCCATGGGGTTGGTCAACGATGCAGCGTCGGCGGCCTTGGCGATTGATCCGCCCAGAAGCTGAGCCAGCGCAATGGAGCCAAGCCCCACGCCGCACTGTTTGAAAAACCAGCGGCGGGTGATGAGGTTCTTATATTCCTGTGCAAGCTCTTCTTGTTTGGTCATCGCTATCCTTCAAAGTTCACTCTTTCGTGATCGTCTCGTCCAGATTCAGCAGCACGCGGGAAACCAGCGTGTACGCGGCCCACTGAGTGGGGGTGGTGTTGGCGGGCAGCGTGGTCGGGACATCCGTTTTGCCCGTAGCTACCTGGGCCGGATTCGCAAAACCGTCCGCGAATCGTTTGCGCTCTTTTTCCAGCAGCCCCAGCAGCGTCTGCTTCTCCTTGTCGCTGGGCGTGCGCGACAGCACCCGCCGAAAAGCGTAGGTGATGCGGGAATCGTCGCTTTGGCCGCCATGCTCAAGCGTCGTGCGCCAAGCGACTGGGCACACTCGAAAAAAATGGGCTCGTTCAGCAGCACCAGCGCCTGCAGGGGTGAATTGGAGCGCGATCGCCGCACGCAGGAGATGTCCGCATTGGGAACATCAAAGGTCTGTAGCGCCGGGTAGGGCGTCGAGCGCCGCCGAAACGTGTAAAGCGCCCGCCGATACTTTTCCGGGCCAGTCTCGTTGACCCACGGAAACGGCGCGTAGCTCGACGGCGGAAGAAAGAGGTAATCCGGGGCCGGCGGCATGACGCTTCGCCCCCCTACCTTCGGGTTCAAAAGCCCGCTTGCTGACAGCGCGATGTCGCGGACGATCTCACCCTCAACGCGAAAGCGTGGCCCGCGCGCCAGCATCCGGTTGTACGGGTCATTTGCATAATCGTCGGGCGTGATCCGGCTGACCTGGCGGTAGGTGGCAGACGTCACGATCAGGCGGTGCATGCGCTTCAAGCTCCACGCCACCTGCTCTGAACCGACGGTTGGCTCCATCAGCTCACACGCCAGCCAATCCAGCAATTCCGGGTGCGACGGCGCCTGGCTCTGCAGGCCAAAATCCTCCGGCGTGGCCACGATGCCCATGCCGAAATAGGCCTGCCAGATCCGATTGACCAGCACGCGTGCGGTCGTCGGCGCGGTGGGATCAACCAGCCAGCGCGCGAAGGTGAGGCGGTCGGGTCGATAAGCATGCGGCAGAGGATTCAGGAATGACGGCACGCCGGCCGTGACTTCTTTGGTTGGCTTCAGCCAGTCGCCCGCGCCGAGAATATTGGTCTGTCGTCCATCCTCCCGCGCCATCAGCGTCAGGCTGGTCGAACCTTCCGGCCATTCTTTCCACAACGCTTCGATGCGATCATTGGCCTCTTTCCAGGCGCCCACCGTCGTCCGCCAATAGGCAAACAGCGTTGCAACCTGCGCCGGCGAACGACTCTCTTTCGCAATCGCCAGCACCTCGCGCACGCGCTTCGGAAGCGGATCGGCCACTGCACCCGGCTGGGTGGTGGCCGAGATGCGAAAGCGGCCGAGGTTGTTGTTCTGATGATCGTCGCTATTCCAACCGCCGTGGCTTTGCTTGAGGCTGAAATTCAGCGTCATCCCGCCGGCCATGGTGATGGGCTTCTCGCACTGGAACACCGCCTTGCGCTCCTGATTGCGCCGGCCAGGCCCGGCGTCGATGCCCCAGGCGGTTTTGTCGTCGCCATCAATAGCGAATTTCACAGGGCCGACAATACGAGGCGTGTTTGATTTGTCGTCGAAGTTTTTCTCCAGCGGCGACTCGGGCTGTTCATAATCGGCCGTCGCCTTGGAGAATTTTATCTTCTCCTTCTTGATCGGCTGGGTTGTCGGGCGCGTGGAAGGCTGAGTGGAGAGCGGCGTGGTGGCCGAAACCTCCACGCCAAACTCGCTCAGGGCGCACGTGCCTTTGAAGGATCGGCCTGGCCCATTGGCGGGCAGGTTTGGATCCGTCAGGTATTCCAGCCGAAAAGCGCTGATCCCGTTCAGATCCGTCTTCACCCGAAACGAGCCGGTGAACTTCGTCGGAGCATATCCCTGTGCGATCAGCGAGCCGTCGCCGCGCGGGATGTAGCGCTGCGAGTTGTCGCCGGCGTTTTCGATTTCGAGCACGTGCCATTCAGGCTGATCGGTCCCAACCGTCTTTTCCCACGCCGCCATTTTCTCTTCCCATTCCGGATCGCGATGCTTCAGGTCGGCCTCGATCTCGCGCATCTTCCGCACCAATTCGCCCACCTTCATCTGCTCGTCGGGCGTGTACACCACGCGCTGCGCCTCGTGATCGTTGTTGAGGAACGCGAACAGCCGGTAATACTCTTCCTGCGTAAGCGGGTCGTACTTGTGCGAGTGGCACTGGGCACATTGGATCGTCAATCCCAGCACGCCCTTGCCGATGGCCTCCATGCGATCGAACATCGCGTCCATCCGGAACTGCTCAGGATCAATGCCCCCTTCCTCGTTGATCATGGAGTTGCGCAGGAACCCCGTGGCCACGATTTGTTCCTGCGTCGCGTTGGGGAGCAAATCCCCGGCAAGCTGCTCGATGATGAACTGGTTGTAGGGCAGGTCTTTGTTGAGCGCGTTGATGACGTAGTCGCGATAAAACCAGACAGACCGCGACTTGTCCTTTTCATAGCCGTCGGAATCCGCGTACCGCGCCGCGTCGAGCCAATGTCTTCCCCACCGCTCGCCGTAGTGCGGCGATGCCAGCAGCTTCTCGACGGCCTTCTCATACGCATCGGGCGACGCATCGGCGGTGAAAGCATCCACTTCTTCAATGGTCGGCGGCAGGCCGGTCAGATCCAGATGCATGCGCCGCAGGAGTGTGATTTTGTCAGCCTCGGCCGCCGGGTGTGTTCCCTGCGCTTCCAGTTTCGCGAGCACAAACCGGTCAATCGCGTTGCGCGCCCACTTCTCATCTTTTACCGCCGGGAATGCCGGCCGGGTTGGCGGCGTGAAGGCCCAGTGCCCCTGATACGATGCGCCCCTCGGCCACCCAGCGCTTCAATATATCCACCTGCTCGGCCGTCAGTTTTTTATTGCTCTTGGCCGGCGGCATGTGATCGTCGGCGTCGTCGGTGGTGATGCGCTTAATCAGTTCGCTGTCATCCGGCTTTCCCGGGACGATGGCGACGGCCTCGGACTTCGCGGGCTTGAGCGCCAGTCGCGCAGATCCAGGCGCAGCTTGCCTTTGCGTTTTTCTTCGTCTGGCCCATGACATGCGAAACAGTTTTCGGAAAGGATGGGGCGAATATCTTTGCTGTAGCGCAGGGCTTCGCGCACGGCCGGGTCTGCCCCGAACGCTCGGGCGCAGCCAGTCCAATCGCCAACACCACGATTCGCGTGAAAACATTCCGCATCCTCGGCACCTCAATCCCCGACTCCTCGACATGCCACGCCCGCCGCTTCCAGTCTATATAGATCGCCCGGCCCGGCAATGTTGACCTACGCCCTCGCCGGCCAAATGTCGCCACGGAGACACGGAGGGCGCGGAGGAGGAGAGGAATTTTACCGTGGAGGCGCTGAGACGCGCGGAGAGCTGGGAGGTGTGGTGCGATTGGTTTGGGTTGGTTTTGTTTTGGGCCTGCGGACGCGGGCGGGATGGCCATGCTGCGCGGAAGTGAACTTCGCTTTTTGCATGTGGTCGCGCGGGCGCTCGGCGCTGCTGGCAGCGGTGGGATGGTCGTCGGTTTGGGTGGGTTTTGTGTGCTGTAATTGAGTTGCGCAGGGAGTTTTGGGAGGGGGGTGAGGATTGACAAGGAGTTAGGCCAAAAGTGGCTGGTGAAAAGCGACACATAACCGACCACCAATCGACCACCAACCGACACGTAACCGACCACCAACCGACCACTAACCGACTACCAAACGACACATAACCGACCACCAAACGACGCGTCGAATCGGTGCTGAAAATGGCTTGGTGGAGAGCGGGGGAAGAAGACCCGGATGTGCATTCGGGATTTTGTTGGGTGCTGGGATGGAATGTAGCGGGCATCGATATTCCCCCGGAAGTGTTGAGGCTTGGTGTATTGTATGAAGAATGTTAAGGGTGTGTCAATGAAAATGTTTCTTGTGGCCGGGATTTGGGGGGGGTGGGGGAGTCGCGGGGAATCTGGGAAAGAGAGTGGCCGCTGATGGACACAGATGAACACTGATGGAGGGGGCTTGTGGGATGGATTTGGTGTGGGGGCAGAGGAGGGGTGGTGGGGCGGTGGGGCGCGGTGAGGGATGGAAGGGACGGGCCGGGGCGGATGCGGTGCTGGAATTCTGAGCCTTAGAGATTTTCAGGCGGATACAGTGCGACTCCGGCTGATATGGCAGGTGAGAAATGAGAGTTGGCTCCCGACTTCCTGCCGGATGATCGCGGCGGGGGCTGCGGCGCGAATCGTTAGCTTCACGTACAACGCCGATGGCTAGCGCACCAAGTCGGCGTTTGGGCACCGGGGAAGATATAATCTCGCGTTCGTGAATGTTGCGTCTCAACCGGCCTCGACACAGGCTGTCGATGGGCGGTGACGTTGGAGGGTAGCGATGCCGACGTTTTCAGGCTTGGTATTGTTCGCGTCCGTCATTAGCTTCTACGTTTGGATTAGTTTGTCAGTGTGGCTCAGCTATTTTCCAGGCCGCGTTCTCAAACTCGCTGCCAATGGGTCCCTATATGCATTGCTCTTTTTTGGACTAATCCAATGCAGTCACCAATTTTTTCTCGCAATTGAATTCAGATGGCGTCGAAACAACGGAAGTAATGCTCGAACCGCGTTTTCAAAGTTGCTTCTTCTTCACGCTTTCGCGATTTCGCCGACGTCAAATGCATCGTAAAAAGCGAAATAAGTTGAGGGAAAGGCGATAAGTACATTCTCAAGATTTCCTCGTGTTTTCCGCTGACTTTGAGGTCGGCAGCGGGCTCTTTCTCGGTCGGCCGCGCGGGCGGAAGGATGATAGCAGGCCCAGGCGACGGCTGATGCGCGTCTGCCAGATTTCGTCGCCGTAGGCGTCGGCCGCGGCGGATGCTGGTTTGAATGGCATCCTGCTGGGCCGGGGTTTGCGGGAGGTCCACGAAGGCTGGCCAGTCGCGGCGGCGTGCGAGGCTCGAGCAGTTGCTGGGTTGCTTTGAGCGAACGTTAACCGCCAAGACGCCAAGAGCGCCAAGGAAGAGGATGAGGGATGTCGATTGACCAGCTCGGATTTGGAATTGGTTGGGTGACAGTGGGTAATGTTGGCAAAGGAATCGCTTTGCACCAGGACTCTTTGTTGGACCTTATGATTTTCAGGAACAGGAGTGGCCATGGAAATGGAAGAGGCGTCGGAATGGATTGCGAGGGAGCCAAGCCCTGAGGTGGATCGGTTGGCTCATGCTGTGATTGGCGCGGCGATTGAAGTGCATCGCATCCTTGGGCCTGGGCTTCTGGAGAGCATTTATCACCGGGCGCTTTGCATAGAACTGGGTTTGCGGGGCATTGCGTTTCAGTCATTGCAGGAGATCTCCGTGAATTACAAAGGTCATCCTGTGGGGGTTTCCAAGCTGGATCTGCTGGTGGACGGGGCACTCATAGTCGAGCTGAAAGCCGTGGACGCGCTTCACCCGATTCACCGCACAAGCCATCTCTTACCTGCGAATAACCCGGCTGACGCTTGCGCTGCTGATCAACTTTAATGTCACGCTGCTCAAGAATGGGTGCAAACGCGTGGTGCTGACTGAGGAGGATGAGTGATGGTTTTTGGCGGTTATCGTGTTCGTGGCGATTTGATTGTGCTGGTGCTGAAATGTGAACCGCCAAGTCGCCAAGAGCGCAAGGGAAGAGATGTGTTTGCCTTATGGCGATTTGACAAAGGTTCCGTCATTCGGCGCTAAGTTTGCCGGGGATTTTGATCTGGACGCTCAACCGGATGGTCGTTAACTGGGGGGACCATCATGAGGCGAATTCTTGGCTCTTGGCGTCTTGGCGGTTTGGATTTTTTTTGGGGCGGCGTTGGGGCGTCCTTTGACCGCGGGCTGCGGTGTTCCTTCTCGCAATATATTCTGACTGATTGGACTCGTTGTCTGGACATGGCCGCCCTCGAAATTTACTGCGCTTCGCGAGGCGCTTTCGGACAGGGTTTGGGCGTCGCCTCGCTGTGCGAGGCCGGATTGCTACAGGACTTCGCTGCGCTGCGGCCCGAGGGTACGCGACTATACTGCGCATTTCCTTGCGACTTCCTGACGCGGGGTTTGTGGGGGTATCAGCGTAATTATTCGAAGAAGACTCCCGACCCCTTAGCCTCTGCGTCAATATTATGAATGTCCCCTTATCCGCTTTCAGTACATTTCGCAGCGATGATATTCGTTCAGAAGCGTATCGCCATGTTCAACCCACCACTGTTTCAACTGCTCTAGAGTCCTTCGTGGGTTTTCGTAGCGCGGCTCATTATCCCCGGGACGGGGGATGTCGGAGTGCAGCAATTCGATCCGGAACCGATCCTCGTTGTCCACCCAAACTGGCGGTCCATCTTTTATGCCGTCGATGGCATCACGGGCAGCGGCGGCCAACTCCCCATCTTCGGTTGCTAACACATCGAGCAAAAAGGGGATGACGGCCGGGTCGCGCAACTTGGCCATCGCGTCCAATGCATTGACTCGGGACCGATGCCGCTTGCTCGAACGATAAATCTGCCGCATCAGGAGGCTTTGTCCGTGGTCCGGGAGGTTTGCAAGAGTCTCCAACGCAAAAAAGGCGTCGCTCTCATCATCACTTGCAACCAAGCGGCCAAGAAGGTGGTAATTCTGTCGCTGCCGGCCCGAGGCATGGTTGATAAGAAAAATGGAAAAGGGGGTATCGCCGCGCCTGATCGTGCTTTGGAGAGATTCTTCTGCGTCGTGCTGCCTGCGGCACCCGACCATTTGGAGCGAAAAAAGGGCGGAGCCGGTCAGGATTAGGAAGCTGAGGGTTCGCATGACTTTCGGCTCTTGCTGCTGCCACGGAACTTCATCCGGTTATTCTCGCTTTCTGGCGGGGGTTTTGCGAGGGCGGCCGACGGGGTGCAGGGAACTTTCGAGGCGCAGCCGGCGGACGATTCTTCTGGTTTAGTCGTCCTGGCCGTAGGGGCGGCCGCGGGGGTCCGAAGTCAAACGTCAACTCCTTTTTGAACGCAGAGATGGTTGTGGCGCCGAGATTGCCCGGCCTGATAATGCTGACCTACGCCCGCACCGGGCAAATGTTCCGGCCAACAGGTTCCTCGCCTCAAGCTACCTTCACTCAACATTCGCATTCTCGAGATACGCATCAAGCTCGCCGCGCTGTTTTTCCAGCGTTTGTGTTAATTGGTCCACCTCTTCCTGTAATTTTTCGATCAGCGTCTCCTGGTCATTGAGCTTCGCCAGCAGGCGCGTTGAATACGTGCTGTTCGCCGCGGCCGTGTTAACGTTCTGGCGAATACGAGCTTGTTCGGCGGTGATTTGCTTGAGCCGTTCATTGCGCTCATTGATCTGCCGCTGCGTGGCGGCCACCAGTCCGTTCAAGCTTATCGCCTTGGCCAGCACGTCCTTCACACCCTGCCCGATTTTTCCGTTTTCCTGGTAAAATGCGGCCTGGGAGACGCCCAATGAAACGATCATCGTCGTTTGAGAGTTGATTACTTCTTCGCACACTATGAACGTCGTCGTGGACTTGGCCGGGATGCGTGTTTGAAACCGGTACAGTTGCGGGGTTGTCTCCAGCGGCTTGGGCGTGTTGACGAGGTGCCAGCCCGGCCGCAGAGGGTGCTCGATAATCAGCGTCTTGTCCTTATCGCCTTTGTTTTCAAACAAATATTTCTGCGAAACGACCTGCTTGCGACTCACCGTAAACGTTCCTCTGATAATCCTCCCGCTTTCAATGGTGCCCTCGGATGTGTCCTGTGTCGCATCGGCCACCACCTCCATGTCGATGCCGTAGCTGATGAGCCGTTCCTGGCCGGGCGGCACGTTGTTGATGCTCGCATCGCCCGCATACGTTGAATCCTCAAGCACGGTGACAGGCCCGGCCAGCAAGTGCTTGCCCGTCGTGTTCTTCAGCCGCGCACCATAAAGCGGATTGCGCCAGCACGGATTGGTTGTAGATGCTCAGCCGCTCCACTTCCAAGGGGTCGGTAATGATCGGAATCATGGCCGACCGCTGCCGCGGCAGTGACACGCTTCCGACCGTATACTGAAACAGTTCGCCAACCCGCGCCGCCGACGCCGCCGAGGCGATGGACGCGGTCGCATCCATTAATTCAGGTACTCCCATGACATCGTCATCGTTCCCCGCATCATGCGACGCCGCCGGTGCCGCGCAGGCCATAATCATATGATCGCTCATGAAAAAGCGATGGCTTTCCGCCACGCCTGCCTCATGATTCTGCGGCTTCAAACTGGAATGCAATTCCGCCTTCACCACCGGCCGCGAGACGTACAGCGGCTGATACAGGTCCTGAATAAAACTGATCGGCCGGCCGCTCACCAGCGACAGTTGAACGTCATTCCAGTCATTGTCAGTCTGGTTCTCGATGATCGCCCACCCCTGCAAATGCTGCCTGGCGCCCTTTGCTCCGTCCAAAATCAGCCGGTAGCTCGTCTTCCAGACCGGCGTCTCCACCACGTATCCCAGCCGCACGCGCCGCCGGCCTTCACCCGAAAAATGAATCGTCACCGGCTTCTTGTCCTGATCCCGCGCCTGGGCCAGCGCCAGCAGCGCGGTTCAGTTCCTCCTGAAGCTGCACCTCCTCAAGCTGAATCTTCTGGATGGCCTCCAGCTCAATGCTTCGAATGGCGCCGTCGGCCACGAGGTTCAGCACTCCCACATTGATCGTCGCCTCCCCCACCGCCTTGGGCCGAACCTCCAATCCCAGGATCATCCCGGCCACCTGCTCCCCGGCCACGTCCAGCTTCACCCGCGCCCCACGAAGTTGATTGAGTAAATCGCCCAGCGGCGGATTTGCCGTGATATCTACCTGAAATGAACGGAGCGTTTTTTCGACAGGGTCCTGGCTGGGGTAGGTAATGGTTGTGATCAGTCCCCCGTCAAGGTCTTGCAGCACCAGCGATTTCAGGATGTCGTTGATCTGCTGGGTCTTGAAACGCAACTCGGTGCTTCCGTTGCCTTCGACGCTCCCGGCATGCTCGAAATATCCGATGCCGCTGCTGAACAATGCCACTGCTTTCACCGGAACATCGCCTTGGGCGGGGGGAGAGGGTTGTTTTGATTGCATGAGCGTAGTGTCAGCCACCGCGCAGAGCGTGTAAAGTCAGACGGCTGGCAGAATGAACTTTGGCCTATTGCTCTACTCCGGCCCGCTTCGTATAATGCTCCGCTCGCAAAATTGAACCGGGCCATGGGCCCCATTGGAACAGGAAAAATAATGCCGACGATCAATCAATTGATCAAAAAGCCTCGCCGAGCCCTTGGCCGAATAAACAAGGTCAAAGATCTGGAAGCCTGCCCGCAAAAGCGCGGCGTGTGTCTTCAGGTCAAGACCATGACCCCCAAGAAGCCGAATTCCGCCCTTCGAAAAATCGCCCGCGTTCGTCTGAGCAACGGCAAGGAAGTGACGGCTTACATTCCGGGTGAAGAGCACAACCTGCAGGAACACAGCATCGTACTGGTGCGCGGCGGCCGGGTGCGCGACTTGCCGGGCGTGCGCTATCACATCGTCCGCGGCACCCTTGACGCGCTTGGCGTTGATGGTCGCAAACGCAGCCGCAGCAAGTACGGCGCGAAGCGCGGCAAGTAACAAATTAATATCGTGGCACGGGCGACATTCGCCCGTGTCTCCGGAGTATTCCGGCCATTTCGCGGCGCGTTGCCGTGATTCAAGGCCGGGAGAACCTACAGATAACGGAAAGACAAAATGGCCTTCAAAAAGTTCACCGCCAGCGAATCGACCCTCCGACCCGACCCCCGCCACAACAGCAAGATGGTGAGCAAGTTCATCAACTGCCTGATGTGGGACGGCAAAAAGACCGTCGCCCAGGGCATTGTCTACGGGGCATTTGACATCATCGCCAAGAAGAATAAGGAAGTGCCGGTGCTCGAGGTGTTCGAGACGGCCATGAACAACATCAAGCCGTTTGTTGAGGTCCGCAGCCGGCGCGTCGGGGGCGCCAACTATCAGGTGCCGATGCAGGTGAATAAACGGCGTCAGCAGAGCCTGGCCACCCGCTGGTTGCTGGATGCCTGCCGCGACGGGGGCGGCCGGCCGATGGCCGAGCGGCTTGCGGATGAACTGCTGGCCGCGTTTAAGAAGGAAGGGAAGGCCATGCAGACGCGCGAGAACACCCATCGCATGGCCGACGCCAACAAGGCGTTTGCTCACTTTGCCTGGTAAACGGCCAATCGATAGATCGTATAGATAGACCCACGCCGACCGCAGCCGAAAGGCTGCGGTTTTTTTTGAATCAATTGGCATTGCCAATCGGCGCAAAGAAAATATAGCATGATTCTCATGCTGCCAATCAATCACAGACATCGTGCTGGGGTGTGGTAGCGGCCACGAGTTGGCGTGGAGCACGTCATGAACCTCAAATCCAAATTCATCATCGCCGCCGGCACCGCGGCCGGCCTTGCCTATCTCGCCTCGCGACGGGATGACGATTATTCCTTTCGCAACAAGGTAGTTCTGATCACCGGCGGGTCGCGCGGGCTGGGGCTTGTGTTGGGCCGGCAACTCGCTCGCGAGGGCGCACGCCTGGCCATTGTCGCGCGAGATGCGGAGGAACTGCGCCGAGGCCAGTTTGATCTGATCGCTCATGGTGCGGAGGTGCTGCCGCTGACCGCTGACGTTGCGAATCTGGAGCAGGTGGAAGCGGCCGTGAGATCGGCGACGGAGCATTTTGGCCGGATTGATGTGCTGATTAACAACGCCGGCATCATCCAGGTTGGCCCGATGGACCACATGACGCTCGAAGATTATCGCAACGCCATGGACGTGCATTTCTGGGGGCCGCTTTACATGGTTCGTTCGGTTTTGCCCGTAATGCGCGGCCAAGGGCAGGGCCGGATCATCAACATTTCCTCCATCGGCGGCAAAGTGGCGATGCCCCACCTTCAGCCGTATTGCGCCAGCAAGTTTGCTCTCGTCGGTCTTTCGCACGGCCTGCGCGGAACTTGCCCGTGACAACATCACCGTCACCACCGTCTGCCCCGGCCTGATGCGCACAGGCTCGCCGGTGAACGCGTTCTTCAAAGGACATTTTGATGCGGAGTATGCATGGTTCGCCATATCCGACGGCCTGCCCGGTTCATCGATCGCGGCGGAGCGTGCCGCCCGCCAGATCATCGACGCCTCGCGAAAAGGCCAGGCGCAGCTGGTCATCACACTGAAGGCCAAGCTGGCGGTGCTGGGCTTCAATGTCCTCCCCGAGCTATCCGCGCGACTGTTGGAGCTCGTGAATTCGATGCTTCCCGGCCCGCGCCAGTTGCCAGCGGCACCCAAATGCAAAGCGGCTGGCAGAGCCGCCAGGGCCTTCATGGCAAGCTTACAGCCCTGAACGATGCAGCGATGAATCGTAACAACGAAACGCTAGGCGCGATGCCGCCTGGGGCACCCACCTAGCCTGCCGTCTCCCGCCAGGCCCGTGCCGTACAAACCGCTGCCACCTGGGGTGTGTCGCTGTTCGCGTAGCTCACGCTGCCAGCAGCAACCGGCCGATAATCCCTCACGGGCTCGCGCCACGCCTAAACTTCCTTGCGTGCGCCGCCGCTCCTTTCCGGGAAAGTTTCACGATGCGTCGTTTGGCCAGTTTCGTCATTCTGCTCTGCACTACTGGCTGCTTTCCCCAGCCCGATCCGGTCATTGCCGATCCCGACCCCATGGTCAAAATCCCCGCCATGAAGCTGGCCGTCGACCGCCACGACGCTGGCGCTGCCAAGGACCTCATTCGCGATCTCAACAGCGACGACGCGGCCATCCGTTTCTACGCAATCACCGCACTGCAGCGTCTCACCGGCGACGACTTTGGCTACCATTATTATGACGATGAAGATCAGCGCAAGGCCGCTGTCGGTCGCTGGCAAGAATGGCTCGCCAAGCAACCCCAGCAGTCGCCAAAGAAATAATCCAACTTGCTCTACCGTGCCAAACCCTCCTTCCAACCCCCGCCGCCTCGAAGAAGCGCATCAACAGCGATCCGGCCAACATCGCCCCCGTTCGCCGGGCCGTGGAAGCGTTCGCCGCCAAATGCAACTTCGACGAGCCCAGCCGCCACGACATCGGGCTTTGCGTTAACGAAGCATTGGCCAATGTAATCCGTCACGCCTATCAAAATGCCGCCGATCAGCCGATTCTCATCACGGCTGATTTTGCCGATCCGCTCATGCACATCACCATCCGCGACTGGGGCAAGAGCATTGACGCCTCCAAGCTCCCCGCCGCCCCGCGCGACCCGCTCAAGCCGGGCGGCATTGGCCTGATCTGTCTTCGCCAACTCATGGACGAGATCAAATTCACGCCGCTGGACGAGGGCACACTGCTCACCATGACCCGAAACCGTGCAACCCCAGGAACCAAACGTGCGAAACACGCTCCGGGGGTATAGTATCCGTGGAGCACCAGTCGCATCGGACCTTTCACCGTCGGCCTATTGATCCGGCGACAACCATATGAACGAACTCAAATCCACCAGCACTCTCCTCCCCGCCGCCCGACAGGAAGGCGATGCGCTCGTTGCCTCTTTCAGCGGCGAGATCGATCTCAACAACAGCCCCGAGCTTCGCGCCGCACTGTTTGCCCTTCTCGATCAGATTCAGCCAAAGCGGGTCATCCTCAACCTGGCGGGTGTTCCTTACATGGACAGCAGCGCCATCGCCGTCCTGGTCGAACTCCTCCGCCGCATGGGCAAGGGGCCCAACAAGGTCTTCCTCACCAACCTTCAGCCGCGCGTTCGGGGCCTCCTGGAAATCGCCCGCCTCAATACCATCTTCGTCGTCACCGAAAACGAAACCGAGGCGCTGGCCAAAGCCGCTAGATCCGCCGCTGCCCCTTGCACGCATGTCTCCACTCTGCCCCAATCCGATTCCTTCGCCACGCGGCCGTTGATGCCGTCGAACTGCTCGGCGGCATTGGCCTGATGCTCCGAGACACCCTCGTATCGGTCCGTCAGGGCCTTTTCGGCAAGAGAGGCCGCCGCCTGAGCTGGGCCAACCTGTGGGAACAGATGGTGCGCGTCGGCGTCAAAAGCATCCCCATCGTCAGCCTCGTGGTCTTCTGCATCGGCGCCATTCTCGCGCTGCAGATGGCGCCCGTTCTCCGCACCTATGGCCAAACTGACAAAGTCGCCAACGTCATTGGCGTCGCCATCTTCCGCGAGCTTGGCCCGCTGATGGCCGCCATCGTCCTCAGCGGCTACGCCGGTGCATCCATCGCCGCCGAAGTGGGTGCAATGGTCGTCTCCGAAGAAATCGAGGCCATGGAAACCATGGCCATCTCCCCCATTCGTTTCCTGGTCCTCCCGCGCGTGCTGGCCACCACCATCATGCTGGTCTGCCTGGCCGCGCTGGCGGATCTGATGGGCATGCTGGGCGGCATGCTCATCTCCAACATTTTTCATCAACATCGACCCCATCAAATACGCCCGCAACACCTTCCAACCCCTTCACCTCACCGACTTCTACACCGGCCTGATCAAGGCGGGCGTCTTTGGCCTGATTATCAGCTCCCTCGCGTGCTACCTGGGCCTGGGCGTGAAGGGGGCGCGACCGGCGTCGGGCAAGCCACCACCCGCACCGTCGTCCTCACCATCGTCTGTCTCATCGCCGTCGATCTGCTTTTCACGGCCACCTTCTACTTCCTGGAGCTCTAGCCGCCGTGAGCGATGACTCCACCATCATCAAAGTCGATTCCGTCACCAAGATCTACGACGGACGCACCGTCCTCGACCAGATTCAGCTCGACGTTAAGAACGGCGAAACCCTCGTCATCCTGGGCGGCTCGGGCTCCGGCAAGTCCACCCTCCTGCGCCTCATGATGGGCAGCATTCTCCCCGACTCCGGCGACGTTCTACCCATGGGCAAAAGCCTGAAGACCATGTCGCCGCAAGAGCTGACGGATTATCGCAAATCGGTCGGAGTCCTCTTCCAAAGTGCCGCGTTGTTCAATTCCATGAGCGTTGCCGACAACGTCGCCCTGCCCCTGCGCGAGCACACCGATCTGCCCGAGGACACCATCCATATTATGGTGACCATCAAGCTGGAACTGGTTGACCTGCGCGAGCACGCCGACAAGATGCCCTCGGAGCTTTCGGGCGGCATGAAAAAACGCGCCGGCCTCGCCCGCGCCATCGCCCTCGACCCCAAAATCCTCTTTTACGACGAACCCTCCGCCGGGCTGGATCCCTACACCAGCGCCGAGATCGACCAGCTTATCATCGACCTCAACAAAAAACTGGGCGTCACCAGCGTCGTCGTCACCCACGAAATGGACTCCGCTTTTCGCATCGCCGACCGCATGGTGCTGCTCGATCGCGGCAAGTTCGTCGTCTCCGGCAGCCCCGAAGAAATTCGCGCCTCCAAGGATCCGCTGGTGCGCCAGTTTGTCTACGGCCTGCTTGAGGGCCCGCTCACCGAGCGCCGACGCGGGGGGAGCTATCTCACTGATCTGCTTGGACAACAGGAGTCAACCGCCTGATGCGGAGCGCCCGCGTCAATCGCCCATCAATCATCAAGAGTTCATCATGGCCAAAAATCGAAACCCCTTCGCCGCCGGCGCATTTATCCTCATCAGCATCGTCCTGATCATCGCCGTCTCCGTCGCGATCAAGGGCCTGGGCGGCATGTTCAATCCCACCCTCCACCGCGCCGTCAGCTTCGCAATGTCCGAAGACATCAGCGGCCTTCAGGTGGGCGATGAGCTGCGCATCGGCGGCTTCAAGGTGGGCAGCGTCAAGAAAATCGAAGTCATCGACATCAAGTCCGGCCAGGGCGAGCCGCGCATCCTCGTCCGCTTCACCATCCCAAAACGCTACATCCTGCGCGAAGGCGCACGCGTCCGCATCGGCGGCGGCCTGCTTGGCACAACCTGGCTCAACATCGAAAGCCTCGGCAAAGGACAACCCCTCGCCGATGACACCACCCTCATCGGCCTTCCCAACTCGATGACTGAGGCGTTTGCCCAGATCGGTGAAAAAACCGTCCCCGCGGCCACCGCCATGCTCGAAAAGGTGCGCGACCTGATCGGCGATTCCAACGGCGACTTCCATCAAAGCCTGGAAAATGTCCGGGTCATCACCACCGACCTGAAGCTAAAATTCCCGGGCATGCTCGACCGCGTTAACGTCTTCATCACCCGCGTGGATAATCTGGTTCAAAACGCCAGCAGCGCCGTGGACGATATCAAATCGGCCGCCTCCGACGTCAAAGACTTTGGTGCAACCGCCAAGTCCATCGTCGTGGGCAACAAGGCCAAGCTCGACGGCATGGTCGTGTCCTTGAAGGAAACCGGCGACAACCTGAAGAACGCCAGCGCTGAAATCCGCCGCAGCCCCTGGCGTCTTCTCTACAAGCCCGGCCCGGGCGAGGCGGGCAATCTCAATCTTTTCGACGCCGCCCGCGAGTTCGCGGAGGGCGCGAACAACGTCAACGACGCCGCCGGCGCCCTTCGTGATGCCATCCACTCCAAACAAACCGACGAAGCCCACCTCAAGCAGTTGATGAAAGAGTTGGACGAATCGTTCGCGCGCTTTCGCGGCGTGGAACAAAAACTCTGGCAGAGCGTGAAGGAATAGCTTGTTCCCAAATCGGCCAAAGGTGCGTAATCTGCCACCATGATGAAACACCTTCTTGTCCTTCTGGCCATGCTAGTCATCTCTTCAACCACCCACGCTAAACTGCACACCGAGCCCGTCGAGTACAAAGTCGGCGACACCGCCTGCGAAGGCTATCTCGCCTATGACGACGCGCTGGCCGCCAAGGCCCCCGGCGTGTTGGTGGTCCACGATTGGATGGGCGTTGGACCATTCGCCAAAAAACAGGCCGACCGCCTCGCGGAACTGGGCTACGTCGCCTTCGTCGCTGACATCTACGGCAAGGAGACCCGCCCGGCCAACATGAAGGAAGCCTCCGCCGCCGCCGGGAAATACAAAGCCGACCGCAAGCTACTTCGCGAACGCGCCGCCGGGGCTTTGGCGGTGCTGGCCAAGTCCGACAAGGTGGATTCAAAACGCCTGGCCACTATTGGCTACTGCTTCGGCGGCACCACGGCACTCGAACTAGCGCGAAGCGGCGCTGACATCCTCGCCTGCGTCAGCTTCCACGGCGGCCTGGATACGCCCACGCCCGACGACGCCAAGAATATCAAGGCGCACGTGCTGGTGATGACGGGCGCCGATGATCCCAACGTTCCGACTGCGCAAGTTCAGGCTTTCGAAGAGGAGATGCGCAGCGCGAAGGTGGACTGGCAGTTGATCAGCTATGGCAACGCCGTCCACTCCTTCACCAACCCGGCCGCCGGCAACGACAACTCCAAGGGTGTCGCCTACAACGAAAAGGCCGACAAACGGTCATGGGAAACCATGAAGGATTTCTTCAAGGAAATCTTCGCAACGCCCGGCTGAGCATGTATTGCAAAACTATTATACACCATCAACCTGCTGATTCGCTGGTTGAGCCCGTCCGAATTCTTGTGCGAAAACTTCCTGGCGCGATCAGTGAATTTTTCTTGACCATCACCATTCGATAAGTTCTCATGGAGGTTTGAAAGGACCTTCATGCAAAGCAGTGACCCCATGCAGCAGGATATGGCCCAGCCATCAAAGCTGGAAACCGATCTCGATACGATATACCGGATGCTCGGCCGACTGAATTACAAGCTCGAGCAGATCCCCATGCTCGACCACCTCACCCAGAGCGAGCAGCGCAATCTTGAAGACGCTCTCTCGCGCACCCAGCACAAGCTCACCGAGCTGGCCGACAAAATTCACGGCACCGCCTGATCCCTTGCGAGCATTACACCGCGTCGCTCCCAACCTGCCCCCGCGCGCACCGCGTGTTACCCCAACTCCCGCTCAATCTCCAGCAGCCGGTTGTACTTCGCCAGCCGCTCCGAGTGCGTCACGGACCCCACCTTAATCTGATCCCCCGCCCATCCCACCGCCAAATCCGCCAGCCAATCGTCCTCCGTCTCACCGCTTCGCGCGCTCACCGTCACCTTCCAACCCGCCCGCCGCGCCAGCCCATACGCCTCGGCCGCCTCCGTGAGCGTTCCAATCTGGTTTACCTTCAGCAGCAGCGCATCGGCCGATCGGTTCTCCACGGCCCGCGCGATCCGGAGAGGGTTGGTACAGAGCAAATCATCCCCCAGCACCATCACCCGCCCCGCCAGCCTCTCGCGCAAGTGGGGCCAATGCTCCCAATCCTCCTCCGCCAACCCATCCTCCACACTCACGATTGGAAAACGCGACACCCACTCCTCCACCACGCCGATCATCCCCTCCGCATCCAGCACCCGCTTGCCGAAATGATATTTGCCATCGTCGAAAAAATGACTCGCCGCCACATCCACCGCCAGCGCCACGTCGCTGCCCGGCCGCAACCCCGCCGCCTCAATCGCCTCCACCGCATCCCCCAGCATCGCCTCGGCGTTGGGAAAATCCGGCGCAAGCCCCCCTTCATCCGCCGTCAGCGCTCGCATCCCATACTTCGCAAGCACAATCTTCGCCGCCGCCTGGTAAACCGCGCGCCACCATCGCCAGCCCCTCATCAATCGTGCTGCGCCGACACCGGCACCAGTAGCACATCCTGAATCGGCACCTGCCCCCCCGCATGTTTCCCCCCGCTGAACAAATTGATCGTCAACTGCGGCAAGCCCGGCCTCACCCCCTGCCCCTGCTCCTCCATCACCTGCGCAAACTGCCGGTACAGCGCCACCCCACGCTCCCGCGCCACCGCCCGCGCAAACGCGATCGACACCGCCAGAATCGCATTGGCCCCCAGCCGCCGCTTGTCCTCACTTGCATCCACCGCGATCAGCAACTGATCCAGTTCCCGCTGCGACCCAATCTCCCGCCCGCGCAGATTGGCCGCGATCTCTCCGCCCACGTTCGCCGCCGCCCTCTTGCACCCCAGCCCCGCATACCGGCCTCGGTCGCCATCGCGCAGCTCGCGCGCCTCGGCCCGCCCCGTCGATGCCCCCGACGGCACCGATGCCACAGCCCACGCCCCCCCCACCAACTCACACCGCGCCTTCACCGTCGGCCTGCCCCGGCTATCCAAAATTTCCATCCCGCTCAGTCGCTCAATGCGCGCCATCTCCCACACTCCGTAAAAATTCGGCCGCCAACTCCCGCACGCTTGCCGGCGGGTCATTCAGCAGCCCTGCCGCCGCCCCACGCTGCCGCTCCCTCTCCCCGGCCATCAGATATTCCAGCTTCGACCTCCCCACCACCCGCGCCAGCAAACACCCGGCCGCATGCCGCACCACAAACCTCTCCACCTCCCCCGCCCACGCTGCTCCGGCCACCTCACCCCGATAGCTGTCCCAAAAAATCTCGGTGCCTTTCAGCAGCGCCGCCCGATGCCCGGCCAGATGATGCGCCTTGCTCAGCAAGTGCGCCAGGGCAAACCCCACGTCAAACGCCGGATCGCCAAAATGAATCACCTCATGATCCAGCAGCACCAGCCGCCCCTCCCGCACCAGCACGTTTTTCGGACTGTAATCCCCATGCACCAGCGCCAGCCGCCTCTCCAGCGTGTCCGACACCAGGCGCTCCATCGCCCCCGCCGACTCCGGCGCCTGCGCGCCGAATATCGGTAATACGGCTCCAGCCGAAGCGACTCAAAGAAACTCCGGTCGTCAAACAGCTCCCGCATCCGCCCCGCCTCTTGCGATGAACGCCGATGGATTTGCCCGATCAACTTTCCAAACTGCTCCAGCAGATCCAATTGGATTGCCCCCGCCAGCAGCATCACTTTCAAATTGGAATGCGGCCATTTCACCGCCTCCATCGCCAGCAGGTTCTGAGCCGCATCCTCAAACACCAGCGGCGTAATCGACCCCTCCGGCGCCAACTCCGCCAGCACCCGCAGGCCCATCGCCTCCCGCCCAATCCTCGCCGGGTCGCAAAACCAATCCAACTCCACCCGCAGCTTCGCCAGCGCCTGCTTCACCACCCACGCCCGCCCATCCCCCCACTCCACCAGCACCGTCCGATTCGACACCCCACCCCCAAGCGTCGTCACCTTCGCCGAAACACGCCCCCCCACATCCCCCCGCGCGCAAATACTCCAGCAACTGATCCGGCCGCTCAATATCGATAGCCACCACGGACATTACTCCCCCCATTCTTCATCTGTGTCCATCCGCATTACCACCTCAACAATTTCAAACGCGACGAGCTCATTTACCGTGGCACGATCCGCCCCGCCCGTGACCCTCTGCCTATCTTCAATTCCTTCTCCGTGGCTCCGTGCCTCCGTGGTGAGTAGCATCCCCCCCACCTCACCCCCCCATCAAATGCTCCAGCACCGCCAACTCCAGCCCCTCATAATCCCGATTGGCAATAAACTGCGCCTCAACCTTCCGATCAAACGTCCGCACCTTCTCCACCAGCTTCAAAAAGATCGTCCGGCTATTCGACAAATGCTTCATCGCCAGCGCATCGGGCTGCGTCCGCATCGCCTTCACGTCCAACCCCACAAACGCCCCCGTCTTCGCATACTTAGCCAGTTCCAGAATCCGCACCTGGTTGTACGCCACCCGCAGGTTGGCCGCCCCGAAAGATTTGTCCTGATCGTACTTCAACCCGTTCTGATCATTCAGATGAACGCTCCACAGCTTGTTGGCCGACAGCGCAAACGCCATTTCATCCGACGGATCAAGCCCCGCCAGAAGCGCATGCGCCGTCTCGATCAAGCCCGCCCACGCGCTTGGAATCGATGCAAGCGCGCCCAGCGCCAGCGCGTGCCCGATCGTCGGGATATAAGTATGGTCCATCGGTTCGTTCGGCTTGGGCTCGATGGCGATGCGCACCTTCGGGTCGTGCTCGAGAATCGCATTCAGCCCATCCACCAGCCGCTTATGCGCATCCAGCGCATTCTTCGATTCCCGGATATACGTTCCCTCCCGCGCAGCCACAACACCATCAGGTCGCTCCCCAGCGCCCTGCCGATATCCGCGCATCGCTTGCTCCGGTCGATCGCCCACTGCCGCACCTTCGGATCGTTGGCCGTATACCCACCGTCCACCCCGCGCGGATCTTCCCACAACCGCGGCGCCGTCAGCTCCACCACCAGCCCTTCCCCATCACACAGCTTCTTGAGCGCCTTGCACTCGGCCTCCACCTGCCCGGCCGATTTGTTGTCCACATCCGGCACCGCATCGTCATCATGAAACTCGATCCCCTCAAAGCCCAGTTCCCGATACGCCGCCACCTTCTTCGCAAACGGCACGGTCGCCCGCACCGTCGGCCCGAACGGATCGGCCCCCTCATGAATATTCCACGGCCCAAACGCAAATCGGTAACCCAATTGGTCTTTCAAGGTCGGCTCCTTCAGTGGTCAAATTTCAGGGTGTGGAGTTTGACGACAGCACGCCTCTGAATCAAGGCGCGACAGGGAGCGGCGGCGAGCGACGGGGGCCAATCAAGGCAGGTATGCAGGCCTCACCGCCTGGGGTAAATGGGTCGCCTCTCCCGCGTCCATCGCAATCGGCTCTCACCGGCTCCTGCGACGTGTCCGGGGAAAAACCCATTTGATTGTATTTAATGGAATCGATTATAAGGCGAGGCCCAGAACAGCGCGCTCTTGATTCTTTTGAGCCGGTTGCCAGCCGCGTTTCATGGTGCATAGTTCCCGTGGAGGCAACATGACACGACTTGAATCTCTAATACATTCTGCAAATCGTCAAACCCGCTTTTCAAAGAATTTTTTCAGGTGCCATAATAACCGCCCGCGCCGCGGCGTGGTGATGGTTTATCTGCTGGCCATCGTCGCTTGCGCCACCATGTTCGCGTCCTTCGGCGTGGACTATGGCCGCGTCCAACTCGCCCGAACCCAGCTCCAGAACGTCGCCGACGCCGCCGCCCGCGCCGCCGCCCTGGGCCTGCTCACCAGCCCCGCCCAGGCCCGCGCCGACGGCATCTCCGCCGCCTCCATGAACTTCTGTGATGCCTCCCCCGTCGGTCTTCCAGCCATGACATCGAAATCGGCGATTTGGGACACCGCCTCCCGCCGCTTCAGGCTCGCCCCGGCTTTGTAGGTCCCCAATGCCGTCCGCATCAACGCCTCGCGCACCGCCGCCAACGCACAACCCCATCAAGCTGCATTTCGCCGCCCTCGTCGGCCGAAGCAATTGCGACGTCCATGTCTCGTCCATCGCGATGATCATTCCCCCCATCACCGTGACCAACTCCATCCCCGGCACCGCCAGCCCCTTCCTCGCCGGCATGCCCAACGGCAGCGTCTCCAGCTTGAACAACCCCCACAACAGCCCCGATCACGCCCCCTCTCAATCCCCAGTCGCCATCAATGGCATTTCCCTCATCGCCGGCAGCCATATCACCTTCGACACCATCAACGGCAACGTCAGCCACGACCCCACCCTCGCTACCTACTCCCCCGACGGCGACCTGGCCGATATCGGCCACAACACCAACGGCGCTGAGAATGGCATCGCCGACGCCGTCGCCCCCATCAACGCCCTCATGGGGATTTTCCTCAGCGACGAACAGCCCAACCTCACCTCGCCCCCCAGTCGCCTGGATTTTTCAACCGCCCAGTCCCGCGACTTCAGCAGCCTCTCACCACAGCTTAAGCAGCCCTTCTTTATCGGCGACGGCCACGACAGCCACGGCAACGCCCAGCAGTTCATCGTCCCCCCCGGCGCCACCCGCTTTTATCTCGCCACCTGGGACTTCTACGAGTGGAACAACAATCAGGGCTCGCGCGTCGTCAACATCGTCAAGCCCGCCGTGATCGCCCTCGTGAAGTAACAGCACTCCTGAAGTAACAGCTTGTGCATCGCCCGCGGCCCCGGTAATTAATCATCCATGCCAGAATTTGAACTGCGGGCGATGCGATCAAACGAGTGGCAAGCGGTGGCCGAGATCATTTGTGCCTCGATCCGAAGCTGGTACGGCGCACACGGCAAACCAGGCCGCTTTCCAAACGGCCCCGAATCCTGCCTGCTCTTCCCGCAAGTCTATGAGGCCCTCGATCCTGGCTGTTGTATTGTCGCCCAGGACAAAACCACCGGCAGACTGGCCGGCTCCTGCTTCTACCACCCCCGCGAAACCCACATCGCCCTGGGCATCATGAACGCCCACCCCGACTATTTCGGCCAGGGCATCGCCAAGCTTCTTCTCCAATACGTCTGCGACTTGGCCGACGCCGCCCAAAAGCCAGTCCGCCTGGTCTCCAGTGCAATGAACCTCGACTCTTTCTCCCTCTACACCCGCGCCGGCTTCACTCCCCGCGCCATTTTCCATGATATGACTGTGACAGTCCCCGCCACCGGCTTCAACTTCCCCTGCGAGCCTCTCCAGCGCGTTCGCGACGCCCGAATTGAAGATGTCCCCGCCATGGCCGCCCTTGAATGGGAAGTCGCCCACATCCGCCGCGACAACGATTACCGCTACTTCATCGAAAACAAGTCCGGCATCTGGCACACCTCCGTCCTCCAAAGCCCCGCCGGCCAAATCGACGGCTTTCTCGTCTCTATCGCCCACCCCGCCAGCAACATGCTCGGCCCGGGAATCATGCGCACCGACGCCGACGCCGCCGCTCTCATCCTCGCCGAATTAAATCACCACCCAGGCCGATCCCCCGTCTGGCTCATCCCCGCCGCCCGCAGCGCACTGGTGAAACAAATGTACGCATGGGGCATGCGCAACTGCGAAATCCACCTCTTCCAATCGCGAGGCGAGGCCGCCCCCTTCCAAGGCGTCGCCATGCCCACCTTCATGCCCGAAACCGGCTGAACCAACTTGTCATAATAGTTACAGGCTCACGCGGACAGGTCCATATTCTTCAAGGGCAGGAAGTTGACCGAGGAACATCGTGAATAGAAGCCCGCAAGTCGAAGGCACAGCCTGACACCGTTTAGCATTTTGGCCGATCTCCCTTGCTCCCCCACGGCATCTGGCTACAATCCCGCCACTGGCATCGACTTGCACCGAGTGGCATCAATCGGCATACAACATTTTAGCGCAAGTCTTTACAGGACAATAACTTAGGCCGAGTACCCAAGTGGACTAAGGGGACGGATTGCAAATCCGTTATTCGTGGGTTCGAATCCCACCTCGGCCTCTTCCCTTCCATCAGTCTACGGTCAAATCAGTCTAGGGTCACATCAGCCCCGCGGCGGCAAGACGACTGACTTTACCCGCACAATCGCGGCATTGGCTTTCAGCTTTTCCAGGAGCGCCGCTGGTGGTGCGCTGTCGGTTTTCAACACCATGAGGGCGCGGGCCGAGCCGTCGGGCTGTTTTTCGCGGCTGATGACCATGTCGGCGATGTTGACCGAGGCATCGCCAAAACTGGTGCCGACAGCCCCGATCACGCCCGGGCGGTCGTTGTTTTCGATGACCACCATCTGGCCTTCGGCGATCATGTCCATGTTGAAATTGTCAATCCGCAGGATGCGGGGCAGGCCATCCGCGTAAACGGTGCCGAGGATGCGGTGCGACTCGCCGCCGGGGCCTTCGACGCGGACGCCGACGATATCCCCGACAAGGCCGGCGGGCGTGCGCGGCTCGTGAATCTGCGCAAGCTCGATGCCGCGGCTGCGGGCCAGGTGCTCAACATTGATCACGTTCACGGGCGTGTCCATGTGCGGCTTGAGAAGCTCGACCGTGGCCAGCCGCAGCAGGGTGTTCATCAGCTTGGGGGCGCGCTCGCCGCTGGCCCGAAGCGTGATGGTCTTGTAGCCCGTTTCTCCCAGGCCGGCCAGCAGAGCGCCGATGCGGGAGGCGAGCTTGGCAAAGGGCGCTTCATCGGGAGGAAGATCGAGGCGGATGCCGCCAGCGTTGACAGCGCCCCGAATCTCGCCGTTCTGAAGATACGCAACGATTGCTTTGCACGCCTCCACCGAGACGGCCGTCTGGGCTTCGTCAGTCTGAGCGCCCAGGTGCGGCGTGAGCACCACATTATCCAGCCCCAGCAGCGGGTGATCCTTCACCGGCGGCTCCTTGGCGAAAACGTCCAGCGCCGCCCCGGCCACCTTCTTTTCCTTCAGCGCATCCGCCAGCGCCATCTCATCCAGCACTTCGCCCCGCGCATCATTGATAATCAGCAGGTTGGGCTTGCACTTGTTGAAGAGGCGGTCGCGATTGAGAAGGTGCTTAGTCCCTTCGCCGCCGGGCACGTGAAAGGTGATGACGTCGAGCTGTGAGAGGAATTCGTCGAAGTCGCGGACAAGCTTCACCCGGCCATCCAGCGCCGTGGGCGAGGTGAAAAAGGGGTCGAAGCCAAGGACGTTCATCTCGAGGGCGATGGCGCGGGAGGCGACGGTTTGCCCGATGCGACCCAGGCCGACGACGCCCAGCGTTTTGCCGGCCAACTGCGTGCCCTGGTATTTGGCTTTCGACCACTTCTCCGGGCCGGATTTCACATGGGCATGGGCCTGGGGAATTTTGCGCGCAGCGACATCATCAGCGCCAGTGCGTGCTCCGCCGTCGAAAGCGTCGAGGCGGCCGCCGTGTTAAGCACAAGAATGCCCTTGGCGGTTGCCGCGGCCAGGTCGATCGTGTCAACGCCAACACCCGCGCGGGCGATCGCTTTCAGCTTGCCGGGCTTGTCCAGCACCTTGGCCGGCACCTTCGCCTTCGACCGCACGATCATCGCGTCATAGTCGCCCACAACGGCGGCCAGTTGATCCGGGCTAAGGTCGAGCTTGATATCAAAGCTCGCCCCGCTCTCCTTCAGATAATCGAGGCCTTCCTGAGCCAATTCATCGGCGACCAGAATACGCATAGCACTAGTGTCCCTTCGTGGAAAGCGGGGAATGGTAAGGAAGGCACCCCACCGCCGCAAGGCTGCAAAATAACCCTTTCCTCACCGCACAAACTTCTGCTTCCTCAGCCACTCCTCGCACGGCTTGGTCCAAAACTCTTTCACTCCAAACCCGTGCCCCCCATACTCCCCGCGCACATACTCATAAGGCACGCCGGCCGTCTTCAGCGCCTCCGCATAATTATCCGAATTCGACACCGGCACCGCCTTGTCCACCGTCGAATGCACCAGAAACGCTGGCGGCGTCTTCGCCGTCACCTGCTTCTCATTGCTCAACAATTCCAGCAATTCCGGCGTCGGCTTGTCCCCCAGCAAATTCCTGGCCGATCCCCCATGCCCGCCCGGCCCCATTGTCACCACTGGATAAATTAAAATCTGCACATCCGGCCGCGACGACTGCCGCTCCACCGCATCCTCCGCCTTCGCATCTCCCTCATCAAAATGCGTCGCCGCCGTGCTCGCCAGATGCCCGCCGGCCGAGAAACCCAGAATCCCCACCCGATGCGGATCGACTTTCCAATCGGCCGCATGCGCCCGCACATACCGAATCGCCCGCTGCGCATCCCCAAGCTCCACCGGATGGTGATATTTCGGCCCAAGCCGATACCGCAGCACAAACGCCGTCACCCCATTGCCATTCAGCCACTCCGCCACCGGCGCACCCTCATGCGGCGCCAGCCCGCCATAGCCCCCGCCCGGCAACACCACAATCGCCGCCCCCGTCGCCTTCCCCTCAGGAGGCAAATAAATTTGAATCGCCGGAATATCCTTCGCCGTCTCCCCCTCCTGCTGCGGCGCTTTCCCGTTCCAGAGCGGCACATAAGCCGGCTGACTCGCCGCCGGCGCAGTCATTGGCTGCGTCACCGGCGCGGCAAAAATCGATGCGGGCACACAAGCTGCAACAATGCACCCAACCAACACTCGAATAGTCATCGTGATATTCCTCATCAGGCAAAAGCTCTCGCATACGAAGCCCCGCATGCACATGCGGGGCTCTGGCACCATTGCCGCGTGCGAAGCCACCATGCGAATCAAAACAACTGCTCCAACACCTTCTCCACCGGCATCTGCACCGCCGTAAAAATCGGCGTGTCCCGAAGCGTGTACTTACTGCTCTGCGTCTCCCGCAATTTCATCACCAGATCCAGAAAGTCCTTGGGCTCCTCCGTCTCAAACGCCACCACAAACTCCTGATCGTCCAGCCCAAAGCTGTACGTCGTGTTCAGCTTCACGCTCGGATACTCGTTGCCCACGCGGATGTGTCCATCCATGATCTCCTGGCGTTTTTCCAGCGGCAGCAGATACCAGTCCCGCGTCTTCACAAACGGATAAATAAACAGATACTTCCGCTTCCCCGGAATAATGTGCGTGCGGCTCTCGGCGGTGTGGAACGGGTCCAGCTTATCCACGTACATGCTCCGCTTGGTCATCGCCACAAACGAGTGCGGCGTCGAAAGATAACCCGCCAGTTGCGTCTTGTTGATCGCCTGCGTCTGCGCCTGAAAATCATCCGGAGAGCCGCCAATCCGCCACAACATAAAGTCCGTGTCCGGCCGCAGCCCCGCTGTGCTGTACGTCAAGCAAATCAGCCCCGCCCGCGGCTGAAGCGCCACGATAAACTCCTCCCGCGCCGCCTCCTTCTCGGCCGCCCCAAGCCGCCGAAACGCCGGATCCAGCTTATAAAAAGCAAAGTTCACAAACTGCCGCTGCACCGCCGGCCCCCCACTCGTCGCGGCCGCCGTCTCGGGGCGCATCGATGGAGCGGTAACGGGCGTCGGCGTCATCGAAGGCGATTGGCTCATATCTTCTTCTCCACGCGGCCAAGGTCATTGCTCACCAGGCCGCTTTAGGTCTTACGGGATGTTCCACAAACCCCATATCCTACCGGCTTGTCCACCATCGCCCAAATCCCCGCCGGCGCCTCCATCGGCCGCCTCATCAAAGCCTGGCTCACCGCCCCCATCGACCGCCCTCCTCCGCTCCAAAGCCAGCACACCACCATCCTCGTCGCCGGCGCTTTCCGCGACGGCCCCTGGTACGACGGCTTCGCACGCGGCCTCCGCGCCGCCGGCCACCTTACCCACTTCCAATCCTTCCAATCGGGCGCACCCCCCTGCCTCTTCCTCTTCAACGTCCACAACCCCCACGTCCACCGCAAAGCCGAACGCGAACTCGCCAACACAATCCTCAACTGGCGCCGCCGCTTCCCCACCGGCCAAATCAACCTCCTCGCCCACAGCGCCGGCTGCGGCGTCGCCCTGGGCGCAACCGCCCGCCTTCCCCAAGACATCTCCATCAACAACATCCTCCTCGCCGGCGCATCCGTCTCCCCAACCTATCCCCTGGCCCCAATTCTCCCCCACCTGCGAGGCCAGCTCCACGTTCTGGTCAGCCCCCGCGAATCCTTCATGCTCGGCTTCTGGTGCCGCCACTTCGGCGCCTACGAAGGCCCCGCGCCCCAGGCGCAGGCCTCGCCGGCTTCTCAAACCTTGATTCCCTCCCCCACCCTCTTCGCGAAAAAGTCGTCCACCACCATTACCAACCCGCCTGGGGCCAATTCGGCAACGACGGCACCCATTTCGGCCCGGAAGTCGAGCAATTCGTCTCCGCCAAACTCGCCCCCCTCCTCACGCCTCAGGCCAGCACACATTGCGCGATGATCCGCGGCGAGTCCGCATCCAGCGCAGCTCCCATCATAATCCCCATACATCCGCTCGATCTTCAACCCATTCCGCTCCAGCAGCAGCCTCAGCTCGCGCGGAAAAATGAACGTCAAATCAAACTCCGTCCGCTCGCGCTGCTCCCGCCCCTGATCATCAAACCAGACGTACCGAAACGTCACCCGCTGCACCTGCACGCTCGGGTCCCGCTTGATGTCCGTCACCTTAAATACCGTCCGCCCCAGTGCCGGCACATGAAATACAAACGGATCCAGATCCGTCGAAGATTCCTGCGCCAACAGCGCCAGATTCGGCTGAAAAATATCCAGCCAAAACCGCCCCCGCGGCTTCAAATGCCCCACCACCCCGCGCAACACCGCATCCTGCGCTTCCAGCGAAGTGAAATTCAAGAACGTGTTAAACAGCAGGCAGATCCAGTCAAATCGCTCTCCCAGCTTCAGCCGCAACAAATCCCCACGCACAAGCTCCAGATCACGCGGCAAAATCCCCGCCGCATCCCGCTTCCTCTTCGCAATCGCCAGCATCCCCGCATCATAATCCACCCCCATCACCCGATGCCCGGCCGCCGCAAGCCCCACCGCCGCCCGGCCCGTCCCTACCGCCAGTTCCAGCACCCTTTGTCGCCGCCCAGGCATATGCGCCAGCATAAACGGCACATCATGCTCCAGCATCTCGCTGTACGCATACTCCGCATCGTAATAAGCCGGGATAGCTTTATATTTCGACATCGCCTGCCAATCGTTCTATCCCCCCCGCGCCCCTCACGCAATTTCCAGCGAACATGTAATAATGTCTCCACCCGCATCGACTCCTCTTTGCCCGGATGACGAAAGGCTGGCGCGTGTGACCGATTGGGAAGCGATCATCGCTGAACATGGGCCGCTGGTCTGGCAAAGGGCCTGGCGCCTGCTCGGCAACCACGCCGACGCCAGCGACTGCTTCCAGGACGTCTTCATCTCCGCCATGGAATGCGAAAGCCGCCAGCCAATCCGCAACTGGCCCGGCCTCCTGCGCAAGCTCGCCACCGCCCGCGCCCTCGACCGCCTGCGCAGCCGCATCCGACGCCGCGATCACCTCGACCAGCCATCCGACATCGGCCTGCTCGCCGCCGACGATCCCTCTCCCCTCGACCACGCCCAGTCCAGCGAGCTCACCCAGCGCCTCCGCGACGCCCTCGCCCAGCTTCCGCATCAGCAGTCCGAAGCCTTCTGCCTCCGATTCTTCGAGGATCTCAGCTATGCCGAAATTGGCACAGAGCTCGACATCACCAGCAACGCCGCCGGCGTCCTGATTCACCGCGCCCGCGCCAAACTCCAGACCCTCCTCGCCCCCGAGGCGGACACCAAAGACACACCCGATACCGGCAGCCCCACCGCCTCCACCCCCAACCCCCGTTTCCGCAACCACAATTTCCACGCCACATCGATCACCACACCCACAGACGCAAGACCCGACATCATCCCCCTTTGATCCTGCGACAAACATGACCAACGACCACCCCACATCTTCACCCACACTCAACGCCGCCACCAACGCTCTGCGCAATACCCACATCCCCGCCGGCCCCCCGCCCGAACTAATCACCCGCGTCCTAATGCGCCTCCACTCCCCCACCACACCCACCCCTCTCCAATCGCGGCGCAGCCCCTGGCCAATCCTCCCCCGTTGGAAAACCCTCGCCCTCGCCGCCTCCGTCCTCTTCTGCGCCGGCCTCATCGCCATCCTCCTCCCCTACGGCCCCGGCGCAAACACCGCCTTCGCCCAGATCCTGCGCCAAATCGAAACCGCCCAAACCCTCACCTTCACGGCCATTACCCACGACAAAGGGCTCCGCCACGTTTCCCACGTCATGCTCAAGCAGCCCGGCCTGATGCGCGTCGAATCGGCCGACGGCATCATCACCACCACCAACTTCCAAACCGGCAAGATCCTCGCCATCTACCCCGCCTCCAAAAAAGCCCTCGCCATCGACCTCAACAACCGCCCCGGCTTCATGACCCCACACAACTTCCTCGACGAGCTCAAAAAAGTAATCGCCGCCAACGCCACCCCCCTCGGCGAAAAACAACAGGCCGGCCAAACCCTCCAGGGCTACCGCGTCGCCCACGACGGCAACTCCCAAAACATCTGGATCAACCCCGCCACCAACTCCCCCGTCCAAATCGACATCCGCGGCCCAAGCAACGCGCCAGCCAACACCCCAAATAACACGCCAGACAATGGCATCGTTATGACCTGGACCAACATCACCTTCAACAGTCCTCTCAACGACACCCTCTTCACCACCACCCCCCCACCCGACTACACCCTAAGCCAATCCCAGGCCGCCATCACCGTCATAGGCCAGTGGCCCACCGAAAAAAACCTTTTAATCGGCTTAGAACTGGCCGCCCGCCACAACAACAACACCTTCCCCGCCAGACTCGAAGACGTCAGCGCCCGCCTGATCAACCAATCCAACACCACCAACCCCCACAACCCCCCCACCACCCAAACCATCGAAACGGTCCAAAACATAGGCCTGGCCGCCGCCTTCGAATCCATGCTCCCTCCCGAAAGCCACTACACCTACGCCGCCCAAGGCATCCAACTAGGCGACCCCCAAACCCCCATCTGCTGGTGGAAACCCCAAAACCAACCCACCTGGACCATCATCTACGCCAACCTCCGCACCACCCACGAACCCACCCCCCCCACCTCCAGATCAGTCAGCAGCCCATCCCGGATCCAGGTAAACTGAGAAGGGTCAGCCGATGCTGTGTCGCGCTGGCGGACAGGATGCTAAAAGGTTTTCTGCCACGGCCATCCGACATGTCGAAGTCATTGACGATCATCGCTCTCGTCCTGTCCGTGCTGGCGTTCGTCTACAGCCTGATGGGTATTGCGATGGCGTATTGGGTCGCCGCGGTTCCGGGCAACACTCCCGAGCACATCCGACTGAACTTCATGGTGTGGGTGCCAGCGTCGATCATCACATTCACTTTGAGCGTATTTCTGGTCTATCGACTTGGGGACGCGCAGTAGCCGATAACCAGCCGATGCAACGCGCCGGAGCCGCGGCTATAGTTTCTCCTGCCCGCACGCTGCTGGAGCCCGGCTCCGGCCGTTGATCGGCCCTAGGTTATGCTGGCCTCTATGCGACATCGGCTCCCAAGCATCCTCCGCATCTCAACGCTTGCCGCTGCGATCCTCGCCGCGTTGTTTTGGGCCGCCAGCTATTTGGTCTTTCCGCTCGCTGAACGAGAGGCATACTCGGGGATCGGCACGGAACTGATCGCGATGCGAGGGTCGCTGATCTTCTATCGCTACAACAGCTACGCAATTAACCCGCCGGAACAAGAGTTTGGGTTCAATTTCATTCCCGAATCGTCCGGCGCGGGTCAGCGCCTGAAAGCGGAGTTTGGGACAGAGACATCGCCCAACTGGCTCGTGAGGCGCGGGTTCATAGCGAGATCAGGACCATTTTACGGCCCACAGTCTTCCGTCATCATTTTGATGGTTCCGCTGTGGTTGCTGTTGGCTTTCTTCGCGTGCCCGAGCGCCATGCACTACGTCCGACGCAGGCTGCGCAAGCAACCAGACGGAGCCAAGCCGTGCGAGCAATGCGGCTACGACCTCCGTGCTTCACAGGAACGATGCCCCGAATGCGGCTTCATCCCGGCCCAGCAGGCGGCCGACTAACCCGCAGATGCAGTGGACCGAGCCCGCGGGTAAGCTTCTTATGGTTCGAGAGCCGGCGCGGTGCCGGCTCGGATACTGATCGGCATTCCGTTATTCGTCGGGAGGCCCTTGCGCTTCTATACCCAACAAGAGTGCGAGGCATGGCTAAGCGGTCGCCAGAGGCCCAAGCCGGATGCCGTCACCGGCGTGATTCGCGAACGGATTGTGTATCCGACCACTCCGGGCCGCATTCGATTCCTCTCGCATTGGATGGCGACGTCGCTTCCCTTCCAGATGTCGGCTTTGCTGTGGATCACGGAGTGGGGCATCTGGTCGAGCAGTGAGAACTGGCATCTGTACTACAAGCTTCGTGGGAGCTACGGCGATCAGCGATTGTTGGCGGACGCGCCAGGACACTTGTTTCTGAACCATGAGTCCGAAGACCTTGCCTCCTTCTTGCAACTCGCCGTGTTGAATGGATGGGGCGGATATCTTTTGACAGAAGCGGACTACGTCAACGTCTTCTTCAGTCACGATGAGTATTTCGACTTCTTCGCGGGACTCGACAGTAATCTGTCGGATGTGCGGGAAGTGTTTCGGCCCAGCAAAGCGCCCGCCGAATAACCCGGCGCTGCACTGGACCGCAGCCGCGAAACGTCTACCGTAGTCCGATGGTCGTCGGCGTGGCCGCGGCCAGTGAACGGCAATCCGTCATGCCCACGCAGTCGCTCACAATCTCGGCGGTCATTGCGATGTCAACGTTATTCGCCGGTTGCGCGAGCCAAGACCCCCAAACCCCCATCTGCTGGTGGAAATCCCAAGACAAGCAAACCTGGACAGTAATCTACGCCGACCTTTCCACAGCCGACGAAGCGGTACGCCCCAACGTCGCCCCAAAATAAAATTCAAACCGCCAAGACGCCAAGAGCGCCAAGAAATCGCATTATGAGTGTCCCCTCCGGTGAACGAAAATCCTGTTGAGCGACCAGATCAAAATCCCCGCGAATGACGGAACCTTTGTCAAATCGCCATAAGGCAAACACATCTCTTCCCTTGGCGCTCTTGGCGACTTGGCGGTTCACATTTCAGCACCAGCACAATCAAATGCATCGCCAAATCAAACCGCCAGGAACACGAGAAGCGACAATAAAATCGAAAAGGGAATAAGTCCAGTATTGGTAGACAACCGCAACCTTACGGGGTCTTCTGTCTTCTCCGTCACCCGCGCGACCGCCCGTGCACACGATGCATTCAGCGCGCCGGCATTTCTTGGCAATTCCCACGAGGAATGATCCGCTTGGAAATCAGAGCCCCGCAACATTACACTGCGACCATGGCAACATCCGCAGGATCAAGAAAACCAACCGGCGGTAGTTTTGCACTCAGCCCGCGTGAGCGGTTGGTGAGAAAAGGATTCTTTGTCCGTTGCGAGAATGTCAGCCGACAGACCCTGGCCAAACTCGTAATCGAAACGCTTGAAGAACGCCGGCTCCTCAGCTACGGCGGCACTCCACACGCCTTGTCCAAGAATCCGCATATTCTCGCTGCGCATCGGCGATGAGGTAACCCCATCCATCCTTGATGGTGGCATCTCCACCAACGACTCCGCCACCGGCTGGTTCAACAATGGCGCAAGCCTCCCGGCCGGCACCTACCGCATCACCCTCGCCGGCGGCGCCATGACCTACCATCACACCCAGGGCTGGCGCGTCGATGCCTGGAACGGCACCGTCTCTGCCCCGCACGGATTCAAGATCAAGCAGGACGGCGTCAGCACCGATCTGCGCGCGCCCGGCGACGACATCGGCCAATCCTCTTTCAGCGCCGCTCAGAACGCCAGCCTCGGCCAATCGATCATTGTCACCCACGCCGCCGCCGGCCGCATCGGCGTCTATCTCTACGATTCTCCCTACAACGACAACTCCGCGCCCACCGGGCAATCCCCGCGCTTCAAACTCGAGCAAATCGTCAGTCCCCAACCGGTCATTTTCGGCCCATCGACGGCTGACGAAGGGGAGAACTACACTCTAAACCTCAATGCCGACAGCGCCGCCATCACCTCCTGGAGCATCGACTGGGGCGACGGCACGACGAGCACGGCAAGGGCCAGCGCCACCACCGCGACCCATAGCTTTGTGGACCAGGGAACCGACACGATCGCCGCCACGGCTAGCACGGCACATGGATCGTTTTCGACAAACAGTCTCGCGATTACGGTGGATGACGCGCCGCTGACCGCCACCGGGACGAGCGTGACTCAAGCCGTGCAAGTAGGAGACCAACAAACCATCGCAACATTCACGGACGCAAATCCTAACGGTTATGAAGGCGACTACAGCGTATCGATTGATTGGGGCGACGGCTCGGCACCGGCAATCGGCGACGCGTTTTACAACGACAGCGGCGGTTTCAACGTGGTCGGATCACACGAATACAATAGCGCTGGTACGTACACGGCCACCGTCACGATTACGGATAGCAACGGTGGGGGCACGGTGACCCCTGATACAACATTTGCGACAGCAACTGCCACAACGACTGTCACCGTAGTCCGCAACCCCGCCGAGGCCTTCGTATCTGGACCTTCAATTACCGACACCGCGACCGGCACGCCATTCACCATTACCGCGTTTGACGACCCCGGCAAGATTATTTCCTCCTTCACCGTTGATTTCGGCGACGGAAGTACACCAGTCGTCGTCACCAACATTACGCCTGTTGCCACCAGCGACGGTTCCACGCAGTACACGGCAACCGTGCCACCACACACATTTGCGTCAACTGGAACATTCAATGTTGCCGCGGCAGCAACAGATGAAGATGGCCCGTGGGTTTTTGACAGCAGTCTTGACACTGCCCAAACGACCGTGGTCACAAACCCGGTAACGATCGAACCGATCACAATCACCGGAAATAGCGCGACATTTGGGCGCCGGATGGCGCGACTCTCACGAGCTTTTGGACCGTTATCAGCGAACCCGCCCATGTTGCCGATCCTGATCTGACTGACAATAGAGACGGCACTACGACGGCCACGTTTTACGAACCCGGAACATACGTGTTGGGGCCTTCCGATGGCGTAGCTCCGACCGTTGACACCCAAACAGTCATTGTGGAGCCAACGCTATCCTCGGTATTCGTCACACCCGGCTCCGAATCGGGAACAACAAAAATATCTTCCACCGGGACCTACCAGTTAGATGCCTTCGCCTTGGACCAGTTTGGCAACCCCATGCCGTCGACCGATTTGCCCGTTCTCAGTTGGGCCGTCAGCGATGGCCCAGGCGCAATTGATCCAACAACCGGTCTTTTATCGCCGACGGGCACTAGTGGAACGATCAAGGTGACTGCATCGGCAAGGGACGGCTCCGGGAGCGTGACCAGCACGCCCGCCAAGTTCCGCATTGTCCATCGGTCCTCTGCCTCATCTGCCCCCGCCCCGCCCACCAATATTGTCGCCCATGCGGTAGATGGCGTAGATATTCAGGTTGCGTGGACCGATGGCGACAACACGGCAAACGGTTTCCTGATCGAGGCATCCGTCGACGGTGGAAGGACGTACGCTCCGCTGGGGACGGCCTCAGCGACGGCGACATCATTCCTCGCAACCGAACTGAGCTCGGGGTTGCATTACGAATTCCGAGTAACGCCATACAACGCCGCCGGCCTTGGGACATCGGCGGAATCTCCCACCACCACAGCCAATGAGGATTTCACCGACGGCTGGTACAAAATCTCCTTTTACGATTTGGCCAACCCCACAGCCACCAGTGAGGCCTTCCAGATCAACACGGGAACGGATAATGAACACGGAACCATAAAAACCGCCAACCGTGACTGGATTGAGGCAGACTCCGCCGCCGATGCCATTCGGCGGGCGTTGTCCGGCTCCTTTACCGACAGCACCACGGGCAAGGTCTATAACTTTCCTGATTCCGGTGCATTTGAATACAATTCTGACCTGGAACTCCCTGACGGAACGACTGTCGGTCCCGCGATCATGGTAGAAGATCATTTTGGCGTCACTCCAGCAGACTACAATTGGACCGACGCTTATATTCCGCTGAGTGTAACTCAAGATAACGTTATTCCTGTTGCCGATAATGCCGTCAATGACAGCGTGCCGTCGGGCAATATCGCGGTAGGCTCATTTGCTCCGTTTGATAGCAGTGCAGCGACCAGTGACTATACAGCCACACTCACGTGGGCTGGGGCCGCTCCGACCGTGGGAGTGATAACACAAAATCCCGACGGCAGTTTTGCGGTGTCGGTCACCGCAGTCCCCTCCGGCGCAACGCGAATAATTATTCCTTGTCAGTAGTCCACACCGCCACCGGCGTCACCGGCTCAGATACACTCGGGACAGCACCAGCAGGACCGGGATACGTTCCAGCACATACCGAAAAATCCGGAACAAATTAAAGCCAGGACGGATCCACCAACACGAGGCGCAAAGGATCACAAGCTTGATTTCGGAAGATCATTGCGCAACATCCCCCCGCGCCGCTTATCACGTCAGAAGCGCAGGGAAACCGCGAAGCATTCAAAGGGGATAAGTCCATTATTGTGGGACATTCAAAGGGGATAAGTACATTATTGACAGATTCCAGCCCCCACGTATCCTCCCCCCATTCCCCGCACCGCCCGCATAGCCCCGGCCGGCGTCATCTTCCACGTCCTTAACCGCGCCAATGCTCGCGATCCCATCTTCGACAAGCCTCCCGACTACGCCGCCTTCGAGCAGGCGCTTCGCGACACCCTCAAATTCATCCCCATCGACCTCTTCGCCTTCTGCCTCATGTTCCTCCGCCCCCACAGGCAAAGCGACCTCGGCCGGTTCATGCAGCGCCTCACCGTCACCCACGTCCGCCGCTGGCACGAACACCACCACTCCACCTGCCACGGCCATCTCTACCAGGGAACCTACAAATCCTTCCCCATCAAAGAGGACGAGCACTTCCTCACCGTCTGCCGCTACGTCGAGCGCAACCCGCTCCGCCCCAAACTCGTCAAATCCGCCTCAAACTGGAACTGGTCAAGCCTCGCAGTTCGATCAGGCTGCGACCCCGACCGCCGCAAACTACTGTGCGACTGGCCAGTCCCCCGCCGCCGCGACTGGCCAACCTTCGTGGACCTCCCGCAAACCCCGGCCGAGCAGGACGCCATCCAAACCAGCATCCGCCGCGGCCGACCCTACGGCGACAAAGTCTGGCAGACGCGCATCAGCCGGCGCCTGAACCTGCTATCATCCTTCCGCCCGCGCGGCCGACCGAGAAGGAGCTCGCTGCCGGCCAGAAAGCCAGCGGAAAGCAGGAGCGAATCGTGAGATATGTACTTCTCCCCTTTGTGTTGTCTATTTCCTTAGCTGCTGCACCGGGCGCGATAGCCGTCGACACCCCCGCCACGTGGCAAAAAATCGACGGCAACTGGCAAACCGGTTCCACCGCCGTAATCTGGAAAATGGCCGCTTGGCCCGGCAAAGACCTCGTTATCGCCTCCACCCGATCCAACGGCCTCTGGTCCACCGCCGACGGCGGCGCAACCTGGAAACGCATGGGCGAGCCAAAGCAAACGCCCCCCAACGCCGGCCAGGCCGTCGCTTTCGTCTTTGATCCCACCGACAAAGACACCATGTGGACCAGCGGCATGTACAACTACGGCGTCTGGAAAACCACAGACGCCGGCAAGACATTCACCCACATCGGCAAGTTCCAGAACGACCACGTCGACGGCATCGCCGTAGACTTCACCGATTCCAAGCGCAACACCGTTCTCGTCGGCCTCCACGAACAGGAACACAGCCTCCACCGCTCCACCGACACGGCCGCCACCTGGGAACGCATCGGCGACAAAATCCCCAACAACACCGCCTTCACCACCGACCCCATCATCCTCGACAGCAAGACCTTCCTCATCAACTCGGCCGGCTACAAAAAAGGCGAAACCTGGGGCATCTACCGCACCGAAGACGCCGGCGACACCTGGACCCAAGTTTCCAAAGAAGGCGCCAGCGGCAACTCCACCATCATGTCGAGCGGCCGGATCTTCTGGTGCTGCCTCTGGGACCAGCACATCATCTCCAGCGAAGATCACGGCAAGACCTGGAATCGCGTGGAAGGCCCCGCCCGTGGCCGTGTCGAAGAGATCGCCCCCGGCCGACTCATCGCCCTCGGCGGCAAAGACAAAGCCCAACTCTACGTCTCCAAAGACAACGCCAAAACCTGGACCCCAATCGGCCAACCCATCCCCTTCAAACCGCGCACTTCACCTACAACCCCATCCGCAACAGCCTATTCGTCTGGCTCGCAAGCGAAGCCAAAACCCGCGACCCCGGCTCCATCCTCCGCTGGGATCTCCCCAAAGACCTCGAAGCCGCCTTCGCCCCACCGGAACAATAATTCCGAAATCTGGAAGGATTGCGCTGCATCGGGTGGGGGTGGTCAAGGAAAACCTGGTAATACTAGCCACGAATCTCACGAATATTCACGAAGGAGGAGGGGATTGTGGGAGGGGATTTGGATTGGGGGAGGGGTGTGGTGGGGTTCATGGCGTTTCCGGGAGGGAACCAAATAGCAGTTCCTCATCCCCATCCAAGTCGTAACATGGGCGTCCCGCCCATGCCCAACAATCTCAAGCCCAAAACAAACCCACCCCACAACCCTCCCATCCCCATCGACCAACACCACCCCAGCACCACTTCGTGCCTTCGTGACTTCGTGGTTCATCGTTTTTCCCATGGCCACCCGGTGAATGTCCACCAGCCCAGTGTCTCCGCGCCTCTCATCGCCTCCGCGGCAAAACTCCTCTCCCCCTCCGTGCCATCCGTGCCTCCGTGGTGAAACGAATAACGAATTTGACCCCCGGCCAAAGCTATCCTCACGACATTGAATCTGCTAAAAAGGTGCCCCGGAATTCGCGTCACCTGCAACAGGAAAACTTCATGCCTTCTCGCCGTCCAAATGTCCAACTGCCCTACACCCATCACTTCATCGCACATCCTCTCGAGCCGCGCCGCTTGATGGCCGCCACCTTCGCCTCCGTGCTCACCTTCGTCCCCACCAAGGACACCAACCAGGGCGTGACGGTCGCAACCGATTCCAACAACAATGGTTTGGTCGCCGGCATGTTTCGGAACACAACCGACTTCGATCCCGGCCCCCACGTCACCGCCCTCACCCCCGTCAAGGACTACGACGTCTTCCTCGCCAAGTACACCACCGGCGGCGCACTCTTCTGGGCCCGTCGCATCGGCGGGCCCCGCGACGATGCCGTCAGCAAGATCGTCACCGACCCCGCCGGCAACGTCTACGTCGCCGGCTACTTCTCCAAAACTCTTTCGCTAGACAACGGCCACGGCGGCGTCTTCAACGTCCCCTCCCAGGGCCACCTCGACGCCTTTGTCGCCAAATATTCCGCCAGCGGGGTTCTGGTCTGGGCCGAAAGTATCGGCGGCAGTTTCGACGACACCGCCACCGGCCTGGCCGTCACCTCCACCGGCAGCGTCTACTTCGGCGGCACCTACATCCTGAAGGCCGATCTCAATCCAAGCCCCACCATCTATCACAGCTTCCAGGCCGTCGATACCCAGGACGCGTACATCGAAAAACTCGACTCCACCGGCCATCTCATCTGGGTCCGAACCCTCCACGGCGACCCCACCACCAAGTCCCGAATGTCGCTCGCCGCCATGGCCGTCGGAACGCACGACGATCTCTTCGTCACCGGCCTATTCGAAGGCCCCGTCAATTTCTCCACCAACGCCGCCAAACCCAACATCATCGACGGCAAGGACAGCGACCCCTACGTCATCCACTACACCAGCAGCGGCAGCACCATCTGGGCCGAAGACATTGCCCGCACCGGCAAAACCACCCCAAAGGCCATCGCCGTCGATAAAGCCGGCAACATCTTCACCACCGGCCAGTTCATCAAAGACGCCGACTTCGATCCCGGCCCCAAACAACTCCTCCTCTCCCCCAAAGCCACCGATCCCGGCTCCATTTACATCACAAAGCTCCAGCCCAACGGCTCATTGGGCTGGGTGCGCACCATCGGCAACAGCGGCTCCAACTCAATCGTCAACGATCTCGCACTCGATTCCTCCGGCAATGCCTACATCACCGGCGGCTTCCAGGACGTCGTCGATTTCAACCCCGGCCGCGGCTCATTCGTCCTGAACGCCAGCGGCACCAAGTCCAACAATTTCAAACGTCTCAACTACCCCGACGGCATCAACGGCTTCATCGAAAAACTGAGCAACAACGGCACCTTCATCTTCGCCCGGCAAGTCGGCGGCAGCGACACGTCCCTCTTCTCCAGCGGCATCACCGTCGACGCCGCCAACAACATCTACACCACCGGCATCTTCGGCGGCCCAGCCAACTTCAACATCGGCGGCACCGCTATCTCGCGCGACGCCCGCAAAGAAGGCGACGCATATCTTCTGAAATATCGGCAGTAACTTCGGCCCTTCACATCATCAAGGAACCACCCATGACCCATATGTTTAACGCAGCGTCGAGGCGCAACTTCCTCAAGGCTTCAGCAGCGGCAGGCGTGGCCGCCATCGCGTCCCGGCAGATCCTCGCCGCCGGCCCGGCCACCACCCAGGCCAACAAATTAAACGTCGCCGTCGTCGGCCTCGGCGGCCAAGGCCGCCACAACCTCAACCTCATCCTCGCCGCTGGCGACAACGTCGTCGGCCTTTGCGACGTCGATGCAGGCATGATCGCCCAGGCCAAAAAAGAAGCCGGCGAAAAGGTCGCCAGCGCCGCCACCTATTCCGATTACCGCAAGCTCCTCGAAGACAAATCCATAGACGCGGTCCTCATCGCCACCCCCGATCACTGGCACGCCACGCTCTGCAAGGCCTTCATGAAGGCCGGCAAGCACGTCTACTGCGAAAAGCCCCTCACCCATTCCGTCGCCGAAGCACGCGAGTTGCGCAACCTCGCCGCCGCATCCAAGGTCGTCACCCAGATGGGCAACCAGGGCAGCGCCAGCCAATCCCTGCGCCGCTGCGTCGAGCTCATCAAGGCCGGCGTGCTGGGCCAGATTCATGACGTCCACGTCTGGCTCGACGCCGGCGGTTTCCCCCACTCCACCAATCGTCCCGCCGGCGAGGACAAATCCCCCGATAACTTCAACTGGGACATGTGGGTCGGCCCCTCACCGATGCGCCCCTACAAGGACAAAACCTACCACCCCTACTTCTGGCGTGGCTGGTTCGAGTTCGGCAACGGCCAGCTCGGCGACTTCGCCTGTCACTCCTTCAACCTCCCCATGCGCGCCTTGGATCTAAGCTACCCGAGCCGCATCGAAGTCATGAGCGACGGCTCCGGCCTTGAAACCTGGCCCGCCCGCAACCGCGTCAAATTCCTTTTCCCCGCCCGCAAAAACCTCGACCCCATGACCATCCACTGGTACGACGGCGGCGAACTCCCCGACTGGGGCCTCTACCACGACGTCCTCAACGTGTACGACGAACTCCCGAAAGTGGGCGTCCTCATCCTCGGCGAAAAAGGCACCATCTTCACCAGCCCCTGGAACACCGCCGGCCTGATCAAGCTCCACGACGAGCCCAAGCTCCGCGACGTCCTCAAGCACGAAGCCACCAAAGACATCCCCATCACCCTCCCCCGTGTCGATGTCCACGTCAACGAATGGCTCACCGCCTGCAAAGGCGGCCCCCCCACCTACTCCCCCTTCCAGGTCGGCGGCCTATTAACCGAAATCGCCCTGGCCGGCGTCCTCGCCGTGCGCCTGGGCCACTCCATCGACTGGGACGGCGAAAAACAAGAAGTCCGCGGCCTCCCAGAAGCCACCAAATTCATCCACCCCGAATACCGCAAGGAATGGGGCCGCGTTTAAACAACGATACCCGCACCGTCTCAACGTTCCATTGGAGCCAAGATCGTGCCAAATCGTGACACGGGCACCCCGCGGCAAGTCGCCCGTTGCTTCGCAATTAATACATTCACACTATAAAATAAAACCCCGTCGTCTCAACGCCCACCGCCTCAAATCTCCCTCCTCCAACCCCTCCGTGCTCCCCGTGAACTCCGTGGTGAAAATCCTCCCTATCCCAATATCGGCAACTGCACTTTCACGCTCCGGTCCTGCCCATCATCCAGCCCCGGCGCCGCCCCGATAAACTGCTTGTCGATCTTCCGCACCTCCCGCACCGGCGGATGCTCCAGCGGCCGAAGGTCCGGCGAATCCGCCCCGTCATGCCGATCCAGAATGTTGTAATACTGATCCCGCTGCGCCGGCACCCACCCCGCATCCCGCACCAGCCGGCAAATCTCCCGCGCATTCAAGCTTGTACGTCGCCCCCGCCGCGCTCACCACGTTCTCCTCCATCATCACGCTCCCCATGTCATTGGCCCCAAAGAACAGCGCCAACTGCCCGATCTTCGGCCCCATCGTCACCCAACTGCTCTGCAGCGAAGGGATGTTGTCAAAGAACAACCGCGCAATCGCCAGCGTCCGCAGATAATCATCCGCCCCCGCCATCCGCACCACCCGCCCGCGCAAAACGTCCTCATTGGTCGAATCATCAAACGCCCCATGCACCGCCGGATCCCACTCCTGCGCCCGCCCCAGCGGCGTATTCTCCCGCTGAAACGGCCAATGAATAAATGCAGTGTATTGACCCGCACTGCCGGTTGCCCACACGCCGTCGTCGCAGTCACCGACTTCGCAAACACCCCCGGCCACCGCTCGACTCGTCGATCGTCGCACTTGCTCCCGAACTCTCAACCGGACGAAGTCGTGCCATCGTCAACGCCAATGCCTATACGCATAATCCTGCATATCCCGCAGCGCCGACATGTGCTCCACCCGATCGCGCAAAAACTCAATGTGCCCGATCAACATTGTGCAGGATGTGTTCATCCCCTCCTCATGCGCCACCCGCATCACGCGCAGCCAATCATCGCCGCTGCATTTGCCGATCCCAATCCGCCGCCGCACCCGTGGCGTAAATATCTCTCCGCCGCCGCCCGGGATCGTATCCAGCCCCGCCGCATGCAATCGCCGAATAATCTCCCGCACGTCCAGACTAAAAAACCGCTCAAACTCCACAAACTCCGGCGGGCTGAACGCATGAATATGAACCGTCGGAAAATTCCCCTTGATGTACCGCAGCAAATCCTCATACCACTCCAGCGGCAGCCGATCATTCATCCCCCCCTGCATCAGGATCTGCGTCCCATTAATCGCCACCAGCTCGCGCAATCTTCTCCCCAATCTTGTCGATAACTCAGCGTATACGCATCCGCATCCTCATGGTCCCGCCGAAACGCGCAAAACGTACACTTGGCCGTGCAGACGTTCGTGTAGTTGATGTTGCGGTCAATCACATAAGTGCGATAGTCCTCCGGATGAAGCCGCTGCGTCACCGCATGCGCCCACTGCCCAAGATCATGCAGCGACGGATGGTGATACAACTCCAGCGCCTGCGCATCGCTCAGCCGCGCCTCCCCCGAAATCACCCGATCAATGTCAAATGACAGTTTGCTCATGTCTCTCAAAATAGTATGGGCGGGCCGCGCCCCGCAAAGCCACACCCTCCCTTTCAACGAAATTGAAACGCCGGGGCCATCTTCCAATCGCGCCCCCTACCGCGTCTTCCCCGCAATCATCTCCTTCACCTGCCTCACAAACTCCTCCACCGCCACCTGCCCCTTATCCCCCTCAGTCCGGTGCCGCACCGCCACCACCCGCGCCCCCTGCTCCTTCTCCCCCAGCACCAGCATGTACGGCACCTTCGCCAGCGTCGCATGCCGAATCTTCGCCCCAATCTTCTCCGAACCCAGATTCGCCTCCACGCGCAGCCCCGCCCCCTTCAGCGTCATCTCCACCTCCCGCGCATACTCATTCGCCTTCTCGCTGATCGACAACACCGCCACCTGCACCGGCGCCAGCCAAAGCGGAAACGCCCCCGCAAAGTGCTCGATCAGCACCCCGATGAACCGCTCCATGCTTCCGAAGGGCGCCCGGTGAATCATCACCGGCCGGTGTGGCTTGTTGTCCGCCCCCACATAGCTCAGATCAAACCGCTGCGGCAGTTGATAATCCACCTGCACCGTCCCCAACTGCCACTCCCGCCCGATCACGTCCTTCACCACAAAATCAATCTTCGGCCCATAAAATGCCGCCTCCCCCGCCTCCACCGTAAAGTTCACCCCAAGCGACCGCGCCGCCTCCGTGCATGCCTTCTCGGCCTTGTCCCATTGCTCCGGATCACCCACGTACTTCGCGCTGTCCGGATCGCGCAATCCCACCCGCACGCGGTAGTCGCTCATCCCCAGCGTATTAAACACAATCTTCACCAAATCCAGACAACCCTGCAGCTCCGCTGCCAGTTGCTCCTCGGTTACAAACAGATGCGCATCATCCTGCGTAAATCCGCGCACGCGCGTCATGCCGCCCAAGCTCCCCCGACTTCTCCCACCGGTAAACCGTTCCAAACTCCGCCAGCCGCACCGGCATGTCCCGATAGCTCCGCTGCTCCGCTGCAAAGATCCGAATGTGCATCGGGCAGTTCATCGGCTTGAGCAGATACCCCTCGATCTCCCCATTCTCCATCCGATTCGACAACTCCGCCGCACCCGCACCCTTCCTTCGCCAGCGCATCGATCATCTCCCGATCCACCAGCGGCGGAAACTGCGACTCCCGGTAATACGGATAATGCCCCGAAGTTTTGTACAGCCCCAGCCTTCCAATATGCGGCGTAAACACCTGCTGATACCCCTGCCGCCCCAGATGCTCGGAAATAAAGTTCTGCAGCTCCTGCCGCACAATCGCCCCCTTGGGCTTCCAAAGCACCAGCCCCTGCCCCACCGCATCATCAATCGTAAACAGCCCCAACTGCGGCCCCAGCACGCGATGATCGCGCTTCTTCGCCTCCTCCAACAGCTCTGCGTACTTCTGCAAATCCTTCTTATCGAAAAACGCCGTCCCATACACGCGCGTCAACTGCTCCCGATTCGAGTCCCCGCGCCAGTACGCCCCGGCCAGCGATTGCAGCTTAAACGCCTTGATCTTCCCCGTCGCCGGCACGTGCGGCCCCCGGCACAAATCCATAAAATCCCCCTGCTGATAAAGCGACACCGTCTTCTCCCCCGCCTGCTCCAGCTCTCCAATGATCTCATCCTTAAACCGCTGGTTCTGCCCGTGCAGCCGCTGCTTGCGCCTGCGCAGGCTCCACGTCTTCCCGCTGAAACGGCAGATTCTGCATCCACGATCTTCTGCATTTCCGCCTCGATCTTCGGCAGATCATCCGTCGAGATGCTCACCCCCTTGGGAAACTCAAAGTCATAAAAGAATCCATTCTCGATCACCGGCCCAATCGTGTACTGCACCTTGTCCCCATACAGCTGCCGCAGCGCCTGCGCCAGCACATGCGCCGTGCTGTGCCGCATCACCGCCAATCCCTCCGTATCCCTCTCCGTGATGATCTGCACCTCATGTTCTCCCGTCAGCGGATATGAAAGGTCCACCAGCTTCCCATCCACCTTCCCCACGATCGCTGCCTGCGCCAGCCGCTTGCCAATCGTCTCCGCAAACTGCGCCACCGTCGTTCCGTCCGCGATATCCTTAACGCTTCCATCAGGGAGTTTGATCGATGCCATGATCTCCTCATTCCAGGGGCCAATCGCCTGTTCATATATCCGCCCAAAGCGACGGTCAAACCCAGCTTATCAGGGATAGGCTGAGTCCTGTATAGGACGAACACCGATTGAACGTCCGTCACCGCTCAGGCAGAATCCGCCAATCGTTTCTCAGAATCAGGGTCTTCAGGGAGGTCAGGTCATGACATCTTCATTCCGTCAGGGTATGCGCCAGATCATTCTCGAGCTGCGCGATCGTCCGGAAATGCCCGCCAACATTGGCCATTATGTCGATCGTCTGGCGGAGCTGAACTGGTCTTCGGATCTGGCCGCGCTGGCCAAGATCTGGAAGTATTCCCCCGAAACCGTCGAGAAATATCTCGACTGTATGGTTTCGCAACTCCACGCGTTCCCAGCGGTCGGTGCAGCCGAACCTCATGCCGCTGTCGCTCGCTAAAAAGCGGGATCAGCCTTACAGCATTTAATTCGGACGCAACTGCTCCCGAATATGCTGCAGCATCTCCTCGGCCGAAAACCGCGCCTTCACCAGAAAATCCCCCGCCCCCAGTTCCTCCGCCCGACCGACCGTCTTGGCGTCAAATCGCGCGGTCATCATGATCACTGGCAGTTTTCTCCATTGATCCAGTTGCCGCAGCCTCCCCAGAAAAGTCAGCCCATCCATCTCCGGCATCATCACGTCCAGCAGCACCAGATCAGGCCGCTCCCGCTCCAGCACCTTCAGCGCCTCCTGCCCGTTCCCCGCCGACAGCGTCTCATAACCTTCCATCCTCAGCAGGTGCTCCACCATCTGCCGCGTCGCCTCGCTGTCTTCCACCACCAGAACCGTCGGCATCAGATGCTCCGCGATCAGACCCCTCCCGGAATCGCTCGCTTTTAGAATTATTGGATGATGTCCAGCCAAGCCACCATCTCACGCAGGTTCAACGGCTTCATAAAAAATTTGTCTGGAAGACAGGAAATCGCTTCCCCAATCAGTTGCGGATCGTTGGTTGCCGTCATGATCGCAACCCGCGCCCGAAGTCTCGGTCGCGCACGTGACGCAGCACATCCACCCCGTTTCCATCCGGCAGCATCAAATCCAGCAGCACGCACTGCGTTCGTTCGTTCACCATCGCAATCCCATCCGACACCGTGGCGGCCGACACCGCATCATATCCCGCCCGCGTCAAAAGCCGCGACAGCGCCGAGCGACTCGCCTCGTCATCCTCCACGATCAGCACGCGCAGTTTCTGCGAGTCAGACGACATTTGTTCAATTGAGATCAAAGGAAAATCTCCTGAAGCCCGCGATTGTGATGCGGTTATTATCGTAACGCAATAGCCCCGCCTTCAAGATCGTTTCCCCTGAAGCGAATCCACCAAAAGCCTGAGCACCCCCGCGCCAAACCCGCCACCCCGTAAAGTTGGGCGGCTTGTACTGAATAACCACCCAGGATTGGCCGATGAAAAAGACGTCGTGCCGCAAGAGCCACTTCGGGCGGGCATGCCTCCAGCAGGCACCCGAAGTCGTTTCGCCGCGGCATTTCGCAATTCTGCAATCGCCAACTTCGCGCCGGCAGGATAAGCGGCGGCGTCCCAGCGACGTCGTGACCAAACCATTCACACAGTGGGCCCATGTTCCGAAAGATGGACGAATCCGCCGCCGCCGTCACCGTTGACCAGCAGCCAGGCGCCAACCGCGCCAATCGTGCCGCCAGCAAAAAGCGCGATCCCTTCAAGCGCAGCCACCGCCCTCCCCAGCCCCAGGCCCCCGTCTACTCCGCCCTCCGCCAGCCACTGCCCCCAGGTCTCGAACCTCTTCTCATCCCCCTCAACCTCCTCCAGGCCGATCTCCTCCTCTGCACCGACACCGATCTCGACTCCGCCGGCCAATACCGCCCCCAATGGCTCCTCGTAACACCCGATCGCATCCTCGTCTGCACCCTCGCCAACCACCCCGAAATCCTCCTCGACCTCCCCTTCTCCTCCGCCTCCGAGTTCCGCTGCGAAGGCGTTGTGGGCGCTGGCCTTCTCCAGGCCCGCGTGGATGGCGTCTTCCTCGACCTGCTGCGCTACAGCAACACCCTCGCCGACCGCTTCACCAAAATCGCCCGCAAGCTTCAGCGCACCGCCAACGGCGACCCGATTGTCATCGAGCCCGACGACGACATCGACACCCGCCGCTGCACCACCTGCGGCCTGATGCTCGATTCCGTTGGCGAAGCCTGTCCCCGCTGCGTCAACAAAGGCGCTGTCCTGGCTCGCATGTTCGGCCTTCTCCTTCCCTACAAAGCCGCCGCCCTCGCCATGATGGGCCTCCTGGTCGTCGGCATCGCCCTCGACCTGGTCGGCCCCCGCCTCACCCAGCACCTCATCGATCACGTCCTGCCGGCCTCCCAATCTTCCAACGCCTCCGCCGCCAATCCTGCCCATCTGCGCATGCTCCTCAACGTCGTCTTCGTCCTCGCACTCGTTCAGATCCTGCGCATGGCCGTCAACATTCTCAACGGCCGGCTCAGCACCAAAATCGGCACGGCCGTCACCTTCGACGTCCGATCGCGTCTCGTCCGCCACATGCACCGCCTCAGCGTCTCCTACTACGACCGCCAGCAAGTCGGCTCCCTCGTCGGCCGCGTCGCCTACGACACCGAAGCCCTCCACGGCTTCGTCGCCCAGCTCACCGGCGGCTTCCTCTTCCAGATCGCTATGGTCCTCCTCGTGGGCGTCATGATGTTCAGCATCAACACCAAGCTCGCCCTATTCACCCTCATCCCCGCCCCCCTCGTCATCCTCGGCACGCTTATCTTCTGGCGCTACATCTATCCCCGCTACTACCGCTTCTGGGACGCCACCAGCAAGCAGGCCGGCGCACTCTCCGGCATGCTCTCTGGCGTCCGAGTCGTCAAAGCTTTCGGCCAGGAATCCCGCGAAAGCCATCGCTTCGACGCCATCAGCGAATCTCTCAAGTCCTCTCGCCGCACCATGGACATGTCCATGTCCACTTTCAATCCCATCATGGGCCTGGTCTTCCAGTTCGGCGGCTGGATCGTCTGGTACGTCGGCGGCCGCGATGTCCTCCGCTCCTCCATGTCCCTCGGCCAGCTCATGGCCTTTTTCGGCTACCTCTGGATGTTCTATTCGCCCCTGGGCGCACTCACGCAGTTCACCAACTGGCTCACCAGCTTCGTCACCCAGGCCCACCGCATCTTCGAAATCCTCGACACCCCTCTCCAAATCTCCGAATCCCCAAACCCGATCTCCCGCCCCCTCGAAGGCCACCTCACCTTCCAACACGTCACCTTCGGCTATCACCGCCACACCCAGGTCCTTAAAGACATCGACCTCGACATCCAGCCCGGCGAAATGATCGGCGTCGTCGGCCGATCCGGCTCCGGCAAATCCACCCTCGTCAATCTCATCTGCCGCTTCTACGACGCCGACGAAGGGCGCATTCTCATCGACAACACCGACGTTCGCGACTTCGCCCTCGACCACCTCCGCGGCCAGATCGGCGTCGTCCTCCAGGAGCCCTTCCTCTTCCGCGGCAGCGTCTGGGACAACGTCACTTACGGCAAACCGACCGCCACCCCCGAAGAAGTCTTCGCCGCCTCCAAGGCGGGCAACTGCCATGACTTCATCCTGCGCCAGGCCCACGCCTACGACACCTGGGTCGGCGAGCGTGGCGCCGGCCTCTCCGGCGGCGAACGCCAGCGCATCAGCATCGCCCGCGTCCTGCTCACCGATCCCCGCATCCTCATTCTCGATGAAGCCACCAGCAGCGTTGACGCCGAAAGCGAAGCCGCCATCCAGGCCGCCATGGCCCAGGTCGTCAAAGGCCGCACCACCATCGCCATCGCCCACCGCCTCAGCACCCTCCGCAGCGCCAACCGCATCCTCGTCGTCGATCAAGGCCGCATCGTCGAATCAGGCCCGCACGATCAACTCGTCGAAAATAACGGCCTCTACGCCCGCCTCGTCAAAATCCAGGGCCAGTTCGCACCCCCACCCAGCATCGACAACCTCGCCGCCAACAACCAGTCCACCGATGAGTCCAGCTTCCAACTGCGCTGGCTCACCCCCTCCACCACCCGCCTCTCCACCGGCCTGCATGGCGCCCTCCACGTCCACCTCGACGGCCAAAGCATCCCCGGCGTCTACGCCCGCCGCTGCATGCCCATCCGCCACCCCCGCAAGTACATCTCCCTCCTTCGCCTCAACTCCGAAAAACGCGAAATCGAAGTCGGCATGCTCCTCGACCTCGACCAATGGCCATCCGACGCCCAGCGCCTGGTTGAACAATCCCTCGCCAAGCGCTACTTCGTCCACACCATCCACGACATCCACGCCATCGACCAGTTCCAAGGCTACTGCTTCTTCGAAGTTGATACCGATCTGGGCCCCCGAAAATTCGCCATGCGCTGGCAAAGCGAAAAAGCCCACGACTACGGCCACAACGGCAAAATGCTCCACGACAGCGAAGAAAACCGCTATCTCATCCCGAGCATAGACAAGTTGCCGGACGCTGCCCGGCGGCTCTTCCTCCGGCACATCTACTGGTGAAACCGACCATGTCATGTCGGTGATTGCGTGCGCAAAAACGTGTTTAAAAGTGGGGGTTGAGGATTGACAAGGATTTGAGCTTCCCCACGAATGGTGGGCGCGCCAAAAGACAGGATAATACCTGTTCATGGAGCGAATCATGGCAAAGCGGAAGTTCACCCGGGAGTTCAAGATGTCAGCAGTTCAACTGGTCAACCAGCAGGGTTACAGCGTCAGCCAGGCCGGCAAGAGCCTGGGTGTCGATCCCAGCAGCGTTCGTTACTGGGTGGGTAAGTTCTCGGCCCAGGCGGGAGCCGGTCCCAGCGGCGAGGGAGCATTGCAGGTGGAGTTGCGGCAGTTGCGCAAGGAGAATGCGCGGCTGACGATGGAGCGTGACATTTTAAAAAAAGCGGCGGTGTTCTTTGCGAAGGAGCAGCTGTGAAGTTCGCCTTCATCAAAGCATCGTTGTGCATGTTTCCAGTAACGGCCTGTTGCGAAGCTCTGGAAGTCAGCCGCTCGGGCTACCATGCCTGGCTCAAGAGGCCGGTAAGCGATCAAGCCGTCCGCCGGAAGGAACTGGCGGTGAAGATCAAGCAGGTGCATGAGGAGAACCGCAAGGTGTATGGCAGCCCCAGGATCTTCCAGGCGTTAAAGGCCCAGGGACAAAGCGTCTGTGAGAACACGGTGGCCAAGGTGATGAAAGAGGAGCAGATTCAGGCCAAAAGCAAGAAGAAGTTCATTCCCCGCACCACCGACAGCTCGCACCATCAGCCCGTGGCCGACAACATCCTGGACCGGCAGTTTGAAGCAGCGCTGCCCAATCAGAAGTGGGCGGTGGACATCACGTATATTCCCACCGATGAAGGATGGATGTACCTGGCGGGGGTGATTGACCTGTGCTCGCGGAAGATCGTCGGCTGGTCGATGGGAGAGGGCATGAAGGTGGACCTGGTGAGCGATGCACTGTTCATGGCCATCGCTCACCGCCGGCCCCAGGATGGTTTGCTGCATCACAGTGATCGGGGCGTGCAGTACAGCAGTGAGGATTACCGGCATATGCTGGACCTGCACGGCATGACCTGCAGCATGAGCGGCAAGGGAGACTGCTGGGACAATGCCTGCATCGAGAGTTTCTGGGGCACGCTCAAGACGGAACTGGTGAACCATGAGCGGTATGCGACCAGAGAGGAGGCGCGAAGATCGATCTTTGAGTACATCGAAGTGTTCTACAATCGCAAGCGTCTGCACAGCTCGTTAGGATACAAGAGCCCCGAAGCGTTCGAGGCCAGTCTCAGTTAATCACCGCGCGCCCACCGTTCGTGGGGAAGCTCAATTTAGGCCAAAAACAGTCGTAAAAAGCGCCCCCAAATGCTCCCCAAAATCTCCTCAAAACCTCCCCCTTTTTGCCCCCTTTTTGACATAAAATCTCCCTGTTTTCTCCCCGGAACCACCCCTCATGACAGGCTCCAGGCGGGCTTTCGACGGGGAATACTTTTTCACCAACGGAGGCACTGAGGCACGGAGGAGGAGAGGAGTGTTACCGAGGAGGCGCTGAGATGTGTGGAGACTTGCAGTAGGGTAGCGTTAGGAATGATTTTTGAGATGGAACTGGGGGACATGGGCGGGACGCCCATGCTGCGGTTGAAGGGGCGGAGGGGGTCAGGATGACGATGAAGATGAGGATGAACAACTGCTATTTGGTTGTCAAAGAACGCTGCGGCCAAGTGGGGGATGAGATTGGGATGTCCCTCCCGTTTAGTGGCCGGACCTTCCGTAGTGGAAGCTAACATTATCCTATCATGTAGATGAGGGTGTTGTCAAGGTAAAGTTAGTTATTTCAGGGTGGGGGGAAGCTCAGGGGCGGGATGGAGCACAAGGGTTCAGAAGGAGGAGCGGGCGTTGGCAGGAGATATTTGACGGGGTTGGAGGTGGAGGGGCGCGGAAGCGGCGGGAGTAGGTGGCGCCCTTTCCCCCTTCTTCCCACACGTTAGGAACCAATGACCGCCCCTCGTAGCCCCTGCTCGAAGAGGCGATGCGAAAATTTTTCTCCAAGCTGTTTCGCCGAAACTCATTCCGCCAGCGTGACCTTTACGTCCATTTTCTGGCCATCCCGGAGGATGGTGAAAGTGAGGGTATCTTTGGGTTGGTGGGATTCGAGGATGCTGTAGAGGTCGTCGCCGGTGGAGATGGGTTTGGCGTCGACTTCCTGGATGATATCGCCGGGGACAATACCCGTGCGGCCGCGCTGGGTTCGCGCAGGCCGGCCTGGGCGGCGGGGCTGTTGGGTTGGACGCGGAAGATTAACGCTCCCTCAACGCCCAGGCGCTGGGTGACGGTGCGGCTGAACTGGTCGTCGATTTCGGCCCCCAAGGATGGCCGATAGATTTTACCGTTTTTGATGAGCTGGGGGACGACGCGATTCACTGTATCTGCTGGGATTGCAAAACCGACGCCAGCGCTGGAGCCCGAGGGGCTGTAGATGGCGGTGTTGACGCCGATGAGTCGGCCGGCGGAATCCAGCAGCGGGCCGCCGGAGTTGCCGGGATTGATGGCTGCGTCGGTTTGGATCATGTTTTCGATGGCGGTGCCGGCCACACCCTTAATGGTGCGGCCAAGCGCGGAGATGATGCCGGTGGTGAGGGTTTGGTCCAGGCCGAACGGATCGCCGATGGCGAAGCTGCTTTGGCCGACCTGGAGATCTTTGCTGGTCCCGATGGAGATGGGCTTTAACGATGTTTTGGGGGCGTGAATGCGGAGGACGGCCAAGTCCTGATTGGGAGCGACGCCCACCAGTTCCCCATCATACGATTTGTGATTGCTGAGGGTGACGCGGGCGGCGCTGGCGCCGTTGACGACGTGGAAATTGGTGACGATGTCGCCGGCGTCGTCCCAGATGAAGCCGGAGCCGGCGCCCTGAGGGACCAATTCGCCGGGATCGCCGTTCCAGGGATTGGCTTCCTGGGCGAGGGTGGTGATGAAGACGACAGAGGGGCCGGCGCTTTTGAATATCTGGATGTTACTTTGTTCATATTCAGAAAGTGCGCCGCGGGCGGCGACGGGGCGGGGTTCGACGTTGGGCCGGGCGGAATGCTCCGACCAGTAGCGGAAGATGAAGAAGCCAAGAAGGCCGCCGAGGATCAGGGTGAGGAGAGGCGGCAGGCCTTGTCTTTGAGGAGGCGGCGGCGGGGGGTAAGGGATGTATTCGCTCATGATATTGTGGGCACCAGCAAGAGAATCATGGCATTAGTGGGGGACGAAATTTTCGACCATGTCTTTGAACGACTGCTTGATCATGCTCCATTTACCCGGATCGCCTTTGAAGATGGAGCGCCAGAAGTTGACGGCCTGTTCGAAGGTAATGTGCGGGGGGAGCGGCGGAACTTCTGGATCGGTGACGGCTTCGAGAACGCAGGGGCGATTGGCCGATAAAGCTTCATCCCAGGCGCTTGCGATCTGATCGGGGTGGTCTACGCGGATGCCCTTGAGGCCCAGATCTTCCGCGTAGTGGGCGTAAGGGAATTCGGGAAGATCTTGTGAGGCCTCGAACTTGGCGTCGCCGTTCATGATGCGCTGCTCCCAGGTGACCTGGTTGAGGTCGTGATTATTGACGACGCAGAAAATCAGGCTGGGGTTGCTCCATTCCTTCCAGTATTTTTTGACGCTGATCAAGACGTTGTTGCCGTTCATCTGCATCGCGCCGTCGCCGACGGTGGCGATGACGGGGCGGTGGGGAAAAGCAAATTTAGCGGCGACGGCATAAGGACATCCCGGGCCCATAGTGGCGAGATTGCCGGAAAGGCTGGCGAGCATTCCTTCGCGGATTTTCAAATCGCGCGCCCACCAGTTGGTGGTGGACCCGGAGTCGGCGCAAAGGATCACGTCGTCGGGCAGGCGTGAAGAAAGCTCCCAGAACAGTCGCTCGGGGTTGATCGGGTTGGCGCTGTTCATGGCGCGTGCCTCCAGAACTTTCCACCAGTCGCGGACGTTTTCCTCGATCTTTGTGCGCCATGAGCGGTCAATCTTGCGGTTCAGGAGCGGCGCAGGCGCGAAGCGTAAGAGCGGCATCGCCGTGCAGGGCAACTTCCATGGGATAGCGCAGGCTGAGCATCCGTGGTTCAATATCGATCTGGACGCCCCGGGCCTGGCCTTCCTTTGGAAGAAACTCGGAGTAGGGGAAGCTGGAGCCGACGACCAGCAGCGTGTCGCAGTCCATCATCATGTCCCAACTGGGCTTGGTGCCCAGCAGGCCGATTGCTCCCGTGACATGGGGCAGTGTGTCGGGGACAACGGACTTCCCCAGCAACGCCTTGGCGATGCCGCAGCCAAGCATGTCGGCCGCGTCCAGCACTTCGCTCTTTGCGTTTAGCGCCCCGGCCCCCACCAGCATGGCCACCTTTTCGCCAGCGTTAAGCACCTCAGCAGCGCGGCGGAGATCAGCATCGCGGGGAAGAATGTTGGGGACGGAGTAGCCCACGCCGCTGAGGGTTGTGCCGTGTTTGCGCGGCGTTGTTGGCTGGGCGTCGAGCTCCTGCAAATCGTTTGGAAGGATGAGGCAGGCGACCGTGCGGCGGGACATGGCGACGCGCATCGCGACGTCGAGGCAATGGCGCAATTGGGCGGGAACCGAAAGCTGGTGAACGCATTCGGCCACGTCCTTAAAAAGCGTGTTGAGGTCAACCTCCTGCTGATAGAAGGAGCCCAGGGCGGTGCGGGCTTGCTGGCCGACAATGCACAGGACAGGGGCATGATCCATCTTGGCGTCGTAAAGGCCGTTGAGCAGGTGAATAGCGCCGGGGCCGGAGGTGGCGAGGCAGACACCGACTTCGCCGGTAAACTTGGCGTGCGCGCATGCCATGAAGGCCGCGAGTTCTTCATGGCGAACCTGAATAAACCGGGGATCGTCGTTGGCGCGGCGAAGGGCAGCCATCACGCCGTTGATGCCATCGCCGGGATAGCCGTAGATGCGATGCACGCCCCATTCTTTGAGTCTTTGGACCAGGTAATCGCTGACGGTGTCGTCCATGGAAAAACTCCTGTTTGCAAGGCACCCATGAGATTTATTTGGACATGCCAAGCCGCAATGGGTGTGCCCAGGCACTTGGCCGCAAGATTGGTTATTCCCTGATTCCCCCTGGTGCGGCGAAGTCGTATTGTGCGTACTGGAGCTAGTCAAAGAAGACACGATGGAATGGAGTCAACGATGAATCGTCCGCGCAGCAAGGTGGTGACTGATGGCCCGCAGCGTGCCCCGCAGCGTGCGTTTTTCCGGTCGATGGGGCTGAGCGATGAGGACATGCGCCGGCCATGGGTTGGAGTCGCCAGCACCTGGAATGAGGCGACGCCGTGCAATCTGACACTGGATCGTCAGGCCGACGCAGCGCGCGAAGGTGTGAAGGCGGCGGGCGGCACGCCGCGCGAGTTTATGACCATCGCCGTCTCCGATGGGATTGCGATGGGCCATGAGGGGATGAAGGCGTCGCTGGTTTCGCGGGAGGTGATCGCTGATTCCGTTGAACTGATGATGATGGCTCATGGGTACGATGCGCTGGTGGGCCTGGCCGGGTGCGACAAGTCGCTGCCGGGGATGCTGATGGCGATGGCTCGGATCAATCTCCCGTCAATTTTCCTCTACGGGGGCACCATTCTTCCCGGCAACTACCGCGGGCGCAACGTGACGATTCAGGATGTATACGAAGCCGTCGGTGCGCACGCGGCGGGGAAAATGAATGATGCCGATTTGTACGAGATGGAATGCGTGGCGTGCCCGACGGCCGGCTCGTGCGGCGGGCAGTTCACGGCCAACACCATGGCGACGGCGGCCGAGGCGATGGGGATGGCGCTGCCGGGGAGCGGCTCGCCGCCTGCGGTGGATATCCAGCGCGATTCATTCGCAATTGAGGCCGGGCGGCAGGTCATGCAGTTATTGGAACTCAATCTTCGGCCCGCGCGACATCCTGACGCGCGAAGCGTTCGAGAACGCCATCACATCCGTGGCGGCGACGGGTGGATCGACCAACGCCGCGCTGCATCTGCCGGCGCTGGCGTATGAAGCGGGGGTGAGCTTGTCCCTGGATGACATCGATCGCATCAGCCGGCGGACGCCCATCATCGCCGATCTGAAGCCGTTTGGCCGGTATACGGCGTTTGAGGTATTCAAGGCGGGCGGCATCCCAGCGATTTTGAAGGTGCTGCTGGATGAAAATCTGATTCACGGTGATTGCATCACCGTCACCGGCCGAACCATGCGGGAAAATCTGCGCATGTACACGTGCGGGCGGACCAGGATGTGATTGTGCCGGTGTCGCGCGCTTTTGAGCCGACCGGGGGGTTGGTGGTGCTGCGCGGCAATCTTTCGCCCGAAGGCTGCGTGATTAAGACGGCGGGTGTGAAGCAGTTGCAACACCGTGGGCCGGCGCGATGCTTCAATTCGGAGGAGGAGTGCATGGCGGCCGTGCAGGCCCGCCAGATCAATGCTGGCGACAGCGTCATTATCCGCTACGAAGGCCCGAGGGGCGGGCCGGGAATGCGCGAGATGCTGGGCGTGACGGCGGCCATTGTGGGGCAGGGCTTGGGATATGAAGTTTGCCTGATCACCGACGGAAGGTTTTCGGGGGCAACGCGGGGGCTGATGGTGGGGCACGTGGGGCCCGAAGCGCAGCTTGGGGGGCCGATTGCACTGGTGCAAGACGGGGACATGATTTCCATCGACGCGGACAAGGGCACAATCAATCTGGAGGTGGGCGAGCAGGACTTAGCCAAGCGAGAGAGGGCGTGGACGGCGCCGGCGGCGAAATATGTGCATAGCGCGCTGGCGAAGTATGCGGCGCTGGTGGGGCCGGCATGCTTCGGGGCCGTGACGCATTGAGGGGATGCCGCGAGGTTCGATGCCGAGGCCTAAGATCCGTGATGCGACCTATTGCAGCATGGCCGCGAGGGAAGCCGCGTCGTCGCCGCGTGGCGGAACGGCACTTGTTGGGCATCCCAAGGCTTTGCCCCCATTGGGAGATGTCGGCGCTGCGGGTTTTGTGCAAGCCGAGGCCGGCGCGGAGAGAGGCGATTGTGCATCGGTCGAGCGTTCAGCGGTGGACGCCGGCTGCTGGAAGAGTGGTGACGGCAGTTGCTTTAGAATTGGAAGAACGGTTTGGGATGACGTTTGAAGTTCATTTCCCGGGGTCGGGGGAATTTTATTTTGTCGCTAGCTTTGCGGCGGAAGAGTTTGAGCTGGCCAAGGGGTTTGCGGTGGTGGTGAGCCGGCGGCTGCCGGAGTTGTGGATGACGCTGGGGCGGCTTTATGTGCGAGAGGGGCGGTTCTATCGGCGGCGGCGTGGGTATATGCTGGAGTTGTCCCCGGCGACGAACGTTCACTTGGGGCGAGAGATGCGGGCGGCGCTGAAAGGAATGCTCTAATGAAGTCGCACCCCTCGCACACGGAAGCCGTTCGGACGCGGCAACGCTCTGAGATGATTGATGTGACGCGACGCGTGGAGGCGGTGGTGGGGCAGGTGGGCGTGCGGGAGGGGATGGTGGTGGCGTACGTTCCGCACACGACGGCGGCCGTCACCATCAACGAGAATGCCGACCCCGACGTGAAGCATGACATGCTTCGAAAACTGTCGGAGCTGATTCCCAAGCACGAGGATTACTACCGGCATGGGGAAGGGAACAGCGACAGCCATGTGAAGACGTCGCTGGTGGGGAACAGCGTGATGGTGCTGATCGAGAAGGGGCGGCTGGTCCTGGGGCGGTGGCAGGGGATTTACTTTTGCGAGTTCGATGGGCCGCGGAATCGGGAGATGGTGGTGAAGATCTGGGGCGAGAAGGAATAATGTCACTTCTCGGGTCGGGGGCCGTAATGGGGGAGTTCTTCACCCAGTTCGTATGCGCCAAGGTCAGGCGCGCTGCCCTTGAAATGATCGTTGAAGCCCGGCAGTGGCTCGCCGGCGTCGATGGCGGTTGATCCTGGGTTCAGGCGCAGGTCTACGGTGGCGGGGTCGTAAACGTGCTTCGGGTCGGACGGGGGTTTGATGCCTGTTGCAAAGGCGGTGGCCGGATCGACGACGATGGCGTGTTTATAGATGGGGGCTCTTGCTTTGGCGTCCTCGGGTGAGCGGTAGCGCTCGTTGTTCCACTTGAGGAAGATGTCGCCGGAGAAACCGCCGAAGCCGTCGTAGTCGTAGTCACAGCGCACGGCGGGACACTCGTAGTTGCAGGCGCGGCCTTCGGTGCCGAGGAGGAGGTTGTTTCGGGAATAGATATTGGAGAGGGGATCGGACGTGTTCACGAGTGAGGCGATGCCGTTCTTGACGGAGGTGTTGTGGACGAGGATGCCGCCGGAGGGGCTGTTGTGAAGCTTGAAGACTTCGGTTTGGACGTTGTAGAGGACGTTGCGGAAGACATAGACGGGGCCGCCGTGGACAGGTTGAAGGGAGACGCCGGTGAGGACGTTGGTGTAGCGATTGAGGAAGTTGCGGGTGTTGCGGTCGGAGCCGTCCATTTCCGAGCCATCGTCGAAGCAGTCGCTGACTTCGTTGTTGTGAAAGTCGCAGGCGACAGTGGCCACGGAGTCGTCAACGTCGAGGCCGTCTTTGAAGTGGTGGATGCGGTTGTAGCAGGCGACGTGGCCGGTGCCGGCGATCCAGACGGCGCGGGATTCGGGGAGATCGTGCCACTCTTTCGTGGTGGTCGGCCAGGGCATGAAGCCCTCGAAGAGGTTGTCGGAGATGAAGAAGGCGCTGGTGTTGCCGGTTTTGTTGACGTCGGCAACGACGCCGCAGATGCAGCCGGAGATGTGGCAGCGGCGGACGACAATGCGGGAAGATTCGTGGAGCCGGACGGCGTAGTTGGCATTGCGGATCGACAGTTTTTCGAACCAGACGTCATGCGTGCCCATCGCGTCGATGGCGGCGCCGGCGAGTTTCTCGCGCGGGGACATGCCGTCGATGATAGATTCACCATCGCCAGCGCCGCGCCAGATGATGGGCTTGCCGCGTTCGCCGTTGCGGTCGACGTAGAAGGGGCCCTCGTAGACGCCGGCGTGCAGGAGAAAGAGGGTTGCCGGTTTGGCGGATTTTTGGGCGGCGGCGAGGCCTTTGAAGGGATTGTTGGCCGATCCATCGCCGCCGCCTTTGCCGGGGACGACGTGGAACTGGATAGCGTCGGTGGGCGCCTGGGGCTCGGCGATCGTGTGGGCGGATAGCGTGCGCTCGAGGGATTTACCGCTGGGGGCGGTGAGCTTTAGTCGAAGCTCGTAGGCGGTATCGGGATCGAGCAGCAGGACACTGCCGGCAAAGAGGCGGGCATCGTTGGGTACGTCGACAATGGCCGGGCGCGGCTTGCCGTCTTCGCCCTTGAAAGGGCCTTTGTCTAAAAGCAGCAGCGGAGGGCCTTCGTTCCAGGCGTCCGCGCCGGCTTTGCGATAATGGATGTGGACTTTGGCATCGTCGCCATCGTGGATGACCCAGTAGACGCCCAGGGATCGCAGGGTGGGGGGATCGAGGACGGGATCGGCGATGGGTGTTGGGTCGGCGAAGGAGGAGGAGGCAGCGAGAATCGGGAGGACGAAAGAGAGGAGGCGAGCGAGGACTGGTTTCATTGTGCAAATAGTACCGCGGAGTGGCGAGGGCGCTTGCGCGGTATATGATCGGCGGCGTGGGGGGTTGTCTCTAGCGAGGGATTTATGGCGAAGGTACGAAAAGCAGTTATCACGGCCGCGGGGCGGGGGACGCGGCAGTATCCGGCTTCGACGGCGGTGCAGAAGGAGATGTTTCCGCTGGTGGATCGCGATGGCCTGACAAAGCCGGTCATCCAGATCATCGCGGAGGAGGCGATTGAATCGGGGATTGAGGAGATCTGCATCATCACGCAGCCGGGGGAGGAGGATTTATACAAGGAGTATTTTCGGCGGCTGGATGATGACATGGTCAAGAAGTTTCGGGGGAAGGATTGGGCGATTTTAGAATCCGAGAAACTGGGGGCGTTTGGGGAGCGGATGCATTTCGCGGAGCAGAAAACACCGGAGGGGTTTGGGCATGCTGTCTATCAGGCGCGGGAGTTTGTGGGGAGCGATCCATTCTTGTTGCTGCTGGGAGATCACGTCTACATCAGTGACATCAAGGACCGGTGCGCGCGGCAATTGATCCGGGTGTTCGAGACTTACATGCTGGAGGCGGTGACGGGGGTTCAGCCGACGGTGGAGCGGCAACTGCACTCTTTCGGCACTATCCGGGGCAACCCGGTCGAGCCGGCCAAGGGGATTTACAAGGCGGAGCTGATCGTGGAGAAGCCGAGCATCGAACTGGCCCGCGAGAAGCTGGCAACGCCCGGATTGCCGGCCGGGAACTACCTGGCGCACTTTGGCATGCACGTGTTTTCGCCAAAGATTTTCGACTCGCTGGAATATTTGATTGCCAACAACATCCGCGAGAAGGGGGAGATTCAACTCACGGCCGCCCAGGAGCATCTGCGCCAGCACACGGAGAAGTACTGGGTGGTGGTGACGCAGGGACAGCGCTATGACACCGGCATTCCGTATGGTTTGATGGAGACGCAATTGGCGCTGGCGTTGAACGGGATTCATCGCACGGAGATCTGCGAAGCTATTGCGCGGATCCTCGCGATGCAGGTGAAGAATTGAAGCTAGAGTTCAGGCCGCTTCGCGGGGGAGTAGTAGTGGAGCTTCCCTGGATTGGCGGAGGCGGTTGATGCCTTCGAGGGCTGCGACTTTGTAGCACTCGGCGAGCGTGGGATAGTTAAACACGGCCTCGACGAAGTAGTCGATGCTCATGCCGGCGGCGATGACGGTCTGGCCAATGTGAATTAGCTCGGTAGCGCCTGTGCCAATAATGTGCACGCCCAGAAGCCGGCGGCTGTCGGGGTGAAACAGGATCTTGAGCAGTCCATGCGGGTCGGCGATAAGCTGCCCGCGGGCGATCTCCCGGTAGCGGGCAATGCCGCACTCGTAGGGCGTGCCGGCTTGTGTGAGGGCCTGCTCGGTCTGCCCGACCATGCTGATCTCAGGGATGGTGTAGATGCCGTAGGGAAACAGCGGGTTGGGAGCATCGACAAGCTGATGAAACATGTGCGCCGACGCGAGCCGGCCTTGCTCCATGCTCGTGGCCGCGAGCGACGGAAAACCAATCACGTCGCCCGCGGCGTAGATGTGCGGGACTTCGGTCTGGTAGTACTCATTAACCTTGAGCCGGCCACGATTGTCGGCGGTAAGGCCGGCCGCGGGGAGGTTCAGGGCGGCGGTCGCGCCCTGCCTGCCAATCGTGTAGAGAAGCACCTCGGCATGGGCTTTCTTCTGGCTGGCGAGCGTGGCCACAACCTCGCTTCCTTCAAGCTCGATATGCGACACCGATTCGCCCAGGCGCAGGCGGATGCCCATGTCGCGCATGCGAAACTGCAACGACTCGGCCAGTTCATCATCCACAAAATCCAGCAGACGCGGCCGTGATTCAACCAGGGTGACCTTCACGCCCACGGCGCTGAGCATGCAGGCGTACTCCGCGCCGATGACGCCGCCGCCGACGATGATCATAGAGCGCGGCAGGCGCGTGAGTTCGAGAAGTTGATTGGAGTCGATCACGCGGCCGGGTGCAAAGGGGACGGTGGCCGGGCGGGCCGGTTCGGTTCCCACGGCGATCAGGATGTTTTTAGCAAAGAGCTGGATTACGTCGGCCTCGCGCTCGACGTGAATGATGTTGGGATCGACAAACGAAGCGTTGCCATAAAACATCTCGACGCCGTTGCGGGACATCTGGTTGCGGATCACATCCACTTCGGTGCGAACAACATGCTGGGAGCGGTAAAGCAGGTCGTTCATCGTGATGTTCTGCTTCACGGTATAGCTGTCCCCATAGAGCGCGCGCTCGCGCAGGCCGGTAAGGTGGAGAACGGCTTCGCGCATGGCTTTGGAGGGGATGGTGCCGGTGTGAATGCAGACACCGCCCACCAGGTTCACCCGATCAACAAGGGCCGTGCGCTGGCCCAGCTTGGCGGAATTAAAAGCAGCCTTTTGGCCGGCGGGGCCAGAGCCGATGATGACCAGATCGTAGGTGGTGTGTGACATAGGGAGCCTGTGAGGGGTTTATCGGTTGGGGAGGTGCGGGGATTGACTGGTGCGGGATTGATTCAGCGGTGCATTGATTCATTGATTTTAAGTTCGCGTGCATTTGGGTCGATGGAACCCGGTATGATTCCGACGAAGCCTGCTAACGGCGTAGCCGAGAGTATGAGTGCGCCTGAAAGCGCGGACCGACAGCAACCGCCGGGATGATCGTCGGGACATTCTGGTGACCAAGGCCACTATTTCGGGGGCCGACGCCCCCGAGGCGGAGAAGGCAAAGTCAGTCTGGCTGTTTAATATTTCAGAGGGGGGCGTGGGGTTTCGGGGAAACCAGTCGCTGACGCCCGGGTCGATTCATCACATCAAAGTAGAGGCCGGGCCATTCCAGTTGGAGAAAAAGATCCGCATCGCGTGGTCTAGAAAACGTGACGACAACACCATGGAAGCCGGCGGCCAGTTTTTGCTGGATGAAGATGGCGAGACGGGAACGTGATTCGCAAGGTTCTACAGCATGTTCATCGGCGATCATGGATGAGCAATTCCGAAGCCGTTATTCCCGCAAGCCCGATCGGTTCCACTGGACCAAGATTGACTATCCCCGGCGGCGGCACCCGCAGACCAGCCGCCTCCAGTCTGACTCTCGACTGAGCCCACGGATCAATGCTGCAGTCCGAATCAGCCTCACTCCCCACTGCCGCTTCAACCTCCACCCGCACGCGCACGTCCTGATCCTTCCCCTCCACCGGCACCGCCAGATGCAACATCCCGTCCGGTCCCACATGAGCAATCGTCTGGATAACCTGCATAGCCACCTCTCTCTGACACAAACATCATATCATCCACCTTCCCCCGCCGCCTCAAACAGCCGCATAAACCCCTCCGGCCCCACCTCTTCCGGCCTGCACTTGGGATCCAGTCCCGTCCTCGCCAACAGCGCGTCCGCCGAATAATTCGCCTGCACCAGCGCCCTCCGCAGCGTCTTGCGCCGGGCGGCAAATAGCTTCTGAACAAACCTTCCGAACTCGCCAGCGCGTATTCCCAGCCGATCCTCCCGCGTCAATCGCACCAGCGCCGAATCAATCGTTGGCGGCGGCCAAAATGCCTGCGGCGGCAATGTCCGCAACACCTCCACCCGAGACAACAACTGCACCATCACCGACAACATCCCATACGCCTCCGTACCCGCCCCCGCCCGCAACCGATCCGCCACCTCCTTCTGCACCGTAAACGCCAGCACGTCCACCCCCGCCCGCAGCAGTTCAATGATCAGCGGCGAAGCAATGTTGAATGGCAGGTTCGCCACCAGCTTCACCGATTGCCCCGGCCTTCGTCCCGCAATCGCCCCCGCCAGCTCCTCATTGATCGCATGCTTTCCGGCCAGCGCATCTCCCTCAATGAGTCGAAATTCTGTTTGATCCACAAACCGCTCGCGCAGCGCGGCCGCCAGATTGCGGTCTATTTCCACCGCCAGCACATTCGGCGTCCGCGCCAACAGTTCTTCGGTTAGTGTCCCCGTCCCGGGCCCGACTTCAATCACCAGATCGCCCGCCCCCACGTTCCCCGCGTCGGCCACCAATCGCACCAGGTTCTGGTCGATCATAAAATTCTGACCGAAGCGATGCCGCGGCGACATATTCACCGCCGCCAGGATCGACTGAATCTCATGTTTGGACTGTGCCATTGCGTTCAGAGTTCAAACGCACCGTGTCCTCAAGATCAACCTGAAGGCTGTACTCTGAAACCGCATTCCCCCCAGTCCTTCCGATTCTCACTTCTGTCGGAAGACGATCCGCCCCTTGGTCAGGTCGTAGGGCGAAAGCTGCACTTTCACGCGGTCGCCGGGCAGGATGCGGATAAAATGCTTGCGCATTTTTCCGGACACGATCCCAAGGATTTCGTGATTGGAATTGTCCAGCTTCAGCTTGAACATGGCGTTGGGCAACGCCGTGGTTACCGTCGCTTCAACTTCAATGGGCTCCGATTTGGCCACAAACACCTCTTAAGAGAACTCGGCAACCGATAAAAAAGGCCGCCCCGAACAATGAAAGCAACCGCATCATACGCCCGCCGCCCACCGCCCACAAGCAAGCTGCTCAGAGTCGCTCAATCGCTCTCGCCCGATCAAGCCCTCATTCCCGCGAAGAACCATCCTCAAACACCCCGTGCGAAAGACTACTCACGATCCTCTCGTAGCTCTCCTTCCGCCACTCGGGCGCCGTGCCCGCCTCAATATCGGGAAAAAATCCTGTCACGTTTTCGCGCGTCACGCCCCAGAGCCCAAACAATTTCACCCCCGGTGTGTCAATCACATTCCCCCCAAAGTCCAGCACATACCGCCGGGCCGATGTCGTCGTATGCCGCCCTTTTCCGGTGTACCCGCTGAGCGGCGCCACCCGAATATCCAAGGCCGGCTGAATGCTCCGAATCAGGCTGCTCTTGCCCACGCCGCTATGCCCCGCCAGAACTGTCGTCTTGTTCAGCAGCACTTCCTTCAGCAAGTCCAGCCCAACCCCCAGCACCGCGCTGGTCTTCAACACGGGGATACCCATAGCCGCATAATGCGCGAGCGCCTCGCGCGCAGCACATCATCAGGATTATCAGAAAAGCTCGATGGGTCCACCACATCCACCTTGTTTATGCACAAAATAGGATTCAGTGATCCGCTGAAGCACGCGACGATCATTCGGTCAATCAACCCCCACTTGATCGTCGGCTCACGAATGCTGGCCACGATCAACATCTGATCGGCGTTGGCCACGATGGGCGCTTGTTCGATGGCCTTGAAACTGTCGGCGCGGGTCAGGATCGTCCGGCGCGGCAGGATCTGCTCGATCACCGCCTCGCGCCGTCCCTGCTCATCGAGCGTGCCCGTATCCCGGATGCGTACCAGATCACCAACAACGATCGACGTCTCGGCCAGCTTCGTCATCGTCTTGCGCAGGATGCACAGATAGACTGTTGATCCAAGTTCCACCTGGCTGAACCGTGAATAGACCTGAACAACTTCGCCCACTGGCAACCCGTCGATGTCCGCCGTGAATTCTTCCTCCGCCGCCCGCAACAGCGCCGTCTTCTCCATCTTCTGCTGCTGCGCCCCGGCCGACCTGCGCGAAAAACGCTGCTTCTGCTCGACCCGATCCTCATCCACGTCCCCAGCCAGAAGCTGGTCGGTCAAATCCTTCTGCGCGAACTTTTTCGTCGTTGTCTGCTCATGAATTCAACGGATGTTATACACGCTGCAAGAATAAATTTGTGAGCCTGAGCAAAAACAGATAAGATATCTGCGTACGAACGGGCCAAACTTGAAAGCAACAATGCCACGAACAACCTGGGACAAGCCGGCCATCTTGAAGAAGCTCAAGCAGTTGCACGCCACCGGCAAGGATATGTCCTACACCCGCCTGGCCCGCTCCCAGCAACCCCTCATCTCCGCCGCCGCCTACCACTTCGGCTCCTACCGCAAGGCCGTTGAACGCGCTGGCATCGACTACACACTCGTCAGCCGCCGCCCGCGCTGGAGCAAACCGATCATCATCAAGCTCGTCAAAGACGCCCACCGCCGCGGCGACGATCTTAACTGGTCGGCCGTCACCCAGCGCCGCGACGAACTGGGCAAAGCCGCCTTCGCCTCCCTTCAGCCGCGCCTCTTTGGAAGCTGGGACCGCGCCCTCCACGCGGCCGGCCTCGACGCCGACGACATCTCCCGCTATCGCAAGTGGGACCGCGACACCATCATCTTTTCCATTCGCTCACGCCACCGCGAAAATGAAGCTCTCAACAGCGGCGCCACCCAGCAGGAAGATCCCGGCCTGCACGCCGCCGCCGTGCGCCACTTCGGCACCTACGACGAAGCCTTGCGCCAATCTCGCCTCGACCCCACTTCCGTTCGCCGCCGCCGCCGCTGGGACAAATCTACCGTCGAGCGCGAGCTCAAATCCTTCAAGAAGCAGCACAAAGAAATCACGGACCGCGCCCTGCGCGAATCCGCCCCCGCCCTCTACGGCGCCGCCCTCCGCCTCTTCAAAACCATCGCCGCCGCCCGCAAGGCCGCGCGGCTTTAATTCAGGCGATATGCCAAGGGCACTCAATATTTGACGCTTTCCCCGCTCGAGTCATAATATTTCCTCATGCAGGTCTTTATAAGTCATGCCGTGCAGGATCGCGAGTTGCGCGAAACATCGCAACGCAACTCGTGGCGGCGGGCGTGCAGGTCTGGAATCCCGACGATGAAATATTTCCCGGCGATAACTGGGCCGCCAAGATCGGTGAGGCCTTGGCGCACTCTGATATCATGGTGGCAATCGTAACACGCGACGCCCTTGAATCAGGTTCACTGACAAACGACATTCAATTCGCACTCACCTCGAAGAACTTCGGCGGTCGGGTCATACCGGTTCTTGTGGATTACGTCGCGGTCCAACCCGGCGTAGACGTTCCTTGGATTCTGCTGCGGCTCGAACCTGTCTATGTCGACTCCGCGTCTCCCGTGCTGGCTGAACTCGTTCAGCGGGTGAAATCGTCTGCGGGGACAATTCTTCATGCCGCCAGCTGAAGTTTTCATTTCTCATTCAAGTGTCGATCAGGCGGTTGCATCGCGCCTCGCCGCAGCCCTTGTCGCCCACGGCATTCCAGTCTTTTATAGTCCACGCAACATCCTGGGCGCGCAGCAGTGGCAGGAGGAGATTCTCAAAGCAATGAAACGTTGCGACTGGTTTCTTGTCCTTCTGTCACCCGACAGCGTCGAGTCCATGTGGGTCAGACGCGAGATCGCCTTCGCTTTGCTGGAAAAGCGTTATGAAAATCATATCGTGCCGCTGAACTATCGGGCTTGTGATCTAACGTCCGTCGAGTGGTTGAAGCTTTTCCAGATGGTCGATTTTTCTGCACCCGACCTTCGCAACGGATGCCGTGATCTGCTCCGGATTTGGGGCATCGGGCTTCGTGAAGACGTCGTGATCTGAGTTCCAGACAAATTCACCTACTTCTCCCCATACCCGCGCGGATGCTTCTCAAACCACCGCCACGCCGATCGGATTATCTCCTCCGGCTCCTTGTGCTTCGCCTCCCACCCAATCGTCGCCTTCGCCAGCGCTGGATTCGCAAATAACGAAATCGCGTCCCCCGCCCGACGCGGCCCATACTTCACCGGCACCTTCTTCCCCGTCACCTTCTCCGCCGTCGCGATGATCTCCTTGACCGAAAACCCCCGTCCCGTCCCCAGATTCAAAAACATCGACTGCCCCGCCCCCAGCTTCTCCATCGCCAGAATGTGCGCGTCCCCCAGATCGTCCACATGAATGTAATCCCGAATGTTCGTCCCATCCGGCGTCGGATAATCCGTCCCAAACACCGTCAACCCCGGCCGAACCCCCATCGCCGCCTGCAACACCACCGGAATCAAATGCGTCTCAGGGTCATGGTCCTCCCCCAGACTCCCGTCCATCGCGCAGCCGCTGGCATTAAAGTACCGCAGCGCGGCGAAGCTGAAGTTCTTGTTGGCCGCCAGATAATCCTGCAACACCCACTCCACCACCAGCTTGCTCCGCCCATACGGCGACACCGGGGCCTTCTTCTCATCCTCCGTAATCGGCACCCGGTCCGGGTCCCCATACGTCGCGCACGTGCTCGAAAACACAAATCGATTCACCCCCGCCTCCGCCATCGTCTCCAGAACGTGAACCGTCGTCGCCACGTTATTGTCGTAATACATCAGCGGCTTCTCCACGCTCTCCCCCACGTACGCGTACGCCGCGAAATGCATCACCGTGTCGATCTTGTATTCCCGCAGCGTCCGAAGCAGCGTGTCGCGATCGTTCAAATCCGCAAACACGGCCGGCACCTTCACGATCTCCGCCACCACGCGATGTCCACGCGAAAGGTTGTCATAGATCACCGGCGTGTGCCCGCTCTCCTTCAACCGCTTCACCGTGTGCGACCCAATGTATCCCGCTCCCCCGGCCACAAGCACATTCATCGTCAACTCCTTATGTTGGGCCAGATCATATAGGAGCCGCGCCATCCAAAGAACCGCCAATCACCGCCCCTGCCCCGCACCCTTGAGTTCCGTCCCCCCTGCCCACTTCAGCGCCTTCTTCAAAGTGCCCGCCAGCCCCTGTGCCGACCCCTCCCCTTGAAACCGCACCGCCATCACGCGTGGCCGTTCATTCAGCAGCATGTTCGACATTGATACCACCGTCATCTCCCCCGCCCGCAGTTCATCCATCACATTGTTCCCCTCCTCCTCGCTTACGCAGAACTCACCCACCACCTGTGTCTTGCCGCACGAGCACAAAAAGAAATGAAATTCCGTTTCCAGCCCCGCCCCCACCGGAATCCGCCCCATGTCGTTGGCCACAAACAAATCCGTCCGCGGATAGCTCACCGTATACACCCCTTCCCGCAACACCCCGGCCTTCAACACCCGCCTCACCGGCTCCAATTTCGCCAGCACCTCCTCCGCCGGCATCGTCGTCAACTCCCGCCCCGGCGCCACCCCCGCCACCTCCGAACTCTCCTTCTCCGGCCCCCTCGACCCACACCCAATCAGTAACCCCATCACCAGCGCCACGCAACTTCCAAGCATCCAAATTCGCATTCACGAATTCTACCATGCCCTGCCCCCTCCATTCCTACTTCATATTTCTGACTTCATACTTCCCTCCTCCCCCTCCGCGCCGAAAAAACTCCCGCAATACCTCCCCGCACTCCTCGGCCATCACCCCGGCCACAACCTCCACCCGATGGTTGAGCCGCACATCCTCGCAAATCCGAAACAGTGTCCGCACCGCCCCCGCCTTCGGATCATCACAGCCATACACCAGCTTCGGAATCCGGGCGTTTACAATCGCCCCCGCGCACATTGGGCACGGCTCCAGCGTCACGTACATCGTGCAGTCCCAAAGCCGCCAATCCCCCAGCCGTTTCCCTGCCTCCCGAATCGCGAGAATCTCCGCATGCGCCGTCGCATCTCGATCAATCTGCCGCCGATTCTGCCCCCGCCCCACCACCTCTCCGCTAGGCTCATGCACGATCACACACCCAATGGGCACTTCATCCATCTCGGCCGCCGCCCGCGCCCCCGCCAGCGCCTCCCCCATCCACTTCAATCGCAGCGCATCAGTCTCAACCGGAGTATCCGCCATGACATCCCCGCCTATCGAACCTGCCCCCACAACCCCGCCACCGCCGCCAGTGTGGTCAGCATGTTCACCACCATCGCCCCCACCCGCCCGCGCTGCCTATGCGTCAGCCGATATATCACAACCACCGCCCCGATCACCCCCGCCCCGGCCGCCATCCCCAGCGTCCCCCGTAACACCCCCGCCTCCCACCGGCCGCCGCCCCGCCCGGCCGATGTCGCCAGCGCCAACAACAAACTCGCCACAATCCCAGTCCCCAACCCAAAAATAATCGTGCCCCGATCCACCTTCCCCTTATTCACCCGCTCCCCCCGCAATAGCGCCATCACCGCCGCCCCTGCCAAACCAATCCCCGCCCCCACCAGCACCGGCACGCCCAGTCTCACCCGCGCCTGGGCCTGCCCCACCAAAAACACCGTCACCGGCCACGCCGCGATCAACAGCGCCACCAACCCACCGAGCACCGCCCCCGGCGTCAGCAACCAACGATAGATCTCATCATCCCGCCCGCCTTCCATGGCTCCCATCAGCCACCGCACACACGCCGCCCCAATCCCCGCCGCCCCCGCACAAAGCGCCGGCCACAACAACCCAACCGGCCAACCCGCCTTTTGCATCCCCACATGAATCAGCATCAACAAAAAACCCGCCGACGCCCCCCGCTCCGCAATCTGCTCAAACCGCCCCCCCAAACCCCGCGCACACCCACCCCATCCCCAGGTAAAGCATTCGCAACATCCATCGCAGGTTCCACCATCACCACACCCATCCGAAACCCCCCCACTGCTCTGCCCACTACTCTGCCCACTGCCTACTACCCACTGAACCCTGAACCCCGAACCCTGAACCCTCCCTACTGCACCGGCACCACCTGCGTTACTTCCGGCACTTTCTCCCGCAGGCTGCGCTCGATGCCCATGTGCAGTGTCATATGGCTGCTCGGGCAACCATGACACGCCCCATGAAACCGTATCTGCACCACGCCCTCGCTGGAAACATTCACCAGCTCGATATCCCCACCATCCGCCTGCACCGCCGGCCGAATCAGATTAATCACCCCTTGCACCCGATCGCGCACCGGCAGCGAATCATTCTCAACCTCCGGCGAAACAGGAGTGGCCTGCGTCATGATCATCCTTTTGTCACACCAGCACTCACCATATACCCCCGCCATCTCTGGGAGTATATATGCCGCCGCATGACCCCTCAACGGCTCCAGCCCTGGAATTGTCCGGTTGGTTGTTTGGGTGGATGGAGAAGATGACTCCTGCGCTACGTCGAGACAACGCCCCGCACGCGGGCCTCTGCCCGGCGGCCAGCGGCTGGCCCTGGAGCAGCCATGCCATGTTTTGGCTTGTGTTTTTTGTCGTTGAAATTGAGTTGCGCACGGGATTTTGAGAGGGGGGTGAGGATCGACAAGGGTTTAGGCCAAAAGTGGCTGGCAAAAAGCGACACATAACCGACCACCAATCGACCACCAACCGACACGTAACCGACCATCAACCGACCACTAACCGACTATCAAACGACACATAACCGACCACCAAACGACGCGTCGAATCGGTGCTGAAGATGGCTTGGCGGAGGACGGGGGAAGAAGCCCCGGATGTGCATTCGGGGTTTTGGTGGGTGCTGGGATGGGATGCTGTGGTCATTGATGTTCCCCCGGAAGATGCAAGATGCTGGATGTATTGTATGAAGACTGTTTGGGTCAGGTCAAGGAAAATGTTTTCTGGTGGCCGGCGATTGGGGGGGTGGGGGAGTCAAGGGGAATGTGGGAGAAAGACTGGACACTGATGGACACTGATGGAGGGGGTTTGTGGGATGGCTTTGATGTGGGGGCAGAGGAGAGGTGGTGGGGCGGTGGGCGGAGTGAGCGGTGAGAGGGACGGGCGGGGCGGATGCGGCGGTGAATGTTGTGAATGGCCCATATCCTTTTCTCGAGCCATACATCGCACCCATTTCGCGCGGTCTATATGAATGGCCGAATGACCCCTTCACTTCTGGGGTTTATTATATGCTCCCTCCCACTTATGAAGGGTTCCCTCACTCCCCTCACTAAGAGCCTTTCCGATGCAGGTTTGCTTTCGTCGCCCGTATTCAGGCCGGCGTTCCTGCCCATGGTTTTATTTTCGCCAGTGCCTTCCTCAGCACTGCTTCCGCAACCTGGGTGTCGTATTCCGCCTGCGCCCTTAGCCAGTACCCGTTGGACAGTCCGAAAAATCGGCACAGGCGCAGATCGGTATCGGCCGTGATGGCCCGTTTGCCCGCGACGATCTGGCCAATCCGCTGGGCCGGCACGCCGATCTCCTTTGCCAGGCGGTAATGCGACAGTCCCATTGGAAAGAGGAATTCTTCATGTAGAAGCTCGCCGGGCGTCACGGGTTTGAGTTTTCGCATGGCCATCTCCATCAATGATATCCACGATCTCCACATCCAGGGCGCCAGCCACTGTCCAACGGAAACAGACACGGTACTGATCGTTCACCCGGATGCTGTGCTGGCCGGCCCGTTCGCCCTTCAGCGCCTCCAGACGGTTGCCAGGAGGGACGCGCAGGTCATGGAGTTGCCGCGCGATCTGCAACTGCCGCAGCTTGCGTCGCGCCACCGACTCCATGCTGAGGAACCGTTTTACCCGCGCTCCGTTCGCCAGCGCCTGGGTGTCGGCGCACCTGAACGACAGGATCATCAGCTGATAGCAACGCGAGGCGACACTAAGGTCAATCGTGCTGGACGATGCTGAATCGGCCTGACATCCCCAGATAGTCATGTCGGTCTTGCCAAGATAGAATTGTCCGTTTGGTTGTATTCGGTGGATGGGGACCGCCCGGTTCAGCTATCCTCCTCCCACGCGCGGCTCCCCTCGCGCCGTCGAAGCCGGCGCACCGCCTGAACCTGCAATCCACCCTCCGCCCCAGAGGCCGGCGAAGGAAGAGCGGCCGGAAATTATGATTAACCCCTTGTTTTCTTCCCCGTTCCGAACCTGTCATGCATAAAGCCACGAAATTGATTACCTCTGTCCTTGGAAGCGATGCCGTTCTGGGGCACTCAAAGATCAGCGCGCCGAAAGATTGAATTCTGGCGCAGGCGTCGAATCTATGCGCCGAAGCAGCGCTTGGCCGTGTCACCGAGAACGTAGAACGTTTGGATTTATTGGGCATGCGACTCTTCGTGACAACGGCTGACAATCCGCGTATCTCTGAAGGTCTTTCGGAGGCCGACAGGGGAGGCACCTTTTGGATAGCCGCGCTCGTTTTGTCAGAATTGGACGTTCTACACTTTGCGGGGTTTCGTATGTCAAGCAAGCCCCGCGGCGACAACGTAAGCAACGGTAAAGTGAAAGCGGTCATAAATCCTAAGATCCTGGAAATGTTTCCAGATTTTTCGGAACGCGCCGCCAAAGAACTACTTGCGGCGCACGCTGACGCGTTAAGAGCAAGGCGGCCACAGAGTCATTGCGTTCGAAAGGCGTTGGAGAGCTGAAACGATCGATCCGCCAGATGTATCGCGTCTGCCCGTTCCATATTCTGTATGCGAGTCCTACAGGGTTGACCGCTTGGCTGAAATCGGCCTGTTCTGTAGAGGCGGCGAAGTTGATCGCAAATCTCGTGTGGACGCTGTGTCCAGATCCGGAAGGGATCTTTGAGTCACCGGAGTCGATTGCGAAGGATGTTTGCCGGACGCGTGAATTTAGTCTCTGGTGGCGTTGAGCTTTTACCCGTCGCCCGCATTCGAATTCTCAATGACCCTTATCTTCTTCCGGACCTTTAGGTCGCATATGGGACGCACTAAGTTGTACGAATTGCTAACGCGGGGAATCATGCGGGGTAAATTGTGACGGAGGCTGCGCAGGTGTGCAGGTGTATCTGCTTATGGCGTGGCGATCTTTGTGACGAGAACTGGAACGTCTACTCTCTTGGTAATGCTGCTTTTGAAGATATACAAAGTGCCTCGAATGCGCACCATGCACTGCTTTCCAACAAGCCGGTGAGAGTTCAACCGGCTCCAAACTACGTTGGTGCTGAGTGGTGGCTTTTAGTCGCAATTCATGCGGACAATCAGGGGACGGGGGAACCAGTTGATGCAATCGCGATCGAATTAATTGACATGTTGGACCCGGAAAGTCCGTACGTTGAAAATTATTTTCCGGTTAGGCTTGATAATACTAATCTGGGCGAGCTAATTATTGCGTAAATCCCGCATTCTCCTATAGGCGGGTCACAAGCCGTTCAAACTGCGAATCGGAAGCTCCCTGGGGCCCGTCGGCCGCCCTTGTGAACCTCACCGCCGGGAAAAGAGAATAATTCGATGAAGTTCTGGGGCCAGCCGGTCGGGCAGGCGACAATAGCTTGTGGCCCCATTAGAGCCTGCCTTTGATGTCTCCCATTTTTGATTGTCCGCAGCTTGCGGCGTCCAGCTTTTCGCCCGAGTCCTCAGCCTGGACCGTTCCAACGTGGATCAGTTTCCTGCATGGGAGTGCCGACGGCGTTGGCAGACTTGTCGATGTATTTGATGGTCCCGCACATGTATGAGGAGAACGGGTTCTTCGGATCGACCAGATGAGCATTGGCGGCGATCCGGGCGAGGCCGTTGCAGAATGGGGCGGCCGCATCGAACGCCGGCTTGATGGCATCTTCGCCTTTATGGTTGATGTAACCCCACTGGCCGCCGGTGTGCTCAAAATGCCTGTCGATACCACCGATCCACAGCGCAAGCCCTTCAGAGAAGCTTGCGGCGATGTCAAAGCGGTTTGGAATGACCATTACGCCTGTCTTGTCAATGAAGCCGTAGGTTTTGCCCGACTTCACGCAGGCGAGGCCCTCGGAGAATTTCTCAACCGAGGCGAACTGTGGTTCCACGACAATTCCCGGACTGGTCGATGAAACCCCAGTCTCCAACTTCGACGCCAAACTCATCCTTGTGCTTGTTCGTCATGATGGCGGCAAAGCCCTCTGCAAAGTCGCTCGCATCGTCAAACTTTCGCTCAATGGCAAACTTGCCGGATTTGTGATCGAATCCCATTTCCCGTTCTTCTGGACGGCGGAGAGTCCCTGTGAGAATGAGCGAGCGTGGCCGAACTGGGGCTGGATGATGAACTTTCCTGTCTTGTCCAGGAAACCATATTGACCCTCCTCGAAAACGCTGTCTTTGCCGCTAATGCTGGCCGCGGCAAGACCTCGGAGGATCACGCGCGCCGCTCGGGCCCACGAACTGTGGTTTGATGACCCATTGGCCTGACTTGTCAATATATCCGGAGCATGCGGCCTTCGGCCGCGATGGCGAGACCTTCGTGAAAGGGAAAGCCCAGCCGAATTGCGGGAATGGCGATTTTTCCACTTGGGCCGATGTAGCCGAATTTATGATCGATGATGAAGCAGGCGAGACCCTCGGTGAAGTCGCTCGCGGAGTCGAACTGAGGTTTAATAACAGTATTTCCGGCCGAGTCCATGTAGCCGATCTTGCCATCAACGGTTATCCGGAAGAGGGCAGGTTGGGTAGCGGCAACTTGAGATTCGGCCACGCCGGCCCGAGCCGCGAGCAAGACAGAGACGCTTAACACAGCGTGGAGACATCGGTTCATTTCCAGACCCTTCGAATATTATGGATCCATGTTAAGCACGTCAGCCGGGAACGGACAAGTGCGTTAGGCCTTCTCTATATTTCCACGGCCCACGCACTGAAGAAAAGAGGACGTCCTTCCTCGGGCGGCCTCAGGACCGCAGCGTGAACTCCAGGTCCAGCCGTTGCGCCGATCCTCAACTTCAAAATGCAGTGCAAATTGCGCGGCGTCGCGGGCGGCGGTGAGCATGAGGATGTCGCCTGGGGCTTGGGAGATTTTGACGTTCGCGTCACGTTCGCGTCACCTTTAGTTCGGTTGGATGTACTCAGCGCGGTTTTCGCCGTGAACTCGATTGCCAGGGCACCTTAAGTGCTTTTGCCTTAATACAAAATCCCTCGCCCAATCACCTGCCACAACACTGACTGTTCCGCCCCCTGGTAGCTCGTCTTCGTAATCGAGCACTTGGTCCAGTTCCCTTTCTCATCATACTCATACGCGTACTTCATCTTCTCCACCGTCTTGTAAACCCCCGGCTTGCCCGGCGGCCCGAAGCTGCGGTTGGCCTTCTCCTGCGAATCCAGAAACCCCTTTTCGTTGTACACGCACTTATACCGGAACGAGCTCATCCCCGAATCATCCAGCTTCCCTTCCATGATCTCATCCCACCGCCCCTTCTCGTCATACTTGATCGTCGCCATCACCGGCTCGGCCGTTATCGCTCCATCGCCCACCGAAAGCTTCGTCGGCATCATCTTCTCATTGAGTTCGGCCGTCGCGTGCTGCAAGAGTGTTCCCTTCGGATCGCGTTCCTCCACCTTGCACGTCTTGCCATCCTCGGAATACTTCAACTTGTAAATCGCCACAGGATCCGGCCCCAAGTTGTAAACCACCACCTCCGCCAGCCGCCCTTTTTCATATTTCAACTTCAACGGCCGCTCTGTCACCTTCCCGTCGTCCGTCGCCAGCCCCGCCATTTCAACCAGACTCCCGGCATCATCGAATGTATATCGAGTTGCCAGCATCCGATTCTCCACCGGCTTTCCATCACGAATGGTGATCAGCACCGGCCGTACATCAATGGTTTTCACCTTCCCCACCACCTCAATTGGCTCCCACACCGCAATCCGCCCAGAAAACGGCAGAGAATAAGGGTCGGCCAATGCCACCGACGGCAGCAGAATCACCAACGCCGCTATACTTGCCTTGAGTGGAATCATCATATCCCCGGATCATGCCACACCGCCGCCCGACGGGTCAACTCGCGGTCTAACCCATGTCTGCTGACGGGAAGGGTTGTCCTTGCTTGTTGCCATTGAACCGTGCGTTGAAGTTACCACTACTGGCCGGTGTGGGTTAGCGCGATGTCAGGGCATTGGGAAGGATCCCGATTGACGTCGAGGCGTGTTTTTGCCGTTTTTGGCACGGTTACTATGAAGCCGTCGCTAGAGCGGGTTGGGCCGCACCCAACGGGAACCAGCATAAGGTCGGCACATACTCGGCATGGTGGGGTCAACGTTTGAGACACCGCCATCAAGACGTTCGAGGTTGCGCCCGTCGGCGCGTTGGAAACCTGCATGAATGTCGGGGATAGTCGCCCGGCGTTCAACGGATTGAACAATGTCGTGAGTAGTGTCCACGTGGGCACATACCGCGTTTTCCGAAATCCAGCGGTTCACGAAATCACGTGATGGATAGGTTGTAGTTGGTGTCGCCGGTGACGTGCTGGACGCTGAGGTAGTAGATGCCGGCGTGGAGGGTGGCGGTGATGGTTTCGGGGGTGGTTCCGGTTTCGTGGGAGGCGGCGAGGGTGCGGCCGGCGGAGTTTATCAGGATTAGGTCGGCGTTGTCGGACAGGGCGTCCAGGGAGATGCCGATGGTTTTGGTGGTGCCCAGGACGAAGCGGTAGACGTCGCTGACGTCAGATGTGCCGACGAAGTCCGTGACGGTTTTGGCGGTGGCGGCGATTCGGCCGAGATTGAAGGCGGTTGGGCGGGTGCTGCCGGCGTAGTCGGGGGTGAGGGTGAGCTGGTAGGCGGTGTTTTGGTTACCGGTGATTTTGATGGCGTAGTTGCCGGGGGGGAGGCGGCGCAGGGAAATTTGGCCGGCGCTCAGGGCGGAGGCGCCGGCGGCGCGAAGGACGATGCCGCGGCCGTTGATGATTTTCATCACCTGGACGGCGGCACCGGCGGAAAGGCCGTCGAGGCGGGTGAGGAGATTGGCGCGGGAGGAGAGGTTAAAGCGGTAGAAGTCGGCGTTATCGGACGGGCTCAGCGAGCCTTGTTGCTGCGTCTGGCCGGCGAGGAGGCCGAGATTATCGGCGGTGGAGAGGGTGTCGCCGGGGGTCCTGGTGTGGGGCAGGGCGACGTGGGGCGTGGGGGCGTGGGGCAGGGTGGCGCTGCGGAGGGTGCGGGATTCGAGCTCATCCATTAGCGGGCGTGTTGGAGTGTGGGGAGGGAGCATGGGCCGATAAGAGCGTGGCGAAAAGTGCATAGGCTCATCTTCGTCACAAATGCTCAGGCCGCTTGAGTTGATGTTCGGCCCGCTCGTTCGCAATACGCCAGGCGAGCACTGTCAACCATAATGTAATTCATATTGGCACGGGGTTGTGGAATTCTGTTCCGAGCGGCCCGGGCCATAATAATCGGACGTTGGTTACCGGACTCTTCTATACGGGGCGGTGCGCGGGCAATCTATGATGGGCTGAGTGCTCCGATAACTAGAATTCTATAATTAATTTCTGGACGTTCCAAGCTGCCGGACGCTGCAATACAAGTGCTTTCGGACGCTGTAACTGGCTGGTAAAGCAGGATGATATGGGCTTTGCGCATGAATATTTGAAGTGTAGAGATGACGATGAACTTATCAGGTCGGTTTGGAAATTATAGAGACGTCTTGTATACTTGGACGTCTCTCGGGCTATAGTTGTGTTCGTCCGGTTTCGTCTGGCTGGCAAGATATCGTTTGCTTTTTGGGAAGTGGAATTGAACGAGGGCTCTTGCTGGTGGAGTGGCGCATGGATATTCGTAAAAAACTGGCTGGGCTTGCGGTCGCTGCGGCGTCGGTTGTGATTCCCGCATCGGCGCAGGCCAAGCTGATAGCGCAGGAAAGCTTCAACTACGCGCCGGGTGCGCTGGGGCCAAACAATGGCGGGACGGGTTGGACGGGCGGGTGGTATGGGGCGACGGGCGTGAACATGGTTACGGCTGGCGGGTTTAGCTGGGCGGGGATGACGACATCTGGGAACAAGGCACGCACGGGGGGGAACGATCAAAACGAATGGCGAAAGCTTCCGGCCACCTACGGCGGGCCTAACGGGGGAACAATCTGGGTGAGCTTTATTGGGAAAGGGGACACGACCGCGCCGCCGGAATATCCGACGAGTTATGCGGGATTGTCGCTGTTCAGCGGGCCGAACAGCGAGCCGCTGTTCATGGGCAAGCCGACGCTGCACGACAACTGGGGCTGGGACGACGATCGCAATAAGACGCCGGTGCAGACGAATATTCCGTTCACGGAGGAGCACCTGTTTGTGTATCGGATCGACTTTGGGGCGACGGCCGAGCAGGTGCGGATGTTTGTGGATCCGGCTCCCAATGTAATTCCGCTGAATTCGACAGCCGTTTTGACAAGTACCAATTGGGCGCCGTTTAGCTTTGACAGAATTCGAATCGCGTCGGGTTGTGATCCTGATCCGCAGGTGAGCATCGACGAGATTAAGATTGGAACGACCTTTACCGATGTAGGGCCGCTGGTTGTGTCGGCGGTGCCGGAACCTGGCAGTCTTTCAATTATCAGTCTTGGTGTGGTTTTGTTACGCCGGCGGCGGCGTGACGGTTCGGGCGGGGAATGATTTTTTGGGATTGGGGTGGGGGTGTGCTCGAGCGTATTAAATTTAGAAGGTGTGCTTTGCACGCGGGGATGGGGATGGTGGGCGGTGCAGACCCTACCATCATCTACTTTGAAATAGGGCAGTGCCGCAGCGAAAGATTACGGCTGGGCGGACCCTGCGATCGCTGATAGGCGTGGAGCAGGAAGGATCCAGAGCCACTGGGGATAAGAAAGAGCCCTCACCCCAACCCTCTCCCGGAATACCGGGAGAGGGGGAAAGAGAAGCTGGCGTACCGGCGAGGGCGAAGGAGAAGCGGGTGAAGGTGCAAGCATTGCCGTGGGCGAGGCGTCTATCGTCGGCTGTTGGTTGTTTGAGTTAGTCCTGTGGGGAGCGTGCATCCGGCAAATAGCAGGGCGGCGGCTTCGGTCATGTAGGTGACCATGGACATCGCGTGCAGGCGGCGGAACTGGGGGTCGTGGATTTGTGCGGATAGGCGCAGTTCTTCGAGGTGGGGTGTGACGTAGTAGCCGGAAAATAATGCGCCTGCGAAGGCGATGGTCAGCAGGATGAAGAGGGCGGTGACGGATCGGGAAGGCGTGGCTTGGCGCCAGAAGAATGTCGCGACCAGTGCGGCCGCCGCGAGGCCGATCTGGTAGCGGGCGAAGAGCATGAAGAGGTGTGGGGCGGCCTGGGCGCCAAGATCGTGGTCGATGCTGAAAAGTTTCTGGACGAAGATGAAGAGGGAGATGACCCCGCCGAACCACAAGCCCCAGGCGAGGGTGGCGGCCGTGGCGATGATAGTTTTCATGGCGTACTTTCGGATTAAGGAAACAGCCCCTTCATTTCGCAGGCGCTGGCGACGCGGCTGATGGCGATGGTGTAGGCGGCGGTGCGGTAGTCGCAATCGGCTTCATCGGCCTTGGCGTTCACTTCATCGAACGCTTTTTCCATGACGCGCTGGAGTTCATCCTGCACGCGCTTTAAATCCCAGAAGAAATTCTGCATGCCCTGGACCCACTCGAAATAGGAGACGGTGACGCCGCCGGCGTTGGCGAGGATATCGGGAAGGATGGTGACGCCGGCGTCGCGGAGTATTTCGTCGGCGGCGGGCGTGATGGGGCCGTTGGCGGCCTCGACGACGGTGTGGGCCTTGACGAGGGGTGCAACTTCGACGTCGACGGTATTTTCCATGGCGGCGGGGATGAGGACATCGCAATCGCAGACGAGGAGTTCCTGATTGGAGATGGCGTCGCCGCCGGGGAAATCGGTCAGGACGCCATGCTGGCGGTAGTAGCGGCCGGCGGCTTCGATGTCGATGCCGGATTGATCATAGATACCGCCTTCCTTGGCGCTGATGGCGACGACGGTTGCGCCGCGGGCGTCGAGCAGGCGGGCCGTGTGGAAGCCGACGTTGCCGAAACCCTGGACGGCGACCCGCACGTCGGTGAAGCCTTTGTTTTGGGTTTGGAGGAACTTGCGCAGGATGTTCATGACGCCCCGGCCGGTGGCTTCTTCTCGGCCGACGGAACCGCCGAGGCTTACGGGCTTGCCGGTGACGACGGCGAGTTCCTGATGCCCGACCATCATGGAGTAGGTGTCGAGGACCCAGGCCATGATTTGAGAATCGGTGCCGGCGTCGGGGGCGGGGATGTCTTCGGTGGGGCCGATGATGGGCATGATTTCGCTGGTGTAGCGGCGGGTGAGGTGCTGTTTTTCGCGCATGGAGAGCTTGCGCGGATCGCAAACCACGCCGCCCTTCGCGCCGCCGTAGGGGAGATCGACGAGAGCGTTTTTCCAGGTTTGGAGCATGGCCAGGGCCATGACTTCGTCGAGGTTGACGGAGGTGTCGAAGCGGATGCCGCCTTTGAATGGGCCGCGGGCGTTGTTGTGTTGGCAGCGATAGCCGGTGAAGACCTGAATTTTGCCATCGTCCATGGCGACGGGGCAACTGACGGTGAGGACGCGTTTGGGGGCGGAGAGGACCTGCCGCCAGAGGGCGGGCAGGTTCATGGTTTTGTAGACGCGGTCGAAGTAGAGGTGGGCGTGCTGCCAGAATTCAGAATGCTTTTCAGCAACCGGGTGAAGCAGATCGGTCTTGGCGGTCATGTATCTACTGTAGTCGCACTAAACGCGACAGGGTAGCGCAGGAGGTTGGGGCGGCGCGCAGCGGGAGCGGGACTGGAAGCGGGTGCGCAATTTGTTGAGGCAGAGACGGGATTATCCGGCGTCTTCGCCGCCGCCGTCCCAGTCGCCTTCGCGGTCGTTGTCGGATTCGAAGTCGCCTTCACCGCCGCCGCCACCTTGTTCGGAGCCTTGGCCTTGCCTGCCGCCGCCTCCGCCCCCCCCACCGCCGCCGCGGCGTTGTCTGCCGCCGCCACCGCCGCCGCGACGTTCGCCAGGGCCGGTGCGGGTCATGGATCGGACGAGGCCTTCAAGCATGCGGGAGACCTGGTCGGCGCGATAGGCCAGATCGTCGTAGCCGATGTCGTACTTGAGATCGCGGCAGAGAATGAAGTAGTAGCGGAGGGTTTCGAGGGAGGTCTGGGCCATGTTGTAGTAGTGGGCCTTGTTGCGCGAGCCGCGGCGTTTGAAGCCTTCGGCGATGTTGCGCGGCACTTCGATGGCCGATTTCTCCATCTGGAGGGCGACGCCGTCCTGCTGTTCGGCGGGGACGCGCTGGGTGATTTCGAAAACGCGGAGGACCAGGGCGTGTGCTTCCTGCCAGACCTTCATTTGTTCAAAGTTGCCGATGCGTTCTTTTTCCATGGGTGACCTCGTTGGGCGTTAAGGGCAAAGGCGCTGAGCCAGATGGCCGCGCCGGGGTGCAAGGGTAATCGCCGGGGCTTGTGGGCCGGCGATGTTTGACGACCTTCTTATCGCGCGGCGTCCGCTTTCGGAACGCCGCGCGATGGGGAGGTATGTTAGCGAGTGTGGGGTTTTGAGCAAACTGGGAGGGCGCGGAAAACGGCCGTGGTGATGGCGGGGGGCATTAGTTGAGGTAGACGAATCGCGCGCCGCTTCGGCCGGCGGGGTTGGGGACGTCGGCGGTGCGGAGGCCGGGGGAGTTTTTGATATAGACGGTGCCGATGGCGCCGGGGCGGCCCATGATGGCGATGCTCATGTTGGGGCAATCGTCGATGGTGATGGTGCCGATGTGTCCGGTGTGCATGCTGCTGATTTGGAGGGAGACGGTGGTGTTTCTGACGCGCAGGTGGGTGAGGCTGATGTGATCGAAGTTGCCATCCTGGATCATCAGCGGAATGCCGACGCCGTCGTGCATATCGATATTTTCGACGCGAAGCGAGATGGGGACGTCCTGCCAGTTACCGCCGCCGACGACCTGGATGAAATCGGTGTGAATGCCGGCGGTTCGGCGGACGTCGGAGATTTCGCAGTCGGCGATTTTGATGCTGCGGAAGGCCCAGTACTGCCCGTTGGGCAGGCGGGTTGCACCGACGGCGATGCCTTTCTGGTTGATGGGCAGATTGGATATTCGCAGGTCCATGATGGCCAGGTGTTTGTCGAGCGGGGACATTGGGCGATGCGAAATCTGCTGATGGACGACGCGCTTGTGGCCGGCGATGCCGGCACGGGCGCTGGTACACAAAATGGTTGGGATTAAGAGTGTTGCGATATAGGGGGAGAGCTTTTGAAATATCATGATGAGTTCCGATGCGACGACGATGGACAGACCCTCCTCGATGCCCGTGCGACAAGCGCGGGCTCGTAAGCCTTCCACTGAGTTTCGATCAACGAGATCATGCGGCGGAAAAGGAATTTCCGCACCGCGTCAGGCCTTCTTCCCGTAGCCTGACCAGGGTCACTGTGTGACAGCAACAACCCTGGCTTGGGCGTGGCGGCGGCACATGCCTGTGCCGGGCGCGATCAATCCTGGTTGAATCTCATTAGTCCAGGCACTCATAGCCAAAGCGCCTGCGGGAGCGAGAAAAGTAACCCGCCCCGTTTTGATGTCAATGGGGAAACGCGTCGGTTTCTTGTCAACTTGAGGCCGCTGGGGGGGGTTTCAGTGGGAGGTGGCGGGGGTTTGCATTGGGGATGCTTCGTACCATTGCTCCACTGGGCTGCCGCGGCCGCAGTCGATGCAGTGGGCGATTTGAGAGCGGGCACCGCAGGCGAGGCATGTGCCGCCGAGGGCGAAGGCGTCGATGGGCCGGCCACAGGTGCAGCGCCAATATTGGCCGATGGGTGCGTGGGCGAGGCAGGATGGGCAGCGAACGTGGCTGTATCTGGGCAGCGCCTGCACGACGCTGATCATGCGGGCGTTTTGGAAACCCTTCCAGGCCTGCATTCCGGCGAAGATGGCCATCAGGCCGATCCACCAGCTTTGGATGTAGACGGCAAGTGCGATGAGGCCGGCCGCGCCGATCAGGCCGATGACGGCGGCGATGGAAAGGCTGCGGGCCTTGCCGATGACGAACCAGAGAAGCGAGCGGAGAATCTGCCCGCCGTCGAGCGGGTAGATCGGGAGCATGTTGAAGATCAACAGGCCGAGATTGATTGGCGCATGGTGTAGACGAACTTGACGGCGTCGGTGCTGATGATGCCGGCGCGAAACAGGTCCCGCGCCAGGTGAGCGGCGAAGTAGGTGACGGGGACGAGCAGCACATTGACGAGTGGTCCGGCGGCGATGCTCCAGAGGGTTGGGCCGGGCCGGGAGGGCGGATCGACGAAGGCGACGCCGCCGAGGGGCCAGAGGACGATGCGGTTGGCGCGGCCGCCGACGGAGCGGCAGGCGAGGGCGTGGCCGAACTCGTGCAGGAGCACGATGCTGAAGAGGGCGAGCAGCTCCCAGATGCTCCAGATCAGGGAGCTATATTGGTCGCGCCCGGCCTGGACCAGATACACGGCGGCCAGGATCCACCAGGGATCGAGAGAGACTTCGATGCCGAACGCTTTGAAGAGGCGAAAGCCGCCGCGACGACTGAACATATTGCACTTTCATAGATCGCCAGGAACGCACACGTGAAACGTTCCCTCATTATTCGCTGCCTGCGGGTTTTTCTCCATGGGAAAGGGGCGCGCAGAAAAATGGGCCTTGCCCGAAGGCAGGCCCACTCGCATCCGATTTGATTGACTGCTCTGCTGATTAGTGCTTAAGCGTTTAATACACAACCGCCATGGAGTCTTCGATGGCTTCGATGACCTGGCGCACGTGGAATGGCTTTTTGAGAAATTCGTCGAAGCCGTCGGCGAGTAATCCCTTGGCCTCTTCATCCGTCATTTTTCCGCTCATGGCGATGAGCTTGGTGAGTTGGAGGTCGGGGTTGGCCTTGACCTGCCGGGCGACGATTCGGCCGTCGATGTCGGAGAGGTGCATGTCCAGCAGGATGACGTGCGGGCGGAATCGCTCGGCCGTGATGCCGGCCTCGAAGCCGCCCTTGGCCACTTCCACTTCGTACTTGGCTTCGCCTTCGAGGATTTTTTCGAGCACCTCGACGATGTCTTGTTCGTCGTCAACGATCAGGACGCGCATGGCAGCCGGTCATCAGGCCGTTGAGCGGCATGCCGTGCTGCTTCATGAAGCGGATGAGCTGGTTGAGTGGAATGCGGCGGTCTTTGCTGCCGGGGATTCGGTAGCCGCGCAGGGCGCCGGAATCGAACCATTTGCTGACGGTTCGGGGGGCCACGTTACAGACTTTGGCGACTTCGCCGGTGGTCAGGACATCTTTTACTTTGGTGCTCATCACAAAATTCTCCCTCTCTCCGGCATCATTAGGCCGATAAACCACTGCGCCCTCGTCTTGCGCACATCGGCGTTTAGCTGGCCGACACCTCCTATATCGACCCACCGCCCGCGACCTTTAGTGCAGTTGCGCAGTTTCTGCGGCATAAAACAAAAGTACTGAAAATGAGGGGAGTTATCAGACGGGGCGGGCGAAAAAAACCGGCGCCATCAGGAGGTGGCGCCGGGCTCGTGATTGTTGAAGCAGAAGAACGTCATGCGGGCGTGAAGGTCAGCCTGTTGACGTTTCCGACATAGCCCAGCGAGGTGTTCTGGTCGAACATCACCTTCAGCACGTGCTGGCCCTGCGGAAGAGTGATCCCATTGATGGCCACCGTCTGCCAATTCGTCCAGGCGCCGGTGGTGGGTAACGTGATTGCGGCGGTGACTTGTGTGCCTGTTTCGGTTTCGATGTGCATCTTGGCGCCAGCGGAAGGCGAGGCATAGCGGATACCGAGGTTGTAGGTGCCGCCTTGTGCGACGTTGACGGTGTATTTCAGCCATTCACCAGCCTTCACATAGGAGAGGTCAAAACCAGATCCGCCATCGGTGTTGGCCTCGATGTCAACCCCTGGGGCGGTGCTGGAGCGATAGGTTGCACCGCCTTGATTGGTTGTGTCGCTGTCGTGGTAGGCGACATTTTCGCCGCCGTTGTCGAAGTTTTCGGCTTCGAGGCTGCTGGTGCCGACGGACGTAACGGCGAAGGGGGTGTTGGCATTGGGGAAGGGCGTTCCGCCGTAGGCCGGTGGCGGAGGCGGGCTTGGCGGAACGCCTACCGGGGTGAAGGAGACATAGTTGAGGTTGCCGACGAAACCGGTCGAGGCGGCGGCGTTATCGAAGGAGATCTTCAGAGTGTGCTGGCCAGTTGTCAGGGCCACGTTGTTCAAGGCGACGGTCTGCCAACTGGCAAAGCCCGCGGAAGGGGCGTTGACCGAACCGACGCTTTGGCCATCCACCTCCATGTGGAGCGTGCCGCCCGCGGCCGAGTTGGCCAGGCGGAAACCCAGGTTGTAGTTGCCGCTCTGCACGACATTGACCATGTACTTCAGGTACTCGGTGGATCGGGTGTAGCCAACGTCGTATCCGCCTCCGGTGTCGCCGCTGGTTTCAATGTCCACGTTGTCCGTGCGGTAGGCTCCGCCCGCATTGCCGGCGGAGGTATCGTGGTAAGCAACGCCTTCGCCGCCGGTGTCGTAGTTCTCGGCCTGCAGCGTGCTCGAACCGCTGGAGGTGATCTGGAAGCGCGTGTTGGGATCTGGATAGGGCGCTTCCGTGGGAGGTGGGGGCGGAGGGGGCGGAGGCGGGGGAGGGCTTGGCGGAACGCCTACCGGGGTGAAGGAGACATAGTTGAGGTTGCCGACGAAACCGGTCGAGGCGGCGGCGTTATCGAAGGAGATCTTCAGAGTGTGCTGGCCAGTGGTCAGGGCCACGTTGTTCAAGGCGACGGTCTGCCAACTGGCAAAGCCCGCGGAAGGGGCGTTGACCGAACCGACGCTTTGGCCATCCACCTCCATGTGGAGCGTGCCGCCCGCGGCGGAGTTGGCCAGGCGGAAGCCAAGGTTGTAGTTGCCGCCCTGCACGACGTTGACCATGTACTTCAGGTACTCGGTGGATCGGGTGTAGCCGATGTCGTATCCGCCTCCGGTGTCGCCGCTGGTTTCAATGTCCACGTTGTCCGTGCGGTAGGCTCCGCCCGCATTGCCGGCGGAGGTATCGTGGTAAGCAACGCCTTCGCCGCCGGTGTCATAGTTCTCGGCCTGCAGCGTGCTCGAACCGCTGGAGGTGATCTGGAAGCGCGTGTTGGGATCTGGATAAGGCGCTTCTGAGGTAGGTGGCGGCGGAGGGACTGGCGGAACACCAGCGGGCGTGAAGGAGACGTAGTTGAGGTTACCGATGTAGCCGGTACTGCTGCCATTGCTGTCGAATGCGAGTCGCAGAACATGTTGACCCACTGGCAGATTGACGCCATTGACGGTTACGGTCTGCCATGTCGCCCAGCCATTGGTGTTGGGGACGGTTACGTTGCCAGTGATAGAGGTCGGGCTGCCATCGAGTTCCATGTGCATCGTTCCGCCGGTGCCCAATGATGCCACGCGGAATCCGAGGTTGTAGGCTCGCGCCTGGGAGACGTTTAGGGTGTATTTCAGCCATTCACCGGCTTTGGCGTAGCCGACGCCCAGGCCGGTCGATCCATCGGTGATGGAGGAAATGTCGACGCCGGGGGCGGTGGCCGCTCGATAGTTGTTTCCGCCTTGATTGACGTTGTCGGTGTCGTGGTAGGCGACTCCCTCGCCGCCGTTGTCGAAATTTTCGACGTCAATGGTTGTGGTGGCCGTGCTGGAGATGGTGGGGGCGACACCATTGGGAAATGGGGTTGAGGCGCTGTTTTTCTGTTCCGAGAGTGAGAGATGAACGTTGCCGTCGGATACGTCACCGATGCTGTCGTTGTAGCCGTCGACGGCGATCTGATAGGTGATGCCGGCGGTGGCATTGAAGGTGACCTGGCTCTGGAGGGTGCTGTTGAAATCGTCGTTGGAGGCAACGCCGGCAAGGGCGCCGACGCTGGACCCGGTATAGACGCCCAGCAGCGTGTCAAAGTCACTCTGGGCCGTCGAAATCGTGGCCGTACCGGACTTGGATGGTGTCCAGGAATACCAGACGGATTCGCCGCCATCGTTTGCGGCGTGTAGAGGTTCGCCGCGCTCGACGCTCCCGTTGAAGTTGAAGCCGGTCAGGGTGGCGGTTTCGGTTGTGGGAGTTGAGGTGGTGACGATGGTGGTGCTGTTGACGAAGTTGTCATTGGACGGAACAGCATTGGTTCGAATGGTGCTGACGGTGGAGACGACGCTGCTGGAATTTCCGTTGCCGTCGTCTGCGACGGCGTAGAAGGTGTAGTTGCCGGGGGAAAGGCTGGAGGTGGGCGCGCTGACTGAATAGCCGCCAAAGTCGTCGGGGTTGGAATCAGCGGCGATGAGCGTGTCGGAGCCCGGTTGAAGTCCGGGTTGGTTGTTGGATTCGCGATAGAAGCTGACGGTTTGCACGGCCCCCTGGACGCCTCCCACGCTGAGTGTTACATCGTTGCCTTGTTTGGATGGGTTGGGACTGACGGTTAGAAAGTCCAGCGAGACGGGGACAGACTGGTCGAGCGACAGGGAAATGTTGCCGGTGGCGCCGTAAAAACCATCGACGGCTATATTATATTGCTGTCCGGCGACCGCGGAGAACGAGACCGAACTTTGCACGCCTTGTGAGTCGTCATCGTTTGACGCGACTTCGGTAAGCGATGTGACGTCGCCACCGGTGTAAACGCCGAGCGTCGTGTCGAAGTTGCTTCCGTCAGTTGAAATAGTCACAGGGCCTGACTGCTGTGGGGTCCAAGTCCACCATACTGAAGCGCCGCCCGTGTTGCCGGCGTGATTGGGTTCGCCGGTTTCCTTGGTGGCGTTGGTGTTGTAGCCGAAGTCGGACCCGGTTTCCGATCCTGGCTGGACATCGGTGTACAGGTAGTAGGCGTTCGCAAAGTCGTTATTGCCCGGCGCGGCGGTATGTGCCGCCTGGAGTTGGCTGGACTGTGAGACAAGCGTGCTGGTATGTCCAAGACCGTCAGTGGCCTGGGCTGAGAAGGTCAAGGTGCCGGTACTCAGCCCCGTTGTATCGAAATTGGCGGTAAAGCCGTCGCTGCCATCTGTATCGGTGCTGATGAGGGTATGCCCGCCGCCGGTATCGTTGTAGAAGGAGACGCTGGTGACCGGACCAGCGACACTGTTAGCCGTGAGGTTGAGAGTGTCGCCGACGGTGGCCGGGTCAGGATCGACGGAAAGGGAGTCGATGCTGAGGGTTGTGTTGACAAGATCAGGAACCAGGAGGTTGGCAATGGGGGTTCCGCGACCGGTAACAAGATCGTATCCGGGGCCGGCTTGATTGCCGTTATTGCCGCTGGTGATGTCGTGAAAATCCCCGGTCGGCAATTGATAAATTTTCGGAAGGGTTTGCGATACCCCGTCAAGGTTTCCGAGGCCCGCGCGGGTACGGCCCTGGTTGGCGATGGCGATGAGGCCCGCCCAGGAAGGTGCGGAGAAACTAGTGCCATGGACGCCTACCCATGGAGTACTGGCGGAGTTGTTGTAGGTGTCATAAATGGCAACGCCTTCGCCTCCATTGAAGGCGACGTCAGGTCCGCTGCGATGGGTGGGATCAGGGGATCCGGTTTGCCAGCCTGGCTTGGATTCAAAAGTACTGACGCTGCCGCCGCTGCCGCTCCAGCCGTCTTCACTGCCGTAGCTGTTTCCGTTGAGGAAAAGGTTTGTCCCTCCGACGGCGAGCACGTTTGGGGACAGCGATGGAAATTCGGCCGGCACCCGGCGTCGCCAGTGGACGCTACGAAGGTGACGCCGGTGTGACCGGAAGGGGTGGCGAATGTTGGATCGTAAGCTGTTTGTCCCGAAAATTCGCCTGAACCGAAGCTCATTGAAACGACGGAGACGCCTGCTTGATTACGGGCATAGTTAGCTCCGGCATACAGGTCGGAACCGAAGTTGGAATTAGCCTCGACAAGGAGGATATACTTGCGCCCGGCGCGACGGCATGGGCCCATTCCACGTCAAGGGCTATCTCTTCTTCCCAATTATCGCCGCCGGGTCCGATCTTAGGATCTTTGATTGGATAATTGGTGCTGCCATCCTGAGCAACCCGACGAAAACTGGGAGGGGCGGCAATGCCGAAAGCCTGATCGAAATGCTGTAAATCGGATGCAATATTTGGGTCATCGTAAGCGTCGACGATAGCAATGGTTTGGCCGGTGCCGTCACCCGTCACGCCGCCACTGAAGCTGATGCGGTCAATGCCATAGGCTTGTCGAATCTGATTAGGTACGAACCCAGCAAAGTTGGGGTTGCTGGTTGATGAATGGCTTGTCTCGAGGGGGTGCGTCGCTCCCTTTTGAAGCGAACTACCTTGTAAACCTGGAAGCAAGACCCGTGGCACATGCGGCGATGCGCTGAGAAAGACGCGCGGTTCGAGAAACTCGATAGCATTGCGCAGTATCGATGCGGTCGATGCCCGTCGCGCAGCGCGCAGGACAGAGCCATGCGGCTTCGAAAAACGCTGGAAGAACGAATCTTCATGATCGACCCCTGCGAAGTGGCCGCCCACAGAATGAGCCATGGCTTGACGGCGGCTATCAAAGCCAGGGTCGGCGGAGGACAACCTCACGCCAGTTTTTCTGTTATTTTGGAACACACTGAAATGGAATTGCCCTGACGCCTGATTACGGACTCCTATTCCGTCCCGACCTTTTAACTCTCAAATGATCTCGATCCGTTTGCAGCTTTCAATGGCGATCCACAGTAAAGCTGGCTGAACTTTGCGGACTTTAACGACGTCAAAAAACCGAGTCAAGAAAAAAATAGCAATTCCCAATTACCTCATCGGGGCGGGTTGGCATCGAGACTTCGCGTTGACCTTGCCTCCTGAGGGCCGCACAATCACGCCTCCCATGCATGTGCTTTATGTCCACCAGAATTTTCCGGCGCAGTTTGGGCACATTGCCCGGCATCTTGTGAAGAATCGGGGGTGGGAGTGTACGTTTGTCAGCCAGACGCCGGCGGGGCGGGTGGAGGGCATTGAGAAGATACAGTACAAGCTGGCCGGCGGCGCGACCAAGCAGAACCACTATTGCACGCGCACCTTTGAGAACGCCGTCTGGCACACGGACGCGGTGTATAAAGCCCTGAAAGCCCGGCGGGACGTGAAGCCGGATCTGATTGTCGGCCACAGTGGCTTTGGCAGCACGCTGTTTCTTCGCGAGCTGTATGGGGATGTGCCGATCGTTAACTTTTTCGAGTTCTACTACCGCGCCGCACGACGCCGACAGCGACATGGATTTTCGCAAGGATCTGGGCTGGGGCACGCCGGAGATCAATTATCTGCGCTCCTACTGCCGCAATGCGATGATCCTGCTGGATTTTCAGAACTGCAAAGCTGCGTATACGCCCACCGAGTTTCAGAAGTCGCGTTTCCCCGCAGAGTATCAATCGCGCCTGCAGGTGATCTTTGATGGGGTGGATCGGGCGGTGTATCACGGGCACGAGGAGTCGCTTCGGCCGGCGCCGGATCAGCGCGGCGGCCGCACCATCATGGGTCGGTCGGTGCCGGCCGACACGCGGATCGTCACGTATGTGAGCCGGGGTTTTGAGAGCATGCGGGGCTTCGACATTTTTATGCGGGTGGCCAGGCGCATCGCTGAAGAATATCCCAACGTGGTGTTCTTTGTGGTTGGGGAGGACAAGGTTTCGTATGGCGGCGACACCAACCACACCGGGCCGGGGGTGAGCTTTAAGCAGTGGGTGTTGTCGCGTGAGGAGTTTGATCTGTCGCGGTTTGTTTTTACCGGCCGGCTCTCCACGACGCAGTTGTCGCGGCTGCTGGCGACGACCGATCTGCACATTTATCTCACCGTGCCGTTTGTCCTGTCGTGGAGCATGATGGATGCCTTGAGCTGCGGGGCGGTTGTGCTGGGGTCGGCGACCAAGCCCGTGATGGAGATGATCCGCGATGGGGAGAATGGACTGCTGGCCGATTTTTTTGACGTGGAAGAGTTTGCGCGGAAGGCGGTGGGGGCGATCCGCGATCCAGGGTCGATGCGGCCGCTGGCGCGGGCGGCCGAGAAGATGATCCAGGAGCGCTACAGCCTGGAGGCAGTGTTGCCGCGCATGCTCGCACTGTATGAAAAGGCGGCGGCCGGATAATTGGGGGATAATTGGGGTAGCGAGGCGGGCACAAAAAAAAAGCCGTCGAGGGGTTTGGGGGAGGTGGGGGGGGAACCTCGGCCCAAGGGGACCCTCGACAGCATAACTGTGTCTTTGATTACTCTACAACGGGAGCAATGGGAAATCCAGTGGGGAGAGCGGGGATTTGCTTGCGCTGCTCACGCTTGATGGGAAGTGTTTAAAAGCGGCATGGATGGAAGCTCGATTTGCCTGACTGCATTCTTTGCAGGACCCGCCCACAGTCGAAGGCAACTCCTATTTTGGTTCCCGGTGCAGGCAACGTTGCCGACCACCGAGCAAGAGACCGGCCCGGAAGCAAATTTTTTTGCGATCCGGAAAACCATCAAGGAGCACGTGATGTTTAACTTTCGATTCCGCCGTTCAGCAGCTGCCATCCGCTTATCCGACCAATTGCAACAGCGCCGGGCCAAGGCCCTTGCCGCCGCCAGCAAACCTGTGATCGAGGGGCTTGAGGAGCGGAGCATGTTCAGCTTTACGCCTGGGGCGGTCCTGCCGACTGGCATGGCCGTCACGGCCATGGCGACGGCCGACTTTAATGGCGACGGCCTGGCGGACATCGTCACGGTCGGCAGCGTCAGCGGCCGGGGCATCGCCGCAGTGCAGTTGAATCATGGCGATGGCACGTATGGTGCAGCCATTGTCGAGCCAACGAACAACAACCCCGTCGAGGTGAAGGTGGGCGATTTCGACGGTGACGGCCACCCCGACATCGTCACGCTGGCCTCGTACTACACCGGCGCGCTGACGGAACTCCACGGCAATGGGGATGGCACGTTCGCCGCCCCCACGCCCTACACCGTCAGCACGCCGCCCACATCCATCACAGTGGCGGACGTTAACGGCGACGGCAAGCCGGACCTGATCGCCGGCAACCACTATTTCAACTCCGTCAGTGTCTTTAAGAACAACGGCCTGGGCACGCTGGGGCCGAAGGTGGACTACACGGCCGGCGGGAGCCCGGCGTCGGTGGCCGTCGGCGACTTTAACAACGACGGCTTGGCCGACATCCTCTCGACCAACCAGAATACCCCCGGCTCGATCACGCTGCACCTGGGCAATGGCGACGGCACTTTCCAGGCAGCCCGCAGCACGCCGGCCAGCACCGCGCCGTTTGCCACCGCTATCGCCGACTTTAACGGCGACGGCAACCTGGACGTTGCGATAGCCAACTCGTTTGGGGCCAACACCATTTCGGTGATGTACGGCAACGGCGACGCCACCTTCAAGGCGCCGCAAGTGATGGCCATCGGCAGCCAGCCGCTGGACATCCAGAAGGGCGACTTCAACGGCGACGGCAAAATGGACCTCGTCGAGCGCACCGGCAGCGGCTTCACTGTCGAATTAAACAACGGCGACGGAACATTCGCCGCGGCCGTTCCGGTGTACGCAGCCAATGGCAATGACATGGTTGTGGCCGACTTCAACAATGACGGCTTCGCCGACGTCGCCCTCAGCTCCTCGACCGGCCTGGTGTCGACTTACACCAATGACCTGGGCGCGATCGACAATCCGCAAAATGTCGCGACGCTGGTGATCTCCGCGCCGGCAACGTCCCTTTCGGGTAATGCCGTGCCGGTGACGGTGTCGGCCGTCGATAGCTCGGGCAATCCGATCACCGACTACGCCGGAACCGTCAACATCTTCAGCACCGATCCGGCCGGCAGCGTGCTGACTTACACATTCACCGCCGCCGACGCCGGCACGCATACGTTCACCACCGGGGTTTCGCTCGTCACGGTCGGCCCACAGTCGATCATCGCCAGCGCCTCGCTGGCCGGGTCGGCCAGCACAAGCGTGCAGGTGCAGGCGGCCCCGGCGTCGCGCTTCACAATCGGCCTGCCCGATGAGCCTTCAGACGCGGGTACAGTCATGCCAATCACGGTCACCGCGCTTGACTCATCCAACAACATGGGCGCGACCTACCAGGGCACAGTCCACTTCACCAGCAGCGACCCAACGGCCATCCTGCCCGCCGACTACACCTACACCGCCGCCGATGCCGGCACGCACACATTTAATGTCACGATCCGCACCGCCGGCCTGCAGACAATCACCGCGACCGACACCGTGGCGACAGGCGTCCACGGCACGTCAAACCCGGTGCTGATCAAGCCCGGCGAGGTGAGCACGATGCTGGTCACCGGGGGATCGGGCTCCATCGGCAAGTTCAGGCAGGTGACGGTCGACGCCGAGGATTCGTTTGGCAACAAACTCCCCGGCGCCGCGCAACGCACGATTCACTTTTCCAGCAGCGATCCGAACGCGGTGCTCCCGGCCGACGTGACGCTCGTCAATGGCGAAGCGACGGTGATGGTGAAGTTCATGACAACCGGCCCGCAGACACTCACCGCGACCGACATGGCCGACCCCACGATGACCGGATCTGAAACGGTCTCCGCCACGGCGGCCGACGTGGGATCATTTGTCGTCACCGGTTTCCCCGCGACAACGGCCGGGACGGCCAAGACTTTCACAGTAAGCGCGTTTGACATTCTCGGTAATCCGATGGCCAACTACACCGGCACTGTCACGTTCGGCAGTTCCGATTGGCAGGCCAGCCTGCCCGCGTCGTACACGTTCACGGCCGCCGACAAAGGCGTTCATACGTTCACGGCCACCTTGCGGACGGCCGGCTCGCAGTCGATCCGCGTCAGCGAAGCACTGTTTGGCTCGACGGGAACGCAGAGCGGCATCAGCGTGGCCGCGGGCACTGTCACGGCCATCTCCTCCACCGGCCCGCAGCACGTGGTTGCCGGGACGCCCTTCGCGATGGTCGTCACGGCCCGCGACGCGTTCGGCAACCTGGCCACTAATTTCACGGATAAGGTTCGATTTACGGCGACGGACGCCAAGGCGGCTGCTTCCGACGGACTACACGTTCACAGCCGCCGACGCCGGCACGCACACGTTCATGATCACGCTCAAGACGGCAACATCGAAAACCGTCTTCGCGTCTGTCACCGCGGTGGACGCGTCCAAGTCCACCGTCACCACGACCATCGGCGGTATCGAAGTGGCGAACGGCGCCGCTTCGCTCTTCACGCTCGCCGTGCCGACAAACATCACGGCCGGGACTGCGTTCACCGCGAAGCTGAGCGTGTTTGACGCTTATGGCAACGAGGTGAAGGATTACACGGGCAAGGTCCACTTCGCGGACACCGCGGGCATCACCGGCCTGCCTGCCGACTACACCTACAACGCCACCGACGCCGGCGTCCACTCCTTCCTGGTCACGCTCAGTTCGCCAACCACACAGACCCTGTCGGCCACCGACACGCTCAACAGCCTGCTGACAAGTAAGGCCGTCATCACGCCCAAGGCTGCGGGTGCAGTTGGCGGCGGTGGTGGTGGCGGGGGCGGGGGCGGCGGAGGTGGCGGAGGTGGTGGCAAAGTGGTCGTCTAATCATACGTGGTTCAGACTCTGTCTTTGAACGCGTACGAGCAAAGCAGGCCCGCAGGTTCAATCGAACCTGCGGGCCTGACTGGTTTGGCGACGTCTCATCAGTTGCCCATCATTTCCTTCAAGGGCTGCTCGATGGCCTGAGCCCAGATCAGGTAGCCGGGGGCGGTGGGGTGGAGGAAATCTTTCATCATGTCGCTGGAGATCGTGCCATCGGGCTCCAGGAGCCTATCGTCGGTGGACATGGCGGCTTTGACGGCCGGGTCGATGTCGGGATCTTTCTGGACGTGGCTGTAGAGGGTGCCGATGACGGCGATGAGGCGATGGCCTTGATTGCCGGGCTGATAGCCTTTGAACACGGGAGATTCGGTGTAGGTCCAGATGTCTTTGTCGGTCCAGTAGTTGATCCACCAGGCGTCGAAGGCGGCAGAATCGGTGGCGAGGGTGTAGTAGAACTGGGCCCAGTCGTCGAATTTGCCGGAGGCGTTGATCAGGGGGCTGGCTTTGGGGTTCTTCGGATCGGGGCGGGGGATGATTTTGGATTTTTTGGCGCTGAAGCCGCCGGGGGGATAGACGGAGGGGACGAAGTTGTAGTCGGGGTTGCGGGGGTCGAGGGCGCGGGCGGAGGTTGGGCAGGTGATCGCTTGGCCGGACCATTGCGTTCCAATTGGCCCGCGGCTGTCCTCATCGGTCACGGTTGCGATCACCCCCTTCAACTTCTGACGCGCGTGCCTCAAACGCTGCAGCACGTTTCGTTGAGACGAAGTTCTTGCAATAGGACGATGGCAGCCAGCGACAGCCATTTTTTCTTTCCAACTGCGAGGTCCCACATCGCGGCGACGGACACCGGCAGATCTTCTATAAGCCACCCGTCGGCCGCTTCCGGGCGCGCACCGCGATGAAGCCGCAGAGCGCGACTATCACGACGTTGAATGATCCGGGGCCTGGGACTATTCCCATGGCTGGCCGCTGCAATGTTTTCTGTGATGTTTCTTGCGAGAAGTAGAGGTCTGCGGGGGCCTGGCGGTAGGGCCAGCGATCTTCGAATTCGGTCAGAAACGTTCGGGTTGGGAGGTCGGTGGAGGTGAGGTTCAGGATGCTTAGCAGTTGTTCGCGCTGGTTGTCTTTTAGTTGGTTGGCCCACACGCAGCGGCCGGTCCATTGGGTTTGCGGGGTGAGGGTTCCTTCATAGCGGGCATCGGAGAGGAAGTAGATGTGCAGCAGGCGATCGGATGCACCGAGGGTGCTCGCCGCCTGCGTGGACGTGGGTTCGCGGTATGGAAAGAGCGGCCGATCTGTTTTGAAACTCATGCGCAATGCGGCGGCGTGAATGTTGTGGCTTCCGGGTCGCGTGGGGTCAACCGTGGCCACGGGGTTGGCTGGGCCGGTTGTCGGATCGCTTGTCGACGCATCGTTCGTGTCGTTTTCCTTTGAAGTGTCGGCCACCTTGAGCGCCGTGAATTTCCATTGCGCACGGATGTAGGGCGCGGCCCATTGCGCCACGGCCGGTGAGAGCTCGTAGCCGTGCTGCTTCAGCCAGGTTGCCAGGGCATCTGGAGAATCGGCCTCGAGGACGACCGCGTCAAAACCGGCGACCCGCTTTTGGTTCAGGACGCGGATCGATCCTGCGCACTTGGTGATGTATTCGGCTTTTGAGCAGCCACAGCCCGTTGACTGCTGCTGCTGAATCTGTGGAGCGGTCCACGCTGCCAGCGTTTCAAACGCGTTATCCCCTGACTCACTGAGCTGCGGCTGGGAGGGCGAGGGAATGATGAATCCGAGATTTTTGTCTTCGCTCTTGAAGGACGCCTGCCGGATGAAATGTTCCATCTGCGTGGCTGGGTTCCAGAGGATGATGACGGTTTGATCGGCATTGATCACGGGAAGCCGGGACACTGGACAGCAGGCGCGGGCGATGGGTATCGCCGGCGAAAACATGAAGAGCCCGGCGATCAACGTTGCAGGGAAGAGATAGCGATGGAGCATTTGTGAATCTCCCAAAAGGCGTTGGGGCGGACCGCCAGAGTTCGCGTAGCCGGATAACATACAGACATTCACTGGCCGGGGCCGACGATCAGCGTTCGAGTTACACGGACCATCACGGCCACGGTCCAGTGCAGTATTGTGTTATCCCTCACGCCCCGCGGCCAAAGGAATTGGCATCTTCGTCGAGATTGGACAACGCTCGCTCGACGAGACGACGTATCTCTTTCTCGACTTCCGCCACATTCCGTCGATCCTTCGGCAGCGCCATCCAGCACGCCTGAATCGCTTGTCGGACTGCACTATCGACGTGGCCAGGTCCGAACATCTCGCTCATCTCTTCCATCGGGTTCCGCTTGTTTTCGTCATCGCCACCGCCGGAGTTTGCGACGGCATGATGGACATGGACTGCCATAAGCCTCCTCGTGAGGGATAACGAATCAACGTTTAATGGCCCGCACCGCGCCGATTAACTTTCACTTTACCACAACGCTCGACGCGGGGCCGATCCATTGCAGAATTTGGTTAGCCATCACTGCCCGGCTGGCGTATTCTCCCGCACTGCGGCGATCACCTTGTGGGCTTTGTGAAAAATGGCTGACAGTTCGTGACGGTTGTGTCCCAAGTCCTGCTCGGATGCTTCCGCCGTTTGGATGCCTTCCCCCGAGAGAAGGTAGAAGCGAACTCTCCCGCGCTTTGGGAGCGGAAAGTCAGTCGTAGGCGTAAGTCTAGTCGAGACGCCAGCGACGTTAGTCAAGAACTCGGACGAAGCCTTCTGAACGGGCACGTGCTGGCCGGCCCCGATGATGCCGCCGCCATTGCTGAAGTAGAGACTTGTCGTGCCGTCGGCGATGACGACGAGCGTGGCAACCGCTTCGTCGTAACCGGTCTCCATGAGAACGGCAAAAGGCTTGTTAGCCGCCAATCCAAGATGGCCCGGTTTTAGTGCGAGTACCTGACGGCGCAATCCCGAATATACATCTGCCGGCGTGTAGTCCGACGTTACGGTTGTCGTTGGTGCGGACGACGACGCGGTAGGCGGAGTTGGCGGCGGAGGCCGCTGGTCGCTCTTCCCACAGCCGAAGATCCACGAAAAGATGCCCATACTGATCGCCGCCAGATGCAAGTGTACGCGCAATTCGATGCCTAACGTAATGACGACCAGTGGCCGAGCAGGCACCGCGCCGGCTCTGGAACCTCAAGAAGCTTACCCGCTGGCGCGGTCCACTGCATTGGCGGGTTATGCGACTCCGCCGTTACCCCGAAAGCCCGCGGGATCGCGCCCAATGTCTGAACTGCATGCCGAGATCCATCCAGCCGGACCCCGGATTCGACTCTGCTTTGAGCCTCGCCACGAAGGCGTCAACATCCGCCTGCGAAAGGTCCGACGCTTCCGTGAGTGAGAGCCACCGGCGGCACATCTCCGCCCCGTTCTGCCAGTGCGCGGCCGGGTACTCGCGGTTCACACCTTCGAAGTATTGGAGCAGTTTGTCAGCCCCGCGCGGGAATCTGATCTCGCTCATGACTGCCTCTGTGTGTCGCATAACGTAAGGACATTCACCGGCTGGCCGGCGCCGATCAGCATTTGAATCACGAGGACCGTTCCGCCGGGCGGGTCCAGTGCAGTGTCGGGTTATACACCGTCGTCGCGGTGCCAGTCATGCTTACACCACAAGCACTGTCGGGCGTCGGGTGATCGAACGATGCGCCCGCACGCCGGGCAGCGGTTGATGATTACGTCCGACCGATGCTCCCGCAAGATGCGATCGCGGGCGCGTGAGTAGAGGGCGGCCCGACCACCCATCAATTCACGCTCTAGCTCCGCGAGGTCAACTGGACCATGTGTGCGGTCGAGCCAGTCAGCGAATTGCGGCCCCTTTACACGTACCGCCGTCTCCCGATCGAGTGGTTGTGTGTAGATTCCCGCTCTCGCCTCCGGGGCGGTCAGAAGTTGCGCATAGTGACGCCAGACGTACTCGGTGAGCACCGCCGCGTCGTCATACTCGGATAGGTTCGGCGTCGGTGGTTTCAACAGCCATCCGTAGTGCTGATCGCTTGCTCGGCGCGGGGGCAGCGTCATGATTGGAAAACCTTTCAGTATCCTTCCGGCACAACATAGGAGCAAACAACGTCCTTAATAATTTCCTGCACGCATAAAAGCGAGATTTTTGTTGACGTGTCGCAGGTCCGGAGGGCATTTGTTTGAACCATGAAGGTGCCCGAAAAATTTGAGGCGGTGGCCCGCTAGCGGCGGCTGGAAGACAACACCATTGACGCTTATGGGAGTTGGATTGAGCAGTTCCTGCGCTCTCGGCCAATGCCGACAGGGCGTTGCATGACATCGACGGTGGCGAAGGCCCGGAACGACTTGTGACCTTGTGACCCCTTTCAGGGGCCAAACCGTCCCCGCAAATGGCTCATTCCCCATCGATCACGATTGCGGGGCGGGAGAGCACGTCTCCAGAGAGTTTTCCGTAGTGATCGGAACGCCAATAGTGTTTGAGGTCGTCGGCGGAGATCAGTTGCAGGCCGGGCGTCGCTGTGGCGGGGTTGCAGAGGATGTAGAGATTTTCGTCCGCGAGGTAGCCGGCGAGGATGAGGGTGTGGCCGGCCTCGCCGCCGGGGTAGCGGTCGCCGATGTATTTAAAATCGATGACCAGGGCGCGGCCGGCATCGAGCTGGCGCGCGCGAAGGCGGTCGCCTTGTCAAAGCCTTCGTCGTCGGGCGTGAAGGTGACGAGCTTCCAGTGGAGGCCAATCTTTGCCGACGCCTTCAGCAGGTCTCCCCAGTCGGTGCCCGTGCCCAAGGGCGGCGGGCAGAGCTTTTTGAAATCCCAGCCGCCGACCTTGCTCCCCTGCGAGCGGGCGAACATGGCGCAGCTCGTCGGCGCCGCAGTTGTTCCAGCCCTGGTGCACATGCGGCACGGCCACGACGGCGAACTTCCCCGGCTCGGGCTTGCGGCGGCGGTAGTCCATCAGCTTCAGCAGATCCGCCCCCTGCTGCGCGGCCATCTCGCCGGACGGCTGCTCGGGATTGCCCGTGCGGCCGGTGGGCTTCATCTGAGAAGCCTTCATCCAGCTCTCGCGGGCCTGTTCGATCTCGCCGGCCTGGAACTGCAGTTCGCCGAGGATCACGAGGCCGTTGGGGTCATTCAGCTCCGCCGCCCGCTCCGCCAGCTTGCGGGCCGCGGTCAGATCGAGAGCCGTCCCTTCACCGGCGAGATACACCATCGCCGCCGTGGAAGCGGCGCCGCCCGTGTCCCAACGCTGCGGCCTTCTGCCAAGCCTCCAGCGCCTTGGGAATGTCCTGCTCCACGCCCTGCGCGCCGAAATAGCACTGGCCGAGATTCCACGCGGCGGAGGGAGATTTATCCGCCGCGGCGCTGAAGTATCCGACGGCCAGCTTTGGATTGTGCTGCGTGCCGGTACCCCGGAAGAACATCCAGCCAATAAAGTCCATGGCCGCCGCATCGCCCTTGTCGGCGGCCAGGTGCGCCCAGCGCATCGCCTCGGCATTGTCCTTCGCCACCCCCTTGCCGTCTCGATAACACACCGCAAGCGAAAGCTGGGCGGTGGCGTCACCTTCGCTCGCCATTTTGATGAGTTCCGCGGTGGGCGGCGAGTCCGCGGCACGAGCAACGTTGGCGGCGAGCAGCAGGCTCGCGGAAACAGCCATGGAGAAAAACCTTTTCATAAAAACCCTCTATCTTGCTCCGGGTCTGCACCTGTCGGTTCGACGATGCGGTGGACGCCGAATGACGTCAGCGGCCGAGCATCTCGGCCATCTTTTCGCCCATGGCCTTGCCGTTAAGATACTCGCTCTCGCCGTTGTGGTTCCAGTGGTAGCCGAAGTTGCTGGGAGAAACCGAGGCGTCGCGCCAGAAGGGGCGGGTGTCGGTGGTTTTCACATTGCCTTCGAAGCCGGGATATTTTTGGGGGTCGGCCACTCGCCGGCGCAGCCATGTTCTATGTTTTTGATGGGCGGTCAGTCTATTCCGCCGCCGCTGATGCACATGACGGCTTCCCCAGCTCCAATGCTTTCGGAGACCCCCTTTCAGCGCCTGCAGACCCACGGAGCGAGCTCCGTGGGCGTTGGTGAGGAGCGGTCGGAGTGGATGTCCTTGGTGCGGAGCGGGCGGAGGGTGCGGAGGGGGGACGGGCGGGATGCACATGACTTTCTACAGTTTTCTTTGGGAATGGAGCGGCTGTCGAAATGGGAGTGGCCGGGCTTTGGATTTGGGCGTCGCCTCGCTGCACGAGGCCGGAGTGCTACAGGAGTTCGCTGCGCTGCGGTCGCGGGTACGCGACAATGCTCTGCATTTCCTTGCGCTTCCTGACGCGGGTTTTGCTCGGCGTGGTATTGTGGAGGGTGGAGGGTTCGGCCAGGTATGTGCTTATCCCCTTTGTTCGGAGCGTGGCAAAGGAAATGCGACTTTTCTCTCAAAGCTACCGGCTATCCTAAACAAACGAGTCCTCCTACTTCCCCTTCAAAACGTCCGGCCCGGCGATCTTCACGCCCTCCAGTCGAATCCGCTCGACCATCCAGCTCTCCTTCTCTTCCACGGCCCAGATCTTCATGAACAGCCTTCGGCCCATCCGCTGATATGCCCCGTTCTTCGGCGATGGATCATGAAAGATCACTTCATCCTTATTCGGATCGTATCCCAGCACCAGCCGCATATGCGCTACGTCATCCTCGCGCGAAAACTGCATCACCACGATCGTCGGCACCCCCATCTTCAAATCCGCCAGCACCGCGTCCCACTGCTTTTCCAGCGCGGCCGTATCGCCCTTCTTCACTGGATACCAGACCTCGCCCACCGCAAACCCGATCCGCTTCACGCGGGGCCAAGCTCCTCCGACCAGCATCCACGCCCGAGCTTTGGATCTACGCCGGTTAATTCGAAAACGTCCTTCTGCGTCCAATCCAACCCAAGATGTTTCAGCCACATGACCGCGCAGGCCTCGCCGCAATAGTCCGGCCTCTGTCGCTCGAACGGGATGTCTTTGATCAGCAGTAGATCCCCATCGGTTGGCCGGGTTGCCGCCGCTCCTATCAACACGCCCGCAAAGATCAGAAGGGCAAACCATCGCATCCAGTGTCTCCTTCACGCCTACCGCCTCGCCTACACCATCTTAGACCAAGTTTTTATAATTCATGCACAGATATAGTTCGTTTCAGTCCCACATACGAGGAGCGTCGAATGTGCAGAGTAGCCGTCGTCCTGACCTCTTTGGCGTTTTTTGTACGGACGGAGAACCAGTTTCACTGACGCACAGGAGGCACGGAGGAAGAGAGGATTTATGGCCGAACTAAGGAGATGTGAGGCCTGCGGTTTGGGTTGGTTTTGTTGTAGGTCTCTGGGCCACGGGCGGGGGCGCCCGTGCCACGTACATCCGGGGCTCCGATACAAGAGCCAATTGATTGTCAAGGAACACTGCGGCTGGCTTTGGGGGAGAGTGGTTGTTCCCTCCCTTTTTGGCTGGCGGGAGCTTGCCCAATGAAACCATGGGGAGGAGGGGAGTCTAGGGGAATTTTGCCGTCGTTTTAATACGAGGACAGATCGTTCTTTGAGAGTGCGTGTGGGGTTGTCGCGGTTGCCCAGACGTTGCAACCGTGAGCGGGGTCGGGTCAATTGCTCGAAAAACTGACGGCTGGACCATCGCAATCTGGCTGCGATCTTGGTAGGTTGCGAAGAATTGGGGGACCCCTATCGCTTGATCGCCCGCGCTTGAGGAGGAAGTCATGCGTCGAAAGAGTGCCAAGGTCCGCGCCCGTGTCGCAAACGGGAAGACGATTTTGAACGCGGCGATTGAATCTTTGGAGGTTCGGCGGTTACTGGCGACAACGCTGCCGGCGGGGTATGCGGAGACGGTGTTTCGGGGTGGGTTGGCGATGCCGACGGCGATGGCGACGGCGCCGGATGGGCGGATTTTTGTGGTGCAGGCGGGGGGGTCGATTCGCGTTGTGCATACGGATGGCACACTGGTGGCCGGGAATTTTCTGACGCTACCGGAGCCTCCCGGGCAGGAGCAGGGGCCGATCAATCTGGCGTTTGATCCAAATTTCGCGACGAATCATTGGGTTTACGTTTATTACACGAAGGCGGTGAACGGCGGGGATGTGAACCGGCTGAGCCGGTTTACGATCAGCACGAACAATGCGGATGTGGCCGACCCAAATACCGAGGTGGATCTGCTGGACAGCCCGCAGAAGAGCGTGCTGCACACCGGCGGGCTTCTGGAGTTTGGCGCGGATGGGATGTTGTATCTGGGGATTGGGGATGACTTTGGGGATGGGTCCAATGGGGCGCATGCGCAGGACCTTTCGGATTTGCATGGGAAGATTCTGCGGCTGAACGTGGATGCGTATCCGAAGTCGATCATTCCGTCGGATAATCCGTTTGTGGGGACGGCGGGGCGCGGCCGGAGATTTGGGCGCTGGGGTTCCGCAACCCGTGGAGCGGGGCGATGAAGCCGGGGACCAATACGCTGTTCGTGAACGAGATTGGCGAAGACAGCTATGAGGAAGTCGATAATGTCGTGAAGGGGGGGAATTATGGATGGCCGACGGTGGAGGGGCCGTCGAATGATTTGCGGTATATTCCGCCGATCTACAGCTATGCGCACAATGGCGCGTCGGCGTCGATTACCGGAGGACTTTTCTATACTGGCACGTCGCTGGGGAGCCAGTACACGGGGAAATACTTTTTCGCGGATTACAACCAGGATTTTATTCGGGTGCTTGATCCGGCCACGGGACAGGCGACGACGTTTGCCACGGGGGCGGATCGGCCGATTGATCTTTCCACCGACTCCAAGGGGAATCTTTATTATGCGTCGATTCTGGATGCGACGTTTAACTCCAACAACCGGTCGGTTTACAAGATTTCGTATGTCGGGACGGCCAACCGCAACCCGAGCGCAGTGGCGTCGGCGGATGTGAATTCGGGGCTGACGACGTTGACGGTGCATTTTTCGGCGCTGGGTTCGTCGGACCCGGACGGCGATCCAATTACGTATTCGTGGAACTTTGGGGATGGGACACCGGCCGCGGCGGGGCGGGACGTGGTGCATGATTATACGGTTGCCGGGACGTATCAGGCGGTGGTGACGGTGTCGGACAATCGGGGGGTTCGGCAAGTTCGACTGCGATTAAGATCATCGCCGGCCACGTAGCGCCAACGGCGTCGATCAGTGCGCCCACTTCGGCGCTGACGTATAGCGCCGGGGATACGTTGAATTTTGCGGGAACGGGTAGCGACGAGAACGGGAGCGATCTGCCGGCCAGCGCGTTCCACTGGACGATCACGTTTTTGCACGAGGACCACACGCACCAGTTTTTCCCGGCGATCGACAATGTGAAGAGCGGCAGTGTGGTGCTGCCGACGACGGGGGAGACGGATACGCGTCAGGGATATCGCGTGACGCTGGCGGTAACGGATGCTAATGGGCTGACGGGGACGACGTCGGTGGACATCAAGCCGAACCTGGCGAACCTGACGGTGAGCAGCAATATTCCGGGCATCTCCCTGTCGGTGGACAATCAGCCGCATACCGCGCCTTACACTTTCAGCAGCGTGGCGGGGATGGGGCGCACGATTACCGCGCCGCAGTCGCAGGTGGTGAATGGGACGGCGTATCAGTTTGTGGGGTGGTCGGACCAGGGGGCGTATAGCCATAACGTGACGACACCGCTGACGGACACGAGCTACACGGCGACGTATCAGGTTGCTCCCCCCCACCGCCGCCGGCCAATGGGGATGGGCTTGCAGGGACGTATTACGACAACATGGATTTTACGGGGGCGACGGTGAAGCGGGTGGATAAGACGGTGAATTTCACGTTTGGAACGGGCGCGCCGGTGAGCGGCATTGCGGCGGGGACGTATAGCGTGCGGTGGACGGGGCAGGTGGCGCCGCGGTTCAGCGAGACTTATACGTTTTATACCAACAGCGATGATGGCGTGCGGTTGTGGGTGAACAACAAGCTGCTGGTTGATAATTACACAAGTCATGCCCCCACCGAGAACAGCGCGACCATTGATCTGGTGGCGGGGCAGAGTTATCCGATTCAGATCGACTATTTTCAGAATGCCGGCGGGGCGGTGGCAGCGCTATCGTGGAGCAGTGCATCGACGCCCAAGGCGATCGTGCCGCAGGCGCAGCTATTCTCGGGCGTTCTGGTGTCGCCGCCGCCTCCGCCGGTTGCGCCAAGCCCGTTTAATCAGACGCCGCTGCAAATTTCCGGGAGCGCCGCGACGACGCTGGAGGCGGAGAACTTTGATTTTGGGGGTGAGGGATCGGCCTATCACGATACGGAGGCGGCGAACCTGGGCAACGGCGCGGCCCGGCCTAACGAGGGCGTGGACCTTGAGACGACGACGGATGGGGGGAACGGCTATGACGTGGGGTATATCCGCCAGGGGGAATGGCTGGGGTATACGGTGAACGTGGCGCAGACGGGGGCATATTCGTTTGGGTTTCGGGTGGCTTCGGCGGTGAGCGGTGGGAAGCTGCATGTGGAATTTGTGGATGCGAAGAACGTCGTCAGCAATGTGACGGGGAGCGTGACGGTGCCGAACACGGGGGGTTGGACGACGTGGCAAACGGCGAACGTGAATAACGTGAACCTGACGGCGGGGCAGTACTTCATGAAGATCGTGTTCGACGCGGCACCGAGCGGATATGTGGGGAACCTGAACAATGTGGTGATCACGCCTGCGGCTAATGTTCCTCCCCCGCCCCCTCCGCCTGCCTCCCCACCGCCGCCGGCGACTGGTCCGACGCCGTATGGTGCGATTCCGCAGATCAGCACCAGCGGTGCGGTGACGATTGAGGCGGAGAAGTATGACAACGGCGGGGAGTTGGTCGCTTATCACGATCTGGAACCGGCCAATCTTGGCGGCGCGATGCGCGTTTCGGCCGACGGAAGGTGTTGACACGGAAACGACGACGGATGGCGGGGCGGGGAATGCGGTGGACTACATCAAGGCGGGGGAGTGGCTGGGGTATACGGTGAACGTGGCGCAGGACGGGGCTTATAACTTTGGATTTCGCGTCGCGTCGGCCAGCAATGGTGGAACGTTTCATGTGGAGTTGGTGAACGCCAGCAACGTGACCAGCAACGTGACGGGGCCGGTGACGGTGCCGAACACGAAGGCGTGGACGACGTGGCAGACGGTGAACGTGAACAACGTGAACCTGACGGCCGGGCAGTATTTTATGAGGATCGTGTTTGACAGTGCACCGAGCGGATACGTGGGGAACTTGAACAACGTGGTGATTGCGCCTGTGCCGGCCGCGCCGCCGCCGCCGGTGGCGACGGTGATTTCGGATACTGCGGCGACGAAGCTGGAGGTGGAGAACTTTGACAATGGCGCGGAGGGGAGTGCGTATCACGACGTGGAGGCGCAGAATCTTGGCGGGTTTGCGTATCGGACGGGGGGCGTGGATATCGCGCAGGCGTTTGATAATGGAGAGGCCGGTTTGTATGTGGGGTGGACCAAGCCTGGGGAGTGGCTGAAGTACACGATCAACGTGACCAAGGCGGGGAATTATGACATCCTGAGCCGGGTTGCGGCCAGCGGTGCGGGCGGGACCTTTCATATTGAACTGGACAGCCCGAGCACGAATCTCACGGGTGCGGTGACGATTCCTGACACGGGAGGCTGGACGAATTGGGAGGACGTGATCAAGGGGAGTGTGGCGTTGCCGGCGGGGCAGCACACGCTTCGGGTGTCCATGGATTCGGCGCCGGGCGGGTACGTGGGGAACATGGATTATTTCCAGATCAGCCCCGCGGTGACGCCGCCGAAGGTATTGGTTTTTAGCAGGACAGTTGGGTTTCGGCATGACTCGATCGCGGCCGGGATTGCGGCGATTCAGCAGCTTGGGCAGCAGGACAATATCGTGGTGGATGCGACGGAGAATGATGCGCTGTTTACGGCCGGAATCTTGCGCAGTACAAGGCGGTTGTGTTTCTGAACACCAACGGGGACGTGCTGAGTGCGCCGGAGCTGGCTGCGTTTCAAGGGTATATTGAGGCGGGCGGCGGGTATGCGGGCGTACACAATGCGTCGGGGACGCTGACCAGTTCAGCGTGGTATGGGCAGCTTGTCGGGGCTCAATTTAGTGATCATCCGAACATTCAACAGGCGACGGTGCATGTGCTGACGAGTAGCGATCCATCGACCACTTATCTGCCGGCTAACTGGGTGCGGACGGATGAGTGGTACAACTTCCTGAGCAACCCGAAGACCAACAATGTGACGGTATTGGCGAACCTGGATGAGTCAACGTACACCGGCGGGAAGATGGGAACGGACCATCCGATCATGTGGGAGCATGCGTTTGACGGCGGGCGGGCGTGGTATACGGCGATGGGGCATACGATCGCGAGCTACTCGGAGCCGCTGTTTCGGTATAGCTTGCTGGGGGGGATTAGGTATGCGATGGGGGGGTAGATTTTTTTACCACGGAGGCACTGAGGCACGGAGAGGAAGAGGAGAGGATGGGATTCGGACGGGCGGGGATGGGAGGCTTATTTTTTTTGGCAGGGAGCAAGGGCGAGCGCCCTGCCACGCTGCCGTTGCCACGCTTCCTTTGCTACGCTGGCTTTGCCACGTTGGCTTGTCAGGTTGCTCGGTGTTTTATCCGTTGATTACGGGGGCGGGGCCTGGCATGGCGTCGCGGGCGGATTTCATTAGGGTTATGGCGTCGTTGTCTTTCAGGCGGTCGATGATGACCTCCGGCAATTCGTCCATGCGCTGGTGCAACTGCATGATCTCCAACTGCATCTTCAGCGCCACCTGATACTCCAGCTCGGTGCGGATGCGGTCTTTCTGGCCTTGGATGTTCTGGCTGATCATGATGAACATGGAGAGAAAGATGGCCTCGACGGATACCCAGAGGCACAGGCCGGAGAATGGGGCGGGATCGATGGCGTGGCCACGGCCCAGCGTGAGGTTGATGATGATCCAGGATGAAAATCCGGCGACGTGGGTGATGAGGAATTTGGAGCTGCCGGCCAGGGCAGCGGTGGCCATGGCGAAGCGGCTCCAGGGGGTCATGCGTTCCTGCATGACATCGTTCAGATTGCGGATGCCGCGGAGCTTGTCGACGGTCTGGCGCTGGCGGCGGCCAAGAACGGTAAGCATCTGGATGGCGACGCCGGGATAGCGGCGGATGAATTCGTGGAAATCGTCGCGGCCGAGGCTGAGGAGAGTAACTTCGCCGTTGGCGCGGGCGGTGGCGGTGCGGGGCCCGCCGTCGAGGAGGGAGATTTCGCCGAGAAAATCGCCGGCGCCCAGGGTGGCGAGGCGAATTTCCTTGCCGTTTTCGTCGGGGTAGCTGATGGCGACCTGGCCGTGCTGGATGATGTAAAACTCGACGCCGGGATCGCCGATCCAGAAGAGGGGCTCATTGGGGGCGACGTGGCGTATCTGCACCAGCGCGGCCAGATCGACGCGCTGAATGGGGGAGAGCTCGCCGAAGAGCGGGATGCCGTTGAGAAGGTTGGAGTCCATGGGAGCGTGCGCGGTTCAGTTGGCGGGGAGAAGATAATCGCTGTCGCTCGATCAGCAAAATCTGTTGTCATCCAAATTTAATATTGCCGGCACATTGATCCCATGGTTGACGCGAGAAATAGAGCCACCTTCCAGAGTCGAACTGGAAACCGCTGGTTTACAAAACCAGTGCTCTGCCAATTGAGCTAAGGTGGCGAGATTGCAGCATAGTTTAGCACTTTTTCGGCGGATGGTCCAAAGTCTGGTGGCTGGTGTTACTCGAGTGGCTGAGTGGAGGCGGAGGTTGCGGGGAGGGTGGTTGGGGTGGTGGCCGGGGTTGTGGTGGGAACTGTCGCTGGGGATGTGGTGGTGGAGGGTGGGGCTGGGCGCCTGGGTGGTTTGGGGAATTGATCGCCTGAAACTTCGTCGTCGGTGGGGACGAGATAGCTGTCGGTTGGCCAGGCGGGGCTGAACTGGTGGCCGCAGACGCCGTTGGCATTTGGCCGGGCTGGGCGGGTGGTGGCGGGGGCGGGGGAGAGGGCGGTGTAGATGTTGTCGCCGCCGACGCCGCAGTATGGGGTGCTTTCAAAGCCGACGTGGTTGTCGACGTAGAGGACGTTCTGGCCAGCGCGGCCATGATTGCGAGAGTTGGCCAGGGCGAGATCGAATGGAGACGCGTCGGGGTTTGGCCTGGTGACCGAGGCATCGCCTTTGGTGCCGGGGTTTTTGTCGGCCATGACTACGAAGTGCGGGGGCTCGAGGTCGGTGAGGCGAAAGCCCGGGCGCTGGAGAAGGGGTTGCAGTAGGAGTAGCTGAGGTGACGGCCGCTGCGGAAGTTCGAACGGTTGAGCACCAGGCCTTTGCCGCCGATGGGCTGGGCGGGATCTTCGGTGTCGCTGGTGCTGGGGCAGATGAAGACTGCGCCGGGGAGGGAGGGATCCTGCGAGAAATAACCAAGCCGCACGAGAAGCCAGAGGGAGGCGGTGACGTCGCTGGGCTGGGGGCCAGCGTCAGGGTCGAATGGCTCTTGCGCATCGGGGGCCGTAAAAGCGGCGTAGCCAGTAGGGCGGACGGCGGGGTCGTAGGCGGTGCGGGGATAGGCGTGCTCGTTCCAGCTTGCGTAGTGATTGAGGGCGAAGCCGATCTGGCGGAGGTGATCGGAGCAGACGGCGCGGCGGGAGGTTTCGCGGGCCTTGAGGAGATAAGGGATGAAGATGCTGAGGATGACGACGATGATGCCGATGAGGACGAGGAATTCGACGACGGTGAAACCGGCGCGGAGGGGGCGAGAGAGAGTGTTCGGACGAGCCGGGGTGGATGGGAATAAGTAGTGCATGAACGAGGGGAAAAGTATCGACGAGGCCAGTATAGCGACCGCGCACTTGGGGGCGAGCGGGTCACCATGGATGGGCGGATCATCGGCTTGCGAGATCGCGAAGGAACAGCGGAGTAGGATCAGTTTGTAGTCCAGAGGGTGAGAGAGTCCTGATCTTTGATGAAGATCCGATTGCCGGAGACGACGGGGTAGGCGTAGGTTGGGGATTGGGCGACGGGGATTTTGGCTTGTTGGGTGAACTGTTTTTCGTCCGGGGAGAAGATGACGAGTTCGGAGGCGGGGGTGAGGGCCATCAGGACGGTGCCGGCGTCGATGATGGAGCCGTAGCCGCCCCGGCCGCCGCCTCCGCCGCGACCACCGCGGCCGCCTCTTCCGGCCGCGGGCCGCCCCCCGGACCGCCAAAGCCGCCGGGTCTGCCGCCGCCGGGGTTGCCGGCGTCGGGGTTGCCGGCGTTGGCGGCCTGGCCCAGGCGCGTGGTCCAGGCGGTTTTGCCGGTGGCGGCGTTCAGGCAGAAAAGTTCGTTGGACTGGGTGAGGCCGTAAATGAGGCCGTCTTTGAGCGTGGGGGAAGTGAATTGAACGGACTCGTCGGCGTTGTTCCAGAGTTCCTTGCCGGTGTAGCCGTCGGAGCTTTTTTCGAGCTTGATGCAATGGGTGCCCCGGCCGCCGCCGCTGTAGATGATGGATTGGCCGGTGACGACGGGGGTGGCGGCGTTATAGCCGCCTGGGCCTTGAGCGCCGAAGGGGGTTTCCCAGAGCAATGTGCCGTCGGTGGCGCTCAAGGCGACGAGACGGCGCTCGGTTTCGGCGATGATGAGCTTTGCGTCGCCGACGGTCATGAGAACGGGAGAGGCGTAGGCGGGGGCGTCGCCGGCCCATTTCCATTTTTGCTCGCCGGTGGCGAGGTCGTAGGCGACGAGCGCGCCGTTGGTGCCCGCCGGCCTGGACGAAGACAAGGCCTGCGTCGATCATGGGGGAGCTGGAAGTGTAGAAGTTGGGGGTTGCGCCTGGAAGTCATCTTTGCGCCAGAGTTTTTTGCCGGTGGCGGCGTCGAGGCAGGAGAGTGTGCCGCGGACGCCGAAGGTGATGACTTTGCCGTCCGAGACGGCGGGTGAACTGCGGGGGCCTGAGAAGCCGGAGGCCGGGCCGCTGGCGCCTTGCGCGTCGTACTTGTCCTGCCACAGTTCCTTGCCGGTGGCTGAATCAAGGCAGCGGGTGATCTCGCTGCCCTGCTGGCGGGAGAAAACGTAGAGCTTGTCGCCGACGAGGGCAGGCGTGGCGACGCCGTCGCCCACATCGACTTTCCATTTTTGATTCAGTGCCTTGGGCCATTCCTGTGGGGCGGTGAAGGCGGGTGATTTTGCGTCGCGGTTTGCGCCCTGCCATTGGGGCCAGTCTTCGGCGAAGGAAGGGGCAGAGAGGAGGAGGGAGAAGATGAGGGGGGTGATTTTTGCCATGGGACCTTTGGATTGATTCATCGGTTCATTAATTCATTGATTCGTTTGTGCTGGGGTGCGGTGGGCTTGGGGGTTTAGGGGGAGGTGGACGGTGAAGACTGCGCCGCCTTGGGGGGCGTTGGTCAAGTCAATGTGGCCGCCGTGCTCCTGGACGATGCCGTAGCTGATGCTGAGGCCAAGGCCGGTGCCGGCGCCCTGGGGCTTGGTGGTGAAGAAGGGGTCGAAGATTTTCTGGCGGATGGATTCGGGGACGCCCGGGCCGTTGTCGGTGACTTCGATGCAGATTTCATCGCCGTCGCGCGAGGTGCGGAGCTTGACGAGGCCGCCTTCGGGGCAGGCGTCGATGGCGTTGGCGAGGAGATTCATGACGACCTGGTTGATCTTGGCGGGATAGCAACTGACGGGAGGAAGGGTGCGAGGCTGGTTTCGATGAGGACCTGATTCTTTTTGGCCCGGCCGAGGATGATGTTGACGGTGGATTCGAGGCCGGAATTCAAGTCCACCTCGTGGAAGTCACCTTCATCAAGGCGGGCGAAATCGCGTAAATCTTTGACGATCTGGTGGATTCGGCGGAGGCCTTCGCGGGAGCGGACGAGCAGATCGCCGAGGTTGTCGAGGCTGTAGGTGAGGTCGAGGCGATCGGTCAGTTCCTGGATCTTGGCGGATAGCTCTGGCTGCATGGTGGAGAGCGAGCCGTTGACCTGCTGGTAAAGGCCAATGAGCTCGCGGATGCCGCCCAGATCGCGCTGGAGGACGGCGACGTTGTTGCTGACGAAGGCGAGCGGGTTGTTGATCTCGTGGGCAACGCCCGCGACCATCTGGCCGAGGCCGGCGAGCTTTTCGGTTTGAACAAGGGCGGTCTGTGCTTGCTTGAGGGCGGCATGGGCTTCGCGCTCGGAGCGGGCGGATTGCTCGAGCTGGGTGTTTTGCTCCAGAAGCTGGGCTTGATCGCGTTTGCGGGCGGTGATGTCGTGGACAAATGCGCTGAAGAATAATCGGTTGTCGAGCTCGATGGGGGCGATGGTCATCTCGACGGGAAATTCTTCGCCGTCGCGGCGGACGGCGGTGATCTCAATGCGATTGTTCAGCAAGGGGCCTTCGCCGGTCTCCAGATATTTCGCCAAGCCATGGTGATGGGCTTCGCGGTATTGCGGAGGGATGACGGTATCGGCGAGGACTCGGCCGATTGCTTCGTCGCGCGACCAGCCGAAGGTGACCTCGGCCTGGCGGTTCCATTCGATGATGCGGCCTTCGATGTCCATGGCGACGAAGGCGTCGTTGGCGGTATCGACAATGAGGCGTGAGCGGAGTTCGCTGGAGCGGAGGGCGGCCTCGGCGCGCTTGCGTTCGGTGATGTCGCGGACAACGGTGCAGAGGACCTGGCCGGAGGCGTCGTCGATGACGGCGGAGCTGACTTGCACATCGACAATGGAACCGTCTTTGCGGCGGTATTGGCGCTCGCCAAGGACGGGAGCGCCGGCGGCGATCACCTTCTGAATCTGCGCGTCGATCTGCTCGGGGCTGTCGGCGACGATGCGGTAGACGCTGGAGCCTTGGGCCTCGAGCGGGGAATAGCCCAAAAGGCGGAGGAAGGCGAGGTTGACGTCGACGATGGTTTTGGATTTGACCTCGGTGAGGTAAATGCCTTCAGCGGCCTGCTCGATGACGGAGTGGTAGCGCTGTTCGGCGTGGCGGGCGGTGAGTTCGACTTCGCGGCGCTGGAGCTCAGCGCCGTGGAGCCAGCGGGCGGTGAACCAGACGAGAAGGGAGAAGACGACGATATCGCAGACGACCAGGAGGGAGATGGCGAAGTTGGTGTCGAAGCGGCCGCGTTGGTGGCCGGTGAAGGCGGCGAGGCCAAAGACAAAGGGGATGAAGATGGCGGCCGGAAGCAGGCGGCGGGCGAGGGCAGCGCCGGCGGTGTCGGAGATGGCGGTGGCCATCGGTTCCTGATCCGGGCGGCGCAGAGGATGCCGAGGCAGAGGAAGAGGAAGCAGATGGCGGTGTTGAGGGCCATCGGGATCTGGGCGTGGGGGACGGTGTAGAAGAGGCCCAGATTGAAGGCGTAGCCGATGATGGCAAGCATTCCGACGGCGGCGGCGGCGAGGGTGACGGTGCGGACGAGGATGCGTTTTGTGCCGACAGTGTCGAGGAAGAAGAGAGCAAATCCGACGAGAACGAAGTCGATGGCGGTGTTGACCGCCATGGTGTTGCCGTTGAGACGGTTGTGAAAGAGGAGGGTGTCGAGGTGGAGATTTTTTCCGGTGGCGGCGGAAACCAGACGCGAGCCGCCGGCGAGGATGATGGGGAGTGCGATGCCCCGCCCGGCCCGGCGCCATTTGTAGGCGGGGCGGTCCAGGAGAAGGAGGCCCGCGCCGCTGAGGAGGAAGCAGACGGCCGTGGTGGGGTTCATGGGCGTCATGCCGGGCACGACGCTGCGGAGCGCTTCGATGTCATAGACCCAGCCGATCAGGGCGATCATGGGCAGGATCATGATTGCAAAAGCAACGGTGCGCGAGAACTCGGTGAGGCGGATGCGAAGTTGTTGTTCTCTGGCCGTCATGGTGCGTCCCCCGTATGGGGGTTTGGCCGAGCATTTAGCCGGGAGTAGCCGGCAGTGAAATGGTAAAGGTCGTACCGCCGCCCACCTGGCTTTCGACGGCAACGGTTCCGCCGTGCATTTCGACGAAGGCCTTTACGACGCTGAGGCCAAGGCCCAGGCCCTGGCGCTGGAATTCGAACGTGCCCGAGGAGTGGCGTGAGACATCGAAGCCGGTGAAAAATGGTTCGAAGAGGCGGGCGCGCGATGCGTCGTTGATGCCCACGCCGGTGTCACGAACCTGGATCTCGAGGGACTGGTTGTCCAGGCGGCGGGCGAGCAGTGAGATTGCGCCGCCGTCGGGCGTGAACTTGATGGCGTTGAGGAGGAGGTGATTGATGCTGTCGCGGATCTTTTCGGCGTCGAGGCGCATGTTGCCCAGGTCGCCGGTGAAATCCAGGAGGAGCTCCTGATGGCGCAGCTCGATGAACGGGCGCACGTCGTCGGCGGCCTGCCGGAGGACGTTGGAGAGATTGACGCTTTCGCGCTCGCCAAGCTTGTCGAACTTACCGGCCGTGAGCATGGCGATGATCTGCTCGATGAGGTGGCGAAGCCGTTCGGCGGCGCTGTCGATGCGCGGGAGCCAGTCTTTTAAGGGAGGCTCGACGTTGGTGAGGCGCTCGGCCAGCTTCACCATGCCCAGAAGGATCGTGAGGGGGGTGCGCAGCTCGTGGCTGGCGACACGGATGAAATTGGTTTTGAGCTCGTTGGCCTCGCGAAGCTGGGTGTTGACGGCTTCGAGTTGGGCATTCTTGGTCTGGAGATCTTCCATGAGACGACGGCGCTCGACGATGAGATCGTAGCGCTCGACGGCTTCGCGGATGATGGTTTGAAGCTCGTCGGGGTCCCACGGCTTGTTGATGTAGCGATAGACGTTGCCCTGGTTGATGGCTTCGATGACAGCGCGGATATCGGCGTAGCCGGTGAAGAGGAGGCGAGTGGCCTCGGGATGCTCGCCGCGAATGTGCTTGAGGAACTCGACGCCGGTCATCGCGGGCATGCGCTGATCGGTCATCACGACATGGACTTCCTCGGTTTCAAGGATGCTGCATGCCCTCGGCGGCGCTGGTGGCAACCAGGACGCGGTGGTCGAGGCGTAAGAGGTCGTGAACGCTGCGGCCAACATCCGGCTCATCGTCCACGACGAGGATCGTGTGTCGCTTCTGCATCGACAAAGACTCCGCTGCCGATCCCACCCGCGCGGGGTGCGCGGGGGGAAGGTGAGCGGGAGTATAACCGGGGAGGCGGCAAGTGTGGCAATAAAGCGCCGTCGGATTCGATGGCGCGGGTGCGGAACCTGATTGGGCGACTTAAGGATTAATCGTTGTCGTGATGGCCACGGGACTGTTTCTTGCCGCGGGGGGATTCGTCGCGGTCGTCATCCTGTTTGGGGCCACCGTGCTGGGGACCGGCGTTTTGGCGGACGTGATCCTGGGGACCACGATGATCGTCCTGGGCGTCTGGGCCATGCGGGCGGGGGCCAGCGTCGCGGCCGTCCCGGCCACCGCGAAACCCGTCTTGGGGCGGGCCATCATGACTCGGGCCGCCGCGCCCTGGGCCAGCGTCCTGGCGGACATGATCGGCGGGGCCATTGGGGCGGAAGCCGGGGCGGCCGGGATTTTCCTGGGTGTCGAAGTGGCGGCGCTGGGGGGCTTGATGCTCGGGTGTTTCATCGTGCTGGGGGCCGTGCGAGCGGCGCGGTCCTGGGGGCCTTGCTGGTTGTCGCGGTTCCAGCCCTGCGGGCCGCGGCGGCCCTGGCGGCCATTGTCGCCTTGCCGGTTGCGCATGCCGTGTTGCCAGGGTTGCATGCCGGGGCCGCCATGCGGGCCGAAGCCGCCGAAGCCGCCGCGCTGGCGGCCAAAGAAGCCTTGGCCCGGGGCGCGGTGATCGCCGGCGTCGTTGCCACCTTTATTGCCGGGAGCTTGTTTACCGTGTTGTTCGGCCGCATCGCGGCCGGGGCGGCGGTCGGTTTCGCGGCGATTTGTGTCGGTCGAACCCTGGCCTTTCACATGGGCCACTTTCTCCTGCAATTGCGCCAACTGATCCTGCAACTGCTTGAGTGTGGCCTGCATCTGCTTGAGTTGAGCATCGCGCGGATCGGCGTTGCGTTCCTCACGGTCGCGGTTGCGCGGGCGGGCTTTCTGGAATCTTCGGCGTCGTCTTTGGGCTTGGCCGAGACTGAAAGCGTGGTACAGAAAATGGCTGCGCCAAAGGCGAGCATGAGCGGTCGGATCGACATGTGGTTTCTCCAGTAAGTATGATCGGTCGTACTGGATAACGCCGTCGTGAGCAGAAAATTGTCAGCGGATGAATTGAAAGATTACATTTCAACGACAAGCAACTGTCGAGAAGGCCAGTCAATAATGGCTTACCGCATTAAAACCGCTGTTTCACCCGAGTAGACGGAGCATGGCTGATGGCGGATGACATCAATTGGATAGGTTTGGGAGAAGCCGCACTGTACAATGCGTCTGTGCGAATACTTATCATCGAAGACGAAAAGAAGACGGCGTCGTACCTTCAAAAAGGTTTGATTGAAAACGGCTTTGGGGTGGACGTGGCCGAGCAGGGTGAACAGGGTTTGCAGATGGCGAGCAGCCGCCAATACGACCTGATCATCCTGGACGTGATGCTGCCGGAGCGGGATGGCTGGTCGGTGTTGGAGGAACTGCGAAGCGCGGGCAGCAGACGCCGGTGTTGTTCCTGACGGCGGGATTCGGTGAACGACCGGGTGAAGGGGCTGGAACTGGGGGCGGATGATTACCTGGTTAAGCCGTTTGCATTCACGGAATTGCTGGCGCGGGTGCGGTCGGTGATGCGGCGCGGGCCGACGCGCCATGCGGAGACTTTTCAGGTGGGCGATCTGGAAGTGGACCCGGTGCGGCATCGCGTAACGCGGGCGGGAAAGAGGCTGGATTTGACGGCCAAGGAATTCGGGCTGTTGTCGCTGATGTCGCGGCGCGCGGGGGAAGTGTTGTCGCGGACGCTGATCGCCGAGCAGGTGTGGGACATTAACTTCGATCACGACACGAATGTGGTGGACGTGCATGTGCGGAGGCTCAGGGCGAAGGTGGACGATCCGTACGAGAAGAAGCTGATCCACACGATCCGGGGCGTGGGCTATGTCCTTGAAGACCGGCAATGACCCCCCTATCGCGACAACGGCCGGCAAGCTGCGCCTGGTCGCTGGCAGCGCGGCTGACGGCGTGGTACGTGCTCTCGGCGTTTGCGCTGATCGCGGTGGCGACAATTTTGCTTTACGTCAGCTTCGTTAAAAATCTCGACCGCGAGCACGATCAATTTCTCATCGACAAAATCCGGGTGATGCGGGGGCTGCTTCGGGAAAGGCCGTCGGATGAGGTATCGCTGCGTGAGGAGGTGGAGGAGGACTCGGGCGCCGCGGCAATTTGCGCGGATCTACGTGCGCATCCTCACACCTGGCGGCAGGACGTTGTTTGAATTGCGCGAGATGGGGCGGTACGTGCCGGCCAACGTCTTCCCGCCGCCGCTGGCGACGGGACGCGCCACACGGCGCGGTGGAGATAACGGGCGGCGGGTTGCCATTTCGGGTGATGTCGGCGATGGCAGCGGCGGGTCATCCGACGCCGGAGGCGACGACCACGTGCGCGACTACGCAACATGGACGGATCAGATCGGATGGGCCGTATATTGTGCAGGTGGTGCTGGAAACGGAGTCGATCAACGGGCTGCTGTCGGCGTATCGGCGCAGGCTCTGGATGGTGTTGACGCTGGCGCTGGTGGCTTCGGGCGTGGTGGGGTATCGAATCGCGCGCGCGGA
>CAWBEY010000004.1:0-197666 GCA_963788015.1 uncultured Phycisphaerales bacterium
CGATCCGCGGCAGTGATTACTCGGATGACGAGTAAGAATAAGAGGAGCAGATCATGTCGAATCCATTGACGTTTTATCCACTGTCGCGGCGGCGATTTCTGTACGGCCTGGGCGTGACGATGGCGTTGCCTTGGCTGGAATCGGTGCGCGTGTGGGGCGATGGAACCGCCCGCGGCGCGGCGTCCGAGCCGCCGGTGCGGCTGGCGTGTTTGTTTGCCGGCAACGGATTTCACAGCAAGGAATGGTGGGCGCAAGGGGAAGGCAAGGCGATGGAGCTGGGCAAGGTGCTCGAGCCGCTGGCGCCCTTCAGGAGAAGATGCTGTTCATTCGCGGGCTGTACAACCAGGAGGCCCTCATCGGCGGCATTCACAGTTGCCAGACCGGCAATTTGCTCACCGGGGCGCACTTGGCCAGCGGCGGGGAGATCCGCTCCGGCATCAGCATGGATCAGGTCGTCGCCGAGAGCTTAAGGACCAGACAAAGGTGCCGAGCCTGGTGCTGGGGTGCGAGCGTCGATCGCGGCACTGCACAAGAATTATTCGATGATCTACAGCTCGCACATCTCCTGGAGCTCGGCCACGACGCCGACGCCGCTGGAGATGTATCCGGCGCTGGCGTTCGATCGGCTGTTCCGCGACGAAGTGGGCAAGGGCGACAAGAGCGTGCTGGATGCCGTGCTGGAGGATGCGACGGGATTTCGCAAGCAGGTGAGCCGTTCGGACCAGCACCGACTCGACGAGTATCTGACGTCGGTGCGCGAGGTCGAGACAGCGGATCGATCAGGCGGGCAAGGATCGGCGACTTGCAAGGCTGGCGGCCGACACTGGCGAACCGGACATGCCGCGCCCGGCCGATGGCGTGCCGCAGGACATCGATCAGCACATGCGGCTGATGTGCGACATCCTGGTGCTGGCGTTTCCGCACCGACACCACGCGTGTCTGCACGCTGAAGCTGAACAACGATCATTCGTCGCTGCGGTTTCCGAACCTGAAGATTGATTACATGATTCACCATCTGTTGTCGCACTCCGACAGCGACCGATTGGCTGAAGGTGAACCAGTTCTTCACGCGAGCAACTGGCGTACATCGCAAAGAAGATGGACGCGGTGCAGGAAGGGGAGCGCACGCTGCTGGACAACTCCATGGTGCTGTTCCTGTCGAGCATGATGACCGGGAACCACAACAACGATCAGTTGCCGGTGGTGATGCTCGGCAGCGGCGGCGGGCAGATCAAGACCGGGCAGGTGATGGATTTCAAGGACAAGCCCAACCGCAAGATGTGCAGTCTTTATTTGTCGCTGATGGAAAAGGCGGGTGTGCGGCTGGACAAGTTCGGTGATTCCAGTGAGAGGCTGACGGGGATGTAAGTGGCGCAAATGTATTAAATCCGATGAACGGCATGGATGACTTGAATGAACAGCTTGGGCGAAGGGATCGGCTGCGGCGGCGGCTTGCGCTGCAGAAGACGCCGGCCGAGCGGATGCGCGACATGGCGGCGATACAGGAGCGAATGTGGGCGACGCTGCGGCGGTCGCCGAAGGGTATGTGCGATTTATGAGGCCGAATTTCTCAGCGCGTGCGATCGAGGTCGATGATGGCGATGCCAAATGATCTTGAGCTTTTGTATACGCCGCGCTATACTGTGCGATACGCTCTTGCATCACTTTGGCTTTGAGTTCATCAGTGATTTGCACCCGGCATGTAGAAGAGATGGCAACCAGGCGAACTGCGAGGCGTGTCACGCGGACCTGAAGCGACTGGTTTCGGAGGCGTCATGCCCAGCGAGGTCCGGTTTGCGGTTGTGCGTAAATTTCTCGAGTCCAACGGGTGGACTCTGGAACGCATTAGAGGATCGCATCACGTTTTTACCAAGCCAGGTGAACGATCCGTTGTGATTCCGGTACATCGGCAGAAAGTAGGGCCGCGTTATGTCAAAGAAGCCCAAAAAGCGGTCAAGGAAATTGGCTCTCGACCGGCCCTTTGATTTGGCAATTCTGAAGCAGGCGCGTGAGATCGCCACTCAGTACACGGTGATCCTGCAACCCGATCCGGAGCTGGGATATTTTGGCCGTGGTTTGGAGATGCCTTATGCAATGGGGGATGGCAAGACGCCCGATGAGTGCGTAGGCCAGACGCGGGAGGCATTTATTGCAGCGGTGGCGACTATGCTGGAAAAGAAGGAAACCCCGCCAGCACCGGCGTCTGAGGCCCGGCGTCAGGAGCAGGTCAACGTGCGGGTGACGGCGGAAGAGAAATTGCTGCTGGAGCAGGGTGCCCGCAGCAAGGGATACCGGAGCGTTTCGGATTTTGTGCGCAGCGCAAGTCTGGCATCGGTTCAATGAGCAAGAGGCGGTGCCAGTCGATCCTGAATCCGGGCGTGCAACTGGGATCGGAGCATTTTTAGACCCCGCAAGTATTCCAGATCTTCCTGGTATTCCGCGAGACCTTTTTCGTAGGAGGCGGTGGTCTTGGTGCAGACGAGAATTTGCGGGCTTGTACGCGTGTCGGTCCGGTATTTCAGGTCGGCCACGATCCTATTAATATTGTCTGAAAGGTGAAGCCGGCGGCGTTGGGCCATTTGATCCGTGCTCGGCGCGATGGAGGTCGCTCAGTAATCGATTCAGTTCGGGCAGTCCGCGACTCGCAGGTGATGTCGCCGATGTGAGTGGAGCACGGCCGGTATCTCAAGCTTTGTCGCCGATTTTCGTTTTGCTTGTGGTCGTTTAATCACCGCCGGCCATTGCTCGCGGGCAGGCTCCCCGGCGTCTTGGGCAATCGGCGGGGTGTCGCGTGAGGCGAGGCCTAGTCTGCGGGCGAGATTTTGGGCGTCGCCGGGAGCTTTTACCTTGGCATCGTTGTCGAAATAAACGAAGACGTCGCGACCGGGACATTTTTTGCGGCTTGGTGATGTAATGCAGGCCCCGTCGTGGGGGCGCGGCCTTGCGACCATTCGCGGATTCTGGCGGCCCACCAGTCCAAGGCCGAATCGGTGTAGCCGCTGACATAAAGTTCTTCATCGCCATGCAGGCGGATGTAGATGAAGTCGGAGGTAACGTCCTCCATGTACGGCCATTTGCCGGCCGTGTCTGCGAAGACGATGGCCACGTTGTGGCGGCGGCAAAGCTGGACGAACTCGCGGCACTTGTAGCTTTCGTGGCGCACTTCGACGGCGTGGCGCATGGGGCGATTTTTATCTGTTTTGGTCCATGCCCGGCCGGCGAGCTTCTCGGTGTGACGCTTAGCAATTTTGGCAGCCGACGCGGTGTCGCGCGGGAGCATCGTAAAGAATGCCTCGAAGCGCTCGGGGTTGAAGGCGAAGATGGGCGGGAACTGCCAGAGGATTGGGCCGAGCTTCTCCTTCAGGCAAAGCAGGCCCGAGGCCAGGAAGTTGGCGAGGGCGTCGTCGACGTCGTTGAGCTTTTTCATGTGGGTGATGAAGCGGCCGCCTTTGACGGAGAAGACAAAGTCGGCGGGAGTTGCTTCGTACCACGCCTGGTAGTTCTGGGGGCGCTGGAGGGAGTAGAAGGAGCCGTTGATCTCGATCGAGTTGAAAATGGAGGCGGCGTATTCCAGCTCGCGCTTCTGGGTCAGATCTTTGGGATAAAAGGTTTTGCGCCATGGGCCGTAGCGCCAGCCGGAAATGCCGATGCGGAATTGGGGCATGAGCATTATTTGACGCGACATGGGCAAAGAAGAACAAGAGCAATTCGGTTGATGTGGCGACAGTCTCAGAATTCTGCCTCTACCCACTGGACATGCCCCAAAAAACCGTGTAAGTTCCCGGCTCACCTTGGGGGGATTCGGGCAAATTCATTTTATCGCTCGCACTAATGTCAGTGGCGGGCGCTGGTTGTCACGCGTCTTCCGCGACGAACGGAGTGTCTGATGAAGCGTCTGGTTCCCACTTTCACTGAAGTTTCAATTCTTGGAACTGTTGCACTTCTTTGTGCCACGATCGTGGCCAGCCTTGAAAATCATGCGGCTGGCCTCTTCCTTCTGACCTTCCCCGTCGCCGTGGCCGCGAGCCTGATGGGCGCTCGCCGCAGCGGCTTCCTGTCGGCCGACCGAGGCCCGCAGACCTCCATCCTGCCCGTGGAGCAGGCGGCCGAGTGACCGGCAATACGATCGCGCGCCTTACAATGCGCCTTGCCCTTCTTCTGACGAATGCGACCTGCGGACACTCGGTCAACAGATTCGGAACGCGCACGGCTGCGTGAGGTGGCTGGGGTGTTTTTGCGGTTGGGGTTTACTGCCTTCGGGGGGCCGGCGGCGCATCTGGCGCTGATGGAGAACGAGATCGTCACCCGGCGGAAGTGGCTTGGCCGGGAGGAGTTTCTGGAACTCTACACCGCGACCAACTTTATTCCCGGCCCAAACTCCACCGAGCTGGCGATTCATCTTGGGCACGTGCGCCGCGGCTGGCGCGGGCTGGTGGTTGCGGGCGTCTGTTTTATTGCGCCGGCCATGTTGATCATCCTCCCGATTGCATGGGCCTTTGTTCGATTCGGATCGGTGCCGCAGGCGCAGGGGCCGATGCATGCGGCGGTTGCGTGCGTGATTGGCATTGTGGCGGTCGCTGGTTGGCGGTTTGCGCGATCCACTGTCAAAAATACATTTACAATAGTTGTTGCGTGCCTTTCGGCCGCTGCGGCGCTGGTGATGACGCGATGGGGGGTGTCGCAGTCGGACTTGATTATTCTCGCCACCGCGGCGGCGGCGGGGGGTGTGCGGGTTGCGCTTTGTCAGCCTGCGAACGGGGGCGAGCCAGTGCGGCGAATGTTTTGGCCGATTGTGGGCGGCGCTTCGCCGCTGGCGGCGGGGGCGGCGTTGTCATCGAAACTGCTTGTCATGACGCTTACCTTTCTCAAGGTGGGGGCGACGCTGTTTGGCAGTGGGTATGTGCTGGTGAGTTACCTTCGAAACGATTTTGTGATTCATCATCAGTGGCTGAGCGACGATCAACTGACGGTGGCTATTGGGGTTGGGCAGGTGACGCCTGGGCCGCTGCTGACGACGGCCACGTTTATTGGATATCTTTTGGCGCACCAGTGGAGTGGCGGCAGCGCCGGCATTGGGGTGGTGGGGGGGATACTTGCCACGCTGGGGATTTTCCTGCCGTCATTTGTTTTCATCGCCGTCCTTGCTCCTCTCTGGCCGCGGCTTCGCAGGAGCACGCTGGCGCGGGCGCGCTGGAGGGGATGAACGCGGCGGTGGTGGCGCTGATCCTTGTGGTGTCGGCCCAGTTGGCGGAGCGGACGATTTTCACCTCCGTTCATCCCGGCGAAATGATGGCCGGGGGAGCGATTGCGGGGTTATCGATTGCCATACTGCTGATCTGGAATATCAATTCAACATGGCTGATTCTCGGCTCAATTTTGGTGGGTTATTTTCTGGAGCTTGGCCTCCACATTAGAGTTTGATGTTGCCTTTGTATTGGATGGGAGGGGCGGAGGGGTTTACTTCGGGGCCAAAGTAGCGGAGGACGACGAGGGGTTCGGTGGTGGAGGTGTTTTCGTAGGTGATGCCGGCTTTGGCGGCGGATTCGGTGACGAAGACTTCGTCCTGGGTCAGCTCGTAGAAGCCGATCATCTTGGGGCAGTTGAGCTTGAGCTTGTTCATGCGGCCTTCGCCCTGGACGACGATCATGCTGTTGGCGCCGGTGTCTTTGATGGTGGCCTTCTGGCCGGGGTTGACGGTGAGTTCTTTGGCGGTGAAGAGCTGTTCGCCGCGGACTTTGCCGTAGACGATCCACTTGTCGATCCAGCCTTCGCTGGAGGTGTCGGCGACGGGGATGGGCTCGAGGTAGTGGTTGGCCTTGAAATTGGGGTCAACGTTGGCCTCCCAGTCGAGCTGTTCGACGATGAAGTCGAGGTCCTGGTGCTTTTCTTTGGGCATGTCCTTGACGAGAAGCGACCAGGGGACTTCGCGGCCTTCGACCAGCGACTGATACATGCCAAAGACGTCGGAGCCCCATTGCGGTTCGTAGGTGCAGAGGGAGCCGGGGGCGTGGAGGATGGAGGGGCCGATCATCCAGCCGGTGCCGGGCTTGAGGCGATAGGCCTGGGAGATGTCGAGGATGCCATTGTCGCCTTTGTTCCAGTCTTCGAGGCACTTGCGGACTTGCGCCTTGGTTGTGCCGGGATTGAGACCCATGAAGGTGTAGGGGAAGTTGTTGCCGACGGGATTGTGCTGAGGGGGGAAGTAATAGCTTTCGGGCTTGCCTTCCTGCTTGACGAGGGCGGCCTGCTCGCGGGACTGGTGCATGTGGTGGGGGATTGGGCCCATGTTGTCGAAGAACTTGGAGTAGACCGGCCAGCGCTTGTATTTGTCCCAGATGGCCTGGCCGACGATTGATGCGCCGGCTTCTTCGACGGCGTCTTTGAGGGTGAAGCGTTCGTTGCCGCTGACGACGTAGTTGAGGCCTTCGTCCTCGACGCGGCCTTCATTGGCGGCGGGGGTGGTGGAGCCGAACCAGCGCTCGTCGATGCCGCCGCGGTTAAGGCCGTAGGCGTAGAGGTCTTTGGGGTCGAGCTTGAGGCGTTTGCCGGGTTGGAGAAAGGAGCGTGGGACCCAGGCGGGGGCGAGGCGCAGGAGGCCGCCGGATTCTTCGAGTGCGCGTTCGATGGATTTTTTGACATTGCCTTTGGCCGTCTGAAGGCCGCGTACATCGCTGTTGGTCATGGTTTCCTTTCCCGCCAGGGAGGCTTGGATTTTGTGGAGAAATTTACGAGGGGGACAGCATACACGAAGGGGCGGGGACGTCGAGAGTGGGGGGTGCGGTGAGAGTGGCGATGGGTGGGGGGGGGTGGGGAAGTTAAAAGGATGAAGGAAGAAGGATGAATTGAGCTTCCCCACGAACGGTGGGCGCGCGGTGATTAACTGAGACTGGCCTCGAACGCTTCGGGGCTCTTGTATCCTAACGAGCTGTGCAGACGCTTGCGATTGTAGAACACTTCGATGTACTCAAAGATCGATCTTCGCGCCTCCTCTCTGGTCGCATACCGCTCATGGTTCACCAGTTCCGTCTTGAGCGTGCCCCAGAAACTCTCGATGCAGGCATTGTCCCAGCAGTCTCCCTTGCCGCTCATGCTGCAGGTCATGCCGTGCAGGTCCAGCATATGCCGGTAATCCTCACTGCTGTACTGCACGCCCCGATCACTGTGATGCAGCAAACCATCCTGGGGCCGGCGGTGAGCGATGGCCATGAACAGTGCATCGCTCACCAGGTCCACCTTCATGCCCTCTCCCATCGACCAGCCGACGATCTTCCGCGAGCACAGGTCAATCACCCCCGCCAGGTACATCCATCCTTCATCGGTGGGAATATACGTGATGTCCACCGCCCACTTCTGATTGGGCAGCGCTGCTTCAAACTGCCGGTCCAGGATGTTGTCGGCCACGGGCTGATGGTGCGAGCTGTCGGTGGTGCGGGGAATGAACTTCTTCTTGCTTTTGGCCTGAATCTGCTCCTCTTTCATCACCTTGGCCACCGTGTTCTCACAGACGCTTTGTCCCTGGGCCTTTAACGCCTGGAAGATCCTGGGGCTGCCATACACCTTGCGGTTCTCCTCATGCACCTGCTTGATCTTCACCGCCAGTTCCTTCCGGCGGACGGCTTGATCGCTTACCGGCCTCTTGAGCCAGGCATGGTAGCCCGAGCGGCTGACTTCCAGAGCTTCGCAACAGGCCGTTACTGGAAACATGCACAACGATGCTTTGATGAAGGCGAACTTCACAGCTGCTCCTTCGCAAAGAACACCGCCGCTTTTTTTAAAATGTCACGCTCCATCGTCAGCCGCGCATTCTCCTTGCGCAACTGCCGCAACTCCACCTGCAATGCTCCCTCGCCGCTGGGACCGGCTCCCGCCTGGGCCGAGAACTTACCCACCCAGTAACGAACGCTGCTGGGATCGACACCCAGGCTCTTGCCGGCCTGGCTGACGCTGTAACCCTGCTGGTTGACCAGTTGAACTGCTGACATCTTGAACTCCCGGGTGAACTTCCGCTTTGCCATGATTCGCTCCATGAACAGGTATTATCCTGTCTTTTGCGCACCACCATTCGTGGGGAAGCTCAAATGTGGAAGCTCATTTTTGCCCTAAGTCCCTGTCAATCCTCATCCCCCCAAACCAAGCTCGTTTTCCAACACTCCCATCACCCCCCGAAACCCCCCCCATTCTTACTTCATCATTCATCCTTCTTACTTCTCCGCCCCAACCTTTTCCGCCGATATCGTGTCTATCCAGTCAGCCGCCCTATTCGGTTATGATGGCCCCAGCGTGCTCCCCGGCCAATGGCAAACTCAGGAGGTGCCCTTTGCAACAATCTCACTCGCAACAGTCTCACTTGCGAAAATCTTTCAAACTTCTCTCCCTCGCCCTCCTCTCACTCCCCCTCGCCGCCCCCCAATTCGGCTGCGAATCCCAGCCATCCAAAAACGTCCAACGCGTCCCCGTGCCTCGTGCCGATAGATCCGACGACGCCCGCCTCGAACGCCCTGAAAAACCGCTCCCCGATCAATCCCGCAACGACAACCTCCCCCAGCCCTTCGCCGATCAACCGCTGATCGTCGACATGTCCCCCGAAGCCCGCGCTTTCATCGACGCCTACGGCCGACAAGGCCGCCCCCGCATCGCCATCTTCGTCAACCGCACCCTCGAAGGAAATCTCCTCCCCCTCACCGATCCGGCCCCCGAAGTCAGCATCGACCACTCTCGCCGCACCGAAACCGGCGCCACCGTCGAACGCCGCGAAAGCCACACCGACGTCTACCTCCATCACGGCCAATACGACGAAGTCCAGGCCAAGGCCATCGACTACGAGCTTCTCGAAACCCTCCTCACCGATTGGATGGCGGCCGATAACCACGTCCAGATCATCTCCCCAACCATGGCTCGCAAACGCCTCACCGATGAACAGGTCAAAGACCTCCAGTCCGGCCGCCCCATCGCCCTCTCCGAAGTCGCCCGCAACCTCGACGCCGACTACCTCATCCAAGTCCAGGCCCGCCCCACCCGCCAAACCCGCGACGGCCTCGAAGTCCGCGTTATCGCCGAAGTACTCCGCCTCTCCACCGGCCTGTCCGTCGCCCGCGGCGCAGTTGATGTCCCGCCGCCCCTCGACAAGGTCCGCCTCAACACCTACACCCGCTGGCTCTCCCGCAAGCTGATGGACGGCATGATGCAAACCTGGCATTCCGGCCTGGCCATCGCCCCCGGCGGCCTCCCAGGCCCAGAACCCAAGCCCCCCATGCCCGAACCCCCAACTCCCAACCCCATTCCGGGCCCCAGCCCCACCCCTCCAACCCCACAGCCGCCCACCCCAACCCCAGCCCCCACCCCCCCAACCCCGCCACTCCCCACCCAACCAACACCCAATCCAGTGCCCACCCCCAAAACCATCGACCAACCCAACTAGCAACAAGCAACTAGCAACTGGCAACTTTTCCCTGAACCCTGAACCCCGAACCCTGAACCCTGAACCCTGAACCCTCAACATGAACCCCAAACTCCCAATCCTCCTCCTGGGCCTTTCCCTCCTCGGCTGCACCGACATCCGCCCGCGCGCGAGGCTCGGCTCGACCCGTTCGTCCCGCCGCAGGTGGTCATGGTTAGCCAGGACCTCCGCGAAGACACGGCCATCCAGGAGCCCATGATGACCGTCGGCCAGGGCGGCATCCTCCACGTCACCCTCCCCATCCGCTCCACCATCGACCGCAAGCTCTACGTCGACTACCGCGTCCGCTTCTTCGACGCCAACCACCACCCCCTGGGCGGCCAGGGCGACTGGATCCCCAAGATCCTCCCCCCCAATACGCCCGACATGATCACCTTCAACAGCACCGGCCCAGGCGCCGCCGATTTCCAGATCGATCTCCGCTGGTCCGAATGACCCTGAGACACAACTTGAATTCCGCGCCGAAAACCGCAATACTGACTTCTCGATTTAGGGCGTGTTCCGGAGTGGCCAAACGGGCCAGACTGTAAATCTGGTGGCTTTGCCTTCGTTGGTTCGAATCCAACCGCGCCCAGTTCCCTCGACTCCCTGCCTTTCCGCACTTCTCTTTTTCGTATGACTCCCCTTCTTCAGTTGCTTGGGTCCGACATCTCGCCATTATAAAACACGTTGCGGAAGGGCCCGCAAGAACGGCGGTCTGGCGAAGTTGCATGCAACGATCTTTTCGGAGTGGGGTATCGTGGGCGGATGCGAACGACACTTGTAAAGCAAAAATCACGGGGCCCCGCCTTGCGGCGCGCCGTCGATCGGTCACTGGTTGATTCCGCCTACCAGGCGCTGCTGGAACGCATAGTCACTGGCGCGTTGCCCAGTGGAACCATCATCAGCGAACTGGCCTTGGCCCAGGAACTGGGCGTTAGCCGCACTCCGGTGCATGATGCAGTGCGGCAACTCGCAAAGGATGGCCTGGTTGTTCGCGAGGGACGCCGCCTGGCGCGCGTGGCGGCGTTGTCGCCCGACGACGTCTTTGAGATCTTCGAAATGCGGAATTCCTCGAGGGCCCGGCAGCGGAGTTGGCCGCAACCCGCATGGACGGCCGGCACCTCGCGCCCCTGCGTGCGGCCGCCAGCGTCCTGCATGCAATGCCCGCCAGCGAGCCAGCCTGGGCCATGGGCCGACTTTGATGAGCTGTTTCACCGGACGATTGCCAGCGCGAGCGGAAACCGGCGCCTCGCCCAGGACATCGCGCGCTACCGCTTGATTCACAGGGGATTCAGCCAGCTTTCAACAGACGCCGTCGCCCTCCAGAAGGCGCTGCGCGAGCACTTGAGCATCATCGCGGCCATTGAGGCCAAAGACGGGGCTTTAGCGCGACAGCGGATGGTCGCGCACATCGCCGTTTGGCAGGATTTTTTCCTGCGGCGGGTCTTCGGTGAAGGCGCCGCCGCCGGCGACGGTTCTAAATCAGTGCCAGCGGCCAGGCCGCGATCGACACGCAGATCAACGTAGCCCATGCGGGTCAGGCTTCGCGAACCTCAACCTTTGCATACGGAGAACCAGATGAAAAGGTATCGGATCTTTTGTGCCGCAATGTTCGTCGCAAGCCTTCTCGCCACTGCCGCGCGGGCGGATGACGAGACCCCGGCCAATGAAACTCCCTGGCCCGCTTCGGTGAGCGGATTTGCCGCCCCCGCGGCGGGCGAGCACCCGCGCCTGCTGTTCCGCAAGGCCAACCTCCCGGAAATTCGCAAGCGCGCTCAGACCCCAGAAGGACAGGCAATCGTGAAGCGCCTGCGCGTGCTGCTCAACGGCAGCGACGGCGAATCGCTGCCAACGGTTCAGAACGGCTCGGCCAAGGCGTACGGCGGCAATACCGGCAAGAAGGACCCGGCTGCCGCAGAAGGGAAGGACGACAAGGACGCCCCTGCGAAAGGGGAGCTTCCCGTCGGCGCGTACACCATGTCTCACGCCGCCGGGTACGGGATGCTTTACCAGATCACCGGTAAGAAGAAGTACGCCGACCTGGGCCGCCAGTGCTTCGAGAAGGCGGCGGGCGTGAAGACGCTGCGCGGTGTCATTTTCGATCTTGGCTATTCTTATACGTCTGACGCAGCGACCTGCAGGCCGTCGCGGGAGCGGCACATCGCGATTTGGCCGTCGCCGATGAAGAAGACCTGCTGGAGCTGGGGGAGTTGAAATCGCGGCTCTGGCTGGTGGAGAAGTCGATGCGTGAGGCCGCGCCTGCAACAATCAAGAGCACGATGACGGACCATCCGGGATGAGCGCGGATCACGAAATTTGTGGATGGCCCCCCGGACCGCGCCTCATTTATTGTCCCACGCTGAATTCAACCTGTGCGCCCGCATCCATTTCACCTTCGCCGTACCGTGCTCGGCGTACAATTCGGGAGATTTGTCGCGGTTCTTCTCATCTTCGGGCGCCAAATAGCTGGCCGATAGCGAGACTATTCCATCGTTCACGAACGCCTCGATGGACGTCCGGTCCACCAGCACCCGCAGCTTGAGCTTGCCGTCGATCAACCGCAGCGGTGCCGAGGCGGCGTTCAGCCAGATCAAATCAGGAGTCAGTTTCACCCTGTTGCCGCGCACCATCAGCACGATCTCGCTGACATTGCGCGGCTCGATCTCGGCCTCAATGTCGAGGGTGTCGGCCTTGCCATCGATCGTAGCGAGCGGGTTATGGTTGCGGTCCAGATCAAGCTCCTTCCATTCCTTCGTGTCGTAACGAAGGGCTTCGATTTCCTTCACGGGCGTCTTGGCGAGCCGCACGCCTTCGGTCGTGGTGCGGAGGGAGAGGTCGAAAGGGACGCTCATCTGCTGGTTGAACGGCATGCCGGGGAAGTTGCCGCCGCGCATCCACGCAATTCCAACTCGGCGATTATCAGGGGCGTTGCTCCATGTCTGGGCGGCGTAGTAATTGGGGCCGTGGTCGAGGATGAACGGGCCGGATTCCGCGTGGAATTCCCGGCCATCAAACTCACCCAGGAAGTATTTGCCGGCCGCGTCCCAGATGATCCATTTCTTCTTCCCCGCGTCGCCGTCCGTGGCTAGCTCGAAGAGGTCAGGGCATTCGAAGAGCCCGGTGAAGAGCGTCTGCTTCTCCCAGGTTTTGAGGTCGCGCGACGTGTAGAAGATCATTCCTTCGCCGGAGATAGAGAAGACCATCACCCATTTCCGCGTCGGCTCGTGCCAGAAGACGCGGGGGTCGCGATCCCAGTCGCCGCTCTTGGGCGGGTCCATCGCAACGACGGGATTCTTGTCGTAGGGCGTGAATGTTCGGCCATGATCGTTGCTGTACGCGAGGCACTGCCCAAGGCCGACGGCGGTCCAAACCAGTACCATCGGCGGCTCATCACCCGTATTGCCGGCAGTCTTGAAACCGGCGGAGTTGTTGAAGTCGAGGAAGCCCGTGCCGGACCAGGATCCGGCCGTTCCACCACCGACCGCGGCTGGCCGGGTGGTGGGCGGAAGCGTCGGCGGAAGATGTTGCCAGTGCAGTAAGTCTTTGCTGACCGCGTGGCCCCAGGACAAGTCGGACACCCAGTTCGTCCCATTTGGGTTGTGCTGATAGAAGAGGTGCCACTCCTCTTTCTCATACAGCAAACCATTGGGATCATTCAGCCATCCGCTGGGTGCTGTGAAATGGAATTGCGGGCGGTATTTCTCGCTGAATGGCTGATCGATGGCTGGCATCGCGGCGCCGTTCAGGCGGCTGGCCATGATTTGTTCGAAGGTCGCCACCCCGCGTTCGACGAGAAGCACCAGTCGATTTCCGCGCGTCTGCGGAGCCCAGGCGATAAGCGTGCGATGCCCGCCAACGCAAAGGTCCAGAAGATTGTCCTTCAGAATAATGTCGACAGTGAAAGGCTGCTCCAGTTCTTTGACATTCGTCAATGTCGGGCCGCCGACGATGGACACCGTGCGCTTCGGCAGGGAGAAACGAATCTCGGGCGCTGCCTGATCGCCTTGCGATGCGCCCAGCCTCAGCCCAATCAAATCGGCTTTTGCGTCGACACGGAGTTGAAGCCGACCGTTCGCGGGCAATCCACTTAAAATTGCTTCGGCGGTAGCCTTCTCGGAGCTGATGCGTACCGCATGGCCGTCACCGGCGACCCCGTCACCCGATGCACCAAGCCTCAGTTTTACCGGCTCGGCCGTTGCCGGAATCATCTCGGGCACAAGCTGCGCTGCCCAGGGTCCCATCCTCATTTTGAATCAACTCGCGGAAGACACTCCAGCCCGCATACCCCTTGGGGGCAAGGAAGGCCGCCCCGATCCGGCGGTTGCCGGTGAACGGGGCAGTTTTCATCACCCGCGCCCCTGCGCCATCGATCATGTCGACATTCGGATGCTCCCATGGCCCGAGCGATTGCTTTGACATGCGGTAGTGCGCAACGCCACCGTTGCTATAGATGATGTAGTACCACCCATTCCATTTGAAATAGTCCGGGCACTCCGGCGTCTCGTTCCCTTCGACAAGGAACGGCTCGACTTCCACCCATTGCTTGAGGTCACTGCTCGTGTACTGCGCCAGACAGCCGCGGTGGCCTTCCTTCAGCACCGTCGAAACGATCAGATGGAACAGGCCGCTCTTCTCGTCCGCAAACACAAAAGGGTCGCGAAAATCCTTCGTGTACTGCGGTCCGGGCGCCAGGAAAGGGTTGGGCTCTGTCTTCGTGAAGTGGATCCCATCCGAGCTGGTGGCAAGGCTCAATTTCTCCGCGCGATCCATGCCGCGCGTCGCGTAGAACCCGTAATACGTCTTGTCATGGAAAAAAACCGATCCCGTGCAGATGGAACCTTCGCTTTCACGCGTGATCGGAATAGCCAGCGGGTGCTCGGTCCAGTTCACCAGGTTGTGCGAAACTCGCATGGGCCCACTGGCGTGCGCCCCGGCCACCCTTGGAGGTGTGATGGCCGCGGTCGAGCAGGTAATAAAAGTGCCAGGTGCCATCGTGGAAAAACGGGAACGTGTCGCCCACGTTGAACTGGTTGTGCGGCCGGAAGTATTGCATGGAAAGCGGAGCGCCCAAATACTGCGCCTTCTTCGCCGCGACTACCTTTTCTCCGCCGCTCAGCACCGTCACGTCAGCATCCGAGAGCGACCGATTCCAGACGGCGACGTGGTCGATTATCCCGTGCCACCCGGACTTGATTCCGTCACCAACGGATTCACCGCCGATGAGCGCCGGCTCGCGGTTGCCCTTACGCAAGGGGCCCATCGGAAAACCCTCATCCATCCAAACGCCATCCACGAACATCTGTAGTTTTGCCCCATCGTAGCGGCAGATGATGTCGTGCCACTCCTTTTCTCCAATTGACGCCAGCGGCACGAACACTTGCGTCATCCCGGGGGTTCGTTCGGTGCCGAGCTCGAAGCCGATGATCTTGCCCTGGCCAAGGTCGGTCGAAAACAGGTTGTATACCAGCTTGTCGTGTCCTCCCTTCCCGCCATGCTTGGAGAAGAGCGGTGCGTTCCAGTTGCCCGAGGGATCGCGCAGGCGAACGCACAGTGAAAATTGTTCACCCTTGGATTCAAGCTCGCCCGTCATCGCCTGGCCGGCATCCAAATAGCCCCCGTCGAACTTGGCAACCCGCCCATCCCCGCCGTGGCGCTCGTGATTCAGCTGCTTTCCGCGTCTGACAATTCAACACCCACCCCCACTTGTCCCTTCGCAGCCAGCGGAAAATTCCCGGTGGAATCCGTCCATTCCGCCATGTGCCAGACCGCAATGGCATCCGCCAGCGGGCTCGATTGGGTGGTGGCCGCCGCGCTGGCACGCGACGCGGCGATCAGTGCGATGATGAGCAGCGACGCCACCCTCCAAAGATCAGCACGCAGGCAAGGAAAAGACCAGCCAACACAAACAATTGGAATGAGATCGCTCTTGCATTTCCTTAGAATCCCTTCGCCTACTTCAACTCCGCATCCCCGTTCGCCTCCGCCTGCCGGTAGATTGCAGGCGGGATTAGATTCTGTGGCGCTACTTCCTCACCGCGCATATACTTCGCGATGCTCTCAATCGTCACCGTGGCAATCTGCCTGGGGTATTGCAGCACCGTTGCGTACAGCTTGCCATTCTTCACGGCCTGCTTCGCTTCCGGCTGTCCGTCAAACCCGATGATCTTGACCTTGTCGGCCTTCCCGGCCTTTTCCAGCGCCGCCAGCGCACCCAGTGCGGTTGGGTCATTGATCGCGAAGATCGCATCGACATCCGGATGGCTCTGCAGAATATCCTGCGCTGCCGCATAGGCTTTGTCCCGCGCCCCCTCGCTCGGCAGCTTTGCGACAACCTCGATCCCGGGGGCCTTGGCGATCTCCTCGAGGAAGCCCGTCTCCCGCATCAGCCCCGACTCCACCACCGGGTGATTGATGATCGCCACCTTCCCCTTGCCTCCCGCGCCCCCGAGCAGCTCCACCATTGCCCGCCCCGCCACCCGCCCGCCCTCAAGGTTGTCGGTGGCGCAGTGGCTGACGACTTTCGCGCCCGAGGCGGTCGATGCCACATCCGCCGTAAATACCGGCACGCCCGCCGCGTTGGCCTCGGCGATCGCGGTGCCAATGCTCTTTGAATCGCATGGCGTCAAAACGATCGCGCTCGCCTTGCGCACCAGAAAATTCTTGACCTGATCCATCTGCTTGGCAGGATCCAGATCACCGGACGTCACCACCACCTCATACCCGCGCTTCGCCCCTTCTGACTGGAGCTGATCGGCGATCTCCTTGAAGAACGGGTTGTTCAACGTCAGCAGCGACACGCCGATCAGCGGCTTGCTCTTGCCCGCACCCCCACCCGCCGCCGCCGGGGAGGTGGTGGCGGTTTTGGATTTATTATTTCGATCACACCCGATCCCCGCGGTGCTCAACAGAAGGAGTGCCAGGGGTATGACTAAAAATAAGCCTACGGTACGCAGCGGCAACTTGGTTTCCATAACCGCTCACTGTATCGATGACTTTTGAGAAGGACAGCGAAGCAGGGCACTCGGCACTGGCGCCCATCCCACGCCGACGCTGCCGCGCGGGCAGCGCGGGCGGTCGGCATCGATTTCCTCTGCGGATGATGGGCCTGATTGTGTCCCGAGTCGACCGCGATTCGGATCATGGTTGCTAGTGCGTCAAGGGACGGGCGTCACGTCGCCGGCGACAAGGACAACAACGTGGGCGGCGATGGCTTCGCCGCGGCCGATGGCGTCGCAGCCTTCGTTGGTGCCGGCCTTCACGTTGACCGGAGCGTGGAGCAGTTCGTTAAGCGAGCGGAGCATCTGGGGCTTGAAGTCCTTCAGGCGTCGGCTTTTCAGCCATGATGGTGACGTCAACATTGAGGATGCGGAACGATTGGCGCTGAATTTTCGCGTAGACCTCGCGCACGAACAGGCGCTTTGGGCGTCTTTCCAGCGGGGATCGGTGTTGGGGAACATCTCGCCGATATCACCCCACCCCATGGCGCCCAGCAGCGCATCGACCAGGGCGTGAAGAACGACATCGCCGTCGCTGTGGGCGATGGGGGAGAGATCGGTAGCGACGGTGACGCCGGCCAGGACAAGCTTGCCGCCGGGCTGGAGGCGGTGGATGTCGTAGCCGTGGCCGATGCGGAAGGGGAGGGGGGTCATGATTGAGATCCCGAGGTTAGTCGTGGAGGTCGTACTCTTTGATCTTTCGATAAAGCGTGCGTTCGCCGATGCCGAGCATTTTGGCGGCTTGTTCGCGGTTGCCGTTGACCATTTTTAAGGTGTTGCGGATGAGTTCTTTTTCGGCGTGTTCGAGCTTGATGCCGGCGAGGTTGCTCATGCTGGTGTGGGTGTCGATGCGGCTTGGGCGGATTTCGGGAGGGAGGTTGTCGACGCCGAGCTTGGGCTCGGAGGAGAGGACGACCATGTTGTTCGATCACGCTGCGCAGCTCGCGGACGTTGCCGGGCCAGGCGTAGGACATGAGCACCTGCTGGGCGTCGGGGCGGATGCCGTCGATTTGCTTGCGATGATCGTCGGCCGCCTGTTGCATGAAGTAATGGATGAGCAGGGGAATATCTTCGCGTCGTTCGCGCAGGGGCGGGATGGAGATGGTCACGCCCTTGATGCGGAAATAAAGATCCTCGCGGAACTGTTTTTCGGCGACCATTTCCTCGAGCGTGCGGTTGGTGGCGCTGATCAGGCGGACATCGACCTTGACGGGATCGTTGGAGCCCAGGCGGACGACTTCGCCATTTTCCAGGACGCGCAGCAGCTTGGCCTGCATGGCGGCGGGCATGTCGCCGATTTCGTCCATGAAGAGGGTGCCGCCGTCGGCGTGCTCGAAGCGCCCTTCGCGCTCGGTGCTGCGCGCCGGTGAAGGCGCCTTTGACGTGGCCGAAGAGTTCGTCTTCGAGAATGCGTTTCGCGGCAGGCCGGCGCAGTTCAGGGTGACCAGGCGGCTGTTTGCGGCGGCGGCTGGCGTGTGTGGATGGCCTTGGCGATCAGTTCCTTGCCGGTGCCGCTTTCGCCCATGATGAGGACGGGGATATCGCTGTGGGCGACTTGCCGGGCAGTCTGGACGACGCGTTTGCATGCCGGGGCTGTGGCCGATGATGCCTTCAAAGCCGGCGCCTTCGGTCGAGCTGTTCCTGGAGAACCTGGTTTTGTTTCCGGAGGGCGGCGTTGGCGGCGGCGCGGTTGACCTGGGTGCGGAAGTATTCGAGGTCGAGCGGCTTTTCGATGTAGTCGTAAGCGCCGTTGTTCATGGCCTCTTTACACGTCGGGATGTCGGCGTGGGCGGTGACCAGCAGACAGGGGGGGCCGGGTGGAGCGCCTTGCTGGCGTCGAGCATTTCCAGCCCATCGCGTTTGCCTTCCATGACCAGGTCGGTGACGACGACGTCGTAGTGCCGCTGGTCGAGGCGCGAGCGGGCCTGGCCGAGGCTGTAGGTGACATCGCAGCGATGGCCAAGGCGTTCGAGGGCTTCGCACATGACCTGTGCGTGTTCTTTTTCGTCGTCGACGATGAGGATGTTGGATTTGGGGAAGTCGAGTTCGTTCATCGGTATTGATTGTAAAGCAATGGTGTGATTGGCGGGAGGAGACGAGGTATGGAACCGCTAAAAGTTGCAGGCTGTTCAGGGCTGGAGCGGCAGATGGATACGGAAGTCGGAGCCTTTGCCCAGTTCGCTTTGGACGGTGATTTGCCGCCGTGTTCTTTGATGATTCGGTGCGTCATGGCCAGGCCGAGGCCGGTGCCGCCGCTTTTGGTGGAGTAGTAGGCATCGAAGATCTGCTGGGCGGCTTCGGGGGAGATGCCTGTGCCGGTGTCGATGACGTCGATGATGGTCTCGTCGTCGCTGCTGGTCGGCCGAGAGGATGAGATCGCCGCCGCTTTCGCATGGCCTGGAGGGCGTTGAGCATCAGGTTGAGAACGGCCTGCTTGATCATGCGCTCGTCGATTCGGCGACAAGGCGGCCATCGCCGGGGCGGTGGCGAAGCTGAACGCGCTGCAGCTGGGCCTGGGGGGCGAAGAAATCGACGAGCTCTTCGAGCATGAGGTTGAGCTCGACGGGGCGGCGGTCGAGTTCGAGTCTTGCCGGCGTAGCGGAGGAAGTCGTCAAGAATTTCGCGCAGGCGGGTGGTTTCGCGCTGGACGGTGTTGAGGCGGTTGGACAGGCGGGGAGTAGGCCGGGTTTTCGGGGGCGAGGTCTTCCTGAAGGAGTTGGAGGTTGAGCTGGACGGTGGAGAGGGGGTTTTTGATTTCGTGGGCGAGCCCGCCGGTGAGGGTGCCGAGTTCGGCCAGACGTTCGGCCTGTTTGGCGCGCTCCTGCAAGCGGATGATGCGCGCATAGGCAGCGCGAGCGGCGAAGGCGGCGGCAATAAGGGCCCCGGCCAGGCCGGCCAGGAAGCCCCACCAGAACGGAGGCATAGGGCGGAAGTGATACGCCTTTCCTGCGCAGGGAAAGACGCAGGTGGAAGTTGGGACGAGAAGCCGCTCGTCAATGCACGGCGACGGTCTGGCGCGTGGGGGTCTGACGGGTGGGCGCTTTACGCGTCTGGGTCGGGCACTCGGTGTTGCTGCGCTGAATGACTTCGCGTTCGAGGTTTTGGAGTTCCAGCGCCCGCCGTTCGAAGGGCCGGAGATACGACCGCTTCACGTGCAGGGCGTGCAGGCCTCTTTCGCCCTGGGTCTGCTCATACTCCACACGCTCTCCCTGTTTCAGTGTGCGATAGCCTTCGGACTCGATGCTGGCGAAATGGACAAACACATCCTTTCCCTGATCGTTCTCGATGAAACCGTACCCTTTTCTAGTATCGAACCACCTGACTGTACCCACTGACATACCTACCTCCCGGTAGTGAACGAAACTGAACTGACGTGAGCCGGCATGGCCGGCCTGTTTTCCCACAATCGACCTAGTCCGATAAAATATCACTCGGTGTCAAGGATTCAATATAATTCTTTGATGCGAGGCGCGGCGGCAAATCGTTGGGATGACATCGGTGATTTTCGTAGAGAGAGGTTGTTGCATCTGAGAAAACCAGTCGCATCTTTAGGCCGATTTCTCATCGCATTTTTTGCTGTTGTTGCTTGTGGATGCAGCAGTGGCGGCCAGCCGCGGGTTTTTGACGTGCGCGTGCATGGGGCGGCGGGTGATGGTTCGACGAATGATGCGGCGGCGATTCAACGAACAATAGACGAGGCGGCCAAGGCGGGAGGCGGCACGGTTCGGCTGGGCGGAGGAAAGACCTATAGGTCAGGGGCAATTCATCTGGCGAGCGGAATCACCTTGCAGATTGACAAGGGCACGACGTTGATTGCCAGCGATCGTCGGGAGGATTACGACGCCGACCCGGTGCTGATCCTGGCCGACGCTGCCCAGAATCTGACGTTGTGGGGTGAGGGCGTGATTGAGGGAGGCGTGAAGCGGTTTATGGTGGCGGAGTTGCCGCATATCTATCGGCCGGGGCCATGGCGGCCGATGCTGTTGCGATGTGTACGGTGCAAGTCGATTCACCTCAGCGGCCTGACGTTTCACGATTCGCCTTCGTGGTGTGTGCATCTGGCGGGGTGTGATGACGTGACGATTACCGGCATCGCGATCCTGAATGATTTGCGACGCCCAATTGCGACGGGATTGACGTGGACCATAGCCGGGACGTGCGAATCGGCCGCTGCCGGATTGAATCGGGGGACGACTGCGTTGTGCTGAAGACAACGGGGCGGTTCGCGGGGGCCGGGGCGTGTGAGCGGGTGCGGGTGAGCGACTGTGAGCTGAGGTCGAGTTCATGTGCGTTGAAAATCGGGACGGAGACGGTGGAAGATATTCGTGAGGTGACGTTCGAACGCTGCAAGATTCGGAGCAATCGCGGCGTGGGGATCATGTTGCGCGACCAGGGGCACGTGAGCGGCGTGACGATCCGGGAGATGGAGATCGAGACGCAGCTATTCGATGACGTATGGTGGGGGAAAGGGGAGCCGATTTATCTGAGCGTGGGGCCCAGGTCGAGCAGGTCGAAGGTGGGGGAGTTGTCGGTGATCAGCGTAAGCGCCGTGCGATGCCGGGGGCGGGGGGCGTGTATGTCGGGGGGAGCAAAGATTCGACGGTGAAGCAGGTGACGCTCAAAGACGTGACGGTGGCAGTCAGCGGATCGGGCCCGCGCGAGGGCGGCGTGCTCGATTTGCGGCCATGTCCGGGGCAGGGGTTGCAGAAGGCGCGGATGGCGGGCTTTCGGATTGAACAGGCCGATGGGGTGGTGCTGGAACGATGCACGGTGACGTGGGCGGATCGTGCAGCGAAATGGCTGGGCGCGGCGCTGGCGATGAATGCGGCGACGCACGTCAACATTGTGCAGTTCAAGGGTGAGGCACGCACATGGGGGAGGAGGCGCGGGTTATTGAAACGGCCGCGCGGGTGGGTGGGCCGTGAGCTTTAAGAAAAAGAAAAAGCGCAAGCATCGAAGGCCGGCGGACGAGGCGGCGTATACGTGCCCGACCTGCGGGGAGCGGATCGTGATTCCGGTGGATTTGTCGGCCGGGGATGAGCAGCGGTATGTGGAGGATTGCCCGGTGTGCTGTAATCCCAACGTGATTCACGTGGAGCTATTTGGCGAAGAGGGGCCGCCGCGGGTGTGGGCGGAGGGGGAGTAGATTGGAGAATGATTTATGAGATTCGGATGACTCTTACAAGGTGCGAGAGGAGGAGGGCGGTAAAGCCGACGCAGCCCACGCTCTGGCTGAGGGGCCAGGACATTTGGTTGGAAACTGCGAAGCCGATGGTGAGAAAGACCAGGGAGAGGAGCGCGGCGGCGAGGAGGGTGGCGGGGATGCGGCGGGTCCAGGGGAGGACGGTGGCGGCGGGGAGGAAGAGCATGGCCAGGATCATGACGACGCCCAGGGCGCTTGTGCCCAGGAGAAGGACAAGGGTGAGCAGGGAGAGGAAGAGGGCGTCCCAGCGGGCGGGGCGTAGGCCGGCGAGTTCGGCGGCGGCGGGGGCCTGGGCCAGGAGGAGCCAGCGCCGCCAGAGCAGGGCGCACGAAATGGCCGCGATGAGCAGGATAGGCGCGGCGATTTGGGCGGTGGTCCAGGAGACGGCGACGTCGATGCCGGTGAAGAGGTTTTGGAGATCGGCAACGTGCTGGCCGGCGTTGGCGATGATGAGGAAGGAGAGGGAGAGGCCGCCGATGTAGAGGGAGGGAAGAACGATGCTGGCGGCGCCCCAGCGTTTGGAGGCGGCGAAATAGATCATACCGCCCGCGGCGGCGACGAGGGCGGGGGGGAGAGTTGGCCAGTTGTTGCGCATGCCGATGGCTGCGCCGACGGCGACGATCTGGGGGATGGCCAGGGCCATGAGGGCCTCGCGGCGGAGGAGGACGAACACGCCCAGGATGCTGCCGGCGATGCCGGCGGCGGCGGCGGTGATGAGGGCGGGGGCGAAGAGTTGGAGGAGGGCCCAGCGGCTGGATTTGTTGCTGTGAGATGGGGTGGCGGTGGAGGAGGCGGGGGCGGCGGGAGATTTATCGATGTCGTTGAGGAGGGATTGCGTTTCGGTGTCGGTGCGGAAAGTGGTGGGTTGGCGCGGGTGAGAGGGGTGAGGAGGAGAGCGAGGAGGATCAAGAGAAAAGTTGCCGGAGGAAGAGCCCTCACCCCAGCCCTTCCACCTCCCGCTGACGCGGGATCCCTCTGGAGTACCGGGAGAGGGGGAAAAAGGGCAGGGGGAAAGAGCCTCGAAATCCTCGCGAGGTGTCGCGTTAAAGGGTTGAGCGTGTGATTTCTGGGGCGTGGGGTTCATGCGGTTTTTCGGATGATCGAGATGGCGTCGGCGAGGCGGGTGGGGGGGAGGAGTTGAACGGTGCTGGGTTGGCCGGGGTCGGCGGCGGGGTGGAGCCAGGCGATTTGGTCGCAGACGTAAGTGAGATCTTCCACCTCGTGGCTGATGAGGACCGTGCAGAGGCCGTCGCCGGTGAACTGGCGAAGCAAGTCGAGGAGGGATTGGGAAGAGTGCATGTCCAGGCCATCCGTGGGTTCGTCGAGGACCAGGACGTTGGGCTCGGAGGCCATGGCGCCGGCCAGCAGCACGCGCTGTTGCTGGCCGCCGCTGAGGCGGGCGAAGGGGAGGTGGGCAAGGTTGGATACGTTCATGTGGTCCATCATGGCCCGGACTTGGGCGGTGGCCGGGCCGATCCAACCGAAAAGGCGGCGGGCGGAGATCGCCATGCAGGCTGCGTCAAGGGCGGTCATGGGCCACTGCAAATCCATCGTGCGTTGCTGGGGCATGTAGGCGAGGCGCAGGTCGGTGGTGGAGTGGTTGCGGGTCACAGCGCCGGAGAGGGGCTTGAGTAGGCCGGTGATGCCGCGGACGAGAGTGGTTTTGCCGGCGCCGTTGGGGCCAAAGATACCGAGGCATTGGCCGGCGTGGAGGGTGAGGTGGTCAACGCGCACCACGGGGCGTCGGTCGTAGCCGAAGAGGGCGTTGGTGACAGTGATGAGCATGATTACTTTGCGATAATTTTGGCTTCGACGCCGACGGCCTTGGCGGCTTCGATGAGCTTGTTGACGTTGTAGCGAAAGAGGGCTTGATACGTGTCAGCCTGGGCCACGCCCAGGACGTGATCGGGGAGCGTGATCATCTTGGCGCCGGCCTGATCGGCCACGTACTGGGCGAGTTTGTCGTCGCTGTAAGTTTCACAAATGACGACTTTCACGCCCTGCTGTTTCATCAGGTCGATGGTTTCCTTGACCTGCGCCGCCGAGGGCGTGATCAACGGCTTGGGCTCGATCGTGCCGACGATTTCAATGGGCACTGCATCGGCGAAGTATTCCCAGGCTTTGTGGAAGGTGACGACTTTCAGGCCCGCATAGGGTGCGAATTTTTCCTTGAATTCGTGACTAAGGTCGGCCATCGAGACGACGAACGTTTTGGCGTTGGTTTTGTACAAGTCGGCGTTGGCGGGATCGGCGGCGATCATGGCTTTGACGAGCGTGACCGCCATGCGCTGGGCGATCTGCGGGTTGAGGGTGAAGTGAGGGTTGCCGTACGAATGCACATCACCTTGATCTCGGCCGATCTTGCCGGTGGGGACTTCCTTAAGCTCGATGCCGTTGCTCATGTCCACGTAGCCGGGTTGACCGAACATGATGCGGGGGTTGCGCGCCCTTCATGAGGTTGTTGTGCCACGGTTCGGTGTCGAGGCCGGAGTGGACGAAGAGATCGGCGTCGTTGAGGAAAACCATCTCGGTCGGCTTGGCCATGACGTTGTGGATATTTTCCGGCCCTTTCATGACCGAGTGGACTTCGACTCTGTCGCCGCCGATCTGACGAGCAATGTCGGCGTAATCGGTGGCCGTGGTGACGATCTTGAGGTTCGCTTGCGCGGTTGTGGTCAGCAGGACCAGGAGTGCGAAGAGCGAAAATAATTTGTTCATGGGGATGCTCCAATTGCAATGTTGATCGATCGAGACATTTGTTAGTGCAGCGCCCAGTAGGGGTGTGGCGGATGAGCGCCGAAGATGAAGGTGCATTGGAAGTAGAGGGTGTCTTCGTGCGGGGTGTCGCCTTGTTTGTGCTGGTATTCGACGCGGAAGCGCAGGAATTCGCTCCAGTACCAACTGACGTAGGGGGAGACGCCCCAGACTTCCTTGTGCTGGTCGAGGGCGTTCTGGGTCCAGTCGAGACGGAGGCCGCCGTAGATGTCGCGGTTGAGTTGCTGCTGGGCGATGAAGAATGCGCCGAGTGAATGTTGCAGGTCGTGGCGGGCGCTGTCAACCGCGCCATAGATCCCTTCGAATTGGAAGACCTGGTTGTTGAATTTTCCGGTGTGGTCGGTGTGGATGAGGGTGGTGTCGACGCCGAAGAGATTGACGTGCTGATGATCGTCGTTGTTGTGCTTTGCGTTGAGCCAGGAGCCGCCGACCTCGAGGTTCCAGTTGTCGGCGATGTCGTGGTTCCAGAGGGCGTGAAGATTGAGGGCGGGGGAGTGGACGAGGGCATCGTTGTTAAGCACGGGATTGCCGGCGGCGCCCTCGCCGCTGATGATTTCGGCGATGACCTCGACATATTGGTTGCCAATGAGCTTTGGCGGGATGACATAGCTGAGGCTGAGGCCGGAATCATTGAGGCTTTCGGCGCCCAGGAAGGATTGGCTCATGAAGTTGTTGTCGGTGGTCATCCAATCGTGCTTGTGGAGGAGGTTCCAGCGGCCAAAGCGGAGGTGAAAGCGTCCAAGTTTGGCGGTGAGGTTGGGGACGCCAAAGTCGTGGAGGAAGATGTAGGCTTCTTCGATATCGAAGCTGCTGTCGACCGCGCCGTTGGCGGTAGCTCTGTCAAAGAAGACGGGATCGGAGACGTCGCGGCTGAAGGGAAGCACAACGACGCCGTCGGCACGGGGATCGACGGCCGCGCGAAGGTCAAGCTCGACTTCACGAATATCGAAACGGTTGCGGGCGGGGTTGGCCTTGTTGGTGGAGAGCGAGCCGACAAAATCGCCAACGACGGCAAAGTCGGGGTTGAAGCTGGCGGGAATGCGGAGGGTTTGGGTGGCGGCCGAGCGGGATTCGATGTCCTTCATCAGATCCTGGGTGGTTTGGTCGATGGCGTCTTGATCCGCATTTTTCGAGGCTGAATCGTCTTTCACCTGTGAACGGAGTCTGGCAATTTCGGCGTCGCGGGCTTTGAGGTCGGCCTGAAGCTGGCGTTCCATTTCATTCAGACGCTGCTCGAGACGTTCGAGACGGGAATCGGCGGGCTGGGTCGCGGGTTGCGCGAGAAGAATGGACGTAGAAGAAAATGCCGCAAGGGCGGCCCAGAGGGGGAGGCAAGTGCGCATGAGTGTCCTGTTTGAATTTGACTGATGGGAAGGCCGCGAATTTCACAGCCTTACGAGAGGGCATCAGCAAACAGGAGGGCCGCGGCAGTCGATGCGAGCCGGGAGGCGCTTCGCTACGAGCGGGTGAGAGATGAGCGTGAGAAAGGCGACGAAGAGGCCGAGGAGGATCAGCAACGGCACCCAGGCGACGCTGGCAAGGGGGATATGCAATTGGGCGTGAAAGTCGCAGTTGGATTCGTCGTGGTGGGGCGGTTCCTGATCGGGAAGGCCGGCGTCTTTGTTGGCCTGGGCCTGGGCAGCGTCTTCGGCCTGGTGGGCGCGCTCGTGCAGGTAGGCCACCGCGCCCGACCCGAGGGCGAGAAAGACCGGCAGGAGAATCAGGGAAGGCAATCGCCGCACGAGGAGCATTAATAGCTACAGTCGATCGGCGTTGTCAAATATTTCAGGTGCAGTGCATATTCCTTCCCTTCGCAGCGGGCGCGTCATAGGATCAGGTTCAATGGCCAACAAGCCCAAGGTTGTTCTTGCGATGAGCGGCGGCGTCGATAGCTCGGTGGCCGCCGCGCTTTTGCTGCGCAGGGGTACGACGTGATGGGGGTGTTCATGCGGCTTGGGTCGCCGGATGGCGTGGAGGCGGCATGAGCGCAGGGCGGGGAATCGTGCGACCCGTCGCCGGCGGCGGCAAAGAGCAAACAGGGGTGTTGCTCGGTGCTTGACGCGGCCGATGCGCGGCGCGTGGCCGGGCTGCTGGATATTCCGTTGTATGTGCTGAATTTCCAGGAAGACTTTGGGCGGGTAATCGATTATTTCGTCGCGGAGTATAACCGCGGTCGCACGCCCAATCCGTGCGTGCGCTGCAATGACTGGCTGAAGTTTGGAAAGCTGGCGAAGTATGCCCAGGCGGTGGGGGCGGAGTACGTGGCGAGCGGGCATTATGCGCGGGTTGGTTTGGATCCGGCCACAGGGGAGAAGGCCTTGCTTCGCGGGCGCGACTCTCGCAAGGACCAGTCGTACGTGCTGTTTGGCATGAGCCGCCAGACGCTGGACCATACGCTGCTGCCGATTGGGGAATACGAAAAGCATGAGGTGCGGCAGATTGCGCAGGAGATGCAGTTGCCGGTTTTTAATAAGCCGGATTCGCAGGAAATTTGTTTCGTGCCCAACCAGGATTATGCGGCACTGGTGAAGCGGCGGACGCCCGAGGCGTTTGAGCAGGGGCCGGTGGTACACGAAGGGGAAGTGGTGGGAACGCACGAAGGGCACCAGCATTTCACGATTGGTCAGCGCCGGGGCTTGGGCGTGGCGATGGGGCGGCCGCTGTATGTGATCGGTATCCAGGCGTCTGATAACCGGGTGACGCTTGGAGAGAAGGATGCGCTGTTGCGGCGGAAACTGGTGGCGCGGCAGATCAACTGCTTAAGCCCGCGCGCAAGGGGCAGACGGGATGCGGTGTTCGGCCAAGATTCGCTACAACCATCAGCCGCAGATGGCGCGGGTAACGATGACCGGCGCGGATGAATTTGAGGTGGAGTTTGATGATCCGCAGAGCGCAATAACGCCGGGGCAGGCCGTGGTCCTATATGACAACGATGTTTTGCTGGCTGGGGGATGGATCGAGCAGCGCTGTAGGAATTGCGCAGCCGATAACCGTAAATCTCAAGCATTGGCTGGACATGGGTGTATATTCCATCGCTACGCCGATCGACCAACACCATGGCCATCCACAACGCACTTCCTATGCTTTTGCGACGCAACGTTCTTATCTTCCATCAGGGGGCGCTGGGGGATTTTGTTTTGAGCTGGCCGCTGGCGATGGCGCTGGGCCGGCTGTTCCCGCAGAGCCGGATTGTTTACATCACGCATGCGCAGAAGGGGCGCTGGCGGAGAAGGCGCTGGGAATGGATGCGGCGGACATGGAAGCGGGATGGCATACGCTGTACACGGAAAAGGCGTTGCTCCCGAAGCCGTCGTTGCGGCTGTTGACGGCGCATGCGATTTTCAGCTTTGTGGCATCGCCTGGGGAGATGTGGGCCGAGCAGGTGGTGCATATTGCCCCGGTGGCGGATTTGCATCTTTTGAGCCCCCGGCCGCCCGAGCATTTTGATGGCCACGCCAGCGATTATCTGCTTCAGCAGCTTTCGAGCCAGTACGCCTTTCAGGAGGGTGTGCGCCAGATGCTAAGCTCCCTGCGCGAGCGGGGGCTGGGCGGGGGCGCCAAGCCGGGCGGGCCAATCGTTATTCATCCGGGAAGCGGCTCGCCCGCAAAATGCTGGCCGTTGGAAAAATTCATTGAACTGGGTCATGCACTGCTGGCGGCGGGCAAGCGGGTGAAGTTTCTGCTGGGCGAAGTGGAGCAGGAGCGGATGGCGGCCCGCGCGGTCAAAGAACTGAGCAGCGCTTTCGAGGTGCATCAGCCCCAAACTTATTTGCAGCTGTGGGACCACCTGCGGGAGGCGGGCGGGTTTGTGGGCAATGACAGCGGGCCGGGTCATTTGGCGGGGGTGATGGGGCTGCCGACGGTTTCACTGTTTGGGCCAACGTGCTCAAAGACATGGCGGCCGATCGGCCCGCGCGTGACGGTGATTGATGGCAAGCCGCTGGCCGAGTTGAGCGCTGCCGAGGTGCTGGAAAGCGCCGACAGCTTTTAATGAATGAAGCGCATGTCGCTGAAGTTGGGGACGATGCCGGGCATGTTTTCTGAGTAGGGGCGGAAGCCGGCCGGCCAGTAGACGAAGAAGGCTTTTCCAATCATGAATCGGCCGGGCACGCGATGCGAGCCGGCGTAGAGGCCTTCGTCTTTCAGGAGCTTGACATCATCCTCCCAGAAGCGGGCGTCGAGGCTGAGGATGGAGTTGTCGCCGAGCACAAAAAACTCATCGTCGGCGATATAGGCTTCGTGCCAACTGTTCGCCGGGACTGCGCTCGCCCTTGCGGTGGAGATAGATGCCGTCGCTTTCGGGCATGCCGGCGTAATCCTGATTGCTATTGTTGTAGCTGGAGCCGGGGGTGTAGTAGACATCGCGCCACAGGCTCAGGTGCGTGATGCGCGACGATTGATGGTCCGCATGAATCGACACCGTCGGCTGCGGAAAGATTGATTTGGTTGACTGGTAGTCGCCTTGCGTGCGCAGCTTATGAAGCTTGCGAAGCTCCTCAACGTCCGGGTGATATTCCGCGTCAGACGTCGCCAGCACCTCCTGGTCGTTGATTCGCAGCGCTACGCGGTAATCCACATTGATTAAATCCACCTTCATCGGCGTGCCCGTTTTGGATGTGATTTTCTGGCGGCCAACCAGCGTGCGTTGCGGGAGCGGGGCCCTGATGCCAAAGTTCGACGGAGTCAGGCCGGATCGTAGCGGTAAATTCGTGGCCGAGCTTTGTGGCGACAACGTCAACGGGCCCGTCCCCCCGCATGCGGTCGAGGAAGAAGGAAACTTTTAAGTCGCTGACATTCCAGCGCGGCATGTGGAAGGCCGAGGGTGTATCGCTGTACGCGTCGGCGGCGTAGAAGTCATTTTGTTCGACGGGTCGAGCAATATTCACGATCGTTTTGCTGGGTCCTTCGCCGTTGACCCGCTGGTCATAGAGGTAAAGTGATCGCGCCTGGTTCATCGTTTCGTCGTAGGCCAGGCGGTCGGTGAACGGCTGCCATGATCGGGCGGGGTTTGAGTCCGCGTTGAACTTGAGGGTGCCGTCGCCGGACATGTTGTCGAAGGTGAAGATGCGCTTGTCGTCATTTTTCCAGCCGCTTTCTTCCGCCGACTGCCAGGGCTGATGCCAGTCTTCTGTCTGAGGGTAATAATCGTTGTCGTAGATGATTCGCCACAACGCATCCTGCATCTGCGCGGCTTGCGCTGGATCTCCCATTTCATTTCCCTGCCGTTGTCTTTCTGGCCGACATACACGTCCCCATCGAGGACCATGATGGATTCGCCTGGCTTGCCCACCAGACGCTTGATGTAATTGATCGTGTACCAATCCCTGGCTGGCTGGTCGCGGACATAAGGGCTTTTGAAGACAACCACGTCCCATCGGCGCGGTTCTTCCAACAGGTAGAGATATTTCAGGACCAGTATGCGATCGCCGTAGTAGACGGGGGTGTTGTAGGCGGCCTGCGCGGGGTCGCGAGCGTCTTCTCGGGGCACTTTGTGGCCGCAGTTGGGGCAGTGCATCGAGAGGATGGCGTTGCTGAACTTGGGAACGTCGGGCTCATCGTGACTGTGAGCGTTGCCGTAGTTGACGTCGAATTGATAACCGCAATCCTGACAGCGGAAGGCGCATATGCCAGCGCCCAATAGCGTCGGGGCCATGGAGCCGGTAGGGATGACGAATGCCTCGACGACGAACGCTCGGAAAACGAAGGCGAGAATGAAGGCGATGAGGATGGACTCGATGGTTTCCTTGACGCTTTCGCCGGAAGTCTCCGAGGCCGGCTTTAGCTGGAAGGGGGTTGGCTTGGGGCGATCGTCCATGAGGCGATCCTATGCGAAGGTTTGAAAAAACGGAAAGGGCGGACCCGGTGACGAAGCGACCTTGACGCTATTGCCCGGCGACGGTGATGCGGTTGAGTGGACTCTGATCGTCGTGCATCAATTCGTCTCCGTGCGTGGCGACGGGGGCGGTCGCGGCCGTGACAATGTCTCCTGTGTGGTCGGTCAGCATTTTCTGGAGTTGCTCGATCTTCACGTCGTGCGTGGGGCTTTTGGCCACCAGGCAGTAGATGGTTTTGCCGCGCACCAGAGCGGCCAGCGGGTGGCCTTCAACGTCTTCAATATCCCACCCTTCGTGATGGACGGCCTCGCCGCCGGCGACGGACAGGATAGAGAGCGTGTCGCCGTTTGGGCCGTCGAAAACCAGGTGACACGAGCCCGTTCCATCGACGGGGCAGATGGAGCGCCGCGGAATTTCCAGCCGGGCAGGGCGCAGGACAAGACGCCGTGGCCAAGGCGGCCGCTGATGATCTGGCCAATGCGGGCGTAGTCGTCGCCGCCAATATTGTGATGATCGCCGGCGGCGGAGCACCCGTCATGGCGGGCGACCATGGCATCGAGAAAGGCGTGGGCGATGATGGCGTTGTTGGCGGGCTTGCGAAAGTAGGCGCGGTAGACAAGGCCGCCCGCGGCCACGAGCAGGATGGCGGCGAGGGCAAAGCGGAGAAGAGGGCTGCGGAAAATCTGTGATCGTTGAATGAGAATAGGCGCGGGGGCAGCGTCTGAGGCGGAGGCGGCGAAAAGATTACCGATTCGTGCGGCGCAATGCATCGGGCGCGGCCTCAGGCTGGTAGATGCGCTTGAGGGCGGCTTTCAGGGCCGGATCATCAAAATTTGAGCGGTCTTCCTGGCTCATTGTTGCACGAAATTTCATGCTGACTGCTGTACCAATCGGACGATTCGAGATCGCCGCGAGTTCAAAAATGTGTTGCCCGGCGGCCGGATGTGAATGGCCGGACCGGGCTACCACTTAGCTTTAACTTCAAAAGAGGCTTATCTATTCCCGGATGATCCCCTCCTCTGCGCGTATGTGCCGCAGCGCGTCCGATAGCGCTGGCGGGCGCGGTGCAGGCGGCTCATCACCGTGCCGATGGGTATTTCCAGGGCGTCGGCGATTTCCTTGTACGCCAGATCGTCCACCGCCCAGAGCATCAGGACGGCCGAGTATTCCGCCGGAAGATCGTCGATGGCTGCCACAAGGCGTTCGTCCATGCCGTCGAAGCTTTTGGGATCGATGGGGAGGCTGGCGAATTGGCGGACCCGGCGGCCTCGAGATGTTCGTCGTCCATGGCTGCGGGCTGGCGTTTTTCGCGCTGGCTGCGGTTGAGGTGAAGGTTGTGCATGATCCGCAGGAGCCAGGGGCGGATGCCGTAGACCTGAAGATCAAAGCCGTCGCGGCCGGCGAGGGCACGCACAAAAGTTTCCTGGACGAGATCTTCGGCACGATTTGGGTCGCGGGTGAGACGGCGTGCGATGCGGTAGAGCAGGTCTAACTGCTCCAGGGCCAATCGCTCAAATTCCGCCGCCGCGAGTTTCATTGGGTTGACAGGTTGCCCTTCCAGTGCGGCGTTACGATAGCCCATGAGGGCAGCAAGTCCAAGGTCGCAAGGGCGGGCGGTGGACGATTTTTGTGCGCAAAAAACGGCTGGGATTGGAGCAGACGGTGCGGAGTGAGGGACGGCCGGCGACGGCGAGAGTGAAGGAGTGTTGAGATGAACGGAGTCGGATTGGGATAATGCCCATGGACGGCAGTGATGGGATAGTGGTCGGTTTGGGTGGGTTTTGTGTTGTTGCAATTGAGTTTCGCAGGGGAATTTGGGAGGGGGGTGAGGATTGACAAGGGTTTAGGCCAAAAGTGGCTTGTAAAAAGCGACACATAACCGACCACCAATCGACCACCAACCGACACGTAACCGACCACCAATCGACCACTAACCGACTACCAAAGGACACATAACCGACCACCAAACGACACGACGAATCGGTGCTGAAGATGGCTTGGCGGAGGGCGGGCAAAGAAGCCCCGGATGTGCATTCGGGATTTTGGTGGGTGCTGGGATGGGATGCTGTGGGCATTGATGTTCCCCCGGAAGATGCAAGAAGCTAGAGGTATTGTATGAAGGATGTTAGGGTCATGTCAAGGAAAATATTTCTTGTGGCTGGCGACTGATGGACAGGGATGAACACGGATGGAGGGGGTTCGTGGGATGGATTTCGTGTGGGGTGGAGGTGGAGGGGACGGGAGTGGGCGAGGGGTGGTGGGGCGGTGGGCGGAGTGGAAGGGGCGGGCCGGGCGGATGCGGTGGTGGAGTTCCGACCCTTGGAGATTTTCAGGCGGAGACTGTACGATTCTGGCTGAAATGGCAGGTGAATATTGAGAATTGACTCCCGACCCCTTAGAATTTTTGAGGGGGTGAATTCAAACTGATTGCATATGATGAGGTGGAATGCTGAGGATGTTTGCCCGTTTTTTTGCACGGTGAGAAATAACATATGCCTGCTAGCACCAGAAGCATAGAGGTCGGACCCTGGACGTTCGTCTTCTTTAATATGGGGATCGCCCTGTTCTGGCTGTTATTCGCTCTCTTCTGTAGATGGCTCGGGAAAAGAGCGGCTATAGAGGGGCGGAAAAAATGGTTTATCTGGAGATTTTATTTAACGTCAGTATTTTTTGTTCTAGCTGCAATTGTCCAAGTGTTCGTTGCGATATATAGCTATCTTGCACCGATTTATGGATGGGACAAAGTTAAGTAGCCGTGGTGATCAAATTTCGGCCGTTCATAAGAACTGCGCAGTCATGGTGAATTGGCGATAGAGTGATTCTTATTGAGCTTAGCTTATTTTGGAGGACATATGTTCGCTCTGACCACATTGCGCATCATTGAGACATTGTTTCTTGTGGGCGTAGTATATACAGTCCGAGTTGCCCAGACTGGGTACCAGGTTTCGATGGCAGTATGTGCTGTCAATCAACGTGTCGTTCACCTCAGATCCTCGATATGTAATCCTCAGTACTGCCGGTATGGGTTTTGTTTTAAGCTTGATATGCGATTTCATCGCTTGGCCCCGACTGACTGCACGATGCCCGCAAGGCAATTAAATGGTCGATGGCAATATCCTTTTTAGGGGTACTAAGTTATTTGAATGAAGTTCTTCGCCTTGTTGTTGATTATCCTTTTCAGTTTCTGATTGCGCTTCCGGTTGTCGTAGTTGTATTAGACTGGATGACTACGGTTCATCTACTTCGAAATCAGATGGTAGCAACCACATCGGCAGACGGCGCCATCTTGAAAATGTAAAACTGTAGCCGTCTGTAAAGGTGAATAGGTACAGTTTGCACTGCCTTGGTGAGCTGCCCTTGAGAAACTCTAAGGGGTCGGGAGTCATTGATTGACATTCCGCTCCAAGACTGTCACGATTGGCTTCATGCCCAGACGACTTCGCATCGCCAGCGGCGGCATCGCCTACCATGTTCTCAACCGTGCGGCCGGCCGGCAAGACCTCGCCGAACGTCACTATTAATTGCACTTAATCTTAACATTTTAATTATCAAAGAGGATCTTATGACAACTCATTGTGAAGTTTGTGGTGAGTTGACGTTACTAATCTTTCTTAAGATTGAAAACGGCGTAAGGGCTGAACATGCTTTTTGCGAGAAGCATGCGATACCACCTCTGACCGCAACGGCCCCCAATGACTTGACGCTTCAGCAGATCGCTAGACAGATTAGGCTGTATGTTCATTTCCTTCGTAGCCATGGCAAACGTCCGACTACTTTGGAAGACCTTCTAGCGCAGGGCGGACCCGTTGACCAAGCCCCATTAAGTCCCGAATTGCTTCTTGAGGTGGTACACTATGACAAGGTCGCAGACGCCCTAGAGATGCAGTTGGAGTCTCAACAATCGGTTAAACGGTGATCGTCATTCTGCTCTGTCTCGCCCCGCCACGAGCATCGACCCCAAGGGCAACACCGCCGTCACAATGCCGCTTCCTCTCGTGTGGCTCCAGCGCCGTCGCTATCGCCGCGTCCATGGGGGCGTCGGTGCGATTTCTGTCGTGGACAGTGGATAAGGGAGAATTCGGGGATGTGCCGATGGACTATTAGCATCGCAACCGGCGTGTAGCCGCTTTCGAGCGTGGTGGCGGCCGTGCTGTAGGCGCCGAGCTCTTTTTGAGCGATTGGTGGAAGAGAAGTGCCGCCGGCTGGCGAATGAATCGATCTTTATGGAATGGGAGGGAGGGTTGGCGGAACGGACACCCTCCTACTACCGATTCTGGTGCAATTGTGCGATAGACTGCATGGTTGTCCGGAACTCGTAAAATTGTGCTGACGCCTCGCCTGGGCCTAATTGGTGAATCACCGGGGGCCGATTGAGAGTGTAGATTATTATACTGTTCGAAATAGGTCGGATATTGATTGTTCTATCTGCACGTCCAGCGGGAATTTCTACTGAGGCACGGAACTCATCACACACGAGTGTATAGCTGTCTCCGATATCAGATATGACGACAAGCATATTCATTTTCTCATCCACCAACACTAATTCACTCGCATCATTGATAAACGGAGGTGGAACTCGCTGCCAACGAGGGAATGTGGCCTCTGGATGCCGCAGAAACCGGTTGTGAAACAAAGGTCGGTGAGTATAGGCCACAAAAGTCGGAATTGAGGTGACAAGCAGAACAGCGGCAATTCCAACGATTGCAATTAGGATCTGCCTTGGGATGGATGCTTTCATACCCCGCCATTTTGTCGTAACTGTTTACCGTCAGATGCCAAAACCGCCATCTTGCCTCTAAAAAACAGTTGAGGCTGCCACCGATATGGCGGGCACAACTGGAACACCATACTCAGAATGCCGATTTCCTGGTGACGGTAAACAGTGACGCAGCTGGTCAGTATCACGGATTTGGCCGCGTTGCCGCCTTCGGAGATACCGGAAGGCCTTTCCCTTGTGTTGCCTTATTTATGGTCAATCCGTCTCGAGCGGCGGCGGCAGAGGCGTACCCGCCGTCGATAATTTCCTGTGCAGTCAAGTCGGTCGCTTTTGCAGCATTCTGAAGTAAAGGTATTTGCCTAAGTGCATCGCGTTCAATGGACCCTGAAATATCGACGAGCCATTTCCCATCTGATAGCTTTAAGTTCAATAAAATAGTGGTAGGGTTTTGCCTAACAATTGCCGTATCATGATCTAACTCGATCGTTGACTCTTTGACAAGACCTTCCAACCCTGGCTCTGTGACGCCCCCCGCAAGTCCTTTTCCATCCTCTCCGAAACGCTGCTTCGCGACTTTTAGAAGGTGTACCTCACTTCGCGTCAACGCTGCCATTGACTCAAGCAGGAGCATCTCTTTCTCACCTCCGAAAGCGAATTCTTTCGCTGTCATTTCATCTCCGACATCGATGGCGTGTGCAAAGGCGACTGCATCTGCCAAGAGGGTTTGTCGTACGTCTACAGTCTTGGTAGTCGGTGCCGCGTACAAAGTTTGTGCGAGCATGGCAGCTACAAGCGTGTGAAAAATCCACTTCATATGTAGATCGTACCCCAATATTCGTCTGGGACAATGGAGAGAGTGGCAGGTGTTGTAACGCAGCGACAGTGTCACCAGTTGGGAAAATCTAAGGGGTCGGGCAGCGCCGGACGGCGAAGCACCTGGGGCTGGAATCGACGCTGCGGGCACGCGGGCGGCCACGGGTAAGATCAATCAAAGACGCCCGACCGGCTCTGTAGAAAACCCCTCTTCCCCTGCTGAGTCCGGCGAACCCGCAAAACGTATTACTGGTATCATGATCACCAGCAAGTCGCCAAGGACGGTGGCGATGGTCGCGCTGGCTGCCGGCAAGGAAGCTTTCAGCGACTATTCCCACAAGTTCAGCCCCAAAAAGTTCACCCAGCCTCAACTGTTCGCCTGCCTCGTGCTCAAGGAGTTCGAGAAGAAGGACTATCGCGGCGTCTGCCAGCTTCTGATCGACTGCTCGGACCTGCGAGAAGCCATCGGGCTGCACGGTCGTGCCGCACTTCACCACGCTGCAGAAGGCCAGCCGACAGGCTGCTCAAGCTGGATCGCGTGCGACGCCTGATCGCCGACACGGTCCGTCGAATCCTCGGGCGCTCGCAAGATCGTTCGCCTATGCCGCCGTCGATTCCAGCGGCTTTGACGCCCACCACGCCAGCCGCTACTTCATCTGGCGCACGCAGCGTCAAAAAGAAGGGAAAAGAGCCGAAAAAACGCATGACTTACAAGCGCTACGGCAAGCTGATGCTCATCATCTCCTGCGCCACCCACGCGATTCTCGCCGCCGTCGCCTCGGCCGGGCCCACGCCGGACATCGACCAACTCGACGGCGTGCTGGCGGAGTTGCCGCGCTTCGATCGCGGTGCGGCACATGGTGGGCGACGCCGGCTTCGATTCGGCGCACAACCACCGCCTGCTGCGGGAGGATCACGGCATGCGTTCGACGATCCCGCCGGAACATGGCCGGCCGCCGAAGGATCCCAACGCACTGCCGACGGACAAATACCGCCGGCTGATGAAGACGCGATTCAACAAGAAGGCTATCGCAAGCGTCCGCAGGTGGAGACGGTCTTCTCGATGCTCAAGCGGAACCTGGGATCGGCGTTGCGTGGCCGCAGCCATTGGAGCCGCTGCCGGGACATGCTGCTGCGGGTGATTACGCACAACATTATGCTAATTCAGTGAGGTTTTCTACAGAGCCCTCCCGACCCCTTTGAATTGTCACTTGTCAAAGCAAGAACTTTGTTGGCGCATCGCCGATCCCCATCGCAGTTCCGACGCAGAATGGACGGACAACGTTCAATGGCCGGGCCGCGCCGAAGGACTTCCAGTTACTAGAACGCGACGCGGGGCCGGTCCATTGCAACGTGTGGTTATGCAGCAGGCCATCGGCCCCGAATGAGCCACAACGCCAACGCGACGAGGACGAGCAGAATTCCAATCGCTGGAAGAAAGAAAAACACTGGCGTTCCAGTTATCCAACGCGCTGAGGGCTGTATTGTCTGCGCCAGAAAAGAACCGTCGCGCGCGGGAAACATCGCGATCATGTCAACCAGCACGACGAACATAAACAAAAGTGCGCCTAACCTGAACAGCCTGCGATAAAGCGGTTGTCTCTGCGACATAACGTAGAGGACTTTATGTGGAGTGCGCGGGTTCTCGCTCGATCATGGATAGGGGCGTGGTCGCACTCCGCATAAAGTCGGTTGAACTGAACCGGTCGTGCCTCTATGGGGATTGTATCGGGAAGGTGTGGGGCTTGTCGTGTCACAAGGGTGGGAGCGCGAAGAACCCCGATTCAGCGTCTTGAGGCCGCGGCGGCCGCGTGACCGAGCGATCGGGCACCGTCAGCCGACAGCACAAAACCGTCGAAACGCCACGCAGGCGCAGACAGGCCGGCGCTCATGCCGATCAGCGGCAAGCGTCGACCGAGTCGAAGATGTGATACTCGACAACCATCAGGCATCAAGACGAATCCAGCCGCAGTGCCCGTGCCGCAGTTGCAACGGCGAAAGATTCGGCCCGGGGATCATGCGCCCGCAGGCCGCACAGCGGGCAGCGTTCGTGTTCACGGCGATTGGCCCGCGCCAGCCGGAGGGTAAGGGGCTGGGTCGCGGTGGCCGGGTCCATCGCCAGCAGGCGCCGGCAGGTCGCCAGGTTCTGCCGTCCGCACGCGGTTGGCCAGCAGTCCGAAGTGGCGGATGCGCATGAAGCCGCTGGGGACGGCGTGCAGCAGGAAGCGCCGCAGGAACTCTGCTCCGTCCAGCGTCATCGTGCGCGGGCGGTTGCCGTGGGCGTAGTCCTTCCAGCTGAAGGTGACGGTCTGATCGTCGATCGACACCAGCCGGCGGTTGGAGATGGCGATGCGGTGGGTGTAGCGGGACAGGTACTTGAGCACCTGCTCGGGCCCGCCGAAGGGCGGCTTGGCGTAGACGACCCAGTCGTGCTTCACCGACGCGTTGAGCAGGCGGGCGAAGTCGCCGTCGCTCTCGACGCCGAGCGAGCTTGCCCTGCGTCCGCGCGCTGTCTTGAGCAGGTCGATGAACTTGCCGCGGAAGACTTTGGAGAGCACCCGCACCGGCAGGAAGAAGCCGGGCTTGCAGGCGATCCACTGCGAGCCATCGGGCGACAGCCCGCCGCCGGGGACGACGCAGTGGACGTGCGGATGCAGGCACAGGTTCTGGCCCCAGGTGTGCAGGATGCCGATGAAGCCGATCCTGGCGCCCAGGTGTTTGGGATTGGCGGCCACTTCACTGAGCGTCTGCGCGAAGAAGATAAGGGGTCACTCATGATTTCTGCCGGTTCTTCCTCGGGCGGCCTCTGGGGCGGAGGGTGGATTGCAGGTTCAGGCGCTGTGCGGCGGCTCGCGTCCACTGCTCCGAGCCGTAGGGCCGGCCGCGCTGGATGCTGGTGCGGAGCCGCTGGGCTTCGGTGTCCGGCAGTTTCTCTTCCAAGAGCTTACTCCAGTTCCGCGGGCGGTCTACGGGCCAGTCGCAGAGGAGCTCACGGCCCTCCGGGGTCTGGCGGAGGGCGTGGCTGCTCCACGGCCAGGCGTTGGCGGCAGGGCAGAGGCCCGCGTGCAGGGCGCTGGCCTCGACGTAGCGCAGGAGCGTGAGCAGGTGAAGATCATCCTGGACGGGGAAGCTTTTGTAGCGGCCCTGGTAGAGGTGGCCCGGGGGAGAGTGGTAGTGGGCATGGTGGCGGCGGACGTGGGCGGTGGAGAGCCAGCGCATAAAGGCGGCGAGGTCGTCGCGGCCAGATGGGCGAAGGACCAGATGCCAGTGGTTGGGCATCAGGCACAGGCCCAGCACGTCGAGGGGGATGCGTTCTTTGGCCTGCTGGAGGAGGTGGAGAAAGGCATCGTAGTCCGCAGGCTTATGGAAGATGCGCATCCGGCCATTGCAGCGGTTGAGCACGTGATAGGTCATGCCGGCTTCGACGGCGCGAGGGGAGCGGGGCATAGACGGCGGATAGCGGAATGGACGACGAGCTGCAATAAGATGAATGACCCCTTATCTTATTTTGAATGACCCCTTATCTTATTTAAGATGAATGACCCCTTATCTTATTCATCTTATCTTATTCAATAAGATGAATGACCCCTTATCTTATTCATGCGCCATCCGCTCCCAGAATGCCAGGTAGCCCTCGGGGGGTTGCCCCGTTGGCCGCCCGGCATCAGGCTGGTTCGCGGGTGTTCCCGGCGGGCCTGGCCCACCGCTCGGTACTACGGGCTTGTCCGACTTCCCAGGTCCGTTCATTGTCGTCGGTCTCCTTCTAAGGGATTCACGACACGGGCCGCTGAGCTTGGGGCGGCCGACCCTGGGATCTCCCGGCTTCCAGTCGCAAGGCCTGGCTTGCGGCAGACCACTCCCGCTTGGCGTGATTGATCTGCGAGGTGTTTCAGTGCGTGCATGGGGCCTCTGATCCCGCGGAGTCCACCTTGCGGCTCGCTTTTGCGACCGCCGGCGGTTTTGCCTTCCACGCCACCGAAGACGCGTCGGCACTCCGGACCTGATTGTTTCGGGATTCAATACCCAGCCCGCACTTGCCCCTGTCAACGCTTCGGACCACGTCCTCGCGGGCGTGCCCGCATAACTCGGGGTCGGTGTGGTTGGCTATTCCTTCACCGTACGACTCTTTCATTCGCAATACCTCACCGGCTTCGGCCGGCGCTCTCGGTGTTCATCGGATGCCGATCCAAATGGCTGCTCACGCCGCAGTGTGCTTCTGGTGTCCCCCTCGCCTGCCCCCGCCAACGCCGCCTCCAAAATGCACTTCGCCAACTCCCGCCCGACGGTTTCAATATGCGTCGTTAGACAAGTCATATGAGCGCCCGGAATCAACCGCACCTCCACCTGACGCGCCACCCGCGCCACCCGGCGCTGCTGTCCGACCCCAGCGCCGCACGCTCCTCGGCCGGCCAAAAGAAATGCAGCTTCCCCGGATAAAACAACGGCCGATACCCCCGCATCGCCCGCCGCAAATGATCCGTGATGTTGTGCCGCCGCCGCTCGGGCGATACTGCCGGGCCGGCCAATCGCCGCCGCTCTTCATGCGTGCGCGCCCGCCGCAGAATGGACTCCAGCCGTCCCGGCCCCCAAGCCACTTTCCCCGCCAGCAGGCTCAAACGCTTTCGGATTCCCATCTTCGCGCTCTCGCGCCACTTGGTCAGATACCGGTCGATCCGAAGAAACACTCCCAGCCGCAGGGCCGGCGTCAGCCGCATCCAATTCCCCATCTCGCTCACCAGGCTATGCAGGAAACGCCGGCCGACAAGGCTGGCCGACGACCGAATCAGCACCACCGCCCCAACCCGCTCACCCCGCGCCTCCAGCCGCCGCGCCATCTCAAACGCGATCAAGCCGCCATTGCAGAATCCCCCCAGCACATACGGCCCGCGCGGCTGAATCACGCGCATGTGCCGCAAATACTCCTCGGCCATTTCCTCAATCGTCACCGGCGCCGGCTGTCCATTAAACCCAAACGGCTGCAACGCAAAAAATCCCTGCGCCGCCGGCAGATGCCGGGCAAGGCTGGCGCAGTAATACCCGCCGCCATAAACGTCGCCATGCACGAAAAACAGTGGCGGCACACCTGGGCTCCCGGCCTTCACCTCCACCAGCGGCGACCATGCCGCATCCTCGTTCTGCCGCAACAGCGCCTCGGCGATTTCAAAAATCGTGGCCCCGGCCAGCAGGGCGGCGATGCCCAATTCCTTGCCGCAATCCTGTTGAATCCGATCGAGCAGGCGCACCGCCAAAAGCGAATGGCCTCCAAGATCGAAAAAATCATCGCGCACGCTCACCCTCTCAATGCCCAGAAGCTCCCGAAAAATATCCGCCAGTTGCAACTGAAGAATCGTCCGCGGCGGCTCATACCCCCGCTCCTGCGCGGGCCGCGTGAACGAAGCATCCTGAAGCGCCCGACGATCCACCTTCCCGTTCGCGTTAAGCGGCAACCGCGCCAGCGTCGCATAGCCCGCCGGAAGCATGTGCTGCGGCAGGCGCGGCCTGAGAAACTCGTGCAAGTCCACCGCGCTGGCAACCCCGCCGGCCTTCAATACAACGCACGCCACCAGCGACTTCTCCCCCGACCCTTCGTCACGCGCAATCGCCACGGCCTGTGCAACGGCCGGGTGCATCAAGAGGCTGGATTCAATCTCCCCCAGCTCAATTCGAAAGCCTCGAATCTTGACCTGCTGATCGATGCGATCCAAAAACTGCAGCTCCCCCGTGGGCAACTGCACAACCAGATCGCCCGTGCGATACAAGCGGTCACCCCCGCCATTGGAAAACGGATCAGGAACAAATTTCGCCGCCGTCAGCTCCGCCTGATTCAAGTAACCCCGCGCCAACTGCGGCCCCCCCACGTAAAGCTCCCCCGCCACCCCCCGCGCCACCGGCCTTCGCGACTCATCCAGCACGTGAAGATCGGCCGTCACAAAACTCCACCCTATCGGCACCTCCCGCCATGCCCCATCCCGCGCCGGCAGCCCATTCAAATCCGCCGCCGTGACGGCCACCGTCGTTTCCGTCGGCCCGTAATGATGAATCAACCTCACCCGCTCCCCAACAGCTTCCTTCCACTGCGCCACCCGCTCAGGCAGCACCCGCTCCCCCCCAAAAATCACCGTTTGCATCGAAGGCGGCAACGACAACCCATGATCCCGCAGTCCAATTGTCAGCTCATTCCAAAACGCCGTCGGTAAAATCACCATGCTGATCCGTTCCCGCTCACACTGCCGCAGGAACGTCCCCGCCGACTCCAGCATATTCTCACCCCGCAGCACCACCGTCGCGCCCATCGCCAACGGCAGGAAAATTTCTTCCACGCTCATGTCAAAACTAATCGACGCGCATTGCAGCACGCGGTCGCTGGGCGCGATTCCAAATGGCCCGGCCGCCCCCCGAATAAAGCTCGCCAGCGCCCCATGCTCGATCATCGCCCCCTTGGGAACGCCAGTCGACCCCGACGTGTAAATGACATAAGACAGATCGTCGACGCTTGGGGCCTGCGCCTCACGCTGAGACTCGCCCGACGCCGGCAAAGGCTCCTCAACGTCCAGACAGCAGGTGGCTACGCCACCGGGAAGGCAATGCATCAAAGCAGTATGTGTCACTATGACGGCTGCCCGGCAGTCGTTAATCAGGAGCGCCAACCTCTGCGGCGGATATGTCGGATCCAGCGGCACGTAAGCACCGCCCGCCTTGAAGATCCCCAGCATGGCCGCCACAACATCCAGACCACGCTCCAGACACAATCCCACCAGCTTCCCACCCCCAACCCCCATCCGAAAAAGCCGCCCCGCGATCTGCTCCGACCGCACGTCAAGCTCGCGATAACTCATCCCCCGCCCCCCATGTTCCACGGCCGGCGCATCGGGCGTCTGCTCCACCCGCGCGGAACAGGTCAAGAAAGGTTGTCGCGTTACCAACCTCGGCCGCCGCTGGCGCATACGCAGGACCGACCGCCCGGAGAATCTCCGACAGCCGCCAATCTGGATTGGCGATGCCGGTGGAGAGAACGTGCTTCAAGTCATCCAGCAGCCGGTCAATCGTACGACTCTCAAACCGTCCGCCGTCATACAACGCCTCGAAGCAAAGCCCATCCGCGCGCTCCATAATCTCCAGCGCCAGATCGAACCCCGCGGCCGCATCCTGAATCGAAAGCTCCTCCATCTCCAACAAGTCACTCGCATTCTCAGCCTTCGGCACATTCCGCACCTGACACATGATGCTGTAAGGCGGCATCATCCCCCGCCTCGGATGCACGGCGTTCATCAGTTGCGACGCTGGTATCTCGGCATGCCCAAACGCCCCCAGCGTCGTTTCACGCACCCGTTTCACGACTTCCCGAAAACTCGGGTCGCCCGCCAGGCTCGTCCTGAGGATCAGCGTGTTGATAAACACCCCAATCAACGGCTCAGTATCCACATGCACCCGGCCGGCGGTGGGCGTTCCAATCGTGACGGTCTCCCCGCCACAGCGCCCAGCCAAGACCACTTCGAATGCCGACAAAATCGTCATAAACAAAGTGGCCGAAGCGTCAGCCGCAAAACGCTTAATACACGCCTGAACTTCCGGCCCCAGCAATATCGACAGCCGATCCAGCCTCGACTTCCCGCCCGCCCCATCGTGGTCCGCGGGCAACCGCGTTGGCGGCAGATCCTCACGAAGCTGCGCTTCCAGTAATCCAGTTGCGCCCCCATCCCTCCGCCCTCCAGCCGCCCGCGCTGCCACAGCGCATAGTCCCCATATTGAATTTTCAATTCCCTCAGCGGCGAACCAAGCCCCTGCGCAAACGCATCATAAATCTGTGCAAGCTCCCCCAGCAGCACCTGCATCGACCACCCATCGAATGCGATGTGATGCACGCTCAGCAGCAGCACGTGCTCCGCCGCCTCCATCCGCACCAGCCCCGCCCTGAAAATCGGCCCGCGCAAGATCAAATGGCTGACTCACGCTCGCCCCCGCCAGCGCCTGCAGGCGCTCCATCCGCTGGTCCTGCGCCAGGCCGCTCAGGTCCGTCAGCTGAAGTTGAATCGGCGCCGCCTCCCCAACCACCTGCATCGCAACCCCATCACTTCCAATGAATGCGGTGCGCAGCGCTTCATGCCTTCTCACGATTTCAGAAAGCGCACGCTCCAGACATTCAATGTTCAGCGCGCCCCGCAGGCGGATATGGGATGGGCGGTTGTACGCGCTGCCGTGCGGATCAAGCCGCTGGGCCAGCCACATCTCCTGCTGCGCCAGCGATGCCGGAATCGGCCCCCCCGCGCCCTTACGCCGCACGATGCCCTGCGACGCCGCCGATTTGTTTCGCAGCCGGCACTCCAGCAATGCCCGCTTCGCCGGCGAAAGCTCATTGATCCGTTGGCTGATCTGCTCCATCACAACATCCAGCCGTTAACGCGCCTTCATCGTCGCCCTGTTCCGACGCGCCAATGGTCGCGGCTTGTCGCGCCGGGCGAGATTCTCCGCCAGGAGCCTGGAACACTCCGCCATCCCCACTCCAGCATCATCCCCGCCAGGCAGCAAGCCGCCATTGCGTTTCAAAGCCCGCAGCTCCGACTCCATCCCCGCCTGCGCCGCAAACAGGCACGGCGTGGAAAAAATCGCCAGCGAAACGCCCCGCCCCTGCAGGTCCGACAGCGAGCACGCCGGCGACTTGCCCCCGCGCATCTGGTTGAACGCAATTGGCCGATCCACCGCATCCGACAGCAGCCCCAGCAACGAAAGATCACGAATGCCATCCGCCAGAATCACGTCCGCCCCCGCCTCCGAAAACGCCCGCGCCCGCCGCAAAATCTCACCCGCGTCCGACGCATCCGTCCGCGCAATCACCAGCAACTCCCGCCGCGTCGAAAGCACCTTCTCCAGCTTCTTCAGATACCCCTCCAGCGGCATGATCTCCTTCCCCTCAAAATGCCCGCACCGCCTGGGCCGCTGCTGATCTTCCAGAATCACCGCAGACGCACCCGCCCGCTCCAGTTCTGACACCACGTGGCACGCAACTTCCGCATCGCAATAGCCATCGTCAATATCAACAATCAAATGATGATCCGGCAGGATGCCCCGCACGCGCTGCGCGAGCGCAACCATATCAGGCCATGCAATAAACCCAATGTCCGGCAGGCCGTAATGACTGGCCGCGAAACTGAAGCCGCTGAGAAAAACAGCGTCAAACTGCCGACCGGCCACCGAGGCCGAAAACACGTCATACACCCCGATGGCCGGCAGGATCTTCCCGCCCTCCAGCCGGCGGCGCAGGCGCTTGGCGGGTGTCATGCTCATGCTTCCTCCTCCAGAAGTCGCGCTGCTTCCTCCTCGCTCAGATTCTCCACATCCGCCAGCACGTCCCGCAAATCGTCATCGCGACTCGTCAGCAACTGCGCCGCGGCCACGCGTGCGGCCAACTGCGCGATGGTCGGCCCTTCAAAGAAGTCGATGACAGATACCTCCGCGTTAAAGCTTTCGCGAATGCGCGCAATGCACTGTGTCAGCAACACAGAGTCGCCGCCGGCATGCAGGAAATTGTCATGAATCCCCACCGTTTCAATCCCCAACACCCCACGCCAGATAGACGCAATGCCTTCTTCAACAGCGTTGCGCGGCGCGACAAATTCCACGGCCGGCGTGGACACTGGCGTCACCGCCCCCGTCAGCCCCAGCTTCGCCGCCAGCCCGATGCGCTGAATCTTGCCCGTGGGGCCCTTGGGAATTTCGTCCAGAATCAGCACGCGCTCAGGCACTTTGAAATCGGCCAGGTGCAACGCCACAAATTCCCGAATCTGCCGCTCGGTAGCCGTTATCCCGGCCCGCAACACCACCGCCGCTCCAACCGCCTCCCCAAGCGCCGCGTCCGGCATGGCAAACGTAACGGCCTGCGCCACGGCCGGATGATCCAGCAGCACTTCATCGATCTCGCGCGGCGAAATCTTCTCGCCGCCCCGGTTAATCAGCTCCTTCAACCGCCCCGTGATGTACAGATACTTCTCCGCATCCAGATACCCCTGATCCCCAGTGCGAAACCAACCATTGGTAAACGCCCCGGCATTCGCCTCCGGGTTGTTCTCGTACCCCGCCGTCACGCTCTGCCCGCGAATCACAATCTCCCCCGTCTCCTTCGCCCCCAGCAGACTTCCCCCAGCGTCCATGATCGCAATCTCCGGCCCCGCCGCGATCCCCACCGATCCCGGCTTACGCTTCCCCGGCGGCAGCGGGTTGCTCGCCATCTGGTGCGATGCTTCGGTCATCCCATACGCTTCAATCACCGGCGTATGAAACACCGCCTCCAACTCCGCCATCAACTGCGGCGCCAGCGCCGACGACGACGATCGAATGAATCGCAATCGCCGCCGTGCGATGATGTCGGCCTGTTCCCGCGCCCGCCCCACAATGGCCGCATGCATCGACGGCACGGCCGTGTACCACGTCGGCGTCATCGTATCGATCCAATCCATGAACCGCGGCGCGAAGAACCCCGGCGTGCAGATCACGCTCGCCCCGGCCGACAGCGACGACAGCAGCGCCCCCACCAGCCCATGAATATGAAACAGCGGCATCACGTTCAGGCAACGATCCTCGGCCACAAGCCGCAGCGACCGGCGAATGTTGTCCGCCGAAGCACGCAAATTGCCCACGCTCAGCGGCACGATCTTCGGCCGCGACGTCGTGCCCGACGTGTGCAATACCATCGCAATGTCATCAACCTCAGCAAAGCCGCCCTTCGCAACCGCGCCGCCCGACAAACATGCCAACGTAAAAACACCGGCCGGCTGCGCGGGATCAACACAAAGCTCGATGACTGGAATCCCGCGCTCCGCGGCCACCGAACGGGCCGGCGAATCCACGCCCTCGCCAATCACCAGCGCTACCGCATTCAGGTCCGACAGGTAAAAATCAAATTCCTCCCGCCGATAGGCCGGATTCAACGGCGCACATGTCGCGGCGCTGGCAATCGCAACAAACGCGCTGGCCATCTCCGGCCCATTCTCCAGCACAATAGCCACCCGATCATTCCGCCCGATGCCAGCCTCGTTCAGCGCCGCCATCGTCAAATCGATCTGCCGCAACAGCCCCCCATACGTCAACGCCGCCCGCCCCGGCGCAAGCAGCGCCACGGCCTGCTCATCCACCGGCCAACCCTCCCCGAACAACGGCATCAGCCGGTCGTTGCAATTTCTGCTCATGCCATTCTCGCCTCGCGGCGTCCAATAACTCAAAATGCCGAAAGATTAACCCGTCAAACGCCCACAAACCCGCAAGCATTTTCAACAGGTTTATCGGCAGGTTCACCGGGTTCCAGCGACAGCTTATGAGAACGCAGCGCCTCCCGAAACGAAACCATGCTCAGGTTTTTCATGCCCCTACACAGAAACTCTAAACGTCCCCAGCACCCCCGCCGCCGTAAGATATCCGCTCGTGTCGCTCACCTGATTCGCCGCCAGCCGGATCGTATACAGGCCGCTATCCCCATGATCCCACACCCCGCCCGGCGGCGTGATCACGTACGTCACGCTCCGCGGCGCCCCGTCGTTGGGAGCATTCACCCGCACCAGCCGCGCGTTTCTCCAGTACTTGTGCGGCCCCGTCACGATGATATTACGAGTGCCAAAACTACTCGCCTTGACGGCCGTGTTGTCGGCGTAAGTCACCGTAAACGTATAGCTCTTCCCCCCCGGCCTGCTGACCACCGGCGCCTTGCCCAGCACCGCCGTCGGCGCTGCGTTGTCCAAAGCGCGTACCCCGGAGTCGTTGGTGTATCGCGCCAATGCGTTGGGGCCGCCCAGGTAGATCATGCCGCTCGTGGAAAACGCCACAGCGTCGGCCTCGCCGTCAATGGCACGCTTGATGTATCCGCTCGACCCAAAACCTGCGTCCAGCGTGAAGTCCGCATTAAACCGCACCGCGCTGAAGTTGTTGGTGCCTCCCTCTCCCAGCCCCGCCACCACAATCTTTCCATCCGATTGCACGACAAAGTTGCGCGGATCCAGATTAAAATCGGCAGCGCTCCCGCCCATGCGCACCACCACTCCCCCCACGCTCACCAGATCCAGAAACGTCTGCCCGTGCGGATCGCCCCCCACAAGAATGATCTGCCCCTGCCGGTCCAGCGCTACGCCCAAGGTCTGGCCGGTGTCGGTGTCGTATTGCGTGGTCAGTTTCCCATGCGTAGCAAATCCCTGGTCCAGGTCCCCATGCACGTCCATCCGCGCCACCCCAAAAAAGTCGGTCTCGTCAAACGTGTTCGGATCGGTATGGATCGAATCCCCCGACACGATAATCTTCCCATCCGCCTGGATCGCCAGGCCCACCGCATGATCCTCCCCGCCAAAGTCCAGCGTCAGCTTACCGCTGCGGGTCGTGGGGCTGGTGGGCGTGCCGAAACTTGGATCAAGCTGGCCGCCGCCGGTGTAGCGGGCGACTGCGAAATTGCCGCCACTTGTACCGGCCACCAGAATCCTGCCGCTTGGCTGCTGGATCAGGCTATACGCCGTCTCGCCGCCTGCCCCAAAATTCGTGGTTACGCTGCCGCCGTTGAACGTCGTGTCAAGCTGCCCCAGCTTCGTATAACGCGCGATCTCAAAGTCGTTCCCGTCCGTCCCGGCGATCAAAATCTTCCCGTCGGCCTGCACCGCAATGGCGTTGGCCGTAAATGCAATATCGCCTCCGACGTTGCTATTGAAGCTGCTGTCGGCCGTGCCATTGGCATTAAACCGCTGCAACCTGGACGTACTGGCGCTGGCGGAACTGATCGCGACGATCTTGCCGTCCTGCTGCACCTGCATGCGCTTAATCGAAAAATCCCCGCTCACCAGCCCCGAAGTCCCAAACCCGCTGTCGGGCTGGCCGGCACTCAAAAGCCTCCGCCCTTCCAGCGCCTCCAGCATAGTCGTAGCGGGTCGGTCATTACGCAAACGGGGCATCTTTTCTCCGTGAAAGTGACGTTCTCAGATGTGTGCAGCCAACATACACGAGCCGCACCCGCCTGCAAGCCAACAGCAGGATCGGGCGAACGATCAACCGCTCAAATGACATACCCTTCTACTCCAGCACCTGGCGTGACGTTTGCAAGTCTCGACTGCTGCCTCGGGACGCCAAGAGCAGCCAAAGGAGCTCGAATCATCATGGACCGAAGACTCGAAAACAAAGTGGCGATTGTCACCGGCGGCGCAACTGGCATCGGCGAGGCCATTTCCCATAAATTCGCAAAGGAAGGTGCCAAATTGGTCGTCTCCGGGCTGCCGGATGATCCGGTGCATGACGTGGTTCTTCGGATCAACAAAAACGGCGGCGAGGCCATCGCCTATCTCGGCGACCTCTCCGAAGAACATCACGCCCGAGCCTGCGTGGATGCCGCTGTGAAGCAATATGGCAAACTTGACGTCCTCGTAAACAATGCCGGCATTCTGCTGGTGCTCGCCGAAACCGACGACTACCCGATCGAGATGTTCGATCAGCACCTCAAGTGGAACTGCCGCTCGGTTTTCCTGATGACCAAGTACGCCCTCCCGCATTGCGCGCCTCCCGCGGCAACATCGTCACGGCCGGCTCCGAGGCCGGCTTCAACGGCCTGATGCAAAACACGCCCTACGGCGGCACCAAGGCCTTCAACCACGCGTTCATGAAAGGCGTCGCCGTCGAGCAGGCCAAGTACGGCGTGCGCGCCAACTGCGTCTGCCCCGGCCCCATCGACACCGCCATGACGCGCAAAGAAGCCGGCCCGATGAACACGAAAATGGAGAAAGCCACCGTCACCTCCACAGCCCTAGGCCGTCGCGGCACGCCCGAAGAAGTGGCCAACGTCTACTGCTTCCTGGCCTCCGACGAAGCCAGCTACGTCACCGGCGCCCTCTGGCTCGTCGACGGCGGCATCACCCCCGCACACGGCCCCGTCGGCCTCGAAGCGCAGCGCGACGTGAAAAAACAGCCCGAAGGCGAGCTGCAAGATCTCGCGCACGCCCACGACGGCATGCGCACCAAGCAGCCCTATGCCGTGCAGTGATCATTCAACCGGAGTCTCGCCGTTCTCGTCGGCCACCGTGAAACCGTCCCGCGGAGGAACATCCTGCTGCTCAATATACGCTTCGCTCGTCGCGTCCGTCACCGTTCCCGACGACGCGAAAAAAGTATCTCGCGCCGCAAATGAACATCGTGACGATACGTCGATCGACTCGTCCCACCCTCATCCTCACCGAAGAACGCGAATTCCGCTAAACCCCCCCTCACTTTCTTCTACGATTCAATCTTTTTCGCTAAACTTCTCACATGTCCTCGCATCCCGCCAAGCCTACTCGTTCCACCATTGAGCAATACCTCCTCCTGGAGGCGTCGGCCCAAACACGCCACGAGTACCGCGACGGCCAGATCATTGCCATGGCCGGCGGCTCTCCGGAACACAGCCTCATCATCGCCAACATCATCCGCGAGCTCGGCAACCGCCTCAAGGGCTCTACCTGCCGCGTGTATGACAGCAACCTCCGCATCCGCGTCCCGCGCACTCCCCTCTACACCTACCCCGACGCCACCGTCATTTGCGGGGAGATCCAATTCGATCCTCACGACGCCAAACGCACCACCGCCGCAAACCCCCGCGTGATCATTGAGGTCCTCTCCGCCTCCACCGAGGCCGACGACCGCGGCGAAAAGTTCCGCCGCTACCTCTCCCTCGAATCGCTACAGGAGTACGTCCTCGTCTCCCAAGTCCGTCCCTGGGTGGAAACCTTCACCCGCCTCCCCGACGGCGCTCGGCGCTTCGCCACCGCCTCCGGCCTGGACGCCAACGTCACCCTCTCCACCCTCCAGTTGCACCTCCCCCTGTCAGAAATCTACGCCAACCTGCAACTCCCTCCCGACGACGAACAGCCAGCATCATCCTGACGCCCACCACTCACCACCTCAGAAGTCTGATGCTCTTCGCCAAAATCTGCTTGTGACCTTTTTTCTGAGCCCGCCCTTTCGGTTGCCAGGGCGAGAGTGAGCGCCCGGGGGGGCGACGCAACTCAAGGGCATGCGGGGCCGGTTCAGTATCGAGGCGTGCTGAAGCGATCGTTTTAAATGTTGTACGGTTTGTGCCGATGAGGGGCGTGCCATAAAATCACATGATCGTCTGATGAATGACCATCCGGACAAACACATTCGAGCGGCGATCGATTATGCATTGGGTCGTGGCTGGCGGTTGGTCAAGTCGGGTCCCCGTGCCCACGCGTGGGGCCGGTTGTTTTGTAGCGCGAAGGTGCGCGGTGGCTGTATCGTGAGCGTCTATGGCACGCCCCGCGTTCCTGAACACCACGCCGCCTATTTGCGGCGGGTGGTGGATGCCTGTCCGCATTAGCGAGCTAGGGATAAAGCGAAGCATGCTATGAAGACCTACGAATTCAACGTGGTGCTGAAAGACACATCTGAAGTCACGGACGATCAGGCGGACGCGCTGTTCGCGGCGGGTTGTGAAGACGGCACGCCCGCATCGTCCAACGGCACGGCCTGGGTGCATTTCGACCGGCAGGCCTCCTCGCTGGAGGAGGCGATCCGTTCGGCGCTCGGGCAAATCCAGGCCGCGGGCTTTGGCGCCGTCAAAGTCGAAATCGATGCGGATGTGATGGCGCTGCCATGAAGGCCGGGGAAGAAGCGGTCAGATGTCCCCGTCTGACTTCTGATCTCGGATTTCTAACCTCTGGATCCCGTTCCCCCACGATCGTCGTCGACATCGACCGCCCCTGAGAAAGGGCCCCTGAAAAGGGGTCACAACAACTCAACCGGAGGCCACGGATAGCTAACATCGCTTCGACCCTCGAACGCATCAAGTCCAATCCCCTGGGCTGCCTGGGCGGCAGGGAGCGGGTCAACGAACTATTCAGCGCCGCGGGCCATGTCTGGCGTGACACCCTCTGGGACCCCGCTGCCACCCTGGGCGTGTTCATCCTCCAGGTGCTCCACGAGAACACGGCCATCTCCCATCTGCGGCACCTGATCAATTTCCCTGTCAAGGAGTCCACCTATTGCGATGCCCGAATGCGTCTGCCCGTGGCGGGCGTGGCCAGGGTGGTCGAGAGCTTGTGTGGCGAAACTTGTGGAAGCAGTGGAACAGGGGCTCTGGCTGGGTCGTCGTGTGTTTGTAGCAGATGCAACCAGTGCGTCCACGGGCCGACCGGCCGGCGCTTCAGGACCTGTGGCCCCAGCCATCGGCGCAGAAGCCCGGATGCGGGTTCCCCATGATCAAGTTGCTGGGGCTTCTGGACCTTGCCACCGGCATGATCGTGCACCTGGCGATGATGTGCATGAACGTCCACGAGATGAGCCAGTTGTCCGGCCTGCACCAGATGCTTCAGGTGGGCGACGTGCTGCTGGCCGACCGCGGGTTCTGCTCCTTTGCGCATGTGGCGATGCTGCTGAGATCCTCGGTGGATGCGGTGTTTCGGCTGCATCAGAGACAGATCGTGGACTTCACGCTGAACCGCCCTCACCGCTCAAAGCGGGGCAGGTTCAAAAAGGGGATGCCAACCTCGCGGTTCGTGCGGCGACTGGGCCACGAGGACGATGTGGTGCAGTGGGCCAGGCCGGGCAAACCCGCCTGGATGAGCCTTGAGGAATATGTGCTGCTGCCGGAATGGGTGGAGGTAAGGGAACTGCGGTTTCGGATCGTGATCAAGGGCCGCCGCACCCGCGTGGTGACGATCGCCACGACGCTGGTGGACGCGATGCTTTATACCAAACATGCCATCGCTCATCTGTACGGCTTGCGATGGGAGATCGGGGGCCATAAAAAAGGGTCAAAAGATATTGCCACTTGTCCTCCCTGCTTGTTGGGGTCGACCAACAGGCCGCATGGAGCTCTCAACGTTTAGCTGCCGATCGGTTCAGCACGTCCAGTCGTCGGTGTTCCTCCATGGCGAGGGAATAGCTTGGGACCCTTTTTCCCTCCCACGATCTGGCGTCCGAAGTGTGCCGCGCAGGCCGCGATGGAAGTCCGGCGACGCGAGCGTGGGTCAACGTGGGTCACCAGAGGTGACGCACGGCGGTGAGGGGATGGGGCGGAGGGGCCTAGGGTTATTGCGTGTCGGACTGGAGTCGCGTGACGATGTCCTGGGCGATCACGATGGGGGCTTGAAGGGCCTGCCCGATGTTGAAGGCGTTGGTCTGGGCCTCGATCACATCGGCTTGGAGGCGGTGGTCGGCGGGGCGGACGGCGCTGATGGGGGCGAGGTCATGGAGCGTGGCGAGCTTGCAGGCGGTGGCGTCGGCGGGGGCGGTGCTGGTTTTGGCGGCCTTGCGGAGCCTGGTCAGGTCGTGTTGAAGCTGAGTGGCGAGCGCCTGGTTGTGGGGGCTTTTCCTGGCGAGCAGCCAGTCGCGGAAAACGGTGGCGGCGAGGTCATGGATCTTTTTGAGGAACTTGAACTCGTTGCGGCGGAAGGTGGAGCGGGCGGCGGCTTCGTTGGCGGCGATGGAGGTGAGTGCCTTCTTGGCGGAGGCGGAGGCATTGAGGCGCTGCAGGTCGGCCTGGAGCTTGGCTTGGCTGGCGTCGGTGGCTTTGCGGCAGGCGGTGATGGCGTCGAGGGCGGCCTGGGAGGCGGTTTGAAGGTTGGTCAGGTCGTTGGAAGCGGGGGAGCGGAGGTTGCCGGTCACGGTGACGGTGCGGGTCGTGACCCTGCCGATGCCGTTGGTGATGATGGCGCGGTACTTTTGGAGCTTGCCGTTGGCGGGGGCTTCGACGGTGAGGCTGGAGTGGGTGCCGCCCTGGACGTTGCTGAACGCGCCGCGGCCGGTGCCGGCGACTTGCCATTGGATGGTGGGGGCGGGGTAGGCCTGGGTGACAAAGTCGAGCGTGGCGGTGCCGTCTTGGGCGGTTTGGTCGATGGGTTGGGCGGTGATTGTCGGGGCGGCTGTCTGGGCGTTGACGGTGAGATTGGCGGACCTGCTGGAAGAGGCGCCGGTGTTGTTGGAATACGTGACCTTGTAGGTGGTGGAATCCTTCGAGGCGTCGGCAACGAAGGTGAGGTTGGGGGAGGTGGCGCCGGGGATGTCGGTGAAGGGGCCGCCGTTGTTGCTCACGGCCCACTGGATCTGCGTTGCGCCGGTGCCGACGGTGGTGAAGGTGACGGTGTCGCCGACGTTGACAGTCTGGTTGGTGGGTAGGGTGGTGATCTGAACGGGCACGAACGTCGGGGTTACCGTGAGTGTCGCGGGATCGGTGGTGACGGAGCCCTGGGAGTTGGTGATGACGGCCTGATATTGGTTGCCATTGGTGCTGTCGTTGGCGCGGACGGTGAGGGTCGCTCCGGTTTCGCCGGCGAGTGGGGTGAAGCTGTTCGCGCCCGGCGCCTTGACCGTCCATTGAACGGTGGCGGGCGGTGCGCCGTTGAACGCGACCGTGAATCGGACGAGGAGATTGGGGTTTTTGCTCTGGCTGGTGGGTTGGGTGACGATGGTAGGGCCGGCCAGCGGCGGGGAATTGGTCGAGATGAAGTCGGATTCGACGTTCTGGTTGGTGATGGTGACCATCTGCTGGGCGGGTGAGCCGACGTTGGCGCCGGCGGCGGTGACGGCGTAGGTGCCAGGGGCGAGGGCCAGGGAGTAGCCGCCGGAGCCCCAGGTGTTGGTGGTGAAGACGGCGTTGTCGGTGGTGCGGGTGGCGGTGATGGTTACGCCGGCGAGCTCTTCGCCGGGCTGGTAGAAGTCGTCGCGGTTGGTGTCGTTGAAGGCGACGCCGCAGAGGAAGCTGGTTTTGCCGGCGTTGGCGAAGTCCTGGGTGACGATGTGGCTGATGATGTTGGTGTTGCCGCTGGTGCTGGTTTTTTCGCCCAGGCCCAGGCCGACTTCATTCGCGCCGCCGTTCATGAGGTTGACCCGGTGGCCGCGGCCGGGGACGCCGCCGTTGACAGCGTCGAGGAACGGGCCCTGTTGGAGGGCGGTGAGGTCCTCGAGGATGTTGTCCTGGCCGACGATGCCCAAGGCGGTCCAGATGTTCTCGCTGCCGCCGCTGGGCAGGGAGTAGCCGGCGGCGATCATGCGCTCGGATGGGCCGATATTGACGCCGTTGACGGTTTCTGTGTGGGGGTCGGGGGAGCCGGGGTTGGCGATGACGTAGGCGGTGTGCTTGCGGGCGGCGTCCACGAGGTTGGGGTTCATGGCCAGGGGCTGCTTGGGGTCGGCGGAGATGGTGCCGGGGGGGATGCCTTCGTTGAGGTCGGAGAGGCGGACGCGGGCGACTTCGGCGGTGGGGTTGCGCGGGCGCGGTTGATGAGCTGGAGGATGTATTGCTCGTTCGCGGAAGGGAAGACGGCGTCGAAGAGCGTGCGACCTTCGAGCGAGGAGAATTCCGGCCGTTGTGTGAAGCCCTTGGCACGGGAAGACTGGCGAAGGGAACGGTTTTTAATTTGTTTCGAATACTTCATGGGCACGCATTTCTGCGACGCAACGTCGCTACAGTCGAGTGTCTGGATCAGAGACGATGATTTTCGGGAGGCGTCACCAAGACCTTATTGATGAGGGCGTTTGTTCGCCGGCCCGTAACTTTACCGATAGGCGCAAAAGCCGCAAGCCCGTCCAGCAGCCCGAGTTCCGCAGCACCTACAAAGTCGTCCCCCGCGACCGGGCCGACACCATCCTCGAACGCGAAATCACCGAGTTCAACATCAAAACCCTCAGCCGCGACGTCAACACCAACGTCCCACAGGAACTGCAGCTCACCAGGCTGGCGAACTTCGTCTGGAAAGACCTTGGCACCGGCCGAATCCTCCGCGAACGCCGAAACTTCTAGCAACCAGGCGTCTACTACCCCACCCTCGGCGAAGGCGAATTCGTAGGCAACCAACATTCATCTGTGCGAATCCGTGTCCATCCGCGGCTAAAAAATAACCTACTCCTCCAATTTCTCCTCCGCGCTCGGCTCCTCCCCAGGCTTATACCTTGGCCTCGGCTGCGGCAGCAGGAAGAACGCCACGCACAGCAGCGCGACCGCCACCCCGATGCGCGGCACCGCAATCGCGACCGGAACTGCCGCGATCTGGATCAGTGTCGCCAGGCCGTAGCGCCGCGTCATCTGCCGGAGGAAATCGTCCGCCAGCCGTTCGTCCATCACCCGCCGGCCCGGCTTCCCGTAGAACCACTTCCCCATCCAGGTGCAGGCCGTCACCGCGAGCCCGGCGACCAGCGTCACCGACCCCTCGTGCTCGAAGGGCGTGCCGAGGTGAAAGCACCAGGCGCGGATCGGATAGGGGATGACGACGATCGCCAGCAGGAACAGTAGATTCAGCGTGCCGAACCAGTGATCCGACTTCGAATAAATGCGGCCGGAATAATGGTGCTGCAGCCAATACGCGCCGATGACGACGTAGCAAAGGCCCAGCGCCAAAAATTCGCGCCACTGCTCGGCCATGGCGCTCCACAGGTCGTGGTAGCCGTGCGGGCCGTCCGGAGAACCGGGCACTTTGATCTCGACGATCAGCAGGGTCAGCGCGATCGCAAAAACCGCGTCACTGAAGCCCTCGAAGCGGCTCAGCCCGCGCTCCGCGCCATGCGTCTTCCCGCCAGGCCGTTGGTCGGGTGTTTTGGGCGACATAAGGTCAGCTCCGTTCGGCGGAGTCAATCCCTTCAGACAGTCGCTAAAGTAAACACCCGACGAATCACCAGGGGAGCGCGGAATGTTGAGGACGATTTCCCTTAGGCCGACCAGCGGCGCGAATCGACGTCCCGCGCGACCCCCGCCCGCCAGCCGCGATTTTTGGCGTTCACGCTACGATCCAGAGGCCGAGGAGGAAGAGTGAAGGGAAATTGTGAACGTCCCCTTTTTTGCGCCAAGATCAGCATTCAGCGCACGGATGGGCCAAGCACCGTGATTAACAGCACCGCGGTTGTTTCGTAATCGCGGCTGTCACTACGGGGCCTCGCCTTCGTACTTGATGTCGTCGAGGTAGAAGGTGACGGGATCGCCCTGGGCGGCGAGGTTCCAGCGGAAGCCGCTCTTGATGCAGGAGAGGTCGACTTCACTTAGATCGATGCTGTATTGCTTCCACTCCTTGGTGAGCGCGACATCCTTCAATTCGGCCTTGCCTGAATCGTGGAAGCGCTTTTCGATGCCGATGGTGCCGAGGCCGAAGGTGACCTTCTCGCCGCCGACTGCGCCGCGGGCCCAGAAGGTGAGCTTTTCGGCCTGGGTGAGATCGTAGCCACCGGGCTTGTTGCCCCAGTCGTTGGGAGGGCTTTGCCAGACACAGCCGGCCCAGCCCTTGCCTTCTTTGTACTCGACTTTTAAGCAGGTCTTGCCGACGCGGGGGTTGTCGGTGGAGGCGAGATCGACGGCGATGGCGGGCATGTTGCTGCCCATGATGCCGGAGGGGGCGTAGGGGGGCTCGCCCTTTTGCTGGCTGCTGTAGACGACGAAGGGGAGGGCGGCGGGCGGGGCTTTGAAGGCAGCTTTGGAGCCTTTGACCTTGACGGGGAGGCTGCCGACGGCCGCGCCGCCGGTTGTATTGTGAACGTAGCAGTAGATCCGGTAGATGCCGCCCACTTCGGGCGCTTTGATGGTCACCTCTTTCTCGCCGTTTTTGACGATGGCCTCGGGATAGGCCGCGGTCGCGGCCGCGCCGGTCCCCTCGACGCCGTAGCTCGATTGCTCGCGGAAAAGCTGCCAGTCGATCTTGATGGTGTCTCCCTTGGGATCGGTGGCCTCAACGATGGCCTTCATGGTATCGCCGGCCTTGATCTGGTCGGGCGTGATCATGGACAGCTTCGACATGACTGGGCATGGTTTTTCGGGGGCCTTTCCGGTCCAGAGCTCGTGCATGGTGTCGACGGCGGCCAGCTTGCTCTTGTCGGGGAGGAACATGCCGTACCACGTAGAGGTGGCCTCGATTTTGTATCCCCACGTGAAGGCGTAGGAGCCGAGGCAAAGATCGGGCGCGCCCAGGACGGATTTTACGTAGCAGTTTTTGTAGGCTTCGGCTTTGGCGGTGCTGGTGAGCTCGTTGGGAGCGCCGAAGGCGTTCATGGGCGTTTCCCAGGTGCCGCCGGGGCCGAATTCGGTGATGACGATGGGCTTGGTGCCGCCGGCCTTGACGTAGCGCTGGGTGATCGAGCTGCCGCCGGCGTAGGTGTTGATGCCGATGAGGTCGAGATCGGGGCAGAATTTGTGGATGTTGGTCACCTTGTCGCCGCCGATTTCGGCGACCACGGTCATGACGGGGTGGTTGGGATCAACCTCGTGAACCATTTTGGCGAGGTCTTCGATGTGGTTCCATAGTTCGGGGACGTCGTTGCCGTTTTCCATCTCGTTGCCCATGGCCCAACAGAGGACAGCCGGATGGTTTTTGAAACGTTCGACGGATTTTTTGACGCTGTCGAACTGGCGCTTGAGGGTGGCGGGATCTTTGTAGCTGAAGGCGTCGCCCTTGTGGCCGAGCCAGACGCCGACGGTGACGGTGAGGCCGAGCTTTTGGGCTTCGTCGAGCTCGGCCTGGGTTTCGTCGCCGACGCCCCAGGTGCGGAAGGAATTGCCTCCGAGCTGGGCGAGGATTGACTTGTCATAGCCGCCGCCGGCGCCCTTGATGAAATAAAGTTTTCCATCGCGGATTAACTGCCATTTGCCATCGGCGGTTTTATTGATTTGCGTTTTGACGGGGCCGGGGGCATCGGCCGCGGGGGCGATGGTGGCGCAGAGGGCGATGGCGAGGGCGAGGAGGGTGGAGGAAAGGAGGAGTGATCGGAGTTTCATGGTGGCCTTTGGATAAACGCAGGAGGCGCCGCTGGGTAAGAACTTGAGCGGGCTCCTGGCTGTTCAAGGGGCCAGCGCGCTGGAGCTTTTGGGTGTAGAGATTTTTCGTTCAGAAATTTTTGGCATGGTGCCCTCCAGTATCGCCGTAATTTAGGCCCCGGTTCTTCAGGCTGCAAGGCGAGGCGTTCGGCGCCAATCACTGCGGCTCTCTTTGCTTGTTTTGGTATGGGGCGGAGGAGGACGCATGGGCCGTGGCGGGGGATGGAGGGGATTGTCCCATTGGCCCATCGATGTATTGAGTCATTGAAAGCTGGAAGAGCCACAGAGGCCACAATGGACACAGAGGAACGCGGAGAGGGAGTTAAAACGGGGGAGGTGGGTCGGGGAATGGTGTTCTGTTTTGGTGGATTGTCTGTTGTTGCAATTGAGTTTGATGGGGCTTTTTGGGAGGGAGGTGAGGATTGACAAGGGTTTACGGCGGAAGGGGCGTTTTGAAAGCGACCAGTAACCGACCACCAATCGACCACCAACCGACACGTCTAACCGACCACTAACCGACTACCAAAGGACACATGACCGACCACCAAACGACGCGTTGAATCGGTGCTGAAGATGGCTTGGCGGAGGGCGGGGGAAGAAGCCCCGGATGTGCATTCGGGACGCTGGTGGGTGCTGGGATGGGATGCTGTGGTCATTGGTGTTCCCCCGGAAGATGCTAGAGACTTCTGTAATGTATGGTTGATGTTAAGAGTGTGTCAAGGAAAATGTTTCTTGAGGCCGGTGATTGGTGAGTGAGTGAGGGAGTTGAGGGGAACCGAGGAGAAAGACTGGCCACGAATCGCACGAATTTTCACGGAGGAGGAGGAGGGGGATTGTGGGGGCGGGATTTGGTGGCGGGTGGAGGGGGAGGGGGACGAGAGTGGGCGAGGGTGGTGGGGCGGTGGGCGGGGTGAGGGGTGGAAGGGACTTGCCGGGGCGGATGGGGCGGTGGATATTATGAATGTCCCCTTATCCCTTTTTCGGTTCTTCAGGCTGCAAGGCGAGGCGTTCGGCGCCAATCACCGCGGCTCTCTTTGCTTGTTTTGGTATGGGGCGGAGGAGGACGCATGGGCCGTGGCGTGGGATGGAGGTGTCCATTGGCCCATCGATGCATTGAATCGTTGAAAGGTGGAAGAGCCACAGAGGCCACAATGGACACAGAGGAACGCGGAGAGGGAGTTAAAACGGGGGAGGTGGGTTGGGGAATGGTGTTCTGTTTTGGTGGATTGTCTGTTGTTGCAATTGAGTTTGATGGGGCTTTTTGGGAGGGAGGTGAGGATTGACAAGGGTTTACGGCGGAAGGGGCGTTTTGAAAGCGACCAGTAACCGACCACCAATCGACCACCAACCGACACGTAACCGACCACCAACCGACCACCAACCGACTATCAAACGACACATAACCGACCACCAAACGACGCGTCGAATCGGTGCTGAAGACGGCTTGGCGGAGGGCGGGGGAATAAGCCCCGGATTTGCATTCGGGGTTTTGGTGGGTGCTGGGATGGGATGCACTGGTCATTGATGTTCCCCCGGAAGGTGTCGAGGCTTGATGTATTGTATGAGTGATGTTAAGGTATTGTCAAGGGAAATGTTTCTTGTGGCCGGCCACTGATGGAGGGGGGTTTGTGGGATGGGTTTCGTGTGGGGTGGAGGTGGAGGTGGAGGTGGAGGTGGAGGTGGAGGGGGACGGGAGTGGGCGAGGGGTGGTGGGGCGGTGGGCGGAGTGAGGGGTGGAAGGGACGGGCCGGGGTGGATGCGGTGGTGGAGTTCCGACCCTTGGAAATTTTCAGGCAGAGACTGTACGATTCTGGCTGAAGTGGCAGGTGAATATTAGAATTGACTCCCGACCCCTTAGCAATTCCTAGTCCTTTCCCGTTTATTACTCTCCAAGCAGTTCCGTGTAAATTCGTCAGCTTCCCTTGATTACGAAATTAATTAATAGCTCGGTGGAGGCGTGAACATGTGGAAGGACCATAAGCGACAAATAGTTTGGTTTAGTGTGATCGCCGCGGTCGTTACGTCCACCGCAGTCCAATTTTTTCATGATCGTAACGCTGCTACGCGTCGATTCAAGCGTCATGAATTTCACTGGGAGGAATTATTTGGCGGGCGCACCCGCTCGCTGCAGGATTATCTCTGCGAACGCATGGTCGCCTTGCACGGAGTCTTGGAAGCATACGGGCAGATAGATGGCAAATATCCCGATCTCGTTGCATTCGATGAATATTGCGCACTAATTCTGACATTTTGCCGGCAGCATGGCGTCACTGTGACGCGCACAATAACTCGCGACACGTATGAAATCATTTTAAGTCCTTCGCAGCCGGATAATGAAGTTTTAGGCGGATACTCTGACGAATCCGCAACTGTTTATCTGGTTGAGCCTCGTGGAATCTTTGAAGCCGTTATTCATGACCGCGCAGTTCTTCCGATAACCAGTTCGAAGGAAGTCTCATGGGCAAAGATCGTAGGGAAATGAGAGATGGAACGGAACCGGAAGGCGGAAAGGGGGCACAAGCCGTTCTTTGCTGCGCCTCTCCTCTTGCCCACTGGTCATGAAAAGTCATCCGCCGATTCTCGCTATTCCGCAGGCCTTTCCAACAGATCAAAAGGGTAAAGAGGCAAATACGTTCTCCACAGTCCAGGACAATTCAAAGGGGAATTCAAAGGGGTCGGGAGTCTTTGATCGATCTTACCCGTGGCCGCCCGCGCGGCCGCAGCGTCGATTCCAGCCCCAATCGCTTGGCCGTCCGGCGGTGCCAGGCCGCCTCCCCATACGGACTGCTCCGCTTCACGCTCTTCCTCAATGCATCTAGTTCCGCGGCCGTCTCCGCACGGTTCACCCATGCCCGCCAGTCCCGAGGCACATCCACCGGCCATTGCTTTAACTCCAACAACCACGGCGCCGGCTCAGCCCCGCGACGGCGGCGGGCCGGACTGCACCATTCCCAGCGCTCGGCCCGCTCCACCAGCCCTGCCCGCACCGCGTTCCGTTCCACATACCGACAGACCGTCAGCAAGTGTTCATCCTGCTGAATCGGAAAGCTCTTAAATCTTCCCTGATAAACCGGCCCGGTGCCGGCCGAATGATAGTGGGCATGCCAGCGCTGGGTGTGCGTGACCGTCAACAGCCGCATAAACTCGCTCAGTTCATCATCCTCCTTTGGCCAAAGCACCAGGTGCCAGTGGGTGGACATGAGGCAATAGGACAGGATGCGGATGGGCAGGCACTGGTGGGTCTGTTCGAGGGCCTGGATGAATGCGGCATAATCCGCCTCGTTGGGAAAGAGGTCTTGCCGGCCGGCCGCGCGGTTGAGAACATGGTAGGCGATGCCGCCGCTGGCGATGCGAAGTCGTCTGGGCATGAAGCCAATCGTGACAGTTTCGGAGCGGAATGTCAATCAATGACTCCCGACCCCTTAGAATTTCTCCGGAGCTTCATCCCGTTATTCTCGCTTTATGGCGGGGGTTTTACGAGGGCGGCCGAGGGGGGGCGCAGGGAACTTTCGATTCGCGGCCGGCGGGCGATTCTTCTGGTCCAGTCTCCTGGCCGTAGGGGCGGCCAGCTCCATTTCACCCTGCGGCCGAAGGAAAAGGGCCGACGCCGAATCCACAATATTATGAATGTCCCCTTATCCGCCTTCCGACCCCTTAGAATTTCCCCAGTGTCATAAAGTTCGCCAAGATATGTCCCCACCACGGAAGAAAACAGGCGCTTTTTCAAGTACGCTTTTCCTCCCCGCAGCATCGACGACGGACCACATGGAAGTCGCGATCAAGTCAGCATAGCGATCGAACTCCACAGCAGATGGTGGGTTAACGGATGATCGGGTTCGCTCGTTCCAGTCTTCACAAAACGCAATGAATTCATTAGCTTTTTGGACATTTCGTTCATCGCTCAACTCAGTGTTTCGGTGAAAGATGCCGGTCCAGGTACCATCACTGAAGAAAGCGTTTCCAATTGTCCCGACGGGTATAGGCCCGATGTAAAGAGTTAAGTCAGATAGGGGGTTCATTAGTAGGGACTCTCCGAATTTCCAGTGTATGATTTTGGAACAGAAATCCAGCGAGGCGTTAGAGAAATGGCGTCTTCTAGCGGAATTACCTGTAGAACGTTGCCCTCCTCCAGAAATGTTGGCGTGAAGTAATCGCAGTTTCCGTAGGTGCCGCTTGGATGGTTAGGAAAGGCAAAGGGGACATTCATAATTGCCGTCCATTCCTCCTCGGCCGGCCTCGCGATCTCCTTATCTTCCCGCCTACTTCAGCGCCGCCCACACGCGGTGGACGTCGTCGTTTTCTTCCAGCGCCTGGAGAAACTCGCCCACTTGCAACAACTGTTCTTCGGTCAGTTCGGAAAGCACTTTCGGCACGTAGCCGATTTCGCTGGTGATGACTGTCCAGCCATTGGCCGAAAGCCAGTTGGACACTGTCGCGACGTCCGTGCGTTCGCAGATGAACTTCGCGCCGGTCGCGTCGGGCGGGATGTCGTCGTTCTGCTCTCGCGTGAGTGGCTGCACATCGCCCGCGCCGGCTTCGATGGCGGCTTCTTCGAGGTCGATGTTCGCGTCGGCCGGGCGATAGGCCTCGACCAGGCCGACGTGGTCGAATACGAACTTGTTGGCGCCGGAACTGGCCAGCTGGCCTTTGCGAAACAGCACGCGGATCTCCGGGGCGGTGCGCTGCACGTTGTCCGTGTACACCTCAATAATCACCGGCACGTTGTGCGGCGCTCGGCCCTCGTAGACGATGTGCTCGAGGGTCAGCTTGTCGTCGCCGATGCCGGCCCCCTTGTTGATCGCCCGCTGGATGGCGTCTTTGGGAACGCTTTCCTTTTTCGCCTTCTCGACGGCCGCGAACAGGCGGGCGTTCATTGTCGGATCGGCCCCGCCACTCCTCGCGGCCAGCGCGATGTCGCGGACCAGCTTGGTGTTGGTCTTGGCCTTCTTAGCCCCGGCGACGATTCTTTTCGCGTGCAGCCATTGGCGTCCCATAGTGGGCGTTAATGTATCAGATCGAGAAGACGCGTGTACGTGTTAGCCGCCTGTTGCAATCCGATTCAGAAAATCGCCCACTCTCCGAGCATACTCCTCAGGCTCCGCCACGATTGCCAGCAGGTGCCCCGCCTCGGCCACATGATAAACCACATCCTGCTCCCGCTGGCGCGCCATCATCGCCGCATCCAGCGCCGCCGCGTCGGCTGCATCGACCAGCCCATCCGCATCCGCCTGAATCAACATCACCGGACACTCAATGCGTTTCAGCAACTCCACCGGCCGCCCTTCTCCAAAATCCACCCTCGCCATCCACTCCGCCATCCACAACCCCGCTCGTTGCAAAGGCGGATTGGTCATACCCGGCACTGCCCAGCCGCGCCTTGGTGATATTCTGCGTAATCCGCATAAAGAGAATCGGCCACCACCCCCGCCACCGCCCCCTCTCGCGCCGCAACCCCACACGCCACGGCCGCCCCAAGATCCACCCCAAACAGCACCAGCGTCCGCGTGTCCCGTGGCCGCTGCGCCCGCAATTGATTCATCACCTGCACCACATCCTCCACCTCCGCCGCGCCGCCCGTGCAAAACCTACCCTCACTCTGCCCATGCGCCCGCAAGTCAATTACAAGAATGTTCCACCCCAGCCCATGCAGCGTCGGCGCCCACGACAGGGCGCCCACCTTCGCGTCCCCGTAACCATGAAGCAGCACGATGCAGCGGCCTCCCGCCGTCTCATGTGGAATCCACCACCCCGCGAGCTTCAGCCGCTCCCCCGTCCGCTCATCCACCGCCGTAAACCACACCTCCTCAAACCGCAGTTGGAGGTCGCCCGGCGAAAGCCGGCCCAGATGCCAGACGGCCGCCGCATCGCTCAACCGGGGCGGGCAAAGGATCACGCGGGCCACCAGCGCTGGCCGCAAGAAAAACCAGCGCCGCCGCTCCCAACAGAATCCCAATCAGCACCATGACTTGCATCAGTTGCGATCATCCTAATCCCTTTCCCGCACATTTTCTTTCAAGCTTCACCCGCGAACGTCCGATAACTCATCTATACAACCGTTCCGGGTCAGGATGATCCGGCCATACACCTCCTGGAAGGAAACTCGCCATGAAAATCGCATTCTTCACGTCAATCGTCTTGACCATCGCCGGCGGCTGCTCGACCAACAAAAAGCCCGAGCCGCTGATGTCGGCCCACAACAACGTCACCGACATCACCCCCTCCTCCAACAGCATCACCCCCATGCCCGCCGCAACCCCCCTCAGCCGCCACGCCCGTCTCGATGGATCAGACCATCTCTGACACCGCCCCCACCGCCTCCGGCGGCGCGCTGGCCGGCGCATTGTCCGGATCCAGCGCCAAGCGCGGCGGCTACACCATCAAGAAAGGCGACACCCTCTGGAGCATCGCCAAATCCAGCTATGGCGACGGCAAGCAGTACACAAAAATTGTCAGCGCCAACCCCGGCCTCTCCCCCTCCGGCCTCCGCGTCGGCCAGCAGATCGTCATCCCCTGAACCCGAAGATCACTCGCTTCAAATCAGCCGAAACGGACAGCCCAAGGGCTGTCCGTTTCTACGTTTGCAGGAGCAGGTTCAGGTGCCGGCAGCCTTCCCTGCCCGACGTCACCAGATAAAAAACATCCGTCCGAATCTTCGTCGGGTGGCTGTTCCACGCTTCCTCCCAATGCCCATAGATCTCCCAGTTGGGCCCGCCAAGTGCGTAGCCCTGATCCGCACACCAGTTCCGAACGGCCTCGTGCGCCGCATGCAGACGGTTATACGGGCCAAAATGTACTGTCGTCGCCACCGTCCCGACTGGCAGCGCCGAGCCAACCACCTCCCCATAGCCCGCAAACGGCGTCTCCAATTCCACGCCCACTTCAAGATTGATCTGATCATCCAGATAAAGGGCGACATGCCGCCCCGCGCCCCCGATGCCCTGCCCTCGAACCACGTCCCACACAATGCCACAGGCCAGCGGAATGATCCGTGGCAGTTCCCCCAAACGCCCCCGCCGCCGCACGACCGCAGTCGGCCGAGGCGCAACAACGGTCTCAATTCGAACCTCGTAGCCCATGATCGACCGCCCAATGAGTCAAATGAATCAATGCACGATGAATCAATGAATCAATTCCCTCCCACCTACACCCTCCCACCCCCGCTCCTCTGCCGAATAATCTCAATCCGCCTCACCGATACTGTGCAGAATCGCGCGAACACGGCCAAGGTCCCGCCCATGACGGCTGTCACCACCAACACCAGCAGCCAGACTTGTCCCAGTGCGAGCTCGGACATCAATTCCTCAACAGCCGTTCAAAGTCGTCCACACCATTATGCCACAGCTTTTAGTCTCTTGCATCGGCCAATCCATGCCGCAGTTCTCTTGATTACGCGACCAATCCCCCACCAGTTCGGCCAAATCTTCCACCCTCACCTAATCCGAGGCCCCTGTCTCAATCCCCAATTCCTTCACCTTCTTGTTCAATGTATTGCGATTGATGCCCAGAAAGTCGGCCGCGGCGTCTTCACCCCGCCGCACTTGGCCAGCGCCCGATCAATCAGCGCATGCTCCACCTGGTCGATCGTAAGCTGGTAAATCTCCCCCTCGCGCAGCTCATAATCCGCAATCGCCTGGTCGGCCAACCGGCGCGTCAACGTCTCAATCGACTCACTCGCCTGATTCGAACGCCTCTGCGCCGCGAACATGCGCACCGAAAGGGGCAGCAGGTCCTCGTTAAAATCCTCCCCGCTGCTCAACACCACCGCCCGCTCGATCGCATTTTCCAATTCCCGCACATTCCCCGGCCACGGATACCGCAGCAAAATGCTCAGCATCTCCCGGCTGATCCGCTTCAAGCTCCGCCCATTCACGACATTGTACTTGTCCAGGAAATAGTCGATCAGCCGCGGAATGTCCTCGCGCCGGTTGCGCAGCGGCGGCAGGTAAATGCTCACCACGTTCAGTCGATAGAACAAATCCTCGCGGAAGTTGTTGCGGGCCACTTCCTCCTGCAAGTCCACATTGGTGGCCGCGATCACCCGCACATCCACCTTCACCACTTGCGTATCCCCCACCCGCTCAAACTCCCGCTCCTGAAGCACCCGCAACAGCTTCACCTGAAGCTGCGGCTCCATCGTTCCAATCTCATCCAGAAAAATCGTCCCACCATCGGCCGCCTCAAAGCGCCCCATCTTGTCCTTGATGGCGCCCGTGAACGACCCTTTCACATGCCCAAACAACTCCGATTCAAGGAGCGTCCCAGAGAGCGCCCGCAGTTGACGCGAATAAACGGCCGGTCCTTCCGCGGCGAGTTGTAATGAATCGCCTTGGCGATCATTTCCTTGCCCGTCCCGGTCTCACCCAGCAGCAGCACGGTCGCCCGCGAGTTGGCCACCTGCCCCACCGTGGCAAACACCTCGTGCATGGCCGGCGAGTCGCCAATAATGTTCTCAAATCGATACCGGTCGCGGATCTGGTCACGCAGCGCCCGGTTCTCCTCCAGCAGTTGTTCCTTCTGCCGCATCACCATTCGGTTCAACTGAATGGCCTGGCTTAAAAACGCCGAGATCACGTCCAGAATCTTCCGGTCGCTCTCCAGGTGCGGCTCGCTGACAAACACCTTGTCCACCGACAGCGCCCCGGCCGTCCGACCCTCCACCCGAATCGGCACACACATAAAGCTCACCGGCGCATCCAGCGCCGTCAAATCCCGGCTGCGCGTGCGATTCAAAAAGTCAGGCTCGTGGCGGATATCAGGGATAACCCTACCCCGGCCCGTCGCAACCACGTTCCCCGTCACCCCTTCCCCCAGCGCCCATTTACCGCGCTCCATCTCATCATGCGTCAAGCCCACCGCCGCCTCAATGCGCAGCCGGCCACTGGATTCGTCCAGCAACACCAGCGAGCCGCGGTGCATATTCAGTTGTGCTGAAAGGAGTTGCATGATCGCAGCAAACGCCTCGTTCAATTCCAGCGTTGACGATAGCACTTGCCCAACTTGCGTCAGGATGGCTATTTCGTGATCGGCAGTATTCAAAGGTGCTTGTGAAACAGGCATTGGGCGTCCTCCACCGGGCACATTCTAGGCGGCCATCAAGATTAGGCAAACCTGACTCAGCACGTCCATTCATCTTGCTCGCAAGTCTGCTGAATCTTCCACCGATATATTTTATGTCCGTTGTAACGGTTGCGCCACCCACAGCCCCACCCAAAGGATCGTCGTCGTGCGCCAGATCATGCGTAACTCATCCCTCGCCGCCCAGCTAATCCTGCTAGCGGCCGGCTGTCTTGTCTTGGTCTCCGTCAGCGCTCTTCTGGTTGTCGAGCACCATGACAATTGGCAACCCAACCACGCCCTGCCGCATGTCGAGCTGGTCCTGGTCCTGGCGCTCACCGCTCTCACCAGCCTCGCCCTCATCGTCGCCGCAGTCCGCCATCTCCTCCGCCCCTTGCATCAGCTCCGTGATGCGATGAGTCAGGTCACCCGCGGCAACCTTGCCCCCGGCCCAAGCCAGATCATGCCCAACCGCGAGCTCGGCCAGCTCCAGGACACCTTCAACCACATGCTTGACCAGCTTCGAAAGGCCAAAACCACCCACGATCAAGCCCAGGCTGTCCTCGCCTCACGCTCCCACTCAGTCGATCGCATCCTCGAGTTCTCCCAGACCATCCAAGGCGCCGGACAAAGCGATCAGGTTTACGTCGCCCTCTCCCACTTCCTCGAGCGCGAGCTCGGCCTGCGCGGCCTGATGATCCTCACCCACGAAGCCGAGGCCATTCCCCCCATTCAGATCAAGGTCACCCAGCCCCAGGATATCCTGGCCACCGAGCACCCCATCGTCGAAATGGAGGCCGCCCTCTGCCCCTGCCTCCGGCAAAATCTGTGCAAGGAGTTCACACCCGGTAACTCTCCCATCCGCTGCGCCGTCGATCACAGCATCAATCTCTCGGCCGATCATCCCGCCTACTGCATCCCATTTCACATCGGCCGGAAGACCCAGGGCGTCGTCCACATGCTCCTGCCCGTCAGCGAAAAATGGACCGAAGCCCGAACCAACCTCGCAGAAACCTACGTCCACTCGGCCGTCTCCGCCCTCATCTCCCTTCACCACATCGAAGAAGCCGAACGCCAGAGCCTCACCGATTCCCTCACCGGCCTGTACAACCGCCACTCCATGGAGCGCCTCCTGCAGCGCGAAGTTGCCCTGGCCGAGCGGCATGGCCATGAGATGTCGCTGGCCATGATCGACATGGACGAGTTCAAGCAGATCAACGACGCCCACGGCCACGCCGCCGGCGATCACCTCCTGCGCACCTTCGCCGATTGCGTCCGCATGACCCTTCGCAAAACCGATCTCGCCTTCCGCTTTGGCGGCGATGAGTTCCTCGTTGCCCTTCCCCAAACCACGCTCCCCCAGGCCCAGCAGGTCGTGCAAAAACTCCGCCAGGCCTTCGCCGCCGCCGACTTCTCCCATGCCATCACCCGTCTTGATCGCCAGCCCACTTTGAGCATCGGCGTAGCGGAGCGGTCCAAAATCACCAACGTCCTCACCCTCCCCAACCTGCTCACCGCCGCCGACGCCGCCCTGTACGAAGCCAAGAGCGCCAACCGCAACTGCGTCCGCATCTACCAGCCCCCCAAGGCCGCCTGACCCACCTCTGCATATAGAAGTTGCTCTATTTGATCTTCCATCCTCACGTGCATCTTTTCTAAGCACATTACAGTTACGTAATCTCCACAGATTCCTACCTCCGCACCATCTCATAAACACCTCTCAATCAACCGCTTGGACGTGTCAACACGCGCCGCCACCGCCGCGAGGAACCGATTGGCACCATCTTTGTTCAATGACACACATTGAATAAATGCGCGTTCGTGCACGTGAGCAGCGTGTGGACGCGCATAGGCCGACGGGCATCGGCCGTGTAAGCACGCATCGCACCCTGTATTGACTGTGCAGTGGTTTGGATCGCCCCTCCAGGCTGATCGGCGGGGATCGTGCCGCACACAGGCCGCTTGCCCATGAAAGGAGCAGACGTATGGCGGAAACGACTACCCCCACACCCACAAAGGCCACCCTCGGCCTGACCGGGCTAACCTCCAACGCGATGGCCCTCATCGCGCCTGGAGCGTTCTTGTGGCTCACCTATGCGATGCAATCAGGCTATGGCAAACCCATCGCCGGCATCTCCATGTGGTTTGGCATTATGGTCGCCTTGCTGTTGTGTCTCGCAACAGCAGTAGCCTATGCGGAGCTTTCCAAGCTCTACCCCGGTGCCGGCTCCTCCTACTTCTTCGCCGAACAAGCCTTCCTCTCCAAGAAGCAGGCGTACAAATGGGCCCGCCTCGCCAAGTTCATGGTCGGCTGGGCCAGCCATCTTTACTACTGGGTCTATCCCGGCGTAATGGTTGGCGTCACCGCGCTGGTCGTGGGCTTCATGGTCGGCCAGATCTGGCCCAGCGTTTTTAACGCCGCCATCCCAAGCCCCATCTTCATGATGATCTTCTGCGTCGTCTTCGCCTTTGGCGTCGCCTACATCGCCTTCCGAGGCGTGGGCGGAACCACCGGCATCAACGCCGCCATCAACATCATCCAGATCACCGCCCTCATCATCTTCTCGATCATGGCCATCCGCTTTCGCGTGGCCCATCCCGAAGGCGCAACCAACGGCGTAGTCATGATCGCCGACGCCCAGGGCAATAGCCGCGCTGATTTCCACCCGCAGAAAATGAAGCCGGCCGATCCTGCCGTGAAGGATTCCAAGGACACGCCCCTCTTCAACGACAACGGCACCCCAACGCTCGACATGGACGCCTCCGTCCCCGTCAGCTACCAGGGTGGCGTGGCCCCGGTGGATGATCCCACCGACGACGCGGCCACCAACAATCGCCAGGTTCCCGGTTTCAACGATCACGTCACCGCGGGATCGGTGGTGCATCCTCACGGCTTCAGCTTTGTCATCGTGCAGGCTTGCGTCGCCATCCTGATCCTCGTCGGCTTCGAATCGGTCACGGCCATGGGCGAGGAGGCTAAAAACGCCAAACGCGACATCCCCAAGGCCGTCCTCTTGTCGCTCGTCATCCAGGGCGGATTCTGTTACGCCCTCGAATACTTCGCGGCCAACTACTTCCTGCACAACAACTACACCAACCAGATGGCCGCCACTTCGGTAGCTCCGCTGGCTGACATGATGCAGATGGTCGGCCTCTACTTCTTCAACAGCTCCAACGCCGGCTGGTGGTTCATGATGATCCAGGCCACGACCGTGTTCCTGGCCCTCGTCGGCACAACCCTCTCCTGCCTGAGCACCGGCGCCCGCGTGACCTACGCCATGGGCCGCGATGAAGAAATCCCCAACCACTTCGGCCTGCTCCACGGCAAGAAGCTCACCCCGCACCGCGCAATCTGGGCGCTCGCCTTCATCAGCGCGGCCATCGGTATCGTCGCCGTCTTCCTGAACTTCTGTGGCCCCGCGGCCCAGACCGACGACGCCGTCGCCGGCGTGTGGCACTCCAACCTCTGGTACAACTTCGGGCTGTTCCACAACAAAACCGCCGCCGCTTTGCCGCAGGGCATGTTGGTGGTCACGCTGGTCAGCAACTTCGGCACCTTCCTGCTCTACATGATGACCTGCATCGTGGCCATCGTCGCCTTCCGCGAACACCACACCTTCCACGGCTTTAAGCATGTGGTCGTTCCGGTCTTCGGCCTCCTGGCCAACGCGGCCTGCATGTCCTTCTACATCATCGGACCCTTCAGCGTCGCGGGCATGAGCAAGGCCGAGCCCTTCTGGGCACTGGGCGTCGCGGCCGCCTGGGGCTTGTATGGCGCGATCTACTTCGTCATGCGAAGCAAGAAAACCGGCAAGTCCATCCTTCTGGATAAGCCAGTCGCCATGGCTTCCGTATGATTGAACTGCAAAGATAAGATGGATTGAAACAGGACGGCCGCTTCACCGCGGCCGTCCTTGTTTGCATGGTATCGCGCAACGCCCACTTCCCATAAACTCCCCGCCGAACATTCACCATTGCAAGGGATGGTAAAACTATGAGGAGCCGTTCGATCCCCCCTCGTTCATGGATGATGATTGCCACTGCAACTATCGCACTGTTGTTCCAGGTGCAACGCTGCCAGGCTGACGATGGCAGCGCATCCACCTCCTGGAACACTCCCGAAATTCGCCTGGCCATTAACTTCGCCTGGGTGCTGATCTGCGGCTTCCTGGTCATGTTCATGCAGGCCGGCTTCGCACTGGTCGAAACCGGCATGTGCCGCGCCAAAAACGCCGCCCACATCATGTCCATGAATTTCCTGGTCTATGCACTGGGAATGACCGGTTTCTTTATATGCGGCTACGCCCTCATGTGCGGCGGAGCCAACGCGTCGGCCATCGGTGCACCAACACAACTCGGCCTGAACGATCCCACCATCCTGAACAAAATGATCGCCGTCGGCCATTCCGTCCAGGGCGATCACGGCTGGGGCCTCCTCGGCCACAGCGGCTTTTTCCTCGCCGGCATGGGAACCAATGCCTCGGTGGTGGTCTGGTTTTTTTACATGATGGTGTTCATGGACACCACCGCCACCATCCCCACCGGCGCGCTGGCCGAGCGCTGGAACTTCAAAAGCTTCTTCATCTTCAGCCTCTGCGTCGGCGCGTTCATCTATCCGGTCTACGGCTGCTGGGTCTGGGGCGGCGGCTGGATCGCGCAAATGGGCTATCGCCTCGGCCTCGGCCACGGCGGCGTGGACTATGCCGGCTCGTCCGTCGTACACATGCAGGGCGGCGTGATCGCCCTCATCTGCGCCATCTTGCTGGGCCCCCGCATCGGCAAATACCGCGGCAAACAGCCCATGCCCCTCCTGGCCCATCACGTCCCCATGGTCATCGTCGGAACCTTCATCCTCGCCTTCGGATGGTTTGGCTTTAACGCCGGCTCTTCCCTGGCCGGCACCGATCGCCGCATCGGCATCATCGCCGCCAACACCATGCTCGCATCCGGCGCGGGCGCACTCTCCTCCTGCATCTACGTCTGGCTCATCCACCCCATCGGCAAGCCCGACCCCACCATCATCTGCAACGGCATGCTCGCCGGCCTCGTCTCCATCACCGCCCCCTGCGCCTTCATCCAACCCTGGCACGCGTTTCTCATCGGCGCCGTCGCCGGCGTCATCGTAGTGATCAGCGTCTTCTTCTTCGAACGCCGCGGCGTCGATGATCCCGTCGGCGCCATCAGCGTCCACGGCGTGGGCGGCCTCTGGGGCATCCTCGCCGTCGGCCTCTTCGCCGACGGAACCCACGGCGACGGCTACCAGCACGTAGCCGGCAACGTGGCCGGCCTGTTCTACGGCAACCCAAAGCAGCTTCTCGCCCAGCTCATCATGGCGGCCACCTGCATTGCCTGGAACCTACTGGCCGCCGGGGGCATTTTCTGGACCATCGGAAAAGCAATAGGCACAAACCGCGTCCCCCCCGAAGTAGAAATCGCCGGCCTCGACATCGCCGAAATGGGCATCCCTGGCTACCCCGAGTTCATGACCCACCTAACCCCAGAACAAATACCCCATTCCCAAATATCCGACGCCCGCCGCGGCGGGTATTGATGTAGGTCCGGCGAGCCGAGCCGGACTTTTGAGCGCAGCACGAACATAACCGCTTCAAATCGCCCGGACCCCCGCCATCCCCCACTCTCGACACATGAACAACCCTCTCTCTACATCGATCGGCTATTGATAAGGTGACAAGCGAGAATTCAGAATGCGGAAGAAGAACTTTTATGAGCTCTAAATAACCTTGCGCAATCAGTGTATCCATAGTTGTCGCTTCACGCTGCCTTTGCCGCGACGCGGGTCTGGCGGTTGCGGGCAACCATATACAGAACCACCTCCCGCATCAACTGCTCCATTGCCTCACAGCGATGGTTGCGGGTGACGTTGGCGTGCAGGTCCAGCCACACCCGCTCGATCCTGTTGTGCTGCGGGCAGTAAGGCGGCAAAAAGTGCAGCACCACCCGCCCCTCCAGCGCCTCCACCGCGCTGCGGCTGATCTTCGAGTCGTGAATCTTGAAGTTGTCCAGCACCACGTGGATCACCGATGCCCCTGCATACGTCTGGCTGGCCAGCTTCCTGAGCATCTGAATGAACAGCAGGCTGTTTTTCTTCTGCGCTTTCACCCACGCCAGCAGGCCGCTTTTGGCATCCATGACCCCGCACAGGTAACGCTTCTGGTTCTGGCCGGGCGTGGGCACCTCCTTTTGCTGGCCTTTGTTCATCCAGTCACAGCCGATCTTGGGATTCAGGTGAATGTCCACCTCATCCAGGTACACCGCCACCTGGCCTGGCCCAAGCGACGAGAGCATCTCCTGAATCTGCTCCAAACGCCTTTGTTTACGCCCATTTTCCCACGGGCAGCCCACCACCGGACGCGGTCTGCCCAGCCTCGCTCCAATCCTCTTGAGCACCCGGCTCATGGTCCCGACGCTGATGAACACGCCGGTGAGCATGGCCATCACCTTCACCAGTAGTTCCTGCGTCCAGGTGGGCCGGGGGTAGCCGTAGGACTGCGGAGAGTCCCGCTCCAGCACCTGGCGGAGATTGGAGCAGAACCATTCGTCGGCCTTCAGGTTGCCGTTGTCTTCCCGGCGGTCGTAGAGACCGGCGATGCCCCAGTCGCGAAAGTGGCCAAAGACCCTGTTGACCCACGACAAGCTCAGCCCCACCGCCTCGGAAACAGCGGGGCGGGTCTGGCCTTTTGCGATAAGCAGCACGATCTGGCAGCGCTGGGCCAGGGCTTTATCTTTGGTGCGGCGGTGCAGACGGCGGAGGCGGAGCTTGACGTTGCGTTCCAGACGAAAGACGATCTGCGGCATTGGGGACTCCTTTTGCTGGTGAATTGCTTGATACAACCACCTACATTAGGAGTCTCCTTTTCACTGAAAAGGCCGGTTTTGAGGTCAATTCCTATCAGGCGCATTTACGCAAAGCTATTTAGTTCCCCGCTGGCGGCGGCACTGATAGATTGCGGCAGATCGACCGGGCCAGATGCTTCTTGATTTCGATGTGTCGAGGAATGGCTTCCTTTCGAGCCGTTTGCGGATTGATCCAGATGGAATGGCTTCCTCCTTCCCGAAACAACACGCAGCCGTGGCCCTGAAGGTGACGCAACAATGCGGCACGCTTCATCTAAGCACCATGTCCTCAACTTCTGCCTGAGGGTCAAGCCGTAACTGCTCCTCACGCTCGGTTTCCACCAGGAGTTCAACAGCCTCTCTGAGATTGTCCAGGCATTCCTCCCGAGTCTGGCCCTGACCGTTCGCTCCTGGAACCTCCAGGCAAGTTGCCCAAAATCCCCCCTCATCCAGCTCGCCTCGGTGGATGATTGCAGTGAACTGTCTCATAGACCAAATTATAACCCTTCCCTCCGACCCCGCAAAATTTCAAGTTGAATTCCCGAATCTCCTCCTACCGCAGAGGCGAAAGAGGCGCAATATTCTGGAGCAAGCTGGCATTGGGCAAACCAAAGACAATCTTCGCCGTCGAATTCAGATGGCCATTGGCAGTGAGCAACGCCTGCCGAAGCGACCCCGGCCCACTATCGCCCGTATTGGAGACGGTCAGCGTCATCTGCGAGAACAGCAGCCGGCTCTCCATACATTCCAGCCAGTCGCGATTGAAATAGGAAAAGCGCATGCCCTGCTCCTTGCCGCATCCAAATCCGCTGCGGCTGACGATTTGCGAACCCATCGATGCCCGTGGATCGCTGGAATCAAAACACCGCCGCCCTTCCCCAAATAACGCCGGAGAGGCGGTGGTCGGGAGGTTTTGGGAGCATTTCGGGGCGCTTTTTGCAAACCCCAAAATCACAACCGCAGCACGCCACACACCTTACGCTCCCCTCTCCCCCAAACTCGTTTTTTCCACGTCCCAAACCGACCAAAACCGCACCCGGCAAAGCCAAAAACGACACCAGCAGTCATGCATCAAGGGGAGCAAATGCAGCAGTATCCGATTCCACCATTCCAAACAGCACCAAAGCAGCAACCCAAATCCCGCTCGCCCAAGACACTCCAGAAAATCGACTTTGCAAAACCACAAACGCCACCGCCGTCGATCGTTACACCCTCAGCCCGGCGTAAACCAGTTTCCTTTATTTGCTCGCTAACGTAGGTCGCGATTATTACTATTACAGGTTGAAGCCGGCGGTTTGGTGGTAGGAGGCCGATGAAATTGGGGAGGCGGTTTTTTTCAGGGGCGCGGTTGCGTTTCGTAACTGTTGGGTTTTTGGAGTGAATCATGAGCCAGTTGTCTCGCAACCCCGCTTATCTGCTGATCGAGGATCAACTGGATGTGGTGGGCCAGAAGTATCGGGTGTTGCGAATTTTCCGGGGGGCGATGTTGTGGGTGGTGGGGGCGGTGGTGTCATCGTTTCTGGCGGCGCTTCTGGCGCATTTTGTGGGGCAGAGTGTTTGGACTTATTTGATCCTGGGGCTGTGGATGGGGTGGCTGGTGGGGACGCTGGTGGTGTGGTGTGTTCGGCCGCTGCTGATTCGGCCAAAGTCGCTCGAGGTGGCGCGGCTGGTGGAGTCGCGGGTGGCGGGGCTGCACAATGGCTTGACGAACAGCGTGCTTCTGGCGAGGGCGGCGGATTTGCATGAGAGCCCGTGGCTGCCGGCCATCTTCGAGGAGAACCTTCAGCGATCGCGCGGGAAATCGCTGGACGAGGCGGTGCGGTTTTCGGACTTGAAAAAGCTGGCGATCTGGCGCTGTGCCTGGTGCTGCCGATTCTGGGGACGCTTTCGATCGGGCGGGTGCGGGGGATTTTGCATCATGGCTGGAACCAGATGTTTAACCCGATGGCGTTTGTGCCGAAGGTGGGGTCGGTGGAGATCGTGGAGGTGCGGCCCAAGAGCATCACGCTGATGAGCGGGCAGCCGCTGGAGATTTCGCTGAGCGTGCGCGATCCGCAGAACCGCCAGCCCAATGCGGTGCTGCTGTTTGACAATGAAAAGGTGAACCGGGCGGAGGTGGCGCCGGCCGGGAGTGGCGACGACAGCCTGCTGCACTACAGCTACCGGCTGGAACACGTGGAAGATTCGATGAAGTTTCGGGTGGAGGTTGGGGGGAGCGAGTCGCCGTGGTACAGCGTAAACGTAGTAAAGCAAGTGAAGCTGGAGCAGCTTTCGCTGGCGATCGATGCGCCGCCGTACACCAACACGGGGCGGGCGGAGTTTCATCTGAAGGCGGACGAGATCGAGAAGACGCCGATCTCGGCGGCCGAGGGGAGCAAAATAGAGATCGCGGGGCAGTTTGACGTGCCGACGAGCGGGGCGCTGATTGCAGGTGGGGGATGGGACGCCTGTGGCGATGGAGGTGCGCGATGGGGGACATCGATTCAGCGGGAGCTTTCGGCTGATGCAGGACTCGGCCGTGAGCATCAACCTGACGGAGAACGGGCAGATTATCTCGACGCAGCCCAACCCGCCGCTTTTTGTGCGGTGCATCAAGGATGGGTGCCGAGCATCGAGATGAAATGGCCGACGTCGGACATGAACGTGGGGTTGGATCAGGAGATCAAGGTGCGGGCGATCCTGAAGGACGATCATGGATTGTCGGCGGTGCGGGTGCTGATGGGAACCGGGGGGCGGATCAGCCGCTGGGGGTGAAGTTTGAGAAGAAGGACATTCAGGGCGACGCAGTATGAATTGGGGACGGTGCTGGCGGTGCCGCAGGAGATGCGGCGGACATGGGGCGTCGATTCGGGTGCAGGTGGAGGCGGTGGACAACCGGAACATTATCGTGCCCAGTGACGGGCGGTCGGGGTCGAAGGACCTTGGGCCGCAGACGGCGAGCTCGGCGATTATTGAGCTGAAATTCCGGGATGCCGAAGGAGATTGAGAAGCAGGAGAAGGAGCAGTTCGACAAGCTCCGGGCGATTTTGCAGGCGATGCTGGAGAAGCAGATGAAGCTCCACACGCAGACGGTGGCGTGGCGGCCGGGGGATAAGGCGACGCTGGCGGCGGTGACGTCGGGGCAGACGGAATTGCGGCAGGAGATGCAGCACACGGCCGAGACGTTTGGGTTTGATCAGAACGACAAGCTGGTGCAGAAGACGCTGATGTATCTGGCCGTGAACGAGGCGAAGGACGCGATTGATCTTTCGATGTCGTTGCAGACGGAGCTGGTGGAGAAGGAGCAGATTCACACTGACCGGGAATTGCAGGTGCGCCAGCGGCGGATCATCGCGGGGCTGGAGAAGATGCTGGCGATGCTCAACGCCGCCCCTGAGCCGACGACGCAGCCGACGTCAAAGCCTTCGGACAAGCTGCCGGCGGATCAGAAGGATAAATATTCGAAGCTGAACGAAGAGCTGAAGAAGTTCATGGATGAGGAGAAGCGGATTCTGGATCAGACGGCGGCGCTGGCGAAGAAGCCGGTGGACAGCTACGACAACGACGATAAGAAGAAGCTGGAAGAGCTTGCGATGGCGCAGGAGAAGATGGATGCGTTTATCAAGGAGAAGGTGAATGAGGCCGGGAAACTGGCCGAGCAGGACATGGCCAACGCGTCGCTGGTGAAGCAGTTGATGGAGGTGTACAGCGAAGTGACGATGGCGAAGGATGCGCTGAAGCAGAAGGCGGCGGAGATTGCGGTGCCGCTGGAAGAGAGCGGGCTGGAGCTGGCGAAGGAGATTTCGTCAAACATTGAGAAATGGCTGGCCAATGCGCCGGATCGGCAGCAGTGGACGATGGAGGAGCCGACGGGGAAAAACGACGTGCCGATGCCGGAGCTTCCCAAGGAATTGGAGGACATGGTGGGGGAGTTGATGGAGCAGCAGGAAGATTTGTTTGATGAGATGGAAGATGCGACCAGCTCGTGGGCCGATTCGATGGACAAGGGGGTGGGCTGGGACGCGGCGGATGGGCCTATCGCGGACATGAGCGCCAAGGGAGTCACGGGGAATGTGAACCCGAACGACAATGAGATGAACGGCCGATCGGGTGAGGGCCGAAGCGGGAAGTCGTCGGGGGAGATGGCGGAGGATCATGCGAGCGGAAAGGGCGGGCGTCCGACGCCGACGCGACTGGATCCCACGCCTTTTGCAAAGGGGCAGGTGAAGGATGAGAGCAAGGACCCAACCGGCGGCGCGAGCGGCGGCGGGAAACTGTCAGGGCAGGGCGGACAGGGATTGGAAGGGCCGCTGGCGCCCAAGCAGAAGGAAGAAATGCTGGGGCGGTTGGCGGATAAGCAGGCGCAGCTGCGCAATAAAGCCGAGAAGCTGGATCTGAAATATGGGGTCGGGCATTACGACAACTTCAAGCTGGATGAGTCGATCGCGCTGATGCGGAGGGTGGAATCGGATCTGAAGGCGAACCGATATAACAATGCCCTTCGGCGCGCGGGACGTGTTGCTGGACAGCATGGACACGAGCCAGTTGCTGTTGGCCGGGCAGATCAACGTGCAGCACGACACGACGCCGCAGACGAACACAAAGGTGCAGGAGGGGATCAACGACGCGATGAAGGGGCAACTGCCGGCGGCGTGGAGCGAGGCGTTGAAGGAGTATTATAGGAAGCTGGGGAAGGAGTAATGGGTGGAACAATTTACGGCGGGGCGTAGCCTCGGAGTGGGAGTGGGGAGCACTCAGAGTGTGAGCGCGATGCTTTTTGACGGCTGGTCGGGTCGCGTTTGGCGGGCCTTGATCGGCGAAGTAAACGCCACGATAATTACTCCGAGGACATCGCCCATATTTTTTGGGGGAGCATAGCTCAGCGGTTAGAGCAGGTGACTCATAATGGGCAGGGGCAACGGGGATACCGCACTGGCAATAGCAAAAACGCCGATTCAAATCGCTCAATACCCGCATATAACGCTAACAAACTGACCAACAGTAGTCAGTTTGACTACTCTCGTTTCACCTCCCCCCTCGCCGCCCCGGAGGTGAGTCGTGGGTAGCACACTCATCCAATCCGACGCCCGCCGACTGCCGCTGGCCGACAAGTCCGTACAGATGTGCGTCACCTCGCCGCCTTACTTTGGGCTGCGCGATGACGGCACCGCATCATGGGACGGCGGCGACGTGGAATGTGACCACAAGAGCAATCGTGGGGCGCAGGGCAGCACAGGGCAACGCGCGGATCGGACATTTACTGGAGGTGAAATCTACAAAGATGCTTGTCGAAAATGCGGCGCGGCCAGGATCGACAAGCAACTCGGCCTTGAACCAACGCCAGCCGAATACGTGGCTTCGATGGTAATCGTATTCCGTGAAGTCCGGCGAGTGCTTCGGGACGATGGCGTGTGCTGGCTGAACATTGGGGATTCGTATTGCGGCGCGAAACGGTCGAAGCAGTGGGGGTACATATTCACGCGGTCCAAATTCTCAACTTGCGCACATGCACGACGCTCAAGAGCAAGGGATTCGACGCGGCTTTGGCGACACTAAGCCCAAAGACCTCATCGGCATCCCCTGGTCCGTCGCATTCGCCCTCCGCGCCGATGGGTGGTATCTGCGGAGCGACATCATCTGGCACAAGCCCAACCCCATGCCGGAGAGTGTCACGGATCGTCCGACCAGGGCACATGAGTACCTATTCCTGCTGTCAAAGTCGGAGAGATATTTCTATGACGCCGATGCCATCCGTGAGGCGTGCGTATCCAATGGCGGGGCCAGCTTCGGTAAGATTGATAACTCAGAAACAGTGCACGCCACTGTGCGCACAGGCTCGCCGCGTCGAGAGAAGCGACCGGGAAAGATACATCGCCAACGGGCGAAACAAACGCTCCGTCTGGACAGTCCCGACGATGGCTTGCAAAGACGCCCACTTTGCCACCTTCCCTCTGAGGCTCATCGAACCGTGCATCTTGGCTGGAACGTCGGCCGCCGGCTGCTGTCCAACGTGTCGTGCGCCGTGGAAGCGGATTATTGAACGTGAGGATACCGGGCGAAAGCAGAAGATGTCTGATGGATACGCGACCCATGAGGGTGGGCACGGATCATTCCACCGCAGCGGGCGAGAGTCTGGACAAACTAACGTCCCGGTGATGGCGAATGTGACGGTTGGTTGGGAGGCCTCCTGCGCCTGCAATTCTGGAGGTCCCGTTCCCTGCATCGTTCTCGACCCTTTCAACGGCGCTGGCACAACCGCCCTGGCCTGCATCCAGCACGGCCGCCAGTACATCGGGACCGAGTTGAAGTGGGATTACATCGAAATCACCCGAAAACGCATCGCGGATTTTGAGGAGAAGCGGCGCAACTGGCGCGAGCCCAAGCGACGTGTTCTGAAACAGCCGCGGCGGGAAACCTTATTCGGGATGGAGGTGGCAGTTGTCTAACCCATCCAGATCGAGAACTTGCCAAGCATGCGAGGCCGCAATCGTCGCCCGCTTTTGGGGCTGACTTCCGCCGCCATCACCAACATGATCCCCGCCGCCAGGGGAGGTGCCGAGTGAAAGCCATCACAATTTTACAACCCTTCGCGCACCTCATCTGCCTCCCCGAGTCCGACCCGCGTCACAAGCGCGTTGAGAACCGGACATGGCCGACAAAGTACCGCGGGCCGCTGGTTATCCATGCCGGGCAGTCGCGTAAGCATCTGAGCCCGGACGAGCTTCTTTCGGATGAGTTCTGCTTTGGCCGAATCGTCGCCACCTGCGACCTGATTGCGTGCCTGCCGATTGATGCAATTCTCATCGGTTCGGCACTCCCTGCACTGTGCCGTCCTCTTCCTTACAGCCTTCACTGGCTCTACTCACACGAACACACCGAAGGCCCCTGGTGCTGGGTGCTGGCCAACGTCAAGCCGCTGGCTAATCCGATCCGGTATCGCGGCGCACAACGGCTGTTTGAGATACCCGACAGCGTTTTAGCGACGGGAGGCACCCCATGATCCTCCTAATCGCCATCATCGCCATCGTCCTCTACGCCGTTTATTTCACCGGCTGGATCATCGGCCAATCCAGCGCCGACGAGGCGACAAAGAACCAACTTAACTGCACCTGGCTCAGCGGCTACGGCCAGGGGGTTGCGGACGCGCGAGACAACCGACGTGAGGCGGCGCGACCCGTGACGGCGGCGAGGCTGCGGGAGTTTTTTGAGGAAGGGGGCGTGCTGTGACTCCCCTCTGCACTCACCCCGACCCTCCCCAATGCCGACGCCGCGCCGTGTCGGGTGGACTGTGCGCGATGCACTGGCACATGGAGCACGCAAGGCGTGGGCAAAGAACCAACTGGCAAATTTGAATTTAACCGGAGAAGGCGGTGGCAAAGTGAGCAAGCGCACTAAAGACTATCGAATCAAATCCTATGGCGATGGCGCATGCACTGTTGACGTTGATGGGTGGGCAGCAGTGGTTACGACCGTCGCGGAGATGCTCTATGACAAACCAACGCCGGAGGAGATTAAAGAAGCGGGAGAGATGCTAATCGAAGGGGTTGACGGTGGCGAAGGATGGGACGAAAGCAGCGTCTATCTGCAATTTGAAGACGGCGCAATTAGCGTCGAGGTCATTGGCGGGAGAAAGATGGCGACATGCAAATAGGACAAGTTTACTGGCTAAGGCGATCCCCGGATTACCCGACAGTTCCGGCCCTCATCAAAGAAGTGAGGGATTGGGAGATTGATTTGATATGGGTGCATGAATCAGGCAGCGTCCGATACGTCACGCATGACATCATGGCCAAGTTGCCGGGTGGGTTCTATCAGAGATCGCATCGGGTTGTGCCTTGCGAGTTGAGTAGGCCGAAGGGATTGGAATTTACATTGGGAGCACCATGAGAACGCCCCGCGCATCCGATCTTATTGCTGCTGAACGTCAGCGGCAAAGGCAGCATGGTTTTGACGCCAAGCATGACGATCAACATGACTCGCTTGAAATCTTTACCGCCGCAAAACTCATCATTGATCGCATCTACGAAACCAACTCTACGCATTTTGCGAAGTGGGCTGCTGCCTTGCGGAATAAGGTATTTGATAAGCACCAAGGCAATCTTGCGCAGCAGCTAGTTATTGCTGGCGCGTTAATCGAAGCACAGATAGAAGTGATTTTGCGGGCTGACGCAAAGGAAGAAAACCGGCTTACGAGCCAGAAAGACAGAACATGAAAAGCACACGCATTGTTATGGAACAGAACATCAGTGGCAACTGGAATTGGGAAATCAGGGGAGGAGATGATCAGATTCTCGATTCTTCTAACAGCCAGCCATTTGCATGGGCGATGAGTGGGGCCAAGGCGGCGTTTGAGCAGCGATGGATTGACCACGAAGGCAACTTGTGCTGGCCCACCCACTACCGCCCTTTTCCATCGCCCCCGCGCGACGAGAAGGGGGTGCAAGCGTGAAAAAGCTCACAACGGGAATCCTTAGCCGCGTTTTGGAAATTCTGCGCTCTAGTAATCGAGTTCCAAATTGGGAACCCAACCTACTCGAATTTACATCCCCCGCAATGACCATCCACGCCGATGGGCGCGTGGTGGTGTGGGGGCTGGGCTTCCTCCCCTTCGATTGGACTGACCGGCGCAGCATCGCACGCGCTTTCAAGCGGCGGCACAACGCGATGGCGATGGAACTGATCGAGGCGGGGAAGCGGGCAAAGCGTGAGCAAGGGGGTGGCGCGTGAAAAACAACTCTGCCGACTTTGCCAAAGCGGGCATCCCTTATATCGACCATTCCAGCCCGACGAGCGCCCAAGCCGTCAAGGCGATGTCGCTCCCGCCACCGAAGCGAGGGAAGAAGAAGTTCACCGGCGAAGTCAGCCAGCGCAAGCGCAAGTACATGGAACAGAAAATGGAGCATGGCCCCGGCTGGTTCAAGATGGTGGTGCCGATCTACCTCGCCAGCATCGCCAACCAGAACGCCGAAACCCGCTACGTCCGTGCCGACCGACGGGATCGCGAACGCAACGGAATCATGGCCATCCTCGCCAACCCAAAAAAACTTGGCTTCCTACCGGCGCTGCCGGTCAAGGTCACAGTGATTCGATATGGAATGCAGGAGCTGGACGACGACAACCTCGCCTATGCGTTCAAGAGCTACCGCGACGGCATCGCAGAGGTGTTCGGCTGCGACGACAGCAGCAGAGGGCCGCTGAAGTTTGAGTATTTACAGGGGCGTGGCCCCTATGGAATCGTCGTGCGTTTCGACCATATTCCCGACGCCGGGACAATGGTGGACGGGGGTGGGGAATGAAAATCGCGCCAGACTCGCAATGGATTCAGACGTTTACCGGGAAAGCATTTTGGCCGCTTAGCCCACGTCCTCAAGACGTGTGCATAGAGGACATAGCCCACGCCCTGTCGATGAAGTGCCGCTACACCGGCCATTGCAAACGCTTCTACAGCGTGGCCGAGCATTCCGTTTTGGCCAGCTTCATGGCAACACCAGAGGACAACTTTTGGGCGCTGATGCACGACGCAACGGAAGCCTACTTGCCAGACGTGGCGCGGCCGGTCAAGCGAGCCATCGCAGGGTTCATCGAAATAGAAGATCGGCTGATGGAGGTTATCGCAGGCGTGTTTGGCCTACCCATGCCCATGCCCGCCTCAATCAAAAATATCGACCTCATCTTGCTCGCAACAGAGCGCCGCGACCTGTTGACCGAGCCTCCGTACCACTGGAAAAGCACAGAAAACGTGCAGCCGATCCAGCGGACTATTGACGCGCTTTCCCCGGAACGTGCCAAGGCGGCATTTCTCCAGCGGTTCAATGTCCTGTCGCTGTCTCACGCTCGCGGCCTGCCCATCACTTACATGACCGCCGAGATGGAGGTGGTGGGATGAACAAGCCAACCCCCGACCAAAATTTATTCAAAGGGAGCATCTAATGGGCATGGTTATTTCAAGCGTTGAAAAGATAGATAACATTCACTGGGCCGACCCATCTGCTATCGGCAGCAGCCCAAAAGTGGTTTTTCTCACTAAGGCCGATGGCATCATTGTGGCCAAGCTAGCCAATGGTTGTCTGTGGTCGCCATCTATCAACAAGTTCGGGTACCTGCCCGGCATGTGGCGTTGGACGCCCGGACTGCTCAAGTGTCTTGTTCGCCTTGATGTCATAACGAAGGCGGACGCCGATGAGCATTTGGCCATCTGCAAGCGAGCCGATGAGGCAACATCTCGACGTTATGACGCCGAAGAATTGCGGAGACTTCAAAAGAAATACGGCGGACCAAAGGGCTTGGCCAAGCTCCTCCTCCAGACGCGAAAACGCAAAGCCGTAAAGGTTGGTGTCGCATGACCCCCGACCCCCGCCTCCCCGACCGCATCGCGCTCGCCAGATTGTGCGGGTGGAAGATCGGTCGAAAATATGCCCGATGCCCCGGCGCCGTGCGCCCGACGTGCATACTCACAAGTTTGGCGACCGTCTTTGACCCGTGGACGCGACAAAAGGATTGGCAGGCCGTGGCGACCGCACTGACCGTCGGCTTTGACTATTCGTGGCTCACCGACGCCGCCGTGCGCGCGATCGGGGGTGCCCAGTGACCACCTTCAATCACTGGACAACCTCAACATCCGCCCACACCAGCGCGTCGATCAGCCTCGCCAGTTTGGCAGAGGTGATGGCCAGGATGCCCAAGCCGGAACCTCGCACCATCTTCGTGCTGCCCAACCAGGATCAGGCCGACGAATTGAAACGCGAGATGTTCAAACGGGGGCTGGCGGCCTACATGCCCGACGTCATAGTTTCCCCGTTCACCGAAATCCCAATCTCAGTCCAGATGCCCGATCTTTCGTTCCCGTTGATTTCGATGGAGGTGGAGGAGTCGCCAGCATGGTTGATGCCTCTGCCCGTTGATCGTCGTGAGGCCAAACGCCGTCGCCAGCGCAACAGACTGATGCGGCTGATGGACGCCGGGAAGTTGTCGCCGCGTGGGGTGAAGAAGCTCGCGAAGCTGATGCGGAAGGCGGGTGCGTCGTGAGCAGTCAACGCTTTTTCGCGGGGGGAGGCGGGTCAAGCCGTGGAATGCCCATGCGGTCAAGTGCCTCGTCCAGCACGCCAGCAATAATTTCCTGGATGGGCCTACGGGTGTTGGCGTGCGCAATGATGATGCGCCGCTTCAAATCAAGAGGAACGCGGACATTCAAGCTGACCATTTCATCATCCTTCGGTTTCTTCGCCATGCCAGAAAATGCTAGGCCGGATAAATATAGCTTGCAAATGTGCGAGAAGTCAATAAATATTTTTTGCTTGCAATCTAGCAACGGTAAGGCTAATGTTGTGGACATGATTAGTAGAGCAATCCAGATCGGAACAGGTGCCGAGTGAAGCTATTCACCCCGCCGAAAAAGTTCATCGTCAAGCCCGGCGACATCATCACGTTTCGTGGATGCTGCTGGAGTGACGGGTGGGAGTTTGACGCACCACTCATCATCTATGAGCCAGTCGGACGCTATCACTTTACGGGTTCCATCTGCCCCTCTGCCATCGCGGACAAAATAGAAGACCTCTGCATTGACCTCTGTGAGGATGCGTCTATTTCGATGGACTTCGACGCATCAGACTTAAAAGAGTTTAAGTGGCGAGGTTGGGCGGTCAAAGGTTTTGCGGCCCGCAAAGCTGTCTGCCGCGCTGAAGTAACCATGAAATTCTATCAGGAGGACGACGAGCTTGCCTTCGACATGATCGCAGCGGCCAGCGTCGATCGACAGGGGAAACTGACGCCGATATTCGACGGAGTACCGACAACAACGGGAGAGGGAGGCACCCCATGATGTTTCACTGTGGAAAAGAGCGAGCCGGGAAGTTTTGCGACGAGTGCGGAGAAGCACTGATCGATGTCGCGGCAACTGAGTTGAGGTCGCACATCGCCTCGCGAGTGAAGGTGTGGGAGCTAAAGATGGATAGATATTCGAGAGGCAATGCGCGCCCAGCAGACAATGTTTTTGACAAGAAGATGGCCATGTTCAGCAGGGTGAAATCGTGGCTCGCCTGGATCGACGCGGCGATTGCTCAACAGAACATTGCACAACAGAACAAACCCAAGGCTGACTAACCAGATCGGCCGGCGTCCGAACAAGCTGGCGATGGTGTGAAAGAGCACAATCAAGGGAGCAAAAATGGCAAAGGTAATTATGACAGAGATTCAAATTGTCCCTGACGGCGTGAATCCTTCCGTGGTTCGCCTTGAGGGCGGCCCGCTTGGCCAGCGCAAGCACGATCTTTCCTGCACCTTTTTCTGGAAGGCTCAAAACTACACTGTGTTGATCCGAAAGCGCGAGGAAGATCGCGGGTGGATTGCCAAGGAGATTGAGCGGATTACTGGGGAAGAGTTGACCAACGACGACATCTCTGCGTTGGCTGATGCGGTGGGATTACATCGCAGGTTCTAAAAGGAAATCGCTGGCCTTTGGCCGGCGATGGGATGAAAGGAAGGATGCGATGAACGAAGAATCAAAAATCACACCGGGACCGTGGATGGTGAACACTCACCCCGGATACGAGAGCGGCAAACCTGGGATTATTTGGGGTTCCGAAGGGCCGGGTCATGGGTCCATCTGCGATATGACGCCAGAATTTCCGAGGGAGTTCAATTCAGCAAATGCCAATCTCATCGCCGCCGCCCCTGATCTTCTCGCGGCCTGCGAAGCAGCGGAGAGGTGTCTCGTTCGCGCTTGCGACAACGAGGATGACGGGACTCGCGCGGGCCATGCGTTGAAGTTCACCCGTGAAGCCATCCGTCGCGCGAAGGGAGGCCGGTCATGACCCTCACCCCCGACATCATCCAGCGCCGACGCGATCTGCTCCAGGCGGTGCGCGAGGCACCGGAGGAGCGGTTTGACGTGGAGATATGGACGGGCGGATCGTCGTGTGGAACGACGCATTGCGCGGCGGGATGGTACGCGGCGAAGCATCCCGAGAGTGGGTTTGGGTTTGACGAATATGGAACGTTGCGCTGCAAAGGTTTTGAAGATCCATTTGACGCACTGGCTTCGCATTTCGGCTTAAAAGACTTCAAGGCGATTTCCATCTTTGGCGGCTGCTTCGACGAAACCCGCGACGAATGGCTCGCGCGGGCCGAGGCCGTTTTTGCGGGGGACGAGGCGGGGGAATAACCGGAGAGCGATATGGAAACGACACTGACAACCACAGAGGACGTGAGGAGCGATGGGGCGGCGATGCCATCCCCAGGCATCCACGAAAACATCCCCTTCGCCGAATACGCGGCGTGGCCGGCGGTCAATAAATCCTCCCTCGATTGGATGTTCGACTACAGCCCGCTGCACTGTCGCTTTCACGCGAGCGAGCCGGACGACCCCACGGATGCTCTTTTGATCGGGCGGGCTTGTCACACGCTGGTGTTGCAGCCGGAGCATTTCGACAGCGAATTTCTTATCGCCACCCAATGCGTCGGCGTAACCAAAAAGGGGATACGGTGCAGCAAGGGAGGAACCGTTGAACGCGACGGGCTTTTCTATTGTTCCCAACACGCTCCAGAGGGGGACAGCAACAGCGATTCAATCTTGAGTGTGAAGGAGCGGGATCTGGTTTACGCGATGCGTGATTCACTGATGTTCACCCACCAGTCACGCAAATTCATCGAACGCCCCGGCCAGAACGAACTGTCGATCATCTGGCAAGACTCTCTCACCGGCCTCCATTGCAAGGCACGGATTGACATGGTGCGGAGTGATGGCCAGATCATCGCCGACCTAAAGACGACAACAGACGCCAGCCTGATTGGGTTTTCCAAATCCATCGGCACATACGCCTACCACCGCCAAGCCGCGTTTTATCTGCGCGGGCGCGTGAGGTTGGATTGCCGGCATCCGCGTTCGGAATCATGCCTATAGAAAAAGACGCCCCCCACGTCGCGGCCTGCTACCAGATCGACAAGCCCTCTATCGAGGTGGGCATGATGGAAATTGAGACACTTTTAACGACCTACGCAAAGTGCAAGGAGTCAGGCGTGTGGCCTGGATACCCCTTGGACTTCACGCCCATCAATCTTCCCGATTGGGCGATGCGTCAGGCCATGAAACGCTAACTGGAGAAACGCCATGACAATGATGAACACAGAACCTCAACAGCAGCAGATTCAGCGCGTGGAGGCGACACCGGCAAATCGGATTGTCGTCGTGGACAACAGCGACTTTTCAAACCTTCTGGACACGGCCAAGTTTGAGCACCTTTGGCGAGTGGCCAAGTTGTTCTCCGCGACGGCCCTGGTTCCCGAACATTTCCGCGACCAGCCGGAGAATTGCTTTGTCGCGATTCAGATGGCCATGCGGCTTGGCGTCGATCCATTGATGATCCTCCAAAACACCTACATCGTTCACGGCAAGCCCGGCATGGAAGCGAAGATGAGCATCGCGCTCATCAACTCGTCTGGACTGTTCGCCGACTCACTTGATTATGAAGTCAGCGGCGGACCCGACCCATTCGCGACCGACTACAAAGTTCGTGCCTTCGCCACCCGTAAGAGCACCGGCAAGGTGTGTCATGGGCCGTGGGTAGACTGGAAGATGGTTCGCGCCGAAGGGTGGGAGAGCAAGAGCGGCAGCAAGTGGAAAACCATCCCCGGCCTCATGTTCCAGTACCGCGCCGGGACGTTCTTTGGGCGCACCCAATGCCCCGAACGGTTGATGGGGATGCAGACAGTGGAGGAGATTCGAGACACCGGCGAAGAGCGCACCGCCATCGTAGACGTTCCCCAGCGGCGGATTGCCGACCTGATTGGTGATGACGCGATTGAAGCTGCAAAGCCCGAAGCGCCCAAGAATGGCAACGGCCACAAAGCCACGAAGGCCGCCAAGGTTGAACCGCCCGCGCCGCCATCCGATCCAACCCCCACCGCCACCCAGGAACCGACAGCCGACACCGCCCAGCCCACCGAAGAAGATTTGACCGACTATCCCACCTACTTCTCCCTCGCCCAAAAGGCGGCGCTCGACAGCGGCATGACGGATGACCAGTTCCGCAAGCGCCACCGCAAGCACGCGCTACTGATTGGCAAAGCGGACAAGGAAGAAACCACGTCGGTTGATTGGCGGGCGGCAACGCTGGCAGCCCTCCGCGCCGGCAAGTTGGACGAGAACGGCAAGATTGAAGCCTGAAAGGATTGTGTGTGATGGCGTTTGAGCAGAAAGACAACAGCGGCGTGCTCTTTAAGAATGAGAAGGGCGCGGGAAATCCTAAAGCCCCACAGGGCAAGGGAACCGCCATGATTGACGGCGTGATGTACTGGGTTAGCGCGTGGACGAAGGAAGGGAAGAAGGGGCGGTTTCAATCCCTCGCCTTTGAGCAGATGGAGGAGCAGGACCGCCAGCCCGCGCAGCCGCGCCAGTCGATGACCGGCCAGATTAAGGATCGTGCCCGCGCCAATGCGGCCCACGTCCGCGCCGTTCGGAGACGAGCAGCACTTCAATGAAAGCGATGTGCCATTTCGTCACGCGATCCCCTGGAGCAACCGCATTATTTGATACTCCCTCTCCCCTCAGCTCACCCGCTGGGTTAATCCGGCGGGTGGGTTTGATCGAAAACCAAACCGGGGCAAAGCCCCAAAGGAAAAAGAATGGCTCGCCAGGAATTGTTTGCACTAAAGAACCTCACGCTTCTCGACAATGGAATCATTGACGAGGCTTTCAAGCGTGAGATTCAGCATGTCGTTAAGGACTGCGAAGATCGGCCGCTGGACAAGAAAGCACGAACCGTGTGCATCAAGTTTGAGCTTGTTCCCGTCCCGGACACTAGCAGCAATCAGGTGTTGTGTGAGCACGTCGTTGTCGCCTGCGATATCAGCAGCAGCGTACCGAAGCGGCGCACGAAAGTTTACCAGATGAAGCCGAAGCAGGATGGCTCGCTGGTATTCCACCCAGACCTTCCCGACGACGCCGACGGGGAAACCCTCTACGACCACGACACCGGCGAAGTCCTCAATCAAAAATCCGCTTAATCCGTGTCGGCGCTTTGCCGCCACTCAACTACAGAACGCTCTCGAAAGGAGCAGACAATGGAAGGTATTGCAGAAGCCATCGACCGAATCTCCGAGATGGCTAAAGAGTCCGTTAAAAGTTCCGTCCTCAACATCACCGGCGACAAAAACGGTAGCTATTACCTCGTCAAGCCGGACGGCACCGCCGAGCGCAAGCTGGTCGATGCGCCGTGGCATCGCGAATCGCTCGCAACGCCGGAGGAGCTTGCGAAATTCATCATGGCTGCCGAGGGCCACGATCACGCCCAGTTGTTCTACGACGAAAGCTCAGTCGTCTACCTTTTCGACAAAGAAGATCGGCGCGACCGCGCCTCGTGCGCCCTCAAGCCATCCGATCAATACTTGTGGCTCAAGGCTCAGGTCACGAACCCCGCCCAGTTCCGCCAGCCGGCCTTCGTGCGTCTGGTTCGTATCACGCTGGCCGGATGCTTCCCCGACCCCAACTTCCTCAACCTTGTCCGCAACCTCAAGTTCTCCAGCGGCGCGGAAGCGGCCGGGAACATTCAGCACGGCAAGGAATCCATCGGCCGGAGCATTACGGCGGCCGTGATGGGCGAGGCCGCAATGCCTGAAGATGTGACGCTCCTGATTCCCATCTTCAACAACTTTGGCGAGCGACTTCCGGTTCGCTGCGCCCTCGAATTGTTCCCGCATGAGCAATCGTTCTCCCTCACGCCATACCCGCAGGAGTTGTCGCTGGCGATGGATCGGACGATGCAAAGCCTGGAGGCGATTCTGACGGCAGAGGACATGCCGCCGGCGTTCCGTGGTCAACCTGATAAAGCTTAACGGGCACGGTGCCCACCCGCCGTCCCCGGCCCAACCACCGGGGGCGGCGGCCCTCTATCTGTGTGGCTGGCGTTAGAAAAAGTTGGGGAATTTGGAAGGGTAAGGGAAAGCGAACGGCAAAGCAGTGGAGTGAATTTGGAGATCACTATGAGCGAGATGCATGAAATAAAAGTTCCAGCGACAGTTTCAGACGTTGACCGAAGGGCAGCAACTAAAACACCACAACCACTCCCAACGGATTACGACTGGCGAATGGAACCGTGGGTGGATGACAGCCAGGTGCGGGCACTGTCGCACTACATCGCCTTCCACGTTCTAACCTCCCTCGCGGCGGGCGACGATGACAACGCGCAAGAGGAGCAGGACGAGCAAGTATTTTGCCTCCTGAATCCGCAACTAATGGAGAGGATCTGGAAGTCTGGCAGTATCGGTGAAATCGTACATTACAGACTCGCGACGGCGGCTGCGATGGGCATCGACAAGCTCATATCGCAGTGGATACGCGCCTATGGCTCTATTGAGGCCGTTGGTCCAGAGGGGCATGAATTATGAGCGACTTCGCAAACATCAAACCCCTGTCCGATCTGCGGCTGGATGAAATACTCTCGCCGCCAGGGTGGACGGGGGACGGAGGCGGAATACTCACAGCGGCGATTCGAGAAGAGACAGGCCGATTACTATCGCGCTCTTAACGCTGCTGATGGCGTGGAGGATTGGGGCATTAGATCAGCAAGGGAGTCTGCGGGATGGTGGGCGGATCGGGCGAAAGCCTTGAGGACAAGGGAAGCCGCTGCGAAGTGACCAGCAAGCGTAACCGGGGTCGCGTCCGGGGCTGGTGTCGTGATGTGATGGATCGTGATGGGCTTGGGCACATGGAAGTTGAGTCAGCGACACAGTTTGAACATCGGGCTAGTGCTACGTTTACTGTTGGACAATTCGTTGACAATCTGTTGCCCCTCGGCTGGGCGACGGCAAAGGAATGGATGGACGGGTATAGTTAGGGACGACAAGGAGCAAAATGACTCGATATCGAATTAGGGATTGGTCGGAGAACTACATCAAGGGTGACGTGAAGCGCATGTCGAAGTTGAAGACTTTGCCGTGGGTTGCGGTCCCAACTAAGCAAGATGGCAAGAGTTTTAGGCGACTCGGCGCAGAAAGACGGCGCGGAGGTGTTCGCAGCGTTTATTTTGATGGTGGAGCTCGCCGCGAAGATGCCGGAGCGAGGAATTTTAGAAGACAGCGACGGGCCGCTGACCTTTGAAGACATGTCGATCAAGACAGGATTTCAGAAAAAACTTTTTGAGAACGCCTGTAAGGTTCTATGCGACAAGATGATAGGTTGGATGGATAGGGAAGAGGTGGGAGATACCCACGAGGTATCTAAAGATACTCGGGGAGTATCTAAAGATACCTCAGAGGTATCTAAAGATACTTTTGGAATTGGTGTGCTAGAGGAGAGGAGAGGAGAGGAGAGTAGAAGAGAAGAGAAGACACTATGTTCCGCTGACGCGGAACTGCCTGTGGGTTTTTCTCAATTCTGGAAAGAGTGGCCCAGGCACTTTCGCAAGACGGGGAGGAGCAATTGCCTGAAAGCATGGGACAAGGGGAATCTTGAAACCCAGGCAGACGAGATCATCGCCGGCGTGAAGCGGCACAAGGAATCAGAGGCATGGGCGCGGGACAAGGGCCAGTTTATCCCCATGCCGCTGACGTGGCTGAACAGGCAAGGGTGGGAAACTCCGATCAACGAAGACGCCAGCGGCGAGTTTGGCCCGGGAAGCCCCCGCCGCGAACTAACCGCCGATGAGATTGCGCTGATTGACGGGGGGAGCAACGAATGATCGCCAGCCTCGAAAAAGATCAAGCCCGGTCGGATCGCAGCGCGTTGGAAAATGCGCTGAGCGATGCGGGCGTCAAATCCTTTCGAGGTACGGCCTGCTGCTGCCCCTTCCACGATGATAAGCACCCATCGGCGGGAATCTTTCGGACGCCGGAAGGCGTGTGGAAATTTCGTTGCCAGAAATGTGCGTGGAGTGGGGACGTATTCGACGTGAAGGCAAAGGCGGGAGGCCAAACACTGGCCGACGTTTTGCCACAGGAAAAGACGGTAGCGACAGAACCGCCCCCCAGGTATTTCCCCAGCCTTGAGGCGATGCAGGCCGCCACTCACGGGCTGGAAGATACCTACGCCTACGCCAATCCCAATACCGCCAAGATCGAGATGGTGGTGATGAGAATCAAGCTGCCGGACCACGGCAAGCGGTTCATTCAGGCAAGGCCAAAGGGCAACGGATTTGAGTTGAAGGCACCCGCAAATCCAAAACCCATTTTCAACAGAACTCGCGTAAAGGACGCACCGGAAGTTGTGGTTGTCGAAGGTGAAAAATGCGTGAAGGTGCTCACCAAGATCGGCGTGATTTCCACAACAAGTCCGGGCGGTGCGATGAATGCTGAAAATGCAGATTGGACTCCACTGGCGGGAAAGAAGGTGATTCTGTGGCCGGACCTGGACGAGGCCGGCAATGGGTACATCCAGAAGGTTGCGTCGATGTTAGACGCCGTAAAGCCTTCTGTGGATTTGCACGTTGCCGATCCGAAAAAACTGCAATTGCCCGTTGGCGGCGATGCAGTTGATTTCATCGCCGGGTTTGCAACGGCCAAAGAAAAGCGGGACGCGGTTGCAGAGTTTCTTTCCAAGGCAACTCCGCTGTCGGCGTCGCGCGATCTTTTGCGGCTGATTCAGGACGAGATCGCCGGCAGACGGGTTTCTATTCGATGGCCGTGGAAACAACTTAGCCGGCTTGCGCACTGCGCTGTTGCCTGGAACTCTCACGCTCGTCTGTGGAGATCCGGGAAGCACCAAATCGTTCTTCGTGTTGGAAGCGGCTTGGCACTGGAACGAGCAGGGAATCCCTGTCGCCATTTACGAGCTGGAGGAGGACAAGGGATTCTGGCTGAAGCGCACGTTGTGCCAGATGGCAGACTATTCGCAGCTCATCGACTCGGATTGGGTTCGAGAGAATCCAGAGGAGGCGATGGGCCACTACGAAATCCGCCGCCACCTCCTCGATAAGTTCGCGGAATGTCTTTACGAGGCACCCGGTAAGCGTCCGAAGTTCTCTGAGGTTTTGAAGTGGGTGGATGATCGGTGCAAAGAAGGAAAACGCATCATCATCATCGACCCCATTACAGCCGCCAATGCCGGCAAGGATCGTTTTCTAGGCGATGAGGATTTGGTGGACGAAGTGAAAAAGATGGCGGTGAAATACAGCGCGTCTATTGTGCTCGTAACTCACCCCAAGACCGGCAGCAAGTCACAACCAGGACTAGACCATCTCGCCGGCGGCGCGGCTTATTCACGATTCTCACAGTGCGTTCTTTGGGTCAAGGCTTTCCGGGAAGCAAAGAGCGTCAAGGTATACGCCGACTTTGGATTTGATAACTGCTATGTGAACCGCTCGATCTACCTCGCCAAGACTCGAAACGGCATAGGGCAGAATCTTGAAATTGGTTTTAACTTCGATGGCCAAACATTCCGCTTCGCGGAACGCGGCGTCATCAAGGGAGATTGAAATATGCAGGCACCTACTCTAATTCAGGCCATCCAAACCCGGTATGCCGGACTCTACTTTCGCAGTCGTCTGGAGGCGAGGTGGGCGACATTCTATAACTCCCTTGCGCGTTCCATTTGAATACGAAAAGGAAGGGTTCAACCTTTGGGGAAACTCCTACCTCCCCGACTTTTGGTTGCCAGAGCAGCAGGCGTGGGTGGAGATCAAGGGTGAGCGTCCATCGGAATTAGAGCGGTTCAAGGCTGGCCAGCTTGCAACGATGACGGGGAAGCGGGTGTTCATTTTTCACGGCTCGATTGAAGTGCCACACGCGGACGCACTGGCTTTCCTGCCGGTGACGATGCGAGGGGAAACCCACTCCGACGAAGACGACGGATACCGCTGGTGTGAATGTAAGTGCGGGAAGGTCGGGATTGAGTACAACGGCATGGGCCACCGAATCTGTAACCACGGCCATGCTCCATTCTTTTCCTTCAACACCTACCGTCTCACGCTCGCAGCCGGTTTGCGCGGGCGGCACGTTTTGAGCATGAGGATCGGGAAAGGATGGATAAGCCGTGGTAGCCATCGACGTTCAACCCCTAATCCAAGAATTGATAGCAGCGGCACCATCGACGCCAGACTCCTCGCGGCAGTACGTCGCGTATATCGAGGCTTCGGAAACACTGTCTCACGCTTGCGGATGGAATACGCCGGAGTGGGACATTAACCACTATCTTCGCGCGGTGAGGCAGTACAAGCGTGGAGTGTCGCGGAAGATTGAGGCGGTATCCCCATGACCCTCATCGACACCCCCACCCGCCACCTCGCCGAAGTGGAAGCCGCGACCCAGGCTCACCACGACCACCTGCGCTCCCTGCGCCTGTTCCGACCAACCCCGCGTGGCGTCATCCGCCGTCCACGCACCCCCACCGATGCCTGCTACAAGCCCGTGGAGGCGGTGGACAGCAATGGGGCAGTGAAACACTACCCGTCCATCGCGGCGGCGTCAGCGGCGACGGGAGAGACCTGTGGGGCCATTGGGCGGGCGGTGAGGTCGGGAAAGATGCTGGCGGGGGTTGTGTGGCGGGCGGCGGAAGTTTGAAAGCTGAAATTTAACTGGAGAAGAATATGGGACTGACAAGCATCCAATGGACCGACCTGAGTTTTAACCCTATCCGCGCTCGGATGCTCGACGGGAGCAACCGTGTGGATGGGCACTTTTGTCAGAAGCTCAGCCCCGGCTGCGCGTAACTGCTGACAGCGCGAATTTCCAGCCGCGATTCGGACTCCCTCAATTCCCCGGCACCAACAAGACAGCGGCCGACATGGGAGTGGAGGTGTATCTGGATGAAAAGGTGCTTTATTCGCTCCTCAAGCGTCGCAAGCCGGCCAAAGTGTTTTGGTGTGATATGTCGGATTTATTCGGCAAGTGGGTGCGGCGCGAATGGATCGACAAATGCTTTGCAGTCATGGCACTGACGCCCCACCTGACGCATCAGATCCTTACCAAGCGGACAGCGGAAATGGCGGAATACTTCTCCGACAAGGAGCGTCTAATTCAATCAATTGATGCGGCCCTTTACTCGGTTCCAGGCGGCAAAGAGAAAATGAATGAGTGGTTTTACGATGCTCTTCCAGATTGGACTTGCGCAACCGGATGGCCGCTCCCCAACGTCTGGCTTGGAACGAGCGTGGAGGATCAGCCCCGCGCCGACGAGCGTATACCACACCTGCTGCGATGCCCGGCGGCGGTGCGGTTTTTAAGTTGCGAGCCGTTGCTGGGAGAGATTGAACTTTCACACTTCCATATTGGTTGGAGAAGATGCACTGAATGCAAAGAGGCCGACGATCCGTCTTATGAAAGGCCGCTTGGACAGTTAATTCGTGGATGGGCGCAAGAGCCGCAGTGTTATTCTTGCGATGCGACAGACTCACTCGTAATTGACGGTCACCACCTTCATTGGGTAATTGTGGGAGGAGAGAGCGGCCATGGCGCGAGGCGGTGTGCCGTCGAATGGATCAGAAGGATTGTGGCCCAATGCAAGGCGGCCGGGGTGGCGTGCTTCGTCAAACAGTTGGGGTCTGTTCCGCAAACGTCATATTACGACGCTCTTTTCCGCCAGGAATTTGAGGCCAAAGGCAAAGAGTGGCCGGAGCCAATCGAGTGGAGTTACCGCGACGGCCAGCCGCCACTGGGATCTATCGTGCGGCTGCCACTGGCTGATAGAAAGGGCGGCGACATGGCCGAGTGGTCCGAGGATTTGCGCGTGAGGGAATTTCCCAGCGTGGCGGTTCACGCATGACCCATCCCCTCCTCCCCATCTACGCCGAGGCCCAGGGCAGGCGCGACGCGGCCGCCACGGCGTCAACGCTCGCGGCCGGGCGGCACCTGATCGGCGGCGGGGTGGCGAGGGTGGCGAAGAAAAAACGAAAGACGAAGGTGACGAAATGTGCAGAGTGATCCGATTGAAAGGCCAGGAAATAACCACGATTGGGGAACTGGTGTGCGCTATCGGCAAGGATAAGATTCGGCTGCACCCCGACGCGGAAGATGAGCGGCTGCAAAAGTACAGCAATATCTGCCTTTGCGGCGTGGACCTGGAAGGGACGGCGAAGGCGGTGGGCTGCATAGTGTTGGGAGAGCAAGGGGACGTGGTTTTTAGTTTTGAAACTGAATCAGGGTGAAGCAATGAAAACCGCCGAATTAAACCTCGCGTTCGTTTGGGGGGGGAGTTGATGCCTCGGCCGGCGGGGATTATAATCGTTTTGGCAAAAACCCCTGCGCTACGGCGCAGGCCGCGAAGCCGCCCGAAAAGGCGGCTTCTGCTTTTTGCCAACGGCTGTTACGGCTGCTCGAATCTGGTGGATGATCACATTGCGCAACTGGTCTTGTACATAATCATTTATGGATTTTGTGGCGAGAAATTCCGCCAAACGATCACCACCCCCGCGACCGGAGTGTTTATGCTAACGTGGCGGAAATCGCAGGGGGAGGGGAGGATACTCTTTCAAACGATTGTTCAAACGATTGTCCTTGACAAAAGCCCGCCAGCTTGCTTGAATGCACCACAGACGGCGTTCTACATCCGAAAAAGTCTAGGGATAGTGGGTGGTGCAATTGCCACCCGAATAGGCCACCGGCCCGACATTGCCAACCCTCACACTTGAAATCGCGCCCTTGGTCCTGCCGGTTGATGAACTCGACGGCACCTTCTTTGTTGCCCAAACAAAACCCAGGCAGGATAAGCAGCTCAGCCGCGAACTCTCCGCGATGGGCATCGCCAATTACATCCCACTGCTACGGCGCACCCGCATCATTCACCGCCAGCGCATCGAACAGCAGATCCCCGTTATCCCAGGCTATGTTTTTGTCTGCGGCGACGTGGACGCGCGATACGAGGCAACCGCCAGCAATCGAGTCTGCACATTGATCGACGTCCACGACCAGCCGCGCCTACGCCGCGAGCTTTCCAACTTGCAAAAAAGCCTGGAACATCCCGCCGAGATTTACGCTGACATCGTGCGCGGGAAACGCTATCGCGTCACCAAAGGCAGCCTGATGGGTGTTGAGGGAACCGTGATCGGCAGCACGTCCAATGGTTGCCGGTTCGTGGTCGAGGTGCATATGTTCGGGCGGGGTGTTGAGATTGAAGTGGATGGCTCAGTGCTTGAGCCGTGTTAATGCCTCCTTCCCTGATGGGGAGGGCCGCGTTATTGCATGGCGCGCCCTCCCATTATTTTCATGCTCATCCCACTCACAATCGCCGTTGTCGCGTTTGCCGTGCTGGGCCTGCTGATGGATCGCAAGGGCAGCCGTGGGCGCAAAGTGATGCGGAGATACCACCGCTGGCGACCGAGGCGAACGCCAAGCGAGCTGATATTTGGAGCGCGCAGGCATCGTGCGCCGACGGATGACGGGGGATTTGAGTCATAGCGTGGTTGTCATGGCGGGGCGGGCCACGGGCAGCAAGGCCCGCCCCATTTTTATGAACAAGCCATCAAACCAATCCCCGCCGAAAGTGGCCCGGCCGGATGCACCGACGCCTAACTTCGGATCCATCCTCACCGACCCGCAGGCCCGGACCAATCCGACCAAACAAAAGCCAGCGAAGGCGAAGCCAAAAGCCAAGTAATGCCGGACCTCCAGCCCATCATCAACGCTGTAGCGCAGCAAATCACCGGATGCGCGGGCGGAAGCCCGCTGCGTCGGTTTTGGAGCTACAAGTTTTTCCTTGGCGTTCTCACTGCCCTTGCCGACTTGGCCGTGGCGTATGGCGTTCACCCCGAAAAGATCGCCCCGGTTATGACCGCCATAACCACCATCGGCGGCCTGCTCATCGCCTCCACGGCGCATGAGGACGCAACCAAGGCCAAGGCCCAGGGCAACGCCAGCACCGCAGCGGCCGCGATTGTCACGGCCACCACGCCAGCACCGCCGCAGGCCCCCACGCTATCCCTCCCCCAAATTCCCGCCGATCCGCCGCCAGCGTCGCCCGTGTCATTTTTCCGCCCTGTCGTCATTCCCCCGAAAGGTCAACAGCCATGAAGCCCCTCGCCTGCATCGTTCTCATCGGACTCATCACCGCCCTTGCGGGTTGCCAAGCGGCAACCAACCTCGTGAGTGGGAAGAACCCCGAACTCACCGCATACGCCGCCGGACTCCACGCTGCGGATGAACCGCTCTACTCTGCCCATGAAACACTGACCCAGGACGCCGTGAACCTCGGTCAAGCCCTCGACGCTGTATCTGCCGCCGGCCAGAGCGTGCCACCCGATCTTGCCAGCGCCGTGACCCGCGCAGGCGCAGCCAAAACCAACTGAACATCGTTGAAACGGGTATCGCCAAGGCGCGGGCGCTGTACCAGCAGGCCACCACCAACCCGGCCAAGTAATGCCCGACGTGCATATCAGCCCAGCCCAGCGCCGCACCCTCGGCTACACGCTGCGAGCCTTTGGGCGACTGCTGATCGGAATGGGGTATTGCCTCATCGCGCTGGCCGACAACCTTTTTGACACAACCCACAAGGACGATCCCATGCCAACGACCGCAGCACAACTTGCCGCCTCACTCCAACCCATCGAGAAAATGCTGACGGATCGGGACGCGGTGATTGCCAGAGTGCAACCACTACAGGCCGAGAATGAAGCACTAAAAAAGGAAGTTGCCGACTTCTCCGCAGCCGCCGAAGGATTTGTCGCGCTGGCCAACGCGAATGCACCCCAGGCCGCACCGCCCGATGCGACTGCGCCCGCCGCGCCCGTGACGACTTTCGAGGTGCCGATCAACGGATAGACCCCATGAGCATCAAAATCACCATCCCCGCCAACGCACTAAAAGACCTGCTGAATCAACAGCTTGCCCAATGGGCATCGGCGGGGCAGGCGCTGACCGCCGATGCGGCACAAAAGTTGCAGGACTTCGTAGACCAGATCACTCCCCTGGCCGAGCAGGAGATCGAGGCGAAACTTAATGGCGATCCTCACTCCGATCAATATCTCGCAATCCTAGCCGGTGCCGAGGAAGCCAACGCCGCTCAACTGGCCGTGGAGGGGTTACAACTCTCAGCCGCCCAGGCCCGCGCCACCATCTCGGCCGTCGTCAGTGCCTCCGTCATGTTCCTGCGATTGGCCGCAATGGGATTTATCCAAGCCGCCATCCCCGGCGGCCCGATCATCGCCGGCGCGGTTGCTGGTGTTGTGAACGCCGCCGCCGGCCCCGCGACAGTACCCACGCTTAACCTTCCACAGATACCCGCCTAATCGGTTTTCATTATTAGCGAGGCAGTGAATTGACAAAAGAAGAAGCATCAAAACCAGAGACGAAGTCAGAGCCACACCGGTTTGGAATGTTTCAAGTGCCGGAGGATTGTCATCTGGGAAAAGGCTTTGATCCAGTTGCCACAAGGTATCTGTGGAATAATGGAGTCCATAGGGGAGACACCGTAACAAGAATGGGCGTTCCGCCAACCCCGGCACCACCGCCAAAAAATCAAGAGACGATTCACGTTGTAATTCACCACCGATAAACCCATGCCAGCGCCCCAAGCCTCCAACCTGACCGACCCGCGCAAGGACATCGACGGCACCAAGCCGGAGACGTGGCCACAGTCCGCGCACCCCATGATCCGGCTGCGACCGTGGGCACCACCCGGCCCCAACCAGGTCAACGAACTCCGCGCCCAGCACCTACACCCCGTGCCGCCGGTGTTCGATATCACGAGCCACGCCATCCGCGACAGCAAAGCCGTATACATCACCATGACCAGCGGCGACATGCCGCCCGTCGATGGAAAGCAGCCCACCTATGGCAGCGGACACATTTGGAACTTTGAGATTGCGGACATTGGCCGATCCGGCCCCGCGTCTCAGGAGCATTGCGATGGCGTCCACGTCATCGGCATGCGCTACCCCGACATCCGCCCCGACTTCATCATCGAACGCGGCTGGATACACGACACAGACGGATCGGTGCAAAATATCCTCATCAACGGCGGATATTTTGGGACCGTCACCCTTCGCAACATCGTCTGCGAGCGCGTGGGCAACGTATCGACGTGCAAGAGCAACGTCAATCTGCTGATTATCGACAACTGCCCCGGCCTGCGGCTGAACATTCAAGCCGATGCCGGCCATTGTGTGCAGTGCATCGTGAAGAACTCCCCCGCGGCGCACGTGGTCAATGTGAGCGTGCCCAACGGCAGCGGCGGCCAGATCCCATCCACCACGCCGATCCAGATGGATGCGGCCAGCAGTGGAATCGTGGTCGGCCCAACCCCACCGCCAGCACCACCCCCGCCTGTATCCACGCTACCGCCCCTCCCCGGCAACGTGGCCGGGCTGATAGTGTTCCTGGCTGATGGGACGATCTACGGGCGACGCAGCGGCCAGCGTACAGGGGTAACGGTTGCGGGCCTGTTCGATAATCCCCTCAGCTTTTGATCGGGTGACGCCATGATTGCCCTACCGATTTTCGTAAGCGGATTGTGGAAAGCGCGGGACGCGAAGAATGGGAAGATTGACATGGGAATTTTTGCGATTGTCGCGTACCCCATCCTGGCCCTAACCGTCGTGGCAATGAGCGACGACCACTTGCGGGATTGGCTCTGGTTTGTGGTGGTCGTTGGCGGACAAACGGGCATTTTCGGGTGGCTCAAATCGCTCAGCAACCGAATGCACCAATCTGAAACGATGCGGTCCAAGATTCTCTGCACCACGGAAAAAGCAGCAGAGCGCGCCGACGTCGCTGCGGATGAAGCCCGCAAGGGCCGACGAGATTTGAAGGTCGAAACCAAAGAGCTTCACGAAAAAATGGCCGTTCTGGTGGAGGAGAAAACCGACGTCCTGAACGCCAAGCTCGCCGAATATTTCGCCAGCCGGCCCGCATCAGCAAAGAAGCCCGTCATCCTGATTTGCGAGGATGAACCCGACTTGCAAATTCTGGTCAAGCGCATCCTCAGCCGTCATTCGATGGATTTTGAGACTGCCGTGACCGCGCAAGAGGCCATGCAAATCCTGATCGACAACCCGCCCGCCGTGGCGCTGATCGACCTGAACTTGCCCGACGCGCCGGGCGAGACGGTCATCAAACGCATCCGCGAAATGAGCCTGAATTGCTACGTCGTGGTGATGAGCGCCGCAGGCCACCGCACCGACGAAGCGATGCAATTGGGAGCTGATGCGGCGGTGAGCAAGCCCTTCGACGTGGAATATCTTGAATCTGTCGTCAATGACGGCATCCGCAAAACCGGGAGCAATCAATGAGCGCAACAGGCTTTGACGGCAACGGAGAATTTAACGGCGGCGCGGTGGTGGTCGATGGCGTATCGTTCGTGAACGTGGCTCTTATCCGCACGTCGGGGCGCGTCGGCTACATGCAGATCGACGGCATTGTGGCGCGGGTGGCGACTTGAGCAGCGTCCAAATCAGCAGCACGTCCACCTCTGGCGACGTGCATCAGGTGTGGGCAACGGATGCCGGCATCACCACAGCCAGCTACGGCATTCCCCGCGCCACCACCAACATCCCGACCGTGACAGCGGGCACGCGGTTTCAAATTCTCGTGCTGGTGGATGGGTGCGCGGAGATTGGCGTGAATGTGAAGGGCACAACCACGACTTGCCAGATCAAAGCTCACTCACCCAGACAGGCCCAGGCTTAATATGAGCGACACCAACCAATCGGCCTTGACGTTCAACGGTGCGGTAGCCCCTGCTGACTTGCTGGCGGCGGAACTGGTATCGCAGACCCGCGCCTTCGCCGCCCTCGTTGCCAGCCACGCCACGACCGGCCGGGCCGGGGGGCACAACATCACCTTCAGCGCAGCTTCCGGCGGCCAGAGCGGCAACTACATCAAGGCGGCCATCGTGGCGGCCGGCGCTTCTCACGCCCTTAGCAGCACGATCACAGGGACCGGCAAGGTGTACGATCCGTACATCTACACCCTCACCACCGGCAACGCCTCGGCCGCCCAGAACTCCACGGACGCGATTGTTGCCTTTGTGGCAGCCGACCCCCACGCTGCAGACATCATCGCCGCCAGCGGCACCGGGGCCACGGCCGACCCCACCTTTGCCATGAGCGCAGCCAGCCTCACCGGCGGGGACAACGGGCAGGCAGCGCGGCTGGCAACGCTTCCGACGTTTGTGGGGCAGCAAGGGGTGCAGACTGGGGACGGCTCGCAGTGGTATGCGTATGCCCTGAGCGTGGGAGCGTGGCGGGGCATCGGGACGCACATTAAAGACTTCGGGGGATTCACTGCACCCGACTCCCCGCCGAACACCATCTTCACGGAGTTTGGGGCGAATGAACTGCCTCCCAACGCTTTGATCGAGGTGCGGATCATCGCCGGCAATGGATCGGCGGTTCTCAGTCCCCAGATCGGAGCAGGCACCGCACTGCCGACCGCCACCGGGGGCACGCTTCTGCCGGGCGCATTGTTTTATATGCGACGCGGGGCAACCGACGCCTCTTTTATCCTCAGCCAAAACGACAGCGATGGAGAGGCAGTTGTAGGCCCGGTTACGTTTGCAGGCGGCGATGGAAGCTGGACCGATGGCTTCAATATCAACCTGTCCGCCGATGCCGTCGCGGCCATCGAATATCAAATCTCCATCCACCACAAAGGACAGATGCCATGAGCAGCATTGCAGGATTCCCACTGAATAAGACGCTGGTTGCCACAGGGGTGTCGAATGACATCGCCTTCAGTCAGGCCATCCACCTGACGGGAGTTGTCCCCGGCGATAGCGTCGTGTTTACGCTGACCCAACAGAACAACGTGGACCCCGCCGACTCGGCCTCCACGATCAGTGTGGATGCCGGATTTACCGACGATGGCGAGGGCGGCAACATCACCCAGAGCGAGGACGTTCTGAATGTGCTGAGCACGGTGGGGATTATCACCTTCGCCGTGGCGACGGATGGCACGGTGAGTTGCAACGTGCGCAAGGGTGACTCGGCCAAATCGGTGGAGCTGTCTGCAGACACCACGAAGAACATCAACAGCCTGTCCGGCGTGCTGGACCTGACCTTTCACATGGTCATTCAATCCACCGCCGGCAAGACCCTGATGGCGACGGCGGACTGCGTGTTTGTTCCGGCGGCGTAAACGCTATCTTCAATGCCCAACCTTATCACCATCCCCTTCACCTTCCTCGTCGCTGGCGAACCCATCGACCCGACGAGCATCGTCCTGAGCGATTCCGCGCCGACGTATGGGGTGAAACGAACCGATAACAACAACGTGGTGGTGCCGGCCGGGACGGCTATGAACCGTGTGGCGCAAGGGGTGTATTCCTACGGATTCTTCGAGCCAGCACCGGGACTGACCTATCAATACAGCGTCAAGACCGTGGCCAGCGCCGTCACTGCCTACAGCGTCCTCACGAACACCATCGCCGCCTACTATCCCGACCTCTCGCGCGTGCAGAATATGTACGGCGCAACCAACATCGCCGCGTGGAGCAACCTCGACAACGACGTGTCGAACACCCTCGACATCCCCACCGTGCAGGACGCATTGACCCGAACCGACAATTGGTTCAATCGAAAGCTGCGGGAGTACGATCTTGTGACGCCGCTCGACCGCAATTCCAGCGACTTCGCGTACATCGCGGACCTGGCCAACGAATACGCGGGGGTGCAGATTTATTTGAGCCGTGGGCGCAGCCTGTTGGACGCCGGGCAAGACGCCGTAGCTGGCAAGATGCAATGGCACTATGACCACGCCACCGGCGAATTGAATCGCATCCTCGCCGATGGCATCGACGGCATCAGTGCCACCCCCAACGAACCCACAGGCGGCATCGGTGTTGTCACGCAAGTTGACCCAGCCACCGGCCTGTCCAATTTGCCGGCGTGGCCGTACCGCGATTCTCCCTACGGGCAAAGGTGGGTGTTCTGATGGGCCGAACTGTCAACAAACGCACCCGCGGATTGCATCAGGACCGATTCTTGGCGGCCTACGCACAGGCCGGGATTGTTAGTGTGGCTGCCAAGGCCGTGAACATGGATCGTTCCGTGCATACCCGGTGGCTGCGGGTTGACCCGGAGTATCCCCCAAAATTTGAAGAAGCCCGGAAGATCGCGATTGAGGTGCTGGAGACTGAGGCGCGCCGGCGGGCGGTCGATGGGATTTCCAAGCCGGTAGTGCATGAGGGGCAAATTGTCTTTGCCAGCGTGGATAAGAACGGCAATTATGTCAGACCCGACGATCCATCCCGCGTCAAGGATGTGGCGCTGATCGAGACAAAGTACTCCGACACGTTGCTCATCTTCAATCTCAAAGCGGCGGATCCGAAAAAGTACCGGGATAATGTGAACGTCGATCACACAAGCGGCGGGATGCCCATCTACAAAATGATCGCGGGTGTGAGTACGGATGACCTTTGATCGCCACGGCTGAAATAATCCAAAGCACTGAAGTCTATGAACCACGTGGCGCGGCCCGCGAACTGTGGCGATGCAAAGATCCGGAGATATTGATGGAAGGGCCGGCTGGGACCGGCAAAACGAGGGCAATTCTGGAGAAGATTTTGGCGCTGGCGGTGAAGTATCCCAACTCTCGCCATCTGATCTTTCGCAAAACCCGCGCGTCGATGACGCAATCTGTTCTGGTGACGTTTGAACAAAAGGTATTGCCCCTTAACTCCCCGATCAAAAACGGTCCAACGCGGGCGCACCGAAATAGCTACGACTTTCCCAACGGTTCAACCATTGTTGTATCTGGACTCGACAACCCAGGCCGCACGTTCTCGACTGAGTATGACACCATCTGCGGATTCGAGGCGTTCGAGATCACTGAGGGCGAATGGGAAGATTTATTTCGTGCCCGCCGCAATGGAAAGATGCCGTATCAGCAAAGCATCGCCGACGTTAACCCCTGGGGGCCTGGTCATTGGCTGAACCAACGGGCAAACGCAAAGAAAATGACGCGGCTGTTGAGCCGACATGAGGACAACCCGCTCTACTGGGACCGCGAAAAGAACGACTGGACGCAAGCAGGACGGGATTATGTGTTGGGGACGCTGGAACGCCTGAGCGGACATCGCAAACAGCGGCTTCGGTATGGCAAGTGGGTATCTGCGGACGGTCAGGTTTATGAAGATTACAACCCATCCATCCACCTCATCGACCAGCGGCCAATACCGCGCGACTGGCGGCGCATCCGATCCATCGACTTCGGTTTTAACAACCCCTTTGTCTGCCAATGGTGGGCGATTGATCCTGATGGCCGAATGTACCTCTACCGCGAAATCTACTTCACCGGCCGCACGGTAAAGGATCACGCCTCTGGTGTGTTCGATGGCGACGGGAAGCTGATTCACAAGGGCATCCTGCAATTGTCGGAAGGCGAAAACATTGAAGCGGATATTGCCGACCACGACCGAGAGGACCGCGCCACGCTTGAGCAAAATGGCATCCTCACCCGCAAGGCCCACAAGGATATCAGCCCAGGCATTGAGGCGGTTTCGCTTCGCTTGCGTGTCGCTGGTGACGGGAAACCCCGGCTATTCGTCATGCGGGACGCGGTAGCGGAAGTGGACGAGCAGTTGATCGAGGACAAGCTCCCGACGTGTACTGAGCAGGAATGGGACGGCTACGTTTATCCGAAGGCCGCCAGCGGGAAGCCGGTTAAAGAACTTCCCATCGACAAAGACAATCACGGGATGGATGCAGTGCGGTACGCCGTGGCATATGTGGACGATTTGGCGGGATGCAAGATTGAGTTTCGGGGCGAGGATTTCGCGGTAGTCAGTGGGTAATAATGGGCTTTTTCAATCGAAAGAAAAACACCGCGCCGACTCCCCCGCCATTGCCACCCGAAGGCAAGCAGGCAACAGGGGGCGGGCAGCGCTACGGCCCCGACATCAACAACGACTTTGATTGGTCAACCAACCTCAATTCCAACTATTGCGGCTTCCCCGGTTGGGGCGGTGGGTACGGCGGAACATACCAGACCTACCGGCAGATGCTCGATCATCCCACCATCGCGCACGCCTGGAGCATCATTGTTGATCCGGTGGTAGGAGCGAGTTGGGATGTGGATGTTTCGGATGATGCGCCCGCTGGCGCGGCAGACCTGATAACCGAAATGCTCCTGCCCCAGCGTCGGCAGACGATGGAGGACGCCATGTGGGGGCTGGCGTTTGGCTGGGCAGGCTTTGAGAAGGTGTGGGAGGTTCGGGACGGTCAATACTGGCTTGTGGAGTCTGGCGCTACAGCACCACGACAACGCCTCGATCATCACCGAAGAAAACGGCAACTATGCCGGGCTTGCCGTGCCCGTCCTGACTGATTCACGGGTGGGAGCGAATGGCCTGCAAGGCTTGCCCACAAACAAGAGTTGGATTTTTACCTACCGCAAATACGCAAACAACTGGTACGGCCGGGCACGCCTCGAAAACCTGCGGCACTACGCGTGGCGGCGCTGGCTGGATTGTGCCCAGCGCATCGAGCGGCTTGGCCAAAAGATCAGCGGCACAATCATCGTCATGGTTCATCCGCCCGGCACCTTTGAGGATGCGAGCGGTAAGAAAATATCGCACCGCCAAAGCGCAATGCAGCAGCTACAAGTTGTCGCCAACGCTCGCAATCAGACGACTGGCATCGTTCTGGAGGCACAGTCGATTGACCCCAAGGCATCGCCAGAGGTTCAGCTTGCGGCACTGGGCAAGTCGGCAACGAAGGTAGAGGTGCTAAATATGGGGAGCCACGGTCCGGCCATCGTGGGCTTGCTTGAGGAAATGCGCCACTACGAAAATCTCATGTTCGCCGGGATGCTCCGCTCCCCGCGCACGGGCAGCGATTCCCTCCACGGCAGCCGCGCCGATTCCGAGCAGCACACCGAAACCGGCGATCAGGACTCCTTCATGCTCGCCACCGGCGTGGACGTTCAATACAACAAACAGGTTGTCGATGAAGTGCTGGAACTGAATTACGGCCCCCAGGCACGCGGCACCGTCGCCGTCAAAACCATTCCCTTCAACGACCCCAAGCGCGTATCCGCTAACGCCTTCATTGACACGCTGGTAACGTCTGACAAGACGCTTGCCGCCCGGCTGGCAGATATGGCCAACATGGATCAAGTGGCGAGTGATGCCGGGTTGACCGTGCGCAAGCCGTGGGACGACACGAAAGACGCCATCCCCGCGCCTGCGCCGGTGGTTGTGCCGGGTGACCCGAAAGCGCCACCCAAGCCGGCCGAGCTTTCCCGCATCACCCTCGACCGCCAGAGCGACGAGGAAGAAAAAAAACGCAAGGAAAAAGAGCGCACCGACGAAGAATTGCTCCTCCTCCTGCTCCTGCAGCGCAATCAGGAAGCGGCCGAGGAAATCCGCACGGCCGAGTTCTTCAAGACCCTCACGGCTACCTATGCCCCCAAGGTGCTGACCGCCAACAATCCGACCAGCGCCATCGGAAAGATGACTGCGGCGGTGGCCAAGTATTTCGCCAAGACGGTACAGCCGGCGGCGGCAGTATTGGGCGACAAAAACGCCAAAGCGATCATCGCGGCCATGCCTCCCACAACCCCGCCCGCGCAGCCGATCCCGCACCCCGACGCGGCCACCACCGCCGATGCACGGGCGAAGATCATCGAACAGGTGGCATCAGACAAGGGAACTGTACTGGCCGGGGCGCTGGCGGCCTACTTCCTGGAACCCGGCCCCGACGTCGGCCAAAAGCTCTCCTCCCTCTACGATTCGCAGGGGCGCAGAACGCGGCACGGGAGGCTTACGATTATCGCCTCATCGGCTTCAACCGTGGCCATATCCCCACGCGACCCACGCCGCCCAAGCTCACGTTCCTGGCACGGTTCGTTGAGGACGTGCGAGCGGCGATTAGCGAGCAGGCCCGGCGCACGTCCGTCGACGCGGAGATTGCAGCGTTTGCAGCGGCTGGTATCAGCGAACTGGCATGGGTGACGGTCAACGGCCCGGACGCTTGTCCCGATTGTCAGGAGCGGGCGGGAGAGACGGGGAGCATCCAGTATTGGAACCAGCGCGGCAGGCCCGGCAGTGGCCAAACGGTGTGCGGTGGGAACTGCCAGTGCATGTTAGTGCCTCTGGACAGCGCCGGATGGCGGGGAATTGAACGAATGATCGCCCACGTTTGCAAAGTCTGCCTCGGCTCCCGGCGCGTCGGCGGTGAAAAATGCCCGCGATGCAAGGGGAGCGGATACGAAAAACCCCAGCCCCCGAAATTGAACATCCGCAGCGTTGATGACAAGCCCCCGATTCTCCCCCGGTGAACAAAATGACTCTCGAAAAACTCACCAGCGCTATCGGTCTATCCATTGAAGGCAACGACGCCACGGCCTACACGCCGCCACCGGAGGGCCTGCCCACCACCATCAAATGCAAGATCGGCGGGGTAGAGAGCGAGTTCCCTGTTTCGTACTGGTGGAAAAACGTCATCGCGTCTGGGGATTACGTCCACCCGCAGACCGGCCAGCGGTTGCCGGTCAATGCCGCCCGTATCGACGGTTGGGTGGACAAATTCAACAAGATGCGCGGGGCGGGAATCGACATCCACGCACCCACGCGGCATAGCGACGACGCAAAGGACAATGTTGGATTCGTGGTGAAGGCCGAGCGGGACGGGGACAAGCTCAGGCTCTTGCATCAGGTGATTGGGGAGGACGGGGCGCTAATGGCCGCTCGCAACCTGTGCTCCGTGAAGATCGACCCGAATTACATCGACGAAAAGGGAACCAATTGGGGGGAAGCCATCGTGCATTCAGCGTTTACACCCACGCCGGTCATTACCGGCATGGGTCCATTTATACCGGCATTCGCCGCATCGCGCGGACAGTCGAATGAGATCCCGGAATTTCACCTGTCCGCGCCTGGAGTCCCAATTATGGACCTGAAATTGCTTCGCACCGAGCTGGGCGCGGCCGCCGACGTCACCGATGAAAAGGTGATTGAGTTGGCGACGTCGCGACTCACCACGCTCAAGAGTCAGAACGTCGAATTGAGCCGCAAGGCCACCGACGCCGAAACGAAAGTCGTGGAGTTGAGCCGGACGCCTGCCGCGCCCGACCCGGAAATCCTCCGCGATCGCGCCGAGTTGACCCTCGGCAGGATCGACCTGGCCGTGGCCGCCGGCGATCTTCCCCCGTTCATCGCGCAAAAGGTGAAGGGGTGGATTTCGGACGCCAACGGAACCCCAAAGCCCTTCATGTTGAGCCGGCAGGACGGCTTCAACGAGCGCCCCATCGACGCGATTCTCAAACTGTTTGAGGGCGCGAAACTGAACCCGGCGACTGGCAAGGTCACGACCCTTTTGCGCCAGGACCCCGATGGCGGGGCCAGCGGCAAAGAACAGGAAGCCGACAAGCTCCGCAAGGACACTGCGGATCGTGAGCGGGAAAGCCAAAAGCGGTAAGTGGCGACGAATCGCCAACGGGGGATTTTCACAAACCTATAACCGGAGAAATCCATGAGCCAGTTTGGACGGACTCTTTTATCGTACACCGGGACTCCTGTCCGGGTCAGCGCCGACGGCCTGCCCGAATACAAGACGGCCGGTATCACCCTCAGTCTCGCGACCATCGCGGCCGTGAGCGGAACCGATGTGACCTACGCCGATGGAACGCTGGTCAAGGTGGGCCAGCAGGCGTTGCGATACGGTCAGATCATCACCAAGATCACTTCGACGGCGACCCAGACGGCGACCATCACTGGCTCGCCTACTGGTGGCACATTTACCCTGACCTACAGCGGTCAGACCACCAGCGCCATTGCGTACAACGCGGCTGCGGCCACTGTGCAGGCGGCTCTTGTCGCGCTGACCAGCGTTGGTGCAGGCAATGCCACCGTCAGCGGCAGCGCCGGCGGACCCTACACCATCGTCTTTGCCAACTCCCTTGGCGCGGCGGCGACGTTGACCGCCAGTGGGGCCAGCCTCACCGGCGGCACTTCGCCGGGCGTGACTGTGGCCGTTACCGTCACGGGCGGCACGGTTGGGCAGTTTGGCCCCTACGATCCGGCCGCCGTCGATGGCCGCCAAACCCTCACGCGGGGCGAATGCTTCATCCTGGACGAAACGTGGCTCGCCAACCCTGCCGGCCTGATTGGTGGCAATGGGTTTGGGACGCTGTACCCCGCCGTATTTTTCGGTGGCGCGTGTTCAAGGATCGGCTGATTTGCGTTGCCAGCGGTCACTCCCTGGCCGCTGGCCCCACGTTCGCAGAATTTGAGACGGCGTTCCCGCGCGTGCAATACGTCGAGAACTAAGCCGTTCGTTTTCTCTTTTCTCTTCACTCAACAACCCGAGGCGGTTGATTTGTCCGGTCCCTGATGTTCAGGGTGCGGCCCGCTTCTCTTTTGGAGATTGTTATGCCGAATATGCTTAATCCCCTTGAGGTCATGCGGGTCAATTCGATCATGCAGGGCTTGCAGGACGTTCGCGAGTTGCCCAAGCAACTTGTGTTTCTCAGCCGTACGCCAGTGGTCAATGCACTGGATGCGGAAATTATCGCCCGCTTTGTCGGGACGATCCTGGCCGCCGATCTGGTGGCCGACGATCAGGCCGCGCCGATCTACCAGATGGGCAAGCTGCAATTTGAGACGACGCTCATCCCCAACTTGAAGGTCGGGGCGTCGATGACTCAGGCTCAGATCTATCAGCTTCAAAAACTGATGAGTCAGCAGTCCAGCACCGCCGATCAATCCATGTTCACGGACTACCAGACGAACACCGCGAAATTCCTGCGGCTGGGCGTCCAGCAGCGCATGGAGGCGCTGATCGTGGGCATGTGGACCGATAGCTACAACTATGATCGGCTGGGCATCAAGATCATCAACGGGACTTGGGGTATGCCCGCCGATTTGAAGATCACCCCATCTACGGCCTGGACCGATGCCGCCAACGCCGATGGCGTGAGCGATATTATCCTGGCGCAGCGGACGGCGGCGGTGCGGTACGGCGACGTGTATGACCGCATCACGATGAGCCGGGCGGCGTTCAATCTGTTGACGTCGCAAACCAGCTTCATCAACCGCTCCCGCGCAGTTCTTCAACCCCGGCACGGCCACGGCGAGCTTCCCGATTGCGGGCGTCTCGGCCAACCGGGAACTGGCCAACAAGGTGCTGTCGCAGGAAAGCCCGATGGAAATCGAGCTCTACGATTCCCGCTACTACACCCAAAGCACCGCCGGCACGATCACGGCCCAGCCGTTTCTGCCGCTCAATCAGGTGGTGCTGTCCTCCAGCATGAACGACAACCGCGCCGAGGTGATGGATTTCGCCAATGGCATCGTCACGGAAACCATCGTGAGCTCGATGCTGGGCGGTGGCCTCGTGGGCAGCTTCAACGGACCCTCCTACGGGCCTGTCAGCTACGTCACCGGCAACCCCTCGCTCAATCCCCCCAACATTACCACTTGGGGCGTTGGGGCGGCTTCCCCCGCAAGAAACGCCTGAGCGCAACGGCGGTTCTCACGATTGGGACAGTCGTTGACCCGCTTTCGGCGGCGATGCCTTACCCGGCCTGATTCTCTTGCGCGTCCGATCGGCGCAGGGCGGCTTGTTGGTTCTGGCCGCCCCGCATCTTTTTCATTTTCTCAATTGAGGTTCGATCATGTACGAAAATCACAAGCTCACCCGCAAGGGCATGGAGCAGATTGTGCAAGGTGGCGGGAGCGTGCTCCACAAGGGGCAGCTTTTCACCACTGTCGCACAACTCCCGACCGAAGCCGAATTGGCCAAGGGCAATCCGCTGGCCGAACGCGCTGCGGAGCAGGATCTGAAACGACGGCTCGCCGAAACCCAGGCCGAACTGGACAAGCTGAAAGCGGCCACCAAGACCGAAGAGCCGAAGAAGTAGCTCACCACATTTCTTGCCGTTCATCCCCACGGGCACGCGCGAGGTGCCGGTGAACCAGCCACCCAGGAAGTAAACCAGCCATGCCCATCCAGGACTTCATCACCGGCCCCTACAACGCTCTATGGGCGTTGTGGGAGTCGGACGCGGTATGGGCAGAAGCCGTCAAGCCGGGCAACCGGATCAAGATGGGCGGCAAGTCGCAGGCCGACCCGCGCAAGCTGTCCAAGACCGGCGACGGGGATTATCCCCAGGCTGTTTTGGAGCTTGGCAACTTCAGTTATCAGGCCGATCCCAAGTCTGAGACGTTCGGCACGTTCGCCAGCGAGTTCGACACGGCGACGAGCGATTGGACGGTCTATTGGGTGCAGGAATACCGAATCACCCTCACCACGCGAACGATTCGCATCGGTGAATCTGACCCGCTGCTGGTGCGCACGGCGGCGGCGCTGGGTAAAGGCTATCCCGCCCTCGGCCTCGACTACGTTTATAACATCGGGAAGGTCAGCGCCACGATGAAGGACACCGACGCGGACGAAGCCAAGGGCACGCTCCGCAAGGTGATGACGCTGACAATCCCGATCACATTGATTTTTCAAGGCCGCGATCTTGTGGCCGTTTAGGAGTTCATCATGGTTTACAAGCTCTGGAAGGTTGTTACGACCTTCGCCAACGGCAAAACGCTCAAGCAAGCGGTGCAAAGCTCTGGCCTTCAAACGGTGGAGGACGTTCAGAATCACTACCGCAACATCGACTATCGCGGGCGCACTGACATTACCTCTATCGACGTGCAGGAAGTACACCCGGACGATCAGGCCGAGGTTGTTGCGGCGCGACCGGCCGACGCGGAGCGTGTGGCAACATCGCTGGGCATCCCTTCCACCGTCATTCCCTAAATGGCCACCCTCACCGATTCCGTGATGGAAATACTCATCGCGGCCACGGCCAGCGCATGCGAGGTGGTTGGCGGTGAGATCGTCTATGAGATCCAAGAAGCCCTCAGCGATGTCCTCACCTACCGCGTTGGGCCTCGCGGCGGATTGACGCCGCTCCGATCCAAGCCCGGCGAACCGCCCCGGCATGAGTTCGGAAACTACTACCGCTCAATTGGGCTGCAAGTGGCGGTAGCCGGCGACTTCATCACCCTCACCGTCAATTCAGACGACTGGCAAAAAAAGGTTATGTCGCTGGAGTACGGCAACAGTCGTGGCCTGCTTCCCCGTCCGGTTTTCGTTCCAGCTTTCGAGCGATGGTCAAGCCGGTTTGTGGACCGGCTGGCCGAGTCGATTCAAAACAGCATTTTTTACAATTAAAGGATTACGATCATGGCAGAAACAACGATCAACGGGCGTGACGGTACGGCCGACTTTTCGATTGCGGCGGCTTCCTACCGAACCAAGCTCCGCGAGTTCTCCGTCGAATCGAACGTGGCGATGCTGCGTTCTGACGTGTTTTCGATTGAAGGGGTAAGCACCCAGGATCCCGGAATGGAGCAATTAACATTCCGCATTGTGGGGCTGGGTAAAAAGGGCGTGGTCAACGATGGCCCGCTCATTCCCTGCCCGCAAGGCGTGGCAGTGGTGGCGACGTTCTCCACGGGCTGCACCATCAGTTGCAACGTGAACTTCACACGCGCCACGGCAACCCGAACGGTCAACGAAAATACCATCATCACCGGCGAGGCCATCAGCAACGGGGCATTTACCGTGGCATGGGTTGTGGCGTAGGGGTCTTGGCGGCGCGTTCCTTTTCTCTGCCTCCAATCCTCACCAGTTGACCTATGGCCAGTACCATCAAAAGCCCGTTCTTTCAGCTTTTCGCGCAGCTTGGCATCAGCAACACGCTCGTCAGCGGTTCGCTGGAGCATCGCATCGCGCAGCAATTGACAGTGGGAACGGCGGCTGGCCAAGTCGATATTCCCTACAGCACCTCCTTTACCGTCACCAACGGTGCGCCCCTGGTGATTGACCTGGCATCGGCCACCGATCCTCTGGGCGCGGCGATTGTGTTCGCGCATTGGAATTTCCTGCTGATTGAAAACAAGAGCACGGCCACCCAAACCATCACCATCACCGGCAGCCCCACTGGCGGTACGTTCACCCTCACATACTCCGGCCAAACCACCACCGCGATTGCTTACAACGCCACGGCGGCAACGGTGGCGGCGGCATTGGCGGCGCTTTCGACGGTTGGGACGGACAACGTGGCGGTGACAGGCAGTGCGGGCGGGCCTTGGACGGCGGTATTCGTGCTGGCGCTGGGTTCTACCGTCTTGACGGCCAGCGGTGGCGGACTCACCGGCGGCACAAGCCCCGGCGTCACCATAGCGGCGCTGGATACGACAATGACCTGGGGTGGGGGAACGGCACCCATCTTCGCCGCGGATGACAAGCTGATTCGCGCCTATGGCGGCTCGGCCTACGCTTTCAGCCCCATCGGCGAGGTGGTCAACCCATCGACCGCCCACAACCTCAAGATCGTCGTGGCGGCGGGTGCGAACATTCCCGGCAAACTCACCATTTGGGGACGATCAACGTAATTTGAAAGGCAATAGCATCACCATGAATATCTCGCTCGCTCTTCCCGCGCCGATCGTGCTACAGATCGGCGATTCTTCTTATTCGGTAGACCGCTTCACCTTTGACGACCTGATTAAGTGGGGCGCGGCGCTCGACCGGCGCAGCGGCGCGACGTCGCCACGGCTGGCCTTACGCCGGTGGAGCGGTTCAAGCTCCTCAGCTTCTACGTCCTGGCTCCCACGGATTTTGGCGAGCTGGTGAACCTCACGGAAACCCCGGCGGGCATTAAGCGCGTTGTTGAGACGTGCCTCGGCCGGGCGGGCGTTCCCGCTCCCACGATTGCGGCATTGCTCACCAACGGGGACCGCGCAACGCTGGGGGCGCTGTCGCGGCGCTGGTGGGCGTTCCCGATGCTCCGGCCGCTCCGCCGACGAAGGACGCGGAAACGCTGGGCGAGGAGGGCCAAGGCTCGGACCCTACTCGGCCCGGACCCGCCTAGAGAGAGTTGCGAAAAACTGGCTCCAAAGCCGGGCGAGATTCCATCATTGGTATCCGGGCCTGAAATTTTCCGACGTGACACTTTACCAGTTCATTTGGCTTGTTGATGAAACCTGGAAGATTGAGCAAACTAAATCAGGAGACGTTGGGGCAATTTGGCAGGCGCAGGCGGTTGAAAGGGTGTCACAGGAGTTAGATCTTGAATCGCGACTAGAGGGGATTCTGGAGAGTTAATTTCTGTTTCTTGTAGTTACGGTATTCCTCTGGTGTCTTATTGTTTTTAGAGCAGTTGCATTGGCGACGGGGTTCGAGAATTTCAGGCACGCCACGGATTCCGCAGCGAAGCCAACGCCGTTGCCGAATTGCTCAAGCGGGCATTGGCGGCGGAGAAGATCAAAGGCTAAGCCTTTTTCGTAACGCTCGTGACGATCATTCCCGCCAATTCCCCTTTGGCTCGCGCGTTCGCGGCCGTGTTAGCGTCCACAAACGCAATTTTGTCCTCCCCGGTCGTTTTTTCAACTCCCTCGACACGGTAAGTTCCGGGGCCGTCGGGAATTGTCGGAACGGGCAGTGCGGGCGGTTGCTGCCCAAAAACAAGAGGCGGGGGCACTCTTCCTTTTGAGTTGTCTTTCATTCCGAGCCTGACGCCAGTTCGCACGACATAGACCAAGATTGCGATGACGATGAGCCATACCAGCATCATGATTACAGGTTCATCGGCCTCTGCCAGCAAGTTCAAGTTATTCATAACGGGAGGATTATAAGCCATGTCCGATCAACCCACACTCGGTATAAAATTTACGGCTGATTTGACCGATGTTCGGGCGGCACTTCAGAAGCTAGAGCAAGACGCGGCTCGCGGCGTGTCAGTTCCGATGGTAGGAGGCTCTGGCGGCGGCCGTTTCCGGCGGCGCACAACCGCCCCGGCAGGAGATGATGGTCCACCAGAAGGCGGGGACGTAGTAGACCGATGGCAGACTCGATATGAAAATCGGCTAGTAGCTGACCGCGCCAGGGCAGAGCGAGAGCAGCAGAGGCAAGCTGTAGCGGATGCCCGCATAGCAGCGGCCAAAGAAAAGGAAGCAGCAGCAGCGGAACGAAACGCGGAGCGACAAGCAGCGTCCGAGGCTCGTTCCAACGTGCGTGGCTACAAACGCGAGTTGCGAGATTATGTGCGCTCGCAGAATTATCAGGACCGCAATGCGCCGCAACCTCCAGAATTGCCGGGCGACGAGGAGGGGCAGGGCGAAGTGGGGCCACGTCGCCGTCGTGGTTTTTTTCGGATGGGCCAAATTTCTCGCTATGCCACAGCCGGTTTTTTGGCGCGTGAAGTTCTCCGCATGGGACAAAGTTTCCGGGATGACAACGCAAACCGCATGTTGGCGGGTAACGATCAAGAGGCTCAGCTTGCAGTTGACCAAAAGCAAATCGACTTCATTACCAATATCCCAGTTTTCGGACAGATCGCGGACTTGGCGACAGACCCAACCGGCGCTCGCCGCGCTCAGCGGGAATTTAATCTGCGCGGGCGAAAGAAAACGACGCCATAGGCAAAGCGGGACTAGAGGGTGCCCGATTTCGACGCGGAATGATGGATCAAGCAGAGATCGCCAGCGCGTATCCAGGATACGAGAGAGAAACAGCGCGGATCAACGCTGCATTTGAACAACGCAAAAATGAAATCACTTCTCAGCACAACGCCGAACGCCAGCCAATATTGGATCGTCAGAAAACAGAAAACGCCCAGATCGCTTCCGAAGTAAAAACAGCCAATATGGCAGTACCGCCGGGTATGGGTTGGATATTTCGCGGAATAGTGGAACGAGAGGGCCAGCGTTTACAAAGAGATAGCGACACTCAATTTGGCGCGGTTCTCAGCAATGTGGATAGTGCTTACAAGAAAACACAAGATGGTAACGAACGATTGCAACGAGCAGAAGAATCCGACCTGCGCCGCCAACGGTACATCCAAGAACGAGAGGCCGGCGCACGAACACGATCAAATAGGCTAAGGGCGATGGGGTTAGGTGATGCGGCCGAGGACGCCGATATTGAATCCAAACGACAGGCCGCATTACTTCAACTTCCCGGCGTATCCAACAAATCAGACTTCGACGCCGACCAGCGGCTCATTCAAGGCATCAACGCCGAATCCGCATCAGAGAACGCCGTAGTGCAGAGGCGGCGGGGCTTGCGGTTGCGGGGGCTGCAGGATGAAGTGGACATCACCGGACTGGAAGCCAAGGGGAAGGGGTTGACCGCCCAGGCCGAGTCAATCTCACGCGGGGCGAAACTGGCGGCCGCCGGGTCGGGCAGCGACGCAGAAGAACTGGCGCAGCTGGAAATTGGGGAGAACCGCCTGCGCGGCTATCAGCGCCAATTGCAAAACTCCGGCTCATTCCAGGAGATCGCGCCAGGATCGGGCGGGCCGGGATTCTCCAACTCCACCAACACCGACAACACCGCCGACGCCTTAACCACAATCGCGAACCTGCTGGATGACTTCGGCAAGCGCATCGACAACCTTTTGTTGAATTGAGGATCAATGGCCGCTGTTATCAAACTCGATACGATTCGCGGGGCGTCTGTGGAGAACAGCGCCGCCGATGGGATGCTCATTTCCAGGTGCGCCGTTGTCTCAAATATAGAAATTTCCGCCGGTACCACCGACCCGAATGTGCTGACGAAAGTTCTATCCTTGCCGAGCTTTCCTCAGCTTGGCGACCCCTACCCCGATAACGGCGTCTATGCCAAAAATGCAGTGCTCGCCGCCACCGCCTCAAATCGGTAGACCGCTTTCACAATCTGGTGACGGTTGACCTGATCTACTTTGTCCCGAATTTCATTTGGTCCCTCACCGACTCTACGACCATCAGCGTTATTCAAACCTTCGGAACCGCCAACGGCAGCAACTCGCCTACGGTTTGGTACAGGGCAGGCACCCCCAATACGGTTGCGACAACTGGCAGCCAAAAGACCGGCGACCCTGGCATAATTCTGGCGGGGGATGGACTGCCCGCGGATTACACCCCGCGCACAGACGCGGTGCATAAGTACGTTCCCCATCGCACGCTCAAAGCACGCTCTTATATTTTGCAGGACGATTGGGACCGCGTGAAAAAAGAGGTTCGCGCTGCAGCCGGATGCATCAATATGGATAAATGGGGTGATGATGAGCGGGGGACGTGGCTATTCACGGGGCCGATCACATCGACTACCGAGCCTTATGCCGACTTCCCGCTTCTCACAATCGAGTTAAATTTCCTGAATGACCCCAAGGGCTTTTACCCGATGGGATTTTATCGGGACGCCTACGGCTCGCATCCTCCAGACTGTGCTACCGAAATTGCCCTGTGCAATGGTGACCCCGAGGAAACGACGGGCACGAACAAGCCAGCCCTCAATGGAGTTTTGGGGCGTAATGGTATCTGTCTTATCAGTGTGCAGAAAGAAGTAGCCTTTACGCCGCTGTTCAAGCAAATCGGCTCGTTAGGGAACATAGGAACAATTGATACGGTTGGTTTTGATCCGCGAGGGCCGCTCGCAACACAATAACCCATGCAGCAAATCGACCCCATTAACCGCCGGGATGTATTTTCGCGATACGCTTCGCGCAGTCGCGGAGTCGATCAACAGTCAGTCGATGTTGCGCCCGCCGGTGGGGCACGACCTGATTACGTCTACCGTTGGCCAGCAACTCGTCAACAACCAGTTGCCGCCCCCCTTCCTTGACGACCGCCCCGGCCTCATCGTTCCCGCCGGCACCTACAACCCGCAGACGCGGGGGCGCTGTACTGGGTGAAGGTACAGTACGTCGCGGCGCTCACCAGCAAGCCCGTGGCGAGCCTGACGCAATCGGGTGGCACGGCCTCGGCCAACGTCACCGCGCACGGCTACGGCACGGGGGACATCGTTACCATCGCCGGAGCGAATCAGGCTGGCTACAACAACACCTTCACAATCGTCGTCACCGACGCCGACAATTTCACCTTTTCTGTGTTCGGGGGACCGGCCAGCCCGGCGACGGGGAGCATAACCGCCACACTCAACCCGCCGGCCGACCTTCACGCCGAGGATCATTTTTGGCCGGAGGGCGGCATATCGTCCGATGGCACGGTGGGGCCGATTGTCCTGGCGACGAATCTGGACGAAGAAGCGGCGGGTACGCACCTACTGGCCGAGGATGGTACGGTGAGGGTGCATGTGTTCGCCGTGAGGGATCGGAGCAACCCAGAACGAAGCCGGTGGGTGTTCACCAAGCCACCACCAGCGCCGGCGGGGGATTCTGGCGGCTGTTGCGGCGACTGCAAAGGTTGCGGCCAGTGCCTATCCCTCACGGGCAACGCCATTATTCCCGACGGCGCGGACTTCCCCTCATATCTAGAGTTCACCAATACCCACGTCGTCAACATCGTCACCGGCGGCGGGCCGATTAAGATCACGGTCGGCATAGAGGATACAGTCTGGATGAACGTCACCAGTGATGACGGATTAGGGGGGAGCGGTGGGACGTGGCTGGAAGATACGTTCACCCTTTGCCACTACCCCAAAGAGGATCACAGTTGGACAGTACCGGGAGGGGCCGGACCCCAACACCGCCACCTATTCCGTTGTGACCTACCGATGCACAAAGCAACTCAGCCGGATGGGGGTGGCGTACACGCTTTGGACGGATGAGGCCATGACCATCCCCTACGTTGACGATGCAATTCGTGTCAACTTTGCGGTGGCGTTGCTTTTCAAAACGTCCGGGTACGGCACCATTAGCGGGTCGGCCTTGGGTGGGGTCTATCTCAGCTTTGGACAAGACACCCTGGAGTGGCGAGACCAACGGCCCGACGCGATGGACGGCGACGCGCCGTCTGACGGGTTCTATGTGTTTAATAAAAACGGGGACTTCTACAACTCTGGGGAGGGGTTAATTTACGAGTACCGAGGTTGCTTGATAAATGGTCTTTTGTACTCCAACACCAACAAGCCCCGCCAACAGTCATTGACGGTTCAAACTCACAAGGGCGGCGGGGTGTTTGGGTCCGATGGCATCGGCCATATCGACTGGACGATCAAATCCTGCCAGCTCATCTAACCCTTCACGCCGTTTGCCGCCGTGCGTCCCTCTCCTCCATCTCCATCGCCCACATTTCATCAAGCTCGGAATCGGTGTAACTGTGCCGGTGGCTGTCGATCCATTCGGCAATTTCGGCCGCCGCATCGTCGCGCAGGGCAACTGGTGCAAAGGTGGGCATCGTTTGCGTTTCGTCCTGGATTTGCTGTAACATTTGAACTCCTGTTGTGCCCCGCGCCTCTGTCTGCCAAGATCAAGAGCGCGGGGCATGACTCGTTTTCGGTTGGTTCACATTTCGTTTTGCAAGGCCGCGCGACGTTCGGCCAGTGTTGCGTGAATGGCCTCGCGTTTGGTGGGGTACAGCGTGTAGCGGGTGGTTGCACGATGGCCGGCGAATATCCCATCCATGTAGACCCATGCTCCACTTGCGGACAACCGCAAAGGGGCAACCGTGGTTCGATACACGCCGTACATCACGGTGCCAATGGCGCAAGGGTTGTTGATGGTCCGGGTGGTGAGGGTTGTTGCTTGCATGAGAGTATTATTCGCTACGGCGAAGAATTAGTCAAGTGGATAATTTGATTATTTTTTCGTCATGGCGTAATATTCGGCCATGATGATTACCACGGCGCAGGCCGCGAAAAGGTTGAAGCTGTCCTTGCACGTTGTCCAGAACCGGATTAAGAGCGGCATCCTGCCCGCGCAGCCGTTCGGGAAGTCGTGGATGATTGACGACAAGGATTTACCGCTGGCCAAGAATGCGCGGAAGGCTGGACGGCCAGCGAAAGAGCAGGAATAGCCAGCGCGTACATTTTCCTACCCCGCCGCAACGTGTTATAATTCCACGCCATGCCTATAAGCCCCGAAAAGCTCAAGCGGGCGTTGAAGTACATCGACAAGGCGCACGATATCGTCAACACCTACCTGTTCCAGCCTCACCAGCAAAAGACGGCGCGGCATTACCGGGGCGAAATGATGCGCAGGCTCACCGCCTCCGATGACATTGCCATTGCCCGCGAATGGGTTGAGCGGCTGGATGCAAAGGGCAGGAAAAAACTCCGCAAGGCGGGCAGTACAATCGAGGTGTTATGACACGATCTGAAACCATCGTGCAGGCCGTGGAAAAGCTCAAGCAGGCCCAGGCGATTGTCGATGCCTATTTGATCGAGCCTCACGGCAATCTCACCCCCAGGAACATGCGCATTGAGATTATGCGCCGCCTTCGGGCCGCCGATCATCTTGCCAATGCACTCCACAGTGTTGAACGGCTGAACCACGAATTTATCCGGGCGGAAGCGGACGGTACTTGCGTAGGAGTTTCCTGATTTCCTTTTCGTCCGGCCCCGCCCACACCTTCACGTCAATCGGCCAGACGGCGCACCTCCGCGATACTCCACGCTCATCATCCATCCATTGACGCGGGTTCATCCGGGCAATGTCGTCACCCACGGCCAGCAACCCTTCCTGTTCCAGCTCGTACCCACAACGATCCATCGCCTTGTCCCACCGGATCACGTCGAGATCCCCACCATCCTGATTGTGCATTACGATTAAATTCCAATCGCCGCTACGGGGTGGGAACTCTGCCGCAAACGATTTGACGAGGTAGCCAAATTGAGCCGCACTCCCCTTGACGATCTTCGCCGCTTCATTCAACCGCGTCGAATCGGTCAGCACCCCGCGCCGCCGCCGCGACAATATCCCCGCCCAATCATCCCGCAGCCCCTGGATGACACGCTGGGCGTTGTGGACGTCACCGGGGGCCTTCGCAAGCTCCTCCCACCGCCGCCGTACGTCGGAGTCAGTAGGGGCCGCTGGCGTGAAGGGGAGGGGCGTCATGGCCTACTCTTGAACCGATCCGTTGATTAGCTCAATTTCAACCACGACCTTCTTTGCGTTCTCCATCATGGGATAAACTTGCTTGATCTCGCCAGAGACAAGCAGGGATTTCCCGGCTTTCCATTTGTTCGCCATCGCTTCATTGGCCAATGGGATTTGTACGGACACCTGCGATTCCATCCCCTCGAAAGCGCAGCTTATTGTTTGCGTGCCCCTTGAAACCGAAACCAGTCGCAGGCGCGATCTAAAATTGCATCCGGCAATATTGCTTTTGATCCATTCAGATCGCTCCTGGCTTTGCAGTGTGGTCAGGTGATGCCCTGGCCGCTCTGTCAATTCCCGAGGCACGGCCGCTAAGATTTCCCGTGAGGTTTCGTAGGTATGTTTGGCCGGCTTGGTGGCCGGCTGGGTTGCTGGCTGGCCTTCGCTCTCCACGATAGAAGCATCCCGAATAGAAATCTGGTTGCGAAAATCCGTGGAGATAATCACTCCCCTAATCGTGATCGCCTGCCCTTTTTTCAGCTTAGCAATTTGTTCTCCGCTCGATTTGGGGAATTGAGCATCGACGCGGATGCGGTTGGTGCTGTTCGGAATGGGCAGCGAAAGGTAGGCGTTTGCTTCACTGGTAACGTCATGGACAATGGCGTGGGATTCAAACAGCTTGCCGGGCGTGTTCTCGTCAAGCCATTTTTGGCGTGCCTGGGTGTGCAGACTTGTTTCACCTGGTTGCGGCTTCATATCCGCCGGCACCGCGTCAAGCATGTCGGCCAGTGAATGAAAAACCGCTGCTGGCTGAGTGGAAGGCAACGGCCCCGCCTCTACGAACGTCGCGAGCAGCAGAGGGAGCAAAAATGTTGATCGGTTCATATGACGGCCTTTGAAAGATTCTCGTTGACAGTGAACAAAAATCGGTTAGGTATATGTCCGTGTAATGCGAAGGGACGCCATGACCTCAAAAAATCTCAGGGTTTTCATTCTTTCCAACCACTATCAAGTCCGCGATTGTCCAGAACCACTCAAAGACGCCGACAACCGCCGGGCCGAAATCCAGATTGACCATTCGCAATATATCATTTGGATCGACCCGCTCGTCCCCGATCACCGGCGGATGCGGGTTGTCGCCCATGCGGTGTCTCAGGCTTGGGCGGAACGCCTGGCGGTATCTCCAGCGGTAGACTAGGAGAGGACACGACCGGCGCATTTTCCGCCTGTACATCCCCGGCCGCAATGGCCTTGGCCTCCTCTATCAGGCGGCGCATATCGTGTTCCCCCATATCAGAGATTAGAACGCGGTTCGCCAGCTCTCTTTGCTCCGCTTCGCTCATCCTTAGCCAGAGCAGCGATGCGCCGGCACACGCGACCCACCGCCTTTTTTCTCCGAATGTCTTTGCAGCCTTCTCGAAAGCAGCCGCCAATTCTTCCGGCATTGAGAAATTGAACTTAATTTTTTTAGCCACAACCATATTGCATCCAATCGCTTACGCTAAATCAACAGAGAATTTCGGAAGAATCTTCGGAGAATGTTGTTGACGTTTGGGGAGTTGTCGCCGATAATTCTCCCATCATGAGCGAACAAAAAGAGAATCAGATGCGGCCGACGAAGCCAAAGGTGCAGCGGACGTATGTCACCGCCCGCGATGCAGAGACGGGCAAAACAAAAAACGTGACTCTCTACAACGCTACACCCGCCGATGTAATCCGCCGTCTCTGCGGATCAGCTACCCCTCAAAGTTAAGCTATTCCCGCTTCTCACGCGCTTATAAACCCCCGCCGTTTTTGGAGCAGTAAGGGAAAGGGAAGAAGTGACGCAAAAGACTTGGCGCGAACATATGGCGGCACTTTCGATGGATTGGTATCGACGTGGACGCGGGTGGCTGATGAGAACGATGCGAAGCTGGGAAGAAGTTGAGTCGTTTTGGAAAGACTTTGAATAAGGACCGCCATGACCATGAAACAAGAGTTAATCGCCATCGCCCGCCACACCGACCGCATCCACCAGATCGCGGAGGAAATCGCCGCCCTGCCCCCGATTGAAGATGAGGAGGACGGGGAACGCTGGGACGGGCAGGAATAGCCATCAACCACTTACCACAGAAGGAGAGACGCCATGAACGCCTACGCACTACCTGTTGAAGCTGATTACCCCGCCGGCACGACCGCCAACGACATTGACGCACAGGCCAACGCGCCGAAGTGCTGGGAGTCGCTGAGCGAGCCGGAGCAATCGGCCATCGACAATAAATTCCTCGACGCATGGGGGATGACGCTGTTGACTGAGCTGGAGGGCCGGATGGACGCCAGCGAAGTCATGCAATGCGTCATGCGATACCGGGCGATGCTGTGGGATTTTCGGAATGAAGAAGCATCGAAGCTGTGAACGAACGCCTAACCCCGCCGCCCACTGACCCAAGCAAGTGAAGGACCGCAAAGCATCGAAAGGGAAGAACATGAAGCGCGGGAACAAAATCATTCTATCTCCAGAAGTCATTGCGATTCTGGACGCATCGCGGATCGAGGGAAACAACCTCTATCTCCCCGGCGCACAGCTTGATCGCAGCATGTACGTCAAGGTGAATTTGGCATTGACGGCGCTGGGCGGTAAGTGGAAGGGCGGTAACACCAAGGCCCATATATTCGCCAGTGACCCGTCCGAACGAATCGAATCGGCCATACTCACGGGCGAAGTCATTGATCTCAAAAAGCTCTACCAATTCTTTCCCACACCACCGGCGCTGGCTGACAGGCTGGTGGACCTTGCCGATGTTTACCCCGGACAAACCGTTCTGGAGCCATCGGCCGGTCATGGGGCGATTGTCGATGCCATCGTTCGACTGAACAACGGGGCCAAGATTGACATGGTGGAGCTTGACCAGGCCAACCGCGCCAAACTGGCAACCCACGCGGAGGGGATTCTGATGGACGAGCCGGACTTCCTCAAGGTCGATCTATCCGTATCTCCTAACGGCGAGGGGTGGGATCGCATCATCGCCAATCCGCCGTTCGCGAAAGGTCAGGACATTCAGCACGTCACACACATGATGACTCTTGTGCGACCGGGCGGCGTCGTGGTCAGCGTCGTGTCTGGATCTGTGGCCTTTCGTGAAGGGGTGAAGTTTCAAGCCTTCCGCGATTTGATCGACACCCACGGCGGAACGATTGAATCGCTTCCCGACGATTCGTTCAAGGAATCGGGAACCAGCGTCAATGCGTGCGTCTTGACCGTATCGCGGAAGCTCACGGCAAAGGCGGCTTAACCACATGCTCACCCACATCGAATCACAAATAGCCGATATTTACCGACAACTCGCGGCATTGAACGCCATGCCCGCGCCGGTGCGGATGCCGGCAATGGATGCGAACGAGGACTATACGTTCCCGGATGGGTCGATGGTGCGTTCGTCAGGCGAACGCCCGGGCCTCTGGTTCGTTAAAACCAAGCAAGGCGTCTTGCTTAATATCGGAAAGGAAGTGCTCTACTGCACCTCCCCCCAACTTGCCGCACTCGCCCTCGCGGCCATCGGCCAGGGGCCAGCGTCGATGCCGGTGGAGACGGTGGAGAAGCCCGCGATCACCGAGGACGCGGTGCGGGAATGGCTATTAAAACACGACCTGAACATTCGTATCAACGAAACAACGTCGGCTAAAATCTGCCTCTGCCACGGCGGCCATGTTTTCGTTGATGTGCTTAGGGACGGTGGCGAAAAAGTGTCGGCCAATGTGGAGTTGCAAGGCAACGACATCGAAGCGTGGATTGGGACGGATGGAGACACCGAAAAGAAAACCTTCACCCTCCACCCCGACAACTCCATCACCAGCGACCCGCCGGAGGCCAAGGCCGAGCAACCCGCGCCAAGCCCGCCCGCCATCGTGGAGGTGCTGAATGCAGCGGACAAATATGTGGGAATGGCCGGTTGCAGCGATTTGTATAACGATCTCCGTATCGCCGTCGCCGCGTACCGTGCCTCCCTCGCCGCGAAGCCGGAGGCCGCAACTGCCGTGGAGTTGAGCGAGGAAGAGCGGAATACGTTGTATGACGCTGGGTACTTTGAGTCCGGCATTATTCGTTCGGCCAGATCCGCAAAAGGACTAATTGAAAAGGGGCTAGTGTCGCACGAAGAGGCGGCGGACGATGGGTACCTCATTCTCTCCATAACCCCCGCCGGCCGCGCCGCGTTGAAAGCAGCGGAGGGCAAGTAATGACCCCGCCCACCGACCTAGAAGCCACCGCCGCCTACGACGCCTTCGACCGCGCTGTGCAGCGCGACCTAGACGCCGACACGCTGGCCAGAGACGCCGCGACCGCCGCTGGGATTACGCGGGCCATTCATCCGGCACCATGCACACGATGCCCAACTATGACAATTCACTCGCGGCCTTTGGCTGCGGAGATGGGAAAGCACCATGAAGTTCATGATAAATCAGCCGGTCGAAGTCGAGGTAGACGCCATCCGATGCGTCTTGCCGGTGCGGTATGAGGAGGAGGATATTCCAAATGACTTTCCTCTACGTCGTGGAGACGTGTGGGAGATTACTTTCGACGTACAGACTGGCATTATCAGAGGATGGCCGCAAGGTCGGCAGGATAATGTGCAAATGAAAGTGGTGGACGGGGGCAGTTACTACCTGATGAGCGGCGAAAAAGTAATTGCTGAACTGGAGCAGGACTATGTTCCGTCCTGTATCCCCGGCGATTCTGGCGATTACGTTAATTTCGATATTGACGAATTTGGGAAAATCACAAATTGGGAATTTGACGCCAAGGATATTGCCGCATCGTTTGGCTTGGAATAACCGACTGCGACTACAGGAGATATTGAAATGACCAACGCACTACAGATCATCGCCAGCGACCCGAATATCGCCCCGGCGTACCGCGACGCCATCCGGCCACCGGGGCAGTTCTTCGGCGTATTGGAGGGCGGCTTCAACGGCAAGCCGTTCAAAGCATTTGTTCGACTGCCAGAGGGCCGACGGATCTCGGTTGGCCGGTTTGTCCGCGAAGCCGATGCATGGAAAGCCGTGAGCGACCGAATCGCCGCGATCAAGCAGGAGCGGGCGGTTTATCGCGAGCGCGAGGAGTGGGACGAGCGGAATGCAGCCGAGTGGCATGAGGGGGATTGAGTTGGCGTGAGTCGCAGTGCGACGGAGCAACGGCTTGGCTGGGGCCGCCGTCGTGGAAGCCGCCGCGACCAGTGACCGCGATGAGGCTTTCGATTCATGCCTTTGTTTAGGACACACGAACAGGAGAACGCGATGCAGACGTGGAACGATCTTGACAAGAGCAAATACCCCGCCGGACCTTGGATGGATGAACCAGACAAGGCGCAATGGGTGGACGCGGAAACGGGTCTGGACTGCCTCATCGTGCGAGCGAATGGGCTGGGCCATCTTTGCGGCTACGTCGGCCTGCCCGAATCGCATCCGCTGTTCGGGAAGGATTACAAAGTCCCCGATGCGTCGGTTCACGGTGGGTTGACCTTCGCCGACAAGTGCCATGAGGGCGGGCGCATCTGCCACGTCCCCGAGCCAGGACGCCCGGAGCATGTGTGGTGGTTTGGATTTGACTGTGCCCATCTTGGCGACGTGTCGCCGACGTACCGCCTGCATTCACACGACACCTACCGCGACTTCCAATACGTCAAAGAGGAATGCGAATCGCTGGCGCGCCAACTGAAAAACTCGGCGACGGCGTAACACCCAACCATCAACTTTCACGGAGGATCCCATGTTGATTTTGAGCAGACAGATGGATGAAAAAATCATGATCGGCGACGACATCGAAATAACCATCGTGGCGATTCGCGGCGACAAAGTGCGGCTGGGCATCACAGCGCCGAAGGCGGTCCAGGTGCATCGGCGCGAGGTGTTCGATGCGATCCAGAAGTCGGCCGCGAAGGCTGAATAGTTTTCTACAACATTGAAGGGAAGTGTGTGATGGGCCTCGATATTACAGTGAATGTAACAGCGGAAGAAGTCCGCGAAGGTCTTGAGGACAGCGATTGCGGCGTCAAGCATCCAGAGGTTGCACGCAAGCTGCTAGAGCGGTTCGCTGACGATGAGAAGATTCACGTCAGGCCGGGAAGCTACAGCGGCCTCCATGTCGTCCGCGATCAATTCATTCGCCTGAAAAAGCTCGACCCCGAACCAACCACAGCCGCGATCAATGCGGCGATGCCCGAATCGCATTTGGAGTACCACCTTCTCAATCACTGTGACGCCGAAGGCTGGTATCTGCCCGACGACTTCTCGACGCCGGCGTGGGCCGATGGGGTTTCGATTGGTTCCAGCGTGCGATTGCTGGCCGAGCTTGAGGAGTTGGAAATCGAGCGCGGCAAGCAGCCCGACGATGGGTGGGGCAGCCGATGGGACGCGGTTTACATCGCCGCCGTGGCGTCGGTTGTGACCAATACGCCGATACATTTTGGTTGAATAGTTTTCTCCCTCCTGCCGGGCGGGAACGCACACCGGGCGGTTATTTAAGGCGTTTACGGAAGTGGATGAGGTGAAGTGATGACAGAACAACCATCCCGACCTTCCGCCCCCTCTGGCCCCGTAGGTAACGGGGCTCGCGGGCGTGATTGAAAGCCTTTTTTTTAAGGTATTCACCGGAGGTACTGACAATGCGCCGCAAGTCGTAATGGGCGTAAAACAGCGTGAGAGTTGATTTGGCCCGACTGAGCAAAGGCGGCCACAGGACGACGAATTTTTAAGATCCCGGCGCGCCATCGCCGGTAATCACAAGCCCGATGGGGAGCCGCAAGGCGTTGATCCAAACGACGGCAGAGAAATGGCGTCCAGCCGATCCAGCTTGCAAGCGTCGGCGGGATTTGAAGGAGAATAAAATGGGACTCTACGACAACATCATCTGCAAATATCCGCTACCGGGAAATCCGGTGGTGCGGGAATGGCAGACAAAAGATACGCCGGCCCAATACCTCGAAACCTACGTCATCACAGAGGATGGCCGGTTAATGCACGAGGAGTACGACACGGTTGATCGTTCAGACCCCAACGCAACTGGTGCATGGAGATTCATCGGATGCATGGCACGGGAAAATCAGCGACTTGTTCCAGTGCCTGATTTCCGTGGGTGCATTGAGTTTTATGGTGGGAATGACAGCGGCCAGGAGTGGGAGTTTTCAGTGCTGTTCGATGAGGGCAAGCTGCTGAGCATGAAGCAACTGTATCCGCCCACGGATGACGCGGGAGAGGGGGGTGGGACGTGATGCTTACAAAGGGCAAATGGTTCTCAACGACTGAGCTTGCCGAGCGATGGAACGTCAGCAATTCCACCATCGTCCGCATATGCGCGGGCAAGACGTTGAGATCCGTAAAGATCGGCGGGATTTACCGCGTCCACCAAAGCGCCGTTGAGGCATACCGAGCGCGATGGACTGGCCGAGCCACCTGAACCGCCAACCCAGGCAGAACTTGGAAAGACGATGCGGGCGGCAAAAGGCCGCGGGCAGCTAAAAGAATCGGCGGTCCCCGACGAGATCGGCAATCCGTAAGCGAGTGCGAACATGATCGGTAACAGCCTTCAACCTCTCAGAAAAAAGAGTCTCGACGTAAACATCGTCAAGATTCGGCAGCAGCCGGCCCATGATGTGACGGCGTGCGTCGGTGTCGCGGACCTCGTTTGCATAGGTGGCGAACGTGTGACGGCAGGCATAAAGGCCGACGTTCTTCGGCAACGGCACCTCCGCTATCTTGACCGCCTTGCGAAGCTGATGGGCTACTGCGGCGACGTTCCAGGCGTTTCCGTACTTTGTCCGAAAGATGAGATCGTCATTTGGCCGAGCCTTGCACAGCACGCGCAGGGCGGCGAGCGTTTCAGGCCAGAGAGTAACGGTGCGGGGAATGTTGTTCTTTGTCCGCGGGAAGTGAACCATGCCCGCGGCAAAATCCACTTTGCCGCGGGGAAGCTGGGCGCAGTCACTGGCCCCGAATCCGCCATTCAGTCCGAGCAGGATCATTCCGAACAAGTCGGCCGAGCAGACCGAAAGCAGGGCGGCAATCTCCTCAAAGCTCAGGAGCTTCTTGGCCCGCGTGGTTCTCATCTTGGACTTGGGAACGCGGCGGAAGCTATTTCCGAATTTGGGGGCGCGGTCGATCCAATCCTGGGCTTCAGCGTGGTTGAACATCGCCAGGATGCCAGCGCGTTCGATGTTGTAGCTGGCGTTGGCCAGCTTGAGGGTCACGCGCAGGTATCGACCATGCGTGGAGAAGTCGTCTGGAGTCAAATCGTTCCAGATCCGAGCAACTCCGATCCGCTTCACGAACCGTTTGATGGCTCGTTTGTAGCCGCGGTAGGTGTCGGGCTGAATGTCGGGCTTTTTGTCGGCGAGGAAGCGATTGCCGATTTCCTTCACTGTGAGCTCGCCCGCGGTGGCGATGGCATCCGCCCGCGGACGCCGGCCAGCGTACAGATCGACCTTGGCAGCGTCGTACTCACTCAATGCGGCCTTGCGGTCCCCGTCGCGGCCGAAGTAGTAGAGGATGCCGCGGATGCGCTTTTGGAATCGCCCGTCGTGGCGGGGCTTGGCCGGGAATCGCTCGATGGGTTGGACTTTCTGGGCGCGTTTCATACCATCGTTGTAGCGAACGGTATTCAAATTAGTAGTCAAACCAAAACGACTACTTTACCTGTTTTGCCGCAAGTCTTGTCCGATAAAGACTTAGGGAGCATAGCTCAGCGGTTAGAGCGCGTGACTCATAATCACTTGGTCGTGGGTTCGAATCCCTCTGCTCCCAGTTGGGTCTTTTTCTATTGCGGGGTGCCGGGGGCGAGGGTTTCGTCGTGTTGTTTTTTGGCTAGTTTTTCCAATGTCGCGATGATGGTTTTCTCCTGGGCGATGCCGGCGGCGTTGGATTGTTTTTCGTAGACGCCTTGAAGGGCCTGGTGGGCTTCGATGTCGTAGGGGTCGATGTGGATGGCGTCCAGGGCGAAGTGCTGGGCGTCGTCGAGGCGGCCGTCTTCCAGGTTGACGCGGGCCAGCTTTTTCGCAAAGCGGTCGTCCTTGAGGGAGACGTTGTGCAGGGCCAGGAGATGCTGGGTGGCTTTGTCGATGTCCTTGGTTGCGCCGTCGAGGTAGAGGCCGGCGAGGCGCTGGTGGGGGAGGGCGTCCATGGGGCGGAGGGTTGCGATTTCTTCCCAGACTTTTACGGCCTTCTGGTTTTCGTGCTTATCAACCAGCTCGTCCCCTTTCTTGCGCAAGTCGGTGTACTTTTTGGACGTCTCGGGATCGTAGCCCCAGGTGGCGATCTGTTTTTCGGTCCAGGCGAAGAAGTCGGTGGAGAACTCAGTCAGGGTTTTGTGCAGGAGTTGCGGGAAGACGACGTCCTGCTCCCGGCCCTTGCGGAACTCTTCGAGCATTTTGAGGATGGTGTCGTGGCCCCAGGTCTCTTCGATGTACTGACAAATCCAGGCGGATTGCGCGTAGGCGAGTTGGCGGTCGATGGGACGCTTCGGGCGGACGAAGCCCCACGTGAGGCCTTCCATGGTGAAAAGCTCGTGCTTCTTGACGGCCTGGTACAGCATGGGGACCCACTCCCAGCGGAGCGGAGAATGCTCTTCCTGAACGGCCAGGCCCTCCGTCATCCAGTGCGCGATGCGGTTGTCGGTGGCCGCGAGGGTGACGGTGTGGGTGAATTCGTGGCGGAGCACTTGGGCCCAGTTGAAGGTGCCCATGGTGGCGTCGCCGCGGCGCGGGGAAACCAGTGCAATGACTCGGCCGGTGCTGGCGCCGACGGTGCCAATCCAGGGTGAGCCGGTGGTGCGCACGGAAAACGCGTCGTGGGTGGGGAAGACTTCGATAAAGGTCTTGACCGGAGGCTCCTGCTTGAAGTCGCTGCAAACTTCTTTGTAGATGCCTTCGAGGTAGGTGGCGAAGTATTCGGGGATGAGTGGGTCTTGCTCGGCGTCGTACATGATGACGAAGTGATCGGTTTCCTTGCGAGCCATCTTGTCGAGCATGTCCAGAAGGATGATGTAGTTGTGAGTGCGGTGGTTGAAGGGGTCCAGGGCCTTGGCCGCGTCGAGGGTGAGCCGGGCGCTGCGCTCGTCGCCGCTCTGGGTGTAGAGGAGGCCCAGCCCGTTGCGGGCGGCGGTCCACCAGGGCGCCCGTTCGATGGCCACTTTATATTTGGCTTCGGAGCGGGGGTATTGGCGCATGGAGCCGAGTTGCTCGGCGACCTCGAGATAAGCAGTGGCAGAAGGCTCGGGGGTGAGCTTGTCGATTTTGGCGAGGACTTCTTCGGTTTTGTCGTCTTTGAGCTGGAGGGCGTAGCAGGCCGCCTGAAGGCCAAGGGCGTCGAGGTTGGCGGGTTGTTTTTCCAGGACGGATTCGATGAGGCTGAGGGCGTCGGTGGGGCGGCGCTGCTGGAGGAGGTTGCGGCATTCGAGGAGGGAGGCGGGGATGCTGGAAGGATCAAGGGCGCGAAGGGCGGCGATCTCGCGATCAGCCCCATCGAAATTCCAGCCGCCGACAGCGGCTTCGCCCATGAGGAAATGGGTGGGGGCGAAATTGGGATTGCCCTTGAGTGCGGCTTTTATCTCCTTTTCGGCTTCCTTTTCGTTGTCATGGGAGGCGAGGTATTCGGCGGCGGCGAGGTGGGCGGGCCAGTAGGTGGTGTCAACGACGTCATAGGCCTGCGTGAACATCTTCAGGATGAAGTTGTCGAGGCCCTGATATTCATTGATTTTCTGCTCGATCTGGGCCCAGCGTGAAAAGGCGCGGCCCATGAGGGTGATGTCTTCGGCGTTGTCGAATTTGTCGATGCCCTCCTTTTCCCAGCCGTCCCAATAGGCGTCGTGGATAGCGGCGTAGGCGTTGCGGGCGGCCGTGGTGTTGCCGATGCGCTCGTTGATTTCGCCAAGGTAGTATTGGGCCGCGATGTGGGTTGGAGATTTTTGGACCAGGGCGGTGAGGGCGGCGATGGCCTGGTCGTTCTTGCCCATATCGGAAAGGATGCGGGCGCGGAGGACGACGACGCGAGGCTTGGTTATGACGGCGGGATCGGAGAGGGCGGTGAGGGCTTCATCGCGGCGGCCCAGGGAAGAGAGACACGTGGCTTTCACGATTGCAACTTCGGCGGGGTCGGCCTTGGTGACCTTGCCGAGGAACATGAGGGAGAGCTTGTAGCGGCCGGCAAAGGCGAGGGCCTTGGCTTTGTCGAAGTCCTTGAAGTATTTGGGATAGACCAGGGGCGGGAGGTTTTCCGGCATGTACTGGGCCACCCACTTGTGGGGCGGGATGGCGCGGGTGATTTCATCGTCAGCGCGGGCGGCGATGGGTTGGAGGGATGAGATTGTCAGCAGTGCCGCGACGAGCCAGATCCCGATTTTGGAAAAGTCCATACAAGCGCCTCTCACACCCCCGCCCGACCATTCTCATCCTGACATTTGGATGCGCCGTGGCATTCAAAGTTGCGGACGAGGTGATTATAGCGGGGAAGGGCGCGAAAGTGGGATTGGATCGCGACGGGCGATCGGGCGCGTGCTTGAATCCCATGGATCGATTTTCTATCGTGCTGCTTTGCAACTATGTCCGATTTGCTATTTGACGTGAAAAGCGGCGCGATGATGAAATTTCTCCTGCTGATTGCCGCGGTGGTGGTGGCCAGTCCGGCCTGGGGGCAGACGAGCCTGGAACGCTTTGAGAAGCAGGTTGAGCAGATCCAGGTTGATACGCGTTTACGGGCCGATCCGAATCTGCCGGTGGGGCAGCGGTTGCTGGTGGATTATGGGGCGTATGCCAGTTTTGACTATTTGAGCATCCAGGATTTGACGGGCGATACGCATGTGCTTCGGCAGTTTGAACTGGTGGGGTATGGCCGGCTGAATTTGGATGGGGCGCAGGAGTTGTATTTGCGCGGGCGGCTTTTCTATCGGGATTTTGGGCGGGGGGACAATTTTGATCCTGAGAAGGGGCCGTGGATCGGTCGGCTGGAGCAGGGGTATTACCGATTTGATTTGGCGCGTTATCTGTCGGCGCATTATGGCCGGACGATCGAGGGGGATTTGTCGGTGCAGGCGGGGCGGCAATATGTGTTGTGGGGCAACGGACTGACGCTGAGCAGCAATCTGGACGGGGGGGTGATCGATGCATCGTACGGCGGGCTGACGATGGAGATGATTGGGGGCGTGACGCCAACGTATACGGTTGATATTGATCCCTCCCGGCCTGAATTTAATCATCATACGTTGCGTGGGTTTTACGGGCTGACGGTGGGGGCGCGCGGGGGATCGTTTCGGCCATATGGGTATGCGCTGGTGCAGACGGATAACAATCCGGACAAGGCGGTGACGATCAGCGGAGCGCCCACGCGGTTTGGGTATGACAGCTACTATCTGGGCGGGGGCGTGGCGGGGAATTATGGGGATCATCTGGTGTATGGGGTGGAGGCGGTGTTTGAAGGGGGGCGGGGGTTGTCGAACAGTTTTACGCCGGGGGCGGGAGGTTCGGTAGTTCCGGTGGGGCAGACGCGGGACGACATTGCGGCCGGGCGCTGGACGTGCGGGTGGATTATGCATTGAACGATGTACGGCGGTCACGGTTTGGCGCGGAGATCGCGATGGCGACGGGGGACACGAATCGGTTGAGCAGCACGCAGACATTCGGGGGAAATCGGCCGGGGACGGAGGATCATGCGTTCAATGGGTTTGGGCTGTTGAATACCGGGCTGGCCTTTGCGCCAAGCCTGTCGAACCTGATGGTGGGGCGGGTGGGGTACTCGGCGCTGCTGGCCCCCGGGAGTGATCTGCTGCGGCGATTGCAGGTGGGGAGCGACGTGCTGGTGTTCCGGAAATTCAATTCGCACGCGCCGATAGATGAGCCGACGGATCCGGGGAGTTTTCTGGGCGTGGAGCCGGACTTTTATTTGAACTGGCAGATGACGAGTGATGTGACGTTGTCAGCGCGGTACGGGATATTCTTGCCGGGGCTGGCGATCCAGCATGGCGGGGCGCGGCAGTTTTTGTTTATTGGGCTGACGTGGGGGCTGTAGAGATGGCGATGACCATTAGATATTTGATATCGATGTGGGCGTGTGGGGCGCTGGCGGGGTGTACCATGGCGAAGGTGGACAAGCCACTGACGCGCGAGCAGGCGGGGAACGATCCCGGAGTGCAGATGGATTTCTGGCATGGTCTGGCGGAGCATCGTTTGACGAGCAATGATGAGGCGTTTCATGGGCTGCTGCTGACGCTGGATGGGAAAGACGACGCCGAGGATTACGCGGGGCGGGTGCGGGTTTTGACGGAGCGGAAAATGTTGCCCGCGGGTTTTGATCGGCCTGGGGAGATGGCGGTGGAGCGCGGGACGCTGGCGGTGGCGATTGTGCGGGTGCTCAAGGTGCGCGGTGGATTGACGATGCAGCTTGTGGGGCCGACGCCGCGATATGCGACGCGGGAGCTTGAGTTTCTGGGGGTGTATCCGCCAAGCAGCCCGAATCAGACGTTCAGCGGGACTGAGTTTGTGGGGATCGTGGGCAGGGTGGAGGATTATCAGCGGGTGACGCCGGTGACGGATTATTCGGCCAAGACGATGCCGGGGGAGAAGGAGTAGGCGATGCGGAACCGGCAGCAACAATGGCATAGGAGAAGAGTGGCGTTGGCGGTGGCGGGAGCGTTGTTCGCAGCACGGGGCGTGACAGCGGCGCCGGTGACAACAGCCGCGACGAGTTCTTCGGGGGAGCCGCTTAGTGTGCATGTGGCGACTGCGCCAGCAGGCGGGGGAAGTTCGGGGGCGGCAACTGGATTTGGGCGTGGCGCCACGACGGCCGGCGCGATTGCGCTGCCGGATGGGCCGCTGGCGGTGACGATCACCGGGTTGCAGGGGTTGACGCAATATCGCGGGGATGAGAAGGAGGCGTGGAAGGGGTTAAAAGTGGGGCAGGTGGTGGGGGAGGGGAGCGAGTTTCGCACCGGGCCGAAGAGCGCGATCCAGTTCACGATTCCGCCGGGACAGACGGTGACGCTAGACCGGCTGAGCACGATCAAGGTGCTGCGGGCGACGTTTGCGGATGGGAAGGTGATGACGAACCTGGGGATGAAGTTCGGCCGAACGCGCTATGACGTCGAGACGGGCGGGATTGAACATCGCTCGACGATCAGCAGTCCGGGAAGCACGCTGGCCGTGCGGGGGACGCAGGTGAGCTTGTACGATCAGCCGCCCTTTGGGCCAGAGGCGATCAGCTTAACGGGCCGGGCGGAGTTTCGGGCGCGCGGCGCACGGGCGGTGGCGGTTGGAAGCGCCGGCGGCAGCAAGGCGGGGGTGGCATCGGGGGATCAGAGTGCGGGTGATAGCGCCATCCGGGAGGCGGCGTCGTATGCATTGTCATCACCCAGAACCAGCACGTTCAGGGGCGATCTTGGTGTGAATTTTCAGGCCGGAAGCGCAGTAACCCAATACCAGTTACCGGGGATTTTTGAGGTATTCAAGGCGCTTGATGAGCAGGCGGGCGCAAAGGCGTTTCTCCGCACAACGATAGGAGTAATTCCAATCGATCAATCGCTGCAAATCACCATGGATTGGATTGGCAAACCTGGCAGCAACGTAGACTTGACGGTGATCAGCCCGCTCGGGGAGGTTGTTGACAAGACCCGTGTTGGGAAAAACCAGGTGGCCAGTGGCGGCCAGCATAGTGGGGACGCGACGGCGGGGGAAAATGGCATTGGGCTGGAGAGTGTGTCGTGGGTGATCCATTTCCCGGCCGGTCTTTACACGGTGCGGGCCAAGGTGCGCACGCCCGATAGCGTACAGGTGGAATATAACGCTGTATTGGACCCCCAGGGGAAGAACATCCCGGTGAAGACGCTCCCGCTCAAGACTGTCAAAGGGGGCGGCACGTTGGTGGATAGGTTTACTCCGCCCTAATGACTTGCGCGAGGGTTTCCACCCTATAACTGGGTCGCTTTGCTCCGATTTCTGGTTTTTGCTTGCGTGGGGCGGGTTGGTGTCGTAGTTTGTAATGAATTCGACATGAATGGGGTCGTATTTGGCGGCCTGGCACTACGGGCGTGGGGCTTTGGAGGCGACATGAGAGGCGAGCTCATAGGAGCCAACCGGCGGAAGGGGGAGGAACGCCATCATCGCAGCGCCAGCCATTTGTTGACACGCGCATGCGGAGCGGTGGCGGTTGTGGCGCTGGCCGCTGGAGAAGTGTGCGCCACCACGCCGGCATCACCATCGGGGACGGTTTCGGTTCTGCACGATCCGGATTATGGGAACGCCCTTGGAGCGCCGTCGTTTAATCCGCCGGGTAATCCATTTGCGATCTCGTTGTCTCCCAGCAACCAGATTAATCACACCAATACCTATGGCGCGAGCAATTCGAGCGCGCTTGGTGGGTTTGGCTACACATCGAGTTCAAGCACGGTTGGCACGCAGATGAGGACGGGGACGGCCATCACGCAGAACAACCCTTCGCCGCACGCGTATCTCAATGCCAGTGCGTTAAAATTCACGTTCGATTTCATACTGGATGTGCCGGCGAGCGGCGCGTTTGGCGCGAACGCGTTTGGCAACTCCATTTACGCCGTCGGCGGTACGATCGGGCCACAGGGCAGTGCATTATTTGCGGCGACGATCAACTTCACGAATGCCGCGAAGACCGTGACGTATCGGCCGGTGCTGACGTATTCCGGCACGTACAATAACGCGACCAACTCACCGGTGAGCTTCACCGATTCGTTTACCGATCCACAGTTTTTGATTAGCAGCGGCACGAACAAATTCATTCCCGCGTCTGGAACGGTGCGCGTCTATGGGAACGTGTTGTTGCGGGCGGACAACAACGACGGTCCGACGTCGAACGTGGTGACGGATGGGGGAGAGGTGAACACGCTGGATTCAGGAGTATGGGCCGGTCCGACGGGGGGGAATTACCAGAATTCCGGTAACTGGGCACCCAATACTTTCGCATCGGGTTTTCCATCGGGGGCTGATACGCGGGCCGAATTTGGATCAGCGCTGACGACGGCGTCGGATGTGGTGCTGAGCAATCCGTTGACGGTGGGAGCCGTGAGCTTTGACAACATCAACAGTTACAACATCAGCGGCAGCGTGCAGAATTCGCTCACGTTTGCCACCAGCAAAATCAATCCCCATGCGGATGTGTTATCGGGATCGCATTCGATCTCGGCGCCGGTGATTATCAAGAACGGCATTTTGCAGGTGAACACGGCGGCGGGTTCGGCATTGACGATGGGGCAGGGTGTTTCGGCGCGGGGGGCATCGTAAAACTCGGGGATGGCACGCTTACTTTGAACCATGCAAATGCGTTTGCTGGCGGGATGGCGATCAATGCAGGGACGGTGCTGTTTGCGGATGGGGCGGCACTTGGGCCCGCAGGCGGCTCGGCCGTGACGCTGGGCGATTTGAATAGCGGGGCGGATGCGACTCTGCTGGCCAGTGCGTCGTCAACTGTACTGAATGACATAGCCGTGCAGGATGTGGGCGCTGCGACTGTCCCCATCATCCCGGGGACGCGCACGATTGGCGCGATGGCGGGCGTGAACGCGGTGTATCACGGCGCGGTGACAATGAACCTCACCAACGCGCTGTCGAAGGATGCGGTGTTCTATGCCGGGCCGGGCGGGACGGTGACCTTTGACGGAGGCGTGGGTGGCACGGGCGCGGTGACGCTCGCGGGCGGGGGGGTTGTGAAATACACCGGCGCTGCCAGTTATAACGGGCCGACGAGTGTCAGCGGTGCAGATCTGGTGGTTTCGGGCGCAGGCGCGATCACGGCCTCGAGCCTGACACTGACAAACGGCCATTCGCTTGGCCTGGATTACACCGCGAGCAACACCAGCAAATATAGTTCTGCATCGGCGCTAACGGTGACGGATGGAAGCGTGCTGCTTTCTGGCAACGCGACCGGCGCGGTGTCGGAGTCGGCGGGGGCGCTGGGGTTTGGAGCGGCCACGCTGAAGCTCATCGATGCTGGAAAGCCGGTCGCGTTGACCGCTTCGTCGTTTGTCCGCGCGGCCGGCGGGACGTTGACTTATCTGGCCGGCACCGGCTCGACGTCGTTGTTTGTGACCAGGCGCCTGCGCAGATCGGTGGGGTGATTCCGGGTGTGGCGATTGTTTCCGGGAGCCCAGGCGTGGCGGATTTCACGACGCTGGGGGTAGGGAACAAGGTTGTCCCCATTGCGCACTCGGGCACTCTCAATTCGGTCGGCAGTCCGAATGTAGAGTTGACGGGTGCTTCGCCGGTGGCGCTGGCCGGTTCCAATACGGTGAATTCGGTGCGTTCGAATGGGGCGGCCAACGTCAGCGGCAGCGGCACGCTGACGGTTGCGAGTGGCGGGGTGATCTTGGATTCGCCGTCGGCCGCGCGAACGTTTTTGCCGGATCTGTCGCTGGGCGCGGAGGGTTTTATTTACGTTGGCGCAAATGGCGGCAATGCGTGGACGATGGCGGGTGTCGTCAGTGGCGCAAGCGGGTTCAGCAAGTTTGGGCCAGGGGAATTGCGGCTGGGGCTGAGCAACACGGTGCTTGGCCCGACGACGGTGAACGCGGGCACGTTGACAATTGGGCCGGGGTCGATTGATTCCGCCTCGCCACTGGTGATTGCTTCGGCGGGAACGGTGGATGTGCAACTGGGGAACAATGCAGCGGTAGCAGGTTTGACAGGATCGGGAAAGATCGTGAATGGTTTGGCGGGGCCTCAGGTCAATCTAAATGTTGTCACCGGGAATTTGTCGGACAACTTCAACTTTGCGGGCAGCCTGGTGGCCGGGAATGGGCCGCTGAAATTGACGGTGGGTGGCGCCGGGACGCAGACCTTGTCGGGGTCGATTTCGCCCTTGGTCAGTTTGCAGGTGAACTCTACGGCGACACTGGCGCTGGCGTCGGGATCAACCGTGACATCGCCCATTACCTTCAGCGGTGGCACAGTCGCGCTGCAAGGTGGAACGACGCTGGCCGGGCCTCTCAACATGGATCAGGGCACCATCACGGCAGACGCGTCGGCGACGGTCAATTCGATCATCAACTGCGGGGGGACGGTAAGCCTGGATTCATCGGGACCATCGCAGCAGGTCCTGAAGGTGGCGGGCCTGATCGCGGCGGCCGGACAGGTTTGGAAGACTGGCCCGGGCACGGTGGCGATCATCGGTTCCAATACCTACACGGGGACCACCAGCGTCAGGGGCGGCAAACTGCTGGTGGGGGGGGGATGTGGTGGCGAATACCAATGGGCCGCTGGGCAATGCCTCTTCGGCGATTCAGATTGGCGGCGCTGATGCGCAGGCAAGCATGGTCATGGACGGTGCATATACGATGTCGCGCAACATCGTCATGCTGAGCGGTTCAGGCGGATTGGTCACGATAGGCGGCAATCAGAATGTATTATCCACGTATACCGGGAATATGACGCTTCAGAATGACCTGGAGGTTTTTGCCGGCGGCCGGGGCAGCAGCGAAACAGCCATCTACAGCGCATTTGACAATTCGGAAGGGCACGTTGTGCATACAGCGGGTGGGGTGGTGGATTTTTATGGAGTGCAGACGCACGGCGCGGGCGCGGTGCTGAGCGTCGATCAGGGGTCGGTCAATCTGAATACGGATGCGGGCGGGGATGGAGGGTCGACGCCGAACCTGGCGGTGAAGATCACCGACAGCGGCGCACGGGCGTTTTTTAATGTGAGCCAGCACCTGGCGTCGCTGAAGATTGAGAATGCGGTTCACCCGGCCGATCCGATATTGGCCGACGCTACGCTTGCGCCGTCGGCTGGGCCAAAGCGGGTGGTGGTCGTGGGATCGCTTTCACTGGCGACGGGGGCGACGTTCAATCTCACCAACAACGTGGCGATTGATAATTACTCGGGCACAACGCCGTTTGCGACTTTGAATGGGCTGATCAAGAGCGCGTACAACGCGGGGCAATGGGGCGGCAGCGGGATTGATCTGAGCTTTAGCGGCGACACCAGCGCGTTTCGAAACATCGGTATTGTGGATAACGCAACGCTGCCGCCGGCGCCGGCAAACCTGGGCGCGAGTGGGGCTCCGCAATATCAATTTGCGAGCTTCGCGGGAGAAAGCGTGGGGAGCAGCTCGATCCTGATGGCATACACCAAAACGGGAGATGCCAATCTGGATGGCGTAACCGATATCACCGATTTTCCGTTATTCATCGATTCCTACAAAAGTGCCGAAACTGGTCCCATGACGTGGTTTGGTGATTACGATCACGATGGCCTGATTACGCTGGACAAGGATTTTCCGCTATTCGTGGCCGCGTACCTTGGGGGCGGAGGGACGGCCCCGGCGCTGTTGCAGGAAATCGGAAACGCTCCGTTGAGCCAGCCGGAACAGCAATTACTGGCCGCGGCGGTGCCTGAACCACATTCGCTGGCGCTGATTGGCGTTGGGCTGGCGGGATGTCTTCGCCGCCGCCGATTTGCGGGGCGGGCGTAGGAAGTGGATGATCGCACTGATAGTGTCTGCGATAGACCATGAATCGTTTTGAGCGCGTACTGCTGCTTCGCACATTCCTGACGGGAATCCTCCTCACCATTCTTATTATTGCGCTCGACTACTTCGGCGCTTCACGCCGCTGGAGCGATGGGCGTATGACACGCGTGCGCGGCATTGCCAGTATTTCACTCCGCCGCCCACCGACCGCCTGCTGCACGTGGACATCGATGAGGCAACTTTGCAGGCCGTGGGGGCGTGGCCGTGGTCGCGGACGGTGATGGCGGAGATGATTGACGAACTGCATCTGGCGGGGGCGAAGGTGATCGCGCTCGACTTCCTCTATTCAGAGCCCAAGCCCACGCGGCTGGTGCGGGGCGCGGAGGGAGCGGTCACGGAGGTGAACGAAGACGCTGTGCTGGCGGCGGCGATTCGACGGGCGGGGTGCGTGCTGGTTCCCTCAAAGTTTAATCTGGCTGAAAGCGGCGCGGGAGTGTCGCCGCGGGAGAAGGCGATTGTTGAGGAAATGGCCGGCAACTGCGAGGTTTCGCTGGAGCAGGTGAACGCGGCACTTGGACGCCGGGGGTTGAAGGCGGCCGATGCGGATCTGTTTTTCAGTGCGTGCGAGCGCGTGCTGGCGGATCGCGTCGAGGGGGCGATGTCGGCTGGCGAGAAATCGCTCGATGAGCTTCGGCAATTAATCTTGCCGCATACTTCAGTAACCAGCGCGCTGTCGCGATTGCTGGAGAGGCAGTATCAGCATTACGCGGCCGAGCGGGAGGCGCGGAAGTTAAGCGTGCTGAGCCTGCCGGGCAATATTGCGCCTCTGACATCGGGTGATTCGGTGTTGACACTCGCAGAGCTTGCGGAGGCGTCGCGTTACACGGCATTCGTGGATTATCTTCCGGCCACTGACGGCGTGGTTCGGGGAGTGCCGCTGTGCATTGCGCATCATGGCCGGCTGGTGCCGCAGATGGGGCTCGCGATGGCGTGCGCAGCTCGATGCCGATCTGTCGCGCGTGAAGCTGACGGCGAATCAACTGACGCTCCCGATCCAAGACGGAGAGATTGTGATCCCGGTGCGGACGTACCGGTCGGAGTCGCATGGGGACGTGGCGCTGTTCATGGACATACCGTGGTTTGGCACGGCCGACTGGCGCACGATGTACGACTACCCCGCGCGGCGGGGTTTCCTGCAACACTTGCCCGCGGTCGCGATCTGGGAAATCAGTCAACGCCGGGCGGGAATCATCCAGAACAATCTTCTGGCCGACGACGCCATGCGCGGACTTTTGGCCGGGGCCGATTCGGCCAAGTGGGCGCGATACGCCGAGCATCTGCCGGCAGCGGATGATGCCCAGGGGCGGCAGGCGATGATCGACTCGACGCTTGAGGACATGAAGCCATACCTGGAGCAATACCAGAGCACCCCGCCGCAAGAGCGGAAAGATGAAGATCAAGCATTTTTCAAGGCATATGACGGGTTGCGTCAGGCGTCGCAAAGCAACCGTGATCTGGCCGGGCAGATTCAGGCGCTGCGCAAGGATTTGCATGAGCGCGCCCAGGGGCGTGCGGTGCTGATTGGCTGGACGGCGGCGGGGGCGATGGACACGGTGCCGACGAGTATTCATCCCAAGTGTCCGGGGGTCGTGGTGCATGGGGTGGTCTTCAACGCGATCATGACGCGCTGGCTTTGGCGGACCGATGGGTGGTGGGTGGTGGCGGTGCTTACGGCCGGCGTGGGTCTGCTTACTACGGGGATCGTGGCGTGGCTGACGCCCTGGAAGGCGCTCCTGTGTACCGCCGGAGTCATGGGCGGGTACACGGCCATCAATTGTTTTCTGCAGTTTGATTATGGGCGCACTGTGGTGGGGCTAGCCGCGCCGCTGATTGCGGCCGTGACGGTCTGGTCGGGGCTGACGCTCTCGCGTTTTGTTACGGAGACGGCGTGCGCCGCCGGATTACAAGGCGATTTCAGACGTACGTCGATCCAACGCTGGTGAACTACGTCATCGACCATCCGCACAAGGCGCAGGATGGAGGGAGAGCTTCGGGAGATGACGGTGGTGTTCACCGATTTGGCGGGGTTTACCACTTTGACCGAACAACTGGCGGAGCGGGCGGTGCCGCTGTTGAATGAATATCTGGCGCTGATGGTGCCGGTGATCCGTAAGCAGGAAGGGTTTATCAACCGCTTCATGGGGGATGGGATCTTGTTCTTTTTTGGTGCCCCGTACGACTGCCCGGACCATGCAGCGCGGGCGGTTGCGACGGCCCTGGACATGCAGGCGGCCATGTGTCCGTTCAACGCGGAGTTGGCGCGGCGCGGCCTGCCGCAGCTGGCGGTGCGGGTGGGGGTGAGCACCGGGCACATGATCGTGGGCGACGCCGGCGGCGCGGAGGCGTCGGAATACACCGTGCTGGGCGATTGCGTGAACTTCGGGGCGCGGCTGGAATCGGCGAACAAATCCACGGGAACGCGCATTCTGGTCAGCGGCCGGACAGCGGAACTGTCGGCGGATCGCTTCTTGTTTCGGCCAGTCGCGAAGCTGCGCGTGAAAGGGAAGACAATGGGCGTGATGACTTATGAGCCGCTTGGGCTGTTAGAAGGCGCTACGGATGAACAGAGGCGGCGGGTGGAGATGAGCCAGAAGGTGCTGGATAAGTTTGTCGCAAAAGATTTCGTGTCATGCCTGAACGCCCTCGACGCACTCGACGAAGCATTCGGGCCTTCGAAGCTAAGCGACACGTATCGGCATTTGTGCGAGGAATATCAGGTGGAGTGCCCGGACGATTTTATTGGCGAGATCGTTCTGGCGGAGAAATAGCGGAGCCTTTGACGCTTGTTGCCATCGAGCAGGATTCTGCTCCAATTGATCTTGGCCTCTCATGAAGATCGATCAAACCCATCGTCGCTGGATGCAGGCAAGCGTGGCATTTGTAATTCTTACGACGCTCTGGTTTGTCTACCTGACATTACACGGCCGTGCCAAGCTCAACGGTCCCAGCGGAGCGAGCGTGACCGGGCTTGTGTACGGGGGAATTGGGCTGGGGTTCATGATTTTCGCGGGGTTGCTTGGCGGGCGCAAGCGGCTGCGGAGTTGGCGGCTGGGGCGGGTGCAGTGGTGGATGCGCGGGCATCTCTGGCTGGGGACGTTGGCGCTGGTGGCCGTCTGTTTTCATGGTGGGTTTCACTGGGGCGGGGCGCTGACATGGTGTTTGATGCTGCTGCTGTGGCTTGTGGTGCTGAGCGGATGGCTTGGGGCAATCCTGCAGCACGTGTTGCCCCAGCGGATGACCGATCGCGTGGGCAATGAAACAATTTATGAGGAGATTCCGCGGGTGCTGGGGCTGCTACAGGATGAGGCCCAGGACGTGGCGGGAGTGTGCGGCCCGCTGGGTGGCGAGCCGCTGGAGGTTTGGCGTCAGGAGCGGACGGCCGGGATTATGGATCGCGAGCGGCGCGAGCTGATCACCCGAGGCCGGCGCGACGAGCTTTTGCAGGCGGTGAAGGGGGCGCCGGCGACGGGATCGGCGGCGCTGGCGCGGTTTTACGTGGAGGACGTTGCTCCGTATCTGCGCGGGCAGGCCAATGGCGGGCAGATTCTCTCTAACTTTCGGCGCATGCCGGTGCTGTTCGAGCAGAAGCGCAACATCGTTCCCGAGAACCTGCATCCGGCGCTCAACGATCTGGAGCGCATCTGCCGCGACCGCCGCCAGCTTTCAACGCAGCGCCGGTATCAACATTGGCTGCACCGCTGGATGCTGGTTCACGTGCCGCTGTCGATTGTGCTGCTCGTGCTGAGCATTGTTCACGCGGTGTGGGCGTTTAAGTATTCGGCCATCAAGCCGTTTTGATTTTGGCTGTTGGAGTGTGTTATGGCGCGGACGCAAACGCCCAAGACGATCTCGAAGCGGGTTGATCCGGCCTACGTGCGCAGGCCGAACCTGGAGCCCGCGATGGATCGTCAGCGGCGCTCTTGCGCTGGCGGCCGTGGGGTGCTGGATGTTTTATGCGGCGCGCGGGCAGCAGACGATGTACAACCCGGGGCCGGTTTCCAATGCCCATGCTTTTTTTGAGCAGGACTGCGCCAAGTGTCATGGCGCTGGCGGCAAACATGGCTTTTCGCGCACGATTTCGGACAGCGCGTGCCTCACGTGCCACGATGGGCCGGTGCATCATGCGAGCCAGTTGAAGATGGTGACGGAAGATGGCCGGCGTTCGCGGGAATGCGCAACGTGCCATGTCGAGCATCGCGGGCACGGGGCGCTCGCGGCAACCAGCGATGCGCACTGCCTGCAATGTCATGCGAACCTGGACGGTGCGACGAAGCAGGGCCAGCGGACGGGGGTGGCCAAGGCGGTGGTGTTGTTCGCGGCGGATCAACATCCGCGATTCGGGCGGCTGCTGCGCGAGCGGCCGGAAGATGCGGCGAGCAAATTGGTCGATAACGCAAGCCACATTAAGTTCAACCACAAGCTGCATCTGGATCAGACTCGGTCGCCGGGGATTAAGTCGTGCGAGGGGTGTCATACGACTTCCGATCCAAGCCCGCCTGCGATGGCACCGGAAGAGGCCGATGCGTTGCCGGCGCACGGCGAAAGATCGGCCGCTGGTGGCGGCCAATTCCAGCGACCGGCGGTATATGCAGCCGATCAATTACCAGCGGCATTGTGCATCGTGTCATCATCTGACGCTGGCACAGGCGGGTGATGCTCAATCGGGGTTTTTGAACGTAGAGGTTGCGCACGCGGAGATGGAGATTGTGCGGGAGCAACTGGCGGCGTTGCCGGCGCTGTACGGAGTGCGGCTGGCGCGAGACCCAAAACGCGAGGAGAAGCTGACCATCACCCGGAAGGTGAGAAACAAGACGACGCAGACGCACATCAGTGAACAGGAATGGGTGCAGCGGCAGATCGAGACATTGGGGTCGGGGCCGCTGGCGGACTGGCTCGCTTCGCCGCAGGCGCTGGAGCATCCAGATCTAAAGGCGGCGCTCAGTCCCACCACCAATCCGGCGACGACGCAGCCGGTGGTGTCACCGGAAGATCAGCGTGCGCTGTATGTGGCGTATGGGATGACGAACAGTTGCAGCAAGTGTCACGAGCTGCGGGGGACGCTGCCGGGGAGCTCGATAGTCATTGGTGATGGTGCTGCCACCACCGCGCCGCCCGCGGCGTTTGAGACGAAACCAACGGGAATCCCCAGCAGCCCTCGCCGATGGTTTACCGCCAGCCAGTTCAACCATGACAAGCACCGAGCGGGAATGAGTTGCCTGACCTGCCACTCGGCCGCCCTGGCAAGTTCGTTAACGATGGACGTCTTGTTGCCGGATATGAATTCATGCCTCGGCTGCCACCACGCATCAAACTCAACGGGCAGGGGTGTGGCGGCGGATTGCACGTCGTGTCATCTATTTCATGACCGCACGAAGGAAGGGCCGACTGCGGCCGTGGGCCGTTGAATTTAGACGTTGGGGTTGCGGGGGAACTTCACGTAAGGGAGGCGGCACATTGCCTGAGAGATCGGCCGCGCACTGGTGTGCTTGCTGAATGGTGGCGGGCGAGAGGGTGAAGTTCTTGTTCAGCGCGTCGATACGCTTCTGGATAAAGCTGATGATGGCGTCCGTCGAGAGGGCGTCGGAGCGGATGGCGATTTTGGGGCGGAAGCCCTGCGTGGCCGCGTAGGCGATGAGATCGTCCTGATCGACGCCGTCGCCGCTGACGCCGACAGCGCCGACGAGGTCGCCGTTTTTGTTGTAGAGGGGAACGCCGCCGGGAAAGATGGTGATGCCGTCTTTGAGACGGCCTTTGAAGTTGGTTGGCGTGCTCAATTCGTTTTGGATGTGGTAAAGGGGGCCAGGCGCGCGGTTGACGACGCCGGGGGGAAAGAGAGCGCTGGGCGAGGAAGCCAACGGCACGGGTGGAGAAGGCGTGTTGTTTGTCGCTGAAATAGACGGCGGTGCGGGCTTTTTGAACTGCGATGTCGTAGCTGAAGCGGGTGGCGTCGTTGGTGCGGAAGACGCCAAGGACGTTGTTGTTGGCATCGACGACGGCGATATGGACGGCGGCCGGCACACCGATGGGTAGGCGGATGGCAGCGCGCGTTTTGACGGCTTGGGCGGCGGCCTGCCCTAGTATTTTACTGACGTCAGACTTGGTGAGGACATTGGCGGCGCTGGTGAAGATGTCATCACCAATGATCTGCCGATCGGTGCGATTGCTTTGTGGCGTGGCGTTGGACTTGGGGAGCAGTTGGCCGGCCACACCGCCGAAATGGATTTTCGGATATTGGGGAGAGGCGTGAAGTGCAATTGAGCTTTGTGTGGTGGCGATGCTGGTCGGGTCGCGCAATGTGTCGCCGGCGTCGAGAAGAGCGGTGAGAGATCGCGAAGGTTTCCCAGACGCAGGAGATTCGGCAACGAACGGGAGGCTGAGGCCGTCAAGAAAAATGCCGGTGGCTTGAATGGAGCGGGGTGCGGAAAGAGTGCCCGCGCCGGCCTGGGCGACGGCCTCGTCAAAGTCCGCCTCTTCGTTGCCTTTGAAAAACAGGTGCGTGGGATTGGCGCGGGCGGTTAATTTGGTTTGGGGATAAATGAGATCCTTGCGGGGCGCGATGTCGTGAAAATCGCCCGCCACGCCAATGCCGCCGATGGGCTGGCCATCTTTGAATAGCGGAACGCCGCCAGGGTCGCCGCTGATGCCCGCATCATCAACCAATTGGTTGGCTTGCAGGATATCGCTGCCCTTGAGCGATGAGAACTCCACGCCATAGAGGGGGCCGCCGGGGGTGTAGGGGACGGGCTGGGGGAAGTGGTCTTGGATAATAAAGCGGGCAGTGCGGGTGGTGAAGGCGTCCCCTTTGCTCTGGAAGAAGGCGGCCGTGCGGGCGGCTGGATCGCGGCCGCGATAGTTTGGTTGCCAAGCGCATCGGCCTTGACGGAGGGGCCGGCGAGGATGGCTTGAACGACCCCTTCGCGATCGACGACGGCGATGGCCTGAGTCGTAAGGGCTTGGGAACCGGCGCGAGACAGGAGGTGTTGGACGTCGGTTGTGGTGAGAGCGGAATCGGCCGAAAAGAACTGGCGGGGTTCGAGGGCTTCGACGTGTGGGGGGCGTGGGGCAGTAGGTTTCATGGTGAGTGGTGCGCAAGTCTATCGGGCATGAAATCCGGCCGCAATTTTTACCGTTGCACGCGCGCATCGCGCGCCTGTGTCGGGGCAAAACCGTTTTTGCATCTAAGAGTGCCGCGAGTAGACTTTGCGCAGGGAATGGTGCTTAATTGATCTCTCGGCTTTGGATCTTAGGACTGTTGATTATTCTGTGCGCTTCAGTAGCGCGCGGGGGCAGGAGGATAATGAATTATCCATTGAACCGACTCTCGGATTTCCACGCCCCAGAACGTCAGCGCCTGCCGATCCACCGCCTGCGACGCCCACCACCTTGCCGGCTGAAACCGCGACAGCGGCGCCAGAGGCACCGCGCCAATCGAGTATCCAGAGGAGCTGAAACCAACCGGTTACACCGGCCCGTCCTCGCACCCGCAAGGGCGGGCGCACGGAGATTTCGTGCCCATCCCAGACCGATGGCGCATGGGCCAACCGGGCCGCGAGTTGCCGGGGCAGAACGAAGGGTGGCTGCTGAATCCGTACACCCAGAATGTGCTGAAGGGGGATTATCCCATTCTGAACGACGACAAGTTCGTGATCCTCTCGATCACGAGCGATACGCTTTTTGAGGCGCGGCGACTGCCGGTGCCCAGCGGCGTAAGCGCGGCCGGCGTGGGGCGGTTTGATTTTTTTGGACAGGGTCGGCAGCTTTTCGCGAGCCAGAGCGTGATTTTTTCGCTGGACTTTTTCAAAGGCGATGCAAGCTATCGGCCAAAGGACTGGGAGGTGCGCGTCACGCCGGTGTTGAATATCAACTATATCGACGTGCAGGAGAACGCGCTGGTGAACCCGGACGTTGAGAAAGGGAACACCCGCACGGATGCGTTTTTGGGGTTTCAGGAACTCTCTTACGAGCAGCGGCTGGGAACGCTGTCTCGCAACTTTGATTTCTGGTCGGTGCGGGCGGGAATCCAGGAGTTTAACAGCGACTTCCGGGGATTCCTTTTTCTCGACAGCGAGCCGGGAATAAGGCTGTTTGGCAACTGGGACAACAATCGCATCCAGTGGAACGTTGCGTGGTTTCATCAGCTGGAAAAGGACACCAACAGCGGCCTGAATCGCTTCAAGCTGCGCAACCAGAATGTCTTTATCGCCAATGTGTATCGCCAGGATTTTCTGTTTCCCGGCTATACGGCGCAGCTCAGCGCAGGCCAACATTGACGACAGCGGCGGCCCGCAGTTGGACGATAACGGCGTCATCGTCAGGCCGGCTCCCATTGGCACGGTGCGAGAGAAGTCAGTGCGTGCGTATTATCTGGGATGGGCGGGCGACGGCCACATCGGGCGGGTGAATGTAACGCACCAGTTTTACCAGGCGCTTGGAGAAGAGACGTTCAATCCGATCGCCGGGCGCAAGGTGGACATCAACGCCCAGTTCTTTGCCATTGAGGCATCGTACGACCAGGACTGGCTGCGCTATCGGGCATCATTCCTATACGCCAGCGGCGATCACAACCCGGCCGATGGAAAGGCCAACGGGTTTGATTCAATCTTCGATGATCCCAACTTTGCCGGTGGCGCGTTCAGCTTCTTTACGCGGCAGGCGGTGCGCCTGACGGGGTCGGGGGTGAACCTCGTAAATCGCAACAGCATTCTGCCGGATTTGCGCACGAGCAAGGAACAGGGGCAGGCGAATTTCGTGAACCCCGGGCTCCTGCTTTACAACATCGGGTTGGATGCCGACATCACGCCGCGCCTCCGGGCAATTGCCAACGTTTCTTACCTGCAATTTGCAGACACGCGGGTGTTGAAGGTGCTGCTGCACGACAACAAGATATCGAGCGACATTGGCATCGACTGCAGCCTGGGCTTGCGGTATCGGCCACTGCTGAACAACAACGTGATGGTAACGGCCGGGGCGGCGGCGCTGATTCCCGGCAAGGGATTTCGGGACATCTACTCCGCGGAGATCCCGTACTCCTTCTTCCTTTCGCTGACGGTGCGGTACTGAAAAATGCAACTGGCTTACCGACATCGTGGCGGACTGATTGCCGGCGGTTTGCTGCTGGCGATGACAACAATGTTGTCGTGTATGCAGCAGTCGTCGGTGACGACGAATGCACGCCAGTCATCAGCGGCGACGCAGCCGGCCGGGGCGGGGCTGGACAATGATGATCTTTCGGACCCAGAGCGAGTGAAGATTGCCAGATCGCTGGGCTTCGGATTTCCACCCGCGCCCACGCTGCGCACAAGCGTTCCGTGGAGGAGATGGCGACTAACTCCACGTCGTGTCGCGCGTGTCATCTGGCCACCGACAACGACACCATGCACCGTCAAAATCAGGGGCTGTCGTGCGTCGATTGTCACGGCGGGCGGGCGGATGTGGGCGTTCCGGCCGGGATCAAGGCGAGCGATGCGAATTTCTACCGCTTGAAACTGGCGGCGCATGTGGTTCCCAGCCAGCCCGCGCAGGCGCGGTTTTCGTCGCCGACCATGGTGGAGGCAATAGGGGCCGAGTCGCTGCGGGTTGATCTGGACTACCTCCGTTTTGTAAATCCCGGCGATCTGCGGGCGGCCACCGTGGCCTGTTATTCATGCCACGCCGATCAGGTTCAAAAAGTGCCAAGAGCATGATGGCGCACGGTGCCATGCTGTGGGGGGCGGCATGTACAACAACGGAGCGGTGACCCGAAAGAATCCGGTTTATGGGGAGAGCTATGGGCTGGATGGCACGCCGCAGCGCATCCTCGCCAACCCACTGCCGACGACGCGCCAGGTGGCAAACCAGGGGCGGCTGACGGCGCTTTGGCCATTGCCGCGGTGGGAGATTACCACGCCCGGAAACATCCTGCGGGTGTTCGAGCGTGGCGGCGAGCGCCGGCCGGTGCTAGGGGTGCCCGATCCGGAGGAAGACGCCGGGAAGCCCGATGCGAAATTATCCGTGCGGGGATTCGGGACCGACGTGCGCCACCGATCCGGTATTCCTCGGCTTGCAAAAGACCCGGCTGTTTGATCCGACGCTGAACCTGCCGGGCACCAACGACCATCCGGGTGACTACCGGGCCAGCGGGTGCTCGGCCTGTCATGTGGTTTATGCCAACGACCGCAGCAGCGTACACAGCGCGCAGTGGGCGAAATTTGGCAATCGTGGAACCAGCCACAGCGCGGATGTCACGGTGAACAAGGGCGAGCCGGGTCACGCGATACAACACGCATTCGTGCGCGACATGCCCACCAGCCAGTGCATCGTCTGCCACATTCATCCCGGCACCAATGTCGTCAATTCGTACCTCGGCTACCTCTGGTGGGACAACGAGAGTGATGGGGAATTTATGTACCCCAAACGCCAGAAGTACCCGTCGGCCGACGAAGAGTTTGTCGCCAGCCAGCACAATCCCGAGGGGGCGGCCGCGCGGGGGCTATGGTCAAATCTCTATCCGAATGATGAAAGCCACGCAGGCCGGCGGGCGGGGAAGGACTTTCTCGAAAACCTGACCGATCTCAACCCACTGCTGCAGCACAACCAGTTCGCGGATTTTCACGGGCATGGTTGGGTGTTTCGGGGCGTGTTCAAGCGGGATCGCCACGGCAACCTGCGCAACGCGCAGAACCAGATCGTCAACAGCGTGACCCCGGAACAGTTGCGGCAGGCGGTGGAGTATCAGACAACGCAATCGAATGCACCGCCGCCCGCGCAGACGCCTGTGCATCTGAAGGATATTCATCTGGAAAAGGGGATGGCGTGCGTGGATTGCCATTTCAGCGCCGACGCACATGGCGATGGAAATCTCTATGGCGAGACGCGAAACGCCGTGATGGTGGAATGCATTGATTGCCACGGGGGCGTGGAGCATGAGTCGAACATCCTGCGCTACCTGAAGCTGGACGCCGACCGCAAAGGATCAAGCAAAGAGGCGCAGCAACTGCTGGCCATCGCCTTCACCGGCAACACCGCCTCGCATGATCCAAAGCAGAACCTGCGCATCGTGCAGGACCGCTTCGCCCTGGACGATTCAGGAAATCGGCTGCGCCAAAACAGCATGTTGTATCGCGAGCGCAAGCCAGGGAGCGATGCGCCGGGGTTGGTGGATCAGTGGACGGTGATGCAGACGCGGGACACGGTAACGCCCCCGAAAGACAGCGGCCTCACCGAGCAGCAGCTGAAGCTTGGGCGCTATGCCCACACCATTCGCCGCGACAACAAGACCTGGGGAGACGCGCCGCCTGCGGATAATAAGGACATGAGCCTGGCGCTGGCGCATCCGTCAGAGTCGGTGTCGTGCTACGCCTGCCATACGTCATGGAACACAAGCTGTTTTGGCTGTCACCTGCCCATGAAAGCCAATCAGGCCAAACAGATGCTGCACAATGAGGGGACGTGTACGCGCAATTATACCAATTACAACTATCAGACGATCCGCGATGACATGTTCATGCTGGGCGTTGATTCGACGGTAAAGCAGCACAAAGTCTCGCCGGTGCGGTCTGCGTGCGCGGTGATGGTGAGCTCGCAGGATGCCAATCGCCAATGGATTTACACGCAGCAGCAGACGGTGTCGGCAGAGGGTTTCGCGGGCACCGCTTTCAGCCCCTATTACCCGCACACCGTTCGGGCCGCCGAGACACGGCAGTGCGCCGATTGCCACATTTCGAGGGAAAAGGACAATAACGCCATCATGGCGCAGTTGCTGATGCAGGGGACCAATGCCGTCAACTTCATCGGGCGCTTCGCTTGGGTGGGGCTGGGAGAAGGGGGGCTGGAAGCCGTCGCGGTTACCGAGCGCGACGAGCCGCAGGCGGTGATCGGCTCGCGGCTGCACGAGCTGGCGTTTCCGGATTATTTCCGCACGCATCAGGAGCGCGGCGGCAAGCTGGCCGAATCACACGAGCACGCGGGCACGGTGCTGGATTTGCAGCTTCGCGGGGAATATCTGTATGCCGCCTGCGGGAAGGATGGGTTTGTCGCCTACGACGTGGCCGCCATCGACAACAAAGGTTTCAGCGAGCGCATCATCACTGCACCCGTGTCGCCGGTGGGTCAGCGGTTTTATACCAGGACCAGCTACGCCACGAGTGTCTGTTCTCCATCCACCATGGCGCTGGATCCGACGCGCAAGCATCTGGAAGCCAATCAGGAGGGGCGCGTCCATCCACTTTATGCTTATCTCTATGTGACCGATCGGGATGAAGGCTTGATTGTCGTCGGCAACCCGGAAAACGACAAAAGCACAAAGCCGGGCGTGGCGACGCTGCTGGATGGCGACCCGGAGAATAACTTCCTGCGCCGCGCCGCCACCTACAACCCCGGCGGCTTGTTGCGCAGCGCGCGCCACATCGACCTCTACGGACGTTTCGCGTTTGTGTGCTGCGATGCGGGGATCGTGGTGCTAGATCTGGACCAGCCAACGCGGCCTGTACACCTGCTGACGCTGACCCAGTTCATCCGGCCTCGGAAGATCGCCTTCCAGTTCCGCTACGGGTTTGTCTGCGACAGCGAAGGTGTCACGGTAATCGACCTTGCGAACATCGACGGCCTATTGCGCAAGTTGCCAGCGGACGAGCGGAACGCGGCGTTGGTGAAGACGACGGTGCGGATCCCCGATGCGCGAGACTTGTGCATCAGCCGCACATACGGGTACGTCGCGGCCGGCCGGGATGGGCTGATCATTTTGGATCTGGAGAAGCCGGAAGAGGCAACAATCGACCAGCGTTTCTCAGCCGACGCACAAATGAAACGAGACGGTGACAGCATCACCGACGCGACGGCCGTGCGGGTGGCGATGACGAACATTTCAATGTTCGCATACGTGGCCGATGGGGTGAACGGGCTGCGGGTGATCCAACTCACCAGCGCCAATGCCAAGGACCAGACGCCGGGATTCATGGGCTATAGCCCCCGGCCAAATCCGCGCCAAATCGCGACATATCCCACCCGCCACCCAGCCATCGCCTTAAGCAAAGGGCTGGACCGCGATCGCGCGGTCGATGAGAGCGGGAACCAGTTGTCCGTCTTTGGGCGGCAGGCTCCCGGCCATTTAACCTTGCAGAGCAGCAGCGGTTTTACCTGATGCCGCCGGGTAGCGATGGGAGTCGAAGGGTGTTCAACGTGACCAATGAGCCTACGGCGGACATGACGGAGGTGTCCACCAACAGTGCGGCCGCAGCCCCCCGGCGAGTCAACCATCGGATGGCGGTGGGGGGCACCGCTTTGGCCGACCTCGTCGCAGTCCATAAACCGGTGCAATGGTGCAATCGCTTTTAGCGGCGCGGAAAGAATTGACTCACGTCACATGCGAAGCCAGTCAGCGCACCACTCCCCTTGATTTCCTGATTGCCTTCCACAGGAAGGATTGGCTGGCCGCGTCGATGAACATGGGCAGTGCGCGTGTTGGGGTAAATCACCCATACCTCCGAAAAACCATACTGCAGATAGAGCGCAACCCTGTCAGCCACTTCATAGGCCAGATCGTTGGGCGAAACCACTTCAACAACCAGATCGGCTGGGATCGTGATATAGCTTTCGGGGATCTGTTCGCCGGGCAATCGACCAACGGAAATGAAGGAGACGTCGGCTCGGCGGCCGGTATCCGGTACATCAAAACAACGATACGTTGTCTCAGATCCGAACACATAGCCAACGCCGCGCTCATCACAGAAATTTGAAAGAACTCGTGCGACCCGAATCGCGACGTGACCTGAAAGCGCTCCCTTGGTCTTCCTCTCCACCAGAACACCTTCAATCAGCTCATAACCTGCGGAATCTGGGATGGCCATGAACTCATCGATGCTCAATAATTTCGGCGGATGCTCAGCAACGACCGTCGTCATGAGAACTCCTTGATCCATGAATTATAGCATGCGCGGACGCAGCCTGATCAGAAGTGCAGGAATTGACGGCCGATCACTTCGGCAGTTTTCCCGCCACGGCCGCCAGATTTTTCGAGTAATCGGGATCCGGCTTTTTGTCGTCCAGCGATTTGAAGAGCGTTCCGATGGCGTCGTTGGTGGCGTCGCGGTCGGCCTTTGGCGACGTTCTTGCCCGTCGCGTACGCGCCATACAGCGTGGAAATGGCCAGCGCCTGCTGCTCGATGCCGTGCAATCCGCTTTCCCTGGCAATTGCAGCGTCGGCGGCGATAGCGGCCAGCACCTTCTGTACTGATGCCGGATCTTTGTCCGGATCATAAGCGCCCACCGCAGCGATCGACTGGACAGCGACACCCGCCATGGCTGTGGCGGCCGCGGCCAAGTCTTTGGCGCCGTTGGCCTTCATGGCAGCGCTGATCTTGCCGGCTGCTTCGTCCATGGCGGCCGAGTTTCCCGCCACCGCTTTGGTTAACAGCAGTTGCTTAAAAACCGCGTAATGCCCCATCGCCTGTTCGTAAGCGTCTTTGAGGCTTTCCGGCGGCGCCGACGCGGCGGCGCGGGTTGCAAGCTGGTTCATCGCGTCGCGCAGGCAAACCGCCTGCCCCGCCGCCCAGAGTTTGGCGTCGAAGTAGCCGGCCGGGTCGCGCCAGTGGTTGGCCAGGTGCTGCTTGTCGTTGGAGAACGTGTCGAACTTCGAATAGTAAGCCAGCTCGAACACGGGTTGAGGATGGCCGGCCTTCACCAGTTCCTGATCGATGGCCAGATGGCAGGTTACGCATTTTTCCGCACGCGCAACGGCCGGCTTGGTGTCGTAGAGGCCCCACGTCTTAAGAAGCTGATCGTGTGAGAGCGTCTTGCGCTGCTCCTCCAGCCAACCCTTCTTGCTGTGCGGGTCGAAGTATTTTTCACTGGGGCCATGGCACGCATCACAACTGATCCCTTCCTTAAGGCTCAGCAGCTCTCCTTTGGGGCCGGCCTGCTTCATCGCTGCCGGAACGTTGAGGGCATGGCAACTCAGGCACCGTTCGCTTTTGGTGGCGTCCGGGATGTTGAGCTTTTTGGCGATGTCCACCAGCTTTGGATCGCTGGGCTTTGTGAGAGATGTGAACGTCCCCTGGTGGGGGTCGCTGCTTCGCCACACGGTGTATTCGATGCCGGACTGGCCTTGCGGCGCTGCGTTCGGCTGCGCGTGACATTTTTCACCCCCGCACGAGCCGGCCGCGTGGAACTTGATGGCGCCCGAGCCAAACTTCGCGACAGGATCAACCGCTCCCTTTTCCTGGGCCAACGCGATGGGCCGCCAGAACAACATCAGTGGAGTCATCGCAACGGTTACGATCGTCAGGAGCTTGCCCCACGGCCGACGCGTCTGGTGTTCCATTGAGCTTCCTTGTGAAGTGAGTTGAACCAGGGCCAGTAAACCGCCGGCGCTGATGGATGTCAAATATTGTTTCATGTCCGCGTTGGCGTTTACTCGACGCACGTTACACATCGCGGTAGTATGCCTCCCAAGGCTTTCATATCCTGAAATTCAGTCGTCTCATTTGAGCGCCACATGACTCCGACCTCGCTGGCGATTTATGAACCCACCATCTTGCCGGCGCTGCACCGCATGCAGGCCAAGTCGGGGTATCTCAGCAAGGAAGATCTGCGGCAGTTTTCGCAGCAGTCCGGAATCCCGATGCACCGGCTGCAGGGGGTCGCAAGTTTTTTCCCCCACTTTCGACTGACGCCCCCGCCCACGGTAACGCTTCACGTCTGCCGCGACATGTCGTGCCATCTGGCCGGATCGGCGCAGGTGCTCAAGGAGATGGCGACAATCGACGATCCGCGCCTGCACGTGGAGGGGGTTTCGTGCCTCGGGAGATGCGATCGTGCGCCCGCGGCATGCCTGGTGGTGCGCCAACCGCCCGCCGCATCGGAGGCCGGCAAGGCGCAGCCTGAAACACCAGCGCAAAGGGAGGGATATTACCTGGGCCGCTCGCCGGAGCAGTTGAAGCAGATCGTGGAGGACTTGCTTGCCGGGAAGAAGACGCCCCGGCCAGACAAGGATGCGGATCAACCTTACAGTTCGGCCGCTTGGGAGATCGATCCCTACAAAGGGCAGCCTTCTGACTACGCCGCGTTAAAAAAGGCGGTGGCGGCGCGTCGGGAATCGCTGCGACGATCGCTGTATTTTCTGGAAGAGCAACGGAACTGGTCGCACGCGATGGCCGAGCAATTTCGTCAGGCCGCCGAAAGACGCATCGTTGATGCCGCGCAGGATAAGCGGGTGGCCGAGGCGGTGCGGGCGTGGCAGACGGAAACTGACTGGGCCAAGGGGCCAGAGTTGGGTGGCTGGGCCGATCCGCTGCTGTCAGAGCTGGACGAAGCCCACGCGGATTTGCGCGGCATGGGCGGCGCCGGGATTCCCGCGACGCAAAAATGGCGCGACGTGCGCGAGGCGGTGCGGGATGCCCGCCGAAGGCGCATGGATGATCGGGCGTTCATCGTCGTCAACGGCGACGAAAGCGAACCGGGCACGTTCAAGGACCGCGAGCTGTTGCTCCGCGCCCCGCACCTGATCGTGGAAGCCGTCATCCTGGCTGGGCTGCTCACCGGGGCGACGCAGGGCTTCATCTACATCCGCCACGAGTATCCCGAGCAGATCAAGGCATGCGAGCAGGAAATCCGCCGGGCGGAGTCGCTGGGATTTTGCGGATCGAGCGCCGCGTCACTCGGCCGGCCGTTCCCGGTATCGGTGTTTGTCAGCCCGGGAGGCTACATCTGCGGCGAGCAAAGCGCGCTGATCGAAGCGATGTCCGACAACCGCGCCGAGCCGCGCAACCTGCCGCCCAAGCTCGAAACCAATGGCCTTCTCGACCGGCCGACACTGGTCAGCAATGTCGAAACATTCGCATGGGTTCCTTACATCCTCCTCAACGGCGGCCTGAAATATGCCCAGCTTGGCGTCAACGATTGTCGGGGCAGGCGATTCTTCTCGGTATCCGGCGACGTGAATCGCCCGGGGGTGTATGAGGTGCCGATGGGGCTGACGCTGCGCGAACTGATTCAGGGCGAAAACTACTGCGGCGGCGTTTCGGGTGGCAGGAAGCTCAAAGGCTTTGCGCCCTCCGGCCCATCAGGCGGATTTCTTCCAGCAAAGTTGACGGCTGCCTCAGGCTTGCCGCGAAAGTACCTGACGAGCGAGGTGTGGCTGGGTCTGGCCAGGCGCCGGGGCTTCGACCCCTCGTCCACGGAGTTGGACATTCTGGATCTGGAACTGGAGTTGAATGTCTTTCGCGCTCTGAGCCCGACGCAGGCCCTTGGCGCAGGCGTCGTGGTTTACGCCCAGGGGCGCGACATGACCGATCAGGCCGTAAACGCCACGCAGTTCTTTCGCAACGAGTCTTGCGGCAAGTGCGTGCCGTGCCGGTTGGGTTCACAGAAGATGGCGGCACTGGGCGAAAATATCCTGCAGGGGCGGATTGACGAGAGCGCTGGGCAAGTGAATTGTCGCCGCTGGTAGCCGAGTTGTCGGAGGTGATGGTGCTGACGTCGATCTGCGGGCTGGGCCGATCCGTCCCGATGCCGCTGCGCACGGTCATGGACTACTTCGCATCGGATCTTGCGGCTCACTTGCCGCCGGCCGGCAGGACTGAAAGCCAGCCTGCGGCGTCCCTGGAACCGGCCGTTGCGGAGGTGGTGTGATGGCGTTAATCCGCGATGAGCTCACGACAGGATTGGTGGCGCGGGAAGACGACGAGGGTCTCTTCAGCCGCGACATCAACGGTGTGCTCGTGCGCCTCGACACCCCGACCGAGGGGGACTATGGAAATAACGTTACATTGCAGATCGATGGAAAAACGGTAACGGTGCCGCTGGCCGAACCATTGAAGGATGCGCAGGGCAACGTGGTGCTGGACATCGATGGCCGGACCACCCCGCGCTATACAACGATCTATGACGCGGCCGCGGCGCTCTACCAGGCGCAGTCGTCGGAGCAATCAAAAATTCCCATTCCGGTGTTGTGCCATCAGCCGCACATGGCGCCGGTGGCGGTTTGCCGGCTCTGCGTGGTGCAGATCTACGGCAAGAAGCGCGGCAAACGTGCGGCTGAGCGCAAGCTCCTCCCGGCCTGCCAGCATCAGGTGAAGGACGGGATGGAAGTCTTCACCATGAACGATCCCGGCCCGGATGGCGTGAAGGTGCGCCGGGCGGTGAGCGTGATGACCGAGCTTCTCACGGCCGATCATCTCAAGATGGCGCCGTCGCCCGCGCCCGCGTCAGACCTCGCGCCCTTCAACGAACTTCAGCAGATGGCCGATCGGTTGGAACTGAAAGGATCACGATTCAAGCTGGATGTGCTGTGCGCACCTGCGCAAGCGACCTCCGCTACAGGCAGAAATTGATCAATCCTCCCCCGTGTTTCTCGTCGATCACAGCGCCTGCATCCTCTGTGACCGGTGTTCGCGGGCCTGTGATGAGGTGAAGAACAACAACGTGATCGGCCGCACGGGCAAAGGCCATGCGGCGGCTATTGGCTTTGATCTGAACGATCCGATGGGCGAATCAAGCTGCGTGCAATGTGGCGAGTGCATGGTGTCATGCCCCACTTCCGCCATCACCTTCAAGCCGCTGGGGAAGGTGAAACTTCCGGCCAACGCGAACAACGTCGACGTGCTGTCCGCCGACGAATTGAGAAAAGACGCTGTATTTGAAGGGGTGCCGGCCAAATTCCTGTTATGGCAGGAGGGCCTGGTGGTTCGCCGCCGCGTCGCGGCAAACGAAGTGCTCTGCCGGCAGGGCGATCCCGGCAACACTGCCTTCGTGATGCGTAAAGGCCGGTTCCAGGTGACGGCGTATGCGCCAGGCAAAAAGGAGACTTCGGGCAACCTGTTCAATCTGTTGAAGCACACACCGAAAAATCGGCGGGTGGTGATGCAGGTGGACCTGACGCCGGCCGACATCATTCTTGGAGAAATGACCTGCCTGAGCGGCACGCCCCGCACGGCCGATGTGGTGGCGCTGGAAGAGGGAGAGGTGTGGGAAGTGCGGCGCAATGTGCTCGACCGCATCATGCGCGCTCCGGCGCAGCGCGAGCGGTTCGAGCGCCTGTATCGCAGCCGCGCCGTTGATCTCGTCCTGCGCAGCTCCGATCTTTTTCATGAGCTGCCCGAAGAAGCATATCACCGGTGCGTTGAGTTTCTTCGGCCGCGCCTTTCATTCGTCCGCGTCGAGCCTGGCCAAACTATCTTTAACCAGGGTGACTGGGCCGACGCGTTTTACCTGGTGCGGCTTGGCCACGTGCGCGTCGGCATCAGCCAGTATGGGAAAGAGACAACCGTCGTTTACCGCACGGCCGGGGCCGTGATTGGGGAGATTGGCTTGCTGGCTTTCTCGGCCGAGGATGCGCACAAGCCGGTGGAAGAGGTGGACCGCGTGATGGGCGAGATGCTCAACGGTGCCGGCGAAAACCTCTCCAGCGCCCTGCCCGCCGGCCAGCGCACAGCCACCTGCACGGCGATGGATCATCTGGAACTGGCGGCGCGTCGGGCGGCTTGATTTCGTCAACCTCCTGCGAATGTTTCCATCCGTCCGCCGCCGGCTGATTGATCTCTCCCTGGACCGGTTGCGCGGGGATGTGAAGAGCCACGCGGTCGGCGTGGGCGGCGCGTTGATGCGCGAGTACGTCAAGCAGGGCCTCTATCAAGGCCAAAGCCTCCTGGTGCTGGATCTCGACCGCTGCACGCGCTGTGATGAATGCACCAAGGCGTGCGTGCAGCAGCATGGCACCGAGTCGCACGGCATCCCCATTACGCGGATGCTGCGCGACGGCCTGCGCTTTGGTGACAATCACCTCGTCGCGACTTCCTGCCGATCCTGCAAAGACGCGTATTGCATGGTGGGCTGCCCCGTCGATTCAATTCATCGCGGGAAGCACCAGCAGATCGTGATCGAAGACCACTGCATCGGCTGCGGCCTGTGCGCCACCAACTGCCCTTACGGCAACATCTGGATGGAGCCCAACGAACTGGGGGCGATTGATCCACTGCCGGCAGGTGAGGTTCAGCGGATCGCTCGCCCCAAGGCCGCCACCTGCGACCAATGCGACGCCGACGGCGAGCGTGACGCCCCCCTGCCCCGCTGCGTACACGCGTGCCCGCACGATGCGGCACATCGGATGAGCGGAGAAGAGTTGCTGGAGAAAGTCGCGGGATTCAGGCCATAAGCCAAACGCATTCGCATACTCAAGCGCCCCGTTCGGGCACGGCTTACGCACCATTCTTTGGCCAGTTTTTCATGCCGATGATGGGCAGGGCGAACTGCACGGCTTGCGGCCATTCGGGGGTGTCGGCCGCCCGAAGAACGTCCCAGATCATTCGCTTGCGACGGGTTTGGCCGTCGGCGTTGCTCGCCCACAGTCCCAGCTTCAGCCCGCCTTCACCCGGATGATCCGCCTGGCGATGAAGGATGAAGGCTTCAACGGCCGGGATTTGGCTGAGGCGGTGATACGCCAGCGCAAAAGCGGCGGCCTGTACGCGTTCTGACTCTGCGGTGTCGCCCGCGTGGAAGCCTTGCTCCGACAGGATCAGGCGGCGGGGCTTGCCGCCGCTTTGCATGGACGGCCGGCCAAGATAGGACGCGATGACGTCAACATTTTTGAACGTCACCCGCGGCGTGTCATAGCCAGGCGTGGCCGTGCGGTCGTTCCAGAAGCGCGGGTCAAACAGACTCTCAGGATAAGGATGGTGGGCAACGTTCCAGGCAAAATCCCCTTCCCGCTTGGTCAGATCGTTAAGCGTGTCGAGCAGGGCGCGGGCCGGGAGCGATTTGTCCCGGTGCGTGTTCATCGGCGCTGCCCAGTAATGATCGAACGAAGCGAACACCGGCACGCTCGACCCGCGCGACCGGATGGCGTAATGCGCGATGCGAAGCTCGTTGGCATATTGACGGGCAACCGCGTCGAGCGAGGCCGATCCCATGTGATGCCACATCCAATGGTTGTTAACCTCGTTGCCGATGATCCATCCACCAATCAAGCCATACGCCTTATCAGAACGGCTGTAGCGCTCGGCCAAAAATTCAACCACCGCGCGGTAGTGCAGCAGGCCTTGCTCATCGGAAAGATTGAACGCGCCCAGATTGTTCGGGGCCGCGTGGGGATCAGCGCCGGGCAGCGTGAGTGGGCCGGGGGTGCTGACGTCGTTAAGCAACACGCCGATGGCGTTGACGCCAATGTTCGTCAGCGCCTGCGCGGTGCGGTCAATGGCACGAACACATTCCGGGTTGAAGTACACCCGCCGGCCGTCGACAACAACAGAAAACGACTCGTCGCGCAGATTCTCACTGACGTCAATAAGGCCGGCCGCGTTAATGTTGAGATGCGTATGACGAACACCAAGCTCGGCCAAATCAGGAACGTCCACCGGGCAAGACACCCCCTTGATGCTCGTCGGCCATGCCAGAGGATGCGGCCGAACCGCCAATCCGCTCAGATCATCGACAAATCGCTGCTCGCCCAGCGGTGTGCCGGTGGCCACATCGAATAATCGAAACTTGCAGAACAAACGATCGACGTTACCTGCGTGGCGGTCAAGGTGTATCCGTGCAGGGTTGGTCGCGGCCGTGCCCTCCCATGCCAGCTTTCCAACTGTTGCAACGTTCGAGTCGGCGTACATCGGGAATTGCAGGAGGCGGATGTGGCGGCCATCGCCGCGCACTGTAAATTCCAGCAACCGATCAGCAATCCGCGCTGACGTGATCTGGCAGAGTGAACTTTCAGAATTCCCCCACGACCGCTGCGTGCCCACCACGATTGCCCCCGCGGCGATCAAAAACTCTCTGCGCGATCGTGATGCAGACGAGCGCGCTTGCTGGTCAAGCATGGTTGGCCTGTTCCGAATTCCGTACCCATTGCCCGGGGCGGCGCAGCGACACGTATAATCATTCGGCCAAATCTCACTTGCGAATTAGAAAATTATAGGCGTGCGGATGAAGTGTAATTAACTATCACGCAGCACAAGTGCATTGCCAGCACTCGCCACTGTAATAAGCATTACTTAACTTTGAGTTGATCCCAGGACCGGATGCCAATCACCGGCAGCGCAAATGCGAACGCCTCTTCCCACTGCGGTGAGTCCGCGAGGCGAAACACGTCATACAGGCGCTTCTTGTCACCCGGCTTGTTGATCGTGCCGAACTTGCGCGTCCAGAGCCCCAGATACAGGCCATCCTCTTTCCGGTGATCCACATGGCGGTGAAGGATGAAGGCGTCGATGCCGTCGAGTTGCCGCGTGCGGGTATACGCGTAGCAAAAACCGGCCGCCTGCCACAATTCTCCCTCGGCCGTATCCGGCGAATGAAACCCCTGCTCCGACAGAATGATCCGCCGCGGCTGGCCGTGATACAGCATCTCTGGCCGGCGAAAATAAGCGGGCAGTTGTTCAAGGTTCTTGTAGGTGATCCACGGCGCATCGGCAGACGCGGCGGCCGACACATCCAGCCACGAGCGGGGGTCAAACATGTTTTCAGAATACGGGTGATGGGCGACATGCCAGTCAATGTCGCCACCAGCCCTGCTGAGGCGGGTTAACCGGTCCACCAGTTGTTTTCCGCCGCAGGTTTGCAGGCGGTTTCCGTCGAAAGATTTCGCCCATTGATGATCCAGGGAGATGAAGACGCGGGCCTGGGCGGAGGTTTTTCGCACGGCCGCGTGAACCACGCGCAAGGCCTTGAAATACTCGGCCGCGACCACCTCCATCGTCACCGGACCCAGGCTGTACCAGTAGCGATACGAATTAACTTCATTGCCGACAATGTAAGCCGTAACCCGGCCATTGGGCGTCTTCTGACCCGAAAACCGATCCGCCAGAAACTCCGCCGCAGCGCGAAGCTGGTTAATGCCCTCCTGCGTGGCCGTGTTGAACGCCACCATATGATTGGGCGAGTCCAGATCAGCGCGGGTGTCTTAGGCGCAGGTCGAGTTGCGGATCGGCACTCTGGTGATTGAGCAGGATCAGCATGACCTGAATGCCCGCATCGCTCAGCGCCTTCACCGGTATGCCGTCAATCGCCTTCCTGCCAAAGCAGTACGTCTTGCCGTCCACCTTCCAGCGGTAGCTGTCTGGAAGTTCCTCCAGATCAACGATCTGGTTCAGATCGACATTCAGCGTCGCCTGCTTCACCCCCAGCGCGATGGCATCATCCACCATCTGCACTTGCAATCCTTTGATGCTTGCCGGCGCGGGGATCGGGTCGGCGAAGCGCGGCACATCGCCAAAATCCTCCACAAAGTGTACAGCGCCCACGGCCCGGCCTCCCTTGGCTTCGCGGGCCGAAAAGCCGCAATAAAGCCGGTCGCGGCTATCCGCAAAACGCGGCACGCTGATCGTCCGCGCACCGCCGGCGGCCGCCTCCGCCACCACCGGCGCGGCAGCGAGAGATCCCGAAGATTCGTGCGGCTGAACCTCAACAATACTGATTGCTGACGGCGCCGCCGCCACCGTGAGCGTCAACTGCTCAGCGCTGGCGCTCACGCGAACCACACCCATAGCGCCAGGCTCTTCGATATGCACCGTCTGAATCAGGCACCGGCCTTTCGTACCGGGCGGCCTAAATCGCAGGCGGGTCGGCGATTGCCCCAGCGGCAACGGTAGGAACACCTCACGCCACTGATTCGCAGGCAATTCGAACAACTGAGACGCCGCCTCACTGGGGGCATCGCGATAGGCATATAGCTGCGCCAGTCCGCCAGACTCCGATTGAATGCGCAAACGAATCCACAAATCCCGTCCATCCGGCAGCACAAGCGGCGGACTCACAACGCCCGCATCCAGACCCGCGACGTTAAGGGATAAACCTTCATCCGTAGAATGAAGCAAATTGACATCGCGGAAAACGTGCCACCCCGCCTCGCCCGCGCTCATGGATACATCAGTCGAAACCGGTGGATCAATTGCCAACGCCGAAGTTGCAATCAGCAGCACGAGAAAAGGCGCCAGCCGAAAGTTTCGTGAAGTTATCACGAGCAGGATTGTATCGACGCCCAACCCCTCAGCCACCTCCCCGGCCATCCGCCTTGTCGGTGTAGGCAGCAATCCCCGCCCCCGCCTCGGCCCAGATCAACCGGCCACCCGCCCCCGCACTTACCCGCCTCCATCCGAAGCTAAAAACATCCTCGTGGACTTGACATTACCCTAACATCTAGCTACACTACCCACAGCGTCAACTGGCCAACACCAGCAACCGCCGCCCCATCCCCCACAGATGGAGCCCAACCCGGGGAACCCATGCTCATCCATCCCAGCACCCACCAAAACCCCGGATGCACATCCAGGGCTTCTTCCCCCGCTCTCCGCCAAGCCATTTTTAGCCGCGATTCGACGCGTCGTTTGGTGGTCGGTTATGTGTCGGTTTTTAAATACCGCTTTCGCCCTAAACCCTTGTCAATCCTCACCCCCCTTCCCAAAACCCCCTGCGCAACTCATTTACAACACCAAAAAACCAACCCAGACCGACCGCCACCTCCTCCATTCAAACTTCTTACTTCATCCTTCTAACTTCTCTTCCCTCTTCCTCTGTCTCCACCCTGCCCTCTGTAGCGCTCTCCCTCCCACCACCCACCCCGCTTTCCCTCCCACCCCGTCTCAGAATACAATCACCACCGGCCCACAACCCGCCAAACACGAGCACGGATGCATGTCTGAAAAATCCTGGATCATCGCCGATTCCTGTCTCGACGCCGCCGAACTAGCCGGCCGTCTTAAGACCTCCCCGCTCATCGCCCAGATCCTCATCAACCGCGGCATCACCGACGCCGGCGATTGCCGCGATTTCCTCCTCCCCACCCTCAAACTCCTCCCCGATCCCTCCCTCATCGCCAACCTCCCCCGCGCCGCCCAGCGCATCGCACAGGCCATTCGCGACCGCCAGAAAATCGTCATTTACGGCGATTACGACGTCGATGGCATCACCGCCACCTCCATCCTCTGGCATGCCATCCGCCTCCTGGGCGGCCGCGCCGATTACTACATCCCCCACCGCATCGAAGAAGGCTACGGCCTGAACTCCGATGCCATCACCCAGATCTGCGACGACGGCGCCAACCTCATCGTCTCCGTCGATTGCGGCATTACCGGCCTCGACCAGGCCAAAATCGCCGCCTCCCGCAACGTCGATCTCATCATCACCGATCACCACGAATCGTGCGCCCTGCCCCACGCCGACGACCTCGCCGCCAACGTCACCCCGCCCCGCATGGTCCCGGTGCTTCCCGAGTGCTACGCGATCGTCCACCCGCGCCTCTCCGAGTCGCCACTCATTCCCTCAACATATCCCAACCCTCACCTCTGCGGGGCCGGCGTCGCCTTCAAGCTCGCGTGGGGCATCGGCCAGGCCATGAGCGGCGCGACTCGCGTCAGCGACGATTTCCGCGCCTTCCTCGTCGAAGCCACCGCCCTTGCCGCCCTGGGCACCATTGCCGACGTCGTGCCCCTTCAGGGCGAAAACCGCATCCTCGCCCACTTTGGCCTGGGCGGCCTCAAGCAAAGCAAGCTCACCGGCATCAAGGCCCTCATCGCCTCCGCCAAGCTCACCGGCCAAAAGCTCAACAGCTACCATGTCGGCTTCCTCCTGGCCCCGCGCCTCAACGCCTCCGGCCGAATGGGCCACGCCCGCGAAGCTGTCGAAATGCTCACCAGCGCCGATGAACCCCGCGCCCTCGAAATCGCCCACTTCCTCGAAACCCAAAACCGCGAACGCCAAGGCCTCGAAAAAGCCATCTTCGAACAAGCTCTGGAGCAGTGCGTCCAACTTCATTACGACAGCGAAGACTGCCGCGCGATCGTCCTGGGCGGCGAGTCGTGGCATCCCGGCGTCATCGGCATCGTCGCCTCCCGCATCGTCAATCGCTTTCACCGCCCAACCGTCATGATCGCCCTGAACAATGGCCACGGCCAGGGCTCCGCCCGCTCCATCAGCGGCTTCCATCTGGCCCACGCCCTCGCCGCCTGCGGCGAACACCTCGAAACATTCGGCGGACACGAAATGGCCGCCGGCCTCTCCCTCCAGACCCACCGCCTCCCTGACTTCCGCGAAGCCTTCTGCTCCCACGCCACCCGCACCCTGCGCCCCGAGCAACTCCAGGCCCAGCTCCACCTCGACTGCGCCGCCGAACTCAAAAACCTGAACGAAGCGCTGGTAAAAGAACTCGCCCGCCTCGGCCCCTTTGGACAATCCAACCCCCAGCCCCTCCTCTTCCTGCATAGCGTGGAGATCGCCGGCCGCCCCCGTCGCGTCGGCCGCTCCAGCGAACACCTCCAGTTCCAGGTCAAGCACAACACCACCACCATGAAGTGCATCGCCTTCCGCCGCGGCGACATGATCGATCAACTGCCCCCCGGCACAAAAGTCGATCTCGCCGCCCAACCCTCGATCAACGAGTTCAACGGCCGCTGTGCCGTCGAATTGGAAGTAAAGGACATTCGGCTTTCCCGCTGAACCGCATTGGCTTGCGTTGGCCCGCCGACGCCTATAATGTTTCCCGCCTCGAAAGAGCGAACGTATGATCGAGGCGGCCGTGTAGGGGCCGCTATTTTTCTAAGATTTAGTCCGCGAAGGAGTTATCACAATGGCTGCATTAAAAGTTGGCATCAACGGTTTCGGTCGCATCGGTCGTCTGGTGTTCCGGGCCGCGATCAAGAACCCGAACATCGAGTTCGTCGGCATCAACGACCTGGTTCCCCCCGACAATCTCGCCTATCTCTTCAAGCACGACTCGACCCATGGCCTCTACGACGGCACCGTCGAGGCACGCGAAGACGGCATCGTCGTGGATGGCAGGCACATCCCCTGTTTCTCCGTCCGCAACCCGGCCGAATTGCCCTGGACCGCCCGCGGCGCAAACTACGTCGTGGAATCCACCGGCCTGTTCACCGATCACGCCGGTGCCTCCAACCACATCAAGGCCGGCGCCAAGCGCGTCATCCTCTCCGCTCCCACCAAAGACGCCGACAAGGTCCCCACCTTCGTCATGGGCGTCAATCACAACAAGTTCGATCCAAGCAAAGACACCATCGTCTCCAACGCAAGCTGCACCACCAACTGCCTGGCCCCCATTGCCAAGGTGATCGACGACAGCTTCGGCCTCGCCGAAGGCCTCATGACCACCGTTCACGCCATGACCGCCACCCAGCCGACGGTTGACGGCCCGAGCAAAAAAGACTGGCGCGGCGGCCGCGGCGCTCCTCAAAACATCATCCCTTCCTCCACCGGCGCGGCCAAGGCGACGGCGCTGGTCTTGCCGCAGCTCAAAGGCAAGCTGACCGGAATGGCCTTCCGCGTTCCCACCCCCGACGTCTCGGTCGTCGATCTGACGTTCAGGACCACCAAAGCCACCAGCTACAAGGAAATCTGCGCCGCCATGAAGGCCGCCTCCGAAGGCGAATTGAAGGGCATTCTCGGCTACACCGACGAGGAAGTCGTTTCATCCGACTTCATTCACGACGCCCGCTCCAGCATCTTCGACGCCGGCGCCGGCGTCGAGCTCAACGCCAATTTCTTCAAAGTCGTCTCCTGGTACGACAACGAATGGGGCTACTCCAACCGCGTCGTAGACCTCATGCTTAGCATGGCCAAAAAAGACGGCCTGGTAAAATAACCACACCTGCTGGAGGCTTCCGTAACAACCATTTCCCAATGCAAAACGCCCTTGTGACTCCCGAATTTTTGCGGAAGTACAAGGGCGTATCGTTTGTTAACGGAGAGGGGGGGATTCGAACCCCCGTGACGGTTTAAGCCGCCAACAGCATTTCCAGTGCTGCTCCTTCAGCCACTCGGACACCTCTCCAGACACATCGCCATCCCCAGCCGCCGTGCAAATCGCGTCGGCTGTGGTTGGCGCGGGGGAGTCTAACAGATGCACCGGCCTCGTTCAATTTCAGTTACCTGGCCCGGCTATGGGGTGTCAATGAACCGCCTCGACAGTTCGCCATACGCATCAATCCGCCGGTCACGGAGAAACGGCCAGTGCGTCCGGCTGAATTCGACCCGGCTTAAATCACATCCCACAACCATCACCTCTTCGGTATCGCTCGAGGCACGCCGCACCACCCGGCCGTCGGGCGAAGCCACAAACGACTGGCCCCAAAACTGAATCCCTTCTTCACTCACCGGCAGCCCATCCGCGCCAAGGATTTTTTCCACGCCAATTCGATTCGGCGCACAGACATAACATCCATTGGCAATAGCATGCGACCGCTGCATCACCTCCCACGCATCATGCTGTGCCTCGCCAAACTCCGCCTTCTCCGACGGATGCCAGCCGATGGCCGTGGGATAAAATAAAATCTCCGCGCCCTGCAGCGCCGTCAGCCGCGCGCCTCCGGAAACCACTGGTCCCAGCAGATCAGCACCCCAATTTTCCCGTACGCTGTGTTCCACGCCCGAAACCCCGTATCGCCCGGCGTGAAATAGAACTTCTCGTAATAAAGCGGATCGTCAGGAATGTGCATCTTCCGATACAGCCCCAGCATGCTGCCGTCTGCGTCGATCACGGCCGCCGTGTTGTGGTAAAGCCCGGCCGCGCGTTTCTCAAAAAGCGAGGCCACGATCACCACCCCGTGCTTCTTCGCCAGCGCGCTCATCGCCTCTGTGCTTGGCCCCGGAATACGCTCGGCCACCTCAAAAAAGCGATGGTCTTCAAGCTGGCAAAAATACTGCGACCGAAACAGTTCCTGCGTACAAACAATCTGCGCCCCTGCTGCGCCGCCTGCTCAATCAGACGAACCTGGCGCAAGATTCTCCTCCGGATCGGGGCTGCAAGCCATCTGCGTAAGCCCAATCTGCACGATCCGGCCAGCCAATTTCGAGGACTGTGAAGCCTGTGGTTTCATCCTTCCTTCAAACGATTATTATGCTGGAATGTTCATGGCGGGGAAAGCGCGAAGCGGCGATAAAGCCAGCACCGGTATGCAACACCCCGTCACAGCGGCTCAATCAGCCTGATTGCTCATCGGCCGACTCCCCCTTACAATGATCCCCTTGATTGTGGGGCCAGCACGGTGGTTGAAACCAATTCACCTTCGCGTGATTTTGTGGCCCAGGCATTTTACAGATTGAATTCAGGAGTATGTATGCGCAGTGTCGTGCGTTTCGGTGTGTTGATCGCTTTATCGGCCGTTGGATTGACTGCAATCGGTTGTGGCCCGGACAAAAAGATGATGGTGGAGCGGCAGAAGATGCGCCAGGAGCTTGCGACCGCCAGCCAGGAGCGCGACGAAAGCCAGGCCGAAGCCGAAAAGCTGAAGGCTGATCTGGCCGCGAAGGACAAGCAGGTGAAGGAGCTGTCCGCCAAGCTCTCGGCCGCGGATGCAAAAACTGCCGATCTCGATAAGTCCAAGTCGCAGCTTGCCGACGACGCCAAAAAGCTGGAGGACCTGCAGGCGAAGCTGAAGGAGAGCGACGCCAAGGCCGCCGATGCCGCCGCCAAGCTCGCAAAAAGCGATGAGGACCTGAAAGCGGCCCAGGCCAATGCCGCCAAGGGTGAAGCGATGGGCAAGGAACTGGAGGCGATGAAGCAGCAGAACGCCACGCTTGCAACTGACAAACAGGCCATGCAGGCAAAGGTGGACGCGGCCGAAGCAGCCAGCAAAAAGGCGGCTGACGATGCCGCCAAAGCCACCGACGAAATTGCCTCGCTCAAAAAACAGATGGAGGCGCTTGGCTCAAAGAGCACCACCAGGAGTTCCGGAGCCTCAGCGCAGCCTTAATGTCCGACTACATCCGAACCTACGGTTGAACTGCGGAGATCAGACCGCCGACGACCGGCAGCCCGTTCTTCCTTCCGTCATCGAAGACCGGAACAAGTGGCGGCGCGTAAAAAATGCATGTGCCGGGATGGTGCGGGCACTCGAAACAGAATTTTCTCGAACTTGACGGGCCCTGCCGCTATATAGGTTGTTTCCAGGGCGCAGGATCCAATCGCGGCACTCACGCGTTTTTTTTGCGTATGGCCTACATCGTCATCAGTCATCGCGATGAGGAGCTTGGACGTCAGAACCTGACGTCCTCGCTGACGGTGGGGCGCTCCCCCGAGTGCGACATCTCCTGGCATGACATCCTGCTCTCCCGGCAGCATTGCCGCGTTGAGTTTTTTCGCGGCAGTTGGACACTGGTCGATCTGGGCAGCAAAAATGGAACGCTCCTCAACGGAATTCCCATCACCGGCCGGCGCGTCCTTAAAAGCCTGGACGAAGTAACCGCCGGCCGGATCAAAATCATCTTCCGCAGCGGCGTGGTGGGCGCGGGTGGCCGCCGCAAAGTTCGCCCGGCCGATCCATGGGAAGCCATGGAAGGCACCGTCAGTGCATTTGAGCTCGACGATTCTCCCACCGCGCCCCTGCCCCAGCGCGGTGGCCGGCCTCGGCCCACCCCGCGTCCCGCACCCCCGGCGCGCGCGGCTACGAACGTGAGGGCGTTGGCCGCCTCGTTCGTGAGATCCTGTCTGATGAACACGATTCCGCCTCAACTGCGAAGCGCGCCCCCGATCGCACCGGCCCCGCGCCCATCGTCCGCAAAAACGCTCCACCCCCGGCCGCGCAAACCCACAACATCCAACCCGATTCTCACGCGCCCCACGGGTTGGCACCGCCCGAACCCAAAGTCGAGTCGCCGGCCATTGATGAAACGCCGCGGCGCGCACGCGCTCCCGTGCCAGAAGGGACTTTCCCGCCGCAACTGGAATTTCCACAATCTGATAGTCCTGAAGCGCGGTTGCGGGCGCTGGTGGCCGAATCAGCACGTCGTTCGTCGCTTCCCCCAAAGTCGCCTGACCTGCATCCGGCCGAGTTCGATCATCATGACGAGCCGCCTCCAGAGCAGCATTCACCCCAGCTAAATGCGGACTCACGTGTCGACCTCACCACCAACGCGGAAGACGTCGTCCAGCCAGCCCATGACCGCCCGGAAGCCCCCACCCTTATCGCACCCGCCCCGGCCACAACCGATCCGGCCACCGACGCCTTAGCCGCTCGCACAGAGCCTATCGCAGTGACGCTGCCACTCCCGGCGGCCACCGCATACGCTGGATTGCTGGATGAAACTCACCACACCGATACCTCAGATCACGTCACCGCAGAAATAGAAGTCCTCCCACCGCCCCCGCTGGTCCATGAGCCGACGCCGCCCTCATTTCAAATGCAGGTGCGCGAAGATGACAAACCCCAGCAACAGATTGAAGTGCCCACCTTCAATGAGGTCGTGGCAAACATCCAACCCGACATTCTGGAACCAACAGGAACAGACGCCCCAGCCGAAATTACCGAGATATTCGATCAACCCGACTCACTCCTGCCCACCAATAACATACCCACATTATTGATCGAGCCACACGCCACCCCGGATCAAGATCCATGGGACAACCGCATTCATGAATCATCGCTTCAGACGCACGCTGACCCGCCACAAGAACCCGCCCTCATTGAGACTCCAGACGCAACCGCCGCCCTGACAACCCCTGAACCTGACCCGCCGTCATCGGAAGAAGCGGATCAAAAAGTCACGCTTCAATCTCCCGCGGCCCCCGACATCGAGGTACTGGCCGCCGAGGCGCTGGGAATGCCAAAAGACTCGCGCGTCATCGTAACCCAGTCATCCATCATGGAAGCGGGCATGTCCATGATCGAGGCCGAGTCGCCGCTGGTTGAAGACATGCCATTCAGCGCGGAATACTTGACGCGGTCGCTGGAAACGCCCTCCGCACCGGCCGACGCCGTCGATCCCCAAATCGTCGAGGAATTGAAGCTATCGCTAAACGCCTCAGTCGCCGCCACGCCCGATACGTCCGCGAGTTCCGACACCGCCCCAGCGCCTATCGGAGAAGTCGCCACACACGAGCGGGCATCTAAGGAACAATCTCTCGAAGACCTTTCGGCCGCCGCGACGGCCGCCTCCCGCTTGCCCGCCGATGGCGACTCCCCGATCCGAAAACGCCGAATCATCAGTCTCCGCCCAAAGTTTCTCCGGCCAAAGGAAACACCCCCCGCACCAACCACACCCCTACCCCCAACCTCCCCCGAATTACAAACACAGACTAATCCAGTATCCCAGCCCGTTGCGGCAACTGCCCAACAAGATCCAGCTGTCGAGCAACCTGCCGACGAGGGACCCATTGCGAAAGAGCCATTGGAGCAGCACTGGACCGCCCGAACACTTCCTGCTGAAATGCCTCCCGCCGAGAAGCCTGCCACTGAAAAGACGCCGGTGAAGAAGGCACGCGTCGTCGAACTTAAGCCGCGCAAGCTATCTTCAAAAGCCGCGGCCGACGTCCCCCTCCCCAGCCCCGCCTCCGCCGGCCGAAAGATTGAGCCCAAAGATGAGCCCCGCCCCTCCGAAGCCGCGCCGCCAGCTCCGAAAAAGGCACGGGTTGTCGAACTAAAGCCGCGAAAACTCGGCAGCAAGCCCCCACCCCCATCGGCCAGGCCACAATCGCAGCTCAAGGAGTTGCGTTGGCCCTGGCAATCAAGATCCGACCAACCCAACCCTGCACCCAGCCACGGCGGCAATGGCCGGGGCGGTCACGCTTCCCAGCGGGAAGCCGAAGAATCCGCATTTGCCGAGGAAGATTCGTCCACCTCGGTTGGCACGTCAACCTCCGGCGCAATTGCCGCACCGGCTGAAGTCAACACGCGCATCGTTGAGAGCAAGACCCAGCGGTCGCAATCGGTGGAGGTCAAGCCCGCGCACACGGCCGTCCGAAAAGCGGCCGCCGCCATGAGTACCGTTCACGTCGAGGTGAAAGCCAAAGGCGGCGATCCGCGTCTTCAAACCGCCGACGCCCTCCTCCAGAAACTGCTGGCCCTGTCCCCCGACGCCTTCCCCAAACGAGCCGGCGCCACAGGCGTCGAAGGCCGCCCCATCGACTTCTGGCTCATCGCCCTTATGGTTATGGCCAGCACCCTGATCTACTTTGCGTGCTCTACGATCTTCTCGCTCTAAAAGAGTAGCACGCTAAAAATTTCGATGGGCAGCGGAGCCAACTTCGCAACAGTCACGGGATGTACTCCATGAAACGAAACAGGCCAGAAGCACTCCGCCGCGCTTCTGGCCTTGATCGTTTGGATGTTGAAGTCGCGGATTTAGACGCGGGTTTTCAGGCGGAGTTTGTTTTCCACCGCGGGGCGGCCGATTGGGTAGTACTGGAATCCGCTTTCCCGCATCACGTCGCGGTGCAGGCAGTTTCGGCCGTCGAAGATCATCGGCTGGTTCATCGTGGCGCTGATCTTGCGGAAGGGGAGCGTGCTGTACTGCGGCCAATCGGTCAGCAGGGCAACGGCATCAGCACCGGCGGCGGCCTGCACGGGATCGGAACACCATTCCACCTGATCCTTGAAGATCTGCTTCATGTGCTCCATGCCCTTGGGGTCGGTGGCCTTGACGTGCGCGCCCTTGTCCAGCAGATATTGGATCACGTCGAGGGCGGCGCTTTCGCGAATGTCGTCGGTGTCGGCCTTGAAGGCGAGGCCCCATATGGCGATGGTCGCGCCTTCGATGGGGCGGCCAAGCTTCTGGACGATTTTGTCCACGAACCGCTTCTTCTGGTTCTTGTTGATGGTCTGAATGGCGTTGACGAAGAGGGACTCGTAGCCGGCCGTTTTGGAGATGTGCTCCATGGCGGCGACGTCTTTGGGGAAGCAGGAGCCGCCGTAACCGCAGCCAGCGCGAAGGAACGCCGGGCCGATTCGGCTGTCGGAGCCGATGCCTTTGCGGATGTCTTCGACGTCCGCGCCGTAGTGCTCGCAGAGAATGGTCATTTCGTTCATGAATGAGATGCGGGCGGCGAGCATGGAATTGGCCGCGTATTTGGTCAGCTCAGCCGATTCCCAGTTCATGGTGAGGAAGTTCTCTTCGCGCTTGATGAGCGGATCGTAAAGCCGGCGCATCTGGCGAAAAGCCTCGGGGCTTTCGCCACCGACGACGATGCGGTCGGGGTTGAGGCAGTCTTGAACGGCGGTGCCTTCCTTGAGGAACTCGGGATTCGAAACCACCTGCACGTAAGCCTTGGTCTGCTCGCGGAGGTAGTTGTAGAGGCGGCGGTTGGTTCCCGCGGGGACGGTGGACTTCACGATGATCGTGACCATGTATTCGTTCTTGAGATCGGCCAGGGCATCGCAGACTTCCTTGCCTGCGCCTTCGAGGTAGCTCATGTCGACGGTGCCGTCGGGCTTGGGGGGGGTGCCGACGCAGAGGAAGACGACTTCGGCGTCACGGACGGCGGATTTGACGTCGTCGGTGAATTGAAGCTGGCCGGAGGCGTAGTTTTCCTTCATCAGCTCGTGAAGGCCGGGCTCGAAGATGGGGCAGTGGCCATCGAGGAGGGTTTTGAGTTTTTTGGGGTCCTTTTCAACGCCGCGGACGGTGTGTCCAATGCTGGCGAGGCAGGTGCCGGTAACGAGGCCGACGTATCCACAACCAATGACGGTCACATCCATGACAGTTTCTCCGAGTCAGTGAAGTTTCGCGGGCGGAAATTCGCACGCGCAGTATCGCATCGCACAAGCACCCGGCGGAGCGGCAAAATACCTGACCCCGCGTAAGTAGGAATCGGACAGAACCAAGGGCAGCTTGTTAGCGATCTTTGAAATTTTCGGGCCTGTTCCCAAGGTCCGAGACCGCGCCAAAGCGCAGGCGTACGGTTGTGCTATCGGTTAATCGGCCTTGGGTCAAGCAGGGAAAGGTCCGGAAAAAAGCGGGCTGAGAATGGTACGGAATGGGAAATTGGTGGTTCGACGGGAGGGAGGCGGGGGCGCAAATGGTGTCATGTCTTTCAGTTGCGCGGCTCGGTCGGCGGTGATACCAACTAAGAACGGCCAGCACGGCTGGCCGTTCTTAGTGTGCTTGTGGCGAAAAGAGATTTTTACTTTGTCTGCTCGGCCACGATTCGGTCAAAGCCGGCCACGCACTTGGTGAGGGTGGCATCGAGGAAGGGGATGTCACCCTGCTTGTATTCAAACTCAATGGACATGTAGCCCTTAAACCCTTGACGCTTGAGCTCGGCAATGATTCCCGGGACGTCACTTTTGCCTTCACCAAATACCACGTCGTGGCTGGCGCCGATTTCCTCTCGGTCCTTGAGATGGGAGTGCTCGACGCGGCCTTCGAGCTTTTTGAGCTGTTCGACGGGAAGCCAGTGACGGGTCATCCAGTGGCCGGTGTCGGCGCAGGAGCCGCACATCTTGGAGAGGTCCTTGGTGGCCTCGAGGACTTTCTCGGGCGGCCAGGAGTTGGGGTGATTGTGAAGGGCGACGCGGATGTTGAATTCCTGGGCAAGCTTGTCGATGACGGCGTTGGGGGTGGTTTCGGTGACGAGGACTTCGAGGCCGAGCTTCTTGGCGCCTTCGAAGCGTTTGCGACGCCCGCTTCGTCGGTGGGGATGCCGTCCACGCCCCAGGCGATGGCCTTGAGACCGCCTGCGTCGGCGAGTTTCTTTTTGATTTCGTCGATCTGCTCATCGCTCATGTTCTGGGACATTTTCGCATCGCCATCGGGCTTCATCTTCTGGCCGGGGAAGAACTCGACGTACTTGATGCCGAGCATGGCGGCCTTGTCGATGGCCTCGAAGGCGGTGAGCTTGTTGTAGGTCCAGCATTGCAGGGAGAGCTTGATGCCCGCCTTTTCCGAGGCTGAGTCATCGCGCTTGGCGGGCGCATCGGCGGCAAGAGCGGGAAGGGAAAGCGCCAGCAACAGGGTTGCGGCGATGGCTGAACAATACTTCTGCATACGTCTCCTCGTGGGGGGATTAGGTTGAAAAACAGCGGGCAACGCCGCATATTGGATCAAATAGTCGTTTCCAATGATGCTACCGCTAGAGGGCGGAAATGTTTAGGGAGCGAGGGATCGGTTTCTCACACTCAGACTGCAACTTCGGTCGTCGCATCTATACGAAGCTGCTAAAATCTGGCAATGAGGTTTGGTGAGCAAGAGCTCAGGCTGCCAGAGTTCCTCATGAGGCGCCCGAGCGAAAACACGAGCATCACAGCTCAATCAAAGATAGCGTCCAACATGCTGAGAAGTATGAAGCCCATGGGGACGAGGATGGCGGCCAAGACCAGCATTCCGATGACGGAGCGGAGGGGACTGTCGCTGAGGTAGGCGGCGACGACAAGAGCGACGGGCATCCAGCCGAGAGCGAAGGCGCGCGACACGACGATGTATCTCTCGATGCCGCGTCGGCCGCGAGCAATGGCGCTGACGAAGAGAGTGGCCACCGCGCCGCCCACTCCACAGACGCCAAAGAGAAGGTACACGATCCCCTGAACAGGGCTGAGCAGTCGGGGGACCACGTCAAGTGCGGTGGGCAGCAGGCAAAAGGCAAATGCGCTCACGCCCATGATGAGGGCGGCGAGAGAGAGGGTGGCGCCGCCGCGTTGGGGCTTGCGGGCAACGGGAATGGGTCGACCATAGGCCAGTCGATCACCATCAACAAATTCCTCGGCGGCCGAGTCGCGAACGGCCTCTTCGAGCCACTCGATGGGAGGTTCGGGCGGTTCGTCGGGATCGACGATGTTCAAGTCGGCGTCGGTCGGGAGTGGCGGGGGATTGGCCATGGGAGTGGGATAGAGTATAGCGACAGCCGGAATCCGGGTCCGAATTAAAGTGTTATGAGCTGGCGCTCGGCTTGGGATGCGTGATGTTTCCATCCCAATCCACATTGAGGTGGCCGCCCCGAACCAGTTGCACGTCCCACTCAAAATGCTGCCCCGCCGTGATTGATCGTCCGGGAGTCCATTCCCGTCCGTGCCGATCAACAAATCCGTTGTTGGGTCCGCGGTTGAGCGGATGAGATGGATGCCAATTCTTATCCGGCTCAAACCGAACTGGGCCCTCGGTAGGCAGGTGGTGCTTTCTCAGCACCTCCTGCTTCGAAGACCTTCCTTTCTTCCCGGTCTTCTTGCTCATGACGAGGGGTATCAGACGTCGACGGCGGAGCCTGCACCCTGATCGTTGACAACAACCCGAAGCTTATCAGGACCATAAAACTCATCGCGCGTGAGAATCTCACCCGTAGGTTCTAGCGCGCCATGAGGAAGTGAATAGGATTCGTTCAGCCCTCCGAGGTAGACACTATAGTTCCATTGGCCGCCCTTTAGCTGTGCCCTCCCCAAGACGTAACCAATCCTTCCGACAACTTCCACGGGAACCCCCTTGTGCTGCACCACTCTCACCTGCGCATAAAACGGAAGCGGCTCAATACCGGCCTTGGCTGCGGCCGGTTTGAATGTCGTCACGCCGCGGGCGTGAATGCCAGCGCGTCTTGTGTTTGGCTTGCTGACAGTGCTTTTTATTGGGCTAGGCATGTTCGGGCATCCGGTTCATCATTCTATCGGGGCAAGTCATCATCTGCGAGGCGAATCCCTGCTATGTTTGACGTTGAGGAAAGACGGCTCGCACTTTTCCCAAACAATTTTTCCTCGCACTCTTGTACATTGACAAGCGTACCGATATAGTTAATTCGTCAACTGCCCGCCTGATCCTTCACGGACCGTTTGCCATTTCGGCACATTCCTGATTGTTAATTCAAGCCCAGTTGCAGCGCATCGACCGGCCTTTTTTCGGCGTCTGCCGTGGCCCTTTATGGTGCGCAACGTCCACCAGAAGGACCATTCTGATGAAGTTCGCCGACCTTCGGCTCTCTGAGCCGATCCTCCGTGCTATTGTTTCCGAAAATTATCTTACCGCCACGCCCATCCAGGCGCAGGCGATTCCACTCGCCCTGGAAGGGCGCGACGTGCTGGGTTGCGCTCAGACCGGCACTGGAAAGACGGCCGCGTTCGCGCTGCCGATTCTGCATCGCCTGAGCGCCGCGAAAAAAGCCCCGGCGCGGTGGCGCATTCGTGCATTGATTCTTTGTCCAACGCGTGAACTGGCCGGCCAGATCAGCGAGAGTTTCAGTGTTTATGGGAAGAACCTGCAACTGCGGAATACGGTTGTCTATGGCGGTGTAAACCAGAACCCGCAGGTGGCCGCGATTCGGCGGGGGACCGACGTGCTGGTGGCTACACCGGGACGGCTGCTGGATCTGATGGAGCAGGGGCATATAGACCTGCGGGCCGTCGAGGTGCTGGTGCTGGATGAAGCCGACCGCATGATGGACATGGGCTTTATTCACGACATCCGGCGCGTGGTGGCCAAGCTGCCGACGACGCGTCAGACGCTGTTCTTCTCGGCCACCATGCCGGCGGAGATTCGGCAACTGGCCAATACGATTCTTCGTAACCCGGTGACGGTGCAGGTGGCGACGGTGTCGTCCACGGCCGACGGGGTTGATCAATCGGTTTACATGGTGAACAAGGGGAATAAGCCGGCCTTGCTGGCGCATCTGGTGGACACGCTGCCGATGGCGCGAGCCATCGTATTTACGCGGACCAAGCGCGGCGCGGACAAGGTGGTGCGCCACCTGCACACGCGTGGAATTAAGTCCGAGGCGATTCACAGCAACAAGAGCCAGAACGTGCGCCAGCGGGCGCTGAACAACTTCACGGCCAACAAAATCCCGGTGCTGGTGGCGACGGACATTGCATCGCGCGGGATTGATGTGGATGGGATCACGCACGTGGTGAACTACGACATCAGCAACGAGCCCGAGACGTACATTCATCGCATAGGCCGAACGGCGCGGCGGGGCGCTGGGGGCGGCGGTGTCGTTCTGTGATCCGGATGAAGTGTCGTATCTGCGGGCGATTGAACGGCTGATTCGCAAGCCGATTCCGGTGAAGAAGGATCATCCGAAGTATTCGCCACAGAGCGTGGAAATTTCGGGCGATGAAGGCTCGGGCGAGGGATCCGGGAGGCGGTCGCATGGACACCAGCAGTTGCATCGGCAGCCGGCGCAGCGCGGGAAGTTTCAGCGGCCAGGCGCGGATCGGCCCGATGGGCAGCGGCATGTGGTGCGGCAGAACGCGGAAGTGGTGCAAAAGCCAGGGCACGCAGCGCGGCATGATGCGGGGAGGGGTGTGAAGGCGGTGATGGGTGTTCAGAAGCCATCGGCGGCGGCCGGGGCGATCACCGGGCGCGGATTCCACGGCGCGGCCAAGCGCCGCGGCGGCGGACGCCGGCGGGTGTTCTGATTGGATTTGAAAATTTAAACGATTGAACAGGGCCCGGCGGTCGATACTGCCGGGCCCATTTTCGATTCTCATAAGAAAGAATAAAGACCAGCCAGCGAAGTGCTGGCCGGCCTTTCGAGGAACCAGCGGATACCATGTTCGCGTGGTGGAGCGTTACATTGAGCTGTTGAGACTGTCCCAGCGGGCGAGCACCTTGGTCCCGACGGTGCTGATGACGCCGATGGCGGCGACCACGATGAGTCCTGCGATGAGGGCGTACTCCAGAACCTCTCCGCCGCTTTCGTCCTTGAGAAAGTTGAACAGGCGTTGCATGGAATATTTTTCGGCGACAACCGGGGTCAGCAATAACGCGGATGCTCCGAAAAATTGTTTCTATTGCAATTGGATTACATATTATTGACAGGGCAGTCAACATTGCCGCTTGCGGGAGGATTTGATTGACAGGCAGTGCCGTTGATCGTATCTCGTGAAAGTGGGTTTCCATGAGCTTGAATCGAAGGCAATTGCTGGTTCTGACTGCCGCGGCGGCGGCCGGGTGCGCCGGGTCGGGGGGTAGCGAGCCGGGCCATGGGCCGCGGGTGGATGTGAACATTGGACCAGAGACCGACTATGCGGCCGACGGGGTGTATGCGAAGTTTAAGGAGCGGGGGGTGTTTATCATCCGGCGGGAGGGGAAACTGCTGGCGATTTCTTCGATCTGCACGCACAAGTATTGCGTGCTGAAAGTTGGCCAACGACCAAACGTTTTATTGCAAGTGTCATGATTCGACCTTTGATGCCAGCGGGCATGTGACGCTTGGGCCGGCGCGGCGCGACTTGCCTGGGTATTTGATTTCGAAAGACGAGGCGGGGAATTTGATTGTGAAGGACGTGTTGGTGCAGGGTTGAATCAAGGCGGCGCAGTGAGGTGTTTCAGGAGCATGGCGCAAACGTCGGTGGGGGGGAGGTGGGGGGTGTCGAGCAGATGGTTTTGGTTGGTGATGAAGAGGGGACCCTGGGCGGGGGATGGAGCGGGGCGGCCGTGGGAACCGCGGACTAGGGATGCATCGAGCGGGATTACTTCGAGCATGGCGCGGAAGCCTAGTTTTTTGCGGAGGAGCGTCCAGGCGATTTTTGCCTTGGCCAGTGGGAGGGCGGGGTCGATGAATAGCTCGGCCGGGTCGTAGCCGGGCTTGCGATGGATGTCGACGGTGCGGGCGAAGTCGGGGGCGCGGGCGTCGTCGAGCCAGTAGTAATAGGTGAACCAGGCATCGGGGGAAGCGATGGCGACCAATTCGCCTGAGCGGGCGTGATCCAGATGCCACTCGCGCTTACCCGCTTCATCCAGAACGCGCTCGACGCCGGGCGTTTTGGTGAGAAGGTCGCGGACCTGATCGAGGACGGCGGGGTCGTTGACGTGGATGTGGGCGATCTGGTGATCGGCGACGGCGAAGGCCTTGCTTTCGCCGGGGTCGAGAACTTCCCGGCCCATCTCATCGCGTACGGTGATCAGGCCGCGTTCGCGGAGGACGCGGTTGAGGTGAACGGGTTGGGAGACGCTGGTGATGCCGTATTCGGAGAGGATGATGATGCGGGTGTCGGGGGTGGCGTCGGGGGTGGCGAAGTGGTCAATGAGCTGGCCACAGACGGCGTCGAGTTGGCGGAGATCGGTTTCGGATTTGGCAGGATCGGGGCCGCGGCGCTGGAGGCAGTAGTCGAGGTGGGGGAGGTAGACGAGAGTGAGGGTGGGGTGGTATCGCTCATCGACTCGGATGGCGGCGCCGGCGATCCACTGGGTGGCGTCGATGGAAGTGGCCGGGCCCCAGAATTTGAAGAGGGGGAACTGGCCAAGGTCTTTCTGGAGCGATTGTCGCAGATCCGGTGGATGGGCCCAGATGTCAGGGAGCTTTCGGCCATCGGCGGGGTACATCGGGCGGGGGGTGACGGTGTAGTCGGCCGATGAATACATCGCGTACCACCAGCAGATGTTGGCGCAGGTGAAGGATGGATCGTGCTGGCGAGCCATGTCCCAGAGCTTGGGCTTTTCGACGAGATGGTTGGATTGACGCCAGAACTTGATCTCGCACTCATCGCGGAAATACCAGCCGTTGGCGACGATGCCGTGGCCGGCGGGGTGGGCGCCGGTGAGGTAGGTGGATTGGACGGTGGTGGTGACGGCGGGGAGGACTGAGCCAATGGTGGCGAGTTTGCCGGCGTCGCGGAAGGCGCGCAGGCGCGGCGTGAACGGGCCGATGAGCTCGGGGGTAAGGCCGACGGCGTTGATGACGAGGGTTTTGTGCATGGGAATTATCAGGGGGCCAGGCGTTCGATGAGCCATTGGCCGGCCTGATCTTTGCGATAGCGGATGCGGTCGTGCAATCGGCCTGGCCGGCCTTGCCAGAATTCCATGGCGTCGGGGCGGAGGCGGTAACCGCCCCAGTGGGGGGGCCGGGGGATTTGAAGGCTTTCGTATTGCTGAGCGAGAGCGGCGAAGGCTTGTTCGAGATGGGCGCGGTTTGGGATGACGCTGCTTTGCGGGGAGGCCCAGTGCGCCAATCTGGCTTTCGCGCGGGCGGGATTCGAAGTAGTCGTCGGATTCGGACGCCTCAGTTTGTTGGACTTGGCCTTCGACGCGCACCTGGCGCTCAAGCTCGGGCCAGAAGAAGACGACCGACGCTTGCGGGTTGGCGGCGAGGGTTTGGGCTTTCTGGCTTTGGTAGTTGGTGAAGAAGAGGAGCCCGTCGCTGTCGATGCCTTTGAGGAGGACGATTCGGCCGGTGGGGCGGCCGGTGGGGTCGGCGAGGCAAAGGGTCATGGCGTTGGGTTCGGGGACGTCGGCCGCTACGGCTTCGTCGAACCAGCGGCTAAACTGGTGAAGAGGCTCGGGATCGACTTGGGATTCGTCCAGGGCCTGCCTGCGATATTCGCGGCGGATGTCGGCGATGTTCATCGTGCGTTGCCGGAGGCGATGAGACGGCCTCCGTCCTCGGGCTCTATGTGAGTCTGCTCGGTGGGGGCTTGATCGGCGGGAGTTTGATCAGAATCGAATATCTCGCGTGCCTCGGCCAGCGCAGCCTGGGCGCGGGTCTGCTCGCGGGGGCGGATGTAGAAGTGTTCGAGGAAGGACCAGATGGTAAGGTTGAGGGGGATGGCGAGCATGAGGCCTGGGACGCCGAAGATTTTGCCCCAGAGGATGACGCTGAAGAGGGTGACGGCGGGGTGAATTTTGACAGCGCCGCGCATGATCATGGGGAGGATGAGATAGGCTTCGAATGCCTGGATAACGCCGTAGACCACAAGGACGCCCATGGCTTTGCCGCCGCCTTGGGTTGCGCCGGCGAAGAGGGCGGCGATGATGCAGGCGGTGGCCGGGCCGACGGTGGGGGCGATTTCGGCGACGCCGGCCAGAAGCGCAAGGGGGACGGCGGCGCTGACGCCGATCATCCCATAGCCCAGGAGTGAGGCGGTGAAGACGATGCCCATGCCCAGGATGGTGCCGATGACCCAGGAGCGGTAGCGGGGGCCGAGGCTGGCGAACATGGCGCGGGCAGAGGTCTGGTGGGGCGGGGAGAGGAGGCGGAGGGCGGGGGTGAGGATGCTGTCGGCGGGCTCGGCCAGGAGGAAGATGGAGCCAAAGAGGACGAGGGCGACGGAGATGAATATGCCCAGGACGACGTCGACGCCACGGGAGACGAGGATGGAGCCGCCGCCTGCGACCAAGCCGCCCGCGCGTTGGAGGATGTCTTCGATTTTGAGCGGATCTTTCTGGAGGCCGAATCGCTGGTTCCAGACTTGGAGGAAGTCATTGATCTGGGTCTGGATGCGTGGCCAGTCGCGGAGGCGTTCCTTGATTGGGTTGGCGAGTGGCCAGGAGAAGGCCAGGACGACGCCGCCGACGACGGCCATGGTGGCCAGTCCAAGGACGACGGCCGATAGGCCGCGTGGGCTTGGGAGATAGCGAAGGAGAGGCTGGAGGGTGCAGGAGAGAATGCAGGCCGCGAGGAGGCCCAGAAGGACGGTGGAGACGGCGCTGAAGAAGTAGAGGGAAAGGCCAAGCGCGATGAGCCAGGTGAGGGACTTGGTGAGGGGAAAGACCCAGACGGGCATGGCCCGGCCCGGCGGGAGATTGTCTGGGATCTCTGGGTTGTGGGGCATGTACGACAGAATAGGGGGCGGGATGGGCGGGGGGAAGGGGATGGGGTGGTGGGGGAGGGCGGACCTTGGTGAGACATGAGATAGGGGGATGGGTGGTGATGAGGAGTTGGGATGGGAGACTGGGAAGGCGAAGGTGGTCGTTTTCTTGTGCGCAAAAATGAGTTGCGGGTTGGTTGGGGGTGGGGATTTTGCGTAAGTGGGTTCGGAAACTGGCGTCGCGGGAGGAGATTTGAACCGCCAAGACGCCAAGAGCGCCAAGTAGAAAACGATTAATGACTTCCGATGTATAGCTCGCGGACATCCGAAGGGTCACGACGCATGAGAGAGACTTTACTGTTGACACCGCCCGTCTCCCTTTATAACTTTTGCGGGTTGGGTTCCTGCGTCTTGTCGATGTGTCGGTGTGACCAGCGGCGTCCTATCCTATGATTGCGTATGGCACAGGCCGATAGCTCCAGTTCCATTACGGGTGTTACTGCCAATTCCGACAGCGATGTTGCGAAGGTGGTGGTGGATTCTGGCCTGGCCACGCGCACGGAGGTGGACTTTTGCCGGGAGCAGCAGAAGCAGTCTTCGGACCCCAATCAGCGCAGTCTGGCCGATCTGCTGGTGGAGCACAGCTTTGTCACCGTGAACCAGGTGAAGCGGATTCGGGGGCAGATTGACGACAAGAGCAAGTCGAGCCAGATTCCTGGATACCGATTGCTGGGGACGTGCGGCAAGGGGGCGATGGCGACGGTTTATAAGGCCAAGCAGATCTCGCTGAACCGGACGGTGGCGGTGAAGGTGCTGCCCAAGCGACTGAGCGAGAATCCGGAATTCGTGGATCGGTTTTATAAGGAGGGGCAGGCGGCGGCCAAGCTTTCGCACAACAACATCGTGCAGGCGATCGACGTGGGATCGACGCCCAATCAGCATCACTATTTTGTGATGGAGTACATTGAGGGAAAGACGCTGTTTGACATGATGGCGCCGCCGCCGGAGGGGGATGGGAAGGCGTTTTCGGAGGCTGAGGCGCTGGACCTGATGATCCAGATGGCCGACGCGTTGCTGCACGCGCATGAGCGGGGGCTGATTCACCGGGACGTGAAGCCCAAGAACATCATCGTGACGCCGGGGAATGTGGCGAAGCTGACGGACTTGGGTTTGGCACGGGCGCTGGATGACACGGTGGCGGCGCAGAGCGAGGCGGGGAAGGCGTACGGGACGCCGTATTACATCAGCCCGGAGCAGATTCGGGGGGACGTGGATATTGATTATCGCGCGGATATTTATTCGCTGGGGGCGACGATGTATCACGTGGTGACAGGGCGGCCGCCTTTTGAAGCCGATACGCCCACGGCCGTGATGCACAAGCATTTGCGCGATCCGCTGGTGCCGCCGGACCATATCAACACAGCGCTATCGGCGGGGATTTCGGAGATCGTGGAAGTGGCGATGGCCAAGAAGCGCGATGAGCGATATCCGTCGATGAAGGAGATGCTGGAGGACCTGGTTTCGGTGAGTCGCAACGAGCCGCCGCTGCATGCAAGGCGCGAGGTGGATCTGGAGAAACTGGCGGCGGTGGCCGAGACGGGCAAGACGGTGGACATTGCGCCGACGCACAGCCACGCATCGGCGAATATCTGGGGCAACCCGGCGGTGGTGGGGATGCTGATCGGCCTGGGGGTATCGGTGCTGATCAATCTAATCCTGCTGATCATTGTCCTGAAAAAGTAGACGACCCAAAACAGCCGAGGTGGGAGATTCGCACTGCATTCATTGGCCTGGGGATCATGGGCAAGCCGATGGCGGGGCATCTGCTGGCGGCGGGGCATGCGCTGACGGTGCATACACGAACCAAATCCAAAGGTGAGGAACTGCTGGCGAAAGGGGCCGCGTGGGCGGATTCTCCTGCGGCGCGGCGCGCGAGGCGGAGGTGGTGTTCATTTGCGTGACGGATACACCGGACGTCGAGCAGGTGGTGGGCGGGGAAAATGGGATTCTGTCTGCCGCGCGGGAGGGGCTGATTGTTGTGGATCATTCGACGATCTCGCCGTCGGCCACGCGTGCTATGGCGCAGCAACTGGCGGCGAAGGGGGCGCGGTTTCTGGATGCGCCGGTGAGCGGGGGCGACGTGGGGGCGCGGAACGGAACGCTGTCGATCATGGTGGGCGGGGAGGAGGCGGCGCTGGAGCGGGTTTGGCCGTTGCTTGAGGCGTTTGGGAAGACGATCACGCACTGCGGGGGGAGTGGGACGGGGCAACTGACGAAGCTGGTGAATCAGATTTTGGTGAGCGTGACCAATTTGGCCGTGTGCGAGGCGCTGGTGTTCGCGGAGAAGAACGGACTGGACGCGGGCAAGACGCTGGCGGCGATTGGCAGCGGGGCGGCCGGATCGTGGCAACTGGCTCACCTTGGGCCGAGGATGGCGGCGCGGGATTTTGCGCCGGGGTTTACGATTGATCTGCAGCAGAAGGATTTGCGACTGGTGATGGAGGCGGCGGCGGAGGCGAAGGTGCCGCTTGTGGCCGGGTCGCTGGTGCATCAGCTATTTGGCGCGGCGCAGGCGGCCGGGGATGGAGGGGCGGGGACGCAGGCGCTGTTTCGGGTGATTGAGCGGCTGGCGACGGGACGATGAGACACTCGCCTGTCGCGGCGAGTATGATGGCGGGCGGCTTTATACGAGGGAACATTTCATGATGAAGCGATTATGGATCGTGCTGTGCATGGCGGCGCTGGCGGTTGGGGTGGGCGCGTGCAACAAAGGAGATGAGAAGAGCGGGGCGGCCAAGCCGTTAAATATCGCGGTGATTCCAAAGGGGACGACGCACGAGTTTTGGAAGTCGATTGAGGCGGGGGCGCGGCAGGCAGGGAAGGATTTGGGGGTGCAGATCCAGTGGAAAGGGCCGGTGCTGGAGAACGACCGCGCGGAGCAGATCAAGATCGTGGAGCAGTTTTCTTCGGAGGGGATCAGTGGGATCGTGCTGGCGCCGCTGGATGATGTGGCGCTGGTTCGGCCGGTGCAGGAGGCGATGAACAACAAGGTTTCGGTGGTGATTTGTGATTCGGCGCTGAAGGGGGAGGCGGGGAAGGATTTCGTGAGTTTTGTGGCCACGGACAACAAGGCCGGCGGGGTGTTGGCCGGGGAGCGGCTTGCGAAGCTAATGGGGGGAAAGGGGAAGGTGGTGATGATGCGGTATGACCAGGGGTCGGCCAGCACGATGGATCGGGAGGCGGGGTTTCTGGAGGTGATGGGGAAAAACCCGGAAATTACGGTGACGGTGTCGAATCGTTTTGGCGGGCCGACAACGGACAGCGCCAAGACTGCGGCGCTGGAGCTATTGGACAAGATCAAGGAGGCGGATGGGATATTTGCGTCCAACGAGTCGAACACGTTTGGCGTGCTGTTGGCGCTGCGCGCAGGAAGGGCTGACGAAGAAGGCGAAGTTTGTGGGGTTTGACAGCTCGGCCAATTTGATCGAGGGACTGCGCAACGGGGAGATCGATGCACTGGTGGCGCAAAACCCGACGAAGATGGGGTATGAGGCGGTGCGGGTGCTGGTGGAACATTTGCGGGGCAAGACGGTGCCGCCGCGGCTGGATAGCGGGGTGAAGCTGGTGGGGGCCGAGGATTTGAACGATCCGGAAGTGAAGAAGTTTCTTGGGCTTTGATAGCAGATGCAATCAATGGTCATTCAGGATTTTGGCGGGGATTTGCCTTCGCGTGAGCGGCTGCGAATGAGGGGGGTTCGCAAGCGGTTTGGGGCGACGGTGGCGCTGGCGGGGGTTGACCTTTGCGTTAAGGCGGGGGAGGTGTTGGCGCTGGTGGGGGAAAACGGGGCGGGCAAATCGACGCTGATGAAGATCTTGTCGGGGGCGCATCAGGCGGATGGCGGGGAGATGTTTCTGGATGGGGCGGCGTACCGGCCGCGCGATCCGCTGGAGGCGCGGCGGGCGGGGGTGGCGATGATTTACCAGGAGCTGGCGCAGGCGCCGCATCTGTCGGTGATGGAGAACATTCTGCTGGGGGCGGAGCCGACGATTGGGCCGGTGATCGATTGGCGGGAGGTGCGGCGGCGGGCGGGTGAGGCGCTGCGCAGCTGGGACGGCCGGAGATTTCGCTGGATGCGCCGGTGGGAAGGCTGTCGGTGGCGCAGCGGCAGTTGGTGGAGGTGGCGCGGGCGATTGCGGTGGGGTGCCGGGTGCTTGTGTTGGATGAGCCGACCAGCAGCCTGACAAGCCACGACATTCCGCACCTGTTTGCACTGGTGCGGCGGCTCGCGATCAGGGGCACGCGATCATTTATATCTCGCATTTTCTGGAGGAGGTGCGGGAGATCGCGGATCAGGTGACGGTGCTTCGGGATGGACGAAGCGTTGGGGGCGGGGCGGCTGGATCGTTGAGCATTGGCGAGATGATCGGGCTGATGGTGGGGCGGAGCGTGGAGGAGCTTTATCCACGGTCGGCGCACGTGGCGGGGGAGGTTGTGCTGGACGTTGCGGAACTGGCCGGAGTGGCCAAGCCGCGTGGGGCGAGCTTGCAGCTTCGGCGGGGGGAGGTGCTGGGGATTGCGGGGCTGGTGGGGGCGGGGCGCACGGAGTTGCTGCGGGCGATTTTTGGGCTGGAGAAGATTAAGTCGGGGAAGATTCGGCTGGGGTCGTACATTGGGCCTGCATCACCGACGCGAAGGTGGGGGCAGGGGGTGGGGCTGGTGAGCGAGGATCGCAAGTCGGAGGGGCTGGCGCTGAATCTGAGCGTCGCGGAGAATTTGACGCTGCCGAGTCTTGGGGCGGTGGTCTGGCCGGGAAGGGAGGCGGCGGCTTCGCAGACTTGGATTGAGCGCCTGGGGATTCGCTGTCGTGGGCCGGGGCAGCGGGTGGGGGATTTGTCGGGGGGAAACCAGCAGAAGGTGGCACTGGGGCGGCTGTTGAATTATGGCGTGGATGTGCTGCTGCTGGACGAGCCGACGCGGGGGATTGACGTGGGGTCCAAGAGCGAGATTTATCGGCTGATTGACAAGCTTGCGTGCGCGGGCAAGGCGGTGTTGATGGTAAGCAGCTATCTGCCGGAATTGCTGGGCGTGTGTGATCGGGTGGCCGTGATGTGCAAGGGGCGGCTGACGCAGGCGCGGAGAGTGAACGAGTTGACCGAGCATGATTTGCTGACACAGGCGATTGGCGCGGAAAATCAGGGGGTTGGATGATGACTTCACAGAAATTGGAATATGCCAAGGCTCCTGTCGGGCGCAGGCCGATCTGGGCGGGGGTGCTGGCGCGGCTCGGGCCGGTGCTGGGGTTGGTGCTGGTGTTTGGGCTGTTTGCGATTCTTCGGCCGCGGACGTTCCTGCCGTGGAACAATGTGAAGCTGATGCTGCTGCAGACGGCCGTGGTGGGGACGGCCGCGCTGGGGATGACGCTGATCATTATCTCTGGCGGGATCGATCTTTCGATGGGGTCGAACATCGCGCTGACCACCGTGGCAATCGCGCTGGCGCTGACGCATGGGGCGTCGCCGGCTCTGGCGGCAATGGTTGGTGTCGGCGTGGCGGGGTTGGGGGGACTGCTGATTGGGTTGCTGATTACGCAGCTTCGGCTGATGCCGTTTATCGTGACGCTAGGGATGTATGTTGCGCTGCGGGGGACGGCGCAGCAACTGGCGGGAGGGACGCGGGTGAATCCGCCGAACGCGACCTGGCTTGACGCACTGCTGCGGACGCCGCGCGATGGCTTGAGCTGGATGGTGCTGCCGCCGGGCGTTTGGCTGATGATTGGCCTGGCGCTGGTGGTGTCAGGCATCGTGCGCTACACGCGCTTTGGGCGACACGTGTTCGCCGTGGGATCCAATGAGCAGACAGCGCGGCTGTGCGGCGTGCGGGTGAAGACGACCAAGGTGCTGATCTATTTAACGGGTGCGATGCTGGCGGGGGTGGCGGCAGTGCTGCAGTTTTCTTATCTGACGGTGGGCGATCCGACGACCGCCAACGGGATGGAGCTGAGCATCATCGCGGCCGTGGTGATCGGCGGGGCAAGCCTGAACGGCGGAGAAGGATCGGTGTTTGGCTCGGTGATTGGGGCGCTGGTTATGACGGTGATCAGCAATGGTTGCACGAAGATCGGCCTGAGCAATGCGGTGCAGATGATCGTGACGGGGGCGATCATCATCACGGCGGTGGCGCTGGATCAGCTTCGGCAGAAGCGCGGCCAATGAGTGGGCGGCGCCTGCGGCGTCCTACAATCGCGGCATGAGACGTTCCTTTTTCGTTGTGACCCTGATGCTGAGCGGTCTGGCAATCGTTGCTTCACCGAGCGGATTGGGTTGTCGCGATTTGCACACCCGGGTGTCGCAGCGGACGCTGTATTCGGGGCCGACCACATATCCGGCCGCGGTGGAAGATTGGCCAGGCTGCGCGGGCCGCGCGGGGATGGGATATCTCGGGAGACGATCGCGCACACGTTTGGGGCGGAGGGCCCAGCGCGGCTTTGGTCGGCCGACGTGGGCCTGGGATATGCGAGCCCGGTGGCCGTGGCGGGGCGGGTTTATCTGTTCACGTTGAACGACCGCAAGGAGACGCTGACGGCATTTGAGGCCGGGAGTGGGAAGATCGTGTGGTCGCAGGAGGATGTGAGTGGAGCAGGATGGGCCAGCGGGTATCCGGGGACGCGGGCGACGCCGGCCATTGATGGTGGGAAGATTTATACATTGGGGGGCGCGGGGGAACTGGTGTGCCGGGATTTGAGCGATGGCAAAGAACAGTGGCGCATCAATGTGGTGAAGCGGCTTGGGGTTGGGCTGCCCGGGTATGGGGCGGCTTCCAGCCGGCTGGTGGCGGGCGATAAGGTGTATGTGCAGACGGGGCAGGGCGGGCCGATTGTGCTGGCGCTGAATAAGAATACCGGCGCGATTGCGTGGGAATCGGAGGCCAGGGGCGTGGCGGGGTATGCGCATCCGATCTTGATCGACAATCCGGTTCGGCTGGTTGTGCTGGGCGGGGATGCGGTTTTTGGGATGGATCCGGAGACGGGAAAGACGATCTGGTCTTATCCGTGGCGGACGAATTTCGACGTGAACTCCGCGACGCCGGTTTATGCCGATGGGCACTTGTTTATCACCAGTGCTTACGATCACGGGTGCGCGATGCTGAAGATTTCGGAGGATGCAGTCAGCAGGGAGTGGGAATCGCGGAAGGTGATGGCACGATTTCAGCCGCCGATTCTGGATCGCGGGCTGTTGTTTGCTAATTCGGAGGGGACGATCAAATGTCTGTCGTGGCCGGACAGGCAGGTGAATTGGACGGGCGCTGATTCGGAATTGCGGGCGGGCCTTGGAGGCTCGATGCTGCGGGTTGGGGATGAGCTTTTGATTCTGTCGGATCGGGGGAAGCTGATCGTTGCCCATGCGGATTCGGCCGGGATTGGCGTGCTGGCGCAGGCGCAGCTGATGGATGATCGGGAGGTGTGGGCCACGCCCCTGCTCTATGGGGGGCGGCTTTATGTCAAGGGGACGCGCGAGCTGGTTTGCTTTGATATGAGTGGGCGCGTGAAGTGACGAAAGCCTCAGGAGGGAGGATCGTCGAAGTTGCGCTGGCCGAGGATTTCATTGACGACGGGGCGGATGGCGTCGTAATCGAAGCCGCGGCGCATCAGCATGCCGACGAGCCGGCGCTTGGCGACGAGAGGATCGAGCCTGCGCAGTCGCGGGGCCTGCTCAAGCGCCAGTTCGCGGGCGACGGCCGTTGGATCGGTGGCGCTGTAGACGTCATCCAAAGCGCGCTTGGCGACGTCGCCGTGGACCCCGGATTTCATCAGCTCAATTTGTGCCCGGCGCCGGCCATGGTGCTTGTGCTGGGCAACTGACTGCGCCTTCGCCTCGCGAAGCGGGCGTCGTCGACATAGCCCATTCGCTGCAAATCATCGAGAACGGCGTCAATGGTGATCTGGGCATATTCGCCACGGCGAGCTTCGCGACAGTTCCATGCGGCTATGAAGGCGGGCCTGAATCAGGCGCAAGGCCTTGTCCAGACATTCCTGGCGACCTCGCCATCGAGGATCGCAACGACTTGCTCGGCGGAAAGAACAAGGCCTTCCGCAGGTGAAAGCGCGCCACCACGTTCAGATTGCAGCCGAAGGCAAAATGGCCGTCGAGGTAGACGCTGCGGCGGTTGGCGGCGCAGTTTCTGTTCCGCGATGCGCGTGATCAGGGGCATCACTCTATTGTATGTGTTGCCCGGCCGTTATGGGCGGGAGGCGGGGCTGAACCATTCCTGGCTTTCGCCGATCTTCTCAAATCCGAGGGAGCGGTAGAGGCCGAGGGCGGGGGCGTTGTCAGTCGCGACGTGGAGGAAGACGCGCTTGAAGAGGGAGCGGGCACAGATTTCCAGGGCCCTGCTCATGAGGGTGATGCCGATGCCTTGCCGGCGAAAACCCTCGGCCACGTAGAGGGGCTCGATGCGACCGATGTCGCCGACAACCAGTACGCCAACAGCGCCGGCGGCCGCGCCATCTTTGAGGGCCAGCAGCGCGTCGTAGTGCGGATCGTCCAGATGGAGCATGGCCGCCTCAGCGAGTTGTGGCTCGTGCATCGCAAGGGCGCGCTCGTGGGCGAGGCCGCCCCAATGGCGATAGCTGGCGCGGCGGGGATGATCTTCAGCCCCCCCACTTCGCGGTCAAGGCCCGAAGGACGCTGCCGCAGCAGCATGACGTCGGCCAGTTGCGGACGATAGCCTGCCGCGTGCAGGTGATCGGTGATGGGCTTGGTTTGTGCAGCCGGGGCGGAGGGGTTCATCACCCATTTCCAGCAGGAAACGCCATGGCCGGCGAAAAAAGCGTCCACTTCGCCCACCACCTGTGCTGCGGTGGTTTGAGGCGGCAGCGCGACGTCGCGGATTTGATTGGCGTTGTAGACCCGGGGAAGTTGCGGATTGACGATGGCCGTGCCTGCATCGAGCGCATGTCTTCTCCGAGATGACCGGCCCACAGATGCTCGGTTTTTTCAAACGACGCAGGAATCGCGCGGGGCGGGCTCGGATCGATCCTGAATGACTGTCAAACCCATGGGGGTATCTTAGCCGAGTCGCAAGAACGTTCATGTATCGAGTTGCACTGTTCAAGAGTTGGAGCGTTCGGCTAAGATCGACTCACAATGCGCGTTCGACTTTCCAAACAGTTTCATTTCGAGGCCGCCCACGATTTGCCCACCTTTCCCGAAGGCCACAAATGCCGCCGGCTTCATGGGCATTCTTTTCGTTTTGACGTGATCGTCGAAGGGGAAGTCGATCCGAAAATCGGATATCTGATTGACTACGGTGACATCAAAAAGGCAGCCGATCCGCTGGTGAGCCGCCTTGACCATTTCTATCTCAACGAGATCGAAGGCCTGTCGAATCCGACCAGCGAGAACCTGGCGAAATGGATTTGGGAGCGGCTTAAACCTGTCCTCCCGCAGTTAATGGGCATTTGCGTTTACGAAACCTGTACGTCCACGTGCGAATACCGCGGGGATTAAGCCATGATCCGGCGAAAGGCGGGCAACGACTTCCTGCTCATCACGCAGAACGATCACGCGATTTTGTCTGGGAAGCTGGCGGAACATTTTGGCAACGCGCGATTCGCACGGCCCCAGCCGCGTCAGGAAACCATCGACGCGGCCAGCCTGCATGATTGCGGCTGGCCTATCCACGACGATGCCCCAACTCTCAACGCCAGGGGCGAACCAATCGACGTATTCGAATCGCCGGTGGCGCTGGCGGTGCAGGTCGGTCGGCATCGGCCCAGCGCGCTCAAACGCAGGGCGACTATGTCGGGCTGCTGGTGAGCCTTCACGTGCTGAATCTCTCCGGATTTCTCGGCGGCCGAGATCTGACCCGACGCGAGCAGTTTGAAATCAATCAATTTCAGCAGGGAGAGTTCGAAAGGCAGGAAAACCTGCGGCGGCGGCTTGGGCTGCGGACTGACATTCCGCTGAACTTTGGTTTGGCGCCAGGACAAGGCAAGGCCGAGGATCAACTGGCGTACAACTACGACATCGTGCGGCTGACCGATCAGATTAGTCTCGGCCTTTGCTGCACGAATCCGCCGTTTGGAATAGTAAAACGGCCGGGGCTTGAACAGGATAAGATGGAATTGCGGCGACAAAACGATTGGAAGGTCGTGATATCGCCCTGGCCCTTTGATGTCGGGGATCTGGCTCTCGACGTTCCGTTTCGACGGCTTCCCGCCGCGAAATATGAAAATGAGGACTCGTTTCGGGCGGCATTCCATGATGCGCCAGTGGAACACGAGCGGGTTATGGTGGAGACGGTGTAGACATGGCGGCACTGGTGGTTCGATTACGTTTAGCCCGACAAAGTTAGGCTTTCGAGGTATAATCCGTCGGACGTAAAGGCAGAAACCGTTATGAATTTCACACTTTCACCGCAGCTTGAGCAACTGGTCAACGATCAGATTAAAAGTGGGCAATATTGCACTGTGGATGAAGTCATGGCTGAAGCATTGCGGCTGCTCGATGAGAAGGACCGTCGCCATGCCCAGCTTCTCAAGGAGCTCCACGCTGAAATCGCCGTTGGAATGGAGCAGTCAAATAATGAGGATGTGGTGGATGGCGAGGAGGTTTTTGCAGAATTGCGTCGAAAGACGAGCGATCTTCGGCGGCAAGGCCAATAAAGCGCTACGTCCTGACCCGCGCCGCCAAAGCCGACGTTGATGACAGTGGATGCACGTTCCTCATGCCTCCCGATCCACCGCCGCCGCGATTCGCTTGATCGCCGCTCATCATGTCCTCAAACTGCTTGGGCGTGATCGACTGCGCGCCGTCGGTCAGGGCGTGCTCCGGATCGCCGTGCACTTCGATGATCAGGCCATCGGCCCCGGCGGCAACCGCAGCCCGGCACATGCTGTCCACCAGATGATTCTTGCCGGTGCCCTGGCTGGGATCGACAACCACCGGCAGATGGCTCACGCGATGCAAGTTCAGGCACGGCCGCCAGCGCCAGCGTGTTGCGGACGTAGTCTTCGTACGTGCGGATGCCGCGCTCGCAGAGCATGACGTTGTTGTTGCCCTTGGCCATGATGTATTCGGCGGCGAGCAGGAATTCTTCCAGCGTGGCGCTCATCCCGCGCTTGAGCAGGACCGGCTTGGGCTGCTCGCCCACCGCATTCAGCAGATTGAAGTTCTGCATGTTGCGCGCACCGATCTGCAGCACGTCGGCATAGTGGGCGACGAGCGGCACCTGCTCGACGGCCATCACTTCCGTCACGACCGCCAGGCCGGTTTGCTCGCGGGCGAGGGCCAGGAATTTCAGCCCTTCCTCGGCCAGTCCCTGGAAGGAGTACGGATTGGTGCGCGGCTTGAACGCCCCGCCGCGCAAGCCGATCGCGCCGGCTTCTTTCACCGCATGGGCGATTTCCAGAAGTTGCTTTTTGCTCTCGACGCTGCACGGCCCGGCGATGACGCCGACTTTCTTGCCGCCGATGCGCGGCGCTGCCTTTTGCAGCAGCGCGACGACCGTGCGGTCCTTTTTCACTTCCTTGGAGGCCATCTTGTAGGGGGCGAGAATGGGCACGACTTTGTCCACTCCATCGACCGATTCCAAGGCCGTGCGATCTTTGAAGCGGTCGTTGCCGATGACGGCGACGACGGTTCGTTCCTCTCCGACGATGACGTTTTCCTTGAGTCCCATTTCTCTCACCAGTTGAACGACGTGGTCGACCTGCTTCTGCGTCGAACCGGGTTTCATGACGACGATCATCAGAGTTCTCCGGAATAAGATTGAGAGACGCCAAGCCATGGCCAACCTCGTTGGAAAAGATACCGAAAAAAAAGCCAACAAAAAAACCCCAGGACCGCGTCCTGAGGCTTATGTTTCGTGGCTATCGAAGCCAGCTCAGAACGCGGAGTCTTCGAGGCTAAAAAAATAGCCAAACCAAAATCCGAAGCTGCACATCGCGGCGTTCACGTGGAGCATAGAATAACCGGCGAATTAGCGTGCGTCAAAGCGAAAGGTGTGGAAATCCGGCG
>CAWBEY010000005.1:0-742856 GCA_963788015.1 uncultured Phycisphaerales bacterium
CCTCGGCCGCGTCCAGCGGAAGTTCCTCCACAAATGCGATGGCCGATTGACGCTGCTCTTGCAGATGCAATCGCCCCGCAGCGCAAATGCGCGCTCCAGCCTCCGCCAGCGTCAATGCCCGCGGCTCCAGCTTCAGATGCGCGGCGGCAGCGGGATCGGCCACACTGGCAGACCCGATCGCATCCAGTGCGCTCACGCGCACATTCAGCGACGTGTCATCTCGATCCAGCGCCGCGGCCAATGCCGCCGTAGCCTCCTTCTGAAAATCGCCGTGCTTCAGGTAATCGGCCTCAAACAGATGTTGCAGCGAGTTTGCGGCGGCCGTGCGCTGGGCGGAAGAGTCCGAAGCCAGATGCGGCTTAATCGCAGCCAAAACATTCGGCGACTGCACCGCCAAAAGCGCCCGCCGATCCAGCGCCGCCAGCAAAGCCACCGCGCCAGCCCCCTGGCCGTCGGTAAAGCTTGCCAGAAGAACCGCCACCTTCTTGCCCCGGTCATGTTCGTTCAGACTCACCAGAAGCACTGCACTGCCTGCACCAGCGGATCTTTTTCGTCAGCCAGCGGCGCCAAATCCTCCGGCCGTTTCCCCATCGCTCCTGAACATACCCCACATCCGACCGGCCCAGGATCAGCAACCGCAACTGGCCTTTCTCAATCCGCGACTGTCCCTCGCTCGGACCATAACGCCCCAGATCCTGACTGGTCAGCGAAAGCACCTCGCACAAAAACGCCCTTGAGTGTTCGCACCGGCTGAAACTTAAACTGCTGCGAAACCGATTCCCCCTTGCCGCCATGAACGATCCGTTCCTCGCTCACGTCACTCACCCGCACCACCAACACCAGATCACTCGATGCAAGCGCAGATTCAAGATCGAGATTCAAAAACCATTCCCCCTTGGCGTGCCACGGTTCCAGCACAGTGCAGTAGGCAAAGAGTCACGGCTAAAACGATCAGACCGAAGTGGCGCAAGTGCCATGGCAGGTCCTTTGCGTTAGGATGTGAAATCCAGAGGCGACTGTAGTACCGTCGGCGACTCCCCCGCAAGCTTCAACTTTGTAACATGTTTGCAAACAGGCCCATCATCGGAATCTCCGGCGGCATCGGCAGCGGCAAGACCTTCGTCGCCCAGCTGTTCGGTGAACTCGGATGCCTGGTCATCAACTCTGATCAACAGGTGGCCCAGGCGTATCTTCGACAAGACATAAAAGATACGTTGCGGGCGTGGTGGGGGGGTCAGGTCTTCAATTCAGACGGGCAGGTGAATCGTCGAGCCATCGCCCGTAAAATCTTTGATGACGATGTCCAGCGCCGCCGGCTCGAAGGTTTGCTCCACCCGCTGGTGATGCAAATGCGGGATGACGCCATGGCCGTCGCCTCTAATAATCCAGCCGTTCTTGCCTATGTGTGGGATACGCCCCTATTATTTGAAACCGGCTTAAACCACGATTGCGACGCGCTGGTCTTCGTCGAGGCGCCCCGGGAGGTGAGGCTTGAACGACTGACGACGCAGAGGCGGTGGGACGAGGCCGAACTTTTTAAGCGAGAAAAATTACAATTGCCTCTGGACAACAAGCAGGAAATGTCCGACTATAACATTCGAAACACCGCTGGTGCGGACCAGGTTCGCATCCAAGTCCGAGAGGTACTTTCCCGTATACTCGCGAATGTGAAGTGAACCAACTGCCCGAAAGGGCCCTCGCAAGCCCCGAAAGTATCAGCTCCGTGAAGTGCCGTCTAAAGTTTCCCCTAGGTCTGTCAGCAGTCGGGGCGAACCCACGGCGCATTCGGACAGTAATGTATCTGTAACCCCTCCAGCTTGTTTTCGATGCCTGCCCGTCAAGATGAAGCCGCGATCAGACAGTCGCGGCCAAATCCCCTCAATGATCTTCGACAGCCCGTCGGAGCCAGAAGGATACGCGGGGCGACGATTTTTCGATCAATGATTTGAAATGGATTGACAGCGCGACAATGTTGGCGGCCCCCGAGAAAAGGGTGTCTCCCGTCAGCGCCATAGCCGAAACCAACCCTTTAAACCTTTACTAACCCTACCTTTCAGGAGGCAAGAGCCACATGGCCAAGACCACACAAAAGCGCCGACCACAACCCAGCCGCGAGCGCGAAAACCGTGAACGTGAACCCGTAGATCAGGCCGCGGATCAGACCCAGGATCACCGCGCCGACGGCGACGCCGCCGACCACGCCCACGCCGCCCCGGCCGAAGCCGAAGCCGCCACAGCCACCGCCGTTGAGGCCCCGCCCGCCCCGCCCGTGCGAAATGAAGCACGAGGTAACGACACCCGGGGCAACGATGCCCGCGGCAACGACGGCCCGCGCAGTGATGCTGGGCGAAACGACGCCCCCCGCAACAGCGCCGGCGCCGACGAAACCCCCACCCCCAGCGAGGACGTGGCGGCCTTCGACGAGGAAACCAACGCCAAGTACGAGCAGGTCAAGGGCGGCAAGCTCTACATCAAAGACCTTCAGCAGATGGAAGTGCACAAGCTGCACGAGATCGCCAAGGCCGAGAATATCCAGGACTTTGTCGGCCTGAAGAAGCAGGACCTGATCTTCCAGATCCTCCGCGCCCGCATCCGCCAGAACGGCCTGATGTATGGCGAAGGCGTCCTCGAAATCCTCCCCGACGGCTTCGGCTTTCTCCGCAGCCCCGAATACAACTATCTGCCCTGCCCCGACGACATCTACATCAGCCCATCCCAGATCCGCCGATTCGGCCTGCGCAACGGCCACGTCGTGCAAGGCCAGATTCGCCCGCCGAAGGAATCCGAACGTTACTTCGCGCTGCTGCGCGTCGAGGCCATCAACGGCGAAGACCCCGAAAAAATCACCGAGATCAGCAACTTCGAAGACCTCACCCCGCTCCACCCCAACCGCCGCCTGCTCCTCGAGACCGATCCCAAAGAACTTAACATGCGCATCTGCGACATGGTCACGCCCATCGGCAAAGGCCAGCGCATGCTCATCGTCGCCCCGCCGCGCACCGGCAAGACCGTGCTGCTTCAGAAGATCGCCAATTCCATCAGCAAGAACCACCCCGAGGTGGTGCTGATCATCCTGCTGATCGACGAGCGGCCGGAAGAAGTCACCGACATGGAGCGCAACACCGCCGGCGAAGTCATCAGCTCCACCTTCGACGAGCCCGCCAGCCGTCACGTGCAGGTGGCCGAAATGGTGATCGAAAAAGCCAAGCGCTACGTCGAGTTCGGCAAGGACGTCGTGATCCTTCTCGACTCCATCACCCGCCTGGCCCGCGCCTACAACACCGAGGTGCCGCACTCCGGCAAGATCCTCACCGGCGGCGTGGACGCCAACGCATTGCAGAAGCCCAAGCGATTCTTCGGCGCCGCCCGCAACATCGAAGAAGGCGGCAGCCTGACCATCCTGGCCACCGCCCTCATCGACACCGGCAGCAAGATGGACGAAGTCATCTTCGAAGAGTTCAAGGGCACCGGCAACGCCGAACTGCACCTCGACCGCCGCCTGGTCGACAAGCGCGTCTGGCCGGCCATCGACATCAACGCCTCCGGCACCCGCCGCGAAGAACTGCTGCTCGACCCCAAAGAACTCGAACTGGTTTACCGCCTGCGCAGAGTCCTCTCCGACATGAACGCAGTCGAAGCCGTGGAGCTGCTGAAAGGCCGATTGGAAAAGGCGCTGAGCAATGCACAGTTCCTGATGAGCATGAATCTGGATTGAGTTTATTCCTCTTGATCGCCATTGATCGAAGAAGCCCCGGTCTGAAATACCGGGGCTTTTTCTGCAATGACGCGGCAGCCAAGGCGGGGCGAATTGATTTCGTCCGGCGTGAATGTTGTAGAGATTGATCTCGTTCGCCAGGGCAACTGGCGCGCCCTGCTACGCCCCCATGTCTGCCCGCTACAAGCCGCCACCCCCTATCGGGTCACTATCCATCTGCCCAGCGATCCGGCGCGGCCTACCTGCACCCAATCGGCCTCCAACAACCCCTGCCCAACGTCCAGGTGCCATTACGCCAGAACGATCCGCGCGTCACGCTCGATCTTCAGGCGCTCATCGAGAACGCCTACATCAATGGCCGATACGCCACCTAGGATCGACTACCGTCAGCCATGCGAACCACCCCTGGACGAACCCGAATCAGCCTGGGCAAATGATCCTCTCATCAAGGCAAGCCGCCGTTGACTGCAACGCCCTTCAGCGCAATGTGCGCCAGCACCGCCTCTCACGCATCACTTCTTCTTCAACACATACTGCCCCCGCTCGCAACTGATCACAAATCGCTCCACGCACGCCTTCAAATCCTCCCACTTCTGACGGATCGTGTCGGCCTCCTTGGTGTCGATGGCCGCGTCGTCCTCGAACGATTCCGTCACCGCATCGAGCAGCTCGCTGAAATCGCGCACCATGCTCCGGGTCTCGCCGAAGATCGTCTCCTCCAGACTCTTCCGCAATTCCGGCACCGGATTCGACACAAAAAACCCGTCTGCCTGATTACACAGCCACCGCACCAGCCGGATGTCCTTGGTCAAAAGATACATCTCGCGCACCCGGTCCAGCGGGTTCTTCGCACCGCTCTGCTCTGGATCTTCCTTCTCGGCCGGCGGTTCGCACCACTTATAAACCAGCGCCGGCGAAACCCTCAGCGCCGCCGCCACCGCCTTCACACCCTGCTCCTCAACCGCCTGCCGAATCACTTCATAAGACTTCATGACATGATTCTACACCCGAGCCTCCGCCCGCACACGTTCGCTGGAAGATGATGTAAATGCCAATGACAGTCGAACCAAGGTAAACTCCAGGACATGCGCCACCTTCCTCTGCGGGTCCATCCTCTTGCTGACTTGCTCATGGGCCACTGCCGCCGCCCCTCTCGGCTGGCGCGGCGACGGCACCGGCATCTATCCCGATGCCTCGCCTCCAATAAGCTGGGGCCGCTCCATCGCCGGCGTCTCAGGCCTCCACTATTCCGCCGACAAGCCTGCCGATGGCGTCACCGGCGCCGCCATGCCCGATGGCGTCGTGCGCGAGTGGCTTATCCTCGGTCCGGTCGTCGCAAAGCAACCTGATCAGGACGTCCTCCCTGACGAATCAATCCTCAACCCAGAATCAGGCCAGGAGGCAGGGGGACAAAAATGGCGCAAGGTCACTCTCGACTCCGCCTACCTCAACTTCACCACCTTGTGCGGCAAACCCACCGACGTCGGCGTCGCCGCCTTCGCCTTCACCCACGTCTATTCCGCCACCGGCGGCCTCTTTCGCCTCGGCTTCACCCGGCCCGGCGGCAATCTCCGCGTCTATCTCAATGGCAAAAAGCTCGGCGGCGGCAATCGCATGACCCTCGACCTCGCCAAAGGCTGGAACCATCTCCTCCTCCGCCTCTTTCCCGGCGAAAACGATTGGTATGCCGTCCCCGTCTTCCAGGGCCGCGGCCCATGCCAGTACGAAGAACACGCCATCGCCTGGCGCACGCCCCTCCCCGGTATCCATTTCGCCTTCTACGGCGGCGGCATGGGCGTCGGCTCTCCCGTGGTGGTCGGCGACAAGCTCTACCTCCAGAGCGAACCTCACGATCTCATCTGCCTCGACAAAAAAACCGGCAAGCTCCTCTGGATCGAGCGCGCCGGCTACTTCGAATCCGCCACCGACGACGACAAGAAACAGCCCGCCTATCAAGAGGCTCAAACAACCGCAACGAAGATCGACGCCCTCAATGCCATCTTCATCAAAGGCGCAGCCACCCAAGGCCAGATGGAAGACAAAAACCGCCTCGAAGCCGAGTTGCGCAAGCAGATGAAAGCGGTGGATGGGAAAAAATACCCCTCCACCCCCGTCCCGGACGTCGGCTTCTCCGGCTTCACACCCTGCACCAATGGCCAATTCATCTACGCCTGGTTCGCCGACGGCGTCAGCGCCTGCTTCGATCTCAACGGCAAGCGCCAATGGATTCGCGTTAACCAGCGCGCTCCCGTCGAGCACGGCTTCTCCTCCTCGCCCCTTCTCATCGACGGCAAGTTCATCGTCTTCATGCGCGACCTCCTGGCCTTTGACGCCCAGACCGGCACGCCCGTCTGGCAAACACCCATCGTCAGCGCTACGGGTTTCAACACCGCCAACTTCATCCACGGCTCGCTGGTCGCGGCCGCCGTTGGCAAAACGCCGCTGGTCGTCCTCGGCAACGGCGTGATCGTCCGCGCCAGTGACGGAAAGATCGTCTACCAGGAAACCAAAGGCGACACCCAGGCCGTCCCCTCCCCGGTCGTCGCCGCAAATAATCTCTTCTTCGTCATCGGCAACCAGAACCTCACCATCCGCACCCTGCCGGCCACGGTAGGGGACTCAATCGACCCGCAATCGCGAAAGATCCCGATCGACATTTCCGATTTCCCAAAGCATTACCTCCCCTGGCATCTGTCGTCGCCCCTGGTCCACGAGGGCCTTGTTTATCTCGTCAACAACGCCGGCGTCCTCAGCGTCATCGATGCCGAGGCCGGGAAAGTTATCTATCAGAAACTCCTCGACCTCAATGTCTTCCAGGATCACAACGAAGGCGCCGCCCGCGGCATCGGCATCAGCCCCATCCTGGCCGGCAATCACATCTACCTCATCGGGAATAGCGGCGCATCGCTGGTCATCGAGCCCGGCCGCGAATACCGCCAGATCGCGAAGAATAATATCGAAAATATTGCCCTGCCCGGCCATTGGTCCGAGCGCCAGGAACGCTTCGTCGCCAACCCCGTCGCCGATGGCAATCGCCTCTACCTGCGCGGCGAAGAAGCGATTTATGCCATCGGCGAAAAATGAATCCCGCCTTGTCTGTCTGCCGCTCATTCCTACAATCTCCACCTCCTTGCCCGACCCCACCCAGTCCATCCTGCTGCTCCACATTACCGGCGAAGACCGTCCCGGCATTACCGCCTCCCTCACCCGCATCCTCGGCCAGCACGACATCGAGATCCTCGACATCAACCAGACCGTCATCCACAAAACACTTCTCCTTGGCATGCTCGTGCGCATCCCCGCCAAGGTCGAATCCACCTCCGTCCTGAAGGATGTGCTCTTCACCGCCCACCATGCCGATCTGCGCCTGCGCATCACTCCGGTCGATGACGATCAGTACGATGCGTGGGTCACCCGGCAGGGAAAGCCGCGCTACATCCTCACGCTCCTGGCCCGCCGACTCGCGGCCCGGCACATCGCGGCCGTTTCCGCCGTCATGGCCGAGCAGGACCTCAACATCGATATCATCACCCGTCTCTCCGGCCGGCCTCCCCGCGTCGAAGATTGCCGCCCGCGCCGCGCCTGCGTCGAATTTTCCGTTCGCGGCGAACCCAAAAACGAAGACGCCCTCCGCGCCGCCCTCATGCAAACCACTCACGAGCAGCCAATCGATATCGCCTGGCAGCGCGACAACATCTACCGCCGAATCCGCCGCCTCGTCGCCTTCGACATGGACTCCACGCTCATCCAACACGAGGTGATCGACGAACTGGCCCGCGAGGCGGGCGTTTATGAAAAAGTTTCCGCCATCACCGAGGCGGCCATGCGCGGCGAAATCGACTTCGACCAGTCCCTCCTTCGCCGCGTCGCCCTCCTCAAAGGCCTCCCCCAATCCACCCTGGAATCCGTCGCCCGCCGCCTCAACCTCACCGAAGGGGCAGAGCGCCTCATCCGCGCCCTCAAATCCTTCGGCTATAAAACCGCCATCATCTCCGGCGGCTTCGCCTATTTCGGCCAACACCTCCAGCGCCGCCTCGGCATCGACTACGTCCGCACCAACGATCTTGAAATCGACGCCGGCCTCCTCACCGGCCGCGTCAAAGGCGAGATCATCAACGCCCAGCGCAAGGCCCAGCTGCTGGAATCCATCGCCGCCCAGGAAAATATTTCCCTCCAGCAAACCATCGCCGTCGGCGACGGCGCTAACGATCTCCCCATGCTCGCGGCCGCAGGATTGGGCATCGCCTTTCACGCCAAGCCCCTCGTCGCCCAAAGCGCAAAACACAAGATCTCCACCCTCGGCCTCGACTCCATCCTCTATCTCATCGGCGTCCGCGATCGGGATGTAGTGGAGTAAGCCCGCGCTTCCGGAAACAAATCCCATAAACCAAAAAGCTCCGCAGCAGACCCAAATGCCATAACCACGGCCGCGTAAACGTCAAACCCTCTATCTTCCGAAACAACTGCGTATCCGCGATAAATGCCTCCCGCATCGCTGGCGGATCAAGCCCCACAAACCCGCGCCCATTACCAATCACTCTCTTCAAAACGTCGCCAAGATCCCCTTCCTGCACCTGCGCCAGCCCGGCCACGACATCCGAAGAAACCAGATCAATCCCCAACACCCCACAACCCCCGGGAGCCATCAGCCTCGCCATCAACCGCAAATGATTTACGCGGATCTCCTCCACAAGCGGCATCAACCGCGGCAAATCCCCGCTCAGCGGCTTCCGCACCGGCTCAATCAATTGTGAGAGCACGCACGGCGAAAGCACGACATCAAACGACCCATTGCCAATCGCCCCCGCGTCCTCCGCCCGGCCTATCTCAAGCAGATCGACTGGTGCATGAACATGAAGATTAGAAAGCCCCTCCACCTTTTGCCGCGTCACCGCCCGCCCCAGCGCCTCCGCATCCAGATCAACCAGATGGACTTCGCCAAACGTCCGCGTCGCCCACTGCAAATCCAGATCGTTACAATTCCCCGCCCCCAGCACACAAAGTCTCCCCCCGCCCCAGGCAGAATCAACTGCTCCAGCTTCCGCCGGTGCGACTCAAAAAGCCGCCACTGGCCGCAGGTCATCCGATTCTGCCGAACCTGTTCCAGAATCAACCCGTCGTCGGCCGCCAAGGCGTTCTCCCTCACCTGACCGGATCGGCCGGATGCCGCCACGGCCCACGATACGGCCGCTTCATCAAGCCATTGGCCTCCGGATCATTCGCAATCTCCCCTTTGTTCGCATCCCACGTCAGCGTTCGTCCCAGCTTCATCGACAGGTTCGCCAGGATGCAGCTGGCCGTCGAGATATACCCCTCCTCAATGTCGGCCACCGGCTTCCCGCGCGAAGCAATGTTCGCCAGCAAGTCCTTCATGTGCGCCCGAATGGCCGGCGCGACATGCTTCTCCAAGTCCTTTTCCGTCTTGTCCTCTGGAAACTGCTCCAGCTCGTAAGTCACGTCCTTGTGAATCGCATCCTTCCCGTTGGCCGACACGAAATCGTAACTCATCACGCTCGCCTTCAGCGTTCCCTTGTCCCCATAAAACGTCGCGCCCCACGGATACTTCGGATCGGGCGCGTCTCCCCACGTCCGGTGCTGCCACACCACCTGCACCTCCGGAAACTCAAAGGTCGCGCTCTGCGTATCCGAGATATTCGCCTTGGCCCCCTTGTCCACCAGAATTCCCCCATCCGATCCCACCCGCGTCGGCCATCCCAATCCCATCATCCAGCGCGTCATGTCCAGCATGTGCACGCACATGTCCCCCACGATCCCGTTGCTGTATTCCATGAACGCCCGCCACCCGCGCGGGTGGACGATCTTGTTATAAGGTCGCATCGGCGCCGGCCCCGTCCACATCTCATAGTCCAAATTCTCCGGCGGCTTCTCATCCGGCGGATTCGAGCCGTTGCGCATGTGGTAATAACAATAAATCTCCACCAGCCCGATCTTCCCCAGCCGCCCCTCCTTGATGATCTTTTCCCGCGCCTCCACCAGATGCGGCGTGCTGCGACGCTGCGTCCCGATCTGTACCACCTTCTTCGTCCGCCGCGCCGCTGCCAGCATCGCCTGCCCTTCGCTGATGTCGATGCTGATGGGCTTCTGGCAATAAACGTCCGCCCCCGCCTCCACGGCCGCGATCATCGGCAAGGCGTGCCAGTGGTCAGGCGTCCCCACCAGCACGATGTCCAGGTCCTTCTCCTTAAGCAACTCCCGATAATCAGCATACGTCCGCGGCTTCTTCTTGCTCGCCTGCCGCGTCGCAACAAGCTCGGCCGCTTCGCTCAGCATCTGCTTGTCCACATCGCAAAGCGAAACCACTTCCACCGGCGCAACCTGGATCAGGCGAAGCAGATCACACTTCCCATACCACCCCGACCCAATCAGCCCCACCCGCATCGGCTTCTGATCCGTCGCATACGCGACATATCCCCCAAGACCCGACGCCATCAACCCAGCAGCACTGGCCTTCAAAAATTCGCGGCGGTTCATGCAGGTGCTCCCAAGCGTATTGAACAGGCAATCCAATGATTTGACGCGCCAAGCAATCTACTCACCCGCCCCGCCCCCCGCCAGTGCCGCGACCAAACGTTACACGCGCACGTCACGCGAAAACGTAGCACGGGCGTCCCGCCCGTGGCCTTGGCTACTAGCCGAAATCTCGGTGTCTTCCTCCGTGCCTCCGCGCCTCCGTGTTAATTCCTCTTTCCAAAACCCGAGACTCAAATTCCACCCCCCCGCTGCCCGCCCTCCGGCCCCTCACGCTGCCGCCACTTCTCCATCATCGCCTTCCGCTCCTCCAAATCCTTCTGCAGCTTCGCGTCCACCACCTTCACCTGATCCGCCGTCAGCGCCGCCTTCGCCTTGGCGATATACTCCTCGCTCTTTGGCCCGGCCGCGCTGCGCTCCATCAGCTTCTTCGACACCTCCTTGATCTTCTCCTTGTCCTGATCCCGAAACGCCTCCATCTGCTCCGTCCGCAACTGCTGAAGCTCGTCCTTGTTGTCCTCCATGAATTTCGTCTGCGCCTTTTGCCACTCCTCCGAAACCCCCTGCAGCTTCGCCTTGGCCTCCTTCTCAATCGTAAAATCCGGCGTCATGTTCAACTGGCTCAGCGTCCCCATGAACTGCTCAAACCGAATCGTATCCGTCTGCCCAAACCCCCACGGCCCTCCCTGCCCCGGCGCAATCATCACCCCGCCGCCGCCCGGCATCGGCTGCCGGCCCTGCCCCATCGCACACGACGATATCGCGCCAACAAAACCCACCATCACCAACGTCAGATTAAAACGGCTGCTCATGAATCGCTCCTCATTGTTTGACGAATACCCGGCGGATGCTGCATATTCCGCCGCCTGATTAACCAACGCGCCAGAAAATCCGAAGTTGCAGCCCAAATATTTCTGAAAGATCAGCCGCCATGCCCGTCAATCCAAAAAAAGTCCAAGGCCGCCGCACCCTCCACTTCACCTCCCTCGACGCCGTCGTCGCCGACGCCCAGATGCTCGCCTCCTCCCTCCATGTCAAAACCCTCGGCAATTGGCCACTCCCCCAGCTCCTTGCCCACCTCGCGGCCGCCATCAACAGCTCCATCGACGGCAGCCCGGTCAAGGCTCCCTGGTTCATCAAAGTCGCAGCCCGCCTGATGAAAAACCGCGTCCTCCGCAAAGGCATCTCCCCCGGCTTCCGGGTCAGCAAGACAACCGAAGCCCGCATCTTCCCCGCCGCCGCCTCTCTCGACAACGCATTCAATTCCCTCCGCACCGCCGTCGCCCGCACGCAAGTTGAACCGATGAACGCCCGCCACCCCATCTTCGGCCAAATGACGCGGGCCGAATGGACCCAGCTCCACCTCCGCCACGCCGAACTCCACCTCAGCTTCGTCGTCCCGGAGTGACGCAATCTGAAAGGATGTCCTATCCCAACACGCGAAGCACTTCAAACTGCTTCGCGTCCGAAAGCGCGATCACCACGTTGCCGTCGTCCTGCACTGCCAGTCCCTGCGCTTCCTCGAAATCCGTCAGCGGCACGACGGCCTCGCCCGCGGTCCCAAACGTCGCATCCGGCGTCCCATTTGCGTTCAACTTCGCCACTACCAGGCTCGTCGAGAAATTCGAGTTCGTGCGTGTCCCCGCCGTCACGATGCTCCCGCCCGTCCCTTCCACCACCGCCCGCACATTGTTGAAATCCTCCACCACCTTCCCGGCCGTGCCGAACGTTCCATCGACGGCCCCGTTGGCCAGATAGCGCGCCAGCACGCTCTTTGGATTGGTCAGGCGGTCGCCCACAACCAGGATCTTTCCATCACTGCCGATCACCAAATTACTCGGCACGAAATCTTTATTGAACGCTTTGTCCGCAGTTGCGTTAGCGGGATGAAACGTGTTGTCGACTGATCCATCGTGGTTGTAACGCACCATCCGGAAAGGATTGTTGTCGGTTCCCGTTCCTTCGCCGCCGACGATGATCTTGCCACCACTGGTGATCGCCAGGCCAGAAGGCACCGACCCTGAAAGCGTCACCACACGACCCTTTGTCCCGAAGCTATTGTCCGGCGTGCCGTTGGCATTTCGCCGCAGCACCACCCACCCTCCGTTGAAATTTTCCGCCGTCACGACAATCTTCCCCTGCGCATCCACCGCCATTCGCTCAAACGCCGACGAAAGACCGCCAGCATCGATGATCAGCTTCCCGCCCCGGCCAAACGTCGTGTCCAGCGTGCCATCGGCGCGATATTTCGCCAGCCCCACCTCGGCCACCAGGGGATTGTCAATCGTCTGCGGCTGATCCAGCCACGTCCCCACCAACATCTCCCCGTTGCCCAACACCAGCATTCGAACGTTGCGCTCGTCGAAGAAACCAAATCCCGTGCTGACTTTCCCCAAATGGCCAAACGTCGTGTCCAGGCTTCCATTGCGATTGTAGCGCACCAGGACAAGCTTGATCGTCCCCGCCTCCCCGGCAGTCCCGGCCACCACCACCTTCCCGTTCTTCTGCAGGGCGACGCTCTGGCTGCTCGCAACCCCGTGAAAGTTCTGGACCAGCCGTCCCGTTCCGTGAAAGGTGGCGTCGAGATTTCCGTCGCTTGTGTAGCGGGCGATGGCAAAGTCGCTCTCGCTGCCGCTTATCCGTGACCCGCCAATCACAATGCCGCCGTTTGCGCCAACCGACATCCCCCCGGCCAACGCTTTGGGCGAAAATGCGGTCACGCGTCTCCCCCCATCGCCAAACGACGCATCGAGCGTCCCGTTTGCATTGTATCGGGCCAGCGCAAACTTCCCGTCCGCCGTCCCGGCCGCCACGATCTTCCCGCCTGTCGTGACGCTCATGCCACTCACGACCCCCGCGCCCCCGAAGGAACTGACCACCTTCCCATGTCCCGCGAATGCTCCATCGGGCAACCCGTTGGCCAGATACCGCGCCACCGCGAATCGCCCGCCGCCGCTTCCTCCCACGAGGATTTTTCCGTTGGCGTCGATCGCCAGGGCGCGTACTTCGCTCGCGCCTGATCCGAAGCTGCCCAGGACCTTTCCCGCCGTTCCAAACGTTCCATCCAGCACCCCGGCTGTGTTCAATCGCTCAATGGCCAGGCTATTCTGTGCCGAACCGGCCACGAGGATCTTGTTGTTCGCCTGAATCGCAACCGCGGCCGCGTTGCTGCTGCCGAACTTTGCCCCCAGGTGCGTCGTCACCAGACCGGCATGTCCGAAGTGTGCATCAGGCGTTCCATCCGCGCTGCACCGGAATACCGCAAAACTTCCGTCAGAACTCCCGGCCGCGACGATCTTGCCATCCGCCTGGATGGCAATGCTCTGCACGCTCCCGTCGCCGTTCAGAGAGTTGAGCACTTGCCCCTCTGTTCCAAAACTGGCATCCTCCGTCCCGTTGGCATTGAGCCTCGCAATCACCCCCGTTGGCAAATCCAACACTCCATCGATCACCGGTTGATCGCTTCCGCCCACGACAATCTTCCCATCCGCCTGCAACGCAACGGCCAGGCCGCTGGCCGAATCATCTTCAGTGTTTTCAATGTTTGAGATGGCAATCGTCGCCGTCCCCGCATCCCCGAAGTGCGTGTCGATCGATCCATCGACGTTAAATCGTTCCACCGTAAAATTCAGCGTCCGCGCATCCTCGCTGCTCGCGCGCGTCCCGACCACAACCGTTTTCCCATCCGCCTGCACCGCCACGGCGCGGAGCGAATCGGCCTCAAATCCCAGCGGCGTCACCACCCGCCCCCCCACGCCAAAACTATTATCCAACGGATTCGCAGCCAACAACCTTCGCCCTTCCAGAGACTCCACACGCACAACGTGCAATCCGCCATTCTCCAACCGCTTATGTGTCATATGATCCTCGCCCTGAAAGAACCTGATCTTGCAAACAATCTCGCTAGCGGCCATTCACGATACACCGTTCAAACCGCGCCGCAACCAGCCTATCATTCAGTCGGCCTTTGGTTATGCCCTTCACGCTCCCCCCAATCTCCCGTCGCCGATTCCTGACCGCCACCGCCGCCGCCGGCCTGTCAATCGCTTCCCGCCGCCTCCTGGGCGCTGCCACCCTGCCCGCGACGCGCCCGGCCGCCGACCAACACCGCTTCGCCCTCCTCTCCGACACCCATATCTTCAAGGATAAAGACAAGGTGGCGCGCGAGGTGAACATGTATAACAATCTTCGGCAGGTGACGGCCGAGGTTTTGGCCGCCAACCCGGCCCCCGCCGCCGTCCTCCTCAGCGGCGACTGCGCCTTCCACGCCGGCCACGCCGAAGATTACGCCACCTTCCTCGACGCCCTCGCACCCGTGCGCGAGGCCCTCCTTCCCATCCACCTCACCCTTGGCAACCATGACAACCGCCAGCGTTTTCTCGACGCCATCCCGGCCGACGATTCTCGCCAGAAATCCGTCGAGCATCGCCTCGCACTCATCGTCAAATCCCCCCGCGCCAACTGGTTCATCCTCGATTCGCTCGATGAAGACTCGGCCATCTCTGGCAACGTGGGTGACGAACAACTCGCATGGCTCGACAAAGCGCTCGCCGCGAATGCCGACAAACCCGCCCTCGTCATGATCCATCATCAACCCGACGACGGCCTCGTCATTACCGGCCTCACTGACACCAGGCCCCTCCTCGACCTCCTCCTGGCCCGCAAGCACGTCAAAGCTCTGTTCTTTGGCCACACCCACGACTGGCACCACGAAGAGCGCGATGGCCTTCACCTGGTCAACCTGCCTCCCGTCGCCTACGTCTTCACCCCCGGCAAACCCAATGGCTGGATCGATGCAACCTTGACCGAAAAAGGCGCCACCCTTCACCTCCACACCCTGGATCCCGCGCACCCCGACGCCAATACAAAAATAAATCTCAACTGGCGCAACGACACATAACCGAGACTGTGGAAGTGCGCGGCAGTGCGTGCAGTGCGGGCAGGTGCGTGGCGGTGCGGGCAGGTGCGCGGCAAGTGCGTGGCAGGTGCGTGGCAAGGGCGCCCCCTTGTCTTCCCAGAGTGGCGTATGAGGTGCTGGCGGGGAACCAGACCTATAGGATGGAAACCGTCTTGCCGAGGCCTGCAAGCCGGTTTGAGTGTGCAAAGTGCCAAGGTCGGGCTAACTACTTCCCCTCCCTGACCCCCGACCCCCGACCCCTGACCCCTGACCCCTGAACCCTGAACCCTGAACCCTGAACCCTGAACCCTGAACCCTGAACCCTGACCCCTGAACCCTGAACCCTGAACCCTGAACCCTGAACCCGAACCCTCCCCCATGACCCCCGCCCTCCTCACCGGCTTCTCCCTTGGCCTTGGGGCTGCCGCGCCCATTGGGCCGATTAATGTGGAGATTGCGCGGCGTGCGCTTCGCCATGGTTGGCTTGCAGGCTTTCTTGTCGGCTGCGGCGCTGTGGCCGTTGATTGCTTTTACCTTCTGCTCTCCACGCTCAGCCTTCACCGCCTACTCCACATCAGGTGGTTTAATGCGTGTCTAGGTCTGGCCGGCGGCATCTTTCTGGCTTGGCTTGGTTTCCTCTCAATCCTGGCCGCCCGCAGAGTCTTCATTCTGGACCAAACCGCAGGCACGGCCGCCCCTCTGGAAAATTCCAGGAATAATCCTGTCTCGCCGGCGAACCATTTCCTCACCGGCCTGCTCATGACACTCCTCAATCCCATGACCCTCGCGTTCTGGTTCCTGAGCGTTCCGGCCGCGGCCGGGCCTGCTCAGAGTTTGCCATGGGTTTGCGGCGGCGTCTTTCTTGGTGCTTTTGCGTGGGTCTGTTTCTTCTCTACCCTCATTCACCATGCCGGCCGCCGGCGCCGCCAGGGCTTTCTTGTCGCCGCCGACCTCCTTGGCGGCCTCACTCTTCTTTATTACTCGTTAGGCGCCATTTGGCGCGTGACGCAACTGCTTCTATGATGTGCCCCCACCGGCCGAGCCTCCCGGTCTGCTTGGGCTTATAGCGCAATACTATCATGACTAATAAAACTCTTGCACGTCTGGGTCTTACTCTACTCGCAACGGCCATCATCGGCTGCCAGGGCAACGAGCCGCCCCCTTTCAACCCCGCTTCCATCCGGCAAACCCAGCGCCTCTCGGCCAGCGGCACGCCGCGCGCCATCTACCGCCCGCCCCCCACCACGCTTGAAAGCGAGTTTCGTGTGGATGGTGATAAAGGCCCGCCCGCGCGGCCGCAGTGGGTTCCCACCACCCAGTCGTTTGTGGAGCCGCAGCGGCGCATCTCTCTTCAGGAAGTGATCCACCGCACGGTTGCCAACAATTACGAAGTGCGCGTGGCCGGCTATGATGCTGCTATCGCCGAAACACAGGTATTGGAAAACGAAGCCAAGTTTGACCCCACCATCTTTTCGAACCTTCAGTTCCAGAAGGATTACAACACCAATTTCGGCTCCACCTCGCTGACTGAGCTTGGGCCGCACCGGTCGTTGACGTACTCCGCCGAGGCCGGGTTGAAGCAGGACTTCGCCAGCGGTGCTCATGTCGAGTTCAAATACAACACCACCCGCCAGGATGTGCGTCCGCCGTTCTTCCCAATCAACCCGTTCTGGCAAAATACGGTCTCGCTGCAGCTTACCCAGCCGCTGCTGCAAAACTTCGGCACGGAAACCACCCGCGCCCGCATCACCGTCTCGCGCAACGATCGGAAAATCAGCCTGCTCGATTTCCGCGACAAGGTTGAGAAGAACGTTGCCGACGTCGAAAAAGCCTATTGGCAGCTCTACCAGGCGATGCAGGAAGTGGGCATCCAGCAGGACCTGCTGGAGGCCACGCGGGCAACCGGCGCGCGCGTCCGCGACCGCTTTGGGGCCGACGTTTCCAACATCGAGCTTTCCAACGCCAATGCTCAGGTGCTCCAGCGCGAGACCACGCTGGTGGACGCGTATCGCTCGGTCCGCGACTTGTCGGCGCAGGTGAAGGGACTGATGAACGATCCGGAGTTCCCGGCCGCCTCTCCCACCCTCCTCGTGCCGGCCGACGTGCCCGTCGAAGTCCCCGTCACCTACCAGCTTGGCGACCAGGTCCAGACCGGCCTGGAAAACCGGCTCGAGCTCACCCAGCAACTCTTTCGCATTGAATCCGCCCAGGTCATCAACCACGCCGCCAACAACAATCTTCTGCCCACCCTGAATGCCGTCGGCCAGATCGGCGCTACCGGCTTCGGCACCGACTTCGAACAGGCCAACCGCCAGCAAGGCCGGCTGGAGCAGATTACCTGGCAGATCGGCCTGCAGTTTGAAGTGCCGATCGGCAACCGCGGCCCGCGCGCGATCTGGCACCGCACGCTCCTGCAGCGCCAACAGGCCATTGAGCAGTACAAGGGCCTGGTGCAGAAGGTGGAGTTTGACGTGAAGGTGGCCTACAACGAGGTGCATGCGAGCTGGGAAGCATTGCGGCACGCGCGAGCCGCCCGTTTTGCGTTTGAAGAAGCGAATCGCACCCAGGAGCAGCGCCAGGAACTCGACGCCAACACGCTTGAGCGCAAGCTGGCCCGCCAGACCGATCTGGCCGAGGCCCGGCGGACGGAAGTGAGCTCGCTGGCGCGGTACAATATCGCGATCTCCGCGCTGGAAAAGGCCAAGGGAACGCTTCTGCGCTACAATAATGTGGTGATGAAGGAAGTGAAGGACCTGGTGGGGAGATACGAGTAATCCGTCACAATCCCAATGCACGTGCACGGGTGGGTTGACTGATGTTGGTGACACAGTGGGAACCTGATCGTGCTGACGCTTCTGGTGTTACAAGGTCCCGACAAAGGGCGGCGATTTGAGCTGCCCGACGCCCCCGCGCAGGTTGGCAGGGATAGCCGACAGCTTCCGCTCACCGACAACACCGTCAGCCGCCGGCATTTTGAATTGCACCCCGATCCCAACGGGGAATGGATCCTTAAAGATCTGGGCAGCGCCAACGGAACTTACGTCAATGGCAATCGCGTGCAGAATACTTATCTGCTGCGCCTCGGGGACCAGATCCGAATCGGCCGAACATTGATGGTGTTTGGCGCTCAGCCGGGGGTTTCGCGCGGGCGGCGGGAGCGTGAAGCTCAGCGGCGAAGAGAGCGGGATGGACAGCGCCATCATGCACACCATCCCGTCCAACGATGATTCGATGGTGCTGGCCGTCCCCGAGCCGTCGGCCGCCGCCATGACCAATCTAAAAATCCTCTACCAGCTTGGCGCGACGCTGGGCAGCAGCTTCAACGTCGATCAGGTGATGGAAGTGGTGATGGACCTCGTCTTCGAGCATGTGAAGGCCGACCGGGGATTGCTTCTGTTGCTGGATGACAAGCGCGAGGAGCTGATTCCGAAGGTGGTTCGGCGGCGCGATGAGGGAGATGACAAGGAGAATCCCGATCCCTCCAAGCCGCGGCGGATTCGATCCACGCCTCTCGCACGATCATCAACTATGTGCTGGAAAAGGGGGAGGGCGTGCTGTCGAGCAACGCGATGGCCGACCACCGTTTCAGCAAGGGCAAGAGCGTTCACAGCCTGGGCATTCGCTCGGCCCTTTGCGTGCCGATCAAGTCGCGCCGGCTGGACGTCAAGGGAGGGGACGAGGTCACGGGGGTCATCTACATCGACAGCTCGGTGAAGAACTACACCTACTCGCCCGATCAGCTTCGCCTGCTGACCGCCATCGGCCTGCAGGCGGGGATGGCCATGCAAAACGCCCGCCTGTACCAGCAGGGTCTGTATGCCGAGCGGCTGACGGCGATCGGCGAGACCACGGCCGCCCTGTCGCACTCGATCAAGAACATCCTTCAGGCGCTGCGCGGCGGGGCGGACGTGGTGGAGATGGGGCTTCGGGCAAGCAATCTGGTGCAGACGTCAAAGGGATGGCGGATCGTCGATCGCAATCTCGAGAAGATCTACAACCTGACGCTGAACCTGCTGGCGTACAGCAAGGAGCGCGAGCCGAAGCTGGAGCTGGCGAACCTGAAAAAGCTGGTGGATGAATGCGTCGAGCTGATGGCGACGGCCGCCAATGACAAAGGCGCGATGGTGGTCGCGGACGTTGAAAAAGACATGCCGGCCATTCCGCTCGATCCCGACGGGATGCACCAGGTGTTGATGAACCTCATCAGCAACGCGATGGATGCCGTGGAGATGGGCGAGGGGGTGATCAACGTCAGCGCCCGCTACGACGGCGACGGCCGGCAGGTGATTCTTGAGGTGACGGACAACGGCGTGGGCATTCCCGATGCGATGATGAAGCACATGTTCGAGCTGTTTCATTCGACCAAAGGCAACCGTGGCACGGGGCTGGGATTGGCGGTGTCAAAGAAGATCGTCGAGGAGCACGAAGGCTCGATCAGCGTGCGGAGCAAGCAGGGTGAGGGGACGACGTTTACCGTTCGGCTGCCGGTGTGGCATGAGAATCTAAATGATCCGTCAATGACCCACGGGCCGCCGGGTTAGGGGTTGTTCTTTGGGACAAGGCAGTTATCAACGGCGATTCTCGTGGGAATGGTGGGTGCATTCTGATGCGGGGCTGGCGGCTCGGATTGTTGTGGGGGTGAGCATCCTTTTGTTGCTGGCGTGGGTGGACTGGCGGAGAAACAGAGAGCGGGCCACGCGGTGGCGGGAGTATCTTTTTCTAATGGGGGCAGCGGGGGTGGCAATGCTGTACGGGGTGGTGAATGATCTGATCACTGCGACGATCTCCTGGGAATATTTCTTTTATGGAAAGGGGCTGGTGGATCAGCTTGGGCCGGCCACGCCGCCGGATGCGGCACGGCTGCATTGGGCGGCGGCGGTGGTGGGGATGCGGGCCAGTTGGACGGTGGGGCTGATTGCGGGCGTGGCGCTGTTGCTGGCGAACAATCCGAAGAAGGGGCGGGAAAGGCTGGCGTATGGGCGATTGTGGCGGCTTTTGCCGGGAGTGATCTTAATCACTGCGTCTTGTGCGATCGCACTAGGCGTTGCGGGGTACATGGGATGGCTGACGTTCTTGTCGTCGGATTTTGGGCAAATGGTGCGGCGGGATGAGTTTCGGCCCAGGCGGTTTATGGCGGTGTGGGGGGTTCATCTGGGCGGGTATGTCGGCGGCGTGCTGGGGATGGGGTGGGGGGTGTGGCGGGTGAGGTTATTGCGTAAGCCTATTAAGTGCGACTAATGGCACAGGCCGGTTAATGAAGGGTGAACTCGACTGGGATGGTGCCGGTAAGATCCGTCGGTTGACCATCGACCATTTCCGGCGGGTATTTCCATTGGCGGATGGGGGTGAGGGCGGCCTGGTCGAGGAGGGAATGGCCGGAGGATTTGGTGATAACGGCCTCATCCACCTGGCCGGAGGGGGCAATGTGAACGTGGACGAAGACCGTGCCTTCGTAGCGGCGGCGGACCGCTTCGGGGGGGTAGATGATGGGAAGCTGGTTTCCGGGCGGGCCTTTGGAACTGAGATAGCCGCCGCCGATGGTTTTGCGTGGGGTGGTCTGGGCATGCCTGGGTTGGAGGACGTGGATTGCGGTTGCGCTGCGGCGGGGCCGGCCGGTGCGGAACTATTGGATGGCGATGGGGCCGGATCGCCTGGAGTGGAATTGGTGTTGGGGTCGGTTGGGCGATCTGGAGATTTGATATGAGGCTGGCGCGTGGTGTCCTGGGGGAAGGCCGCAAGATCAGAAGCGTCGCCAAGTGGGATCAAGGGCACAGGCGGAAGGCTGGCCGGCTGGGGACTCACAACGCTGGCGGGCATGTCAGGGAGTTCCAGGGTCGTGGTGTTCTCGCGCGACTTGTTGGAAGGCGAGGTGACGCGGGGCATGGGGATGTCGTCGGGGGTGGCGATGTCGCCACCCTGACCGTCGCCATCGGTGAAGCTGAGGACGCCATACTGCTTTGGACGGGCAGGAAGGCTTCGGGCGAAGCGAAATGCGAGAATGATCGCCAGAATGAGAAAGCCATGAACCACGAGAGACAGGACGAAGGCAGAGCTAAATTGCTTTCGCTCGGCGCTTCGGGCGGCAGGGGTGGGGCCAAGGGCCGAGAGGGGCAGTGGCGGAAAATCGGGGTGGAACGATTCGCCGGCGGCGTGATCGTCCGCGGGCGCTTCGAGAAGAGGATGGACGGGATGGTCGGCCATTATGTGTCTTGGCTATATACGCTGCGGAACTCCAGGGAGGTGCAATCGTTGCAGCCTCAGTTATTTCTTTTGTTCCAGGAGATCTGTCTTGGCCGGGACGGCAACAGGTTTGGGCTGGGCGGCTTCCCATTCGGCGTCGCTGACGGACTTGGTTTCGTGGACGTGGACGAACGTGCCTTTTTTGTTGCCGACGACGATGTCGGGAAATTTTCCGCCCATGACATTGCCGGCCATCACCTGCGTGCCCACGCCCGAATCTTCATCAATGAGATGGGGGATGAAATCAACCGCGCCGTCAGTGCCGCGCTTGAGCTCGAACCAGTAAAGAACGGCCGGGTTGTTCACTTCGGGATCGCCGCCGGCGTGGGCCCACCAGCGCTTGCCGGTGACGATGTCTTTCAGGCCGTCGCCGTTGATATCGATGAGATCGATGGCGTGGGGCTGGGTGAACTTGACGCCATATTTACTGTCCTGCGGCAGCTTGCCCATGATCAGGTGCTGCTTGAAGCTGATCTGGCCTTTGTCGTCCTTGATCTGCTCGTACCAGGCCAGACCGTAGCCGTGGGCTTCCAGGCTGGTGATGACGTCGTTTTTGCCGTCGCCGTTGACGTCATAGGCGTACATCTGTGCGCCGCCGCTGCCGAAGTTGAAGGCGTGCTTAGTCCAGACGGGATCGCCGTCGAGGGAGGCGGGTTGTTCCCACCAGCCGTCTTTTTCCAGAAGATCAAGCTTGCCGTCGCCGTTGATGTCGCCGTAGCCGATGCCGTGGGTGAACCGCTGCCAGCCGCCCTTGGGGGAGATGGCGTGGAAGGTCCATTTCTTGGCGGCGTCGGCATAGTCGGGCTGGATGTAGCCGAGCTTGCCGGCCGTGCTGCAGATGATGACAGGCTTGCCGGTGCCCAGCAGGTCAACGAAGTTGGGAGATTCGTTGTCGATGGAGTCGAAGGCGACGTGCTCTTTCCAAAGTTGATCGGGGCCCGCGTCCTTGCCGGGGTTTTCGTACCAGCGGGCGGCCTCGCCGGGGAAGCCGATGACAAGGATGTCCGGGTTGCCGTCGTTATTGAAGTCGTAGGTGAAGGAGAAGAAATTCTCGGAGTAGCCGTGCGGATCCAGGGGCTTGGGATCCTGGCCTTTGGGCTTGTAGAAGAGGTGTTTTTTCTGAAAGTCGGGCCCTTCGTACCAATACGGCCCGGACGCGACATCCACCTTCCCATCCTTGTTAAAGTCGGCGAAGCAGGCGCCTTCGGAGAGGAACTCACCGCTCACTTTGATTTTCTTAAAGGTGTGAAGTTCCTTGTCGGCTAAAGCGGCCGGGGCAGCCAGAAGGAGTGCGAGCGATGCGAGGAGGATAGGGTGAACGCGTTTCATGTCGGTTTTGCCTCGTGAGTTAAAGGGCGTTTACGTTTGGATGCTCTTTATAACCGATGGCCGGGGGAAATGTTGGGGCGAAGGGTGAACCACGAAAACGAGGGTACCAAGGGCGTATTGGACGACTGGAGGTGAACATTTGCCCGTCATCCAATTTGCTAACGCAGAGTTATTGATCTTTATTGATGTTTGTCGCTCTCGCGCCGCGTCAGCGCCCGATCATTTAACCGCTTCGATCTTAATCGTGTGTTTGACGGGACTGACAGCCGCCGTCGAGGCCGATTCCAGTTCTTCATCGTGCTTCACGAGACTGGCGCCGATCTTGTCGAGCGCGTCTTTCTGATCGGCCGCGAATTCGCGGTAGCCGGCGAGGTTGTGAATCAGCTCCTTGACCGCACGGGTCTCGTAGTTTTGCTGGGCCGCAATGGCCGCGTGTACCTTCTGAAATTGATCGGCGAATGGGCTGTCGAGGAACTCGGCCGCGAGGTTGATGCCCTTTTCAAGGGCGGCCGCGTCAAACTCCTTCGACGTTTTGCCCCAGGTGACTTTGGCCTTGGAAGCGCCGGCGTTTTTCACGATGAGGGTGAAGCGATTCAGATCCTGGTTGAAGGGGAGGAACTCCAGCACACCGCGAGTGGAATCCTGAGCCTTCAGGTCCGGGCCGAAAAAACAGAAGGGGTAGCGGGTGCTTTCCACTTCGACGGTCCCGGCAGTTGTGGAGAGGACTTTGTGGCCATCTGTGGCGTCGGCCTTGTTGGCGGCAAGATCGACCGTGATCGTGCCAATGTTGCCGTCGCAGCCAAGGCCTTTGAGGAATGCGTAGGCCATGCAGAGATGGCCGTTAGGGCCGGGATGAACGCCGTCGCCGCCGGCCAGGATGTATTCCTTGCCGTACTTGGTCTTGGCCTTGGTCATGACGTCCATCATCGCCCCGTAGACGTCGGCGAAGACGATCCCCTCTTCCTGCGCCATTTGCTTGTCGATGTCGCGAAGCGCGCCCAGCGTCTTGTTGTACATGGTGGCGGCCTCGGCGCTCTTGTGGAAAGAGTCGGCATCAACGACGCCGGGGGAGCCCAGGACAATCAGATGAAGGCCGGCTTTTTTAAGCTTATCGACAATCGCCTTCTGGCTTTCGCGGTAGTGTTTGGCCTTGTTCTCGTCCATCGGCGAATAGCCGCCGTCGTTCATGCCGTAGCAGGTGGTGGCCGCCGTGGGATGGAAGGGAAGCAAATCGTTGTCGAGCCGGGCCAGAAAGCCCCAGGACGTTTCGCCGCCCCAGCCGAACTGGGTGGTCTTGAGATTGGCGGCCGGCCTGCACATAAGCAGGTAATCTTCCATGAAGACCGAATAAAGTTTCTGCTCGGTGATCGAGTCGCCGATGATGGCAACATGGTCGCCGTCTTTAAGCCCGTCGGCCGCAAAGGCAGGAATGGAAAAAGCCAGGGCAAGGGCCGCGAGACAGGCGAGAGCGCGTTTCATGGTCGCACCTTTCGGTTGAGGGGTTGCTCGTTTCATCGAGGTGGAAGGGTAGCGTCCAGAGGCAGGGGACTCAATGCGGACGAGCCACAAGAGCGCGAGGCTTGTTTGCGGCTCGCCGGCATAACTATCCTGTGCGGGTGGTATTGAGAGACTCATGGAGGCGGTGCTGGCGGCCAGATATCATCATATTGAACCGCCTTGCGTCGGTTGTCGAATAATACCGTATGGGCACGTGGTCACATGTTCAGGGGGCACGTCTGGTAGTTTGTCGAGGTAATTGGTGCTGACCCACGTTTTGGCCGCCATCGACGCATCCGGCGCAAACTTCAGCGCTGACGAAGTTGTCCACCCCTACGTCTACGTTTTCTATGCCGCATACCTCGTGTCGTTCGTATTCACACCCGTGATGCGCACCATTGCAACGTACTACAACATCATCGACATGCCCGACAAGCATCGCAAGATGCACGATACGCCGGTGGCGTATCTGGGGGGCATGGCTGTGTTTTCTGGGATGGTTGGCCGGGCTGGCGTTGACGCAGTTTCTGGGGGCGCACTCAGATTACCCCAAACACATTGTCATCAACTTCAGCATCATCGCAGGTGCGTGCATTATCGTGCTGCTTGGGTTGTGGGATGACGTGTTTCACATCCGCGCCAGCATGAAAATCGCCGGGCAATTCGTGGCCGCCGCAACGCTGCTCATCTCCGGCGTGGGCCGTCATGCATCGTGGGTGTTTATCTCGCCGGGGCTGAACCGGCTTCATATCCTGTACCCCGACGCGCCCACCATCGGGCCGGATCATTGGCTGGTGATCTGGACCAGCTCGATCTTCGTGGTCTTGATCGTGATCGGCTGCTGCAACGCCACCAACCTCATGGACGGCCTGGACGGCTTATGCGGCGGCGTGACGGGCGTGGTGTCGGCCGGGTTTTTGTTCCTGGCCATTCACCTAGCCATGCGCAGCGGGGCGTTCAATGTCAATGAAGACGGCGTGCGGGTTGTTTTGGGACTAGCCCTCCTGGGGGCGGTGCTGGGCTTCGTGCCATACAACTTTAACCCGGCCTCAATCTTCATGGGGGACACTGGATCGATGTTCCTGGGGTACGCCTGCGCGGTGATGATCATCCTGTTTGCCGAAGCGATGCCCAAATGGTTTTTGGCGTCGATGGTGATTTTCGCGCTGCCGATCCTGGACACCACGCTCGCCATCTGCCGCAGGTGGGTGAACCAGAAGCCCCTGTTCAGCGCCGACCGCCATCATTTTCATCATCAACTGGTCGCCCGCGGCTATAGCGTCAAGCAGACGGTGGTAATCAGCTACGGGCTGGCCATCTTGTTCGCCGTGCTGGGGTGTGCGATCGCTTATGTTCGAACACGCTACGCGGTGGGGCTTTACCTGGTGATCTTCGGATCGATCATCGTCTCGGCCTACAAAATGGGGATGGTGCATGAGCGGCCAAGGCTGGTGGAGCGGCAGAGCCTGGAGTCGTCGGATCTGTCGTCGGAGGGGGGTGAGGTGGAGCCGAACACGGTGCTGGAGCTGATGCCAAAGCACGAGGAGAGGCCGGTGCATACGGTGGTGATGCCGGGGACTTGGGCGGACACGGAGTAGGAGAAAAAGGGGATCGGGAATTGATTCATCGCATGCGCTAATCCGGGAGGTCGAGGGTTTTGTACGTTTTCTGGCGGTAGCCGCTGCCGATGTTGATCGCTTGGATGTGATTAATTTGGGCGGTGGCGGGGAAATGGCTGTGGCCGCAGAGGGCGTGGGTGACGTTGGGGTATTCAAGGAGGAGATCGCCAATCTTCTGGCTGCCGAGGAAGGCTTTGGCGAAGTCCCACTGCGCGTTGTGCGAAGGAGGGAGGAGCTGGCGGAAGGGCAGGTGGTGAACAGCGGCGATGATCTGCGGGACGTTTGAAAGATTGGAGAGTTGGTCGTTGAGGCCGGTGAGAAGCTCCTGGAGGAAAGTTTCGTCCGGGCGATGGAGTTTGACGAATCGGCCGTCGTTCCAGCGCGAAAAGTTCGCGGGCGGCCGGGGTGATGTCGTCGGTGTGCTCGAAGAGATGAGCAAATGCCCCGCGGGCCTCAGCGCCGCCGGGCGAGATTTTGGACTGGTAGAAGCGCAACGGGATGCCGAGGTGAGCTTGGGCAAAGGAGTAGTCATACCAGCCAATTGAGCCGACGATGGCGATTCGCCCAGATTCGAAACGGATCGGTTTGCAGCCACTGCCAGCCCAGTGCGCGGACACGGCCGGGAAGAACGTGGGTGAACAGGTGATGGCTATCGGGGCCGGCGGTCCAGAGCTCATGGTTGCCTGCGACGAACAGCTTTGGGCCGGCCCAGTGGAAGCGCGAGAGGCATTCCTCCAGCGCATCACCGTCGGCCGAGGCGGTGTCACCGATGACAAGCAATACATCCCCCCCGGCCGCGTTGATGTCGTGGATGACCTGCTCGGCCAACGGACGGGAGCGGCGGTGGTTGTAATGGAGGTCGGCGGTGGCGAGCAGGCGCATGTCAGGGATTGTAGGGACCAGGCAACCTTGACAGGGTTTGGCCCTCAAATGATGCTGGATGGTCAGACGAGGGAACCTTCATGAAATTGCGGTATGTGTTGGGCTTGATATGCGGGCTGATGGCAGCGTCGATGACGCTGGGGCAGGTGTCGGTTGATGAGGCGATGGCCCGGCTGAAGGAGAAGCAAAAGACGCAGGCCGCGACCAGGCCGGCAACACAAGCGGCGGATGAAGCAATTGCAGAGGCGGAGGGAACAGAGGCCGGCGTGGCGGCGACCACCCAGCCAGCAAAGACTGCGGGGCCGCAGGCGGGGTTTGCCGATGAGCATTATGACAATGGCCAGATGAAGGCGCGGTACGCGGTCAATGCGACCGGGGCGAAATGGGGGCCGTATACGTTCTTTTCAGAGGATGGAAAGCGCATCGAGCGGGGCAGCTATAAGAATGATGTGCTGGATGGAACGCGGCAGACGTTTTATCCCAATGGGAAGGTGAAGCTTCAGGAGAATTATAAAAAGGGCCAGTTGGACGGGCCGCTGGTGGAGTATGACGAAAAGGGGAACATCGCCCGGTCGGCCGAATACAAGGCTGGCGATGCATCAAGAATTGGGGAATTCAAGGATGGGGCGCCGGTTAGTGATCGAACTTACGTGGATGGGGTGCTGGTGTATCCGCGTCGGCGGCGATGGTGATGTCGGAGCTGAATCGGATTCGAAAGATGAAAGTGGAGATGGCCGCGCCGTCGGAGGCGATCCCGCCGCACGAGGGCGGAAATGATTCGCCCAAAGACCGGGACGACGCGGTGCGACTGCTGATGGAGTATCGCTATCTGTGTTACGTCCCGTTTGAGGGGATGATGCTTGATCCGGTGTACTGTGCCCACGACGAGGCGGCCGCCGGAATACTGGCGGTGATTGGGAAGCTGAGCCACACGCCAACCAATCCGGGATGGCCTGATGAGCAATACAAGTATGCTTACGCGGGAACGAGCCACAGCAACATCTACGAGCGAAGCGGCGGCAGGGCCGCGATGTGCGTTGCCAGCGTGAACGCATTCATGGACGATTCCGACTCAACCAATATCGACCGGCTGGGGCATCGGCGATGGTGTTTGAACCCGCGGATGGGGAAGGTGGGATTTGCGAGCTTCAAGGGGTTCTCGGCCATGTGGTCGATGGACTCATCACGCCAGGAAGTGCCGGATTTTGATTACGTCGCGTGTCCGAGCCCGGGCCTGTTTCCAAGCACGCATTTCGATACTCGGCACGCATGGAGTCTGACCTTAAACGAGGCGAAGTATGCCCGTCCGACGGAGAAGGGCGTGAAGGTAACGGTGATGCCGGTGCAGGTGCAGATCGCGCAAAACAAGATTGCGCCGAACGGGAAAAGCGATGGAGTTTGATTTCAACAGCGTGAACCTGGGCGGGTTTGGAATTTCCAACTGCATCATATTCAGGCCGGTGGGAGTGAAACTGGAGCAGGGTTCGGCTTACCTGGTGGAGGTGAGCGGGATCCAGACCAAGGATTTGAAGCCGGCGGTGATCAAGTACGTCATCGAGTTTTTCAAGCCGGCGGTGGTGAAAGGGTGAGACCGGGAGATTAGATCGGAGCGCCGGGCGTTTGGAGAAGGGGGTTTTTCTAGAGATTGAGGAGTGGGAAAATCACGGACAGCTTTCCACTCGGCACAGTCAACCACCTAAAACATTGCCGTTTTTGTACAAATATTGACATCCTCCCGTCACTTGCTATGGTGACTGCCCGCCCGGTATGGCGGCGTAGGCCGCCGTGATTGCGTGGATGGCAATTGGCGCGATCTCTCCCACCCTCGGCGTCAACTTTCCCTAGAGGTCAGATCATGCTCCGTCTATCTCGGGATTTATCGTCGCTCTCCGTGCGCCCGCTCCTCGAATCACTGGAGGGTCGCCGCCTCTTCACCACCTATACAATCGCCGATCTTGGCCTGGACGCCGGCGCTTCATTTGGCGTCAACGACTCGTTCGACGCCAATAACGCTACTGCCAACACCGGCATTGACGTCAATACGAAAGGCGCCGTGTCGGGCACCGGCCCCGCCTCCCTCGCCCTGCCCGACCTGGGCAATCCAACGGAACTGATCCCCAATGTTGGCGCTCCTGGCTTCCAGTCGCCCCTGAAGGTCAGTAATCTGGGCAGCAGCTTCTCCAAGGGCAATGATAAAGGCGACCTTGTTGGGGAGTATGAGGATTCCAATTTCACCCAGCACGCCTTTTTCTCCCAACTGGGCGCCGGCAACACGTTTACCACCACCGGCCTGGGCACACTTCCCAAGCTCCAAGGGTCCATCGCTTACGCCGTCAACAACAAGCGCCAGGTCGTGGGTGTCAGCGGCACGCTGGGCGTCGCACAAAACGGGTTCGTCTGGCAAAAGAACGCAGCGGGCAAGGGCGTGCTCACCGCGCTTCCCAAGCTCGCCGCTCACGGCCCCGTCCCCAATTTCCCCACCACCTGCGCTGCCTTGGCGATCAATGATGCCGGCGTCATTGTCGGCAGGTCCTCGGGTGCCGACCTCGTCAACCACGCCGTCCTGTGGACCAAAAAAGGCACCAAGTGGTCCATCACCAACATCACCCCACCCGGTGCCATCGACAGCGAAGCGGTGTCCATCAACGCCAAGGGCTTTATCACCGGCTTCTATATCGGGAAGGACAACCATACTCACGGCTTTGTCCGAGGCGCTTTCAGCCCCGGCAAGACCTCCTTCAAGATCATCGCCACTCCGGCCGGGTTTGCCACGGTCATGCCAGCCAGCATCAATTCGAAGAATCAGGTGGTCGGCCAACTTGAAACCAGCGGCGGCACTTCCACCGCCTTTCTCTGGCAACTCACCGGCGCCAGAGCCACCGTTACCAAGCTGAACAACCTGCTCCCCGCCAACTCTGGCTGGAACCTGGATCAGGCCATGTCCATCAACACCAAAGGCCAAATCGTGGGGCTGGGGCGTCACAATACGGGCGAAGATTTTGGATTCCTGCTGTCGCCGGCTACATAGGGGGCAGCCACTTTAGGTGTTAGGACAGTGGACACAGGGGACACATTAAAAGAAGCGGCTTTGATGGCTGCCCCTGAACAACATCTTGCGTGGTTCGCAATGGAGCTATCGAGACGCGGGCACGAGGCGAACCCGGAAGTCAGCGTTGCATGCATCTCCTTTAGGTCGGCGCCAAATAATTGACAGGTTCCGCATTCTTTTTGAACAGAAGAGGTGACGCGTCGGGGTGGACGGCGGTTGACGTGCGCGCGGGCCAATGGGGCTGCAGCGGCGGGTGACGATGGGCCGGATGGCGGTTAAAGTAGACGAAAGCGCGGGTGGAGATAAGGGTGGAAAGACTGGACAAACGGTGGTGGGCGTCCGATAACAATTCGAGGTTTTGATGGGTACGTTAATTATGAAGCAGCCAAGCATTGTGGTGACGGGCGCGGCGGGGTTTATTGGGTCGCATGCGGCCGAGGCGTTGCTGGAGAAGGGGTTTCGGGTGATTGGGGTGGATAATTTTTGTGATTTTTATGACCGGTCGTGGAAGGAGATGAACCTCAAGAGCATCACTGGGTCGGTGGATATCGAGGAGATGGACGTGACGGACGGGCCGGCAATTAACCGGCTGGTGGAGAAGACGCGGCCGGTGGCGATTTTGCACCTGGCGGCGATGGCGGGGGTGAGGCCGTCGATTGAGCAGCCGGGATATTACTGCCGGGTGAACGTGGAGGGGACGACGCACCTGTTGCAGGCGGCGGTGGAGCATAAGGTTCAGAAGTTTATTTTTGCTTCGAGCTCGAGCGTGTATGGGAATCTGGGGCGGGTGCCGTTCAGCGAGAATGATCCGGTGGCCGAGCCGATCAGCCCGTATGCGGCGACGAAGCGCGCGGGGGAGTTGATGTGTTACACATATTGGCATTTGTATCGGCTGCCGGTGTTTTGCCTGCGTTTTTTTACGGTGTTTGGGCCGAGGCAGCGGCCGGATTTGGCGATCCATAAGTTTACGCGGTTGATCAGTCAGGGGAGGCCGGTGCCGGTGTTCGGGGATGGATCGACCAGCCGGGATTACACGTTTGTGGATGACATCGTGGGGGGAATTCTGGCGTCGCTGGAGCATTGCGACCGGTATCGGATTTATAACTTGGGAGGATCAGATCCGGTGACGCTGAGCGGGTTGATTGAGGAATTGGAGCGTGCGGTGGGGAAGAAGGCAATCATCGATCGCCGGCCTGCGCAGCCGGGGGATGTGGAGCGAACGTTTGCGGATTTAACTCGCTCGACGGCGGAGCTGGGGTATCGGCCCAAGACGACGTTGGCGGAGGGGCTGGGGAAGTTTGTGAAGTGGTTTAATCAGTATGGGCATTTGTATCGGCTGCCTGGGGATTTGGCGGGGGCGGCGGGGGTGGGGTGAGGGGTGGTAGTCAGTGGCCGGTAGGCAGTGGGGGAGGGTCCGGGTTTCAGGGTTCGGTAGGCAGTAAGCGGTGGGCATTGAAAAAGGCGACCTTTGGGTCGCCTTTGTCGGGGGATGCGGCTGACAGGAGTTGAACCTGCACGATCTTGCGATCACAAGGACCTGAACCTTGCGCGTCTGCCAATTCCGCCACAGCCGCGACGGAAATGCATCTTATGAGGTGGGGGCGGGGTGTCAAGAATGGGGCTCGTTGTGTGGGTGGGCGGGGCGTGTATAAACAGCGGCATGGTCACTGCATCGTCCGCGAACGCTACCTCTTTGTCTGGGACGGATTCACCGTTGGCTGTTGGCGTTGTTGGGTGTGGGCGGATGGGGCGGTTGCATGCGCGGACGTATGCGCAGATGGCGGGGGTGCGGCTGGTGGGGGTGTTTGATAGCAATGCTGAGAGGGCGGCGGCGACGGCGGCGGAGTATGGGACGCGGGTGTTTGAGTCGCTGGAGGAACTAGCCGGGAATGTGGAGGCGGTGACGGTGGCGGTTTCGACGCAGCATCATTCGAAGATCGCCGAGCCGCTGCTGCGGCGTGGGATTGCCTGCCTGATCGAAAAGCCGCTGGGGAAGGACTCGGCGGATGCGCGGCATATCGTGGAGATGGCGCGGGAGCATGGGGCGCTGGTGCAGGTGGGGCATATCGAGCGGTTTAATCCTGTGGTTCGGGCACTGGAGCGGCTGGATCTTTATCCCGGATTTATAGAGGTGAGCCGGGTGAGCCCGATGACGTTTCGGAGCCTGGATGTGGGGGTGGTGATGGACATGATGATCCATGACATCGACATCGTGCTGAGCCTGGCGCGGTCGAAGGTGGCGCGGATTGATTCGGCAGGCGTGAGCGTGGTGGGGCCGGCGGAAGATATCTGCAATGCGCGGCTGACTTTTGAGAATGGATGCGTGGCGAACATGACGGCGTCGCGGCTGGCGATGAAGACGGAGCGGCGGCTGCGGGTGTTTACCCATGCGGCGTACGTGTCGGTGGATTATCAGAAGCGGACAGGGGTGATTGTTCGGCGCAGCGGGAACCTGGAGAGCATTCGGGAGGCGGCGGCGCGGTTAAAGAGCGGCGCGGTGGCGGATGCTTCGCATCTAAATTATACGGATCTGGTGAAGATCGAGCCGCTGGCGGTTTCGGAGGAGGATCCGTTGCAGGCGCAGCTGGAGTCGTTTGCAGAGTGTGTGAGGACCAAGGGAAGGCCGGTGGTGTCGGCGGAGGCGGGGCTGGCGGCGGTGGAGGTGGCGGAGCGGATTGTGGCCGGGATGGGGAAACAGGTGCAGATTGATTGAGGCGGGACAAATGCGCGATGTTTTCACGCGGGGGATCAGTGCGACTATCATGGGTGGGAATGTCTGACGCTTATACGCAATTTGTTTCGACGTTGTCGGGGTGCAGGCGAGTATTGGTGACGACGCATGTGCGGCCGGACGGGGATGCGCTGGGGAGTTCGGCGGCGATGGTGATGGGGCTGCGGAAGGTGGGGGTGGAGGCGGAGGTGTTGCTGCTGAGCCATCTGCCGAGCAAATACGCGTTTATCTTTGGTGAGAACGATATTGTGCATCACGATGCGGAGAAGGGATGGCCTGGGGGGTTGGTGTTGGATTCATATGATGCGCTGCTGGTGGTGGATACGGGAACGTGGTCGCAGTTGCCGGGGTTGCGGGAGCGGGTGGCGGAGTTTGGGAAGCCGAAGCTGGTGCTTGACCATCATCTGACGCAGGAGGAATGGGCGGATTTGAAGCTGGTGGTGACGGAAGCGGCGGCGGCGGGGGAGATCGTGGCCGAGTTGTTGACGCAGTGGGAGATTGGGTTTGACCAGGGGATCGCATCGGCGCTGTATCTGGCGATTGCGAGTGATACGGGGTGGTTTCAGTATTCAAACACCCGGCCGTTCACGATGCGGCTGGCGGCGATGCTGATGGAGGCTGGTGCCCAGACGGAGCGGCTATATCAGTTGCTGTATCAGAATGAGCGGGCGGAGCGGTTGGCGCTGCAGACTCGGGCTCAGCAGTCGTTGGAGCTGTTGTGCGAGGGGCGACTGGCGGTGATGACGGTGCGGAAGAGTGATTTTGAGGAGACGCGTGCGAACGTGCCGGACACCGAGAACTTGATTAACATTCCCTTGCAGGTTCGGACGGTGGAGGTGTCGATTGTGGTGACGGAGCCGAAGGAGGGTGGGCCGGTGCGGGTGAGTTTGCGGAGCAAGGGGCAGGTGGATGTGGCGCGGTTCGCGGAACAATTTGGTGGAGGGGGCCATGCGCGGGCGGCCGGGCTGAAGCTGGAAATGGGGTTGGAAGAGGCGCATCGGCGGGTGGTGGAGGCGATGGTGGGGCGGGTGAAGGGGCTGTAGAGGGCTTTTTGCGGGATTTTCGGGGGGAAAGTCGATTTATAGGCGGGTGGTCTATCCTTAGGGTGAGGTGGGCGGTAGAATGCCTGCCCTCACCCCGGGCTTTTGGCCTGACCAGCGCGTGAGATTAGTTTTAATTTTTGACACCCCGCCGGCCATCAGCTCCCGGATGGGGCCAAGAGTCTCTTACCTTGCGGTATAAAAACCGGCGTCTCCTGCGGCTTTTGCTGATTTGCGTTTACAAGCCGTAAGCCACGCCGCGGTCCTGGGTTTTGCCCGGATCAAACCGCAAAAGGACTGACTGTATGGCGATCGATCCTCGTTTTTTGGCGGGATCCGGGCGGGAGGTTTTTACTGGCAACGAGTTGCTGGTGAAGGCCGCCCTTGAAGTCGAAGGCGGCGTACACCTGCTCAGCGGGTATCCGGGTTCTCCGGTGGCGGGTTTCTTCGACAACCTTGCCGACATCAAAGACCTCTTACAGAAGAACGGCATTCGCGCGTTTCAGGCGAACAATGAAGCGCTGGCGGTGGCAGCGATGAATGGGTCGCAAATGCTGCCGTGCCGCGCGCTGATCGCGATGAAGAGCGTTGGGGTACACGTGGCGTCGGATGCGCTGGCGCTGGGTAATCTGGCGGGGGCGCATCCGGAGGGCGGCGCGGTGCTGATTTCGGGGGAGGATCCGTGGTGCGACAGCACGCAGGTGCCTGCCGATAGCCGATTTTTGTTTGAGCATTTGCGGATGCCGGTGGTGGAATCGGGCGGGCCGCAGGAATTGAAGGATTGGATCGGGCATTCGTTCAAGCTGTCGCAGGCGGCGGGGTTGTACATTGGGTTTATCGTGACGACGGCGCAGGCGGATGGTGGCGGGACGGTGGAGTGTAAGGTCAACCAGTTCCCGCAACTGAATACCAATCAGCGGGTTGCGCTGGAGACCCCGAAGATTGATTTGAATCGGGTGCTGTTGCCGCCGCGGACGTGGCAGCAGGAGATGCGGGTGTCGGAGCGGTTTGCGGCGACGATGAAGCGGGCGCGGGAGTTGGGGATCAACAAGATTCATTGGGATCATGCGCGGGCGGCCGATGCTTCAAATGGGGGGATTGCGCCGCTGGGATTTATTACGACGGGGATGGGGCATCCGTATTTGTTGCATGTGTTGTCGGATATTGGGTTGTCGGGCGTATTTCCGATTTTGCAGATGGGGATGAGCTATCCGGCGGATGTGGAACTGGTGCGGGATTTTTCCAGGCTGTGCAAGAACATTGTTGTCATTGAAGAGCGGCGGAGCTTTCTGGAGAAGAACATTAGGGACGGGATATTTCATGCGCTGCCGCATGAAGAGGCCGCGGATATTGCGGGGCGGTTGTTTGGGAAGAGGTTTCCGGGGAAGGGTTCAGAAGCGAGTGGCGAATTAGTGCGGGAGGGGATTCCGGAGACGCGGGGGTTGAATCCTTCGGTGCTGGCGCAGTTGCTGATTCCGCTGATCAAGGCAACGGAGGAGTTGCCGGCGGAGATGCGCAACGGGCGGTTGACGGCGGAGATGGAGCGGATTCGGATTGCGAGCAAGGCGAAGTTGCAGATTTTGACGGACAAGATCGTGCCGCGAACGCCGACCTTTTGCCCCGGCTGCCCGCATCGGGATTCATCATCGGTACTGCTGGAGATCCGCAAGAACTTTGCGGACCCGGTGTACATGAAGCGGTATCACAACTCGGCGCCCGTAGACATGGTGGCGCATGGGGATACGGGTTGCTACACGATGTTGATGTTCGCGCCGACCGAGCAGCTCATGCACAATTATTCGGGCATGGGGCTGGGCGGCGGGACGGGGAGCGGGATCGATCCGTTCATTACCAACAAGCAGTTGGTGTTCATGGGGGACGGGACGTTTTTTCATTCCGGGCAGATCGCCATTTCTAATTCGATCAAGGCGGGCCAGGATATCACGTACATCATCCTGGAGAACAAGACGACGGCGATGACGGGGCATCAGGAGCATGCGGGAACCGAATTGGATGTGCTGGGGAACCGGTCGTATATCCAGGACATTGAGCAGATCGTGCGGAGCATGGCCGGTTCGAGCCCGCTGACGGTGGCGAAGTTGTCGCCGGCGGATCGGGACGCGTACAAGAAGGTGCTGGAGCGGACGATTCTGGCGGATGGGGTGAAGGTGGTGATCGCGGACAAGGAATGTGGGATCACGTATCACCGCAAACAGCTTCGGGCCGAGCGGAAGACGATTAAGGAGAAGGGGTATCTTCCCAAGAAGAAGCACATGAACATTACGCCGGAGGTATGCGAGAACTGCCTGGAATGCACCAAGCAGACCGCTTGCCCGGGGCTGACGACGATTGATACGGATTATGGCAAGAAGATCGACACGGACGTGACGTGGTGCGTGAACGATGGGGCATGCGAGCGTGTGCGCACGAGCAACGACTACGGGACGAGCGTCAAGCCGTGCCCGAGTTTTGAAGAGCTGACGATTATCCGCAAGCGCCGCAAGCGGTATATGCTGCCGAATTTGTCGCTGGATAAATTGCCCGATGCGCAGCGGGTGCATGGGATGAAAGAGGCGGGGGAGGCTTGGCGCGTGCATATGGCCGGTGTGGGTGGGATGGGGATTGGGGTGGTGACGGCGATCCTGGTGCGGGCCGGTCACAAAGAAGGCTATAAGGTAATTTTCTCTGACAAAAAGGGCTTGGCGATTCGCAATGGAGGAGTTTATTCACAGATAACATTCGTGAAAGAAGACTCCAAGTCCGCGGTCGCGGCTTCCGAGGGAGAGTCGGAGCGGGCGGCGTATACGACGGGGAACATCCCTTATGGGAAGGCGGATTTGTTGCTGGGGATCGATATCCTGGAGGCGGCGCGGGCGATTGATCCGCGCGAGCAGTTTCGGGTGGCGGCGCGGGAGCGGACGGCGGCCGTGTTAAATCTGCACAAGCAGCCGACGGTTTATGCACTGTTGGGGCGGCAGGATTTTAGTCCGGACGAACTGCAAAAGGAGATTTACGACCACTGCGTTGCGGATCAGAGCTTTGCCAAGGATTTGTCGGGATTGTGCGAGCAACGGCTGGGATCGAAGCAGTTTGCGAACATCATGATGCTGGGTGTGGCGTATCAGTTGGGGCTGATTCCGGTCTCGGCGCATTCGATTGCGTGGGCAATCAAGGACTCGATTCGGCGGGATCATCGCAAGAACCTCAAGGCGTTCAATATCGGGCGGAAGCTGGCGCTGGAGCCGCGGGCGCTGCCGAATCGGCCGATGCCCGAGACGTGGGAACAACTGGTCACCAACAAGAGCCGCGTTCTGCTTCGCACGCGATGGCGGGCGGCTACGTGGGCCAACCGATTCGAGCAACTGGTGCAGGGGTCAATGAAACAAATGCGGGATTTGCCCGAGGCTGCAAAGTATGACCTGACGCTGCGAATCTATGATCTGTTGCAGTATGAGGACCACACCCTGGCCCGGCGCTATCTGGAGCTTGTGAAGCAGGTCTATCGGCAGGATTCAGCCGAGCGACGATACGCGGCGACGCAGGCGGTGATCTTCAATCTGGCCAAGGTGATGCTGATTAAGGATGAGCCGTATGTTGCCTACCTGTTGACCCGGTATGAGAAGAAGCAGCGGGACATCGCAAAATTCGGGCTGGACGTGGCCAACGGTGATCGGATTGTGTACCGGCATTGCACCAGCCCGGAATTCAACGTCGGCAAGTGGCGGGTGCGGTTTAAGATCAGGACGCGCGACTGGCACCTGAGCATCGTGAAGCACATGAAGTGGTGGCGGAAGATGCCCGGGTGGCACAAGCGGGAGGTGGCGTTTCAGGAGTGGTACGTGGGGCTTCTTGGCCGGGTGAACCTGGCGACGGACAAGGGGTATGAACAGGCTATTACCGTGCTGCGATGCGCGGAGGACGTGAAGGGTTATCGGGAGATTCGCTATCCGACGCAGGACAAGGTGCGCGAGTTGATTGAGTCGATGCTGAGCAGTGCGCCGTCGGAGCCACCGGCACAACCGGCGTCGCTGCTGGATGTGATGCGCACGCCTTCGCATGCTTGAATGAGGTTGATCAGTGATTGGCGAGCCAGGCGTTCAACTGCTCCAGGTCGGTCAAATCCAGAAGAGCTTCGGCCAGGGCGTCGAGAGTCGTCCCGCAACGAGCTCAACCTGAGCGGTCGCCTCGGCGACGACAAACGTTGTAGGCAATCGCCTTGCATTGATATCCGACGCGACTTCCCATTTGCGTGCCTCGGCCGCCGTTTTAGCGAGGCAACCCGCTGATCGCGGGAGTGATTCGACTTGAGGCCAACGCCTTCACCACCAAGAGCAGCAGATTATTGGCCTCATGGAAAAAGCCTCAGGTGCAATGTTCAGAGCAGGGGGCTGGCGCGACGATGAACTCAAGGGTTTTGCTCCGTTGAGGTTTTCTCATGCGTGTGCTGCTGGTAGACGATGACGCCCGGCTGCGGCAGGTTCTGCGGCGACTGCTGAACAGCCACGGGCATCTCAATGTACGAGAAGCCGCCGATGGGGAGGAGGCGCTTGAACTATTGCGGGCCGCCCCGGCCGATTTAATTTTCACGGATTGGCAGATGCCCCGGATGGATGGCCTGGCGATGACCCGCGCTGCGGGACGCCGGAGATTTAACGCCAATCATCATGTTCAGCGGCCACGGCGATTCGCGGGCGGTCATCACGGCCATACGCGCCGGCGTGAACAACTATGTCAGCAAACCCATCAATCCAGACGTCCTGCTAGAAAAAATTCAGGAGACACTGGGGAGAGCGGCGTAACCGGTAACGAAACACCGGTGTCAGCGGATCACTTTGCCTTCGATGCCCAGGATCTGGTGGGCGGCCGTTGAATTGCCGAGGTTTTTGAAGTCCTTTAACGTCCAGACTACTTTTTTGTCGCGGGTTACTTCGATGAGCTGGGGGTTGTCCGGCCCGGCGTGGCAGTTGCCGATGACGATGTTGCCGCTCGGGAGAACTTCAAGCATCGTGACCCAGGCAAGGGTGATGCCGGGGAGTTCTTTTTGCTCTATCGCCCAGACCGTCTTGCCTTCGGGGGTGACTTCGATCACGCGGTTGCCGTTGCCGCAGCCGATCAGGGTGTTGCCCGTCGGCAGGCGATAGGCCGAGTAGACATGGTCGCCGTGGCCTTCGACGCCGTGGCCGCCCGAAGCGGGGCGGCCGGCCAGATCAAGTTTGTACGACCAGACAACTTTGCCGGATTCGTCGTACTCGCGGACGGTCCCGTCGTTTTCGTGGGCCACGAGGTAATGGCCATTCTCGAGTTTGCGAACCAGGCGAGTGTCGCTGTGGGCGCTGGGATGTTCGACGGTGAGCGGAAACTCCTTGACGATCTTGTCTTCTTTGTCGACTTCGATGATGCGCGCGTTGCCAGATTCAGAAACCATCGTGTTGCCGTTTTCGAGACGCTGGAAGGCATGAATCTGAACCGCCTTGTGGCCTTCGGTCGGCTTGGATTCGTGCTTCCAGACAATCTTCTTGTCTGGGGTCATCTCGACAATGGTGGTGTCGCCGGTGTGCAGGAGGAAGTTGCCATTGGAGAGTGCAACGATGTCATGAGAAGTGGCCGGGCAGGGGACTTCCCATTCGATCTCCCCTTTCTCGTTCAGGAGGATGACGTGGCCCTTGTCCTGCGCAAGGACTTTGTGGGCGACCGGAGCGTCGGCGCGGGCGGTGGCCCCGGCCAGGAGAAGTACGGCTAGTGAGAGAAAGCGAGTTGGCATGATGGCTGGTACCATCCAAGTGAGAAACAGTTGAGGAAACTCATGCGACGATTCATTTTATTTCGCCCGGTGCTCACGCCGCCCCCATTCGCCTCCGATACCAGTTCTGACGGCGACGTTAATATCGGCCAGTCCTCGATCTTGCGAATCGAGGCCGAGTATGTAAAACTGCTGCCCATAAGCTGTTGAATGCGGGGTGGAGGCGCTTTTTCAGTAAGGTGACGAGGTTTTTGATGCAGCGACGGACTATTGCACTGATTCTCCTGCTTTGCGGCCTGTCGCTGGCGTCAGGTGGATGCAGTTATCGGCGCGGAGATGGCCGGGCGACTTCCACCCGCGTCTATCACATGCCGCCGGCGGACTTGCAGAAGCAGGTAAAGACGTACATGCAATCCTACGGCTTTACCCTCTGGGAAAACCCAAACGGCACGCTGGGCACCGATTGGCGGACTTATCCGGGGGAAACCTACGGGATATTTCCCAAGCGCAAGCAGTATGAGCGGCGGACAAAGTTTTTTCTGGCTGTGAACGCACTGCCCGATAATACCCCAGGCAGCCTGCTGCGAGTGGATGCGCTGACCGAGCAGCGGCGGCTAAACACTGATCCGTGGGAAACGTTGTATGATGCGCCGTTGGAAGAAGACTCGCCGGCCGCGCACATGATCCAGGCCCTGGACAACAGCATCAACGATTTCGTGCCTAAGATATATCCGTAAGTGACGGGCGCGGGCGGCAACTGTGGGATAGACGGACCGCTGAGGGCCGCTTTTGACGAGTGCGGGCGAACACGCCCCTGGCATTGTGGGGCTGCTTGTTGCATCTTCTACGAGAGTGAGAACAGTGCTTGAATCGGCCGGAGGCTTTGTGTTGAACGTGACAGATGGTCTGCAATCGCATTGGATCCGCTGGGTACACTTCACCGTGGGCCTGGTGGTGTTGACCGCCGGCTACACGGCTACGATGTACGCCGTGCGCTTCTTCGTCCTGTAACCTTCTCCTCCAGTCCTTACAACCCCAGCACATCCGCCATCGAATATCGCCCAGGCTTTTGGCCAGCTACCCACTTCGCCGCCCGAAGTGCGCCGCGAACAAAGGTATCGCGATTGGTGGCGACGTGGGTGAGTTCCAGCCGCTCCCCCAGGCCAGCGAAGTAGGCCGTGTGCTTGCCCACTTCATCCCCCACCCGAAGTGAGTGCATCCCAATTTCACCAGGCTTGCGCACAACGTCATCGCCGTGGCGATCATGCACCAATGCATCGCGAGTCTTGGCCGTGGCATTGAGAATGGCGTCGGCCAGGCCCATGGCGGTGCCGGAAGGCGCGTCCTTTTTGAATCGATGATGGGCCTCGACGATCTCAATGTCATAATCATCGCCGAGAATCTTGGCCACCTCGCCCGCGATGCGGAACAAGACGTTGACTCCGAGGCTCATATTCGGCGCCTGGAGGATAGGGATGTCGGTCGAGGCTTGACCGATGATGGCATGGTCCTGCTCCTGCAGGCCGGTGGTGCCGACGACCATGGCAATGTTGCGATCACGGCAGGTCTTGAGCCAATGGCGCATCGAAGCGGGGGAAGAAAAGTCGATGAGCACCGCAGGAGTCTTGCGCAAATCAAAAGTGAGCGGCAGCGCGATGTCGCCGATCCCCGCGATTTCCCCGGCGTCGCGCAATCGCGTCATGCTCGGGGCGCTCGATAGCCGCGACGAGATTGAACCCGGCATCCTGTTTCGCAAGGGCGATAAGGCGGGTGCCCATTCGGCCGGCGGCGCCTGTAATTGCTAAGTCGATCATCGGGTGGTCTTTCAGCTAAAAAAGTGATCTCGACGGTTGTCTGCATTTCTGCATTTGCCCGCGAGGTTGTCAATATACAGAAACAACCGAGGCGGCGGTGGTCGCAGGGTAGCCGGCTTTTCGCTAGCCTTCCCCACCTTCAATTTGATATTCTGACAACCGGAGATGATATGCGAGCACACTTTTTGATTATCGTGGCTGTATTGGGGAGCTTCTGTGGGTGTGCGAAGGAGGAGGATGAGGTGAGGTCGGCGCGCTATCCGTGGCGGGGTGAGGCCGGGACATCCGGGCCGGGTGGGGCGAGCAATGATGGAGCGCGGGAGGCGCGAGGGATGACGGGGGCCAATGGGACCGGCGGGGCAACTTATAATGCGTCGGCCGGGACGCCGAATGTTCTTCCGAGAATGCGGGACACCGGGGGCACGTTGGGAGGGGCGGGGGGTGGGACGTCCATTTCACGCGGAACAGGCGCGACGGGCATGGGATTGTCCACGGGAGGGGGAGCGGCGAACGGCGGGTACTAAAGGGGGTTGTAGCTTGGACAATAAGATCAAGCACGGTTTCTTAATTAGTTGGCCGGCTCGATCGTGACGGTGAGGCTCTTGGACTCAAACTGTTCCTGATAGAGCTCAGCCCGTTCTTTGTGGGTGGTGAGGAGAAGCGCCACGCCGGTGCGGTCGGCCTCGGACATGCGGACGACGGCCTCCTGCTCCTTCAGTGGAGTGAGCTGCACGATGGTGCGGACGACATGATCGCGTGTGTTTTTGTCATCGTTATGTAGCAAAACCTTCCACGGAGGAAGAATCGACGGGGGCTTCTTTTTCGGGTTGGCCTTCTGGGCGGGTTTCTCTTTAAGGGCTGTCTTGCCGCCAGTGGATTCTTCGTCTGCTTTTTTTGTGTCATGCTCGGCCATGGTCGCGCCTCCAAAACAATGTTCGGCGGGGGTGCCGATGGTTTTATTATACACCGGGAAGGGGAGGGTGCTCAACGGAGGGAATGTCACGGCAGGCCGATAATGGCAGGACAAGTTCAGCCAGGTGCGTGCAGTTGTGGGGGAGGCTGGGTTTGGATAATTTCGGGGACGATGGCCTCGGTTCGATTGATTGCGGGTGCGATGAGCGGAACCAGCGCGGATGGGGTGGATGTGGCCATCGTCCGCGTGGGGGAGGATTATTCGAAGGCGGTGTTGGTGGGGTGGCATCATCATCCGTATGAAAAACCCTTGCCGCAAATGATCGCGGCCGTGCGGGAGCGGGGGACGGTGGAGCTTGCTGAATTGGCGCATCGGTTGGCTGGTTTCGATAATGTATGCGGCGGCAGTTCGCGAGGCGTTGGCCGCGAATGGCATTGAGGCTCAACATCTGGCGGCCATCGCGGCGCATGGGCAGACGCTGTTTCACGATCCGCCGAGGACGATTCAGTGGTTTGATCCGGCGCTGGTGGCGGCGGAGGTGGGATGCGCGGTGATCAGCGATTTCCGGCGGGCGGATTGCGCCGCCGGGGGGCAGGGGGCGCCGCTTGTGGCGTTTGCGGACTTCCATTTGTTTCGCCATGCGAGCAAGGGGCGGGTGCTGTTGAACATTGGCGGGATCGCGAATCTCACGTGGCTGAAGGCGGGGGGCGGGATGGAGGATGTGATCGCATTTGACACGGGACCCGGGAATTGCATCAGCGATCATTTGTGCCGAACGCTGATTCCAGAAGGGGCTGGCTTCGATGAAGGCGGCGCTGGCGGGGCTTGGCTTGGCGGATCAGGAGGTCGTTGAGGAGTTTTGCGCGACGAGTATTTTTTGTCCCGGCTGCCCAAGTCCACCGATGGGCCGGCGATGTTGAAGATTTTCGAAAGGGCGGTCGCGCGGCGGGGGCGGCAGTACTCAACGGAAGATCTGCTGGCAACGGCGTGTCTTATTACGGCCAGGTCGATCGTGCGCGGGATCGGTGAGTTTCTGGTGGGGCATGTTGATGAATTGATCGTCAGCGGCGGCGGGACGCGCAACCAAACGATCATGCGTCATTTGAGCGGGCTGTTGGGGATGCCGGTGTGGAGCCTTGAGGAGATTGGGATGCCGTCGGAGGCCAAGGAGGCGGTGGCATTTGCGCTGCTGGGGGCGGCGACGCTGGATGGAAGGCCGGGGAATGTGCCGTCGGTGACGGGGGCGAGGCGGGCGGTGGTGCTGGGGTCGGTCACGCCCAGGCCTTGAGGAGATTGCACGGCGAAGGGGCGGAGGGCAAACCTTGTTGATAACCTCCCAGTAGTTAGTTGGGTCATCGCGGCTGAACGAAAATCTTTCTCAGTGCGGATCGGGTTCCTGGGCCTGCCGAATTGAATCCTCCATCGTGGCCACTTCTTGATCGCTGAGCATCTTGAACAAATCCTCGCGCTTTCGCTGCGAAAGCTTTCCGTGATTTTGAAAGCAGCAACGGATAAACAAGTCGATCAGGCGATCAGGCATGTCAACCACTTCCTGAATGGCGCGTTTGGTTTTGTCGTAATTGACCAGAAAACGCAGTTCTTCCACCAGCTCAACTTCAATGGTTTCGCGGATGAAGGCGAACAGTGCTTCAGCTTGTGTCGTTAAATCGATGAAGCGATAAAAGTCCCTTGTGTCGTTGGCCACCGTCATGCGGCCTTGGTCGTCGAGCGCGTAGTCGATGAGCGGCATGAGCGGTTTGGAGAACGCCTCCAACGAAGCATCGTATTCGTCCATTTTTTTCAACATCACGGCTGAAACCGGGAACATGATGCCGGCCGGCGTGAAGCCGCGCCGGGATAAAATATTGTGAATCAGGAAACGATGAATTCTTCCATTGCCGTCTTCGAACGGATGCATGAACACAAAGCCGTAGGCAATCACCGCGGCATGAATTACCGGGTGAAGTGATTCGTGGTTGAGTCGCTCGTGTGCCGCGATCATGCCCTCCATCAGCCCGGCCAAATCGTTGGGTTTCGGGGACACAAAATGAACGCGCTCGTTGTGCAAAGAAACGGACTCGCCGACGTAGTTTTGGTTGGCCCGGTAGTCGTGGTCTCGAAACCGTTCGTCCACGATTTGATTTTGCAGTTCGATCAACGCGGTCTTGTGGAAGAAATCCTCCTTCTCCGCTGATTGCAAAAGCGACACGAATCGTTCGGTGCGCGTTGCTGTTGGTTTGATGTGTTCGATTTCAAAAGAGGATTTCGACTCTTTGGTGTACAGATAGCTCAGCGCCCGCTTGAGCAGTTCAAGCGGATAGTCCTTCATGATCTGGCGACATCGCGCCGCCAAATCCGACTGCTCGAATTGCGCGATCTTCTGCGTGCGCCGGATCGTTGGGCAAAACCGCGTATCCCCAGCAGATTGTCGCGGACGCGTTGCCGCTGAACCGCTTTGCCGGGTGATGTGTAATACGTCGTCGGGATCGAGAAGATCGACGTAGTTGCCCTGGGTGAGATCGTCGATCGGCAAGCGACTTTCGGTCATCATTTCGTACAAATACCAGATGCGCCGTGCATATTTTCCGGTCGGCTTGGACAGGATGTAGGCGGCGATGGTCTCCTGCGGCACGGCGGCAAAGATCTTCGAGAGGATCAACAAGTTGATGCCGTCGTATTTGAGCGCGAACTCCAATTGGGCGGCTAGGTCATCGCCCGGGTCATACGCGGCCGGAAAGAATTCGCGAACCTGGCCATTGGGCGCTTCTATCCGCGACGCTTGGCCGGTCGTAATATTCGACTCGTGCCAGTTCGGAATGACAGCAAGGTGTGTGGCGTTGGATGATTTTTGCATATCCGGCTGGCTTCAAGGTCCACTCCCTTGGAGGCTTCAAAACGATTAAACGATTGTATTTTCGGTTATAAATCGGCCAGAGTCAATAAAAACGATTAGCAAATGACGTTCGCTTGCCCGATTCTCCTGATGCTGCACTGGCCGCCTTGGCCCTCTTCATCGCCTACTGGTTATTGCAGTGCAGGCGGCGGGCCGAGCCCGGGGGTGGTGGATCGGGGGACGCGCCCCAGCCGCGGCGATCGTGGTGGATCAGGGGATGACCCATCTGGCCCCGGGGAGAAAGGCGTCTCCCCCCGCGTTCGCGGGGCCCGGAGTGCTACAGGACTTAGCTTCACTAGGTCGGGTACGCGACAACCGCTTTCGCCGTTTCGTTTCGCTTCCTGACGTGATGCGGCAGCGCGAAATGGCGATGATACAACACACGATCCGGGGCACATTGGCAGGATCTTCGAGATGCAGGATTGAATCCCCGGTTCGATTCCAGTCGTGCCCAATGGTTCACTTCCACCGGTGGGGCGGCGGTGAGCCTACAGCGGCTTTCTTTTCAAGCCCGCCTTGGCCAGCGCCTTCTCGATCTTCGTCAACGTCCTCATGGTGGGAATGGTTTACGCCACGTTCTGCGCGATTGAGGATTTCCACACGGATGCCGGCAGCCTCGGCCAGTTCCTTTTGTGACATGCCGACCGCTTCCCTGTCTCGAACAATGTTGCGGGCAATGCCGGCTTCGATTGCGGGCAGCGCGGGATAATTCCCGTTTCGCGTTTTCTCCGGCAATGAGGGGACGCCTTTGGCCAGCCGGCGGTATTCCTCCGCGGGGACCAGATAATATTTCTTTTTCTCGATGACAATCGTGTTCAACTTCAACATGATTCGCTCCAGTCAGTCGTAGATATCGCCACGGTATCCGATCTTCCACACCGTGACGCTTAGAAGGAGGCTGGCGGGGCAGATACTCCACAAGTGCAATGCCCAAAATGCGGAGGATGTCGCGGGGGGAAAGCGGCTCCTTGCCCGCTGTCGCTCCTCCGAATGAACGGTACGATGGGCGATGATGTTCGCTTCCCCAATTTACCTGTTCGCGCTCCTGCCCTGGGCGTTCCTCGCCTACTGGTTATTGCAGGGCAGGCGGCGGCATGTCGGCGTGAACTATTTGAAGTTCTGGGATGGGCCGGTGCCCAAGCGGGCCCGGCGGTCGCGGCCTCGGTTGCCGCCCGTCGCACTGGCTGCCGCGCTGCTGGCCATGCTGCTTGGAATCGTCGCCGCGGCCGGGCCGGGGGTGGTAGACCCGGGTTATGTGCCCCAGCCCGTGGTGATCGTGGTGGATCAGGGCATCACCATGTCGGGGCGGGGAAGAAGGACGTGCGGTTTCGGGAGGTGGCCGGGGAGAACCAGGCGGCGCTGGCGGAGGTGCTCGGGCCACACCGGCCGGCCGTGGTCTGTTCCACATTTGATGGCGGCATGGGGACCAAGACGGAGGTGGGAGAGTTGCGCGGGTGTTGAAGGATTGGCTGGCGATGGCGGTGGAGAATCGGGAGGCGCTGCGGGGGCTGGTTGTGGAGAAATTGCGACAGACCCGTGGGCCGGTGGTGTTGATCAGCGATCAGCAGTTGGAGGTGGAGGATGAGCGGCTGGTGCAGATTTGGCCAGGCGAGCACGTGGAGGACGTGGGGATCGTGCGGGTGGCCGCGCGGGAGAGTGCCGGGGGCAAATCGGGCGGGCAGGTGATGGTGCGGGTTTGGAATCAATCGAATCGCAAGCGCGCGACGCTGCGCGTGGAGACGGGAGGCGAACCGAAAACGGTGGAGGTGGACTTGCCGGAGCAGGGGGGGGAGGGGGGCAGGGGGGGCAGCGGGATTATTTTGTGGAGGTGGGGCCACTGGGGGAGGAAGTTGAGGCGCGGTTGGTGGGGGGGGACGCCTTGGAGGCGGATGATGTGGCGTGGTTGGTGCGCAAGAGAAGCTGGCCGAGGCTGGAGGCGCGGACGGGGTTGCCGGCCGAGCTGCGGCGGATGATCGAGGCATACGCCGCACAGCAACCGGCGGGGGCCAATGGAAAGCGCGTGGCGATGAGCGTGGGAAGCGGGGAGCTGGCGAGCAATGAGCCGGCCGTGCGGTTAGGGGAGGAACCGGCAGCGCCACCACACGCGTTGGTACGGCGGGCGAATTGCAAGTCACCGCCCATCCGGTAACGGCGCACGTGGATTGGGCGGCGGTGATGAAGGACGCGCAGGTGACTGGCATTCCGGAGGGGAAGTGGACGCCGGTCGTCCGGGTGGGCGAGCGCACAGTGGTGGCCGTGCGTGGTGACGCGGTGCGGCAGGTGTGGGTGGGGATCGGCGGCGGCGCGTTTGCGCGCATGGCCGATTATGCCGTGTTCTGGAAAAACGTTTTTGACTGGGTGGGCGAAGGCGGCGAGCAGTTCTCGGCCGACGTGTGCGGGGGGTTGGACGCGTCGTGGAAGCCAGTCAAAGGGGGGCGGATTGGGGGGAACTGGCCTGGGGTGTATGAGCGGGGCGGGGAGCGGTTGGCGATGAACGCGGGGGCGGTCAAGGTGGGTGATGCGGCGGCGGTGGATTGGCGCGGGAAGCTGGAAAAGGTGCGGGGGGAGGAAACGCGAAGCGGCGGCGGGCGGCGGCCTATTGGGAGGGAGTTGGTGCTGGCGGCGATGGCGGCGGTGCTGGTGGCCGCCGGATTGTGGAGGCGGGGGGAATGAGGGGATTGAAACCGATGAACCGATGAAAAAAATGAATCAATCGGATACCAATCAGTTCAACACCTCATTAGTCACAGTCAAGGTAGAACTCTCGGAATCCCCACGCATCGACGTCGCCCCCGTTGTCGCTTCGTCGCTGAACCAGGCAGCGTTGATCGCGAAATAGCCAAAACGGTAGGTGCCGCTGGGCAGTTCAAGCTCCACGCGCCACATGCTGTCAGCGTTGGCTTCCATCGGCGTGGCCGTGGTGGACCACTCATTAAAATCCCCCACGAGATACACCTGCTGTGCGTTGCGGCACCTGACCAGGAACAGATAACGTTCACCTTGGCGCAAAACCATTGATACTCCCTTGAATGCCGTCGGAATCTACCAGACATTTTCGGCCGTTCCATCGGGAAAGCCCCCAGCTTTACATCGAAATACCTGACACCGACGTCTAAATTTGGGAAGGATTTCGCTTCGCTTTTGGGCCTCATGGTATTACATTTGCAAAATGGCGCATTGGCCTTTTGGCTGGTGTGATTCAATCTGGGAGATCCATGGCGGGACACGATATTGTGGTCGTCGGAGCGTCTGCGGGGGGTGTCCAGGCAATCTGTGAACTGGTAAGGCACCTGCCCAAGAATTTGCCAGCATCGATTTTCCTGGCGATACACAGTTCGCCCCAGAGTCCGGGGGTGTTACCGCAAATCATATTGCGCGCCGGCGGCATTGCGACGTCGTACGCAGTTGATCGAGGGCCGATCCGGAGCGGGCAAATCTACGTTGCGCCCCCGGACCATCACCTCCTGATCGAGCAGGGCATGATGCGACTGTCGCGCGGCCCCAAGGAAAATGGTTTTCGGCCGGCGGTCGATCCCCTCTTCAGGACCGCTGCGCGATCCTACGGGTCGCGGGTGGTGGGGGTGGTGCTCTCAGGCGGATTGGATGACGGAACCGAAGGGCTGGGAATTATCAAGGAGTTGGGTGGCATTGCGATGGCGCAGGACCCGGCCGAGGCATCATTCCCCAGCATGCCCTCCAGCGCGATTCAGAATGTTGACGTGGACTATGTGAAGCCGGTGCGGACGCTGGCGCGTATATTGGCCAAGGTGGTGAAGCGGGCGGGTTCCAAAGGAGCGCAAGCCATGACTCCCAACGGTGATCGTGCGCACGACGTGGCGGAAATCGGTGATTCAGGCATGCGTCTTCACGAAGAACTCGGGCCGCCTTCGGCCTTCACCTGCCCCGAATGCGGCGGAGCGCTGTGGGAACTGCGCAATGGAAGGATCATCCAGTTTCGCTGTCACGTGGGGCACGTTTACTCCTCGGACGGACTATTGTCCGAAAAGGGACGTGATCTGGAGATGGCGTTGTGGACGGCGGTGCGGGCGCTGGAGGAACATGCCGGCTTGCGGAGACGGATGGCCGGGCGGGCCCACGAGCAGGATTTTGATCGCTTGCGCGCGGCTACGAAAAGCAGGCGCAGGAAGCCGAAGCCAACGCGACGCTGATTCGCGATATTCTGGTGAGTAACAACGGCAAAAAGAATATGACCGTATTGCTCGATGGCGACGGCGAGAAAAAGGCACGGACCAATCGATCGGCCAACGGACGGCGAAAGAGCAATAAGAGGCCCAGGGTGCAGGGGTCGTCCAAAATGGGCGGTGAGGTCCAAAGTTGACAATTTCAACGGAGGTACGCGTCGGAGTCGCGAAACACAGGACGCGGTAATTCAGATTTATTTGTCCTCAAACTCAAAAATACCATGTCCAACAAAAGCGGGAAGTCCAGAGGCGTGCAACGGGTGGCGGGGCCAAAAGCAGATCCAGAGCGCAAGGCCCCCGGCAAGGCGCCGGCAATCCTATCGCCTCCAAAACAGGCAGCCGCCCCAAGCCGCGTTGAAGCGCCCGCCGACCTGGGCCTTGGCGATACCTTAAGTAGGCCGTCGGCTCCCATCGTCGGCATCGGCGCATCGGCGGGGGGTTTGGAAGCATTTTCACAGCTTCTGCGAGCGCTGCCGGCTAACACGGGCATGATGTTTATTCTCGTGCAGCACCTGGCGCCAACACACGAAAGCGTGCTGCCGGAACTGCTGGCGGCGACAACAAAGATGCCCGTGTTGCAAGTCACCGACGGCATGGCTCTGGCGCCCAATCACGTGTATGTCATTCCGCCCAACATGCAGATGGTCATCATCGACGGCCGGCTGCACCTGGCGACACGCGACCAGCACCACCAGTTTTTGCCCATCGACCAGTTCTTCCATTCGCTGGCGGAATACGGGCAGGGGCGGGCTGTGGGTATCATTCTCTCGGGGACCGCGTCGGATGGTTCGGTGGGCTTGCGGGAAATCAAAGCCGCCGGAGGAATCACCATCGCGCAAGACCCGGCAAGCTGCAAGTTCGATGGCATGCCGCGTGCCGCCATCGCCACCAATTCGGTGGACCTGGTGCTCACGCCGCAGAAGATCGCCGAAGAGCTCTCACGCTTGGCGCATCATCCGCTGGTTCAGCGGCCACCGTCGCCGGCGGATGATGGGGAGGGAGACGTGGGGGAGCGCAGTTGTCGCGGATCTTTGGCTTGCTGCGGCAGGCGACGGGGGTGGATTTCACCCACTACAAGCGCCCGACAATCCGCAGGCGGCTGCAACGGCGGTTGGTGTTGCATAAGCTGACGAACGTCGATCAGTACATCAAATTCATGCAGCAGAATCCGGCCGAGGTGACAAGCCTGTATCAGGACATCCTGATTCACGTCACCCGGTTTTTCCGCGAGCCCGAGTCGTTTGGGATGCTGGCCTCCAAGGTTTTTTCGACACTGATGGCCGAGCGCAGCCCCGACGACCCGATTCGGATCTGGGTGCCGGGCTGCTCGACAGGGGAAGAGTGTTATTCGGTGGCGATGGCGTTGCTGGAGTTTCTGAAAGAAGACGCCGAGCGGGTGCGGCTTCAAGTCTTCGCCACGGACATCAGCGAAACCGCCGTCGAGCACGCGCGGGCGGGTTTATACCCCGAGTCAATCTCGGCCGACGTTTCGCCCGAGCGGCTGCGGCAGTTTTTCACGAAGGTGAACGGCAGCTATCGGGTCACCAAAACCGTGCGCGATGTCTGTGTATTTGCACGCCAGGACCTGACGCGCGACCCGCCGTTCTCGAAGCTCGATTTGATCCTCTGCCGCAACGTGCTGATTTACCTGGGGGCGGTGCTTCAGAAGAAGCTGATGCAGGTATTTCATTACGCCCTCAAGCCAACGGGGTTTTTGATGCTGGGGGGCGCAGAGACCATTGGCACGCACTCAGATCTGTTTCGCGTGGTGGACAAACGGTTCAAGCTCTACATGCGCAAGCCCACCGTGATTCGCGCTGACATGGAATTTCGCCCGGCCGCCATGCCTGCGCGGCGCTCGGAAGAGCCGCGCCGGCCGCGGGAAACGCCCCGCAGCGGCACCGCCCAGAGCGAGGCCAGCCGGATCATCCTCACGCGCTACACGCCGCCAGGCGTCCTTGTGGACAACGACTTAAAGATCGTCCAGTTTCGGGGCCAGACCGGGCCGTATCTGGAGCCGGCCCCGGGCGAAGCCAGTCTGAACCTGTTGAAGATGGCCAAAGAGGGATTGTTGTACGGCTTGCGGACAGCCATCAACGACGCCCGCAAAAACGATATGCCGGCGCGCAAGGAGGGATTGCGGGTGAAAGAGGGGGGAACTGTGCATGAGGTGAGCGTGGAGGTCGTGCCGCTGAACGTCGCCGAGGGGCGGCATTTTCTCGTCCTCTTTCACGAGGCCGCCCAGCAGCCGGTCCTTCCGATCCTCGAGGAAAGCCCCGAACCAGCGGGCAAGGACGCCCGATCCGAGAAGGGTGAAGCAAAGGGCCGTGGGAAAAAGAACGACAAGGAAGATCAGCTCAAGCGGCTGCGGAGGGAACTTGCCGCCAGCCGCGAATATATGCAGTCGATTATTCAGGACCTGGAGGCGGCCAATGAGGAATCGCAATCGGCCAACGAGGAAATCCTCTCCAGCAACGAAGAGCTGCAATCCACCAATGAAGAACTCGACACCGCCAAGGAAGAGCTCCAATCGACCAACGAAGAGCTGAACACTGTGAATGAAGAGTTGCAGGGCCGCAACGAGGAGTTGAGCCTCGTAAACAGCGATCTGGTGAATCTGCTGAGCAGCATCCAGATCGCCATCGTGATGGTATCGAGCGACTTGCGGGTCCGGCGGTTCACGCCCATGGCCGAAAAGGTCCTCAATCTGATTCCCACCGACGTTGGCAGGCCCATCAGCGACATCAAGCCCAACATCGACTGCCCCGATCTGGAGGAGATGATTACCGAGGCGGTGGACACGGTGACGATCAAGGAGCGGGAGGTGAAGGATCGCAACGGCAACTGGTATTCGTTGCGGATTCGCCCGTACAAGAACATCGACAACCGCATCGACGGGGCGGTCCTGGCGCTCTTCAACATCGACATTTCACGCGGCGCGTTTACCGAGGCGATCTTCAAGACCGCCCGCACCCCATTGGCGATGCTGGATGAAAACCTGCGGCTGATGGTGGCCAGCGATTCATTCCTCGCGGCCTCGGGAACTTCAGCCCAGGATGGCAAGGGGCAGTTGCTCTACGAGCTGGGAGGTGGGCGGTGGAACATTCCACGGCTGCGGGGATTGTTGCAGGATGTGCTGGATCGGGAGAAAACCTACGAGAACGTGGAGGTGGAGCAGGAGCCGGGCGGCGGAACCGGCGGGGCCCTGCGGCTCACGGCACGGCGCGTGCGGAGGGAGCCGGGCGTTGCGGCGGTGGTGCTGATGGCGATTGAGGAACCACGCGGCACCAATGGTTCGGGGATGTCCTCATGAAGCAGCGTGAAGGACCTGCCAGATACGAACGCATGACCAAGCCACAACTGCTGGCGGAGTTGCGGCGGTTGGAGGCGGCGGCGCACGAACTGGAGGTCTTTCGCGAGGAGACGCGCGTTCAAAACGAGCAGTTGGTGGAATTTCAACACTCGTTGGAAGAATCCCGCGACCGCTATGCCGATCTATACGATTTTGCGCCCATTGCCTATGTGACGCTGGGTCCCATCGGCCAGATTGAGGAGATCAACCTCACAGGCGCGAGTCTGCTGGGAACCGAACGAAGCCGAATTGTCGGCAACCCGCTGCTGGTTTACGTGGCGGAGGAGGACAGGCCGGCTTTCCTGGCATTCATGAAGCGGTGCCGGGACGAGCAGGGGCTGGTGGTGGGGGAATTGACGCTGGCGCCGCGCGGGCAGACGCCCATTGTCGTGCAGTTATCAGCCCGGGGAGGGCCAAAGTGGCAAGGCGGGGGCATGAGCTTCCGCACCGCCATTACCGACTTGACGGAGCGGAAAAAAGCCGAGGAAGAGCGGCGGAAGCTGATCATGAAGGAACAGGCCGCGTCGCAGGCCAACGAGGCCAAGGACCGCTTCATTGCGATGCTAAGCCACGAGCTGCGCACGCCTCTGACGCCGGTTCTGGCGGTGGTGAGCGCGCTGGAGACGCGCTCGGAGATGCCCGAAACCCTTCGAACCGATTTTTCGATGATCCGCCGCAACGTCGAGCTTGAGGTGCGCCTGATTGACGACCTGCTGGACGTGACCCGGATCGCGCGCAACAAAGTCCAACTGAACCTGGAAGTGCTGGACGTTCATCAACTGATTGAAGAAGTCGTCGAGTCCTGCCGCGCTGACATCGAAGCGCGACGGTTGAGCCTGTCGCTGGGATTGGCGGCCAAGTCGCATCACGTCTATGCGGATGCGGTGCGGTTGCGGCAGGTATTCTGGAATCTATTAAAGAACGCAATCAAATTCACCGCCGAGCGGCAGTCGATCTCGATCCGGAGCATCAACGGACGGGCCGACGGTGCCGATGGCGAAGGGGTGGTGCGGGTATTGGTGAGCGATACCGGCATCGGCATGGACCCGCGGCAGGTGGACCGCTTATTTTTGCCCTTCGAGCAGGAAGCACTGCCGGGGACACACAGCAATCCAGCCGGATTGGGATTGGGGCTGGCCATCGCCAAAGCGCTGGTGGAGGCGCAAGGCGGCAGCATTCGAGGGATCAGCCGGGGGAAGGGGCGCGGCTCCACGTTCGAAGTGGAGATGCGAACCACACCCACGCCCGGCGATGCTCCAACGCGCCATGCCGCCCCAGAAGCGGCGAGTGACCGGTGTTTGTCGATTCTGGTCGTGGAGGACCACCTGGACACAGCGCGGGTGATGGCGCGGCTGCTGACCGGAGAAGGCCATCAGGTTGAATTGGCTGGATCGAAAGAATCCGCCCTAACCATCGCGCAGCAGGCGGATTTCGACCTGATCATCAGCGATCTGGGGCTCCCCGATGGCAGCGGCCTGGATCTGATGCGCCAACTGTCCCGTTCACGGCACGTGTGCGCCATTGCGCTCAGTGGGTTTGGGGCAGAGCAGGACGTGCGTAAAAGCCGCGAGGCCGGGTTCACCGAACACATCACCAAACCCGTCGATTTTGAAAAACTCCTGGAAGCGATTGGCCGCGTGGTTGAACGCGGAACGGCGACGGAGGGCGGGTGAAAAAACCACCCATGCGGGAGGGGCGGGATTTATATTCGTTGACATCCGGGCGCAGTTAGGCGTACACCAGAGCGACCGGTTTGCGTGGAGCATCACCAATGGCTGGCGGGTCGAAGAGAAAAGACTTTGATGGGGCGATGGACGCTCTGGCTGCGCGCCTCCAGAATCTCCAGACCAACGCCCAGGACGTCAAGGACGGCCGCGATCTCGAGCCCCAATGGGTACTGGAAGCATCTGTCGGCCTTAGCTCCGCCCTCGAAGAGCTTCGCGCGGCCGAGGAGCAACTGCTTGAGGCGCGCACCGAGGCCGAAACCGAACGCTATCGCTACCAGGACTTATTCGAGCTTGCCCCCGACGGCTATCTCGTCACCGATGGCCGGGGCACCATCACCGAGGCCAACCGCGCGGCCGTGGCAATGTTGAACATCCCCGTGCAGTACGTGGTGGGCAAGCCGCTGCTGGTCTGCGTGCAGAAGGAAGATCGGCTGCTCTACTGGCAGATCATCAGCGCCATGCGCCACGCCGAGCGCGGCATGTGGACGATGCGCCTCACGCCCCGGCACTTGCCGCCCGTCGTGGCGCACGTCACCGTGGGATCGGTGCGAAGCTGGGAGGGGGCCTTGGAAGGCTTGCGCTGGATCATCCGCAATGTCACCGAGCAACAGCGAATCGAAACGGAGATGCGCAAAAACCGCCAGCAGCTTCGGCGGCTGGCATCGGAACTGTCGCTCGCGGAAGAGCGCGAGCGGCGCCGGCTGGCCAATGACATCCACGACCACATCGGCCAGACGCTGGCGATGATCAAGCTGAAACTGGCCGCGATGCGGCACAAGCCGGAAAACAAGCCGTGCGTGCCTGCCCTAGAAGAAGTGATTGGGCTGGTAACGCAGACGATCGCGCAGACGCGCTCGCTGAGCTTCGAGCTGAGCCCGCCGCTCTTGTACGACCTTGGCCTCGAGTCCGCGCTTCAATGGCTGACCGAACAAAAGGCCGAGGAGGGAATCACCTTTGATTTCAAGGACGATGGCAACGTCAAAACCGCATCGAACGAAATTCGCGTGTTGTTGTTTCAGGCCGTGCGCGAGCTGCTGGTAAACGTCATCAAACATGCCCGCGCATCGCGGGGAACGGTGTCGGTTTCGGCACACCTGGATAACATAGTGATTGTGGTGGAAGACAACGGCGTGGGGATGAAAAAGCTCAAGCGGCCGCCGAAAATGGGCGGCTATGGGCTGTTCAGCGTTCGCGAAAGACTCTCGCATCTGGGTGGCGAAGTCGAAATTTCCAATCGCCCCGGCGGCGGCACGCGCGTGAAACTGGTGGCGCCCTGGGCGGTCCCGTCAAACCAACCAACGGAGACGATCATGTCGAAGCTTAATGTGCTCATGGTGGACGATCATCGGATGCTCCGGCAGGGCCTCCGGGCGTTGCTCGAGGGAGAGGGAGATCTGCAAGTGGTCGCTGAAGCCGACAACGGCCGATCCGCCGTTGAATTGGCCGAGAAATTAGCGCTGGACCTGGTCATCATGGATGTGGGAATGAAAGACCTCAACGGCATCGAAGCCACCCGCCGCATCCTGGACCGCAAGCCAGGCCTAAAGGTGATCGGGCTATCGATGCACTCCGACCGCCGCTTCGTGGCCGAGATGCTGAAGGCCGGCGCGGTGGGCTATGTCTTAAAGGACGCAGCCGTCGAAGAACTGGTCGCCGCCATCCGCACCGTCCTGGCCGGCAAGGTATATTTGAGCCCAGGCGCCGCCGACGTAGTGGTAGACGATTACGTCCGCCGCGTCCCGGCCTCGGGAACATCAGTCTTCTCCGCCCTCACCCCGCGCAGCGCGAAGTGCTGCAACTGATGGCCGAGGGAAAGGCAACAAAACAGATCGCCATGATCCTGCACGTAAGCGTAAAAACAGTAGAAACCCACCGCCGCCAGATCATGAGCAAACTAGACCTCTACAGCGTCGCCGAACTAACCAAATACGCCATCCGCGAAGGCCTGACCTCGGTGGAGGTATCTGGAGTGGGGGGGTGAGGGGGGCAGAAGTTGAAAGTTAGAAGCACCCGCTTCTCTTTCCCCCTCTCCCGGTACGCCAGAGGGATCCCGCTTCAGCGGGAGGTGGAAGGGTCGGGGTGAGGGCTCTTCCTAATTTCAAACGACTCCGGGCTACTTCGCGAGTCGACGGGTGAGACGCCATCAGATCGATGAGCACAGGATCGCCTTCATCTCCCCCACGGCTTCCCGCAACCCCGTAAAAATCGAACGCGAAATAATCGCATGGCCAATGTTGAGCTCGCGCATCTCGGGGATACGCGCCACCGGCAGAACATTTCTGTAATTCAAACCATGCCCCGCGTGCAGCCGGAGTTTAAGCTCAGACGCAAGCGCCCCCGCCCGCATCAGCCGGCCAAGTTGCACGGCCGCCACCGGCGATCCAAACGCCGCATTGGCATACTCACCCGTGTGAAGCTCAACAGCATCAAAATTCTGGCGCTGGGCCAGCTCCACCTGCGCCGCATCCGGATCAATAAACGCCGAAACAAAAACCCCCGCATCGCGCAGGCGCCCCACGATGGCCGCGATCTTTTCGCGGATCGCGCGACAGGTCCAGCCCCCCCTCGGTGGTAATCTCCTCCCGGTGCTCAGGAACCAGCGTGGCCTGGGCCGGGCGGGTCACCAGTGCAAGCTCGACAATCTCCGCCGCAATCGACATCTCCAGATTCAGCTTGCACTGCACAGTCGCACGAAGCAGCGCAACATCCCGATCATTGATATGGCGGCGATCCTCGCGCAGGTGAACCGTAATCCCATCCGCCCCCCCAAGCTCAGCCTGAACCGCCGCCCAAACCGGATCCGGCTCACACCCCCGCCGAGCCTGCCGCAGGGTCGCCACATGATCAATATTCACACCCAGTTCTATCATAATCGGATTGTAGCCGTCAAAACCCCGAAACAAGAACCATCAGCAGCCCACATCCTGCCCGGTCTCCGCCCTTGCCCTCCCCTCACGCCTCATCGCCATTCTCTACACCGCCTCCCGAAGCACACCAATCGAATGTGCGCCAGCGTTCCAGCCAAATTATCTCCGAAACATCGTCATTATGAACAAACCGGTGCATCGCCAGTGCATGTAGGGAATTTCCACGATTATCGCGTTTGGTTGAAGGTAAGGTCTGGAGTAGTATCCTTGCCGTCGAGAAGAGATCAGGACCTCGCTCGGGCTGCTCACCGTGACCAATCAAGCCGTTATTCAAAATCCGATCATCAACTCCCCCTTCGACGAGCCCCAGCGCCACTTCCGCTTCACCGACGAAGGCATTACCAACGAGCTCATTTCCGCCCGCCGCATCAGCTCCTATTTCGTCCCGATCGCTCAGCCCCGCAAAAAGGGCAAGGGGATGCAGCAGCAGACCCTCGGCGACTGGACCGCCGACCGCATAGAAGAAAACAAAACCGTCAACTTCATCCGCCAGCGCGTCAAAATCTGGCGCGAAGGCAACTACCCCGGGCTAACCCGCACCACCGCCCGCCTTCTCGAACACTGGAAGCGCACCGACCGCTACCGACGCCTCTTCTTCTGCCAGATCGAAGCCCTCGAAACCATCATCTACATCACAGAAGCCGCCAAAAAATATGGCGACACCGTCATCGAAAACGATCTCCGCAATTTCTCCGCCGAACACAATCCCGAGCTCTTCCGCATTGCCTGCAAAATGGCCACCGGCTCCGGCAAAACCGCCGTCATGGCCATGATCATCGCCTGGCAAACTCTCAACAAGCTCGCCAACCCACAAGACGCCCGCTTCGGCGACGCCTTCCTCATCGTCACCCCCGGCATCACCATCAAAGACCGCCTTCGCGTCCTCCTCCCCAACGATCCCACCAACTACTATGAGGCGCTCGACCTCGTTCCCACCGACCTGCGCTCCGATGTCGCCCGCGCCAAGATCGTCATTACCAACTACCACGCGTTCAAGCGCCGCGAAAAAGGGGAAGCCTCCCGCCTCACCAAAGCGTTACTCGGGCAGGCTGCCACCGGCGCATCACCGAAAGCGAAGGCGAAATGGTCCGCCGCGTCTGTCGTGGCCTCGGCACCAAGTCCAACATCGTCGTCCTCAACGACGAGGCCCACCACTGCTACCGCCTCAAGCCGGCCGAAGAACTCGCAGAAAAACTCAAGGGCGATGATCGCAAGGAAGCCGAGCAGCGCAACGAAGCTGCCCGCGTCTGGGTCTCCGGCCTCGAAGCCGTCAAGCGCAAGATCGGCGTCCGCAGTGTCTACGACGTCTCCGCCACGCCCTTCTTCCTTCGCGGCTCCGGCTACGCTGAAGGCACGCTCTTCCCCTGGGTCGTCTCCGATTTTTCCCTTATCGACGCCATTGAATCCGGCATCGTCAAAGTCCCCCGCGTCCCCATCGACGACAACGCCATGTCCGCCGCCAATCTCCCGACATATCGGGACCTCTGGCTCCACGTAAAAGACGACCTTCCCAAAAAAGGCCGCGGCACCGATGCGGTCAGCGGCGAGCCCAAGCTCCCCAAACGCCTCGAAAGCGCCCTCCAGTCCCTCTACCTCAACTACCTCCAGTATTACGAGCGCTGGGACAAGCTCGCCAAAGACAACCAGGGCGCTCTCACCCCGCCCGTCTTCATCGTCGTCTGCAATAACACCAACGTCAGCAAGCTCGTCTACGACTACATCTCCGGCTGGGATAAGCCACGCGCCGACGGTTCCACCGTCCCAGTGCCAGGCCGTCTCCCGCTTTTCTCCAACGTCGAAGGCAACCGTTTCCGCGACCGCCCCAACACCATCCTCGTAGATTCCGAACAACTCGAATCCGGCGACGCCATGAGCGCCGATTTCAAGCAGATCGCCTCCCGAGAAATCGAAGAATTCAAAGCCGAGCTCCGTCTTCGCTTCCCCGGCCGCGACGTCTCCGACCTGACCGACGAAGACCTCCTCCGCGAAGTAATGAACACCGTCGGCAAACCCGGCAAACTCGGCGAGCAGATCAAATGCGTCGTAAGCGTCTCCATGCTCACCGAAGGCTGGGACGCGAACACCGTCACCCACGTCTTGGGCATCCGCGCCTTCGGCACCCAGCTTCTCTGCGAGCAGGTCGTCGGCCGTGCTCTCCGCCGTATGAGCTACTCCCCCGAGCCCCGCACCCTCACCACCCCCGAAGGTGAAGTCACGTTCGACGCCTTCGCCGTCGAATACGCCGAGGTCTACGGCGTCCCCTTCTCCTTCATCAACAGCAAAGACCCCGGCCGCGACAACAAGCCCGGCCCCATCCCCACCCGCGTCCGCGCCCTCGAAGACCGCCTCGACCGCGAAATCACCTTCCCCCGCCTCGACGGCTATCGCTACGACCTCCCGGCCGAGCGCCTCGAAGCTACCTTCACTGCCGACTCGCAAATGACGCTCTCCCCGCAGGACATCCCCACGCGGGTCGAAAACGCCCCCATCGTCGGTACCACCGAATTCCACACTCTTGACCGCCTCAAATCCCGCCGCGAGCAGGAAGTCGCCTTCCACATCGCCCGCCGATTGGTCGAACACCATTTCCCCGAAGGCGAGCAGGCCCGCACCCCTTGGCTATTTCCCGACGCCGTAGCCATCGCCCGTCAATGGCTCACCGAATGCCTCCACACCAAGGACGGCGCGTTCCCGCAACTCCTCCTCTTCGCCGAGCTCAACGCCTACGCCGCCGAAAAAGTCTATCACGCCATCGTCCGCGCCAGCGAAGGCGAAAAACGCCTGCTTCCGATCACCAAGCCCTACGACACCATTGGCACAACCCGCCACGTCTCCTTCGACACCGTCCGCAGCACCTACAAAACCCGCCCCGACAAATGCCACGTCTCCCACGTCGTCTGCGATACCGGTTCCTGGGAACAGAAGATGGCACAGGTCCTCGAGGAAATCGACGAAGTCCACAGCTACGTCAAGAATCACAACGTCGGCTTCTTCATCCCCTACACCATCGACGGCCAGGTCCGCCGCTACATCCCCGACTTCATCGCCCGCCTCGACGACGGCCACGGCAGCGAGGACCTTCTCAACCTGATTGTCGAAGTAACGGGCGCAAAAGACCGCGACAAGGAGCAGAAGGTTTCCACCGCCAAGACGCTCTGGGTGCCGTCCGTCAACAACGCCGGGGATTGGGGCCGCTGGGCCTACCTTGAAATTCGTGATCCTTGGGAATCGCGCAAGGCACTGCTTTCTTCTATCCACGTGCGGGAACGGATTTCGCAATGAAAGCATCTAAGACGCAGATCAATCCTAAGTGTACGCAGGAACTTAAGACCAAGTTGCACGCGCAATGTGAAAACCGACCGCCAAATATTGACGCTCACGTTCCGAACCGTTAATCATTCGGCAGTAAACCCGCCAGGCCTCTGCCGAAAGGCACGCACACTTCGGCGGGTCTTTCTTTTAATATCCGGGGCATCGTTCCAGTGCAGAGCCCATCAAGCTTTAGCAACGCGCATACTCGCTCGAATGAACCACGTGCCAGGTGAGGCTCAAGAAAGGTCGCCAATGCCGCTCCGGATAAAGTTAACCGCCGAGACTCCTCAGACAACTGATTTGGCTGATGTTGCGCGGTTCCTCGACGCCTTTGCAACACTCTATGAGGCGGCGCAAGTTTTCAGTAATCGTCGGTATAGCGACATCCGCGAACGTTGGGGCGCCGATCGTCGAGCCGAATTGGCGGCAGAAGATCGCCTCTACATCGAGACTCTTCGATCTGGCTCGCTCACCCTGACCGCCGTCGGCGCTTGGGCGTCCGGGACGATTATTGCGGCCTTAACAGTTACGAATCTCCTACAAAAGTTGCTTGACTGGAAGATTGATCGTCAACTGAAGGAACAGCAACTAATCAAATTAACTCGAGAGAATCGTCAGGCAATCGAGGCGGACACGAGAGCGGCAACGGAGCGACTGATACAATTGACCGCTCCAGGAGCGCAACCGACTCCCGCAAGCTCTCGAGATTGCGAGATGTGTGAGTGCAATCCGTGGTTCAAAAGTTCGGCCGAAGCGAATCGCAATTGACACCGTAAAAACCGAAGAGTCCATCTCCGCGTATTTTGAAGAGAAAAAGCGGCCACGGCCGCGAGTCGTACGTGAGCTCGGCGACTCAACACGAGAAATAGCTTCCGAATACAAACAATTGCAACTACCAGATTACTTTGATCCACAGGCAATTGAAGTGGTCAAACGATTTATCGCCGAACATGAGAACAGCAAAGACGTTCCGGCACCCGTATTAACGGCTCTTCGCGAGTACGTTCTAAAATGGTCACGCTGATTACGATACTGGAAAAAGTACAAAAGTATATCAATGGCCAAACAAAGAAAAGCCGCAGTTGCTGCCAAGGTTGAAAGTATCAAGCATGCTGCCGCCACCCGCAAAAATATCCCCACCGAAGAACTCCGCGACTTCGTCGCCGAAGACGAGAACACCCCCAAATCCATCCTCTACCCGCGCACCCTTCCCTCGACCCCCAACTCGTCTGGAAAGGAAAAGACGAGCAGGATTCCAAACCCCTCGAAATCCCCGCCGTCCCCATCTACATCCAGGAAAAAATCCACCCCCAGGCCATCATCGAAGACTTCCGCCGCTCCTGCCCCGCGCCGGAATCGAAGCCGAAGGCCCCGACCAGTTCGCCCTGTTCAACGACTTCAACGGCATCGACGCCTTCGACAAGAAAGTGGACTTCTATCACCACGACCAGCACTGGTCCAACCGCATGATTCTCGGCGACTCTCTACTTGTCATGAATTCCCTTGCCGAGAAGGAAGGTCTTAAAGGACAAGTCCAGACAATATATTTCGATCCGCCCTACGGCATTAAGTTTGGATCGAACTGGCAGGTCAGTACGCGTAAACGAGACGTAAAGGACGGCAAGGTTCCCGACATCACGCGGCAGCCCGAGCAAATTCTCGCGTTTAGGGACACTTGGAAACTCGGCATTCATTCCTACCTTTCATACCTGCGTGAACGGTTGGTAATCTCTCGTGCACCTCTTGGCCGAAACAGGCAGCATTTTTGTGCAGATCGGAGATGAGAACGTACATCTCGTTCGTAATTTGCTTGACGAAGTATTTGGCATGGAAAATTTCTGCTCAATCATCTCTTACGCCAAGACAAGCACCACCACCGGTCGGCTATTGCCAGGAACCACAGACTTCATCCTCTGGTATGCCAAAGACAGCGAGCAGGTGAAATACCGCCCGCTTTATACGACTAAGGAATTGGGTGGCACCGGAGCGGGCAAGTACGATCAAGTACAACTACCTGATGGGAATCGGCGCACGATGCAGCCTTCTGAGAAGGACAATCCAGCAAAGCTTTCCGACGGGAGCCGCGCGTTCAGGCTTGATAACATTACATCTCCCAGAATCCGTGATGCTCGCACCGGCTATTACCCAGTAAAAATTGGCGGTAAATCTTTTCTTCCAGCGCAGGGTGAGTGGAAAACAAATGCGAATGGAATGAAAAATCTAATATCGGCCGGAAGGGTTCAACAAACATCGAACAGCTTAAGCTATGTTCGATTCATTGATGACTTCCCGGCCTACGCGCTGACCAACTCTTGGGCGGATATCGGCGGCATCCAGAGCCGAAGTGACCCAAAAGTTTACGTTGTACAAACGGCGACAAGTACGGTCGCAGCGTTGCCTCCTCATGACCACCGACCCCGGCGACCTAGTCCTCGACCCCACCTGCGGCTCCGGCACCACCGCCTACGTCGCCGAGCAATGGGGCCGCCGCTGGATCACCACCGACACCTCCCGCGTCGCTCTCGCCTTAGCTCGCACCCGCCTCATGACCGCCCGCTTCCCATATTACCTCCTCGCCGATTCCACCGAGGGTCGCAAAAAAGAAGCTTGATCTCTCCGCTTCCTCCGCGACCTCCGTGAACTCTGTGGCGAAAACTTCCTCCTCCTTCACCGACGACATCCGCCGCGGCTTCGTTTATCAGCGCGTTCCCCACGTCACCCTCAAATCCATCGCCAACAACCCCGACATCAAGGAGGGCATGACCCGCAAGCAGATCGACGACGCCATTGCCCGCCACGCCGACACCGAAACCCTCTTCGACAAACCCTACGAAGACCCCAAAGCGCCTTCGCGTCACCGGCCCATTCACCGTCGAATCCCTCTCTCCGCACCGCACCATCAGCATCGAAGAAAAGAAACGCCGCAGCGCCGGCGCCTCCCCCGCCACGGCCGGCTGGGCCATCAAAACCGCCGGCCCCAGCGACTTCGCCCGCATCATTCTCGACAACCTCAAGAAGGCCCCCATCCAGACCGGCAAGAAACAGGAGCGCATCAAGCTCGACTCCGTCGAAGCCTATCCCGGCGAATGGATTCACGGCGAAGGCCGCTTCACCGACGCCGACAACAAAGAAAAACGCGTCGCCATCACCATCGGCCCCGAGTTCGGCACCGTCGAGCCCGGCCTCGTCAAGGAAGCCGCCAAGGAAGCCGTCCGCGGCGTCGGCTTCGACGTCCTCCTCGTCTGCGGCTTCGCCTTCGATCCCCACGTCTCCGAAGAAGCCAAACGCTACGGCAATCTCACCGTCCTCGCCGTCAAGATGAACCCCGACCTCGCCATGGGCGACGAGCTGCTCAAGAAGACCGGCGCCGGCAATCTCTTCATGGTCTTCGGCGAACCCGACATCCAGATCATCCACCGCCATGTCGAACCCACCCCCGGCCAGATCGGCGGCGAATTGCTCCAGGTCCAGATCAACGGCCTCGACGTCTACGACCCCACCACCGGCGACATCCGCTCCGACTCCACCGACGATATCGCCTGCTGGTTCATCGACACCGACTACAACGGCGAATCCTTCTTCGTCCGCCACGCCTATTTCACCGGCGCCGGCGACCCCTACGAAAAGTTGAAACGCGCCCTCCGCGCCGAAATCGACGAATCCGCCTGGGCCGCCCTCTACTCCACCACCAGCCGTGCCATTCGCAATCCCCAAGTCCGGACAGATCGCCATAAAAGTAATCAACCACTACGGCGACGAAGTCCTGAAGGTCTACAAAATCCCCTCCGCCCCACCCACCAGCAAACCCGCAACTCGCAAGAATTAACCCACGTTCTCCACCACTTCCCGGAATTTCCCTTGACCTCCGCCACCCTCTCGCGTAAGGCATATGTTCGCATTGGCTGCATCAGTGAAGATGCCCCCCCTCCATCCGTGTTCATCCGTGTCCATCAGTGGCCAACCACAAGAAACATTTTCCTTGACACTCCCTTAACAACCCTCATACAATACTCCAAGCCTCTAGCATCTTCCCGGGGAACACCCATGCCCACAGCATCCCATCCCAGCACCCACCAAAACCTCGAATGCAAATCCGGGGCTTCTTCCCCCGTAGTCCGCCAAGCCATCTTCAGCACCGATTCGACGCGTCGTTTGGTGGTCGGTTATGTGTCCTTTGATAGTCGGTTAGTGGTCGGTTGGTGGCCGGTTACGTGTCGGTTGGTGGTCGATTGGTGGTCGGTTATGTGTCGCTTTTTACAAGCCACTTTTGGCCTAAACCCTTGTCAACACTCACCCCCCCTCCCAAAACCCCCTGCGCAACTCAATTGCACAACAAAAACACGCACCGAAACTTCCAATTCCCACCCCTCCAAACACGTTTTTTCACACCCCAAAACCAACCAAACCTACGCCCGCTGGCCCACGTTCCGTTGAAACCCCAACCCCCTCCTGCTAGTGTCATCCTCCAAACTAGCAACCAGCAACCAGCAACTGAGCATTCCCATGGCCTTCACCGAACCCGTCCTCCTCAAACGCGTCCCCGACGACGTCTCCAAACGCCGACTCTTCTGGTACGACGACTACGTCGCCACCGGCGGATATGAGTCGCTTAAAAAAGCGCTCAACATGAAGCCCGACGAAATCATCAAAACCGTCACCGAATCCGGCCTGCGCGGCCGCGGCGGCGCGGGCTTCTCCGCCGGCCAGAAATGGGCCTTCATCCCCAAGGAAAAAAAAGGCCCTCACTACATGGCCGTCAATGCCGACGAATCCGAGCCCGGCACTTTCAAAGACCGCTACCTCATCGACTACGACCCCCACCAGATGCTCGAAGGCATCGCCATCTCCTGCTTCGCCACCCAGTGCGACATCGCCTACATCTTCATTCGCGGCGAATACCACCGCCAGGTCCACGTCCTCGAACGCGCCATTAAGGAAGCCTACGACAAGGGAATCTTCGGCCAGCAGGGCATGCTCGGCTCCAATTACAAGCTCGAGTGCTACGTCCACAAGGGCGCGGCGCTTACATCTGCGGCGAAGAAACGGGCTTGCTCGAAGCCCTTGAAGGCAAACGGGGCTGGCCTCGCAACAAGCCTCCCTTCCCGGCCATCGCCGGTGCCTTCGCCAAGCCCACCGTCATCAACAACGTTGAAACACTCTGCTGCGTCCCCCACATCATCGAACGCGGCGCGGCGTGGTTCAAAACCATGGGCACCCCCTCCAGCCCCGGCCCAAAACTCTACGGCATGTCCGGCCACGTCAACAAGCCGGGAGTCTACGAGCAGGAACTGGGCATCACCCTCGACTACGCCATCAACGAGCTTTCCGGCGGAATGAAAGGCGGCAAATACAAGGCCGCCATCTGCGGCGGAATCTCCATGGGCGTGCTCGGCCCCGATCAACTCGACATCAAGCTCGACTTCGACGACGTCCGCTTCCGCGGCGGATGCCTCGGCCTGGGCACGGCCGGCATGATCGTCATGAACGAGCACACCGACATGGTGAAGGCCCTGCGCAACTGCGTACGCTTCTACGCCCACGAATCCTGCGGCCAATGCACCCCTTGCCGCGAAGGCTCCGCCTGGATGCACAAAATCCTCAACCGCGTGGTAGAGGGCGGCGGCCGCGAACGCGATATCGAAATGCTGCTTGAGCTCGAAAAAACCATGGGCATCATGCCCGGCACCACCATCTGCGGCCTGGCCGACGGCACCGCCTGGGCCACCCGCACCTTCATCAACAAATTCTACAGCGAGTTCGCCGCCACCTGCCCCCCCGAACCCGTAGTCCCCCTCACCGTTCGACGAGGGCGAATGAACATCACCACGCCGATGGGATCCAATACGAGGTAGGAAAGGAGGCTGTGCCCACGACATCCCAAGCGCCCCACTGCCCACGGCCTACCGCTACTGCCTACTGACTACTATTCCAATGTCCCCAACCGAACTAGCCGCCCACATCGAACATACCATTCTTGCCCCAGAGGCAACGTGGCCGGAAGTTCAGCGCACGGCAATCGAGGCAAGCGCAAACGGCTTCGCCGCCGTCTGCGTCTCCCCGGTTTGGGTTGCCCGCACGGCGCGAATCGTCCAAACCGGCGTCTCAGTCTGCACTGTGGTTGGCTTTCCCCACGGCACCAACAAGCCGACGCTCAAGGCCATCGAGGCCACCAGCGTCATCAAGGACGGGGCCGATGAGATCGACGTGGTCGCTCATCTGCCCAACCTGATCGCGGCCGACGTTGATGCCGTGCGTGCCGAGTTGATCGAGATAGTCCGTGCCGCCCGCGCTACCCGGCGCGATGTTGTGGTAAAGGTGATCGTCGAGTCGGCCTTGCTCTTGCTGCTGGGCGACGACCGTGGCGAGCAAGCCATCGCCGCCGCCTGCAGCGCTGTCCGTGAAAGCGGCTGCGATTACATCAAGACCAGCACCGGCTACCACCCGGCCGGCGGCGCGAGTGTCGAGGCTATCAGGTTGATGAAACAATACGGCGAAGGCTTGCTCATCAAGGCCGCGGGTGGCATAAAAGACCTTGCTACCGCACAAGCCATGTTGCAGGCCGGCGCCGACCGCCTTGGAATGAGCGATTCGCTGAAGATCATGGAAGAATTGAGGAACGCCAAAACGGACACACAAGTATGACCAAACGATTCAGCACAATCGCCTGCGCCCTCGCCGCCCTCATCCTCATCGCAGGCTGCGCCGCCCAGACCCAATCCTCCATCACACCCACGCCGCCGCTTGCCGCGCCATCCACCGCGCCGTCGCTGCTCATTCAGGAGGCCGCCGCCCCCACGCCGTATCTCGTCCATCTCCCCGGCATCGCCGGCCCGGTCTGGTGCGACAAGGCCTTTGTCACCGGCCTTTCCGAAGGCGGCATCCATGCCGACATGCACATCTACGACTGGACCTGCGACGACCGCGGCATCCATGCACTTTGGGCCGTTGAACGCAACCACGAACAGGCCAAATACGTCGCCAGCAAGATCGCCGAGAAATACCACAAAGATCCGCGCACCCCCATCTACCTCACCTGTCACAGCGGCGGCGTCGGCGTCGCCATCTGGGCGCTGGAGTGTCTCCCGCCCGACGTCAAGGTGCAGGGCCTGCTCATGCTCGCCCCCGCCATCTCCCCCACTTACGACCTCACCAACGCCCTCACCCACATCGTCGGCAAGGCCGTCTGCTTCTGCAGCCCCAACGACGGCCTGGTTCTTGGCTACGGTACCAAAGTTTTCGGCACCATCGACGGCATCCGCTGCGACGCGGCCGGCAAAGTCGGCTTCACCCCGCCCCCCACGGCCGACGCCCAGCAATACGCCAAGCTCACCACCCAACCCTACAACGCCGACTGGCTGGAAAAATACGGCTACGGCGGCGACCACATGGGCCTCCTGGGCCGAGCGTTCGCGCGGGGGTACATCGCCCCGCTCCTTACTGGCGCTACAGCTGTTATCATGCCCTGATTATCGATTGGAACCACACATGGCCTCCTCAACCACGCCCACCCTCGACGACAGCCGAGCTCCTGCCGACCGCGTTACCCACTCTCCCTGGCCGACTTCCAAAGCCGCCCTGGCGTATGTCCTCATGACCCTCCTCGCCATCGCTTCGATCTGGTACATCGATCGCCAGGTTCACCACTCCAACCGGCATGCACCCCCCAGCAACAGTCGTTAACTTACCGGCACAAAATCAGCGTGAAAAGATATCGGCCACCAGAACCTCGAAGCCTGGAAGAAACGGCCCTCCCGTCATTCGCTGCGTCGCGTTGAAAAGGGCGGGTTCGGAGTCGCCTCGGAAAACAGTGACCGTTTGGAAAACGGTGTCCACCACCCACACCAGCTTCACACCGCATTCGAGATACATCTCAACTTTTTCAGTGATCTCTTCATGCTTGTCCGACGGCGAAAGCACCTCCACGATCAGCTCCGGCACGCCTTCCAGGAATCCCAGATCCTCAGGATTCGCATCCGCTGTTTCCGGCGATAAATAGGCCACATCAACGCCTACGGAAGTCTCTGGGTTCCGGCGCAGGATTACGCCGGCCTCGCCCACTAGTACTTCACCGCGCGGTCCGGAAATCCTGTCCGACCAATTTTGCAAGAGATGCGCTATTTTTGCTTCCACACGACTGTGCCCGCGATTGCGACGTGTCATCTCCTTCTCCCGTAGTTCCCCACGAATCAGCCACCGCTCCTTGTCGTCGGGCAGATCAAGCAATCTCTCCGACGTCCAAGGCTCTGTTTGATAGGCGACAGTCATCACTTCTCCACGTCAATCGCGACCACCCGCATCAATTATAGTCCTCACCCTCTCCACCGCACAAACCCCTCCATCGCCTCGTACTCCGGCAATCCCAGCTTGTCATACTGCGTCGCCGTACTGCGATTGCGATCTTCCGCCCGCTGCCAGAATTCGCGTGGATCGTTCGGCCCAGGAAACAGGGCCTTGTCTTTTTGCGATTCGTGCTTGAAGACAGCCATGCGCTTTCGCATCAGTTCATCCGGGCTGATCGGCACCGCCATCTCAATCTCGTCCACGCCCCATTCCTGCCAGGCACCCCGATACAGCCACAGCACGCACTGCCGCATCCATTCCTGATCCCCCAGGCGCTTTATGGCCGCAAACACGGCCGCCAGGCAGACGCGATGTGTGCCGTGCGGGTCAGATAGATCGCCGGCTGCATAGACCTGCTGCGGCCGAACTTTCTCCAATAGCTCCACCGTCAACCGAACATCCTCCTCCCCCAGCGGTTTCTTTCGCACCCGGCCAGTCTCGTAAAACGGCAGGTCCATGAAATGAATGTTCTCAGGCCGCACTCCCGAGTAGCGGGCCGCAGCCCGCGCTTCGGTCCGCCGGATCAATCCTTTCACCTGCTGCATTTCGCGGCTATCCACTTCGCCCGGCTTCTTTCGCCGCATGAACTGCTCGATCTGCTCCTCGATGCGATGGGCCGAGTTGTCCCCCGGCAGCGCGAATGCCCGGCAATACTCGGCCACAAAATCCGCATGACGCAGCGCCGCATCATCGAACACGGCAATGTTTCCCGAAGTCTGATACGCCACATGAACCTCATGCCCCTGCTCGCAGAGGCGAATCAGCGTTCCGCCCATCGAGATCACGTCGTCATCCGGGTGCGGACTGAACACGACGACGCGCTTCGGGAACGCATCGGCCCCCTCGCGCCCGTATCCTCCCTGCGCCGTCCGCGATCGCCAGCCTTACCGCCCGGCCAGCCGGTGATGGTGGCTTGCATGCCGCGAAAGACATCGATGTTGATGTCATACGCCCTCCCATGCGCGCTGAGGAGCTCCTGCAAGCCATGCTCGTTGTAATCTTCATCCGTCAATTTCAGCAGCGGCTTCTTCACCTTCAGCGCCAGCCAGATGGCGGCCTTGCGCACCAGCTTCGCATTCCAAATGATTGGCGTGGCGTCGGCCCCATGTTCCACGAGCCACGGCGTCTTGAAGCGCGTCAGTTCTGAGGCGGCGGCTTCGTCCAGCATGAACCGCGCGGCCGGATGTTGCTGGAGATAGCTTGCGGCGACCGACGATGAAATTTCCCCTTCCACCGCCCGGCGCACGATGGGCGCCTTGTGCTCGCCAAACGCTAGAAGCACAACCTTGCGCGCCGACAAAATCGTCCCAACGCCCATGGTGATGGCCTTGCGCGGCACATTCCATTCGCCAAAAAAATCGCTGGCCGCATCCATGCGCGTCACGCGGTCCAGCGTGATCAGGCGCGTCCGGCTGTCGCGCGGCGAGCCGGGCTCGTTGAATCCAACATGCCCCGTCCGGCCTACGCCCAGCATCTGCAAATCAATTCCGCCGGCGTCGCGAATCAGCCGCTCATATTCCTGGCAAAACTCCGCCACCCGCTCGCGCGGCAGCGTTCCGTCCGGGATGTGGATGTTGGCCGGATCTATGTCGATAAAGTCAAAGAGGTGCTCATTCATGAATCGGCGGTAGCTCTGCAGCTCATCGGGCGCCATCGGCCAGTATTCATCGAGGTTGAACGTGATCACATTGCCAAACGACAACCCCTCCTCCTTGTGCAATCGCACCAGTTCGTCATACACCGACACCGGCGTCGATCCCGTCGCCAGGCCCAGCACCGCCATCTCGCGCGAAGCGGCCTTCTCGCGAATGATCCGCGCAATCTCCCGCGCCACCGCCACACTGGCCTGGGTGCTCGATCCATGAACGCTGACGGGTATCTTTTCCCGGTTTTCCGAAGCTGCCACGTCCATCGGTTTAATCTCCTCGTTGCCGCCACCACAATTCCAACATCAACAGTGCATACAACCGCTGCGAATGATCCACCTTCCGCTGCTGGTGCTCCTGAATCATTCCTTCTACCGCCGCTTGTGAAAAATGATCGGCGCTAAACGCACTGCGGGCAAGCAGCGTTTCGCGTAACAGGCCGCGCATCTCGCCCCGAAACCACTCGCCAATCGGAACGGCAAACCCCATTTTCTTCCGGCCAAATACCTCCGCCGGCAGATCATTCTTAAATGCCTCGCGCAGCATCCGCTTCCCGCCCCCCTTGATAAGCTGCGGCGTGGAAAGTGTTGAAGCAAACCCCACAAGTTCATGATCCATGAACGGGCTGCGCACCTCCAGCGCGTGCAACATGGATGCCCGGTCCACCTTGGTCAATAAATCTTCGGGAAGATACGTCACGCGATCCAAAGCCAGCGCCGCCTGCACAACGTCCCGTCCTTGATCCAGAAACTTCTGGTATGGCCTCGCCAGCCAATCTTCCCGCGATACATTGTTCATCGCCGCATTGTCCTTCAGGAGCCCGACCAACTGTTGCTCGCTAAACAGCCGCATGTACCCGCCGTAACGACGCGCCGGCTCCTCGCCCAGCGACTCGACGAACCGCCTTAAACGCGCCTTTCTAGATTTAACATTGCCGGCCGGCAGCACGCGCACAATTCCGTCCCTCACAAATCCCGGCATGCCTCGCACCCGCTCCGACAGCGCCATCGCCCGATAGCGGTCATAGCCGCCGAACAACTCATCGCCGCCATCCCCACTGAGTGCCACCTTCACCTCCTGCCGCGTCTGGCGCGACAGGTAATAGGTTGGAAGGGCTGAAGAATCGCCAAAGGGTTCTCCAAACACCTTGGCCAGCGCCGGCAGGTCTCCGGCCGCGTCAGGACGAACCGTAAATTGCTGGTGCTCGGTCTTAAAATGCCTGGCGACGGCCGCCGCATATGCGGTCTCGTCGTAGCGCGGATCTTCAAAGCCGATGGAAAATGTCAGCAGTCGCTGATCAGAACCAACGGCCTGTCGCATGCAGGCGGCGATGATGGAGCTATCAATCCCGCCCGACAGAAAACATCCCAGCGGCACATCCGACACCAAGCGCCGCCGCACCGCCTGCAACACCAGTTCCCGTGGTCGCGCCGCCGCATTCGACTGTGCGTCCGCCTCCTCCTTCAACCCCGTCACATTCGGGTCAAAGTATTGCCTGATCTGCGTCCCGGTGCCGCTCACCTTCATCCAGTGCCCCGGCGGCAGCTTGGCAGCGCCCGCATAGATCGTCTTTGGCGATGGCACATATCCCCACGCCAGATACTCCCCCAGCGCCCGCTGATCCATCGCGGCATCAACCCACGGCACCCGCATCAGCGCACCCAGCTCGCTTGCGAATGCAATTGCGCCTGCGATGACCGCATAGTACAGCGGCTTTTGTCCCATCCGATCCCGGGCCAAGAACACGTCGCCCGCCGGGCCATCCCACACCGCAAAGGCAAACATCCCATTCAGATGCTCCACGCACTCCGTTCCCCAAACGTCATACGCCAGCAGCAACACCTCGGTATCACATTCCGTTTTCCACGCGTAATCAGGCCGCGACCCCTCCAGCTCGCGTCGAAGCTCGCGATAGTTGTAGATCTCACCATTAAATACAATCCACCGCCCCCGCCCGTCAGTCAGCGGCTGATCTGCCCGTGGATCCAGATCAATCACCGCAAGCCGGCGATGCGCCAAACCCGCCCGCGGCCCGCTGCCGGCCTGCCCCATCCAAAGCCCGGCCCCGTCAGGGCCACGGTGGGCGATTCGCGCTGACATTCCCTCCAGCGTCTGTCGCGAAACGCTTGTCCTCTCATCCCACGCGATGATGCCCGCCAATCCACACATGTCTTGTGATCGCTACTGTCGGCGACAGCGCGGTCTGATACAAGGAAACGCCCAAGCCGCCTCGGCCCATATTGCGCAATAAAAACTGCCGGGCCTGTTGAAAGGCCCGGCAGGGTTGAAGTCAGACTCACACGCTTTCAGCATCAGGGCAGATTGAAGCCCACGCCCAGCGTGTAGACAAACTGCCCGCGCTTGAAGCCGGCGCCGGCCGATCCGCCGTTGCGGAAGAAGAACTGATACTCGGCGTTGACAAACAGGAACGTGCGCGTCATGCACGTAATACTTCAGGCCGGCCTCGGGGGCCGCTTCCCACGTGTCGTTGAAGTTGTCGCCGTAGGCATAGCCGACGTTGCCGCCGACATAAGGCACCAGCTTCCCGAACGCGTTGGTGAAGTGGTAGTCCAGTGCGACGCGGCTATTGCCCTGCCACACCGTCCCGTTGTTTTGATCAGCGTACGTCACGCCCTGGCGGAACGACAATTCCAGTTGGGGCGAAAAGAAGTACCCGATGCTCCCGTTCACGGCGAACGTGGCTTCTGTGAAGCCGCGGTTGTTGTTCCCGCCGCCGCCGAGACTGATTTCCCAGTCTTGAGCTCGCGGTTGGGCGGACGCGATCGCTGGCAACACGCACAGCACACACACGAACAGCAGATTTCGCAACATACGAACCTCCTTAAGGTTGCCGCAAAAGCGGTTTCAGGCCTTCGAGCCCTTGAGCAACACCTGAACCCAGGCTTGCCCATGCGGATGAAAAACTGCTGCGAAGCTTTTCATCCGCATCCGCATCCGTTTTGAGGATGCGGCGCCAATCGCCTCCGCGACGAATGGCTTGAGATCATTCTTAGGGTCAGGTTCGCTTTTTCCGCAATAGGGAATTTGGCGAAGGCCTGACGTCTGGATTGTATGGGATATATATACGGGCGTGCAAGCGAACAGCAGATTTATCGACGCCTCCACGCCTGCCCGTTCTAAACACCTGCTCCAACGCCACTTGCAACATGCCCAACGGCGTTACGAAAGATCTGCAACCCTTCCCCTTCCAGCGGTAAAGGCCGTTTGCACGTCCACGCCGGATGCTGGGTTGGATCGACAAAACGCTCTGGGTGCGGCATCAGCCCGAAGACCAGCCCGCTGGCATCACACACCCCCGCAATCGCATCAACGCTCCCGTTGGGGTTCCCGCCCTCTCCCGCCACTGCGCGATAGACCAGCGCCACCTGCCCATTGGCCGCAAGCGCTGCCCGCACCTTCTCATCCCGCGGCACAAACCGGCCTTCTCCATGCGCGATCGGCAATTCCAACTCCGACACTCCCGCCGTCCAGATGCACCTGCTCGGCCGCGCTGATAAATGTACCCACCGATCCAGAAATCGCCCCGAGTCATTGTGGGCCAACGTCGAAGTCTGCCCCTGCTGGCCGGCCAGCGCCCCTGGCAGCAAATCAGTCTTCACCAGCACCTGAAAGCCGTTGCAAATCCCAATGATCGGTTTCCCGGCCTCGATGAACCGCGCGAACGCTTCTGCAAGGTGATGGCGAATTTGGTTTGCAAATATTCGCCCTGCCGCGATGTCGTCGCCGTAACTAAAGCCGCCGGGTAACACCAGGATCTGATACTGGTCCATCACCCGCCGATTTTCCAGCAGCCGGTTGATATGCAAAAACTCGCTTTGCGCACCCGCCAATCCAAAGGCGTAAGCCGCTTCCTGATCACAATTCGTGCCGGCCGTGCGAAGAACAAGAACCTTGGGAGCCATGGGGGAATCTTAACATGGCGACGGCAGGGAGAACCAGTGTGTCTATGCAGAAGGTCACTGCGGCACAAGCAGCGGCATGAACGCGCGGGCGAGGGCCAGCAGGCTGAAAAAACCGGCCACGTCCGTCACCGTCGTCGCGAAGATTGTTGCCGACTGGGCGGGATCGAAGCCCATCTTCTTCATCATGAATGGAATGGCCGCACCGCTCGTGCAGGCGAGCGTGTGATTGATGATGAGCGCCAGCGCCACCACGAGCCCGAGGACCATGCTGTGATGAAACACGAACTTGGCCACCAGCGCCGTCGTCAGGCCCACTACCACGCCCGTCAGCACGCCGACCATTAACTCCCGGAAGATCACGTGCGCCAACAGCCGCCGGTCGACTTTGCCCACCGCGATGCCGCGAATGGCCACCGACATCGCCTGCGCTGACGCATTGCCGCCCATTCCGGCAACGACCGGCATATACGCGGCCAGAATCACCAGCTTGGAAATCGTGGCGTCGAACTGGCTCACCACCCAGGCGGCCAAAAACGCCGTGGCCAGGTTCACTTCCAGCCACCAGACGCGCTTCTTAAAGCTGTATTGCCACGGGCTGCTCAAGCGCTCCTCAGCACCGGCGCCGAACATCTTCTGCACGTCTTCCGTCGCCTCGTCCTCCAGCACGTCCACCACATCATCCACGGTGATGATCCCCAGCAGCCGATTGCGCTCGTCCACCACCGGCATCGCCAGGTAGTTGTACTTGCGGAAAATGTTGGCGACCTCTTCCTGGTCCATGGTGGCCGGTACGCGGCTGACGTTTGGCTTCATGATCTGCGCCAGTTGCATCTCAGGGCGGGCCAGGATCAAATCGCGCATCGACAAAACGCCTACAAGATGTCGCCGCTTGTCCACCACGTACACATAAAACATCTGCTCCAGCTCTTCGTTCAGCCGCCGGAGCTCCGACACCGCCTGCTCAACCGTCAAATCCTCCGTCAGGCTTGTCACCTGCGAGGTCATGATCCCGCCGGCGGTGTCCGGGGGATATTGCTCCAGCAGCCGCGTTTCGGCCGCCTCCGCCGCCGTCATCTCCTCCAGCAGACGCTCGTGCAGCGGCTCCTTGACGTGCTCCAGCACGTCTACCCGGTCGTCGGGGTCCATGGCCGCCAGCACCATCGAGGCTTCTGGCGGTTCCATGTCGTTAATAATGGTGGCCGCCTGCTCCGGCTCCATCTCCGAAATCACCCGCGCGGCCGTCTCCGGATCGAGATATTCGCCGACATCCGCCGCCAGCTCAGAGGGCAGATGTTGCAACAACGCCGCCCCATCCGCCGCAGGCATCTCGTCAATTTGCCGCGCGATATCCCCCGGCGCGTCGGATTTCAACGAAGCGACCACAACGTCATCGCCGTCGTCGTCGATACGTTCGTTGGCCGAATTGGTAGGCTTGTCACTCATGCGTCAATTAGTTTCGTTAGATGGCCGCACTCGCAATCGTCAATCCAGCGCTGCATACCAAAACAATCCCACCGTTTCCTTCACCAGATCGTGATTGGAGCTCAGCCGCGTATCCAGGCCCCCAAGCTCGAAGCCCGCCTTCACCAGCAGCTGCGCCGCGGGCAGGTTATTCGTGCGGCTCTGGGCCATCACCGCCCGCAGCCCCAGCTCTCGCGCCCGCTGAATGGACGCGAACAACATTGCCAGCCCCAGCCCCTGCCGTCGAAAATCATAATCCACCCGCACATCCAAAACCCGCAGTGTTCCGTTGACCGGCTCGACCCGTGCCAGCAACTGGGCAATGATCTCCCCCTCGTGTTCCGCGACAAGCGCTAGTCCCTCATCGGCCCCGGATGCAATTTGCTTGAGGGTAAACAGCTCCTCATCGCCCAGCCGATTCGCCTCAATGACCTTCGCCCGCAGCGGCCGCTCCTCGATCTTCCAGGAGAGCGCCATCCCTTCCCCAGTCCGCTCCACATGCAGATACCGCGTCGCCTCCACAGCGCCGTCGATCTCCACAACGCCATCCACATCGCCCAGAGTAGTCGCACGAATGTCCATTGCCTGCGATTATACGGCCACAACTAACCTGGCATCGCCTTACAATTTCGGCGACAGAAAAATATGAATTGATGGATCACGCCTGCGCAAGTCTGTCCAATGACGGCCGGCCGGATGTAGGAAGGTGCCCCTCATATTGCGGGAAATAAAAAAGGGCGGGAGTTGCCGTAGATGTTGGGGGGGAACACCATACGGCGGGGGGCTCCCGCCCATAATCGTCGTATCGAAAACAACATTAGCGGGTAGGTGCGTGATTGCAAGTGGAGTCGGGCGAGAAATTTTTGGGGAGGCTGGCGGGTTATTATATGCACTGTGGCTCGTGCATATTGGGGCTGATGATGATTGTATTTTTAGGAGACCATTCATGTGGAAAATTGTCGTGCTGGGGTGGTTGTTGTTGCAGTCGCGTGGGGCGTTGGGTGACGGGGTTTTGAAGTTGAGTGGGGAGGACGTGAAGTCGCATCCGACGCTTTGCCTGGTTTCGGAGATGGGCGTCATTCCGGAGTTAGACACGTGGGAGCAGCGGAAGGTTGAGGCGCGGCCGGAGAAGGTGGAGGCGTTTGAGGCGGCGTGGGAGAAACAGCGGCCGTGGGTGGCGGAGCATTTGACGGCGGGTGCGGTGCGGGCGCTTTCGAATTGGGCCAGGCCGCAGATGGAAAAGTATGAGACGGTCGGGCCGCTGGATAAGCTGAAGTTTCGGCCGGTGACCTTTTTTAAGCAGCGAGGATTGATTCTTTACGAGGCGACGGTGGAGTCGCTTCCTTCGCATAGCCCGCTGGTGCAGCGGTGGCTGAAGGTTTACGTGCTGAGCGGGGAGGAGAACAAGTCGATCATTCGTGTGACGGTGACGATCCGGGGGCAGGTGGAGGAGTAATTTCTGGTCACATTGTTTCGGCCGAGATAATGGCGCGCATTTTGTGGCGGGCGCCGGGGGCGAGTGTGAGGGCGTTGTCGGCGACGTTGCAGGTTTCAATGCAGAGCATGGATGGCCATTCGTCGGCGGCGAAATCGGGCATGGCCTGTGCCTTTGCGATCCAGGGGTTCCAGACGACGGTGGCGTTGGAGCCTTGTTTTTCGATGGTGAGCCGCCGGCGGAGGGCGGGATCATCGACGATGCAGGTTGCGGCGGTGTTGAGGTAGACGCGGTCGGTTTCGGCGGTGATGCGGATGGGGTTAGCGTCCTGGGTTTTGCGCTGCATGTTGTCGGGCTTGTCGAGGTAGGTGGTGTTGGATAGACCCTGAATGGAGGCGGTGCGGACTTCGCCGACGGCGAGGTAGGTGTGGAGGGCTTCTTCGAAGTGGAAGGGGGCTTGGCCGGTGTTGTGGACTTCGAGGGAGAGGTCGAGGGAGTCGCCGACGCGGATGTGGTAGTGAAGGATGAAGTCGTGTGGCCAGAGGGCGCGGGTGGTGTCGGTGGAGTGGAGGGCGAGGGTGACGAGGACTTCGCTGGTGTTGGTTTGTGTGAGGCTTTCGACGGACCAGGGGAGAGTGCGGGCAAAGCCGTGGGCGGGAGATTGGGGATGATCCTGGCGGGGGCCAAACCAGGGGAAGATGACGGGGACGCCGCCGCGAATCGGCTTGTCGGAAAGATAGTGGCTTTTGGCGCTCATGAAGAGGAGGGGCTGGTGGGCGGCGTGGACGGTAGCGGGTGAGGTGAGCGCCGTGGAGAAAGATTTCTGCCTCTGCTTCGGCGGTGGAGATGAGGAGGCGGGTGAGGCCGGATTCGTGGGTGTCGAAGAGCGCAATGTTGGCGAGGCCAAAGGTGCGCTGGAGCTCGGGTGCAGTGAGTGGGGGTGGCATGTGGGGGATGATAACGTGGGAGGGGGGGAGGAAGTATGAATTATGAAGGAAGAAGGATGAATGGAGACTGTAGGGTGCGGGCGTTATGTTGCTGGGTTTTTTGCCGAGAACAAAAGCGCCCCGCGTTGTTCCGCTTCGGTGACAAGAGGCAGGCCAGGCAACCGGCGGCCGAGGCTACGATAACTTGAGATCAGCCCCCGTCAGCAGCCGATACGCTTCCAGATATCGCCCACGCGTTCCTTCTACGACGTCCTGCGGCAGTTGGGGGGCTGGGGGGTTTTTGTCCCAGGGCTGGCTTTCGAGATAGTTGCGGACGTATTGCTTGTCGAAGCTGGTTTGATCGTGGCCGGGGGCGTATTGGTCGGCGGGCCAGAAGCGGGAGGAGTCGGGGGTGAGAACCTCGTCAATCAAGATAAGCTCGCCGCCGGGAAGTTGGCCGAACTCGAACTTGGTGTCGGCGATAATGACCCCTTTGGAGGCGGCGTAGTCGGCGGCCTGCGCGTAGAGGGACAGCGTGCGATCGCGGAGGGTGGACGAGAGTGATTGGCCGACGCGGGAGGACATTTCTTCGAAGCTGATGTTGATGTCGTGGCCGGATTCTTCCTTGGTGGCGGGCGTGAAGATGGGAGTGGGAAGTTTGTCGCACTGGCGCAGGCCGGGCGGGAGTTGATGCCGCAGACGGTCTGGGATTTTTGATATTCCTTCCATCCTGAGCCGGCGAGGTAGCCGCGGGCGACGCATTCGATGGGGACGACGGCCGCTTTCTTGACGTACATCGATCGCCCCTGGATTTGCGCGGCGTACGGCTGAAGGTTAGCGGGATAATCGGCAACTTTGGCGGACAGGAGGTGGTGGGGGAATTGCGGGCCGAACTTGTCGAACCAGAAGAGGCTAAGCTGGGTGAGGATGACGCCTTTGTCAGGGATGCCGTTGGGCATGACCACGTCATAGGCGCTGATGCGATCGGTGGCGACGATGAGCAGGGCGTCGCCAAGATCGTAGACGTCACGCACCTTGCCGCGCCGAACCGGGAGGGGGAGGGAGGTCTGAAGGATGGGCGTGTTCATGTTGCTCATGGTGGCGGATAATAGCGACGGAAGGGGTAGTGGGGGAGGGACATTTTCAATTGTGGATTTCGGATTTTCGGATAGCGGATTTCCGATAGCGGATTTGGGATTGCGGATTTGGGGTTGAGGCGGGGCGTTGGAGGTGGGTGGTGGGTGTGCTAAGATCGGCGCAAACTCGAGAGGATCTCGCAGGCGATATGTTGATCAAGTTTGAAATTTATCGGGATGGGCAGCGGTTGACGGCGTTTCAGCCGGTGGCGGCTTTTGCGGTGGGGCCGGAAAGTGTGCCGATTCCCGGGGATTTGAGCTTTAAGGAGGGGTTGCTGAGTGTGAGCCGGGGGGATGGGCATGCGACGGGCGTGTCGCTGCTGTGGGACATCGGACCTCTTGGACAATTTCAATTGGAAACCAGCCGGCTGCTTCCCCGGGAAAAGGCTTACAACCTGAACGTGGAGCTGGCGCGGTTTCGGCTGATGAAGATCGTGCAGAAGCAGGAGGACTGGAACCTCTTTGACTTTCCGCGAGCCGAGCCGTTGTTCGTGAAGTTTCGCGAAGCGCAGTCGTTGTTTGCGCAGGCACTGGGGCTCCTGCACGATGGGACGGCGGCGGCGAAGCTGGCGGATGAATCGCTGCGGCTGTCGGTGGGGCTGTCGGAAGAGCTGGCGATTTTTCACAGCGATCTGCTCCTGAACCGGCGTGCGCAGACCAAGGCGTTTGTGAAGCACATCTTTGGATGCCGTGTGAATTGCGGGATACAGAACCAGAAATATCGCGATACGCCGGCCGGGAATTTCGATTATGCGGTGGTGCCCACGTCCTGGAAGGCGATGTCGCCGCAGGAGGGGGCGTTTGTGCCCGAGGGGGTGGATTACTGGGTGGAGACGCTCAACCGTAACCGGATGCCGGTGATCGCCGGGCCGCTGATTAATTTGATTGGCGATGATTTGCCGGACTGGCTGTTCATCTGGGAGAACGATTTTGACACGATTCGCGAACTGGCCTACGAGCACGTCCAGAGGATCGTGCAGCGGTATCGAAAGAAAGTGGCGCTGTGGAATGTGGTGGGTGGGGTGTCTACCAACAACGCGTTCTCGCTGACCTTCGAGCAGATGATCGAGCTGACGCGGCTGGTGGTGGCGCAGGTGAAGAACCTGCTGCCGACGGCCAGGACGCTGATCCAGATTTCGCACCCGTTTGGCGAATATCACGCCAAGACGCCCTCGAGCGTGGCGCCGATGCTGTATGCCGAGATGGCGGCGCAGGCGGGGATTAACTTTGATGGTTTCGCGCTGCAGTTGGAGCTTGGCGTGCCGCAGACCGGCCGGTATATGCGCGACCTGTTTCAGGTGAGCACGCTCCTTGACCGGTTTTCGTCGATCGGCAGGCCGGTATTTGTGACGGCGGTGGTGGCGCCAGGCCGGGCAACACCCGACCCCGGCGACAAGTCGGAAGGCCGATTGGACCCGTCGCAGGGAGGGCGATGGCACCGGGCATGGGACCCGCAATTGCAGGCCGACTGGATGGAGGCGGTATATCGCGTGGCCCTCAGCAAGCCGTTCGTGGAGAGCGTGGCTTGGGGAGATTTGGCGGACATTCATCCGACGGTGCCGGGTGGCGGGCTGCTGACGGACATGTTCCAAACCAAGCCGGCGTTTGAGCGGTTGCAGCAGTTGCGGGAGAAGTTTTCGCAGTGGAAGAAGTAGAGGGGAGCGGCGATGTGGACGGCGAGGCAGAGAGAAGTGCTGGCCGCGGGGCTGGTGATCTTTTGTGTGGTGTTGGGGTGGCGGTCCTGGAACAATCGGGTGTTTGTCAGCAATCCTCTGATGGACGACGGGCCGCGGGCGGGGGAGTTGGCGGACAGGCTTGATCCGAATGTGGCCGAGTGGTCGGCGCTGGCGCTGATACCCGGCGTGGGCGCCAAGCGGGCGAAAGCGATCGTGGCGTATCGGGAAGAGTTTGCGCGGGTGAATGCGGCCGGGGAGGTGGCGTATCGCACCATCGACGATCTGAAGCATGTGAAGGATGGGGAGGATGAGACGGGGGTGAGCGGCATCGGGGAGGCGACGGCGGAATCGATGCGAGGGTATCTGGTATTTCCGGGCGATGGCGGGAAATGAAGGGGTGGCCGGGGGGAGGTGTCGAGGCACATTCTGAGGTCTATTATTGGGAGACATTGGCGGGGGATTAATGCGCCGTTTTCGCTTTATTTGAAGGTAGTCATGCCGGAATTTGAAGTTGTCAGTCCGTTTAAGCCGCAGGGTGATCAGCCGCAGGCCATCGAGAAATTGGCGCGTGGGATTCGTGAGGGGCAGCGGTTTCAGACGTTGCTTGGGGTGACCGGTTCGGGCAAGACGTTCACGATGGCCAACACCATCGCGGCGGTGAAGCGGCCGACGCTTGTCGTAAGTCATAACAAGACGCTGGCGGCACAGCTTTACGAGGAGTTTAAGGAGCTGCTGCCCAACAATGCGGTTGGCTATTTCGTCAGCTATTACGACTACTACCAGCCCGAAGCGTACATCCCGCAGCGTGACATTTATATCGAGAAGGATTCGAGCCGGAATGACGACCTGGACCGCCTGCGTCTGGCGGCGACGAGCAATCTGGTGAGCCGGCGGGATGTAGTCCTGGTTGCGTCGGTGAGCTGTATTTTCGGGCTGGGCTCGCCGATCGATTACAAGAAAAGTGTGCTGCCGCTGCGGGTGGGGGAGGAGACGGATCGCGATGCCATGCTGCGGAAGCTGATCGACTTGCAGTATGCGCGCAACGACATCGACTTTAAGCGCGGGACGTTTCGGGTGCGCGGGGATGTGGTGGAGCTGCATCCGTCGTATGAGGAGTTTGCTTATCGCATCGAGTTTTTTGGAGAAGAGATCACCGGGATTCATGCGGTGAATCCGCTGACAGGAGAATTGCTGAAGGAAGAGCAGCAGGTGTTTATTTATCCGGCCGTGCATTATGTGATGCCGGAGGACCGACTGCATGGCGCGGTGGATTCGATCAAGGCCGAGCTGGACCATCGGGTGATGCAGCTTCGGGGGGAAGCGAAGCTGCTGGAAGCGCAGCGGCTCTTGGCGCGGACTAAGTATGACATCGAGATGATGCTTGAGGTGGGCATGTGTCCGGGGATTGAAAATTACAGCCGGCATCTGGATGGTCGCCAGCCGGGGGAAAGGCCTTATACGCTGATCGATTATTTTCCGGACGATTACCTGCTGGTGATCGATGAATCGCACGTGACGCTGCCGCAGATCAAGGCGATGTACAACGGCGACCGGGCGCGGAAACTGACGCTGGTGGAGCATGGATTTCGGCTGCCCAGCGCCCTGGACAATCGGCCGCTGAAGTTCGAGGAGTTTGAGAAGCTGTGGAAGAGTGTCGTGTTTGTGTCGGCGACGCCGAGCAAGTTTGAATTGGAGATGACTGGGGGCGAGATCGTTGAGCAGATCATTCGGCCGACGGGACTGGTGGATCCGGAGATTGTGATTCGGCCGGCGCAGGGGCAGGTGCCGCACCTGCTGTCGGAGATCAAGGCGCGGGCGGCGGTTGGGGAGCGGGTGCTGGTGACGACGCTGACCAAGCGGCTGGCGGAGGACCTGAGCGGCGTACATCCAGGAGGCGGGGATTCGCGGGCGTTATCTTCATAGCGAGATCCAGACGCTGGAGCGCGTGGAGATTTTGAAGGAGCTTCGGCAGGGTGATTTTGATGTGCTGGTTGGAGTGAACTTATTGCGTGAGGGTTTGGATCTGCCTGAGGTTTCGATGGTGGCGATTCTGGACGCGGACAAGGCGGGGTTTTTGAGAAGCGAAACTTCGATTATTCAGATGATTGGCCGGGCGGCGGCAATGTGAATGCGATGGTTTATCTGTATGCCGACTCGACGACGCCGGCGATGCAGAAGGCGATTGACGAGACGTCGCGGCGGCGGGCGATTCAGACTCAATACAACCTGGACAATGGGATCACGCCGCAGACGGTGCAGAAGGCGATTCGCAGTTCCCTGGAAAGCGAAGTGAAGGCGCGCAAGACGGTGTCTCAGGCGATCAAGGCGAACGTGGATGAGGTGGATCGAACGGAACTGATTCGGTTGATTGAGGAGGAGATGCTGGAGGCCGCCAAGAACCTGGAATTTGAGCGGGCGGCACAATTGCGGGACAAGCTACAGGAACTTAAGGGAGCGCCGATGATTGACGGGGCAGCGCCGCGGGATCGCGCGGCGGAGGTGAGCAGGATCTGGGAGCCCAAGAGCAAGGGGCGTGGTAAGGGGAGACAGGTGGCCAAGTGACGGGGCGAATAGTGATGGGGCGAAGACTCTCCGGGCATTGGCCGGGAGAGAAGTGAGGGATCAGTAGTGCCGGGGGGCGCAAGATTATTTTTTGGTGACGCCTGGCCAATCGTCGGTGCGGAAGGGGACGGCGGGGAGATCGGCTTTGTTGTAGAGATTGCAGTCGGGGTTGTTGGCCCAGGCGTAGCGGACTGCGACGGGCTTTTCGACTTCAGGGGAGCTGACGACGACGGTGTCGCCGTCGATTTTGGCGTCGGCCCAGACCCACTTTTTGTCTTCGCCGGCGATGGCGAAGCCGGTGAGTTTTTCGCCTTTGGCGACGAGGCCGCCGCCGATGTGGGTGAATTTCAGGCGGACTTTATTGGCGTCGATGCTCATGGAGTCGTACATCGGGCCGCTGTCTTCGACGTCTTTGCCGTAGACGGTTTTGAGGGCTGAGAGGGCGAGGCGCTTGCCGACGTCCTGCTTGTTCTTGGGGTGAATGTCGGCGCCTTCGCCGATGTCAATGATGGTGGCCATGCCGGTGTGGGGTAATTTGAGGGTCATGGTCTGTGCTTCGCGCAGTTCGGCCCAGGCGCTGTCGCTGGGGTTGGGCTGGCGGGGCTGGAAGTTAGCCAACTGGACGAAGAGGAAGGGGAAATCGCCCTGGCCCCAGTGCTTGCGCCAGTCCTGGATCATGGCTGGGAAGAGGGTGCGGTAGAGGTAAGCGCTTCCGGCGTTGGATTCGCCCTGATACCAGATGACGCCCTTGATGCCGTAGGGGATGATGGGCTCAATCATGCCGTTGTAGAGGTTCATAGGGTTGTTGGCGCCGGTGGCGAGCATGGGCTGGCGGGGCTTTTTGTCTTTGGGGCTGCCGGCGGCCTGCCAGGCCTTGACCTGCTCGTCGTACTTCTGCTTCGCGGCGTCGCCGCCAGTTTCGGCCTCGTGCTGGCGGTCGATGAAAACCTGGAGATCGGGGCTGGATTCGAGGCCTTGCTGGCTGGTCCAGGCCTCGGCGGGGGTGCCGCCCCAGGAGGTGTGGATCAGGCCGATGGGGAGCTTGAGCTGCTGATTCAGCTCACGGCCAAAGAAATAGCCCACGGCGGTGAAATGGCCGGCGACTTCGGGGGTGCAGACTTCCCATTTGCCGGTGAGGGCTTTGGTGGGCTTGGCGCTGACGGCCTTGGTGACGGTGAAATGGCGGAGGAGGGGATAGTTGGCGTTGTTAATTTCCTCGGCGGAGTTTTTGGCGCCGCGGAGGCTGAATTCCATGTTGGATTGGCCGGAGCAGACCCAGACTTCGCCGGCGATGACGTTCTTGAAGGCGAGGGTGTTTTTGCCGGAGACGGTGACTTCGAAGGGCTTGTCGCCGGCGTGGGATAGATCGATGGCGGTGGTCCAGGAACCGTCGGCGTTGGCGGCGGCCTCGGCTTTTTGATCGCCGGCGGTGATGGTGATTTTTTCGCTGGGATCGGCCGAACCCCAGAGGGGGGTTTTGGCGCTGGTCTGGAGGACCATGTTATCGCCGAAGATGGCGGGCATTTTGACGTCGGCGAAGAGGGTGGCGGGGGAGAGAAAACAGAGGACGGCGAGTGCGCGGCGAACTGATTTCAGGGGGGACTTCATAGTGATTAGCTCCTTGGTTACTGGAGATACTGGGGTGGGGGCGGGATGTTGGGCCTGGGGGATAGGGGCTAGGGGCTAGAGCTGGAAAGAGGTCGCTATTTTGCGCAACTTTTTGAGTTGCTTGGCGGGGTTTAGGATTGACAGGGACTTATCGCGGAATCGTTCTAAAAAACCAACGTAAAAGCGACCCCAAATCGGCATGGAATTGACATAGAATCGACCGTTTTTTACCCTGAAGTGACAGCAAACCGACGAGGTGGAATAGCGGGGGTTGGGGGGCGTGCTTTGGTTTCTGGCAGGGGGCGCTGTTAGTCACTGTTGCTCAATCAGGCGCAGGTGCGGTGTTGGTGGATGATGGCTTGCATTTTTTCCCTCCGTTGGTGTTTGTTGACGGGCTACTGCATATCCTAACATTATCCTATTTTGATATGGTTAGTTCGCGGCCGTTCCCGGCGGGCCTGATCCACCGCTCGGTATTATGGGCTTGTCCGACTTTGCGCCGCGGCGGTCTTGCCTTCCACGCCAACGGAGACGCATCGGCACTCCAGACGTGACTGTTTCGGGATTCAATATCCAGCCCGCACTTGCCTCTCCCAAAGCCCCCCGTGCAATTCAATTACAACACCAGAAAAAGCCCCGAAACCGACCGCCACTCGCCCGCCCCCTTCCCCATTCTTACTCCTTCCTTCACCCTTCTTACCTCCCTCCTCCTCTGTGGCTCTCGGCATTTCACGCAGCTCCTCAGGCGTAATAAACCTAACCTCGCCGCCCGCCGCCTGTCTATTATTTGCAAGACCCAGCAGGAAAGGAACGCATGCGCACCGCCCTCCAAAAATCACTCCTCGCCGCCGCCATTTCACTTACCGGCCTCTTTGGCACGCAAGCCACATTCGCCCAGACCGCCTCACCCGCCTCTCAGTCCCCAACCGTCGCCGGCGATGTCGGCCGGCAACTCAACGACCTCAACAGCCGGATGGACCGTGATCGCGACGCCCTTCGCTCACTCAATAACCAGATCGCAACAGCGCAATCCTCTCTCCCCCAGTTACAAAAAGACATCGACATCGCTTCCGCCACGGCCGCCGAGCAGCGCAAAGCTGTCGAAGCCTCCAAGTCCCGCATCGACGCCGCCCGCGCCGAAATCAACCGCCTCGGCGGCAGCGTTATCACCCAGTTTCAATCCCGCCCCGAATACCAATCGGCCATTACCGCCCTCCAATCGGCCCAGGCGCAGGTAGACACAACGGCCGCCGGCGTGATCGTCGAGCTCGGTTTCACCCGCGAGTACCAGGACGCCGAATCGCATCTGAAAGCCGCCCAGAAGCGATACTACGATCTCCAGGCCGCCAAACCATCTGATCCCACGGCCATCGCCGCCGCCGACAAAGATCTCACCGACGCCGAAGACGCCCTAAATAAGCTTGAAGTTGACGCTTATCGCACCTCCCCCGAAATGGCCGCCACCAGCTCCGCCCTGGCCGATTCTGATCGCGCGATGCAGGCGCTCCAGGCGCAGCTTGACCAGCACCTTTCAATCATTCCCGGCGTCCCCGCCGCCCGCGAGCGCCTGAACAACGAACAAGCCCTCCTCGAAACCACCGGCCGAGGTCTCGACGCCGCCCAGGCTCAACTCGAAAAAGCCCAGGCCGCCCAAAAGCAGACCCTCGATTCCATCGCCACCGCCCAGGCCCGCGCCCAGTCAACCCAGAACGAACTCGACGATCTTCAAAAGCAATTCGCGGCCGCCCAGGACACCGCCCGCAACGCCGATCCCCGCACACAATCTCCCCCCACTTATCCTCCAGTCGGCCACCGCCCCGCCCCCCGCGCCTGTAGGTCAGCCCGCTCCCATCTACCCCCCCGGCGACGCTGGCTATCCCGCACCCGTCTACACGGACCCACCCGTCGTCTACGCCCCGCCTCCTCCCCCGGTCTATCAAGCCCCCTTCTACCCCGACCCCGCCCCCATCTACATCCCCGACCGCGTCTATTACGACCCCTACATCGTCTACACGCCCGCCCCAGTCTTCTACGGCGTCTTCTACTCCGGCTACCACCACCACGAATGGCACGACCGCGACTGGCATGAAGGCGATTGGCGCGACCGCGATTGGCACGATCGCGACCGTCGCGGCCATGACAATTCCCACGGCGACTTCTCCCGGCGCGACAGCCTCACCGTCATCAACCAGAACACCTACACCCGAAACTACCGCCCCACCTACTACGGCGCAACCGACACCACCGCCACGCCCCGCCGCCATTTCCAGTCCACTGTCCCCAACAACACCTTCGATACGCGGACCGTGACGCCCGACAACCGCCTCCCGCGCATCTCCCAACCCCCCCGCGACTACGGCCGGAACGTCACCACTCCCGCACCATTCGTAGATCGCTGGAACACCGCCCCCGCCGCCCCCAAAGCCCACTCCGCGGCCCCCGATTACCGCCGCACCTCCGAACCGCAGCACCAGCAACCCGTGACGCCGCAGCACGCCCCGGAAGACATTTCCCATCAGCGGCACATGTCGATTGCCGAGGAACCGCGTCACTCCATCAGCGCGACATCCCCATTCGCCAGCAGCCCATCACCCAGGAACCCCAGCATCACACCTCCGCCCCCCAACGCGAAATCGACGCCCCCGCCCCGCCGAACAACCTCCAGCACGAGAGCCGCACCCCCTCCCCCCAGCGCACCACGGCTGATGCGCGCTCCTATCAACCCGCCCCCGAAGTCCGCCACTCCGACCCCCACCACTCCGACTCCTCCCACGACTCAAGTAACTCCTCCGGACCCCGAAGCACCCGAGGCCGCTAAACAGCCTTAATCAGCAGTCCACGCAAGTGGCATCAAGCGCCGCCGTGGCACGGGCCCCGCCGTGTGGCTCTCAATCACCTGACCTCAGGCCACCCAAAAACCTCAAGCACTCCAGACAATCAACGTGGCACGGGCGCCGCCCCGCCCGTGGCTCTGCAGTCGCAAGACATCAAACCAACCACACTCACCCAATCTCCGCATTCTTCTTAACGTCCCTTAGCCCAACTTCCGCAGTTCGCGCCCGAATATTTTTTTCTCGGGCTGGAAATCTGTGATCCCATTTCACCAGCGCGGTTGCAACAGGCGAAAGTCGATGTAGTGAAGACCAAGTCGTCTACCCGCGTGTGGTAGATTCCTGCCATGTACTTGCGTCGGTGTTATCGAGCCAGGGACGGCAAGCGACACGCCTACTGGGCGTTGGTCAAAAGCGTGCGCACCGCCAGGGGGCCGCGTCAGAAAGTGGTGGCGTACCTTGGTGACCTGGACGAAGCCGGTCGGCTCGGGGTCCAGCAAGCGGCCGCCGTTGCTCGCGACGGATCGACGCAACAACAGCGGATGTTCGATCGACCATCATCCGTCGAGCCGCGATGGATGGAAGTGGACATCGCGGGCGTGCGTGTGGAAGGAAGCAAAGACTTCGGCGGCCCGTGGCTGGCGCTGCAAATTATTCAAAAGCTGGGACTCAAGGCGCTGCTGGATCAGTTGATGCCGGCCGGTCGCGAGGACGTGCCCTGGTCGATCATGTCGCTGGTGCTGGTGATCTGCCGGCTGTGCGCTCCCAGCAGCGAACTGCGGATCGCCGAGCATTTGTTTGAGCGGTCGGCATTGGCGCAACTGCTTGGGATCCGCGCCGACAAGATCAACGACGACCGCTTGTATCGGGCGCTTGACGAACTGCTGCCGCACAAGGTGGCGTTGGAAAAACATCTCAAGCGGCAAATGGGAGAGTTGTTCGACCTGAAGTACGACCTGCTGCTGTACGACATGACCAGCACTTACTTCGAAGGCCAATGCGCGGGCAACGATCAGGCCAGACGCGGCTACTCGCGTGACAAGCGTTCGGACTGCAAGCAGGTGTGCATTGCGCCTGGTGGTGAGCCGCTGCGGCATGCCGCTGGGATACGAATTGTTCGCGGGGAACAAGGCGGACGTGACGAGCGTGAAGGAGGTCGTCACGGCGATGGAAGAACGATATGGCGCGGCCGATCGGGTGTGGGTGATGGACCGGGGAATGGTCAGTGCCGCGAACATCGAATTCCTCAAGGAGGGCAACCGCCGTTACATCGTCGGCACGCACAAAACACTGTTGCGGAAATATGAGAAGCATTTAATTGCTCCCGATTGGAACACCGTGCATGAGGGGCTTGAAGTGAAACTGTGCACTGATCCTGACGGCGGCGAGGAAACCTTCATCCTCTGCCGCTCGGCGCAACGCCGCGAGAAAGAGAAGGCGATGCATGACCGCTTCGAGAAACGCATCGAGGAGGGACTGGCGTCGCTGGCAAAAATGGCGGAGAAACGCGCGATGACTCTGGTGCAACTGTCGCATCGCGTGGGCCGATTGATGGGCCAGAACACGCGGGCGGCGGGAGGGTTCAAAACGGAAGTCGCCGCCGATCCCGAGGGCAATGCCCAACTGAAGTGGGAGAAGGTCGAGTCGTGGCGGTCGTGGGCCAGTCTCAGCGAAGGCTGCTACCTGCTGCGCAGCAACGTCAAGGACTGGACGGCAGCGGACCTGTGGCGGGCCTACATGCAACTGACAGAAGCCGAGGGCGCTTTCCGCATTCACAAAAGCGACCTCTCGCTGCGCCCGGTCTGGCATCAGAAGAAAGAGCGGGTGCAGGCGCATGTGCTGGTCTGCTTCCTGTCATATGTACTCTGGAAAACGCTCGGTCAAATGTGCAAGGCCGTCGGCTTGGGCGACGAGCCGCGAAAGGTGCTGGACGAGCTCGCGGCAGTGCAGACGGTGGACGTGATCTTACCAACGCTCTGCGGCCAGGAGATCCGCAAGCGGTGCGTAGGCAAGCCGAGCGAGCATCAGGCAATCCTATTGCATAAGCTGGGTTTGACCCTGCCTGGCAGCCTGGAGATTGTCGATTTGTAGTGAAGACTTTTTGGAATAATCCGCTGTGGCGCTATGACCAAGGCGGTTTTAATCGCCAAACTGCGGAAGTTGGGTTAGTGTTCCCTTAGTGGAAAAAAATCTTCGTGGAAACACCTCACCCACTCTTTACCGTCTCCCGCTTAGGCTTCTGCTGCCGCGGCACCAGTGCCCGCTCCAGATTCCGCATCGCCTGCCGCAGCCGCTGCTCGTTCTCCACCACCGCGATCCGCACATAACCCTCACCGTTCTCCCCAAACGCACGCCCCGGCGCCAGCGCCACCTCCGCCTCATCCATCATCCGCAGGCAAAAATCAATCGTGTCCTGCCCCTTCAGGTGCTCGGGCTTGATCTTCGCCCACACAAACATGCTGGCCCGCGGCTTCTCATACGTCCATCCCAGCTTGTCCAAACCGCGGCACACCTCATCCCGCCGCTTCTGATAAATCTTCGCCTGCCCGGCCGCGAAATCATCACACTCGCGCATCGCGATTACGCTGGCGATCTGGATCGGCGCAAACATGCCATAATCGTAATACCCCTTGATCGTCGCCAGCGCCTTAATCATCTCCGCATTGCCCGCACAAAATCCCACTCGCCACCCGGCCATGTTGTACGTCTTGCTCATCGTCGTGAACTCAACACCCAATTCCTTCGACCCCGGCGTCGCCAGAAAACTCGGCGCGTGATATCCGTCAAAGCAAACTTCGCCATACGCAAAGTCGCTGATGATCATGATGTTGTGCCGCCGGCACAGCGCGATGGCCCGCTCCCAGAAGCCTGGGTCGATCGTCATCGCCGTCGGGTTGTGCGGGTAGTTCAAAATCAAAAGCTTCGGCGTCGGATACAACCCCTCGATCATCCGCTCCACCCGATCCAGAAACGCCTGATCGTTCCCAAGCGGCACCCGAATGGCATTCGCACCGGCCATGGCGGGCGCATACAAATGAATCGGAAACGCCGGATCGGGCACGATGGCCGTATCACCCGGCCCAAGCATCGCCAGGCAAAGGTGCGAGAACCCTTCCTTGGATCCAATCGTGGCGATCACTTCCGTCTCCGGATCCAATTCCACCCCATGCCGCTGCTGATACTTCTTCGCACATTCCCGCCGCAACCCCGCGATCCCGTTGCTCACACTGTACCGGTGATTGCGCGGATCGCGCGCCGCCTCCGCCAGCTTTTGCACAACCGTCTCAGGGGTCGGATCGGTCGGATTGCCCATTCCCAGATCAATGATGTCCACACCCGCCACCCGCTTCTCGTACTTCATCTTGTTGATGCGGGCAAACAGGTACGGCGGAAGCCGCGAAATGCGGCTCGACACTTCAATTTTCACGCTTGGCTCGTTCATATAGTTCTCAAGGTAAGGCTATTTGAAAATTCGTCACATCTATCTGCCGCGCGCTGTGCCGCCACGGCAGACCGTTGAATTGTATCGGAAATTCGCCCGGCCATTCATGGGCCGGGCGTGGTCGCCGGCGGCCGTCCGACCTGCGGAGCCGTCGCGGGCATGCTCGCCGCGGGCGCACTGGTCGTCGTGCGGGTGGTAGGTGAAACAACGGTCGCCGGCAACGTCGACGCAGTGTCCGCGTGAGTCGCCGGCTGTGTCGCCCCCTGTATCGCCCCCTGTGTCGCGGGTTGCGTCGCCGCCAGCGGCCCCACGTTTCGCGTCGTCGCCTTTTCGTTGTCAATCTCAATCTGCTTAATCGCCGAGTCGTGATCCTTGATCTTCGTGTTATGCACGTCGATCTTCTGCTGATACTGTTCCCGCAGCACCGGATCGCGAATCTCAATATGGTCCCGCGCCGCCTCCGCGAAGCTGCCACGAAGCTGCTGCATGGCCGTGAACATCAGCGTGTTCGACACCCATTCCCGCACCACCGCCCGAATCTCCGGGTCCTCAAACTTCACGGCCTTGGGCGAAATCTTCTCTTCCACCTTGATCAGATGATACGATTCTCCCGACTGCACCGGCCCCGACACCTCCCCCACCTTCAGCTTAAACGCCTCCTCCTTAAACGCCTGCGACCGCGACTGCGCCTGCAAGCTGAACGGCGGCAGCAATCCCCCCTGCGCCGCACTGCGCATCCCGGCTCTTGGCCTGCGCCACTTCCTCAAAAGACTTGCCCGACTGCAGCAGTCGCTGCGCCTCCACGATCTCCTGCAAGTTGCTGCACTGGATGTGCCTCACCCGCACCGTCGCCCCATACAAGAGATCAAACCCATCATGCAGGTTCTGCTCCGTAATGGCGTCCTTCAGCTTCGGCTCCAGGATCTTTCGCAAATACGCGTTGGTTTGCACCCACACGTCAAACGCCGGCCGGGTAATGTGCATCTGCTGAAGAAGCTGCGCCACCAGTGTTTCGTAATCCCCCTCCTTCGTGGTCTTGAACAGCATCGTCAGCGACTTGGGCAACTCCTGCTTAAGGTCATCCGCCGTCACCACCGCCCCCATCTCTTTGGCCTTGCCGCGCCATCTCAAGCTGCATCAGATGCATCAAAACGTCCAGCCCATAGTGATCCACCAGCGGCCGATAAAGCTGATCCGACGTAATCGGCAGCCCATTCACCGTCGCCACCACGTTCAGATTTGGCGCCGGCGTGCCGGTGTCACCGCGTTGGAAAGCTGGCGCACCGCGGGCTGTTGTTCCTGCTGCCGTGCCGTCGGGCCATCCAGGCAGCCTGAAACAACCATGCACAGGCTGGCTGCGATCAAAATACGTTTCAACGGTGCGTCTCCTGCGGTAATCAAGGCCAGTATTGGACCATCCCACCACCCTGTCAAGCACGCTCCCAAGCCGCCCCGCCGCACTCAAGTCAAGCGTTCGCCGCGCCGATGCAGCCTATGGAGCCGGCACTTAAGCATCATCCAATGCCCCGGGTTTCATTGGCACAGGTACAACCATGAATGTCCAAAGCACGAGACTGTTCTCCGACCGCATCCGGATCCTGATCCTGGCGTTTCAGCTCATCAGCATCATCGCCATCATCAAGATCATCTGGAACTAACCCGCCCTCTCCTCAAAATCCAATAAGCAAAGCAGGCGGATCATATGATCCGCCTGCGTCGCGTGTCCGGTAGGCCAACAGCTCCGACTTGCGCCGGAGTGTCGGCCAGTGGTCTATTTTATGCCGCGTCCAGATGCGCCGCCACGCTCGCCAGAAACTCAACACCCGCGGTGCATCGCCCGGTCGCATCCACCTCGCTTCGATCCACCCACACCACCCGCGCAGGCATCATCTGCCGCCGAATCGCCAGCGACTCCCCGGCCATTCCCATCCCCACGTGCACGTTCAAAAATTTGCCCGGCCGAATCAGCGTGCTCGACGGCAACTCAATCCGCAGCCCCGTCGTGCTGATGTCCTCGGTCTGCCCGCCGAAATAGCGCGAAAGCGTCGGCTCGAAAATCTTGATCGGCCGAAGCTGCCGAATCCGCAGCCCCCGGCGGCGCTCGATGCCAGACAAGTCTCGCTCAAACCTCTCGACTCTCGACTGCTCGGCGAGCAACATACTTCACTCCTGGTAAGGCCTGTTCGCACCCTTATCGCTTAATAGGAGTTATCGGAGTGAAGGCCAAGAAACTTGCAGAAAATCTCCCCACCAGAACCAATGCCCCCCGCTTCGCAGTCAATCAAACGCGTGCTCACCACCCAGCCGCGCCCGATATTCACCGCAAAACATCCTGCTCGATCAACTGCGTGATCGGGTCATGGCTGGAGCGGGGCGCAAAACGGTTGAGATCATCCAGCGTCACCAGATAAATCAGTCCGGCGCCGCCGGCGCAGCCTCACCGGAGCTTGATTCTGTGTTGTCCAGTTTATCGCTCATCAAATCCTCTCCCTTTCTAAGTTGCCCTGATGCAATCCAAGGTGTGCCAATCACAACCCCGCCCAACGGAAGAAATGCTGCGTCAGCGATTGCAGCGGCGTAAACAGCGACTTGAGGCTTTCCTCAGCGCGAACAATCGGCTCCTGCGACACCGCCAATCGCGCATACGTCGCCTGGCGACAACGCATTTCCATCAACGCGCGCGACAGTCGATCCAGCTGCGAAAAGTTTCTCCCGGCCGCTTCAAATCTTCCTTGCGGAATCTCCACCCGCACCACGCCCCAGTTCGGCATCGCGCCATTTGCGCCGTCCAATTTCAAATACCAGCAGGCCAGAATTTCAACCGTTGAATGGTAGTCGTTTGCGCTATGGACGCTACACGCGTGCCGTGCAGGAATGTATTGGCTGTGGAGTCGACAAGAGGCGCAACCGATGATAGGATGGGGATGTACTGACGTACGTGTTCTTTGACAATTCAACCACACCGGGGGCGATCGGTTTCGACCGGATGGCTACGGTGATGGCAGCATGCAGAGGACGCTCGATTGGCCTCTATAATCATTCGAGCACACAATAACTGCCAACAATGATGTTGCAGGCCGAGTCGGCTTCAATGCCGTCCCGGTTCAAATGGCTGCCTGATTAAGGGCAACCTCGGCACGGCGTGATGGTCGCGACACGCCGGCTGCAAAGCAGTGACCTGGTCGATTCACTCGGTCGTTGGTGAATTGATGAGAAACAGACGGCTTGAGGCCGGCGAAGGGTGTTGATGCTCGCCGCCGGCATCGAGAACAAAACATCAACTAAGCATGTAGCGGCCATCATTTGGGTTATTTCGGGACGGGGGTTCAATTCCCCCCGCCTCCATACCGTTGTGAAGAGAAAGCCCCGTTTTACGGGGCTTTTTTTGTCTCACGACAAAATCTGTATCCGATCTTGACGGATGAATCCGATTTTCGCGGAGCGCATTCCGGGGCCGCAAGCCGGGCGCGGGGAAGTAGGGTGCGAGAAATGGCCCCTGGCGGATGAGGCCGGGGGCTGATTTGCGTTTGGGATTGGCAGACGGGGGTGGATCAGGGAGTTGGGGCGTCGATGCGGGCCTGGTCGCTGTTTTTGGTGAGGAGGCTGGGGGGGACGATGGAGGCGCTGATGCCTTTGTTGACTTTGTTTTGATCGACGGCCTGAATTTCGGTGACGGTGATGATTTTGAGGCTGAGTTGGGGATCGGTGGAGATGGCGCCGCGGACGCCGGCGAACTGGCCCAGGAAGCTGGCGATTTTGGGGTCGTTGGAGCGGGCGTAGCAGACGGTTCGGCCGTTGGCGGGGTCGGTCAGGCGATAGAGGATCTGGTTGCCGACCTGGAGGCTGGAGGTCTGGAGGGTGCCGACGGCGGTGAAGATCTGGACGCCAAATTCCTTGGCGCGTTCCTCGAGTTCGGCGCGCTCGGCGCGGAGGGCGGTGAGGCGCTGGGCAGTTTCTTCTTCGGCCTTGCGGCTGGCGAGGAGCTGGGCCTTGGAGGCTTCGCGGCCTTTGAGGGCAAGGATGCGGCCTTCGGCGATGCGGCGCATTGACGCCGGGAGCGCGTCGGAGGCGGTTAGTTTTTCGTAGCTGGCCTGAAGCTCGGCGACATTTTGATCTTCGAGGGGCTTGGTGCTGGTGGTTTTGAATTCATCTTCGGCCTTGTCGAAGTCCAGGGCGACGGCGGTGACGTCTGCGGAGGGCTGGGTTTGGGGGGTGCGGACGATTTCGGACGGGAGGGTGGAAGGATGGGTGGTGGCAGAGGCGATGGGCTCGTGGTTTTGTGGATCGGGGCGCAGATCGGGAGGAGTCTGCGGGCCAGTGGGCGGCGCGGTGGCGATGGGCGGGGCGAGTTGTTTGATGGGGGTGACCAGGTTCTGGTGAATCCAGACGTAGGCGTCGGCCGGGGGCTTGATGCGGTAGTATTCTTCGGCCTCGCCGAGGATGGTAACTTCATCGCCGTGGTTGAGGGTGCATTGGCGGGCGGCCTTCATGGGGCTGAGGGTGCCGCCGGCCCAGACGGCGAGGGCGTCTTTGGTGACCTGGCCGGTGGAGCCGTCGCCGTGCTTGTTGACATAGAGCTTGGTGACGTAGCTGAAGCTGCCTTCGGGGGGAACGATTTTGAGCCAGCCGTTCTTGATGCCGACGACAACGACCTGGGCCTCTTTGTCGAGGCGCATGGTGGGGTAGTCGGTGTCGGTGGGGCCGCTGCGGATGGTGGCCTGGTTGCCGCTGATCTGGCCGAGGTAGCGGTGTTTGGCGTTTTCAATGTCGGGTGTCGCGGCGTCTTGCGCGAAGAACATTGGAAAGCGGCGGGAGGCCGGCAGAAAGAATCAGGCCGGTTGTGAGAAGCAGGAAAGGACGTTTGAGTTGGCGAGTCTGGCGAGTCATGGGCACCTCCGTGTGCGTTTGAGTACCGAATCCTTCGGCGCGAATGCGTGTCCCGAAACAATGTGTGGAGTAGTGATACACAATACTGCTGAGAAGTAAAGCAATTTTTGCGCGATTTTCAGAGACGGAGAGGAACGGGGTTCAAATTGCAAAAGCGGTGGGGGCGCATAGACTTCGCTCCTTCAAAATCCGCCTCGTGCAGCAGGTCGTGCTGCGGCGGTGAATGCAGTTTTTGAAGGGGACTGTCCGATAACAATGAGGAACGCGAATATGAGCATCAACATTGAGTACATTCAGGCTCGCCAGATTCTGGACTCCCGGGGCAACCCCACCGTGGAAGTGGACGTGATTCTAGACGATGGAACCATGGGCCGCGCGGCCGTGCCCAGTGGAGCGAGCACCGGAGAGAATGAGGCGGTGGAGTTGCGGGATGACGACAAGAAGAAGTATGTGGGCAAGGGGGTGACCAAGGCCGTTGAGAACGTGAATTCGCGGATTGCTCCGGAGTTGCTGGGGCTGGACCCGCGCGATCAGGAGGCCATCGATCAGATCATGATCGACCTGGATGGCACGCCGAACAAGGCCAAGCTCGGGGCCAATGCAATCTTGGGGGTGAGCATGGCGGTGGCGAAGGCGGCGGCCGAGATATCGCACTTGCCGCTGTATCGATATCTGGGTGGATCGGCAGGCGCACGCTGCCGGTGCCGATGATGAACATCCTGAACGGCGGCAAGCACGCGGACAACAACGTGGACTTTCAGGAGTTCATGATTCAGCCGTGGGGCTTTGACACCTTTTCGGAAGCGCTTCGCGCGGGCGTGGAGATTTATCACTCGCTCAAGAAGGTGCTGCACAAGAATAAAATGAGCACCGCCGTGGGGGATGAGGGCGGGTTTGCGCCGAACCTGAAGGACAATGAAGATGCGCTGAAGGTGATTGGCGAGGCGGTTGAAGCTGCCGGGTATAAGTTTGGCGAGCAGGTGTTTGTGGCGCTGGACCCGGCCGCAAGTGAGCTCTGGGACAAGGAAAAAAAGGGCTACAAGTTTTTCAAAAGCAACCCGGACAAAATCCTCAGCCCCGAGGAGATGGTGGATTACTGGGCGAGGTGGATCGAGAAATATCCGATTCGTTCGCTTGGAGGATGGCCTGGCCGAGAACGATTGGGAAGGGTGGAAGAAGCTGACGGATCGGGTGGGCAAAAAGGTTCAACTGGTGGGGGATGATCTTTTTGTGACGAACGTTGAGTTTTTAGAGAAGGGCATCAGCACTGGGACGGCCAATTCGATTTTAGTGAAGGTGAACCAGATTGGGACGCTGAGCGAGACGTTTGCGGCGGTGAATCTCGCGATGCGAAACGGGTATAGCGCGGTGCTTTCGCATCGCAGCGGGGAGACGGAAGATTCGACCATTGCGGATATCGCGGTGGCGACCAACTGCGGCCAGATCAAGACCGGCGCGCCGGCCCGGAGTGACCGTGTGGCAAAGTACAACCAGTTGATCCGGATTGAAGAGCAGCTTGGCGAGCAGGCAGTGTACGGCGGGAAGTTTTGGAATAAGGACTAGCAACTAGCAACCAGGAATTTGGATGACCAATGATAATGGCCGGGATACGCTGGCCGATGCCATCATGATGCCGACGGAGATGATTCCGCCGCCGGCTGCGCTGGAGGAAGTGGTGGAGTGTGCGGCTTCGGCGGCAGGGGATGAAGATGCAGATGATCATTTGTTAACGCCATCGCCGCCGTCGCCTCAGGAGCGGCGGGCTGAGGCGGCGGCCGTTCATGATAGCGTTGCGCCGGTTGCTCCACCGCCGCCTACGCCAAAACCAAATGTGTCAACCAGCCAGCGTGCGCCGGAGTGGACGGAGCCGGCGGCGGAGGTTTCGGATGATGCTGAGGAAGATGACGAGGAATTGTCGGAACCGGAGGTTGAGCTGATTGGTGCGGCCGAGGCGTCGCAGGGGAGTGGCTGGACGATTCCGTTTTTGTGTGCGGGGTTGGCGCTGGTGGCGTGTTGCGTGCTGATTCCGCAGGCAGATGAGAATCGGAAGATCGCGTATGAGGCAGCGCGGCTTCGGCTGGATCTGGATCAGATCAACACACAGGTGAAGGTGAACGATGAGTTTGTGAGGCGGATCCAGGATGATCCAGCGCTGGCCGAGCGGTTGGCGCAGCGGCAGATGGGGTATGTGCGGGAAGGGAGCGCGATCCTGGCACTGAAGGGGGATCGCAAGGGGGAGCTTTCGCCGTTTTCGCTGGTGAGCGTGCCGGCCGCGGGGACGTTGCCGGAGTATCAGCCGGTGGGGGGGAAACTGGCGTTTTTATGCCGGCATGCACGAACGAGACTCTACCTGATGGGGTGCGGGCTGATTCTGGTGGCCGCGGGGCTGGTGCTGGGTTTTGCGCCTGGTGGCAGGCGTCGGTTTGGTTAGTCGATGGGGCCGCCGATTTGCTCGTGGACGGAGCGTGGGGCGGTGATGATCAGGTTTCCGTTGAAGTAGCGAATGGCGGCGGGGCCGCCGTTTTGACGCCAGACGTCGGGCTGAATGGTTTCAACGATCAGATCGACGATGTTCTTGCCGCGGTCGGGCTTGCTTTTCTGGGTGTCGGCATTTGCGCCGCCACCGCCCACACCGCCGCCGATCCCACCCTGACCACCGGCCGCTCCACCACCGCCTACCCCGCCGCCGCCAGCAACTCCGCCGCCGGTTCCGCCGGTCGATGCGCTGCCGCCGCCACCCTGCTGGGCCATGAGGTTGAAGTTGACGGTGGTTTCGAAGTCGGGGATTTCCAGGAGAAGATCTTCGATGTTGTAGACGCGGGTGATCAACTGCTTGTCGGAGAGCTCACGGGTGGTGACTTCGATGACGCCTTCGTCGGAGTAGAAGGTGAGCAGGCCGGTCGCGCCGCTCTCGGAAAGCAGGACGGTAAGCACCTTGCGGAGCGAAACGCTGTGAAGGCGGACGTTGACCTGCGTGTCGGCGGTGACGCCGGTGGTTTCGATGGCCTTCCAGTTGATGTGAAGGTTCGCGCCGGAGATGTCGCGGAGGAAGTCGAAGCAGTCTTTCAAGGCGACGTTGGTGAACTTGATCTCGGGCAGGACGCGGTCGAGGGCAGCGCGGGTGGCATCGGCGCGGGCGGTGGAGGTGAAGAGGAGGGACATCGCCAAAACCGATGACAGGATCAGGTTGCGAAGCATGGCAGTGCCTTTCGGTGTGAGCAAATCGAGGGTGCGGGTCAATGCAGTGGAGTCAATGGTATCAGGTTGTGAGGGCGGCCTGCAACATAATTTCGGAGCACGTGTAGACGTGCGGGTCGTTTTGCGAGCGTAATCGGATTTTGTTGCTTCCCTCGCAAGCGTGTGATCAGGTTCTTTTTCCTCCATTCATGGCAAGGTGGCCGACGATGGTGGACAGGTCTTGTATTGGCTGAACCGGGAAAGGGAAGTCCCATGCTCCTGCGCCATGCTTCTGCAGCAGTTCGATACTTCAATTCCGGTGGCGGGGATCAAGAACGTAGATATCACAGGGATACAGGAAGATTCACGGCTGGTGAGGCCGGGCGACTTGTTTATTGCGCGGCCAGGCGCGAAGGCGGATGGGCGGCAGTTCATCCTCGATGCGGCAGCGCGTGGGGCGGTTGCGGTGGTGAGTGAGCAATCGTCGGCGGTTCGTCCATTAGTGCAAGTGGTGGTGAAAAACGTGGCGCAAGCGGCGTCGGTGTTGGCCAACGCTTTTCACGAGATGCCGGCGCGGAAGGTGCAGGTGGTCGGGGTGACGGGGACCAATGGGAAGACCACGACGACCTATCTGATCCGGCATTTACTGGCGAGCGTGAAGCGCCGGTGCGGGATGATTGGCACGGTGGAGATTGACGATGGCCGCTCGACGCGCGAGGCGACGATGACGACGCCGGGGGCGGTGGAGATTGCGCAGCTTCTGGCGACGCATGCGCGACAAGGGTTGCTGGGCGTGCGCGATGGAAGTTTCCAGCCATGCACTGGACCAGGGAAGAGTGACCGGTGTGCGTTTTGCGGGGGCGGCGTTTACCAATCTGACGGGCGATCATCTGGATTATCACAAGACGATGGACAACTACGCCGAGGCCAAGGCGAAGCTGTTTAGCGGGCTGGACGAGATCGGGGGTGGCCGCGGTGAACGTGGATGACCCGATGGCCGACCGAATGATCGAGGGGTGCAGGGGGCGGGTGATCGGGTTTGGGTTTGCGGGGAGCGGACTATCGCGCGAAGGACATTGCGATTTGTGCCGCAGGGGTCGCAGTTTGTGCTGGCAACGCCGGATGGCGAAGCGCAGGTGAAGATGGCGCTGGTGGGGAAGCACAACATCGCCAACGCCCTCACGGCGGCGGCGCTGGTGGGGGAGGTGTATGGGCTGGGGGTGCATCAGATTGCCAATGGCCTGCGTGATGCGGGTGGTGCGCCGGGCGATTGCAGCCGGTGCGATGCGGGCAGCCGTTTGCGGTGCTGGTGGATTATGCGCATACGGATGATGCGCTGGAGAACGTGCTGTCGGCGCTTCGGCCTTTAACCCAGGGGAAACTGCGGGTGTTGTTTGGATGCGGCGGGGATCGGGATGCGACCAAGCGGCCTCGGATGGCGAGGGTGGCGGCGCAAATATGCGGACGTGATCTACGTAACCAGCGACAACCCGCGCACGGAAGAGCCGGGTGCGATTATTGAGCAGATTGTGGAGGGATTTCCGGCGGCGGTTCGCAGCGGCGAAAGTGGGCGGCTGGTGGTGGAGGCGGATCGGGGAACGGCCATCCGGCAGGCGATTGGGGATGCAAAGCCGGGGGACATCGTGCTGCTGGCCGGCAAGGGGCATGAGAACTATCAGATCGTGGGGATTGAAAAGCGTCATTTTGATGATGTGGAAGAGGCGACGCGGGCGATCAGTGGAGAGACGATGGCGGCGTGAGGAGCGGGTGCAGACATGAATCCAATTACATTGGCCGAGGTCTGCGGGGTTGTGGAAGGGGAGGCGATTTGGCCGTGGCAGGCGGATGCGTGCGTGGATGGGGTATGCACCGATTCGCGTGCGGTGACGGCGGGGGCGCTGTTTGTGGCGATTCGGGGCGATATTCATGATGGACATACGCATCTGGAACAGGCGGCGGCGGGAGGCGCGGCGGCCGGGCTGGTGGAGCGAGCGGGAGATGCCCCCGCGGGCTGGCCGATGATTCGGGTAAAAGACTCGCGGGTGGCGATGGGGAAACTGGCGCGGTTTGTACGCGAGCGGTTGCAGGGAAAAGTGGTTGGGGTGGCGGGAAGCAACGGAAAGACGGGAACGAAGAACCTGATTGATGCAGCGCTGCGCGGTCGCTGCGGGGGAGTTGCTCGCCGAAAAGTTTTAACAATGACATCGGCGTGCCGGTGACCATTTTCGCGGCCGAGGTGGAAGACGATTACCTGGTATTGGAACTGGGGACCAACCATCACGGGGAGATCAGGACGCTGACGGGGATGGCGCGGCCTGATGTGGCGGTGATTACCAATTGCTCGGAGGAGCACCTGGAGTTTCTGGAAGATATGGAAGGGGTACGGCGCGAGAACGCGAGCGTGGTTGAGGGGCTGGGAAGCAAAGGGTGGTTGATCGTTAATGGGGATGATCCGGCCGTGCTGAAGGCCGTGGCACACCACCCGCGTGCGCGAACGATGACGTTTGGGTTGGGGGAGGATAATGACCTGGTGGCGCGGCGGGTGCGGACCAGTGCCGAGGGGATTCGTTTCTGGCTGAACGGGGAGCGGGAGGTGTTTGTGCCGCTGCTGGGGCGGCACAATGCCGTGAATGCGCTGGCGGCGCTGGCGGTGGCACGGCGGCTGGGGGTGGAGGAGGAGATGGCGATTGCGGGGTTGGCGCAGGCGCCTGGGCCGGAGATGCGGCTGGAATTGCAGCGGGTGGGGGGGGTGATGATTTTGAATGATGCGTATAACGCCAACCCGGCCTCGATGCGGGCGGCGCTGGAGACGCTGGGGGGGTTTGAGACGCGCGGACGGCGGATGGCGGTGCTGGGGGATATGCGGGAACTCGGGCCGACCAGTGAGCAGTATCATCGAGAATTGGGGGAACTGGTAGCGCGGCTGGAGTTGCATGTGCTGGCCTGCGTGGGCGAGCATGCGGCGCTCATCGCAGAGGCAGCGCGGGGAGCGGGGGCGACGTATGAGATTCAACGATTTGATTCGGCCGGTGATGCGGCGCTGCACATGGCGCAGGGGATGGCGGATGGGGACGTGGTGTTGCTGAAAGGATCGCGGGCGATGCGGCTGGAAGCGGTGGCCAAGGCGCTTGCGGAGCGTGTGGCGGTCGTGGAGGGCCGGAGGTGAAGAAGGGGGCGGCGTCTGAGGTCAGGCTGATTAGATGGGAATTGTGGGATGTTGTATTTGCTGGCGAGGTATCTTGTACACGAGCGGATGCGGTGGCTGGAGGGGCACGGCCTGGGGTCGGTGCGCGTGTTTCAGTACGTTTCGTTTCGGGCGGCGATGGCGGTGGTGGCGAGCTTTTTGACATGCGTGCTGCTGGGGCCGCGGGTGATCGCGTGGCTGCGGATGCGGAAGATCGGAGATCTGGCGGGATTTGACCAGGTGGAGATTGACGAGTTGATGGCCGGGAAGAAGGGGACGCCGACGATGGGGGGGCTGCTGATCGTCGGGGCGATCGCGGCATCGACACTGCTGCTGGGGGATTTGAGCAATTTCTACGTGACGATGGCGTTGATCTGCCTGCTGTGGATGGCGGGAGTGGGGGCGGCCGACGATTGGCTGAAGCTGACAGCGGGGCGGCGCGCGGGAACCGGCAGGGTCTGGCGAGCAAGGAGAAGCTGGCGTTTCAGGTAGGGCTGGCGGTGGTGCTGTCGTATTTCACATATCGGCATGGGTTGCGGATCGAGGAGACGCACACGCTTTATTTTCCGTTCTTTAAAGATTTGAAGATAGATCTGGCGCTGCCGGGACTGGATGCATGGCTGCGGGGGCATCTGCCGTTTCTGGCGTGGCTGCACGTCGACTTTGGGTCGGTGTTGTTCATCCTGGTGGGTACGATCGTGCTGACTGGGACCAGCAACGCGGTGAATCTGACGGACGGATTGGACGGACTAGCGGCGGGGTGCGTGGCCATCGTCAGCTTTACGTTTTTTCTGCTGGCGGTGATCGTGGGGTGGCGGAAACTGGCCGAGTATTTGAACCTGGCGCACGTGCCGCCGGCCGGGGAGATGGCGGTGTTGGCCGGGGCGATCACGGGGGCGTGTCTGGGTTTTTTGTGGTTCAACTGCAACCCGGCGTCGGTGTTCATGGGAGACACGGGATCGCTGGCGCTGGGGGCGTTGATCGCGTACATCGCCATCGTGATCCGCCAGGAGATGACGTTGTTAATCGTCGGTGGAATTTTCGTGGTGGAAGCGGTTTCGGTGCTGATGCAGGTGGGATGGTTCAAGTACACGCGGAAGAGGTATGGGGCGGGCCGGCGGATCTTTCTGATGGCGCCGCTGCACCATCATTTCCAGCGCAAGGGGTGGACGGAGACGCAGGTGGTGGTGCGGTTCTGGCTGGTGCAGGCGATGCTGGCGGCGATGGCGCTGGCGACGATCAAGCTGCGATAACGCGTGAGCTTTTCACGCACCTTCGACACCCTGCTCGCCAAAATAAACTGTGCTGCCGGGGGCGATCGTGACCTTGGGCGCGCGTTGCTTCAGTTGCTCTTCGGAGACGGCGTAGAGCGGCGAAATTTCGAGCGTGGCGTTGGGTTCGTGATCCTTTTCCGGGACTTGGACGCCCGCGCTTTGCAGCCAGCGGGCGGCGCGGCGGGATTGATCGCGGCGGCTGGTGGCTGGAGAATCCATGCCTTCGGCGTTTTTCACCGGGGAAAACTCTTCGGCGCGGTCGGTGGTGTAGACGATGGGGTTTTTGGCGAGCGGGATGGCGTCGAAGACGAATTGCTCGAGCTTCACGGCGTTGATGCGGTCGGGCTTGATGAGTTGGCCGTCGTCGTCGATGTAGGGGACTTTTTTGTCGGCCCGGTGCCAGGGGAGGCTGAGCTTGCCGCCGCTGTTGAGGCGCTGGATGAACGAGACGCGCAGGGCGTGAATGGCGATGGAGCCGAAATTGTAGCGCAGCGAGCCGTCGGGGTTGGTCTGGGCGGCCAGTTCGCCCGGCAGATCGCTGTACTCGATCACCTGAAGGGCGCCGTCGGCGATGACGAAGTTGCCGACTTTTTCGAGCGGGCCGGCCTTGGGGATGGTTTTGGAGCTCATCTCCGAGCCGGTGAGGTGATGCAGGCCCAGGAAGAGCGGGTCGATGCAGTGGACGAGCGGGTTATCGACCTGGAAGTAGGAGAGGTGTTCGATGCCCCGTTTCTGCATGTCGGCCAGGGCGCCGCTGCGGTCGAGTGCGCGGAGGCTGCCGCCGTGGCCATCGGGGCTAAGGGCCAGAGAGTCTTTGGACGAGAGGAGCATGGTGCCATCGGTGGAGAAGGCCGGCATCATGCCTTGCTGGAAGAAGAAGAGGTCGGCGGGGTTGTAGCCGAAGTAGCCGTTTTTCTGGAAGAACTCGCGGGTGGGGGCATCGTTGACATCGCTGGTCATGAGGTACCAGGGAATGGAGCGGCCGGCGTCGCGCGACCAGGCGAGGAGTTGTTCGGCGAAGACCTGGAAGAGGGGTTTGGACTTGATTGGGGTGATGGGGTATTCGCCCTTGGGTCCGTCGTAGCCGAGGCGCGTGCCCTGTCCGCCAGCGACGAGAAAGGCGGCAACTTTGCCATCGCGGACGAGTTGCAGGCCGGCCTGGCGGGCTTGTTTGTACAAGGACGCGTTGGCAGGGTCGGGGTGTTGTGGGAAGGCGATGGCCGGCTGGATGTTGCGGGGGAGGGCGATCTGGGGTTTGTGGCGGACGTAAGTTTCGGTCAGATGGTTGATGAGGTTCAGATCAAGGGCCTGAAGCTGCGCTTCCAGTTTTTGCCGCTGGGGCGGGTCAAGCTCGTTTTCGAAGCGGAGAACGGAGTTTTGACGAATGGCCGCGAGTTGTGTGGGAAGGGTTGTGGATTGCATGTTGTGCTCAGTGTCCCATGCTTAGCGGAAGGCCGCGAAATTGACAACGGGTGGCGTTGATCCTCACTCGCGATTTGTGCTACCGACGCTAGCGCAGCAATTTTCTTTGAACTGTATTTGGGGTGTGGGCGTAAGAGAGGAAGTTAGAGCCGACGTTGGTCGGAAAAAGCGGAGCAGCGCAGAAATCTGGCCTTACATTGTGGTGAAATCGTCAGCGGATGTTAAGAGTTTCAACCTTTAACGTCTGGTGGGTTGCATCGGGTGACAAGGCGGTGTAGATTAACGTTGTCTGCTATGGTGTTATAGGGCGACGAGGGTAAGCCGAGGAAACATTGGCGGCTTTCGGGCAGTGGGAAACGCGGAGTCTCTGGACATGAAATTTAGTCGTTCATTCCTTGGCGCGGCCTTCGTATGCTTTCTGTCGAGTCCGCTCGCCTTCGCTGCCGATCCGGTGCAGTTCGATGGGCCGATCACGGACATCGACGGCAGGACGATTGATCAGTACACCGGCCCTGGCACAAAGGACGTGGTGCTGCGTCGCCGGCCATGGACGCCGACGGATACCGACTTGACGCTGTCGAACATTCGGATTCATGACGTATTGAATCAGAAAGGGATCGACATCGGGCAGACGGGGACGCCGACGGGGTCACAGACGTTTAACAACATCACGATTCAGCATTACGAGAACTACAACGACACGCGCACCGTCGGTGGTTTGCACATTGATGGGCTACGTATATCCGGGGCGGGCGATTTTTCGACTCACCCGACGAACGTGACGCTGCAGGACGTGAGCGTCCACGATGGCAGCACGCTTCCCATCAATATTCAGGATGGTTGGTTCGGCACGATCCTGCTGGATCACGTGCAGGTTTACAACAACCAGTTGAACCAGTTCCAGATCGCCACGATTCACTCGGGACACTGGGACCATTTGATCGTGGAAAATTCGCCGGGCTTGCAGATCGCCGTGATGGGCAAGCCGGGTTCGGTGGGCGATGTTCAGATCATCAATTCGCCGGGTGCGAACGTGGACGTGAATACCAACTACTCAGGGACCTACAACGGCTTGCTGGGCAATCCCAACGACGCCTTGTTTTCTGCCCCCTCGGGCATCACCTCGGCCGACTCGTTTGGAAGCATTAGCACGGTTCCTGAGCCGGCTTCGGTTGGATCTTTGGCCTTGATCGGTTTGTTGGGCTTGCGGCGCCGGGGACGTAAGCCAAAGGCCTGATCGGCTGGCGGAATTACTTAATACACATTTAGCGGCGGATCAGCTTCTGGCTGGTCCGCTTTTTTTGCGCTGTCGCCGGGGGGGCTACCGTCGGGGCGCTCTTGAATGGACGGCGTCGGGGGGAATAATGCTGTGCGTGTGTTTTTAGCGGCGGCCGGGAATTGGCCGCCGGTTTTTTTAGCTGAAAGTGCGCCATGACTTCGCAGGAAATCCGCCGCCAGTTCATCGACTTCTTCGTTAAGAAGCATGGACATACGTTTGTGCCCAGCTCGCCGGTGGTGCCGGTGGGGGATGAGACGCTGCTGTTCGCCAACGCCGGCATGAACCAGTTCAAACCGATTTTTTTAGGAATGGAAAAGCGGGAGTACGTGCGGGCCGCGAATACGCAGAAGTGCATTCGGGCCGGCGGGAAGCACAACGATCTGGACGATGTGGGGAAGGACACCTATCACCACACATTTTTTGAGATGCTGGGGAACTGGAGCTTTGGCGATTATTTCAAGAAGGAAGCCATTGCCTGGGCGTGGGAGCTATTGACCAAGGAATGGAAGCTGGACAAGTCGCGGCTGCATGTAACGGTGTTCATGGGGGACCACTCGGAGGGGCTTGATAAGGACCGCGAGGCCGAAGATCTGTGGAAGAGCGTGACGGATATCAACCCGTCGCACGTCCATTTGGGGAACAAGAAGGACAACTTCTGGGAGATGGGGAGTAGCGGGCCGTGCGGGCCGTGCAGCGAGATTCATATTGATTTAACGCCGGACAAGTCCGGGGGGCTGCTCGTGAACGCGGGCGATCCGCGGGTGATGGAGATCTGGAACCTGGTGTTTATCCAGTTCAACCGGGGCGACGGATGGGAAGCTGTCGCCCCTGCCGGCCAAGCACGTCGACACGGGGATGGGATTTGAGCGGGTGTGCGCGGTCTTGCAGGGCAAGAGCAGCAACTATGACACGGACGTGTTTACGCCGCTGATGAATGCGATTGGCGAGCTGACCGGGACGACGTATGGGGGACGGCTGGAGGATGCGAAAGATGTGGCCTTTCGGGTGATCGCGGACCATGTTCGGATGAGCACGTTTGCGATCTCAGATGGGGCGATTCCATCCAACAAGAAGCGCGGGGCGGTGCTGCGCAGCGTGATCCGGCGTGCGGTGCGGTATGGGTATCAGGTGTTGAAGTTGCGCGAGCCTTTTTTGCATCGGCTGGCGCCGGTGGTGGTGGAGCAGATGGGGGAGGCATTTCCCGAGCTGCGCGGGAAGCTGGGGCACGTACAGCAGGTGTTGAAGGGAGAGGAGGGGGACTTTTTGAAGGTAATTGATCGGGGGTTGCACCTGTTTGAGGAAGCGGCCAGTCGCGCGAAGGAAAACAATAACGTGCTGAGCGGACGGGACGTGTTCAATCTGCATGCGACGCTCGGCTTCCCGGCCGACATGACCAATCAACTGGCCTTGGAGCGTGGGCTGCGGGCGGACATGGAGGAGTTTAATCAGCAATGGATCGCACACGTGCGGGTGTCGGGCGAGGGGCGAAAGCAGCGGGCCCAGGTGGCTGTTGATCTGACGGCGTTTGGGAAGACGGATGATTCCGGCAAGTATGAGGGTTTTGTAACGGAGGCGACGGTGCTGGGGTGGGCGACGGAAAGCGATGTCGCGCGATCGGGGCGGCTGGAGGAGGATGCGCAGGCGGCGGTTCTTCTGGACCGCACGACGTTCTATGCGGAGCAGGGGGGGCAGGTGGGGGATGTGGGGCACTTGCAGACGGCCACGGGGCGTTTTGAAGTGTCGGCCACGGAGCGGAAGGGAGATTGGGTGCTGCATTGGGGAATGGTGAGCGAGGGGCACATCGACGCCGGGCAGCGGGCGATGGCGCAGGTGGACGTTCGGCGGAGCGACACCATGCGCAACCACACGACGACGCACATCATGAACTGGCGCTGCGGAAGGTGCTGGGCGAAGGAGTCGAGCAGCGCGGATCGCTGGTGGACGGCGAGAAACTGCGCTTTGATTCTGCGCACGATCGGCCTGTGACGGCGGAGGAGATCGTGGAGGTGGAGCGGCTGGTAAATGAGAAGATCTATTGCGATCTGCCGGTGAGCGCGACGGTGATGCCGCTGGCGGAGGCGAAGAAACTTGCGGGGGTGCGGGCGGTGTTTGGGGAGAAGTATCCAGACCCCGTGCGGGTGGTGGCGATTGGAACCGATGATCCAGCGCGGGAAGCCAGTGCCGAGCACAGCATCGAGTTTTGCGGCGGAACGCATCTGCGGCATACCGGGGAGGCGGGTTTTTTTAAGATCGTGGCGGAAGAGAGTCCCGGGAAGGGCGTGCGGCGAATCACGGCCGTCACCGGGCGCGGCGCGGTGGAGCACGTGCAGAAACTGGATGCGTCGGCGAAGCAGGTGTCACAGGCGCTGAGCGTGCCGCTGGACGATGCGCCGCGACGCATCGCTGCCATGCAGGAGGAGATCAAGCAACTGAAGAAGAAGCTGTCAAGCGGCGGAGGTGGGGCGAAAGGTGATCCGGTAACGGTGGCGGCGGAACTGCTGGCGGGGGCGATGGAGTCTGGGCGGGGGGAAGGTGGTGGTGGGGGAAATTCCGGGCGCCAGCGACGATCAACTGCGGGCGGCGATGGACTCGCTGAAGATGAAGGCTGGGAGTTATGGCGTGTTGCTGGCCGCGGCGGGGGATGAGAAGGTGAATTTCGTGGCGGCGGTGAGTGATGATCTGATTGCGAAGGGTTTGAAGGCGGGGGATTGGGTGCGGGAGGCGGCCAAAGCGGCGGGAGGCGGCGGCGGGGGAAGGCCGCAGATGGCGATGGCCGGGGGGAAGGATGTCGGGAAGATAAGCGAGGCGCTGGAGGTAGGGAGGGCTTTTGCGAAGCTGAAGCTCACGTCAGTCTTGCTGGCGGCGATCTTTTGGGCTTGCGCGGCGGCGGCGAACGTGGTCAATGCCGCCGAGCCTATCGCACCAGCTTATTCCTGGCAGCAACCGCACGCCAAGGTGCTGCCCACCGGCAATCTCGAATGGGCGCCCAAGCCCTTTGTTTTCGAGAAGGGCGCATCCGTTCGGTACATCGACTTCGACGCCGGCGACGACGCGAAGGATGGCCGGACGCAGCAGACCGCCTGGAAACACCATCCGTGGGACGCGAATGCGACGGGCGCGGCCAAGGCATCCAACGGCGTCAGACACGTACGTCTTCAAGGGCGGCGTCGTCTATCGCGGTGCGCTGAAGGCCGCCGAATCGGGCATCGGCGGACAATCCCATCCGCCTCACCCGCGATCCCGACTGGGGCAAGGGGGAGGCCGCAATCTACGGCTCCACGCAGATCAAGGGCGGATGGAAAAAGGCCAGCGCCGCCGAAGCCCCCGGCATCCCGCAGCCGGACAAGGTCTGGTACATCGACCTCGGCAAGGACTACGATCCGGATCCCGTCGGCGCGAAATTCTCCGCCATGTGGCAGGTCAACGGCGACAAAGTCGAGCGCCTGCACATCGCCCGCGAACCCAACTACGACTTCTCCGATCCGAACAATCCGGTGAAGAACTGGCCCACCTGGAGCGGCTTTGACGCCAAGACCCAGACGTTAACGTCGCCCACTCTCAAGGGCCTTGGCGACAAAGATCTCTTTCGCAACGCCACGCTCTGGACCGGGCTCGACTTCCTGATGGCGGCGGACACAGCGCACTCCATGGCGAATTGGGTCTACAACCCCGCTACCGGCTCCTTGACCAGCAAAGATCTGAACCCCCGCTCCTTCAGCCGCATCCCCCGCGCCAAGGTTCACTTCATGATCGAGAACGTGGCGAAGTTTCTCGACGCTCCCGGCGAATACTTCTTTGCCGTCGACGGCCCCAAGGCCGGCCGCCTTTTCCTCTGGCCGCCCGGCGGCATCGATCCCAACAGCGTCGCGTACGAGGTGGCGCAGATCCGCCTCCCGATCGTCATCGCCAACCAGCACGACATCGTCATCAGCGGCCTGGAATTCCGCTACAACGATCCCGACGATGGCACGCGTCACGAGTATACCGTCGGGAGATGGATCGCCGTCGCCCTGCATCCGCATTCTCGGCAGCTGCGCCAACATCACCGTGAAGAACTGCAAGTTCTATCACGTCGCCAGCGCGGTCGTGGCCAGCCTGCATCCCGATGGCGACGCCGGCCGGCCCATCAGCGACGTGATGGACAACATCATCATCAGCGACAACGACATCCAGCACTCCGAGCGCGGCGGGACGATTGCCGTCCTCGGCGACTCTCAGCGAGCCAAAGGCGCCGCCTACGGCCAACTGAAACATGTCGAGGTGCTGCGCAATCGCCTCGTCGATACGGGCTTTCGCTGTGGCTACAGCCCCTGGACCTCAATCCCCGCCATCCACGTCGATCTGCCCGAAACCTGCGAAGTCGCCGGCAACATCGTGGACACCAGTTTCGGCAACGGGATTCTCACCACCGGCGGCAAGGCCAGCGGCAGCTTATAACGTGGTGCCCCTGACGCGCATCCTCGTCCACCATAACCAGCTCGACAACACCATGCTCGACTGCAACGACTACGGCGGCCTGGAACACTTCCAGGGCGGCCCCGCTTACCTCTACAACAACATCACCCGCAATTGCGTGGGCAACCGGACGCTGGGCGCTGGAGCTCGGCTACAGCCTGTATCTCGACGGCGGCTTCAAATGCTACTGCTTCAACAACATCATGGCCGGCAACGTCAAGCCCGGTCAGCCCGATTACTACAACAACTGCGGCTATTTCATGGTCTTCGGATTCATGGATCAGCTCTTCAACAACACGATCTACCATTTCGAGAAATCGCTGGACGGCAGCTCGGGCAACCGCTCCAACATCGTGGGCAACCTGATGGTGGACTGCCACAAGGAATTCATCGGCCAAAACCGCCCGGGCGACGTCTCCATGATGGGCGGCGGCGACACGGGCGAGATGGGCCGAACCGGCATTCCCACGATGTCCTACGCCAGCAACGTCTTTTATGGCAATCCCGCCAACTTCGGCAGCGTCGCCGGCACCAGCAACGCGGGCTCCGGCAAAGGCGCCCCGATCGTGCCCGGCAAAACCCTTCAGGAGCTTGCGGATAAACTCCAGGCCGAGAAGTGCCGCCTGGCCAGCATCGGCTGGCACGTCACCGAGCCGCCCCTGGTCGACCCGGCGAAGAAGGACTATCGCCCCACCCCCAATTCCGGCGCGAAGCAGCGCGGCGTGAAGTATTTCGTCCCCTGGGCGCTGGCCCGCAACGTCGGTGAATGGAACTTCTTCAAAAGTGCATCAAACCCGCGCATCGTCCTGGGTGAAGGGTTCTACATGACCGACGAATACCTCGGTCGCGACATGTACTACTTCATTCCTCGAAACGACCTGGTCGTCTCTGCCTGCACCCCGGAGGACTACGTGCCGGGGCCGCTGGAGGACTGGATCGAAGGCGCTCTCAAGTCTTCGACGGCAAGCGCATCGCCTCCCTCTCCCATGCCGAAATGACCAGGAACATGGAGTATCCCGGCCGGCAAGGACGGCGCAAAGAACACCTACGACGGTTCGAAACGCGAAACCCTCGACATGGGCGCCAATAACTTCCTCATCGAGATCGTATTCAAGACCGACGCCGGCCACACCAACGGCATGCTGGCCTCGAAGGCCGCCCAATCGGGATACCAACTGTCCGTCGGCCCCGACGGCAGCGTCGTCCTGACCCTCAAAGCCGGCGGCGCTCAGGCATCAGTAACTTCTTCGGTCAAGGTGAACGACGGCAAGTGGCACCACGTGATCGCCGAAGCGGACCGCGCCGCCGGCAAGGCCACGATCTACGTGGACGGCAAGGCGGCGGGCGAAGGCAAGCTCGACGCCATCGCCAAGGATGCGTCGCTATCGAACACGGCCGACTTCATCGTGGGCAACGGATTGACCGGCGCGGTGGACTTCCTGCGCGTCTGTCGCAGCACGCTTGCCGAGTCCAAGACGAGCATCGAGGAGCTGTACGCCTGGGAGTTCGACGGCCCGTTCCTCCGGGACTTTGCCGATAAGGCGGCCGAAAACGGGAAACGCGACGCGGGGGCGATTGGGCGGTGAAGTGATAGAGCAGCGAAGGCCAGCCCTCTCAACGGTGACGGCCTTACCGATGCACGACAACACCCAAGACGTGCGGCAGAATGAAATGCTGCAAAGCATTAGACCAGCCATTTCTCCCGTGTGTCGTTATTATAAGCGCGTCATCGCTTGATGCGGGCGCTGCCGCCGCCGAAAACGTGCAGCAGTTCTTCCAGGTCTATTTGCGACGTATCGCCCCTTGTGGTTTGCAGGAGCGCCGCCGTGCGCCGCACCCAGATCGACGCATTCCTGAGGTGTCTTATCGTTAAGAAAGCCATAGGCAAAGCCGGATGAAAAGCCGTCGCCGCCGCCGACGCGGTCTTCGATTTCGAGATTGTCGTAGCGGCGCGATTCATAAAATCGGCCTTCGTGCCAGAGGATGGCCGACCAGTTGTTGACGAGGCCGGATTTGACTTCGCGGAGGGTGGTGCCCACGACCTTGATATTGGGATAGGTTTTGACCACCCTCTCGACCATCTTCTTGTAGGCGCGGGTGTCGAGGGCCGAGAGGTTTTCATCCGCGCCTTCGACTTCAAAGCCGAGCACTTTCTGAAAATCTTCCTCGTTGCCGATCAGGCAGTCGATGTACGGGATTAATTCTTTGGTGACTTCCTGGGCTTTGCGGGCGGTCCAAAGTTTGGAGCGGAAGTTCAGATCATAAGAAACGATGGTGTTGGCGGCACGGGCGGCGAGGAGCGCTTCGCGGCAAACCTGGGCGCAGCCGGTGGAGAGGGCGGTGAAAATGCCGCCGGTGTGAAGCCAGCGGACGCCGGCGTTTTTGAAGAGCGCGTTGAAGTCGATAGCGCCGGGCATGAGATGGGAGGCGGCGGAATGGCCGCGATCGTAGAGCGTGAGCGAGCCGCGCGGGCCGGTGCCGACTTCTGTAAAATTCAGGCCGATGCGGTCGGCCCGGCCGACGCCGTCGTATTTGGCGACGGCCGCATGCGACATATCAACCCCCACCGCCCGGCCGTGGTTGAGGATGATCTTGCCGAGCGGATTATCGACAAGTCGGGAGAGAAAGCCGGTGCGGAGGCCCAGGCGAGCAAGCGCGTAAGCGACGTTGTATTCGCCGCCGCCGACATGCACTTCCAGGGTGGGGGAAAATTCGATTCGACCATGGCCAGGGGGGGAAAGCCGCACCATGCATTCACCAAGGGCCATCAGATCGTAGCGGCAATCGGTGGCGGCGCGGATGTTCATAACGGTTTAATCTAGTGGCTGAGGGGAAAAGGGGAAGTGCGGGAAGCCGGCGCGGAGATTTGATCTGCATAGCAGTAGAATGACGTTGCGATGCCGTATGACAACGACGACATGCACCTGCGGGAGTTTCCAGATGCGGCCGATCAGAGTCCGCTGGACATGACCGACACGGTGCCCTGCCCCAAATGCCGCAAGCCGGTGATGGAGGGTTCGGTCTGTTGCCCGGGGTGCGGGCGGTATATGCCTTGGGATGAGGAGCCGCGGTTGGGATGGGTGATGGTGGTGAGCCTTGTGGTGGCTGGGTTGCTGGTGGTGGGGGGAGTGTGGTGGTTGCTGCAGGCTGTTTTATAGAGCGGACTGATTTGACGTGGGACGTCGAGCAGGCGGTGAAGCAGCGAGTGGAGGTTTTATGCTTCCTACAATCGCGGGATTCAGTTATCTTTCGCCCCGGCGACGCTGGCATGTGGCCGGGCCGTTTTGCGGAAAACATCACTTTGGAGGCATTATGTTGCGAGGAAGAGTCTTTGGCGCCGTTGCGGCGGTGCTGTCATTGGCGAGCCTGAGCGTGCGGGCCGAGTTGCCGGCGCTGCCGGGGAATGCCATTGGCGACGACAGTGTGGCGATCATTCAACTGAATCCAGGCAAACTTGATCCGGCGTCGGTGAAGGCGTCGGTTAAGGCGATTCTGGGCGGACAGGCTGGGATGGCGGATGAGGGGCTGAACAGTTTTCAGGCCAAGTATGATGAGATCATCAAGGCCGGGGCGCAGTCGATGACGATGGTCTTCGGCACGCCGGCCAAGAAGGGTGATGAGCCTAAGGGCGCTGCATATGTGCAGATGAAGCCCGGCACCGATCCGGCCGCGCTTCAGAAGCTGATTCAGGCGGACATGAAAGGGCCCGAGGCCGAGCAATCGGTTTTTGAGACATCGGGCAATTTTCTCGTGATGCACAAGAAAGACGTCGCGCTTCCAACCAAGGCTTCGCCCGAGCAGCAGAAGGCCCTTGCGGCGGCGGTAAGCGATGCGGGAGACAAGGCGATCGTGATCGCATTCGCGCCGACCGAAGCTGCCCGCGCGCAGTTGACGGCGGGGTTAGCGGACAACAAGGACATGCCACCGCCGGCAGTGGATGCGGCCGCGGCGCTGATTAATGCGAAGTGGGTGAGCCTGGCGGTTGCGCTGGGCGACGCCCCGGCGCTTGGCGTGACGGTGCAGGCGGCCGACGATGCATCGGCCAAGAAACTTGTGGAACAGATCAACGGCGGGATCAAAGAAGCGCAGGATCAGGCCAAGGGCAACCCGTTTGGGGCGATGGTGATGCCGTTGCTCGACGCGTTGAAGCCGGTCCAGCAGGGGACCAAGATCACCCTGGGCATCGACGGCAAGACACTGGCCCCCATCGCGCAGATGGTGGCACAGTTTGCGGGAGCGAGCCGTGGTCAGGCTCAGCCTCGCGGGCCGGGTTCGGGGACGGATCAGCCCAAGCACGTGCCGGCGCCGCAGTAAAGGTTTCGCTGGATAAGTTGAGATTGAACTTGGGCGGCCCAGGGACACGAGTTCCTGGGCCGCTTTGTCGATGGTTCCCTCTCGCCGCGCCCCGCCGTCCTGCGGACGGTGATCGTGACATGCGTTACATGCTTGAAGGGTGTCGCGAGCCATGCACGTCAAGCACTTCGCCTCTTTGATCCCTTCGGCGGTTCGATGTCGGCGAATTCCACCATGTGGCTTAAAGCGATGGTTCGCCACTGGGTGACGAGGGTGTAGCCAAGGTCGTCTTTAGCGGTTTGGATGGGCATGACGGCGCTAGTCGGGCCTACGATGACTGATCCAGGCTCAAAGACATCGATCGTGGTGTTGTTGCTTAACCGCACTCGGAACGGCTTGAATGGCTCGTCGTGGAGGCGGTTGAGGAGGTCTTGGGGGGACATGCCAATATGTTAACCGCGACGCGCCGGCGGGGCTATCAGAGGTGATGCGTGGTAGAACGGCAGACAAGGAACGATCTTTGATGTAGTGCTTTATTTCGGGTGGAGTGTTTTACCTCCGGATGAAGACGGCAGCTGCGGCCAGGATTACTGCTCCGAAACAGGCGGCTGAGGTGTAGAGGGAACGATTTACTGATGCGGCGTTGGGGGGCTTGCGGGGGATGTCGATGGCCCAGGCGGCCATCAGAGGGCGGCCTTCGTTTGCGTTCACGAGCTCGGGGCCGAGTTTGCCGCCCCAGCCTGTGCGCATCTTTTCGGAGCAGATCCCCGTGATCCGCCCCGTCTTGAGCAGTTGTTCCAGTTGCCGTTCGTCGGTGACGTTGCGGGCGGACATCACGACCTGGATCTCTCGCGATTCATCGGGCCGCGCGGCGCAGGGAACAAGGCCACATAGACCTCCGACCATGGTGGGGATCCGGATTGCGATGTATAGGCGTATCCGCCGGGCCGGTAGTCGCGCAACGTCACGTGCCGGTTGGCGCCCGGACCTTTTTGAATCAGTTCCCGTATCGCAATTTCGTGCGCGGGCAAGGACGTGACTGACAGTTCATTTTGTTCCTGCACTCCGATCATCCCGAGGATGCCGCCGAAGGTGAACGCCGCGCCGGCCAGGCAGGCCAAGGTGACCTTGGCTTGGTTTGACGGCCTGGGCCGAGGTGGGTGTCCCTTCCACGTCACGTTTTTCACCAGTGGGCGGCCGTTAAAATCGACGATCTGGGTATCAAGCTCGCCGGCCTGCATCATCTGGTACAGCACGCCTTCAATGAAGGCCTGGGCGTTGGTCATGGCCGGGTCGGCGCGCATGACTGCGCAGGGGCGTGCGGCGATCCTCGAATTGAATTTCGATTCCCTTGATGCGTCCCAGCAGCGTTTCGACCACAACTGTTTCGAGGCTGCGCAGTTGATGCACCATCGTCCAGAGGCTTTCGATTTCGGTGATGGTGCGCTCGATGATTCGCCGGGTGTAGAGGTGTTTGGCGCGGATGATTGGGCCGTCCAATTCGACCCATCGGTAGTCGTTGTGCGTCGCCAGGAAGATGAGGGCCGCGAACCCGGCGGCGGCCGCGGATGCCGCCAGCGCATTGAGCGGCCAGGGCATGACCCATGCAAATAGGACGACAAGTGCGATGCCGACGCTGGCGACGAGGGCGGTGCCGAAATATTGACCCGCGATCTTGCCCGGGGAAACGAAGCAGCGGACCACCCCGTCGGGCGGCTGGGCATTGCCGGGTAAGACGCCAAAATCTCGAAAGGTTGTTTTGGACTCTGCCATGACTTGGATTTACCTCGGAAAGTTCTTGGATGATAAAGCACTGTAATGGTGTCTTGAACTGGAAAAGTTCGGCCGCTTTCGAATGGTCCTATGATTGGCCATGCCTCCATCGGCGGGTCTTCTTCTTTATCGTGTGCGCGGCGGGCAGCTTCAATTTTTGCTTGCTCACCCGGGCGGGCCGTTTTTTCGCAATAAGGATCTTGGGGCGTGGACAATTCCAAAGGGGCAGCCTGAGGCGGGCGAGGAGGCGCTTGCGACGGCGATTCGGGAATTTGCGGAGGAGACGGGGCATAGGCCCGCGGGGAAGTTTTTGCGCTGACGCCGATCAAACAGAAAGGAGGAAAGATAGTGGTTGCGTTTGGGGTGGAAGGGGATCTTGATGCGGGCGCGATTCGGAGCAATATGTTCAAGGTGGAATGGCCGCCGCGGTCGGGGAAATGGGAGGAATTTCCGGAGGTGGATCGGGCGGATTTTTTTGATCTTGAGACGGCCAGCCGGAAGATCAATGCGGCGCAGGTACCGTTTCTCCTGGAAGTGGAGGCGCGGTTGAGCGGGGCGGGGGGGGCGGGGCGGAGTTGAGGCGGGGCGGGTAAAGCCGTAATCTTCATTCGTCGGGCAGCAAACATCGGAGGCCGTTATTCTGCAGACTGTTGATCTATCTCCTCAGTTGAGTTCCATTCCTGCGCTGCGGGAGGCGCCGGTGATCCTGCCGGTTGCGCATGAGCCGCTGTGGAAGCGGCGGTTTTACAGCGTGCTTGCGCTGGCGTTTTTGTGCGCGTTTTTCACTTACCATCACAGCTTCTGGGCACCGGCCCATCCGGGCGTGGATCAAAATGGGTATCTGGTGGGGGGCAAGCAACTGGCGCGGACTGGTACCACTGAATTGAGGCCGATCAACGCGGTCACAAAAGAGACGGATCCGTTTAAGTTTATTGGCTTGATGTGGGTGGGGGCCGACTACAACACGCCCAAGGAACGTTATTATCCGAAATATCCGGTGGGGCTGCCGCTAATGGTGGCTGCGGCGTTGAAAATCGCCGGGCCAAGTTATGGGCCAGTGCTTACATACTTCATCAGCCCGGTGAGCATGACGCTGGCGGTGGCGGCGGTTTTTCTGCTGGTGCGGCGGGTGGCGGGGTCGTTTCTGGGGCTTGTGGGGATGATCGCGTTTGCCCTCAGCCCGGGCATCCGTGCGTTCGTTAACAATCCCAATTCGCATGCACCCACGCTTGTGTGCGTAACGATGGGGATGTATTTGCTTTTGCGGTGGTGGCATGAAAATGAGCGGTACGCGCGGCAGGTGAAAGATGAGGAGGAGCTGAGCCCGCAACTGATATTGTGGGGCGATGCGCGGCCGGTGCCTGGACGGGAGCGGCCGCTGCTGTCGGCGGTGACGGCGAGCGCGGCGGGGCTTCTTTTAGGGTTTGCGGGGACGATTCGGTATACAGAGTTGACACTGCTGCTTCCGCTTCTGGCAGCGCTGCTTTTCAATCTTCGTCTTAGGTCGGCGCGGTCGTGGATCGAGTCGGGCCTGCTGCTTACGTGGTGGGCGATACCGGTTATTTTTCTGTTTGCGTTCAACCTGAAGACGCTCGGATCGTGGACGGGATACGATCCGACCCACGAATCGGACAAGGCTTTCCAGTGGGAGTATTTCCGGCAGAACTGGGAACCGATGATGCGGCAGATTGCGGGGATGGGGCTTTATCTGATTGCGCCGATCGGGCTGGCGGGGCTGGTTTGCATGTTCGTCTTTCGGACGCGGCTGGCGGTGGTGCTGGCGCTGTGGCTGTTGCCAAACCTGGCCATTTATACTTTTTACTACTGGGCGCCGGATCAGGATGACATGGGGTACATCCGGTTTTTTCTGACGAGCTTTCCGGTGTTTGTGATTGCGGCATTCTGGCTTTTGTCGCAGATACAAAACCTTCCTGACCGGCCGCTGTCGCCGCGTCAGCGGAAGGGGTTTGTTGTTGCGTGTGGGGTGGCGTTTGTGGCGCCGTTTGTTTCATTTGCGCATTTGGCCGGCGTGATCGAGCCGGCCAATGGCAAGGGCATCTACACGGCGTCGCATCTGCTCATCTATCCTTTTACTCACTTCACCTACCAAACCTTGCATCTGGGCAACTTGGACAAAAGCGACTGGCTCGGCAACCATCTCGGCTTTCTTGCCATCGCTGTCGTCGTACTGATTTGGCTCATCCTCTTTGCACTCCTATCGCTCATCGCGTGGCGACTGGAGTGGGGAACCATGCTGGGCCGGGCGGTCGTGGCTGTCCTTTTGGCGGGCGCGGTGCTGGCCGTTGCCCTCATTGAGGAACAGCAGATTATCGCCGCGGTCGACTGGCTCGGCAATTACCTGGGCTTCATCCTGTCCGTCGGCGTTGGCGTGCTGCTCTGGCTCATCCCATTTACGCTCCTTGCGCTCATCGCCCGCCGGCTGGATCGGGGCACGATCCTGCGCCGTGCCCATGTGGCGATGGTGCTTACGGCGGGCGCGGTGCTGGCTGTTGCGTTGCTTGAAGACCAGCAGATTATCGCTGCAACCGAGGCGCACGATCATTACCTGGATGCGCAGCTTGCGGAAACCACCCGGCGGATTGTGGATGCCAGGAGGCACATCCCAAACCCCAATGGCGGGAAGGGTGAAGACAAGCTGCTGATCCCGCCCGGTTCGTACGTCTTTTGCGGCGGCATGTTTTCGCCGCTGGCGCGCAGTCTTCCGAACCATCTTCAGTTTGCGGGGGATTTTGAAATCTACGCGTCGGAACTTTTCAATTATGACGTTCTTCACGGCGTATTTTTCCGCGGCGGGCGCGATCGCGACCCCGATCGGGTGCAGGTGATTGATGCGTCGCGCAGCAAGGCCAATTTCGAGCGATTGAAGAATTACAGCCGGGATGATCTTCTGGAGCAGCAGCGGAAGATCATTAACAACGCGATCAACGATGGGCGGGCGGTGTTTTACATTGGCAAGATTGATGATGGGTCGTACTGGAGCGCGCGGCAGATTCCGGCGGATGTCACATCGCTGCTTCGAGGGACGGTGAAAAAAGGCCCGAGGCCGCCGGCGGATTTGACAGCGGAACTGGTTGATGCGTGGAGCCCGATGCTGATTGCGCCGCGGCCGGAACGGACGACGGTGCAAGGGCGATTTGGCGGGGGCGGGCTGTTCTGGGACCGGACGTCGGCGTGGCAGATTGTGGAGATTAAGCGGGCTGCTGCGGCGCCGACGACGCTTCCGATGGACAGGGCCACGAGTCGTGCTGTCACGAAGCCGGCGACTAGAACAGAAGAATAAGGGAAGGTTAGACCGGTGCGGATTCTTTGCGACCGCGTGCAGCGCCGAGCATTACCAAGATGGCGGGGAAGACGATCAGGATGAGGGGAAGCTGAATAACCAGGCCGGTGACGATGGCGATGGCGAGGGGTTGAAGCATCGCGGATCCGTGTCCAATGCCGAGTGCGAGGGGGAGGAGCGCCAGGATGGCGGCGATGCTGGTCATAGCGATGGCGCGCATGCGGCGTGTGCCGGCGTGAATCAGGCGTGCTGCGATGGGGCCGTCGGCCAGGTCTTCATATTCCGAATAATAGAAGATGGCGACTTCGGCGACGTTGCCGACGATCATGACCATTCCCATGATGGATGTGATGTTTAACTGCGTGCCGGTGATCCAGAGCCCGACGAACACGCCGGCGAGGGCCAGGATCATGGTGAGGACGATGGCGATTGCAACACGGAATCGCTCGTATAGAAAGAGGAGCAGGACAAAGACAAGCATGCCGGCCGCCGCGATGACGGCGAGCAATCCTTTAAAGGCGATGCGTTGTTCTTCGGCAAGGCCGCCGAGCTTGTAGGTCATGCCGGGCGGGATCAGGCCGGACTGTGCGAGGACGTTGTTGACGTCGGTGACAGTGGAGCCCAGGTCGCGGCCTTCGATTCGGGCAGTGACGGCGACCATGCGTTTGAGATCTTCGCGCGTAATTTCGGGTTGGCCGACGACGGGAGAGATGGTTGCGACGCGCTTGAGGGGAAATGAACGGCCGGCGGCTGAGCGAATCTGGAGGTCTTCGAGATTGCGCTGGGTGGCGCGAACGTGTTGGCCGGTCCAGACGCGCACGCCGATCAGTTTGGGGCCACTCTGAATTTGGGAGGTGACGCTTCCGCTCATGGCGAGATTGACGGCCTTGGTGATGGATTCGGTATCCATTCCCTCCAATGCCGCCTTAACACGATCGACCTCGATATTCAGTGCATCGCCGGCGAAGACGATTCCCTTGACCTCCTGAACGCCGGTTACTTTTTTGATGGCTTCTTCGATTTTTGGGGCGGTGTCCTGCAACAGTTTGGCGTCGTCGGAGAAGAGCTTAACTTCGATTGGCTGAGGAACGGCCGTGAGGTCGCCGATTTCGTCTTCCATCAGCTGCGCGGTTTCGATTTCGAGGCCGGGGACTGTGCTTTCGACGCGTTCGCGCACTTCCTGCATGATTTCGTCGATGTCGCGGCGAGGCCAGCCTTTGAGGCGGATGAAGAAGTCGCCGGTGTTGGATTCGGTAAGGCCGCCGCCCAGTTGCAGGCCGGTGCGGCGGGAATAGGTATCGACTTCCTTGGTATCACGCAGAATTGTTTCGAGCTGGCGCAGAAGGCGGTCGGTTTCGGTGAGGGAGGTGCCGGGGGGGGCCTTGTAGTCGAGAATGAAACCGCCCTCGTCCATGGAAGGCATGAAGCCTGTGCCCAAGCTGCGGTAGCATAGGTAGCCGGCGATGAGGAAAGGGGCGACGAGGATCAGCGCCAGCCATGGCCGGGCAAGTAAGACGGCCATCAATCCGCCGTAGCGGCGATGCAGTTTTTCTGTCACCAGCCCTTCTTCTTTCTGGTCGGCGTCTTTGGCGTTGAGTACGCGGGCGGCGATGGCCGGGATGGCGACCCAGGCGATCAGGTACGAGATCACCAGGCTCACGGCCATTGTGAGGGAGAGCTCAGCGAAGAATGCGCCGGCCACCCCCACCATGAAGGCGGGCGGGATGTGGATGATGATGGTGGAGAGGGAGGAGCCAGTGAGGGGCTTGGTGAATTCGTCGGCGGCATGTTGCACGCGGCTGGAGGCGTCGCCCTGGCCTACGCGCAGGCGGCGGACGATTTGCTCCACCATGACGATGGCGTCGTCGATGATCAGGCCGACGGCGGCGGCCATTCCGCCCAGCGTCATGATGTTGAAGCTCATGTGGAGGGAATAGAGCACGAGCACGGTGATGGCGAGAACGGCCGGGACGGCCACCATGGCGATGAGGGTGATCTTCCAGTTGCGCAGGAAGACCAGCAGCACGAGGGCGGCCAGCGCGACGCCGATGAGCACCGCATCGCGTACGCTGGCGGCCGACGACAGGATCAGTTCGCTCTGGTCGTACCAGTTCGCGATCTTGATATCCTGCGGCAATCCTTTTTGAATCTCAGCGAGCTTTTGCTTGATGTCGCGGGCGATCTGGACGGTGTTGCCGGCGGGCTGCTGGTAAATCTGGAATAGCACGGCGTCGTGTCCGTCGGCGGTAACGCGGACGAAGGCGGGCACGGCATCTTTTTGGACTGTGGCGATGTTAGAGATGAGCACGACGCCGCCGGGGCCGGAGCGCAGGACAGTTTCGCCGATTTCGTCGATGGTTTTGAAGCGGGTGTCGGAGATGACGAGGTAGAGCTTTCCATGATCTTCGAGGCGGCCGACGGCCGTGAGCACGTTGGCGGCGGTGAGACTGGTGGCGACATCGCTGAGGGTCATGCCGTAGGACTGAAGCTTCGCCACATCGACGACGACGCGATATTCTTCGGCGGCCCCGCCCTGCACGCCGATGCTGGCGACGCCGGTGACCGTGGAGAGGGCCGGCCGGAGGTCGTACATGGCGATGTCGTGGAGCTGGGTGAGGGAGTGGGTGTCGGAGATGATGCTGTACGCGAGAGATGGGAAGACGGTTGGGTCCATCCGTCTGATGTCGAAGGTGGTGCCGGCGGGAAGGGACGGCAGGATTCGATTGACCTGTGATTGGGCCTGAAGCATGGCGGAGACCATGTCGGCGCCCCAGTCGAAGTTGACGGAGATGGCGGCGCTGCCGCGACTGGTGGTGGAGCGGACGCTGCGGACGCCCGGGATCGCGCGCAGCACCTGCTCGAGCGGGTAGGTGACTTCGGTGGCCATGCGCTCGGCGGGACGATCACCGGCGTCGAGGCTGACTTCGACGCGTGGGAAGTTTACATGGGGAAACAAGGCGACGGGCAGACGAAAGCTGCCAAGCACGCCGCCCAGGGCGAGCACAATGACCAGGAAGAGGATGGAACGGGCGTGCCGCTGCGCCCAGGAGGCGATCCTCACGGCGCACTCTCCACGGTGACGGCCATGCCGTCCTCCAGCTCGTAATTCCCCAGCACCACGGCCTGCTGCCCCGCCTTCAGGCCGTCGCCGCGCACCTCGATCTCCTTGTCGTTGACCAGGCCGATGGAGACTTCGTGCTTCACCGCCTTGCCTTCTTCCACGGTATAGAGGACTTGCTTCTCGTCATCGGGCAGCACGGCCTGTCGCGGGACGATCAGGCCCTTTTTGGTTTCGATGCCCAGCTCGGCTCGTACGAATCCTTCCAGGACCAAGGCCGAGTCGGCCGGGATGGAGATGAATACATCCACTGTGCGGGTGTCGGGATTTACGCGCTGCGTCACCAGTCGCACATGGCCTTTGACGGCTTCCGCAGATTTGTCATCGACGGCCACCAGCGTCACTTCCTGCTCGGGTTCAAGATGCCGAGCGTCGCCGGGCTCGATACCGAGTTTTACTTCGATGCGCTTTTCGGCCGCGATCTCGACCAGCGAACCGCCGGCAGGCACGATCTGCCCTTCCTGCACGCTGATCTTGCTGACGATCCCGGCCCCCTCGCTAATTAATTTCTGAACGCTGCCAGCGCCGCGTTTCTCGAGGCTGTCGAGTTTAAGCTTGGCGTTCTGCGACGTTTGTTGCGCGACTGACAGTTCTTGATTGGTGGCCAGATGCTGCTCGAAGCGCATCTGGGTTTGCTGGGCATCCCGCTCGGCGGCGCTGACGGCGTTGCGTGCCTCTTGCAGTTGAAGCTGCGTGTCGGGGCTGGCGTCAAGTTCGACGAGCACTTGTTTGGCCGACACCTGCTGCCCGGCGGCCACCATGACGTGCCCGATGCGCGACTCGAAGGGCACTGAAATAATTCGCACCTCGCCCGGCTGGGCGATCACGCTGCCGTACGCCTTGATGGTCTGCGTGATGCTCCCTTCCTTGATCGGTGATGTCTGAACAGTGGCTATGGCGCTCTTTTGTGTTGAGGGCTGCGTCGTCGCCTCTTCCTCATGGCCGGCCGCGCTGCGATGGCCGAGCCAGTAGCCGACCAGACCGGCGCCGGTTGCCACGCCAACGAGGATTACCATCTGCAGCCCGATCTTCATGGTTTGCCTCCGTTATCCGAACGCGCGCGTCGTGGCGGGCTGGGTTGTTGATGTGTCTAGGCCGTCCTCGTTCATCGCCAGGCGCTGGCCGGCCGCGATTTCGAGGGCCACCCAGTTGTCGAGAAAATCCCGCTCGAGCTTGAGGATGTCCAACTGTTTCTGGACCAGCGTGCTGAGGGCGGTGTAGTAGCTGAGAACGTCGACGTTGCCCTGGTTCATGGCGGACTTGTAGGTGTCGACAACCCGTTGCAATCCTGGAAGCGCGTCGCGGGCGGCGGCGAGTTGGTCCTTGCCGGCCTGCAGGTCTTCGAGGCCCAGGGCCACGGCCGCCCGGGCTTCGAACACACGCTGCATGTATTCGTCGAACAATTTTTGGCGCGTGGCTTCTTCGATGGCGATGTTGCCCTGGTTGCGGTCGAAGATGGGGAGATCGGCGGTGATGCCAAAGCCGGTGGTGTGGACATTGGTGGTGTCGCTGGCGTGATGGACGCCGACGCTGATTTTTGGGAACTGCGCGAGGATGGCGGTCCGCACGGTCTGGTCCTGGCTTTCGTAGCCCTTCTTCAGGGCCAGCAGGTCCAGACGTCGGTCTTCCAGTCCGCGCACCAGCGCGTCGGCACCGGGCAGCCTCACCGTCTCCGGGAGGTGCATGCGCTGGTTTAACTTCAGGCCCGCTTCGGGCGGCAGGCCCATGGCCTGGTTCAGCAGCAACTGCTGGTGTTTGATCTCGTGCTCCTGCGCGATGACGGCGGAGTGGGCCTGAAGCTGCGCTGCCTCGGCGGCGGCGGATTCGAGCAGCGTTTTCTGATGCGCCTCGACGGCCCGGCGGATCAGGTTCATATTTTCGCCGAGTTGCCGCTCGACCTCGCGGGCACGGGCAAGTTGCAACTGCATCACCTGCAAGTCGTACACGGCCTTTTTGGCGGATTGGGCAACGAGCCATTCCTGCCATGCCACGTCCAGATGTACAGAGGCCTCGCCTGCGCGGGCGGCCGCGATTTTAGACTGGTGAGTCAGCAGGGAGGTGAACTCCCAGCCCAGGCCGATGTTGTAGCCAGTGACGGTGCCCTGGGTGTTGCCGCCGGTGACGGGATCGAGGGTGAAGTCCAGTTGGGGATTGGGCAGAATGCCGGCTTGAAGAAGCTGTGCTGAGGATAGATCCCGGCGATCGCGCTGCGCCCGCAAAGAGGGGTTCACCACCACCGCGACCAGCGCTGCCTCGTCGGCCGACAGACCCTCGGCAAAGTTGAGGGGCCTGTCACGCGTCACCGGCCCATTCGCCTGTTGAATGCGCAGCCGGATGACCTCCTCGGACGGCATCGTCAGCGCCTTTTCGACCGCTTCGCGATCCAGCGCCAGCGGGTGATATTCGCGCAGCCGGACGGCAGGTAAACCAGCACTCCGATGAGCAGCGCGTTAATCAGGCTGGATTGGTTCATGCGTCGTGTCAGAGGCTACGAGATGAACATGATGCGAAAATGATGGATTGGTTGTGCGGATGGGCTTTTCAGTGCCCGCGCCATCATTTTCTCGTCATGCTTCTGGTTTAGAATGCGCGCGATGAGAATAGCTGCGGAGCAACTCGTCAGCAAACCTGCGGATTGAAAACATGCGATTGCTTTTGGTTGAAGATTCGGAACGGCTTCAGCGCTCCGTGAGCGCTGGGCTGCGCAAGGCCGGTTATGCGGTGGATGTGAGCGGCAACGGCGAGGAAGGGCTGTGGCTTGCCAAGTCGGATGTTTATGACGTGATGATTCTGGATGTGATGCTGCCGGGTTTGGACGGGCTGGGCGTGCTGGAGCGTCTGCGGGCGGCGGGCCTAAAGACGCACGTGCTGCTCCTGACGGCCAGGGACACCGTGGAAGACCGGGTGCGGGGGTTGCGCGGCGGCGCGGACGATTATCTGATTAAGCCCTTTGCGTTTGACGAGCTTCTGGCCCGGGTTGAGGCGCTGGCTCGGCGGGCGCATGGAGTCAAGGAGTCTGTCATTCGTGTGGGTGATCTGCAGATTGACCCCGCGAGGCGACTGGCCATGCGAGGCAATGTTGTCATCGATCTGACACCGCGGGATTTTGCGCTCCTGGAGTATCTGGCCATGCGGCAGGGCCATGTTGTGTCGCGGGCGGAGATTGAAGAACATATTTATGACCAGCAGGTCGAGCCGTCGAGCAACGTGGTTGACGCGGCCGTTTATGCGTTACGCAAGAAGATCGATCCACCGGCCGGGCCGTCGTTTATCCAGACCCGGCGGGGAATGGGATACGTGCTCCAGCCGCCCGCGCAGGCGTCACAACCATGAAGTCTATTCAACGACAATTGACGCTTAAGGTGCTGGCCGCCACCGTTGCGCTCTGCGTGGCGTCGGGGGCCGCGCTGTATTTTATCGTACGTTCGGCTTTGCTGAAGCAACAGGATCGGACGCTGCTGACCGAAGCGCACGCGATTTCGGGCCTCGTGCATCGACTTTCCAATGGCCAATTGGAGTTGGATTTTTCGCCGTCGAATTTGCCGGAGTTTCAGGCGGTGCGGCCGACCGGTTTTTTTGTGATCACACGCGCTGACGGGACGGTGATCGCACGCTCGGCGTCGATGGAGAGTAATCGCCAGCCTGCTGCGTCAGTGTCACACGAGCCAAGTTATCGAAACGTGATTTTGCCAAACGGCAACGCCGGCCGCGCTGTCAATATTCAGTTTGCCCCCGATCTGGATGAAGACGAGTCGGTTCCGGCAACACAGACCGGCAACGTGAAGCTGAGGCCGGGCGAGCTCCTTGGGCTGTATTTGTCGCGCGACACCACCCATATCGACCAGACGCTGGCGATCATATTCACGGCCATCGGCATCACGGTTCTGGCGTTCGCGCTGGCGACGGCGCTGGTGGTCACACTGACGGTAAGGCGCGGCCTGCGCCCTCTGCATCGGCTGAGCAAGAGTGTTGGCGAGATCGATGTGAGTTCGCTGGATCAGCAGCTTCTGCTGGATGATCTGCCCACGGAACTGCGGCCGGTTGCCCAGCGCACCAACCAGCTTCTTGTCCGGCTTGCCTCGGCCTTCGCGCGTGAGCGGCGATTCACCGCGGATGTCGCACATGAGCTGCGCACGCCGGTGGCGGAGCTGCGAACGCTGGCGGAAGTCGCGGTGAAATGGCCTGAGGAGGCCCAATCAAGCCAGCGATTTCAGGAGGTGCTTGATATTGCCAGGCAGATGGAGCGATTGATCGTGACGCTGCTCTCGCTGGCAAGATGCACCTCGGCGAGGATTGTGGTGCAATTGACGGCGCTGAACCTTTGTGCGGTGGTGCGGAAAACATGGTCATCGGTTGAACCTGAGGCCGGCGCACGGCGGCTTGAAGGTGAAGTGGGACATGCCTGATCGCGCCATGGTGTTGGCCGATCCGGCCATTGCGGTCTCGATCATCAGGAACATTCTCGCCAATGCCGCGGAATATGCTCTGCCTGCGACACTCATTCACGTGCGCATTGCCGCTCGTGCGGGGATCACGGAACTGATTGTATCGAATGAGGCAGCTGCGCTTGATACTGCGGATGTGCCGCATCTTTTCGAGCCTTTCTGGCGCAAGGATGCGTCTCGGAACGACGCCAGCCACAGCGGCGTTGGCCTGGCGCTTGTGGAGGCTTACGTGCGACTTCTAGGTGCGCAGGTCCGGGCGGAGCTTTCGGAGTCCAGGGTATTGTCGATCATCGTTCAATGGCCAAAAGGCAACGCTTATGGGAGCGAGGCGGCCATCCCAGAGGCCATTTCTGCGGCCGTCGGATAATTGAATAGCGACGTGCGCATCATGCTTGCGTCATATTTCTGAAGCTACCCTCAGATGTATTCAACCCGCCATCCACGATTGGATGTGCGGGTGCCATGTTTCGCATTCGGCGGCGTGGCAATCTTTGGCGGAAGGAGTTTCTTATGTTGATGGATATGAAGATCGGTGGTCTGGCGGCGCTGGTGTTGGGCGCGGGTTTCGTGGCAACTTGCCCGGCACGCAACTTTTCACCTCTTGCAGCGCCGGCGGCGGAGAAGCCGGCGGCCGACGCGGGTGATAAGGAAGTTCCCGTTGAGATCAAGGACCTGCCGGCAGTCGTCACGGATGCCATCAAGAAAGCCTACCCCGAAGGCAAGATCATCAAGGCCGACAAGGAAACCGAGAACGGGAAGACGGTTTACGGCGTGGACGTGAAAGTCGGCGACAAAGTCTACGACGTGGATGTCGACGAAGCCGGCAAAATCGTCGAGCAGAAAGAGGCGGAGGCCCCCGCGAAGAAGTAGGCCGGTTCATCAATCAAGAGGGGACCGCCGCCGCCCGGCAGCGGGCGAGTGGCGTCCCTGTAGCGTGACATGGTGGGAAATGGCGCTTGGCCATCTTCCCATCATGTTTCGCAATATAGGGTGTGGGAATGCGGATCCTGATTGTTGAAGATGATGCCAAAACCGCCGCCTATCTGCACAAGGGGTTGAGCGAAAGCGGGTTCACCATTGACCGGGCGGCCACCGGCGAAGAGGGGTTTCACCTGGCCCGCACCCGCGGGTATGAACTGATTATCCTGGACATCATGCTCCCCGGCCGCGACGGCTTCTCGGTGATTCAGGAACTGCGCACGCAGGGCCATACAACGCCGGTGCTGATCCTGACGGCCTGCGATGCTGTCGAAGACAGGGTCAAAGGCCTTGACAGCGGCGCTGACGATTATCTGGTCAAACCCTTTGCATTTACCGAGCTATTGGCGCGCCTGCGCTCGATCTTGCGGCGCCGGCCATCGGCGGCGACGGAGGTTCTGGTATTCGACGATCTGAAGATCGATGTCGCACGTCGAAAGGTCATGCGAGGTGACAAGAAGATCGAACTAACGACCAAGGACTTCGATCTGTTATTGTTCCTGGCGCGCCGACAGGGTGAGGTGCAGTCACGCACCACAATCGCGCAGCAGGTGTGGGACATCAATTTCCTGATCGACTCCAACGTCGTTGACGTCCACATCCGCCGGTTGCGGGCGAGACTGGACGATCCCTTTGAGACGAAGCTGATTCATAGCGTGCGTGGTGTGGGGTATTTATTTGAGTCGCGGGCGGTTTGATTTTTGATTATCAGGGGGTGCGAGCTGAATGTTGGTTGTCTCGTCAATCATGCGGATCACTGGACAGCGCCGCAGGCCATGCGTGCCAGTTTGCCAACGGATCAGCGGCGAATCCGCACTGCCTTCCAGGCCAACCAGCACCGCGATGGGCGGGCGAACCTGGCAAAGGTGGGCCAACTGCCGCCGGTCGACAATATGTAAATCGTTTTGGCGATCCTCCTCGACCAATTCTCCAATGCGCAGGGCAAATGGGCCGGCGGCAAAGGCCTGGTAAATATCCAGTCCGCCTTCCAAGGGGATGATGGGCGTTAGTGTGAGGATTGGGCCGGGTGGCGGCTGCGAGCTTGAATCATTGGTCAGCCGATGGCGCAGATCCAAGCCTGCGCCGTGTACACGTGTGGGCACCCAGGCCGCGGGCCTGAAGGCCAGGTCTGGCCGTCGATACCACCATGCGCCGGCGGATATGCATCCGAGCGTCAGGAGTGCGACAAATTTCAACGAGGGTGATTTGGTAGCACGGTCTGGGAGTTTCTGCTCCGAAAAACGCTCGCGCCAGCGATACACAAGCCAGAGTACGACAAACGGCACGGGCGCATAGAAGTAGGACAGGAACAGCGGCGTCGCACGTAAGAGCCGACCAATACGAACAGTATCAAGAGAGCGAGAAACGTGCTTTCTTTAGACGTTGGCAACCTCTTCGTGAACTGCGTTAAGGCCGTGACCAACACCAGACCGGCCAAGCACGCATTGCCTGGTGAGGGCAAGACACTGCGAAACAAAAAGGCTGCCTTCCCGAGTACTGAGGCGGAATAGATTTTGTCCTGTGCCATCCGGTAAGCGCTGTTCAACGTCGGATACTCGAAATTGCCGAACCAAAAACCGTGTGGCGATTTCAGAACAAGGACCAGACACGGGAGCAGCGCCAGCACCAGGCCCAACATCAGGAACGTGGCCGAGATGACCCGTTCGCGTGCGGAGAAGTCGCCGGTCGGCGAAGATGAAGCCAGCGAATGCTGCAACCGCCGGGGCGATGGTCAGGCGTACTCCAACGCCAAGGCCGAGCAGGACGCCGACGCTTAGCATTGCAAGCACGCGGTACGAGCGGCCACTCGCGAGGGACCTTAAAAAGACGACGGCGGCCGTGACCAAAAGCGCCTCACTGAGATCGTGATTCCAGGCGAATCCGGTTGTGCTGACGAAGAGCGGGTTGGTCATCAGCAGCAGCATGGCGCAGCAGGCGGCGAGCCAGCGCGTTTTGCGTGATTGGCCTGAGAATGCGCAGGGTTGTGCCGCCGATCAGTCCCACCGTGACCAGCGCCGCGACATCCGATACCAGCCGTGCGCCGAGCAGCAGATGATTGGTTGCTCGAAAAACCAGGGCCTGCACGAACACCTGATATGGCATGTGAAAGTAGGGATAGTCGCGATAGGGAAGGAGCGATTTCCTCGCCAGCAGGGCGGCACTGGCAACGAACTGGTTTTCATCATGATCCAAATGCCGGCCCATGCTTTTGGCCCAGAGGAACAGCGCGATGGTTGCAAGGGCCGTAAGGAATAAGGCCGCGTCGATTCTGGGGGTGTCAGGTGATTGCCCTGGCATGAAATCGCTCGTCTTGCAGTTGAACCCGGTTGTGAATGCCGTGCAAACCGTAGTCGAGGAGACATGACCGGACAATGATCGGTATCATCACTTTGGATGAAGAACCATAGATTGTCGGGAGAAACAGGGTAACATTTCAAACATGCTACATCGCGCTCTCGCTTTTCTGCTGGTGTATCCTATGTGCTGCGCTGGCATCGCCGACGCCGCCGAGGCGCCCGCCATGGATCGCTCCTATGCGGTCATCGTCTCGAAGCCCACTTTTGCGGATGCCGACTGGCACAAAGTCGTCGATGCCCTCGTCACTGCCCATGATGCAAAAACCATCGTCTACGACGGCCCCGTCTCCAACTGCACGGCCGACCTGGCCAAGCTCGCCCCGCACTACGCCTGCTTTGTGGCCCGCCCGCAGGAGGCTGGGCGGCAGTTTGTGGCGGACGTTCACCGCCTCACCCGCGCCCTCAATGACGATCCGTATACGGATGTAGTCTGGGGCATCATCACCGGCCATTCCTCGGCCGATGCTTTGCGGATCGCCACCAACACCGCCCCGCTCATCCTTCGCACCGGCGGCGCGGGCACGCCGATCAACCTCGATCTCTTCACCACCGGCAAATGGTTCAGCGAAGGCACGGCCGGCGAATACTGGACGAAAGATGCCACCGCCAAAGCTGTCAAGCAAACCGGCCCCGCCGATTCCACCAAGTCGGTGGTCGATTACCTGAACGACGGTCATCCCGATCTTTTCATGACCTCCGGCCATGCGTCTGAAGCTGACTGGGCACTGGGCTATACCTATCCCAATGGCCGATTCCGCAGCCACGCGGGGAACCTCGAGGGCCTGGACCTCCAGCACCACGCCTATCCTGTCCACTCGGCCAATCCCAAGGTGCTCCTCAGCGTCGGCAATTGCCTGATGGGCCACATCAACGGCCCCGATTGCATGGCCCTGGCTTGGATGGGTTCCGGCGGGGTGGATCAGTTTGTTGGCTACACCGTTGTCACCTGGTATGGCGCGATGGGTTGGGGCGTTAACGAGTATCTGACGGAGTTACCGGGCCGGCATTCGGTGGCCGAATCTTTCTTCTTCAGCAACCAGCACCTGCTCCATCGCCTGAACACCCAGTTCCCCAAGGCCGCCAATCAGAACATCGACATTAAGGGTGAAGACGTCAACGCCTTCGCCAAAGAGCTGATGCAACGTGCCGGGCCGATTCCGCCGGATCAGCAAAAGGATTGCATCGGCCTGTCGTGGGACCGCGACGTGGTTGCTCTGTACGGCGACCCGGCGTGGGATGCCCGACTCGCCCAAAGCGGCCCGCACGTCACCACGACCCTTGTTCAAGCCAAGCCGCATGAGTTTCATTTCACGTTCACACCAGATGCCAATTTCATGCCGGGCAAGCCGATCTCCATGCTTCTCCCCGAGCGCCTGAAAAACATTGAAGTGACCAAGGGGCAGGACATGGAGCCTCTGATCACCTCGAACTTCATCATGCTGTTCAAAGCGGGTGAGGTGGGAAAAGGCCAAGTCAAAGAAGTCGTGTTTCGAGCGGATTTGGCACGGCAAGACGTCAACAAGTGATTTGTCATATTACGCGTCGCGTGTAACTCTTACGCATGGCGCATTATTAGCAGAGAAGCGCGTGGCGGCCGAGGCTCCCAACAAACAGGAACTCGATGAGCTTCGTGAGATGTTCAAGATCGATCTTAATGATGCGTAGGTCGGCAAAATATCGGCGCGGGGGCGTTATAAATTCGCGTAAAACGCAGTCAGGCTGCTCGCAACCATCGCCATCCGAACTTCCGGATACCGCGTCATCTCCAAAGTTGGCCACCACTATGTGACGCTCCAGGCTTTAGATACAGCCGACGCCGCGTTCTCAAAGCTCGCAATGCATTTCGATTCCGCCCGTTCGAAACGCGACCATCTCCCCGAGGGGACCCCGATGAATGTTATGATCGCCATGAGCCGGACCCACGGCTTGGTTTGCCGCAGCATTTCCACCGCCCGTGCCGTGGTTTCCATGCCGCTGCTGTAGGAAAGCGCTGGGGGCGCTCTGGAACACCAGTCTAAAACCGAAGGTCGAGGCGGTGCTCAGGCGATTGCCGATGCGCCTGTTACACCCAGTGGTAAGCTTTGATTACGGAAGCGACTTTTTCCTAGCCGCCACACGTCTATCGACGATCACGCTCGTTTATACGCATCAGATTCGCCCGACGCCTATCAGCGCATCAGAAGACCAAGCATGGCAAAAATGAAGATCAGGACATAGATGCTGAGGATGATCGTCGTGAAGATGCCGACGAACTTCCAGAACGATTTTTGTGCTTGAAGTGCACCTTCCAAATCCTCCGATCGGTTGGAGCGAAGCGCGGTGCCGATGAGAGTGGCGTAGCGGTTGAGGAAAATCCCCGGGATGATGTAAATCGCCCCAAGCCCAATGTAGATGACTCCGCCGATGGCGCCGACCCCCGCCATGGGTCCGAAGACGCGCGGGTTCGCCCCGCTCATGCCGATGAGCGCTAGACCAAGCACCATGATCAACCCAGACATCACAATTGCAACGACGCCCATCAGGCGCGCCCACGGCTTGGTTTGGCGCAGCAAGTCCATCGCGCGGGCGGTCGCCATCACGCCGCCAGTGCTGTAAGAAAGCGACTGTGCCGCAGACTGCGATTGATAGCCGCCATACCCCGGCGTGGCCTGCGGTGGAGCGGCCGCGCCTCCAATAATCTGAGGGATTTGCCCGGCCGGTGTCCATTGGGGCAGGGTGTCGTTCCAAACCAGATCGGTCGGCCTGAGTTGCCCGCTATGGGCGAGGCCTTGAAGGGTTTCGAGCGAAACGGGGCCCAACTGCTGGCCCCCCTGTGCATAATGCCAATTGGCCATGGTGGTTCTCCAAAGTGCGTCCCAGGCCGGCCAAAGTGGTCGGCGGTTGTGGGGTGAGAATAACCATCCGCGCCCAAAACGCCAAGCAATATTTGGCTTTGGCGGCAACGGGCGGCGTTTGTGGGCGCGAGCGTCATTCGTTAGACTTTCGCCCTTCAAATCACAAGCCATTCACTGGAGAAATGATGCTCGGAACGAAGCTTGATGTTCGGCCGTTTTTGGAGCGGGTGGGGCAGGAACTTCTGCGAATCGACTTTTCGGAAGTGAAGGCGTTGGCGGAGGCGATCAACGCGTGCTACGAGAATGGCCGGATGGTTTTCATCTGCGGCAACGGGGGTAGCGGGTCGAATGCATCACATTTGTGCGAGGACCTGGGCAAGGGCACCCTGCGCCGCGAGGACTTTGACAACGACAAGAAGAAACGTCTGCGCGTCATCAGCCTTACCGACAATACGCCCTACATCCTGGCCTGGGGAAACGACGAAGGGTTTGACCGTGTCTTCGTCGAGCAGTTGAAGAATCTCGCCAGCCCCGGCGATCTGCTCATCGCCATCAGCGGATCGGGAAACAGCCCCAACATCCTGCGTGCGGTGAAATGGGCAAACGCCAATGGCGTCACGACCTTCGGTTGCACAGGTTTTGATGGCGGCAAGCTGCGGAAGGAAGCCAAGCATTGTTTCCATGTGCCGCTGGATGACATGGGCATCGTCGAGTCGGTCCATCTGAGCGCAGTTCCACTGGATCATCGATGACATGCACCGCCGCATCTCTCTGTGAGCCACGTCATGCACTATCTGGGCATTGAGATCGGCGGAACGAAGCTGCAACTGGGCATCGGGCAAGGCAATGGAGTGTTGGACGGACTTTGGCGCGGAAGCGTTGATGTCGGGGCCGGGCCGGTAGGGATTCGACGCCAGATTGTGGCGGCCGTGCCGGAATTATTGGGAAGAAGCGCAATCGGCGCCCAGCAGATCAAGGCGGTGGGCATCGGCTTTGGCGGCCCGGTGGATGTGGGGCTGCAACGAATCATCCGATCTCATCAGATCCAGGGATGGGACGACTTTCCGCTGGCCGCCTGGGTGAGCGATCTGCTCGGACACCCGGCCGTGATCGGCAACGATGCCGACGTGGCTGGCTTGGCCGAGGCAATGTACGGGGCTGGGCGTGGAGTGTCACCTGTCTTCTACATGACCATCGGTTCAGGGATTGGCGGCGGGTTGATTGTCGATGGCAAGATCTACGCCGGCGCGGGCCGAGGGGCAGCCGAGATGGGGCACCTGATGATCACGCAGGAATGCGACGGCGTCTGGCGGCGCGATGTGCTGGAACACTGGGCATCGGGCTGGGCCATCCAGAGGCACGCCCGCGAGCGCCTATTGGCGGGGGCAGATTCAATGCTGCGGGAACTGCCAAAGCCAGAACGGTTGACAACGCAGGATGTCGCGCGGGCCGCCGATGCCGACGATTCGTTGGCGCTGGCGGTGTTGCATCAGGCGCAATCGGCGCTGGCCGACGCCATCTGCCAGGTGATCGTGCTGCTCTGCCCCCGGCGCATTGTGCTCGGAGGCGGAGTGGCACTGTTGGGCGAGAAGCTATTGATTGCACCCTTACGGCAAATGGTCAACCAGCGGGTGTTTCGGCCGTTCCTTGGACTCACGGACATCGTCCCGGCGGAATTGGGGGAGGCGATGGTGGTGCACGGAGCGATTGCACTGGCGAAGGGCCAAAACCAGTAAAATCGATATCGTTCGACGAGGCGCGGCGACCAGGCACGGCTGATCTTCGAAAAAATGTTCGGCTTCGCGAACCACCTCGGCCTATTCGCCGAACAAACCGGCTCCCACGGCGAGGCCCTGGGCAACGTCCCCGAGGCGTTCACCCACCTCGCCCTCATCGGCGCTGCCTATAACCTCGACCGGACGCTGAGTAACCGGAACTGGTGACCGCGCTTCCTCGCTCCCTCTCCCGATAAAACCGGGAGAGGGTTGGGGTGAGGGCTCTTCGAACGAATAGACGCCGCGCGGACGTTTTCTTTAGCGTCCACGGTAAATCCTGCGTCAGGAAGCGGAAGGAAATGCGGAGCATTGTCGCGTAATCGCGACCGCAGCGCAGCGAAGTCCTGTAGCACTCTCACCCCCCGCGCCAGCGGGGAGATGCCCAAATCCACCACGACAAACGCATTCAACGTCTTTATTCGCCCACCGGAAACGAACAGAACTGACAACATTTCCGTTGATGACCGGTGTCAAGGCACATCCGTCAAATACAGCACGCTCGTCGATCGCGGCCCAACCTTCAACCCCGACCCGCCCGCAATCTCCCCAAGCTTCGAAACCAGCTCCACCGCCCCCTTCGCCCCCGCCGGCACCTTCAGCTCAAAGCTCTTCTCCTTCGTCATGTTCATCCCAATCAGATACGGCCCGTACCGCAGCGTATAAAACTCGCCCCGCCCGGCGAAGACGTTGCTCCCGCCCGCCTTCAACGTCACGCCGGCCGGCATCTTTGCCACGGGCAGTTCCTCTCCCGCATATGCCTGGTGCAAGTCGCGCGGATACTTGATGTGTGTCCCGCCATTCCCAAATCCAAAGTTGATCCAATCCGGCCGCTTGTAGACCTCCCCGCTTGCGTCAACCACCACCTCCTCCCGCACCACCGCGATCTGCTGGTATCGCGGCGTCAGATGATGCACCCGCGCCAACGAATTCACCCCGAAGCCAGCCCGCCAATACAACGAAGCGTACAGAATCTCTTCCCCATGCTTGATGGCCACCACCCCATCCTCTTCATCCGCAAACACAAAGTCCGGCCGCCCCTTCGACATCGGCAGCCGATGCTCGCTCCTGGCCTGCGCTTGAATCAGCTCATACTGCTCCGGCAGCCCCAGCAATCCCACCGTCTCCCGAAACCGCCTGTCCTTCAAACCACCCGCCACCGTCGCGAAAAACTGTCCCTCCTCCATCATCTGCTGCGCGTACCCAATCGCATGGGCGTCCAGGGTCGCCGCCGCCTCACACAGCGCCGACTGATCGCCCCCCGCCGGCTGAACGTACATCACTCCCCCCGGAAAATGCGCATCCCGCCAACCCACCCCCGTCTCCAGCCGCATCGCCGTGTAGTTCTCGGAATCCACCAGCGGATATCGAAACACCCCACGCGCCTGAATCATCTTCGCCAGCTGCGCTTTGATCTTCGCATCCCCCTCGCCGGCCGCGTCGCGCGTGGCCTCGTACAGGTCCATCACCCCGGCCGTTCCCACTTCGCCATACCCGCCGACATAGCCCAGTTCCCGCGTCAGCCCCTTCTCCGTCACTTGATAGAAGCTGTCACCCAGCGGCTTCTCAAAGTTTCCGTCAGTCTCCACCCCAAGCCACGGCGAAAGGCCCGCCGCCTGATATAGATAGTCCCGAGCCTTCTCCTCGGCCAGGGCACGCGCTGGATCAATGGCGGCCACCGCGCGATTCGACAAATAAAGATTCACATCCGTGAACATCGCCTGATTCGAAAGCCATCTTCGATGCCCGCGCAACCAATCCCGGCTGGCCACAAACAGCTCCGACCACGCCGCCCGCCGCGTCTTGTCGCCATCAATCTTTTCGTCCAGCGACGCCTCCAGCGCCTTGGCCATCCTCCGCACCGCATCTCCCGCCGGCCCCACCCCAAACCAATCCGGGTTCCACGTCGCCTTGTCCTTCCAAAGCTCCGCCGGGTCGGCCTTCCACCGCTTGTAAAGCTCATCCACGCCCCTCACCACCTGCTCGACCGCCGCCTTCTGCTCATGCGCCGCCGACCATTTCACAAAGTACGCCCGCGCCAGAAACTGCACCTCCATCTGGTTCAGCGGCCTAGCGGATTTCATCATCCCCTTCAGCGCGCCATTAACGCGCTCCTTCACCGCCTCCAGCACTTCCTCTCCCGGGGCAGTGCGCTTCATGGCCTTTGGGGCCTCTCCCTGCTTCTCGTGGGCCGGCGCTACGAAGCAGCCATCGGTGTGCGTATACACCCGATACACCCCACGTGCCGGCGTCGTCATCGCCTTCTGAAACTGCTCGAAATTTGCCCCATAACCCCAGATCGTTCCCGTTCCCCTGATCTCAAGCTTCACTTCATTTTTCCCCTTCGTCATTCCCAGCGGCAGGGGGGTCGTGACATAATAAAATCGCCCGGCGCAACGCGGCTCATCGTCCGGGAGCGCCAAAATGTCGATGTCGCCCAGATGCCGATACCCCACCTGCTTTCCCTCGCAAAACAGCACAAGCAGGTCTTTGTCCACCTCATCTCCCCAGAAGTGCGCGGTGAAATAATTCTGACGTTCTGGATCAACCTTCATCACAAACGAAAACTTGCCCCCTTCCCATGCGCCAGGGCCGCCCTCGATGGGCAGAATCCGCCGCGCCGGTTCCTCCAGCGCCCCCTTCACCACCTCGCTGTGCTCTGCCTCCAGCCGATGCAACTGCTCGGATTCCTTCACCCCCAGCACCATCACATCCACCCCACTGGCCGGCAGCGTAGCCTCCCCCGCGCGTACCGGCGCCGCCCCGCGAATCATCGCGCAAACCAGAACCAGCGTCGCAATCCTGCCCAACCCGCTGTGCATAACCACCCTCATTTCGCCGGCGTGGCCGGCCTATCGCTTCGCTTGTGCGACAAGAACCATTCGTACAGCTCCGGGTTCGCGTAGCTCTGCGTCCAGCAATCGTGCCCCACCCCTTCATAGCGCGTGTACTTCACATCCGCCCCCACCTTTTTCAGCGCCTCCACCATCTCATCGCTCCGCTGCACCGGCACGGCCTTGTCGGCGTCTCCATGAAACACCCACACCGGCACATCCTTGATCCGCTTGGCCATGATCGTGTTCCCGCCGCCGCACATGGGCGCGATGGCCGCGAACCGCGACGGGGCGGCCGACACCAGTTCCCAAGTTCCAAACCCGCCCATGCTCAGGCCCGTCAGATACACGCGGTCGGCGTCCACGTGATACTTCGCGGCCACGTCGTCCAGCAGCGCCTCCAGCTCAAACGTTTTCCACCAGTTCCCGGCCGGGCACTGCGGCGAAACCACGATAAACGGAAAATCCTTCTTCTCCTCCACCACCTTCGGCATCCCATGCACCTTCACCTTTTCAATGTCACTGCCGCGCTCGCCGGACCCGTGGAGAAACAAGATCAGGGGCCACTTCTTGTCCGCCTCCTTTCCATAGTCCTGCGGCAAAAACAGCAGGTAATCCAGCTTCACCGTAATCTGTTTCTCAAGCTTCTGAGCATGCTGCCCCACCTCGGCCGGCCCCTCCGCACGCGCCGCCGACACCGCTACCAGCACCACGCCCAGCGCCCAAAACTTCAACAATGATTTCATAGATTCTCCAAAAAATTCTTCCACCGTCCTAGTTATACCCCGCCATCCCGACGAGCGACAGCGCCGACGGGATGCACCGACGCCTTCTCCGCAATGAATCAATGCCCCGCTGAACCGATGAATCAATCTTGCACAAAGGTTACTATCCTTCCCACCCACATGCCGCAAAACCATCTCCAGCTCGCCCTCGAACACCACCGCGCCGGCCGGGTGAGCCAGGCTGAAACCGGCTATCGGGCGGCCCTATCCCAAGACCCGGACGACGCCGACGCGCTCCACTGGCTGGGTGTCCTTTTCTACCAGGCTGGCGACATTGCCCAAGCCCTCCCGCTCCTTCAACAGGCCGTCTATAGCCGCCCCGACGACGCGGCCTTCCACCACAACCTCGGCCAAGCCTGCCTCGCCGCCGCCCAGTTCACCGAGGCCATCCGCGCCCTCGAACGCTCTTCTGATCTGGACCCCATGCGCCCCGAAACGTTCCTCGCCCTTGGCCAGGCCTATCTCGCCCGCCACTCCCCCGGCGACGCTAACGCTGCCATCCTCGTGCTGCGCCAAGCCAGCATCGCCGGCCTGGATTCTCCGGAACTTCACCTTCACCTCTCGACCGCCCTCCTCGCCGCCGGCCGCGCTGAAGAAGCCATCGCCGCCGCCCGCGCCGCTCTTGAACGCAGGCCCGATTACCCACTGGCCCATCATCATCTGGCCCTCGCCTTCCGTGCCTTGGGAAAACTTCGCGAAGCCCGCGCCGCCCTCGCCCAGGCGGCCAGTCTCCAACCCAACTCCGCCGCCGTCAGCTACGCCCAGGCCTGTCTCGAGATCCAGGCCGGTGAGCCTGACAAAGCCACCACCCTTCTCCGCCGCGCGATTTCTCTAGACGAATCTTACCTCCCCGCCTTCGACGCTTTGGCTGCCCTGCTGGCACAGCGCGGCAAGCCCGAGGAAGCCCAGCGCCTGCTGAACCGCGCCGCTCGCGTCGCCAAGACCAGATCCGCAGGCCCTGCTTTGACCATCACGAACCTCGAACAAAAACTCACCCTCTCCCCGCAGGAAGATCAACTCCGCTTCGCCCTCGCCGCCTACGCCGGCGTCGCCCCGCCCGGCCAGGTCCCGGCCTCCTCCGTTGCCGATCTCTTCGACCGCTACGCCGATAACTTCGACAATCATCTGCGCAACCAGCTTCAATACCGTGTCCCGGAACTGATCTTTAATGCCCTTTCCCCGTTCCTCCCCGTCCGCCCTCTCGACATCCTTGACCTGGGCTGCGGGACGGGCCTGTCGGCACCACTCCTCCGCCCGATAGCCGCCACCCTCGCGGGCGTCGATCTCTCGCCGGCCATGATCGAGAAAGCCAAGGCCCGCAACCTCTACGACCGCCTGGACGTGGCTGATCTTGTCACCACGCTCCAAAACGCCCCGCGGGCCTTCGACCTCCTGATCGCCGCCGACGTGCTCAATTATCTCGGCGACCTCACGCCTGCCTTCCAGGCCGCCGCGGCCGCCCTTCGCCCCGCCGGCTTATTCGCCTTCACCGCCGAGGCCGGCGCCGGCGACCGCTACCAACTCCAATCCAACAACTTTCGCTTCCGCCACGCCGAAACATACCTCAAACACATCGCCGCCATCTCCGGCTTCACCGAGCTATCGTTCGCCACCGTCCCTCTCCGCACCGAGGCCGAGACTCAAGTGATGGGCCACCTGATGGTCCTCCGCCTCCCCGCTTCCTGGAGCAACAGCACCGCTCACTCCACGAGCATCGCATCCCCGTAGGAAAAAAACCGGTATCGCTCCCCAATGGCCTCCCGATAAATCCGCCGCTGTTCTTCCAGCCCCACCATCGCCGCCACCAGCGCGATCAGCGTGCTTCGCGGCAGATGGAAGTTGGTGATCAAGGCCGACACATGCTTCCAGCGGTAGGGGGGATAGATAAAGATCGACGTCTGTGATTTCCGGGGCACAAATTGCTCTTCCTGGCTCTCCAGCACCCGCGCCGCCGTCGTACCGACGGCCACAATGCGCCGCCCGTCGCGCTTGGCGCGGTTCAATGCAGTGCTCGCCTCCTCCTCAATCTCATATGCCTCGGAGTGCATCGCATGTTCTTCCAGCGTTTGCGCCGTGACCGGCTTGAACGTCCCCAGCCCCACATGCAACGTAACAAACGTTCGCTCGATCCCCGCGGCCGCCATGGCTTCCAGCAATTCTTGTGTGAAGTGCAGTCCCGCCGTGGGCGCGGCCACCGCGCCGGCCGACTTGGCATACACAGTCTGATAACGCTCCCGATCCCCATTGTCGCGCACATCGTGGTGCTTCTCGCGCTTGATATAAGGTGGCAGCGGCATCCGGCCAATGCGCCCCAAAAACTCCATCGCCCCTTCCGCCAATTCCACCTCCATCACATACTCCCCCTCCTCTCCCTTGCCCACCACCCGCGCTCTCACCTCGGGCGCATCCAGAAAATGCACTCTTTTATCGGCCCATCCTCCTCCGATGTTTTTCAGCAACACGCGCCACCGCCCCGCGCCCGCCTCGGCCACAAACATTCCCTCCACCAATCCCCCCGTATCCTTCTGCAACGTGAACCGCGCCGGAACCACCCGCGCATCATTGAAAACCAGCAGATCGCCGGCCCGCAGCAATGCCGGCAACTCCGCGAACTGCCGATGCCGCATCGATCGATCTACCCGCTGGTAATGCAGCAGCCGCGACTGCGCCCGCGACTCGGCCGGGGCCTGCGCAATCAATTCCGGCGGCAGATTAAAATCCAGATCGTCCGTTCGCATTCAGCCACTCCGCGCGTATTTCCATCACATCGATGGTCGGTCCGATAACAATAACCGCGCACTTCCCCGTCGCCACGCCGCCTCATGCCAATGTTGTCCAGCGGCATCATCCGGCATAACCGCAACCGCTTGACGCGTCCGGCGCTCCATTGCAAATCATCTGAAATTCTCGGGAGATTTGCAGAAGTTTCCAGTTGGCTTATCCGATAATCCCGCCCCCTCCCCCGCCGTTTGCTTTAGTGCCTCGCGTGGGCATCGAAGCCAATGTCAGCCTGTTAGTCGCCGCGTTCGACCTTAAGGTCGTGCAGCTCCTGCGCCAGGCGATTCGCACGGCCGACATCTCCTCGGGTAAGGGCCAGCCCGTAGCCGGCCTGGGCCCCGCGCCGTCCACCGCCACCACCGAGCCTCGCCTCCATTTCCACCCGACCCCTTACTACGAGCCGCGCCCTCACCTTCATCCCACCCCGTTTTATGAGCCGCGCCCCATCCTCCATTGCCGGCCAATCGAAGAATGCCCATGCGTTCCGATTCCGACTGATCCAATTAAATCCAACATCACCAAATCACCCATCGAGCCTCCCTGGAAAGTGCTCCCCTGGCAGAATCCATTGCCGCTGCGTCCAAAACTAAAGGTGGTGATAAAGAGGCCCGATGTTGTCAGCAAGGGCGTCTTGTTCGATGCGTTCGTGTAGTGGCCGGAGGATGTGATCTCCCGCCGGGCATCGAACCAGCGCCGCCACTTCCAGCGACGAGGAGTTCCGCGATGTTGAACGCCCATCAGGTTGAAGAGCTTATCTGCATCGTCTCGTCCATGGACCGCCCCGGCCTCACCCACCACCTCCTCCAGTTCCGCGGCAGCTTCCCTGTCGATTTCACTGTCGAGTTCCTCGACAACCTCTCCCTCGAGCGCATCCGCCACATCTACGTCGCCCTCTGCATGCAAAACCACCACCTCCCGGCCACACAGCTCACCAACGCGGCCTGAGCTTCTGGGCCTCTCCTCGTTAACCCACAACGAGGTAATCCCTGTGGATCACCTCCTCAAAGGCCGTCGCTCCCAGGGCAGCGCGCACGTCGGCAGTCTTTTTCCCACGAATCACATTCACCGTTTCGGCCGAATAGTTGCTGAGTCCGCGCGCGATCACCTGCCCCTCCGGATTCTTCACGTCCACCAGGTCGCCTTGCTCGAATGACCCTTCCACCTTGACGACCCCCGCCGGCAGGAGACTCCGTTTCTTTTCCACCAGCGCCGCCACCGCCCCGGCGTCAACCACAACGGCCCCAACCGCGCGGGCCGCTCCAATCCATCGAACCCGCGAGGGCCGGCGGCGTGGGCCGGGCACAAAGAACGTCCCCGCCTCCTCCGAATCCAAAAGCCTGGGAAGGATGTTTTCGGCTCGGCCATTCGCGACAATCAAACCTTCGCCGGCGGTCGTCACCAGCCGCGCCGCTTCGAGCTTCGAGTTCATCCCCCCTTTGCCCAGCGTGCTTTTTTCCGCCCGCACCAGTTGCTGTGCTTCTTCGATGCTGTGAACCAGCCGGACAGGCTGGCCCTGCGCATCAAGTAGGCCGTCCACCACGCTGAGGAGGATGAGCAGGTCCGCGCGCAGCGACTGCGTTACCAGCGCAGCTAGAATGTCATTGTCGCCAAAGCTGATCCGGACCAGTTCGTCGGTGCTGACCGTGTCATTTTCATTCACAATCGGCACGGCCTTCAGATCGTGAATGGCCTGAATGGTCGAACGGAGGTTGGTGAAGCGCGCCCGGTTGTCCACGTCTTCCCGGGTGAGAAGAATCTGCGCCACCGGTCGATTGTGCCGCGAAAAGGCGGCCGCCCACGCATCCATCAAACGCCGCTGCCCAACGGCGGCCACCGCCTGAAGCATGGCCAGATTGAGGGGCCGCGTGGATAGATTTAATTCCCGCAGTCCCGCGCCTATGGCCCCGGAGCTCACGATGGTCACGAATATCCCGCGCACATGAAGGGCAACAACCTGATTCGCGATCTCCTCGATGAACGCCGTATCGAGCCGGCCCTGCGAATCCGAGAGAAGCTGTGTGCCAAGCTTCACCACAAGGGATCTGACGGAGGCAATATAACTTTGACGCGTGCTGTTCATGGTGCGGCTTTGAAAAAGAGTGTAGCGGCAGGGGCAGAGAGGATCACGCCCCCGATGGAGCAGGCGATGGAACTGGAGGAAGTGCTGGACAAGGGGCTGGTGTGCCGCCGGGAACGGCCTGGCTCATAAGGGTTGCGGCGAGGATGGCGATCGCGCCAATCCACCCGCGCGGGCCAAAGCGCTCGTGAAGGTAAATGAAGGCGCAGATGGAGGCCCAGACCGGTTCGAGCGTGAAGATGATGGCCGCCTGAGGGGCACTGACTGACTTTTGGCCTAGTGTTTGAAGCCAGGTGGTGAGGGCGGTCGTGGCCACTCCAAGATACAGGAGCGCCAGCCAAGGCATGGGATGCGAAGGAGCTGGATGATCCGCACTGGCCCAAACGGCCGAGAACGCAAGCACCCCGAGCAGTTGGAATGCCGTGAGCGAAAGGCTGTTGAATCGCGAGGCGAACGATTCGAGACGGAGAATATAGAGCGCATAAACAACCGCCGTGGCCGCTGTCCAGAGGTCGCCGATGTTGGGCGGTGCGCCGTCGTAGGTAAGAAGCCCCGCACCCCCGGCCGCAATGAGCGCTGCAAGCCAGGTGACGCCACTAATCCGTCGGCCGCCGATGGCGGCCAGCAGCGGAACAAAGATCACGTTCATTGAGGTGATAAACGCGCTGCGGCTCGCCGAGGTGTGGCGTAGACCCACGGCCTGCGTCGCATATCCAAGCCAAAGCCACAGACCCAGTTCCAGCCCGATCACCCACAACCCCGACCGAGGCCGAAGAAATGGCAGAAAGACCAGCGTCGCCAACCCGAAGCGAATGAGCATCAGGAGGCTGGGAGCAAGCTGCGTCTCAGCTGTTTTCACGACTACAAACGTGGTGCCCCAGAGGAGCGTGACAAGCACAAGGATCAGAACGCCTCGGAGATGGCGGGACATGGTTCGGAGAATAGGGGAAGACGTTGGTTCGGGCTATGGCGTAGGTGGCATGGCTCGGGCGGACGTCAGCGACTTGCGTATGCCGGCCAATGGAGCGGTGTCGCCGAAGACAATTTTCCCGTGCTGGTCCTTGATGCCCAGGCGCCTCCAAAGATCGTTCAGATCAGGAGCCCACGATTCGTTGGCCACCTTTGCATAGAGATCTTTGACAACTGTGGTTTGCGTCGCCGTATCCGCAACTTCAATGATGCGATCGACTGTCCAGGTTTGGGAGCCGTCACCGCCGGCCGCCAATATCGCGCGAAGGGCGTCATCAAGCATATGCCTGCCATGCGTCTGCTCACGAATCTGAACGTCGGCCAACAGCCAGAACATGCAGCCGCCCCAGTAAGTCCGGCCCCAGGTGTGGGTGTGATCAAGGCCGTTGTCACCCGGCTCGGGGAGGCCTTGCGGCATGTCGCGCACAATGTCGCCCCACAGTTGCTCGGGCGCAAGGTTGCCGATGCGGGCGCGAGCCAGGGGTTCAAGATAAGTGGACAGCCCTTCATTCATCCAGATGTGCTGCTCGGCCAGATTCGGAAAAGCAAGGTGAAACATCTCGTGCGTCAACATCCAGTCCGTGTGCAGGTCACGCTGGGTTGCGCTTGGCGAAACCTGAATATGAATGCGCCGGCCATCAAAGGTAACGCCGTGCGAAACGGCCTCCTTGTCATCAGCCACGTTGACGGTGAGCGTCAGGTGTTCAACGGGAAAGCGGCCATAAAAACTCGTGACAGCACGGGCGGCGTTTTGTATCCAATCGAGAAGCTGGGCCCGGGTAACAGCGAGTTGGCCCGCGGAAAGAAGTACGTCAACCTTTCCACCCCGCAGAATAAGCGTGGTTGATTGGAATGGACCACGCCCAGGCCCAGCGTCGGCGGCGAGCGAGGCGGGCGCGGTTTGCCATTCTTGAGAAGGCTGTGTTGGTGTGATTGATTGGGATGGTTTCGGGCCGTTGCTGCAAGCGATGCCTGTAGCGACGACCACGGCACAGATTGTGAAGGAGGACATTGATGAGCAGTGAAACAGGTTCATGCTAGGGCTCGCCAGGTTGCCCCTCCTGCTTGACGTTGGTGCGCAACCGCGCCAGCAGCGTAGCCATTTCAACGGCCGCTTCGGCGGCCCGCTCACCGGCGTGCCCGTGCACACCGCCAATGCGATCATGGGCTTGCTGCTGGGTGTTGGTGGTGAGCACGCCGAAAATAATGGGCACCATCTGTTCGCGGGAAATCTCGGCGATGCCGCGAGCGCATTCGCCGGCCACATATTCAAAGTGAGGCGTCTCGCCCCGGATAACAGCACCCAGGCAAATGACGGCCACGACATCCTGCAACTTCGAAAGCGCCTTCGCCGCCAAAGGCAACTCAAACGCCCCCGGGACCCGCTCGACCTGAATACGGTCAACGCTAATATCAAGTTCCGCCAACCGGCGGAGACAGCCGGAGAGCAGTTCGCTAACGATCTGCTCGTTAAACCGCGCGGCGACGACGGCAATCCGTCCAGAGATTTCATGCCCCGAAGCGGGGGCACTGGGGGCGTTGGTGCTCATGTCTCGACGGTACGGGCGGTAACTCGTAAATCCAAGTGCTCAATCGCCATCACTCGCCTGCATTCAAGACGCCAAGGATGGCCTTGCCGGCATCAGCCGTCGAAAAGGCACTCTGAGGACGGTTGAAGTAAACTGCGCCTTCGTACCATCCAGGGGCGGCTTGGCGGCAACGGAGGATAGTGCAGTAGATCGCCAGGTTGCGGCCGTCTATGGACGGTACACGGAGCAAGCCACCATGGCTCAGCGGCAATTGCCGATCGGTAAGAAATCCGAGCGCCTTAATGTTCACGTGACGAACGTAGAGGAGAGTGGGCAGAGTGTCCTGAGCATCGCTGAAGAGTGACAGGCTCGCCTCAACGCGATGTTTGAGTCGCGGAAGGCGCTGGCGCTCAGCGGCAGGCATCGGGCCGGCTTCCAGGGCCGATAAAATAAACTCTACCTCCGCAGGCCATGCCGCGGGGAGGGGGCTTGTGTTAATGGACATAGATACTCCTTCGCAATCAGGCGAACATTCCGTTCAACCAGCGATGCTTTAGAAGATCTACGATACGAATTGAGTAAGGGCAACCGGGACCTAATAGCCCGCGGCCGGTTGGTAATACTCCTGCGGCAGCGAATATTCGCTGGACACCTCACGCTGCACGAAGCGGCATAGCAGCCACAGGGCGGCTATTCCGATCAGCAATGGATAAAAGAGGTTGTAATCGGGATCACGGTAGGTCCGGAACATCGTCATGTGCAGCGCAACGGCGATCAGCAAAATAAGAGGCTTATGACGCGCCCCCGACATGGCGCGGTCGAAAACGCTTAACAACCATCCCCAGAGCAGGCCCCCTTCAACAACGCCAGCCCAACCACAGAGGGCGTACCAGTTTCCGGCTAGCCCGGTTGAAATGCCGGTTGTGTTGGAGAGGTCAGTTGCGCCTTGCGAACGACTCACCGAACCCCATTCGAAGACAGGGTTGTAAGGCTTGCTGTTCCAAAGCGCACGGGGAATGGGACCGACGGTAAAGAAAAATATTGCTTGCGGGATTGAGGCAATTATCCCTTCGCCAGGGAAGTCCCGATCAAAAAATGGGGCGAGGTTCCGTGGGATTTGATCGAAGACGAAGATGGAGTGCGAAAACATGGTGTTGTCGCGTGGATCCACAAACTCTTCCATGGTAACGGCGGCCGAGTCTTCCAAGCCGCCGGTGTTGCGATGGTATGCTTGGAATTGGACCAGGACGAACGTGAGGAGGAGGAATACCCCTGACAGGCCGTAGGCGAGGCGGCGATTGACGGTTCGAGTTGGATTCATGCCGTTGAATCGCAGGAAGAGCATGCAGATGATGGGTCCACACGCGAAAGCCATTTCACCGCGTGTGCCTGAGCCGAATGCAAGCGCCACGCAATAGAGCCAGATGGCCCACCCCACCAGCCGCGATGCCACGCCGCGCTATAAAGATTGCGAAGAACGCTGCAAGCAGCCCCGCAAACTTTCCGATGTCGAGCCACTGGACGACATAGCCGCCCCAGCTGTAATTCAACGCGCCCGCGGATCGACCGACCGTCCAGTCCGCACTACCGCTGCGCATCATGACGAGATGCTTCCACAGGGCGTCATACCAGGACTCGGAGGTGAAAAGAAAATACGGAATCAATGAAAAGAAAAAGAGAAAAAAGATCAAACCCAGGAATACATTCGGGCTGGCCGGCTGAGGGATTTTTGTCAGGAGGCGAGGCAACCAATTGCCTTTGTGACTACTCAGGCTGATGCACATCATGGTCGCGAATAACAGGTGGTAGAAGCTGGTTTTGGCAATCAGATGTGGGGGGATGTCCGTTGTACCACCCACAACAGCGGTGATGTTCAATTGACCGGCTGACCAAGATGACCAGTGCAGCACGTAGTCCATGCCATACCAGAAGATCAAGCTCAGAAATAAAACGGCTGCTCCAATACCGCCGCGGGTTGGAAACACCCATAGCTCTCGAAGAGAATAGATCAACCCAATAGACAGAACTTCCATCCATGCGGCGTCGGTCAAGGGGGCAATGCCGTTGCAGGCCCAGGAAATTCCCGCTAACAGCGTGGCGATCCCAGGGACGATCCATAGCCATTTGGTGCGGGCGCAGGTCCGATGTTCGTCAGGACCGGCCGTTGACGTTTCCAGTACTTGCGCGTCGTAGAGAGTAATAGAAGAGTTTGTGAGCATGTCGGACTATCCTTTGTCCTGCAACGTCGCCTTGGGTATTTTAGCGGTCATTCCCAAAGCTGATATCGGCAATTCGTATTTTGGGGCGGTTGAACGCCGACCGAAATTGAGCAGCGACTGACCTTTTTGATACGACAATCAAATTGGCGCGTTCACGTGATCAGCTATAAATCACTTTACCGCAAGGTGTGGTCAACCCATACCTTGTCCGGTAAAACCGTCCCCTGCGATGACGCCGACGATCGCCATATGAAACAGACGCTAAGGTCATACTATCGATGCAGCCTGAAACCGCTTTCCTGGACTGTCTCACAGATCGGTGCCCGCGAACACTATGCGGTTCCACGCGCTTTCAACGAGGCGGGGAATTTGCGCCGGTTTTACACGGACGCATGGTGTGCTTTTCAGCCCGCCTGGCTGAGGCGAATGCCATCGCGGCTTCGTGCCTTGGGTGCCAGATTTCACTCGGGCATTCCGCCCCAGAAGATCGTTGCATTCACAGTTTCAACTTTTGCGAGACAATGTCGCACCGCGATGCGGCGGAAAGAGTCGGGGCCCGATCAATATCTGCAATACCTGCGTGAGGGCTCTGCATTCTCAAGTCAGGTGAATCGGCACATGCGCCGCCGGCCGCTCGAAGCGGACCGCGACGCTTTTTTTGGGTTTTTTACCGGTTGCCTGGAGACCCTGGAGGTTCTGAAGGAGCGGCAGGTTCTGACGATCGTGGATCAGGCCGACGCAGGCAGGACGCATTACGACGTAGCTGTGCGGGAAGCGATGAAATGGCCTGGATGGCAGGAGGTGCCGCCGGAGGCACCCGAGGATTATTATGCGCGACTCTCGAAGGAGTGGGAACTCGCGTCGATGGTTCTGGTGAATTCAAGGTGGTCAAAGTCAGCGTTGATTGAACAGGGGGTGCCATCGGAAAAGATTGTGGTTGTGCCATGTGCATATGAAGCGAGCCCGGTACGGACCAGGGCTAAGCGGGAGAAGTCCCGAACTTTGAGCGTGCTCTGGGCGGGAAATGTTGTTCTGGCCAAAGGCATAGCCTACCTGATTGAGGCGGCGAAACTCCTTTCGAACGAGGATGTCCGGTTCGTAGTGGCCGGAGCGATCGGAATCAGCGACGCGGCCATTGCTTTGGCCCCCGACAACGTGACGTTTCTGGGACGTGTTACGCGCGATCGAATGGACGAAATTTATCGGGAGGCCGACATTTTCATTTTTCCTACCCTTTCCGACGGTTTTGGAATGACTCAGGTGGAGGCCATGGGACATGGACTGCCGGTCATCGCGACACCCAACTGCGGTGACGTTGTGAGCGATGGGTTGGACGGGTTTATCGTCCCGGCGGGCGACGCAAGGGCGCTGGCTGAGGCCGTTAACAGGTTTGCGTCGCAAAAGGATTTGGTCGAGGAGATGTCTGCGCGAGCATTGGAAAAATCCAGGCAGTTCACGTTGGCGGGATATACATCGCGACTTACGGAGGCGGTGGACCAGTATCGTGGGGATTATGAACAATCGGCGCCTGCGCAGCATCCAACGCAAGGGCGACTTGCTCCAAAGGCATAGGGCCCATTTTTTTTAGGCGTCGGCTCAGGCGGTAAATCTCCCGTGGGACAGGCCGCCGGTGACGCCATTGACGCAGCGAATCGAAATAACCTATGACAAGGCCCCGCGTGCGGGCCCAGAGATAGCCGTGCTTAACGCCATGAAGCCAGGCTTTGAACGTCGCTCCCGCGAGGTGGACGAGGAGATCGGGCAAGGGGACGTTGTACCACGCGTAGAGGATCGAGTTTCGTGCGGCCAAAAACTCCAGGCGCGTCTGATTGCGAATTCCAGACGTGTGATGGTGGATGGGATCGGCCGTGCCAAGACGGATAACGTAGCCGTTGGCCATGAGTCGGATAGCCAGGTCTGCTTCCTCGATAGCCATGAAGAGGAACGGACGATAGCCGCCGGCTTGCAGGAAAGCGTTACGACGAAAAGCCACCACTCCCGCGCCGAAGTCGAAGGTGGCGTAGGAGAGGTTGGAGTCGGGTGCGGCATGCTTGATGCGATTATCGAAGTTCACGTCAATGTACGGCATGGTGACGGCGGCGATGCGTGGATCCGTGAAGGCGGCCAGCGTTTGCTCGAACGTGTGCGACGAGGGGAGGGTTTCGTCGTCATCGATCGTGATAATGATGTCGGCGTCGGTCAGTTGCGCGCCGCGATTACGCTGGTAGGTGGGGCCTTGCGACCCGCTGGCACTGTGAACCTGAACTTCCGGGAAAGCGTCCCGAATAGCGTCAGGCGTGCCGTCAGTGGAGGCGTCATCCATGACAAGAACCGACACCGCCACGGTTTGCGCAATGACTGTTTGGATTGTCTCAATGACCGTCGTTCGACGGTTTTTCGTCGGGACAATCACAGATATATTTTGCGGATGTTCGGACAATGTCGAAAATATACTGGAACCTACGCAGCAGCAAATGCATCAAAATCAGCTCAACGGGTAGTCTAGCGACACGATCAAAAGCGTCAAGCGGATCTTACCGCCGATCAGGCGCACGATAGCCAAAATTATCATTTGGAGAGGCTTCGCCTTGTGGTTGGATTCATGGCACCGCCATCCACTGGCGCAGCAGGTTGTCCAGTTGCAGCGGGTCCAGGCGGGCGAAGACCCGAGCGAAGGTGTCACGCGACGGAACGCCGTGGGGCAGGTCGAATATTTGCTTGAGCGGCGCTGGGTCTGGTTTAGCATCGCCTCCTGGTCCCAGACGTGATAGCAGGGAACTCTTGGAGGGTGTGCGACCGCACAGGCGGCGGCCAGCGCGATGGGCTGGACGCTCTTGCGAACCAGATCGCTGAGAAGCCCCCTGCAGCAGGTGCCCAATTGTAATGGGCAATTGCACTCGCATGTCCGGCTATGTCGACTCCATCGCTCTGCTCGAACGAGCTACTACCGAGGCCAAAAGACCTATAGTTCAGCAGTTCGACTGGATCATTCTTGCCCGCGTCTGTTCATTGCAAATCATTACGGATAAGCGAGGCAGTATTTCAGTTGGTAGGAGTGCAACCAAGTCCCTTTGAACCCAATTCTACTGTTAGGAGCCCACGACGCGACTCAAGTGACCTTTAGTCAAGGGCCGACGGACGCAGTAAAAGAGAAGGAAGAAAAGAACGGGGAACAGCACGGCATTTCTTCGTACCTCCGCGATGCCCGTGTAGCCACTGACGGCCGTGTAGATCAGGGCGGCTACAATTATGAGAAGAGGGATGATTTTTCTGGACTGGGCCGCGCACATCGCTATGCAGATAAAAGACAAGTGATAAGCTAAAAAAAAACCATATGCCATGAGACTGATGATGCCAATCAAGATGCCGGCGGCACGCTTGGGAACACTCCCGGCAGGCTCGAATATTTTAGTAATGTTGCCTTGTCGGATCGGACCGACTGCCGGCATTTCGACCCAGAGATCAGCTGCGCGAAGAAGTGGGTTGATGAGGTAGAAACGGAACGGTCGGTTTTTTCTCCGGAGTTTGGCCCAGCTGGCGAAGGCTTCGTTGGCTGAGGCCGTGTTAGAAGTATTAAGTTGGTCAAAGTAAAGAAGTTCTTCCCGCTCAGCCTCGTTTGAAAATGCGGGGTGGGGCTTCCCTTAGACTGCGTGTGCCCCATAGAAATGGCAGATCTCCCTCGCGCTCGGACCAGGAGCGTATCCATAACGCTCGACCGGCCTCAAAGAAGTGGCTGTCATTGAGCGTGTAGAGCGTTGGCTGGATATGACCCGTCGCGCGATAACAATGGACCTGCCACGGTATTAACAGCAGTACACCGCCCGCGAACAACGCGCCCACGGCGGCCACGTCTCGTCGACTAAGCCACAATGCACCTATAACCAGAGCGATGCACAGGAAGATCGCGGCCGGGGCCGTCAATGCCAGTCCACCTGTCGCCCAACCGATAATAAAAGCCCACACCCTCTGTTTCGGCCAGCCTTCCATCCGCGAGATTCCAAAGACGATGAGGCTGACTAAGAATACCGACAGCGGTTCGGAGAGTATTCCGGTGGCAGTAAGTCCCAGCCATGGGTGGGCCGCCATGGCGAGCGTTGCGACGCAAGCGAATCGCTCCCCCCTCGGTTTCATTGCAAAATAGACCAGCCAGCAAGCGATGACAGCAAGCAGAAGTTCGGTCACTCGAACTAATACGATAGAGTGGCGAACTTTCAGGATGAGAAAGAGGAAGACAGGGTAGCCGGGTGGCAGCGTTGTTTCGGGTTTGCCCAGGTAAGCATACCCTTGTCCATCTAAGAGCGAATCAGCCTGAGCTAGAAATCGGACGGCATCGCCGACGGGCTTGGGCTTTGGCGAGATGAGGAAAAATGCAAGCTGTAAAACCACCACAAGGCCAAGAACGATTACGGTCGTGTTCGACCGCCGTGGTTCGGCGTGCTGCTTGGAGTCCTGAGGACGATCAATGGCCGTCATATCGCTTGTGGAACCCTTCACTTCTTGGAGATCGTAACATCAAGATATACTTTGTGGTCAAGTCGTCAAGATCGCGCATGCCCGCACGTGCCTGACGACTAATTTAGACACCTCATTACACGACCGCACCTCGGGTGACTGTTAGTGGATATCACCACCTTTTACGCCTTCAGCATTTCATCCAATCGGGAGTTTGATTAATCGTTATGGACAACTGTGCGCCAGCGGTTTATGCTTCGAGGATTGACAAACCATATGGCCCTGCAATCCCACACATTAACCCGTGAAGTTGTCCTCGCGGCTAAGCTTCGCCTGCTGCAGATGCACTTTGACAGTGGCGTGGGCCACATTGGCGGGAACCTTTCCGCCATTGATGTTTTGCTGACTCTTTATCATCGTATTTTGCAGACAAATGACAGGTTTGTACTTTCAAAGGGTCATGCGGCGGGAGCGCTGTACGTAGCTCTGTGGTCAAAGGGCTTACTGAGCGACAGTGATTTGTCCACGTTTCATCAGGACGCGACCCGCCTGAGCGGTCACCCGCCGGCCCGGGGAATCGCCGCGATACCGTTTGCCACTGGGAGCCTGGGACATGGGGTGTCGCTTTCCGCCGGACTGGCGTTGGCGAAGCGATTGGGCCGAACCTCTGGCCACATTTTTTGTCTCACATCGGACGGTGAATGGAATGAAGGATCATCGTGGGAGGGCCTGATCTTCGCCGCACACCAACGCCTGGCGAACCTCACCATTATTGTTGATGCCAACCGGCTGCAGGGCTTTGGATCGTGTGTTGATGTGGCCAACCTTGAGCCGCTTACAGAAAAATTCCGCACCTTCGGCTTGGAAACCGTTGAAGTAGATGGCCATGATGTGGAGTTGCTTGCCGAAGCTCTGGAGAAAAGATCTAATGGACCGGTTGTGGTTGTTGCGCACACTGACAAAGGTCGTGGAGTTTCTTTTATGAGCGGTCAAGTTTCGTGGCACTATTTGCCTATGTCGGCGGATCAATACCGGCAGGCAGTCGAAGAGGTACGTGCATGCGCAATGAGTTCTGCCAAGCCATGATGTCGATCAGCACGCAAGATGACTTTGTCTTTTTGACAGGCGACTTGGGATTCAAAGCACTGGAACCATTGCGCGACGCGGCTGGCAGCCGATTCATCAATTGCGGTATTGCTGAGCAAAACATGGTTTCGGTCGCGGCGGGACTTGCCAGGGACGGAATGCGGCCATGGGCTTACAGCATCGCACCTTTTATCTACGCGCGGCCATTCGAGCAGATTCGAAACGATGTCTGCCTGCACGATTTGCCGGTGAAAATCGTGGGCAACGGAGGAGGCTACGGCTACGGAGTAATGGGCGCCACGCACCACGCCCTCGAGGACTATGGCGTAATGTTGACGCTGGCGAATATGCATGTATTTGTACCGGCGTTCAACAGCGACGTCCAACCGTTGGCGCAGATTCTTCATCGATTCCAACATCCGGCATACCTTCGTCTGGGCTACGGGGAATGGCCAATCGATATGCCGGCGCCGGCGTATGCGCCTTGGCGTCGGGTGCTCGAAGGAGGCGGGCCGCTCTTGGTGATAATCGGTCCCCTGGCGGGCGGTGTATTGCAGGCAGTGCGTTCGATGGACTTTGCGAAGAGGCCGGAATTGTGGGTAGTCAGTCAATTGCCGATCACGGTCATGCCGACCGAGTTTCTTCAGGGCCTTCGGCGAAGTCAGCATCTGTTTGTTGTGGAGGAACATGTCGCATGGGGCAGCGCCGGCCAGGCGCTGGCATATCAGTTAATGGCGCAGGGCCTGGCACCACGCCGCTTCACCCATCGCGCCGCATCCGGGTATCTCTCCGGTTTGTATGGCTCTCAAAAATTCCATCGACGGGAAAATGGCTTGAACGCCGAAACTATCTATTCAGAGTTGATGAACCTGGAGTGATGGGTGGATGATTCAAAGGTCAGCTTGAAAGATAAAATCGAACGTCTGCAGGGACCGCTTCTCGTGCTGGGCGGAAGCGGCTTTGTCGGCGCGAACATCGTGCGGACACTGTTAGGTCACAGGCAGGACGTCTTCGCTACAACTACTCGCATGCCGGCTTGGCGGCTAGAGGGTCTGGCGGCGGTACACGTAAAAGTAACTGACCTGCTTGTCGATTCCAATATTGATCAACTACTGGATGAGGTCAAGCCCCGAACTATTTTTGATTGTGTCGCGTACGGCGCTTATTCCTTCGAGACCGATCCCCAATTAATCTACCGCACCAATTTCAATCTTCCCTCACGGTTGCTCCAACGACTGTTGAAGCGCACCATCGCTTGCTATGTCCATGCGGGCAGTTCCTCCGAATATGGTGAGAATGCTGCTGGACCGGCCGAGACAGATCCAACCAATCCAAATAGCGATTATGCCGTCTCAAAGGTAGCAGCGGCCAACCTAATTTACTACCTAGGTCGAACTAGGGGCCTCCCCTGCGCCAATCTACGACTATATTCCGTCTACGGCCCCCTGGAGGACTCATCCAGGCTTATACCTAACGTGATCCGGCTGGGAGTGACTGGATCTTTGCCTGAATTTGTCCATCCGGACATTTCACGCGATTTCGTCTTTATTGATGATGTGGTGGAAGCCTTTTTTGATACCGCCTTGAATCTTCGTGAAGACCTATACGGCGAATCATTTAACATAGGCACAGGCCATAAAATCACGATCGGGACAATGGCTAATTTGGCCAGGGAGATGTTTAAGATCAACGATCCACCATCGTTCACGATGCCCAACCGAAAATGGGATGTTAGTGAATGGTATGCAAATCCCGAGCGGGCGGGACGGGAATTGAATTGGTGTTCATGTACGGAATTTAAGCAAGGGCTGGCGAAAACCGTGGAATGGTACAAGACGCTGCCGGGAAAGGACAAATATCTGAAGTCCTCGAAAAAATTTGGCTTGGATACCAGGCACAGCGTGAGCGCCGTGGTCGCCTGTTATCGCGACGGTCAGGCGATCCCTATCATGTACGAACGGCTGAAGACAACTTTCAATAAGCTAAACGTTGATTATGAGATCATCTTCGTGAACGATTGCAGTCCTGATGATTCTGAAGAGATCATCCGCAGGCTCTCCAGTAACGATCGACGGGTTGCTGGCATATCCCACAGCCGGAACTTTGGATCGCAAAATGCATTTCGCAGCGGGATGGGGATCGCGACCAAGAACTCAGTCGTATTACTCGACGGAGATCTTCAGGATCCGCCGGAACTTATCGAACAATTTGTCTTGAAGTGGCGAGAAGGCTTTGACGTCGTTTATGGAAGGCGGACCAAGCGTGATGCCAGCATGTTCATGCAAATTGCTTATAAAATGTTTTATCGCTTGTTCGATCGGTTTTCTTATCTGAAGATTCCGCACGACGCAGGCGATTTCTCTTTGATGGATAAACGGGTTGTCGAGGCGTTGCTGCGTTTTCCCGAGCGCGACCTGTTTCTTCGGGGCGTGCGGGCCTTTGCCGGGTTCAAACAGTTTGGCGTGGATTATGTGCGTCCCGAGCGGATGTTTGGCAAGACGACCAACAGTTTGTGGAAGAACATCGGATGGGCGAAAAAAGGAATACTCTCGTTCAGTAACGTGCCATTGAATATTTTGAGTTTCGCAGGCGTGCTGCTGCTTCTTCTTTCGGCGATACTGATGGTGTTTCAGATTGTTTCAAAAATTTGTTACCCCAAGTCGGCACCAAGTGGCATTACTACTGTGTTGATCATGATCCTGTTTTTCGGATCGGTTAATATATTCGCGGTGAGTTTGGTCGGTGAGTATATCGCCAAGATTTTTGAAGAAGTGAAACGACGTCCACATTTCATTCGCCGCAGCATCATCGAAGATGGCGAAATTAGAAGTTCCGCGGTGGAGGCATTTGGTGCGGAAGGCAATTGACGAGTTTCGGGCAGATTGAAGCAGCCTATGAATATGATCTAAATTAGCGAGCGCGTCCATTGTGCCGTTCGTTTGACTCACGGCAGCCCTTCGCAGAAACCAATCTAGCCACTTTGGTTTCAGGAGAGGTAATACACTTTCTTCATCCACTCAGCGGTGAGTCGTAGCCCTTCCTCCAGCCCAAAACTGTTCTTGTGGCCCAAATCTCGCACGGATTTACCAACGTCAACCACCTTGTCCTTGGTGGTCAATATCTCCGGATTCCGATATTCGACCAATTGACGGTCCGCACCCGTCACTCTAAGAATAGTATCCGATAGCTCTTCAATCGTGTGCTGCTGATTGCCGCCGATGTTATACGTCTCGCCAGATTTGAAGTTGTCGGAGATGTTTGCCAGGGTTCGAACGGTATCCGCCAGATAAGTTGAAGTGCGGGTGTGGCCGCGGAAGACGACCCAGGGAAGCCCCATTAATGCGCAGTAGAGAAAGCGGCAGTTTACCGAACGATAAGGGCTGTAATATTCGCCCGGGCCGTAGGTGTTGAAGAGACGTACGACGACGCTCTGAGTTTTGAACTGGGTGATCGAGTTGCGGATCTGCATCTCGTTCACCCATTTGGACATGGCATAGTCGTTGAGCTGTTTAACCTCATGCTCCTCCATAACGCTCTCTCCCATCACGCCCGGCCAGTCGCCGTAGACCTCGGAGGAGGAAAAGTGAATCAACTTAAAACCAAGCTTTTCCTGGAGGCGGATGACGTTCTTGGTGCCGACGGCGTTGGTGCGCCAGAGAGTGTCGTAAAAATCCTCGCCGTTCCAGCGGCCAAATTCGGCCGCGCAATGGTAGACGTAATCGAACGGGCCCATCTTTTCAAATACCCGCTCAAGCTGGCGAAACTCGCCGACGTCGCAGCGGGCATACATGGGATGTTCGACGTCGGAGCGCAACGAGAACCCTATTTCGTCTGGGCGATGAGAGCGGTCGCAGGAGGCAACGGTGTGGCCCCGCTCTTGAAGTTCTTTGACAAGGCCATTGCCCACCGTGCCAGCGCCGCCAGTAACTAAGACGCGGCCCCTAGAGTGTATTGGCCCCATAGCTAGACCTTCATGTTGACTAAACGCAGGGCATCAAAAAATTGTTTACAGACGAGCGGATACGCGAACATTGAGTTGCCGACATGGATTGCCCTGTGTGCAAGCGTTATGCGACGCTGAGGGTTTGTAGCAAGAGTGGAGACAGCGGCCGCCAATGTGCTTGCCGAAGAATCTTCAACAAGCTCTGCGACGCAAGGATTCTCCTTCGCCCACCTGATCGCCGACGAATACGGCGGCCCACTGATCAGCAATGGGAGACCGATGGCAGTGTAATCGGTTAATTTGCTTGGAAAACAAATTTCCATGTTGGACCGTTCCTCCCGGGAAAAACTCATAGAGATGAACAAGACGTCCGCATCCTGCCGCAGCATTTCGACGAGTTCGTCCTTTGGCACTCTACCTCGAAGGATTATGTTGGGCAAATTGAGCCCAAGAAGCACGGCCGCCCGCGCGTCGATGCCTCCATAGAGGAAGACATTGCCGCCTACCGGCGAAATCGTCCTGGCCAGGAGCGCGATTTGCTCAGCGGCGGATTTTGAATGGATCGCTCCAGCGTAGGCATAATGCAACGGCCCAGCTGCTCGCGAAAGCTTCGTCGGGGGATCATCAAACTGCCGTTGGAAGGCACGGCGGGTGGGATAAAGTATGCTTCCTCTCGCCCCGAATTCACTACCATAATATTCCTCCATAAACGGCCCCACGCAGTATCTGCCTGCCGCCCGGCGCCAAACTCTGGCGAGGCTGCGCTCTGCCGCGCCGCGCAAGTCCAGGCAGTTGCATGGTGTCCACAACATTGTCATGCACGATCAGGTGGAGAGGTAACTGGAGACGTCCAGCAACGGCGCTGGCGGTTAGCCAGGAATAGGTGTGCGCAACGGTCAAAATTGCTTGCGGCGCATAGCCTCCGACCTGCTGGATAATTGACTCCGCCCGCGATGCCGCCGACAGGTACATGTATGTCGCGGCGACATTGAAAAATCGCGTGCGCAGGAGACGCCCAGCGTGGACGTCGAACTGGAGATACTTGCATGGCAGCCGATGTTTTGACTCGGCCGGTTGGAGGTTGCTCTCACAGATAACCAGATGCTGACGAGGGTAGTGTTCAAGCAGTCGGTGTAGCTGCAGCGAGCCGGCCAAGGTGGCCTCTACACGTACGTCGCCGACGTACAGCAGGCGTGGCAGACCGGAGGTATCGGGAATGGATGCCATAGACGGAGCCTACTTCAAGAGCCATTACTGTGCCGCGGTCCTCTGGATTGAAAGTCAGCAATCGCCCATTCGTAGAAGTTCAGGTAATCCGTCGCCTGTCGATTGAAATCGAACCGAAACCTCGCGGCCGCGACCGCACGTTCACTCATCAAAGCCAGTCTCAGCTTGTCGCGCAAGAGCATCGTTGCCTTCGCAGCTAACTCTGCTGAGTCCTGCGCACCCACCAGGAATCCTGTGACACCATCTTCGACCTGCTCTGGAATGCCACAGATGCCAGTAGCAATCACAGGTGTGCCACAAGCAAGGGCCTCCAAAATAACCGTCGGAAACGTGTCCGCGTTGGCCGCGTGCAGGTACAAATCCGCGGCACGATAATAGCTCGCAATTGTTTTTGGATCGGGTTGATATGGGAGATACCGGATTTCAGATGTTCCTATCTTCTCAGTCCCCTCTGACGCGCCAACCGCGAGAAGGATTATCTTTCGGTCTCCAAAGTTGTCGACAATTTTATTTACTGCGGTGCGGATAGTAAAATAATCTTTAAACCTGTTCAGGTGCCCTCCTTGGGCGATGAATAGCAAAACTGCCGCGTCGGCCGGAATACTCAGTTGCTCCCGTGCCGCTAAGCGATTGCCAGGGTGGAATACATCAAGGTTCACGCCATTGGGAATGACTGCACTCCCCGCGATGGCGGGTGCAAGAATCGACTTTTCTACGCGGTCCAGCAACCACTGGCATGGCGTTATGATGTATAAGCGGCTGCCCAGAAACACACCTCGCTTTCTTTCCCAGTTCCATGCGGTCGCGTCGCGCCCGACGGCGGGATAAATGGACAGATCCGGGCACCGGCCACAGCCAGTCCGCCATCGATCACATCCCAGCGAGTCGGCGCAATGGCCACTGAGCAACCAGGCGTCATGGAGCGTGAGCACCACCGGCAATTTATTCGACAGGATAGGCAGGATCCTCAGGTCAAAATATCCACCGTGGAGATTATGGGCGTGTATAATACTCGGTGGTAACGGAGTCAGTCGCTGTAACCGTCGGGTACCCGGATAATCGTAATCTTCGACACCTAGTACACGAGAGGCAAATCGCAGTGGGTTTGCCATTAGTCGGTTGATCGCCCGGACGAGTCGTGCGGCTGCGGCTGAAGATTCAATTTGTCGGTTAATGTTAATCCAAAATTCTTCCCAGCCGACATTTCCGCTTGAATTGGTAATCTGAAGAATGTCATCATCGTCTAGTCGACGGTGCCCTACGGCCAGCCAGGAGAGCAGGTGCCGGCGCCGATATTCGCGGAATAGCGCGAGGGCCAGCTGTTCGGCGCCGCCACCGTGATCGGTGCTGCTGACCTGTAATATGTGCATTGGCACTTCAGGCACTGAATGCTCCCTCAACCACCGCCATGAACTCGTTCACGTTTGAGTCCCTGATGATCACGCGAGGCAGGGCGTACACGTCTGAACTCCTCAACACCGGGCCCGGAAAATTCGAACATGCCGTTTGGTATCCTGCGTCCCGCACCAATTGCTGTGTCTGTGGCGTATAATCCTCGTGCCCGCCAAAGGGATAAGAAAATGTCGTGACTGGGCGTCCAAGAATGTTCTCAAGGGTTTGTTTTACCTTGAATATTTCGACACGCTGGACATTTAAGGCCGATGCCGATAGCTTGGGATGCGTGAGCGTATGCCCTCCTACATCGATAAGACCGCCCGCCTCCAACTCTATTATCTCCTGTTCGTTCATCATGCGATGACTGTCGCGCCCGCTACGATCATGCCCACTCCATGCGGCAACGTGTGCCACGGCACACTCGCGTTGCTCGTGGGGCAAAGGCGCAATGAGTCCACATAGGTCGCGATACATCGCCTGCCGAGACCCCTCCGCCGCGGGCTCCAGGACTGTCCAGCGGCGATCGACCTTCAACTGGTCTGAGGTAATGGTTCCATTATCATCCAGCGACCCCGTGTAATCAGCGGCGGCGACCGGAATGGAATACTTCTCGGGGAGCTTGCCTGGACGCAGCAGAAGCGACTCAAGCTCGTCCCAAAACCACTCCGATCGAGTGCCCGTCCTAGCTGTTGCGACATAACAAGTCGCGGGTATTCCGTGTCGCTCGAGTATAGGCTTGGCGCTGATAAGATTGTCTGCGTAACCGTCATCAAACGTGACCGCGACCGCGCGCCGAGGCAACTTCCGCTGTCGGGCCAGCCGCACCATGTCGCTGACTGATATGGGCGTCCCCCAGGCCTTTAATGCTGACATCTGACCTTGAAAATGTTCTGGCGTCACGGCCAGGAGTTGAGGGTCCGTCTCAAGGTCAGCTACACGGTGATAAATGAGGATCAGGCCATGCGCAGTAACCTGTGCACTTATCTTACGTCCAAGCCGCTTCAATCGCTGCCAACCTTTAATCTTCATGAGGCTCCCGAATAGCCGCCATAAAATCGCTCACGCATGTTTGTCGCGTATATATTTGCATGCATGTCAAGTCCGAAATCGAGCACTGCTTTCTTGAAAGGTTGAGCCGTGTCCCTGAAGGATTCCATCTGGACGCGAAAACCGGCCTGTCGCACAATCCCTAACAAAACATCCAGCGACTGTGGCCGCTCCGCATATGAATGATATTCGAAAAATAGATGATCCACGTTCGCAAGGCGGTCCTTGCAATCAATCAAGACTTCAGTCTCCGCCCCCTCGATATCGACTTTGAGAAAATCGACGCGCTCATCCAAATAATCTCTCAGCCGGACAGCCTGCACATTAATGGACGGATCGCGGAAAGCGTCGTCCACAACCCGGCCGCCGTCGGCCCCTTCTGTATGAAATTGCAGCTCCTGATCATGCACCCACGCGGCCCGGTTCATCAAAATGACATCGTCAAGCTCGAACCGCTCGACGTTTTCCTTTAAAACCTTAAAAATTGTCGGATCAGGCTCGATTGCTAGCACACGCGCTTTCGGGTATAGTTGTTTAAAAAAGAGAACACTAAGCCCGACATTCGCGCCGGCATCGATGATTAGTGGGTCCGGGCGGCATGACCGGAAGTCATAATGGCGGGACTGAAAAATCTCTACATAAGCCCCGTAAAAAGAGGGCCCGTCCACCAAACGAAATGGACGTCCAAACAGACTGGTTGCGGCAGGCCGACGGCGCGGCATGTTCCGGAGGCGATTTAATTCGCGGTAGTCCCTCTGAAGCACCAGTTTCATCAGGTGCGTCGATCTTCCAAGGATATTCATTGATCAACCTGATGTCTAGAGATCCGCGAGGTACTTGAGCTGTCGAAAATCGAAAACGCCTGTAAATTAGTTTTGTGAAGGAACATCGTTGCCCTAATTATCGCCGTTCCTTGTTGCGCGTACCGCAATCGTCACCTGGTAATCAGGATCGCAAATCGCTAGTTCCTCGGCCGTCAGATCTGCAGTTGCAAGTCCCATCAGGAATGCGATAGCAGACAACACATTGCCGTAAACTTGTAAAGTGATGTTTGTCTCCCCGAACACGTCGCTAAAGAGCCTGCGGGCGCAAGATCTGTGAATCGCCAGTAATCGCCCCACCGCTCCATATCATACCTGCTTATCTGACAGATTCCAGGCAGCGTCACAAGCAGCGTGCCCCCCGGTTTGAGGGCGTCTCTGGTTGCAGCCACCGCTCCCTTTAAATCGTAAATGAATGGCAATGTTTGAGTGAGAATAATGCAGTCGTACGTGTCCTTGGGAATTCCCTCACCAGTACACAAGTCACCGACCAAGTTCGCTTCTGAGTTGCCGGCGACGGCATGTAAGACATCTGACGAGGCGACGTGACCACGACCAAAGCGTTGGGTATAGGCGGCGTCCCCCACCTCCAACACCCGGCCTTGAACAAGCGCTGCATTCTCTAGCAAGAACTTTTCGATATAGTAACGGTCGATCGCATTACCGCGATCCAGTCCAAACGACCTGCTAATTGGTGACGTGCGACGTAAACCTCCCCAACGGACGGAACTTGGCCGCCTCCACCAGACCGCCAGTGACCGATAGACCATCCCCGGCAAGATGTTTTTTGCCAGTTGTTTTAGCGAAACGTTCACATCAGCCTTTCAGAACATTTGAAATGGTGTCAGGCGGGCGATTGTAGAGAGCCAAAATTATAAGATCCGGTTTTCGATCGTTAATGGGGCCATGGAAGATTCGTTACTGAGCGGCTGTTGTAATCCAAGGCCTAAATCCTTCAGAGCAGCGCGCGGGAATAGATCAAGCAGTCCTCCCGGCGTCGCATAATATATTTTCGTTCCAATGGCGGCTGCGATGCCGCGAATATGGCGGTAGTGCCTCCACAAGTTAAGATTGCACTCCAGTTGGCGCTCCATATCGCTTCGCGGTTCATCTGCCGACCGTATCCATTCAGTATATCCCGCACGAACGAGTGCATGACGTTTCTCGTCGTAGAAGTGCCGGCTCTCACGAACGTGCAGTATCCAGTCATGATCACAACCCATCAGGAAGATTTCGGAGCAGCCCAGGTAAAGGCTGACCATGAGAGCCATGATAGAGACAGACTGTGGATGAGGGATCGGACGGGTCAAGTCAAGTGGGCGGGTGCCGTAGTCGTCAAATGTTCCTCCCCAACCGAGATAACGAACAATGCGATTAGAAAAAAGCGAGGACGCCCGCATCCGATCGTGATCAACAACCGGAACGAAAATTTCTGCGTTTCCCGTGCCCCCAGCCATTTCCCCCAGCCACGTCTGAAATGCCTCCTCAGGAATGGGGGGGTGATATCCCACAAAACAGTGATATGCAGGGCGAATCAGGTTATATTGTGGATGCACGAAGAAATTGCTGACGGAGATGCAGATCTCGTCTGCAAGCGGCTCGAGATCCTGTGTTTTAATTGACGGTCCGGTCGCTAGGATGAAACAACGCCTACCGACATGCCGATTTTTCAAGCTCCGATTCTGCTCCATGAGCGCACCGATGTGATCCGGTCAACTTTCCGGGTCGTCCGACATTGCGGATAATTTGCCCAATCCGTGGCGGACATATCCATGGTGAGATCGTCTGAGCTATTTTTCGCAACATAAAGTTGGTCCTGACGGCGTTAGTATAACAATGAGATTAACTCGTCCAGTCGATGAATAATATGATGCGCTGATACGTGGCTACCACAATGATATGCAATCGCGGTCATGCCAACATTCATCGCTCCGCGAAGTTCGTCCTCGTCATGGCCGACAAATACAGAGTGTTCCGCCGGAACTTGAAGGCGCTCAAGCACGCTTTGATATGCCTGCGGTTCAGGTTTGATAAACCCAATGTCAGCGCTTGAAACGACTGCGTCAAAATATTTGTCGATTCCCCATTTGTTTAGGCGATCTCGCAGCGATTTTCCGGAGCTTTCCGTGTCAGAAAGAGCGGCTATGTGAATTCCGGACTCCTTGATCTGCTCAAGCAACTCGGGAACGCCATCGAACAACGGCGTACCGCCAAGGGACGCGGCTTTCTCTCTGGCCCCTAACTTCACTGCCGACCTCGCCTCGCCGCTCAGTGGCAGGCTGGCAACAAAATCGTCAAATCGATGCCAGTAAGGTACCTGACCGCGATAAACAGGGACCAGCCATCGTTCCCACTCCTGGCAGACCTCTACATATGTTAGGCTTAGCCGATTGGCACAGAGGTATTCCGTCAACCATGTCCGCCACTGGGTTGCGTCGTACAACACATCCCCCAAGTCAAAAATCACTAGCTGGAATCTCATTGAAGTTAACCAAAATCGAGCTCTGACAAAGTCGTGTCGGCCGGGATATCTCGGATTGCCCGCTTACCTAAGATGGCATCACGATCACGCCATTTTAGTCCAGTTCCCGGGCTTTTCAGGCACAGCATCTGCTCTGTGAGAATCGCTCCTGAACGGATCGTTTCCCGCGATACTAATGACCTCGAAAGTTTTTCCCTGGTTGCAAGCACATTGCTGGGCACGGACTTATTGCCATCCCCCAGTGCCGCCTCGATATTTCGAATATCCCGAACGAGTCGCCGCAGGCCTTCAGGCTCCAGGCTGCATGCATGATCGGTGCCTTTCATATGTCGCGCAGAGTGACGTGCTTCTCCACGACCGCCGCACCCATGGCGGAAGCCACCACGGCGACGGTGAACCCTATAGTATGATCACTCATGCCCACCAACAGGTCAAACTCACGTCGCAGAGTATTCATCACCCGCATATTGACGTCGCGATGATCTGTAGGGTAACTGCTCGTGCACTGCAGCAAAATTATCTTATTGTGATAGTGCCGTATCGTATCCACCGCTTCCCCCACTTCCCGCAACGAATCCATGCCACAGGACAGAATTATTGGTTTCTGCGTGCGCGCCATGTAGTCGAGCAACGGTAGGTTGGTCAGGTCACGGCTTGCGACCTTGTAAAGTCCCACCCCGATGTATTCCAGATCATCCACGCTTTTGATGTCACAAGCTGTCGCGAAAAAAATTGTCCCCTTCGCTTCAGTATAATTTTTGAGTTCAGCATATTGCTCCCTCGATAGCTCGAGGAATTCCCGGTGCTTACCATAGGTTTCCGCAAAACTTTGTGGCCCGGCATACGGCTTGTCATACGCTGCCTTCGTCAACTCGCTGGCGATGTCGCGCTTACACAGTTTGACGGCGTCCGCATGAAAAAAGGCAATGTTGTCAATCAGTTCACGCGCGATGCTCATGCTGCCGTTATGGTTCTGGCCGACCTCGGCTACGATAAAGCATGGACAGCCGTCACCTATCCACCTGTTTTGGCTAACCTGGATGGCAGGCAAGGGTTTGAAAGGGCACGGCTCCGCCATATTTGATCCTCCCATGTTGAACTGCTACAGCGAGATTCATTTCACAGCCACAACGAAGATGCTGTCATCGCCGCAGTACTCGCTCTGGACCAGGTTCAGGTGCCGTGCAACGGCCACGTCGATACAGGTATAATTCACCAGACCCTCCGGAACCGGCGAATCCACAAGTCCAAATGTCCATACATGATCTTGATGCAGCACATTTCGATGTCTGCCAACCCTCCACGCTTCACATGTAAAGGCGGGCACGTGCGCCAGCAGATATCCGCCGGCTCGTAGCCTCCTGGCCATTTGCGTTAGAACGTCATCCAGGTCGGGTACGTGTTCTAACGTATGCGAGCAGAAAATGGCCGTAACGTCGCCGGGAACTTCTGCCAGGGAACTGTATCGGACTGGGTTGCCATACACGTCAGTTGGCAACAGGTCTACCAGCACGCTACCGAGGCCCAGCGGTCCCGCCGCCCCTCCAAAATCCACTACGTTGGCTCCGGGCTCCTTTAGCAATCGCAGTATGAGCTCTTTGTTCCGCTGCATTCCGCGCCAACGAAATACACCCAGCTTCAGGGCATGGTGGCCGACGTGCCTGAAACGGTAGGACAGCGTATCATTCTGCGCTTCATGGGGGTCAAACGGCGCCCCGAACGGCAGATGTCGCGACATGAGCTCTTCATACTCCTCCGATTCTAGAAATTCCCGTTGAGGAGGTGCTGGAGTGGCCGCGGATGCAATCCTCCGTCGGCGCCTCGAGAGTAGGCTTTTGACGATGGTGGCCAGTGACGCGTAATACAGTCTACGTCCAAGGTTTCGCATAAACGGCTCGCCGTTTCTTATCTTCTAAGCGTCACTTCTGGTTGCGCAGGTTCACGGCAGCCATGCGTTTCAACCAATCTGGCCGCCCGGCCGTCGCATGAACAATCATCAAGGCAGACGCACTCATCGCTCCAGGTTCCAGCGACTGCACAATTTCCTCGAGCAGCTCCAGATCCTCCGGCATATCGCACGTGAAGCGCAATCGAGGATCATCGAACAGAGGTTCAGCATCCAGAAACTTTACCTTAAACTGATCCGGCCGTGAATATATCCCAAGCGTCACATGTTCACGCTCACGCATTTCGGCAATTATACCCGAGGCGGCAGAAAGGCATTCGCGCGTTGTCACTTCGGCGAAGAAGCTTATTGGCGCGTAGCATGACCGGCGTAGACCTTCGCACCCGAAAACTCAGATAGTCGCCGCCAAAGGACTTCCACTCGCCCAACAGAATATCCAAATAATCGGGGTCGATCAACGGATTATCACCGTTGACCCTGATAATGTTGGCAATATCAAACGCCTCGGCAGCGCCGACAAATCGCCCCAGCACATCATCTTCACTTCCACGATAGCATTTGACATCATATTCACGGCAGAATTGATCAACTGGATCGTCTTGCCGGCATTGGCTGGTGGCGACAATAATATCGTTCAGTTCTTGGGACATTCGCAGTCGATGGACGATCCATCCCAATAACCCTTCTGAGCCCAAACGTCGCAACACCTTTCCGGGAAAACGCGTTGATCCCATCCTGGCTTGTATGATAGCGCCATTTTTCTGCATGGTGGTTTCACCCGGCCATCCCCAAAAGGTGGAGTGATTCAGATTTCGGCTGAGACCAAACTTATTCCGACGCCGTTAGCACCTCGGGTGGCAACGACAGTATTCATTACCTCCCAGTCAATAATTGTACTGAAATACCCCAGTCGGTTGTTGCCACGGTTAGTGGAATGATCTTCTAAGGTAAACGATAGGATCTCCCCGGGTGTATCCACGTCATGCCCGGACTGTCCCTGAATCGTTCCAAAGTTGAAATAAACGACGTAGGCCCCGGGTGCAAGAGTACGGGCAGGTACAAGAATCTGAAGTTCAATGAGCCCCACCGGCAGTTCATCCAGCGAATTATGGCCTGCGTCAAAGCTGTCCGTTGCCATTACGGCCGTACCATCCGTTCTTGATATAAGGCAATAACCGTAGAGGCCGGGAACGCGTTCTCGAACAACGCACGACAACTGTAGTCGAAGTGGTTGATCGCACTCGAAGTGTGTGGTTAACTCGCCCTCCCTAGTTGAAATCCGTCCGCCCACAACCTGGAAGGCTTTTTTTGGATCTACTTCTATGACCCGCTGGACAACCGGATCCTGAGGCTGCGATTCCTTAAGATAGCTCTGGAGAATTGCAACAGTTGGTCCGAACGATTCAATCCTACCGTTGTGGAGCCAGGCGCTTTGGCCGCAGAGCACCCGAACTGCCGCCATCTGATGACTGACGAACAACACCGTCCTCCCCTGCCTGGCCACGTCCCCCATCTTCCCCAGGCACTTCTTCTGAAACTGCGCATCCCCAACCGCCAGCACCTCGTCCACCACCAGTATTTCAGGCTCCAAGTGTGCCGCTACCGCGAAAGCGAGACGCATGTACATTCCGGTCGAATATCTTTTGACGGGTGTGTCGATAAACTGTTCCACCTCCGCAAAGGCCACGATCTCGTCAAACTTCCGCCGGATTTCAGCCTGACGCATCCCCAGAATCGCCCCATTCATGAAGATGTTCTCTCGGCCGCTCAACTCGGGATGAAATCCCGTACCGACCTCAAGAAGGCTCCCCACTCGCCCATGAATCTCCACCGTGCCCTCGGTGGGCTCGGTGATCCGCGACAAAATCTTAAGCAGCGTGCTTTTCCCCGCCCCGTTGCGTCCGATGATCCCCACCACCTCTCCGTGTTTCACGTCGAAAGATACATCCTTCAATGCCCAAATAGTGTCCGCTTCATCCGAAGTGTCGCTACCCAACCGTCCAAGCCATCGCCTCGGCCCGCCCAATGCCCCCATGATCGACTCGCGCACAGTCTTATAACTCTGCACCGCCCCCAATCGATACCGCTTGCTCAAACCCTCAACTCTCACCGCCACATCGCTCATGCCTTACACCACATCCGCAAATGTTGTTTCCATCCGCCGAAAGTAAAACAGGCCGCCGATTAACAATAGTACCGTTACGGCCGTCGACACGAAAATCATCGGCCCGGGCAGCGTGCCCTGGCCCAGCAGAGCCCACTTAAAACCTTCCACCACGCCAACCATCGGATTCACCGCATACAACGCCTGCCACTTGTGCGGCACAATGCTTATCGGATAAGCCACCGGCGTCAGGAACATCCAAAACTGCGTCAGAAACGGGATTGTGTATCTGACGTCCCGGTACTGAACATTCAAGGCCGACAACCACAAGCCGATGGCCAAGGCGGTGATGACCGCCAATATTACGAACAACGGGAGCAAAAGGATCGGCCAGTGCGGCGCCATTCGATAGAACGCCATCATCACCAGCAGCACCACAAAGGCGATGGCAAAGTCAATCAGGCCGGCAAGGATGGCGGCCATGGGGATCGTCAGCCGAGGAAAGTAAACTTTGGTGATGAGATTCTGGCTGCTCACGAGGCTGTTGCCGGCGTTGCCCAGGGAAGTCGCGAACAGTTGCCACGGCAGTAAAGCGCAGAAGGTAAGGACGGGATATGGGATTGTGCTCTTGGCGCTGAGGCCGGCCAAATTTCCGAAAAACACACTGAATACAATCATCGTAAACAACGGCTGAATAATCGCCCAGGCCGCACCCAGCGCCGTCTGCTTATACCGTACCTTCACGTTGCGCATCGCCAGAAACCAGAGCAATTCGCGATAGTTCCACAATTCGCGCAAGTTCACGGGCTGCCACCCGCTGCGTGGGCGCAGGATCGTCACCTGGGCCTCGGGGTGATGGTCCGATTTGATGGCCGGCTCGCTGGTGAGCGTAGTCAATCCTCTCTCTCCGTAATGCTCCGCCTTCTACGATCGGAAACACTACCACGCCGCGTGCCGCCCTTCAACGGCTGCCAGAACCTGTCGAAGGCTGCCCGTTTAGAAAAGGTGCTAAACGCTTGCCCAACACCTGAGTACACTCCTGTAAGCGAGCAATCGCTGGGGAGAGATTTGCGATCCCGGGCTTGAATTTCCCTCGACTCTTATTTGTCTGGAGGTTACATGACGGTGGTGGATTCGATAGCGGCGCCCATGGAGGCTGACGACGAGACTGCGGTTGAACGCCTCGGAATCGCTCACAGGCAGATTCTGACCGAACTGAAAAAGGTGATCGTCGGCCAGGAAGAGGTCATCGACCAGATGATGATCTCCATCTTCGCCAAAGGCCATGCGCTGTTGGTCGGTGTGCCGGGCCTGGCCAAGACACTGCTCGTCAGTTCCCTGGCGCGAACGCTGTCGCTGTCGTTCAAGCGCATTCAGTTCACGCCCGATTTGATGCCCTCCGACATCACCGGCACGGAAATCCTTCAAGACGATCCTGGCACCGGCCAGCGCATCTTCAAATTCCTCAAGGGCCCCGTCTTCGCCAACATCGTGCTGGCCGACGAAATCAACCGCACACCGCCCAAAACGCAGGCGGCCTTGCTCGAAGCCATGCAGGAAAAACGCGTCTCCTCCGGCGGCGAGGAATATCGCCTCGACGAGCCCTTCTTCGTGCTCGCCACCCAAAACCCCATCGAGCAGGAAGGCACCTATCCGCTGCCCGAGGCGCAGTTGGATCGATTCCTGTTCAACATCTTCGTAGATTATCCCAATTACGATGAAGAGATCGACATCATGAAGCGCGTCACCGGGGCGGCCGAAACGCCCAAAAACGCAGTGCTTTCCCAGCAGGAAATCATCGCCCTGCAAAACCTGGTGAAACGCCTCCCCGTCGCCGATCACATCTTCCATTACGTCGCCCGCCTGGTGCGCTCGACACGCAAAAGCGATTCGCTCGCTCCCGCCTTCATCAAAGATTGGCTGTCGTATGGGGCTGGCCCGCGGGCAAGCTTGAACCTCATCATGGCCGGCAAGGCCCGCGCTATGCTCCGGGGCCGGTATCACGTGGCCATCGACGACATCAAGGCGATTGCGTTGCCAGTCCTGCGGCATCGCCTGATCCCGAATTTCGCCGCCCAGAGCGAAGGGCTGACCAGCGACGACATCGTGAAGAAGCTGCTCGAAACCGTCCCCTCGGACGAGAAGATGTACGATGGCAACCGAAATAAAGTCCCGGCTTCGGTATCTTGACCCCGAAGTCCTCCAAAAAATCGGCTCGCTGGAACTGGTAGCCCGGCAGGTGGTCGAGGGCATGCGCGTCGGCCACCACAAAAGCCCCCTCAAAGGCTTCAGCACCGAATTCGCCCAGCACCGCCCCTACGTCCACGGCGACGAGCTGCGCCACATCGACTGGCGCGTCTACGGCCGCTCCAGCCGCTACTACGTCAAGCTCTTCGAGGCCGAAACCAACTTCACCGCCAACTTGCTGCTGGATGCCAGCCGATCCATGCACTACAAATCCGGCAAGGTCTCCAAGCTCGAATACGCCAAATACATGGCCGCCAGCCTCGCCCATCTCATCGTCGGCCAGCACGATTCCGTCGGCCTGGGCGTCTTTGACGACAAGCTCCGCACCTACATCCCCCCCAAGGGCACGCAAGGCGTCATCCGAAACATCGCCGATGAATTGGAAAACGTCGAGCCCGTCCCGCGCACCAACGTCTCCGCCATCCTCCACGAATTCGCCCGCCGCCTGCCGCGCCGCGGCATGGTCATTCTGTTCTCAGACCTGTTCGACAACATCGAAGAATTTTTAGCCGGCATCAAGCACCTGCGATTTCGCGGCCACAACGTCACGGTGTTTCACACGCTCGATCATTTCGAGCTCGACTTCCCTTTCGACGGCACCTGCAAGTTCAAGGGCCTGGAAGAGGACGGCGAAATCGTCACCCAGCCCAAACGCGTGCGGGCCGCCTATCTGGAAGAATTGCAGAAGTTCCTGATGCAGATCAAAAAGGCATTGGAAAAATACGAAGCGGACTATGTACTGGTGGATACGTCCAGGCCCGTAGACACCGTTTTGGCCGAGTACCTCATCACCCGAACCCACGCCCACGCACGATGATGCTTACTAGCAGTTGTCATCCTGAGCGCACCAGCCAGCTCCGCCTGAAGCGGCGCTCGTGGCTCATTCTCTTGCTGCTCATCCCCACCCTCGCCCACGCCGGCGTGGTGCAAACGCGCACTGAGCGTCTGGCCGGTGCACTCAGTTTCACCGAGTCCGGCGTCAAAATTGGAGACAAGAGCGTCCCTTGGAACGAAGCCTCGATTGTTCTCCCGGGCACCCTGCCAACCATCGGCGATTCCAGCGTCGTCCATCTGGCCACCGGTGAGTTGTGGGCCGTTGACGTGCGCAAGATGATGGGCAAGAAGCTCCACGTCCAGTCGTCGCTGCTCGGCGAGCGCGATCTGGATCTGGCCGCCATTCGCGCAATTGATTTTCTCAGCGGCATGTCCCTCAGCGATAAATCAGATCCCGCCACGCTCTATCGCGATTCCGGCGAGCCGCTGCCGGGAACCGTCCTATGGATCGACCCCACCCGGCTTGCGATCGATTCTCCCCTGGGCGCCCTCACGCTCTCGCGCGAAGGCATCCTCCGCTACGTCTTCAAAGCCGACCCCAAAGCCGCGCCCGCCTCCACAGCTTTACTTGATGAAGTCCGCCTCACCGACGGCAGCCTCTTCAAAGGCACCGCCACCTCCGCCAAAGATTCGATCAACCTCGACCACCCGCTCCTTGGCAAGATCACCATCCCCGCCAAGGCCATTCGCTCCATCATCCGCCATCCCGCCGGCGTTACTTACATCACGTCATTCCCCTCCGACTCCCTCAAGTTAACGCCCCTCATAGCCCCGGCTATTTCCGCCGGCCGCGTTCAACCTCCCAACGATCAACTCGCAGCCACGGCCATCCCCCTCGAACCCAACACCACCATCCACTACAAACTCCCCGCCCACACCAGCGCCCTTTCCTTCCATTGTGGCCTGGTCCCCGCCCCAAACAGCCGCGGCACCATTCACTTCACGCTAGAGGCCAGCGCAAAGAGCTTGTTCGATGGCGTCATCAAGCCCGGCGACGCCCCCCAATCCGTCCGCGTCGAACTTCCCGAAGGGGATGAACTGACCCTCACCGTCGCATTTTCCAAAACCGTTTCGTTTCCCTGTAGTGTCGTGCTCCTCGACCCGCTCCTGACCGGACCCTAAAGCTTTCACGAATGCACTTTCTTAATTCACCACTTCTCTGGGGCGGCCTTGGATTGCTGGGCGTTTCCGTGCCCATCATCATCCATCTGCTCAACCGCTATCGCCACAAACAAATCGACTGGGCGGCCATGGAACTGCTCAAACGCGCCATGACCATCCGCTCGCGCCAAGTGCGCATCGAAGACATCCTCCTGATGATCCTGCGATGCGCCGCCATCCTCCTAATCGCCCTCGCCCTCATGCGACCCACCATCACCAGCAGCGGCGCACAATGGCTTGGCCAGCAGCAGGTGGGCGCTGTCATCGCCGTCGATGCCTCCTATCCCATGTCCCATCAGGAGGCCACCACCCGCTTCGACCGCGCCAAGGTGCGCGTCCAGGAAATCCTCGATCAGCTTCATCCCGGCGACCCAATCACCCTCGTCCTGATGGGCAACCGCAACCGCGTCATCCTCCGCAACGTCGGCTACGACAAAGACCGCTTCGCCAAGGCCCTGGCCGACGCGCAGGTGCTCCCCGAAGCCCTAAATGTTCAGCGCTGCCTCAACGACACCGATCCTTCCTCGCCCGGCCTGAACCAGCTGCGCGATGAGCTCAAATCCCCCGTCCGCGAGTGCTACATCGTCACCGACGCCGGCGCTTCCAAATGGAAAAACCTCTCCGACGCCACCTCGCTCGCCAGCCTGGGCAACAAGGGCAGCCTTCTCTTCTTGCCCATCCCAGAAGAGAGCATCGAAAATCTCGCCATCACCCGCTTCGATTTCGCCTCCGGTTCACTTCGCCGCGGCAACATCGCCCGCTACATCGCCGAGGTCCGTAACTTTGGCAAGCTCCCATCGCCCGCCAACACCACCGTCAGCCTCCTTGCCAACGATCAACCCATCGAGCAGCACGTCGTCACCCTCCAGGGCGGCGAAACGCAAGCCGTGCCATTCTTCTACCGCTGCGACGCCCCCGGGGACATCAAGCTGACGGCCAGGCTTTCGCAGGATCCGATGCCCATCGACAACGAGCGCCACGTCGTCGCCCACGTCCGCGAAACGCTCCGCATTCTCTGCGTGGATGGCGACATTGCCCAGGGCACCCTCCGTTACCTCTCCAACGCCCTGGCTCCCAGCAGAGCCGCGTCTTACAAGTCGATGCGGCTAGAAACGCTTTCTTCCCTCGAGCTCCCCCAAAAGCAGCTTGGCGATTTTGATGTCGTCATCCTCGCCAACGTCGGCAACATTGAGCCCGACGAAACTCAAAAGATCGCCGCCTTCGTGCAGCAGGGGGGTGGCCTGGTCATCTTCCCCGGCGATCACGTCGATCCCGTCACCTTCAACGCCCAAATGCAAGTCGGCGACATCTCCCTCCTTCCCGGCCAGCTCGGCGACATCAGCAAAGCGCCCGCAAGGTCCGAGGGCTGGGCAGTCGAAGCCGCCGGCGCAGGCCATCGCCTCGCCGCCGCAGTCCAGCGCCTCCCGCGCGACATCACCCAAAAACCGGCCATCCGCCAGTTCTTTCAAATCAAGCTCGCACCGGATCCACTGAGGCCCTACGTATCGCCGGAACCGAATTTCCGCTCCTGGTCGACAAGCAGCTTGGCCAAGGCCGGGTGCTCCTCTGGGCCACCACGGCCGACAAAAAGTGGGGCGATCTGGTCATCAGCCCGCTCTTCCCAATCGTCATGAACGACGCGATCACGCTCCTGAGCCAGCGCCCAACGAGCGCCCACTGCTGGTCAGCTCACCAATCAATCTGCCGCTGCCCCCTGAGCAGTCGCAGGCCAACATTGTCATCAAAAATCCAATGGGCGCGGAAACGCCAGCCAAGGCCATCACCGCCGACAACCGCACCTCCGTCGAATACAAGCCAACCGATCAGCCCGGCTTCTATGATGTGAAGATCAACGACACGACCACGACGGCGGCCGTGAATCTTGACGCCTCCGCCTCCGACGTCTCCTTCCTAAACCGCGACGAACTCGCCACCGCATTCAAAAATCTTCCCGTAAAAACTGTCTACCCCGGCAAGGACGATCTCACCTCCGTCGTCCGCCAGACGCGCAACGGAACCGAACTTTGGCGGAAGCTGCTGGTCGGGGGCCTGCTCCTGTTGATCGTCGAATCCTTCCTCGCCCGCCGTTTCTCACGACGCATGGCGGCCGGCAAGGGCATCGGTAATCTATCTCGAAGAGATGAACTGCTCGGAAAAAGTGGAAGCGCACTGGCTGCATGATGATTTGAAACTCGCGACGTACTCGAAGAATAAGACACACATGTTCACGAAACTTCTGGGAATCAAAGATGCGCTTTCGGTCAACTACTTTGAGTGGTCGCTGCGCAAGCCCTGGCCGATCATCGCGCTGCTGCTGGCGATCGCCGCCATCCTCTACGTCACGATGCTCTACCGCCGCGAGCGCGGCCTCGGCCGCGGCCGGCGTCTCTTTTTCGGCTTCCTCCGCAGCGCCCTCTTGTGCCTGCTCATCCTCATGTTCTTCGAGCCGGTCTTCGCCGTGGAATACACCCGCCAGATCAGGGGCAATCTCCTGGTCTTGCTCGACCGCTCCGACAGCATGAAGTACCAGGACCAGCGCGAGAAGCCCGAAGACCAGCAGGCCGCTGCGCTGGCACTTGGAAAGATGGGCTACAAGGACACGCAGCTTCCTGAATCCGTCCGGCCCCAGGTTGAAAAAGTCGCCCGCATCGACTTGGCCAAAGGGTTGCTTCAGCAGGGCGACAACAAGGTGTTTGACGAGCTAGCCAAGTCCCACAACGTGCGCTACTTCAACTTCAGCCAGCGTCTCCGTCCCATCGACGGCGAAGGCCCCGAAGCCGCCGCCGCGCTCGTGAAATCCAAAGACGACGCCGACCCCAATTTCTCCAAAACCACCGCCCTGGGATCAGCCATCGACGACGCCATCGCCGCCTACAGCGGCCAGCCGATTTCCGGGGTCGTCGTCATCAGCGACGGCGGCTCCAACCAGGGCAGCAATCCCCTGGAAACCGCCCGCCTGCTCAAAGACCGCAACATCCCCATCATCCCCATCGGCATAGGCCTGCCCAACCCGCCGGACGTCAAGATCCAGGACCTCCTGGTGCAAGACACCGTCTTTGCTGAAGATCAGGTTCCCGTACACGTCAATCTTCATGTCGCCGGCTTCAGCAGCCAGCCTGCCGAGCTTCAGCTCAGCGTTGACGGCGTCGTCGTTCAGACCAAGCCCATCACCCTCACCGACGGCTACAAGATCGAAGATCTCGTCTATACGCCAGCCAAGAGAAGCGGCCCGTACACCGCCAACGTCAAGGTCTCCATCTCGCCACTGCCGGGTGAGACCATCACCGACAACAACAGCGCCGAAAAAAGCGTCAAAGTCACCGACGAAAAAATCAAGGTCCTCTACATCGAAGGCAAGCCGCGCTGGGAATATCGCTACCTCCGCGCCGTCTTGCTCCGCGACAAGCGCCTCAATGTAAAGTTCCTGATGACCCAGGGCGATTCCGATCTCGCCAAGGAAGGCCCGATACCTACATCGATCGCTTTCCCGAAGAGGCCGCCAGCGCCTTCAAATACGATCTGGTCATTATCGGCGACGTCCCCTCCAGCTACTTCCGCCCCACGCAGATGACGCTCATCGAAGGCCTCGTCAACGAGCGCGGCGGATCCCTGCTGATGCTCGCCGGCCATCGCTACGCCCCCGCCACTTATTCCAATACCCCGCTGGGGTCGATGCTGCCAGTGAAGATCGAATCCTCCGGCGTCACCCCCGTCGAAGCCGACACCGCCCCGGCCGTCACCCCCGCCGGCATGTCCAGCGCCGCCGTCGCCCTCGAGCCCACCGAGCAACAGACCGATCAGCTCTGGTCAGTCGTTCATCCGCTCTACATGGTCCCGCAAATCGGCGGCATAAAGCCCGGAGCACAGGTCCTGCTCACGCTCACCAAGCCCATCGGCGGCACCCGCGATCCCTATCCTCTGGTCTGCTGGCAGCGCTACGGCACCGGCAAGGTGATGTACGTCGGCACCGATCAACTCTGGCGCCTCCGCTTCAAGCAGGGCGACAAATATCACGCCAAGTTCTGGGGCCAGTCCATCCAGTTCCTCACCCTCTCCCGACTCCTCGGCGCCAACAAGCTTATCGCCATCAAGACCGACAAAGACTCCTACGAGGCCGGCCAGCGCGTCCAGTTCTTCGCCAACGTTCTCAACAGTTCCTACGAGCCCGTCCGTGCCCCGCAATACATGCTGAACCTCCAGCGCGAAGGCGACGACAAGGATACCGCCCAGGTCAAGCTCGACCCCATCCCCGACAGCCCCGGCATGTTCCAGGGTTTCTACACCATCACCAAAGACGGCCAGTGGTCGGTGAAGGTCGAAGGCGACGATCAGATCAACGCCAACCTGCCGCGCTTTACCGTCACGCCGGCCGTCCCGCTCGAAGCCCAGGACGTCGCACTCCAGGAGCCGACGCTGCGAAAAATGGCCGAGCTTTCCGGCGGCCAATACCTCACCATCCGCGATCTCCCAAAACTTCCTCAACTGGTGAAGCCCAGCCCCGCCACCGCCGACGTTCGCCTCGAAAAAGAACTCTGGGACCTCCCCATCGTCTTCATCCTCCTCGTCGTCCTCGCCGGCGCCGAATGGTATCTCCGAAGAAGGAGCAACCTGCTCTAACCGGCCAAAACACCATGAGCCAAGTCTCCGCCCAACCTCTTCATCTTCCCGCCCACGGCACCGTCGAATCTAAGCTTCACAAAGCCTGGCGCAAGGAGCGGCGCTACGTTCATCTCCGCGGCCTCTGCCACCTCCTGGTCTGGACCATTGCGCTCATCGCCGTCGATTTCGTCGTTGACAAATACTTCGATCTCCCGGCCTTCGGCCGACGCCTCCTGGTCGCCCTGAATCTCGCCGTCCTGCTTTGGGTCGGCTGGCACTACTGGTTCCGCCACCTTCGCCGCTATGACGCGGTTCGCGTTGCCCTCCAGGTCGAAGGCCGCCACGGCGAACTCCAAAGCCTTCTGGTTTCTTATGTCCAGCTTCAGTCCGGCGCAAACGGCAACAACCTCGCCTCCCCTCGCCTTGTCGATGCGATGCGCCGCCAGGCCATCACCGTTACCGATCCCATCAACTTCAAAGAAATCATTTCATACAACGAGCTGCGCGGCATCTTTCTGGTGTCGATCGCCGTCCTCATTGCATCGTTCGCGATGAGCCTCAACTGGTCGGCCTACGTCCGCACGCTGCTTTTCCGGCTGCTAAATCCTTCCTCCGACATCAAGTATCCCACGCGCACGCACATCCGGCCGCTGATCGAAAAAGAGATCGTCATCAAGCAGGGCGACACCGCCTCCCTGCGCTTCGTGGCCGATGGTCTGGTCCCCAACGAAGGCACCATCCTCATCCGCCCGGATGGCGGAGAGTGGCAGAAGATTCTGGTGAACCGCAGCGCCGGCAACTCATACGGCTACGACATCGACAAGGCCTACCAGAGCTTCAATTACTACGCCAAGATCGGCGACACCCAGGAAGACAACGGCGGCAACCTCTATCGCGTCACTGTCGTCGCCCCGCCCCATATCGCCAACGCCACCCTCTATCTCCACTATCCCCCTCACACAAAACTCCCCGATCGCGCCATCAACACCCTAAACGCCGAAGTGCCCGAGGGCACGCAGGTCCGTCTGAGCCTTCAGTGCGATCAGCCCGTGCAGTCGGCCAGGATCATCTTCGGCGACACCGCCCGCTCGGCCACCAGCCAGCCCGCTCCCACCACCCGCCCCATGGAAACCATTTCGGGCGGCGCTGAATCACGAACCCAGTTCACCGCCCGCAAGTCGATGGTCTATCGATTTCAGTGGACCGAGTCGGCCCATGGCAAAGTGTTCGACTACACCGACGATGTGCGGCACGTGATTCAAGTCGTCCCCGACGCCCCGCCGCAGGTGGATATCATCAAGCCCGTCGGAGATGACAAAGCAACCGTGCGCCTGCAGCTTCCCTTCAGCTATCGCGCCAGCGACGATTACGGCATCACCGGCGGCTGGATCGTCTACAATGTCAACGATCAGCCCGAGCAGCGCTTTCGACTCCCAGGCTTCAAAGCCGGCACGTGGACTTACACCTGGCCCCTCAAGTCCGCCATCCCCGACATCAAGGAAGGCGACGCCGTCACCTACTCCCTGGAGGTCGAAGACAACTACCCTGGCCCCGATACTTTCCCCTGGCCGTTCCAAAACCTCTTGGGCCAGCGCCACCCCCATCGGGTGCGTTCCCAGAATCGTGTGCTTTCTATCGTGAGCATTCCTGAGTATGAGCAGTATATAGCCGAGAGAAGAGCGAAGGTTTCCGATGAGATCAAGCAGGTGTACGATTCGGAATTAAAGTCCGACGACGAAGTCAGAACACTCAAAGGTGATGCGCCCGGAACCGGCTTTCACCCCGCGACAACCCGGCCCGCCGCCAAGAAAGAAGGAGCAGCGCCATGAACGCCAAATCCAGGAAATTCTCCCGTTGTGCCCGCATCGCCTGCAGCGCCGCACTGGGCTTCTCCTGCTGATCAACCCCGTTCGCGCCCTCGACACCGAGATGCCCACCCGCGTCCTCACCGAAGAGCAGCGCCAGCTTCAAAACAGCCAGCGCATCGAACAGCAGTTGGACATGCTCGCCGGCATCATCGACGATCTGAAAGCCAACCAGCTCTTCGATCAGGCGCAAGGGCCAAAGATCAAAGACGTCGGCAAAGTTCTTGCAATGGTGCGCACCAACCGCGTCCCGGTGGCCGTTGATTTCCTCAAGAAAGCCCGCATCGATCTCAACAACTCCAAAGGCCACCTCGGCGGCGCTGATGAAGAGATTCAACGCATCCTGACTGACTTGGAGAAGCTCCTCGAAAGCGTCAACAGCAACGCCAACACCGACAGCCTCCTCGCCGAGTTGCGCGTCATCATCAAAAAGGAGACCGAGCTCCGCGAAAAAACCGTCGATTGGGGCAAGCAGGTCCTCCAGGGCGCCTCTGATCTCGATGTCCGCGTCCGCGATCTCTCCGGCGGCCAAAAAGACATCGACGTCCGCCTCGCCGAATTCGCCATCAAGCTCCACACCGCGGCCGAAACCGAAAGCGACGCGGCCGCCAAAGAGCGCATCGTCAAAGGGGATAACTTCCTCACCGAGAAAAACGCCAAGGCCATCCTCGAACTCGCCGTCGCCCGCATCGACGCCAAAGAACCCGTCGGCGCGACCGGCCAGCAGGACAAGGGCCTTGTCATTCTCAAAGAACTCGAAAAGATTCTCGAAGGTGAAGAGTCGGCCGACAAGCCCAATCAGGACCAGCTCGACAAGCTCCAAAAATTAATCGAAGCGCAGAAAAACCTCGAAGCCGAGATCAAGGCCGCCGATCCCGCCCAACTTCCCGACCTGCAGGTCGAGCAGGTAAAGCTTGAAGCGCAAACCAAAGAACTCGCGGCCCAGGTGCCCGATCCAAATCTCACCCAGGCCCAGGCCGACATGAAGGCCGCCGAAACCGCACTGCAAAATGGCGAGCAACCGCAGGCCGACGCCGCCGCCCACGACGCCGCCCAGGCTCTCGAAAAAGCCGCCACCGACGCCGGTCAACCCCCTCCCCCCGACGCCGGCCAGCAGCAAGCGGATGCCGGCCAGCAGCCTCCCGATGCGGGTCAGCCCGACGCCGGCCAGCAACCCCCCGATGCCGGCCAGCAGGCCGATGCCGGCAAGCCCGAAGCCGGTAAGCCCGAAACCGGTCCTCCCGGCCCGCCGGAACAAGGCCCGCCCCATCCCGGCACAGGCATGGAGTTGTCCCTCTCCCAGAAGCCCGGCCCAAAAATGAGCCCTCCCACTCCCGCGCTTGATGCCACCGAAGGCCAGCGCATGTTCGCCAACTCCACCACCGCCTCCGGCGAGGCCGTCGCCCGCACCCAGGAGAAGATCAACAATCTCGCCAATCGCGACCGCCCACCAGTCCTGGAAAACTACGCCCGCGATTTACCCCCGGAATACAACACGCTGCTCAAGGACTATTACGAAGCCCTCGCAAAATAAATCTCGCCGCCTTTTCAGACTGAATCTCCCATGCGTTTGATCAAACACCTCACCCTCGCCGCCGCCCTTGCCGGCGTCACCCTCGCGCCCATCGTCCCCGCACTCGCAGACGACACGCCCCGCGTGCGCATCGCCGAGCTTTCCCCCGAGGCCGAGGCCGCCATCGACAAAGGCCTTCGCTACCTCGCCGCCTCACAGGCCGACGACGGCTCCTGGGGAAAATACAAAACCGCCGAAACCGCCCTCACCCTCATGGCGTTCATGGTCAAAGGCCACTTCCCCGGCCGAGGCACATACGGCGCAAAACTCGATAAGGCCATCGCATTTCTTATTAAGCAAGGCCAGGAAAAGGGCGGCTTTCTCGGCGGCAACCAGCAGGGCATGTACGAGCACGGCCTGGCCACCCTCGCCCTCTCCGAAGTCTGGGGTGAATCCGACAACGATCAGCTGCGCGACACCATCAAAAAAGCCGTCAGCATCATCCTCAAGGCCCAGAACACCCAGGGCGGCTGGCGCTACGCCCCCCAGCCCACCGACGCCGACATCTCCGCCACCGTCATGCAGATCATGGCCCTCGCCAGCGCCAAAGGATGCCGGCATTCTTGTCCCCGACGAAACCCTCACCCGAGCCGTTAAATACGTCCAGTCCTGCCAGCATCCCCTCGGCGGATTCGCCTACCAGCCCGGCGGCATCCCCGGCTTCGCCCGCACCGCCGCCGGCGTCATGTCCCTCTTCATGACCGGCCAGCGCAACTTCCCCGCGGTTCAACGCGGCGTCGAATATCTCCTGAAGTACGACAACTCCAAATTCGCCAACGTGCATTTTTACTACTACGCCCACTACTACGGCATCCAGTGCATGTACCAGGCCGGCGAAGGCTCGTACCAGAAGTGGTACCCGTCCATCCGCGACGCCCTGTTGCCGCGCCAGCAGGCCGACGGAAGCTGGAGCGGCGGCGACGGCGGCACCTCCCCCGCCTTCTCCACCTCAGTCGCAATCCTGGTGCTTGGCGTCCCCTATCGCTTCCTCCCGATCTATCAGCGCTAAGATTGGCCGGACAAAAAAACGATGCTCGTGCAACACCACCGACCCTCCATCATCCTTCTGACTGGCTTCCTGCTCGTGTCGTCGCTTGCCGCCGCCAAACCTACGCCCAAACCCAAAACCGTCAATTCCGCCGCTCACCTCGCGGCCCCCGCCACCCAAAGCGCCGTCACCCTCGAAACCGCCCTCACCGACCTGACCAGCGGCGACTGGATCCTCCAATGGGGCGCCATGGACACCCTCGCTTCCTCCAAGGCCAAGGTCGGCATCGAGCCCCTGAGAAAACTGCTGGCCGACAAAAATCAGCCGTGGCTTCGGGCCCGCGCCCTCACCACCCTCGCAGCCATCATCGGCGACGAAGCGCTCACCGACGCAACCCCCCTCGCCGGCGACGACGATCCCCAAATTCGCGCGGCCGCCGCCGCCTCGCTGGGGCTGATCGGTTCCGAGAAAGGCAAGCCGCTGGTCACCAAGCTGTTGACCGACGCCGTCCCGGCCGTCCAGCAGGAAGCACTGATCGCCCTCGCCCGAATCGACAAAGCCGCAGCCTGGGATGTCGTCGCTCCACACCTGAAAGACCCCGATCCCCTGCAACCCGCGGCCATCCGCGCTGCCGCCTACGTCGGCACCGACCAGTCCCGCGCCAAGCTCACCGAATTGCTCGCCAAACAAACTCTCCGCGTCCCCACCATCGAGGCCATCGCCGCCGTCCGCGACGCAAAATTGATTCAACCCCTCATCGCCCAGATGACCCTGGAAAAAGATCGTTACAAAATCGGCGAGTGGGAAAAGGCAATGGCTAAGTTCGATCCCGCCGATCTCACCCAGCCAATGCTTGGCGTGATCGCTGCACAAAATCCCACCCTCGCCCGCAGCGCCGTCAAATTGCTCCAGGGCGCTCCGACCAAAGAAGTGTGCGATCAGGTCGCCGCACAACTCGCCGGACTCACTCAGCAAGATCCCCTCGCCCTCCCCGGCGCTTTTGACCTGCTCTCACGCTTCGACGCCGATGCGTACAGCGATGCCATCCTCCCTTACCTGCATCACACCGCCCCGGAAGTCCGACGCGCCGCCATCGACGGAATTTCACGAGCGCACTCCGCCGATCACTTCGCGCTCTACCAGGACCTGCTGGCTGATGCCGACAAGACCGTCCGCGCCGCCGCCTACCAGGCCCTTCGCCGCGCCACCCAGGCGCTCCCGAAGGGGGCATCGTGAAATATCTCGCCAAGCCGCTGGAGTCGCCCGATCGCGAAACTTTTTTTCCCGCCCTCGAACTCCTGCGCGACCGCCTCACGCGCGCCGAAATCACGCCAGCCCTGGCCGCGCTGGATCGTTTCCTGGGCGGCCCCGACAAAGACCTCCGAGACTTTGCCGCCAAGGCCGTTGCCGCCGTCGCCGACGAGCAAGGGGCCGCGCAGGTCGCGCGGGCGCAAGGTTATCCCGCCCCCTGGATGGTCATCGGCCCCTTCCTTCACGATCCCACCGACGGCGTCACCGGCATCGCCACGCCATTCGGCCCTGAAACCGAAGTAAATTTTTCCAAGACCTACGAGGCCGGTGAGGAGCGCCAGGCGGTCTGGTCGCTTTTCCTCACCAACCGCATCGACGGCGCAATCGACTTCACATACGCCTATCAACAGGACGAGGACAAGCACCGCCTGCCCGATGATGCCAAGATCCATCGCATCGCCTACGCCGCCGTTGATCTCCTGGCCGACGCCGATCACACCATCAACCTCGCCATCACCGCCCAGCGCACGGCCGCCGTCTGGCTCGATGGCCAGCGCCTCCCCGACCCCACCAAAGCCTCGCCCGCCCTGGTCGAAGCCAAACTCCACAAAGGCGCAAACCACCTGCTGATCAAAGTCGCCTCCGACGGCAGCAAGGAATGGTCCATGAAGGTTCAACTCCAGGACAAATCAGGCCTCCGCCCCGCCGGCGTCACCAGCGCCATCCAGGCCGCCCCCACCACCCAGCCCGCCCCCCAATCTGCCCCCGCCCAATCTACCCCCGCCCAATAGGTTCATCCCATCAAAACTCAAAATCGCTGCTCTCCAACCGCTTGCCAATCTCCGCCAGCACGTGCTGCTCCTCCGCCTCATTTTTCGCCAAAAACGTCACACTGAATCGTACGTAAGCCCCCGCGTTGTCCCACGGGACGGTGCTGATCAGCTTCTCGCCGATCATCCATTGGCTAAAAGCCTCTCCATTCTCAAATGCCACGCGCTTTTCCCCGCTGGTAGCGGACTTGGGGCGCGCACGTAAAGAAAAAATGAGCCGCGCGGCTTCCGCGCATTAAAGCCGCTATTGTTCAAAACCCCCACCAGCCCATCCATCCGCCGGCCATACTTCGCAGCGATCGCCTGCGTGATCTCAGGATGGTCAGCGCAAAAGCACACGCCTGCTGAACAGCCAGAAACTGCCCCGAATCCGTGTTGTCCTTCACGTCCGCATAAGCCTTCACAATCAGCGGATTGCCCACCACAAAACCCAGCCGCCACCCCGTCATGTTGAACCCCTTGCTCATCGAATGCAGTTCCACCCCCACCTCCATCGCACCGTCAGTGGCAAGGAACGAAAGCGGTTTCCCGTCAAACACCAGCGCGGCATACGCGGCGTCGTGAATCACGATCAGGTTATTCGCCTTGGCGAACGCAACCACGCTCCGAAAAAATTCCGGCGTGGCGCTGGCGCCAGTCGGATTGTTGGGATAGTTCAGCACCAGCACCTTGGCCCGTTTCAGCTTATCAGCCGGGATGCTCGCCAGATCAGGAAGAAAGTTGTTCTTTTCCAGGAGCGGCAGGTTATGCACTTCCCCGCCGTAATACGTCGAATGTGTGCCAAAAACCGGATACCCCGGCGTGGTCATCAGCACAACGTCGCCAGGATTGATGAAGCATGCGGGAAGAATCGAGAGCGCGGCCTTCGAGCCAATCGAGTGAACCACCTGCGTCTCAGGATTGATCCCATCCACGCCGCACACCTTCTTCATCCAGCGCGCCGCGGCCTGCTTAAAAATATCGCCCCCGTTGTCCGCGTACCCCCGGTTCTCCGGGTCACGGGCCGCCGCCGCCAGCGCTTCCACACACTCCGGAAACGCCATCTCATCCGGCTCCCCCACCCCCATGTCGATCAGCTCCGCGCCCGGGTTGGCCGCCAGCGCCGCCCGCTTGGCCCGTTTAATCTTCTCAAACTTATAAATCTCCGTCCCCTTGCCGTACCCCTTGCCGCCAATGCGTTCCGCAAACAAATCCTGGATGTAGCTATCGCTCATGAAAAAAAGCCCTTCGGTTATGGGAAATAGTGAAGGGCCGGATTCTAAAACCGCTGGGCAGGGGGGTCAACGACGACGCACGCATCACACCCGCTTCGGAAACAACACGCGCCGTGCATCCCCGTGCAGCCAGATCCGGCTCACATCCGCGCTCATTCCCACCCAATCGTAAAACATCAGGTAGCCAATCGCTCGCAATAGCCGATTATGATCCTCGTCCCCCGCCAGCAGCTGCGCCAACCCCATTGCCCGGTCATTGGCCCCAAGCCGCATCGCAAGCTGCGCCGCCCGATCCACCTCCCCGCCGCCCAGCCGCAGCCGGCCGCGGATTTTTCCCACCGCGCTGATCACCTGCCGTGGCCCCCACAAAAATATTTCCACAAGCCCCGACGCCGTCAGCCGCGGATTGGCCGCGAATGAAACCAAAAACGCCACATCGGAAGGCACCAGCATGAACGCGAAATCCTCCAACGGCTCCGCCGGACCAGCCCCCTTCACCGCCTCCTCCAGTAGGCCCCCGCGATACCGGCGCTCGGTCCAGAACAAAAGCGGAATCAGCGATAGGCAGGCAATCCAGAAGATGGCCGACCACTCGCAATAGAAGCGAAAATTGAAGCAGACTATCCACGCGACGCAGGCAAACACGAAGGGGCCGATCAGGACCGCCGGCAAGCCGCACAGCAGCAACACCGCCACCTTCAGCCCCAACCCCTGCTCGCGCAGCCGAAACTGCCGCAGCACGTGCAACCGGCGCGGGTCATCAACGGCTGGAGGGGCGCTGCTCGCGTCATCGTCCTCCATCGTAAATCGCCGCCTCAGATTCGCCGCCACAGACGCCGCCAGCAACACAAACGCAAATTCCACCGGATAAATAATCCGCGATCCCGTCCCGTAAGTCGTTCCCGACAGCGCCGCGAAGTAGATGATCGTCACCAACAGCGCAAGCACATCGTAAATCATCGGCCGCCACCGCATCGCCCCATTCCGCCTGCTCTGCCAGATCGGCAACACAAGCGCCAGCCCCACAATCACCAGCACCGCCCGCCGTCCCCACCGGCCATAAGCAGCCGCCTCCAACTTCATCAGAAAGCTGCGCAAGTACGAAGGCTCAGACAGTTCTCTCCCCAGGCCGTCAAACCCGGTAAAAACCGTGTACTGCACGTTCCTCAGATAAGCCCGCACCGCCAGCCGCGGATGAGACTCTATGATTGCCCACGCCTCCATTCGCTGCCGCCGCGCAAGCTCCGCCGGTGTCACCACCCGCGCCTCCAGGTCATCCGCATCTCGCGCACGCAGATCGTCCTGCATTGGCCTTAGCTCGCCCATCATCGGCGCCCGCCCCAACTCCGCCCATGCCTCAACCTGCGGCGCGATGTAATGCCGAAGGTTCTGCGCATCAATCGTCGAAAAAGTAAATATCCCGTCGCTCGCCAAGTTCCGCCCGCACCACCCCACAATCACCACGATCTGGATCAACGCAAAAACCCCAAATCGCCGCCACCGCATCGGCCGACCCGCGCCCCACGCCATCAGCACCCACGGCCCTGCCGCCGCCACCGGCCAAAATAGCAGCGTCGGCTTCACCAGCACACCAATCCCAAAAACCGCTCCCGCCGAATAAACCCGCCACCGCCGATCCTCCCGCACCCCCGAAAACATCAACCCAAATCCCACCACAAACAGCAGAGCAAACACCAGATCCACCAGCACCAACCCCGTCAGCCCAATCCCCGTCGGCGACAACGCGGCCATCAACCCCGCCACCCCCGTCGCCACGGTGCATCGAAACATCATGTACGACAACCACATCACCGCCCCCACAAGGCCCGCCCCCAATATCGCCTGCGCCCACACCACCCCCCGCACCCCACCCCTCAGCTTTTCAAAGATCGCAGTAAACACCGGATAACCCGGCGTGCGCAAAAGCCCCAGCCGATGCGACACCGCATCATCATTCACATAACCTCCCGCTCGCGCCAGGTTGTGCGCCAAATGCGCATACTCCCGACTATCACCCGCAAAGCTCAAAATCTCCACACCCGAATGCTCCCGCACCACCAACGCTGCAAAAGCCAGCCGCAATGCCAAGGCAATCAAAACGATCACCGCCGCCACGCCCAGCGCACGCTTCCCTTCCCGCAAGTCATTTCCGGCCTTTAAAACCATGGTCACGTCCCTGCTCCAGGCATCATTCCATTCGATCCAAATGTTCGTCCCGTGTCACCCGTACCATTCTTTCGCTCCCACTTCATCGGTCAACCCACATCACGCCCACGTAGGCCTCCCGCTCGCTATCGCCCCACAATGTCCATGCATTCGGAATAAACCCTACCCGCCTCACGCATTAAGCGTCTCCGCCAACATTAGCTGACAATATTGCCCCGCCTCCTCTAAGCCGCTTGCATGGGCAGCACCATCACAGTAGAGTTTTTACTCGGATTTTCCGATTCAATCTGAATGTTCCCCCTCGGGTTGCACGCCTACGGCGCATCACCCCAAACCTCGTTTTGAAGGAGCACAAGTGCCTCTCGATTTTCGGCGAACCACGCATCTTTTTACCAGCGAATCCGTCACCATGGGCCATCCCGATAAGGTGGCCGACCAGATCAGCGATGCCATTCTCGACGCACTCCTCACCCAGGATCCCAAGTCGCGCGTCGCCTGCGAAACGCTGGTGACCACCGGCCAGGTGGTGCTCGCCGGCGAGGTAACGACCGAAGCCTACGTCGACGCCGCCCAGATCGCCCGCGACACCATCCGTGAAATCGGCTACATCCACCCCGACATTGGATTCGACTACCACTCCTGCGGCGTCCTCTCCGCCATCCACAGCCAATCCCCCGACATCGCCCGCGGCGTCGATAAGGCCGAGGACAACGACAAGGAGCAAGGCGCCGGCGACCAGGGCCTTATGTTCGGCTACGCCTGTGCCGAAACCGAAACCCTGATGCCCCTGCCGATCCACTTCGCCCATCGCATCGTGGAGAAATTGGCCGAGGTCCGCTTCAAGCGCAAACTCCCCTGGCTCCGCCCCGACGGCAAGTCGCAGGTCACCATCGAATACGTCAACGAGCGCCCAACGCGCGTCCACACCGTTGTAGTCTCAACCCAGCACGATGAAAGCGTCCTCGACAAGCGAAAGGACGTCATCACCGAAAAGGCCAAGCGCGAAATCATCGAGCAGGTCATCCGGCCATGCATCCCCCGCAAGCTCTGGAACGATGACATCGTCTTCCACATCAACCCCACCGGCAAATTCGTCGTCGGCGGTCCCCACGGCGACACCGGCCTGACCGGCCGGAAAATCATCGTCGACTCCTACGGCGGCCGCGGCGCTCACGGCGGCGGCGCGTTCTCTGGCAAGGACCCCTCCAAAGTCGACCGCTCCGCCTGCTACATGGGCCGCTACATCGCCAAGAACATCGTCGCCGCCGGCCTCGCCCACAGCGCCGAGGTGCAGCTTGCCTACGCCATCGGAGTCGCCCAGCCCGTCAGCGTCACCGTCTCCACCGAAGGCACCTCCGTCATCCCCGAAGACCAGATCGCCGAGCTCATCAAAGCACAATTCCCACTCACCCCGCGCGGCATCATTAAGCACCTGGATCTCTTGCGGCCCATCTACAAAGAAACCGCCCGCCACGGCCACTTCGGCCGCCTCCCAACCGACAACGGCGGCTTCAGTTGGGAAAAAACCGACAAAGCCGAAGCCCTGGCAAAGGCCGCCGGTCTGACCGTGCGTAAAGCCGGTTAAATGTAGTCGTCGTTGGTAAAGAAGATCACCCGTCCCACGTGCCTGATGCCGTGGGACGGCCACCGGCTACATCAGCCCCAGTTGCAGCTGCGCCGCCTCCGACATCATCTCCCTGCACCACGGCGGCTCCCACACCAATTCCACATCCGCGCTCCGCACCTCCGGAATCGACTCCACCTTCGTCTCCACCTCCCCCGGCAACGAACCGGCCACCGGGCACGCCGGTGCCGTCAGCGTCATCCGAATCTTCACCGTCGCATCCGCCTCGACGTCAATTGCATAAATCAGACCAAGCTCATGAATGCTCACCGGAATCTCCGGATCATAAATCGTCCGAAGCGCCGCGATGATCTTCCCCTCCAGCAGCTTTCGCTCCAGATCCGTCAACGGCGCCGCCGCCGGCGTTGTCTCATCCTTCGCCGTCTCATCCTGCGCCTTCACTTCACCCGCCGCCTCCCCAGTTCCATTGGTTCGTTCACTCATGCTGACCTCCGCCGCATTGCCGGTCCCCATCACCGGCAGATGGATCGGCGCGTGCTCTGAAATAGTAACAGCTTCATCCATGGTAACTACCGTTTCTGTGAATCCGCTTCCATCTCCTGCGCGATCGCCCTGATTCGCTTCACCATCCCCGCCAAACCATTGCGCCGCTGCGAGCTGATAAACTGGTCCAGCCCAATCCGCCTGAAAAACTCCTCAACATCAAACGCCAAGATCTCCCGCGCCTTCTGCCCCGAAAAAAGCCTCTCCAACACCCCAATCAACCCGCGCACAATCTGCGCATCCGAGTCCGCCACAAACTCAAGTGACTTTCCCGCCCCCGCCTTCTCCGCGCCAAACAGATGCACCGTGCTCATGCACCCATGCACCCGCGTCTGCTCCGTCTTCAACGCCTCCGCCATCGTCGGCGATCTTCTCCCCAAGTTCCAGGATGTACTCGTTTCGCGCATCCCGATCCCCCAGAAGCTCAAACGTCTCCGCCAGCTCATCCGCCGCCGCCGTCGGCGAAGAAGCCACCGCCTTCGCAAACTGAATCGCCGCCGCGCCGACGCGGCAGGGGGATCCGCCGCGTTTTTCCGCTCGGCCCGTCCCCGCTCCGCCGACACAATCTTCCGCAGCCCGCTCACCAGCGCATCCACATCCTCGCGCGTGTTATACACCGCAATCGACGCCCGCGCCGTCGCCGGAATCCCAAACCGATCCATCACCGGCTGGCAGCAATGATGCCCCGTCCGCACCGCAATCCCCTCCGCATCCAGCTTCATCCCCACGTCCATGCGGATGCGCATCCGAAAGCACAAACGAAATCACGCTCCCCTTACGCTCCGCCGTCCCAATGATCCGCAGCCCCGGCACGCCCGAAAGCTGCTCGGTCGCATACGCCAGCAAATCCTGCTCGTACGCAATCATCGCATCAAAATCGACTCTCGACAGATACTCAATCGCCGCCCCAAACCCCACCCCCCCCGCGATATTCGGCGTCCCCGCCTCAAACTTATTGGGCAAATCCGCATAAGTCGTCTTCTCAAACGTCACCGACGCAATCATGTCCCCGCCGCCCTGGTACGGCGGCATCGCCTCCAGCAATTTCGACTTCCCATACAGCACCCCAATCCCCGTCGGCCCAAAAAACTTGTGCCCTGAAAACGCATAAAAATCGCATCCAGCTCCCGCACATCCGTCCGCCCATGCGCCACCCACTGCGCCCGTCGATCATCACCACCGCCCCCACGCTCATGCGCCATCTCGATAACCCGCTTCACCGGGTTGATCGTCCCCAGCGAATTCGACAGATGCACATCGCCACAAACTTCGTCCGCCGCCCGCCAGCGTCCTCTCAAATTCATCCCACCGCATCTCCCCCCGGTCATTCAACCGCAATCGGCCGAAGCACCGCCCCCGTCTCCTCGCAGATCATCTGCCACGGCACGATGTTCGAGTGATGCTCCATCCCCGAAATAATCATCTCATCCCCCGCCTTCAAAGTTTGCCCGCCCATAACTGCTCGCCACCAGGTTAATGCTCTCGGTCGTCCCGCCGCGTAAAAATAATCTCCGTGCGAGTGCGCCGCGTTGATAAACTTCTGGATCGTCACCCGCGCCCGCTCATACGCCTCCGTCGCCCGCTGGCTCAGCGCATACACCCCCCGATGAATGTTCGCATTCTGCTCCCGGTAATACCGATCCGTCGCCTCGATCACCGCCGCGGCTTCTGCGTCGTCGCCGCGTTGTCCAAGTAAACCAGCGGCTTCCCATTGATCACCGTCCCCAGGATCGGAAAGTCCGCCCGAAACTTCAGCGGGTCAAATCCCCCGTGCCTCCCATCACCCACGCGCACCTCCGCCAACCGCGGCCGCGCCACGGCGCCCGCCCCAGCCCCCTCCTCTACAACATCAACGGGCCTTTTCATCATGCGCACCCAGACCGGTGATCCGCAAATCCTGTGGCAGCCCGTGCTGGGCCGCCATAAATTCTTCCAGCCGCCTTCGCACCGGCTCCACCTTGATCCGCCGCGTCACGTCCGCCGCGAATGCATAGCTCAGCAGGTGTCGCGCCGCCTCCAGCGACACCCCGCGCGATCGCAAATAAAACACCATCTCCTCATCCACCGGCCCAATCGTCGAGCCATGCGTGCACTTCACATCATCCGCATAAATCTCCAGCGCCGGCTGCGAGTTCATCACCGCATCATCCGACAACAGCAGCGACTTGCTCGTCTGCTTCGAATCCGTCTTCTGCGCATCCTGCCGCACCAGGATCTTCCCCTTAAACACCCCCGTCGCCTTCCCCCCCAGAACGTGCTTATACAACTCATGGCTCGGACAGTTCGGCACCGCATGATCCAGCAGCGTGTGGTTGTCCACATGCTGATTGCCACCAATCAGCACCAGCCCGTTCAATGTCGCATAAGCCCCCTCGCCGGCCATCAACACGTTCAAATCATTCCGCGTCAGCCGGCCCCCCAGCGACGCCGAGTGCGAAACAAACTGCGTATCCCGCCCCAACTTCGTCTGCATCGTCGCCACGTGAAACGCCGCCAGCCCCTCCTGCTGCATCTTGCAATGATCGATCCGGCAATTGTTCCCCGCCACAATCTCCGTCACCGCGTTCGTCAGATATACGCCCGCCCCCGCTCCGGCATAACTCTCCACAATGGTCGCCTGCACCGAATCCTCAAACACCATCACCACCCGCGGATGCGATGCCGTGGGTCTTTCTCCCGGCCGCGAGAGAAACAGCAGATGAATCGGCTTCTCAATCACCGTCCCCCGCGCCACCTGCACAAACGCCCCGTCACCAATGTTCCCGGTATTGAGCGCAACAAACGGATTCCCATCCACCTCCGCCAGCCTCCCCAGATACGGCTCAAGCCGGCCCGCCTCGCTCCCCAACACCTCCGCAATGCTCCCAACCCGCACCCCCCGCGGCAGACTCCGCACCGCCGACAAGCCCGCCGAATACTGCCCGTTCACGAATACCAGCTCAATGGCCGCATCCTCCCCAAAACTAAACGCCGCCACCTCCGCCGCCCCCACCCCCGCGTCGCCAACCGGCGCCGCTACAAACGCCGTCTCCGCGATCGCCCGCACACTGGTAAACCGCCACTCCTCTTCCTTATTTGACGGAAACCCCACGGCCGCAAATCGGTCGATGCCAGTCTGCCGAAGCTCATCAATCCACATCCGGCCACCGCCTCCAATTTGCTTCTCCACCGGCCTGAAATCTGCCAGGCTCCCAACACGTTGTTCCAATACCTGCGTCATCTGTTCCATCTCGTCCAAAACATTCCCCCTCTCTTCTCTTACCCCCTCTCCCAGTACACTATCTGAGATCCCGCGTCAGCGGGAGGTGGAAGGGCAGGGGTGAGGGCTCTCCCCACCACCCCTCACACCCCCACCTCCTCCTCCACCCAATCATATCCCCTCTCCTCCAACTCCATCGCCAGTCCTTTATCCCCAGACTTAATAATCCGCCCGTCCCGCATCACATGCACCACATCCGGCACCACATAATTCAACAGCCGCTGATAATGCGTCACCAGCAAAATCGCCCGTTCCGGCCGCGCCTCGTGCAGCGCGTTCACCCCATTGGCTACGATCTTCAGCGCATCAATGTCCAGTCCCGAATCCGTCTCATCCATCAACCCCAGCAACGGGTTCATCACAGCCATCTGAAAAATCTCGTTCCGCTTCTTCTCCCCACCCGAAAACCCTTCATTCACGGCCCGATTCATAAAGCTCTGGTCAATCTCCAGCATCGCCTGCTTCTCCCGCACCAGCTTCAAAAACGCCATCGCATCCAGTTCATCCTCCCCCTTGTGCTTGCGAATCGCGTTCACCGCCGCCTTCAAAAAGTAGCTCGTGCTCACCCCCGGAATCTCCACCGGATACTGAAACGCCAGGAAAATCCCCTCCCGCGCCCGCTCCTCGGCCGACATGCTCCAATAAATCCTTCCCCTCATAAAACACCTCCCCCGCCGTCACCTCATAAGTCTCCCGCCCCGCCAGCACCTGGCACAACGTGCTCTTCCCCGACCCGTTCTTCCCCATGATCGCATGAACCTCCCCTTTCTCGATCGTCAGATCCAGCCCCTTCAAAATCTCCTTGCCCCCAGGAGCCGCCACCCGTGCATGCAAATTCTTAATTTCTAACAGTGCCATCGTCATTCCTGTCTAATTATCCAACCTTCTTCGCGGCTCGAATGCTCCGTTGCTCACCTTCATCCTGCAAATCGACAATTCCAGCCCCGGGATAATGAAAAAGTCTTGGCGTGGGCTGCTCGCCTTCCAAAGGCCCATCCATCAGCAACTCCAAAACCTCCTGTGCGTTTCGCGCCGCCTCCTCATAAGTCTCGCCATGTGTCTTGGCACCGCCCCATTCGGGCAACGATACCACATACACCTGATCTTCTTCCGACCATTGAATGATGACCGTGTACTTCAATCGGTTCAAAATTGTCGTGTCAGCCATTTCATTCACCTTCCTGAGTCTCTCGAACGGCCTTCGCCACGTCACGCTCCTGCCACCGCTTTGCGTCAGATCCATCATTTCCAGATAGAATCAGTCGGCGCGACACACGTTCATGCATCCATTTCGAGTGGCTTCCTTTGCCACCGCCACCAATCTCGATCCAGCCGGATTGACGCAACATCTGCTTAAGCTCCCTGATTTTCTTCGGCATCAACCTACCTTCCCAAGCTCAACAAACGTCCGCCGTCACCCAACACTCCCCTCCAAACTCACCCCCAGCAGCTTCTGCGCCTCCACCGCAAATTCCATCGGCAACTCCCGAAACACTTCCTTGCAAAACCCGTTCACGATCATGTTCACCGCGTCTTCCAGCGCAATCCCTCGCGTCTTGCAATAAAACAACTGATCCTCCCCGATCTTCGACGTCGATGCCTCATGCTCCACCTTCGACGTCGTGTTCCGCACCTCAATATACGGCGTCGTGTGCGCCCCGCACTGATCCCCCAAAAGCAGCGAATCACACTGCGTATAGTTCCGGCTATTGGCCGCCCCCTTCAAAATCTTCACCAGCCCCCGATAAGTATTCTGTCCCCGCCCGGCCGAAATCCCCTTCGACACGATCGTGCTCTTGGTGTTCTTCCCAATGTGAATCATCTTCGTCCCGGTGTCCGCCTGCTGCCGATTGTTCGTCAGCGCCACCGAGTAAAATTCCCCAACCGAATTGTCCCCCTGCAAAATGCAGCTCGGATACTTCCACGTGATCGCCGATCCCGTCTCCACCTGCGTCCACGAAATCTTGGAATTGTCTCCAAGACACTTCCCGCGCTTGGTCACAAAATTATAGATCCCGCCCTTGCCTTCCTTGTCCCCCGGATACCAGTTCTGCACCGTCGAATACTTAATCTGCGCATCCTTGTGCGCCACCAGTTCCACCACCGCCGCGTGCAGTTGGTTCTCATCCCGCATCGGCGCGGTGCATCCCTCCAGATAGCTCACATACGCCCCCTCATCCGCGATAATCAACGTCCGCTCAAACTGCCCGGTCGACTTAGCGTTAATTCGAAAATACGTCGAAAGCTCCATCGGGCACCGCACGCCCTTGGGGATGTACACAAATGATCCATCCGTAAACACGGCCGCGTTCAGCGTCGCAAAAAAATTATCCGAATACGGTACAACCGACCCCATGTATTCCCGCACAAGGTCCGCATGCTCCCGCACCGCCTCACTGAACGAACAGAAAATAATCCCCTTCTCCGCCAGCGCCTTCTTAAATGTCGTGGCCACCGACACACTGTCAAACACCGCATCCACCGCCACCGGCGTTTGCCGCTCGATTCCCAAAAGCGCCTCCCGCTCCCGCAGCGGAATGCCCAGTTTGTCGTAAGTCCTGAGCAACTCAGGATCAACCTCATCCAGGCTGCTCAGCTTCTTAGGGCTTTTCGGTGCCGAATAGTAAATCGTATTCTGATAGTCGTAAGGCGGATAATGAAGCATCGCCCAGTGCGGCTCCTTCATCGTCAGCCAATGCCGGTAAGCCTTCAGCCGGTACTGAAGCATCCAGTCCGGCTCCCCCTTTTTGTGCGAAATAAATCCAATGATCTCCTCATTCAGCCCCGGCGGCGCGGAGTCCGCCTCAATATCCGTCACAAACCCCCATTGATACTCCTTATTCGCAAGAGTCTCGATTTCACTGGCTTCGGTGGGCATCGTACATACCGGCTAAACCGCGCTCCCACCTGAGACTCGAGCAAAGCCCGCAGTCCTTCCCAGATGGGTGACGGATTCTATACCCTCCTCTGCTGCGACTCAATCTCAATACCTGTCCCACTCTCCAGGGGCCAGTCACCCTTGACGACGACAAGCACTTCGCCGTGCAAGTAAACGTCCTTTAGCTTCCAGGGTACCTCCCCCATGGACAGGGCGATTAAGCTTTTCACGCGAAAGATTTTGCTGCTGCACCTTTTGGTGTTCGGCGTCGTCGTGGCGGCGGTCGTGCTGGCCAGCCGCGAAGTGTATGCGCATACGCGTGCCCAAGCCCTGGTGCAGGCGGCGCGGCAGCAACAGCTTTTGGCGCATCAGACCGCGACCGGCATCGAGAATTTCTACGACTCAATCTCCGGCAACCTGGACCTTCTCCACAAGGCCGAAGAGGCCATCGACGAGGCGCGGGCGGCCGCGACGCAGCCGGCCAGTGAACCAACCACCGCGCCCGCGAGCGTGGGAACGGTTGCCGGCAGCCCCGGACGGCGGCTGGAAAAGCCCATGGCCAAGCGGATTCAGCGGGTGATCAACTTGCCCCCCTTGCCGCCAGTGCCCAGCGATACCGGGGCCGGCCGAATCGTGCCCTATATTCTCTATTGGCAGATCGAGGATCGGGTTTCGCATTTTCTCACCATCGACAGTGAGCCGGGCGGTTTGAAGATCCTACGCATCCTGCCGGATCATCCGCAGGCGGCCGCCGATGTGAAGGCGGAGGCCACCGACTGGCTGCGGGCGGTCAGCCTGCAGGGCAGGCCGGCCATCAGCAAGGTCATGAACATCGCCGGCCTGGAAGCCAACCTGCTCTGCGTGCCCAGCTCGCTGCACCGGCTGCTGGTGGCCGTGGTGCCAGTGGACAAGTTGCATGAGCATTTTCTAAACGAGGTCAATCATCAGCAGGCAATGTCCGCGATTTTGCTCGATGATTCCAGCACCGTCATGGCCGCGCTAAACCCAAAGCTGGTCGGGTTTCGGTTCGAGGCCAAAAGCCAGGAAGCGTCGGTTCGCAAGCTGGCTTCGGATTACATCTCGGCCGGCAAGGGCGGCACGGAAGTTTTTGAATCCCCGCCAACGATTGGCGGCGTAACGCTTCCGCCGGCGCTCACAAGCATCGAGCCCATCACGCTGGCCAACGGCAATCAGACCTGGTTTGTGGTGATTTCGTCTTCGCTGTCGAACATGGACAACGTCTTGAGCAGCCTTTTTCAGCGAATCTTTTACTGGGCGCTGTTCGTGGTCGTGTCAATGACCGCGATCCTGCTTTCGACGGCCATCCAGCTCATTCGTGGCAGGGTGCGCTTGGAGCGCGAGCGGCACCGCATTTTGTCCAGAGAATTGGAGCAGGCCCGGCGGATCCAGATGGCGTGGCTGCCCGAGTCGTACAACGCCGAGGGGCTTGAGATCGCCGCCTTGAACCAGCCGGCAAATCACATATCCGGTGATTTCTACGACTGGTTCGAACTCTCCGATGGGCGGACGGTGGTCACGATCGGCGACGTGACCGGCCACGGCATGTCAGCCGCTTTCTTAATGGCCACCACCCAACTGCTGGTTCGCAACACCATGTTGCGGCTGAAAGATCCCGGACGTTGTCTGGAAGAGGTGAACCGGCAACTCTGTACACAAGTATTCAACGGCCAATTTGTAACGATGCTGGTCCTGCTGCTCGACCGGGATGCGGGGACGATGCTGGCCGCCAACGCCGGGCATTTCCCCCCCATTCTGGCAAGCGCGGAGGCGCGCGGCCGGTCGAGGTGGAATCGCAGTTGGTATTGGGCGTGGACCGCAGCGAGCGGTATCCCTCAGTGGAGGTGCATCTGCCGGCCGGGTCAAGCCTGCTGTTGTACACCGATGGCGTGGTGGACGTGGAGCGGGCGGATGGAATGGCATTCGGCACGCAGCGCCTGGTCGATCAACTCGACTTTCAGGCACAAAGTGCCCAGGAGGTGCTGGAAAGGGCGATTGAGGCCCTCAACCAGCACCGGGGGAAGCGAGAACTGATCGACGATCTGACCATGGTCGCTATCCACTGGCAACCCAAAACCAGTCCCATAGCTCGCCTTTCGACCGTCACCAGCTAAGCCTGTCGCGAACGCATAAATCCATTATTGATAAATAATTAACGTCGAAATTTGCATGATGTCTCGAAGCTTGGTAGAATCCACGCCTTATGGCGACCAAGACAAAAACACGACAAGAGACTTCCCGCCGTCGGACAACCGTACTGCGGAACCGTCCACCTCAGACCCCGCCCCGCATTCGCACCGGCCCGGTCGATAATAAAGCCGCGCACGAGTCCAAAGCCGCACCGGCCGTTACTTCATACACCAAGGCGCTGCGCTATCTGTCCGGCCTGACCGATCACGAGCGCTTGCGGATCGTGCGTTACAACAACGAGAACTTCGATCTCGAGCGCATGCGCAGCCTGCTCAAGAAGTTAGGAAACCCTCACGAACACTTCAAGTCTGTCCACATCGCCGGCACCAAGGGCAAGGGTAGCACCTGCGCCATGATCGCCGCCATGTTGCAGGCTTGCGGGTACAAAGTGGGCCTCTACACCAGCCCGCACCTCATCGACATCCGCGAGCGCATCGTCGTCAACGGCGAAATGATCTCGCAGGCCGACATGGGCCGTCTCACACGGCTGGTCGAGCCGGTGGTCTCGCGGGTGAAGCCCACGCCTAGCTTCTTCGACGTGCTGACGGCCATCGCGTTCAAACATTTCGAGGAGCAGAACATCGACATCGCCGTGGTCGAGACCGGCCTGGGCGGCCGCCTTGACAGCACCAACGTGCTCAAGCCCGAGGTCACCGGCATCACCAGCCTCAGCAAAGATCACATGCAGCAGCTTGGGTATACGCTGCCCAAGATCGCCGAGGAAAAGGCGGGCATCTTCAAGGCCGGCGTCCCGGCCATCAGCGTCGTGCAAGCCCCCGAGGCTGAGGCCGTCTTGCAGCGGGTGGCGCAGAAAGTCGGAGCACCGTTCGACGTGACCGGCAAAACCATCGAGTTCAGCTATCGCTTCGAGGCCACCCGCATGCAGGGCCCCCACAACCGCATCTGCCTCACAACCGCCACCAGCCGCTTTGAACACCTCGCCGTCCCGTTGGTGGGCGAGCATCAGGCCGTCAATTGCGGCCTGGCCCTGAGCGTCGTCGACAAGCTCAAGAGCCGCGGCTTTACCAACATCACCGACACCAAGGCGATGGAAGGCCTTGGCAAGACCGCCATTCCCGGACGCATGGAGATGGTGAGCCAGACCCCCAGGATCCTCGTCGATGGTGCGCACAACGCGGCCAGCATCGACGCTCTGATGCGGGCGATTGGCCAGCACATCCCCTACGACTCCATGGTGGTGATCTTCGGATGCTGCGGCGACAAGGACGTGGCGGGAATGCTGGATCGCATCACCAGCGGCGCTGACAAGGTGATCTTCACCAACGTCGATTCAGTTCGCACCGCCGACCCCGAGGAACTCGCCGCCCGTTACATCGAAATGTACGGCAAGATGGCCCAGGTGGCCCGCAGCCTCCCAGAAGCCCTGGCCATCGCCAATCGCGCCGTGACCAAGGAAGACTTGATCTGCATCACCGGAAGCTTTTACCTGGTAGGCGAAGCCAAACGCCTCCTCGCCGCCAAAGCCGCCGCCGCGGCGAGCTAAGGACCCCGCAAGGATAATCTGTCCAACTTTCCGCGAGAGCGTGCAACGGCGGCGGTGCAAGATGCATTGTTCGCCGTCGGCCGCGGCGGGAAATCGTGCAGAGTGGGGGAGGGATTGTAAAGGCCCAGTGTGATCCGCGCCACACCGGCGCGATCTCCCATCGAAATCACGAGGATTGTGCCGCCGCCCAACCCGCTGCGCACCCGTTCTATCCACGCATCGCATCCTCCACGCAAAGGGAAAGTAAATATGCCCCAGGGCTACGCGCCCCCCATCGTCAACTTCAGTTAAGAACAACGTGGCACGGGCGCCCTCGCCCGTGTTCTCCGCGTGTGCCGAGCATGTTCGACAGCTCCGGGTGAAAGTCCCGTCCCCTTTTCTTGCTCCCCAATCAACCATAGGCTTACGGTTCAGAGAAACGGCGATGATTTCCGTGGTGGATGACATGAAGTATTTGAAGGTGCGATATCTTATTGTTCCAATTCTCCTCATAGCTAGCTACGGGGTCTTTCTGTTCTGGCGAGAGCTGGGCGGAAACAGTTTGTTTGTGTTCCGAGGAAGGGTGGTTGACCAAACAGGCGAAGCCGTTCCCGGGGTGCAGGTTGATGCAGAGATTACTTACCGCAAAACGCTGCATCCTCCAATCCTTTTTTCGAATGGCGAGGGAAGTGAGGGGAGGCGGATAAGGGGACATTCATAATATTGACGATTCGGGGAGGCGGATAAGGGGACATTCATAATATTGACGATTCGGCGTCGGTCCAACACACTTGCCGCCATGCCCAGAACCGCTCGCGCCGTCGAGGCTGGAATGATCTACCACGTTCTTAACCGCGGCAACGGCCGCATGCGCATCTTCCACAAGCCCGCCGACTATGACGCCTTCGTCAGGCTCCTGCACCAGGCTCACGAGCGAACCGGCGTCGATCTGCTTGGCCTGTGCCTGATGCCCAATCACTGGCACCTGGTGCTTCGCCCGAGACTGCAATCGGATCTCGCGAAGTTCATGCGCTGGCTCTGCACCGCCCACGTCCGCCGGCACCACTCGCATTACCATTCCCCGCCCGGCCATTTGTACCAGGGCCAAGAGCTTTGTTGTTCAGAACGACGATCACTTCCTCACGCTCTTGCGTTACGTTGAAGCCAACGCGCTGCGGGCCGGGCTGTGCCCGGCGCCGGAGGTTGGCGCTGGAGCAGCGATGCGATGCGGCGAAGTGCCGAAGGGCGAAAGCTGCTGTGCGACTCGCCGGTGGACCGGCCGCGCAACTGGAGTAAACTGCTCGAGCAGAAGTTGCCGGATAAGGAGCTGGACAAGCTGCGGACCAGCGTGAAACGTGGCCGGCCTTACGGCTCGGAGGATTGGATCAGGAGGACCGCGCAGCGGCTGGACCTGGAGTTCACGCTGCGATCCAGAGGCCGACCGAGGAAGAATAAACGGAAATTATGAATGTCCCCTTTTTTGCTTCAGTTTGCAATGCCCGGCATCAAGATTCCTACTGTGATTGAGAAGCGTGATTCGACTATAGTCGGACTTTATAGTGGAACTTCGATGGCGACACCTCATGCCAGCGCGCTTGCAGCCCTGTGTTTTGCAACCAACCCGAATATCCGTGGTTCAGACGTCTTGCGGGCTATGGCGGCAGGGGCTCGTCAATTACCTGGAGCCGACGCCAACAAGGTCGCCATCGGCGATACATCAATCAATACCACGTTGTTATACCTTCACTCGCGGTATACACCGGATGGTATATACCATACACCCATATGAAATTTGTTCTTCTGCTATTTTCTTCTGGCCTCCTGCTCGTCATTTGCCTACTGATGTGGAGACGAAGCTACACCCATGGCGACACGATTTCATGGGAGAACATGGACGCATCGGTTAACATCCTTATTATTTCTGATTTTGGGAAACTCCTCATTAGCCGGGGCGTCTATCCGCCGGACCGCCGACCAAAAGTGGCGCATGTACTGGTCGAGTGGAAGAGACGTGGAAGACCCAACGCCGGAGTGGGAAGGTCTAGAGCAGGTCACCCCTTACCATGTGCCATTCGGACCAAGCGTCTTTCTAAAAAGGGCGTCAAGCAATGGAAAGAAGTGTGGCGTGATCGTCCCTTACTGGAATCTGATTGCACTCTTTTTGATTCCGTATGGCGTGCTGCTTCGACGGCGATTGAAGATGCGACAGGCCTTGTGGCGCATGCAAAACAGGCAATGCGTGGTCTGTGGGTATGATGTGCGGGGCGTTGTGCAATGTCCGGAATGTGGAACGGCCGTACCCTCACGAGACCAAGTGCTGAGGCAGCTGCTATTTAGAGATTCTCGGGAGAGCACAGAATTAAAGGGAGAGGACAATTTTAAGGGAGTCGGATAAGGGGACATTCATAATATTGAGGACTCCCCATCACTTCGATACGCTTAGCGCCATGCCCAGAACCGCTCGCGCCGTCGAGGCCGGAATGATCTACCACGTTCTTAACCGCGGCAAAGGCCGCATGCGCATCTTCCACAAGCCCGCCGACTATGACGCCTTTATCAAGCTCCCGGGCTAGGCCCGCGAACGAACCGGCGTCGATCTGCTTGGCCTGTGCCTGATGCCCAATCACTGGCACCTGGTGCTTCGCCCGAGATTGCAACCGGATCTCGCGAAGTTCATGCGCTGGCTCTGCACCGCGCACGTCTGCCGGCACCACTCGCATTACCATTCCCCGCCCGGCCATTTGTACCAGGGCCGCTACAAGAGCTTTGTCGTTCAGAACGACGATCACTTCCTCACGCTCTTGCGTTACGTTGAAGCCAACGCGCTGCGGTCCGGGCTGTGCCCAGGCGTCGGAGGCTGGCGGTGGAGCAGCGATGCGATGCGGCGAAGCGCCGAGGGACGAAAGCTGCTGTGCGACTGGCCGGTGGACCGGCCGGGCAACGCTGCGATCCAGAGGCCGACCGAGGAAGAATGAACGGAAATTATGAATGTCCCCTTTTCTTGCTTCGGAGTGGTGGGCGGTGAGGGCGGTGTCGAGGGTGGGCATGAGCACTTGTTAAGCGATGTTCTGCTGAAACCTGTACTTATTGCCTTAGAATTTTTCCGAGTCGACGATTGGCGGTGCCGGCGGATTTGGTGACGCTCACCGGAATGGTGGCGGTCGGGGGATATTGTTTTTGTTCAACGATCGATATCGATATGCACCGGCAGCCAATGCGCCTTTAATTCATGTTGCTGACACAACTTGAAAAATCGATGTGACACCACGATCGGGGAGAAATGCGGCGCAAATTCCTTAGACGGCGTTGGCGCGAAATTTTCGTAAGCGCGTGCGACGTCGAAGTGTGAAATTGCGGCCAGATCTGAGCTTTTATAATGTAGTTCTGGATACGAAAACAGTCCGTCGGTACGTGTGACTCTCACTCGACACTCCCCCGGCTTTAGAGGCCGCCCGTCGTCCCATGCGCAGGTCCATTGAAGGCGATACCGGCGGGAGGATAAGATCGCTGTCAATTTCCCAATATGGCGTACCAACCCTTCCGCTAATACTGGGCCACTCTCTAATGGCATCAAGTTAAGCCTTTTTCGCGTCATTTCGTAGCTTTCTCCGCAACTCGTCTCTCGGCTTGCTCATCAAATCGTACTGTTTGGGTCTCCGCTTCCTGCATCGCGGCTCCGCACGGTTGGGGCGTAGCGGGACCACCAGCAATGTCGGCAATGTGTCGTCGGGACCCGCATGTCGGATCCATTTGTAAGCATCGGCGAAGCTGATCCGGCTCACCGGCACGTCCTGACGGTGGGCGGCCTGCATCATCACCGCCCGCACGCAATTGTAGACAATGCAGAAGATGACCAGCTCCTTGCGAACACCCGCTTCCGTCTTACATCGCAACACGTCCATTTTCATCGTCGTCTTCAAATGCCCCAGATTTGTCTCCACGTCCCAGCGGCGCAGCCGAAGTTCCAGCAACTCGCTGGCCGGGTACTTCTTTTCATCCTGTAGCGTCGTCATCAGCTTCAGCGTCACGTGGCCCAGCCCCGGCCGCGTCACCGTGCGACGCAATTCCCGCACGATGAGCGATTCGGGCAACGCGTCATAATCCGCCTGGCTCATCCACAGCGCCTTCTGCTGCGGCTTGAAATACTCCACCAGCTGATCTTCCTTTCCCAACGATTTGATCCATCGGGATCGAGGCATGCCCGCCACGGCGTTCTTGCCCTCGTCGGTGTGCGGCCTGCCTTTCGTGAAGTCCACGATCCGCAGATGGTGGATGGGGAACAACCCGTGCAATCCCTGCTGCTGGAGCATCGCCATATGGGCGTAGCTGCTGAAGCTGTCATCGCCGATGAGAATATCGCCCGGGTTCAGATGAGCATGGACCTCGGGCGTCTGGGCAATATCCCCCGTGCGCAGTGGCCCGGCCCAGGTATCGAAGAGCTGTCCCGTGGCGGCGTTGAAGAGCACCAGCAGATGGGCCGCTGGAAAGCCGCATCCTTCTTTCTGCCCCGAGGGCGCGCCGAAGACCTTACGCAATTCCGGCGTGTCAGGCATGGAGAAGCTGGAGCCATCGACGTGGAAAGTGCGGTGCCCATGCCACAGATGTTGTGGCTGGGTCGTCGTCGGGTATATCACATCATGCACCGCCGTCAGCAGTCCGCGGTAGACGGCCAGCGGGAGGCGTGCCCGCGCCTCGCAGTAAGCCTGCGGCGTAAAGGATTTGCCGGCGATATGACGCACTTCGCTGCAGGGTGTATTGCCGTGGACGACCTGCTGGATGAACAATCCAATGGTGGCCAGCGGATCCAGTTGTCGATCGCGCCACACATGCCGGCACTCCCGGCAAACCTCCTCGACGGTTGCACGGTCCAGCATGCACAGCGGATTGTCCTTGATCCGTTGCAGCGACGAGCCGATACTTGCCATCCGTGGCCTCCTGTTGGTTGGTGATTTTCAAAGCACCACCATTCTGACAGGAGGCTACGTATTGCGCAAATGTAGTAAGTGCATTAACGGCGCGGAGTTATGGCTTAACTTGATGCCATTAGGGCCACTCTCCGTTCATTGCATCCGCCGGCCAAAACCGCGTCGCTTTCAATCGCAGATGATCGAGGTGAACAGCCGCCAAAGTCTCCTGGACACGCGCCGGCACGACGATCCATGTACGTTCCGTGTACCCGCGGACGAAATCCCAGGTGTCGATTCCCTGTTCACTTGCCAGCAGCCACTCCTGAATCAGAAGCTCGCCGGTGTCGTACCGTTCAAAACCGTGATATGCTCCGCTTGGCGCTGACAGTTCCAGAAACTGAAATTGCTCCAACTCGGGCAGGTCATAGCTGCGGTGTAGTCGCAAATCGAAATGCCCGCATCGTTTCTGTGGGACACCCGGCGCGCTTGGTGTTAACCCGGCTGACTCAAGCGTAAGCCGAATGTGCTGCGTTCGAGGGTCGTCAATTGGAAGCTTTGATTGGAATACATGTCCATCCGATCCCATTCGGCCCGCCGGAAAAATACTCACAAGCTCATTGAAGAGGATCGGACCGACTTCGTCTCGAAATATGCCACCAATGTAGGCGAATAATGTCATTGGACACCTATGGAATGTAACCAAGATTTTGCTACGTTCCAAACTGCTGGCCCTTCCGCGGCATCCCACCGGATATATGCCTGCTCAAGGTTCGCGAGAAAGCTGTGGAACAGCTTGACCACAACACCAATGGCAGCACACGAGACACAAAATTTAGGTCGAATTAATCGCTGGGTCCGCAGGCGCAAAGTGCTCCTCTCGGGGCTTCTGCTCTTGGCCGTTCTCGGGGTTTGGCTACTTTTACGTCGACACTCGGTAATCGTCTACGAGCAATCTTTCGGCCAATCTCGACTTGTAGTCTTTCGCGGCGAAGCGCCCACACACACATTGGCCGACTCTTGGCAGGCTTTGAAAGAGCGCCTAACCGGCAGCAATTCACAACTAGGCTGGGCGGAAAAATTGCACTGTTATTCATTTCACGTTCTGCAGCGCCCGAAAGCCATTGGCGTAACCTCTTCGAGGTCCGAGTAGGCGACTTTTTGGAACGGAGGCTTGATGCACCCAACTTTAAGGTCCTCGCCTGCGACCTGCAGTCTGAAACGTTGATTGCGGTCTTTTTCAAAGATGAGGAAATTTGGGCTACTATGGCGCGACTGGACCGATCCTCTCCACCTGAATCCGTGAAATTGGTGCCAAGACCTGGGTCCGCAGTGCCATCATTTGAGGCGGCGACGATCTCCGGCACCCTTGAACATCACGACCTGATCATTACCCTAAGTTTCCCACACACCCCAGAATTGGACGAGTTTTACCATTGGATCGACATGAAAGTCTACTACCGCAAAACGCCTAATGGTCATTCCTGGTACCTCTCAGCCGACCAGGATGAACCTTTGCCGCAGGGCGACTGGCCCACTGCAATGCGCCGAAAATACGGAATGAGGGCTTTAGACGACAAATAGTGTGTCCCGGTGAGTTCAGTCTACGCTCTTTACATGTTTGCCTGCCCAATATCACTGCATACCGCCCCTCTCCGCCCACCGCTCCGGCTACCTCGCCGCCACCGAGTCCCTCTACCTGCAACTCAAATAAAATTGAGCCAGCCCAAGCGGCCCCCACAACCTCCTGGCCGTCCTCTACCGCCAGCATTCCAACAGGCCATCCCCCTCATTCAGCAGGCCATTGACCTCTCCCCCAGCACCGCCGAATGAGACTTCTCCTCCCCACTCATCTGCGTTCATGTAACGAGTCCAATCCCAGCACCCTCGACGAAACCACCGCCCCGCCGGTCGATGCTCCCACCAACCTCACCGCCACCGCCACAGCGGATGGCCAAATCCACCTGCATTGGTCCCCCAGCGATACCAGCGGCGTCGACGGCTACGAAATCGACTCCTCCCCCGGGGAAAATTCAAAGGGGTCGGGAGTCTTTGATCGATCTTACCCGTGGCCGCCCGCGTGCCCGCAGCGTCGATTCCAGCCCCAGCCGCTTCGCCGTCCGACGCTGCCAGGCCGCCTCCCCATACGGACTGCTCCGCTTCACGCTCTTCCTCAATGCCTCCAGTTCCGCGGCCGTCTCCGCACGGTTCACCCATGCCCGCCAGTCCCGAGGCACATCCACCGGCCATTGCTTCAGTTCCAACAACCATGGCGCCGGCTCCGCCCCACGCCTGCGCCGGGCCGGACTGCACCATTCCCACCCCTCGGCCCGCTCCACCAATCCCGCCCGCACCGCGTTACGCTCCACATACCGGCAGACCGTCAGCAAGTGTTCATCCTGCTGAATCGGAAAGCTCTTAAAGCGCCCCTGATAAACCGGCCCGGTGCCGGCCGAGTGATAATGGGCATGCCAGCGCTGGGTGTGCGTGACCGTCAACAGCCGCAAAAACTCGCTCAGTTCATCATCCTCCCTTGGCCAGAGGACCAGATGCCAGTGGGTGGACATGAGGCAATAGGACAGGATGCGGATGGGCAAGCGCTGGTGGGTCTGTTCGAGGACCTGGATGAATGCGGCATAATCCGCCTCGTTGCAAAAGAGGTCTTGCCGGCCGGCCGCGCGGTTGAGAACATGGTAGGCGATGCCGCCACTGGCGATGCGAAGTCGTCTGGGCATGAAGCCAATCGTGACAGTTTTGGAGCAGAATGTCAATCAATGACTCCCGACCCCCTAGAATTTCTCCGTTCCATAACTACTCGGAGCTCACATGATTGCTGACGGGCGCTTCTCGGACAAAACGCTGGACTGCCTAGCGGTTGCGGGCTGGTATCCTGGGCGAAGGATAGCCACGGAGCCATTCCTCCCGTTTATTACCAAGCTTAACTGCGTTATGAGCTCTGCCGCCGACTCTTTTCTTGCGGAGTTTGGGGAATTGAACGTCCGCTACATGCGACGTCCAAGAGCAGGAAGAACCTACCCAGAGGATGAGATCCGAATTCACCCGAAATACGGTGGTGCGATTGACGCCGACGACTATCCAGCCATTTTGGCCTCGCCTGTCTGTCCGCTCGGTGACTGTTTTCGTGCCCACATGGTCTTGATGATGATCCCTTCAGGAGAGGTGTTTGCGGCCTTTGATGACTCTGTTATCCGGGTCGGAAACTCCGGCGCTGAAGCGATTGAAGCTTTGTGCAGCGACGTCAATATGCCGAATGTGTATCAACGTCGGTGAGCACGAGGAAATTCTAAGGGGACGTGGAAAATTCTAAGGGGACGCACCCAGAAAATTTGGGGAAAAGAAAATTATAAGGGGTCGGGAGTCAATTCCAGTATTTCACCTGCCATATCAGCCAGAATCACCTGTCTCCGCCTGAAAAATTCTAAGGATCAGAATTCCACCGCCGCATCCGCCCCGGCCCGTCCCTTCCACACCTCACCCGCCCACCACCCCTCGCCCACTCCCGTCCACCTCCACCTCCACCTCCACTCGGCACCAAATCCCCCCCCCCCACAAACCCCCTCCATCAGTATTCATCTGTGTCCATCAGTGGCCAGCCACAAGAAACATTTCCCTTGACATACCCTTAACATCGATCATACAATACCCCAAGTATCAACACCTTCCGGGGGAACACCCATGCCCACAGCATCCCATCCCACCACCCACCAAAACTCCGAATGCGAATCCCCGGCCTCTGCGGCTTCTTCCCCCGCCAGCCCATCATCCCTCCGCTCCACCCGCCCCTCTCCTCCAATGAATCAATGCACAGATCAATCAATGAACCAATCCGCACAACGCCCACCCCCTCCAACAGCCCCTCTTTCAAGTTTCTAGTCTCCAGTTTCACGTCTCCAGCCCCGCGTCGTTTGGTGGTCGGTTATGTGTCCTTTGGTAGTCGGTTAGTGGTCGGTTGGTGGTCGGTTATTGGTGGTCGGTTATGTGTCGTTTTTACAAGCCACTTTTGGCCTAACTCCTTGTCAATCCTCACCCCGCTCCCAAAATCCTCTGCGCAACTCAATCGCAACACTCAAAAATGCACCCAAACCGACGCCCCATACGCCGCTTCTTTCCGCGTTAACGTCTGCGACATTTCTATTGAGTTGCAACATCAACAGTGGGGGTGACTGGCAACACAGGGCGACTTGCGGTATTTCCCTTGCCCCCATGAGTGATGTTGCCGGCGATCCCGATGCGTTTGAGGGCGATCCAATTGTGCGAATTGGGCGGGCGGCGGCGCGGCAATTTGCGCTGTATTACCACCGGCTGCAAATACTCACCCCCTATCCGCTGGCGGCGGATCGGCCGGCCATTATTGCGTGCAATCATCTCAATGGCATCGACCCCTTCTTTGTGCAGGCGGGATGTCCGCGCCTGGTGACGTGGATGATGGCGCAGGAATATTATGCGATGCCCGGGGTGCGGTGGTTTTGCGGGAAGATTCATACCATCCCGGTGGAGCGAAGCGGCAAAGATCTGGCCGCCACGCGGGCCGCCCTCCGGGCGCTGAAGGAGGGAAGGGTGCTGGGCGTGTTTCCCGAAGGAAAAGTAGAGACGGGGCAGGATCTTCTGCCGTTTCAGATTGGCATTGCACTGCTGGCCATCAAAAGCGGCGCACCGGTGGTGCCGGCCTATCTGGATGGAACGCAGCGCGGGCTGGACATGCTGGAGGCTTTTCTATCGCCCAACCAGGCGACCCTGCGATTTGGGGAGCCCATGGTGTTTGGCGAGGAAAACCGCGACATGGCCGCAGTGACCCAGCAGATTCAGGATGCCGTGGAAAAGCTGCGCGATTGGGCAACCGGCCGGAAATTAATCGTGGTGGTCCTGGCCGCCGGGCAGTTGTGGGGCGGCCTCGATTTTCGGGAGGGCTCTCTCATCAGACAACACTTCGGCCACATATCCCTTGATGCGCTCGTCGTTGAGAAGCTGGCTCATAAGAACCCGGCGATAGCCGGTAGCGCGCATCTGCTCCTTAAGGGCGTCGGTACGTTCATCGCGGAGCTTTTCGTTCTGGGCGTACAATGCTTCTTCGAGGGCTTCGTTTTCGAGAAGGAGGGCGTACATCGCATCAGACTTTTTGGAGCTGGAAGAGAATAAACCGCCCAGGCCGGCGGCTTTTTTGCGGTAATCCTCGACGCGCCCAGTCAGCGTTTTCACTTGCTCGCTTAGCGACGTGTTCTCCTGTCGAAGCTGGTTGATCTCCTGATCGTAAACAGATTTGAAACCTTTCTGGGCGGTGAACAGTTCCTGTTCTTTGGAGGCGATGAGCTTTGCGGAGGCAAGATTGCCGGCCCAGCGGCCGACGCGGAAGCCGATCCAAAGGAGAAGCACGACCGCGACGGCGCTGAGGATATAAAAAAGATACTGGACGGTGGGGCTGTCGAAGTGTGGCATGGCAGAATCATAGCCACTGCGGGCGATTCAGGCAGGGGACGAATCATGCGGAGCACGATTGGAGATCGCCGTTCACTTCGTCGGCGGCCGTCGGGGCTGGCCAGACGCCCGGGCCGTCGGTGTTGTACCAATCGTCGAGGACGGCAGTCCATTGGCGCAGGCTGTTGACGGCGATGAACTCATTTTTAACCGACGCGGCCTGAGGATGAAATCGGCTGTATTTAATGCCCTGTTTGCGCATGCGCCGGCCGGCGAGTTGTTCCCCGTGAACTTCCATGGCGATGGCGAAATGTTCGCGAAGGGCCTCGCGCTGTTCGTGGATGGTGGGAGGATTGGCAGCGTGCAACGGATCATTCAACAAATCGGCGGCATGTTTGAAGATCCACGGATTGCCGATTGCCCCGCGGGCGATCCAGGCGCAATCGACAGCAGTTTCGCGCACCATTCGCACGGCGTCTTCGGCCGTGAAAATATCTCCGCTGCCGAAGATGGTGCGATTCGGGTATTGCTCCTTGAGCTTTTTGAGAAATGGCCAGCGGCTTGTGCCCAGATACTTTTGCTCGACGGTGCGGGCATGCACGCGGGCGGCGGCGTAGCCATTGGCGAAAGCAGCGTCGAAGACTTGATAAAACTGATCTTCGGATTCGGCCGAGTCATCGAACCCGCGGCGCATGCTGACGGTGGTAATGGCCTCTGGCGGCAGTGCGTCGCGGACGGCCTTCAGGATGGAGACCGCGCGCGGCACATCCCGCAGCATGTGGCCGCCGCGGGCTTTGTTTTTGATCTTTTTCACCGGGCAGGCGAAGTTGAGATCGATGACGTCGTACCCGTGCTGGTGCATGATCCGGGCGGCCTGGGCGAGTTGATCAGGCTCGGAGCCCATGATCTGGCCGGCGGTGGGGTGATCCTCATCGTTGATGTCGATGGATTTGCGCAGGCCATGCCCACCGTTAAGGAGGATGATGTCAAGGAGTGCCTCGGTAACGGCGTAAGCGCAGCCGCGCCGGCGGGCGACGAGGCGCATGGCGCGGTCGCTGTAGCCGGCCAGGCCGGCCTGGCAGAAGGGGGAGGGGATGTGGAGTTGGCCGAGCTGCATCGATACTGATCTTATATCGAATGCGACGAAAATCATTTATAACCGGCTCCCGGCCGATCACTTTTAAAAAAGCATGACGCAAGCGCCTCTGGAAAATCCGCACATCGATCCGTCCGAACCCAAGACCGGCCTTCTTGCGTGGTGGCATCGGACGCCGCTTTATCTTCGCATCCTCGGCGGCGCGATCTTGGGAGCGGTGGCCGGGATGCTCCTGCACGAGAAGGCGGCCGTTCTTGAAATTCCCAGCCAGTTGATTCTCCGCATCCTGGGGGCGCTCGCGCCGCCGCTGATTTTCTTTGCGGTGCTGAATGCGATCCGAGGCGCCAATATCGAAAAGCGCGTGGCGGGGCGGCTGGCGTTTTTGCTAATCCTGAATACCACGGTTGCGATTCTCATCGGGCTGGCGGTGGCGAACATTGTCCGCCCCGGAAGGTGGTCACATCTGGAGCCCGACTCCGTGGATCAACAGGCCGATAGCGAGAAGCTGGCACCCAAAAAGAAGGCCAGCGAGGCGCTGATCGAGAACATCCCCAAGAGCCTGCTGATGCCGCTGGTGGAGAACAACGTCATCGGCGTGATCCTGGTGGCGCTGGCGTTTGGAATCGCCATGCGGCGATTGAACCATCCGGGCGTGGACACGGTTGGGCATTTCATTACCGTCGGTTTTGAGTGCATTATCATAGTACTGCACTGGGTGATTGACCTGGTGCCCATTGGAGTATTCGGGATTGTCGCGCGCATCATCGGAACGCAGGGCTTTGGGCCGTTCAAGGCTCTGGCGGCGTTCATCCTCGCGGTGTTGCTGGCGCTCTTTCTCCAGTTGATTTATTACCTGGTGCGCATCCGTCTGGGGTCATGGGTCCGGCCGATATTTCTCCTGCGGGCGATGAGCGATGCGCTGGTGATGGCCTTCTCAACGGATTCCTCAACGGCCACGATGCCCGTGACATATGCCGCACTGCGCGACAAGGTGGGACTGCGCCAGGAGTCGGCCAGCCTTGGCGCGCTCATCGGCACCAACTTCAACAACGACGGGACTGCCCTTTATGAGGCCATGTCGGCTCTGTTCATCGCACAAATGACAGGATGGGAACTGGGGCTGGGCAAGCAGGTGATTGTGATCCTGACGTCAATTGTTGCATCAGTCGGGGCGGCCGGCATTCCAGAGGCGGGGCTGGTGACGATGACGCTGGTGTTCGGGGCGGTGGGGTTGCCGCTGAAATACATTGCTATTTTGCTGACTGTCGATTGGTTCCTGGATCGCAGCCGTACCATGCTGAACGTGATGGGGGACGTGAATGTCAGCTGCCTGTTGGATGGGCAGATTCGCAAGCAGGATGCGGGGCAGGCAAAGTTGGCACAAACGGTCACCGGACCAGCATAAGCAATCTTCTCGCGTAGGCATCAACTCGCGCGGCGACTAGAATATTCGCGGATCCTGATCGAAAGTCACCATGCCCAACATCCCCCTCGCCCAACGTTTCGCCGCCTATGCGACCTCACTCCGATTCGTGGACTTACCGGCCGACGTTGTGCATGAGGTGAAGCGGCGGGTGATTGATTCATTGGGATGCGCTCTGGGGGCCTGGAGCGCGGAGCCGGCGATGATTGCCCGGCGGGTAGCGTCCGGATTTTCCGCCACACGCGGGGCGACGCTTTGGGGCACTCGGCACATCGCGCCTCCCGATTGGGCGGCGTTTGCCAACGGGGTGCTCGTGCGATATCTGGATTACAACGATACTTATCTGTCCAAGGAGCCCGCGCATCCGAGCGATAACATTCCGGCGGCCATTGCCGTCGCGGAATCGGCGGGATCGAGCGGGGCGGACCTGATCGCGGCCATCGTGGCGGCGTACGAGGTGCAATGCCGTCTGTGCGATGCACGAAGTATTCGCGCCATCGGTTGGGACCATGTGACCTATGGCTGCTTTTCAACGGCCGTGGCGGCGTCGAAGCTGATGAAGCTCGACGTGGAACGCACGCGGCACGCCATTGGCATCGCCGGCGTGTCGAGCGCGGCGCTGCGGCAGACGCGGGTGGGGGAGTTGTCGCATTGGAAGGGGTGCGCGTTTGCCAATGCCGCGCGGCAGGGGATTTATGCCGCGATGCTGGCGCGGGAGGGGATGACCGGACCCGCGCCGATCTTCGAAGGAACGATGGGCTTTGAGAAGCTGGTGAGCGGGCCGCTGCCGATTGAAGGGCCGTTTGCGCTCGACATTGGCCCGGGGCGAAGGTCGAGTGCATGATCTGCAACACGAGCATCAAGTGCTGGCCGGCGGAGTATCACGCCCAGAGCGCGATCGAGGCGGCGCTGAAGATTCGCGCCGAGATTTCAGGGCCGGGGGAGATTGAATCGGTGCTGATCGAAAGTCATGACGCGGCCGTGGACATCATCGGAAGCGAACCGGAAAAATGGCTCCCCACCAGCCGCGAAACGGCGGACCACAGCCTGCCGTACATGACGGCGGCGGCGCTGATGGATGGCGAGATCACGCACCGGCAGTTTTCGGCCGAGCGGATCGCCGACAAGTCGCTCTTGGCGCTGGTGGCGCGTGTGAAGGTGGTTCGTCATGCCGAATTGAGCGGGCTTTATCCGATGGCGGTTGGGAATATCGTGACGGTAAATCTGAAGAACGGGCAGTCGTATACCGAGCGGGTAGATCATCCATGTGGCCACGCGATGAACCGGATGAGCGACGAGCGCGTGGAGGAGAAATTTCATACCCTGGCCGACCCAGTGCTTGGGTCAGAGCGTGCCGATCAACTGGTGGCCTGGGTGTGGAAGCTCGAAAGCGCACGGAACGTGCGGGGGATGATGGAATTGTTGGAGAAGGAAGGGCCGCACTGAACTTGCCGCTAAAGGAAATAATGAAAGGCCAAAAGAGCGGAAAGAAGTTGGGTGAGAGTCCGGGGAGGATTCTTCGGCGGGCGATGGACGCGGGCTGCGTGGCGATGCCCGGAGTCTTCAACGCGGCAACGGCGCGGCTGGTGGAGCGGGCGGGTTTTCGGGCGGTGTATATCAGCGGCGCTGGTCTGGCAAACGCCACGGCCGGCGTGCCCGACATCGGCCTGTTGACGCTGAACGAGGTGGCGCAGCTTGGAGGATACATCGCCCGTGCGGTGAAGATCCCGGCCGTGGCCGATGCCGACACCGGGTTTGGCGGCCACCAGAATGCTGCGCGCACGGTCGCGGAATTTGAGCGGGCGGGATTGGCGGGCATGCACCTGGAAGATCAGGTGTTTCCCAAGCGATGCGGCCACCTCGCTGGCAAGTCCATCGTTTCAGTGGACGAGATGCAGGAGAAAATTCAGGCGGCGGTACGCGCTCGCCGCGACAAGGATTTTTTGATCATTGTGCGCACCGATGCTCGGGCCGTCGAAGGTTTCGATTCGGCGGTGCAGCGCGCACGGGTTTATCTCAAGGCGGGGGCGGACGCGATTTTTCCCGAGGCGCTGGAAACGGCGCGGGAGTTTCGAGAGTTTGCACGGCAGGTGGACGCGCCGCTGCTGGCGAACATGACGGAGTTTGGCAAGAGCGAATTGCTCAGCGTGAAGCAACTGGCCGGGATGGGGTATCGCACGGTAATTTTTCCGATGAGCACGTTTCGGCTGACGATGCGAACGGCCGAGGAATTCCTGCGCGATCTTCAACGGCGCGGCACGCAGAAGGCGTGGACGGGGCGAATGCAGACCCGGGAGGAACTTTACCGTTTGCTTGGCTACGATCCGGAGAAAGAGTGGGACGGTTGGGAGGCGCGACATGACTGAAACCAATAAGCCTGCGTACAGCCCCGGCCTCGAAGGCGTGATCGCCGGGGAGACGGGGATCTGCTACGTCGATCCCGTGGCCGGCCTGCTGTATCGGGGATACAACGTGGAACACCTGGCGGTGCGCACAAGCTTTGAGGAATTGGTCTGGCTGCTCATTCATGGCGAGCTCCCCACCTCAGCGCAGTATGAATGGCTTCGGGAGGAACTGGCATCGGAGTATCGGTTGCCGCCAAAGGTGCTGGCGATGTTGAAGCTGTTGGCGCCGGATGCCGCGCCCATCGACATGATGCGCACGGGGGTTTCCATGCTCGCAAGCTACGATCCGGAGGAGAACGACAACTCGCATGCATCCAATGTGCGCAAGGCGATTCGGATCATCGCCAAGACTTCGACGCTGATGACCACCGGCTGGCAACTGGCGAAGGGTCAGGAGCCGTCCTGGCCGGGGACGCACCTTCCCCACGCGGCGCGGCTGCTATTTACGCTGAACGGGAAGGAGCCGGAGCAGTGGCAGGTCAGCTCGCTGAACATCATTCTGGCGCTGTATGCGGAGCATGAGTTCAATGCGTCTACGTTCGCGGCGCGGGTGACGGCGTCGGCGCTGGCGGATATCTACGCGGCCGTGACAAGCGGGCTGGCCACGCTAAAAGGGCCTTTGCACGGCGGGGCGAACGAAGAGGCGATGAAGATGCTGCGCGACGTCGGCGCGCCGGAGAAAGCCGAGGCGTGGCTCAAGGAGAGGCTGGCGCAAGGAAAAAATCATGGGGTTTGGTCATCGCGTCTATCGCACCGGCGACTCCCGCGTGCCCACCATGCGCGAGCTGGTGCGGCAGCTTGGTATCCGCGCTGGCCAACCGCAATGGGTGGCAATTTGCGAGGCGCTGGAGGCGGTGATGGAGCGGGAGAAGCACCTGTACGCCAACCTCGACCTTTACGCCGCGCCGGCACTCTACTTATTGGGCATCCCGTCGGAGTTGAACATCTGCATGTTCGCGGCATCGCGGGTGGCCGGCTGGTGTGCGCATATCATCGAGCAGCACGATCACAACCGCATCATCAGGCCCCGGGCGCTCTACACCGGATCGCCGCCGCGCGATTACACCGCCGTGAGCAATGGATGACGGCATCCGGGAGCTGGGTCGTTCTTCAAACCTTTGGCTCCCAGCCTTCGCGATACTCGCGTCCCCACAGCGCGGCGGCCTCATTGTCGGCGGCGATCTGGTGGGTTTGGGGGTCAAGTCGGATTGGTCTTCCCGAGCGATAAGAGATATTGCCCAGGTGGCAGAGCAGGGTGCTTATGACACCTTCAACGATGGGAGCGTTCTGCCTGGCGCCGTTGACTACGGCGTCCAGAAAATTTTGAAGATGGACCTCATCGTTGCCGGCGCCTGTTTGTTTTGATTGCTCTTTACCGTCCGCGTCATAGATGGCATATCCGGGGCCGCGAATAACCAGGCTGCCTTTTTCGCCTCGGAAGCAGATGTCGTAATCAGGATCCAAGGGCGATTTTTTGCTCCAACTTCGACTTTCAAACGTCACTGATTTGTCGCCGAACTCGCAGGTCACGAGATTGGTGTCGGGCGTTTCCTTGTCGTCGTCATAGCGATATTTTCCGCCGGTGGAAGTGACGCGGGTAGGATAATCGACACCCAGGCCCCAGCGGGCAAAGTCCATGGAGTGAACGCCGTTGTTGCCAAGCTCGCCGGTGCCCCAATGCCAGAACCAGTGCCAGTTGTAAGGTACCAGGTTATCGCGATAAGGACGTTGGGGAGCCGGTCCTTGCCAGAGTGAATAGTCGAGCCATTGCGGCGCCGCGACTTCCTTGCCATGGCCGATGGTTGGTCGGCCGTTGAAGTAGTAGCACTGGGCCGAGATGATGCGTCCGATTTCTCCAGCCCGCAATTTTTCGATGGCCTCCCTCAGCGCCGGCCAGCTTCTGCGCTGCGTGCCGAGCTGCACGACGCGTTTGTGGTGTTGCGCCGCGGCGACCATCAGCTCGCCTTCGCGTGCGTTGTGGCTGGCCGGCTTTTCCACGTAGACATGCTTGTTCGCGGCGCAAGCCATGATGGTGGCCGGGGCATGCCAATGATCGGGCGTCGCGATCACCAGCGCGTCCACCGCCTGATCATCAAGAATCCGGCGGAAGTCATTGACGCCCCTGGGCGCCTTGGACTGCTTCTTCGAGACTGTTTCAATTGCGTACGCAAGACTGCGTGCGTCGACGTCACAGACATACGCGACCTCAGCTCCTTCCAAGGCCGCAAATCCTTTCGCCAGTGCGATGCCGCGACCATCGCTGCCGGTGTCCGTGTGGGATGTCCCCATGATGCCCACAACGAGCTTCCGGCTGGGAAGCGCTTCACTGGCCGCCAGACAAAGTGGGCTGGTGATGCGGCTGGCGATAAGTCCAGCGCCGATGGCGGCCGATCCATGGAGGAATCGCCGCCGAGAAAGATTCCGTCCTCGCGGCGCACGTTGCTGAAACTTCTGATTCACGATGCCTCTTTTCTGTTATCGCGCCAGTTTTGCCTGCGCCTGCTCGCGGGCTTTGGCGACAATCACTTCCAGTTTCACGGGCTTTCCACCCTGCCGCTTGCTTTCATCCGCGGCTTCCATGAACGCCAGCATCTCCATTGTCTCCTCGTGCGCCACCGGCACCTCACGCGTTTTGAAGAACCGCCCAATCTGCCCAACCAGACCTTTGTAACTGTCGAACCCGCCGCTCTGCACCACACCCTTGGCACCGAATACAGTGGAGCCATAATCGAGCTTGCCCTTTTTGATGCCGCGAAATATGCCGACGCGGCCATCTTTCCAGACACCGACGGCGACATCGGCGTCGTCAGCCTGGGTCCGGCTGACGGTGTCGCAGCCGGTCCCCAGAATGGTGTAAAGGATCTCAACACCGTGAACGCCGTACCAGAACAGATCGGGGTGTGTCGGCTCCAGATGCAAGGGGCTCCAGGCGCTGCACCCAAGCACCTCGCCCACCGTCTCGTCATGGCGCATGTTGGGGATGTTGGAACAAAACCGCAGGGCCGAACTGGAGAACCAGGGCACGTTGTTGCGCTTCGCAAGCTCTTCAATAACCATCGCATCCGCCAGCGAGGCGGCCAGCGGCTTGTCGATATAAACCGGTTTGCCGGCCGTCAGCACGGGCTTGATCTGTTCAAGGTGCATTCGGCCATCGACGCTTTGCAGCATCACCGCGTCCACTTTGGTCAGGAGGCGCTGGAATCGAATCGACGATTTCAATGCCCATGTCCTTCAATTCTTTGGTGTACCCCTCGATGCGGTCATGGCTGGCCGGGATGTCGTTGCTGCCGCCGCGATAGCCGGCCACGACCCTCACCCCCGCCATGTCACCGGTGGCCGCCGGATCGTTAAGAAGAGTGGTGTAGGCGATGACGTGCGATGTATCCAAACCAATGATGCCCACGCGCACCGGCTTGGCGGGCGCGGGTGGATCGGCCGCTCGTGTGCGGTCCGGGAAGAAGTTGAGACCTGCAAAAACGATCGCGCAAAACAGCCAGAACTTAGCCATCGAATGCTCCGCCATTGAACCTGATGTGTCGAACGCTTCCGCCGTGATAGGTAATAGGCGACGGCCATGGATTCGTTGATTGAGTTTTGAGATGTCCTGTAGCATGATGTGTTGATCGGGGCGGCGCAGCGTCGCCCCTGCTGCGTTACAATGTTTCGCCATGACCAACTTGCCGCTCACGCAACCTCCCCCATTATCACTTTCCGCCAAGGCCCTTCGGACGCACGAATCACCGATCAGCGCCCTGATCGCAACCGCCCTGGCCAACCCGCATCTCATCAGCTTCGCCGCCGGGCTGGTCGATCCGCTTACGCTGCCTGTAGACGCCTGCGCGGCGCTGGCGCAAAAGGTGTTGTCGGACCGCACTCGCGCCCGTGCGGCCCTCAACTACGACACCACGCTTGGCCTGCGGCCGCTGCGGGAGCGGGCTGTCAGGCACCTGGAATCGCTGGAGCAGAAAACGGCCACCGCGATGGGCCTGACCAGCGAAGACATTGTTGTCACCACCGGCTCGCAACAGGCGCTCTACCTGATCAGCGACGTGCTGGTCGATCCCGGCGACATCGTTATCACCGCCAACCCCAGCTATTTCGTCTTCGCCGGCACGCTTGAGTCGCTGGGGGCAAACGTAATGGCCGTGCCGATGGATGAGGAGGGGATGGACGTCGAGGCGGTGGCGGCGCTCTTGCGCCGCCTTGACCGCCTTGGCCAGTTGCCGCGCGTAAAGTTTATTTACTGCACAAGTTTCTTTCAGAACCCCACCGGCCTGACGCTGTCGTTGCCTCGCCGGTCGCGACTTCTTGAAATTGTGCGTGAATTCAGCCGGACTACGCGCATCCTCATCCTGGAAGATGCGGCCTACCGCGAACTGCTCTACGATGGGCCCGCATTGCCCTCGATCAAATCATTCGACTCCGAGAACCGGTACACGATTCTGACGCAGACGTTTTCCAAGCCGTTTGCGCCCGGGCTGAAGACTGGCTATACGGCCATGCCTCAGGACCTGCTCAACGCCGTGGTGCATCAGAAAGGGAGCCACGATTTCGGGTCAAGCCATCTGGCGCAGCAGATCCTGCTGGAGGCGATGGAGGATGGAACGTATCACGCGCACGGCGAGGTCCTTCGGACTGGATACCGGCGTAAGCGCGACGCACTGCTGGCGGCCCTGCGCCGGCACATGCCAGCCGACATCGGCATCCACTGGACGCACCCGCACGGGGGGTTGTATGTCTGGCTGACGCTGCCTAAGGGCGCTGATACATCTCGCGGGGATGTTTGAGGCGTGCGTGAACGCGGGCGTGCTCTATGTACCGGGTGACTATTGCTTTCATCCCGACGAGCAGGGTAACGTGCCCACCAACCACCTGCGGCTGAGCTTCGGACACGTTGCACTGGAGAAAATCGACGAGGGCATCGCCCGGCTGGCGGCGTGGTGGGGGACGTGCTGAAAGTTTCATGAAGATTCTGGACCGCTACATCATCCGCGTCTTTCTCACCAACTACGTCATCAGCTTTCTGGTGCTGGTGGGCCTCTACGTCGTGCTCGACATGGTCTTCAATTTTGATGAACTGCTGGGGATGGAAAAGCAGACCACGCAAAGTGGCCTGGAGACGATGATCGGATTTGTGCGCGACGCGGGAGACTATTACTTCTACCAGATCTTCCTCTACTTCGTGCAGCTTTCAGGAATAATCCCCATCGTGGCCGCTGCGTTTACGCTGATCCGCCTGAGTCATTTCAATGAGTTGTCTGCATTGCTGTCCGCGGGCGTGCCCCTGTTGCGCGTGGCGGCGCCGATGATCCTGTGCGCGTTGCTCCTTAACGGCCTGTTGCTTGTGGACCAGGAACTGGTCATCCCCCAGATGATCCCGAAGCTGGTGCGAAAGCACGATGAGATTCGGGAGGTGGTCCGAAACTCCTTCCCCATCCGCGCCATGCAGGATGACAAGAAAGCCCTGCTGTTCGCGCGCCGGTTTTTCCCATCCGATAATCCGCCCGCGATGGAAGGCGTGGCCATTGTTTCGGGATCGGGCAAGGACCGGTCGCTCATCACGGCCAGAAGTGCGCGTTGGAGTGTGGAGTACAAGCGCTGGGAATTGACCGACGGTACCGTCATTCGCGACCTCACGCACGACATGCGCACTTCAGAGGTGCAGCGCGAGCCCATCACGGAATGGCGAAGCAGCATCACCCCTGAAGAGGTCCAACTGTATCGAAGCGGAGAGTTCGTGGAGTTGTTATCGACGCAGCGGATCAATGAGCTGCTGGCTCACGCCATGACGTATGGCCGAATCGACCTGGCACGCATCAAGCACGGCGCTTCACGCAGGTGTTCGTCAACGTGATCCTGCTGTTGCTTGCCATCGGCTCGATCATGACGCGCGAGCCGCAGCGCCTGAAAAGTGCCTCCACCAAGTGTCTTCTGCTTTGCGGCTTGTGTCTGACGAGCGTGTTCATCATGCACCAGCTTGCGGGCCAGCCCCCCAACGACAGCCGGCTGGCCGACACCTGGCCGGCGCTCATGGCATGGATGCCGATCTTTATCTTCGGGCCCACGAGCGTCTGGATGTTGGACCGAATCAAGACGTGAATCGGCGGTGGGGTGGGCGAATCACTTAACGCCCATGAGCGCTTTAATCTTCTTCAAACTTTCCAGCGCGAACTGATCTTCTGGATCGTTCTGGAGCGACGTCTCAAAATGGGCCGCGGCTTCCGCCAGTCGCCCGCGTGAATAAAGTACCATCCCCAGATTGTCATTGGCGATTGGATCGTCTTTCCTGATCTGGAGTGCATTTTCAAAATGCGCCTCGGCCGCCGGACGGTCTCCCTGGCGCAGCGCCACGAGCCCCAGATTGTTTTCGCTCTGGTAAAACTTTCGGTCCAGCTTCAGGGCCTGCTCAAACTCGGCCCGGGCTTCTGCGAGCTTGTTCTGGTTCATGAACGACCGGCCAATCCAATCGTGTGGCTCGGCGTCGGAGGGAGTGATCTGAGCGGCTGTTTGGAAATGTGCTATCGCTTCATCCATCCGCCCCAATGCGAACATTGACTTGCCCATGCTGAGATGTTTTTCCGCGTTGCGCGGCTCTTCCTTCAGGAGTTTGTCTAGCCTGGTGATGATTGTGTCCAGCCGCTTTAAGTTGAACCCACGTTGCAGGGCAGCGAGATCATGGGGATCACGTGGAATCACCTGGAACCAGAACTCAGCCATCTCATCGGAGCTTTGCGGACCGTAGCGGACGCGTTTGGGAGGCTGATTAGGATTGCGAGGGTTGGCCGTTGAGTTGTCATACGTGTAGCGCATGGACAGGATGGTCCCCTTGGGGAGGAACAACGGCTTGGCATAGAGGTATTCGCCCTGCCAGTTGAAATCCCAGTGGCTGATGCTGATGAGCCATTTCCCGCTCCCGTCGGGAAGCGTGGCCCAGGCTTTCATCTCCCGCGCGAAAATGCGCGTGCGGCGACACCTCCAGCACGTCCGCGTCCACTGGAAGCACCCACGAATCTTCCACCATATAGTTTTTCTCCCCTGCCGGGATATCAATCACCAGTGAGCCAAGCCGAAACTTAAACGGCGTTCGGGTTGCGGGCTGGCTTGCAAAATAAAACCCCAAGGTTGATTGAATGGTTTCAGCTTTGCCGCTGGGACGAAGATGCATTTGAAGAACGATGTCGGCTCCTTTGTCCAGCCGCCATGCGATATCGTCTTTGCAGGGCACCACCATCTTACCCGGCTGCCAGCTTAAAAAGTGACCATCCGGCGCCTGCGCCCCCTCCCCCATGCTCATGCCGCCAAAGCCGGGTCCCGGATCCTGCTCGTCAAGCCGGCGTGATTCAGGGGTTCGATCAACCAGAATAAACGCGTGATGAAGGACTGTGGGATTGTTCGGACGAAGCTCGACCGCCCGCACATAACGACTCTCAGCGAGCGCCACCGGGATGACGAAGTTGCGATAGATGTCAGGACCGTCGGCCGCGACGGCGTAAGGCTCAGGCATTTTGATCACGAGGTCAGGCTCGCCCAGTTGCCAGCCGGGCGTCCAATTGGGAAGTGGCGGCAGATCGGCCGCATTGCCCTGGGGCGTGCCGGCAGTCACCCATTGCTGAATCAGAGCAATTTGCTCATCGGTCAGCCGCCGCTCGCCTTGCAGATCGCAGAAGCCTGCATCGGGAAGCCAGGGGGGCATCAATCTCTTCTGGGTGATCTCCGCAATCTGCTTGGCACGTTTCTGGACGTCATGGTAGTTCAATAGCGCGAACGGGGCTGCCTCGCCGGGACGATGGCAAGTGCTGCAGTTGGCGAAAATGATCGGTGCAATGTCTTTGCAAAACGTAGGAGTGTTACCCGCCGCTGCGGCCTCAGAAGCAGAACGGGCATGCTCGCGGCCAGCGAAGAAAGCCAGGGCAACGACGCCCGCAACCACTAATATCGGAATTACGATCCCAAAGACACGTCTCATGGTTCAAGCTGCTTTGTGCTGCATCAGTTTATCGACATATCCCAGCCCCCGCTCCCTACCATAGGACGATCCAGGCCTCGGGCAAGTTCATCGGGTTAAGAGGCGGCCGATAATCCGCGCGTTTGCCCATGACGCGGAAGTTTCCCCTCGAGCGGTGCGGGCATAATTTGCCCCGCATCGCTACGAATCGTACATCAATATCGTCAGGCCAACGCGACCTTGACTTTGGACTCGTGCGAGTCCGCCAAGGGGGCCTGACATGACGCTCCCTTTCCATTCTCTGGCGATGCCGGCCGCGGTCAAAACCCGCGGCCGGCATTTTTGGTTAAGGGCACCTTCCCGATTCGCCGTTCATCGAATAGCGTGTTTGCCTGCACAGATCGGAAAGGATTGTCATGATCGTCGTTCGCTCCACCCTCGCCTTTGTTCTCTTCCTGCTGCCGGCTGGAAGTTCCATCGCCCAGATTCCAGTCGCCCCGCCGCTCAACCCCGCTCCACAATCGGTGGTCAGCGCGCGGCAGGATGCGGTCGCCTCTTCCATGATGGTCTATAGCACCGCCGACCCGGCCACCTACGACCCCCGGCCGCTGGTGACTGGGCCCACCCCTGGATACGCAATTGTACGCGAAGTGCGCCACATCACGCTCACCAATGGCATCAACTCCGTGGAATACGTGGACGTGCCGGCCGCCATTGATCCAACAACTGTTACCTTTCGGTCCCTGACGGCCGGCGACCTGACATCGGTGCTGGAGCAGAGCTTCGCCTATGACGTGGCCGTTCCGGAGAAAATGCTACAGCGTTATGTGGGGCAGACGATCCTGATCAACCGAAAAGTGCCGCGCGAGGAAAAGCCCGAAACCAAGGAGGGGCGGCTGCTTTCTTACGATCAGTCCCACCTCGTGATCGAGACCCGCAACAAGCAGATGCCCATCGAGATGGTGCCGCGCAATGGCGACATCACGGAAATCAAGCTGTTTAACGTGCCAGGCCGCGTGGTGACCAAGCCCACCCTCTATTGGAAGCTGGAGGCAAAAAGGCCCGGCCCGCAGGACATTCAGGTCGGCTATCGAACGGATGGCTTGACGTGGCGCGCCGACTACAACGTGGTCCTTAACAAGGACGGGACAGGGGCGGATATTTCGGCGTGGGCCAGTGTGGTCAACGCGACGGGGACGACATTCTCCGACACACGGTTAAAGCTGGTAGCGGGCGACATTCAGCGGCTTGCACGCGGGGCGGAAGCGACCCCGCCTGCCCCGGCCGGCGATTATCACCTTTACACGCTGCCAGGCGCCACCACGCTACCGAGCGACAGCACAAAGCAAATCCAGTTGTTCGCGCCAAGATCAAATATTGGCGTCACGCGCAGCTTCGTCTACACCGGCGGATCGAATGAGGCCCGGCGATTCGCCCGCGCCGAACCGGCCACGGAGCGCGATTTTGGCACGCGCTCCGCCAGCCATGTAGACGTCTACCTCCGCCTGAAGAACACGCAACAAAATGGCCTGGGGCAGGCGCTGCCGGCGGGGCGGGTGCGGGTTTATCAGGCCGACGAGACGGACAGTGAGTTTATCGGGGAGGACGTGGTGGGTCATACGCCCGCTGACTCCGAGATCGTTGCACGAATCGGCAGCGCGTTCGACATGACGGTGGAGCGCACCCAGAGCGAGTTCCAGATGGACCCCAACGGCCGAGCGATTACGGAAAGCTTCGAGATCACGGTACACAATCAAAAGAAGGAGGCCGTGAACGTGGTGGTGCGCGAGCCGCTCTATCGCTGGTCTAACTGGACGATCGTGAAGAAGAGCGACGAATTTCAGAAACAATCCGACCGCACAGTGGAATTTCCAGTGGAAGCACCGGCCGGCGGTGAGAAAAAGCTGACCTACACCGTGAAGTACACCTGGTAGCAGTTGCGCGCCGCTTACGGAGTTGGTAGGCTGGCGATCATGCTTCAAACCATCGCCTGGACCAACGGGGCCGCACGAATCCTGGATCAAACGCGCCTGCCGACGGAGCAGGTGTATCTCGACATCACCGACGAGCGGCAGATGTGGGACGCGATCAAGCGCCTCTCCATCCGCGGCGCGCCCGCCATCGGCGTGGCCGCCGCCTTTGGGGTCTATCTTGGAATCAAAAATTCCGACGCCGAGGATTTATCAGCGTTCGATCAGCGCGTCGAGGAAGTGTGCGATTATCTCGCCACCAGCCGGCCGACCGCGGTGAATCTGTTCTGGGCCCTGGACCGTATGAAGCGGGTTTCCCGGGAGACGCGCAAGCAAGGCTCGCGCACCCAGGAACAAATGGTGGAGAAGATCAAGCAGCGCCTGCTGGCCGAGGCCCTGACCATGCTCGAGGAGGACATCGCCAGTTGCCGCGCCATCGGCGAGCATGGTGCGAAGCTGTTTGATTCGCTGGGCGACAACATTGGCATTCTCACGCATTGCAACGCAGGCGCCCTGGCAACGGTCCGGTACGGGACAGCGCTCGCGCCGATCTACATAGGGACGGAGCAGGGGAAAAGGTTTCACGTATACGCCGACGAAACCCGGCCACTATTGCAGGGAGCGCGGATCACAGCGTTTGAGCTTCAGCAGGCCGGGGTGCCGGTGACAGTGATCTGCGACAACATGGCCGCCACGGTGATGCGGGACAAAAAGGTGCAGGCGGTGATCGTGGGAGCGGACCGAATTGCGGCCAACGGGGATGTGGCCAACAAGATCGGCACATTAAGTGTGGCCATTCTTGCCCGGCATTACGGCCTGCCGTTTTACGTCGCAGCGCCCATGAGCACTATCGATCTAAGCCTTGCAAGCGGTGATCAAATTCCCATCGAGGAGCGGGATGGCAAGGAAATTTCCAATGGACTCGGGCGGGTGACGGTCCCAGAGGGAGTAAACATTTTCAATCCCGCCTTCGACGTGACCCCCGCCGAACTGGTGACGGCCATCGTGACGGAGAAGGGGGTCTTGCGGCCGCCGTACGAGCAATCGCTTCGCGAGACTTCTGCATCTTCTTGAATCGCACTAAATATGAATCGCCCGTTTCCCAACCGCCAACGCCGCCTCTTTCATCGCTTCCGGCAACGTGGGATGAGCGTGGACCGCCCGGGCGATGTCTTCGGCGCTGGCGGCGAATTCCACCGCCAGGGCGGCCTCGGCGATCATGTCCGACGCGTGGGCGGCTAGAATGTGGACGCCCAGCACGCGGTCGGTTTTGGCGTCGGCAATGATTTTCACCATGCCTTCGATCTCGTCCATCGCCCGGGCGCGGCCATTGGCCAGCAGAGGGAATTTGCCAACCTTAATCTCGTGCCCGGCGGCCTTGGCGTCGTCTTCGGTATATCCAACCTGCGCCAGCTCAGGATGCGTATACACCACGCCCGGCACGGCATGATAGTTCACGTGCCCGGCCTTGCCCGCAATGATCTCGACGGCCGCCACGCCTTCCTCCTCAGCCTTGTGCGCCAACATCGCGCCGCCGATCACGTCGCCAATGGCATACACGCCCGGGACGCTGGTGGCGAAGTGCTTGTCAACCTTGATGAACCCTCTCTTGTCCATCTCGACGCCGATCTCGGCCAGGCCGAGGTTTTCGGTGTACGGCTTTCGGCCGGTGGCGACCAGCACGCGGTCGGCTTCTTCAACGCCCGTTTGATCGCCGCTTGACCATGTCACCTGGACCTTGCCATCGACCACCTTCGCGGATTGGGCGGCCGTGTTGAACTTGAACTTCAGCCCCTGCTTTTCAAGGATGCGCTGCAGGGCGGTGGTCATCTCGCCGTCCATCGGAGGGATGATGCGATCAAGAAATTCCAAAACCAGAACTTCCGCCCCCAGGCGGTTCCAGACCGACCCAATTTCCAGGCCGATATAGCCAGCCCCGACGACGATGAGCTTCTTGGGAACGGGGTTAAAGCAGAGCGCTTCGGTCGAGCTGACGATGTGGGTGGCGTCAAACGGCAGGCCGGGAAGCTGGATGGCGGCGCTGCCGGTGGCGATGAGGATTTTAGGGGCGGTGATGGTGCGCGTGCTGGCGGCGTCTTTCACTTCGACAGTCGTGGCGTTGAGAAGCCGGCCAGCCCCGCGAATGGATTCGATCTTATTACGCCGGAAGAGCAGGCCCACCCCATCGGTGAGTGTTTTGACGACTTTGTCTTTGCGGGCAAGCATGACCGGGAGGTCGAAATCAAGCTGGCCAACCTTGATGCCATGGTGGGACAGCGTGTTTTTGGCGGCGTAGTATTTTTCAGTCGAGTCCAGAAGTGCTTTGCTCGGGATGCAGCCAACGTTGAGACAGACGCCGCCAAGATATTGCTTCTCAATGCACGCAACGCGCAGGCCCAATTGTGCGGCACGAATGGCGGCCACATACCCGCCAGGGCCGGCGCCGATGACGATCAAATCGAAGGAAGCGGATTCAGACATGGATAAACTGCCTTTCATGGAGAGAGATGAAAGAGGATAGCGGGGTGTGGGGGGAGAAGTAAGAGGGGGGCGGAGGTGCTGGTTGCCAATTGCCCCGCACCCCACATCCGCCCACCCCCCACCCCATTGCCCCTCATCCCATCCCACCCCACAATCTTTCCCATGCCCGAAAAAATCATCCGCGACCCGGTTCACGACGTCATTGCCCTCCGCGTCGATCGACCAATGGAAGGCCTGCTCTTTCGCCTCATCAACTCAACCGAATTCCAGCGCCTCCGCCGCATTCGCCAGCTTGGCCTGGCCAGTCTCGCCTACCCCGGCGCCGATCATTCGCGCTACAGCCACAGCCTGGGGGTCATGGAAACCGCCCGCAAAATCCTCGCCCGCCTTGCCGACGACATCTCCATCGACCCCGACACCCAAACCCTCTGCCTCGCCGCCGCCCTCCTCCACGATCTTGGCCACGGTCCCTTCAGTCACGTCTTCGAACGCGTTTCCGGCATCGACCACGAAGCCGCCACCGCCCGCGTCATTCTCGACCCCGCCAGCCAGGTCCATCAACTCCTGCTCGCGTACGACCGCGACCTTCCCCGGCGATTGGCCGACTTCATGGCCGGCCAGCCCCGCCGCACCTTTTACCACGACATCCTCTCCAGCCAACTCGACGCCGACCGCATGGATTACCTCCTCCGCGACAACCTCATGACCGGCAGCCAGTACGGCAGCTACGACCTCAACTGGCTCCTCCACGCCCTCACCGTCGATCCCGCCACCAATCGCCTCGCCGTTCACCACAAAGGCACCAGCGCCCTCGAGGCCTATCTTCAATCGCGCTACCACATGTATCGCAACGTCTACTTCCACAAGGTCGTTCGCAGCGCCGAAGGCATGATCCGCCTCGCTCTCCAGCGTGCCAAGCGCCTGGCCGTCCAGGACCGCCTCCCCTGGCCCGGCCGCGAGCACGCCGTCACGAAATCCCTCCTGGGCCAGTCCCTCTCGCCGCCCGAATTCTCCATGCTCGACGACAGCTCCATGCTCGAATGTTTAAAGGCATGGTCGCACGGTGAAGACGCCCCCCTGGCCGGCCTGTGCCGCGGCCTGCTGTTCCGCCGCCTCTTCAAAGTCATCGATCTATCCCACCTCGACAACCCCGACCAATGGCGACAGATGCACGCGGCAGCCGAGACTGTGGTTGCCCAGGCCGGCGGCGATGTCGCTTACGATCTGTTCCTTGATGAGCCGTCCGACACCCCTTACGAAATCACCTTCTCCCCCCACGGCGTCAGTCCGGCCGAAGGCATCTTCGTCATGGACCCCCAGGGAAAGCTCCGTGAATTCTCCGCCATCTCCCCCTTAAGCGCCGCCCTCAACCGCCAACTCATGTTCCGTCGCCTGCACGTCCAAGCCCACCTCAAACCCGAAGTCGAAGCGCGAATCCTCCAAAGCCGGATCTAATCAGGCTTCAATGGCCCGGCTCGAGCTACTTCGGAGCAACCGGTGGATCAATCCCCAGGTGGCTCTGAAACACTTCATAGAGCCATTCCACCCGATCAATCTGGCCATAAATCGCAGTGCGCGGCATGATCAACTTCGGGATCTTCCCGCCCCCAATCGCCTGATACAGCCCCACCCCATCCTTGATGTGCTGCTCCACCGACACATCCGCCAGCGCCTTCGCAAACGCCTCCGCGCCCACCAGTTCCTCGGCTTTCGCCCGCGCCTGCTGCGGGCTGGGCGGTTCAGTACCCTCAAAAAGCCAGTGATCGTAAGCCGCCCATTTACCCCGATCCGCCCGCAACACCGCCAGGCTATCGCGAGCATAGTCACACGCATTTACATGATGCGGGTCCGTTTCGGTCACCAGCGGATTGCAATTGGAATTCAGCGGCACCACCATCGCCACAATCGCCAGTTGTCCGCCGTAATTCTGGATCGCCTGCTCCAGGATCGGATGCAGATTCCGGCAGATGGGGCACGAATAATCAAACATCTCCACGATGATGTACTTCGCGTCGGCCGATCCCAAGACAGGCCAGTCCTGCGTGTTCACCTGCACCTTTCCCGCAGCCACCGAAACACGCCGCACCGTCACCGGCACCGGATCAGTGCTAGGCGGCGGCGGCGTCACGACCGCTGTCGTTGTTGCAACGGGCGTTTGGTTCACAGGCACTGGCGGCGGATCAGGCGGTTGAACCGGATCGGCAATGGCGGCGGCCACAGTGGGCGAAGATTGGCTCGCCGGCGTGCTGAACGTCTGTACGCCAAACAGCTTTGGCTTGATCAGCATCTGTCCGACAACCAGCGCACCAATCGCGACGGCCGCCGGAAGCAGCAGGGGGGCAACGGCCACGGCCGGCCCATGCGCCCGCGACGAGCGCCAGATCGGCGCCGACACCAGCACCAGCACCCCTGCTCCAAATCCCAGGCCATGATCGACCATGCAATAGGGGCAAAGCTGCCCGATCACCGCCAGTTGCAGGACCGCAAACCAAAGCGCCCCGCCACAAACAACGAAGGACAAACTCACCAGCACCGCCCACGCCACCCGGCGCAAGCCCACCGTCGAGCCCCCCAGTGCAACCAGCGACACGACGACCATGACCGCATAAAGAATTACTCCCGGAATAGCGACGGGAATCGTCCACCAGTGCGACCACCGGCTGGACAACACTTCAGCGCATCCGCCCCCGCCGCAGCCCGTCCCCTGAAGCTCCATCCACGCCAGCACTCCGGCCAGCGCCAGCGCCGGCGGCCAGGATCGGAATCAACCATTGAATCGGGAGAGGCTCGTTTCACGGCGGCATCTTATCAACAAAACTCCCGGCATGTTGCTCCCCGCGCCGTTTCAGTCTGTGGCCACAGTCCCCGTCACTGCCCCACCTTGTCCAGCTCAAACGCATCATGCACCAGTTGCAGCGCACGGTGCATCTTCCTTGCCGATGATGCAACTGATCTTGATCTCGCTTGTCGTGATGTTCTGGATATTGATCTTGGCATCCGCCAGCGTCTTGAACATGCGCTGCGCCACGCCGGTGTGAACGCGCATGCCCACGCCCACCACGCTCACCTTCGCCAGATCGCCGTGATAGATGGCGGCCGTTCCGCCGCCCAGTTCCTTTACCAGGCGCTCCACCACCGGCTTGATGTCATCCAGGTCGCCGTGTTCCACCGTGAAGCTAATGTTGGCCGTGTTGTCGTCCATCACGTTCTGGATGATGTCATCCACCACGATGTTGGCCGTCGCAATGTCGCCAAAAATTTTGGCGGCTATCCCAGGCCGATCCGGCACGTTCTTGATCGTCACCCGAATCAGTTCCTTCTTCAGCGCCGCGCCCGATACAACGATGTGTTCCATGGTGGGGGTCTCCGCAACGATCCACGTGCCTTCGTTGTCGTTCTGGCTGTTGCGCACGTGAATCGCAACGTTGTACTTTTTGGCAAACTCCACGGCCCGCGTCTGCAACACGCTTGCCCCCAGGCCCGACAGTTCCAGCATCTCATCGTAGCTGATGCGATCGATCTTTCGCGCGTTTTTCACGATCCGCGGGTCGGCCGTATAAATGCCATCCACGTCGGTGAAATTTTCGCACACGTCCGCGCTCAGCACCGCCCCAATCGCGACCAGCGTCGCATTCGATCCGCCGCGGCCAAGCGTTGTGTAATCCCCCTCCAGCGTCACGCCCTGGAAACCGGCGATGATGACGATCTTTCCCTGGTTGAGCTGATCCAGGATCCGCTGCTTGTTGATGGTTTGAATGCGCGCCTTCGAGAACGCGTTGTCGGTCACCAGCCCGATCTGCCCGCCGGTGAAGCTTATTGCATCGTGCCCCTGCGCATGCAGCGCCATGGCCATCAGCGCGATCGTCACCTGCTCGCCCGTCGCCAGAAGCTGGTCCATCTCCCGCTTGGGCGGGTTGTCGCACACCCGCTTGGCCAGTTGAATCAGATCATCGGTGGTGTCCCCCATCGCGCTGACCACCACCACCACCTGGTTCCCGCGCCTCCTTGGCCGCGATGATCCGCCTGGCTGCCTTATGAATGCGATGAGCGTCGGCGACGCTGGTGCCCCCAAACTTTTGAACGATCAAACCCATGGTTCCTCGTGCTCCGCCATCTGCGTAAAAGAGGGCGGGATTATATTCATGCCGGCGCGACGGTAAAGCTATGTGCAAACAATGTCTAACGCTGAGAGCACGCGGTCAACTGTCGCTAATCCCAGACTTACAAACCTCGCGAGATTTTAACCACCCGCGCCGCGTATTGCCTCCGCGTCCATCCCACCATTCGGCGCGGAGTTGAATCTGCATTAGCCAATCTCACCCGCATTCCCTCTCCTGATTGCTCGCCGCAGCCTCCACAGCCATCAGTGTTCATCCGTGTTCATCTGTGGCGAAAATCCCCTCACCCCCCCTTCAACGACCTTGACTCACCCTCTTCCACATGATAGGATAATGTTAGCTTCCACTACGGAAGCTCCGGCCAGCAAAAAGGGAGGGACAACCCAATCCCACCCCCAAGCCGACCGCAGTGTTCTTTGACATCCAAATAGCAACTCTTCATCCTAATCTTTATCTTCATCTTCATAATCCTAATCCTAATTAATCCTAATCCTAATCCCCCACGGCGTCCCCCAGCCGTAACATGGGCGTCCCGCCCATGTCCCCAGATTCCTCTCGAAAAATCAAACCTAACTTAACGCTTCTACAACCATCCGCGCCTGTCAGCGCCCCCGCGGTAAACTCCTCTCCCCCTCCGTGCCCTCCGTGCCTCCGTAGTGAATCATCCTCCCCCTGTCGAAGGGGGCGGTTCCGGGGAGGAAACAGGGAGATTTTATGTCGAAAAAGGGGTCGAAATGGGGAGGATTCGGGGAGGTTTTGGGGAGCATTTGGGGGCGCTTTTCAAAAGCGTTTCCGCCACAAACCCCTGCCAATCCTCAACCTGCGCTCCCAAACCTCATTTTCAGCAACACAAAACCCCGAAAAGCGCCCCCGCCCAACCCCATGAACCAATGAACTAACGAACCACCCCCTCAACCCTTCTCCCCATTCCGCCGCCCCAATGTCATGTCCAAATCCAGATACGTCTCGTGCCGGCGCACCCGCAGCTTCACCGTTTCGCCCGGCTTGTGTTCCTTCAGCATCGGCATGAAGGATTGCCAGTCACGCACTTCCTGTTCCCCCAGGCCCACCACGATATCCCCACTATGCACCCCCGCGCGGGCCGCCGGGCTGCCGTCCACGACGTCATCCACACGTAGGCCGTCATTGGCCTGTCCGAAGCGCACGCCCAGAAACGCCCCGTCTTTGCCCGTGCTCATGGCCGGGGCGCTACGCTTGAGCATCCACGCCCGCCAGGCGCTTTCAAAGTCGGCCAGCTTTTTGCCCGACACCTGCTCCAGCGCCAGCTTGGCGCTGTTGTCCTTATCCCAGGTAGCCTTAACCGTGTCGTAAAATTTCTTGAGCAGCTTTTGCTCGTACAGGTAAAGCAGCACGCTGCCGGATTGGCCATAAGCCAGAGTAGCCTGCGACTGTGAAACGAACTCTTTCTGCGGCATCTTCAGCAGCTTTTCCAGCGGAATCAGCTTGTCGTGCTTGGCCATGAATTGCAGGTAAGGAAGCCGGAAGTTGTCGTGGGGAGTCAGCACCTCCCCTTCATACGTGCCGGCCTCGAACATGACCGCCAAGCCTTCGACAAGCCAGATGGGATGCTGCTGGCCGGTCGGGTCAAGATCGGCCGCATTCAGGGCGTGGGTAAATTCATGCGTCATCACCTGCCCAAGGCGCTGAGCGATCAGCATGCGAAAGGCATGATTGTAAAAACCCCCAACGCCAGGCGTTTGCACCAGCTTCGCGTAGTCGGTGGCGGAAGGGAGGATGATGCTGATGTATTGCTCGGGCTTGTGCTCGAAAAGCTGGGCCCACTGGCTGTTGGCCTGAGCGATCAGGTCCTTCTTCAGTGCCGCAAGGGTGGCCGCGTCGGTATTGGTGGCGAAGATAAGTCGGGACTTTTCGTCGATGTCATAAAGGTACTTGTCGCCAAACTCGCGCTTGAGCGAATCCAGAGCGTGCTGGGCGGCCTGTCGCTGGATCGCATCCTTACGCCCCATCAACGCCTTGAAACGCGGCAGGTTGCGCAGGCTGGTCAGGTCAGTGTCTTCCTGGATGTGGATAAAGTCAGCAAACCCCGCATTGGCGGCCTGCTCCAGAAAAGTAAGCGCATCGTCGCTCTTACCCGTGACGGCCTTCACGCAGGCAAGATTGTAAAGCGTGGTGGGGTCGCCGGGAGCAAGGGCAAGAGCGTCATTGAGGACCTTCTCCACCTCGTCGTACTTCTTCTCGTGAAACAACTCGACCGAGCGGTGGGTGAGGGCTTGGAGATGCTGAAGCGTCTCCAGGGCGGCCGAGCGCGAGGTGGGCGCGGTCGACGGGCAGCGTGGCGGGCGCCGCAACCAACAGAACGGACGAACAAAGGCTCAGCAGTGCGATACCAGGCAACAGACACTTACGAAGGGTGGTTTTCATGCTCACGCCTATAGTACGGCGCCCAGCGCGGATGTTCCTATTGGTCATCATCGGACTGCCGAGCAATGGGCTCAGCGGATTTCGACTGTTCCGCCGGGAGAATTGTGCAGGACTCGCTGGCCGGATCGTAGACGATCACGACTTGGCCGGACTGAAGCTGACGATGGACGCCGGCGATTTGATTCTCAATGGGTGTTTCGGTTTGGCCGTGGACCGCGCCATGGCGGGTGATAAATTCTTCGATGAGGGCGTGGAGAGTGTCCGGGCTTAACCGGTCAATGGGGATAATAATGCTCATGAATAAACCCCCACGTAGCGCGTTCGCCAACGCCTGTTCGGCGCGACTACCTGAAGCGCGCCGCGTAGGTGCGATACCGATCCAGGCCGCCGCTCTTGACGCCCTTTTCCTTCAGAAACTCGCAGAACTGCACCTTCGACGGCCAGGTCGGGAAGAGCTTTGTGTTGTTCGAGCAAAAGGACCGGGTCGTGGTGTAGATCATATTATCCACCTGAAAGGAGTCCGGCGTTTTCTCAACGGCGGCAAATCGCTCGAATCCCACCACACGGGCCGCGAATTCTTCCTTGTTCTTCGACGCCAACGCCAGGTTGCTGAAATCGTTGATCAGCGGCTGGGTCCCAAACAGCATGTCGTTGTTGTCCTGCGCCAGCTTGCGAAGCTGCTGGTCGGCCTTGCACCGCTCAAAAAAGTCCACATCGCCGCCGCTGGTGGCCCCGTTAGCCAGGCGGTCGTGCAGCGTATTTTGCAACTGTCGCACTTCCCCCTGTTTCGCCGGATTGGCCTTGGCGGCCGCGTACAACTCCTTCAGCTTCGCCATCTCGGCCGCCGTCGGCAGCGCCTTGCGCGTTGCCTCACTAACCCCGATCATCGACTGCGTCTTGACGGCGGCGATCTGCTCCAGCGCTTCTCGATCTTGGCCTTGATAATCCCATCCGCCTGCGGCAGTGCGAGGTTGTACCAGAAGTCAGATCGCACCAGCAGGCGGGATTTGTACTGCGGCTTGGCGCTGGCCAGGTCCCACCACTGGTCGGCCACTTTCACCATGTCGCCCACCTCGACAGGCCCGGCCACGTCCGCCTTCGCCGCCGCCGACCAGGCAGCATCACTCCCTTCAGCGATCATCGGAAGCCCCTTGTCCCATTCGTTCTTAAAAAGCGCCTGGTACAGGCCAACGGCAAACTTCGCTTCGGCATCCTTCGGGTTTTTCTTCAATTGCTCAACCGCCAGCTTCGCCTCCATCGCGGCATCGGATCGGGCTTTAATCTCCGCACGCTTCAACTGCGCCTGCCCCGCCATCGGCAGGTTCTTCGCCATCGTCGCCAGGGAAGCCGTGAGATCGGCCGCCTTGGTGGCGTTGTCGAAGCTCTCGGCGTCCAGCGCCTCGTTCACCAGCGCCATCCCAGCATCGGCGGCCGACTGAGTCGCCTCTGGCGCCTTCAGCGTCGCCCGCAGCGCAGTCAGCGTCTTGAGCTTCATGTCAATGCTATCGACCGCAAACACTTTCCCCATCTCAGTGATGGCGGCCATGGCAGTCTCCGCGTCGCCGGCGCTGGCGGCCACGTCCCGCGCTTCTCGAAAAAGCACCCACTGCGAAGCGGCGTCCTTCTGAGTATTGCGGCCCTGGTCAAGCAGCTTGGTGGCAAGGGCCTTGCGGTCTTCGGGAGCGCGCTTCGCATATTCGTCCTTAAAAACATCCTTCACCAGCTTTTCCGCATCCTGCACCGCCTGTGCGGGGGGCTCGGGAGCGCGGGCTGGCTCGGACGCGGCAAAGGACGCGCTGCACGTGATGACAAAGACAATCGAAAAGAAAATCCGCATAAGCTCTACCCTGCCGTGAAGTGTGGTCGCTGGCCGCAAACTCCTCGAAGGAGCATGATAGCTGGTGGGAGAGAGGGTTCAAAACCTAAATTCCCCTGCACCCGTCGTGCCTTTTCAGCGATCCTCGGTTTATAATCCTCCGTCGTTGGTTTTCGCCCTTCTGGATGAACTATGAGTGCTGTTCCTTCTGTTGTTCCCGAAACCGTTGCGGCTGCGCCAAGCGTGGCCCAGGCGCCTGCGACGCCGGACCACAATCGCACCGGCGTCGACTATCGCCGGCCGATGCCCCGGCCGAAGGTGCGCGGGCCCGTGATCGACGTTCATTCGCACCTGCACGCCGTGCGGCATGGCAATGCCTGGTTCGAGGCCGCCGATCATTACGGCATCGACCGCTTCCTCACCATGACCCCATTGGAAGAAGCCATCGGGTTGCAGCGCGATTGGCCCGAGCGCCTTCACTTCATTGCAATACCCCGGTGGGGCGAGTGGGGAGAGGGCTTCATCGATCACTGGCGCAGCCGGATCGAGGCGTTCTACAACATCGGCAGCCGCATCGTGAAATTCTGGTTTGCCCCCCCGGCCATCGGTGAGCGCAAATGGCGGCTGGATTCGGAGATGTTCCGCCCGCTCTTGCGCGAGGCGGCCGACCGGGGCATGGCGATCATGACGCACATCGGCGACCCGGAAATCTGGTACCAGACCAAGTACACCGACACCGCCAAATACGGCACGCGCGACGACCACTACCAGATGTGGGAAAACGTGCTGGCAGAGTACAGCCCGCGCGTGCCCTGGATCGGCGCCACCTCGGCGGCAACCCCGAGAACCTCGAGCGCCTGCAAACCCTGCTGGATAAATATCCCCGGCTGCGGCTCGATTGCAGCGCCACGCGCTGGATCGTGCGGGAAGTGTCAGCGCGCCGCGACGAAGCGCGGGATTTTTTCCTCCGCAACCAGGACCGCATCCTCTTTGGATCCGATCAGGTCAGCGCCGATGGGCGCGAGTTTGATTTCCTCGCCAGCCGGTTCTGGGTGCAGCGCAGGCTCTGGGAATCGGCCCGCATCGTCCCCAGCCCGATTCGCGACCCAGACCTGGCCGAGGACAAGCAGCCCATGTTGCGCGGACTGGCGCTGCCCGATGACGTGCTGCAAAAGCTGTATCACGACAACGCTGCCAAGGTTCTGCAAGAGGTGGGCGCGGGGGCATTCGCTACCGTCGAGAAATGAGTGGAAATCAAGGAGCGCCAAATGAGTGTGCAAGCGCGAGGAAACGGTGGCGTATCGCGTCGGGCGGCGTTGAAGACCGCTGCCGCCGTCGCAATCCCAGCCATTTTTCACATTGTCCCGCGCCATTGTCTCGGCGGGCCGGGCCAGACGCCACCAAGCGAAAAATTGAACGTGGCGGCTGTAGGCGTGGGTGGGCAGGGCAAGTTTGATGTGAAAAACCTTGCCGGCGAGAAGGACGTGAACATCGTCGGCCTGTGCGACGTGGACGAGAAAAATGCCGGCACCATTTACAGCGAATTTCCAAACGCCAAACGGCATCTGGATTTTCGCAAGATGCTCGATGAGCAAAAGGACATCGACGCCGTCACCTGTGCGACTCCGGATCATCTGCATTACGCGGTTTCGTCAATGGCGATGCAGCTTGGCAAGCATGTGTATTGCCAGAAGCCGCTGACCCACAGCATCGCCGAAACGCGTGCGCTGGCGGCCCTTGCGAAGAAGACAAAGGTCGCGACCCAGATGGGCAACCAGGGCAATGCGCGGGAAGAGGTACGCCTGATTGAGGAATGGATCGCGGATGGGGCCATCGGGACGGTGCGGGAAGTTCACTCATGGACCAACAAGCCGGTCTGGCCAACAGGCATAGATCGGCCAAAAGAAACGCCGCCTGTTCCCGACACCTTGAACTGGGACTTGTGGCTCGGGCCTGCGGCCGAGCGTCCTTACCACCCGGCTTATCTGCCCTTCGTCTGGCGCGGCTGGTGGGATTTCGGATCGTGTGCAATCGGCGACATGGCTTGCCATGTGCTGAACATTCCGTTCCGCGCCCTCAAGCTTGGCCTTCCGACGTCGGTGGAGGCTTATGCGACAAAGGTGACTGCGGAAACCGGCCCAACGGCTTCGATGCTGTACTACCAGTTCCCAGCACGGGGCGAGCTCCCTCCGATTCGCCTCACCTGGTACGAAGGAGGCATGATGCCGTCGCGCCCCGAGGAATTGGAGCCGGGGCGGCGCATGGGGAACAACGAGGGCACACTGTTCATCGGTGACAAAGGTAAGATCGTCTGCGGCTGCCACGGCGACGGCGTGCGCATCATCCCAGAGGCAAAGATGCAGGCATACCAGCGCCCGGCAAGGACGATCCCCCGCTCGCCGGGGCACTACAAAGAATGGATCATCGCAGCCAAGGGCGGTCCGCAGGCGGGCTCACATTTTGAACACGCCGCAGTGCTGACGGAACTGGTCCAGTTAGGCAATGTGGCCGTGCGACTCCAGCCAGCGCCAAAGCGACAACGGCTATGAAAGCAAGATCGAATGGGATGCCGCAAATGGAAAGGTGACCAACTACGCGGAAGCGAACAGATACTTGAGCACGCCCTATCGCAAGGGTTGGGGGAGCGTAGCTTGACGGCGGCCGCTGATGCTCTTAAGCGTATCCGATAACGATTGAACTGGTGCGGAAGGGGGGTTCGAACGATTGTTTAGATCAGACGTCAAGTTCGTCGGCTTCTTCCGCGCGTTCCATGATAAAGCGGAAGCGGGCCGAGGCGTCTTTTCCCATCAACTCGTTGATCACCCGATCGGTCGCCAGGGCGTCGGAGATTTCCACGCGCAGCAAGCGCCGTGTCTTGGGATTGAGCGTCGTTTCCCACAGCACCTTGGGCATCATCTCCCCGAGGCCCTTGAAACGGGTGATCTCAGGCTTCACATTGCCCTTGGCTCGGAGCTTGAGAATTCGCTCTTTGTCCGCGTCGTCGGCGGCCCAGTAGGTCTCCTTGCCGATGTCCACTCGATACAGGGGCGGAAGCGCAATGAAGACCCGGCCAGCGTCAATCAACTGCCGCATATGGCGGAAGATGAACGTGAGCAGGAGCGTCGTGATGTGGTGCCCATCGCTGTCGGCATCGGCCAGCAGCACGAGGCGCTGATACCGCAGTTTCGTCGGATCGCATTCCGCGCAGCGCCGCAGCCCAGGGCGATGACCAGATCGGCAATTTCACGGTTCTCAAGCACCTTCGCCAGCGATGTACCTTCGGTGTTCAGCACCTTGCCGCGCAGCGGCAGGATGGCCTGGTGATTGCGGTCGCGGCCTTGCTTGGCGCTGCCGCCGGCGCTATCGCCTTCGACAATAAACAGCTCACTTTCAGCCCGGTTGTTGCTGGAGCAGTCGGCCAGTTTGCCTGGAAGATTCAATCGACCGCCGGTAGCCGTTTTGCGCGAGACCGCCGCGCTGGCGGCGCGGCTCGCCTCACGGGCGCGGGCCGCAATGATGATGCGGTTGATGATGGTCTCGGCCACGGTGCGGTTGTTGTTGAGCCACTGCTCAAGCGACGGGCCGCGCGGCCGCGTCAACGAGCGACTGCACTTCCGGATTATTCAACCGCTCTTTAGTCTGTCCCTGAAACTGCGGATCTTCGACAAAGATGCTGAGCACGCCGGTGACACCTTCGCGAATATCCTCTGCCGCAAGGGTAACGCCGCGCGGGGTGAGATTATGGGTTTCGATGTAGTTGCGAATGGCCTTCAAAACTCCCGCGCGCAGCCCGTTTTCGTGCGTCCCGCCGTTAGGGGTAGGGATTCCGTTGACATAGCTCTTCAGCAATTCGTCGGTGCTTTCAGTCCAGGCAAAGCACATCTCGATCCGAACGCCGTTTTGCTTTTCGAGCACGAACGGCTGATCGTGAACTGCCTTGGCGTGCTTCTCGGCCATGATCTTGTTCAGAAAAGCAAGGATGCCATCCTCATGGCGGAAGACTTCTTTCTTGCCGTTAACCTCATCGTTCCAAATCACCTTCAAGCCCTTGTGAATGTAGCTGGCCACTTCCAGGCGCTCGCGAATGGTGTCGGGGTTGAACTCGGTGCGGGGAAAGATCTGGGGATCAGGCTCAAAGCGGATGCTCGTGCCGGTGCCTCGGGCGGGCCCCAACTTCTTAAGCTTCCCGGTCGCCTTGCCAAGTCGGAATTCCATTTCCCATTCGCTGCCGTCGCGCTTGATGGTGGCCACCAGCCGCTTGGACAGTGCATTGACGACCGAAGCGCCAACCCCATGGAGGCCGCCGCTGGTCTTGTAATTCCCTGCCTGGCCATTGTCGAACTTTCCTCCGGCGTGAAGTGTGCAGAGAATGATCTCGATAGCCGGCTTTTTGTGCGTGGGATGATTATCAACCGGAATTCCGCGGCCGTTGTCACGAACCGTCACGCTGTCGCCCCCCTTGTGGAGCGTGACTTCAATCTCGTCAGCGTGGCCATTCATGGCTTCATCGACGGAGTTGTCAAAGATTTCCCACACCAGATGATGCAGCCCCACCGACCCGGTGCTGCCGATGTACATGCCCGGCCGTTTGCGGACGGGGTCGAGACCTTCCAGGACGGTGATGCTCGAGGCGTTGTAGGTGGCGGTGGTGGTCATGTTTTAGAATTAGTTATGAGTGTGTAAGATCAATTTGTCGCAAAGCCGCATTGTCATCGCGCGTCTGGTTCGGGAGGGGTGGGTCCTTCATCGGACTCGCGGAAGTCATTTCATCTTCAAGCACCCGGACAAGCCGGATGCTATGGTGGTTGTGCCACATCCCAAAAAGACCTCGCTAAGGGCACGCTCCGTAGTATCATGAAAGACGCTGGTTGGAGGTAATATGATTTTCGCTGTTGCCATTCATAAAGACCCTGATTCGGATTACGGAGTAACGGTGCCGGACTTACCGGGCTGCTTTTCCGCTGGTTCGACAGTGGATGAGGCGATGCTGATGGCGCGGGAAGCCATTGAGCTGTACCTCGACACCTTGATCGAGGACGACCTTGAAATCCCATTTCCGTCCGACATCGAAACCTTGAAAAAGAACCCCGACTACGCCGACGCCATCTGGGCATTCGTATCCGCTGAGTATTCGCGCAAATCCGCCGCATAGGGTCAACCTGACGCTCCGGCCGACGGGAGATGAGAAATTCGGCGAAGTTTTTCACCTGCTCAAGCTCTTCGCTAGTGAGTGGCCTTCTGATGTCCAGAATATGGATCATGCGAATTCTCCGTCCAAATCATAGCAGGACGATCATCCGGCAGATCCGCCCAGCGCCGCCGGCGCCCCAACCGGCTCATACAGCACCTCCACGATCTGCCCCCGGCTAACAAACTCATGTCCCTTGCCGCCTCGACCCGTGATCTTATACCGCCCGGTGTTGAGGCGCTGTTCCCCGCCCATGCTGGTTTTTACCGTCAGCGTGTCGCGGTCGTCGTTAGCTGTGATGGCCGCAAGAAGTCGGTCAGACTTTTCCAGCTTGATCAGCAGCACGCCCTTGCCAGCGCCCCGAAAGGAAATTGATTTCGTCGATCTTACAAACCATAACCCGACGATTCTGGCTGGCCGCAATAACGGTTTCGCTGCCGCTCACCACTGCCGCCAGGGTTACTTCAGCCCCCTCGGAAGTCCGTGCAAAGCGCCGCCCCGAACGCGTAGAAACTTCGCGAAACCCATCCAGGCCAAAGCGCAGCGCATACCCATCACTGGTCACGGCCAGCGCATGCACTTTCGGCGCGGCGTCGGGGCGTTTTTCATCGATGGCCGTCGCCTTGGGCGGCAAAACGCGATCGTCCGTCGACACCGCCCCCACGATCTTTTCGCCATCCTTAAGCTTGAACAGTTTCTGGATCGGTTCGCCGTAGCCGGTGGTGGCCGGGATCTCGATGATGCGGGCGGTGTAGGCCGTACCGTAATTGCTGAAGAAGACAATGGTGGCGCGGGTGCTGCCGGCCACCAGCGACAGAATCCGGTCCCCCTCGCGCAGACGCGTCGTTTCCGGATTGATTTCCTTCTGACGTTTCACCCAGCCATCCGTCGTCACCAGAATGTGGTTGTCTTCAGCAACGATGAAATCCTCCGCCGAATATTCCACCTCATTCTCCGCCGCCTCAATCAGCGTTCGCCGTTTATTCTTAGGCTCCTTCCCAAACGTGCGGGCAAGTTCTTCGATCTCCTGCCGCACGATCGCCCACCGGCCAGTCGCATCTTCTTCATCAAGCAGGCGCCTGATTTCCTTCGATCGCTTGTTCCGCTCAGCCAACTCTTCACGGATCAGGTTGATCTCAAGCCGCGCCAGGCGATAAAGCTTAAGCTCCAGAATGTCCTCCACCTGCTCCGGATCCAACCCATCGTCTTTAGGCTTTCGCGGGCCATGCGGATCGACGCCATACTTTTTGAGTATCTTCCCGGCCGCGTCGGACTTGCCGTCGCTAGCGCGAATAATCTTGATCAGATCGTCAAGAATATCGAAAGAGAACGCGAAGCCTTCCAGCGTGTGAATGCGCTTGCGAAGTTGCTCCAACTCATGGGTGAGGCGCCTGGTGACGACTTCAAGCCGGAAGTGGAGGAAGTGCCACAGGATCGCCTTCAGGCCCAGGCGCTCTGGCCGGCCCACCTCGGGGTTGTCGGTAGGAATGAGGCAGGTGAGATTGACGTTGAAATTCGTCTGCAGCAGGGTGTGCTTAAACAGATAAGCCAGCACCTTGTCGATCTGCGCATCACGCCGCAATTGCAACTCGATTCGGACGTCGTCGGTGCTGATGTCCTTAACGTCCAGAAGCAGCGGCATCTTCCGGTCAATGACGATCTGCGCGATGGCCAGGACCAGCTCGGCCTTGTTCACGCCGTAAGGAATGCTCGTGACATAAAGCACCTGTGCCGCGCGGGTCGTGGCCCCTTTCTCCCAGGTGGCCCGCATGCGAATGGCCCCCTGGCCCGTCTTATACAGTTCGCGCAGCTCATCGCGCGTGTTCAACACTTGCCCGCCAGTGGGAAAGTCCGGGCCGCGCACCGCGTCGTTGGCCACGAGTTGATATTCCTTAATCTCCGGGTCTTCGATCAGCTTCAGCAGGGCGGCGCAAATCTCGCCAAGATTGTGGGGAGGAATATTGGTCGCCATCCCGACGGCGATTCCCGTCGAGCCGTTGAGCAGGAGGTTTGGCACCTTGCTCGGCAGCACGACAGGCTCTTCACGCTGGCCATCGTAATTCGGGCGAAAGTGAACGGTGCCCTGCCCAATTTCGTTAATGGTCTCGGCGGCGATCGGCGTAAGGCGGCACTCGGTATATCGCATGGCGGCCGCCGGGTCGCCGTCCATCGATCCAAAGTTGCCGCTGCCGTCCACCAGAGTCGCCCGCATCACAAACGGCTGCGCCATGCGAACCAGGGCCTCGTAGATTGACCCATCCCCGTGCGGGTGATACCGCCCCATCACATCGCCCACCACCGTGGCGCATTTGCGGTGCTTCACGTCAGCCCGCAGGCCGTTCTGCCACATCGTGTAGATGATGCGCCGGTGAACCGGCTTCATTCCATCCCGCACATCCGGCAATGCCCGGCTGGTGATGACCGACAGGGCGTAGTTGAGGTAGCGGGCCTGGGCGATCTCGTGCAAATTGGCACGTTCTTCCCCGTCTGGAAGAGCCGGCAAAACGGGCGGTACAGATCCGCCGTTGCCTCCGGCGTCAGATGAGCCATTGGTCTTGGCAATGCGCGGGATAGGGGGGGGTTCCAAAACTTCCACTTCTTCGCTCCTCCGTGACGTTTGCAGCCTAACCTGTTTATTATCGGCGCCTTGGCCGCCCTGACTTGCCTTTTTTTTGCACGTCGGTTAGGGCATTGTATGGTACGTCGGCGGCCACGACAACCCCATCCTGATACAAATTTTATCTCCAAAGGGATGTGAACCAAAATCGGTAGATCGACCAGCGATTCCAGTTTATACTTAAACCATCATGGCCGGTCGAGATACCAAAGGCGTGCGCCATCTTCTGCTCTATGAAGGACTGGACGAGGCAAAGGTGCGGGCGTGGGTGGAGATGGCCCGGGTTTATCATCTGATCTGCCGCCGGGTCGTCTTGGCCTTGGGTGAGCGAGGCGTCACCATGCCGCAATTCGACGTCCTGGCCACCCTGCGATTCAGCGAAGGCGTAAGCCAGCAGGAACTGGCCGGGCACTTGCTGGTAACCAAGGGAAATGTCTGCGGCGTGCTGGATCGCCTCGAACGCCTCGGATGGGTCGAGCGACGCCCCGATGACAAGGACAAGCACTCAAATCGCCTGTTCCTGACCCCCACCGGCCGTAAGAAGATAGACGCACTACTCCCACAACATGATGCACTGATCGTCAATGCGATGCGAGCACTGACCAGTGCGGATGTGAAGGCACTGCGCGGAGTGCTGGAGAAACTGGTGCCCCCAAACGAGGCTTGACCCAAGGCGAATTAGATCGCAAACCCCCGCGTCGTCGAACCAATCTGCTACGGCCGCGTATTAGTTTAAGTATGAACCATTGTGAGCGCTTGGCGAAACCAGCGCTGGATTATGAAAATTGGCTCAATACATCTCTAAAGGACAACCATCATGCAACTCACAGGAATACATCATCTCACCGCTGTGACGGCCAATGCCGGCGGGAATAAAGACTTCTACACGAAAACCCTCGGACTGCGCCTCGTGAAAAAGACGGTCAATCAAGACGACGTCTCGGCCTATCACTTGTTCTATGCCGACGGGAAGGGATCGCCTGGCACCGACATCACCTTTTTCGATTGGCCCGCCCCACGCGAGCAGCGCGGCACCAACAGCATCGTGCGAACGGGCTTTCGAGTGGCCGGGCCGCAGAGCCTCGAATATTGGGCGCGGCGATTTAATGAACTGGGCGTCAAACATGGCGACGTCGTCGAGCGCGACGGCCGGCCAACGCTGCAGTTCGAAGACATCGAAGGCCAGCGCCTGGCACTGGTTGCCGACGACGCCCGCCTGACGCCCAATCCGTGGGAAAAAAGCCCGGTGCCCGGCGAGCACCAGATTCGAGGACTCGGCCCCATCACCATCAGCGTGCCTGATGCCAAGGCAACTGCAACCATCCTCACCCAGGTAATGAACATGCAGCGCGTGCGGGAATACGCCGGCAGCGCCAGCGACGGCAGCGCCGGCGAATCAAACGTGCAGGTGTACCAGATGGGCGACGGGGGGCCGGCCGCAGAGTTGCACGTCGCCGTTGAGCCGTCGCTTGGCATCGCCAGGCACGGCGCGGGTGGCGTGCATCACGTGGCGTTTCGGGTTCCGACTTTCGAAGAATACGACGCGTGGAATCAGCGATTGCGACAGCTAAACGTGCGAACCAGCGGCCCGGTGGATCGGTTTTATTTCCGAAGCCTCTACTTCCGAGAGCCCAACGGGATCCTTTTTGAGTTGGCCACCGACGGCCCCGGCTTCCATGCCGATGAACCGATGGAAAGCCTGGGGGAGCGTTTATCCCTGCCACCGTTTTTAGAAGCGCACCGCAAAGAGATCGAGGCCGGCTTGAAGCCGCTTTGATCATGGGAGTGCTGGGAGTATACGGTTAAATGAACCCGAATCAGGAAAAGTCATGAACACACAACATCAACCGTCACATATTTCGACGGATCCGCATAGAAGTCTGCCGATTCTCACCGCAGGCGTCGTCCCCGAGAAGGCGGCCGGAACGCTCCTGCTCCTGCACGGCCGTGGAGCGTCCGCCCAGAGCATGTTGAATTTGTATGAAGAGCTTGAAATCAATGGCCTTGGGGCGATAGCGCCCAGGCGGCCGAAAGCACATGGTATCCGCACTCGTTTCTAGCCCCGCTCCAGGCCAACCAGCCGCACCTGAATTCCGCGCTCGCAAAAATCGAGTCCGTCGTCGCCGACTTGCTCGCGCGGGGCGTGACAAGCGAGCGGATCGCCATCCTCGGCTTTTCGCAAGGCGCTTGTGTGGCCAGCGAATTCATCGCCCGCCATCCGCGCCGATACGGCGCGGTCATGGCCCTGACAGGCGGCCTGATTGGCCCCGACGCAATGCCCCGAAATTATCAAGGCACGCTCGCAGGAACCCCGGTATTTCTCGGCACCAGCGATCCAGATCCGCACGTCCCTTTCGAGCGCATGCAGGAAACCCAGACGGTTCTGCGCGGCATGGGAGCCTTGGTAGAACTCCGGCGGTATCCGGGCATGCCGCATACAATCAATGAGGAAGAACTGGACGTTTGCCGCAGGATGATTCGGGAAATGATCGCGGGATGAGGGCGGGCGACGTAATAGTCGCGGCCGAGTCTCCACGATCAAGCCGGTTGCAGATCGGCCGCAGTGGATTTCCAGTTGTCGCGCACTTCCACAGCAACGCGACGGAGGGTGCGGCTGAAGTGGAGGACGAGCATAACGGCGTAGATGCCGAAGATGAGGCAGGCGAGGGCGGGAATAATGACGGGGAGATCGTTGCGCGGGGAGGTGGGTTGCGCGCGGAGGACGCCGGCGCTGCTGACAAGGAGGGGAGCGATGTGATAGAGAAGGGTCGAAATAGACAAGCCGTACATGACAAGGGGGACGGCGCTGAGGGCCCATGGATCGGGGACGCGCTGGGCGAGGCGTTTGAGGTAGAGGTAAAAGAGAAAGATGAGGACGCCAGCCGAAACGCCATCGGTCGCTGTCAGCCACTGAAAAAGGCGACCGTACAAGAGCAGCGACGGGAGAAGAGACAACGCGAGGCTCATCGTAACAAGCACTCGAACACTTCGGCGCAATGACGTGGCGTCGTCGGTGCCGGCGGATTCGGGAATCGTCACGAGCCAGATTGCAAGCCACGTCAGCGACGGCAAAGCATACTTGATGTGAAGAAGGAACCGGTTGATCCGATGCCACCAGTCGGTTGGGTTGGAAAAGTATTGTGGGGGAGCGACAACGGCCAAAAGGTGTTGGATTAATAAAAGACTGGATCCCACTACCAACACCCACATCAAGATATTGAAGCCGACGTGGACCCTCGCGATCCAGAGTGGATTCGCATTCTTGAGGAAATCGCCTCGAAAGGAGGCGGCGACGCGCTGGCCGCATTCGGGGCAGTCGCCATCAAGTGACAGGCCGCGAAGGTTGTAGGCGCAGATGGAGCAGGGCAGGTCAAAGGAGATAGTTTGGGCCGCGACATCAGGCATGGCTTTGTCGGCCGGAAAGGCAGGGGCGATCAGATCGTTCACGAATCCCATCCTGATATCAGACCTCCATGATCTCTTTCCGCTTGTGCTCGATTACGTCGTCCACTTTCGTTTCGTAAGACTTCGTAAGGTCTTGAATCTGATCTTTCCCCTGCGTCACCTCGTCCTCGGTGATGTCCCCCGCTTTTTGCTCGGTGTCCAATGTCTTGTTCGCGTCACGCCGTGCATTGCGAACGGCGATCTTGGCGGCCTCGGCGTATTGCTTGGTTTGGCCCACCATGCGCAGCCGCACTTCCTGCGACATCGGGGGCAGGATCAGCCGCAACTGCCGGCCATCGCTGTGAGGCGTCATCGGCAGCTTTGAATCGCTGATGGCCTTCTCGATCAGCTTCAAATCCTGGTTGTTGAACGGCTTGATGAGAATCTGCGTGGCTTCGGGAACGGTGATCATGGCCATCGAGCGGATCTCCGTGGGCGAGCCGTAATATTCAACACGAATATTTTCGACCATTGCCGGAGTCGCCCGGCCGGTGCGGACCGTGCGCAGCTCATGGCGCAGATGGTCCAGGGCCTTTTCCATGTGCTCTTCACACTCGAATAAAATGTCTTCCAGGGGCATGAGGTGTTCCGGTTGATAGTTGCTCGTTGTTCGTCGAAAGGCGATCTGCTTACTTGGGATAGATGCGGGTGCCGACCTTTTCGCCGCGAACGACACGGGCGATGTTGCCGGGGGTTTTCAAATTGAAGACGACCAGCGGCAGCTTGCGCTCCATGCACATGGTGATGGCCGTCAGGTCCATGACGCGAAGCTGATCGCGATGCACCTGTTCGTAACTGACTTCCGTGAACAGCCGCGCCGTGGGATCTTTTTTTGGATCGGCCGTATAGATCCCATCCACCTTCGTCGCTTTCATCAGAACGTCGGCGTTAATTTCGGTGGCGCGAAGGGCGGCGCAGGTGTCGGTGGTGAAAAACGGATTGCCAGTCCCGGCCGCGAGAATAATCGCACGGCCTTTCTCCAGATGGCGGATGGCTCGGCGGCGAATGAAACCCTCACACACGCTGTAGACTCCAATGGCGGAGAGAACGCGCGTCGCCTGCCCAAACTTCTCCATGGTTTCCTGAAGGGCCAGCGCGTTAATCACTGTCGAGAGCATCCCCATGTAGTCGGCCGTCGCCCGCGGGATATGACCATCGGCCGCAAAGGTGGCACCGCGAATAAAGTTCCCGCCGCCGACGACGATAGCCAGTTCAGCCCCCATCTGCGCCACTTCCACGCATTGTCGGGCAATGTTTTCCAGCTCTTCGGTGTCAATGCCGAAACCGCCTTCCTTACAGAATCCTTCGCCGCTGATCTTCAGGAGGATACGTTTGTACTGCAGTTCAGCCATATGCGTAGGGATTATAGCGAAGGGCGGGTCGGTTGCTAATGAAGGGTCGACGAGGATTCAGACCCAGCGTTCAGCCAGAGAAATTGAGATGCCACTCACGGCTGCGGAAGCTTCTGCCGAACGTCCACCAGCAGATGTTGCCGCTCGTCCTGTCGAATGGCCAATCGGTTCAAGCTCTTCTTGGCTTTGCCGCCCGGGATGCACCGGCCGGTGGCGGTAAACGTCGAGTCGTGGCACGGGCACTGGAACGAATTGTCTTTCTGTTTTTCAACCACGCATCCCTTGTGCGTGCAGAGGCCCGACAGCGCGAACAATGCGTCGTCCACGCGAACAACAAAAAACGCTTTGTACGCCTCGGCATCGTCCTCGGTGTAGTGGGCAAACTCATCATACACCCCGTTGGCCGCGTACTTGCTCAGCGGCCCCGCGTCGATCACGAGCGGTTCACCCGTGGCCGGCGCTGTCGAAGCATGCTCGTCGGCACGGGCAGCGCCGGCAAGCGTCAGCATCGACAAGAACAGGAAGTGGCGCCGATCGATGCTGTTATTCAGAGAGCCGTCGGCACCAGGACGGGGAGCGATCTCGTCGCTTTCATTGCGTCACTCTCCGCGCGTTGCCCGGCTGGGCGGAGGAACTAGTCTGCTGCTTGAAGTCGATCTGGTCTGCGCCACCCGTTGCCCAGATCATGAGGATCGGCCGGATTAACTGGACGGCTCTGAATAACCGGAACCGCCGCCATGCCCTCTTCATTATGGAAGCTCATCACCGCGCCGGTGTGTCCCTGGAAAACGGCACTCGCAAAGAGTGCCAGCAGGACAACCAGATACGGCGAAGAGGCCGGACGCTTCAGGCGATAAAGACGCGCCCGCCACAGGGTGAGGATGAGCATCAACCCCGCCATCGCATAGCCGAGCCACTGGTGTATGGCCATATTGGAGCCATGACGCCCCAGTTGATTCATCCAGCGGATGCCCAGATAGACAGTGATGGGCGTCGCGAGTGTGGCGTAAAAAATAGCCCACCACCCAACGTGCTGCAGCGAGTCTTTCCGAAGCACCCGGCCAAGAAGATCGCTGCCCAGAGACACCGGAATGAGCGCGGCCGTGAAGTTCACAAACATCGGATGCGGAGGCGGAAAATACATGGTCTCACCCTTCCAAATATTTTGGGGTGGCAGCGGCGCCGGCCGTTGGAAACAAGAGGATGGCATTCGCCTCCTCGCGAGCCACATTCGCCCGTTGCCTCATCCACGCCATCACCAACTCCCACTCCCCTCCACTGTAATAGTCGCTCTAAGGAGCGTTGTGGCGATGCTTGCAATTTTCTGCCCACCCCCTCTTGCGTGATAAGCACGGCGGCGGGTTGCGACATTTTCCCCGTTTGCGCATAACATAAATGCGGACATGGTGATCCCGCCAGCGCACGAATGGGCGATGGCAGGCTCTTGACGACTTTAATCTCATTGGAAAGCGAGTTCCCGCTGATGCCTCAACCCTCCCGCCGGGGCGTTTGTGCCCTTCTTCTGGCTTTGGCCTTGCCGGCTATCTCATTTGCCAAGGGAACTTCCGGAGAATCGGCCGATTCCCCATTCCCCAGCGCCACTCCCGAGCGCGGGTGGCCGTGACGCGCGAAGTATTCCCGGCCGTGGTCCGCCTCGACGTCAAGCAGGAGATCTACGCCGAAGGCAAACGAAAGCTTCAAGGTGGCATCGGTTCCGGCGTCATCATCGACGACGAAGGCCACATCCTCACAAACTTCCATGTGGCGGGGCGGGCGGCCGAGATCTATGTCACGCTCTCCAACAAGGAGCGTATCGCCGCCAAATTGGTCGGCGACGATCACTGGACCGATCTAGGCATCGTGCAGATGGATATGAACGCGATAAAGGAAAAGAAGATCAGCTTCAAGCACGCCACGCTGGGCGATAGCTCATCGCTGGTCGAAGGCCAGGACGTGATGGCCATCGGTACGCCGTGGGGCCTGGCCCGCACCTGTACGCTGGGGATCGTCTCCAACACCGATCGCACGTTGTCTCAGGAAGGTTCGTCGATGCAGAAGATCGACGGCATGTACGAGACGGGGGATTTCAACAACTGGATTCAAATCGACGCCGCCATCAATCCCGGAAACTCCGGCGGCCCGCTGGTCGACATGTCCGGCCGCATCGTCGGCATCAACACCCGCGGCGGCGGGCAAAATCTGAACTTCGCCATTCCAATCAACATCGCGAAGGAAGTAATCGAAAAGATTCTCAAGACAGCGACCAATGAATCAAAGGGACACGTCGAACGAAGCGATCTGGGCCTGGAGCTCAAGCCCCTGCAGGGCTTCGAGGCGTTCTATCACACCGACATCAACCACGGCGTGCTGGTGCATGGCGTGGAGCGCGGATCACCGGCCGAGAAAGCCGGCATCAAAGCCCAGGACATCGTCCTCGAGCTCAACGGCAAGCCCTTCAACGCCCGTTTCCCCGAAGAGCTGGCGCCGGCCCACAAGCGCATCGCCGATCTGCCCATTGGCAGCGACGTCTCACTCACCGTCAAGCGCGACAGCGAAACCAAGACGCTTCACCATGAAGACCGACAAGCTGCAGAGTGCCATCAGCGAGGAAAAGGAGCTCAAGCCGTGGGGACTGTCGGTCCGGCAGGTCACCCGCGCTTATGCCAACGAGGCGCATCTGGATGATGACAAAGGCGTGGTCATCACCAGCCTCAATCCCGGCTTCCCGGCGGCCAAGGCAGAACTGGCGGCCGACGACGTCATCCGCAAGTTCAACGATGAAGAAGTCAACGACCTAGACGCATTCATGAAGTTGTACAGCGCGTCCATCAAGAAGAAGGACAAAACGATCATTCTGGAAGTGCGGCGCGGACATCTAACCCAGCCGGCCGTCTTGAAGATCACGTACTAAGGATTTTTTTTCCATCAATGTTTAGGAAAGGGTGCCATGCATCGTTTTTTGTTGGCGGTATTGTTCGTGCTCGGCGCTTGGCACAAACCTATGGCGTCGAACCCGACGTGGCCAAAAAGCTTTATGAAAAGGTGACGCCATCGCTGGTGGCGGTGCAGTACACCTACGACGGAGAATTTGGCCGGCGCGAGTTCGTCGGCTCCGGCCTGGTGGTCAGCGCCGAGGGCCTGATCATGACGCCCCTGGCGCTCTTTCCGCTGCAATTCCCAGACGATCAGATGAAGGATTTCAAGATCATCGTCCCCGGCCAGGAGGAAAACGAAATCGAGGCGACTTTTGTCGGGCGCGACGAGCGCTCCGACGTGGCGTTTCTAAAGGCCAAAGAGGCAGGGAAATGGACGCCGGTGAAGTTCGAAGAATCACCGGTGGGAGTGGGCGATGCGATTCGCTCGGTCGGCTTGCTCCCCAAGGAAGCCGGATATAAGTCGTATTTCGCCGAGGCGTTCGTCTCCGCGGTGCTGCGCGGGCCGGTGCCGCATGTCATGGTCAGCAGTGGGGGGCTGGCGGCCGTCGGATCGCCAGTCTTTAACGCCGAGGGAAAAGCGATCGGGCTGGTGGAAAACCAGGCAGGTCAGACGCTCCTGCTGACGGATCGTGAACAGGCGCTGCACGCGATCACAAGCCCGCCCAGGTTCTTCACGCCCGCGCGTGATTTCCTGGCAAGCCTGAAGAATCCCCCGGTCGCCGGCAAGCCGCTGGAGGTGCCGTGGCTCGGGGCGCTGCTCACGGGCCTCAAGCGGGATGTCGCCGAGGTCTACGGCCTGAAAGGTCAAAGCGTGGCGCTGGTGGGCGAAGTGATCCCCAATTCCCCGGCCGCGAAAGCTGGCCTCAAGACGGGCGACAAGATCGTAAAAATGGATGGCGAAGCACTGGAGCGGGGCGACGAGCCCGACGAAACCTGGATGATCCTCATGCGCAAGATACGCCGGCAGGCGGTCGGCTCCACCGTGACTTTCACAGTGCTACGGCAGAAAGATGCACCAAGCGTGGATGTGCCCGTGGCCTTGGAGCTTCAGCCGCGCCAGGCGCATCAGGTCAAGCGCTATCTGGCCGACGATCTGGGCTTCAGCGTGCGCGAAGTAGTCTTTACCGACACCTACACCAAGAAGCTCCCCGCCGACACACAGGGCGTCGTGGTGGCCTACATTCGCCCCGGTGCGTCGGCCGCCAGCGCCAAGCTCGCGGCCGGTGACCTCATCACCAAGCTCAACGGCACCGCCGTAAAAGACCTCGAGCAGTTCAAAAAGCTCTACCAGGATTCCCGCAAGGAAAACGGAAAGGAATCCGTCGTGTTCGGCGTCACACGCGAATCCGGCACCGACGTCATCCGCATCGAGCCGCCGCAGTAAGTCGCTGGATTCTATAATCTCACTAAGGTCTACTGACGCGCATGTCGCTCAATAACGATCTTGCGGAACTCTTCCACTCCATCGCAGCGCTGATGGAGTTGCGCGGCGAGAACACTTTCAAGGTGATCGCGTTTCAAAAAGTGGGGCGGATCCTTCGGGAAACCAGCATCGATCTCAAAAAGTGCATGGAAGAGGGAAAACTCTGCGAGATCCAGGGCATCGGCAAGTCCAGCCAGCAGATCATCGAAGAGTTCATCAGCACAGGAAAGAGCACCGTCTTTCAAGAAATCTCCGCCACAGTCCCGGCCGGCCTCGTGCCGCTGCTTTCCATCGAGGGGCTGGGCCCCAAGACAATTCACATGCTCTGGCAGGAGCGCAACATCACCAGCCTCGATGCGCTCTCCAAGGCCATCGATACCGGCACGCTGCAGGGGCTCAAGGGCATCGGCGAAAAAAAGCTCGAGACGATTAAGAAAGGCATCGAGGTTTACAAAAGCCGCGCGGCCGACGGCGGCAGTGGCGCGGTGAAACGGGTAGGCATTGGCGAAGTGATTCCATTGGCGCAAACGCTCCTGGAAGGGTTGCGCGGGATCCAAGGCGTGACCCGCGCGGAAGTGGCCGGCAGTTTCGCCGCCGCAAGGAAACCATCGCCGATGTCGACTTCATTGCCACCATTGGCGATGCATCCGTGGGCGACACCGTCAGCAAGGCGTTCACCAATCTGCCGGGGGTGGTGCAGACGATGGTGCAGGGCCCCAGCAAAGCAAGCGTCAAAATCGCCAATGGCATGCAGGCGGATTTGCGGATCGTCCCGGAAGATAATTTCGGGGCGGCCATGCTCTATTTCACAGGCTCCAAGGAGCACAACGTGAAGATCAGGGGGCTGGCGCTGAAAAAGAAGCTGACGCTCAACGAATGGGGGCTGTATCGTCTCGATGAGTACGACAAGGCGAAAAAAGAAACCGCCAAGCCGCCGCCCATCGCCCCGGTGGTGTCGCGAACCGAGATCGAAATTTATGACACGCTGGGCATGGCCTACGTCGAGCCGGAAATGCGCGAGGATCGAGGCGAGGTGGAGGCCGCTCTGGAACACCGCCTGCCGCTCTTGATCACTCGCGCCGACATTCGTGGCGATCTGCACAATCACACCACAGCCTCCGACGGCACGGCCAGCATCCGCGAGATGGCGGAGGCCGCCAAACTGCTTGGATACCAGTACCTCGCCATCACCGATCATTCCAAAGCCCTGGCAATGACCAACGGCCTGAGTGTCGAGCGCCTGATGAAGCACATCGAGGAGATTCATCGCATAAGCGACAAAATAAAGGGCATCACGCTCCTTGCCGGCTCCGAGGTCGACATCCTGGCCGATGGACGCATGGATTACGAAGACGAAGTCTTGAAAGAACTCGACATCGTCATTGCCAGCCCACACATCTCATTGAAACAGGATGAGAAAAAGGCGACGGATCGGCTATTGCGTGCCATCGACAACCGTTACGTCAACCTGATCGGACATCCCACGGGAAGGTTGATCAATCGCGCGCGAAGGTCTGCCGCTGGAAATGCCCAAATTATTCGCAGCGGCGGCCGCCAACGGAACTGCCATGGAAATCAACGCCGGCTACCCGCGCCTCGACCTCGACGAAAACCACGCCCGGGCCGCCATCGAAGCGGGGGTGATGCTCAGCATCGACACCGACGCCCACAGCACCGAAGAACTAGACAACATCCCCTTTGGCCTGGGCGTTGCCCGGCGGGCATGGGCGACGGCTGCGCACGTGCTCAACTGCATGAAACTCGCCGACGTCCGCGCCTTCCTGAAACGCAAGCGATAAGACGGGCGGCGGGCAAATTTTTTTGCGGTTCCCGCTCGCGACGGCCGGGATTATTTTCGCGGCATGATCCAGATGCAAGACCTTTCGCCAAGGGAATCACGGCGACATCGTGACAGTTCCTCGGGTTCCGGCTTGTCAGAAGTGACCCCCGACATCGCCCGGATGCGCACCCTCATGGTCAATCTATTCTTCGTGGGCAACCCCAATGGCTGGGTGCTCCTGGACACTGGATTGCCGCTGCACGCGGCGCGGATCGTCACTGCCGCCGAGCAGTGGTTCGGCCCCAACGCGCGCCCGGCCGCAATTATCCTGACGCACGGGCATTTCGATCACGTTGGCAACGTGCGCGAGTTGGCCCAGCATTGGGATGTTCCGGTATACGCACATGCCTTGGAGATGCCCTATCTGACGGGTCGCTCCGATTACCCGCCCCCGGATTCCACAGTGGGGGGCGGCATGTTCGCCCGGATGTCCAAGCTCTATCCAAAGTCCGGCATCGATCTGGGCCAGCGCATTTGGACATTGCCGGAAGATGGCAGCGTGCCGGGAATGCCGGGCTGGCGATGGGTGCATACGCCGGGACACACAGCCGGCCATGTGTCCTTCTTCCGTGATGCCGACCGAGTGGTGCTGGCCGGCGATGCCTTCATCACCCAAAAGCAGGAATCGTTCTGGGGCGTCGTGACACAAATGCGTCACATGGAAGGCCCACCCGCCTACTTCACGAGCGATTGGGACGCGGCGCGACGAAAGTGTGCGAAAGCTGGCCGCACTCAGCCCACACCTGGCGGCCACAGGGCACGGCCTGCCCATGGCCGGCGAGGAGTTGGAGATCGCCTTACGAAACCTCGCCCTGAATTTCGACGACGTCGCCCGGCCAAAATACGGCCGATACGTAACCAAACCGGCGCAGTGTGATGAACGCGGAGTAGTCTGGGTGCCGCCACCCGTGGCAGACCCAGTGGGAATGGGAATGAAGATAGCAGCCCTGGCGGCTGTGGGGTTAATGGCCGCCGGGGCGATCCGTCGAAGGGAACGGTAGAGGTTGACCAGCAAGGACAGTTAAGACAACGTCCGGCTCCACGCTGGTCATGTTCTGATGGGAAAGGAGCGTCCAACGCCCTTTCGGCAACGCCAGGAACCTGTTGCCTTCCATCGCAGCGACCAGTCGTGGATTAATCACACCGTACTAATTTCCATCCGTCATCGGGATACGAAACACCTCGAAAGGATCCCTTTCAAGCAGTTCCTGGATTTCGCCTGGGTCGATCATGCTCGTCCTATGGTTGCGAACAAGTTATCGCGGCACGCCCCCCGGCAAGAATCCTTCCAGCTTCCGCGCCCGCACCGGGTGCTGAAGCTTGCGGATCGCCTTCGCCTCAACCTGCCGAACCCGCTCGCGGGTCACTTTGAAGATCCGGCCGACTTCTTCCAGGGTGTACGTGTAGCCGTCGCCAATGCCGTAACGCAGCTTGATAATTTCGCGCTCTCGGTAAGTGAGAGTCTTCAGCACCTGCTCAATCTTGTCCTTAAGCATCTCCTGCGTCGCGCTTTCAACAGGATTTTCCGCCCGCTCGTCTTCGATGAAATCGCCGAAGTACGAATCTTCCGATTCACCCACCGGACGGTCCAGCGAGATCGGGTGCCGGCTGATCTTCAGCACCCGCCGCGTCTCACTCACGCTCATCTTCGCCCGGCGGGCGATCTCCTCGATCGTCGGCTCCCGGCCAACTTCCTGCATGATCTGCTTGCTGATGTTGCGCAGCTTGCTCATCGTCTCGATCATGTGTACCGGAATACGAATCGTCCGGGCATGATCGGCGATGGCGCGCGTGATCGCCTGGCGGATCCACCAGGTGGCGTAAGTGCTGAACTTGTACCCGCGCCGATATTCGTATTTGTCCACGGCCCGCATCAGGCCGGTGTTGCCTTCCTGAATAATGTCCAAAAAGGACAGGCCGCGGTTGCGATATTTCTTCGCGATCGACACCACCAGACGAAGGTTCCCGCCAGACAATTTGCGCTTGGCGTCCTCATACTTGTTGTAGATCTTACGAATCTGCACCACGCGCTTGTGCAAATCGCCGGCATTTTCCAGCACCAGATCTTCCAGACCTTCGCATTCCTGCTGGCACACTTCGAGATCCTCCCCCGGATCTTTAACGCGCCCAAGCTCTTCAATGCGCTGCTCAAGCTCCACCATCTTCGTGGAGATCGATGACAGCTTTTTCATCAGCGGCGTCACCTTGCTGGTGCGCAGCGAAAGCTCCTCAAGAAGCTTGACGCCCCGCCGGCGCCGCCGGCGAATCGCCAGCAGCAATTCGTCCTGGTCCTTCCTGGCTTTGCTCTGGCGCAGCGCATCCCAGTCATTGCGGTTGCGCTCCAGCATCGTGCGCACCGACGAAAGATTAAGCGGAATGCGCTGTCCAATCGTGCCCTTGTCGGCCTGGTCCTCGGCCGTGCTGATCTTCATCGTCCGATCAAAGGGCAGATCCCCATCGTCCACCTGCTGCAGAATTTCCACCGCCGACTGAAGGCAGTAATCACTCTCCAGCACCTTCGACCGGAAAATCTTACGCGTGATTTCGATCTTCTTGGCAAGCGCAATCTCCTGCTCGCGGGTCAGCAGGGGGATCTCCCCCATCTGCGTCAGGTACATCCGCACCGGATCATCAATACGCTTGCTCGACGCCTCGGCCAGTTCGGCCTCAATGTTCAAATCGATCTCGGCGTCATCCCCCTCGGCACCGGGCAGCGGAATGTCCGCAGCCTCAATTTTTTTCGGCTTGGCCGGCTTGCCCGATTTGGTCTGCTGAAACTCAGCCACGTCCATGTCATCGATGAGCCGGATGCCCATCTCATCGATCATCATCAGCAGCGAATCGAGCTTATCAGGCGAAACCACCTCGTCAGGGAGGCGTTCGTTCAACTCGTCATACGTGAGATACCCCCGCGACTTTCCCAGATCGATCAGCGCGTTAACGCGATTATCGACTTCTTCCTGCGATCCAGACCCAATCAACGGAGTTTCAATTGCCATCGTCATCATATCATCCCAACAACAGACCACGCGTGCTGCAACGTGGGCAGGCACGAGCAAAGGCAAACCCGCCCGCCCAGGCCAAGGTCCTTGGGGACATTCCCAAGCCCTGCAACGTGGGCAGCTTCTGGCCGCCTGTCCCGGGGATAACAGCCCCGGCTCTTCCCGAAACCTATTCTAGGCCGGGTATTTGCAGCGTTTCTTCTCAAACGCTGCCTTAGCGAACGCCTCGCCTCAGATCGGGCTCGCGTCGCTGTTCTTGTAACTTCTTCAGCGCCAGAACGTCACCGCTCTGCGTTTGCACAAACACTTCCTGCTCCTGTCGGTTCCGCCTCTGCAATGCCAGATGTTTCAACGCCTGATCAAGGGTCGAACCAAGGTCGTCCAGGCGGCTGACCTCATCAACCAGTTCAATTGCCAACTGTCGTAGCCCCTCGTCCCCCAGCGCCGCCAGGAATTCATTGAATACCGGTTCACCTTCATCACGTTGATGATCCCAATAGATTTGCGCGAGCTGCCGCCGGGCCTCTTCGCTGAAATCTTCTACACCCATCACCTGCTGAACGTTGTGCCACCGCGATGGCTCAGCCAGCAAAACACCCAGCACCCACCGCTGCGCCCGCTCAAAGCCATTAAGCGAACCGGGAATCCCGGCCGCCACGGCCTCGCCCGGCTGTCGATTATTGGACTCACCGCGCAACTGCGCGATCAAGGGCCGCGGTGCGCCGCCACGTTTTATCTTAAATCGCTGCTGCAGATCAGTAATAGGAACTTCAGTAAGCCGAGCCACCCGCGCCAGAATCTGACCCCACCGCAGCGCATCGACAGCCCCGCCACTCCCACGCGCCGCCGCCAGCATTTCCAGATATTCCCGAGCGGCCTTCTGCTTGCCAGTCAGATCACCCGACGCATTAAATCGCCGCGACATCTGCCGCCACGCGTAAGTAAGAGCGTCGGCCGCTTCAGCCAGAAGCTTGTCAAACTCCTCCACGCCGTGCTGCAGAAGATATTCATCAGGATCAAGCCCGCCCGGCAACGACGCCACGGCGATTTCAACTTCCTGGTTCAAGAACAATTGGACCAACCGATTGACGGCCGCATCCCCGGCAGTGTCCGCGTCAAACAGCAGCACAATCCGATCCGCGAACCGGCGCAAAACATTCACGTGCTGCTCGGTCATCGCCGTTCCCAGCACCGATACCACGTTGGTGGCGCCAAACTGATGCGCCATGATCACGTCGGTGTATCCCTCAACCACGGCCGCCGTGCGCGACTCCACAATCCTCGTGCGCGCCTGATCCAGCCCAAAAATACTGCGGCTCTTCGAAAAGAGCGGCGTCTCCGGGCTATTGAGATACTTCGCCGGATCGGTCGATCCGGGGGCAACACGACCGCCAAACGCGATGATCCGTCCGCCCTCGTCGCGTATCGGAAACATGATCCGATTGCGAAACGTGTCGTAGTAGCCTTCGCCCCGATCCCGCGATTTTACCAAGCCGCCCAGCGCCAGAAGCGGCTGCGTATATTTCCGCGCAACCGCACTTTTGGCCAGCGCATCCCAGGAATCCGCGGCCAGACCAATGCGAAACTTCTTGATCGACTCAGCGGTAAAACCGCGCCCCGCCAGATATTCCCGCGCCGCCGCCCCTTCAGGCTGCCCAAGCAGCGTCTCAAAAAACCCGCACGCCCCAACGTGCGCATCCAGCAGCGCCTGTCGCTCGCCACGTTTTTCCTTCGCCCCCGGCACATCCTGCAACTCAACGCCCAGCCTGGCGCGCCAGCAATTCCAAAGCCTCCCGGAAATTGTCGATGCGGTCCCGCTTCATCACAAAGTCAATCGCGTTGCCGCTGGCCTTACACCCAAAACAATGAAAAAATTGCTTCGTCGGGCTGACATGAAACGATGGGCGTTTTTTCAGAATGAAATGGACACAAGCCCAGGAAATCCCGCCCCGCGCGTTTGAGCGGGACACTTTGCCCGATCAACTCCACGATATCGACCGCCTGGAGGACAAGTGTTTTATTGTCAGTCTGCATGAGTCGCTTACGCGTGAACGCCTTAACGCCCCAAGGCGTCAAAGTGCTGGCAATCTAATCAATGGCGGCCTGATCCAATTCGCGGCCGAGGGCACCGGCCCCCACTTTCGCACTTAAACCCTTTTTTCCTAATCCTTTAAGGCGATTTTTGCTTTCTAGCAGATGAAATATAGCACCGGTTTGGGGGTCGGTCAAACTGCGTAGTGGTTTTGCACCAACCGATGGCCGGTCGGCTCGTCGAACTCAACTCACCGCGTTCAGCATTTCCCGCTCAATAAAGCCGGTATCCACCTTCCCATCCAGAAACGCCTGATTGTTCATAATCCGCAGGTGAATCGGGAGGGTGGTCTTGATCGGAGAGATGTGAAATTCCGACAGCGCCCGCCGCATGGTGGCGATGGCCTCAGCCCGGGTGGGGCGGTGGACAATGATCTTGCCGATCATCGAGTCGTAGTTGGGAGGAATGCGATACCCCGCATACGCATGCGAATCTAGCCGCACGCCCGGCCCGCCCGGCGCACGAAATTCTTCGATCAGCCCCGGACACGGTGCAAAGTTCCGCGACGGATCCTCCGCGTTCACCCGGCACTCAATCGCATGCCCAAACTGCGGAACGTCTTTCTGCTTGAACGCGAGCGGCTCATTGGACGAAATGCGAAGCTGTTCCTTAATCAGATCGATGCCGGTCACGCGCTCGGTCACCGGGTGTTCAACCTGGATGCGGGCGTTCACTTCCAGCACATAATAATTCTGGTCCTTGTCCACCAGAAACTCCACCGTCCCCGCGTTGGTGTAGTTGGCCGCCTTCACCAGTCTCACCGCCGCCGCACACAATTCCTCCCGCACCTGCGGCCGAAGGTTCGGACTCGGCGATTCCTCAACCAGCTTCTGGTGCCGGCGCTGCAGCGAACAATCACGCTCCCACAGATGCAAAGTATTCCCATGATGATCCGCCAGGATCTGCACCTCCACGTGCCGGCCCATCTCAATATACTTCTCGATGTAAACCGTCGAATCCTTAAACGCGTTCTCCGCCTCAGCCCGAGCCTGCTTAATCCCCGCCCGCAGCGAAACATCGTTGTGCGCCACCCGCATGCCCCGCCCACCCCCGCCCGCGGCCGCCTTGATAATCACCGGATAGCCAATGTCGTTGGCCAGCCGAACCGCTACCTTCTCATCTTCAATCGCCCCTTCGCTCCCCGGCACCGTCGGAACCTTCGCCCGCTTCGCCAGCCGCTTGCATTCCACCTTGTCCCCCAGCAACTGCATCGCCTTAACGCTCGGGCCAATAAATTCAATCTTGCAGCTCCGGCAGATCTCCGCAAAATGCGCATTCTCCGCCAGAAATCCATACCCCGGATGAATCGCCTGAACATCCGAAATCTCGGCCGCCGCAATGATCGACGGAATGTTGAGATAACTCTTCGCCGGCGCCGCCTCCCCAATACAAATCGCCTGATCCGCCAGCTTCAAATAAGCCGCATCCTTGTCGGCCGTCGAATAAACCACCGCCGTCTGCACCCCCAATTCACGACAAGCGCGAATAATCCGCAGTGCAATCTCTCCACGATTAGCAATAAGAATTTTCGAGAACATAAGGGGGGCAGAGTTGTTAGTTGCTAGTTTCTAGTTGCGAGTGAATTCGGCATTACCAGCAACTAGCAACAAGCAATTAGCAACTTCCTCACGAAGGCTTCACCAGAAATAGAACCTTCTTAACATCCACCGGCTCGCCGTTCTGAACGACAATCTTCGCGATCGTCCCGCGGCATTCGGCCTTGATCGTGTTAAACACCTTCATCGCTTCAATCACGCACACTTCAGTTTCTTCATTAACCACGCTCCCCACCTGCACAAACGGTTTCGAGTCCGGATTCGGCGACGAATAAAACGTCCCCACCATCGGGGATTCAATCGCAATCAGCCCCGCGTTCTCATCCACCGCCGCCGCCGGCCCAGCAGCAGCAGGCGCCGCCGCCGTCGAAGTACTGGTCGGAGCAGCCACCATCACCGGCGCCGCCGCGTACACCGCTCCCCGCTTCAGGATAATCCGCTTCTCCCCTTCGCGCACATCAACCGTGTTCAGATCATTCGACGCCATCAGCTTCACAATCTGCTGCAGCAGATCAACGTCCATCGGGCTGCCCGAAGCCGCTGGCCTCTGCTTGGCAATCTTGTTGTTGGGTTTCTTGGCTTTCACAGTCCGGCCTCGGTCTTAAAAAATCGCCTTTTAAACTTCTTCCCGAATCATTCAATGTGACATTCTTCCAACGTCCTCCCCAGCGACGACAGCACCTCGCACCCCGAATGCGTGATCAAAATATCATCTTCAATCCGCACGCCCCCCTCCCCCGGCAGATAAATTCCCGGCTCAACAGTCACGATCATTCCCGGCCGCAGCTCTTCCTCCCCGCCCGTCTTGCGGAGCGTCGGCAGCTCATGAATCTCCAGGCCAATCCCATGCCCCAGCCCATGCCCAAATTCATTGCCAAAACCCGCCCGTTCAATCACATCCCGCGCCACCCGATCCGCCTGCATCGTCGTAACCCCCGGCCGCAAAAACTTAATCGCCGCCTGCTGCGCATCATGAACCACGCGATATATCTTCTTGATCCGATCACTCACCCGGCCAATTAGCAGCGTCCGCGTTAAATCACTGCAATACCCCCGTGACACCGCCCCCCAGTCAAAGAGCAGCGGCTGATCTCTCTGCACAAGCGCCTCCCCGGGCCGATAGTGCGGCAAAGAACTATTAGCCCCCGCCGCCACAATCGGCGGAAAGCTGCAATCCGACGCCCCGCGCGACCGAAGCTCAAAAATCATCAGCCCCGCAAGATAATTCTCCGAAACCCCCGGCTTGATCTCGCTCTTCACCGCATCGAAAGCCTCTTCGGCCACGGCCACCGCTTTGCGAATCAAATCAATCTCGTGATCGTCCTTCACCTTGCGGATGTTGGTCATCACATTTTCCAGCCCTACCAACTCGCACGCCGTCTTATTCTCCTTAAGCGCCGCCTCCAGTGCCTTAACCTGCCCCACCGACGTAAAATTCGCCTCAAACCCAATCCGCTTCACCTTCGCCTGGCCAACCGCTTCCACCAGCGCGTCGGCCATCTTCGCCTCACGCATTACCACTTTCAGCCACCCCGCCTCAAGCTCCGCCTGTTCCTTGTACCGAAAATCCGTGACCAGCCAAAAGTCCTTCAGCGTAATCAGCCCAACCGAATCATCCCCCGTGAAATTCGTCAGATAAGCCAGGTCCGGCGTATGGGTCAGAAGGATGCCATCCAGCTCAAGGCTTTTCATGGCATCGCGCACCGCCTTGTGGCGAACTTTCAGGTAAGCTTTGGCTCGTGTAACTGCCGAATTCATAACAAAAGCCGCAGCAATGCGGCCCATTCCTTTCGCGTCTCCCAACAGGCGTGGCGAAGTATAGACCCCCCCCAATTCCTGTCAACGCCACCGACCAGACGGCCGCAATACTGCACTCCACGCCCATATCGCCCACAAACGCGCAACACACTGACGCCTGCAGTCATCACACTCTTTACACCAACCCCCCCTCCCGGCGAAACTTCAGCCCGCCAGCACAAAACTCCAAATCAGGGCGGCGCAGTCCAATGCCCAACCGCACCAGCACCTTCGGCAGCGAACTCTTCATCGTCGATAACTCCGACGCCGATTGGAAAGTCCTCCGCTATCTCCACGACTGGTGCCAAATCGCCTCAGGCCTCGACGTCGCCACCGGCTATTTCGAAATCGGCTCTCTGCTCGCCCTCAAAGACGAATGGCAGAAAATTGATCACATCCGCATCCTCATGGGCGACGAAGTCTCCCTCCGCACCAAATCCGCCTTCGATACCGGCCGCTCCGAAGTCCTCACCAAACTCGACGACAGCATCGAATCCGAAAAACAAACCAACGACTTCCTCGCCGGCGTCCCCGCCATCGTCGAAGGCATCCGCTCCGGCAAAATCCAGTGCCGCGTCTACCGCAAGGCCAAGTTCCACGCCAAAGCCTACATCACCCACGCCCGCCTCGAAATCGTCGGCTCCGCCGCACTCGTCGGCTCCTCCAACTTCACCCACCCCGGCCTCACCGAAAACATCGAGCTCAACGTCCAGATCACCGGCCGCCCCGTCACCGTCCTCCAGGAATGGTACGAACAACACTGGCTCGACGCCGAAGACATCACCCCCGAAGGCGGGTGGGAAGGTGCAATACGCGGGCGTTTTGGCCGCGTGTTGTCGGGTTGTCGAATGGAATAAGGGTGGTCGTTTGGGTGGGGTTTTTGTTGTTGCAATCGAGTTGCGCGGGGGATTTTGGGAGGGGGATGAGGATTGACAAGGAGTTAGGCCAAAAGTGGCTTGTGAAAAGCGACACATAACCGACCACCAATCGACCACCAACCGACACGTAACCGACCACCAACCGACCACTAACCGACTACAAAGGACACATAACCGACCACCAAACGACGCGTGGCCGGAGACATGAGACTGGAGACTGGAAACCTGAAAGAGGCGCTGTTGGAGGGGGTGGGCGGTCGTTCAGATTGGTTCATTGATTGGTCGGTGCATTGATTCATTGGAGGAGAGGGGCGGGTGGAGCGGGGGGATGATGGGCTGGCGGGGGAAGAAGCCGAAGAGGCCGCGGATTTGCATTCGGGGTTTTGGTGGGTGCTGGGATGGGAGGCAGTGGGCATTGGAGTTCCCCCGGAAGATGCTAGAGGCTAGGGGTATTGTATGATGGCTGTTAAGGTAGTGTCAAGGAAAATATTTCTTGTGGCTGGCCACTGACGGACACAGATGAATACTGATGGAGGAGGTTTGTGGGATGGATTTGGTGTGCGGGCAGGGGAGGGGTGGTGGGGCGGTGGGCGGCGTGAGGGGTGGAAGGGACGGGCCGCGGCGGATGGGGCGGTGGAATTCCGATCCTTTCAGGCGGAGACTGTGCGATTCTGGCTGATCTGGCAGGTGAAATATGAGAATTGACTCCCGACCCCTTAGAATTTCCCGACCCCTTAGAATTTCCGGCAGGTCGCCAGGTTGTCGGCACGCACCCGGTTGGCCAGCAGGCCGAAGTGGCGGATGCGCCATGAAGCCTGAGGGGACCGCGTGCAGCAGGAACCGCCGGAGGAACTCTTCCCCGTCCAGCGTCATCGTGCGCGGGCGATTGCCATGGGCGTAGTCTTTGTATTTGAACGTGACCGTGTCATCGTCCATTGCCGCCAGGCGGCGGTTGGAGATGGCGATGCGGTGGGTGTAGCGGGAAAGGTACTTGAGCACCTGCTGCGGGCCGCCGAGGAAATTCAAAGGGGACGCAGCGACGCTAGCTTTTCCGACGCGTTCCATATTGACAACCTTCCCTTGCGGTGCGAAATCCGCTTCGTCTGGCCGCGCGGGATGTTCCCCACGGACTGCCAGGGGTTCTGGCGAGGGGTAAGTGGGTCTGTTAATGTGCCGGGGTGTTAAGGTGCGGGCGGCGGTAAATTTTGGGGTGGATGTCCCGTTGGCGATGAGGATGTTGTTGTGTTGGAAGCCGGAATTGATGTGGCGGCGGGCCCGGAGGGGCAGGTGTTGGGCGCTGGGAGGGCCGCGAGTGGGGGCGCACGCTGGACTGGAAGGTTTGGTGGCTTCTGGTGGCGATGGTGGGGGTGGTCTATGCGCTGCTTTATAAGGGGGCGTGGCTTATCGGCGGCGGGGACGATGCTTTTTACCTGGCGCTTAGCCGGAATTTGGCCATCGGGAAGGGGTATACGTGGAATGGGGAGAGCGTGATCATCAGCCCGCCAGCGTGGCCATTTTTGCTGGCGGGGTTGATGCGGTTGTCGCCTACATTTTCTCTCATCGGGATCCTGCCGCCGCTGTTTATGTGGGGGGCGCTTGCGATCTGGTATTGGGTATTGAGGCGTTACACGACGGCGTGGGGGGCGTTTGCGGTGGGGCTGACCACGGCACTGCTGTTTCAGGTGTTTCGATGCGCGCTGCACTTTTACAGCGAGGCGATGTTTTGCTTTCTGCTGGCGTGGACGGTGCTGCTCTGTTTGCAGGTGAATGAGGGGCGGGACGAATGGTGGCGGGTGGGAATGCTGCTGCTGGCTTGCGCTGACGATGTTCGAGCGGTGGGCGGGGTTGCTGGTGCTGCCGATGGTGGGCTGGACGCTGGTATCGCGGGACCGGCGGCAGATGATCACGGTGGGGATTTGGTGCGTGATTCTGGCGGTGATTTTTGTCCTGAGCAAGCTGTATGAGCGCAAGTGGGTGCAGCAGGTCCCGAACCGGCGCGTGGGCGTGCTGGTGGGATTTATTGGGGTGGTGGTGGTGCTGGGAGGGGTGGCGTACTGGTATGTCGTGCGGCGGTTGCGGCCGGTGTGGAATCGGAAATTGGCGGTGGCGGCATTGTGCGTGGGGGTGCTGGTGACGACGTTCGGGATCACGCGGGCAATTCAAAACCGGATGGCGCGGCAGCAGGGGCGCAGGCATCGCTGATGCAGGATGAGCGGCGGATGGAGAAGATGCTGGGGATTGAAGGGTTGGTGAGTCCGCGGGAGCGGATGATGAATGCCGGGAGCTGGGTCAGTGATTTTCTGTGGCCGATCGCGGAGATGACGAAGTTGAGCAAGTGGCCGCTGATCGCGGCGAATCTGGTGGGGTGGGGGTTGTATGGGATCATGGGGCTGTACGTCTGGCGGATGCTGAAGCGCGGGGAGTGGTTGTGGATGGGGGTGGTGTTGTACATGGTGGTGTTGTCGTTTGCGTGGGGACAGCCGGTGGGGCGGTATATGGTGCCGATTGCGCCGCTGCTGATGCTGGGATTGATGCAGGGATTTTTGCGGTTGGGAATGAAGACGCGGGAGGAACCCGGGCGGGATCGGATTCCGGCGGTGGTGGGGCGATTGGCGAGGCCGGCGCTGGGCGTGGTGCTGGCGACGACGCTGCTGTGCAATTTGCCGGCGCTGGGGCTGGTGGTGTCGGTGATTCATTCCAAAGACTTTGCGGGAAGATATCTCGCGGGGCAGTATGCGGAGCTGAACGGATACGCGCGTTATCTGCAGGGGCAGAATTTGCGGGATGACGAGGTGGCGCTGAATTATGGTTTTGGGGAGGGCCGGCGGGGGTGGGCCAGCCCGTTTGTGGTGCGGTCGCTGCATTTGATGCTGGACCGAACACTGATGACGGTGGGGCGGGAACAGTGCAACGGCGAGCCGAACGCGAAACTGCTGGAATGGGCACGGGCGAACAAGGTCAAGATCCGGTTCTACTTTTTAAGGCCTGAAGCGCAGCCAAAACGATTCTGGCACATCCGCGGTGATCTTTTGCACAAGGGGAAGGCGGCGGAGAACGTGCCGTATTTTCAGCTTTATGAGTTGAAGGAGTCGGGTTTCGTGAAGGTGGAGGTTGCGCCGTATGATGAGCCGATCCGGCGTGTGCCGGGGATGTGAGTTTTGGGAAATGTGATTGATGACGGTTCAGACGCAGAAGGACTCGTACGGCGACGGGGCTGCAATATGCGTGGAGTTCGATTGCGCACAGCGCGCGCAACTTCGGGAACATGTTGATCGAGTGGTCGTTGCAGCAGGCGCTGGATTTGCCGTCGCCGCTTTTGACGTTTGATTCGTTCAAGGGAGTTGGGCCGGAGGTGATCGAGCGGATCAACCGGGAATGCCGGTTTGTGTTGTCGCCGGGTTGTACGGCGCTTCAGCGTGGGCAGAACGAGGGGTACAAGGATTTTGACCAGATACGGGTGCCCAAGCCCTGTTTTGGGGGGAGCTTGTGGATGGGAGGGAGGCGTGGGGTGAAGGGGATGTTGCGCGGGCTTTTTCCGGGGAGGGCGCGTGTAAATGTTGCGAATGGGCCGGTGGATCTGTCGATTGCGCGGAACTTGTCGGAGCCGATTGGGAGCCGGGATACGTTTACGCATGAGACGCTGACGGAGGCGAAGCTGGCTTCGCGGCTGATCGGATGTCCGACGCTGCTTGGGCCAAGGCGGGTGGGGGAGTGGCGCCGGCCGGCGGGGCGCCGGCTAGCGATGAGCCTTTCGCGGGGGAACGTGGCGGCGCAGTACCGGCTGATTCGGCGGCTGCGAAGGAAGTGGGACATTTCGCTTTTGGTGCATGAGCCGTATGAGGCGAAGCTGGCGGCGTTGGTGGGGGGGATTCGGACGGTGAAATATGAGTCGCCGGGGCAGTTTATGGGGGAATATGCGCGGGCGGATTTAGTGATTACGGGGCGGTTGCACGGGGCGCTGCCGGCGGTGCGGGAGGGGACGCCGGTGATTTTTTATGGCGATCCGGCCGACACGCGGTTTACACTGCTTAGGTTTCTGGGGCTTCCGATTCATCGGCTGGGGCAGGAACTGGCGGAGTTGGCGGATAAGCCGCCAGTGGGGGAGGATGTTTTTGATCGGGTATATGAGCTTCGCCAGGCGTTTGCAGGATATGCGCGAGAATATGATGTGCCGGTGCGGCTTGAGATGTAGGCGGGCGCGGAGTTTGCTCACGTGCTCAGGGGAATTTAAGGAGGCATGCGATGACGACTCCAAGATACGTGGCGAGGAAAGTTGGGGATCAATATGTTCTGGTGCGCGAGGATTTGCACCGGTTGAATCCGAACGATTGGATTACGCTGGCGGGGGGAGCGGTGGTGCTTCATGGGGCGCTGAAGATGGTGCGCCAGAGCATTGGCAGCCTTGCGATCATGATTGGCGGCGGGATGCTGATGTATCGGGGGATCACGGGGTGCTGGGGATGGAGGGCGGCGCGGCCGGGGCAATCGCGCGGGGAAATCCAGGCGAAGCGCCATCGTATCATCACGATGAACAGGGGCGGGCACCGCAGCTTCCGGCCGACGCGGTGGATGAGGCATCAATGGAATCATTTCCCGCCAGCGACCCGCCGGCGCTCAGGCGACACGAGGCAGCGCGGTGAGCGAGTCTTTTGGCAATCTTTGCCTGGTGCTGCACGGGCACCTGCCTTACGTGCTGAACCACGGGACGCACCCGCATGGGGAGGCGTGGCTGTATGAGGCGGCGGCCGAGACTTATCTGCCGTTGCTGGATTTATTGGAGGAGGTGGGGACGCTTGTTGCGCGGCCGGCATTGACGGTGGGGCTGACGCCGGTGTTGCTGGAGCAATTGGGGCATGAGCGTTTCAAGGACGGGTTTGTTGATTACTTGAATGGGCGGCGGCAGTGCGCGGTGGAGGACCGGCGGGAGTTTGAGCAAGGGGGGCGCGGCGAGTTGGCGGAGTTGGCGAGCGGGTGGGAGGATTGGTACGGAAGGCGGCTTGAGGCTTTTGAGCGAATCAAGCGGGATATTCCCGGGGCGTTTGCGGCCCATTGGCGGGCGGGGCACCTTCAACTGCTGACGGGCAACGCGACGCACGCTTACATGCCCCTGCTGCTGAAGGATGAGTCGATTGCAGCGCAGATGGCGTGTGGGATGTTGACGAGTCGCAAGCATTTTGGGACGGCCCCACGGGGCATGTGGCTGCCGGAGTGCGCGTATCGGCCGACGGTGGAGGAGTGGAGGCCGGCGGTGTTGGGGGGAGAGAACCGGCGGCGGGTGGGGCTGGAGCGTTTTATCGCGGGGGCGGGGGTGGATCATTTTTTTGTGGATTCGCATCTGATCGCCAAGGGCCAGCCGCTGGGAGTGTTGGAGGGAGGCAAGTTTAAGGAGATGGGGGAGCGCAGTTGTATTGGGATCATCGGCACGGATGGAAGAACGTTCTGGAGCCGGTGGGGGTGGCGAGCAGGCCGGAGGCGCCGGGATGTTTTGCGTTTGGGCGGCACCCGCGATTAAGCGAGCAGGTGTGGAGCGGGCGGATCGGATATCCGGGGCGCGGGAGTATCTGGAGTTTCACAAGAAGCATGGGGAGCGCGGGCTGCGGTATTGGAAGGTGACGGATGTGAGCACGGATCTGGGGGCGAAGCAGGCGTATCGGCCGGGGGACGTGGCCGGGAAGATTTACGAGCATGCGCAGCATTTTTGTGGCGTGGTGCGCGAAACGCTGCGGGAATATCGGGAGCAGACGGGGCGGCGCGGGACGGTGGTGGCGCCATTTGATGCGGAGTTGTTTGGGCATTGGTGGTTTGAAGGCCCGCGATATTTGCGGGATGTGATGCTGACAATCAATGCGATGCCGGAGGTGGAGTTAAGCACGGCAGAGGGGGTGCTGGAGGAGAAGGTCCCGGACAAAGTGATGCGACTGCCGGAAGGAAGCTGGGGCGAAGGCGGGGATCATCGGGTGTGGTTCAATGAAACTTCGAAGTGGATGTGGGAGGTGGAGTATCGAGCCGAGGAGAGGATGCTGCGGCTGCTGAAGGAACTGCCGTGGCGCAAGAATGGGGAGGTGAAAGAAATGCTGGAGCGGGCGGGGCGGCAGTTGCTTCTACTGCAGGCGAGTGACTGGCCATTCGTGATTCACTCAGGGGGCGCGGTGGATTACGGGATAAAGCGATTCAGCGGACACGCGACACAGTTTGAGCGGGCGTCGAACATTGCATCAAGCCTGGCGGGAGGCGGGGCAATGGGCCGGGTGCAGCGGGCGGAGGTGGAGGACATGGATGCGCACGATGATGTCTTTGCGGAGATTGATCTCTCCTGGTGGGGCAAGGGCTGAAGGTGCGACCTCTTACTTGCCGGTTTTGTTCCAGTAGATGACCAAATCGTGGGTGGAGCGGCCGGAGGCGATGATGTCGGGGCGGCCGTCGCCATCGAGATCGGCGACCTTGAGATCTTCGCAGGCCATGTTGTCGTCGAGGACGATGGTTTGCCAGTGGGTGAGGGATTCGTCGGGGATGAAGAGCTTGATCCCGACCTTTTTGTCTTTGTCCGGGGCGCGCCAGCCGGCAACGATCTGGTCGTGTTTTGTGCCCAGGAAATCGGCGCAGGCGAGGGCGTGGCCTTCCTTGAGCGTGTCGTCGAGGACTTGACGCTTCCAGTCGTCGCCGGTGCGCTGGTAGACGACAACTTGGTTGCCGTGCATCGGTTCGATGGTGGCGAGGAAGGCGGGACTGGTGGACGATTGACGCAGTTCGCCGACGCCGCCACAGTCGGGGAGCTTTAACGCCTCGTTGGCCGGGAGGAGGATCTTTACGCCTTCCTTGCCGCCCAGAAGCAATTGATCGGACGTGGCGGTGGGGATGAGGGTGAAGTTGTGGGTCATGTGCATCGACTGGTCGAGCACGCGCGTCTTCCATTCATCCTTCGGATTTTTGGGCATGTCATAAGCGAGGACCTGGACGCCTTCGCCCTGGCCGTTTTTATTGCCGCGGCCATGGAGGGGGACGACGACGAGCTCGAACTTGTTGTCGGCGGTTTTGACCCAGCCCATGCGATGGACGGTCGGTTCGTGGTGGAGGGTGACGGCCTCCCATTTCTGGGTGGGGTCGGCCGGGCGGAGGAGATAATGGACCGAGCCGCTGTTGACGGTGTCGCCAGGGTTCCAGCCAGCGCCGACGGCGATCTCGACTTTGCCGTCGCCGTCGATGTCGCGGGCGGCGATACAGACGTTGTCCTGTGGGGTGAGGTTTTCGGCCAGGAGGAACTTTTTCCAGTCGCCGTTGCGGTACCAGACGAATTGCTTGGCGTCGGCCAGCAGAATGTCGGCCTTGCCATCGCCGTCCACATCGCCGATGGCCACGCCGTAACCGATGGCGACTTTGGCGTCGATCACCTGCTTCTCGAATTTGGGGATGGGGGAGTCGGCGAAGGCGCTAAGAGGGAGGACCAGAAGGAGCGCGAGGGGTAGGGTTCGGATCATGGCGGGATTGTACCACGCGGGCGGCGGGCGGGGAGAGATCACAGGAAGCGCTCCGGGTAAGATGAAGTTATATGACCCGACTTTACTTTCGAAATGTGAGTGTGCTTTTACTGGCGGGGTTGTGGGTTGTGCCGCTGGCGCGTGGAGCGGAGGAGAAGGGGGCGCGGCTGGATGTGCGGGAGCAGGGGGCCGTGGGCGATGGGAAAACCAAGGATACGGCGGCATTTCAGAAAGCTCTGGACGCGTGCGGGGCTGGTGGTGGGGGGGAAGTGGTTGTGCCGGCGGGGAAATATGTGATCGGCAGCGTGGTGATGCAGTCGCATACGACACTGAAGCTTGCGAAGGATGCGATATTGCTTGGGAGCTCGGACATCGCGGATTATCCACTGGGAAGGGCGCGGTGGGAGGGGCTGGATGCGCCGGCGCACCGTGCGCTGATCCATGCGGAGAATGCCAAAGAGGTGGTGGTTGTGGGGGAGGGCACGATCATCGGCGCGGAGGCGGCAGGCAAGCTGCGGGATCCGCGGGGGGCGGCGCTGGTGGAGATGGTGGAGTGTCAGGGCGTGCGCGTGGAGGGAGTGACGCTGAAGCAGTATGGGGTATGGACGCTGCATCCAACCTTCTGCGATGACGTGTCGGTGATTGGAGTGACTTTCGAGACCAGGGGGCATAATTCCGACGGCATCGACCCGGATTCGTGCAGGCGCTTTCGGATTGAGAAATGCACCTTCAGCACGCAGGATGACTGTATCGCCATTAAATCGGGCAAAGGCGCAGGGGAGGAAACTTGCGCGGCCTTGCGAGGACGTTACGGTTGTCGATTGCACGTTTCGCGCGGGGCATGGGGCGGTGTCCATTGGAAGCGAGGTGTCCGGAGGCATTCGTGGTGTGCATGTGGAGCACTGCGTGGTGGAGGCGGGGGTGAACTGCGCAGCTTCGGATCAAGACGCGCGAGGGACGGGGCGGGTTTATTGAGGACATCAGCGCAAAGGACCTGAAGACCGCGGCGCAGATTGCGGTGGAGTTGAATATGAACGTCTCGTACAACGCCGATCCAGAGCCGCTGGCAGGCGTGGAGGGAATCACTCGAATCGCGGGAATTCATGTCGAAGGTGTGAAGATGGAGGGAGGAACGGTGCTCAAGGCGGTGGGATTGAAGGAGAAACCGATTGACGGGCTGTCGCTGGTGGATTTCAGCGGGACGTGCAAGAAGGGGATGGTGATTCGCAATGCGGTGAAGGTGGAGCTGCGGGAGATGAATGTCACCGAGTTTGAGGGACCGAAAATCGCGGTGGAGAACGTGGAGGGCAAGGGACTGGAGGGGGCGGCGGACGCCGGGGCAGGGAAGAAGTAGCGGGGAACTGAATGATAAAAGGAACCGGCGGTTGGTGCTCTATGCGCCAACCGCCGGGGTTGAGGGATCAATTGGGGGCCCGGGGGATTACCGGCCGCGATTTGCGTCGTCGCCGGCGGTGCTGCTGGCGACGTCGGTGCCTTTGCCGCTGCTGGCGGGCTTCTGCGACTTGGGGTCGCGGAGGGCCTGGGCGGCGGGCTGGCGCGATTCGGGCGGGGTGGCGCGATGGGAGGTATCTTCGGCCGGCAGGCGATCGCGGCGCGGCTCGGGGATGCTTGCCCGCGAGTCGGCCGAGCGCTTGTCGTCCGTGGGACGCTTGCTGTCGGGCGCGGGTCGATCAGAGCCGGTTGAGCGCGGGGCGGTCTTGGAGGCGGTCCTGTCGGCGGCCGACTTTTCGGCCCGCAGGCGTGCGAGTTCCTTCTCGTCCTGGCTCAGTTGCTTGTCTTCCTTGACTAACTTTGAATCCTCCTTGGCCAGCTTGCTGTTGGCGTCGGCCAGTTTGCCATCCTCCTTCGCAAGCTGCTTGTTTGCACCGGCAAGCTTCGCACCGTCCCTGGCGAGCTTGTTGTTGGAGTTGGCGAGCTTGCTGTCGTCCTTGGCAAGCTGCTTGTTGGCGTCCGCCAGCTTGGAATCATCCTTGGCAAGCTGCTTGTTGGCGCCGGCCAGCTTCGAATCTTCTTTGGCAAGCTGCTTGTTAGCGCCGGCCAGCTTCGAATCTTCCTTGGCAAGCTTGGTGTCGGCGGTGGCGAGCTTCGCGTTGGAGTTGGCCAACTTCGAGTCGTCTTTCGCCAGTTGCTTGTTCGCGTCGGCAAGTTTGGATTCGTCCTTGCCCAGCTTGCCGTTGGATTTGGCTAGCTCGGCGTTGGACTTGGCCAGGTTGTTCTCGGCCTTCGCGAGATTGTTTTCGGCCTGGACCTGTTTGGGGTCGGTCTTGGCATTGGTCACGTTCGTGACGTTCTTGACGTTGGTCACGTTGGTGACGTTCTTCACCGTCGTCATGTTCTTGACGTTTTCGGTGTTGATGTTGGTCCGGTCCACGTAGGTGACCTTGGGCTTGCGGCCTTCGCTTGCCGCTGTCTTGCGCTCTGTCTGCTCGACGACGAAGCGTTCGCGCTCGACCTTCACGTGCTCGGCCACTTTGCGGCGGTCTTCGATCTTGACGTTGACTTCAAAGTCGATGGCCACTTTGATGCGGTCGGGCTCGCGCAGCGCGCTGGACTTCGCGGATGCGGGTGACTTCGGTGATCTGGTCGACCTCGATCACGCGGGTCTGGATCTCGACGGGGCGCTCGCGCCAGTAGGTGACGTCGTGGACGAAGTAAGCGTGCATGACTTCAGGGTCGCGGGGCATGTGGCCGCCGAAGACGGCCAGATCCATGTGGAAGCCGCAGGTGTTGAAGTCGCAGCGGCCGGCGATGATCTCGTCGCGGTGGATGAGCCACAACGATTCATCGCGATCGTGCAGCGCCATACAGACGGCTTCATTGGCGGCGGTGAGGCGGGACTGGGCGACGAAGACGCCTTCATGGGCCGCGTCGAACTCAAGGCGGAGATGCGCGACATGCTCCTCGGCGGCACGCAGGGTTGCGCGGGAGCTTTCGGCGGCGGCCGCGCGGTCTTCAGCGCCGCGGGCGGCGGCGAAGCGCTCTTCGGCGACATGCAGGTCGGCGCTGGTGGCGGCGGCGGCGTCCTGGTTTTTGTGGAGGCGGTCGGTGGCATCGGCGATGCCGGCCGCGTCGTGCAGGGTGGTGGCCGCGTCGAGATCTGAACGTGCGGAGCCGATGCGCTGCTCGAGGGCCGTCAGCCGGGTGCGAAGATTGGTTGCGTCTTCGGCGGCGTGGCGCAGGCGGCATGGGCTGCTTCCAGACTCAGGTCCGCATCGCCCACCTGGCGGTGCAGATCGGCGGCCACATGTTCTTCTTCTTCGAGGGCGACGGCGACTTCGCCTTCATGGCGGCGAGCCCCTTCGAGGCTCTCGCTGGCATGGTATTGGTCGGCCTGGGCGAGACGCAGGCGCATGTCGGCGTCGTAGAGATTGGTTCGGTAGCCGACGACGTAGGTATCGACGACGACAGGGCGCTCAATAACCACGACGGCGGGCGGCGGCGGGGGGGCGTCGCCGATCTGGATACCAACGCCGACCCCGACGTTAACGCCGCCAGCGAAGGCGCTGCCGGTAAGAAGTCCAAAGGTAGCCAGGGTGGACCAGGCGGCCTTCTTGATGGTAGAAACACTCTTCATGACTCTCCCTCTGGGCCCGGCGCCGGTTTGGGCGGGATCGGGCCACACAACGGTGAATAAAAACGGAACCCTCAACGCTACGGCTTTGGCTGCCCTGAAGGGCATTGCACGGAGTTGTGCGTCCGAAAACCGTTGGAAAGTTCGATCCCAGCATTGATAGGGCCGAACTCTCCAAAGGACGTATCGGCGGGAAAGGGGGGTGGGTTAGGTGGTGGAGGGGAAAAGTGAGCGAAGAGGTTTGGGATGGATGGATTTGGGCGTTGCAGGAGTGATGGGGGAGAGTTTATGGGGCGATTGTTTGATGAGCGTTTTCTGGTTTGGGGTGGGGGGTGATGAGGTTTGGGACCCGGCGTCGCGGACGAATTCGGATGTCGTGGAGGAAGCGGAAAACGGAATCTCAATCAGACAGTCGGTCGAACAGTATGACGTCACTTTTTTGTAAAACAGAAGAAGCCGCTGCTTTGGGCTGCCCCCTGCAAACAAACCTCCTCGTTTACTGTTTGACCAAAGAGGCTGAAAGGGCACTACATAAAATTCTTGGCTCGTGATTATGCACGACGATTCTGGTGCCTGCCTTCGACTGCCTTCGATCTTGACCGACTTGGGCCGCGGCGTATATTGCCTGGCGAACCAGCCCCAGCCGGGCGTTTCGTCTTTGCACCAGATTGCCTGCCTATGTCATCCCTTTCGCAGTCCCTCGATTTGCGCTCGGTTGCGCATTTTTTTGGTCATGCACAGCGGCCTTTCGATCTGTATTCCATGCTTCTGGAGCGGATTGAGAAGTATGAAGATCCGGCCGTGTGGATCGCCCGTGTTAGCTTCGCCGGGATTGAAGCGCAATGGTTGGCGGCGTGGGAACGTCACCGCGCGGGGGTGGCGCAGCCTCTCCTGGGTGTGCCTTTTGCCGTCAAGGACAATATTGATGTGGGAGGCCTGGCAACGACCGCCGGCTGCCCGGATTTTGCGTATCGGCCTTCGCGGTCGGCGAGCGTTGTTGAGAAATTGTGCGCGGCCGGTGCGATTCTGGTGGGTAAGACGAATCTTGATCAATTCGCATGCGGGCTGGTTGGCGTGCGGTCGCCTTATGGTGCGTGCCGGAATACTTTTAACCCGCGATACATTTCCGGGGGATCAAGCTCTGGATCGGCCGTGGCGGTGGCGGCGGGGTTGGTGAGTTTTGCGCTGGGGACGGACACCGCCGGATCTGGCCGGGTGCCGGCGGGGTTTAATAATATTGTGGGCATGAAGCCGTCGCGCGGCCTGCTGAGCGCTGCGGGTGTTTTTCCGGCCTGCAAGTCGCTGGATTGTGTGTCGATCTTTTCGCTGACTTGCGATGATGCGGCAGCCGTGATGCGCAGTCGCGGCAGCTTATGACGAGCGTGATCCCTTCTCGCGCTCGCAGCGGGATATTGCCCGCCAGTCTCCTGTGAATCCCCAGTGCCTTCGCATTGGCGTGCCGCGGGATGTTGATTTGGAATTTCATGGCGATCGGGCGTCGGAAGCGCAGTTTAACCAGGCCGTTGAACGCTTTGCACAGTGTGGGCACGCCATTACGCGGATTAATTACGAACCTTTTTCCGCGGCCGCCAAGCTGCTGTATGAGGGGCCGTGGGTGGCCGAGCGGCTTGCGGTGCTGAAAGATTTTGTCGCGAATTGCCCGGACTCCATTCTGCCGGTGACTCGGCGTATTCTCAGCGACGCTCGAAGGCATGATGCAGTCAGCGTATTTGAGGGAATGTATGAACTTCAGGCCCTGCGGTCGGCCGCCCAGCGAGAATGGCGGGAGATGGATGTGCTGCTGGTGCCGACCGTGCCGACGATCTACACGATCGCACAGGTGGAGGCGGATCCGTTGCGGCTTAACACGCGACTGGGCTATTACACCAACTTCGTCAACCTGATGGATCTGTGTGCGCTGGCGTTGCCCAATGGTTTTTTGCCGGATGGGTTGCCGACGGGCGTGACGCTGATCGCGCCTGCGGGGCAGGATGCGCTGCTGCTGCGACTGGGCGCGGCGGATCAGCAGGTCACTCGTTTGGCGCTTGGGGCGACCGGAGCACCGACGCCGGGGGCGCAAGGCGAGGCGGCCGCTTCTGTGCCAATTGATGAGATTGAGGTCGCGGTTGTTCGGGCGCATCTGGCGGGCCAGCCTCTTAATCATCAGCTCACGCAGCTCGGCGCAGTCTTGTGCACAGCTGCAAGACGGCTCCCTGCTACAAGCTGGTTGCGCTTCCGGGGACGACGCCGCCGAAGCCGGGGTTGCTGCGGATGGCCGATGAAGGGGCGGCTATTGAGGTGGAGGTGTGGGCGCTCGGGGCAGAGGGCTTTGGAAAATTTGTGGCGGCCATCCCCGCGCCGCTGGCCATTGGAACCATCGCTTTGGAGGATGGAAGCAGTGTGAAGGGTTTCTTGTGCGAGGGACACGCGACGGCGGGGCGCGAGACATTTCCTCATTTGGTGGGTGGAGAAACTTTCTTGCCTCGACGTAGATTGCGTTCCGTCTTATCCAATTCTTAAAAAGCGCGCTAATCCTTCGGGCAACCGGCCGACTGCCCAATTTAAGGTCAACGATAGACGTATCTAATATGATCGATGTTGATTTTCTATAGTCGCAAAAACTGGGGGTTTGGCCGGACTTATACTGTCTTTGGCGCTTAACCGGGCGGGCTGGGAGCGAATTTGTGATGTTGGCACAGACTTCGCTTTGGAGCGATTGGGCTGAAGGGCAGAACACCTTTTACGGTTGTTGCATTCTGAGGCCACCAATTGCGCAAATTGCGGGTGCGAGGGATTCTCCCTTAAAGCGAAGTGCCACCCGCACATCTCGAATGGGAAGGTTGACATGAGCATGAAGCAGAGTGTGTTGCGTTCGGCGGTTTTTGCGGCGCTGGCGTTGCCCGGGCTGGCCTGGGCCACTTCAGCAGTGGCGGAAGAAGCAACAGACGCGGATTTGACCTTGACCCCGTCGGTGCAGGTGCAGAAGGCCGATGCGCCGGCGGGACAGGCACGCGTGGACGAGAAGCCCGTTTTGCTGCAGGCGGCTCCGCCACCCGAATCTCCACAGATTCACGGCTTCATTGACGTGCCGTTCACGACGGCTTACATCACGCCACGCGGCTTAGTCGTGGAAAATCAGGGCCTGGTTATCCAGCCGGTTGGTGGAATTGTGTTTCTGCTGGGGGATGTCGGGCCATTCAAGAGCGCCTCGGCCGTCGTGGGCGTCTGGAACAGCATCAATCTTCACCAGAACGACGCCCGCGTGGGCGCCTGGAACGAAATGGATTTCTTCGCCTCGTTCGGCGGAAATCTCACCAAAGAACTGAAGATCGATATCACGTACGGGGCCTGGAACTTTCCCAATTCCACATTGGCCAAGCCTCGCACCGAACACAACATTGACTTCAAATTCAGCTACGACGACACGGCCCTCTGGGGCACCAGCGGCTTTGCGCTGCATCCGTACGTGGACGTCTTCTGGGGCGTCTATGGCGACTCCACCGTCAGCCTGGGCAAAAACGGCGGCACGTTCTACGTCGAGCCCGGAATTGTTCCGACCTATACGTATAAGTTCTCGCCCGACTATCCGCTGACGTTTACATTCCCAACGTACTTTTCGGTTGGCCCGGAAAGCTACTGGGGCCGGGGCGGCACGGGCTTTGGGGGAAGCGTCAGCGCTGAACCGGATGGGAATTTTGGCCTGATTTCGACGGCCGTGAATGTCAGCGTTCCGCTGGGATTCATCCCTGCACGCTTTGGTCACTGGCATGCTGAAGCAGGCGTTCAGTATTACTACCTGATCAACGACGCGCTGAAGCGAGCTGGTACGGCCCTCAGCGGCAACACCCAGCGGAGTCTGTTCCGCGGCACTGTTGGCGTCGGCGTCAACTTCTAATTTGCAATTGGCACATCGGGCCGCGCAAAACATTTGCTTAGGTTTTGCGCGGCCTTTCTATAGTTGCCTAGCTGTAGAACAGCCGGCGGAAAAGGCGCGTGCGCCCAATCGGCCGGCATTGCTTGGAAAATAAGCTTTCAGACCCACGGCATTATTGGTATCGGCGTTGCTCATAGACCTATAGGCCATGGGCAGGCCTTGTCTGGACACGCCAGTACCGTTCGCAAACAAAAGGAAGGCAACATGAACTGTTTGAATTGGTTCCGCGCTGCATTCACCGGCAAGCGCGAAACCGCGGCGATTCTTCTGGCGGCCAGCGCCATCGGGCTGGGCAGTGGCTGTAACAAGACGAATGATAAGGGCACGGCGGGGGGTGGCGGCGACAAGCCGCTTGTGGTTGGCTTCATCTATGTCGGCTCGAAACAAGATTATGGTTACAACCAGGCCCACGCCGAAGGGGCGGCGGCCGTGAAGGCGATGCCGGGCGTGAAGGTCATGGAGGAAGAGAGCGTTCCCGAAACCGACAAAGTCGCCAAGACGATGGAGAGCATGATTGGCCACGACAGCGCCAACATTATCTTCCCGACGTCTTATGGCTACTTCAACCCATCCGTGCTCGATGAGGCGCCCAAGCACAAGGATGTGACGTTCTTCCACTGCGGCGGGACGTTTGTCGAAGGCAAGACGCCTGAGAACGTGGGCACCTACTTTGGATACATCGACGAGTGCGAATACCTTTCGGGCATCGTGGCCGGCCATGCGACCAAGAGCAAAAAACTCGGGTTCATCGCGGCCAAGCCCATCCCGCAGGTGCTGCGGAACATCAATGCGTTTGCCTTGGGCGCGCAGTCTGTCGATCCGACGATCACTACCACTGTTGTTTTCACAGGTGACTGGTTTCAGCCGGTGAAAGAAGCCGAGGCCGCCAAGAGTCTGATTGCCGGCGGGATCGACGTTCTGACCTGCCACGTCGACAGCCCCAAGACGATCATCAAGACGGCCGAGGATGGCGGCATTTATAGCTGTGGTTATCACAGCAACGGCGCGCCCCTGGCCCCCAAGGGTTATCTCACCGGGGCTGAATGGAATTGGGCCAAGCCTTACACCGCTTACATCGAAGCGGTTAAGGCGGGTAAGAAGTGGGAGCACACGGTGCGTGGCGGCCTGAAGGATGGGTTCGTGAAGATGTCCCCTTATGGCGCGGCCGTGAACGACGATGCCAAGAAGGATGCTGATGCCGCCAAGGCGAAGTTCATGGACGGCAAGTTCGTCATCTTCAAAGGGCCCGTTGAAGGACAACACCGGCAAGGACATCTATCCGGCCGGCGAAGAGCACGTTCAGACAGATCCTACGCTTGAAGGAATGCACTACCTGGTGCAGGGTGTGGTCGGTGCGATGCCCTGAGGCGAGATGAATTTAATCCCCGCCCCTCTCCCGGCAATCTCCCGGGAGAGGGACGGGTTTCATCGCTTTGGTCCGAGTTTGCAGCGAAGTTTGGTAACGGGAGAGTGACAATGAGGATCCCGCGCATTCCCCACGCCAGACAAGGCGCAGAAGCAGTCTGCATCCCCATCGCCGCGATCCTGGCCGCGATGATTCCGTTTGGCATCTTTATCGCTTTTTGCAGGGTTAATCCTTTTGCCGTTTTCGGCGAGTTGCTCAGCGGTGGGTTTGGCTCCGTTCTTCTCGTGGCAGGACACACTGCAGCAGGCCTCGCCTCTGCTTCTGGCCGCACTCTGCACCGCCCTGCCGGCGCGGCTTGGCATGGTGATTATCGGTGGTGAAGGGGCATTGGTGCTGGGTGGATTGGCCGCTGCCGGCTCGGCTCATTTGTTTCAGCACTCACCGCCGGCGGTTGTGATCAGCGTGATGGCCATCGCGGGAATGGGCGTTGGCGGTCTTTGGATCATGATGGCCGGGGCGCTGAAGTATTATCGCGGCGTCAACGAGACCATCAGCAGTCTGCTTCTCACCTATATTGCCATCGCGATTTTTAATCATCTGGTCGAAGGGCCGTGGCGCGACCCGGCCACCACCAACAAACCCTCCACCTGGGACATCGGAGCGGCCAACACGATTGGCCACCTTCCCGGCACGGAAGTGCATTGGGGATTGGTCATCGGCGTAGTTACCTGCTTGGTACTATTTGTCTTTATCCAGCACACAACCTTTGGATTCTCCACCCGCATCGTCGGCGGCAATCTTCGGGCGGCGCGTATAGCGGGGCTATCGGTTGGAAAACTGACCCTCCTAGTTTGTTTCCTGGGCGGGGCGGCCGCCGGGCTTGCCGGCATGATCGAAGTCGGCGCTGTTCAACATTGTGCCAACGCCACGGGGCTGATTGCGGGCTACGGATATACCGGCATTCTCGTCGCCTTCATGGCGCGGCAAAGTCCGTTGGGCATCATTCCAGTCTCGCTGCTGCTGGGCGGCATCAGCGCCAGCAATGGGGTGCTGCAACGGCACCTTGATCTACCGGATGCGACGGTGCTGGTGTTGCAAGGGATGTTGTTTGTCATGATTCTGGCGAGCGAATCGTTCTACGGAAAATTCAAGATCTTTCAGCCGCGCGTGGAAGACAAGTTCACCGGCTTCCCCGTCCTCAGCACACCGGAGGTGGCCAGTGCCTAGTCCCATCATTGGCATCCCCTTGTCCGTCCTCGGCGGCGCATCTGCGCGTCAGCGCGCCCTTCCTGTTCGTCAGCCTCGGCGAGTGCTTGACCGAAAAAAGCGGGCGGATCAACCTGGGCCTCGAAGGAACGCTGGTGATGGGCGCGATGACCGCCTACGGCGTTTCTTATCTCACCGGCTCGCCGTGGGTCGGGGTATTGGCGGCGGGCGCGAGCGGGGTGGTGCTTGGGATTTTGCACGCCTTTCTATGCAGCCGGCCGCGCGTCAATGACGTGGCCGTCGGCATCGCGCTGATGTTTTTTGGCATGGGCCTGGCCTTCTTCCTGGGCAAACCGTTGATCCACCTCAGCCCGCCGCAGCTTCTGTCGATCAATCTGGGCAAGTGGAGCAGCTCGCCGCAGATCCAGCAGGCGCTGCAGGTCAACGTGCTGTTCCTCATCGGCTGCGTTCTCGCGCCAGCGATGTTGTGGGCACTTAATAACACGCGATGGGGCCTGATTATCCGCGTCGTTGGCGAGAGTGCCGATTCCGCCCGGGCCATGGGATATAGCGTCAACGGCGTGCGAATGATGGCGACGGCGGCGGGCGGATTTCTGGCCGGCGTGGGCGGCTCGTTTCTCTCGCTTTACTATCCTGGTGTGTGGAATGAAGCGATCTCCAGCGGGCAGGGGTTGATGGCCGTCGCACTGGTCATCTTTGCTCGGTGGAACCCTGTGCAATGCCTGTTTGCGGCCCTGCTTTTTGGCGGCGCCGGCGCGCTGGGTCCTGCGTTGCAGGCCAATGGCTTTACCTCGAATGTTTATCTCTTTGGCGCTGCTCCGTATGTGCTGACGCTGGTGATCATGATTATCACTTGCTCGCCGACGCGCACCTTTGTCGGCGCGCCGGCCGAGCTGGGGGCAGCAAGCCGTTGAGGGAGGGTTGATATGGAACAAAAGTACGTCAACTCTTCGCCTTACCCCTGGCCATGGAACGGTGATCTGCGGCCGGGGAATACGGCACTTATCGTCATCGATATGCAGACCGATTTTTGTGGCAAGGGCGGGTACGTCGATCTCATGGGGTACGACATTTCCGCATCGCGCGCCTGCATCGGGCCTATCAACAACGTCCTGGCTGCTATGCGTAAGGGTGGCTTTCACATCCTGCACACCCGCGAAGGACATCGGCCTGATCTGGCTGATCTTCCGGCCAATAAGCGTTGGCGGTCGCGCCAGATCGGCGCGGGCATTGGCGATCCGGGCCCCTGCGGCAGGGTGCTGGTTCGCGGCGAAAGCGGCTGGGATATTATCCCCGAGCTTTATCCGCACGATGGCGAGATCATCATCGACAAGCCGGGCAAAGGCTCGTTTTGCGCCACCGATCTCGATCTGATCCTGCGGCAGAAGGGCATCGCCAACATCGTGCTGACTGGCATCACCACCGACGTCTGCGTCCACACCACCATGCGCGAGGCCAACGATCGGGGCTACGAGTGCCTGCTCCTTGAAGATTGCTGCGCCGCCACCGATCGCGGCAATCACGAGGCGGCCGTGAAGATGGTCAAAATGCAAAACGGCGTCTTTGGCGCGGTGTCGAACTCGAAAGACTTCGTAACGGGAATCACATGAGCACCACCCTTTCCGCCAGCCCGGCCATGACGCCCATCCCCACCATCTTCAAATCCATCCCGGCACCCAAATCGGCGCCAGGACTGGAGGCGCTCAACATCACCAAGCGCTTTGGTCCCGTTCTGGCGCTTGACGATGTTTCGTTGAAGGTTCGGCCCGGCACGGTGCATGCGCTGCTGGGGGGCAACGGCGCCGGCAAAAGCACGATCGTCAAGTGCATCATGGGCTACTACCACGCCGACTCGGGCCAGATCCTGCTCGATGGCAAGCCCGTCGCGATCAAGAGCCCGCGCGAAGCCAAACACTTCAGCATCGGCATGGTCTATCAGCATTTCACGCTCGTCCAGAACATGACGGTCGCGGAAAACCTCGTCCTCTCCCGCGGCGACATCCCAATGCGCGTGGACTGGAAGACCGAGAAAGAGCAGCTTCGCGAGTTCATGAAGACCACGCCCTTCTTCCTGGACATCAATGCAACGGTGCGATCCCTGGCGGCGGGGCAGAAGCAGAAGCTCGAGATCATCAAACAGCTCTATCTCAAGAATAAGCTGCTGTTCCTCGACGAGCCGACGTCGGTGCTCACGCCCAACGAGGCCGACGAAGTGCTTGGCATGCTCAAGGACATGACCATTGCCGGCGATTTGACGGTTCTGATGATCACGCACAAGTTTCGCGAGGTGATGAAATTCGCCGACGACGTCACCGTCCTTCGAACAGGCAAATTCGTTGGCGCTGGATCGGTGTCGGACCTGTCGCCGTCGGTGATGGCGGAGATGATGATTGGGTCGGAGCAGACGGCCCGCATCGCCGACCGGGTCTCGCATGAAAAGGGTAAGCCGCATTTGCATATCAAAGGGCTGCATGCACTGGACGAAACTGGCGTAGCGGCGCTGGCCGATCTGAACCTTACCGTTCATGCGGGCGAGATCGTTGGCATTGCCGGCGTTTCGGGCAACGGCCAGAGCGAGCTGGTGGAGGTCCTGGGCGGCCAGCGTCGTGCCAGCGCGGGCGAGGTTCACGTTCACGGCGAGCGCTATTTCGCCACCCGCACGCAGATCCGCAAGCACAAGGTCAATTGCCTTCCCGAGGAGCCGCTTCGCAACACCTGCGTGCCGCAGATGAGCGTCGCGGACAACATGGCCTTCAGAAACTTTGACCGCCCTCCGTTTACGCTCGGGCGGGTTTTCCTGCACGGCCCGCAGGTGCGGCGGCAGGCTCACGATCTGATCGGAAAATATCGGGTTAAAACGCCTTCGCATGACACGCCGATTCGCAATCTTTCGGGGGGCAACGTGCAGCGCGCCGTGCTGGCCCGCGAGCTGTCGCAGGGCGTTGAAGTTCTGATCGCCGCCAACCCCTGCTTTGGTTTGGATTTCGCGGCCGTTGCGGAAATTCGCTCGCAGATCATGGCCGCCCGCAATCGCGGCGCGGCGGTGCTGCTGGTGAGCGAAGATCTGGACGAAGTTTTTGAGCTGTCGGACCGCATCGTGGTGATGTTTGACGGGCAGTTCGTTCATGAGACACCCGCCGCCGAGGCGGACATCGCGGTGATCGGCCGATACATGGCAGGCCACGGCGCGGAACATGCATGAATCGAGTTTTTCCATGATCACGGTCCCAGCCAATCCGTTTCCCTACACCGCCCCGACGACGGGCTTTGCTCTGGTCGTGATCGACATGCAGCGGGACTTTGTCGAACCGGGGGGTTTTGGCGCGGCTTTGGGAAATGATGTTTCGCGGCTGACGACGATCGTGCCCAAGGTGCGCAGTGCGCTGGAATTATTCCGGCGATTCAAGATGCCCATTATTCATACGCGCGAAGGACATCGGCCTGATTTGATTGACTGTCCCCCCGCCAAACGCAATCGAGGCAACTCAGCCCTGCGCATCGGCGACCAGGGCCCGATGGGGCGGATTCTCGTCACCGGCGAGCCGGGCAACGACATTATTCCGGAGCTTGCGCCCGGCCTGGTGAGATCGTCCTGGACAAGCCGGGCAAGGGGGCGTTCTACCGCACCGATCTGCAGATGATCCTGCGCGAGCGAAAGATCAGCCACCTGGCCATCGCGGGCGTTACTACTGAAGTGTGCGTGCAAACAACCATGCGCGAGGCCAACGATCGCGGCTATGAATGCCTGCTGCTGGAAGACTGCACCGAGAGCTATTTTCCGGCCTTCAAACAGGCTACTCTGGAGATGGTTCGCGCCCAGGGCGCGATCGTGGGTTGGACCGCCACCCTCGATCAGCTTGTTAATTCGTTGGAGAACAGCATTGCAGACCAACCGCCAGCTCATCAAGGACGTTTTTGAGAACACGCCGCACCTTGACGACCTTGACTGGAAACCCTTCCGCGACGGCATCAGCATCTTCCGCCTGTACGGCAATCAGGAAAACGGGCCGGCGGCCGCACTGCTTCGCTACGATGCGGGCACATGGCTCCCGGAACACGAGCACGCAGGCTATGAGCACATTTTTGTGCTTCGCGGCGTGCAGAGCGACGAGCGCGGCGAATATCCCGCCGGAACGATGATTACCAACGGCCCGGGCACGACACACACCGTCCGCAACGCGGCGGGCAGCATTGTCCTGGTTATGTGGGAGAAGCCGGTGCGGTTTTTGGAGTCATGACATTTTCCGTCAGGTCCGTCTGGGTCACCTGGAATGAATCGGCCAGGCGCGGGCGGGTGATGACCGATGCACGCAAGGGAGCGAAGCGGCGAACCTGCTTCTCGTAACTTGCCTGATATCGCCGGAGCACTTCCAGCGTAGGGCCCTCGCTCAACACGACCAGTTCGGTCGGCGTCACCTCGACGGGCACGTGTAAATTTCCCAACTCGCATGCCAATACGCCCATCTCCTGAACGTCCTTTGGCCGAACCACCAGCACCGGGCATGGCACGATGTTCACCACCACGCGCGAACGCTCATCGTCCAGAAGAACGTCCCCATGCCGCAGGCCCACTCCCAGCGGCAGAAGAATCTCCACTTCGCGGCCGGCGCGCAGCGCCTGCGCATGGCCCGCAAGTTGGCCTCGTGCCATTCCAGATCCAATTCATCGCAAGCTCGCGCCGGCAGAGTGGAATACTCCGCTTCAAACACATTCGCCAACACCCGTTCAACGATCATCAGTCTGCTCTACTCTACATGAACACGGGGCTAAATCTGGCTTAAACCCAGTGCATCAGCTATTGTTTAAGCGACTTCCGCGCACTGTGCACACGAACGTTATGCCCTCTGATTGGCTCATCTGGCAACTGGCAGACTCGGCTTTTCCTGCCGGCGGCTTCGCGCACAGCGCGGGGCTGGAGGCGACGTGGAAGCACGGACTGTTGCCCGACGCGCTGCATTTAACGAGTTTTCTCCGCACTGCGCTTACGCAGGCGGCACGCTTCAGCGTTCCTTTTGCAATGGCCGTCTGTCGCGACCCCGAAACATTTGATGCGACTGACCATCACGTTGAAAGCTTTCTCACCAACCACGTTGCGAACCGCGCCAGCCGCGCTCAAGGCCAGGGTTTGTTAGCCGCGGCCGCCAGGGCTTTCGATCACGATCTTCTTCAGACGCTGTCCGCCAAGGTGCGGCGGCGAGAGGCCATCGCGCACGGGGCCCCTGTCTGGGGCGCGGTCGGGGCGGCCATGTCGATTGCTCCCGATCGCGTTGCCTCTCTCATGCTGTTCACGACATTGCGCGGCATGATCTCGGCGGCGGTGCGTTTAGGCATTTGCGGCCCCCTGCAAGGACAGTCTATTCAGCACGAACTGGCCGCCGATGCCGGGCAACTTACCCGAGAGGCTTGTGCCACGCCTATCGAAGAAGCGGCCCAAACTGCTCCACTCCTGGATTTGCTGCAAGGAACGCAGGATCGTCTTTACTCCCGGCTCTTCATCAGTTGATCCGCCCCGAATTATCATGAGCACCACTCCTCTCGATCACACGCACGACCAATGGGATCATCCCGGACGTTTTAATGAGCGGCCAACGCCTCTTTCCGGTCGCGATTTCTCTCAGCGCGCGTTTACCATCGGAATCGGCGGCCCCGTCGGCAGCGGCAAGACTGCCCTTATGCTCGCCCTGTGTCAGGAGCTTCGGGATAAGGTTTCTCTGGCGGCCGTCACCAACGATATCTTCACGCGCGAGGACGGTGAATTCCTCGTGCGCCACAAGGCCCTGCCGGCCGAGCGCATTCGCGCCGTCGAAACCGGCGGTTGCCCCCACGCGGCCATTCGCGAAGACATTTCCGCCAACCTGCTTGCCCTGGAAGATCTGCACGAACGATTCCGCCCGGACCTGCTTTTGATCGAATCGGGCGGTGACAATCTCGCGGCGCATTTCAGCCGTGAACTTGCGGATTACACCATCTATGTCATCGACGTCGCCGGCGGAGATAAAGTGCCTCGTAAAGGCGGACCGGGGATCACCCAATCCGATTTGCTGGTCATCAATAAAGTCGATTTAGCCCAGGCGGTTGGGGCCGATCTTGGCATCATGGCGCGCGACGCGGCCGCGATGCGGGGTGACGGACCGGTCGTCTTCAGCCAGCTGAAGCGCGGTGAAGGCGTTGACCGGATCGTCGCCCACATCTTAGGAGCCAGCCGTGATGACAAGCGCCGCGAATGATCGCAGGTTAAAGCGGCTTTAGATCATCCAGGCTGACATACGCTTCGGTATTGTCGCCAGCGCGCACGAGCACGTATCCACCGCGTGGCGCGATCACGATAACCTTTGTTCCCTGTTTCCACATCCCGGCGGGAGCGGCTTTATCGGTGGGGTTCGATTTGTAGAAGGCCGAATCTTTCGTCAGCACGTGCGTGGCGTCCTTGATCGGCGGGACGGTCATCGCCATTGGGGCAGGCGAGGCGGTGGAAGTTCCCGTGGCGTTGTCTGAGGACTTCATCATCGAACATCCCGCCCCAGCCACGGCCGCGCACAACATCATCCCGCAGGTTCGGATCAAACGCATGAATATCTCCTTGAGCGTAGGTTAGGTTTCAATCAAAGCGCGAGCTGAGCCCGCTGTCCGCAATCCATTAACAACCGCCGTGCCTCACCGCATTTTTGTTGCCAAGAATGTCGCCATCGCACGATACATTCGACGTTCGCTCGTCTTTGCTCCTCGCGCGGGCACGGTGGTTTTTTTTCACTACCTGCGTTCGGTCAGAATCCCTGACTTCTTTTCGCGCACTTTCCACTCCCCTGTCTTCGATTGCAGCTTATTTCATCGGCTAGATGTAACACGTCCCCCATTTTATCGACCTCTTCTCTCCAATCGGGCGCGGCACAACGTTTGTTCAGGCTATCCCCGAGGCCGGGCTCAGCCCGCTCTCAATTGCAACCGCGAAACCAACCGTTGCTGCCGCGAGTTCTCAATGAAGAACTCGTTGGAAAGGAGAGTTTGATGAAAGGGCTTCTCGGAATGTTCGGAAAACTCAAAACGCTTGCCGCCGTCGCGGCGCTTTCGCTGGCTGCACTGCCTGGCTTGAGCAGGGCCGAGGACACCGTGAAAATCGGCGTCCTCCACTCGCTCAGCGGAACGATGGCGATCTCGGAAACATCGCTGCGGGACGTCGTGCTGATGGCCGTAGACGAGATCAACGCCAAGGGCGGTATCCTTGGCAAAAAGATCGAGCCGGTCGTCGTTGACCCCGCCTCCAACTGGGATCTCTTTGCTGAAAAGGCAAAGCAGCTTATCACCCAGGACAAGGTTGCCGTCACCTTCGGCTGCTGGACATCCGTCAGCCGAAAATCGGTGCTGCCGGTTTTTGAGGGCAACAATGCGGCTCTTGTTTTACCCTGTGCAGTACGAGGGGGAAGAACAATCGCTCAACGTCTTCTACACGGCATCCTCACCGAATCAGCAGCTGATCCCGGCCGCTGAATATATGATGAGCGAGGAAGGCGGCGGCCTTCAAAAAGTTCTATCTGCTGGGCACGGATTACGTCTTCCCGCGCACCGCCAACAAGGTGCTCAAGGCGTTCCTGCTCTCCAAGGGCGTGCCGGAGGCGAGCATCATGGAAGAGTACACCCCCTTCCATCACCAGGACTATCAGACCATCGTGGGCAAGATCAAGAAGTTCGCCACCGGCGGCAAGGCCTGTGTGCTCTCGACCATCAATGGCGACAGCAACGTTCCCTTCTACAAGGAATTTGCCAATCAGGGCCTGACTGCCGCTGATTGTCCGATCATGGCGTTCTCGGTCGCCGAGGACGAGCTGCGTGCCATGGACGTGCCGCCGCTGGTCGGCCACCTGGCGTGCTGGAATTACTTCCAGTCGATCGACACGGCCGAAAACAAGGCATTCGTCGCCGCCTTCAAGGCATATTGCGAGAAGAACAAGCTCCCCGGCGGCAAGGATCGTGTCACCGATGACCCCATCGAAGCCGCCTACTACGGCGTCTACGTCTGGAAAGCGGCCGTTGAAAAGGCCGGCAGCTTTGACGTCGACAAGGTGCGCGAGAAAGTTTACGGCCTGGAGTTCGATGCACCCGGCGGCAAGAAGAAGATGGATGAGAAAAACCAGCACACCTACAAGCCGGTGTACGTGGGCGAAATCCTGAAGAACGGCCAGTTCAAGATGGTGTGGCAGAGCAAGGGCCTTGTGAAGCCCGACTCCTACAGCCACTACCTCTGGCCCGATTACTCCAAGATTCCGGCTCCGACTGGCGGGCCCAAGAAGTAATTCCCGCAATGTGACTCGCAACAGATGACTCGAAATGGGAGGGCGGCCAAAAGCCGCCCCCCTTTTCCGGGCCATCGGCGGACTCTTCGAAGAGATGTGCGGATTCGCACGGACCAGCGATGAAAGAGCTTGTGACCAAAAGCAAACCCGGCCGTGGTTTTCTCGGCTTGCTAATCATTATCGTTGGCCTCCTTTCCATGCGGGCACTGGCGGCCGACGCTCCGCCCAAGACAACCGAAGCACTTATCAAAGCCCTGGTCGCCGACAACACACGCCGCGCCGCGATCAAGGAGATTCAAAATTCCCAGGACATGCGCCTCGTGCCTTTCCTGGAAGATTTTATGAAATCCCAGGTGGGGATTTACAAGGACCAGGTCGTTATTGAAGTTGTGTCCGGCGACAAATACGATCTGCTCGATGCCCTGACCCGCAAGCCGATTACCACCGCGCCCGTCGCCAAAACCGATGTGACTAGCGTGGACGTTACCAACGCCGAAGCGCGTTTGGTGAACAAGGCATTGACGATTCTGCGCTTTAACGACCCAGATCCCGATGGCCGAATCGCGGCAGTCATTAAAGCGGGGGATAGCGGATCGGAGGCCAATCTTCCAAACCTGCAAGCTCTATTGCAGAAAGAAACTCACCCGCGCGCCCGCCGGGCCATCGAAGAAAGCATCCTGCGCATTCAGTTTGAGAAGAGCGCCGCCGCGCTGATCGATCGCCATGCGGCGGCCACGGGCCAAAAGCTCGTTATCAATCAACAGATCAAGGCGGCCACGCGATCCGGCCCAGATCGTCCTGCTTCAGCAAAAACTGGCGGCAGTTGATCAAGAGGAACTCGACGCCGGAAATCCATCCAAGCATCCCGAAGAAGCGGAAATGCAAAAGGCCCGCCTGGAGGCGGCGGGCAAGCTGGCGTCGCTGCGTTCCCTGCGTTCGCTGTCGCGCATCACCGAAGCAAAAGAGGCCGATCGATGGGGCAACGCCGGTGCGCAATACGACGCGGCCATCAAACCGATCCAAAGCTGGCAGACCACCGTGGATTGGTCGGGGTACGTCTTCTCGGGCCTTTCCCTCGGTTCAATTCTCGTGCTCATGGCCCTGGGACTCTCAATCATTTTCGGGGTGATGGGCGTTATTAATATGGCCCACGGCGAGTTGATGATGATTGGCGCATATGCGACCTACGTTACCCAACACGCCTTCGCTTATTTCGCCCCGGCGGGCCAGCCGGATGCTTATCTCAACTACTACTTCATCGCAGCCATTCCAATTTCGTTTTTCGCGGCTGCCATTATCGGCTGGCTGATGGAAGTCCTGCTGATCCGCCACCTCTACGGTAGGCCGCTTGATACTCTGCTGGCGACGGCGGGCGTTGGTTTGATTCTCATCCAGGCAATCCGCTGGAAGTTCAGTGACAATGTTGCCGTCAACAGTCCTGCGTGGCTGCAAAAGGGTTTCGTGATCGCAGGGGACATCACCCTTCCCTACAACCGTCTCTTCATCATTGGCTTCTGCATCGCCTCGATCCTGCTGATGTATTACATCATGTCGAAGACCAAACTCGGCCTGCTGATGCGGGCAACAACGCAAAATAGAACGATGGCCGCCGCTCTGGGCGTTCCGACCCGCCACATCGATGCCTACACGTTTGCACTGGGGGCGGGACTTGCGGGCTTGGCCGGCTGCGCGCTGACTCAGGTCGGCGGCATTGGTCCGGACATGGGCCAAAACTACGTCGTTAATTCATTCCTTGTCGTGGTTACGGGCGGCGTCGGAAAGCTGGCCGGTGCGATCTGGGCAGGAGCGGGTATGGGAACGCTCACCAAGTTCTTCGAGCCGCTTTTTGGAACGGTGTGGGGACAGGTGCTGATTCTCATGTGCGTCGTGATCTTCCTGCAGTGGCGTCCATCGGGATTGTTCCCATCTAAGGGGAGGCACGCCGATGTCTGAACCGACACCTTTGCAAAAGCCGGAAGATATTCTGCAGTATCGCCGCTCGGGCAAGACGACCGTCTTCTGGGATCTGAATCGTCCAAAAGACCGCCTGTTTCCGACGGTGCTGTTTGGAATTCTCGGGCTGCTGGTTCCGCTGTTATTCAGCGTGAAGGCAATCGACATTTCGTCGGTAAATCAGTTGGGCCGATTCGTGGCACTCGCAATCGCGGCGCTGGGTGTTGACCTGGTGTGGGGCTACACCGGCCTGCTCACGTTGTTTCAGGCGATGTTCTTCTGCTTCGGCGGCTACGCCATCGGAATGCACATGGCCCTTCACGGCCCACTAGACGGTGAGGGCATCCCCCGGTGCCTCTTCGTGGTCACCTCCGAGGTCAGCGGCTTTAAGCTCCCGACGTTCTGGGAGCCGTTCCGCACTTTGCCCGTCGCGGTGCTGTTGGGCCTTCTTATTCCTGGTCTCGCAGCGTTCGTGTTCGGCTACTTCACGTTCCGCAGCCGTGTTCGCGGCGTTTATTTCTCCATCATCACCCAGGCAACCACCGTTGGCGCGGTCCTTATTTTTCGTCGCAATGAAACACGCCTCTGCGGAACCAATGGCCTGACCAACTTTGTCTCATTAGGCGGTTTCAATCTCAGCAGCAACTCAGGCCGGCTTGGCTTATATCTCTTGAGCGTTGCCTGCCTCGCCGGCACATACTTCTTCTGCAAGTACACCGCTGCTTCCAGACTTGGCCGCCTCCTGGTCGCCGTGCGCGACAACGAAAGCCGCCTCCGATTTGCCGGCTATCAGCCCGTCACGTTGAAGCTCTTCGCCTTTGTCGCCGGTGCGATGATGGCGGGATTGGGCGGCATGCTCTACACGCCACAAAACGGCATTATCACGCCGTACAAAATGGAACCCGTCGAGTCGATCATGATGGTCATCTGGGTTGCTTTCGGCGGGCGGGGCACTTTAAGCGGCGCGGTCCTTGGCGCAATCATCGTGAACTATCTCGGCAGCTTCCTCACCAGCAACTTGCCCAACGCCTGGCCGTTCGTGCAGGGTGGCTTATTCATCGCCGTTGTCCTCTTCATGCCCGACGGGCTTGTCGGCCTTTATCGCTCCTGGAAAGCTACCCGTGTCGGCCTGCCGGCCACCACTGCCCCCTCGGCCGAAGATGAAGAAGATGGCGTTGCGCGGCCTGCCGGCGAGATCGCTCGCCAGGGGGCAGGCATATGAGCACCGCAATCATGGAACCCGATGCCGCACTTCGCCAGACCCGCGAAAACAGTCTGGTTTATATGAAGGATGTCGTCGTCTCCTTCGATGGTTTCAAAGCGCTCAACGTCAATGAATTTGGCGTGAGCCCCAATGAGCTTCGCGTCGTCATCGGCCCCAACGGTGCTGGCAAGACCACACTTTGCGACGTCATCAGCGGCAAAACCCACGTCACCAGCGGCCACGTCTACTTTGACAGCCTGGAAATCACCCACAGTGACGAGGTCAAAATCGCCCGCATGGGCGTCGGCCGAAAATTCCAGACCCCGACTGTTTTTGAAAGCCTCAGCGTCTACGAAAATATGGAGCTTGCCCTGCCCGGCCGGCGCGTGGTGTGGAAAAACTTTATTGGCAAGGAGGCGCCCGAAGAAAAAGACCGCATTCTCCACCTGATGGATCGGGTTCACCTGGCTGAAAACCTCAACACCCCCGCTAAATTTCTAAGCCATGGCCAGCGTCAATGGCTCGAGATCAGCATGTTGATCATCGCTGATCCCAAGCTGCTGCTCATCGACGAGCCGGCCGCCGGTTTGACGGACAAAGAGACCGAACTCACTGCGGAATTGCTCCTGGAGCTCAAAGGCCGTCATACGATTATTTGCATCGAACACGACATGGACTTCGTGCGCCGTCTCAACTCGCGCGTGACGGTTCTGTGTGAAGGACAGGTGCTCGCGGACGGGCCGATGGATGTAGTACAGGCCAATCCCGAAGTCATCGAAGCTTATCTGGGCAGGTAAATTTTCATGCTTGCGACCGAAAACCTCTCATTTTCCTACGGCGCCGTGCAGACGCTTAACAACGTCACCATGACGATGGCGCCGGCCCAAATCACCTGCGTCATGGGCCGAAACGGCGTTGGCAAGACCACGCTCATGCGCAATATCATGGGCTCCCTCAAAGCATCACAAGGCACCATCACGTTGGGCGGTACGGCCATTGGACACCTTCCCCCCAACCAGCGGGCGCGGGCCGGGATCGCGCATGTTGCTCAGGGCCGCCAGATTTTTCCAAGGCTCACGGTTGAGGAAAATCTGCGCGTCGGCCTCGAAGCCCGGCCGGACAAAGGCCGTGTTATCCCCGGTCATGTTTACGACATGTTTCCGATCCTCAAAACAATGTCAAAGCGCATGGGCGGCGATCTTTCCGGCGGCCAGCAGCAGCAGTTGGCCATCGCCCGCGCACTCGTCGGCGATCCAAAGGTGCTGCTTCTCGATGAGCCCACCGAAGGCATCCAGCCCAATATCATCCAGCAGATCGGCGAAGTGCTCCGCAAACTCGTCACGGAGCAACAGATGACGATCGTTCTTGTCGAGCAATATCTGGACTTTGTTCGCGAGTTTGGTCAGGCGTTTTACATCATGAATCGAGGCCGCGTCGTCGCGCAGGGTGCGACCGCCGAGCTTGACACGGAACTTGTCAGCCGGCATCTGAGCGTCTAATACCGCTCAGTTGAACATGCTCGACACCATCGACCGCACATCATGCCACGCCCCAGGTCAAGGATTTCTCGAACTCACCCACGTCGCCGGAAGCACGGCCGCCACCCGCGTCCGCGCCAACAGCCCACTCAAATTGCTGCTGCCCCAGACCCACGATGGTTGCCTGTGGGCCTTCACCAGCACCTACGGCGGCGGCCTCGTGGCCGGCGACACCATCAACCTCCGTGTCCACCTCAACGCTGGCACAACCTGCCTGCTCAGCACCCAGGCCTCCACCAAAGTCTACCCCGGCACGCGCCGCCTCCCCTGCCGCCAGAAAATCTCAGCAACCGTTGAAGACAACGCCATGCTGGCACTGATCCCTGATCCCATCACCTGCTTCGCCGGCGCGGTCTATGAACAGCGCCAGCAGTTTCACCTCGCCCCAACGGCCAGCCTGGCTGTCGTCGACTGGCTCAGCTGTGGCCGACTGGCCTTTGGCGAGCGATGGGCCTTCTCCCGATTCCACAGCCGCAATACGATTGATGTAGACGGCCAGACCGTCACCCAGGACGCCATCCTTCTCGATCCCGGCGACGGCCCTCTCGATGCCCCTCACCGCCTTGGCGACTTTGACTGCATCGCGACAATCATGCTTCTTGGCCCGGTGTTACAGGGCGGCGTTGCAACGCTCTTGACGGATTTGTCGCGGCAACCTGTAGCGCAAAGGAGTGCGATGCTTTATTCAATCAGTCCACTGGCCAACGGCGCGATCCTCCGCATCGCCGGCAAGAGCACACAGATCGTCGCTGGGTTTTTGCGGGACAAGCTGCACTTTATGAACTCGCTCCTCGGCCAGGATCCCTGGTCGCGAAAATGGTAAGGAGAACGACATGCATCTTTCCCCGCGCAACCTCGACAAGCTTCTCCTGCACAACGCCGGCTTTCTCGCCCAGAAGCGCCTCGCGCGCGGCCTGCGCCTCAACTATCCCGAGGCCGTCGCCCTTATCGCCACCCAGATCCTGGAGTTCATCCGCGATGGCAAAAGTGTTGCCGAATTGATGGACACCGGCCGCCAACTCCTTGGCCGCCGCCAGGTCATGCAAGGCATCCCGGAACTGGTGGCGGAGGTGCAGGTTGAAGGCACCTTCCCCGACGGCACCAAGTTGGTCACCGTCCATCACCCCATCGTCGCCGAAGACGGAAATCTGGAGCTTGCGCTCTACGGCTCTTTCCTCCCCATCCCGAACCTTTCGGCCTTCGCTAGTCCCCCCAACTCTCTCCCAATTCCCGGCGCGTATGAAATCGCGCCGGGCGAGATCACGCTCAACGAAGGTCGGGAATCTATCGAGCTCTCCGTCACCAACACCGGCGATCGGCCCATCCAGGTGGGCAGCCATTACCACTTTATTGAAACCAACACCGCCCTCAGCTTCGACCGCGCCAAATCCCACGGCAAGCGCCTCGACATCCCGGCCGGCACCGCGGTCCGCTTTGAGCCGGGGGACACGCGCACCGTGAAACTCGTGGAAATCGCCGGCAATAGAGTCATCCGCGGCGGAAATAATTTTGCTAATGGGCCTGTGGATCAGCGGAAAGTCTAAGGTAATCGAACCGGTGAAGACGCGTCAATTTATTCCAAGCTTGTTGGAGATGGTCGTGAAAGGAACTCATTAATGACTTGCGGAGCTGCGTTAGCAGGTCAGTCGGCGGTACATTGGGGGGTGGTGTTTGGTCATAGGGAGCAGAGGCCATGGCGGATGGCGAATTTGGTTAGGCCGGCGATGGTGCGGACTTCCAGTTTGCCCATGATGTTTTGGCGGTGGGTGTCGACGGTGCGGACGCTGATGTGGAGGAGGCGGGCGATTTCCATGCTGGAGTTGCCTTCGCCGATGAGTTGGAGGACTTCGCGTTCGCGGCCGGAGAGTTTTTCCAGGTCGGTGGAAATTTGTTTGCCCTGGGCGCGCTGGGCGTAGTCGTCCATAACCATGTCCTGGAGGGGCGGGGGGAGGTAGGTTCGGCCGGAGAGGACGGTTTCAATGGCGGCGATGAGGTCCGTATAGGCGGCATCTTTCGGGACGTAGCCGGCAGCGCCGGCCTTGAGGGATTCGAAGACGTATTGGCGGTCTTTGTGCATGGAAAGCATGATGACGCGCACGTCGGGATTAGCGGAGTGGATTTGGCGCGTGGCTTCGATGCCGTTGAGCTGTGGCATGGCGACGTCCATGAGAACGATGTCGGGTTGAAGGGTTTCGGTCAGCTCGACGGCTTCGCGGCCGTTGCCGGCTTCTCCGACTATTTGAATCTCTGGAGAATCGTCCAGAAGCGCACGCATTCCCTTGCGGGTGAGAGTTTGATCTTCAACGAGAAGTACTTTGGCCATCATGATGCGATGCTCTTTTCTGTTTGGGGCTGGAGGGCGATTTGGAGGATGATGCGTGAGCCCTGGCCGGGCTCGGATTCGATTTGCATTTCCCCGCCGAGGGTGGCGATGCGCTGGGAGATTCCGGGGAGGCCGAGGCCGCGGCGAGACTTGGGGGCTAGGGCCTCACTGGGATCAAAGCCGCGGCCGTCGTCGTCGATGACGATGCGGATGCTGTCGGGACGCCAGTAGACGGCGGCGACAATGTCGCGCGCGCCGCCGTGCTTGGCGGCGTTGTTGAGGAGTTCCTTGACGGCGCGGAACAGGTAATTCAGGAGTGGAGTGGGGAGTTTTTGGGGGTCGCCGGATTCAGAGACGATGACGTGAATGCCGGTTTGGGCGGAGAGTTCGTCGCCGATGCGCTGGAGCGTGGGGACCAGGCCAAGATCTTCGAGCATGGGGGGATGAAGGTCGAAGATGAGGGTTCGCGTCTGGCGGATGAGATCATCGACCATCGGGAGGGAGGTGATGAGTCGGTCGTATTGGCGGCCTTCGCCCAGTTCGGTGGCGGCGGCCATCAAGTTCAGCTTCACCACACTTAGTGTTTGGCCCAGGGCGTCGTGGATGTCCTGGGCCAGACGGCGGCGCTCGGCGTCTTCGGCTTCGGAGAGTTGGGAGGCGAGCTTGCGCACCTCCTGCTCGGCGCGCTGGCGTTCGGCAACTTGTTCCTGAAGGGCGGCGGTGCGTTCGGCCACCATATTTTCGAGTTGGATGCCGACGTTGCGCTTGGTGGAGACGACGGTGACGATGAGGGACCAGAATCCCAGGCGCACGATGGCATTGACCACGGCGACCATTGGGGGCATTGGGGCACCGGCGCCTTTGAGGTGACTTGCGAGCCAGACGACGGCCGTGACGGCGACGGTGAGATAGCCGGCATTTCGGCCGACGAGCCACGCGACCAGGACGTAGGGGACAAGATAGAGAAATCCCAATGGCCAGCGTGGCCCAGTCTTCACGTCCAGGATGCCGATTACAATCAGGCAGGCACAGGAGATGGCGACGATTAACGGCTTTGGGAGGGGGAGGGAGAAAAAAATCGTGGGTGGCGCCGGGGCAGAACTCTGAGCCTGCGTGGTGGGTTGTGCGAGTTGTAATCCGGCGGAGGTCATTGTCCCTATAACGCGGTGGAGGGGCGAATCTTCTGGCGGTGTCGAAAAATATTCAGCGGGCGCGGCCGGGATGGTTGGACGCGCCAGCACGAGCATCTTACGCTCGTCGGTTGAGATGAATACGGTGCGCGGGCGAATTTTATCGTGCTCTTATCACTGCTACGCAGACAGCACGAGCGGGGCGGCCATCTCGATGTGCGATACCCTGGAGATGATGTCGCGGGGCGGGTGGGAGTGCCGGGCGCTGTGCGGGCCGGAGATGGATGGGGGTGCTCAGGGAGTGGCGGCGCGACTTCGGGCGTGCGGGAAAATGTTTAGCGAGCAACCGCATCACAGTGGTGGGTACAGCCTGCTTGGCGTGCGGCGGGGTGGCATTGAGTTGACGATTTACGACAGAGAGCAGACGCAAAAGCCACCGACGCCGGGGGAGGCGGGGCCATTTCTGGAGCTTGTGGATTGCGCGTGGAGGAGTTTGCGCCGGACGTGCTGCTGACGTACGGCGGGCACTGGGTGACGCGTGAGATTGTAAAACGGGCGCGGCGGCGAGGGGTGGCGGCTGTGTTTTGGCTGCGGAACTGCGGGTATTCGCGGCCGGAAACTTTCAAGGGGGTGAATCGAATTATCGTGCCGTCGCGGTTTGCGGCGGATTACTACAAGAAGCTGCTTGGGTTGGATTGCGTGGTGATTCCGACGCCGCTGGTGGCCGAGCGGGTGGCGCGGACGGATGTTGGAGAGCGGCATGTGACGTTTGTTAATCCAACGCCGGAGAAGGGGACTTATGTGTTCACGCGCATTGCGGCGATGTTGGCCCGGGGGCGGCCTGATATTCCGCTGCTGGTGGTGGAGGGTCGGGGAAGGGGGGAGGAATTGACGCGGGCGGGGCTGCGCGTGGAGAGAATTCCGTGGCTGCGGGTGATGGAGAATGTGCCTGATCCCAGGGCATTTTACCGGCTGAGCCATGTCGTGCTGTTTCCATCGGTTGGACCGGAGACATTTGGCCGAGTGCCGGCGGAGGCGATGGCGAATGGGATTCCGGTGCTGGGTAGCAACCGCGGTGGCATCCCGGAGTTGCTAAGGGAAGCCGGATTTGTGCTGGACATTCCAGAGAAGTACACGGCCCGGACGAAGATTGTGCCGACGCGAGAGGAGATGACGCCGTGGGTGGAGACGATCGTGCGATTGTGGGATGACGAGCGGTTTTACAATGAACAGAGCCGGCGTTGTCTGGCGGCGGCTGAAGCGTTTGCGTGGGATAGATTGTTGCCGCGCGATGAGGATGCGCTGCGGGAGGCGATGGGGCGGGGGCAATGAGAGAGCACGGGGTCAGGGCACTTTTGCGGCCGAGGGGGCGAGGGTTTTGTCGATCTGCTGCATACGCGCAGCAGCGCGGTTGATGTAGAGCTTGTATTCTTCGCGCTCGTTGACGTGCAGATCTTCGGCGGCCTGTCCTGATTTATAGGTGCGGCCGGCGGTGGCCTGAGCAACCGACTGGTAGAGGGCGGGGAAGAGGCGGGGATCGGCGTTCTGGATGGTGGCTTTGCTGTACTGCTTTCCCTCAGCATCTCGCGGGTAAGTGCGCAGCACGACATCGTCTTCGACCCAGTATTTGAAGATCAGGATGTACCAGTCGATGGCTGACCTTTGATAGAGGTCGCGGGCGGATTTGAGGTGCTGGGCTTGTTGATCGGGAGCGGCGGCCATGGCTTGGAGATAGCGGGCGTTGGCCTGCACCATGTCGGTCATGGCCCGCAGCGATGTCTTGTGGGTGGCGTAGTTGTCGATGTTAAAAGAGAGACCGACGCTGAGGCGGCGGTCGTATTCGGCGATGGCGTCGGCGGCAAGTTTGGCCGCGCGGTCGTAGGAAAAGAGTGCTTCTTTGATGGCGCTTGCGTCTACGACAGGGCGGTCAATGGGAAGGGATGCGTCGAGGAGTTCGAGTGCGAGTCGTTCGTTGGCGGGATCGTGAAGATTGCCGATGAAGCCCGATTGTGCGAGGGCGGCCTGCATCGCGGAGGGAGCAGTGTCGTAGCCGTAGGCCTGGAGCTCCCCGCGCTGGCCGATTTCCCAGAGATCTTCGGCCCAGATTTTCATGGAGACGGCGGGGCGGGTGTCGATGACGTGGCCGCTGAGCTGGAGATGTTCCTGATTGAACGGCGGGCCGTGGAGGATCTGAGCGCGTTTGTAGTAGTTGTAACCGATGGCATGGGGCGAGAGGCCGTAGGGGAAGCCGCCGTCGTTGTCGTAGGGTTCGAGGTAGCGGAGCTCGTTTTTGAATTCGGGAAGGATGTGGCCGGTGGCATCGAGCATCTGGTCGTGGCGGGTGCGGCGGAAGTTGGGATCATTGCCGCTGCGTTCCTGGCCTTGGTGGGGGAGGGTGTCGCGGCGAAGCCACTTGCCGTAGAGGCGTTTTTCCTGGCTGTCGCCGAGTTTATCGAAGTAGATGCCGGCGATGGCGACCTGGATGTTGATGTTATCGGGGCGCTGGGCGTCGATGCGATGGCCGTAGTCGAGAGCGTCGAGGATGGCGAGGTATTTGTTGTATACGCTCGACATCTGAACGCTGAGGTTGTAGGCCTTGTTCCACATCTGGAAGATGTGAACCGAATCGAACTCCGGCTGGAGAAGGCGGATCATTTCGATCTTGGTGTCGATATCTTCGAGGTCTTTCTGGTTTTTCTGGTTTTCGACGCTCGGCCAGAGATACATGACGAGCGGGCCACGCAGGCCTCCCAGAAGGAGGGCGAGGGAAAAGCTGTTGAGGTTGTTGAGGCGGGCGGCGCTGGGTGCGGGGGGGACGAGTTTCTCGCGCTGGCGGGAGACAAAGTCGCGGACGAAGCCGGTGAGGAAGAGGGAGGCGATGAGCAGGATCGCGATGGGGGCGCGGCGGTTCATGGCGCCACCTCCTTGTACTTCAGGAACAGGTAGCTGAGCAGCAGCAGGGGAACTCCAAACATGAGACAGACCCGAAGCGATCCCAGAAGCACCGAGCGCGGGACGGACATGCCCGCTTCGATATGTTCGGAGGAGGCGAACTGGGAAATATCGGGCAGGAATTTCGAGATGTGGTTGAGCATGTTGTTCAGCACCTCGACGGATTCGCTGATGGCATGGGCCTGAACTGGGGTAGCGCCTTTGAAGAGATCGGTGGCGACCTGGCGGCCGATGCCGCTGGAAGCGCCGACCTGCTGCACGCCCCAGTGACTCAGCAGGATAACCAGCGTGAGGACCACGGCGATTGGCCAGGAGACAAAGGTGCTGCAGAAGACGGAGATGATGATCACCAGCACGGACATCAGCCACATGACGAAGAGGCTTTTAACGAGGTTGAAGCCGAAGGTCTGGTTGTCGGTGACCATGCGGAGGGATGCGACGGGCTGGAAATCGGCGCCGGGCTGGAGGGGACTTTGAAGCCGACGCGCTGGCCGGGGGTGAGGCAGTGGATGGCGACATCGAAATCACCCCCTTCGACGGCGACTTGTGGGACGCTGAAGAACATGGAGCGCATGGATTCGGGGCTGAGAATGTCGCTGGACCATTGGCTGGCGGTTTTGCGGTTGTAGAAGGTCATGACGAGGCTGGTGGGGGTGGTCATGTCGGCTTCGGTGACGTCGCCGGAGTCGTTGCCGCTGCCGCGTTCGACGCCGACGCGGAGCTCGAAAGGGCAGTTGCCTTGTGCATCGGGGTGGACGGCGATGTGGCGGAACTGATAGACGGCGACGGGGCCTTTGGCGTTGCGGGCGCCGGTGATTTCCTGGCCGTAGATTTGAGTGGGGACGCCGCGATACAGGGGCGGGCCTTTTGGGAGGAGGGTTTTGTTGAGTTCGGGGATGAAGATTTCCGCGCGCGGCTGCTTGAGGCCTCTGGCGTCGGCCGAGAATTCGTAGGTGTTGTTGAGGCCGGTGATGTCGAGATAAATCGTGTCGCCGGCGGTTTGGAGCAACTCGACGGCCTGCTGATCGACGCGCACTTCGGTGCGCTGGTTGGGATCGGCCAGGGGGATTCCGTCGTGGGTTCCGGTGAGTTTTGGGGTGACGACGGATTCGCGATTGGCGTTGAGGATGGAGACTCCGACGCCGACGCGGCGAATGGGCTGGGTGGCGGCGGTGGTGGTCGGCTGGGTGGAGGGTTGGGTGGTGGAAGACTGGCTCGCGATTTGGGTGGTGGGGGAGGTGGTGGGTTGTGTTGTGGAGGGATCGATGAGGCGGTAGTCGAGGCGGAGGGCGATGAGGAAGGCGGCGGTTTGAGGATTAGGGGCTGACTCGCCGCGCTTGGCTTTGAGTTCGGGGGCGAAGTTGTCGAAAGGGACGAGGATCTCCTGTTGGCTGCTGCCGGCGACCCATGCCTTGCCGCCCTTGGACGGCATGGTGGAATAGACTTGCAGGCCGTCGGGTTTCGGGGAGCCGTATTCGCGGGCGTGGAGCAGGCCGGCCGTGCTGTAATATTCGAGGGTGGGGCGGTTGACGGGATCGACGGCACTGGATTCCAGGCGCGATCGGACGGCGCTGCGCAATTCACGGCCGCGCCATTCGAGGAAGGCGAAGGTGAAGAGGCCCATGATGATGAGGATGGCCGCCGAGACGCGGGCGAAGCCGATGATCTTGCCGAGGATGATTTCGAAACGGGTGGCGGGCTTGGTGGCGATGGTGTAGATGACGCGGGTTTCGATCTCCTTGGGCAGGTTGGTGCAGGCGAGGATGATGATGAGCATCACCAGCAGGAGGCCGGTGGCGAAGAGGCAGAACTTGGTGGCCTGGCGGATGTCGTCCTGGGCGTCAACGGGTCGGGCCAGATGGGTGACGACGACGATGGCGAGGATGACCAGTGGAGTGATCCAAAGCACGCGGCGGCGAAGGGCCTGCTGGAAGCAGACGCTGGAGATGGCGAAGGTGCGGATGAGGCTGAAGTGCTTAAAGTCGCGCAGGCCCAGGGCGACGGCGGCGATGAGAATGCCGAGCCAGACGAACCAGAAGGGGTTATGGAGATCGGGAAGCCAGTTCATGATGCCGAAATCGCTCCAGGCGTATTTTCACGGACGATGCGGATGAACAAATCTTCAAGCGTGGTGGTGGGGTGGGTGACTGGAGACGTCTTTGACGCCGTTGGTCTGGAGCCGAGCGCGAAGCTGCTGGATTTGCTCGTCGGTCATGCCGCGGGTTTCGACCTGGGTGATGTCCTTGACTTGCAGAAGATCTTTAACGTGGCCGAGGGTCTGCATGGTGCCGCGGAAGAGGATGGTGATGCGGTCGCAGACGTCCTGGACGTCGGCCAGGAGGTGGCTGCAAAGGAGGACGGTTTTGCCTTGTTCTTTGAGTGAGACGATGAGATCTTTCATCTCGCGGGTGCCGATGGGATCCAGGCCGGTGGTAGGCTCGTCGAGGAGGATGAGATCGGGGTTGTTGATCAGGGCCTGGGCCAGGCCGATGCGGCGGGCCATGCCTTTGGAGTATTCGCGGAGTTTGCGTTTGCGGCTCTTGGCGTCGAGGCCGACGATGTCGAGCAGCTCGGGCACGCGGCGCTTGAGCTCCTTGCGGGGGATTTTGAAGAGCCGGCCATAGAAGTAGAGCGTTTCTTCGCCGTTGAGAAAGCGGTAGAGGTAGGATTCTTCGGGGAGGAAGCCGATCTTTGCGTTGATGGCGTGCTGCCGGCCGGCTCGCCCAGGACATGGGCGGAGCCGTTGGAGGGAAAGATCAGGCCCAGCAGGAGCTTGATGGTGGTGCTTTTGCCCGAGCCGTTGGGGCCCAGCAGGCCAAAGACTTCGCCGCGCTCGATGGTGAGGTTGAGGTCGTCGAGGGCGCGGACCTTGTCGCGGCCCCAGAAATCTTTGTAGACCTTGGTGAGATGCTGGGTATGTACGGCCGCGGAGGTGGCTGGATTCATGGCGACTTTAATCTGCTCGGTGAGACGCAGGTTGCCGCTCGTGCGCGAGGTCCGCACGGACGGCAACCGATGAAATCAAGGTACTTGTAGCCAAGCCGAGCAGGCTTGCCGCTGACGGATTAGCGGACAAACTTGGGCTTGGTGCGCGAGCGGCGACGGCGCTTTTCGCTGGGCTTTTCATAATAGGCGATGCGCTTGATGTCCTTGGTGAGACCTTCTTTTTCACAAGCCTTTTTGAAGCGGCGGATCATCTGCTCGGCCGTCTCGTTGCCGCGAAGCTTAACCTTGATCATCTTTGTTTGGTCCTTATGAAGAATCTGATGCGATTTGCGCATCGGTGAAAAAAACTGGCGGCGGGGGGCCTTGGGGTCCTCCGCCGTCTCCCGTAGTCTAGCGGGGGAAGACGAATGTTCAAGATGCCCGGCCAAATCCGGCGGTTGCTTCGATGCCAGCTTTGTCGGACCAATGCCCGCATTTATTACGCTCAGGGAATACTTTTTGAAGGACATGAACCAGCACACGATTCAATTTCGGGTCCGATATCCGGAGGTGGATGCGATGGGGTTTGTGCATCACAGCCGGTATTTCCAGTATTTTGAGATGGGGCGTGTCGAGTTGTTGCGGGCGATGGGGCACAGTTATGCGCAGTTGGAGGAGGCGGGGGTGCTGTTTGCGGTGGTGAAGGCCGAGTGCCGGTTCAAGGCGCCGGCGCGATACGACGAGGAACTGAGCCTCACGACGCGGGTGGCGCGGCAGACGCATGTGCGGATCGATCACGGGTATGAGCTGCGCCGGGGAGAGACCTTGCTGGCGGAGGCGAGCACGACGATTGCGTGTATTGATCGGGCCGGGGAGTTGCGGGCGATTCCGGAGTTCTTGAGCAAGACAGAATGAGGATCACCGGTCCATCCAGCCCATTTCGCGTTTGCCGAAGGTAACGGGCGGCGGGGTGGTGGGTGCGGCCCATCTCACGGCGTTTTCAAGGATTTTCTGGACGTTCTTGTCGTGATAGGTGGGGAACGTTTCGTGGCCAGGGCGGAAGTAGAAGATTCGGCCTGAGCCGCGCATCCAGGTGCAACCGCTGCGGAAGACTTCGCCGCCGGTGAAGCTGCTGATGAGGATGGTTTCCTGGGGTTCGGGGATGTCGAAGTATTCGCCGTACATTTCTTCGTGGGGGAGGATGAAGTGATCGTCGATGCCGTGCAGGATGGGATGGCCGGGGCGGGTGACCCAGAGGATTTCGCGTTCGTTCTCGTGCTCGCGCCATTTGAGGTTGCAGGTGCTGCCCATGAGGCGCTGGAAGATTTTGGAGTAATGGCCGGAGTGGAGGACGATGAGGCCCATGCCTTCGAGGACGCGCTGGTAGACGCGTTCGACGATGGGGTCGCCGACTTCTTCGTGGTGCATGTGGCCCCACCAGAGCATGACGTCGGTGTCGCGGACGGCGGCTTCGGACAGGCCGTGATCGGGATCGTCAAGGACGGCCGTCTTGACCAGGAGATCGGGAGATTTTTGCAGATGGGCGGCGATCGCGCCGTGGATGCCGTTGGGGTAGATTTCCGCGGCTTTGGCATTTTTCTTTTCGTGGCGGCCTTCATTCCAGATGGTGACGCGGATGGGCGTGGGCATGGTGGACGCTCCGGGGAAAGTTGAAGCGTGACGATATCGGTGGGTTGGGTGGGGATCAAGGCAAGTTGAGGTCGCATGCCATTTCGTCTTTTCGGTGGGCGAGGAAGGGGTTAGGATGACGCGAGCCAAGGAGTTTGTATGACGTCTTCGCCAGCAAAGCGCCCTATTTTGATTGTGGATGATGAGCCGGAAATGCTTTTTTCGCTGAAGGGGCTGCTGCGGCGGGAGTTTGATGTGTTCACGGCGACGAGCGGGAAGGAGGGCATCGAGCTGATGCAGAAGAACAACATTCACGTTGTGATGACCGATCAGCGGATGCCGGAGATGACGGGCGTGGAGTTTTTGACACAGGTCAAAAGCTCGCACCCGGCCGCGATTCGCCTGATTTTTACGGGGTATGCGGAGATCAAGGCGGTGATCAACGCGATCAATCACAGCAACGTGTTTCGCTATGTGACCAAGCCGTGGGATCCGGAGACGCTGGTGACGGTGCTGCGCGAGGCGGGGGAACAATATGACCAGATCGTGGATCGGACCAACTTGCAGGATGATCTGCGGGCGCTGGAGGCCAAGGCGCTGGAGCTGAGAAAGGGGTTGTGCGATGCACGGTTCGGGAATTTGAATGGCGAGGGGAGCAAGGGTGGCGGATGAACTTGCGGTGGCGGGAAGGTGATGCTGGAACGGCTGGATCGGGTGTTGGCACCGGTGCCGCGGCCGCCTTTGGAGCAGAAGTAGGGGGTAGGGGTTAGGAGCTAGGGGTTAGGGGCTAGAGGCGGTTGGGTTGAGTGACGCGTTTCAGATATTGGAACGAGGGGATCGGGCGGGGACGTTGGTGGGACGGTGCGCGATCAGAGGTTCGGATCTGGGTCTGCTGGGGATGTTTTGCTTGTTGTTGTTCGGATATTCGGGCTTGAGTGGCAGGCCGTTGTCGTTGCATGAAGCGCGGCTGCCGGAGTGTTCGCGGGAGATGTATTGGAATGGGGACTGGGTGATTCCGCGGAGCGGGGGGAGGCCGTGGCTTGAGAGGCCGCCTTTGCCGCATTGGGTGACGGTGGGGACGTCGGTGGCGCTGGGGCAGAAATGTGATTCGGTGTGGGTGGTGCGGCTGCCGGCGGCTGTGATGGGCGGGGTATCGGTGCTGCTGGTGGCGTGGATGGCGGGGCGATGGTTTGGGCGGGCTGTCGGGATGTGCGGCGGGTTGATCCTGGCAACGGCGTATGAGTTCTTTCAATATTCTTCGCTGGCGGAGGATGACATTTATCTGGCGGCGCTGGAGACGGTGGCGATTGCGCCGTTTGTCTTGGTGCAGTTTCCGCGGGGACGGGAGGCGGATGGGCGGGTGAGTTTTTGGGGTGGGCGGCCGTGGGCGGTCACTCTGTTTTTTGTGGTGCTGGGACTTACCAATCTGGTGAAGGGGCCGCTGGTGGGGGCGGCCGTGGTGGGGGCTTCGGTGGGCGTGTTTCTGCTGCTGGGGCGGGATGGAGTGAGCATTCGGCGGTATTTCTGGGTGTGGGGGTGGATTATTCTGGTGGCACTGACGGTGGCATGGCCGTTGGCGGTGTACCACCGCTATCCAGAGGTGATGGAGAATTGGCGGTTTGATTATGCGGGGGGGACGCGGCAGTACGATAAGCCGTTTTGGTATTACCCGCTGACGCTGCTGGGGGAGCTTGCGCCCTGGACGCCGGCGGTGGTGGTTGGACTGCTGGTGACGTGGAAAATGCGCGGCGCTCGCCCCCTTCGCCGGAGCGGTTTGTGTGGTGCTGGGCGATTGTGCCTATTGTGGTGCTGTCGCTGCCGCACCGGAAACATCATCATTATCTGGTGCCGAGTTCTAGCGCCGTGGGCAATCCTAGGAGCGATTGGGATTCTGCAGATTGCTCGAAGGATGTTCGAATGGAAGGAGAGCGTGCGGCGGCCGATGTTTGGGCTGCTGGCGCTGGGGCTGCCGGGGGCGGCGGCGTTTCTGTTGTTGCATCGAAAAATTCCTGGGCCGCTGGCGGTGACGGTGAATCTGGCCATTGCGTGGGTGGTGTGCGTGACGGTGTTTTTTCACGGGCTGCGGGTCCGGCGCGGGGGGCCGATGATGGCTGCGCTGGTGGCCGGCATTGCAATCGCGTACTGCTGGGGGGAAAGTTATCTGCCGGACCAGACGACGCAGGACACGGTGTTTTTGAAGCGCGTGGAGGCGGAGGTTGCGCAGGGGCAACCCCTGATGATCAATTCGGATTTGCATGGGGAGCTGGATTTTTTCCGCATTGGCTTTTACCTGCGGCCGGACGCGAGACTGCTGCACAATCTTTCGTTTCTGCGGGATGAACGGATTCACGATCCGACGGTGTACGTAATCACGCGGGCGCGGGATGTGGGAAAACTGGAGACGCTGGGGGCGGTGGAGGCAGTGCTGCAATCGGCAAGGACGCGGCGGGAAAATTCGCCGGGGGATCGTTTCACGCTGTTTCGGCTGACGTTTCGGACTGACTTGCAGAGATACCCCGCGCCGCGGGAGATTTCGACGATGGAAGCGATGGGGCGAAAGACTGGGCCGTGGTGCGGGTCGCCGTTATGAGGAAGGGCTATGAGTTTGGGCGGGCAGGACGAAGGCGTGCCATGTGTCGCCGCTGGCTTCGGGGAGTGCCCAGAATTCTTTCCACGGGTCCGGGAGCGCGGGTGGGGGTTGGTGGAGGGCTTGTTTGACGAGAACGACTTTTGGATGATCGGTTTCGGGAGGATAGTTGAGGGTGTCAGGGTCGATCCAGCCGGTGACGCGGTTGAGGTAGATGGAGAGATCGACCGAGGCGCGCTGGCCCTTGGGGAGGGAGGTATATAAATCGGCTGTGGGGTAATTTTGCCAGATCAGCTGCGCGAGGGGCGCATTTTGCTGCGGCCGCCGACGGTGTTGCGATAGCCGAGTTCGATGAGGGTGACGACCAGGAGCATGAGAAAGATGGTGTAAAGAAAGGTGCCCGGTTTGCGAAGAAGGTGAGCGCGGAGGCCAAGTGCTCCGATGACGAGCGCACTCGCGATGGCGGCGGCGGCGAAGGAGGGGGAGAACCAGGGGCGGTGGTCGAGGGTGGTCAGGCTCTTGATTCGGCCGGCCGCGCCCAGGATTGGAAGCGCCAGGGCGACGAGGATGAGCGTGGTCCAGTGGAGCCAGCCAAACCAGTCGCGCTTGGCGGAGGCGGGACGGTGGGCGAGATAGATTTTGGCGCAGCGTGCGGTGAGGACGGCCGCGGGAGCGATGAGGGGGAGGAGGTAGCGGTCTTTTCGATCCTTGAAGCAGGTCATGATGACGACGGGAACCAGGACAAGAAAGAGGAGATAGACGTAGCGATCTGAAGTTTGAGGATCCGCGTCAGTGGGTTTGCGCAGGGCGTCGCGGGCGGCGAGATAAAGGCCGCCAAACCAGAACAAGAGCCAGGGGAAGAGCATGACGATGAGGAACGGGACATAAACCAGTCGCGGATCGGAGCGGTCGGGGGCGTCGGTGCCGGTCACTTCCTTGAGCCAGGTCTGCCACTGTGCGGAGGGGTTTTGGAGATAGGTGGCGAGATACCAGGGAGTGGCGATGAGAAAAAAGGCGATGATGCCGGTGGCCAGGGCGGGCGCGATGCGGCGATGGTTTCGTTGCAAAGCGGTGGCTTTACGCGATTTGCGCCAGAGTTGCCAGACGATTAACGGGGCCAATGTTTGAACGAAACAGACCGGCCCTTTGCTCATGAAGGCCAAGCCGAGTGCGATGCCAGCGCCGATGCTGCCGAGCCAGATTCGGCGTTGAAAGATGACCACTGCGATGAAAGCGTTTGCAGTGATGACCCAGAGCATGAGGGGAACGTCGGTGAGCGTGACCTGGGCGAAGCGGATGAATTGGTAGCTGCTGGCGGCGATGAGGGCGGCGATGACGCCCAGACTGGCTCCGCCAACAGAACGGCCAAGGGAGTAGACGCCCAGGAGTGCGAGGCAGGCTTGAAGCAAGGCCGGCCAGCGCGCTTCCAGAGCAAGGCGGCGGAAGGCGGAGTCGCGGATGGCGGGGTCGCGGCTTGAGCAGTCGTGGACGGTGCGGGGAGAGATCGCCCAAGCGGTAATCCAGGCGGCGAGTGGGGGCTTTTTGGTGCGAGGGAGGCCTTCTAAAGTTGGGAAGAGCCAGTGGCCGTCGCGGCGCATTTCGAGGGCGGTGGCGATGTTGAGGTTTTCCAGAGTGCGGCCCATTTCGCGAGTGGGCAGGACTGGAAGCACGACGACAAACAGCAGAGCCATCACGAGCAAGACCGACAGCAACGGGCGGTGGGGGGCGGGATCAATTCCGACGGCGGGATCATTCACTGGCAATGGACTCCAAACGTGTACGCGTTATCTTGCAACCTTGATTGGTCCGACCAACCTCTGCGCAGGACAGTCGGCTGAAACCGGAAAGAGAGCATACGATTTGGCTGATCAATCTCCACTGCGACCGGTCAACAGGGGGCGCTGGCGACTGCTTGTGTTGGCCCTGGCGGTCGTGGCGGCGGCGGTTTGCTATGACGGGGCGGTGAGACGGCCAACGGGATTTGCGGTGGGGACGGCGTTCAATGGGACGGTTTCCCGTGCTCCATCGGCCGGGGCGGGGAGGTTTAGGATTGGTACATTTAATATTGATTCGGGGAAGGGGTTGGATGGAAAGGTGGATGTAAGCCGGGCGGGGAATCAGATCATGGGGTGCGATTTTGTGGGGCTGATGGAGGTGCGGGGGGCAAGTCTGGGGGAGCGGCGGACGCAGGCGCAGTTGCTGGGGGAGCAGGCGGGGCTTTCCTGGCTTTATCTGCCGTCAGAGCGGCGGTGGTGGCATGATGACTTTGGGAATGCGGCTTTGAGCAGGTTTCCGGTGACGCAGTGGGAGCGGATTCAGATTTCGCCGACGGGCGGGGGGAGCAACCGGAACATGGCGTTGATTACTTTTGAAGTGGGAGGCAGGACGGTGCGGGCGGTGGTGACGCACCTGGCGCGCCATGACGAGAATGCCCCGCAGCTTTCGGCCGTCATTGGGATGTTTCGGGCACTGGAGGTGCCGGCGGTTTTGCTGGGTGATCTGAATATCAGCGATGACAATCCGCAGATTCGGGAGTTGCAGAAAACGCCTGGCGTGGTGGACGCGGTGAGCACGCTGCCGGCGCAGGAGCGGGCCGGGCACGTGGATTGGATTTTCTTGCGGGGGCTGCGGTGCGTGAAGGCGGGGCGGGAGGACAAGGCGGTTTCGGATCATCCTTTCTACTGGGCGGACGTGGAATGGCCGGAGTGAGGCTTACTTGCCGGCGGCGATTTTCCAGAGATGACTTTCGGTGCGAATAAAGAGCGTGTTGTCGGCGACGGCGTACGAGGCGAGGGAGCGTTCCCCCAGATCGTTTTCGGCCAGTTGCTCGAAAGACTTGGCAGCCTTGACGACGAAGCCGGCCCCTTCTTCGTTTTGGAAATAGACGCGGCCTTCGGCGGAAACGGGGGAGGCGGAATAGTTGCCGCCGAGACGATGGGTCCAGTGGATTTTGCCGGTTTCGGCGTCGGCGCAATTTGCGACGCCGATATCGGAGACGTAATACAATTCATCCCCCACAACGAGGGTGGAAGGGGTGGTGGGAGCGGCTTTGCGGATGGTCCATGGGACGTTGGTGTCGGTGACGTCGCCGCTCGCGCCGGCGGGCTTGATGGCGTAGAGAATTGGTGAGTCGAAGCCTGAACTGAGATACAGAAGGCCGTGTGCATAGACGGGGCGGGGGACGACAGAATAGCCTTCGCCGTAGCGGACGCGCCAATATTCCTTGCCGTTGGCGGGGTTGTAGGCGGCGACGAAACCGCTGCCGGGGCTGATCAGCTGTTTGATATTGGCGGCTTCGATGAGAAGCGGGGTGCAGAAGGAGAAGGTTTTTCGCGCCTTGGAGTTACGGGGCGTTTTCCATTTGATGTCGCCGGTTTTGGCGTCGAGGGCGACGACAAACGGCGCGGAGAGGCCGTCGCAGTTGAAGATGAGGAGATCGTCGACCAGGACGGGCGAGCCGCCGTTGCCGTGAACGGGAGGATATTTAAGGCTGGTCTGCCGCCAGAGGATTTTGCCGGAGAGGTCGAGGGCGGCGGTGCCGAGGTGGCCAAAATGGACGAAGATGCGGTCGGCGGTGAGGATGGGGGTGGGGCTGGCGAGGGTGTTTTTCTGGTGCATCGAGCGTGCGGAATCCTGATCGGGCTGAAAGACTTCGACGTTCCACGCGACTTTGCCGTCGGCGGCATTGATGCAGAGGGCGCGGAGGGAGATCGGGCCGGTGGCGTTGCCGACGGCGGTGGTGAGGTACAGTTTGCCTTCAGAGAGAACGGGGGAGGACCAACCTCGGCCAAGGATTTCGATTTTCCAGGCGACGTTTTTGGTGGCCGACCATTCGACGGGAACCCCGGCGGCGTCGCAGAGGCCCTGGCCGGTCGGGCCGCGAAACTGAGGCCAGGTATCGGCGGCGGCGCAGGCCCAGGAGGAGACGGTGAGGATGCAAGCGGAGAAAAGGAGGCTACAATGGCTCATAGGTTTGGGCATCTTGCTTGCGCGCGGGCGAGCGTCAAGTTGAAGGGTGAACTGGACCGATGTTGAATACAGTGCTTGCGAAATACGCATTGGCAGTGCGTGTACCTTCGGCGCGATAAACGAGAAGTAATTCACGACGCGGTAATTCATGAACAACCTACCGGATTGGGCCGCCAACATTCTGTTTCCGCTTTACCGATGGGCACATATCGTGGGGACGACGCTGCTGGTGGGCGGGATTCTTTTTTTTGAAATCGTTGTTCCGGCGGCCACGGCGGATTTGAAGCACGAGCAGAGCCTGGCGGTCTTCGGCCGGGCGCGCTGGATTTTTGGACGGATTCTCTGGCTAAGCGTTTGGGCGATTTTGCTGACCGGCGGGTTATCAATTTGGCGTCTCTGGCCGACGTACAACACTTACGATGCGGTCGCCGGTTCGTGGTGGGCGGCCTGCAAGCCGTGGTTTTTCGGGCACATGGGGTTGGGGTTGCTGGGGATGATCATGGCGCTGCGATTAACCAAGGGCCGGCGGCTATTGTCGCATCCCTTACCGTGGATGCAGATCACGCTGATCGTGCTGCTGGTGGCCATTTTCATGGCGTGCGTCTCGCGGCACATGGGGCTTCGCATGACCGAATGGCGGGATTGGTCCAAACATGCCGCCGGCCAAGGTGAATCCCCTCTGAGCGATCAGGTTTCGACCGAAACCGTGTGTACACCCGCCCACTGGTTCGAGAGGGTTTTCCCGATTAGATAAATTTGGACTTCAATCCTGCCCGCGCGGAAGACGGTGAGGCCGGAGAGCTGTGCTTCGAGCGTCCGGCGAAGTTGAATAAAGCGATTGGCATCGTCGGTGTCTTTCAAGGGAGCGAAGAAATCATTGATGGATAGTTCCTGAAGCGTCGCACCTGGCGGAGCATGCGCGGCGATTTCTTCTCGGGCTGAATCGTTCTTTGCCGGCCAGCAGAAGACGTCGAAGGGGGCATCGGACTCGCTGGGATAAGTCAAACCATCCACTTGAGTTGTCAGGAGATCGACGGAGAAACTTTGCATCACTCTCCTCCGTAGTTTCTTGGCCGGGGCGGCGGGATGGTGACAAAATCAACTTTCTGCCGCAGCGTCTGAGCGAGATCGGGAGGAAGGTTGTTGAAGAACTTGAAGTGCGTTCGCGCTTCGATGGCGGCGGGGGTGGTGCGGAACTTAGCCCATTCCTCGCCGACGATGTCGTTGTCGTTGGGCATGATGACGGAAATGACGCGGGTGTTGGGATTGATCTTGGCCAGTTCGTCGTCGCCCGCCTCGGGAACGACGATGATAATTTTCCAGCACTCGGCCGGCACCAGCACCCGGCCGGTGGGAAGCGTATCCATGTACCCCCGCTCGCCCCGGCCGCCCTGCGCATCCGGGCCAGCGATGACGTAGAGGTGCTGGCGCTGCGCGACAAGATCGCGGCAGTAGGATTCGAGCTGTTCCCACGCCTTGCGATTGACGTTGGGGGCCTGGGGGATGACGTTGGTCATGACGAAGGTGGCGAAACTCATCTCCTGGGAGGCAGCGCGGTCGCCGTGGGGGCACATGTGGCCTCGGTCGAAACCGGTGCTCTTGTAGTCATTGGTAGTGACGCGGTTGAAGCCGGCGGGAAGTTCGACGTCAGGATCGAAGGTGAGCTTGCGCGGCGCGCCGCCGAGATGATCGCGGGTGATTTGCCAGCTGACCCAGTTGGGGATGCCGGAGCTGCTGTTGTAGGAGAGGGAGAAATATTTCTTCACCATCAGGTAGTTGTCTCTGTTGGCGGCATCGGTGGTGGCGCTGCTGGGATTCCCCAGGAGCATGTCGGCGGTGGACGCCGCAGCGGCGGGCGTGGTGGAAAGGTTTGCTTGATGGCGCTGGGACTGGATGTAGGCGACGGCGGCGATGATCGCGACGACGACCAGAAACGCCACCACTGCCAGCCGTGCCTGGGGGTTGAGGCGCAGGAACGCGTTTAAGAATGGCTGGTATTCGCTCGGGTCGAAGTCGTTGGGCGGACGGTTGCGTTGCCTGGGCATAGGGCGAGTAGCATAAGGCTCGCGGGCGGCGGATGCGAAGGCGATTTAGTGGTTCGGTTGCATTAACGGCGTTTGCACCGGTGGGGCTTTGGCTGATAATGCCGCACCACGGCTGGCGGCCTTGTAGATGTACTGATTTGTTAAATGGGAACGCGCGATGAACCTGCTTGGATTGATGCAGTCTTTGGAGCATGCGTTGGAGACGGGGGGATATTTTGTACTGTTTGCGGTGCTGTTTTCGTGTGGGCTGGGGCTGCCGCTTCCGGAGGACATTCCACTTTTGATTGGCGGGTTTGGCGTGGGGCAGGGGCGGTTGCAGCTCGTGTGGGTGGCGCTCTGCTGCTGGTGCGGGATCGTGGGCGGCGACATCATGCTCTATAGCCTCGGGAAGCGGTTTGGGCTGAACATCACACGCGTGCCGGTCATTGGAAAGCATGTGACTGAACGGAGAATCCAGCGCGCCCAGGTGCTCTTCGAGCGATGGGGGATCTGGGTGGTGGCCGTGGGACGGTTGTTCGCGGGAATTCGCGGGGCGATGGTGATCGCGGCCGGGGCAACGCGGTACAACTTTGTGAAGTTCATCGTGGCCGATGGATTGGCGGCGCTGGTCAGCGGCGGGATGTGGATCGCTTTGGGCTGGTGGGCCGGCCACAGCATCGGCGACCTTCGCGACCCGCGCGTGCAGGACAAGATCAGAAACGCCAAGCACTACTTCATCATCGCAGCGATTGCAGCGGCCGTGATTTTTGCAGTTTATGCGATCTGGCGGCATCGGCGGCGTCAGACGCCATCGCAGATCGCGCTCAACAGGTTGGTGCCCAAGCCATCGCCTGAGAGTGAGGTTGTTACGCCACGGGTTGAATGAGCTCAGGACGATACCTGTGAGACGCCGCCGGCGGTGGCATTGTTTTGGGAGAGGCGTTCCCACGCGGCCTGTGCTTCCTGAAGAAAATGGGCTCGGTCGGTGGGCGTGTACTTGGTGCGCACTTTGGCGATCAAATCCTGCGAGAGCCAGAAGCGAACCGCGACGCGGAGGCGGTAGTCGGGTTGGCGCTCGCGCAGGCGCTTGCCGGTTTGCTCCAGAAGTTGGTCGAAGTGGAGGGGATGGGAGGCGGCGGCCAAGATGTGGGCGGCCGCGTCGTAGGTGGCGCGGGGGCATCGGAAAGGCTGGGATTGACCCTCCCGCTGCTCGATGAGATACCCGCCGGTGGGGTCATTGTGCAGATGATACGCAAGTGTCTTTCGTTCGCGCGTCGGGCGGGGCTGCGCGGCGGCGAGGGATGAGCCCAAGGTGAGCGAGGGATCCAGCTTTTGCTGAAGGGCCTCGACCAGTTCAAGCGCATCGCAGACGGGCTCGCGCGACTCGGGGGAGACGCGCAACACACGAATGAGGGCATGACGAAGGCGTGCAAATGTGTGGACGTCGGCGTCGGGTGGAAGGTCTGTCGGGATAACGGCGGCCTGTTGTGACATGGAGTAGCCCATACAGTGACATCCAGTAGGTGCAGCAGACGCTACAACCATAAATTGTAGGTCCGATATTGTAAGCGGGCAAAGTGAGCCAAGGTGGGTGGCGTAAGCTGGGATACTGTAACTCTTGACATCACAAGTGCATACAAAATCTCCTTAAATTGTCGTTAGCGCCCCAAACAGGGCTTACACAATTTTCCGCGCGCTAATTGCAAAAACATACAGTCGCGCGGGCATCCATTACGCGCAATCGTTTGGGCACGGGCTGGAGCCTTCCGCCCTTTTATTTCCGTCAGGGACGATCAGCTTTAGAACCTCGGAAGAACGCGCCATGCCGCGAACCTTGGAACATGCGCCAGCTTGCCGCGCGGGAATGCCCAGCCATATCCAACCCATGATGGCGGTGCTATCGGACCTGCCGGCCGATGCCGAACGGTACGGCTTTGAATTCAAGTGGGATGGGGTGCGGGCGTTGTGTTACTGGGACGGGCGGCGGATGCGGCTGGAGAGCCGCAATCTGTTGGACATCACCGCGCGGTATCCGGAGCTGGAGGCGCTGGGGGAGGCGCTTGGACCCGAGCGGCGGGTCATTCTGGACGGGGAGATCGTGGCACTGGATGACCTTGGCGCACCGAGCTTCGCGCGGTTGCAGCACCGCATGCACGTAGCCGATTCGCGCCAGGTGGCACGGCTGGTGACGCAGATCCCGGTTTACTATTTCATCTTTGATCTTCTGTATCTGGACGGCAAATCGACCGTGGACCTGCCTTATCGAGAAAGGCGGGCGCTGCTGGAAGAGGTGACACTTGTAGGCAACTCCTGGCGGTTGTCGGTCGTGGAATATGGAGATGGACAGGCAATGCTGGCCACCGCGCGAGCACCGGCTTGAGGGCTTGATGGCCAAGCGACTGGATAGCGTTTACGAGGCGGGGCGGCGCTCGGGGGTTTGGCGGAAGATCAAGATCGTTCAGCGGCAGGAGTTTGTGATCGGGGGCTGGATCCCAGAGCGCGGCACGACGCAGCGCAGCCGGGTGGGGGCGCTCTTGCTGGGCTACTACGACTGCCCCGGCGGCGGCGGGAAGCTTCATTATGCCGGAAGCGTGGGCAGCGGCTTTTCGGATGCAACACATCGCGACCTGACGCGCGCGTTGGCGGGGCTGGGCCGGAAAGACAATCCATTTGCCGAGGCGGTGCCGAAAAGGGGCGAGGTGATTTTTCTGGATCCGAAGCTGGTAGGCGAGGTGGATTACCGGCGCTGGCCTGACGAGGGGCACATTCAACAGGCGTCATTCAAGGGGCTGCGCGAGGACAAGGATCCCCGCGAGGTGGTGAAGGAGGGATCAAAGTGAGGACTTTATGGCAACGCGATCAATCTGGTCGGGCTCGATCAGCTTTGGCCTCGTGAATATACCGGTGCGAATGGTGACGGCGGTTCGTGAAGAGCCGGTGCGGTTTCACATGCTTCACGATCAGGACCAGGTGCGCCTGCAGCGCAAGATGTTTTGCCCGGCCGACGGGCAGGAGGTTCACGCTGAGCACATTGTGAAGGGGTATGAAATAGCGCCGGATAAGTTTGTGGTGCTGCGCCAGGAGGAACTCGACGCGGTGGCGCCGGAGAAGACGCAGACGATTGAGATCACGGATTTTGTGGAGCTGTCGGAGATCGATCCGCTCTATTTCGACCGGCCTTATTACCTGCTGCCGGACCGTAACGCAGCCAAGGCGTACGGGCTTTTGCTGGAGGCGATGGACCGATCGGGGAAGGTGGGGATCGCGCGATTTGTTATGCGGGACCGCGAATCGCTGGCTGCGGTCAGGCCGGTGGATGGGGTATTGTGCCTGGAGACGATGCACTTCGCGGACGAAGTGCTGGATGTAAATCAGATCGATGGTGTTTCGGCCATGGCACACTCAGAAGAGCGCGAGCTGAAGGCGGCCGGGGAGTTGATCGAATCGCTGGCGGGAGAGTTTAAGCCGGAGGAATTTCGCGACGAGTACAAGGAGCGCGTGAAGGAAATGGTAGCGCGGAAGGCCAAGGAGGAGCGGGTTATTATGAAGGCCACCCACGGTGTAAGCCACGGTGAGCGTGAGCCGCGCGGCAAGGCGGTGGACCTGATGGCCGCCTTGCAGGCCAGCGTGGAGAAGGCCAAGCGCAGCATCAAGAACGAGGTTCATCAGCACAAGGGGCAGGCGACTCGAAAACGGAAGAGCGCATGAGCACTGTTGAAGTAAGCGTCGCGGGCAAGCGGATGAACCTGTCGAACCTGGAGAAGGTGCTGTATCCAGAGACGCACTTCACCAAGGGACAGGTGATCGACTATTACCTGAAAATGGCCCCGACGATTCTGCCGCATTTGAAGAATCGGGCGCTGACGTTGAAGCGTTACCCCGGCGGAGTGGAGGGGCAATTCTTTTACGAGAAGCACTGTCCGTCGCACCGGCCTGACTGGGTGCAGACGGCCGCGATTCATTCCAACCGCAATGGCGAGGCGGTGAATTATTGCGTGGTGAAGGACCGTGCGACGCTGGCGTGGGTGGCAAACCTGGCTTCGCTGGAACTTCATACTTCGCTGGCGAAGGTGAAGGATGTTGGGCGGCCGACCATGATGGCGTTTGACTTGGATCCTGGGCCGCCGGCCGACATGCTGGATTGCATCCGCGTGGGTAAACGACTGCGGAAGTTGCTGTCGGAGATGGGGCTGGAAAGTTTTCCCAAGACGTCCGGCGGCAAGGGGCTGCACATTTACGTGCCACTGAACACGCCGGCGACGTTCGAGCAGACCAAAGAGTTTGCGCACAACATGGCCCGGTTGTTCGAGCATGAGGATCCGGATCACGTGTTGTCGATGATGAGCCGGTCAGCGCGGGAGGGGAAGGTGTTTATGGACTGGAGCCAGAACGATCAGCACAAGACGACCGTGTGCGTTTATTCGCTTCGAGCCAGGGCAGCATCCGAGCGTATCGACGCCGGTGACGTGGGAGGAGTTGGAGCGGGCGCTGAAGAAAGAGGATGCGTCGCTGCTGGTGTTCGAGGCCGAGGAGGTAGTAAAGCGGGTGGAAAAGCTGGGAGACTTGTTCGAGCCGATGCTGACGTTAAAGCAAAAGCTGCCGAAGCTGACGCCGGGGGGTTAGGGACGGCGCACGGCAGCGGAAAAATCGAGTTCTTTGTGTTGCTGAATGACGGGTTGTCGATTGACAAGCGCCGGAAAATCGGAAGGTCGTCCCGTGGCAAGAGATTCTGGTCATTGTCCTGACCGCTATGCACGGCGGGGCACACACCGGGACCTCTCTAAAACCCCTCCTGCGCTATCTCCACGGCCTTCAACATTGCTTTGGCCTTGCTCATCGTCTCCTCGTACTCCGTGGCCGGCACGGAGTCGGCCACCACGCCCGCGCCGGCCTGCACGTCGTACAAGCCGTTTTGCCAGACAATAGTGCGCAGGGCGATGCAGGTGTCCATGTTGCCCGCGAAGTCCAGGTATCCAACCGCTCCGCCGTATGGGCCGCGGCGGGTGGGCTCCAGCTCATCGATGATTTGCATGGCCCGAATCTTGGGCGCGCCGCTGACCGTTCCTACCGGCAGGGAAACGCGCAGGGCATCGAGTGCCGTCATGCCTTCCGCGAGCGTGCCGGTGACGTTGGTGGTGATGTGCATGACGTGGCTGTAGCGCTCGACGCTCATCATCTCGCTGACGTGCACCGATCCGACGCGGGCCACGCGCCCCACATCGTTGCGGTGCAAATCGACCAGCATGATGTGCTCGGCCCGTTCCTTGGGATCTGCCAGCAATTCGGCCTCCAGGGCCTTGTCCTCGGCTTCCGACGCCCCGCGACGGCGCGTGCCAGCCAAGGGCCTGCTGGTGACGACGCCATCCTGCACGCGGCAGAGGATTTCGGGGCTTGCTCCGATGAGCGTACAGGCGGGGCTCTTGAGGTAAAACATGAACGGCGAAGGGTTGATCATGCGCAGGGCGCGGTACACGTCAAACGGCTTGGCCTTGCTCTGCACGCGCAGTCGCTGGCTGGGCACGAACTGAAAGATGTCGCCGGCTTTGATGTATTCTTTCCCGGCCTCAACGGCCTGCTCGTACTGGGCGCGGGTCATGTTGCTTTCATACGCCAGGCGCAAGGGCGACTGGGGATCGATCTCGCCGATCCAGGCGGGTGGCGATTGCTGGAGGCGGGCAACGAGGGCGTCGATGCGGCGGCAGGCGGCGTCATAGGCCGGGCGGGGTGACGTTTGCGTCAGATCCGCATTGGCGACGACTTTGATGGTCTTGTCGACATGATCGAAGATGACCAGGTTGTCGTAGAGGCCAAAGTGCAGATCGGGGAGGTTGCGGTCATCGCGGGGAGCGTTTTTCAGTTTCTCGGCCTCGTAGTAGCGGATGGTGTCGTAGCCTGCGTATCCAACCAGGCCGCCCGTGAAGGCCGGGAGGTCTTTGTCGGGCGCATAGCTGCGGTGGGGGAGCAACTTTTCGAGGTCGGCCAGCGGATCGGCTGATTCAAAGCGGTCTTGCTTGCCGCCTCGAATGACGGTGGCCTGGCCTTGCCGGATGTCATAGACGAGCGTGGGGGAGGTTGCGATGAAGCTGTATCGCCCGATTTTTTCGTTACCCACGACGCTCTCGAGAAGGAAGGCGTGGGTGTCCTGGCCCAGCAGGTCAAAGGCCGACACTGGCGTGAGGTGGTCGGCGAGCAGCTTCCTGTAAACTGGGACAATTTGTGCAGTTTGTGCGCTGGATGAAAAAGTCTCAAAGTCGGGGAGATAGCGGGGCATCGGGGGCAGTGTAATCTGGAAGCCTAGGCGGGGAAAGGCTTTGGCGAGCGGTTTCGACCATACGGGCGGCGGTTGCGGGCTCAGGCATTAGCTGGCTCAACTGGAATATTTTTGAAATATGCCCGATATTGTCTTGCAACGAACCAGAATCGGTGAGATATAATGGGACGTAGGACGGGCGCACTGAAGCATTCAGTGGTGGTCCGATAAACGGCTAGAGGGCATCGAACTTGCGGTCGCTGGTTGATCCCGGCGGAAAAAGGCAAGGCTGAAAAATGACTTCCATTCCTTCCAATGACATGATGATCGGCGTCTCCCGCTTTGAGCGGGTGCCGTTGTCCCACCGACAGGCCTTGGCGGCGTTCATGGTCTCGGCGCTGGCTGTCGCGGCCGTGGACACCGTCGTTCCCCGGATCAATCTTTCTATTGTGTATTCTCTGCTCGTCGTTGTGGCGGCCCAGCGCATTTCGCGTCGCCTGCTCTGGGAACTGGCCGCATTTATGGTCTTCCTTACCTTCGGCGTCTACGCGATCAAGTCTGGGTTAGAACACAAGACCTTCAAAGCAGCCCTTTTGGCCTTTCCCCTGGTTAATCGTACGTTGTCGGCCCTGTCCCTGACCGCCATCACCGCCATTTCTTACCTGTGGCTGGGTGTGCGACAGCGGCTTGAAACCAGCGGGCCGCTTCTTCGATCTCGCGATGAGGATCGGCGTGATTTTGAAGAGATCAGCCGCTCACTGGAGCGATTCGCGGCCGGGATGATGTGCGGGGTTCTCACCCTCTGCATCGCCGTCATCGACATGATCGTCCCCGGCCAGTTCAACTTCCCGATCCTGTACGCCGTGCCGCTGGTGCTCTGCTACACCCTGGAAAGCCGCCGAATGGTCTGGATGGTGTTGCCCTGGCTTCTGCTGTTCACGGTGGTCGGCTACTGGCTGACCCCCGCCGTGGGCGTCCCGGAGACTGCGATTCAGTACGTCGTGAAGAATCGCGTCTTGGCCGGCATGGCCTTGATCGGACTCTCTGCCCTCCTCAACTGGTGGATGAGCGACGCCGAAACCCGCCCGTCTACGATCGCCTGATGCTGGCGTCTGCCCGTATTACGGCTTCTCGATCGTGATAGTTTGCTCGACCGGCGCTGCGGTTTTGACCAGCGGCGCAATTCCCCGCCCAAACTGATACGCCACCACCTTCACGCTCAGCGGAAACTTCGCCCGTGCCGGCAGTTCCGAAACAGCGACTTTTCCATCCTTAATCGCCGCCGGGCCCACTGCCACGTAATACTCCACCACAAGGTCCGCGTCGCTGGTTGCCTTTAAGTCCACTGGCGCACCATCGGCCTTGAGGTTGGCTATGGCCGGGAAAGTGATGGTCTGATTTTTCCCGTCGGCCAGTTCCTTGAAGCCCCTTGGGAGCATTCCGACATGCTCTGAAAAACCGTATTCGTTGTCTCCGACGCTGTAGGCCAGGAACGTCGGCCGGCCAACGCCGGTCGCGGGGGACAGGGCATCAAACTCGATGCGAAACTTGTCGGGCCCCGTAGCCACGATCGGGCCGCTTGCGGTTTTTACCAGGATGGGGGCGCTGGAGTGGCTCGCGGGTTCGCCGGCCTGTGCCCATTTCGGCCCGCCGTTGCCCTCTGCCGCCGGATATTTGTCGGTGTAGGCCGGATGCACTTCGAAGGTCTGGCCATCACCCACCCACTGAATCTTGTTGAAGAAGTAGCGCACGCCCGCATCAACTGAGTAGCCGTCGTTCCACTTGATAAACTGGTTCTTCTTGCCAAACCCGCCGGCATGATAGGCGACCGTTGCATGGGCCATTTCTTCATCAAAGTGCCAGTTCGCTTGGCCTTTTTCGCCTTTGTATTCAGCATAGGGCGCTGGCTGGAATTCTCCGGCGGTTTTGATGGTGAGGTCGGAAAGCCAGCCGTTATGGGGATCGAGTGGCTTGAGTGCAGTCGGGGCCGCATCAACAGGTACGCCTGCTGGAATACGTGCCTGCGCTGCTTTTGTGATGAAGAGAGCCAGGTAGGCCGCGTTGCGGTCTGACCAGCCGAAATGTCCCGCTCCCGGTTCGACGACGATGCTTGCAAGATGGTGTTCGTCGGCCGTGCGAAAAGCCGCGAGTTTGTCGCGAGCACCTTCCCACGCCTCCCGGCCAGCATCATCACGCATGGTGCCGCCAAACTCGTCGTACTCTCCCAGCATCATCAATGTGGGAATACCGGCTGGAGCGGGCTTGTCGTCAAATGGGCCGCCGCCCCGATACTGCACCAGACCGAAACAGCGCTCCGCCATCTGCACCGCGCACGATTCGGCTTGCGGCCCGCCGGCGGAGTGGCCGACAAACAGCAGCGGCGCGGCCGAGAGCTCCTGATATCCCGAGGCCCGGGCCAGGTCATCGAGCACCTTTTGCGGATCGGCCGCGCTCAAGCCACATTTTAGAAATACGATGGCCAGTTGCTGCTGCGCCAGGCCTTGCGGATGACGGGATCCTTCACAAACTCACGCTCCATCAGCGTCATGCCTGCCATGACCACGCCGCGCATCTGTTTGGCCTCTGGCGGAATCCACAGGAACGCCTCACTTTGCCCTTTCCCCATTGCCACGGGCGCGGCGTATTGAAACACGGCAGCGGCCGCGTGTGCGTTGGTTGTCATCAGCAGCGCAGAATAAAGCACCGATTGTTGCCTGTACATGTCGCATTGGACCAACTCCCTGTATGTCTCTTCGATGCATCCTCGCGGCCCGCAAGATCATAATCGCGTGGACGAAAATCGGCACGTTCGTAGCCAGGCAGTCTTCAGCTTCTACTCATCTTCCCCCGCTTCTTCCATCAGCCGTTGAACCAGTTCACCGGCCGGCATTTGCCGGATGGGCGAGAGTCCTTCGCCGGCCCACAGGGAAAGGAACTCTGGCTGCCCCGCCTTGGCCGCGGCCGTGCGCATCGCACGCGTGGCTGCGTTTTGCCAGGGAAAGGGCAGGACGGCACTGCCCAGTTGCTCCATCTCGCGGATGAATCGATTGGGGATTCCGCGCGGGCCGACCTGAAAACGCGGAGGTGATGACCGTGTCTCCGGGTTTCACGCCAGCCAGGAGCGCGTCTATGTACACCTTTGGAGCGGATGATTCGGGGCAAGGAATGAAGGCAGTTCCGATCTGGACGGCCGTTGCTCCGCGACTCCAACATCTCTGCAATCTCCCGGCCGTTTCGAATGCCTCCGGCGGCAATGACCGGAATGGGGATGGCTGCAGAAAGCTGTGTTACAAGCTCCGCCGTGAGGATCATGGCGTCCTCGGCCCGGCCGACAAAAGTGCCGCGGTGTGCGCCTGCCTGCGCCCTTGCGCAACCACCGCGTCTACGCCGGCGTCTGTGAGCAACTTTCCCTCCTGCACGGTCGTCGCCGTGCCGACCAGTTTTGTTCCCACCGCACGGAAGGCGTCGAGAATGTCTCGGTTTGGAATGCCGAAGGTGAAGCTGAAAACTGCAACCTTGGCGGCCAGCACAACCGCAACCTGCTCCTCGTAGCTTTCAGCGGGCGAGGGCGGGATGGCCGGCGGATCGATTCCTAGTTCCTGGTGATATCGCGCCAGCAGAGACAGCACGGGTGCTGGATCGCTGTGTAGCGGTTCGGGTTGATGAATGAAGAGATTGACCGCGAACGGAGCGGCCGCTAGCTCGCGCAACTGTTGGATCTGGGCGCTCAGTTGAGCAGGCGTGAGGTACGCGCCGGCCAGCGATCCAAGTCCGCCGGCGTTGCAGACAGCGGCGGCGAGCTGGGGCGTGCCCACGCCTCCCATGGGGGCCAGGATGATCGGATATTTCGCGCCAAACATGATTTGCCTCGCTTGATCGTGAGCTATTTCCTACGGAACACCGCCGGCTTCTGTCGCGAGCACTTTGCTATTGATAAGGTATGCACATGTTTCGAATTCCTCCAGCCATTGTCGCATTTGGATTATTCGCCGCCTGCTCTGCTGCCGCGGACGTCGCCACCACGCGTGCGTCTACATCGCCAACGGGCGCGGATGCGCGTGCCATTGAAACCGATGTTTGCATTTACGGCGGAACATCGGGGGGAGTGGCCGCGGCCGTGCAGGTGAAGCGGATGGGGAAAACGGCTGTGATCCTGGAACCGGGGCGTCATTTGGGTGGGATGACGGCGGGCGGGCTGAGTGCGGTGGATATAGGCGACCCGCGGACCGTGGGTGGGATTGCCCGTGATTTTTTCACTCGACTGGCCGGCGGATATGGCAAGACGCTGGCGTGGGATAAATCTTTTGAAGCCAATGGAGGGTCCGGGCCGGCAACGGGCGGCGCGTTCGCCATTGAGCCCCATGCGGCGGAGCAGTTGTTCAACACCATGGCCAGGGAGGCGGAAGACGCGCGTGCTTCTGGGGGCGCACCTGGCGTCCGTGAAGAAGAGGGGGCGCGACTATTGGAGGTGACGATGGAGGATGGCCTCACCGTTCACGCCAAGATCTTTATCGATGCAAGCTATGAAGGTGATCTGCTGGCCAAGGCGGGGGTGACGATGATTGTTGGGCGCGAGGCCAACGCCACGTATGGCGAGACGCTCAATGGTTTCATCATCGCACAGCCGCCGCTCGAAAAGTTCGGGCCGATCGGAAACAATGGCCGGCAGCGCGACGGCCGGGGAGCGTGGATGCGCACCATCCGGCTCGACCCGTACCTCGTGCCCGGTGATCCGGCCAGCGGCCTGCTGCCACTCATCTCCTCAAATAAGATGGGAACGCCCGGGGCCGCAGCGCCCGGCGTACAGGCGTACTGTTTTCGGCTCTGCATGAGCGACGATCCCGCCAATCGCCTCCCGGTGGATCCGCCTCCGGCATACGATGCCAAGAAATATGAGCTGGTGGCTCGCTACATCGCAGCGTGCCAGGCCGCCGGCGACCCCATGGACATGCGGTGGTTCATCAAGCCTGATGCATTGCCGAATCACAAGTGGGATTTCAACACGGCGTGGATCGGGGCGAACCTGCCAGGCGCCGGCTGGGGCTGGGCCGAGGCTACGTATGAACAACGTGGGAAGATCGCAAAAGAGCACGAGGCGTATCAACGCGGGCTGCTGCATTTTCTGACGACGGATACACGGGTGCCGCGGAACATTCGTGAGGAGGTCGGGCGTTTTGGATTGTGCAAGGATGAGTTCAAGGACACCGGCGGATGGCCGCACCAGCTTTATATTCGGGAGGCCCGGCGGATGGTGTCGGATTTTGTGATGACCGAGCACCATGCGTACGGAGAAAAGCTGGCTCGGGACGCGGTGGGGCTGGCATCATACGGTGTGGATATCCACGAGGCGCAGCGGATTGCGGACAATGGCCGGGTTGCCGACGAAGGAAAACTGACCGGCAATAAAGGCATTCCCGGTCCGTACCCGGTGGGGTATGGGGCGATTGTGCCGAAGCCATCGGAATGCGAGAACATTTATGGCACGTTCTGCATCTCGGCCAGCCACGTCTGCTTCGGGTCAACGCGCATGGAACCGCAACTGATGATCTTCAGCCAGTCAGCGGCCACGGCGGCGTGTTTGGCTATTGATGATGGCATGGCGGTTCAAAAAGTGAATCAGGCAAACCTGCGCAAGCGGCTGGTGCAGGATGGGCAAGTGGTTCAATGGCCGGCGGTGGCGGTGGAGAAGGAGGCAGGGGTTTGGTGATAGGTGATGACAGGACTGTTCAATGGGGACCATGGGGATTAGGCATAGAAAGTCGAGGCGCCGAGTCACCAGGGCGGCAAACGCGCCGGCCGAAAGGCGCCCTGGGCGATCGTGAACGTGAGTATCAGCGTGGTGCGAAGAGGCTTGTGAAACGGGTGCGATGGGGACGTCATATCGTTTGTATTTCATAGCGGTCGGTCATTAAATACCCCATCGTTCCAGCCATCATGGGATTGGTTCGACAAACCACTGCAATGCACCTCTTGGCCAAGACCGCACCCGCGCCTTTCACCCAAGCCTCGGCTATCCCCAACATCGAATACTTTGCTTGCTCCTCCCCGGCCAGCGAGATAGCCTTTCAATATCATGAACCGCATCGATGGCCTGATCCACGAACATCTACCCCGCGCCGTCACCTTCCGACACCACCTCCACACCATCCCTGAGCTCGGCTACGACGAGCACAAAACCGCCGCCGCCATCCGCGGCCAACTCGATCAGCTCAAAATCGAATACGTCGCCGGCGTCGCCGGCGCGCCCACGGCCACCGTTGCCTGGCTTGGCGACACCTCAAAACCCTGCATCGCCCTCCGCGCCGACATCGACGCGCTGCCGATCACCGAGCAAACCGGCGCGCCGTACGCCAGCACCCACCCCGGCCGAATGCATGCCTGCGGCCACGACGGGCACACCGCCATCCTTGTCGGCGTCGCCTCCCTCCTCAAATCGCTTGTGGATGACCTCCCCGTCTGCGTCAAGCTTTTCTGGCAACCGGCCGAGGAAGGCGGCGCGGGGGGTCAGAAGCTCGTCAGCGCCGGCGTCCTCGACGGCCGAATCGGACCCAAAGCCTCGGCCGTTTTCGGCCTGCATGGCTGGCCGGGCCTGCCAGTGGGAATGGTCGCCACCCGCCCCGGCGAACTCCTCGCCGCCACCGACAATTTCACTGCCCGCTTCGTTGGCCGTGGTTGCCATCGGCGCGTTTCCGCACACCGGCATCGATCCCATTGTCACGGCCTGCCAAGCCGTCGTGAATCTCCAGCAATTCGTCAGCCGCGAAATGGACCCCACCGAAGCCGCCGTCGTCACCGTCGGCCAAATCTCCGCCGGCACCGCCCCCAACATCATCCCCGACCTGGCCACCATCGTCGGAACCGCCCGCACCCTCACCGACGCCAGCCGCGCTGCCATCCAGGCCGCCATCCGGCGGCGCTGCGCCGGCGTTGCGATGGCTGGCGATTGCAAGCTCGAATTCGACTGGATGGAAGGTTATCCGCCCACGATCAACGACCCGGCCATGGCTGATTACGTCGCTCAAGTGGCCCGCAAAACCTTCGGCTCCGATCGTTTCCTGCTCGCCGCCCGCCCCAGCATGGGCGGCGAAGACTTCGCCTACTATCTTCAGAAAACCCCCGGCTGTTTTTTCCTCGTCGGCGTCGAACCTCCCGGCCGCGCCGATCCCTATCCCACCCTCCACAGCGACCGCTACGATTTCACCGATGCCGCAATTCCCGTGGGAATGCGAATGTTCATAGAGCTGCTGAGAAACTGGCCCGCCAGATAATCGTACCCCGCACTCACTCCAGCGGAATCGCCCCTTCATCGTCAGGCCGCACGGTCCGCGGCGCTGCGGCCGGATCAGGAATGGTATAAACGTGCGACTCCGCTTCCGCCGCCCGCGAGCCAGGCTTAGCCCCCGTCAGCGGCACGACGATGGGTTTATGGGCATCCGGCCCTTTGCGAACCGCATCAAACGCATCCGCAAACTCGCCAGTCAATTCTCCCAGCGACAGCCCGCCAGTGGAAAGGATCATCAAGAGAAACGCCGTGAGATTAAGAATCGTGTCCAGGAATAACAGGAATCGCACAAAGTTGATCGACCCTCCAAAGATCGACATCAGACACTGCACGAGCATGATCAGGACAACCGATGCGATGGCCAGATAAAACTGCGGCCGGTTTTTCACAAGCTGTGGAAAGATGATGCAGACAAAGATAAACAGGACGATGGCTGTGGTGATGCTGAGCATGATGAGAGCAAGGATACCACAATTGCCTCCGCGGTATGAATCCCTCAACGTTAATATCTTCATCTCCTGCTAAACCGGACCTTCCTGCGCTTCCTTGACACCCACCCATTGCTTTCCGTACTGTCAAACCTGATTTACCAAACCGAAAGGTGCAAACCGTCGTGATGCCCACGCTTGCTGGAAATACGTGTGTCGTTGGCCTGCAATGGGGGGATGAGGGCAAGGGGAAAATCGTCGATTTTCTTGCCGAAAAGGCCGACGTTGTCGTCCGCTACTGCGGCGGCGCAAACGCCGGCCACACTGTTCGCATCGGCAACGAAAAATACGCCACGCACCTTCTTCCGGTCGGCGTATTTCGACCTGGCATTCTCAACATCGTCGGCAACGGCGTCGTCCTCGATCCCGAAGTCCTCTTCCGCGAGATCGACGAGTTTCTTGGCCGGGGCATCCCCATCTCGCCCGTCAATCTCAGGATCAGCTACAAAGCCCACGTCGTTCTGCCGTATCACAAGCAGGAAGACGCCGCGCGCGAGGCGGCGGCCGACGGCGGCGGCATCGGAACCACCAAACGCGGCATCGGGCCGGCTTATGCCGACAAGATGCATCGCAGCACGGCCATCCGTGTTGCCGATCTTCAGCACGAAGAAAAGCTCAAGCAGCGCCTCAGCCAGATAGTGGCCGAGAAAAACAAGGTCCAGAAATGTCTCTACGATGCGCCGCCCCTGGATTGGAAAGCCATCTTTGAACAGTACCGTGACTACGGCCGGCGCATTCAGCCCTATGTTGATGATTCAACCTATCTGCTGCTGCAGGCCATGAAAGACGGGAAGCGCATCCTGTTTGAAGGCGCTCACGCCGTGCTGCTGGATGTCGATCACGGCACGTACCCGTATGTCACCAGTTCCAACTGCTCTGCCCTTGGCCTCTACACGGGTGCTGGTGTTCCTCCCCAGGCGTGCCAGAACTTTTTTGGCATCATCAAAGCCTACAGCACCCGCGTTGGCGGCGGCCCCTTCCCCACCGAGCAGGACAACAACGTCGGCAGCTACATCCGCGAACGCGGCAACGAGTACGGCACCACCACCCGCCGCCCGCGCCGCTGCGGGTGGTTTGACGCGATGGCCGTCAAATACGCCGTCGATCTCTGCGGCGTCAACGGCGCTGCCATCACGCTCCTTGACGTCCTAAGCGGCCTGGACCACCTTCAGATCTGCACCGGCTACAAGTACAGGGGCACGCGCCTCGATTATTTCCGCGCCGATATGGACGTTCTGGCCGAGGTTGAGCCCATCTACGAAACCCTTCCCGGCTGGCGTGGCAACATCACGGCCTGCCGTGCTTTTGAAGAACTGCCGCGCGAGGCGCAGCAATATGTAAAGCGCATCGAGCAACTCGTTGGCGCCCCGATCAAAATGGTCAGCGTCGGTCCCGAACGCACTGCCACGCTGGTGCGCACGTAAAGTCGCGCTCGACACTGGCCGGCGTTAAGGCTAAAACCATTCCACTATGCCTATCAAAGTTCGCATCCCTTCTCCTCTTCGCAGTTTTACACAGGGCGCCGATGTGGTTGAGGCGCAGGGCGCCAACATCAGCGAAGTGCTCGACAGCCTCAAGCAAAAGGCCGCCGGCATCGAAACCCGCCTGTTCAAGGGGCCAAACCTGTTGAACCGTTTCGTGAATGTCTATCTCAACGACGAGGACATCCGCCACTTGAAGAACCTGGAAACGCCCGTGAAGGAAGGTGACGAAATCAGCATCGTTCCCGCCATCGCCGGAGGCGGCATATAATCAGGCGACGCTCCGCTCGGAGGTTCGCATGCCCAGCCCTTTTCCCGGAATGGATCCGTATTTGGAAGATCAGGCCCATTGGCCTGATTTCCATCATGAATTCATTGGCGAGCTTCGGCGCGTGCTGGGTCAGCGCCTTCCGCCCAACTACATCGCGAGGATCGGCGAACACGTCTATCTCCTCGATCCCGAAGATGGTCCAGTGAAAACAGTTCGGCCCGACGTCCTGCTGTCACACGACCCGTACTCGGCAGGGGGTCAATTCACCCAATCCGCCACCGCGCTTCTGGAACCAGTGACCCTCCAGAACCTCCGTCCACTCGATCCCGTCAGCGAAGGATTCATCGAGATCCTTTACTTTCCCGACGAAAAAGTAGTGACCGTACTGGAGTTGCTCTCTCCAACCAACAAAAATGGAAACGGTCGCGGCCAGTACATGGAAAAGCGTGAATTGATCCTGCAGCGGCAGGCGAACCTTGTCGAATTTGACCTGCTTCGGGAAGGCCAGCGTTTTGGATTCACCAAGCCCCTGCCGCCCGGCCAGTATTACACGTTTGTCTCGCGATGGCAGCGTCGGGGCGAATCGGATGTCTACGCCTGGACGATGCGCCAGCCGCTGCCGGTCTTGCCAATCCCCCTTCAAACGCCCGACCCCGACATTCATATCAATCTGGCCGAAATTTTCACCGCCGCCTATGACCGAGGCCCCTATGCACGAACCGTGAAGTATTCCGGTGAACCGCCCGGTCCTATGTCCCCGCAGGACGCCCAATGGGCGAGAGATGTCGCCTCGATTGGTGCAGGCAAGCCCGCCTGAGCTTCAGCGATTCTCCTTGCGTTGTCCGGCCGTCACGTTAATCTCAAACCCATGCCCTACTCCCGCCGCTGCTGGTTCACCTTTCCCTCCCGCACCCAGGTCGAACAACCCATCATCTGGCAGATGAGCCGCAAATTCCCCGAAGTCTCCTTCGACATCCGCCAGGCCAGCGTCCAAAACGAGATCGGCATCATGGCCGTTCTTCTTTCAGGCAAGGAAGATCAGGTCCAGTCGGCCATCGACTTCCTCCGCTCTTGCGGCGTGACTGTCGAGCCCATCGAAAAAAGTGTGGTTGAAGGTTGAACGGGCTGCGGCAACCGCGCGGTCTACAAAACGCTCATTCAAGAAACACCATCTGGAACCCGAGTTTGAGCATTATCGGGCTGGTTGATCAGGATTTCAGGTGCGCCAAAATTTGGAGGGTCCGCATGAACGGATTGCCCGTGTCATGTTTGTTCTGCTCCGCGAACGTCCGCAACTCGGTTATCGCCCTCGAAAAGTCTCCATTGACGACCACTTCAAACCCAACCGTCTTGAGCGATGCCGCCTGCGTGGCCGTCACTCGTGGCGACCAGAGCATGTACCGAACCGCAAATCCTTCCAAGTGAGCGGCGGCATATTTCTTCTGCTGCTCGTGCTTGGATGGCATCTTCACCAGCATCTGGGGCCTCATCCCGTGAAGGTGCGTCGTGACCTCGCAGAGGAAAGCCTTTTTCGCCGGGAGATTCAGGCCCACTACGTCTAGCTCATTGAGGCCCGCGAGTTTCCCGCCTGGTGGCCGGACGTTGTAGAGAATAATGCCGCAATCGTGCATGTGCTGAAGGTAGGCCCCGACGATAAATTCGCCTGCTTCGGTTGCCATTCCCACAGCATACCGTCTATTGGGAAAATCTCCCGCTCAATCGGATGCTCCACATGCGCGACGGGACAGAAACGCTCTTCGACACCTGTCGTTTAGACATCACGCTTCAATACTGGTTTATACGACGCCGCGACTGCGACAGTCGCTCAATGCGGAACACACCATGACCGACGATCGCTTGCAATGCCTTTCGCCCTGACGACCCACCGGGAGCCGCAAATGACACTTCCTCCGCTCCTGCGGCGTAACCGTCGAGCCAATCGAAAAAAGCGTGATTGAAGGTTGAACTGGCTACGGCCCCCCAACCCCTGAACAAAAAAAAACGGAGGAGGTAGGATTCGAACCCACGAGACCCTTGCGGGCCTACCGGTTTTCAAGGATGCGCACGTGCCGCTGACGATACCGTAGACGCGGTTTGCACAATCGGCGGTTGTGTCTTTCGCCCTCGCGGCGGTTGTGTCCTGGCGGCGTTCCGCGTTCCTTTTAGAGAAATAATTGGTTGCACCGCCGGTGCAGGGCATGCTAGGCATACCCAGGGGACCCATGTATTTCAAGGGGCGATACCAGACGCAAAGTTACTAGGTCTGTGGCGACACAGGCGGGCATTTGCAGTGCCCTGATTACTGGAGGAGCAGCACAAAGGAGTCGGCCATGTCGGCACGTATTTCAACCAGTCCAACGATTCCTTTGTGTGTGCCCGGTCCTGCAAAGACCGGGCACAATCTTTATACCGCCCAGTGGTGGCGAGACCCCGATACCTTCTGTCGATACTGGCAATTCATCAACGCCCACTTCGATCCACACGCCTGCGACTACCGCCAAATCAACTGCGAAATCCAGCACCGCAATAGCACCCAGGCCTTCCTTTCATGGGGCAACACCACCCACCCCGGCACCATCGCCCAATCGCACCTGAAAGGGGGGCTCACCTACCGATTCACTGACACCAACGACCCCACCATCCTTCTATGGGCCAACGCCCAGAACTACGCGGCCAGCGGCGCTCTACCCACCACTAGGATCAAGACCGGGCCAAACAAGGGAAAGCCACGCAAGGCCAGCACCCTCGTACTCGACCGAGGGTGCGAACACTTCCTACGCGGCAGCAGCAAAAGGACCAACCCCCTGTGGCCAGTCGCCCACGACATTGACGACAAGGACGGCCAAGCAGGAGACGCCCAACAATACGCCCAGTACATCGCGGACACCTACGCCCCCGGCGCATACATTCAGCCCTCCCGAGGTTGGCATGGCCGTCTTCTGTTCTATCTCTTCGACAGGGAAAATCTACGGTACTTTGAGGCCAAGCGATTGCTCCAGGAGTGGCACGAACTCCTGAGGGAGAAGACCAAGCACCTATTCAAATCCTGTCTCGACAAGCTCTGTGGTCTGCCCATGTGGAGACATCGCGGCCATATTGAGTGGACGCAGTGCATGGTCCAGCCCACCCCGGCCACAATTGAGGATCTAGAGCACCTACTCTCGGTACCGATCATCACGGCTACCCAGGTCCGCACCTTCATCTTGGCTCTCCGGCGACAGAAGAGCCAGACCCCCGAGAATAGGGCCGAGGATACTCAAGAGGCTCGGAGATGCCGACGCGGGGCGGGACGATCCACCCGGACGCCAATAGTGGAGGAAGACTCGCAGGTCCGAAAGATGCGGTTCATCCGGATATACCTCAAGCAGCGGCAGATGAGCCTAGACGAAGCCGACCCCGCCGACATCCACCAAGCGTACAAAGAATCAGAGCTCGCCTACAGCACCACAAAGGACGATAGCAGCCGCATCGCGAACTTCTCCAGGCTCATCCAGATGATGCAGAAGGAGGATGACCCGACCAAGGGCGGGCCACGATGGGAGACAGGCCGATTCCTGCCATTCCTCCAGCGATTCACTCCTGACGACCTGATAGTCAGACTCACCAGGAGCAGCAAGCATGGGACATACAATACGATTGCCCTCACTCCCCTCCATATTGACGCCTACCTATCACAGTGGCACCAGCACATCCAAACAGCAGACAGCGAATGGAAGTTGCGTAAACCCCGTAATGCCTTCCAGAACGCTCAAGCGTGGTCTAAGACCACCTGTGAAGCCATCGTGAGGTTCCTAGTCGATGCAGGCATAATGACCATCACAGGAAAGCCATATGCAGGTGCAGCAACCCTACTAGAACCAACTGAAGCTATCCCCTGGTTGAGAGAAGAGTGGATAGAGAAGCTGAGGAGTCTAAAACCATCAACCCTATACATTTATCGCAAATCACCCCTATTGCACCCCAAGCCCCCGTTCACACCTTTGGTTACACACGCAGCGGATGCGGTCGCTGATGACTATGAGCCGATGCCAATGATGATTGAGATGAAGTTAACCCAAGCCCCCGTTCACACCTTTGGTTACACACGCAATGAAGATGAATGGGAGGCGGACTATCAATGGTATATGAGGAGATTGGCAGCATGACGCCGTAAATAGGTATATGGAGACAGATAAAACCCCACCAGATAAATCCAAAGACAGCCATAGCGAAGAGGATCGCAAACCAGACTGGCGAGACAAAGTTATCCCCTCAGTAGGAATGACCTGGGAAGCGACAATGAAATATGGCACACCAGCCCAAATAGCAGAAGCCATCAAATGGGTCTATAGACCCATAAGCCGTATTTAACATGATAGCGTTTCCATGAGCGGGACGGCCAGCAGCATCAACCCTGCTGGCCGTCGCCGTACCCGGTTGAAATTGATGACAGCTTATTGCCGCGTAATATGATGCACGTCATCCTATTTGAAAGCAAAGATAAGAAGTACCAACCAAAGGAAAATCATGGCACGCATGGACGTCGAACAATTCTTCCTCCACTCACTCCCTAGGGAAAATGGCACCTACTTCTTCTACGAGGTTGGGGGGTGGGGCATGGCTGTTATCGCAATCTACAACGATAGGCCAGAGGGATGGTGTTCACTAAATAACCTTGCGCAATCAGTGTATCTATAGTTGTCGCTTCACGCTGCCTTTGCCGGACGCGGGTCTGGCGGTTTCGGGAGACATGTACAGAACCACTCCTGCATCAACTGCTCCATTGCTTCACAGCGATGATTGCGGGTGACGTTGGCGTGCAGGTCCAGCCACATACGCTCGATTCTGTTGTGCTGCGGGCAGTAAGGCGGCAAAAAGTGCAGCACCACCCGCCCGTCCAGCGCTTCCACCGCGCTGTGGCTGATCTTCGAGTTGTGAATGTTGAAGTTGTCCAGCACCACGTGGATCACTGACGCCCGGCGTACGTCTGGCTGGCCAGCTTCCTGAGCATCTGAATGAACAGCAGGCTGTTTTTCTTCTGCGCTTTCACCCACGCCAGCAGGCTGCTTTTGGCATCGATGACCCGCACAGGTAACGCTTCTGGTTCTGGCCGGGCGTGGGCACTCCTTTTGCTGGCCTTTGTTCATCCAGTCACAGCCGATCTTGGGATTCAGGTGAATGTCCACTCATCCAGGTACACCGCCACCTGGCCTGGCCCAGCGACGAGAGCATCTCCTGAATCTGCTCGAAACGCCTTTGTTTACGCCCATTTTCCCACGGGCAGCCTACCACCGGACGCGGTCTGCCCAGCCTCGCTCCATCCTCTTGAGCGCTCGGCTCATGGTCCCGACGCTGATGAACAGCCGGTGAGCATGGCCATCACCTTGACCAGTAGTTCCTGCGTCCAGGTGGGCCGGGGATAGCCGTAGGACTGAGGAGAGTCGCTCCAGCACCTGGCGGAGATTGGAGAGAACCATTCGTCGGCCTTGAGGTTGCCGTTGTCTTCCCGGCGGTCGTAGAGACCGGCGATGCCCCAGTCGCGAAAGTGGCCAAAGACGCTGTTGACCCACGAGAAGCTGAGCCCCACCGCCTCGGAAACAGCGGGGCGGGTTGGCCTTTTGCGATAAGCAGCACGATCTGGCAACGCTGGGCCAGGGCTTTATCTTTGGTGCGGCGGTGCAGACGGCGGAGGCGGAGCTTGACGTTGCGTTGGAGACGAAAGACGATCTGTGGCATTGGGGACTCCTTTTGCTGGTGAATTGCTTGATACAAACACCTACATTAGGAGTCTCCTTTTCACTGAAAAGGCCGGTTTTGAGGTCAATTCCGATCAGCGGGCAACTGCGCAAAGCTAATTAGAGGGCTTAAGGCGAAGCATGTTGAAGTACGAGATTAGTGAGGCCCCCGATAGTGTACCAATAATCCCGAAAATTAATGGTAAATCAATGCTGGGCGGTTACGGAGGCTGCCCGTTAACATCGGAGGCACCTTGGACGCGGGCAACCCTGCGGGAGTTGCTACTTGACAGCATCGGACGCCATCTGGCTAACACAATCTAGGAGACCAAATGAAAGAGACAGAGACGGAGACACAAGTGACATTCTTCAAACCCGGAACGACGGTAACTTTAGAGGCCGTCATCGAGAGCGTCAGGATTGAGGCTGACGGCCTCGTCAAATACGTCGTGGCGCTCCCAGGGACCGGCAGTAAGGGCGGTAAGCACTTTCACTCAATGGAGCGGCATCTATTCACTGTCAAACAAGGGGAATAGCAACCCCACACCAAAGGAACAATCATGGTCAACACAGAGGAATTCAATAAATGGTTCACAAGACAATTCCGATTCGAAGCAGCAGCACTACTACGCGGGTCGCACATCACGGAGGCAGACACGGACCGCATCATGCAACGGATCATCGCCGCCAACACCAAGGACGATGAGACCGATCTTGATGCTGTCGCAGCAGAAGTCCTCGCCGACGCCCACAATCCAGAAGCCTGCAAACCGTCATGGCAGCGATGCACCAGCAGCCATTGCAATAGATGCCACGGGAAGGGATGGAAATTCGCCATATGCGAAGAATGCGGAGGAAATGGGAAGGCCAAGCCGCTCGGTCCATCATCAAACCCTGCTGTCCAGTAGATATAGAATGGCACGCATCCCAGGCATCAGCCGACAACCCAGCTTCACATTCCGACCAGCAGATTATCTCCCCGAAATAATCACCCCACCACCAGAGCTAGCAGAACCACCAATCCACCCGCACGCCTTCTACCACACCAGCGGGGACGCAGCGAAGAAGACCCTCTACTTGCAGCAGCAGCTACGCCGCCTCTGCGATATCGTCATGACAAGGGAAGGCACCGAGGAGCTACACGCGTTCGGAAGGAAGCTAGAAGTAGCCCTGGAGGGTGCAGCCTCTCTCTTGGCCTTTCTGGAGAAGAAACGCGGTATCCCACCCTCAATCCATCTGGAGTCCATTTCATGCCGGGATACGATAGAGGTCACACCCAAGAACCCAGCTTCTCTAATCAGGCGGGGGAGATAGGGGGAAATAAGCTCTCGGGGACAAACCGGACAAGCTGTCACCATTTGAAGGGAATTATCATTATCACCTCATCACCTCATCACCTCATCACGTCATCACGTCATCACGTCATCACGTCATGCGAGAGGAATAATCATCAAGGGTATAGGGGTATATAGATGTATATCGGCTTAGAAAAGATATATATGTGCGACAGAGCATCGCCCTGCTTTATTTGCGCGAGGATTATTCCGGGTATATATATAATTAGGAATTATAGGGGAAGCAGATGAAAGGGAAATCATGGCAATGAATCCAAACAGTAAGAAAGCACTATGTCCGAAAGCCCCCGTCGATCTCACCGGGGAGGCTCTGGCGGAATGGCCGCGTATCACCGACGACTTATTCAAGGCCGGGAAGCTGGAGAAGACGGACCGGATGATGATTATCGCATTCTGCAACTTATGGGCTGTCTATCATCATCTGAATCAACAGGTCTCGACGCTGGGCGGGGTAATAGTCAACAAAAACGGGATGACTGGTGCCACGGCGCAGTGGAAAGAGATGCTTAAGGCCACAAAGGAATTGCGGATTATGCTTATTGAGATGGGTCTCACGCCTGCTGCTCGTGGTTTGATTGTCCGGACAGAGGCTCCACAGACTGATGAATTTGGGTTGTAATCATGCCAAGCTATAGCTGCGCACATGCGACTTGTGACCAGTACGTTGCCAAGAGGGGCGGCTATTGCCCTTCTCATGCTCGCCAACCGAAGTCCAGTGTCTCTCGGGCTGCTGCGAAATCCTTTTATGATTCTCGTCCATGGCGCAGGGTACGGGCTGCGAAGCTCGCCCAGTCTCCGATATGCGAGGCTCGAATAATGTGTAGGGGGAATCTGGCTACCATTGTTCACCATCTCCGGCCAATGCGTGATTGTTCTATTGCGGAGCGTCTGGCTTTCTCTAATCTTCAATCTGTCTGTTTTGACTGTCACCTGACTATGGATGGACGGTTGAATCATCGTGCGGAAACATAAATATGGTATGCTGGAATTGGTTGAGAATGATCTTTATGTGTATGACGCGGTTGCCGCAGACCGTCCCGTAAGGTTCATCGAGAAGTACCTCAGGCATCACGAGGGCCAATTCGCCGACCAGCCATTCCTGTTAGCACCCCCGCAGAAGCAGATGATTCATGATGTATATGGGTGGAAGTATAGGGCTACTGGTCTCCGAAGATTCAGCGATTGGCATTTTGAGGCGGCTGTTGGTGCTGGGAAGTCTCCCCTCATGGCTGCTCGCGGTCTCTACCATCTTCTTGCTGATGGGGAGCAGGGTGGATAGATTTATTGCCTGGCTGCGAATTATTCCCAAGCCAAAGTCATATTCGACACAGCCAAGAGATTTATTGAGGCTTCACCGCAGTTAACCAAGGCTCTCCAGATAAGGCAGATGGAGATTCGCCATCCAAAGAGTAAGTCCGTGTGGAAGATCATCAGCGGCAAAGGGCCGAAGGCGGGCTTAAGACCCAGCTTGGTCCTGATGGATGGGATCCAGGAAGCCTCCACGCGGGAGGCTTATGATGCCCTACGGGGGAGGTTCACCAAACGCCAGCAGCCATTATTCATCGGGGCTATGAACGCGGGGACCTCCCAGCAGTCTTTCGGGTGGTTGATGCATGAGAAGGACCAAATCCCAGGATCGATTCATCAGCGGAGATAGCGCCGATCATCGCAACAATCTCGGTATGGTAAATCATGGCGACGGCTAAGAGACCAACGCCAAGGGTCTCCATGTCTGCCGCTGTAGGCAGAACGATTACCTTCCCAGGAGGATCGAGAACGAAGTGAGCGTAGCGATTGGTGTCAGCTTCTTCGCGCTGGCCCTCGTCAATAGCGAAAGTCCAAACGATATGGTTCAGCCGGTATTTCCGCCGTGCCGGTGGTGGTTCCCTTTACCGTAGAACCGCCACGCGTGGAACTCCGCAGTAATTCCAGTACCTCCTGCCTGCCGCGCCAATCCTCCATCTCATCGAACAAGATGGGGAGAGAATCATTCTTAACGTCCTGCTGGAGTCCCACCGCAGAAGATTTCCCCTCCATCCCAAATGCATAGGGCCACAAGCCCCCTAATAAAGTGCGGAGGGTAGTCTTGCCGGTATAACTCTTGCCCGTCACCGACACTGGGGACGGAAGCGGAGCGCGGCTTGGACGCCCGTTGCAATGATAAGCCCCGCGACCAGATCACGATCATGGCGGTGTTTGAAGGACCAGTCAGCCAGAGCGTTAACCAATTCCACCCACGCCTGCTGTGCATTCTTTCGCGTCATCGTTGCAGTGATGCCGTGCAGACGCTTCAGGTCTACCCAGGTCCGACCAAAAAGGATCAACTTGTCACCAATGAGCGGCGTCTCAAGAATCTTCCAATCAAGACGGTTGCCGGCGCGACGGAAAGTGGCACATTGATCGCCAGTGACCACTATGAGGCCATCGCCCCCAGGATTGCAGCCAGATACCTTGGCCGATCTTCTCCGTCGCGTGGAACTTCCGCAGACGGCATTCCTCAGCGATAGCATCACGCATCACACCAGCAGGACTTAAATCCTCATTGACCTCGCGAATGGCAGACTCAATCGAGAGGACGGCATTGAGTCCGGCCATCTGTATTAACTTGGGGCGAACGATCTCAGTGAATGACACACCCTCATAGAGGGTTCGGTTAATCAGACTCCAAATGACGACCCGATGCCGTTCATCAGAGACCGAGGACCTCGATAGTCGGGGGAATAAATTGTCGGTAGTTAACCATAGAAAAGAGCTAGGGCAGCTTATTCGGCTGCCCTAGCGTGTTGGTGGATAAAGACCCTACTGGGCGTTCCTGGCGGCAATCGCGGCGTCAACGGCGGCGCAATCTTGGCCCGATCCTGTTTGTACAAGGGGATGGCCGGGTCGATGGCGTAAGTGACGCACAACGCCAGAATCTCAGGGTCGTTGGTGGTGATGCCGTTGGGGATTCCCCGCTTCATAAATGAGTAGGTCTGGTTCGGGGAACCCTTGATGACTTTGCCGATCTCCCTGGCGTTCTGGAGGACATCTTTAGAAACGGCGTGCTTCTCGCCCAAGATGAAATCCCGTACCGCCCATTCGAACTTTCGGCCGAGAGGAGCTTGGACACTGCCGGACGAACCGCCAAAGCCCATGTCCTCACCAGAGTCGTCGTTGCTCATGATCTTCCTTCTGTTTAGGCCGCTTCCTCTTTGGGAGACGGCGAATTGATGGGAACGTCGTGTCGCGACCAATGCCCACCACAAAGTGGGCAGCAGTCATAAGGAGTGGGGAAGGAGTTGTTGGCTACGGAGTATCCGCAATCCAGACATCCCCACCCCAGGTACTCAACTACAAAGGGTTGAAGCAGTACACCCGCCCCATGGGGTCATCAGCCTCGCGGCGGATCGTGACCAGGAACCTCTTCGTCGATTCCGGCATCGGTGGATGCTCGATGTCCGCGAAGCCTTTCAAGCCTAGCATCTTTAGATCGCGGACGGCCATCTGTCTGGCCTCGGGCTTTATGTTCAGGCCCCGCGCCCAGATGTCGCGGGTGGTGACTTGGCCTTTATACCACCCTCCAGGATTTCGAAGGCGACGGTGACGCCCTCAGTGCCTGTGGAGGCGCGAACATACTCGATCTTGGTGACAGCCGCCGGGTAGTTTCCCGGCTTCATCGGCTGGACGCGGGGGGCGGGCTGGATTGACTCCCACGGGTCCGTTTCGAACGGTTTTTCTATGTCCATTTTTTTTGGAATCCATAGCTCGGCCGAGTAATAATTCCCCATGGCGCAGGGTCGAGCAGAGCAGAGCAGCGGCATGGGTTGACGTGAGAACGGGGCTCCAGAGGAGGAGTCTGCAATGAGGTGAGTTTTGGAATTTGACCGCACGCGGGGCCTAGCGACCGCTAGGAGCAGGGTCCAGCCGATTTTTGTCGGCCTGCGCATCTGGGGTTGGCGTTGCGCCAACCCGTACCAGCAACAAACTGGGTCAATCGTGCCGGTATCATACGACCGCGAGGCCGACATCAAGAGAAATCCTATTTAGTTCCTCAGCGCCTGATAGCGAACGTGATCAGAGACAACCTTGAGGCGGTCGTCCGAGAGGCTGCTAACGTATGTCGCCGCCATACCCGGGAAAGTATGCCCCATGATCCGCATAATGGCGTTCAAGTCCGTACAGCTATCGGCGAGGGTGCGGAAGGTATGACGCAGCGTATAAAATCCGACACCATCCCTCCTAAGGTCCAAGGCCGTCATCAACGACTGGAATTTTTCGGTAACGCGGTCGTTCGCGTTTGAGACCCACGACTTTGCCGTTTTCCAACAGCGGCTTATTTTGCACCCAGGGAAGCCCCCGAGAATCGAGAAACAGCAACTTACCGTCTCCGGTATTCGCGGGGGCGGGGCGGTCGGCTAACGCCTCCCGCAGCGCCGCCACCGTCTCCGGCGACAGCATCGCCCTTCGATCCGATGCAGTTTTTGGACGGGGGAAGTCCATCACTCCTTTGTCCAGGTCTATAGCCTTGATCGGTAACTCGGCAACGTCGGTTTTGCCCATGCCGCAGTTAACGCCCAAGAGGATCATCGCTTTAAGGGGAGACGTAGCCTTACCCACCAATGCCCGCACTTGCTCCGAAGTGAACAACTTCTTGCCGCGTTCTTGAATACGCGACTGTTGATACCGCCGCTTATCAACCAAAGACGGCTTATCGAAAGAATCACCCCACCGAGGCATCGCCGGGACGACACCATTACGATACGCCCAATTGAACATAGCTCGTATATTGATGATGTGCCGGTCGAGCGTATTGGGGCTGTATCTCCCCGCCAGCTTCATCCTGTACTCAGAGAAGTCCTGCGGCACCAAGCCATCGACGGACTTGCCGGGGAAGGCATTAGCGAAGGGCGGGATAATTTCCAAGATCGTCATATACGACCGGTTTTTGAGCAGCTTCCTCTCCCATTCCCTAGTCTTATGGGCTATGAACTGATCCTTGAGATCGGAGACCAGCAGGCTTTTGGGCAGCTTAGGTACTGTCGGCATTGGAGCTACCGGGGGAGCCACGTTCACCGCAACAGGGGCAGGATCTACTTTAGTTGGGAGACCAGCGAACTTGCGGTGATAGATGTCGAGAGCCTCCTTCCATGGGATATGCCCGCAGATGACCTTGACTTGCCCATTGATCTTCTTGCACCATCCCCGTTTGTGCGGGCTAAGGGGGAAGTCTTTGTACGGCTTGATGCTCTTTCGGACTGTCGATACTGCAATCATTGGTCACTCCTTGTGTTAAGACCAAGCACCAAAAAAGCACCAGCGGGGGCGTCGTGTAATTGGTGCGGCACTTGGCGGGAATGACTATTAGAATGCGCACGCATGCCCCTACCCCCTCCCCTCCCGCCCCGCCCCCGGCCCCCCCAGAAAAAGGCGGGCGGCGTCCGGGCGTGTGTGGCCGGAACAACGGAACAGCGGAACAGGCGGCGGTCGGGTTGTGTGTACAACCGCCGGTCGGGTTGTACATGACACAACCGCGAACCGGTGGGGCTAGCAGGTGGGTATAAACAGACGGGACAGACCCGGTTAAGAGCCTGTCCCGTCGTACTTTCGATGGCGGAGGAGGTAGGATTCGAACCCACGAGACCCTTGCGGGCCTACCGGTTTTCAAGACCGGCGCATTCAACCGCTCTGCCACTCCTCCAGAATGGTCAACCCGAGTTTACCTATGCCCTTGATCGGGGTCAAAGGGACCAGGCTTTAATCGTTCCTTCACGTCTCCACTAAAAGCTCATCGCGAACTTGAAGGCCGACCAGCGCTCGTCAATCCGTTCTCGCGTCAGCGTTTTCAGACCCCCCAGCGAGAAGTCCGAGATCGTGTAGCTCGCCACCACCGTGCCATAAGCCATCGCTCGTTTCAACGTGGCTGGCGAGAAGGTTCCCTGGCTGGCGAGATAACCCATCATTCCTCCGGCGAAGCTATCGCCGGCGCCGGTGGGGTCAATCACCTCCTGGGCCGGATAGGCCGGCAGAACAAACACATCGTCATCGCTGCACAGCATCGACCCGTGCTCCCCCTTCTTGATGACGACAAATTTTGGCCCCATCTTCAACACCTCCCGCGCTGCTGCGATCAGATTCTTTTTCTCCGTCAGCAATCGTGCTTCCCCATCGTTCAAGACCAAGCCGTGAATTTTCGACAGCAGCTTGCACAACTCCGCCCGCTCCGTCTGGATCCAGAGGTTCATGGTGTCGGCCACGATCAGCTTCGTCGATCGTAGGTTCTCGATCATTCCCTGCTGCAGCACCGGATGGGTGTTGGCCAGAAAAACATAGCGGCTGTCGCGAAAGTTTTCCGGAATTTTTGGAGCACGCTCGGCCAGTACGTTCAGATCCACCTCCACCGTCAGCGCCTCATTCATGTCCTTCAGATACGAGCCGTGCCAGCGAAAAGTCTTGCTCCCGCTGCGCCGCTCCAGGCCACCCGTGTCGACATCCCGGCCATCGAACACCGACGTGAGCGCCTCAGGCGAATCCTCGCCAACAACGCCCACCAGTCGCACTGGCGTAAAGAAGCTGGCGGCATACGCAAAATAAATGGCCGACCCGCCGATGACGTTTTCGCGCCTTCCGAAGGGCGTTTCAACGGTGTCGATCCCGATGGATCCAGTGACAAGCAACGACATAATCGGTCCTCCAATTCCCCGCAGATCATTTTGGCCCCGGCAACTGCCGAATCTTCACGCGCTTTTCCGTCACCGTGTAGAGCCGCCGCGCCGTCAACCTCTTGTATCGTGCAAATAGCCGCTCAACGGCATCATCCTGCTCAACCTCGCCGCCGGACAGTTGCAGGAAAATGATCGAGCGCTCAAACCAGCGATCGGACGCAAACGGCGCATTCGCCAGCTCCGGGTCGGCCGTGAGAATATCCCACTGCTTTGCCCGCGCCGCCGCCAGAATCTCATCAAGCTCCACCACCGGGCCAAGATTCAGCTCTGAAACATCATGGGTCGCGTGGCCGTGTTTTCAAAGCGCCTCACCAACCGCCGGAGTAATCGAACCGTGCAAAAGCAACTGCATCGGCCGAATGTTAGCGGGCGTGGGCGCTATCGCCAACGCGCCCCGCGTCGTCTATTCGATTGGTAGCACTCCTGGCACGGGAATTCCCAATTCTCTCAGGTGCCGCGGGTGTTCCCGTACAGCGCGACGTGCAGACGGGGGCAGAAGCGGAAGCCCGTGCGCTTGCAGATTTCCGCGATCCAGGGCGAGCGCGCGTCGAGCGTCTTAACATCGATTCCCTCCGGCATCAGCAGCACGTCCTCAGGCTTCCAGTGGTGGAGCTGGCAGAGAATATGCTCGATTTCCTTCAAGTCGGTTTCGCTGCTGACAACGAACTTCAGTTGAAAGTCCGGCGCATGATCGATGAACTGCTGGATCACCGGCACGTTGAGCCGGTGCTGCTCGTGGACACGAGCAAATCGGCCCGCCTCGCGGTCGTAGGGGGTGGAGTTGGACAGCTTCGGCGAAAGGCTCGCCAGGTCGAGGTGGACGGGGGAGTAGACGGTGGCCGCGGTTTCGATCGTAATGTGCCGGCCGCGCTCCTTAAGGGCGTCGCACAACGCCGCGATGTCCGGCATGATCATCGGCTCGCCCCCAGTCAGGACGATGTGCTTCGTATTAAACTCTTCAATGCGGTGAATGATGTCCGCAACCGACATTTCCTCCCCCTCCGGCTCCCAACTCGCATACGGCGTATCGCACCAGGTGCATCGCAGGTTGCACCCAGCCCCGCGGACGAAGACCGAAGGGAGGCCGACAAGTTTGCCCTCACCCTGAACGGAATGGAAAAGCTCAGAGACTTTCATGCGAAACGACTTGTAACACGACGGCGCGAAGGCGCGAAATGACGCCGGACACCGGATTCAGCGGAGCCAGTTGATCTGGACGAAGATGGTATCCGCGATGGGTTGACCCTTCTTATTTTTCGGCGGTTCAACCCATGCGTGCCAGGCGGCCTCGTAGGTGGGGACATCAACCTCGTTGCTGCCGCTGGATTTGTCGATGGCAACGTCAACGACTTTCCCCGTCGCGTCCATGCTCAGGCGGAGCGTGATACTCGGGTTTGGAAGATACCACAGGTCCTGCATCCCTTTGACGTTGAGATTGGGCCGCACAAGCTTGATCTTTCGGCCAAAGCGCGACTCGATCTGCCCGTTCTTAATGACGCCGGTCGCAGTTTTCGAGAACGCGTCACTATCTTCATCGCTTTGATGTGCAGGGGGATCAGAGCCCGGATGGCCCGTGGCGTCGCCGACCGCGCTGCTGCTGCCGGGGGAAAGGCTGGGCGGGGCAGGCGTGGCCATGGCGATTGGGCTGGAGGGCTGTGCGGTCGCGGGTTGCTCCGATTGGGGCTTAGGCGGCGGGACGGCCGATGGGCGCTCGACGGATCAGGGGCAGCGCTTGCCACCTGCGGCGCAAGCGGCGGCGGTGGGGGTGCGGGCGGTTGGCCAGTGGCGGCCGCGGGCTGGGTGGCCGATTCCGGGCGGCGCGGGTGGGAGGCGTCGGCCAATCCTATTGGTGTCGGTGCGACCAGTCCTACGCCGTCGGTATTGGCATGGGTGGGGGGGGCGATCGGTTCGTTTGTGCGGGTGAGGCTTGGAGGCTGGGTCGTGTCTTCAGGAGTTGGCTGCACTTCGGGAGCGTGTGGATCCGTTGACGCTAGTTCAGTGGCGTGATCGGCGTCACGATTGGTCGGGGCGTCGGGGTGGGTGGGGGTTTCTTTCGGACGCGGCTTGGGGATGGAAGGATGTTCATCATTTCTCATCGCCACCGGCGGGACCGTGGCAGGTGGCGTAGGGGCCAGCACCGATTCGGCCGGCAGGGCGGCCCGGCGCTGCGCCGACAGGTCCGTTTCGTCCGCCGGGGGCGTCGTTGGCAAACATTGGCTGATGGATCGAAGCGTCGGGTGCGCCGGGGTCGCGGCTAAGGGCGGCCTGTTCCTCGTCAGCCTGTCGCGACTGGGCCGGCTCATCCCCAGGCGAGGAGTTGACGGAGAGGCCCTTGTGGCTGTCCTCGCCAAATTGATCCTGCATATCGGGCGGAGGCGGTTTGGGGAGGGGAAGTTCCGGGATGATCGTTTCATCCGGTACATCAAGCTCCCGAAGGTGGGAGTGAATGGAGTGGGACGTGGGGGCCGGCAGATACGCGTAGTAGCGGTTGAAGTCGTAAATGTACTTCAAGGCCAGCGCAAGCAGCAGGACGCCGTGCAGCACCAATGAGCCGCACAACGCCACCGTTGAAGCTATATCCCTGCGCCGCATGGGGTCTCTCCCGAACATCAATCGGCCGCCGCGGGGTTGGACCTTGGACAAACCAGAGGGTGTTATCGGTTGGTGGTCCGAATCCATGAGCGATTGTATTGGACGCATACACAGGTTGTCTGCGCGGATGGCGGAATGTGCGAGATTAAGTCGAGGTGAGCTGGCACGGCAGATAGAGGAGGGAGGCCCGGTGCGAAACCATTTACCATCCCCCTGGAGGAGGGTCTGCGCGAGGTGAGTTGCCGCTTGAGTGTGACGGCGTTCATCGGTGCAATTGACTCCGTGGGGAGGACGGGGAGGAAGCTTGGCGGCCGAGGTACGGGGGTAGACGCGGAGGGTTTGGGGTGGTTTCGTGATGCGCAAAACGTGTTTGGGTGGGAATCGGGGGAGGGGGTTGAGGTTTGACAAGGAGTTAGGGCAAAAGGAGCTTGTAAAAAGCGACACATAACCGACCACCAATCGACCACCAACCGACACGTAACCGACCACCAACCGACCACTAACCGACTATCAAACGACACATAACCGACCACCAAACGACGCGTCGAATCGTTGCTGAAAATGGCTTGGCGGAGGGCGGGGGAGGAAGCGCCGGATTTGCATCCGGGGTTCTGGTGGGTGCTGGGATGGATGAGCATGGGTTCCCCTTGTTGTGCTCCATCTGGGAGGATGGGGCGGCGGTTGCTGGGGATTGGCCAGCTGACGCTATGGGTAATATAGATGGATGTTAGGGTAGTGTCAAGGGGTAGCGTCAAGGGGGTAGGCGTCAAGGGGGTAGGCGTCAAGGGGGTAGGCTGGGGAGGGGCCTTGCCGGCGGCTAAAGAAGGTGGTTCGTCCGCGTGCCATTCCCTCCCCCTGAACTATGTGCATCCGGGTAGAGAGGCGGCGGCTTTACAGGCGGGGGGGCGGGGGGATAATGCGATTGGGCAGCGGAAGTGGTTGTGCGTGCTGGTGAGTGACGGCTTTGGGTTTAAGGCCGCAGGGCTGATTTTTTTAATCTTCTTATGTTTGAACAGGCTTTTAAGAACATCGATGACGTTCTCTGGAAAGAGGCGGGATGCACCACGGAACTGGATTACACGGAGCAGACTTCGTGGCTGCTGTTTTTGAAGTATCTGGACGGGTTGGAGGAGGACAAGGCGACGGAGGCGGCGCTGGAGGGGAAGAAGCATGGGTACATTCTGGACAAACCGTATCGGTGGGAGAGTTGGGCTGCGCCGAAGGATGGGGCGGGGAAGGTTGATCATAACAAGGCGATGACTGGGCCGGATTTGGTGGAGTTTGTGATTGGGAAGTTGTTTCCGTATCTGCACGGATTTACGGTGAAGGCGACTGGTAGTCGACGTTCAAGGTTGGATGGGAAAAAACGGGAAAGTATGCCTATATGATAGCCACTCAAGCAAAATTGCTGGATTTCCTGAAGAAGTCGCCCCAGTTCGTCGTTCCGATCTACCGCGCACCTATTCGTGGACAGACAAAGAGTGTCGGCAGCTTTGGGACGACGTCTTGCGCACGGGCACTAATGATCGCATCGCGGTCCACTTCGTCGGCTCGATTGTTTATATTGAACAAGGTCTGTCACAAGTGACGCATCAGTCGCCTTTGCTTGTCATCGACGGCCAACAACGTCTCACCACCGTGACGCTTATCATTGCGGCACTTGCCAGGGCTGTGGGTGAGTCAGAACCACTGGATGGTTTCTCCGCCGCTATGTTGCGTGGCTATTACCTTCTCAACCCGTTGGAGAAGGGCGAGCGGAAATTCAAGCTCATTTTGTCGCAGACTGACAAGGGCTCACTCAATGCCATTGCCGGTAACCAAGATCAACCGCAGGCGCAATCCGTGCGAGTAACGAAAAATTTTGAATTTTTTGAAGAATTACTCGCTGGGTGCAAAGGCGATTTTGTGGCGGTGTGCAAAGGGCTGGCCAAGCTAGTCGTGGTGGACATTGCACTCAACCGCGATCAAGACAATCCGCAGCTCATTTTCGAGAGCATGAATTCTACTGGCAAGGAGTTGAGCCAGGCGGATCTGATCCGGAATTATATCCTGATGGGGCTAGAACAGGAGTTACAAACGCGGCTGTATGAGCAGTACTGGCGACCGATGGAACTGGAGTTCGGCCAAGAAGCTTACGGGACTCACTTTGATGGATTTATGCGTCATTACCTAACAGTGATGACGGGCGAAATTTCAAACATCAACGCCGTTTACGATGCCTTCAAGGAGCATGCGCGGGCCTCCCGAGCTGACTTTACTGATGACAACAGCCACATCGAAAGTCTAGTCCGTGAAATCCGCGACTATGCACGGCATTTCTGGCGATGGGGCTGGGTGGCGAACCGGATGCTGAACTCAAGCTGGTTTTCCATGACCTGCGCGAACTAAAGGTGGACGTGGCTTATCCCTTCCTGCTCGAACTGTATCACGACTACAAAGCTGAGATGCTCTCGAAGGCAGATCTCCTTTCAAGTGTGCGGCTCATAGAGGCGTATGTCTTCCGTCGTTCCATCTGCGCCATTCCCACCAACTCGATGAACAAGACGTTCGCCACTTTTACGAAAGGCGCTCAAAAAGGACCGCTATTTTGAGAGCATCCAGGCGCACTTCCTTACACTGCCATCGTATCGCCGATACCCCTCGGATGACGAGTTTCGCCGAGACGTGCAGACGCGCGATCTCTACAATTTTCGTAACCGAAGTTATTGGCTGCGCCGATTGGAAAACCACGGACGCAAAGAGCGTGTGCTGGTGGACGAATACACGATAGAGCACATCCTCCCGCAAAACAAAGGTGTCTCGCTTCAGTGGCGCGAGGCCCTCGGCTTCGACTGGAAGCGCATCCATGAAACGTGGTTGCACACGCTTGGCAATCTTACGCTCACGGCCTACAACAGCGACTACAGTGACCGCAGCTTCACTGAGAAGCGCGACATGCCAACGCGCCTGAGAAGGGCCTAAAGCAAAGTCCACTGAAACTCAATCAAGGGTTGGGCACACTCGAAGCATGGAATGAGGAAACCATCAAGGCCCGAGCGAGTAAACTCGCGGATTTTGGAGTTGACGTCTGGCCAGCGCCGAAGCTGGCCGATGATATTCTGGACGCATACCGGCCAAAACCTGACGTCGTCGCCGAATACACGATCGAGGACCATCCGAATCTCCTGATGGGAAACATGCGTCCGGTGTTTGAGGAGTTCCGTAAAGCGGTGCTAGCACTTGACCCGTGTGTGAATGAGGAATTTCTCAAGCTTTACGTAGCATTCAAAGCTGAGACGAACTTCGTGGATGTCGTTCCCCAAGCGAAGCGGCTTCGGCTCTCAATGAACATGCGATTCGCCGACGTGAATGACCCGAAGGGGCTTTGCAAGGATGTTACAGGAATCGGGCGATGGGGAAATGGTGACGTCGAAGTCGGCCTCTCGAAGCTGGATGAGTTACCTTATGTAATTGGATTAGTTCGTCAGTCTCTCGAGCTACAACTTGGCAACGGAAGCGATTCATGAATGAAACCGAAACCAGAGCAGGTCGCTAATGGAAGTGTGGTGCGGCGGGCGTTTCTGATTACGCTGGCGAGAATTGGGAGGGATGTTGTTCAAGGCCATGGAAAGGCTGAGGGTAGCGGGCGTTGTTCCGGAGAAAAAAGGGAAGACGGTTGAGGAGAAGGGAAAGGGACCAGGACAATGGCTGACGATCAACCCCCTGAATCGGGCATCGTTCTTTACCAGACCGACGATGGACAAACGCGCATTGAGTGCCGGTTTGAGAATGAAACGGTATGGCTGTCCCAGGCATTGATCGCAGATCTTTATCAGAAGGATGTGCGAACAGTAAATGAGCACCTTGGCAACATTTACGACGAAGGGGAACTAGTCCGCGAGTCAACTATCCGGAAATTCCGGATAGTTCGCCGGGAGGGCAGTCGGGAAGTTGCCCGTGAAATTGAACACTACAGCTTGCCCGCTATCCTTGCCGTGGGATATCGCGTGCGCAGCCCCGCGCGGCACGGCTTTTCGTCAGTGGGCGACGGCGCGGCTGACGGAATTTCTCGTCAAAGGTTTCGTGCTCGACGATGAGCGTTTAAGGAACCCACCGGGTCCTGAGACGCCGGATTATTTTGACGAATTGTTGGAGCGGATTCGGGATATTCGCGCCCAGCGAGCGACGAGTGTATCTGCGGGTGCGGGAAATCCTGGCGCTCGCGGCCGACTATTCGCCGGGCAAGGAGCAGACGCAACTTTTCTTTCAGACGATCCAGAACAAGTTGCACTTTGCGGCGACTGGGAAGACGGCGGCGGAGTTGATTGTGGCGGCGGCGGATGCGTCGCGGGCGAACATGGGGTTGACGAATTGGAAGGGCGGGGTGGTGCGCAAGGGGGATGTGGCGGTGGCGAAGAATTATCTCAGGGCCGACGAGATCGAGGAATTGAATCGGATTGTGGTGATGTTCCTGGATTATGCGGAGGACAACGCGCGCCGAACGCAAGCAGGTTTTTCTGAAGGATTGGAAGACAAAGCTGGATGAGTTTTTGCGATTCAATGATCGCCGGGTGCTGCCCGACGCGGGGAAGGTGACACGTGAGGCGGCGGATGAGATGGCCAAAGAGGCGTATGAGGAGTTCAGCGCGGCGGCGGGCGGCGCTGGAGGCGGAGGCGGAACTGGACGGATTGAAACAGCTTGAGGACGTGGTGAAGAAGCTGCCGAAGAAACGAAAAAAACCGAAAGCAGATTGAGCGTGAGCTGGTTTACCGGAACCAGAAGCTGGCCGCGCAGGTGTTCGTTCACGGGACAGCTGTAATCGTGTCACACATGTGCCGTCGCGACATGAACGCGACGAACTTCGACCAGCGGAGGATTGCAGGCCATAGCGACACATTCCGATACGGAAAGTTCAACTCCTCGAAACACAGCGTTTTAGGGAAATGGTGGGGGATCATCCGCTGATGTCGGTATGCGGCGGCGGTGCGGGATTTGATTAACCAGATGAAGCCGGCGGGGAGCGACCCGAATTATTGTGCGCGGGTGACGGCGAATGATGGGGAGATCGGGGACCAGTTTCTGCGGGAGGGAAGGAGCGGACGATTCAGCACATGGTGGCGACGACGTTCTGGCATGCGGACGGGACGCCGATGTCGGCCGAGCAGTTTTTGACGGATTTGTATGGGGCGATTCCGGAGTTCTTCAAGGATGAGGCGGAGTTGCGGGCGATCTGGAGTGCGCCGGAGACGCGGAAGAAGTTGTTGGAGGGGCTGGGGGAGAAGGGGTTTGGCCGCGGGCAATTGGCGGAGATGCAGAAGATAATCGATGCTGAGAGGAGCGATTTGTATGACGTGCTGGCGTATGTGGCGTTTGCGATGCCGCCGGTGAGCCGGGAGGAACGGGCATCGCGGGCGACGGTGGCGATCAAGACGCATTTTGGGGATCGGCAGCGGGCATTTTTAGAGTTTGTGCTGGGGCAGTATGTGAAGGTGGGGGTGGAGGAACTGGATCAGGAGAAGCTGTCGGCGTTGCTGAAGCTGAGATACAACAATGCGATCGCGGACGCGGTGGCGGATCTGGGAAGGCCGGAGGAGATTGGGATGGTGTTCGCGGAGTTCCAGCAGTATCTGTATAGCCAGCAGGTGGCGTGAGGGGTTGGACCGCTGCTGGCGCGGCTTTTCCGAGGCCGGATGGGATTGGGATTGGTGGTGAGTTTAATAACTGGCCGGGGTTTCAGGGGACGATCATGGCGTCGGCGTAGGTGGGGGAGAGTTGCTGTTTGAGGGCGACGGCGGTGGCGTAGGTGGATTGGGGGCCGACCATTACGGCCTGCGCGTTGCTGGCGGGGCGGGGGGATTTGGTGGCGGCGAGGCCTCGGCTCTTCAGACTGGCGATGACGGTATCGGCGGAGGAGGTGTCGCGGAAGGTGCCGACCTGGACGTAGAAGCCTTTGGCGCCCATGTGGTCGCGCGAGCGCTGGGCGGGGGTGCTGTTGGGGTAGTGGCTCTGGACGGCGGCAAAGACGGAGTCGGCCTCGCTCCAGCGGCCCATGCGCTGGCGGCAGATGCCGACGCGATACAAGGTCCAGGCCTTGGTTTCGTCGCTATCGAGCTTGTCGAAGGCGGCCTGCCACTCGCGGTCTGCGGTGGCGTAGTCGTCCTGGAAGTAGGCGACGTTGGCCAGGTCGCAGCGGATGAGGCCTTCGAGGGCGGGGGGTGGGGGAGGCTCGGCGGCCAGGGCGCGGGTGTAGTTGTCGCGGGCTTCGCGGAGATCGGCGGACTGGTGGGCGGCGTCGAGCTTGGTGCGGCCGTAGATGGCGCGGCCGCGAAGATAGAGGGCCTCGGCGGCGCCAGCGCCGCCGTTGGATTGCTGGAGGGCCTGATCGGCTGAACCGACGGCCTGATCGTATTGTTTCTGGTCGAGGGCGCTGTAGCCGCTTTGAAGGGTGGGCTTGACGTTGCTGGCGCTTTCGGAGGCGCAGCCGCCTAGCAGGGTGAGAGCGATTGGGGTTAAGAAGAGAAGAGACGCCGCGCGAAGGAGAAGGGGTGTTCGCATCCTTGCCTCACCGTGTTTATAGTGACAGTTGACGCAGGGCATCCATGCCCGCGATGGTTTGATTAGAACGTATTTCTCCAAAAAGGGAAGTACCCGCACAAGGACTCGCAAACGATGCTTTTTGAACCACTCTTTGCCCACGCCCGCGAGACGCCGGATGAGATTGCCATTACCGATGACCATGGCCAGTATACCTGGCAACAGGTGGCGGCGATGGCGGGGGGACTGGGGATGTATCTGAGGATGCAGACGCAGCGGCCTACGGTTGGGTTGTTGTTGCCGGCGGGGGTGGGGTTTGTGGCGAGCTTTTATGGCACGCTGCTGGCGGGCAAGAGCGTGGTGCCGATCAATTATCTGCTGGGGGACCGGGAGGTGGCGCATGTGATCGCGGATAGCGGGATTGATACGGTGGTGACGATTCCGCAGCTTGCGGGGCGGTTGCAGGGGACGCCGCTGAAGATCGTCGATTTGACGCAGTTGCCCAAGACGCCGCCGGCCATCGCGCCGCGATTTCCGGATCGGACGGCCGACGATCTGGCGGTGCTGATGTATACGAGCGGGACGTCGGGGCTGCCCAAGGGCGTGGAGCTGACGTTTGGAAACTTGCAGAGCGATGTGGATGCGGCGATCGAGCACGTGCAGCTTGAGAGCAAGCATCATTTTCTGGGGGTGATTCCGCTGTTTCATGCGTTTGGAATGACGGCGATGATGATTGCGCCGATTCAGCTTAAGTCGCAGATGTTTTACATGGCGCGGTTTAGTGCGGTGGGGGCGATGGAGAACATTCGCAAAAATCGCATCTCGATCTTTTTTGGCGTGCCCAGCATGTTTGGGGCGCTGCTTCATTTGAAGAATGCGTCGGCGGAGGATTTTAAGTCGTTGTATGCGGTGATCAGCGGCGGGGAGCCGTTGCCGGCGGCGCTGCGCGAGGCGTTTTTGCAGCGGTTTGGCGTGAATATTCTGGAAGGGTATGGATTGACGGAGACCAGCCCGGCGGTGTGCCTGAATACGCCGCAGGTGTATCGGCCGGGTTCGGTGGGCAAGCCGCTGCCGGGGGTGAAGGTTCGGCTGGTGGACGATGCGGGGAACGTGTTGCCGCCGACGGAGAGCGGGGAGATTTGGCTGGCGGGGCCGATGGTCATGAAGGGGTATCACAATCTGCCGGAAGAGACGGCCAACGCGGTTACGGGGGATGGGTTTTTTAAGACGGGGGATCTTGGGAAATTCGATGCTGACGGATTTTTGCACATCACGGGGCGGAAGAAGGATTTGATTATCGTGGCCGGGGAGAAGGTGGCTCCGCGCGAGGTGGAGGACGTTTTGGCGCGTCATCCGGCGGTGGCGGAGGTGGCGGTGGTGGGGCGGAAGGACGCAGTCGCGCGGGGAGGCGGTGGTGGCGTTTGTGGTGGCGCGGGAGCAGGGGGTGAAGACGGATGAGATTCGAGCGTTTTGCCGGGAGCAGGGGCTGCCGCTGTTTAAGATCCCGCGGGAGATTGTCGTGGTGAGCGAGCTGCCGCGATCGCCGACGGGGAAGGTGTTGAAGCGGGAGTTGATGGAGCGGGCGAATGGGGTGGGGGGGAGTGTGGGATGAAGGCGTTTTGGATGAAGACTACCACGGAGGCACGGAGGCACGGAGGAGGAGGGCGGGAGTTGAGGATGGAGGGTGGGCGGGGTGAAAGGGATTTTGGGAAGCAAGATTGGGGACACGGGCGGGACGCCCCTGCTACCGAAAGCGGTGGGGAGGGACACGAGCGAGACGCCCGTGCTACGGAAGGGGAGCGACACGGGCGGGGCGCCCGTGGCACGTTGGGGAGGAGATTTGTTTGCGTGGACGTGTTGCTTGGGGGCTGGTTTTGTTGCTGCCGATTTTGTTGAGTGCTTGTAGTAGTTCTTATAATGCGATGAAGTCGGAGGATTCGTTTTCGGAGTTGGTTGCGTTGAAGCAAGCGACTGGGGGGCGGGGGGTGAAGACATGGGTTGTTGATGGGACGGTGCCGCCGGCGGCGGCGGTTCATGTTGCGATGCGGGAGGTTTATGGGGGCGAGCGGCGGCGGGTGTTGGTGCTGATTCATGGAGTGATGTCGGACAGCAGGACGTGGCGATTTTTGATTGGGGGGGTTGTTTCGGATTGCAGTGTGCTGGCGGTGGATTTGCCGGGATGCGGGCAGAGCGATCATCCTGAGCCAGCGGATTTGCCGGCCGATGCGTTTGCGCCGCAGTCGCTGGCGCGGATGATTTTGACTTCGCTTCGGGCGTATCTGGCGAAACAGGATGCCGCGACGCGACTAACTTTGGCCGGGCATTCCAATGGGGGGACGATTGTGCTGCGGATGTTTGGCGATGAGGCGCTGCGGCGGGATTTTGCGGATGTTCTTGGGCGGGTGGATGGGATTGTGCTTTTTGCGCCGGTGGATGTGGCGCTGGAGAAAGCTGTTCCGACGTTTGTGTTGCTGCGGGATTTGCCGGGGTGGCAGGTTGGACTGGGGCGGATCGGGGGGTATTTGCGCGAGACGGTGGCCGACGCGGTGATGGATGGGGTGCATGATCCCAAGCGGGCGCTGCGCGAGGAGGCGGATCGGACGATTGAGATTTTGAATGATGGGCCAAGGCGGCGGGCGTCGCAGCGGATGATGGCGCTCAACTGTCCGTTTAATGAGGAGGATCGGCCGGATTGGAAGGCGGCCGAGGCGATTGAGGCGGGGTATGCGAAGGTAAACGTGCCGTGCCTGATCTTGTGGGGAGAGCACGATGAGCTGTTTGGGGTGTCGATGGGATACAAGCTAGTGCAGCAGATTCCGCAGGCGCGGCTGCGGATTGTGCCGGAATCGATGCACAGCCTGCCGACGGAAAGGCCCGGGGCGTGTGCGAAGCTGGTGCAGGATTTTGTGAAAGAGCCGAAGGCGGGGGGGGCGATGATTGGGCGGGTGGATGCGGAGACGGGGGAGGAGATCGGCCCGAGGCGAGTGCCGACGACGGCTGGGAGATAGATGGATAAAGAACGAATCATGCAGATCAACCGGGAGGCGTGGGATCGCATTGCGAAGCTTGGGAAGGGGCGGACGGCGTTGCCGCGTTATGGGCCGCTGGCGCCGATGGAGGACGAGTTGAAACTGCTTGGGGAGGTGCGCGGGAAGCGGGTGCTGGAGTTGGGGTGCGGGAGCGGGCATTCGATGGCGTGGCTTGGTGAGCGGGGGGCGGCGGAGCTTTGGGGGGTTGATTTGTCGAAGGGGCAGATTGATGGGGCGCGGCTAATGCTGGCGGAGCGGGGGGTGGCGGCTCGGCTGGTTGTGGGGCCGATGGAGGAGGACGTGGGGGTGCCAGCCGATCATTTTGATCTTGTGGTTTCGATTTACGCGCTGGGGTGGAGCGAGCGATCTGGCGGAGACGCTGGGGCTGGTGGCGGATTACCTCAAGAGCGGCGGGGTATTTGTGTTTAGCTGGGAGCATCCGGTGCACAATTGCCTGGAACAATCGGCCGGGGAGGTTGGTGATGAAACGGTCGTATAGTGAGGAGGGGCCGGTGGAGGGGATGAGCTGGAAGGACGTGCCGATTGTGATGCAGGCGCAGGAAGATGAGCACGTTTTTGAATGAGTTGATTGCGGCAGGGCTGCGGATTGAGCGGGTTGTGGAGGGGGATTTGCGGGAGGAGAGCGGGGCGGATTTTCCGCGGCGGTATTACTCGAAGGCCAAGGCGCGGCTGATGCCGACGACGATGATTGTGAAGGCGGTGAAGGGTTGAGGGGCGATGGCGGCTTTACACGCGGGATGCTTTTATCTGGCTGATTTCGTTTCGCAACTGCTCGATCAGCGCGATCAATTGATCGTGGCGCTCCTGATCGGGGGTGGGGGTGCGGGGGATGAAGTTTAATGTGCCGGTGGGCTCGAGGATGGCTTTGTCGACGTCGTCGAGGGAGGCAATGCCCTGGCGGTGGGCGGCGGCTTCGAGCTCGGGGCGGCTGATGAGCTCTTCTTCGCACAGCTTCTCGTTCATCTTGCCTTTGTTCACCAGGATCTCGGCGTCGCCTTCCAGCAGATGTTCGACACCGCGATTTTTGTGGACGAAGCGGACCACCAGGTAGTTGACCACGAGAAGAGTAGCGGCGCCGATCATGCCGCCGCTGACGGTGTTGTCGCTGCCGATGATGGCGTTCTGGACGGTGTTGGACAAGGTGAGCAGGACGATGAGGTCGAAGGGGTTGAGCTGGGCCAGTTCGCGTTTGCCAGCGACGCGCAGGCCGATAATCAGGAAGAAGTAGACGAAGATCGGGCGGAGCATTTTTTCCAGCCAGGGCAGATCGTTGTGAAACATGCTCTGGAAGGTCTGCTGGATCATTGGCCAGCCCCAGTTGGAGACGGTGGATGTGTCGGCGAGGAGGTGAAGCATGGGGGTTTAGATTTCAAGCACGAGGCGGGTGGGATCTTCGAGGAGTTGTTTGAGGCGGACGAGGTAGGTGATGGCCTCTTTGCCGTCGACGATGCGGTGATCGTAGGAGAGGGCGACGTACATCATCGGGCGCACCTCGACGCGATCGTTGATGACCACTGCGCGTTTCTGGATGGAGTGCATGCCGAGGATGCCGCTTTGGGGCGGGTTGATGATGGGGGTGGAGAGCAAGGAGCCAAAGACGCCGCCGTTGGTGATGGTGAAGGTGCCGCCGGAGAATTCTTCGAGGCCGAGCTTGCCGTCGCGGGTGGCGTTGGCGAGCCGTTTGACTTCGGCCTCGATGCGGGCGAAAGACATGCTTTCGACGTGCCGCATGACCGGGACGGCCAGGCCGCGTTCGGTGCTGACCGCGATCCCGAGGTGAACGTAGTTGTGGTAGATGATGTCGTTGCCGTCGACGGAGGCGTTGAGGTGGGGGATTTCCTTGAGTGCGACGGCGGTGGCGCGGGCGAAGAAGGACATGAAACCCAGGTTGACGCCGTGGACTTCCTGGAATCGTTCTTTGTATTTGGTGCGCAGGTCCATGACGGCGGTCATGTCGATTTCGTTGAACGTGGTGAGAATCGCGGCGGTCTGCTGGGCCTTGACGAGCGTTTCCGCGATTCGGCGGCGGATTTTGCTCATGGGGACGCGGCGGTCGCCCTGGGCGTCGGTGGTGGCGGCGACTTGCGGGCGGGGAGCGGATGGGGCGGGTGCTGTCGGTGGGGCTGGCTCGGGGGGGCGGGGTGCGCAGCGCCGTTGCCGTTTTTTTGTTTCTCGAGGTAGTTGAGGACGTCTTCTTTGGTGACGCGGCCGCCTGGGCCGGTGGCCGGGACGGCTCGCACGTCGATGTTTTTTTCCATCACCAGCGTACGCACGGCGGGGCTGAGATCTTCGAGGGGAACGGGTGGTTGGCTGGGATTGGGAGCGCCGGGGGGCGTGCGTTGCGTAGAGTCGGAGGATGAGGAGGCGGCGGTGGAGGGGATGCCGGGGGATTTCATGGGATCGGCTGGGGAGCCGGGGGCAACGGGTTGGAGGGTGACGACGCCGGCCGCGGCGGGCGCAGTAGATGGGGCGGCGGCTTTTCCGTTGGGATCGATGCGGGCGATGGGCTCGCCGACGTGGACAGTTTCGCCTTCTTCGCGCATGCGCCGCAATACGCCGGCGACGGGGGCGGGGATGTCGACGTTGGCCTTGTCGGTTTCCAACTCGCACAGGGGCTCATCGAGAGCCACGGATTCGCCATCCTTTTTGTGCCATGAAACGAGGATCGCCTGGGTGACGGATTCTCCCAAGGAAGGCACTTCCACCTGAGTCACTGCCATGGTTGTTCCTATGAGGTTGCTTTCTGTGTTTCCTGCGGCTGGGCCAGGGTGCGCTGGGAGGTCGGAGGCGGTTCATCCACCGCGGGTCTTGCAGCGCCGTTGCCGCCGGTCGAGACTGGCGTGCGCAAATCCAGTGCGTGGCTGACCAGTTCCTGCTCTTCGATTTCGTGCAGCCGTTTGGAGCCGACGGCCGAACTCGCGGCCTCGTCGCGGCCATAGTATGTGAGCACCCGGCCGTCGGGAAGAAGTTGGCGGAGACGCGGCTCGGTGAAGGTCCACGCGCCTTTGTTGCGGGGTTCTTCCTGCACCCAGCAGATTTCCTGGGCGTCGCGGTACTTGGCGAGGATGGTCTGAATTTCGCGCTGCGGGAAGGGATAAAGCTGCTCGACGCGGACGATGGCGACGTCGCGGACTTTGAATTTTTCGCGATTGACGTGGAGCGTGAAGTAGATCTTGCCGCTGCACAGAAGCACGCGGCGGACGCGTTCGCGCGGCGGATTGGCCGGGTCGTCCATGACGGTTTGGAAGGTTCCTTGGGTCAGGTCCTCCAGGCTGGAGGTTGCCATGGCCTCGCGGAGGAGGCTCTTGGGGGTCATGGTGATGAGGGGCTTGCGGAACTTGCGCAGGACCTGGCGGCGGAGCAGGTGGAAATATTGAGCGGGCATCGTAGGGACGCACACCTGCAGGTTGTTGTCGGCGCAGAGCGCGAGGAAACGGTCGAGGTAGGCGTAGGAATGTTCCGGGCCTGCCCCTTCGTAGCCGTGGGGAAGGAGCATGGTCAGGCCGCACATCTTCTGCCACTTGGATTCGCCGCCGGCGATGAACTGATCGATGATGGGCTGAGCGCCGTTGACGAAGTCGCCAAACTGCGCTTCCCACACCACGAGATTGCGGGGATCGGCGGAGCTGAAGCCATATTCGAAGCCCAGGACGGCGAGCTCCGACAGCATGGTGTTGACGATGATGACGGGCGCTTGATCGGGGGAGATGTTGGCCAGGGGGTAATATTTTTCGCCGGTTTCGAAATCGTGGAGGCAGGCGTGGCGATGGCTGAAGGTGCCGCGCTGAGCGTCCTGGCCAACGAAGCGGATGGGGGTGCCTTCGAGGACGAGGCTGCCGAGTGCGAGCATTTCCGCGCCGCCCCAGTCGATGGGGGCTTTGCCCAGGGCCATATCGTGGCGGGCCTGGACGAGGCGTTCGAGTTTTTTGTGAAGGGTGAAGCCGGGTGGGATTTTGGATGCGCCTTCGCCGACGCGGCGGAGCAGATCGGCGGGGACGGCCGTCTTGGCGCTCCAGTCGTTGCCGGCGCGTTGCATGCCTTGCCACAAGCCGCCGAACGAAGTGAGGGCGTGTTTGGGCTTGGCTTCACGGGCGACGGTCTGGGCGCGGTCCATGCGTTCGCGGGCGGCGATTTTCATCCGGTCGATGTCGTCGGGCGTCATCTTGCCGTCGTCGATCAGACGCTTGGCGTAGAGTTCGCGCACGCGGGTGTGTGCGGAGATTTGCTTGTACATCAACGGCTGGGTGAATGTCGGTTCATCCTGCTCGTTGTGGCCCTGGCGGCGATAGCACCAGAGATCGATCATCACGTCGCAGTGGAATTTCTGGCGGAAGGCGATGGCGAGCCTGGCCGCATGAACGACGGCTTCGGGGTCATCGGCGTTGACGTGGAAAATGGGGGCCTGGATGGTCTTGGCGATGTCGGTGGGGTAGGGGGTGAACCGGCCCTGCTTGGGCATGGTCGTGAAGCCGATCTGGTTGTTGATGATGATGTGGATGGTGCCGCCGGTGCGCCAGTAAGGCATTTCGGAGAGGGCGAGGGTTTCCATGACGATGCCCTGGCCACAGAAGGCGGCGTCGCCGTGCATGAGGATCGGGACTACGCGGGTGCGGTCGTTGTCGCCCTTGGTGTATTGCTTGGCGCGGACGATGCCTTCGACAACGGGATTTACCAGCTCAAGGTGGCTTGGGTTGAAGCTGAGGGCGAGGTGGACGGTCCGGCCGCTGGCGGTGACGCGATCCTGGGAATAGCCGAGGTGATATTTCACGTCGCCGTCGCCTGCGTATTCGTGGGGCAGCATGGCGGCTTTGTCCTCAAACTCCGAGAGGATCATTTCGTAGGGCTTGTTGAGCACGTGGGCCAGGACGTTGAGGCGGCCGCGATGGGCCATGCCCATGACCATCTCTTCGACGCCCAAGGTTGCGCCGTCATTGACCAGCGTGTTGAGGAGAGTGACGAGGCTCTCGGCGCCTTCGAGGGAGAAGCGCTTTTGGCTGAGATATTTGGTCTGTAAAAATTCTTCGAAGCCCTGAGTGGCCACCAGCTCATAAAAAATTGCCCGTGATTCTTCGGGCGAAAATTTTGGACGATTGAGGATGGGCTCCATGCGCTGGGCGAGCCATTCGCGCTGGGCCTTGTCGGAGATGTCCATGTACTCGATGCCGATATTGCCGCAGTAGGTGGTGCGGAGCTTGTCGATCAAGTCGCGGAGGGTGCCGTCGCATTGCCCGAGGAAGCCGTCGCAGCCGACCTGACGATCGAGGTCGGCGGCGGAGATGCCGAACTCTTTGAGTTGGAGGAGGGGATGGGGCGGGCGGTGGTGGCCGAGCGGATCGAGGGTGGCTTCGAAGTGGCCTAGCTCCCGGTAGGCGTGAACCAGATCGGCGACTTCGAGGGAGAGCCTGACGGCGGCGCCGTCGTTGGCACCGTCGCCGGTGCTGAACACGGTGCCGGGCTGTTGGCCGCTCCCGAGTTCAAAGCCGGCGAAGAACGCCTGCCAGGGAGTGTCTACCGAGTTGGGGTCTGCTCGATACTGTTGATAAACGCGTTCGACGTAGTCCGCGTTTGCGCGGTGGATGAAGTCAAAGCTCTGCATTTCTATTCCCCGGCGGACTGAGCGATGGGAGGGCGAGTCGTCTGATCCCAACTTATCCGGCCGTATGTTTCGTCCTAGGCTAGTATGAACCAGCCAATTTGCCAAGTATCGAACCGTAGAGAACATGCGCGCACAGCGCACTGTCATTTCTACGGACTATCGACCAGTCGCATCCGAAAAGCGAAAAGCGTTTTGCACATTTTCGCGCCTCCTTTATGCATCCCAACCGCCATTCATCTGAATTCAATAATTGTAGACAGTCGAAGCGTTGAAAAACATGCACCAATGTTTCCCAAATGCCAAAATATTCCGTGTCAAGGTGGACACTGTGCGGAGGCGAATGTGAGTGGACCGGGTCGTATTTTGTTGGATCCGGCGATTCGGAGTGCATTTTTGGTATAGCACTTGGGCTAAGAATGTATGGTTGCCTTTCCAGACTGTTGAGCCCCAAACCATAAAGGCGGGTGTTCTCGTAGCTTACGTACGGGGTTGGGGCGGCACTGTGGATGCATTAAGGTGGCGGAGCTTAAAGCTCTTAACGAGGAATTTAACAGAAAAGGAATGTCATGCTCACCGCACCCGACACATCCACCTGCCCCTGCTGCAAGGGGACATCGCCCGCGGAGTTGGAAGATTGTCCCAAATGCCATGCGTCGGCCGCGTGGCGCGACCGCATTTGGGGGGCGGAGTTTGCGGCGCGGTATTTTTCGGACCTTGGGGCCAATCAGCGCATTGACGCCATGACGGCTGCGAATATTGCGCGAGAGTATTGCGCGTCCGTGGAACAGATGCGTCATGCGGCGATAGAAGGCCAGCAGGTGCCGGCGGAGGGTGGTCCGCCGGCGCAACAGGCTTGTGCAAACTGTGGCCTGGAGATTGAGGGGGCCACGGCCTATTGCGGGCGGTGCGGGTCAGCGACGCAGGGAGTTGCGGCGACGCTGGGGCGGTATCTGCTGTTCGTGGATCGGGAGATTGGGCGGCACGTGGAGCAGCGGCGGCTTGCCTGGCCGATGGCGCAGGTGCTGCAGGCGGATGTGCGGCGGCGGATGGTGGCGATGCGCGACCGGGTGGAGAAGAAGGATGGGGAACGGCCGGCGAGCACGATGCCGCCGCCGTTGCCAAGGCAAGTTGGTCAGTCGATGCCCGAGCCTGCGGCGGCGGCGGTGATCGAGCGATCGCGTAGCCATTCACGCAGCCATCGGGGCCTGCTGGAGATTTTGCTGGATGCGCGGACGATTCACTGGATGCTGATGTGCGGGGCGGCGCTGCTGGCCGTTGGGCTGGTGATCTGGCTGGCGAGCCTTGGGATATTCCGCAATCCGTGGACTGTGGCGGCGGCCATGGGTGCGGCGAACGTTGCGTGCCTGCTGGGGGGATTTGCGGTTATTCGGAACAAGAAATTTCCAGTGGCCGGGCGCGGGCTGACTTTGCTGGCGTGCCTGGTGATGCCGCTGAACCTGTGGTTTTATCAGCGTCATGGGTTGATGACGATTGAGGGGCACCTGTGGCTGGGCGGCTGGTGTGCTGCGCGCTTTATGCGCTGTCGGCGGTGGTGCTGGAAGATGCGGCCTTTGTGTATGTGTTCATGGGTGGGGTGGGCATGACGGGGCTGTTGATGCTGGCGGATTTGCACCGCTTTCAGGAGATCGCGGCGCCGTCGGCGTGGCTGGTGGTTCTTGGGGTGGCCGCCCTGCACGTGCGGCACTTTCTGAGCGATGGCGAGGAAGGGCCTTTCACGCGCAAGCGGTTCGGAAAGGCGTTTTTTCTTTCGGGGCAGGCGATGGTGGGGGCGGGATTGGCGCTGTTGCTGGGGGGGCAACTGGCGGGATGGTTTTACAATCCCTTTATGAAGGTGTGGGGGCTGGACGGGCCGCCGGTGATTGTGAGCGAATTGCCGCTGCGATTGCTGGCGCTGGGGCTGACGCTGCTGGGGACATACGCGTACATCTACTCGAGCGTCGTGTCCGGGCGGCGGTCGGTTTATATCTTCCTGGCGGCGCTGTCGCTGATCTGGTCGGAGGGGCTGGGGATCGAGTTGATGCACCTTGGCCAGCATCCGGGTGTGCTGCTGATGGTGCTGGCGCTGACGGCGCTGGCAATCAACCTTGGGGCGAATTTTATCAGCGATGAATCGCCGCTGTCGCGGGCCGTGAGAAGATTGGGGCTGGGCTTGATGCTGGTTCCAGCGGTGTATGGCCTGAGCCTTTTTCTCCGCATGAGCTTTTGGAGCGTCGCAAGCTATCGCGGCGGATGGGATTTCGTCATGGGGCTGGTGGTGCTGACGGCGGCAGGGCGGGTGAGCGGGTGGCTGAGCCATCGGCGAAATGAGACGCGGCTGTCGGGGGTTTACGTGCAACTGTCGGTGGCGACGGGACTGGCGGCGATGAGCGCGCTGATGTCGCGCCTGGGATGGACGGGGTGGCAAGTGCAGATTCCGGTGATGATGCTGGCGCCGCTGGCGCAGCTTGTTCAGGCGAGATGGAGCGGCGGGCGGGACGGGTGGCGGTCGCTGGAAGTGGCGGCCCATGTCGTGGCCGGGCTGCTGTTGGTGGTGACTTTGCCGCACATTTTTAATCGTACGCTTGAGCCCATTACAGGCGTTACCGCAAACCTGGTGCTTGCATTGATTGCGGTGGAGGCGGCGGTTTTTTATGGCGGATCGTCCATCGGGCGCAAGGGCGGAAGAAACGTTTATCTGGCGGCCGGGATGCTTTGTGCGGCCGCCTGGCAGTTAATGAACTATCGCAGTTTTGCAACGGAGACGTACACGTTTGCTTTTGCGGCGGTTGGCCTGGCGCTTCTGGCGGTGGGACGGTGGGCGGATTGGGAGCGGTCGACGGCAGCGGCCGGTTCGGCGGTGGTGCGATGCGGGCGGGCGGTGACGGCGCTGGCGATTGGGGCGGGCATGCTGATCGCGGCGGCGAGGCTGCTGGCCGGGAATATGCACTGGGCGGTGGTGAGCTTGCTGGCGGCGCAGGCGGCGGTGGCGCTGCTGGCGGCGGCGCTGGTGCGCACGGGTTCGTGGCGGCGGATCTTCATGCTGGGGGCGGCAATGGCTGGAGGCGAAGGGTTGATCTGCATTCAGGCGCTTGGGCATCTGAGCATGTCGCAGAAGTTTGAGATCGTGCTGGTGTCGATCGGCGCGCTCTTGCTGGTGGTGGGACATCTGCGCTGGTATCGGGAACAGGATCGCCGAAGTGACACGGCCACCTTTGGGCTGCTGTTTGGGAGCCTGCTGGCGGGGCTTCCGCTGCTGGTGGCTTCGATGGTGTATCGGTTTGGGTATCAGGTTTCGGTGGTGAACGAGATCGCGCTGGCGAGCGTGGCGATTCTGCTGCTCTTGAGCGGGGTGGCGCTGGAGCTTAAATCGACGGCGATCACTGGTGGGACACTCCTGGCGCTGCACCTGGTGATGCTGCTGGTGTCGCTTGGCTTGCAGGCGCAGGTGGCGGTTGGGGTTTATCTGGCGGCCGGCGGCGCGGTGATATTTGGCGGGGGATTGTTTCTGAGCATTCATCGAGAGCGTTTGCTGCAACTGCCCGAGCGCATCCGCAAACGCGAAGGACTATTTCGAGTGCTCGCCTGGCGGTGAGGCACTTAACGAGCGGTGAGCGGAAGGCCCCTGGGTGCGTTGCCCGGGGGCCTTCTCATTTTGTATTGGAGGGGCCTTTGGATGTCGGCGGCTTGCGTTAACGGAAGCGGGAGTTTATTGGGTAATGGTTATGGCACTGCTCTTGTCTATCACCGTGTTTGTCGGGTTTGGAGCTGCGTTTGTGTTCCTGAACCTGACGGTGGGAAAGCTGGTTCGGCCTCGGTTGCCAAGCCCGGAGAAGGCCAGCCCGTATGAATGCGGCGAGCCGAGCATCGGATCGAGCTGGGTGCAGTTTGATTTACGCTTCTACATCGTGGCGCTGGTCTTCTTAATCTTCGATGTTGAGGTGGCTTTGTTTTATCCGTGGGCCGTTGCGTATGGGAGTGCCGGCGATTTAGCGACGACGCTGAGCGGGGAGTTTCAGACGGTGATCAGCGCGTTTGACATCCGGCTGGCGGCGCTGGTGGACATGCTGTTTTTCTTTGGGGTGCTGCTGGTCGGGTTCGCTTATCTCTGGCGGTTTGGGTATCTGGACTGGGTGCGGTCGACGGCGACGACGAGCCTGAAGGTGACGCACAGGCCGGGGACAGACCTTGGCCGGGAAGCGCGGATTGATCGGGCGGCGTGAAGTAGCCGCTTTTATCGGGCCGCGCGCTGTGGCCGCAGGGGCGGGCGGCTTGGGGCTGGGGCGCGATTGTTTGATGGGGCGGCGCGTGGGGGCGTTGGGGAAGTTTCGGCGGCGTTCTTTTTGGCCCAGAATTTTTTGCGGCGCTGGCGGACTTCGTCGCTGACGGGATTGGCCTTAATCCAGTGGGCCGTTTCGTGGAGCATACGGAAGAATTCCGGGAAGTCTTCGCTGAAGACAAAGAGGCGGGTTTTGCGCACTTCGCCGGTTTTGTCGTCGCGCTTGCCCTCGGTGAGGACGAGATACTGGTTTTCGTTGCCGGCCTCCTTGACCTGCGCCGCATAGGTGCGCGGGCCAACGGATTTGAAGAACTTTTGGAACAGGATCTTGGCTTCAGGCTTGGCGCTTTGTGCGCGCGGAGGGGCTGTGGGAGACATTGGCGGCTCCTTATCTTTTTTATCCCCGAGTTCATCCGTGATCGGAAGGGCGATGCACCAAACACCGCCCACTTCCGAAGACCGGTAACCCGGCGGGTCCTTACCTGAGTTGTTGGCAGCCTTAGTTCGTGTAGCTGCGCAGCACGCCGATGACCACACCCTGCACCTTGCAGCGGTTGGCATCGACGATGCGGGGTTCCATGCTGCTGTTGGCCGGCTGAAGGCGGATTTTGCTGCCCTCTTTATAGAAGCGTTTGAGGGTGGCTTCGCCGGTATCCAGGAGAGCGACGACCTGCTCACCGTTGCGGGCATTTTCGCGCCGCTCGATGATGACGTAGTCGCCGTCGCAGAGGTGATCGTCGATCATGGATTCGCCGCGCACCTTGAGGACGTAGACGCCGTTGCGGCTATGGAACATGGTCTCGAGGTCGAGCTCTTCGCGGTTTTCGACGGCCTCGATGGGAGAGCCGGCGGCGATGCTGCCCAGGAGGGGAAGCTTGGTGGCGCGCTCTTCGTCGGGGAGGCGGCCTTCGCCGATGATTTCGAGCGAGCGGGCCTTGTGGCGGTCGCGCTTGAGCACGCGCTTTTTCTCAAGGGCGTTGACGTGCTCGAAGATGGTTACTTTGCTGGTGCCGAGCTGGTCGGCCAATTCCTGCATGGTCGGCGCATAGCCGCTCAGATGCCGGAAATTCCGGATGGCGACCAGGACGTCCAATTGTCGGGGGGTGAGATTCATGACACTAACTCCGTTGAAGGCAATTGCGGCTAAGCCAAATCAGTTTGGCCCATGTTCAAGGAAACAGTACCCTAACGGGTGGAGGGAGTCAACTTTTTTTTGTGAAATTTCTCGGGAGGGATTTTTGGGGGATGATCGATTCATCGGTGCATCGATCCATTTAAGAAGTGGCTGCTTGAGGATTGGGATCGGATATGCCGATATATACGGTATGGATTTGGTGAGCGGGATCAGCGGCTTGCAGCAGGCGCAGACGATGGCGCAGGTGCAGATTCGGGTGGCGCAGAAGATCATGGCGATGCAGCGAATGCAGGGGGATTCGGCGCTGCAACTGATTGAGGCCGCGGGGCGGGGCGTGGAAAAGGCGGGCGATCAACTGGTTGCGGATGCAACTGGGCTGGGCGGGTTGGTGGATGTGAAGGCTTGAATCCCACCGAAATTTGTGTCCTTTGGTCAGTTGTGCTCCTACTGTCCTGGTGGCCGATCGACGATTGAGCCAGGGCAGTCGCTTCAAATCACCTGCGATGTCTGCCTCCCTCGCTCCTTAGCCCGTTAGATTAATGAACTTTGGCATGCCGCGTGGCGTTGTTGCTATGCGGGAACTGGTGGGTGATACATTTATGGCCTCTCGAGGCCGAGGAGACTTTTGTGGCAGCAGAGACAATGGGGATTCATCAGGGGACGTATGACGCGGTTTTTCAGCATCCGGTTGCGCGCAACCTTCAGTGGCGGGATGTGCGGTCGATGTTGACCGCGATTGCGGACGTGACCGAGGAGCACAGTGGCAACCTGAAGTTTACGCGCAATGGGCAGTCGCTGACGGTGCATCCGCCACGGCGGAAGGATTTTTCGGACGTGCAGGAACTGATGCACATCCGGCATTTTTTGGAGCGGTCGGAGGCGGCGGTGGAGCCTGTAGCGGCCGCGGGGGTTGACCTGCTGGTGGTGATCGATCATCGGTTGGCTCGGATCTATAAAACGGAGTTCAAGGGATCGACGCCGCAGCAGATTGTGCCGTACGACGCGGCCGGCGGGGGGCGGCACCTGCACCACGTTGACAATGATGCCAATGGCCAGCGCAAGCCGGAGGTGAAGAGCTTTTATGCCGCGATCGTGAAGACGCTGGAGCGGGCCGAGAGGATTCTCTTGTTTGGCAGCGGCACTGGGGCGAGCAGCGCGATGGAGGCGTTGCTGGCCGAGCTGGATCACCACCACCGGGAGGTGCGACAACGGGTGATTGGATCGTTCGTGGTGGACGAGCAGCACCTGAGCGAAGACCAGTTGCTGGCCAAGGCGCGGGAGATTTATGCGGGTCTGGAGACGGCCGGAGCGGAGAAAGCTTCGTCAGCTTCGTCAAACAATTGACAAGCAATCGACGGGTCGGCGGAATAAGCAGGCTCTTTTACCGAAGGTTGAACATGAACTCGCAACGTATTTTGGGGATCGTTTTGTTGGTGGTGGGGATTGTCGTGTTGATGGTTGGCGTGAACTCGTCGCATTCGATGGCCGATCAGGTGAGCAACACGTTTACGGGGCGCTTTACGCAGGCGACGACGTGGTACATGATCGGGGGAGTGGGGGCGGCTGTGCTGGGGCTGCTGTTGGTGCTGGTTGGGGTGCGGGGCAAGGATTGACGGCGAGACAGAAGGCAGTTTTTTGGAAGGACGTTCATGAGTGAGGAACCGCGCAAGAAGAAAAAGGCGGCCAAGACGGGCGCTGAAGAAGGTTAAGCGGGTAATTGCAGACGCCGCTTCGGTGGCGAGCGAGGCGGTCTCAGATGTGGTTGGGCCGGTCGCGCCGGATGTTGTCGTACCGATACATCAGGCGGCGGGTGACCTGTACGGGCGAGTGCGGGAGCAAGGCGGGAAGTCATTTGCGCAGGGACGCGCGGCAGGGGCGCGGTGGGAGAGGGGGCTGGAAGGTTCGGTGCAGAGACGGCCGCTGGGTGCGGTTCTGATTGCGGCTTTGGTGGGGGCTGTGCTGGGGTGGCTGGTCAGCAGGCCCAGGCGGGATTGACTTGTGGCGCGGGAGCGTGGGTTATTTTTTTGACTCTGGTTCCGGGGCGTCGACGGCGATGGCGAGATCTTCGGTGGTTGTGTTGGTGGCGTTGTGCCAGTCGGGCATGAGGGGGAGGAAGACCAGTTCGTGGCCGGCGGTGAGCTCGACTTTGAAGTCGAGGGGAACTTTGGTTGCGTCTCGGGGCAGTTCAAGAAGTTTTTCCTGGGTGGCGCGCTGGGTGTCTTTTTTCAGGATGGCCAGGGGAAAGATTTTGGCGTTGCCGGTCCAGGGTTTGGTGAAGGCGTTGGCGGTGATGTGATAGACGCCGGTTTTGGGGGCGATGAAGATCAGGCCGGCGATGCGCTGGCCCTGGTTGCCGGTCCATGATCCGCGGACGGAGGCCTGGAACCTGGGGGACGGTGGGCGTGAAGGTGAAGGAGTAGCGTTGCCAAGTGGAGGTGATCTTGACGGGGTGGTGGGGTTTCGTGCCCCAGGCCAGGCCATGCTTCGTGCCGATTTCGCGGGCGCAGGGAGTACACTGCCAGCCGACGGTGGTTTCGCCTGCGAGGCATTTGGCGGAGAAACTGATGGTGACAGGCTTGCCTTGTTCGAGCAGGAAGGGGGCGCTTTGGACGCCGCTTTTGTCGAGGCGGAGGGAATGCTCGCCGTTGGCGGCGTCGCCGGCGACGATGGATTTGTCGTCGGAGTCAAACCAGTAGCGTTTGCCGCCTTCGAAGGAACCCGTTTTTGACGAGGTTTTGGGCGTCGAGGGAATCCGCCAGCAACAGGATGATGATCAGCGGCTTGGCAAGGGGCATTTGACTCCTGGATGTATGCTCTTTGTTAGAGGGGGGGATCATCCTCGACGTTGCGTGGCGGATTACAAGAGGAGGCCGACAGCAACGGGAGAGCGGGGGGGCGGGTAAAAACAGACGGGCATTTTCGTTGGAGCCATCAATGACAAAGCGGAAAGATCGTATGACATCTCGCGGCACCAGCCGGCGGGATTTGTTGAAGGGGGCGGCGGGGGTTGGGGCGGGGTATTTGATCGGGGGGCGCGAAGCGGGGGCGGCGGAGGTGGAGAAGGAGGGGGTGGTTGTTCCGGCCAGCGAGAAGCTGAACGTGGGGTTTGTGGGGGTGGCGCATCGGGCGGAGGCGAATCTTAAAGAACTCTCGGCATTGAAGAACGTGAATGTGGCGGCGCTGTGCGATATCGATGACAACTATCTGGTTGGGCCGGCCAAGCGGTTTGCGGCGGCGAAGGTTTATAACGACTTTCGTGTGATGATTGATGAGTGCAGGGAACTGGACGCGGTGGTGGTGAGCACGGCCGACCATACGCATGCGGCCGCGACGCTGGCGGCGCTGCGGGCGGGGAAGCATGTTTATTGTGAGAAGCCGCTGACGCGGACGGTGTATGAGGCGCGGACGGTGACGCAGACGGCCGCGAAGGAAAAGCGCGTGACGCAGATGGGGACGCAGATTCACGCCAGCGCGAATTACCGGCGGGTAGTGGAACTGGTGCAGAGCGGCGCGATCGGCTCGGTGACGGAAACGCATGTGTTGTGCGAGAAGTCGTGGGGGACGACGCAGCCGGTGCGGGGGACGAGCGAGGCGCCCAAGAATCTACATTATGATTTGTGGCTTGGGCCGGTTGCGTTTCGGCCATACAACCCAGCGCTATCTGCCGGCCAACTGGCGGCGGTACTTTCCTTTTGGGAACGGCACGCTGGGGGACATGGGGTGTCACTATATTGATCTGGCGTTTTGGGCGCTGGGGCTGAAGTATCCGACGGGGGTGAAGGCGAGCGGGCCGGAAATTGTGGGCGAGAATTGTCCGCCGGCGATGGAGGTGCATTGGGATTTTCCGGCGCAAGACGCCGGCCGGAGAGCAGGGGCCGGTGCAGTTGTCGTGGTATGACGGGGGCAAAAGGCCGGCGGCGTGGGGGGATTGGAAGCTGAATCCGGGGTGGAAGAACGGGGTGGTTTTTGTGGGGGAGAAGGGGATTTTGTTCTCGGATTATGATCAGCACAAGTTGCTGCCGGAGAAGGAATTTGAGGGGTTTGCACCGCCGAAGAAGAGCATTCCGGATTCGATTGGGCATCATCGAGAATGGGTTGAGGCGTGTTTGAAGAATGATCCGGCGGGGACGACGTGCCGGTTTGATTACAGCGGGCCGCTGAGCGAGACGGTGTTGCTGGGGACGGTGGCGTATCGGGTGGGCAAGCCGCTGGAGTGGGATGCGGAGAATTTGAAGGTGACCAATGCGCCGGAGGCAGAGGGGCTCATTCGACAGGAGTATCGGGAGGGGTGGGGGTGAGCGTTTAGGCGTGGGAGAGGATTTCGCGGAGATCGGAGATTTCGGAGTCGATGTCGGCGTCTTCGCCGGCATATTCCTTGATGACGTCGCGCATGACGCGGGCGTACATGCGCTTGGCGGTGGCTAGCAGGTTGAAGGCCTGTGAGGGGGATTGCAGCTTGAAGCGCTTGACGAGCGTTTCGTAGTCCATCGGCTCGGACTGCTGGAGCGTGGGGAGGAGGAGGCGATGGAGGAAAATAGTCCAGATGTCCTGGCGGCCTGTTGCTTCACACTCCTGCTGCATGCGCTGGTGAACGACGTCGAGGAGGCGGCGGGCCCATTCGATGTCGAATCGATCGTCGACGCCGGTTTGTGTGGGGGCGTCTATCTCCTCGTCGAGGGACATCATGTTTTCGGGGGAGCGTTTCTGAGCCTTCTGTCGGCGGAAGTCGCTGACGAGGTGGTGGTTGAGGGCGGTGAGGAGGAAGGTGCGGAACTTGCCGCGGGCCTGGTCGGCGTGGGAGATCAGGTTGTCTTCCAGGACCTTGCTGGTGAGGAAATTCTGGATGGCGTCCTGGGCCTGATCTCGATCCATGCGGCGCACGCCCACGAGGTAGGACTGGATGGCCGGGATGTAGCGCTCGATAAGCTGGGTGAGTGCGCGGCGCTTGACGGAGATGTCAACATCGACGGCGCGGGCCACCAGCGACCACTGTGTCATTGGAAATGGGGAGGGGCCTTTGGGTTGGGGATCGGGCATCGGGTGAACCTTGTGGTTGATGCGGCACAGTCTATCAGGATTGGAGGGGTTGTGGCATTGGGGCGTGTGGGCCGAGGGTGCTGACTTGATAGCCGGATGGATAAGTGAGGCGGGTGAGGGAGGTGCGGAGGAAGAGGTTTTTGGCGGCGGGGGAGGAAGCGAAGCAGGAGGGAGCGGAGCTTTAGCGGGGCGGTGAGGAGGGCGCGCGTGAGGCAGCTTGGCCGGGGAAAGATGAAGGCCCCGAGGATGGCATCGTCGAGCAGAGCGTGGATGCTGGCGCGGACGAGGGGGCGTAGGGGGCGGGGGAACCAGGATTCAAACACGCCGCGGGTGGCAGCGCCGACGCGGTTGTTGGATGGATCGGGGACGAAGTAGCGGGATTCGTAGTCCTGGCTGAAGGACTCGAAGGATTCGAAGGTGGCGGGGATGTCGCGGATGCCCATGCGATGGCCAACTTCGCGCCAGAAGTAGAACATCGCGAGGCGTTCGTGGGAGGTGAGCTCGCGCCAGCCGAATTGGTGGTTGAAGCGGATGGGTTCGAGGATGAAGGTGGAGAGGACGTAGAGGAAGTCTTCGTTGGGAATGTCGAAGCGGCCGTGGAGCTGATTCATACGGCGGATGGCCGCGAGGCCGCGCGGGGAGTCGTAGCCGAAATCCATGATCTCGGAGATGATGATGTCGGTGTCGTCGTATCGCTTCTGGGCCGCGTGGGCGAAGGCGCCGGTACGGTCGAGGAGGGAGGAGATTCGGGGGGAGCCGAAGGTGCGGAAGAGGGCGAGTTCTAATGCCCGTACGGTGTCGAAGGGGAAGTCGATTCGGGTGCAGAGGAAGACGATGCGCTGGTTGTCGCGCTGGGGGTCGAGCGAGAGGATTTCGGGGAGGACGGGGGAGCGGAACATGGGCGGCCTTGTGTGTAAAGTATACCTTGGGCTGTTGTGTGAGAAGTGGTCACTTGCGTTGGGGACAGGAGTTAGCGTACAATCTCAGCGTTAAGGGGGTGTGCTGATCATTGATGCGTGGGATTTTGGCGTGGAGATCGTGGGGAGAACGGTGGAGCGAGTCGGGCGGAGGAACCGCCTGTTATCAGAAACAGCCAGGCGGGTACAGGATTTTGTGGCTTGGCTTCTCTTCACATTTGATGCGGCGTGGAGCGCCGGTCGGCCGAACAATGGCCGCTTGGGGAGCGTAAAGAAAATCGGGAGCGAAGAGTTGCATCCAGCGATTTGGCAGCGGGAAGGTATCGGGGTTTGCCTGGATAATCTCCTGTGTTTGCATTTGTAGTTGCGGCGGGCCTGGACATGGTGGCGCATGGTCCAGGGAAGGCGCTTCAACTTTTATAGTTGTTTCATGGGTTTGGTTGAGGATTACAGTTCCAGAGTCGTGGAGGAAGAATGAGACGGTGCAGGTGTGGCGGATCGGATATGAATTGTACGGTGTGTTCGGGAACGGGCGTGGTGCGCGGGGTGCGTCCTGTCTTTGACACGGTGTCGGCGCGACAGGGGGGTGGCGGAGGTGGCGGAGGCGGAGGACGGCCACACGGTGGCGGCGGTGGGGGACAAGGTGGCGGTGGTCATGGCGGCGGGGGCGGAGGTGGTGGCCGGGGTGGATATGGGGGGCGAAGTGGTGGTGGGGGCGGAGGCGGCGGAGGCGGTAGCGGTGGTGGGGGCGGATATAGTGGCCGAGGCGGCGGCGGCGGAGGTGGCGGTGGAGGCGGCGGGGGTGGGCAGCCGCAGGGCCGGTATGGGAAATTTCAGAAGCAGCGCGGCCCGAGCAATGGGCATGGCCCGCAGCGTTTTGGGGGCGGTCATCGCGGAGGGCCGCCCAAGGGGCCGATCCTATGTCCGATGTGCGGCCAGCCGGTGAACAACCTGGCTGCGCATGTGCGCGAGAAGCATGACGAGTAGAGTGGATGGGCATGGCCTGTACTTCACGAGTTGCTTGCGTGCGGGCCTGGCTAAACTTGTGGGGGTTGGGCGCGTATGATAAGACGGTTGAGGGGACGCCTTGCGGCAAGTTGGATCTGATGAAGCGAACGAGACAGGTTCTGGTGGCGACGGTTTTGGCGACGGCGCGTGTGCGCTGATCGGCTGGCCGTGGCTGCGCGGCGCTTCGGCCGCAGGTGTTTGAGGTGGCTCGGCAGATGGCCGGGCGATTGACGGCGGGGTTGCGGGGGGTGGTGCCGGCGGTGCGGCTGGCGGCGGTGGCGCGGCACGGTTCGCCCGGCGGCGCCTGTGCTTCAGGCGGCTGCGCCGGAAATGGCGTTGGTTCATATCAAGCAGTGCCAGCCATTCCAGTTTCGCCTTCCTCCGCCTGCTCTACTCTAAACACTGCGCTGTTTGGTGCGTCGCCCTTTTGCGACTTGCGCCGTTGTCTCTTGAAGACCTCGGCCATCTCTCTACTTTCACCTGTTGAATTCAACTGCGTTCGCCGGCGCGAGCTCGCGAATTGCGATTTCAAGGATTGGCCATGATTACGGTTCAGAAGGTTTTGACCAAGATTTTCGGCAGCCGCAATGATCGGTTGCTCAAGCGGTTTACGCGCATCGTTGAAGACGTTAACGCACTGGAGCCAAAGATTCAGGCGATGACGGACATTGAACTACGCGATCGGACGCAGGAGCTGCGCAAGGCGCTGATGAGCGGAGAGAGTCGGTCGGCCGATGTGATTCCGGAGGCGTTTGCGATCATGCGCGAGTCGATGGACCGGCACATCGGCATCCGGGCAATCTTCAATCCCGACGAGCACTTTAACCCCGATCAACTGGATGATGATCTGCTGGCCGAGTACGACGCGGTGCAGCGGGAGATGATCGCGACGGGGGTTTCGTGGAACAAAGTGGTTATTCCGCCCAAGATTTATGAGGCGGTGCGCAAGCTCTATCCCGAATCGCGGCCGCCGTTTCGGCGCGCTGTTTTGACGTGCAGTTGATCGGCGGGATGGTGCTGTATGAGGGCAGGATCGCCGAGATGGCGACGGGCGAGGGCAAGACGTTTGTCGCGCCGCTGGCGTGCTTCATGCGGGCGCTGGAAGGGTTTCATTGCCATGTGGTGACGGTGAATGATTACCTGGTGCGGCGCGATGCGAGCTGGGTTCGGCCGGCATTTGAGAATTTGGGGATGACGGTGGGGTATATCCAATCGGATATGGAGCCGGGAGGCGAAGCGCGGCGGAATCAGTATCAATGCGACATTACGTATGGCACCAACAGCGAGTTTGGCTTTGATTATCTGCGCGACAACATGAAGGAGCGGGTGGAGCTGCAGGTGCAGGGGCCACTGGATTTCGCGATCGTGGACGAGGTGGATTCAATTCTGATTGATGAGGCGCGCACGCCGCTGATTATCAGCGGGGCCGCCCACGACGATGCGCCGAAGTATCGGGCGGCCGACGCGGTAGCGCGGAAGGTGATCGAGGTGAACCGGCCATGGGACGCGGTTGAAAAGCAGGTGGACGCGGCCAAACGCGCGGTGAAGGCGGCGGAGGGGGATGAGGAGAAGGCCAAGGGAAATAAGGAGTTGGTGGAGGCGGCGCGGCGTCGGAAGGCGGAGGCGGAGAGGGCGCTGGCCGAGGCGGAGAGGAAGAAGGAGGGGCTGACGCAATATTACGAGGTGGAGCTGGATCGCAAGAGCGTTCATCTGACGCACGAAGGGATCGCGGCGGCGCAGGACGCGGCGGGCGTCGGGAGCTTTTTTGTGGGGAACAACATGGAATGGCCGCATTTGATGGAGCAGTCGATGCGGGCGCACGTGGTGTATGAGAAGGACAAGGATTATGTGGTGGAGAAGGGGCGGTCGGGGCAGATGGAAGTGGTGATCGTGGACGAGTACACCGGGAGGAAGATGGAGGGCCGGCAGTGGTCGGACGGGCTGCACCAGGCGGTGGAGGCCAAGGAGCGGGTGCCCATTAAGCAGGAGACGCAGACGCTGGCGACGATCACGCTGCAAAACTTTTTCAAGCTCTACAAGCAGTTGTCAGGCATGACTGGAACGGCCCAGACGGAGGCCGAGGAGTTCATGAAGATTTACAAGCTGGAGGTGGTGACGATCCCGACGAATCGGCCGGTGGTGCGCGAGGATTTCGAGGATCGGGTTTATCGCACGGAGCCGGAGAAATGGGAGGCGATTATCGAGGAGATCAAGGACATTTCCGCGAAAGGCCGGCCTGTGCTTGTCGGTACGACCAGCGTCGAAAAGAGCGAGATGCTGTCGGATCGGCTGATGAAGAAATATGGCGTGGAGCACGAGGTCTTGAACGCCAAGCACCACGAGCGCAAGGCGCAGATTGTCGCCAAGGCCGGCCAGCAGCACGTGAACGCGCATGGCGAGACGGTGGGGAACGTGACGATTGCGACCAACATGGCCGGGCGCGGGACGGACATTAAGCTGGTGAAGGAAGCGCATGGCGCGGGCGGACTGCACGTGATTGGAACCGAGCGGCACACCGCCGGCGCATCGACAACCAGCTGCGCGGCCGGGGCGGCCGCCAAGGCGATCCCGGATCAAGCCGGTTTTACGTCAGCCTGAAAGACGAGCTGATGTCGATGTTTGCCGGCGATTGGACGATTCGCGTTTTGGGTTGGCTGGGGATGGAGGAGGGGATGGCGATCGAGGATCAGCGGATCTCGAAAGGGATTTTCGCGCTCAGAAGAAGGTGGAGGAGAGGAATTTCCTGGCGCGCAAAAACCTGCTGGATTATGACGAGGTGATGGATTATCAGCGGACGACGTTTTATGGCCTGCGGCAGAAGGTGCTGCGGGGGATGGATGTCGATCAGGTGATCTGGCGCATGATCGGCGATGCGATTGATGACGCGGTGCGGAAGTACGTGGAGGAAGACTACGTGGCGGCGGTGATCAGCGAGTGGTCGCGGATTAATTTTGAAGTGAGCATCGACGCACGCGATTTGAAGGGGATTCGGCACCTGGAGGACTTGGAGCAATACATCAAGCGGCAGGCGCGCAATGAGGCGGAAAATTCGATTGGCGTGACGCTGGATGAGTTCATGGGCGAAGATCCGGATAACCCGGAAAACTGGGACACCCGCGGGCTCTCATCCTGGGCGATGAGCCGGTTTCACGTGAACCTGTCGCAGGCGCAGATTCGCAAGATGGATGCCAAGGAGTTGAAGGACACGCTGACCGAGGCCGCGATCGTGCAGATTGAGCAGCGCGACGTGTCAGGGTTGCAGAAGTTTATCGAGCCGCTGTTTGCCGAGAGTGAATTGGCGAACTGGGCGCGAGAGAAGTTCGGGATTCAGATTGATCCCAATGAACTTCTGGCGGATGAGCGAAACAACCAGCGGAAATCGCCGGCGGACATTATCGAATTGATCGAGCAGCGGGCGCGGGCGGCGTACGCGCGGCGCGAGATCGAGTACCCGGTGGACCACGTGCTGGCGTACACGCTGACGACGGGGCAGGACGGCCAGATCGACAACCCCTACGCGGCGGAGGAAATCCAGCGGTGGGCGAAGCAGAAGTTTGGGATTGAGCTATCTCTGGACCGGATCGCGGGGCAGTCGATCAAGAAGCTGCGGGAGGAGTTGATTGGGATGCAGGAGAAATACCTGCTGGATGGGAAGGTGGCTGAGGAGGTGGACAAGCTGATGGCCGCCAATCCCACGCCGGGGGCGCTGGTGAAGGCGGTGAACAAGCGGTTTGAGGCATCGATCACGGAGGCGGATCTGGAGGAACGGGCGGTGGTGGTGGATGCGAAGGGGGTTCGTCGGGAGGAGGCGGACAACGGGGAAGAGCGGCTTGGCACGCGCGAGAAGATCGCGCGCGTAGGGCGGCAGTTCATGCGGAAAGAGCTGACCGATTTGGAGCAATTCGTGCTGATCCAGATTTTCGACCAGAGCTGGAAAGATCACCTGTATGCGATGGACATCCTCAAGAGCGGCGTTGGCCTGATGGGCTTTGCGGAGAAGGACCCGCGCATCGTCTATAAGAAGGAAGGATTTGATTACTTCCAGCAGATGATGCGGGGGATTCGGGACAAGGTGACGGACTTGATCTTCCGCGCCGGATTGTCGGCGAGGCGCAGCAGCGCAGCAACTATCGCGAGACGGCGGCCGTGCATGAGCAAATTGAGGGGTATGGAGTGAAGGAGAATTTGCAGGTGGCGGCGGGTGCCGAGAAAGGCGAGGAGCCGCATGCCGTGAGCGCAAGTTCAGGCGGCGGCGAGGCAACGGCGACGAAGGTGAAGACAATCGTGCGCGATTCGCCGAAGGTGGGGCGGAATGATCCTTGCCCGTGCGGGAGTGGGAAGAAGTTTAAGAAGTGCTGTGGGGCGAATGTGGCGTAAGCGGCCATACTCGCGGTCAGCCGGCAAGATTGTGGGTCGGTGAGTTTGGCCGATGGGCTTAATCAGGTTAAAATCTGTCCATGAGCCAGGATTTGCTTGAGGTCCGATTGGCAAGCCTTGAAAAGGAAGTTGCACAGATAAAGCAGCAACTGGACGGGACGCGGCGCGAGAACTGGTTGGAGAAGTTGACTGGATCATTTCACGACGAGCCCGAGTTTGACGAAGTATTGAAGCTTGGGCAGGCCGCCCGCCGGGCGGACAGGTCGGCGGATGAAGATCCAGCGTGATTTGCATGTTTCTCCTTGATACAGATCACATAGGTATCTTGCAGCGAAAATCCGAGCCATATTTCTCGCGCATTCATGCTCGAATGAGCCGGCAAGCTACCGAGGATTTCTTCGTTTCAATTGTAAGCTTTCATGAGCAGGTGATTGGGTGGAATGCATACATCAGTCGTGCCCGCGACACTCAGGCAATTGTGCGTGGCTACCGGATGTTTGAACGTGGCCTCGCGGATTTTTCTGCCGCACAAATTGCACGATTTGACGGTACGGCGGCAAGTGTCTTCGACGATCTTCGGTCGCAAGGAATTCGTGTTGCGACAATGGATCTTCGAATAGCGTCGATCGCGCTGAGTGCGAATTTGATCCTGCTGACTCGCAATATCGTTGATTTTCGAAAGGTCCCGCGTCTTCAGATCGAGGATTGGTCTGTGTGACGCACGGGTTGGAGGGGGTGCAATGTCGTGTTCTTATCACGGTGTCGATGACGTGGTTGGCGCCGGGCGCTGGTGTACGATTCTTCCCCACATTACGCCGCCGTGGCTGGCGGCGCTCCAGATGCCGGAGTATTGGTCCTGGTAGATGACGACGCGCGCGGTGTAGGTGCCCATGCCCGGTAGGCTCAGGTCGGTGACGCTGATGACGGGGGTGTCGCCGGCCCATTTGACGGGGAGGGTGATGGGGAGCTCGATGTTTCCTTTTTCGCCGATTTTGGCCGTGAAGGTCCAGAGATCGCCGGCGCCTTTGACGACTTTGGCGATGGTGTAGCTGTCTTCTTTGGCGCATTCCTTCTGGCCTGTGATTGTGAAGTAGCCGACCATGGTCGCGCCGCTCATGGTTTGCTCGAAGCGTTTTTCGAGCGTGGCCTGATCGGCCGGGGCGGTGGTTGGCGCGGCCAGCACGGGCGCGGCGAGGAGGAGCGCGATGGAGGCGAGAAGAAATTTCAATGGATGCATGGGCACAATCGTCGCCGGGGGGTGGCGCTTTTGTCAATTGAATAGTTGCCACGTCCGGGGCCGCTGGACGTAATATGCAACAGAGGAGAACACGATCATGGGCCTGAAATTGTTGCGGATGGTGGCGTTGCTGACGGTTCTGGGATTGTTGAAAAACAGCGACGCCGTGGCGGAGGATTGGCCTTGCTATCGCGGGCCTTCCGGGCAGGGGCATACACAGGAGAAGGGGCTGCCGGTTACGTGGAACGGCAAGACGGGTGAAAACATCCTGTGGAAGGTTCCAGCGCCAAGGCGAACAATCCGCTCTCGTCGGTGATTGTGTGCAAGGGGCGACTGTTTGCGACGTGGGTGGTGAATACTCCCGTGGAGCATCATGTGTCCTGCTACGACACGGCCGATGGAAAGCAGTTGTGGGATACGACGGTTGCGCCTGGGCCCTGGCATTTGACGGATCTTCGCGGCGGGTATGGAGCGCCCACGCCGGCGGCGGATGGGGAACATGTGTACGCCGTCTTCGGATCGGCCGTGGTGGCGTGCCTGGATTATGATGGGAAGCTGATTTGCGCAAGGAACTGGCGCGTTACGCGTTTGACGTGGCGATGGGGGGCAGCCCGATCCTCTACAAAGACACGGTGATTTACCTGTGCGATCAGAACGGGAAGAAGTCGAGCCTGGTGGCGTTTGACAAGAAAACCGGCGACATCAAGTGGGAGGCGATGCGGCCGGAGATGATTTACGATCACACGACGCCGGTGCTGGTTGACGTGAAGGGCCGGCCGGAGCTTTTGATTGCGGCCAACAAGGTGTTGCAGGGGGTTGATCCAGAGGATGGGAAGGTGATCTGGTCGTGCGCGGCGGCCGGCGATACGGCTTCGCCGGTGTCGGCAAATGGGCTGGCGTATGTGGATGACGGCCGGGGAGGGCCGGGTATTTGCGTGGACGTGAGTGGGGAAGGGGACGTGACGGCGACGCACGTGAAATGGAAAACGCCCAAGCCGGTGGGGGGCGCGCTCAATTCGCCGATTCTGGTGGGAGATTTGATTTACCGCCTGAGCGGCTCGCATTCGCTCTCGTGCATGCGGCTGGATACGGGGAAGGTCGTGTATTCGGAGAAGCTGGGGAACGCGTCGGATCATACCAGTCCGTTCGATACTCCCGAAGGGAACATATATTTCGTTTCGGGTGATACCAGCTACGTGGTGAAGGCCGGGGAAAAGTTTGAGCTTGTTGCGAGTAACGAACTTGGAGATGGGGTAGGCGGGTCGGCCGCGGTGGCGGATGGAAAGATTTTCGTGCGCGGCCAGGGGTTTATCTGGTGCGTGGGGAAGAAGTAGCTCGCAGCCAGGCGAAGGCCCGCCGCGGCTATGCGAGGGGCAATCGTGGGTGGTGACTGGAGCACGCCAGCGCGGATAGGGGATTTTCCAAGTATGGCCGTGGAAGCAACATTGTTCGCAACGTGCGGTTTGGTCGATGGAAGGGAGTAGGGCGTGTGCGCGGAAACGAGTTTGAGTATTTGAATTTGAGGGGGTTGAGGATTGACAAGGGGTTAGGGCAAAATGCCTGGTAGAAAGCGCCCCCAAAGCGCCCCGGAATCTCCCTCTTTTCTCCCCCGTTGCTCCCTCTTTTTGACGTGAAATCTCCCCCGTTTCTCCCCCAAATCTCCCCCCTTCGACAGGCCCTTTCCGAGCGGAAATCCGAAATCCGAAATCCGAATCCCCGAATGAAATCCCGATGACGAATGACGAAAGGGGGAAGCTCCGGATGTGCATCCGGGGCTCTGATGGGTGTTGGAATGGATGGGCATGATGTTTCCCCTTGTTGGGCTTCATCTGGGGGGATGAAGCGACGTGTCTTGGCGCTAGTTGGCCAGTAGACGCTGGAGGTAGTGTAGTGGGGTGTTAGGGTATTGTCAAGGGGAAGATGTTAACTGCGGGGGGAAACGGATGGGGAGGGGGCGGCTGTGCTTGCGGTCTAACTTGATCTGGCTTTCTTTTATTTCGCGGCGTCTGTTTCGTTGTGCTTGTCGATGGTGTCAACCTTTCGACCTTCGCCCGAGTTGTTTTTCTCATTCGGTTCCAGCGGGCGGTCGTCGGGGGGGATCATTTGGCGCAGGCGGTTTATCGCGTTTTGGAGGCTTCGAGCCTGGCGTTGGAGCATCGTTACCTGGGCCGGGATGATGACTTGCTGCTGATCGTTGGTACATCACGGCTGCTGGCGACAGGGATTGTTATTGTCATGACAGCCGGAGGTTTTGGGTGGGGGCAGCTACAGAAAACGGCCGCGTGGGAGAGGAGGATTGTGAGGGAGATTTGGGGCGGGCGAGCGGGGGCGTGGCAGGAGGGTGAGGGGTGGAAGGGACGGCCGGGGCGGATGCGGCGGTGTATATTATGAATGACCTCTTATCTTCTTTCGTGTACACAATTATGGCCTTTTGAAAAAATTGTTGACAGGCTGTCGACATTAGGTAGAGTCCGTTCGCAAGATTCAGGGCCGCGAAGCAGTGGCATCATTAATTGATTGTCCTATTCACTTCATTGTCAACGCGAAAAGATTCAGTGACCGACTGCGCGTTCGAGGCCTGTAAAAAGGTTCTTTGATTCACCTCAGCCATAAATGCGACTATTTCATCTTCCGAATTTCCGCCATTCGGCGCAAGGGCGACCACTTTCGTTTAACCGTAGTAATGGTTCTGATTCTGATATGTATCGCGCTCACGGTGGTCGCGATACGGAGTTTTGTACATATTCGCGGGACCGATGACCGCAGGGCGTCCTGCACGTTTACCGGACAGGTGGCAGTCTACGCCGGAGAAGCGCCTTTTTGGATACCGCTTTCCTGCGGGGCTGTGGTATTCCTAGGCTTAGCTCTGGCAGTTCACTTTCGGCAAACTCGGATCTATCTAACGCTTCTTTTTCTTGTGTCGATATTTGGCGTTCATCGAATGTCCGCTCGCAGCTTCGAAGCATCAGAAATGTTGCGGCTTGCCGTTCGGCAAGCTAGCGACCCCAAATATGTGCTAACTTTGACCTTCGATGTGATTTCGGGGAAAGGTGGCTGCAGACTCAATTGGCATCGCTGGGGGATGGCGAACTATCCGTACGTCGCTGAGGCCTTTGACTCAGAACCTCGCGACTACCTTCGCTGGTGGCACCCCTATAACGAGTTGCGCTATCCATGGGAACCGACGTCCCCTCGACAAAATCTTTTGAACCGTATGGGTTTCTATTACAGCGCTGGCGTTTTATCCACGCCATCTGAGGCTCCCTTTATAAATTACGGCATGACTGTCGTCGCTCCGTATTGGTTCTACGAGTTCGTCCTGTCGATTTTTCCGACGTTACTTCTAACTACAGTGGCGGCACGGCTGATTCGTCGTTATCGTCGCGGCCGCCGCCAACTCTGTTCAAACTGCGGGTACGACCTGCGCTCCGGGCACTCGGTGTGCCCTGAGTGTGGCTTCAACATCTCACTACCAAGCCAATAGAGCTCGTCTTCGAAGGAGGAACTATGTCATCTCTCGATCGATCTAGCCGTCAGCCCGGAATCGTTCGCTGTTTTGCCTCAGCAATTGCGGTGGGCGTAGCGTCGGCCTGCACACAATGGGTGTCGGGGGCTGAGGTGAAGGCGAACTGGACGGCGTTTGACCCTAAGAAAACAGATTGGATGGATGGCACCAATTGGACAATTGGTCGTCCGCCGATTGATGATGCCAATGACACGTATAACGTTGTGATTCCTCGAGGTGAGGTGAACATTGGTGTGTCGCCTGAATTTTCCATAAGTAAGTTAACTTTGGACGGAGCGTTGACGGACATATCTACGAATGATCTTAAAGTTGTGACGTCCTCAGTGGTAGGTTCTTCCGGCGCCGCCGATTTTAAAATGCAGGGAGCGCACACGGGTTCCAGCGGGCGGTCGTTGGGGGGGATCATTTGGCGCAGGCGGTTTAGCGCGTTTTGGAGGCTTCGAGCCTGGCGTTGGAGCATCGTTACCTGGGCCGGGATGATGATTTGCTGCTGATCGTTGGTACAGCACGGCTGCTGGCGACAGGGATTGTTATTGTCATGACAGCCGCAGGTTTTGGGTGGGGGGCAGCTACAGAAAACGGCCGCGTGGGAGAGGAGGATTGTGAGGGAGATTTGGGGCGGGCGAGGGGGGGCGTGGCAGGAGGGTGAGGGGTGGAAGGGACGGCCGGGGCGGATGCGGCGGTGTATATTATGAATGACCTCTTATCTTCTTTCGGTGTATATTATGAATGACCCCTTATCTTCTTTCTTTGAATTTCCCGGGACTGGCGGGCTGGGTGAACCGTGCGGAGACGGCCGCGGAACTGGACGCATTGAGGAAGAGCGTGAAGCGGAGCAGTCCGTATGGGGAGGCGGCCTGGCAGCGCCGGACGGCGAAGCGGCTGGGGCTGGAATCGACGCTGCGGCCGCGGGCGGCCACGGGTAAGATCGATCAAAGACTCCCGGCCCCTTTGAATTGTCGAGCATCGCATCGGACTGCTCGAAGTTGATGAACAAGTTGCCATCGACAACGGCGCGTTGAAACTTGGAAAGTACATGGCAAAAAACCCCGCCTGAATCACCAGCCGCCCATGGGCGGTTTTTTTATGCGCTGGTATAGTTGAACGAACCATGGCAGCGCGCAAGAAACGACGGCCGTCAAAAGCCCCCCCCCGCCCCCCCGCCCCCCCGCCCCCCGCCCCCCCGCCCCCCCGCCCCCCCGCCCCCCCCCCCCCCCCCCCGCCCCCCCGCCCCCCGCCCCCCCGCCCCCCCGCCCCCCCGCCCCCCCGCCCCCCCGCGCCCCCCGCCCCCCCGCCCCCCCGCCCCCCCGCCCCCCCGCCCCCAGCAAAACAAAAGCGGTCGCCAGATGCGCTTTTCGAGGTAGTACAAGAATTGCGCGATCGCACGGCCGAGCTCGCAATCAACGTTCAACGTTTAATTCAGACATTCCGAAACTTAAGGTGAGAAAAATTTGGAATAATTCAAACTGACCCACCACCAACAAGGCGGGGATTTTGCAAAAGTCGGGCGGAGTGGGGACGAGGTTTGGAAGATACGCGGCCGAGGGTTTATCTGGCGCATTGGCAAGAGGTAGATCATCCATTGTATGAAGGAGGCATCATGACCAAAGGAACGTTTCTCAAACCGGGAGAGGGGGAGAAGTTTTGGATTGTGGGGGATCATCTGACTTTTAAAGCTGGGCCGGAGCAGACGGGCGGGAAGTACACGGCCGCCATAAACTGGGTTGGGCCGGGGGGCGGGCCGCCGCCGCACATGCATCAGCGCGAGGATGAGTTGTTTTATGTGCTGGAGGGGACGCTGCTGTTCATGAAGGACAGGCAGACGATGGTGGCGGGGCCGGGAACATGCGTTTATTTGAAGAAGGGGATTCCGCATGCGTTCAAGAACGTTGGGGAGGGGCCGGCAAGGTTTGTGCTGGTGGCTGCGCCCAGCGGGTTCGAAAAGTTCGTGGCCGAATATGGGGTGCGGATTGACCGTATCCCGTGCGAGCATGAGGTGAATCCGGCGGCGATTGAAAAGCTGCTGGCGCTGCGCCGAAGTATGGGATTGAGATTCTTCCGGATCATCGACCTGAAGGCCAGGCCCCGGCACTGCCTCGCGAGCGGCAATTGTGGGTGCTGGGGGAATTGGTGACGCTGAAGCTGGGGAGCGCGGAGACGGACGGACAATTTTCGGTGGCGGAGGTGGCGTCGCGGCCGGGTGGGGGGGTGCCGCCGCACAATCATCGGGCGATGGATGAGTTTTTTTATGTGATCGAGGGGGAGTATGAGTTCACGCTGGATGGCCAGGCGTTGCGTGCGCCGGCGGGGTCGTTTGTGCATGTGCCGCGCGGAGTCTTTCATGGGTTCCGCAACGTTGGGAGCACGACGGCGCGGATGGCGGATTTTCACACGCCGGGCGGGTTTGAGAAGTTTTTTGAGGAGTGCGGCGCAGAGTGTGAAGATCCGGCCAAGCCGCCTGCGCCAAAGCCGCCGGATATGGAGTGGCTGATGGGGGTTTTTGAGCGGCATGGGATGGAGTTGGCGGGAGGCTGAGCGGAGGGTTGAGGGATCGATATGCCGGGGCACATGGAGCGGCGGAAGCAGCCAGGGCGGGTCAAATCATCAAAGCCGTATGTGGTTGCAATTAGCCACCCGCGCATTTAATACTCTCTTGAGAAATCTGAGATTAGCGTGAGGATGGTGAGACGTAGATCATTGAACGGTTCTCGGGGTTTATGAGCGTACTGTTACGGGTGTCTTTTTGTGGTGTGAAGCGTTTTGAGGATTCATGAAAGTATTGTTGATTGGCAATGGCGGCCGGGAACATGCGCTGGCGTGGAGGCTTGCGGCGTCGGCCCGGGTCACCGAACTTTTTGTGGCCCCTGGCAACGCGGGGACGGCGCAAGTGGCCGACAATGTTCCGATTGACCCGATGGACTTTGCGGCCGTTGAGAAGTTTGTCCGTGACAATGGCGTTGGACTTGTCGTCATCGGGCCGGAAGATCCACTCGCCGGGGGTCTGGCCGATCGCATTCGGGCCATTCCAGTTCCGGTGTTTGGGCCGGGCAAGGACGCCGCACAGCTTGAGGCGGACAAGTGGTTTGCCAAGGAGTTGATGCGGCACCAGGCGATTCCGACGGCCGAGGCCCGCAGCTTTACCGACGCCGATGCGGCCGAGGATTATGTGCATCATCGGCAGGGGCCGCTGGTGGTGAAGGCGGCGGGCTTGGCTAAGGGGAAGGGCGTAACCGTCTGCCCTCGCGCGGACATTGCCATCGACGCTATCCGAAGCATCATGCGCGACCGTGCGTTTGGCGCGGCCGGGGGTCGCGTGGTCATTGAGGATATGCTGAGCGGGCCTGAGTGCTCGATTCTCGCGTTCGTCGATAAGACGTCGATTTACATCATGGAAAGCGCCCAGGATCACAAGGCCATTGAAGATGGCGACGTGGGTCCGATGACAGGCGGCATGGGGGCTTATTCGCCAGCGCCGATTGTGACCGATGCGATCATCAGCCAGATTGAGCGGGATATTCTCGTGCCTGCCATCGATGGCTTGCGGCGGGATGGCATTGAATACTCCGGCGTGCTTTACGCGGGCTTAATGCTGACTTCGGGCGGGCCGCGGGTTCTCGAGTTTAATTGCCGGTTTGGCGACCCTGAAACCCAGCCGCTGATGATGCGGCTGAAGAGCGACTTGATGGAGGTGATGCTGGCGGTGGCCGAGGATCGGCTGGCCGAAGTTACGCTGAAATGGGACCCGCGGCCGGCCTTGAGCGTGGTGGCGTCCAGCGGCGGGTATCCCGGAAAGTACCAGACGGGTTTTCCGATAACCGGCCTGGAGGACGCGGATTCCATGCACGACGTAAAGGTGTTCCATGCCGGGACGCGTCTGGAAAAGGGCAAGCCAGTAACGGACGGCGGCCGGGTGCTTGCGGTCACGGCATTGGGCAAGGATATCGCCGACGCGCAGCGCCGTGCTTATCAGGCGATGGAGAAGATTCACTTCGAAGGCATGTACTACCGCAAGGACATCGGCCACCAGGCCATTCGCAATCTTGGCCTGTGATGAACTCCCGTTGTGCCCCTTGGCGTACCTCCGCATAATGCGCGTTGAGACGCCCGAGGGGACTTACACTGGAGCTTTATGCCAACGGTCGAAATCAACGCAGCCAACTGGAGCTATGAAGAGCGGGGGGCGGGAAAGGCACTCGTGCTGGTACACGGCTTTCCGCTCGACCGGCGAATGTGGGACGCACAGATGGCGGGGCTGGCGGATGTGTGTCGGGTGATCGCGGTTGATCTGCCCGGCTTCGGCCAAAGTCAGCCGCCCAGGCCCTTCACCATGAAGTCGCTGGCGGATGATTTGCACGCGTTTCTGGATAAGGTCAATGCCCGTCCAGCCGTTCTGGTGGGGCTCTCGATGGGCGGATATCTCGCGCTCAAGTACGTGACGCGGTATCCAACAGATTTGGCCGGCCTCGCCCTGATCGACACGCGCGCCCAGGCCGACGATACCGAGGGGAAAAAGAACCGCATGGCCATGGTGGAGATCGCAAAAGCTCAAGGCTCATCGGCCATCGCTGATCGAATGGAACCCAAAATGCTTTCGTCGGCCACCATGCATCGCAACCCGGAGGTGGTGAAGCGTCTGAGGGAGATCATGGAATCATGCCCCGCGCAGACCATGGAATATGCCCTGATCGCGATGCGCGACCGCGAAGACTCTCAGGCTGAGCTGGCGTCGATTGCGGTGCCAACTCTGATTGTGGTGGGCGACTCGGATGCAATCACGCCGCCGGCGTTGTCCAGTGCGATGAACAGGGAAATCCCACATTCACGCTTCTGCGTCATTAAGAATGCCGGGCACATGTCGCCCATGGAGCGGCCCGAAGAAGTGACCAATACTCTGCGCGAGTTCGTTCGCGACTGCGTGAAATAACAGGAAAGGAGGCGCAGTGCGTGTCCACCATCGAAAGACATACGTTATTTTCTTCGCGCTGGTAACCACATGGTTCTGCTGTGCATGTCTATCTTGGGCACAAGCCACGCGGCCAGCCAATCCGAACATTGTCTACATCCTCGCCGATGATCTTGGCTACGGCGACGTCGGGGCCTTGAACAAGAACGGGAAGATCAAGACGCCCCATCTCGACCAGCTCGCCAGTGAGGGGATGGCTTTTACAGACGCTCACAGCGGATCGGCCGTCTGCACACCCACGCGCTATGGCATCCTCACCGGCCGGTACTGCTGGCGCACCCATCTTCGCCACGGCGTGCTTTGGGGTTACTCGCCGCCGCTGATCAACACCGGCCGGCTCACCGTTGCCGCAATGCTCAAGCAACAGAACTACGACACTGGCGCAATTGGCAAATGGCATCTGGGGTGGGACTGGAGCTATGCTGGAGGGGGAAAGAAAGACCAGAAGGTGGATTTCAGCCGGCCGTTTCGCAATGGACCCACCACCCTTGGGTTCGATTCATTCTTCGGCATTCCCGCCTCGCTTGATATGTTCCCATACTGCTTTATCGCCAACGATAGGACCGTCGGTCTGCCCACGGCGACAAAGTCCCTGTGGAAGGATCGGCTTGGCCCGGCCGTGCCTGACTTTGAAGCCGTTGATGTGCTTCCGACCCTCACGGCAAAAGCCATGGACTTCGTTAGCGATCACGGGAAGACTGACAAGCCCTTCTTCCTCTATTTCGCGCTCAACTGCGCCGCATACTCCGATCGCCCCCAGCAGAGAATTCGCCGGAAAGAGCGGGATCAGCAAGTACGCCGATTTTGTAATGGAGACCGATTGGGCGGTTGGCCAGGTGATGGATGCTGTGGATCGGGCCGGCAAGGTGCGCGATACGCTGGTCATCTTCACCAGCGACAACGGCTGTTCGCCGGAGGCTAACTTCAAGGAACTCTCCGCGCACGGGCATAACCCCAGCTACGTCTTTCGTGGCACCAAATCGGACATCTGGGAAGGCGGCCATCATATTCCGTTCCTCGCGCGCTGGCCAGGCAAGGTGAAGGCCGGCGCTTCCTGCGACGATACGATCTGCCTCACCGATCTCATGGCGACGGCGGCCGCAGATCACGGGCGTCAAAATTCCGGACAACGCCGGCGAAGATTCTGTGAGCATGCTGCCGGACCTGTTGGGCAGCGCAACCGGGCCGGTGCGCGAGGCGACGGTGCATCAGTCGATGGATGGGATGCTGGCGATTCGACAGGGCAAGTGGAAGCTGGAACTTTGCGCCGGATCGGGCGGTTGGAGCGCCCCCCAGGAGGCTGGGGCCGCCTCGCAAGGCTTGCCGGCCATCCAACTGTATGACATGACGCAGGACGTGGCCGAGCAGAACAACCTTCAGTCGAGTCATCCCGAGGAGGTGGCGAAGTTGACGGCCCTGCTGGAGAAGTACATCAAGGAAGGCCGCAGCACGCCCGGGGCTGCGCAGAAGAATGACGTGGTTGTTCCGCTTCGGCAGCGTGCGGCGGGGAATGCAGATGGCGGAACCTGAAGCTCGCTGGAGTGCAGAGATACCGAAAGTGTCTCGCACCATTGAGTTACGTGGTGATTCCAATTATCGCTCATCGCTTGACATCGTGAACGAGGTGGTGAAGCGTCTGAGGGAGATCATGGAGCCTTCGTACTCCACCCCTATCTACTTGGCACTTTGTTTGCACTCCTCAGGTTAAAGGTGGGTTTGCAGAGGCCTCGCCCGGCGGGGCAGTTGTTGGCGACGGAATGTCGCGGCTCCTGACAGTGGAGACAAGCTGATGGCATTGTCACAAGACCGATGCATCCTTGCCGCGTTTGAAAATCGGCACGAGGCCGAGTTGGCGGTTGATGATCTGGAACAAGCGGGGTTCTCTCATGCGGACGTGGGGCTGGTGATCCGCGGCAGCGACGCCGTCGAAGGCGGAATGATTACGGACGCCGACGGAGCGAAAGATGGGATTGGCCTGGCGGCCGGGGCGGCCACGGGCGGGATTATCGGCGGGGTGCTTGGGGCGCTGGCGGCGCTTACCGTGCCCATTGCCGGGCCGGTGATTGCGGGCGGCGTGCTGGCGGCCGCGCTGGGATTCGGGGCGGCCGGCGCCATGACTGGCGGGCTGATTGGCGCCTTCTATGGCCTGGGAGTCAGCGAGGACGAGGCGCGATTTTACGAGAAACAATTTCATGCTGGCAAAGCGATTGTGAGCGTGCATCCGCGCGGGCGGGATGCCGAGGCCAGCACGATTCTTCAACGTCATGGGGGTTACAGCATGCCGGGAGTGCCCGACGGCGCTTATGAACGTTTGACTGAGAATTCCGGCGTCAGCGCAAGCACGACATACAACCAAGGCGCGGAACATCGCGTCTGAAGCTTCCAAGGAGCGCGTCATGAAAACTAAAGATGTAATGGAAATGGCAATCGGGGCGGGCGTGGGCGCCGTGATGATGTACCTGTTCGACCCGGACAATGGCCCGGAGCGGCGGGAGTATGTGGCCGACCACGCGACGGATGCGGCGCGCGGCGCGGGTGAGACGCTGGGCTCGGCCTGGGCAACTGCGTCGGACACGGCCAGTGATGTGAGCCAGCGCGTGGCGAAGGGGGCAAAGCGTGCGTACTACAGTGCGAAGGACACGGCCGGCGATTTGCTCGATCGCGCTGGCGACGCGGGATCAAATGCTTCGGACGCAGCGGCCGGGATGGGTTCACGTATGTATAAGCAGGCGCACCATGTGGGGGCGAGCCTGATGGATTCGGTGCGGCATGTGGGATCGCACGTGGCGGATTATGCCCGCGATATCGGGGCGACCGTGGCTGGTCGGGCTCGGAATCTCGCATCGGGCGCATCTGACAGCGCGCAGAGTGCGGGGCGAAGTGCATCGCGCTATGCCAGGCAATGGCGTGACAGCGCGTCCGACGCGGTGGGGAGTGCGGCCAGCGCCGGTCGATCAGGTCTTGCACGGCGCAGAGCGCGGCGGCGGGATTGACTGGCCGGGCCCATGACGCGGCCGAGGACATGGAAGATCACTGGTATTCCAGCAGCGCCGGAAAGGGGACGATCGGTGCGGTCGGGGCGGCGGTGGTGGCCACCGGGATGATGTACTTTATGGACCCCAAGTCCGGGCGGCGCGGCTGCACTTATGTGCGAGATAAGATTTACAGCTGTATCAATCAGACCGGCGAGTTTGTGGACTCGACCTATCACAACCTGTCCAACCGCGCAGGGTTGGATCAGCGAATTGCGCTCGCACACATCCGGCGGGGAAGTGTCTGATGAGGCGCTGGTGCAGCACATCCGTGCCAAGCTGGGCCATCTGATTCGCAGTCCTGGGCTGGTGGACGTGAGCGTGAACAGCGGATTTGTCACGCTGCAAGGGCCGGTGGCGGGAGATGAAATGGAGATGCTGGCGTCGTATGTCAGTTCGATGCGCGGCGTGAAAGGGCTGAACAATGGTCTTCGGCCGGAGAATGTGGGAGGGGAGAAGCGGCCTGCATCGCGCGGAACCCTGGAGCGGATGGCGCAGGGGCCGTGGGGGCCGGGAGCCCGAACGGCGTCGGGTGTGACTGGCGGGGCGCTGGCGGTTTATGGTGCGACACGGCGCGACGGGGCTGGAATTTGTATTGGGCTTTTGGGCCTCGGGCTGCTTGCGCAGCGCCAGCAGTGCATCGATGTCGCAGTTGGCTGGGCAGGGAAAACAGATGGCGTCGAAGGCTGGCCGGCGGGCACGCGACATGGCTTCGCAGGCGGGTGAATATTCATCGAATGTGGCGCAGCAGGCACGCGATGTGGCCACTAAGGCCGCGGAGAAAGTCGGCGACGTTGCGACGCGACTCACGGGCGGCAACGGCAGCGGCAAAGAAGGGCAGGGCAAGAGCACGATTCCGGTGAGCATGCCGGCCGCGCCGGCTGAATCGCAATCGTTGTCCGGTTTGACGCCGCAGTAGTATAAAAGTTACTTGGCACGGTGGGCCATCGCGCAGCGCGCTGGCCCACCGGCCGTTATAGGAGACTAGTCATGCCACGCGGAGACAAAGACAAGTACACCGACAAGCAGAAACGCCAGGCGGAGCACATCGAGGAAGGGTATGAAAAGCGCGGCCTGTCCACTAAGGAGGCCGAGCGGCGAGCGTGGGCGACGGTGAATAAGGAGACCGGTGGCGGGAAGAAGAGCGGCTCAGGCCGGGGCAAGGAGGAAAATCATGAGCCGTCGCGCAAGGGCGGGAAAAAAGGGGCTGCGGCCCAATCGCATGCAACGCGCGTGAAGGCCGGGAAGAAGGCGGCGGCCACGCGCAGCGCCGGGCGACTGCCAAGGCGTGATGATAGGGAACGATCTGGCTCTGGTCAGGCGGGGGGGAAGATGGTAGTTCTATGCAGGCACCATCTTTGGGAAGAGGAAATTAATGCTGAACATTCTGAGATCGGCGGCGGGCGTATTTTTTGCAACGTCGCTCGCGGCTTGTGCGCCGTGCGTCTGCTTTGCTCTGCACGAACCGGCCGCATCCACGCAGCCATCGGGCGGTGATGCCACTGCGGCGGCAGCCGACATGGCCGAGGCGGCCGACCGGCTTATGACCGCGCTGACGGCCGAGCAGCGCGAGAAGGCCGCGTTCGCGTTCGACGATCAGGAGCGATTCGACTGGCACTTTATTCCCAAGCCCCGCAAGGGCCTGCCCATCAAGGAAATGACGCCCGCTCAGCGCGACTTGGCGCATGCGCGCTCCTTAGCAGCGGCCTGAGTCACCGGGGCTATGCGCAGGCATTGACGATCATGAGCCTCGAACAAGTCCTGCACGACATGGAAAAGACCGGGCCGACGCGCGACCCGGAACTGTATTATTTCAGCCTGTTTGGCAAGCCGCAGGCCAAGGAGCCGTGGGGCTGGCGCGTGGAGGGACATCACGTCTCGTTGAACTTCACGATCATCGACGGCAAGGCCATTGGCGGCGCCCCGGCGTTCTTCGGCGCCAATCCCGCCAACGTGCGGGAAGGGCCGCGCAAGGGTCTGCGCGTGCTGGCGGAGGAAGAGGACATGGGCCGGCAGTTGGTGAAGTCGTTGACCGACGAGCAAAAGCAAGTTGCCATCATCAACAAGGATGCGCCCAAGGAAGTCATTACCGGCAACGCCCGCAAGGCGCAGCTGGAAGCGGTGACGGGGCTGGCGGCTTCCCAGATGACGGCGGATCAGAAAGGGGCGCTGGCGGCGCTGGTGAAGTTGTACGCGTATCGCATGCGGCCGGAATTGGCGGCCGAGGATCTTCGCCGCATTGAGGCGGCCGGAGCGGACAAAGTGCATTTCTCCTGGGCAGGGGGGCTGGAGGTGGGAATGCCGCACTACTACCGCATCCAGGGGCCGACTTTCCTGGTGGAATATGACGACACCCAGAACGAAGCCAACCACGTGCATACGGTATGGCGCGATCTGGAGCGGGATTTTGGCGAGGACCTTCTGCTGAAGCACTATCACGAGCATCCGCATGATGACGCGAAGTAGTGCGGACAGCTAAGCGGCAACGGCGGCCACGACTTTTTTGGCCGCGTCAGTGAGGTCTGTCGCGGTGATGAGCGTGGGCAGTTCGGCCTTGGCGGCCTTGAGAATCTCGCGGGCGCGCTCGACGTTCGTGCCTTCCAGCCGCACCACCACCGGCACCTTAAACCCAATGTTTCGGCCGGCCGTGACGAGGGCTTCGGCGATCAGGTCACACTTGGCGATGCCGCCAAAGATGTTCACCAGAATGCCCTTCACCTTCGGGTCCGAGAGGATGATGTTAAACGCTTCCACGGCCCCCTCGGCCGTCACCGCGCCGCCGACGTCCAGGAAGTTGGCGGGCTCTGCGCCGTGGTGCTTGATGATGTCCATGGTCGCCATCGCCAACCCCGCACCGTTGACGAGACATGCGATGTTGCCATCCAGGGAGATGTAGTTGAGGCTGGCCTTGCGGGCGCGCACGTCCAGCGGCTTTTCCTGCGATTCATCAGCCATCGCCTCGATGTCCTTGTGCCGGAACAGCGCATTGTCATCAAAAGAAATCTTGGCGTCGATGGCCATCAGCTTGCCGTCTTTGGTCAGCACAAGCGGGTTGATCTCCGCCAGCGCCGCGTCGTTCTTGATGAAGACCTGGGCTAGCGCCATCATGATCTTGGCGGCCTCATTGGCGAGTTTGTCCTTAAAACCCAGCTTGAAGGCGAGATCACGCGCCTGGTATCCCTGCAGGCCCATCAGCGGGTGCAGCGGCTCTTTCAGCACCTTTTCCGGTGATTTCAGGGCAACCTCTTCGATCTCCACGCCACCCTCGGCCGAGGCGATCATGGTCACTGCGCCGCGTGTGCGATCGACGGTGATGCCCAGATAATATTCCTTTTCGATGTCCACCCCCGGCGCGACAAGCAGCACTGAAACCGGCACGCCCTCGGGGCCGGTCTGGTTGGAAATCATACGATTGCTCAGCATGAAATTGGCCGCGGCCCGCGCCTCCTCGGCCGATTTCACCAGCTTTACGAACCCGGCCTTCCCGCGGCCGCCGGCATAAACCTGGGCCTTCACGACGCAGATGGAAGTACCAATCTTTGTGAAAGCCGCCGCCGCTGCGTCGGCGGTGTGAACCACCTCGGAATTGGGAACCGGAACGCCGGCCTTGCTGAGAATCTCCCGCGCCTGATATTCGTGAATTTTCATGATGCGGGGGAATGTACACGCGGGGGTCAAGAGGGGCAATCAATACGGTCCTGAAGCATGACCGACTTGACAGTCGGATCAACGCTTCACATAATGTGAAGTGTTGAATGTAATCAGCCGAAAAAAGCTTCAGGCATTCTACGAGGCCAAGGCTGGACGGGAGCAGCATGCGAAGGCTTTCGAAGCTTGGTTCAAGCTTACGAGAAAAGCTGCGTGGCGGAATTTTCAGGATGCGAAAGCGCTGTTCGGTAGGACCGACGTGACAACAGGCACTGCATCTCATCGGACAGCGACCATCTTTGACATCGGCGGCAATAAGTTTCGGATCGTCACGTTAATCGACTACGCACGCCAGACCGTATTTATTACGCATGTGATGGATCACAAAGAGTACGACAAGAACAACTGGAAGAACGACATTTAGCAGGTGATGCATGGCCAGTAAGACAAAATCGACTCTTCGGGACCGTGACTCCTACATGAAGATGATCCACCGTTTCCCGCTCAAGCGGATCCGAAATGAAAACCAGCACGAGCAGGCGGTTGCGGTTATCGGGGAGCTGATTGGCGGGAACCTAGACAGCGGCGCTGGTGATTATCTGGACGCGCTGATTGTTCTGGTAAACAATTACGAGGATGAACACCATTTCCCCAAGGCCGGCCAGATGAGTCCTCAAGAGGCGTTGAAAGCGATCATGATCGCCAACGATATGACCCAGGCCCAGATTGGTAAAATCATCGGAAGCGAGTCCGCCGTCTCGATGGTCCTCAAAGGCCAACGCGAGTTATCGAAGTCGCATATCAGGGCGCTCGTGTCGCGCTTTCGTGTCGATGCGAACCTTTTTCTGTGAGATTCCAGAAGCCTGAGCAATTGATCATGGAGCGTGCATGCGCGGGAGAAATCATGTCATTTCGAAGGAAAATGAATCGTCATGATGTTTGGATCGTGCATCGTGACCGCCCCGCGGCCACTATCGTTGAAATTGGGCTGCCCGTGGTGCTGTTTGAAACCGAAAAGGGATTAAAGGACTTCCTTACCGATGGCTATCAAGACGGCGTTGAAGTGACCGTGGAGTCGATCCCGGAAGAACAATTTTGGAAACTCTTTCACTTCGTCGGTTCTTGGTTTGACTGGGAGGCATCCTATTTCACGGCCATGGAAAATCGTCGACTGCAGCGATGTCGCGCAAATCAAAAGACAAACATTGAGGGAGCCGCACGATCAAGGGGACGTAGTTCATGAGCTCCTCAAACATCCACAACCCCTCCCGCCCCGCCATCATCCTCTCCTCCGGCGGCCTGGACAGCACCACCTGCCTGGCCATCGCCCGCGCGGATGGCTTTGCGCCGCTCTATTCGCTCTCCTTCGACTACGGCCAGCGGCATCGCATCGAGCTGGATGCGGCGCGGCGGATTGCTCAGGCGTTTGAGGTTGCGGAGCATCGCGTCATCCACATCGACTTGCGGCAGTTTGGAAAGAGTGCCCTGACCGCTGACATCGCAGTGCCAAAAGATCGCGATGAAGTCGGACATGGGCGGCGACATCCCCATCACCTACGTCCCCGCCCGCAACACGATCTTTCTCAGCTATGCCCTGGCGTGGGCCGAAGTGCTCGACGTGCGGGATGTGTTACATCGGCGTCAATGCCGTCGATTACAGCGGCTATCCCGATTGCCGGCCTGAATTCATCGCCGCCTTCGAGTCGATGGCGAATCTGGCGACCAAGATGACCACGGAATCGGCCGCGAACAATCGGCCGTCGTTCAAGATCCATACGCCGCTCGATCGCACTGACCAAGGCCCAGATCATCCAGCGCGGCGTGGAGCTTGGCGTGGATTATGCGCATGACGCACAGTTGCTATGACCCGACTCCTGATGGCCTGCGCCTGCGGCCGGTGCGATAGCTGCGTGCTGCGGAGGAAGGGGTTTGCCGAGGCGGGCGTGGCGGATCCGACGCGGTATGCATGAGGAGGAGTTTCTGCTCGCGGCAAAGCGGGACAGGGATGCGGCACGTACAATGACAAAGGAAAGGGTCGAACATGACCGCTGCAGTGCAGGAAATTTTGAACCAGATCAATCGGCTTTCCGAGGCTGATCGGCTTTTGCTGGAGGACTGGGAGCGGCAAGCGGCGGATGTGCGGCGTTTAGCCAATGAGCGTGGGATCGATCAAGCCGCGGTGGACAACGCGATCGAAGATCTCCGTTACCATTGACCGAGGGGGGCTGCTCAAGCCAAGGCGGGAAACACCCTCGGGTTTTGGCCTGGAACGTCTACTCGCTCCATCCTCACCGCGTACACCCTGCTCAATAGTTCCGGCTCCAGCACCTGGGCTGGCGAGCCATCGGCGGCGACTCTTCCTTCTTCGAGCAGCATCAGCCGATCCGAAAACATGCCGGCCAGATTGAGATCGTGGGAGGCGGCCAGGACTGCCAGCGATTTGTCGTGCGCGAGCTTGCGGAGCAGTTTGAAAAGGTCTACCTGGTGGCGAAGGTCGAGGGAAGTGCTTGGCTCGTCCAGGAGGAGGGCGCGGGGTTCTTGCACCAGGCAGCGGCCGATGAAGACGCGCTGGCGCTGGCCGCCGGAGAGCTCGTCGGCGGGGCGGTCAACAAGTCTTCCAGGTCGAGCAGGCGGCTGACTTCACCTACCACTTCAAGATCGCGGGGGGACTCCAAGCCGAAGGCGCCCCAGTAGGGGGCTCGGCCCAGGCGCAGGATGTCGGCCACGGTCTGTCCCGGCTCGTAGGTGGGAAATTGCGGGAGGTAGGCTACAAACCGTGCAAGCTCGCGGCCGCGCCATGCGGCCATCGGGCGGTTGTTCCAGATGATCGTGCCTTGGCCCTGCAACTGCCCAAGCAGGAGGCGGATCAGGGTGCTTTTGCCGCTGCCGTTGGGGCCCAGAAGCCCGACAACTTCGCCGGGGGAAAGGGTGAAAGTGACGTCTGCGCAGCACCCGCGTTTTGCCATAGGAAAATCCGCAACCCTCGGCACGCAGGAGACTACCGGCAGGCGCGTTGGACGCCTCAGGCATGGAGGTCCTTGAGGGGGCCGGTGCTGTCGCCGAATCGATCTACTTTCGCGCCCATCTTTTCCATCATGGTTAGATAGAGATTGCAGAGGGGGGTGTTGGCGGGATAGCGCACGTGGCGGCCGGGCGTGATCAGCCCACCACCCCGGCCGGCGAGCAGGATCGGAAGCTCTTCGTGGTTGTGGCGGTCGCCGTCGCTGATGCCGCTGCCAAGCATGATCATGCTGTTGTCCAGCAGCGTGCCCGGCGCCTTCTTTAATCGACGCCATCTTCTCGAGGAAGTAGGCGAACTGCTCCATGTGGTAGTGGTCGATCTTCTTGACCATCTCGATCTTCGATTCTTCCTTGCCGTGATGGGAGACGGTGTGATGGCCTTCCTTGCCTCCGAGTTGATGATAGATGCGGTCGCTGCCGTCGCGCGCGATCATCAGCGACGAGACGCGCGTCATGTCCATCTGGAATGCCAGCACCAGCATGTCCGACATCAGGCGCATGTACTCGCCAAAATCGTGGGGCACCTGGTCGGGCAGCTTTACATCCGGGGCCTTGGCTGTCGCCTGCTCGGCCTGATCTTTCTCGATGCGTTTTTCGATTTCGCGGATCGAGGTCTGAAACTCATCCAGCTTCTTTTGATCGCTTTGGCCAAGCTGTGCGTCGAGTTGTTTGGCATCGTCAGCAACAAGGTCCAGGACGCTCTTGCGATACAACAGGCGCTTGGTGCGTGATTCAGCGGATTCCCGACCGGCCCCGGCACCGAACATACGCTCAAAAACCGCGGCCGGATTTACTTCCTTGGGCATCGGAGTTGACTCCGAGCTCCACGAAATATTGGTGACGTACGCACAGCTGTAACCCGAATCGCAGTTGCCCGCCGTCTGGCCACGATCAAGCCCCAGTTCCAGTGAGGGCAATTTCGTCTTGTCGCCAACCTTGCGGGCGATGACTTGATCCATGCTGACGCCCAGCTTGATATCTTTGCCGGCCGTCTTGTAAGGGTGGGCGCCGGTGAGAAAAGCGCCGGCGGACCGCGCATGATCGCCGCCGCCATCGCCTTTGGGCCGGGCATTGTCCAAGGTTAAACCGGACAAAATAGTGATCTGTTTTTTTAGCGCCTTGAGCGGCTCAAGCGTTGCCGGCAATTCGAAGTCGGCCCCAACCTTCGTTGGCGTCCAGTTGGGCATCCACATGCCATTGGGCGCAAAGAACATGGCCATACGAAGGGGCGCACCGCCGATGCCCGCGCCTGGGCGGCCGCGCTGGCGGCGGTGCTCAGAATGCCGCGCGGCATCATGATGTCGAGGAAGGGCAAAGCCATGCTTACGCCCAGGCCTCGCAAAACCGTCCGCCGGGAAATGTGCCGTTTTGAGCTCATTCGTCGCCTCGCTTGCCGCGCCGTTTCATGAATGCGTCACTCTTTACGATCCCCAGGATCAGGCTCGAAATCTTGTAGCCGTCTTTCTCGGCCGCCAGACTGATGTCCTTGATCATACCACGGTCGGACGATTCCGTGCCCCGCCCAAGGGCATAAATCATCATTTGCCGGGTCAGGTTCTTCACGAACTCCATTTTACGTTCGATCAGGATGCGTTTGAGTTCTTCCGGGCCTTTGAAGGTTTTGCCGCCCGGAAGCGTGCCGGAGGTGTCAACCAGCGCCTGCCCGTCTTTCTCGCGCCAGGAACCCACTGGATCGAAATTCTCCAAAGCGAAGCCGATGCCGTCCATTTTCTCATGGCAGCTTGCACAGGTGGGATCGGCCCGATGCTGCTCAAGACGCTGGCGGAGCGAGGCCGCGGTGCCCCCGTCTTTCTTTTCAGTCAGCGCCGGCACGTTCGGGCGGCGGCGGGGGGGGCGCGGATCCCAGCAGTGCCCCCAACACCCACTTGCCCCGCTTCACGGGAGAAGTGCGGGCGGGCATGGAAGTAATCGTCAGGATACCCGCCATGGTCATCACGCCCCCGCGATGCAGGCCAGTCAGCTTGACGCGCTTGAACTCCTCACCGGTCACGCCCGCCAGGCCATAGTGCTTGGCAAGACGCTCGTTCATAAAAGAGTAGTCGCAGTCGAGAAAATCGAGAATACTGCGGTCGTCCTTGAGAAGGTTCTGGAAGAAAACTTCCGGCTCGCGCCGCATGGCGTTCTTCAATTGCCAGTCGAAGGTGGGGAATTTTTCCTGATCGGGGGTGACTTGTTCGAGGTTTCGCAGCTCGAGCCACTGGCCAACAAAGTTGCTGACCAGCGCCTGAGACTTCCAATCGCCCAGCATGCGCTTTACCTGCGCCTCGAGAGTGGGCACTTCGTGCAGCTTGCCACTGCCTGCGAAACGCATCAGCTCTTCATCGGGGGTGCTGCTCCAGAGGAAGTACGACAGCCGCGATGCCAGCTCATAATCATTGACCGGATGGATCGCCCCGGCGGCGAGCGTTTTGGGATCCAGCTCAACGCGAAACAGGAAGTCAGGCGAGACGAGCACGGCCGACAGCGCCAGCTTGATGCCCTGCTCAAAGCTGTCACCCTGCTTGCGGGCGAGACTATAAAGCGCCAGCAGTTTGTCCACTTCGGCCGTACGCGCCGGGCGGCGGAACGCGCGGGTGGCGAAGCGTTCGATGATGCGTTTGGCTGAATCTTCGCCGGCCTTTCCCTGCCCGGCGGGAGCGATCATGATCCGCCGATGGGGCTCGGGGTAAGCTGGCGGACCTTTCATGTGAAGCGGGCCTTCGACTTCGAGGTACTCTACGACCAGGTTGCGATCGCCTTTGAGTTTGGGATCGTTGCTGGTCTTGTTGACGTAGTTGTTGATGTAGGCCGCCGCGATTTTGTGGTGGCCAACCGTGAGAGTGACTTGCTGTGAACAAATCTGAGGCTTTTCGACCGTCGCGGCAACGTCAAACGTCTTTACTTCCTTGCCGTCAATTTTGAGCGTCATCCGTGCAGGGTCAGGGCCGGCCTGTTCGCCATAAGCGCGAACCCGAACCTGATAGTCGCCTTCAACCTTGAATTCTTGATCTGAAAAGACGCTGCCATTGGTATAGATGATCTTCGCCCCGTTCCCCGCCGGGCCTGTGCTGGTGGTCTCCTCCATCTCCGAACCCGGGACGCGCACCAGTTTTGGCTTGGAGAGATCTTCGGTCACGATGGCGAGATCCATGATCTTGTCGGCCGCCGCCAGGTATTTCTCGGCCAGCAGGGTGGACATGGACAGCACGTCGCCGATGTTGTCGTAGCCATAGCCGGTGTCGTCGGCCGGGAAACCTTCGGCCGGCTTAAAGTCCACACCCACAAGATCACGGATGGTGTTGTTGTACTCGTTGCGATTAAGGCGGCGGACCACGACGCGTCCCGGATCGCGCGGGGCGGCGGCATCGAAGTAATCCAGCGCGTCATCAATCCACGCGACGACCGCGCCGGCCTTGGCGGCATCAGGCTGCGGTTCCTTGGCGGGGGGCATGGAGTGGTCCTGCAGCATCTCCTGCACCTGTTCCCAGGTCTTGCGCTCCGTCTTGATTGCGCCCAGCGAGGTGAACTCATCGAGAGTGACATCCCCCTTGTGCTTGCCATTTCCATGGCATTTAAAGCAGTTTTCGCTCAGGAAGGGTCGAACTTGCGACGTTAGCCGCTGTTCCAGTGCTTTGCCCTTGGCATCGAGGGGTAAAACCGGGGCGGGGGCAGCGCCCGCTCGGCCGCGCACCATGCAAAGAAGACCAGCGGCCCCAATCAGGGCCACGAACGACAGCAAGGATCTTGAAAGACACAAATGCTTCACAGGGTCTCTTCCCACCCCTGATACTCCATACGTCGGCATCGTGTTCTCGTTGGCAGCACCCGCCTCGCCACTCAATAAGTAGGTTTAGCTGCCGGTATCCATCTTGACCACCCCGCGCTGTCTTTTCACAGAAATGATTCGCTGCTCCAGGTTGCGAAAAAGCGGCTCGGGGTTCGGGAGGCCGCGCAGCAAAAGTTCCCGCTCGGCGTCGTCGTGTGCCTTGATGTCGATATCGCCCACCCCCATGAGCCGCTGGAAGAACGACTGGTGCCAGCCGATGTGTTCGACGTGCCAAAGCTCAAGCGAATCGACCGATCGCGCGAACATGCCCCGCTTGTAGTCGATGCGGTAGTTGGTGATGCGATAGCTGACCGATCGCGTGGCAAGGTAAGGGATGATCAACTGCACGAGCGCGACGAGTATAAAGACGGCCGTCAACCAGCCAGGGAAAGGGTGGCTCGGAAACCAGCGATCCCAGAAAAATGGCAGCGTGATCAGCACCATGGTGATCAAAAAGTGCAGAAACATCCGGCCAAAGCTCGCCCGCACCATCGGCGAACCTTCGAAATAAACCTGCTCGGAGTCGTCGGCCGGCGACATGGGGCAAACCGTCAGCGCCAATAACCTGTCCCGGTTCGCCAACGGGTTGAACGACGGCTGGCTGGAGGGGTGAGTTCGGCTGGGTCATGTTGAAGTTTCTCGGGGTTAAATGCGGTCAGTTTTGATTGGCCAATTGCTCAAGCCGCTTCCACATCTTCTCAGGAACGGGAACGACACTGAGCCGGGAGATGCGTAGCAAATCCCAGCCCGCAAAGGCCGGGTCGGCCTTTATTTCGTCGAGCGTCACCGGCCGGGCCAGCAATTTCTTTGGCTTAAGGTCGATCACGGCCAGCTTTTCGTCGGTTTCCTTCGGGTCGGCGTAGGCGTTGGAGGTCACCTGCGCCACGCCAACGGCCGCACGCTGCCCGCCGGTGTGATAGATCAGCGCCAGGTCGCCCTTCTTGACGGTGCGAAGGTGCTTGAGCGCCAGGGCGTTGGAGATGCCATCCCACACGGCCTTCTTGTCCCGCACCAGATCGGTCCAGGCGTAACAATCCGGCTCGGTTTTCAAAAGCCAGTAGGCCATCCCTCACCTCCCAACGCGTGAGATCAAATGGTCAGCCGCGATGCCGCCGGTCCGCCCCCACCCGCCGCGCCGGCTTCGCCTGGGTTGTCCGACAGTTGCCGCTGCACCGTCTGGTTCACCTTTCGGAGCAGGTCGATGAAATCGGTTTGCGCCATCTGCATCGCCTTGATCTTCAAGTGAGAAGCGATCTGCATCTGAAGGTTTTCAATTTGGCCGCGCTGCGCATCGGTCATCGGCATTCCGGCCGCTTCCTGGCGCGACAGGTTGTCCAACTGCCGGTTAAACTCCGCCATCAATCGCGTGGCGTCAGGATCGTCGGCCATCGCTTTTTGGGCGTCCTTGTAGCGCGTCACCGCAGGATGTTGCGCGACCATCTGCCCGAGCTTTGTCGCGGCATCCATAATTTGAGTTGTGTCCACTGGCATTGCGAGATTCCTTTGTTGAGTCCTACGCGAAAGATTGTAGCGGTTTTCCCCAGCAGGCGGGATTGCCTGATCGCGCTAAATCTAAAACAAATGAAGATCCAGTGCTACGGCCAACATGCAACCCACGCCGCCACAGACGATGCCGGCGATGGCCATCCCTTTTCCCCCGCCTTCGCTGCCGCTCCGGGTCACTTGATTAAAGCCGATGATGCCAAAGACGATGGCCAGGATCGGAGCAACGTGCGTGCAAAACGCGGGGAGGCTGATGATGCCCAAAACAAGTGAGGCGACGCAGAATCCATTGCTCGCGCCGGAGGCTTCGATGGTGGTGCCTTCCATGGTGAACGGCATGCCGCAGAGCTTGCAGTTGTTGGAGGAGATCGGGACTTTGCCCGGAGCAGCGGGGGCACTGAATGGATTGCTTGCCGTCATGCCCCCGGTTGATCTTGGGAGCACGGTCGCCGGCCGCCGCGTAAGCATGAACAGGATGCGGATCCTGCTTAATAATCTGCCGCGTCTTAGGATCAATCAGTCGGCCATAACGATCGAGAATTGGGATGGTGATGCGGTTGCCGCACGTCGGGCACTGCCCTTCCTGGGCGGCCATCGACTCCGTGGCCTCCAGCCGCGATGAGCAGTATCCGCAGTTAAACCCATACCGCCGGCCGCTGGAGCGCATGCCGGGAAACATGCTGTTCGGCTGCGGATTCCCGAACCCCGTCCGCCCCGCTCCCGCGGCCGCGATCTGGTCAAGAGAGTTCAAGGGCGGGGGTGTGGCGGGGGTCGTGGGGACGCGCAAAGTTGTCGAGCAAATTGGGCACCGCACCATCTGCTGGGCCTGCGATTCTTCAGCGCTCAGCGGCGTCTTGCAGATCTGGCAGGGGAACACAATCATGAGCCAGAATGATGATAGAGTGCGCGGCAGCTTTGGCAAACAGCCTAAGCACGCGCCGCCCTCACCACTTCCGCGCCTGACTCGCCACCTTCATCGGCAGCCCGAACAAATCAATGAAGCCTCGCGCTGCGGTCACGTCGTATCCCTCCATGCTGAAGCTGGCCAGTTGCGGGTCGTACAGCGTGTTGGGGCTCTTGGCCCCCACCTGCATCGCCCGTCCCTTGAATAGCCGCACCTTTGCCGTCCCGGTTACGGCCGCGTTGGTATGATCCACGAACGCCTGCATCGCCTCGCGCAGCGGGTGAAACCATTGGCCGTTATAAACCAGCTCCGCATACCGCAGCGCCAACTGCTGCTTATAGTGCAGCGTGTCGCGCTCCACGCAAATCTGCTCCAGCGCCTTGTGCGCCTCATAAAGAATCGTCCCCCCCGGCGTCTCATACACCCCCCGCGACTTCATCCCCACCAGCCGGTTCTCGGCCAGCACCGTCACCCCCACCCCATGCCTCCCGCCGATCTTGTTCAACGCCGCGATCAGCTCATGGCCCGCCATCTTCACCCCATTTACCGACACCGGATTCCCCGCCTGAAATTCCACCTCCACAATCTCCGCCTCGTCCGGCCCTTTCTCCGGCGCTACCACCATCGTCAAACATGATGCCCAATTTGGCTCCTGGTCCGGCTGCTCGATCTCCGCCCCTTCATGCGAGATGTGCCACAAGTTCCGGTCCTGGGAATAAATCTTCTTCTTACTGACAGGAATCGGAATCCCCTTCTTCTGCGCATAATCCACCGCGCTTTCCCGATCCCGCAGCTCAAAGGTCGGGTCCTTCCACGGCGCGATGATCTTCAAATGCGGCCCAAGCGCCATGTATGTCAATTCAAACCGCACCTGATCATTCCCCTTGCCCGTCGCTCCATGGCCCACGGCGTCGGCGTTGGTCTGCCGGGCCACCTCCACTTGCTTGGCCGCGATCAATGGCCGGGCGATCGACGTCCCCAGCAGATAATCCTGCTCATAGATCGCATGCGCCCGCAGCATCGGAAAGCAATACTTCTCGGCAAACTCCTGGCGGAGGTCCATCACCACCACCTCGTCCGCCCCACTCTTATACGCCTTGTCCTCGATGCCTTTCAGCTCATCACCCTGTCCCAGCTCGGCCGCGAATGCCACCAGCTTCACCCCCGGATACCGCTCCTTCAGCCAAGGCAGGATCACGCTCGTATCCAGTCCACCCGAATAGGCCAACACAATCTTCTTGGGAGCTTCAAAGGTCATGGCAAAGTCCTGTTTAACGGTTCACAATTTCAACCAGCAATGCAGTGGGCAGTATAAGTACCAGTCACGCCTTGGCGAGAGGCGCGGATGCTACAGACCTGCAAAGAGGAGAAACGATGAAAATCTGGATCAACTGTCTCGCGGCAATTGCGATCCTTGCCTTGGTGGCGTCCACCCAGGCCAAGGACGACGCCGGCGCGGCCGCCGAGGATTCCGTTCACGGCCGGGTGACGATGCTTCGCGTCCATCGCGAAAATCAGGACCTGCTCGATCTCGTCGTCAACACCGGCACCAAGCAAGAACCCCACGAAATCACCTTCGTCGTCAACGGCACCATGCCCATCACCCTGGATGGCCACGCCGCCAAGGCCAGTGATCTGGCGGCCGGTCAGACCGTCACCGTCACCCCCTCCAGCGGAAAGCCCACGAAAATCGAGGCTGAAAGCCACAAGCGAAAGCCCAAGTAGTTTCGGCGGCACAGTGCGGCCACAATAATCGTCGCACAACACCGTTCTATACATGCACGCCCACCGGGGCATTTTTACTGATAAACAAGGCCGGCTGGAAGCGAGTGTTCGACTCCAAGCCGCGCCAACAACGAGTTCGCATATTGGGTGCCGATGAGCACCAGGAGCAAGACGATGAACAAGTGGATCAAGGCAACCGCACTGATGTTGACGCTGGGCGTCACTGGGATCGCCGGCGTAAGGACAAAGGCGCGGCCGCCGCCGACAAGCCCCTCAAGGGCAAGATCGTCAGCGTCACCCCCGAAAAAGACAAGCCCGAAACGCTCGACATCGTCGTCTCGACCGGCGGCAAGCAGAATGCCCACGAAGTGACCATCATGGCCGACGCCGGCATGAAGGTCAGCATCGACGGCGCTGACAAAAAGGCCAGCGATCTCGCCGCCGGCGAATACGTCACCGTCACCCCCGCCACCGGCACCCCCACCAGCATCGAAGCCACCACCGGCCACAAAAAGAAAGGCGACGCCAAATAATCCAGTTGCCATTTAACAAAGAAGCGCCCGCACTGGCGGGCGCTTTTTCATGCGCTGAATTTCCGAAAAGCGGCGTCCCCGGCGCCCTCACGCCTCCCGCGCCACATCATGGCTATGCGCCTCCGCCGACTTGGCGGCCGGCGTCTCCCCCGACCATTCCGTATGAAACACGCCGGGCTTGTCCGTCCGCTCATACGTGTGTGCCCCAAAGAAATCCCGCTGCGCCTGGATCAAATTGGCCGGCCCGCATCGCGCCGATAGCTGTCGTAATAGGCAAGGCTGGCGCTAAAGGCCGGCGTGGCGATCCCGTTTTGCACCGCCGCCCCCAGCACCCGCCGCCATGCCTCCTGCCGCGAGGCGATCATGTCCCGGAACCGGCCCGTCATCAGCAAATTCGACAATCCCGGCTGTTCCTTGAACGACTTCTTGATCTCATCCAGAAACACCGCCCGGATAATGCAGCCGGCCTTCCAGATCCGCGCGATCTCGTCCAGGTGCATCCCATACTTAAACGTCTGATCGGCCGCCGCGATCATCGCCATCCCCTGCGCGTACGAGCAGATCTTGCTGCAATAAAGCGCCGCCTTCACGTCATCCACAAATGCGTTCACATCCCCGCCCAACTTCTTCGGCATCGGCCCGGTCAAAAACTTCGCCGCTGCCACCCGCTGCTCTTTCAGGCTCGACAACCCCCGCGCATCCACCGCCGCCGTGATCGTCGGCACCGGCACGCCCAGGTCCAGCGCCGTCTGCGTCGTCCACTTCCCCGTCCCCTTCTGCCCGGCCTTGTCCAGGATCAAATCCACCAGCGGCTTCCCTGTTCCATCCGGGTCCGCAAAATCAATCACCTTGGTTGTGATCTCGATCAAAAAGCTCTTCAGCTCCGATTCATTCCACTCCAGAAAAACATCTTTCAGCTGCCGGTTGTTCAATCCTCCCACGTTCTTCAATAGGTCATAAGCCTCGGCGATCAGTTGCATGTCGCCATACTCGATCCCATTGTGAACCATCTTCACAAAATGTCCCGATCCGCCCGAGCCGATGTACGTGACGCACGGGCCATCATCGTCGGTCTTGGCCGCCACTTTCTTCAGGATCGGCTCCAAATGCTTGTACGATTCCACGTCCCCGCCCGGCATCATGCTCGGCCCCCACAGCGCCCCTCTTCGCCGCCGCTGACGCCCATCCCGAAAAACTTGATCCCCGTCGGTTTGAGCGCTGCCGCCCGCCGCTCGGTGTCGGTGAACAATGAATTGCCCCCGTCGATGATGATGTCATCCGGCTGGACGTACGGCTTAAGCTCCTCAATCACCGCATCCACTGGCCCGCCCGCCTTCACCATCAATAGTATCCGCCGCGGCCGATCCAGCAGATTCACAAACTCCTGAATCGTCTTCCCGCCCTTGGCATTCTTCCCCTTGGCCAGCTCATTCAAAAAATGCTCGGTCTTGGCCCAGGTGCGGTTGTACACCGCGATGGGATATCCATTGCGCTCCACGTTCAGAGCCAGGTTTCGCCCCATCACTTCCAACCCAATCACGCCAAATGCCTGTGCCATGTCTGTCCTCAATGAAAATAAAATTCAGGTTCACGCAACACGGATGTCGGACGGCGCGGAGCCCAAACCTCCGCCGCCACACCCACACACGCGGCCAAAATCAATTCTGAATCTTTTACCCGATTTGGCAATGCCCCCGCGCAAGGCGTGCCTCAGATCAACCACGACGACAGATGAATCGTGGCACGTGCGCCCCGCCCGTGGCCCCTGTGAGCAACAAAAAGATGTCTCACGACCCGCCCGCCCCCCAACTCACTCCCCCCGATTCTGCGCCGTAGAAGGAAACTGCGGCGGCACCGGAACCTCCGCCCGAAAATGCGACCACAACAAATTCGACCCTACCGCCAGCACGCTCAACCCCACCGCGCCCACCGCATACCCCTTCATCCGCGAAGCAAGCTGCGTCCGATCGCTCAGGACCAGCGCCGCCGCCCCGGCACCCAATCCGATGATGCTCAGAATCATCCCAGTGGCCGCCTCGTTGGCCCAGATCGACAGCAACAACCCCAGCACGCCCAGCACAAACCCGGCCCCCGTTAAGATCTGCGTCGCCCGGTATTCGATCTCGTGGCTGCGCTTTCGCCGCCGCTCGAGATACGCCGTCGGATCAACCGCCGACTGCTGCTCCGGCGGCACCACCACCGTATGCATCGCCACCGCCGGCGCTGTCGTTGCCGGCCGGGCCGCATGATCGCGCAGCGAACGCTCCTCGTCCGCGGACACTTCCCGCGCGCTCACGTGCTTGACACGCCGGCCATTCGCCAATCGCTTTGAAGTGGTCTCTTCGCTCACTAGTCGCATCTTTACCGAAATCGACCTGATCTCTTCAAACCTGTAGCCAATCCGCCGGCGAGGGTTATCGGTCTCAAGCTCCCCCCGTCACAACACCACGCGCAGCTACAGCACGCGCAACCGCCCAATCACTATAGCCACAAACGCCCCCACTGGTTCGATCACGACCGAACCGTCAACTCCCCAAGCTCTCCCTCCGATTCCCCCAGCGCCTCCCGAATCCCCCGGCTGCTGCCGCCCTGCACCAGGAGCAACAACAGGATTGCGAACACCGGATAGGCCACGAACCGTGTCCATTTCAAGACCGACTCCGACATATTCGTGGTTTGGAAACTCGATTGCTGCAAGTCCGCCCACGTGAATAAGACGCCTGGAATCTGAAAGTCCACGCCCGCCCCGTGGCTCGTTAAAAACGTCTGCCACGGAAACAGCAGCACGGCCAGGATGATGCACCAGATGTACGCCGACGTCACCCGCGATACGCCAATCAGCCTGCCAACCAGCATGATCTTCACCACCAGCAGCAGCACCAGAGACAACACAATCACCAGCGCAATCCCCAGAAAATTGATCACCGCCGTCGCATAACGAATTCCCTGAACCCACCGCGGCTCGGCAGCCGAAGTACTCACACCCACGGCCGTCCCCTCTGTGGTCGTTGGCAAAGTTGAAGGCACAACCGCCACCGGCACGCTGCTCCCGGCCACCGGCGCCGCGCCCTCCCCGTAATGCACACTGCACAGCGCCACAAACGATCCGATCTGGATCAGCAGCATCAACAGCAAAATCAAGAATAGCCAGTTCTTCGCGCACGGGCCGTAATCATCGCGTCGGCATAGTCGGCCGCCGTGGCAATGGCGTTGTTCATGCGGGGTTCCTTCCTTTAATGTCCCGCCAGCATCCTCACGGAAAAAACGTATCTGTGCAAACCACCCACCATCCCCCCGCACCCAACTTTGGAATACTTTCCCCGTTCAACCCCCGCCTGGATCGTGATAAGTTTATTGCCGCACAACAAGAAAGGAGCGGCCAATGCCAAACGACAACACCAGCGAAAAAGATCTCCGCGAGCATGGCAAGCCCGGCAGCGACCCCGCCGCCGCAAAAGCTCAGGGCGGCCCGGCCGACTTTGCGCGCCCGTCGGCCGTGAACGTGACCGCGACATGCGCTACGTCTCGCAAAACACCAAGGCCGCCGATCCCGGCGCAGCCCAGCCCCATTCCGGCGAAGACGACGGCGTCCGCACCAGCGGCGCGGGCGGCGTCGATTCAGGCGTCGGCTCCAGCAGCGGCGGCGATTTGGACACCGACTTCATTGGCGTCGGCACCGGCGGCAGCGGCATCTCCCAATCCGGCCCCGACGACTCCATGGGCGCCGACGAAACCGACGGCTCATCCGATCAATTCGCCTCCGGCCCACGCGCCCAGGGTTTCCACGGCGAGAAAGACGGCAAAATCGAAGGCACCGTCATCGACCGCAGCGGCGGCCTCGAAACCACCCCGGATGGGCAGGGCGCCGACGCCATCAGCAACTCAATGGCCCGCGACGACGACTCCTTCGCGGGAGAAATCAGCGGCGGCGAAGCCCGTGGCCAGGACTCCGGCCCCGGCGGCCAAACCGGCGGCGAAAACGACTGACGTCACTTTTTCTTCAGGCCATCTCGAAAGGCAATCGCCTCAAGCTCCACGCGCACGGCTTCCTCAACCGCAATGACCGGCCGCGCTTCGAATACAAACGACGGCAGGGTCGAACAAAATTTGTGAACGGTGAGCGGATCATCGCACTCCACCAGCATGTGCCCACCCCACTCGCCGACGCGCACGACGAAGAATTCGATCTTGAAATTCTCCGGGGCCTTCCATTGGCCAAACACCTCCAGAATACGCTTCTGGGCGTTCTCGTACTCCATGGGCGAACCCTGCGGCCGCTCGAACCAACTGATTACATACTTCATTGCTGTTCTCCTTGATTAAGTTGGACGCTCTAAACAGTTGCTCGTTCGGGCGATTATTGCTGTGCCCGCCGGATATGCAACCTGAGGCTGGCCGTTGCTCTGTCAGATGCCGCTGTTCTGCACCGATCTCGTCTTGCAGATTTTTTTCGTAGTTTGCATTTCTGTTGTTATTTCGGAGGGGAAGCAACGGCTTATACCAGCCGCACAAGCGAAACGTTCAGTCAACCTCAACCCTCTTGGGACATCAAGCTGCAATAATCTCCGGGGATAATGTTGCGATCTGGCGAACTCTGCCATAATCTCTACAGTGGATGCAATCGTCCGCATGCATCCGAAGTGCATGCTTGCCGGACGCGACAAGTCTAGTGGGTGTGTCCAACTACGAGATTGAGCTTTTGGGAATTATTCGCTATGAACGGGCTGCGCAAGTCATTTTGGCGAATCTTTGGCGGACTCAACACGTCGATCTGCAGCCTCGTCGCGGGTATCTCAATCGCCATTTCTCAAAGCGGCTCCCTGCGCGCCGATCAGGTCGCCCCCATCGGCTTCGATTCGTCCGCTGGAAATACCTTCGACTTTTTTCCCATGGATTATGGGCCCAGCTCAACACGGTACCAGCAAGTCTATAACTCCAACCAATTCCCCACTTTCGGGACGGGCCTATTCATCTCGCAGATCGGGTTTCGTTTCTCGAGCTCCAGCGTTGGCAGATACAATCTGAGCTTGGCGTCGCTTCAATTGGGACTCGGCACAACTTCCACGGCTGCGGATGGCCTCAGTCATACATTCGCCGCCAATGTTCCTGCCGGTGAACAGACGGTTTTCAACGGTGCGTGGAGCGTAAGCGGGCAGGTCGCCACCGGTGCCGTCAAGCCGTTCGATGTCTGGGTGATCTTGCAGACTCCCTATTTCTACAATCCCGCTGCCGGAAACCTCCTGCTGGACCTTCGCTCTTCTGGCGCGACGTCGTCAATTTTTTCTGCCGATGTTCAGTCGGCAGTGGATGGCGTTTCACGTGTCTTTAGCTCTGGCGTCAACAGCACGACCGGCTTGTCGGACACGAAGGGGGCAATCACAAAATTTGTCACTGCCGCGTACGGTGGGGATTGGACAAATGGGGCTTCAAATGGCCTCTGGTCTGATGGCGGAAATTGGAGCAGCGGCAACGCACCCATCGCCGCCGTCGACGCCATCTTCAATACCAACTCTTTAAAAACAGTGACGATCAATGCACCTGCCGTTGCTCGAAACCTCTTCATCCAGACCGACAACGTTGCGCTGGACCTGGGCAACAGCCAGCTTGCTCTCAGCGCCGACTTCAGGGTTGCCGACACCTCCGGACAGTCCGGTAAGTTGACCGTCAGTGGTTCAGGGGGCACCGCTTCCGCCACCAACATCTCGTTTGGCGGCACCACTAGCGCTGCCGGCGGCGCCGCGATCGTCACTCTGGGAACAGGCGCGACGCTCAGCACTCCAGCAACACCTACATTTGGGCCACAGGTACCGGTAAAGGAGCCACTGCCCTCAAGCTTACCGGCGGAACGCTCACGACAGGAAATCTTTTAGATCCAGGCCATCGGCTAAACTGGACTGCCGGCACCCTCAATATCACTACCTCTGACTTCTATTTCGCCAACACCTTTGGTGCTCTTGGGAATTACGCCCTCCACTCCAACATGAACCTCGCCCTCACCGGCAGCGGAAACTCTGAGTATGTGGGGTTCAATTCTGGTGGCATTGACTACGACGGTACGCTTACGCAAGACGGCGGCGCCAATGCCGTCTCCAATGGCGCCCTGATCATTGGTGCATACGGCAACGGGACTTATACTTTGTCCGGCGGCACCGTGACGGCCCCCACTATGACAGTTGGCTATCTTAGCAGTGCCACCAAGAGCGGGACGGTCAACCAAAGCGGAACCGCCATCGTCAGCCTGAACACCCTCAACATTGGGGCGAGCGGAACCGGTACATACAATCTCTCCGCTGGCACTGTCACCGCCGCTAGCGTCAACCTTGCCGCCAGCGTCGGCGCTGGCGTCGGTACTCTTGCGATCAGCGGCACCGGATCGATGAATGTGACGGGAACCCTGAAACTCTGGAACAGTGGTCCCAATGCAGCTCATGCAAACGTTTTTGGCGGTAGCCTTACCGCCGCGAGTATCGTTCAGGTTGGAGGCACCTTCCTTCAATCAAATACGTGCTGCGCTACGACTACTGTCAATGGCACTGTTGACGTCAGTGGAAGTAGCAGCACATTCGAAGTAGACGGCGGAAGCTTCTTCGCTGACACTGTCAACGTCAGCAATGGCGCGACGCTGAAAGGCCCCTCTTCCGGCACCTCGCTCGGCGTCAACACATTGAACTTGATGTCTGGTGGCGTGGCCTCCGGCGCGCTTGTCGTCAACAGGGCCTACAACTACACGGGAGGCGATGCCACAGCGCTTTCACTCACCCTAGCGTCTACTGCAACCATTTCAGCCCCTGGAAATATCAGTTTCCAGTCATTCAACTATTCCTCCCGCCAAAGCATGGCGATTCCCACCGGCCGCATTCTCACGGCGAGCGCGGCAATGACTGTCAACACAGGCGGATATCTGGTCGTGTATGGCGACGTTGCGGCGGGCTCTATTGAGCTTCGTGGCGGCGAAGCCTATCTGAGTCCTAGCGGTTCAATTTGCTGCACGGCGTACATGGATCAACACTCTGGCACTGTCACCACCCAGCAATTTAAGATCGCGGAGGCAAATGGCTCTAGCACCGCGTCTAATGACGCACAATACCAACTTTTCGGCGGAACAATCTCTGTGGCCGGCGACGAAACCATCGGCGGCGGCTACTTTACGTTCGCCACATTCGAGCAATATTATGGAGTCAATACAGTGGGTGGCGCGGTCAACATTGCACCGCGTTTTGCAAGTTCTTCCTTCTATAACCTGGGTTCCGGTAGCCTGACGGCCGCCAACGTCTACGTTGGCGGTTCTGTCTCTGGACCCGGAGGTGGTGGGACTCTATACCTTAATGCTTCGGCGACCGTGCCGGGACAATTGAAAATCTTCAATACATCGGACTCCGCAGTGCATATTGACTACGGAACAGTGCGTGTAGGTTCTATTGACACCAGCGGCCATCCAGACGCCTTTCCTGGACAGGTGGTACCCTCAGCCTCACCGCTTCAGGCCTCACCGTCGGCTCTTCCGGCCCCCTCGGCGCAACCGTCAATCTCACCAACGGCAAATCTCTCACCACATCCGCAGCCACCACCATTGCCTCCGGCGGAACCCTCAACACCACCAGCGGTTCCCTCACCGCCCCCGGCCTCACCGTCCAATCCAACGGTACCCTCGCCGGCTCCGGCACCGTCAACGCCAATGTCTCCATCCTATCGGGCGCTACCCTCTCCCCCGGCAATTCCCCCGGCGTCCTTACCGTCAACGGCGACCTTTCACTCGCCGGCAATTCCCTCATGGAACTCGGCGGTCTCAGTCCCGGCAACGGCACGGGCTACTATGATCAGATCATCGTCAACGGCCAACTGACCTACGGCGGCTCGCTCACCGTTTCCCTCGTCAACGGCTTTACTCCCTCCTACGGCAACAGCTTCGATCTCTTTAACTGGACCACCCGCACCGGCGATTTCTCCTCCACCTCCTTCCCCTCCCTCGCCACCGGCCTCGCCTGGAACATTAGCAACCTCGACACCGATGGGTCGATTCGCGTCGACCACGCCTGGCACATCGCCCTCACCAATAACACCGGCAGTACTCTTGGCCCCCAGGTCGGCGACATCCTCACCACCGGCCACGATGGCTACTACAACTCCTCCATCCTGGACCTGGGCACCCCCGGCGACGATAGCGGCTACGCCAACCTCCTGGGCTCCCTCCACACCCCCTCCAACGACGGCCCCACCTTTTTACTGGCCGATCTCAACGGCACTCAGGCCGACATTAACACGCTTCTTGCCAACCTCTACGCCCAGGACAACACCCCGGGTTTTACCATCTTCCGCGCCGGCGACTTCACCTTCGACAGTGCTGCAGAGCTCTACTCCGTCCCAGGCCGCTCCTGGGATGCCCTCTTCGCCTTCTCCTCCCTCCCCCTGGCGCCGGCCCCGGCGATCTTGACTTCAGTTGGAACCTCGCGGGCTCCAACGTCACCGTCGGCCAACTCGTTGTCTTGCCCGAGCCGAACAGCTTGTACATCCTACTCGTCACCGCCATCGCCACCCGCCGGCGCCGCCACACGCGCCGTCAAAATCAAAGTATTCACTCAAATAACGACTAGAATCGTACGGGGAGAGTACGCGGACGCAGCTGGAATGGTACAGATCGAATAGCACGAGGACCCATTCTTTGTTATGCGCCGCCACCGCCTGTCCACTCCACCCCCCACCTCAGAGCCAACGATTTGGTATGTCCGTGGACGCTGCCGGTGGGCACCCTTGATGGGCCAGAGGAACGAGTTCGCTCACTTGATTTCTTTGCGCTCCGTGACCTCCTTGATCTTGTTCAAAACTTTTGAGGCGATTTCTGGTGCGAGGTCAATATATTCAGCTTTTCCCATCGAGACAGAAATCATTGAGGCGTCTTCGACATTTCTCTGGCGGGTATGTTTCTGAAGTTCCAGACCGTCAACGAACGCCATGAGTGTCTTTGACTCATCGGCCGTCAGCTTACCGTTCGTGGCCTCAACGTTTTTGCCGCCTTTTTTTACGGTGTACGTCCACGAACCGTCGTCCTTCAGGCTGAACTCAGAGAGCGGGCCAATTTGCCCGCGGTAGTCTGTAGCGCTGAGAATCACGGCCGGTGGGTTTGGGGCGTCCGCCGCCCACACCGCAACGCCCATCGGGAGCATCGCGCAAAGGAACAGGAGGGAAAGCAGTGAATATCGCATTGCAAGCGTCCCAAACGGATGAGGAGTATTCATGGCCGTTTGGACGCCCTGATCGTCCAAAGGTTCACGGGCCGACAAAGATTACTTCGTGAAGATCCGCGATGCATGGCCAGGATTTTTCCAAAAATATGCTTGCACCGCCCTATTCCAAAGGTAGGGTAATGTTCGCAATGGCCGCGTCAGCAATGATGCCACCCATCGCACGGGACGAGAGGAGAAATCCGAAGCCGCTTCCCTCCCCTTTCGGACTTCCCATGTTCTTTGACAAGTAAATAGCAGCTCTTGCTCCTCATCTTCATCTTCATCCCCCTCCGCCGCCTCCAACCGTAGCATGGGCGTCCCGCCCATGTCCCCAGACTCCACATAAAAAACAAACCTAACTCAGCCCTACCCAAAGCCTCTGCGCATCTCAGCGCCTCCGGGTAAACTCCTATCCTCCTCCGTGCCCTCCGTGTCTCCGTGGTGAATCATCCTCACCTGTCGAAAAGGGGCGGTTTCGGGGAGGAAACAGGGAGGTGTTATGTCGGAAAGGGGTCAAAAAGGGGGAGGATTTGGGGAGGTTTTGGGGAGCATACGGGGACGCTATTTTCCGGGCAATCTGGCCTAAACCCTTGTCAATCCTCAACGCCGCCAACCCATCAGCGCCCAAACGCGATTTTGCGCAGCTTCCAGTCACAATCCCCACGCCAACCATCCATTCTCGTCGCTGTGCTGATTGCACGGGCTACGTGACGCTGCTCAGGGTTGATCAGGTGGTGGCTTGAGCGAGGCGGGTTTGGTGGGGCGGGGCGGTGGGGGTGTCGTGGTCCTGGGTGCCGATGCGCATGCCGTAGAAGGAGCGGTAGACGAAGGTGACGCCGACGAGGAAGAAAGCGGCGGCCAGGATGGCCTTGGCGGTGGGGTGCTGCAATTCCATTTTCAGGGCGAGTTCGACGGCGAGCAGGCCAAAGAGGGTGGAGAATTTGATGATGGGGTTGAGGGCGACGGAGGAGGTGTCTTTGAAGGGATCGCCGACGGTATCGCCGACGACGGTGGCTTCGTGGAGGGGGGTGCCTTTTTCGCGAAGTTCGACTTCGACGATTTTCTTGGCGTTGTCCCAGGCGCCGCCGGCGTTGGCCATGAAGATTGCCTGGAAGAGGCCGAAGAAGGCGAGGCCGATGAGGAAGCCGATGAAGAAGAAGGGTTCGGTGAAGGCGGCGGCGAGGGTCATGAAGAAGACGGTGAGGAAGATGTTGAACATGCCGGCCTGGGCGTACTTGGTGCAGATTTCGACGACGCGCTTGGAGTCTTCCATGGAGGCGCGGTCGGCGCCGTCGAGTTTCATGTGGCGCTTGATATAGGCGACGGCGCGGTACGCGCCGGTGATGACCGCCTGCATGCTTGCGCCGGTGAACCAGTAGATGATCGCGCCGCCGGCGAGAAGGCCGAGGAGGAAGGGGGCGTGGAGGATGCTGAGCTTGGACATGTTGGTGGTGAGGCTTTCGGTGAGGACCATGATGATGGAGAAGATCATGGTGGTTGCGCCGACGACGGCGGTGCCGATGAGGACGGGCTTGGCGGTGGCTTTGAAGGTGTTGCCTGCGCCGTCGTTTTCTTCGAGCAGATGTTTGGCGCGTTCGAAGTCGGGATCGATGTTGAAATCGCGCTTGAGTTCTTCGCGGATGTTGGGGATGGTTTCGATGAGGCTCAGCTCGTAGACGCTCTGGGCGTTGTCGGTGACGGGGCCGTAGGAATCGACGGCGATGGTGACGGGGCCCATGCCCAGGAAGCCGAAGGCGACGAGGCCGAAGGCGAAGACGGCTTCGGCGGACATGAGGGCGTGAAGGCCCTGGGTGGAGATGGCGTAAGCACCGGCCATGAGGCCGAGGATGACGACGCGCCGACCCAGAAGGCGCTGAAGTTGCCGGCGGTGAGGCCGGAGAGGATGTTGAGGGATGCTCCGCCTTCGCGGCTGGCGGTGACGACTTCGCGGACGTGGCGGGAGTGGGTGGAGGTGAAGAAGGTGGTGACTTCGGGGATGATTGCGCCGGCGAGAGTGCCGCAGGAGATGATGGTGGAGAGCTTCCACCAGATGGTGCCGTCGCCGATGTTGGGGATGAGCACGTAGGAGGCGAGGTAGGTGCTGGCGATGGAGACGGCGGAGGCGAGCCAGACGAGGTTGGTGAGGGGCTTCTCGAAGTTCATCTTGTCGGCGTTGCCCCACATTGAGCCGGGCGATGGCGGCGTTGACGAGGTAGGAGACGCCGCTGGAGATGACCATGACCAGGCGCATGGCGAAGATCCAGACGAGGAGGGCGGCGCGGAGGAGGTCGGTGTTTTTGGGGGTGTCGGCGTGGACGGCCAGGAGGATGAAGGTGATGAGGGCGACGCCGGTGACGCCGTAGGTTTCGAAGCCGTCGGCGGTGGGGCCGACGGAATCGCCGGCGTTGTCGCCGGTGCAGTCGGCGATGACGCCGGGGTTGCGGGCGTCGTCTTCCTTGACGTTGAAGACGATCTTCATGAGATCAGCGCCGATGTCGGCGATCTTGGTGAAGATGCCGCCGGCGACGCGGAGTGCAGCCGCGCCGAGGGATTCGCCGACCGCGAATCCGATGAAGCAGACGCCGGCGTAATCGTTGGGGAGGAAGAGGAGGATGCCGAGCATGACGATGAGCTCGACGCTGATGAGGACCATGCCGATGCTCATGCCGGCCTGGAGGGGGATGGCGTAGACGGGAAAGGGCTTGCCGGCGAGGGAGGCCAGGGCGGTGCGGGAGTTGGCGAAGGTGTTGATGCGGATGCCGAAGGCTGCGACGGAGCAGGAGCCGGCGATGCCGACGAGGCTGAAGATGACGATGACGGCGACCTTGGCGGGGGGATAGTGTGCCCCAAGATCGTCGGTGGCGAGGAAGCCGAAGTAGGCGACGAGGATGACGGCGATGAAGGCTTCGAGGACGAGGATGAACTTGATCTGGGTGAGGAGGTAGGTTTTGCAGGTGGCGTAGATGAGCTCGGAGATTTCGAGCATCGATTTGTGGACGGGGAGGTTGCGCAGGTGGGTGTAGATGTAGAGGCCAAAGACGAGGCCGGCGATGCAGATGAGGAGGCCCCAGGAGAGGAGGGCGTGGCCGCCGATGCCGTGGAATTGGAAGAGGTTGAGGTCTGGGAGGAGCAGGTTCGCTTCGCTGGCGTGGGCCGGGATGGCGAAAACGAGGCCTAGAACGGTGGTGAACAGGGCGAGAAGCCATCGCCGGCTTTTCAAGATCGACATGATGTGGGAATCCTCCGCGTGCGAAGCAAGACTTAAGGACGACATAAACCTGGGGGGCATGATAGGAACTTGTGGTGGAATGAACAATGGGGGGATTTCTGGAGACAAGAGACTGAAGACAAGTGACAAAGAGATATGCCAACGGTGGGACTTTATTTAGAGAATGTAAGCTACACTCCCCTCCCATGCTGCAACGCCTCAAAATCCGCGAACCCTTCTGTGGCCTCTCCCACTTTGTGGGCATCGTTCTGGCCGTTATCGCGCTCGTCGTTCTCCTGGTCTTGTCCCGCGGCCGGCCTCTTCACCTTCTGGCCTTCTCCATCTACGGCGTCAGCCTCATCCTCGTCTATCTCACCAGCACTCTCTACCACTCCCTCCCCGAAAGCGGCCGCCGCGGCCAGTGGCTCTTGCGTTTCGACTACATGGCCATTTTCCTCCTCATCGCCGGCACCTATGCCCCCGTCTGCCTGTTGGCACTCCCGCGCAATTGGGGACTCGGATTGATCATCACCGAATACACACTTGCCGCCGTGGGCATCGTTACTGTCCTCTTCAATGGAGGCCCCGACTTGCGACGCGTGCTTTTGTATGTCTGCATGGGATGGCTCAGCCTCATCGCCATCGGCCCGCTGTGCCGCTCCCTGCCGGCCGGCGCGCTCTGGTGGCTCTTCGGCGGCGGCGTGGTCTATTCGGTGGGCGTGGTCGTTTTTGCAACCGACCGCCCACACCTCTGGCCGGGAAAGTTCTGTGCCCACGACCTGTGGCACCTCTTTGTCCTGGGCGGTAGCGCCTGCCATTTTGTAATGATGGCCCGTTACCTGACGTGAAATCAGCCTGGTCAGCGCGCAACGCGGCCGGCCAAAAACGGCCGAATGGCTTCGGCGGCGGCGGGGCTGTTTTTAAGGTTAAGGACCGAGGCGTGTGTGCCCGGCAGGTCTACGACGCTCACGCACCCAGAGGCGAGCGCCCCCCAGCCATTGGAGGGGTGGAATTTATAGAAGATCGTATCTGTCGGGCGATCCATTGCCCGAAACACCACAACGTCGCCAGGGTAAGGGCGCGGCTCGTAGAGACTCGTTGCCTCTCGATTCGCCGGGGCCACATCGGTGGCGTCTACCTCGCGCGGTTCGACAGCGCTTTCGCCTTCGACCAGTTGCGATTCAACGGCGGCGCGCGGGCGGTTCAACAGTTCCCGCAGGTATTTGCGACGGCCGGGCCTTGTGGCCAGAAGGTAAGCCCGCAGCGGAACGCGCTGCCATCGCGGGCGCAGGGTTCGGGCGGTGGCGGTAAAGGTGTCGTAGATCGCCAGCAGAGAAACGGTTTGCCCGGCGCGGGTGAGTTGTTGGGCCGCTTCGTACGCCAGAAGGCCACCGAAAGAGTAGCCGGCCAGTTGGTAAGGGCCGCAGGGTTGAACGGCCCGAAGGGTTGTCAGCATCGCGGCCGCGATCTCTTCCACGGTGGTATAAGGCTCTTGATCCCCTTTGACGCCAGGGACATACAGGCCATAGCACGGATGGTGGGGCGCGAGATAAGTGGACATGGCGGCAAAGCTCACTGGATGGCCGCCCACCCCCGGAAAAAAGAAGAGAGGCGTGCAGTCGCCGTCTGGTTGAAAGGTAATCAGGTTTGCATGGGCCAGGGGTGCGGGCGCTTGATCGGCAAGTGCGTCCGCGACGGCATCGATGGATTCGTGGTCCCACATCAGCGTGGCCGGGAGATCGCGGTTCAGCCATGCCGAAAGCTGGCCGGTCATGGCGATGGCGGTGAGGGAATCGGCGCCGAGAGAATAAAGCGGCGCGGCGGGATTTAACGTGGATGGAGGGACACTGAGGACGCGCAAGCTCACTGACGATCCAGTCGCGAATGTCGTCAGCGCATCGGGTAGTTCTCTGTAATGGCTCAACTGCTGGCGCTTGCATGAACAGGGCACTCCATTCTTTCGAGCGTTTGGTTGAGATAAGCGTCGCGGGCGGCGCGGCGGCTGATCTTGCCGCTGGATGTTCGCGGCAACGTGCCTGGACGCAAGAGGATCACATCATGAGCAGTGACTTCATTTTCAGCCACCACTGCGGCAACAAGCCGGCGGCGAAGGGCGCTGTAGTCGTCGGTGCGGGAATCTGCGTCGGAGTTCGGGGCGCTGCGGGCGAATGTGCGGGTAACCTCGGCCAAAACAATCAGGCGCTCCAAGCCGGCGATGTCAGTGGAAAAGGCGGCGGCGCTGGACGGGGCGATAGCGGGATCGGCCGATTCGACAGTGCGCTCAATATCGACCGGAAAGTGATTCTTGCCGGAGATGATGATGAGGTCGCGAAGTCGGCCGGTGATGAACAGCTCCTGATCTGCAATGAAGCCCAGATCGCCCGTGCGAAGCCACGCGACAGAACTGTCGGCGAGGTGGGCGTTGAACGTGGCGGCCGTAGCATCCGGATTGTTCCAATAGCCATGCGCAACGCTTTGGCCGGCAACCCAGATTTCTCCGATGGCGGCGGATCCGACGGGTTGGGAGCTTTGAGGATCAATGATGGCCAACTGGGTGTCGCCGAAGGGTTGGCCGCAGCCGACGTGGCCGGAGGGGTCGGAGTCAGGAAGAGGACTTGCGTCGGTTGTGCGCCGTGGGGCCAAACCGCGCTCGCGCGGGCCGGTGACAAAGAGGGTGGATTCAGCCAGGCCATAGCAGGGGAAAAAGGCTTTGGAAGAAAAGCCGCAGGAGGCAAAGGCCTCGGCGAAACGGTCGAGGGTGCGGGCTCGGACCGGCTCAGAGCCGTTGAGGGCGTTGCGCCAGCCGGTGAGATTGAGTGTGGACTTCTGATCGGCGGTGATGCGGTCGGTGCAGAGATCGTAGGCGAAATTGGGGGCGGGGCTGGAGACGGCGGCGTAATCGGAAATCATTTGCAGCCAGAGCCACGGCCGCATGAGAAAACGCTCCGGGGCCATCAAGACGCAGCGGGCGCCCAAGAAAGCCGCTTGAAGCACGAGGCCGATCAGTCCCATGTCATGGAAGAGCGGAAGCCAGCCGGCGATGGTTTGGCCGGGAGCATGGCCGCACGCTTCGGCGATGTGGGCGCTGTTGGCCATCAGGTTCGAGTGAGTAACGACGACGCCGCGAGGCATGCCGGTGGAGCCGGAGGTGTATTGCAGAAGCGCGATGTCGTCAGGCTGTGGGAGGGAAAAGGCCGCGCTGTCGGGATGAGCGCCGTCAGGATGAATCCACGAAACGTTCGCGAAGGCGGGATCGTCGGCATCGGCAACAAGACGCTCGCGGGTGTCGTATGCGCCAATGGCAAACTTCGCCCCGGCGTCGGCGATGATGGAGTGAAGACGGTGTTTGACGCGCTGGTGGCGCGGAAGGCTGACTGGAACAATAATCGCGCCCGCATACCAGCAGGCAAAAAGCGATTCAACGAAAGCCAGACCCGAGGGAAGAGCCAGGAGAACCGGCTGGCCCGTCGCATTTTTGGCCTGAAGCGAGGCGGCGAGAGCGGCCGCGCGGTGATGCAGTTGCGACCAGGTGATGGAGCGCGCGTTGGCCGCGCCGTCGGCCAAAAAGGTGTAGGCGATGGTGTCGGGGGTTGTGGCAGCCCGGTGGCGCAGGACGTGGGCCAAGGTTGCATGGGCTGGGGCGAATGGGGTGTGTGGGGTGTGGTTGTTCAAAGCCCCCCCGAAGTAGTGGACGTTGGATATCGCAAGTGGATCGTGGCGTGCAACTCAGGTGACTGACGGAGGGTGAGACCGGGAACGGGATGAATACTCTCGGCGTTAAGCGGACGAACGCGAAATTGCTGGGCCACCTGTGCGAGGATGACGGTGCCTTCCATCAGGGCGAAATGCATTCCAAGACACTGGTGCCGGCCGCCGCCGAAGGGAAAGTAGGCGTATCGATGAGAGGCAATGGGATCGACAAATCGCGCGGGATCAAATCGCTCGGGATTTGGCCAAAAGTCTTTGTGGCGGTGAGTGAAATAGGCGGAGACCAAGACGCTTGCGTTGCGGGGAATGGCGTGGCCATGGACAACGTCGTCATCAGTGGCAACGCGTGCCATGTACCAGACTGGGGGATAAAGGCGCATTGCCTCCTGAAAGATTGCCGCCGTCCACACAAGCCTGGGGAGATCTTCCATCGTTGGGGTGCGGCCGGCCAGCACTTCATCGACTTCCTGATGCAGCCTGGTTTCCATCTCCGGGTTCTCCGCGAGAAGCTTCCACGCCCAAGCCAGTACCAGCGCAGAGGTTTCGTGGCCGCCCACAAGCATGGTCACCATCTCGTCGCGAAGTTGAAGGTCGGTCATGGGACCGGTTGGAGTTTGCGCTTCGATGAGCATCGTGAGCAGATCGCGCGGGCGCTCGGATGGCGGCTGAGCGCGGCGGCGGGTGACGAGGTTATGACAAGTGGTGTCGATGATCTTTTTGCCGTGGGCGAAGCTGGCACTGGTTTCCGGGGTGAAGTGGACGGGGATGCCGAAAATCACCCAGGAGAGATTTCCCAACTCGTTGATGGTTTGGGTGACGGCGGCCGAGAGGTCCTGGGAATGCGCGTCAGCCAGGTCGTCGCTGAAGAGCGCGCTGACAACGATTTGCAGTGTGAGGCGAGTCATTTCGTTCGTGACGTTGACGACGGTTCCAGCACGGGCGGCGGCCTGCCAGGCGCTGGCCGTGCGGGAGGTTTCGCGTGTCACGGCCGGGAGGAGCGGGGCGATGGCGGGAGGCAGGAAATCGCGCTGCATGAGGCGGCGCTGTGACCGCCAGCGCGGACCGTCGCTGGCGAGGACTCCATCGCCGAGCATCATCTTGACCAGAGAAGCCCGGCGGTAATTCTCGCGGTGGAGAATAGTTTGAACGTGATCGGGATGCACAAACAGAAAGCAGGCGCCCATGCGGGTCTGATAACGGCAGACGTCGCCGTACTGCTCGACGAGATTACCCAGAAAGGCCAGAGGATCGACGTGGGAGTCGAGAGAGATGAGGCCGGGCGGGCCGGGAGTGGAAGCCGTTGGCTGCGGTGGGGCCGTCGGGGCGCCGGGGGGGAGGTTGGAGGGGGTATTGAGGCGGCCCATAAAGTTGTTTATCGCCTATACGGGGTGATTTGTTGAGGCGGCGTTGGTGCGATCAATGGCCGGTCAGGTCGAGTGGGATGACGGCCAGGAAGAGGAATTTGCCGCAGACTGTGCATTGGCGAGAGTCCTTCCAAGAGAGGGAGAGAAGTCTGGTCATGACGGGTCCTTGCCAGTTCGTCGGAAGATCGAGAAAGCATACCTGGAGATTCTGGACCGTCGAGAAGAAACTGCTGGGGAGAGCAGCGTATTTGGAGAGAAACGGGCGTTGGAAGGTGGCGGGAAAGCGACGTGGTTGATTCGTTTTTGTGTGGACAAATCGTGTTTGCGTGTCGGCTTTGAAGGGGCTGGATTGCGTAAGTGGTTTGCGGGACGTGGATTGGCCGGAGAGGGGCATGGGGCAGGGTGCGAAAAAAGCGACCAGTAATCGACCACCAACCGACCCGTAACCGACCACCAATCGACCACCAACCGACACATAACCGACCACCAATCGACTACTAATCGACCACCAAACGACCTGCAGTTGGGAGTGCGGCGGGAATGCGGATTTTGGAGTGCTGAATGCGGAATGAAAGGATTGATTCATCGGGGCATTGATGCATTGGTTCATTGCACCGGCCGACTGGGATGATGGGATGCGGCGGTGGGAATGTCGCATGGTGGACCCCTCTGGTTTGGCCGGATCCGTTTGGCGGATCGGGCGGCGCACGGGGCGGCGTTGGTGGCCGGCCGTGGCTGTGCTTACGATATCTATTGTTTGGTGTTTGTCAAGGCCCGGGATTTCCTTTATGCGCCGTTGGCGAGAATCGACGATGCAAGGGCCGAAGTTCCCAAGCCAATCGTCTTGCCGCCCATGTCACACGGAGGCCCGGCAGATCTTCTCCGGCGGCCACCTGCGTTTGCTAATGGTAGATTCAGCCCATTGAGGCTTCGACAGAGGCCCACCCCCTGTTACAATCCCGACAGCCAGCGGCCGGTTCAGTTCAACAGACTTTATGTGGAGTGCGACCGGCCCTTCTTGAGAACCGCTCGCCACTGGCGCACTCCGCATAAAGTCCTCTTCGTTATGCCTCTTGGGAATTCGTTGATATGGGACTGCTCCCTGAACAGTGTGTGCATGACGACTGCGACAAAACGCGCCATGGCCTTCTCTTCTGCGAAGTGCACGCGAAGGAGCTGCAAGTCGTCATTGCCTCGCTCTCGCGTGGCAGAGGCACGTCCGCATCGTGCGACGCCGTACTGCTGCGTTGCTGTCGCGTTCTCGTCAACTTCAACATGGGATGTGTTACCGATGGCGAGATGAACTGCATGCTTTTAGACATCCTATTGCATAGCGAGCTTCAGCCTCCCGAACCCTGCTGGCAGCGATGCTTCCGGACGATACCGCTACCGATGCTACACCGGCTCTTGGCAGCCTGCCCGACAGCTCGCATGTTTTCTCCGCCGCGCTACTCCGAGGTCGCCTTCGCCGTAGTGAAACAGGATTTCAGAGAGTACCTGACACAGTGGCTGTCTGGCCATCTCAGGGGTGCCGTCTAGCGGCCGGAGGCATAACCCGCCAATGCAGTGGACCGAGCCGGCGGGTAAGCTTGTTGTGGTTCGAGAGCCGGCGCGGCGCCGTCTCGGCCAGTGATCGGCATTACGTTGAACTAAACCGCTGCGCGGTGGGCGCGTGCGGTGCCCGTCCCTGTCACACTCCTTTTTCAATCGCGGAGTTGCCAATCGCCCGGCATCATGGATCGCTTCTCTTACAAGGAGCGATCGATGACACCCCTTCGGCAACGGTTGATCGAAGACATTCGCCTGCGGAACTTCTCGCCGCACGCGGTCGAAGCCTACGTGCGGGCGGTGGCCCACTTTGCCAAACACTACCAACGCTCGCCCGCCGGATGGTCCCCGGCCCGCACCTGCGGCCGCTGGAAATCGAAAAGATCGCCTTGCGATTGGATTCCTCGTGTTGCTAAAGGGGCCGCGCGGATCCTCGATGCCCAATTGACCGCCCTGCGGCGGCCTGGCTCTTCCTGCGCCTGTGGGTGAAACGGACCGCACCGGTGCCGCTACGCGTGCGAACACCCTCCCTTCACCGCCACTGCCCCGCCGAATATTCCCGCACATTGCCGGCATTCACGCCGGTGAGACAGCCCTTTGCGCTACACCCGGCCCTCAGGTGTTGATACAATCCCCATAGGCAGCGGCCGGTTCAGTTCAACAGACTTTATGCGAAGTGCGACGAACGCTTTTGGAGAGCCGCTGCCCTATTGGCGCACTCCGCATAAAGTCCTCTTTGTTAGCCTGCAGAGGAGTCGGCGGTGGATGAGGTTCGGCTGAGGCCAGTCACGTTCGAGCAGTTCTCCGCCATCCGACATAGCGTCTTTGTCTCCGAGAGTACCGGGCGGGGCTCGCGAGAGTTCTTGGTGGTTCGCTACGACGGCGTTTATCGGGATGGGGGTGCGGGGCATGACGATGCGCTCTACGTGGCCGCCGTTGCGGAGGCGGCACGGAAGGCGTGGTGGGCACCTTGTACGATTCTCGACATGCGAGAACTTCGGTACTCCTGGGGCGACGAAATGGAGTGGATTTTGTCGATCGGCTGGGACCGAGTTATGCGCCTTCATGCACCCTTGGCGATTGTTGTCAGCGATAAGTGTCGTGTGGCCCTCAAGTCTCTTTTGGAAGAGGAATACGACCGCTTCTGCGTAGAGACTATGGACGCGGCCTATTCGTCCTGCCGGAAGCAAGGCGTTGTTTGGAAACAGGCAATAAAGGATTGGCACGCGAAGCACTAAGACATGAAATCGCGGCCGTCCGGCTGCCGCATAACCCGCCGATGCAGTGGGACCGAGTCGGCGGGTGAGCTTCTTGTGATTCGAGAGCCGGCACAGCGCCGGCTCGGCCACTACGATGCAAGCCCGAAGTTCCCAAGCCGATCGTATTGCCGCCAATGTCACACGGAGGCCCGACAGATCTTCTCCGGCGGCCACGCGCGGTTGCTATGGGTAGATTCAGCCAATTGAGGCTTCGACAGACACCGACCCCTGTTACAAATCCCCATAGGCAGCGGCCGGTTCAGTTCAACCGACTTTATGCGAAGTGCGACGAACGCTTTTGGAGAGCCGCTGCCGTATCGGCGCACTCCGCATAAAATCCTCTTGGTTATCCCCCTATGGCCACACTCTGGATCGACATCAACTTAAAGAACGAGGGAGGCACGGCCGAAGACGCCATGGCGCATCCGAAACACTCTTGAGCAGCGAATCGTCGCCGCGTCCGCAGGCTCCGTGATCGGCGGCGGTGTATCCCTCGACGGGTCGTCGTGCGACATGGAAGTTCAGTGTGAGAATCCTGCCGGCACGGAGGTGTTCGTGCGCAGGATCCTAGACGACGCCTCGCTCGGCCACACAGTGAGATTCAGTACGGCGGGCGGCGGATAACTCGCCAATGGACCGGACCGGGCCAGCGGTATAGTCCTGTCGGTGAGCGTGGCGCGGTGCCGGCTCGGACGGTGATCGGCAATCCGTTGAACTAAACCGCTGCGCGGTGGGTGCGTGCGGTGCCCGTCCCTGTCACACTCTTTTTTCAATCGCGGCGTTGCCAATCGCCCGCATCATTGATCGCTTCTCTTACAATGAGCGATCAATGAGCCCACTTCGGCAACGGTTGATCGAGGACATCCAGCTGCGGAACTTCTCGCCGCACATGGTGGAAGCCTACGTGCGGGCGGTGGCCCACTTTTCCAAACACTACCAACGCTCGCCCGCCGGATAGTCCCTGGCCCGCACCTGCGGCCGCTGGAAATCCAAAACATCGCCTTGCGATTGGATTAATCGTGAAGCTAAAGGGGCCGCAGATCTTCGATGCCCAATTGACCGCCCTGCGGCGGCCTGGCTCTTCCTGCGCGCTGTGGATGAAAACGGACCGCACCGGTGCCGCAACGCGTGCGAACACCCTCCCTTCACCGCCACTGCGCCGCCGAATATTCCCGCACATTGTCGGCATTCACGCCGGCAAGACAGCCCTTGGCGCTACAAACGGCCCTCAGGTGTTGATACAATCCCCATAGGCAGCGGCCGGTTCAGTTCAACCGACTTTATACGAAGTGCGACGAACGCTTTTGGAGAGCCGCTGCCCTATCGGCGCACTCCGCATAAAGTCCTCTTCGTTATGCGGCGGCAGCCTCTTTCCGGATGAAACAATGAGAGGCATATCAACGGCGTTCCTCGAGGGCAGTGCGGCGCAACTCGACTCCGCTGCAATTCGGCGGGAGATTGAGCGCTTCGCGGGCCTAATACGAGCCGTGGGTGTCCAAGCCGTCCGCGTGTGGTGCAGCTATAACCCAGACCTACCCGACGAGAGTCCGCTACAGTCGCCTGAACGCGTATTGGCACCGGACGAAGTGGTATCGTTCTTCGATGAAGCTATAAAGAATGGCGTCTGGACGTACGGCGACACTTGGAACCGTGCTGGCATCGATGCGCTGGACGGATCGTTCGAGTTCTTCCTCGGGAATGATAAAGACCTGAGGCTTGGTACGAACGATGCGCGTCTCCTTGACGAAGTTCGCTCGGCTTGGGACGCAGCGGGGTACGAGGTCGTTGAATGGGAGCGCGACAGGGTGGCGTGACCGCAGGCCGCCGCATAACCCGCCGATGCAGTGGACCGAGCCGGCGGGTACGCTTCTTGTGATTCGTGAGCCGGCGCGGCGCCGGCTCGGCCACTGATCAGCCTTACGTTGTGCGACGAAAGCCAGCATGAAGTGCGAGCGCTGCGACAATGTCGCTGTTGAACACGTGGCGATTCGCGAGGCCGGGAAGGTTCGCGAACTCCATCTGTGTAACGCCTGTGCCGACGCAGATCCCGCGTTTGCCGAGAGCCTCGTGCGCGCGCAGCAGAATAGGCCGCCGGTCCGAGCCACGAACGTGCATGACTTCATCCGGCACTGGGAGTCACGGCGGAGAGCACTAGGCAGGGAACTTTCGAAGGCGGAGCTCATCCAGCTCCTAGAGTGGCTGTGCGAGTAGCAAGGGTCGCATAACCCGCCATTGGAGCGGACGGCGGCGGCGGTATACTGGACTCGCGGTCGAGCGGGGCCAGGCGTGCGCCGCCGTGGCCGCTCAACGGCATTACGTTAGTCATCCGAGGGCGATCATGGGTCTCGACGCGACAGTGTACTGCGACTGCTTTGAGTGCGGCCGACTTCGCACCCCACCGTTGCCGCAGTGGAACGTGTATGTTGATTCATCTGGCGCGAGATTCTCCCGCACCGAGAACCTCGACAAGGATCTCGCGTGCGACCAGTGGAACACCACCGCCTGCGAACATAAGAACGGGGTGCTGCTGCACCGTTACCTCGGCAACATCACGCGTGTCGGCCTTGTGCGCGAGAGTCTGTCGGGTCATGCGGCATCGTTCCCAATCATTCTTGGCAAGGTCGTCTACAGTGGCACCCACGCCGGGGACTTCCTCAGCGTCGATCAGGTGGAGTCGCTGCGGCCGGAACTCGACGCGCTGACAGAGGTGCGGCCGGGCAACGAGCGGCAGGCCCAGTGTGTGTGCGATTTCGAGGAGCAGTTGAAGGAACTTGTGGCCGCATCCTTGCAGGTGCGCAAGCCAATTTCCTTCTGACCGCAGCACGGCGAGCGGATCATTACCCCCGCTCCTTGGTCCGCGGCCGCAGACCGTTTACCGTGGTTCGAGTGGTCGTCGGCGCCGCCGCGGCCAGTGATCGGCATTACGTTGAACTAAACCGCTGCGCGGTGGCGCGTGCGGTGCCCGTCCCTGTCACACTCCCTTTTCAATCGCGGAGTTGCCAATCGCCCGGCATCATGGATCGCTTCTCTTACAAGGAGCGATCGATGACACCCCTTCGGCAACGGTTGATCGAAGACATTCGCCTGCGGAACTTCTCGCCGCACGCGGTCGAAGCCTACGTGCGGGCGGTGGCCCACTTTGCCAAACACTACCAACGCTCGCCCGCCGGATGGTCCCCGGCCCGCACCTGCGGCCGCTGGAAATCCAAAACATCGCCTTGCGATTGGATTCCTCGTGTTGCTAAAGGGGCCGCGCGGATCCTCGATGCCCAATTGACCGCCCTGCGGCGGCCTGGCTCTTCCTGCGCCTGTGGATGGAAACGGACCGCACCGGTGCCGCTACGCGTGCGATCACCCTCCCATCACCGCCACTGCGCAGCCGAATATTCCCGCACATTGTCGGCATTCACGCCGGCAAGACAGCCCTTGGCATACAAACGGCCCTCAGGTGTTGATACAATCCCCATAGGCAGCGGCCGGTTCAGTTCAACCGACTTTATACGAAGTGCGACGAACGCTTTTGGAGAGCCGCTGCCCTATCGGCGCACTCCGCATAAAGTCCTCTTCGTTAGTTGCCGCGGGGAGCACGCCCGATGTCCGAACGCCGCTACTTCGAGCACTATACGACTGACGAGCCGCCACGGCTAGACCGGTGGTACTGCTGCGAATGCTGCGGCTATCCGACTCTGGCACTTCCGAACAATTACGAGTTCTGCGAGATTTGCGACTGGATGGACGATCACAGCGGCGACGGCGGGCCGGGACCGGAGAAGTTGCCGGAGGCCCGCGAGAACTTCCGCGCCTACCTGACGAAGTACCGTCTGGGTTCAAATGGCTTCAAAGCCCACGACTTGGAGAGCGAGCTGGCAGCAAAACGCCAATTGATGAAAGCCTACGACGCGTACATGGCCGAACCTGACCCGCATCGCCGGACGGCGCTATGGTCGAAGGTGCACCGGCTGTCTGAGAACTTTCCACTCGGCGACCCGGCGAGCGGCAACTAACCCCACAATGCACTCTACCGCCCCCGCATGCACCGCCGCGGCCGCTCAACGGCATGACGTTATTCGGCTGAGGCAGCGGCGCTGGGACGTACGGGCAGTAACAATCTCGTAATCGATTGAGACGCAGTGATTTGTTGAGGCTTAGCTCCTGTAGTTACTAAAGACAAGGTTGCACGAACTCATGGAATAGGCTTGGCGGTAGCCTGGGTTGGGAGGAAGTCGGCCGGGTATTTGGTGAAGAGGGATTTCCAGGCGGCGAGCAGGGGGCCGCTGTCGAGACGGGTGATGGCGCCTGTCGGATCGACTTGCCGGCCGCTCAGGAGTTGGCTGAGCTGGAGGAGATCGTCTGCGGGGCGCGGGTCGGGGTGGAGATCGAGGCTGAGAATTTCAGGGCCGTTGGGGATGACGAGTTGGCGGCCTGCGACGAGGACGGGGAGGGTTTGGGAGTTGGTGCCGATCTCGAAGTCGATGGGTTTGCAAAGGGGCTGGCCGGTCTGGGCGTCGTAGATGCCGATCTGGTGGTTGTCGGCGGTGACAAGAATGAGGCCGTCGGTGGTGAAGCCCAGGAGATTCTCGGTGGCCTGGATCATCGGGTGCATCTGGAGCTGGAGAGTTTTGGCGTCAAGGACACGCAGGCCAGTGGTCCAGACGACCAGGCGGTTGCCGTCGGGGCTGAAGGCGAGTTTGTGGGCGCCGGTGAAGGCTTTGGTGGTGACGAGTTTTTGGCCGGTGGCGTAGTCAATCAGGACGATGTCTTGGCCGCCGTTAATCACGGCCGCGAGAACGGGCTTTTCGGGGTGGAAGGCGACGGTGGAGAGGCCGGTGAGATCGAGGTCGGGGCCGAGGGGTTTTTGGGTGGAGGGGTCAATGACGTGGAGGTGAGGGGGGTGCTGGTAGCCATTGTATTTGAGGCCGATGAGGGCGCGGCGGCCGTCGTCGGCGGTGAAGGTGATGTTGGTGCTGTTGGAGTCGGTGGGGGGCGCGGCGAAGGTTGTGGGGGCGCCGGTTTGCACGTCCCAGACGCCTTCGTATTGGAAGGTTTCGAAGTTGTCGTCGGAGACGCGGACGCGGGAGTGGACTGTTTTCTGGTCGGGGGAGAAGGTGATGGCGTCGGCGTAGGCGTACTTTTTGCCCTTGGGGAGAATTGGGATGGGGTCGAAGACGAGCTTGCCGGTGGCGACGTCGAGAACTGCAAGGACGAAGGGATCCTTGTTTTCATCGGCGGGGCGCGTTGTGCCGGTGGCGAAATGGAAGGAGCGGGCGATGATGCCCAGGCGCGAGCCGTCGGCGTTGAGGGCGACGTGAAATTCGCCCAGGCGGGTGGACTTGCGCTCCGGGCCGATGATTTGGCCGGTGGCGGTGTCGAGGACGGCGAGGCGGTCGGTCCAGCCGCTGGAGCTGCGCAGGATGGCGATGGCGCGGCGGCCATCGGCGCTGAGTCCCATGATGTTGGTGCCGACAGAAAGCCTGGTGGACTTGCCCAGGTGTGGGAGGCTGTCGCGGACCTGAGTGAGGTTGTCTTCGGTCGAGACGGCCATGGCGGAGCTGTCGGGGCTGAAGATGACGCGGGAGACGCCGCGAGTGAAGCGGATGGGCGGGGCGACCGCCAGCAGACTCGTAGCGGCGCGGACCTCGACGGCGCCTGCGCCGAAATTGTCGGCCGTCACGACGGCGAGGAGGTCGTCGGCGGCGTTTGATGCGACGGCTTCCAGATAGCCATTGTCGAGGAAGCAGTTGGAGTAAGGCTGAGCGTTGTCGAGATAATGGCGCGTAAGCCCGCGGGCGCCGGCGACGAGGAAGTCCTCGCCTCCATGGTCGAAGTGCAGGCCGGACTCGCCCCAGCCGGATCCGGTGATGCTGGGGAGATAAAGCTCGGCGGATTTGGGCTGGCCGGTGGAGGCGTCGTAGAGGTGGGCGATGCATAGGAAGCTTGCGCCCGAAGCGGTGAGGAGCAGCTTGCCGTCGGGGCTGAGGGCGACGCGAGGGGCTGCGCCGCCGGATTGAATGTGCGTCTGGATGACGAGCGGTAGATCTTTGGCGAGGGGCTGGCCGGTGCGGGTGTCGAAGGTGAAGGCGTACTGCTGAACCGATTGGCCGAAGGAGTGGTCGTTGCCGGCGACGAGGGCGAGGCGGCTTCCGTCGCGATTGAGGCAGTAGGCGCCCAGTGGGCTCTGGACTTCGTTGGGATTTTGCACAGTGGTGTCTTTGGGATTGTGCGGGGCGAGCGGGACGGGAATGGGCGGTCCGACAAGTGCGCCAGTGGCCACGTCGAAGATTTGAATCGTTTCGAGGGGGGCGGAGGAATTGGCGGCCGGCGCAGCATCTTTGCGAGGCTTGACAAAAACGGCGGTGCGCCTGGCGTCGGCGCTGTAGCGGACGTAGCTGATGGTCCCATCAATGGCGGAGGTGTGGCCGGCGGGAGCGGCGGTGGCGAGGTCCCAAAAGCGCAAGCCGACCGTGTTGTCTTGGAGGGATTCGGGAACGGCGATGCCGGTGGCGACAGCGCCGATGCCGGTGTAGACGGTGGCCGTGGCGGACTCGGTGTAGGTGATGCTGATGCCGGGTACTTTGGATTTGCTGACGACGGGGCCGAGCAGAGTAACTTTCTTAGGGTCAGAGGTGGGGTTGGAGAGATCGTAGACGAAGAGGGAATCCCCCATGAATTGGCGGGTAGCGCCGTAGTAGCTGTAGCCGGTGGCATTCATGGCGACGAGCTTTGTGCCATCGGGGGAGAAGGTGAGCGCAGCGCCATTGGGGACGACGGCGCGCAGGCGGGGCATTTGGGCGAGGGTGAGGGCGAGGCGGGTGCGGATGAGCGATTGGGCCGTGGGATCGGGCTCGTGCTTCAGGGCGGTGGCGAACCAGAGGGCGGACTGGGCGAGATCGTTTTTGTCGATGGCCTCGTTGCCGCGGGTGAGATAGTTCTGGACGAGCTGGTGGTTGACCTCGCGGGCCGATTGTGTTTCACGAGCGAGGGCGCCGCGGATTCGTTTGTTGGAGACGACCAGCACGGTGAGGAGAACGGCAGCGGCGAGGAAAACGGTGGCGATGAGGGCGGCGGCGGCGGGTCGGCGTTTGCTCCACTTGATGATGCGCTCGGCGGTGGTGGCGGGGCGAGCATCGATTGGCTCGCCGGCGAGGAAGCGGTCGAGGTCCTGGGCGAAGGATTCGGCGGAGTGGTATCGCTTGTGGGGCTCCTTCTCCAAGCACTTGAGGCAGATGGTTTCCAGGTCGCGGGGGAGCTTTGGGGCGAGCTGGCGGGGGCGTGGCGGCTGGGCGTCTTTGACCTGGGCCAGCATGTCTAGGGGGGTAGCGCCTTTGAAGGGGGTTTGGCCGGTGAGCATTTCATAGAAGATGGCGCCGAGGCTGTAGACGTCGGCGGCGGTGGTGAGGTCTTTGTGGCGGCCTTCGGCCTGCTCTGGGGGCATGTAGGCGGGGGTGCCGAGGACTGCGCCGGATTGGGTAAGCTGGGCGTGGGCGAGGCCGGCGGTGTCGCCAAAGCGCTTGGCGAGGCCAAAGTCGGTGACGAGGGGACGGCGCTGGTCGTCGAGCAGAATGTTGGCGGGTTTGAGGTCGCGGTGGAGGATGCCGCGCTGGTGGGCGTAGTGGACAGCGCGGGCGACGGTGGACATGAGGCGCGCAGCGTCGGCGGGGTGATCCTTGAAGTTGGACATCTCCCGGCGGAGACAGGCGCCTTCGACGAGCTTCATGCTGAAGTACTGGCGGCCTTCGTGGTCGCCGATTTCGTAGATGGGGACGATGTTGGGGTGATCGAGGCCGGCGGCGGCGGAGGCTTCGTCACGAAAGCGGCGGACGTCGTCGGGGCCGGCGAACTGGCCGGAGAGGATCATCTTGAGGGCGACGGGGCGGTCGAGGCTGACCTGGCGGGCCTTGTAGACGATGCCCATGCCGCCGCGGTCGATCTCGTGGAGGAGCTGGTAGTCGCCGAAGTAGCGGATCGGCTGATCGAGAGAGGGGGCGGAGGCCGAGTCGAAGGGATCGCCGCCCTGGCTGGCTATGGCATCCTTCAAAGGGGCGGCGGCGCGGTCGAAGCGGTCTTGATCGGCGAAGTAGGCCTTGAGACCTTCGGCGACGGCGGGGTTGGCAGCGATCCAAGCGGCGCGGTCGGGATTTTGGCCGGATTCGACGGCGAGGAGGTAGGCGGCGACGACGTCGTCGAGTTGGGAAGGGGCGAGGGTTTCTTCATTGGCGTTGGTCATGGTTGGCTCCTGACTTGGGAACGAGAATCTATTGTGGGCCGAGTGTAAGGCGTAATTGCTCGAGGCCGCGGCGCAGAAGGGAGGCGACGGAGGCGGGGGTGCGGCGCAGTGCGCTGGGCGACCTGGGCGAGTGGCATGGCGCGGCAGTGCTTGAGGACGATGGCGTCGCGCTGGGGTTCGGGGAGGAGGGCGAGGGCATCGGCGACACGGAGGAGTTGCTCGGAGCGCGCGACTTGTGCGGCAGGGCCGGAGTCGGAGTCGGCCAGCCATGCGGCGAAGTTGCTGGAGGCATCGTTGACGGCGGCTTCTAGGGATTGTTCGCGGGCGAGATTTCGGCGGGCGCGGCGCAGATCGCGGGCGGCATTGGCGATGGTGCGGGCGAGGATTTTGCGGAGCCAGGCGGCGAGTTCCGAAGGGTGCTGGCCGAGGAACTGGTCGCGGGCTTCGTGTGCCTTCAGAAGGGTCTGCTGAACGAGGTCAGAGGCGTCGAGCTTTCGGGCAGCGCGGGGATCGACATGGGCACGGGCCAGGAGAAGGAGGTAGCTGCGGTAGCGCTCGATGGGGAGAGGCTGAGGCGGAAGAGGTGGAAGTGGATCATTGAGGAGGTTGCCCATAATGGGAGAGACACCGTTGGGGGGAGAATGAACCAAAAATTATACCGCGACTTATGCGGTAGGGACCGGAGTGAGGCGACTATTCAATCGTGGACGCGGCCAGAGTGCGTACGTCAATTGATAAGCGAAGCCATGCAATAAATCGCTGCCGGCGCAGTCCAGCGGGATGTGTCAACGCTTTACCCCAGCGGCTGAGGGGATTAGGGTTTGTGCATGAGCTTGGATGCGATGGTTGGGAACGAGGGGGAGTTTCCGGTGTTGGCGCGGCGGGTGTTTTTTAATCATGCCGGTGTCGCGCCGATTCCGCGAGTGGGGGGGGAGGCACTGCGCCGCTTTGCGACGCAGGCGGAGGAGGATGTTTATATTGAGGCGGGGTGGTATCGGGACATTGAGAAGCTGCGGGATTCGGCTGCGAAGTTGATTGGGGCGGGGCGGGATGAGATTGCGTTTGTGAAGAATACGAGTGAGGGGATCGCGACGGTGGCCGGGGGAATTGAGTGGGAGGCGGGGGATCGGATTGTGACGAGCGGCGTGGAGTATCCGGCCAATATATATCCGTGGATGGACCTGGCGCGGCGGCGGGGGGTGGAACTGGTGATGGTGGCGGAGGAGGAAGTGGACGGGACGCGGCAGGTGCGTCTTGAGCGGATTCTGGAGGAGGCATCGCATGCGCGGACGCGGCTGGTGACGTTGTCGCATGTGGAGTTTGCGAGCGGCCAGCGGCATGACATTGCGGCGGTGGGGAAGCTGTGCCGGGCGCTCGGGAAGCTGTTTTGCGTGGATGCGATCCAGACGCTGGGGGCGTTGCCGGTGGATGTGGAGGCGATGGGGATTGATTATCTGTCGGCCGATGGGCACAAGTGGATGCTTGGGCCTGAGGGGGCGGGAATTTTTTATTGCAGGCGGGAGCTGTTGGCGCAAACCCGGCCGATGCTCGTGGGATGGATGAACGTGATCAATGCGGAGGATTACGGGAAATATGATTTCACTTTTAAGCCCAGCGCGGGGAAGTTTGAGTGTGGGAGCTACAACGTAGCGGGACTGCTGGCGCTGCGGGCGAGCGTGGATTTGCTGCTGGAGGTTGGGATTGAGAATGTGAGTGCGCGGCTGAAGGTTTTGACGGATCGGCTGATCGTGGGACTGACGCAGAAGGGGTATAAGATTGTGAGTCCGCGCGGGGGGAGCAGTGGAGCGGGATCGTGAGTTTTGTGTCGGGGGTTCACGATCATACGGCTGTTTGGCGGGAGTTGCGGACGGCGCATCGGGTGGAGATTGCGGTGCGGGAGGGGCGGCTGCGATGTTCGCCGCATTTCTATAATACGGAGGGGCAGATTGATCGGGTGGTGGAGTTGTTGCCGGGGCATTAGTGTGAGCGTGATGGAGATGGAGCAGAAGGGTCAGAGGCCGATTTTAATTATTTCCGGGACGAACCGGCCGGCTTCGCATGCGCTGAAGATCGCGGAGGTGTTGCTGGGGCATTATGAGGCGGTGGGGATTGCGGCGGAGGTGTATAGCCTGGTGGACTTGCCGCTGGAGATTTTTCAGCCGTCGGCCTACAAGCACAAGCCGGCGGAGTTTGAGGTGTTGCAGAGCCGCGTGCTGGACGCGCGGGGGATTCACCTGGTGGTGCCGGATTACAATGGATCGTTTCCGGGGGTGCTGAAATATTTTATTGACATGCTGAAGTTTCCGGAGAGTTTTGATCGCAAGCCGGTGGCGTTTGTGGGGGAGTCGAACGGGCAGTGGGGGGCGATGCGGGCGGTGGAGCAATTGCAGATGGTGCTGGGGTATCGAAATGCGTTTGCGTATCCGGAGCGGGTGTTTATTCCGGCGGTGCATTCGAAGGTGCATGCGGATGGGAAGTTGAGCGATGAAGCGTTGAATGAACGGCTGGCGAGGCAGGTGCGGGGGTTTGTGGGATTTATGGGGTGTCTAGTTGGGAAGTAGAGGCACCACGGAGTCACGGAGATCACGGAGGAGGAGGAGAGAAGATTTACGGCGAGATGTGTGAATAGTAAGACATGGGCGGGGCGCCGCGGGGCGCCCATGCCACCCTGAATGCCCAGCAAGTACATGGTTGTTTATCTACCAAGGTTTTTATGGCTGATCCTTCTGAACCTGTCGTTGTTGCGGACTCGAAGCATATTCAACTGGTGCGGCGGGAGGGGTGGGAGTATGTGCGGCGGAAGAATGTGACGGGGATTGTGGGGGTGGTGGCGGTGAGTGATGAGGGGAAGATGATTTTGGTGGAGCAGTATCGGCCGCCGGTGGGGAAGCGGGTGATTGAGATTCCGGCGGGGCTGGCCGGGGATACTGCTGATGTCGCCGATGGAGGAGTTGGCGGAGGCGGCGCGGCGGGAGCTGCTGGAGGAGACTGGGTACGCGGCGGGGGAGATGGAGATGGTGGCGGAGGGGGCGGCGTCGGCGGGGATTACGGATGAGATCATTACGATCTTTCGGGCGCGGGGGGTGACGAAGACGGGGAAGGGGGGCGGGGATGGTTCGGAGGAGATTGAGGTGCATGAGGTGCCGGTGGCCGAGGTGGCGGAGTGGATCGAGCGGCGGAAAAAGCAGGGGCGGGAGGTGGATCTGAAGGTTTATGTGGGATTGTACTTCGCGGGCAAACCGTAGATTGCTGTGGGGGTGGGGAGTTGCTTCGCGGGGCGGGGGGACTAAGAATCGGCCATGCAGAGCACGGACGTGATTATCGTGGGGGCGGGGCCGATTGGGCTGGAGCTGGCGGTTGCGCTGAAACGGGCGGGGGTGGATTATCTACAGTTCGATGCGGAGCAGCTTGGGTATACGGTGTCGTGGTTTGCGCCGCGGACGCGGTTTTTCAGCTCCAATGAGCGCATCGCTATTGCGGGGGTGCCGCTGCAGACGCTGGATCAATCGAAGGCGACGCGGGAGGAATATCTTCAGTATTTACGCGAGGTGGCGATCATTTACGGACTGAAGGTGAATGCGTATGAGCCGGTGGCGGCGATTGAGAATTGCGACGGTGGGTTTGAGGTGAGGACGCGGCCCAGGCGTGGGGAGCGGGTGTATCGGGCGAAGTCGGTGGTGCTGGCGACGGGAGGGACTGCTCGGCCACGGATGATGGGGGTAAAGGGGGAGGATTTGCCGCACGTGAGCCATTATCTGGGCGATCCGCACGCATATTTTGGCCAGAAAGTGCTGGTGGTGGGAGGACGCAACTCGGCGGTGGAGGCGGCGCTGCGGTGTTATCACGGGATGGCCCAGGTGGCGATGAGCTATCGCAGCGCGGACCTGGATGGGCAGAGCATCAAGTATTGGCTAATGCCGGAGATCGGGTCGCTTTTGAAGGCAGGGCGGATCGCGGGGTATATGAGCACGCGGGTGGTGGAGATTCGGCCGGGGGTGGTGAGGCTTGGTCCGGCCGCAGCTTCAGTGGGTGATGGGCGGGAGTTTGAGGTGGAGGTGGATTTTGTGTTGGCGATGACGGGGTATATGGCGGACATGACGCTGGCGCGGTCGGCCGGGGTGGAGACGGTGGGGGAGGGGGAGGTTCCGGTGTATGACCAGACGACGATGGAGACGAACGTGCCGGGGATTTATCTGGCGGGGACGGCGGTGGGGGGGACGCAGGAGAAGTACCGGTTGTTTATTGAGAACTGCCATGTGCACGTGGATCGGATCGTGGCGGCGCTGACGGGGGGGCGGGTGGTGACGGCGGCGCATGAGGTGGTGGGGCCGCCGGAGAGTTAAAGGGGCGTGGCGACACAGAGGACGTATTCGTGGTGGATGGAAAATTGTTCCCAGTGGGTGATGCGCAGGTGGGAGGAGATGTGGGACTGAAGGGTGGCGGCGGTGCGGGGGTGGCTTCCGCGGTCGTAGCGCCAGATAAGCCTGCCGATGGGGCGGCGGGGATTCCAGACGGCGTCGAGGAAGAGGAAGTTGCCATCGGGTTTGAGGACGCGGGCGGCTTCGCGGAGCATTTGGGGGAGGAGCGCGTCGGGGAGATGATGGCTGACAGCGGTGCAGAGAACGGCATCGAGGGAGGCGCTGGCGATGGGGACGCGGATTGCGTCGGCCAGGAGGGCGACGCCGGTGGGATTGCGGCGGCGGAAGCCTTCGAGCTTGAGGGGGTCGATATCGAGGCAGATGTACTGGGTGGTGGACGGCCAGTAGTCGGCGACGGCGCCGGTGCCGCCGCCAAGGTCGAGGACGCGATGGGGGTGAAGGATGGACGGGATTTGGGCGGCGAGTCGGCGGCGCATTTTTTGCGCCGACGAGGGTCTGGACCAGGTCATAAATGCGCGGCTGGGCCATGAGCGTGTGAAGGAGGCGGGTGAGCATGGTTTTGGGCAAGAGGGTAGCGGGAGGATGCGGGTGTCGGAAGCGGTTGCAGATTTTGAACCGCCAAGGCGCCAAGCGCCAAGATTGGGAGGAGGATGAGCATGTGCTGGCGATGGGGTTGTTTATGGGGTGCTATTTGGGGGGCCGTTGCGGGGCGAGTTTATGATTGGTCGATGATTGACTTCGATTGCGGGGGGAAGGAAGGTAAGGGGCGGGCACTAAAGGGATTGTCAGAGGAGAAGCATGACTGAGGCGGCCGGTTATATGGAGACGGGGCTGAGCGTGGTGGTCCCGGTTTACAACAGCGAGCAAACGCTGGGGCCGCTAATCGAGCGGCTGGGGCCGGTGCTTAGCGGGATTGGGGGGCCATTTGAGGTGATCCTGGTGAACGATGGGAGCCGGGATGGGAGCTGGGGGGTGATTGAAAGGCTGGCGCGGGAGCATGGCTACGTGCATGGCATTGATATGATGCGCGAACTACGGGCAGCACAACGCGCTGTTGTGCGGGATTCGCGCTGCGCGGTATGGGCGGATCGTGACGATGGATGACGATTTGCAGAACCCGCCGGAGGAGGTGGCGAAGCTGCTCGCGCCGCTGGAAGAAGGGGTTGACGTGGTTTATGGCAGGCCGGAAAGGGAGGCGCATGGCCTGCTGCGGGATTTGGCGTCGCAGATCACCAAGCTGGTGTTGCAGAAAGCGATGGGGGCGCAGACGGCGCGGCACATCAGCGCCTTTCGGGCATTTCGCACGCGGCTGCGGGAGGCGTTTGCGCAGTATCACAGCCCGTATGTCTCGATTGACGTATTGCTGACGTGGGGGACGAGCAAGTTTGAGGCAGTGGTGGTGAATCACGAACCGCGGACTGCGGGGCGGTCGAATTACACGGTGGGGAAGTTGCTGACCCATGCCTTTAACATGATGACGGGATTCAGCACCTGGCCGTTGCGGCTGGCTAGCTTTATCGGGTTTGCGTTTACGGTGTTTGGGGGGGTGGTGCTGCTGTTTGTGATGGTGGCGTATTTGCTCGGGCGGACGCGGGTTTCGGGGTTTACGTTTCTGGCGTCGATCGTGGCTATTTTTGCGGGGGCGCAGTTGTTTGCGATTGGGATTATCGGGGAGTATTTGGCGCGGCTGCATTTTCGGATGATGGATCGGCCGACGTATGCGGTGCGGGAGCGGGTTGGCGGATGATTTGTGGGCGGTGTTTGTAGTTGGGGGGGTGGTGGCCGTACCATGTGGTTCTTTCCGACGTAATACCTACTGGCGGCCCTGATCGGGCCGGCGGTTTTTCCTTTGAGATTTGGCCCCGCATGCAGATTCGCAATTTCAGCATTATCGCCCACATTGACCATGGTAAGAGCACGTTGTCCGACCGCCTGCTGATGCGGGCGGGGGCGATTACGGAGCGGGAATTCAAGGATCAGATCCTGGATGACATGGATCTGGAGCGGGAGCGCGGGATCACGATCAAGGCGTCGGCGGTGACGGTTTTTCATGATGCACAAGGGGGAGGAGTTCATGCTGAACTTCATCGATACGCCCGGGCACGTGGACTTTCATTACGAGGTGCAGAAGGCATTGCAGGCGTGCGAGGGGGCGATCCTGGTGGTGGATGCGACGCAGGGGGTGCAGGCGCAGACGGTGGCGAATGCTTATGCGGCGCTGGAGGTGGGGCTGGAGATTATTCCGGTGATTAACAAGATCGATTTGCCCAGTGCCGACCCGGTTCGGGTGGCGGAGGAAATCGAGCAGGTGCTGGGGTTTCGGGCGGAGGATGCGATTCTGGTGTCGGCGAAGACGGGGGAGGGGATTGATGAGCTGATCACCAAGCTGTGCGATGAGCTGCCGCCGCCGCGGGGGTTGCCGGATCAGCCGGCGCGGGCGCTGATTTTTGATTCGATTTATGACGATTATCGCGGCGTGATTGTGTACGTGCGGGTGGTGGATGGGGAGTTACGGAAAGGGCAGAAGATTCGGCTGATGGGCAATGGGACCGAGCACCAGGTTTCGGATCTGGGGAAGCTGATGCCGCGGCCAAAGCGGGTGGAGCGGATTGGGACGGGGGAGGTGGGTTATATCGTGGCGGCGATCAAGGACCTGCATGACGTGCGGATTGGGGACACGGTGACGGATGCGCTGGCGCCGGCGGCCGAGGCGCTGCCGGGGTATAAGCCGATGCAGCAGATGGTGTTTTGCGATTTTTATCCGGGTGGATCCACGCAGTACGAGGAGCTGCGGGATGCGATGGACCGGCTGCAATTGAATGACTCGTCGTTCACGTTTGCGCCGGAGTCGACGGATGCGCTGGGTTTTGGTTTTCGGTGCGGGTTTCTGGGGCTGCTGCACATGGAGATCATCCAGGAGCGGCTGGAGCGGGAGTTTAATATCGAGGTGGTGCAGACGGCGCCGACGGTGACATATGAAATCCTGATGACGGACAACTCGGTGAAGCGCATTGATGCGCCCAGCGAACTGCCGAACCCGACGCACGTGCAGGAGATTCGCGAGCCGTACATCGTGATGAACATCATCGTGCCCGGCGAGAGCGTGGGGGCGATCATTCAACTGTGCGAGGATCGGCGGGGGCTTTACAAGAAGCAGGAGTACATCGGGGCGACGCGGGTGATCCTGACGTACGAGATTCCGCTGGCGGAAGTGATTTATGATTTCTATGACCGGCTGAAGAGCGCGACCAAGGGGTATGGGACGATGGATTATGATCTGGCCGGTTTCCGGGTGGGAGATCTGGTGAAGATGGACATCCTTGTGAACGGCGACCGGGTGGATGCGCTGAGCGTGATCGTGCATCAAGAGCAAGGCCGAGGCTCGCGGGAGGAAGTTGCTGGTTCGGCTGAAGGAGGAGATTCACCGGCACCTGTTTGAGATCCCGCTTCAGGCGGCGATTGGTGGGAAGATCGTGGCGCGGGAGACGATCAAGAGCGTGGGCAAGAATGTGACAGCGAAGTGTTATGGTGGGGATATTTCACGTAAGCGGAAGTTGCTGGAAAAGCAGAAGGAAGGGAAAAAGCGGATGAAGCGGGTGGGAAGCGTGGATATTCCGCAGGAAGCGTTTATGGCGATCCTGGAGGCGGGGGATTAGAGGGTTCGGCTGTTTGGCGGCACACATCGACTTTCGGGGGTAGACTTGAGACAATTCCGAGGGTTGGCGCTGGCGATCTTCTGGAGGCGGGCGTCGTAGGAAGATACTGCGGAATGTGGAGTGACATTGGGCTGAAAGTGACGCGGGAAACTTCCGCACTATGATATAGCCGTGCAATTAAGCATTACCCTTGAACAACCTGAGAAGAGACTGGCCTTGTTTGGTACGGCCGACCGGAACCTTCGCACCATTCGCGAGGCGTTTGGCGTGCAGGTGACCAACCGGGATGATGAATTGCACCTGACTGGTGAGCGCGACCAGGTGAGCAAGGCGGCGGCGGTCTTGGACCAGATGCAGCGGAAGTTGCGCCGGCAGGAGTGGCTGAGCCCCGAAGAGGTGGGGACGGCGGTGCGGCAGGCGGCGTCGGAGAACGAGGTGCGGACGGCGGGGGACATTGACGTTTACGTGCGCGGGCGGGCGATTCGGGCCAAGACGGCGGGGCAGCGCGGGTATATCGAGGCGATGTTCCAGCATGACCTGACGTTTTGCGTTGGGCCTGCCGGGACGGGGAAAACTTATCTGGCGGTGGCGGCGGCGGCGAGCTTGCTGAAGCATGGGCAGGTGAAGCGACTGGTGCTGGCACGGCCGGCCGTCGAGGCGGGCGAGCGGCTTGGGTTTTTGCCTGGAGATTTGCAGGCGAAGGTGAACCCGTACCTGCGGCCGTTGTTTGACGCGCTGCACGACATGATCGACTTTGAGCAGGTAAAGCGGTTCATGGTCAACGACGTGATTGAGGTGATCCCGCTGGCGTTCATGCGCGGGCGGACGCTCAATGAGAGCGTGATTATTCTGGATGAGGCGCAGAACACGACGCCTTCTCAGATGCTGATGTTTTTGACAAGACTTGGGCACGACTCCAAAATGATCGTAACCGGCGACCCGAGCCAGGTGGATTTGCCGGAAGACGCAACGAGCGGATTGGCCAACGCGATGCAGACGTTGAAGGGCATCAAGGGCATCGCAACGGTTGAGTTGCAGCGTGAGGACATTGTGCGGCATCGGTTGGTGCAGAACATTGTCAACGCGTATGAGCGGGCCAGGAGCGACGAGGGAAGAGAGTAAGACTGGATGTTTCCGTTTCGAAAGCATCGGCCAAGGCGGGCGTCTATCCGGGAGAACCGGCCGGACCAGCCACAGCGTTGGCGCAGCGTTGACTGAAAATGGGGGAGCGGCGTCGATTGGGATCGCGGTGCTGTTTTGTTTGGGGGCAATCGCGATTGTGATGCTGCGCGAGGACATGGTGCGGTATCGGCCGGGGCAGTACACGGCGCAGGACATCATCAGCCGGGTTAATTTTGACTTCACGGATCGATCGCGGATCACCGAGGCGCAGAACGTGGCGCGGGAGATCACGCCCGCGGCATTACAAGGCGACGAACGTCGACAATTGGACGAAGCTTGGAAGAAGAGTTGCTGCGGCTTCCGGACCGTTTGGCGCTGGCGGGGCAGTCGATTGAGGAATTGCCGGCGGAGTTGAGAGAAAAGCTGCAACTGAAGTTGAGCGGCGATCTGACGCTGCTGCAGAGTTATGCGCGGCCTGAGAATCGGCAGGTGTATGAGAAGGCGGTCGGTGGATATATCGCGGCGCTGAAGCAGGAAATGCCGAGGATCGTTCTGCTGCCGGAGGATGAGCGGAAGGTGGACCTTGAACGGGCGATCATTCTTGTATCCGCCGTTTCAGGGCAAACCGAACGCCAAGCCCATCGACGAGTTGAAGGGCAAGAACACCTATTCGACCAGTGACGGAGAGTTTCAGTCGAAGCTGCTGACGATCGCCAAGCTTTATTTCGCGCACATGCTGGGGGTGCCCAACAACATTGTCGCGTTCACGCTGGCGACTATCAAGCCGACGTATCTGCTGGATGAGACCACAACGGCGGCAGCGCAGAATCAGGCGGCGGCGCGGGTGCCGGAGACGGTGGCGCGGGTTGAGTTCAAGGCCAACCAGACGCTGGTACACCGCAGGAACGTCATTACTGAACGCGACTGGCAGATATTGCGGGCGGAGCAGAAGCAGTTTGTTGCCGAGCTTGGTAAGACGGCGATGAAGTCGAAGCTTGGATTGGCGGGGCTGATCGCGCTGCTGACGGTGGCGCTGGCGGTGTATGTGGTGAAGTATCAGCCGCGGGTATCTGAGAAATCACCTGCGGGCGGTAGCCATTGGGCTGTTGATGCTGTCGATGCTGCTGCTGGCGGAATTGGCGGCGATTGGGACGGGGCCGCTGTATATCTTTGGCGTTGCGCCGACGCTGCTGGTGGCGATGATCCTGGCGATTGCTTATGACCAGCGATTTGCCATCGGGGTGGGAAGCATCCATGCGATCATGGTGACGGCGGCGCTGGACCAGGGGATTGGGTTTTATCTGATTCTGTGGGTGGGCAGTCTGACGTGCTGCTGCATGTTGAAGGACGTGCGGTCGCGCAGCCGGTTGATTGAGGTGGGCGGGATGACGGCCCTGGTGATGATCGCGGCGACGGTGGCCGCGGGGGGGCTGAATTATGACCCAATCGCGTACATCGGCAAGAACTGTCTGTATGTCGGGGCGGCAGGGCTTGGCGCGGGATTTATCGTGCTGGGGATCCTGCCGTTTATCGAGCGGGCGTTTCGGATCACGACGGCCATCAGCCTGCTGGAACTCGCCGATGGGAGCCAGCCGCTGTTGAGGCGGTTGGCGGTTGAAGCGCCAGGGACTTACAACCACAGCCAGCAGGTGGCGACGCTTGCGGAGGCGGCGGCGGAAGCGATTGTCGGCCAACTCGCTTTTGTGCCGCGTGGGGGCGTACTACCACGACGTGGGGAAGATGAACAAGGCCGACTACTTTGTGGAGAATCAGACGGATGGGCGCAATCGGCACATCAACTTATCGCCCAACGTGTCGCTGCTGATTATTGTCGGGCACGTGAAAGACGGGATGGAGATGGCCCGGGAGTATGGGCTGCCGACGGTGATCTCGAAGTTTATTGAGCAGCACCACGGGACGACGCTGGTGGAATATTTTTATCATCAGGCGTGCAAGGAGAAGGACAAGCTGCACCCGGACCAGCCGACGGTGGTGAGCGACACGCAGTTTCGATATGAGGGCCCCAAGCCGCGCAGCAAGGAAGTGTCGATCGTGATGCTGGCGGATTGCGTGGAGAGCGCGACGCGGGCGATGGGCGAGCCCACGCCAAGCCGGATTGAATCGCTGGTGCATGAGCTGATCATGAAACGGCTCTTGGATGGGCAGCTTGATGAGTCGAACATGACCTTTAAGGAACTGGGGCAGATCGAGAAGGCGCTCGTGAAGACGCTGCTGGGGATTTACCACGGACGCATGGCTTATCCATCGACCGGGAAGCTGACGCGGGCGCAGGGGCAGACCGGGCAGCATATCAATGCGTCGCAAACGCCCGCGGTGAAGCTGGCATGAGCGTGCGGGCGAGACCTCATCCGAAGCTTGATCTGATGGTGTGCGCCGAGGTGGGAGCGGCGTACGTTCCATTGCTGCGCCGGCAGATGGTGGCGGCTTTTAGGATGGTGCCGACGCGAATCCGGGAGCTATCGTTGGCGCTGGTGGGGGACAAGCGGATGGGGGAGTTGCACCGGGAATTTATGGGAGTGGCCGGGCCGACGGACGTGCTGACTTTTCCGCTGGAGATGGATGCGAAAGGCCGGCCTGTGGCGGGGGAAATTGTGATTTGCGTGCCGGAAGCCCGGCGGCAGGCCAAGGTGCGGGGCGGGGCGATTGAGAGCGAAATCTTGCTTTACGGGGTGCATGGGTTGTTGCACTTAAGCGGCCACGACGATAGAACCCTGCGCGGGATTTGATAAAATGCATATGCTGGAGGACAGGATCCTGGGCCGACTTGGCGTTGGCGCGGTGTTCGCTGGAAAGGGCGGGGGCGCAGTGGCTGGGACGTCGGGCAAAGCGCCGAAGGGCAAGGTTCAATTAGATCATGCTGATTACCGCAGTCATCATCCTGTTTTCGCTGGCGACGCTGTTTTTCTCGACGTTGACGTATTCGCTGCGTGATTTTTCGCGGGCTCGGCTGAGCGATCTGATGGAGGAGGCGGGCAGGCCGCAGTGGATCGAGCCGACGATGGAGCACACCAACGACCTGATCTTCGTGACGGCCATTGGAAGACTGGTGTTCAACATCCTGCTGCTGCTGGGGGTGATGCGGGCGTTTCATTACGGTAACATCTGGGTGCAGTATCTTTCGTCGTTTGGGATCACGGGATTGATTCACCTGTTTTTTTCGGTGGCGATCCCGCACGCGCTTTCGCGGCACGCGGGGGAAGAATTTATCGCCGCGAGCGCGGGGTTTTTACATGGGATGCGGCTGGTGTTGCTGCCGGTGACGCGAATCATGCAGGGGGTGGATACGCTGGTGGCGCGGATCACCGGGACGCAGCAGATGCAGCAGGAGCAGATCGAGCAGGACATTGTTTCGGTGGTGGAGGAGGGGGTGAAGGAAGGGGTGGTGGACGAGCAGGAACGGGAGATGATCGAGTCGGTGATTGAGTTTCGCGATACGCAGGTTGGGCAGATCATGACGGCCCGGCCGGAGATGGTGGCGGTGGAAATTCATTCTACGCTGGAGGAAGTGAAGCGGACGCTGGAGGAGAGCGGGCATTCGCGCTTGCCGGTGTATGACGGAACGCTCGACCACGTGATCGGCGTGTTGTACGCGCGGGATTTGCTGAAGCATCTGGGCGAGCCGCCGGAGAAATTCAATATTCGCTCGGCCATGCGGCCTGCGGCGTTCGTGCCCGAAACCAAGGCGCTGCGGGATTTGTTGCGCGAGTTTCGGATGCAGAAGGTTCACATCGGGATCGTTCTGGATGAGTACGGGGGAACGGCGGGGCTGGTGACGATTGAGGATATTCTGGAGGAACTGGTGGGGGAGATCACCGATGAGCACGAGCCGGCCGAGCCGTTGATGATCCGGAAGATCGACGATCACAGCTTCGAGGCCGACGCGCGGGTGACGCTGGAAGAGGCCAACGAGCAGATGGGCCTGAACATCCCGACCGAAGATGGGACCGAAACGCTGGGCGGATTTGTGTCCATCACGCTCGGCCAGATTCCGACGAAGGGAACGGTGATGGTGCATGACAATATTCGGTATACGGTGGTTGACGCGCAGCCGCAGCGGATCAATCGGCTGAAGGTTGAGCGGGTGGCGCAGCCGCAGGAAGTTGGAGCCTAGAACTGCGCGGGAAGTGGAACATTTTATGTCGATCATGTCTGAAATCCTCGAGCACAACCGGGGCTTTGTGGCGCGGCGGGAGTACGAGCCGTTTTTGACGGATGTTTTTCCCAACAAGAAGCTGGTGGTTGTCACTTGCATGGATACGCGGCTGGTGGAGCTTCTGCCCTGCGCGATGAACTTGCGCAACGGTGACGTGAAGATCATTAAGACGGCCGGGGGGGTGGTGGCGCATCCTTTTGGCAGCGTGATGCGCAGCATCCTGGTGGCGATTTATGCGCTGGAGGCGACGGAGGTGGCGGTGGTGGGGCACCACGGCTGCGGCATGACCAACTTGAACTGCGAGCGCATTCTGGAGAAGGCGCGTGAGCGGGGAGTTTCAAACGACGTTTTGGCGACGCTGGAGCACGCGGGGATTGACCTGCCCCAATGGTTGCGGGGATTTGAGCGCGTGGAGGACGCGGTGCGGCAGAGCGTGGAGATGATTCGGAATCATCCGCTCTTGCCAAGGACCTTGCCGGTGCATGGGCTTGTGATGGATCCGGAGACGGGGAAACTGGACGTGGTGGTGCAGGGGGACGGGGTGGCGTGAGGCGGGGTGGTGTGAAGCGGGGCGTTTTAAAATTAACTTTGATACGATGAGTTGATGCGAGATCCGCTTCGCCTGACCAGCGCCGACAATCCCCGCGTAAAGGCGGTGGTGCATTTGCGCAAGCACCGGGATCGGCGGGAGAGCGGGTTGTTTGTGGCCGAGGGGAAGCGCGAAATATCGCGCTGCTGGAGGCGGGGCTGGTGATGCGGGAGATTTTTTTCAGCCCGCAGGTGCTGGGGATGAACTGGGAACGGTTGGTGGCGGAAATGCCTGCGCTGCGGGGCAAGGCGAGTGGGGCGGGGGTATTTGAGGTGTGGCCGGGGATGGTGGAGAAGATGTCGTACTGTGAGAAGCCGGAGGGGATGGTGGCGGTTTTCGAGCAGCCGCGGTGGGATTTGGCGCATCTGCCCGAAGCGATGGAGAAGCTGGGAAGGAAGCGGTGGCCGGCGGATTTGTGGCTGGTGGCGGCGGGGACGGAGAAGCCGGGAAATCTGGGAGCGATGGTGCGGAGCGCGACGCGGCGGGGGCGTGCGGGGTTTTCGCGGCTGACGCGGATGTGGATGCTTTTAACCCCAATGCTATTCGCGCGAGCACGGCGGCGGTGTTTGTGGTGCCGGTGATCAGTGCGCCGTGGGTGGAGATTCAGGGGTTTTTGCGGGAACGGGATGTGAAGCTGGTGGTGGCGACGCCGGAGGCGACACGGGATTACACGAGCGTTGATCTTTCGGGACCGGTGGCGCTGGTGATTGGGGCGGAGGACCGAGGGGTGGACCGGCAGTGGCGCGAGGCGGCCGGGGAGGCGGGATGCGTGGGGATTCCGATGCTGGGGCGGGCGGTGGATTCGCTCAATGCGTCTACGGCCGCGGCGGTGATGCTGTTTGAGGCGGTGCGGCAACGGCGGGCTGCGAAGTGGTTGATGAATGACCTCAATCCCACTGATAAAACATGCGGGAGATTTGGGTGGCCATGGTGTCGATGACGGCGTCGCGTGAGTCCATGCCGTCGTGGGCGTCGATCTCTTTGCCGGCGTAGGTGTCGGGCCAGCGGTCCTTGCCGGTGGCCGCATCGACGATGCGGACGAAGGCGTGGGCGCGGATGCCGGGGGCGCCGCCGATGACCTCGCGCACCTGATATTTGTCCACGCGCACGTAAAGGATCTGGCTGGCGTGAACGGCCTGGGCTTTGTCAGCCAGGGTCATGGCTTCGTACTTCTGGCGCGTGGAGGAGGAGGAACTGGTGCGCATGTCGATGAAGGCCGTGGAATCGACGATGGGGGCGACTTCATGTTGCTTGAGCTGGTCCTGAATCATTATGCCCAGCCGCTCGGCATCTTCCTGATTCATGACCGTCGGATCAGCGCGCTCCACGAGGACCACCAGGGAGTCGGTCTTGACGGGCACATAGAGGGGCTTTTTGTTGGGGTTGCCGAAAATCTTCTCGCTGGCCACGCCAAATGCGCCCAGCACGTTGCAGCCGGCGATGCAGGCGATGAGCGGAAACAAGAGTGCCGCGGCGGCGAAGCGTTTGATGGGATGCGGTTTTGGATTGAGGAGATGCATGGCGGGTTTATTCCGTGGGTTCGGCGAAGCCGTGCGGCCAGGGTATTGGCCAGGGCGTCAATGGTGCCTTTGTACATGGATTGGTCGTTGACGGTATCAGAGCCAGGCAGGGCCTCTGCCCCGTTGCGGGGAAAGAAGACCTGAATGTGGGGTTCCTGGAAGGCGACTTTCGCGGTGTTGCCGGTGATTTCGACGACGTTGAGGGTAACCTTGGCCGAGCCGCGATAGAGTTCGCGTGAGTTGGCGAAGCGGGTCTGGAAATCTTCCACCTCGACATAGATCAGGCGGGTGAGTTTTGGGATGCCCAGCTTGAGGGCCAGATCGGTAATGGGCAGTTGCAGGAGTTGGGGGTTGTCGTCCTGAAAGCGCACGACGGAGTCGGCGGGGTAAGTGAACTTGAGGCCGGCGAGGTAGTCTTTGGTATGCTCATCCTTGGCGGCGGCGACGATGAGCTGCTGGAGGGTGCCGCCGATGTCGGCGCGCACGGTGCCGAAGTCGGCGCGAACGGCCTGGTCGGCCCAGACCATGATGGCGCAGGTCTGGTTGACCATGCCGTGATAGCGCGCGGGCGGCGGGTTCTGAACGTCCGGCAAGACTTTGGAGGCGAGGAATCCGAGGGGAGTGCAGCCAGAGGTTGCGAAGCAAAAGGCGGCGAAAATCAGGGAAACCCCGATATTGCGGAGGTAGGGGTTGGCTGTAGAGTCCTGCCGCCGTCGGCCGGGCGGCGCGAGCCGATCAGGTAGTTGGCTCATCGTTGTTGCTCCAGGTGTTGATTCCAGTTGTTGCGTTAATGCCAGCCATCCAAGTGATGGAGGTGGATGTAGATTTTCCACACCCATGCAAGCATGGCGGCGGCGAAGAGTGGAACAAGGTAATACGACCAGCGAGCGACGCGCAGAAGCCGGTGAACGGGCCGGCCGGTGAAGGCGATGTAGAGGGCGGCCCAGAAGGTCATGGCGGCCAGTAAGGCCAGGAGCAGCGCCCATGGGCTGGGTGTAGAGGCTGGCGAGGAAGTGGCCGCGCACGAACCAGGCGAAGCTGGTGGTCATGCCGCAGCTTGGGCAGGGTAGGCCGGTGCGTACTTCGAATTGGCATTGATTAAGGCCAAGGCCGGTGTGGGTGCCGATGCCGGTGGGGCTGGGGGTGAGCCGGGCGGCGAGAAGGAGCAGGGTGAGGCAGGCAAGAGCGATGAGGAGTGAAAGATGCGCGGGCCGGGAGCGATAGTTTGGCCGGCGCGGCGGGCCTGAAAAAAACAGTGGGGACGGCGGCGATCAAGGTGTCGCCACTGTAATGATCGTCGCGGACGGATGCAATTACACGATGCCCGGTTGTTAGGCAGATGTCGGTTTGAAGAGCGCGATGGGAAACAGACAGTGAACGAAAAATTATTCGGATGAACTTACGGCATTGATGAAGATTATGAAGATGCTGGATTGTGTTGGCTCGGATGTTGTCGAGATATGGTATTCGTTTTGCTTTTGGTGGCGCGCGTGTCGCTGGCGGTTGAACTATCCCCCCTTCCGTCAAAAAGTCGCGTTGCCCGGCATTGACAGGCTCGGTCGCCTAGCACTATATATTCCGGCATCAATATCAGGAGATGATCTGATGGCCTCTTCCGGTGCTGGCCGGTTTGACAGCCGTTGATTTTGAGCCATCCGATATTGAGTATCCCTCAGTTCTGGCCGGCTTCCTGGCAACTATCTTCGTTTCGGGTGTTGGGAAACCCAGTGCTTTCGCGGCAGTATCGCGCGGGCACGTTGAGCGTTGGTTTACAGGATGATTTTGGGTGCAGGGTTGCAGCTCGGTCCGAGTTGGCAGTTTTAGAAAGTGAAGCAGGTCGCTATGCGTGTTTTCATGCTCGGCTGGGAATTTCCTCCTTTTATCAGCGGCGGGCTGGGGACGGCTTGCTATGGACTCACCAAGGCAATGAGCGGGTTGGGGACGGACATTATGTTCGTGCTGCCGCGCCCGGTGACGACGCCTTTTTCAACGCATGTGCGCCTGGTGAGCCCGCGCGCGGGTTCGCCGCTGGCGGTGCCAAGCACGGAACTGCGGCTGGATGAGTTTGATCATGTGACGTTTCGCACGACTGGGCCAACGGACATCACCAGCCCTTATCAGACACCGGCGGATTATCAAAAAGAGATTGAGGAGCGGGAGACGCTGAGCACGGCCAAGGCAGCGGCGGCAGGCGATGAGCCGGCCGACACGGCCGTGGCGTCAACAGCAAAGTCGAAGCTGGCCGGGCCGGCGGCGAGTGGCGGCAATCCATACGGCGGCGATATGTTCGCCGAGATTCAACGTTACGCGGCGCTGGCCAGCGAGATTGCGCGGGGGAAGAATTTGATGTCGTTCACGCCCACGACTGGATGACATTTCCAGCCGGGCTGGCTGTCGCCGGGATTAAGGGTGTGCCGCTGGTGGTGCATGTTCACTCGACCGAGTTTGACCGCAGCGGGATCAACGTGAACCAGCGAATCTACGAGATCGAGCGGCGGGGGATGCATGGGGCGATGAAGGTGATCGCGGTCAGCATTCTCACCAAGAACATTTGCCAGCACCATTATGGGGTGGACCCGAACAAGATCGAGGTGGTGTATAACGCCATCGACGTGAACGGCAGCTACGACGAAGAGAAGTACAAGATTCATAATGACGAGAAGATCGTGTTGTTCCTGGGCGCATCACCATGCAGAAGGGGCCGGAATACTTCCTGGCGGCGGCCAAGAAGGTGCTGGAGGTGATGGACAACGTGAAGTTCGTGATGGCCGGCTCGGGGGACATGATTCGCCGGACCATTGAGATGGCGGCGGCGATGGGGATCGGGCACAAGGTGCTGTTCACGGGGTTCCTGCGCGGCGGGGACGTGGAAAAAGTTTTCAAGATGGCGGATTTGTATGTGATGCCCTCGGTGAGCGAGCCGTTTGGGATCGCGCCGCTGGAGGCGATGAGTCACGACGTGCCGGTGCTGATCAGTAAGCAGTCGGGCGTGAGCGAGGTGCTGACGCACGCGCTTAAGGTGGACTTCTGGGACATTAATGAGATGGCCAACAAGATCGTGGCGGTCTTGCGGCATCCGCCGCTGGCGAGCACGCTGCGGCAGCATGGGGCGTTTGACGTGCGTCGGCGGACGTGGGCGGACGCGGCCAAGCAGTGCGTGGAGGTTTATGATTCGGCGGTCGGTATGATGGGTGGAGCGAATTAAAGGGGCGAGCAGGGTCGTGAATGATAATCACTGAAAGGGGCTGATCGCGTGTCCCTCCGGCGGCTTATGCTCCGCATCATGCTCGCTGCACTGGCCGTCGCGGCCGTTGCGGGCGTGCTGGCGATGCTGCTCTCCACCGGGGCGGTGCTGATTCAGGTGCTGGGGACTGCGGTGATGACGGCCGTTGCGGCGGCCCTGATGATGAGTTGTTCGCTTCTGACGGACCGTGAGAAGGCGCGGACGGCGGGGTTGGTGGGGATGGCCGGGGTTGTAATCGAATTTATTCTGGGCCTGGTGGCCGTCTGGGGCGAGGGCCTGGTGCCTGACGGCGTCTACACGTCTTTGATTATTATTCCCTGCATCACGCCTCCCGCGATGTTTTACCTGCGGATGGCCGCCATCCCGAAAGGGCGGGTCGCGGGTTGGACTGGCGTAGGCGTTTGTGCCGTCGTCTTGGCGCTGGTGAGTATTCCCAGTTGGACAAGCCCGGACTGGAGTGGCTACAGCAACTGGTTGGGGACTTCGTTTGCCATCGGCGGTTTTGGAGTGTTGGCGTCCGCGAGCCTGGCGGGCGCGGGATACGACCGGCGATACTGGCGCTACGTCGGGGTGCTCGCGGCAATCGTCGGCGCTATTGCAGGCACTGTCGGTATCTGGCGCGATATCCATTCAGGGGACATCCCCTTCTCGATCATCACGTGTGTCGCAATTTTGCTGGCCCATGCGAACCTTGTGGTGTTATGTCCGCTCAAACCAAACCGGCGCTGGCTGGCGTGGGGCACCATTGCTGCCGCCATCCTGTGCGGCGTGTTGCTGGAGATCGTCCTTATTTCCAATGGGATCTCCGGGTTCACCAGCGACTCAGGACCGGATAGTTTGCTTGCTCGCGGTGGGGGCGCTTTGGGAATTGTGGCCGCGTGCGGATCATTGGCGTTGCTCGTGCTGGTCGTTCTTAATCGTAGGTCGGAGCACAAGCCGATCCTGGCGGTTTTCGAACAGTTTACGCTGATTTGTCCGGGTTGTAATCGCCAGCAGGTTTTCAAGGCCGGCGAAAGCCAGTGCCCGACGTGCCTGCTTCACATCAAGGCTACGTTCAGGGAACCGCGGTGCCCAAGTGCGGCTACCTGATTTTCATGCTCACCTCCGATCACTGCCCCGAATGCGGAACGCTGGTGCGCACCGGCACTGGGGATCAACCCGCCTCGATATCCCCGTCATCCTCGAACCCCGCTGATGCCTCGGAAGCAATCGCGTCATCGGCTTCCGCTGGCACTCCACCGAAGCCGGTTTGATCGGAGGCGGTGACAATCACCTCTCGCCGCGACCGCGTCAGCAGCACTCCGAATCCCAGCATGACAAACGCTCCTGCAATCGAGGCAATGCCCCAGCCGCTGGCTGTCGTGGGTATTGTTTTACCGGCGATACGGCAGGCGTCGCGGACAAGGTGCTTGGTGCTTTCCCACATGATCGCCGGCGTGGGGCCCAACATGGCCGAGGCCAGCAGTAGAGCTGCGGAGAGGACGAAGATCCGCTCGAGATGGAGCTTGTAAGCGTAGGCCGCCGCGGCCACTGTGGCCAACATCGTGATCCGCAGCGGCGACACCGCCAGACTTCCCCAATGGATCAATTCCGCGGGCCCGCCCGCCGCGCACAGGATCGCGAGCGACAGCAACGCCAGTTGGAACCGCGCTACAATTGGCCTCTCCACGCGCAAGCGTGCGGCGGCGACCGCCAGGCCCAACCACACCGGCGAAAGATTGGCCACGTTGAACGGCACGTTGTGAACCCAGGCTGCGCCGATCATGTGCATGAAAAGCGATCCAAAGGGCACAAGCGCGTAAGCGATGATCAGTCCTCTCTCGCCGCAGTCCTTGGAATGCCGCCGGCGGTCCACATCGCTCCGGCCAACACCGGCAACAACCCCGCCACCCACCACGCCCCATACACGATCCAGGGCGAAAGCTGCCCGGCATGTTGATTTGAAATCTCTTTGAATGCGGCCGGCACGATCAGGATCATCGCTACTGGCGCCAGCACGACACCCATCACCCGCTTGCAATTCAACACCCCCAGCCCCCGCAGCACCAACCAGATCTTCATCGCTCCCAGTAAAATAAGCAGAGCATTAACCCCCCAGCCCAGGCGCACGTTCGCGGTGGAAAGGTCGCCGTTCAGGAACGTGATGTCCGCCAGGAACAACCCCTGCAGCACCAGCACGATCCGGCCGTCGCGTCGAAAGATTGGCCGCCGCAAAAAGTGCAGCCCCAGCCCAATCAGCGCAAGCTCATAGACATTCACCGTTGCCAGCAGGACCAGCAGATGCCGCACGTCCGGGGTGTAGGCTTCGTTGGCCTTGCTCACCAGCTTGCATCCCACCAGCAGCAGCACCGCGCTCAGCAGGTAACAGGGATTTCGATCCACAACATACCGAAGCAACCGCTGGCTCTTCTGGCTCATTCACAACCTCCGTCATCTCATCAGTCGCTCTGGCCAGCGAAAAAACTACAGGGGAAGAGGTGAAAAAGAGCGCATCCGCAATCTGTGCTGGACATGCCTTCGACGACGGTTAGATTCACCCATTCAGGTCCATTCTCGAAACGAGGTTCTTCATGTTGTTCCGCAAAGAGTTTTTCTCCGCCGCGCTCATGCTGCTCCTTCTTGGGACGTGCGGCTTCGCCGCCGACGAGAACAAGCCGATCAAACCGCCTGGCAAGGAGGGCAAGCCGCTGAACCTGGACTTTGAAGAGGGGACGCTGAAGGACTGGACCGCCACCGGCAATGCTTTCGAGCGTCAGCCGGTGCGGGGGGATCTGGTCTATCCTCGGCGGCATGACGTGCATTCGAAGCATCAGGGCGACTTTTGGATCGGCGGTTTTGAGGTGCTGGGGGATGATGCAATGGGGACGTTGACGTCGGCAGCGTTTAAGGCGGATCATCGGTGGGCAAGCTTTCTGTTCGCGGGGGGATCGTGGGCCGAGACGCGCGTGGAGTTGGTGACGGCGGATGACAACAAGGTTTTTTTCAAGACCAGCGGAAGGGAGACCGAAGAACTTCGGCCGGTGGTGGTCGATCTGGAGAAGGTGGCGGGTCGGGAGATTTTTATCCGGCTTGTGGATGAGCGCAAGGGGGCGTGGGGGCACGTGAACTTTGATGACTTTGAGTTTTACGATCATCGGCCGAAGCTCGGAGAATGAACTGACGCCGGCGCCGGCGCTGACGCCGGACCAGTTTAAGTATGCGGGAGTGACGCCGGAAAAGGCGGCGGAGATCATGACGCTGCCGGAGGGGTTCGAGGCGAAGCTGTTCGCGGGCGAGCCGGACGTAGTGCAGCCGATTGCATTTACTATTGATGCAAGGGGCAGGATCTGGGTGGTGGAGGGGATGACGTATCCCGTGCGTGCGCCGGAGGGGAAGGGGCGGGATCGGATTCTGGTGTTGGAGGATGAGAAGGGGGATGGACATTTCACGAAACGCACGGTGTTCATGGAGGGGCTGAATTTGGTGAGCGGGATCGAGGTAGGGTTTGGCGGGGTGTGGGTGGGGGCTGCGCCGTACTTGATGTTTATCCCGGCCGATATTGAGGCGGATGCGCCAAAGCCGGCCGGCGATGTGCAGATTCTGCTGGACGGATTTGGGCACCATGATACGCATGAGACGCTGAATACTTTTTGCTGGGGGCCGGATGGTTGGCTGTGGGGATGCCATGGCGTGTTCACGCAGTCGGATGTGGGCAAGCCGGGTGCGCCGGCCAACGAGCGCGTCCACATCAACGCCGGGGTTTGGCGGTATCATCCGATCAAGCACATATTCGAGCGGTTTGCGGAGGGGACGAGCAATCCGTGGGGCATCGACTTTGACGATCATGGCCAGTGCATTATCGAGGCGTGCGTGATCCCGCATTTGTGGCACATGATCGAAGGGGCGCACTATCAGCGGCAGGGGGGACAACACGACAACAAGTTTGTGTTCGATGATATCAAGACGATCGCGGACCACGTGCATTACGCGGGCGGCGGCTCGCCTCATGCGGGGAATGGAAAGTCGTCGGCGGCGGGCGGGGGGCATGCGCATGCGGGGCTGATGTGTTATCTGGGTGGGAGCTGGCCGGCGGAGTACACGGGGCAGTTGTTCATGAACAACATTCACGGCGCGCGGATCAACGTGGATGTCGCGGAGGTGCAGGGGTCGGGCTATCGTAGGGCGGCACGGGAAGGATTTCATCCTGTTCAACGATCAGTGGAGCCAGATCATCAACCTGCGATATGACCAGGATGGGTCGATGTACATGATCGACTGGTACGACAAAAACCAGTGCCACAGCAACGACCCCAAGGCGCATGACCAGAGCAACGGCCGGATTTTTAAGATCGTGTACGGCGATACGAAGACGACGAAGGTGGATGTTGCGAAGCTGAGCGATGCGGAGCTGGTGAAGCTGCAGCTTCATAAGAACGACTGGTATGTACGAACGGCGCGGCGGGTGTTGCAGGAGCGGCAGGCGCAAGGGAAGTTGACGCCGGAGGCAAACAACGGGCTGCTTGAGATCTTGCGCGACAACCCCGAGGAGAGCCGCAAGCTGCGGGCGATGTGGGCGCTGCATTGCACGGGCGGGCTGACACCTGCGCTGCTGCTGGAGCAGCTTCATAGCGAGCAGCCATACGTGGTGGCGTGGGCGATTCAGTTTTTGTGTGAGGAGAAGAGCCCATCGGCGGAGGCGGTGCGGGAGTTTGCGCGGCTGGCGAAGGAGAGCCCGTCGGCGGTGGTGCGGTTGTATCTCGCATCGGCATTGCAGCGGACGCCGGCGGAGCAGCGGTGGGAGGTGATTAGTGGATTGCTATCCCATGCGGAGGATGCCGACGACCATAACCTGCCGCTGATGGACTGGTACGCGCTCGAGCCGCTGTGTGCGTTGGATGCGGATCGGGCGCTGGCGCTGGCGGCGCAATCGAAGTTGCCCCGCATGCTGTCGTTCGCGGTGCGGAGGATCAGCAGCAATGAAGGAGAGGTGATTCCGCGGCTGGTGAAGGCGCTCTGGCGCGCTCAGGACACCGAGGCGGCAGGGGGAAATTCTGAAAGGGATTCGAGAGAGCCTGCGCGGCCAGCGGGCGGTGGCAATGCCGGCGGAGTGGAAGGAGATTGAACCGAAGCTGTGCAGAGCGCGGATGCGGGAGTGCGGGCGCAGGCGCGGGGGCTGGCGGTGACGTTTGGAAGCGCGGCTGCGATCGCCGGGGCGCGCAAGACGTTGAACGATCATGGCACGCCGGCTGGTGAACGGCTGGCGGCGCTGGATTCGCTGCTGGGGATCAAGGACGCGTCGCTCGCGCCGGTGCTTCAGGAGCTGTTGGCTGATGAACAGGTTCGGGGGGCGGCACTGCGCGGGTTGGCGGCGTATGACGACGCGAATACTGGTGGGGCGATCCTGAAACGGTACGGAAGCTTTGCCCCGCCGGAGCGCAAAGACGCACTGACGACACTGGCATCGCGCGCGGGTTGGGCGAAGGAACTGCTGGCGGCGGTGGCTTCGGGGACGGTGCAGGGCAAGGACGTGTCGGCCGATGTGGTGCGGCAACTGCGGTCGCTGAAAAATGCGGAGCTGGATGCGGAAGTGGCGAAGGTGTGGGGGGTGGTGCGGGATAGCCCCGAGGAGAAGAAGGCGCGGATTGGGCAGTTGAAGACGTTGCTGACGGCGAAGGGTGCGAGGCCGGATGATCTATCGCGCGGCCGGCGGTTGTTCAGCAATAACTGCCAGCAGTGCCACTCGCTGTATGAAACAGGCGGGCATGTTGGGCCGGATTTGACGGGGTCGAATCGGGCGGACCTGGATTATCTGCTGGAGAACGTGGTGGACCCCAACGCGGTGATTCCCAATGATTATCGTACAACGGAGATTGAGACGAAGGATGGCCGGCTGGTGCTGGGGATCGTGAAGCGGGAGGACGAGAGATCGCTGACGATCGTGATGCCCAATGAGGACCTTGTTTTGCCGAAGGGTGAGATCAAGGAGCGATCGCTGCGGGCGATGTCGATGATGCCCGAGGGGCTTCTGGACAGCCTGCCGGAGCAGGACATTCGCGATTTGGTGGCGTATCTGCGCGGGAAGGCGCAGGTGCCGATGGCGCCGTAAGTGGTGTGCGGTTTAGACGATCTGGTCGATCAGGTCTTCGCCTATTTCAAATCGGCCGAGGTTGCTGAGGAAGTGTTTAACGAGGCGCTGGAATTCGTTGGCGTGGCCGCCGGCGGTGTGGGGGGTGATGTAGCAGTTGGGGGCTTTCCAGAGGCGGTGGTGGGGAGGAAGAGGCTCGGGGTCGGTGACGTCGAGATAGGCGGCGGCGAGGTGGCCGGATTCGAGGGCGGCGATGAGGGCGTCCTGATCGACCGTTGAGCCGCGGCCGACGTTGTAGAAGATGGCACCGGGCTTGATGTCGGCGATGCGGGCGGCGCTGACAAACTGCTGGGTTTCCCGGCCGCCGGGCAGGATGTTGAGGACGTGATCGGCGTAGGGGAGCACGTGGGGAAGCTCGGATTCAGTAACAGTGCGGATCGGTTCGTCGCCCTTCAACTGACGGCGGACGGCGATGAGGTTCAGGCGCAGCGGGACCAGGAAATCGCAGAGGCGTCGGGCGATGGCGCCGTAGCCGAGCAGCACGGCGGTTTGGCCTGAGAGGAGGTGGGAGTTTTTTCGGATGTCGTCGGAAGGCCAGTCGCGGGTATTGCATTGCACATCGAAGGAGCGGGGGAGTTGGCGGGCGAGGGTCAGGATCATCGCCAGCAGGTGCTCGGCGCACGGCTCGTCGTAGACGCTGGAACTGTTGGTGAGAATGGCTCTGCGCTTCTGCAGGGCGTGGCGAAAGTCCGCGAAGACATAGCGTTCGTAGCCGGCGCTGGTGAGGTGAATCCAGCGGAGGTTGGGCAGGTCCATGGCGGCATAAGGATCGGGCTGACCAAAGGCGATGTCGGCCTGGGCGAGGGAAGGGATCGGCCGCCGTATGGGCAAGGTTCGAAGCCGTGCGCGTTTCGGCAAGGACAAGCTTGTGCCGGCCCGAGGCCTTCGCGCAGAAGCTCGAAGGCCGGCTCGGGGAAGGCCATGTTGCACCAGATGCGCAAGGGGGTGGTGGTCATGCGATTAGAGATACTCGTTTGCAGCGGTGTGGGGAAGTATGATTGCGGGCGGTCGCGATCCTTGCGGAGCTGATGAATGAATGCCATGCCGGTCCTTCTGGTGGTTTTGTGCGTGCTGGCGATTGCCTATCGCTATTACAGCGCGTTTCTGGCAGCGCGGGTCGCGACGTTGGATGATTTGCGAAAGACGCCGGCCGTGCGGCTTAACGATGGGCAGAACTATCATCCCACCAACAAGTGGGTGCTGTTTGGGCATCACTTCGCGGCCATTAGCGGCGCGGGGCCGCTCATCGGGCCGGTGCTGGCGGCGCAGTTTGGATATTTGCCGGGGCTGATCTGGATTGTGGTGGGGGTGTGCCTTGGGGGCGCGGTGCAGGATTTTCTGGTGCTGGTGGCGAGCATGCGGCGCGGGGGAAAGAGCCTGGGGCAGATTGCGTATGACGAGATTGGAAAGGTGGCGGGAACGGCCGCCATTGCGGCGATATTGTTCATCATCGTGATCGCGCTGGCTGGGCTTGGGGAAGGTGGTGGTAAAGGCGCTGGGGGAGAGAACGTGAAGTTTCCTTCGAAGAGTGCGCTGGTGGTGCAAGGCGGTGTGCCGGAGCGGAATGCGCAGGGGATTTATCGGATGCCGGGGGGTGCGCGGCTGGAGTGGAACGCTCAGCAGTCTTTCATGACGATCAACGAAAGTTTCGTCATGAAGACGCCGGAGGCGATGGCGTGGACGGCGAGCAGCGACGGAGCATTCGCGGCCACAATTCCGCCGGGGTCTATGCGGATCATGCCGGGGAGTTCGTGGGGCACGTTTACCATTGCCTGCACGATTCCGATCGCGCTGTTCGTGGGCGTTTACATGTATCGCATTCGCAAGGGGCGGGTGGTGGAGGCGTCGGTGATTGGGGGAGTGCTGACGCTGGTGGCGACGGTGGCGGGCGGGTATATCGCGCAGCATAAGCTTGGGTCGGCCTTCAATCTGACTGCCGGTCAGGTGACGGTGGCCATGGCGGTATATGGATTCATTGCAGCCGTGTTGCCGGTGTGGGTCCTCCTGTGCCCGCGGGATTATTTGTCGAGCTTTCTGAAGATTGGGACAATCGGGCTGCTGGTAGTTGGAACGCTGATCGCCAACCCAAAGCTGCAGGCGCCGGCGCTGAACACGGCGTTCTTTGGCGGCGGGCCGGTGGTGACGGGGAAGATCTTTCCGTTTTTGTTCATCACCATCATGTGCGGGGCGATCAGCGGGTTTCATGCGCTGGTGAGCAGCGGAACCACGCCCAAGATGATCCCGAAGGAAAGTCGGATGCCCGCACGATCGGCTATGGGGCGATGCTGATTGAGGGGCTGGTGGGCGTGGTGGCGATGATCGCGGCGTCGACGCTGCCGCCGGCCGACTACTATGCGATGAACATCGACCTGGAGAAGGCGCCGGGATATCACGATCAGCTCACGAAGATTGGCGCGGGGGTGGATCATCTGAATGTGTATGAGGAGCGCACCGAGGAGTCGCTGCGCGGCCGGACGGGCGGGGGCGTGACGCTGGCGGTGGGGATGGCGCACATTTTCGATCAGGCGGCCGGGCGGTTTGCTTCCAGCCTGGAGTGGCTTTGGAAATACTGGTACCACTTCGCGATCATGTTCGAGGCGCTGTTTATTCTCACCACCATTGATACCGGAACGCGCATCGGGCGGTTTTTGCTGCAGGAGGTGGCCGGGAAAATTCATCCGAAGCTGGGGCGTGCGGATTGGTGGCCGGGCGCGATTGTGAGCACGCTGCTGATCGTGGCGGGGTGGAGTTACTTCATCGACGCCAAGAGTTTCGCGTCGATCTGGAAGATGTTTGGCGTGGCCAACCAGATGCTGGTGGTGATTGCGCTGTCGGTGGTGTCGGTGGTGCTGGTGAACGAGGGGAAGATGCGCTACGTGTGGGTGACGCTGGTGCCGCTGGGGGTGGTGCTGATCACGACGACCACGGCGGCGACCGAGATGCTGCTGGCGAACTTCAACACGCTGGTGACGCAATTGGGGAAGGCGGGCGCGAAGGATTGGGGAATGATTACCGGCCAGTTGATTGAAGCCGGGCTGACGGCGGCGATGCTGATTTGCGCGATGATCGTGATCGCGGCCGGCGCGGCGCGGGTTTGGCTGCGCAACAACCGCGGACAGGTGGCGGTTCGCGGTGGCCGGTGAACGGGTATAACATCAACGCAATACTTTCAGGAGGAATCCATGGCTTATCACGGGTTTGATATCAGCGGCAAGGTGTGTCTGGTGACGGGTGGCACGAGCGGGATTGGCCGGGCGATTGCGCTGGGGTTTGCGCAGGCCGGGGCGAAGGTGGTGGCCGGTTCGACGAATCCGGAAAAAGTCACGGCGATGGAGAAGGAGCTGGGAGAGGGACATGCGGGGGTGCAGATGGATGTGGGAGACGCGCAAAGCGTGAAGTCGGCGGTTGAGTTTGCGATTAAGAAGTTTGGGCGGATTGATGTGCTGGTGAACGCGGCCGGAGTGACGAAGCTAACGCCGTCGCTGGAGCTTGCGCAGGAGGACTTCGAGCGGATCCTGCGGATTAATCTGACAGGGACTTTTTTGGCCTGTCAGGCCGTGGCGCGGGTGATGAAAGAGCAGTCGCCCGATGCGCAGGGGTTGCGGGGGGCGATAGTAAACATCGCTTCGTTGTCGTCGTTTGTCGGGCTGACACGGGCGCTGGCGTATGGGTGCTCAAAGGCGGCCGTGATGCACCTCACGCAGAGTTTGGCCAACGAGTGGGCGGAGTTGGGGATTCGGGTGAATGCGATTGCGCCGGGGGTATTTCCGACCGAGCTGAACCGGAAGCTGATTGAAGGAACGCCCCGCGGGGAGTGGTTTAAGAAGCACACGCCGATGGGTCGGTTTGGGAATACGGAAGAGCTGGTGGGCGGCGGCCATTTATCTGGCGTCGCCATCGGCCAGCTTTACTACCGGGGAGACGATCAAGGTGGATGGGGGGTATCTGGCGAAGGGGGTGTAGGCGAATGAAGTTCCGACTGCGGCTATACTATCTCGGCATGAGGTGATGAAATGCTCATGGCGACGGAACATTTATACATTGTGCGCGACGATGCGATGCTGAGCGGTGAGCCCATCATCAAAGGAACCCGCACGCCGGTGCGCGCCATTGTAGAGAACTGGCGGATGGGCGTTGCGCCCGAAGAGATCCCGGTTCACCTGCCTCATCTGACGCTGTCACAGGTGTTCGATGCGTTGAGCTATTTTGCGGATCACGAGGATGAGATTCTTGGTCACATCCATCGGAACCGCATCCCGGATCGGCTGATTGACTCGCGCGTGAAGGACATTTGAGCAGGTTATTCATTCAACTTTATCTGGATGAGGACGTCAGCGCGCTCATTGCGACGTTGCTGCGCCGACGAGGGTTTGATGTCACGACCACGCAGGATGCCGGGCGGCCGGGGGCGGACGATGCTACGCAATTGGCTTACGCAGCGGGAGTGCAACGCGCTTTGGTGACGCATAACCACGGAGACTTCGAAAAGCTTGCGCGTCAGTATGTCATCGAGGGCAACATCCACGCCGGGATTTTCATTGCTTATCGACGCTCGCCTCATCAAATAGCGGCTCGTTTGTTGATGCTGCTCAACCAGATGACGGCCGATGAGATGGATAATCAGGTGCTTTATCTTTAGGCGGTGCAGGGGGACTCTCTTTTCCGTTTATGAATTGGCGGAAACCTTTTCTGCCTATCTGCGTCAGACGACCAGCGACACCTCCGATGACGGACGATGAATTTGAGAGGATTTCCAATGAAACGCGCAGTGACTTCTTTGATGACGTGTTTGATCGCGGCCGCGCTCTGTTTTAGCGCTACCACCCAGCCCGCCAAAGACCAGGGCCAGCGGCGGCAGGATGCGGAGAAGCGGTTTCGGGATGGGAACTGGAAGGAGGCGTTTGACGGCTTCAGCACGTTGGCGCTGGATCCAACGGATGACGCGAAGGAGGTGGGGCATGATCTGACGCAGGCGATTGAGTGCCAGCGCCGGCTGGGGCGCATCGATGAGACGGATGATTTGCGCGAGAAAGTCGTGGCGGCCCACGCTGACAATTGGCGTCTGCTCTGGACGGCGGCCCAGAGTTTTCAGAACGAGCAGCATTATGGCTTCATGGTTGCCGGGAAGTTTTATCGGGGGAACCATCGCGGGAACGACGGCAAGCAGATGTTTGTGATGGATCGGGACCGGGTGCGCATGCTGCAACTGATGCAGGAGGCCTCGGAGCAACTGGCGGCTTCTAAGGAGAAGCGCAGTGAGGGAGAGGTGGGTCAGTTTTATCTGGGTTTCGCGCAGGCGATTTTGTTTGGATGGAACGGGGCGGATGCGTGGCGGCTTCAGTACATGGTGGATCTGTCGAAGCTGCCGGATTACGAGGAAACCTACGATTATTACGGGCATTACAATCCCGGCCGCGGCGCACCGGTGAAGGAAGACGGTACCCCGGTCTATCACCAACTGCCCAAGAGCTACAAAGAGGCGGCCAGCGATGGGGAGCGGTGGCGCTGGTGCCTGCAACAGGCGATGGACGTGCCGGCCAGTGCGCTGCAGGCCAAGAGCAATTACGCACAGTTTCTCCAAAGCCAGTTTGGGGTGGAGACGATGGGGCAGTTTGGGCAGATGTTCCGCCACATCCAGGAGAGCGACGATACGCGGAAGGACGAAAGCGGGCCGTTCGCCGTTTCGACGCTGGGCGAGGATGAGACGATCGCCCGGCTGGCCAATGGCGTGAAGCGGTTCAAGCTCCCGGATGAATTCAATCCGATCAAGGTGTACCAGGAGATCGCGGAAACCAAGTCAAAAGATGGCTGGCATGAACAGGCGCTGAATGAACTGGCGCAGCTCTTCACGAACCGCCAGCAGTACGACCGGGCGGCCGAATACTGGAAGAAGAGCATTGCCGATCATGGCGATCCGAACGATCACTCGAAGCAAAAGCAGATCGATCAGATCCTGGGCAACTGGGCGATGTTCGATGCGATACAGACCCAGCCGGCCGGGAAAGAGGCCGTGGTCGATTTGCGGTTCCGCAATGGGAACAAGGTTTCGTTTGAGGCGTTTCCCATCGACACGTTGAAATTGTTTGCGGATTTGGAAGCGTATTTGAAATCCAATCCGCAGCAGGTGGCCTGGGAACAGGTCGAGGTGCAGAACCTTGGCATGCGACTGGTGGAGAAGGGGCAGACGCAGTATCTGAAGAAGGATGCGTCGGTGAAGTGGGACCTGGATCTCAAGCCGCGTGAAAAGCACTTTGACAAGCGGGTTGTGGTGACGACGCCGCTGAAGAAGGCCGGGGCGTATCTGCTGCGGGCGAAGATGGAGGGTGGGAACACCAGCAATGTGATTGTGTGGGTTGCGGACACTGTGATCGTGCGCAAGCCGCTGGTTGAGGGGTATTACTATTACGTGGCGGATGCGGTGACGGGCAATCCGGTTCCCAAGGCGGAGCTGAGATTTTTTGGGTATCAGCAGGTCCAGGTCAAGGACCGGCAGTTCCAGGTTAATACGCGCGAGTTTGCAGAGAAGACCGACAAGGATGGGCAGATAATCATCCCCGGCAACCAGGCCGACGCGGGTTTTCAATGGCTTATCACGACGAACACCGAAGATGGGCGGCTGGCGTTCCTGGGATTTGAGGGGATCTGGCACGGCCGCAATGCGTCGTACGACTATGAGTACAACCAGAACAAATGTTTCGTGATGACGGATCGGCCGGTGTATCGGCCGTATCAGTCGGTGAAGTTCAAGGCATGGATGGGGCATGCCAAGTATGACGAGGAAGGAAATTCGCCGCAGGCCGGCCAGAATTTCCAGGTGATCATCACCAATCCGAAGGGCGAAAAGATCCTGGAGAAGGGATTTACCGCCGACGCGTATGGCGGAATTGATGGCGAGCTTGCGCTTCCGAAGGATGCGCCGCTGGGGATGTATTCGATCGGCATCAGCAACTGGGGCGGCAATTCGTTTCGGGTGGAGGAATACAAGAAGCCTGAGTTTGAAGTGAAGGTGGATGCGCCGACCGAGCCGGTGATGCTTGGTGAGAAGATCACGGCCACCATTAACGCCAAATATTACTTTGGCGCGCCGGTGGTCGAGGCGAAGGTGAAGTACAAGGTGATGCGCCAGAATTACGCGGCCAACTGGTATCCGTCGGGCAAGTGGGACTGGTTCTATGAGCCGGGGTATTGGTGGTTTGCCGAGGATTACATGTGGTTTCCGGGGTGGCGCGAATGGGGTTGCATGCGGCCGCACCCGATGTGGTGGCGCATGGGCAGCCCGCCGCCGGAGATGGTGAGCGAGAACGAAGTGCCGGTCGACAAGGACGGCAATGTAAAAGTGGAGATCGACACGGCGACGGCCAAGGCCGTGCATGGCGACACGGATCATCAATACACGATCACGGCGGAGGTGACGGATCAATCGCGCCGCACCATCGTGGGCACCGGCAGCGTGATGGTAGCGCGCAAGCCGTTTAAGGTTTATGCGTGGGTTGATCGCGGCTATTACCACTCGGGCGATGACATCCGCGCGGACTTCTCGGCCCAGACCTTGGATAAGAAGCCGGTGAAAGGGGAGGGCGAGCTGCGGCTCTTGAAGATTTCCTATGACAAGGACATGAAGCCCGCGGAGAAAGAGGTTCAGAAATGGGCGCTGGCCACGGACGATCAAGGCCGCTCGAACGTTCAGATGAAGGCTGCGGAGCCTGGACAGTATCGCATCAGCTACAAGGTGAGCGACGACAAGAAGCACGCGATCGAGGGCGGCTACGTGTTCGTCGTTCGCGGCCAGGGCTTTGACGGCAAGGATTACCGCTTCAATGACATCGAGCTGATTCCAGACAAGAAGGAATATGCGCCAAGCGAAGCGGTGAAGCTGCAGATCAACACCAACAAGGCCGATGGCACGGTGCTGCTGTTTGCCAAGCCGGCGAATGGGATTTACCTGCCGCCGAAGCTGATTCACATGCAGGGCAAGAGCACGGTGGAAGACATTGAGGTGATGAAGCGTGACATGCCCAATATGTTTGTGGAGGCGATGACGATCGCCGATGGGCGGGCGCATCAGGAGACGCGCGAGATCGTGGTGCCGCCGGAAAAGCGGGTGCTGGACGTGCAGGTGGTGCCCACGACGCAGCAATACAAGCCGGGGCAGGAGGCGAAGATCCGCATCAAGCTGACGGATGCCTATGGGCAGCCGTTCGAAGGCTCCACCGTGGTCAGCATTTACGACAAGTCGGTGGAGTACATTTCCGGCGGATCGAACGTGCCGGACATCAAGACCTTTTTCTGGAAGTGGCGGCGCGGTCATTATCCGAACCTCGAGACAACACTGGCGCGGGGCGGCGGGAATGTGATTCATTCGCGCGAGACGCCGATGCAGTTTCTCGGAATATTTGGCGCGATGATGGCTGACCTGATGCCCGCCGACGGTGAGCAGGCGGCCGGGCAAGTGTCGGAGTTTGGCTACGCGGACATGGACAACGCCGGCAGCGGCAGGGGGAAGGGAGAATGCTGCGCAAGGGCGGCGCCATGAACCACATGGCAATGGCGGCCGCGCCAATGTCGCCGGGCATGGCCGGCGGCAGGATGGCGCTGCAGGATGCCAAAGCAGAAAAATCGAAGGACGGACTCGAACAGGAGGCGCAAGGGCTGGCCGCCGAGGCGCCAGCCCCGCAGATGGTTGAGCCGACGATCCGGAAGAACTTCGCCGACACCGCCCTCTGGAACGCCAGCCTCACCACCAACAAGGATGGCGAGGGAGAGGTGCAGTTGAAGATGCCCGAGAACCTCACGACTTGGAAGGCCAAGGTGTGGGCGATGGGCCGGGGCACGCAGGTTGGCGAAGGCTCGGTGGAAGTGGTGACGAAAAAGAACCTGATTCTGCGCCTGCAGGCGCCGCGGTTCTTCACGCAGAAGGATCAGGTGATTCTGTCGGCCAACGTCCACAACTACCTCAAGACGAAGAAGACCGTGCAGGTGAGCCTGGAGTTGGATGGGCCATCCCTCGTCGCCCAAGGTGCGTCGATGCAGAGCGTCGAAATCGACGCCAACAGCGAGAAGCGCGTGGATTGGCTGGTCGCGGTTGCTCAGCCGGGCGAGGCAACGGTGCGCATGAAGGCGGTGACGGATGAAGAGTCCGACGCCATGCAGCAGAAGTTCCCGGTTTACATCCACGGGATGCTCAAGACCGATTCGTTCTCGGGCGCGATGCGGCCAAAGGACGAGACGGCGAGCCTGACGTTCAAGGTGCCGGCCGAGCGCGTGATCGCCGATAGCCGCCTGGAAGTGCGCTATTCGCCCAGCGTGGCGTCGGCGATGGTCGATGCGCTGCCGTATCTGGCGGAGTATCCTTACGGCTGCACCGAGCAAACGCTGAATCGGTTTTTGCCGACGGTCATCACGCAGAAGACCCTGCGCGACATGCACATCGACCTGAAGGCCATTCACGAGAAGCAGGTAAACCTCAACGCCCAGGAAATCGGCAACGACAAGGAACGGGCAGAGCAGTGGAAGATGCACCAGCACCCGGATTACAGCCCGGTGTTCGAGGAGGCGGTGGTGCAGGACATGGTGCGCGCCGGCCTGGAAAAGCTGGTGAACATGCAACTGAATGATGGCGGATGGGGCTGGTTCAGCGGGTTTGGCGAGCAGTCGTATCCGCACACCACGGCAGTGGTCGTGCATGGGCTGCAGATGGCGCGCATCAGTGATGTGGTCATCCCCGCCAATGTGGTGGAGCGCGGCGTGAACTGGCTGAAGAACTATCAGGCCCAGCAAATCAGCATGATCCACAACTACATGAACAAGGCCAAGGGAGAGCGGCAGAAAGAGAAGGCCGACGATCTGGATGCCCTGGTGTTCATGGTGCTGGTGGATGCGGATTATGAGAACCCGGAGATGCTGGAGTTTCTCTACCGCGACCGCAATGATTTAAGCGTCTACAGCAAGGGCATGTACGGGCTGGCCCTTTTCAAGAAGGACCACAAGGACAAGCTGGAGATGATCCAGCGCAACATCAGCCAGTACGTGGTGCAGGATGACGAGAACCAGACTGCCTACCTTAAACTGCCGGAGAACACTGCCTGGTGGTATTGGTACGGCAGCGACACCGAGGCGATGGCGTACTACCTGAAGCTGTTGTCGCGGACCGAGCCCAAGAGCGAAGTAGCGGCGCGGCTGGCGAAGTATCTGATCAACAATCGCAAGCACGCGACTTATTGGAATTCAACGCGCGATACAGCACTGTGCGTGGAGGCGCTGGGCGAGTTTGTAAAGGCCAGCGGCGAAGATGCCCCCGACATGACGGTGCAGATCGCCATTGATGGCAAGAAGGTCAAGGAAGTGACGATCAACGCCGCCAATATGTTCAGCTTCGACAACAAGCTGGTGCTGAGCGGCGCGGAAGTCCCGGACGGGCGCACAAGATCGAGTTCACCAAAAAGGGACAGGGGCCGTTGTACTTCAACGCGTACGTGACCAACTTCACGCTGGAGGACCACATCACCAAGGCCGGCCTGGAGATCAAGGTGAACCGGAAGTATTACAAGCTCAAGCCGGTGGATAAGAAGGTCAAGGTCGAAGGCGCGCATGGCCAGGCGCTGGACCAGAAGGTTGAGAAATACGAGCGCGAGGAATTGAGCGAGATGGCGATCCTCAAGAGCGGCGATCTGGTGGAATGCGAGATGGAGATCGACTCCAAGAACGACTACGAGTACATCCTGTTCGAGGACATGAAGGCGGCCGGTTTTGAGCCGGTGGAGGTGCGCAGCGGCTACAACGGCAACGACCTACGCGCCTATGTCGAGTTCCGCGATGAGCGCGTCTGCTTCTTCACGCAAACGCTGGCGCGTGGCAAGCACAGCGTTTCGTATCGGCTGCGGGCTGAGATTCCAGGCACGTTCAGCGCGCTGCCGACCAAGGCCAGTGCGATGTACGCACCGGAATTGAAGGCCAACTCAGATGAGTTCAAGGTCGGCATCAAGGACTGATTGAAAATCCAGAAGCGCCTATCAACCGCGCAGGGGCGAAGCCAACACTTCGCCCCTGCGTAAGTTTTTGCCAGGGTGGAATCAACGATTGACGAATTCAGCGACAAAGAGCGGCCTGGTCGCGGGATTATCCAGCCACATCTCCTGCTCGCGGCGGGGGAGAGACTCAAAGGCGTCGGTGGCCGATGCGGCTTGGGGGTTCTGGCACTCGCGGTCGAGCTGCGCCTGCATAGACGCTGCCTGTGACGGGGACGTTTGAAACAACTGCATTTGTCGGCACTCCTTCTTTGCTTCGGCGATGCGATTAAGAAGGGTGTACGATTCGATCAGCACCGGGGCAAACCGCTATGCGGCAATGTTGACGGTGAAAGAGCCAAGCAACTTGGCGGCCGCAAAATTACCGGACGTATCGGCCACCTGATGCTTCTGGAGATAGATGTTGTACGTTCCATTCGAAGAAGTATCCCACATCCCGTGCGGCCCGATGATCTGAAACGTGGCCACGCGGCGCGGGCCGTTGAACGTGCGGTCGATTTTCATCAGCTTCGCAACGCGCCGGAAGCCATTGGCATCTTTCACGAGGATGTTGCCGCCGCGAATGGTGTGGGCGTTGACGCTGTTGTCGTCGGTGTAAGTGACGGTGATGGTATAAGCAGTCTGGGCGGTGGTGAGGTCGGGCGTGGCGGCGATTTTCGCGGTGGGGGGCTTGGTGTCGCGGAACGTGCCGGAGAAGGGGTTCAGCAAGACGGCATGGGTTTGGCCGGCGGCGTTGGTCGCTTCGCCAACGATTTGTCCGGCATTGTTGATGCCATGCACGTCGGTGACAGTCCATGGCGAATGGGGCGGAATGAGGAAGTTAAGGTCGAACAACCCCTGCTGTTTTGTCCAGACAAACGCGTGCTGCTTGGTGCCCTTGGTGAAGAAGGACGTACCGACGACGGTGGCGGATTCGTTGACGGCTTCGGCCTTGCTCGCCCCGCCGAGGCTGCCGACGTCGGTCATGATCCCGCCGGAATAGAAGAAGGCATGGTAGAGGGGCGTGTCCGTGTCGCTGGTATCGACCAGCCCAACCACATCGCCGCGCTCATTGACCGCCTCGGCGTCGCCCTGCTTGTTCTGCTGGCCGGCGATGCCGCCCAGGGGAACGACCTGCCCGCTCTGGAACGCGGCCGGTTGCTGGTTGTGCGAGCCGACGACGAGGCCAAACCTGTTGACGCCCCGCGCGATCCCTTCATCAGAATTGTTCAGGATGGGCGATACCAACCCCGCGCCCCAGAGTGCGGGACGAAAGCCGGATTCTCCGACGATTTCTTCCCGGCTGCTGATGGCCAATGCGCGTTGCACCGTCTCGCCGGAAATGTTGTCCAGGGATTGAATGCTGCCGCCCGTCCAGAGAAGGGCCTGCTGGGTGGATCGGCCGGTAACGGGATCTTCCTCATTGCCGACGATCGTGCCGTTGTCATTGATGGCGCTGGCGACGCTTGAATAGCCTGGCTTCAGCACGCCCAGGTCGGTCTTCCGGCCGTTTTCCCAGAGGAAGGCGTGGTCAATGCCTTTGACGTTTTCGGCAAAGCCGACGATCTGGCCTTTGTTGTTGATGTCGTTGGCAACGCTGGAGACGTTTGCGGTTGGGACACCCAGATCGGTGATGGTGTAGAAGCCTTGTGAAAAAAGTATTCGGGTTTCGAGAATTTCAAAAACGCCGGCCGGGGAATCGGGCACAAAACCCTCCGATTCATGGTGAAGAGGTTGGATAGAAACGAATGCAGAGGCATTGTTGACGCGATGCGCCGGGATTTCCAGTGCCTTTCACTTGCCACGGCTCGCCTTAGAATGCGGCCATGGCAGAAGGAACAAAGGGAAAATCATGGCAGGCCCGGATCGGCGAGGCGACAGACCAGCTCGCGCAGTCATTCGTGGAATCAATCTCGTACGACCGCCGCCTGTATAAGCAGGACATCGCCGGAAGCATCGCCCATGCAAGAATGCTGGCGACGGTGAAACTGATTACAGAATCCGAGCGCGATGCGATTGTCGAGGGGCTGAAGGGAATCGAAAGAGACATTGAGGCGGAGAATTTCCAGTTCGACCAGAGCATGGAAGACATTCACATGGTGGTCGAGGCGGCGCTGATTGAGCGGATCGGCGAGCCGGGGCGAAAGCTTCATACGGGCCGCAGCCGAAATGACCAGGTGGCCGGGGATTTATTTATCTGGCTGAACGGCAGCTTTGCGTTTGGAACTGCGTCGGCGGTGGGCGAGATCCGTCAGAGGCTTGACGATCTTGACCGGGCATTTTTCGAATTGGCCAATCGCAGCACGGACATCGTGATGCCGTCGTACACGCACTTGCAGCGCGCACAGCCGATATTGGCAGCGGCGGAATGTTTGGCCTGGGCCGAGGCCTTTCGAAATTGCTACTGGCGTTTTGATTGGACGGTGAGAAATCCACTCGGAAGCGGCGCCATCGCCGGAACTTCGCTTCCCATCGACCGTCAGGAAACGTGCGACGAGTTCGGCGATGAGATGCGTCCGGGCACCAGCAGCATTTATTCCACGGCCAATCGGGATGACGCCGTCGACTTCGTGTTCGCCTGCGCCATGGTTGCGCAGTGGTTGTCGCGATGGGCCGAGCAATGGATCATTTATTCCACGACAGAGTTCTCATTCATCAAGATCGCGGATCGGTACACGACGGGCAGCTCAATGATGCCGCAGAAGCGCAATCCCGACATGCTGGAATTGATCCGCGGGCGGTGCGGGAATGTGTATGGTGACCTGTTTGCACTAATGACAATCCTGAAGGGTTTGCCCATCGGATACAACCGCGATTTGCAGGAAGACAAGCGCATTCTTTTTCGCGCGTACGACACCGTTTCGTCCTGCCTGACCATGGCGACTGCCATCGTGGCCTCGGCCAGTTATGTGAAAGAGAATATCGAGCCGACGCTGGAGCGCGGGTTCCTGGATGCGACCAGCCTTGCTGAGTACCTGGTGACCAAAGGCGTGCCGTTTCGCACAGCGCATCAGGTGGTGGGGGCGCTGGTGGCGCGATGCGAGCGGGAAGGGAAGGTGGGGCTTTCTCACCTTCGCGTGGAGGATTTTGTCAGCGAGGTGGCCGGCCGCGAGAATCCGGCGCAGCCGTCAGGCGAGCGGCCTTCGACACGAATTGGCCAGGACGTCTTCGACGCACTGGGCGCGCACAACGTCGTCAATCGCTATCAAAGTGCGGGTGCGGCGGGTGGCAAGCCATTTGCAGAAGAGCTTGCGGCCTGGCAGGAAAGGATTGACGATGCAACTTGAAAATGAACCTTTCGGCGCAACGTATGAAAACCAGATGGAGGCGCTCGCGTGGCTGAGGCAGGAAGAGGGGAAGGCCAATCACGCTATCACCGGGCTTGATGCGGCGAAGTCTCTGGCCGTGGTGGAAGAGCTTTATCAACTCGGGGCCGAGCAGGTGCTGGCCATTGGGATTCGCAAGGAAGGTGAGGCGGAGAAATCAGATGCACTGGTGATTAAGCTGCCCGAGGACCCGGCCATTCGCCAGGAACTGTTTGACTGGGAGGCATCACAGGCGCAAGGGCGCGGCGGCGAAAGCCAGACCGATCACGGGCAACAGCTTCTAACGAGCTCCTGGGGAAGCTGATCGGCTGACAGGGAAGGTGGGGCCCATTATCATTCACTGGTGCGAAAGGAGCCGATGCTGAGTAACCCCTGGGCGTACGTTCCCTTCTTTCTGGCAATTGGCGCGGCGGTGGGGATGGTCAGCGGCATGGTCGGCCTGGGCGGCGGCGTGATGGTAATCCCGTTATTAACGCTCCTGGGCTACCGGCAGGCGCTCGCCAACGGCACCAGCATCGCCATGCTCCTGCCGCCAATTGGGATCTTCGCGTTCTTCACCTACTACCGCAACGGCAATGTGAATCTGCCGGTGGCGATGCTTCTGGCTACAGGTTTTGCGGTCGGCGGCTATTTCGGCGGAAAATTCGCCAACAGTATTTCCGACACAACATTGCGCCGGCTTTTTGGTTTTTTTCTGCTCTATGTTTCGGGCATGACGTTGTTCCGAGGCGATGGGCGCGTCAGATCCGTTGGGTACACGCTGCTGGTCATGGCCGCGTATGGCGCGGCATATCTTGGAATGTTAGCCACTGGCCGGCGCTGGAGTCGGAGCGTCTCCGCCCCAGCCGTTTTCAATGCGCATCAGGCGAGGGAAATGGGGCCGGATTATGAAATCTAATGCCCCGCCGCTGGGTTTGATTGCAGGGGAGGGTGTGTTTCCCGTGCTGGTGGCGCGCAGGGCGCGGGCCGCAGGTCGTCCGGTGATCTGCGCTGCGCTTTCAGGCTGCGCGTGGCCGGCCTTGCGCGAAGAATGCGACACTTTTAAGTGGGTGGGAATTGTCCGTCTGGGACAGTGGGCGCGAGTTTTACGAAGGGCCGGATGCACCGAAGCCATCATGGTTGGGCGGGTTGCATCCTCAAAGCTGCATGACCGCTGGCGCTACTTTCGCTATATTCCAGACCTGCGAACGGTGAAGTTGTGGCTGCGCATCTTCCGTGACAAGAGGCCAAACAGCGTGTTGCAGGGCGTCGTAAATGAACTGTCGAGCGCCGGGATAACCTTGATTGACTCCACCCAATATTGCCCAGACCACCTCGCCACGCCCGGCGTACTCACGCAGCGTCAGCCAACGCCCCGGCAGTGGGAGGACATTCGCCACGGCTGGGATATCTGCCAGCAGATCAGCCGCATGGACATCGGGCAGGCCATCGCCCTATTGGACCGGGATGTGATTGCAGTCGAGGCCAAGGAGGGAACCAACGCGATGATCGAGCGGGCCGGCCAGCTATGCAAGGCCGGCGGTTGGACGCTGATCAAGGTATCAAACACGCACCACGACATGCGCGTGGACGTGCCGACGATCGGAACCACAACGATAGAGAAGCTTCACGCCGCCCGGGCCTCCTGCTGCGTGCTGGAGCCGGGGAAGACGATCATGCTGGAGAAGCCAAAGGTGCTGGAACTGGCCGAGCGGTATAAAATCGCGGTGGTGGGGTACGCGCTGCGCGGCCGGGTCTTGAGCACGAGACGAGCCGTTAGAAGATGAAAGGAGCGTCCAAATGGTCAGCATCGACACACTCGAGCGGGTCATCGACGGGACCTTCTGGTATCACTACGACGTGAACAGTGACGTTCTATACCTCCGGTTGAACGACCGAAGGGATGTGGAGGCGGTGGGAGAAGAGACGGAGGATAGGTTCATTCTTCTCCGCGATGGCCGAACTGATGAGCCGGTGGGACTGACGATCGTCAACTGGTGGGAACGGTTCGGCGAAGGTCAACTGCCGGATTCGATCAACTTAATCCAGCGGCACATCGAGCCGTTGGCCAGAAGACTGGCTGCCTGAAGGTTCGCGAATCGTCGTCGGAACATCAACCGGAAAATTATGCCGCAGATTGATCCTTTAATTCTCCAGCAAATTGAGCAGCTTGATGCTCTTCGCAGCTCGCGGGACGATCATTGGCAGATTCCGCGCGTGGAAGGGGATTTGCTTTATCACATTGCGCTTCGCGCGCGGGCTCGGCTGATTGTGGAGATCGGTACAAGCTACGGCTTTAGCGGCCTGCACTGGGCTGCGGCGTTGCGGCAGACGGGTGGGCGTTTGCATACGATTGATGTGAGCGAGAAGAAGTTCAATTCGTCCAAGGAGACGTTTGCGGCGGCCGGGGTGGTGGACCTTGTTACCAACCACCTGGGCGACGCGCAGGGCATTCTCGCCACCCTCGCCGGTCCAATTGACATTGCATTTATTGATGCCGACAAGCCCGCAACGCGTGCATATTTCGATCTGCTTTGGCCGAAGGTGAATGTGGGAGGATCGGTCATCACCGACAACGCGACGACGCATCGGGATGAGTTGAGCGAATTTGTTGCCTATGTGCGCGGGCGGGAAGACGCGTCGAGCATTGAGGTGGCGGTGGGGAATGGGATTGAGTGGACGATCAAGTTGCGATGACGCGACTTCGTTGCGGAGGGCCATTGCGGATTCACGTAAAACTGTTTGCGATCCTTCGTGACGCCGCCGGAACGGCCGACGTTCATCTGGACATGCCCAATGGGGCAAGCGTGGCCGATGCGGCCGTTGGTTTGGGAGAGAAGTTCGCTGCACTTCGACCGTATCTATCGCGCGTGGCGTACGCGGTGGACCGGGCGTATGTGAAACAGGACCATGTGTTGCGTGAGGGTAATGAGCTGGCGCTGATACCGCCGGTGAGCGGAGGATGCCCATGACGCCGGCCCGGCAAACCGACGGCGATTGGGTGGCAATTTTTTCAGAAGAGCTGCCGCTTGAGGCCGTGGCGCGGTCTGTTGCAGATCCCACAGCGGGGGGCATAGCCGTGTTCATTGGAACGACGCGGGAAAATCATTCGGCGGGGCGGGAACTGCTTGCTTTGGATTACGAGGCGTATGAAGAGATGGCGCTTCAGCAATTGCACGATCTGGCGAGGCGGGCGCAGGAGCGCTGGCCAATCGTCCGGCTGACGATGCTGCATCGGGTGGGGCGGGTGAAGCTGGCGGAGGCGTCGGTGGCCATTGCTGTATCGACGCCGCACCGTGCTGAAGCTTTCGAGGCGTGCCGATGGCTTATTGATACTTTGAAGGCGGAGGTGGCGATCTGGAAAAAAGAGATCTGGTCCGATGGCAGCGGGACTTGGAGCGGCGGCCAGCAGGCGCACGAAAAACACTCCTGATGCCCGCCCTTGCTAGTGCCGGGGGTTGGTTCTACGCTTCTTTCGATCATGCTCTTCCTGATCGTGCAGTGTATCTATTGGCTAGCGCTGGCAACGTGGTTTGGCAGCGTGTTGTTCGTGGCACTGGCCGCGCCGATCATTCATGAAGCCATCCGCGAGAGCAATCCGATCCTGCCCCACGTGCTGAGCGTCAATCTCGAAGGCCAGCACGCATCGCTGCTTGCGGGGACGATCGTTGGCAAGTTGCTGGTGGTGCTCGGGCGGGTGCAGATGATCTGTGCGGCCGCCCTTTTCCTGACGCTGCTGGCGCAATGGGGCATCACATCAATCTATGGCATTCACCTGCTCTCGGCGATTGTCCGTTCGACGTTGTTCGTGGCGGCAGTGCTGCTGCTGATTTACGACAACCGTTACGTGTGGCCACGGATCTGGCTGTTCCGACAGGAATACATCGATCATGCCGACGAGCCGGACATTGCCAACCCCGCCAAGGATCAATTTGATCGTTACCATCGCGAGAGCATTACGCTCCTGAGCGTGGTGCTTTGCCTGTTGCTCGGGATCATCCTGTTCAGCAGCCTGATCACGCGCTAAAGTCCACTCATGCCGCGAGCACCTTCGAAAAAATTCCAGCAGCGTCAGGCGCGCCTCAACACAATCCTCGCGATCCTGAAGCGGCTTTATCCAAAATCGCGTTGCAGCCTGGTACACAAGTCGGCGCTGGAACTTCTGGTGGCGACCATTCTTTCGGCTCAGTGTACGGACGAGCGGGTCAACCTTGTGACGCCTGGGCTCTTCAAGAAATACCGCTCGCCGGTTGATTATGCGAAGGCGGCGGAGGGGGAACTGGAGCGGGATATCCAGTCAACCGGATTTTACCGCAACAAGGCCAAATCGCTTCGCGGCATGGCCCAAGCGCTCATCGAGCGGCACAAAGGCAAGGTGCCGGATTCGATGGAGGAACTGGTCGAACTCCCTGGCGTTGGGCGTAAGACGGCCAACGTGGTGCTGGGAAATGCCTTCGACAAAAACATTGGCGTGGTGGTGGACACGCACGTTTCCCGCTTGAGCCAGCGATTGGGCCTGACGAGCCACAACGATCCGGTGAAGATCGAGCAGGACCTGATGGCCATCGTGCCGCAACAGGATTGGACGCTCTGGTCGCACCTTCTCATCGACCATGGGCGGGCGATTTGCCAGGCGCGGCGGCCGAAATGCGAGCAGTGTCCGCTCTTGCCGCATTGCCCTTTTGGCCAGACGTTTATGAAGACTAATGATTGATTGTGAAGTCGCTACGGGAGATCGTTGAGGAAGTCGATCAGGATTCGCAGACGGGCATGATCGCGCTTGTTGAAGGGGAAGATCAGGCGGTGGAGATGGCTGAGCGTGGGCTCGTCATTTTCGACCGGCAGCGCGCCGCCTACGCGATATGCCTCGCCGTTGCTGATGTCGCTGAACTGTTGCTGAACGGCCTGGAGTTGCTGCTCCGTCGGCTTGCGTTGCAGCCGCAAAACCAGGTCTTTGCGCGTGTAACGAAGGCTGTGGTAGTTGCTATAGAAGTGGGTGATCTCGTGGACGGCTTCGTCGATTTTGTCGGTGACTTTGAATAGGCGAAGGTCATCGTCATTGATGAACCCCCGGCCCATGAGCTGCTTCTTGACGTAGACGAGCCATTCTTTCCAGTAGGTTCCGCCGGGGCGATCGACATAGACGATTGGCATCGGGACCGACTTGCCGGTCTGCACGAGCGTCAGCACCTCGAATCCTTCGTCCATCGTCCCAAACCCGCCGGGGAACATGGCCACCGCGCTGCTGGAACGGAGGAACATCAGCTTGCGCGTGAAGAAATACTTGAAGTTGATGAGCTTCTTGTCGTTGGCGATGTGTACGTTGGTGGCCTGCTCGAAGGGCAGGCGGATCGCCAGACCAAAGGAGGGGTCGGCCCCCGCGCCGCCATGCCCGGCGGCCATGATCCCGCCGCCCGCACCGGTAATCACCATCCATCCCGACTCGGCAAGTTGCGCGCAAACTCCGCCGCCTGAATGTAATCGGGGTCTGATTCGGGAGTCCGGGCGGAGCCGAAAATGCTTACCTTGCGCTTTTCGCGATACGGCGCAAAGATTCGCAGCGCATAGCGAATTTCCTTCATCGACTTGTTGATCAGCTTGATATCGCCGCGGTTGGTTTTGTCGCGCAACAGCTTGACGGCCGTGTCAAGAATTTCGGCTACTAAATCCCCCTCCGGCACGCTTTGCAGCTGCTCCATCAGGTCGGCCGTCATCTTATGAATTTCTTCATACTGTCCCGGCGAAACTTGATGCGCAACCTCGACTGTCTCCTGGGACTGCTCGAGGTTTTCAAACGAATGCTCTTGTTGGATGCCGTCGAAGGCCATAATGGTCGGTCACTTTCCTCATAGCCGCCGTCCCCGATTTACTTGCGTTCTTGTGATAGCGTGGGGTGGTGTGCTGGTCAACGTGGGATGTTAGAGGCTGGCGGCGGTGATGGGCTGCGTCATGCCATCATAGGCGTGGATCGACTGGCTCGCTCTCCAGGGCCAGCACGGCGAAGACGCATTCGCCTCGCAAGCGATCCTGTTTCTTTCCGAATTCACAATCCTGATCTGCCGTGGCCTGATTCGATGAAATTGAACATTGCAACGAACGACCTATCCGCTGACGGCGCTGGTGCTCCACTCCTCAAACCTCTTAAGCATTTCACCAGTAACAGTACGCGGCGCAGTCGCGATGACGTCATCGAGAATCGCGCGGGTGATAGCGCCTTCCTCTCCGGTGGCGACGGATTGCAAGAACGGAATGGTGGCCGACCGGTCGCAGATATACTTGATGTCCGCCCCGCTATAGCCGTCGAGGCGCTGGGCGATCTCGTCGAAGTTGACCCCCGGTTCAACGGGGCGATGGACCAAATAAAGCTCGAGCATCTTGCGTCGTGCGGCGACGTCCGGGAGTGGGATGTAGATTTTGTCGTCGAATCGTCCCGGTCGGAGCACGGCCGGGTCAAGCTGCCACGGGACGTTGGTGGCGCCCATGAAAAGTACGGATTGACCCGCCTTCTTATCAAACCCTTCCATCCCCTGCAGGATCTGCGGAACAACCCGCTGCATGACGCTCGATCCTTCGTCTCGCCGCGCCGGAATCAGCGCCTCGATCTCATCGATAAAAATAATTGCACGCTTCTCGGCGGCCGCGGCGTCGAAAAGCTTCTTGATATTCTGCTCCGCCTCGCCCACCCACTTCGACAGCAAATCGGCCGGCGATACACGAAAAAAGGCGGCGTCAATCTCACCCGCCGTCGCGCGGGCCAGCATGGTCTTGCCCGTTCCGGGCGGGCCATAGAAAAGCACTCCCCCACCGGCCTTCACGCCAAACTTCGCCGCCAGTTCCTGATGCTCAAAGGGGTAGACCATCTTCAGGCGAATGTCTTCCTTCACGTCATCCAGGCCGGCCACATGCTCGAACCGGATCGTCGGTTTCTCCTTCACCAGCCACTGCGCCGCCGACGCTGAACCGTCCGCTTCAGAAGTTTTCTCGGATCCGCCAGCCTTTCGACTTGCAGCGTTGGCCCGCCGATTTTCTTCCCTGGCTTTGTCACAGTCCTTGGCCAGATCCAGCAATCGCTGCGCGGTCTGTTCCCGCCCTTCACGCAGGTCTGCCCCCTGGGCCTCCTTCGAAAGCAGCAGCATTGCCCGCGCCGCCTCCAGCAGATACACCCGCGCCGAATCCCATTGCCCGGCCCGGCGCACATCCAGTCCCTTTTGCTTGTAACGCTCAAAGGTGTCCCAGGTAACGCTGGCCATGTGAAGCGAATTGTACGCGCGCGCGAAGCCACACAGAAGCGGGCCAGTTTGCTTTGGAGCGTCAATACGTAAAATGCCGCCCTATGAAAAATTACCTGTGGCTAGCGGCGCTGGCATCAATGGCCTGTCTCGTATCGCCCATGGCGGTAGCGGAGGATAAGAAGGAGCCCGTCAACCGGTTCTTCGAGATGCGCACCTACACCGCCGCCGAAGGAAAGCTCGAAGCCCTACACGCCCGCTTTCGCGACCATACTAACCGATTGTTTCAAAAGCATGGAATGACACTGATCGGCTATTGGACCCCCACCGAAGGCCCCACCAGCAAGAACACCCTGATCTACATCCTGGCCTATCCCGACAAGGAAGCCCGCGAAAAGGCATGGAAAGATTTTCAGGCGGACCCGGAATGGCAAAAGGCAAAGGCCGACTCGGAAAAGGACGGCAAGCTGGTGGAGAACGCGGTGTCGGTCTACATGACTCCCACCGACTATTCGCCCATCAAGTAACCCGCCCGCTGTTCGAGGGAACTGCACATGATAAAGCTTCGATACCCGCTGATTGCGTTGTTGTCCCTGCTGTGCCTGGCCATCGCGCCCGCGACCCAGCCGGCCTACATCACGCCCGATCAGTTTGATTTCAAGACCATCCTCCCCGATCCACCCAGGGACGATTCGCCTTTTCACCAGGTGGAAATAGACATCATGCTGGCCCTCCAGCAAAAGCGCACGCCAGAAGATGAGCTGCGCTGCAAGGCCGAGGAAGAGGTGACCGTCTTCGCGTTTGCAACAGTGCTGGGCAACTGGTTCAACGCCGACGATCTTCCGGCTACACGCGATCTGATGCAGCAGGTGTACGACCAGGCGCGGGCAGTTTCATCGGCGGCCAAAAAGCAATGGAAGCGCAAACGCCCCCCGCTGGCCGACGCCCGCATCATGCCGTGCGTGGTGCTTGAAAAATCCGACTCCTACCCCAGCGGCCACGCCGTGCGCGGCGTCGTCTGGGCGACGATTCTCGCTGAGATGTTCCCAGAGCACCGCGCCGAGCTTATGGCCAGAGGCCGCCAAATCGGCGAAGACCGCTTTCTCGCGGGCATGCACTATCCGACGGACGTCATCGCCGGCCAGGTTCTCGGAGCCGAGATCGCCAAACGATTATTGGCAAATGACGCATTCAAGGCAGCGATGGAAAAGGCGAAGGATGAGTGCGCGGCGGGGGCGAAGGGGCATTAATCTAAAGAAAGTGTGGCTGCATCAATACGTCACGGCAGCTGTCGGCAAGGGTCGGGTTGAGGTTTGCGGATTGGCGGCTTCACTGAAAGTCTGGCGGAGAAGAGCCTCAATTTCATCCAGGTCCCCAAGGGATGCGCGGCGATATGCATCCATGAGACAATCAAATGCCTCAGTCCGCATCGCCCGCTCCATTAGAACTGACCACAGCAGTTGGACTCGCGTCAGAAAATCGTGCTCATCGGAGTGGGTGGCGGCGAGGGCGGCATCAAAAGACTCAACGGCCGCCGCGCTTTCACCCCGTTCGAGCTGAACCAACCCACGCACCTGAAACTGATCCGCTGGCCGAGTAAGTTGGGCGGCGAATTTTTCAAACGATGCCAGCAGCAACTCACGCCGATCCCCGGCTTCCGGCAATACCGCGAAATACGCGTGGTGAAAAACCAAAAGCAGCGTATCAATCAGCAAAGAGTATTGATCTGGTGGAATCTTATCAACGTGCCTGACAATCTTACGCGGCATGTTGGAAAGTGCCGCCGCCGCCTCTCCCACAAGCTGGGCCAGTGTCGCAAGACCATCATCTCGGCGAAGAGACGGCGACAACTCGCGATTTATGATTTTGTACCACTGGCTCCCCCCTTGCTTTCTGCCCGACGCAGCCTGCATGAGAAGTTGCAACGCGCGCTGAAGCGACTCAACAGACTCAGCGGCGAGGAGAAGTTCACGGTAGGTGGACGTCAAGTCATTCATGGCTTAATGGTGCTGAGCTTTTCGGGAAGGCAGCCGGGAAATATTGATCGCCCGGCTCAACTTCTGTCGCGCTTCTTTCGGCCTGCCGATCTTACGATTCTGCTCCGCCTCCTCGCGAAGCTTCCGCTCCAGCCGGTCCTTCTCCGCTTTCGACAAATCATGCGCGGGATCGTCCCCGCCAAGCGTCGTATGAGGCACCGTTTGCTCCACTCCCTTCTAAGCAAGGATATAGCATCAAGAGGAACAATCTCAACCCGGCTGGAATATGTTTTGGGCGGCAACCGTTACTGCTTCGGGGGACTAACGCCTGACGCCGGAGCTTCGTGATGTGGCCTTGTTCCCTCCCTCTACTGACTCTATCGATAGCTCTTGTGTCAACAGGTTGTGCCACGCCCTCGCCCTCCATCCCGCCCGCCCCACCGGCCACGCAGCCTCTCACACTTCACTGGGAGCAATGGTCCGATGATCTCTTCCCCCGCGCCGCTCGCCAAAACCGCCTTGTGCTCCTTGATCTCGAGGCCGTCTGGTGTCATTGGTGTCACGTCATGGACGAGAAAACGTATCATGACCCGGCCGTCATCAAGCTGCTTAACGAGCGATACATCTGCGTGCGGGTTGACCAGGACAGTCGCCCGGATATCTCCAACAAGTACGAGGACTACGGTTGGCCGGCCACCATCGTGTTCGATGCCACAGGCGGCGAGATCGTCAAGCGCCAGGGATATCTTCCGCCCGCGCAAATGGCGTCGATGCTGCAAGCGATTATGGACGATCCAACGCCCGGGCCTTCGGTGCGGCCGGCGGAGAAAATTGAATTTGCCGAAACTGGCGCTTGTTTCGGCCGAAATCCGACAGCAACTCATCACACGGCTTGACAGTGCGTACGACAGTGAATTTGGCGCGTGGGGGAGCGTGCAAAAATTCATGGACTGGGATGCGGTGCAGTATTGCATGGTGCGCGCTGCCAACGGCGATGCGCGGGCAAAGGAAATGGCAATACAGACCCTGCTGGCCCAGCGTAAGCTGATCGATCCCGTCTGGGGCGGCGTCTATCAATACTCAACCGACGGCGACTGGGAGCATCCGCATTTCGAGAAAATCATGCAGTTCCAGGCCGAGAACCTGCGGACCTATGCGCTGAGCGCATGCGATGTGGCACGATGATTCATATCTGAAGGCGGCCGCCGAAATCCATCGATTCATGACGACCTTCCTCAAGAGCCCTGATGGCGCGTTCTATGTCAGCCAGGACGCGGATTTGGTTCCCGGCCAGCACAGCGGCGAGTATTACGCGCTCGATGATGCAGGCCGAAGAAAGCTGGGTGTGCCGCGCGTTGATATGCATACGTATGCGCGCGAAAATGGATCGGCAATCCAGTCTCTCGCGACGCTATACGCCGCAACCGGCGATGAAGCAGCTCTAAAGGAAGCACAAATCGCGGCCGGTTGGGTGATGGACCATTGCGCAATTGAGGGAGGCGGCTTTCGTCACGGTGCGGACGATAGGGGCGGACCATTTCTCGGCGACACACTTCAGATGGGCCGCGCATTCCTGACCCTCTACAAAGCCACCGCGGATGTCGCCTGGCTGAAGCGTGCAGAAGCTGCGGCATCATTTATCTCGTCACATTTCAAAAATACCTCCGGCTCCCCAGGTTTATTGACAAGCGAACTTCGGACAGGACGACTGCCGTCGCCCGTAGCCGAGGTCGATGAGAACGTGGCCTCCGTCCGTTTTCTTATCCTGCTCTTCCACTACAGCGGCAAAGACGAATATCAAAAGCTGGCTCAGGAGGAGATGCGATTTCTAGCGTCGCCACAAGTTGTCAAATCGCGCGGGTTTTCTGTTGCGGGGATCTTGTTGGCCGATGACGAATTGCGAAGGCCGCCGCTGCACGTGACCGTTGTCGGAAGGAAGGACGACGCCCGCGCTGCCGAGCTTTATGCCCAGGCTCTGCGGCATTGTGCGGGCTACGCCAGGCTGGAGTGGCTCGATCCATCCGGCCCGCCCCTCCCAAACCCGGACGTGGAATATCCACCCCTCAAGAACGCCGCCGCCTTCGTGTGCAAGGACAACACCTGCTCTTCGCCGATGACGAGCGTGGAAGCCTTAACCAAGGCACTGAGCCGGGGCAATTGAAATGAATCCAGCCTTCAGGCGGCCTTCAACAACGACTGAGCATCAAGCGTTTGCGTCTTGCCCAGTTCCCGCTCAGCCGAAAACTGCAGCAGGATCTCGTAGGCACGCTGACCTTCGTCGCCTTCAATCAGAATCCGATCACTCGCCTGACCCATCACCACGATCAGCACCAGGCCCGGCCGGCCACTGTCGTCCTGTCCCATCGAAAAGCGGGCAATGTAATTGATGTTGAACGATCCCTGGGCGGTGTGAACAAAAGTGGCCATCTTGATCTTTCGGCACGATCGCCCCTCGGCTTAACCTGCCGCTCAATCTGACATCATCGAGTCTCGCAGCGCCCCGCTGTCACGCTACAATGAGCGGGACATCAACACGGAGAACGCCAGATGGGAAAAGCCAACGTAGACCCGGCCGAACTGCGCCGCTTCGCGCAAGACCTCAACCGCTTCAACACCGAACTCCAAAGCCTGATGGGCGGCCTGCACTCCCGCATGCGCAACTTGGAAAGCACCTGGCGAGACCAGGAGCAACGTAAGTTCTCCGAAGCATTCGAGCAAACCGCCAAGTCCCTGGCAAACTTCATGGAAGCCTCAACCCAGCATGTAAGCTTTCTAGCGAAGAAGGCTTCGCTGATCGAAGATTATTTGAAGCAGCGGTAGGCATCGTGCTGTCAATTGTGCCGCCTCAGAGGGAGGCTGGCACGAGTCACGCTGGCAAAGACTCTGCGAAAGATCATCTATTGAGCGACAGCTCGTCTGGTCGCCTAATGCGAGAGCGGTTCTCTGTCCGTCGCCCGAGTTTATATGCTCACCGCAGTTGAAGACGCGCCACCGCCTATTAAGTTCATTGGATAGGATTCATCAATGCCTCACTCCATCCCCCGCACCACCTACGCCGACATTTACGGCCCGACCACCGGCGACCGCGTGCGCCTGGCCGACACCTCGCTGGTCCTCGAAGTCGAACATGACTTCGCGGTTTATGGCGACGAATGCAAATTCGGCGGCGGCAAAACCATTCGGGAAGGGATGGGCCAGATGGCCGGCGTCGGTGACAAAGACGCCCTCGATTGCGTCATCACCAACGCACTGGTCGTGGATTACACCGGCATCTACAAGGCCGACATCGGCATCAAAAACGGCCTCATCGCCGCCATCGGTAAGGCCGGCAATCCCGATGTCATGGCCGGCGTCTCACCCAACATGATCGTCGGCGTCACCACCGAAGTCATCGCCGGCGAAGGCCTGATCCTCACCGCCGGCGGCCTCGATACCCACATCCACTTCATCTGCCCCCAGCAGGCCCACGAGGCCATCGCCGCCGGCCTCACCACCATGATCGGCGGCGGCACCGGCCCGGCCACCGGCACCTGCGCCACCACATGCACCCCCGGCTCCTTCTACCTGCGCTCCATGCTCCAGGCCACCGATTCCCTCCCCCTCAACTTCGGCTTCACCGGCAAAGGCAACACGTCCCTCCCCGAAGGCCTTGCCGATCAGATCAACGCCGGCGCTATCGGCCTTAAGCTCCACGAAGATTGGGGCACTACCCCCGCCGCCATCGACTGCTGTCTCTCCGTCGCCGATCAGCACGATGTTCAGGTCACCATCCACACCGACACCCTCAACGAATCCGGCTTTGTCGAAGCCTCCATCGCGGCCTTCAAGGGCCGAACCATTCACACCTACCACTCCGAAGGCGCCGGCGGCGGCCACGCCCCGGACATCATTCGCGTTTGCGGCGAGCCCAACGTCATCCCCTCCTCCACCAACCCCACCCGCCCCTACACGATCAACACTCTCGATGAACATCTCGACATGCTCATGGTCTGCCACCACCTCGATAAAGATCTCCCCGAAGACGTCGCCTTCGCCGAAAGCCGCATCCGCGGCGAAACCATCGCGGCCGAAGATATCCTGCACGACTTGGGCGCCATCTCCATCATCTCGTCGGATTCCCAGGCCATGGGCCGCATCGGCGAAGTCATCACCCGCACCTGGCAAACCGCCGACAAAATGAAACGCCAACGCGGCCACCTACCTGAATCCCTGAACCCTCAACCCCGAACCCTGAACCCTCACCCCTCCCCCCACGACAACTTCCGCATCAAGCGCTACATCGCCAAGTACACCATCAACCCCGCCATCGCTCACGGCGTTGGCCATCTCGTCGGCTCCGTCGAAGTCGGCAAGCTCGCGGACCTGGTCCTCTGGCGTCCGGCCTTCTTCGGCGCCAAGCCCGAGCTCGTCATTAAAGGCGGCCTCATCGCCTGGGCGCAAATGGGCGACCCCAACGCCTCCATCCCCACCCCCCAGCCCCTCTACATGCGCCCCATGTTCGCCAGCCTCGGCCGCGCCACCGGCGCCACCTCTATCGCCTTCGTCAGCCAGGCCTCCATCACCAACGGCGTCGCCGCCTCCTACAACCTCACCAAGCGCATCGAGCCGGTGCGCAACTGCCGAAACATCGGCAAACGCGACATGAAGCTCAACGACGCCACCCCGATGATCGAAGTAAACCCGGAAACCTTCGAAGTCCGCGCCGATGGCCAACACCTCACCTGTGAGCCCTCGGCCGAACTTCCACTCGCCCAGCGCTATTCACTCTTTTGATCTTCGCGATTTGGACGCAGTCGAGTCCCCCGTTATCTGCCGAACTTTGCCTTCCCTTGCTTAATCGCGTCTTGAACGGCCCCGTTCTGCGTGTTCGCCTCGTTTAACACCGGTTCGCGTAAAGCTGATTGCGGAGGAGGTTCGGGTCGGTTACAGGTGAGGTGGGGGGGACGGTGGTTGTGGCCGATTGGGCCTGGCGGCATCTTGTCTGGTGATACGCAGAGGAGTTTTTGATGTCGGTTCATACGGCGGATGCGGGGAATGCGGAGCGGGCACGGCTGGATCAGGATCGGGAGGGGCTGGCGGCGTGGCGGTTGTGGGGGCCATATTTGTCAGAGCGGCAGTGGGGGACGGTGCGGGAGGATTATAGCCGCGGATGGATCGGCGTGGGACTATTTTACGCATGACCAGGCGCGCAGCCGGGTGTATCGGTGGGGAGAGGATGGGATAGCGGGGATCAGCGATATCGAGCAGCGGCTTTGTTTTTCGGTGGCGCTGTGGAATGGGAAGGACCCGATCCTGAAGGAGCGGCTATTCGGGCTGACGGGATCGGAGGGGAACCATGGGGAGGATGTGAAGGAGCTTTATTATTACGTGGACGCGACGCCGACGCATTCGTATCTGAAGATGCTCTACAAGTATCCGCAGGCGGAGTATCCATATGCGAAGCTGGTGGAGGAGAATCGGCGGCGTGGCAAGGGAGAGCGGGAGTATGAGATTCTGGATACGGGGGTGTTTGAGGGGAGCCGGTATTTTGACGTGGTTGTGGAGTATGCGAAGGCCGGCGTGGAGGACATTTTGATTGAGATCACGGCGCACAACCGTGGGCCGGACGGTGCGCCGCTTCACCTGCTGCCGCAGGCGTGGTTTCGCAACACGTGGAGTTGGAAGACGGGGGAGGCGCGGCCGAGGATTCGGGTTGGCGCGAAGGGGGAGTTGGTGCTGGAGCATGAAACGCTGGGGCAGTATTTTTTGTATGCGGAGAACGCTGGGGAGCTGCTGTTTTGTGAGAATGAGAGCAACGGGCCGCGGCTGTTTGGGATGGCGGCGGAGGGTGGCGCTACTGACAAAGATGGGTTTCATGAGCGGCTGGTTTATGAGAAGGCGGAGGCGGTGAATGCGGAGCAGGTGGGGACGAAGGCGGCGGTGTGGTATTCGCTGGTGATTCCGGCCGGGACGTGCCAGCGCGTGCGGCTGCGGCTTTCGAAGGGGGCGATTGATCGGCCGTTTCTGGAGTTTGACCCGATCTTCGCGGTGCGGCGCGGCGAGGCGGATGCTTTTTATGCGGAGCATCAGCAGGGAATGGAGGATGCGGACGCGCGGCTGGTGCAGCGTCAGGCGTGGGCGGGGATGATCTGGAGCAAGCAGTTTTATTACCTGGATATTCCAGAATGGATCAAAGGGGATCCGGCGTGCCCAGCGCCGCCGCGCAGCGGAAGAACGGCCGGAACGCGGATTGGCCGCATTTGACGAATGCGGACATTCTTTCGATGCCGGACAAGTGGGAGTATCCGTGGTATGCGGCGTGGGATCTGGCTTTTCATTGCATCCCGCTGGCGATGATTGATCCGGAGTTTTCCAAGGGACAGCTTGTGCTGTTGACGCGCGAAAACTACATGCACCCCAACGGGCAGTTGCCGGCGTATGAGTGGGCGTTTGGCGATGTAAACCCACCGGTGCATGCGTGGGCGGCGTGGCGGGTGTATCAGCTTGATCGGGACGCGAACGAGGGCGCGCGGATCATGCGTTTCTGGAGCGGGTGTTTCAGAAGCTGCTGCTCAATTTTACGTGGTGGGTGAATCGCAAGGACATGCAGGGGCGCAATATTTTTCAGGGGGGGTTTCTGGGGCTGGACAATATTGGAGTGTTTGATCGGAGCGCGCGGCTGCCGACGGGAGGCTTTATCAGCCAGTGCGATGGGACGAGCTGGATGGCGATGTACAGTCTGAACCTGATGCGGATCGCCCTGGAGCTGGCGCGGTTTAATCCGGTGTACCAGGATCTGGCCACCAAGTTTTTTGAGCATTTCCTGTTTATCGCGGCCGCGACAACGAACATCGGCGGCGAGGGGATTAACCTGTGGTCGAACGATGATGAATTTTTTTATGACGTGTTGTGTTTGCCCAACGGATGCAGCGTGCCGCTGAAGGTGCGGTCGATGGTGGGGTTGATTCCGCTGTTTGCGGTGGAGGTGCTGGATCCGGAGTTGCTGGAGGAGATGCCGGAATTTAAGGCGCGGCTGGAATGGTTTCTGGCGTATCGGCCTGATCTGGCGGGGCTGGTTTCGAGGTGGACGGACCAGGGAGCCGGGGAGACGCGGCTGCTGTCGCTATTGCGCGGGCACCGGATGAAATGCCTGCTGCGGCGGATGCTGAACGAGACGGAGTTTTTGTCGGCGTATGGGGTGCGGGCGCTATCGCGGTATCACCGGGAAACGCCGTATGTTTTTGCATCGAACGGTGAGCAGTTCACGGTGACGTATCAGCCGGCCGAGTCGGATTCTGGGTTGTTTGGCGGCAACTCCAACTGGCGTGGGCCGATCTGGATGCCGGTGAACTTTTTGATCATTGAATCGCTGCGGAAATTTCATTCGTACTATGGGGATGATTTTAAGGTGGAGTGTCCGACGGGCTCGAAGAACATGCTGACGATCCGCGAGGTGGCCGATGAGTTGTCGCGGCGGCTTGCGCGACTATTTCTGAGGGATGGGCAGGGGCGGCGGCCAGTGCTGGCGTATCTGGATGGGCTAACCGGTTCGGCGAGTGGGTCGGATTCCAGGTCGGAGAATTTGACGGCGTTTTCAGTGGACCCGTATTTTCGGGATCTGGTGTTGTTCCACGAATATTTTCATGGGGACAGCGGGCGGGGAGTGGGGGCCAGCCATCAGACGGGATGGACGGGCCTGATCGCGGCGGTATTGGCGCCGGAGAAGGTGGGGGAGGTTGGAAGGGATGGGGCGGTGGAAAGATCAGGGGAAACGAATGCCGTGGCCGGTACGTGAATGCCGCGGACCGGTGGAAGCTACTTGTGCAAGTAACGTCGTCCCAGTTCGGCGGCCACTTCCTCGAAGGGCCGATCCTCGCCGCAGTCGAATTCGGCTTGGGCCTCGTCGATGGCGGCCGATGTCTCCTGATCGGGCTCGTCGTCCTGAAGGCATGCGATCGCTGCGTCGATCACGGCTTCGGGGCTTGGATAATGGCCGAGGCGAACCTGTTCTTCGATGAAGCGCGAGGTGTCTGTGCTGAGGGACAGGTTCATGCGATCGCTCCTGTGGAACAGATGATATCATGCGGCTAGATTTTGTGGCGTTCGAATGTGCGTCGGCGGATGGCTGGAAATTATTGTAGGGAGTAGCAATGGCGAATGAAGAAACGAAATTGCCTGATGTGATTATGCCGAGCAGTCCCGGTAATGCCGCTCCTTCGGGGGCAGAAGGCGCTGGTGACGGGGGCGAATTCTGGGATTGGCAAGGCGGTGGCGATTGCGCTGGGGCAGGCGGGGGCAGATGTGGTGGTGAACTACGTGCGCGGGGACGAGGATGCGGCGGCCGTCGTGGCGCTGGCGAGCGCGGGGGGGACGAAGGCGTATGCCCACAAGGCGGACGTTTCGAATGAGGAGGACGTGCGCGGGATGTTTGAAAAGATGATCGCGACGTTCGGCACGATCGACATCCTGATCAACAACGCGGGATTGCAGCAGGATGCGCCGTTTGACCAGATGACGCTGGCACAGTGGCAGAAGGTGATCGACATCAATCTGACCGGGCAGTTTTTGTGTGCGCGGGAGGCGATTCGAGAGTTTAAGCGGCGCGGGGTGGTGCCGGCGGTGTCGTGCGCGGCCGGGAAGATCATCCACATGAGCAGCGTGCATGAGGTGATTCCGTGGGCCGGCCATGCCAACTACGCGGCCAGCAAGGGGGGAGTGATGCTGCTGATGAAGAGCATCGCCCAGGAAGTTGCGCCGCATCGCATTCGCGTTAACAGCATCGGGCCGGGCGCGATTCGCACGCCGATCAACCGGAATGCGTGGAGTACGCCGGAGGCGTACGATGCCTTGATGAAGCTGGTGCCGTATCGGCGGATTGGGGAGCCGGAGGACATTGGGCATGCGGCCGTGTGGCTTGCGTCGGATCAGGCCGACTACATCACCGGCACGACGCTGTTTATTGATGGCGGGATGACCCTCTATCCTGGATTCGACACGGGTGGGTGATGTGAAGGGGGCGAAGGCATGGCCAGCCGATTTCGCGCATGGGGCGGCAAAGTTTGAGCACGGTTATCAGACGCCTGTCGCGGTGGGCAAAAGGCTGAGTGGCATAAGGTGCTGTTCAAATGGCCTTTGCAGCAGAATTGCGGAAAGAGAGAGGTTTGGCACGCTACTCGCATCTATGTGATCTTGTCTGTTCAGCAATGACGGACACACAAGAAGGAGTCGGCCATGAACGCTTTTGTCGATCTCGGGTCTGAGATTCTGGTGGACCGGAGCAAAATTCACTTTGCCCATCTGCAGCTTCTACTCGCAGCAATCGGGGAGCCCTTGCGCATGATTCGGCATGGGTGGCGGTGAAGAAGAGCGTGGCGGCGCTATACGCACTGCCGTCGGCGCTGCTGGGGCTGGGGTTGAGCAAGGATGACGTTGATTAACAGAGGAGCGGGGAAGCGAGGTGTGAAATGTCATTTCGAAAGGGTTTAACGAGTTGGATCGTGAGGGTGGGGCCGGTGGCGGTGATGTGGCGGTGGAACATGCCGCTTCGGGAAGCGGTGAAAACCTGTGAGGTGAGGAATTTCAGGGGGCACGGTTATGTTTGCGCGGGGCCGATGATCGCCGAGTGGTGAAGGGAAGCCTCTCAAGGGCAAATCATAAGTTTTTGCTCCTTCATATCTTTCGTACCCAACCCACCTCCCGCACCCGGATCACCTCCCCCATCCGTGTCCATCTCTGTTGATCCGTGGCCAAAATCCCCTTTCCCCCGCAGCCCCAATTTCCTCAACAATTCACGTTCATCGCTTGACTTTCCTCAATATTCTCCGAAGTTGGCCCGTTGGTCCGATAAATTATGCACAGGGATGTGCGCGAGTGGCGGCCGTGCCGCGCCTGCCTTAAGGGTATTCCGGCAGATCCCGTTGATTTTGTTCTTTTAGTGGAGGCCAACCGTGGCTGCGAAGATTCCATTGTCGCGCGTGTATCAAAGCGAGCTGATCAACCAGCGCATTCTCGATGTCGTTAAAGGCGGCAACTACATTCTGGGCCCCGAGTGCAAGGCCTTTGAAAAAGAGCTGGCCGCTTATTTCAATGTTCCCCACGTGGTCCTGTCTTCGTCTTGGACGGCCGCCGTTCATCTGCTGCACATCGCCCAGGATCTCAAGCCCGGCGACGAAATCCTCGTTCCCTCCCTCACGGCCTTCCCCAGCATCGAGCCCATGATCCATGCCGGCGGCAAGCCTGTTTTCTGCGACATTGACGACACGTACACCATTGATCCCGAAGACGCGCGCCGGAAAATCACGAAGAGAACCGTTGGCATCCTTCCGGTCCACCTTTATGGGCGGCCCGCCAATCTCGACGCGTTCCAGAAATTGGCCGAAGAGCATGGCCTCTGGATTATTGAAGACTGTGCGCAATCCCATGGCGCACGGTGGAAGGAGAAGCGTGTCGGCGGGCTCACGCAGCACGCGGCCTTTAGCTTTTACCCTTCCAAAAATCTGACCGTCTACGGCGACGGCGGCGCGATCGCCACCCACGATCCTGAGATCGCCCGCAAAGTCACCATGCTCCGCAACCATGGCCGCAAGGACAAATACCTGCACGAAAAAGTCGGCTTCAATCTCCGCTTCAACGAAATCCAGGCCGCCGTCGGGCGCGAGCAGCTTAAGGTGCTCGACGATCTCAACGCCGGCCGTCGCCGCGCTGCCGAGTGGTACCGCCGCGAATTGTACGATGTGAAGGGTCTAAAGCTCCCCCCCGACGACACCGCCGGCCAAACGCAGAGCGTTTATCACATGTTCGTCATTCGCCTGGACAACCACGACATCCGCGAATCGCTCGGCCGACATCTCAAGGAAAAAGGCATCGAAACCGGCGTCCACTACCCGGTCCCCAATCACCAGCAGCCCGCCATCACCGATCTCTACGGCCCGCAGCAATCTCTGCCCAGGACCGAAGACTATGTTAAACGAATCCTCAGCCTCCCCATGTTCCCGGCATTGGAAGAGGGCGAGATCAAGCTGGTTGCGGACGAGATCAAGGCCTTCCTAAAAAAATAATCAACACGTGTTGCTCGAATTTCATCTTCCGCTTCTCGCGCGATTCTCCACACCTGCCGAAGGGTGGGCGTGGTGCATCATCGGCCTGAGCGGCAACGCCATTTTCGGCAGCCGATTTTTCATTCAGTGGATCCACGCTGAAAAGCACCAGGAAAGCAAAGTCCCCGAGATATTCTGGTGGATCAGCGTCCTGGGGACTTTCGTTTTGCTGGCCTATTTCCTGCACATCCGAAACATCGTCGGCATGCTTGGCAACGGCCCAAACCTGATTCCTTACACGCGCAACCTCATGCTGATTTATAAAAAAAGAAAAACCGATCCGCGGGCGCTCGAGGCGCTGGACCGGGAGACGCCCGAGCAACGCGCACTGGCCGCCGCCACGCATCCCGATGCGTGAGGCCGCGATCGATCATGATCTTTTTTGGAATTGGATGATGAAGCTCAATCGTGATACTTTGGATTCGTCGATGACCCCCACTCTCAGCATTTGCGTGCCGGTATACGAAGAGGCCGAAAACCTCCCGCTACTCCACGCCGCCGTCGCGAAAGTCTTCGACGCCAACAACATTTCCGGCGAGTTGATCCTTGTCGACGATGGGAGCAAGGACGATTCCTGGAAAGTCATTCAGACGCTGGTCGAAAAGGATCCGCGCGTCCGAGGCATCAAGTTCAGGCACAACTGCGGCGAAACCGCCGCCTCCGACGCTGGCCTTCGCGCCGCCCGGGGCATTTACGTCATGACCATGGACGCCGATCTCCAGAACGATCCGGCCGACATCCCCGACTTTCTCGAAGCCCTCAAAACCGGCGTCGATTGCGTCTGCGGCACCCGCGTCGCCACCCGCGGCCAGGGTGACAACTTCGTCAAGGTCGCCTCCTCCCGCATCGCCAACTGGGTGCGCAACAAACTCTCGGATGAACAAATCTCCGACGCCGGCTGCACCTACCGCGCCTTCAAGCGCGAATGCGTAAGCAAGCTGAAACTCTATCGCGGCCTCCACCGCTTCATCCCCACCCTCCTGAAAATGGAAGGCTTCACCGTCAGCGAAATCCCCGTCACCAACAACCCCCGCCTCCACGGCGAATCCAAGTACGGCGTCTGGAACCGCTTATTCAGAAGTTTCCGCGATCTACTGGCCATCCGCTGGATGAAGTCGCGCCTGCTGGGATATCAGGTGGAGACGGAGTTGGATCGCGCACGGCAATTGGAAGAAGCGGCGTAGGCCCCAACGCATTCAATGATTCCATGCACCGATGAATCACTAGACCAGGCAGAATCACCCCATCGCCGGCACCGCCCCCACAATCCCATCCACCCGAACCGGCTTCGCCGCCCGCGCGATTCCTACCGTCTTGGCGGAAATTTTATCCTGTAGCCGCATGATCCCCTCCATCAGCGCCTCCGGCCTCGGTGGGCAACCCGGAACGTACACATCCACCGGCACCACCAAATCCACCCCCTTCACCACGTTATACCCGTACTTGAAATAGGGCCCGCCGCCCACCGTGCATGCCCCCATCGCAATCACGTACTTGGGCTCGGGCATCTGGTGATAAAGCCGCTTCAATCGGCTGGCCATCTTATAATTCACCGTCCCCGCCACGATCATCAAATCCGACTGTCGCGGCGTAGCCCGAAACGCCCCCGCCCCAAATCGATCCAGATCAAAACGCGACGCCCCAATCGCCATCATCTCGATCGCGCAGCAAGCCAGGCCAAACGTCATCGGCCAAAGCGAGTTCTTCCGAGCCCAATTGATTGCAAAATCAATGCTCGTAACGATCAAGCCTTCTTCAAAACGATTCTCAATCCAAGACATTCCGTCACATCCATCTCGAGGTATGCCACCTGACCGGACCTCTTCCGATCATTTCACAGCAGTCTCAATTATTGCACCCCTGTCACTAACCGTCCAGATGCCGAAAATGGGCCGCCCAGCGCAAAGTGCAACCTCCCGACTACTGCGCGACGACCCTCAACGAATCCACCGAGACCACACCGTGCTGACTCACAAAGACCAATTTGCCGCCTGCATGGTCTTGCTGTTGCGACACGCCGTATATGTCGTGATCGCTGGAATCATAGAGCGTCACACGACCCTGCAACTCGATGGCCAGCCGAGCCGCCGCCGGGAAAAACGCATACCGCACATCGTTCTGCTCTCCACTGGTCGAAGGATCACCTAGATCCGCGGGATACCATTGTTTCACTCCGCCCACGCTTCCGTACTTGAGGCTCACGGCTGCGTCGTGCCGATTACCTTGGGCCTGGATTTGCCCTGCCAACTCCGTGAAAAGCGCTGCAACTTTCGCCTTCAGGCTGTTGTTGAACATGTCCCCAATCATGATCATCCCCGGCATCCACTGCCCTCGACCTCCCAGTTCAGGATGATCAAACTGAGCATTTCTTCCGCCGCCAGCTATGAGCGCCTTAAGCGCCACCACGCCCGCCGCCTCGCCGAACCCATGCCGCCGAGAGATTTCCGTCACGTCCATCGCGATGCCTCCTGATTGAACTTCATCTGATGCTTCTCACCGCTTCTGCATCAAATACGCCACCAGATCCCGCAGCTCCTGATCCGTCATCCCCTGCACCAATCCCGTTGGCATGATCGAGACCTTCCGAATCATCCGATCAACAATCTGGCCGCTTTGCAGCTTGTGCTCCTGCTGGTTGCTGTCGATGAACACCTCCGTGTTGCCCACGCGGCTGAGCAGCATGCCCTCAAACTCTTCGCCTGTCTTGGTGGTGATCGTCCAGGGCATGAACAGCGGCGCGATCTCGCGGCTTGGGTCGAGGATTGATTCCAGCACGTGATCGCGCATGCGCGACTGCCCGATCATCGACAAATCAGGCCCAATCGCCCTCCCGCGCCCTTCCACCACGTGACACCGATAACACCCCGCCGGCCGGATGAAAAAACACCCGCCGCCCCGCCTGCGCATCCCCTTCCCCTTTATCCAGCAGTTTTTGCCACCCCGCGATGTCCGTCTCCTCTGGCCGCGCGGGCAGCGCCTGCCCCAGCAACCGCTTCACCAAATCGGCATCCGCCGGATATGCCGCGGCGACCTTTTCCGTCAGTTGCTGTCGCTGCGATTCACTTAATTTCGCCGCCACCGGCCGCAATGACCGCAGCGCTTCCTGGCGCAGTGCCGCAGATTGATCCTGCGCAAAGTGCATCAGCAGTTCCGTCCGCGCCGCCGCGTCGTCCGACAAACCCACAACCGCGTCGGCCCGCACCTCAACATCGTTCTTCGCATCACCGGCCACGTCAGCCAGAAGCGCAAACCGCCCATTGCCGGTGCATGCATTCAAATACCGCACCGCCTCTTGTTGCAGCGGCTTGGAAGCCGATTTCAGCAGCGCCTGCACCTGATCGAGCTTAAGCTGGTCCCCCGGCAGCATCCGCAGTGCAAGCGATTTGGTGCTCTCAGGCGTATCGGCGGCATTCAGCCGCGCCAGCAGCAAGGCGTTCACTTTCGCGGAGTTGAAGCTCTTGGCCGCCTCACCATCGAGCTGCGAGACCGCCGCGACGGCCATCGACAGCAGCCGCGGCGACATCACCGGCGAAGCGAGCATCTTTTCGAGATCCCCCCGGCTCTCCTTGATGTCCTGCTCCGTAATCACCCGCACCCCCATCTCCCGCACCCGCACGTCCTTGTCCGCGACGCGCTTACCCGCCTGCTCCCGCGCATCCGTGCCGCGCCAGATCAAAGCCACCAGCACGCCGATCCGCTGCTGCGCCGACGCCAGCGTGCTCACGTCAATCTTGTCCACATCGGGCAGTTGCGAAAGCCCATACTGCCCGGCCTGCGCGATCACAGGGTCCGCATCGTCCATCGCCTCCAGCAAGTCCGCCACCTTCTTCGACTGCCGCAACCCCTCCGCCCGCGCCATCGCCGCGCTGGGCTGCGTTGCCGGTTCAACCGCCGCCGGCTTGGCAAACTTCAGCTTCCACACCCGCCCCTTTCCATGCAGCTCATAACTGCTCGAAACCCAATCCGTCACAAACACCGATCCATCCGGCCCAACCGCCATCCCCACCGGCCGAAAGTTCTGCCCGCCCACCATTATCGGCCGCATCGTCGCGCTATACGTCGCCCCCTTCGCACTGAGCGAATACCCCTCCATCCGATGATCCCGCCAACTCGTAATCCACAATTGCCCACGCAGCCACCTCACGGCGCAGGGCGCTTCCCCCACCCCGCTCACCATCGGCATCGTCCCCGGCAATTCGCCGTCATACGCCTGCAGCGGATGCATCCCCGTCCGCCCATATCGATACTCATAGCCATAATCCCCGCCCGGTACGACCTGGATCAACCGGCATGGCGGCCGCCCATCTGGATCGTTGTCGGCCGTAAACAGCGTCCCGCCCGGCCCAAACCCAATGGCAAACGGATTCCAAAACCCCGTCGCCACCCGCGTCAGCCCACCCCCCTTGGAGTCCACCCGAAAAATCGTCCCCGCGTTCTTGGTGTCGTCACTGAACTTCCTGCCGTCACTTCCCACCAGCGTGTACGGCCCGCCGTAATTCTCGCCAATCCCAAAATAAATGTTCCCCTGCGCATCCAGCGCCAACCCATGCAAACCATTGTGCGGATAATCGGCCTTCGTCTGCAGCGTCGCCAGACTGATCTTGTCCCCCGCGACTCCGTCGCCATTGGGCACCAGCCGAAAAATCTCGTTGCGCGACGACACCAGGATCGACCCATCCCGATCCGTGGTCAGGTTCATCAGATACTTTGAGCCCTCAAAAAACGAAGTGATCTTGTTGGCCTTCCCGCTCCCGGTCGTATCCTCCAGAATACGGATCCGGTCCATGGCCGGCCCCTGATAATTCTTAGGCCGAAAGTGCGAATGCGACTCCACGACCAGCAACCGCCCCCGCCCATCCACCGTCGCCCCAATCGGCGTAACGATGTCCGGGTCGGCGGCAAATAAAGTTGCTTCCACCGCACCGTCCGGCGACTTGGGAACTTCCGTGACCTCGGCATGCACGTAAGGGCCGCAAAGCAAGAACCCCATCAACACGATCCATGCCCGATTGCTCATCGTTTACTCCGCTGTACTGTCTAATCCCTCATCGCTGTATAATTCGTTTTGTGAACGTCACCCCCAGCATCCTCAAGGGAACCATCCATGGCAAGACCATCGAGCTGGAAGAGCAGCCAGGATTGCCGGACGGACAGCCCGTTTCAGTCCTGCTCGTCCTGGCGCCAGGTACGGCCGGTAGCTTGCACAGCGCATTTAGCTCGTGGTCTGAGGACGCCGGTGAGTTGGATGATTTCATGAACCAGATCTACCAGGATCGGAAGTAAGAACGCGCGAACGTCTCTCTTCTCGACAGCCATACAACCTACGCCTCATCAAACCCCGGCACGGCCATCTGCTCCCCAGCCTTCAGCGCCGACTGATGCGCCACGATCCCCGGCACAGTACACGCAAGCGCCGCATACACATCCACCGTCGGCCTTCGCCCATTTTGCAGCGCATCAATGAATTCGTGCGTTAAAAACGTGTGCGACCCATCATGCCCGGAGTCATGCCGCAGCGGCTCGGGCAGCAGGTCCGTCTTCCACCACGCCGGCTGCTTATACACCTCAAACTCCGGAAGCTGCCGCTCAAACCCCGCATCGTCTTTCTCAGATTGTTTTCCTGCACGAACGATCGTGGCCGCCTGTCCATCGGGCGTCGGGCAGTGAAAGCTCATCTTGTCACCAAACCACGTCGCCCGCTCCGTCCCGCGGTGCGCTCCCTTCCACCACACGGCCACCTTCATCGCGTTTCCCTTGTCGGTCTTGAAGAACGCCGTCTCGTTCCAGAACGGGTTCTTGTACGCATTGTCCTTCAGCATTGGCGAATCGTCGCCCCATCCCAGACAGGACACACTGGTCAGCCGCTCCCCCGTCACTCCCACCAGAAATGCCACGCAGTGCGTCGGATAGTGCATCGGCGGAAACCCATATCGCCATGTTCGCTCGTTGCCCTCCATGAACAACGCCTCCAGCCCCGCGTGGTGGTATTCTGCTTCGGTGCAATAGATGTTGCCAAACCGCTTTTCCTTCCAAAATTTTCGCGCCGAGATCGTCGGCTGACGGTAGTAACTCGTCTCAGCCATCATGTACGTCAGCCCCGTCTGCTTCACCGTATCGCGCAGCAGTTGACACTCCTCCAGCGTCATGGCCGCCGGCACCGCGCACATCACATGCTTTCCGGCATTCAGCGCGGCCGTCACATGCCGCACGTGGTCCGGCGCTGGCGTGAACACCGCCACGGCGTCAATGGCCGGATCGGTGATCAGCTTTTCCAGCGACTCATAGGTCTTGGGGCAGCGATACACCTTCGCCAGCCGATCGCGCCGCTCTGGGCGTAGATCGCTCACCGCTTCCACCACGCATTCCGGGTGCTCGTGCCATTGAAACTGCGTCCCGAAATTGCCACCCACAATCCCCATCCGAACCTTCTTCGGCAACGTAGTTTGCGTTGTCGCCGGCCCCGCCCTCACCTCTCCCAGCGCCGACAACCCCGCGACCGCCGCCGCCCCCGTCTTAAGAAACGCCCGCCGGGTAGGGGGGTTGAACTTCTGAAACATACGTTGTTCCTCGACTAAAACGCCAGGTTCTCACACGATCCGTGCCGCATCCTCAAACTGCAACCGCGGGCTGCGCGGATGCAGTTTCGTTGCATCCCCATACCCCAGATTGATCAGAAAGTTTGACTTCAGCCGCCCGTCCGCAAAAAACTCCGCGTCCACCTTCGCATTGTCAAACCCCGACATCGGCCCGACATCCAGCCCCAGCGCCCGCGCTGCCAGAATCAAATACCCCGCGCCAAGCGTGGAGTTCCGAAACGCGTGCGTCCGCACAAACTCCTCCTTGCCCGGCTGCGTGAATATTTCCGCGAACTTCAGATTGTGCGGCAATAGCGTCGGAATCAGCTCATAAAATCGCAGGTCATCCGCGATAATCGCCGTCACCGGCGCGCTCATCGTCTTCTCCACATTCCCCGGAGCAAGCGCCGGCCGAAGCCGCTCCTTCCCCTCGGCCGACTTTACGAACACCACCCGCATCGGGCTGGTGTTCCCCGACGTCGGCCCAAGCTTTGCAAGGTCATACACCTCCCGGAGCAGTTCATCCGGCACGGGCTTTGGCAGCCAATAGCTGTGGGTCCGCGCTCCGCGAAAAAGAACCTCCAACGCCTGATCATCCAGCTGTTCCATACCGTCACTTCCTTCCAATTCCATCAAATCCCACCGCAGCGTGCTTACCTGTACCATACTACCGGCCGGTTCATTCCGCGCACCATCGCCCATGAACACCCAGCACTTCATCCTCGCAACCGCCGGCCACGTCGACCACGGCAAAAGCGCCCTGGTCCAAGCCCTCACCGGCACCGATCCCGACCGCCTCCCCGAAGAAAAAGCCCGCGGCATCACCATCGACCTGGGCTTCGCTCACCTGCGTCTCCCATCCCCCGCGCACATCTCACCGACGCTCGAATATCAAGTCGGCATCATCGACGTCCCCGGCCACGAAGACTTCATCAAGAATATGGTGGCCGGCATGGGCTCCATCGACCTGGCCATGCTCGTCGTCGCGGCCGATGACGGATGGATGCCCCAAACGGAAGAGCATTTTCAGATCATCAACTATTTGGATGTTCGACATGCGGTGATCGCACTCACAAAAATCGATCTCGCCCAATCCGAAGAACAGGCCATCGCGCAGGTGCGCAAGAAACTGTCCGGCACCCCCCTCGCCAGCGCCCCCATCATCCCCACCTCCGTCATCACCGGCGGCGGCCTCGAAGAGCTGAAACAGGCACTCTCCAACACGCTCGCCGCCATCCCGCCCCAAGGCGACATCGGCAAGCCCCGCCTCCCCATCGACCGCGCCTTCACACTGCGCGGCATCGGAACAGTCGTCACCGGCACCCTCACCGGCGGCAGCATCAACCGCAGCCAGTCTCTGATCGTCCAGCCCTCCGCTATCCCCACCCGCGCGCGAACCGTCCAATCCTACAACCGTGAAGTCGAGGCGGCCTCTCCCGGTACGCGCGTCGCCCTCAACCTCCCCGATCTCCAGATCGACACCGGCCACACCGCCGCCACCAGCGTATCGCGGGGCAAGGTCGTCACGCTCAATGGCCTGGGCATAGCCAGCGACACAATCGATGTCCTCCTCCATCGCTCCGGCCGCGAAGCACAGTCATCCCCTCTTCTCAAGGACGGCGCCCTGGTCCACATCCATCACGGCAGCGGCGACTTCCCCGCCAAAGTCGCCCTCATCAGCGCGAAGCAACTCGCGCCAGGCGAAACCTCCTTCGCCCAACTGCGGTTTCAATCGCCTGTCTACGCCTTCGCCGGCGACCGTTTTATCGTCCGCGACTGGCCGGCCCAACACACCCTGGCAGGGGGGTTCATCCTCGACCCTGATGCACATCGCAAAGGCTTTCGCACCGAAGCCCGCAAAGCCTTTCTCGAAACCCGGGCCGCCGCCCCCCATGACGCCGCTGCCTTCGTCGCCTCCGCTCTACACCGCGACGGAACACTCGACACCCGCACCCTGCTGCTCAAGTCCCGGTTTAGCGCCGCGGCTATCTCCGCCGCCGTAGTCGAGATGACCAATCAAAACCGAGCTGTTGTGGCAGGCTCAACCCTCGTCGATCTCCGCCGCTTTAACGCCCTCAAGCAGGAACTCGTCGAGGCCGTCGATGCCCATCATCGCGCCCACCCCGAACTATCCGGCCCAAATCTCGCCGATCTGCGCGGCACCCTCCAATCCAGTTTCCCTCATTCCGAAGTTTTCGACCTCGCCATTGCCCAACTCTGCGAGAACAGGTTCGTGCGAGCCGGAGCACAAATCCGCCGAAGCTCGCACCGCCCCGCCCTTCCGCAGCACCTGGCGCCGGCCGGCACCCGAATCCGCGCTGCCCTCGCGGCCAAGCCTCTCGAGCCCCCATCGCGCAAAGAACTCGCCCCTGATGCGGTTGCACAACAAGCCCTTCGTTTCCTCCTCGATACCGGCCAGGCCATTGCGGTAGGGGAGGAACTCGTCCTCTCGGCCGACGCATACGTCAAGGCGATCGACACCATCCTCAAAACACTCCGCGAACGCGGCCCGGCCACCGTCAGCGACCTGCGCCGCGTCCTCAACACCACCCGGCGTATCATGATGCCGTTACTCGACAAACTCGACCGCGAAGGCATCACCCAGCGACAAGGCGACCTGCGTTCGCGGGGACGCCGGGCCACATGATGGTTTCATCTCTTCACACATCCTTGCGGTGCAGGGTATACCGATATGCCAGAGTTGAAATTATGAAAATACACCTCTCGATGTTCCTTTGGTTTGTGTCGGCCATCGCCTTGGCAGGCTGCCAGGACAACCCCCTCAACTCCACCACACAAGTTTCAGAAACATCCCCGCCCACCACCGCCCCCGCATCGCGTAGCTTCAACGTCACCTACACCGCAACCGTCGCCGACCTGCCACCCAACACCAAACGCCTCGACCTCTGGCTGCCCATCCCCAGCAGTTCAAATCAGCAGACCATCAAAGATCTAACAATCGACTCGCCGCTCCCCCATGAAACCCAAACCGACGCCACCTACGGCAATCGCCTCCTCCACGTCTGGTCTGACTCGCCGGCCGCCACCAGAATCTCCATCACCTTCGACGCCACCCGCCGCGAAGAATCCGAAGGCGCCCGACAGCCAGCCCCCAATCCCCGTCTTCTTCAGGCCGACAAACTTGGCGTCATCGACGACCGCATCCGCCATATCTCCTCCCAACTCACCGACGCCCAGCCCGATGTCATCCTCCAGGCCCAATCCCTCTACACCTACGTCATCAGTCACATGGCCTACGACAAAATCACACCCGGCTGGGGCCGCGGCGACACCGTCCGCGCCTGCGACGTGGGCAAAGGCAACTGCACCGACTTCCACTCCCTCTTCATCTCCCTGGCCCGCGCAGCAACATCCCCGCCATCTTCGAAATCGGCATCCAGTTGCCCCCCGAACCCAGCGGCACAATTCCCGGCTACCACTGCTGGGCACATTTCTGGTCGCCAGAGCGCGGCTGGATTGCCGTCGATGCCTCCGAAGCCTGGAAGCACCCGGAAAAGCGCGACTATTACTTCGGTCATCTCGACCCCAACCGTCTGGCCCTGAGCGTCGGCCGCGACGTCACCCTCCCCGGCATGCATGGCCAGTCCATCAACTATCTCCTAAGCCCGTATCTTGAACTCGACGGCCAGCCCTCCTCCGTCGTCAAACACACCATCCAGTTCCATGACCTCCCAGCCGCTTCAAACGCCAATACGCCCCAGTGCGCAACAACCCTTCCCTATCCCCCACATTGACACTCCCGCCGCCGCAGCGTGTTATTCGCCCTCCATACGAGCGAGCGGGTGCCAACGCGGTATCCAAAGTAACTGTGCTCTCCTAAAATGCGTTTGATTCCATGCGGGATCGGGAGAGAGTATGTATGCCCCGGCTACCGTGAGCCGCTGGGTCGGAGAGGGATGATGTCTTTGGCGTCTCGACAACCCAGCCCCGCCGCGCTCGATGCGGCCAGTGTTGCCGCGCTCTCCGTCGTTAAAGGTTTCGACGGCGAGCTCGACGCCGGCCTCTTCGTCAAAACATTTCGGCCTCCCGCCCACGTCGATGAAGATCTCCTCACCCCGCCGGGCGATTCCTTCCTCGAAGCCGCCAAGCTCCAACAGCAGGTCGCCAACGCCGGCTGCACCCATTGGGCCCCCATCCACACCTTCGCCGTGGGCGCTCGCGGGCCTTACTACGTCAGCAACATCTATCCCCGCAACGCCCAGCACATCATCAGCTCCAACGCCCGCCTCACCGGCGCGGCTATCCAGAAGATCGTCGATTCCATCCTGGCCGGCCTGCAGGAGCTTAAGCAGTGCCGCCGCCGCTCTCATGGCAACCTCAAGCCCACCAACATCCTCTTCTCCAGCGACAGCATCAAAGACGCCGACATCGTCCTCTGCGACCCCGCCTCCTCCGAGCGCCTCGCTATCAACGGCAGCGAAATCAACGACCTTTACGAACTGGGCGAACTGCTCCACCAACTCGTCCTCCACACAGCTTTTCGCGGCCCCGCCGCCTGGCCAATCCCGGCCGCGCGCGAATGGAACTGCTTCGGCAGCCATGCCGCCCGCTGGCGCAACCTCTGCAACCGCCTCCTCAACCCCAATGCTCCCGAAGGCCCCGCCCGCCTTGAAGAAGTCGCCGCCCAGGTAATGCAACTTCGCCACCGGCAGCGCGCTCCCTGGGGCCGAATCTTTCTCATCCTCGCCCTGGTGGGTGGCGTCACGGCAGGGGGGGCCTATGTCTTACAACAGTTGCCCCGCTGGCAATCCGATCGCGACAAGGTCGCCAAGCAAGCGCCCCCTGACGTGGCATTCCTCGCCAAGCACCAGTCCACTTACGAGTCGCGCGGCTGGCTGGCTCCCGCCCGTTATCTGGCCGATCTTCGCCTCCGCGTCAGCTTCGCCTCGCCCGGCGGCATCGACCCGGCCGCCAAGGAACTGCCCGAGGCCGAAAAGCTGTTGCGCAAGATCGACGATCAGTGGCAGCGCATCGAACAAAATCGGCAAACCCTCAATCGCATTCAGGATCCCATTCTCGCCACCTATGCTACAATCGTCGCCGCCGCCACCCAGCCCAGCCCCGATTCCGCCGGCCTGCAGACGCTCGGCATTCTCTCCCACAATCTCGACCGCATCCTCAGCGATCAAAACTGGAACGCCATCATCGCCTGGATGAAAACGCCCGCCCCCGCCGCCGTCGAACTGCCCTTCTTCCAGCAGACCAGTGACGTCGAGCGCAACTTTGAATCCCGCACGCTCGCCACGGCCGAAGATTTGCAAGCCTGGCTGCGTGAGATCCAGTCGGGCGCTTACAACAAGATGTCCGGCAACAGCGATCCCCGCCTCACCTGGGATCCGAGGCAAACGTTGTCGCGCATGCGCGATAACGACTTGCCCCAGTTTCGCCTTTATTACCCTCGGGAAGTCAAAGATCCCGATCGACAGGCGGATCAGTTCGAGGCCGAGGTCGCGCGCCTCGACGCCCGCGTGCGCAATCTCTCCCCCGCTCGCATGGAGTGGTCGCGCAACAACCAGCAGTCGATCCTCGGGGCAAAAGAGGAAATCGACGCCGCCCTCGCCAAGCTCCAGCGCGACGTCAAGGAGGCCATCGCCACCCGCCGCGCTGAGGCCGACACTGCCACCGCCGCCGCCGCCGCTCAGGCCGCCATGATGCGCCAGCAAAAAGCCGCCGAGCTTTTCGTACAAGACTGCACCACCTCCACCCTCAACAGCGTCCCCGACATCGAACAACTCTGGAGCCAGCGCAACAAAGACTGGGCCGCGTCTGTTCAGTCCGATCCCGCGCAGCTCACCGAAGATCTCCGCATCCGCCGCGAGCGCCTGCGCCAGGCCCTGCGCTCCCTCGACGCCAGCTACAAAGCATTCCCGCCCAAGCTCGATCTGCCGATGGGCAGCGCCCCATGGAACCCGCCCCTCGCCCAGCGTCTCGAAGAGCTATCCCAACAACAAAAAAACGCGGCCCTTGCGGCCGTCATCACCTACCTCCGCTCCGACGCCGGCCGGAACGCCACGACGGAAGATCTCAAAACCCGCTGGACCGAGCCCAGCGGCAAATTCCTCCGCTGGTCCGCCGACGCCGCCCACCTCGTCGCCGACTTCAACCAGATCGACACACTGCTGGCCGGCGGCTACGCGCTCGACGAAAAAGGCCCCAACGGCGAGAAAGTCCATCTCCGATTTGCGCACCCAGTGGGCCGACAGCTCGCTTTTTTCCGATCCGGCCATCCGCACTGCTCTCAACCCCCTCCTCAAGCCGCTCGACGATCTGCAAAAGTCCGACTGGCAAGGCCTCGTCCGCGTCGCCTCCGACGCTTCCACCCGCCTTGGCCTTCGCCTCACCGCCTGGTCGAGAATGGTCGCGATGGGCGACCTGGCCGGCCCGGTCAATCAACGTGAATTGGACCAGAACCTTCAGCTTGCCGATGCGCTGACCAAGGCCGTCGATCAAGGCATCAAGGACGATGCCCGCAGGCTTCGCCGCAGCGCGGAGATCGATCAGGGGGCCCGCAAGACCTGGGCTCAGTTCCTGGAGCGCGCCACAACCCAGGATGATCTTAAATACGCCCTGGGGCTTAAAACACATTACGCCCCCGAAGATCTTTCCACGCTGGGCAAGCGCGCCGCCTTCAATCTCTCCCTGTTTAATTTGCAACAATCACTCGCCGACGCAAAGCATTCCTCCACCAGCGACGCCGCTCTCGAAGTGTTGCTCACGAAGGTGCAGGCCTCCGCCGACGCTCTTCCCGATCCCCTTCGCGGCCAGTCCGATGTAAGCGCCTTTGTCAGCGCCCTCCGCGCCTGGAAGGCCACCTCTCCCACGCAAATCGACTTTGCAAAACTCGGCCCCATGTCCCCCCTCGCCGGTGCTGGCAAGGCCATCGCCTGGCGGTTCCGCTACGACGATCAGGCCGGCATCGTCACCTACAGCGCCGCCGTCCCCGCCGACATAACCTCCGACCGCTCGATCGAAGTAGCGTTTCGAAAAATCGACACCGACGTCAACGTCTTGCCCTTCTTCCTCTGCACCACCGAAACATCGCTCGGCCTTTTCAGTGATGTCGTGAGCGCCGGCTGGTAAATGGCCGGAAATGGGACGCGTGCTCCTCAGCTACGATCCCCGCGCCGGCGATCCGCGTCTTGGCCCGCGCATCTGGGAATGGCCTCCCAACGTCCGGGTCGGCCAGTCCATCCGCCGCACGCTGGTCTGGCTCCAGGGCGATTTTGATCATTACCCCCCTGACCTTGGCACGGCCGACAACCGTCAGGTTCTGCGCGATGTCTCCGGCGCACGCCCCCGAGCTCAACCCCTCGCGCAAGCAGCCCATGCAGCAGGTGTCGGCCGCTGCCGCCATGTACTTCGCCGATCTCATGGGCGCCCGCCTGCAAAAGCCGGCCGAGTGGAAGGCCGCCTACAAATCGCTGGAAAAAGCCGATCGCCCCAACCTGCGCGACCGCACCTGGCGACTCCAATACGACTGGATTGCCCGCTCTCGTCTGGGCCCACAAGCCTCGCCCGATGCCGGCATGTTCGTCCCCGGCGGTGAGAAACCCTCGGCCGAAGTCTGGACCGAATCCAAAGCCACTGGTGCCCCCCCCGTCGGGGCCGACAAAGAATACGACGACGGCACCTTATGGTTCCGCGAGGTCGCCGGTGCTAACGTCCAATCCCTCAGCAACCTCGTCGGCAACGTCGCCGAATACGCCGTCGATGATGCCGGAAAGTTGTACGTGATCGGCGGGTCCGCCCTCTCGCCCCCCACACGCCGCCGTCGATCAGGAATTCGAGGTCCCCGACTGGCGCAGCGCCGCCAAAGGTTTCTCCGACGTTGGCTTCCGCCTGGGTTTCTCCGCGCCGATCCGGTCGTTGGCCCAGCTCAAGGCAGCCGTGGTGAAACAACCATACCTCACGGCCGCTGCGCCCACGACCCGCGCGGCTCCTCATTAGGAGCTTCCGATATTTGCCCGAGGCTTACCAGTTAACGATGAACGAGAAACCGGATATCAGCACCCTCTATCAAGCCGCCCTGTCAGCGCTTTCACGGGGCCAGCTTCAGGCGGCTGAAGATCTGTTGCATCGGGCCATTGCGATGCAGCCTCAATATCCCTCGCTCCATAACATGCTTGCAGCCGTTTACATTCGCCAGAATCGTCCCGGCCAAGCGATCCACGCCATCGATGAATGCCTTCGACTGGCGCCATCCCATTTCATGGCGTGGCTGAACAAGGGCATCGCGTTTCGTGAAATTGGCGAAATCGATGCGGCCGTCTCCTGCTTCGAGCGGGCAATTGAGCTCAAGCCTCATTTCGCAGCGGCGCACAACCATCTGGCCGGTGCGCTGCGTCTGCAAGCTCGCCTCTCCGACGCCATCGGCCACTATCACCGCGCTGTTCAACTCGACCCATGCGACACTGTCTTTCACAGCAATCTGATATATGCACTCCAGTTCGTGGACGAGGACGGCGCAGCCTCTGCCGCGGAACAGTCGTCGTGGTGGCAACGGCATGGCACGCCCCACGCCCAGCCCGTCTCCTTCAACAACCCTCCCCTGCGCGGCCGCAAGCTCCGGCTCGGGTACATGTCGCCCAATCTTTCGGAGCATGTCATTGGCCGATATCTCCTTCCCATCCTGCGCACATGACCGCACGGCCGTCGACGTCTATTGCTATTCAACGTCCAGTCATGCCGACGCGGTAACGTCTCAACTACAGGAAGTGTCCACGGTCTGGCGCGATGTGGCCCGATATACCGATGAGCAACTGACGTCGGCAATTCGAAGCGATCAAATTGACATTCTTGTCGATCTGGCCCAGCATATGAGCGGCAACCGCCTTGGGGTTCTGGCACGACGCGCGGCGCCCATCCAGGTCGCCCACATGGGTTACCCCGCCACCACCGGCCTCCGCACCATTGACTACCGCATAAGCGACGTCCACCTCGACCCGCCAGGCGATGGAAACGATCCAGATCACGAGCGCCCCGTCCAGCTGCCAGACAGTTTCTGGTGCTATGCGGCCCCCGACGCAGAGGCCGCCACGAACGCCCTTCCGGCGATTGAGCGCGGCTATATCACCTTCGGCTGCCTCAACAACCCGGCAAAATTCAGCCCGTTCACACTCGATCTTTGGTCCGCGCTGCTTCGCCAGATGAATGCCGCACGTTTGCTGCTGCTCTCGCCTCAGGCGTCGCGCCCCATTCTTCATCTGGTGCAAGCTTTCAGCCAGCGGGGCGTGTCTCCTGATCGCATCAGATTCGCGCCGGTCCGGCCCCAGTGTGAGTACCTGAGACATTACCACGAAATCGACATCGCCCTTGACTCCCTCCCATACAACGGTCATTCCACAAGCCTCGATGCGTGCTGGATGGGCGTCCCGGTGATAACGCTTTGTGGGAAGACGTCGGTAGGAAGAGGCGGCGTCAGCATTCTCGCCAACCTTTCACTGAAAGAGCTTATTGCTTCGACCCCGCAGGAATATCTCGACCTCGCCTCCACCCTCGCCAATGACCTGCCACGTCTACGTGATTACCGGCTCACGCTGCGCCGGCGAATGCTGGCCTCGCCCCTCATGGATCCGGTGAGGTACACCAAAAATCTTGAATCCGCATTCCGCCATGTGGCACCGGTGGTGCCAGGGCGACAGCGCCGCAGCGCAGTCCGCCTCCCATGCGGCAGGCGGGCCTACACCGTCCCAATCAGCCGCGCCACTTCCTGACAATCCTTGTCCCCCCGCCCCGAAAGATTAATGATGATGATCTGCTCCGGCCTCATCTTGCCGGCAATCCGCGCCACATGTGCAATCGCATGCGACGTCTCCAGCGCTGGCAATATCCCCTCGCACTGCGCCAGCATCTGAAACGCCTCCAGCGCCTCCGCATCCGTCGCGCTCACGTACTCCACGCGCCCCGTGTCCTTCCAGTACGCATGTTCCGGCCCAACCCCCGGATAATCCAACCCCGCACTTACCGAATGCACATCCGCCGTCTGTCCATCCTCATCCTGCAGCACGTACGACAGCGCCCCATGCAACACCCCCGGCCGGCCCGACGTCAAGGTCGCCGCGTGCTGCCCCAGCGCCATCCCGCGCCCGCCCGCCTCCACCCCCACCAGCTTCACTTCCGCATCCGCGCTAAACGGCGCAAAATCCCCGCCGCGTTCGACCCTCCCCCCACGCACGCCACCACGCAATCCGGCAGCCGTCCTTCGGCCGCCAGCACCTGCTCGCGTGCCTCCCTTCCGATCATCGCCTGAAAATCCCGCACCATCATCGGAAACGGGTGCGGCCCCGCCACGCTGCCGATGATGTAGTGCGTGTGGTCCACGCTCCCCATCCAATCCCGCAGCGCTTCGTTGAGCGCATCCTTCAGCGTCTTGCTCCCGCTGTTGACTTCAATCACGTTCGCCCCCATCAGCTTCATCCGAAACACATTCAGGCTCTGCCGCCGAACATCCTCCGCCCCCATGTATACCTCGCACTTAAGCCCAAACAGCGCACAAGCTGTCGCCGTCGCCACCCCATGCTGCCCCGCCCCGGTCTCCGCGATCACGCGCTTCTTCCCCATGCGCAGCGTCAAGAGCGCCTGCCCGATCGCATTGTTGATCTTGTGCGCCCCCGTGTGATTCAAGTCCTCCCGCTTGAGATAAATCTTCGCCCCGCCCAGCTTCTCCGTCAGCCGCCTGGCAAAATAAAGCCGCGACGGCCGCCCCACATACTCCCGCAGATAATAATCAAACTGCCGCGCAAACTCCGGGTCCCCGTGCGCCGCTTGTACTCGGCCTCCAACTGCTCCAGCGCCGCGATCAATGTCTCCGGGACAAACACGCCGCCATAGGGCCCAAAGTGCCCGGCGGCATCCGGAAGCAAGGCCAAATCAAGTGCTGCACTGCTCATAACAGCCGTATGGTATGGACCGCCCAAAGGTTCAGCAATGAAACGAGGATCCCGGCCGCCATTGCGTCCGGAATCCTCGCTGCTGCTTGTCGGCCGAGCCCTCCCGCACCCCCATCTCCTCGGCCGTGTTTTTTTCAAGACTCAAGCCTTCTTATGCTTGCCCGTTGTGCTCGATGTCGTGTCTTGCGTCGTGGTCGTGATCGTGGTTGACCCATTCGCAGCCTGATCCGCCTGACATTTCAGCCAGTCCGTGTGCAACTGCACCGCATCGTCGTGGTTCGTCTGCCAGTTCTGCTGCTGGTCGGCCTGCAATTTCTGCCGCGCCGCCGTCACCGCCGGCTGATCCTGCTGCATGATCAGATACAACTGATGCCCGGTTCCCTCCCGCACCGCATGAAACGCCGCCTGGTCATTCGAGAGCGTCGTCTGCAATGGCGTCAGATCACCCGCCATCTTCGACTGATCCGCCGCCAGTTTCTCCTGATCGCTCGCAAGCTGATCCGAACCGTCCGCATCGTTGGCAATGGCCGCATTGTCGGCGTCGATCACGCTTTGATCCGTGGCCTTCGTGGAATCAATCGCCGCCCGATCCGCCGAAAGCGTCTTGAACCACGTTAGCTCATCCGTCATGCGCTGCGCCATGATCCCCGCCATGTCCGCCTTCAGCTTGTCGCACGCCGCCTTCAGCGCCGCCTGGTCAGCGGCCACCAGCGTCTTGCCGCTTGATTCATCCGAAGAATACTTGGCAATGTCCGCCTTGAACGCAGCCAGGTCGGCCGCGAACACCGGGTCGGTGATCGACTGCTCGTGATGCCCCTCATGCAGATGAACCTTCACATGCCCATGCGGAGCAGCCGACATCAAAACCCGCGACTCCAGTGACTGCAGCGAGAACGTTTGAAATGACTTCATTGAAATACCCACTCTAAAATGACCACTTCGCCCGCAAGTTCCCACCGCACTTCGCGGCTACAGGATAACGGACCACTTCGACGCCAAAGGGATGTACGATTCACTCTCCGCCAACGCAAAATAAAACCCTTCACGACCCGTTTCGGCCGATAACAGCCGTTGGCAAACCCCAGCGATGGGAATAGAACCGCCCAAGCCGCCGCTTATGAATTCCAAGGAGCCAACATGAACCCGATCGAATCGTCAGCATCCCTCTACCGCCGCATCGTCCTCTGGTCCCGCCCCATCTGCGTCTCCCTTTTTCTCCTGCTCATCCGCGTCATCTTTGGCTGGGCGTTCTTCCAGGCCGGCAAGGGTAAACTCGGCAACATCGACAGGCCCATCGCTTTCTTCCAGCAGCTTCACATCCCCATGCCCGTATTCAACGCATGGCTTGTCGCCATCGTCGAAACCTTCGGCGGCCTCCTCCTGCTGGCCGGCCTCGGCGCCCGCCTTGTCTGCATCGCCCTAGTCATCAACATGGTCGTCGCCTACCTCACCGCCGACTTTGAAAAAGTCTCCACCCTCTTCGCCAAGGGCGACGTCGCAACCTTCGCCTCGGGCGCCCCCTTCTGGTTCCTCGTCACCTCCTTCATCGTGCTGGCTATCGGCCCCGGCTGGTTCTCCATCGATGCCCTCCTGAAACGCTTCGTCTTCAGCGATCCCATCGACCCCCGCGATCTTCCCCGCAGCCTCGCGCGTTAAACCCCACGATGCCGCCCATCACCACACCCATCGAGCCCATCCTCGCCGGCCGAGTCTGCCTCGTCACCGGCGCCAGCAACGGCATCGGCGAAACAACAGCCGCCGGCCTCGCGTCGCTGGGCGCTCATGTCCTCATGGTCTGCCGCGACCCATCGCGTGGCCGCGCCGCCATCGAGCGCATCCGCCAACGCATTCCCTCCGCCCGACTCGACCTGCTCATGGCCGATCTCTCCTCCCAATCACAGATCCGCCAACTCGCCACTCAAATCAACAACAGCTACCCCGCCCACCACGTCCTGATCAACAACGCCGGCATTTTCAGCCCCCGCCGCCAGCTTTCCCCCGACGGCATCGAGCTGACCTTCGCCGTCAACCACCTCGCTCCCTTCCTCCTCACTCACCTGCTCCTCGACAAAATAAAATCCAGCGCCCCGGCTCGCATCATCACCATCTCCTCAAAGCTCCACGAGCGCGCCCGCCTCGACTTGAACGATCTCCAAATCTCCCGTCGCTACTCCGGCCTCAAAGCCTATTCCAACTCCAAGCTCGCCAACGTCCTCTTCACCTACGAACTTTCCCGCCGCCTCACCAACACCAACGTCACCGCCAACGCCGTTCATCCCGGCGGCGTCGCCACCAACATCTCCTCCGGCGGCGGCTTCTTCGGCCTTCTCTGGAAAATCCTCCGCCCCATCCTCCTCACCCCCGAACAAGGCGCGCAAACCTCCATCCACGTCGCCTCCGACCCCGAGCTTGAATCAATCACCGGAACTTATTTCGCCGAGAGTAAACCTGCCCCCAGCAGCCCCGCCTCCCACGATCCCTCCCTCGCCGCACGCCTCTGGGACGCAAGCGCCCAACTCACCGGCCTCTGAATCGCCCGATCAGTGCGCCCCCCGAATCACATCCACCGGGTCGTACTTCGCCGCCCGCCGAGCGGGATACACCGCTGCCAGCACCACCACCACCATCGCACTGCAAAACGCCTTCACATACTGGCTCCACCGCTCGCTCATCAACAGCCCCTCCGACTTCACCAGCCCCTCCACCGTGATCGGCAGTGCCCGCAACCCCTCAATCGCCATCTTCCCCAGCACCAGCCCCAGCACCGATCCAATCACCCCGATCACGAGTCCCTGAAACACATAAATCCACGTAATGTCCCGCCGCGAAAACCCAAACGACTTGAGGATTGCGATGTCATTCACCCGCTCCAAAACGGCCATAATCAAAATGTTCAACACCCCAAACGCCGCCACCACCAGCAGCGCTCCCGTAATCACATTCGTAATGATCGTCTGGATCGTAAAGATCTTCAAAAAGTTCGCGTTCGCCTCCTGCCAGGCCTCGGTCCTGTACCCGCACAACGATTCGATCTGTTTGGCCGTCCCCTCCGCCCGCGTGTAGTCGTTGGTCCGCACGACGATTTCGTTAATAATGTTCTTCTTGTCCAGCAGCGTCTGTGCATTGTTCAGCAGCATGTACGCCCGCGAATAATCCACCGGCGTCACTCCAGTGGCGAATATCCCCACCACCCGCGCCGTGGCCCGCCCACCTGTCTGGCTCGACACCGTGATCGTGTCATCCAGCCGTGCCCCCAGCACCTCCGCCACGCCCCGCCCCAGCACCACCCCATCGGCCGTCTTTCGCAGCCGCGAAAAATCCCCCTCCGTCAGCTTCAATCCAATCGTCGTCACCTTCAACTGCTGCTCGGGCTCCACGCCCAGAATCTCCACGTTCAAATTTTTCGTCCCATACGTCGCAATGGCCGCCCCCGTCACTTCCGGCGCTGCGGCCTGCACTTCCTGCATCCCCCGCAACTGCGTCAGCAGTCCTTGTGAATTGCGAATTTTCCGAATGATGTCCCGCGGCTTGGTGCTCCGAACCGCAATCAGCGCGTTGGGGTCGGTATAAACACGCTCTAGAATCGGCGTCTCCTTCTGCCGCGGCTCATCATGAATGATGATGTGCCCCGACGACTCCACCGTTTCAATAATGAACTTGTCCGAAAACCCCTCCATCATCGCCGTCATGGCCAGAAACATCGTCACCCCAATCGTCACCCCCGCGATGCAGATCAGCGACTGCCGCTTGTGCGCAACAAAATATCGAATTGAAATGTTCCAGAGCATAAGAACCGAGTGCAACGACTACCCAGCAAACCCCTTAAAATTCGACGCCTCCTTGGGCTTGTTCAACCCCGCCGCCGTCTCTGGATCGATAAACCCCGTGCGCACCCGCTGCCCCGCCTCGTACGATCCAATTGGGCTGATCACCACCTTGTCATTCGGAAGCAGCCCCGCCACGATTTCCGCCCGTTCCACGCTCCGCAAACCCACCGTCACGTCCGGCCGAACCAGCTTCCCTCCGCGCACCACCCACACCGCCCCATTCTGCACCGCCTGGCTCGGCACCACCTTCGCCGCCGCCTTCTCGTCAATAATAAATTCCAGTTCCCCCGTCATCCCCGCTGAAAACGCCCGCAGCGCCGCGCTTCCTGGGTATCCGCCAGCCGCGCCCCAAGCACCGCCGGCAGCCGGTTCACCCCCGGCTGATTCACCCGCACATCCACCTCAAACGTCCGCCGCGTCGGATCGGCCTTGGGATAAATCTTGCTCACCCGCCCCGCAAACACCCGCCCCGGAAACGTATACAGCGTCATCAACACCCGCTGCCCGGCCCGCAGATCCGCCTTGTTCTCCTCATCCACCTGCGCCCGCATCATCAACTTGTCAAAGCTCACATCCGCCACCTGCATGATGTGCCCATTAATTTCCAGCCGCGTCCCCTGCGACACCGGCCGATCCAGCACCACCCCATCCGTCGGACTACTGATCACCCGCTCAAGCCGCCGATTCGCCAGTTCCAGCTTCCGCTTAGCTGCATCCCGCTCCATCTCCAGTTCCGCCTTCTTCACCGTCCGCTGCTGCTTCAGCGACTCCTGCTCGCTCACCAGTTGCAGCACCGCACTGGCCGCCCGGTCCAGGTCCGACTGGCTCCCCGCATTCTGCTCCAGCACCCGCCGATACCGCTGGGCCTCCGACTCCGCCAGTTTCAGCCGCTGCTGGATCCGCTCAATCTGCTGATCAAAATCCCGCAGCAGCGGCGATTCCTTCTCATCCGCCCACCGCGCCTTCAATTCATACCCCGCCTCCGCATCCACCTGGTCGCGCTCCAGTCTGCGGCGCATCATCGATCACCACCGCCAACTCATCCCCCGCCCGCACCGAATCCCCCTTGTCCTTCAGCACCTTCGTCACCACCCCCGCAACGCTGGTCTTAATCTCAAACTCCCGATCCGCCTCCAGCGTCCCCGTCGCATAAAACGCCGCCACCACCGGCCCCTCCACCACATCCGTCACATTCATCAGCGGCTGAGTCAGCCTCAAAAACACCCACCCCCCAATCGCCGCCGCCGCGACAACCAAAGCCAACGTCAAAACCCATCGCAATGAACCCATCGCCCTAATACGTCTCATGTTGCCGCATTATAGGCGAAAATGTCTAATGACTTTGTTAAGCCGGCTTTCGATTGTTTTGAATAGCGAATGTGGATTGCCCCGCGTTTGGTCGGGTTAAACTCTGAAAGAACTGGAGTGTGATCCATGTCCACCACCGCCCTGGCGCCTGCCACAGCAACTCCCCCGGCCCGCATCCCACCCCTCCAAAACGGCGATCGTCTTACGCGAGACGAGTTCGAGCGACGCTTTGATGCGACGCCCGATCTAAAGAACGCCGAATTGTTGGAAGGAGTAGTTTACATGGCACCTCCCGTCTCCCACACCGACCATGCAGCTCCCCATTCGGATCTAACCTGCTGCCTTATTTTTTACCGCGCCCTCACGCCGGGAGTGCTTGGCGGCGATAATGCGTCTTGCCGACTCGACATGAAAAATATGCCCCAGCCCGACGTTTATCTCTTCCTCAGCCCAGTCGCGGGCGGACAGGCAAAGATCGAGGACCGCTACGTCGTTGGCGCCCCCGAACTCGTAGCCGAAGTCTCTGCCACCACCGCCAGCTACGATCTTCACGTCAAGCTCGACGTCTACCGCCGCAATGGTGTTCGCGAATACATCGTCTGGCGTGTCTTCGATCGCGCCATCGACTACTTCGTCCTCCGCGACGGCCGCTACGAACCCCTCCCCCTCACCAACGGCCTCTACCAAAGCGAAATCTTTCCCGGCCTCTGGCTTTCACCCTCCGCCCTCATCGCCGGCGACATCGCCGCCGCCATCCGCACAATTCAAGAAGGCTGCGCCACCCCTGAACACCAGGCCTTCGCCCAGCGCCTCGCCGCCTGTATCTAACCCTCACTTCACCGGCTTCACCAACTCCCCGCTCGGCGCCGTCGTCGCCCCGGATCGCCGCGACGGCATCGCCACAACCTCCACCTCCCCAAGCCGATCCAACTGCTCCTTCACCTCTTTGGCCGGCGCTACCACCACAACCACCATCTGGTCATCGCGAATATATTTGTCCGACACCTGCCGGACCTGCTCCGCCGTCACGCCATTGATGTTCTCCGGATACTTATCAAAGTAATCCAGCGGATAATCATCCAGCACCGCTTCCACCCGATACGACGCCTGCTGCTGAATCGTCTGCATCGCCATCAACAATCCCCCCGACACCCGCAGCTTCGCCTCGGCCAATTCCTGGTCGGTCACGTTAGCCTTGCGCATGTCATCAAACACCTTGAACATCGCCTCCACCGTGTCCGCCGTCGTCTTAAAACTCGTCTCCGAACCGGCCTTGAAACTTCCCGCCTGCCGCGTCGGCATGAACATCCCCCACACGCTGTACACATACCCCTTCTCCGCCCGCACGTACCGCCCAAGCCGCGAGTCGATCCCGTGGCTCAAGATCCGATCTCCCACGGTCCCCGCATACTTCAGCGGATCGTGCAAACCATACCCCCGCGCCTCCATGCGAATCATGCTCTGGCGTCCCTCGGGCCGGTCCACCAGGATGATTCGCCGCTTCGCCGGCGCGGCCGGCAAGTTGTACTTCACCTCCACCAACCCCTCCCCCTTCCACCCCTCCAGCAACTTCTTCGCAAGCTCCTGCCCGCGCTCCACCGTCACATCCCCGGAGATGCAGATCACCGCATCCGTCGGCACATAAATCTTCTTCCAAAACGCCTTCACATCCTCCAGCGTCAGGTTCTTCACCGTCTCGGGCGTCGCGTGCCTCCCCATTGGCGTCCCCGCGAACAGCGCTCCGCTCAGTTCATAGCTCGCCACCGTGTCCGGGTCCTCCCGATACTGCTGCAAATCGCTCAGTGACTTCTGCTTCAGCTTGTCAAACTCCTCCTGCGAAAACAGCGGCGCCCGCAACACATCCCGGCTCTTCTCAATCGCATGCTCAAGCTGCTCCACCGTGCATGCCCCCGCCAAACGGGTAATGTCCCCAGAATCCGTGACATCAATCGAAATCCCCCGCGAGTCCAGGTCCTGGTTCAACTGCGCATAATTCAGTTCCCCCGCACCATGCCGCACCAGCGCGGCCGTAATCCCACCCAGCCCCGCCTTCTCATCCGTCTCGGCGTGCGACCCGCGCCGCAGCGTCACCGTCCAGTTCACCAGCGGCAACCGCTTGTCCGGCAGCACGATCACCTTCGCCCCTTCCACCACGACTTCCGTGCCCTTCTCAAAATTAGGCCGAAGCGCCGTTGTATTGATCGGCGCATGCTCCGGATACCCCGCCGGAAACACAACCTCTCGCGCCGTCACCGGCCGAGTCGACGGCGCAACGAATGGCGTCACCGGCTGCGAAGTCGCCGCCCGCGCCGCCGCCACAAAATCCGGCTTGATCCGAAGCACCGTGGCGCTCGTCGGCGAAAGATATTTCTTCGCCACCGCCTGAATATCCGCCACCGTCAGCGCCTCGATTTTCTGCATCTCCGTGTTCACCCGGCCCGGATCGCCCGCCAAAAGCGCCTCCTCTCCAACCTGCGTCGCAATGCTTGTCGCCGTCAATCGATTATGCACGTGCGATATCCGCTCTCCCGTCTTGGCCTTCTCAAGCTCCGCCTCTGTCACGCCCTTTTCCGCCACTTCCGCAAGCGCTTCGCTGATCTTCGCCTCCACCTGCGCCGGGTCCTTCCCCAGCATGACGATCCCAATCACGCCGAACAATCCCCCGTCTTCCAGCGCCTCATTCATCACGCTCACATTGCTGCACAACGGGTTCTCCCCATTCACCAGCAATCGCTCCAGCCGGCTCGACGATCCCGATCCCAGAATGTCCGACAACGCCTGGAGCGCATATAGATCGTCCGACTTATACGGCGGAATGTGATACCCGCTCACCACGGCCGGCAGCGGCACCGCCCGTGGCTCCTCCAACCGCCGCACCTGGGTCTGCCCCGGCTCCGCCTTCGCCACCCGCGGCACCTCTCCACCCTTGGGAATCCAGCCATAAAACCGATGCACCCACCCCTTCGCCTGCTCCACGTCAATATCCCCCGCGATCACCAGCACCGCATTGTTCGGCACATAATAAGTATTGAAAAAATCCTGCAGCTCCTCCACGTGCGCCGCCTGCAGGTGCTGCATGTTCCCAATCGGCGTCCATCGATAGCTGTGCGTCGTAAAGGCGGTCGCAAAAAAGTCCTCAAACATCGTCCCATACGGCTTGTTCATCATCCGCCCCCACTCCTCGCCCACCACCTTCCGCTCTGTCTTATAAATATTCTCCGACACCTTAAAGCTCGACATCCGGTCGGCCTCCAGGTACAGCGCCATCTCCAGGTGGTTGGCCGGAATCGTGTTCACATACACCGTCTGATCGAAGCTCGTAAACGCATTGGACATTCCCCCAACCATCCCAATCAGCTTCATGTGCTCCTCGGGCTTCACGTGCGCCGAGCCCCGGAACATCATGTGCTCAAACATATGCGCAAAACCTTGCCGGTCGGGCCGTTCATCCCGGCTCCCCACGTGATACAACACCCGCACATGCACCACCGGCGCCTGATGCAACGGCGCATAAATCACCCGCAGTCCGTTCTCCAAAGTCTCCTGCACAAACTCAATCTTCGCCGCCCCACCCCCCTCCGCCCCCCGCAAAGACCCACCAAAAAGACCCCCACCCACCAACAACAACCCAACCAAAACCCGGCGGCCAAAAACCATGAGTATCTCCAAAAGGAAGTCAGAAACGTCGGACCCATGTTACGCGATACAAGCGCACCGATTCCACCCTCCCCGCCCCAAAAGCATCCCGGCAGCCACCAGACCCCCGCATGCAACGTGGCTTCCTCCCCCGCCAGCCCGCTGTCCCTCCCCTCCCTTCAATGACTCAGCGCACTGATGAACCACTCAATCAATCCTAATGAATCAATGCACCGGATGAATCAATGAATCAATTTCCCCCCTCTTCCTCTGTGTCCACTGTGTCCTCTCTGTGGCTCCTCTCCTCGCCCCCCCTCACCCACCGCGCCTACTTCTCCTCCACGTCCAGCTTCCCAAGATAATCCTCCAGGTCCTTCTGCTGCGCGTTCACCTTCTCCGTCAGTGTCTTGATCTGTTCATCATACTTGTCAATCGCATCCTCATCGGCGTCCAGCTTCTTTTTCTCGCGGATGTAGGATGGATCATTCTGCGGATTGCCGGCCTTTCCCAGTGTTTCCATGTTCTGCCGCGTCCTGCTCTCGTCGGCCACGACCTGCGCCTTTTGCCCCTTGGCCTGATCCAACTGCCGCTGCACTTCCACCAGCGCACGCTTTCTCTTGATCGCGTCGACCAGCGCATCTTTCACCGATTTGGGAATCGCCCCGGTTTTGCTGTAAAACTCCAGTTGGCCAAAGTCGCCGGGCAAAATCGCCACCGTCTGCTGGTCGATCTTTTCCTCTTTCACGCTCAGCGTCTTTTTTTCACCCTTCGGCACGCTTTCCTTGAACCGCAACAGCGCATCGGTTGTCTCCAGCGCCTTCTCCGGCGTCACCAGTTTCCAGTTCTGCCGCCGCGGGTGCTCCACGATGAGCGCCTTGTCATGATCCGCCTTGTTCTCCGCCACATAATCCTGCGTCGCCACGTGCTTGTAGGTCACGCTCAAGACGCCCTTGGAAATGCTGCCGGTCACGATGGCCGCGTCCTCGTGGTTCTTGGTCGCATCCACAAGCATCTGCAAGTCCACCCCGTAGCTGATCAACCGCTCCTGTCCCGGCGGCACATCGTCAATTTGCGCATCGCCCGCATAGCTGCTGTTGTCAAAAACCGTCACCGGCCCCTGAAGCAGATGCTTGCCTGTCGTGTTCTTGATCCGCGCGCCCGTCAATGGATTGCGCGCCAGCACTGAGCTTCTATAAATCGACAGCCTCTCCACTTCCACCGGCTCGCTCAAAATGGGAATCATCGCAGAGCGCTGCCGCGGCAGCGAAACCACCGGCACGGTGTATTCAAACAACTCCCCAAGCTTCGCCGCCGACGCCACCGACGTGACGCTGTTTCCCGGATCCAGCGCCGCCCGCTTCTGCTGCAGCTCGCGCAGGCTGTCTTGTCCAGCATACTGCCGGCGCTCGGATCGCGCCTGCTCGGCGTTGGCCAGCCCCTTGGCCGCAGCCGCGCCCGCACTGGGCTTGTCTGCCAGGGCTTCAGCCCGGTCCAGTTGCTCCGCCGCCTTCTCATCTTTTTTCGCGTCCATCCCCTCCGCGTACGTCTGCGGCGACAGGCTCGCATAAAGCTGCGGATACACCATGGGCCTGGGAATATACAAAGGCTGATAAAGCTCCTCGATGAAACTGATCGGCCTGCCGCTCACCAGCGAAAGCTGCACGTTGTTCCAATCATTGTCCGTCTGGTTCTCCACGATCGCCCACCCCTGCATCGACGACTTGTCTTTCCCCGTAAAAACCAGCCGATAGCTGGTCTTCCATACCGGCGATTCCACCACGTACCCAATCTTCACCGGCCGTTCCCCCTCGCCGTTAAATCCAATCCGCACCGGCTTCTTGTCCTGGTCCCGCGCCTGCGACAGGGCCGCCAGCGCCTTGTGCAGTTCCTCCTGCAACTCCGGGCTTTCCAGGTCCAGCTTGGTGATGGTGTCCAGCGCGATCGCTCGGATCGACGCGCCGCTGATCAGATTCAATGTCCAGCTCTCGGATTTCTCCTTCTCCTTTTCCTCCGAATGCTTCGTCTTTTTCTCCACCCCCAGAATCGTCCCCTCCAACTGTTCGCTCCCCACCGCCAGCTTCACCTTCGCGCCGCGAAGCTGGTTGAGCAATTCTGCCAGCGACGGGTTGGCCGTAATGTCCACCTGGAAGCTCTTGAGCGTCTTGCTGATCGGATCCTGCGACGGATACACCACCGCGCTCACCTGCCCCTTGCCCAGGTCCTCCAGCACGAGGCTCTTCAAAATGTCATTGATCTGCTGGGTCTTGAAGTGCAACTCCGTAAACCCGTTGCCCGTCACATTTCCTTCGTGCTCAAAATACCCCACCCCGCTGGAGAACAGCACCACCACCTTCACCGGCACATCCGCCTGCCCCGTCGTTGTCGGCTGTGTCGCCGGCTTCGCAAGCTGCCCGTAAGCCCCGCTCGGAAGAAATCCGAATCCCGCAATGGCGAGCGACAAAACGCTGGCACGAATCACTTGGCGCATTTTGATGTTCCTTTGAAAGATGTCTTTGCCTCAATCCTGTCCGAAAACTTTGACGCGCACCCCGCCAAAAAGTTCCCAGTGCGTCCGAATATAGCTCCCGGCCGCTCGCTGGCGCGCTATTTGCACTTTGCTCCCTGGAATGTCCCCAGGTTTGGAACCCCTCCCGTCACGGATGATCGCATAGACAATCTGGTCGCCCCGCGACATGTTTCGCGACACTTTTCGAGGTGCCTTATGGCCGGTGCCCGCGCCCTCTGGACTGGAACAATTTCCGTCTCCGCCGTCCATGTCCCGGTCAAGCTCTACCCGGCCGTGCGCGAGAATACCATCCATTTTCACCAGCTTCACGATGCCGATCAGGTGCGCCTTCAGCAGAAAATGATCTGCCCGACGGAAAATGTCGAGGTGCATCGCGAACATATCGTCAAAGGCTACGAAATCGCCCCCGACCGCTACCTCATCATCAACGAAGAAGATCTGGAGAAGGTAAAACCCGCCCCCAGCCGCCTCATTGAAATCGACCGCTTCGTCGACGCCGCGTCCATCGATCCACTCTACTACGACCGCCCCTATTATCTAGGCCCCGGCGAGCACGGCGCCAAGGCTTATGCGCTCCTGAGCCAGGCCCTTCAAAAGACCGGCCGCGCTGCCATCGTCCGCTTCGTCATGCGCAGCAAAGAATATCTCGCCGCCCTCCGCACCATGGACGACGGCGCGCTGTGCCTCGTCACCCTGCGCTATCACGACGAAGTCATCAAAAGCAGCGACCTGGACGAAGCTCCAGCCAAAGCCCACCTTGAAGAGCGCGAACTCAAGGTGGCCCAGCAGATCATTGACACGATGACCAAACACTTCGAGGCGGCTCAGTACAAGGACGAATACATCCAGCGTGTCCGCGACCTCATCGAGAAAAAGGCCCACGGCCAAACCGTTCCCACCGCCCACCCGCGCCGGGCGGCCCAGACGAGCAACCTACTCTCCACCCTCGAAGCCAGCCTCAAGCAAGTCCAGGGCAAAAGCGACAACCGCAAACCAGTCGCCGCCACCCACCGCAGAAGTCGCTAATCTTCGATGAGGGGGGGCATCATGGTTCGCCAGTCAAATCCGCCAATAATTTTCTGGGAAGAAAATCCTCGGGCGCTCGCACTATACCCCGACCGATCATTGCGAAGCGTTACGACCTGATTCAATAGCCGAGGAGACTTCCATGAATATGCCGCATACCAACAAGACAACCGCGAGATCACCTTTCGCCTGCGAGCCTCTGGAAGGCCGCCAGATGCTTTCCGCGACCGTCCACCATCTGCACTCTCACGGCCGATCCGCCGGCCACGCCGCCGGCAGCAACACGATCCAGTTCAGCCAGTCCCCGTCACTCGTCCAATCCGGCCTCACCGCCCTCGCCAAGACTGACAACGTCGCCGCTCCGACCACCAACCAGAGCGTCTACCTCGCCGATCCCAACGGCACCGAGACCTATTCCGTCGTCGTCTCCGGCACCGGCACCACTACCCGCCTGACCGTCGATGCAAAAGGCAACCCCGTCACCGCCCCCGCCAAATCGACCACCACCTTCGGCGAAATCAACAACACGGCCGTCACTAACGAATTCAACGCCATCGCCACGGCCCTCGGCCTTACCGCCCCCGTCTCCACCACCTCTGTCAACGTCACCACCCCCACCAGCGGCCCTGCCGTCTACACCCTTCGTCTCACCGACGCCACCAGCGATTCCTACGGCAGAAGGATCAGCGTCGATGCCAACGGCAATCCCGTCGGCAACGAGACCCTTCCCTTCAGCGTCATCCCCAGCGCGATCCAAGCCGCCTTAAACGCCAACGCCCCCACCGGCGCAACTTCGCTCGCCACCGATTCCACGCAAAGCGTCCGCGTGCGCACGCAGAACAGCATCACCACCTACACCACCACCTTCACGTCCAGCGGCACCCAAACCTCAGTCACGGTGAACATCAACGGCAAGCTCACGCCCACCACCACCACTTTTGCCAATATTCCCACGGCCGCCCAGACCGAGCTTAAAGCCCTCGCCACCGCCAACAACGTCACCACCGCCATCAGCGATTCGCAAGCTGTCCTGGCGTACGACGAAGGCAACGGCACCACTATTTATACAGTCACCCTCACGGCCACCGTCTCGACCACCACCCGCACCTACAGCGTCACCCTCGCCTCCGATCAGGATGGCAACCCCACCGCCCCGCCAGGCCAAGGCCGCCATGGCGGATGCGGCGGCGGATTCGACTCCGGCAGCTTTGAAGGCGGAGGCTTCTTCTCCGGCGGCAACTACTCGGCCGGCACCTTCGCCCGCGCCTTCCGCCACGGTTTCTAATAAAAGTTTCCCCAGTCTACTTCCCCTGAAGTGAGGCGGCCCGGCGGGGCCGCCTTGCTTATTGTTGCTACACCCTTCAGGCGGTTGCCCCTGCCTTTGCCTCCTTCACGCCCTTCCAATTCGGCTGCGGCGCACCCCGGGCTCCTCTTCCAGCACCACCAGCAAGTCCCCCGCATCCACAACCGACCCCGGCTTCACCAGCACATCCCCCACCCGGCAATCGCGCGGGCAATAGACCGCCGTCTCCATTTTCATCGCCTCAATGGACAACAACCTCTCCCCCTTCTTCACGTCCTGTCCGTTCTTGATCTGCACTGATGAAACCTTCCCCGGCATCGGCGACGACACATGATCCGGATCGTCCACGTCGGCCTTGGGATGCTTGTGCAGTGTCCCCTCCAGCGCCGATCGGGAACCACCACTTCGCGCGGCTGGCCGTTCAATTCAAAGAAGACTGTCCGCGTCCCATCTTCGCGCGGCAGGCTGGCCGTCAGATACTTCACAATCAGCGTCTTGCCCGGCTCGATCTCCACGGCCACCTCTTCTCCAACCTTCAATCCATAAAAGAAGTTGGGTGTGGGGATCACGCTCGTGTTGTCATACAACGCACGATGCTTTTGATAATCCAGAAACACCTGCGGATACATCAAGTAAGAACTCACCTCATCATCGTCCGGCTCGCGCCGAAGCTTCCCGGCCAGCTCTTTCTTGGTCGCCGCAAAATCCACCCGCGGCAACTTCGCGCCGGCCTCCCCTTGATCGGCTGGACCTGCGCCGCGTCCAGCACCATCTTCTGCAACACCTTCGGCCATCCCTCGTCGGGCTGGCCGATCATCCCCTGCATCATCTCCACCACGCTCTTGGGAAAGCTCAGCGGCTTGGTCGGCGCCAATACGTCCATCGCGGTCAGCCCATTGGTCACCATGAACAGCGCCATGTCGCCCACGACCTTGCTCGATGGCGTTACCTTCACGATGTCGCCAAACAACTGGTTGGCGGCCGCGTATGCATCACAGACCTCGTGCCACCGATCGCCAAGCCCCAGGCCCTTGGCCTGCTGGCGCAGATTGGTGAACTGCCCGCCCGGCATCTCGTGCTGGTAGACATCCGCCGAAGGAGACTTGATGTTCTCCTCGAAGGGATAGTAATACCCCCGCACCACCTCCCAATATTCGCTCAAGCGATTCAAGGCTTCAAAGTTCAAGCCGGAATCACGCGGCGTATTCGCCAGTGCGGCCACCAGTGAGTTGAGACACGGCTGAGACGTGTTTCCGCTCATCGACGAAAGGGCCGCATCCACCACATCCACCCCGGCGTCGGCTGCCCGCAATACGCTGCCGGCGTTGATGCCGCTGGTGTCATGCGTGTGAAAATGAATCGGCAGGTCCACCTCATCCCGCAGCGCCTTCACCAGCGCAAAGGCCGCGTAAGGCTTGCACAGGCCGGCCATGTCCTTGATACCCAGAACGTGCGTCCCCATCTTCGCCAGTTCCTTGGCCATGTTTACGTAGTACTTTAGGCTGTACTTGGTTCGTTTGGGGTCGAGGATGTCACCGGTGTAGCAGATGGCGGCCTCGCAGATGGAGTTGGTGTTGTTGCGAACCGTCTCCACCGCCACCTTCATATTCGCCGTCGAGTTCAGGGAATCGAAGATCCGAAAGACGTCGATGCCATGATCCGCCGCCCGCTTGGTGAAGTCCTTCACCACGTTGTCGGGATAATTCGTATATCCAACGGCGCTGCTGGCCCGCAGCAGCATCTGGAATGGGATGTTGGGGATTCGCTGGCGCAGGCGGTCGAGGCGTTCCCAGGGGTCCTCCTGAAGAAATCGCATGGTGGTGTCGAACGTGGCCCCGCCCCACATCTCCAGGCTGAAAAGATCCGGCAGCAGATGCGCCACCGCGTCGGCGATGGTCAGCAGATCGTGCGTCCTCACGCGCGTCGCCAGCAATGATTGATGCGCATCCCGCATCGTGGTGTCGGTGAACATCAGCTTCTTCTGCTTGCGAACCCAATGCGCAAACTTCTCCGGCCCCATCTCCAGCAGTTTGTTCCGCAGGCCCGGCGGCGGCGCGGTGCCATGCGCATAAGGCGGGATCGGCGCCTCGCCATACTCCCGTTTGGGATCCATTTTCCCCTTCACATCCGGCCTGCCATTCACGATCACATCGCCCAAATATCCCAGGATTTTCGTAGCCCGATCGCGCCGGGCCTTGAAATGAAAGAGTTCCGGCGTGGTGTCGATAAACGTGGTGGTCGCGGCGCCGGATCGAAACGTCGGGTGCAGGATCAGATTTTCCAGGAAGGGGACGTTGGTCTTCACCCCGCGTATCCGAAACTCGCGCAGGGCTCGATCCGTCCGTCGAACCGCCTCCTCGAGATTGCCGCCCCATGTGGTCATCTTCACCAGGAGCGAGTCGAAGTAGGGGGTAATCACCGCGCCCCCGAAGCCGTTGCCGCCATCGAGTCGCACGGCGAAGCCGCCGGCTGAGCGATATGTACTGATCCGCCCGTAATCCGGGATGAATTTGTTCTCTGGATCTTCCGTGGTAATGCGGCATTGGATCGCCACGCCGCGCGTGTCGATCTTCTCCTGCAACGGAATGCTCAGCGGGGCATCGTGCAGCTTGCACCCCTGCGTGATCAGAATCTGGCTGCGCACCAGGTCGATCCCCGTCACCACCTCCGTGACGGTGTGCTCCACCTGGATGCGCGGATTGACTTCAATGAAGTAAAACTCCTGCGAGTCCAGGTCGAACAGAAACTCCACTGTACCGGCGGCCTTGTATTTCACGGCGCGCAGAGCTGAACCGCCGCCTTGCAGATTCGCTCGCGCAGTTCCAGCGGCAGATTGATGCTGGGGGCAACCTCCACGACTTTCTGATGCCGCCGCTGCACGGAGCAATCGCGCTCCCACAGATGCACCAGGTTTCCGTGCGCATCGCCCAGAAGCTGCACCTCGATGTGCTTCGCCCGCGCGATGTAGCGTTCCAGGAATACTTCTGAGCGTCCAAAGGCCGCCCCGGCCTCCCGCTGCGCCTCGGCCAATTTCTCCATCAGCTCATCGGCCGTCTTCACCACGCGCATCCCGCCCGCCGCCGCCGAAGCTGGCCTTGATCATCAGCGGAAACCCAATTCGTTTGGCCTCGGCCTGCACTTCTTTGGGATCAGAAATGGCCTCTTCCGTGCCGGGCACCGTCGGCACGCCGGTTTGTGTAGCGAGGCGCTTGGCGGCCGTCTTGTCGCCGAACATCTCCAGTTGGAGAGGCGTCGGGCCGACGAACTGGATTCCGTTCACCTCACACGCCCGCGCAAACTCTGCGTTCTCGGATAAAAATCCATAGCCGGGATGTATGGCGTCAACCCCATGTTCCTTGGCCACGGCAATGATGGCGCTGATGTTGAGATAGGATTTGACGGGCTCGCCGCCTTCGGCCGGCCCGACCAGATATGCTTCATCCGCCTTGAAGCGGTGGAGCGAGAAGCGGTCTTCATAGCTATAAATGGCCACCGTCCCCAGCCCCAGTTCAGTGGCCGCGCGAAAGACACGAATGGCGATTTCGCTCCGATTGGCGACAAGCAGTTTCCGCATGAAAATCCTGAAAAAATCGGTCCGGTACCCACAAAAATCCGGCGGTATTGTGAAGATACGGGGGCGATTTGCAAGCGGCCACCAAGTGCCACCGAGTGCCTCCGAAGGTATCAACTACCTTTGCGTCGAAAGAGCGCACCTGACGTCAATAATCCCACCCCACCGCCCCGCCTACTTCAATGGCCGCTCCGCGTTCGCTGCTTTCGCGAGCCGCATCAAGAAGCGCCATTGTTGGCAGGACGCTGTTGGCGGCGACGGCCGGTGGGGTTTCTCCGCGCACAGCCGATGCGAAGCGCTCCCAGATCTGCACCTCGCTGAGCACGCCATCGGGCCTCGGCAATCGTCGCGCCGTTTGAACGCCCGCGCCAGGTGCGGGTGTGAACTCCAGCTCCGCCCACTTCTCCAGATCAAATGAGAGGCTGCATGGCCCCTGGGCGGAGCCGGCCGTGCCGTCGATGTGCCAGCGGGGCAGTGGGCGGGTTGTGGTTGTGTTGATCTCCACCAGCCCCACCGCGCCATTATCGAAGTTGATGCAGACGCGGGCGAAGTCGTCGCAATCGCGCGTCCAGACGTTGCCGCGAAGTTGGGCAAATACTTGTACGGGCCTGGCTGGCCACATCAGCCGCCAGAGTTGGTCGACGAAGTGGCTGCCCCAGTCAAAGAGTCCTCCGCCGCCGTAGGCGGCCTCGTTGCGCCAGTTGGGTCGGTACTCGCGGGCGGCCGGGCCTACGCAACTTGACCATTGCCCCAGCCGGCTTTCGACGTTGATGATCCGGCCGAACACCTGCGACTCCATGGCTGACTTCACCGTTAAATAATCGATGTCCCAGCGTCGATTGTGAAACACGCACAAGACGCGATTGATCTTCGCGGCCTCCTGCGCCAGCCATCGCGCCTCTGCCAGGTTCATGGCCATGGGCTTTTCGACCATCACGTGCCTTCCCGACTCCAGGGCCCTGCGGCATGTTCGAAGTGCATGGCGGTTGGGGTGGAGATCAGGACTGCCTGCACGCTGGGATCGGCCAGGAGATCATCAAGCTGCTCGTAGACGAGCAGGCCCATCGCGGCGGCGCGCTGGGCGCGCTCGGGCGTCTGGTCCGCGGCCGCGACTGCGCGCACTCCACTGGCTTTAGCGATCCAGGCGGCATGCTCCGCGCCGATCCGGCCAAAGCCGACGATGCCGATTCCGATGTCGTTCATCATGGCAATTGTAGCAGACGCCCTGGTTTCATCGTGTGCGAATGGCGGCGTCACTTGCCGTTCAAGGCGCGCAGGCGGTCGAGCCCGTCGGAGGTCACCACTTCGAGCTGATATTGATACGTTTTCCTGCCACCTGGCGCGAGGGAGTCGAGCCAGCCCCGGGCGCGGTCCTTGTCGCGGCCGTCGACGCCCCCGTTCATTGGCTCCAGCGCAGTCACGTACTCGTGGCGGCCCCAATGCTGCCAGTTGCCACAGCGCGGGAAGTCCTTCGTGCTGTAATGAATTGCGAACCCGAGCCCCAGCTTCGCATTCACTACTCCGACCGTCGCCCGGCCCTGCGCGTCGGGCTTGGGATAAAGATAGGCCACCACCGACTCGGGCCCGTGGTGGGCGTCGAGTGGATTGGGAATCTGCTTGTAGTTGATACCTTCCTTGAAATGCGCCCTGGACGCGGCATTGTCCTGCGCGTCCACCTTAGACGCGTCGTAGCAGAATTCCGCGCCTCCATCGATCAGCGGATAGCCGAGGTTTACGTGCAGCAGCCACTGATGCGGGACAGCCTGGTTGCCGGCGTTGAAAAACTCGTCTACGAAATCAATCGTGTTGCCCCCCAGGCGCGAGGTGATGGTTCGGCGCAACTCGACGCAGGGTCCGTAAACTGCGCCGTATCGCAGCACGCCAGTGATAGACATCTCCATGCGCCCCGCGCGGGTCGGGGTGAATCACCGATTCGATAGCGGCGGCCGTGTTGGAATGCGGCCCATGCAACCCCAGTTCTTCGCCCGCATCATTGCAAGGCCCTCCGATATTCGTCGGCCCACAACTTGTCAGCAGCCCCACGCCAAGTCCCTTGAGCCAGTCGAGCCCCCGATCCAGAGCGCGCGTCGGCGGCGTGGTTCCCTTGTGAGACAGAAACGTCAGGCTGTGCTGGTTATGGAACGCCTGATCGATGTCCAATCCCCGATCGACCAGCACGCGATAACGCAGACCCGCGCCGGTGTTCACGCACAGCACCCGCAGGCCGCGTGCAGCGCCTTCATCAATGGTGTATGCGTCAATACCTCCGACCTGGGAGGGGTTAATGAACTTTGTGATGTCGATTGGTTTGTCCATGGATTGGCTTCGCTTGAGGGTTGAGGTTTAGCGATACAGGTTGGACCACAATATACTCGCTTTGAAAACCTGGCGAGTTACCGCCATCGCCAGCTGCGCACGGTGAAGGCGTGCCCTTCGAGGACAACCGCCGCCGCGTATCCCGCCACTGGGCCGATCTCCCGCAACTCCCATCCCTCCATCTTCTTCCCCGCGGCGTCCGCCAGCCACGCCTCCTTCTCTAAGTGGATTTCGAATCCGTTCATGCCCTTCCCTAATCCTGAACTTGTCGCCTTCAGGAAAGCTTCCTTGCAGGTCCAGAGTCGCGCAAAGAGGTTCGCCCTCGCCTCTCCTTTTGCCTGGGCGACCATCTTCGCCTCGCGCGCCGTGAAGAACTGCCGTGCAATCGTGTCGGCCTCCACATCCTCTCGAATTTTTTCTAAATCGACGCCCACCGCTTTCCCAAGTGCAACGGCATAAAGGCATAAATCGCCTGAGTGGGAGAGGTTGAACTGGATATCTCTTGCAGAGTTTCCTGGACAGTCTAATTGGGGTTTTCCTCCTGCCCCCTCAACCAATTGCAAGTCCTCCGCCGCCACGTCTACATACCGGGCGAGCAAGGTGCGTAAGATTCCTCGGCTTACGGCCCACCGCCGCCGATCCCGCTCAAATTTGAATTTTGCCGCGCGTGCCCGCTCCGCCTCCGAAAGCACCCGCCCCAGACTCTCTACCTCCGCGTCCGGCAAATCCAACTCGGCAAGCCAAAGATGCACCTCATCCCCCACCAACACCGGCGCTGCCGGCCCCACCTCCCAGGGCCAGGAATCACTTGCGGAATCCAGCGCCCTCACGCCAGTGCCCCCGACTGCTTCGCCCACTGAAGATCATGCAATCGCTTATACAATCCCTCCCGCGCCATCAGCTCTTGATGCGTTCCCATCTCGGCCACCTTTCCCCCATCGACCACCACAATTCGGTTGGCCTTGCGGATCGTCGAAAGACGGTGCGCGATGATGAATGTCGTGCGCCCTTTCATCAGCCGCTCCAGTGCTTCCATCAGCAGCGACTCCGTGCGTGCGTCCAATGCACTTGTCGGCTCGTCCAGGATTAACACGCTGGCATCTTTGACGATTGCACGCGCAATGGCCAGCCGCTGCTTTTGCCCGCCGGACAAGCTGGCGCCGCGTTCGCCAATGACGGTTTGATATTGCTGGGGAAGCTCGAGGATAAACTCCTCGGCGTTGGCCGCCCGGGCGGCGGCCACGATTTGTTCGTGTGTCGCTCCAGGCCTGCCGTATGAAATGTTTTCGGCCACACTCAGCGGCAAAAGAAATGGATCCTGCAGGACAAGGGCGACGGCATTGCGGAGGCTGGCTAGCGTCAGCGTCCGCACGTCCTGTCCCTCCAGCGTCACCCGCCCCTCCCACGGATCAAAAAAGCGTGGGATCAAGCTCACCAGCGTGCTCTTGCCCGCCCCGGTCGGGCCCACCAGCGCCACCGTCTCCCCTGGCCGGGCTTCCAGGTTCACATCCCGTAACACCGCCCGCCCCTCCTCGTATCCAAACGTCACATGCTCCATCACCACGTGCCCGCGCGGACCCTCCAGCGTCGGCAGCTCTTTCGCTCCCGCCATCTCGCGCACGCCCTCGTCTGAATCAAGCAAATCGAGCACGCGCCGGCCGGCCGCCTTCGCTCCCGCGTAGCTCCCCGACAAATACGCCAGCGTCTCCAGGGGCGAATAAAGTGAAATCAGATACGCCAGGAAAACCAGCAGGCTGCCCAGCGTCAGCGTTCCGCGCAGCACGTGCAATCCGCCGATCAGAATCACGCCCGCCGTGCCCAGCGCTGTCACCGTTCCGGTGGCTACCTTAAATTGCAATTGCGAGGCCGTCGCCCGCAGTGATGCTTCAATGGTTCGATCCGACAAGCTTTGAAACCGCCGGTCCTGATGCTCCTCGCGGCTGAAGGCCTGCACCACCGGCAGCGCCGTCAGCGTCTGCTCGGCAAGTGTCATAATCTCGCCCTGCAACTCCTGCTGTGCGTAGCTGCGTTCATTCATCGGCCCGGAAAACAGGCGGATCAGGATCGAAAGGGGAACCGCCGCCGCGATCGCCACCAGCGACAAGAGCCAATCCATTCGCCAGAGCACGACGAACATACCCACCAGCGTCAACATCGAGGTAATGGCCGGCAACATCACCCACAACACCAGATCGCGTACGCAAGTCGTATTGGTGGTGACCCGCCGAACCAGATCTCCGGTGCGCTGGCGCCCGTGAAAGACCAGCGACAATCCCTGCAAGTGCCCGAATAGATCATCACCCAGGTCGGCGATCATTCGTCCGCCGACGTCGGCCTGCACGTGCGCCTGCACCACCGACACGACCTGCCGGAGCATGAAGATGAGCACGGTCGCCCCCGCCAGCCAATACAACAATCCGTTCGCGCTGCCGCTGCCGGGTAAAAAGGCCATCCACCCTGGATCGAACGCCCCATGCCTGGCCGTCAGCACGCGGTCGATGATCAATTTCAACGGCCAGGGTTTTAAGATATCCAGCCCCACCCCCACCAGCGTCAGCGCCATGGTCAGGCCCAGGCCCGTGGAATGCGGCCGGGCGTATCGCAGCATCCGCCGCCACCACGCGACGTCTCGTTCTTCCTGCCTTTGCTGGGAAACCACGATGGCCGTCACTGCACGGTCGCTTTCCACCCAAATCCCATCGCCTCGAACCGCTGCTTTGATTCCTGCGACTTGATCCTGTCCATGAGCCGCCCCATCAATTGCCTGTACTGCGAATCTTTCGCAACGCCAAACGGCTGCACTGCCGTTGCACAGGGCAAATCAATCGAAATCGCCTCCACTTTGTCCCCCGCCGCGGCCGCATTGCTGATGTACGCCACCACGGCGTCCAGCGCATCGGTCCGAAGCTCATTCACCAGCATGTCCCCCGTCGGGACCTGCACCTTGATATTGTCTGCAATCGCATCGGTAACCCCCGCCTGGTCAAACGTCTTTTTCGTAACGCCCCCAGCGCACACTGCCGCTCATGCCCCACCCCAACCCGCAATCCCGGCATCCCCAGATCCTTTAACGTCTTCACCTGATGCGGGTTTCCTTTCGCCACCAGAATCACCAACTGATTGCTCGCGATGTCGGCCGTGTCCATGTACAGGTCGGCCACCTGTTTCATGAACGACGAATCACACGAAAAATAAGCGTCCGGATGCTGCCCCGTCTTCATCTGCGAAACCAGAATCCCGCAGCCGTTATACACCCGGATCACCTTCACCCCCTCGCGCTCCTCAAACGCATTCACCGTCTCCTCAATGGCCGGCCTGAGCATCGCTCCCGCAAACAGCTTCAACTCTGGCGTCTCGGCCCACGCATCGCCCTCCACCACCTCGAAGCCCATCTTCTTAAATATCGCCTGCCCCTTGTCCTTCGCTCCCAGGTATCGGGCAAATCGCAGTGCCGCCAGCGGCTGACTGCTGCTCTTCAACACGGCCGCCGGCACCGTCGAAACCAGCGCGTCAAACTGCGGCGCCTTCACCATCTCCAGCCCCTCATACTGCCGCACCGTCGAGTCATACAAGAACCCGGCGTCCACCGCTCCGATCTTGATGTCGTTGGCCACATCCTGAATCGTCGGCTGAAATACGACCGTCTTTTCCTTAAGCGCCTCCCACTCCCCGCTCTTCAAAAGCGCTGCCCGCACCACCTTTCCAATCGCAGCCACGTCCGGGTCGGCCTGCCCAAGCCGCACGTCGCTCCTGAGCAAGTCCTGCAACGAGGCGATCTTCTTGGCGTTGCCTTTCTTCACCCCCACCACCGGCGACTGTTTGGCCAGCGGTATCACCTCGGCCACCAGCTTCTTCTCCCGCGCCATGGCGATGTAGCTGTCATCGGAGGGGATGTAAAGATCTCCCTTTCCGCTGAGCTGCGCGTTGGCCAGCAGCGTCTGTGAAGGGCCAAATTGCGGCTCCACTTTCACGCCGTATTCGGCCTCATATTGTTTGGCGATCGCCGTCACCGGCTTCTGCACGTTGGCGGCGCAATACACCACCAGCGGTTGCTGCGACTCGCGCGTGCTCGCACCCCGTCCATGCGACCCGCCCCAATCCATCATCAACACCCCCACCAGCCCCGCCAATATAACCACCGATGCAAGGAAGGCGATCCACGCAACATTGGCCCGGCCGCGCGCGCCGCCCACTCAACACAAGGTCTATGCTCAGACTTCGAATGCTCGATGCTATGTTCACGCATGATGGCCCACATCCGCACCCCGCCTTACTTCGCCAACTTTGACCGCAATGCCAGCCCGCTGATCAGCGCCGCCACCGCCGCCAATCCAATGCCAATGTATGCCAGTGGCACTCCCTGAATCACCACAGCAAACGGAGTGGAATGCACCGCCCCGCCACCCGAAGCCCCGCCCGATCCATTTATCGCCATTGCCCCGGCCGCGCTCTTCTGCGTCGTCGCGCCCAGCCCCACCGGGATCGGCACCGACACGCCCCCCTTTGCCACCGCCTTCCCAATCGGCCGCGTCGCTGGTTCCACCGCCGGCCTTCCCTCCACAATCGCATCCCAATCCGCCACCATCAACAAGTCCACCCCCGGGTTCAATTCCTTCACCTCGCAACCACAAGCCCCGGCCAAAAACTGCGCACACGATGCAACATTGGCCGAAATCAAATCCTTGCCAAACATGGGCGGTAGCGCCCTGCCGCGCCGAAGACTACATACACCGCCGGCCCCACCTCTTTGGTCACCTGATGGTCGATTCCCATCAGCATCTGGACAAACGCCTTCTCCGCCGGATCGCTGCGGGAGATACGCAGCGTCGAGAACTCCACCTTTAGCGGCAAATCCGACTTAAGCTCAACAATCTCTCCCCCCGGCCCGGCGCCGTTGGGGTCATTCAGATCCGGCAACTGAATCTGCTTCTGCGATTTCTTGATCTGCGCCTCCACCAGCGCCACCCCCGCCGCATCCCGCGCCGCGTCGCCGCCCTCTAAAACTACATACACCGCCGACGTCCCCGCCATCAGCCGCCGCGCAATCTCCCGCCGCGCTGGCGAATCCAGCAGCATCCCCATCTCATCAGCCCGCAATTCCCCCACCCACGCAATCGGCGTCTTGGCATCCGCCCCCGGATATCCCACCTGCACCAAGGGCAAACTTGCCCGCATCATCGGCGCCACGCCGCCGTTGAGCATGTGCGACACGTTCACATCCGACAACTGCACATTCGCATTCGCCGCCACGCCCGTCCCCCGTGCAAGTGACTTGATTAACCCCTCCTGCTCCGGCTCCGCTTCATCCGACCGATACACCGTCACGTCATAAGCCCCGGCCGGCCAGCGCTCCATGCATAGCGAAACACCGGCACGTTGCACGCCCACACTGGCGCTGACGCGGCCAGCGCCACGAGCGGCATGAAAAAGTAACCCAGCTTCTTGTGTGACATAGAATCCAACGCCAAAGGCACCGCCAACCGCTCGCCGCCCCATCCAGCATTATACGACTTTCCCCCCGCTGTTGATCGCGACTTATCAAACGGTTCCGCCATCGCGGGCTATCACCGTGGCAAATGGCTTTCCACCAGCCGAAAAAACTCACGGGCGACAATTTGCTCCGCGACAATCACCTCATCGGCCCCCAGTTGCTGCGCATGAAGCCCGCCCGACGTGAACATGCACCGCACCATCAAACGAATGGATGGATTAAGTCGCTTGGCGATCTCAATGGCCTCAAACATCGCCGCCTCATCCGGCACGCTGATAATCAGCAGCTTGGCCTCCACCACCCCCGCCCGCCGAAGCACCTGCTCATCCCGCACGTTCCCCCATACCACCCGCGTGCCGCTTTCCACGCACCGCCCGGCCACGTCTTCATTGGCCTCGATGACACAATAAGTAATCCCCCGGTAATCCATCAGCTCGGCTACAAACCGCCCCGGCAGCCCATACCCCGCAATGATGGCAAAAGGCGGCGGCGGATTGGAAGGATCAGATTGCATGAGCCAGCTTGAAGCGTAATCTCCCCCGATGCACCCGTAAAGCAGAGACAACCCAAACCCGCCACCCTCCCGCCCTACAACTCCGTGTATTTCCGCGCGCTGCCCTTCGACTTCTCGACGGGATACTTGGCCGCGTTCTTCTTCATCTTTTCCCGAAACGCGGCCGCCAGATTGATGTCATAATCGTTGGCCAAAAGTAAAAGCCAGCCGAGAATATCCGCCAACTCATCGGAAAACTCCACCCGCTTCTTCGCCAGGTGTTCTTTCAGTTCAGCCCCCTGTTTCCAATGCACCATCTCCAGCAATTCGGCCGCTTCGAGCGTGATGCCAATGGCCATGTCTTTGGGATTATGAAACTGCTCCCAATCGCGCTCCTCGCGGAACTTTACGATCAGCTCACGTAATGCATCCAATGTTGTCTGCTTCACTCACACCTCCATGGTACAATTCAAACATCCCCCCATGATACCCTTCGACCTTCCAAACTCGCGCGAGAATGGTTTTGCAATCCTGCCCATCGTCATTGATAAGGCCACAGTCCATGCCGTTCTGGATGCCCTTCATGTAGTGGCGGATGATCCCACGGCTTATGGCTTGCGAGATCTGTTTCGCCGCGTCCCGGTCATCCGCGACCTCGCCGGTTCATCCGCGGTTCGGGAAATCATCGACGCGGCCCTTTCACCAACGCGCCTTTCCCGTGCGCTCCCTGTTGTTTGATAAAACGCCCGAGGCCAACTGGAAAGTCCCCTGGCACCAGGATATCACCATCGCGGTGCATAAAAGACTTGATGGAGCCGGTTTTGGCCCATGGTCGGTTAAGAATGGAATCCCGCATGTTCAGCCGCCGCGCAAATACTCGAGCTTATGGCAACCCTCCGCATTCACCTGGATGATTGCGATGAATCGAACGGACCGTTGCGCTTCCTGCCGGGTTCGCACACTCACGGCATTCTTCCCATCGAGGCAATAACCGCCTTTCGACATCGGGTTCAACCCGTGACATGCCTCGTCCCTCTCGGCGGCGCCCTCCTCATGCGCCCCTCCTTGCTCACGCCTCCTCCCCCGCACAGATCGCTGTTCATCGTCGAGTCGTCCATCTTGAATTCGCGGACATCCCCCTGCCCGGTGAACTTCAATGGGCGGTAACCTGATGCCCAATGTCCTCGATTATCGCCGCCCAATCGCCTTCCAGCAGCCTCGCCCGCCACGCTACTCGGTCCTCGGCTTTATCGCCTTTGCCTGCGCCGCCGCCTCCGCAGGCTGCATCCTCTTCACCAGTGTTTACTGGTTTCGCGCCGGTTGGATCAGGACACTTCAATGGCTAGTCCCCACGATTGCCCTCCCCATGTTCGGCCTCATTCTCAGCTGGTTTGCGGAGCTTTGTCCTCACACAGACAAACGCTTCACTCGCGCCGCCATTCTGCTCAACTCGATCATCCTCCTCGCACTCACCGTCGCCTCCGCAATCCTCTTGTGAACCTCATCACTTGGCCGCCTTCGTCGCCGGCCCCTTAATCGCCTCATCGTGTGGCGATGTGCGTCTTCTTCCCCACCGCCTTCAGCACCACGTCATCAAACATCACCGACCCCGGCGACAGATACGCATACAAGTCGATCCGAAAATGCACCACCGGAAACGCGGGATGCTGCGGGTTCATGTCATCCACCACCTCCACCCATTTCCCTCCCGTCGCGCCCGCTGGGCGGCACCTGCCGCCGGTAACACTCCCGCTCCACCGTCTCCCCCTTGATGTTCTTTTCCATCGTGTACCCCTTCACAAACACGTGCAGCGTCGGCCCGTCGCTCTTGTATCGAAAACTGATCCGATACCGCTGGCTGTCATCGATCGGAATCGGCGCTGACAAACAGGCCATGCCGTTATTCTCCGCGCACTCGCGTGACAGCTTCATCGCCAGCACGTTGTTAATTTTGCCGCCCTCGTTCAGCCGGTAGATATTCACCTTATCGACGGCCGGCAAACTATCGCTCACTACCACCTCATACCGCTCGGCCATATAAATCCCCTCCCACAGCCCCGCCTTCGCAAAGTCGCCGTTCTTCACCAGATTCGGGTTCTTCGCCCAAAGCGCCGCCGCGGCCGTGTCGTTGGTCAGGCCCTCTTCCGAAGGATGCTCAAATTTCGCCACGCCTGGCAGCGATTCCAAGAATCTGCTCGTTAACAAACCGCAGATCGGTCGGCTCATTGATCGCCTTCTCAATCACATGCGGCCTGGCGTCTTTCTCGCGCAAATCCAGCACTTTCAATCGAAGGGCCGAGCCGTTCATCTCGCCCCACACCATCACCTTGGCGTCCACGATGCCGCCAAGTTCTTTGACGGCCGCCGCCTCCGTCTCGAAGGTGACGGGGTCTTTTGCCTCGCCCACCACGTCCAGCATTTTTGGCCCGTCCAGCACCTCATACGTGTTGGTTCGATCCAGCTTGGCCCGCAGCGCATCCCATATTTTCGTGCGTAAGCTTTCTTTGGCCGTCCCCGCGATCGGAAAAAATGCGATCTTCGCCTTCTCCCCTTCCTTCCCACCCTCGCCACCCCCGGCCCCCTCAACCCGAGCACCACCCATGCACATCACCCACAATACAAAGCTCGTCAATAAGATCTGCCGCATATGCCGCTCAATATAGCCTGACCCTTCCCGCGTGTCCCGGAAAGTTCCTGCGCGTATAATCGCCCCCATGTCCAAAAAGAATACCCTGCCCCCCAAGTCCTTCGAGGACGCTCAGCGCGAACTGGAAGAAATCCTCGCAGACATCGAACGCGGCGAAGTGGGTCTCGAAGAATCGCTCGCCAAGTACGAGCGCGGCGTTTTCCTCATCACCTACTGTCGAGGCGTTCTCAACAGCGCCGAGAGACAAATCGAACTGCTGACCAAAGACCAGGAGGGGGCACTCCAGTCCACACCCCTCCCCTCTCCCGCCGACTTCTCCCCCGAATAGCCCGACGCCTCAACGGGCACGCGTCGAGACATCCCGCCTGGCGTTGCTTCCGCGGGATGCATGCTTCGCGTTCCCGGTGTACGTCCTGTTCGTGTCGCGCCGATCCCCGCGATGCTTGTTCATGTTCCCACTGGCCGTCACGCCCCGATTCACCTCCGCAAAGATCTCCTGCGGCACCTTCGGATTCGTCGCCGACGGCTCTGGAATGTTGGTAATGGAACTCCTCCCCCGTTGCTTGCGATTCTTGTTCCCGTGCATCCCCTTGGTCATTGCTCGCTTGGCCATAATGTTCTCCTTGCTGACAACCGCACGCGTCCCGTCGAAGCGAAGCAAACATGGTGCCACTGCGTTCAAAGCAGTTTGGTACGGCACAAGCAGCGGCATGAAAGTATCGGTGAACTGCTGGCAAAGGCCTGCATGATCACATCAAGTGCAAGGCGTACCCACATGAACCGGGCAATTGGGATGGCTGGGTAACCGCGAATTCAATCCCGGCCGGGCCGATCAAGACAGGTGGGAACGGGCTGCAGATAGACTTTCCCACAAAAAGTTGGATTCCCCGCGATACACCAATCTTTCTCACCTCTCGATAGAATATTTCCCTTGACAATCCCTTCTCTACACGATAGGGTTATGTTAGCTTCCCCTACGGAAGCTCCGGCCGCCAAAAGGAGGGACAAACCAAATCCCACCCAACGCGTCCGCAGTGTTCTTTGACAATCCAAAAGCGAACTCTTCATCTTAATCTTTATCTTCATCCTAATCCCCCTCTACTCCCGCCACTCGTAGCATGGGCGTCCCGCCCATGTCCCCCAGATCCATCTCAAAAATCACCCTAACTCTACCCGTTCCAAATCCTCCGCGCATCTGACGCGCCTCCGCGCTAAAACTCCTCTCCCCCTCCGTGCCTCCGTGTCTCCGGGGTGAGTTTCCTCCCCCGGTCGAAAAGGGGGCGGCTTTGGGGAGGAAACAGGGAGATTTTATGTCGAAAAAAGGTCAAATGGGGAGGAAATGGGGAGGTTTTGGGGAGCATTTGGGGGCGCTTTTGTCCGACATTTCCGGCCTAAACCCTTGCCAATCCTCACACCCCCACTTTTAAACACGTTTTTGCGCACGCAATACCGACATCGCCCGCCGCCGCATGAGGCCCACGAAACTGCTTGCGTCCGTTAGAATCGTGCCATGGTCAACCGTTGCCTGATCATCTTCTGCATTTGTGCGGCCGGCCACGCCGGCGTGGCGACCGCCCCAACGCAACCCGCTAACCTCGCCCTCAACAAACCAGCCTCCGCGTCCTCCATCGAAAATGCCGAGCACTGCGCAGCCAGCGCTAACGACGGCGACGCCGACACCTGCTGGTGCGCGGACGATGAGCCTGAAGGCGGGGCGGAGTGGTGGCAGGTCGATCTTGAAAAACCGGCCGAGCTTTCCGGCTGCCAGATCATCTGGCCGTACGACGGCATCAAATATCAGTGCAAAGTGGAAGGCTCCGCCGATCGGCTCACCTGGTCGCTCCTGAGCGACCAGACAAAATCCACCGCCCGCTCCCAGACTTGCAATCTGAAATTCGAGAGGGCCCACGCCATGCGCTATGTTAAAATCACCGTGACCGGTTTTGATGACGGCTGCTGGGCCAGCATCAGCGAAGTGAAGATCTACGGCGCGACCCAGCGCACGAATAAGGATCCCGGGCAACCGGGGCAACGACCATGAAGCACATCATCGCGATTGCGTTCGTCGCCCTCTGCATCCTGTCCGCGAAGGCAGACGCCGACGCGCCCTCAAAGCCCAACATCATCTTCATCCTCGCTGACGATCTGGGGCTTGATGGCGTCAGCGCGTACGGCGCCGACAAACACCAGACTCCCTGCATCGACGCACTGGCCGCCTCGGGCATTCGTTTTCAGAACGCCTATGCCTCTCCCCTCTGCGGCCCATCGCGCTGCCTGCTGATGACCGGGCGCTATGCATTCCGCACCGGCGGCATTACCAACCAGTCGTGGCGTCCGGCCGGTCCGGGGGCAAAGTCAGCCGATGAATTCCCGATCGCCAGACTTCTGAAACAGGCCGGGTATGCCACCGGCCACGCCGGTAAGTGGCGTCAGGTTGGCGAGCTTCCCGGCGACTGGGGCTTCGACGAATTTATCACCGACAACACCGCCGGCGGTTGGTACTGGCAGACGAAGTTCAACAAGAACGGCACGGTCATCGATCTCCCGGACGGTTCCTACGGCCCGGACGTGGTTCAGGAGTTCACCTACGACTTTATCCGGCGCCACAAAGACAAGCCGTTCTTTTTCTATTATGCCAACCACCTGGTTCACAAGCCGACCCTGCGAACCCCCGACACCTCCGCAGGCACGAGCGAGACCGCCAAGCTCTATGACGACAATATCCGCTACATGGACAAACAAGTGGGCGCGCTGGTGGCCGAACTGGAGAAGCTGAAACTACGGCAAAATACGCTGATCGTCTTCGCTGGCGACAACGGCACGGCCGCCGGATATCCCAGCACGCTCAAAGGGCGAATGATCAATGGTGCTAAAGGCAGCATGCTTGAAGGGGGATCGCATATTCCGTTTATCGCAAGTTGGCCGGGCGTGACACCGGCGGGGAAGGTGCTTGATGATCTTGTGAGCTTTGCCGATCCGTACGCCACCTTCGCCGAACTGGCCGGCGCGAAGCTGCCCGAAAATATCAAAATTGACGGCAAGAGCTTCGTCCCCCAGTTGCGCGGCGAGGACGGCGAAAAGCGCCCGTGGGCCTACGTGCAGCTTGGCGGCCACTGGTTTGTGCGCGATTCCCGATTCAAGCTCAACGAAAGGGGTGAGTTGTTTGACATGTCGGATGCCCCCTTCACTGAAAAGCCGGTGGCCGCTGCCGAAGATACGGATCAGAGCAAAGCGGCACGGCAGCGCCTGACGGGGGCGCTGGCGGAACTGAAGCCCGGTGCGGGAAAAGTGGATGAGGAGGGAAAGGGTGGCCGGGGCAGGAACAATAGCCCGCAGGGAGAGGCGGTGAAACCGGCCCTGGCTGGGGGCCCGTGGAAGAGCGGGGACGTGCTGCAAGGCGCCGATGCGCCTGACGTGGGCGGCAAGCCTTTGGAGATATCCGCGGAGATTGAAGCGACCGGGGCCGCTGGCGTGATTTTGTCGCAAGGGGGGGCCGCCAACGGCTATGCGCTCTACCTCAATGGCGGCAAGCTGACTTTCGCGGTGCGTGAAAGACGTGTCCTGACCAGCATCGCGGCGAGCGAGAAATTAGGAAAAGGGAAATTTGTAGTGCAGGCGTCGCTCAAGGGGGATGGCGTGATGACTTTGACGGTGGACGGTAAGCAAGTAGCTGAAGGGAAGGCGGGGGGCGTGATCCCGCGGCAGCCCAAGGCCGAGTTTGTGGTAGGCAAGTCGGGAGAGACGCCGGTCGGAGAGTACGCGGCGCTCCGCCTTTCGACGGGAAAGCAATCAATGTCCGGGTGAAAGTCATTGCGGCTGAATGATGGTTGGAAAGCATTAATCTTTCGCGTGATCTTGGAGATTTCAGCGCAGGCTGGGGCCTGCGAAAAGGTGTGCAAGGCTTCGATGATTGCGTCAGGCAGCGACCCGATTCCAGATGCAAACGATTGCTCGCCTATTTGTGATTCACGAAGCGAAACAACTTCCGCGCCGGCGGCCGTTGGTGCATCAATGATGGGAGAAGGCGAGGCTGATGGTGCCGCTGCCTAAGTTGCCGGCATTGGTGAAGGCGATCTTGCCGCTGAGCAGTTTGCCCTTGTTGCTGACCGTCAATGTGAGCTTCAGGCGGGCCTTGCCGCGGGCGGCGGTCAGAGTGAGCACGTTCTTTACGACTTTGCCGCTGACGTTGAATGCGAGGCTTGTTCCGTTGGCTCGGCCTACGGTGACGCCGGAGACGCCGCCTTTGAGGTTTTGGGCGTTGAGGGTGAGGTTGGCCGCGAACTTTCCGACTCCGCCCAGGTTGCCGTGGCCGACGTAGAGGCCTTTGAGAACCTTGGAGAAGGTGGTGGTTGTGGTTGTGGTTGCGGGGATGATGGCAGTCGTTGGGACGATGGGCTCAATCAATGGGGCAATGGAGAGGAACTGGCGGGATTCGAGAGGTTCGAGCATTGAGAACGAGGCGTTTGTGGTGCGCATTTTGTTATCCATTCCGGTTTAATTTGCAGGTGCCCTACGTCGACGAAGGAGTGGATTGTATTGGTTTGGGACAATTGGGCAACGAAATTTGCAAATGTCACAAAGAAGACATCTTCGCGTCGCTATTTGCATGGGTCAGCCTTGCCAATCGTCGGGTGTTTCGTTGAGGATGGCGATCAGCTCTTTTGCCGTGCGGAGAAGGGTTTGTCTGGCGTTGAACCCTTTGATCGGTTGATCGGTTTTGATGTCGTTGTATACGCCAATGTCGGTGTCGTCGATCAGGGTGCGGTAGTCAACGGTGAGTTCTTCGCTGACGGCAATATCCCGGCGGGCGAAGCAGATGCCGCAGTGGCAGAGGAGGTTGGGGTCGAGGGAGTGATTGACGTAGTTGCAGAGCACCGGCTTGTCGGTGTAGACGAAATAGTGGCCGACGTATCGGGTGCCGGAGCGGATGATGTTTTTCTCGTCGGTTTGAACGGCATGGAGAAATTCGGATTCGGTGATGACGTGGCCGTTAAGGGAGAAGAAACAGACGATGGTGCCCTTTGTCACGGGCTGGGTGGCGAAGATACCCTGGCCAAAAATGTTGGAGGGCCGTACCTGGGCGGGAACGAAGAAATCACCTTGCTGATCGTTCATCGCCGGCAACATACTGGGCGGAATATCGGATGTCATGCGTCTCTCGCTACCCGATGGCACGGCCAGTATAATTTTTAGTTCGACAGTCAGGCGTGGTTACTGAGTCAGCGGTTTAAGTTTTATGAGTGAGCGGCAGCGGACATTATCTCGGGAAATCTCCATCGACGGCGCTGGGCTGTTCTCGGGAGAGCCGGCGACGCTCACGCTTTCGCCGGCCGAGGCGGGTGCGGGGATTACGTTTCTTCGCGAGGAGGGAGACCACGTTGCGAGCATTCAGGCGCTGGTGGGGAATGTCCTGCGCCGGCCGAGGCGCACGTGCTTGAAGAATGGGACACTCCGGGTGGAGACCATCGAGCATTGCATGGCAGCGCTGCATGGAATGGGCGTTCACAATGCAGTTGTAAAAATATCGGGAGGGACGACCGGGGAACTGCCCGCAGGCGACGGGAGCAGCCGCCCATTTGTCGAGGCCATCGGCGAGGCTGGCATCGTCGAGCAGGACCGCGACCTAAAGCCGCTGGTCATCCGCAAGCCTGTGCAGGTGATGCATGGCGAGGCGACCATTGCCGCGCTGCCTGGGCCGACAGACCGGCTGGAAGTGATTTACGATTTCGAAGCGCCGCTGCCGATTGGGCGGCAGTTGTTTGCGTTTGATCTTGGGCCGGGCGATTTTGTGCATCAGGTTGCGCCGGCCCGGACGTTCGTGTTCGAGCACGAGGCGCAGGAACTTCGGGCGCGGGGGATGGGAAAGCATCTGACGCCAAAGGATTTGCTGGTGATCGCACCGGATGGGCCGGTGGACAACCAGTATCGCTTCGCCGATGAATGCGTGCGGCACAAGGTGCTGGACCTGATCGGCGATCTGTATCTGGCGGGTGTTCCGGTGCGCGGCCGGATTGTGGCGCACAAGAGCGGGCATGAGCTGAATCACCTGCTGGTTCGGCGGCTATTAGAGCAGCGCGACCTGGTGGATCGGGAGGCACTCGTGTCGCGCGACGCGGTGCTCGACATCCGCCGGATTCAGCGCATTTTGCCCCACCGATATCCGATGCTGCTGGTGGACCGGGTGCTGGAGATCGTGGGGGACCAGAAGGCGGTGGGTATCAAGAACGTGACCTTCAACGACATTTTTTTCCAGGGACATTATCCGGGAACGCCCATCATGCCAGGGGTGTTGATTGTCGAGGCGTTGGCGCAGCTTGGCGGGATATTGTTAAGCCAGAAGCTGGAGCACACGGGGAAGCTTGCGGTTCTAATCAGCATGGATAAGGTGAAGATTCGCAATTCGGTGGTGCCGGGAGATCAACTGATTCTGGAAGCGGTGACGGTCAGGGTAAAAAGCCGGACCGGGCATGTGCGGTGCAAAGCGTTTGTAAAAGAGAAACTGGCGGCGGAGGCGGACATTAAGTTTATGCTCGTGGATGCGGAGCCGGTCTAGGTGCTAGGTGCTAGAGTCTGACGTTTGCTGGTAGTGGTTGGTATCGTATGTCGAAGATTTCGCCTCTTTCGGCCGTGGATCCTAAGGCGCGTCTTGCTGAAGACGTGGAGGTCGGGCCGTTCTGCACTATCGGGCCGGAGGTGACCGTGGGGGCCGGGACGAAGCTTTTGAGCGGGGTGACGCTGATGGGGCATACGACGGTGGGGCGTAACAACCTGATGTATCCGGGGGTGGTGCTGGGAGGAGCCCCGCAGGATGTGAAGTACAAGGGAGCGCCAACTCGGCTGGAAGTTGGCGATGGCAATGTATTTCGCGAGGCGTCAACGGTGCATCGGGGCACGGAGAAAGGGGGCGGGTGCTCGCGCGTGGGGAACAACAACTATCTGATGGTCAACGCGCATCTGGGGCATGATTGCGATATGGGGAACAACTGCATCCTCTCAAATAATGTGATGGTGGGGGGGCACGTGGCGATTGGCGACGGCGTGAATATGGCCGGAGGGGTGGGCGTGAATCATTTTGTGACGATTGGGCAGTATGCTTTTATCGGGGGGTATTCGCGCATCCACCACGACGTGCCGCCGTTTTGCAAAGTGGACGGAGCGGATCTGGTGCGGGGGATCAATACAGTCGGGTTGCGGCGAGCCAGCTTTGCTGAAGAGGATATCGAAAGCATCGAGCGGGCCTGCCGGAACCTGTTTTATCATGAGAAGCCATTCGCGGTGGCCATTGCGGAGTTTGACACCATGAACGGCTTGAACCCGCACGTGAAATACATGATCGAGTTTCTGCGCCGTCGGAACCTCGGGCGGCACGGCCGGTATCTGGAGAGCCTGCGGGCAAAGTAGGGCGGCATGAGCGCGCGGATTCAGATGGATTCGGAGCGGATCGCTGACTTCTGCCGTCGGCACCAAATTCGGCGGTTGTCGCTGTTTGGGTCGGTGCTGCGGGACGACTTTCGGCCGGACAGTGACGTGGATTTTCTGGTGGAATTTGAGGAGGGGCACGTGCCGGGGTATTTCGGGATTTCGGGGATGGAGAACGAACTGACGGACATGCTGGGCCGGGAGGTGGATCTGCGCACGCCGAAGGAATTGAGCCGGCACTTTCGAGAGGAAGTCGTGAAGGGCGCGGAGGTGCAGTATGCCGCGGGAGATGGTGGAGCACCTCATCTGCACTTCGCCACATCTTGATATCACAAAGGAGAGACGATGATTCGGAGTGACTTGTCTGGTATTGGATTGATCGTTTTGCTGTTGCTCGCACCGGTCCGCGCGGCCAACAAAGATGATGCGAACGATCCTTCCAAGGCGGATGCATCTTTTGCGATTCAGGGCGAATATTCAGGGGACTTGGCCGCGCCGGGCGGCGGTGACAAGGTGAAGACAGGGGTGCAGATCATATCGCACGGCCATTCGAAATATCACGCGGTTATTTACGGCGGCGGCCTGCCTGGGGATGGGTGGGATGGGAAGACAAAGGTGGAGGGGGACAATCGGCCGGAGCAGGGGGTGGTTTTCATCATCGGTGATCGGACCGGAACAGTCTGGGACGGGAAGATAACGATTGGGAACGACAAGGCGGACAACCTTGGCGAGCTGAAGCATGTCGTGCGCGAGAGTCCGACGCTGGGGGCCAAGCCGCCGGAGGGGGCGATTGTTTTATTTGATGGAAGCAACGCCGATGCGTGGGATGGGGGGAAGATGACGGAGGACAAGCTGCTGATTCAAGGGCCGACGTCGAAGAAGAAATTCCAGGATTTTACGCTGCACGTGGAGTTTCGGCTGCCGTTCATGCCGGAGGCCGGCGGGCAGGGGCGGGGGAACAGCGGGGTGTATTTGCAGGGGCGGTATGAGATTCAGGTCCTAGATTCGTTTGGGCTCAAGGGCGAGAACAACGAGTGCGGGGGCATCTATACAATCAAGGCGCCCCTGGTGAACATGTGTTTTCCGCCGCTGTCTTGGCAGACGTATGACGTGGAATACACGGCGGCGAAATATGAGGGGGACAAGAAGGTGAAGAACGCTGTGGCGACGGTGAAGCACAATGGGGTGCTGGTGCATGATGCGACGGAAATTCCGCACGCGACGACGGCCGCGCCGGTGAAGGAGGGGCCGGAGCCTGGGCCCATTTATCTGCAGGATCATGGCAATCCGGTGCGGTATCGGAACGTGTGGATCGTGGAGAAGAAGCCGTAGAGGCAGGCGGGAGGGGCGTGATATAATGGGTATCATGAAAAGTCCGTTCCCAGGCATGGATCCGTTCTTGGAGCAGCACTGGGAGGACGTGCATACACGCCTCATTGGTTATATTGCGGATGCGCTCCAGCCGCAGCTTGGGGAGGACCTGGTAGCGCGGATGGAAGAAAAGGTGTACGTGGAGGAGGAGGGGAAGCAATGGCTTAGAAGGCCGGACGTGCGGGTGGTAGAGAAGCCAACTTCATGGCAGCCCGAGGCGGGGCAATCATCGACGGCGGTGCTGGACGAGCCGATGCTGTTGGAGATGGTGGGAGATCCGATTCGCCAGCGATCGGTGCTGATCTACGATTCGGCGGGAAATCGGATTGTGACGGCCATCGAGATCCTCAGCCCGTGGAACAAGGCAGCGGGGCATGGGTTGCTCAACTACATGGAGAAACGGGAGAAGTACATCAACAGCGAACTGAACCTGGTGGAGATTGATTTGATCCGGACGGGGGATTGGACGCGGATGATTGGGCCGTATCGAGCGCCGGAGCGGGGATTGACGACGTATCGTGTGACGGTGACGCCGGCGGAGGACCGCTGGGCGTATCATTATCCGATTTCGATCCGATCAAAGTTGCCGACGATCAAGATTCCGCTGCGGCCACAGGATGCGCCGGCGAAGTTGAATTTGCAGGAGTTGATTGAGAAGGCTTATGTGATGGGGCGGTATAATCGCATTGATTATTCCAAGCCATGTACGCCGCCGTTAATTGGGCCCGAGCAGGAGTGGGTGGATGAGGTGTTGCGGGCGGCGGGGATGCGATAGCGGAACTATTCCACGCTCAAGTCAGTTTCGATTTCCGTTTCCTCGGCCGCAGCCTTCGCTCCGTCGCCGTTAGTGCTGCCGTCGCCGTTGGTGCCGGCGATGAGCCCCATTTCTTCCAATAGTTTTGCCGGCACTTCGGCGGTGTTTTTGCACTTGGGATAGCCGCTGCAGCCGAGGAACTTCCCGCGCCGCCCGTTGCGGATAATCATCGGCTTGCCGCACTCTTCGCAGTCGATGTCGGTGGCGATGGTGGCGGGTTTCGCATTGCCGTTGGCGGCGGGGTTTTCGCCGAGGATCTTGGCCACCATTTCCTGTGACTTGGCAGCGCCTTCCTTGAGCAGGGGGATCAGGGCTTCAACTTGCTTGAGGTTTTCGCCGTCCAGCTTTTTGAGGCTGAGGATGTTGCGGCATTTGGGATAGTTGGCGCAGCCGAGCCACGGCCCGCGTTTGCCATCGCGGAGGAGCATGACGCCGCCATCTTTTTCACACTTGATGCCGGTCTGGATGGGCGGGGCCTTGGGGGGCATCGGATTGCCCTGCTTGTCGAGGTTGATGATGGTGGCGCAGGCGGGTTTGCCGTCCTCGCCTTTGATGGAATAGCCGGAGCAGCCGAGGAATTCCCCGAACCGGCCGCGGCGTTTGATCATTTCCCGGCCGCAGACGGGGCACTTGTGCTGCGAAACCTCGCGCACCGTGGGCTTGCCCTGGAGATCGACGGGCTGTGTGCCGTCGCACTCCGGGTAGCCGGAGCAGGAGAGGAAAAAGCCGTTTTTACTGATGCGGTAGACCATTGGCTTGCCGCACTTGACGCACTTGTAGGGCGAGGCGGTGCCGCCGGCGTGCTCGAGCTTGCCCAGTGCGCCCTCGACGCCGACGTGAAACGGTACGTAGAAGTCGCGTAGAAGGTGGACCCAGTCGCGATGTTGTTCCTCAACCTCGTCGAGCTTGCCTTCCATGTCGGCCGTGAATTTCACGTCCATGATCTCGGGGAAAGCCTGCATGAGCTTGTCAGTGACGATGGAGCCCATCATGGTGGCGTGGAAGCGCCGATCGACCTGCTCAACGTACGCGCGATCCTGGATGGTGTGGATAATGCTGGCGTAGGTCGATGGCCGGCCGATGCCCAGGCGCTCGAGTTCCTTGACCAGGCTTGCTTCGGTGAAACGCGGGGGCGGCTGGGTGAAGTGCTGGGTGGGGTCGATCTGGATGGGGTGGACGGGCTGCTTTTCCTTGAGCTCGGGGAGGAGCTGATCTTCGCTGCTGACGCCGGCCACGCGCATGAAGCCGTCGAAGACGAGCTTTCGGCCATTGGCGCGGAAGATAGCGTCGCCCTCTCTCGTGGGGGCGGCAATGGTGACGATGGTTTGATCAAACTCGGCCGGGGGCATCTGGCAGGCGACGAAGCGGTTCCAGATGAGCTGATAGAGCTTGTATTCGTCAGCGCCAAGCTTTTGATGGGCGTCTTGCGGGGTGAAGCTGGCGTCGGTGGGACGGATGGCTTCGTGGGCTTCCTGGGCGCTTTTGTTGGAGGAGGCGTAGAAGTTTGGCTTGGCCGGGAGGTATTTCGCGCCGTAGGTTTTCTCGATGTAGGCGCGGGCCATGGTGAGGGCTTCGGCCGACAGGTGCGTGGAATCGGTACGCATGTAGGTGATGTAGCCCGACTCGTACAAAGTCTGGGCGGCCTTCATGGTGCGCTGAGCGCCGAAGGACATGCGGCTGGAGGCGGCCTGCTGGAGCGTGCTGGTGATGAAGGGTGCGGGAGGGCGGCTGGTGACGCGTTTCTTTTCGATGCTTCGTACGGAGAATACCGGCCCGGCGCCAATGCGGCCGCGGAATCGCACCTGGTGCTGCTCGGGGCCCTTGGCTTCTGGATCTTCGGTTTTCTCTTCCTTGGTGAGGAGGAAGCCAAGCAACTCAGCCACCCGCCGGGCGGTGGCGGCGTCGGAAACGTCGAACTTCTTCCCGGCCAATTCAACGAGTTCGGCGGCGAAGGCGCCGTTGTGGGAGAGCCATTTGTCTTTTTCGATTTTGGTGCGCTCGCCGTTGCCGGTGTTGGTGAGGAACTCAAGCCATTGATCGGCCAGGGCGGCGGCGGCTTTGCCATCGGTGGTGAAGAGGCCGGCGATCTTCCAGAATTCTTCGGGAAGGAAGGCGTCGATTTCGCGCTCGACGTTCGACAATCAGGCGGACGGCAACGCTTTGGACGCGGCCGGCGCTTAAGCCTTTGGCGACCTTGCGCCAGAGGATGGGGGAAATTTCCCAGCCGACGATGCGGTCGAGGATGCGTCGGGCCTGCTGGGCGTTAACGCGGTCGATGTCGATGGCGATGGGCTTGGTGAAGGCTTTTTGGATCTCGGCCTTGGTGATGGCGTTGAAGATGACGCGGCGGGCTTTGTTGTCTGGGATCGAGAGAGCTTCCTTAAGGTGCCAGGCAATGGCCTCCCCTTCACGGTCCAAGTCGGTGGCAAGAAAGACTTCATCGCTCTGCTTGGCAAGTTTTTTCAGCTCGTTGATGACCTTGGTGCGGCTTTCAAGAACCACGTACTGGGGCTCAAAGGTTTCCAGATCGACGCCCATCGCAAGCTTGCCCTTGCCGCGGGTGGGGAGATCGCGCACATGGCCCATGCTCGCCTTCACGATGTAATCGTCGCCGAGGTATTTATTGATCGTTTTGGCCTTTGCGGGGGATTCAACGATGACGAGCTTCGTAGCGTGTTTTGCGGATGATTTGGCCATTAGGTCTTCTATTACTGTATGTTAGAACCAGCGGTCCTATCGACCACGCGACCGATATCCTTGATTGAAAGGCGCGTGATGGGCTGGTCCTTCGCCAAGGGCACAGGGGCGGGGAGTTTGACCACCCCGAACACGGCCTGTCAAGGCGCTGGCCGATAAAACCCTTCACTTGCAGTACGATGGTGGGTTCGTTCTGTTCGGGGGATGTGGGGTGGGTGGAGTCTGTAAGTGCTTCCTGATCAGACGATTATGCAAAGTGGAGGGGCAGAAGAAACTTTCTAAGCCGACGGTGGCTGGGGGATGGGCGGGGGCATGGAGGCGAAGAGGCTGGCGAGTTCGGTGACGGAACTGGCGGGGACCCAGGCGGCCATGCCTTGCTTCCAGATGAGGGTTTCACGCTTGAGCTCGCCTGCCGCCACCTTTTGTTTCAGGGCTGCTTCGTCCAACGGGCCGACCTGCTGGCCGTTGACGGCTAAGAAGTAGGCGGCCGCTTGTGGAATGGGTGGGGGGGCGCCGGCGCCGCTTTGCTGGGTGGCGAAGCTTTGACCCACCTGGTTGGCCATGAGCATTCCCATGCTCAAGCCCGCACCGGCACCGGCGAGGCCGCCGCTGTTTTTCGCGGCGTCGGGGAGGGCGTTGGCGGCTTGAAACTGGGTGTAGGCGTTGAGGTTGCCGATCACGCCCATGCTGGTGCGCTTGTCCATGGCCGCTTCGACCTCCGGGGGGAGGGAGATGTTTTCGATGACCAGAGAGACGAGTTGGAGGCCAAATGCCTCGAAGTCTTTGGAAATATTGGTGCAGACGTACTTGCCGAGTTGGTCCTGGTTGCCGGCCATGTCGAGGACGGGAATTTTGCTTTGGCCAAGCACATCGGCGAAGCGGGCGACGAGGATGCTGCGAAGCTGCTCGAAGAAGTCATCGTCGAGGGTGAAGCGGCTGTCGGTGCCAACGACCTGGCGGAGAAAGGCGGCCGGGTCGCCCACCTTGATGGCGAAGGAGCCGAAGGCGCGGAGGCGCACGGGGCCGAATTCTGGATCGCGCATCATGATCGGGTTTTTGGTGCCCCACTTGCGGTCGGTAAAGGCGCGGGTGCTGACGAAGTAGACCTCGGCCTTGAAAGGGCTCTCGAAGCCGTACTTCCAGCCTTTGAGGTCGGCGAGGATGGGGAGGTTTTTGGTTTCGAGGGTGTAGGTGCCGGGATAGAAGACGTCGGCCAGCTTGCCCTCATTGATGAAGGCGGCGGCCTGCCCTTCGCGGACGATGAGCTTGGCGTTGTATTTGATTTCGTTGTCGGCGCGGGGGAAGCGCCAGACCATGGTGTCGCGCGTGTCGTCGAGCCACTCGATGATGTCGATGAGTTGGTTGCGGAAAAAGCCCATGGGTGCCTCCGATAAGATATCTCGATGCGCGCAACAGGATAACCGAAACCCGTGACGGGCGGGAAGTATTGACGAGGGGAAAGTTTGTAAGGGCGGCGCGCCGATGCTTAACCTGCTGCTGAGACGAGGCGATTGATGAAGGCGGAGTGTTCGGGAGTGGCCGCACCTTGATCCAGGACTTGGATCAGCCGGGGGAGATTGGAATTAACCACGGCGGCGGGCTCGAGCCACAGACCGGGAAAAATTGTACTTTTTAATAGGCCGTCCGGGTCGGCTTCCATGGTTTCGTACTTTCCATCGCGCAGGACAAACCAGTCGATGGCGGCCTCCTGCGTTCGCCAGACCAGATATTCACGCACACCGTTTCGGCGATAGGCTTCAAGTTTGAGGTGCAGGTCGATGCTGACGGTGGAGGCGGAAATTTCGCAGACCAATTCAGGGGCGCCTTCGATATAGTCTTCCTGATCGACCTTGGATTGGCCCCCTGCGTGCGTGGGAAGCAGCAGCATGAGATCGGGCTGAATCTCGTTGGCGTCATTCAGCCGCACGGTCGCATTGTCGGCGAAGTCTTCCAATCCGGGAGTTTTGCTGATGTAGTAGCCCAGCCAGGTTGCAAGGACCACGTGGGGTCGGCCATGTTTTCGCGCTCGCACAGGAGAGGGCATGTAGACGATCCCTTCGATGAGCTCCGCTTTCTTAACCGATGGCATTGCGGCATAGCGCCGCTCGAACTCGTCACGTGACATGCGATCGCCGCTCTCCAGGGAAAGCAACGCGTGTGACGGTGCCGCGGTTGGAAGGGGAGGAAGAGGCTGGCTCCGAAGCGATGACATGGTTTCATTCTATCACAAGGGGCCCACGCGGCGCGTCCATTAGAGCGGATCAAACAAAAGAACATCCCTTCAGCAAAGCCTTTTCCAGCCGTTTCATGTACTCGGGGACGGGGATGGAGATGCAGCCGAAGCGGGAGAGATGATTGGTGGTTGCCTGGGTGTCGAGGAGGTCGTAGCCGCGTTCGCGGAGGCGTTCTACGAGGTGGACCAGCGCCACTTTGCTGGCGTTGGTTTCGCGGTGGAACATGCTCTCGCCGAAGAACTGCGCCGCCGAGACTTACGCCGTACAGGCCTCCAACAAGCCGGCCTTGCCGCCAGGCTTCGACACTGTGGGCGTAGCCAAGCTTGTGCAGGTGGGCGTAGGCGTTGATGAGTTCATCGCTGATCCAGCTTCCCTCCCTTCGGCCGAGCATGCATTGGCGCATGGTTTCGGGGAAATCGTGGTTGATGCGGATGTCGAAGCGGTTTTGGCGGATGACCTGGCGGAGAGTGTGCGGGATGTGAAAGGCGTCGAGGGGAATGATGCCGCGGGGATCGGCGGTGTACCAGCGGATGTGGCCGCCGCGATCGCACATGGGGAAGACGCCGCGGCAGTAGGCTTGCAGCAAGGTTTGCGGGTGAAGCTGCGACATTGCTGTGAGCAATTGTAACAAACAGCGGCGCAACCAGAGGGTTGGGGGCGAGGGAGGCTCAGGGAAGCGGCTGGGTGGAGGCGGGACGGGTGGTGCCCAGGGCCTCGGTAACAACAGGCTGGGTCGATGGCTGGGTTGCCGCCGCCTGTGTGGCCGCGGCGCGGGTCGCGGCGGCGAGACGCTGGATTTGCTGGGTTGTGGGAAGTCCGCGCGGCCAGCGCTGGGGCTGGGGGAGTTTGTTGGAGTCGATGATCTGCGACAGGTTCAGCACCCTGGGGATCTGGCTGATTGTGCTCCGAAGGCTGGCCTCCATCTCGGTCAGGTGCTGCTCCTTAATCTCATAAACCGCTTCCAGAAGCTTGGTCTGGGCGGCCGGCCTGGCATCTTTGTCGGCCTTGGAATATCGCACGACCAGGTCAGAGAGATGTGCCTTATCGCCGTCGGTTAATTTCACGGGGATGTGCAGGTTCTGGGCGAACTGGATGCGATCGAGCAGCTTGAAATCGCTGGATTGAAGTTTTTTGATTTGGTCGGGCGTGACGTGAAGGATTTGCGAGGCGGCCGTGGTGTTGGCCAGAATCCTGCGGCGGGCGTTCATCGGCTGGATTTCTTCTTCCTGCAACAAGGGGCGCTCGTTGAGGATGTAGGCGAGGTTGACGGTGTAGCCGTCCTTGAATTTGCTGGCGAAAAGAGAGGCGGTGCTGAGGGTGGCGCGATATTCGCCGCCGCCGGCATCGACAACCGAACCCCCGGCAACTTCAGCGCGCTGGGCATTGGCGTTGAGGTGCGTTCCCGGGCCGCCCTTGTGGCGCGACATCCACAGCACGAGCACCGTCACGCCGCCGAGAAAGAGCAGCACGATGAGAATGCCTGCCCAGAGAGGAATATTTTTGGTGGACTGGGATTGGGGGTTGTCTGAAATTTCCGCGGTCATGGTTCGCTCCGTCTGGCGCGTGCGGAGGTGCATCAAGCGCCATCTTCGAAATGTCAACTCATCCTTTGGGATTCATTCCCAGGCCGCCTGAAGGGTCCCACGGATCGATGGCGTTTGGGACAACCTTATCTGGAAGTTTATTGTCGACGTGGCCGTCGAGGTAAAGCAGGTTGGAGCCGTGATTAACGCCGTGGCGCATCAGCTCAACGAGCCGGTCGTAATCACTGGCCGCTGTCGAGGGTTGCGATGTGGGGGGCGCTGCGGCGGGGCCGGCCGGGGTTTTCAGGGTGTTGTCGGGATAGTTATCCACTTCCATGTAATGGTCGCGATATTCGGTGGTTTTCTCGCCCATCAGAACGACGTCCGACACCTGAATATCCGGCGATCCGGTGTGGGTGAAGCGGATGTCGTTGTAAATGATATGTTTGTTCAGGATGTAGGAATGTTTTTCGAGCTCGGAAAACTGGTTGGTGCGGTAATCGAAGTCGTGCGCTCCGATTTCAACGTCGGATGGGCAGATCAGGGTGGGGGGGTTGGGCTTGGCCGGCTCGAATACTTTCATCGTCCAGCGCTCTTCGGGCGGGACGTTGCGCCGAGTTTCGAGGGGAACATGCAGCCGTAATTGTTCTCGGAATACATGACCATGAACGACCAGTTCTGGCGGAGGTTGGACTTGCAAACGGTGATCTCAGCCTGCTGGCGCACTTTGGCCATGGAGGGCATAATGAGGGCGATGAGCAGGCCGATGATGCCGATGACTACCAGCAATTCCACGAGCGTAAAGGCCCGCGAGCGGCTTATCCCCAATCGCTGACGAATATGAGCTTGAAGTGTTTTGGTCATAGAAGGTCCGTGGCTTTCATCCCACAATCAACGCCTCACACCGCGAATTGTTGTGCCTGTGGGGCGTTTATCGCACTGCCGCTGGTTATACGCGCGCCGGGGCGGGGCTGTTGCATTCTTTGGACTTGGGTGGGTTCTGCTGTTCAGAGCGGCAATGGACCAAACCGCTGGCGGTAGGCGTCGAGAAAGTTAATAGCGGGTGACCAGCCAAAGTCGCGAGCAGCTTTGTCCAGGAGCAGGGGACTTTTATAGGCCGGCCAATCCGGCGGCAGGTTTGGATAATCAGGCATCGACTTCAGGCGGTGGGCGAGGGGATAGAGGCTCAGGATTTCGGGGGCGGTGAGGTGATAAGCCTCGCAGCCGGGGATGATCTTTTCCACGGCCAGTGCGTAAGCGCGGGCAGCGTCGGCGCCGGCGATGTATGTGCCCAGGCCATCGATGAAGCCCTCTTTGCGCTTGAGAGGCTCCCAGTGTTCGTCTTCCCAGGCGTGATTGATGACGGCCGGCAGGCGGAAGATGGCGATGGAGAGGCCGCCGGTTTTTGAGAGCCAGCGTGCGTATTGTTCGCAGACGGATTTACCAAGTGCGTAAATGTTTTGCGGCTGGAGTGGGTGCGTTTCATCGAACGGCAGATGAAGGGGTGGCACGTTAGGAAAGTCCCACGCGCCATAAGTTTGGCAGGTGCTGGTGTAGAGCAGGCGGGGGATTTGCAGGTCGGCCGCCGTCTGCATGACGACCGACGAGACGCGCGTGTTGTGGGAAAAGAGATCGTCGGCGGAGTAGGGGAAGTTGGAGTGCGGTATCTCGGCCAGATGAATGACGGCGTCGGCGTGCTCGAAGAGGGGCTGGACCTGTTCGCGACGGGTGAGATCAACATAGACAAAGCGCGCCGGGATCGGGAGAAGGGCGGCGGTCGAGGTTGGTCACGTGATGGCCGCGCGACAACAGTTCCTTGATGACGTCTTGACCAACCCGGCCGCTGCCGCCGGTCACCGCGATGTGAAGGGACATGAAGGGAGAATAGCCAAGACCGTTGGCAGAATACAGATTGGAAGAGAGGAGAGATCAGACCAGTGACATTTCCAGGCGCGTGATGGATTGGGCGGGAAAGGTGTAGTCGAAGGATTGGCCGGAAAGGGGGAGGACTTTTGGGGAGGAGGGGATGAGGAAATCCGGTTCCTCGAAGGTGTTGTGGGCGCGGATGCTTTCGTGGGTGAGGAGGGTTTCGCGGACGATAGCGGCCGACGCGTCGCCGCGAAGGCGGATGGAGGTGGGGAGTGGCGTATTGAGGCGCGGGTTGACGGCGGTGAAGGTCAAGGTTGTGCCGCGAATGGAGGCCGAGCCACATAGGGCCGGAAGATGTTTGTCTTGGTTCTCGTAGTTGAACGAGATTTCCGGCGCATCAATGACGGTGCGGATGGAGCGTGCGCCCTGGTGGGCTTTGTAAAGGTCGTAGACGTGGTAGGTGGGCGTGGTGATTGATTTTCCGTTTTCACTCAGGATCAACGCCTGCAGCACGTTGACGGTCTGGGCGATGTTGGCCATTGCGACGATGTCGGCGTGGCGGTTGAAGATGTCGAGGGTGAGGGCGGCCACCAGGGCGTCACGGAGAGTATTCTGCTGCCAGAGAAATTTGGGGTTTCGCCCCGGCGTGGGCGGGTGCCAGGTTCCCCATTCGTCAATGCACAGGCCGATGCGGCGATGGGGATCGTAAACATCCAGCGCGGCCCGCTGCTGAATGACGAGATCGTCCATTCGCTGGGCCTTGAACAGTAGCTCGTACCACTGGGCCTGGGAGTATTCGGTGGCGGTGCCGGCGGTGCCGCAGTAGTAGTGGGGGGAGTAGCCGTGGATGCGGGGAAATTGGCTGGAGTCTTTGAAGAGCCGCTCGAAAAATCGGCGTGTCCAGTCGAGGTTGTTGCCATCGGGGCCGGCGGCGATGACGTACAGGTGCTGGCCTGCAAAGTCGCGGAGGAACGTTGAGAATCGGCGGTATTCGGCTAGCGTATTCTTCGGGCGTGAAGTGCCCGCCGCAGCCCCACATTTCATTGCCCACGCCCCAGTAGTGCACATTGAAAGGCTCAGGGCTGCCGTTGGCAGACCGCTGCTCGCTCAGGGATGGGCCGGCTGGGAAGTTGCAGTATTCCACCCAGTCGCGCATTTCGCGTGGCGAGCCGCTGCCGACGTTGCCGGAGAGATAGGGCTGGGCGCCGATGGCGCGGCAGAGTTGGATAAATTCGTGCGTGCCGAATTGGTTGGATTCGATGGTTTCGCCCCAATGGATGTTCACGCGCCTGGGCCGGGCGTTTGCGGGCCCGACGCCGTCGGGCCAGTGGTAATCGTCTGCGAAACAGCCGCCTGGCCAACGCAGGATGGGCGGATTTATTTTTTTAAGAAGCGCAACAACGTCAGGGCAAATCCTGTTGTTCTTCCATAAGCCCTCGTACACACACGCCCCCAGATGTTCGGAGAAATGGCCATAGATATTCGGATTGATGGTGCCGATGGTTTCGTTCAGGAGGATCTCGACGCTGGCCATGGACAGAAAGTAGCAGGGCGCGGGCAAGGGCGGCAATATGCGGATGCCGCTGCAAATATATCTTGAATAATTCTATTAGACCCATTGACACCGCTTGCGCCACGGCTATTAAAGCACGCCTGAGTTGAGGCAGCGCAAGCGGCCTTAAGTTAGAAAGTCCATCCTGGACCCCAATTGGCCGGGCTCCTTCCCGAGGTTCCCGGCCGAAAAGACGCAGAGGACATTGGTCACACCGTTCCTCAAGCGTCGGGCCTGAAATGCGGCCGGCCGAAAGGCTGGTCCAGGACATCGGCGGAAACTTCCGTCGTCGTGGACAACCCTGTTGTTGGGCAAAAATCAAACGGCGCGGGTCCCGAGCTTGCGCACTTTGAAGCCCCTGCATGTTGGTCGAAGTGTCCAGGACCGTGCGATCACGGCCTCTGGCAAGACGCCGGGCATTTTTTGCACCGCCCGCGCCGTTGCCGCTGAATTCGTTTTATCACAAACGGAAATTGCGGGCGGTTTTATTCAGACTCCAACGCACCGCTGACGCGCGTGCGAAAAAAGGAACATAAGAGCGATGACTTTGAATAAGCGAATTTTGTGTTTGATTGCCGTGGCTTTCGTGGCTGGAACGATGTCTTCAAGCGCCAAGGCCAACGGGTGGGTCAATGGGTTTTGGGTTTATCCCTACAAGACATTCCTGCATGATTCCACCGGCGGGCGTCCCTGGGCGGCCAATCAGAAAGTCCTGACGATCCAGGACACCTCCATCACCAATACGCCCATCAATCACAAGGGCATCGGCATCGGCGCAACGCGTCTGCCCAATGGCCAATACTGGGCATGGAAGAACGTGAACATTCTGCACTGCGAAATCGCTGGCATCTGGCGCACTCCGGGCTGGCACACCGATTTCATTCAGATCTGTGGCGGAGGCAACTGGCAGGACAACCCAACCGACATCGTCCTCCAGGACATCGACCTGCACGATGGCGTAGGCATTCCGGTCATGATCCAGGACGGGAATTTCAACAACATCCTCATGAAGGATTTGCGTGTGCGAAACACGGGCGTGTCGCTGCAGGTGACAGCCATTCACACCGGGCACATCAACAGCATTACCGTTGATCACTGCCCGAACATGAGCATCGCGGTCATGGGCCGGCCGGCGCAGTGGGCGTTGTGTATGTGAAGAATTCTCCCGGCATTCGCATCTCCGATACGCCCTGCGTGGCGGGCAGGAGCGGGGCGCACGTGATCTTCCTGAACTGAGAATTCTGCGAAAGTATTGCAGCACAGGCGGCCGCGGGTTTTAACTCGCGGCCGCTTTTGATTTGTGTACGCTCCACATCGCCAGGTAGATGCCGAATTCGTAGAGCATGATCAGCGGAACCAGCAGCGCCATCATCGCCGTCACCACATCACCAGGGGCCAGAAATGCGGCCACGATGGACATGACGAAGTAAACAATCCGGCGGCTCTTCTTCAAGCCCGCGACGTCGACGATGCCGATCTTCACCACCGTCATCACCACGATCGGCAACTGAAAGCAGATGCCGAAGGTGAGCATGGAGGTGATGACCAGGTCGATGTAGGTCGACAACTCGATCATTGGGGCGACGAGGTTTTTTGACCCGAAGGTGAGAATCCGGGTGTCGTCTTCCAGAAAGACCTTCAGGCGGCCCTGTAATTTGTTGTACCAGATCTGGCCATCAGACGGTTTGTCGGGGTCGCCGTCGAATTGATCAATGTGGGTGGGGTGCGTTGTGGGATCCTGGACGATCGCTTTGGTGGGTTCCTGCGGGATGGGGAACGTATTTCCAAAGTCGAGAAGTACGCCAATCGTCAGGGGCAGCACCACAACATAGACGAAGACCATGCCGAGGATGAGCAGGCCAATGCTCAAGGGGATGTAGCGGGTGAGGGCCTTTCGTTCGTTGGGATAGAGGCCGGCGGCGACGAATTGCCAGATCTGGTAGAGGATCCACGGTCCGCTGAAGGCCAGGGCGGTGATCAGGCTGATCTTCAGATAGGTCATGAATGCCCCGGCCACCTCGCGGTAGTAGAGCTGGGGGTTGATATGGCGTTTCTGGAGCGCGAAATAGAGGGGACGGCAGAACGAGACGACGATGCGCTCGCCGAAAAGCATGCAGACAATGACGGCAACGAAGAGCCCGATGAAGCCGAAGATGAGGCGCCGGCGGAGCTCTTCGAGGTGCTCGCCGACGGTCATTCGGTATTCTTCGGGATCAAAGCCAGTGTGGGGAGGCGTTTGGTCTTCCAGCCGAGCCGTCGTCATGTCGGCGGTATTGTAGGGGCGTGCGCGAATTGTTCCATGAGCCGACGGAGAAGAGCACCAGTTACAGGCTCAGATGGTTTTTACGCTGCGGGGCGAGGGATCGAATTCAATAGCCACCCGCCACCCCATGGCGCTGGGCTCGCAGCGAATGATCCGGCCATAGGCGTCCCAGCCGCGGTTGATTCCCTCTGGCGGAAAGAAAACGCTGACTCGCTCGCCGGGGTCGAGTGGGGCGCTGCTCATGGCGGCCAGGCCCCCCACGGATACATCCCGGGTGGAGAGGCTGAGGAAGGGGCTGCGGCGGGCGGCGACGGAATGATCCACCCGGCGGCCCTGGACACGGCATTGAACCTCTTTGCGGGGGAAGACGCGCCGTTCGGATTCCTTGATCTGAAACCCCTTGGGCATGTTCAACAACGCAACCATGATTTGCTCCTGGACGTGGGCTTGCTTGGTCCTGAACCTCGAATCGATGCGTAAGCCAGCAAGCAGTTCATCGGCCTTGATGGTGGGGTTGATTACCCAAACAACCCGCGTCCTATAGACCTTTGAGGGTTGGAGTTTGACCAGTTATGATCTGCCTTGCGGAGGTCCGCTAAAGCACCCGGCCGCAGGGCTGAACTGGCCGCGTGCGGCAACGCGGCGATGGAAACGGCAAGTCATCGAGAAATTGGTCGAGGCTTATGGGACACGGGCAACATAGCCAAGGAGTTGTTTATCTTGTGGGCGCTGGCCCCGGCGATCCGCAATTGATCACCGTGCGCGGCATGCGGCTGTTGGAGCTGGCGGATGTGGTGGTCTACGACTACCTGGCCAACCCGCAGCTCCTGGTGCATTGTCCGCGAGCGGAGCAGATTTATGTTGGAAAACAGGCTGCCCGGCACTCGATGACGCAGGAGCAGATCAACGAATTGCTGGTGACGCAGGCGAAGCTCGGGCGGAAGGTGGTGCGACTCAAGGGGGGAGATCCGTTTGTCTTTGGACGCGGCGGCGAGGAGTGCGAGGCTTTGGCGGCGGCGGGCATTCACTTTGAAGTGGTGCCGGGTATCACGGCCGCCATCGCCGCGCCGGCGTACGCGGGGATTCCGGTGACGCACCGCGATCTCAATTCCAGCTTTACGTTGATCACCGGCCATGAGAAGGAGGCCGAGTATCAAGACGCTGAGGCGCGCCAGCGTAGTGGGCGGGAGGCGGCGTCGGACGTGGATTGGGCTGCGCTTGCGAAGCTGCCATGTCTGGCGTTTTACATGGGGGTGAAGGCGTTGGGGCGCATCAGCCAGAAGCTCATTGAGAATGGGATGAGCGCGCAGGTGCCGGCGGCGGCGATTCAATGGGGCACGACGCCCCGGCAGCGGACCGTGACGGGGACGATTGGCGATCTGCCGCAACGGGTGGCCGAGGCGAAGATGACGCCGCCGGCGCTGATTATCGTCGGCCGGGTGGTGGAGATGCGGGCGTCGATCAACTGGTTTGAAAACCGCCCCCTCTTTGGAAAGACCGTGGTCGTGACGCGGACGCGGCAGCAGGCCAGCGAACTTTCTGAGCGCTTGACCGAGCTGGGGGCGAACGTGGTCGAGGCGCAGACGATCCAGCTTGCACCTCCGCCGGATCAAGGCGCGGTGGATCGGGCGCTTGCATCGGCCGGGGAATACGATTGGATTATTTTCACGAGCCAGAACGGCGTGGAATTCACCCGGCAGCGCTTGATGAAATTGGGCAAGGACGCGCGCGTCTTTGGCCGAGCGAAAATCGCGGCCGTCGGCGATGCGACAGCCAAGGCCGTGCGGGAGACGCTTTGCCTCAATGTCGATTTGTGCCCCAGCGTATTTGTGGGCGAGGCGCTGGCGCAGGGCTTGGCCCAGGCGAATGAGATTGAGGGAAAGCGATTCCTGATGCTCCGCGCCGATATTGGCCGAGCGGCGCTGCGCGAGCAATTGCAGGCACAGGGAGCGATGAAGGTGGACGACGTGGCGATTTACGAGACAACGCCGGCCGTAAGCCTTCCGCCGGTGCTGCTGGAACAACTGGATGCGGGCAAAGGTGGATTGGGTGACGTTTACGAGCAGCAGCACCGCGCGTAATTTCGTGAAGCTTCTGGGAGACGATTACCGGCGGCGGCTGGTGAATGTGAAGTTCGCCAGCATCGGCCCAGTGACCACGGCCGCCATAAAGGAGCTTGGCCTGACGCCGGCGGTTGAGGCGCGGGCCTCCAGTATTGAGGATTTGGTGGAGGCAATTGTCCGATGTTGTTGAAGAGACGGGCAGAAATAATCAATCGATCAATGGCATTTTGTTGGAGTTTCCTTGCATTCCGTGTTCATGGTGGCCATATTATTAGAGGACGTTTGCGGAAAACCGCGACCAACAATCTCCCGGCCGTCGCAAAAAAGTGTGAGGTGCGTAGAACCTGATGCTGGTTTGGACTGCTGAGATGTACGATATAATTGTTTTCGAGACAGGGCGCGCTTGAAGGTGCGACCCGGCAAGAGGTTGAGCCATAGTGCCGGCCTTTCGCCAAAGTTCATTGTTTTTAGGAGAGCACAGCCATTTCTACCAATTTCCGCCACAACGAGCAGATTCGCATCTCGCCGATCCGACTTATCGATCAAGACGAAAACCAGATCGGCATCATCACCACCGCCGAGGCCCAGCGCAGGGCTCGCGAAGCAGGCTTGGACCTGGTCGAGGTGGCCCCCACCGCCCGCCCACCCGTTTGTCGCATCATGGACTACGGCAAGTGGCGCTACCAGCAACAGAAAAAAGAAGACAAGAGCCGGGCCAGCAGCCGGGGAGGCCAGCTTAAAGAGCTGAAGCTGCGGACGGTGAAAATCGGCGACCACGATCTGATGATCAAGGTGAATCACGCTCGCGGGTTCCTCGAAGAAGGCAACAAGGTGCAGTTCACCTTGCAGTTCCGCGGCCGCGAAGTGGCGCATATCGATCTGGGACGCGTGATCTTTCGAAAGATCCAGGATGCCCTGGTCATGGTGAGCAAAGTCGAGCGCCCACCAAGATGGAAGGCCGGCGCATGACGCTGGTTCTCCAGCCTGAGCACAAGACGGTGGTCCCCAACAAGCCGGCAGGCAAAGCGCCGCCCGCCGTCGCAGTGGGAGCGGGCGCCCCGCGCCGGTGCGTCCGGCCCCTCAGCCGGTTTCCGCGGCGCAGCGTCCGGTTGCGGCAGCGGCAGCGCCGGTTGCAACGGCTCCCGCGCAGACCTGAGCATTGGTGTTTAATTAATCCAGGAGCAAGGGCAGACGGCGTGTCTGCCCTTCTCGATTTTGGTGGACGAGGTGCTATGGACGCGCGTGCTTCCACTCGCTAGTATCTCCCCCTTTCGATAAAACAAGCGGAACTTTTCGAGGATAGTATGGGTTACAAGTACAAGCCCATGAAGGGCGCTGTAAAACGATTCAAGATCTCCAAGACCGGCAAGGTCAAACGCCGCCATGCGCTTTCGTCGCACTTGCGCAGCGGCCGGCCCAGCAATAAGAAGCGCGCACTTCGCAGGCCGGCGATTTTGTGCGAGACGCTCGGGCGTAACATCCGCCTGTTCGTTGGCATGTCGGGGCTGAACCCCAACCGCGTCCGCCACGAGCGCGCGATTCGCGCCCGCGACGAACGCGCCGCTGAAGGCCAGCCCGAGAAGCAGCCCGTATAACAGCAGCAAATTAATGCGGCCGGCGCCCCTGGCAGCCAGCCGCTTTTTGAAGCGCCGGTGTGTTGCCGGCGCAGCCAAGCCCCCCGCTCTCGCCGCCTCGCGGCTCGTGCGGGTGAGTGCCTCTAGCTTTCGTGATCGGGCCTTGCCGGCTTCAATGGCCGCCGCAAGCGCCCCTGGAAAGGAAATGTCATGCGTGTCAAAGGTGGCCCACGCCACGCCCGCAAGCGCAAACGCGTGCTTAAAAACGCCAGCGGTTTCGTTGGCGGTCCAGGCACAATCTACCGTGTTGCAATCGAATTCACCCGCAGGGCGGGCGTTTACGCCTATCGCGATCGCCGGCAAAAAAAGCGGCACTTCCGCTCGCTCTGGATCAGCCGCCTCAGCGCAGCGCTGCGGATCGCGGGATCAACTACAACCGTTTCATCCCGGCCCTCGAAGCTGCCGGCATTGAGCTCAATCGTAAGATGCTCAGCGAGCTGGCGATTTCCGATCCGACCGTCTTCGACGCGATTGTGGCTGTTGCCCAGCCCCATATCGTGACGCTCAAGCCAAAGGCGGCCGTGGCGGCCTGAATCATCGTCCGATAAATTTGACTACCCAAGAGCCCGAAGGCCACTCGCCTTCGGGCTCTTTGACATGATGGGCGAGGCAGAAAATCGAGCCGATGCACCCATAGAATCGACAGTGGGTGTGGCCGGGTGCTCGCTTATGCCGCGGTACGCCAAACAGCTTGAGTGGATTGATGCGCAGCAAGGCCGAATGACTCGGCTGGTTTGCGAGTGGTCGGCTATCAACAGCGGCACGGGCAACGTGCCTGGCATCCAACGCCAAGCCGCGGCACTCGTTAAAGAATACGCTGGGCTGGGCGGGGATTTGCGCGAAATCCCCCTGCCACCCCGCCAGATCATCAATCACGCCGGCCAGCCTTTGGATGAACCCGTTGGCCACGCACTCTCAATCATCAAACGTCCCGACGCCCCACTGCGGGTGCTGCTGGGCATCCACATGGACACGGTGTATGGCCCGGATGATCCGTTCCAAGCCTGTGAACAGATCGACGCCAACACCGTCCGCGGGCCTGGGGTTGCCGACGCCAAGGGCGGCCTGGTCGTGATGCTCATCGCCCTTGAAGCACTCGAACAATCTGTGCTGGCTGGCGCGATCGGATGGGAGGTCCTGATCAATCCCGACGAAGAAGTTGGCTCGGTCAGCTCAGGATACTTATTTGCGCAGGCCGCGAAGCGAAACCACCTTGGGCTATTGTTTGAGCCAGCGCTCCCGGATGGGAGTCTGGTTTCATCGCGCAAGGGATCCGGGAATTTTACCGTCGTTGTTCGAGGACGCTCCGCCCACGCCGGCCGCGACTTTCATGTCGGCCGAAACGCCATCGTGGCGATGACGGAGCTGATCCGATTGCTCGATAGCCTGAATGGACGGCATCCCGGCATCACGCTCAATGTCGGCCAGGTTGAAGGAGGCGGCGCTGTCAACGTCGTGCCCGATCTGGCCATCTGCCGCTTCAACGTGCGCGCCACCGATCCTAGCCAGCAGCGGTTGGTCGAAACGCATGTGCGCGAAGCCGTCAATGAAATCGCTCGCCGCGATGGCATCACGCTCATGCTCCACGGCGGCTTTTCGTCGCCGCCCAAACCTCTCGACTCGCCAACCCAGCGCCTCCTCGATCATCTTCGCGCTTGCGGCCAGGAGATGAATCTGCCGATCCAATGGAAAGCCAGCGGCGGCGCCAGCGATGGCAACCGTCTGGCCGCCGCCGGTCTGCCCACCGTTGACTCGCTGGGCGTGCGCGGCGGCGAGATTCATAGTGCCAATGAGTTCATCCATCTCGACAGTCTCGCCGAGCGCGAAGCTGACAGCGCTCTTTCTCCTGAAACTGGCGGCCGGAGAGCTGCATTGGGACATCAACCGGAGATCACCTGCATGACGCCGCTTGTCGCAGAATCCTTCCGGAATGATACCGCGCATCGCCCGCGCTGCGCGCTGGTGCTCGAAGCGCTGTCGGACCACCAAAGGCAAATCACCGGCATCCGCCCCGCCGATCCTGAGCGCAAGGTCTCGTACGGTGAAACCCTTCGTGCCTTCACGGCCATGCGCGGCGGCTCACTCTACTACCCCTATCTTGGCACCGGCATCGGCAGAGGCCCGCTGGTCGAGTTAGGTGATGGCAGCATCAAGTATGACATGATCAGCGGCATCGGCGTTCATTACTTTGGCCACAGCCATCCGATGCTGATCGAGGCGGGCATCGACGCGGCCCTCTCAGACACGGTGATGGAAGGCAACCTGCAGCAAGACGCGGATTCGGTGGCGTTCTCGAAGTTGCTCCTCGACACTGCGTGCAAAAACTGCGCAGCCCTGACGCACTGTTTTCTCACCGCCACTGGCGCCACGGCCAACGAGAACGCACTCAAGATCATCTTCCAGAAGCACAGCCCCGCCCACCGCCTGCTTGCCTTCGAGCATTGCTTCGCCGGCCGCACCCTTGCGCTGGCGCAGATCACAGACAAAGCCGGCTACCGCGTCGGCCTCCCTTCGATCTTAAACGTGGATTACGTTCCCTTCTTCGACGCCACAAACCCAGAGCAAAGCACCGGCCGCGCGCTGGCCGCATTGCGCGATCATCTTCAGCGCTGCCCGCACCAGCACGCGGCCATGATCTTCGAACTGGTTCAGGGCGAAGGGGGCTACTACGCCGGCCAGCGCGAATTTTTCGTCGCCTTGATGGACGAGCTGCGCAAGCATCACGTCGCGATCATGATCGACGAAATTCAAACCTTCGGCCGAACTCCCGAGCCATTCGCGTTTCAGCATTTTGGATTGGATGCTTACGTCGACGTCGTCACGGTCGGGAAGCTCACGCAGGCATGCGCCACGCTTTTCCGCGAAGAATACACGCCGCAGCCTAACCTCATCAGTCAGACCTTTACCGCCAGCACCTCCGCCATCTTCGCTGGCCGGGCAATCGTTCGAGGCGCTCGTAGAGGGCAAATATTTTGGTCCCGATGGCACGATCAATCGTCTTCACCGCCACTTCGTCAGCCGTCTGGAGAGCATTGCCCGCCAGCATCCAACATGGGTGTCGGGTCCGTTTGGCCTGGGGGCGATGATTGCGTTTACTCCGTTCGATGGGGACCCCGACCGCACCAAAAAAATCCTACACGCGCTTTACGACGCCGGCGTCATCGCCTTTGTGGCCGGCTCGTCTCCCGCGCGCATCCGTTTCCTCATGCCCGTCGGGGTAATTACCGCCGCTGAGATCGACATCGTCTGCACGATTCTGGAAGCGATTCTCGCCGAATTTGCGTGAGCGAAGAAAGGAAGCCTTATGCTGGTATTCCGGCCGGTCACGCTTGACGATCTCGACTCTCTGCTGCTCCTGGCGGAGCAGGCGGGTTTCGGCCTCACCACGCTTCCAATGGACCGCGAGCTTTTGCACGACCGCATCGCAGAATCCGAGCGGGCCGTTCAAGGGATGGGCCGCCGGCCGCGCGGCGAAAGCTTTTTGTTTGTGGTGGAAGACATCAAGACCGGCCGCGTCGTTGGCACCGCCGGCATCGCCTCCAAGGTGGGTGGGTTTGAGCCATTTTATGCCTATCGGATCGAGCGATCGGTTCACGAATCCGACACGCTGAACGTCCACAAGGAGATTCCCACGCTGCATCTGGTGGAGGAGCACAATGGTCCCTGTGAGATTGGCAGTCTTTTCCTTGACCGCCGATATCGCCGCGACGGCAACGGCCGAATGCTTTCACTGGCGCGGCTGCTGTTTATTGGCGAATTTCGTGAGCGCTTTGACCCGGTAATCATCGCCGAAATGCGCGGCCGCATCGACGCCCGCGGCGGATCGGTCTTCTGGGACGCCATCGGCCGCCACTTCTTCGATATCGAATTTCCCAAGGCCGACCATCTGAGCATGGTGAACAAAAAGTTCATCGCCGATCTCATGCCCCGCCACCCGATCTACATTCCGCTGCTTCCCAAAGAAGCGCAGGAGGTGATTGGCAAGGTCCATGAGGAAACCGAGGCCGCCCTCAAGATCCTGGAGCAGGAGGGTTTTCAATTCTCGGGAATGGTGGACATCTTCGAAGGCGGGCCGATTGTCAGTTGCCGGCGGGACGATATTCGAACCGTAAAAGAAAGCGTGAAGGCCGTTATTGCCGACGTCAGCGATGAAGATTTTGAATCCGATACCTACCTGATCTCCAACACGCGCCATCAGTTTCGGGTCTGCAAGGGAGGCATTCGCAATTGCGATGGCGGCGTCTGCCTGAAGACCGGCACGGCGCTGGCGCTGCAGGTGAAGATGGGTGATTCGATTCGCTACGTCACCCTTCGCCCGCAACCCCACGCCCACCCGGAAAAGGAGGTGGTCCATGCCGCGATGCCCTAGCCAGTTTATCAACGGCCAGTGGATTAAAGGGGCCGGAACTGCGTTCGACGCGCGCGACCCCGGAACGGACGCGCTCACCTGGGAAGGCATGGCCGCCGATGCTGCTCAAGTCGCCGCCGCCGTCGCCGCGGCGCGGATGGCGTTTGAGCCTTGGGCCGATCAACTTCATGCCAGTCGCCTGCGCCTTCTCCAAGCCTACGCGGAGCGCCTGCAGGCGCGGAAGGAGGAGATCGTCGAATCGATTTGCCTGGAGACTGGCAAGCCGCGCTGGGAGGCTCGGACTGAGCTTGATGCCATGGTGCGCAAGATCGCCATTTCCGAAGAAGCCCGGCGCGAACGGTGCCCGGAAACCCAGCGCGACGTGGCGGGCGTGGCGGCGGCCACGCGCTTTAAGCCGCACGGCGTGGTGGCCGTTGTCGGCCCGTTCAATCTCCCAGGCCATGTGCCCAATGGCCACCTCGTTCCCGCACTCCTGGCCGGCAACACGGTCATCTTCAAGCCCAGCGAGCGCACGCCGCTTGTCGCCCAATTGATGATGGAATGTTTTGAGCAGGCGGGCTTTCCACCTGGAGTCGTGAACCTTCTCCAGGGGGCGCGGGAAACAGGCGCTGCCCTGACGTCACATCCAGACATCGATGGCGTGTTTTTCACCGGCAGCGTGGCGGCCGGGACGGCCATCGCCCGCAACCTCATCGAGCGTCCCGGCACCATCCTCGCACTGGAGATGGGGGGCAACAATCCGCTGATTGTCCATGAAGTATCTGACCTCGACGCGGCCGCGTATGTCACGATTCAATCCGCCTACATCACGGCCGGCCAGCGCTGCAGCTGCGCCCACCGGCTCATCGTGCCCGAAGGCCGGGACGGCGATGAGTTCATCCGCCACCTCGCCAGGCTGATTGGCCGCATCCGCGTTGGCCATTTCACGAATGATCCCGAGCCTTTCATGGGTCCGGTCATCAACCAGTCCGCCGCTCGAACGCTACTGGATGCTCAGCAGGAATACGCTCGCTCTGGGTGGGCAGATGGTGGTGGAAATGAAATCGGTTGGCGGACGGCTCAACATGCTGTCTCCCGCCCTGATGGACGTCACGCCAATGAAGGAAAAACCAGACGTCGAACTCTTCGGCCCGTTCCTGCAACTGACGCGGGTCGCATCGTTCGATGCGGCAATCGCCGAAGCCAACCGCACGCGCTATGGCCTGTCTGCCGGACTGCTCTCAGACAACCCCGATCTCTGGAGCCTGTTCTACAGGCGCATCCGGGCAGGCGTGGTGACCTGGAACCGACAGACCACCAACTCCAGCAGCTACCTCCCGTTTGGCGGCACCGGTCTGAGCGGCAACCACCGTCCAAGCGGGTATTTCGCGGCCGACTACTGCGCACAGCCGGTGGCGGTCATGCACGCGCCGAGTCTGCCGGCCGCGCCGGCGGCGCCAATGGGTTTTGAGTCAACGGCTGCGAGGTGATGGGGTGAAGGCTGGCACGCTGTTGGCAGAGTGGACGGCGCGGAACATGCCGAACGCCACAAGCCCCATCACGCCCACGAGCCCGCCGAGCATAAGGTAGACGCTGTTGTTGAAGCCGCCGCCCAGGCCCGAGGTGTCGTCGGAGGTTGAAGTGCCGGCCACGGTGGGCTGGGTGGTGGAGTTTTGCGCGATCGTGTCCTTGCACATCGGGCAGGCGGTGGCCAGGCGCGAAAGGCTTAAGAGTGTCAGGATCATCAACAGTGGGAGGAGCTTTTTCATAATCGGCTCGCGCGGTTCAGACTCAATGGATCCTGGGGAACAGGTGATACAGCATCCAGTAGATGATAACCCCGGTAATCGAGACGTAAAGCCAAATCCAGAAAGTGGGGGCGGCGATTCGGCGGTGCCTTTTCCACTGCCCTTTGTACGCCCACCAGAGGGTCACGACGATCATCGGCACCATGACGATGGCCAGGAGGAGGTGGGGGAGGAGGATGAGGTAGAGATAGAAATTGCGGAGCAAGCCGTGGGGAAGGCCGGAGGTTTTCTCGCCAGCGACGGCGTGGTAGATGAGGTAGCAGGTGAGAAAAGCCGCCGACGTGACGCAGGCCGACAGCATCATGGAGGCGTGGGCGCGGTTTTTCCGGAGCTTGATGAAGAGATAGCCGACCATCAGCAGGACTGCGCTGGTGGAGTTGAGGATGGCGTTGATCTGGGGGAGGTGGCGCACGTTCACAGGTGGCCATCCCGGGCGAGCTTTTGGGCGTCGATGACCAGTTGCTTCAGCGACTCAGGCTCATCCTGCCGGTAGTACCCGTGGACCTTCGCGTCCGGGCCGACGAGGGAGAACCAGGTGCCATGGGTGATGGGGGAATTGGCGTCGGCGGGGCTTGCGCCGATCTTCATTTGGGCGGCGACGGCATAGATAGACTTTTGGTCGCCGGTGAGAAACGTCCACACGTTTTCGTCGGCCCCCATGTCTTTGGCGTATTGCTTCAGCACTTCAGGCGTGTCGGTGGAAGGATCGACGCTGAAGGAGAGGAACCTGATCGACGGGCCGGTGACTTTTTTGGTCATGGCAGCCATTTGGCCGGTCATGGCCGGGCAGGGGCCTTTGCAGTGGGTGAAGATGAAATCGACGATCCAGACCTTGCCGCGCATGGAACTGTTGGTGAACGGCTGGCTATTTTGATCCGTGAGGGCAAAGTCAGAAACGACGGCGTCGATGGGGGCTTCAACGCGCGGCGATTGGGCGATCAGGTGCAGATCGTTTTCGCGCGCGTCGGCCAATGGGCGGCGGAGCCACGGCCCCCATGCGACGACGGCCAGCGCGAGGACGACGAGCAAGCCCCACAAGGCGATGGTCAGATTGCGTACAGCTTTGGTCATTGGACGTATTTCCTGGGAAATCATTGTAAGTCGGCGGATGTTTCTTTGCTGGCAATGAGGCTGGCAAGCAAATAGATCGCGGCGGCGAATACCACGCTGATAGCAAGGTTGACGGCGAGGGAGGCGCCAAAAGGTCCGGCGGTTGGATGTTGCAGATCGAGAGCTTGTCGCAGGGCCGCCAGACCATAGGTGAGCGGGTTACAGGCCATGATCCATTGCAGGCCCTTCCAGGCTCCGCCGGGAGGAAAAAGGGCGCCGGAGAGGAACCACATCGGCATGAGGAAAAGATTCATGATGGCATGGAAGCCCTGGGTTGAGCTCATCCGCCAGGCGATGCAGAAGCCCAGCGAGGTGAGGGCGAAGGAGACGATCAGCATGACGATGACGGCGAGCAGGAATGAGAGGGGAGAAAAGTGAAAGCCGACGAGCGGTGCGAGCAGAAGAAAGAGAACCCCCTGCCCGGTGGCCAGGACGGTGCCGCCGAGCACCTTGCCCAGCACGACGGCCATGCGCGAGACGGGTGCGACGAGGACGGATTGGAGGAAGCCTTCGCGGCGGTCTTCAATGATGGAGATGGTGGAGAAGATGGCGGTGAAGAGGAGGATCATGACCAGCGTGCCGGGGAAGAAATAGTGGATCGAGGTGCCGGCCGATTGGCCAAACTGAAGGCTGCGTCCCATGCCGCCGCCCATCAGCAGCCAGAAGACGATTGGGGTAGCAAGTGCGCCCACGATGCGATGGCGCTGGCGCAGAAACCGGACAAGCTCGCGGCGGCAAAGGGAGAGGGCGGGTAAGAGCAGGCCAACCGCGCGCGGCGCTGCGCATCAGGGCGAGCTTGTGGGGCGAGAATAAGCGGGCTGCCAACACTCATGGGCGGGACATTCTAAGGGCAGTGACCCACTGCTGGCGACAGTGAGGCATTAAGTCGCACTCGATTCATCCCGATCAAGTCGCTGGAGGCGGTATGAAAAATGCGATCTTTGGGGCGTTGTTGTTGATGAGTGGCTGCTCAGGGAGCCACTGGCCTGTGATCTGGGGCGTTAATGATGGGCCGGTGCGGGTGGATGGGGTGAAATACGATTCCAACCCGCAGTATTCGTCGTATTCCGTGATCGTGGATTTGACGCCGCAGAATGCGCCGCAGCCATTGCCATCGTTCACGGAAGATGACGCGCGGATGCTTGCGCAGTGGCGGGCGACGGATGTGACAACGGTGACGGCGCACGCGGACTGAAAATTTGAATTAGTCCGGCAGGGGCTTCACCATCACGTTGCGGTAGTGAACTTCGCTGCCGGGGTCGTGGCCTTGGAGGGCGAAGGTGCCGTGGGAGATGACGCGGCCGGGCATGCCCTTCGGGGGGACTGCGGGGTCGGCCTCGGTCCAGTCGGTGGTGACCTTGCCGTCCACCTTGAGGATGACGTGCTTGCCCTCAACGATGATCTCGTAGAGGAACCACTTGTTGTCTTCGGCGGGGGCCTGATTCATCACATCTTTAACGTTGTAAAGCCCGCCAGTCTTCTTCGGATCGCCGTGCGTTTCGTTCACCTGGGCCTCAAAGCCCTTCGCCGGCCAGCCTTTTTCCTGATATTCGGTATGAAAGTAGACGCCGCTGTTGGCCTTGGGAAGAGTCATCACCTCAGCCTTGAAGTGAAAATTTTTGAAGTCGTGATCGTGAACGGGACCGTCGTAAAAGAGGTGAGCGGGGCCAGGGCCATGAACGATGATTTCGCCATTTTCGGCTTTCCAGCTCTTGGCGTTGTCGCCGATTTTCCAGCCGTCGAGCGATTTGCCGTCGAAGAGGCTGTAAAAGCCATCGGCGTCGGGTTTGGGGGCGTCGGCAGTGGCGGGTTTGTCCTCCGCCAGGGCGATGCTAATGGCAAGGATTGGCAGAAGAATGACGGCGCTGACAAAGGCGATGGACCGCATGGTTTTCCTCCAAGGTTTTGAAGCGGGTGGCAGATTAGGACGCGGGTGGGTTGGCGTCAACCGCTGGCCGAGTTTGGCGCGGGTGTGCGTGCCGGGGGTTTGCGAGTATGCTTATGTCGGGTGGGGGGTCTGGTGGACTTTGTGGGACCACCCGTCCGATAATGCGGTGGGGCGGACAATTCGCTGCGGTAAATGGCCGTGGGCGGTGAATAGCAGGGGGTAAATGGTCGATGGTGCGCTCAGTTGGAGCGTTTGAGTGGATTGTGGGGACTAGAGGTAGCGGTATGACAGGTGAGATGGTTTGGGAATTGGGCAAATATCGCGGATTGCTGGGCATGCTGGCCTGGCGCGATATCCGCGTGCGCTATAAGCAGTCGGTGATGGGGGTGGCGTGGGCATTTATGATGCCGCTGATTCAGGCGGTGGTGCTTTGGGCGATCTTCAAGTTCGGCGGCCCGGGGATGGCCGATCGGATTCCTGATGTGCCGTATTTTCTGTTCGTGCTGTCGGGGGTGATCCCATGGACGTTTTTTGCAAGCGGCGTCGGGATGAGCATTGAGAGCCTCACGCGCAACAGCCGGCTGGTCACAAAGATTTATTTTCCGCGCGAGGTCTTTCCGCTGGGGTCAGTGCTGGCGTCATTGGTGGATTTTGGCATCGCGATGACGGTGTTCGTGCCGTTCTACGTCTATTTTGTGATTACCGACGGGCGGGTCCACGTGACGCCCATGCTGTTGCTGGTGCCGGTGATTCTGCTGATCGAGACGCTGTTCGTGGCGGGGCTGTCGCTGATTCTGTCGATGGCGAACCTGTTCTTCAGGGATGTGAAGTACATCATGACGTTTGTGCTTCAACTCTGGTTTTTCGCCACCAACGTGATGTATCCGATCAAGTTCGATCACTATCCCAAGCTGCAGTGGGTGCCGGCCGTAAACCCGATGATTCCCATCATCGAGGCGTTTCGTGATGCGTTCATGGGCCGTCCGCTGCAAAATGCGATGGGACTGTGGATCAGCGGCGCGATCGCGCTGGTGACGTTCTTCGCCGGATGGTCGGCCTTTCACAAGGCCGAGTTCAAGTTCGCGGAATATGTATAGGAGGGTTCAGGGTTCTCCGATTCGGGCTCCAGCGAAGAACGCCTTTTGCTGACCTGGACGTTGCAACGCTGGCGAGTGAATTATGAGTGAACCGGTCATTACCTTCGATCACGTTTTCAAGAAGTTCTCGCGTGGCGAGCAGCACACGAGCCTGCGCGATTTTCTGCCGGCCATGGCCAAGCGCCTGCGTGCGCATGGGACGCCGCGACGCGGGCTACGACCCCACGGCCTTGCAGAACCAGCAGTTCTGGGCGGTGCAGGACGTTTCATTCCAACTGAAGCGCGGCGAGTCGATGGGGATCATCGGCCCCAACGGATCAGGCAAGAGCACGACGCTCAAGCTCTGAGCGGCATTCTTCGGCCAGACCGCGGAACGTTCAGCGTGAAGGGGAGGTTGTCGGCGCTGATCGAAGTGGGGGCGGGATTTCATCCGGATTTGACGGGCGCGAGAACGTGTTTCTGAATGGCCGGATCCTGGGGATGACGCGCAAGGAACTGCAGGCGAAGTTTAACGACATCATCGAGTTTTCCGGCGTCGGGGAGTTTATTGATACGCCTGTGAAGCGATACAGCTCTGGCATGGCGGTGCGGCTGGGGTTTGCCGTGGCGGCGTATATCGAACCCGACGTCTTGCTGGTGGACGAAGTGCTGGCCGTTGGCGACATGGAATTTCGCAGCCGGTGCCACGCGCGCATGGAGGCGATGCGGAAGAACGGCGTGACCATGATCCTGGTCAGCCACAATCTCAACGAAGTGCGCAATTTGTGCGAGCAGACGGTGATGCTGTTTCGGGGGGAGATGCAGATGCATGGGCCGACGCAGAAAGTGCTGGAAAAATATTATCAAACGGTGAGCGAGCGGATCAAGGGAGAGCAGGACAAGCGCACCGCCGAGCAATACAAGGACCGGGGACCCACGCCCGTGAAGCTGACGGGGGTGACGTTTCTGGACGCCAACGGCAACAACACCGAAACATTCGGATCAGGCCAGCCGATGACGGTGCGGATTGCCTACCAAGCCAACCAGCGCATCGAGAAGCCGACGTTCATCGTCGAGATGATGTGGGCGGCCGACGATTTTCTGGCGACAGTCTTCAATACGCTGCACGACAAGGTGGAGATCGGGCCGCTGGAGGGCGAAGGGCACGTTGATTTGAAGATCGATGAGATGCTCGTGGAACCGAATGTGTTTGGATTGCGAATCTCCGTGGCCGAAGGAGACGGCATCGCGCTGGATGTGATCCCGCGCGTGAGGTTTGTGATCTCGGAAGAGCGGCAGATTCCCGGCGTCTTTGCGCTCAGCCACTCGTGGGAAGCAGTAAGCGGGAGTTCGGACGATGCGGCGGTTGTGCCGGTGAAGAGCGATGATGCGCTGCGCGAGCCCGATCGCGTGGGCGCTGGTTCCTGAGGAATGGACACGGACCGGGGAAGGTTGGCGTGGCGTATCGCGTGCCAGTGACGGTGCTGATGCCGGTGTACAACGCGCGGCGCTACTTGCTGGCGGCGCTGCGGTCGATCCTCAGCCAGGATTTCAAGGATTTTGAGCTGCTGGTCGTAAACGACGGCAGCACGGACGGCTCCGAAGGGCTGCTGACGGTCGTCAACGATCCACGCGTGCGCATCCTGCACCAGGAACACGGCGGGATTGTGTCGGCCTTGAATCGCGGCCTGGCCGAGGCGCGGGGCGAGCTGATTGCACGCATGGATGCGGACGACATTGCCGTGCCGCGGCGGCTTGGCTTGCAGGCACGGTTCATGGACGCCAATCCGGACGTGCATTTGCTCGGCAGCCGCTTCGTGTATATCGATGCCCGCGGCCGGACGCTTTATAGTCCCAACTGGCCAACCAAGGACGCGGAGATACGACGGACGCTGCCGGTTTTCAATTGTTTCACGCACCCAACCGTAATGTTTCGCAAGGCAAGCGTGCTGGCACTGGGCGGATATCGCCAGGAGCTGCAGTATCAGGAAGATTACGATTTGTGGCTGCGGCTGATTGAGCAGCGGAGTGCGGCGCAACTGGAGGATATGCTGCTGTACTACCGGTTGTCGCGGGCGTCGATCAGCTTCGAAAACCGCCACCAGCAAAGCACCGTTTTGGACGGAATGGTGAAAGAGCTAAGCCGCCAGCGCCGATCAGAAGGAGAGGACTTGATTCAGCGCGGCCTGGGAGTGTCCGCCTTGCGGAGCGAGTTGGAACAACTGGCCACGCCGCGTGCCAAGCGGCGTCGCTGGGGCCGGCAGATGGTCGGAATGGCGCAGGGATGCCTGAAGGCCGGCCGGCGGATTCAGGCGATTCAGTTTGCAATGGAGGCAGTATGGAACGATCCTCGAACACCCTGGAACTGGACCGTGTTAGGCCGGAGCTTCGCACCGGCATGGGCACGGACGCCGGCGTTGTATGCGAGGCGCCGATGGAAGGTCGGCGCGATGACCGTTCGCGCGGGAGCATAAGATCAAACGATACACACCAGGCGTCGCCTGCGGATTCGTGGAGGCCCGGGAGCCGGATGGGATTTGAGATCAATTCAACTTCACCCAGGGTGTCCGTGGGCATCCTGACGCGCAACGGCGGGAAGCTGTTTCACAAGGTAATGGAAGGCCTGATCGGGCAGCAAACGCCGTGGCCGTTTGAAGTGGTCATCCTGGATTCAGCCAGCAAAGACGGCACCGATACTCACGCGGCCGCGCGGGGCGAAGGTGGTGGCGTATCGGCCGGCCAAGTTTCGCTTTGGGGCCGCGCGGGACACTTTGTTTGAAAACTGCCGGGGGGATGTGATCGTGACGATCAGCCAGGACGTTGAGCCTGCTGATTCGCAGTGGCTGGCGAGGCTTGTGGGGCCGGTGTTGGAGGGGCGTGCGGAGGCGGCGATTGGGGAGCAGGCAGCGCCGCCGGCGGGGTACGCATTTTACTGGGATTATCACGCTTCGTGGATGCGCTCGATTCCGGTGGCGTTTGATCAGCGGCACGGACGCATCGCGATCAGCTGCGCAAATCTGGCCATCCGGCGCGACGTATGGGAGAAGCTGCGGTTTGGCGATTGCGAAACGATCGAGGACCGGGTGATGCAGGTGAAGCTTTACGAGGCCGGGTATCGGATGGTGCAGGTGAAGGAGGCGCTCAGCTATCACGGGCACAGCTATTCCTGGAAAGAATTGAGCGGGCGCCTGGGGAGCTTCGCCAGTGGTTTTGCCCGATTGGGCTGGCCGTATAACTTTGGGCGGCTGGTGCGGGACCTCATGCAGCCCAGCCGGTATGTGATGACCGCTGACGCGTTCATCCGGCGCAAACTCGTCAGCTGGATGGAGTTGGTCTATCCAGTGGCGATGTGCTTTATACAATACAAAGGAAGTCGCAAAGGGCAGAGTTGAGCGTGGTCACTTGTCAAAGTTGGTGTTGCGTCTGACGGGTGACAAAAGGCATGGCATGAAGATTGGATATCTGGTTGCCGGTTTTCCGGTGCTGAGCGAGACGTTTGTCGTCAATGACATGCGCAGGCCTGGAAGCCCTTGGCCATGAAGTGGTCGCCATTGCGCTGGGCGGGCCCGATCCGGCCACGGCGGGGAACGCCAACTACACGATCAAGGGAAACACCATTCGCGTTCGGGGGCTGAACCCGCCGGTATGGCGCAAGGTGCAGAAGCTTTATTCGCGGCAGCGCTTGAAGCGCAAGTACGGGGAGAATTTCCAGAGCATCTACAATCGCCGGCCGGCCGACATGCCCGAGGAATTGTGGATCGACCGGCTGACGTGGGACGCGGCCATTGATCAGATCGACCATGAGCAGCTTGACTTCCTCTACGTTCACTTTGCGATGCGGCAGTTGCTGCTGGGCTATCACGCCTCGCGTTTGCTGGCGCTGCCCCTGGGGGTGACGCTGGCGGCCCATGACATCTTCGTCAACCCGCTCAAGCACCTCTTCCCGCAGCTTCTTGGGCAGTGTGATTTTCTGGTCACGGTCAGCGGCTACAACCGGGAGGAGATTCTTCGGCTGGCGCCCAATGTCGACCCGGCGAAGTTGCACGTCGTGGCCAACGGGATTGATGTTGAACATTTCTCGCCGCATTTTCATGATCCCCACAAGCCGTTTCGGTTTGCCGGCACGGGGCGTCTGGTCGAGATCAAAGGGTTTCACGTGCTGGTGGAGGCCGCCGGAAAGCTCGCGACAAAGCGGCGTGATTTTGTGGTGCAGATCGTTGGCGAGGGGCCGCTGCGCGAGTCGCTGGAGAAGCGGATTGCGGAGTTGAACATCGGCGATGTGTTTCAACTGCTGGGAAAGAAAGATGCATCATTTTTGCAGGAATGGCTGCCGGAACAGGATTGCTCGATCCTCCCCTGCGTGATCGCGAAGGATGGCAACCGGGACGGAATGCCCATGTCGCTGCGCGAAGGGATGGCGTGCGGGCTCCCGGCGCTTTCAACGAACATTCTGGGCTTGCACGAAGCGGTTTCGCCGGGGACGGGCTTGCTCGTGAACGCGGATGATCCAGATGCGCTGGCGGCGGGAATGGAGCAGTTGATGGACCTGCCGGTGGAAGATTATCGCGCGATGGCCAGGGCAGCGCGGCAGAAAGCCGAGCAGGAGTTTTCGCTGATGCACGAGGTGTCGCAAATCGCCGGCTGGATGCACGAGGCGCTGGAGCGGCGGCGGGAGGTTCGTCGTGAGGCCGCTGAAGCAGAGGCGGCCGAGGTAGGGGCGGGGGACGAGGAGTAAGCCCAGCGGAGGCGGTGGGTTAATTTTGTTCGAGATTCATGCGTCCACTCATTTCCGCCATCATCCCTACGTATAACCGGGCCGGCCTGCTGGTTCGGGCCCTTGCGAGCGTTGCGGCACAGGATTATCGGCCAATTGAAGCGGTGGTGGTGGACGACGGCAGCACCGATGGAACGGCCGCGATGATCGAACAGCAGCGAGTATTGCTGGCGGATCAGGGCGTCGCGCTTCATTATCTTCAGCAGTCCAACGGCGGCGCTCCCAAGGCGCAATACCGCCATGTCAAAGGCGAGCGGCGAGTTCTTTGCATTTGTCGATAGCGACGATCTCTGGCGGCCAACGTTTCTTTCCACGCTGCATCGTCTGCTCGAAGCGCAGCCCTCGGCGGCGCTGGGGTTTTGTCAGATCGTCGTGATTGATTTAGACGACAAAATCCTGAAAACGCGTGACACCGGATTGCCGCCCGAACCGCGCGAGGGCGTGCTTCACAACCCCTTTGAAAAGATCCTCCGGCACATGCCGTTTCAAACCAGCGGCGTGATGCTTCGGCGGTCGGTGATTCAGGAGATCGGGGGGTTTGATCTTACTCTGCCGGTGGGGGAGGACTGGGATTTGTGGTATCGCATCGCCCGAAAATATGACTTTGTCTACACGCTCGAAGAACTGGCGTGCAACCGGGTACACAATCACAATTTGCCCAAGTCAGACTCAACGGCGCTGGCGTGCAATGTGCGGCTGAATCTGCGGCACCTGCCGTATGTGGACGATTCAGGCAGCCGTCAGCTTTTGCAGGCCCGGGTCAGCCGGCAGATCCTGTTGTTGCAGGAACAACTGATGCGGGAGGGGGCGGCGGCCAATGGTTATGCGCCGCTGCTGACTCATGCGCTCGCCCCACAGTCCATGCGATATCGCGTTGGGTCGTTGATGCGCCACATGCCGAAATTTGTCGGCAAAGCGTTTGCGGGAATGATCCGCAGGATTGGCGAGCAATCGCGCTCTACTTGAATTTGTCCCGGGAAATTCGCTTGCCACGCTCGCTCCTATTTTTGTCCTATCTCTTTCCACCGCGCGGAGGCGCGGGGGTGCAGCGGCCATTAAAGTTCTGCAAATATCTGCCGCAGTTTGGATGGCGGCCACTGGTCGTCGCCAACGGCGGGACCGCGGCCGATTTAGTGACACCCATGCAGGACCCGACGCTGCTGAAGGATCTCCCCGAAGGCAGCATCGTGCGCTATACATCGCTGACCGATGGCGAGAGGCATCGATTCGAGCGGCATCAATCGCGCTGGCGTCAAAAACTCGCGGTGACGGACCCGATGGGCTGGTGGGTTGAGCCGGCGGTGCGGGCGGCCATGGATCTGTATCGGGAGCATCACCCGGCGGCAATCGTTGTCACAATGTCCCCATTCAGCTCGGCCGAGGCGGGCATACACCTGAAGCATCTCACGCGGCTTCCGCTGGTGCTTGATCTGCGCGACCCCTGGGCGATGGATGAAACAAAAATCTATCCAACGCGCTGGCACGCGTGGCGCGACTGGGCCGCCATGCAGCGCGCGATGTCGGCGGCCGACCTGGTGATCATGAACACGCCGGAGGCAAAGTCGGCCGCGGAGTCGTCGTTTCGTTTCCGGGCCGGAACGAAAGTCATCTCGCTGACCAATGGATTTGACGCAGAAGACTTCGGCAAGGGAAGTGTTGCCCCGGCGGCCTTAGATGTTTTGCGGATTGTTCACACAGGCATGTTTCATTCAGAGATCGCACGGCTGTGGGACGATCTTTACGCGGGCAAGGGGATAGTGAACAAGCTGAAGTACCCCCGCCGGCCAATCAATTTATGGACGCGGACGCCCAGGTATCTGCTGGAGGCGATGGAGAAAGCGGTAGCCTCGGGGGCAGTGCCGGAAGGAAAGCTGGAACTTGCACTGGTGGGGGAGGTCACGCCGGGCGATCGGGCCATGGTGGAATCGTCACCGGCCGGCCGGATGGCGAAGCTGCTAGGCTATCGCACCCACGCGGAGTCGGTGGGATGGCTTGAGTCGGGCGACTTGTTGTTTCTGCCCAACCACACGCCACTGGATGGAGGCCCAGCCCTGATCGTGCCCGGCAAAACGTATGAATATCTGGGAAGCGGCCGGCCGATTCTGGCGATGGGGCCGGCGGGCGACATGAAGGAATTCGTTTTATCAGCTAAGGCCGGATGGGCGGTGGGGGGGGAAGACGTGGAGGGCGCGGCGCGGGTGTTGGGCGAAGCTTACACCGCCAAAATCGGCGGGCGGGCGGCCGATTCAACCCGATGCCACGGTGGTCGCCGAGTTTGAGCGAAAGTCGCTGAGCCGGCAACTGGCCACGCACTTGGATGAACTTGTCTCGTAAACGGATTTTGGCCGGCCGACGTGGCGAAGTCCCTTCCAACTGCTATCATCCCGCTCGCTCTTCGCACCTTTCCGATTCCGCAAACAACTTACAGGTTTTGACGTATGCATCGCATGAGCAGGTTGATCCTCGTTGGCGTTTCGCTAGTGGCCGCTATCGGTCTTATTTGCTTCGTAAGCATGCCCGGCCGATCGCTGGCTGAGGTTGGAAGCGCCTGCGCCGACACCCGCCGGCTGGCGGCCGGGGGATGCGAAGTCCGGCAAGCCGTTCGGCATCGAGAAACGGATCCCGTTTACCACGTCCAAGGTGAGCGGATCACCCGATCCCGCTGATCCGTATACGACCGAGCGCCGTTTCCCCATCTTCGTTTCGAGCGCTCGCTCGATCTAGAAATGGGACCCGACGGCAAGCGGTGGTTTGTGGTGGAGCAATCCGGGGTGGTTTATTCATTCCCCATCGATGAAAGCATTGAGCGCGGCGAGCAGTTCCTGGATATTCGTCCCAAGGACGATCGCTTTCGCCCATGGAACGAGCACCGCGACATCTGGAGCCTGACGTTCCATCCCAAGTTCAGCGAGAACGGCTACGTCTACGTCTGCTATCGCGACCCCAAGCCCCAGCCGGGGCGATGCCGTATTTCACGGTTCACGATGGACACCAAAGCGGACGGCAACGCGCCAACGTGTGACGCTGAATCCGAGATGGTGATCTTCGACTGGATCAGCCCCATCGACCATCACGGCGGTTGTCTGAAGTTCGGCAAGGACGGCTATCTATACTGCTCAGCCGGCGATGGCGGTCCTATCGCCGATTTCTTTGAGACCGGCCAGGACATCAGCGACATCAACGCGTCGATCATCCGCATCGACGTAGATCATCCCGACAAAGCGCGCCCGTATTCAGTGCCGAAGGACAATCCGTTCGTCAGCACCGCCGGCGCCCGGCCAGAGGTTTATGCCTATGGGCTGCGCAACGTGTGGAAGATGAGCATCGATCGTGGAACCGGAGATTTGTGGGCGGCCGACGTTGGACAGGATTTGTGGGAGAGCATTTACCGCGTGGAGTCCGGCGGCAATTACGGCTGGTCGGTGAATGAGGGGTCGCATCCGTTTCACACGGAGGCCAAACACGGGCCGACGCCGATTCTGCCGCCTGTTTTTGAGCATGGCCACGCCGAGTCGCGATCGGTGACGGGCGGGTATGTCTATCGCGGCACGAAATATCCCGATTTGGCCGGCGCGTATGTTTACGGCGACTATGAGACGGGAAAGATCTGGGCCTTGCGCTATGATGCCCAGGCGAAGAAGGTGACGTGGCATCGTCAGCTCGCCGACACGGCATTGCACATCGTCTGCTTCGCGGAAGATGCGGCCGGTGAGCTTTATCTGCTGGACTACACGGGAACCGTCAACCGTTTGATTCCTGCGCCCCCGCCGATGCTTCCCAACCAGCGGCCGAATTTCCGCGGCTTTTGAGCAAGACGGGGCTGTTTACCTCGACGAAGGACCTCGTGCCCGCGCCGGGGCTGATTCCATACAACGTGAACTCGCCCCTCTGGTCGGACGGAGCTTTAAAGGAGAGATACCTGGCCCTGCCGGGGGATTCAAAGATTGATTATGACCCGACAGAGGGTTGGGTGCTCCCCAAGGGGGCGGTGGCGGTCAAGACCTTTTCGCTCGAGATGGAGAAGGGCAAACCGGCAACGGCACGCCGACTGGAGACGCGCCTGCTCCAAAACGAGCATGGCCAATGGCGCGGATACACATACCTATGGAATGACGACCAGACGGATGCGGTCCTGCTGGAACAGCCCGGGCTGGACAAAACATACACAGTGAAAGATGCCGATGCACCGGGCGGCCAGCGCCAGCAGACGTGGCATTATCCCAGCCGTGCCGAATGTGTTTTATGTCATACGATGCCTGCCCATTTCACGCTCGGCTTCAACACGGGCCAGATGAACCGGGACTTCAATTACAACGGGGTGAGTGATAACCAGCTTCGCACACTGGAGCACCTTGGCGTTTTTTCCAAGCCGCTGGAGGATTACTACAAGCCCGATGCGAGTTCACCCAAGCCGACGAAGGAGAAGGAGGTGGCAGTGCTGCGCCTCCCGATCCGCGCGACAGCACCGCCACGCTCGACGCTCGCGCCCGCTCTTACCTGCAGGCCAACTGCGCTCACTGCCATATGCGCTGGGGCGGGGGCAACTCCACCTTTGAGTTGAAGTTCCCGCTCTCCCTCGATGAAACGCACGCCCTAAACACCCCGCCAATGCACGGAGACTTTGGGATCAAGAACGCAGTGGTGATCGCCCCCGGCGAGCCGGATCGTTCACTTCTCCTGTACCGCATGGCCAAGCTTGGCCAGGGACGGATGCCGCACGTGGGGTCGCTGGTGGTGGATCAGGAGGCCGTTGAGTTAATTCGCAAATGGATTGGCGAGCTGCACAAGAATTAGTGCATCAACTCTCGGCAGCGGCCGGCCACTCCACCCCCGCATATATTTCTGCCATGGGCAATTCAACTTCGATCGACCGAAGCTTGACGCTCGCCTCCAATCCCGACACCGGCGTAAACAGCCACGTTCCGTCCCCCTGTCGATAGAACGTCTCCACCCGCGGCGACACCTGCGACACCAGCACATACTCCCGGAACGATTCGATCTCGCGGTAATTGTCAAACTTCTCGCCCCTGTCGAAACCTTCCGTCGAGGGCGACAGGACTTCGACGATCAGCCTGGGATTGATAAATGTCTTCCCCGAAGCATCGTTCGGGTCGGCAACGCGTGGGCCGCAAATGACCGTGACATCAGGGTAGGTGTATAGAACCGTTCGTGGCACGCGAACGCGGAGGTTGCTGTCGTAAGCCCGGCATTGACTACCGCGAAGCCGGTTCCACAAATTGCCGCCAACGTTCATCACGATCAAACTATGATCCCCAGTCCCGCCCGCCATGAGCAAGACCTCCCCGTTACGATACTCGTGCTTGTCCAGCGAATTTTCCTCACGCTGAAGGTACTCCCCCACTGAATATCGTTGCTGGCTGGCCAATGAACTCATTGCTGTATTCTACACAATCGCAAATACCTTGCCCATTGTTGCGTGACTCGTCATCATTCTACCCATGCGCATAAACCTCTGCCTACTCATCTTCATCTACGTCGTCCCGAACCTCTGTGCCGACGCGCGGCTGGTTCTTGTGGCTGGCGGCGGCAGCGCCACTACTGAAAATTGCCCCGCGACGGAAGCTAAATTGGCCGCGCCGTTTGCTATCCAATTCAACCCCGCGGGCGATCTCTTTTTCGCCGAGTACGCCGGCCATCGCATCCGCAAGATTGATTCCAAAGGGATGCTCACCACCGTCGCCGGCACCGGTGACAAAGGCTTCGCTGTTGAAATTGGCCCTGCTATCAAGGCGCAGTTCAACGCGCCGCACAGCCTCTCCATCGCCTCTAATGGCGACCTCTACGTCAGTGACACCTACAACAACCGCATTCGAAAAATCGACGCAAAATCAGGCGGCATCTCGACATTTGCGGGCAGCGGAGACAAAGGATTCGCCGGTGACGGCGGCCAGGCCGGAAAAGCCGTCTTCGGCAATCTTTATTGCACGGCCTTCGATCCAAAGTTCGAGCACCTCTATGTGGTCGATCTGGACAACCGGCGCGTGCGAGTCATCGACATGCAGACCAGCATCGTCAGCACGGTCGCGGGCAATGGCCAGAAAGGAGTCCCGGCCGATGGGGCCGAAGCGCGTACATCGCCGCTTCTTGATCCGCGGGCGGTGGCCGCCGACGCCGCTGGCAACATTTACATCCTCGAACGCTCAGGCCACGCGCTGCGCGTGGTCGACGCCGCAGGGAAAATCCGCACCGTTGCCGGCACAGGGAAGGCCGGGCCCGCCGAGGGTGAGACCGATGCGCCCAAAGCAACGCTCAACGGGCCCAAACACATCGCGGTTGACGCCGACAACAACGTGCTGATCGCGGATTCTGACAACAACATGATTCGCAAGTACATCGTGAAGCAAAACAAGATCGTGCCGGTCGCGGGCACTGGCGTGAAGGGTGTGGAAGGACTGGATGGATCGCCGCTCAAGGCGCAGTTGAACAAGCCGCACTGGGTATGGCCGGGGGATGGCGGGACGATCTACATCGCCGATAGCGAGAACAATCGGATCCTGAAAATTGAGCCATAGCGGTTAAGTGGCGAACGCGCCAGGCCGATGAGGCGCGGGGTGGCCGCGCGCCTGGAGGACTGCTTGGACACCAACTCGTTATTCGCGTCGTTTTTCTTCGGGATGATCGGGCTGGGGATGTTCCGGTACGGAAAAAAAGAGAGCCGGGGAGTGCCGCTGGGAGTGGGGGTGGCCCTGATGGTGGTGCCGTACTTTATTCCCAATGTAGCGGTGATGGCGACCGTCTGCTGCGGGCTGATGGCGCTGCCGCTTCTAGTGAAGGGCGGGTAATCCGGATCGCAGAAGTTGCCAGCGCAAGTGGATGTTTTTCTCAGGCGGGGGTTAAGAGAAATGCGGTGACGACCGAGTTGTGGGTTCCTGTCCCAACGATCTGGCCGGCGTTGTTAATTCCGGAAGCCTCGTTGAGAACCCAGCCGGATCCTGCGGGAAGTAGCGTGTTCAGATCGGTGATCGCGCCCTTTTGCACCGACAGGCTTCCAGATAAACGCGTGTCGTACGCCCAGGGCGGTGTCCGCGTGGCCGACCACCTGCAGCTTGGCATTGATGGCGTCCGCCGTTGTTTCGGTGAAGCCGGAGAGTTTTCCCACGTTGCGTACCGTAATCTTCCCGGCCGCGAATGGGCCGCGGACAAAGCCGTTGAGGTGAGAGGTCTTATCGGTGTAGACCCCCGCGATGAATCCTTTGGCGTTGATGGCCAGGGCCTCGCTGTGAAAAAATGCGCCAGCGGGATGAATATCGGTGACGCTGAATTTTGTACCGTGGCGTTGCCAGAGGGTGGCGTGAGCTTGAAAAGAATTGGTGAGCGAGAAACCAACGATGGTGGCAGAGTCGTTCAGGCCCAGAGCGATGGATGCAAAGCCAAAGCCGGGGATGAAGCTGTGTGAGCCAAGGGGGGAAAGTGCGGTCAGGACACCCTTGCCCGCCTTGTTGCGTTCCCAGAAAAAGGCGGTTTGCTTGGACGTCTGGTTGCCGCTGGACCCGATGACCTGGCACTTGTTGTTGATTGCATAGGCGATGCTGCCAACGCGCTTGGGCAGAACCCCGATAGCGGTGCCCTTAAAAGTGTGGTTCCACCGCTTCGGCGAGGAACGCCCGGGTCTGCCCATCGCTGCCCGTGTAATGGCCCACCATATCGCCGCGATCGTTGATGCCTTTGGAATAGCTGACGGCGCTGAAACCGGCGGAGGTGGCGACGCTCAGAATCGTTGGTAACTCGGCCCCGACAGTGGGGAGGCGTTCGCCGGCAACGGAATTGACACTGTGTGCGAAGTTGCTTCCCGAAGTGACGCCTTTGCTGTTGACGTCGACCCCCGTGTCGGCGCTGGCGTCGTCGCCCGCTGAAGTGCCACTGCCGCAGTTCAGGTCGGTGATGGAATAGGTGGTGGAGAATAGGCGGCGGGGTTCAAGGGATTGGAACGAAGGAACTTGAACGGTGCGAAGTGCGCGGGCGGGGTTGGCTGACATGGTTGACACCGTGCCGGAAGAGCGGCTTGAAAAACGCCTGAATCGGATGGCAATGGTGCCCGGTGAGAATGAAAGGCGCAATTTGAGGACGCACCGACATGTCGCAAGGGAGGCGAGAAACGCTGACGACGCGACGAAAGCTAGCAGACATGTTCCTGTAATACAAATGTAAAGTATCTGTAAATCGATTATTGGGAAAATGAGAGGAAAGGGGGGGTAATTTAGATGGCGGCAAGAAGACGGGTGGAGAGACACGCTCTCCACCCGCAGATAAAATCCCTAACTGCCACGGATCAGCGCCCGCCACCCGCGCCACCGCCTGCCCCACCGCCACCAGTTCCGCCAGCACCCGAACCGCCGGTTCCACCTGTGCCGGTTCCTGTGCCAGTCCCGGTCCCAGTGCCAGTGCCCGTTCCCGTCCGCCATGCTCCCGGACCCAGTCGGCGCCCGAGCCGGTGCCAGTGCCCGAACCAGGTGAGCGCCGTGCCGGTCCCGCCAGTGCCCGTGCCGGTGCCGCCTGCGCCAGTCGAGCCTGACCCAGTGCCCGAACCCGACCCGCCGATAGTGCCGCTACCAGAGCCTGAACCCGCAGACCGCTCGCGGAGCCGGTAGCTCCTGAGCCGCTGGAGCTTCCAGATCCGGTTCCCATCCCTGACCCGGATGCCCGGCCGGACCCGCCGCTGGAACTGCCACTGCCGCTGCTGGAGCCGCTTGAACTCCCTGAGCCGCTGTCGGAATTGGTGCAGCCAGCCAGGGCCACACCCAGGGCGGCTGCGGCCGCGATCGTAAGAAGACGCTTCATGGGATCCTCCTCCCACCGAAATTTGTTGGTGGGAAAAAGTGAGACGAATATTGTGGCCGCAGCAGCCGCTCTGCCACGACTCATGGGGATGAGATTAAATAGAAGCGGCCGAGGATGGGAACGGGCGTTTTTGCTTAGAAGAAAATTCACGATAAAATTGCGCAGTCTGAGTCTGGTGGGGAGGTCAGTGAAAGTGGAGGTTCGCATGCGCCTCGACGTGTTACCGAGGATCACCGTGGTGTTGGCTGCCGCATGCCTATGGTGCGCAGTGGGCTGGCGTGCCGAGGAGGGGGCCAAGGCAGCGATGCCGGATGCCGCCGCCCAGGCCGAGGCGGAGAAACTGGTAAAGGACGTTTTCAAAGCCGAGTATGCCCAGCGAGCCCCGGCCGATCGGCTCGCACTCGCGCAAGCTGTTGCAGCAGGGGCAGGACACCAAAACCGATCTGGCCGGGAAGTTCGTCTTATATCGCGAGGCGCACGACGTGGCCGCCGCGGCCGGGGATGCGCAGCTTGCAGCCTCGGCCATCGACGAAATGGGCAAGACTTTTACCATCAACGCGCCGGAAATGAAGGCGGAGGTGCTCCGAAAGAAATTCGTCGCCGCGCCATCCCCGACAGTGGGGCGCACCCTCGCGGAGGCGTACCTGGCAATGTGCGATGAACAAATCGCGGCCGGGGACTACGACGCCGCCACCAGGTCGGCCGCGCTGGCGGAAGCGCCGGCGCGGGCAACTAAGGACATCGCATTCATCACAAGCGTGCAGAACCGCGGGCCGGAAGTGCACCGCATTCAGCAGGAAGCGCAGCAGGTGAAGGCGGCCCAGGAAAAGCTGGCCAAGACCCCCAACGATCCAGATGCGAATCTGGCGGTAGGGAAATTCCTGTGTTTTTCAAAAGGCGACTGGGACACTGGACTGCCGATGCTCGCCAAGGGCTCGGATGCCACGCTGGCGGAATTGGCGAAGGCGGAACTGGCGATACCGGCCGAGTCGGCGGATCAGAAAAAACTCGCCGACGGGTGGTGGGGCGTGGCCGAGAAACAGGGAGAGATGCAGAAAAAGCAGGCCGAGGCCCGGGCGAGTTTCTGGTATCAACACGCGCTGGCTGGATTGAGCGGTCTGGAAAAAACACTGGCAGAGAAGCGCATCGCCGCCGCTGGCGCGGTGGCGGTCAAAACAACTGCCGGGAAAGGCTGGACTGATCTACTGGCCAAAGCGGATATGAAAGGGCCGCGGGCCATGGACTGGCAGTTGGCCGATGGTGTGCTGGTCAAGAAGGGGCCCATGCACGCCACCCTGTCCTTTCCGGTGACGGTGAAGGGAGATTATGAGTTGCAATTGACGTTGAACCGCCAGCAGGGAACCAAGGAAATGATTTTAACTTTTCCGGTGGGGTCGCGCGAGGGCCAACTGTGGTTCGGAGGAATGGATGGCCAGGACAGCAGCCTCGCCGGTACGCGGGCGCACACAACAGAAAAAGTCATCGTGAACAATCAGGACATGGTTCTGAACATCAAGGTGGCGACGCAGGAGACCGACAAAACCGGCACCATCGACATCACGCTCAACGACAAGCCCTATATGAAATGGTCCGGGCCGTTGAGCGAACTGCACTTAATGGGCCGAGGGCCGGCGGACGAGGGCACGTTCTCGCTGGCCGTGCACAGTGCCACGAAGATGACCTTCAAGACCATGCGCAGTGCGCGGGGACGTCCAGCCGGTCCACTAAAGCCGCATTTGCATTTGCCACATGGAAATTGAAGATTCTCCGGCATCCATGGCCACCGGAACACTTCTTGGGTTTGACATTGGTTCTTCGTCGGTGAAGTCTGCCCTGTTGCGGGATGGCAAGATCGTGGGGAAGGTGATGCGCGCGGGCTTTGAGACGCGCTATAACGGGCCGTGCGTAGAAGTGGACGCCCGGCAGATCACGCGGGCCATCGCCCAGGTGGTGAGGCAGGTGGGGGCCGGCGTAAGAAAAGTGGATGAGATCGTTCTGGCAGTGATGGCGCCCTCATGGGTGGCCATGGACAAAGTGGGGCGGGCGATCACGCCCGTGGTGACGCATCAGGACCGGCGAAGCGTGGAGGAGGCCAGAGCGCTCGAGGAGCGGGTGGGGAAGCAGCGATACTTGCGCTGGCCGGAACCCGGCCGTTTCCCGGCGGGATCAGCGTGACGACGTGGGCATGGTTTCTTCGACATCAAGCCAGCGTGCTAAAGAAGGCCGACCTGGTCGGGCATTTGAACACCTACCTGCACCGGCAAATGACGGGGGCGCGGGTGACGGATCCGTCGAATGCATCCTTCATGGGCGTCTATTCAACGCTGACGCTTGGAGGATGGAACGAAGAGTTGTGCGAAGCAGCACGACTGCCGATGCGGCTGTTGCCGGAGGTGAGGGACGCGGATGAAGTGGGGGGCGTGATCTCGCCAGAAGCGGCGCGAGAGTTTGGCTTGCGGGAGGGGACGCCGATGCGGGTGGGGATGGTGGATGGAAGTGCGGCCGGTGTTCTGGCGGGAGCGCGGCCGGGGCAGCTTGTAAATGTCGCCGGGTCGACGGACGTGTTGGCTTTGATCACTGACAAACCCAAACCCCACGAGCAGCTATTAACGCGCGCGCTTGGGGTGGGCAAACGGTGGATGTCGGTGGGGACCAACGCGGCCGCCGGGTCGGCATTGAACTGGGCCCGGGAACAGTTCTTCAAGGACTTGCCGTTGGATGCTTTTCGTAAGCTCATGGGAAAACTGGCGGCCAGACCGGTCGAAAGCGATGTCGTGTTCGAGCCATACTTGGCCGGAGACCGAACAAGCCTGGAGCAGCGTCGCGGCGGGTTTGAGGGCCTGACGCTCTCGACGACGCGCGAGGAAATGCTCGGAGCGGTCATCGAATCGCTGGCGGCCTGGCGAGGCGCGTCGGCTGGAGTTGTTGCAAAAGGTGAATGCTGCAGTGCGGATTCGGCGGGATGTGATGCTCACGGGGGGCGTGCAGGGGGGATTGGACAAGGTGTTGCACCGCGATTGGCCGGGCACATGGCGGTTTAAGATTGAGCAGGAGGCGACGCTCAGAGGGATCAGTAGACAGTAAAGAGGAATTCTGGGCGGCTGGCTTTTCTGGGTAGATATGTGTGGTAGACTCAGTGTTGAGGGCCATGGCGGCTGGGCTATTCGAATTTTTATGGGGCGGTGAGGGTTTCATGGTATTGGGCATTGGACGAATGCTGGATCGGCATCGCTGGTTGACAGGCGCGGCCGCCCTGGTCGTATTACCGGCGCTGGCCCGGGCCGATCAGCCCAAGCCCTGGTACGGCTATGCGGGCGATGCGCAGCACACCGCAGCCGCGCCGGCGGCGGCCGATCCACTCAATATGATTGGCTGGCATACGCACGTCGATCTTCAGCAGACCAAATCAGGCGGTGAACTGCTGATTCATTACGGTTCCCCCGTCATCACCTCGGACAACACGATCATCGTTCCGCAGAAGTCCGGGGCGTTCGACGGATTTCAATTAACGGCCTACAACGCATCTACAGCGTTCAACCCCACCCCATCGACCGATCCGGCCTCCCTCTACACGCTCACCACGAACTATTCCGTTGCATATGCGGCCGGCAACTGGGTGCCAAGCTTTTCACCGACACTTGCGCCCGGCAACAAGCTGTACTACCCCGATGCGGGCGGGGTGGTGAACTACGTCGCCAATGCCAGTACCGGCGCATCGCCCACGCCCTACGCTTTCTATGGCGCGGTGGTGACCCCTACAGACGCTGCGAGAATCGCCATCGACACGCCCCTTACGTCGGACGCTTCTGGGAACATTTACTTTGGCTATAAGGTGAGCGGCGCGGGCATCGCGACTTCAAAACGGCAAAACGCTCACCAGCGGCATCGCCCGCATCGATGGAACGACCCACGCGGGAACGTTCGTTTCCGCCGCGGCCGCGGCCAGCAACGACACCACGCTGACGGTCACCCAGACGGTCTACAATGCCGCCCCGGCCATCAGCGCCGACGGGTCGAAGGTCTATGAAGTTGTCAGCAACGGTAATCCCTCCGCCGGCCACGGATATATCGTTTCCCTCAATTCATCCGACCTCACGCCCATCGCGCACACGGTGCTGATCGATCCCAAACACGCATCGGCCACCGACGAATCGCAATACGCCGACCTGCCTGATGATGGAACGGCGTCCCCGACAATCGGCCCCGATGGCGATGTCTATTTCGGAGTGCTCGACCACATTCCCGAGAACCATGACCGGGGCTATCTGCTGCACTTTTCCAGCAACCTGTCAGCCACCGGCAAAATCGTCGGCGCCTTCGGGTGGGATGATACGGTCAGCATCGTTCCACGTTCGATGTTGCGGCCGTCTGACATCGGCTCGTCAACGTCACAGTATTTCCTGATGACCAAGTACAACAACTACGCCGGCGTGGGCGGGACTGGCGCTAACAAGATCGCGATTCTCGATCCCAACGTTTCATCGCTTGACGTGGATGGCGGAACGGGGTTGCAGACGATGAACCCCGTGCTGACAATCCTGGGCCAGACGCCCGACGCGGAATTTTCGGGCAACTCAAACGCGGTCCGGGAATGGTGCATCAACAGCGCGGCCGTCGATCCCCTGACCGATTCGATCCTGGTGAACAGCGAGGATGGCCATTTGTATCGCTGGGACTTAAGCAGTCCCGGCGCTTTTACGCAAAGCATCAATCTAAACCCACCGATTGGCGAGGCGTACACGCCAACGATGGTGGGTCCGGACGGCACCGTGTATGCAATCAACGATTCCGTGCTATATGCCGTGGTGCCCGAGCCGGGCACGTTGGGGTTGCTGATGGTGGTGGGGACGATCTGGGCGGGGCGGCGGCGCAGGGCCGGCCGATCACATTGACAAAATATCGACGATTTTGAACTGGAGTTATCGTCGGGGGGTGCGGATAATCTGCTTTGGCAGTCGGAGCAACGCCATGCAGACTTCCAGACTCAAAGGATACGGCCGCGGCGGGCATTGGGCGGCCGCCGTCTTATTCGCCGCCGGCGCGGTCGGGGCGGTAGTGTCGATGACGGCTGCGGGGTATCGCCGTCGCGAGAAATTGCGCCGCTGGCTGGCGCACTGGAACCTCCATAAATTTGGCCCGTCTCTCACCGGCAACGGCCGCGCCCCCAATCCCGATTTCAATCACTCCGCCGGCGGCTGGTGGGCTGCAGCATGGATCAGGTCTCCAAATATCTCGGCCCCCCCGCAACCGCTTCGCCGGCCGCGTCAATCCCCGCGCCCGCGTCGGTCTGGTACTACCCGCTCGACGCCCAGCGCCAGGTCGCCGTGGCAATCACGTTTGAATCCGGAGTGGTCGAGCGCATCGAATGGCTTACCGGCCCAGACGCAGACCAGTGAGCTTCATTTGGACGTGCCTTCAATGCGCCTCACATAAAAGCTGGAATCAGCAGCGCGGGCGGCCGTGAAATGGAGGCTGAGCGGATAAGGAAGTTTCAGATTGCGATAAAACTCGAAGATGCGGTGGCCGTGCTTGAACTGGCGTTCGAGGTTTTCATTCGTTTGATCTTCCAGCTCCGGCGGGATCAGCTTCTGGCGGTCATAATCCCAGTTGGCGTCGATGCGGACCAGCAAATGGGCTTCATCCCAGTCGATCGGGTACCCAGAACCAGGCCCTCGCCGGTGCGGGGGGTGTACATCCAGAAGCAGATGAAGCGATCCTTCCAAACAGTAGAGACGGCATTGTCCGAGCCGCTAATCAGGCGGGCGTGCGACGTGCGAATGGCCTGCCCGGCCAGCGGCTTGGCGATCCATATCTTGCGATCCCGCGTGTCGTACAGGCCAACATGTGGGTATTTGCCGCTGAATTTATCGATGCAAAGTTTGCCGCTGACCCGTGGGCCTGAAGGCTGCTCGCGTTTAGTAAAGCCAAACATTGCGTGTGGACCTCTTGGGGGCCGGGGCGGAATTGAGTATAGGAAAAGCGCAAAAGGGTAGGGAAATAAAAAAGCGCGACACTAGGTAATCGAGAAGGCTTATGTGCAGGCGAATCTTGCCGACCAGCTACACATCTAGACGGATAGGCAGATCACGACTATTTTGGCCGCAAACAAGGGCTTTGGAGGAAAACCTGGAACAACGACGGATCAGCGGCGACCAGACATTGTCCACCGCATCGACAAGTATGCGTCGGATCGGTGCGATCCAACCTTCAATGTTTATGAGATCAAGCCCGATAGCGGTCCCGGGCGTTTGAGCGCTACCGCAGATCTCTCGATGTACAAGAACTTGCTCAAGTCAGGCGGCCTCCTCAGCGTGCTTTCTGGCTCGTCCACCGCGCCTGGAACCGCATCCACCGCCCCGATACAAACTCCGTGGGGCGAGCTCAGCTGGCGTAGCACGTCACCAGGAGTGATCTTATCGGTTCAGCAAGGGTGGAAACGATCCAAAGCGGCAGCCGCAAACAGACTTAAACTCTGTTCAAGATCCCGTTGACTCGATTACTGCGGCCGGACTTGCCGTGGGAGGCGCAGTTACAAAACTCGCGGTCGGAACTGAAGGAACGACGGCCGCGGGCGGCGGCGGCAGCGGGCTGCTGTAACAACAAATCCGGGATGTTGGTCCAGTGTAGGTGCTGCGGCGGAAGACGTCGGAGAAATCATAGGCAAGGCCGCCAGCATACCACTTATTATGCCTCGATTGCTGCTTTTCGGACCGGAAGACGGCATACCGAAAGATCGATTTGGGCGTCCCCTCATTTGATTGTTGGACGGCAGCTCCAAGAATAGGAAGGACCATGGATTTCGCATTCCGCCTCAAGATTGACCTAAACGCCTTGCGACAACATCTTGGAGAGTTCCCGGACCGCTTACTGACGGATGAGCAGCTGCACGACTGGCTAATCGAGAACGGTTTCGACCCTCTTCCGGGCGGCGACTGGCGGCGCTACACAACACACTGATTTCGCCTTGTTGCGTCGCGAGGAGATTCTTTCGGTCGCTCCCATCGCCGGCGAAGGAGTGGAGGAATTGACGGGAGATCAGTTTTTCAGCATTGTGGACCAAGTCTGGCCGCGACAGTCTGAGCCGCACTTGGTTTTGGCGGGTTCCGACGGAGAGTCCCGGGAGTCCATCCAATTGATTCCGCGTTCGCTCGTAGGTCCACACCGGACGGTGGTACGTCGCTGGAAGACGATTGCGCGCCAGGCTTTGGAAAACAATAACGACTGGGGGGGCGCGCTCAATGGAGAGGAGTTCGTGCCCCTCCAGAGCACGTCGGGGTTGCTGCTCACGGAGCCTGATCGCTTTCCAATGCACGAGCAGAATGTATTGTTATACGCCGTGCCGGACTCCATCGCAGAAGTCTGTAATCAAGACAATTTTGATTTGCAATATCAGGCTCACAAGCATTTGTTCATGAGCGGATTGGATCATTTCTGGTTCTGCTTGGCTCATGTAAGTACCCCCCGCTGGGTCATCGATGGGAGAACTTACCAAAAGGAGCAGGCTCAAATTGTAGCTGCGGCAGTACCTAAACTTCTGCGATGGTGGCCGGATTTTCTTAGGCTCGCCACTCGCTTCGACGACACATGGCCGGCGTGGTTCCATTCCATCGGCACAATCTCACACGGGTTGAAAATTGATTCAGAGGAACTTCACCGAATGTTGCGCGGGGCCGGAACGGATGGGCAACGAGTTGCAGCGCATCGTTTCGCAACACTTGCACTAACGAGCTTAGCTACCGTACCCTCACCAACGGGTTGAGGATGCTGACGATGACCTACCCCCACGGCCGCGTGCTCCACTATGACTACGGCACGACCCTGGGCCTCACCGATGTAATCTCCCGCGTCGGCTCCCTCATCGACAACGACGGCACCACCCATTTGGAGGATTACTCCTGCCTCGGAAAAATTCTAAGGGGTCGGGAGGGAATGCCATTCGCTTAAGCTCATAACTCCGCGCCCACGCGGGTCTTACAACCGCTCGCGCAAGGCGTGGCCTCCAGGTAGAATGGTGGTGTTACAAGTCACCAACTCAACCGGAGGCCACGGATGGCTATCATCGCTTCGACCCTCGAACGCATCAAGTCCGATCCCCTGGGCTGCCTGGGCGGCAGGGAGCGGGTCAACGAACTATTCAGCCCGCGGGCCATGTCTGGCGTGACACCCTCTGGGACCCCGCCGCCACCCTGGGCGTGTTCATCCTCCAGGTGCTGCACGAGAACACGGCCATCTCCCATCTGCGGCACCTGATCAATTTCCCTGTCAAGGAGTCCACCTATTGCGATGCCCGAATGCGTCTGCCCGTGGCGGGCGTGGCCAGGGTGGTCGAGAGCTTGTGTGGCGATACTTGCGAAAGCATGAAAGGGGGCTCTGGCTGGGTCGTCGTGTGTTTGTAGCAGATGCAACCAGTGCGTCCACGGCCGACCGGCCGGCGCTTCAGGACCTGTGGCCCCAGCCATCGGCGCAGAAGCCCGGATGCGGGTTCCCCGTGATCAAGTTGCTGGGGCTTCTGGACCTTGCCACCGGCATGATCGTGCACCTGGCAATGATGTGCATGAACGTCCATGAGATGAGCCAGCTGTCCGGCCTGCACCAGATGCTTAAGGTGGGCGACGTGCTGCTGGCCGACCGCGGGTTCTGCTCCTTTGCGCATGTGGCGATGCTGCTGAGATCCTCGGTGGATGCGGTGTTTCGCCTGCATCAGAGACAGATCGTGGACTTCACGCCCAACCGCCCTCACCGCTCAAAACGGGGCAAGTTCAAAAAGGGGATGCCAACCTCGCGGTTCGTCCGGCGACTGGGCCACGAGGATCATGTGGTCCAGTGGGCCAGGCCGGTCAGGCCCGCCTGGATGAGCGAAGAGGAATATGCGCTGATGCCGGAATGGGTGGAGGTGAGGGAACTGCGGTTTCGGATCGTGATCAAGGGCCGCCGCACCCGCGTGGTGACCATCGCCACGACGCTGGTGGACGCGATGCTTTATACCAAACAAGCCATCGCTCATCTGTACGGCTTGCGATGGGAGATCGAGACCAATTTTCGTCATCTGAAGAAGACGATGAAGATGGAGCATCTCAAGTGCCAGACGCCAGAAGGCGTGATCAAGGAGCTGATGATATTCGTGCTGGTGTACAACCTGATCCGCTCCGCCATGACGCTTGCGGGCCAGTGTCAGGGAGTGAAGACGAATCGGATCAGTTTCATTGACGCCGCGCGTTGGCTGCGCCTACTGCACGCCGCCCCGCAGGAAGGAGTTGATGGAACTGATTGTGAATCCAGTGCGCGACGGACGATGGAACCCGCGTGTGATCAAGCGACGCATGAAGCCTTACGATCTGATGAACAAGCCAAGAAACCAATATGCACAACCTGCTGCGGAACAGGAGGTTGCGGCTTAAGCGAATGGCATTCGGGTCGGGAGGGAAAAATTCTAAGGGGCCGGGAGTCATTGATTGACATTCTGCTCCGAAACTGTCACGATTGGCTTCATGCCCAGACGACTTCGCATCGCCAGCGGCGGCATCGCCTACCATGTTCTCAACCGCCGGCGGCCGGCAAGACCTCTTTCCCAAGGAGGAGGATTACGCCGGGTTCATCCAGGTGCTGGAACAGACTCACAAGCGCCTGCCCATCCGCATTCTGTCCTATTGCCTCATGTCCACCCACTGGCATCTGGTTCTCTGGCCAAAGGAGGATGATGAACTGAGCGAGTTTCTGCGGCTGTTGACGGTCACGCACACCCAGCGATGGCACGCCCACTATCATTCGGCCGGCACCGGGCCAGTTTATCAGGGACGATATAAGAGCTTTCCAATTCAGCAGGATGAACATTTGCTGACGGTCTGCCGGTATGTGGAGCGGAACGCGGTGCGGGCAGGGCTGGTGGAGCGGGCCGAGCGCTGGGAATGGTGCAGCCCGGCCCGCCGCAGGCGGGGTGCGGAGCCGGCGCCGTGGTTGTTGGAACTGAAACAATGGCCGGTGGATGTGCCGCGGGACTGGCGGGGGTGGGTGAACCGTGCGGAGACGGCCGCGGAACTGGATGCATTGAGGAAGAGCGTGAAGCGGAGCAGTCCGTATGGGGCGGTGACCTGGCAGCGCCGGACGGCGAAGCGGCTGGGGCTGGAATCGACGCTGCGGGCACGCGGGCGGCCAAGGGTAAGATCTATCAAAGACTCCCGACCCCTTTGAATTCTGCGCGGGAGGCCCAGAAACGCCTTGAGCGAAAGGCTGTCGTTGCACCGCCAGTCGATGCCGCGCGCTCCGAGTCGATGCCTTTAAAGTAGCCCACGAGCAGGCAGCGGAAGTAGATGCCGGGGGCAAGGCCGGGCCGCCCGCCCTCAGCTCCGTCGTCGTAGAACCTGGCACATAAATTTTTGGAGAAGGCGTCGAAGTGGTGGGGGTCGAGCACCTTATTCAGCGACTCATAGAAGGGGTGGGAGCGGGCGTTGAGCTCTTGGGTGCCCGCGAACAGCGGCTGCTGAAGGGCCTTGCGTCTGCTCAGGGCCATGGGCGAGAATCCTCGGTGAAGGGACCGACGCAAATTAGCGCCAGTTTCTTAAGTGGGATTCGCCACGGGCTGCTAAGTAATTTTACGATCAACCAGCCAGACTTTTCGCATATCCTCAAATGTCGTAGCTAGTTGAATTTTTCGGTCAGCGCGGGCAAGACCCGTTGTGGCAGCAAAATGGTAACTTTCGGGCACCGAGCTATGTGGCGAGAGGATCCTTCTAGGGGAGTGCTCGCTTATATCGATCGGCAGTTTAATAGCAGGATCGCCCGTGGCTCCGAAAACCATCAATGTGCTTACGAAAATCTCAACAGGCTGCAAGATCATTGGACACCATCCTTTTGTTTAGACGAGTTGACGGCGACAAACCATGGAAATTTCTCCAGTACGTACAGGTCTGCCTTTGGAATCTGTTGGAGAAAGTCACTAAAGCTTTCCGAGCGAAGCCGCAGGAACCATGCGTGCGCCTCCGAAGCGCGATCACCCCCAAGCTTCGCACAAGTTATCATCAGATTTAGATGGACAAGGAAGTCAGTTGGATCAATCTCAAACGCTTTTGACAAGGCATTGTAAGCTCCCTCGAAGTTACCCTTTTGATCGGAGATCGATGCGATTTCATTGTAGCAAGAGGCGAGAATCTTTGTGGTACCTTTAGATGAATTCGACAGTTCTGACAATCTGCGGGCCAAGTCTTCAAATACTTCCATTGCGTCATCGATTCGCCGAAGACGCATCAAACAGTAGGCGACGTTATAAATCGCCTTCCAGTGTTCCGGCGCACGCACAATTATTTTTCGATATAACTGCAAAGCTTTTGGGTAAACGCCTGCGTCCCTGATGCGCATTTGCGGAATCGTAGAGGGATGTTAATTCGTCGTCAAAGCTTTGCCCCGTCTCAATGCTAGTACTGACCTCCACCGGTGGCGGCGTGCGGAGATTTCGAAAAAAATATTGAAGAAAAGCTATCGCGATAGTACCCATGACAGCTACCACAAGCCCCTGAATCCAACCGTTCGCCGCTTTCATCGCAACGCCAGTGAACGCGCCTTCTACAATGAGAAGCAGAAGGGCGAGGATGCGGTGCTCGATCGGAAAGACTTCCAGCAAACGTGATCGGGAACTTTGGTGACGAGGCCGTTCAGAAGACATCCTCGGATGGCGCTTTTGACTGACCGCTGGAAGTTGGCGTTGTGCGATACCCCTGGCCATCATTCACTCTCATTTACGTTACTATCTTACACAAGATCCGCATCTGGAATAGAGCCAAGAGGCCCCACAAAATTGGCTGAACAAGAATTTAACACTAAGCATCCTTGGAGTCAATGTTCGCTCCCCTCCGCGTCACAAGCCTAAGGCTACTGCATTTGGAAATTTCTAAAAGGTCGGGAGCTGGTCAAAATGGAGCAAAATGATAAGGGGACATTCAAGCAAAATGATAAGGGGACATTCAGACATTCATAATATCCACCGCCGCATCCGCCCGCCGGCCTATCCCTTCCACCCCTCACCCCCGCCACCTCCGCCCACCATCACCCCGCCCACTCCCCTCCCCCTCCACCCGCCACCAAAATCCCGCCCCCACAATCCCCATCCTCCTCCTCCGTGAAAACCCGTGTGATTCGTGGCCAGTGTTTCTCCCCGGTTCCCTTCAACTCCCTCACTCACCAATCACCGGCCTCAAGAAACATTTTCCTTGACACACTCTTAACATCCCCCATACAATACCACAAGTCTCTAGCATCTTCCGGGGGAACACCAATGACCACAGCATCCCATCCCAGCACCCACCAAAGCCCCGAATGCACATCCGGGGCTTCTTCCCCCGCCCTCCGCCAAGCCATTTTCACCGCCGATTCGACGCGTCGTTTGGTGGTCGGTTATGTGTCGTTTGGTAGTCGGTTAGTGGTCGGTTGGTGGTCGGTTACGTGTCGGTTGGTGGTCGATTGGTGGTCGGTTATGTGTCGCTTTCTACAAGCCACTTTTGGCCTAACTCATTGTCAATCCTCACCCCCCTCCCAAAACCCATGCGCAACTCAATTACAACAACACAAAACCCACCCAAACCGACCACCATCCCACCGCCGCCAGCAGCGCCCAGCGTCCGCGCCACCACAAGGGAAAAGAGAAGTTCGCTTCGGGGGCCGTACGCGTGGATGGGCAGATCACTGGCTGTCAGGCACGGGCGAGCAGCGTAAACTAAAATTGCGATGCCAGATTCAGTCACATCCTCGCAAGCCCGGCCCGTTCTGCGGTGGAACGGCCAGGAGGTTTCGCATGTTCAGGATGAAGCTGCGCGGGAGGAGCCGCTGGAGATCCGCGTGCGCGGCCGGGCGATCAGCGTAACGATGCGCACGCCCGGACACGACGAGGAATTGGCCGTCGGGTTTCTGCTGAGCGAGGGAATTGTCCGCCACAGTTCCGACGTGATGAAGGTGGAGGCGTGCCCGCGGAATGAGGAGGGGAATCTCATCAACGTGACGCTCGCGCCGGACGTCTATGTGGATTTCGAGAACTTGACGCGGCACGTGTTCGCCTCATCGAGCTGTGGGTTGTGTGGGAAGGCGACCATCGATGCCATTCGCAGCAAGCTGCCGCCGGTGGAGAGCGACGTGACGGTCTCGGCCGGGATGCTGTCCACTTTGCCCGACGTGATGCGGCGCACGCAGGAGACGTTTGACCGCACCGGCGGCCTGCACGCGGCCGCGGTGTTCAATGCGGCCGGGAACCCCATCGTGCTGCGCGAGGACGTTGGCCGGCATAATGCGGTGGACAAGGTGCTGGGATACGGGCTGTTGCAAGGCCGAGGCGCATTTGATCGGCACGTCCTGCTCGTGAGCGGACGAACCTCCTTTGAGATTATGCAGAAGGCGCTGGCAGGGGGCATCGCCATCGTCGCGTCGGTTTCAGCACCATCCAGCCTGGCCGCGCAATTCGCCGCCGAAAGCGGCCAGACCTTGGTGGGATTTTTGCGCGGCGAACGCATGAACGTGTACGCCAACGAGCAACGCATTGTGTTTACCTGAGGAACCGATCATGAAGCTGCGCATTCAGAGGAAATTCGGTTCGACTGCGGCTGGGACGAAGCGAAGTGGCGCGGCTGGTGGAGACGGGGCTGCGTAGAGGAAGTAACACAATTTGGCCCAGGACAACGGCTGGTTTATGTGCTTGAAACAGGGGACGTAGACTCGCCGGCTGCGACATTTGTGAGCGGCCAACTGCGAGTGACATTGCCCGCAACGGCCGCGCGGGAATGGGCGGGTGGCAATGCCGTGGGGATTGAGGCCGAGCAGGCATTTCCCGGTGGCGACCGGCTTGAATTGGTGATCGAGAAGGACTTCGAGTGCCTGGAGCGCGGGGCGGGGACGCGGAGAAGGACGCATTTCCCCACCCCGAGCGCGGGACGGCTTGTGCTTCATGAAGAAGGAGTTTACATGGCAAATCCGATTGGCCAACGATGCCCGTAGGCGAGAATGATCACCAGCGGCCCGAGCAGAAGGCGAAACGTCGTGAGCGAGACGGGCAGCAGACGCAAAAGAGATTGGGGCATGGATGACGGCGATTCTCGGTGAGGCGATTGATAATAACCGATCCGCGGGACGGTGGCACGGCGAGTGCGCGTTTAACAGACGTGCTCGCGCTTCTGATCCGCGATAACAGAATGAATGATCTGCTCAAGCCCAATGCCAGCGCGGAAGCCAATGGCGCTTTGGATCTTGTCGAGTCTCGGGACGCGCCGGGGCAAATCGTCGAACGCCTGGCCATACGCCTGTTCATACGAGACGGTTTGGATGGTGCTGGAGGAATGCGTGAGAGCGATCACGCGTTTTGCGAGGTCAAGAATGGAGATCTCATCTTCCCCGCCAAGGTTGAAGACCTGGCCGACGGCGGGCTTGCACTGCATGAGGGCATCGAGGGCGGTGATGACATCCGAGACATGGCAGAAACAGCGGGTTTGTGCCCCGTCGCCGTAGACCTGAAGCGGTTTGTCCGCAAGGGCGGCCGCGACAAAGCGCGGCAGCACCATGCCGTACATGCCCACTTGCGCGGGCCCACGGTATTGAAGAGGCGCACGATGACGACGGGCAGGCCAAACTGGCCGTGGTAGGCCAGGCCCAAAAATTCATCGATCCCCTTGGAGTAGGCGTAGCACCAGCGGGAAAAGCGGGTCGCGCCCATCACCACATCGTCGTCCTCGCTGAAGGGCACGCGCGTGCCTTTGCCGTAAACTTCCGAAGAGCTGGTGATGAGAACCGGCCGTCCAAAACGGTTGGCGGCATCAAGAACGACTTCGGTCCCATGAATGGTGGTGGAGATGGTGCGGACAGGCTGTTCGACAATCAACTGCACGCCCACAGCCGCCGCGAGGTGAAAAACGGCGTCGCACTCGCTCATGAGGATCGAAACGGTTTGCTGATTCTCAACCGAGTCGCGGACAAGCTGAAAGTCGGGCTTGGCGCGAAGATGCGCGATGTTCTGCTCCCGGCCAGTGGAGAGATCGTCCAAAACGGTGACGCTATGGCCCTGATCCAGAAGCAGATCCGACAGGTGCGACCCGATGAAACCGGCCCCGCCAGTGATAAGATAACGCTTCGACATTGTGAAAAAAGCATAGATTGCGGGCGGGGGGGCGTCCAATGTGAGGATAAGGTGAACCTTAAGGTGGTGGATGGTGTAGAATGGAGACGGATTGCCGCGCACGTAGTAAAGCAAATGGCCGCATCGCATGCGCAGGAGCAATTGACTTCAACCGCATTCTTGCGCTTAATCTGGTTTCATCAAGGCAATCGCAGGAGTGGCGGAATTGGCAGACGCGCAGGACTTAGGATCCTGTACCGCAAGGTGTAGGGGTTCGACCCCCCTCTCCTGCATTTTCTCATCGAGGAGCTTCATCCATGAAATCGCGCATTAGTAAGTTGAACCGGCGGAAGTTGATCACGCCGACGCTGTTTTCGTTGTCGGTGACGTTGTTCCTGCTCGGAGCGCCGCTGTTGCACGCGGACACGGTGGTGCTGACCAACGGGCTTAAGTGGGAGAAGGGGAAAGTGACGGCCGTGAAGGATGGCCAGATCACCTTCCTCTTTGACAGCGGCCGCGAGGCAACCAAGCCGCTGGAGGACGTAGCCAAGCTGTCGCTGGACGCCGAGCCGGCCCTGGCGCCGGCCGAGGAAGCGTATGCAACGCAAGCGTGGGACAAGGCGGCGCAGTCATATCAAGCCGTGGTTCAGAAGACGACGGTGCCGTGGCTGAAGAACTGGGCCAGTTTGCGGCTGGTGTCGGCCGCCAGCAAGGTGCAACCGCCGCGGATTGATCTTGTGTGCAGCGGCCTGCTTCCGTTGATGCAGACGGACCCCAAATCAGCGGCGACGGTGCAATTGACCATGCCCAAGGCCGACAGCGGATATCTGGATGACGCGATCAAACAGGCCAAGTCGGCCAGCGCGAATCGGGCAAGCCCGAGACGCAACTGTTGATCCTTGATCTGCTGTACAAGTTGCAGATCGCCAAGGCCGACCAGAAAGGGGCCGATGAGACGCTTGATCGCGTGCTCAAGCTCGACCCCAGCAACGCAATCGCCCAGCAGGCGGCCGTTCACAAAGTGCTGCTCGCGATTCAGGCGGATTTCACCGCCAAGCAATACGACAAAGTGATCGCGGCGGTGCAGGGCCCCGACGGTGAAAAATTCACCGCGCCGGCCGATCAGTCCGAAGTTCTGCTGTTGCGGGCCAAGTCGATGGACGCCAAGGCGGCGGCCGGCGGCAAGCCGGAGGATTGGAAGGAAGTAGCCTTGGCCTACATGCAGGTCGCCAGCAACTTCCCCACCAGCAACCCACAGGTGGGCGAAGCGCTGCTGCGCACGGCCGAGATCCTCGACAAGCAGGTGAAGGACACCAAGGAAGCCCAGAAATTGTATCAGCAGATCGCCTCCGACCCCGCCTTCGCGGGGCCTGTGGCGACGGAGGCCAAGAAGCATCTATAACCGCGACAACTCACCATGGGCGGTGGACGAGACCGCGAGGCCAAGGTGGTGCCGGCGTGGAAGAGGAATACATTATCGCACGCTTCTTTGTGAAATTTTTTTAAAAATCTTGCATTAAGCTTATCGGACGGGTAAACTGAGCCATTAGGGCAGTTTTCCTTCGGAGGGTCGGATGGGCACAAGTCGATGTCGCTGGGGCATTGCGGTGTTGGCAACCATGGGCGGCTTGGCCAGCAGTGGTGCAGTTGTGCGGGCGGATTACACATACACTGACCACTTCGACAACTACACCGCAGGTACGACGTTGGCGGGGCAGCATGGCTGGGCGTCGCTGGCGGGATCTCCAGATAATCTAATTTCAGGCGCGGCCTTGTCGGGAACCCCCGTTTCGAGATACGCGGTTTCGCCAGGCAGTAGCGGGCAGGCAGAAGATATCTTGCCTGTGGCCACGTTGAGCGGCGTTGTGACGATTAGGACGTTGCAGCGGTTGGATGTGGCTGATCTTGATGCTGCGGGAGTTTACTTCAATCAGGGGACTTCACTCCTCGCCGGCTCTTCGTTAAACAACCGTTTTGGCGATGGCAACTTCTATCTGGTGAACGACTACGGGCAGGGATCGTTCGCGGAGACCGCCACCAATCTCGGCAGCGAGTCGGGTTTGGATGGCCACTGGTTTTCAGTGGACGTGGTTTTGAATCTGGGCGCTCACACGATGACGACGCACGTCCATGAGCTGGACCAACTCATCAGCCCGGTGGACGTGACGATTGGGCCATCCCCCATTAACCCTGCCTTCGCGCCCGACGCAATCGGTGCTTATACAGGCTGGAACGGCAAGGTTGCACTGGTTCCTGAGCCGACGACGATAGGTATTCTGGGGGCACTGGGCACGGGGATATTGTGCCGCCGGCGGCGACCCAGTTCTCTTCCCCGCTGAATATCTAAAACAAAGAAGTTTGCTTGCCAGTGACCTTCCTTGCACAGCGAAACTTTAAGGCCGCCTTACGTTTTCCCGCCGTTGACCCTCGCCCCCATTATAATCAAGGCGGCCAATGCCCACCCGGCAAGCCGCTGGGCCGGTGGCAGCCGAGGCCAAAAAGCGTCTGCGGACCGGTAGGGGGGTCATTCCGGTGAAAAGAGATCACTCAGGCCGCGCCGGCAAAGGCGAGAGTTGGCCTCTCGACCGGACGTTTCTTCATGAGGCGGTCGCGCAGGCGCAGGGCGGGTTGTTCGATGACATAGTAACTGAAGGCCGCGGCACACAAGGTCAGCAGAACGCATTGAGGCATGCGGCTTGTCCACGGGAGGCCGTGTAGGCGCTCCCAACAGAACAACTGTTGCCAGATATACAGGCTGTAAGAGAGACGGCCGGTCCAGGCCAAGGCACGCCATTCCAACATGCGCACGACCATGGTTTGGGGCGCTTCAAGGACGTAGTTGACGATGACGCCGATGAAGGGGATGGGGATGAAGACCTTGAGCACGGCCGAACCAACATTGTGATCGGTGTAGCAGGCGATAACCAGGATCGCCGAGAGGAGCACGAAGAGGGGGTGCTTTAGCAGGCCGGTGCGCAGGAAGCGGGAGTATCTCGCATCGTCGCGCAGCAGAGCCAGGAGGCAGCCGGTGAGAATGCCGTCGAAGCCAAAGTCGATCCGCCAATGCACGCGGTAAATAAGGGCATGCCAGAGGGGATGCGCCGGAATGAGAATCGCGGTAAGCAGGAGCAGGCGGCGCGGGGGCATGAGCAGGAACAGCAGCGGCCAAAACAGATAAAACTGTTCTTCCACCGCAAGCGACCAGAAGTGGGCGGTCGCTCCCGATTCGCCAACATAATTGCGGCAGAAGAAGGCCGAATAGAGGATGTCCTTGAAGGGCACAACGACTAGGCCGGCATGCGCCAGGACGCAGAGGACCAACAGATAAAAGAATGCCGGCGGCAGAATGCGAAAAGCCCGGCGGGTATAGAAACGGGAAAGGCTAACGGTCCGCATCCGGCGGCGCTCGGCCTGCAGGAGCCATGTGATCAGGAAGCCGGAGAGAACAAAAAAGACGGTGACGCCCATGGCCCCCACAGGAATGATGTTGTTGATCCAGGTGGATCGGCCAAATTGGGTGGTAAGGGAGGCGTGGTAATAGACGACGGCGATGACGGACAACGCCCGCAGCCCGTCCAGCCCGGGCAATCGCCCAGATGAATTGTGCGCCTGATCTGCCACTCCGGCTCCTTGGGGGAGAACGATATCGGGCCGCAGGGGGGATGTACAGAAGGGGTATGTCCACTTGTTGTAACGCAGTGGAATGTCACCTCTGCCAACTCGGGACCCGTCCGCAACTCGACACTTCTCTGCTTGATGAATGGTGACTTCACTCGCCTCAACTTGTTCTGTGGCCGCCAAAAGTATGACTGGAATCCCCGCGCAAGACCTTCATCACCCCTGCGTATCCCCTGCGTCCCCTCATCCGAAGCCTTCAGAAATGTCTCTGATGCTGGGATGGAGGAAACACCCACTTCGCAGGAGCCGATCATGCACAGCAACACCACCACATCGTCCGAGTCGCCCACTCCCGTCAACAATCAACCATCGCTCGAAAGCCTGGAAAACCGCCAGCTTCGGTCGGCCTCCCCGCTCAACTTCGGCGGCCATTACGTCAACAACGCCAGCACCGGCGAGATCGATGTCGATCTAAGCCATTCCGGCAGCAAATACACCGGCGACATCTCCCTGCAGGGCCAACAGTTCTCCATCAAGGCCACCGAGCGGCACAATGCCCTCTCGGGCGTTGTCCAGGATTCCAGCGGCGGCTCTCACACATTTAAGGCCACCCTGAAGGGCAAGAATCTTTCCGTCCTCGTCGACAACATCGTCACCCGATTCCACAAGCAGGCCGCCAATCCCAATGCACTGGTCATGCACAATGGCAGCCAGTTTCAGTTCGCGGCCCCCAAAAGCTGGCAGTCGCATGAAAGCTCGGCCGGCATCGCCATCAGCTCGGCCGACCATTCCATGGAAGCCGACGTCCTGGCCGGCACCTTCAACGGCACTTATACGCCCCACGACATCGTGGCCACTGCCCAGCAGGCGGGAGCCACCGTTCTGCTGGAACAGGCCATGCCCACCGTGATGCTGAACGGGATGCCCGAGCAGAAGGAAGAAGTGCTCCTCAGCGTCAAGGGCGCCAACGGCAAGATGTTTGCCTCCGGCCTGATCATCGGCACCACCTCCGCCGGCGGCCACACCCATATGATGATGGAAAGTGTCCGCGCCCCCAAGTCCGGTTTTGCCAAAAATCTGACGTTGCTCGACAAGGTTGTGACCAGCGTGCGGAGCATGGGAAACGCCGCGTCGGCCGGCCATGTTCACTCGGGCAAAGTGGGCGATACCAACTGGTGGAATGATTACTACGGCTACGGCGACTATTCCTACGTCACCGGCTTCTATGCTCCCAGTGTCTACGGCGACTGGGGCTACCAGAGCGATCCCTACTGGGGCTACACCGCCAGCGACTCGTATATCTCCGACGCCAGCGCATCGTTCGATGCATCGGCCTCGTCCTTTGATTCCTCGATCACCTCCATCCTTTGAACGAAGCGTGAACAGGAGGTGTGGCCGGTTAACCCCGGCCATGCCTCTTTTGATTGAATTTTCCGACAATTGGCGGAGAACTACGGCATCTTCAACCGCTCATCCGCCAAGTCCAGGCGGCACATGATCTGGTTGTAATCGTAACGAGGCGTTGGATCGTTTTCGCGCGAGAAGGTTGCGGCGTAGGTGCCCTCGAAATAGATAATCCGCCCGCCGTCCTGATCGAAAAAAGCGTGATGCTTCGGGTTGTAAAACGAGTAGCGGTCATGGGTGAGTATTTTTATGGCCCAATGCCAAGGGCCCTGCGGCTGGTCGGCCTCCGCATACCACACCTCGCCCAGATACGATGATTTCCCGTGAAGCTCGGCGAAGATGCCGACGTACTTGTGCCGGAATGCGTTCCACGCCACCGAGCCATTGTGGGCGCGGATAGGCTTTTTCGCGTCCGCGTCATAAAGACGAAAGGGCGTTTCGTCAGCCTTCATTTTCTGCGACGCGATCAACTTCTCCTGCGCGTCCAGACTTAACGATGCCGTGTTGCGCTTCCAGCCCCACACAAGCCGACCCGCTTCATCGCGCTCCAAAGCGTTTTCAGCGTCGTCCCGCCTGACGCGTGCGCCAGTCTTGAGACAGGTATAGGTTTCGTATTTCGACAAATCGCGCACCGCATCCCACGTTGCCTCGACGCGCATGTTCGGAAACTCGTTTCCGAAATAGTAGTAATCAGTCCCGTCACTCTTCACCAAAAATGGATGCCCTTCGGGCATGGCCGGCGCATCCAGGGGCAGGTCCGCCAGTTTGACATCAAATTTTCCGAGCTGATCATTGAACTCATACAACTGTTTCGCGACACATTCCTTCACGCCCTTCATCTTCGAAAATCGTCCGACCAGCCGCTGCGCATTCTTCTCATCATTCACCACCATCAGGCCATCGAGCCACATCGGGTCCTGGTCTTTGTGATCCACCATGGCGCGGCTGAAGCCGTCCTTATCCGTGTAATACTGGAGGTTGATGCCAATGGCCGGATCGAGGCCGCCGCTGCTGGGAAGATCGGAGGTTGCCCCGCTGGTCCAGAACTGGCCAAGCGGGTAGCGCTGGCGGTTGGTGTCGCCCCAGAACCAGTGAATCTTGCCGCCAAAGACAACCGACTGAACCGAATCCTGCCCGACCACTCCCCCGTTCAAAAGCGGATTGTCAGTAGGCACGGGCTTCCCGAGCATCACGCTGTCGCGATAAATGCCCTCGCCGGTCACGCGGTAGAGGCGCTGGGCGATGTTCAGCCGCTTGATCTTGAGTGTTGCCGCGCCGCCGGGCTTCAGTTCAACGGCCACGCCCGCCATGCCAAAACCGTCTTTGGGAAACTGATAGCCGTGACTTTTGACGGCGAAGTAAATGTTGCGGCCGATCAGCGCAGCATCATCAATGGCCGCCCATCCAGCACTGTCGGTGATGAAGCGCACGTTGCTGATCGTGGTAAGCTCGACAAGCGGCACGCCGCGCTGGGTTTGGTCATCGACAACATGGACGCCAAACATCGGCGCAGACGGCTGGGATGATGGAGTTGCGTCCTGTGCGTTGGCCGCCAATGACGCCACCATCAGAACCAGCGTCACCACGCAAATCGTTTGTTTCATGGCCGTCCTGTTGATAACCTTGCGCCAGCCCCGGCAGCATGTCGCGCCTGTAACACGAAATGCAACGCGCCACAATTCCCGGCTGCAACCGGCGCGTAGCGGAGGTCGGATGATATTGAATCGTAAATGGTGGACCTATTGCTGTTGGTGTGCGATCGTTCTTCTGGCGGCACAGGGCGTATCGAGCGCCGCAGGCATCAAGCCGGCCACGAAACCTTCTGATCTGCCCAAAGCCGCTCCGGGTTGGAAAGTGGAGGTGGTTGCGCAGACGCCGGACATCATCGATCCAACGATGGTATGCGTCGCGCCCGATGGCCGGGTTTTCATCGCCCAGCAGACTGCGGCCATGGAAAACTGGAATGTCATGGAGCCGCGCGACAGTATCGTCTGCCTCCACCCCGACGGCCACGTGACCACCTTTGCCACCGGCCTGTATAACCTGTTCGGCCTGGCGTATCTCGATGGCAAGCTTTACGTCACCCAATATCCGAAAGTCACCGTCTTCACTGACGACAACAGCGTCGGCAAAGACCCCGTCGATCTGTTCACCGTCTCGCCCTTCAAGGGCGGTTATCAGCAGCACATTACCGCCAACATGCGCTTTGGCATGGACGGATACTTCTACCAATCCATCGGAGATCGCGGCCTGTATGGCACCGTCAACAAGGAAGGCCAATCCCTCGAAATGCGCGGCGGCATCGTTCGATACCGCCCTGATGGATCACAGCTTGAAATCTACACCACCGGCTCGCGCAATCATCCCGACGTCGCCATCACACCCGAGGACGAAATCTTCACCCTCGACAACACCGACGATGGCGCAGGCTGGAATGCCCGTCTGACTCAAATGGTGGACGGTGGGTATTATGGCTACCCGCACGACTACAAACCCCGCCGCCCTTACACGCTCTGGTGCATGGAAGACTACGGCGGCGGCTCGGCGACCGGGGGCCTTGCATATAACGAAGATGCGCTGCCTGAGGAATATCGCGGCAACCTAATCATGTGCGAGTGGGGCCGCCAGCAGTTGATTCGCTTTCGCCTCGCGCGCGAGGGCGCAACCTATAAGGTTACGAGCCGGGAAGATCTTCTTTCGCTGCCGCCGGGCGGCAAGGATTTTCGGCCGGTGGGCATCGCGCTGTCACCCGATGGCCTGAGCCTCTACATCGCCGACTGGCACAGCAGCAGGTGGAAGGAAAATGGCAAGACCGGCCGCCTTCTCAAGCTGACCTACACCGGCCCCAGCCAGGCCGCCCCCAAGCCCCCGTGGTGGATGGCGGCCGCGATGAACAAGCCCTTCGACGCGACCACGGATGATCTCGTCGCGGCCTTAAGACATCCCGCGCAAAGCGTGCGCATCGTCGCCCAGCGCCGCCTGATGGATCGCGGCGCTAGCGGCATCAAACCGCTCCTGGGTTTGCTAGCCGATACGACCGCCCCGGCCGCGGCGCGATTTCACGCCATCTGGGCGCTCGACGGCATTGACGGCGGCGTGGCAGCGCGACAACAAATCCTCGACGCCGCCAAGGGGGCTGACAGCGCCGTTCGCGCACAGGCCATTCGGCAGCTTGGCACCCGACGCGCCAGGGAAGCTGTCGAGGTCGCTCTTGCGGCCATGAAGAGCGACGACGCTTCGCTGCGATTCCGGGCGGCCACCGCACTTGGCCGCATTGCCGATCCGGCCACTGTGCCGGCACGTCATCTCCGCGTTGGGCGACAAAGACTTTTTCACCCGCTACGCCATCTTTCACGCGCTCAACCGCATCGGCCGCGACCAACCGGCCGCGTGGAGTGCCATCGCGAAAGGACTATCGGATGCAAAGCCCGCCGTGCGCGAGGCAACCCTCTTTGCGATGCGCGAAACCTATGACGTGGAGAACGTGAAAGCACTCGTCGATTTCATCGCCTCGGCCGCGCCCGGCGAACAGCGCACCGCCGTGATGGCGACGCTCGCCGACCTGCACCGCAAGCCCGAGCCGTGGGATGGCAAGTGGTGGAGCAATCAGCCAGTGAAGGCCGGGCCGCCCCCAAAAACCGTGGTCTGGGACGGCACGCCGCTGGTGGTGGCGACTGTAACCAGGGGATTGAACGACACCGACCCAGCCGTGCGCAAAGCCGCCATCGCCGCCGCCGAGCTGACACACGACACGGATGCGGGGACAATCCTGGCTGCACAATTCAGCAAAGAATCAGACGCTGCCACCCAGGCGGCAATCCTCCGCGCCCTCTCCGCCATTGGCGGCGATCCCACCGTAGCCATTCTGGAAACCATCCTGAACGACTCGTCCAAAAACCCCGCCTTGCTTCCCGATGCCATCGCCGGCGCGGGGCGGCTGCACAACCAGAAGCTTGATCCGCTTTTGGCGCGGCTCGCCGAGACATCGTCTGACTCGACAATTGCCGTTGCTGCCGTGAACGCGCTGGCCAGCGAAGATAGCATCCCGTTGCTTGTGAAACTGCTTCATCACGCCGACGAAGCGCGCTCGAAGGCGGCCAGCGCGGGCTTGGCCCGTATCGGCGGCGACGCCGTGTTGAAGGCCGTTTTCCCGCTGCTGGACGATCCGCGAGCCGCCACGCGCCGGGCCGCCATTACGGCCATCGCTCCGCAAAAAAACAAGGACGCCCGCCCAAAATTCGTCGCCGCCGCCAAAGATCCGCAGACGCACGCGCAGGCAATCGAGGCGCTGGCGCTGACTCCCGATCCGGCACAGTTGGATTTGTTCGTGACGGCCTTGTCGGACAAGGATCACGCCGTCGCCGACGCGGCCGAGAAGGCCATTCGCACCATGAAGGACAAGGTGCTCAAGCCCATTGAGGACCAGCAGCGCAAGACGGCCTTTGACGCACCTACGCTAAGGCGGCTGCAGGTAATCTACGATCGCTCGCCCGATGCCAAAAAGGGGCCACTGTTCGCGGGCGCAGCGGCCCCGGCCGATCCCGTGGCTTACGACAAGTTCGCCGCCGATCACAAAGGAAACGTCGAGAATGGCCAGAGGATTTTCGAGTCCGCCACCTGCATTGCCTGCCATCGCATAGACGGCAAGGGAGGCGAAGTCGGCCCCGATCTGAGCAGCGTCGGCAGCAAGTACGGCCGGCCTCAGTTGATCGAATCGGTCTTGTATCCGTCCAAAGTCATCCTCGAAGGGTATCAGCAGACGATTGTGGAGTTGAAGAACGGCGACATGGTGGCCGGCGTGCTGCGCGGTGAAACGGCCGAGCAGTTGCAGATTATCGACACGGCCGGCCTGCACCCAATCGCCAAAAAAGACATCGAATCACAACGCCAGAGCCAATTGTCCATGATGCCCGAAGGTCTGTTTCAGACCATGTCGACCCAGGATTTTGCCGACCTGATTTCGTATCTTGAGAGTCTGAAAGAGAAGCCCAAGGACGCCAAATAAATGGCGGCGTCCGAAAGAACCGCATGAAAAATTTACTCGCGTTCATCTTCGCCCTCGCCGCCCTGTTGCTTCCCGACCTTGCCCGCGCCGAGGATGAGAAGCCGCTCCGCGCCCTGCTGATTTGCGGCGGCTGCTGTCACGACTACACCCACCAAAAAGACATCCTCACCCAGGGCATCAGCGCCCGCGCCAATGTCGAGTGGACCATCCTGCAGGAAGGCGACAACCGCGAGCACAAGCACAGCGTCTACAGCAAGCCCGAGTGGTGGAAGGGCTATGATGTGATCGTGCATGATGAGTGCTTTGGTTACGTGGACGATGTGGATTTTGTGGAGTCCATCGTCAAAGCCCAGGCCGCCGGCGTGCCGGCCGTTGCCCTGCACTGCTCGCTGCACAGCTATCGCAAAGCCGACTCCACCACCTGGGCCCAGATGCTCGGCATCAAGAGCAACGCGCATGGCAAGCCCAGCCCCATCGCCATCACCTTCACCGATAAAGACAACCCCATCACCAAAGGCATGGCCGACTGGACAACCGTGAAGGAAGAAGAGCTCTACAACAACATCAAGATTTACGACACCGCCACCCCCCTCGCCCACGGCAAACAAGGCGAGGATGACACGGTGGTCATCTGGACCAACAACTACAAAGGCACCCGCGTCTTCTGCACCACGCTCGGCCACAGCAACGCAGTCGTCGGGGACGAACGCTATCTCGATCTGGTGACGCGCGGGCTGCTGTGGTCGGTGAATAAACTAGATGAGCAGCACTTTCACGCAGCCAAGGCCACCACGCAACGGGCCGCGACTGATTCAAAATCGCCCTAAAGCCGAAAAAGATTCAGTTGGCCGCGCATCGGGCCGAAACATAGTATATCATTTAGATATCTCTCAGGATTGACCATGGCATCGACAACAGCAGCAGCCAGCAACAAAGTGAGCAAAGGCAAGTCGCGCACTGCGCCATCATCTCCACGCGGAAGCACCGTTTCGCGTTGGGGCAATAGCCTTGGAGTTCGATTTCCGCAGGATGCCGTCGAGCGGCTTCAGTTGAAAGCGGGCGGACGGGTAAGCGTGGAAATCAACGATGACTCCATCACGATTCGGCCCCTCCGTAAGCGGCGGAAGTGGACGGAGGCGCAGTTGCTCAAGGGCGTGACACCGGCTCAAGTTGGCGGTGAGATTGACTGGGGCAAGCCTCTGGGGAAAGAGGCCTGGTGAGCAAAACGACTTATCACCCGGCGCCGGCGACATTTTGCACGTTAACTTTGCGCCTTCCTCCGGCCAGGAATTTACTGGCCCGCATTATGGGCTGGTCATTAGCTCGCTTTCATTCAGCAAGGCCACGGATCTGTGTATCGTGCTGCCGATGACAACGAAAGATCACCCGGATAAGAAACTTCACAGCACGCACCTGATGGTGCAAATGCCCATAAGAACGGGCTTGAACCAGCAGGGTTGGGTGTACACGCACCAGATCAAGACTATCGATTATCGTGAGCGCGGCGCCACCCGGGCAGGCGCGATCGCTGAGGATGACCTTGATTTTTTGATCGACGTCATGGACCGTGTCCGCGCTTTCATCGACCCTGACTCTGTCATTTAGGCCGTCTAATACTGCCATGAACAAACAGCACCTGCGCCCCCTAACCAGCGTTCGTTTCCTCGCCGCCCTGGCCGTGCTGGTGCTGCATTTTGGCCTTATCTCCACCGCCGACTCCCGGGGCCGCTTCATGGGGCTCGCCCAGCATGGGCGGGCCGGTGTATCCTTTTTCTTTGTCCTCAGCGGCTTCATCCTCACCTTCAACTATCGCGACTGGTTTCGCGGACAAGTTAGCGGCAAGCTGCTCCGGCGCTTTGCGCAGGCCCGCTTCGCCCGTGTTTACCCCATGCACGTCGTGGCACTGGTGGCCATCACGCCCGTCGTGCTCTGGGTGCTCTCCACCGATCAAATGCTCTGGGTGCCGGCCGATGCGGTGCATCGCCGCCAGCTTGTGCCTTCCTGGCTTGCCAGCCTCCTGCTGCTCCAGGTTTATATTCCCACCATCACCTACGAAAAGCTCTGGAATCTCCCCTCCTGGAGCGTCGCCTGCGAGGCGTTTTTCTACGCCACTTTCCCCTTCTTCACCGCCTTCGTGCTGGAGCGCTTTCGCACGCGGCGGGGCCTGCTCCTGCTGGCCGGGGCGTGCTGGGTGCTGGAGGTGGGGGCGCTGCTGGCCGCCAGGCACATCATCCTGCGCCACCACGACGCCAACGAAGCATCCGAGCTCCTGGACAGCCTCGTCTACAAGATGCCCTTCTTCCGCGTTTGGGAATTTTTCATTGGCTGCTGCGCCGGCGCAATCTTCCTCACTTCCCGCCCGAAAACCCTGAACAGCCGGCGCGGCCGCGACGTCGTTCTCGGGCTCAGTCTCCTGGGCGTGCTGATGGTCGTCGCCGCCACCATGAAGCACCTGCCGCTCACGGATGTGCTCTATTGGTACGGCCTCTACACGCCCCTCTTTGCGCTGATTATCGTGGTGCTGGGCTCTGGTCCGACATTTCTATCCTGGCTGATGGACAGGCCGCTCATGGTGCTGCTCGGAGAGGCAAGCTACTCGCTGTACCTCATTCACTGGATCGCCATCCTGGCGCTCAACCGCCTATACGGCATTCATCAAACCCCCATCGCCCTCACCATCGGCATCGCGGCCTGCTGCGTGGCCGCCTCTGTCTTGTGCCTGAAGTTCATCGAATCGCCCGCGAGACGATTTCTCCGCTCGGGCGAAAAATCCAGCACTCCCCGCCCGGCCGTCGCCGTTCCCGAGCCCCTCGTCGCCGCGCCAGACTAATCGCCTATTGGCCCTTCTTCCTCGTCCTCCGGCACCTTCAGCCGGCGCCCCGATTCCTCCCACGCGTCAACGTACGTCGTTTTACTGCGCCCCGACTGGCCAAGGCGCGGAAGAAAAACCGGTGGATTCGGAATGTCAGGAAAAAACCCACCAGCACCACAAACAACACAATCATAAAGATCAGGCTGGACAGAGCGGCGATCTGGTGCCGCTGCGCCGGCTGGGTAGCGCTGCGGGCGGCCTGCATCGCCGGGTATACAAATCGGTTGCACACCAGCACCAGCAACAATCCAAACCCGGCGAAGAACACCACCACCGGCAGAAGGCTTCGGCCGGCTCGTTGGTGGAGATGTCGCATGCAATGCCCTCAAATCCGCACAATCGCCTCTCGTCTACCACTTCACATTTTCACGCGCGTTCACAGGGTGCTTGCCCGCCAGTGCTTCCACAACCGCTTTCTCTTCATCACCCAGTTGTTTGGGCACAATCACCTTCGTCACCACAAACTGGTCCCCCTGCTCCTCGCCGCGCAAAATTCCTTTGCCCTTGATGCGCATCTTCGCGCCGCTGCTGGTGCCGGGCGGGATGGTCATCGTTACCGTTCCATCCAGCGTCGGCACCGACACCCGCGCCCCCAGGATCGCCTCGTACACGCTGATCGGCAGATCAAGGTAAATGTCCAGCCCCTCGCGCCGGAAATACGGATGCGGCGTCACGTGCGTGATGATGTACAGATCGCCGTTCTCGCCATTCACCTGCTGACCCTTCCCTTTAATGCGACACGCGACCCCTCTTTCACGCCCGGCGGGATCTTGATCTCGATCGATTCGGTTGTCCCATCCCGCTGAATCTGTAGCGGAAGCGTGCTCCCCCGGGCGGCCTGCTCAAACGTCAGCGTCACGGGATGCTCCAAATCGGCCGGCGGCGCTTGAGGCCGCGACCGCGTGCGCCTGCCCTGTCCCCCCGCGCTCCCCGGCCCGCGCCCGCACCCGCTCCGCCGCGCCCGAAAAGTTGTTCAAAGACATCCCCAAATCCAGACCCCTCCGAGAAATCAAAATCCTCCACGCTCACATTCGGGCTGGCCTGCCACGACCGCGTTCCCCGTCCCGCCCCGGCCGCCTGCGCGCCGAAACGCCTCCGCCGGGTCACCGCCCCGTCCAGCCCCAAATTCCGCCCCAACCCCCGCATGTCCAAACTGGTCGTAATTCTTGCGTTTCTGCTCCTCCGAAAGCACGTCATACGCTTCCTGCACCTCCTTGAACTTTTCCTCTGAGCCCTTGTCACCCTTGTTCCGATCCGGATGAAACTTCAACACCAGCTTGCGGTGAGCCTTGCGGATTTCATCCTGCGAGGCAGTGCGGGAAACGCCCAGAACTTCGTAGTAGTCGCGCTTGGCCATATCTGCGTAAGATTCTAGCACAGTCGCATCGCGATGTGTCATGCGACAAGCATCTGGAGGCGTCCAATGGCCGGCGAAGCGTGTCGAATTGATCGTGCCGGGGGCAATGAAGCCGCTGCAATCCGCCAAATGCTCGCGGCCCATCGCATCGCGGTGGTCGGCCTCAGCCCCGACCAAAGCCGCCCCAGCTTTCAGATCTCCAGCTATCTCGAAAACGCCGGCTACGAGATCATCCCCGTCAATCCCAATTACCCCGTGGCGATGGGCCATCAAAGCTACGCAACCGTCGCCGCCATTCCGGACAAAGTAGACATGGTGCTGGTCTTCCGCCGCCCCGAATTCGCCGCCGACGCCGCCCGCGACGCCGTTGCTGCCGGCGCAAAAGGGTTGTGGCTCCAGTCAGGCATTCGCAGCAAAGAGGCCCGGCGAATCGCGCAAGAGGCCGGGCTCGACTACGTCGAGGACCGCTGCATGATGGTCGAACATCGCCATCAAGTGTAAAAACTATTGCAGTTCTTGTGTTGCCGGCGCGGCGATCCTAACGAGCCGCGCCCGTGAGGAAGCGGTCTTCGCTGACTCCACTATGTCCGGTGTCGCCAGACGCGATACCAATGTGCAAACGGCGGTAACTAAAAGTGGCTCGGCGCCCCGCCCAAGGTTCCGTAGGAACAATCACTAAAGGCGAGGTTGCTCTAACTATTGCAGTTCTTGCGTTGCTCGCGCCACGATCTCAACGAGCCGCGCCGGTGAGGAATTGGTCTTCGCCCATTCCCTCATGCGCGGGGGTCGCCAGACGCGCTGTAAACGTGCAAACGGCGGTAGTCTGCCGGCTACTCGCCGCTCTTAGGAGCTTCGCTCTCCGGCGAAGTCGAGCTCAGCGACTCCATCGCGCCCGCGACCACGCCGGCCGTCCCGGCTACCACCTTCGTCACCGAATCCGCAACCTGCAGCGGTGCGCTCGGCCACCTGGTGAACCATCTCCCCGGCCCTTTCCCGAAAACCGCTGACCTTCTTCGTCACCTTCTTCATCGCATTGCGCCCGCTCTTCATGGCACTGCGCCCTGCCGCCGTCGCCTTGCCCTTGGCGTCGCTGAAAGCCTTCTGGGCAGTCGAGGCCTTTTTGGCCATCGGCTTGCCCGCCGATTTCACGGCCTTGGTCAATTTCGCCGCAACTGGCTTCACCGCCTTGGCCAGTGGCTTGGCCGCCTTCGCCACCGACTTGCCGCCTTTGGCGGCAGGCTTGGCGATCTTCTGAATAGCCTTCGTCGCTGGCTTTTTGGATGATTTGGTCGTGCGCTTCTTCGCTGCTGGCATGTGGCCTCCATGGGGTTGGTGATGCAGCCTACCACAGTCCGCCTGCCAACTCTAGCAAATAGCACATTCGCGCAGATCTTGTCTCATTGCCCAGAGCAACGCTGGCAGTTTTGCCCAAACCAGCCGTGCGACGCTACGATAACCCCACCAGATAAACAGGAGACCGTAAAAGAGTGCCCACCTCCGTCACCACCATGCCCGATTCCCCCTCCTCGCCCGCGCCCCTCCGGCCCAGACAATCGTCGCAAAACCCTTTGCGAGGGTAGTCGTCCGCGGCAAGTTCCTCTTTCTCAAGCGACCAGAAATTCTTCATCCGAGGCGTCACCTACGGCCCCTTCAAGCCCAACGACCAAGGCAGCGAATACGGCACCCCCCAGCAGGCCCAGCGCGATTTTGAACTCATCGCCCAAAACGGCATCAACGCCGTCCGCGTCTACACCATCCCGCCGCTCTGGCTCCTGGACATCGCCCAAGCCCACGGCCTCTATCTGATGATCGGCCTCCCCTGGGAGCAGCACATCACCTTCCTGGACGATCCCAAACGCGTCCGCGAAATCGAGCAACGGGTACGCGACAGTGTAAAAACCCTCGCCAATCACCCGGCCATTCTCTGCTGGGCCATCGGCAACGAAATCCCCTCCCCAATCGTCCGCTGGCATGGCGCCCGCAAAATCGAAAACTTTCTCCAGCGACTTTACCGCGCCGTAAAGGCCGAAGATCCCGCCGCGTTGGTCACCTACGTCAACTACCCGCCCACCGAATACCTCCACCTCCCGTTCCTCGATTTCGTCTGCTTTAACGTCTACCTCGAATCGCAGGATCGCCTCGACGCCTACCTCGCCCGCCTGCAAAACATTGCTGCCGATCGCCCGTTGGTGATGGCCGAGGTCGGCCTCGACAGCCTGCGCAACGGCGAGGAAAAACAAGCCTCCGTCCTCGAATGGCAAGTCCGCACCGTCTTCACCGCCGGCTGCTGCGGCGTCTTCGTCTTCGCCTGGACCGACGAATGGTATCGGGGCGGCCACGAAATACTCGACTGGGATTTCGGCCTCGTAACCCGCGACCGCCAGCCCAAACTCGCCCTCGATTCCGTCGGCAAAGCCTTTGCCCAGGGCGCGATCCGCACCGAAACCTATTGGCCGCGCATCTCCGTCGTCGTCTGCACCTACAATGGCAGTCGCACGATTCGCGATTGCCTCGATGGCCTCTCGCGCCTCGACTATCCCGACTTCGAGGTCATCGTCGTGGATGACGGCTCAACCGATGGCACCGCCGACATCGCCCGCACATACAACGTCCGCGTCATCGCCACCCCCAACCACGGCCTGAGCGCCGCCCGCAACGTCGGCCTGCGCGCTGCCACCGGCGAGATCGTCGCCTACACCGACGACGACGCCCGCCCCGATATTCACTGGCTCACCTACCTCGCCATCGCCTTCCAACGCGATGATTCAGTCGGCATCGGCGGCCCCAACATCCCGCCCCCCGGCGACGGCTTTGTCGCCGACGCCGTCGCCCATTCCCCCGGCGGCCCCATTCACGTCCTCATCACCGACCGCGAGGCCGAGCACATCCCCGGCTGCAACATGGCCTTCCGCAAATGGGCGCTGGAAGCGGTCGGGGGCTTCGACGAACAATTCCGCATCGCCGGCGACGACGTTGACATCTGCTGGAAGCTCCACGCCAGCGGCCACAAGCTCGGCTTCAGCCCCGCCGCCATGGTCTGGCACCATCGCCGCACCAGCGTCCGCGCCTACTGGCGTCAGCAAGTCAGCTACGGCAAAGCCGAGGCGCTGCTCGAACGCAAATGGCCCCAGAAATACAGCTCCGCCGGCCACACCCTCTGGGAAGGCCGCATGTACGGCCCCGGCCTCGCCAGCGCCCTGGGCTGGTCAAGCCGCCGCCGCATTTATCACGGCACCTGGGGCAGCGCCCTGTTTCAATCCGTCTACCAAACCGCCTCCGACGGCCTCTGGTCCCTGCCCCTCATGCCCGAGTGGTATCTCCTGATTTCCTTCCTCACCGGCATCTCCCTCCTGGGCTTTCTCTGGCGGCCGCTCTTCATCGCCGCTCCCCTCGCCATCGCCGCCATCGCCGCCTCCATCGCCCAAGCCGGCTTCAGCGCCAAACAACACTGGCATGGCGACACGCAAACCCACTCGAAACATGGTCCAGCCTCCTGGGCCCTCACCGCCTCTCTCCACCTCCTCCAACCCCTCGCCCGCCTCACCGGCCGCCTCGAGTTCCGGCCTCACCCCCTGGCGCAAGCGCGGCGTAGCCGGCTTCACACTCCCCCGCACCCGCTCTCTCGCGCATCTGGCACGAAACCTGGGACTCCCCCGAAAAACGCATCGAAGCCATCGAGACCATCCTCCGAAGCGCAGGCGGCGTAGTCCTGCGCGGCGACGATTACGACACCTGGGATCTGGAACTCCTCGGCGGCATGCTCGGAGCGGCCCGCCTCCGCACCACCATCGAAGAACACGGCAGCGGCCGACAACTCCTGCGCGTCCGCGCCTGGCCCGTCTTCCCCGCCCAATGGCTCTTCGTCGCCCTCCTCCTTTTGGCCCTGGCCACCGGCGCGATGCTGCAGCGCCACTGGCTCGCCGGCACAATTCTCGCCCTGCCCCCGGTCTTGCTCGTCCTCGGTTCCGTACGCGCGTGCGGCGCTGCCCTGGCAACAATCTGGCGGCTACTAAAACCCTTGGCCATCAAATCCTAAAGCCCACCATGTCCCAACCCCGCTACCTCATCGTCAACGCCGACGACTTTGGCATGAGCCCCGGCGTCAACCGCGGCATCATCGAGTCCCACCAATCCGGCATCCTCACCAGCGCCAGCCTCATGGTCCGCTGGCCCGCCGCCCCCGCCGCCGCCGACTACGCCAAAGCCCACCCCCACCTCAGCCTCGGTCTGCACCTGGACTTTGGCGAGTGGATCTGCCGTGACGGCGAATGGTCCCAGTTCTACGAAGTCGTCCCAATCGACCGACGCCCAGCGCGTCGCCGACGAAGTAAAACGCCAGCTTGAATCCTTCCATCAGCTCATGGGCATGAACCCCTCCCACCTCGACTCCCACCAGCACATGCACCGCGACGACCCCCTGCAATCCATCGTCACCGACACGGCCGCGCGTCTTGGCGTCCCCGTCCGCGACTTCTCTCCTCGCATCCACTACATCGGCGGCTTTTATGGCCAGGCCACCCACGGCGATTCCTATCCCCACGGCGTCAGCGTCGCCGGCCTGCTCGAAATCCTCGACGCACTCCCCCCGGCATCACGGAACTTGGCTGCCATCCCGGTTATGATGACGGCCTGGAAACCATGTATCGCGTCGAGCGCGAACAGGAAGTCCAAACTCTCTGCGACCCGCAGATCCGGCCTGCACTCGCCCAACGCGATATCCAACTCTGCTCGTTCTGGAATTATCCGCGGTGACCCTGCACAAATACAAACGACTGATCCAATACGCCTGGCGTCAATGGCCTGCGCTTCTGGGCATTCTCGCACTCACCGTCGTCGGCGCTGCACTCGCCGCTCTCCAGCCCTGGCCCATGAAACTACTGGTTGACTTCGCCCTCAGCCAGGCGCGTGCCCCGCGTTACCACGCCGCCCTCACGCGCCTTCACATCTCCACCAGCCCCGTCTCGATGGTCGTCATCGCCGCCCTCGCCAGCGTCCTGATCTTCTTCCTCAACAGCGCCCTCGACTTTGGCCTCAGCTGGGCCTGGACCTCGGCCGGCCAGCGCATGGTTTATGACCTCGCCGCCGATCTGTTTCACCGCCTCCAGCGCCTCTCCGTTCTCTTCCACATCCGCCAGAGCGTCGGCGATTCGCTCAGCCGCATCAACGACGACAGTTGGTGCGTCTACACCGTCGCCGAAAGCGTTCTCATCTCCCCCGCCCAGCAGACCATGACTCTCGCCACCGTCGGCGCCGTCGCCTTCGCCCTTGATCCCGTCCTTGCAACCCTCTCCCTCATCGTCGCCCCCATCCTCGCCGCCTCGGCCGTCCTCAGCGGCAAGCGCCTCAAGCAGCGCGCCCGCCAGGATCGCGAGGCCCAGTCCCGCCTCGTCAGCTTCGTCCATCAAACCCTCACCGCCATCCCCATCGTTCAGGCCTTCGGCATGGCCGACCGAAACCGCCAGACCTTCCGCCGCCTCGCCCGCGATGGCGTCGCCACCACGCAGGCCAGCACCCTCGCCAAAAACACCTATGCCATGTGGAACGGCCTGATCACCACCACCGGCACCGCCATCATCCTCTTCGTCGGCGCCAAGCGCGTTCTCCTGGGCGCCCTCTCCGTCGGCAGCCTCCTGGTCTTCCTCGGCTATTTACGCTCCCTCGAAGCCGCCTCACAAAACCTCCTCAAGCTCTGGGGCGGCCTCAAATCCGTGGAAGCCAGCATCGACCGCGTCACCGAAATCCTCGACTCCGAAGAAGGCGTAAAAGAAGATCCCGCCGCCCAGCCCCTTCCCCCCATCGCCGGCCGCGCGGCCGCATCACGCTCGAAAACGTCACCTTCGGCTACGAACCCAACCGCCCCGTCCTCAAAGACGTCAGCCTCGAAGCCCTGCCCGGCCAAACCATCGCCCTCGTCGGCCCCACCGGCGCAGGCAAAAGCACCCTCGTCAGCCTCATCCCCCGCTTCTTCGATCCCTGGTCCGGCCGCATCCTCCTCGAAGGCCACGACCTGAAAACCCTCACCCTCGCCAGCCTCCGCAACGCCGTCGCCCTCGTCCTCCAGGAACCGTTCCTCCTCCCCCTGAGCGTCGCCGAAAACATCGCCTTCGGCCGCCCCGGCGCAATCGCAGGCCCAAATCACCGACGCCGCCCGCGCCGCCAACGCCGAAGAATTCATCCTCGAGCTTCCCGATCAATATCAGACCATCCTCGGCGAGCGCGGCACGAGCCTCTCCGGCGGCCAAAAGCAGCGCCTCGCTATCGCCCGCGCCATCTTAAAAGATGCCAGCGTCCTCATCCTCGACGAGCCCACCAGCGCCCTCGATGCCCGCACCGAATCGCTCCTGATGGAAGCCCTCGAACGCCTCATGAAAGGCCGAACCACCTTCATCATCGCCCACCGCCTCTCCACCATCCGCCGCGCCGACCGCATCGTCGTGGTCGATCAGGGCATGGTCGCCGACGTCGGCACCCACCAGGAGCTCATGCAGCGCGACGGCCTCTACCGCCGCCTCCACGAGCTGCAAATCAGCGAAGCCAGGGGAGTGCCCGCATGAATCCCACCATCTGCCTCTCGGCCGATTCCATCAACTACCCCGAAGGGGGCGGCCATTTCTGGGTCTACCTCAACTGGGCCTTCGGCCTCAAATCCAACGGCTACAACGTCATCTGGCTCGAAGGCATCGCCCCCGAAATCACCGACAAAACCCGCGACAACATCCGCATCCTCCAACACCGCCTCGCCCACTACGGCCTGGCCGACACCCTCGCCCTCTGCTGCCGCACGCCCGGCCAACTTCCCGCCGTCCCCGAAGGCTGCCTCGATCTCACGACCGCCGTTGAGCGCTCCGATCTCCTCCTCAACCTCCGCTACACCACCACCCCCGACGTCGTCTCCCAGTTCCGCCGCTCCGCCCTCATCGACATCGACCCCGGCCTCCTCCAGATCTGGCTCAGCGAAGGCACCATCACCATCGCCCCGCCACGAGATCCACTTCTCCATCGGCGAGACCGTCGGCCAACCCACCGCCCTCTTCCCATCCGGCGGCATCGACTGGCACTACACTCCCCCCGCCGTCGCCGTCGATCACTGGCCCATCACCCCCGCCCCCGACACCGCCCCCTTCACCACCATCTCCACCTGGTGGGCCGAAGAATGGATCGAATACGGCGGCCAGCTTTACCGCAACGACAAGCGCAGCGGCTTCGTCGATTACTTCGACCTCCCCAGACAGACCGCCGCCCCACTCGAACTCGCCCTCTGCATGGCCCCCAACGAGCACAAGGAAAAAGCCATGCTCACCGATCTCGGCTGGCGCATCCGCGACTCGGCCGCCGTCTCCTCCACCCCCTGGGACTACCAGCAATACATCCAGCAATCCCGCGGCGAATTCAGCTGCGCCAAACCCTCCTGCGTCAACCTCCAAAACGCCTGGATCAGCGACCGCACCCTCTGCTACCTCGCAAGCGGCAAACCCGCCATCGTCCGCCACACCGGCCCAAGCAAATTCCTCCCCACAAGCGCCGGCCTCTTCCGCTTCCAATCCCAAAAAGAAGCCGCCGAAATGCTAAACACCGTCCAATCCAACTACCCCACCCAATGCCGCCTCGCCCGCGCACTAGCAGAAGAACATTTCAATGCCCAAACCGTAACCCGCCGCGTCGTCGAACGTTCATTATCATGACGCACCAACCTCGCCTTCCCCCCTCCCCCGGTACCCCGCTTCCCCCTCCCCCGCTTCTCTTTCCCCCTCTCCCGGTACGCCGGGAGAGGGCAGGGGTGAGGGCGCTTCCGCCTCGTCTCTCATCGTCGCGTATAAACCGTCCACGGTCCCGCTCGGCGGACCTCGTTCTCCTGCCACAACGCTTGCACCTTCCCCTCCTTCCCGTCGCCTGAGACACCCGCTTCTCTTTCCCCCTCTCTCGGTACGCCGGGAGAGGGCAGGGGTGAGGGCTCTTCCGCCTCGTCTCTCATCGTCACGTATAAACCTTCCACGGTCCCGCTCGGCGGACCTCGTTCTCCTGCCACAACGCTTGCATCTTGCCCTCCTTCCCGTCTCCTGAGACGCCCGCTTCTCTTTCCCCCTCTCCCGGTAAGCCGGGAGAGGGTCGGGGTGAGGGCTCTTCCTCATCCCCCAAAGCCTCCAACTTCCTCCTCATCTCCGCCCACAAAGCACACCTTTCAACCTCGACATCCCCAACGCGCAACGTCATCAGGCCAAACGCCCCCCTCCTAAACCTCCCCCTCCACCACCTCAACCTCCCACGCCCCCTCCCGCCACCGCCCAACCCCCCACCCCTTCTCCGTCACCACCACAAATCGCTCCCCCTCCCCGCCCGCCCCACCCCAACCTCCAGCCTCCCGCTCCCCGTGTCATACCGCACCCCAAACTCCGCCAAATACAGCCGCCACATCTCCCGCGCCCAAACCAACCCATCCCCGCCCTCCTCCTCCACAAAGCGCCTCCCCGATTCCTCCCTCCGCCAAAAATCCTCCCATGCCCGCCCGCGCAACCTCTCCACATCCGGAGCCGCCCCCATCGCCAGCGCCTCCACCATCACCCCGCGCAATCCGGCCGTCGCCTCACCACCGCCGCCCAACTCGCCGCAATCGCCTCCAACTCCCACGCCGGCAACGTCGTCTCAAAAAACGCCCGATGAAACCGCCGCGACCTTTCCTCCAGCCCCGCCCTCTCCCGCCCCGCCCGTTCCACTTCCCCCCCAGCCGCCGCCAGAATAAATCCAACCTCCACCCGCTCCCCCGGCCCAATCGCCATCTCCTCACCCTCCCCACCTCCCGCCCGCGCCAACACCATCCCGCATCCCTCCCGCACCACCCCCTCCAGCCGCACCCGGCACCCGCGCCCGGGCACATCGCACAAGCTCCAGTCCAGATACACCCCCTCCGCCCCCTCCACCCCCGGCCCAAACCCGCTCCACACCGTCAACCCAATCTCCACCCCAACCCCCTCAAACTCATAGATAAAAGTGGCAAACGGAATCTTCCCCCAATACCGAACCCGCCCCGCCCCTTCCACCGCCACTCCCTCCCCCTCTTCCGCCCGCCCCACGCCTTTTACCCCCAGCCCCAACCGCCGAACCCCCCGCTCATCTTCATACCCCAACCAAAACTTCACCAGCCCACGGCCGCCCCTCGCCAATTCCCTCCCCCTCCAGACAAACCCTCCCATCCGGCCAAACCTCCACCCCCCGCCCGCCCACCACCCCCACCGGCATCCCCCCATTCCGGCACCCGCTCGCATCCTCATAAACCCGCTCCTCCATCACCGCCTCCAACAATATCTTTCACTTTGGAACAACAGGGGGCTCATGCGCCGGCGGCGTCTGGGTCGTGGAATAAAAATAAAGTCCTCCCCCGACTAGCGCGGCGATCAAGATCGACAAGAAAATCAAAAGATAAGGATTCCGCGCCTGCCTCCGCTCGGCCATCTCATGCGACAAAATCTCCGCCGGCGGTTCTTTGGGCTCTTTCATGTGCATACCTTATGAAAAATCCCTCTGGATTCATAACATGCCTCACGTCGGCCCACCCCAGAACCCCCACCTTGTTCAGTACAAAACGCAGGAGCACGCGATGCAGGCCGCTGTGCCCCCGGCACTTCGGCATCTTTCAGTATTTACTTCTCCCTTTTCCCTTTAGCCTCCGTTGCACCATCAGGATGTATTCAAGCCCCATCGATGCTAATGCTTCAATGAAAGCCACTTTTGCCGAGCCCCAGATCGTCACACAAAACGGCAAGCCGGTTTCCGTCATTCTCCCGATGGCCGCATATCAGGAATTGCTTGAAAAATCCGAAGATGCCGCCGACGTCGCCTATCTCCGCAAGATGCGCCAAAAGCCGATGCGATATCGCTCTCTCGAAGAATACCTGAACCAGAGGACCACAAAGCCCCATGTATAGAGTCCTGCTAGAGCGTGCCGCCGAATAGGACTTGTCCAAGCTGCCGCGCGCCATGCACCACAAGATTGTTGAAGAAGTCAAAGGGGACGCACCTGGAATTCAAAATGCTCCCTAATCCCGCGTCAGGAAATGCCAAGGAAACCGCGAAAGCGGTTGTCGCGTACCCGCGACCGCAGCGCAAGCGAAGTCCTGGAGCACTCCGGCCCCCGCGAAAGCGGGGGCGACGCCCAGTTCCTCTGACCCCAGCTCAAAGAGCCAATGACAGTCCAAAGCGCCACCACAAGAAAAAGGTTGCGCAAAAACCCCCTCCAAACGCACAACTCCTCCAACCCAAAATCCAAACAATCCAAAAAATAAATCCCTCAAAACCCCAGCCAAAACCCCACTTCCCCCCAAACCCGTTGCGCATTCCAAAATCGGAAGGCGTCGGGAGGCATTGTTCGCGAATTATCCAGCCCAAGCGGCTTGAAGGCATCCCCACGCCCGTCCACGGTTTGTCATACTCGCTCGTCGCCGCAGCCAATTCGGCCGCGCTCATTTGTTCATAGACTTTACGCGTGGCCATTCTCATCTTCCTTGCCGCCGCAGGCGGCCTTTCTCTGATTCAGTCAAGTCGCGGCAAGGAATCACCTACGCCACCGACCGGCAATTGAAGCAGGCTATTCACCATATCCACCCCGGCCGCCCCTTTCACCAAACCCCCTCGGCCTCGCCCCCACCCCACAGCAGTCCATCCCCGTCCATTTGCCTCCATCCGCGGCCAAAATTCTTCCTCCTCACTCCCGACGCCCGACTCCCCCACCTCCTCGCCCAGCAGCATAATCCTCGTCCCTTGGCTCTTGGCGTCTTGGCGGTTAACATTCTCCGTCGGCAGCAGACTAGGGTCCGGCTCGTCAAACCTCCCGGCCAAATCCGCGTCCATCCGCGGCCAAAATCCTCTCCCTCCGCCACGAAACCCCTCCGTCCGCGGCTAAAAAGATTCTCCCAAACTTGACATTGCCCTAACATTAATCTACAGTACCCACAGCGTCAACTCGCCTAATCACCAGCAACCGCCGCCCCATCCCCCCCAGATGGAGCACAACCAGGGGAACCCATGCTCATCCATCCCGGCACCCACGTCTCCCGTCTCAAGTTTCCTGTCTCCAGCCTCGTGTCGGTTGCGTGTCGGTCATGGTCGCTTTGTGTGCTGGTTACGTGTCGATCAGGCGGTTGTGTGTGGTTGTGTGTCGGTTGTGTGTCGGTCATGTGCTGGTCATGTGTCGGTTACTTGTCTGTTTTCTACATCCACTTTCGCCCTAAACCCTTGTCAACACTCACCCCCCTCCAAAACCCAGTGCGCAACTCAACTACAACACCAAAAACGCACCCAATCCAACCCCTATCCCACCCCCCATCTCCTCCTCCATTCCAACTTCTTCCTTCTTCCTTCTAACTTCGCTTTGTCTTCAGCCGTACTTCTCATCGGTGTGAATGGTCTTCAAATTCGACTAAGTTGACGAACATGAGCCAGGTTCCTGTTGATCTAAATTCTGCGGCCGGTGTGGATGAGGGGGAGCACAAGCCAGTTTTAACTGCGACGCAGCGGACGCGTGCGATTGTGGTGCTGGGGGCGGTGGTGGCGTTCTGTATATTTTGGGCGGCCGGGCGGGCCTTTGACATCCCAGTCCATCCAAAGCACGAGGCTTCCCTGTTGCAGCAGCCATCCGCTGCTCTAGTAGTGGCGGTGACGTGGGTGGTGTTAATCGTGTTGGCGGGGCTGGGCACGGTGTTGGCCGGACGAATCCGTTTTGATGCCGGATTGCTGATAGCGACGCTGGGGCTGACTGCCCTGTCAATCCGCGGGGGGACGATGCGCGATGTGCTGTTGTGGGCCAACGGAATCTCGCCCAAAGGGACGGGGGTGTTTCTCACGCTGGTGGTGGAACTGGTGCTGTTGGTCGTGCCAATCGCGGCCATTTGGATCTGGCTGGACGGCACAAAGGTACCCTGGCTGGCGCGGGGAGGAGGCGGGGGAAGCACGCGTCAAAGCGGGAGCAGTCTTGGCCGCGCTCTTGGTGCAGGTGGCGGTGATGGCCGTGGTGATGCTGCTACTGGTGATGTCGGAGGGAAAGAAGCAGGTGTTGATCAGCCTGATGATCGCCGGGTTTATCGGGACGGGCGTGTCCAACGCGCGCTTCCCGGGCCGCGGCGTAGGACGATGGTATTGGGTTGGGCCGCTGGTGCTGGGGGTTGTAGGATATGTGTTGGCGTACTTGCATCCGCAAGGATGGTCGACTGGGAATCTGCAGGACACATTCGCGGCCTGGGCCAGGCCGCTGCCGCTGGACTATGCCAGCGCCGGAATGGCCGGCGTGCTGCTGGGGTATTGGGTGGGGGCCGAGAACGTAGGCGGCCTGGTCGGCGCAAAAGAATGAGTGGCCGGTTCTGGTTGAAGGCGTGTGGATTTTCAGCGGGTAGTGAACGAGGATAGGGGTGAACATTTCACTTGGAGATTTTATGAATCAACCCTCTCGACGTACTTTTGTGAAGGCGGCGACGGCATTGGGTGCGGCGGCGGCGGGTTCTCGCGCCATTCAAATACTGGCGGAGGACAAGGCCGGCACTAAACCTCTGATCGTTGGAACCGGCGACCACACCTTCGAGGTGCTTGACGGCTGGGCCAAGCTCCCCGACAAAATCAAGTTCGGCAACACCCATGCGGTGCAGGAGACGGCCGACGGCCGGATCATCGTCCATCACACCGGCCACGACTCCATCTGCTTTTTTGACCCCGACGGCAAGTTCATCGAATCCTGGGGCAATGAATACGCGGGCGACGCGCACGGCATGGATCTCCGCAAGGAAGGCGGGGAAGAATTTCTGTACCTCGCGCCGACGGGCATGCACAAGACTTTCAAGACCGACTTGAAGGGGAAGGTGCTGCTGACGTTGGATTATCCGAAGGAAGCAAAGGACGCGAGATGGCAAGCCGTGCTACGAGAGTGAAAAGCCGTACGTGCCAACCTTCACCGCCTTCGCCCCCAACGGCGATTTCTACGTCACCGACGGCTACGGCGCCGGCTACATCCACCGCTACAACATCAAGGGCGAATACCTCAGCACCTTCGGCGGCAAGGGCAACGCCGACGACCAGACCGCCTGCCCCCACGGCATCTACTGCGACACCCGCAACCCCGAAAAACCCCATGCATCGTGGTGGCCGACCGCGAGCATCATCGCCTCCAGTACTTCACGCCTCGACGGCAAACTCGATCACCTGGTGATCAACGACGGGCCGAGCAGGACAAGCGACGATCGGCAAGTTCCGCCGCCCCTGCCACTTCAGCCAGCGCGGCACCGAAATGCTCATCCCCGACCTCCGCGGCCGAGTCACCATCCTCGACAAAGACAACAAACTCATCGTCCACCTCGGCGACAACCCCAACGTCTCCCAGCGCGCCAACAACGGCGTCAAAAAAGAAGACACTCGTGCCCGGCGCATTTCTGCTGTCCACACGGCGCAACGTGGGACAAGGCCGGGAATATCTATGTGGCCGAATGGCTGCCGTATGGGCGGGTGACAAAGTTGCGGCGCGTGTCGGCTTGAACAATGCTGGAGAGGTGGTGCGTTGACGAATTTGAAATGTGGGCAGGGGGATAGGGAGACTCCCGTTTTCTTGACTCTTTTCTCCCACTCCATTTATCCTCACAGGCGCGGAAATGTCCCCCTCGTCGCTTACACACCTTTGGAGGCCAGCACCATGATGCGACTGCCTCGTGCTATTCGTTCGATTTCTCTTGCCTGTGCCCTGGTCATGCCGATTGCGGCAGCCTCCCTGCTACGGGCAGCCGATCCTGCGCCGGCCGAGCCCAAGGCCGCCGATACGCCTGAAAAACCGGCCGCGCCCGAAAAGCCTGCCGCCCCGGACGCGCCAGCCACACCCGAAAAGCCAGCGCCGCCGGCAACGCCCGCCGCACCCGAGAAGCCGGCCACCCCCGACACCCCCGCGGCCACCACTCCACCCGCCGGCAATGCCGCCCTCAACCAAACCGTTGACGACTTCTGGCATTTCATCGTCGTCGGCCGCTTCGACATGGCCAACAACGAGGCGGCCAAAATCCTCGCAGCCACCCCGCGCGAGGCCCTCGAATCCTTCGAAGTGACGGCCTCTAAAAAGCCCGAAGATCTCGACACCTTCCTCGCCCGTCTTCAGCGCAACGATGCCACCAAAGACACGGCCCTGAAGCTGCAGGATCTCCTCCGCAAAGGCCTTTACGAGCGCCGCGAAGATCCCAAGTTTATTGACATCCAGATCCAGCGACTGGTCGTCAACGAGCGTGCATTCCTGGCGGCCGTCGATCGCCTGCGCGACAGTGGCGAGGCCGCCGTTCCCCAGATGATCGCTTACCTGCAGAACACTGAGAAGCGACAGTTCTATTATCCCATCGAACGGGCCTTGAAGCTCATGGGCCGGCCGGTTCTTAACCCGCTGCTGGCGGCCACGGAGATGAAAGACCCCAACACGCTGCCGATCATCATCAACGTGCTGGGCACACTCAGCTTCGACAATGCCCTGCCTTACCTGGTGCATCTATCAGGAAAAGGACGCTAATATTGGCGTGAAGGCTGCGGTGGTTGGCGCTGTCAGCCGCATCGGCGGCGGTGATCCCGGCCGGCTTAATGCGGCGCAACTGTTCTACGATTTGTCGGAGAAATTTTATTACGGCCGCGCATCCGTCGTCGCCGGCACGCCTCAGGCCACCGTCTGGACCTGGGACCAAAGCGGCCTGCAGGGCACGAAAGTCCCGCCTGAGATTTTCAACGATATCATGGCCAAGCGTGAGGCGGAAAACGTTCTCAAGCTGGATCAAAATCGCGGCGACGCGGTGAGTCTCTGGCTGGCGGCCGACTACAAGCGCGAGGCGGATTTGCCCGAGGGCGTGAAGGACGATACGCACAAAGAAGGCACGCCCAACGCTCACTATTATGGCGTGGAAGCCGTGCGCAATATCTGAACAGTGCCCTGGCCCGCGCCCTGCATGACCGTAATGCCGCTGTTGCGAGCCGAGCGCTTGATTCATTGGCCGAGATCGTCGGCGCCAGCAACATCTTTACCGGCACGGGCGACGTTTCGCTCATGCAGGCGCTTCGCTCACCCGACCGCAACGTGCACATCAAGGCGGCCATGGTCATTGCCGCAGCCATGCCGCAGAAGCCGTTTGCCGGACAGGAACTGGTCGTGCCAACGCTGGGCGAGGCACTGGGTCAACAGTCCAAGCCGGGCGTGGTGGTGCTTGCGACGAGCCAGGACGATCTGAACAACGCATCGAAAGCATTCGGCGCAACTTATTCGTCCGCCGGCGGCCTCACTGTCGCCGATGCGCTGGCGTCGTCGGCCGCCATTCCGACCGTCGATGCGGTGATCGTGGTTGGCCCTGTTCCTGAAGGCCAAGTCACTCAATTGACAGGCGGCAGCCCGCGCCTTTCGTCGGCACGCATCGTTCGTTTATCCGCGGCCGAGTTGGCCGATCCCACCGCCGTCACCAACGCGCTGAACAAAGCGTCGAACGGTCCGGCCACCACGCAGCCAGCGACTCAACCGGCCGCAGCAACGCCAGCAGCGCCCGCCGCCGCGGCGCCTGCCGCCCCGGCCCCTGATGCGGCCGCGCCTGCTGCCCCGGCCGTTCCGGCCGCACCCGCCGCCGGTGCTCCCGCGCCCGAGGCGAAGGCCGGCGAGATCGCGGTTCGCGCGGCCGAGCTGATGACGAAATTGGCCCTCAGCCACAATGCCGTTCTCGATTTGGGCACCGCCCGCCCCACGTTGCTCGCTGCCTTGGATGACTCACGCATGGATGTCGTCAAGGCGGTGGGGAGTGTTCTGGGTCAGATCAATCACAAAGATGCCCAGGCCGGTCTGCTCGCCAAGGCGCTGGACGAGAAGCTGGCTGACGACGCGATCAAGATTGCCCTGTTCAAGGACTTGGCCACCAACGCCAAGGCCAACGGCAACCTCCTCGACCCCCATCAGGCCGAGTCCTTGCGCACGCCGCCGAGAGCGCCGAAGAGTTTGGACGCTGCGCACTGCCGCCGCCGAGGCGCACGGTGCTTTGAATCTTCCGCCTGAACATGTGAAAGCGCTGATGGTTCAGAGTGGGCAGACTACCGCCAAGTAAGCGATGGGCCTCTCCCCGGTCAATCAGGGAGAGGCCAGCCTCGCGCCGGCTGCGCTTGTGCTCTGTGCCGGCCGCAATTGTTCCTGCCGGAGTTTCCCGTATAATCCCCCCACATTTTCCGAATTACCCTATTTCAACGTGCAGGAGGCACTCATGGCAGAAGCGGTCAACCCGGGCAACCAGGACTTTCAAACAGTACTTGGGCCGGACGCAACGTTTAAAGGAGAACTGACATACGAAAAGGGCATGCGGCTTCATGGCCGTATTGAGGGCAAGGTGACCACGGCCGGGCGGTTGCATATCGCCAAGGAGGCCAAGATGCAGGCCGACGTGGATGCGGGCTCGGTGATCGTGGAAGGCGACGTGCAGGGCAATCTGACGGCCAACGATCGCATCGAGATGAAGCAGACGGCGCGCTATCAAGGTGATTTGCGCCAGCAAGCTGGTGGTGGATGAAGGGGCCATCTTCACGGGAAACGTCACGGTTGGACCGGACGCGGTCAAGAACAAGCCGCCCCAGAATCCTTCCCAGCAAATGAACAAGCCGGCCCCGCAGGTGCAGCCGGTGAAGTAAAGCCGGCTGTCCTGTAAGACGGCATTGCCATCATGGAGTTGATTGGTATTTTCTACGGCTGTCATAAGCCCGGCTTTGCTCTTGCGCTAGATGCCTCCGTCCCCATCCAACCCGCAGGCCGGCGATGATCGCGTGACGATCGTCTGCCTGCACTGTGGCAAAGCGCAGGAGGTTGGCCGCAAGGCCATGACCATCACCTGCAAGTTTTGCTCCAAGTCGCTCCGCCTGGAAGATATGCGGTTTGCCGGCTACGAAGCCCGGCGTGTGGTTGAGACGACCGGCATCATCACGGTTGAAAAAAAGGGAAATGTGGTGGCCGACCGCGTCCACTGCGGCGGCCTGATTGTGCGTGGCAAGATTCGCGGCGCGATCAATAGCCGGGGTCCGGTGCTGGTTGGCCCGGAAGCGGAGATCAAGGGGAGCGTGACGGCGCCCACCATCGCCATCGGCGCGGGGGCCGTGCTTGATGGTCAATACTCGATCGGGCAGGAGCGAAAAGAAAAAGAAGACGGGGCGTCGGAAACGCCGGAACAATGAGGCATGGCAGCGACTACGCCGCCACACGAAGAGGCGATGTGCAGGTCTTTGAAGCGGATTTATACTCAGCCGACGGGAACCATTTGTTGCGCATTGCCAGCGCCGGCTTTTCAATTAGCCCATACAGCACAATTCCAGGCACGATCGCGATGACCAAGTAAGCGGCCAGCAACAGCGGCGTGGACATTCCGAATGCTCGCGCGATTGGCACGCTGAACATCTGGCAATACGGCGCATGCCATAAATAAATCGAATAGCTGTACACGCCGATTTTTCCCACGCTTCGCAGCAAAATGCCTGGCTGGGCGGCCTTCTCCTGCCCTTTAATCCAAGCCCAGAGCACCAGCGCCATCGACCCGAGCATCAGAAGCGTCAATCCGTAGCTGTAGAGGAAGGGTGTCGTTTCGACGTCGAGCAGGGCGGATGGCAGGAAGCAAACGATGCCGCCGAACAGCAGAAGCGTCCGCCACGGCCGAAGCCGCGAAAGTTCACGGCGGTAAAACGTTGCAAGATATGCGAGGCAGACACCGCCGAGCAGACTGTCAATGTGCAGATGCGTTGGGGCCATGTGTTTTCGCCAGGAGAACACCGGCGCTGCCAGCGACCCGTGTAGGCGAGCTAGCAGGCAAAGCAGCATCGCTGCGCAGAACAGCAGGGGAATTGCCTTCATTGCCCGCCCGCGTTTTGGCCCCACCCGCATGATGACCATCAGCGCCAAGGGCAGGGCCAGATAAAAATGCTCTTCCACGGCGAGGCTCCACGTGTGTGAAAAGCGCGTGCCGGCGTAGTTTTGAATGTGCAACAGATTCGCCCGCAGTTCGTGAAATGCGTAGATTCCGCGCCGGCCGAGCGGGCCGTCCGCCTCCAGCATCAACAGCAGCGCGGCCGCCAATAGATACGCGGTATAAGACGGCCAGATGCGGAAGCACCGGCGCACCAGGAACCGGCCGAAGTTGATTTGATTGTGTTTGTGATATTCACTGAACAGCAGCCCGCCCACCAGAAAGCCGCTCAACACAAAAAACAAATCCACCCCCACCCACCCCGCCCGATGCCAGATCGCCAGCAGCACATTCGATCCGCCAGCGATTTCGACGGGCAGATGCCGCCCCAGCACGAGAAGAATGGCGATGCCGCGCAAGAGGTCCAGGTGCGGCAGGCGCGTCGTAGGAGTGATGGACGCATCTTCACGCAGGCGCGGAATCTGCCACCCGCCCGCGCCCGCGACAGCAGGGCAGGAGGCACCGCCTTTTAGCATCTCCTCCACCTGCGCCAATAGCTCCTCCACCACCAGCATCGGCAACTATTGCCGCGCGGTGAAGGGGCGATAGTCCCATAGGGTTTACAACGCGCCGGCTAGATCGCGGCTGTGAATGCTCCATCGCTCTGTCGCGGCCGCGGCCTCCTCGGCCTTGTCGCTGTGGCGATGGTGGGCCACGCTGTACAACAGGCCAAGGGCCGCGCAGGTGATGACCAGCCCGCTCCCGCCCGCGCTTACCAGCGGCAGCGAAAGCCCCTTGGTCGGCACGCTTACCGTCGCCACCGCGATGTTAATCAGCGCCTGCAATCCAATCATCGAGGCGATGCCAAAGGCCAGCAGCCGGCCAAATGCATCGCGCTTCTGCCGGGCGATCTGCCAGGCCACGTAGATAATGCCCAGGTAGAGGGCGATGGTCAGCAGCGCGCCAAACAAACCCAATTCCTCGCAGATAACCGCGAAAATAAAGTCCGTGGTGTCTTCGGGAAGATATCCGAGTTTCTGAATCCCATTGCCAAGCCCCCGCCCAAAAATGCCGCCGGTGGCAAAGCTGAGGAGGCTTTGAATCATGTGATACCCTTCCCGCTGCGGGGCGGCGAAGGGGTCAAGAAATGCTGTCATGCGCCGCCAGCGATATTCTTTGTGACGCACGAACCAGTACGCGGCCGCCAGCGCCGGCGGAAAGACGGCCCCAAGGTGCAGCAGCTTTGTTCGCCCAGTCAGCAGTAAAGTAATGCTGCAGACCACGATCAGCGCTGCCGTTCCAAAATCCTGGATTACGATGAGGAGCGCCACCGCGGCCACCGGCGCAAGTGTTGGCAGAAAGCCCTTCACGAATTTTTCCAGCCGTTCGGAGCGATACGCCAGAGTCCACGCCAGAAAGAAGAGCGTCCCCCATTTCCCAAGCTCCGAAGGCTGAACCTGCGTAAACCCCAGCGGCAGCCACCGCCGCGCACCATTTACCTCGCGTCCCACATGCGGCACGAGCACGATCAGGCATGTGAACAGGCTGATGCCCAGCGTCCATAAAACCGGGCTTTTCCAGCGGCGGCCGCGTGCGAGCAGTGCATAGTCGATGTGTCCAACAAGGAAGAACGTGGCGGCCGCGATTCCTGAATAAAGAAGATGGCGTGCGCCGCGATCGGTCCAGTGCCAGTGGGCTTCGCCGCTAACCGACATCGACGCCGACTGGACCATGACCACCCCCAGCGCGAGCAATGACAAAACACAGATGGTGAGGATGTCGCACAGGCGCAGCCGGTAGATCGATGGCTCCATGAAAACGTTATCGGACGCACGGTCAGGTTTCCTTCACCCAAGTCAGTTTCACTGCGGATAGACGCTTTTGCCGTCCGTATCCGTCCCATAGATCCGACCGCTCCCCGACCCGCTGCCATAGTCGTAAATGAAGCCGCACACCGTCCCGGCCGATGTTGAGCCGTCGCCGGCCACCACGTTGCTGCGGGTGCTGAGCGCGTTGGTGGGCGTGGAATGAAGATACGGCCCGTAGGTGCTGCCGGAGTACGTTGTCTGGGAAACCAGCGGCGTCCAGTCCGTGAGCAGATCGGGCAGCACGTCTCCGTGTTGGATGCGGTAAAGCTGGATCTGGCTGCGCAGGGTCTGGAGTTGGCTGACCAGGCTGCTTTTGCGGGCATCCGAGCCGGCGTTGCTGAACTGCGGGATGACGATGGCCGCCAGGATCCCGAGGATGATGACGACGATGAGGATTTCGACCAGCGTGAATCCGGTGCGGCGTGAATTGGCCTGGCGCATAGATCATCCTTTGAAAAGCTGGCGAGGCAATTTTGCGCAGAGCGCCTCACCTGTCTGCATAGGATTTACGATTCAGGTTCGTGACAGGCAAATTGGGGGCTGTGGGTGGGACAAGTGAAGCGAGTGAAACTGTTATAGTTGTGCGTCATGGCGAGGAAGAAGGTTTATGGAGTCGGCGACGAGAAAGCTCTGCCGGGGATGGCCGCTCCGAGTTTGCCTTATCGGCCGCTTGATCCGGAAAGTTATCGGTCGCCCATTGCGCTCATCGGCTGCGGCGGGATCACCGCCCAGCACCTCTTGGCCTACAAACGCGCACGCTACAACGTCGTCGCTCTCTGCGACATTGATGTATCCCGCGCCGAGGCGCGCCGCTTGGAGTTCTTCCCAGAGGCGCGGGTTTATACCGATGCATCTGAAATTATGCCGGCGCGATGACATCGAAGTCGTCGATGTCGCCACCCATCCCGAGGAGCGCCTGGCGATTGTCGAAGCGGCCATCCGCGCGGGCAAACACGTCCTGTCCCAAAAGCCGTTTGTCCTCGACCTGGACGACGGAGAGCGTCTGGCGGATTTGGCCGACCAGAAGGGGGTTCGCCTGGCCGTTAATCAGAATGGCCGCTGGGCGCCCCACTTCAGCTACATCACCCACGCCATCTCGGCCGGCCTGATTGGTGAGGTCCTCGGCGTCCACTTATCTGTCCACTGGAACCACGACTGGGTTGCCACCACGCCTTTCAACAATGTGCGTCATGTGGTGCTTTTTGACTTTGCGATCCATTGGTTCGATATCCTGACGGCCTTGCTCCCCAATGGCCGCGCCACCCGCGTCTACGCCTCGACCGCCCGCGCCGTCGGACAGAAGGCGGCACCGCCGCTCCTGGCCCAGGCCGCCGTTGAATATGAGGGTGCGCAGGCTTCGCTTGCGTTTGATGGGTTCACGCAATATGGCCCCGAAGATCGCACCTACATCTCCGCCACCCGGGGGGCGATCGTCAGTATCGGTCCAAACTTTGGCCGGCAGCGCGTGACGCTCTACACCGACCAAGGCGTCGCCCGCCCCAGGCTCCAAGGTTCGTGGTTCCCGGACGGGTTCCATGGAACGATGGCCGAGCTGCTTCGGTCGATTGAGGAGGAACGTGAGCCAAACAACAGCGCCCGCAACAACCTTGCGAGCCTTGCCCTCTGCTTCGCCGCAGCAAAAAGCGCGGATACGGGCCAGCCACAAACCCCTGGCGCCATAAGGCGCATGCCCGCGTAACTCACTCACGCCGACAACGTCGCGTCAACCATCGCCTGTGCCTCGCGCACGATCAGCGCCAGATGATCCTCCCCCTTGAAGCTTTCCGCGTAAATCTTATAGATGTTTTCGGTCCCCGAAGGCCTGGCCGCAAACCAACCGCTTTGGGTCACTACCTTGAGGCCGCCAATGGCGGCGTTGTTGCCGGGCGCTCGCGTTAGTTTTGCCACGATCGCCTCGCCCGCCAGTTGGGTTGCCTTCACTGCTTCGGGCGACAGCTTCTGCAGCAGCGCCTTCTGCGCGGGGGTTGCCGGTGCGTCGATGCGCGTGTAGTACGGCATGCCAAATTTCGCGGCCAGTTCCTGAAAATGGTGGCCGGGATCCTTGCCAGTTTTCGCGGCAATCTCGGCCGCCAGCAGGTCCATAATCAGCCCGTCCTTGTCGGTTGTCCAGACTGTCCCGTCGCGGCGTAAAAAGCTGGCGCCGGCGTCTCTTCGCCGCCGAAGCAGACTTCGCCGCTGAACAATCCGGGGGCAAACCATTTGAATCCCACCGGCACTTCCGACAGCACCCGTCCCATCTCCTTCACCACCCGGTCGATCAGGCTGCTCGAGACCAGCGTCTTGCCCACCGCCGCCATCGTTGGCCAATCCGGCCGATATCCCAGCAGATAACGGATCGCCACCGCGAGAAAATGGTTGGGGTTCAATAGCCCCACTGAAGGTGTCACGATCCCATGCCGATCCGAATCGGGATCATTTCCGAACGCCACGTCGTAGCGATCCTTCAATTCCACCAGCTTGGCCATCGCATATGGGCTGGAGCAATCCATGCGAATCTTGCCGTCGTGGTCCAGCGTCATAAATCCAAACGTCGGATCCACCACGCTGTTTACCACATCCACGTTGATTCCATACAAGTCGTTGATCGGCGCCCAATACCCCACGCTGGCCCCGCCCAGGGGATCGGCCCCCAGCCTTAGCCGGGCGTTCTTGATCGTCTCCATGTCCACCACGTTCGCCAGATCGTGCACGTACGGCATCGCGTAGTCGTGCGCGTGGGATGTGTCGGCCGCCAGCGCTGCCTCGTAGGTCTTTCGCCGCACGTCCCGGTTCCCGCTTCGCAGCAGCGCGTTGGCCCGGTCCTCGATCCATTTGGTCGCGTCGGTGTCGGCCGGCCCGCCGTTGGTGGGGTTGTACTTAAAGCCTCCGTCGCGGGGCGGATTGTGCGAAGGCGTGATCACAATCCCATCCCCCAGCCCACTGTTTCGTCCCCGGTTATACCCAAGGATCGCGTGCGAAATGACCGGCGTCGGCGTAAATCCTTCCCGAGCCTGATACACCACGTCCACGCCATTGCCCGCCAACACCTCCAGCGCCGTCCGCTGCGCGGGGGCCGACAGGGCGTGGGTGTCCTGCCCCAGGAACAGCGGGCCATTAGTGCCCTGCACCGCGCGATATTCACAAATCGCCTGCGTGATCGCCAGGATGTGCGCCTCGGTGAACGTGCCGTTCTCCGACGTTCCCCGGTGGCCGCTGGTGCCGAAGCTTACCAACTGCTGCGCATCGGCCAGGTCGGGCGAGCGCGTGAAATATTCGCCGATCAGTTTCGCCGGATCGATCAAAACCTCTTTGGGCGCCGGTTTCCCGGCCAACGGATTCAACGCCATGACGGCCTCCTTCGCAATTCGTTCACCAGATCAGCAACCCAAACGGCGCTGACCGCTTCACCACTTTGTCCTTGGGCACGTTGGAAAGCTCAATGAACTGGCGGGCCCAATCATCGATCACCGATTTCACCGGCTCCCACCACGTCAGCGCCTTGAAGTTGATGATTGCCTCTTTAGGCCGCTCGCGATCCGCGAACATGGCCATGATCTTGCCCGTGGCGCCGTCGCGCAGCCGTCCTTCGATGGCGATGACGCCCTTCCCCGAATCCTCCGACTGCGCCGCCGCCTGCCCGGCCACCGTTGCCGCCGTCGCCTCCCAGAAGACGTATCCCACCGCGTTCAATGCAGCTTTAGATGGGACGATCTGCACGATGGCCGTTTCGAGGATCAGTGTCTTGGGCCCTGCTGTCCCCACGGTTCGAAAATGCTTTTTAGGATCTTTCTCGGCCGCCTGTACGAAGGCGATCTGCGTGTACTCCGCGACGTTTCTCAGGTCCTGCTTTACGTTGGGGTTCAGGTTCGCGAAGTTGGCCTTCTCCCACAGATTTTGAGCCATCACATAATCCATGTTCACGGGCGCAACCAGCAACTCAGTGTAGTTGTTCGGGTCATACTGCGGGTCCCAGTAGCTTCGATCAAAGGGGGCGCGCTTGACCTCCGTCATCAAGTTTGCCTGCTCTAGAAACCCTGAGTCCGGCGCGGGCTTGGCCTTGCACCCCATGGAGGACACCGCCATCCATCCCACAACCGTCAGAACTGCCATGCGTCCCAACATCACTACTCCTCTGTAAGTGTCATGAAGCATACTTCATCAAAACTTCGATGGTAGTGCCAACCGGATTCGATATCATCAAGCGCCCATGATCTCACCACTTCCCTCCCGCCGACGCCTGCTTCAATCCGCCGCTGCCGTTGCGGCCGCGACAGCAGCCCGTCGTCTGCTTTGCTCGCCAACTACCGCCCCCGCCCCGCAGCCCACCACTCAGCCCGATCCATGGCTGGGCCTCAAAGCCGGCCTCACCACTTACACCTTTAAGCAGCGCCCGCTCGACCCCACCATCCAGGCGATCCGCCGCGTTGATCTTCATTATGTCTCCATTAAAGACTTTCACCTGCCCCTCAAAAGCACCACCGATCAGCGCAAGGAAGTCAGTCAGAAATTCCGAGACGCCGGCATCACGCCGCTGAGCTGCGGCGTCATCTCTCTCCACAACAACGAGAAGGAAATACGCCAGGCCTTCGAGTACGCCCGCGACGCCGGCATCCCCACCATCGTCGCCGCTCCCACGCCAGACGCCCTTCAGGCCGTCGAGGCGTTCGTCAAGGAGTACGACATCCGCATCGCCATCCACAACCACGGCCCGGAAGACAAAACCTGGCCATCCCCCAACGAGATCATGGAAGCGATCCAAAAGCTCGACCCGCGCATTGGCCTGTGCATCGACGTCGGCCACACCGCCCGCGCGGGCGTTGACCCGGTGGCCGCGCTGCGCAAGTACAAGGACCGCCTCCACGACATTCACTTCAAAGACCTCGACTCGACCAAGCCCAACGCCAAGTCTGTTGAAGTGGGCAGGGGGGTGCTCGATATACGCGGCATGCTCAAGGCGCTGCTCGACATCCGCTATCCCCATCAGTTGAGCTTCGAATACGAAAAAGACATGGAAGCCGATCCGGTGCCCGGCCTGGCCGAAAGCGTCGGCTACACCAGGGGCGTGCTCACCGGCCTGGCGAAAATCTGATCCCGCCGTCACATCTCTTCATACTTCTCCGCCTGCGCCTTCACAAAGGCCGCGTGCGCCCGTGCCCCGGCAACGGCCAGTGGGGCGATCAGAATCAACGTTGAGAGCACCACGCGCAGCCACGGCCGGGAGTCGCGCATGCGCGGTAACTCGATGAGCCACGTCAGCGGCAGCGCCACGAGAAGCAACAACAAATTGAGCAGATCCAGCCCGGCATACAGATGTGCCAGAAACATCAATGCCGTTAACGGCACAAGTACGGCGCCGATGCCGCGCGCGATTGAAAACCGCGGCAACACCAACCCCACCACCAGCGCCGCTCCCGCAATGGCGGCCACAACCCCACCCAGGCGCGCATACTGAAGCGAATCCGACATACCCACCACGCCCGCCGTCGCCGCCGCCAGAATCGTCAGGTGCAACGCCATCCCCGCGCCATGCCGGCGGTTGGCCAGCAACTCCGTGCTGCTCCAGAGCGCATGATTTGAAATGCCAATCCCGAGAACCCACAGGCAACCTTTTGCGGGGTCGCCCTTCCAGTCCGAACCAAACAGCGGCGCAAAGAGCAGCCAGGTGCCGCCCAAACAGACCACCAGCGCTGCCTCAATCCGCAGCCATGATGGAAAGCGAATCAGTCCGTCCACCACCCCAACCAGCCCGGCTACGACCGCCAAAGCCAACAGCGCCGACTGCGAATCCATCGGTGGCCAGTGTGGCCATGCGGCGGTAATAAACCGATACCCCACCACAAACGCCCCGCCCGCGGCCAATCCCATCGCCCAGTGTGCCGACGGTCCCACCCGCCGACGCCACACCCGCCACCCTGCCGCCAGCACCGCCGCGCACAGGAGCGCGGGCAGCAGGTCGTCGCGCAGGATGTCCGTCAACGTGAGCATCGTCAGCCGCGCCTATTCTCGCTGGTTACTCAAGCCGCTTTCACGGCCTCAATATCCAGAATCAGCCGAACGTCATCCCCAACGCCCGGCACGCCTTTAATGCCAAAGTCGCTCTTCTTGATCTCCACGGTCCCTTCAAAACCGATGCGGTCGCCCATGGGCGTCTTAGCTGCTCCGATCTGCTCCATGGTGATTGTCACCGGCTTGGTCACGCCGTGCAGCGTTAGATCGCCGCTGACTTCCAGCGTGTTGTCGCGCGAGCCCTTCTTCACGCCCGTGCTCTTGAACGTGATGTTGGGAAATTCCTTGGCGTTGAAGAAATCCGGGCTCTTCAAATGCGCATCGCGCTTGGGCTGGTTGGTGTCGACATTGTTGGCGTCGATGCTGGCAGAGAACGTGTCTTTGGTCGGGTCCTGCACGTCGACCGAAATAGCACCGGTCGGCGCGTTGAATCGCCCATACAGATAGCTCACATCCAAGTGCTTGATGCGGAAAATAACGGTTGAATGCACCGGGTCAATGTTGTAGGTGTCAGCGGCAAACGCGCCCGCGGTCAGGCCAAGTGCACCCAAAAAAATAGCGATGGAACGAACGCTTCGAAGCATGGGTTCTCCTTTATTTGCAATTGTCAGTCGTTGGAAGCCGGCGGCTCTTCGGGCGGCGGCAACTGTTGTTGTTGCTGCTGTTGCTGCAAGGCCGCCATGCGTTTCTGAAACTGGTTAAACGCCATGGTCAGAGTTTCAAGCAGTCGCGGCACCTGCTGGGCCGAAAAATAAATGCGACTCGACACGGCCGCGTTGGGATAAAAGCGCGTGATAAAGTCAAAGAAAAATTCAGACGCCGAATGGCCGATCATCACTGCGTTGGCGTACACGCCGCTTAGCACATCGTCCGACAATTTCAGCTCACTGTAGATCTCCTCAATCGTCGGCCTGCGGTCGGTAGGGGGCTTGGGCAGTTCCTTGGGCGCGCCAAACGTTTTCTCGTAATTGGCGAGGTTCTCGCGTGCGGCATTGATGAATTCCGCCATCACGCTTGGCGGCAACACCACCCGCGCCGCCACCTGCAATGGCCGGGTGATGCCCTGCACGAAGTCCAGGACAAACTCGTTGGGGCTGTCCTGGATCAGCGCACCGGTGCTTAAAACCCCCCGCGCCACCTTTTCCGGCACGCGCGCGTCAGCGACGGATGCTGAAACTGCTGGCTGAAAAGGCTCGCGTCGCCGCTGGGTCTGGGGTCGTTCGGATTAGGGCTTGGAGTATCGGTGGCCATGTCGCGGATCATCATGTGGCGGCGCGGGGGGAAGTCAAGGCGGCACCCGCCTCATCGAGGCGAAAATCATTGCTATCGGGGCGGCAAATCCTGTGCTTACTCGGCATCACGTTTGCGAATCCGCACCCGCGCGTCGTTTTTCAAAATCTCTTTTTACGATGGAGTCGTCATGCGCGGTAAACTGGCTCGTTTGTTTGTCTATTCCGCCACCGTTCTTGCCGCCATTTGCATCGGGCAAACGACGATTTGGGCCGCCGACGCCGACAAGCCTGCCGACGACAAAAAGTTCGTCGCGGACGCGGCCAGCGGCGGCATGCTGGAAGTGGCCCTCGGCAAATATGCCGCCCAAAACGCCGCCAGTGACGACGTGAAAAAGTTCGGTGACCGCATGATCGCCGATCACTCCAAGGCCAACGACGAGTTGATGAAGATCGCCCAGGACAAAGCGATGACGCCGGGAAAAGAAATGAATGATGAAGACAAGAAAGTGTACGACGATCTGACCAAAGCCAAAGGCGCAGATTTCGATAAGCAGTACATCCACCACATGGTCATGGATCACGAAAAAGACGTGGCCGAATTTCAGAACGAAGCCACCAAAGGACAGGACGCGGCCATCAAGACCTTTGCCGCTAAAACTCTCCCCACTCTCCAGGAACATCTGATCATGGCCAAAGCCATCGACGCCAAGTTGAATGGTGCAGCGGCCCAAAAATGAGCCCGGGCAGCGAGAGGCGCGGGTATAATCCCGCCTATGAAAATCTTTGCCGCGCTCTTGGTTCTGATGAGTCTTAGGGTGCAGGTGCGGGGGGCGGTGCTCGATAAGCAGAAAATGCTGGAGGGGCAGACGTTTTGGGACAACCGGGATTTCGAGTGGTACAAGGCGAATATCCCGTTTTTTGAGTGTCCGGATCCGGAGATCAATACGACGTATTACTATCGGTGGGAGCTGCTGACCAAGCATCTCACGTACGGGTCGCCGGCCAGCGGATATTCGTTCACGGAGTTTATCGATCGACCGGCGTGGTCGGGGGCGTATGGAGCGATCAGTTGCCCGGCCGGTCATCAGATCTATGAGGCGCGGTGGCTGCGGGATGCACGCTATGTGCGGGATTATTCGCGGTATTGGTTTCGGACGGACGGCGCGCAGCCGCGGAATTATTCAACCTGGCTGGCGGATGCGATCTGGGCGGCGTACGTGGTGCATCCATCCAAGGCGTTCGTGACCGATCTGCTGGCGGATCTGGTGAAGAATTACGAGGGGTGGGAAAAGCGGCAGTGGGTGGCGGAGGTGGGGATGTTCTGGCAAATCGGGCACGACGACGGGATGGAGTTCAACATCAACAGCCGGCAGACGATGGACATTCTGCGCAGCGCGCCGGGATATCGGCCATCGTTTAACGCGTATATGTGGGCCGACGCGCAGGCGATCGCGCGCGTGGCGGAGCTTGCGGAAGACAATGCGACGGCGGGGGCCTATCGGGCGAAGGCGGCGGGAATTAAGGAGCAGTTGCAGAAGCGGCTTTGGGATGCGAAACGCGACTTCTTTTTTCCAATGTACCGCAATGACGAGAAGAGCAAGGAGGGGCATGTTGTGAAGGCGATGACGCTGACTTATCAGAGCGGCCAGTTTGCGGGGAGTGAGCATGGTCGGGAGGAGATTGGATATGTGCCGTGGCAGTTTGGGATGCCGGACGCGGGATTTGAAGGAGCATGGAAGTTTTTGATGGACCCGAATTACTTTTATGCCGAGCGCGGGCCGACAACGGTGGAGCGGAACGATCCGATGTTCTTGCTGCAGAAGTCGTGCTGCTGGTGGAGCGGCCAGTCCTGGCCTTATGCCACGACACAGACGCTCAAGGCGCTGGCAAACCTGTTGCAGAACTACGATCAGAAGGTGGTCACGCGCGTCGACTATATGAAGCTGCTGGGGAACTATGCGCGCTCGCATCGGAAAGACGGCCGGCCTTACCTGGCGGAGGCGCTGCATCCGGATACGGGATCTTTTGCTGGGCACGACGCCTATGACCACAGCGAGCATTACTTTCATTCGGGGTTTTGCGATTTGATCATTACCGGAGTAGCCGGTTTGAAGGCCGTGGATGGCGACACGCTGGTAGTGGACCCGCTGGCGCCGGCGGAGTGGGAGTACTTTGCGCTGGATGACGTGCCGTATCGGGGGCATCTGCTGGCGATCGTGTGGGACAAGAGCGGGAAGCGATATGGGCTTGGCGCAGGTCTGCGGGTGATGGTGGATGGCAAGGAGGCGGGGGCGTTGCCGACGCTTGGGAAGTTAAGCGTGAAGCTGCCGGCGGCGGTAGAGGAAAAGCAGCCGGCCGTGGTGCGAATGAATTATGCGGTGAACAACGACGGGGATTATTTTCCAAGGTTCACGGCCTCGTTCGTCGCGTCCAAAACGTCGCTGGCAAAGGTGAATGATGGCAACTACTGGTATCACATTGATCCGCCCAACCGGTGGACGTGCAGCGGATCGGGAAACAAGACCGATTGGCTGGCCGTGGATTTCGGGACGCCGCGGCGGGTGGATACGGTAAAGCTTTACTTTCTAGACGATGGAGAGAAGGTGGCTGCGCCGACGGGTTATGTGCTGGAGTATTGGGAGGATGGGACGTGGAAGGAAGTGGCGGGGCAGACGCGGTCACCGGAGAAAGCGGAGGGGCATCGGGCAAACGCCGTGGCTTTCCCCGCGCTTTCGACGGCGCGGTTGCGCGCGACGTTCACGCATGCGGAAAAGGGGCAGACGGGGTTGACGGAGTTTGAGGCTTGGGGAGACGGGTCGCTGCCATACGTGGCCGCTCCGGCACCGGCCGGGAACTTGGCGCTCAATACGAAGCATGAGGGGTTTCCCAAGGCTACGGCTTCTTTTTCGGATCAGTTCGGCGGCCGGCCTGAGAAAGCGATTGATGGAAAGATTGTGTATCTCCCGACACCAATGAACCGCTGGACGAGCTATGGCTCGCTTAACGCGGAGGATTGGCTGGAGGTGGATTTCGGCGCGGAGAAAGAGGTGGGGCGGGTGGAACTGCACATATATGATGATCGCGGAGGCGTGCAGGCCCCGGCGAAGTACTCGGTACAGACGTGGACGAACGGCGCATGGAGCGATGTGGAAGGGCAGACGAAGAAGCCGGAGACTCCGACGGGCGGGATGGCCAATACGGTGACGTTTGCGAAGGTGAAGACGTCGAAGATCCGGGTGGTGTTTGCCAACAAGGGGAAGGCGCGGAGCGGGCTGACGGAGATGGAGGTGTGGAGGGAGTGAGCGAGAGCAAAGCCCACAATTCGGGCGGTGAGAAATATATGGCCTCAAATTTGCTTTTGGCCGGCGGGAGGTAACTGCCTGGATGAGATCTCCGAAAAATAGCAACGCCTTGGATGCGCTCGTGGGCGATCTGAGGGCGGTGGCATCGCCGCTGCGTGCGTATCTGTCTGAACTGCACGAGCGATATGCGCCGCTACAAGAGGGGGCGCTGGCTAGCTACATTCCGGAACTCGGGCGGGTGAATCCCTCGGCCTTTGGACTGGCACTGGTTTCGGTCAGCGGTCAGACCTTTATGATGGGGCAGGCCGAGCAACCGTTTACGATCCAGTCGGTTTCCAAACCTTTCGTCTATGGGATGGCTCTGGAGGATCACGGGCGGGAAGGGGTGTTAAAGCATGTTGGCGTGGAACCAACCGGTGATCCATTTAACAGTTTGACGCGGCTAGAACGGTCGGATGGCAGACCATTCAACCCGCTGATCAATGCCGGCGCGATCGCAACGACTTCAATGATCAAAGGAGACGGGGCGGCCGATCGATTCAATCGCGTGCTGGCGATGCTTGGCGCTACGTCGGGCATCCGGTGCCGGTGGACATGGCGATTTACACGTCGGAGCGTGCGACGGGGCATAGAAACCGGGCCATTGCGTGGTTTCTGCTGAATTACGGGCACTTGACGGGCGATTTGGACGAGGCGCTGGATTTATATTTCAAACAGTGCTCGGTGCTGGTGACGGCGCGGGATCTGGGCATGATGGCGGCCACCCTCGCGGCCGGGGGTGCCAACCCGGTGACCGGGGAACGGGCGGTGGACGAGCGCTATGTCCAGGACCTCCTGAGCGTGATGTACAGTTGCGGGATCTATGATTATTCAGGTGAATGGGCCTACCGCGTCGGACTCCCCGCCAAGAGCGGCGTGGGCGGGGGAATCTGTGTCGTGGTGCCTGGGGTGTGCGGCATTGCCACGTTTTCGCCGCTGTTGGATGATCGTGGAAACAGCGTCCGTGGGCTGCGGGCACTCGAACAATTTTCGGCCGATTTCAACCTACACGCGTTCAACGCCGGGGGCAGCCACCAGAAGCTTCAAAACGCGATTTCAGGACGTGCGACCATCGTCCCATGAACCGCGTTCTCAAAGATAATTCGCTACCACGTTGAGCAGGCGCGTCAGCTCGTGATCGACGTCGGCGCCGCACGAACAAATCCTCGCTGGCGACGGTGGCCATCTCCTCCGAAAGCGGGAAGACCGCCAGAACGGGAACCTCAAACGTCGCCTCTATTTTATGTTTGACCGAATCGCGGTCAATGGAGAGGGGCGTTTTGTTAACGATGATGCGCATATCAGGCACTTCCAGGCGACGCGCTAGATCGATGGTGACGGCCGAGCCGAGATAATCCTGCTGATCCGGCCGCATGACCACGAGCAGCACGTCCGAGATGGCGATGGAGAGTAGCGTTTCTTCGTTGACCCCCGGATGCGTGTCGATGAAGAGGTAATCAAGGGAAAGCCGGCGAATGATTTCGCGGATGCCGTCGTTAAGACGGGTGACGTCGTAGCCTTCGCGGAGGATGCGTGCGATGTCGCCCGAATTGAGGCTCGAGGGGATCAGGTAGACGGCCGCGCGTGAACCTGCGGGGCCTTCCCGAATTTCGGGCGGGGTGACGTCGTAGCTGGCATCTTCGATCTTACAGAGGCCGTGAAGGTAGTCATTGAGGGACTTGTTGATCTGGTCTTCGTCGAGGTGGAACAGAACGTGGATGCCGGGGGACTGGATGTCGGTATCGATGACGCCGACGCGGTGGCCGCGTTTGGCCACCAGATATGCGATGTTGGCGGTGGTGTTGGATTTGCCGGTGCCGCCACGAAATGAATGCGTGGAGATCACGCGTGGCATTCTTCTACCTCTTCCGCAACTGTTGGGGCGGCGAATTGCTCGCGCAGGGCCTTGGCCTTGGCGGCCAGTGATTTAAAGTATTGAGATTTGGTGATTTCAGTCACCTGCCGCGCACGACGCGACTGGTCGATATGCACCTGGAGCTGTTGGATTTTGTCTTTCAGGCCATTTTCGCGCACGACCTGCTCCAGTGCGGCGGCCGCCAGGTTGGTCAGCGCATTCACGATGGGCATCAGGTCCATATCGAACGAGACGATTTGGCCATCGTCGTCCAGGGCGTTAATGAGCTGAAGCACGCCGATGACCCGTCCATCCACATTTTTCAGGGGCAGCGTGAGAAGTGACTTGGAACGGTAGCCGGTTTTCTGATCAAACCGGCGCGTGCCGCTGAAGTCAAAGCCTTCGGCGGTGTAAGCATCGTCGATGCAGATCGGGCTGCCGGTAAGGGCGACGTAAGTGGCGATGTTGTGATGGTTCGGCTCAAGCGTTTGCGGATCGCGAAGTGGCAACGCGGGGAAAGCCGGCGGGACTCCCGACGAACCTCCCATGGAGATGCCCAGGGTCTGGTTGTGAACGATGGCAAACTCAAGATGCTCATTTTCCTGATCGCACAGGTAAAGCGTCCCACCGTCGGCGTGGCAGAGCGCGCGGGCCTCTAAAAGCACCCGTTCTAGTAGACTTTTGAAATCTCTTTCACGAAAGAGCGTCAGGCTGATCGGAATAACCAGTTGCAGGAGCGATTCGCAGCGCCGGCGAAGAAGTTGTAGATCCTGTTCGGCAATGTCTCCCATCAGACTCCCATAGCTGAAAGCGAACCCTGACCACAGTGTTGTAGTGCGACTGAAGGCTCTTGAGCAAAACACGGGCCGGTGACCTCGCGTTGTGGGGCTGGCACTTGTCGGTGCGGGTTTGCACAATAACTATGCAATAGCTGAAATGCTGCTCAATCGTGCATCGCAAAAACGAAGGCGCCCGGACGTATAATCAGAGGCAAGCAGTTTATGGAGGTTGGTCAGAAGCATATGGCCAGGATTAAGCAACAGCACTCGAAGGCGCGCGAAGAACGGCGGCCAGCGCCGATCCGACTTCTGACGGCCGTGCCGATTTGTGATGGGCACGACAGCGCGATCAACGCCATCAATCTGGAATTTATCCGGCATGGTCTGGAGGTGGTGTACCTGGGCTACAACCGTTCAGCGCGCGACATCGTGCGAGCCGCGATTCAGGAGGACGTGCGGGCGATTGGTATATCAAGCTACAACGGCGGCCACGTCGAATTTTTCACCGAGGTGGTGGGGCGGCTGCGGGAGGCCGGAGCGGGGGACATCAAAGTATTTGGCGGGGGCGGCGGGACAATCACGCCGGCGGATGCACAGGAGATGCAGAGGCACGGGGTGGAGCGGATTTTTTTTGCGGGGACGTCACTGGGGGATTTGGCGGGGTATGCGAATGGATTTGGGGAGGACGGGAGGAGCGACAAGGGCGTTGGTAAGGACCGTGCTGGAAATCGGGGGCTGGCGAGAACGTTGACGGCGGTGGTTGATGGAGAGGAGGAGGCGAAGAAGCGACGTGAAGTAGCGCCCTCACCCCAGCCCTCTCCCAGATTACTGAGAGAGGGGGTAAGAGCGGCGGTGGGACTTGGGCCACTGACACTGGGGTTTACTGGCCCTGGTGGGGTCGGCAAGACCTTGTTGATTGATGAGCTGGTGCTGCGGTTTTTGAGAAGCGATCCTGAGGTGCAGATAGCGATTTTGTCGCACGATCCCAGCATTCTCGGGAACGGGGCGCTGCTGGGAGATCGGGCTTCGATGATTCATTCGCAGAATGACCGGGTGTTCATGAGAAGCCTGGCAACACGCGGCCAGGCCGGTGGGCTTTCGGCCGCGACGGCGCGGTGTCTGGAAATTTTGAAGAGTGCGCAAGTGCATGCCGATGGGCGGGGGTTTGATGTGATTCTGGTGGAGACGGTTGGGATTGGGCAGGAGGCTCTTCCATATGGTGGGCTGGTGGACAAGAGCGTGCTGGTGATGAGCCCAGACTATGGGGCGCGGCTGCAACTGCAGAAGATCGTGATGCTGGAGGCGGCCGACGTGGTGGTGGTGAACAAGTCGGACCTGGCCGGGGCAAAAACGGCATCGACGGAAATCGGTCAGCGCTTGGCGAGCAACGGGCGCGGCCAGCGGTTGGTGGGGACAACGGCCAAGCGGCATCGGGACGTGGGGGTGGATGAGCTGTTTGAGGTGCTGGCCGGCGAGAGAGTTTCCGGGATCGGGAGGGATAGCTTATGAGCGTTCTGGCCGATGTGAATCGGAGCATTGCGGCGCACGAGGCCAGTGTGGAGGAGGCGGTGCGGCGGGCGCGGACGGATGCAAAATTTAGGGAGGAGTTGCTGAAGCGTTGGGAGGGGGTTCGCGATGATGTGGCGATGGGGGTGACGCCAACTGGGCTGCGGCTGCCGCGGCTGGCGTTGCCGCAGACGGATGAGGCTGGGGAGGTGGCGCGGTATCTGTTCGGCGAGGGGCTGCCGGGGGAGTTTCCATTCGTAAATGGCGCGTACCGGGAACTGTATTTGGAGAGGGTGAATAGTGCGGAGAAGAGCCCTCACCCCGGCCCTCTCGCTGCTTACAGGGAGAGGGGGAAAGAGGGGGAAGGCGCGAAGGGGAAGACGGTGGGGGAGACGGAGGAACCTACCCGGCTATTCGCCGGACTCGGGCTGGCCGAGGATACCAACGCGCGGTTTCATTATCTGACGCGGCATCAGCGAAGCATTCGGCTGAGCACCGCCTTCGACGGCCCGACGCTCTATGGAATGGACAGCGATGCGGAGGGGGTGTTCGGAAAGATCGGCGAGGGAGGCGTGGCCGTCGATACCGTCGAGGACATGGAGCGCCTGTTCGATGGATTTGACTTCGGCGGCGAGCACGTGTCAGTGTCGATGACCATCAACGGGCCGGCTCCGGCGATCCTGGCGATGTTCGTGGCGGCCGCCCGGCGGCGGTTTGGCGCGGACGTGGTGGCGAAATTGCGCGGCACCATCCAAGCCGACATTCTGAAGGAAGTGCAGGCGCAAAACGAAGTCTTGTTTCCAATCGACCCCTCCCTGCGATTCTTAACCGACATGGTGGATTACACCACGCGGCACATGCCAAGGTGGTATCCGATCTCAATCAGCGGCTACCACATCGCCGAGGCGGGTGCGACGCCGGTGCAGCAGGCCGCATATACATTGTCGAACGGATTTGCCTACGTGGAGTTATTTCGGCAGCGCGGGCTCGACGTGAATCACTTTGGGCCGCGACTGTCGTTCTTTCTGGATTGCTCGCTGGACGTGGAGTATCTGGCCCTGGCCCGGGTGTGCCGGAAAATCTGGGCCGTGGGAATGCGCGATGTGTTCCACGCCGATACGCGGGCGCAGTTGTTCAAGCTGCACACCCAGACCAGCGGGAGATCGCTTATCGCCCACGAGTTCAAGAACAACCTGACCCGGACGGCCACGGAGCTGATGCTGGCATACATGAACGCGACCAACTCGTGTCACAGCAACAGCGCCGACGAGCCGTTCACGACACCGGGGGAGGAGTATGTGCGGCTGGCCGCCCACGCGCAGGCCATCCTTCTGGAGGAGAGCGGCCTCTTCAAGCACATGATGAACATGATGTCCGGCTCGCCGGGGATGAAGATCGTGGAGAAGGCCGTCGAGGAGGCGATTCTGGAGGAATTTGCACAGATCGATCAACTCGGCGGCGTCCTGTCGGCCGTGGAACATCGCTATCAACGCAGCCAGATCCAGGCAGCCGCCCACCGGTACGAAGAGCAGATCTACACCGGCATCCGCCCTATCGTCGGCCTTACACGTTACAACGAGGAAGGCAACAAACAGGCCCAGGTAAGCGTGGTGCGCACGGCCGAGAAGAAGAAGCGGCTTCAGGTGGAGCGGGTGGCAAAGTTCAAACGCAAGCACCGGAATAAATCGGACAAGGCGCTGGATCGACTGGCGTCGGTAGTGGAGGGGGGTGGGAACGTGTTTGTGGAACTGCTGGAGACGGTGGAGGTCTGTTCGCTGGGGCAGATTACCGGGAGGCTGCAGGAGGTGGTGGGGCGGTTCAGGCCGATGGTGTGAAAAGACCCTGCCTCCGACGCGGATGCTGCGGTATCGACTCGTCTGTTACACGGCCCGCATCGCACCGGATCCGTACTGCCGCGTGCAGACCATACCTTTCATTTCGACGTGCTCGAGAACCAAGGCCATTTGGCTTAATACATCGTCAGCGTGCAGGCACATGAATGACAGCCGGCCGAGAGATACCGCCAGCATTCACGGCGGTGATCTGATAGTCATATTCCTTCGTTGGGTCCAGGCCCTTCACCGGGGCGCTCTTCTCCGTCACACCCTTATCGACGTACGTCGTCTCCACAACGGCCGTCAGGTAATGGTCCGGCCACGTGAACGCCGGCGCGGGTCCTGACGAGCGGTAGATGACGTACCCGGTCGCTCCGGCCACCGGCGACCAGGTCAGCGTGATAACCTGCCCGTCGCGGGTCTTGCTCCACTGCCCGGCGAGTGACTGGACCGCGGCGGCGGGAGGCGGGTCCGGCAGAGGTCGCGCCGTGACCGATGCCGACATGGTGCTGACACCCATCGGGTTGACCGCCTCAACGGCATAGCTGTAATCGCGTCCGTCGGTGGGTGAGATGTCGGTGAAGCTGATTGCCGTCCACGGCATCGTCCAGCAAAACGCGTCCGACGGGATAGTTCCCGCCAACGCCATCCGAGTGCAGCGTCGTTCGCCAGACGCGGTAAAAGCTGGCTCCCGGCGACGCAGCCCAAGCTGAGGGCCACCCGATGATGACCCGATTCGGTGACTTTGAGATCCGCCGGCGCGGGCGGTACGTCGCCGGCTTGCAAGGTCGTCGGTTTCGCGGCCGCACTGGGAGGTGACAGTTCGCTCAAACCGGCGGGGTTCACCGACTGCACCTTGTAGAAATACTCGCTGCCGTTCGCGGCCGTCGCATCGACGTACTGAGCGACGCTCGGACCGCTCCCGCAAACCGGGGCGACGAGCCCCCTCGTCACCGGCGCGTATTCGCCGTCGCGAGAGGTCGATCGAAGCAAGTTGTAACTCGTCGCGCCCGGCACCAGCGGCCAGCAGACCAGCACACGATTGTTGCCGGCATAGGCAGTCACGCGGGCCGGCGCGGGCGGAACATAGCCGCTCAGTTCCAGCCGCAGGTAATCGAGCATCAGGTAGGCGGTGAGTTTCCGCGCGTCCATCTGGATCGTGATCGTGTTCTGGCCGGCGTGCAGGAGCTTGGCGGGGAAGTTGATCCGCTCGTCAGAGAACGGGCCGTGGTTGCTCAGGTGGATGCTGGCGTCGTCGAAGTAGGCGGGGTTGAAGCCGGAGGCGTCGATCGGCTGCGGGGCGGCGGTGACGCCGTCGGCCGAGCCGAGGTTGACGCCGTTGACGCTGACGATGACGTGCCCGCCGTCGTCGCCGGCGCAGCCGATGTAGAGTGACGCGGCCGCGCCCTCGCGCGGCGGCGTGGCCAAGTCGAAGACGATCTTCCCGGTGCAAGGCTGCCACGCGCCGTTGCGATCCGGCGTCGAAGGCAGGACATAGTTCCAGTCGATCGGCCAGCGGCTCTTGCCGACGGTGTAGGTCATGCCGTCGGGGAAGTCGAGCGGGAACTCGACCTGCCCGCCCCAGACCGGCGTCGGGAAGCCGAGCTTCGGCGCGGGGGCGGGAGCCCAGAAATCGTCGCCGTGGCGGAACTCGCCGGCCTTGCGGTCGGGGTGCCCAGCTCGAAGACGGTCGCACCCACGCGCTTGGGCGTCCAAGTAGATGGCGCCCAGGTCGATGGTCTGGCCGGCGGTCACGTTTACCGCGAAGGGCTTGGCCGGCAGCGTGTACTCCAGCGGCGGCTTGCCGCCGGTCTGCTCCTGCGACAGGAACGTGCCCGCCGCCCCGGGGCCGTAGGCCCACAGCGTGTAGTTCTCGCCCGCGATCACGTTGGGCACGGTGAAGTTCCCGTCCTTGTCCGCCTGCACCCAGAACTGGTAGGGCTTGAGCCACTTCTGGAAGTCGTAGAACCCCTTGATCGTCTGCGGCTGCTGTTCGAGGCCCACCCAGGTCCCGGCCGCGGAAGCGTTGGGGTTGCCGGCGTCGTTGATGACGATCCTGCCCTTCACCGTTCCGCGACCCGAGGCCGGGACGTAAGCCGGGGTGCTTGAACCAGGCGTACGGCCAGGCCTGTCGCCTCCGCCTCGGCTTGGGCGATCGCGTCCTGGTAGAGCAGGTGCGCCGCCTGCTTGGCGTCGGTGACGTCCGCGGGCACTTCGTTGAGGTAATAGAACCACGGCCCGCACGTCTTGGTCCACGATTCGCCGTCGGCGAAGAAGCCGTCGGAGCCCATGCCCAGCTCGCCGGTGAGGATCGAGTTGTTTAGTTCACTGTACGGGTAGACCGAGACGTCGCGCTTCAGCGGGCCGCCGTCGCTGAACTCCATGTTCGTCATCAGCCAGACGCCGACGTTCAGGCCGCCCTTGCCGACGCTGCTCCAGCCCCAGGCGCGGAGGTCGGCGTGGTCCTGCCCGTAGATGAACTTGTTGGCGTACTCGCCCTGCTGTGCGCCGTCGAGCAGGACAGTGCTCTCGTGCGGCGCGTCGGGGACCTTCGCACCCTTGGTGCTGCGCTGGCCGATGAGGAAGTTGCGGGCCGCGTCGGCGCTGAGCCAGTTGAACGCGGGCGTGACGCGGGTGACGACGCCCCACGCGCCCACCTCGAACTTCACGTCCTGCTTGCGGTGGGTCATCATCGCGGTGGAATAAAAGCCCGGCGAGCCGCGGAGCATCGAGAAGTGGACCTCCATGACGCCGTTGTGCTCACTGTCGCTGAGCAGCTTCACATCGGCATACGCGCCGCCGTTGGTGGCCGGGTCGGTCGCCGAGCGCGTACTCGAACGCGCCGCTGCCGAGCGAAAACCCGCCGTAGTAGTATTGGCCGCGTCCTTTCCCGCCCGGCCAGAAGCACATCGCTGGTGTCGCGCTGGCCGTCGTTCCGGTGCGTGTAGGTCACCCGGTCGAGCCGGGCCTTGGCTGTGTCGATCACGATGGAGACGATGCCATTGGCGAGGGTGACCGTCCCGTCGTGGTGATCGACGACCGTCACGTCCGGCCCCTGCCCCGTGCCGCCGCCGGCGACGTTTGCCGACGCCATCTGTGGCAGTAACGCTACGGCCATTGCGAGCAACCAGTGCAACTTGATCATCACTTTCCTCCGGCCGCCAGTGCGGCGGCCTTTTCCTGTTTGACGATTTCGGCCAGATCGCGGTCCATCGCCTCGCAGGAAACGCACCGTGCAAGCAAAGCAATGACGACATCGCGGCCTTCGCGGTCATTGCGCCGAAGTCCTCGCGTCATTGCGAATTGGTGAAGTCATCGCTCGGCCGCCTCTCCCTGAATCTCAACAACCAGCACGCTGGCCATCACGTTCGGGGCGTAGTGCGGCGTTTGAACGATCCGGGCGCCCTTGTCAGCCGTCACCGCCAATTCGGTGTGGTCGCGCGTCGCCCAACAGGTAGGCGCGTTTGATCTCGTTCTTGAACGCGGGCAGCCGAAATCCGTTGCCCGGCCAGTGGAAGATCGTGAAGTAGAGCTTGCCCGGCTTGGTCGTGCAGCGCCAATCGAGGAACGGCAGGCGGGTCTTGCGGCCGTTGGCGTCGGTGACCGTGCGATAGTCGGCGAGGCCCTCGCCGAAGGGCGAGCGGCCCGCGCCGTACACCGCGTCGCCGTTGACCTTGAGCCAGCGTCCGGCGGCCAGCAGGTTGCTCTCGGCCGCGCAGGGGATCACGCCGCTGGCCGTCGGCCCGACGTCCAGCAGGTAGTTCCCGCCCTTGCTGACGACGTCCAGGAGGTTGAACAGGACCTGGCTCGGCGACTTGTAGTCGGCGTCGTTCTTGTCGAAGCCCCAGTTGTGATTCAACTCGCCGGGCGTTTCCCAGTCCCCGTTCACCTCCGCCGTCGGCATGCCGTTGTCGCCCATGGTCTGCGTAGTCGCCCGGCACGCCCAGCCGGCCGTCGATCAGGCACGCCGGCTGGAGCGAGCGCACGAGGTCGGCGATCGGGCGGGCGCGCTGCTCGGTCATCAGCGCGGGCGTGTCGAAGAAGATCTCGCAGATCGGCCCGTAGTTCGTCAGCAGCTCCCGCACCTGCGGCTCGACCTTCGACTTGAGGTAGCGGTCGAACGCGCCGCTCTTGTCCTTCTCGCTGTCGCGGGGGAAGTCCCAGCTGTTCCCCTCGCCGCCGGGCTCGTGCCAGTCCACCGACTGCGAGTAGTAGATCCCCAGCTTGATCCCGTGCCGCTTGCAAGCCTCGGCCAATTCCGCCAGCGGGTCCCGGTGGAACGGCGTCGCGTCGACGATGTTGTAGGCCGACACCTTCGAGCGGTACATCGCGAACCCGTCGCCGTGCTTGGCGGTGATGACGATGTACTTCATCCCCGCGTCCTCGGCCATCTTCACCCACCGCTCGGCGTCGAACTCCGTCGGGATTGAACTGCCCGGCCAACTGCTCGTACTCCTTCACCGGGATCGGGACGTGGGCCATGATCCACTCGCTGCTGGGCCGCACCGGCTTGCCCTTCCACTCGCCGGCGGGGATCGCGTACAGCCCCCAGTGGATGAACAGGCCGTACTTGGCCTGCCGGAACCACGCCATCCTCTGGTCTTGCTGTGGTCCGGCGGGGAGCGTCGCGGGGGCGGGAGTCGCGGGTTCCGCCGCCGTCGCGTCAGGACAGCCAGCCGCAGGAGGACGACCGCCAGGAGTGTCGCCGGCAGAGGGTTGAGTAAGCCGTGCATCATTGAGCTTTCTGTCGCCGTGTGAAGTACACGCCTCATTACGGCTGACATTCGCCTCCGTTTTTGTAGCAGGCTGCCAGTCTTTGTTGAAATCCCGCCAACGGCTCGCAACGAAAACGTCGGCCGGCGCCGCGCGTAATCCTTCGCATGAGAACCTGCATGATCCTCGCGTGCCTCGTTTCCCTTTGTTGGCGACGACCCTCTCCGCCGCCGAGCCGGCGAAGCCGATCGACGTCTACTTGATCGCCGGCCAGTCCAATGCCACCGGCCAGGGCTACATGGCGAACCTGCCCGACGGCTTCACGCCCAACCCCAAGGTGCTCCTGTTCCACTCGGGTAAGCCGCACCTGGACAGCGGCACCGAGCCCAACACCTGGTTGCCCTTGCACCAGGCTTCCGAATCTCCCGATCGCTTCGGCCCGGAACTGGGTTTCGGCAACCGCCTGGCGGAACTCCGGCCTGGCCGGCCAATCGCGCTGATCAAGCACGCCCACAGCGGCACGAACCTGTACCAGGATTGGGAGCCGGGGAAGGATGCGGCCGACGTCGATCACTTCGGCCCGCAGTTCAAGACCTTCGTCGAAACCGTACAGCTCGGCCTCAAGGCGCTAAGGGCACAGGGATACGAGCCAACGATCCGCGGGAATGCTCTGGCAGCAAGGCGAGGGCGATGCCAAGAAGGAGGAGACCGCGGGCAACTACGGCAAGAACCTCGCCCGCTTCATCGCGCGGGTGCGTGAGCAGTTCCAGGCCCCGGACATGCCATTCATCTACGGATACGTTCTGCCACCGCCCAACGCCGGCCACAACCGCGACCTCGTACGTCAGGGCGAAAAGGAGGTGGATCAGGACTCCGGCGCGGCGCTGGCGGTAAAGGGCGCCTTCGTGGTGGCCACCGACGACCTGAGCCAGCGCGCCGACGACCGCAACACGCGGTACCCCAAAGATCACGGCCACTTCGGCACCGCCGGCACGCTGGAACTGGGCCGCCGCATGGCCGAAAAGATGCCAGACCCTCAGTCGAAAACACGCTAAAGGATTATCACCCCAAGTCTGTTGCGTCCCAACCGATCAACAAAAATTTTTACTCATGTTGCGATTCGCTTCCGCCAGACAGCCGGAACTAATTCCCATGCGGACTGATACGTCATCTCCAGCCGTACTGGAACATACGTCCTGGGATCCAGAAACAACGGCATGTCAATCAGCGTCTGCCCAACTGCGGTCGGCTCGACGTATGCCTCCAGCATTTCACCTCCAACATAACGGGCGAGCGTCAGCGGTTTGCCTGGATTGAACGCAAGCTTTTCTGACAAGGAATTCTGCCAGATCGCCTCATGCAATCCGCCCGGATCAAATGTTCCCGGCGGAAACAGGTCGACAATGAGCAGATGTACGCCCGCACGGAGCAGATCGGCGGCCTTATTCGTGAATCTGCCCAGCGCAAAGCCTGAAGATTTGTTACCGGGTGAAACAATTTCGATCACCGCGACAACGCGGTCGTTAGAAGAATGGCGAATCGCCAGCTTGTTTGCCATTCTGGCATAGATGTCTATCTCGACCCTGTCATGGAACGCGACCACCGGCGGCCGTTCGGCAACTGCAGTTCCCCCGATGCTGGACGAAAGTCCGTCCCCCATCGCCTCGCGTTCTTCGTCATTTTCCGGTGTCTCCAAAGTCACCACATCGGGTCCCCAGCCGCCGGCAAACTGCTCCGCCATCGCGTAGAAACCTTGAGGAAGTTGACCCGAGTTCAATACCCGGGCGATCTCCTGAATCCAGCTCTGATGGAAATGGTGAAACGTCCCCGCGTTTACTTTTGTCCAGTCATGGATCGGCATAGCATTACCTCACGCAATCCGCAGGTCCCGACATGTCTGCTCGTAGCTCGCCTCCAAGTCCAGAGGCACTGCCAATTCCTCGCTCAGCCACAGCGGAAGCACCGGCAGGGGTTGGCTGACTACCAGCGGTTGGCTCCATGCCTCCAGCGTCATCCGCGTTTCACCCGGATGCCATCGGCAGGCGGCGGCATACGTGGCAGGGGGCACATCGCCCAGCGCGGGGTCCCGGCCATCAACCCATCGCAGCAAGTCGGCATACAGATTGAAATTCCGGATCGTCACCACGTCCACCAACACCACCGATACGCTTTGACGCAGCAATGCTGCACACTTGGACACAAATTGCGCCCTGCGCCTTGGACGGTTCCTTGTTCGACGGGCTGATCAGCTCCACCGCCGCCACCAGCCGGCGATTATGGCGGGTGTCATAAACCCGCACCTCGTATTCGTCGGAGTCCGCCAGTTCTGTCTCCAAAGTCAGCGTTGGTTGCGTGGCTGCCCATGTCGTGGGCGTCGCGACACTATTCGCATCAGCGCGGTAACTGCTGACTTCTTCGTAGGCAGCGATGTTCACTTTGAACTCCGCCCCCAGGTGTACGCGCGGCTCAGCGATGTATCGTTCTGGCAGCGTGCGGACCAGTTGCTGGACGATAACCATCGGCCAACCGCCGTGCACCGCTTCCCAGGACGAGCGATCGCTGACAGGCGGCCGAAAATGATCACGCAATGGCATATTTCACCTGCGTAACCATTTTAGGGTTCTTACAGGGGGCGTCCACACTTAAAGCGATCGCCGTATTGTCAACGAATTGGTGTGATTACCGCCAATGGGAGCGGCATTGGGAAAATTTGGGACAGACGTGTACCTCCACCTCGCGCGCTTCCAATTATCCTGATCACTCTGGAAAATCCTACAAGCATCTCTGACTTTCGTCATACCGCGTGTCCCGAGAACCGGGCTACCATTCATGAATGGCGACGAAAGCCAACAGCTTCAACCAATCGCACCGGGTTGGATTGTCATTCAACTTGTGCCGAAGGGTTACCACAAGGAGCACAGCAATGGAAATCAAACGAATCGGCTCACAGGCTTCCGGCAAAGGGCCGGCAGATTGGTTCACCGGCACGGTCAGGATCGACTCCATGTTCGACCGCACCGACCCGGCGCGGGTCAGCGGCGCGATCGTGACGTTCGAGCCCGGTGCTCGTACCGCATGGCACACCCACCCGCTCGGCCAGACCTTGATCGTCACGAGCGGATGCGGCTGGGCGCAACGCGACGGCGGACCGGTGGAGGAAATCCGTCCCGGCGACGTGGTGTGGTTCCCGCCCGGCGAGAAGCACTGGCACGGGGCGACCGCGACAACCGCGATGACGCACATCGCCATCCAGGAAAAGCTCAACGGAAGCCCGGTGGACTGGATGGAGAAGGTCACGGACGAGCAATACCGCAAGTAACGCCAACACGAATTGGAGCAAGCCATGACAACGAGCCAAGCCGGAAAATTCGCAGGCAAGGTCGCATTCGTGACCGGGGCCGCAAGCGGTATCGGCCGGGCGGCGGCGCTGGCGTTCGCCGCCGAGGGAGCCAGCGTGGTCGCCGCCGACGTGTCCGAGCAAGGCAACCAGGAGACGGTTCGCCTGATCGAAGAGCAAGGCGGGCGGGCGCTTGCCGTCCGGTGCGACGTTTCCCGTGCCGAGGACGTCAAGGCGGCCCTCGCGCAGACCGTCCCAGACATTCGGTCGTCTGGACTTCGCCTTCAACAACGCGGGCATCGAGCCGCGCAAGCCGGCGCCGACCGCCGACTACGACGAAGAGGAGTGGAATCGAATCTTCGACATCAACCTCCGCGGCATGTTCCTGTGCATGAAGCACGAGATCCCGCTGATCCAGAAGCACGGCGAGGGCGGCGCGATCGTCAACACGTCCTCGGGCGCGGGCGTCATCGGCATCAAGGGCAGCCCGGCCTACACCGCCGCCAAGCACGGCGTGATCGGCCTGACCAAGGCGGCGGCCCTCGACTACGCCGGCGCAGAACATCCGCATCAACGCCGTCTGTCCCGGCTACATCGACACCCCAATGATGGGCCGCTTCACCGGCGGCACGCCCGAAGGGCCGCGCGAAGGTGATCGCGGAGGAACCGGCCGGGCGGATGGGCAAGCCCGAGGAGATCGCCGCCGCCGTCATCTTCCTGTGTTCAGACGCGGCCGCCTTCATGGTCGGTCACGCCATGGTGATCGACGGCGGCCAAACGGTGCAGTGACTGTGGGCACCCATGGATCAAGGGTTCGAGCCAATGACTTAACCATGCCAAACGGAGAAACCAAATGACCGACAACATTGCAGGCAAAGTAATCGTCATCACCGGCGCATCGAGCGGCATGGGCGCGGCAGCCGCCCGCCACCTGGCCACCAAGGGTGCCAGTGTTGTCCTCGGGGTGCGCCGCTCCGACCGGATCAAATCGCTTGCGGCCGACATTACTAAAGCCGGCGGCAAAGCCACTGCCGTCGTCACTGATGTGACAAAGCGGGAGGACGTGCGCAAGCTCGTCGACTCTGCCGTCGCGACCTACGGGCGAATCGACGTGCTCATAAACAATGCCGGTGTGATGCCGCTTTCGCCCTTGGAACGGCTGAGGGTCGATGAATGGGATCAGATGATCGACGTCAATCTCAAGGGCGTGCTTTATGGCATCGCCGCAGCACTCCCCTACATGACGAAGCAGAAATCGGGCCACATCATCAACCTGTCGTCCGTGGCGGGCCATAAGCTTTTCGGCGGCTCCGCCGTCTATTCCGCAACCAAGTTCGCCGTTCGGGCCTTGTCTGAGGGGCTGCGGCAGGAAATGGCGTCCTACAACATTCGCACCACGATTATCTCGCCCGGCGCGGTGAAGACAGAACTCCTCGACCACATCAGCGAGCAGGATGTCCAGAAAGCGAACCAGGACTATGTGGCCCAAGTCGGAGTGCCTCCCGAAACGTTCGCCCGAATGGTCGCTTTCGCCATTAGCGAACCGGAAGAAGTCGGCATCAACGAGATTCTGTTCAGGCCGACTGCTCAGGAACTCTGATCCAGGGGGGTTCACATCGAGCGTCCTATGCTCCTGTGACGCTGGCGAGCGACGCACTGAGCAGCAGCCTGCAACGCAGGTAGTTAAAGAGACGGATCTCGGAAAGGAAGCAATGAGCCCACACCTGCGAATAAAAATCGGACAGAAAACGTTCGCCGCCACGCTCGAAGAAAACCCGGCGACGGAAAAGTTTCTTCAGATGCTGCCGCTGACACTCGACATGACAGACCTGAACACCAACGAGAAACATGGCGACTTGCCCGCGCACCTTCCGACCGCCCTGATAAAACCTGGCACCATCCGGTCAGGCGATCTTCTGCTCTGGGGCGACGACACACTCGTGCTCTTCTATGAGACGTTCCACAGTTCCTACAGTTACACGCGGCTTGGAAAACTCGAGAACCCGAAGGATCTCGCTGACGCAGTCGGATCAGGAAACGTGACGGTGACGCTCGAAGCGAAATGAGGCGGGCGACTGACGGCTTTGCAACAGCGATCAACACATTTGGAGAATGCAATGAACAAGCGAAAACTCGGTAAAAGCGGTCTTGAAGTATCCGCAATAGGCTTCGGCTGCATGAGTTTCGCCGGAAACTATGGTCCGGCGGGCGACACGCAGGACGGGATCAAGGTCATCCGTGCAGCCGTGGACGATGGCGTGACCTTCTTCGACACCGCCGAGGTGTACGGCGCGTTCACCAATGAAGAACTGGTCGGCGAAGCGATGCAGCCAGTACGCGACCGAGTGGTGATCGCTACGAAGTTCGGCTGGAAGATCGACCCCAACACCCGCAAGTCCGTTGGCCTCGACAGCCGCCCCGAGCAGATCAAGCGGGTCGCCGATGCCTCGCTCAGGCGGCTTCGGACCGACCGGATCGACCTCTTCTACCAGCACCGCGTGGACACCGACGTGCCGATGGAGGACGTGGCCGGGGCGGTGAAGGAACTAATCCACGCGGGCAAAGTAAAGCATTTCGGCCTATCCGAAGCGGGCGTGAATTCGATTCGCCGCGCCCACGCCGTCCAGCCCGTCACCGCGCTTCAGAGTGAATACTCTCTGTGGTGGCGCGAGCCGGAGAAGGAAGTAATCCCGACGCTCGAAGAACTGGGCATCGGCTTCGTCCCGTTCAGCCCACTCGGTAAGGGTTTCCTTACCGGGAAGATCGACACGGACACGAAGTTCGACCCGTCCGACTTTCGCAATACGATCCCGCGCTTCAACGAGGAGAACCGCCAAGCCAATAAGGCGATGGTGGACCTGATCGCGATGATCGCCGCGCGGAAGAACGCGACTCCGGCGCAAATTGCGCTCGCGTGGTTGCTGGCGCAGAAGCCTTGGATCGTTCCAATCCCCGGCACGACCAAAGTGCACCGCATGAAGGAGAACAACGGCGCGGCGAACTACAACTGTCGGCCGCCGACCTGCGGGAGATCGAGGACGCCGCCGCGAAGGTCACCGTGCAGGGCGCGCGTTATCCCGAGCAGATGGAGCGGCTGGTGGGTCGCTGATCCGCGTGGCGGCGAAATGAACTTCAGATTTAACGGAGAGGATTGTTATGAGAGTAGGGATTTTTGGATCGGGCGACTTCGCCAAGTCTTGAGGCCGTGGCTTCCTCAAAGATGGTCACGAAGTCACTGGCTGTCGTTGGGTTGCGGGCGTTTATTGATCAAATGTTCTTGCTCGACCGAGTAGGGCCACGCGGATCCGACCAGCTTTCCGTCCGCAATGCGGTAGGACTGAAACCCCGCCAGGCGGTGCAGCTCACCGGTTTTCGAACTGATCCAAACGACACCAATCATTCCCGCTTGGCTTTCACCTCATAGACGACCCAGTCGGTGGCGGCGGCGCCGAGGCCGAGCGCGCCGGGGTTCGAATGCCAAACGCTGCGGTTGCCCAAGGAGGCGATCGGGCCGGACCAATCGTAGAGCGGTTGACCGTCGAGCGTGGCGGTAATAACGGCATTGGCTCCGAAGAGGCGGACCGCCACTTCCACGTCGTGCTGTTCGGAGTCCTTAATCACCTTCCCATGCACCCCGCCGGGCAACGGGACGGTTCGAACCCGAAGTTCAAATCGTTCCACTGCTATGGAGCCACGGGGATTCGAACCCCGAATTCCACCATGCCATGGTGGCGTGATCCCATTTCACTATGGCCCCGATCAACAGCACGACAAACCGTGCAAATCGAGTCAAAATCAGTCTACTGACGAGCATTAGTGTGTCAAGCACCCAGCCCGCTCCAGCGCCGTCAACCACACCTTCGAACGGCCAATGCAGTAAGCTGTATCACCTGTTGTCAAAGGAGTCTATGCCATCGAAAGTGATCCTTGGGTTTCTTCTTCCCTTCGCGCTCGCCGCTGCCCTCCACGCCGGCGACGATTGGCCGCAGTTTCGCGGCCCAACCCAGCAAGGCCACTCCGACAGCGTCGGCCTTCCCACCGAATGGTCCGAAACCCAGAACATCAAATTCAAAACCGAAATCCCCGGCGAAGGCTGGTCCTCCCCCGTTGTCCTCGGCGATCAGGTCTGGATCACCGCCGCCACCGAAGCCGGCCGCTCCCTCCGCGCCATCTGCGTCAACCGCGACACCGGCGCGATCCTCCACAACCTCGAAGTCTTCCACGTCGAGCCCGAGAAGAAAAACGCCTTCAACTCCTATGCGTCGCCAACGCCCATCCTCGAGAAAGGCCGGGTGTACGTCTGCTTCGGCACCTACGGCAGCGCCTGTCTCGACAGCGCCACCGGCCAGCCCATCTGGAAAAACAACGAGCTGAAGCTCGACCACAAGGAAGGCCCCGGCTCAAGCCCCATCCTCTACAAAAACCTCTACATCCTCCACTGCGACGGCATGGACGTTCAGTACGTGGCGGCTCTCGACAAACTCACAGGCAAACTCGCGTGGAAGGTCAACCGCTCCTACCCCTTCGGCGCCAAGCCTGCCGACAGGCGCAAAGCCTACTGCGTACCGCTAGTGGCGAATGTCGAGGGAAAAGATCAGCTCCTCAGCATCGGCGCATCCCGCATCAGCGGCCTCGACCCCGACACCGGCGCCGAAATCTGGTGGTGCGACATCCCCGGCTATTCCAACGTCCCCCGCCCCATCTACGCCGACGGCATCGCCTACATCTGCACCGGCTTCGACCAGGGCGAACTGTGGGCGCTGAAGATCGCCGGCGCCACCGGCGACATCACCAAAACCAATGTCCTCTGGCGCAAAAAAGGGAGTCTCTCTCAAGCCCTCGCCTCTCCTGGTCAACGGCCACATTTACATGGTCTCCGACAACGGCATCGCCCGCTGCCTCAACGCCAAAACCGGCGAAGAAATCTACCAGGCCCGAGCCGGCAACGCCTACAGCACCTCGCCCACTTTCGCCGACGGCCTGATTTATCTCTTCAGCGACAAAGGCGTCGGCACGGTCATCCGCCCCGGCGATAAATACGATGTGGTGGCCGAAAATCAACTCAACGGCCGAATCCTCGCCTCCCCGGCCATCGCGGGCAGATCGATCTTCGTCCGCACCGATCATCACCTCTATCGGATTGAGAAGTAGGACAATACGCGTTCATAGGCCATCGCCCTGCTGCCCAATTTCATCTCGGCGATCGCTGGAGACGGCACGGCTCCGCTCAGCTCTTGCGGACGGGCCAGCATCAAGGATGTTTCTGCTGTTCCGGATAAACTGCCTCGACGCTATTTCCCTGAGGCGAGAGTTTTGTCTTCACAATTGTTCCATCCTTCATCTTGAAGATTGCGGGGGGCAGTCTGGTGCCGGAAAGTTGCGCTGCTTTTACACGCATCAGCAGGAACGTTCCGACATCCCGATATGCCTCAAGAGCTGGCGATTCGCCGATGATCTTGAATTGCTCGTCAGCCACCTTCCACTGCCCACACTCACATGCCAGTCGCGCATATAGATTGCGATGATAGTGTTCTTCGGGATAGAGATCGAAAAATGGTCTGAACACCGCTTGCACGTCCTGCCACACCGCAGGTTGCTTGAAATAAGCGGCCCGGTCCTCGGCCTCCTCAGCGATCGCCAGATGCACCCGCGCCAGTGCAAATGGGATTTGACCATGCCAGTTTCCAGTTGCCACGCATTCGTGCCCGAATTTTAACATCTCTTCGTGCGAGCCATGCCATCGCGGGAAAAGATAATAAATCTTGTACCAGCAAAGGTCACTGTTGTCGGGATTGGCTTCGACTGCCCTTTTAAACCAACGCTCCATCTCCGAGCGATCATCCCGCTGCCCCAACTTCACGCGGACCATTTCAGATGGACAGCGACCATCCAATGGGTCAAGTTCCCATCCTTTGAGACATGCCTGTTCCGCTTCCTTGAGGCGCTCTTCGAAGATCTTAAAGTTCGCTGGCGTCACCCGATCCGCTGTATCGCCGCCGCGAGCTTCCCATGCCGACCAGATTTTATAATTGGCCAGGAAATAAGCGGGTCCCGCGTCGTTGGGCCAAGCCGCCGCGAAGCGTGGATAGACAAATTCGAAGGCCGCCTCATTTTCCAACTCAGCGGAAATCATGGGCCAGAACGTGGTGATAAATTGAAATGCGGCATTCGCCGAGGCCGGGTTTTTGGGCGTCCCTTTGTTCTTGAGCGTCTCGGCGAGCAGTGGTTTGAGTTGCATCACCAGCGGTGTGTCGCGCCCCCGCGTGTTTAAGGTATTCAATGCCGCAAAAAAATCGGCACTCGACCGGATATTTACTGCGCAAAAGTTTCTGTAGCGCATCGTGTGCCTTGGCGTTAGATGCTTTTGGATCCACTCCAGGCTGCGTCGATCCCATGCGGGCGGCCAGGAATTCGATTAAGGGATCGTCGCATCCCGACTCCACAATTTTCTTCAACATAGCCAAAAGTAGCGCGTCTTCCGCTGGCGTTCTAAACGGCGGAGTGCCACTCTGAATCCAGCCTCCGATGGCTGTCACCGCTCCGCTGTCCCACTTGGAGTCTTTCCTGCCGTTCTCCTCATATCCATGGACAAGTATTGCCCGGATCCATGAGACGTATCGCTCCTGTTTTTCCTCCATTCGTGCGCAGATGCGCAGCAGCGGCTCCGCCTCGCGTAGAGCCCGAAGCGATTGCGCCCCCATATCCGGTCGCTTCAGGGCTGCGGTCACGGCGGGCAGCGCGTCACCATCAAGATTTTTAACAAGAATTGCGGCTCGCTCGAACACCTGTTTGTTAGAAGTCGTGCAAAGCAGATCAATCAACTGATTGACATCCTTAGCCGAAGCGCGGTCCGGCGCAGCAGGAATAATTGGGAAGCCCGCCGGCCGACCCTGTTGGCCGAGCACGAAGCTTGGGGTCCATAACAGGAGAAGTCCAGTGACATATGCAACAACACCGCTCTTCATCATGACAATCCCATCTGGGTTGAATAATAAGACGCGCGAGGCCGGCCCTTGTGCCGCGGAAGTATACCCGGCGGCCAACAAAATTATGCAATGATGCTCCGCCGTCGGCACCAGTTTTGTTGGCGATGTCTGGTGTCCCGACTCACAAATAGCTTATATTAAAGCGATTCACGGTACTCCGACCGCATTTCCGTGGCCAAACGAAAGCTGTCGACGCCTCGCTCCCCATCGAGTAAACAACAACGAGCACAGCTGCTCACAAAGAATCGAGTTCCTTTAATGAAAACACGATACCTTGTCTTTTACTTGGCCACGCTTTTCCTGGCGGCTGGTGCGCTTGCCGGCCAAACCACCAAGCCCGCCACCCGGCCCACCAGCGCACCGCAGCTAAAGGCAACGGCGGCTGATGTCCCCTACGGCACGCATCCCAAGCAAGTCCTTGATTTCTACAAAGCACAATCCAGTACGCCAACGCCGCTCGTGTTCTACATTCATGGCGGTGGATGGACGGCCGGAAGCAAGGCCGGCATTGGGAATCTGGCGGAGTGTCTGAAGGCGGGGATTTCGGTGGTGTCGATCGAGTACCGTTTTATCGCCGACGCCGAACAGGATGGCGTCAAGCCGCCGGTGCGGGCGCCGCTGCACGATGCCGCCCGCGCTCTGCAATTTGTCCGCAGCAAGGCCGCCGAATGGAACATCGACAAAATGCGCATCGGCGCATCCGGCGGATCGGCCGGGGCATGCTCCAGCCTTTGGCTGGCGTTTCATGATGACCTGGCCGATCCCAAGAGCGACGATCCGATCGCGCGCGAATCAACGCGCCTGCTGTGCGCGGCCGTCAACGTGCCGCGCAGACATCGCTCGATCCACAGCAGATGAAGGAATGGACACCCAATAGCCGCTACGGCGGGCATGCGTTTGGCTTCAAGGAAGACAAGGAAAAGAAGATCACACAGTTCCAGAAGTTCCTGGAGGGCCGCGAGCAAATCTTGCCGTGGATCAAGGAATATTCGCCGTATGAACTGGTGACGCCGGACGATCCTCCGATCTATCTGATTTATTCCACGCCGCCCGCGCTGGGGCAGGAGCAAAAGGACCCGACGCACACGGCCAACTTCGGCGTAAAGCTCCAGGAGAAATGCAAAGCCGTGGGGGTAAAGTGCGAGCTGATGTACCCAGGCGCACCCGATGCACCGCACAAGTCGGTTGCCGAATATCTGATCGACGTATTGAAGAAGTGAGTGGCGCTATAGGCGCAGTCGCTCCAGCCGCCCCAAAAAATCCTCCGGATCCCCACTCCTCCCCATCGCCAACCCGGCCCGCACAAACGGCGCATGTAACATCTGCCGTGGCGCCGTTGGTGGGGGGTCGGCGGAATTGATTCATTGATCCATCGGTGCATTGATTCATTGAAATGAGGGAGAGGGGGAGGGGGAGGTAAGAAGGATGAAAGAAGAAGTAAGAATGGAGCGGGGGAGTGGTGGTTGGTTTGGGTGCTTTTTTTGATGTTGTGATTGGGTTGCGCAGGGGATTTTGGGAGGGGGGTGAGTGTTGACAAGGGTTTAGGGTGAAAGGGGTTTTTAAAAAGCGACACATAACCGACCACCAATCGACCACCAACCGACACGTAACCGACCACCAACCGACCACTAACCGACTATCAAACGACACATAACCGACCACCAAACGACGCGTTGAATCGCGGCTAAAAATGGCTTGGCGGAGAGCGGGGGAAGAAGCCCTGGATGTGCATCCGGGGTTTTGGTGGGTGCTGGGATGGAGGAGCATGGGTTCCCCTGAAGGTGCTCTATCTGCGGATGGGGCGGCGGTTGCTGGTGGTGGGCCAGTTGACGCTGTGGGTAGTGTAGATGGATGTTAGGGCAATGTCAAGTTCGGGAGGATCATTTTAGCCGCGGATGGAGGCGGTTTCGTGGTGGAGGAACGCGATCTCCACGGACTTCCTCAATCCGCGTTTCTCCGCGTTGATCCGCGGCGCACTAATTTGATTGCGGCTTGCGGCGGAGGAAGAGGATTTTGGCCGCGGATGGACGCGGATTTAGCCGGGGGAGGTCCGCGAGTCGGACCCTACTTTGCTACCGATGGAATGTTAACCGCCAAGACGCCAAGAGCCAAGGGACGAGAATTATGCTGCTGGGCGAGGAGGTGGGGCGAGGCGGGATTCAGGAGTGGGGAGGAAGAGTGTTGGCCGCGGATGGCCGGGGAGGTGGGCGCGGGTGGGGGGCCGTGTGTGATTTCGGGTGGACGATCTATCATGGTTCGGGTTGTTTGGGTTGGCTTGGGTTTGGCCGGTTGAAGACATGAATGGGCGATGCCGCCGCCGGCAGTGCGTGATGGCTGAGGTTTGGAGGCGGATGTTGGTTTTTTCGGGGCTGGGTATTCGAACATTGACTGCCGACCTTTGACCGCTTTTTCGTTCCCCCTTTTTCGTTCAGCACTCAGTCCTCAGCACTTTCTCCCGCTCCCCACGCCGCGACGCAGCGCCTACCACACCCGGCGGACGCCGTAGGCATCGAGCTTCTGGTCGTGCGAGAGAATCGGCAGGTCGGCGTACAGACACTGCGCGACCATCAGCCGATCGAATGGATCGCCGTGATGATGTGGAAGCGTGCCTGCGAGAAATAGCGGATCTTGTTGAGCGTGAGGTGCCTGTCCAGATAGGCCTGCGGCGTCTGGGGCAATTCCAGCTTGCCGAGGCCGAATTTGATGGCAATTTCGCAGGCGCCGGCGTGGCTGAAAAACAGCTCGATGCCCGGTTCACTGATTCGCGCGAGTGCGGCTTTGCTCAATTTCGGGCTGGCATCGATCAGCCAGAGCGGCGCGTGCGTGTCGATGAGCGCCGCTCACAGGTAGTCCTTAAAATCCTCGGGGGTCTGGTCGAAGTCGTCGGACATCTTGATCTCTCCGGCACCGCTTCCGGGCTGGCGAACGAAATCGACCGGCACGGCATCCAGTGGATCGATGTGCAGCGCGTCACGCTCGTCAAACGGCTGGCCATTCATCAGCGCGGCATTGAGATCGGCATGGGGCGTGAACCGAACCGAAGCCTGCTCCGCGTCGATCGGCTCGAGCTCAATGCGCACCTTCTGGTTGGCGGGCAGCGCGAGCGGCTCATCGGGAATCAGAACCTTGCCGTCGAAATGGGCATTGAAAGCGATCATGGGACTAATTGTACCCCACGCATCGGAAAGTTCATCTGCGATCGCGCTGCCGTTGCCGAAGGCAGCGATTCACATTCGTCCCGCCGGAGGGCTTACCACGTTAATGGCTTGTGACCCTCTTTGCGTTTCGGGGATGGGCGCGGGCCGGGCATTCGTTTGACGGCGGGCGCATTCCACGGTGGAATGCCGCGCGGCATTCTCGAAGATCAGGTGACAACAACACGCGAAACTCCCCAACGGTCGGAAAACAATGATCACCGGCGAACTCAAATCCAAAGTCGATCGCATCTGGGACACCATGTGGTCCGGCGGCATCTCCAACCCGCTCTCCGTCATCGAACAGCTCACCTACCTGCTCTTCATCAAGCGCCTCGACGAACTCCAGACGCTCAAGGAGAACAAGGCCGCCCGCACCGGCAAACCCATCGAAGACCCGATCTTCAACAAAAAGCAGGATCCTCTCCGCTGGTCGCGCTTCAAGGAGACCGCGCCCGAAGAGATGTTCAAGACGGTGCAGCAGGAGGTCTTCCCCTTCATCAAGTCCCTCGGCTCCAACGGCCACGACGATCCCGAGCGGGCCAGCACCTACACGCATCACATGAAGGATGCGCTGTTCATGATGCCCACGCCGCGCGTGCTGGCCAACGTGGTCGATCAGCTCGACGCGATCGACATGGCCGACCAGCGACACCAAGGGCGATCTGTACGAGTACATGCTCGGCAAGATCGCCTCGGCCGGGCAGAACGGGCAGTTTCGCACGCCCCGGCACATCATCAAGCTGATGGTCGAGATGACCGCCCCCACGCCCAAGGACATCATCTGCGATCCCGCCTGCGGCACGGCCGGGTTTCTCATCGCCGCGTCCGAGCATCTCGTCGCCCACCACAGCGATGTCGATCTACAAGACCGACGCCTCGCGCAAGAAGTTCAACTCCGGCACGTTCCACGGCTACGACTTCGACAACACCATGCTCCGCATCGGCTCGATGAACATGCTGCTGCACGGCGTGGAGAACCCCGACATCCGCTACCGCGACTCGCTCGCGCAATCCGACAAGGACGACGCCGAGCGATTCACCCTCGTCCTGGCCAATCCCCCGTTCGCCGGCAGCCTCGATTACGAATCGACCGCCAAGGACCTGCTGCAGGTCGTCAAGACGAAGAAGACCGAGCTGCTCTTCCTCGCGCTGTTCATGCGTCTGTTGCAGACCGGCGGCCGCGCCGCCGTCATCGTGCCCGATGGCGTGCTCTTCGGCTCGTCCAACGCCCACCAGGCGCTGCGCAAGATGCTGGTCGAAGACCAGAAGCTCGACGCCATCCTCTCCATGCCGTCCGGCGTCTTCAAACCGTACGCCGGCGTCTCCACCGCCGTCCTGCTCTTCACCAAGACCAACTCCGGCGGCACGGATGATGTGTGGTTCTACGACATGCACGCCGATGGCTTTTCCCTCGACGACAAACGCACGCCCCAGCCCGACAAGTCCGACCTGCCCGACCTCCTGAAACGCTGGCAGAACCGGGCGAAGGAGAAGGGCCGCAAGCGCACCGACCAGAGCTTCCTCGTCCCCAAGGCCGAGATCGCCGCCAACGACTACGACCTCTCGATCAACCGCTACAAGGAAGTGGCGTACGAAGCCGTCGAACACGATTCGCCGAAGGTGATTTTGAAGCGGCTGGCGAAGCTGGAGGAGGAGATTGAGAAGGGACGGAAGGAATTGGAGGGGATGCTTTAACCGTCACTCCCGCGACACCCGTCGTCCCCGCGCAGGCGGGGACCTAGATTCCCGCCTGCGCGGGAATGACGAATGGGCGGAAACGATGCATGCGAGGTAATCCAGCAAGCCCCATGAAAGAGCCCGCCGTTTACATTCTCGCCAGCCAGCGTAACGGAACGCTCTATATCGGCGTGACAAGCAACCTCGTGCAGCGGGTTTGGCAGCACAAGAATGAAGTCCTCGAATCGTTCACCAAAAAATACGGCGTTCACATGCTGGTGTACTATGAATTGCATGGGGGCATGCGAGAGGCCATTGTCCGGGAGAAACAACTGAAGAAATGGAACCGTGCATGGAAACTGCGGCTGATCGAGGAAAAGAACCCGAATTGGGATGATCTGTATGAGTCGATTTTGTAAATCATTTTACATGAGCCGCGCAGTGCCTGCGCTCGCGTCGGCGTCGGGTGCTCGTCGTTCGCGCGGAGGGGGCATCTGGGTTCCCGCCTGCGCGGGAATGACCGGGGGATGCTGAAGTGAGCGCGCTGTCGCCCAGGTTCACCATCACCGATGCAATCGCTCGTGATCTCACCATCATCGAGCGTGCCCGTGGTTTTCTGGAAGCGGCGCGTCTTTCGGACGACTGGCTCACGCAGATGCGCAACCGCGCTCTGCTGCTCGAAGCCCATCACACCACACACATCGAGGGCACTCAACTAACGCTTGACGAGGCAGAGCAGATCTGGGCTGGCAAGAAAATTCCGTCCGCCGATGCCGATGATGTCCGCGAACTGCTCAACTATCGCGGCGCGTTCGAGCTGGTGCGTGGGTATCTGGGCAGGGCGATGCCCATCACCGAGGCCGTCGTTCGCGAAATCCACAAGCGGCTCGTGGAGGGCGTGCGGGGCAACTTCGCCCGCCCCGGTCAGTACCGCCACATCCAGAATTACCTGGCCAACAACAAGACCGGCCAGGTCGTCTACACGCCGCCGCCACCGCAGGATGTCGCGCCGATGATGGAGCAGCTCGTCGACTGGCTCAACGCTCCGACAACGATCCACCCGGTCCTCGTGGCGGGTATCGCGCAGTTTCAATTGGTGCACATCCACCCCTTCATTGACGGAAATGGCCGATCCTCGCGCTTGCTCTCGACGATGTGCCTGTATCGCAGCGGCTATGATTTCAAGGGCCTGTTCACCCTCAGCGAGTTCTATGATCGCGACCGGCCGGCGTTTTATGCCGCGCTTCAATCGGTTCGACAAACCGATCTGGATCTGACGCACTGGCTGGAGTTCTTTACGCTGGGCCTTGCCACGCAACTCGATGAAGCCAAGTCCCGAGGTGTGATCGTCATCCGCGCGGATGTGCTGGCGCAGCGACATGCTTTAAACTCCCGCCAGCGTGCTATCCTTCGGGAGTTGCTGTTCACCGATGGAGTGACCGTCGGCGCGTTACAGGAGAAGCTGGCGAGCGTCCCCCGGCGGACGCTGCAGCGCGATCTGTCCGTGCTGGAGGACAAAGGGTTAATTACCAGGACGGGCGAAACCAATAAGGCGACATATCAGGTTGTCATCACAGATGAATAAACTTGCGCCAAACTTGCGCCACAACTTGCCAGACCGGTTCGTTTGGGGGGAAGGGATCGCGTAAATATAGTTGTGACAAGAGGTAGACGCGATTTTCTTCTGTGACATTCTGTGACATCGGACAGTGACATCACCGGGCAAGAGATGGTGGAGCTTGGCATGCACCCACAGGTGGCTGGTAGCAGAAAACGCAGGATCTAAGATGATGAGAACATTGGCCGCCAATGAATACAGCCTCTCCATCCACCGCAACAAGGAAGTGGCGTACGAAGCCGTTGAATACGACTCGCCGAAGAGCTTTCCCCCGCGAACGCGCGGGGTGATTCTTTCGCGGCTGGCGAATGTCATCCCCGCGCAGGCGGGGATGGAGGAAGAGGGTGAGAAGGGGCGGAAGGAATTGGAAGGGATGCTGAAGTGAACCGGCTCCTTGGCGATATCTCGTCGACGATCGACTACGGAGTTACCGCGTCGGCAGTTGATTCGCCCGTCGGCCCAAAGTTTCTTCGCATCACTGGACATTCAAGACGGTGCTGTGGATTGGGGAACCGTGCCGTGGTGCAATTGCTCTGAAAGAGAAGCCGTATCATGCAAACTACAAGACGGTGACATTGTTTTCGCGCGTACTGGTGCCACCACTGGCAAGAGCTTTCTAATCCGGGAGGCACCGAGCGAGAGCGTCTTCGCTTCCTATTTAATTCGCGTCAGGCTCGGAAAGGACGCGAACCCAGTCTACGTTAGTCATTTCTTCAATAGTCCGAGTTACTGGCGGCAGATCACGGGGCGCGCCGGGGAGTTGCCCAACCCGGCGTAAATTCGACGTCGCTTAAAACACTCGAAATCCCCCTTCCACCGCTGGCGGAGCAGAAGCGGATTGCGGGAATACTGGATGCGACGGATGCGTTGCGCGCCAAACGCCGCGAAGCACTCGCCCAACTCGACTCACTCCTCCAAGCCACCTTCGCAGCGATTAACATTCGTCCCGCCGGAGGGCTTACCACGTCAATGGCTTGTGACCCTCTTTGCGTTTCTTTTTAGGTGTAGTGAGGCGTGGTAGGTTATCGAGGATGAGAGTTGGAATCCAAGGGTGAAGCTTGATTGCTCCACCTGGGACGGGAAGGAAGCGTTTGGATGGACGAGAAAGGTCATTGACCCGCTGCCGAGACAATCGGGATTTCGCAAAACGTCAATGTGGCGATGCCGTTCTCCCCTGCGCAGCAGTTTAGCCTGACTCCAGGCCTTGCTGTCCAGATATGTGATGGTTTTGCCGACCGCCCCAGCCGCCAATTTCAGGGTTAGTTGGTTTCCGGTCGTCGTACCGGACTGAATCTTCCCCCCCTGACCGTCCAGGTAAAACTGGCCCGCCAGCACATCGTCCCACTTCACCGGCTGATCAAATTCCAACACGACCTGATCACCCCCCGCATTGGGGTAGGCCGCCCGCTTGAGGTTCGGCGGCGTGATCGATGCGGCAAACTTCTTTCCGTAAAAGTCCCGCTCCAGCAGCGGGCAGATCAGCCGCGCGATCTCCGCGTAACCGGCCGGCGGATAGTGGCAGCCGCCGGGGGGATCGATGCCGAGCGTGGACATAACGCTCAGGTTCGAAAAGGCGGTCGGAAGCGTGCGCTGCACCTCGCGCAGGCGGTTGTCCGAGCCGTCGAATCCCATCGCACACGACTTCGGCCAGATCTGGAACACGTAGTAATGGCGGATGTTGGGGTAGTCCTGTTTCCACGCGCTCGACAGATCCAGGAAATACTGGCGGTACGTTTCATATCCAAACCCTCCGGTGGGGCCGTCGGCGCCCTGATCATTTTCCCCCTGGTGCCACAACACGCCGCGGATGCCGTGCGTCAGGCGCGCCTGGTGCACGCGCCACAGAAGCCGGCCATAAATCGTGGCGACGTCTTCGGGATCGGCATTGTTGCGCTGGTGCTGGTCGATGCGGGTGCCGCCGACGGCGCCGTTCAGGATGCAGACCGGGACCTTCTGGCTCTCGACAAGCCGCCGCGCGAGCTCCATCCCCCAATAGCCGATCTGCGACTTGCCGCCGGGACCGCGGGCCGTGGCCTCGGTCCATAGCTTCAGCCGCGCGCCTGCGGCGCTCCGTCGGTGCTTCCGTACGTGCGAATCCACGGGCTGCTGAACGCGTACTCTTCTTTCCCCCACGCGGTGGCCTCGGCGTTGGATTGGCCGTTGATGAGGAACGCGTCGCCGCAGACGACGTTGTTGACCGTCTTCAGAAGCTTCTCGTGTTCCGCGCTCGTCGAGCCAAATTCAAGCTTGTAGCGGATCAAGCCGGGCTTAAGTTTTACGGTGAAGGCGTAGGCTCGATCCGCCGGCAGGTCGAGGCGCTGTTCTTTGTAAGGCTGATCGTTCGCGAACACGCGAAGGAAGACCGCGTCGGCCGGCTCGGCAAGTGTCCCGTTAAAGAAGAGCGTACCTTCGTTGCGGTCATCGCGGGCGTAAAACTGATTGTCCTCAGGCTGCTCGTCCTTCGCCGCCGGACGTGCCACCCAGGCGTCGGCAGCCGGCTCCGTGACCGCGATTTCCGCCGTCCGCAAGACCCGCTCGCCGCCGTTATGCGCGGTCGCGGTGATTTTCAGCTTGCCGCTGTTCTGGGCGCGGGTAAGGAGAAGCCTGCCCGGCGCGATCTCTTTGGTGACGGCGATGTCGCCCGTGTTCCACGACCATTGCAAATCGCCGCCGCCCGCGGCTTTCAGATCGGCAAGGTTCGTGACCTGCGCGACCACCTCGACCGGCGCTCGGCCGTCCCACGCCGCCGGCGCCTTGAGCGAGAATTCGGGGTCGGGAATCGCTTCCTTCACCGTGACGCGCACGTCGCGCGTCTTGGTGGTCGTGGGATAGACGGCTCGAAACTGGAGCGTCGCCATTTGATCGCCCTTGACCCGGGGCGCGTCGAACGTGAGATGAAACCGGTTCACCGCGACTACCGTTTCGCCACCGTCGCGCTTCAGTGCCCAGTAGACCTTCTGAGCCCCGCCCGCCTCGGCGGAAAAAATTACCGACGTTCCTTCGGCGACAGTCGCGTCGGCCGGCGTCACCGAGAACTCGTCGCCTTTCTGCACAAGCGGCCCCGCCAGCGATTGCAGCGGCTTCTGGTTTTCAAATTCGAGCTTCACCCAATCGGCCGATCGCGCAACGCTCGAGATCCGCACCTCGTCGATGTCCCCCACGAAGTCGTAATTGTTGTACCACCCCCCGATCCAGAGACGGGCCGGCGATTTAATGTCGAGCAGCGGCTTGGCCGCGCCGTCGAGCCGCCCGTTGATGTAGATCCTGCCATCATTGCGGCCGTACGAGTGCGCGACGTGAATCCACTCCGACAGCGGCAGCCTGCTGTCGGCGTTGACGTCGGAAAAGGCGCTGTCGATGTGTAAGTGCGGCGGGCTGCGCAGCTGCATGCGCACCTTGCCGCCGCGCCCGCCGCCTTCAATGCCCCAGTCGAGTATCGTCACGTTCGGCTGTTCCGCCCGGAACCAGGCTTCGGAAGTATGCTCGCTTGCCCCGGCGGGATAGTTCGAAATTTTGTCCCCTCCGAACACCCCGACCTTGCCCGGGAAATGCCGCGCTTGGCCGATGATTCCGGCGGCAGGGGTGGTGCCGGTGTCTTTCGATTCCAAAGTCCCCACGTCGTCGCGCACCGTATCGCCCATGTGCCAAACGCTCACGTAGCCGTTGGACGCGTTGAACACCACGCGGCCATCCGACTCACTCGCGGCCTGGGGGTTCCCCCAGTGCAATTTCAACTCCCGTCGCTCGGTCCCCTTGATCACCGGCACCCGAACCCAGACGCACGCGACACCGCCGGCCGGGTTCCAGTCGTCAATCTGGTACGCAAGCGGCACGCCGTCGGGCGTGGAGAAGCGGAGGTCTTCGCCGTGCAGCTTGGCCTGGCCGAAGTCGAAGAAGTCTTTGTGCAGGCGAATCAGCGTCGGGAATGATTCAACCTTCGCCGCCGCGTCCAGGTTCGCGCCCTCGGGCGTGGTCAAAAGGTAAATCGATCCAGAGTGTTTCCACGAAGAATAAGAAGCGGGACCAGTCGCCGGCGCATCGACTGCCGCCGCGGCGCCGACCAGAAGGTTGGAATGAAAGAGGATCGCGAAGATGACGCGAAGTGGGCGACGGGGAGAGTTCATAGGGGTGTAAGCATACCGCTCCACCCGCCACAACTTCACCTGCACGTCTCTATCAATTATTTCCGCCAGCCGATGCAGCTTGCCTGGTAGCGGGCGGGGCATGGGGGCGAGTGGCCAGGGATTGCTGGTAGGCGGCCCAGAGGGTCTTTTTTTACGTAGACGTACATCGCTACCCCTGGCCGGAGGCCGCGGGGGCCGGTGACGTGGTAGTCGTTCGCGTTGAGGAGGATGTCGTCTTTGCCTTCGGCCAGGTCGGCTTCGATTAGGGTGATGGGGGCGTCCAGAATTTCGGGGGCCTGGGGGTAGTAGCCTACGTTGGTGAAGCGGCGGAGGTACCAGGGAATTGGCCAGTAGTTGTCGTTGGCGGCCACTTTGATGAGCATCTGGTGGTGATCGGGATGGAAGGCGGCGAGGGATTCGATTAGATCGCCCATTTTGATGACGTCGGTGGAGGAGTGGCCGTAGACGTAGGGGTTGCGCTGATCGGCCGGGTAGCGGAAGTTGGCGTTGTAGGATTGCCAGCCGAGGTTGGCCATGCCGGCCAGGAGAAGCAGCGTGGCGAGTGCTTTGTGGTAGTGGTTGGGGATGTTGCGGAGCAGTGCCCCAGCGCCGATGCCGGCGAGGAGGATGAAGCCCAGGAGGAAGTTTAGGGCGTTCCAGGGGGTTTTGTAGGGGAGGATGCAGTGGATGAGGGTGAGGATGATGGTGTAGACGGTGAGGAAACGGGCCAGGTGGAGGTGGGCCTTGCGAATGCCCTGGCCGGTGATGGCGGCGAGGATGCCGACCAGGGCGAGGACGAGGATGAACCCTTCGGTGAAGATGGGGCCGTTTCGTGCGTGATTCCAGCCGAGGATCTGGAAGTAATAGTTGAACGGGTGATCGTGGATGCTGGCGCCGGCGCGGCGGAGGTAGCTGGCGTAGGTGAGGATGGAGTCGATGGGGCCGCGGCCGGGCTGGAGGAAGTTGGAGAAGAGCAGGACAGAGGCCAGCGCGCCGAGGGTGATGCCGCCGGCGTGGCTGGCCCAGCGGTGGGCCGGCATGGCCAGGAGGTGGCGGTGGAGGGGGTGGCGGTGCCAGAGGCTGCAGAGGATGACGCTGGCGAACATGGAGAAGAAGACCAGCGAAAATGTTTCCTTGGTGGCGTGCATGAGCCCAAGGGAAAGGCCGGAGACGAATATCCAGCGGCGGTGGCGGGTGCGGAAGAGTCGCCAGCCGGCGGCGATGGCGAGCAGGGTGAAGAAAACAAAGAGCATTTCATGGATGAAATAGCGGCTGAAATAGACCATGGCCGGGGAGAGGGCCAGGAGCGGTGCGGCGATGGAGGTGGCGAGTTTTCCGAGGCCGTCGGCGAGCAGGAAAAGCAGGAGGATGGAGAGGATGCCGAAGACGGCCGTGACCTGGCGATAATTGGCTTCGTTTAGATCGAGCCAGTGATGAGCGCGATCGAAAAAGGCGGCGACGCGGGTGGCGTAGAAGAGGGTGGGGCCGTGATATTCGCGGGGGTTGTAGGTGAAGAGGCCCTTGTCGAAGAGCTCGCGGAATTTGTCGGCGTTGATGGATTCGTCGCAGTGCATTGGCCGAAGGGAAAGCTGGGGGAGCCGGAAGGCGGCGGCGGTGGCGAAAGAGGCGAGGAGGGCCAGGAGGAAGAGGAGACGGTGGTAGTGGCGATGGGGATGAGGGAGATCGTGGTGGGGGAGGGGGACAGAGCCCTCACCCCAACCCTCTCCCGGTGTACCAGGAGAGGGGGTAAGACAGAGGACGGAGGCGCGGGTGGGGGAGTGGCGTGGGGACAAGGCCCTCACCCCAGCCCTCTCCCCGAGTACCGGGAGAGGGGGTAAGAGAGAGGACGGAGCGCGGGTGGGGGAGTGGCGTGGGGACAAGGCCCTCACCCCAGCCCTCTCCCGGTGTACCAGGAGAGGGGGTAAGAGAGAGGACGGAGGCGCGGGTGGGGGAGTGGCGTGGGGACAAGGCCCTCACCCCAGCCCTCTCCCCGAGTACCGGGAGAGGGGGTAAGAGAGAGGACGGAGCGGGAGAGGGAGGTTGGATCGACTGGTTTAACCGGAGGGATCAAGGGGTTACTTGGCGACTCCCCAGACTTCGACTTCGGTGTAGTGGCTCTGGTCATCGGAGGTGTTGCCGTTGGAGTAGAGGCGGACGTATCGGCCTTTCGCGCCCTTGGCATCGAACAGCTTTCCTTCGTTGGATTCCCAGTAGCCCAGGTCGGTGCCAGCGCCCTGGCCGGCCGCGTTTTCGTCGTCGTTGTTGAAGATTGTTGTGACGCCGGTCTTGAAGTCCTTGTCGTTGGAGATCTGAATAATCACCGAATGATACACCCGGGCCTGGCCGTGATAATGCCAGACGACAACGGCACTGATGGGGTGCTCAGCGCCAGGTCGATCTGCACCCATTGCAGTCCTCGGCCAAGCTCGACGTAGCTGCCTTCGGTGGCGTCCTTGTTGCCGTCGGTGATCATGTCGAGCGAGCCGATGACCGGGTCACTCTCCGAGGATGTTACGGGCTTCTTCAAAGCCAGGTTCACGGCCCCCTTGGGCGCCAGGAACGCTTCGCGTTTGCCGTGGGGCTTTTCGACTTTTACGCCGGGCGGGAGGTTTTTGGGGGTTTCGGTGTAGGCGGGCTTGGGCAGCACGATGGGCAGCGCCTCCTGATCGCCGGTGGCGGCCGAGGGCGCGGTGGTGGGGGCCTTGGGGGCATCGGCGGCGAAGGTGCGTAACGGCAACGCCAGCAGCAGAGCGCCCATCGAAAGCATGAAGAAGAATCGTGACATGAGAAACCTCCAGATGGATCAACCCCGCTTGGCGGGTTTTAAGAGAGCCAGGGTGAAAAGTATGACGACGGCCGTCAACCCCAGTGCACAGTACCGGTGTACCCAGTATAGCGTAATTTGTTGCTCGGAGGAGTAGAGGGGCGTCATGGAAACAAGAATGGCGGAGATGGCGACAAAGCCCAGGACGAGCATCAGCCAGAAGAGCGCGGGTGAGTGCGCCGCGGCGGGCGGCGTGGGTGCGGAAGCGGGAGCGCTCGCTCCAGAAGAGCGTGACCAGCAGGAGCGCTCCGATGAAGACTGGGGCGACGGCAAAGTGCATCCAGAGGAACCACCCGGCCAGCGAGCCGGCCTTGCCATGGCGAAACCACGCCCACCCGCCGGTGGCGGCGAGGACATAGGACGCTGCCGAGCAGGACGAGGTAGACCAGGGCTTCGAAGAGGCCACGGAAAATGGAGCGGCGGCGCACGGCGCGGATGTGGGGGGGACGGATGCCGGGGAGGCCGATGCGGGCGTTGGCGAGGTGAGTGTGGATGAGAGTGGATCTGACATAGACATAGTGCAGAGTTTTTACTTTTAGACCGATAGCCAGCGAAGAATGCCAATCAGGCCGCGCACGCCATGAACGAACAAGAGCAGGCCGAATAAGCCGGCCGCGCTGAATGCGAATACTTTAAAAACCGATCGCCAGCCGAATGACCACGCCCAGGCTTTGGCCAGCTTCGCTTCATCGCGCCGAAGGTCGAGCATGTTTTCGACGGGCAGCGAGATGGGTTTTGCGTCGGGGCGGGCGGCGAGTTGGGCGTCGAGATTGGAACTGAGGCCGCCAAATTCGAAAGGTGCGGTAGGGGAGTGGCATTCGGTGCATCCGCGCGCGCCGAGTGACTGGCTGCGCGGCGCACGTCGTGCGCCAGGGGCCAGGTGTAGGCGGCCGCGACGGCGTGGGCTTCGGACTTGATCTTGTCCGTGCCATCTAACTGATAGACCTTGCCATCATGCACATAGACGGGAAGGCCGGCCGAGGCGTCGGCTTCTGCGAGAGCGGTTAGCGTCCTTACAACGTCTTCGTCTTGGAACTGGCGGAGGACTTGCTGCTCCTGGGTCGCGTCGCGCGGCATGGACACGTGGGCGGAGCGCATGGCCTTCTTCACGGCCACCGGCGGCAGGGGGGTGACGTTTCCTTCCTTTAGATATCCCCAGTAAGCAGGCCACATCAGACGATATGGGCCGATGCGATGATCGGTGTCGTCGCGAGCGAAGACGGGCTCGACGATCAGCGGAAGGACGTCATCGCGGCGGCCTCGGATGGGTTTGCCGAGATTATGAGCGAGAGACGTTTGGACGGCGTGGGTTTGCTGCTGGGGAATGGGGCCGGAATGACAGGCGGTGCAGGTGAGTTTTTCGAGGTGAAGCGGGGGAAGGCCGGCGTGCATGGGGCGGGGGGCACCCATGCGGCCGCCGTGCAATAGAGGGGAGGCGTTGGAATTGTCATTCCCCAGATGACAGCCGCGGCAAGTCAGGGCGCCGGTGAGAAGTTTTGCTGGGTCGGATTCTCCGTCGTAGCCGCGCGAGGTGGCGTGGTCGATGCCGTTGCGGTGGCAGTCGGTGCAGCGCATGCCGGCGCGAATGTGGATGTCGCCATCGTGTTCGAACGGGGGCGGTGCACCGGGGCCGACTTCACGCGTGGTGTGGCAGTAGTAGCAGCGGTCGGTGGAGACGTGATTGGCCACGTCGAAGAAGACGCGGCGCTCGGGGTCGAAGCGGGCTTTATCGTAAGTGAGTGGAAGCGTCTTGGGCTTGGCAGGCTCGGCCGATGGGTCGGCGTCGTCGGCCGGCTTGGGGGCGGTGAGCGTTTTGGCCGAGCCCTTGACGGTTGCGAGGCCCAGCGCGACGGTGGGAGCCCACTTAAAGTTTTCCTGTTCGATTTGGCGGGCGTATTCGTCCTGATCGTGGCGGTTGTCGGCGCTGTGGCAGATCATGCAGTCGATGTCGAGGCGGCCGGAGATATTCCAGCGGGCCTTGGGGTCGGCGTCTTTGGCGTTGACGTCGGTTGGGCCAATGTTTCCCGGCGTGTGTGGTCCGAATACTTTTGCGAAAGACCAGAGGGTGATGCCGAGTTGCTCGGGCTTGAAGGTGCCGGTCCAGGGGCGATTGGCGAGGGGGATTTGCGTGCCGGTTGCGCCGTCGCTGAGGATCCAGGGCTCGCCGCGCCGGCCTGCGGGGGCGGAGGGATCGAACTCATTGGTATGCCAGCCGTGGCTGATCGCGCTGACCTGATGGCATTTGCCGCACGTTGCGGAGGGCGAGTAGGGCGGGGCGGCTTCGTCGGCCGGGTCGATCTCCTTGCCGGAGGCGTCGAGCAGATGGATCCAGTGAACGTGGCGGGCGCACGAGCCGGTTGTGAGCGAGATGTCGGGCGACTTGCCCGCGTCGGCAGGCTCATCAGCGGCGTTCGCGCGCACCGCGCAGAGCGACAGAATCACAACCAGCGCGGCTCCGGCCATACAACGTTTTGCGCGAACAAATTGAATGCAAGCTGTCATGTGGTTTAATGGTTATCTGAATCGCGCTTCAACCCACTGGATCTCGTATGACTACATAACAGGCAAGCATGACATTGGACACTGCATCATCGCGACCCGAGGTTTCGGTGATCATCCCGGCCTACAACGAATCGCAGCGACTGGGCGCGACACTGGCCGCGATTTGCCAATACGCAGCGCATCAAAAGACGCCTTGGGAAATCGTCATCGTTGACGATGGCAGCACTGATAACACGGTGTCTCTGGCCCACCAGTTTGTCTCCTCCGCTTGCAACGTTTCCTCGAATTCAATCAGCGTGCGCATTCTCGTCAATGACGCCAATGCTGGCAAGGGCGAAGTGTGCCGCGCGGGATGCTGGCGGCGGCCGGTGAGTATTGCCTGTTGTCGGACGCCGACATGTCCACTTCGATCGATCAGATCCAGCGGCTTTGGCCGCACGTGAAAGCGGGGGCTGATGTGGTGATCGCCTCGCGCGACCGGCCCGAATCGGTGCTGGCGCCGCGGCAGCCGTGGCATCGGTTTGTGCTGGCGGCGCTGTTTCGGCGGTTTCGGCAGATGTTTCTCCTTCCCCGGCTTCGGGACACGCAATGCGGCTTTAAGCTGTTTACACGACAGGCCGCGCAGGCGGTGTTTTCACTACAGCAAACCGACCGGTTTGCCTTTGACCTGGAAGCGCTCGCGCTGGCCGAGCGGTTGGGCTTTAAGATTGTCGAGGTGGGCGTGGTGTGGCGCAACGATGCCGACTCGCGCATGCGCGTGCTGAGTGATGGCTCGCGCATGCTGCTGGACATGTTTCGCATCTGGCGGCGGATGCGGCGAGATCGGGTCATGCCGGCCAGCGAGCGCGCTGGGCAGGGTTTGCTAGCGTCGTCGGCAAAGGGCGAGGGGGACCAGGGCCGTTAGCAGAAGAAGCGCTGAAGGCTCGGGAACTGGGGAGGCGGCAACTGGCGTGAAGGCGAAGGGGGACTCCGGCGCGGGGATAGGATCGGTCATCTCTGCCGAGTTCAGCACTGCGGGTTCGATGGCTTCTATTGCGGGTGCATCGGCGGAGGTTTCAAGGACAGGCGCGACAGCAGCGTGCGGAGCGAGCTTGCGCACCACTTGTTTTGCCTTCGTGGGCTTGGGGGTTGGTGGGCCTTTTTGATACCACGCGCATGCGCCGGGAGATTTGATGAATTTCACCAGGCCGACGGTGTTTGGACGGTTGAAGATGTCCACGTGGAGGCCGGGCGAGTTCTCGACGATAATGCGGTCGACGTGCCCGCCGTTAAGGGTGGCGAATTGCACGTCATTAAGCGTGGTGTTGTAGACGCGAATGTTGCGGAGCGTGACGGTGCCAAACCAGCCATCCTGGATGATGATGGGCAGGCCGCTGCCGTCGTGAAGGTCGATATCGTCCAGAAGCACGTTGGTGGGAGAAGTCTGATGGTTCCCGCCGCCGGCGATGCGCAGAAAATCCATGTGGAGCCCGGGGAATTTCTTGTCGTTGCGATTGATGCGATACGCTTCGTAGTGGCGGACGGTGATCTGGTCATACCACCACAACGACCGGCCCGCGGCCGTCACGCCGATGTCGATCGCCTTCTGATTCCGAACATCGTGAATGCGATAGTTTTCAAGATCGAGCGTGCCGTGATTGTCCTGGGGCGTCCACGGCCGAAATCGAGCCTGAACATCCTTGGTGCCCGGCCCTTTGTATTGCGGCCCCTTTCGGCCGTCGATGTCGGTGATGGAACCCGACCAATGAACCAGCGAGGCCGGTGCGGCGTTTGGGAAAATAAACACGATCAGGATCGCAAGGGCGCCAAAACAACAACGCCTGAACATGATCACTCCATCCATGGCAAGAGGCGATTGGATCAAAGCCTCTCCCGCTCCGCCGGGAAGATTACTAGCAGAGGCTGCCTGGTACAATGCGCATCCAAGGCTACCGCATTTGAGTGTTCGATATTAGTTCGGTAGCGTGATTCCGGCCTGGCATTATTCTGTTCCTTTGTCGCGAAGCTTCGCAGCAATCCCGAGCACATGGCCAACGACCTGGTCTGGACCTTCGACAACGACCTCATTCCACCACCAATCGCCTCCTCCATTCAAACTTCTTCCTTCATACTTCTAGACTGACTTCCCAAGCCTCTTCCTCTATGTCCACTGTGGCCTGTTCCTCGACACAGCCGTCCGCAACCCTATTCGGACTTCTTCCTTCACCCCTCTAACTTCCCACCCATCCACGCCCGCCCGCACTTGAAGTATAACCAGTACATCAAGTTTTCGAGGGCCTGCTCATGATCTTCAAAGTCATTGGATCCGACCCGGCCACCGGGCAGAAATTCGCCGCCACCATCAAGGCCGACGACGCCGCCGCCGCCCAGCGTGCCGTGGAACGGCGCGGCATCACGGTGCTGTCCATTGCCCCCGTGGCACAGGTGCAGCACGCCGCGCCGGCGCCGGCACAACAGAACGCCAATCCCCCCAGTGTCCGCGCCCAGGCCGCCCGCGCGGCCTCCACCGCCCGGCCCGGCCCGACCCGGCCGTTGACGGCTTTGCAGGCCATGCCCGCCGCCGTCCCCACGCTGGTGGAGACGACCGAGGACGAACCGCACGCCGCCCCGCAACCGCCGCCGCCCCGCTACACGCCGCGCGTTCCCGCACCGCCGCCTCAGCCTGATTATTATTCTGCGCCGGAATATGCGGCCGATTCCCCCGACGCACTCGCCGATCCGGCCGATGAACAGCCCGAAACGCATTATGTTTCCCGGCCGCCCCCGCTCTCCCGTCGCCTGGGCAAACCCTCGTTCTTCTCATCAAACCGCAACAAGATTCTCATAACCTCGGCCGCCCTTCTCTTCCTCGCCGTTGGCGCCTGGGCCACCTGGGCCTTCTTGCTTGCCGGCAGCGGGAGCATGGCGCAGTTCCGGGCCTACATTCCGGAAAATGCCGTCACTTTTGGCGTGATCAATGTCAGCAAACTCCGGCAGAGTGATTTCTACAAAGACAACCAGACCATCGTGAAATCGGCCACCGATCAGATGAAGGATGTCTTTGGCACCATGGACGATGTCGAGACGATCTTCGTGGCCAGCGCCTCCACGCAGGAGAAGGACGTTTACTTTGTCGTTCGCATGAAGTCGGAGGATGCGCTGAACAAAGCCATCGCCGGCAAGGCCACGCATGTAACGCTGGAAGGCGCGGATGTGTCGCAGGTGCAGGCGCCGGGGCAGACACACTTCGCAACGCGCATCGCACCATCCACGCTGGCGGTGACGCAGGATCGCCAGACGATGCAGGACCTGATCCGCCGGAGCAGGTCGCCGACCGTCAAGCTCGAGGACTCGATGGAGCGGGCGATGAAGGAAGTGAGCGGCGAAGACAACTACATGGTCTTCACCTCCAAGGCCCTGCCCGGCGGCACCCTGCCGATGCCTGGCACGCCCTTCAAGACCTGCGGCTTTGGCATCAGCGTCGGGGCCAGCGTCACGATGCGCATGGTGCTGGTGACGAACACCGCAGCCGATACGGCCGTGATCTCCGAGCATTTCAAGCCGGGCAACATGCCCCAGCCGCCCGGCATGCCGCCGCAGTTCAAAGGCCTGTACGACAAGATCGAAACCACCAGCAGCGGCGACATGGTGAAGATTCAGGGCAAATGGACGTATGCGGATCTGAAGTCCATCGTCAGCCAGTTCAGCGGCATGATGGAGTCCATGCAGCCGCAGCCGGCGCAGCAACCAGCCATTTCCGTGCCAAGCGGAAGCGTTCCAGGCCCACGCAAGCGATTACCAGGAAGGTCATAAAGTCATTTTTCCTTCGATGCACCTATACTCTATGAACACGCGCGGGAGACAGCGAGATGTCAACAGCCACGAACATTCAACACATCATGATGGACGACGCCGGCACCGCATACATCGATGATACGAATGTCAAGGTTGTCGAGGTCGTCGCGGACAAGTTGGCCCACGGCAGCAGCCCCGAAGAAATGCATCTTCAATACCCGCATCTTTCCTTGGCGCAGATTTACGCCGCTCTCGCCTACTATCACGACCACAAGAGCGAAATCGACGAGCAGATTCAGCGGAATCATGAAGAGTGTCTACGGCTCAAGGCGCACGCACCAGAAACTCCTGGCCGTCAAAAGCTCAGAGTCCAGGGGATCAGACCGTGAACGAACATCCATATACAGTCGCACGCATGATTGCCAGCCGCACATGCCAGGAAGTTGATCGCAAAAGTTTATGAACCCGAAGAATTGATCGATGGCGTTGTTTACCTTCCGTTGTAGGCAAAACTAAAGCGTTGATTTTTGCTTTCGTCCGCTCATTCCGCTACTAAATTCAGATGCACCACGACGAAGTCATCCCGATCCTGGATTTTGGCTCGCAGTATGCCCAGCTCATCGCGCGGCGGGTGCGGGAAAAGGGCGTGTTCAGCGAACTGGTTCGGCCCGACACTTCGGCCGCCGAGCTTAAGAAACTCAACGCCAAAGGCATCATCCTCAGCGGCGGCCCGAGCAGCGTCTACGAGCCCAACGCGCCGCGCTGCGATCCAGCCATTTTTGAAATGGGTGTACCGGTTCTGGGCATCTGCTACGGAATGCAGATCGGGGCGCAGATTCTGGGCGGCCAGGTGAAGCCGGCCAAGGCGCGCGAGTATGGGCGGGCCAAGCTGCATGTGGTTGACGAGGCCGGCCTTCTGAAAGGCCTCCCCAGTGAAACAACCGTCTGGATGAGTCATGGGGATCAGGTCCATGATCTGCCGCCGGAGTTTGTGCGCTCTGGCCACCACGCCCACCTGCCCGTACGCGGCCGCCCGGCACGTCAAGATGCCGTTCTATGGCGTGCAATTTCACCCGGAAGTGACCCACACGCCGCGCGGCGACGTGATCTTTCACAACTTCCTTTACGAGATCTGCAAGTGCGCCGGCAAGTGGACGATGGAAAACTTCGTCGATGAGACAGTGCGCCGCGTACAGGAACAAGTGGCCGGCGGCACCGTCATCTGCGGGCTTTCCGGCGGCGTCGATTCGTCAGTGGTGGCCGCCCTGTTGCACAAGGCGCTGGGCGACAAGCTGGCCTGCATATTCGTGGACAACGGCCTGTTGCGCAAAAACGAGCGGCAGCTTGTCGAGTCCACCTTCATCCACCATTTCAAGATCAACCTGCGCGTCCATGATGCCAGCGAGCAGTTCCTCTCCGCCTTGAAAGGTGTAAGCGATCCACAGCAAAAGCGAATGATCATCGGCAAAGAGTTCATCGAAGCGTTCAAGCGCGAGGCCGCGGGCATTCCGGATGCGCGGTATCTCGCCCAGGGCACGCTCTATCCCGATGTGATCGAGTCCGGCCACGGCTATGCGGGCACGGCCGCGAATATCAAGCTTCATCACAACGTGGGCGGGCTGCCTGCCGAGCTGGGCTTTGATCTGGTCGAGCCGCTGCGCGAGCTCTTCAAAGACGAGGTGCGGCGGTTGGCGAGGTGCTTGGCCTTCCCGACAGCATCGTCTGGCGTCACCCCTTCCCCGGCCCCGGCCTGGCCGTGCGCATGATCGGCGACATCACCCCCGAGCGCCTGCGCATCCTGCGCGACGCCGACGAGATCGTGCTGGAGGAACTGATCGCGGCCAATCTCTATCGCAAGACCGCCCAGGTATTTGCCGTGCTGCTGCCAATCGGCACGGTGGGCGTGATGGGGGACGCCCGAAGCTACGACTCGGTGATCGCGATCCGTGCGGTGGAGAGCCAGGATTTCATGACGGCCGACTGGGCACGGATCCCATTCGACGTGCTGGCGACGATGAGCAATCGGATTATCAACGAAGTGAGGGGGGTGAACCGTGTCGTGTACGACATCAGCTCGAAGCCGCCGGCGACGATTGAGTGGGAGTAATGAGGCTCGCTCGGCAGCATTTGGCTCTCTGTGAGAATTTGTGGCGGGATTCGTACAAATAAATCGGTTTTACAAAGTGTAGGCACTTAGTATAATATGCCGACGTAATGTAAAGAGGCGAGGCATATGACCCTCAGTGTAATCCGAAAAACTCTGCAACTCGTACGGGAAGAGGGAATCTTCCGCCCCCGTGATCTGGACAAGCACGGAATCCCCCGCCAGTACCTTCGCATCCTTGAGGCTGCAGGGGCAATCCGTCGATCGGGGCGGGGACTTTACACCGCCGAAGGGCGAAGAAGTCACGGAGAACCACAGCATCGCCGAGGCGTGCAAGCGGGTGCCGCACGGCGTCATCTGCCTGATCTCCGCACTTCGAATGCACGGCCTGACGACGCAGATACCGCACGAAATCTGGATGGCGATCGATCGGAAGGCGAGGAAGCCCAACGTGGATTACCCGCCGCTGCGAATCGTTCGGTTTTCCGGCGATGCTCTTGACCGGCGGGAATCGAAAAGCGGAAGATCGAAGGCGTGGAGGTTCGCCTGTACGGTCCGGCCAAGACCGTTGCCGACTGCTTCAAGTACCGAAACAAGATCGGTCTCGACGTGGCACTCGAAGCTCTTCGGGACTGCCGTAAACAAAGGAAGGCGACGGTCGACGAACTGTGGGCGGCGGCGAAAGTCTGCCGGGTCGCTAACGTCATGCGGCCCTACATGGAGGCAATCGGGTGAACAAGAAGAAGCCAAAGCAACACCGCCGCATCCGTCCGTCAGCGGCTTCTCAACCTCGCTCGCCAGCGGAAGGAGGAGTTTCAACTCGTCCTGACCCGCTACGCCATCGAAAGGCTGCTGTACCGGCTCAGCCAGTCGAAATACGGCGACGAGTTCACGCTCAAAGGCGCGATGCTGTTTCAACTCTGGACGGGACAGCCACACCGTTCGACGCTCGACCTCGATCTGCTCGGCTCCGGCGAAGATGCCGTTGACCGTTTCGAGACGATCTTCCGTGAGGTCTTCGCGCAGGCTGTCGAAGACGATGGACTGCTGTTCCTGCCGGAGAGCCTGCAAGGGCGAGGAAATTCGGGAAGATCAGAAGTACGGCGGCGTTCGCATCCACGGCATGGCGATGCTTGAGAACGCCCGCATCTCTCTCCAGATCGACATCGGCATCGGCGATGCCATCACGCCCAAGGCGGTCACGATCGAGTATCCGACGCTGCTCGAAATGCCTGCTCCCAAGCTGAAGGCCTATCCCAGAGGAAACGGTGGTCGCTGAGAAGTACGAAGCGATGGTGTCGCTGGGCATCACGAACAGCCGCATGAAGGACTTCTACGATCTGTGGATTCTGTCATCGCAGTTTGAATTCGACGGTGCTGTGCTGATGAAGGCGGTCAAGGCGACCTTCGAGAGACGTGGGACGACCCCGCCGGCGACGATTGAGTGGGAATAAGGAAATATAGGATTTTCCCGAGTAGTGGTGGGGTCGGGGGTGGCATAAGGTCAGGCGACAAGCTCAGGGAGGTGCGATATGAATGCTCGCTATGATGGGAAGCCTTTTGTGAGACTGCTGGATAGTTACGTGCTCTGGTGCATCGATCAGTTGGATGACCAGACGGCCCAGAACCTGGAGGGCCTGACGCCGAATTTGCAGGCGGCGTATCAGAAGAATGGGAGCTGGCAGCAGATCATGGAAGAGTTGATGGAGTTGGAAGGGGACACGCCCGCGCATCAAGGGGCTCTTTGAAAAGAACCAGGCGCTGGCCGCCGAGGCTGGAGAGCCGCTGTCGCCGCTGGTTTTCGCGCACATGTTTGTGGACGCCAATTTCCTCTCGATGGCCGAGAGCTAACGCCGGCCTGCGGGCTTCGGAGGCGGCGGTTCTTCATCTTTGAAACGGTGGCCAGTGACGTTGATGAAGACGTCTTCGAGGGTGGGCTTGCTCAGTGATACCGAGTCGATCAGGCCCGGAAGGGATTCGACCAGATGGGGAATAAACTCGTGGGCGCGCGGCCGTTCGATGCGGACGATATTGTCCAGCGGCTGGGCGTCGATGTTCAATCTCTCCCGCAGGGCTGTCTTCAGGGCGGCGGGGTCGTGTGTGATGAGGGTGATGACATCGCCGCCGATGCGTTCTTTGAGAGTTGCCGGCGTGTCGCAGGCGCGAAGCTGGCCCTGTTCGAGAATGGCGAGACGGTCGCACTTGTCCCCTTCGTCCATCAGGTGGGTGGTGAGCAAAATGGTTACACCGTCCTGCGAACGCACCTCATTGAGAAATCGCCACATATCGATCCGGGCGGCCGGGTCGAGGCCGGTGCTGGGCTCGTCGAGCAGGAGGATTTGCGGCCGGCTGAGCAGGCCCTTGGCAAGCTCGACCCGGCGGCGCATGCCGCCGGAAAAACTCTGCACATATTCACGCCGCCGGTCGGTGAGGTTGAAACGCGAAAGCATCTGGTCCATGCGCGATTGGAGTTCCTGGCCGCGCAGGCCGTAGAGGTGGCCGTGGTGGCGGAGGTTTTCTTCGGCCGTCAGTTGCTTGTCGAGGCTGGGAGATTGAAAGACCACGCCAATGCGTTTGCGGATTTCGTCGCGATGGGTAGCCAGGTCCAGATCAGTGACGCGCACGCTGCCGGATTGAGGCGTGATGAGGGTGGAGAGAATGCGAAAGAGCGTGGTCTTGCCGCTGCCGTTTGGGCCAAGGAATCCGAGGATTTCGGCGGGTTGGACGGCGAATGAAAGGTCATCCAGGCGCGGCGCTGGCCATAAGAATGGGAGAGGTGATCGACTTGAAGAATGGCCTGGCTCACTGAGGCGTCATCGCGTGAAACGCGGTGACCTGATCGGGAAGCAGGGCGCAGATCAGGATGATCGTCAGCACTACAGGCACGACCAGGCAGGCGTAGATCAGTTTGCCCTCGAATTTCAGATGCATGAAGTAGATGGCGACGAAGGCCGCCTTGATGGAGGCGATGGTGAGGGCGAGGGTGATCTTGGCGACTTCGCTCTTGAGGCCAAAGAGAGTGGCGCTGACCGTAACGATGGTGAGAACGATCAGCAGGATGAAGATGGCGACGTAGTTGACCTTGTGGTGGGGAGTGGGCTTGGCGACGTCGTGGGATTCGCCGCCGTAGTTGATGGGTTGGGTGGATGTTGGAGATTCGGATGACATTGCTTGTCTCGATACGAATGATACCAGATCAGATCAGGTAGAGCAGGGGGAAGAGGAAGATCCAGACCAGATCGACGAAGTGCCAATACAGGCCGACGTACTCGGTGTGGGCTGGGAAGATCTTGCCGCGCCAGGCCTGGATGCCAAGCAGGAGGATGGGGATCATGCCCCCCAGCACGTGCAGCCCGTGGACGCCGGTGAGGGTGAAATAGGAGGCATAGAAATTGTTTTTCTGCGGGCCGTACCAGACTTTGTCGACGATGGAGCTGACCGGGATTTCGTACTCGGCTTCCTCGATTTTTTCGGCTTGTCGGGCGGCCGTGGCGGCTTCGCCGGCCGGGGAGAAGGTATGGATGTCAAACTTGTCTGGCTCGGCGAGGCGGATGCCATGCAGTTTCCAGGCCTCGTCACCTTTGGAGAGGACGTGGCCGTCGTAGACGAAGGTTTGTTTGCTGGAGTCGGTGGCCACGATGGTCCAGTGCATGAACTTCTGGCGATACTCGACGGTCTTGACGCCCATGAAAGTGCAGGCCATCAGGAAGGTGAGGCCCAGGCACTGGAGGAGGCGGGTGCGGTTGCCTTTCTGGGCGGCATCAACGGCCAGCGCCATGGTCAGGCTGCTGAAGATCAGGACGACGGTGTTGAGGGCGGCCAGCCACTTGTTGAGGGTTGCGCCGTGGCTTGAGAACATTTCTGGAGTCGCCGCTGCGGAGGATGATGTAGGTCCCAAGCAGGCCGATGAAGAACATGATCTCGCTGGAGAGGAACAGCCAGATGGCCAGCTTGCCCGGCGGCACGGGATCGCCGTGATGGAGCATGGGATCGGCCGCGTGTTCTTCGGGGATGTAACCGTGATCGGCGATGGTGGACATGGCGTGAGGGTTCAGAGTTCGGGGTTCAGGGTTCAGGTATTGCGTACGTGAATGTGATTTGGGTGATGGTGTTGGGGGTTATGGTTACTTTTGTTTCCTGGGAGCCAAGGCGTTCTTGCCAGCAGGCTAGAGTATAGACGCCGGCAGGGAGGCTTGGAAGTTCAAAGGCGCCATCGGCATCGGTGACGGCGAAGTAGGAGTGGTCGAATACGGCCACGTAGGCACGCATCCAGGGATGGACGTCGCAGGCGACCCGGATGAATTCGGGGGCGTGGAAGGTGAGTTCCTTGGTGTCGCCCTGGCGGGGGGTGCCTATGTTTTGCTCGGGCTGGAGCTTTGAGAGGCAATGGATGTTGTGCAGGGTCGGATCGCTGTTCTTTACCAAGACTTTTTGCTCGGTGGTGACGGCCAGCACGTGTGGCACGTACTGGCAGTTTAATTGATCAAGAGTGGCGTTGTCTGAGACCGGCGGGCCGCGATCCGGCGGATTTTTGATGGAGATGACGGCGTTTCGAAGGGTGTGGTTGGGATTGACGATGAGCTTCTCGTCGAGGATGGCGGGGGTGTTGGCCGGACTGACGATGGCGGGGCTTGGAGCGGGGCCTTCAAATTTGACGATTCCACGGATTTTACCGAGTTGAGTCGAATCGATTGAAAGGCGCATGGGCCGGGTTGCGGGCGTGGCGGTGGACGAAGCGGCGGAACTTCGATCACAGCCGAGGGCTGTGAGAAGCGGGAGCAGGAGGATGAGGGCGCGGATTAGTCGCATTTAAAGCTTGTCGATCATCATCACGCCCAGGAGCAGGGGCAGATAGAGAATGGAGGCGAAGAACAATTTGCGGGCGTCGATGCGCTGCTTGGAAGCGGCGCAGGAGATACCGAAGGTGAGGAAGGCGATGCCAAGCAGCACGGCGGCGGCGAAGTAGGCCGGGCCGGCCATGTGCAGGCCGACGGGGAGCAGCGTGACAGGGAGGAGGGCCAGGGAGTAGAGGACGATCTGGCGGCCTGTGATGTCGAGGGATTCGTCGACGACGGGGAGCATTTTGAAGCCGCCGGCTGCGTAGTCGCGGCGATAGAGGATGGCGATGGCCAGGAAGTGAGGCATCTGCCAGAGGAAGAGAATGCCAAAGAGCGCCAGCGCCTCGGGGGAGATGGCATTGTGGACGGCGGCGAATCCCATCACCGGCGGGATCGCGCCCGGGACGGCGCCGACGACGGTGTTCAGGGTGGAGCGGCGCTTCAGCGGCGTGTAGATGAAAACATAACTGGCGAGGGTGATGAAGCCCAGAAGCGCGGTCAGTGGGTTGACCAGGAAGAAGAGGATGCTGATGCCCGCGCACGGCGAGGCCGATGCCAAACAAGAGGGCATCGCGCGGCGGCATGCGTCCGGCGGGGAGGGGGCGGTTGGCGGTGCGCGGCATGAGGCCGTCGATAGCGCCGCTCGATGTACTGATTGAGGACGCTGGCGGCGGCGGCGGTCAGGGCTGTGCCCAGGAGAGTTTGAACCAGGCGGCCAAAATCGTGTGAGCTTCGGGCGGCCATGTAATAGCCGACGGCCGTGGTGATCAGGACCAGCAAATTCATCCGCGGCTTGGTGAGCTCATAGAGATCTGAAGCGCGGGAGTGCGCGCGAGTTGCCGCCAGCGACTCTAAGGGGCTCGGTTCGGCGGCGAAAGTGCCAAAGATCGGGCGGGGGTGTCATGCGGAGGCCGGCCTGAATCCTTCCTGATTGAAGGTGGGGCGATTCTGATCGCTTACAACGGTGCGTTCCACATTTGGGGAGTTGCGAAAGCGTTCACGCGCAACGTGGCCAGGTGAGCGGCGCGATGGACAAGACGAAGGTGGTTACGAGAACCAGTGCCCCGATGGCCACATGAGCGCTGGCGATGTCAGCTGGCTTTTTCAGCAGGACTGTGAGTGCGCCGAGCGTAAGTTGACTGAGGATCAGGAGGATCAGGAGGAGCGCAGGCCTGGTCAGCGCCTTTGTCCGCGGTGTCGTAGAAGCGTCTTGGCGACGACCGCGCCGACCAGCAGCGTCACCACCACGGCGCCGAGGCGGTGGGCGAAGTGGATCCAAACTTGGGCCATGCTGACGGTGTCCATGTTCAGCTTCCAGACCCGAAAGTCGTTGGCGGCCGCGAGGGCATGATCGGAAGTGGGGGGGACGAGTTGCCCATAGGCGAGGGGAAAATCTGGAATGGCGAGGCCGGCCTGGTAGTGGCGCATGACTGCGCCGGCGATGAGTTGGAGATAGATGACGGCGGTTGCGATGACGGCCAGTCCCGCAAGGCTCTTATAGGCGGCGGGAGAATGTTGCGTGGCTGGAGTTCGGTCGCCCCACCAGCGCGAGGTGACGGCGGCGACGAGGGCGGTGAGGCAGAAGAATGCCTGGGCGAGGCACGCGTGGACGATGGCGAGGTTGAGCTTGATGAGGACGACCCGCAGGCCGCCGAGATGCCCTGTAAGATGACCATGCTGAGGGTGGAGGCGGCCAGGAGGCGGATGGACCGGCGCTTGTCGGTCCACCAGGCGACGGCCGTGAGAACGATGGAAAGCACGCCCACGAACGACGCGTAAAGCCGGTGGGTGTGCTCGTAGAGGATTCCGCCGACCCAGAACCGCGGCGGGAAGAGGAACATGTTATAGCCGTAGCTGTTGGGCCAATCGGGCACGGACATGCCGGCCTGATGACTGGTAACCAGACCCCCCAGGAAGATGAGGGGAAAGGTGGCGGCGCAGAGGATCAGTGCAGTGTAGTGGAGGGGCGCGTTGTAGCCGGACCGACTCGCGTAATCGAGCGGAAGGGTTTGCTGTGGATGAGTTGTCGCGGTGGACATCGTTTTTGACAACTTTACGACTCGCTTTCGAGTCGACCAATGAGGCAAATCGCCGCAGGGGTGGCTTCTTCAGTGATGTCTGGCCGCCGAATTCGCACCTTCGACAAAGCGTGTCTGCGGCAGCCAGTCTTCCTCGACCAGGGGCGAGCTGTATTCGTACGGGCCGTGATGCACGACCGGGACCTTGGCGAAGTTGCCGTGCGGCGGCGGGCTGGTGGTGTCGTTCCATTCCAGCGTCGTGGCTTCCCAGGGGTTGCCGGGGCTTTTTTGCCCCAGATCCAGGTGCCGATGAAGTTGATCACGAAGAGGATCTGCGCAAGGCCCAGTGCCAAAGCGCTGATAGGTGATGAACTGGTTCATCGGCCAGGAAATGGGCGAAGTGAGTCGTAGTTGGCGTAATCGGCGACGCGCCGGGCCATGCCGCCGATGCCGAGGATGTGCATCGGGAAGAAGGTGCAGTTGAAGGCGATGAACGTGAGCCAGAAATGGATCTTGCCCAGCGTCTCGTTCATCATCCGGCCGAACATCTTCGGATACCAGAAATAGATCGCCGCGAAGATGCCGAAGATGGAGCCGCCGAACAGGACGTAATGGATGTGGGCGACGATGAAGTAGGTGTCGTGGATGTGAACGTCGACGGCGGTGGAGGCCATGAAGATGCCGGACAGGCCGCCGATGACGAACATGCAGACGAAGGCGATCGCGTTGAGCATGGCGGTGGTGAAGCGGATGTTGCCGCCCCAGAGCGTGCCGAGCCAGTTGAAGACTTTGATCGGCCGACGGCACGGCGATGAACATCGTGCTGATGGCGAAGGTGGTGCCGAGCGTCGGGTTCATGCCGCTCTGGAACATGTGGTGGGCCCAGACGATGAACCCGAGGAAGGCGATGCCGGCCATGGCGTAGACCATCGGGCGGTAGCCGAAGACCGGCTTGCGGGCGAAGACGGCGATGATGTCGGACTGACCATGCCCATCGCCGGCAGGATCATGATGTAGACGGCGGGGTGGGTGTAGAACCAGAACAGGTGCTGGTGGAGCAGGGGAAATCCGCCGCCGGCGGCTCCAGCCATTGGCGCCGGTGACGATGTTGTTGCCGAAGGTCCAGTTGGACGGGGAGGAAGAAGCTGGTGAGGCGGTGGTGGTCGAGCAGGTTCAGCGTCAGCGCGCTGGCCAGCACCGGCGTGGCCAGCAGCACCAGGATCGACGTGATGAACAGCGACCAGACTGTCAGCGGCAGGCGGAACATCGTCATGCCGGGGCAGCGCAGCTTGACGATGGTGGTCAGGTAGTTGACCGCGCCCATGATGCTGGAGAAGCCGAGGATGATCAGGCTGAGGAACCAGCAGGATTGGCCGTCAAAGGCCGCGTATTGCGCGCCTTTCACGCCGAGATAACCGCCGACGCTGCAAAGCACGAGTGACACGATGACGTTTGAGACGTTGTTGCCGAGGTTGACTTGATAGGTGCAGAGGTAGGCGAAGAGAGCGGCGAAGGCGATGAAGTTCATCACGATGGGAGTGGCTGACCAGTTGCCTTGCCAGCCGGTGGAGGAGTTGCCGATGCGGAGGAAAGAGATGAAATTTTCCCATGCGCCATGGGGCACAATGTAGGAGGGCCAATCACTGGCCGCCCCTTGGCCGCCGGCGACGAGGAAGCTGAGGGGAGGGTAGGCGGTCCAGCCGGACTGGGATGCGCTGCCGGGGAGAAAGAAGCCGGCCATCATGATGGCGCCGGCGGGGATGGCCATCCAGAAGACAAAGCCGTTGAGGAACGGCACGGCCATGTCGGCCGCGCCGATTTTGAGGGGGATAAGGTAATTGCCAAACACGCCCACGAGCAGGGGGATGATCGCGAAGAAGATCATCAGGGTGGCGTGCATGGTGAAGACGGTGTTGTAGAAGTCGGCAGGCATTTCGCCGCCTTCCCAGCCCAGCCACTTCGCGAGAATTGGAACGGCGCGGAAGGCGGCGCCGGCATGTTCACGGCTTGGCCAGGCGAGTTGCCAGCGGATGACCAGCGCGAGCAGGCCGCCAATGGTGAGGAATGCGAGGCCCAGGAAGAGGAATTGGATGCCGATGATTTTGTGATCGGTGGCGAAGATGTAGCGTTTAAGGAATGGTGGCGCGTGATGGGCCGGGTGGGGGTGGGCCACCTGGGGCGGATATTCGAGGATGGGGGAGATGGTTGCCATGGGCGACTCTATTTCTCTCGATTCTATTTATCTGGCGATTCTATTTATCCGGCGATGCGGCGGCCACGGGCTGGGTGGCCGGCGGGGTGTAATAGCGGTTATTGAACTTTTCGTAGTCGGCAGCGGAGAGCACAATCATCTCGCCGCGCATTTTCTCATGACCTGCACCGCAAAGCTGTTCGCACACCACTTCGTAGGGATGGATGATTGCTTTCACGGTATCAACGCCGGCCTCGGCCAGGTCGAGGCGAAGGTGGGTGAGCTCGGCGGGGATCATGCTGGCGGGGATATCGCCGGGGAGAATGTTGGACTGGGTGGGGTTGGAAAGCACCACCGCCTGGCGGACGTTTGGATCGTCAGCGCCCACAAGGGCGAGGAGGTTATCGCCGGGAAGCAGTTTGTCGGGGGGGATGGGTTGACCTTCCTTGACATATGCGGTCTTGGCCGAGGTGGGCACGTGAACGTGTTTGCTGCCGACGGTTAATACGATGTCGCTGCCATCAATTTTCTCGAACTTGCCCAGCGTAGAGCGCCAGATGATGCGCCGCTTGGCGGCGAAGTTCAGGTCCTCGTGCATATTCAGCAGAGCGCGGTGTTTTTTATCCTTCGGATCTTTGATGCGGTATTCGCTGCCCGGGCCGGGCAGGACGGCGATGGAGATGTCGCCGTCGATCCAGACCGGGGCGTCGCCGGGCAATTCGTGGATGCTGTATGGCTGTGTGCTGATGGCCTCCTTGCGAATGGTGAAGGGGATGAGGCCCTTCATTCCTGGGACGGCGTCGAGCTTGACTCGGAAGTTGGGGAGGAAGAAGTCGTGGATGACGTCTTTCGAGGACAGATAAATATGAATCGGGCTCGGCGGGAACGACGATGGGCCGGCCTGCGGAGCCGACATAGTCGTCATCGGCGGCGCGGGGATCGGAGGTGTCTTGCCCCAGGCGGTTTTTCTGCTCGATCCACTGGTTGATTTTGGTCATAGCCTCCTTTTGGGAAAGAGAGGCCGGGCCGGGCACGTCGGCGAAATCTTCGGAGCCGACTGGCCAGCGCTTGTCGGTGAGCTTGGGAAAGACGAGATATTTGCCGAGCTCACTGTCGTGGCCGGGGTAGACGACGTTCCATTGAAATTGCTCGCCGATGACGAGGATGTTCGCGGGATTTTGGTCGGTTTCGTAGCCGTAGCGGTATTGATTCCAGACGCGGATGCTGACCAAGACCAGCAGTGCGAAAATGATGGCGGGGGTGATGGTCCAGATCATTTCCAGGCGGGCGTTGCCGTGGGTGTAGATGGCTTTTCTGCCGGGGCGGGCGCGGTACTTCAGGATGAACCAGACCAGAAGCACCTGCGTGAAGACAAAGACGATGGCGGTGATGGCGAAGATCCAGTTGAAGATGGAATCCATCCCCTCGCCATGCAGGGAGAAATTGGTGGGAAGCCACCAGCCGCGGCCCCACCAGTTGCTTTCAGCGATAGTCACGGTCTGGCTTCTCCTCTGCAGGATCGTGAGAAACAAACGCAAGCGAAAAAGAGGCAGGGCGGCCATTCGCCGCCCGGCCCCAAATGATCCGGCAATCTTTTCAGTTGTGGCCGACGATTGCAAGGCGTTATTTACTCTTTGCCGCGAGTTCTAAATCTTTTACGGCCGGGGCGGCCTGCGCGGTCTTGGGTTTGAACTTGAAGTCGACGGTGCCCTTGCCGTCCTTGACCTTCACGGTGCCGGCCTGCACGCCCATCATTTCCTGCCAGGCTTCAATTTCGTAGTCGCCGTCTTTGAGGCCCTTGGTTGGGATGGAGAATTTGCCGTCCTCGCCGCTGACTGCGAAGAAGGGATGGTCAAACACTGCCAGATACATTGTCATCCAGCCATGAATGTCGCACTTCACGCGAAATCGCTCGGCCACCTTTGGCGTCTTGAGCTCTTTGCCCGGATCGACATTGGGCTGTTGGATGTTTTGTTCCTGATTCAGCTTTGGGAGCGTGTGAACATTGTGGGCGAAGGGATCTTCGTTCTTGGCCACGAGCTTCTGGCCCTTCATCATGGCCAGCACATGGGGGTCGTAGATGCATCCTTTTTGATCGATGACAGCAGGATCTGCGGGCACGTCATAATTGCCTTCAGGCGCGTTTTTGATGGAGACGATGACATTGGCGAGATTGCCTTTGTCGTCCGCGACGACCTTTTGGTCCATCACTGGATCGGTGTGCGCCTCCTTGCATGCCTTGACGGACGACATGTCGATTTCCTTCATGACCGGCGCCTTGCCGTCCAAGGTGGCGGTGCCGGTGATTTGAGCGGAACACAAGCTGCTCATGCCTGTGGCAAGCGCGGCGGCTGATAGCCAGATACGTAGCTTCATTACGGTCTCCCAGGTTTGCTCTCCTGCGTCGCCGGGCGTGTGATGCTGGAAGAACACCTTCCGGTTTCACGGTGGCCAAGCGAGCCGGCGACTCAATCGTTTTTTCGCTTGAGTACGAGGTTCACGCCGTGCGAAGTGCACGGTCATCCATGAATATCGCACCAAGGGCCAAATGTTCGCGGCCATCGGCAACAGGGGTGTATTCCTGAGCATTCGGGGAAGCGCGTGCTCAGACACTCGCCGCCTCTTCCGCAAGCGGACCTTACGCGCGACGTAAGTCGCTCGTGAGGCCATCATTTAGCGAGGGCCATTCTATAAATTGAGCGGTGGTGGAACAAGCAATGGCCGTTGCTGCGTCAAAAAAGCGCGGGCGAGTTGATGTGGCAGATTGATGGGCCACTGACTTACCGGACGCGTAAAAGGCAATAAATTCCAGTGGCAAGCCCGCCGATACAAACGCTACGGGTTGTGCATCTTAACAAGTCAGGTAAAGGACCAAACCTCATGCGTGATGTGAAATGGACATTGTCGGCGATGGCTATTTTGGCGGTTGTGCTGGCCGGTTGTGCGAGCGACTCGAAGAACGGCGGCCTGGGAGGGGTGTCAACGGAGGACGCGAATCGTATGAATGCCGAGCATTCGCGGTTTGAGCAAAACGAGGATCCGCCGTTCAACGCGGCCACGCGGTATGCCGCCGGGCAGTTTGCGGAAAGCCAAGGCAATTTTCCGGCGGCCATCGAGCAGTATCAGGAAGCATTAAAACTGGATGCACGCCATGCCGCCTCGCTGTATCGCCTGGGGGTGTTGCACTCGCAGTTGAAGAACTACGATCGGGCGGTGGCGGCCTGGCAGCAATATCTGGAAGTGACTGGCGGCGACGCTACCGGCTTCAGCAATCTGGCCTTTTGCTATGAGTTGGCGGGAAGGCCCGAGGAGGCCGAGTCGGCGTATCGAAGGGGGATCGAGAAGGACGCGCGGAACCAGCCGTGTCAGGTGAATTACGGGCTGATGCTGGCGCGTGCGGGGCGGATCAACGAGGCGATGATTCACCTGCAGAGCGTGCTGACGCCGTCGCAGGTGCATTACAACCTAGGATCGGCCTATGAGCAGGTGGGGAAACGGGAGCAGGCGCGGTTGGAGTATCGCAAGTCGCTTGATTTGGATCCTGCGACGGTGGACGCCAGGACGCGGCTTAGTACGCTGGAATGAGCGATGGAGGTTTGGGCGATGTTTAGGCGCGTGGAGCGTGGAGACGACGGCGGATGCCGAAAAGCCCCGCAAGTGTGAGTACACCAAGGGCGGCGGGCTCGGGCACGGCCGTGGCGGTGACTACGGTTGGCAGTTCCGTTCCCATGTTCGAGGCCAGTTGAGTGATGTAGTGGGGAACGAAGGTGTCGCCGGAGAAGTCGCCATTGACACCGGTTCCTGTCCGAACGTAATGGATGCCAACCAGGGCCAAGGCGCCATTTTGTACCGCGAAACTTGGAGCGCCTGAATCACCGGGCATCACGTACGCCTCGTCCGGGTCGTAGCCGCCAGGAACATTGTATGTGAACTCATCGATCCTTGATTCCGTGGCCGTGTTCTTGGCAGTGCCGTAAATGGTACTTCCGTCGCTGTAGGCGAAACCGCTGATGTTGTTCTCGCCAATCGAGTTTGGCTGACCGTAGACATACAGGGGACGGCTCAAATAATCAGATTCGAACGGCGCAGACAGGATCGGATAATAAGTGATGTGATCGGCCGCTGGTATGGGGGCGGAAAGCTTTCCGAGGAACAGATCGCCAAAATTGGTATGGGAGGCGATGGTGTAGGTGTGCTTTTGCGCCAGGTTGGTGGAATCGTTGCCTTCGTAAAAAGTGACGCTGGTCTGATTGGTATAGATGTGCTGTGCGGAAAGAAAATAGCTCGGGGAGATCATCGTCGCCCACATGGTGGCACTTCCGTCAGAAACGCCGGACCAGTTGTAGGGCTGACCCAGAAACGACTTGTCGGCACCGATGTAATACCGATTGTTGCGCTGAGGAGTGCCGTTCAGTACCTGCAAATCCGCCTGGCAAATTCCGGAAAATGCCAGCAGGAGGAGTGTTGGCAACAGTCTCGATAATCTCATCCACGCTCCGCTAAAGTAGAGTTCGCTCGCAGGTGGGGTGATGAAAAGATGCCCGGCGTTCAGATACGCAGCACAATTATACACCACAACTACAATTCGTGGTGGGGAAATTCTCGACAATCTTGGTTTATATTTATGAAAAGCAATATACTAGATTTCAGGCGTGCAGCTCATGTATTCCCGGACCTAGTACACGAGTCTGGCCGCTGGGGCTGATAAATTCTGCCTTAATGCCCGTGGGAAGCTCGATTCTCACCGCCAGCTGATCTTCGGCCGCCTTCTCCCATTCCATCCGAATCAGGCCGTGCGGAGTTGGAATGGTGCCGCGTGCATAGTCGAGTCCGGTTGGCGATGGTGCAATCTGCACTTGTTTCCAACCGACATCGACTGGTACTACGCCCAATATTCTCTGGCTTAAATGATAAACAGGCGAGGAAGCCCAGGCGTGACAGCGGCTTTCGTTTTGAGCGTCCCACACTTCCCAAAAGGATGTGGCCCCTCGTTCGATAAGTGTTCCCCATTTTTCTTTGATGACTTCAACGACTTCATTGCGGCAGCCGGCCTCGGACAGGGCATCGAGGATGTAGGCATAGAAGAAGGGGGAGGCGGTGAGGGTGCGGCCGCGCTTGGATTGGGCGGCACGCAATAATACATCCCTGGCCAGGCCGCTGTGTGTTTCGGGTTTCAAGCGCAGCAACATCGCCAAGGCGTTCATGTGCTGGGACACTTCGTCAACTTGGGTTCCTTTTGCCAAATCGAACCCGTCTTTCCAGACTTTGTTTTTGGCGTCCCAAAAATACCTGGTGACGATGGCCGTCAGTTCCTGGGCTTTGCGGGCATAGCGGCTGGCGGCGGGATCGTTGAGAACATGGCAAATGGCGGCGGCCCAGCGCAGGGCTTCCAAATAGATGAGGTTGAGCGGTCCGCAGACATCGCCGCGATAGAGGGCCTGCCAGTCGATAAACAACCAGAGGCCATCGAAGCCACCGATCAGTCCGTCCTTTAGCTCGTGCCTGGCAAAGAAGTCGAACACGCGGTGGAGGGCCGGCAGGCATTCCTGAAGAAGTTCGGTTTTGCCAGTGTGGAAGTAATAATCCCAGAGTGAGCCCACCCAGACCAGCATGTAATCCGGGAGGCGGTTAGTGGGGCAATCGGAAGGGGGGTGGGAGTGTAGAGAGCCGTCGGCCGCCTGGGACTGCATCACCTGCCTGATGCCGCGCTGGAAGAGGGAAACATCGCCAAAGGCGTAGGCGTTGGCTTTGAATTGCACACGGGCGTCACCCCACCACTGGGCCTGTTCGCGCCAAGGACAATCCACATAGCTGTCAAACATGCAGTAGCGCAGCGTTTCCCGGCCTACGTGCCAGATTCGGTTGAGCTGCGCATCACTGCATTCGAAGGAGCCTGTGTCTTCAATGCCTGAATGCACGTCACGGAGGGCGATGTATCGCACCTTGAGCGGCTTTTCAATGTTGCGGAAGATCAGGGTGGCGTAGCGGAACCCTTTGAAGAAAAACGGCTCCCACGTTTGCGAGCCGGGCCGGCAGCGGTAGCGGTCGGCCGTGGCTTCTTCGCAATGTGTTCCGGCTGGAATGAGTCTGGGGCCACCGGTCGTCTCCACATCCTCGGTATAGAGAATATCAATGATTTCATCGCCCGAGGCTTGGGCGATGTCGAGCATGACGTGGCCGGCACGCTCCCGGCCCAAGTCGAGCACGGCCATCACAAAATGCCCATCGGGCGGTGGGAGAATGGTCGTCGCGTCGGCATCGTCGCGCAGCATCGACTCGGGGTTTTCAATCAGCACGCGGTCGCGCTTGCGGGGCTCTTGTTCGGGAAGGTGGTAGACGTCGGAGGCAACCTTGTAGCCGCGGGCGTTTTCGCCTGTGAATTGGGCGGATATAGAAGCGAATTGCACCTCTTCCTGCGCAAGAGCGGTACGCCCCGTTCTTCCATGGCGACCCAGGGATGCGAGCCGACGGGGCCAAGGTCGACTGGCTTGCGCCAACCTTCGTCTTCGGCGGCTTTAAAATCCGGAGACATCCAGTCGCCGGGATCGGCGTCGGCGTCGAAGTGTTCCTGGAAGCCGAGCTGGATCGTCAGCCGAACTGTATCTTTGCGCCACCCTTTGGCGTCGCGGCACAACCAGTCGTTGGGCGTCTGCAGGCTTACCTGTTCGGAGCCGAGGTCGATTGTGCCGTCAACGATCACGCCGCTGGCGTCGCGATACATGCTCTGGAACGTCGGAACGCCGAACTGATGGGCGATGATGCAAATGGTATTGGCACCTACCTGCAGGAATGAAGCAAGGTCGAGGGTGTCGAAGCTCTGAAGGTGGGGGAAGCTGCGGGCGGGGCCGTGATGAACGCGTTTGGCATTGACGTAAAGCGTGTAGCGAGCGTCGGCCGAGATGCGGACGACGGCGCTGCGAGGCTTGGTGGATAATTCCACGACGCGGCGGAAGTAGGCGTAGTGGTTCCAGGGGCGCGACATGTGCTTGCGTGTCCAGCACCAGCGTCCATCCCAATGCTTGTCCGGCCCCGCCGCAGGGGTCAATCCCATGTTCATTTCCTTGTGTTTGTTCCCGACGGAAGCATACTGTAAAGACCTATGGATGTCGCCCTCTTCGTGACCTGCCTGACCGACCAGTTTTACCCGCACGTGGGCGTGGCGGTGACCAGGGTGCTGGAACATTTCGGATGCCGGGTTCATTTTCCGGCCGCTCAGACGTGCTGCGGCCAGCCGTTTTTCAACAATGGGTTTCACGACGAGTCGCGCGAGTTGGCCAAGAAATACGTGGAGATCTTTGAGCCCTACGACTACATCGTCACGCCCAGCGGGAGTTGTTGCTCGATGGTGCGCGAGCATTTCCATCATTTGCTTAAAGGCGACGCCGCGTGGGAGAGCGGCATGCACAAGGTCTGCTCGCGAACGTTTGAGTTTGTCGAATTCTTAGACAAGGTGCTGAAGGCTGATCTTTCAAGAATTTCACTACCTGAGCGCACGAGCGTGACTTATCACTACACCTGCCACCTGCGGGGGATCGGAGTGAAGGACGAAGGGGTGCGTCTGCTTCGCCAGATTGGCAATGTGGATTTCAGGCCGCTGGAGAAGACGGATCAGTGCTGCGGGTTTGGGGGAACATTTGCGATGAAATATCCTGCTATCAGTGGCGCGATTGTGGAAGATAAGATCAAGTGCATCGCCGACACGCAGGCAGCGGTGGCCGTTTGCAATGACGCGGGGTGTACGATGAACATCTCGGGCATGTGCCATCGGCACGGCGTGGAGACAAAGGTGACGCATATTGCCATGCTGATGGCCGAGGCGATGGGGATCGACGTGGAATCGTTTTAGGAAGACAAGCCCAATTGATGTCACCAACACTGACCAATCAACCCGTCGATCCGCACACGGCCGATTTCCTGAAGGAGGCGGCCGCGAGCAAGTTTGATTTTCACGAGGTGAGCGTCAAGGCGGCGGGGGATGAGCGCCTGAAGAAGGCGGTGAATAACGCCGTTTTGAAGCAGTACAACGCCCGGCAGTTGAAGCTGCTGGACCTGCCTGATTCCGATGCGCTTCGGACTCTGGCCGGAGACATCAAGCAGCATGCGCTGGACAACCTGGATTACTATCTGGAGCAGCTTCAGGCGAGCGTGGAGCGCAACGGCGGACACGTTCATTTTGCCGCGACGGGCGACGATGCGCGGCGGATTATTCTGGAGATCGCGGCCAAGGGGAATTGCAAACGAATCATCAAATCCAAGTCGATGGCCAGCGAGGAAATCGAGCTGCATCAGCACATGGAGGCAATCGGGCTGGACGTGGTTGAAACGGATTTGGGGGAGTTCATCGTCCAGATTGGCAAAGACAAGCCCAGCCACATCGTCGCGCCGATCATCCACAAGGACAAAGCGTCGATTGCGGAACTGTTTAGCCAGTATTTTCAGACGCCGTATGACGATGATGCGACGGCGCTGACGATGCAGGCCCGCAAACATCTGCGCGACAAGTTTCGTCGCGCGGATTTGGGGATGACGGGCGGGAATTTTGTCGTGGCGGAGACTGGGCAGGTGTGCGTGGTCGAAAATGAAGGCAACGCCCGGCAGAGCGTCACGACGCCGCGCGTGCTGGTGAGCCTGGTGGGGATTGAAAAGCTTGTGCCGCGGCTGACCGATTTGTCGGTCATGCTGAAGCTGCTGGCCCGCAGCGCCACCGGGCAGCAAATGACGGTATACACCAGCCTTTTTGGCGGCCCGCGGAAGGGGGGAGAGAAGGATGGCCCGGAGGAGTTTCATCTGGTGCTGATGGACAACGGGCGCAGCGAAATTCTGGCCAGCGATTATCGGGAGACGTTGCGGTGCATCCGGTGCGGCGCGTGCCTTAACGCTTGCCCGGTCTATCGAAAGATCGGCGGGCACGCGTATGGGAGCGTTTATCCCGGGCCCATCGGGGCGCTGATCACGCCGCTGTTCCAGGGGCTTGGGAACTTCAAGGACCTGCCGCAGGCCAGCAGTTTGTGCGGGGCGTGCTATGAGGCGTGTCCGGTGAAGATCAACATTCCGCAGCACCTGATCAACATGCGGCGAGACATTGTGGCGCAACATCTCAACGGCTTCTGGGAACGGCTGGTCTATCGCCTGTGGGCCTGGAGCTTGAAATCGCCGTTTTTATACGGTTGGATTTCACGCGTGCAGAAGTGGGATTTGCGAAGGCGGGCGAAAAATACGGGATGGGTGTCGAAGCTTCCGAGCGTGGGGGCCGGGTGGACACAGATTCGCGACATGCCAGCGCCCGCTCAAAAGACGTTTCATGAGATGTGGCGCAAACGCAAGAAGTAATCAGCATGAATGACGTGATATCCAAAGTGCGACAGGCGCTGGGGCGGACGCAGGCCCTGACGGCCAGGCCGATTCCGCCGGTGATCCAGGAGCCGATCACGCGGCTGGTGCATAGCGACATCGGGCTGCCTGAGTTGTTCATGCGGCGGCGCGCTGGATAACCACATCCGCGTGCAGACGGTTTATCTGGAGGAGTTGCTGCCGAAGCTCGTAGCCTTTTTGCAGGCGCAGAATTGCCGCCGGTTGGCGCTGCCGACTTCTGAATTGCTGGAGCGGTTGGCCGTGCCGGCCGCGCTGCGGAACGCGGGGTTTGAGGTGGCGATTTGGCCTGACCTGACGTTGGACCAGCTTTATGAATTTGATTGCGGCATCACCGATGTTTATTGCGCGGTGGCCGAGACGGGGAGTCTGGTGGTGCGGGCAAGCGAGGGGCATGGGCGGGGTTTGTCGCTGGTTCCACCCATCCACGTGGCCATCGTGGAGCCCAAGAATTTCATTCCTGATCTGGTGGATTTGTTTGAGAAGCTGACCCGCGAAGGGACTGGGTCGGCCACGCACATTATCAGTGGCCCGTCCAAGACGGCGGATATTGAGATGAGCATGGTGGAAGGCGTGCATGGGCCGGCGGTGGTGGCGGTATTCCTGCGTCCAGTAGATGTTTTTGAGGGTTAGTAACTGGCGCCGGCGCTCGCTCGGATTGCTTATCTCGACCACAATGCGGGGGTGCGTGTGGTTTGTTCAAAAGATTCTTATGACGCCGTGATTGTAGGGGCCGGGCCCAATGGGCTGTCGGGCGGGGTTGCGCTGGCGCAAGCTGGGCGGTCGGTGCTGATTGTGGAAGCACGGGACACGATTGGCGGCGGTACGCGGTCGGCACAACTGACGCTTGATGGCGTTCGTGCATGACGTCTGCTCAGCGATTCACCCGCTGGCGGCGGCGTCGCCGTGGCTTCGTTCGCTGCCCCTTGGCGAGCATGGTCTGGAGCTGATTCATCCTCCCGCTCCCCTCGCCCATCCACTGGACGATGGGGCGATTATGTTAGAGCGCTCCATCGAGGCCACGGCCGCCGGAGTTGGGCAGTGATGGCGAGGCGTACTCGAATCTGATGCGGCCGTTTGTCGAGAACAGCGATGATCTATTCAAGCAAATACTCGGACCGCTCCGCCTCCCGCGCCGGCCAATTCTAATGGCCAGGTTCGGCGTTAAGGCGATTTGCTCAGCGCGGTATCTGGCTGAAAAGCTGTTTGAGACGGCTGGCGCACGCGCGGTCTTCGCGGGAATGGCGGCCCATTCGTTCCTGCCTCTGGAGCAACTGACGACCGCCGCGTTTGGCCTGGTTCTTGGCATCAGCGCTCACGCCGTCGGCTGGCCTGTGGCGCGTGGGGGATCAGGGCAGATTGCCGGGGCACTGGCCAGCTACTTTCGATCCCTCGGCGGCGAGATTGTCACCGGCACGCCGGTCGAATCATTGGATGACTTGCCCGCGCATCGCGCCCTGCTCCTGGACGTGACGCCGCGGCAGGTTCTGGCCATTGCCGGCGACGCGCTGCCAGGCGCTTATCGCAATCGCCTGCTGCGATACCGTTATGGCCCGGGCGTGTTCAAGGTGGACTGGGCACTGAGCGGGCCGATCCCGTGGAAATCGCCTGAATGCGGGCGGGCGGCGACCGTGCATGTGGGCGGCACATTCGACGAAATTGCCGCTGCCGAGAGAGCCGCGTGGAATGGCCAACCCTCTGCAAAACCCTTTGTGCTTCTCGCGCAGCAGAGCCTGTTTGATTCCTCCCGCACCCACCCGGCCAACACACCGGCTGGGCATATTGCCACGTTCCCCACGGTTGCACCATCGACATGACCAGCGCCATCGAACAACAGGTCGAACGTTTCGCCCCGGGATTTCGAGACCTGATCCTCGCGCGGCACACGTTTTCGCCGGCCCAGATGGAGGCGTACAATGCCAACTACGTCGGCGGCGACATCAATGGCGGCGTGCAGGATCTTCGCCAGCTTTTTACGCGCCCCGTCGCCCGCCTTGATCCGTATTCCACACCTAATCCGAAAATATTCATCTGCTCAGCCTCCACCCCGCCCGGAGGGGGCGTGCATGGCATGTGCGGCTATTGGGCCGCCCGATCCGTCATTCGACGAACGTAGCCGCGGGTCTCGCTTGGCAGGGCTGCGCCCACGCCGTACCTTGTTCTTATGAGCGACATTCTTCTGGAACCGCGCACGAAACCCTTTACCGCGACCATCACGCCGCCGGGATCCAAAAGCCTTACCAATCGCGCGCTCGTGCTTGCGGCGCTGGCCGAGGGCGTCAGCACCATGGGCAATATTCTTCTTGCCGACGACACGCGCGTGATGCTCGACAGCCTGCGCCGTCTGGGGTTTCAACTGGACGTGGATGAGGCAAATTGCACCGTTGCTGTCCACGGCCGGCGTGGACAGGTCGGAGTTCAGCAGGCCGATCTTTTCTGCGGGAACTCAGGCACCACCATTCGATTCCTGACCGCGCTCTGTTGCCTTGGCCACGGCACGTTTAATCTCGACGGCATTGAACGCATGCGCCAGCGCCCTCTGTTGCAACTGGCCGGGCTTCTTAAGAATCTCGGGGCTCGTGTTGAGTACCTTGGGAGTCAAGGCTTCCCACCGATCTCCGTTCATGCCCGTGGCTTGGCGGGGGGCATCGCCCGCTTTGGAGCGGCTCAGTCCAGCCAATTCCTCTCGGCCGTTCTTCAGATCTGTCCGTATGCGCAACGAAGTCCACATCGATCTTGACGCGCCGCAAACCAGTTGGCCCTACGTGGCGATGACGATGCAGCTGATGGACCGTTTTGGCGTGACGCCTGAGCTGATCCGTGACCCTAAAACGGCCCAACCGACGCAGATCATCATCCCGCGCGGCCACTACCGCGCGACGGACTACATCGTTGAGCCCGACGCGAGCAACGCCAGCTATTTTCTCGCCGCCGCCGCCATCTCTCCTGGCTCGCGGGTCACGATCGACGGCCTGGGCAAGCGCTCGCTTCAGGGCGACGTGGGCTTCGCCGATCTACTGCATCGCATGGGGGCGGGGCTGGTGTTTGGCGCGGACTTCATCACCGTGATGGGCACTGAACATCTTGAAGGTATTGATGCCGATCTATCACCCATGCCCGACATGGCGCAGACGCTGGCCGTCGTCGCGCTCTTTGCTGAGGGTGAAACAATCCTGCGCAGGACTGCACACTCTCCGCGTAAAGGAAACCGATCGCGTCGCGGCCCTTGCCACTGAACTGCGAAAGCTGGGAGCCGAAGTAGTGGTGGACGACGACGACCTGCACATTACGCCTCCCGCACGCATTCAGGGGGCGGCCATCGACACGTACGACGATCACCGCATGGCGATGAGTTTTGCCGTGGCCGGCACGCGCGCGGTTGGCATTACCATCAAAGATGCGGGGTGCGTAAACAAGACGTATCCCAGCTTCTTTGGCGACCTGAATCGCTTGGGATGAATCCCCTCGGATTGAAGCATGAAACACCCGTGGGGGCTAAGAATTACCTTTGTGGTGCAAAGCTGAAAGTCAAATAAAAAATCCGACCCGCCTGCGCCGCCCGGTCATGTGGGAGAGAGTCCCTTGGGCAGCGGCAGACGAGTCGGCGAGGCGCGGCCCGTGGCCGACAGGGCGTCGGCCACCACCGACTCCAGAACTTCGATGTATTCCTGAAACCGCGCCCGCCCCTTGGCGGTGAGACGGCAGAGCGTCTGCGGCCGGTTTTTCTTCATCCCCTTCCAGACCTCAACCAATCCCGACTCCTGCAAAAGCTGCAAATGGCGGCTTAAATTGCCGTCGGTCAGCGTGCACAATTCTTTCAAATCGTTGAATAGCAACCCGTCGGGGTGCGTTGAAAGGGAGGCCATGATGCTGAGCCGGGCTTTCTCGTGGATCACGCGCTCAAGCCCGTCATACGCGAAACGGCCCGATGAATCGGGCTGGCTTTTCTGGTTGTGTTCAGCCATGTCTGCGTTCCAGTGTGAAGTACAAGATGCCGGCGGCGAACAGTTGCCCCGCGCCGAATGTTCCGGCCATTTGCCACGGGGAATACTTGAAGCCATTCTGGGCCGCCAATGCCAACGCTACCAGGCCGGCGATGAGATAGTAGCCAGCGACCCAGATGCAGGCCCGCGGCAGCATGCCGCCGGGAGGCAAAGATGCCGAGGCTGAAAACAAGGGCCCATAGGCCGGGCAGCATCCAGAGCGTGTCAGGGGCAAATCGTTGCAGCACAAACGTCAGCAGCGCGCCTGAGACAAGGGAGGGGATGAATTGTTCGACGGCGTGCAGTGTGATTTCGCGTTGCAGCTCGGAGATGGTTTTGCGGTAGCGGTGGATCATCTCGGCCGCCACGACGATGAGGCTGACCATGGCGGCCGTGAACCAGAGGCGGAGGTAGTCGCGCATCTGATGGGCGGGGTCGGGAATATAGTACGCTTGGACGCCGCAGGCCGCCCCCGCCACTAGGGCCGAGAAACCGGCCGTCACGGACCGATAGCCCCGGAAAATCCGCGTGCGGGCCATCTGCTCGCGGATCTCTGAAATCTGACTGAGCGCTTCACGAAGTTCCATTTCCACTTCCCTATGCTTTACAATGTAAAGGATACTTCGGCAAATGCGGCTGTCAAGCAGAAAAATTTTGCCACTCCCAGGGGATCGGCGGCCGTGTATGTTGAGTGGGCACGGTCTTTTTTCATCAAACGCTGGAGGTTTTATGTTTCGTGTTGGACGATTTGGAATGTCGGCGGCGCTGGGGCTGACGGTGGCGGCGGGTTTGATTGGTTGTGGCGGCGATCCTGTCCGCGACCAGGTTCCCTCAACGGCCATGGAGGCCGGCACGGGCACCGGGCGCTTCAGCCAGCACGCACCCTACGATGCCACCGTCTATGTCAAAGATCAGAATACCGGCAAGCTGGTCTACATGGGCCAGGTGCGGCGCGATGATGAGATCATCGTTGATCCGCGCCGCGACCAGGTGATGGTCGCGGGCAATAGCGTACCCGCCAAGAGTCTGATGACCAGCGATGAATACCGGGTTTATTTCGACCGGATCAAGCGATAGCGCGCTCGACGGTTGAACAACTAAAGCAGGGCCGCAATCGCGGGTGCCCCCGCCGCTCGGAGATCCAACACCCCGTCGAGCATCGTCCACCGGTCTTCGGCCAGGCGTCGAACCAGCGGTTTGTTGCCGTCGTTGGCGTTTACCTCGACCACCATGGCGAGGCTTTGATCGCTTAATCGAACGCGCGAGCCGGGCGGATAGGCCGGCACGATTGTCTCCAGCACCTTGAAGACGGTAGGGTCGAGCCAGGGTCCGTAAGTGGTTCGCATCAGCCGCAGGATTTGGTCGTTACCGCGGCGCTTGCCTTTCACGGGTGTGGCAAGGCGGTCGTACAAATTGGCGCAGAGCATGATGCGGGCATAGACGTGAATCTTCTGTCCTTCGATGCCGCCCCCTTCGGGATCATCCTTTTGCCCCGCCGGAAACCCGGTGCCGTCAAAATGCTGATGGTGGTGAAGGATGGCCGAGGCCGCCGTCGGCTCAAGCTCGCCTTGCACCAGATCGTAGCCGATGCGGGCGTGGGTCTCCCATTCGCGGCGAAGTACGTCATCCGTCGGCGGGTCGACTTCGCTGTAAGCCCAGTATTCCTTGCCCAATTTCATCATCCCCATATCGTGCAGCATCCCGGCCACGCCGAGGTTTACCACATCCTTGGCCCGTGCAGGGGTGAGGCGTTTACGCTGCTCGATCAGGTATTGCTCGAGCTTCAGGCCCAGCATTAAAGACAGGTGCGCGACGGCCGCTCCGTGGCCCACCGCATCGGAGCCCTGCCGCGACATCTGGTCAAGGTAGATGGGGTTCTGGCCTTGCTGCATGAGCGTCAGCACCAACTCGCGCGTGGCGGAGACATAATCGACATATGAAATTTTTGGGCGTGCCTGCTGCTGCACGCTGCTGATGGATTTCTTGATTTGCCGAAGCACTTCCTGGCGCGCGGGACTCAGATGAACGCTGAGGTGGCGGTCGATGTGCTCGAGGCCGGGATATTCGACGCAGACACTTTCGATTTCGAGATCGCGCATGCGTTTGAGCACCGCGGCCTCCAACACGTAGCCGCAGCGCAGCAGTTGTTGATCCGGATTTTCCGGATGCGCAAGCGCCGCGGCGAGCTTCATTCCGGGCTGCGCTTCAGCTATTGGCAGGATCAGCAAACAAAGCCTCCAATGGAAACTATCGGCCAATCTCCCAATGCCCGAAAGTTCAGGTCGGGCTTTAGGAAGAACAATATCGGACGTCGGGCGCTCAATACTTCCGTTGCGAGGACGGCTCCCTACCTTATAATCTGGTTCGACTCGCCACCCACGGAGACCACGCTCATGAACAACCGCACGCCCCCGAAGCTTTTCGTCGCCCTCCTTCTGGTCTCTTTGGCCGGATGCGCGACCAACCCCGATGGGGGCGCGGTGCGGGATTACGACGATCTCCAGAAGCACGTGGGTCAGCGCATTACGGTAGCAGGCAAGCCGGTGAACGGTGCGTTTGGCTTTATCCTCAATGCCCGCGGCCTGTCGGCCTACAGCACCCAGCCTTGGCCGGCCGAGAGTGTTCCCAACAAGACCATTCAGGCGACAGGCGTTCTGCAATCCAGCCTGTCGGCGGAACATCCGTTTGTCCTCACGCACGTCACCTGGCCGGGCCTGAACACGTCCGGCTTGCCGACGACGCTTTATCTCACCTGGCCCGGGGGCGCAGCGGTGAGCGCGGTGGTGGTCACGGTCAACGGCGCTTCGCGCGAGATTCCGGATGGAACCTCGATCACGGCGCTGCTCGCGCTGCACAAGCTCACGGCAGATAAGGTTGCCGTGGAATTGAATCGCCGGCTGATTCGCACGCCCGACTACACCCGCATATTGCAGAGTGGCGATCAGATTGAAATCGTCACCTTTGTGGGCGGCGGATGATGCAGGGTTTATAATCCTCCCTATGAGCGCATTTCAGATCGGGCCCTTCGAGCTTCGCAATCGCCTCTTCGTCGGCACGGGCAAGTACGAGACGTATGAGATCATGCAGCAGGCACTCGACGCCAGCGGGTGTCAGGTCGTGACCGTTGCCGTGCGGCGGGAGCGCTTGATCGATAAAGAAGGCAGGAGCCTGCTGGATTATCTCGATCTGGATCGATACACGATCCTCCCAAACACGGCCGGTTGCTTCAGTGCGGAAGACGCGATCCGCGTGTCTCTGCTGGGCGCGATTTGCTTGAAAAGCAGGGCAACAAGGGGGCCGGGCTGGGTGAAGCTGGAAGTGCTGGGCGATAAGAAGACGCTCTTGCCTGATCCCGTCGGCACCTTGGAGGCGACGCGGGAATTGGTGAAGGAAGGGTTTACAGTGCTCTGCTACACCAGCGATGACCCCATCGCCGCTCGGAGGCTGAAAGAGGCGGGGGCGGCCAGCGTCATGCCGGCCGGCAGTCCGATTGGATCGGGGCAGGGCATCCTCAACCCCCTCAACATTTCCCTTTGCCTGGAGACGCTGAAAGAAAACGATGCGGCGTATCCGGTGATCGTAGATGCGGGCGTCGGCACGGCGTCGGATGTGGCCATTGCGATGGAACTGGGGGCCGACGGCGTGCTTCTGAACACCGGCATCGCCCACGCCAAAGATCCGGTGAAGATGGCTCACGCGATGCGCCATGCGCTGGAAGCCGGACGACTTGCCCATCAATCCGGGCGCATCCCCAAGAAGCGCTACGCCACCGCCAGCAGCCCTTTTACGGGCGTAATCAGTTACATCCCAGGCGAGTGAGCCGCTTTCAGGCGCAGGCCGCGCGGGATGATGGCACGCTCGGCCAGATCGAAGATCCCCTGCACCAGCAGAGCCAGCAGAGCGGCGGGGATGCGCCTTCCAGGATGAGCGGCGTGCTGGACAGGCGGATGCCGGTGAGGATTGGCTGGCCGTAGCCGCCCGCGCCGATGAGCGCGCCAAGCGTCGCCGTTCCCACGTTAATAACCGCCGACGTTTTGATCCCGGCGAGAATTGGACCGGCCGCCAGCGGCAGTTCGATCAGGCGCAGGCGGGCGAGGGGCGGAAGGCCCAGCGCCTCGCCCGATTCGCGCAGACTTCGGGGGATTTCGATCAGGCCGGCGTGGGTGTTGCGGATCATCGGGAGCAGGCTGTAAAGGAATAACGCGACGACGGCGGGCTCCCAGCCGATTCTCCCCAGCACCGGGATTAAAAAGACCAGCAGGGCCAGCGAGGGGATCGTGTAAATGGCGGCGGCAGCGCCAAGGATGATCTGCCCAATTCGACCATATTTGGCGGCGATGATGCCCAATGGAATGGCCACAAGAATGGCCGCGGCGAGTGAGACACCGACGAGGGTCAAATGCTCGACTGTGCGCTGGAGGATCCGGGCTGGACGAGATTGTGCGCTGTGAAGATCCGCGCTCTCGATGCCGAACTCGTGTTGGAGAAACTCGGCGGCCACGCGAGGCTCCAGAACCTTTTGCAACTCCACCCGCGCGTTCATCTCCATCATCTGACTCTCGGTGATTTGACCTTCCAGCCGCTGCAGCACGGCCACCGCTGCGGGAGCGCGTTCTTTCAGGTCGGCGCGATAAAGAAAAACTGCCCGGTACTCCGGGAAGTGATGCAGATCATCCACCAGCACCGCGAGGTTCAGGCTTTTGATTTTGGCATCAGTGGAATAGAGATCGGTGGCGTCGATGGAGCCTTTTTGCAGCGCGACGTAAGCCAGATCGTGATCCATGCCGCGCACGTCTTTCTGGGGCAGATGATAGGCCGGGCGCAGGGATGGCCAGCAATCGGCGCGGTCCATGAACTCGTTGCTGAAGCCGAGCCGCAAGTCCGGGATGGTTGGCAAGATCGGAGATGGTGTGAACCTTCAATCTTGTCGGCCACGTCGCGGCGCATTCCGATGGCGTAGGTGTCGTTAAATCCCAGGGAGCGCGTCATCAAGATGCCACGCGACGCGAGCGCCGCGCGGATCGCCTCTTCACTCAGCGGCGTTTTTGAGGCGAGGATCTCCTGGCTGATGGTCCCGGTGTATTCGGGATAGATGTCGATCTCGCCCCGCAAAAGCGCCTCCCACGGCACGCGCGTTCCGCCAAGCTGGCGCTTGTGCTCTGACGGCACGCCCGCGTCGGCCATAATCTGGTGTGGCGATGTCGCCGAGGAGGATCGACTCGGTGAAGACCTTCGATCCGACGCGCACGGGCTGGTCGGCGACTCGGCAAAAGATGCACAGAGAAAGATCGCCGTGACTAGAGGTGTTCGACAATCAAACATCAAGCACCCCCACCGGCCCGCGCTGGGCGTTCACGAAAGGCTTCGACGAACGCCTCGGCCGGCCGATGAAGAAGGTCGTCCGCCTCCCCGTCCTGCACGATCGCCGCCCTCGCGCATCAGGATGATCCGATCGGCGAAAAAGACAGCCTCGCGCAGATCGTGCGTCACCAGCACCACGGTCTTTTTCAGCCGCTGAAAAATCTCGCGAAGCTGGTCTTGCAGATCGCGGCGGATCATGGGGTCGAGCGCCCCGAGCGGTTCGTCGAGAAGCAGCACGTCGGGATCGAGCATGAGCGCCCGCATAAGGCTGACGCGTTGGCGCTGCCCGCCCGAAAGCTCCGCCGGGTAGTGCTGGAGAAGCGTCAGGCTGGAGTTGCATCAGAGCTGTCAGCTCATCGAGTCGGTTCGCGATGCAGCTCTTTGCCCCGGCGCAGGTAGCGGGCGGCAAGCGTGACGTTCTGCTTCGCCGTCAGATGCGGGAACAGGCCGCCGTCCTGAATGACGTAGCCCATCCGCCGCCGCAGGCTCAGAATCGTTTGGGGCTCAAGTGCAACGGACTCGAATTGCACGCTTCCGGCATCCGGCTGAATCAACCCGATCAGCAGGCGAAGGAGGGTGGATTTGCCGCAGCCGCTGGGGCCTATGAGGACCGTGGTGGTTGATGGATGAATCGTGAGATCGATCCCGCGCAGTGCAGTGAGCGGGCCATATCGTTTTGAAACCCCATGGAGATGAAACACGCTCACGATGGTAGGGGGCGGAGAGATTGGATCAAGGCGGCGGGATTATTCAGGCGGCGTTGGCCGTGGGGATGGAGCCAAAGGCGGTCTCCTGAATCCACTCCAGCCGCAAATCTTCCTGAACGGGCTGATCGCCCTCGCCGGCATTCAGCACGCGAAGAAACTCCGCGCCGATGCGGTACATGCCTCCCTCCAATGGCCGGCAATGCGCGACGGCGCAGATCACCGAAACCGCCCGGCCTTTGCCGCGCGGCAGGCGCAGGAGAAACTCGTCACCGGCGTTCATCGGCCGAACGTGCAGCGCCCCCAGACCAGTGACCGAAAAATCCTGAAGCAGGAGCGTGATGGGCTCGCCGAGGATTTCATCGTGAAACGGATAAATGACCAGGGGCGCGTGGTGTTCGTTTCGATCCGCGCAGGCGCCGGTCCCGGCCGCTGGGGCCGGTAAATACCGCGTCGAAGGCGGCTGAAAGTTGCAGTGATTCCTTGAGGGTTGTACGCATGTCTCCACCTCGCGTCTCCGGTGTCTTTATCGAAACGGCGGCGATGGAGAATTAGATGATTCACGGTAGACCAAAACAAAAATGAAGAGGTGCCGATGCGAGAAAATCGTGCGCGGTTGCGGCACATTGGGTGCTGAGCGTCAATAAATGCGCACGGGTTAGTTGGAGAACCCCGTCACTTATAAGACGTGCGGAAAGAAAAGGATTACCGCCCGCCGCGCCCCCCATTGGGGGGCAGGCCTCGGGCGATGCGGGCATCGGTCATCTGGCGGCGATACTCGGTTTTGGCGGCCCGCAGATCGGCCGGGTAATTGTCTTCCATCTGCTTCATCCGCGCTGGATCATTTCGCCCGTTGCGCCAGCCTCCTCCTCCGGGCGGCCCGCCTCCGGGAGCACCTGAACCCGCCCCGCCCGGGCCGCCAGTGGTGCTGCCTGCCGAAGCAACCAAGGCCGGAATGGTGCTTGGCTGGGTGGTGGCGCGGGCTTGGCGTTCCTGCCGCCAGGCAAGTTCCTTATCAATTTCCTTGTTGAGATAGTCGAGACGTCCCTTGGGGTCGAGCTTAAAAAATTCGGACATCTGCTGGCGGTCGCGGGCGATCATGGCGTCAAACATGATCTTGCGGCCCTGCTCCATTTCCGCCTCGCTGATCTGCCCACTTTGAGTGGCCGCGCGGATTTTGTCGCGACTGTCGGGGTTGCACAAACCTGCTTTCGGTAGGCGCTCTTGTCTTCATCCGACATCTTCGCAAATTGCGGCGTGGCCATGAACTTGGCCAGCACGACCGGATCGGCATCCAGCGACGGGGGCGGCCTGTGGGTCCATCGCCAGCGCCAAACGATATCCCCGCCGCCAGCAGCAGCCCCCCGACGGACGACAGGATCATCACGCGTTTCTTGCGGCGCTTCTGCTCGGCGCTGGCGAGATAGGCCAGCGTTTGTTGGGACAATTCGGTCATGTGTTCTCCTACTGGCCGACCAGATCGCCGACATGCCAGTCAGCGAACAAATGATTTTGAGATCCCACCGTCCCGCGCGGGCCGTGAAACGCTTCCCAATCGTGGAGGATGCGCAGCAGGTTCTGCTTGCCATCCTTGTAGAGTTGCAGGGCGTTGAGGTGCGTGGGCTCGTGGTTAGCGCGCAGGACATCCAATTGCCGGTCCAGCTCGTAATAATAACTGCACTGCTCGCGCTCGAAGTAGGTGGTGAAGCCGGAGGGTGCGAGGCTTGGGCTGTCGCTGCTGGTGTCGTTGCCGATAACGTCGGAGGGGCAGTGGAAAACCTGCGTCACATTGGGCACATACGGCTGAAGCACCTCGCGAATAGAGGGGAACGAATTCAGCGGCACCGACGGCATCAGGTCCACGTACGGGAGGACGCCATGGGAATCGTTCAGGTACATCTGAAGCTGCTTGCCCATGTCGGAAAGGTTGGCGGCGCAGGCAAGGCGATTGCCACGCGTGCGAAGGGCGCTGAGGCCAGGCATCAGCAGGCTGATGAGGATCGCGATGATGCCAATAACCACCAACAGCTCGACCAGAGTAAATGCGCGGGATCGGTGTTTCATGTCCGTTTCTTATACGCGCGAAATGGCGTCTTTATTGCAGGAAATGTCCCACGGGCTGTGGGACATGTAAGGCCTCGTTCCTGACGCCCCCGCGAGCGAAAATGGAAATCTTACTCGCGCGTGATATAAGTAATCCTGATACCAGACGCCAGGCGTTTGACGTTTACATATGACATCCGAAAGTCAGCCAATTTCGCGCAAGCTGCGGGTCCTGCTCGTCGAGGACAACACGCTGGTGACCATCGGCGTGAAGGCGCAGATGGTGAAGCTGGGGCATGTGGTGGTCGGGGACGCTGATAACCTGGATGCCGCCCTGGCCTTATTTATTGAAAAGACGCCTGACCTGGTGGTGCTGGATATCCGGCTGGAAGGGAAAAACGACACGACGCGAAAGATCGACGGGATCGAGATCGCGGCGAGGCTGCTGAAGGAACGGCGGGTGCCGATGATTATCCTCGAGCGCCTTTGGCGATTTGCACCTGATCGAGCGCGCCACCGCGGCGGGAGTGTTCGGCTATCTCATCAAGCCCGTAAGCCTCGAGAGCCTGCAGGCGCAGATTCAGGTGGCCGTGACTCGGTTTGAGGAGCATGAGCGCCTGCGTCAGGAGAAGGACGTGCTCGCGCAGAGCCTGGAGACGCGCAAGCTGGTGGAGAAGGCCAAAGGCATCCTGATGCGCCGCGCGAGTCTGAGCGAGGACGAGGCGCATCGGCGGCTTCAGCAGGAAAGCCAGAAGAGGCGGATCAGCCTGTCGGACATCGCACGCAAGATCATCGAATCCGAGGAGTTGCTGGGCGGCGTCTGATACTGCCAGTCCGCGTTATTTGCTTTCCGGCAGCCTCGGCTTGGGAGGCATGACGAATGACGGGGCGGGCGGATCGTTGTCTGGGACGGCCTGGGGTGGCGGCGTGCTGGTGTCCTCGGGCGTGGGGATGGTTAATTTGAGAAACGGAGCGGCGGTCTTTCGCAGCGGCGGCAGCGTCGCCAGCAGGCGCTGTGCGCGCCAACTCCAGCGTCGGATCACCGGCCGGGTCGGTTGGCGGAAGCAGGCTGGTTGCCTGCGCAGGCGCGGGCGGCTTCACCATGTTGGCGGGATTGGGACCGATGACGAACGTCAGCGGCGCGACCGGCAGCGCGGGCGGCGTCGGCCGCGATGAATCGGGAGCGCTCGCGAGCGGCGGCACGTCAATCGGAGTGCGGGCGCGAATGGCGTGCTGCTTGTCCGCCGCCCAGCATGCGCGGCTTGGTGAGTGGATCGGCGGGCGCGAGCGTTTCGCGGGCGTTGGCATCTTCACGATGGCCGGCAACGTGGTGGGGGCCGGCGTAGCGGCAAACGGCGGCAGTGTTGAGCTTGAGGTAGGGGGGTTGGAAACCTGTTGCTGAAGCGATTGCTCCGTCGGATCAGCGCCGGCCGACACAAGGCCCAGCGACAGTACGCCCAGCACCAGGAGGATGCACCAGCCATCACGGAAGCCGGATCGATTAAGAATGTTCCATTTCATTTTGACCTCTTTGGATCGGGCAAACGCCGTTACGGCACTTGAATCACCAGCTTGGCCGTGCTTCCCTCAGGCGGCAGCAGGTTCAGGTTGGTGTCCATCTTCAGCCACGGTTCTTCTTTCATCGTGAGGTTGGACTGGAAAACGGTTTCATCGGTCACCGGAAAAACAGTGATAAGCGTGCCGGTGATGTCGGCGGCGTAAGTCTTTTCCGGCTTGTCTGGATCAAGCTGACGCGAGATCGATCCCGTGAAATGCCATTCGAGCGGCGGCAGCAGCTTGCCGGTGCGCTTGTCCACCAGAGTCTTTTCCATCGGCACCAGCCGGGGCTTGCCGTTGAAGCCTGGCAACTCCAGCGACAGTTTAACGATGGGCCCGGTGGCCGGGTCGCTCTCGCCGCGCGCGGGCGTTCCGGGTTTCAGGCCAAGCTCTATCAAGGCCTTGTGGACTTCGCTCGGAAGCACGTCGTACACCACCACGGTCTCGTGGGCCTTCTGACCGCGCGGGGCGCCGAAGGTGGCGACCACTTCGATGGGATAAATTTCCTTCAGCGTGGCAAGCTTGCGGGGAGCGATGCGGCAAGGGATGGTGATGGTGCGGTTGGCCTTGTCGAGGGTGAGATGGTCGGCGGGCTTGTCCATGCTGGCGGTGCGCTCGCCGATGCAGGCGACGACCATGGGTTGTTCGGTTTCGGAGTCGAGGTTGCAGGTGTTGAGGTAGATGCGCCCGCCGGCGAGGAGGGGGGATCCGAAGAACATTCCCGGCGCGCTTACGGCCGGATCGTTGCTGACATCGAGCATCCATTTCACGCGTGCCATCGCCCAGCGTCAGCGCATGGACGACGCCCTTGAGATCGGCCACGTAGGCAAAGCCGCCCGCGACGCGGGGCCGGCGAAGAAGGGATTCTTCGCGTCGTATTCCCATTTGGGTTCGCCGTTGGCGTTGTTGAGGCAGTAGGTCTTGCCATCGGTGCCGTGAAAACGGCCAGTTCATCCTTGACCGACCACGGGCGAAAGGACGCCGCCAGGGATTTCCTTACGCCATTTAATGTCGCCGGTGGCGAGGTCAACCGCCACGACTTCCCCGGCCGCGCCCTTGATGTCTTTCTTGTCGAACCGGATGCTCGAGCAGGCCACCAGCGCCAAATTTCCGGCCACTGATGCACCGCCCCAGGGGTTGTGCTTCAGCTTGGTTTCCCAGGCGATGGAACCATCGGCCGCATTAAGGCAGATGAGGGCACATTTGCCTGTCTTGTCGTCGGCCAGATAACGCAGAGGCCACCAGCAGCTTGTCCCCCACAAGGTTCACCGACGCATCGACGTGCCACTGGCCTTTTCCCTGCTGCCACAGCAGCTTGGGCGCTGGGCGGGGCAACGCATCTTCCGAAGGGGGAAGGGCAAGATCGGGATTGCTTTTCTTGTCTTGCTCGTATTTGGCCGTCAGCTCTTTCCACTTTTTCTCGATCAGAGCCTTGGCGGCCGGCAGGTCAAGCTCTTTTTTGTCCAGCGTCAGCGCGTTGCCGTCCACACAAATCACGCCCGCGTCGCCGCCGCCGATATAAACCCGCCCTTTGGCCACCGTGGGCGAGCCTTCCATGTGCACCAGATGGCCGGGCACAGAGTAATCCCACATCGGCACGCCGCTGTCGGCCTGCAGGCAATGGAGAATAGCGCCGTCGGTCTGGTGCATGCCGTCGCCGAAATACATCAACCCTTCGACCACGGCCGGCGCTGAAACGGTGGGCAGCTTTAGGTAAGGGGCCGATTTGGTCCACAAGAGGCGCTCGGGCGCCGTTGGCTCGATGGAAAGGGCATGAAACTGCCCCGTGTTGAACGCACCGAGGCTGGAAACATAAAGACTGTTTGGACCGGGCACGGGCGTGGCGATGAAGTTTTCCTGGGCCTTGTAGGCCCAGATCACGCCGGCGGTTTTGGGGCCGGGCTGTTCATCCACGTTGCCGGTGCGCTGGGGGTTACCACGATTGGTGGGCCAGTCGGCGGCGTCGGATGACGAACAAACCAGCAACGACCAGCCCAAGCACGCCGAGGCTGCGCAGATTGAAATAGCCCATCGAGGCCACCTGCGTTTTGGAAGAGCTTTCATCATTTCTCCTGCTGTCATCCGCGTTGGCGGAGTCATTTGAACGGGTGGAGTTGCCGGTAGCACCGGCGCCGATTTGCAGCCGGTTGGGGTTGCCGATCAGGCAGGACGATTCCTGCCCTTCGTTGTTGAAAATGAAATCCGGCACCCCGTCCTTGTTCAGATCAACGACGGCCATCGCCGCGCGTATTAAAGACGCGCTGATACAAGCCGATCTCATCGCCGCCATCAGCGAACACGCCGTTGCCCATGTTGCGAAAATAGCGGTTGGGGCCTTTGATGCAGCCGACAAAAAGATCCAGTCTGCCGGTGCGGCCAAAATCCGAGAAGGCCCCGCAGGTGGCGTCGCCGATGGGCTGAGCAAGTGCGCCCGATTGGGCAGTGACGTCGGTGAAATGGCCTTTGCCATCATTGCGATACAGCCGGCTGATGCCGTTCTGTGGGACGAACAGATGCTGCCTGCCGTCGCCTATAAAATCGCCGAAGACGGGGCGAATGCGGCCGGTCTGAATCTTCAATCCCGAATCTTTGGCTTCCACAAACCCGCTGGGCTTGTTGAGCAGCAGCACGCCCTCGCCGCCGCAAAACAGCACATCAGGCCGGCCATCGCCATCCACGTCGGCGATGATCAACTGATCGCCACGAACCGTGCCGGCCGCCCCGGCAGTGCCCAGCCCAACCTTGTCGGTCACGTCTTCAAACAGCGGCGTGATGACACCGACGGGGGCATTGGGTGCGAAGAAAAATCCGCACGGGCCGTCTTTGTGCGCGATCTTGACCAGCACGGTGTTCTTGCCGGCGCTCAGGGCAATCTTGATGAGGGGCTTTGCGCCTTTGTCGTTGTTGGCGGCCGCGAGGTCGAGCTTTTTGCCATTGACCCAGACACTGGCGGCGTCGTCGGTGTGCATCCACACCGGCAGATCCATCGCCTGCTTCGCCTGCACTTCGCGATAAAGATAGATGACGTTGTTGTCGTTGCCGAACGGGCTGAAGACGCGCAGATCGTTCATCGACGAATCCGCGAATTCGGCTTCCGTCCAGCCCGCCTTCTGGCCATTCTTCACGTCGTACTGCTTCGCTAGGTCAAGCTCTTTTTCGGGGGCGAAGGGCGTGTTCAATCCCTGCCCGTTTTGATTATCGAACGGGCCGGTGAAATGCCACTTGCCCATCGTGATCGACACGTCAGGCTTCGGGTCGGCGCTCTTGTTGCGGTAGAGGCGCAGACCTTTGTAAGCGTCGGCCAGAAGAATGTCAGGCCGGCCGTTGCCGTCGTAGTCGATCCAGGCGCAGGCGGTGAGGTTGTAATAAGCCTCTTTGGGCAGCCCCGCGCTGTCATCCTTAAATACACCGGCATGGTTGGTGAGGAGCTTTGGGCCGGTCGGCGTGGCCAGCAGCAGATCCGGCTTGCCATCACCGTTGTAATCCGCGAAGGCCGCGTCGTGCGCGCCGCCCGTGATGGGAAGCGGCACTTCGTTGAGCGATCCGCCGGCGTTTTGAAGCAGCGCCACTTTCCCAAGCCCAAAGAGGCACACGTCCGGCTTGCCGTCGCCGTCAATGTCGGCGATGGCGACGCCGCGGGCGCCGGGATCGGTGCGGGCCAGCCCTGAATATTGCGAGAAGCCTGGCATGTCCTGCACCGCGCGGAACTCTTCCACGCCCCAGCCCGCGAAGTCGCGCTTGGCGTTGTAGTCGGTGATCTTCAGGCTGGCCTTGATGCGCTGAAGGCGGGCCGTGCGCGTCTGGAGCGACATCTTATCGCCATCCACCATGGCCGGCACCGTGACTTCCCCACCCTTCATCATGTCGGGAAGCATCTGCGCCAGTTTTTCGGGCTTTCCAGCGTACGAGCGAAGGAGGTACGGCTCGCCGTGGCTCATGTTCCACCACTCGCCGGAGTAGGTTTGGTACCAGTAGTTGTTGATGCACGTCTCGGCAGCCCCGCCGTTATGAAACATGACGGCTATCTGCCCCGGCTCGGCCCACTGCATCACAAACTGCCACTCGCGCGGGTTGAACCCGTTGTGGGCGATCATGTGCTTAATGGTTTCGCCCGGATGCGTCCCCTTAATGTCAGCCACCTTGCGGTAGATGATCGTGTTCTTTTCCTTGTCTACCTTATCCACCTTCATGATGACGATGTTGCTGGACTCCTGAATAATCCGGCCAAGCGGGTAGACGATTTCAACATACGCCCATGCCTGCCGGCTCGGCAGCAGAAGCGCCACCGCAACGCACGCCAGCGCAAGTAGTTTTCGATATTTAATCATCTGACAATCCTGTTCTCTGCCACGCGCTGGTCATTTCAATTCCGTCAGCCGCTTTTTCGCGACATCGGCCCACGGAGTGTTGGCATGGTCATTGATGACATGCTGAAGCGCCTTGGTTGCCTCGGCGTTGTGCTTGCCTTCGCTGTAAGCACGCCCGGCTTCGCACCACGCGGCCGCGCTGACTTGTGGATAATCGTAGGTAAATGGAACAATCAGAAGCGCCGAGGCCGCCTCGTCAAATCGCTTTTGCTCCAGACGGCACAAGCCGATTTGCAACTGCGACTTGGCCGCGACCTCGGCGGCGTTATGGCGCGTCACCTCGGCAAACGCGTTGGCCGCCCCATCGTAGTTTTTCTGGTTCTGAAGCGCCAAGCCAATGCCGTAGCGCGCCTCATCCACCCATTGACTTTGGCCAAATCTTCCAACCAGCGCCTCATAAGTCTGGCGGCTCTGGTCCCAGTTGCCGGCGCTGGCGAAGGCAAACCCAAGCCGCACCAGGGCATGGTCGGCCAGATCGGGGCTGTTGCGCCAGGGATCCTGGTCGCGGAACGGCTGCAGGCGCTCGATCGGCCTTGGGCCAATCCTGCTGCTGAATGAAAGCCTCGCCGGCAAGGAACCGCGCCTGCGGCGCCATTGCGCTGTCTTTCTTGTTGGCAACCGCTTCAATAATCGGAAGTGCCGTCTTCGCGTCATTTTTGGCCAGATGACACGCCGCCAATCGGCAGCGCAGCTTTTCGGCCAGTTCCGCTGAAGGGTCTTTGTCCATGGCGGCGGCGAGCAGATCGATGGCCGGGTCAATTTCATTGCGCTGAGCCAGAAGCTCCGCCCATTCAAGACGGGCCTGGTTGGCCAGTGCATGATCCGGGGCGGCCGCGATCATCGCTTTGTATTGGTCGCGCGCTTTTTGTTCAGAGGGCTGCACAGGAATCGCCGACAGCGCAATGTCCGGCCCGCGCGTTGGCGCTGGAATCTGCCCAGGCGGGTTGTCACGCGATAGCTTCGCCTTCAATTTGTCCACTGACTCGGCCTGCATCTTCTGCCGCGCCGCTTCCACCTCTGCCTCACTTAGGGTGCGATAACACCAGGCCGCCTCGTACAGCAGCCGCAAGTGCGGTTCCGTGCCCGCGGCCTTCGGCCCAAGCTGCTGCGCCTGCGCCAGCAACTGATCTGGAAGCTCGCCAATTGTCTTGATCGCGTCGGCGATGCTCTTGTTGGCGGCCGCCGCCTCTTCACTCGAGCGGCCTGACTTGGCAAGCACTTTCTTGGCCGCCGCCACCTGAGCCAGCGCCTCTTCTCGACGGCACTGCGCCCTGCGCCAGATCGCGTTCAGCGCCTGCGGCTTACCCGCGAACTGCTTGACCATCCCATCAAAAATCGCCCGTGCTTCAGGGAGTTTTCCAGATTCCTTCAGCGCCAGCCCATGCTCGTACTGCAACAAAGGCACCACGTCCGCCCGCGCCGGATCCTTCAGAAGCGCCGCCTCCTGCTCCTGACGAATCTGCTCCAGCGCCTTGGCGGCCTCGGCCGGCTTGTTCTGGGATCGCTGCAACGTCGAGAGCCGCAGAATCGCCAGCGGCGCCACGTTCGAGCTGCGCAGCGGATCCTTCTGGAATTTCCCAAGCTCATTGATCGCACCGCCAAAGTCCCCCGCCAGCGCCAGCGTCTTGGCCCGCTCAAATACGGCCACAGGTTGCAACGGATGCTGCGCGTATTGCTGATTGAAACGATCCAGCGTCTCGCGCGCGGCGGTGAGCTCCTTTTTCCGATCCTCCGGATTGGCCATCTGTGTTGCGATGCGGACGTGGGTGTGCGCCAGCTTCAAGAGCGCGTCAGGCCAGTTCGGATTTTTTACCTGCTGATTGGGTTCCTGATTGGGGATGACGGCGACGAAGGTGTCGAGCAATTTGGCGGCCGCCTCGGCAGTCTCCACAAGCCGCCCTGACGTCAAACCATCGGTCGCCTCGGCGTCACTCGGCAGGGTGCGAAGAAGGCAATCGGCCAGGAGATACGGCACGCTCGCCAGATCGCCGTTGCGATCGGCATCCGGGATCTGCTCCAAAAGAGCGATGGCCTGCGGATAGCGCCCCAGCTTGTAATGGCACATCGCCACCCCCTGGCGTGCCATGCTGATGTATTGAAACTCGGGGTACTTATCTAAGACGCGCTGATAGCGTTTGATCGCATCTTCGTACATCGCATTCAACTGCTCGCGCGGCGCGGGCGGCTGGGCGGCCGCGGCCGTTGTCGCCGTCAAATACGTGTTCTCCGCGCTGCGGAACAGCACCGCCGCCAAAAGCGTGCTCTTGGGATAAGTCGTCTCAAATTTTTTGGCCAGGTCGTCGGATTCCCGATACTGCCCCGCCAGGTGCAGCGCGGTTACCTGTCGCTGCATCGCCTCTTCGTTGCGGTCGGGGTTGTTGTTTTCGGCGATCACCTGCTGATACAGCGCGGCCGCCTCCTTGTATTGTTTGTTCTGCTGCAGGTTGTCGGCCAAATCCAGCAGGATGTCCCCCCGCCGCGCCTTGGCTGCTGGATCTTTCGACGCCGCGGCCTTTTCCGCCGCCCGCTTCATCTCCTCAATGGCCTCGCGCAGCGCCTGAGCCACCTGGTCAGCGTTGTTGGCATCCGCCACGCCCATCCGCGCCCGTGCGTGCCACCACGTCGCCTGATCGGCCAGCGCGGGATTCTCGCGCAGCGGCGTCAGCGTGTTGAGCGCATCCTGGAACTTCCCAAGCTGCACCTGGCACAGGCCCTGGCGAAGCTGCGCCTCTGGAAGCAACGGCGACTTGGGGTTCTGCTGAATAAAAACCGTGAGCTGGTCCGAGGCATCGCTGACCTTGTTGTCCTCGTACAGCAGAATCGCGTTATAGAAGGCCGCCCGAACGACGTAATCGGGGGCCGGATTGCGGACGAGTGCCTCGTAAGCCGCCTTCTGATCCGGCTTGTCTTTCAGCGCGTCCGGATTTTTCAGCGCCTGCTCGGCCGCCTTTTTCTGATCGTCGTATCCCACCAAAACGGCCTTGTATTGCAGCGCCGCCTCTGGATGCTCGTTGGAAAGATGGTGCGTCCGAGCCAGAAGATATCGCGCGTGCAGTGCAAACTCCTGCTGGAACGGCGCCAGTTGGCTCAGTGCCCGGCCAGCCTCCAGATAATCCTTCAAATTAAAATTCGCGTATCCCAGGTGATACAACGCGAGCGGCCGATACTTGCTCTTCGCAAGCGATGCATCCGCGACGATCGCGGCCGCGATGTCATGGGCTTCCTTATACTTTTCAGTCCGCAGCAGCATCTCGGCCTGACCGCAACGCGCCCGAGCCGACCACTCCAGATCATCCCCGCCCCCACCCGCCTTCACGCGCGCGGCAAACGAAACGGCCGCAGCCCCAAACTGCCGCCCCGCCTCATCAAACCGCTGGTTGGCCGTCGCCCGGCGCTGCGGAGCGTCTGCCGGTGTTGCCTTGGCGATTTCCTGGTTCCCCATCCCCCGGTACGCGCTCCCCAGATAATATTGTGCGTATGCCCGATCAGCGAATTCGCCATTGGCCGCCGGCGCCTGCAGCGCCTCGACGATCTTGGCGTAGTCCTTTTCCGGGAACTCCAGAAGCGACAGCCCCAATCCATACTGTGCAGCCACGGTCTGTTTGCTGCCGCCATAGGTCTTCAGAAACTCCCGGAACCGCTCGGCCGCGACGTCATATTTCTGTTCGTTGTAGGCGTGCCGGGCACTGTTGAGAACCTGCGCGGCCGCGTCTTCAGGCGACAAAGGCTCGGCATTGGCCGGCCGGGGGGGCAAGCCGACCAGTGCGAGCGAGAACAGCCCGCAACACAGGAGACGTCGAGTTTTAACCCAGGCCAGCAGGCGAATCATCAATGCCTCCAGATAACCGTGTGTCCCGTCGCGATTCCGTTCACGGTATACACAAACCGCCCCCTTTGCGAGAACCAATTGGAAAAATGTTTGCGATCATTTGCATGACGAATTGCCGAGCATTCCGTCAGGCAACAGTCCTGCCCACACTCTTGTATACAAACTACGACCCTTGCGGTTCATACGTTGTCAGCTTTTACAACCGCCCTGGAGCCGCAAGCCGCGTTGCGAACGTAGCGGCGCCGCGATATGTATGCATCAACCGTGGGCGTTAAGAAATTGATTCAACCTTCATGATCTCCCCAAATGTCGATTCACTGGCCGTCGTCCCCATCTTCGTCAATGCCGGAACAGCACTGCTCCCCGCATTGGTCGCGGGCCTTGCCAGCGTCTCCAACATCTTCAAGCCGCGCGAGCTGATCCGCATCTGCAAACAGCGCCCGCTTGTCGCCGGGACGGTGGTTGTCGTCCTTCTCATCTCCGCCATCCTGATCTTCAGCCTCGCCAGTGGACATGCCGCCAGCGCTAAGGCAAAACCGGCGCTCCCGGCAATCGAAAAGACCAACTGGGCCCGATACGCCGTTGAAGCGTTGGAGCGTGAAAAGGCGGGCCTCCCCCTCATCCTCGGCGGCAGTCCGCCCACAACCCAGGCCAGCGCTCGCAACACCCTGACGGTATTCCGTGGCGACTACGCCCGCTGCGGCTACGACGGCGGCCACGTTCCCCTGCGCCTCGCCACCGCCTGGACCTTCAACGAACCCGACACCATGTTCCTGTCCTCGCCGATCGTCCGTGGCGATCGCGTCTACACGCGCACTGTGCAGCAAGGATCCCACCGGCTTCAGCGGCGTGGTCTTCTGCCGCGACGTCAATACCGGCCAGGACGTCTGGAAAACCGAAAAACTCGGCGACGAATATCTCAAACCCTTTTTCAGCTCCCCCGCGCTCACCGCCGACGGCAAATACCTTGTCATCGGCCAGGGCCTGCATGACAGCCGCGACAGCGAACTGCTCTGCTTCGAGGCCGACACTGGCAAGATCCATTGGTCGGTGAAAACGCCCCTCCACATCGAATCGTCCCCCGCCATTCTCGGCGACATGGTCGTTGCCGGCGCGGCGGCTATCGAAGATGCCGCCCACAAGGCCGACGGCGACCCGGGCTTCGTCCTTGCCGTCCGCATCTCGGATGGCCAGGAACTATGGCGCGCCCAGGTGAACGATCCCGAGAGCTCTCCCGCCATCTCCCCCGATGGCACGGTCTACATCGGCAGCGGTTTTAACGGGAACAAGATCGTCGCCCTCCGCAGCCAAAGCGATGACGAGCTGCGGCAGAAAAATCTTCCGCGCATCCTCTGGCAGACCGACGCGCCCTACCCCGTCACGGGCGCGATCACACTTTCCGGCGGCCTGGTCATCGTGGGCGCGGGCAACTGCGATTACGTCTTCACCGATCCACATCCCGCCGGCCTTGTGCTGGCGCTCGACGCCAAGACCGGCCACGAACACTGGCGCCTGGATGCCGGCGACAGTGTGCTGGGCGCGATCGCAGCCCACGATGGCAAGCTCATTGTCCCAGTCCGAAGCGGCGAAATCCTCGCGCTCAATCAACCCGACGGCAAGATCCTCTGGCGACAGCGCGTGAATGGCGACTCCCCCGTCCTGGCCGGCCCCGCCCTCGCCGGTAAAACCATCTACGCCGTCAGCAAAGATGGCCAGCTCGTTGTGCTTGATGCGCTCGACGGGCATCTGATCGAGAAGGATCATTCATTAAACGAGCCAGGACAGGAGACTCCTGTTGGCTGTTTCAGCTCGCCCATCATCGCCGGCGGCCGAGTATTTGTGGGCAGTGAAACCGGCGGCCTGCGCTGCTTTATCGGCGGGAAGGTGGCGCAATGAACACCAGCCCGCATGTCCTGCAACTGCTTTCTGAATGTCGCGACAAGTCCGTCGCCGGCGGCAAGGCCGTTAATCTCGGCGTGCTCATCCGCGCCGGCTTCCCCGTCCCCGGCGGCTTTGTCGTCACCACCGAAGGTTATCGCTACGCACGCGGCCACGATCTGCGTCAGGGCGTCAACGGCCTGGGCGAGCAAATCCGCGAGGCCTATCGCTCCCTGGGCGGCGGGCGCGTCGCCGTCCGCTCCAGCGCCACGGCCGAAGACATGGCCCAGGCCTCCATGGCCGGCCAATATGAAACATTCCTCGACGTCTCCACCGAAGATGGCCTGCTCAACGCAGTCCAATGCTGCTGGGCCAGCCTCGACAGCCCGCGCACCCGCGCCTACCTCTCCGAACATGGCATCGACATCAACCAGGTCGCCATGGCGGTTGTCGTGCAGAAACTCGTCCCGGCCGACGTGGCCGGCGTCCTCTTCAGCGCCAACCCGCAAAGCGGCTCGCGCGCAGGAAATGCTCATCGAAGCAAGCTGGGGCCTGGGCGAAGCAGTCGTTTCGGGCCTGGTCCAGCCGGACATCCTTCGCCTGGATTGCCAGACGGGGCGGGTCATCCACGCCAACATCGCTGACAAGCGCATCCTTGTCCGCGCTGAAGACGGCCAGGAGCAACCCGTCGAGGAAGATCGCCGCCGCCTCCCGTGCGTGCGCTCCAGCGACGTGGCCAAGCTCTGGGAAATCGGCCGTCGCGCGGCCGATCATTTCGGCGCGCCCCAGGACGTCGAATGGGCCATCCACGACGGCGAGCTCTTCGTCCTCCAGTCTCGCCCCATCACCACCCTCGCCGACGCCGAAACCTACGAGCAGCTTCTCCAATCCACGCGCGCCACGCTGCGCGAGTGGGTGGCGGCGGGGCGAGGGCCGTGGGTTCAGCACAACATCAGCGAAACCCTCCCCCACCCCACGCCCCTCACCTGGAGCGTCATCAAACGTTTCATGTCCGGCGCGGGCGGCTTTGGCGCTATGTATCGCCATGCCGGCTTCGAGCCCTCCGAACAAGTCTGCCGCGACGGCTTCCTCGAACGCATCGGCGGCAAGCTCTTCATGGACCTGTCGCTCGCCTCGGAAATGTTCTTCGAGGCGTATCCATTTAAGTATGACCTGGACCACGTTCGCAACGATCCCGACGCCTCGCAATCTCCGCCCACCATTCCGGCCGGGTCGTTCACCGCCCGCATGGCCGCCGGCCGGCGCGTCGGCGCTGTCAACGCCAAGCTGCAACAAATGGCCGAAACCTTCGACCGCGATCTTGCAGACAGATATCATCCCCGAGTTTGTGCAATGGTGCCACGCGCAAAAGCAGCACAACCTGTCGAGCCTTTCGCCACAGGAATTAATCGATCTGTGGCAAATCCGCGAACAGCGCGTCCTTGGTGAGTTCGCCCCCCAATCGCTCATGCCAAGCCTCATCGGCGGCATGGCGCTGGCCGACCTGAAGACCTTTATCCAGGAAAACTTCTGGGACGAAGACGCCGACACCCTGGCCTCCATGCTCGCCTCGGGCCAAACCCCCGACAAAACCCTGCAGGCCAACGCCCGGATGTACCAGCTCGCAAACCAGTCGATTTCGCCCGACCAGTGGCTCGCCGAGTTTGGCCACCGCGCCCCCGCCGAGTTTGATCTGGCCACCCCGCGCTGGCGCGAGCAGCGCGACGAGCTTCTGGCCATGGCCTCTCGCCTCAAAGACGGCGCCGACCCCGCCCGCCTGCACGCGGAACGCGCCAAGACCACAGCCGCCAGGCTCCAAACGCTCCGCACCTCGCTTGCGCCACGAGATGCCGCCGATCTCGACGCGCACATCGACCGCGCCCGCCGATACCTCGTGTTTCGCGAGGATGGCAAGTACTACCTCATGCTCGGCTACGATCTCCTCCGCGACCTCGCCCTCGAAATGGGCCGGCGTCTGGAGATCGGCGAGGATGTCTTTCAGCTTTCCCAGGAAGAACTTTTCGACGCGGTGAAGGTCGGATTCGCGCCGCATCATCTGCTCAGCGAGCGCAAGAAAATCTTCCGGGCCGAAAAGCGACTCGTCCTCCCCTTCGTCATTGATGAAGCCGGCATCAACGCCCTTGGCGAGCCGCCGCGAATCGAGTCCAAAGCCTCACATCCGGGCCTGGCCATCTCCACCGGCGCCGCCACCGGCCCCGCCCGCATCGTCTTCAAACCGCAGGAAGCTGGCGATCTGGGCAAAGGCTATATCCTCGTCTGCCCGTCCACCGATCCCGGCTGGACGCCCCTCTTCGTCAACGCCGCCGGCCTGGTCCTCGAATGCGGCGGCACCCTCTCGCATGGTGCCGTCGTCGCCCGCGAAATGAGCATCCCCGCCGTCGTAGTTCCCGGCGCGACGACCCTCTTTAAGGAAGCCGAAATCATTGCCGTCGATGGCCGTCACGGAACCGTCAGCCGAATCACCGACGACCTCCTGCCTCCAGCACCGCCCCCACGCAGGAATCCCCCGACGACACCCGCATCCCCCTGGAATTAATACCCCCCATTGCCGGCCGGCGCGAGCGCTGGGCGGCCAAGGTTCGCAACATCTGCCTCGCCGTCTGGGGCGTTTATCTCCTGGCGGTTTTCCTTCTCCCCGATCACTGGCTTTACGGCCCATCGCTCTCATTCCTCGACATTTTCCTTTGGCCGCTGGTGCGCTGGTTTGGATATCCCGCCACCGTCGCGATCGTCGCCGGCGGGGTTGCCGCCCTCACCATGCTGCTGCAATGGCGCTTGACCGACAACCCGCGACTCCTCGAAGCCAAACGCCGCGCCGCCATCCTCACCGCCCGCGCCGGCGCTCTTCCCGCAGGCTCGCCGCGCCGGCTTGCGATGATGCGTCTGGCCGGCCCGGTTCAGATGCGCACCGCCGCCGCCGCCATGCTCCCGCTGGCGATCGCCCTGGGGCCGATGGTGATGACGTTCCTCTGGCTGCCGCTGCGCGTCGATCCCACCTCCTGGAACGCGCAGCCGGGAACATCCATTCAGGCCTCGGCCACGCTCGACAGCAACTGGCTTCATCCCGTGACGGTGCACGTGGCGCCGAAGCTGCGGTTGACCGATCCTTCATCGCAAACGCCGAACGCTGCCGCCGATCAAGAACACGCTCGAGCGCATCGAGGCCGAGTTTCGTAGGAACACCGACACCTCCGCCCTCCCCTGGGACGTTCAAGAAGCAGCCCGCCAGGCCCGTGCGGCTAAGCTGGCCGAGCTTGAAGCGTACGTGAACGCCGGCGTCCCCCCGCAATCTTTCTCGTGGAACATCAAGCCCGCGCCCGATGCGCAGGGGCGTTTCCCGATCACGATCACCACGCCGGGTGCTGATCCTCTCACCGTCAACGCAGTCCTTGGCAATGCCGCCCCGCCCGCGCCAAAAGAAATCCTCGGCGATCCCGGCTCGCCCCTTAAATCCCTGAAAGTCTCCTACACCCTCACCGGCAATCCCCACCCATTCTGGCCGCCCCTGGAGCATATCAAGCCGCGCGACGCCGAAAAGAAATGGTGGTGGCCCGCCGACTGGCTCATCGTCTACCTGCTGGCCTACCTGCCTATCATGTTCGGCCTGCGCTGGCTCCTGAAGATCGCCTAAAAAGAGAAGGATTCGCTCATGAAGGCTCGTTTCGCCGCTGTCCTCGCAATCGCCACAATCGTCGCCGTGAATGTCCCGCGTGCCTCGGCCGTGTTTGAAGTCGGCCTTAAAGTCACGGAGATGTACGCCACCTCGAAAGACGTGTCGGCCGGCAAGATCGTCAAGATCGACGCCGAGCACCAGTTGCTTGAAGTGGATATCACCCAAACCTACAAAGGCGACGCCGCAGCCAACCATGTGCGCATCCGATTTCAACAGGCCGACCTGCTGAAAGACGCCGCCGAAGGCCAGCCGGTGATGGTCTTCGTCGCCACAAAGCGGCCTGACACGGCAACCCTGCGCGTGTCGGATCGCTGGCTCATCGCGACGCTGGTCCCAAAGTCAACGCCGGCAATGTGGCTCGTGAAGCAGGAAAAGCAGGACTTCTACCGCACCTTCCCCGGCCGAACCGTTGCCCTCCAGGAGCTCATCGCCCAGATCAAAGACGGCAAGCACCCGCTTCTCGACAAGACCGAAAACAAAGTCTTCACCGGCGGCATCAAAGAAATCGCCAAGCTCAAAGTCTCAAAACCTGCTGCCCTGATCGCCTCCGATCTCAGCGCCGACAAAAAAGCCACCCTGCTTGTCCCCGCCGCCGACGCAACCCACGCCTTCGCCAGCGCCGATAAAACATTTGCTCCCATCGGCGAACCCCTCCCCGGCGGCCTTCACGCCGCCGTCGGTGATCTCAATGGCGATGGCAAGCGAGCAGTTCTTGTCGGCAAAACCCTCTACACGATCGATGCCGGCAAATTCACTCCTTTGCCCGCCAAGCTTGATCTCCCCCCCGACGCCGATCTTCTCGCCATTGCCCTGGCCGACGTCACCGGCGACAAGAAGGCCGACGTCATCGCCCTGAAAAAAACCGGCGAGCTCCTCGTGTTTGAAAACCCCGGCGCGCCTGACAAGCCATGGACCGCGCGTCCCGCCAGGCAACTGTGGCAGGACGAAAAAACGCCCCCCTCGGCCGCCGCCTTCGGCGATTTTGGCGACGATGGCCAGCTCCACGTCATCGTCCTGCGCGACACCGGAATCACCCGCTACGCCGTCGCCGGCGACGATCCACCCGCCGACTTCACGAAACTCACCGGCGAAAAACTGGAAGTCTATAACAAAGACAAACCCAACTGGCTCGCCAGCGGTAAGCTGGTCCCCCTCGACATGAATGGCGACGGCCGCCCAGATCTGCTGATCGTCTCCCCAACCGCCGGCCTTCTCCTGGTCAATCGCGGCTTCGGGGCCTATCTCGTGAACCCCGACGCAGACAAAGATCTAAAGGGCGGCCCATTCCCCATCACCCCCGGCACCCAACTCGTCGGCGCTGACATCGGCGGCGACAAGGCCGACGATCTCCTGATCCTCACCGAAGACGGCACCCTCTTCCAAGCCGCCAATCCCCCCGCAGCCAAACCCTAAGTGCCTGCCGTGAAGCTCACTATCCTCTTCCTCTGCATCTTCATCCTCGCGGGTTTCCGCACCGAGCCGCCCCCGCCACGCAAGCCGCCTCGCCGACGTTTGTCGTCCTTGGCGATTCCATCACCGACGGTAACACCTACCCGCTCCTGATCCAGCAGGCGCTCGAAGAGGCCCACAACCAGTCCCCCCTCTTCATCAACGCCGGCATCGGCGGCAACACCGCCGCCGACATGAGAAAGCGTCTTGACCGTGACGTGCTGGCGTATCACCCCACCCTCGTCACCCTCAGCGCCGGCATCAACGACGTGCTTCACAAAGTGCCCGACGCCGATTACCGAGGCCGAAGTCTCAGCCATCGCCGACCGCCTTCAGCAGGAACACATTCCCCTCCTGATCCTCACGACCACCATCCTGGGCCAGCGCCACGCCGACGCCGACAAACATCTCGCCAGTTACAACGCCATCCTTCACGACGTCGCGAGGAAACACGGTGCGAAAGTCGCCGAGGTCAATGCCCTGATGCAAAAAGCCCGGGAGGCCGGCATCGAGGTCATGGAAGAAGATCACGTTCACCCCAACTTCGCCGGCCAGCGCATCATCGCCCGCGCCGTCCTCGATGCCCTGGGATACAAAGACGTCGTGGTCCCGGAGCAACTGAAGCTCGACCTCTGGCCAGGCGTCGTCCGCGATTGGCAAATCCGCCCCACCCTCGACAAAGAGCCGCCGCTGGATGAGCAATCGGCCGTCGCCGTCAAGCCAGACGATCGCTTCAAGCCCGTCCACATCCCCGTGTCGGAAAAGCAGCCGAGTTGGTGGCTCGAATGCGAGCGCCAGCGCGGCTTCGCCCTCAGCCTCGACAAGATTGTCGCACCGGCCAAATCCTATCATTGGCATCGCGACGGTGGAAGTCGCCCAGCCGCGCGAAGTCTTCGTCAATACCGGCGCGGGCCTCCAATCCATCTGGCTGAATGGCCGGCGAATCTTCACCCCCGATCGGGGCGTCTGGACCGGCTGGCACGCCGGCCGGGAGCGCATCCCCGTGACGCTCCAGAAAGGCCCGAACACTCTCATCATCGAGACCGGCAAGGAATTTTTCCTCAGCATCACCGACACCGACCGCTGGTGAACCGCAACGCGCCCGCCGCTCCACCAGTATCAACTGTGCCGCCTGCACGGGCCGCATTCAAGGACACCACCCCATGCTCGACCTCATTATCCGCGGCGGCTGGGCCCTGTGGATCATCACCGGCTGCTCCATCATCAGCCTCGCCGTCACGCTCGAACGCTTTATCACATTGCGCAAGGCCGATATCGACTCCGACGATCTGCTTGCTCGTGTGTCGCGCGCCCTGGAGCAGGGTGATCTGGACGGCGCCACCGCGCTCTGTGAAAAATCCACCGGCCCCGTCGCCGAGACCCTCGCCATCGGCCTCAAGAAGCTCATCTTCCTGGAAGAAATCGGCAAACGCCCCGAAGAAATCGAAGAAGGCATTGTGCAGGCCATGGAAGATCACGGCGTTCACGTCATGAGCTTCCTGGAACAAAACCTCACCGTCCTGGCCACCACCGCCAGCCTCGCTCCCATCCTCGGCATGATGGGCACCGTGGTCGGCATGATCCGCGCGTTCCTCTCCTCCGCCCAGGCCAACACCATGACGCCCGCCGTCGTCTCCCGCGGCATCGGCGAAGCACTCCTCTGCACCGCCGGCGGCCTGATCGTCGCCGCTCTCGCCACTGTCGAATACAACTACTTCACCACCCGCGTCAACCACTTCATCCTCCGAGTCCAAACCGCCGGCACCAAACTCGTCGAGCAAGTCCTCAACGCCCAACGCAAAGGCCTCTGGAAAAAAATGGCCCAATCCCGCCTCCAAACCACCGAATAACCCCACCCACCACCCACTGAACCCCTGAACCCTGAACCCTGAACCCTGAACCCCGACCCTGAACCCCGAACGCCGAACCCTCTGCCTACCGACCAATGAACATCCGCCGCCACTCCATCCCCCCGCCCTACATCCCCTTCATCTCCCTGGCCGATATCGCCTGGCAGATCATCATCTTCTTCCTCATCGCCTCGACGTTCCTCAAGAGCGACGTCCTGAGTGTCGTCCTCCCCGGCGGCGGTGCTGAAGAACAGCCCGCCGCCTCATCTCCCACTCACCATCCCATCACCCTCCGCGCCACCGAAGCCGCCCTCACCCTGGACGGCAAGGACGTCCCTCTCGACGATCTCCAGCCGCGCATCGCCACGCTGCTCGCAAGCGCCCAAAGCGACGAAGACCGGGTCGTAGTTGTCCGCCCCTCCGACGATCTCTCTTTCCAGCGCAACGCCGACATCTTCTACGCCGTCCAGAAGGCCGGCGGAAGCGTCCTGATTTCACCGGAGGCCGCCCATGCGCCTGCGCATCCGACGCCCTGAGCCGGTCAAGGAAACCCAGATGGTCAGCCTGGCCGACATCGCCTTTCTGATCATCTTCTTCTTCATGCTCAGTTCTTCCTTCATGCGCGACCAAAGCGCAGTCGCCCTTCCCGATCTCCCGCCAACCGCGCCAGCGAAGCCTCTGTCAGCGTCACCATCGACTCCCAATCGCAGCTTCTTCTCAATGGCGAACACATGGGCAGTGCCGACGCCCTCGAGACAGAGCTCAAGGGCCTCCTCGCCGGCCATACCGATCCCGCCGATTGCGAGGTCCGCTTCTCCTGCGACAAAAAACTAACCTTCAAAGACTACCGCCCCATTTACGAAGCCATCTCCAACGCCGGCGGCGTAATCGCCATAGTCCACGAACTCCGCCCCCCCTAAACACTCCCCCCAAAACAAACGTGGCTCGGGCGCCCCGCCCGAGCAAGTTGTCAAGCAGCACAAAGCGTAACGCCAATTCAAACAAAAATAACTAAAGAAGTTACCCCCAAAGCCCGCCAATTTCTGCCACCTCCACAAGTTCTTTCTCCGTGTCCTCCGTGTTCTCCGTGGTAAAAACCCACTGTGGCCCCACCCTACCCGTTCACTGGAAACTCCAAACTCACCCGCGTCCCCCGATCCGGCTCGCTGGCTATTTGCACCGACCCCTTATGCAGCGTCGTAATCGACTTCACGATCGCCAGCCCCAGCCCAAGATTCCCCGACCCGCTCTCCCGGGCCGTATCCACACGGTAAAGCCGGTCAAAAACATGCGGCAGGTGCTCGGCCGATATTCCCTTGCCCGTATCGCTCACCGCCACCCGCACCACTCCATCCTCCCGATGCGCCAGCAGCGTGATCCGACCACCCGAGGGCGTGTGGGCCAACGCGTTGGAAATCAGATTGCCCACCGCGCGCTGAAAAAGCGTCCGATCCAGCTCCGCCTCAATCTCGGCCGGGCAATCCACCCGCAGCGCGATCCCCGCGTCCGCCGCCGATGCTTCATAAAATTCCCGCACGTTTTCCAGCTCCGCCCCCACGTTCAGCCGTTCACGATTGATATGCGTCTGCGGGTCATCGGCTCGCGCCAGAAACAGCAGCGCCTGGATGATCCGCGTGATTCGGTCGCATTCTTCGATGCACGAAACCAGCGTCTCCTGATACTCATCCGGCGTCCGTGACTTGCTCAGCGCAAGCTCGGAAACGCCGCGAAGGTTGTTCACCGGCGTGCGCAGCTCGTGAGCGATGTCTGCCGAAAACCGCGACAACCGCTGGAATGACGCCTCAAGCCGGTCCAGCATGCTGTTAAACGTGTTGGCCAGCGCCGCCAGTTCCGCCGGCAACCCTTCCACCCGGATCCGCTCGTGCAGCGTGCTGGATCGAATCCGCTCGGCGATGGCCGCGATCTCGTGGACAGGCTCAAATCCGCGCCGCGCGATTCGAT
>CAWBEY010000006.1:0-8952 GCA_963788015.1 uncultured Phycisphaerales bacterium
CAGGTGTGACCATAGGCCCGCATGTACATGCAGGGGCACGGGGGCGAACCCGTCCGTGTCAACGCAATCCGCAGATTTGTGTCTGGAAGTATGGCCATGAGGCGGGAAGTTTTATCGTCGGTAGGCTTTGGCGCGCTGGCTTTCCTTCTGGCGGTCTGCCGTGCGGCTGGCTTCAATGCCAGCTAACTCCACACCCCATTCTCCAGAGATGAATTTGCGGGTGATGGTCTTGCGGCGCTTGAGAATTTTCTTGCCGACTCTTACCGTCGCCGGTGAATGCTTCGTTTCAACATTCAGCCCCTTGCGTAACAATTCCGCCGCAGTCTCTTTCAGCTTTTTCCCGTCATGTACCGCGCGAAGTTTGATTTCCTTGACCAGGTCATCTGGAAGGTCCAGCGTGGTTTTCATGACAACAGCGTACCAGTTTTACATTTTTCCGGCAAAATGAGTGCGTCGGGCGGCGATGAGGCGGATCACGGTGAGAAGCAGCAGGGTATTTTTTTGGTGTGATTGGGGCGTTGACTGGGAAGGAACTGGAGCGGCTGGAGGTGCGTATGAAGCGGAGTCGGCCGTTCGGGAGCGAGCGGTGGGTGGAAGGCGAGTTAAGGAAGTGGCACATGCGCACACGCCTTTTATTTCAGATACCTTTATGTGTGGTTGCTTTGTTTCTTTCGGGCCTGCTGACGCAATTTCAGGGTGCCAGTTTGGTTGTGGTCTTGCTCATCGGAGTGATGGTTGCGTTCTTGCTGATGGATTCAACTAAAGGTGACGCGAGCGAATACCATTCGCTTAAGCCGCAACCTCCTGTTCCGCAGCAGGTTGTGCATATTGGTTTCTTGGCTTGTTCATCAGATCGTAAGGCTTCATGCGTCGCTTGATCACACGCGGGTTCCATCGTCCGTCGCGCACTGGATTCACAATCAGTTCCATCAACTCCTTCCTGCGGGGCGGCGTGCAGTAGGCGCAGCCAGCGCGCGGCGTCAATGAAACTGATCCGATTCGTCTTCACACCCTGACACTGGCCCGCAAGCGTCATGGCCGAGCGGATCAGGTTGTACACCAGCACGAATATCATCAACTCCTTGATCACCCCTTCTGGCGTCTGACACTTGAGATGCTCCATCTTCATCGTCTTTTTCAAGTGACGGAAGTTGGTCTCGATCTCCCATCGCAAGCCGTACAGATGAGCGATGGCATGTTTGGTATAAAGCATCGCGTCCACCAGCGTCGTGGCGATCGTCACCACGCGGGTGCGGCGGCCCTTGATCACGATCCGAAACCGCAGTTCCCTTACCTCCACCCATTCCGGCAGCAGCACATATTCCTCAAGGCTCATCCAGGCGGGTCTGACCGGCCTGGCCCACTGCACCACATGGTCCTCGTGGCCCAGCCGCCGCACGAACCGCGAGGTTGGCATCCCCTTTTTGAACCTGCCCCGCTTTGAGCGGTGAGGGCGGTTGGGCGTGAAGTCCACGATCTGTCTCTGATGCAGCCGAAACACCGCATCCACCGAGGATCTCAGCAGCATCGCCACATGCGCAAAGGAGCAGAACCCACGGTCGGCCAGCAGCACGTCGCCCACCTGAAGCATCTGGTGCAGGCCGGACAGCTGGCTCATCTCATGGACGTTCATGCACATCATTGCCAGGTGCACGATCATGCCGGTGGCAAGGTCCAGAAGCCCCAGCAACTTGATCATGGGGAACCCGCATCCGGGCTTCTGCGCCGATGGCTGGGGCCACAGGTCCTGAAGCGCCGGCCGGTCGGCCGTGGACACACTGGTTGCATCTGCTACAAACACACGACGACCCAGCCAGAGCCTCCTTTCACTGCTTTCGCAAGTTTCGCCACACAAGCTCTCGACCACCCTGGCCACGCCCGCCACGGGCAGACGCATTCGGGCATCGCAATAGGTGGACTCCTTGACAGGGAAATTGATCAGGTGCCGCAGATGGGAGATGGCCGTGTTCTCGTGGAGCACCTGGAGGAGGAACACGCCCAGGGTGGCGGCGGGGTCCCAGAGGGTGTCACGCCAGACATGGCCCGCGGCGCTGAATAGTTCGTTGACCCGCTCCCTGCCGCCCAGGCAGCCCAGGGGATTGGACTTGATGCGTTCGAGGGTCGAAGCGATGATAGCCATCCGTGGCCTCCGGTTGAGTTGGTGACTTGTAACACCACCATTCTACCTGGAGGCCACGCCTTGCGCGAGCGGTTATAAAACCCGCGTGGGCGCGGAGTTATGAGCTTAAGCGAATGGCATTCGTGACGCGAACCTTTACATTTAGATTTCCGCCGCTTTCTCCCCCTTTTCGCCATCCCACCGGCCTCCCGCGCGGCCGAAGCGTCTCCTCGAGACTTAACTCCCGTGCCGTCCGCTTGACCCATCCCTCCTTCCCAAAGGCCCTGCCCCGCTCCATTCTCAACTTCACCGCCGCCTCCTGGGCCGCTCGCGTCACCTTTATTTGGCTCGGACTGCACGTCAATGGTCTCATCAACAGCGCCCGGCGCCAGGGCATAACTGCGGGTCGTATTTTGGGAGGTCGATGGCACAAATATTTAAATCTTACGCAAGCAAACCAGAGCGTATTGCGCAAAACGCAATACGCAAAGCAAGCCCTCGTGAAAGATTCCCGATTGAGCGCGCACTGGGTTCTCAACCTTTATTTCTGCACCACCGTCTTCACTCCGGGCGTCGTGATTCCCGGCGGCAGGATGAAATAAACACTCTGCACTCCAAATCCATGGCCTGCCCGCATGGGCCCAAACTCATACCACCGCACGCCGGGGTTGATCTCATCGTGGACCGCGTAGGTGTGGTTGGCCTTGTTGTATCCCACAATCGTGCAGCAATGCGAAAGTCGTCCGGTGCTGAACCCGTCCACCAGCGCCACCACCGGCTGGCCGGCGATGATAGACTTCACGACGTCATGCCACAGATTGGGGTTGTAATTGATCCGGCTGAGATTCCACCCATATTGGCCCTTGCTGTGCAGGTAGCGCAGCAGGCCGTGCCGCGCCAGGGTTGGGTTGGTTACGCCATCAATCTCCTGCACATAGTCTGCCAGACAATCGGGGTTTTGCTCGTGCTGGGGGTACGATCGCGAGTTGTGGTAGTCCCCCGCGCCGCCATAGTGTCCTGGCCGATTTTCGTGGCCCGAGATGATATGGGCCGGACTGGCAATAGCGTCCTTCACATTTTGTGTCATGGCATCGCCGTTGTCGCCGGGGATCAGATCGGGAAAGCCATTCTTGTCCCAGTAGCCCAGATCCATGCCGAGCGCGGTCGGGCAACAGCCGTAATACCACTTGTAGTCGGGCACATCGAGCACCTTGCTAAGAGGCGCGGGCGGCTGCGGCGGCAACTTCTTCGCGTGATGCAGCGAGAGATGATCGGCCGGAACGCAAGCCGGAGCCGCGACCACCGGCAAGGGCACTACAGTGAAATGAATGCGCGGCTCCAAACGCTGAAGCAAAGAGGCCGGCCGATCAGAATGATCCCTCCGCAACGCAACCGGCCGCTGGTGATGGCGCAATGTGTCCCGCTTTCCCATATCCACTCCATGACAATACGACCGGTGATGTTGGAGGGCCCTGCCCGCCGTTTATCCAAAGTATCAGAGAAACCGGAGGCAGGAAAGGCAATCGTTTCGCTGGCAATCGTTTCCCTTTTGTAATATCGCGGAACTGGCTAATATGGGATAATGCGATCTTAACACGTCGAACCGGACATTGGAGACCGAATGACTGGCAAGTTTTCATTCCAACGCGCGGTGTTCGTGATGATGTGTATCTCCGCGTGCTTCGTCTGGGCCGCCGAGCCGGCTACCAAACCCGCGACCCAGGCCGCCCAGGATGACGGCATCAGTGACCGTCAACTCTCCCTTCTACTTCAGTTGGCCAACGCGGAGGCCAACATCAAGACCATCAACCAGGCACTCGTTCGCACCGGCTATAAGGTTGGCGTGGAATACGACCGGCTCGAACGCACTGAGAAGGGCAATGAGCTGATGGATCGCAACGGCGGCGGGCCCGTGCCCTGGGACCAAGATTACGGCAAGACAGCCCGCGCCTCCCTCGCCCCCGCCCCAGGCGGGCGCACCTCCGTAAAGATCTATCCGGGCGGGGTCGATCCCTGGAATGACCCGCTCCACCGTTCCCCGCAGTTTGACTTCATCTATCGCGCCAATAACCAACAGATTGCCAAGGCCCGCGAGCAAATCAAGCAGTTGGCTCAGGATCAGGCGGCGCTGCTGGCGCGGCGCCAGAAGCACGAAGCCGACCAGAGCGGCGTCTGGGCGATGCTGTCATGGGAGCAGGTGCAAGACCGCGAGATCCTCGTCCGACCGCTCTACCGTTTTAAGCTCAAGGGGGCCAATGCCGCCAACGCCGAACTGCTCCGCGCCCCCATTCTGTTTCTGCGTATGGTGGACAAGGCGGTGGCCGATGGCTTGGAAGCGTTGGACAAAGACCAGCCTGGAACGCTCGCCGCGTTAAATCAGCGGACCAAAGCGGCCTACGCCGCGTTGCAGGAGTCCATGGCCACCGCGTTGCTCGCCCCAGGATTAAAGCCCGACGACCGAAAAGAGGCCGACGCGATCAAGGCGATATCCAAGCAGGTAACGGAAGAGTGTGTCATCATTGACGAGAACTATCGCAAGGCTTTGGACAGTGACCGCGCAGAAGGAAGACGCCTCGAAGCTTGAATATCGAGGCCAACTTCAGTCGTCGCTGGTGAAGTTCGCGATCTTGATGGCGTCACTGGACGGGAGCATTAGCAAGGCAGCCGAGGCGTGGGATATCAGCACAAGTGGGAGCCGAGAGGTCCGACAAACTTCCCTCGGCCACGACCAAGCCCGCCGCCGGTGGCACACCAGAGGTTCATGTAGGCGCCATGGAGGAACTGCGCCAACAACTGGCCGGCACAATATGGAAATGGCCCGACCCAAAAGTAAAGGTACGATGGTTCAAACTCAATCCTGACGGCACAGTTACGGCAGGCTGGCACAACAAACCGGGGACGTGGGTCGTGACCTCAAATTCGACGGCCGAGGTTGTCGTAGCGTCCACCAATCGGATCCCTGTAAAAGTCGAAGTGAATTGGGGTCCCGAAGCGACAATGAAGAGCGAGAGTGGCGAGGTTTACAAGCAGATAAAATGAAAAACGTACTATTTGGACCGCACTTGGCGGGAACGCAGGCAAGCGACTAGCATTCGGCATTCACTTGCAGTAAACTTTTTCTTGACCGGGGCCGATAGTTCACCTCTGGTGAAGGCGATGCATGAGGATCATCAAGATATCGACGCTGCGACAATTCTGGATGAGGCATGCGGACGCCGAAAAGGTACTGCGGACGTGGATCAGGATCACCAGCGCGGCGAAATGGGCTTCGCCCGCCGGATTCAACTAAAGGTGACGCAAACCTTTCCATCCCATTTCCACCGCTTTCTCCCCCTTTTCGCCATCCCACCGGCCGCCCCCGCGGCCGAAGCGTCTGCTCCAGCCTTAACTCCCGCGCCGTCCGCTTGACCCATCCCTCCTTCCCAAACGGCCTGCCCCGCTCCATGCTCAACTTCACCGCCGCCTCCGCCGCCTCCTCCTGCTCCCCATTCACCACCCCCAGCCACCGCCCCGGCCAATCGCTCAACAGCGCATACAGTTCATGCCCCCGATGCTGCCGCACATAAGCGCTTCCCCACGGCCACTCCTGCGCCCTCTCCGCCAGTCGGATACTGCCGTCACTCCACCGCCCTTCCGCAATCTCGCGTGTCTATCGTCGTGAAGGGCGTTTCGCGAATGTGCGCGAAAAGTGCGCTAACGCGTCGGCCGATAAGACATTGGCCTTGCGTTGCGGGCAAGGGCCCTTCACACTGGAACGGTCAACAGCAAAGGAGAAGCGATGTTCAAGAGTATGGTGACTGTGATTGCGGGTGCGCTGGTGATTGGCGCAGGCCGGCTGCAGCGATCGGCCACACGAATACGGCGAGCGGCGGCCTGATCCCAGCAGCCTCGATGAAGGCGGGGGCTTGCAGAGCAAGGAACTGCTGGCTTCAACACGCCAACTGGTCGACGATCTGCTGGCCGACCCCAAGCTCAACGCCAGCAAGACCAAGTGGACCATCGTGGTCGATCGCATCGACAACGAAACCACCGATCCGCGCTTCGACTACAACATCTTCAGCCGGCACTTTGGGACGATGATCGCCCGCGAAGGGGGCGACCGGATCGCCTTGATTGAAAACAAGGCCCGCTTCCATGGCGTGCAAAACCGGGAAATCGAGCATGGCCCGGACAACTTCGGCGAAGGCGCGCCCGGCGGTTTGCCGGCCGGCATCCAGCCCGACTATGCCCTGACCGGCCGGGTGCAGGAGCTGCGCAACTCCGCCACGTCGACGTTTCGCTTGGAATTTCAGGTGCTCGATCTGCATTCGCGCAGATCCTGTGGACCAACGAATACATCGTGAAAACCCGCTGAGCGGCCCGTTGAACGAGTCACACGCCTCATCAATGCGTTTACTACTTTGCAATGTTCTGCTGCTGGTGATGACGGCGACCCTGCCGGGATGCGCGTCGGGGCCGAATCCGCAGTCGCGCAACACCGCGCTGGATGCGGGCAATCTGGTCGAGATCACGCAGAAGATGGCCCAGAGCATGGCCGCCGAGCCGCGCGTGCAGGAGGCCATTGGGCGCGAAGGGGCGTTGAAGGTGGTTGTGGAACCGGTTGAAAACCATCTTCGATTCAACTAAAGGTGACGCGAACCTTTACATCCTATTTCCGCCACTTTCTCCCCCTTTTCGCCATCCCACCGGCCGGCCCCGCGGCCGAAGCGTCTGCTCCGGCCTTAACTCCCGCGCCGTCCGCTTTACCCACCCCTCCTTCCCAAGGGGCCTGCCCCGCTCCATGCTCAACTTCACCGCCGCCTCCTGGGCCTCCTCCTGCTCCCCATTTACCACCCCCAGCCACCGCCCCGGCCGATCCACCGGCCAATCGCTCAGCAGCGGATACAGAGCAGCGCTTCCCACCCCATTTCACCGAATAAAAGGGTCTACGATCTACAAGGTCTTTTGGATGCCGAGCATTTACTCTGGCGTCGGTTGGTCTAAACTTCAGACCAGAGGTACACATGCGAACCATCGGCAGCTACGAGCTAAAGACCCATCTGTCCGAAGTCCTTGACGCTGTCGAACATGGCCAAGCCGTGATCGTGACCCGTCACGGCAGGCCAGTAGCGCGGATGATGCCTCCTGACGCTGCCGGCCGGGAGGATGTGAACAATGTGGTACGATCACTGATGGCGTTTCCCAGGACGTCGCTTCCAAGAGGGGTGACGATCAAAGGCCTCATCGACGAAGGGCGCCGTTGAGTGTGATCGCGGACATTTCGGTGGTGCTCGCCTGGTTGTTTGAGGAAGATCAGACGGCCGACGCACTGAAGATTCTGCCAATCATCGAGAAGCAGGGTTTGCTGGTTCCGCCACTCTGGTGGAGTGAACTGGAGAACGGCATTTTGATGGGGGAGCGCCGAGGCCGAATAGCATTCGCGGAGCTATCGGCGTTTTTGAAGCTGGTTCGGGCATTGCCGATCCGAACCGATGAAACACCCCGACATCGGATCAGCGATTCCATCATCACCATCGGGCGGCAACATCAACTCACAGCTTACGACGCCACCTATATTGAACTTGCGCTGCGTGAAGCCGCAGTGCTCGCGACGTTTGACACCGCAATCCGACGATGTGCGACGGCATTAAGCATTAAGGTCTTGCCCAAGCCATAGTAGAAAAACTGGCCACGAGACACGTAAAGGGGTTCACAAGTGCTCTGTCTCAAACCCTCCCAAAGTTAGGCGCATGTTCGGTAGCGCGACCGCCGGCTTCCGTGTAGATGATGCGGGATGGAAACCTGCAAATCACCACGGAAGGTGCTGATCGAGGCCTACCAACTCGCTTTACCGCTGCTGCCGGCCTACGCGAGTGACTACAGCCGGAAAGACTTCACCCAGCCGCAGCTCTTCGCCTGCCTGGTCCTCCGCGAGCACCAGAAGAAAAGCTACCGCGGCATCGAGGCGCTCCTGGCCGACAGCCCGGACTGGCTCAAAGACATCGGCGTGAAGGACGGCAAGGCCCCCGACCACAACACGCTCTGGCGGGCGTTCGAGAGGCTGGTCAAACGCGGCCTGATGAACCGCATGCTCGACCAGCAGGCGGCGTGGGCCGAGGAGCAGGGGCTGATCCAGGGGCGTGTCAAGCCGGTGGCGCTGGACAGCAGCATGTTCGAAAGCCGCCACGTCAGCCGCCACTTCGAGAAGCGGTGCAGGCAGAGCGCCGCCGCGGAAGCCAAGGCGGCGCGGAGAAAAAAAAAGCCCGGAAGAAAGCCGAGAAACAGGCACAAAGGCGGGCGAAACGACAGACGACACAGCGAGGCGGAGCCCACGCCCCCGAGGTGAACCGCCGTCGCCGCCGCACCGTCAAACGTTTGCCCAAGCTGTCGCTGGCGGTTGCCACGGCCTGCCACCTGATCCTCGCCGCACGGGCGACGACCGGGGCGGGCGGCGACCAGAAGTTTTTCGAGCCGCTGCTGCTGGACGCTTATCGGCGGGCGACGGTCAAGACTGCCGTGGCCGATGCCGGGTACGACTCCGAGGCCAACCACTGCATCTCGCGCCAGGACCTGGGCATCCAATCAATCATCCCGCCCAAGGCGGGACGGCCATCCGCCAAGCCGCCGACGACACGCCACCGCCGTAACATGCGTAACCGCTTCAGGCGCAAGGCCGACAAGAACAAATACGGCCAGAGGTGGCAGGTGGAGACCGTGAACAGCATGATCAAACGCAACCTCGGCTCCGCCCTTCGGGCCACGACCGCCCGCCGCAGGTCGATGGAGCTGCTGCTACGCGTCGTCACTCACAACATTATGATCGTGTGCGAAGCCAAGGGTTGAGACAGAGCAGT
>CAWBEY010000007.1:0-157548 GCA_963788015.1 uncultured Phycisphaerales bacterium
ATGTGGGCCAGTGCGTGGAATTGGATACGCTTGGTACAGGCTAGACTGTGGAGGAATGCATCGCTCAAGCCAAGTTGACGGCGCTCACGGCGGCCGTCTATTTGCTGGAATCGAGTGCAAGGCTGCCCTTGCCCGAAGAATGCTAACCGCCAAGACGCCAAGAGCGCCAAGCGGAAAAACCTGCTACGGCTCTTCAAATAAACTCACCACAGGCTTACGTGAGAAGAAATAGAAGACCGCTGCGCAGTAAACCAGTTGCCCAATCCACATCGCCCATTTGACTACATCAGGCAGGTCATTCCGCCCGGCCCCAGTGATGCCCCGAGCAACATGCCCCACCCACCCAACCGAATCTTCGGGATGACTGAAAAGATAACCGGGCCTCGAACAACAGAAGAACTCCAATACAAGGGTGACGATCAGGCCTGTTGCCGCCCAGATCAACCCGCGCCGCGACCACCGCCTCACCCAGAAGGCGCAAATGCTCGCCACCAACAGCAACAACATCATCGCCACCGCTATGATGCGCCACACGATGTACAATCCAAGGATCTCAATTACGTTGTCCACCTGCAGGTACCGTCTGATCGGAAAACGACCTTCAGTAAGCCCGTCCCCTACCAGCCGGACCACCCCAACGGCCATCAGTAGTGACAGGAAAAAGCCAATGATGGCCAATACCACCACCACGCGAATGGGTTTGCGCGAGGCGGCAGCCGCCTGGCATACGACAGCATCACATCACTCATCTGCCCTCGCTGCGGCGCTGGCGGCCGATTTTCGCCTGCTCCGCATTTCTGAAATCGCCATCCCGCCGATAAACAAGATTGACAACACCACGCCCACGATGCTCCATAGACGGCTCTCCGGCAATGGCCGTTGGACAGTCGAAACCGGCAACAGTGCAGAATCGTTGGCATCCACCGACGCCCCGCCAATTCCCACTGAAGTGCCGCCAGCCCCATAGGTATAAATGTTGTCGTTGCTCACCCCACAAAACGGCGTCTCCGACCAGCTCACCATTCCATTCTTGTAGAGAATATTCTGCCCCTCCTGATAATGGTTGCGGCTATTCCCCTCCCGCAGCGCACCCGCCGCCGAATTTGCCGACAGCGTCAGAAGCGCTTCTCCACCGGGGTTCATGTCGGCCGCCAAGACCTGCTTTGGATTCGAAGGCGGATACGTATAGCCGTTCTTCAACGCCTGCTGCGTCGGGTACGCACATCCAAAGCTATAGCTGAGACATTGCTCACCGGCAAAATTCCATTCAGTTTGGCTTCCACTCAGCGGATCCCTGGCCATAACCTGCGCGGTTCCCGAAGGGCATATTAAGTTTTCTGGCGACAAATCCACAGTTCGGCACAATAAGTAGGCCGCCGCCGTCACATCATTGGAGGCCACACCGTCCGGCCTGAAAGGATCTGCGCCATGCACGCCCGTGTACTGGGTCAGCGGCGCATCCGGCACGTAAGCAGTACGCGGATAGCTTCGGTTGCATGTGGAATAAAGATTATAGCTAATGCCGATCTGACGAAGATCGTTAGCGCAGCGAATCCTGTTGCTACGATCACCATTATTAACCGCCAACCTCCCCACGGCCGCCAGCATTAGCGCCCCCACGCAGAGCAGGACAACGCAATCCACAACCGTCCAGCCGCGCCGCTTTGGCCCCATCCTAACCTCGTTTCATTAAATCGAATCACACACTACGCCATCATCATCCCATAGCAATACAATTCCTCAATCTTGTCCCCACCACCTCGAAGGCTGCACAGATAACACCACTCCCCACCGCCTTCTCCTCTTACGCCCCCTCCACAACTATCCGCCCAACCCCCCGGCCCCCGCGCTCCAGCACCTCCCTTTGCCGCCCCGTCCACCACCGCGCTCGCCCCATCTCCATCCCCTCGCACCCAACGTGCCCCCGTATCGCCGCCCGAAGCTCATTCACTCCCTCCCCCGTCGTCGCCACCGTCCGCACCGCCCCCTCCATCCCAACACCCACACCCGCGCGATCCACCTTATTTAAAACCAACACCGCTCCCGGATACCGCCCCACGATCTCCTCCTGCTCCTTCTCCTCCATCCGCGAAGCATCCAGGACCACCACCACCAGGTCCGCCCGCCGCACCTCTTCTCCACTCCGTTCGATGGCCTCCCGCTCGATCGCATCTTCCGTGGCCCGCACTCCTGGCGTATCCACCAGCATCACCGCCAGCCCATCCAGGTTGGCCATCTCCCCCACCCAGTCCCGCGTCGTCCCCGGCATGTCGGCCGTGATCGAACGTTCCTGCGCAAACAGTTGATTCGCCAGCGTCGATTTTCCCACGTTTGCCGCCCCCACAATCGCCACCGTCGGCGGATGCAGCAGCCACCACAACGGCCGATCCCGCAACACCTCCTGAACATCCAACTCCGCATCAGCCTTCGCCCAGGCGTCCTCCTGCCCCAACAACATCCGCACCCCAAGCTCCGTCCGCGCCATCGGCAGATACGCCAGCACTTCCCGCTGCAAGATATTCTCTCCGTCCACCGCCTCCAGCCGTGCCGGCATCTCCGACCGATCCACCACTTCAAACCCCGCCCGCCGTGCCAACTCCAGCACCGACGCCACCACCCACGGCCCCCCATGCACATTCACATCACACCATCGCCCCTCCTCCCCCATCACCACCACCGGATCGTCGATCACCCGCCCCCCCTCCACCAATTCCCCATGCACGCACCGCCCCGCATTCGCCCTCCTGGTAAAATGCGCCTTCAAAAAACCTTCCACCCCAACCCCCACCAACCGCACCACCGCAATCCCGGCCGCACCCGCCCCCGTCAGCACCATCGCCAAACCCGCCGCCCCAATCTTCTCCCGATGTATGTCTTCCATTCGCACCACCATCAATCCCCGTCTCATTCCTCAAGCTTGGCCTGATGCTCCACATACGCCAGCGCAATCCCATAAAAAATCAAATCCGGCGCAATCGCATGCGCAAGCTCCCACCCCTCAAACAGCTTCTGCGCATCCCCGCCCGTCGCAATTAAATCCGGCCAGGTCCCCAGCGCTGTCGCATAATTCTCCACCAGCTCCTTCACCATCCCCCGCACCCCATGAAACACCCCCAGCCGAATGGCCTCCTGCGTCGTCCTTCCAAACGCCCCGGCCGGCGCCTCCAGCGTCACCAGCGGCAGGCGTGCCGTCTTCTCATGCAACGCCCCCATCATCAAGGCCGTCCCCGGCGCAATCGCACCGCCCAGAAACTCTCCCTGATCGTTGCAGCAATCCACCGTAATCGCCGTCCCCGCATCCACCACCACGCACGCCTTCTGCATCTGCTCAAACGCGGCCGCCACGTTCAACACCCGGTCCACCCCCGTCTCCTCGGGAACCTCGGTCAACACCTTCATCGGCACATCCAGATCACGCCCCACCCATTCAATCTTCCGCTTGGTCACCTGCTCCACCACGTGCTCCAGCGACTCCACCAGCGGCGGGTTCACCCCCGCCCCCGCCACGGCCGCATCCTTCCGATCCGCAAGCCGCCCCCACGCATCCGCAATCTTCCCCGGCCAATCCGCCCGCTGCTCGTGGCTCACCCGGCTCACATATTCCAGCTTCCCCTCCACAAACACTCCAATCCCCAGCCGCGAGTTCCCAACGTTCAACGCCAGCAAGTTAATGTCCATGGCACGACTATAGCCCCAAAAATAACCCGGACCACACGGCCATCCCCATCTGGGTGTAACTCTTCTTTGTGGCGATCACGCCGCAAGCTTTGAATCCCAGTAGGATTCCCAGAGGCCGCTGTATTGCAGGCAGCGGATCGCACCCATTCGTTCCGCGCGATCAACACACCAACGCGCACTGTTGATCTTCAAACGTCTGGCCAGCGTTGTTTTGCCTCCGCCTTCGATCAAGCCACTGCCAATTGGAAGGCCTTCCTTCAGCCGCCGGCTGTACCAAAGGCTGTCACGGTTGTCCGTCAGATAATTCAGCAGCTTGTCCCAGGCTTCAATGGCGGCCGGAGTTGTTTCAGGCGTCCCGGAGCCTTTGAGATGCTCGATAAATCTGGGCCCGCCCATCTCAATGAGTTCTATCACCCTTGCTCCAACCCAGTCTTTGGCTGCCTCCTTGCTTCGTACGCTCACCACGGCAAACAGGTAGAGCATGACGTGGTAGATATCCACCACCCACTGCACATCCTTGCCAACAAAGCGTTTGGCCGCCTGATCCCAGATCCATTTCGCGCCGTCGGCGATCACGCTCAGGTCCAAGTCCCTGGGCAGGCCCAGCACTTTGACCAGCCGCTCCCAGCTTTCCCCAATCTGTTCACAGTGCGCAACCGCACAAACCGCCACGCGCACACTGGGCGTTTCGAGGGGGCGATCTTTCCAATCTTCGGCAGCCGCCGGCTGGGCCGGCTCTCGTTTGCTCATCACGCTCTGGCGAATCTCCCGCCAGCCATCAGTGGTGTTGATCTTCAGACCATCGGTGGAGAACTCGACAACGCCCTTGGCCTTGGCAAAGACTTTTTGAGGTTCGGGGCTCTTGTTCATCCACTCCTGAACTGACTTGCCTTCCTCATCGCACACACGCCGGATCACGTCATTGCTCACCTGCAGATGGCACAGTTCCTTGAGGTTGTACGAAGCCTCATCAAATGAACTGCGGCTGCCCGCCAGCACCAGCATTCGCCCGGCGTCAGGCGTGATGTGATGCCTGCTGGTAATCCCCGCCCAGCTTTCCCAGGGCGTCTGTTTGGCCTTGCAGTGCCCGCAGGCGTAATAACGCCGGCCAATGGCGATGTGCCCGATGCTGCTCAGCAGAGTCTTTTCTTTCCAGCGTTTGAAACAAGCCGTTTTCCCGCAGGGGCAGGGTAAACTGCAGACCCCTTTTTTTGCGCCCCATCGTGGGACGCAACCGCTGACTGCAGCATCTTTCGAAGATGCTCAAATCCCGTATCGTGAAGGGCCGCTTCCACACGTGACATCCCTTGCCCATGTGGGGCAGCCTTGACGGCGTCCATCAGGCTCCGCATCGTCAAAACGGCCGACTCCGCGGCCAGCAACTCCTCAGCCGATAACGTGGCGAAATCCAGGGCCATGCGAACCTCCGGGTTTGGGGTATCCCCCAATTATGCCAGTTTCGCCACAATCGCGCTACACCCTCCCCATCTCAATCCCCCTCAACCAACTTTCGACTCACCGGTACTTCCAGTAACGTCGTTGCCCCACAACACTTGACCCAAGACCTCAGTGATGACTTTTCGATTCCTCCTCCTGAACTTCCTCCTCCTGCTGCTCCCATCCCCCGCCCGCTCCGCCCAGAACTTCCGCGCCCTCGACCCCCAATGGGCCGACGATCAAAAAATCCAGATCGACGTCAAAGACACCTGGGACGCCACCATCGCCGCCAACCGCGATCGCATCCAGAAAGACGTCGCCGCCCAATTCCCCGCGCCCGACCGCGACGCCCACATCCGCATGCGCGTAACCCGCCTGCTCGAACTCGCCATCGACAAGTTCCCCACCGCCAAAGACAAGCACATAGGCGCAGAAAGCGAAATCGCCGATCACCTCTCCCGCCTGGGCTATCAGGACGAGGCCGCCCAGTGGTATCTCAAGCTCCTCCAGCAATACCCCGGCCGAGCCGACGTCGCCGGCGGAGCGCTTTACGGACTGGCAAACCTCGAACACACCTCCGGCCGAGGCTACGTCGAATACGCCGCCGATCACCTCCAAACCCTCAACCGCGTCGGCGCCCTGGCGGACAACGACAACGCCGTACTCGCCGGCTACCGCCAACTCGAAATACTCCGCCGCCGCCAGGGCCGCTACATGCAAGCCGCCACCGCCCTCGACGCTGTTGCGCCCCTCCTTGGCCAGGACACCCAGTGGCGTCTGGAAAAAGCCGGCCTCTGCGCCGACGCCGGCCGGGCCGACCTGGCACTCCCCTATCTGCGCGACATCGTCCTCGACCGCGGCCTGCGCGACAGCCGCCCCGAACAAGACCGCATCGCCGAACTCTCCGAATCCCTCTCCTCTTCCCCAGGCCGCCTGGGCGGCGACGAGAATATCTCCCGCCGCCTCACCGGCCTGCGCGGCCGCCCCTTCGACCAGGCCGCCCCACTCCTTGAAAACCTCCTCCAATCCGATCCCCTCGGCGCCAACGTCGGCCCCTGGGACAACGCCCTCTACCGCTCCGTCTGGTCCGGCGTCGACCACTACCTCCTCAGCCAGGACGCGCCAGCCCTCCAACCCCTTCGCACTGCCCAGGCCGCCGAGGCCAACAAAGCCGCCGACGCCCTTCGCCGCGCCACAACCCCCAGCGCCCTCCGCTCCTTTTACCGCCGCTTCCCCTGGTCCAGCGCCGCCCACGCCGCACTCCTCCAGGCCGGCGAGCAATCCCTCCGCGCCGGCGAAGTTGGCCTCGCCCTGCGCGACTTCCAGGACGTCCTCTCCCACGCCGAAGATCCCGCCACTCACGACTCCGCACAAGCCGGCCTGTGGGCCGCCCTCGCCCAAGACGCCTGACGCCCAATCCCGCCTAGACGAATCCCTCAACGCCGCCAGACAAGACGCCACCTTCCCCTGGCTGGGCCAGCGCCTCACGCCCCACGCCATCCGCGAACAACTCCCTTCCCCCGCCCCCACAACCCTCCCCTCTCCGTCGATTTCCGACCTTCCCCAAAAAGACATCGCCCCCCGGATCACCGGCTCGGTCTGGCCAACGACTCTCCTCGACGCCCTCCCCCCCGAGGCTCTCTCCAACCTCGGCCTCCCCAGCGCCAGCATTCATGCCGCCGGCGCAAACATCCTCATCAGCGGCCCCACCTTCCTCGCCTGTTACACCGCCGACTTCACCAAACCGCTCTGGCAACAATCCCTGCCCCCATCTCCCATCACCTCCGCCGCATCCGACAAAGACGCCGTCGCCTCCTTCAGCGTCCCCGGCGAATTCCAGCCCACAATCGCCGATGGCCGCGTCTACTCCCGCTGGGGCCTCGACTCCACAGGCCAATACCCCAAAACCATCGCCGCCTTCGACCTCGCCACCGGCCAGATGCTCTGGTCCACAGGCCGCGACCCCGCGTGGCACGCCAACCGCCCCGCCGCCGATCCCGCCATCGCCGACAACCGCCTCTATGTCCTTGCCATGGAATCCGTCGAAGGCCAGGCCGTCGCCTCAGCCGCCCTCTTCTGCCTCGACGCCGCCCATGGCGCCACCTTGTGGAAACGAAAACTCGCCGAGCTCAACCCCTCCCAACCCGTCTACTTCGAGGGCGCTGAAAACGCGCCAAGTACAAGGAAGGCCAGCGCGTCGATCTCGCCCGCTACGGCAACGCCGTCACGGTCCACGATGGCGCCGTCTACATCTCCACCAACATGGGCCTCGTCGCCCGTTGCGACGCCCGCGATGGCGCCATCGAATGGGCACGTCCCTACACCCGCTCACGCCTTGGTCAAACCGTCAACCACCTCATCGCCCGCTTCGGCGCTGCGCCTCTCATTGCCGGCCAAGCCGTCATCTTTGCCCCCCGCGACCGCTACGGCGCGTTCGCCCTCAATCGCGAAACCGGCGATCTCCTCTGGGACGCCCCCTTCCTCGTCTCCCGCCAGGTCGTTGGGATCAACAACGACACCCTCCTCACCTGCGGCCGCGTCGATCTCGCCGGCGTCGATGTCTCCACCGGCGAGCCCCGCTGGCAGCGCGACCTGGCCGAACCCATCGTCGGCCAACCCCGCCTTTCCGGCCCCGATGTTTACGTCGCCACCACCACCCAGCTCCTCCACTTCAACGCCCAAACCGGCGCAAGCATCGAATCCCGCCCCTGGTCCCAAACCAACCCAGCCGCAGCTCCCCTCCAACTTCTGCATCGCCAATGGTGCGCTTCTCACCCTCCCTCGAACACTCCCCACACCCACCCCACTTCAACAATCGCCGCGCCCGTCGGCAAATCAAACTGCTTTGGCTCCCTCGTGGGAACTGCATCGCCCCACTCCCCAGTTCTACGTCCCTTCCTCCGAATCTAAGCTCAACGACCGCATCTTCTTCAACTCCGCCAACGTCCTCGAAAGCATCTCCCTCGCCGGCGCTACCCAGTGGCGCATCGCCGTCTCACCCGATCTCGCCGACGTCACCTGGACCGACAACGGCCTCCTCCTCATCTACCCCAGCCACCTCGAATTGCTCGACCCCGCCACCGGCCAGCCGCGCTGCGCCGCCAACGTCCCGCTCCAGATTGAGCGCATCGAGTTCGTCGGCCAGCACCTCGTCATCGCCGAGCTCGCAACCTATCGCCTCCGCGTCGCCTGTCTCGACCTCGCCACCGGCCAAATCCTCTGGCAGCGCCGCGAGTTCATGTTCGCACCCGGCAAAGACATCCTGGGCGACTTTCGCACTCCAATCCGACGGCGACAATCTCCATCTCCTCGTCCAGGCCGGCCAGTTCTACGATCTCCTCATCAGCGCCGAAAACGGCGCCCTCCTCTCCTCCGCCCCCGTCGCCAAGCCCGGCGGCCTCTCGCGCGTCGACATCACCCGCGAAGGTGCAATGATGGTCGTCGACGGCAAAACCGTTCCCTGGTTCAAAGGCACACCCAAACACCTCCCGCAAAAGAAGCCCCCCAAATCCGCCGCCCCCAACCAGCCCGCCGCGCCCCACATCACCGGCCCCTGGATCCAAACCCAAACCCACGACGACAAACGCGAACCCCTCGCCTTCGCGATCCTCAAAACCGACGATCCCGCCTACAAACTCACCCGCCCCGCCCCCGGCATTATCCGCGGCGACCGCCTCTACGAACCCACCAACCGCACCCTCACCCTCGTTGACCTCCCCACCCAATCCCAAATCGCCACGTGCGTCATCCCCGTCATGGCCAGCATCGACCACTTCACGCGCATCCTCGATTTCTGGGAAGACGACAACACCCTCTTGGTCGTTTCCGTGATGGAACGCGGCCCTGTCCCCGCCAAACGCACCCCCGCCGATCTCCGCCTCGACCAATTCGACTTGAAAACCGGCGCACACTTCTCCGGCCAAATCCTCGACCTCCCCCTCGATCAAATCCCCTCACTTGCTTCCGATCCCTCAGGCGAAATTCCCTCCACCATCCAGGTCGCCCACTTCGCCAACACCCTCATCCTCACCGACGCCACCGGCCTTCACGCCTTCCAAATCTCCACCAACCCCACCCCCATCCCCACCGCCAACTCCCCGGTCGATACTACCAATCACCACACCACCATCGCCTACCGCACCAAGCCACCACCCGCCCCGCCGACACCCTCACCGCCGATTCCGCTGACGCCGTCTCCCTCACGCCAGCCCCCTCCTCCACCTCTACCGGCCAACTCCTCCTCTCCCACGACGAAGAAAACCTCTACCTCACCGTCGCCTGCACTCCTCCCGATCCAACCCTCCACCCGCGCCTTGGTCACGGCATGGCCGGCGGCGGTGACTGGCTCGAGCTCGCCTTCTCCACCAACCTCGCCTCCTTCCATTTCGGCGTGGGGGTCGATCCCCGCGGCCAATCCACCTTCGAAAATCTCGCCCCAACCCCCATGCCCGGCCAGATCCTCGCCAACGTCCCGCACGACCTCGCCCACAACCGCCACGTCTACGAACTCACCATCCCCCTCAAAAGCCTCGTCTACCGCGCCGGCACCCCCGACTGGCGAAGCATCGGCCTCTCCCTGGCCCTCTGGAACGATCAACCCCACCAGGGCGCCCATCGCTTCCTCACCTTCGGCCACGCCCTGGATGACACGCGCGTGATCGCCACGCGCCACGCCCGCGTCCATCTCAGCAACTTCTCCCGCGCTGAAGAACAATCCGCACTCGCCATCGCCGATCAACTTCCCGATCTGGACGAGTCCCGCCAGTTCCTCGACGCCTGGCGCGAAATCCGCGCTACCACCCCCGACGCCGCCGCTGACGTTGCCCGCGCTATCTACAAGCGCCATCCCACCGGCCCCGCCGCCTCTCAAACCCTGGCATGGCTCGACATCAAGCTCCGCAACCAGCTTTTCGCCGATCCTCACCAGCGCGTCCTGCAAATCGCGCAGGAGGCCAACGTCGATGAGGCCACCCGCGCCCGCTACGCCATCGACGCCGCCGCCTACCTCTCCCAATGGGTCTACCTCGATCCCAAGGCCCCGCCCAAAATGCTGATGGTCCAGCTCTTCGACGGCCAATCCTGGGACCACCGCATCTCCTTTGGCCAATTCCAATCCGTCTGGACCGGCATCCCCAACACCCCCTCCCGCCGTCTCGCTGATAAGCTCCCCGAACCCGGCGTGTGGCAGGAACTGAAAATCCCCCTCCTCTCCCTCGCCATGCACGACAAGCCGATCGCTGGCATCTCCTTCGGCCAGCTCGGCGGCGGCCGCGTCGCCTGGGACCGCTCCGCACTCATGGTTAATTCCAAAGAAACCCCCTTCCTCACCACCATCCCCCCATCCCCCGATGACACCACCCTCGGCGGCTATTGGGAATGGGTCGATCCCGCCACCATCCCCCCCAAGGCCGCGGCCAAGGCCCACTCCAACATGATCCCCATCAAAGAAGACGATGTCGCCCGCCACGACGCCATCTTCAAAACCCTGCTCACCGCGCACCTGCCCCCGCCGTCGTCTGAAAAGCCCGCCAACAGCGCCGCCACCATTGCGGTCCTCGAACACGAGGTCCCAAAGCTCGGGCGCCAGCGAAGCCGTCATTACCTTCTTCCACGCCATGCAGCACCTGGGCACAACCACCCCTGCAACGAACCCCGCAGCCATTTCCGACGCCGAGTTCAAATCCCGGCTTCCCCGCTACCGCTGGTTCCTCGAAAAATTCCCCACCCATCCCCGCACCCCCGAAATCCTCGGCCAGCTCCTGAGCGAATCCATTAAAACCAATCAACCCAATCCTGCCGCGCTTGTGGATACCCTCCTCGACGAGTGCAAGACCCCCCTCAAAACCCGCTACGCCTTCCATCGCCAGTACACCCACCCCGAGCGCCGCTACCTGGCCGACTGGCTCGTCGTCGGCCCATTCCCAAACGCCGACGATCGCGGCCTGGAGTTCGCCTTCGGCCCCGAGTTCGACAAGCCCCGCCTCGACTCCACCTACCAGGGCATCAGCGACCTGCTCCGCTGGAAACCGCTTAAAGCCAAGGCCGATTTCGTCGATCTCGCCAGCACCTTCTCCCCCAACGACCACGCGGTTGCTTATGCCGTCTGCTGGGTCTACAGCGAAAAAGCCCGCCCCGCCAGCCTCGAAATCGGCAGCGACGACGGCGCCAAGGTGTGGGTTAACCGCCGCCTGGTCCACAGCCACCACACCCACGACTACGCCCTCCGCGGCGAATACCGCGCCGGCATCTTCCTCCCCGCCGGCTGGAGCGAAATATTAGTAAAAGTAGAACAAATCACCGACCAGTGGGGCTTCTTCGTCGAGATCGTAGACAACGAAGGCCGCGGCCCCCTCAAAGACCTGAAGCCAACCTCGGCCCCCCAATAAATCCTCTTCCGCCTGCACCTCTCGCACACGACGGAAAGGTAAAACAGCACCCAATGGCAGAAAATATATAACACAAAATTGACGCTACACGTCAAAGGGACGTGGCACGCTCCGCCCCGCCCGTGTCCCCCGATCCCACCACTCGCACACCAATTGTCTCCGACCCGCGCTCCCTCCACGCCCTCAGTGCGCTTCGGGGTAAAATTCTGGCGTGACTACCCTCGTCACCGCAAGCCCACACTCCGGACACCGCTCCAACGAAGCCCGCAGATCATACCCACACCCCGCACAACACCCGTCGCGCGGCCGCCCTCTCCGAAGCCGGTACACCGCCAAACCAGCACTCATCAAAAACAGGCCACAGAGGTGCGAGCACGGCAGGCGGATATGCCATTCGTCCAGGTCGTGCCCTTCCCAGAATCTTCGATATTCCACCCCCAGGCCGCTGATGAATGTCCTCCTCATCTCCCCGTCGTATGTCTTGTCACAATGAAAGCCATAGTTCCACCCATCCCCCCTCCGCTGATGGCTGACCACTGCACGACCGCCTCCGCCGCCAAAGTCTTGCGTACAGCGCATTGGACGTGATACCAAGTTATGCCCCCGCCCACCCGTCCACTGTCAAAGCCGAACCAGTACCTGCGCTCCCAAGACTCCACCGGAGAGTCAGCGGCTTCCCGCCGTTCGACCCCCATCACCCGCCCGTGATCTCCCCAATACCACAACACCCCCACCCCCGCGCCGAGCACCATCGACACCCCCAGCACCCCTCTCCACATCCACCGCCGCCGCTTGCTCATCCCCCCATCCTACCCGCCCCGCCAAATTTTGCCCCACTCCGCCACTCCCTTAACGTCGCACGCTCCGCCCCGCCCGTCTTCTCTTAGGCGCCTGCTGCAAATACCTCTATCAATCTACCGCTCCTCCACTGACCGCCTGTGTTACTATTTCTTCTATTCCGCTAAGCTTGCACTGAGTCGTTCGAGGCCGTGGCGCATTTCAAACTTCGCGACTGCATCCGACTCCGCATCCATCGAATTCTCAATCATTTTTGCCAACCTCATTCCCACTAGTCGCCTGTTTTCCACGTCGGCTATCGACGCAGCAACTAGTGATAGCTTGTCAGCCGCGTCTCCGCGGATGTAGGCGTCACCATCGCTCAGACCTAAAACATACATATCGATCACTGATGTCGCAAGCTTATCGCGCGGATGCTTTATATCAAACAGCCGCTCTTGGGCAACCGCGTAACATACTAATCGCCTCGCCCTCGGACTATCTTTATTCGAACCCATCGACACAATTAGAATTGCATCGTCGGCATTTCTGATCGCAAAGGCGCACAGATCTAGCAACAGTTCATGCATATCTTGCGGCGACATGGCGGGACCTTTGAGCATGGTATTGAGCCATCTATGGTGCTCCTCCGGGTCATTGATAGCCAACGCCATTACCCTACTGAGGCGAATTCGGACGTTGATATTAACGTTCACGTCATCACGCAGGTTGTTTAACCGCTTGTTGTCCGCCATTTTGATCAATGACGGCTTTGACTCAAATTGCGTCAAAGCGTACTTGGATACAACCTCACTACATGATAGTCCATCAACTATTAAACTTACGTTTCCGGGCTCTCTCCTCTGCCGGGCAATGCGTTGAAGATCGCGAATGATCGGCGAATCCTCAAAGGAAGAATCAAGCTTAGTTACGACTATCGGTTCATCGCCAGAACGTGACATATATAAGATCAGACGGTCTTTTACGGCAAGTTTCTCCCGCCGATGTGTGTCAAACCACAACTTCGTTGCAGGTACGGCTGGTATGGCAGCAGCATCATCCGGACCAGCGTTGAACCGATCATGCACCGCAAATGTAAGCCGAAACTCCCCGTTTGGGAGACGCTTAGCGGATGCGACTTCGACCGAACAGATAAAATGATCAGCCCAGTAGGGTTCGAAATCCAACAGTGGACTATAGTCACGAGCATAAGATAAGGGTGCCAACTCCAGAACGGTACCGAGAATTAATATCAGGCATTTCATTTTCTGGATCTCGCAGTCTTTCATGGGTGCGGGACAAATCGAGTATAGGGACATCCTGCTGCAATGATAGACGGTTCCACGTCAAGATCTACCTCGCCCGGACCGGGGGAATGGCCAATGCAATAGAAAATTGGTAAGGCGACGTGATGAGGTTCGCTCCATCTACGCATGGCCAAACCGCATTAACAGACCATTTCAGTAAGCCATGAGAAAAGTAATGGATTCCAGGAAGAAGATAAGCCTCCCGCACCCCAATGCTATATCCGCGTTGTACCCCCGTCACCCGCCCATGATACCCCACCCACCAAAGCACCCCCACCCCCGCCCCCAACACAAGCGACACCGCCGCAACACCTCTCCACATCCACCGCCGCCACGTACTCATCCCCACATCCTACCCCCTCCCAACAGAACTTGCCCCAGCCCCGCGCGTTACTATCCTCCCCCTCGTCACCTTTTCAACCCTTCTTCAGCGCCCGCCCGTTTCGAAGTTAATTAAGGCTCCGCAACGACCCGCCACTGCCTTTCCCCAACACTGCTCCACATTTTTGCGTCAGGAAGCGAAAGGAAACCGCGCAGCAGTTGTCGCGTACCCGCGACCGCAGCGCAAGCGAAGTCCTGTAGCACTCCGGCCCCCGCGAAGCGGGGGAGACGCCCAAATCCCTCTGCTCCAACTCCGCCAGACCGCTCGCTAAACCCAGCGAAACACATACCCAGGAAGAAAACAAAGGGGATAAGTGGATAAGCCCATTATTTCGGAACAAGGCCCTCCCGAGGTACATTCTCGCCGTGCCAAACTACTGTGCGACTGGCCAGTCCCCCGCCGCCGCGACTGGCCGGCCTTCGTGGACCTCCCGCAAACCCCTGCCCAGCAGGATACTATCCAAACCAGCATCCGCCGAGGCCGACCCTACGGCGACCAAGTCTGGCAGACGTGCATCAGCCGTCGCCTGGGCCTGCTATCCTCCTTGCCCGCGCGGCCGACCGAGAAAGAGCCCGCTGCCGGCCTCAAAGTCCGCGGAAAAGGCGTGGATCATATATCCTAAGCGCTAAACCTATCATCCTTTTTACCCAATTGAAGCCTCCCAACCGCTTGCCTCCTTCAATATTGCAAGTTTCTCAAGTAATCGCTCCGCGTTTTCGACCGAATCGCTCCATTCAGATCCTTTGCGCCGCCGCGACGTCTGTAAATGTAGCCATCTCGTTTATTAGGGCATCAATGTTTGAGGGATATACCCCAACCCACTCCACAAGCTCCGAAACTACTTTCAGCTCAAGCTCCAATGCAAGGCTCTTCCAACTCGCCATAGTTCGCGAGCCACCGATAAAAATGCGATTCCCGTCTTCCATCATTCCAGCGTATATATAATGAGACGGCCATCGCGCACCTCTTCAGTGTCCAACCGCTCCGAAACTGTCATGAAGCCGAAAAGGGATCAGTACATCATTCACCCAGTTTCTGCTCCTTCCAGTCATTCACCACACCAGCAGCTTATCACATCCTTGCGTCCCCTCCACAGCCAGCCACGGATAAGGCGATACGCTGGCCCTCGGCGTTGTAGGTGAAGCTGACAATTCCCGCCGCATGCTCCGCCACGATCATCCGGTAGGCCGCGCCCCCAGGTGTAGGTCCATTCTCAGGGGTGGGTGAGAGGACCGGACAGGTTCCCCGCTCTCTTTTCCGCCTTCCGAAGGCCTGGCGATCGATCTTCTGTTTTGACAAGTGACAACGACCCGGGCAAGCTGGTAAGGGTCAGCCGGTGCTATGTTGCGCCGGCGGGCAGGAGACTAAAAGGTTATGCAGCCTGAAGACGCACATCCTCCGACATTGATCGAGCGATTCTGCAACGCCTGGGCCTGGGCCTGCTTCGGCTTCATGCTCGGATTCGCGACTGTGGCGATGCTGAATGAGGCCGGGTACACCAAACAGTCTCTTGGGCTGATCTTCTGGCTGCTGGCCGGCGCTACGGGGTTGATCAGTGTATTGCCTCGGACGATCCTCGAAATCGTTCGTCGAACGCGGCGGCTCCGGCGACTGGCTGCATAACCCGCCTTTTGGAGCGGGCCGCGGCGGCGGTACACTTCTCTTGCCGTCGCGCGTTGCGCGTGTGCCGCCGCGGCCGCTCAACGGCATCACGTTATGCGGCACGAGAGAAGCGAACTGCGATGAGCACCGGCACTGGACGAGTCGTGCGACAGGTCGGGGGCGCGGCGTGTTCGCGATCGTGAAGGTCGTGGCGATGCCTACAGCGTCCGGATTGACCATCAACTTCGGGCCGACGGCCACCAGTGCCCAAGGCGCCGCCGTGTACACCCCAGCGGTGACGGTCGGCATCCGATACGCGTGGGAGAAGCTGAGCCACTACAAGCGAGGCGACGGAGCGGCCGTGGAGGTGCTGGAGATCATGCCGCTTATGGTGGACACCACCGAGATCACCATGGTGTACGCGGCAGCGCTCGCGATGTGGGACGCGATGCAACTGGAGCCGGAATATCCCATCGTGCTCGACCCGCAAACACGGAGCATTAGCTTCCCGATCTAGGTATGCCCCTCCGGCGGTGGTGCCGCATAACCCGCCGATGCAGCGGACCGCCACGGTGAAGAAAAAGGGGACATTCGTAATTGTCCTTCCCCCTTCCTCGGTCGGCCTCTGATCCCAGCGTGAACTCCAGGTCCAGCGCTGCGCCGTCCTCGAGGAATTCCGAAGGGCCGCAGCCGATATTTCCAATTCGTTCCATACCAACACTCCTTCACCTCCGCCCTCGGCCGTCCCTCGCTCCGCACCGTCTGCTCCAATCCCAGCCCCCGCACCATCTTTCTCGCCCACCGCTCGCCTCCAACCGGCCAACTCCGCCACATCCTCACCTCCATTCGCCCCAGTTCCTTCCCCGTCACCCACGCATCCACCTCCCCATCCCCATCCCCCGCCCCATCCACCGGCCACGCCCACAGTATACCCTCCAACGCGGCACGCTCCGCCCCCGCCCATGTCATTTCATCCTGTCCATCCTGAACATCCATGTTCAAATTTCTTCCTTGACACCACCCTAACATCCCTCTACACTACCCCCAGCGTTCACTGGCTAACCACCAGCGCCAGAACCGCCGCTTCATCCCCCCCAGATGAAGCACAACAGGGGAAACATCATGCTCACAACCTCCCATCGCCTCACCAGCCAGAACCCCGGATGTACATCCGGCGCTGCCCCCGTTCCGTCATTCGCTCATTCATCATTGGGATTTCATTCAGGGATTCGGAACGTGGCATGGGCGCCCTGTGCGCCCCGCCCATGTCCGAAAGCTCCATCACAAAACGAACCCAATCCCCACGCCAAACATCTCGCAGTCTCCCCCCGCCTCCACAACAAATCCTCTCTTCCTCCGTGCCTCGGTGACTCCGTGGTGAAACAATGCGACCCTGTCGAAGGGGGGAGATTCCGGGGAGAAATGGGGGAGATTTCACGTCAAAAAGAGGGAGACACCGGGGAGAAAAGAGGGAGATTCCGGGGGCTTTGGGGGCGATTCTTTCCAGCGTTTTTGCCCTAATCCCTTGTCAATCCTCATCTCGTTCGCAATCAACCACCTCAAATGCTTTTGCGGACCAACAACTAAACCCCCATCCCCTCCTCGATTCCTCTGTGTCTACGGTGGCTCTCCCGCATTTCAATGACTCAATACCGATGGATCAATGAATCAATCTTCTCCCTCCGTGTCCGCCTCGTGCCTCCGTGACTCCATGGCTGACTCCCCAACACCCAACACTCTTTACAATCCACCAAACATTCCAATTGACTCTGCCACAATTCCCCCCTATCCTCCCCCTTAGTTCCAGCCCACCCGCCCCGCGCGGCCAAGCCGGACCAAAAGGGGGATCTCATCCCGGCCGTGCATGTGTCACGCCTCCCCCTTTTGAAATACCAAGAAGGAAGCCCCTATGCCCGCCGTATCCCCCGCAGTCTCTCCCGCCAGGCTCGCCGCCAACCGCAACAACGCCCAGCACTCCACCGGCCCCCGCACCCCCGACGGCAAAGCCCGCTCCTCCCAAAACGCCCTCTCCCACGGCCTGTCCTCCACCTCCCTCCTCCCCCGCGAAGATCAGCAACCCTTCCAACTCCACCAGCAATCACTCCTCGATTCCCTCCGCCCCACCAACTCCCTCCAACTCCTCCTCGCCCAGCGCCTCGCCCTCCTCTCCTGGAAACTCCTCAAATGCTCCATGGCCGAGTCCGCCCTCACCACCCGCACCAACGCCTACCGCCAATCCTCCGTCGAACAGGCCAACGCCGCCGCCCAGCAGGAATACGCCCAGTACGTTGCCGACCGCCCCTACCTCAAGATCATCAAGCGCCCTCCTCCCACTCCCCAGCCCCCTCCAGCGCCTCTCGACTCCTCCGCCATTCTCCTCGACCAAACCCTCGCCGCGGCCGACAACACCTTCACCCGCCTCCAACGCTACGAGGGCGCCGCCGAACGCTCCTTCTTCAAAACCCTCAAGGAATACCAGCAACTCCAAAAGCTCCAACAACAAAACGAACCGACCAACCCCCCAGCCAGCGACAGTGAAAATCAATTTGCCCCACCCCACCCCCAACAAAACGAACCCACCCCACCCTTCTCTTCAATGAATCAATGGCCCGATGAATCAATGATTCAATCGCATTTGCAAAACGAACCCACCGCCGCCCCTCCCCCAATAAACCAACCCCTCCCCTCTTCAATGAATCAATGCACCGATGAATCAATGAATCAGCCGGTACAACTTGCGATGATCGTCCTTAACCAGCGTCCCGATACTTTCACCTTGAAGGCGTTCGTTCCCCCACCTTTCGCCGCGCCCCTACCTCCCCCCAACCCCCTCCCGAACCTCAAACCCACTCATCACCCCCCCAGGCGCGGCCGGCAACCCGCTCGGCCCTGTCACGATAAAACTGCTCGCGTCCACCCCAAGCCTCATGCTGCACACATCCTCCAGCCGCGCATTTCCGACTTGCAGCGAATTCGGGAGCCGCCCCAAATTCGACACCGCATCCAGCGTCAACACATCCACCGTCCCCGCCGTCTGTCCACCTGTCGCGTTGATCGCGCTCTGCGCCGACTGCGTCAGTGCATCGAACAGCAACAGGATCTTCCCCCCCGCCCCCGGCGCGCTGGCCGTCAATGGACTGGCCGCCCGTAGCGACACCGTCGGCGAATCAATAAAAATGTTCCCGCCATCCCCATGCGTCGACTGCGCCGTCAGCGGAGTGTCAATCAGTCCAATGCTCCGGCCGGCCGTCATCCGCACGCTCCCCCCTGTCAGATGCGCCTCGGCCGATACACCACTATCCGTCATCGATGTCCGCCCAAGGCTCTGCAAATCAATGTCCCCACCATCCGATCCGAACGCTCGCACGTTGATTGTCGCTTTGTTCGACAGCGTCAGATTTACCGACCGAATTTCAACGCTCCCAGCCCGCCCGAATCCATTGGCCCCCGACGAAATCCTCCCCCCATCACTCAGCCGAATATCTTCACCCGCAATCCGGATATCCCCCGCCGCACCGCCCGCGCCCTCCGACTTGCTGAACGCGAAAATACCCGACACGAAATTCTCCGCATCCTCTCCATGTGCCCACAATGACTTGCTATGAATCGAGATGCTCCCACCCTTCCCCAGGCCGAAGGTACTGGAATGAATCCCGCCGCCCCGCCAAAGCTCGATACTGCCCGAGGAGCTGACTTTTACCTCTCCCGCCGGACCGCCTCGGCCCGCGGAATTGCTGTTGGCAAAGATCCCCGAATCAAATCCTTCCCTGTCCTCGCCCTCGGCCAGCAGCGACCCCGCCCGAATTCGCACAGTTCCCCCCGCTCCCGCCCCGTCGGTGTTAGACGAAATTCCAGCCCCGCCGCTCAAGTGAATCTCTCCCGTGCTGTCGATACGAATATCCCCCGCCTGCCCGCCCCGGCCAGCCGAATTGCTGCTGGCAAAAACCCCCGAATCAAAAACCCCTTCCCTGTCCTCTCCATGCGCCACCAATGATCCGGCCTGAATTCGCACCGTTCCTCCCGCCCCCGCTCCATTGGTGCTCGACGAAATCCGCGCTCCGCCGCTTAAGTGAATCTGTCCCGTGCTGTTGATTCGAATATTCCCCGCAGGCCCGCCTGCCCCGTCCAATTTGCTGAACGCGAAAACCCCCGAAACAAAATCGGCCGCATCCTCACCGCTCGCAGTAAGCGCACCGGTTCGTATCGCAATCCCGCCCCCCGCCCCCTCGCCAAACGTGCTTGAAAGAATCTTCCCTCCCCCAGTCAATCGTATTGCCCCTCGACTCTCAATTTGAATCGCCCCGGCCGCGCCTCCCGCCTGTTCCGACTGGCTCGCCGCAAGCACCGCCGACTCAAAACCATTGCCATCGACGCCATCCTCCACCAGCGACCCCGCCCGAATCAGCACACTCCCTCCGCGCCCCAAACCAAATGTGGTCGAAGAAATATTCGCACCATTCATCAGCCGAATCCCACCCGCGCTATCCACCCGCACGTTCCCCGCGCCGCCCCCCGCCCCGGCCGAATCACTATCGGCAAAAATGCTTGACCCGCTCCCGGACGAGTCCACCCCGCGAACGTCCACCGACGTCGCCCGCAGCGAAACATTCCCCCCATGCCCCACGCCAAACGTCGTCGCCGAAATCGCGGATCCGCCATCCAGCACAACCCCTCCCCCCGCGCTCATCCGCACATCCCCGCCCCGCCCCGGCCCCGACGTATCGCTCCGAATGCTGCTGTTCACCAGCTTCACCCCGCCCCCCACCTGAATATTCATTCCCGCCCCATTCCCGGCCCCCGTCGTCTTGCTCGACAGGCTCGAATCGGTCATCGAAAGCGTCCCCGCCCGCAGCGTCAGGAACCCCGCCGCCTCTCCATCCAGATCAATACTCCCCTCGCCCTCCATCACCACGGCCCCAGTCACGCCCGTCACCGCCAAATCGTTCGCGCCAACGGTCCCTGCCGTCTTCAAGCTGGCCACGTTCACGGCACCGCCGGGCGCCTTCACCTGCCCCGATATCCGAATCACTCCGCCAACCACCGACAACGACTTTCCCTCGTTCACCGCGAGCTTCGCACCTCCGGCCACACTCACTCCTGCGGGCTTCCCCAAAAATCCGAACGCGGCCGCGGGCGCGGAACTCAGCACCGACCCGTCCGGCTTCGTCGCCCGAAACTCCCCATGGCCGCCCAACCGCACCACATCCGCCGTCGTCACCGTGAAAGACCCTCGCACATCCAGCGAAGCCCCCGGCCCAAACACCACCCCGTTCGGATTGATCAAATAAAACGATGCATTCGGAATCGTACACACAATCCGGCCATCAATCGTCGACGCCGCCCCGCCCGTAATACGCGCAAACACATTGGAAACCGACCACGGCCCGGTAAACCGCGCCGTCTCCCCGCCGGCCAGATTAAAAACTGAAAAACTGTGAAAGAGATTGCTCCCGACGGTCGTTCCCGAAGAAGCCGGAATCAGATAATCAGGCCCATGAAGCCTCACCGCCGGCCCGCCCGTGCCATCCCGAACAATCTGCCCCAATGCCGCAGGCGCCGTCAACCCGAGGCCCAGCCAGAGCATCGCCATCCGTCTATGAAAATGACGATTTACTTTCGACATTTCCCAACATCCGTCGCACACGATCCCGAGCGTCAACCGGTCAAGCACCAGAGTATGGCAGTGGCAAAGAGCGTTCGCTTATGGCGTCAGCCCCGCCGTCACCGGCTCGGCGTCGGCCAGCACTTCCACCGGAATATCCGGCGGCAGCACCGTCTCCAGATTGCGCTGAAAACTCCCCTTCATCAGGTGGTGAATCGCCCCGCGCCGGCTGCTTCCGATCAGCACCACCTCCACGGCATTCATCGCGGCCGTCTCGGCTATGAGTTCGGCGCTGTTGGTGCCGGTGTCATACATGGGAATAATGGGAACGCCATACTTGTAGCCCAGCGCAAGAAACTCGCGAAACAACGCCTGGGCGGCCAGATCCGTGTCCAGCGTCAGCCGCGCCTCGGCCTCCACGCGAAAAGACAACGCCACCTCGCGCACAAAGCACACCACCAAAGTCGCCTCGCGCGCCTTGGCCAGCGACAGCGCCGGCACGGCCATCTGCGCCGAGCCAGCCGTCGCCAGCAACAGCTTGGGTTTGGCAAACGCCTCCGGCGTCAACTGCTCCACAATCGCCTGCCGCAGCAGGCTCGGCTTGGGCGCTTCTTGCCAGTGTAGCGCGTCAGTTGTCGCAGCGCCAAGCCGACGGCCAGCACGATCGACACAAACATCAGCGCCGGCAGCTTGGTAAACGCCAGCGTGATCTCCATGGCGATCAGCAGAACGCCCAGGATAAACATCGGGATTTTCCGCGAAGGCTTCCGCAGGCGCGGATGAAATGCGCACAACGTGATGTTGATTGCGACTGCCCCCACCACCCCGATGGCATACAGGGACGCCAGCGTCCCAAGATCGTGTGCAAAAAACAGCACCAGCGCCGGAACGCCGGCAGCCAACAGCGCCCCCACCCACGGCGCGCCAAAGCTGTTCAGCCTTTGCAGAATCGTCGGCAACTCGCCATCGCGCGACATGACGTAGGTGATGCTCATCAACCCATTCACGGCCGTGTTGGTGGCCGACAACAGCAGCACCCCGCCGATGATCCGTACTGGCCATTCCCCCCACGGCCCGACAAACTTCTGGGCCAGGAAGGCCATCATGTCTTCCTTGTGTCCCTCGCGGCCCAGGGGGTAGAGCGAGATCATGATGACGGCAAGCACCATATTAAAAAACGCCACCTCGGCGGCCACCACCCAGATGCTTTTGCTCGCCGTCGCATAAACCGGCTTCTTCATCACACCCGTCAAATTGGCGATTGCCTCTACACCCGAGAGCGCCAGCACGATGGCCACGAACGCCTCCCACATTTTGAAGGGATGATGCGTTGGCCTGCCGATGTGCTGGGCCAGATGCGACCAGTCTACTTTCGGCAAGGCAAAGACCGTCACCAGCAGCGTGATGATCACCATCCCCACGGCCGCCATCACGGCATACCCGGCCGTGTGCTTGGGCCCCAGAAGATTCAACGCGCCGATCAGGATGATGGCGACAATCGCCCACGCCCCTGGGCTGTTCCATGAAAACAACGGCTCGCGCACGGACGATTCCTCCCCGTGCTCCAAAATGATTTCTTCGCCGGCGTCCTCCGACTGCATCACGGCCGCATGGTGCGTGCCCATCCCAAAATAGTGAAACGCCTCAACCGCGCTCAAGCTGGCCGTGACGGTGTAGTCGGCAAACAAAAGCAGTGCCCCCACGACCGCAAGCGTGCGGCTGCGATGCTTGGCGGCCGTATACACACCGCCGCCATCGGGATAGATCCGGCAGATTTGAGAATAAGCCCATCCGACGGCCAGGATCAGCAGGCTCATGGCCGCCACAAGATAAAGGCTGCTGCGGCCGGCGACGGCAAACGCGATCCCCAGCACATACAGGCGGCTTGTCCCCCAGTCCCCAAACAGGAACCCCGCCGACTGAAACCAGTTCACGTTGCGCGGCGCTGACTACTCAACAGCGACAGTGCGCGTGGCAAATCATTTTCATGTTCCATACGGCGATGCCATTCAAGCGACCCGTTGAAATCAGCGCGGTTTTCGGTCGCTTCTTGAGGAGCAAAGGCTATCGACTCAACTCCATGGGAGCAACATGGCAATGACCCGCATCAGGCGAGGTACGTCGCGTCGCGCAAAACGCGGTGCTTGCCGCCCGTGCGGTAGATGTGGCGATCGCTATAATGAAAGGCCATGAAAAGGTCGCCGCGCAAAGCTCCCGTTATTCGCGCGTTCGATGATTTCAAAGATGCTGAGCAAGCTGAGCGCGAGTACTGGTGGTCGCGCACCCCGGCCCAGCGACTACGCGAACTCGAGTGCCTCCGTCAAATCAATTACAACTATGGCCAAGGTAAACCTGAGCCCAAATTTCAGAAAATTATTAGAGTCGCTGAACTCGGAGGGGGTTAGATATCTGCTTGTGGGCGGTTATGCCGTCATCTACTACGGCTATCGCAGAGCGACGGATGACATCGATATCTGGATCGCCATTGATCCTGCAAATTCCTACAAAGTGTCTCGGGCACTTCAGGCATTCGCTGGATTCGCGCCCGCAAGCGTAAAGCCAAGCATGTTTCAGAAGAAGGGGAAGGTCTACATCTTTGGTCGAGAGCCTGCCCGCGTTGATATTCTGACGAGCCCCAGCGGCTTGGATTTCGAAGAAAGTTACGCACGAAGAAACACCGTCACATGGGACGGAATCGAAGTACCGTTGATTGACTTCGAAGACCTGAAGCGCAATAAGGCGGCCAGCGGACGTGCCAAAGATGTAGCCGATATTCAAAATCTTCCCGCCTCATGGCCTTGGAAACCAAAGCCACCCACAAGAAGCACGCGTCGAAAAAAAGGGTGATGCCCAGTGCATCGTGTGCGATCGTTACAGCTTATGCCCCATCTTCTCCCGCTTCGTGTCCAGATAGTGCTTGTTGTGCTCCCCGGCCTCAATGCGGATCGGCACTTCTTCCACCACCGTTAAACCATACCCCTCGATTCCGTAAATCTTCTTGGGGTTGTTGGTCATGATGCGAATCTTTCGCAGGCCAAGGTCGCGCAGGATCTGGCTGCCAATTCCGTAATCGCGCTTGTCCACCGGCAACCCAAGTCGCTGGTTTGCTTCCACCGTGTCCAGCCCCTGCTCCTGTAGGGCATAGGCGTGCAATTTGTTGGTGAGCCCGATGCCGCGGCCTTCCTGTCGAAGATAAACCAGCACGCCTTTGCCCGCCGCCTCGATCATCTGCATCGCCTCGTCAAGTTGCGGCCCGCAATCGCAGCGGGCCGATCCAAACACGTCGCCCGTCAGGCATTCGCTGTGTACGCGCACCAGCACCGGATCGTCCTGCACGATGGCCTGCCCCTTCTCGTCCAACTCGCCAACGCCCCCTTTGCACAGCGCCAGATGCGGCTGTGCGTCCACAACGCTTTCATAGGCGAACAACTTAAACACCCCCCACCGCGTTGGCAGTGTGACAGACTCAATCCGCTTCACAAACTGCTCTCGCTTCAGCCGATAGCTGATCAGATCGGCGATGGTACACATCTTCAGGCCGTGCTTGCCGCAGAACACCTCCAGTTCCGCGCGTCGCATCGGCTCGCCATCCTCCAGCCTCAACACCTCGCAGATCACCGCCGCCGGCTTCAATCCCGCCAGCCGCGCCAGATCGACGCTGCCCTCCGTTTGGCCAGCCCGCACCAGAACGCCCCCATCGCGCGAGCGCAGCGGGTTCATGTGCCCCGGGCGAAGCAAATCCTGCGGCTGGGAATCATCCGCAATCGCCACCTGCACGGTGGTGGCGCGGTCGCGGCGCTCACGCCAGTGGTCACGCCATACTTGGGATGCGCATCGACCGTCACTGTAAATGCCGTCCCAAGTGTCGCGGTGTTCAAATCCGTCTGGCTGTGCAGGCGCAGCTTGTCGCACTGTTCGCCCGTCAGCGCCAGGCAGACCGTCCCTCGGCCGTGCGTGAGAATGAAATTCATCGCCGCCGGCGTGATCTTCTCCGCGGCGTACACCAGATCCCCTTCGTTTTCGCGCGACTCATCATCCACCAGCACAATCGGCCTGCCGGCTTTGATCTCTTCCACAACTTCTTGAATGCTCGCAAATGCCATTAATACTCCGTCGAACGCACCATAATGCCGTAAGGTGGGCACCGCCCACCATCACTAAACTACCGGCTCTCCGGTCCCACCCGCTCTTCTCACCCGCGCCTCTTCATACTGACGCCATCCCTGCACCGCATAATCCACACACGACGCCACCCCCAGCACCGCCACCCCCCACCACAATACCTTCACCATCGGCAGCCACCACGGCCTCGCGTTCACTTGGCCTCCAGGGGCCAGCAGCACCGCCATCACCAGCGCGAATTGTAGCACCGTGCTGGCCTTTCCGATCGGCCGGGCCGAAATCCGCAGCTTTCCCGCCAGCGACAGCAGCGCAATTGCGCCCACCGCAATCGCCAAGTCCTTCAGATAAACCACCGCGACCACCCAGAGCGGAATGGCAAATCCCGCGGCGCAACCCACGAGAAGCTCAGCAAAATGACCGAGCAGCCCACCAATAACTTGTCGGCCACAGGATCAAGCAGCGCCCCCATCTTGCTCGTCTGCCCAAGCCGCCGCGCGAGATAGCCATCCAGTTTGTCCGTGATCGCCATCAGCGCAAAGATGCTCACGGCGATCCAACGATGCGGCCCCGTCCCGGCCGGGCCGTTTGCAATCAGCGCCCACAAAAACGCCGGCAGGAGCAGCAGCCGCAACATCGTCAGCCCCATCGGCCACGACGGAGGCCAAATCCCACCGCCATCCAGATGAAACTCCCGATGCGACATCCTGCCATTCTACGCCCGCATCAATTCTAAAAGAGCGACGACGATGAAGAATCTGCTTGAAAATGCCAGCGGCACAAAAAGCAGGCCGCGCAATTTTGTTTATTGCGCGGCCGATCGCGTTTTTGCTGTCGATCCTTCCTACTTCGGGTCAGGCTTGGCGCACCCGCCCGCCACCAGCCCCGCCACCGCCCGGCCGACGATCCTGCAGCGTCAGCGTCACTTCCGCCGGATCAGCCTTCCCGTCCTTGATCGTCACCTTCGCCCGCCCAAACCCCTTGTCCTGTACGCGCGTCCCCACGTTGTAATCGCCATCCGCCACCTTGGCCTTGTCAAAGGCCAGTGAGAACTTCCCGTCTTTGTCACTCGTCGCTGATGCCAGCGGCTCAGGCCTCGTCGCATTCGGATCGCGCGGCGCATCGGGATTGCGCGGCTTCATCAAGTTCACCTTCGCATCCGCCACAGGGTTTCCTTCCTTATCCACAACCTTCCCGGTGATCACGCTGCCGGCCGCATCCTCTGCCCTCGCCCGCAGCACGCCCATGCCCATCAACATTGCCACCACCGCCGCCACGGGCAATGCCCGCTTCAACATCCCAATCATGATCGTTTCCTTTCAACCCGCGCTGCCCGCCCAGCCGGCCATCGTTCGCGAAAGCCGATTCACCAGGACAATCAAGCACGGTTCGTCCTTCAGAACGCCTTCAAGATAAGTTTATTCCCACGCGCTCGCCGCCAACCGCCGCCCGTCTGGAAGTCCGGCTCAATCGCGGTTGTAATCAACGCACGATGCACAACATGGATGTTAGCCTCTACGTTATCGCCGCCACCCTGCAGCTGGCGGCCATGTTTTTTGCCATTCGCGTCGCGCGCGAAGTGACGGATCGCCGCCCATGGTTTGTGCTCTTCGCCGCACTGTTCCTGATGTTCGCATTCCGCATCGCCGCCCCTTTCATGCCCGCCAGCGCTCGCGAACACGTGTCGCCGGTAGCCTCCGTTCCAATCTCTTTCTTCCTGCTCATCTCGCTCTTTTTCATTCGCAAGGTCACCACCGCCGAGCGCGAGAGCAACGCCATCGCCGCCTTGCGCACCGCCCAGCGCGACGAAAGCGAAAAACGCTATCGCTCCCTCGTTGAGCTAAGCCCCGACGCCATCTTCGTCAGCGCCGATCGGAAGATCGTCTACGCCAACCCCGCAGCTCTCCGCTTCTTCGGCGCCATCAGCGACGCCGCCCTCATCGGCCGCTCGCCTCTCGAATTCACCGCGCCCGAATCAAAAGCCCTCGTTGAGTCCCGCATCAGCCAGATGCTGGAGATCGGACAAATCGCGCCACCCGTCGGCCAGACCTGGCTTCGCCTCGATGGCTCGCACGTGCCCGTCGAAGCCACCGCCGCTGTCGTGGCCTGGCAGGGCGGCCAGGCGATTCAAGTAATCCTTCGCGATATTTCCGAGCGTAAGCGGGCCGAGGATGAAAAGTCGCAACTGCTCGCCAGCGAACAACTCGCCAGGGCGCAGGCCGAGCACGCCAGCCGGATGAAGGACGAATTTCTGGCCACCCTCTCCCACGAGCTGCGCACCCCCCTGAACGCCATCCTCGGCTGGTCGCAAATCCTCCGCCACGGCCCGCGCGATGCTGCTGACCTGGAAGCCGGCCTCGACACCATCGAACGCAACACCCGCGTTCAGACGCAACTGGTCGAAGATCTCCTCGACATGAGCCGCATCATCTCCGGCAAGCTGCGCCTCGATATCCAGCGGGTTTCGCCCGACACCATCATCCGCGCCGCCATCGAAACCCTCCGCCCCACCGCCCAAGCCAAGGCCATTCATCTCGAGCATCACCTCGATCCCGCCGCCGGCCCCGTCGCCGCCGATCCCGGCCGCCTTCAGCAAATCGTCTGGAACCTGTTGTCCAACGCCATCAAATTCACGCCCCGCGCCGGCCACGTCCGCGTTAGCCTTCAACGCGTCGAATCACACGTCCAAATCACCGTCACCGACACCGGCCACGGCATTGCCGCCGATTTCCTCCCCTACGTCTTTGATCGCTTCCGCCAGGCCGACGCCTCCACCACGCGCCACCACGGCGGCCTGGGGCTGGGCCTTTCAGTCGTCAAACAACTGGTCGATCTCCACGGCGGCTCCGTCCACGTCGCCAGTCCCGGCGCCGGCCAGGGCGCCACCTTCACCGTCAACCTCCCCCTCACCGCCGTCCTTGCCTCCGCCAATGACCAGTCAAATCAAGCATCTCAAACCCTGCCGCCGATCAATGGCCAGCACATCGACCTGGCCGGCATCCGCGTCCTTGTCGTTGACGATGAACCCGATGCCATTGAACTCATCAAGCGCGTCTTGGAAGACTGTCATGCCACCGTTCTCACCGCCACCTCCGCCAACGTCGCGCTGGAACTTGTCCGCCAGCACAAGCCCGATCTGCTGGTCAGCGACATCGGCATGCCCGACCGCGACGGCTATGACCTGATCCGCGATATCCGCGCATTGTTCGCCGACGACGACGCCAGGCTGCCCGCCATCGCCCTCACCGCCTTCGCCCGCTCCGAAGATCGCACCCGCGCCATGCTCGCCGGCTATCAGGTCCACCTCGCAAAGCCCATTGAGGCCCAGGAACTCATCGCCACCGTCGCCACACTCGTCGGCCGGACCAGCAGGTCTTAGTTTCTTATGCTTTAATTGCAGTACATTTAAACCCTCCGTCCCGAAACAACGTCAATGTCCAACTGGTGGTTTCTATCCGGCCTCGCCATCTTCCTCATCGGCCTGACCAAGAGCGGCTTTGGCGCGGGCGCCGGTCTGATGATCGTCCCAATGACCGCCATCGCACTCTCCCACACACCCGGCCAATCCGCCGAGGCCGCCCTTCCCCTGCTCCTCCCACTCCTGATCTTCGGCGACCTCTTCGCCATCTACCAATACCGCCACCTGTTTGGACTGAAGATCGTCGCCAAACTCTTGCCCGGCACCATCGTCGGCGTTCTCGTCGGCAGCCTTCTCCTCCGCTGGTTTGCCCAGCAGCAAAAAGAAGTGGCCGAAGCGCTGATCAACATCGACATCGGCCTGGAATCCGTCCTGCTCGTCTCCCTCCACTGGTGGCGCGTCGCCCGCACCACCGGCCAGCGCCCCGCCTATGTCCCCCGCCCCTGGCAAAGCCACCTGGTCGGCGCATTCGCCGGCATCAGCAGCACCCTGGCCCACGCCGCCGGGCCGATCATCACCCTCTACCTCCTGCCCCAGAAGATCGACCGAAAACTGTTTGTAGGCACCTGCGCCCTCTACTTCTTCATCGTCAACGCCGCCAAACTCCCCGGCTACACCCACGCCGGCCTCTTCGCCCAAGCCTCGCCCCGTTTCGCTCTCCAATTTCTTCCCCTCGTCATCGCCGGCGCGGTCACAGGCTTCTGGATGAACCGCCGCCTGAACGACAAAGTCTTCTCAAAACTCGTCTACGTCCTCACCTTCGTCCTGGGCTGGTACATTCTCCAGAAGGGCATCAGGCAATTCGTTCACTGAGCGATTCTCACGCGATGATGCCAGTGCATCGCTTCCAACTTCCGCGAATTATTTACAATTTTATTTAATTTTGATTGGGGCACTTGAAAATCGCCATTCGTAAGATAGATTGACTGGGCCATGTGGGTGAACGGGGAAGAATGGACTGCGATGGATCGCGGTTTTCCCGGTCGGTCACGGATGACTCGACCCGCACGGTAAATAACACAAAACCCCGGTGCTTCGGCATCGGGGTTTTCTTGCTATTGTTTAGCACATGAACCCTAAGAATAGGCGAATCGGATGGGGGATCCTGGGGACGGGAAACATCGCACGGCAATTCTCGGCCGGGGTCAAGGCGTCCAATCTCGGAGCATTGGCGGCCGTGGGATCGCGCTCGATCGAGTCCGCGCAGCTTCGCTGTCCAGTTTGGCGTGGCCCGTGCATTTGGAAATTATGAGGACGTGCTTGCCGACGCTTCGGTGGACGCGGTTTATGTTTCGCTGCCGAATTCCATGCATCACGAATGGACGCTCAAGGCGCTTCGGGCGGGGAAGCATGTTTTGTGCGAAAAGCCGTTTTCGGTGACAGCGGCCGAAGCCCAGGAGATGTTTGACGTCGCCCAGCGGGAGGGGCGGGTGGTGATGGAAGCGTTCATGTATCGCTCCCATCCGCTGACGCACGCCGTGCAGGCGGCGGTGGCCGCCGGCGCTATCGGCCAACTCCGCATGATCCGCACGAGCTTCTGTTATCGCACAACGAAGATCGAGGGAAACGTGCGCTTCAGCACGGAACTGGCCGGCGGGGTGTTAATGGATGTGGGATGTTATTGCGTTAATTTTTCGAGGCTATTTGCGGGGGAGGAGCCGAGCGTGATTCAGGCCGCTGGGCATCGTCATGAAACCGGTGTCGATGACCTGGTCGTGGGAACGCTGCAGTTTCCCAGCGGCATCCACGCAAGCTTTACCTGCGGCATGAGCGTGCAGGCGGATAATACGGCGTACCTATGCGGGAGCGACGGATACATCGAAATACCGATCCCATGGAAGCCGCCGGCGAAGCAGGCCATTTTCACCATCGCGCGATCCACGCCGCCCCGCATGGATGATCCGAAGCAGATTGTCACGCCGCCGCGGGAAACGCGGGTTGTGGACGTGGCCGGGGAGTTGTACGCCCTGGAGGCCGATGATTTTGCGGCGGCGGTGCTGGACGGGACGCCGCCGCGCGTCAGCCGGGAAGACACCCTCGGCAACACGCGGGTGCTGGAGGAGATTCGGGCGAAGCTCGGGTTTGCCTGAACAGGAATGCTGTTGAACGCCGGCGTCTCGCATTAGACTGCCTCGCTTTGCAGAAGGTGTACACATGATTCCCGTCTTGAATCTGGAGAGGCCCGCGGATCGGGCGCGGGTGGAGGAGCTGTTGCGGCGGCTTCGGCTTGATCCGCTCGAGGTGGCGCTGTCGCGCGGCCATCTGGGTGAGGCGGCGGCGGCGGTGCAGCGAATGCTCGCCGACGTCGCCCAGCGCGGCGACGCGGCCGTGGTGGAGGCCTCCCGAAAATTTGATGATCCCAACTTCTCGGCCGACCAGATTCGCGTCAGCCCGGAAGAAATGCGCAGCGGCGCACCAACGTGTTTCGCGTGATCAACTGGCTGCGCTGCGGCGGTCGATTGCACAGGTGCGCGAATACCAGACGCACGTGATGCCCGCCGACCCGCCGCCGCTGCGCCGCCCCGGCGTCGAGCTGGGAATGCGCTTCACGCCGCTGGACAGCACCGGCCTTTATTTCCCAGGCGGGAAGGCATCCTATCCGTCCAGTTTGATCATGCTGGCGGTGCCGGCGCAGGTGGCCGGGGTCAAAGAAATTTCGGTGGTGACACCGCCGAGCAAGTATGGGCGCTCAGATCTGGTGCTGGCGGCGTGTCATGAGCTGGGGCTGACGCGGGTGTTCCTCGCCGGCGGAGCTACAGCCATCGGAGCGCTTGCGTTCGGGACCGCCAGCATTCCCGCCGTGGAAAAAATCGCCGGGCCGGGCAATTTGTACGTGCAGTTGGCCAAACGATTGTTGGCCGGTTGCGTTGGGATTGACGCATTCTACGGGCCCAGCGAGATTTTAGTTTTGGCCGACGAGAGCGGCCGGGCGGACTTCATCGCCGCGGACCTGATTGCTCAGGCCGAGCACGATCCAGGCAGTTGCTTCCTGCTGACAACGTCTGCAAAGCTGGCCGACGCCGTGCGGGCCGAGCTGTCCGAGCAGATCAAATCCCGCAAGGCGCAGAGGCAATCGAAAAGGCGCTGGGGGCCGAGAGTGCGATCGTGGTGGATGCCTCGATGGACAGCCTCATTGCGCTGGCCAACCGATTCGCCGCCGAGCACGTCAACCTTCAGACGCGCCAGGACGAGGATGTGCTGAAGAAACTGGTGCATGCGGGAGCAATATTTATGGGGCCGTATTCACCGGTGGCCGCCGGCGATTACCTGGCCGGCCCCAGCCACAGCTTGCCGACAAACACCACAGCGCGCTTTTCCAGCGGAATCAGCGTGTATGAGTTTTTGAAAAGGTCGAGCGTGGTGCGGTATGACAAGGAAGGCTTGGCGGCCGACGCGGCTGCCATCATTGAGCTTGCAAACGCGGAGCATCTGGACGGGCACGCCGCAAGCGTGGAGGTGAGGCGTTAGGAGTACATCCGATACCGGCTGTTGATCGGGATTTGATGGCCGCACCTTCGGCAGAAGCGGGCGGTGGATGGGTTGGAAGCGCGGCAGCTCTGACGCGGGCAGGGAACAGCGCCTGCCGGAAGAACGGGCGGCCGCGGGGCGGGCGGGGCGAAGAGCGCCGAGAGGCCGTGGCCAATGAGGCGCAGCAGCGACACCAGCAACCATCCTCCAAAGACGACCGTTGTGATCGCGATGATGCCCATGACCAAAAGAGAAATCAGAATGCTTTCGCCCATAACTCACCGCCTTCGCAGGCGCAGTCTCGTCGAACATCAAACGACAGGCGCTTCAGTAAGCCCCTGTCCACAGAAGATGCAGTACCGATCGGTCTGGTCGGGGTAGGCGCCGCATTGCTGGCAGCGGCGCACCTGGGAAACAAGCTGCAGGCCACAGTGCATGCAGAATTGATCCAGCGGGCCAATTGGCTGGCGACAGCCAGGGCACGACTTGGCCATATCGTGGGTACGGATGGGAGCCATCGGCGGCGGTGTGCCCGTCCGCGCGGCGGGGCCAGACAAGTGGGCCAGGAACTCGTCGGCCGAAGCGAAGCGTTTGTCCAGGCGCGCATAAGATCGCTTGAACGCGTCGTCGAGGTACTTGGGAACGGAGGGATTTAAATCGCTGGGCAGTTCCGTGCCGGCCGGGCGCTCGCCGGTGAGCAATTCGTAAAGGACCACGCCGCACGCGTAGATGTCGGCCCGCGCGTCAACGTCGTTGCCGTGGCGCTGCTCGGGGGGCATGTAATCAAGCGTGCCGGAGATGCGCTTGGCATCCTCCGCGTTCATCGAGGCCGAATATGCGATGGATTCGGCCGCGACTTTCGCAACGCGCCCCAGCCCAAAATCCGTCACCTTAATCAGGCCCTCAACACCAAACCCGTCGTTGCGCGTGGCTTGGTTCACCAGGATATTTTCAGGTTTGATATCGCGATGCACCAAGCCATGCTTGTGAGCGTGTGAGAGGCCCGACAAGACCTGCCGAAGCACGGCGACGGCGTCATTGGTCTTCAGCACGCGGTCCTGGATCAAAGGCCGCAGGCTAGTCCCGGGAACATATTCCATCACCAGATACGGCGGCTCGGCATACGGGTCAAAGCCCATGGCGCGGACGATGCAGGGATGCACCAAGCCGTGAATGGCCGCCCCTTCGCTCTGGAGATTGCGGATGTACTGCGAATCGGTGGGGATCTTGATGGCGACAAGCTGATCGGTCCAGACATGATGGCGTGCGCGCCACACTTCGCCAAACGCTCCCGCTCCGATGCGTTCCTCCAGCAGATATTCGCTGATGCGTTGATTAGGTGCCGGCATCAATGCCTCGCTTTTCTCATTCCAGTTTTTCAGCGATCCAGTCACACGCCAGCAGATTATACGCCGCGGCAATCAAGCCGCCGACGCCGACGAACGCCAATCCGCTGGGGCTGGAAATTCGCCAGCCAAACAGCCACAAAAGCAGTGCCACCTGCAAAACCGTATACAACACCACCAAAGCGCCGCCTGCCATGTTGTTTTCAAATCGGCCAACCCAGCCGATCAAAAAAAAGGTGGCCCAGGGCCACAAAAGGACAATGCCAAACCACGCGATGATCTTACCCGTTCCACCGACAATCGACGACCGCGTGGCCGGGTCCATCTGCCACCAGGAGACGCCGCCGGCGATCACGGCAACCGCCAGTAGCCCGCTCACCACCTTCCCGGCCATGGTCTTCAGGAACTCCATACCCGAAGCATTGTAGCCCGATGCCCGGCGGAGGCACTTATAAAATGTGACGGAAATTTGTGAGCCCTCAATCTCCACAAAATCGAAAACGCGCTCCACTCGCAGGTGTGCGCTGCTGAGAATCTTCGCGCCATACAGTGGCGACACCCGTTTCCTGGCCGACGGTCGCTGCGTTTTGCGGCCTCTTCGGCGAACAATTTATAATGAGGTCTAGGCAATGAAGGAAAAATCCAACGGCGGCAATGGCCATTCCGATACTCCCAACGCGCAGGCCCCCGCGCATCTGACAACGCGCCAGGGACATCCCGTCAGCGACAACCAGAACCTGCGCACCGTGGGCAACCGCGGGCCAACCACGCTGGAGAATTATCACTTCCTGGAGAAGATCACCCACTTTGACCGCGAGCGCATTCCCGAGCGCGTGGTGCATGCACGCGGGGCCGGGGCACACGGATTTTTTGAAGCCTATGGCACGGTCGGCCAGGAGCCGATCAGCAAATACACGCGAGCCAAGCTCTTCCAGCAGAAGGGGAAGCGGACGCCAGTTTTCGTGCGCTTTTCGAGCGTGATCCATGGGGGGCATTCGCCGGAAACACTGCGCGACCCGCGTGGATTCGCCACCAAGTTTTACACCGAAGACGGCAACTGGGACCTGGTGGGGAATAACCTCAAGATATTTTTCATTCGCGATGCCATGAAGTTTCCCGACATGGTGCATGCCTTCAAGCCCGACCCGGTGACCAACCGCCAGGACATGCAGCGGTTTTTTGATTTTCTCAGCATGACTCCCGAAGCAACCCACATGGCAACCTGGCTCTTCAGCCCGTGGGGCATCCCAGGCAGTTACCGGCAGATGCAGGGCGCGGGAGTGAACACCTACAAATGGGTGAACGCCGACGGCAACGGTGTGCTCGTGAAATATCACTGGGTGCCCAAGCTTGGCGTGCGCAACCTCACGCAGGAGGAGGCCAACGAAATTCAGTCCACGAACTTCAACCACGCGACACAGGATTTATATGATGCGATCGAGCGCGGCGATTATCCCGAATGGGAATTGCAGGTGCAGATCATGAGTGACACAGAACATCCAGAGCTGGATTTTGATCCGCTGGATGACACGAAGATCTGGCCGGAAGATCAGTTTCCGCCCAGGCCCGTCGGCCGGATGGTGCTCGATCGCAATCCGCAAAATTATTTCGCGGAAGTCGAGCAGGTCGCATTCGGGACGGGGGTGCTGGTGGATGGGCTGGAATTTTCGGATGACAAGATGCTGCAGGGTCGCACGCTGTCGTACTCCGACACGCAGCGGTATCGGGTCGGGCCAAATTATCTGCAGCTTCCAATCAATCGGCCTCGGGTTGCGGTGGCGACCAATCAGCGCGATGGCCAGATGACCTATCACGTTGATCAAGGTGTGAACCCCCACATCAACTACGAGCCCAGCAGCCTGGGCAGCCTGAAAGAGGCTAAGCCGGCCGGCATACCCCACACGCCGCACGTTGAAGGGAACCTGGTTCGTGAGAAGATCACGCGCACCAACGATTTTCAGCAGGCCGGGGAGCGATACCGCACCTTCGAGCCGTGGGAGCGAGGAATTGATCAAGAACCTGGTGTCGAACCTGAGCAAGTGTACAAAGGACATCCAGGACCGAATGATCGGCTACTTCACCCAGGCGGATGCGAATTACGGGCGGGAGGTCAGCGAGGGGTTGAAGACGATGTCGATGAAAACGCAGAAGGAGATGCAGCTGAAGTAGGGGATGGCCAATATCATCGCGAAACACAGAAACGATCTCCGATGCCAGGCATTGTAGATCGTTTCGCTTTCATTCTCGCAGGAACGACTCCATGTTCTTCAGGAGATGTTTGATTTTATCCTCCGGGCTGCCGTCGCGGCAGTTGAACAGGCTGCAAAGATCGCCCTGGCTGTAGCGGCCTTGGAGAATTTTGATGGACCGCTCGTAGTCCCCGGGAGTCTGGTCCTCGTAAAAACTGGCAACGCGCAGGCCGTCACCTCCCAGGACATGCACACCCCATTTCTCTTCATCGGGATAACGGACCTCCCTAAAACCCTGATGATCCACGAGTCGGCCCAGGAGCAGAGTGTGCGTCTCATTTCTGGCCGACTCGTCGCCCTCCAGAAACGGGTTAAACATGCCCATCATGCGGGTCTTCATCGGAGGCTGTTTTTTCTTCCAGAACATGGATGAAAACTTTACCATGCGGATCGAGAAAAGCAGCCCAGCCGCAGCCAATCAGATTTAAACCATAGAAAAATCCTCGTTCAACGCCAAGAGGCCACAGCAGCAGCGCCACCGCAGGGGTTGTAAAGTGGAGTTTCATGTAAGATCATGGCGAGTATTGGAGCTATGGAGAATGGCCGTTGGTAATCACAATTAATCACCCTGCGGTGCGCTACTGAGTAACATCCGCTTCATCTCGAAAACCCTGGCAATGAATATCTCCAATTCGGATCGCATTCTCATCACTGGCGGCGCGGGGTTCCTGGGAAGTTTTGTCGTTGAAAAGCTGCGGGCCGCCGGCTACAGCGATCTAGTCCCAATCCGACGCGCTCAGTTCGACCTGACCTGCGAGGCCGATGTTCGCCGGCTCTACGCAGAAATCCAACCGTCGGTCGTACTGCACCTCGCGGCCGAAGTGGGCGGCATCGGCGCTAATCAGTCCAACCCTGGCCGATATTTCTTTGCCAACATGGCCATGGGACTTCACCTCCTTGAAGGCGCCCGCATCCATGGCCTGAAGAAATTCGTTCAGGTCGGCACCATTTGCGCCTATCCCAAGTTTACTCCCGTCCCCTTTCGTGAATCTGATCTCTGGAGCGGTTACCCGGAGGAAACCAACGCGCCATACGGCATCGCCAAGAAATCGCTGCTTGTAATGTGCCAGGCGTATCGACAGCAGTATGGCCTGAACGCGATCTACCTGCTCCCGGTTAACCTCTACGGCCCGCGCGACAACTTTAATCTCGAAACCAGCCACGTCATCCCCGCCCTTATTCGCAAGTGCGTCGAAGCCCGCGAGTCTGGCGCATCCCACTTAACGGCCTGGGGCACCGGCAGCGCCAGCCGGGAATTTCTGTACGTCGAAGACTGCGCGGATGCCCTTGTCGCTGCCCTTGAACATTACGATTCGCCCGATCCCATCAACATCGGAAGCGGCAAAGAGATCACCATCCGCGATCTCACCGAAACCATCGCCCGACTCGCTAACTTCAATGGCCAAATCTCGTGGGATTCCACAAAACCCGACGGCCAACCCCGCCGCTGCCTGGACATTTCTCAAGCGCGAGAACACCTTGGCTTCGTCGCCAAGACTCCGTTTGAAGAAGGCCTGAAGAAGACGATTGCCTGGTTTGAGGCCAATCACTCCAGCCGCGCACCGCGCTGATGAGGTGAGTATATCTGCCGGTATAATGTTTCGACATGAAGAGCCCCTTCCCGGGCATGGACCCATACCTCAGAAGCGCACTGGCTGGATGTCCACGGCAGCCTCATTCATCTGGCCAAGGCCGCACTTCAGCCGCAGTTGGGGGACGATCTGGTCGCACGGAGTGAAGAACGGCTGGTGGTGGAAGATCCGGCTATGCGGAGTATTTATGCCTAAGCGTCTTCGTGTGCTTGAGATAATTACAATTGGCGTCGCGGTGTTTCTATGCCTTCGACCTCCTTGGAGGCTTCAATTGATTCCTCCGCCTGGTGTTCTTGTTAGCGGCGTGTACGACTTTGGTAGTCATTGGATATTTAAGCCTCCGCCGGTCAGGGAGGGTGTTGAGTACACGACCGTGCCCCCGGGGGCCAAGATCAAGTGGTCTCGGTCAGTTGACGTGTCGGAGCTCATAGACTTAAGGTTGCTACCACTAATTGTTTTCTATTATGTCGGCGTCTTTGTGCGATACGTGATCGCTGACTGGCGCAGAATCGAAGGCAATAACGCAACAGTAGGGTTATCGCGACCGATTGGGCCGCACATACGCATAGTCGAAATGGGACTAAAGACACATGCAACAGCCGCCGGCGGAGTGGCCCTTGCCGAGCCGCTTGTCTTCAATGTCGAGGCCGAGCCGGTAGTGCAAAGGTTTATCGAGATCCTTGATCTCACAACGGGTGGGCGCCTCATCACGATCGTCGAGTTTCTCTCGCCATCCAACAAGTTGCCCGGCGACGGCCACGACCAGTACAAACGCAAGCAGATGGAATGCAGGAATGGCGGCGTGAATCTCGTTGAAATCGATCTCACCCGCACCGGCCGCCGCGAATTGCTGGCGCATGCGTGGGTGGGTGCCCGGCAATACGACAGCAGCTATCAGGCGTCAGTCTGGCGAGCGCATCACCGGGGCCGTTGCGAGCTTTATCCCATGCGCCTGCAAGATCGTTTACCGGCCATTCGCATTCCCTTGCGACCCACTGACGACGATGCGGTGCTTGATATTCAGTCTCTCGTGGAAGGCGTCTATTCAACCTCCCGCTACGATCGCACCACCGACTACAAACGCCCCTGCACCCCCCCTCTGGAAGGCGACGAAGCGGAGTGGGCCAAAATGTTGACGATGCAAGCCTGACGTTTATTCTCACTACCGCTTCTTCCGCTTCTACCCACTGCCGGTCGAAACGATTAAGGGCTGATGACAACAACTCGCGGGAAATAGGTGCGATATCGCCCGGCATCCCGCGTAACGAGAGTCAGACCTTGAATCTCCGCATGAGCGCCGATATAGAAATCGGGCAATGGGGAGTTTCTTGCACCGCCAGCGCGCCGATATCGGACGAATGCTTCCGCGGCCAGCCACGCGGCATCATAGGGCAGTGGCATTCGATGGAAGAGTTCCGGGGCCAGCCAGCGATCCAATTCTTCTTGCGATCCGAACGCAGGCGCCAGTTCGGCGTAGATGATTGGATTGATCAACAACCGACCCCGTGCACCACGAACTTGCCCCTCCGACCAGGTGAGCCATGTTGGATCCCGCGTCGCGATATCCAGCAGCACGTTGGTGTCGATCAGGAAACCACTCATCCCTCACCGCGCGTAAGAGCCATAACGTCCGCCGTCGCGACGCCCGGACGTGCAGCTCCTCGAGCCTCCTCAAGCCATTCTTCGATGGAGACTGGCCGGCCAATCGCCATGCGGTACGTATCAAACCACTGGGCCAACTGCTCGATCTCTCCCGCTGGCAGACGCTGGATGGCGGCTTCAATGTCAGAGAGGGTGCTCATGACGACATTTTAGCAACCGCGCCAGACAAATCACATGACGATCCGCAAAGTCAGATCGCTACAACGCGCAGGAACGATTAACAGGCCGCGCTTCTTCCCCCACCCGCCCCACGGTACATTCTCCCCATGCGAATCCTCCTCATCCCCATCCTTCTCCTCTGCGCCCTCGGGTGCGACAAAACCATCCGCGAAGTCCGTTCCCCGCTCCAACCGGCCACCGACATGCAGCATCTCGCGGCCAGGTAAGGCTCAAATCAGCGTGCCGGCCCGCTCAATCGCGCCTAGCAGCGGCTTTACGTACTCCTGGCCAAAAATCCGCACATGGTTCAGGAGCGGATAAAGCTGGTAAATCAGCTTGCGCACCTTGTGATACCCTTCACCCAGCCAATGCGCCTGCTGATAAGCGCGTAAGAACGCCGGCGTGATGGTGTGAAACAATTCCATGTAGGCTATCTCGGCCTCGGCGTGAGCGAACTTGCAGTTAGGGTCGAGCAGGCCGCTCACCCACCACCGCCCATGCTCGTCGGGACGCGCCAGCACGTTCGTGGACCAGATATCCCAATGCACCAGCCGCGGCCGATCGTCGTGCTGAATCAGGCGATCCAGCTTGCTGTGGATCTTGTTCATCTGCTTGCGGCATTTCACCGGCAGCGCCGCCTCTTTCTCCACCTCCGCCCAGATCGGGTCGTACACCGACCGGTAAAACTCCACCCAGGTTTCAAACCGGTCGCTGCGCTCTGGATTCATCCGGCAAAAGTGCGATGCAGTGTGGCCGTGCATCGACAGCACCAGCTCGGCCAAATGCATCTGCAGGCGATCGTATTGTTCTGACGAGCACTGCCCCTTCGCCTGCGCAAGATCAACCCCCTCAAGAAACTCCATCAGCAGATAGCTATCCGGATTGTCGAGATTGGCCACGTTGCATGCGTACACCTCCGGCACCGGCAGCCCATGCTGGCGCAGCACGTTCAACTGGTAAGCCTCACGAGCAAGTTCGGGATTGACCCGATGGGCCGCGATCTTAATGACGGCTCGGTCCCCATCGTTGGTGATCAGCAATAACGTGGTGTTGATGCACCCACCCTCAAGGCGTCTAACTTCAGCAAGCTCCGCCGCCGTGCCTGTCCAGTCGCGCACGATCCGGCGGAGCACCTCCCAGGAAATGTCGGCTTCCTGAAGTGACATGCAATGCTTCGACGCATCATCCCATGTGCTCGGCCCCAGTACAATGCCCTGAGCGCTTCCCATACCGCGTGGCACGCATCTCGCGTATCGTCAGTCGCCTATGTTCACGGGAATCATCGAAAGAACGCTGCGGGTGATAGGCGTTGTTAACGGCCCCAAATTTCGACGGCTCACGCTGTCCACGGAGTGGACGGACGTTTCACCTGGCGCCAGCATCGCCGTCAACGGGTGCTGCCTGACCGTGGCCGAGCTTGCACCGGGTGAACTGGGATTTGACGTCATCGCTGAAACTCTGGCAAAAACGAATCTGGGGCTTCTTACGCCCGGCGATCATGTGAACGTTGAGCGCTCGCTCCGCGCGGGCGATCGCATTGACGGCCATTACGTCCAAGGGCATGTCGAAGCGACGGGCCGGCTGGTGGAGGTCATCGACAACGAGCACGAAGTGCGGCTGGTAATCGAGCCGCCGCGCGACCTGCTGAAGTTCATCATCCCCAAAGGCTCAATCGCCATCGACGGTGTCAGTCTGACCGTCGCTGCCGTAAAGGGATTCATCTTCGAGGTCGCGCTCATTCCCACCACTCTAGCACTGACGAACCTCGCCAGCCGCTCGCCAGGTTGGCTCGTGAATCTGGAAACGGACATTCTCAGTCGCACTGTCGTTTCCTGGCTTGAACGAACGCGAACCGGCGGAGATAGTGGAACTGTCGGTTTGGCCAGTGCAGAGCGCACAAGGCCGAGTTTATGAATGACTATCGACCCATCATCGGCATCACCATGGGCGACCCGGCCGGCATCGGGGCGGAGGTGATCGTCAAGGCGCTGGCCGACCCGGTATTACGGCATCGCGCCCGCTACATCATTTATGGGATGAACGAACTGCTGCATTATGCGGCCGACATTGCCGAGTTTGATGTCTTCTGGTGGCGGGATCAATACAACGGCCGGCTACGCTCCTATCCCCATGATGTGGTCGTGGTCGATTACGATCAGTATTCGTTTTTAGGCTCGACCATCCGCGCACCAAGTAAAGTCGGCGGCGAAGCGTCGATGCGGTTCTGTCTCGACGCAATCGAAGCCGCCCAGAAGCGAATGGTGGATGCGGTGGTCACCGCCCCGATTGCCAAAGAGAGCTGGAAGCTTGCCGGTTTCGGATTTCCCGGCCACACCGAGCTCTTTGCTCATCGCACCGGCTCCCGCCGCTACAACATGATGTTTACCGGCGGGCCGCTGAAGGTCGTCCTCGCTACCGTCCACATCCCATTGATGGGCCTCTGGAACCGCCTGAACATCGGAGCGATTTTTCAGCCGATCGAGTTAATGAACCAAACGCTCATTGAGTGGTTCGACATCGCCAAGCCGCGCCTGGCGGTCTGCGGGCTCAACCCGCATGCAAGCGAGAATGGACAATTCGGTGATGAAGAAGAGCGCCTCATCGCCCCCGCCATCCTGATCGCGCGCGACCAGGGGATCGACGTCACCGGCCCGCACCCTCCCGACACCATCTTTCTTCGAGCCAAGGCAGGCCATTTCGATGCGGTTGTCGCGATGTATCACGATCAGGGATTGATTCCCGTGAAACTGCTGGCGTTCGATCAGGCCGTTAATGTCACCATCGGCCTGCCGATCATCCGCACCAGTCCGGATCACGGCACTGCGTTCGATATCGTCGGGCGAAACAAAGCCAATCCGGGCTCGATGCGCGCTGCCATCAATCTCGCCATTGATCTGGCCGTCAAGCGGCACCGCCGACAGAACGCACCCAAAAGCCCCACCCAGAGCAGTTGATCTCCTGATCTACCCGTTTTTATTCAGCGACAGCTTGAAAGTCGCCCCGGCCCCAGGCTTGGATTCAGCGCTTAATTTGGCTCCCAACAGGTCGGCCGCCAGACGAGCGATGGAAAGCCCAAGCCCCACACCCCCCTGGCCATGCGTGCTGCCACGCACAAACGGCTCAAACAACGTCGGCAGTTGCTCAGGCGCGATGCCCGGTCCCTCGTCCACCACCGACAGCGTCCATCCACTCGCCAGTGGCTGCGCATTGATCTTCACCGTCCCGGTCGACGTGTATTTAATTGCATTTCCGACGAGGTTGTGCAGAACCAGGCTAAGCAATTCACGATCACTCTGCACCACCGCCTTGGTCGGGATTTGCAGATCCAGATCCAGCCCTTTAGCGCGGGCCTGATGAATAAACTGCCCGACAATATCCGTCGCCAGCGCTTCCAGATCCACCGACTCAGTATTCACCGGCACCTTCCCCCGACGCAGTTTTTCCGCCTGCAGCAAGCGATCCATCGTCCCCACCGTCTCCAGGATCGACCGCCGCATCAGGTTCAGGTCATTGATGCTTTCAGCGAACTCCGTCCGCTTTTCCAGGTCGCGCCGCAGCACCTCCATCATCAGGATCACGCCATTGAGATTGCCCCGCAAATCATGTGCGAGGAACGACAAGTATTTGGATTCGGATTCGTTGGCGGCCTTCAACTGGCTGGTTTGAAAATCTACGAAAGCCGTCACACCCCGCCGAGCGGAAGTGTCGACAGCCAAATTCAGCGCAACGACTTCCGCCAGCGCCAGCGGCCTGCCCAGGTCGATGGTGATTTCCTCCAGCAGAATTCTTCGCAGCAGGTGATATTCGATCAGCAGCTCATTGACGTTGTAATGTTGATGAAACCGCGTCTCCCCATGCGGCTGAGAACATTCCAGCAGTTCCTGCGTTGGGGCCGGACTATCTGATTCCAGAACCGTCGCCATCTGCTCCAGGACGCTTGGCAGATCGTCGCGCAATTGAGAGAGAGTTAACTCCTCAGCGCACGGCAGGGCGTGACGCACCGCGTCCTGCCACCGCGCAAGCGATTTAACGATGCGCCGTCGCAGCGCGGCGGCCAGTTCTTTGAACGGCCGATTTTCCAGCAGATCCAGTGGCGGATTGACCATGATACTCCGACGCGAACTACGAACGGGGTCGTCGCAACCAACAACCAAAAACCCGTCTTTTGTTTGGAACGAATAACGTTCAACCCATGCGCTTCATTGTTCACGCCCTCTGTGCGTCTGTCTACCAGCAACTCTGCCAAAATCCGCCACCGCGCAACCACTCGCCAAAATCATCGGTTTGGCTACACTCCCATCGAACAGATCACTTTTTTTATCCGGGAGAAGCAGCGTTCATGAACACGGCGGCGTTGAAGGATCAGATCGAGTCTGCTCTGCATTCCGCAGGGGCAGGTTCGTCGACTCATCGAGGTGCATCCCGGCTTTTATCCGCTTTACACGGACGCTGGCAAGTGGAAACACGACAAGCCGGCCTGGACGCATTGGTGCGATGGTTTCCTGCCGGGAATGATGTGGTTATTTCTGGAATCCGGCTTGGCCGATGACGCTGGCTATTGGCGCAAAAAAGCCGAGGAATATTCAAGAGCCTTGGAAGCTCGCAAGGAAGATCGCGACGTACACGACCTGGGTTTCATCTTCTACCACGGCACCTACAAGCGCTGGTACGACATGACGGTGCGCGAGGGCCGGGCCGACGAGAAGTTGAATGATGTGGTGGTGCGGGCCGGGCGGGTGCTGGCAATGCGTTTTAAGGAGAAGGGGCAATACCTTCGCTCTTTCATCAGCGATGAATCGCTCTTCATCGACATCATGATGAACGTCGGCATCATCTTTTATGCCGCCAGTCAAACCAAAGATTCAAACCTCCTGCGCATCGCCCGCCAGCACTGCCTGACCACGCGGCGGGTGCTTCTGCGCGGGGACGGTTCGACCGCCCACGAGGGCATTTTTGACCTGGCAACAGGCGAATTTCTCCGCCAGACCACCCACCAGGGATTTCGCGGCGACAGCGCCTGGAGCCGCGGACTCGCCTGGTCCCTCTACGGCTTTGGCACTTGTTATGATCTGTGCGGCGATACACGCTACCTAAATGCGGCCGAGGAGAACGCCGCATTCTATCTCGAGCACACCGCCGCCGATGGCGTGCCGCCGTGGGACTATGATGCGCCGGCCGAGGGAAAGCTGTCGATTCGCCAGCCCGATAGCTCGGCCGCCGCGATTGCGGCGGTAGGGCTGTTGAATCTCTCGCGACTCTCGCACGACCGCATGCGCGCAAAGCATTATCGGGAGGCCGGCCTACGCACTGTAGAAACCCTCACCCGCCCCCCCTACTTGGCCAGCGATGATGCCGCCTGGGAGGGAATTCTCAAGCGCGGCGTTTACCATATTCATAAAGACCTGGGCGTGGACGAGAGTGTCATGTGGGGTGAATTCTTTTTCGTCGAGGCGATGACCAAAGCCCTCGCGCTGCTGTAACTCAGGAAAACAAAAGACATGGACGTCTCTGATATTATCCGGCCTTCCTCCCCCCGCCTCCCAGGCGTCGCCTATTGGGCCGTAGGGTTACTCGCGTTGACGCTGCGCCTCTGGTTCGTCGCCGACGTCATTCATCAGAATCCGGCCGACGCAATTCCAAAATTCAATTACGACAGCCAAAGCTATCTGCGCCTTGCCCACAACCTCCAGCACGGCCACTATGTCGGGCAGACGGCGGAATCGCACCACGATGGCCTCCTGCGCACCCCAGGCTATCCATTGTTCTGCGCACTGGTCGGGCGCCTCGCCGCGCGGCGTCCTGTGGGTGCAGGCAATTCTCGGCGCCCTCATCCCCATGCTCTTGATGCGCCTGGGCATGTCGCTGCTGCACAAGCCCGGCGCAGCCATCGCCTGCGGCATCATGGCCGCGTTTTCACCCGCAGGCATCGGCCTGAGCGGGATGGTTATGGTTGATCTGCTGTTTGGCATCGCTTTCATTTTGGGTTTCCTCCTGCTCTACCGCGGCGCTACCCAGGGCAGTGCGGGCTTGATGTTTCTCTCAGGCGCGGTCTTCGCGATTGCCGTCTTGATTAAGCCAACGCTTCTGCTGTGGCCCGCTGCCTCCCTGATCGTGGCGGGCCTGCTGGCACTGGGGGCTGGCCTGCCGCTCCGCTGGCATCAAGCCAGCTTATTTATTGTGCCACAACTGCTTGCCATCCTCTGCTGGTCAACGCGCAACTACGCCAGCGACGGCATCTTCACGTTCTCCACTATTGATGCGCAGAACCTTCGTCACTTTGTGGCCCCCGAGCTTCAGGAATGGACGGCCGCCGGACATTCCCCCGATTGGCACGATGTCGAACGCAATCAGGATCATGTCGAGCAGCGCGACACGCACGACCTGCTCCTGGCGCGCAATACTGCCGCGATGGCCGCCAAGATTACCCGCCGGCAGCGCGCTGAAGGGTTAAGCATCACGCAAGGCAATCGGGGCGTGCTGCTGCAGGTGTGGTTGCGAAACGTCTACGGCACCCTCATGTCCGGCTTCAGCTTTGTACCCTTGGAACTGCCCCAGCCATCCGTCATCCGGCGCGTTGTTCTTTGTATTGAAACCTTAATCTTCTCCTGGCCCGTGCGTCTTGTCGGCCTGCTGCTGATGATCGTGGGCCTATTGATCGCCTTCCTGCGCCGTGGGATGTCCGACGGCCGGCGTCGCTGGTTTGGGCAGGTGGCTCTGCTCCTGACGTTTCTCTATTTCGCCGCCTTCACCGGCACCACGTTCTCAGTCGGATGGCGCGTCATCTTCCCGGCCGAGTTCACCCTCATCCTGCTGATCGTCGCAGGGCTCACCGGCCCATCGTCCGCTGGCGACGACGAAGGCCCCGATCTTGACGACCCGCGGCGGCGGGCTGCGTAACGCATCGTTTGCCCCGCTGCGCATGCCTTGTCAAACCGATCAATTCAAGCCTTTTCATCCCCATGATTTCCGCTATAAGTCATGCTCGCGCAATGGACTGCACGCGGACCGCGTAGCCCGGCCAGCCGTGTTCATGGAGTGTTTGAAAGTGCCAGTTAATCTGTACCCCCTGCGACGAACCGCGGACAAGGCCCGCCGACGCCTCCGCGTTCTCGCCGGCAAGCCCGACAACACGCCCTGGCTCCTTTCTCCAAAGCCCCTCTCCGCCCGTCCGGCCTACGCCGATTTTATCTTCACACTCGATTATCTCAGCACCAATTCCAAGTTGCTCCGCATGATGCACGAGGCCATGTCCGCCTATGGACTCAGCGTCTTGCTCGTCAACGAAAGCAATGTCGCCAGCGTCACGCGCGACGTACAGCGCGGCGCCTTCGCCCACACGTTTACCTGGACCTCAGCTCGCCCGGGCGACGTGTACGAACAGCTTCTCTATTCGGCCGCCAACGCCGGCGTGCGCACTATTCGGAATCCGGATCACACCAAGTGGGTGCTCAAGGCCGATCTTCATCTGGCCCTGGAGCAGGCGGGCTTTCCGCTTCCGCCAACGGTAATCCTCCGAGCCGATGAACCCGATCGCGACCTTACGCCCGAAGAGCGGCAGCGCCTGGGAGACGTTGTGGCCATCAAGCCGTCGTTCGGCGAGGCTGGAAAAGGCGTGCGGCTCAACCGCGAGCCCTCGCTTGAGGTCATCTCCAAGGCCCGCGACTTTAATCGCAAGGACGACTGGCTCATCCAGAAGATGATGCGCTGGACACGCGCCGGTGAGCGCCCGGCCTATGTTCGCGCCTACAACGTGCTGGGCCATCGCTCGATGCTGTGGTGGTCAGGCGAGCGGGGCGGATACGAGTGTCTAAGCTGGGAGGAATTCGAGAAGTACGATCTCTTCCCCGCCATGCGGCTTGTCGATCGCCTCGCCGAGCTAAACGGCATGGAATTCTTCTCGTCCGAAATCTGCGCCGTGGCCGATTCAGGCCCCGACCGCTTCTGCCTGATCGACTACACCAACGACCAGTGCGACATCGACCCCGAAAGCAGCCCCTCGGCCAGCCCGCCCCAGGTGTGGGCCCAATGGGTTTGCCGCCGCTTCGCCGAGTTCACCTGGCGAATCAAGCACGGGCTGGATCCGATGCCGGACAAAAGCTTTTACCTTGCCCCGCCGCCAGACACCTCCCGCGCATCCGCTTAAGAATCGCCTGCAGTCACTCGGCAATTTCTGCGGACCCTGATGGCGAGATCGACCCGCGTTCACTCATCGAAGAGTCTTCGATAACCGCCCCGATTCTCGATAAGGAGCTTCTTAAGGATCTGCCAACTTCGCTCCTGCTCGTCCGGGTCCTCCGCCACCCTTTTTTCCAACCATTGATTTAATGCTCGAACCCTTCTCTCACGTCCTGCAATCCTCGGCGTATCGGTCTTTTTCGACTTTGTGGTTGCTCTGCCCATCGTCGGACCTCCGCCCCTATTCTACGCCGACTCGCGCCGCCGCTCCGGCTTCAGTTCAAACAAGCTCCGCCGGCCTTCCACGATTTCATCATCGATCGCGTATTTCCCGCCCTGCTGCTGATCCGGCAGGCTGTACATGAGGTCCAGCATGATCTCTTCGCACACCGCCCGCAACGCACGTGCGCCAGTGTCCCGCTTCAACGCGCGCTCCGCGATCAGTTTTAACGCCGTGTGCGTGAATTCGACTTCAGCGCCTTCCAGCCGGAAGAACCGCTGATACTGTTTCACAAGCGCGTTCTTGGGCTCGGTGAGGATCGACACCAGCGTCCGCACGTCCAGCGGCTCAAGCGTGGCGCAGACCGGCAGACGTCCCACGAACTCGGGAATCATCCCAAATTCAACCAGATCTTCCGGCTGAACTTCCGCCAACACTTTCCCCCGGTCATCGGCCGTATCGCCGCGCGATTCTTCGGATCCAAACCCAATCATCCGCTTGCCAAGCCGCTTGCGGATGATGTCTTCTAGGCCGACAAAAGTGCCGCCGGCGATGAACAGGATCTGGCTCGTATCCATCTGGATGTATTGCTGCTCCGGGTGCTTGCGGCCGCCCTGTGGCGGGATGTTGGCCACCGTCCCCTCCAACATCTTCAACAGCGCCTGCTGCACGCCCTCGCCGCTCACGTCGCGCGTGATCGACACGTTGTTTTGCGTCTTGGCGATCTTATCAATTTCGTCGATGTACACGATCCCGCTGCGCCGCCTCCAGATCGTAATCCGCGTTTTGCAGCAGCTTCAGCAGGATGTTCTCGACATCCTCACCCACATACCCCGCTTCAGTCAGCGTGGTGGCGTCGCCTATGGCAAACGGCACGTTCAGGATGCGCGCCAACGTTTTCGCCAGCAGCGTTTTGCCGCTGCCCGTCGGCCCAATCAGCAGCACGTTGCTCTTGTCCAGTTCCACCTCTCCCGACGGATTGCTGGCGGCCGTCTCGCTGGTGCTGAGGCGCTTGTAATGATTATGCACCGAAACCGCCAACGCCTTCTTGGCGTATTCCTGCCCGATGACGTACTGATCCAGGAACTCTTTGATCTGCCGCGGCGTGGGAATGTTGTTGAAAAGCGGCTGGGCGCTGCTGAGCTTGCGCTTTTCCTGGCGGATGATGTTGTGGGCCAGGTCAACGCAGTTGGCGCAGATATAGACGTCGGCCGGCCCTTCGACCATCGGCCCCACATCGCGTGAAGATTTTCCACAGAAGCTGCAAGTGGTAACCCGCCGCCCCCTGAACCCGCTCCCGCCGCTGCCGCTGCCACTACCACCCGCCGGAGGATTGCCGCCCGTATTGTTATTGCTCATATTGCCACCGTTGGTGGGGGGAATGTTTCCGCCACCGTTGCCGGTGCGATTGTTGTTGGGCATCGGCACTCTCTTCCTGTGAAATCCGCCAAGACACTATCGGGAGAAACTCCGGCCGACTTTCACGCTGCCCGCGTGGGGTCTTGGAATTATCGAACATTGACCGGCCTCTACTTGACCCGCTTTCCGCAGCCTTCAACCGATTGCCTCACATCTTACACACAACGCCACCAAAGAAAAAACGCTGGAATCCCGCAAGACACGTCCCCGCTCCAGCACCTTTATACGCTGGAGATTATCGCCCCCGCGCTGTTCCTGCGCCCTACATTGCACCTCGTCCCTCCTCGCGGCGCTTCTGTTCCTCCCTTTTTCGTTCTTCATCCCGCGCCAAGGCCGCCTGTGCGGCCGCCACCATTTTCCCCCGCGCCCGCTCGAATTCCTCATCCGACAACTGCCCCGCCTGATGCAGTTCCCGCAAATCCGACAACGAAAACCCCGCCGGCGAAGGCTCGTCGGCCTCATGAATCCGCCGACGCAGATAAGTGGCCACCGCAAACAAGATGACAATGCACAGAACCGCGAACAGGCACGAAATAATCACCGTCCCCATCGGCATCTCGGCGAGCATAAGTGCATGAGCGACCACGATGTCGGATGCTATGGAAACAGTGGGGCGGGGTCAAAGGGACGTTGGACAGGTGCAGGGCGAGTCTCCTGCGACTACAATTAAAGTGTCGATCAATCGAGAAGGCACAAATGGACCGATCAAAAGATGCTGTTGCCGCACGCCTGGCAGAAGCTCATTTTCATGTGGAACCGGGCATCGATCAAATCATCCGACTGATCGCCCCCGGCCGTGAGGCCGACGCAGGTGAACCGGTAAAGCTCCTCGAAATCAACTGCGAAACCTCCTCCGACGGCATCGTACCAATTTATTTTCCATCCCACCCAGACAGCGGCGTCTTCTACCCATGCATCATCGTCGAAGTTCGCCCTGATGAGTTCGAGGCCGTCAAGGATGGCGCCCTCCCGTTGCCCAACGGATGGGAACTGGGACAGCAATACAATCGTCCAGCCGAAGTTCACGCATGAAACCTCCAGCCGTGGATTGGTCGGTTGCGTACGCGCGGCAGGCACGCTCGGATCTCGACGCCCGCGATTGTCTCATCCGCTGCAACCACCTCCCCCACTGTCACGAGTTGCAGTTTCTTCAGATGGCAACCGAGAAGATTTGCAAGGCGAGCCTCGCGCAGCAGGGTTCATCAATTGACGCGTTACGTCGAAGCCACGCTCACATCGCAAAAACATTGCCGCAAATAGTCCGACAGTTGCTATCCCGGCAATCGCGTCAGATTCCGACCAATGCGGGAATCCTGGGAGCCATCCGAAAGCTGGCTCGACAAATCGAGCTACTCGCGCCGGCCGTCGATGATGCTGGTCGAACACCTTCTAATTGCGAATATCCCTGGGCGGCGTCTGATGGTCAAATTATCATTCCCGCGGAGCATCAATTTGGCTTCACGCTCCTCTACGAGCGCTCCGGTCGAACGCTCCTGAAACTCCTGCGTCAGGCGGCAGACGAATACGACCCATGAAAAAGACCAGAGTTCAATCCCAATCGGATCAAGTTCGAGTTACCCCTGTATCCTCTCCAGCCCCCACGCCACCACATCCAGCCGTTTCACAAAATGGCAGATTGGCTTTACCGCCGGCAACACAATCCCACACGCCTCCCCCATGGTGTTTCGCTCCACCCCCACCTCCGCCGCCTGAAGCGGCCAGCGCTCATGGGCGATATCCCCTCGGTAAATTTCCCCACTCCGGTCGGCCGCGAACAGGCATAGCCGCTCCGTCAGAAAATAATCCAGGCTTCCCGGCACGGCATGATAGACCTCCCCAACCGCCCTGTACGCTGCCCTGAACTCTGCCGATGGCGCATGGCGATGCTGGCGCACGCTTTCATAACGCACAACATCACCCTCCCTCCGCACCGACATGCGGGCGTGAAAGTACGGCAGGTGAAAGAACCGCCGCGCGCCCCAAACCAGCAGCGGGCTTCCCGCATCAAGGCTGAAGAACCACACCCCCGCCCGACCACCGCCCCGCACATACGTGCGCACATTCAGTTCCGCCGACGCCGAAATCCACGGCAGCGCCGGCACACAGCGCGGCCGAATCCCGCTCATCCAGAACGGCACCACCCCAAGCCACGCCTCCCCCTCGAACGTGTCCAACTCCAACCCCGCCGGAATAAGCGGCCCAAGCGCCGCCGCCGGCACCGGCCAGTGCATAAACAGCAAATCCTCCCACCGCATGGCCAGCAACCAGTCATCGTCCCTTCGCTCCTCAGTCTTTCCTCTGGCCTCCGCGTCCGCAGTCTTTCGAGTCATCGCCAATCCTCTTCCCAATCGTGCCAGAAGACGCACAATGCTTACGCTATCACGCTCGGACAATTCTTGATCAAGGGAAACCCAACCATGCAGAACGAACTTTACTACACCCACTCCGGCCGCTTCACCCTCATGGGCCCCCTCCTCGGCCTCGTCGCCGGCATCCTGGCCGCTGTCATCGCTGGCGTGGTCTACGCCTACTGCGTGCTGTACATCCCATTCATCTACGCCAACGCCCTGCTCTGCCTCGCCTGCGGCCTGGCCATCGGAGCCGTTGCCGGCCGCGCCATGGCATGGCTGAAGGTGCGCAATCCGGCCATCATGTATTCCGTGGCCCTCCTCGCCGCACTTGTCGGTTATTACGTCGCATGGGCAGTGTGGGTCAATGGCATCTTCCACCGTGGAGCCAGCGACATTGACCTCACCGCCGTCACCTTAATCAAAAACCCCCGTGTGCTGTGGCGCCTGATCGAAATCATCAATGAACACGGCGCCTGGACCCTCGGCCACAGCAGCAAAACCCCGGTGACCGGCCCATTTCTCTGGATCGCCTGGATCGGCGAGGCCGCCCTCCTCCTCACCTTCGTGGTCCTGGGCGTTCGATCCGTTCTCAGCACGCCCTTCTGCGAGCAGTGCGAAAGCTGGTGCGAGGAAGACAAGGCCGTTTGCCGTCTCGCCGCCGGCGATCCCGCCACGTTGCGGACAGCCCTGGAAGCCAAAAATTTTGGGGTGATGGATGCGATAGGCCAGAAAAAAGCCAGCGCCGCCTCCTGGTTTCAACTGGACCTCCACGCCTGCCGCCAGTGCGGCCAAACCAGCACCCTAACCGCCAAGCTCGTCACACAGTTGGTGGACAAGAAGGGCAAAGTCACCACCAAGACCAAAGACATCGTGAACAAACTTCTGCTTGATCCCACCCAGCGCACCCAGTTCCTCGAAGCCTGCGGCCGAGTGCAGCAAGGACTGGCCCCCGCCTAATCACAGTTCTCCTGGACGAACCGCCGGAAGACAAATTACTTCCCCGCCCCCTCCGCATCCTCCCGCACACTAAACTCCAGCTTCCACTCCTTGGCCGCGCTGGCCCCCACGCACCACAATTCAAACACCCCCAGCTCCGTGATCTTCGATCTGAAACGCACCGGCACATAATCCTCTTCCGCCCCTTCGCTCCTGGGCAGGTTTGCTTCCAGCGAATCGGTCTCCTCCAGCTCACCCTCCTTCCACGCCGGCAGCACTTCCCCCGGCCGATCCTGCTTCCGCATACCGGACGAGAAAAACCGGAATGTCGCCGGCTCACCCACCACCAGCCCAATCTCCTCGCTGGGCACATTCGCTTCCGTCCCCTCCTCCATCCCAAACGGCACCACGCATACGCGCATTCAAAGGACGCGGCGCACTAGGAATCGCTAGCCCCGCCGTCTCAATCCCCACGTAATACGACCGCGCCGTCCCGCCCCGGATGCGCACGCCTTTGCCCTGCTTCGTCCAGCCGTAATACGCCGCCCCGCGCGCCACTGCGAAATCCAAATCCTCATTCCCTTCCAACACAACCGGCCGCTGCTTAGCAAACCACGTCCCCAGCACATCCAACAACCGCTGGCGGAACGCCGTCGCCTTAAAAACCCCGCCATTAAACAGCACATGCGTCGGCCGAACCGCGCCCCCTGCTCTCCCTGCGCCGACAAAAACGCCGCCAGATGCCGCGTAATCCCAGTGTCCGATTCAAACGGCAGCCCAATCTCCCGAAATCCCGAAGCCCGCCGCCGCTCGGGCTTCGCGCTCAGATCGCAGCTGGGGAAAAACCCCTCCGTCAGCAACTCCGCCACCGCCTTGCGCTCCAGATCAACGCTCACAGTTCCGCCGATCAACTTGCTGCCCCGTCCCAGCACGGCCACGGGATGCTTCTTGGGCCCCGATTCCGCCAGCAGGCTTTCCTTGGCTGCCCTGCACGAATGCCACAGTGCCACCGATTGCCACGGGTTCAGTTCCGTCCCCTTCTTCGCGAATTCGCCGGTTGCGAAATGCGCCAGCGCCAGATCCATGTTGTCCCCCCCAACCAGCGTATGGTTCCCCACCGCAATCCGCCGAAGCTGCAATTCCCCGTTTTCCTCGGCCGCGCCAATCAACGTAAAATCCGTCGTCCCACCCCCCACATCGCAAACCAGAAGCGTATCGCTCACCTTCAGCCGCCGCCGCCACTGATCGCCCTGGTCCGCCAGCCACGCATAAAGCGCCGCCTGCGGCTCCTCCAGCAACACCAGGTCGGACGGCAACCCTGCCGCCAGCGCCGCCTCACGCGTCAGCTCGCGAGCGCTTGCATCAAAGGACGCCGGCACCGTCAGCACCACCTGCTGCTGCGCGATGGGCGCATCCGGAAATGCATGCGTCCACGCCGCCACCAGTTGCTCCACATATCTCCGCGACGCCTCCACCGGCGACACTTTCGCCACGTCCGCCGGCGCGTTCCACGGCAGGATGGCCTGATGCCGGTCCACCCGGCTGTGCGCCAGCCAAGACTTGGCCGCCACCACCGTCCGCGTCGGCACGTCCGCCGACTGCTTCTGCGCCAGCGCCCCCACCGCATAATCCCTCCCCTTCGCCCACGGCAAATCCTCATTCCCCGCCTTCGCCTCGGCCTCGGTTGCCAGATAAAGAAACGACGGCAACACCTTCCTCGGCTCGACCGTCGAAGGCGCAACCAGTTGCGGCACGTCCAAAAGCTGAATCCTGGGCGACTCCTCCGCCAACAGCGCATACGCAACAACACTGTTGGTCGTCCCCAAATCAATCCCGACGGCAAATTGAGCGGAAGGCTTCATAAAAAATCACAGTTTCGAAACGCCCTAACCCGGCCGTTAATCTTCACCCAAAACTCCACAATCCGCCACTGTGTTCAAAGCCGAATCATCAAAGCAGCGAGACCGGGTCCACATCGATGGCAATCCGATCGCTAGTCGCAAACCCGCCCGCCTTGCGCACCTTGTGTAACACGTTCTGGAGGCGGGGGGCGCTGGGGCTGTAGAGGAGGATTTGAGCGCGATTGTACCCGGCGATGCGGTTGATGGCGCAAGGCATCGGCCCTTTCATGGTGACCGCCCCGGCGTGGGCGGCGACGGCCGGGATGAGGGCGGCGGCCAGGTTTTGCGAGAGGGTGTGCAGCTTGGGCTCCTCCTCATCGCGCAGGATGATCCGAACCATCCGCGTGATTGGCGGAAGGCCAACTTCTCGGCGGGATCGCAACTCGGAGGCGGCAAAGCCGAGAAAATCCTGTCGGATCGCGGCCTGAATGGTCGGATCCATGGGCAGGAAGGTTTGCAGAAGCACGCGGCCAGGTGAATCCCCCCGCCCGGCCCGCCCGGCCACCTGCGTAATGAGCTGAAACGTGCGCTCGGCCGCACGGAAATCCGGAAGGCTGAGGGCAGTGTCGCCGGAAATAACACCCACGAGCGTGACATTCGGATAATCCAGGCCCTTGGCGATCATCTGTGTGCCGAGCATGACCTGAATCTCGCCGGATGCGAATCGGCCGAGGAGCGCCTCGTAATCGTGCGCGTGGTGCATGGTGTCGCTGTCCACGCGGGCGAACCTGAGATCAGGAAACTTCTTGGCGATTTCTTCCTCGACGCGCTGCGTCCCCAGTCCAAAGAGGCTGAGCTTTTTACCGCAGTCGGGACACTTTTCGGGGAGCGCATTTACGGCCAGGCAGTAGTGGCAATGAAGCTGCCCTGTGTGAACGCCTTCCTCGCTGGACCCGCCGCGCGGCTTGACGCCGGCCGAGCGATGGTAGGTCATGGTGGTATCGCAATATTTGCACGAGATGACATTGGTGCAGGAGGGGCAGTAAACAAAGTTGGAATAGCCCCGGCGGTTAAGAAGAAGAATGGCCTGGTGGCCTTCGGCAATCGTCGTGTTGAGCAAGTGCTCAAGGCGCTTCGAAAGAAGATGCACACCGCGGCGCAGGCGCATTTCCTGCTTGAGGTCGATGAGCTCCACTTCCGGCATTTTCAGGCCGCGCACGCGATGCGGGAGCGTGAGGAGGTGGTAGGGGGGCGGTGAGTTGCTAGCCGCTAGTTGCTGGTTGCTGGTTGCTGGTTCGGAGGCAGGCAAGGGGTGGGTGGATTGAGATATTCTGTAATACGATTCAAGGGACGGAGTGGCGGAGCCCAGGAGGATGGGGATATTCTGAATTTGAGTCGCGTTTGATCGCCACGTCGCGGGCGTGGTACGCGGGGCGGAGTCTTGCTTGTAGCTGGCCTCGTGTTCTTCATCCACGACGATGATCCCAAGGTTGGGGAGCGGTGCGAAGACCGCCGAGCGCGCCCCGACGACCACGTCGGCCTTGCCTTGCCAGATCTGTTGCCAGTAGCGGTGCCGCTGCGATGCGCTCAGCCCGCTGTGAAGAATGGCGACGCGCGGGAAGCGGGCGGTGAATCGCCGAACAGTTTGCGGCGTCAGCGCGATCTCAGGCACAAGCACGATCGCCTGCCGGCCGGCCGCGACCACTTCCTTGATGCATCGCAAGTAAACTTCAGTCTTGCCCGAGCCAGTCACGCCGTGCAACAGGTTGACGGAAAAGCCCGAGGCCAGACGCGGGAGCAGATCGTCGAAGACCGACTGCTGATCGACGTTCAGGGGGAGGGGTATGCTTTCAGCCGTAGGAGGCTGATGCCCGGAAGAAACAGCGCCGAGCGCTTCAAAATCGGCCTCGGCCGTGATCGAGATCAGCCCGAGGCGGGCGAGCTTACGCACGGTGGCCGGGGTTGCGCCGGCTTCTCTCGCCAGCCGTACCAGGTCGATGGAATGGTCCGCCTCGATAACGAGAAGCCGGGCAAGAATGGCGCGGCGCTTGGGAGCCTTGGTCTTTTCCAGTATGGATTGAATCTGGTCGCGCGGCTGCGCGAGGCGAACGGCATTGGCGTAGTCCAGGCCAACCTTCTTCTTGACGGCCGACGGGATAACACTGTCGATGACGGTGCCCAGGGGCGTGCAGTAGTAGCGACTGATCCAGCGGCTGAGGTCCATCAACTCCGGTGTGACAAGCACACGCTCATCATGAATGGCCAGCATCGGCTTGATGGTGGGATAATCGCTCGTGTCGTGGATGGAGATAACGTAGCCGTGGGTAGGTTTGTTTCGCCGGCCCAGCGGAACGCGCACCCGCTGGCCTACGCGCAGCGCATGGACGAGGGCTTTGGGGATGGAATAGTCCAGTGTGCGATCAAGGCTCAGTTCAATGGCGACTTTAGCGAACGGACCCTCCGGCGCGGAGCGCGGGGTGGCGGGAGCTCGATGAGATCAGGGAAGAGGGAGGTGTTGGACATCAGAAGGCCGTTCGACGAAAATCATAGCTGAAGAGACCAATGTTAGGCAACAGTTATTGTTGCAGGATTGCACGGTTGCAACCTATCCTGACACCATTCGACCCCATCAGCGCCAGGAAGAAATGAAACACCGGCAGAGCAAAACTCCCAAGTCAGCTCCACAAAAGGCTAACAAATGATCCCGACCTAACCAACACCCTGCCCGCAGTCCTTGCCAACGGTTGAATCGTGGCACGGGTGCCCCACCCGTGGCCCCTGAGTACAAGCACCCATCAGCACCAGGAAGCACATTCAAAAGAACAACTGAGCAATAAAGAAGGCCGACCATGACCCCCAATCTAACCAACACCCAGCCCGCCGTTCTAGGCTCCATCCTCGCCCGCGACCCCTTCACAGAAACCTGGTCCGACGCCGAGCTTGGCGCCATCTACGAACATCAGCTCGGCGCCCCCCTCGCTTTCGATCTTTCAAACTTGTCCCCCGACGCCCAGACCAGCGCCATCGTCAGCCGCCAATCCTCGGCGGCCCCCCTCGAAACATTCGCCGATCTTCTCAACCACCCCCATCCGCCCCTCGAGCTTCTCCAGTACGTCAAGGAATTTTCAAAGGCCAGCCAAAGCAGCCCCGACCACCCCCTCCCCGGCGACGTCGCCACCGTCCTCTATTTCGCCACCATCCTCATCGCCCGACTCCGCCTGCGCCAGCAAATCAGCCAGGTCGACAACGCCGCCCTCGACAAAGCCCTGCACTGGTGCCTCGCCCGCCCATGGCTCGACGCCGCCACCCGCTCCCTCTTCCAACAAGGCCTCGAACAAAACCTAGCCACCGCCTGAGCCCCTCGCCATCACTCCCCCACGTTCACCACCCCAACATCCACAGCCTGCCCCCCTTCCGTCTGGTGGCAATGTACGGCCAGCGTAATTTTCGCGCCCGGCGTGAACAACGCCCGCGCCGCCTCGCTCATTTCCATTGGCTCATAATTCGGGTTAAACCCATTCTCTTTGGCCGCCAGAACGCCGTTGACATAAATCTCAACGTCTTCGTCGTGATAGACCAACAACTGCAGATTCGAAAACTTTCCCTGCGGCATGGTGAACTCGCGCCGGATCCAGATATCTCCGGTCTTCCAAATCGTGTTCACGACCGCATTTGGCGTCTGTTTCGTGCCAAAGCCGCCCGGCCCTTCTTTCCAACTGCTCGCATCAAACTCCGCCGCCTGCCAGTTCCCGGCGGGCTTCTCAAACGTATAACGCCAGCTCGCCGGCGTCTTCCGCGACGTCGCCACAATCTCCGTCACCTTCGGCCGCACCGGCAACGCCGCCCAATTCCCCACCTTTTCCTTGTCCCCGCTCGACCACTTCTTCCACATCGCCGGATCGCTCAACATCTTCACATAAATGCCCCCCACCACCGATCGCGCATGCATCCCATCGCTCGCCAGGTTGTGCGTCTCATACGAATCCACGAGCGGACTCCGCGCCGACGTGTGCGTCAGGTAATCATAAATCGGCGAAACAAACGCCTCGAAATCCTCCGGCTTCTCAGACATCGTCGCTGACCACACCGTCCAATCCGTCTTCGTCAACTTTGTCCGCGAGTCCAGCGGGACCCCGTACCGCTGCATCATCTGCCTGTAATAGGCCGTCTCCTGCTGCGCCACCGAAGCCGGAAACACGTTCAGACCCAGGATCCGGTCCCACACCAGATTGTATTTCTGGCTCCACGTATTGGGCTTGTCAAACGCCAGCCGCGAATGGCCCCCATCCTCGGCCACTTTCATCCAATGCTCCGCATCCGCCTTGGCCAGATGCGCATATTTCTTCGCATTCTCCACGTCGCCGCGCATCTTGCACAAGTCACCATACGCCGCCAGTGCCAGGATGGCCTTCACCGACAGATTCGAGTTGTGCGCCAGATGGCCCATGAAGTCATCCGTGCAAAGCTGGTTCTCCGGGTCCAGCCCATACCTCTCCAGGAATTGCGCCCACTGCGTCAACTGCGGCCACCACGGCGTCACAAAATCCGCATTTCCCTCCGCGTGCGCCAGCGCATCGCTCAGGAGGATCATGTTGCCGCTCTCTTCCACGGGCATGGTTTCGCCCCCATCGTCCGTGCCCCGCGCCACCGGGTACGCCCCCAAATCATGCGGCGCATTGGGAAATTTCCAATGATCCGAAGCCGCGTAGCTGAAGATCGGAACCAGTGACGCCTTGGTCAGCGCCGGGCTAAGCAGCAGGAACATCGGCTCCATCGGGAAGATCACATCCACCGTTGCGATGTCCCCGTTGCTGGTGTTCTCCTTCGTAAAAAGCAGCGGCTGCTTGTTGGCATCAGCCGCAATGCCTGTCGCCGCCAGCGTCTGGCGATATGCCAGCGCGGCGATCTGCGCATATTTCTCACCCCCCTGCCGGGTCATGTCCGCCATCAATTCGCGGTCAAATTCCTCGCACCGCTTCCCCAGCTCGACATATTCCTTCTCCGCCGCCTGCAGCATGTCCCCCGCGGTGGCGCCATTGCGCCGCCAGTACGGACGAAGGCGCTGTCCAAAATATTTGATCGAATAAATCTCGTCATACGCCACCAACATGTGGCGCGAAACCGCCGCCTCACCCACCTTCCCCAGATCAAACACAAAAGCCAGCACGGGTTGCTCGTCCTTTGCCGCCCGAGGCATCCGCGCATCGTCGGCCGCCGGCAACGTCCCCTCCCCAACGAACTGCTCAATCAACTTGTCGTTTGCCCCCATCACTGATTTGGTCTCAGCTCGCAGCGCCGCCGCGTACGCATACCCCCAGGTAATCCGCGTGTCATCCCCGGCCGGCTGAAAAAACGTCTGCGACTCCGTCCCCACCCGCATCGCCGTCAGCGGTCCCATCGCCTCTCGTGACGCTATCACCTTCTGATCCGGCGTATTAACGGATAACCGCGAGCTGGTGCTGTCATAAATCGAGACCGCATGCGATGCCCCATCCAACGACTTCACGTTCCAGGTGAGGTACGTGAGCGGCCGCGTCAGCACCTCCAGATCGTGCGGCAGCGCCGCCGTCAGGAATGTCAGCGTGACGTGAACGTGCGAATCGTCAAATTCATAAATGCTGCGCGTCGGCAGCACCAAAAGCCCCACCTGCGGCATCGCCGCCACCGACTTGGGATCATTCCCCATCAGCCGATACGTCTTGCCATCAATCCGAATCAGGCTCACCAACGAATGCTCGCGCTTCGTCCAATGGCGGGTCGCATCGTCCGTCAGCTTATCGGCGTTCGACCAGATGCTGAGGTACGGATCGCTGGTCACCAGCGGCACCGAAGGCGGCCGAAACGCCTCCTGCCCAGCAACCCCTGCCGGCCATGCCGACACTGCCAAAACCAAAATAAAGAATGATGCCGCCGCGCCCCGCCGCTTCAATCCACCCATCGTCTGCTCCTTGGGTTAATTCCAGAGGAGCGATTCTACTGAATCGAGATCAATGGTCGAGTGACCCGTTGAAACCCGTTGACCCTACCGACCGTGGTCCTGTACCGCCATAACCGTTGGTGGTGAATTCGTTGGCCGAGCCTCTGCCGTCGACATCCCGGATTGCGCCGCATACCCGCCCCAGACAATGGCGCCAACCGAAGTGACAAACAGAATCGCGAATCCCATCAAGCCCAAATGAGCTGCCCTACGCTGTGACATAAGCCCTCTCGTCACCGCCCTACCTAAATATGACCCATTTCTTCCGCCAAGGGAAATATGGCCGCGCCCGTCCGATAAGTCAAACAGTCGGACTGTACTATTGCAAAAATTTTTGCGTGGCTGCCTAAGTCAGCAATCTACCGCAACTAACGATCAATAGTGGAACTCAATCCCCGCCCCGCCCCAAAGCGTCGTATCCGTGTGCAGCCGCGTGGAGATATGGTCTGTATAGTAAAGATAGCCGTTAATTGACCAGTCCCCATACCGCTTTGGGATATTTAACACCTTGTTCAGGCCGTACTTACCCAGCAGGGCTAGTTGGTATCTCTGAAACCCCGTGTCCCGCCCGTTGGGCCCCGCCACCAGCGAGTAATGCAGCACGTAATCCGCACAGGCCTGCGCTGTAATCACCAATCCAAGCCGGTCAAACGCAAAATCGTGCTTCACACCCCCCTCCACGTACAGCCCGTCATACTTATCGATGTCGTAGGCCGCATAAACGTAAGGCGACAACAGCGGCTTCTCCCGCCGCAGAATCACCTCATCCATCAACGTCACGCTCGCGAACACCTCAGAAGTATCAAGCTGCTTCTCCCGGCTAGGAAAGATATAGCTCGTATAACCGGCCGACACGACCAGCGGCCGAAGCGTCCAGTCAAACCCCACCACCGGCCTGATCTCCTGAAACCGCGCAACCGGGTCCCGGTTAAACACGTTCACAAAAACCCCCACAAACGGATGCGGTGCCTTCCCCAGATTTAGCGACACCTGCGCGTCAAACTGCAAATCGCTCCCCGACTGCCCAAAGTTGCGGTCAATCCCACGGAACACGTAGTCATCCAGATACGTCACCTTCAGATCAAGATTCACCCCACCCGAGTTCACAAAGTCATTCTCCGTCGGCGGCGACGGCGGCGCATACACACTGTCGTCCGCCTGCATCATCAACAACACTGGCGCGTCCACCCCCGGCGCAAGCACAAGGACGCCAATTGGCTGCCCAACTGGCTGTGTGGTCGAAAACCTCCCCGCCTCCCCACCCCGCGCCCCCGCCACGCACGCCATCGCCCCCAGCGACAACAACACACACTTCAACATCCCCACCTGCGCCCGTATTCGCATGAACGACTCCTTCTTCCAGTATAGCGACCCGAATGTAGCCGCCGGTTTCTCAATTGTCACGACGGCCGCACCGGGCATCACCGCCGTTGAACCCCGACCCCCTTCCCTCTAAAGTTACCCCGTAATCCCCATGACCCTCGCCACCCGACACCCCATCCTCCAAACCCGCTCGGTTCTTGACCTCATTGGGAACACCCCTCTCCTCTCCCTCAAGCGCGTCGGCCAAAACCTGCCTGCCCGGGTCCTCGCCAAGGCCGAATGGTACAACCCCGGCGGCAGCGTCAAGGACCGCGCCGCCCTCTCCATGATCCTCGACGGCGAACGCCGTGGCCTGCTCACCAAGGACAAAATCCTGATCGACGCCACCAGCGGCAACACCGGCATCGCCTACGCCATGATCGCCGCCGAACGTGGCTACAAGGTCAAGCTCGCCCTCCCGAAAAACGCCAGCGCCGAGCGCAAGCAAACCCTCCTCGCCTACGGCGCGGAACTTGTCCTCACCGACCCCGCCGAAGGCACGGACGGCGCGCAGCGTTACGTCAAAAGCCTCGTGGACAATAACCCCGGCCGTTACTTCTACCCCGATCAATACAACAACGACGCCAACTGGCGTGCCCACTACGAAACCACCGCCATGGAAATCTGGCGCCAAACCGCGGGCGAGATCACCCACTTCGTCGCCGGCCTGGGCACAAGCGGCACCTTCATGGGCATCACCCGCCGGCTGAAGGAACTCAACCCCGCCATCCAGTGCATCAGCATGCAGCCCGATTCTCCGCTTCACGGCCTCGAAGGCATGAAGCACATGCCCACCGCCATCGTCCCCGGCATCTACGACCCCAGCCTGGCTGATGATGAAATCGCCGTCGCCACCGAAGACGCCCACAAGATGGTCCTGCGCCTGGCCCGCGAAGAAGGCCTCCTCGTCGGTGTCTCCGCCGGCGCAAATCTCGTGGCCGCCCTGCGCATAGCCGAAAATCTCAAAGACGGCCTCGTCGTCACCATCTTCTCCGACTCCGCCGCCAAATATCTAAGCGAAGACTTCTGGCACGAACCCCACAGCGAAGCCGAAAACTGGCCGTAAAGAATCTGAACCCCGAACCCCGAACCCCGAACCCGGAACCCTGAACCCTGACTACCATGCTCCTCCTCCCCTCCACCCTCGCCCGCCAGATCGAAAGCGAGGGCGCTGCCGCTTATCCCCACGAATGCTGCGGCATCCTCTATGGCCGCGACGTCCTGCGCGCCGACGGCACCCAGCGCACTGTCGAAAAGCTCGAGCCCGTCCCCAACGTCTTCGACGAAAGCGAAACCTACCACCGCTTCTCCATCTCCGCCCACGACCTGATGAAGGCCGAGAAAACCGCTGGCGACATGGGCCTGCTAGTCCTGGGCTTCTACCACAGCCACCCCGATCACCCCGCCCGCCCCAGCGAATATGATCGCCAGCACGCCTGGCCATTCTACAGCTACGTCATCGTCTCCATCGCCAAAGGCGAACCGGTTGACATGACCAGCTGGCTCCTCGACGACAACACCCAGCAGTTCGCTCAACAGGAAATTAGCCACATGGAATAGAAATCGCTACAGGACACCAGCCCGTAGCCTCCATGTAAAATGTCTGTAAGCTGCAGAGCCATGACCAAGACCCACAATCTCAACTGAAACAAAAGAGGATCCCCATGCCCCGCAAGCCCGAAGGCCAAATCTACAACAGCGTCATCGACACCATGGGCGGCACGCCCCTCATCCGCCTCAACCGCATCATCCCCGCCGGCGGCGCGATCGTCCTGGCCAAATGCGAATTCTTCAATCCCCTCTCCAGCGTCAAAGACCGCATCGGCGTCGCCATGATCGAGGCCGGCGAGCGCGATGGCAAAATCGACCGCCGGCACCGTCATTGTCGAGCCCACCAGCGGCAACACTGGCATCGCCCTCGCCTTCGTCTGTGCCGCCCAGGGTTACAAGCTCATCCTCACCATGCCCGAATCGATGAGCATCGAACGCCGCCGACTCCTCAAGGCCATGGGCGCGCAGGTTGTACTCACCCCGGCCGCCGACGGCATGCGCGGCTCAATCAACAAGCGCACAGCAGATCCTCAAGGAACATCCCAACAGCTTCATGCCCCAGCAATTCGACAACCCCGCCAACCCCGAAGTCCACCGCCGCACCACCGCCGAGGAAATCTGGGCCGACACCGGCGGCAAAGTAGACATCATCGTCTCAGGCGTCGGCACCGGCGGCACCATCACCGGCGTCTCCGAAGTCATCAAGAAGCGCAACCCCAACTTCAAGGCCATCGCCGTCGAACCCGCCTCCTCCCCAGTCATCGCCCAAACCATGAACCACGAAACCGTCCGGCCCGGCCGACACAAAATCCAGGGCATCGGCGCCGGCTTCGTCCCCCGCAATCTCAACCTTGACATCGTCGATGAAGTCGCTTTCCATCACCGATGACGAAGCCTTCGAATGGGCTCGCCGCCTTCACAAGGAAGAAGGCATCTTCGGCGGCATCAGCAGCGGCGGCAACATCGCCGCCGCCGCCAAAGTCGCCGCCCGCCCCGAAAACAAAGGCAAAATCATCGTGACCGTCATGTGCAGCATCGGCGAACGCTATCTCAGCACGCCGCTGTTCGAAGAGGAATAAACCATGTCCATCGAGCTCAATCACCTCGATCCAATGAGCCGCCAATGGCTAACGGATCGTGCAAGCAGCAGAGGCACCTCGCCGGATGTGGAAGCATTCGAACTCCTCGATGACGCAATTCGCGCCCGGCGCCGTCGCGAAGAAATCCTAGACCGCGTCGATAAATCCCGTATCAAGATTCCAGGTCCGCCTTTAACAATCGATGACATCGAAGAGGCGATCAATTGGTGCCGGGATTGATCGTCGCGGACACCAATCTTCTTGTTTATCTCCTCGTCGAAGGAGATCAGACAGACTTCGCCCGAACATGTGCCAGGCGCGACCCCTTCTGGAGTGCGCCAGCAATATGGCGGCACGAGTTCATTAATGCCCTCTGCCAGCATGTTCGTCTGCGCATTGCCAGTTCTAGATGCATTGCGATCCTTGGCTCTCGCTGACGAACTTATCGAAACCATAGGTTTGCATGGCCTGGATCAACGAATCATTGACATCGCATCTACCCGTAAGCTCGCAAGCTACAACGCGGAATTTGTCGTGGCGGCGGAAATCAACGAAACTCGAGTGGTCACCGCTGACGCCAAATTAATTGAACCCGCGGCCGGCCGTGCCATCTCTATCAAGGATTTCGCGGCCGGAAGTTAATATAAAGACAGGCCGGGCGTTGCCCGCCAAAACTACCACCAGGCCGGGCCAACCCCCGTGCCGTCACAACGAAAGGATCGGGTGGCGCTCCCACCCCTCGCAACACTCACAATGTCACAATCCAACAACATCACCTGGCACGAAGGCGAAGTCTCCCGGCAGGAGCGCGAACAACTCCTCAACCAGAAAGGCCTCACCGTCTGGATGACCGGCCTGAGCGCCTCGGGCAAGTCCACCATCGCCTGCATCCTCGAGCAAATGCTCCTCCACCAGAAGAAGCACGCCTACCGCCTCGATGGCGACAACGTCCGCTTTGGCCTCAACAAAGACCCCAAGTCCCTCCAGGAAAAACAAGGCTACGCCGAGCCGGCCGCCAAACGATTTGGCCTGGGCTTCAGCGCCGAAGACCGCGCTGAAAACATCCGCCGCATCGGGGAGGTCGCCAAGCTCTTCACCGACGCCGGCGTCATCGCCATCACCAGCTTCATCAGCCCCTACCGCCGCGACCGCGACGCCGTCCGCGCCAGCATGAAGCCCGGCGAGTTCGTCGAGGTTTACATCAACGTCTCCCTCGCCACCGCCGAACAGCGCGACCCCAAGGGCCTCTACAAAAAAGCCCGCGCCGGCATCCTCAAAGGCTTCACCGGCATCGACGACCCCTACGAAGCCCCGGAGAAACCCGAAATTGTGATCGACACCGAAACCACGACCGCCGAAGATGCCGCGAAACAGATCCTCGCGTACTTGGAAAAGGGAGGTTACCTGGCTGCGTGACGCAAACCTTCAACTGGCTCCTGTTGCGTGCAATCAGTCTCTTCGCCGAACCGTCAACACGGCTGGCGGAGCAAGCCGCGCCACCCGTCGCGTTATTGGAGTGCGCTGAAGCCTGGTTCCGCGCGGATTTCCAGTCATTCCAGTTATACATAATGTGTAATTGAGTCCAGCTTCCTTCACAACTTCACCTAAAAGCGGGTTCAACATGAGCAATTGCGCGACGCAATCCCAAGCCTTCCTCCTGAAATTCCTCGCAAACACGGCTTCAGGCGTCATTGGAAGTGGCTTCTGCCGCTGACGCTCGTCCTCGCGTTGGTCTTTGGCATTTTTGCCGCCGTTCTGGCGCTTTTCAAAAATTCGGATGCCTACAGGCTCGCCATGAATACATTACGGAACGATCCCGCCGCACAGGTCGCGCTCGGGCAACCGATCCGCGAAGGCTGGTTGCCCACCGGCAAGATCTCGGTGTCGGGACAGAGTGGCCACGCAGAGCTGGCAATTTCCGTCGCCGGCTCCCAGTCCAGCGGCACCCTCTATGTCATCGCCGACAAGTCGCTCGGCGGATGGAACCTCGGTGTGCTGCGGCTCGAAACCGGCAATCAACAAATGAACATCCCCACACGCGCCGCGTCCCAGCCGTCCAACTGACCGCATACCGCGTCGAACCCCGCGTCCGATGCGGCTCTGCTCCCCGCCCCACTTTTCCAGTACATTTTACAAATGCTGCCCAGCCAATTCATCGACCTCCACTGCCACTCCACCGCCTCCGACGGCACCCTCCCCCCCGAGGAAGTCGTGCGCCTCGCCCATCGCTCGGGCCTCGCCGGCCTCTCCCTCACCGATCACGACACCATCGCCGGCATCGCTCCCGCCGCCGCCGAAGCCGCAAAAATCGGACTCGCCTTCCTCCCGGGCATCGAAATCAGTTGCACCTACCCCGCCCCCGGCACCATGCATCTCCTGGGGTACGGCGTCCACCCCCACAGCCCCGTCCTCACCGAAATGACGCGCGGCCTCATCGCCGCCCGCGACAACCGCAACCCCCAAATCATCCACCGCCTGAACGAACTGGGCGTCTCCATCACCATGGCAGAAGTCGACGCCCAGGCCGGCGATGCCGTCGTCGGCCGGCCGCACATCGCCGCCGTTCTCCTCCGAAAAGGCTACGTCTCCTCCATCAAAAACGCCTTCGACAAATACCTCGGCCAAGGCGCCTCCGCCTACTTCGACAAAGAACGCCTCTCCCCCAAATGCGCCTTCGAGCTCGTCCAGCAATCCGGCGGCCTGGTCGTCCTGGCCCACCCCATCCAGCTCCGCACCCAAAACGACTCCGAGCTCGACCGCGTCGTCAAAGATCTCGTCGATCTGGGCCTCGACGGCATCGAAGTCTTCCACTCCGATCACGACGCCGCCTGGGTGGATAAAACCAACGCCATTGCCGACCGCTACAATCTCCTCAAAACCGGCGGCAGCGACTTCCACGGCACCAATAAAAAAGATATACAACTGGGCACCGCCAACGGCCGGCGCATCCCCAAAGCCTTCCTCGACGCCCTGCTCGACCGCCTCGCCGCTAAAGGCCATACAATCGCATAACCATCTGAACAATCGCTACCATCGACCATCACCCATGACCCTCCTCGACGAACAACTCGACTTCGCCGCCCTGAACGACTCCTTCGAAAAGTCCCACCCCTCAAAGATCGTCGAATGGGCCTTTGCCCAGTTCGGCCCCGACGTGGTGATGTCCTCCTCCTTCGGCGAGCAGGCCGTCGTCCTCCTTCACCTGGCCACCCAGATCAAGCCCGATATCAAGGTCATCTTCGTCGATACCGGCTATCTCTTCCCCGAAACCCACCAGTTCATGGAGCAATTGCGCCACCGCTTCAACCTCAACGTCTGGACCTACCGCACCAAAAACGACCCCATCGCCTACCTCCACCACGCCGGCGAAGAAAACCCCGCATGGCGCAGAGACGTCCCATCCTGCTGCGCCGTCAACAAGAACGAGCCCTTCGAGCGCGCCTTCAAGGAGCTGACTCCCAAAGCCTGGCTCCGCGGCACCCGCCGCGATCAGGCCGAATCACGCAAAAACTTCCAGTTCGTCGAACGCTTCACCCGCTACAACTGCTACGCCATCTCTCCTCTGCTCAACTGGACCAGCCGAGACGTCGGCCAATACATGAAGCAGCACGATCTCCCCTACCACCCCCTCGTCGAAAAAGGCTACCTCTCGATCGGCTGCAATCCGCTCTCCTGCACCCGCCCCGTCCTCCCCTGGGAAGATCCGCGCTCAGGCCGCTGGTCCGACCAAAACAAACTGGAATGCGGCGTGAACCTCAACTCCCTCGACTCCGCGAATCTTTAAGTCACCGTCTGGGTTGTCCATAAAGATGCGATAGTTCTTGGCAAATTGACACCCAACGGCGGCACTCCTATATTCTGCCCCTTCATTACGGTGGCCAGCAGTCCCTTGATATTGATGGGAGTGGAGGAGCGAAGTCGCGGCGTGTCTGCCGCGCCGTTGCCTCTCCCACCAGGGGATGGCCCCAACACCAGGCACATGCCAGGGAAAGATGCAGGAGTTAACGATGTTGAAGCTAGCGAAGAAGGTATCCAAAAAGGCATTTAAGAATCCGGCGGCGAAGAATGGGGCGAAGAACCTGGCCAAGGCCAAAGCGGTGAAGCGGGTTTACTTCTTTGGGAACGGGAAGGCCGAGGGGAACGCGGGAATGAAAGACCTGCTGGGTGGCAAGGGGGCGAACCTTGCCGATATGACGCTGGTGCCGCTTCCGGTGCCGCCGGGGTTTACGATCACGACGGATACTTGTGGCGACTACAACGACGCCGGCCAAAAGCTTCCGGCCGGGCTGATGGAGGAAGTGCGGGCCAATATTGCGAAAGTGGAGAAAGCCACCGGCAAGAAATTCGGCGATGCGACCAACCCGCTGCTGGTCGCAGCGCGGTCGGGCGAAGTTTTCGATGCCGGGCATGATGGACACCGTGTTGAACATCGGACTCAACGACGAAGCCGTTGAGGGCCTGGCCGCGTTGGCGGGCAACGCCCGGTTTGCATATGACAGCTATCGCCGGCTGATCAACATGTTTGGCGACACCGTGATGGGGGTGGATCATCATCATTTCGAGCATGAGCTGTCGGCCGTCAAGCAGGCCAAGGGCGTGGAGAATGACACCGATCTTGATGTCGACGGCCTGAAAGAGGTGGTTCATCGCTATCGGTCGGTGTACGAGAAGCATGTGGGTTCGCCGTTTCCGTCCGATCCGTACAAGCAGTTGGAGGCGGCCATCGAGGCGGTGTTCAAATCCTGGATGGGGGACCGGGCCATTCGTTATCGTGAGCTCAACGACATCCGCGGCGTGAGAGGGACTGCCGTGAATGTGCAGTCGATGGTCTTCGGCAACATGGGTGACGACTCGGCCACCGGCGTTGCGTTCACGCGCGATCCATCGACCGGCGAGAACGTCTTCTACGGCGAGTTTCTGGTCAATGCGCAGGGTGAGGACGTCGTGGCCGGCATCCGCACGCCGCTCGAATGTAAAACCGAGATGGGCAAGTGGTCCACCAAGAGCTGGAAAGAGCTGCTCAACGTCAAGAACGTCCTTGAGAAGCGCTACAAGGACGTGCAGGACTTCGAGTTCACCATTGAAAAAGGGAAGCTCTACATGCTTCAGACCCGCAACGGTAAGCGCACCGCCCCGGCGGCCGTGCGGATCGCCGTTGAGATGGTGAAGGAAAAGCTGATCGACGAGAAGACGGCGATCTTGCGCGTTGACCCGGCCAGCCTGGATCAGTTGCTGCACCCCACGTTCAACCCGAAGGCCGAGAAGAATATCATTGCCAGGGGGCTGCCGGCATCGCCGGCGCGGCCGTCGGCAAGTTGGCTTTTACCGCCGAAGAAGCCGAGGAACGCGTGGGCAAGGGTGAGAAGATCATCCTCGTCCGCCGGGAAACCGAGCCGGCCGACATCGGCGGCATGCATGTCTCCGAAGGCATTTTAACCAGCACCGGCGGCATGACCTCGCATGCGGCCGTCGTCGCACGCGGCATGGGAACGCCTTGCGTCGCCGGCGCGGTGCGCTTCACATTGACGCGGCCAGCAAGACGATGAGTGTTAATGGGAACACCTACGGCCCCAATGACTGGCTAAGTCTCGATGGCGGCATCGGCGAAGTTTACGAAGGCCAGGTTGCGACGCAGGAAGCATCGCTGGCCGGGGCGTTCAAGCAGATCATGCTGTGGGCTGATAAGTATCGAACCTTAAAGGTGCGCACCAACGCCGACACGCCGCACGATGCGGAAGTGGCCCGCAACTTCGGCGCTGAAGGAATCGGCCTGACCCGCACCGAGCACATGTTCTTCGATCCGCAGCGCATTCACAACATGCGGGCGATGATCCTGGCTACCGACATCGAAGGTCGAAAGCTGGCGCTGGCCAAATTGCTTCCATATCAGAAGGAAGATTTCGTTGGCATCTTCACGGCCATGAAGGGTCTTCCTGTCACCATCCGTCTTCTCGACCCGCCGCTTCATGAGTTCCTTCCTCACCACGAAAAGGACCAGCAGGCGCTGGCCGAGTCGCTGGGGATGTCGTTTGAGCAGGTGAGGAACCGCGTGCAGCAACTGCACGAGTCCAACCCCATGCTCGGGCATCGCGGTGACCGCCTGGCCGTCACCTATCCAGAGATTCTGGAAATGCAGGTGCAGGCCATTATCGAGGCGGCCGTTGAGTGCAAGAAGGCCGGAATCAAGGTGCTGCCAGAGATCATGATCCCGCTGGCCGGCACGCGGCAGGAATTGGACTACCTGAAGAAATTCACCGTGGCGACGGCCGACCGGGTGTTCAAGGAACAGGGGACGAAGGTCGCGTATATGTACGGCACGATGATCGAAGTGCCGCGGGCCGCGATTACCGCGGATGAGCTCGCCGAAACGGCCGAGTTTTTCAGCTTCGGCACTAATGATCTAACGCAGATGACCTTCGGCTACAGCCGCGACGACGCGGGCAGCTTTCTGCCGGAATACGTGAAGAAGGAAATCCTCGAGCGCGACCCGTTTCAGTCGCTGGACATCGGCGGCGTGGGCAAACTGGTGAGCATGGCCGTCAAACTGGGGCGAAGCACCAAGCCGGACTTGAAGTGCGGGATCTGCGGCGAACATGGCGGCGATCCGCGCTCGGTCGAGTTTTGTCACGAGGTGGGGCTGAACTATGTAAGCTGCTCTCCATTTCGAGTCCCAATCGCCCGGCTTGCGGCGGCGCATGCGGCGATTAAGGAAGGAATGAACAAGGGGAAGAAGAAGTAGGTGATATTCACCAAGCCCTGGCCGCAGGGTGCGGGGCTTGGTGTACATCTGCTGCGGAAAGCAAGCTTGAAGACGCATCTTTCCCGCAAGCCAGTGGTGTTATTCCATGCATCGCTTGAGCGAATGAGCGCGTGCAGGCAGATGTTTCATGCATCCGACTACGTGCTCACCAGCTACCTTGGCGGAGTCGCGGTCGAATGCATCCTTCAGGCTATCGCGTTCAAATTGGACGCACCGCGCGACGCCCGCCACGATCTGGCTCAATGGTTAACAAAGTGTCCCGAAGCGCTGCAAAACGAAATTCGAACGGTCGCTCCAGTAGAGTGGAGTCGAATGGCATCACTGTGGGACAATGGCTTGCGCTATCTGTCGTATGAGGGTTTCCTGGGGTATCTGCGAGACAAGAATGCCACCCGAGGAATCTCAGGCGGGCCAAACACCGTTGTGCGAGAAAATGCCAGGCGTCTTATGCGGTCGGCGGATATAATCCATCAAAAAGGAGTCGCCCAATGGCTTCGCTTCACAGAAAAATCATGAAGGCTTTTCGGGAGCAGTGGAAGGATGTCACCGATGCGCTGGATGATATTCCCGGCACCGGCCGAGTCATGGGGGTCATCATCAGCCCCGCGTTCGACCGTTACGATCATGACCGGCGCCAGAAGATGCTTGACACTGTTTTGAAGAAAAGCGCTTACGCCTGCTGAATATGAAAACGTTGGTCCCATCGCAACCCTGACGCCGGCGGAGGCGACAATCAAGGCGTAAGTTTAGTAAAAGACTCTTCCCTGGAGCAGACGCCCCGGCGCTTATGGCGGCGGGGCTTTTTTTGCGCCTGTTGAAGCTTGCATTCTGATTTTGACCCCCCTACTTAGTTACTCATGACCATTCGCCCCGCCAATGTCGCGGATGTGCCGGCCGTCTTGCCGATGGTGGCCAAGATCTGCGCGTTCCATGAGAACCTGGATGCATCGAAGTATGGTTTTCTGCCGGATGTGGCGTCGATGTATGACGGCTGGCTTCGTGGGTGCGCGACGGATCGGCGGGCGGTGTTTCTGGTGGGCGAACGGGATGATTCCCAAGTGACTGCACCGTCGTTGGCTGCGTTTTTGATTGGGACGGTCGAGCGGGAGATCCCGATTTACCGGTTGAAAGAATTTGGGTTCATCCATGACCTGTGGGTGGAGGTGGAGTATCGCCACGAAGGAATCGCACGACAACTGGTGACGCTGGCAATTGAGCGGTTTACAAGGCTGGGCGTGAAGCAGATTCGCTGCGATACGGCCGCGAAGAACACGCCGGCGCAGGCCCTGTTTGCGGCGCTGCGCCTTTCGGCCAAGCACGACGGAGATGCTGCTGGAGCTGGAAATCTAATGGCGGCCCTCATGATTCTGACCCTTGGCACGACCCCCACCGTTCAGCGCACAATGATTTTTCAGCGCCTTGTGCTGGGCGATGTGAACTGCGCGGCGGAGGTGCTGGAATGCGCGTCAGGGAAATCGCTGAACGTGGCGCGGGTGGTGAAGACGCTGGGGCACGAGGTTTTGGCCACGGGGTTTGCCGGGGGCGGGCGGGGGCGGGCAATGTGCGCCGACTTGGACACCGCTGGAATTCCGCATGATTTTGTGGACATCTTGGCAAATACGCGGGTGTGTACGACTGTGTTGGATGAGGCGGGGCATTCGCATACGGAACTTGTCGAGGAGGCCGGGGCGGTCGGCGATGAAGCCTATGCAGCATTGCTGGCGAAGCTGCGGGGGCTGTTGTCGCGGGCGAAGGTGTTGACGCTTTCGGGGTCGCTGCCGATTGGGGGGCCGGTGGATTTTTATCAAGCGTGCGTGGATGCGGCGCGGGACGCGGGGGTTGCGGTGCTGCTGGATGCACGGGGGGACTTTTTGATGCAGGCGCTTGCGGGAAGACCGACGCTTGTGAAGCCCAATTGCGCGGAGTTGGCCGCGACGCTGGGCCGGGCGATGGAGACGCTGGACGACTTGCGGGAGGGGCTGGATGAGTTGGTGCAAGCGGGGGCGGCTTGGGCGTGCGCGACGATGGGTGATGATGGAGTGCTCTTGTCGGACGGTCGTGCGCGTGGCATGTGACCCCCCCACCGATTGAGGTGGTCAATACGATTGGTTCTGGCGATTCGTTTCTCGCAGCGCTGGCGGCCAGTATGGCAAAGGGGCAGTCGCCGCCCGACGCTCTGCCGTTGGCAACGGCGACGGCCACTGCGAACGCACTGACGCTTCAGCCGGGGCATGTGCGGATGAAGGATGTGGAGCGGCTAATCTCAGGGGTGAGGCTGAGAGAACTCTGACGAGGCGAGCGCGGCGGCCTTGCCCATACGCCTCCAGCCGGGGATATCCCACATCGTTCGCGAGCTGGCGGAGGTGAGGGCGGCGAGTTCGAGGACACGCTCCGCCATATAAGTATCCCGACCCACAAGCGTGTCGTCGGCTTGGCCGGGATGGACAACCCACTCGACGACGCCGGCCGCTGGCAAGTTCTGGAAATAAGTAGCCCACGGAAAAGCTCTTTGCAGATCCGCCTTCGATAGCATCCCGAAATAAAATTCGTTCACACGCAGTTGGGCGTCTGTGAATGACGGGCGTGGCGTGCAGGCCCAGTCGGCGGGCGACCCATCGTCGAAATCGCACCGCTGAGCCTGAAGGCACACGCCATATCTCAGGAGGTTCGAGGGTCATGCGGGTGATGGATGGAAGGAGGCCGCCGTGGATCCCATCGATCAACGCGTCGCGGATAATTGGCAACTGATGCGCGTGGTGGTGGGAATCAACGTAAGCGGGCGGCCGGCCCATCAGTCGTTGAAACATCTCCGCCTGCTGTGCGATCTCGGCCAGGATCGGTTCTTTCTCAAGCCGGCCAATCCAAGCCCGCAGTGCCAACTTTGACAGGGGCAGAAAGCGGCCATCCCGGCCAATCAAACCGGCCGCGGCCGTCAGTGGCGGCTCGCCGCCGCTGAACACAAGGTGCAGGCCCACTTCCAAACCCGGTGCGTCCTGCAACAGTGGAATCGACTTCTTGACGTGATCCCCAGTCACCGTCATCAGGCTGGTGCAAGTTACCGGCCCGTGCTGGTGCGCCTCAATGATGCCGCGGCTGGTTTGCAGGCCGATCCCGAAATCGTCGGCGGTGACGATCAGAATCTTTCCTTGCCCCCCTTCAAGCACCGTGCGCCTTGGCGACTTGAAGCTGTGCTGACATCTCCGCCTTGTGGTGGCGTCTAAGCTCGCGCCGCAGGCGCATCGTGTCGAAAATCATTGCCCAGCCATGAGAGACCATGCGGACGGTCGTGGGGTCGACGTACTTGAAGACAATGGGGGTTTCATCCAGCCGCATCGCGTTAGTGCCCGCCCAGGCGAGGATTTCCACGTCGATAAAAAAGCCGTCGTTGGCGAGGTTCGGTCCGATTTTCTCCCATGCGTCGGCCGTCATGCCTTTCAGGCCGGCCTGCGTGTCGAGAATAGTGATGGGCAGCATCTTCGCAGCCACCAGTTAAAGCAGCGGCTCATCACGTGGCGCTTGTAGATGGTCGGAAAGTCGCGCGGGCTGATGAGGAAGCAGGAATCCGGGCTGGCGCGGTTGACGACGGCCAGATCGGCCCCATCTTCCAAAAGCTTTAAAAGCTTGATGGCTTCGTCCGGGTCGTAGGCAAGATCAACGTCGGTGTAGAAGCGGTAAGGCGTTTGGGCGAGCGTCAGGCCGCGACGCACGGCGTATCCCTTGCCGCGATTCTGGGTGTAGATTTCGGCGCGAAGGTTTGGGCCGTCGGCTGCAATCAGGCTGGCGAGTTTCTCGGCCGTGCCGTCCGAGCAGCCGTCGCAGACAAAAAGCACGCACCACTCCGGGTGCTCCGCAACAAACCGGCGCAGGCGGGCGACGGTGCTTTCGATGAAGTCGGCCGCATTGTATGTGGGAACAACCAGCGTGCAGCGGACATGTTGTGAAAGTGCTTTGGGCATAAAGCGTCTACAAAGAAGTTACCATCACCCATCGCCCCGCGAGCTTCCATGCCGGCGGGCAGCAACAGCCAATTTACCCCCAAGTGCATGACAAAGCCACGACGAGCATCTGAAATTTATATCGTCACCGCTCGATCTCCGCGCTGAATCCCCACTCTGCGTTAACCGACAAATTCCGTTGCGGGTTGGAGTTGGACGCCGAGGCATCTACAATCCGCCCCTATGATTCATCCCTGGCACGACGTGACCCCCGGCGAAAACATCCCCAGCGAGTTCTCTGCCATTATCGAAATCCCTTTCGGCTCCAGCGTAAAATACGAGTTGGATAAGCAGAGCGGCCTGATCAAGTTAGACCGCGTCCTCTACTCAGCCGCTTACTATCCAGCCAACTACGGCTTCATTCCACAAACGTTGGCAGAAGACGACGACCCGCTGGACGTGCTGGTGTTTTGCCAGGAGATGGTGGTGCCGTTGACACTGATCGCCGCCCGCACGATCGGTTTGATGACGATGGTGGACGCGGGAAAGAAAGATCACAAGATCATCGCGGTAGCGATTGATGATCCTGAATTCGCCACGTATCGCGAGGCGGCCGAGATGCCGCCGCACCGCTTGCGGATGTTGCAGCGGTTCTTCCAGGACTACAAGACGCTGGAGGGAAAGGCCGTGGAGGTGGACGAGATTCAGCCGGCCAAGACCGCATACCCCATCATCGAAGACTCGCTGGCCCGCTATAGCCGGCAACGCCGCAAGGGATTCCATAAGTGAGGATATTTTATAACCGGCCGAGGAAACTAACCTCGCGGTTTTGGCAACGTCAATTTAGGCATAGTCGGCAATGTCGCCGGTGAGTAGTATGCGAGGCATCATCTCTTGAAAGGAGAAGGCCATGAAACGTTTGTGGATTGTTGGAGTGTTGGCGGGCGTAACCGCTTTTGGAACGGTGAGCAGCTTTAGCCGACCGGTGTTGGCGGCGGAGAACGCGAAGGTGCAGGATCTTCGGTCGCAGGTCATGAAGATCGACGACGAAATCCAGGCCGAGCGCGACAAGTTCAACGACAGGAAGGAAAAGATGAAGCAAGGTTCACCCGAAGAGGTGAAGCTTGCCGAAGAGCACGGGAAAACGATTCACGAGTTGCAGGCGCGGCGGGCCGCGCTGGTGAAGGAAGTCGTTGGCGCCCGTGGGCCGCACAACGCAACTGCGCTGAAGGAAGAGCTTCTGTCGATCGACGAGCGGATCAAGGAAGAAAACACCCTGCACGAGAAGAAGCTCATCGAGCTTAAGGGGAATACAACCGCCGTAGGCTACGAGAACACCCGGCACGAAGCGCGGCTGAAAGCCCTTGAGGCCCATCGCGCCCAGTTGAACGGCGACATCACGGACTTCGGCGGCGACAAGAAAATCGCGTCGGCCGACCTGCAGACCAAGCTGGCTGACGTGACCAGCCAGATCAAGACCGAGGATGACCGCCACGAACAAGCCGTGAAGGACATCAACATCAACAAACACCGCATCGGCCAGCAACTCAGCGCCAAGGGCATCGCCCCGGCACAGGCTGCCGACCTTCGCGGCCAAATGGGCGTGCAGGAACAGGCCTTGGGTGACGAGAACCGCTCGCACCAGGCGACCGAGGAACTTCTCCTCTCCCGCAAGTCGCACATCGAATCCTTGCTTGCGACTGGCGCCAAGTAACATTTGATCTGACTGTCAATTTTCAAGCGAGCGCCCAACACGGCGCTCGCTTGTTTTGCGCTGTGCGAATGACTGGCCGGCGGCACTATGGAGGGGCGAGACGCCTCGGCCAAAACGATGAATGACATCCGCGTGACAAGCTGGAATGAGTTGAATGACAAGATCTACCAGGGTGCCTGGCAGCCATCGATGGGCCGGTTTCGTTCCGACTTTGCCTATCGCGGAATGGTCGATGCGCAACAGGACCTGCGAACGAGCCTGATGCGCCTCGGGGGTGAGTTGGAGCGGCAGGAACATCATCTTCTCCGAAATTTCCGAAAATACGCGCGGCGCGATTCGGTGCCGGAGACTCCATCTGGAACTGGCTGGCGCTGGGCAGCACCACGGCCTGCCGACCCGCCTGCTGGATTTCACGTTCTCTCCCTACGTCGCCATGCATTTCGCGACGCGGCTGGTGGATGCATCCGAGATGGATGGGGTGATCTGGTGCATCGACTACAAGAAGCGCATGCGCTCTTGCCCGAGCGTCTTGGCCAGCAGCTTCGCTCGGATCTCGCGGATGTGTTCACCACAGATGGGCTTGCGGAGGCGGCATCCACGCTTCAGGAACTTGACGGCCTGGGTAGCCAGCAGGAGTTCGCCGTTTTTATGGAGCCGCCATCGCTGGACGAACGGATCGTGAACCAGGCGGCGCTGTTTGCGATGATGTCCAGCCCGTGGCGCGGCTGGATCAGTGGCTGGAAGCCCGGCCGGATTTATGCCATCGGCTGGTAATCCCAAGCCAACTGAAGTGGGAGATTCGCGATAAACTGGATCAGGCCAATGTGACAGAGCGGGTTTTGTTTCCGGGGCTGGATGGGCTGAGCCAATATTTGAAGCGGTACTATCTGCCGCGGAGAGAAGCGCAGTAGGGGTGGCCTATGCGCGGTTGTAACCCTTTCGGCGTTGAGGCATCATTAAAGAATGCCCACTGCCCCCGGCACCGCGATATCACTCAAGCCGTCCCGCTTGCGGCGGTTGGGTAAGACGCATGGTTTATGGACTGATCCTGATTTATCTGCTGCTTCTCGTGATCATTTACGTTGCACAGGGCTGGATGATTTTTCCGGGGCGGATGACCCAGGGGCAGCGCGGGGCCATCATTTCCCCCCTCGCGGCCGCTTCGGACAACGATGAACTGCTTCATCTGACGACATCGACCGGGGAGTCGGTGGTGGCGCTGTTTGGGCGCGCGACAGACGAGAATGGGCTCCCTCTTGCGGACTACTGCGCATCGGCCGACGGTTTTGCTGTTTTATGGCAATGGGATGTCGCTGACGGGTGCAGTTGGGTGGGCTGATCAGTTTCGGGCGGCCGGTGCGAATGTGATCGCGCCCGATTACGTGGGATTTGGCATGTCCAGCGGCAAGCCGTCGGAGAAGGAATGTTATGCAACGGCGGACGCCTGCTACGACTACCTTCTTGGCCGGACAGACATCGACCACGCAAAGTTCATCGCCGCCGGCGTCTCACTCGGCGGGGCCATGGCGATCGACCTCGCATCCCGCCGGCCTGTCGCGGGCTTGATGACTTTTTCCACGTTCACCTCAATGGCCGAGATGGGCCACGCCACACTTCCGATGGTCCCAACGTTTCTTATCCGCGGCCTTCTCAAGCACCCCTTCGCCAATGAGTCCAAGATGCACCTGATCCATTGCCCGACATTTATTGCACACGGCCTCGAGGACGATCTGGTGCCGTATCGGATGTCGGATCGCCTGGCCAAAGCGGCCGGCGGGATGGTGACGCGCCTGGATGTTCCGGACACGCACCACAATGACTTTTTCGAGGTTCACCCGGGGCAAATTTGGCCGGCGGTTCATGCGTTCCTCGAACGCGTTGGGCTGACGGGGCCGCCGCCGGCGTCGAAGTAAGGCTTTGCACGGCTTCTCCAGATTGAATCCTCCCCCCATTTCCCCATAATCGCGGCATTCGATTGTCCGCCAGTGGCGGGACGTACAACCTGGAAAGGCTAAAGGAGCACATGAAAAGGCCGAAGATCAGCATCATCGGAGCGGGAAACGTCGGGGCCACTTGCGCCCATTGGGCCGCCAGCAAGGAACTGGGAGATATCGTGCTTGTCGACATCCCGCAGGTCGAGGGGATGCCGCAGGGAAAAGCCCTGGATTTGTATGAGGCTTCTCCAATCGAAGGATTCGATGCGCGCATCACCGGTGCAACCAGTTACGAGCCCACGCGTGAGAGCGAAGTCGTCATTATCACGGCCGGCATTGCCCGCAAGCCGGGCATGAGCCGCGACGACCTGATCAACACCAACACCGGGATTGTGAAAACGGTTGCCGAGAACGTCGCCCGGTATTCGCCCGATGCAGTTTTGATCGTGGTGAGCAACCCGCTGGATGCGATGGTTTACGTGGCGTGGAAAGGCTCTGGCTTCCCCACCAAACGAATCATCGGACAGGCGGGGGTGCTCGATACCGCGCGCTATCGCAGCTTCCTGGCCGCCGAGATCGGCTGCAGCGTGCAGGATGTGCAGGCGCTGCTGATGGGCGGCCACGGCGACGATATGGTCCCCCTGCCGCGCTACACGTTCGCCGGCGGCATTCCGATCACGCAACTGGTTTCCAAGGAACGCCTCGACGCGATCACCGATCGAGCGCGCAAGGGCGGGGCGGAGATTGTGGGGCTTCTGAAAACCGGAAGCGCGTACTACGCCGCCAGCCAGCGCAACCGTCGCGATGGCCGAATCGATCATCAAGGACAAGAAACGCATCCTTCCCTGCGCGGTCTACTGCGATAAGGAATACGGCGTGGGCGGATACTTCGTGGGCGTGCCCTGCATCCTCGGAAAGGATGGAGTGGAGCGCGTGATCGAGGTTGAGCTGGATGCGGCCGAGTCAAAAATGTTTCAAACCAGCGTTGACCATGTGAAGGAGTTGGTGGCGAGCGTCAAGCTTTAACGAGCTTCAGGTGTTGGCCGCAGGTCTTGAAATGCCATCGGAGATGCAACGCACATGAATGAAGTCTCGCTCTTCCGTAAAATCGCGTTATCGCCCATTGCAGGGCTGGCGTTGCTGCTTTGTGTGCTCGCCGGTGGCTGCCAGAGCGGGCCGCGCGTCCTTCCCCTCTCCGAGCAGAAAGTGATCGACCGGCGATACGTCGAGTATCCCAGCGGGACGGAATTTCGGCCGTACATCACCGGCCTGACAGCCCCTTCGGCGTTCGCATTCGATTCCAATGGCTCGGTGTTGATCGCTGAATCCGGGGCCGATGAACGCTCGCCGCGCATCTATGGGTTCACGCGAGACGGCAAATACTTTGACGTCTATCCCAAGGCGCGGCATTTCCCGTTCGTTGGCTCCAATGATTTTGAGATCTATGGCCCGCTGGGCGGGATGGTGGCCGCGCACGGAAAGATTTACGTGACGCACCGCGACGCGACGGGCGCGGGCGTGGTGACGGCCTTTGATTACGAAGGCGGTCACAAGACGCTGGTGGCCGATTTGCCCACACGCGGGGATCACTCCGTCACCGACATCGCCATGACACCCGATGGCCGCATCGTCTTCGGCGTCGGCTCGGCCACCAATTCCGGCGTGGTGGGACTCGATAACATGTCCTGGCTCCGTGCCAACCGAAACGTCTGCGATCAGCCGTGGACCGATCAATCCACGTCGAACCGGGCCAATTATCTTCTGGGCTGGCGTTTTAACACACCCAATCCTTTCGCGGGACTTTTCGGCGGCGGCGAGATCGCCGTCACCGCTCCTTTTCAACCCTTTGGCCAGAGCATCGACATCCGCATCCCCCGCGCTTCCAACGGCAAGCCCAACGCGGCCGTCTTTTCCATTGATCCAGAGGGTGGGGATCTGGTGGTCGAGGCGCATGGAGTGCGATATCCCGCCGGACTTGCATTCAATGACTATGGCGGGCTTTACATGACCAACCAGGGCATGAAGCTTCGGGGCACCCGGCCGGTGAAGGATGACCCGGACGTGATGCTGAAAGTGGTGCATGGACAGTGGTATGGCTGGCCTGATTTCTCGGCCAATTTGCTCCCGATTCAGGAGGCACGGTTTCAGCCGCCGATGGAGATGCTCATCAAGTCAGGCTATCGCGAATTGTCGTTCCTGATTGACCACGGCCGCAGCGAACTCACGCCCCCCGCGCCGTCAACAGAATCTGCTGGCGGCGGAGTTTCAGCCATTGTCCGGCGCTTCAAAGCTGGCCTTCATTCCCGGTTCCGGGCCGTTAAGCTCGATCCGCCAGAACCGCAACGTGGCCGTGGTGGCGCTGAGCGGTGATCGCGCCCGTGGGACTCGGGCGGCATGAAACTGGTGGGACCTATTGGCTACAAGGTGGTGCTGGTAAACGTGGACAATGGACAGGTGGAGGATTTTGTCCGCAACACCGAGCAGGGCCCGGCCAGCCGGCTTTCGGATGACAATCCAGGACTGGAGCGGCCGGTGGATATCAAGTTCGGGCCGGATGGCGCGATGTATATCCTCGACTTTGGCCAAATGCAGATGCAGGGCGGCAAAGAAAACATCGCCCCCCGCACGGGAAAGATATTCAAGCTGACGGCCGCCACGCCTCCAACCACTGCCCCCTGAACAAAACTATTGAGACCAAGCCCCGGATGCACATCCGGGGCTCTATGCTGATCCTCAGAACGGGTCAGACTGGGCAGCGAGGTTCTGGAAGCGGGTGGAGCGGTTGTCGAAGAGAAGCTTCACCGTGCCGGTCGGGCCATTGCGCTGTTTGGCGATAATCACTTCGGCGACGTTGTCTGGCTGAAAATCCGGCTCGCTCATGCGGTAGTAGTCTTCGCGATGCAACAGCATGATGACGTCGGCGTCCTGCTCGATCGAGCCAGATTCGCGAAGGTCCGACATGCGGGGGCGATGGCCATCCCGGCCTTCAGACTGGCGGTTAAGCTGCGACAGGGCGATGACCGGCACGTTCAGCTCGCGGGCAACGGCCTTGATGCCGCGCGATATTTCGCTGATTTGCTGCTGGCGGTTGTCGGGACCGGGGTTGTCCATGAGCTGCATGTAATCAATCATCACGGCGCGGATGTCGTGCTGGAGCTTCAAGCGCCGCGCCTTGGCGCGCAGCTCCAGCGGCGTCAGGCCAGGCGAATCGTCCACCCAGATCGGCGCCTTCGCCAGTTGGCCGACGACGGTGGCTAGCTTGGCGTATTCGTGAGATTGAAGCATCCCGCGCCGAAGCTTGTGAGAGTCTATTTCGCCGCGGCTGCAAAGCATGCGCTGGGCAAGCTGTTGCTTACTCATTTCAAGGGAAAAGACGGCCGTGGGCAGCATGTTCTCGGCCGAGATCGACTCGATGAGGTTCATCGCAAACGCAGTGTTGTGAACGCAGATGTCGTTCGCGACGAAATTGTGCGTTTGCGGGATGGTGAGATCATAGACTTGCTGCTGGCCGAGGAACTCGACGCGCACGATCCGATCCCAGTAGACGTCGCTGTTGGCGAGGTTGCGGAGAGGCTGGCTGTCGAGCGCGTCGGCAATACGCGTGAGGCGGCCACGACTGACGGCGCGGGTGTTGACGTGAAGGTTATGACCTGCCGGGAACCCGAGAGTTTGGCTCAGTTGAGACCATGAGAGATCGCCCTTGGCGGCGGCGATCTGCCGCCAAACCCCGGCCGGAATAAGATCGCGGTTGGTCTGGTAACGTCGCTTGGCCACAGCGGCGGTGATGCTGGCAAGGGCCTCTTCCTTGCCGAACATTCCGATGTCCGCAATAAAAGTCTGTATGGAGCGGGCGTCGGTAATGTCCAGTTGCCATGCCACGCGCCGCCTATCGCGATAGCGGATCGACCGGCGTTTGAGCGAGCCAATGATTCCAAATCGCAGGAGAAGATGTTGGACCTGGCGGATGAGTTTTTCGGAAACGGTCGAGTAGCCGATTTGAGATTGGCCGCTGGAGAGGACGCAAGCCCAGCCATCGGTGGCGAAAAGTCGGTTGAGGAAGATGGCAACGTCATGGCGAGGAGCGCGAAAGACAACGTCCGGCACGAACTTCTCGGCCGCGCCGCAACCCCACAGCCCAAGAGAGACCAGCCAGCGCGTCAGAGGATTCTTGGCGTTTTTTCGCGCTCCCTCCGGATTGGCCAGGAGTTGATCCGGCTCCAACTGAAGCAGTTCCGCCAGATCGGCCAGGGTTTGATCGCCGGGAATGGATTTGCCATGCACCCATTGCCACACGAGAGATGGACTGACATCCAGTTTCGATGCAACGGCGCTTGCCGTGTGAGAGGACGCGGCCATTCCTTCGGTGAGCCGTTTAGAGAACACCCCGCGCGCGGCCGCGACTGAGACAGGATCCGAGGAGACGCATAGCGTAGGCGTGCGCGACCCGGCCGAATCTTCGAGACGCGCGCGACAGCCTGCGATGTCCGAAAGGGCTTGAGTAAAGTCGTTGCGCAGGACCTGATTGCTGTTGGTGAATCGAGGATTAACACCAGAGATACCGCCGTCGCCCAGGAGATAACCCAGGAGCCTCGCCTGGGAGTCCACCAATGGTTCGCTGCCAAAGACTTCCAGCCGCGCGGCACGGCCACGTGATCGCCTGGCTTGAGATTCTGAAGCGGTTGCCAGCCATCGACGGTGAGGAACGGATGGGTAAGGGTGCAGGTGATCGACCGGCCAAGCCGCGTGGTGACCCGGAAAACCGGCTTGATGCCATCGTCGATAAACGCACTGGCCTGAGTAAAGCCGAGCTTCAAATTATCGTCGAGAGTGAGCAGGTTGGCTTTCTGGGATCTGACGATGCTTTCTATGGCGGAGAGGGAGCCATCGTCGAGAAGGATCTGGGAGTCGGCCGCAAGGCATTTTCCCATAGACGGTCGCGCGGCCACAATCACCATCTCCCCGTTCTGCAAACCGTTGAGCATGTCGTCCAAGTCGAAGAAGCCGGTGGGCAGGCCGCGTTGGCCTCGGGATTCGATGGTCTCGAACACTTCCAGCAGGATCGTTTCGAGCGACACAATGTTGCCGCTGATCTTTTTCTGGGCGATCTCGAAGATGCGCTTTTCAGCGCGATCGACGACCAGTTCAGCCTTTTCATGCGGGCCATAAACGTCGCGGAGGATTTCGTTGCTGGCGGCGATCAGCTGGCGGAGAAGGGCCTTCTCCCGAACCGTCTGAGCGTAAGACGCCCCGTGGGCGGAGGAGGGGACGACATTGAGGATCTGGGCGAGGTACGGCACGCCCCCCACTTCTTCCAGAAGCTGGCGCTTGGCCAGCTCGTCCTGAACAATCACCGCATCAATGGGCCGGTTTTGCTCGTAAAGCTTCAGCAGAACGTCGAAGATGACCTGATGATCGGCCTGGAAAAAAGCGTCCCGATCCACGATCTGGACGACCGTCCCGATCATCTCTTTGTCGAGCATCATGGAGGCCAGCAGCGACATCTCCGCCGTGATGTCGTGCGGCGGGAGCTTGTCGAACTGCCCGGAAAGTGCTTCGACCAGTTGGTTCATCGCATGATCCTTCCAAACAAAATGCTAACCATCCCAGGCAGGCGCGGCAAAACCTGATCATCCAAAAGAGTCTAACGCAACCAAATCCCGACGCGGACTCAAGGGCCGCGGGGCAACAGATTGTCAACGAATTGTCCACAGCAACCCAACCCTGTACTCTTGCCCGCCGATAAAGCAGGGAGTGGTGGCCATGTCATTGAAGCGGGCGCTGAAAGGCGCAATCAAATCTTTGTTTGCGGGCGAACTGCGCATCGGCCGGGCACAGGGGCCGGCGTTTGATCCCTTCGAGTCCGGAGGCCTGGTGGCGACGTGTCACCGGGATTTTCCAACTAATCCGGCCGTGCTTGAAGAATGGGATCAGTTACACGAGAACTCGAAATCCGCAACGCCTTTCGCGTGCTCGACATGGCAGCGCGGGGTCGCAGAGCAGTTTGTGCCGACGGGAAAATTTCGCCTGATCACCGTGCGTCGCGAATACGCGTCTGGTGGCGGTGTTGCCGCTGCAGATCGCGGCCGGGGGATATCTCGAATCGCCCGGCATCGGAGTTTCCGATTACATAGATCCGCTGGTAATCGACGACGCAGGCATTGGCTGCGGAAGCGTGGCGGGTGATTCTGCGCTTCTGGGGCGGCTTTGGGACTCCAGCGTCAGCGGAATCGTGCTGCACAACCTCCCAGCGCCCTCTCCCGTACGAACACTGCTTCCGAACATTGCGGCCGAGGCGGGATTTACCTTTGAAGAGACAACACACGAACCGGCCGTGCAAATCGGCCTGCCCAAAACCTTCGACGAATACTGGGAAACCCTGGACGGCCACGAGCGGCGTGAATCCCGCCGGCGCTTGCGAAAGGCCGAAACGCAAGGAAACGCGAAGCTGGTGAGTGCCGCCGACCAGTCGGACCTGGCCGCGTGGGTGGCAAAGGGGCTGGATTTCCTGGAGGCCCACGGGGGCGAGAAAGCCCAGGACGTGCGGGCGTACGTTCGGCCATTCCTGACGCGGGTTGGGCCGGAAATGATTCGGCAGGGTCGGCTGCTTTTACGGTTTTTGATGGTCAACGACATGCCTGCCGGATGCGTCTTCTCCATGCGATCGGCGGCCGGCCCAATGATCTACAACGTCGGGTTTGATCCAGCACAGAAGCAATGGAGCCCTGGAACCGTAAGCTCGGCAATCGCCATTCGCGAGGCCATTGAGGGGGGATATCAGGTGCTGGATTTCCTTCGCGGGACCGAAGACTACAAATATCGGCTGGGGGCGAAGGATGTGCCGCTGTATCGGGTCGTGCTGCAGCGGCGGTGAAGTGATTCCGACAACCCTCCCCCTTCCCCGAGCGTACCTCATTCTGGTATCGTGCAACACGTCCACTCCCATGCGCAACCTTCCCCACAACCCGCCGGCCAAATCCGCAGCGTCTCCGCGCTCGCTCCTAATCCTGCTTTTCGCTGTTTTAGTTGCCCCCCGCATCTGGGCCGGCCCCGCAACGCCCGAGCAGCTTGTATTCTTTGAAACCAAGGTCCGCCCGCTCCTGCTTGACAACTGCGTCAGTTGCCACGGCGAAAAGAAACAAAAGGGCGGCCTGCGCCTCGACTCCAAGGCCGCGCTTCTCAAAGGCGGCAAGAATGGCGTTGTGCTCGTGCCCGGCAAGCCCGACTCCTCCCGCCTGGTCCAAGCCATTTCTTACACCGACGAAGATCTCCAGATGCCCCCGGATGGCCAACTCACCCCCGACCAGGTGCGCATCCTCACGCAATGGGTGGCCATGGACGCGCCTTGGTCCGATGCCGCCATGCCGGCCGCCCCCGCGAAATCAAAGCATCACACCATCACCGACGTCGACCGCGCTTTCTGGTCGTTTCAACCCGTCAAAGATTCAACTCCCCCCGCCCTCACCGCTGCCGATCAAGCCAAGCCCTGGCCGCGAAATCCGGTCGACCACTTCATCCTCGCCAAGCTTCAGGCCGAAGGCCTCACCCCCTCGCCCGAAGCCGACCGCGCCGCCCTCATCCGCCGCGCCACGTTCGACCTGCACGGCCTGCCTCCCACGCCCCAGGAAGTTGACGCGTTCGTCCACGACCCCGCTCCCGACGCCTACGACAAACTCATCGACCGCCTCCTTGCCAGCCCGCGCTACGGCGAACATTGGGCCCGGCATTGGCTCGACCTTGTCCGTTACGCAGAGTCGGATGGTTTCAAGCAGGACGCTTATCGCTCCAATGCCTGGCCTTATCGCGATTACGTCATCAAATCGTTCAACGACGACAAGCCGTACGATCGTTTCGTCCGCGAGCAGTTGGCCGGCGACGAAATCGCCCCCAACGACTCCGAGTCGCTGATCGCCACCGGCTACCTCCGCCACGGCGGCTACGAATACAACCAGCGCGATGTGCCCAAGCAATGGTCGCAGATGCTTGACGACGTGACCGACGTCACGGGCGACGTGTTCCTGGGCCTCAGCATGGGCTGCGCCCGCTGCCACGATCATAAATTCGATCCCATTCTTCAAGCGGACTATTACCGCCTGCGTGCGTTCTTCGCCCCCATGCTTCCGCGCGACGATCTATCTCTCGAAACGGCCGCACAAAAAGTGGCCTACGAGAAAAAACTGGCCGCATGGAACGAGAGCGTCAAGCCTCTGCGCGACAAGATGGCGGTAATGGAAAAATCCCCCGCCAATCACGGATCCTCCCTTGGCGTCATCAAAAAGTTTCCCGCCGACATGCAGGCAATCCTGAACAAGCCTTCCTCCGACCGCACCCCATTGGAAGAGCAGTTAGCGCAGCTCGCTTATCGCCAGATCCGCGATCCCAGTGAAGGCCCGCAGCCCAAGTTCTTCGCCGCTGACAAAGAGAAATACGAAGCACTAAAAAAGCAGTTCGTCGAGTTGGAAGCGGACAAGCCCAGACCGCCCCTCCACGGTTTTGTCGCCACCGACGTCGGCCCCGTTGCCCCGCCCATGTCCATCCCCGGCGACGATGCTCACCCCCTCGATCCGGCCTACCTCACGGTGCTGGATCATCAGTCCCTTGAAAAACCCGCTCCTGCCGCAACCTCATCCTCCACCGGCCGGCGCACCGCGCTCGCCGCCTGGCTCACCCAGCCCAGTCACCCACTCACCTCCCGCGTCATGGTCAATCGCCTCTGGCAATATCACTTCGGTCGCGGCCTCGTCGCCACCAGCAGCGATTTTGGCCGGCTCGGCACGCCGCCGACGCACCCCGAGCTTCTGGATTATCTCGCCACCCGCTTTGTCGCGGGCGGCTGGAGCGTGAAGGCGATGCACCGGCTGATCCTCACCTCCGCCACTTATCGCCAGACAGCGCTCGGCGCGATGTCCGATGCCGCCCGATTGAAGGATCCCGAAAACCGCTGGCTGTGGCGCATGAACACCCGTCGCCTGGATGCCGAGCAAATCCGCGACGCCATCCTGACGGCCAGTGGCGAATTGCAGCTTGATGCCGGCGGCCCCTCGGCCGAACCAACCGCCCCGCGCCGCTCAATCTTCACAAAAGTCCTCCGCAACACGCGCGACCCCCTGCTCGAAGCTTTTGATGCTCCAGAATCATTCGGCAGCGTCCCCCAGCGCAACGTCACCACCACGCCCAACCAGGCGCTGTTCCTGATTAACGGCGATTGGCCCCTCAAGCGTGCCGCCGCCCTTGCAGTGCGCGTCTCGCGTGAGGCGAAAAATCGTCCGCCAGAAGTGCTTGTCGAAACGGCCTATCGCCTGGCCTATGGCCGCAAACCAAGCACCGAAGAAACCGCCGCCGCCGTGGAATTTCTGTCGCCGCGCCAAGCAGCCTGCCCTTGCAACCTCCCAACCAACCAGTGACTCCGGTGAACGTCCCATCACGCAAACCATGCCGCAGCGTGGCGGCCAAGCCATCCTTGTCCGCAACGCCAGCCCCAACGACATGCTCCGCCTCCCCGACGACAGCGCTACCACCCTCGACGGCGATTTCACAGTCGAGGCTTTCGTGCAACTGGAATCCTTGAATGACAACGCCAACGTCCGCGTGATCGTCTCTCAGTGGGACGGCGATCAAAAACATCCCGGCTGGTCACTGGGCGTCACCAGCGAAAAATCCAGATACGAGCCGCGCAACCTCATCCTCCAGATCGTCAACGCCGGCGGCGAATATCAGGTTATCCCCTCTGGCCTGCGGCTCGCACTTCACAAAGCCTACTTTGTCGCCGTCAGCTTCAAAGCAGACGAATCGGCCGAAGGTGGCGCGACTTTTTACCTCAAAGACCTGACTGACATGGACGCCCCGCTTCAATCAGCGGCCGTTGCCCATCAAGTCACCGGCTCCTGCGCCTCCAAAGCTCCTTTGGTCATCGGCGGACGCCTCGGCGCGGCCATTCACGGCTGGGATGGCCTCATTGACGAAGTGCGTCTGGCCAAGTCCGCCCTCAAGCCCGACCAACTTCTCTACAACGAAGGCGACCCCAAAACCCTCATTACCGGCCATTGGCTTCTGAAAGAACAGCCCGGCTTCTTCAAAGACAGCGCCGGCCTCCAAAAAGATCTTCTGCGTGTGGGCGCGAGCGCCACCTCCGCCACCTCACAACCCGCCGCTACAAACGTCGATGCCGGCCTCGTAGACCTCTGTCACGTCCTGCTGAACTCCAACGAATTTCTTTACGTGGATTGACGAAGGACCAAATGCCGCAAAATCCCAACTCCAATCGCACCGCCATCCCCGGCCTTCCCCACTTCGCCCGCCCTGCCTCGCGCCGTGAATTTCTCACCCGCGCCGGCGGCGGCTTTGGCGCGCTGGCGTTGGCCGCCCTTCTGAAGGACATCGCCCTGGCCGCCGCCTCCAACGAGTCGCCGCTACGCAATCCGCAATCTGCAATTTCGCCACGCGCTAAAAACGTCATCTTCCTCTTCATGGAAGGCGGCCCAAGCCACATTGATCTGTTCGACCCCAAGCCCCTCCTCAACGATCTCGCCGGCAAAACCCTCCCCGCCAGCTTCGGCCAGGTCATTACCGCCATGGGCGAATCCGGCTCGCCGCTCCTAGCTTCCAAGCGCGCCTGGAAACAGCACGGCCAAAGCGGCATCTGGGTGTCCGATTGGCTGCCCCATCTGTCGGAGGTCGTCGATGACATCGCCGTTCTCCGCTCCTGCGTCGCCGACGGCATCAATCACTCCGGCGGCGTTTGCCAGATGAACACCGGCTCGGTCCTCGCCGGCCGCCCTTCGCTCGGCTCGTGGGTCAACTACGGCCTGGGCACCGAAAACCAAAACCTCCCCGCCTTCGTCGTCCTCACCGACACCGCCTCGCAAGTGATCAACGGCCCGCGCAACTGGGGAGCCGGTTTCATGCCCGCCGCCTACCAGGGCACAAAGCTCCAGCCCGGCCCCGAGCCCATCGCCAACCTGCGCACACCCGCCAGCGTCGGTGATGCGCGGCAGCGCGAAAAACTCGATCTGCTCGATCAGCTCAACCACCGCCACGCCTCCGAGCGGCCGGATCAAACCGAGCTTGAGGCCCGCATCAAAAGCTACGAGCTCGCCTTTCGCATGCAGGCCGAAGCCCCCGAGGCCATCGACCTCGCCCACGAAACCGACGCCACCCGCGAGCTCTACGGCATGGACGATAAAAAGACCGAGACCTTTGGCCGAAATTGTCTGCTGGCCCGCCGCCTCGTCGAACGCGGCGTCCGCTTCGTGCAGCTCTACCACGGCGCCGGCGGCAAATGGGACGCACACTCCGGCCTCGAAAAAAACCACTCCGAGCTTTGCAGCCAGATGGACAAACCTGTCGCCGGCCTCCTGCGCGACCTCAAGTCCCGCGGCCTGCTCGACTCAACCCTCGTCGTCTGGGGCGGCGAGTTTGGCCGAACCCCCATGAGCGAAAAAGGCGACGGCCGCGATCACAACCCTTACGGCTTTACCATGTGGATGGCCGGCGGCGGCGTCAAAGGCGGCCAAACCATCGGCGCCACCGACGACGTCGGCCTGCACGCCACCGAAAACCGCCTGCACGTCCACGACCTCCACGCCACCATCCTCTACCTCCTGGGCATCGACCATTCCAAGCTGATCTACTACTACAAAGGCCGACCGGAGCGGCCGACGATCAACGAAGGCGAGCCCTATCGCCAGATCGCACGGGCGTAGACTTCATCAATTGCATCACACCAGAACGAGACGATGTCGCAGCCGCGGACATGCAATGACATCATCGGGGCAATGGTGAAGGTGCGCGATCCGCATGCGTCGCAGGGCTAGCTACCATTGCTGTCGGCGCTCGATTTAATATTTCAATCAGCCCGGCGTTGGGACCAGCGTCCTTCACCTCGCGCAGCAATTCAGGAGGTGCCCGCAAGTCCAGCGGCGTCCCCGACACCGCCCGCTTCAAATGATGCTGGATGTTCCACGCCAAAAACAGCTCGTTTTGCTCCCGATATCGGCCAATCAGCGCCCGGCGCGGATCGTTCAGAGTAAAGCGCCGTCGCCCCATTCAACCCCAGTTCATAAAGCTGCGTCGTGTTCCGCTGAGCGTCGAACCCGCACATCAATCCATTGTCGATCACCGCCGTAATCTTCGCCTGAAGGATATTCACAAACTGCAACCGCGCCGGCACCTCATCGGCCGTCAGGTCCCGCCCAAGCCATTGGGCCGGCGCCTTCAACCCCATAACAGCCGCCAATGTCGGCGCGATGTCCAGGTGGCTGGTTGCCATGCAACTGACTTGCGCCGTCGGGAAGAGCAGCGGGTTGCTGATGATGAACGGCGTGCGCACCTCCTCAGCGCTCAGAGCAATGCCATGGCCAACAGGATACGTCGAGACAGTCTCACCATGATCGCCAAAGAGCACGATCAATGTCTTATCAAGCAGCCCCTCATTCCGCAGTCCTTCAACGAGTTGCCCCACGCACGCATCGGTGTAATGAAGCGAGTTGCGATACCGGTCCCGCCACGTGCCCCCGCCAAAGGGTTGCTCGGCCACCGGACAATCGTACGGATGATGCGGGCATTGCGTGAGATACGCCGCGAAAAACCGCTCCGTCTTATGACCTCGCACCCATTCCATAATCTCCCCCACCGTCTGTTCTTCATGCACGCCCCAACTCGACACCAGCCCGCCCCCCCTGGCCAGCATATCCCGCGCGGCGACGGTGGTCTCAAATCCCTTGTCGTGAAACAGGTACCGCAGGTCCATGTAATCCAGAAAGCCGCTGTGAAACAGTCCCGTGCGATACCCCGCCCGCTGCAGCACCTCGGCGATCGTCGGCTGAGGCATCGGCTTCCCATACACCAGGCTCGGCGTGGTCCCCAGGTCCGGCATGTAATCCGAATAATAAATCGAATAGCTGGCGCGGGACGTTTCACTGAACGTCGTGGCATGATGCGAAAACGACACGCCATGATCGGCCAGCGCCATGATGTTCGGTGCGCTCTGACGATCCACATGCAACGCGGACGTCGATTCCAACTGCACACATATCAGATTGAAACCCCCGGCCAACGCGGGCACAGCAAAATCGCGGCGCAAGTTCTCCCCCGAACCCACCAACGACCGCGAATGCACGATCTGCTCCTCGCGTCCTTCCACCCGACCATTCAGGCCCGCAAGCATCTTCGCCGAATCAATCGCTCGAAACGGCGGCGCATAATGGCGAACAAAATAGATCACCGCATTGTCCTTAATGCCAAATGTGTCGACGGCGTGAAGCCCGACCAGCGCGCCCCGCCAGCGCCCCACACACACCCCCCAGCAGCGTCCAGACCACCCGCCGATTGCCGATCGGCGCACTGCCGGCTCTTTTAGATGCGGGAATAAAGTAGCTAACCAGGCCGACACCGATCAGCGCCATCGGCACCGGATCAGCATACCCGCGCAGCGATCCGCTGATGGTAGCCAGATCGCCGCCGCTCCGAAGAATCTGCACATCCAGTGGCGAGCCATATATGCGCGCCACCTGGAAGCTCAGCACCGTGAAGAACACCAGCCCGAGGTAAACCACGGCTGGAATGATGAATTGAAAAAGCGTGCGCAGAGCACGATGAACCTGCCCCACCCGAAACAAAAACAGAAAAAGCAGCGAAACCGCAAAAGCTAGAAACGCATCAGCCCCCACCACCAGAATCGCCCGTCCGCGCGGAACATCGGCCAGGGGATTCACATGCCGAACGCGCACGCACCACCACGCCAGGCAGATCTTGACCAGAAAAAGAAATACAAAGAACCGCGCCCCCACCAGCAGCGCGGCGATCCAGCGCGTTCGCAGCGCCATCCGGCAACCTCCCCATTTTATCATGCATCTTTCTCCCTCGTCCGTCCGAGGGCGAATATTAGGAACATGCAAAGAGCAGTGCAATGGAAATAAACTTAAATCAGATCTCCCCACACAAACGTGACGCACTTACGCAATCCGACCAAACGCTACATCTTTCCTATATTCTGCACCCATCATTACCAAAGAGCATCTATGCCGGACATTGCATTCGATAGCTACTGGTGAACAATGAAGCCAATGGCGGATCGGCGCATGAAAAGGCGCGGATCGGTTAGCTAAGGAGAAAATGCCAACTACAGTTTCAACTGCATTGCAGCCCCCTCTTGCGCGCCCGCACGACCCTACATCGTCCTTAAACCTCGCCACAGGGCTATTCCGCCACGCCCACGCCAACCCCGAATCTCTGGCCTTGGTCGTCGATGATCGCGAGCACACGTACGCAGATCTGGCCGCCGGCGCCGCTCAGGTCGCAGGATGGCTGCGCGGACTCCGCCTTCGCGACAACACGCCCCCACGCGTCGGCATCCTCGCCGCCCGCAGTTTCGAAACCTATGCCGGCATCCTCGGCGTCCTCTGGGCCGGCGGCACCTACATCCCGCTCAACCCAAAGCACCCAACCCCCCGCCTGGCATCCGTTCTTCAACGAGCTGGCTTGGACGCCCTCATCGTCGACGCGCGCGGCACGCATCATCTTTCCGAGCTTGCGCCCTCATCCCGCCTCACATTATCCTCCCCACCACCTGGCCGACCAAGCCAGATCATCCCCTCCCTCCGACGCCCGTCGGCCCCGATCATCCCTGCTATATCATGTTCACCTCCGGCACCACCGGCGTCCCCAAGGGCGTCATCGTCTCGGCCGGCAATGTCGCACACTTTCTCAACTGCATCCGCGACCAGTACCACCTCAACCCCTCCGACCGCGTCGGCCAGTTCTCCGAAACCTCCTTCGACGTATCGGTCTTTGAAATGTTCGCCTGCTGGGACGCGGGCGCATCCCTCCACGTGGTTCCAGAGGCCCAATTGCTTGCACCCGCCAGTTTCATTCGAACCCACGGCCTCACCGTCTGGTCCTCAGTCCCCTCCGTCATCCTGATGCTGAACCGCCTCAAGCAGTTACAACCCGCATCGCTTCCCTCCCTGCGCATCTCCTTCTTCGTCGGCGAAGCCCTCCCCGTCGCCTCCGCAATCGCCTGGCAGGCGGCCGCCCCCAATAGCGTGGTAGACAACCAGTACGGCCCAACCGAGGCCACCGTCACCTGCCTCGTCCAGCGCCTCACCCATCCCCCCCACGAAACACCCGGCCGCGGCACCATCTCCATCGGCCTGCCCTACCCCGGCACCGACGCTGCCATAATCGGCCCCGACGGAACATTTCTCCCCGATGGCGAAATCGGCGAACTCGCCTTGTGGGGTCCGCAGGTCGCAGTCGGATACCTCGACGATCCCGACCAGACAGCCCGGCGATTTCCAATCCTCGATCACCCGCACCTCGGCCGCGATCGTTGGTATCTCACCGGCGACTTCGCCTTTCGCGATCCCCATGGCCGATTCCATTGCCTCGGCCGCGTCGACAACCAAGTGAAGATCATGGGCCATCGCGTGGAACTGGAGGAAATCGAAGCACACCTCCGCGCCGTCTGTCTCACCGATTCAGTCGCCGCCCTGGCTTGGCCCATGGTCGCCGGACATGCCACCGGCACCGTCGCCTTTGTCTGTGGCGGCCAACTCACCCCCCCCAACATCCGTGCCGCCCTCAAGGATCGACTGCCCTCTTACATGCTCCCGCGGAAAATCCTTACCCTGGATTCCCTCCCATTATCGGCCAACGGTAAGGTGGATCGGAAGGTACTCCGCAGTATGCTCCAGGAGCAGACCGACGTTTCACATAAGTCCTCTGCCGTTTCTGCCGAGTGAAGATAGGAAGGCAGGGCAATATGCACCGGTAATACCAGCCGCGCATTTTGTGCAACCGCCTGCAAAGTTATTTTGCACCTTCGTGATGATTTTCGCTGGCGTGGCCGTCGGATTTCCATATATAGTTTCCCCGTGTCGGGACTAGCTTTAAGGGAAGAATAGTTAATATGGGTGGCTCAAATTTATCACTGCAGGGCGATTATCCGCTTGGCGCTGCCGAAAATGCACCTCGGCCCGCCGATTCGTTCTCAACCGTCCTCTGGCGGCAACGCAGCGTCGTCGTGCTTACGGTTGTCCTCTTCCTCATCACCGGCCTGATCTACTTCTTCCTCGCCCGAAGGATGTACACCAGCACCGGCCGCATCATCATCGACGCCGGCCGCAACGACAACGCCGACATGATCAGCCGCGAACTGGCCACCCAATCCGAGCTCATCGGCTCCACCCCCATCATCATCCTGCGCCCTGGGCGATGATCGCATTCGCAACGCGCAAGTCTTCGAAAAAGTAAAAAACCGCTTCGTCTTCATGAAGAAAGAAATGAAGGTCGAAGTAGGCAAGCGCGACAACATCATCAACGTCGCCTTCGACGCTCCCAGCCCCCAGGAAGCTCTCGACGTGGTCAACAGCGTCCTCGACTCCTATCGGACCTACCGCGAAGAGCACACCAAGTCTAAGGCCGACTTCGACCTCGACGGCGATCGCCACCTCCAGAAAGACTACGACGCCAAAATCGAAGCCCTGATGAAGCAGATGTCCGACTTCAAAGTCGCCAATCATGCCATCGACCTCTCGGGCAACTTCGGCAACATCACCCGCGAAAAGCTCAACAGCCTCTCCACCGGCCTGGCCATCGCTCAGCGCGAGGCCGTCGAGGCCAAGGCCGACTACGACGAAGCAATGAAGTCGATCAACGATGATCCAGAAAAGGTCAAACAGCTTGCCGAGCTTGTCGATACCGCCACCCCCTCCTCGCTCGAAGCAGTAGTAACATTGAAAAAAGAGCTGGCCCAGATGGACCAGCAGTTGCAAGACCTGGAGCGGCAGCATTTCCTCTCCGCCCACCCGCAGGTCGTCGGATTGCAGCGAAAGATTGACGAATTGAACCTGCGCTTCGGCATCATCGCCAAAAAGCGATGGGAAGCCGCCCAGCTTAAAGAGGCCGCGCTTCGCGTCCCCTACGAGCAGGAGCATAAAAAGGCCGAAGATCTCGACCTCAAGGCCAATCAGTACGCCATCATGGACGACAACCTCAAGCGCCTGCGCGACGAACGCGATTTGCTCCAGCAGCGCGTCATGCGCACCAGCGTCAACCGCGACCAGGGTGCCCACAACATTGACATTTTCGAAGTCACCAACCCTGATAAAGACAAGCCCACCTGGCCCCGCGGGTCGGTAATCATGGCCGCCGCTCTGGTGCTTGGCTCCATCAGCGGCATTGGCCTGGCGCGCATCCGCGAGTGGATCGCCCCGCGCCTCCACAACGCCGACGATGTTCAAAATGCTCTCGGCCTCCCCATCCTCGCCTGCATCCCCCACTCTTCCGCCTTTCCCCTGGATGACGCCGACGTGGTGGCCGACGAATACTCTGAGCCTCGCGAGACCTTGATCGCTATCACCACCGATCGCGGCGCCAAAACATTCCTCATCACCGCCCCTTCCCCCAGCCACGGCGTCAGCACCGTCGTCCACAATCTCGCCAAGGCGATGGCCAAGGCCGGCGACCGTGTCCTGGTCGTCGATGCCAATTTCCGATCCTCAAGCCAGCACCTCTTCTTCCAACAGGAATCCCAGACCGGCCTGGCCACAGTGCTCAGCGGCCAAAACAAGCTGCATGAAGCCATCCGCGAAACCAAAGTACGGGGCCTCGACCTGCTCCCCAGCGGCCCCGCGCCCCACCGCCCCACCGAACTGCTCAAATCCGCCGCGTTCGATGAGGCCCTTAAAGAATTAGCCAGTCTCTACGACTGCGTGCTGCTCGACGCCCCCTCAACCAACGTCGCCGCTGATGCTCTCATCGCTGCGGCCTCGTGCGAAGCCACCATCCTGGTGGTGCGGGCCCAGAAGGCTGACAGGCGACAATGTTCCGATGCACACGACGCCCTGGTAAGCGCAGGCGGCCAGGTCGTGGGCGTGGTGATTAACGATGTGCCCCGACGCGGCAATTGGGAAACCGACCAGCACTCCCGCGTTCCCCACGAACTGCCCGCCTCCTCGCGCGTGCTCGCCATCGGTTCCGAGCGCCTCCGATAGGCACAATAAATCCATTTGTTTTATATGGCCATGGGTTTGCTTGTCAGAACTATAAATATGATGTAATGGTTAGTCAGCCGCTAGCGTTTTGGAGAGAACGCCAGCTTGGCTTGTAAGGATTGGGAGAAATTCGTATCGGGTCGTCAGTGGCCTCAACGCTGACGGTGAGCCGGGAGAAAATGCACATTTCTCGGCGCTTCGAATGGCTGCCTCCATGCTTCCTCGATTTACATCGACGAGGCTCTGGCAGTCCGTCCACCCACACGCCCCTCCCATACCGGGTCGACATCTTGGTTGCGCTTGTCGCATGACGCCCTTAGGAGGGGCAGATATGCAGACTATTCCCCATTCGCGGACAAAATCTGTCCGCCCTGTTCCGCCTCACGGCCTGCACCGCCTGCACATCGCGGCCGTCGTACGCCGCCCTGCTCGACCACGAGCGGGCCCGTGCCGACCGCAACGGCGGCGAGTTCTCACTGGTCCTCTTCCGCATCGACAGCGATGAGCGGCCTCGTTCCCTTCAGCGCCTGGCCAGACTCCTCACCCTCCGCGCCCGCTCCACCGATGCAGTGGGATGGCTGGACGCCCGAACCATTTGCGGCGTACTCCCCGACACCGCCTCCTTTGGCGCCCGTTGCTTTGCCCAGCACATGTGCGGTCTGGCGCGCGCCAAGTCCCTTTCCCCCCTCTGCACCATCCACACCTATCCCTCCCGCTGGCCCCTCGACCAGGACAACGACGATCTCGACCGCTTTCAACAACCCGTCAAAATCGGCATGCACGTTGACGCTCCACCCGGCGCGTCCATCGTGGCGCAGCGCAATGCACTCCTGCCGGCCGTCTTGGATGGCATTCAGGCCGAACTCATTAATGATCCGGCCGATCATGCAGCCTTCGAGGCGATGCTTGCCAGGCCCCTGCCCTTCTGGAAGCGCGCCATCGACATCATCGGCGCAATTTGCGGCCTCGTCCTTTGCTCACCGCTCATGCTGTTCTCCGCACTGGCAATCAAGCTGACGTCCAAGGGCCCGGTAATGTTCACCCAGCAGTGCGCCGGCCTCGGAGGCAAGCCATTCAAGATCTACAAGTTTCGGACCATGGCCCGCGATGCCGAAGCGCCAAGCACGGCCTTCGTGTTCTGAGCGAACAAGACGGCCCCGCCTTCAAACTCACCAACGACCCCCGCGTCACCGGCATAGGCCAATTTCTCCGCAAAACCAGCTTCGATGAGCTTCCGCAGCTTTGGAATGTTTTGATCGGAGACATGTCGCTGGTTGGGCCACGCCCCTTGCCGGTCGATGAATCCGATGGGTGCGATCAATGGCATCGCCGCCGTCTCAGCGTCACCCCCGGCCTCACTTGCCTCTGGCAGGTGAAGGGCCGGTCGATGGTGACCTTCGAAGAATGGATGCGTATGGATTTGCAGTACGTCCGCCGCCGAAATCTCATCAATGACCTGGCCATCCTCGCGGCCACCGTTCCCGCCGTGCTGCTGCGGAGGGGGGCGCGATGAGCCAGTCGATTCTCGGGCCAGAACTTCTGGTCGCGCCACGACTACGCAATCCCTCGCGCAACCCGAATCAGGCCGCCGCCACGCCACGATCTGCGCCTGGCCACACGGCCTGGCCCCCAAAGCACGATCTCTTCGGCGTGCAGGTCAGCGCCACCGACTATGCCGCATCGGAAGACATCATCATCCAGGCAGCCCACCACCGCCGCGGCGGCACCGTAACCCACCTGCCGGTCCACGGCATCGTCACCGCCGCCACCCAGGCCGCCTATCGCGCCTGCATCAATGACTTCGACATTGTCGCCCCCGACGGCCAGCCCGTGCGCTGGGCCATGAATCGCTTCAACCAAAGCCAGTTGCCCGACCGCGTATACGGCCCGGAATTAATGCTCCGACTCTGCCGCCGGGCAGCACGCGAAGGAATCAGCATTTACCTGTACGGCAGCACCAGCCAGGTCATCACTCTCCTGAAAACAAACTTGCAGTCGCAATGCCCCGGCCTCATCATCGCCGGCGCTGAGTCACCCCCTTTTCGAGCCCTGTCGGCCGCCGAAAATGACGAAGTGATCGCGCGCGTCAACGCCAGCGGTGCAGGACTGTTGTTTATCGGGCTGGGCTGCCCGCGTCAGGATTTTTTCGCCCACCAAAATCGCGGCCGGATTCAGGCGATACAACTATGCGTGGGGCGCTGCTTTCGACTTTCACGCGGGGAACAAAAAAATGGCCCCGCCCTGGATGCAGCGCCGGGGACTGGAGTGGCTTTTCCGCCTCACGCAGGAACCGCAACGCTTGTGGAAAAGATACCTGGTCACCAACACGATCTTCATGTTCCTGGCCGCCAGGCGAATGATCCGAGGCCATTAACCGGCCTTTTAGCAAGCGAGAACTTTTACAAAGGAGCGCGGGTCATTTTGCCTGCGAGACAATGTCGGTAGTTGCTGATGTAGTGCCCGTTGAGCAGAAAGAGAAGCCAGCGCCCAGGCTGCGCGTCTGGGCCGCAACGTCTGGGCCCTTGGCGATCAAATCCTCATCTCCGTGGCAAATTTCGCCACCATGGTGCTGACGGCCCGTGGGATGCACAAGGGTACGTTCGGCGCCTTCAACCTGATCTACTCCGCCCTTCTACTCGCCAACAGCCTCCAGTCCGCCCTGATCACCCAGCCGCACAACGTGCTGGGCTCCTCCCGCCATGGCAAAGGCTATCAGCGCTACACCACCTCCACCGGCCTTGGTCAAATCTACCTCGTCCTGCTCGCAACATTCCTATCCAGCTTATTGGCCGGCGGATCGTGGGTGCTTCATACGTCATACACCCCCCTGCTCATCGCACTGGTGCCATCCATCATCGCCTGGCAGCTTCAGGAATTCGTCCGGCGCGTCCTCTACACCGAAGGCCGATACGCCGCCGCCTTTTTCAACGATCTGGTCAGCTACGGCGGCCAAACCTGCGCAATCGCCGTCCTCTGGTGGATCAGCGCCCTCAACGGCCCGCGCGCCCTCTACGCCCTGGCCGCAACCTCCGCCCTCGCAGCGCCGATCGGCGCATGGCAGATCCGTGGCAGCCTCACCCGCCGTCTCGATCCCGACGCCCTCACCGAAAACTGGCGATTCGGCAAATGGCTCGCCGGCGCAGAAATTCTGGGCTGGTGCTCATCCCTGCACATGTATCTCTATCTCGCGGCCGCCATCCTCGGCGCCTCCGCCAGCGGCTCGCTCAAGGCCGCCCAGACTCTTTTTGGCCCCACCCGCGCCCTCGCATTTTTCCTCGGCACCGTCCTCCCAATCTGGTTCTCCAGAACGCTCGCCAGCGGCGGCGACCAGGCGATGCGACGCCAACTCCGCTCGGTGGCCGCCGTCGTTCTCCCCATCATGGGCGTCTACTGCCTCATCTTCGCCCTCTTCGCCACGCCCCTCATGCGCCTCGTCTATAGCACCGAGTACGCCGACAGCGGCCGCGTCCTCGCCCTCTATTCCATCGTGGCGTTCCTCAGCTACACCCAGATGATTCTCGCCGCGGCCCTCACCGCCAAACGCCAAACCCGCTACATCTTCGCCGGCTCCGTCTACGGCGGCCTCTTCACCATCGGCATGGGCTGGTTCTTCATTCGCACCTTCCACGTCGAAGGCGCCCTCCTGGGCATGATCGCCACCACGTTAATCGTCACGCTCCTCTTCTGGCGCGCCTACGAACGCTCCGCAAAGTCCAGCCCCTCCGACACTGCTGACGGCTTCCCCATCGAAACAAGCATGGAAAAAAACCCCGACAACTTCGAGAAACACCAACCCCAAGCCGATCAAGGCCAGCGCGGCGCCCTGCTGATGAAGCTCTTCAACGCACTCGACCAGGCCGGCCTCCCCTACTGCGTCTTGCACGGCTATCAGGACTATCCCCAAGCCGTCCCCTCAGATGTCGATTGCCTCGTCGATGAAAGTCTCGTCCAGGGCAAGCTCGCCAGACTGCTCCATGATCGCCAAACCGAGACTGGCACGCAGATCATCCAATGGCTGGACGATAAAGCGCCCTTTGTCGTCGTCGCCCCCACACACGGGCAGGTCTCGCCGCCGATCCTTCAGCTTCATCTCAGCACCTCGTACGAGCTGTGCGACCGCAGCTTCTACCCGGCCACCACCATCTTCAGCAACCGCATGCGTCACCGGGATTTCTGGGTGCCCAATCCCCGCATCGAATTTGCCTGCATCCTCGTCAATCGCATCGTAAAAGCGCGTCTACGAATCGATCACGAGCGACAACTTTCGTCACTTTACCAGTTGGACCCCGCAGGCTGCGAAACCGAAATTGCCCGCTTCTTCGCCCCAGCCGATGCCACCACGATTGCCTCGGCCGCCCGTAGCGCTGATTGGGAAGAGGTCCAAACCAACGTGCAGGAACTCCGCTGTGAGCTCCTCGGCCGGACAGGAAGGTACAACCCGCTGCGAGCCCTGGCCCGATCACTCAGCGACAACTGCCGGCGTTTGCGGCGCTGGATCAAGCCCACCTGCGGCCTGCACGTCGTCTTCCTCGGGCCCGATGGCGTGGGCAAGTCCACCATCGTCGACGCCGTCCGCCGCGACATCAGCCCCGCCTTCCTCCACACCGACTACCAGACCTTCGCCCCCTCCCTGCTGGGCACAAAGCCCAAACCCGGTCCGCACGCACTCCCCCCCCGCTCCTTCTTCGCCTCCCTCCTGAAGGCGGCGTGGTGGCTGGTCTTCTACACCGCCGGCTATTTCGTGACGGTTCACCCCACCCGCGCCCGCGCTGGCCTGGTGCTGAACCACCGCTATTTCGTCGATGCCATCGTCGATCCCAAGCGTTATCGCTATGCAGGCCCCATGTGGCTGCTTCGCCTGGTCTGGTGGGTGTCCCCCAAGCCCGATCTGGTAATCCTGCTCAACGCCCCTGCGGAAGTGGTGCAAGCGCGTAAAAAGGAAGTGCCTCCCGAAGAAACCGCGCGGCAGGTTACTGCCTATTACGCCCTCGTCAGCACGATGAAAAACGGCCGAATCATCGACGCCTCACAACCCGTCGAAAAAGTCATCTCCGACGTCAACGAGGTGATCCTGAAACATCTGGCCGCCCGCACCGCCCGCCGCCTCGGCCTGGAGGGCAAATGAAAACGCCCCCCGCCATGACCTGGCGTTATCTCCTGCCTGCAGATGTCTCATACACCTGCGACAGCGCGCCCCCATGGTTCCAGGAATTGACAGCCAGTGCCGCCGGGTCCTCGCGCATCCTGGTCTCCTGGAACAACCCCCCGCAAATTTCCTCCACCACCGACTATGCCGGCCTTGTCGCCATCAACTCCGGCCGTCCCGACATCCAAGCCCTCACCCGCGCCGGCTTCACTTACATCCGCCGATTCGCAGTGCTCCCCAACATCCAGAGCCCACGCTGGTTCGTTCCACTCGATTCCCCGGCCGTCTCCGCCGCCGCCTTCTGCCTCTACACCCCCGCCCGAATGTCAGCGCGCCTCAAGCGATTCGCCGTGCGCCTCGCCACGCGCACGCGCCTGCCCTTCTGGTACCGCGATCAAATCTGGATCGCCCAAAGACAAACGCCGCCGCTCGAAGCCAAGCTGCAGTCGCTATTAAACGATCCAACCATCCGCCTCGCCCTCTCTTCAGGCGCTCCAGAACCCGCGCGAAATCGAAAAGTCTCCGTCGCCATCCTCGGCTCCAACGGCCACATCAAAGGCTTCGCAAAACTCGCCGGATCGCGCCTCTCGCGCCGCCTGCTCGAACACGAAGCGCGCGTCCTGCCCGCCCTCGCGCCCGCCGACGGATCCGCGTCCCCCGCCGCGCGCATCCTCTTCGCCGGCGAAGTGGATGGAACATACCTCACGGTCCAAAGCCCCTTGCAAGGCCGCTCCACCCAGCCCCGCCTGACGCCCGCGCATCATCGATTCCTTCAATCCCTTCAAACCACCGAACAAAAGCCCGCCGCGGCCACCGATCTGGTCGCAACCCTCCCAGCCCGCATCGCCGCACTTCCCCCATCGCGCCTTGATCTAATCGGAATGCTCGACGACGTGATGCCGGTGCTCCAGCAACTCACAGTTCCCGTTACCATCGTCCACGGCGACTTCGCCCCCTGGAACCTGCGCGAAGAAGCCGGCACCATCTCCGCATTCGACTGGGAATATGGCCAGCCCAGCGGCCTTCCCCTTCTCGATGAGTTTCATTACCGCCTTCAAATCGGCTTCCTGCTCGACAACTGGCCGGCCGATCGCGCCTTCGACGAATTCGACCGCCTCACCCGCTCCGGCAACTACGCCATGAACCCATCGCAGGTGCGGGCCCTCCAGGTAGTCCACCTGCTCGACATCCTCACCCGCCTTCTCGATGAAGGCTACGACGAGGAAAACGACATGGTCGCCTGGTACTGCAAAATCCTCGACCGCATGAGCGTCGGCCGCGCCGAGGTGGCGCTGGCATGATCGCCGCACCAGCCCCACCCCTCCCCGCCCCCGCTCCAGCGCAGTTCCACGCGCCGCACAAACAACCCCGGCCATGTTCTCATCGCCACAGTCAATCGCCCCCGCGGCAACACCGGCGTCCACGCTCACACCCACGCCCTCTGCCACGGCCTATCCGCCGCCGGCGTAACCTGCTCCGTCGTCGATCCCTTCTGCGGGAGTCCTCTCTGGCTGCCGCTCTTCGCACTGCGCCGCCCCATCGTGCACCAATCAACAAAACCTGGTCCACCCGCTGGTACCGACATTGGCACCAAAAGGCCCTCACCGCCAACCTCATCACCCGCCTTCGACACAATCCCCCCTCGGCCATCGTCGCCCAATGCCCGTTAAGCGCCGCCGCCGCCCTCGATGCCCGCGCCAAGCTTGCCCTCTCAGTTCCAATCGCACTAGTCTGCCATTTTAATCACAGCGAAGCCGACGAGTATCGCGACCAGGGAGAGTTGTCGAGCCAGCCAGACTTCGATGCAATCCTCGCCCTTGAAAAGCGCGTCCTTGAGTCGGTTGACCACGTTGTCTACGTCTCCGACTGGGCCCGCCGCACCGTCGAAGAAACGCGCGGCATTCATCCCCGTTCCTCCGCCGTCATCTGGAATGGCATTTCCGACACCACCGCCGGCCCCCCCCTCTCCCGCCAAACGCTTGGCCTCGCGAGCGACGATTTCGTCATCATCAACGTCGGCACGCTCGAGCCACGGAAAAATCAGCTCGGCCTCCTCGACCTCTTTCACCCCATCGCCGCCCGCGAGCCCCGCGCCAAGCTGCTCCTCGTCGGCGACGGCCCCGACCGCCCACGCCTGCACGCAAAAATAAACGCCCTTGGCCTGCAAGACCGCGTCCTGCTCCTGGGCGCACGCCGTGATGTGCCGTTGATCCTGGGCATCGCCGATCTTTACCTCCACTATGCAACACTTGAAAACTGCCCAGTCACACTCCTCGAAGCCGCACGCGCCTCCCTGCCTCTGGCGGCTACGCCCGCCGGCGGCGTCCCCGAAATACTCACCCGCTGCGGCGGCATCGAACTAAACACTGCCGACATCCCCGCCTCCAGCGATAAGATTTTGTCGATCATCCACGACGCAGACTTGCGCCAGAAAATGGGCCATCGTTCCCGCCACGCATTCGAGCGCCACTTTACCCGCGACGCAATGACCGATGCCTATCTGAATCTGCTAAAACTTGGACAGGAGGCGTGCGCCTCATGACCATTATGGCCACCCCCTCCATCCACCCCGCGCCCACCGCCATCACGCGAACGCGCCCCCTTCGTCGCGCCTTCCGCGCCCTCTCCCCCTACAGCCCCCCGGCCGTCATCGCCGGCATCCTGCTCGTCACCCTCGCCATGATCCCCATGGCCCAGGGCGATGCGCTCTCCTCCGGCCTCACGCTCTCACGCATGTCCGAACTGGGCCTGCTCTTCCTCGGCGCAGCCGTCCTCGCCCTCCACGCCAGCGCCCGCCAATGCCTGCGCCAGCCCTTCGCCAGCCCGATCTTTCGCACCATCAGCGTCTTCTGCGCCTGGGCCGCCCTCAGTTGCTGCTGGTCGCATGACCCCACCCTCTCCATCGCCAAAAGCGTCGAGCTATGGGTCCTATGCCTCTCGGCCGGCTGGGCCGCCGCGCTCCTGAAGCGCGACGATCGGCCCCAGCGCGCCCTGGTCAATCGCATGACCGTCACCATGCTCCTCGTGCTGGCGATTCTGTTATGCGTCAATTTCGTGCAGTACAAAACGCCCCTGTATTTCACCAACCCAGTCCACATCGACGGCCGCGTCCGTCTCATCTTCGCAGGCGCACACCCCCTGCTCTCGGGCGCAGTTCTCGCGCTCACCATGATCGCAATATTCTCCTCCGATCTTTCCCTCTGGCTCAAGCTCCTACTCACCCCCGCCCTCCTGGTCCTCTTGTGGTGGACCGACGCCCGCGCCTGCGTCGCCGCCCTCGCCATCGCCTCCATTGGCATGTGCCTCATCAAGCTCCCGCCCAAAGGCAAGCGCGTCGCCTGGACCGTTGCCGCCGCCGCCCTCTTCCTCTTCTTCATCTTCTACGGCCAGGGCGCTCTGGATCGCCCAATCGACGAGTTCATGGACGACGACATCGCCACCCTCGACGGCCGCACCGACGTCTGGGCCTATGCTGTCTCCCTCATCAAAGAACAACCCATCCAGGGCTGCGGCTATTACTCCAGTCGCTTCTACCTCATGAACCTCTTCTCCTGGGCCGGCGACGCCCACAACTCCTTCCTCGAAGCAACCCTCTCCACCGGCTTTGTCGGCCTGGGCATCCTCCTCGTCTACACCGCGCAGGTATTCAGACTCATGTGGACGCGCGGCTACAGCTTTCTCGCGGGCGTCGTCCTCCTCTGCTATCTCGAAGGCCTGATGGAAGCCCTCCTGATGATCCCCAGCGCACCGATGTTCCTTGTCACTTTGACGGCGATGATTTGTGAAAATCCTCCTCGCGCACAACTTCTATCAGCAGCCCGGCGGTGAAGACCAGGTCTTCGCATCCGAAGCCAGCCTGCTCGAAAGCTTCGGCCACGAGGTCGTGCGCTACTCCGTCCATAACGACTCCGTCAACGCCATGGGCCGCCTCGCCCTCGCCAGGGCAACCCACTGGAACAACCAGTCGCACATCGAGATCGCCCAACTCGTCCGCACGCACCGTCCCGACGTAGTCCATTTCCACAACACCTTCCCCCTCATCTCCCCAGCCGCCTACTACGCCGCCCGCCAGGAAGGCGCTGCCGTTGTTCAAACCCTCCACAACTTCCGCCTTCTCTGCCCCGGCGCACTCTTCCTCCGTGACGGCAAACCCTGTGAAGACTGCCTGGGCAAATCCATAGCCTGGCCCGCAATCAAACACGGCTGCTATCGCCAAAGCCGCTCGGCCACCGCCGTCATCGCCTCCACCGTCGCCTTTCACCGCGCCCTGGGCACCTGGGATTCCGCCATCGACGCCTACATCGCCCTCTCCCAGTTCTCCCGCCAAAGGTTCGTGGCGGGCGGCCTCCCCGCCCGCAAGATCATCGTCAAGCCCAACTTCGTCCATCCCGATCCCGGTCCCGGCCATGGCGCAGGCGGTTACGCCATCTTCGTCGGCCGCCTTTCCCCCGAAAAAGGACTGCACACGCTTTTACGCGCCTGGCAGACCCTGCGCACCCGCATCCCCCTCAAGATCATCGGCGACGGCCCACTCGTGGACGACGTCAAAGCTGCCGTCGCACAAGGCGGCGTCGAGTGGCTCGGCCGAAAAACCCCCGACGAGGTCTGCGACATCGTGGGCAACGCCAGCTTTCTGGTCTTTCCCTCCGAGTGCTACGAAACCTTCGGCCGCGTCGCCATCGAAGCCTTCGCCAAAGGCACGCCCGTCCTCGCCTCCAATCACGGCTCCATGGCCGCCCTCGTCAACCCCGGCCAAACCGGTCTCCTCTTCCAGCCCGGCGACGCTGCCGACCTCATTGCCAAAGCCAACGACCTTCTCGACAACCCCCATCGCCTCGCGCAGATGCGCACGATGGCCCGCACCCAGTTCGAAGCAGCCTACACCGGCCCCCAAAATCACCAGCAACTATTGCGAATCTATCAAATCGCTCTAAACAACGCCTCCACCTCCACCTGCCCACCCGTCTCCAGGCCGCGCGTCTCACTCCCCATGCTTCAAACCAGCTAAAGAACAACCGCAATGCCCCCCCTTTTCACCACCAGTTGGGACGACGGCCATCCCCTCGACTTTCGAGTCGCCGACATGCTCCGCCGCCACGGTCTCACCGGCACCTTCTACATCCCCCGCACCGCCCCCACAGGCGTCATGAGCGAAGCCGAAATCCGCCAACTCTCGCAGTCCTTCGAAATCGGCGCTCATACCCTCAACCACGTCTTCCTCACCCAGACGCCCACCCTCCAGGCCCGCCAGGAGATTTCCGATTCGCGTCTCTGGGTCCAAAGCCTCACCGGCCAAGCCTGCATCATGTTCTGCCCCCCGGCCGGCAAATTCTCCAGCGCCCACGTCCGCATGATCCGCGACGCCGGCTTCGTCGGCCTGCGCAGCGTCGAAATGCTCTCCCTCTCCCCGCCACGCCTTCATCGCGGCCTGCTCATCATGCCCACAACCCTCCAGGCCCATCCCCACAAACCCCTCTCACTCCTGAAAAACTTCGCCAAGCGTTTCTCCATCCAAAACCTCTGGCGCTACATCCTCCACGGCAACGCATCCGATTGGCCAAGCGCCGCCGCCTCCCTCCTCAACCTCACCGCCCGCCACGGCGGCGTATTCCATCTCTGGGGCCATTCCTGGGAACTCGAGCAAGCCAACCAATGGTCTCGCCTCGACCAGGTCTTCGCCCTCATGGCCCAATTCACCAAAGACAGCCCCTGCCTCACCAACTCCGCCATCTGCGCCGCCACCCTCTCTGCTGCGAACGAACCACAACTAACGCACACGCCCCTAAGCTCGCCACTCGACCCCGGAGCAAACCGTGTTTGCCATTAGCCTCGTCCCACAACTCGACGTCATGCCCCGCGTGCTGCACCTCGTCCGCACCGCCCTTGGCCGCCTTGCACTCGTCGCCGCCTTCACCGCCCTCCTGGCCGCCCTCAAAGTCCCCGCCTGGTGGCAGACCGGCCTATTCCTCGCCGTCACCTCCCTCTTCCCCGAACATCGCAAGTCCCTCCTCGCGGCCGCTGCCATCCTCTGGATTTACCTCTCCCCCCCGATTCCTCTCGACGCCCCGTGGCTCAAAAACATGCTCCGCCAGCACGCCGCCGAACGCTTCCTCCCCATCTGGCCCGCTGTCGTTTTCCTGGTCTGGCTCCTGGCCATCTCCTACGCATGGCTCTGTCGCGCGTTCCCCAAATCCCCCTGCGGCCAGCGGCCAGTGCTCGTCCTCGTGCTCATTCTCCTCGCTCTGCTCAGCGCTTCAAACCTGCCCCTCGCCGGCCTCCCCTGGTTCCTCATCGCCGCGTCCGCAATTGTTCTCACCAGTTACCTCTGGTTCTTCGCCTACTGGCTCTCCGAAAACGCCGCCCGCAAAACCGCACCATTCCAGGTCTCCGTCAGCTATTGGCGTCCCCTCTGGCAGTTCAACGCCATCACCCCCTTCGGCAAAGGCGCCGCCTATCTGGATCGCGTCGAAGCCAAAGACGACCAGCAGCTTGCCTCGGTCCAGCTCAAAGGCCTGAAGCTCCTTCTATGGGCCACCGCCCTCACGTTCGTGCTGGTTGTCGCCAACCGCCTGGCCTACGGGCCCTCCGCATCCCTCACCGCCATCCCCCTCTTCGCCCCCCACGCCCGCATCCCCACCTACGCCATGGCCCTGGAAGCCCAATTGCAAGGCCATCCCTATCCGTTCCACCTCCGCTGGCTCGCCCTCATCCTCCACTTCCTCTTCTTCATCCTCACTCTCACCGTCTTTGGCCACAAGATCATCGCCATCTGCCGCATGGCCGGCTTCAACGTCTTCCGCAACACCTACCGCCCCTTCGGCTCCACCACCATCGCTGAGTTTTACAACCGCATCTTCTACTACTTCAAGGAACTTCTGGTCGTCTTCTTTTTCTACCCCACCTACCTGCGCTACTTCAAAAAATATCCCCGCCTCCGCCTCTTTTCAGCCACCGTCGCCGCCGCGGGCCTTGGCAACTTCCTCTGCCATTTCCTCCGCGACGGCCGAAACATCATCCAGATGGGCCTCGCCCGCGCCCTCCTCTTCTATCACGTCTACGCCGTCTACGCCCTCATTCTCGGCGTCGCCATCGGCCTCTCACAACTCCGCCAAAAAGCCCGCAAAGGCCGCGAGCCAACCGGCCATCGGAAACTCCTCGCCATCGCCAGCGTCTTTCTCTTCTATTGCCTCATCACCATTCTCGACGAACCCGACGCTACACACCCCCACACCATCGTAGATTACGGCCACTATTTCCTAAGCCTGTTCCGCCCCTAAAACCACAGGAACCCCGCCATGAACCAGCAAGAACAAATCAGAGACCTACTCAAAAAGGTACTAGCCGCCAACGGCGACACCGACCCCATCGCCGACGACGAACTGCTGGTAACCACCGGCCGCCTAAGCAGCCTCGACGTCGTCGACCTGCTCACCTCCCTCGAAACAACCTTCGGCCTTGAAATAAACCCCAGCGAATTCGACCCCACCAAATTCGACTCAATCAACACCATCACCGCCCTGCTGGATCAGCAGCGCGTACCGGCGAAGAAGTGAAAAGCTGTCTTCAGCCGGAACCAGTCATCGAATGCAGTCATGCTGGGTAGGATATCATCGCGTCCAGTCGTTCCTGGCTGCGATTCCGCCACAAGATCAACCTTCGGAGGCAATGAAATATCTGCCGCAACAGTAAGCACTCCGTTCACCTCTTCCAGATTGGTGCCGCCGCGGACTGGTCGAAGCTCGATCGATTCGCCGCGTTCCTGGACAAGGAGCATGATCGCCGGCACGAAGCCGGAACCGGTCGCGCAGGGCGCTGGCCACAAAGACGGCCCGGAGGCCATCGATTTGGACAGCAGAAGGATCCATGCTTCATAGGATATCAATGCGAATGGCAATGGAGAATGCCCTCGAGGGCAGGCTTGCCGTTACGGTTACAGTATCTGGATGGAGCTCCTCCCATTAATTCTCGCGGCCGCGAAATACGACCTCTTATCGGAGATACAAGGCGACATCGTTCCGTTCTCTCCCCCGCCGTTGTTGAATTTTCGAGACTGTTGGAACTGGCCAATTGCACTGATCGCCGCCGCGCTGATCGTGCTGATGCTCCGCCTCCCGGCACGGCTTCGTCCGATGCGCAGCTTTCTCACCTTTCCGGCGCTGCTGGGCGCGGCAGCCTGGTTCAGCGGGGAGAGCAACGCGATCTATCTGATGAACGTCTCCGCCGGCCAAGCCAACCTTGACGCCATCACCCGTGAATCAATCTAAGCTACGTTCGCGCCGAGCTAGGCATCGTCTGCACGCTCGTTGTGGGCGTGGTGTCAGCCGCATCGCTTTTGCGGCGACGCCCGGCAAAGAGGCGAACCTACGGGAATCAGTGGGCATTTGAGTATTCGCTGTAACCGTGCGTTCTCTAATTTTCACTACGGTGAGTCAGGTGTCGCCCAGACATCGATCCAGTCGGGATCATTTCCAATTTGACGAAGCACGCTGATGGTTAATTTCAATTGAATTCGAGGATCGGTGAAGTTGACTATTAGCGGTAAGGGGCAGGAGTCCATTAAGCTCAAGGCTGCCGTCCCACTTCGCGTAATCCGTTGCCGATCGAGGCAGTGGATTAAGGCAGTAATACGTTGGCAGGCTAGATCGAATGTTCATCGAGAACTCGCCTCCCCCGTTTGGGGTTGGGTCGGCCTTCTCACCTTGAATTTCCCACGAGCAGAACACCTTGCCGGAAATATAGACCGGGGTTGAACTACGATTCGTGAGGAAGCAAGTGATGCTATCATGCCCGTGAACTTCGCGGGTTATGCGGTATATCGCCGCAACCTTTACCTCGCTGTGCGTTGACGGAGGCACTGCAGCGCGCAGCAGCCATGCAGCAGGACCAACACGAATCCCATCAAAGTATTCGCGTTTGACATCCGTCGTTCTTTCTGTTTTTCCAATCGGTCCTTCGGCACATGGCCAGTGCCGTCGCAGTGGCATTCGACGGGGACGTGGCTTGTTCCCCAATTTATTAAACATCAACATTCGTTCACCTTCCCTTCCGCCTTCGGCCGACCCTCGTGCCGCACCGTCAGCTCCAATCAAGCCGCCATCATCAATCGCACGCGTATGCGTCAGCCACCGGAACAATCGCTCAGTTCGCCCTCCTCGCGCGAGCCACACCACAAATATCCATGACAGGAATGAATCGTGTAAATGACAATACAGGACTCATCAATACCAGCTGCGTCCTGCGACTGATTTGAATCTTCTCAGTTCTAAAAGGAACTCAGAACTATGCTCTTATACACCGCCATGATTTCTTTGCCATCTATCTGAGATTTGGTCTTGATGCTTGGAGTGACCTCAATCGTCATCTGCATATGCATACTTGTAGCAGCCTCCAACAGTACTTGTCGAACAGACATCCGGACTCTCGTTGTGAGCTGAATCTTAAGGTCGGGGCTGACCCACCATAGCTGAGGCTACACTCGGCAACCCCCGGACACATATGAAGAAATTCCGACAGAGCACCCTTGAAATCAAGCTTATCGATTACTCTCCCGAATTCCTTCTCGGACGCTGTATCAGTCTGTACGCATAACATTACTCCACCTTCGGAACCTGTCATGATCGATCCGGGTATCATGCCGGCAACACGGTCAACGACTTCACCCAAATGCACTTCCTTGTCAGTCAACACCACGTCTTCCGGAAGCACTGACCCAACGGGCGATGTCAAACAGACGGCGATCGAGCTTTTCTGCGACAATATTCTGCAAACATCGCGTAAGCTATCACCTTTGTGGAAAACCGGCCCACCCTTCACAAGCGCCCTCTCCATTTTTCGTCGACACTCGGTTCGGTCGTACGCCATTTGATGCGGACGCGAAACCACACATTAACAATATTGCGATGACAGATAAGCGTTCTTTCATAAGAGTTCTATCATACGTCACATAAGGTAAATTCATTGCAAACCGGACCTGGTAATCCGTATTGTCCAATCAACGCTCCTTCACCCCCGCCTTCGACAAAGTGCCGCTCTCGATGGACCAACGTCGTGGCGCACAGTGAAGCCACTGCGGCAATCAGCGCTCAATCGTGGAATCGTTCAGCCACATCGCGTGCAGCCGCGTCTCCAATTCCAGCAGCGATAAGACGCAAATCCCAATGATCGCGCCTGGATCACCAAAGAGCTCCTGCACGCGTTCCGCGCCCGATTCGGTCAGATACTGCGCGAGGACGCCGAGGTGCCGAAGAGATGGGTCCCTCGTCAACGTCCTCGGCCATCCGATCGCTCAGCAAATCGGCGACCGGATCGTCCCCCGCTTTCAGCCATCGCCGCGCCCCGCCCATCAATGCGCGAGCCCGCTCGCCCCGACCGGCGATCGGCTTGACGATGATCGTCCCCGACCCGCCATCCGACCACTCCAGGCAAGTCCCTTCTTTGATCCCAAGCGCATCCGCAATCTGCGGCGGAATCGCGGCCAGATTGTTTCTCTGAACGACGCTGGTCATTGCACGTCATTCTAACAACCACAAATCCATTTATTCCAAAGTCGCGGCGGCATCTCTTCGCCCCGGCCCCCGCCACCCCCATCAATTCCCATCCCGTGCATCACTGGCCAATCCCTTCCAATCCCCATCGGTATCCCCACCCTTCCACTCCAACGTTCCCAAACCCCAAAATCTCCTTGACAACCCCTCATCATCTGATAGCATAATGTTAGCTTCCACTACGGAAGCTCCGGCCGCTCAAAGGGGGGGGACAACTCCAATCCCACCCCAACCCGGCCGCAGTGTTCTTTGACAACCAAATAGCAGTTCTTAATCCCCATCCAAACGTGCCATGGGCGGCCCGCCGCGCCCATGGCCGACACCCCAAGCCCAAAACAACCCAAGCCTAACCCAGCACACCTCCCAGGCTCCGCTCCTCGCCTCAGCAGTAATCTCCTCTCGGCCTGCGTGCCTTCGCCTCTTCGTGGTTCACTCTTAATCCTCATCTTCATCCTAACCCCCCCTGCCCCCTCCCCCCGTAACATGGGCGTCCCGCCCATGCCCAGCAAGCTCCAACAATCCCAAGCTGAAAACAAACTGAACCCCACAACCCTCCCACCCCCCAACAGCCAATCCACCCCAGCACCGCTTCGTGCCTTCGCGACTTCGTGGTTTCATCGCTTTTCCCACGGCATCCCACCCGGGCCCGCAGCCCAAAATCAACCCAAATTAAATTCTACCACACTCCCTCCTTTCTGCGCCTCCGCGGTCAACCCTCCTCTCCTCTTCCGTGCCCTCCGTGCCTCCGTGGTGAAAAAGTCTTCCCCCATCAGAAGGCCCGCCTTGAGCCCGTCAAAAGGGGGCGGTTCCGGGGAGAAAACAGGGAGGTTTTATGTCGAAAAAGGGGTCGACAAGGGGAGGAAATGGGGAGGTTTTGGGGAGCATTTGGGGGCGCTTTTCTATCGATCAATCCGGCCTAAACCCCTGTCAATCCTCAACCCCCTTCAAAAACAAAATCCAAAACACGTTTTGCGCACCACAAAACCAACCCCGCACCCTGCAAATGCCTCCGCCCTGGTCTTCCTCATGATGCAAAGTTATACATACACAACCAATGCTCCAACCCTTGATGCGGGACAATGATTTACTAGCCGATGTCCGCGAGGCGCGTTCACGTGCCGGCCTGCATCTCTGGTGGCTGGGGCAATCAGGATTTCTGATCCAGTGGGCCCGCAAGCACGTGCTCATGGATCCTTACCTTTCAGATTCCCTGACGCTGAAATACGCGGCCACGGACAAGCCGCATGTGCGGATGACAAAGCGCGTGGTCGATCCAGGGCGACTCGATTTTGTCGATGTGGTGACGAGCTCGCACAACCACACCGATCATCTGGACCCCGAAACGCTCGGAGCGCTGCTCGCGGCTAATCCGGGAATCCAGATTCTAATTCCGGCCGCCAATCGAACATTCGTGGCCGAGCGATTAGAAATCGACGCGGCCCGCCTGCGCTGCGTCGATGACGAAACGCGCCAGGAAATTGCGGGCATCGAGTTCGTCGGCGTGTCGGCCGCCCATGAGACCGTGGAACGCGATGATGACGGCCGGTGCAAGTTCCTCGGATACGTGGTGCCGCTTGGGACCGATCTTGGTTTATCACAGCGGCGACACCGTCCTCTATCCGGGATTGGTGAAGAAGCTGAAGCAGTTCAAGATCGACGTGGCACTGCTGCCCATCAACGGAAACGCCCCAGAGCGGCGGGTGGCTGGAAACTTGTCGGGCCGCGAGGCGGCGTGGTTGGCGAAGGAGATTGGGGCGAAACTGGTGATACCTTGTCACTACGACATGTTCGAATTCAACACCGCCACGCCCGATGAATTCGTGGCCGAATGCGAGCGGCTGGGACAGCCGTATAAGGTGCTGCAACAAGGTGAACGGTGGAGCAGCGAGGCGCTGTGAGCGAGGAGGTAATTTGTGTGGAAAGTGGCCGGGATTAACTTCGATCACATGCACATGGGGGATCTGCTCCGCATGGCACACGAGCATCCCGAAGCCCAAATTGTGGGGATCTGTGATGAACGGCCAGAGCGGATGCAGTCGGCGGTCGAGAACTTCTCCATCCCGCCGAACCACATATTTAGCGATTATCGCAAATGCATTGAAGAAACCAGGCCGGATCTGGTGATTCTGTGCCCGGCCACGGCCGCGCATGGGGAATGGACGGCAAAGATCGCCCCCTTCAGCGTACACATTTTGATGGAGAAGCCGTTCGCGGCATCGGTGGCCGAGGCGGATGCGATGATCGCGGCCATGAAGAACCCTGAGAAATTACTGGCAATCAATTGGCCGCTCCGGTGGTACGCGTCGCACGCCACGGCCAAACGGTTGGTTGACATCGGCGTGATTGGAGAGGTGACGGAGGTGCACTATTACGATGGCAACCGTGGACCCATGCGTCATGCGGCCGACAAGGTGGATGTGAGCGAGGAGGAAGCGAACCGCGAGAAGGGCCAAAGCTGGTTCTATAAAAAGGAGGCCGGGGGCGGGTCGCTACAGGATTATCTGGGATACGGCACGACGCTGGGAACCTGGTTCATGAACGGGAGACGGCCCATCGAAGTAACGTGCGTGGTCGATCAGGGGCCGGGGCTGGAGGTGGATGAGCACAGCATCACCATCGCGCGCTATGACACCGGCCTCTCGAAATTCGAGACGCGCTGGGGAACGTTTACCGATCCATGGACATCTCAGCCGCAGCCCAAATGCGGCTTCGTGCTGGTCGGGCGGCGAGGAACCATCAGCAGCTACGATTACGAAAACGTCGTCCGCGTGCAGACGCGCGAGCATGAGGAAGCACAGGAATTACCGGCCGATGTGCTCACGCCGCCAAATCGAAATCCAATCGAATACATGCTGGATTGCATCCAGCGCGGAGTGGAGGTGGAGGGGCCGCTTTCAATTAAAGTTGCACGCGTGGGGCAGGAGATTGTCGATGCCGCCGTGCGCAGTGCGCGGGAGGGGCGAACGGTTGCACTATGAATCAGCGGCGCGTCCAATCGATCAGTTGCTCTCACCCTGTTCTCCCAGGATCAACCGGCATCCCGCCCGTTTCACTTCCTCCTGGTGAGCGGCCGATAGTCCATCGTCGCTGACCACCACGTCCACGTCCGAAAGGTTGCAAAGCCGCGCCAGCGCCTGTTGGCCAAACTTCGATGAATCCGCAAGCAGGATCACTTCCTGCGCCTTCTCCATCATCTTTCGCTCGGCCTCCACCAGTAAAAGATTCTGGTTATAAATCGCCCCCTCATGAATCCCGGCGGTACTAAGAAACATCGTCTTGGTATGCACGCTCGCCAGCATCGACTCGGCCGCAGGCCCAAGCAGCACGCCGTAGCGCGGATACAACAGCCCACCCGTCAGAATCAATTCAATGTTCTCGTCGTTCAAAAACAGGTTGGCGATGGGCAGCGAGTTGGTAACCAGTTGCAACGGCAGCCCCAGAAGTTCCTGGGACAGGTAGAACGTAGTCGTTCCGCCGTCGATCAAAATGGTTTGGCCGGCCGTGACGAACTGTTTGGCAGCGCGGGCGATCTGTCGCTTGGCGTCAAGTTGGTAGCTCATCCGCTGGTCAAACGCGTATGGGCGGGGCGAAGCGGTTTGGTCGCCGGTCCAGATCACGCCGCCATGCGTTCGCTTCACCAGGCCGCGCTGCTCGAGGTTTTCAACATCCCGGCGGATGGTCGATTGCGAGACGTCGAGGTCCTTCGACAACGTCTCCAGATCGATCATGCCCCGCGCCGCGATCAGGTCCTGGAGCCGGGATTGTCGTTCTGCAATGAGCACTGTTTAACAATTCTCCAGGATCAGCTTCCGTTGCCGTTGGTCGCGCCAATGCGATTCCGAAAATACGCCACCCGCTCCGTTGCGCTCATCTTTCCAAAATCCACGCCTCCCCGACGAGCCGGCGCCGCGCCGCCTGCGCTGGCTTCGCCCCCGCCGCTGAGACGGTCACCTTAGGTTTCGCAGCTTCCTTCCCGGAATACGCACTGGCGGTGGCGCTTGATTGCAGGTCGTCCTTAATCGCGCGGGTTGGCTTGATCTTCAGCTTCTCCAGGTCGGCGTGATAAGCCTTCACCGCCTCGGCCGCCTCAATCTTCCCATCGGCGATGGCGCGAAGATATTGCACAAAGGTCAGTTGATGCTCGCAGGTGTTGATCTTCCGGCCAAAGAGAGCAGCCCGAGCGCCATGTTTTTTGGCGTCTTCGAGCAGGAAGAAGGCATCGTAGGTGGTGCCGCTGGAGCCGCCGAGAATCCCCGGCACCAACTGTGGATCGTAGGCGACCAGCGCCTCCATCGCGGCAGGCCCGTGATACGGCATCTTCAAAAACAGCGGCCGCCCAGCGGTGGGCACACCTGCAAGAGTTCGGGCAATGGCATCGTTGATAAACTTGCCCACATCGCGTGGGCAGGCCGCTCCGCAGGCGTTGGGATCGAAGACTTCAAGGAAGTGCCGAAAGCCCTTCGTCTCGGCCTCAATGCGAAAGTCCTTGTAGGCCAGCAGCGTGTCGTAATCGAACGCGATGTGGTTGTTGAGCGTGATGGAATACAGGCCAACATCAGCCCCCATCGACCGCTCTTCGAAAGTGGGGTTCACGCCGCCCTGATTGGATCTGGTCTATCGTGGCGGTGCGAAAAGGGCGGGATGGCTCGGCCGCGTAAGTGCCGCCGGAGAGGAGGTGAATATCGGTGGTGTCGTTGGCCCGGCAGGCGGGAGTGACGTGCGAGTCGGCGAACAGTCGCTCCTTGATCGTGAGCAATTCACTGGAGCTGGCCGACATCAGCATGATGTCAACCAGGCCCTGCTTCACGATCTCGCGCATCTGGTCGCGATAGTCCGCCAGCGATCGAAGCTTACCCGTGCGCGGGTCCACCGCCGGCGAGGCCAGCCCAAATGCCATGTCGGCATCCTTGGCGTCGGCCAGGATAAAGTCTTTCGCCCCGTGTGGGTCGCGGCGGATGTTGGCGATCTTGATGTCGAGGGATTTACGCATCGAACTATTTTGCCTTTTGCACTTCTGCGTAGGTTGCATCGAGTTGCTTGGAACCACTCTGGATGCCGCTCAATTCCTTTGGCCAGAGTTCGATTTCGTAGCGTTGCAGCACGCCCTGCCGACCGATGAGCGTCGGGAGGCTGGTGCAGGTGTTGCGAATGCCATACTCGCCGGTGAGCTGTGTGGAGACGGGCATGATCTTGGGCTGATCCAGACAGATGGTGTGGACCACTTCGGCAATGGTCAGACCAACCGCCCAGCCCGCGCCCCCTTTAAGCTTGATGCATTCAGCGCCGCTGGTCTTGGTGCGGTCGAAGACGCGCTGCTGGAGGGCGGTGTTGAAGTTCGGAAACTTGAGCAGCGAAACGCCCCCGGCGGTGGCGCTTGACCAGACGGGGATCATCGAGTCGCCATGTTCGCCAAGGATCAGCGCTTTGATCTGCGATGGAGGCAGGCCAGTTTCGAGTGCGATGAGGGAGCGGAAACGAGCGGTGTCGAGCTGTGTGCCCAGGCCGATGGTTTTCTTCGGATCCCACTTCAGGTGATCGATCGTGAGGCGGGTGAGGATATCGACGGGGTTGGAGACGATAAAGATGATCGCGTCCTTTTTCAGCCCCGCGCTTTTAAGGGAGTCGAGAACACCTTTAAAGAGCTGGACGTTGCGGTTGATCAGATCAAGTCGCGATTCGTCTGGCTTGCGACGGAGGCCTGCGGTGATGACGACGACGTCTGAGTCGGCGGCTTTGTCGTAGCCGCCCGCGTAGATCTTCTGATCACCCGCGACGGACGCGCCGTGGAGAAGATCAAGCGCCTCGCCCTCGGCCATTTGCTCGTTGGCGTCCAGGAGATGAATCTCGGAGACAAGGCCGGCGCATTGCATGGCGAACGCGGCGTTGGAGCCAACCCGACCGCCGCCGCCGATGACTGAAACTTTCATGAAGAAATCCTTTTAGCCACAGTGAACACAGAGGACAGTGAGCAAACCGTTATGCCGCCGCCATGATCTGATCGGTAATCGTCTGGACCAATTGTTCGATGTCTGTTTCGCTGTACTGGTCGGGCGCGAGTTGTGCAATGGCCTGCTCCATGGCGCTGGGTGGTGTGCGTTGTGGAATGGGCGCTGTTCCGCCGCCCACGGCCATTCTCCCCCGCGTGGCCACTTGACTGTTCACACGGGAAATGAAATCCGCGGAGCAAGTCATCTTGTCCATGCCGGCATCGACGCGCGCATCCTGCAGCCCGAAGCGCGTCTTCAGCGCCAGCAGTTCTTTCATCTCATCGGAGGCCAACGGCCTGATGCTGCCGACCTGCTTGGCGAGGATCAGGATTCGAGCATAGGCGTCCACGATCTCAAGCTGGTAATAGGCCTGCTCCAGATCAGGGCTGTAGCAGACGACGCCGTGGCTCTGAAGGAGGATGGTGTTGGAGTCCTTGACGTAAGGAAGGATCGACTCGCCAAGGCGGGTGTCGCCGGGCGTCACATATTTGGCCGTCTTCACTGCCCCAAGAAACACCTCGGCCTCAGGATGAATGCATGTAGGCAACTCCACGCCGGCCACGGCGAACGCGGTGGCGTGGGGCGGATGGCTATGAATGACAGCCTTGATCTCAGGTCGAGCCTTGTAGATTGCCAGGTGCATCAGGATTTCGCTGGTGCGCTTGCGCTTGCCGGAGATCTGCTTGCCTTCCATGTCCACGACGCACAGGTCATCAGGCTTCAGGTTTCCTTTGGAGATGCCGGTCGGCGTGCAGAGGATGCGATTCTCGCCGATGCGGTAGGAGTGGTTGCCTTCGTTGCCGCCGCAGAACCCTTTGAGCCAGATGCGCCGGCCGATGTCGCACATCTGCTCCTTGAGCTTCCACTCGCTGACGCGCGTGACCGCACTGCTGCCATTGCCGTTTTTGCTGCCGTTGCCGGTGGTTGTGTAGGCCATAAAAACTTCCTAGTTAACAGTTCCTGACTTGCTGTCGATGTCGAATTTTATTTGCGCGTGATCCAAAATTGCCGCGTTGTAGGCGTCGAGGGGGACGCGTTTTTCGGGGTAGAACGGCATGGTTGCTTCACGACTTTCGGTGAACGCAATCAGATCGCCGTCGCCTGCGCCCAGGTTGTCATACACGACGAGAGACTCCGCAGATTGGCGGGGCTGGCCGGCGAGTGAGAATCGATCCTGCACCGCGACAATCAAAAACCTTCCACCTACCAGCGCATCGTAAGCGCGGCTGAGACAGATTCGGCCAACGACTTTGCCTATGCGCATGACGCCAACTCCCCAAGCTCGCGCTTGACGTCATCACCTAACGTGCGGCTGGCCTTGAGAAAGCGGGCCAGCATGTTGCGCACCTGCGGAAGGGTGTGGTAGGGATGCTCGATGATCAACACGTTGGCCGCCACCAGCCTCACGCCCTGTTCGACCGAATCACGGCAAGTGCCGAGAATTGCGCGGATGGACGGACAGCGGTTGGCATAAACAATGGCGGCCGCCCCGGATTGAACCAGCAGCACCGCCCCGGCGATTCGGTCGTTCTTAATCTCGGCGGCAAGGCGCTTGATGACCGAAACGATGCGTTTGGAGTCGGCCGGCATGTCGAGGGGCTGAAGATGAGTCTCCCGCGCCTCGGCCGCGATGGCGGCCTTCGATGCCCCGCATGGACCATCACACCACCACAAAAATCCGCCTGCGCTGGGAGTGGAAGACGATACAGCCGGTGTCACATCGGGTGGTGTAGTAGCGGCGGGCGACGATCCATTCTCACCATATTGGATGTTGATACGCTTCTGCCGGAGCCAATCATTGGCCAGGGGTGTGAGGCGGGCGCCAACGGGGAGCGTGACGTGCCCGTTGGTCTTGTGCAGGTCTTGAAGTTGACGCGTGGTGAAAATCATTGCAGTTCGTCCGCCACTCCGATGATGAACCAGCGCACTGGGCTCTTGTCGTCGCCAATCAATTCGCGGGCGCCTTTGCCGTCGCTGTTGAGGATCACCGTCTGGCCAAGGCCTGAGCCAAGCTTATCCACCGCGATTACGGGATCGGCCTCGGGGCCGCGCGCGTTATTGAGCGGCTGGACGATCACCATCCGCCATCCCGTCAGGGACGGGTGTTTGATGGTGGCAGTGGCATGGCCGATGACAGTTCCAAGTTGCATGGTTGCTAGTTGCTGGTTGCTGTTTGTTAGTGGCTAATTGCTAGAACTAGCAACAAGCAACTAGCAACTCCCTAAATCATTCTGAGGCTGTTGGTGAGCATAAGTCGTCGGTAACGGGTGAAGGTCAGGGGGCTGGTGATTCCTTCGCCTGTGGGGGTAGCGATGGAGTAGCTGAGGTAGCCTTGTCCACCAAGTCCCAGGCCGGCCATGCTGGGGCCGTTGGCGACGAAAACGGTGACGTTGGCACGCCGGCCGAACTTGGTGATGGTGTCGAGGTTGCGCGAGTGAATCAGGGCGGTGTGCCGATAGCCGTGCTCGGATTCGATGGCCTTGTCCATGGCCTCTTCCACGTTCTTCACGCGGACAAATGGCACGAACGGCATCATCTGCTCTTCCTGAACAAACGGGTGATCGAAGTCGGTTTCGCCGATAAGAAGCTGCGTGGTCGGCGGGACGCGCACGCCGGCAATTTCAGCCAGCACAGATGCATCCTTTCCAACCAGTTCTTTCGCGACGTGCGGCTTGCCTTCCTTGTCGATAGTAAATGCCTGCTTGGTGAGGGCGGCGATCTGGCTTGCGTTGAGGATGTACCCGCCGTGCTTCTCCATGGCGTTCATCAACTTGTCGAACACGCTCTCGACGCAGAACACTTGTTTTTCGCCGATGCACAGGAGGTTGTTGTCATAGGCCGCCCCTTTGACGATTGAGGAAGCGGCGTTCTGCAGGCACGCGGTTTCATCGACCACGACCGGCGGATTGCCGGGACCAGCGACGATTGCGCGCTTCCGCGCCTGCAACGCCGCGCGGGCGACGGCCGGGCCGCCGGTGACGACCAGCAGCGGGATGCCGCGGTGATTGAATATCTGATCGGCGGTTTCAAGCGTCGGCGGGACGATGCAGGTGATCAGGTGCTCGATCCCGAATTTCTGGGCGATCAGCTTGTTGTATTCACGAACGGCATGGGCCGCACAGTTCACGCCGCTGGGGTGCGCATTGGCGACAATCGCGTTGCCTGAGGCGATCATGTTGATCGCATTGGCCGACAACGTGGGAACGCTGTGGGTGACGGGCGTGATGACGCCGATGACGCCAAACGGCGCGAATTCTTCCAGGCAAACGCCATTCGAGCCACTTGTGGCATTGGTCTTCAAAAACTCAACGCCCGGGACCAGCTCCAGGATCTGCAGCTTTTCGATCTTGTGATCCAGCCGGCCGATCTTCGTCTCGTTCAGCTCCATCTCGCCCCACGCCTTGGCGTTCTGCTTGGCGGTGGATTTGATCAGCTGGACGATAGCGTCGCGATCTTCGAGGGAGAGCCGGATGAGCTTCTGCTGCGACTCGGCGGCCGCGTTCACGCAATCATCCACCTTCGAAAAGATCCCGTATTCGCCGACGGGTTCTTCCACGCGGTGCGGGTGGCGGAGGCTTTCGCGGCCAAGCGGTTCATTGGCGGCCTTGTCCTCGCCGGCCCGAACGCCGCCGGGGCGCGAGTGGCCATTGCGATTGCCCAGGCGCTTCATCACCTCCGCGACGACATCTTGAACGAGGGTCTGGTTCATAACAGTGTCCACGAATCATCAATTGGTGCTGCTGGCATAGAACGTCTTGCCGCCGATTTCAGCGGTGTCCACGATGCCAACGATCACTGCGTCGGCCGGCAGGTTTTTGGTGACGTCCGTCATCCGCGCTGGAGCCCTGAACGACAAGAACAAGCTGCCCTTCGCCCGCGCCAACTGAATCCAGCGCGACAATGGCCCGTCCGGTATTGCCAAGCGACGCCGGTTGCTTCGTTTCCTCGTCGAACTTGACGTTCAACGGTTCGACGACAAACAGCTTTTGGCCGTTCAGGCTCTTGTCCTTCTGGGTGGCCACGACGTGGCCGGTGACGCGGGCGAGGAACATCGTGCGCTCCAATTCTGCGTTGGCGAGATGCGAACTTCGTGCAGGTCCAACCTCATCCCATCTTGGCCACGTCAACGTGCGGGCGCGGGATGACATGAACGCTCACGACCTCGCCAACCCGGCCGGCGGCTTCAGCGCCGGCATCGACGGCAGCGCGGACGGCGGCGACATCGCCCTTGAGGGTGATGGCGACCAGGCCGCTGCCAACCTTGTGCTGGTCAACGAAAGTGACGTTAGCGGATTTGAGCGCCGCATCGCACGCCTCGACGGCCGCCACGATACCCTTGGTTTCGATCAATCCGATTGCTTCGCCGTTTGCCATGTGAACTCCTGTAAAGTTGCTAGTTGCTGGTTGCTAGTTGCTAGTGGCCTGTTGCTAGCAACTAGCAACTAGCAACCAGCAACTCTTTTCCTTCAATTCTTCGCATCACTCAGCACGGACACCGTTTGCCGAGCGACGATTAATTCTTCGTTGGTGGGGAGGATCCATATTTCGGTGTCGGATTCGACGCTGCTGATCTTGGTTTCGCTCCCGCGGACGTTGTTCTTGTTTTTATCGAGGTCGATGCCTGCAAATCCCAGGTTGCGGCAGATGGCTTCACGCAGGGCGATTCCGTTCTCACCAATGCCGGCCGTGAAAACCAGCGCGTCCAGCCCGCCCAGCAGCACCAGGTAAGCGCCGATGTAGTGCCGAACGGATTCCACAAACGCGTCGATCGCCAGCTTGGCGCGGGCGTTGCCGCCGGCGGCCGCTTTCTCAATATCTCGCATGTCGGCCGACACGCCGCTCATTCCCAACATGCCGCCTTCCTTGCCGAGCTTGCCGAAGATCTCTTCCAGCGACAGCCCATGCTTGGTGAGCTTTTGCAGCGCGAACGTGTCGAAGTCGCCGACGCGGTTGTTGTGGGGAAGGCCAGACTGGGCAGTCATGCCAAACGAGTTGGCGACCGAGTTGCCATTATCAATGGCGCACACCGATGAAGAACCGCCCAGGTGGCAACTGATGATGCGGCGGGCGTCCGGGTTCAGTTCGCGCATGCGGGTCGCAATGTAGCGATGACTTGCGCCGTGAAAGCCGTATCGGCGAATGCCAAGTTCTTCGGTCCACTGATACGGAATCGCGTAAACCTGCCGCGCGAGCGGAATGGTCTGATGGAATGCCGTCTCGAATGCGGCCACCTGCGGCACTTTCGGCATCTTCACCCGAAACGCCTTCATCGCCGCGATGTACGGCGGATTGTGCGCTGGAGCGACATCCGCAAACTGCTCCATCGTCGCGATCACTTCATCCGTCACCCGCACCGCGCCGGAGATTGGCCCGCCATGCACGGCCTTGAAGCCGATCGCATCCGGGGCCTTTTCCAACTTGGGGAGCATCTCGTCAATGACATCACCGTGTGTTGCGTAGGCCGATCCGGCCTGGCCGATGCGCTCGTATCCGCCACGCGCAAGCTCCAGGCCGTCGGCATTCATGTCCAACAGCTTGAACTTGAAGGAGGTGGAGCCGAGGTTGGCAACAAGGACGAGCATGGGCAAATTCGTGTTCGGGACGAAGCCCCGCATGTACATGCCGGGCTCTGATAAGCGATCAAAGCGCCGCGACACCCGCGGGAGCGCCGAAGGCCGCAAGCAGATCTTCGTGCGGGCGGGCAATGACATGGGCGGCGACCAGCTCGCCAACGCGTCCGGCCGCTTCAGCGCCGGCATCAACGGCAGCCTTCACGCTTCCGACATCGCCGCGCACAATCGTGGTGACGAATGCGCCGCCGATCTGAATTGTCTTGACGATCTCAACGTTGGCGGCCTTGCCCATTGCATCGGTCGCTTCGACCAGGCCAACCCAGCCCTTGGTTTCGATCATGCCGATGGCCGTGCCATACACGCCGTTTCCATTTCCGTCTGCCATTGCGATCTCCTTTGGGAGTTGTTTCTAATAGGGTGGAGCATGGGCATGTCTGCCCGATGCCGTTACTTTTTCGCTGTGACCAGGCCACGATCCGAGGCGGCGGCGCTGGTGCCAACCTTGGCCTTGGGCATCACGCCGACGAGTTCGTCGTGCGGGCGTGCAATGACGTGGACGGCGACCACTTGGCCGACGCGTCCAGCGGCTTCAGCGCCCGCATCAAGCGAGGCTTTGACGGCCGCGACGTCGCCTTTGACAAAGGCGGTGACCATGCCGCTGCCGGCCTTGTCCCAACCGATCATTTCAACATTGGCTGCTTTGAGCATGGCGTCGGTCCCTTCCATCAGGGCGACGAGACCTTTGCACTCCAGCATTCCGAGGGCTTCCATGGGCATAAGGATCCTTTCTAAAATCTAGTTGCTTGTTGCTAGTTGCTTGTTGCTAGTGACTGGCGTTGCATGACTGGCAACTCGCGTCCAGCAACTAGCAACTCCTCACATCAGTTCCATTCGAGTGGCCGTGTCCAGATCGCAGGCGTTGCCTTCGTCGGTGTCGATATGCACCTCAAGGACAACCTTGGGGTGATAGCGGACCACGACGTTGTCGAAGGTGACGCCGCACGGGCCTTCGATCTTCAGCTTCATCCGGTCGCCATCTTTAACGCCGTAGTGGGCCATGTCCTGCGTGGACATGTGTACATGGCGCTCAGCCCGGACGACGCCCTTGGCGAGGTTGACGGCACCCTTTGGGCCAAGGATGGTGCAGCCGGGCGTCTTGTCGTGGTTGCCGCTGATTCGAAGGGGCAAGTCAAGGCCAAGATAGATGCCGTCGGTGTAGCTGAGTTCGACCTGGGAATAATCCCGCACCGGGCCGAGGATGCGCACATTGGGGATGATGCGTTGACGAGGCCCGACAACCGTGACGGTTTGTTCCGAGGCGAATTCGCCCTGCTGATAAAGATCTTTGAGTTTCGTGAGCTTGGCACCGGCGCCAAACAATACTTCCAGGTCGGCCTGGGTGACGTGCATGTGACGGGCGGAAACGTTCACGACGAGGGGGTGGGGAGGGCCGCCCGCCTGAAGCGGCATGGCGGCATGGCGTTCATTGGCCAGGCGGCGGCGTGGACCTGCCTCGCAGCCGCTCCAGAAGCACCTCGCGAACGAGTGATTCAACTTCGCTTCGATTTAGAGTTCGGGCTGCCTCTGCGACCATCCGCCATCTCCTGTCAATTACTGCCACAATCTTCCACTACATTCCAGAAGATGTCAAGCCCTCTGCGTAGATTTTTTCGTTATTTCTATAAGTTTTTTAGGAGTAATGTGTTATAAACAGCGCATGCAAAAACCCGGAGCCGCATCCAATTGGATGCGGTGACTCCGGGTTTCCTAAGACGGGTGCTGTCGACTATCGAGCAACGTTGATGCTGCTGGAACTGTGCGGATCAACGTCCACGCCAGCCCGGCATCCCGCCATCGCTCCCACCATCAAAGCACAGAGTCCAAAGAGCGCGAGTATCTTTTTCATACGGTCTCCTTGCCCGATGAGGGCATAAAGGGTGTATTAGGTGTTTCGCAACGCGCGTGCCATTCCTTAGCCTGTGTTTAGCTCTGGTAAAGTCGCCCCCGGTCGGCCATAGTATCCGGTTGCAAAAAGGGAGTCGCCGAATGGATGGGCAGTTGCTTGAATCAAATCTGCTGCGCACGCTGATCGATAACCTCCCGGATCATATCTACGTCAAGGATCGCGAGGGTCGGTTCATCCTCGACAACGCTTCCCACATGCGATCCCTTGGCGCCGACAGCCAGGACAAGGTGATCGGTAAAACGGTCTTCGATTTTTTCCCGAAACATCTCGCGGAGTTGTATCACCACGACGACCTCAAAATCGTGAAGTCCGGCCGGCCGTTGATCAGCCACGAAGAACCCATCGTCGATCACGCAGGACGCAAAAGATGGGTGTCCACAACCAAGACCCCGTTGCGGGATGCGAGTGGCGAGATCATCGGCCTGGTGGGGATCAGCCGGGACATCACCAATAAAAAGCGTGCGCGGGAAGAACGCGATCGGCTGTTCGCGCTGACACCCGACATGCTGTGCATCGCCGGGTTTGATGGGTATTTCAAGGAGATCAACCCAGCGTGGGAGCAGACGCTGGGGTACAGCAAGGAAGAACTGCTGGCCAGCCCGTACATCGACTTTGTCCATCCTGAAGATCGCAGCAATACCATCGCCGAGGCGCTGGCGCTGGTTGAAAACGAATCGAGCATCAACTTCGAAAATCGCTACCGCTGCAAGGATGGAACCTACAAGTGGCTGCTCTGGAGCGCATCGCCATTTCCAGAGGGGGAGCTGATTTATGCGGCCGCCCGGGACATTACCGAGCGACGCCAATCCGAAGATCAGCTCCGGCGGGCCAACAGCGAGCTGGAAAAAAGCGAGAAGGCGCTCCGCGAGGCCATGGACGCATTGCGCTCGAGCCACGAGGAATTGGTGCAGGCGCAATTGCAACTGATCCAGGCCGAGAAAATGGATTCCGTGGGGCGCCTGGCGGCGGGGGTGGCGCACGAGGTGAAGAACCCGCTGGCGATCATGCTGATGGGCGTGGATTACCTGAACAACCACTGCGCGGTGAACAACGACAGCGCATCATCAGTCATGCGCGCGATGCGCGACGCGATTCATCGCGCCGACACCATCGTGCGCGGCCTGGTCGATTTTTCCGCCAGCCGCCAGCTCGAAGAGCAGGTGCAGGACATGAACCCGCTGATCGAGCAGTCGCTGGTGCTGGTGAAGCACGAACTGCTGGCCAACCGCGTGTCGCTGACCACCAACCTGGCTCAGTCACTGCCGCGGGTGAAGCTCGATGCCAACAAGATGCAGCAGGTGTTTGTGAATGTGTTCATGAACGCCGCGCACGCCATGCCCGACGGCGGGATGCTGACGGTCACGACGTATGCCAAGGAGCTTCGCGCGGCCGACCGCGATGAAGGATCCAGAAAAGCCGAACGCTTCCGCGCGGGCGACAATGTGGTGGTGGCGGTGATTGAAGACACCGGCCCGGGAGTTCCCGAGGACAAACTTGCGAAAATCTTCGACCCATTCTTCACCACCAAGCCCACCGGCAAGGGGACCGGACTGGGCCTGACGGTGACCCGGAAGATTGTCGAGCTGCACGGCGGGGCGATTGATATTTGTAACCGCGAAGACACGGGTGCGCGTGTTACAATCATGTTTAAAGCCCGAGAGGAAAATATATGAGCGCCAAGCGGATCATGATCATCGACGACGAACCGGACATCACATTGCTGGTGAAGCTGAACCTGGAGTTGACCGGGAACTACGTTATCCGGGAAGAAAACGACGCCAACAACGCGCTGGCAGTGGCGCGGGAATTTCGGCCGGACCTGATTCTTCTGGATGTCATGATGCCGTCGCTGGACGGCGGCGACGTGGTGGCGCAGTTCAAGGAGGACCCGAACCTGCGTCATACGCCGGTGATCTTCCTGACGGCCACGGTGTTGAAAGAAGAAGTGGACGCCAAAGGGGGGATGATCGGCGGCTATCCGTTCATTCCCAAGCCCGTCAGCATCGACGCGCTGATCCGCTGCATCGAAGGACAGCTCCACACGGAGCCGGTGGGAACCGAGCCGGCGTAATCCGCCATGCCGCTTGGGCCGGGCCGAACAAACAACAGAAGTCAAAACAAAGAGAGGCGCGCCCATTGGGTGCGCCTCTCTTCTTCTTAAGCACATGTGGCCGGGATTTACACCTTCGGCACGACGTTGGGTGTAAGGGTTGTTCCCGGGTCCGTAGGCGGAACTGTCGGGGGGACAGTGGGCGGCACAGTCGGTGGGACTGTTGGAGGTACGGTGGGTGGAACTGTTGGCGGCACCGTAGGCGGCACTGTCGGTGACAGTTGGTGGAACTGTTGGTGGCACCGTAGGCGGCACTGTCGGTGGGACAGTTGGTGGAACTGTTGGAGGCACTGTGGGTGGCACAGTCGGGGGAACTGTTGGTGGCACCGTAGGCGGCACTGTCGGTGGGACAGTTGGTGGAACTGTTGGAGGCACCGTTGGAGGCACAACTGGTGGAACAGTTGGCGGGACCGTCGGAGGCACGGTGGGCGGCACTGTGGGCGGAACCGTCGGAGGTACTGTGGGTGGCACTGTGGGCGGAACTGCTGGAGGCACCGTCGGCGGCACCACTGCCGGCGGCGGCGGTGAAGCCGGTGGCGGCGGCGGCGAGACGGGTGGTGGTGGCGGGGTGGTCGGGTCAATGTAGATCGGCACGCGCGGGCTGTTGCCGTTGGCGTCGATGCCATTGTAGATGCTGATGCCCGGCGAGTTGCGAACGGTGACGACGCCAAAGTCGGCGTGATCGCCCAGCAGATTGACATGCATGCCCGGGCAATTGGTGATGTTGATGTTGCCGATTTTGTTCCCGTTGCGGAACTCAATTGTCACCACGTGCGCGTTGTTCTGCATCGTGATGTTGGTGAGATTCAGCGTGCCAATCCAGCCGTTCTTCACCAGGATCGGCATGACGCCATTGCCGCAGTTGCGGATGATGGTGTTCTGGATCGTGACGTCCACGGGATGATCCGCGCCGCCATTGATGTGAATCGCATCGGTATGCAACTGGGGCGTGCCGGGCGGCGTTTGCTTCATGTCCTGATAGATGTGGTCAAAGAGGCAGTGATCTATCAGGATACTCTTGTAAGTGGGGACGTGGGAGAGGCCGAATTCCTTTTGCTTGTCGGGGGAACTGGCCGTGATGTGCAACGCCTTCACGTTGAGGCAGTCCTTGAACTTGACGTTCTGAACCACCAGGGCGGCGTTGTCGTCGGGCTTGCTCCACGGGCGGCGGCGCATGATGACATCGGTGTTAGGATATTGACCGGCCGGAAGCGGAGGAGCCGAGTAAGTGACGGTATAGCCGTCCGGGGTGGGGGTGTCATTTTCGATGATTGGGCTGTTGCTGGTCGCCACTGGCGGGGGCACCGTTTGAGTCGGGGCGGCGGGGCCGGCATTAAACGCGATCCAGTTGAAGTTGCCGACATAGCCGTTGGCGGCCGTTGAGTCGAAGACGATGCGCACCACATGCTGCCCGGCATCGACTGCGATGCCACTCTTGCGCACAGTCTGCCAATTCGCCCAGTTGCCGCTGTTCGGAACCGCGAGCGTGCCGGTGACGTCGGTCCCGTCCAGGAGGATATGGAACGCGCCGCCATCAGAAGGGTTGGCGACGCGCGTGTCGAGATTGTACGTGCCAGCGCCGACATTGACGGTGTATTGCATCCATTCGCCGGCCTTGGTGTAGCCGACGTCATAACCGCCGCCGGTGTCGGAGGTGGATTCGATGTCAACGCCGTCGTTGGGGCGGAATGCGCCGCTGAGGTTTTGCGGTTCGGCGTCGTGGTAAGCCACGCCTTCGCCACCTTGATCGAAGTTCTCGGCCTGCACCATGACCAGAGCGCCAAGAGGCGGCGGAGACGTTGGGGGCGGGGGTGATACTGGCGGCGACACCGGTGGCGACACGGGTGGAGAAACAGGTGGCGGAGACGCGATCGGCGGCACAGTCACCGGAGGCGATATGGGAGTGTTGGCAGGGTTCAGGGCGATCCAGTTGACGTTGCCGGCATAGCTGTTGTCCGAATTGGTGTCGAAGACAAGCTTCAGCGTGTGCGGGCCATCACTGACGTTCACGCCGGCTTTACGAACCGTTTGCCAGTTGGACCAACTGCCGGTGTTGGGGATGGCCATCGTGCCAGTGATGTCCGTGCCGTCGAGAAGGACGTGGAAAGTGCCGTGGGCGGCGGTGTTTGTGACGCGGGTGTCGAGGTTGTAGGTGCCGCCGACTGGCACGTTGATGGTGTAGTTCAGCCATTCGCCGGCATGCGTATAGCTGACGACGTTGCCGCCGCCGGTGTCGGTGGCCGTGTCGATATCCACGGTTTCGCCGGCGCGATATTTGGACGTGCCGAGGTTGAACGGATCGGCGTCATGATAGGCGACTCCCTCTCCGCCTTTGTCGAAATCTTCGGCCTGTACAATCACCGGCGTAAGCGGCGCTGGGGGCGGCGGCGGCACTGGTGTGACGGCGAGACTGATGTCGCCCGTCGCGTCGTTAGCGCCATCGACTGCGATTTTATAAGTGATGCCGCTGGTGGCGTTGAAGCTCAACTGGCTGGTATTGACGCTGTTGCTGGCGTTGTCGTTGGAGCCGACGCTGGTGAGCGACGACAGATCAGAGCCAGTGTAGACGGCCAAAACAGTATCAAAGTTGCTGCCGGCGGTGCTGACGTTCACAGCGCCGGTGGCGGCGGCGGTCCAGGAATACCAGACGCTGTGGCTGGCGGGACTGCCCGCGTGATCTGGCTCGTTGTCTTCTTTGGTGGCTAGGACATTGGAATCCGTCACGGTTAAAGCCGCCGCCTTGGTCACCTTTGGCGTTGATACGTTGGGTGTGACTGGTGGAGAGAGGTTGTCGCTGTTGTCAAAGTTATCGTTGGACGGCGCGGTCGGGACGGGGCTGATGGCGGCCGTGGTGATGGCGGCCGCGCTGGATTGGCCGGCGTCGTCGGTTGCCTGGGCGTAGAAGGTATTGGCCGCAACGTCCAGTCCATCGGTGGCGACACTAGCGGTGTACGTGCCGGGAGAATCTGGCGTCGTTGCGGTCGAGATCGAGGGTGTCGTCGCTCTGGAAGCCGGTCTTCCCGTTGGATTCCTGATAGAAGCTGACGCCGGTGATGTTGCCGCCGGTGTCCGTCACGTTCTTGGCCGTGAGGGTGATGGGCGTGCCGGTGTTGACGATCACGCTGGTGGGGTTGGCGGTGAACGCGCCAATGATCGGCACAATGGGGTTAATGGTGCCGGTGGCCGAGACGGCGACGCCGGTCAGGCTGTTGAGGCTGTCGGTGGCCTGGGCGTAATAAGTCGCCGGGCCAAGGGGCAGGCCGGTGGTGTCCACGGTAGCCTTGAAGCCGTCGTTGGGCGTGGAGTCGGTAGAGATGAGCGTGTCGTCGGCCTGCAGGCCGGGTGTCTGGTTTGACTCGCGGTAGAAGCTGACGGCCGTGGCGTTGAGGCTCACCACATTGGCCGTGAGCGCGACCGATCCGCCGCGGATGACGGAATCGGGGCTGTCATTCAGCGAGCCGATGGTGGGGGCGACGGGGATGTTGGGCTGAACATCAATCCAATTGATATTGGCGACGTAGCCGTTAGCCGCATTGGCATCCATCACCAGCTTAAGCTCGTGCGGACCGGCCTTGAGGGCGACGGCGGTCTTGGTGAGGGTTTGCCACTTGTCCCATCCGCCGGTGTTGGGAACAGTGAACGAGCCGGTGACGTCTTTGTTATCAACTTCAAGATGAAATTTGCCCCCGGCCGACGGAGACGCGATGCGAAAGCTCAGATCGTATGCGCCATCCTTGGAAACATTGGTGGTGTATTTGAGCCACTCTCCGGCCTTGGTGTATGCCAGCGCGAAGCCGCTGCCGTTGGGGTCGGTGGGATCGTTGGAGGCCGTGATGTCGACGCCACCGCGCGATTGCCAGCGCCGCCGAGGTTGTAGGCGTCCAGATCGTGGAACGCGACGCCTTCCGGCCCGTAGTCAAAATCTTCGGCTTGGATGCGCAGGCAGCGACGTAGGCGCGTTGACGTACGGCGCTGGGGAACAATCGGCGCGCTTTGACCAGGATCGTTCTGGCTGAGCGTGCTCGGGCCGGCGCTGTTGATGGCTTCAACCCAGTAGTAATAGGTGATGCCGGGCGTGATGGCGCCATCGTCATACGACGTGGAATTAACAGGCGCGCCAGGGCGGCGGCTGTTGCGGGATCGGTGCTTTGGCTGCGGAAAACCTGATACGAAGTCGCGCCAGGCGCGGCATTCCACGACACGTGAATCTTGTCCGTAAAGACGCTGTCGGTGGCCAAAACATTGATCGGCGCGTTGGGAATGGTGGCCGGCGGGGGCGGCACTGTCGGTGGAACAACCGGCGGAACCACCGGGGGCACAACAGGTGGCACCACTGGCGGGACACTCACCGGCGGAACGGTGGGAGGGCTGATCTGTGGCGGCGGCGTCGGCAGCGCGGTGCCCGTCGGAGCAAACGACATCCAGTTGAAACTGCCAACAGCGCCCTGCACGCTGCCGAAGGTGTCGTACACGACCTTGAGCTGATGCACGCCGGCGGGAAGGTAAACGTGGGTCTTGGTGACTGTTTCGTAGGTGGTCCAGGACGCGGTCGGGGGGATGTTGATCGCGCCGGTGAGGTTGTTGGTCGGGCCATCCAGTTCGACATGGAACTTTGCGCCAGTCCCCGGATTGGAGACGCGAAAGCCAATGTCGTAATAGCCAGCCGAGGCCACTTTCGCGGTGTAAAGCGTCCACTCCGTGCCTTTGACCCAGCCGATGGCGTAGCCGACAGCGCCGTCGGTTGCGTCGTGCGAGAGGCCGATATCGACTGCGGTATTGCGGTATTGCCCGCCGTCGTTTCCAGCGCCGCGATCCATATAAGCCACACCTGACGGACCATTGTCGAAATCTTCGAACTGAATGGTGCCGGGAATGGCCGACGGTGTGCCGTGATACGGCGTGGTGCTGGTGAAAAGGGTTCGTTCTTCCAGGTTCTCAAGACGGGCGCCCAACGTCATCCTGACTGCGGCAGCAAGCTTTTTGGAGGCCGAACGGTCAGCCGGCCGATGAAGATACGAAGTCTCCGCACGTGCTGATTTACGTGGAAACAGCATGCTCCTCACATCCCTAAGTTTTTCAAATGCCGTTTGACGGCATGGTGTTTAAAGCGATCCGGTGACGGCTGAACCACGTGCCCACGTGGCATCACCGGGGGTATTCTCCGACTCTCGGGGCCGACATACTACTCAAAAATTTTTCCATTGCACCCCCAAAACAGTGAATTCGAAAAAAAAGTTTAGTCCGAAGAAAACGCCTTTTTTAGAGCAATATCCAAGGTGCAAGAAATGAAAAAGTGTGGCGAATTGTGGCGTTTTGTGGTCATTGCGTCTGATAGAATTGCGAAACTATTTTATAGAACTGATGCTCATCTGTGCAGGCGAGCCTGTATGCACCCTACTCCTTGTTCAGATTGAATACTCCCTGCAACTGCACCGGCTGGGCCTCCTGGATGGCGTCACCGTTGTCGGGCGGGGGCGTTTGGGGCTGCTGCGCCGCCTTTTCCGCGGTTTCGATGTCCTTGCGGATCTGATCGATGCGCTGCTGGCCTTCGGGCGACTGCTTGTCGCGCAGGCCCTTGAGCACGTTGATCACCACCGGGCCCATCGCCACCAGCTTCTTCTGGGCTTCATCACGCTGGTTCCAGTCTTCAGCGCTGAGTTCTCCGGCCAGCTTGCTGATCGACTCTGCCACGGCGGCCGATGGCTGGGGACGCGGCTGGTTGTATTCTTCCACCAGTCCCACCGGCACTTTCATCTCCAGGCCGCACACCAGCTTCACCAGCAGTTCCTGATCCTCTAGTTCGCCGCTGAGGGTGGTCTGGTCCCACATCTCCACCTGCACTTCGCCGGCTGTTTTTCCATGGCTCATATGCCGCACTTCCGGGCCGCTGAGCGTCACGCTGCTGAAGCTGGTTCGAAGCTTCAGGCTCCCGCTCAAGGATCCCACAAGCTGATCTTCGTTGCTTAAGGTCATGGTGGCGGTGGTGTCGTCTACTTCCGCCGGCTTGGCGCTGTATTGCAGGCGGTTGATGGCCGAGGCCAGCACCTTCACGCTTTGGTTGGCACCAGAGAGCTTCAGGTCGAAGCACTGGGCGCTGGCCAGGCCGGAGATGCGGCTGCCGTCGGCCAGCAGCACCTGATGCACGGGTGAATCTTCGCTCTGGAGGGCCAGGGCGTGCATCTCGGTGCCCTTGAGCTTTAGGAGGCCGTAGCGCGTCAGCACTTCCACCTGGGCATCCGGGGCGGCTACGGTGAGGCGTTCGCCGCTTTTGAGCATCACCATGGGCTTCTCGAAGGTCCACTCCTCTGGCTCGTCTTTCTTGCGGCGGTAGCCCATGCGGGAGATCTGGCTCACGGGGACATTCGCCATCTGCTTGCTGGAGAGCTCGATGCTGAGCTCCTTTTTCTCAAGCTCGCCGCCCAGGATCTCACCTTCGCGGGTGACCAGGAGTTGGCGGGGGTGAAACTCGCCCACGTTCAGCAGGCCGATCACGCGATCGGCTGGGACGGTGACATTGCCATAGAAGGTTTTGAGCTCGAACTTTTCTTCCTTGATGGTGCCGGAGACTTTGTCGCCCCGGTCGCCGCGCATTTCAACGATGTCCATCAGATCGCCGCGGAGGACTTCGACATCACCGACGAAGGCAACGCCGCTGCGGAAATTGAGGATGAGCTTTTTGAGGGGCGAGGGGATGTCGGCCATGATCTTGGCTTCTTTGATAGCGGCCACCCATTTGGCGCCGATGTCGGCGCCGGCGGAGCTGGAATGCAGGTGCATAACGGCGACTTCCTTGCCGGGGGCGATGGCGTGGGTGATGCTGGCCTGCACGAAGTTGTTGCCCTGCTGGTACTGAATCTGCGGCACGACCTTGGCGCCTTTACCCGCGTACACCTCGGCCACGGCCTGGTTGTTGGCGGTGGTCAGCCCCACCCAGCCGACGGGCTGATTTTTGCCTTTGGGATCGGTGACGGTTTGGCCGCTCTGGACGCCGTAGTTGATTTGAGATTGAAGGGTGATGTTGGCGGACAGTTCCTGCGCCTGGGTATTTTTGATGATGTCGATGATGCGCAGGCAACCGTCGTCTTTCTTGAACATGATGTGGCGCGTGACGGTGCAGCCCTGGCCGGCCATATTCTCGATCACGAGCTCATTGGTTTTGTCGTCAAAGCGGGCGGTGTTGTTGTTGGCGGTGACGTTGTTGCCGTTGACCATCAGGATGGCGCCCTGGCCATACAACTGAACATTGCCCTGCTGGCGAAACGCGCCGTTCTGGAAGATGGTCCAGTTGCCGCCGCTGCTATCGGCGAGGTTATAGGGGAGGGTGACGCTGGTGCCGGCCGGGGCGGCGGGAGGGGGGACGGCGCTGCCTGGCCTGACCAGCAAGACAATAGCAAGCACCAGAACCGCAGACGGCATCAATCGCGCCATGTCGCACTCCCGTTGTTGGCCGGACAAGGCTTGGACTTTTGTCCCCGATCAAAGTTGCGAAAACTGAGCAGCAAGCCCGAGCGGCCATTGTGGGCGATTCAGGAGAATCGCGTGTAGGCGAGCATAGCTATGGCGGGAGATTGTCGCAAACGAGCGCACGCCGGTTATGCGATGGAGGCGGCGTCGTCCACGAGTGCGGGTTCAAGGCGCGGCGCGAGGATTTGCACGCAGAGGAAGGCCAGGAGATAGGCCGAACCAGCAACAAGGAACAGGATCCAATACTTTTGGCCGGACCAGACGAGGATGAAGCCGGTGAGGGTGGAATAGAGTGTTGCGCCAAGGTATCCGAAGGTTCCACCGAGGCCTGAGACTGATCCGCAGGCGCGTTTGGGGAACATGTCGGAGACGAGGGTGTAGAGGTTGGAAGAGAACGACTGATGGGCGGCGGTGGCGAGGCCAAGCAGGAGCACTGATGACCAGAGGCTTGACACATTGGCGGCGCCGATGATCGGGACGACCAGTGCGGCGGAGATGAGCATGGCGAGCTTGCGGGCGTAGTTGACGCTCCATCCGGCGTGGATCATGGCCGACGACATCCACCCGCCGGCGACGCTGCCGACGCTGGCCATGACGAAGATAATCACTAGCGGAAGGCCGATGTGGATGAGGTCGACTTTGTAGGTGGAGTTAAGAAACTTGGGAAGCCAGGTCATGTAAAACCACCAGATAGGATCGGTGAGCATCTTCGCCAGCGCGAATGCCCAGGTCTGGCGGTAGCCCAGGAGGGTGACCCAGGGAATGTGTGTTTTGGGTTCGGGGGGATCGCTGTTGATGTGGGCGAGCTCGATGGCTGAGACTTTTGGATGCTCCTCGGGGCGGCGGTAGATGGGAATCCAGAACAGCAGCCAGATGCTTCCCATCAAGCCCGTGCCGATGAAGGCCCATTGCCAGCCCCAGTGGATTGCGAGCCAGGGGACCACGATAGGCCCAATGATCGCGCCGATGTTGCTGCCACCGTTGACGAAGCCCATCGCCAGGGCGCGTTCGCGGCGTGGAAACCATTCGGCGATGGTTTTGACGACGGCAGGGTAATTAGGGGATTCGCTGAGGCCCAGGATAGCCCGCGCGAAGCCGAACCCCCATGGCCCGCGCATGAGGGCGTGGAGCATGGACGATACGCTCCAGCAGGCCAGCGAAAGGGCGTAACCGAGGCGCGTGCCGACGCGGTCGAGCCAACTGCCCGAGGCGGATTGACCAAAGGCATAGGACATCGCGAAGACGGCCTGGATGACGCCATAGGCCTTGTCGGAAATGTGATAACTTTTTTGCAGATCGGGGCAAGAATCCCCATGACGACGCGATCGACGTAGTTGACAGTGGTGCCCGCGACGATCAGCGACAGGATGATCCAGCGAAAGTTACTCCCCTGCGCCGTCGCATACTCCAGCGGCAATCTCTCCACACGCAGGGCGGGCGGCGCTTCGGGCTGGGTTGGCATCATGAGACATTAACTTGGCCAATGACTCGCGGCAAACACAACTCCGCTTTCGCACGGTGCCAGCTGCCGCGGTACTCAAGCGGCCGTTGTCTGTGCCCACATCTTCTTGATGAATGCGAAACCTTCCTTGTAGACGTGTGCTTCGCTCGGGAAGAACGGCCGCCACACTCGTGTTGCGGCGGCGAGGTCCGGGAGGCGCTGGCCGAATGATTCGATGGTGAGCCAATTGTTGTAGCCGATTTTTTTGAGGGACTGGAAGATGTCCTTCCACGGCAGATGGCCTGATCCGGGAACGCCGCGGTTGTTTTCGCTGACGTGAAAATGCACGATGTGCCGGCCATTGTTGATCAGGATCGACTTGGCAATATCAGGCTCTTCGATGTTGGCATGGAATGGGTCAAAGAGAGTACCCACGGCTGGGCTCTTTGCCATCTCAGCGATTTCATCGGCCTGTTCCGCGGTGGTGATGCAGTAGGCCTCAAACCGATTAAGCTGCTCGACAGCCAGCTTCACCTTGTTCTTGACGCCATGCTCTCCGGCGATGTGCAGCACATCGGCGAGGCGTTTTTTTTCGTCGGCGGTTGGGCCGCTGCCGGTGAAATGGCCAAGGGGCGACTGGAGCGGCCCGGCCAGAATATCGCCGCCCAGGGCGGCGGTTTTGTCGATGCAATCCTTGAGGCGGTCGACGGCTTTGGCGCGAATGGCCGGGTCGGGATCAACGGGGCTGGAGTCGGGGTTCATCACGGTTACGGTGGTTGCGCCCAGGCCAAGCGACTTGAGCTTCTGGCCGACCTTCTGGAAATGGGCGACGTCGCCTTCGAAGAGGGGGACCTCGACGCCGTCGAAGCCGGTGTTTTTCAGCTCTTCAATGATGGGGTAGTGGGCGTCGGTGACGTGGGCGGTCCAGAGCAGCAGGTTCATTCCGATTTTCATTGGTTCTCCTTTTGTCATCGGCCAGGGGCCGGCAGTGTTGTAGGAACGTTATAGCAGCAAGAGATGGCCGATGTAGTGCTGGTGTGTGAGACGACGAATTCGGCAATGGCTCTTGCTGCAACTCGGTTCCAATCATGTCGACTTCCACTATTCGCTCATTATGGAGCGTGCCTGCTGATTCACAAGGCAACCCCTTATCGGCCGACCAGCTGCGGCTTCTCAATGCTGTATGAGCCAGGACCCGAAGAGCTTGGTTCCTGCAATCCAGGAACAAGTGCCCCCGAAAGATTCCCTCTCCCTTCCCTCCAACCCCCGCCCCCCTAAACTATTCGCAATGCCCCTTGCGTTCGACATCATCATCATCGGCGGCGGCCACGCCGGCGCGGAAGCCGCCTGGGCCGCCTCGCGACTCGGCGCCTCCACCGCACTCGTCACCCTCGATCCCTCCCGCGTCGGCCAGATGTCCTGCAACCCCGCCATCGGCGGCCTCGCTAAAGGCCAGATGGTCCGCGAAATCGACGCCCTCGGCGGTCTCATGGGCATCGCCACCGACAACGCCGCCATTCAGTTCCGCATGCTCAACCGCTCCAAAGGCCCGGCCGTCTGGGGGCCTCGCGCCAGGCCGACAAATACCGCTACGCCAAAGAGGTTCAGCGCCTGCTCGCCACCTGTCCAAATTTGTCGATTGTCTCCGGAGAGGTGGGCGAGATTCTTACCGAGGGTTCGGGGGAGGGTTCAGGCCGGGTTCAGAGTTCAGGGAAGAAGGTTGTGGGTGTTCTGTTGGGGGATGGAACGCAGCTGGATTGTCGCACGGTTATTGTCACCACCGGCACCTTTCTGCGGGCGCTGATGCATACAGGGGAGTCGAAGACTGAAGGCGGCCGGGTGGGGGAAGCGGCCGCCAAGGGGCTCTCTGCCTGCCTGCAGAAGCTTGGACTGGAACTCGGGCGTCTCAAAACCGGGACCCCCCCGCGTCTTCAAAAACAATCCATCGACTTCTCCGCCTTCGAAGAACAACCCGGCGACCCAACTCCCGCCCCCTTCTCTTATTTGAACGAATATTCAACTTCTTCGTCCCTGAACCCTGAACCCCGAACCCTGAACCCTCCACCCGAACCCGGAACCCCGAAACCCTGGTCCCCCCCCCTCCCCCAAGTCTCCTGCTACCTCTCCCAGACCAACGAGCAAATGCACGAGATCATCCGCGCCAACCTCCACCGCGCCCCTATGTACTCTGGCCAGATCCAATCCACCGGCCCGCGCTACTGCCCCTCCATCGAAGACAAAGTCGTCCGATTCGCCGACAAGCATCGCCACCACATCTTCCTCGAACCCGAAGGCCTCGACACCGACGAGATCTACTGCCAACGGCATCAGCACCTCCCTCCCCGCCGACGTCCAGGACCAGATCGTCCGCCTCATCCCCGGCCTGCAAAACGCTCAGAATCCTCCGCTATGGCTACGCCGTCGAATACGACATGGTCTGGCCAACCCAGATCCGCTCCACGCTGGAAACCAAGCCCATCACCGGCCTGTTCCTCGCCGGCCAAATCAACGGCACCAGCGGCTACGAAGAGGCCGCCGCCCAGGGCCTCATTGCTGGCGTCAATGCGGTCCAGCGCCTGCCGGCCGCGAGCCGGACTTTATTCTCCGACGCGATCAGGCTTATATGGGCGTTCTGATTGACGACCTGGTCACCAAGCCCCCCACCGAACCATACCGCATGTTCACCAGCCGCGCGGAGCATCGCCTCCACCTGCGGACTGACAACGCGGACACCCGCCTGACGGCCCTGGGCCGGGACGTGGGCCTTGTGGACGACAATCGCTGGTCGCACTTTCAAGCTCGGCAGTGAATCCGCCGCCATCGCCGCCGATCTTCTGCGCACCGCCCGCATCGACGGCGTCGCCGCCAGCGACTGGCTCAAGCGGCCTGGCGCGGATTGGTCGAAGCTGGTGGCGGAATATCCCCCGGCCGCCGCAATCCCTCCCGACATCGCCTGGCTCCTGGAAATCCAGATCAAGTACGAAGGGTACATCGCCCGCCAGGACCGTCAGATCGAGCGCTTCGCGGCCATGGAGACTAAGCTGATCCCCACCTCGCTCGACTACGCCAACGTGGTCGGCCTCCGCACCGAAGCCCGCCAGAAACTCGGCAAGTTCAACCCCCGCAGCCTCGGCCAGGCATTGCGCATCAGCGGCATAACCCCGGCCGACGTCACCGTCCTGGCCATCCACCTCACCCGCTCAAATTAAACCCGCGCAGAGCCCCACCCTCACGCGTTCACTACCCACATGATCCCCAAGACAATGACCAGCTCAATCATGGCAAAAGCAATCAACGCCGATACCCCGTTGCCTCCCCGCATGTTGCCCCTGTCGGGCCGATCCACGACTTGGGGCGTGCGATTCTGCACCATTGCAATGACCAAGTTGGCCTCAAAGCGCTCGATGCCCATCCCCACCGCCTCCCGCAACAGCCACTGCCGCCGCGAATACCGCAGCATCCCCCCTTCCATCTCCGCAGCGACCCTGGCCGCGAACGCATCCGTTTTCAACGTATTCATCGCAGCCGGCAATCGCCCGCCATCGATCCCCACCCGCGCCACCCGCCGCACCGCCGGCGCTGTCGGCCGCCGCGCATCAAACTCTTCCGATAGTCTGCGCAACGACCAGTGCATCCGTCCGGGCCGCCGCCGGTGTTCATGCCGAATGCGCCGCGCCTGCCGCCGATACTCCGCCGTCGTATCCACCCCTGCAAGGGGCGCACGAGCAGTCGCGATTCGGCGGTATACCGGGTTCATCTGCCCCACACTTTATCTCGCTTTTGTGTTTGCGCAAAAAAAACCACCGCCTCGCATCAGTTGGCCTACAATTCCGCGTCCGTCTCTGCGGCCTGTGCTGGATCTTCCGCCTAAGCGCCGCACCGCACGTGCTGCTGGATCCGAACAAGCTTGGCCGATAAGAACCACGACCAAGCCCGCAAGAGGCCCCAATGACCTGGCGTAAACGTTCGCTTATCTTCTCCGTCGGCCTGCTCGTGGCCCTGCTCATCACCGGCGGCATACTCTGGCAGTTGCACACCCGCCACCCCCATTTTTATCGGGCATTCAAATGGACGCCGCGCCAGCGCGGCGAGCTCGCACACCAGACAGCCAGCAAGCTTGCACTGGTTCACAACGCGTTCGAAGAGCAAACCGCCAAAGCCGCCCTCAGCCTCGTGCGTGAAACCGGCAGCACTCTTCCCGCCACCGTCCCCAGCGCCCCCTTCACCCTCAATCTCAACGAAGAAGAAATCAACGCCTTCCTGATGCACGCAGCCGACATCTACGGCTGGAAACCACATTACGAAGATTACGTGACCGACCCCGGCGTCTTCCTCGAAGACGGCCACATCAACATCGCCGGCAATGTGGTGGAAGTTGGAGGCGTGATGAGCCTCGTCTTCGACCCCCGCCTCGACGAAAACGGCCAGCTTCGCATGGACCTCTCCCAGATCCTCAGCGGCCGCCTTCCCGTTCCGCGCGTTATGCTCAACAGCCAGATCCAGAAGCTGACCGATCTGCTCGAGAAGAACCTCCCGCACTGGGAAGACAAGGCCAAGTTCGATCCCCAAGGCCGCGCCAATCGCGGCGCGGCCGGCGCTGCGATGACCAAGCTCCTCCTCAACGCCCTGAATAGTAAACCCTCCGATCCGGTCATCTTCCTCCCCCTCGAAGGCAGTGACTACGCGCCGTTGAAAGTCACCGCCATGACCATCAAAGGCAACAATCTCAGCATGACCATGCGGCTGCTGACTATGGCAGAGCGAACAACGTATCTCGACAACATCAAAGCCCCCTACCCACCCGCCAGGTAGCTCAAGGATAAGGCGCTGTCCGCGGCTCATCCCCCGGCATCTGCAGCGCCCCCACCAGGTCGGACAGCCGCTCGATCTTCATCTTCTCCAGGTACTGCGTCAGCCCCTCACAAATCTTGTTCGGCGTCGCCGGATCGACAAATAGCGCCGTCCCAATCGCCACCGCGCTCGACCCCGCCAGCATAAACTCCACCGCATCCTGCCAGTACTGCACCCCGCCCATTCCAATGATCGGCACCCCCGCGCTCTTGGCGACCGTCCGATACACCCGGCTCACCAGATGCAGTGCGATCGGCTTAATCGCCGGCCCCGACAACCCCCCCGTCGTATTCGCCAGCCTCGGCCGGCGCTTGTAAATATCCACCGCCATGGCCGTAAAAGTGTTCACCAGCGACAGCACATCCGCCCCGCCGTCCACCGTCGCCTTTGCGGTCTGCGTGATGTCTTCGACATTGGGCGAAAGCTTCACGATCAGCGGCTTGTGCGGCAAGACTTTCTTTACCATTGCCGTCAACTCTTTAAGCCGCCCAGGATGCGTCCCGAATGTCAGGCCATCCTTCACGTTCGGGCACGACACATTCAGCTCAACGGCTGCCACGCAATCCAGCGCATCCATGGCCGCACAGGTTTCGGTGTAATCATCGAAGCTATGGCCAGCCACGTTCACGATCACCGGACACGGCATCTTCCGGAGCATCGGCACCTTCTCAGCCAGAAACCGGTCCAGCCCCACATTCGCCAGGCCAATGGCATTCAACATCCCGGCGCGTGTCTCCACGATGCGCGTCGGCTCATTGCCGGCCCGCTCTTCACGCGTGATCGACTTGGTGACAAACGCCCCGAGCTGCGAAAGATCCATGAAATCCGCGTACTCAAACGCATACCCACAGGTGCCGGAGCACGTCATGGTCGGATTGGCCAACGGAATGCCGGCGAGGTTCAGGGACAGGTCAACCATTTGATGCGAATTGTTGTACAGGAACGCCAACCATTTTCCATGCCGTCAGTGCTCCGTATCCACGACAGCGGCAGCGGGATATAATTGGGCGATCCGCCGATCAAGGAATCAACGATGCCTTCCCCATTCCCCGGCATGAACCCGTACATCGAACGCGATACGGTATTTCCCGATTTCCACCACCACTTTGCATCTGTTGCTGTGGAGCTTTTAGTCCCCCAGATACGTCCACGTTATTTCGCTAAGGTTGAAGTGGACGTTTATCTGCACGAGGCGTCGGCCGAAGATCGCCACCTGCTGGGGCGGCCCGGCATCTTCATTGGCGACAAAGTACCGCAGCCCGCCACCGGCAACACAACGATGACGCACGCGCCTGCGCAAGCGCTTATACCCGTGCCGGTAGACATCATTCGCCTGCCACACGTAGAGATATTCGACAAGGATCATCGCGACGCCGTCACCATCATCGAACTGCTCAGCCCAACCAATAAATTCCGATCCGAGGATCGCTCGACCTACATTTCAAAGCGGCAGCATGTTTTCCGCACCTCCACTCATTTCGTGGAAATTGACCTCCTGCGCGGCGGCCCGCGACTGCCGATGGATGACCTGCCTGACTGTGATTACTACGCACTGGTGAGTCGGGAGGAAGATCGGCCACACGTTGGTGTGTGGCCCATCAAGCTGCGCGATCGCCTGCCGGCGATTCCCATCCCGTTGCGATCACCCGATCCTGACGCACAACTCGATCTGCAAACCGTGCTAAACCGCATTTATGATGCCGTCGGATTTGCTGATTATATTTATGACGGAAATCCTAATCCTCCGCTTCATCCAGAAGATGCCGCTTGGGCCAAAGAGCTCTTACGCCTGGCCTGAACGTCTCACCGCGGCCGCACCACAATCTCCTCCACCAGCGCCCGCCCCGGCAGATTGATCGCCAGCATCACACACTCCGCCACGTCGTCGGGCTGAAGCATGCTGGCCCGCGCCTCCATCGGCGGCGGCGCGGGACGCTTTTCCAGCAGCGGCGTGTTGATGTCACCCGGAAACACCGAACAAGCCCGAATGCCGCGCCTGCCTTCTTCCGCGTTGATCGACTGAATCAGCCCGGCCGCGCCAAACTTCGATGCCACATACGCCACCCCCGAGAGCGCACTGGCCTGCCGTCCCGCAATTGAGTTCACGTTCACGATCACCCCCTCTTTCCGCTCGCGCATGCCGGGCAGAAATGCGCGGGCCAGGTAAAACAGCCCATTCATGTTCACGTCGATGATCTGCCGGTAATGCTCGAGCGAGATCTGCTCGACGCTTCGCCGGGGCGTGTTGGTGCCGGCCGCGTTGACCAGGACATCAACGCCCGCCCATTCCTCCAGCACGCGCGTCGCCATCAGCTCCACGGCCGACTCTTCGGCGATATCACACGGACACTTCAGCATCCGCTCCCCGGCCGCTCCCGCCAGTTTGATCGTCTCATCCAGCGTCGCCTCGCGCGCGCCACCAGCGCCACCTGCCAGCCCGCGGCCGCCAGTTTCAGCGCCACGGCCCGTCCAACACCGCTTCCCGCTCCGGTCACCACTGCTGTTTTCATGTGTTCACCTCGGCCGACAATATAACACGCCCAACCGCAACAAGCCTTGCTAACACGATCTTCACAATCGAATTTCCGCCCGCCACCGCCTCCTCTTACACTTCCCCACCATGCAATTGCTGATCATCCGACACGGACGCGCAGAAGACCAAACGCAGTTCGCCAGGGTCTGTTCCGACGACGCACTCAGGCCGCTCACTTCCGATGGCAGGAAAGACATGAAGAAGTCGGCGAAGGCCTTGCGCCGGCTCTGCCCGAAGATCGACGTTCTTGCCAGCAGCCCGTTCACGCGCGCTATTGAAACGGCCGAGATCGTGGCCGAAGCTTACGAGCACCTGAAGATCATCCAGCGGCCTGAGTTGTCGCCAACCAAGCGCCGCGACCTTCTGCTCCGCTGGCTTCAGTCGCAAAAGGCGAAGGCGACCATCGCCATCGTCGGCCACGAGCCGCACCTCGGCGCGGCCGCCAGTTGGCTCATGACGGGACTGGGCGATAGCGTGGTGCAATTGAAAAAAGGGAGCGCGTGCCTGCTGAGCTTTGACAGCGAAATCGCCGCCGGCCGGGCGCAGTTGCAGTGGCTCCTGACACCGCGCCAACTCCGCCGTCTCCGCTAAACACCTTTGTTCGCACTCTCATTTCGCCCTATCATCGCCTCCACGTCCAGGAGAACATGCATGCACACCTATGTACTTCCGCCCGTGATCACACCACCAAGGATTGGGAAAAAGCAGGTGCTGCTCATCGCCAATGGTGACCTTCGCCAATCCGCTAATGAGAAGTGCTGGCCAGAGCAGGCGAAGATGGAAGAGTCGCTGCGCCAGGCGCTGGCGGCCGAAGGATATGAACTGCTCCGCGCCCATCAGTACAAGGAGGATCAACGTCACGGCTTCATCGGGTCGCAAAAGGAGGGGATGGAGATTTTCCGCAACATCGATTCCAAGGCCCCGCTGATCGTGGCCGAATGCGTCTGGCAATATTCGCACCATATCCTTCCCGGCCTGATTTCCCATCGCGGACCAATCCTCACCGTCGCCAACTGGTCCGGCACCTGGCCCGGCCTCGTTGGCATGCTTAACCTCAACGGCTCACTCACAAAGGCCGGCGTGAAATACTCCACCATCTGGAGCGAAGATTTCACCGATGACTTCTTCAAGGACTATCTGGCGGCCTGGCTGGAGACGGGCCACGCCAAGCACAAGATCACCCACGTCACCAAATGGAAGAATGTCAAGATCGCCTCCAAGGAGCGCAAACTTGGAGAAGCGCTCGCCGCACAGTTGCAGCGAGACAAGGCCATCATGGGCGTTTTCGACGAAGGGTGCATGGGCATGTTCAACGCCATCATCCCCGACGAACTGCTCCACCCCACGGGCGTCTACAAGGAGCGCCTGAGCCAATCCGCGCTCTATTACGAAACGACGCGGGTTAGCGATGAAGAAGCCGGCGAAGTTCGACGATGGATGCAGGACCGGGGCATGCAGTTTAAGACGGGTCCAGACGAAGCGCAGGATCTCACCGATCACCAGATTCACCAGCAATGCAAGATGTACATCGCGGCCGCGCGCATGGCCGACGATTTTGGCTGCGACACCATCGGCATCCAGTATCAGCAGGGCCTGAAAGATCTCCTGCCTGCTTCCGATCTGGTCGAAGGAATGCTCAACAACGCCGACCGCCCACCCGTACGTTCGCGCGACGGCTCCAGAGTCATCCGCGAGAACCAGCCCATCCCACACTTCAACGAGGTTGACGAATGCGCCGGCCTCGACGGCCTCATCACCTGCCGTCTCCATCGCGCCATGGGCCAGCCTGTGGAGAACACCCTTCACGATCTGCGCTGGGGCGACTTCGACCGTAGCGGGACAGTGGCCGACTACGTCTGGGTCTTCCTCATTTCCGGCAGCGCCCCCCGCCCATTTCGTCAACGGCTGGGCCGGTGCAACAAGCGAACGCCAGCCGCCCATGTACTTCCGCCTCGGGGGCGGCACCCTGAAAGGAATCTCACGCCCCGGCGAGATTGTCTGGTCGCGCATCTACATCGAAAACAGCAAGCTGAAAATGGACGTCGGCCGTGCAGGCGTGGTGGAACTTCCCCCCGAAGAAACCCAGCGCCGCCTTGATGCCACAACGCCGCAATGGCCAATCATGCACGCGGTAACCTACGGCATCTCCCGCGATCAGATGATGGCCCGCCACAAGGCCAATCACATTCAGGTTGCCTACGCCAACTCTCCGGAAGAGGCCGACAAAGCAATGCTCGCCAAGGCCGCCATGGCGAGCGCGCTGGGCATGCAAGTTGCCGTTTGCGGAACACGAAAGGATGGGAGAGGGTGGGAGTGAAAGTTCAGCGCTTTACGGACGCGATACCCCAGCTCCACCTCGCTTCTCCTCTCGGCCGATATATAATCGAAGCAGGTGCGGCATGAACAACGTTTCCCTCGACAAGTTGATCAAAGAAATCGAAGCCCTTTCGCCGCAGAAGCAGCGTCAGGTGTTCCAAGTGCTTCAGGTCGCGGCCCCTCCCAAGGAGGCCTCCGCACCGTCCTCGCATCTCCATGAACTTCTCATCAAAGACAAGAAAATGCTCACTCGCCGCTCCCTTCTTACGCGCAGGCGCGGCCGGTCTCGGCTCGGTTGCCCTGGCGTCGCTCCTCAACCCGCGCCTTCTGCTGGGCGGTCCTTCCACCGCACCCGCTCTCATGGGGGCTGTCAACCCCCTCCACTTCGCCCCCAAAGCCAAGCGTGTGATTTATCTGTATATGGCCGGCGGGCCATCCCACCTCGAAACGTTCGACTACAAGCCCAAGCTCGCGCAGATGTCCGGCCAGCCGATGCCTGACTCTTTCACCAAGGGCCAGCCCATCGCCCAGCTTCAGGGCAATTCACAACTCAAGTGCCTTGAGCCGCAGTGGAAGTTCAACCGTTACGGCAAATCCGGGCAGGAAATCTCCGAGCTCTTTCCGCGCATCGGCTCGGTGGCCGACGACATCTGCATCGTCCGGTCGATGGTGACAGACGCCATTAACCACGATCCCGCCCATACGTTTATGAACACGGGCACCACCATCTCAGGCAGGCCGGCAATGGGGTCGTGGCTCTGGTATGGCCTGGGCTCCGAATGCGAAAATCTTCCCGGCTTCGTCGTGCTCACCTCCACCGGCAAGTCCGGCCAGCAGCAGCCCATTGCCTCGCGTCAGTGGCACAGCGGTTTTCTGCCGAGCAAATTCCAGGGCGTTCATCTCCACTCCAAGGGAGACCCCGTGCTCTACATCAACAGCCCCGCCGGCGTCACGCGTGGGCGGCAGAAAGATGTGATCGACACGGTTGAACAACTTAATTGTCTCGAAAACAACGTGGTTGATGATCCTGAAATCGCCACGCGCATCAGCCAGTATGAGATGGCGTTCAAGATGCAGACGAGTGTTCCGGGTCTGATCGACGTGGCTGATGAACCGGCCGCCGTTTTGGAGTCTTACGGCGCCAAGACGGGTGATGGGTCATTCGCGTCCAATTGTCTGCTGGCCCGACGACTGGCCGAGCGCGGGGTGCGGTTTATTCAGTGTTACCACCGCGACTGGGACCACCACGGCAATCTGAAGGACGGCTTTGAAAACCATCGCCGAAGAGGTGGACAAACCCACGGCCGCCCTCATCGCCGATCTCAAGCAGCGCGGGATGCTGGACGACACGCTGGTGATCTGGGGCGGCGAGTTTGGCCGAACGCCGATGGCGCAGGGGAGCGGCCGGGATCACCACATCAAAGGATTTTCAATGTTCTTCGCCGGCGGCGGCATCAAGCCGGGCATCACGCACGGCGCTACCGATGAACTGGGGTACAACGCGGTGGACAACGTCGTCCACGTTCACGACCTGCACGCCACGCTCCTGCACCAATTGGGCATCGACCACACGAAAATGACTTACAAATATCAGGGGCGGGATTTCAGGCTGACGGATGTGTCTGGGAAGGTTGTGTCGGAGATTCTTGCGTAAAAGAAAACCAGCGGTCCATTGAGTTTAGTGGAGTAACCGTTGACCGCGCATCGTCGTTGCGATGCAAAAACACCAGCTTCACATCCAATCCGATGCCACCCGGCTTGGCCAGGGCGGCGCGCAGGATGTGAAATGATCCGAATTTGTTGGTTCGATCCAGCAGTGCATCCCCCGATGCCGCAGCCGCTCGGATCGCCGACTCCAGCACCGCCGGCTGAACGTTCGTGAACCCGGCCTGGACCAGGTACTTGCTCTTGTCGTCCCTGGGCCGGGGGCACAGCAGATAATCCAACTTGCCCACGTCGAGGATGAACCCGGCTGGAATCTTCATGTGGTCTACGCTCCCTCTACAGGCCTTGCTGGGTTCGGCGCTGCTTCGCCCCATATGCGCGCTTAGTGTTTGGGCAGAATCCGAAGCTCTTTGCCGTCATAAATCCTCCTGATCATCGGTGGTGGGTCGCCTACGATATCGCGCCATCATAGCCGCCGGGCAACCCACGTAGAACTGCTGCGCTCCATTTGTGGCGGCAGGACTGATTCGTCTTGAACCCCTCCACCCCTTCCTCTACGCTCTGGGCGCGTTACGGAGAAAACAATTCCCCTCCCCGGAGCAGAGTCAATGCAAAATCCCACCTTTGTCGAAGCCCTCGAAGATCGGCGTCTCTTGAGCGTCACCGGTGCATCGTTGCTCCATACCTCCGCCAAGGGTGCAACCTGGACTCTGACCACTACCCAGGCCGGCAAGGTCGCGCTCACCAACGTCCAGAAAGTAATCGGCAAGGCCACCTTCAATCACGTCAGTTGCACCGAGGTCGACGGAACCAGCAAAACCAAAAACGGCACGAGCACCTCAAAGTCTTACTACGGTCTGGACAAGGCCAAAAACGTCGTCTCCTACGGCAACGTCAACGTATCAAAGTTCAGCATCTACACCACAACCGACACCGACTACTTCACTCCCGCCGGCATTAATCTTCCGGCGGTCCTGGTCCCGAAGAAAATTTACACAGAGCATTGGACCACCAACACAACGTCGGTCACCAACCCCGGCGGATCGGTCAGCACTTCCTCGCAAACCGTCAAATACACCATCATGCTCACCTCGGCCACCCTCAAATCAATCAAGGTGCCCGCCGGCACGTTCAAGTGTTATTTGCTGACCGAGACAACAGCAACCACAGTCAGCGGCCAAACGACAAACAGCTCATTCTCATTCTACGATGCCCCCGGCGTGGGCATCGTGAAAGCAACGATAGGAACCGGTAAGACGGCCGTGATCACCCAGCTGACAAAGTTCAAGGCCTGATCCACCGGCCGAAAATCGACGAGGTCATCTGAGCCGGTCGGCCACAACGCCGTCGAAACTGACTTGCACGTCCACGCGCTGCGGAGCGTTTGACGACTTTCGGACATGGCAAACAGCCCTACTAATCACATCACCTCATCAACACAAATGAGGTACTAAAGACGAAAAATGGCTCAATTCCATTGAGTTTATGGGACTTTCTCTTGACTCCGGCCGCCTGTTTAGCGTATTCCTCAGTTCGTTCGGAGCGTTTCGTCTCGAATCCGCCAGTTCCTGAGGGCGACTACATGCTAAATACCGATTCCTCGATATCAGGGTGCCGTGTGCGCTGGACGACGCCGCATTGGTTTTACTGGCACTCACGGCCTCGGCCCCCGCACAGGTGTCGTTCAACTGGGCACCCGTCGGCGACCCCGGCAACACGCCCGACCCCTCTACCGGCTCGGTGTACGGCGCCGTGAGCTACAACTACCTGATTAGCAAGTACGACGTCACCAACAGCCAATATACGACGTTCCTCAATGCGGCCGATCCAACTGGGACCAATCCACATGCCCTGTACAACAGCCACATGGGCAACTATCCCGGGTTCGTTTCGGCCACAGGCGGCATCGACTTCAATTCCGGCGCCGCCATCGGGACCAAGTATTCCATTAAGTCCGGTGAGGGAAATCTGCCGGTTGTGTGGGTGAGCTGGTATGACGCAGCCCGTTTCGTGAACTGGATGAACAATGGTCAGGGATCAGGCAGCACTGAGAGTGGCGTCTACGACATGTCGCTGACCAGCCCGACGTGCGCCTCCGGTGCCAGCATTTTCCTCCCCAGCGAAGATGAATGGTACAAAGCCGCCTATTACGATCCGACAAAGGGCGGGAGCAACTACTGGACGTATGCGACGCGGAGTGACACCCTCCCCGATAATCAAGCGCCGCCCGGTGGTTCGAACAGCGCCAATTACCACCATGGTAATTATGCGGTGACGGCTTCACCGTCATTCGATGCCGGCCAGACGTATTTAAACGACGTCGGGGCATACACCACTTCCACCAATTACTACGGTACATTTGATCAGAATGGTGACGTCTTCCAGTGGAATGAAACGCTCACCGTTGGGTCGTCTCGCGGTTTCCGGGGCGGTTCCTGGGATAATCAATCGGACAGCCTGTCGTCCGCCAGTCGTAACGGCGACGCTCCCGCCAGCGAGGACTACATTGTGGGGTTCCGCGTGGCCAGCGTCCCTGAGCCATCGTCCGCGCTTGTGTTGCTGATGCTGTCGGGAGCGACCCTCGCCCGCCGAAGGATCCGAGTGTAGTCACCTTACATTTCCCAGAGCCGCCAGTGGCACGAAACCACGTGTCAATCGCCAACAGCGACAAGCTCGGCGGTTCAGGGACGGCGGTGCGAGCGCCCTGGTGTGATGTAGGTGAATTTCCCCGTCTTTGAATCCGAGCGGTGAGGCCAGCGTTGCATCCCACGCAACAGCGATTTTACATTACAGGGAAGTTACCGAGAAACCGCACCTTTTTAATTTTAAGCTTGCAAATCTATCAAAGTCCGATAAGGTAGCGTCTGATCGTTCGGCAGAACTGCTGAGGGCGCGATGAAACGCATCGCCTGGCTGCCGATCCATTTTCTATTAGAGCACCAATAATGAATGTTCCGCCCAAACGTTGCGCCCGTGTTGAGCGCACAGGTATACGTAAACCTCGTGAAAGCATTGGTTCTCCTCGCCGTAGCGGCTGCGCTTCCGGCGTCCCGCTCCCGCGCCGCCAACGGCGGCAACTGGCTCAACACAACCAACACCAACAATGACTGGTCCAGCGGCACGAATTGGAGCAGCGGCGCCGCCCCCCTCTCAACCAGTCCTACCACCTTCAATTTAAACAACACCTATACCGCCACCCTCTCCACCGCCTCGTCGGCCAGCTCGTTCAACGTCACCGCTGGCAACGTCAACCTCGCCACCGCCGGCAATACCCTCTCCCTCGCCAGTCAGCTCAACGTCGCCAGTTCCGCCAGCCAAACCGCAACACTCAACATCACCGGCGGCGGCATCGTCAACGTACTCGGCACTGCCGCCGCCAATTACGTCGGTGGCGCGACCGCATCCAATGGCACGCTCGATGTCACCGGCACAGGCTCCCAGCTCAACTCCACCGGTGCTATCTTCGCCGGCGACGTAGGCAGCGGCTCCATCCTCGTGGACAACGGCGGCGCCCTCTCCGCCGGCACCATTTTCCTTGCCCTCAACTCCGGCTCACAGGCCGGAATGATCGTCGGCGGCTCCGCGGGCGGCGGCAGCGTGAATATCACCAACTCCCTCAGCGTCGGCGGCGGAAACGCAAACGGCGGCATCGCCACCCTCAGCATCAATGCCGGGCGGCGCAGTCACCGTCGGCGGAACCACCAAAATCTGGAACACCAGCTCCGCCATCAACTTTAACGGCGGCGCCCTCACCACCGCCACCCTGGATACTGGCGGCGTCACCTCACGCTTTCACTGGACGAGCGGGGACCTGAATATCACAGACGCTTCAGCCAACGTCTGGATCGACACCAATACTACACAGTCCGCTAAAATTGCATCGTCGCTTTCGCTGGCGTCGGGGAAGTCTCTTTCGGTCGCGGGCGGCGAGTATGTCGGCGACTCTTCACCAGGATCAATTACTCAGAGCGGCGGCAGCCATTCTGTGGGGGCAGGGTTAATCCTCGGCTATAACGCCGCTGGCAACGGAAGCTATACGTTGAACGGCGGCACGCTCTTACTCGCCGCCGGAGCGGACCTGGGAGTCGGTAACGACGGCCAGGGCAGTTTTACTCAAAATGCTGGATCTGCCACCATCGGCCGCAGCCTTGTCATCGGTGCCCACACCGGCGCGACCGGCACCGCCCTTCTGTCCGGCGGCACCACAGCGGCTCAGGATGTGTATGTTGGCGGTACTGCCTCTGCAACCGGCGCGCGCCGGCACCCTCACTATTAACGGCGGGTGGCTTACGGCCGCCGGCACTCTCAAGGTCTGGAACAGCAGCAGCCAGATTAACCTGAGTGGCGGCACGCTCTCCGCAGGCTCTCTCGACACCGGGGGCGTTCTCTCCCGCTTTTACAACAACTGGTCCAGCGGCGTCCTCAACATCACCGGCCCTTCCGGCCTCGCCATCGACTCCACCTCCAGCGCCAGCCTCGGCAATGCCCCCAGCATCTCCGCCAACCACACCCTCAACGTCACAAACACGCTTTCCATCGCGTCAGGCGCCAGTCTCTCAATCGCCAACGGCACCCTGTCTACTGGGAGCGTCGCCCTGGTGCTGGCGGCGTTATGAACATTACGGGCGGATCAGTCACTGCGGGAATAATTAATCAATCCGGCGGCAGCGCTTCGTTTGCAGCGTCCACCACCGCCGCCCTCTCGCAGGCCCGCTACCGCCTGGCCGCCACTACCGCGGGCAGCAAGGCGGTCTTCGCCGGAGGGTACGCCAACAGCGGCGATAGCAGCGTCGTGGACATCTACGACGCCACCACCAACGCCTGGTCCACCGCCGCCCTCTCCCAGGCCCGCTACGCCTGGCCGCCACTACCGCGGGCAGCAAGGCCGTCTTCGCTGGAGGGTGCGGCAGCAGCGGCTATAGCACAGTGTCGTGGACATCTACGACAGCACGAACAACAACTGGTCCACCGCCGCCCTCTCCCAGGCCCGCTTACTTCCTCGCCGCGACCACCGCCGGCAGCAAGGCCGTCTTCGCCGGCGGGGACAGCCAGCAGCGGCTATAGCAGTGTCGTGGACATCTACGACAGCACGAACAACAACTGGACCACCGCCGCCCTCTCCCAGGCACCGCTGTTATCCTCGCCGCGACCACCGCCGGCAACAAGGCCGTCTTCGCTGGAGGGTTGACGGCAGCAGCGGCGATAGCAGCGTCGTGGACATCTACGACAGCACGAACAACAACTGGTCCATCGCCTCCCTCTCGCAGGCACGTGAAGCTCTCGCCTCCACCAGCGTCGGCAGCAAGGCATTCTTCGCCGGAGGGTTCAGGCAACAGCGGCGTATAGCAGTGTCGTGGACATCTACGATGCCACCACCAACTCCTGGTCCACCGCCGCCCTCTCCCAGGCACGGGGTACATCTCGCCGCCACCACCGCTGGCAACAAGGCCTTCTTCGCCGGAGGGTACGGCAACAGCGGCGTGAGCAATGTGGTGGACATCTACGACGGCGACAGCGGCCTGTGGCTCACAAGCAGCCTCTCCCAAGCCCGCTACGACTTGGCCGCCGCGAGCGCCGGGGGTCAGGCGATCTTCGCCGGCGGCCGCACCGGAAGCATCTAATCCAGCGTCGTAGACCTGCTCAACACCGCCAGCCTCGCTTTGGGCTCTGGCACCAATAATGTCGGAACGTACAACCTCTCCGCCGGCAGCCTTTCCGCAGCCAACATCCAGATCCGAGGCGGCGGCGGCCTGGCCCAGACCGGTGGCACCTTGACCGCCACCTCCATCGACCAGAACGGCGGCAGCGCGAACTTCAGCGGCCCGGCCGCCACCCTCGCCCTCGACAACTCCGGCACGCACCTGAAAACCTACAGCCTCGCAGGCGGTTCAGTGACGGCCGGGGCGGTCGCGATTAACACCGGCGGCCAATTCACCGTCAGCGGCGGATCGCTTAACACCGGGACCCTGAGCGTCAGCGGCGGGGCGTTCAACTGGACCGGCGGAGCCCTCAACCTCAGTGCCAGTGGAATCACCATTGGCGCTTTCGGGCCCTCTTGGCCCTATTCTCGACCTGGCGAACAACAAAACCCTCACCACCTCCGCCGCCACTATCATTGCCTCCGGCGGCACCCTATCCACCACCGGCGGCTCCGTCACCGCTCCCACCCTCAATGTCCAGTTCGGCGGCACCCTTAAGGGCAGTGGCCAGATTGTTGGCAACCTCTCCGTCAGCGGCACCCTTTCTCCCGGCAACAGCCCCGGCACGCTCCCTGTCATCGGCAACGGCACCTGGGCCGCCGGCGGGAATTACGTCTGGCAGATCAATGACGCGACCGGCACGGCCGGCGCGGATCCCGGCTGGGATCTCTCCACCTATTCAGGCACCCTCGACATCACCGCCACCTCGACCTCGCCCTTCATTATCGATCTTCAATCTCTGCTCCTTGCCGATTCCCCCGGCGCCGCCGCCGATTTCAACTCAGTCCAGAAACTACGCCTGGACCATCGCCTCCGCTACCGGCGGCATCCTGCACTACAACCACGCCGACTTCGCCTTGGACACCAGTGGCTTCACCAACCCTCTACACGGCGCCTTCGACATAACCAACACAGGCAACGCCCTCCAGTTGACCTACACCGCCACCGCCGTTCCCGAGCCGGCAACATGGGCGTGATTGCTCTCGGAGTAGTTGCACTTGGCGGCCGGCGTTCACGCAGGTCGCGTTGAGCGCCAGGCCAGATGGAGAACCAACGACTTGTCGCAGAGAATGGCCAGACCGCCATGCCCTCCAGGCCCGCTGTCTCCGCCAGTCCCATCATGAGATTCATGTTTTGAACCGCCTGTCCGGCCGCGCCTTTGCCGAGATTGTCGACGGCCCCCATCGCGATGATCAGATTTCGCTCTGGATCGGCCGCGTATGAGACGAACAGGAGATTCGTGCCGGTTGCCCATTTCGTGTGTGGCGGCTTGTCGGTTACGCGCACGAACGGCCTATCCGCATAGAATCTCCGCGCCGCCTCCAGGCATTCGCCAGTGGTCGCCTTTCGCGCGCGTAGCAGGTCGCGAGGATTCCGCGCGTCATGGGGATCAGGTGTGGGGTGAAGACTACGGCCGCCTCTTTCCCCGACAGCTTCGCGATTGCCTTGGTCATCTCGGGCACATGCACGTGTTTGAGAAGTCCATAGGCGGCCGAATCTTCGTTCACCTCCGCATAGCCGAAGGCGGCCGATGCAGTGCCACCCCGGCCGGCCCCGCTTACCCCCGTCAGGGCATTGATGATGATCGAGCTTGGATCGATCATGCCGCCGGCCGCGAGAGGCGCCAGCGCACTCCCGAGTGACGCGGCCGGAAAGCAGCCAGGGTTGGCCACCCTGCTTGCCCCCTTCATCTGGTCGGGCCAGACATCCGCAAGTCCGTAAGTCCATCCCTCTACAAAGCGATGGTCGCCGCCAATATCGACAATTTTCGCCCGGGCGGGCACCCGTGCCAGCGCCTCCTTGGATTCTCCCGTCGGCAGGGAAGCAAACAGCACGTCCAGTTCTGGCAAACCGGCCGGGTCCCACTTCTCAATCACCAGGTGATTCAGCCGGCCGGGCAAACCTGGGAACCGCTCGACAAGCCGTTGGCCGGCCGAAGACTCCCCGGCCACATAGGCCACCTCAAACGAGGGGTGCTGGCACAGAATCGCAGTGCCTCGCCGCCGCCGTATCCACTGACCCCAACGATGCCGACTCGTATGCTCATGCCCCCGATTATCATGATGCATTAACCGTTGTCACCTGACGGTAAGCAAGCCATGAGGCTCACTCATCGCATCGGCAAAAATACCACCTGGCCCTCCCACTCTTCTGCATCGCTCCCCAACCAAATCAAAACTAGATCGTCCACAATAACACCAACCTGTTCGTGCTGATGAGCCAAAAATAGACCGGGCATCGGCAATCCTGCGGCAATGGCGGCCCGATGCGTGCGCTGTCATGGTGTTAACGTCATGGGACACGAGCAGAAGACCCAACTCGGCCGCGTAGTTCAGCACATCCGCGTCTGGGCGATCCGCCATGCCCACTTCCCGCAACCTTTGAAAATCTACACCGGGTTCCCGCCTGACAACCCCCAACAGGATTGCCTCCGTCAGATCATGGTTGGCGAGAAAGCGGGCCTGCTCACTGAACCTGCCCTGTCCCCGGGTGGGCGCACTTTTCGAAGTCTCTCAACTGCCGGACCGGCAGGAGCCCGTTCATTTTCCCGACGTGCTTGCTCCCAAACCACCTCCTGCTCTGAAAGGTAGTCTTCCACCTCGCGCCGGTGCCCCAGATAATAGGTAATTGCCCCGTACACCTGCTCCAAGGAAAGAGCGGGGAAATTACGCTGAATCTCCTCTGCCGACTGGCCCTGCTGAAACGCAATCACGACCGAATCTAAAGAAATCCGCGTTTCCGCTACTCGCCTGACTCCATGCTCATCCACCGAAATGTAAGATTTCTCGTAATTCATTGGGTGCTTTTGGTCAATCATATCCCCTGCCCTTCAACGAAGCGAAACAAATCCCCAAGAACGGATTTTGAACTTACGTCGGGTGGTGCGGGGTGTCTGAGGAAAGTATGGCGCTGGGCATGCGAGGCGGGGCGGCTAGAATAAAGATGTATTGAAGCGGGTGTCATGGTTGAAAGGAATGAGGTTTGACATGTCGAGCATAAAGATTATTGGGCGGGTCGCGGTTGGATTGGGATTGGTGGCGTGCCTGGCGGCCGGGGGGTGTGCCAATGACCAGAAGGTGATCAATCAGGCGGTGCAGTCGAACCAGGCGTTGCAGCCGGCCATTGAAAATGACCCGCAGGTTGTAGGATATATGCAACGGGTGGGGCGGCGGGTTCAACAGGCGGCGCAGCAGCTTGACCGCGAACACCAGGGGCCCGATACGCACTTTGTCAGCGGGTCGGACAACAGCTGGATGTTTTCGGATCAGGTGCAATTTCACCTGGTGAACAGTGACACCCTCAACGCGTTCACGACCGGCGGCCAGCATGTGTATGTGTACCGGAAGCTGATGGACATCTGCGACACCGAGGACCAACTGGCGGCCGTGATGGCCCACGAGTTTGGACATATTTATTGCCGGCACGTGCATGCGGGGATGAACCGGCAGATTGCCATGATGGGGGCGGCGGGGCTGGCTGGGGTGGCCGGGTATGCGCTGGGAGGCAAGGACAACGGTGGGGAATACTGCGCAGGCCGGGGCGGGCGGCGCTGGTGGCCGGGCAATTTGTGGGGATGGGATTCACGAGGAAGGACGAGGTGCAGGCGGATGAGTGGGGGTTTCAGTTCTATACGCGGGCGGGGTGGGACCCGAAACAGTTTGGCGTGTTTTTCAAAAAGATGATCGACATGGGATATGACAAGACGCCGGAGATCATGAGCGATCACCCGTCGCTGGCAAGCCGATATGAGATCGCAAACAACTTGCGCTGCGGCGCTGCCGGCGCAGGTGCGGACCCGGCGCCAGCCGGAGATTTTGCCGCCGG
>CAWBEY010000008.1:0-18289 GCA_963788015.1 uncultured Phycisphaerales bacterium
GGCCAGACCGCCATGCCCTCCAGGCCCGCTGTCTCCGCCAGTCCCATCATGAGATTCATGTTTTGAACCGCCTGTCCGGCCGCGCCTTTGCCGAGATTGTCGACGGCCCCCATCGCGATGATCAGATTTCGCTCTGGATCGGCCGCGTATGAGACGAACAGGAGATTCGTGCCGGTTGCCCATTTCGTGTGTGGCGGCTTGTCGGTTACGCGCACGAACGGCCTATCCGCATAGAATCTCCGCGCCGCCTCCAGGCATTCGCCAGTGGTCGCCTTTCCGCGCACGTAGCAGGTCGCGAGGATTCCGCGCGTCATGGGGATCAGGTGTGGGGTGAAGACTACGGCCGCCTCTTTCCCCGACAGCTTCGCGATTGCCTTGGTCATCTCGGGCACATGCACGTGTTTGAGAAGTCCATAGGCGGCCGAATCTTCGTTCACCTCCGCATAGCCGAAGGCGGCCGATGCAGTGCCACCCCGGCCGGCCCCGCTTACCCCCGTCAGGGCATTGATGATGATCGAGCTTGGATCGATCATGCCGCCGGCCGCGAGAGGCGCCAGCGCTCCCAGTGACGCGGCCGGAAAGCAGCCAGGGTTGGCCACCCTGCTTGCCCCCTTCATCTGGTCGGGCCAGACATCCGCAAGTCCGTAAGTCCATCCCTCTACAAAGCGATGGTCGCCGCCAATATCGACAATTTTCGCCCGGGCGGGCACCCGTGCCAGCGCCTCCTTGGATTCTCCCGTCGGCAGGGAAGCAAACAGCACGTCCAGTTCTGGCAAACCGGCCGGGTCCCACTTCTCAATCACCAGGTGATTCAGCCGGCCGGGCAAACCTGGGAACCGCTCGACAAGCCGTTGGCCGGCCGAGGACTCCCCGGCCACATAGGCCACCTCAAACGAGGGGTGCTGCGCACAAATCCGGAGTGCCTCGCCGCCGCCGTATCCACTGACCCCAACGATGCCGACTCGTATGCTCATGCCCCCGATTATCATGATGCATTAACCGTTGTCACCTGACGGTAAGCAAGCCATGAGGCTCACTCATCGCATCGGCAAAAATACCACCTGGCCCTCCCACTCTTCTGCATCGCTCCCCAACCAAATCAAAACTAGATCGTCCACAATAACACCAACCTGTTCGTGCTGATGAGCCAAAAATAGACCGGGCATCGGCAATCCTGCGGCAATGCGCTCCGATGCGTGCGCTGTCATGGTGTTAACGTCATGGGACACGAGCAGAAGACCCAACTCGGCCGCGTAGTTCAGCACATCCGCGTCTGGGCGATCCGCCATGCCCACTTCCCGCAACCTTTGAAAATCTACACCGGGTTCCCGCCTGACAACCCCCAACAGGATTGCCTCCGTCAGATCATGGTTGGCGAGAAAGCGCGGCCTGCTCACTGAACCTGCCCTGTCCCCTGGGCGCGCACTTTTCGAAGTCTCTCAACTGCCGGACCGGCAGGAGCCCGTTCATTTTCCCGACGTGCTTGCTCCCAAACCACCTCCTGCTCTGAAAGGTAGTCTTCCACCTCGCGCCGGTGCCCCAGATAATAGGTAATTGCCCCGTACACCTGCTCCAAGGAAAGAGCGGGGAAATTACGCTGAATCTCCTCTGCCGACTGGCCCTGCTGAAACGCAATCACGACCGAATCTAAAGAAATCCGCGTTTCCGCTACTCGCCTGACTCCATGCTCATCCACCGAAATGTAAGATTTCTCGTAATTCATTGGGTGCTTTTGGTCAATCATATCCCCTGCCCTTCAACGAAGCGAAACAAATCCCCAAGAACGGATTTTGAACCTACGTCGGGTGGTGCGGGGTGTCTGAGGAAAGTATGGCGCTGTGGCATGCGAGGCGGGGCGGCTAGAATAAAGATGTATTGAAGCGGGTGTCATGGTTGAAAGGAATGAGGTTTGACATGTCGAGCGTAAAGATTATTGGGCGGGTCGCGGTTGGATTGGGATTGGTGGCGTGGTGTCTGGCGGCCGGGGGGTGTGCCAATGACCAGAAGGTGATCAATCAGGCGGTGCAGTCGAACCAGGCGCTGCAGCCGGCCATTGAAAATGATCCGCAGGTTGTAGGATATATGCAACGAGTGGGGCGGCGGGTTCAACAGGCGGCACAGCAGCTTGACCGCGAACACCAGGGGCCCGACACGCACTTTGTCAGCGGGTCGGACAACAGTTGGATGTTTTCGGATCAGGTGCAATTTCACCTGGTGAACAGTGACACCCTCAACGCGTTCACGACCGGCGGCCAGCATGTGTATGTGTACCGGAAGCTGATGGACATCTGCGACACCGAGGACCAACTGGCGGCCGTGATGGCCCACGAGTTTGGACATATTTATTGCCGGCACGTGCATGCCGGGATGAACCGGCAGATTGCCATGATGGGGGCGGCGGGGCTGGCTGGGGTGGCCGGGTATGCGCTGGGCGGCAAGGACAACGGTGGGGAATATGCGCAGGCCGGGGCGGGGGCGGCGCTGGTGGCCGGGCAATTTGTGGGGATGGGATTCACGCGGAAGGACGAGGTGCAGGCGGATGAGTGGGGGTTTCAGTTCTATACGCGGGCGGGGTGGGATCCGAAACAGTTTGGCGTGTTTTTCAAGAAGATGATCGACATGGGATATGACAAGACGCCGGAGATCATGAGCGATCACCCGTCGCTGGCCAGCCGATATGAGATCGCAAACAAGCGCACTGCGGCGCTGCCGGCGCAGGCGCGCACGTGGCGCCAGCCGGAGATTTTGCCGCCGGCACAGTTCCGGCAGATCGTGGCGGAGGCGGATCGGGCGGGCAAGTCGATGCCGACGGATAAGCAGGTGGCCAGCGCGCAGAAGGTGTTGTCGGCCCTGCCCCGAAGTTGTCTGACGCCGGTGATGCAGCCGGATCAGCGGGAGGCGCAGCGGGAGTTGATGGATAAGGCGCAGAAGCAGCAGCAGAAGTAAACGCCGCCAAGTTGACGCTGGGGGCCGGAATCGTGGATAGTGTTACTCGAGGGTTCCGATTGAGACCGTAGCTGCGGTATTTCCGGCGGAACCCTCTCTTGTATGCAGCCAGCAGGTGTCGAGAAAGGCTTTGGGGCCCTCACCTCCCCCAGATCATCCCCACGCTGGTCGTCATGCTCCCGCCCATGTTAAAGGTCAGATATCGCTGCACGCCCTCTATCTGCCGCTCCCCTGCGGAATTTGTCAATTGTCGATAAGCCTCGACGATCTGCCGCACCCCCGTCGCCCCGACGGGATGGCCGTCCCCAATTAAGCCGCCGCCGGTATTGACCGGGATCGACCGTGCCGGCCTTGGCGCATCGATTAATTCCCACGCCCAGGGCAGCGCTGTGGCTCCTGAATCCAGCAGGGCCGGCCCCTGCCCACGCTCTGCAAAACCGAGAATTTCATAAGCGACGATCTCGGAGATTGAAAAGCAATCGTGGATCTCCGCCCCCATAATCTCGGCCGGCCCGATCCCGGCCATGTCGTACGCTCTTTTGGCGGCAAGGCGGGCCATCGGAAACTCCGGCACGTCTTTTTTATCGAGCGCTAAGTACTCTGTCGTATGCCCAAAGCCCAGCAGCCGCGCCGCTGACTTTCCCGACAGCCGCTCCTTCAAAAACCGCTCTGAGCAGAGCACCACGGCCGCCGCCCCGTCAGTGATTTGCGAGCAATCGGTGATCTTCAGCGGCGGGGCGATACGTGGGTTGCCCTCGCACTCTGTGCAGGCCTGATCCATGCTCAGCCTCACGGTTCGCATCTGCGCGTCGGGGTTCCTGGAAGCGTGCGCGTAATTTTTCACCGCCACCTTGGCCAGTTGTCGCTCGGTCAGGGCGTATCGCTCCATATACAACTGCGCGATCCGGCCAAACAGCTTCGGGAACATATATTCACCATACCGCTCACGCTCCGCGTGATAATCCCCGGCCGCCCCCAGCACATCCGATCCTTGCGCGGGCGACATGGTTTTCTGCTGCTCGGCCCCCACGACCAGCACCGCGTCATAGAGCCCCGCCATAATCTGCTGCGCCGGTCAACACCCCCACGCTCCCGGACGCGCAGGCGGCTTCGGTGTGCAGCGTCGGAATGCCGCGCAGGACGGGATCGATCTCCATCAAGAGCGTCCCGACATGAAGCTGGTGGGTGTACATCCCGGCCGCGAAGTTTCCGACGACTCCGGATTGCATATCGGCCGGCTCAAGGCCGGAATCGGCAATGGCCGCCCTGCCGGCTTCGGCGATGATGTGTGCGAGACCCTTGCCCTCTTTCTTGAGGTTCCTTTTAAAATCTGTTCGACCCGCACCAATCACATAAACAGGCTCACGCATCCTGCACCTCTACAAGAGCGCAACGTCCAAGGCCCTCCTTCCTCTTACCCCCTCTCCCAGTAATCTGGGAGAGGGATGGGGTGAGGGCTCTTCCACGTCATCACTGTCCTACAACAAACATCCCAACTACATCAGCTCATTGTCGCCAACCACCCCCGCCCAGTATTCTAGGCCAAATGCCCGACCCCTTCGATCTTACAGGCAAAACCGCCCTCGTCACCGGCAGCTCGCGTGGCATCGGCGCTGACACTTTGATTGAATTGGGGAAGCACGGCGCGCAGTGCATCGTCAACTACGTCGCCGACCCTGCCGGCCGGAATCGCGATGATGCCGAGCGGGTGGCCGGCTCGCTCACCAATCCCCTGCTCGTCGAATGCGACGTCGGCGACGATGTCCAGGTGTCGGCCATGATGCAGCAGATTGCCCGCGAGCGCGGCGGGCTCGACATCCTCATCAACAACGCCGGCATTCTCCGCGATCGCTCGATCAAAAAAATGACGCTCGATGATTGGGACGACGTGTTGCGCGTCAATCTCAGTGGCGCGTTCCACTGCATTCGCCACGCCACGCCGCTTCTTCGCAGCGGCGGCCGAATCGTCAACCTCTCGTCCGTCAGCGGCGTATTGGGCTTTTTCGGGCAGGCCAACTACTCGGCCAGCAAGGCGGGCATTATCGCGCTGACGAAGGTGGCCGCCCGCGAGTTGGCGCGCCAGCAGATTACCGTCAACGCCGTCGCTCCCGGCTTCATCGACACCGACATGACCCGCACCATGCCTGCCGACGTCACCGAAAAATTCAAGGAGCAGATCCCCCTCGGCCGCCTCGGCACGCCGCACGACATTACGGCCGCGATTCTTTTTCTCTGCTCTCCGCTGGCCTCCTACATCACGGGCCAAACTCTCCATATCAACGGCGGCTTCCACATGCCTTGAAGGGTGAGTCCACTTGGCCACGCGAAACTCACTCCTCCTCCGCCGCCGCGGCGCATTTGTCATTCTGACTCTCCTTGCGTTCTGCGTGATCGCCTCGATTCTCGCCTTCCGCTCCACTGGCGTTGACCAAGACGATGAGCTGCTCCACTTTCTGGTCGCCCGCTCCGCGTGGCACGATCCCCACCTGCTCCTGGCCATCTGGGGCCGGCCCGGATTTACGATCCCTTATGCCGCCGTCGCCAACATCGGCTCAGCACCCACGGGTTTTCTCGCGTGCCGCTTGTTCAGCGTCGCCATGACGGCCGCCGCCGGTTGGCTTTCGTACCTCACCGCCCGCCGCCTCGGCGGCCCGCTGGGCGGTGTTTGCACCCATCATCCTGTTTCTCATGCCGCTCTGCTTCAGCCTCAGCTTTACGCCCACGACAGAAACCATCGCCGCGTTTTACGCTGTGCTCGGCACCTACTTGCTTACCCGCCGCCGCCGGCGATTGGCCGCCCTGGTGTTCGCGCTGCTTCCCCTGACGCGCCACGAGAGCGTCGTTTTGCTCTTGGCCGTAGGCGTCTACTTTCTCTACCGCCGCGACCTGGTTGGGGCGCTGCTCCTCACCTGGGGTGAACTTGCATGGAACCTCCTCTGCCGCCTCAGCCACGATCCGCTCCCCCTTTCGCGCTTCTTCGAGACCAAACCTTCAAGCGCCCTGGGCCACGGCAGCCCGCTCACCTTCTTCAACCACTGGCTCCAACTGGCAGGACTCCTCCCCACCGCCCTGGCCATCACCGGCATCACCCTCATCCTCACACGATCATTTCAAATCAAACGGCATCATCCCACCTTTCGCGCCTTCTCGCCTTCGTCTTCAACAAGCCGCCTCCGCCTCTTCATCGCCCTCGCCACCATCGGCCTGCTCCTCCTCCAGACCCTGCTCTTCATCTTCAACAGCTTTTCCAGCGGCGGCTATCCTCGCTTCCTCCTCCCGGCCGCTCCGTGGATGGCCATTCTCGCGGCCTTCGGACTTTCGCCGTTCCTCAAACTGCTCGCGTCTGCGACCACCCTCCGCGCCCGTCCGCACACTCTTCTCCTCCTCCCCGCGGCCATTGCCCTGTTCATCGGCCTGTTCGCCCACCCCAACCTCCCGATCCCGCGCGTTGGCCAGCAACTGTTCGCCGCCACGTTCATCGCCCTGGCGCTCTTGCCCAATCGCCTCACCGCCGCCCTCGCCCTGTGCGCCGGCCTGTTCACCCTCGTTCCCGCCTGGTCCGCCGCCGCCCGCCCCCACCTGCTCCTGCCCCACCAGCAGATCGTCGCCGACGCCACCCATGAGATCCGCCAAACGCACCCCAACTCTCCCATCGTCGGCCAATCCCCATGGACCAGCTACTTCCTCGACCAACCGCTCGACACGCGTCGGCCCTCGTCCCTGGCCGCCTGGAACTCCGGCTCACCACCAAATCTCCTTTATCTTTACGATTCGCCTTATTCCGGGCCGGTTCCGCTCACGCTGGTCAACGGTGTCCCCTGTGAAGAAATTTTAACCCTTCGCCTCGCGACGCCGTCGGATTCCAACAGGGAGTGCTTCGTCCGAGTATTTCAGCGGCGGCCAAACCTCCAAACCACTTCGCACGAGTAATTTCGTCGATCAAGGCGCAAAAAAAACCGCGCGACCAAAAGTTGCGCGGCAATCCCATTCGAAGTTCGTTTCACCGGCACTGCACCCAGTGGCCATGCTCATCGCGCCGATACTCCCCGCGATAAGTCTGCTCGTCGGGATTGATTACACGGCCATCGGTCGCGACCAGCATCGTTTGGTCGCCGCCGCGATTGTCGATCCGGACGCGGAAATATTCGTTGCCCTGATTGCGGACGAACTGCGCCGACTCCACCGCCCGGCCGCGCGCTTCGCAGGCCACCGCGTCAAACACCGGCCGGGGCAAATCCCGTACATCCACGGCCACGTTCGCGTTCCCGCGCCGTTCGTCGTACCGCTCGCGATAATCGCGACGCCCCCGATCGTCGCGATACCCGTCGGCCTTCACGAAAGAAGCGCCACCGCACAAACCCCCAAAGCCAACGCCGCCGAAGTCATCCATCCAAATCGCATAAATCACCTATAGAAAAAAGAGCCATCCGAGTCGTTCGACATTCGATTCCCGGAACATGGAAATAGACCCACCCGCCCCCCGGAGGTTAGGCAACCGTCCGCTATAAATGGCTTGGGCTTTCATACCCAGGACCACATTCGTTTAGGTTGTATGGTATGCTGAGTTTGTTAGAGATGCTTGGGGGGGCCAATGGCGGGAAGAGATTCCCCTCTTCACAATTTTCGCGCTGCAAGGAAGATCACTGAAAAGTGAGCTTCTTTGTTTTTAGATATTCCAGCGGGGAAGAAATCTCGCTCGCCGTCGGCGGCACAATACCTCTGTGCCAACCGCTCTCTGAATACCTCTTGTTCTCGGCTCGGAACAGCGCCACCTTGTAAGTCAAGATCCCAAACGTCAAGCAAACTCGTAAGGAAACATCAATCGGGGCGACAAGATTCGAACTTGCGACCTCCTGGACCCAAACCAGGCGCTCTTAGCCAAGCTGAGCTACGCCCCGTATTCTTCGCCTACCACTTGTCCTTTGTTCCCCCGCCCTTGTCAAGTTAACGCCAGCACTCGACGCCGGATTTCCACACCTTTCGCTTTGACGCACGCCAATTCGCCGGTTATTCTATGCTCCACATGAACGCCGCGATGCGCAGCTTCGGGTTTTGGTTTGGCTATTTTTTTAGCCATGAAGATTCCGCGTTCTGAGCCGGCTGGGATAGCCATGAAACAAGTGCCTCAGGACGCGGTCCTGGGGTTTTTTTATTCTCTTTTTTTTCTGTATCTTTTCCAGCGAGGCAGGCCGTGTTTTGGCGTCTCTCACCCTTTAGCGGAGAACTCTGATGATCGTCGTCATGAAACCCAGCGCGTCGCAACAGCAGGTCAATCACGTTATTCAACTGGTGAGAGAAATGGGACTCAAGGAACATGTCATCGTCGGCGAGGAACGCACCGTCGTGGCCGTCATCGGCAACGACCGCTTCAAGGACCGCACGGCCGTCGAATCAGTCGATGGCGTGGACAAAGTCGTGCCCATTTTGGCACCGTACAAAATGGCCTCCAAGGAAGTGAAGAAAGATCGCACCATCGTCGCCATGCTTCAAAACGGCAGCGCCCGCATCGGCGGTAATAAAGTCGGCGTCATCGCCGGGCCGTGCAGCGTCGAGAACAAAAACCAACTGCTGGAAATCGCGCATGCCGTGAAGGAGGCCGGCGCGGTTGGCTTGCGCGGCGGGGCGTTCAAGCCGCGGACCAATCCGTATTCGTTTCAGGGACTGGCCGAGGAAGGGCTGAAATACCTGGCGCTGGCCCGCGAGCAAACCGGCCTGGCGGTGGTGACGGAAGTCATGGCCGTCGAGCAGATGCCGCTCATGGCGCAGTACGCGGACGTGCTGCAGATCGGTGCGCGCAACATGCAGAACTTCAATCTCCTGACGGCCGCGGGCGAGCAGCCGAAACCCGTCCTGCTGAAGCGCGGGATGAGCGCCACGCTGGAAGAATTCCTGCTGGCCGCTGAGTACATCATGGCCAAGGGGAACACCAATGTGATCCTGTGCGAGCGCGGCATTCGCACTTACGAAGATTACGTGCGCAACACCCTGGCCCTGGCGGCCGTTCCCGAACTTCACCGCGTCAGCCACCTGCCCGTCGTCATCGACCCCAGCCAGGGCACCGGCAAAAGTTATCTCGTTGACAGCATGTGCCGGGCGGCCGTCGCCGCCGGGGCCGATGGACTGATTGTCGAGGTGCATGCCGATCCGGAACACGCCCTGACGGATGGCGCGCAGTCGATCACGCCCAAGCAGTTTGAGGAGATGATGCGGGCGATTAAGCGGATCGCGGCGGCGGTGGATCGGGAGGCGTAGGAACGTGCATCCACTGTCATCAACGTCGGCTTTGGCGGCGAGGGTCAGGACGCATGGTCAGCTTCATCGGCCTTGCCGCCGAAGATCGCTCGTCTTTCGACGCAATTCTGCAATGACCTCCTCGCCATCCACCACATCCTCATTATCTGACTGCTCCATTCCAACGGCGATTTCAGCGTGGAGCTCCTTGAGAAGCTGGGCATGGCGACGGTCCTTCTCATCGAGCAGCCGCAATGCTTCAGCCATGACTTCATCCACAGTGCAATATTGCCCACTTTTAATCTGATCGTTGACCAGTTGCTCAAGCTGCGGTGAAAGTGTGAAATTCATAATGGTTTCTGCCTTTACGTCCGACGGATTATACCTCGAAAGCCTAACTTTGTCGGGCTAAACGTAATCGAACCACCAGTGCCGCCATGTCTACACCGCCTCCACCATAACCCGCTCGTGTTCCACTGGCGCATCATGGAATGCCGCCCGAAACGAGTCCTCATTTTCATATTGCGCGGCGGGAAGCCGTCGAAACGGAACATCGAGAGCCAGATCCCCGACATCAAAGGGCCAGGGCGATATCACGACCTTCCAATCGTTTTGTCGCCGCAATTCCATCTTATCCTGTTCAAGCCCCGGCCGTTTTACTATTCCAAACGGCGGATTCGTGCAGCAAAGGCCGAGACTAATCTGATCGGTCAGCCGCACGATGTCGTAGTTGTAAGCCAGTTGATCCTCGGCCTTCCCTTGCCCGGCGCCAAGCCAAAATTCAGCGGAATGTCAGTCCGCAGCCCAAGCCGCCGCCGCAGGTTTTCCTGCCGTTCGAACTCTCCCTGCTGAAATTGATTCATTTCAAACTGCTCGCGTCGGGTCAGAACTCGGCAGCCAAGAAACCCGGAGAGATTCAGCACGTGAAGGCTCACCAGCAGCCCGACATAGTCGCCCATGCGTTTCGAGCGCGCTGGGCCGAGGTGGACCAGACCTGGACCGCCAGCGCCACCGGCGATTCGAATACGTCGATTGGTTCGCCCCTGGCGTTGAGAGTTGGGGCATCGTCGTGGATAGGCCAGCCGCAATCATGCAGGCTGGCCGCGTCGATGGTTTCCTGACGCGGCTGGGGCCGTGCGAATCGCGCGTTGCCAAAATGTTCCGCCAGCTTCCCAGACAAAATCGCGTGATCGTTCTGCGTGATGAGCAGGAAGTCGTTGCCCGCCTTGCGCCGGATCATGGCTTAATCCCCGCGGTATTCGCACGTGGACGTACAGGTTTCGTAAACGCAAATGCCCATTAACTGCGGGAGGACAGGTTTAAGCCGCTCCCAAATCCATTTCGCCAGGTTCTCGCTGGTCGGATTCGACAGGCCTTCGATCTCGTTGAGATAGAAATGGTCAAGGCGGCTCACCAGCGGATCGGCGGCCTTTTTGATGTCGCCATAGTCAATGAGATACCCCATTTGCGGATTGACTTCCCCTTCGACAATCACATCAAAACGAAACGAATGCCCATGAAGCCGGCGGCATTTGTGCCCTTCGGGAAAGGTGGGCAAATCGTGGGCGGCCTCAAAATGAAACTGTTTGGAAAGTCGAACGCGCATCGTGAGTCGATCTTAGCCGAACGCTCCAACTCTTGAACAGTGCCACTCAATACATGAACGTTCTTGCGCGACTCGGCTAAGATACCCCCATGGGTTTGACAGTCATTCAGGATCGATCCGAGCCTGCCCCGCGCGACCTCTTGCGCCTCTTTGAAAAAACCGAGCATCTGTGGGCCGGTCATCTCGGCGAAGAACATGCCCTTGATGCCGGCACGGCCATCGTCAATCCGCAACTTCCCCGCGTCTACAACGCCAATCACATCCGCGACGTCGCGCTGCCGCCTCAAACCACCGCAGCACAGGTGGTGGGCGAAGTGGACGCTTTTTTCGCCGGCCATGGCGTTTCCTGCTGGAAATGGGTGATGAACCCCTCCGCCCCGGCTGCACAAACCAAGCCCATCACCGATCACCTGCACGCGGCAGGCTATCGTCCGCAACTGGCCGACGTCATGCTGCTGCGGCAGCGTCCTTCGGGCCTTGACCGCGAAGTGGGGGGGCTGAAGATCATCCCCGCCCGCGCCAGCTATCGCCATTGGGGCGGCCTCGCCCACGAGCGCGCCCTTGCGATGCACGAGCCACAACTCGCTGAGGCGGCCATGCTCCATCTGGACGATCCGCACTACGACGCGCTGCTGGCCCTCAAAGATGGCGCGGCCGCCGGCGCTGTTGGCGTGCTGGTTGTCGGCGACATCGGGCGCATCGAGCCCCTCTACGTGGCCGAGGGTTTTCGCCGGCAAGGCATCGGCATCACCCTCATGAGCAGGGCCCTGGAAATCTGTGCCCGCTCCCTCTTCAAGCGCGTCTTCCTCCACGTCGCGACTGACAACGCCCCCGCCCTCGGCCTCTACCGCTCCCTCGGATTTGAGAAGATCGGCGAAAGCCAGGAATGGTTCAGCCCCGCCTCCCGCCCATAACGGCCGGGCAACACATACAATAGAGTGATGCCCCTCATCACGCGCATCGCGGAACAGAAACGCGCCGCCAACCGCCGCAGCGTCTACCTCGACGGCCATTTTGCCTTCGGCTGCAATCTGAACGTGGTGGCGCGCTTTCACCTGCGCGAAGGCCTTGTTCTTTCCGCCGAGCAAGTCGTTACGATCCTCGATGGCGAAGTGCGCCAGGAATGTCTGGACAAGGCCTTGCGCCTGATTCAGGCCCGCCTTCATAGCCGCATGGAACTGTCGCGCAAGCTCGCCGCGGCGAATATGCCCAGATCACCATTGACGCCGTTCTCGATGATTTGCAGCGAATGGGCTATGTCGACGACGCCCGCTTCGCGCAGGCCGAGGCGCAGTCAGTTGCCCAGCACAAGCACCACGGCCGGCGCCGGGCACAAATTGAGCTGATGAAATCCGGGGTCCACGGCGACGTCGCCAAGCGCGCATTGGATGACGTCTACAGCGCCACCGATCCAACGGCCGTCGCCCGCGAACTGGCGCTCGAGCAGGCCCCGCGACTGCGCAGGCTCGATCCTCTCGTCGCCAAGCGCCGGCTCGTCGGCATGCTGATGCGCCGCGGCTTCGATTACGACGCCATCCGCCCCGTCGTCAATGAAATCCTCGGCCAGCGCGACTTCGACGATCCTCCCTCCTGAGGCTTTCGTCACTTCACGCGCCCACTCATATCAAAGCAAACCAGCTCGCGCGTCCCCTTGGCATAAAGCCGCCCCCCATAGAGCAGGGGCGTCGCCCACACCTCCCGATCATCCATCAGCTGCGCCTGCGCCAGCACGCCAATCCCGGCCGAATCCGCATGGGCAACGATCAGCTTCCCCCGATCCGACAGAATCAAAAGCTCATCCCCAACCCGCAGCATCGAGCCTCCAATGCCCGCCCGCAATTCCGAATCGGCGCCCGTCCAATTCACCTGCCTGTCCGGCCACGACAGACATTTGATCGTCCCCTCCGAATTAGCAAACAACAGCCCGCGATCCAGAATCGGCGGCTGAAATCGTGCCATCACCTTCCGCGATTCCCACTCCCTGCTGACTGCATCCTCCGAAATCTTCAGCATCGCGCACCCGTGATCGTAAGCACTGGTGATAAACAAGTGCCCATCGGCATAAACCGGCGTCGCGGAGTTCACGTCGAAATTCGTCCGCCACGGATAAGACCAGATCGTCTTTCCCGTCTCCGGATCCATCCCAAAAACCGCATCCCCGCCCAGCACCACCAGCCGAACCGGATTGTCGATCAAGATCGGATGCGCATACCCCGCCACGCCCCTGGCCTCCGATTCCCACGCAATCGCGCCGGTATTCTTATTCAGCGCCAGCACAATCGGCCCGCCCTGCCCCGTCTGCACATACACCTTATCGCCGGCCACCAGCGGGCTGGAAGCCGCCCCATACCCGGGCAGCCCAACCCCAAGCCGCTTCACCACATTAATGCGCCACTGTTCTTTGCCATCGCTCAAATCCCGGCACACCAGTTCCCCCGCGCCCCCCAATGTATAAATCTTCCCACCATCAATGGCCGGCGTCGCCCGCGTCCCCGGATACCCGCTGGCCCATCCTGCTCCACTCACATCCTCCTGCGACCACACGATCTTCCCACTCCCGGCCTCAAATGCCGTCAGCGTCTCCTTGCGGTCGTTCAACGTGAACAGATAAACCCGCCCCGCCACGGCCACCGGGCTCGCATATCCCAGGCCCACGTCGGCCGACCAAAGCCGCGCTGGGCCCTCCGCCCCAAACGTGTGCGCGATCGTCTCCCGAGATATCCCATCCCCGCGCGGCCCGCGCCAGCCTGGCCAATCTTCCACCGCGGCCGGATATGTGGTCGGCCCCGAATACAGCGTCCGCTGCGACACCCGGGTGTGCAAATCGCGACAACCCAATCCGCTCAGTGAAGCAACGATTGCCAGACCGCTCAGCATCAGGGTCACAACGAAAAAGGAACGTCTCATGCCGCGATTGTAGGACGCCGCAGGCGCCGCCCACTCATTGGCCGCGCTTCTGCCGAAGCTGATCCAGCGCCACCGCCGTGATGATGATCGCCCCCGTCACGATCATCTGCACCGCATTGCTCAGGCCGATCTTCGTGCAACCATTGCTGATCACCGTCATAACCAGCGCCCCAATCACCGAGCCAAACACCGATCCTTCGCCGCCGTTCAGGCTTGCCCCGCCGATCACCACGGCCGCGATGATGCTCAGCTCCATCCCGTTGGCGGTCGTCGGATCGCCCACCGTCAGATAAGAAAACTGCAGCACTGCCGCCACCCCCGCCAGCATCGCGCCCGTTAAATAGATCAGCACCTTGGTCGTCTTCACCCGCACGCCGCACAGCCGCGCTGTCTGCTCATTGGATCCCACGGCGAACACGTGCCGCCCAAAGCGCGTGTCAGCGCACGATGCCTGACACCACCAGCGCCAGGCCAATCATCAGCCAAACGCCCGGCGGCAGCACCATCCAGCTCAAGCCATCGCGCGGCGTCCGCAGCAGTGCGTCAAGCCAGGTCGCGTTCGGCGGATCACCCGCGTCCCTCCTGCCAGTTGCTGCGCCGTCCCCCGCAGCGCAACATACATCCCCAGCGTCACGATAAACGGCATCAGCCGAAGCTGCGTAATCAGCAACCCAATCAGCAGTCCCCCCAACCCCGCCACGCCGACACCAACCATTGCCGCCAGAGCCGGCGACGCCCCATGCGTCAGCGCCAGCGCGATTGCCACGGTGGTCAGCGCGATGTTCGACCCCATCGAAAGATCGATCCCGCCAGAGATAATGATCAGCGTCATCCCCAGCGCGGCCGTCCCCACCACGGCCGTCTGCAGCAGCATCAGCTTCACATTGTTCCACGGCAGGAACGTCCGCGGCCGAAGAATCGCAAACAGCCCAAACACCAGCACCAACCCCAGCACCGGCCCGAGCCGCGCCAGCACCCCCGCCCAGATCGGCCTGCGCCCGACAGGAGCCTTGGCATATTCCAATTTCTGTGAAGTCATCATCCAACCCCCTGATTTTCCGCGCCAATCGCCTGCGTCAGCAAATCATGCTCGGTCAACTCGTTCACTCTCCACGCCTGCGTCAGCCGCCCCTTGCACATCACGGCCACCCGATCACACACGCCCAGCAATTCCGGCAGATAGCTGCTTACCATCAACACCGCCTTACCCCCGCACGCAAGCTTGTCAATCAGCCGATAAATCTCGCTCTTGGACCCCACGTCAATCCCCCGCGTCGGCTCGTCCAGCAGCAGCACATCCACGCCATGATTCAACAGCCGCCCCAGTGCCACCTTCTGCTGGTTTCCTCCCGACAAATCCCCCACCCGCTGCCCCGGCCCACGACAGCGAATCCCCAGGCGCTCAATCCAAGTCTGCGAAGCCGCCGCCTCCCTTCCCGGCCAGACCACCGCCCCAAGACTCGGCAGCGTCAAATTCTCCGCGACGCTCAGATTCAGCGCCAGCCCCTCCGACTTGCGATCCTCGCTCACCAGCCCCACCCCCTGCCCCCACCTTCGTGTCGGTGATGCAGGCCCAATGTACGACCCCAGCCGAATCTTCCCCGACTTAATCTTCTCCAGCCCAAAAATCGCCCGCAGCAACTCCGTTCGCCCCGCCCCCACCAGCCCCGCAATCCCCAGCACCTCCCCCCGCCGAAGCTGCAAGCTCGCCCCACGCGGCTTGGTCACTCCGGCCAGTTCCGCCACGTCCAGCACAACCTCCCCCGCCACGTGCGCCGACCTTGGATAAAGGTCCTCCACGCTCCGCCCCACCATCAGCCCGATCATCTCGCCAATGCCAACGATCCAGCCGACCCGCCCCCCCCGCTTCGCCCATCGCGAAGCACCGTCAACTGATCCGCAATCTCCCGCACTTCCTCCAGAAAATGCGAGATATAGACGATCGCATGCCCCTGATCGTGCAGCCGACGCATCAGTGCAAACAGCTGCGGAATGTCGTGGCTCGTCAGGCTGCTGGTCGGCTCATCCAACACCAGCACCCGGCAGCCCACCGCAATCGCCCGCGCCACCTCCACCAACTGCCGCTGCGCCACCGAAAGCCTTCCCACCGGCACATCCAGCGAAATCTCCGGCCGTCCCAGCTCCGCAGCGCCTCACCCGCCCGCCGCCGCACCTCCCGCCAATCGATCACCGGCCCAATCGTCGGCTCCGCCCCCAGCAGAATGTTCTCCATCACCGACAGATGCGGCGCCTGCGCCAGCTCCTGATAAATCATCGCCACCCCCGCCCGCCGCGCCTCCAGCGGATCGCGCGGCCGATATGCGCCCCATCCAGAAACATCTCCCCTCCATCCGCCTGATGCGCCCTGAAAGATCTTCATCAGCGTCGATTTGCCCGCCCCGTTTTCACCCACCAGCGCCAGCACCTCCCCCGCTTTCACGCACAGATCAACCCCCGCCAGCGCCACCGTCGCCCCAAACCGCTTGCGAACCCCCCTCATTCGCAGCCGCTCACGCGAATGCAAATCCCCGCCAAAATCCTGAATGACCATTGATTGCATCTGCTATCAAAGCCCAAGAAACTTCTTCACTTCCGGATCGTTCAAATCCTCGGCCCCCACCAGCTTCACCCCGCTATCCAGCCGCGGCTGCACCGTCTTGCCCCGCAGATGCTCCACCAGCACCCGCACCGCCTCATACCCCATCTTCGTCGGGTTTTCGCCACAAATGCATCGATCTCCCCGTTCTGCAGTCCCTCGATCAGATCGGCCCAGCTGTCAAACCCCACAAACTTCGCCTTCTTGGTCAGCCCTTCCTGCCGCAGTGCCAACAGCACGCCAAACGTGTTGGATTCGTTGGAGGCAAATATCCCATCCGCCTCCTTGATCTTGTCCAATAGCTCCAGCGCCGCCGGCTTGGCGCTGTCCGTCGTGGGCCCGCCAAACCGGTTCTATATCGTCACCGTAATCTCCGGGTTCTTCCCCATCACCTCCAGAAACCCCTGCCTCCCGGTCCATCGTGCTGGCCGATCCCTGGTCGTACCGCATCATCACCACCTTCCCCTTTCCCCGATTAGCTTCCTCAAAAGCCGCTCACCGGCCAACACCCCGCCGGCCTTGTTGTCCGTCGCCACGAAACTCACGAAATCCTTCCCCGCCTCACCCTTCAGCGCCGAGTCGCAAATCACCACCGGCACCTTGTTGTTCATCGCCTCCTGCACCGGCCGAACCAGCGCCAAATGTCATCCAGCGGCGCCAGCACAATCCCACTGATTCCTTCCGACGAAAACTGCTCCACGATCTTGATCTGCTCCTCGCCTTGCCTCTCCAGCACCGGCCCTTTCCATTGGATCTGCACCCCCAAATCCTTCCCTGCCTGCCGCGCCCCCGCCTCAATCGACTTCCAAAACTCGTGCGTCGTCCCCTTTGGAATCACCGCGATATTTAACGGCTTGGCCGCCCCGCTCTTCTCATCTCCTTTGTTGCACGCGCCCACCCCAACCGCCAGCGCCGCCATGCACAGCACGATCCATAATCGCTTCATCATGAAATGTTCCCTCGTATAAAGCCGCCCGCCATCATACTCGCCGCGACAGGCGAGTGTCTCATCGTCCCGTCGCCAGCCGCTCAATCACCCGAAACAGCGCCTGCGTCCCCGCCCCTCCATCCCCGGCCGCCTGCGCCGCGCCAAATAGCTGATGCACCAGCGACCCGGCCACAAGCGGCACCTTCGCCTCCGCCGCCGCCTCCATCACCAGTCGCAAATCCTTCTGCTGCAGATCAATCGTAAACCCCGGCGCAAAATCCCCGCGCCGCCATCCTCGGCCCAAGGTGAGCCAGTTGCCACGATCCGGCCGCCCCGCTGCCAATCGCCGCCAGCGTCTTGCCCGCGTCCAGTCCGTTCTTCTCCGCGAACACCAGCGCCTCGCACACGGCCAAATTGGTCACGCTCACCAAAATCTGATTCACCAGCTTCGTCAGTTGCCCCGTCCCACTCCCCCCGCAGTGCGTGATCGTCTTCCCAAACGCCTCAAGCAACGGCCAAACCCGCTCCAGCACGCCTCCTCCCCGCCCACCATGATCGACAGCGTTCCGTTCCGCGCCCCCACGTCGCCCCCGCTCACCGGCGCATCCAGAAACCGCGCCCCCTTCGCCGCCAGTTGCTGCGCCATAGCACGCGTGGCCGACGGCGAGATCGTCGAATGATCCACAACAATCAGCCCCTCCCGCGCGGCAGACAGAATCCCATTTTCCCCGCCCACCACCTGCTCGACGTCCGGTGTATCCGTCACGCAAATGAACACCACCTCCGCCTCGCGCGCCGCGCCCGCAGGAGAATCCGCCCACGCGGCCCCTTTCGCCAGCAGTTCCTCACCTTTGGATTTGGTTCGTGTATGCACCGTCAGCGCATGCCCCGCCGCCAGCAGATGCCCCGCCATCGGCTTGCCCATGATCCCCAGGCCAATGAATGCAGTGCGAATCTCCCACCTCGGCTGTTTTGGGTCGTCTACTTTTTCAGGACAATGATCAGCAGGATTAGATTGATCAGCACCGATACCCCCAGGGCAGCGTGTCTTGGCCACGGCGACGGCTTCGAGGGC
>CAWBEY010000009.1:0-39041 GCA_963788015.1 uncultured Phycisphaerales bacterium
TTGGTCTTGGCCTCCCCGTGTTCATTGGGAACTGATTGAGTGGTTCAGTTCGCTGTGGGGGAGTTTAGGGTTCTGCTAGCGATGTGTCAAGTTAAATGTTAGGAAAATCAGATTTGTATATTTGGTATATGTTTGGGTCTGGGAGTGCATAGATTTTTTTCACCACGGAGTTCGCGGAGGGCACGGAGGGGGAGGAGGTTTAGGGCTAGGGCTGGGCTAGGGGATAGGGGCTAGGGGACACGGGCGGGACGCCCGTGCTACGGCGCGGGGGGAGCGTTTAATAGTGGGCGGCGTCGGTGATGCGGAAGGGGCCGGCGATGTCGGGGGCGTTGGATGTGGGATTGATGTGGGCGATTTCCCATCTTTGGTGCGAGGTGCTTTTGGTGACGATCACGACGCGTCCGTAGGCGGCGTGGTCGGCGAGGAGCTTGGGGAGTTCTCGGGTGGTTTCGTAGGCGTATTTGGTATCGGTGAGAAGGCCGCCATCCTCGCAAGGGCGCTGGTTGATGCCGACGATGAAATCGGGACACGTTTGACCTCAGCATAGGGGATGCGCGGTTCATCGGTCGCGGACTCTTTGGCCTGGCGAAGGAGGCGGGCCAGTCCGAATTCTTCGAGAATCTCGTTGTGCGGGATGCATCTTTTGCCTGCGCCAGGGCGCTGGCTTCATCGAGAATGTGCAAATCCTCCGCGTCTTCCAGGGCGTCTTTGTTTGCGGCGAAATCTTTCATACTGAAGACGACAAACTTCGCCTTGCCGTTCTCCTGGATAAACGTGGGTTTCATTGTGAGCATCTTTGTCGGCCCCCCGTTTCATTTTTTTCGCTTTGCGACTGTGTAATACGGCTAATTCCCGCTTGACCTGCTCGAAAGGAATCAACGGTTTGCCCGCATTGCGCTTCTTGGATTCCTCGATAATCCGAAAGTCGGCCTCGTCTTCCAGTTGCTGCCGCAGCGCCTCGAAATCTTTCTCCGGAACGACGATGAATCGTTCCCTGCCATTTTTTACCAGCACGTCGTATTCTGTTTTTTGCATGATGGACCTCATGGTTCAATCTGTCCGCTTCGGATCGATGCTCGATGTCGTGAACAATGATCTTTTCCTCATCGACGTCGAACAACACACGCCAATCGCCCACGCGCAGCCGGTAGTTGGGGACAAATGATTTCAATCGCTTCACGTCTCCAGCCAGATCATTTTGCAGGCGCTGGATTTTAGCTAAAATCCGACGCGACACCTCCGGCGACATCCGTTTCAGCGATGCGTTGGCGAGATGCACTTGACACGGCCGGCGAAGGTCATGCGAAGATAGCGGAGGGCGTCGAAGTTGTCGCCTTCGATAAGGAGGTTCCGCCAGGGGCCAGCGGCCTACAGAGGGGGAAAGAGGCAACAGGCGATTTGTCGAGGTCGAGGGCGACGAAATCGTCGTTGAGCGCCTTGTCGCGTTCGATCTCGTTGGCTTCCCATACCAGCCCAAAACGCGTGGCGTCGCGGCGGTCGCGGAATTCGAGAAGGCGGACGAACTCTTCTTTGCTAAGGTCGTCATATTTTCTGCCGGCCATGGGATTGGGGGTTGGGTTTGAGGGTGTGGGAGAGTGGGCGGTTCTGGATCGAAGGGGTGCGGCCGATTTGGAATCTTGTACAGCGGGTTGGGGTTTGTGGCCAGTGGATGGGGGTGGTGTGTGGGCAGATTCGGGAGGGGTGGTTGTGGGGGAGGGGGAGATTTTTTGATGAAGGGCGTGGGGGGGGTGCCGATGCTGCGGGATGCGATGGACAAGGAGGGTGGGGAGCGTCTTGATGAGGGACAGGGGCGGGACGCACATGCTACGGTTGGGGAGAGTTTTGTTGGAGGGCATAGGCGGGGCGGGTTGGCTGGTTTGTGGTGTTGGTTGTCGCCCTTTGGGCGACTGCGAAACTTTTATTGGGAGGAGGGATATGTTGGAAGCCGTTGGTGGCTGGACATGGGGGATGAAACTGGGATAATCGGAGGTTGGCGTGATTAGGATTTGGTCGCCTTGAATGGGTGGCCGGGTGCGATGCAAGGGTCGGCTGTGAACCGGGTCAGGTCGGAAACGAAGCAGCCCTAAGCAGAATTGGCCTTGTGCCTTCGTTTCCCCGGCCGCCTTTTCCGGGCGACCGCTTTTTTTTGGGTTAGTTATTGAACGACCTTCACCTACCGCAATCCGATTCGGCAGCTTCGGCGGAAATTTTTATCGTTGCCAATCTGGATAAGCCGCAGCGTGCAGCCGGCGCTAGAGGGGCTGCGGGCGCGGCTGGAGGCGAGTGGGCTGCTGGTCGGGGTGGACACGGACCGGCGACTCGACCTGTCGTCGCTGGAGGCGGATGCGATGCTGGTGCTGGGGGGGATGGGACGCTGCTCTCGGCGGCACGGCGGCTGAATGGGCAGGCGATTCCGCTGATTGGGGTGAACTTCGGACGGCTGGGATTTCTGGCGAGTTTTACGCCGGACCAGTTGGAGACGCATTTCGAGGCGATCTTGAAAGAGAAGCTGCCGGTGAGCCGGCGGCAGCATGATTGAGACGTCGGTGGTGGATGACGAGGCGCCGGCGTTTGATGTTTGCAGCGTGCAGGACGTGGCGCGGGTGAGGCGGTTTTCGGCGACGGCGCTGAACGATGCGGTGGTCACGGCCGGCCCGCCTTTCCATATGATTGAGCTGCGGCTGGGGATTGACAGGGAGACGGGCGTGAGCTATTTCGGGGATGGGATGATCATCGCTACGCCCAGCGGATCGACGGCGTATAACGTTCGGCGGGCGGGCCGATCATGAGCCCGGATGTTCAGGCGATGTGCATCACGCCGATCTGCCCGCACAGCCTGTCGTTTCGGCCGGTGGTGGTGAGTGCGCAGAGCACGATCGTGGTGATGGCTGCGACGGTGAACTGGGGACGACGCTGTTTTGTGATGGGCAGGCGAGCACGCGGCTTGGGCCGGGGGACAAGGTGATTGTGCGGCGAAGCCCGAACGATGTGCTGCTGATTGAGAACCCGGACAATCTGCAATGGCGGTCGCTGAGGAGAAGCTGCATTGGGCAGTGGGCCTAAGTACAACGGGCGGTGAGGGGCAGCGGGACATTCGGCAGGGGCTCTCCAGATTCACCTGTTGGATGGCGGTTGGCAGCCGGGGGCCGCGTTTTTATGGGTCGTCGGAAAGTTGGGCGCGGTAGGACGGGTGCATGTGCAGAGCATTTGTCATCGCCAGCGTTTTGTTTTTTGCGTCGTTTGCCCAGGGGCAGGTTGTATTTGTGCCGGCTCCTCTGGCTGAGGAGTGTGCGTGCGCGGGTGGTTATGAGATTCAGCCTCGGGCCGTTGTCTTTTGAATGCGGTGGCCGGCCACGAGGCATTTTGCGGGTGAATGTGCAGATGCAGAGCGGCGTGGAAGGGGTGGATCAGCCGCTCTATTTCAGGATGGTTGATTTGCTTCCGGCGGCGGTAGCTTCGCATGGGGAGGAGATGAAAGCTCCGCCAGCGACCGCGCCGACGGAGGGGCGGATGAGCATCACGCCGACAAAAACACAGTAGCATCGATCGCACGTCTGTTGACCCGGCGGACCCTTCGGACCGATACTTGTAGCAACGGTTTGGGAGCAGCGGCTTTGGAGGCCGACTTCACGAAGGAAGCATTATGCGCGTGTCAATGTTCATTTGCGTCGTTCTGTTGGCGGTGTCGGGCGCTGGGGCGCAGAGCACGAGGCCGGCGACAACTCGGCCGACGGGGGCGGTGGCGCCGAACGATGCTGTTCTGCGCAATTTGCTGAGGCCGTCGAATCCTTCTGCGCAGGTGCTTCAGCCGGTGCAGGATGCTCCGACGATTGACAGTACTTCCGGCGCCAACGCGGTTGCGCCGGGTGCCCGGAGGTGAAGTTGGTGCGGGAGGGGAATTATGTGGTGAACCGGCTTGGCCGGCTGACGCGTGTGAACAATGCGCAGATGGAGTTTTCGTTTGAGGCGGATGGGAAGACGATGCAGGATCCGCCGATGATTATTTTGCCGAATTTGAATTTGATGAGCATGGAGAATGCGCTGACGACGACGAATCGCGATTTGAAGTTTCGGGTGACGGGGGTGGTGACGGAATACAAGGGGCGGAACTGTTTGCTGATTCAGAAAGTTGTGCCGGTGAATGAGGGGAGTGAGCAGTTTTAGATTTTTTTTGGGGGGGGGCTGGTGGGCGGGCCCACCCTACAAAGTCCTTGGTTTCGGGGAACCTTGCGAGGGTTGCGGGCGTAAGTCTTTTACCTATGCAAGCTGTTGCCGTGCCTTACCTTTCCAAGGGGCAGACTAATTTTGTGACACTACTGGCCGATCTCGCCGTGGGCGGGAAGCGCGTGCATGTGCCTGCCGGCGGCGTGCTTTATGAGCCCGGCGATTCGGCCGACAAGCTGTTTTATATTCTGGAGGGGCAGATTCGGTCGCATCAGATCAGTCCGGCGGGATCGCGGCGGCTGGTGGAGATTCTGGGAGAGGGGGATTGGTGTGGGGCGGCGGCGCTGGCGGGGCTTGCGCAGTACGGGGAGCGGGCGGAGGGGGCGACGGAGTCTGTGGTGGCGGTGATTGGGGTGGAGCGGTTTTTTCGACAATTGGGGGAGCATCCAACGGCCGCGGCGGGGTTGATTCGGCAGCTGGCGGGGAAGCTGTCGGCGTTTCGGGAGGAGGCGGCGGGGCTTATTTTTGATGATTGCCACAAGCGGCTGGTGCGAACGCTGCAACGGCTGAGCGATTCGCCGGCGGCGTCGCAGCTTGGTGAGGGGGTCTGTTTGCGGATCACGCACCAGCAGTTGGCGCAGGCGGTGGGGGTGGCGCGGGAGACGATCAGCCTGGCGCTGTCGGATCTGCGGCGAAAGAATCTTTTGCGGACTGGGCGGAAGCAATTGTTTTTTAATCCGCGGAAGCTTGAGGTGGTTGTGGGGGGGGAATTGAGGGTTTGGTGGGCGGTGCCCACTACTTCCACTTATACGCGTCGATGATGAACGAGCTGGAGCCTTTTGGGGAAAACGAAGAACCCTCACCCCTGCCCTCTCCCCGAGTACCGGGAGAGGGGGAAAGAGAAGCGGGTGTCGCGGGAGCCGGGGAAGGAGGGTTAGTGTTTGGGGGCGGTGCCGGCTATGGCGTGTTTATCGTCTACTTTGTCGAGGCGGAAGAGTTGGGGGACGATGAGCAACACCTGCTCGCGCAGGCCGGCTTCGGCTTCGGTGACGAAGAAGTTTCGGCCGAGGCTTGATTTCCAACTGGCCTCGGTGGATGGCGCGATGATCAGAAAGCTGCCCAGGGGGATGTCGGTGATCAGGTTGCAATCGTAAAATTTTTCGGGATAGACGTACTGGAATTCTTTGTGGTCTTCTTCATCGTTGACTACAAATTGTTTGCGGAGGGTGCGGACCATGGGGCAGAGCTTGACGTGGACGTCGGCGAGCTTGCGCACGGCGGGGGAAAATTCCATGCAGAGGATGTTTGCGCTTCGGCCATAGGAATGGCCTTCGAGGTTGTTGTGGCTATTGAAGAAGAACAACACCTGCTCGGCCATCTCGCCTTTCATGGGGATTTCGACGGTTGAGGTGCCGGCGCCCTGGCAGGCGAGGGGTTTGGTTTCGGCGGGGTTGTGGATGAGGATGTTTCTGAAGTAGTCCCAGTCGCTGACGGGGGCCTGGCCGACGCGGACGCCGTTTCGGAAGAGGGCTTCGTAGGTGCCGACGTCGATGGCCTGCTCGTCGACGTGTTTCCAGAATTCGACGCTGCGACTGACGGCGCCGTAGGGGAGGCTGAGCTGATAGACGTAGACGTGGGCGAGGCGGTCCATGTTTGGCTGGGCGTCCTGGGGGCGCTGCATTTCCATGGGGCGGACGAGGGGCGGGGTTTGCGTGACCATGTGCTGGTTATGCACCTGGGATTCGGGCGCGGATCGTTTTTGGCGCAACCGGTTGGGAGCAGCAGGAGGGCGAGAATGATTTCGCGATGGGGCATGGGGCTATTGGTTAGAGCGAGGCGATGAGCTCGATGAGCTGGTCGAGGCCTTGATCCCATTGTTGCAGGGGAATGTTGATGGGGGGCGCTAAGCGGATGACTTTGGCGGCCGTGAGGTTGACGATGAGGTTGCGTTCCATGGCTTTCTCAACGAGTTTGACAGGGGCGGTGGTGAGCTCGATCCCGAGGAAGAGGCCTCGGCCTCGGATGTCGGCGATTTTGTGGGCGATATTGGAATTTGCGCGAAGGCGGGCGATGGCGTGCTCGCCGAGTTGGGAGGCGTGGGCGAGGAGATTTTCTTGCTCGATGACATCGAGGATGGTTTTGGCGACGGCCATGCAAATGGCATTGCCGCCGAGTGTGCAGCCGTGGGTGCCGGGGACGAGGAGGTTGGCGAGGTCGGGCTTGGCGCACATGACGCCGACGGGCAGGCCGCCGCCGACGGCTTTGCCGAGAGTCATGATGTCGGGGTGGATGGCGTGGCCGGTGGCGGTGGTGAAATGTTGGTGAGCAAACCAGCGGCCGGTTCGGCCGCAGCCGGTCCAGACTTCGTCGAAGATTAGGGTGAGCTCGCGCTGGTCGCAGAGGGCGCGGACTTTGGCCGGGTAGTCGGACGGGTAGACGTTCATCCCCCCTTCTCCCTGGATGGGTTCGATGAGGATGGCGGCGGTTTCGTCATCGACGGCGGCGGCGAGGGCGTCGAAGTTGCCGGCCTCGACTTGCACGAAGCCGCTGACTTCGGGTTCGAAGCCGGCGCGGTATTTGGGGTTGCCGGTGGCAGCGAGCATGGCCAGGGTTCGGCCGTGGAAGCTATTGTTGAGCGAGATGATTTTCCAGCGTTTGGGAGAATGTTTGCTGCCGCGGAGACGGGCGAGTTTGCAGGCGGCCTCGTTGGCCTCGGCACCGCTGTGGCAGAAGAAGGACTTGCCGCCAAAGCCGATTTGGCTGAGGCGCTGGGCGTACTCGATCTGGGGCTGGTTGTAATAGACGTTGCCGACGTGCCAGAGGTTTTGGGCCTGTTGCTGAGCGGCTTCGATGAGGGCGGGATGGCAATGGCCCAGGATTGCGCCGCCGAAGCCGGCGAAGAGGTCGAGATATTCTTTGCCGTCGGAATCCCAGACTTTGGCGCCTGCGCCGCGGACCATAACGAAAGGGAGTCGGCCGTAGTTACCGGTGAGAGAGTTGGCCGCACGGTCGAGGAGTTGTTGGGTGTTCGCCATCGCGTCTGGTCCTCATGGAAAAGCCGGGGGAGCATAGCAGATTTTTTGTGGGGTGCGCGAGTGGTGGGGTTGGAGATTGATCATGGACGTGGGTGGAGGTGAACCACGGATACACGGAGGGCACGCAGGAAGAGGGAGGAGGGGAAAATTACAAGTATCAAGGAAGAAGTATGAAGGAAGACGAGTGGGTAACGGCAATCGCAGCTTTTGCAGACCCTCACGCTTAAATGCGAGCCACGCGTCTATACGCGTCTTACTTGCCTTGCGCTGGTGAGGTATTGATAATAATTGGCCATGTGGCAGATGTTTATTCCGGGTGCGGCACGGGCCAACGCGCAATTGTGGGAGGTCTTTGGCAGAGTTGGTGAACTGATGCGAAGGTTGGGCAATTGAGCGTGCTGGAGCCGGGCGATACCTTTCCGTTGATTCAGGTGGTGGACTTTCATAAGTCCTATCGCGAGACGATTGCCGTGGCAGGTTTGTCGTTTGAGGTGGCCGGTGGGCAGGTGCTGGGGTTGCTTGGGCCTAATGGAGCGGGGAAAACCACCACCATGCGGGCGATCGCGGGAATCATCCCGGCCACGCGGGGAAATCTGGTGGTGGCGGGGCATGACGTTGCGGGCTCGGCCGGTGGCGGCCAAGCAGGAACTGGCTTATGTGCCGGATGATCCGAAGCTGTTCGACGCGCTGAGCGTGTGGGAGCACCTGGAATTCACGGCCGCCGCATATCACGTTACGAACTTCGAACCGGCCGCTACGCAACTGCTCGAGCAGTTTGAGCTTTTCGACAAGCGCGACACGCCGGCACAGCAGTTGTCGAGGGGGATGCGGCAGAAGGCCGCGATCTGCTGCGCCTATCTGCACCAGCCGCGGGCGATCATGTTTGACGAGCCGCTGACCGGGCTCGACCCGAGGGGGATTCGAACCATGAAAGAGTCAATCTTGTCCCGGGCGCGGGCCGGGGCGGCCGTGGTGATCAGCTCCCATTTGCTGACGTTGATCGAGGATTTGTGTACGCATCTGCTGATCCTGCACCGGGGGCAGCGGCTGTACTTCGGGCCGGCGCGGGAGGCGGCCACGGCCTTCGCCGAGGCGGGGAACGATGCTTCGCTCGATGACGTGTTCTTCCGGGCAACCGAGGGGAATCGGCTGGCAGAAGCGGAGTAGCGGCCGATGGCACTTTTCACGCTGATTCTGTTGCAGGGCAAAGCGGTCGCCCGGCGGATGCTGCGCGGGCGCGGTCGGTGCGGGGCGCTGTTTTTCTCGTGCTGGGGCTAGTGATATTTTCGCTCTGGCTCGGGCCGTCGGTGTGGCTGGCGACAACGACTGCTCGGACAGACCCGCAGGTGGTGCGGGGGATTGTGCCGGTGATGCTTCTGGGGATTTGCCTGATGAACCTGGTGACGTCGGCGGGCGAGAAGGCGATCGCATTTACGCCGGCCGAGGTGGATTTTTTGTTTGCCGGGCCGTTCACACGGCGGCAATTGCTGGCGTACAAGCTGGGCAAAAGCGGAGCGGCCGGGTTATTTGCCTCGGTGCTGTTGTCGGTGGTGCTGCTGAAGCACGCGACGTTGTGGATCGCGTGCTTCGTGGGGGTGTTCTTGACGCTGCTCTTTACTCAGTTCTTCAGCACGGTGGCGATGCTGCTGGTGCAGAGCGTCGCCGAACGCGCGTATAGCCGTGGGCGGAAAATCGTGCTGGGCATTCTCGCCGGGCTGCTGGTGATCGGGCTGATGCAGGCGCGGGCGGCGAGCGTCGGCGCGTCGGCCGCCGATGTGGCCAGGCACCTTCAGGAGACGGCCGCGGCGCGGGTGGTGTTGGCGCCATTTGCGGTGTTTGGGAACACGCTGACAGCTCAGCGGATTTTCCCGGATCTGCTGCAATGGGGGGCGCTGGCGCTGGTGTTTGATATCGGGCTGTTGTGGCTGATCTTTTCGCTGGACGCGAATTTCATGGAGGCCGGGATTGCCGCCGGGCAGCGGCAGTATGAGCGGGTGCGGCGGCTTCGGCGCGGCGGGTTTTCAGCCCTCAGTGCCAAGAATTCCACACGTTGGCATCTGCCCCAGTTCTGGTGGATGGGCGGGGCCGGGCCCATCGCGTGGCGGCAGATGACGGCGGCGCTGCGGGGGTCGCGCGGGCTGCTGCTGGTGTTGCTGTTTGGGGGAATGGTGGTGGGGCCGGGGGTGCTGATGGGCCATGGGCGGCGCAACGCGGCCGGGCCGATCACGAGCGGTTTGGCCTGGCTGACGGTGTTTCTGTCGGCCACGCTGAAGTTTGATTTTCGCGGGGACGTCGACCAGATGGAGAACTTGAAGGCGCTGCCAATTCGGCCGGCCGCGGTGGCGCTCGGACAGTTGGCCGCCCCCACGGTGTTGATGACGCTGGTGCACGGACTGCTGCTGGGAACGGCGGCCGCGCTCTCGCCGGCATCGCGGCCTGTATTGCTGGTGGCCGCTTTCTTGGCGCTGCCGTTGAACGGGTTGTTGTTTGCGATTGAGAACCTGGCCTTTTTAATTTTCCCTTCACGGATGGCGACGGCGTCGCCGGGAGATTTGCAGAATTTTGGACGCCAGGCGGTGCTGTTTTTCCTAAAAGTAGTGGCACTGGTGGTGGGCTGCGGGCTGGCCGTGGGATGTGCGGCGCTGCTGTGGGGGCTGATCGGGTTCAGGCTGGTGCCACTGGCCGCGGTGGCATGGGTGGTGTTGATGGCGGAGGTGGCGGCGCTGGTGCCGTTGATGGGGCTGGCGTTTGAGCGATTTGATCCGAGCGTGGATACGCCCGTGTGATGGGGTTTTAGCCACAGAGCGTCACAGAGGAGCAGCAGGAGGAAGAACATGGCGGGGGACGCGTGATTACTTCAGCTGCCGTAGGCGAAGTGGCGTTTTAGTTTCAGGAAATGTTTTTCCCAGAGATGCCAGGAGATGAAGGCCGAGGCGAACGTGAGGGCGAGCAGGAGTGCCGCGTGGGCTATCACTGCGGCCGATTCCAGCCTGATTACTTTCACGAGGTATGGCAGTGGAATGTGGTCGTCCAACACATAGCGGACAAACATGTGGAGCACGTACATGCCGTAGCTATATTTTCCAAGTGTTCGCAGCCAGCGAACTTCGAATGCTCGACGGATTGGGTTGGAGGCGGCTGGACTGATGCAATAAATGATGAGGCAGGCGGCCAGGCCAGCAATCAGCGAGTAGCCAAACGTGAGCATGGTCCAATCATTGTAAATCAGTGCGTGGCGCCAAATGACGATGCCCGCGAGGGCCAGGACGATGGGTATGCCTGCACGTCGTGCGATATGAGAGAGACGGGACAATCCATCTGGTCCCCGCAGACAGATGGCTATCAAACCCCCCAGCGCAAGGGAATCCGCACGGCACGGTGTCGGGAAATACAAGGCGCCAGGACGCTGATGGGCAAGAAAGAGCCCGAGCCTAAGCGATAGCGCAAGAACGACAATTGCCCAGGAAAGCCTCATCAGCTTGCCAGGGCTGAGAATGAACACGAGCAGCGGCCAGCACAGGTAAAACTGTTCCTCGACAGCGAGGGACCAGAAATGATTCAATTGAAACCAATCCGCGTCAAACATGGCTTTTCGCAGCACGATGAACCCTAGATTGGTGGTGTAGGTCCACAGCCAAATCTGGTTTCGTATGACAAACTGGGAGTCCGGGGTATCTACCGGCAGAAGTCGCGTGAGGATGACGAAGATAATGAAGAGGACGACATAGTAGAGAGGGAACACCCGGAGGGTGCGGCGGGCGTAAAAATTTCGAAAAAAGTGTCGCTTGGTTTTGGTGTCGAGAAGGATTCCGGTGATGAGAAATCCAGACAGAACGAAAAAGAGATCAACACCCGCCCAGCCAGTTCCAAATACTTTCACCAGCATGTCACCAGCCGGAGTAAGAGGGCTGTATCCAATCACGGAATGAAAGAGAATGACGGCAAGAATCGCCAGGCCACGGAGGCCGTCGAGGGCCAAAAAATGACGATCAGCCAGAAGTGGCGGTGATTCGGGCGACATCGTTAACGACCTGGAGCGTGGGGCCAGCGCCGGTGTTTGTGGTGGTGTCGCCATAAAAATTTCGCCGGATTACTCGCTCTGGATCCACCCTAATGTCAACAAAAGTGCATCGACGGCAACTGGCCTGTACAATTGATCGAGTACGCGAATCCAACTGTGTCGGAGGTGGAGTAGGACGGGCAATCGGATCAGCCGTACAGATCAGGGAGGCAAGGAGGCAACCAGTTGTCGGCCTACAGCACATTTTTTGTATGCACCCCAGATGAGTTGACGGCTGGCTTTCCCGAATGGCGGCCACCGTTGCAAGCGCCAGTCAGGCGGCAGTTTGTTGATCCGTGGACGAAAGAAGTCGTCACGGTTGAGACAGTGGAGCCTGAATGGCCGGACGAAGCGTCGGCTCAGCCATTTGTACCGACATTCGACGTCATGCCGATGCAGGGGAATTACCAGGATTATCTGGAGGGACGTTTGCCACCTGTGGTTCGCGATCGGCCTCACTGGTGCAGCAAGGGGCTGACGCAAATTCAGCTTGACCCGCTCGGTGAGGCGTGTGGGCTGGGTCGTGTCCTGAAGTCGGCGCTCTTTTGTCAGCCAGATTTGTCGTCCCAGCTTCTGCAACTCCATGCCGGCCTCGTGGAAATACTTTCGTCGATTGAGGGACGGACGTTGAAGAAATGCGCCAAGCGATGGGCCAAGCTTATGTCGCACCGGAATCACACTCACTCGATGACAGGCGTAAGAATGCGTGAAGGCTGGAAGCGAGATCACGCAATGGCGATACTCAATCCGTTACAGGAACTTGCGATTCGTTGTGATAACGGGAAGGCGGTTTATCTGCTTATTGAGATGTAAACGGTGGACACGGCGGCCGCCATCCGGTGAGGCCGGTGCGGGCGTGTACGTCACTCTGTCCGCAGGGTTGGACCTGGGGCAATTAGGCTGAGAGAAGCTCGCAACGTATCTGCCGAGTATCTGGTATCATAAGTGCGTGAGGAATCGTGGGGCCAGCATCTCTTGTAGGAATGTCAAAACATGAGGCGGCGGAAGCTTTTTATAAGTTCCATGATGTCAGGCGCTTGTGCCCTGTGCGCCGTCGGTGCTGGACCAACCTCCCGGCCCGTCAGCTTTCAAAATGACGTTCGGCCGATTCTGAACCAGAGCTGCATCGGCTGTCATCAGCCCGAGAAGTTGAAGGGAAAGCTGGATTTAACAACCTACAAGGCGGTCGTGGCCGGGGGGAAGAATGGGGCGGTGGTGGATGGGGGGCATCCGGAGCGGAGTGCGTTGTACACGTCGGTGGTGTCCGAGCCGGGCGAGAAGCCGGATATGCCCAACAAGGGAATCCCGCTGTCGAGCGAGGAGGCGGTCGTCATCGAGCGATGGATTCGAGAGGGCATCAAGGACGATTCGCCGGCCGAGGTGGTGGTCGAGGCGAAAAAGGGCGCGCTGGCCGGGCCGACGCCTTTAGAAAAGCCGCCGGTTTATACAGAGGCGCCGGCCGTGCGGGCGATGGTCTATTCGCCGGACGGCAAGTACTTGGCCGTGGGCGGGTATTGCGAGGTGGTGCTGCACAAGAGCGATGGATCGGGCATCGCAGCGCGGCTGGTGGGCGGGTCGCCGCGGATTGAGTCGCTGGCGTTTTCTGGCGACGGGAAGTTTCTGGCCGTCAGCGGCGGCGCGCCGGCGCAGTTTGGCCACATCCAGGTGTGGGACGTTGAGGAGCGGAAGCTGGCGCACTCATACAAATATTCGCAGGACACGGTGTTTGGGGTGTCGTTTTCGCCCGACGGGAAGGAACTGGCTTTTGGGTGCGCAGACAAATCCGCCCGGGTGATCGCAATTGAGGACGGCCGGGAGATCCTGCGCCTTGACCAGCATACCGACTGGTGCCTGGGCACCACGTTCACCAAGGACGCAAAGCGCATTCTGACGGCCAGCCGGGACAAGGCGATGAAGCTGACGGACGTGGCCAATGGGCAGTTCATCGACGACATCAACAATCCGCTGGAAGGTGTGCTCTGCCTGGCGCGGCACCCGAAGGAAGATCAGGTGGCCTGCGGCGGGGCGATGGGGACGGCGCGGATATATAAAATCTCAGATAACCAGAACCGCACGGCCGCCAAGAACGATACCAATATGGTAAAGCAGTTTGAGCGGATGGCGGGGCCGGTTTATGCGATCGCCTATAGCCCCGACGGAACGATGATCGCGGCGGGCAGCATCGGAGAGGCGCGGGTGTACAAGGCGACCGACGGAACGCGGGTGGCCAGCATGACGGCGGTGGGGCCGGCGGTCTTTGCCGTGGCGTTCAGCGCTGATGGAAAGCAACTGGCGGCGGCCGGGTATGATGGGATGGTGCGGGTGTTTGATGCGGGGGACGGGAAACTCGTCAAAGAGTTTTCGGCGGTACCGCTTGGAGAATCGGCCACGGATGGGCACAGATGAACACAGATTCTTAAGAGCGCTGGCTGAGATGTTATTGGTGGATTTGGCGGGAGAGGATTTGTTATGGTGCGACGTCTCTGCATTCTATTGGGGTTGATGGTCGCGATGGCGATTGTGGTGGGGGTTGTTCGAGCCGCGAGCAGCGGCAATGGCGCGACCGCTGCAGCGCCGGCTGTTGTGGGAATTACAGGGCTGAAGCTGTTGCCCGAGTCGCTGACGCTCGAGGATGCGCGGGATGTGCAGCGGATTCTGGTCATCGGGCTGACCGAGGGGAAGAGTATTGATCTGACGGCGGTGGCAAAGCTGGAGGCGGGATCGGACATTATCGAAACGCGCGGGGACGGCTACGTCCGGCCAAAAAAGACCGGCAAGGGAGAGGTGATCGTGCGGGCGGCGGGGCACGAGGTGCGACTCCCGGTGACCGTGAAGAACGCGGCCGTGCCCAAGGCCCGATTCGTGCGCGATGTTGAGCCGATCTTCGCCAGCGTGGGTTGCAACGCCGGCACCTGCCACGGGGCGGCCACGGGCAGGGAAGGCTTTAAGCTCTCTCTCCGCGGATATGATCCCGATTTTGATTATCAGGCGCTGGTGGATGATCTGGGCGGGCGGCGGTTTGATCGAGTTCGGCCTGAGAACAGTCTGATGCTGCTCAAGCCCGTGGGCGCGGTGCCGCACGAAGGTGGGCAGGTCTTCAAGGCCACCTCCGAGCAGTATGTGGTCATCCGCCAATGGATTGAAGAGGGAACGCAGCCTGAGGGTTTGTCGGCGCGCGCACAGGGCGTCGAGGTGCTGCCGGCCGAGATTTATCTTGATCTGCCGGGGCGGTCGCAGCAGGTAGTGGTGCGGGCGCACTATGGTGATGGAAGCGTGCGCGACGTGACGCGCGACGCCGTCATCACCAGCAACAACACCGAGACCGCCAGCGTGAGCGGCAACACCGTCACCGCCATTCGCCGGGGCGAGGGTGCCCTCTTGATCCGGTATGAAGGCAACTACGCGGCCCGGCAGTTTGTGGTGATGGGCGACCGCAGCGGCTATCAGTGGGTGAATCAACCCGAGGACCATTACATCGACAAGCTGGTGGATCAGAAGCTCAAGACGATGAAAATCCTGCCGTCGGATCTATGCACCGACGCGGATTTTATCCGGCGGGCAACGCTGGATTTGACGGGGCAACCGCCGGAGGGGGCGAGGGTGCGGGCGTTTCTATCAGATACAACCGACAGTGTGTCCAAGCGGGCGAAACTGGTGGACGATCTGCTGAACAGCGAAGCATTCATCGAGAACTGGTCCAACAAGTGGGCCGACCTGCTGCAGTGCAACAGCAAGGTGCTGGGGGAGAAGGCAATGCTGACGTTTCGGGGCTGGATTCGCGATCAGCTCGCGAAGAACCTGCCGTATGACCAGTTCGTGCGCGAGCTGTTGCTGGCCAAGGGAAGCAGCTTCAGCAGCCCGCAGGTGAACTACATCCGGGCCACGCTGGGCGAGCCGGGCAAGACGCAGGAAGACGTGACGCAGACGTTTCTTGGCGTTCGCTTCAATTGCAATAAATGCCACGATCATCCCTTTGAGCGGTGGACGCAGAACCAGTATTACCAGTTTGGCGCCTACTTCGCGCGCGTGGCCACCAAGAAGGGACGCCTGCCGGAGGAGACAATCGTCTATCAGAACTATGAGGGTGGGGAAGTGAAGCATCCCAAGACGGACATGGCGGTGCCGCCGAAGGTGCCATTTGGCGATGCGGGCGATTCGGAGAAATCGTCCGATCGCCGCGAGTCGCTGGTGAGCTGGCTGACTTCGGCGGAAAATCCCTTGTTCGCCAAGTCAATGTCCAACCGCGTCTGGAGCTATTTCTTCGGCATCGGGATCATCGATCCAGTAGATGACATTCGCGCCAGCAACCCGGCCAGCAATCCAGAACTGCTGGATGCGCTGACGAAGGATTTTGTCGAGCACAAGTTCGACGTGCGGTATCTCATGCGGACGATCTGTTTGTCGCGGGCATATCAGCGGTCGGTGGCCAGCACCAGATGGAATGAGGATGACAAGATCAATTTTTCGCACGCGCGTCCAAGACGATTGAGCGCCGAGCAACTGATGGATGCGGTGGCGCTGGCGACGGGTTTCCGTTCGGAATTTAAAGGACTGCCGCAGGGCACGCGGGCGGCGGAGGTGCCTGACGGGGAGGGCGAGACGGCCGACACGCTGGGGCTTTTTGGCAAGCCCAAGCGGCAGAGCGCCTGCGAGTGCGAACGATCGTTCAACTTCACGCTCTCGCACGCGGTCAATCTCGTGAACGGCGACACCATCGGCAACGCCGTGGCGGCCCCAAACAACAAGATCGCCCAGATCGTCGCGCGCGAGAAAGACAACAAGAAGGTGATCGAGGATTTGTATCTTGAGATCCTCAACCGCCTGCCCAGCGAGGCGGAGGTTTCGTCGTTTGAATTGGGCGAAGGCGCCGGCCGGCTGGCGGCGGCGCAGGACCTGGCGTGGGCGCTCTTGAACAGTCCGGCGTTTCTTTACAACCGATAGCGAAACAGGACACTAAACGCTGAAAGGCGAATTCCATGCTTTCCATTCCTGGACGATCCGGCAGCACCTGCGACGGCTTCAGCCGCCGGGAACTGCTTCGCGTTGGCGGCCTGGGCCTGTTGGGCCTGAGTCTCGGCAATCTTCTCAAGCTCCAGGCAGCGCAAGGCGCTGCCCCGGCCGCCGGGCAGGGCAAAAGCGGCTTTGGCAAGGCCAAGTCCGTGATACTGGTATTTCTGCAAGGCGGCCCCAGCCATCTGGATATCTGGGACCCCAAGCCCGAAGCGCCCATCGAGATTCGCGGTCAGTTCAAGGCCATCAACACCAACGTGCAGGGGATCCAGCTTACCGAGATCATGCCGAAGCTGGCGAAGCAGATGGACAAGGCGACGCTGATTCGCTCGCTGAACTACACGCCGGCCGGATTGTTCAACCACACCGCCGCCATCTATCAGCTGATGACCGGCTATACGCCCGACAAGGTATCGCCGTCGGGGCAATTGGAACCCCCCGCGCCCAACGATTTTCCAACGGCCGGCTCGAACGTCATGAAGCTCAAGCCGTCGGAAGGATCGATGCTGCCGTTCGTAATGCTGCCCCGGCCGCTGCAGGAGAGCAATGTGATCGGCAAGGGTGGAACGGCTGGATTTCTGGGGGCGGCCTACGATCCGTACTACATGTATCAAGACCCGGCCGGGAAGGTCAACCTCGCCGACCTGACACTGCGCAGCGACGTGCCCAGGGACCGCATGGAGCGGCGGGCAAGCCTGCTTCAAAAGGTGGACGCGGCGATGCCCGACATTGAAAAGGCCGTGGCCGCCAGCGCGCTCGACAGCTATTACCACAAGGCGCTCGACCTTGTGATCTCCGGCAAGGCGCGCGACGCATTTGATCTTGAGAAGGAAAAGAAGGAAGTGCGCGAGCATTACGGCATGCACACATTTGGCCAAAGCTGCCTGATGGCGCGGCGGCTGATCGAGGCGGGAACAAAGTTCGTGCAAGTGAACTGGCCGGCCGTGGCCAACGGCGATCCAGAGAAGGACGCCTTCGACACCCACAAGGCCAACTTCGGGCCGCTCAAGGACCTCCATTGCCCGAAGCTGGACGCGGGGTTGTCGGCGCTGCTGGAAGACCTGGATCAACGCGGGCTGCTGGCCGAGACACTGGTGGTCGCCATCGGCGAATTCGGGCGCTCGCCGCGCCTGGGCGTCAGCACGTCGGGCAACACCAACGGCAAGGATGGGCGGGATCATTGGCCGTACTGCTACACGGCGCTCATGGCGGGGGCGGGCGTGACGCGCGGCTCGGTGTACGGTTCGTCCGATGCCACTGGCTCGGCGCCCAAGACGCAGCCCGTGCATCCCACGCAGGTGCTCGCGACGATTTATCATGCACTGGGCATCGATCCCAAGACCATCGTCTTCAATCACCTCAATCAGCCGCGCGAGTTGGTGAAGGCCGATCCGGTGGTTGATCTTTTTGGTTGATCGCCTTTGTCCTGATGTACACCCAAGCCGAGCGTCCTGGCATGTCTGTGAAACATTTCATCGCATTTGCGTTCCTCCTCCTGACCCCCCCACTGCTCGCCCAGCCGCTCCCCACGATCGCGTCGGTTTCGCCCGACGTCATCCTGCCGGGCGTCGTGACGGATGTCACCATTACCGGCGACAACCTCTCAGGCGCGACTCAAATCATCGTCCCGGGAAATCCAGATGGCCTGGCCGCCACGTTTGCGGCCGCACCCGCCACTGGGCCGGCCTCAAAAAAGCAACTTAAGCTCCGCATCGACGCGAAGGCGGGCGTGCGCCGCGGCCAGCACGAACTGCGGCTTATCACCCCCACCGGCGTCTCCCGCACCTTTTCAGTGGGCGTGGATGATCTGCCAATCATCGAGCAAAAGCCGGGCAACACCGCCGCCGCGCGAGCACAGGTCGTGAAACTCCCGGCCATCATTTCCGGAAAGCTCAGCGCGGCCTTGGAGGTAAACTTCTACCGCTTCCATGCCGCCAAAGACGAGCGGCTGATGTTCGACGTTTTTGGCCAGCGCATCGGCTCGAAGCTCGACTCCTCACTCTCGCTGCTGGACGCCGACGGCAGGCTCCTCGGGCACGATGAAGACACCAACGGGCTGGATTCCTTCATCGAATTCACGGCCCCTGCCGACGGTGAATACCTCCTGCGCATCCAGGACCTCAAGTACCAGGGCGGCGACGGCTTTACCTATCGAATCCGCGCCGGTGCCTTTCCGTATCTTGATGCGATCTTCCCGATGGGTGGAAGGCGCGGAGAAACGACGGCCGTTCATTTGATTGGGCGGAATCTGGCCGGGGCGGACAAGATCCAGATCAATGCCGACGCCGCCGGCCCGACGGGAATGCGCGACGTGGCCGCCACGACCGGCAGCGGCGTCTCCAATGCGCGGCTCTTTGAGGTGTCTGATCTCCCGGAATTTATCGAGCAGGAGCCCAACGATTCGCCGACCGAGGCGAACGTGGTGCAGGCGCCGGTGACAATCAATGGCCAGATCAACAAGCCAGGCGACGTGGATCGATTCAAGTTCAAGCCCACGACCCAGCCGCTGGTGTGCGAGGTTTTGGCGCAGCGGGCGAATTCGCCGCTGGACGCGCTGATCACGCTCAGCGACAGCGAAGGACGGCTGGTGCAGCGCAACAACGGCGACGCCGGCGCCGATGCACGCATCGAAGCCAGCAATTTAACGCTCGGCAAGGAGTACACCCTCAGCATCACCGATCTGCTTGGAAGAGGCGGCGATGCCTACGTCTATCGCATCGCTATTAAACCCGCAGGGGCGGCCGAGGATTTTCAGGTCGCATTCCAGGGCGACGCTCCGCGGCTGGCGCGCGGCGGCCGGGCAAAGCTCTGGTGCAACGTCACCCGCACCGGCGGCTACAAAGGCGACATCACCATCCTCCTCACCGGCCTGCCGCGCGGAGTACGCTCCGAGCCGCTGGTGCTGAAGGACAAGGAGCCTTCCAGCGGCGTCTTCGCGCTCAGCGCCGATGCCGATGCGCCGCTTGGTTTCTATCCCATAGCCCTCAGTGCCGTCGCGCAGGTCAACGGCCAGGCCGTCACCCGCACCTTTGGCAAGCGTGGGGCGGGCGCGGGGCAGATTTACCTCACCGTCCTCGACGCGCCGCCCTTTCTTGTCCAGCAGGTTGGCCCAAACGCACAGGAAACCGACCCGAAGAAACGCGATGAACAGATCGCAGAGCTCAAGAAAGTCCTTGATACCCAGACACCCGAGCTCGATACGGCGCAGGCCCAGTGGGAAAAGGCCCAGGCCAAGACCTCATGGCAGCCGCTAAAGGTGATTTCCGCCAAGGCGAAAGAAACGCAGCTTAAGCCCCAGCCCGACGGCACCATCAAGGCGGAAGGCGCACCGCCCGCGCGGGACATTTACACCGTTGTCACCGCCACCACGCTCAAGAACATCCGCGCCATCAAGCTCGAAGCGATCGCCGCCGACGGCAACGGCCCCGGCCGGGCCGAGGATGGCAATTTCGTACTGACGGCCTTTCGCGTTCAGGCGGCACTGGAATCCGATCCTGCGCACCTGATGAAAGTCGAGCTGCAAAACCCCCGCGCCGATTTCAATCAGGAAGGGTACAACGTGAAGGAGTCGCTGGTGGAAGGGACCAAGGCCGGCTGGGCGGTTTCGCCGCGCAGGCGCGAGTCGCACTGGGCGATCTGGGAAACCAAGACTCCCATCGCCGCCGACGCGTCCAACGCAGCTCACCTTCGAACTTGTGCACGACTTTAGCTCCCCGAAGTTCGAGCTCAGCCGCTTCCGCATTCTCGTCAGCGACGCACAAAAGCCCGAGGATGGCTTCTCCCTGCCCGGCAACATCCCGGCCATACTTGCTGCCCCCGCCGACGAGCGCACCGATGAGCAGAAGAAAGCCCTCTCCGCCTACTACCGCACCATCGCACCGAGCCTAAAGGCCACGCGGGACAAGATTAGCGACCTGCAAAACGCCGCTGTGTTTCCGCCGGTCGTCAAGGTGAAGGAAACCGCGCCGCTGGTTGTCGTCGTCCAGCGCAACGGCTTCGAAGGGGACATCACATTAAACGTCGAAGGCTTCTCGACCGGTATCGAAAACGGCGGGCCGGCCCCAATCGCAAAGAATGTCGAGATCAAGCCGGTCACGCTCAAGGGGAAAGAAACGCGCGCCGTACTCACGTTGAAGCCAACCGACAAGGCCGAGAAGGGAACCCGCTCGATCATCGTCAAGCTCGACGCCACCGCAAACGGCCAGCCTTACACGCAGTACAGCCAGACATTCCCGCTCACCGTGAAGTAGCTCATTTGGCGGGCTGGGTCGCGGCGTAAATGTCCCCTTTGACCACGCGCGACCGCTCCCAGTTCTCATTCCCCTCGGGCATCCCCGACAACCGCAGCGCCGCCCAGCTTGGTCCCGGCTCAGCACGTTCAATCCGCGCCTCAACCAGCACCGGAATCAGCCCCGCCGCCAGCCGCACCACTTCCCCCTCGCGCACGCCCTCGCCCCCCAGCCACATGCGAGTGTCCCAGCGATCGATGTGCGTGGAGACAATCCGAGGACGGTCGTTTCGCACAATCGAATAGAAGAACATAGTGGACCGGGGAACGTGCTCGGCCGCGCCCGCCACGTCGAAACTCGCCTTCCCATCCCATCGCGGGCCAACCAGTTCATCCGGCATGATCTCAAAGGTGCGCACCATGTCCCCAACGGCCACGCGCGTTCCCGCCTGCGGATTCGCCCGAGCAGTGCCGCCGATAGCTGCAAGCAGATCAGCGGGAAAGGCAGGAGTCTGGGGGCTCCAGCGCGTGGCCTCGTCTACCACCGGAAACGGCCCGGCCAGCAACCACGCCCCCGACAATTGCCGCGACTCAATATCCACCACCGGCACCCCCCGCCCCGGCACGAACCCCGCGGGCTGCGATATCGTGCGCAAATCATCCGGCGGCGGAGGCGTTCGCTCCGGCAGGCGGCGCAGCCTTCCCACCGCCCGTCCTTTCACAGCCACATCGTTAAAAGTTCCGCTGAACGTGCCTTCCATCCGATCCCCCCTCGGCGGCCCAAGCTCCACCACATAATTCGCCTTCCCTCCCGGCACCCACTGATCACGATTGATGTTCAACTCAAAGCCCAGGCGCGAGGTCTCCCCTGAATGGTTCATCCAATTCAGTTGCCCCGAATGCCACGCCGAATTGTAATGCAGCGCGCGCAACGCGATGCTGCCAAACCATTTCCCCCGGTCCATCGCCGCCCAGATAATCACATCCTGCGTTGGCGTGGTCGCGTGCTCGTCCTTGCGCCACAGCGCATCCTCCAGCGTCAGGAACACCTCGGCGGACAAGCCCGGCGCCTCCGCCCGGACAGGCGCTGACGCAATCAAAGATGCAACGACGCCCACGACGACAGGAATCCAGCGATAAAGCTTCACCAAAGGACTACGTTGGCGTTCAACCCGCGTTGACCCGCGCTCACCCGCGCTCAAGGAGGCGACGTGGGCAGAATCTCCTCATACTCGCTCTTGTCTTCCTGATCCCCCAGCGTTGCCTTGGCTATCAGCAGATCATCCTCCATCTCGCCCTTTGGTGAAGGTCTTGCGCAGCTTGGTCAGGAACATCCCCTTCTGAAGATGGCCTTTGAGCAGTTTCAGTTTCTCCACGTCCTCTTTGGCGCTTCACGCACCAGATACCCCTGAGGATGCTCCTTGCGATCCTTCTCCATCCGCTCCCCTATCACCTTCCACTGCGCCTGATTGTCCGCGGCAGGCTTCAATCCCGCATCCAAATCCGGCAGCACTTCGGTGTAAGGCGCGTCGCCTGAGAGCATCTTGATGTCATTGTCACTGAGCATCTTCGCCCACTCCAGGGTGGTGGCGATCCTGCCTTGCTTGTTGGGCTGCGGACGCTGGGAAGGCTGAAAGCCAAAGCCCAACTCTTGGGATTTCTTCAGCAGGTCAGGGATCTGCGGCTTGATGGCCGCCAGCCAGACCGCGCCCTTCCCCGGCACGCCATCGGGCGTGCAGCCCATCGACTGCTGAAGACTCGGCACCCACTGGTACTGATACGTCATCTCTCCGGGCAGGTCCGCCTTCCAAGGCGCCTGCACGTACAACAATGCTTCAGTCGTGTCCTTCACCGACAGTTGAGTAATCTTGAGCGGGTAGACCAGTTTCTCGCTGGAAAACTCAAAGCGGGTGGGCGTGACTTCGCCGGCGAAGGAGCCATCCGCGTTTTTCTTCATCTGCTTGGCGTCGATCTTCATGGTGGTGAAGAACCACTTCTTCTGGATGTAGTGGTCGAGGGTCTTCTGGTCGCCGCCAAAGTTGTAGTGGTTGTCCTTGAGCCACTGAAAGAGATCATCCGCCTTCTCGGCCGAGACGATCTTGTAATCAAGGGAGCCGACGATGCCCGCTTCAAGGACCTTCACCGTGGAACGGTCAACCTTGAAAAAAGCGCCATTGTCCGCTCTTGAAGAACTCTTCAGCCGTTCCATTGGCATCAGTTTCGACTCTGGAAATTCCCGCTTTTTCAGAATCGTGAAGACAGCGAGCTCCTTAAAGAAGTCTCGCGGCATCTCGTCCAGCTTCGGCCGGCCCGGCGTCGGGATCACCATCCCAAAGTCTTCGGCGTTGCCCTCAAACTTCGGCTGGACGGTGAAGCACTCCATCTTCTTCTCGTTATCCCAGCAGATGAAAGCCTTCTGACTTGGCTGGTTAACGTCTTTATCCTTGGCGGCGAAGTAGCAGCACGCAGCGGGCGCCGACAGGCCCGCAAGTGCGAGGGACGACAGAGCGACGGCAAATGAACGGGCCAGGCAGCGCATGCGGTTCTCCTGTGAATGAGAAATTGGACGCGCCCGCCGGCGGGAAGATTCAAAAGAGCACAGATTTATTGCGGTTCAGGTTTAGGGAGCGACAACGTCTCCGAGCGCGGCCGCGCGGACCGGCCTTGCGTCTGCGCCGGCGATCCTGAAAAAGGTGCGCAAGCTGATCGAGAATAACTGCCATAAGAATCACGGAGCCAACGATGACGAATTCGTAGTTGTTGTCCAACCCGCGCTGCACCCGGTTCCCGTGCGCATCGGTGTAGTGAATTTTGAACACCGTGATGCCGTTCTGAATGACGCGCATGATCATCGAGCCGATGATGACGCCCGGGATCACGCCCTCCCCTCCGCGCAGCGAAACGCCCCCGATCACCGCCGCGGCGATGGCCGACAATTCATACCCCATGCCGTTCATGTGGGTGATCGAGCCCACGTAACCCGCCCAGCAAACGCCGGCCACGCCCGCCAGGCCCGCCGATATAACGTAGACCAGAGTCTCCACCCGTTTCACGGGAATCCCCGAATATTCGGCCGCGTCGCGATTGCCTCCAATCGCATAGACATAGCGTCCAAAGACCGTGAAATGCAGCAGGTACGAAGCCAGCACAACCACGATCAGCAGGATCACCACGACATACGGCAGCAGCGGCGAGCCATTGCGCATCAGATACCCCCCGAAGGCAAGTTGCTTCAGCGGCGACTTGCTGATGCCCCCCATGCTGATCGTGCCCCCTTCCGTAATAACCTGCGCGACGCCGCGCAGCAGCAACATAAACCCAAGAGTGACGATAAACGGCTGTAATTTCAGGCGGGTGATCAGAAGACCCTGCACCAGTCCAATCAGCACCGCGATCCCAAGGGCGACACAGAGGCCGATCCACAGCGGTTGCTTGAATCCATCCTGGGCAACCGGCGAAGAGATCTTGGCGATGATTACACCCGTCAGGCCGATCACCGATCCCACCGAAAGATCAATGCCGCCGGTGATGATGACAAAGCTAATGCCGACCGCAAAGATGCCCAGCAGGGCGATCTGGCGATCGGTATTAAACAGGTTGCTCTGGTTATAGAACGCCGGATTCGACCAGCCAATCCCCGCGCACATGAGGATCAAGGCAAGCAACATTCCCAGTTCGCGTCTCATGCGGCAACATTCCTTCCAGTCATCAACGTGGCGATCCGCTCCTGCGTGAGGGCGGCGCGCGGCAATGTTCCGGTGATCCGCCGCTCGTGCATGACCGCCACGCGGTCACTCATGCCGATGATCTCATCCATGTCCGAGCTGACCATAATGATCGTGATGCCCTGCGACGCCAGGTCCGCCATGTGCCGATATATCTCGGCCTTGGCGCCCACATCGATGCCGCGAGTCGGTTCATCAAGGATAAGAATGCGCGGCTTCATGGCCAGCCATTTTCCCAGCACAATCTTCTGCTGGTTGCCGCCCGAAAGGTTCACAACCTTTTGCCGCGCCGAGGGCGTCTTGATGCGCAGCCGCGTAATCTCCCCCGCCGCCACGCGCTGCTCCGTTCGGCGCTGCAAAAGAAACCGGGGCTTGTAGTTGCCAATGTCCGGCAGCGATATGTTCTGGGCCACGCTCATCGGCAGAACCAGGCCATGCCGCTTGCGATCTTCAGGCGCTAAAAAAACTCCCCGCCCAATCGCATCACGCGTGCGGCGGGGCGCATAAGGTTTCCCCTCCAGCACCATCGACCCACCAAGCGCCGGGACGGCGCCAAAGAGGACCTGCATCAGTTCCGTCCGGCCCGCGCCGACCAGTCCCGCAAAGCCCAGTATTTCTCCCCGATAAGCGCTGAACGTAACCGCCCCGCTCGCCCCCGGCACGCGTAGTTCCTTCGCCTCGAATATCAATGGGGCGTCGGCCACGGGCGGCCGCGCTGGATACCACGCACTCAGCGGCCTTCCCACCATCATGGAGACAATCCGCTCGTGGCTCGCCTCGGCCGCCGACAACTCCCCCACATTTCGCCCATCGCGCAGCACGCTGATCCGGTCCGCAAGCCGCAACACTTCTTCCATCCGGTGAGAGATATAAATGATCGAAATGCCGGATTCTCGCAGGCTGCCGATGATCCCAAACAGCAGTTCCGATTCGCCCAGCGTCAGGGATGACGTCGGCTCATCCATGATGATGACCCGCGCCTGAGCGCAGCGCCTTGGCGATTTCCACCATTTGCATCTGCCCGGCAGTGAGCAGGCCGGCGCAGGTGCGCGGTGAGTGGTTCAGGCCCACCCGCTTCATCAAGCTCGCGGCTTCGCGACACATGGCGCGGCGATTGAGAAATCCAAACATCCGCGAGTGCGACGCTTCATTGCCGAGAAAAATATTACCGGCGATATCGAGATTCGGCGCCAACATCAATTCCTGGTGGATGAGCGCGATCCCCAGCTTCTTGGCATCAGAGATGTGACGCAGCGCCACCGGCACGCCATCCACCAAAAGCTGCCCCTCGTCGGGCAGGTAAGCGCCGCCGAGGATTTTCATGAGGGTGGATTTGCCCGCCCCGTTTTCCCCCATCAGCGCCAGCACCTCCCCCCGGCCAAGCGCAATGGAAACATCCTGCAGCGCCACCACGCCCGGAAAGCGCTTGGTGATGCCGCGCATCTCCAACAGATTGACCACCTGGTCGGCCATGAATAATGGACCGGCGAAAAATCCGCGCCTACTTCCTCATCTCCGCCAGCTTGGCGCGGAAATCCTTGACGTTTGACGCGTCAATCACATCCACTCCCGTGTCGATCTTGGCATCCTTGATCAGCGGGTCAACCAGCGCGGCCTCCCCATTCGTGGCCATTTCGTGCAGCTTCTTCGAAGAGAGGTAACCGAATTGAAAGGGCTTCTGAACAACGGTGCATTTAACGATTCCACGCTCAATGCCGTCCAGGGTCCCCTCTTCCTCATCAAACACCGCGACCTGAATGCTTCCCTTTTTGCCCGCGCCCTCGACCGCGCTGGCAATGGCCGGCCCGTTGTATGACCACAGGCCGCAGAGCAAGTTGATGTCGGGGAAGGCATTGATGACGTCCTCGACATTCGTCTGCGCCTTACCCGCGTCCTTGTTGTCTTCCTTCCTGGCGACAATGGTGATGTTGTGGCTGGCGGTCTCCGCCTCAATGCCGCGCAGACGCTCGCGGGCGTTGTCGGCCGCGAACGTGCCGACAAAGACTGCCATCTTCCCGCCGCTCGGCAGCATCTTGACGATCTGCTGACCCAGCACGCGGCCGGCCTCGAAATTGTTGGTGCCGATGTAGAACAGGCGGTTGGACTTCGGCGCATCCGAATCGTGGCAGATCAAATTGAGCTTGGCCGCGGCCTTGTTCACCTCATCCACCTGATCGTCCGGTGCGATCACGCTGATGGCCACGCCGTTGTAGCCTTGGGTGGTGAGGTTCTCCAGAAAGCCATTCTGCTCTTCGACCGTCCCGGTCGGCGGCATGCGGATATCCACATGAATGCCTGACTCGGCTTCGTATTTATGGATACCCGCCGACGCGATTTTCCAGAATTCGCTGGCGTTGTTGGTGATGAATGCAAATTTGGGCGTCTCCCCCTTTGCAGCAGCGAAAATTTTCCGTCCATGCAACTCGACCCCCGCACCCGCCGCCGCAGGCACCACAGCAACGGCCGGAGCAGTAGTCGGCGCAGTCGTCGGCGCAAGCGCCGATTGCGTGGTAGGCCGGGTTGTCGGCGTCACCGCCGCCGGTGCCGAAGGCTGGGTCGCGGCGGGAGGATTGCCAGAGTTGGGTGCCGGCTGATCCTTCTTCTCATCCTTACAACCTGGCGCGGCCGCCAGTATGAACATCAGCCCCAAAAGGCCAGCCACATAAGAGCTTCGCAAACGATCCATAGGTTCCTCCGCAGTACAAAATCAATCTCGATCAACAGGCATGTGCGACAAAATCCGCTGTCGGGATACTAGCGGATAGGCCGGTGCATCGCCAATCAACTGGTGGACTTACTCGATGATCGCTCGCACTCCAATCTTGTGCTTTCACACCCGCGTGGATTATGTTGAGCTATAGCTTGCCCCTGTGGCGGAACGGCAGACGCTACGGACTTAAAATCCGTTGACTGGCAACGGTCGTGTGGGTTCGACTCCCACCTGGGGCATTTCGGCCGCCTCTTGGCGTTTCGCCGAGCACTCATACCCAATCGCCCATGCACCTTTACGCCACAGGTTCGCTTCGTCCCACCTTCTTCTCAATCCGCCGATCGGGGATGATCCTCATCAGCGCAACGAGGATGCATAGTCGATTGCATTAAACATGAGCGCATCCCTCCTTCTGTAGCAAAGGCTTTTACCGCTTTTTCCCCTTGTGCGCGGCCGGTTTGGCTTTGGCCTGGGCGGCTTCTGCTTTGGCGCGTTTTTCGTCGGCTTTTTGTTTTTCCACCCAGGCGGAGTAGTTGCCGTCGAAATCGGTCAGGCCCGGCGGGTTGAGGATCCAGAGGCGTTCGACAACCTGGTCGAGGAAGTAGCGGTCGTGGCTTACGCAGAGGATCGTGCCTTCGAATTGGCTGAGGGCGGCTTCAAGAGCTTCGCGCGAGGCGATGTCGAGGTGGTTGGTCGGCTCGTCGAGGACCAGGACGTTGGGCTTGTCGACCAGCAGCTGGGCGAGGCGGACGCGGGCTTTTTCGCCGCCGCTGAGCAGGTCGATGTGCTTTTCCAGGTCGTCGTTGCCGAAGAGCATGAGGGCGAGGACTTCGCGCGCTTCTTTGTCTTTGATCATCCGGCCGTCTGGATGGCGTCCATCAGCGTGTGCTTGCGGCTTGAGCATGTCGAGGCGCTGATCGTAGTAGCCGATGTTGAGGTTCGCGCCCCATTTGACGACGCCGGCGTCGGCGGGCTCCTGGTCCATGAGGACCTTGAGCATCGTGGTTTTGCCCGAGCCGTTGGGGCCGATGATGCCGATGCGCTCGCCGCGGGCGATTTCGACGGCGATGTTTTCCCAGAGGGTGTTTGGCGCCGAAGGATTTGCTGAGCTCGCGGACCTGGAGGACGCGGTCGCCGGCGCGCTGGGTGGTGTTGAGGGAGAGATTGATGCGCTGCTGCACGCCGACGCTTTGGATCACTTCGTCGCTTTTGAGCAGGCGGTCGAGGCGGGCTTCGCGGCCCTTGGCTTCCTTGCTGCGCTGGCCGGCCTTGAAGCGGCGGATGAATTCCTGCTGCTTGGCGATGTCCTTCTGCTGGATTTCGTGGGCGCGCTGCCTGCGAAAGTTCGTTGAGCTCGCGCTGCTCGACATAGGCGGAATAGTTGCCGGTATAGCTGTCGATCTGGGAGCGGTTGAGCCAGACGATGCGCGTGGCGAGGCGATCGAGCAGGAAGCGGTCGTGGGAGATGATGACGACCGCGCCGTTGAAGTCGGCCAGATATTTTTCCAGCCACTCGATGGCGGCCAGGTCGAGGTGATTGGTCGGTTCGTCCAGCAGAAGCAGATCGGGCTCGGAGAGCAGGAGCTTGGTGAGGGCCAGGCGCGAGCGCTGCCCGCCGGAAAGCACCGCGACTTTTTGTTCCCACGTTTCGCGGCCCAGGCCGACGCCCAGCAGCGTGGCTTCCATCTTGTGCTGCCAGGCGTAGCCGCCGGCGAGGTCGAACTCGTGCTGGACGTTCTGGTATTTTTCCAGGACTTTTTCGAGCTCATCGCCGGTGGCTTCGGCCATGCGGTGTTCGAGATCGCGCATCTCGTGCGAGAGATGGTGCAGATCGGCGAAGCCGAGTTCGGCCTCGTCGATCACGGTGTTTTCGGGATCGAAGACCGGGTTTTGGACGAGATAGCCGACCTTGGTGTTTCGGCCAACAGAGACGGTGCCGAAGTCGGGCTTCTCCTGGCCGGTGAGCATCCGGAAGAGGGTGGTTTTGCCCGAGCCGTTGGCCCCGATGAAGCCGACGCGTTCGCCTTCGTAGATGGCGAGGTCGAGTTTCTCGAAGAGGACTTTTTTGCCGAAGTGCTTTTCGACGTTGACGAGGGAGGCGATGGCCATTGCGTTCCAGTAAAAGGGGCGCGTTGCGCGAGGCCCCCCGCGGGGGCCGACGCGGGCGCGAAACGTATGTTTGTCGGGGCGGGGGCGGTTGAAGTCAAGGAGTTGGAGGGGAAGTTAGAAGGATGAAGGGAGAAGTGAGAATGGTGTTGCGGGGGGAGGAGATTTTTGAGGTCGGAGCGGCCCAGGTGCGTGGAGGATTGATCCATCGCTGCATTGGTTCATTGGAATGCAAGGCAGATCGGTGATCGGTGCCGCTCAATGAAAAGGAGAATTGGTCATGGGCAGATACAGCAGAGAGTTCAAAACCGAGGCGATGAAACTGGTCACTGAGCAGGGCTACAGCGGCCGAAGCGGCCAGGAAGCTGAGCATTCCCGACACCACCTATGAGCAGTGGCTCGGAACATGCTGGATCGCCGCGTTGAGTGGGACGTGCCTGATACCGCATATGGACCCTCGATCAGGGGTGGATGTATCTGGCGGCGGTGCTGAACAGGTGCTCCCGGAAGATCGGCCCAACCGCCTCCGCACGCATCCACTCCGTCCGCTGATATTGCTCCGCCAGCGTCAAGCGCCCCACCATGCGCACATCCTGCTCAAACAATGACCGCAACACCTTCGGGCAATTGCACTGCCGGCTGCGGTGCAGCAACACCACCTGCCCCGGCAACGGCCGGCCCCCGCGCTCGCACCGATTGAAAATCCGCCGCACCGCCTCAAACGCCTGCTGGTTCGACAGATGCCCCGCCCCGCCCATGATCCGCCGCTTCAAAAAAATCGGCCGCCCGCTTTCCATCTGCATGCGCGGCTCATAATTCGCCTCAATGCACAGCACGCTCAGATCCGCAAAATGATCCACCAGCCCGGCCGGCACATGCCCCAGGTCCGTCGCATACCCCACCCGCCCGCCAAAACCCTCCACCACAAAACCATGCGATCCCTCAGCATCGTGCGCCAGCGAAAACGGATGAAACCACAACCCCGCCAGCGGCTCAAACGCTCCCTCGAATGGCCGAATCAAATCAATAACCGCCACCCCATCCGGCCCGCCCCCCACCCGCTCCCGAACCGCTTCCACCCGTTCAACATGGCAATGAACCCGAATCCCGCCCGACACAATCGCCCGCCCCCAGTTGGAATTAAAATGATCGTAATCCAGATGCGTCAACACAATCGCCCGCACATCCCGCACACTCACCCCCGTGCCGCGCATCCGCCCCGCCACCGTCCGCGGCCCAAGCCCCGCATCCATCAGCACCACCCCCGCCGGCGTCCGAATCATCGCACAATTCCCCGACGACCCACTTCCTAGCACACAAAGCTCCAGAGACATCCTTGCTCCGATTGATTGACTAAAGAGAACGACGCGGCTGCTTATCCCGCCTTTTTCTTCCCACTTACAATATCCGTCTCACCTTGTCCCAGCCGCCATTCGTCAGGCGTATACGCTAGAAGCATCCCGACGAGATTGGCAGATTCGCGTCCGAGTTCTGCTTCAAGCCCGTCCCAAATCATCTGCTGACGCTCATGATCCCGTTTGCCCTTGAACGTCGGTGACACAATGTTACCGACCAGCAGGCTGCCGATCTTCTCCAGTTGAAACTCTGGATCTTTCAATTGCAGTCGCCTTGCCAGAATCTCTTCCAGTTTTTTCGCCGTTATTTGTGCCATAAAACCTCACACCGCCTGATGATTGCAGAACACGCGTCGTAATAATCCTCAGCAGCCTGTTTCATGGTTCGCCTGCCGCTTACCTCACCCAGACTGTGCCACACTTTCTCGACCCTTGCCGTGGGAAGAAATCGAAGGTTGTTCCACCACAGCCGCCCGACCTGTTGGACGTCGACAATCAAGGAATCTCGCAAATCACGATCTCGCAAGACGCCGAGGTTTCGCACCAGCTTCAGCATATCACGAAGATCGTGGCCTGTTTGCAGACTCTTCCGCCCGGTGGCGTAGTCCGCATCACTCTTCCATATAACAGCTCGAAGCATACCTTCAACGGCCCGCCCCGCGATATAGACGCATCCCCCAAGCCGGCCTTCCCTGAGAAGCACAAATGCCTCGCTCAGTCGCTCTTTCGATCCGTTGCGATAGTCTGCAAAGCCGATCGATGCCATTGTTGACTCAGATTTTCAATCCAACGAAGCAGCCAGCGAGCAATCAACGCCCTGATTCAAGTGCATCGCCCGCATCCTCCCCCTACAATAACCTCCCCCCATGCCCATCCACAAATACCGCTACTTCTCCACCACCGACGCCGCCCGCATGGGCAAGCTTCAGTTCACCGCCCGCCAGGTCGTCGAAGGCGTCATCACCGGCATGCACAAGTCCCCCCACAAGGGATTCTCCGTCGAATTCTCCGAGCATCGCGAATACGTCGCCGGCGACGAGCTGCGCCATCTCGACTGGCAGGCTTATGCCCGCTCCGATCGCTACTACATCAAGCTCTATGAGCAGGAAACCAACCTCCGCGCCACCCTTGTTCTCGACACCAGCGGCTCCATGAAATTCGGCGCAGGCCCCCACGCCCAGTCCAAGCTCGATTACGCCCGCCATCTCGCCGCCTGCCTCGCCTATCTGCTCTCCCACCAGCAGGACATGGTCGGCCTCGTCGCCCTTAATACAGACGTCCAAATGGAGCTCCCGGCCGCCTCCTCCCCCGCCCATCTCGACCGCATGTTCAAGCAGCTCGAAATCCTTGAGCCCGGCCAGGGCACCCGCCTCTCCGAAGGCCTGCACAAGCTCGCCGAGCGCCTGCCCCGTCGCAGCATGGTGATCCTCCTCAGCGATCTCTGGGTCGAGCCCACCGAATTTGTCAAAGCCCTCCAGCATCTCCGCTACCGCCGCCACCAGGGCCTCGTGCTCCATCTCCTCGACCGCGCTGAGATCGACCTCACCGGCCCAAACTACGAGCGCCAAATCACCCTCCAGGATCTGGAGACCAACGAAAAAATCCAGATCGACCCGGCCGACATCCGCGAAACCTATCAGCAGCAAGTGCAGGAATATCTCGCCACCGTCCGAAAATGCTGCTCCGATTGCGACATCGAATACCACGCCATGTTCCTCGACGAACCCTACGACAAAGCCCTGCTCAAGCTGATCAACCGCCGCTCCTGAAAATCTGAACCTTGCCCCGCCCCGGTCCGTAAGTAGCATTCTTGAAAACCATGGGCATCGCAGACAACAAATTCGTCGCTGGCGTCATGGGCGTTGCCAAAGCCGTCACCCGCACCGGCCGCGCTCCCGATCAAATCATCGTCCAGCGCCGCATCATCTGCGCCACCTGCCCTCATCACCAGATCACCATGGCCGGCAAAAAGTGCAGCATTTGTGGCTGCTGGACCGATCTCAAAACCGCCAACGCCGACCAATCCTGCCCCGACACCCCCGCCCGCTGGCCAGCCCTCCCCTGATCTCATCGCCTGATCACTTCACCGGCCGCCCCCGCCAATACGCCTCCTCCCACATCCGCCGATCATGCATCCGAAAAAACACCCCCAGCCCCCCATCCTCATACATCTCCAGAACAGCCGATCGAATCGCATTCCCCCGCTCATTCTCCAGGCTCGCAACGTCAATCTGCGGAATGTCGTGATGATCAATCGTCGCGATCTTCCGAAAGCGGTTCTCCTTCGCCCAAGCGGCATCGCCAATGTGCGCATGTCCATAGAAATGCATGCGCACATTCCCCGGCAGCGGCAGCAATCGGTTCAGCAGCGCCGAGGGCCGGTTCCCCCCCGCAAACCCATAATGCCCCGCCATGATCACCGGCCTGTCACTCTCCGCGATCATCCCCCGCAGCGCCGCATATGCCGCCGCCCCATGCGGATACTCCCCGGCCGCCCCAAACAACTCCCCATGCGTCGTCACCCACCGCCCATCGGCCGCCGAATGGTCCGACAGAAACACCAACCGGTAATCCCCCAGCTCATCAAAAAAATAAAACGATTCAATCGACTCCGTAGTCTTCCACCCCGGCACCGACTTCACCACCTCATAAAACGGCAACACCGGGCTGCCCGATGCATCACCCCCCCACCGCGCATAATCGAAATCATGATTCCCCATCACATACCGCAGCGGCAGCCCAAGCGACAAAAACACCTCCTTCTGCATCTGCGCCATCTCCCGCAGGTGCGCAAGGTTCTGCCCCTCCACCGCATCCCCCAGATACCAGATCTGATCGCATGCCAGTTCCAGCGATACAAAATCATCCACCGCCGTCCGCAGACAGCTTTCCGCCTTCGCCGGCTGCGACTGCTGCAAATCAGAAATAATCCATACCCGATGCGCAACCGCCCCTCGCGTCGCCCTCAGCAATTGCTCAATCATGAATCACCCACCGCCCCGCGTGTTAAACCCCTTCACGCGATATAGCTCTTCTTCTTCCGCCCGCTCAGATAGCTCTCCATGATGCACGACGAAAGCTCCTCGCTGGTCGTATAAAACGCCACGCCCTTGGTCAGCTTCGTCAGTTGATCCACAAACCCCACCCAATCCATCCCCCAATAATCCTCGATCAGCGCAAACGTGCTGATCCTGCACCCTTCCCGCACCGCCAGCACCGCCTCCTTCAAAGTCGCAACCGTGCTCCTCGGGTCAGGCGGATAAAGCAGATGCACAAAATCCCCCTCCACATGCGCCGTCGGCTGGCCATCCGTAATAATAAAAATCTGCTTGTTCTCGCTCCCCCGCTTCTGCAGTGTCCGCCGGGCAAACTGCAATCCCATATGCAAGATTCGTAAAGTGCTGCGGCGCCCGGTCCAACTGGTTGATCGGCACCTTCAGCCGCACCTGATAATCATACACCGTCACCGGCTTGGGCATCGCCAGCGGCAGCATCGCCTCCGGGATCCGGCTCGCCCCCGAATAAAACCCAATGAAGTCAATCGAGTCCTGCGGAAATCGCTGCCGCACCAGCGCCTGCATCGCCATCGCCACCTTCTTGGCCGCCAGAAACCGGCTATACCGCATCATCGACCCGCTCATATCCAGCAACACCACCGTCGAGCAGTTCGTCACCCCCTCATGCAAATGCAATTCAAAATCCTTCTCATCAAACTTAATCCTCCCCCTCCTCCCTCCTTCTTCCCCTGAACCCTGAACCCCGAACCCTGAACCCTTTCCTGAACCCTCCCCCGGCAATCCATGCCGCGCCAGCGCATTGTGAATCGTCTGGTGCAGATCCAGCTCCGACACCGGATCGCCATATTGATAAGCCTTGGTCCCCTCAATCCGCTCCCCCCCCTGCCCCGGCGTCACTTTCTCATGCCCCTCGCGCTGCCCCGACCGCATGTTCGCAAACACCTCCATCAACGCCCGCTGCTGCATCCGGTTAATCGCCCGCGGCGTCAGCCGAAGCTTCCCCTTCCCGTCCTTGTCCAGCATCCCCTCCTTAATCAGTTGCTCCAGCATCTCCGACTGCGCCTGGTTCTTCGGGTCCTTCATCATCTGCTCGATGGCCTTCAGCGCCTGCTCGCCATACTGCATGATGAACTGCATCATCTCATCAAAGCCAAACAACTTGTCCGGTGTCGGAAATTCTTCCCCGTCATACTCACCATAAGAATACTTCATGCCCCGATTGTAGCCCCCCTGCCCCAGCCCCGCCTGCCCAAACCTCCCCTCCCACCCAACAAATCCGCAATCACCAAGCCTGAACCCTGAACCCTGAACCCTAAACCCTCTACCCAAACCGCCCCACCCCCAAAAACTCCACCGGCCACCGCGTCTTCCCCTCCATCGCCAACTCCGCCAGCACCTCCCCCACCACGCTCGCAAACTTAAACCCATGCCCGCTGAACCCGCACGCCACCGTCACGTGCGCATGAACCGGATGCCGGCCAATGATGAAATGCCCATCCGGACTGTTCGTATAAAGACACACCCGCATCGCCAGCACCGGCCCCCGCCCCTGCGGAATGTATCGCTCGATGGCCGGTAGAAACGTCTCCTCATCCCCCGGCCGCGCCGTCCGCTCCACCATATCCGCATCCACCACCGCCCCCTGCGCAGTGCAGCGCCACCTTCAATCCCGGATTATCCCCCATCATCGGAAACCCGTAATGCAGCGACCCATCCTCATGCCCAATCGCCCACACCGGCAATTTGCTCAGCCCAAAAAGCTCCGGCCTCTCAGGCCACACCCACCCCAACACCTGCCGCGTCACCTTCAACTCCACCCCCAAATCCTTCACCAGCCTCCCCGACCACGCCCCCCCCGTAAAAATCAGCTCCTTCGCCCGATACTCCCCCCGCTCCGTCTTCACCCAAACCCCCTCCTCTCGATCCTCCCACTCCAAAACCGCCTCCTGCCCATGCAATTCGGCCCCCCGCCCCATCGCCAGAATCGCCATCGCCGCAATCGCCTTCTCCGGCAGCAGAAAACCCGCCTCCGCCTCCCACACACCCTCAAAATCCTCCGGCAGCGCGAACATGGGAAACCGCGTCGCCAGTTGCCCATGATCCAGATGCTCATGCACCAGCCCGTGCAATTTGGCCGCATGCAGCGCCCCCGTAATCAGCTCCGTCCCAGGCCGCCCCATATAAATCCCACCAGTCACATGCAGCAACTTCTCCCCCGCCTCCGCCTCAATCTCCCGCCAAAGCTCATACGCCCGCCGCAGCAGCGGCACATAGTTCGGATGCTCGTGATACGCCAGCCGGATCATCCGCGAATACCCATGCGAGCTGCCCAGCGCGTGCGGAATCCCAAACTGCTCCAGCCCCAGCACCCGCGCGCCCCCCGCGCCAACTGATAACACGTCGATGCCCCCATCGCCCCCACCCCCACGACAATCGCATCGTACTGGTTCATCATGTCCGGCTCGGCGCCACCACCGGCTGCGACGTCGGCCGCGAGTAAACCGTCCCCCGCCATTCCAGTTTCCCCGTCAGGCAAGTGCGCACGCAAGGCCATAAATCCGCAGCAGCATCACCTGCGCCAGCGGAAAACAAAGCGCATACAACCACCGGTTGCCGCTAAACACATACATCAATCCCAAAAATACCGTCATCAACAGCGCATGCGCCCCCGCCACGCCCAGCCACAACCCGCCTGCCAGGCCCGCCCCATGCACCGCCTGCGTTACTCCCCAGGCCAGTGCCGCATAATTGGAAAAACAGCACAACAGGATAAACGCCACCGCCCCCAGAATCCGAAACGGCCGGCCATCGCTGGTCGCAAAAAGATCCGGCTCCATCCCCGCATGATCTGTTGCAGCGAGCTGTACATCCGCACCGCCGAAAAATCATTGCCCCACAAAAACCGCGTCCGAAACCCCTTCCCTTTGATCAGCCGGGCGATGTACATGTCCTCGCAGTATTTATCCCGCACGCTCTCATGGCCGCCAAACGCGTCATACACCCGCCGCGACATCATCATAAACTGCCCGTTCCCAAACGCCCGCGTTGGATGATTGTCATCATTGCTCAGCGCCGCCATGTACATCGTCATCACGCTCGCCCCGGCCAATGGAATCAGCAACCCTCCCAGAAGCTATGGCTCTGAGTCGCGGCAGCAGGCTCACCATGTCGTACTTCCGCCCACCGCCGCCGAAAGCGTCGCCCGCAGCGCATCGGTCTCCAGCACCACGTCCGAATCAAAAAACAAAAGCCACTCCCCATCCGCCTGCGCCACCGCCCGCCGCAGCGCATTGTTCTTGCCCGTCCACCCCTCCGGCAGCTCCCCCTCCCGAATATGCACCACCTTCAGGCGACTATCCCCCGCCGCCATCTCCTCCATGATCGCGCCCGTACGATCGGTGCTCCGGTCATCCACCGCCACCACGCCAAAATTCGGATAATCCTGCCCCAGCGCCGACGCCAGGCAATCCCGAATCCGCTCCCCCTCATCCTTGGCCGGCACCAGAATCGTCACCCGCGGCGGCGGGCTCGGCATCGCATTCGCCTGCCGAAACACCTTCCGCATCCGGTTGCGCCACTAAACATCGCAAACCCAAAGCCCACCCACGCCAGCGCCCCACCACGCAGTACATCAACAACAAGATGACCTGGCCAAACTCCATGCACCCACACCATCAAAACCCCCACCTCCAATAATAACCCCCAATAACGCCCACCCCCACTATCCCGTATCGGCCATTCCCATTCAACATCCCCACCCCCAAAATTACACACCCCAACCCCCACTCGACCGCAAAACAGCCCAAACCCAACCCCCAATCGACCGACCCTAACCCTGAACCCTAAACCCTGAACCCTGGGAAGCCCCTACCCCCAACCCCTATCCCCCCTCCCCCCAGTCGGTTACCTTCCCCCCATGAACCCCAAGCAGCGGCCCCGAGGCCGCCCTTGATTACGTCGCCAGTGGCATGGTCATCGGCCTCGGCACCGGTTCCACCGCCGATTTCTTCCTCCAGGCCCTGGGCGCTGCCCTCCACGATGGCCGCCTCCGCGACATCGCGGCGTCCCCACCTCCCGCCAATCCGAGCACCGCGCCAACGAACTCGCATCCCCCTGGCCACTCTCATCGAGTGCCCCCGCCTCGACGTCACCGTCGACAGCGCCGACGAAGTCACGCCCGATCTCAACCTCATCAAAGGGCTGGGCGGCGCATTCGTTCGCGAGAGATCGTCGCCCAAAACTCCAGCAAGCCGTCATCATCGCCGTCGAAGGCAGATGCGTCGCAAACTCGGCACACGCCCCCCCGCTTCCGATAGAGGTCATCCCATTCGCCCACGAGCCCAGGAAAAATTCCTGCAGCCACTGGGGCAAGCCCCCCCTCCGCCGCGCCCCCAACGGCAGCCCCTTCATCAGCGACAACGCCAACTTCATCTACGACTCCAAATTCGCTCATCGCATCGATGACCCCGCCACCCTCGAAACCGCCCTCCTCCACCGCGCCGGCATCCTCGATTCGGCCTATTCCTCCAGTCGCCACCACCGCCCTCATCGCCACCAACACAATCTCGAACCCTCCACCGCTCGCTCAAGCCCCTCCCGCCCAACCCCCCAGCCTTAATCGACATCGCTCAGCGGCCGATGATGAGAAAGGGAAAGTTGCGAGTTCGATGGTCATATGCGGAGCGGCCTGAAAAGGAGCGGGCGTTCGGGGAGATATTTCGTGGGGTTGGAGGTGGAGGGGCGTGAGCGGCGGGAGTAGATGGCGTATGCCTCGCCGTATGATCCTGTATTACTCGAGGCATCAGATTCGCGAGTGAGGGTCGTCGTTGAGGTCGTGACTGACCGCTTCAAGGACTGCGTTTTTCAGCCTGATGAGCACCCACCCTCCTGCAGAGCACGCGGGTGCGTACTGGTGATCGAGACGGTTGACGGGACGACTTCGCCACCATGACGGATGCCTTCGGCGACCCTCCGACGGCTGTCGAACGCTCCAGATTTCGACTTCACGCGGCGATCACTTGGACCACGACAACTACATGAACACCATTGGCACAATGTTCTGCTTTCTCAGTTGATCACGATGAAGCGGTTAGAGCGACTTCATGGCGAGACAGCTGTTGCAAGCATTAACGTTCGGATCCCGAGCAACACTCCTTTCTCTGGCTAGATCTGTAGGAATTCGCCGGCGACTCCGCGCTCGCGCGAGTCAGCGCAGGCTCGACGCCGATCAGTTCTTCTTCAGGGCGCGTGCATGCGTTTCGACGCCCTGGCCCGTGACACTGTGCGGCCTCGGGCGTTTGACTCTGCGATGAGCCTCGCGCCGCGGGTTCGGCTTTCTGTCGCATTTCGACGGCATCGTTCTCGAGTCCTCGTCGGCTGCGGGCGCGACAGACGGTCTCACGGAGGACATCAGCGCTCCACGAAGATCGACGGCGTCGGGCTGCGTCGATCCATTCGCTTCGTCGGTTTCTCTTCGACAATCGGCCGCTTGTCATTCCCTGTCCACCAACCTTGCGCTGCGTTTCTCACCGCACGACCGGATCGCGTTCAAAATATGATCCGTCGAGACAGAAGACACGGAAGCGCGGGACTCGGCGATATCGTACTTTTCCATCAAACGGCTAGCCACCC
>CAWBEY010000010.1:0-974954 GCA_963788015.1 uncultured Phycisphaerales bacterium
CGTGGCGCGGTTCACTTCGGTGCCGGGCTCCAGGTTGATGCGGAAATATTCTCCGGCCCCCGTGAAGGCCCGGCCATTGACCAGGTCCTCGCCGCTGGTGGGCACAGCGCGCCAGTCGAAGTTGCGCTGCTCGAGCGTGATGTTTCCGATGATGCCGCTGTTGCTGGTGATGCCCGCTCCCACCAGAAACCGTGCGGTGCTTTGCTCCGTAACTTCCACCAGCACATCGCGCTCATCGGGCAGTTCGCCGATGGGCGTGACGCGCACGTCGCTGAAAAACTGCAACCCCCGCAGGCGGTCCATGGCGTTTTGAATTTCGCCGGAGTTGTATAACTGCCCGGGCGTCACCCGCACCTCGCGCAGGATCACTTTGTCCTGCGTTTTGATGTTCCCCTTCACCAGCACGCGGCCGACTCGGAACTTTCGGCCTTCGCTGATATCGAAAATCAGATCGACCTTCCCCGCCTCCTTATAGAAGACTTCCTTGGGGCGAATGTGCAGGTAATCGGGGTTGGGCTCCATCGTCTGCTGCGACTGATAAATGAAACCGAGGGGGCTATACAGGTTCACGATGCTGCGCACGTCGCGGTCCACGGCCTCTTGATCGTAAAACTTTCCGGCGCGAGGCGCAGCGCCTTCCGCAGTTTCACCTCTGGTATTTCGGAGTTGCCTTTAAATTGAATGTGATCGATCGAGTATCGTCGGCCTTCATCCACCACGAAGCTGACCATCACCTCGCTCTGGTCGGCCGAGAAACTCAGCTTTCGTCCCACCCGCGTGTCGAAATAGCCATGCTGCTCGTAATGCTGGCGGATGGCCGAGACATCCTGCTCCAAGGTGTCCATGTCCAGCGTGCCGGGACGAAAGATCGGGAACCAGCTTGTAGTTTTGATGACATCCTTGAGCTTGTCGTCGCTGAAGGCGTGGTTGCCGAGCACCTCGACTTTACGAATGGTCACATTCGGGCCCTGGACGATGTTGAAGATCAGCTCGCCGTTCTTGGCCAGCGGTTCCTCGGGCACATCGACGTGAGCAAAGGTGAAGTTTTTGGTGCGGTATAAGCGCTCAATGGTTTCGCGGGCACTGGCGATGCGGAAGGCGTCGATGGCCTCGCCGGTTTTGATGGAGACGGCGCTGTTCAATGTTTCGTTATCGATGGCCGAGTTGCCGCGGAAGACGATGCTTTTGATCTGGCTCTGCTCTCCCACGACGAAGACCACGATCACGCCATTGGCGGTGGGCTCAACGCGGGCCTCGACGTTGCTGAAGCGTTTAAGGCCGTAAATCCGCTGGTAATCGGCCTGCACGGTTTGCGGGTCGAATTTTTCTCCCTCGCGCGTCTGGATTTGATGACGAATCTCGGCCTGCAGCGTGGAATCGACGGCGTGGGTTTGGCCCAGGATGCGAACCTCTTCCACCGGCCTGCCGACGAGGGCGGGGGGGACCGCCAACCCTGGCTGGGTTGTGGGCAGGGTCTGGGCCATGACTGCAACAGGAGACATCATCAATCCAACAGAGAGGACTGCCAAAGCCAGTTTTCGCCTGGTTCGATATGACCAACGTTCTATTGTCACGAGTGGTCCCGCGTCCCTTCGCAAAGATGATGCCAGCCTTTCCCGGCTTGGCTTCCATTCCAACTCCGTTGAAAAGTCGTGCCAGTGTAACGGCATGATTCCGGCTGTCAAAAGCGGGCTAAGCTAGAATCGTGGGAATGCATGGGTGCGAGCCGCGCTTCTTCGGGCTCGCGATGAGACGCCGAGGGGCGAAGCGACGTTGGTCATCAGAGTAGCACATTGTCCCACCTCGCTCGGCTGACGCCATTGCGTCGCTCGGGATCACTCCTTGACCCGGTAGACCACATCGGGCCCGAGCGTCACGATCTTCTCCAAACCCACGGCCGACTCCAGTTCCGCTCGCGATGGGAACAGGCGCTTTTGCTCATTGAAATAGATCACCACGCCATGCCGTCGCCGCAAGTCCGCCCCCATCACTGCCAGCCGTTTGGAATAGTCGTCAAACACCACGCCGGTGGGCAGGTGCCCCTTGGATGGAATGCTGGCCGTCAACCTGCCGGTATGAATATAGAGCAGGGCTGTTTCGTTGGTGTAGATGGCGGCATCGGCCGGCAGCGCCCGCACGTAGTCCATGACTGGCCGATCCGTCCATTCGCGGCTTGCCAGTTGCTGTCCCGCTTTGCGCACGCGCCCCGCCCATCGCACACTTCCGACCGCATTGACCACGACCACGACGATGACGGCCGCGACGCCTACTTGCCGCACCCAGCGCACTGCGCCTGATCTGCAAACCCGCACCACCACCAGGATGATGAGGGGTGCCAGCATGGGGGAGAGGATGCGATCATCCAGGGGCGTGGCGGCATCCATGAAACAAATGGAGACCAGCACCATGAAGGGATAGGCGATCAAGAAAATCCACAGGCCCGCCTCCCATTGCGTCTCCTCATTAGTGCCTGTGTTCTTTGATCTCTTTTCTTCCTGAACCCTGAACCCGGAACCCTGAACCCTCTTCACGCCCCACAACATCAGCATCCCCAGCGCCACCCAGACGATCTTCCAGGCCAGCAGTGTTCGCGCACCTTCCCAGAGCACCGCCATTGTCACCGGGTGAAATCCAAGCCGGCGCCCCGTCAGACCGTGGCCCAGTCGCCAATTGCGCGCCAGCCAGGGACCGACCATGGCGCCCGCCACCGCCAGCACAACCAGCCCATCGCGTACTTTTCGGCCCGATGATGCTTTGGAAATGGCCAGCACTCCCAGCACCACGCCGACCAGCATGACGCCGACATAACGCGTCAGCCACGCCGCGCCCACGCATACTCCGCAAGCGATCAACCATCGCAGGCCGCCGCGCCGCGCGTAGATTCCGATGAGAGCAAGGGCAGCAAGCGCGAAGAAATTGAACATCGTCTCCGACCAGGCCATCGAATAGACGTGCAACATGGCTTGCGAACTGAGCAGGCAGCCTCCCACCAATACCGCCGCCAACACTCCCTTCCGCTGACGGGCCGCCATCCAGGCTGCTAATCCCGCCAGCGCCGCGAAGAAAATTGAATCGACCACCACGGCAAAGCGCATCGGATCGACCCCGAGCACGCCGCCGCCGGCCAGCGTCACGGGATAGAGCGGCGGAAACCAGACCAGAGGTCCGATTCCGCCGCGAATGTTAATCTCTTGAAGCCCCTTGCCGGCCCGGAGGTTTCTGGCGGCGCTGATGTACATCACCGAGTCGTAATCCAGCCCTATGCCCCGCCTGGTGATGAACGTTGGTAACACCGCCCCTAGCCCCATCGCAAGCAACAGCACGACGACCCGCCAGCGTCGGCCCGCCGTCACTTTTCTTCCGCAACAATTTCGACGCCCGACAACACCGGCACGCTCGCCTTATTGCCGGGCCTTAGATCGATCACCAGATCCTGCCCCGCCTGCACGTGCTGATATTCCTTAATCAGGGTCCGATCCGGTCCACCGGCTTCGGCGATGATGTCGAAGTTCTTTTGCTGCAGCTCGCCCTGGAGGGAGATGTCAAAAACAGACTCGCCAACCTTCAGCGCCTCGGGCTGGGCGAAGAACAGGCGGACCGTGTACGCCCGCGGGCTTTCCTCGGCGCCGTTTAGTCCCACGCGCACTGAGTGCAGGTTGCGCGGCACCGGAGGCCGTTACCCAGCCCATGGGCCCTTTAATGACCGACGCGTGGCGGCGGTAGTACTCTACCTTGTCGGAACCGGTGCTGACCTCGACGTCCGGTGAACGGCCACCCACGCTGGGATATTCGAGCCAGAGCGTGCCGTTGTCATCGACCCGATCGCCGGCCGCGCCGAAGTTCAGTCCGAGGCGCTTCACCACGCCGGTGACCTGCAAGCGGTCGCCGGTGCCGGTGTAGGTCCACATCTCGGTGTCGGCGTCGGGGACTAGCGCGAGGGACGTTTGCACCTGATAGCTGCAGGTGCAGGTGCGGGTGTAATCGGGGGCGGTCAGGACGCCGCCGGCGACGATCAGGTTGTTGGTGCAACTGGAGCGAAATCCGCCGAAGTTGCCGGTGCCGCCGGATCGTGCCAGATCATAAAACCCGGCCGCTCCCGAGCGAAACATCAACATATGCTCCGAGGCCGCGGGGGTGTTGCAACCATAAAGGCGCACCCACGTCCATTCGGTGGCAACACCTGTGATGGGATCGTTGTGAAAGACTGGCGCGCCGGTCATGAGGTTGGCCCCGCCGCTTTCTTTCAGGATGGTATTGCCATGAACCATGGCCGCCCCTTTTGCCTGCGAATCATTCCACAGCAGGGCACCGTCGGCGGCGTGGAATGCGCGCATTCCCTTGGCCTCGTCCACGAGTGAATCCCTCGCCTGCCGGCCGGATTCGATCAAGATGTCATTCTCGCGGGAGTAAGCCAGCCATGTTCCCGACACATTCTGCGAGGTGGACCAGATTCGCCGGCCTGTTGCCAGGTCGAGGACGTACAAGGTGGCGGGAGGTCCGTTCAATGCATCAGTGCGGTTAAACGGGCCGGGAGCTGGCGGGCGATCCACCGCATAAAGCCTTCCGCCGCCGGCACAAATCCCGTTGTGTCTAAATTCCTGGCCCGCCGTCATCGTCCACGCCACTTTGCCGGTGTGGCGTTCCATGACCACCAGCACGCGGCTTCCCGTTGAACGGACGTTGGAGACCACCGGCCGGGTTGCGGGCTGGAGCGAAGGGGCTTCATTGGGATCAATTTTCGGCAGCACCACCGTTGTCAGCTTGGGCCTGGGGGCGATCCCGCCCACGAGGTAATCTCCCTCGACATTCAAATAACCCCAGATTTCATCCCGCCCGACCGATGCGTCATTGGGCAAATCAAATTTCGATATCTGCCGCCCCGTCGCGGGGTCGAGCCGAATGCATGACCGCTCGATGGCGACGTAGATTCCATCGGGCATCGACACGTAATTGGACCCGCGCCATTGGCGCCCACCTGATGCGCGGTGTTGTTGTAGTACGATCCGACACCGGGCAGCGAAGTCTCCCACAGCACGCGGCCTGTATAGATGTCGAGCGCCCGAATCGAATCAACGCCCTCCAGGATGCATCGCCCGTCCACCACCTGGGGCATCGGCCCATGGCCGTGGCGGGGCAGTGTTCCTTCGTTGCTCGAACCTCCGAACCATAGTACGCCCAGGGGCGTCTTCACGACCTGATCCTTTGACACACGGGTGTTGGCCGCATCGGCGTGTTCGTGGGTCCAGTTGCCGCCGCCGGGCACGCCGCCGGTTCGGGCGAGGCGCGTCATGCCAGCGATGCTGCCGGCGAGATCTCCGGAGAGTGTTGTCGTTGTTGAATGCCCGTTCCATTTTGCCGATGCCAACTGCGTGATCCAACTTTGCTCTTCTGGATCGAGCGCCAGATAGGCCACGCCCTGGTATGGGTGCATCGAGCGATACAGTTGCTCACACCATTCCCCGCCCTTGCGAAACACTGTCTTGTCATCCCCGACCACGAGCGCTGCAAAGTAGGGCGGCATGGCAGCGGTTGAAAGATCTGCAACCTTAATTGCGATCCGATCCCCATACAGTCCGTCGTGCTGAAGCTGCCGGCGAAGGTGATCGCACCGCGCTGCATCTGAATCGAGAATAACAAAATCAAGTGCGCTTTTAGCCACCAGCGCCCGCACCAGCGGTTCGGAATCCGCACCGATTGCCAGTGCGTATCCGCTGTTCGCGTGGGAGTCGGCAAGTATTGCCCGAGCACGATCCGCGAGGCGGGCGTTTACGCGTGTGGCTGAACCCACACCGGTGTTGGCCATTGATGGCTTTACAGGTCGGGTTGTGGCGGAGTTTCCGAAGCAATAGATTCGGCCCTCTTCGGTGCTGACGAAGAGTTTTTCGCCGCCTGCGACCAATCCCGCGGCCGTTCCCTCGAACTCGGTTCGCCATGTCTGGGCGTTCTGATCGGGGTTGAGTGGATATTCGACCGAGGCGACCCAGCCCTTGCCGGCCACAAACAGTCGATCGCCTGCGCGGATGATGGTTTTGCCGTCCAGGATGGCCTTGTCGAGTGTCACCGGCAGCACAGGCAGCGTGTTGGCCTTGCCCATTGGCCCGGGGTCGGCGAGCGTTCCGAGGGGATAGCTTGCGATGCCGTCTGGGGTGGCGGCATAGGCAAAATCATCGACGATGGCCGCCGACGCCGGGACCTCTGCGACGGGGCGTCCATCCTTCAGGTTGAAGGCGCTGCGGCCGTCGAAAAACCAGTCCCGCGCCGCGACGACCTGGTCGCCGCCCGAGGCGCTGGCGAGGTTGAAGTATTGCATCTTCCCGGTGTTCCGGTCGTAGCAGGCGGGAACCGCGCGGCCGTTGGGAATGAGCAGGCGATTCCCTGTGACCGCCAGGGCGCCTTGGGGCGCGATGCCTGAGAAACTTGGGGCGCCGTGGGGCTGGGGCAGAAAATCAGCGCCGTCGCCGGAGTTGGTCCAGATCACCTTGCCGCTCGCGGCGTCGAGGCACTGAACAAAGACGCCCATGAACGGCCAAATGCCGGCGGTGAAATAGAGCTTTCCATCCGTCAACACCGGGCCGCCACGGATGGCCCAGGTGTCGATCATCCGCTCGTTGCCCAGGACGCTGCGGGTCTGCGGCGCTCCCTTGAACTTCCAGATCAGCGACCCCTTCTTCACATCCAGGGCATACATCCAACCATCATCGGAGCCGACGAACACCCGGCCATCGGCACCGGCGGGCGCAACGCGAATCGGGCCGCCGGTGAAGAATCGCCAGATTTCCTTGCCATCGGAGATGCGATAGGCCGTTACAGAATCGTCGAGTGGCGAGGCGACAATGAGGCGATCCCCCAAAACGATGGGGTGGTACATCGCATCGCTGCGAACGCGAATCTGGTCGGGCCACGCGGGCTTGAGCGCAGGCAATTCCAGCCACCACTCGAGTTTGAGTTGTTCGGGGAGCGAATCGGGGGAGTTGGCGGTGCGGCCGGCGTCGTAGCCGAGCATTGGCCAATCACTGGCCTGCGCAGAAAAGCAGGCGATCAGCAAAAGCAGCAGGGCAGCGACCGGGCAAGCCCGTCCAAATGGCTTACAGCAGGGATGGATTCCCCAAGCTGTCGTCTGCTGAATGCTCACCTGGAATTTCTCCTCGATGTTCCGCCGAATCCCTTGAACATTACCGTCCGCCGCCGAGATCGTTGTTTCCAAGATTGGAAGTGCGAGGGGGCAAGTTACCATATCCGGGCTACAAATTCATCGACAAAAGGAGGGCGGTGGAATTTCCTTGTGGCGGTGTTAGATGGAGGAAAAGCAATGGCGTTCCGGCTTTGCGGTGCGCAATAATGTGTTTGAGGGGTTGATTTTGAATGCGGTTGCGCATTGACAGGGGTTAAGGCCAGAAGCGGTCGGTGAAAAACACCTCAAAATGTTCCCCAGATCTTCCCCTTAATATCGCGTGAATTTTTTGTTTGCGCCATGGCATTCGTTGACGTTCTCTATGGTGAGTGGCATAGTGACCTTTTTCGCGGGTTACCGTGTCACGGAGGAACACGCTTGTCTGAAGAAGTGCAGAAAATTCCGCGGAACCTTTTCCACCGTCCTTCGTCCAACCCCATGTCGAGCCTGAGCAGGACAAAGCACGAGGCTGACCAGTTTCCCCAAACCCTCGATCTCGAGGCCGCACGGGAAGCAGAGTGGCTGCGAAAAGCCCAAAAGGGCGACCGCGCGGCTTATGGTCAGATCGTCGTGGCCTATCAGGATCGGCTGTACAACGCGGTGCTCCGTGTCGTGGGCGACCACGAAGAAGCCCGCGAGTTGACCCAGGAAGCGTTCACGCGCGGGCTGATGAAGCTCGACTCTTTTCGCGGCGACGCCTCCCCCTATACCTGGCTTTTCCGCATCGCCGTGAATCTGGCGATCAGCCAGTTACGCAAGGTGCATCGCCACCGGGTCTTCTCGCTCTCTTCTTCCAATGGCAACGGCCGCCACGACACCAGCGACGATCAGGCGTCGAACCTGATGGACGCGCTTGCGCGAGACCGCGCCCAGCTTCCGCCACAGGAACTCGAACGCCGCGAGCAGAACGAACAGGTGCTCGCAGCACTCGGACGTCTCGATGCCGAATACCGAGCCGTGCTTGTGATGCGCGACATTGAAGGGTTTGATTACCAGCAGATGGCCGACGTGCTCGACCTGCCGCTGGGGACCCTCAAAAGCCGCCTGTTCCGAGCCCGACTCGCCCTCCGGGACGAGCTCAAGGGCTATCTCGCGGATCGTCGGCGGTAGGCCGCGTTGTCCACGACAAAAAACTTTAGCGCAGGAACAATCGCCTCAGGCTGCCCTACCGGCGGCTGTAGAAGACGGTGCTTATAATGTCGCAGAACGCAGAACATATCGAAGCCAAGTTGTGTGCCTACATCGATGGCGCTCTGGAGCCGGCCGAGCTTGCCGAGATCGAAAAGCACCTGGTGGCTAATCCGGCCCATCGCCAGGTCATCGAAGAGCTGAAACAGATGCGCCAGATGGTCCTCGACCTCCCGCGCGCCGCCGCCCCGCCCGACATCGCCGAAACCATTCAGGGCCATCTCGAACGCGCCGTCCTCCTCAACAACGACGCTGATGAGCACCATTCGGATCTCCGCATCAATCGGCGGCCTCAGATGATGGCGATTGCCGCCATCCTCCTCCTGGCCACCGGCCTGAGCATTGTGGTCTACAGCATGTTGCCGCGCCATTCGCCGCAGGTTGTCATCGCGCCCAACCCAAAAAACGCCGCCCAGCCTAATGGCGTCTCCGATCAAACCGCGGGTCAAGGCCAGCAGGAGGAGCGCCAAGCCCGTGCCGCCAAGTCAGCGGCCACACCGCAACTGCAAAACGCGAAGCCCAACCTGGAACAATCGGTTGCCTCGGCCGGCGCTGGTGCGGCGCCAGATCCGCTCAATCCGTCCGCACTCGCCAAGCGCGAGGCGGCCGCTCATGGCCTTGTCACCGCCTTGTCGCCCAAGGACGCCCAGCAGCTGCGCATCGCGCTTGATCGCCGGCGGGATCGTGCGGAGGGCCCTGATCCATTGATGCTCGTTGGCGTCACGCCGGACGTGGATGCGGTCAGCAATAAGTTGGTCAGCTACCTCAACGCCAACAACATCCAGTGGGACACCAATCCACTGCCAGAACAAGGCGCTGCTCAAGCGGACAAGGAACAAACTCGCTCCGAGACCGCCGAACGTCTGGCATCCGACAAGCCCTCGGCCGGTGGTGCCAAACAGACATCCGCTTCTCCCGGCACTCCTCCCGGCCCGGCTCCTCTTGATCGTCTGCACATCGCACGCGGCGCTGGCGAACCCTCTGCTGCACCTGCCGGCATCGGTGGCGGCAACGCAGGCGAATTAAGCGCTACCGGAATAAACAATGCTTCGGCCGCAACCACTGCCGACGGCGCATCCACGGGCGCGGGTCGAAAACTTGCCGACGCCCCCGCCCCCATCGCCGCCGACGCGCCGATTCCCGCCCCTGGGAGCGAACTGGCGCCGGGGGCGGTCGCACCGCGTGCGCCGACTACCGGCAAAACCGCCGGCGCATTCGCCTACGGCACGGCCGCTGTCGACGAGAAGAACAAGGCCCTCCGGGAACGCAGCAAGTCCGACGATGCAACAGGCGCTGCGCCCATCGACGCGGCCGAAGCCGGTGACAGCGCCCGCCATCGCACCGTTATCGTCGCCCGTGGCCTCAGCAACGATCAAGTCCAGCGGCTGGCGCAGACAATCTCCGCCGAACCAGACGCCCGATGGAGCTTGGAAACCTCTACCGTTGTCCCCACCGAGCGCGATAGTGCTTCCAGCAGTGTTCGAGAATTTCTAAGCCCCCGCGAGTCCCTCGACGCCTATCCTGCGACAAGACCCGTTCAGATGAGGTCCACCACATCACCGACCGCGGACCGCGTCCAGTTGGCGCTCAGGGCCGAAGCTCCTGCCGCCCCTCTTTCCTCCGCACACGCGCCAATCTTGCTCGGCGGCGATCAGCCCGCCGCAGGCCAGGATGCCAAATCCTCAGACTCTAATCTGGAGCTGAGGCAAAAGGCGTCGAAGAAGGATGAAGTGGCCGCCGCCAAGGGCAGTGCCCAGAACCTCGCCGCCACCACCAATCCCCCGGCCAGCCAACCCGCCGATCCTGTCTTGGATCTGAAAACCGCGACCCCCGCCGCACCCCCCACTGCCCCCCGCTACGATTGCATCATCGTCCTTCAAACGACACCCCTGGCCACCGCTGCGCCGGCCACCCGCCCAACCGATGCCGTCCCGCCGAAATAAACCCATATCAATTCTCATTCCCCATTGATCGCCCGCGCCCCCATCACGACCCGGTCCCACTGCATGGCCGGCCCAGGATCAATCTTGTCGGTTTGAATGTGATAGTGCCCAATCAGCCCGCGATAGTTCCTTAACTCTTCCTCGCCCAACTTGTGCGTCACCAGTTTCCCGGCCGCGTCGCGCGGGTAATCGCATCGGATCTTCGGGAACACCTTGCACAACGTCGCCGTCAACTTAATCAGCGAGTCATACTGCTGGGGCGTCAGGTCATACTGCCGCCGCTGCAATCCCTGAATTTCTCCCTGCACCATCTCATCGCGGATCGGCCGGCCGACAAATCCCTTCTGCCGCTCTCCCCCATCCCCCAGCCCGGCCGGAATCGCAATCCGCACCGACCCGTCTGCTCCACGCGAATACCAGTGCCCAAAAACATCCTTCTCCCCCGGCCCAAACGCCCCCACGTTCGCGATCTCAATCCCCACGCTTCGCGAGTTGGAGGTTGTCGCATGCCAGGCCCGCTCCTTCAGATCCAGCGTCTGATAGATCGTCCCGTCCAGGTCTAGCATGAAATGCACGCTCAAATCCCGCTCATCGTGCAACACCTTAAAACAGCCCCGGCTGGTCCCGCACGCGTCATAGTGAAGCACAAACTGATCGACCTTCTCCCGCAGCGTGGCCAAATCCCACCCGCCCCCGCGCACCTTCTCGATCTCATCAGCGCCTCAGCCCATCCACCCGCAGCCCATATCGGTTTGGCGTCTTAAGCCCCTTGCCCGCCTCCCACGCCGAAGTCTCCTCCGGCCCAAATCGCTTCTCCACGCGATACGCATCATACCCCCCTGGATCCATCCACAGCACCACCGGCGCCCCCGTATGAATCAACTGCCCGCAGGCGACAATTTCATCGCCCCGCCGCTGCACAATCTCCCCCGGTTTGGCTGATCGTCCCGCGCACCCGCCGAGCATCAACAAGACCAATCCACACCCCCACCATTGCCGCCAGTCGGATGTATCCCGCATAGACGGCCGATTCTCCCCACTCAGCCGTCGCCCGTCCACATCTCATTGACCGAGCTTCGCCTTCAGTTGCCTGATACCGTCTTGAACGGTTGCGTTCTGACTGTCGGCCTGCCCGGCTTTTTCCAGTTCCGCCAGCGCTCCCCGCAGGTCCCCCTCGCCGGCCAGCGCTTTGGCCATGTTGATGTAGGCGTCCACGTCGTTGGGGTTCACCTTTGCCGCTATCTGGAACTGCTGCTTGGCCTCCGCGACCTTACCTTGGGCGGACAGCATGTAGCCCAGATTGTCCCGCGACTTGTAGTCCTGCGGGTCGATCTCAATCGCCCGGCGAAATTGGTACGTGGCATTATCTAAGTCCCCTTTCTGCGCGAAACAGATGCCCAGGTTGTAATGGGCGGGGCCATAATGCTCCTGGGCGCCAATTGCCATCCGCAGGCGCGTCATCCCGTCCTGCAGTTTACCCTGGCCCAGTAGCGAAACCGCCAGCCGCGTCAGCGCCTCGGCGTCGCTGGGGTCGTTCCTGATGAGGCGTTCGTTAAGCGATATTGAGTCGGATCTGGCATAGTTGTCGAAGTAATGTCGCGCCAGGTTGGGAAAGTCGGACTCCGCCGCCGCCACCACGACCATCCACAACTCCCCCATCTCGTCGGTGGAATTAAGGCCATATGAAACCGGCTTGGGCGGCGTCGACGGGTTGTATGGGTTCTGGCGGAATTATCGTAAATGTACCGCATTGACAGCGTTGTCCCTTTTGGAAGCGCCACCGGCCTGGCCAGCCGGTACTCGCTCTGCCAGTTAAAATTCCATCGGGGGATGTGCAGCAGTTGCACATTTGATCCATCTGGGAGCCTGGCCCACGCAGTCAATTCTTTGCCGAGGTAGTGCAAGTGTGGCAGCAACGTCAGCAGCTCCACGTCGACCGGAAGGACGTAGCTGCTCTCCAATGAGTAATCCTGCTGCCCGGCCGGAATATCGATTGTGGTTGAGCGCAACAACATCGTCAGCGGCGACCGGGTCGGCGGCTTGTCGCTAAAATAGAGGCCAACGCTCGGCTGCACGCTTTCGATTTTTCCACTGGGGCGCATGTGAAGCTGCACGACCAGGTCCGTGCGCGGCTCAAGCCGCCACACTGTCTCGGGAGGCTCGGTCACCGGCAGGCGCCCAGGCTGCCAGCTTAAAAGGTGTCCGTTTGGCGCGGCCACGTCGCCGCGAGGATCCATCCCCGGGTATCCCACGCCACCTGATAGCAGTTCGGCGCGACGGGCGGTGCCGGCGCGGTCGAGATAGATTAGTGCGTGATGGACCTGCTTGTTGCCCGCACGCAACTCCAACGCCCGTACGTAACGCATCTTGTCCAACGGAACAGGGATGACCAGGTTCTGGTACACGTCGCCGCCGGACTCTGGAAGCATGAAAGGCTTTGGCGCCTGCACGACCAGGTCAGGCTCACCCAATTGCCACCCTTGCGCCCAGGTCGGCGGCGGCGGGAGGTCGGCCGGGTTGCCCTCGGCTGCGCCCCCTTCAAGCCATCGCCGGATCAGGTCGATCTGGCCGTCAGTCAAGCCGCGCTCGCCTTCGAACCTGATAGCCCCGTGGTCAGCCAGCCACGGCGGCATCAACTTTTTTCCCGTAAGCTCTGCAATCTGCTTGGCGCGTTTCGCGGCGTCAGCATAAGTCAGAAGATTAAATGGGCCGGCGCCGCCGGGGTGATGACAAGCGCCGCGCAGTTTGCAAACATGATCGGGGCTACATCGCGGCTATATGTCACCGCCGCATCCTGCCCGGCGCCTCTCTGTCCTTGTAGCACGCCGGATTCAACCGCGCCAACTGGCGTCCCTCCCGCAGAATGCGAATTTCGCAGTCGCGCGACTACCGCCAACGCAAGCGCCACGCTCGCCGCGATCAGAATCAGAATTACTACAAATCGACGTGCGATCATTACCCGTAACTTAACCGACCGCCCTCTATGACACCAATCGAGAGCAGACAAGTTCGCCTCCCCATGGACCAACTCCGATGGCGTCGTACTTTACAAGATCACAATTCCCATTTCATCGTCTCCAGCAGGGCACATCCATTGCGTCAGATCCAATGGACGATTGCAAAAGTGCAGCAATTTGCGAGGCGACTGCGATGGATTTCAAAAACAACGTGTGCGTCGTAACCGGTGGCGGATCGGGGATCGGACGGGCCACCTGCCAGCGGTTCGCCGAGCTTGGCGGCCTGGTGGTGGTGGTGGACCAGAGCCCGGAGCATGGGGAGCAAACCGTGCAAATCATCTGCAAGTCGGGCGGGCAGGCTATTTTTGCCAAGGCGGATGTATCAATATCGGCCCAGGTGCAAGGCGCCATCAACGCGGCGGTTGATCGATGGAAGAAAATCGATGTCGTCGTTAATGATGCGGCCATGATGACATTTTTGCCGGTCATCGATCTGCCCGAAGCAGATTGGGACAAGGTGCAGGCGGTAAACCTCAAATCCGTCTTCTTGTTTTCCAAGTACGCCGTGCCGCACATGCCACCAGGCGGTGCGATCGTGAACGTGAGTTCAGTGCATGCCCATGAAAGTGAGCCGACGGTTGCTCCTTATGCGGCGTCCAAAGGGGGAATGGAGGCATTCACGCGGGTGCTGGCCATGGAGTGCGAGGCGAAGAAGGTGCGCGTCAATTGCGTGGCGCCTGGGGCGGTCAATACCCCGATGCTCTGGAACAACCCCAACGTCAAAAGCGGCAAGGAAAAGATTCAGGGAGCGGTGGGCGAACCGATCGATATTGCTAATGCCATCTGCTTCCTGTCGTCAAGCGATGCGCGGTTCATCAATGGCACCACGCTGGTTGTTGATGGAGGACGGTTGGACATTTTGTAGGATCAATGCGTCATGCGGGAGTTCATGTTCGCTACCGGGATCGAGAACAGCTATCCCACCATCGCCGGGAAAGACGGCAAATCCATTCGAGTCGATGAGATGGCCAAGTGCGGCCATTACGATCACTGGCGAGAGGACTTTGAACTGACAAAGCAGCTGGGGATTGAATTTCTGCGCTATGGCCCACCGTATTATAAATCGCACGAGGGCCCGGGCAGATATGACTGGAGCTTTGCCGACCAGACGCTCAACACAATGAAGGAGATGGAAATCACGGTGATTGCCGATCTGTGCCACTTCGGTGTGCCGGATTGGGTGGGTGGATTGAACAATCCGGAATGGCCGATTTTGTTTGCGGACTATGCGCGTGCTTTTGCGGTGCGGTATCCGTGGATCAAACGGTTTACTCCGGTAAACGAGATTTATGTGGCGGCCACTTTTTCAGGACAGTTGGGTTGGTGGAACGAGCGAGAGGCCAGCGACGCTGGTTTTGTCACCGCCCTTAAGACACTATGCAAAGCAAATGTTATGGCGATGCGGGCGATTCTGGAGGTGCGGCCCGACGCGGTGTTCATTCAAAGCGAATCGTCGGAGTATTTTCATGCCGACACGCCGGCGAGCATCGAGCTGGCATCGTTCCTGAACCAGAAGCGTTTTCTGTCTCTGGACCTGACATACGCTCATCCCATCGACGTGCTGATGTATGAACACCTGCTTAAGAACGGCATGACCCGGGAGGAATATCACTGGTTCAAGGACAACCATGTGCGGGCTTCGTGCATCATGGGCAACGACTACTACGCCACCAATGAGCACCTTGTGACGAGCGATGGCGGCGTGGTCCCTTCCGGGGAGATTTTTGGCTACTACGTGATCACGCATCAGTATTACGCGCGTTATCACCTGCCGGTGATGCACACGGAAACCAACACCAAGGATGCCGACCAGGCGCCGTCGTGGTTGAAAAAAGAATGGGCCAACATGCATCGGCTGAAGCAGGACGGGGTGCCGATCATGGGATTTACGTGGTATAGCCTGACGGATCAGGTGGATTGGGACGTTGCTTTGCGGGAAGACAACGGGAGAGTCAACGCGTGCGGCTTGTTTGATCTGGACCGAAAGATTCGGCCGGTCGGCGAGGCTTATCGCAAGTTGATCCAGGAATGGGGCGATATCCTGCCAACGGAAAGTCAGGGACTGCGGGCCAACTACTGATGCGAAGCACTTGCGGAAAGGCGGGGGGATGGGTCGGGAAAATTTACCGTTCCGTAAGACACATGGGTCGGCATAGTTTGCCCAGCGTCCATGGCGCAGATCTTCCATCCCGCCGCCAACAGCATCGCGAAGGTGAGCATCCTTGGCGCGGTGGTGGTGCTGGGTCTGCTTTCGTGGGCGGCGGGGGTGGTGCATCGTTCGGCCTATTACACGGAGGTTGGACATCCGCGTAATCAGCCGGTGCCGTTCAGCCATGAGCACCATGTGCGGGGGCTGGGGATTGATTGCCGCTATTGCCACACCAGCGTGGAGACTTCGTCGTTTGCGGGGATTCCGCCGACCAAAACGTGCATGACGTGTCATTCGGTGGTCTGGCGGGATGCGCCGATTCTTCGGCCGGTGCATGAAAGCTGGGAGACTGGCCGGCCGATTGCATGGACGCGCGTGCATGACCTGCCGGACTACGTCTATTTCGATCATAGCATTCACATTGCAAAGGGGGTGGGGTGTTCGAGTTGCCATGGGCGGGTGGACAAGATGCCCATCATGTGGAAGCAGGCAACGCTGCACATGGAATGGTGTCTGGAGTGCCACCGGCATCCGGAGCAGTTCGTTCGGCCGCGGGATCAGATTTACAACATGGATTGGCTGCCGCCGCCGGACCAGGAGGTCGTGGGGGCGCAGCTTGTGGAGCAATATGACATTCGAAAGTCGCAGATCATTAACTGCTCAGTCTGTCACAGGTGAAACGCATGGCTGAAGAAACAGGACAGCTTCATCGCCAGCTTGCGGAGTTCGGGGCCGAGCGGCCATTGGCGTCGCATAAGAATGCGGCCCGGCTTTGGCGGGCGTTTGATGAGATGGCGGAGAGTGAGGAGGCGCCGGAGTTCGTGCGCCAGGAATTTCCGGAAGGGGCGGCCGAATGGAATGATCCGTTCAGCCGGCGGCATTTTCTGAAGCTGATGGGGGCCTCGTTGAGCCTGGCGGGCTTGTGTGGCTGTGTGCGGGAACCGGAGGCGAAGATTGTGCCGTACGTGGTTCCGCCGGAGACGATGGTGCCGGGAATTGCGCAGTATTTTGCATCGACGTTCACGTTTTGCGGATTTGGGCGGGGCGTGGTGGTGGAGAGCCATGAAGGCCGGCCGACCAAGATCGAGGGGAACCCGAAACATCCGGCGAGTCGTGGGGCGGCGGATATTTTCATGCAGGCGTCGATCCTGGATTTGTATGATCCGGACCGAGCGCAGTCGGTGACACGGCTGGGGCAAGTGAGCACGTGGGGCACGTTTCAGGCGTTTCTGAGGCAGCAGATTGGGAAGCTGAAACAAGAAGCGACCGCGGCTTCGGGCGGGGCTGGGGGTGGGTTTTCGAAGCTGCGGATTCTTACTGAAGGCATTACGTCGCCGACGCTGCACGATCAGATTCAGGCGGTGCTGAAGCTCTATCCGGGGTCGCAATGGCATCATTATGAGCCGGTTAATCGCGACAACGTGATCCTGGGGACGCGGATGGCTTTTGGGAAATCGCTGCATCCGGTTTATCGATTTGAACGGGCAGTGCGCATCCTCTCATTGGATTCGGATTTTTTGTTTGCGCAGCCTGGGAGCCTGGAATACGCGCATCAGTTTATCAATGGCCGGCGGTGCGTACGGGGGGTGGATGTGTCGGTTGTGAGCGGGCACAGTGTGCCGGGAGCGGCGTCGCCTATTCAGGATTCGGTGGCGCCGAAGGGCCGAGGAATCGGCTGTACATGATCCAGACAACGCCGTGCATTACCGGGGCACGGGCGGATGAACGATTGAGCGTGAGGCCGAGCGAGGTGGAGGTTTATGCGCGGACGATTCTTCAGGCGCTGCGGGCGCAGACGACGCCGCCGGAGAACGTAGCAACACATGGAACGTGGGTGCAGGCGCTGGTGGACGATCTGCTGGCGCATCGGGGTTCGAGCCTGGTGGTGCCGGGGGAGTATCAGTCGCCGGCCGTTCATGCCTTGGCGCATGCGATCAATTTCGAGCTGGGGAATGTTGGGAAGACAGTGGTTTATACAGAGCCGGTGGAAGCCTGCCCGCTGGATCGAACCGGCCAGGTGGTGGGGCATCTGGAGTCGCTTCGGGCGCTGGTGGAGGACATGGACGCGGGCAACGTGAAGACCTTGTTGATTCTCGGTGGGAATCCGGTCTATACCGCGCCGAGTGATTTTGAATTTGCGGCGAAGCTTCACAAGGTCGCGTTTTTGCGCATCTGGGGCCGTACCAGGATGAGACGACTTATCATTGTCATTGGCATATTCCCGAATCGCATTACCTGGAATCGTGGGGCGATGCGCGGGCTTTCGATGGGACGGCGAGCATCGTTCAGCCGCTGATCTCGCCGCTGTATGAGAGCCGGACGGCGGTGGATGTGCTGGCGCTGCTGCTGGGGCAGCAGGAGTTATCGACTTACGAGATCGTTCGGAACTTCTGGAGCAGGAGTCTGGGCAGGGGCGGTTTTGAGGAGGGTTGGCAAAGGATTTTGCATGATGGGGTGATCGCGGACACGCAGTTTGCAGCTCAACAGGTTTCGTTGACGGCGCCGTTTGCGCAGGCGACCAATTCTCCTGCGGCGACGCGGCCGGGGGATGAGTTTGAGATTATTTTCCGGCCTGATCCGAGCATCTGGGATGGGCGGTTCTGTAACAACAGTTGGCTTCAGGAACTTCAGAAGCAGATGTCGACGCTGACGTGGGACAACGTGGCGATCATAAGCCCGCGCACGGCCGTCGCTTTGCGAATTGCACCCGGGATGGAGGATCTGTCGGCGGCCAATGGGGTGTGGGTGGATCTGGATTTTCGGGGGCGAAAGCTTCGAATGCCGGCGTGGGTGATGCCTGGGCATCCGGATGGTTGTGTGAGCGTGTATCTGGGGTATGGGCGCGACCGGGCGGGGACGGTGGGAAATGGGCGGGGGTTTAATGCGTATGCGATTCGCACTTCCGATGCGCAGTGGTTTGGGCAGGGTCTGAAGGTGGCGGCGGCGGGGGTGAAAGGGATCTATCCGCTTGCAGCGCGGCAGCGGCACCAGCGCATGGAAGGGCGGGACGTGGTGCGCTCGGGGGCGAGTGTGAATGAGTTTGAGAAGACGCCGGAGCAAAAGAAGGAGGAGGCGGTTAAGGAGAGGTTGAACTTGTATCCGGAATGGCCGGGCGGGGAGCCAGAGAAATATGCGGCGTGGGGGATGGTGATTGATTTGACGGCGTGCATTGGGTGCAACGCGTGTGTCGTGGCGTGCCAGTCGGAGAACAACATTGCGGTGGTGGGCAAGGAGCAGGTGATTCGCGAGCGGGAGATGCACTGGCTGCGGGTGGACACGTATCACAACGATCTGATTAACCCGCGCACGTATTTTCAGCCTGTTCCGTGCATGCATTGTGAGAAAGCGCCTTGCGAACTGGTTTGTCCGGTGGAGGCCACCACGCACAGCGTGGAGGGGATTAACGAGATGACGTACAACCGGTGCGTGGGGACGCGCTACTGCTCGAACAACTGCCCGTACAAGGTTCGGCGGTTCAATTTCTTTAACTACAACAAGAATGTTTCGCCGCAGATGGCGCTGCGGAACAACCCAACGTGACCGTGCGAAGCCGGGGCGTGATGGAGAAATGCACGTACTGCGTGCAGCGCGTGAACAATGGCCGGAAGAATGCGAAGAAGAGAGTTGCGGCCGATTCGGGATGGCGAGGTGAAGACGGCGTGCCAGCAAACGTGCCCGACCGAAGCGATTGTGTTTGGGGATCTTAATCAGGAGTCGGTGGTGAAGAAATTGCGGGGGCTGCCGCAGAATTATCTTTTGCTGGAAGAACTGAATACCCAGCCGCGGACGAGTTATCTGGCGCGGCTGGACAATCTTAACCCCGACGTTAACGCCTGAAGGTTTCGATGCAGACGGAGCAGTTACAACATGAGCGCGGCCGGTGGAGGTGGCGATCGTGTCGCAAGGCGCATCCGACGCTTGGGGCGGGGGAGACTTTCGCTAGGTCACGGACAACATCAGCAACATCATCTTCAGCAAAACGCCGCTGTGGTGGTTTTTGGCGCTGGGGGCGGCCTTCGGGCTGGTCATGGTCTTCTTGTACGCGGTGACGTACCTGGTGGCGCGGGGGTTGGCATCTGGGGGATCAATGTGCCGGTGGCGTGGGGGTTTGCGATTGTAAACTTCGTGTGGTGGATCGGCATTGGGCACGCGGGGACGCTGATCTCGGCGATTTTGCTTTTGTTGAGGCAGGAGTGGCGGACGTCGATCAATCGGTTTGCGGAGGCGATGACGTTGTTTGCGGTGGCGTGTGCGGGGATGTTCCCGCTGCTGCATCTGGGCCGGATTTGGAAGTTTTATTACCTGCTGCCGTATCCGAACACGATGGGGCTTTATCCGCAGTGGCGAAGCCCGCTGATCTGGGATGTGTTTGCGGTTTCGACTTATGCCACAGTATCGTTTCTGTTCTGGTACGTGGGGCTGATTCCGGATCTGGGGACGATGCGGGACCGGGCGCACAATCGGGCGGGGCGACTTATTTATGGGCTTCTGGCGATGGGGTGGCGGGGTTCAGCGCGGCACTGGCGGCGATATGACTCGACGTACATGATCCTGGCGGCCCTGGCGACGCCACTGGTCATTTCCGTGCATAGCGTGGTGGGGATGGACTTCGCCGCGTCTCAGCTTCCGGGATGGCACACGACCTTTTTCCCCCCTACTTTGTGGCCGGGGCGATTTACTCGGGGTTTGCGATGGTGCTTACGCTCGCGATCCCGCTGCGCGGGCTCTACAAGCTGCACAACTATCTCACGCTAACGCACCTGGAAAACATGGCCAAGGTGATGCTGGCGTGCTGGGATGATCGTGACCTACAGCTATGTGATGGAGGCGTTCATCTCCTGGTACGGCAACAACCCGTACGAATGGTTCATGACCGTCAATCGCGCGATCGGGCCGTACCGGCACACCTACCTGCTACTGGTGATGTCGAACTGCGTGATCCCGCAATTGCTGTGGTTTAAGTGGGTGCGCACGAACGTCCCGATGCTGTTTCTGATGGCGCTGGTGGTGAACACGGGCATGTGGCTGGAGCGGTTTATCATCGTCGTGACCAGCCTGCACCGGGATTTTCTTCCGTCTTCGTGGGGCATGTACTACCCGACGATCTGGGACTGGGCGACTTTTGTCGGGACCATTGGGCTGTTCTTCGCGCTGTTTCTGCTGTTCATCCGGGGGTTGCCGATGATGAGCATTTTTGAGATGCGGCAGGCGGTGGCCGAGACCAGCGGCCGGCATATCCCCACATCTTCCACGGAGATTGATGTCGTATGAAAGCGTCTGGCGTTTATGGACTGATGGCCGAGTTTGCCGACCCCAACGTGTTGCTGGCGGCGGCGGAGAAGGCGTACGCGCAGAGGGTATCGAAAGATGGACGCGTACTCGCCGTTTCCGATTGAAGGGCTTTCGGAAGCGATTGGATTCAAGCAGACGCGCATGCCGCTGATCGTGCTGATTGGCGGCATTTGTGGCGGGCTGACGGGGTACATCATGCAGTATTACCTGTCGGTGATTGATTACCCGATCAATGTGGGCGGCCGGCCGTTGCATAGCTGGCCGGCGTTCATTCCTGTCACCTTCGAGCTGACGATTCTAGGTGCGTCCCTGTTTGCGGTCATCGGCATGATCGCGCTGAACGGGCTTCCGGAGCCTTATCACCCGGTGTTTAACGTGGCGCGTTTTCACTTCGCCAGCCGCGATCGTTTTTTCCTGTGCATTCAGGCGGATGATCCGCTGTTTGACGCGCAGCAAACGCGGCAATTTCTGTCGTCGCTGGGGCCTCGGGACGTGGCGGAGGTGGCGCCATGAGATGCTTCATGCTGTTGATCTTGATCTGCTGTCTGGCTTTGGCTGGCGGGGCGGGGTGCAAGCGGGATGACATGGCCAGGCAACCGCGGCACAACCCGTATGACCCGAGCCCGGTGTTCGCCGATGGGAAGTCGGCCCGGCCGCAGGTGGCCAACACGGTGGCGGTTGGGGAACTTCGCACTGATCTTCATCTTTATCAGGGGCGGTTGAATGGGATGATCGCCGACACGTTTCCGTCGCCCATCACGCGCGAGAAGATCGAGCGCGGGCATGAGCGATTCGATATTTACTGCGCGGTTTGTCATGGGCGGACTGGGGAACGGCGACGGCATGATCGCTCAGCGCGGGTTCGTTCGGCCGCCTTCGTTTCATGAAGAGCGTCTCCGCGCGGCGCCGGTGGGGCATTTCTTTGATGTGATCAGCAATGGCTATGGGGCGATGTACAGCTATGCCGAGCGTGTGATGCCGGAGGACCGCTGGAACATCGTTGCGTATATCCGCGCCCTTCAGATCAGCCAGAACGCGCGCATGGAAAACGTGCCGGAACAGGAACGAAACACTCTGCAGGCGATGAAGCCATGACGCAAACAACCGGCGACAAATGGAGTCTGGAGCAGATTCAGCGCGGCTCGCTGATGGCGGGGCTGGGTGGCTTTGTGCTGTGCATCGCGGGGTGGCTGTTTGACGGCAGTTTCTTTTACGCTTACCTGGCCGCTTTTCTTTTCTGGTTTGGGATTGGGCTGGGCTGTCTGGCGATCATGATGTTGCACAACATGACCGGCGGGCGGTGGGGCTTTGTGATGCGCAGCGGTGCTGGAGTCGGCTTCAGCGCACGCTGCCGCTGCTATTGCTGCTGTTTATCCCCATCTTTTTTGGGATTCACCGGCTGTACGAGTGGAGCCATGCCGCGGCGCTGAACGACAACCCCACCAGCAGAACTACCTGACCAAGTGGTTCTTCATCGGTCGCACGCTGATTTATTTTATGATCTGGATTCTGCTGGCGGTGATGGTGAACCGCTCCAGTCGCCCGCCAGGAGCGCGACCCGGTTGGCGTGGCGGGCGCTTCGCCTGCGGCGGATCAGCGCGCGGGGCTGGTTCTTTATGCGTTTACGCTGAGCTTCGCGGCGGTGGATTGGGTGATGTCGCTGGAGCACCACTGGTATTCGACTGTCTTTGGCATGATGTTCATGGCGGGGCAGGCGCTGCTTACATTTGCGTTCACAATTGTGGTGCTGGCGTATCTGGAGACGCGCGGGCCGGGGCGGCCGGGGCGGTTTCGCCGGCGCGATTTCATGATCTGGGCAACCTGATGCTCACGTTCGTGATCCTCTGGACGTACATGTCGTTTTGCCAGTTGCTGGTGATCTGGATGGGGAACATCAAGGAGGAGGTGTCGTGGTATATCCACCGCTTTAACGGCGGCTGGAAATGGGTGGGCGGGGCGTTGCTGTTGTTTGATTTCTTCGTGCCGTTTTTCATGCTGCTGGGAAAAAACAACAAGCGGAACTTCCGCATCCTGGCGATCATTGCGGGGATCATTCTGGTCATGCGGCTTACTCGACTTCTTCTGGCTGGTGGTGCCGGCCAGCATGCGCGACAACCCTCACATTTTCCTCCCGTGGAGCTACCCAATCGCGTTGGTCGCGATTGGCGGATTGTGGCTTGCGCTATTCATCTGGAATCTCCAGTCGCCGGCTGGCGGTGAGCCTTCCGGCGGGGCTTGTGGAAGGAGTTGGCCATGCCTGACCAACACGGCAAGAAGGTCCATCACGTGAGTTTCGCGGCCATGAAGGGCATGGCGTTAATGTCCGGGTGCTGGGCTATTTGCGTCGTTGTTTTTCTCGGCTTGCCATCGTGATTCATGTTTTTCTCACCTGGCTTTACAGCGGCTATCTCAAGGCCGAACTGGCGCGTGATATTGGCCCCCCCACCGCTTTCGGGACCGTGCAACCCGAGCCCCCTGAGCCGCGGCTTCAACCGACGTTTAAACTGCACGAATCTCTGCCGGGGGACGACTGGATGCTGATGCGCGAGCGAAGCCAATCCAGGCTGCGCAGCTATGGATGGGTTGATCGGCCCAATGGCATCGTGAGCATTCCGATTGATCGGGCCATTGATCTGGCCCTGAGCCGGGGCGTGTTCAAGTCCGCCCCGACTACTCAACATGCGCCGTCCGCGGCGGGAGGGACGCCGTGATGCGCCTACCCATAGCCTGGGTCCTGGTTCTCGTTCTGGCCGCCTCACTGGGCGCTGCCCCGGCGGGGCTGCCTCCTGTTCTTCAAAACGTGGGGATCGATCAGAAGCTTGGCCAGCGTATTCCCGCTGATCTCGTCTTCACGGATGAAACGGGCGCATCCGTGCGTCTGGGGGATTATTTTAGGCGGCGTCCGGTTGTGCTGACGCTGGTTTATTACCAGTGTCCGATGCTTTGCACCATGGTGCTGAATGACTTATTGCGCACGTTGCGGATCGTGGAGGACATGGATGCCGGCCGGGATTTTGACATTGTGACTATCAGCTTTGACCCGCGCGAACAGCCGGCGCTGGCTGCCAAGAAGAAGCAGGAATATCTGCGGCAGTACAGTCGACCCACGGCCGGTGCGGGGTGGCATTTTCTGACTGGCGACGAGACGTCGATTGAAAAGCTCACCAGCGCCGTCGGCTTCCGGTATGAATGGGATGAGAAGTTCCAGCAGTATGCGCATCCCAGCGGCATCATGATCTTGACGCCCGACGGCATGGTGTCGCGGTACTTTCTAGGGCTGGATTATCCGCCGAAGGATTTTCGGCAGGCGCTGGTGCAGGCGTCCGGCGGCGGGGTCGGGCCGGCCAGCAGTCAGATTGTTTTGTTTTGTTTTCACTACGACCCTTACACGGGGAAGTACACGATCATCGTCAGGCGGGCATTGCAGCTTCTGGCGGGTCTGCTGCTGGTGGTGATGGCGCTTTTGTATTGGCGCATCTGGTCAAGGCCGCGGCGTAGCCCCGCTTTTGCAATCGTTCCGTTGCCGGGCGCGGCGGGAGGCAAGCCATGAATCGCCACTTCAAGTTATGGCCGGATCAAGCCTCGTCGTTCGCGCAGGACGTGGACACATTTGCGCTGTTCATGCTGGCCGTGAGTGTGATCTCGGTGGCCGGCATTCTGTTTTTTGTGGTCTATTTCGCGCTGAAGTATCGCCGGCGTTCGGAGACCGATCGTCCTCCGGAAACACACGCGGATTACCGTCTGGAGGCCACTTGGATCGCCATTCCTTTCGTGCTTGTGATGGTGATGTTTTTCTGGGCCGCCAAGATTTATGTGCATGTGAACCGGCCTCCTTCGGGGGCGATGCAGATTAATGTGATTGGCAAGCAGTGGATGTGGAAGATTCAACATCCGTCGGGCCGGCGCGAGATTGATGAACTGCACGTGCCGATTGGCCGGCCGATCAAGCTGGTGATGACTTCGCAGGACGTGATTCATGATTTCGCCCTGCCGGCATTTCGCACCCGCCACGACGTCGTGCCGGGGCGCTATCTGGAGGAGTGGTTTGTTCCGACGGAGCTGGGTGTGTATGACCTCTTCTGCAACCAATATTGCGGCGGGTTTCATTCCGGGATGGTGGGGCACGTTACCGTCATGACGCCCGAGGAATACCACGCGTGGACGACGGGCGTGGTGGCCGATGAGCCCCCTGCGGTGTCGGGGGAGAAGTTATTCGAGCAATATGGCTGCGTCGCTTGCCACTCGGACCGCGCGCCGAATATGGCGGGCCTGTATGGCAGCCGTGTTTTGCTGGACGACGGCACGATCGTTGTCGCCGACGACAGCTACCTGCGTGAGTCGATCCTGGAGCCGCACGCGAAAATCGTCGCGGGCTATGGCTTTGAGATGCCGACGTTCAAAGGGCAGCTCAGCGAGGAGCAGATCTTTGACCTGATCGCATTTATTAAGTCGCTGAAGGACCAGACCCGCACCGGCTTCAGCGCCCCCATCCCAAACCAGCCCAGCCCCACAACCCAGAGGACACACCCATGAGCACAATCGCTTACGTCCCTGTGGAGCCGGTTCCGGTTGATTACATCAACAAGGATTACCGCCTGCGCTCTTGGCTGCTGACCATCGACCACAAGCGCATCGCGGTGCTTTACGTCATCTCCATCACCTTCATGTTTTTCATCGGCGGGGCGGCGGCCGTGTTGATGCGGATGGAATTGGCGACTCCCGAAGGGGATCTGGTTCAGACGGAAACGTACAACAAGCTTTTCAGCCTGCACGGCGTGGTGATGGTGTTTTTCTTTTTGATTCCCAGCATCCCCACCACGCTCGGCAATTTCCTCGTGCCGCTGATGATCGGAGCGCGCGATCTGGCTTTCCCGCGTCTCAACCTACTGAGCTGGTATTTGTTCATCATCGGCTGTGCTTTTGCCGTTTCGGCGATGCTGCTGGGAGGGGTGGATACAGGCTGGACTTTCTATGTTCCCCTTTCGAGCGGCTTTGCCAACGGGTATGTCATTCTCACCATCGTCGGCATCTTCATCGCCGGGTTTTCCTCAATCCTGACCGGGCTGAATTTCATTGTCACCGTTCACACCATGCGCTGTCCGGGGATGACGTGGTTTCGCCTGCCGCTTTTTATCTGGTCCACCTACGCCACCAGCATCATCATGGTTCTAGGCACGCCCGTCATCGCCATCACGCTTACGCTGGTTGTTCTGGAGCGGGTGTTCCACATCGGCGTGTTTGATCCCGCCCTTGGGGGCGACCCGGTGCTCTTCCAACACCTCTTCTGGTTCTACTCCCACCCGGCCGTTTATATCATGATCCTCCCGTCGTTCGCGGTGGTCAGCGAAATCATTCCGTGCTTTGCGCAAGCGAATTTACGGCTACGGGTTCGTGGCGATGTCGAGCTTCGCCATCGCGATTCTTGGGTTCCTGGTCTGGGGGCACCATATGTTTGTGTCGGGCGAATCGGTTTATTCGGGACTGATCTTCTCGTTCCTGTCGTTCGCCATTGCCATCCCGTCGGCCACCAAAGTCTTCAACTGGACGGCTACGCTTTACAAAGGATCGGTGCAGCTCGACACGCCGATGCTGTTTGCGCTGGGCTTTATCGGGCTGTTCACCATCGGCGGCTTGACCGGGCTTTTCCTCGCCGCCCTTGGCCTCGACATCCATCTCCACGACACCTATTTCATCATCGCCCATTTCCATTACATCATGGTCGGCGGATCGGTCATGGCGTTCATGGGCGGAATTCACTTCTGGTTTCCGAAGATGACGGGCAAGCGATACAACGAATGGTGGGGCCGGTTTTCAGCCATGATTATCTTCATGGGGTTTAATCTCACGTTCTTCCCGCAGTTTATTCTTGGCTATCTCGGGATGCCGCGCCGTTATCACGTTTATCCGTCGGAGTTCACGGTGTACAACGTGATGTCGTCAGCCGGCGCTTCCATCCTTGCCGTGGGTTACATCCTGCCGCTGATATACCTGCTTTATTACATGCGATACGGGGAAGCGGCGGGGCCGAATCCGTTCAAGGCGACGGGGCTGGAATGGACGACGCCGTCGCCGCCGCCGACGGACAATTTTGAGGAAACGCCCATCGTCACCGAGGAAGCGTATTCGTATCACACGATGCAGGTTCAGGGTGAATGAAGGAGAGTTGCGGTGAGTGAAGAACTGACGCCCATCCTGAAAAGCCCGCGAAATCCGCTGCGGCACCACTTTGACGATCTGGCCCAGCAGAAGGATGCCGACACGCTGGGCATGTGGACTTTCCTGGCCACGGAAATCCTCTTCTTTGGCGGGCTGTTCATGGGATACACGCTCTACCGCTACTGGTATCCGCATGTGTGGTCGTACAACAGCGAACATCACATGAAGTTCTGGTTTGGCACGATTAACACGGCCGTGCTTTTGACCAGCAGCCTTTTGATGGCGATGGCGGTTCACTCGGCGCGGCATGGGCACAACAGGGCGCTGGTGAATTATCTGCTGGGCACGATCGCGCTGGCGGTTGTATTTCTGGGGCTCAAGGCGGTGGAGTATTACCTGGACCAGCATGAGGGACTCGTGCCCGGACGCTACTTCACCTACGAATGGCCTGCCGATGTGCCGCGCTATCAATCGGAGATGTTCTGGGTGTTTTACTGGTTTATGACCGGCCTGCACGCACTTCACGTCATCATTGGCATCGGCATTTTGAGCGTGATGACCTACCACGCGCGGCGGGGCCGGTTCTCGCCGGAATATTACATCCCCATCGATATCTCAGGCCTCTACTGGCACTTTGTCGATCTGGTGTGGATCTTCCTCTACCCCCTTCTCTACCTGGTGCGCTATGGCTGAAGAAGAAACCGAATACGGCGAGCCTTCGGTGCGGTTGTATTTGATCGTTTACATCGCGCTCATGCTGCTCTTTGGCTTGACGGCGCTGATGTCGAACGTGGATCTGGGGCCATTTAACCTGGTGGTGGCGCTGGGCATCGCGGCGGCAAAGGCAATCCTGGTTTTGATGATCTTTATGCACCTGCGGTACAACCACCCGCTGACTTGGGTATTCGCCAGCGCGGGGGTGCTGTGGTTTGCGATCATGGTGGGGCTGACCATGAGCGATTATCTCACGCGTAATTTTTCGCCTTATATTCTGGGCAAGTGACGTTTTAGTATTGCGGGCCGCCGGGGTTGATGTCCTTGTTCCAGAGCGAGATTCCGCCAGCCATGCTTTTTACGTCCTTGAAGCCGTTCTGACGGAGGAGTTGCGTGAATTGCATGGAGCGGCCGCCGCTTTTGCAGTGGACGACGATCTTTTCGTTTTCCTTGCCGCGCAATTCGCCGATTCGCTGGCCGATCTGCTGCAACGGGATGAGAGTCGCGCCATCGATTTTGGTGATGGCATATTCGTTGGGGAGGCGGCAGTCGATGAAGGTGAAGTTTTCGGCCTTGTCTAACATACTCTTCACCTGGCGGGGCGTGACTTCCCAATCGGGTTTGAATGCGTAGCCGGGAGGAAGGCCCAGTTCATCCAGGCCCAGCGCTGCGTTGGCCGGGGCGCTTGGCGGGGCTTTGGCGTGGGCGACTTCGGCTTTAGTCTCCTCGGCGCTTTTGGGGTCGAGGATGGGGACGCCGCAGAATTGCTCGTAGTCGATGGGTTTGGTGATGCTCGGATGGTCGCCGCAGATGGGGCAGTTGTTATCGTGCTTGATCTTGAAGGTGCGGAACTCCATGTCGAGGGAACTCCACGTGAGCAGCCGCCCGATGGCCGGCCGCCCGATGCCGAGGATCAGCTTCACGGCCTCTGTGGCCTGCAGCGACCCAATGCTTCCGCAGATTACGCCCAGCACGCCGCCTTCAGCGCAGCTTGGCACCGATCCGGGATCAGGCGGCTCGGGATAAAGGCAGCGATAGCACGGGCCTTTCTCGCCGGTGTCGGGATTTTTCAGGTGCGGGGCGAATACCGTCACCATGCCTTCGAAGCGGAAGATCGAGCCGTAGATGTTGGGCTTTTTCAGCAGCACGCAGGCGTCGTTGACGCAGTAGCGCGTGGGGAAGTTGTCGGTGCCGTCGATGATCACGTCATAGTCCTTGATCAGGTCCATGACGTTTTCGCTGTTCACCAGCACGCGATGCTCGATCAATTTCAAGTCAGGGTTAAGATCTTTCAGGCGCTTGCGGGCGGCTTCCACCTTGGGCTCCCCAATGTTGCTGACGCCGAACAGCACCTGGCGCTGGAGGTTGGAGGGGCTGACCACGTCCACATCGGCCAAGCCAATCGTGCCCACGCCGGCGGCGGCCAGATAAAGGCTGATCGGGCAGCCCAGGCCCCCTGCTCCGATGCACAGCACCTTTGCATTCAAGAGCTTCAACTGCCCTTCCATGCCCACTTCTGGAAGGATAAGGTGCCGCTTGTAGCGGTTGATCTGCTCGTTGTTGAGTTGCGAAACGGCCGAGGTTGTGTTCATTAATTCTCCTGGGTGCCATTGTATGCCCGGCATGGCTTACTAACAAAATCGCTTCCGAGGGTACAATAGGATGGAATGGGACTGAATCGGGAAGGAATTCTTCATGGGCCCTGAACTGTTGTTCATGATGTTTGGCGCTCTGTTGATCACCCGCTGGGTGTCCAGTCAGGCGGGCCGCGGCCATCTGCTCTTGCGCTGGCGGCGGGGCATCGCCGCCGCCCTTGGCTGCTGCATGATGCTCTGGGCGCTCGTAGGCTGCGGCGGCGCATCACGCCGGCCAGTGGTGCAAAAGCTTAAGACGCGCAGCCTGCTGAACGTTAAGGGCCTGAGCGTCTTCCCGCTGGAGAGTAATCTGATTGATTTGAAGAGGGTGCGCTTTCCGAAAACGCGGGAGCAGTTTGTTGATGCACTCGGTAACGGGCTTCGGGGGCTAGTGGTGGTGCCGGAAGGGGTGGCTATTGTTTCTACCGATGGTCCAAAATATCCCACGCTGCGCCGGCTTCGGATCGATCTCTCGCAAGGGGCATTCAATGACACCGGCAAGACGCCCAAGTGGAGCGATGATGGGCATCTTGATCCGGGGGTTCATACTGACAGGCTGGAAGTGATCGCTCAGCCGATGATCTATCGCAAGGCGAGCATCAACATCGCCATGAGCGCATCGGACGTCGAGCTGGACGTTCGGCGGGATAAGTCACACAACCCCAGCATGATGCTGACGGATGCCGTTGATGGCCATCTTCAGGTGGACGTCGGAAGGGATGATCTGGAGACGCTGATCAAGAGCGCGGCCGACGACTCAGGCGCAAAGTATTTGATTTCGGTGGATAAGGCGAAGCTGAAGCTGCAGTCGCCCAATGATCGGGCGCTGAAGGCCGAGTTGCTCATCACCGCCCGGCAGTTGCTGGTGACGGCGACGGTGCGGATCACGGGGCAGATCGACATCGACAAAGACCTCAACGCCCGCATCAGCAATTTGAAATGCAACGGCGAGGGGGTGGTGGGGACGCTGGTGTGCGGGATTGTGGGTCCGTCGCTGGAGAAGAACAATGGCAGGATTATTCCGCTGACGGCCTTTCCGTCGGGCAATGTGCGACTGCACGACTTGCGCGTGCATCTGGACGATTCGCTTCACATCACCGGGACGTTTGGGCGGGATGAAGAGAACTGATCTTCCGGCGAACGCATCGAGTTAGAAATCAAGGCCGCCACGCAACTGCGGGCGCTTTTTCTTTGGCGCAGCGGGTGCAGCTTCCTGGGCCGGGGCGGCGGCGACCGGCTCGGTTGCCCTGCGAATACTGAGCGAGATGCGGTGCTTCTCCTGGTCAAATTCCATCACTCGCACCTTGACCTCCTGGCCCGGCTTCACCACATCCGTGGCCGCCCGCACGCGATTGTTGGCAAGTTCGGAAATGTGAACCAGCCCTTCGATTCCCGGCTCAAGTTCGACAAACGCGCCAAACTCGACAACGCGCGAGACCTTGCCCTCGACCACCGCATGCACGGGAAAGTTCTGGGCGGCCGCCGACCACGGATCAGGCCCGGCCTGCTTCAGGCTGAAGGTGAGGCGGTGCTGCACCGGGTCAAGCGACAGCACGATCACCTTGATCGTCTCCCCTTCTTTCAGAACATCACCCGGGGCCCGGATTCGCTGATAAGAAATTTCGCTCACCGGCAAAAGGCCTTCTATCCCGTCCTCGACCGCCACAAAGGCCCCAAAGCCTTCAATGCGCGCCACCCTGCCGGTGACGGTTGTTCCCACGGCATAACGCGTCGCAGCGTCGGTCCATGGGTCGGCCATCGCCGCCTTCAGGCTGAGTGAAATTTTTCCCGTCTCCGGATCGATCTTGGTGATCTTCACGTCAACAATATCGTTCTCGTTGAGCACCTCATGGGGGTTGCGGATGCGGCGGTGTGAGATTTCGCTCACGTGCAGCAAGCCATCCACGCCGCCCAGGTCAACGAACGCGCCGTAGTCCATGACGGTGCGAACCACTCCGCGCCGGACCTGACCCTCGGCGAGTTCTTCCATCAGCTTCTGGCGCGCCTGCTCCTTCTCACGCTCCTGAATCACCCGGCGCGAGACGATGAGGTTTTTCTTTTCGCGGTCCACCTTGGTGACCTCGACAGTCATGCGCTGGCCGATCAGGGTGGAGATGTCCTTGACGAAGCTGATGTCGACTTGCCCGGCCGGCATGAAGCCGCGCATGTTCTTGATGGTGAGCTCAAGCCCGCCCTTGTTCATGGCCTCGACGGTGCCTTCCACGATCTGCCCGGGCTCCAGCGTCTCCCAGGTTACGTTCTGCGCCGTGGCGCCTTTGCGGGAAAGGATCAGCAGACCCTCGTCCTTCTCGTAGCGATCGATGAAGAAGTCGAACTCATCGCCGATCTTCACTTCATCAAACTGGAGCAACGGACAGATGCCCTGAGACTTGCCCCCCATGTCAACAAAGACGTCGTCGCGGCCGATCGAGATGACTTTGCCGCGCTTTGGCGATTTTCCGCCGCCCCCGATGGGCGCCTGGGGTTGTTCGGCGGGTTGAGGCTTGTCAAAGCCGTACAAGCTTTCGAGGGAAACATCGGCCAGTGCGGCTTCGACCTGGTTGTCGATGGCGGTATCGCCTTCAGGCCGGAACTTTGCTTTGTACTGTTCGTTCTGTTCGGTCATTCGGAATTCACCTGCTTATAAGTGCGAGCCATCGTACCCGTGGCCATCGGAAAACAAAAGATTTGGGATTTTTGATTTGCAGCAGGCATTAAAAAAGGGCACGGCCAGTTGGCCATGCCCTTTAATAAAAGTTGACGGGATCTTCAGGCAGCGGTCGGTTGCGTCTCAGGCGCGGCTTGCTCTTCGTCTTCAGCGCCAGTGCGCGAAGTTCGCAGAACACCTTCTTCCATCACCTGCTTGATTTTCACCAGCGCCTTGTTCTGGATTTGGCGCACGCGCTCTTTGGTTACGCCGATGATCTTGCCAACCTCTTCCAGCGTGAGCGGCAGTTCCTGCTGCTCCTGCCAGTTGAAGCGGCGGCGGATCACCGTCTGCTCGACGGCCGAAAGGTCGGCGAGGTTGCGATCGACGATGGTCTTCAATTCATCGACGCAGTCTTCTTCAATGGTTTCGCGGCGACGATCAGACCAGTCGCTCTTTTCCAAGTCAGGCTCAAACTCGACCGGGAAACGGGTGCGATGCCGCGAGGCTTTCAAGGCCGTTCGCGAGAAAGCCTTGAGAATGGCGCGGCAGGCGTACGTGGAAAATTTGAAGCCGCGGTCGATGCTGAATTTATCCACGGCGCGCAGGAGCGCCATGTTGCCTTCGCTGACTACTTCCGCAAAGTCGACGTGGCCCAGGCGCGTACGCTTGGCCATCGCAAGCACCAGCGCGAGGTTCGTGCGCACGAGGTACTCGCGGAAGTGCTCGAAGCGGCGGTGCCAGTGCATGAAAGATTCAGCGAGTTCGAAGGTGAGTTCGCCGCGCTGGATCTTTTTCTGCAGATCGGTCAGCTTGCGTTTGCAGAAGTTGAAACGCAAAAACATCACGCGCTCTTCTTTGGTGCTCATCAACTGAGGCGAGTTGGACGGCTTGAAATCTTCCAGGTCCTGCGCGGTCGGCTGATACCAGCTGGTGGCCGGCAGGGCGGGCTCGATTTCGAAGTCGAACAATTCTTTCTCAATTCCCCGTTGTTTGAAGACTGGGGAGTCCATGAAGGCATATGATTCAGTCAATAGGCGCTCGACCCGCTGCCGCAGCGCTCTTGGAATCGATTTCTTACGGGTCACGGTCATGGTGGCCATTGAGGCCTCCCTTCCAATAATCTAACCAGCTCCGGCTGAGCTTTATTCTACGCAACTGGCGTAGGTTTACATATTAAGTACGTTCCGTGGCCGCGTCTGTTCACTTCATCTTAACTCGCGTTCCCGGCGAGGGTTGAATTACATCCGAAAAGCCGCCAAATCACAAGCCCATCCGCAGGACACTTATATCGGCCCGCTGGCCCGCTCACAGACATTGCCACACTAATACGACAGAAGCAACCGCTAAAGGTTGGAGCAATTTTCGTTCCATTAGCATGCTGTTGGTGGATCTACTGACATGGCCTATAACAAGCGTTCCATGAGGACACTCTGCTTCGGCGGCAGCTTTAACCCCATTCACCACGGCCACTTAATCTGCGCCCGGGCGGTAGCAGAGGCGGCCGGCTTCGACCGGGTTCGGCTCATCCCCACGCCCTTCCCCCCCACAAGATTGCTGCTGCGGATATGGCAGATGCCCAGGATCGGTTGGCGATGTGCCAGCTTGCCGCAGCCGGACAACCGGATTTTTTTGACGTGGACGACGTCGAACTCCAGCGCACCGGCCCCAGCTTCACCCTCGAAACGGTCAGGGAGCTTCGGAAAAGGGGAATGGACGAGGTGTGCTGGCTCATTGGCAGCGATAGCGTGCCGCAACTGCCGACGTGGCGGCAGCCCGAGCAATTGATGAACGAGGCACGAATCATCGTGATGGGCCGGCCTGGCACAGTCTTGGACGCGTCACATCTTCCCGTTGCGTTTCGACGACTCGCTGATGAGATAGTCACTGCGCCGCTGATCGACATCAGTGCCACGGACATTCGTCGGCGTGTTCAGGCGAGGCGGTCGATTGCTTATCTCGTGCCTGAGTCGGTTGAGAAATACATTCTGCACAAGTGCCTTTATACCAGGTGAAGATTCATGGGGTCTGCTCGTCGTGCTGGATCTGCACCTCGTCGGGCAACTCGATAAGCTGGAGGTGGCCGTCGGTGTCGAAATGCCAGCGCGTCACCTCGCCGGTGCCATTCACGATCAGCCGCACTGACGCTTCAGCGCCTGGGTCAACGATGAGGATCAAAAGCCCCCGTGCGGGAGCGTTGCCGACGACGAGGCATGATTCAATGCGCAGGATCAGACGCTCCCCGCGCAACCGCCCCAACACTTGCGGCAACAATGCCCCCGGCACGTATTGCGCGGGTTGAGGGAACGTCGTCAGACCTGCATTGCGAACGATGGTGGTGAGGCTGCCGTTGGCGAGCTCGGTTCTTTGACTTCCCAGGATTTCTTCCGGCCGGCCTCGCTCCGACATCTCATATTCATACGTAAGCAAATCGTTGGACATTCTCCAACTAATGAGCGTTTCGGTGGCGCCGCCGTCCAGGAGGGACTGCTCGATCCGGCATTTTCCGAGGATGGCTTTGTCGCCGGGATACATCCCCATGTCGATTGGCCGTTGGGAAGTCTGGGCTTTTTTATCCCAGTAAAGATAACGGTCATACGTCCCGGCCAGCACCACGGGCGGATCAGCCTGGAAACCATGTGCCGCTTTTGCACCCGCTTCGAGACGTGCCGCCACATCGGAATCGGCCGCGAACCGCACGCTGGATTCCATGGCGGCCCAAAGCTGGTCAACGTACGCCGCCGATGCCATATCGCCGTGGAACTCGGCCAGGAGCGCCTGACCATCCGGGTTGCACAACAGGTAATCCGCAGTCATGGCCATGCCGTTGCTTGAGAATGTGCGGGACACCCACGTGCGCTCATCGGATTTGGAGATGCCCCCGACGGGACGGCGGGCGTCGCGGCAGGCGAGCATGGTGGCGAAGGTATCGGCGTTGTCCTGGGGAAGAAACAGACACGGGATCAACTCGATCCCGACACAGGGGCTCGTGGCGTCGGTGTGGAGGCGCAGGCCGGTGCGAAAGTCGTCTTCCCGTGGGAGGGTCAGGAGATGATCGGGGAGCGTGATGTGGATGCCGCTTCCAACCGTGAATTCTCCAACGGCCGGCGCGGGCGGCAGGGGGCGATCAGCGCTGGCGGAGCCTGAGATGAAAATGGACTCCGCCACCGCCCGCAGCAGTTCTTCGTCTGACGCCTCGGCCGTTCCAACAGTATCCAGGCGCAGGAGGATCGCCTCGCGCGACGGCAGAACCACGGCCGCGATGCGCAAGATGCGCGGCTCCCCAGTCTCGGGCCCGGACCCTTCGAGCGTGACGAAAATTCCTGGCCAACCGCTCACCATTTGCGGTGTCACCTTGGCCAGTGCGTGCGGCGAGCCCCACCAGCCATCGCGCAGCAGGCCGATCCGCTGCAGGTATTCCAACGGAGACAACAGGGCGCGCGTCCACTGGTGGCGGATCAAAATGCGCCGTGCCGGCTCAACGCCCGCGGCTGGCCGATCCAGCACCAGGCCCTCCTCGCTGGGCTGCGCATGCCACCCGCGCGGCACGCAGACGCTCAGGCCAACGGTGCTGAAGGCCTGGGGCGGTTCAAGCGTGATCTTCATGGTGCTGCGCCGGTGAGCGACCACCAACGCCGACAGTCCCACCACGAGGGCCAGCAGGATGCAGAGCGATCCCTGCATCAACCAGTGTCGCGCGTTGTCGGCCGTCATGCCCATGCCCATGTTCCTTTTATATGCTCAAGCGCCATCCGGTAAAAACCAACCGCTTAAGACTCTTGCGCAGGCCAGCGCTACGATTCGGCGTGAGCCTGGCGACCCTTCTTGACTTTGCGCAAGTTTGCGATGCGGCGGCCGCGACCAGCAGCAAACTCCGCAAGCAGACGGTGCTGGCCGAATATTTCAGAACGCTGGAGGAGGGGGATTTGAAGTTGGCCGTCCGGTATGCCGCCGGCCGGGCCTTTGCGGCCACGGATGAGCGGGTGCTTAACGTGGGATCGGCCGTGGTGAGCGAGGTGGCGCTGGGGATGCTGAAAATTGATCCGCGCGTCTACTGGGATACGGTGATGAAGAGCGGGGAAATCGGCGAAGCGCTTGCCAAACTCTGGCCAACAGGCGCGACCGGAAACGCGCTGCTCCTTCAGGAATTGTCCGTGGCGTTTGATGCACTGGCGCACATTGGGGTGGCCGAGATCAAACGCCAATTGGTGGCAGAGTTGTTTAGTCGATGCATAAATCCACGCGAGGCGGCATATCTCGCAAAAATAATATTCGGAGACATGCGCACCGGCGTGCAGGAGGGGATTCTTCAGGCGGCCGTCGCGGAGGCTTTTGGGGCGACCCTTGGCCAGGTGCAGCGATGCCAACTGCTCGTGGGCGATCTGGATGCGGTGGCGATTCTGGCGCACCAAAATCGAATGTGCTCAGCATCGTTCCAACTTTTTCATCCAGTGCAGTTCATGCTGGCGACGCCGCAGGAAACGCCAGAAATCGCGGCCCAGACGCTGCGCGATCGCCTTTTCTATGCCGAGGACAAGCTCGACGGCATTCGCGCCCAGGTTCATAAGGCCGGGGAACGGATTGCCATTTACACACGCACCATGGACCGCGCCGACGCCTGCTTCCCAGACGTGGTGACGCCGCTCCTGAAAGTGCCGGGAGATTTTCTTCTGGATGGGGAGATCGTCGGCTGGCGCGATGGGCGGGTCCTGGCTTTCGGGCATCTTCAAAAGCGACTGGGGCGCAAATGCCCGACAGCGCGGGTGCAGCGGGACAATCCGGTGGTGTTTGTGCCGTTTGACATTTTGTATCTCAACGGAGACTTGCTGATGGATCGGCCGTTGCGCGAGCGTCGGGCCGCCCTGGAGCAGTTGTGCGCCGGAGAGCAGCCGCCAGTGAAATGCACGAGCATGATGCAAGTGCGTGATGCGGCAGAAATCGCGACCATCTTCGAGGCGGCGCGGGAGCGGGGAAACGAGGGGATTGTGCTTAAAGACCCCGAGTCGGTCTATGCACCCGGCCGGCGCGGGAAGGCGTGGCTGAAACTCAAGACGCACCTGCCGACGCTGGACTGCGTGGTCACGGCCGCCGAGTTTGGGCATGGCAAACGGCGCAATACGCTCAGCGACTACACGTTTGCGGTCTGGGACCGCGAACCCTTTGATCCGGAGGCGCGGCTGGTCAATGTTGGCAAGGCGTACAGCGGCGTAAGCGATGCGGAGATCACGCAATTGACGGAACTGTTTCTAAAGCTCTCACGCCAGCAGCACGGGCACGTTCACGTTGTCGAGCCGAAGGTGGTGTTCGAGATCGCCTGCGACCAGATCCAGAAGTCCAACCGCCACGCGGGCGGCTACGCCCTGCGCTTCCGCGCATCAAACGAGTCCGCTGGGACAAGAACCCGGTGGATGCAGATCGCCTGACGCGCCTGGTGGAGCTTTACGAGAGCGACCGCAACTTCGGACGCAAGCAACTAGAAGCGCCCAAAGCAGTTGTTCAGCCGTCATTATTTGACGAGTTGGTGTAATACAATAAATCAATGGCTCAATGATCAACCCACCGAGGAACCCGAACCCGTTACACTCATCCACCAATGATGCTCCGCCACAAAATGGCCTTCGAGACCGGCGCTCTGATCGTCAGCCTTCTGCTGATCAGCGCTGCATCGCTCTGGGGCATCAACGGCCTGCACCAGGACTTTGGTTCCGCCCTGCGCGGCAACGCGCAGCTGCGCCGGGTCTTCGAGATTGGGTTCCATATCGCGGCCGCCCGCAGGGGCCTCAGTCAGCCGTCGCCCAATCCCTCTCTCGCCCAGGCCGAAATCAGCGCCGCTTTATCCGCAACCCAATCGGGCGCTCCCACCGCCTCTTCGGGAGCGCGCAGCACGATGGACACGAAAATCGATGCCCACCTCCTGCAACCGTTGCGGGAGATTCGCCTTGCCCTTCGAGCACCCGACGCAGATTGGCCGGAGTTGGCCGGCCGGCTTGATCTCATGCAGCGCCACATCGCCGATCTGGCGTCCGAAATCCGCACCCAGATTCAGCAAAGTCAGGACGATGCGAGCCGAAAGCGCCACGCCACCTTTGTCGTCATCAGCGCCCTCTCGGCCGGCGTCGTTGTCGCGGCCATCGCCATCGGCATCTACCAGTATCGCGGCGTGATCAAACCCCTCCAGCGCCTCGGCCACGGCGTGCGTAAAATTGCCACGGGCAGCTTCGGCGAGCGCATCACCCCGCAGGGCGATGGGGAGTTTCTCGCTCTCGCCCAGGATTTCAATCGCATGGCCTCGGAGCTGGATAATCTCTACCGCGAACTAGAACAAAAGGTGGCCGTGAAGAGGCGCGAACTGGTGCGCTCCGAACGCCTTGCAAGCGTCGGTTTTCTCGCCGCCGGCGTCGCCCATGAAATCAACAATCCGCTGGGCATTATCGCCGGTTATGCCGAGCTTTCTCTTAAGGAACTGGAGGCGCAAGGGTGCGCCGAGTCTGAGCCGGCCAACGCCCTGCGCATCATTTGCGACGAAGCCTTTCGCTGCAAGGACATCACCCAGAAATTGCTATCACTCGCGCGGCCCGGCAACGACGCCCGCGAGCGCATCTCCCTCGCGCGCGTCGTCCGCGACATTGTCTCCCTGCTGTCAGGCTTGAAAGACTTTCGGGACCGGCGCCTCACCGCGGATACCCAGGAGGATTGTGAGATCGTCGCCAACGAAAGCGAGATCAAACAAGTACTCCTGAACCTCGCCCTAAATGCTCTGGAGGCCACCACGCCCAATACTGGAGAGGTGAAGATCGCCGTTTGCCAGGCGGGCGGCGACTGCATCCTCAGCATCGAAGACAACGGCCGGGGAATATCCGCCGAAAGCCTCGAGCGCATATTCGAGCCGTTTTTCACTGACAAGCGCGGCGCCGGCAAGCCGGGCACGGGCCTTGGCCTCTCCATCACGCACGCAATCATCCAGAGCCATCACGGCACCCTATCCGCCCAAAGCGCTGGCGTCGGACATGGAAGTACGTTTACCATCACACTCCCCCGCTCCGATCACACCGAACAATCAATACAATAAATTGGCGTCGTCAAGCCACTCACGATAAGTTCAATCCAGCCGTTTCAGAATGGTATCAATGCCCCTCAAGGCCCAACCCTCTGTCCTCATCATAGAAGACGAGCCGCGCCTGCGCGACCTGCTGGCTCGCGCCCTCCCGCCGATGGGCTTCACGCCCACCGTCGGCGCCACGCCGAAGAGGCCGTCAAACTCATGGAAGCCGCGCCGGCTGACATCGTCCTCCTCGATCTCAACCTGCCAGGCATGACCGGCATGGACTTCTTCCGCAAGCTGCGCGACCGCTGGCCAATCACCCAGGTCATCATCCTCACCGGCTTTGGCGATCTGGAATCAGCCCGCGAAGCAATCCGCCTGGACGTTGTGGATTTCTTGACCAAGCCCTGTCACCTGGGAGAACTGGAACAGGCGCTGGATCGCGCCGCAAGCGCCAGCCGCGCGATGCTGCCGCCGGCTACCTCCCCTGGGCCGCTGACGTCGAGGCCGTCCCGCCACCCCGGCTCGATGAAGTCGAGCGCCAGCACATCCTGGAAGCCCTGGAGCGGAATCAGGGCAACCGCACCGCCGCCGCGGCCGAATTGGGCATCTCCTTAAGAACCCTCTACTACCGGCTCAACGAGTACCAGAAGCCCAAAAAGTGAAAGAAAATTCACCGTCTCGGAAGGGCCGGCATGACATATATGTCAATAAACACATCCTCGCCGCCTTCACAATTTGGATGTATCCAGAACTGCGCCCATAGATGAAAATTCGACAAACGTGAGCTGGCGGCCCGGCCCACAACTACGACGCGAACTCATCCATTCTCTCTCTGGAGTTCCACATGAGCAGCAAATCCATCTTCACCGTCACCCTCACCTTCGCCGCAGCCGCCTTCACTACCACCGCCTTTGCCCACCCCGGCCACGCCGGTCACGACGGCTTCACCGCCGGCCTGCTCCATCCCTTCACCGGCGCCGACCACCTCCTCGCCATGCTGGGCGTTGGCCTCTGGGCTTCCCAGCTCGGCCGCCGCGCCGCCCTCGCCCTTCCCGCCGCCTTCATCGCCTTCATGCTCGCCGGCGGTCTCGCCGCCAGTGCAAGCGCCCCAATGACCCCCTCCCTGGTCGAAAGCATCATCGCCGCCTCGGTCCTCGTCCTTGGCCTCCTGATCGCAACGTCCTTCAAAGCCCCCGTCTCAATCGCCGCCGCCCTCGCCGGCGGATTCGCCGTCTTCCATGGCTACGCCCACGTCGCCGAAATGTCCGGCGGCCATATCGCAACCTACGCACTGGGCTTCCTGGCCTCCACCACCTTCCTCCTCTTCTCCGGCCTCGCGCTCGGGCATCTCCTGCGCCAAACCGGCTCCCCCCGCCTGGTTCGGTGGATCGGCGCCGCCGTCGCCGTCGCCGGCCTGCTCATCGCCTGCCGGCTTGTCTAAGGGCGGTTGCGGTTGGATTGAGAAATTTAAGTTGGGAAAGGCGGTTGAGGACTGACAAGAGTTTAGGGCAGAAACAGTGGTAAAAAGCGCACGGCGTGCGAGGGGGTGATCGATATTCGCAACTTGTCGGTGCGTTCGAGAATTAAAGGAATGTGGCGGGGCTGAGACCGAAGTGTTTTGCGAGTTTGCGGGCGTGATTGGCGGTTATTGGGCGATCGCCTGAGAGGATCATTGAGGCGGCGCTGGGGCCGACTTTGAGCAGGTTGACCAGGGCGGCCTGTTTCATGTCACGGGCTTGCATCAGGTACTTCAGGGCATCGACTCCTGAAGATTTGGAGTGGTCGAGGGCATCCGCGATTTCGCCGGCCTCGTATGCCTCCGTGAGAAGAATCAGGGTTTCGAGATAATCGTTCTGGTCTTTGCTGCGCCGGGTGAGGACCGCGAGACGCTCCATGATCTCTTGTGCGTTAGTGAGATCGATCTGATCGTTGATTGGCCGCAAGGCGTGGAGCGCGTTGAGCTCGTTGAACGAGGTTGGCATTTTGGCCGGAAGGGAACTGGTGGGTGATTTGTGCAGTGTGCTCTCCATTTTTTCGCGTCGAAATCATTATCAGCATCCTATGTCCCGAAAAATCTCCTAAGCCATAGGAGTAATTCCGCGATCTTTTCCCTGCCGACTACAACCGACTACACTCTTTAATATCCAACCGACTCCACCGTAAAATACTACGACATATTTGGAGAATTGATGATCAATCGACAGGACATGCTAGATGCCGCGCGGCGCCTTCCGCCTGAGGAGCGGGCCGGGTTGGTGAAGGATATTTGGGATTCGCTGGCGGGCGATTCCGACGCCTTGAAGTTGTCGGTGGAACAGGAACGGGAATTGGACTTGTGTTGGCAGGAATATCTGAACGATCCGACTGCGGGGGACGATTGGGCTTCGACTAAAGCGTACCCTCGGGGGGCGCAAGTGAGGGGGCGGCCTGTGCGTGTGCAGTGTTGATCGTAATGCGTGGAGGCGACGGCCCGCCCGCCTCCGTCTTGCAGCCTGCCGGCGTCTCTTTCATAATTTGGGCGCGGTTTGTTTTCTGCGTTCAAGCCGAATCTCGACGCTGCGCTGTCGCCTTTCGCATTACGAGGCTTTTTTTTATGCCCATTATTTCGGCCGATCAAGCCAAGTCTCAATATGACGTTGTGATTGTGGGATCTGGCGCTGCCGGGGGGCAGGCGGCTTATACGCTTACGCTGGCGGGGATAAAATGTGTGATGCTGGAGGCGGGGCGTTCGTATGACCCGGTGGCTGAGACGCCCATGTTTAATACGGCGGCGCAGGCGCCGCTTATGGCCAATGCCACGCCTGACAAGCAGTACGGCTTCTACGACGCCACGGTCGGCGGCGGGTGGCAGGTGCCTGGGGAACCTTACACGAGCGTGCATGACACTGCCCGGGAGGAGTTTACGTGGTGGCGGCCGCGCATGATGGGGGGGCGGACTAACCATTGGGGGCGCATTTCGCTTCGCAATGGGCCGTACGATTTCAAACCGCACTCGCGTGACGGGCTGGGGTTTGATTGGCCAATTTCTTATGAGGATCTTGAGTCTTACTACACGAAGGTTGAGATGCTGATTGGGGTGTACGGGACGAATGAAGGTTTGGAGAACACGCCGGATTCTCCGCCGGGGGTGCTGTTGCCGGCGCCTAAGGGGCGGGCGGCGGAGTTGCTGGCGCAGAAGCATGGCCGGCGGATGGGCATTCCGATTACGTCCATTCACCGCGCTGTTCTTACCAGGGCGCTGGACCACAAGACCATCCCGGCCAAGCTTCATCCTGACGATGCCAATGCGCAAAGGATCGTGGGGGAGGAGATGAAGAAACGGATGGCCTGCTACTGGGCCACACCGTGCGGGCGAGGATGTTCGATCAAGGCCAACTACCAGTCGACGACGGTTCATCTTCCGCCGGCGCTGGCGAGCGGGAATCTGGACATTATTCCCAATGCCCACGCCCGGGAGGTGCTGGTGAATAAGGATGCCAAGGCCACGGGCGTGGCGTTTATTGATAAGACGACGGGAAAGGAAAGCCGGGTTACGGGCAAATCAGTGATTCTCGCGGCCGGGGCGTGTGAGACGGTGCGGATTCTTCTGAACTCCAGGAGCAGCACGTTTCCGAATGGGTTGGCCAACTCGACGGGGTTGGTTGGCAAGTACATCATGGATACTGTGGGGGCGGATATCGCGGGGCAGGTTCCGGCGCTTGAGAATCTTCCGCCGCACAATGAGGACGGGGCGGGAGGGAGTCATTTTTATTCGCCGTGGTGGCGTTATAAGGAACAGAGGGCCGGGAAACTGGATTTTGTCGCGGGTATCACATTGAGATGGGGGGCTCGCGGTATATGCCGGGCGGGAACAACCCGGTGCCGGATGATCTTTCGCGAGGCAGTTACGGCACGAGGTTTAAGGAAGATGCCCGGCGGTATTATGGCTCGTTTGTTTCTTTCGCGTCGCGCGGAGAAATGATCCCCAACGAAAACTGTTATGCAGACCTGGATCCGGAGGTGAAAGACCAGTGGGGGATTCCGGTTCTGCGGTTTCATTGGAAGTGGAGCGACCACGAAATTAATCAGGCCATCCACGCGGAGAAGACTTTTGGACAGCTTATTGAGGCGATGGGGGGGAGTGTTCGAGCTCCGCGCGACAGGCCGGGGCATAGCCTGCGCAAGCCTGGCGAGGTGATTCATGAGGTGGGCGGAGCGATGATTGGCGCGGATGCCAGGAAATCAGTGTGCAACGCCTGGAACCAGACCTGGGACATCAAGAACCTGATTTTGTGTGATGGGGCGCCGTTCGCGTCGAATGCTGACAAGAACCCCACGCTGACCATCATGGCGCTTTCCTGGCGCGCCTGCGATCATCTGGTTGAAGAGGCGAAGAAAGGAAATTTGTAATGGTACAAGATGCTATTAACGATACGCCGGGCGAGCCGGTGCCGATTTCGCGGCGTGAGGCGATGCAATGGGTGCTGGCGGCCGTGGCGGCGTCGGCGCTGCCTACCAACTCGTTTGCCGCGCCGGCCACTCAGCCGGGGGGCAAGCCGTATGGGCATGATCCGAACCTTGTAAAGTTTTACCGGCCGGGGGCGTTTTGGCCGCTTACGCTGACGACTGGGCTGCGCAAGACGGCCGGGGCGCTGGCGGATGCGATTCTTCCGAAGGATGAGTATGGGCCGGCGGCGCATGAGGTGGGGGTGGTGGCGATGATTGACGAATGGATTTCAGCGCCGTATCCGCAGCAGCAGGCGGATCGGCCTGTGATCCTGGACGGCCTGGGGTGGCTGGAGGCGGAAGCGATGAAGCGTTTTGAAAAGCCGTTTTCGCAGCTTGCCGAAGAGCAGCAGCACAATATCTGTGATGACATCTGTTTTGGGCCCAGCGCCAAGCCGGAGTTTAAGAAGGCGGCGGCTTTTTTTGCGCGATTTCGGTCGCTGGCTGCGTCGGCCTATTACGCGACGCCGGCGGGGTGGCAGGCGATTGGGTATGTGGGGAATGTTCCGTTGGCGAAATTTGATGGGCCGCCGACCAGCCGTGCTGGAAAAGCTTGGGGTGACGCAGACGGTGGTGGAGGCGTAGCACATTTGCTTGCTGTTCGGATGGCACCGGATAACATCGCCGGGGTGGCGGCCGGGATGGAGACTGGGAGTTTGAGGGAAAAGCGGCGGCCGCGGTCCTTGAAGCCATTGGAGTATTGGAGTTGTACATGGCTTGGGTGAGTCCTCCCGCCCCAGTCGGCAGGAGCCCCGGTAATGCGACAAGACGATTCGCCAAACGCTGCCTGATGGCAGCGCTGGCCGTTGTGTTGCCGTGCGCGCGAGCACGCCCGCGCCGATCTACAATGGGATCCGGGGCTTGGCGGATTGCAAGGTGCGACCGGGGGGGCAGGGACGTGGAAACCGACGACGGCCAACTGGCTAAATTCGCTTTCGCTTGACGTTCCGTGGGATAACTCTGGGGCGATCTTTGGCCAAACCGGTGGGGCTGTCACCATCGCGACCGGGGGCGTGAGTGCATCGAGCGCTTACTTTTAATGCTTCGGGCTACAGCGTGGGCGGGGATACGTTGACGCTTACCGGTCCGGGCATCACGACCAACGCGGACGCGAGCATCTCGTCGAAAATTTTGGGAAGCGGCGGGCTTAATAAGAGTGGGAGTGGGCAGTTGACGGTAAGTGGCGTGGCCGCGTACACGGGGGCGACGTCGATTGCGGCCGGGACGCTGGCGCTGATTAATAACGCCAACACGATCTCAAATACGATTACCGTTCAGGCGGGGGCGATACTTCAGGCCGGGTCGGCCTCTGTGCCGACGGGCAACAGTTCGGCACTGGGGACGGCGACGGTTGCGCTTAATGGCGGGACGCTGCGCCTTCAGGGCGTGACACCCGTGGGGACTGGCCTAAGCGGGCAGTACTACAACCTCACGCCGACCATCGTCGCGAATGCCGATCCGGATTTTGCGACCTTGACCACGCTTACCACGCTGCTGCAGAACCAGACGCCGGCGGTGACGGCCCCGACCACCACAGGGGGCGCGACGAAGATCGACTTTTCCAACGGAGGCACTTACGGCACCGGGCAGGCGTTTTCGACGCAGGGGTTTACTTCGATCAGCAACTTTATCGTTCGGTATTCCGGGGAGATCAACATCACCACTCCTGGTGTTACAACTTTTTACACCACCAGTGATGACGGGAGCATGTTGTTTGTGGATGGGCAGACGGTGGTGTCGAATAATGCGATTCAGCCGGCGGCCACGCGCACGGGATCGATCAACCTGACTGCCGGGCTGCATGACATTACGGTTGCTTATTACCAAGTGAGCGGGGGGCTGGGGGTACAGGCGGGGTATACGCCGGTGGGCGGGGTTTCGCAGGTTCTTTCGAATAGCGTGCTGGGGACCGCGGCACGGAGGCGTATGGGAATAACGTAGCCGTCAGCGGTGCGACGGCGTCGGCGGTCAATGTTCAGAATGCTTTGGCCGCGAGTATGGGGACGCTCACGATCAGTCCTTCGGGGACGGGGGGATTGTCGGTGAGTGGCGGGGCGCTTCGGTTTGCGGGCACCACATTCAATGGCGCGGGGGTTTTTAATCTTTCGTCGGCGGCCGGGGCTGAGCTGGATCTTGGGGCTTCTTCTGATGTGGGCAACGTGCTGACGGTGAACAAGAGTGGGGCGGGGACGCTTGTGCTGGATGCGACCGCGACGGCGAGCTTTGCAACTGCGGGGACAACGATCAACGTGGCTGGGGGGCCGGTGGTGGTTGTGGGTATGAACGGGGCGGCGGGGGCTGACCCGCTGGGGGCGGCGAAGATTTCGCTGGGCACGGGGGGTTCGCTGAGTCTTTCGAGTGCGGGTGGCGCTGTTGTTTTTAATAATGCCCTCACCGTGACCGACAATGCGAGCGTGACGGCGGGGATGGTTTACACGTCAAACGGTTTTAGCAATGCGGGCAACGCGATCACTCTTGGGGGGAGTAATGGGGTGACGGTGGCGGCGGGGAAAACACTGACGCTTAGCACGCTGGATGGGACGTTTACGGTGGCCGGGGCGGTTACCAATAATGGCACTATCACGGCGGGGGCGGGGAGCGTGACGCTGTCGAACCTTGCCACGGCCGGCACGCTGAGCGCCAATAGCGGTGGGACGCTAGTGATCGCCAACTCGATAGGCGGGGCGACATTTGCGCCGGCGGCGGGTGGGACTGTTGCGCTGAGTTCTGCTAATTCGCTTACTGGCACGCTAAACCTGACGGCCGGCACGGTGGCGGCGGGGAATAAGGGATCGTTTGGGACGGCGATCCTGTCGTTCAACGGCGGGGGCATCGCATCGACGCTGCCTTTGGTGGGAGCCAATGCCATCACCAATGCCGTTGCGCTGAATACCGCTCAACCGATCATCATCAACGGGGCGCAGGATCTGGAGCTGACGTCAAACATCGATCTAAGCGCCGCCGGGGGCGGGCAGCGGGGCATCGTTGTCAACGACACGAGCGCTAATGGCGTCACGCTGTCTGGGCTGCTGAGCGGCGTGGGGGCGAGCATTAACAAGAGCGGGGTGGGGCGGCTTGTCCTGGGCAACTCCAACAGCTTCACGGGCGGCGCTGTCATCAGCGGCGGCTCAATTCAGATGCGGACCGTCGGTTCGGTGGGCGGCGGGCCGATCAGCGTGTCGGCGGGCGGGCAGTTGCAGCTTGGACCGACGGGGCTCAATCTTGCCAACAACATCACGCTCAACGGTATTACCGCAGGCGGGGCGATAGTCGGTGGGATGGACAATGGCGTTGTCAGCAACACGTTGGGCGGAACGCTTACGCTCGCGGCGACCAGCAATCTCAGCACTTCCTGGAGCGATAAGACGCTTACCGTGGCCGGGCAAATCACGGGTGCGGGGGGCTTGCAGATTGACAAGTACATTTCGACCAATCCGGCCCCCAATATCACGCTTACCAATGCCTCGAACAATTATGCGGGCGGCACGATTCTGAACGCTGGGGTTCTTAACTTTGCGAGTGGCGCGCTTGGGACGGTTGGCAACATCACCTTTGGCGGGGGGACGCTTCAGTGGGCCAGCGGAAACACGCAGGATATTTCGTCGCGCATGGTGCTTGGGGCCGGGGCAAGCGCGACGCTTGACACCAACTCCAACAATGTGACGTTGAACAGCGCGCTGGCGGAGGGGACCAGTTTGGGGATTGTGAAGATCGGCAGCGGGAGCCTTACGATTGCCGGGACAACGGACAACAATGCGCTGGCGGCGGTGGTGAACGTTGGAACCTTGATCCTTGGTAAGACCAGCACGTCGAGCGTACATGCCGTGGGCGGGCCGGCAGGTTTGACTATCAACACTGGCGCGATTGCGCAACTGGGCGGCAGCGGGGGCGATCAGGTGTATGACGGGACTGGGGTGACGGTGAACGCCACGGGCATTTTTGATCTGAATGGCCGAAGCGAAGGGATTAGTGCTTTGAATGGCAATGGCGTTGTCACCAACACCGCGGCCAATAGCACCAGCACGCTCACCATCGGCACGTTCAATGGGAGCGGCACGTTCACGGGCACGCTTCAAAACGGTGGGACGAATAACACCGGCGTGGTCGCCCTTGCCAAGACCGGCACCAGCACGATCACCCTCTCGACAGCCAACTCCCATACTGGCGGTACGAGCGTTTCCAACGGCATATTACTTGTTAACGCCACGAGCGCGCTGGGATCGGGGGCGGTGACGCTTACCGGGGGGACGCTGCAGACGGGTATCGCCAATGCGTTTAAGAGCAGCGCCACGGGTAACGCGGATCTTCCGGTGAATATGAACGGCGGTGCGATCGACTTTCATGCCGACAGCGATACGACTTACGGCGGCGCGCTGAACATCAGCGGCCCGGCCACGGTGACGCTGAGCCGGGTGACGGCCGGCAATGGCACGGTGGCGACGATGGGCGCGATGACGATTGGGGCGGGCAATCTCACCCTCGCGCTCAAGGCCGGCGGAGGGAATGTAAATGACTATGGTGTATTTGGGCTTACCACGGGCGCTGTTACCCTGAGCGGAAATCCGACCTTTACGGTCAACACGAACTCGTTTACCACCGGCAACCTTACGATGGGGGCGATGAACGATGGCGGGACGGCCCGCACGCTTACGTTTAACGGGCCGGGGCGGGTGACGCTTAATTCGCCGGCCGCCAGCCTGGTGGCCAACACAACTATTAACATTCAGAACGGCGTGGTTGCGTCGGACAATGCAACGGCGCTGGGGACGCAGGCGAACATCAACATTACCGGCAGCGGCATCTTCGCGGTTAATGCCAACCAGACGGTGAATTCGCTCAGCGGGTCGGGAACGCTGGAACTGGGGACGCACAGCCTCACCATTTCTAACGCCGCCGATCAGATTTTCAGCGGGACTGTCACGTCGATGGCGGCGCAGATTTCGGACTCCAAAGGGGGCTTCAACGCGGCCACGGCCGGGTCGCTTACGCATACGATGTATGTGGAAAAGCCGGCGGGAGTGGGGCCGACGAAGATCTCCAATGAAGTACATGGCGGCTACAACGCCACCCTCACCAACAGCCTCAAGGGTTTTATACGGCGCTTCAGCCGTCGTACTGGGGCCTGCTTGAATACGACAACTCGCAGGGGCGCGATATCACCCGCGATCCTGGTGTGCATACTGATGGGTTCTGGACGGCTGCGGGGCAGATGGATGCCGATCGCTTTATTATGTCGTACGTGGATTGCGACGCTCGCAATACCGCGGGCGTGCCTTTCCTGTGGGAGAATGGCAGTGCCCTGCGACTGAGCTACAAGAATTGCACGAGCGACTGGAAATTTGAGACGAAGCTGGAGCCTGGGAACGTGATCGATCAACTGGTGTTTGACCAGGACTCGGGCAATGTCAGCTTCACGGCCGACGGCGGCCACGTGAACACGATCTACGTTAACCACCGCCCCGGCACCGACAAGACCAATGACGAAGTGTGGCTGACGGCCATCGGATATTTGAACAAAGGCTTCGTGGGGGCGGTGGTGGAAGGGTTGCCGCCGGCCCCGGCATTTATCAAGAGTGGAGTTGGCAATCTCACCCTTACTGGCAACGTGATGCAGACGGGGGAGACGGATGTGAACAACGGCACGCTGACGTACAACGTGCCGGCGGGGCGGACGACGACCATCGCGACCAACAGTCAGATTAATGTCGCGCCGGGCGCTGACGCTTTCGGCGGGCGGGGCGATTGATCCCTTTACGGATTCGAGTCAAGCCGACGTCGCACGCGTCGGTGGCCAACCGAGGGACGTTGCACATTACGGCGGGGACGAAAGCAACGAGCGGCGTTTCTGGGGCGGGGACGACAATTGTGGATCGGGGTGCGACGTTCAACACGGCCACGTTTGCACAGGCCGGGCTTGAATAACAGCGGCAGCGTGACGGTTACCGGCCGAACCACCGTGACCGGCACGGCCACCAATAACGGCACTTTGACCCTCAACGGCGGCACGAGCGCTGCCCACAGCACGCTTGCGACGCTTAATGGGACCGGGAGCCTGGTGATTGGGGCTGGAGCATTCGTAGATATTGGCTCGAGCGCCACGCAGGCCAACTTCACGACCAACGGCACGGCCAACCTTGGCAACAATGGGCTGACGGCCACCGGGACTATCACTGTCGGCGGGGCGGGCGGGTCGCTTGTGGCGGGGAATGTTGCGACTGATTCGTTGTTGATTGACGCCGATAACAGTGCGGGGTCGGCCACCGGCGTTACGTTGACAGGGACAACGAGCGTTGCCTCGGCCTGGGAGCGATGCGGTCGTCGCATCAATTGCCAATGATGGGGCGGTCGCTGAGGCTCCCAAAAAGATGTCGTCGGCGCCTCGGCAACTGCGGAAGAAGATGAGGCCGCAATTTTCGGTTGGCGTTTCTGGCGTTTCTTCTCATAGTGCTGCTGCTGACATCAACATTGGCACCACCAGAATGCAGTTGGAATTCAACCCATTGCACCAGATCATGGCTGGGCCAGCTTTGGTGTCTGCCGGCGGCATTGAGCCGGCCGTCGCGGCCTTTGCGTTTCCGAGCGTGCTCCCTCAGAGCAACACTGCTGCTGATTTTCAAGTCTCGGCGTCGCCGGTGCCGGAGCCTTTTTCTATTGGCTTGCTTGCGATGGCAGGGACGGGAATGTTGAGGCGGCGGCGAAAGTGTGTCCAATAATGTGGAATTCCGGTCGGAGACAATGCAGGATTGAGATCAGAGGCGTTACAACACGTCCGAAATTACCTATTTGAGATATTCGGACCTTCCCGCTAGGATTCCCGCCCTTGCGGCGAGCCTTTTGTTCAGGGACGGAGCCGTCAAGCCGATAATTTGGTCAAGAGCCTTAAAACCTTCGGCTACTTTTTAGAAAGGCAGCGGCCGCGTGAGTTCCTTTGTCCTCGAGCGTAACACTATGACTGCGACTACCTTTACAGCTCCCGTGACCGAAACGCATCCAGATGCCACTGCACTAGATGCAAGTGCCTCAATGGACGCACCCATCTTGCAGGCCACGGCACAGGTGACGAAGCTCTCAATCGTCATTCCGGTCTACAACGAAGAAAAGACCATTCACGAGTTGATCGGAATGGTCGTCAAAGCGCCGCTTCCCAAGGGCGTTGTGCGCGAAGTCATCTGCGTCAACGATTGCTCCAAAGACGGCACCGGGAGCCAGCTCGACAAGCTGCCGGCCATGTTCCCCAACGTCGACTTCAAGATCTTTCACAAGTCTGTCAATGAAGGCAAAGGCGCTGCGCTGCGGGATGGCTTCAAGCACGCCACGGGCGATCTGGTCATCATCCAGGACGCCGATCTTGAATATGACCCGGTGGACTACCCCAAACTGCTTCAGCCGATCCTCGATGGCAAGGCGGATGTGGTCTTCGGCAGCCGGTTTATTGGCGAGCCCCATCGCGTGCTTTACTACTATCACACGCTGGGCAACAAGTTCCTCACCACGTTCAGCAACATGTTCACGAACCTGAACCTGACGGACATGGAAGTCTGCTACAAGGTCTTCCGCAAGAGCGTGCTGGACCGCATCGAGATCAAGTGCAATCGCTTTGGCTTCGAGCCGGAGATTACGGCGAAAGTCGCAAAAATGCGGCCGCGGCTCCGGATTTATGAAGTAGGCGTCGCCTATTACGGCCGAAGCTATGAGGAAGGGAAGAAGATCACCTGGAAGGACGGCATCAAGGCCATCCTGACCATCATCCGCTTCCGCTTCAGCAACTAAAATCCCAGGCATTGCCCGGCAATCCTGAACCCCGAACACCGAAAATCTCATGCGTATCCTTATTTCCGGCGGCGCCGGCTTTCTCGCCTCCCATCTATCCGATCTGCTCCTGGCCCAGGGTCATGAGGTGGTGGGTGTTGACAATTTCATCACCGGCAAAAAAGAAAACATCGCCCACCTGAAGGGGAACCCAAAGCACTCATTTATCCAGCATGACGTGATCGAACCGCTGAAGATCGACGGGCCGATCGACCGCATCTATCACATGGCTTCGCCGGCCTCGCCCATAGGATACGTCAAGCACCAGGTGGCGACGGTCAAGGTGAACTCGGTGGGCACGTGGAACCTGCTGGATCTATCGCTGGAGAAAAAATCCACATTCTTGATGGCCAGCACATCCGAATGCTACGGCGATCCAACCGTCAATCCGCAGCCGGAAACGTACTGGGGCAACGTGAATCCAATCGGGCTGCGGTCGATGTATGACGAGCCCAAGCGATTCTCCGAGGCCTGCACAATGGCCTATAACCGAGAACGCGGCGCGGACACGCGCATCATCCGAATCTTCAACACCTACGGGCCGCGCATGGACCCGTACGATGGCCGGGTGGTGATCAACTTCATGCGTCAGGCGCTGAACAATGAGCCAATCACGGTTTACGGCGATGGTCAGCAGACGCGCTCGCTCTGTTACGTTTCGGACCTGGTGCGCGGCATTAATCTGACAATGGAATGCGACTTTCATGAGCCGATCAACCTGGGCAACCCCGAGGAAGTAACGATCCTGCAAATCGCTCGCGAGGTGCGGGATCTGGTGCCCGGGACCAAAAGCCAGATCGTGCATCAGCCGATGCCCCCGGACGACCCCAAGCTGCGCCGGCCGGACATCACCCGCGCCAAGCAAATTTTGGGTTGGACGCCGGTTGTTCCGCGAAAAGAAGGGCTTAAAAAGATGATCGACTTTTACAAAGATCAATTGAAGAAGTGACTTTGAAGCCGGCGGAGGCGCGAACCACGGTAGCCGGCGTTGCTCAGGAGAGGGTAAATGTCACGTACGCTGATGGAAGCGCGGACGGTTGTTCCTCGCCGGCACGGGCCATGGCTCGATCTGGTCGCGCCTTCGCGCACAAGCACAGAATCGACTTCGACGCCCCCGGTCATAGGTATTTTACCCGGCGAAGGCGTGGGGCCGGAGGTGATCGGGGCGGCGATGAAAGTGCTCGACGCGGTGCAGGCGGTTCGAACGCTGCCGCTGGTTCGGCATCTTGCCCATGACATCGAAATCGGCACGGCCGTGCATCACGAAGGCGTGCTGACCCAGGAACCCGCCGACTTTTGCCAGCAGCTTTTCGACCAGGGCGGAGCAGTGCTTTGCGGGCCGGGCGGGGGACGATTTGTTTACGACATGCGCCGGCGGTTTGACCTGTTCTGCAAGCTCGCGCCCATTCGGCCGATTCGGGCCCTGCATCGTGTGACGCGCTTCAAAGAAGAATGCGTCAGGAACGTGGACATTCTGGTGGTGCGCGATAACGCGGGCGGGGTGTATCAGGGGCAGTGGACCCTTGACAGCCGGCCGGAAAGCATCGCACAGCATCAATTTTCCTACAGCCAGTCGCAAGTGGAGCAGATCGTTGCGCGCGGGAGCGCGTCTTGCGCGGCTGCGGCGGGGGCGGATGCACGTTGTCCTGAAGGACGGCGGCGTGCCCACGATCAGCGATTTGTGGCGGAGCGTGGCCAAGCGGATCGCCGCGGAAATGAACGTCACCTGCTGCTTTCAGAATGTGGATTATGCGGCATACGCGATGATTCAGCATCCAGAACAGTACGACGTCATGGTCGCGCCCAATCTGATGGGGGACGTGCTTGCTGATTTGGGGGCGGTGTTTCTGGGGTCGCGGGGGTTGACGTATTCAGGCAATTTCTCGGCCGCCGGGCATGGCGTGTATCAGACCGGGCACGGAGCGGCCTATGACCTGGCCGGCACCGACCGCGCTAACCCTGCAGGGCAGATCCTGTCGTTGGCGATGATGCTTCGCGAAAGCTACGGCGAATGTGACGCGGCCGATTTAATCGAAAATGCCCTGGCCAACGTCTTCCAGTCAGGCTATCGCACCGACGATCTACGTGAAGCCGGATGTCGGACCGTGGGGACGCAGCAGATGGCGGATCTCGTGGCCGAGGCGGTAATCGCACTGTCGAAATCGGCGGGGCCCGAATGAAGCCGGCGCTCGTGCTGATCGACCTGCAGCACGATTATCTGCGCGCGGCCGGCCTGCAACCGGCACAGGGGCAGATCGTGGATCGCGCTGCGGTCTTGCTGCAGGCATGCCGCAGAGCGTGGCGTGCCGGTGGTGCATGTGATCACCACGGTGCAGCGCAATCCTGACAACCGGATGCCGCATTGGAAAGCTCAAGGACGCTGGATCTGCGAGTCCGGCACGCCCGGCCATGAAGCCCCCGCGTCGCTGCGGCCCCTTATCTCCGAAACGATCATTCACAAGCAGTTTTTCAGCGGTTTCTCCGGTCCAGAACTTGCCGCGCTGCTTGCGGCCCATCAAGCCGACACGCTCTTCATCGCGGGCATTCATCTTCACGCCTGCATCCGCGCGACGGCGCTCGATGGCTACATGCGCGGCTTCAACATCTGCATCGCCGAGGATGCAGCGTGCAGCGACGACCCAATCCACGCCGCAATCACGCGCCGATATCTCAGCGAGCGCGCTATTGGCTTTGCTCCCGTTTCGCGAATTATCGAAGCGCTGGACGCCAATGGCGGAGTCATCAGGGACGTTCGCGGGCAAGGAGCAACTTGAACATCGAGCGCCCTGGGACACCACTCAAGTGATATCCCGCGTTCCCGTCGCCCCAAGCAGTGAGATCGCGCAGACCACAACCGCGGCACGAAAGGCATTTCTATCGTGGCGAAACGTAGATATTCGAACAGCGCGCAATGACGCTGCGACGCCTCGCTGATTTGCTCATCGCGGAAACTTCATCCTTGGCCAATCTGATTACCCACGAAGTTGGCAAGCCGATCACGATGTCCCGCGGGGAAGTGGGCGCAGTGCGGCACTCTTGCACGCCGTGGCGGACCGTGCGGTTGAACCACTCGCGCATCCGTCGGGGACGGGAACGTCTTATCGTTATGAACCGCTTGGAGTGGTTGCGATCGTCACGCCCTGGAACAATCCCCTGGCCATCCCCGTCGGCAAAATCGCGCCGGCCATTCTTTACGGGAACGCGGTGGCATGGAAGCCCGCGCCGGCGGGGACGTCGGTCGCCCAGAAGCTTCTTGAGTTGGGACAGGCGGCGGGTTGGCAGATTGAGCAGGATGACATCGTCCATCTCTGCACGGGCGATCATTCCACCGCCTGCGCGCTGGCGGCCGACCCGCGCGTGGATGGCGTGACGCTTTCAGGCTCGCTTCAAGCCGGCTATGCGCTACAGGAAATCTGCGCCCGCGGGCACATTCCGTATCAAGGGGAGCTCGGAGGCAACAACGCGGCGATCGTCTGGGAGGACGCGGACCTGCAACATGCCGCCCGGCAAATCGCGGCCGGCGCGTTTGGATTCGCAGGCCAGCGGTGTACCGCCAACCGCCGCGTAATCGTGTCAAATTCAATTTTTGCTCCATTCTGAAGAGCTGCACGAGGCTACGCGTGCGCTGGCGTGGGGCGACCCGCGCAATGATAGAACGGTAGTGGGACCGGTATTGCATGTCACCAAAGCGCGAAGAGATCGTGGCACTGCTTGGCCGGGCGCGGGCGGCGGGGCTGGATGTCATCGTGCCGCATCACGACCAGGAGAATTTTCATGAGCTAATGGCGCAAGGCGCGTATCATCCCCCGGCCATTGTTCTGGCGGTCAATCCGACCCACGAAATCGTGCAGGAAGAGACGTTCGGCCCGGTTCTTGTCGTCCAGCGAGCCGGTGATTTCGATCACGCTCTCGAGCTACTCAACGGCGTACGGCAAGGTTTGGTGGCCGCGCTTTTCTCCGCGTCGCCTGCACTGCGGATAAAGTTCCTGGCCGAGGCCTGCGCGGGCGTTTTGAAAATGAACACCAGCACGGTGGACGCCGACGCAATCTCGCCCCTTGGTGGATGGAAAGCGTCGGGAGTTGGGCCGGCGGAGCATGGCCCGTCGGATCGCGAGTTTTTCTGTCGCGTGCAGGCTATCTATGAAACGCTGCCGTGACAGGAGCGTTCCGGGGATGTTTACTGTGTACTTGATCCACCGCGCGACAGATTTTTATGCACCTCCAGGCCATGCCACTCTCCACCTTTGACGCTGCCGATGTGGAGCGCTCGATTCCAGAGCGGTTTGCGGCACAGGTTGCCGTCCATGGACCGTGCGTTGCCATTTCATCCGCAACAGGCGAATGGAGCTACTCCCGGCTGGGCGACATTTCGACCCATCTCGCAAGCCGCATCTTGTTATCAAACGCCGCCCCTGAAACGCCCGTTGCGCTCTTGATGGAGCATGATGCGCCGCAGATCGCCGCCATCCTCGGCACCCTCAAATCCGGTCAGTCCCTATATCGTTCTGGATTCTGCCGACGCGCCCGCCCGCCGACAGGCGATCTTCATTTCAAGCAGGGCAAGTCTTCTAATCGTCGACCCCTCTCATCGCCCGGAAGGGGAGCGATTAATGCAAGCGGGCGGCGCGTTGATCGACATCTCCAGTTTTCTGGACGCACAAGCACCGCCAACTTGCGATCTCCCTGTCATCGCTCCCGACACCCGGGCCTCGATCACCTTCACCTCCGGCACAACCGGCCAACCCAAAGGCGTCTGCCAGATTCACCGCGCTCTGCTTCACCATTGTCGCAACTACACACTGGCTGGAAGTTTGTCGCCCGACGACCGCATCACCCTGCTCACGCCGTGCAGCCTCGCGGCCTCGCAATCGTCCCTGTGGGGTGCCCTGCTCAATGGCGCGACACTCCTGCCTTTCGACGTTCGCGTTCGCGGATTGAATGCTCTTCCAACTTGGATGCGCGAGCACCGGCCAACGCTCTTGCACTGCGTGCCCACACTTTTCCGCTCTCTGGTTAGCAACCACACCGACGTGCTGCACATCCTTCGCTTGCTTCGCCTGGGTGGTGAGTCGATTTATGCAAGTGACTTTGAGTCATTCAAACAGCACACGCTTCCTCACTGCGTTCTCTTAGTGGCCCTGAGCTCCACCGAAACGGGGGCCGCATGTGTGAACGTTCTCACCCACGACACCTCAATCACCGGCCGCACCGTCCCCATCGGCAAACCCACCGAGGGCATGCGGATCAACATAGTTGATGACTCTGGCAAGGCCGTTGCGCCGCAGCAGGTGGGGCGGATCATCCTGACCAGCCGTTACCTCGCGCAAGGCTATTGGGATGATCCGAAGCTTTCGGCCGCCAGTTTTCAACCGGATGTCGATGATCCAACAGCCCGCACGTTCGACACAGGCGACCTCGGTCGAGTCAACGAACAGGGCCTGTTGGAGCACTGCGGTAGGGCAGATGCGCGACTGAAAAATCCGCGGCCGCCGCGTCGATCCGGCCGAGATTGAATCCGCGCTGCTCGCCCTACCGGAAATCACAGAAGCCGCAGTTGTGGGGCGCAAAGCAGTGATGGAGAGCTTGAGATCATCGCCTACGTCGCGGGTCCCGCAAACGCGTTACCCGACGAAAGCACCATTCGCGACCATTTGCGCGACAGCCTCCCCGATTACATGATGCCCATTCGAATCGTGCGCCTGCATCAGTTGCCGCGGACGATTGGCGGCAAGATCGATCGACTGGCCTTGCCATCTCCCACGCAAGAGCAGCCAACGACATCAACCGCGCCCATCAGGCCCGATCGAGACCCGCTCCAATTTCAAGTTGCGAGGGCTTGGCAAAGCGTTCTGGGCAGGCGCCCCATCGGCCGGCATGATGATTTCTTCGCGACATTGGCCGGCACGTCCCTTCAGGCGGCCACTGTCCTCACCCGCCTCGAGCGTGCCTGGGCCAGCACATCCCCTTGTCCGCACTCCTGCAATATCCTACAGTCGAAGGATTTTCGACTTACATCACGCATCGCGTGATTGAGCCGCATCACTCACCCGTCGTCCTCGTCCAGGAAGGGACGGCCGGCATCAAGCCCCTCTTCTTTCTTCACGGCGACGTGTACGGCGCGGGCCTTTATTGTCACGATCTCGCCCGCCGCCTCGGCACCCATCAGCCGTTTTATGCGCTCTCTCCATTGGGCTTCGACGCCTGGCCGCCGCCCGCGACCATCGAAGCGATGGCCGGCCGGTTCGTGCGGGAAATCCAGGCCATTCAACCCGCGGGCCCTTATTTCCTGGGCGGCTTTTGCAACGGCGGCCTGATCGCTTACGAGATCGCCCGCCAACTCTGTGCAAGTGGCGAGCAAATTGACCTCCTAACCCTGATCCGCGCCACCCGCGAAAAATTCGCTACCCCGCGCTCCTCCGCCTCGTGGAAAAAATCGGCAACTATCTCGGCATCGCCCCGCAGCGGCGACAGGAAGCATTCGTTGTGCTTCACGATCACCTCCAGCGCTGGCGCGAAGCCTCTAAACGCGGCCTTGGCTCTCGCTTTGGCCACATCCTCCGCCTCCTGGAACCGCTCGCATCCAAATTCAGATCGCGAACAGCGGAAGTGTCACAGTCCGCCCCGTCCAAAGGTCCGCCGCCCTGGCTGCTGACGCACGAAATTCTCATCGCCCATCGCCGTGCCATGCTCCGCTATCATCCCGGCCCCTACTCCGGAAAGCTTCTCCTATTCTGGCCCGAGCAGGAACTACCCTCGCTTCGCGGCGATCCCACAGCCGGCTGGAGTGCGTTCGCGTCCGATGTGGTTTCGCATCACCTTCCCGGCGGCCACCTCACCTGCCTCACCAATCACGCCGACGCCTTCGCCGATCAACTTCTCCCCTACTTGCCCCGCTGACTAAAAATTACTTCGCCCCATCCATCGCCCACAACACGACGTTCTTCAGAAGTGATCGCGCGTACGCCGGCTGGTATCCGATGATCCCCCACGTATCGCTTCCCAACAAGCCAGTGGTGATGTCGATTGGGCAGAAGATAACTGCCCCCTTCCCCACCCGCAGCAGCTTGGGAAGATTACTCATGCCCGCCAGCTTCGGCACCGCATAAGGACGCAGTTGCACTTTCGATAAATCATCCATTCCATCCGGCCCCCCCGCCACCAGCAGATGATCCTCGGCGATCGACCGTGGCCGGGCCCCCGGCGCGAATCGGTCGAGGAAAATTTCCATGCTGTTGGCAAACGCGGCCTGCCCCCGCAAGCGTCGATCAGCAGGACGCCGCCGTCGTTGAGGAACTGTCGAACGGCCCCCGCCTCGGCATCTGTCGGTGTGTAGGCGGCGACGCCAGTCAAGTGCGCGATTGGCGTGACTTCTCGGCGCAGGTCCTTCATTGGCGCTTCAACCATGCCCAGCCCATAGCCGGTCTCGCGCACAAACCAATTATGGAAACGGGTGAAGGCATAAGGCTCAGGGTTCCATCCGCCGGCGTATTGCAGCCGCGCGATGCGGGTGGCAAACGGCGGCTCCAACGCGGGGGCCGGGATGTAAGGCGTATCCAGGCGATTGCGCAATTCCTTCTTCCCGGCCGCATAGACAAACAAATTGGTGCCCAGTTCAAACATCGGCCGTTTGGTTAGCTCAGCGCGGAATTGCCAATACTGTGAAATGTCCACCGCCGAATGCACCCACATCACCCGTGCGCCATTGCTGACATACTTCAGCGGCGGCCGATTGATAGTGCTATAGACCATCGAATAAATGTCGTGCCCCGGCGGCAGATTCGAAAGCTCCAGATTAGGAAACACCCGCGCCACCAGCTTAGGGAGGAATAAGTTGAATGCCTCGCTCGTGCCGTCGGATTGGGTCAAGATCAACCCCCCTGCCTCCGCATATTGCCGCAGCTTGCCGCATTCGGCGTCGGTCAGCTTGATAGCTTCGTGACTGGCCAGGTACAGGATCGGCGCGTCCAGCCATTCCCACCAGTCTCGATCGATGCTCACCACCTGCCAGTTTAAAGGCCGCTCCAGTTCGCGCGTGGCAAAGCGCGTGAGGTTGGCTACGTCGCGTGGACGATTGGCCCAGTTGCCGTTGAAGCGGAGCTTGTTCATCATCACCGGATGACGGCCGCGAGCCAGGAACAGCAGCGTATAAGCGGTGGAGACGGTGTGATGCCCGGATGCATCCGGCATTTCGCCGCCGAACATCGCCCCAATATCCAGCCATGATCCATCCCGGCGCTGATTCCGCAATACCACTCTCGCCAGCTCGCGATACCAGTCATGCTTGCCGAAATATTTGAATCCTGAAGCCAGTCCAACGCGCTCCAGTGAATACAGGCCATACGACACAAACCGCCGGTTCTGTGCGTCGATGCAGTTGTCCCCCTGCTCCAGCCACGCCAGCCCGCGCCAGCGGTTCTGAAAACGGCGGCCGTCCAACCTGTGCCCCAAACTGCGGCGCTTCGAGATAATCGTGCGTCACGAACATCGACGCCATCCCCGCATACGTCATCGGGCGCGACGGCGATCGCATCGGCCCATACGTCCATTGGCCATCCTCCAACTGCCATCGCGTCCAGTGGTTCTGCACCGCCTTCCAGTAGGCCGTCGGCGACTTCCACACCCACCTCCGCGCCCGACCACACGCCAAGCAGTCCATACTGCGAGTTGGAGTTGTCCCAGATCTCTTGGTCACCTGATCGCTGTAGCTGTACGAGCCTTCACGGGCGGCCTTCACCAGATACGCCACGTCATCCTTCAAAACCGCACGATCCTCCGGCCGGTCATAGACCGACAATACCTGCGCCCGAATCGCCCGCGCATACGTCACCGGTCCGCGGTCCATCTGAGATTGCTTCAGATGATCCAGCGCCTCCCGCACAAACGCCCCGCGCACGTTTAGCCGCTCATCATGGATTGTCTTCCCGCACTGCAAAAGCGCATACAAACACAACCCATTCACGCCCGCGTCCTGCGCATTCCCACCCAGCACGCGCGGCGCATCCATCAGCGCCTCCGCGTTCAACTGCCCATCCTTCATCAGCGACATCAGGTAGTTCACCCCATCCTGAATGGCATCGCCAATCTGCGAATCGCTGATGGCGTCCTGATCGGCCGGCATCTTATGCACTGGCGGCCGATGATTTGGATCCGCCACCACCTGCACTGGCCTGGTCGCGGGCAGGCTTGCCGGTTTTGGCGTCTCAACTACCGCAAGGGCAGTCGTTGGCGTGACATGTGCCGGCGCTATGGCGACGGCGGGCGTCGTAGCCGGAATTGCGGGGCCGCATGTCCGGAGGCTCAGGGTCATGGCCGCGCGAGGAGATGATCTGCTCCACGCGCTGGCGATCGACCGCCGCCTGAATTAGCTCCTCACGCAGGGCCGGGTCATCCGTCGGCTGGGCGGCGGCAGCGCGTGCCAACTGCCCGTACGCCACCGCCGACTCGTCAAAATGCCCGGCAGCGGCCAATGCTTCGGCCTCCGATTTGATCGCCCGCAGGCGGGTTTCCTGTTGTTTTTGCGTCTGCCCCGAAAGCTGATTCGAACTTGCCAAGCCATGCGACGGCAGGCGTGTCAGCATCAAAACCATCAGCGCCACCAGCACCGTCGCCAGACAGAATCCCGCTATGAATAAATGAAGAGCCCCGCGCCCGATTGTCCCTTTGGTGCGGCCAAGAGCCGCCCCGCCGCTCGATTGCAAAGCACTTGCCCACCCATCGTCATCCTGTCCCTGCGCTTGAATCGCCTGCACCTGCGGCGGCGAGGTCCGATGCAGTTCGATGCTCTTCCCGCACGCGCGGCACATCACCGTCTGCCCGAGGTCGGCATCCTCGACCACCAGACTCTTTCCGCAGGCCATGCACATCACCTTCACGGGCATGTGCAACATCATAGCCCCATTGCTGCCGGTCGGGGAGAGCGGCGCGGCGTCGTCCACTTCAATAGGTTCGTCCGGTCCATTCGACAATCGCCTGCTTCAGTTCCAGCGCGTCGATCTCCCCCGTCTTGCGGTAAATCACTTTCCCACCCGGAGCAATCAGCAGCGTGTGCGGCACCGGCCCCTGCCATTCCTTATCCAGCGCATCCACCAGCTTGTCGCGGTCTTGGCCGCTGAAAATGTAGTTGATCCCCGAAGCGTGAAACTTCGCAAGCGTTTCCAGCGCCTCGATCTTTTTTGGCCGGGTCATCCATGCTGATGGTGATCATCTCGAACGGCCGGCCTCGATACATGCGGTTGATTTCAACCAGTTGCGGCATTTCGTTGACACACGGGCCGCACCACGTCGCCCAGACATTGATCAGCCGCAGCTTCTTCTCATCGCGTTTAACAAGCGATGCCACGCCGGCCGCGTCAATGGGGTTTAACGAAACAGCTTCCGCATCCCACTTCGCGACAGCCTTGGCCGCGTCCTCCCGCTTCGACGCCCACTTAGTTGAACATCCAAAAACGTGCGTCTTTTCCACCGCAACAGGCCTGCCCGCTAGAAGTTGCTCGATCGCATTTCGCGCATCGTGCGATTTCACCTCCTTCACCTCCGAATCATCAATCCGGCCGTTGTAGCGCAGCTTCCGATCCTGATCAAAAATGAAGACCTGCGGCGTCGCCACAACGCCAAACGCATGCGACGCCGCCTGCGTCTCGCCATCATACAAGATACGGAAACTTGAACCCGCGTTCCCCGGCGCGAATCTTCATCTCTTCCAGCGTGTCATTGAGATCGGTGTAACCCAGTTCATCCAGGCGCACGGCCAGCGGATCATTGGGAGAAATGGCCACCATCGCGACGCCCTTCTCCTTGAAATCAGCGTCCAACTGCATAATGCGCTTTTCATACGCCTGCGCGGTTGGACAGTGATTGCAGGTGAAGATGACGACAAGAACCTTGGCGTTAGCGAAGTCTTTGAGCGAATAGGACTTTCCATCCACGCCCGGCAAGGCAAAATCCGGCGCGGCCGCCCCAATTTCCAACATCTTCGGCTCCTCTTTTTGCACCGCGCCCGTGACAAGCGATAACGTCATCAGCACCGAAAGGCCAAAAAGGAACGGCCGACAAACGTCATGATGTTGAGTCCCTGCGAGCATTTGCCGGCCATTCATCATTTGCCCAGACTCAATGCACGCTCCCTCGGTGGTGCTTCTCACGTAAATCTTTCCATCGCTCAGAGCCGGAGTAGACCAGCACTTGCCCGACACCACCTTCGCCCGGCAAATCTCGGTGTACTTCTTCGGCGATGCATCCACCACCACCAGTTCACCGCTGTCCGCCAGCGCCAGCACTTTGTCCCCCACAAGAATCACATTGCCAGCGCCAAAGCCCTTCTCTTCCCACATGACATTCCCCGTCGCCAGCTCCACGCACTTCATCGGCCCATCCCCATACTTCTTGAAGCTGAACATGCCATATAGGTAGCCATCCTTCACCACCGGCGTGCTCCAGTGATTCACCACCTTCCGGCCGGCGGAAGGCGGCAAGGTTTCAGTGACCTTAAAGCCGTCACCCTCCTTGCTGATCTTGCACGCGCCGCCGCCCACTCCATAGCCGGCCGAGCAATAGACTTCATCCCCGGACACCACCGGCGAGATCGCCGTCGAGGTGCTGTATTTGAACGGATACCGCCACAACGTCTTCCCATCCTTGGGAGACACAGCCACCAGCCCCTTCTGCACGAAGAAAATCACCTGGCGCTCGCCAAGGATGGTCGCAATCGTCGGCGTGGAATGCGTAATCAGGTCGTCCCCAGTCTTCCACGCAACGGCTCCCGTCTTCTTGTTGATGCCCAGATACGTCTGGCCCGGCCCGCCGCCCGCGACAAACAACAATTCTCCATCAATGACAGGCGATGCCGCGTTCTGCCACTGGATATTTCGCCCGGCATGTTCCTTGAGCAAATCCTTCTTCCAGACCTGTTTCCCACTCTGCGCGTCCAGACAATAGAGCGACAGGTTCGCCGACAACACGTACACCATGCCATCGCTGAACGTAGGCGTGGAGCGCGGCCCGTCGCCCCCTTTGTTGTCGTTGGTGCCAGAATCGCCGCCGCCGTCGTACTTGGCCTGATCGGTGTCGACGAACCAGGCTTCTTTCCCCGTCGTGGCATCAAGGGCCAGACAACCCTCGCGCTCAGCGCCATTCACCGCGCGCGTCACTTCCGTGAAACACTTCCCGCCGCCAATTGAAAATGAACTGAAGCCATCGGGCGTCGGCGTTGTCCAAAGCACATGCGGCTTGCTCGTGCCCCAGTCCAGCTTCACCTTCTCGGCCGACGTTCCATCGTGGTTCGGGCCGTGATACTCAGGCCAATCCGTTGCCGAGGCGGCCGCCTGTACAAGCACGGCTAAAATTCCAACCGACAAAAATGCCCGCATGTTTTTCATAGTGATTCTCACAAACTATCTACCCCCAATGACCTAGTAAGTTGCCCAGCGCGACGCGTAGCCACTCAATTGGTCTTACCCTTATCAAACGCCGCCTTCACCCACGCATCCCGTTTAACCCGATTTTCCGCGTCCTGCTCCGGATCGAATGCCACGGCCGTTCCGTTTGGCAGCGACGCCTTCCCCATCACCTTGTCATTCGCGAGGGCAAAAGTTTTCATCGCGTCCCGCAGGGCCTTGTCCTCCGCAAGCGTCCACCCGTTCTTCTCCATCCAATCCTTCAGGTGAAGCGCCATCTTTTCTTCCGCTCCCTCGGCCGGCAATTCCTGTGGCCAGGGAATGGACGGATACTTCGCGTGATGCCCAACCACTTCCGCGACGAACATGGCCGCCATCGCCTTGCGCGAATTCACCGTCTGCATCTTGGCGTACTTCTCAAGATACGCCGCGCAATACAGCCAGAGCCCCCACCGCCGAGCCCGGGGCGAGCCGTAATAAACACCCGTGGCATTCGCCCGAAAGTCGATGAACCGCATCAGCATCGCCTTGCCCTTCTCATCCAGGTTCGCCTGCAGCGTCATCGGCACCACCATCCACGCCTCGGCCATTCCAAGAATGCCCCACACGCTCAGATTGTTCAGCTCGCCCTTGGAAAATCCATGCTCGGCCTCCTTTGGATTGTCCATGTCGGCCACGTCCCACGTCAGCGTCAGAAGCATCTGACTGCCGTTGTACGCGATGGCGACCGACGTCTTACCGGCCGGATCATAAGTAGCATTGATAGGCCGCCACACCGTCGGCTGAAACGCCATCTTCTTCCCCGCCTTAATCTGCACCCACCAGGCCGGCCTGCACTCGGCCATCGTGCGCTGGAGATAAGCAATGTCCGCCTTCTCACCGGCCGGCAGGGCAGCCAGCTCCTTGCCCTTAATCGCCGCCAGCTCCGCCTCCACTTCGTCAAACTTCCCCTCCATATATTCCTTGACGATCCGCTGATGCACTTCCGTCTCTGACGTAGCGGCCGCGCGCACGTCCGTGCCAGACGCGGCACACCAACCAATCGCACCCATCGCCAAAACCAGACGCGATAAGAGACGCATAGTCATCCTCTCTTCCATCCAGCGTTCATTCGAACGCAATCCCGCCTTCATTAGAACGCATCGCCCGCTCTGAGCAAGATTTTATCCATCAATTCTCGGTTGCCCGCCCGCTCTCTTTCGTCCTATTATGAGCCATCATAGGCGTGTCGGATACTTGAGCCCGACGCTTCGCGAGGATCATAAAAGCGTGGCGCTGATGCATCACCTCCTCACCTCTCGCTTCATCTATCCGCCCGCCCCACGAGGAAACCTTTATGTCAAAGTACAACCGCTCCGCAGCGTCGCTGATGATCGAACCCATGGAAGCACGCCTCTTCCTTTCCGCCAGTCCACATGCCAAGGCCGGCGTGGCTGAGACGCCCTTCGGCGGCACCCCATATGTCATCACCAACAAAATCGAGGCGGAAAACTTTAACAACGGCGGCGAAGGCGTCGCCTTCCACGACGCCACCTCCAACAACATCGGCGGCAAATATCGCAACACCGCCGTCGACCTTCAAACAGCCACCGACACCGGCGGCGGCTTCTATCTTGGCTGGGCGACCGCCAACGAATTTGTCGATTACACCGTGAGCGTCCCCTACAACGCCACCTACAGCCTCAGCATGCGCGTCGCGGCCGCCGCGGGCGGCGGCAAGTTCCACTTCAATGTCGATGGCGCCGACGCCACGGGCGCGATCACCATGCCCAACACCGGCGGCTGGCAGCACTGGACCACCATCACACCCGGCAACGTCCACCTCACCGCCGGCCAGCACGTCCTGCGGCTGCAGATGGATTCGGTTGCGTCGTCCTCCGGCTACGTCGGCGACTTTAACTTCTTCCAATTTGCCCGCGTCCACGGCACCCCCTTCAGTGGCACGGCCGCGCCAATCCCAGGATTGGTTCAGGCCGAGAATTTTGACGCAGGCGGCGAAGGCCTTGCCTACCACGACACCGATCCCCAGAACCGTGGCGGAAAGGGACGCGCCACCGGCGTCGATCAGCAAAACGCCGGCGACACGGGCGGCGGCCTCACCGTCGCCTTCGTCCACACCGGCGAATGGCTCGAATACACCGTCAACACCGCCGCCACCCGCACCTACACCCTCGACTTCCGCGTCGCCCAGCGCAAGGCCGGCGGCACGTTCCATCTCGAGGAAGACGGCCACGACGTCACCGGCGAGCTATCCGTCCCCAGCACCGGCAGTTGGCACACGTTCACCACCGTCTCCAAGTCCAACGTGGCACTGACGGCCGGCCGCCACGTCTTCCGCCTCGCCTTCGATTCCGTTGCGGCCAACGGCTTCACCGGCAACTTCAACTGGTTCAGGGCCACCTGAGCTCTCTTACAATTTCATCCAGCGCAAAGGGCAGGGCCATAAACCCTGCCCTTTCTCCTGCGCCGCTTGCATTTCACGCCCGCCGTCTCCACCATCTTCGCGATGACGCCTCAACAGATCATCGATCTCCTCAACGAAAAATTCCCCGGCCAATTGCTCGCCACCTTCGCCGACGCGCGCCATCCGCGCGTTCATGTTCTCGCCTCAGACTGGCGGCCAATCGCACAGTTCCTCCACTCCGGTTCCACGCTGCGCTTCGACTGGCTCGCCTGTCTGGGCGGCGTGGATTATGTGGCCGACGACAATCTCGCCGTCGTGTACGACCTCTGGAGCTTTGAGTTGGACCACGCCTTCGCCGTAAAGGTCTTTTGCCCGCGCGACGATCCGCATGTGCCGTCGGTGGCGGATTTGTGGCGCCGGCCGACTGGCATGAGCGCGAGGCCTTCGACATGTTCGGCATCATCTTCGACAATCACCCCGATCCGCGGCGCATCCTGTGTGCCGATGACTGGGTCGGATATCCCTTGCTGAAGGACTACGTCTTTCCCCGCGAGTATCACGGCATCCCCGGCAGTGTGGAACTGGATTGGCAGCAAAAGCCGGATTAGGCAAAAAAGTAGGAGGTTCCCGTAAGTTAAGTTCGGCTGCCGTGAGGAGTGTTGAAGAAAATTGAATTTTTATGGTTTTTTCCCTTGCCAAGGTTGAAACCGACGCTAATATACGTCCATCAGAAGTGAATGACCTCCGCCGAAGATGTCGGAGGTGTCCGAAAATCCAAATGAGCCGATGACTGGCTCCGTCGCTATCAAAGCGGCGGAGCTATTTTCGTTGGGGTCGCTGAGGAGGTTTCCCGCCTCTTTAGCCCCCGACTTACTAAAACCCTGATCGTCCGGGGTTCCCCCCTCCCCGGACAAATTTCCCCACCCTGGGGAAATCCGAGCCGCAGATCCCCCCGTCTGCGGCTCATTTTTTGCGCATCGCGAGCAGTCAGATGCCCACAAAAAATGCAAAGGGCAGACCTCGAGTGCGCCTCGGGTGAGTTCTATTTACGTCAACCCCCTACCGCGTCCCCCGTGCCCGCCGCCATGGCCACTCGAACCAAATCGTCCCAGCGACCCGAGATACCCCCCGCCACGATAACCGCCGCCGAAGTACGAATGATCGTGGCCCCAGCCATCATAGTGGCGATGCCCGCTGGAGAATCCAAAGCTCAGCGACAGCCCAAACGGCGCGTAGCCGTAGTACGGATAAGCATACGAGCGATAGGAATAAGCATACGGATAGGAGTAATAGGCCGGCCCATAGGTGTAACTGGAAATGTACGCCGGCGAACTGTAAGCGGGATACGCATAGGCATCGTCGGGATAATAGTAACCCGATGACACATACGGCTCGGAGCGATACACGTAGCTGCGCGTCTCATAGGAATAGGCTTGCGGTGCGTCTCCGTAGGGCCGCTCCACCCCCACCTCCGCCGGCCGCGACTGCGCCGCGCGCTGGCGGCGTACTGGGGCGCTGTAGTCGCTGCCGGATAACTGTCTCGCGGCTGCCACCGGATCCCCGATGCGGGCAGCGCGGCCATCAACTGCGATGACAGCCCATCCTCAATCCGGAACAAATCCGACACCGGCCCCGTCGCCTTCAACGCGTCCAACGGCTTGCCGGTCGCGACATCCACAACCTGCCCCGTCACCCGGATATTCTTCTCGACGATCTGATAGGTGCCGAACACAGCATGAGTCGCGCCCGCATCGCGCCCGGCCTTCACAGCCGACTCCACGTCTCCCACCGCGGCCGCCCCGGCCGGCGATAAAACACGCACCCCGCCTTGCCGCGACAAATCGGCCACCAAATCCTGTTGAATCCCCCGCCCCACCCAGGCAAAATCCCCGCCGTTGTCCGGCGACCCAAACGGCAAGACCAAAACCGCCCGGTCTCCCTCGGCTGCCAATGCAAGACTCCCACCCAACGCCATCACAGCCGCCAAACCAGCCAATAGCAAACGCATACCAGCCTCCGATCAGTCGCCCCAACATTGATGTCCAACCTGCGCAAAATCATACGCCTCAAAGGCGCAAAAATCCCTCCGCGCCGCGGCCGACCCGATCATCACCGTGGTATCGAAACGTTCCGGTCCGGCTGCACCGCCCTGAGCTTCGCGTCATGCCGCGCAATCCACGCCGCCTTTTTTATCACTGAGCGCAACAGCCCATCGAATCGCTCCAACCTCCGCTGCCGCGCATAACGCTCCAGCCACGCCCGTCGCTGTTCCTCCAATACCCCCGCCTGCATCCCGCTATACCAGAACTGTGCCAAATCTTTCACGATCCATCGCCGCGTTAGAAACGCCGGCAACAATCGCACCCGGGCCGCATCGATCAGACGCAAATCCACTTCTTCACCCTCAACCCTGGCGAAAAAGTGGCAGAGATACAGATCGCGATGGTGCAGTCCCGCGTCGTGCAATTTCGCCGCAACGTCGGCCGTCGGATCGCGCAGCCGATCAAACCGCGCACCGCCCGCCAGCAGTTTGTCGGCCGCCTCATACCCCGCCAGATCCATGCTGATAATAAAACTCCGGCCATCCGGCAGTTCGCCCCAACCCACCAGCGGCACCGTCGCAATAGCCGCGTCCATCAAAGCCTGAATCCCCCGCGCCTCTTCCTGGGCCGGCGAAATCTTCCGGCTGGCTGCGTGATATCGCTTGATGTGCAGGCGGAGGTTTTTTCTATCCGCGTCCATGCAATCCAGCGTGCAGTTTTCACGCTCGGTGATCGACCGCCACACTTTAATATCTGGATGAGTAAAGACTCCCTCCGCATCCAGCCCCACCACGCGCATCAATGGCTGATACCCCGGCGCAACGTGAAACTGTGGGCGGGAAGACACGGGCATGGCAAAGGCCAGCTTACAGGTTGTCGGCGTCACGCAAGCCGCGATTGCGAAATTGCAGGTTGCGCCACATCAGCATGAAGACACCGAACACGACCCAGATCACGGCCGTCGCAAGGTAGCTGAGAACGCGCACCAGGAGCGGGCCTGGCGCCGACCGATCTTGATGCCTCTCCCGCTCCAACATTGTCTAGTTCCTGCCGCCGCTCTCGGCCTTCAAAAATCTGCTGATGCCCGGCTTGAAAATTACCTTTCCCTCCACCACCACGAGCTCCTCATCCAGATAAAGCTGCACCGCCTTGCTCAGCACCTGGCTCTCCAACTCCAGCCCTTTTCGCTTCACGTCGTCAACGCTGTCAACACCCACGTTGATATGAAATACATCCTGCAAGATGACCGGACCCTGATCAAGCTGCTCGGTCACGAAATGCGCCGTGCATCCGTGTACCCGCACGCCGCTCTCGTACGCCTGTCGATACGGCGCCTGCGCCGGAAAATATGGCAGGAGCGATGGATGGATGTTGATGATCTTGTGTTGATGCGCCGACACGATGCCGGCCGGCAAAATGCGCATGTACCGCGCCAGCACGATCAGATCGGCCGCGCTCTCCTGCAGCCGTTTCCCAAGCCACTCAAAATGTTTTTCAGGCCGCGCTGGATCGGCCGCCTCCCATGCAAACGCCAGCCCCGCTTCCTTCGCGATCGGCTCCAAATCCGGATGATTGCCAAACACTCCCGCAATCTGCCCCCGCAGCCGGCCCGCACCAAAATCCGCCACCAACTGCCGCAGACAATGCTCCTCCTTGCTCACCAGCACCGCCACCCGCTTTTTGCGGCGCCTCACTATGAAGATGCACCCGCACCTCCATTTCCAGTTTCCGGCCCAAGTCCAGCACCCCCGTAATCAGTTCCGACAGGTCGGCCGACAGATCGTGCAGGTCCACCAGCATGTCCATGACGAAAAAGCCATAAACGACCCGCTGCTCGATGTCCTCGATATTGATCCCCCGCTCGGCCATGTACGTGGCAAACTGCGCCACCACCCCCTTCTGGTCCTTCCCAAGCACGCTCACCACTGCCAACACCGGCTGCGCCACAGCTCGCCTCCACATTAAAAACGCCAGTGTAGCCGCCCCCCTCCCCCCCGCCAACCAGCACCAGAACCAAGCTCCTCCTCCGCCCACATTTGACCGCCTCTCCACCCCAGAATAAAACCAGCACCCATGAGCACCATTCGAGTTCTTGTCGGCACACGCAAAGGCGCTTTCATCCTGACCTCCGACGCGAAGCGAGAGCGATGGGACGTCGCCGGCCCCCACTTCGCCGGATGGGAGATGTACCACCTCAAAGCCTCGCCGGTAGACCCAAACCGCATCTACGCCTCCCAGTGCAGCGGCTGGTTTGGCCAGCAAATCCAGCGCTCCAACGACGGCGGCCTGACATGGGAACCCGTCGGCAACAAGTTCGCCTACGACGGCGTCCCCGGCACCCACCAATGGTATGACGGCACGCCCCACCCCTGGGAATTCAAGCGCGTGTGGCATCTCGAACCCTCCCTCACCGATCCCGACACCGTCCTCGCCGGCGTCGAAGATGCCGCCCTGTTCAAATCTACCGACGCCGGCCAAACCTGGAACGAGCTATCCGGCCTTCGCGGCCACGGCTCCGGCTCACATTGGGCCCCGGGCGCCGGCGGCATGGGCCTCCACACCATCCTGCTCGATCCCTCCAACCCCAATCGCATCTTCATCGCCATCTCCGCCGCCGGCGCCTTCCGCACCGATGATGGCGGCCAAACCTGGAAACCCATCAACCAGGGCCTGCGCTCCAACCACATCCCCGACCCCGCCGCCGAAGTTGGCCACTGCGTCCACCGCATCGCCCTTCATCCTTCCCGCCCCAACGTGCTCTTCATGCAGAAGCACTGGGACGTGATGCGCAGCGACAACGCCGGCGACTCCTGGCACGAAATCAGCGGCAACCTCCCCACCGACTTTGGCTTCCCCATCGACGTCCACGCCCACGAGCCCGACACCATCTATGTCGTCCCCATCAAAAGCGACTCAGAACACTTCCCCCTCGAAGGCAAGCTCCGCGTCTACCGCTCCCGCACCGGTGGCAACGAATGGGAACCCCTCACCAACGGCCTCCCCCAGGAAAACTGCTACGTCAACGTCCTCCGCGACGCCATGGCCGTCGATACCCTGGACAAATGCGGCATCTACTTCGGCACCACCGGCGGCCAAGTCTACGCCTCCCCCGATTCCGGCGACCACTGGACCCCCATCGTCCGCGATCTTCCCGCTGTGCTGTCGGTTGAAGTGCAGACTCTGGTTTGATTCCGTCTCATCATCTTTATCTTTATCTTAATCTTTATCTCCATCTCAACTTCCCCAACCGCTAAAACCCAGGCGAACCTAATGACCAAGACGCCCGACAACGTTTTCAGCCACGAGAAGCTTGAGGTGTACCAGCAGTCCATCAACTTCATCGCCTGGCTCTCGCCTCTACTCAGCGCAACATCCCCCACCGGCGACATAAAACAACAGCTTGACCGTGCCAGCACTTCCGTCACACTCAACATTGCCGAAGGCAACGGAAAATACACCTTGAAAGATCGCTGCCGATTCTTCGACATTGCTCATGGAAGCGCGCTGGAATGCGCAGCCAGCCTGGACGTGCTGGTAGCGCAGCAACAATTGACTTCAGCGCAAGTGCAAGCCGGCAAGCAACGGCTGCTCGGTATTGTACGAATGCTGATGGGTCTTATTAAAAGCAATTCTGCCCGGAGATATCCACAACTGGCGCCGAGCCAAGAAGATTAAGATAATGATTAGGATGAAGATAAAGATGAGGAAGAAGCACGAGGTCGCATGATCCGAGTCATCCTCCCCCAGCACCTCCGCACCCTGGCCAGCATCTCGCAGCGCGAGGTCCAGCTTGAAGTCATTTCCCCGGTGACACAGCACACCATCCTCGACGCCCTCGAATCCCGCTACCCCATGCTCAGAGGTACCATCCGCGAGCACGGCACCCTCCAGCGCCGGCCCCTGGTCCGTTTCTTCGCCTGCGAGGAAGACATCTCCCACTCCCCACCCGACGCCCCCCTCCCCGAGGCCGTAGCGTCTGGGAAGGAGCCCTTCTTCATTGTCGGCGCCATCGCTGGCGGGGTATCTTGAGAGGCGGGCCTGGGTTAAAACCGCTGACGCGTTCTTTGCTATAATATGCAGAGCGATCAACGATGGAGCAATATATGCCCGCAGCCACCCCAACCACCGAAACCCTCGTGACGCTTCGACTCTCAGAAGCGGCAAGGGCCAAATTGACTGAGCAGGCTGCCAACAGCGGTCAGGACCTTTCTGAAGTCGCATCAGATCTCATAGAGCACGTGGTCACTCGGCCAACCATCGCAGACATCATGGCGCCGGTGCGTAAACAGGTTGCCGAAAGCGGGATGAGTAATGAAGAACTGGACGACTTTCTCCGTGGTGAGATTAAAGCTCACTGCTTGGAGAAAAAGGCCAAGCGGCCGTGAGCATTCCATGCGTCATTTATGACACGATGGTGACCTTGCAAGCCGCCGTCCATCCAGAACGCAAATACGCAACGATTGAGGCCGTCGAAGACAAGCGATTGACACTGTGTACCAGCCCAGAACTTGTCGCAGAGCTCCGCGATGTGTTGACGCGCCCCTCACTCGCGTCGAAATTTCCGGCTCTGACGCCACAAAGGATTGCCGTCTTCCTCGACAGCCTCAACCTCATATCAACATCATTTGAAACCGTCCCTGAATTGTTCACCTGGCCACTGCACCCGGACGACGACCACCTGTTCAATCTCGCCATCGAAGCTCAAGCCAATTATCTTGTGACGTGGGAAAGCCGGATCCTCAAGCTTGCCACCGACACGACAGAGTCTGCGCAATTGCTTCGCCACTTCTGCCCCAGATTATCTATCGTCACGCCGAAGCAATTGGCCGATCTAATAAAACTACCAGCGCGCCCCTTCGCCACATCGACGTAATCGCCGGCGGCTAGCCCTTCATTCCTTCGCCACCACCGACTCCACCCCACCCTCCGGCACCTCCACGTGCGCCGTCCACAACAACCCGTTCAGCACCAGCCGCCGAAAGCTTTCGATCTGCCAGTGCGAATGAAAATGCCCCTCGGTGTACGCAAACCCGCGCCCCCCATTCTTCCGCTCCACCGCCCACCCAACCACCGTCTCCCACCCCGGCCCGCCGGCCTTCGCCGCGTCAAACGTCAGCAGCGGCGTGACCCGCGTGTCATTCTCCAGAAAGTGCATCTTCCAGTAATATTCGGTCTTCGTCGTGACCGGTTGAACACCCCGCAAAATCGCGTGCTCGGGCGTCAACAGCGTGGTAGTGGTCTGGGCCGTTCCCAGCGTCGAATACCACTTATCATGCGTGCCCCTGGTGCTCGGCCCCTGGCTGTCATAGTCAAAGTACGCCCCCACCCAGTTCTGAAAATCCCGGCCGCCTTTCTCCGTGGGCAAGAACACCGTGTAGTGCAAAACCGCCAGCCCCACTCCACGCTCCATGACGCCCCAAGCTTCTTAAGCCGATCGTCCTTCAACAGCGGATGCCGCTCCTCATCCTGATCCGATCCATCGCAAAACATAAAAATCGCATCGGCCTCCTCCAGAATCTTCTCATCCGCCGGCCAACCATCGGTCACCACCGTCGTCTCCACGCTCTTCACATTCGGCGACGAATCCAGACAAGCCTTCAACAGCCGGCACCCTTTCTCATACTCATGTTCCCCCGGCCCATGGCTCTTCTTACCGGCGATCAACACAATCTTCTTCGTCTTCCCTTTTACATCAGCAGCCCGCGTCGCAGGCCCCGTGGCGGGCGCGGCAGTCGCCTGCCGGTCCCCGCCCGTTTCAAAAGCTTCCGCCACAAGCGCCGGCCCCAGCACGTGGATCGTGTTCCACACGCTCTGCCTGATATGAGCGCCATCTGCCGCGTCCAGGTTCCACGTGATCTGCATCTGCATCACCGGCTGAATATCCGGGATCTCCAGAAACACCGTCTTGCGATCCGCCGACAGATGCGCCGACTTCACCGCCAGAACATCGTGCCCCTGCTTCTGCGGATCTTTCACCGACCAATGCGCCGACCCATATCCGCCCGTCCAGTGGTAGTTCCATTCCAGCACGCCATAGGAATCCGCATCCGCCGCCGACTTCGGATCCAGCGCATCGGTGAAGGTAATGCGCACGCCGTTCTTGTGAACGTGCAGCGCCGCCGGCATGTTCGCGCTCTTGCCCGTGTAGCGAACCCGCTGCAGCGCACCATCCTTCGAGCCCGCCGTCTGCCATCCCCGCAGCCCTGATACATAAAGCTGACCATCCACAGGGCTGAATGGCCCCCGCATCGCGCCGCTCGCAAACCGAAATGGAAATTGATAAACCCCGCCCTGCGCCACGTCGCCAACCTTCTCATACATGACGTGATACAGCGACGCCTTTCCATACGACGTGTGCAGCATCTCCCCCGCCAGCGGCCCCCATTTGTCACCAATCACCCACGTCTGACCCCCGCACGAGTTGTCACAGTTCTGCGGCATGTAACAGATCGGCGTCCCCGGCCCGTCCGGCGGCGCGGGCGTGTGGCTCGTCGGCCGAAATCCCAGAAACGTCCCCTTCTTCACAAAATCAATCCGCGATGCCGGCACCCATTCCCCTTCGTTGTCGGCCTCCGTCAACTCTCCGCCCGGCCCCATTCCCAATCCGTTGCAATTGCGAATCCCCGTCGCAAACACCTCGGCCGTCTCCCCATACTTGCTCACCTTCATCACCGTCCCCCCGTGCGCCGTCCCGTCCGCACACTTGGCATAATAAAAGTTGCCATCCGGGTCCGTCTCCAGACACGTGGTGTACGCGTGCCCGTTCTCCGTCACCTTGCAGTCGTTGTTCACGTTCTCGTAAAAGTCCGCCTCGCCATCGCCATTCAAATCGTGCAGCCGCGTAATCTGGTCCCGGCCAATCACGCACACCTTGTCCTCCACCACCTTCAACCCCAGCGGCTGAAAAAGCCCCGTCGCAAAGCGCCGCCACTTCAGGTTCTGCAACGTCGCGTCAATGCCGCTGACCACCCACACGTCCCCACTGATGGAGCAAACCGCAAGATCGCCATTGGAAAAAAAATCATGCCCCGAGAACCGCAAAAACGATTTCCACGGGTTGTCGGTCGGGGCCGTCAGCGTATCAACGACATACGCCGTCGTATCTTTGCCAACATCCCCTTTGGTGACGATCGCTTCGGGATAACGCGCCGGCCCGCCCGCGACCAGCGTCGAGAGATCCGCCGCCGCCGGGCCCTTCAACTCCTCCGCCGCTGCCTTCAACCCATCCCGCGATCCGGCATAAATCAACGCTCGAAACTTGATCGCGCTCGCGTGCGCCCCAACCCGCAGAAGAATCGCCCCCACCTTTCCCACCCCATGGTCGGCCATCTCCACCTTCACGCCGCCCGGTGCACCTGCGCCCACCACGCCCGCAACCGTCACGCGCTCCGCCTCGCTGGTTCCCACCAGGCCCTCATAACTGAGCGCCTCCCCATTCGCATCACACAACCGCACCAGCATCTCGCCGCTTGCCGGGGCAATATAAAAAGTCCGCGAGAACACCGCATTGCCCCCCGCGTCCTCAATCCCCGGCGATTCAAGCACCTGCGTTCCGCCCACCGTGTAAGAAAGAATTACACGATCGCCGTTCACATAAAGGCCCTTGTACTTCGCCCAATCCGCGGGCAGCGGCCCAAGCTTGTCCGGCCTCGGATCCGCCCAGTCATTACCCTTCGCCCACCCCGGCCCAGGCGTCGTCGCGAATACAGCACTCCCCGCCACATCCGGATGCTGCGCAAGCCCTTCCCGCCCATTGTAAATCCGCACGAAGTTCCCGGTCCACGCCACGCTGTAACGGAGCAACTCAGTGTCGAATGCAATGGCCGCCTTCTTCTCCGTATCCTTGCCCTGCCCGAGGCGGATCGAAATCGCCTTGTATGTAATATTCCCCTTGGGCAAAGGCGAACCCAGCGTCGAGCTGAAAAACCGGCCGCAATCCATGTCCGCCCATCTCGTCCGCGGCCCCACTGTCCCATCAAACCCGCCGTTCCCCAGATCATCCGAAAGCAGCTTAAGCCGCGCCGGATTATGCGTGGCCGACGCATCGGCGAACCCGGTCCTGTCATAGGCCCTTTGATCTTCGTCAAAATGCCAAAGCCCCATCGTGTCCGCATCCGCCGTGAACGGCGCCTCCGGCGCCCGGCTCACATCCCGCACCACACGCGAAATCCGCACCTCATCCAGATCGACACTCGCGATATTCTTCCCGCTCAAATGCCCAAAGTTCAGCGGCCCCGTATCCGGATACGGCCCATGTCTCTGCACGGCCTTACTCGCCACCTGCTTTCCATCCGCCCAGAGCGACAGCGTCTTTCCATCAAAGATCATCGCCAGGTAATGCCACTTCCCATCCACGATATTCACATCGCCCGCAACTTCTTTTGGCTCATAACCACTGAAAGACGCAACCAGGCCGCCGCCACTCTTGGCCCGCATCTCCCAATGCGTATTGGAGTGTGTCGGCTCATTGGAGATCAGCACCACATCGACTGCCCGCCCCTCCAACGCCTCGATCTTCGCCCAAAGCTCCACCGTCATCGGCGTCACGAAATAAACCGGATTCCCCTCGGCCGCCGCAAAATCCTCCCCACCCTTCTCAACCCGCAGCCCCCGCCCAAATCTGCCCCCCTCGACAGATCCGGCTTCCAGGCTGTGCGTAATCAACAACGAACAAATTGAGACGAAGATTAATAAACCAACTCTTCTCGTTTCTCGCTCCATCAGCGCGCTCCTTTATTGAAGTCCATGCAACGGCAAAGTCTAATCACCGGTCCTCCCAACCGTTAGCAGGGATCAAGCCCCCCCCACCGCCCTCTCACCTCCGTGTTCTTCGTGTTCTCCCGTGGTGAAACGTTTTCTTAGCCTCACCACTCCTCCTCCGTCTTCTGCAAAAACGCGAAAAAGCACATCCGCTCCACCCCCTCCACCACCCCCCTCAGCGAATAAAGCTTGAAGAACCACGCCAGGTCTTTTTCCGTCGGTTCGCCCGGCGGCGCTGACGCCTCCCCCACCACCTCGCCGGCCGGCACGCCCATCACGTAATCGCACAGGTAGGCGATGTTGATCTCATCCGCCGTCTGTGTTGAGAGCACAAACACAATGTGCTTCTTGATCACCTCCCGCAAATATCGCTCGGCCATTTTCACTTCTAATGCGTCCAGTGCGGCAAGGTATTTCAGCGTCTGCGGGTCCTGCTTCCACTCCTGCGCCGACCGCTCCTCCTCCCGGTATCCGCCCAGCGCCGCGTCGAAGTGGGCTTGAAGCCGCTCATAAAATAGTCTCGACCTGATCGGCCTCCAACCAACGCAAAATAATTACTTCGCCCGGCCGCCGGTGGATGTGATAGTCATTGGTTGACAACTCGCGTGCCTGGGACATCGTAAGCACCGCCACCGCGTCGGCCGCCGACGCAGACGGCAAGACTGGGGTGTCGGGAGTTTTCGCCTTCTCCAGTTTCCCAATGCTGCGCTGCATCTCCCTGGCAACCTCCGCATCCAGCCCGGCCATGATCTCGGCATCAAACTTCCGGCTCCCCTCAAAAACGGCCGCAAGCTCGGCGAACATGCGAAACTCGTCTGCTTTTTCGCGTGCCCGCTGGTCTGGATCCACCGAACGCTTCACCGGCTCTTGATTCGACTCGTGATCGGGTTCTTCAAACATGTCCGTAGCGTAGCACCCCCTGCTCCCGCGCCAATGCATCACGCAGGCATCGGCGGGCGTTGCCTTGCGGGCATTTCGTTCTTACGCTCGACATTAATCATGGACACCCAATCCCTCACCATCGCCGCCTTCCAGAAGCACATCTCCGAGAAGTATGAAACGGTCGACCGCGCTCGCGGCACCCCGAAAACTTTCCTCTGGTTTATCGAGGAAGTGGGCGAGCTTGCCACCGCGCTTCACGGCGACGACCGCGCTAATCTCGAAGAAGAATTCGCAGACGTCGTCGCCTGGCTCTGCACCCTGGCGAATATCAATGACGTCGATCTCGCCGCCGCCGTGTCGCGAAAGTATCTGGGCGACGCCCCGCCGGAAGGTCACAAGTAGTGCTACTTGCCAATATCCTCATGCCAGAGTTCCGGCCGATTCTTGATGAAATCCGCCATCATCGCGATGCACTCCGGATCCCGCAGATCGATCACGTCCACCCCATGCTTCCGCATAAAATCTGGCCCACCCGAAAAATTCACCGACTCTCCGACAATCACTTTCTTGATCCCAAATTGCACTACGGCCCCACTGCAGAGGTAACAGGGCATCAGAGTCGAATACAGCACGCAGTCGGAATATGTTTTTTGACGGCCCGCGCACGTCAAGCAGTCGATCTCCGCGTGCGCCATCGGCGCATTTTCCTGCACCCGCCGATTATGCCCGGCCGAGATGATCTCACCCGCCTCGCACCAGCACCGATCCAATCGGCACGCCCCCTTCCTCCAAACCTTTCCTCGCCTCTGCAATGGCCGCACGGTGGAAGGGACTGCTTCGCAACTGCGCCATCTGCTCATCCGACAGTTTCCCCTTTGCCATCGCAATATCCTCCGGCCGCATCTGAGCGGCCGAACGATTCTCGCGCCGGATGGCATCGAAAACTTCCTTGCGATGCACCTGCACTGATTTGGGCACATCAATCCCCAGGCGGACCTTGTCGCCGCGAATGTCCACTATCGTGATCGAGACATCTTCTCCAATCACGATAGACTCATCACGCTGGCGGGACAGTACAAGCATTGGGGCTCCACGCAGTCAGGTTCCGACAGATTGCCTTTCGCCGCCGTCCAAACAAATCCCGGCAGGCTGGAAATCCAGACAATTATAGCTCTTATCTTTGTCGGCTATCCCGTGATAACCCGCCATTATTATGCCATGGTCGAAAATAGGACCAATAATCTTCCCCGCTAGAGCGTTCCCTCACGGGTTTATCAGCCGTTGCCTTAGGGATATGTCAGAGAGCAGCCAAGCCTTACCGCAGCGGTTTGCCCTTTGCGAACGTTGCCGCCCGCGGCTGGCGTTTGTCGGTCCGCGCCACCTTGGGAATGTCCACGATCCGATGATGCTCCGTTCCCGGCAGATCTACCGGATGAACCACCACCGCCCCGCCCCCCAGCATTCGCAGCACGCGCGGAGGCAGCGGTAATTCGGCCTCCACCTTCGGCCCTTTCATCGCCAGCATCTTCCCCCCCTTCTTCACCAGCGGCAGGCACCACTCCGCCAGCCAGATCATCGTCGCCACCGCCCGCGCCACCGCCACGTCAAAGCTCTCGCGCATTTTCCCTTGCCCCGCCGCCTCGGCCCGCTCCGCGATTACTTCCACATTTGAAAGTCCCAACGCGGCTACCGCCTGCCGAAGAAACTCTGCTTTTTTCCCCGTCGCCTCAATCAGCACCACATGCGCATCGGGCCTGGCAATCGCCAGTGGAATGCCCGGCACGCCGCCGCCGCTACCCACATCCGCAACCCGGCACGTGCCTGCTGGCAAGAACGGAAGCAGTGTCAGGCTGTCGGCGATGTGATGCAGTTCAGCATCCGCCCGGCCAGTAATGCGCGTCAGGTTCATCCGCGCGTTGGCTTCGAACAGCAGATCGAGGTATTGCCCAAACTGCGCCGCCTGCGCCTCGTTCAGCGTCAAGCCCGCCCGCTCCATCAATTGCATCCAAAGCAAATTCATCGAATCCCCACCACAATCGGCCGCGGCGCTGCATCGAGTTCCGCTCGGTCAATATCTCGCAACACGCCCGCGCCACAATCGGCCCCCACACTATCCACAACAATCCGCCCAGAATTCCAAGCCAGTGAACGGTGACCGTAGAGGAGCCTCCGAGGTGCACAGGTACCGAACTGACCGAGTAGAAAATAGTCATCAAGCCATACGCGACACTCACCCCGCCGCTCACAAAAAACAGAATCTGCGCCACCGACCGCGGCAATAGACCTTCAAAGCTTACAAGGTTGCCAAAGCTCGCCCCGCCCGCGCTTCCCGGCCGCACGCCACTTGGCCGCATCGGCGTCGCAGGCGGCGCGACATAACTCGGCTGCGCTGCATAAGCCGGTTCGTGCATCGGCGGCACGGGGGGCGGGACGTGGCTCTCCTGGGCCTCACCATATCCCTCGTGTCCCTCCGTATGCGGTTCGCCTTCATGCGAATTCGCATGAACCACAACCGTTTCTTCCTCGGCGGCCGCCTCCTCATGAACGGCCTCCGCCTCCGCTTCGGGAACCACGAACGGCTGCTGGCATTTCTTGCAGGTCATGGTCCGCCCCGCGTACTTCGCAAGCTTCTCCATCGACATCCGATAGGCCTGCCCACAACTCGGACAATTGATCACCGTATCCTCTGACATGAAACCCTCGTGTGAATACTCCCGTAATTTAGAGCCAAACCGCTGTGATGCAAAACCGGCCAGGTTTTTTTGAACTACGCACTCCCACAGAGTACCCTTACACGGCTTAACCGAATCGAGACACCATGCGCATCCATCTCACCTGCGACTGCGGCGAACAACTCGAAGCCGGCAGCGACCTCGCCGGCCTTCCCACCCGATGCCCCGCCTGCGGAACGCACATCGAAATCCCCGGCCGCCCCGCCCCCTCACCCGCCGACCACACCGCTTCCGCCAGCGGCAACGGCGTGGCCTACGATCGTCCACCCACGCCCGCCTTCGCCGGCCCCGCCTGGTACGCGGCCGGCATCCTCCTCTCCATCGGCGCCATCGCCCACGCCGGCCTGCTGGTCAGCATGCATACCTGGGACGCTTTGCGGGCCGCTGACTTCCCCATCTTTCAACTGCTCGCCGATGCCGTCGCGCTGCTGCTGGCGGTTGGACTGTTCAACCGCTCGCAGGCCGCCCGTTCATCGGCAGTGGCCATAGCCCTAATCACCTCGGGCATTGCCATCGTGGCCGCGTTCTTACTTCCCGCAGGCGATCTGCCCGCAGGCCCACTTCCGATGGTCGCCGCCGCCGTCGCCAGCCCTTTGGGGTGGCTAGCCCTCCTCGGCCGCCGCGCCACCCTCGGCAGCCTGGTGGTCGGTGTCGCCCTCGTCGTCCTTTCATGGACGATGGCCACCGCACTGTGGCTTTCCGTCCGGCTTTGACCCGATGAGAAAAGATGCGCTTCTAAACATATAGGCGCGACGGCAAGGGCCGCCAACAACAAGACGATGCGGGCACGGACCACTCGTGTCCATGCCCGCCATAGCCTTACTTGATAAGTCACCGCTTAACCGCGCCACTGAAGTCGCGCGTTTACCTGCCCGTATGCGGTGGCCGCTGTTGCCCGCCGCCAGGACCACCACCGCCCGGCCCGCCCCTTCCACCCTGGCCGCCCCCGCCCTGCCCACCTGGCCACCTTGGCCACCAGGCCCGCCACCACCCGGTCCACCCTGTCCACCCTGCCCACCGCCGCCCTGTCCGCCGCCGCCCTGCGCCGCGTTCGGCCCTGCTCCCTGCCCGCCCTGATCTGCGCCGGGACCGCCTTGTCCACCGGGCCCGCGGGGCGGCCGGGTTTCTTCCAGTGTCTTCATCTGGTCGGCGCTCAATATCGTCGCCAGTTGATCCTTCACCGATTTCTCAAGGTCGCCAATCTGTTTTTTCTGTTCGTCCGTCAAGTTCAACTTCCCCATGACAAACGGCGGAATCACATGAACGCCGGCCGGCGGTCCGCCCGGCCCACCCGCTCCGCCCGGCCCGCCCCCGCCTCCCGGCCCACCACCTTGTCCGCCATCCTGCTTCGGCGGCGGGGGGCCGTTTGGCGCATCGGCCGCCGTCGCTCGTCCCAGCAGGGACAATCCGCTCACAAAAGCCGCCAACAAGATCAGTGTCGAAAAACGTTTCATACCAGCTCCTTTGCCGCCTTCGCGGGGAAATGTGTTCGATGCGGTACAACCAAACCGACCGTTGGCCGATTGCACGTTTCACACCTTATCACAACAACCTGAAGACAGGATGAAGATGAAGTTGGATGAAGAAATATTGGCCACTGATGGGGACGGATGAACACTGGTGGAGGGGGCAGGTTGAGGCGGATGGCGGTGGAGAGGAATAACAAGCAGTCAGTCCCCGTATTGTTTGCTACCGTGCCATGTCCCGAAAGGGCGGAAATGCGGCGTGGAGCCGCGGAGGGGGTGGTCGGTTTGGGTGGGTTTTGTGTTGTTGTAATTGAGTTGCGCAGGGGGTTTTGGGAGGGGGGTGAGGATTGACAAGGGGTTAGGCCAAAAGGGGCTTGTAAAAACCGACTACATAACCGACCACCAATCGACCACCAACCGACACGTAACCGACCACCAACCGACCACTAACCGACTATCAAAGGACACATAACCGACCACCAAACGACGCGTCGAATCGGTGCTGAAGACGGCTTGGCGGAGGGCGGGGGAAGAAGCCCCGGATATGCATCCGGGGTTCTGGTGGGTGCTGGGATGGATGGACATGGGTTCCCCTGGTTGGGCTCCATCCCGGGCAGGATGGGGCGGCGGTTGCGGGCGGTCGAGGCTGGTGGTAGTGTAGGTGGATGTTAGGGTGATGTCAAGGCGGGGGGGGAGTTGCTAGTTGCTAGTTGCTGGTTGCTGGTGGGGGCGGTGGTGCGGGGGAGGCTTTTCATTTGGTGTGTGGGGTTGGGCGGGCGGAGGGAGTCTTTCACCACGAAGGGGCACGAAGGGCACGAAGGGTTTTTGGCAGCGGATTTACGGGGGTTTTCGCGGATGGGCGGGAGGGAGGCGTGGCGGCGGGTTTTTGAGAGGGGGGATTTGGGGTGGGCGTGGTGGTGCGGGCGGAGGCTTTGTTTGGGCGTGGGGGCGGAGGAGAGTGAGGGCGCTTGCGCGGCGGTGAGGGGTGGTCCCCCTTCCACCTCATGGCCGAATTGTATGCTGCGGATTTCAGTCAAGGTACTACCCCGCGATTACGCGGGGCCCCTTCTCCGACGGTTCCACCTTGACAGAAATCCGCTTGGCGAAGACCTCCGGCGATGAGGTGGAAGGGGGAGGAGTGGGAATGGGCGTGTTTGGAGACAACCTTGCGATATAAATTACGTGCGTCCCCGGTACATTTTTCCCCGTACATCTTCCCTGATTCCTTTGGATGTTAGCCAAGCAAATCCGACTTACGAAACTTGGCTCAGATCAAAATATTCCAATAATTCGTCTGAGAGCATTCCGATCATATTTCCCAGCGATTCGCGGTAGCCCGCCAATGATTCAAGGGCTGGACAGGGTACCGTATTTGAATCCAAATGGATGTGGCACCTTCCGAGCCCGTAGCCTGACGCCTTAACATGTAGGTGGGGGCCCGAGCGCCATCTGGCGAGCCGAAGTTGTCGATCGTCATGCCCGTTTGGGTTGGTCGGTTCAGTATGAATGAAGATGAGCTCGTGCGGCGTTTCCGTTGGAGACGACGACGCGTGAAGGTGAAGATAGGCCTTCGCCAAAGTGTAGGTATCTGGCTCCGTCGACGGCGTCCAGACTTCGAAGTACGATCCGAGGACACCCGGCAGATTTGTTGCAAATTGGGACTTTCCAGAGGCGAGTTCGCCGTAGTTGTCCCCCACTCTAACGTAAACTACCCGGCCCACTCTGTCCGGTATGCAGAGTCCCGTTAATGAAGTAGCAGGAGAAAAAGTCGCGACAATAAACCTTATTTGTTGGGCGTGTGCTTGGAGTTCTCGGACTGTGCCGACGAGCATCTTAAAACGCCTTCCGTATCATATCAGACAAATCGGATGGCACGCCGAACGCCTCCAGCATCAAACTGTCGATGTTCTCTAAGTCTGCCTCAGCAATGGCGGGAAGATCATACAAACGGCGTGACTCGCTGACGATCTGTGCATAGAGGCGTACCGGTAAGTCTGCTGGATTTGGAATCTGCACGCCACGAAGAGATTTAGGTTCTAATAACGTGTAACCCCGGGCGTATCGCTGACCAAATCGCTGTATCTGCCAACGCACCATCGCGGAGTTCAGTACCGCCAGAATGAACCAGTCAAGGTTATCCGTCGGGCTGGGACTCCGCATGAGAATTACGGGGCCTTGCGTGACAATGAACTGCGCCGTTTCGGTCGTAGCTAAACCTCGGTGCCAGCGCAACGTGTGAGTCAACTAGCTTGGGTTTCAAAATGAAGTCGGGTAACCGATGTGGGCGCCACCAAGGAATGCCGCCCGCTTTCACAGCGGCGGCGTTTTTCAAGTGATGCGCGTCGTTCCAATAGCAGATTCCAAGTCCATTGGTATTTCCTGACCTCCTCCTCTCCAAGTGGGCGTCCTCCAACTACTGGGAAGAACATTCGCAACTCCGACAAATCGGGAACGCCGAAATACTTCATTTCCCGATCTGATAGCAGATAAGGCCACAACTCTCGCTGATCCTCCGGAACTTCAAGCGAGGGCCGCCGTAAATTCGTGACGACTGCCGCTTACCATCCCCGACCGTACTTCGGCCAAAAGTTCCAATGGAACGTGACGTCGGAGCAACTCCGCCAGTTCCATTTCGCGCGATGGCAGTAGCGACCAATTTGTGGCCGTCAGTGACTCCTGCGGAATTTGGAATACCTGAAAGAAGTCGTTTTCCTGCCGACGACCATGCAATGCCTCGTTAAGGGCTTGGCCGGAAATCTCTGCATCGCACGATAGTCGTGTATTGGCGACTTGGAATTCTTTTCCGAGCGACGAGAAGGATGACATATGCTCCCGTGTCTTCAAAGACCGCAATATTGGACAGGTCTGCGATTACCTCGATACACATAGACGAGGCAAGCTCTTGGCGAAGGCTTTCGGCGGCACGGGCGGACAGAAATGATTGAGGCAATACAAAAAGCAGATACCCATCGTCATCGAGCGAATCGATTGATGTTCGTAAAAACGCTTGGTAGGCGTCTGCCTTGCCTTTTCCGGTCGTTCCGAGAACCTCTGTGTCACAACCTCCCTCAACTGGTTGCTCATCATGTCCCACGGTATAAACGGTGGATTGGCGATGATGGCGGCGTAGGTTTGGTCACTCTTGCTAAGCTGTCCGAGGCTCTCGGTCTGGCTGGATGTTGAGTTGGCGTGGAAATTCGCGGAAGTGTGAGACGTAAAGAAGAGCCAGCGAAAGCTGAGCTGCATCGACGGCACTGGCATCAATGTCCATTCCACTGAGGTTTCGGAACAACTGCTTTTGTGCGGGTACGTCGTGTAATGCCGTTGCATCAGTGAATATCTCCGCAACACTTCTAAGGAAACACACCGGATCCACATGCCGGATCGAGTATCTTGCTTTCAGCTAAACGCACCGGAGACAAGTTTCGGTTGAGGTATCGAGCGAAAAACCGAAGCCGATAAATTGCGGCGTGTAGACAGTGCCCAACGAACGATTCGATACGGAGTCCGCAACGGAAAAAAGGAAACCTGAGGGTCGCTGCTCTCTCGGACAATGGAAACGTACTTCTCGTAAATCAGGCTGAGTGCGTGTCGCGACAGAAGAGAAAAGTCATAGGGATATGGTGAGCCAACACCGACGTAGAAGTCGCGGACAAGTCCCGCGACTTCCTGAGCCGGGCCAGAATTGAAAACGGTCAACAGGTCAAGTTTCTCTTGCAAAAACTTTGGAAACCTGTGCTTACCCAATCCCTTTAGAGATGTTCGAAAAGATCTCCTTTAGCGATTTCGTATTGGATTCGGCAATGGAAACGAGATTCGGAGCGGTAAATTCGTCCAGCTGCTGTGGCTTGATCTTCCAGTACACGCAAGAAAATAAGCGTGTTGAAAAGAGTGCTAAGATTTGCGTTGATATCGTAGCGTTTGAAGGACGCAGCGGACAACCGACGCCGCCAATAGTCAATCGCCTGAATTTAATGCATCATCAACTCGCTGGGAGCTCGATGCCGCACTCTCGCGCTGGCATATTTTGGAAAGTTATGTGCGGATGCGCCATTTGGATCCTCGGCGACCGAAACCAGCCTGACAATATGCGAATCTTTTAGGCGATTATTGAGAAACGACGTATTGCCGATGTCGAGGAAAGGCGCCAATCGACCGCGTTGTTATATGAAATCGATAGAATTATTCTCGATCTAGGGCGGTAAGTGACGCAAATGGTCGATCCTGTTGTAGAAACGTAAGGACAGTGCTTTGCTGGAAACCGAATTCAACGACAATATGCGATGTCGCGGTGTCATGAGTTCGTTTATGCTCGCAGATGAGGTCGCTGGGTTCCCACTCAAATTCACGCGAAGCGACGAAGTTGTCTCTCACGCTCCATGATCGGAACATCCAAACCTAAGTCCAGAACTAACCGATTGGCGGGCTGGCATCATTCAGTCGTCTCCCGACATTCGCCGAAGAACCACGGCGTGTCAGACTCTTCTTTCAACATTCGAAACGAAGCGTAATCCATCGACAGCGAACGAGCAAACATCTGCCGCTGCTATCGGGGTCGAAGAGGCAATCGTTGATGAGGTTGGTGAAGAGGTTGCGCGGGAGTAGGCCGATATCTTCGGCGAAAAGGCAGAAGATGACCTTCATGAGGAAGTGGGCGACGGGGGAGCCGGCGGTTTCCCAGAGGTGAAGCTCGGTGACGGGTAGCGGTCGATGAGGCGGTTGGCGACTTCGGCGAAGGTCTGGGCGAGTTCTTCGGTGACCTTGGCGGTGGTTTTTTGCGGGCTGGAAGGAATTGGGATCGGTGAAGACGCGGCGGAGGACGTCGAAGCTGGCCGGGGATTTCCTCGAGCTTGATGGTGATTTCGCGTTTGGGGTAGCCGGTGAAGTGGGTGTGGATTTCGGTGGTGGAGATGTCGCAGACGACGGAGAGGGGCGGGTTGTCGAGGGCGTCGCGGTATTGGTAGACCTGGCGGTAGGCTTCGGTGAGGTCTTTGTATTTGCCTTTGCGTTTGTATTCCCAGGCGAAATGGCCGCGTTTCCAGACGTCGACGAAGCCGGAGTCGCCCTTGGAGCCTTTGGAGGCGGCGGCGATGGGGTGGACGGGTTTTTCGAAGGCGTAGTCGTGGCCGGTGGGGTCGGATTCGATGGGGTTTTTGACGCCGAGGATGTGAGCAGAGGTCGTTGAAATGGGAGTGGGAGGCGGCCGCGTTCGGAGAGCTCGACGGCGGACCATTTGGCGACGAACTGTTCGGGGGTCATTGGGGGGGATTGTCGCGGGAGTTGAGGGGGAAATAAAGTGGGTTCGGGGTTCGGGGTTCGGGGTTCGGGGTTCAGGGTTCGGGGTCAGGGGTCAGGGGTCAGGGGTCAGGGGTCAGGGGTCAGGGGTCAGGGGTCAGGGGTCAGGGGTCAGGGGTCAGGGGTCAGGGGTCAGGGGTCAGGGGTCAGGGGTCAGGGGTCAGGGGTCAGGAGTCAGGGGTCAGGAGTCAGGGGTCTGGGGACAGGGGAAGCCCCGCATATACATGCGGGGTTCTGAGGTGGGGAGGGGTTCGGGGTTGGGGTTGGGTCAGCGCCTGTGAGAGGTGATGTGTGGGGGAGGCGCGTTTGGAGGTGCTATTGCGTATATTCTTTGGCCAACAGACGAACGGGAGTGGCGATGGCGGATCGGGCTTATATTAAAGTTGGGCATTTCAAAGACGTGGCCTCGTTTTCGGCGCAGTTGCGGGCGCTTGGGCTGGATTTGCCGTGTGATGAGCGCGTTTTGTCGGCCGGGGAAGGGTCTGTGCTGGCGACGCCTTTGGACATTGATGGCTTTACGGTGGGCAACCGGTGGTGCATTCATCCGATGGAAGGGTGGGATGCGACGACGGGAGGCGAGCCGTCGGAGCATACGCTGCGGCGGTGGCGGCATTTTGGGGAATCGGGTGCAAAATGGATTTGGGGCGGGGAAGCTTTTGCGGTGCAGAATGATGGCCGGGCTAATCCGAACCAGCTTGGCCTGATTGATGACAACGTCGAGTGCGCTGAAGCGGGCTTGCGCAGACTTTTGGAGACTCTGCAGGCGGCCCACCGGGAGCGATTTGGCGGCATTGATGATTTGTTTGTGGGCTTGCAGCTTACGCACTCTGGCCGGTTTTGCAGGCCGGGCGATAAGAAGCGGCTTGAGCCGCGGATTGTTTATCATCATCCGCTGCTGGATCGCAAATTTGGTATTGATGCCAGCGACGACGGCGTTGTTATCAGTGACGACTACATCGGCCGGCTGATCGAGAACTATGTTCGCGCTGCAAAGATCGCCCAGCGCGTGGGGTTTCAGTTTGTGGATGTCAAGCATTGCCACGGTTATCTGGGTCATGAGTTTTTGAGTGCGTTCACGCGTGAAGGGCGGTATGGAGGGTCGCTGGAGAATCGCACGCGGTTTGCACGGGAGATCATTGGGGGCATCCGGGCCGAGTGCCCTGGTTTACAGATTGGGGTGCGGCTGTCGGCGTTCGATCATCCGCCGTTTCGTGCCGATCCGGCCAAGGGGCAGGGGGGCAAGCTTGGGCCGGGCATTCCGGAGGACTACCAGCATTGCCTTCCGTACCGGTACGGCTTTGGCTTGAACCCGGACAACCCTCTGGAGCAGGACCTTTCGGAGCCGATCGCGTTTATCAACCTGCTGAGGGATTGGGGGGTGCGGATGGTGAACGTGAGTTGTTGCTCGCCTTATTACAATCCGCACTATCAGAGGCCGGCCGTCTTTCCGCCGAGCGACGGCTATCAACCGCCGGAAGATCCGATTGTGGGAGTTAATCGGCAGATCCAGTGCACGCGCCAGATTAAGGCGGCCTGCCCTGGGTCGATCATTGTGGGCACCGGCTACACTTATTTGCAGGAATACGTGGCGCATGTTGCGCAGGCCACCGTGCGTCAGGGGTGGACGGATGCGGTGGGCGTGGGGCGGCTTGTGCTGTCGTACTGGGACCTGCCGGCTCACACGCTGGCGGGGCAGGGGTATCAGCCTAAACGGCTTTGCCGGACATTTTCAGATTGCACGACTGCTCCGCGGAATGGGCTGATTTCGGGGTGTTTTCCGCTGGATGAATATTATAAGAATGCGCCGGAGCATGAGTCGCTGAAACAGTTAAAGACCGGCCAGCGGAAAGAATTGCTTGCCGTTCAAGCCAAGGGTGCACAGGCCGGGCCGGGGGAGTGAGGATCACGCTGGGCCGCCAGACGCATTTATGCGCATTTCGCGGAATTCGGCGAGAACCGCGTGGCCATCGAGCGTTTCGCCGCGATCGATTTCTTCGTTTGCCACAGCGAGAAGACCTTCCAATTCGCCTGGCCGGCAAATTCTCCGGCCAGCCCGGATTGCCTTGAAAACTTCGCCCCCGTCAAGGATATCGCCACGTTCGATGTCCGCTTCGCCAAGCGCCAGAAGGGCGTCCATCTCACCGGGTTGAAAATCATCCTCGATGTCGTGGAGCGACTGAAGCCCTGCGAGAATAACATCCTCGGCCGACTGATATCGGCCGGTTTTCAGCTTCTCGTCGATCAGGTGCTGTAATTGTGGGGTGAGCGTTAGCTGCATAAATGTCTCCACATTTATTATAGCGAACGTGTGGACGGATTGCGTCGGCGTGCCAACGTCGCGGGTGGGATCGTCGAGCACGACAGCTGATTGAGAAGACCCCTAGTTCCCCCCGTGCCGAGCCGCTTGTCGGCGTGCAAACCTTCGCGCCAGCTGAGCACCGCTTTTATAAAATTACTTCTTGGCGGAAGGTCCGGCTGGGAACTGGGATTGCTGGAAGACCATTGCTAGAAGCGTGAGCACGAAGACTGTGATCGGGAGCATGAAAGGCCTGGCGGCCATGTGGTGGGTCACGTTTTGGGCCACAACCTGGTACTTGAACAGCAGGCTCAGGAGGCCGAGGATCAGCATGAAGGTGCCCTGGAGGGACGTGTAGAGAATGACGCAGCCGCGGAAGATGATGAAGGACAGGAGGCCAAAGAACACGAGGCCGGTCATGGCGCCGGCCCATGCGAATGTGGGGTCGATGCCGGTGCTGCGCCACACGCAGGCGCCGACGATGGCCCCGTAAATTCCGCCCATGACAGCGACCGCCCATTTCATCAGAGGCCAGGTGACGACTGCGGCGGTGATGCCGGCGAGAATCGCGCCTGCGGGGGCGGATCCGAGCCTGGCTCCGATCATTCCGCCGGCATAGGCCGCGAGAACGGCGGCGTTGAGCATCACGAGCCAGTTGAAGAGGTAATAGCCGAATAGCAGGTAGATGATGCCGGCGATGACCAATAAAGTGGCCGGGGCGGGTCCCATTTCGTGGCACCAGGTGAGCAGATCAAGCTGCTGTGGCCAATGGGCGGGCATGCTGACCAGGAACTGGTTTAGGACGGATTTGGCTGATGAGGGTTCCATCTATGACGTTTAATCGTCCCTTTGCGGGGGTGACTTTGGTAACGGCGGCTTTGGTGCTCTGGCAAAGCGCCATTGGACCAGCGCCCCCACGAGCACGAAGCCGGTGATGGCCGCCCCCTGTTGGCCGGATGAACCGGGTATGCGGGATAGCAGTGCAGGCCATTTGCACGTCATTACCATCACTGCGGCGAGGATAGCAATGCCGCCGCCCAACAGGCTGTAGAGCATTGCGGCCCCGGCGCGTGGCCAGAGGATGCCGATGGCGAGTCCGCTGACGGCCGCCGTGGCGCAGGCCACTGGCAAGACGCGCCGAACGTCTGTGGGAAGATTGTCCCAGAGAGCCCGCAGATATTCGCGCACCCCGGCGTGCAGGTCGGCAGTTGGCCAGGTCCACTCGGCGTGATTTCTGCACAGGATCCATGCCCCGACGGCGGCCATCAGACCGAGCAAGAGGCCCAGTGCCATGGCCGCCCACACGCGATGAAAAATGTAGGCACAGAGCCCAAGTGAGAGCGCTGCCACCACGGCCGATGCCCAGGCGCCGATGGGCAGGCGGAAATGATTTGGGAGATCGAGGCCGACCACTGCGCCCAGTGCCACCGCGTTGAGCGCCAGAATCGAGCGACTGAACCGGGCGCCCATGAGCCACAGGAATAGCCCTATGAGGGCCGCCCCCGCGGCTGCTGCGATGGCGAGAGGGCCCAGTTCGTTGGGGAGCAGGGGCGAAAGTTCGTGGAACATGGGCGCGGTCCTCTCGGGGGCTTATCGGAAAAGGAATGAAGAAAGAGAGAAAATTCGGGGGAACGTGGTGCTAGATGGTTGCCAAGGCGGTACGACAGTCGCTTCGACCAGTCGCGTCAAACCACATGATTCGTCCGCAACATTACGATGGCGGGCGCGTCTTATTTTTGACGGCCCACACTTCTCCGTTGTACGGTGGGATGGTTGTTGGAGGAAAAGCTATGAAACGTTTGCTCTTGGTCGGTGGTCTGGCTCTGTTTTTTTCTGGTTTTGCATTATCGCCTTTGAGGGCTGCCGTGCAGGTTGGCGACAAGCCTGCCCTGGCTTACAAGGCGGTGGATGGGTCGGCCGTTAGTCTTGAGGCGCTTCACGGGAAAATTGTCGTTGTGGATTTCTGGGCTACGTGGTGCAAGCCGTGCATGGCCGAGGCGGCGCATATGGTGGAGGTGAACCAGAAGTATGCACCCAAGGGACTCCAGATGCTGGGCATCAGCCTGGACTCGGATCAGCAGTCGATGCTGAAGGTGGCGGCGGCGAAGGGGTTTGCGTGGCCGCAATACTTTGACGGCCTTGGTTGGGAAAACAAGATCTTTAAGACCTGGGGCGAGGGCGGGATTCCGTTCACCGTTCTGCTGGGCCCGGACGGCAGTATTCTGTGGAAGGGGCATCCAGGCGGAATCGATGGGGCGCTTGCCGATGCGTTTAAGAATCATCCGCCGCAGTTGGTTGAGCCGACGGTTTTGGCCGCGGCTAATGCCTCGGCCGACAAGGCCGAGGCGGCGCTGAAGGAAGGGGATGCCAAATCGGCAATTCGCACCCTCGCGGCCATCCCGAATGCGGCGCTGCTGGACGGGGCTTTCGCCAAGCGATCCGAGGACATGCAGAAGCAACTGACGGAGTACGCTGACAAGGCGCTGGCCGAGGTTGATCCGCTTATTGAGCAAAAGCAGTACACGCAGGCGATTCCGAAGCTGAAGGAAATCGCCGGGAGTCTGGGCACGCTACCGTCGGCCGTGAAGGCGCGGCAGAAGCTGGCGGAGCTGATGAAGATTCCGGATGCCAAAGCGCAGATGGACGCGGCAGAAAAGGCGGATCGCGCCGAACAGGCTTTGGCGGTCGCGCAGAAGTTGAAGGACGCGGGGAAGAATGAGTTGGCGTACGCGCGGTTCAAAGACGTGGCGGCCGCCTTCGCAGGTACGCCCGCGGCGGCCACTGCTGGCGAAGAAGTGAAGAACTACGAGAAGGACCCGGCGTTCATCAAGAAGGCCAATGGGAGTGCGGATGAATCCAAAGCCAAAAGCATCTTAAATATGGCCACCAGCTACAAGAACGCCGGCCGCAGTGATCTGGCCCGAAAGAAGTTTCAGGAAGTGGTCGATCAATTTCCGAATACGCCCTTTGCTGACACTGCGAAGAAGGAACTGGCGACGCTGCCGTAACAGATGCCTGTTGGTCTTCGAGGCAGTTAATGGTCTCTGACCATCTCTCTAACCTCCGACAACTCTTCCATACTTCTGACGGCCGATCACGCTAACCGGCGCCCCCTTTCTTGGCCGCGTCCCCGTTTAATCCGCAAGCTTTTGTGGGGTCTGGGCGTGGGGTTGCGCAGTTCATCGGCATATTGCGCGAGAAATTCCGGCACCGGATAATGCCGCATTAAGAAATCGCGAAGTTGATCGTGCTCGGCGATTTGGAAATAGACCAGTTCGTCGATCCGGCGGGCCGAGAAATTCACCGCCCGCACCAGATTGGCCGCGTCGGTGGCCATGTTCAGGTTTTCTCTTTCACGGTTCATCGGCATCAAATGAAATTGCCAGGCTTGCCGCCGGTTGATCATGCGCAGGCAATCGGCATCCAGTTTTACCGCGTCCAGGTCCACTACCCCGGCCACCCGCACGTACTGCTCCACCCATGCATCCTCGACCGCCTGCGGGCTTATTCCGTAGAGCCGCTCGGCCAGGTCCCCGAAGGGGCGGTGGGAAATCTTCTGCACGGCCAGGACATGATCCACCTGCCGGCGCGTCAAGACGCCTTGCTCGATCAGCAATTCACCGATCTGTATGCCTTTCACGCGTAGCCTCCTTGTTTGGAGCAGGCCGGTAAAGCCTGGGCTCCGAGATGTGTATCGGTCCAGAAGGTGTTGAGGTTCACGCGCTGAGAACCTTATGGGGCGGTGGTTAGATCGCCATCTCCAGGCGATTCAGGTCGTCCGGATAATTCAGGTTCAGCCACGTCTGGTCGCTCCAAGTTTTGGGTGCGTCCAAGGCTAAAAAGCCCGGCCGCTCCAGCAGTGAATGCACCGACCGCCGGCCCTGGGCGAGGTGATCGGTCAGCGCCTCGCGCGCTTCCATGCGGAACGTACTGGGAAATGGCTCGATTTGCTCCCCCCGCCGCAGCAGGACCCCGAGCAATTCTGGCCGGTTTGCCAATTCCTTCGCAAGCCAGTCTAAGTGCACGGGCCGCACCATTGGCATGTCCACTGTCGTCACCACCACGATGCCGGCGGGGACGCTTTCCAGCGCCGAGAGAATCCCACGCACCGGCCCCTGCCCGGCCACTGGATCGACGATTTCGCGTCCAAAGTCTTCCCAGCCGGTCGGATGCTCCCGGCCGGGCGCCGTGACCAGCAACGTTGGCCCCGCCCAGGCGAACTGCTCCAGCAGGTATGTCAGAATTGGCGTGCCGCCGATGCGCAAATTGCCCTTCGGCCTGCCCATGCGCACGCCTTCGCCCCCGGCGAGGATTGCGAGCGTGGGAGATGGAGGGTTCATGAGAGCGTCGCCTATATCACTTTTATTGTGGGGCGGCGGTGATTTTCGCTTGGCCGCCGGTTTATCTTTCATTCAGCACACCATTATTGAAAGCAGCCGCCTTCAACCGATAACCACATTATCGGACCATGCGCCGCCTCTCCACCCTCATCTTCCTCCTCCTCTGCACCTGTGCCTACGCCCAGCCCTCGCAGGTCACGCGCGTCCTCCGCACCATTGACTTTGAAGAGCGTCTTCTAGGCAATCCCGAGGAACTTCCCATGCACTGGTCAAAAGTGCAGGGCCCTGACTTCCCCCATTACGTCAACGCCCGCCTCTCCGACGACCGCGCCAAGAGCGGCAAGCATTCATTCCGCTTTGACCTCAACGGCGGCTCGCTGGCGTACCGCTACGACGCCGGCCAGATCAAAATCCAACCCGGTGCTCATTACCGTGTTGAAACCTTCGTCCAAACCACTCCGCTCATTCACTCCCGCGCCCGATTGAACGCCTTTCTCCTCGATCAGGACGGCCGCCTCATCCCCGGCTCCGAGCGCACTTCCGATCCCTGCATCGCCGCCAGCGAAAACGCCGACGCCGCGTCCTGGAAATCGGTCACTGTCGAAATCTCCTCCAACGATCCCGCGGCCGATTCGCTCGTCATCGAACTCGCCCTCCTTCAGCCGTCTCAATACTCCAAAACTTCCCTCGGGCAGCGCCGCCCTCTGGCCGCAGGACATTCACGGCAGCGCCTGGTTCGACGACGTCAGTGTGACACAAATCCCCAAAGTGAAAATCTCCGCCGAGCGCCCCGGTAACATCTTCCGGCGCAACGATCCCCTGGCGCTCAAGGTTTCCATCAACGACCGCTTCACCGAAGATCTCGCCGCACAACTCGTCGTGCGCGACGCCATTGGCCACGAAACCTATCAGCACACCAGCGCCCTCAATGTCGTCCCCACCACCCAGCCCGTGCCCCCACTCAAACCATCCCGCCCAAATAACATTGCCCCCGTTCAACTCCAAACCCGCCTCCTCCTGCCCCCACTGCCTCCCGGCTGGTACCAAGCCACTCTGGTCATTACCACCCACGGCCAACCCGTTGGCCAACCCGAGGTACTCGCTTTCATCGTTCTCGCCGACGATGCCCCTCTCGCCCCTCCCGACGATCGCTTTGGCCTTGTCGCCACCAGCCTCCCGTTCGAGGCCTGGAATCAGCTTCCTCACGTGCTTCCCCTCCTGGGCGCCGGGCGGGTTAAGCTGGCAGTCTGGAGCAAATCTGCGGGCGTTGAATCTCTCGACGCCGCCTCCTTCGACCAGATCCTCCTGCGTCTGGCCGAGCTGCGCATCACCCCCACCGCCTGCCTCCTCGATCCGCCCCCCGACGTCTCCCGCCACACCAAATCCGGCGGCTGGCCTGAATTGCTCAAAGCCAATCCCGACGACTGGAAGCCCCAGCTTTCCTACCTGATCGCCCGCCACGCCGCCCAGATCAATCGCTGGCAAATCGGCGCAGATTCCTCCGAATCGTTCGCCACCCAGAAAGACATGCGCGACGTCTACGCCAGCGTCTATGCCGAATTCGCGAAGCTCGTCCAGAAGCCTGATCTGGCCATGCCCTGGCCCGCCTGGTACGAGTTCGACGGCAATATCCCGGCCACCGTCGCCCTTTCACTTCCTCCCTCCATCCTCCCCGCGCAGCTCCCCCTTTACATGCAGGACATGAAAGGCCGGGAAGGCCACAACCTCTCCCTTAGCCTCCAGTGGCTGGACACCAGCCAATACGGCCGGGATGTTCAAATCCGCGACCTTGCCCAGCGCGTCATCTACGCCCTCTCCGCAAGTGTTCAGCGGATCGACCTCCCTCTTCCCTTCACCACCCAGCGCACCGACGACGGCGAGATCACCACCCAACCCGCCGAGCTCGCCATCATTATCCGCACCCTCTTCACCACCCTCAGCAACACGACCTTCAAAGGCAAAGTGCCTCTGGCCGAGGGTGTCGAAGCTTTTCTTTTCGACCGCGACGGCCAGGGCATCATCGCGCTCTGGAACACGGGCAGCACCGGTGCAACCAAATCCCTCGCCCTTCACCTGGGCCAAAAGCCCCTTCAGATCGATCTCTGGGGCAACGTCACGCCTCTGCTCCGCCCCCGTGATGATGCCGGCAAAGTTCAGCTCACTGTCGGCCCAACCCCCATCTTTCTAATCGACATTGATGGCCCGCTCGCGCAACTTCGCGCCAGCATCGCCTTCAGCCATCCGCTCATCGAATCCACCTTCCAACCCCACTCCGAAAAAATCCGCTTTACTAATTCCTTCCAGCAACCCATCAGCGGCACGTTCAAGCTCAAAGCCCCGGCCGGCTGGACTCTCACCCCGCCCAACTTCACCTTCAACCTCAACCCCGGCGAAACCTTCGAACGCAACCTCACCGTTCAATTCCCCTACAACACCCTCGCCGGCCCCAAAACCATCGACGCCGAATTCGCCCTCCAGGCCGACCGCCCAATCGCACTCACCATCCCCGTCTCCCTCACCCTTGGCCTCAGTGACATCGGCATGCAATCCCTCGCTCTGCGCGATGGCAAGGACGTCGTCGTCCAGCAAATCATCACCAACTACGGCGACAAACCCGCCGACTACACCGCCTTCGCGATGTTCCCAAACCAGGCCCGCCAGGAACGCCTCGTCACCGCCCTGGCCCCCGGCCGCACCACCATCAAACGCTACAAATTCCTCAACGCCTCCCCCGCCTCCACGGTGAAATTAGGCCTCCGCGAAATCGACGGCATCCGAATCCTCAACGATCAAATTCAGGTGCAGTAGCCTCATTTGCCACCGCTCGGCCATTCCGACTCGGCCACGGCTCCGCTTCACTTGACTTTCCTGATTGCTTTGATGATAACGAAATTATCGACGGTCGAATATCGGCCATCGGTTCGGCACTCGTAGAGTGCTTGGCTATAAAAGAACACTGCACGGGTTTGGCCCATTAATGTGCAAGGAGCAATTCATGCCACGTCCTATTCATTCTCACAACGAAAAACGAAACACTGGGAAAGTCGATCTCATCGACATGAACTCTATTCGCGAGGGAACTGAGGTTCTCTCTAATGGCGAAGAGCGAATCCAACCAGACTTCCCTTTGTTGAAGGCAGTCATCCAGGGCGTGCGACAACACCCCGATTGGAAGCAGAAAGGTTGGGTTGCAGCCGACCTTCAAATTGCATGCGCTTCAATCGACACCAAATCCGAGGGCCAGCAGCGCGTCGTTGATGCCCTCGGACGCCATTTCAGTGTTGATGCTTCTTATTACAGAGACAATTTCGTTTCCGCTCCCGCCGGTCGCCATCCCGGAGACATATTTGACCGGGACAAGGGGCAGAAATCACTCCTCTCGGTGGCCTCCCGCCTGACATACGCAATCGGCCGACTCTCTTGTCATTCAGAGCCGCAAATTCTGGTTGTCACTCATTGCTTCGAGGTCTTTTATCCATTGACGCATCTGGCGCGAACGAACAAGCTGGCTCGCGTGGGACTGGCTTATTGGCCCAGTCTGTTGGACCAGCGATGGAAATTCACCGGCCTCTTCGATGAGAGCGAAATTAGCTTTTTCGACTTGGATCCTTTCGTCCCGAAGATTTTCGGTGGCATCGAAATCGAAAGCCGTCGCTCGCCTTCTCCGAAACCATCCGGACTCGATTTAATCTGAGTGCGAGGATGTTCCTCGTGCTTCATAAGGCGCTCCATTTTCAGAGCGTCGAACTCCGCGCGTGGCGCGGTGTCGTTTATTTTCATTTCGGGAGCTAATCCCGAGGAAGTAGGTTCGTATGCGGTCCTCACTCCTTTCTACGCCGTTGGCTACATTCCGATGCCGTAAACATCGGCAGGCGATCCAACAACTGTGGCAAATTTCCGCCGGTGATGACGACACACTTGCCGGTCGCCCTCTTGAGGGTAACTTCCGCGAGGCGGGACTTGCCCCCGGCGGTTGGATTCGCGAGGCACGCTCGCTCGCGCCCGGCCTGTATTGCCAAATGTGTCTCGCTGAAGGCGATGTCGAGCCGCTGCCCGATTATGACCTTGATGATCTGAACGATGCCGGACTGACGGACGTTCCGCACATCGGCATGACCGCCGACGATTTCGATCTTGACGCAACATGGCGGCAGATCGAGGCCAACTTCGGCGGGATGATCGTTGCGACTCGAGAGCGACCATCAGCTTCGGCGAAATTTGACGGTCGGCTTCGCACGGATCCCCGTCTTCAAGATTCGTTGCGGAACGCCCTGTTTGATCGGCGCTCGCCGGCTCAGACCTCTGGTCGCATCAATCAGCTGCAATCGACGCCGCCATTGATGGGCGCGATGTGGTCGTCGAAACCGCCACCGCCAGTGGCAAGAGCCTCACCTACTGGGTTCCGATTTTGAACACCATGCTGAAGGAATCCACTGGCACTGCAATTTACCTCGCACCTCTAAACGCACTGGTGGAGGACCAGTTACAGGCGATTGAGCGACCAGCTGCCGATCCGCCGATCGTACATGCCAGGCCGGGATCGTACTCGCAGTATGTGCGCAAGGTTCGTCTCGGATCGAAAACCGTCGTGGTTGCCCGCTATGACGGAACGCTCCAAAATCAAGATCTTCGCAAACAAATTCGATCCGAACGCCCGCAAGTCATTGTGACGAATCCCGACATGCTTCATCGGAGCATGATTCCGCATCACGCCGGCGCATCGGCGCATCTGTTCGCGAATTTGCGCTTCATTGTTCTGGACGAGATGCACGTCTACAAGGGAATGTTTGGCTCCAATCTTGCAAACATTCTTCGCCGCGTACTGCGGGTTGCGAGCCATTATGGTCAGAAGCCTCAGATTATCGCGTGCTCGGCCAGTATCGGTAATCCGAAGGAACTCTTCGCTGCGCTCACCGGCCGTGTCGATCCCATCGTCATCCCGGCGTCGGCAAGTGGAATGCCCGTGCATCGCCAAATCCTGCGCCTTGTTAGACGTGGGGCGGGCTGGGGAAGCGATGTCGACCATCGCCAAAGATGTAATGGCGGGACTCATTCGTGATCAGAAGGCGAGGACGATTGGGTTCATGTGCAGCATCTCTGAGGTCGATCAGGTTTATCGATATGTAAGCGCAGAACTGGCGCGCACGGTCAAGGGCATCAGCAAGACAACCGTTCGTGAGTACAAGCGCGAAATTCCACCCGACGAAAAGGCGCGGGTCACGGCGGACCTTCGTAGTGGGGCCACGCTCTGCGTCATCTCGACCACCGCCCTGCAACTTGGCATCGACATTGGCGACTTGTCCGCTTGCGTCGTCTGCAAATTCCCCGGCAGTCGGGCTGGCTTTTTCCAGCAGGGTGGCCGTGTCGGTCGCAAAGGGGAAAGTTTGGTGCTTCTTCTCGCGGACGAGTCCCCTCTCGATCAGCATTATGTTCGGCGTCCCGAGGAATTACTTGATGCGCCACCGGAGGTGGTTCACCTAAACCCCAACCACAAGGAAACCGTTCTAAAACACCTTTGGTGTGCAGTGGAGGAACTCCCATTCGATGCGGCACGGGACGCCGAATTTTGGGGACCGAACGTCGCGGACCTGTTGAAAGAACTCGTTGAAAAGGGCCGGCGCGAGGGGCGGGAGGTATTGGTGGTTGGCAAGGCGGGCGAACGTGCAAAGGACGTGGACATCAGGTCACTAGGCTTCGATTCGGTCGTCCGGGATTTGGACGGCCGTGAAGTTGCACGCCCGGATGTTCTCAGAGCTATGCGGCGATTCCACAAGTACGCAAGGTTTCAGATTCAGGACCGCGCGTATGAGGTGACCCGGCTTTCCATCAACTGGAATGAACAGAGCGCGGAAGCCATTGCTCGCCCGCTGGATAAGCTCGATTACTCGACTTCTTCGATCATCCGCACCGATTGTGCGATACGAGGTACAGAGCATACGATTCGCGGCGCGAATGGTGTTGTTCTCGAACGTGGCCCCGTACGTTTCAGTGTCCATGTCGATGGCTACTACAAGGTTCCTCTCAGCAAGACCGAAAGTGCGGAATACCAGCCACTGGGTGTGGCAGCGCCGCCTTTGCACGAACTGGACACTGAGGGCCTATGGTTCTCCGCGCCGTCGGGCTGGCTCGATGCAATCGACGCTGGGGACCGAACTCCTTCGATAAAGACGATCAGCGAAAGCCTCCGGATCGCCGCCGCGCTGATGTGTTCCACGGACCCAGACGATGTGGGTGTCCATGTCGAGGCCGAACCCGCCGGGCTTGCGTTCCGCTTCTTCCTTGCCGACAACGCCGCCGGCGGCAATGGACTGACGCAGCAGGTATTTGAGCAGCGGAAGGTTTTGATCGACGGCGCGATCCGCATCCTTGCAGAATGCCCGCACTGCGAGGCCCGGCCGGAAAGCCGAGGTTGCCCTCGATGCGTCACGACTTCTTGGGGCAACGAAAATGATGTGTGCCGTCAGGGCGGCATTGTCGTCCTGCGTCGTCTCCGCGAGGCGTTAAAATAGTCGTCTGGGCTGATTTTCGCGTTCTTCAATTCCGATGCCCCGGCAACTATCTGGCCAAGTTGCCGGGGCATTGCTTGAGGTATGCTAATTTGCACGTTCATTATTTAATTAGGCTGAATGCGGATCAGGTAGTGAAAGCCGTAATGCTGGTAGAACTTGACCAGGGCACAGCGGCCAAAGCCCCGGTGGCCCAGCAGAATCCCATTTACGTGAGCGGGGATCATCGACCGCAACACCATTAACAGCGGTTCTTCAAAGGCGTCTCGGCTGCGATGCCCATCGAAGACGTTTCTGATGCAACTCGCCCAGCACAACGGCAGCGAGCGTCCGACAAGCACCGCCGAGGCCCCAAAGTTTGATATATTGATATCCACCCAGTCCCACGCCACCAGCAGCGGCATCTTACGCTTCCTGATCAGTTGCCGACCACACCCCGGATGGCATCGGACACGTCCACGCGATCGTTGTCGCAAAAGCGCCGGGCGCGCTTGATCTGACGTTTGGTCGACCCCGCCATCTGACGGGCCATGTTGGCCAGCGACATCCGCTGACAACGCAACAGCGATTATCAGGATGCTAAATCCACCCCGACGTTTGTCCACGCCAAAAAGACCACCTTGCCCTCGGCAGCTTCGCCGTTTCCGTGGGCTTTCAGTCCGTAGAGTTCATCAAAATATCCGCCCCGGGGAAAATTCGGCGGCTGACACTTGTCCGCAACCAGCGCCCCGTAAATCAAAAGACCCACGCCCGATGCGTGGGTCTTTCTTCAGCTTTTTTCCTCTGTCAACTCAATCAACGCCGCCGATCATCCATCAACTGCAGGATCAGCAGAAACAGGTTGATGAAGTCCAGGTACAGGATCAGCGATCCGACAATCGCCATTCGATTCGCCAGCGACTGATCCCCTTGGGTCGAATAGGCCAGTTGCTTCAGCTTCTGCGTGTCGTACGCCGTCAAGCCCACGAACACCAGCACGGCCACGTACATGATGATCAACTGCAACCCTGAGCTGTGCATGAACATGTTCACTACGCTGGCGATCACCACGCCGATCAGCGCCATCAGCAAGTAGCTGCCCATCCGCGTCAAATCGCGCTTGGTCACAAACCCGATCACGCTCATGATGCCGAATACCCCGGCCGTCACTGCAAACGCTGAAAATATCTGCGCCTGCGCAAATGCCAGAAATATAAACGACAGCGTCAAGCCGTTGAGTCCTGCATACAACACAAAAAGCGCCGTCGCCGCTCCCGCACTGATGCGCCGCACGGCTGCGCTGATTACCCACACCAGCCCCAGTTCGCCGATGAACAGCACCCAGTACAGCCCGCTGGTATAGATCGACTTGATCAAGCCCGGCTGCTGCGACACCCACCACGCCACTACCGCCGTGATCGCCAGACCCGCGCACATCCACGCGTAGACCACGTTCATAAACCGCGCCACCACCCCCGCGCCCTCGCGACCATAGTCCAGCGGCCGCGCCTGCTGAAATGGATTTGGATAACTGCTCATAATTCTCTCCGAAATACATTGTTCCTGAAAGCGGCCCGCGCCATCCCGCGCAAGCTGCACCACATTTCCACAACTATATGAGCCTCATCCTCCCTTGGCTATGCGTTATAGATATCCATTCAGCCTATAACCAAACCCCACGCTGGCCGACCGGCGCTATCGGCGTATAACGCGTTGTGCGTCGAAAGTGCAAATTTGATCAGGAGACGCGCGGATGCTCGCCCCGCCAGTCTGCAAAACTTGCGTTTCACGACTGGCCGACAACGCCCCGGCCGGCCTGTGCGTCCGTTGCAGTCTCAACATGCGAAGCCCCATCTCCGCCACCGTCGATCCCGCCTCATCCGTCAACTGGGAAGATGCACTCCCTCCCGTACAAGAAGCTCAGCCGCCCCACTTCGAAGGCTACGACGTGCAGGAGAAACTCGGCGAAGGCGCCATGGGCACCGTCCACCGCGCCCTCCAACTCTCCACCCGCCGATCCGTCGCGCTCAAGCTCATCGGCGCAGCGCCTTTGGCTCCGAGCGCGGCCGCCGCCGATTCGAACGCGAGGTCGAACTGGCCGCCAGTCTCGAACACCCCCACATCGCCCGCGTCTACGACAGCGGCCTCCGCCAGGGGATTTACTACTACGCCATGGAACTGGTCGACGGCCTGCCCCTCGATCAGTACGTCCAGACCGCCGCGCTCGACCGCCCAGCAATCCTCCAGCTCATGCGCCTCATCTGCCTGGCCGTCCAGCACGCCCATCAGCGCGGCGTCATCCATCGCGACCTCAAACCCTCCAACATCCTTGTCGATCATCAGGGGGAGCCGCATGTGCTGGATTTTGGCCTCGCAAAAGCGCTCGCGCAGGATGGCGCGGCCGTCGAGGTTTCGCTCGCCGGCGAGGTGGCCGGAACGCCCGCCTACATGAGCCCCGAACAAGCGGCCGGCAAAGGCGACACCCTCGACACCCGAAGCGACGTCTACACCCTGGGCGTCATCCTCTACCAGTTGCTCACCGGCCGACTCCCCCACGACGTCTCGGGCTCGATGATCGACGTTCTCCGCCGCGTTGCCGAGGAAGACGTCGCGCGCCGCGCCAGGCCGATCCCGCCCTCGATGTCGAGATCGAAGCGATCCTCCTCAAAGCGCTCGCCAGAGAGCCCGATGCCCGCTACGCCTCGGCCGGCGCGCTGGCCGAGGACATCGACAACTTCCTCCGCGGCGAGCCCGTCACCGCAAGCCGCCCCACCACCATCTACTTCCTCCGCAAGCGACTCAAAAAACACCGCGGACGCGTCATCGCCGCCCTGCTCGTCACCGTCGCCCTCGCCGCAACGGCCGTTATCGGCGTCCTGCGCGTCCGCACGCAGCGGCAACATCGCCATCTTCGAGCGTGCCAGCGCCATCGAACAAAAACAGGCCGCCCAGCGCAGCGAGCAACTCGCCCGCGAACAAACCGCCCGCGCCGACGCCCAGGCCCACATCGCCACCACCCAATCGCACCGTGCTGAACTCGAGGTGGCCAACGGTCTGGTCAATCAAGGCGACGCCCTGCTGTCCGCCAACCGATTCATTGAAGCCCGCGACCGTTTCGCCCAGGCTGCCCGCAAGCTGGGTCAGCTTGACGCCTCCCCCCTCATCGCCGACTTAGGCTCCTTCGAAGCCTTCCGCAAAGCGCCCCTTCCCCTGGCCCTCATTCCCACGGAACGCAAGGGCCCCAAATGGGTCCTTATCTCCCCCGACGGCCGACACGCCGCCAGCGGCACAGCCTGGGCCGACACGGTCGATATCTTTGACCTCGCGACCGGCCTGACCGTACGCCGCATCGAACACTCTCAAAACGCCGCGTGTCTCACTCCCTTTACGGCCGAGGGAAACCTTCTCCTCGCCGGCCGCGATGGCACGATCCGCTCGATGGACATCGCCACCGGCGCCACCCATTCCTTCGAAGGCAAAACCAGCCCCATTGTCAAGATGACCCTCTCCAGAGACCGTAAGGTCCTGGGCTCCCTCGCCGAAGATGGAATGCTGACACTCTGGAATGTCGCCACCGGCAAACAGACCCGCACCCTCAACATCGGCGTGCAGGCCGCAAGCCTCTCTTTCGACAAAGAAGGCCGCACCCTACTCCTCCGCTACCCGAACGAAAGCGTGCATGTGTGGGACATGCAGACCGCCACGGACCTTCGCAAACTCGGCGATCTGGCCGATCACATCAGCACCATTGCCCTGAGCGCCGACGGCCACACCGCCGTCACAGGCGGCCACCACGGCGCACTCAAAGTTTACGATGTTGATTCCGCAACACTCCAACGGAGCCTCAGCCCCGTAACCGGCTATCACATCAATTCCGTCAGTCTCTCCCCCGACGACAAAACCGTTCTCAGCGGCCAAACCGACGGAATCTGCCGCGCCTACAACATGGCGACTGGCCTGGAGCGGCGCATCTTCGCCTCGAATCAATCCGCCAACGTCGATGCCGTCACCTGGTGTCCCACCGATCCCGCACTCGCAGCCTCCGTCGCCGACGATGCACTCATCACATGGGACGCCGGCGGCGCTGCCGACTTGCGCAGGTTTACCTTTCCCCACTACCCCACCTGCCTCGCCGTCTCCGCCGACGGCCGCCTCGCATTCTCCGGCACCCGCGGCACCAACGATCTCGTGATCCTCTGGGACGTCGCCACCGGCCGCGAGCTTCTGCAAATCCAAGCGCATGCCGCAACCGCTCCCGCCGCCAACGCCGCCTTTTCCCCCGACGCAAATCAGGTCGTTGCCGCCGCCACTGACAATACACTTATGCTCTTCGACCTCGCCGAAGCACGCGAAATCGCCCAACTCCAAGGCCATACCAAGGCCATCCACGCCGTCGCCTTCTCTCCCGACGGCAAATCGTTCCTCTCCGGCGGCGCCGACTCCAGCCTCCTCAAATGGAACGCCAATGGCGCCGGCCGACCCGAAAAAATCGCCCATATAGCCGGCGACATCCTCTCGCTTGCCATCTCTCCCGATGGAGCCACAGTGTTCGCAGGCGGATCTTCCAAAGAACATCGTGTCTGGAAAACCAACGGCACCGGCGACATTGCCCGACTTAAGGACCCCGCCCCACGCATCACCACCGCCGCCTTCTCGCCCGAGGGTCAATCGGTCCTCACCGGCGATCCCAGTTGGGCCGTGAATCTCTGGGACGCCTCCACCGGCAAAAACCTCCAGACCCTCACCGGCCATCGCGACGCGATCCTCTCCACCGCCTTTCTCGCCAACGGCGCACTGGCCGCCTCCGGCGCCGCCGACAACAGCATCCGCCTGTGGGAAGTGGCCACTGGCCGCGAACTCCGCGTGCTCAACGCCCATGAAAGTGGCGTCGCGCCGCTCGCAGTCGGCGACCCCTCAAGCCTCAACCTCCTATCCGCCAGCGGCGAGAACAAAATCATCGCCTGGGACTTCACCCGCCCCGCCACCTATCGCCAATTTGAAACCGCCGTCCCCCAGGCCCTCCACGCACTCAGCCTCAACCCCAACGATGCCACCGCCCTCAAAACCCTGGGCGAATGGTGGGCCTTCCGAGGCCGCTGGACCTGGGCCGCCGATCTCCTCACCAAAGCCCGCGCTGCCGGCCAAACCATCTCCCCCCTCATGCTCGCCCGCTGCCACTGGCAATCCGGCAACCTCACCGCCGCGACAACCGAGTTCCAAAAAGCACTCGACCAGAACGAGGCTCCCGCCGCTTACCTGCGCCTCTGCATCAGCGCCACAAGGTCATACAAAGCGCCGCTCCCTGATTAAAAACTCACTCATTCCAACTGCCGAAGCTGCAGCGTATCGATCACCTTGTCATGCGCCAGCGCATTGGTGATCACCACCAGCCACGTGCCCTTCTCACACCAATCCTTCCGCTTCAAATACTCCAGCGCATCCAGAATCGTCTGCTCCGGATCATCGTTAAACGGCATTAAAAACGGCTCCACCCCCCACGGCAACAGCAACTGCCGAAACAGCGCCTCATCATCCGTGAACGCATAAATCGGTACCCCAATCGCCCGCAGCGCCGCCAGCGTATAGGCCAGAAACCCGCTGCGCGTAAACACCACAATCCCCGACCGCCCCAGTTCCTGCGCCAGCACCGCCGCCGACCGCAGCATCTTCGCCTTGGGCTCCGTCAGCCGAATCACTTCATTCATCAACCGCTTCTCCGCCGGCTCGGTGCTCTTCAAAATGTTCTTGAGCACGTCCACGCATTCCAGCGGATACCGCCCCGTCGTCGTCTCTCCCGACAGCATCACCACATCCGCCCGCTCCCGCACCGCATTGGACACATCCGAAATCTCCGCCCGCGTCGGCATCGGCGCTGTGATCATCGACTCCAGCAAATGCGTGGCGATGATTACCGGCTTGCCTTCCGCCAGGCAGTTCTCGACGATCCGCCGCTGCACCAGCGGCAGCACGTGATAATCAATCTCAATTCCCAGATCCCCCCGCGCCACCATCACCGCGTCCGCCACTTTGACAATCGCTTCCAGGTTCCGCAGCCCGCCCTGATCCTCAATCTTCGCCACGATCCGCGCCTTCGGATCCCAGGCTATCCAACAGCGCCCGCAGCACCAGCACGTCATCGCTTCGCCGCACGAACGACAGCGCCACAAAATCAATCCCCGCCTCAACCCCCGCCCGCACGTCCCGCTCATCCTTGTCCGTCAGCGACGGCAGATTCACGTCCACCCCCGGCAGATTGATGTGCCGCCGCGACCCCAGCGTCCCCGGCGTCAAAACCCTGCACGCGCACGTGCGTCTCATCCTTGTCAATCACCTCCAGGCGCAGCAGCCCGCTGTCCACCAGCACCGTCGCCCCCACCACCACATCCGCCGGCAGACCCGGATAATTCACGCTCACGCCCCGCACCCCCTCCGTCGGCGCCTTTGTATAAAACTCAATCGTATCCCCCACCCCCAGCTCAATCGGCTCGGCCACCACCCCCGTGCGAATTTCCGGCCCCTTCACATCCATCATCACCGCCACATGCCGGTGTACCTCCGCCGAAACCTCCCGCACCCGCTTCACCAACGCCAGCACCCACTCCCCCGTCCCATGCGCCATGTTAAGCCGCAACACATCCACCCCCGCCAGAATCAACTGCTTCAGTCGATCATGACTCTCCGTCGAGGGCCCGATCGTCGCAATAATTTTCGTATGTCTGTAATAACCGCGCATGAGACATGCCCTTCCGGGTTTGATAGCGCGGTAGCCCAAATTATCAGCCGCAAGTTCACTGCGGCCGATGCGAAGCAAAAGCTTAACCCGCCCGCCCCCACAACGCAAAATCACCAAGAACGCCAGCGTCCCTTCGTCGACCACATTCCCTCCACCCCCGCCACCCCCTAAACTACGCCCCATGTCCTCCCCCGCCGAAGTCTGGACCATCCGCCGCGTCCTCGAATGGACCGCCGCCTTCTTCACAAGAAAAGCCGTTGACTCGCCCCGCCTCTCCGCCGAACTCCTCCTCTCACACGTCCTGGCCGTCCCCCGCATCAAGCTCTACACCGACTATCAGCGCCCCCTCTCCGACGACGAGCTTTCCACATTCCGCGCCCTCGTCCAGCGCACCGTCGAGCAGGAGCCGATCGCCTACCTCACCGGCAAGGCCCACTTCTTTAACCTCGAACTCGAAGTCACGCGCGACGTTCTCATTCCCCGGCCCGACACCGAAACCCTCGTCGAAAACGTCGTGCAGCTCTGCCGCCACCAGCCGGGCCTGGAGTCGCCGCGCATCCTCGACCTCTGCACCGGCAGCGGCTGCATCGCCGCCGCCCTCGCCAAAAGCATCAAAGGCGCGATGATTCTCGCCACCGACATCAGCGAATCGGCCGTCGCCGTCGCCCGCCGCAACATCGAAAAACTCGGCCTATCCGACCGCGTCGTCCTCGCCCAGGGCGACCTGTTCGATCCGCTCACCCGCATGGTCGATCCCAGCCCCTTCGATCTCATCGTCGCCAATCCCCCCTACATCCCCTCCGCAGAAGTTGAAACCCTCGATCGCAGCGTCAAAGACTACGAACCCCGCACCGCCCTCGATGGCGGCCAAGACGGCCTCGCCTTCCATCGCCGAATCCTCGAAGGAGCGGCCGAGCGGCTTGTCCCCGGCGGCCGGCTCTATCTCGAGCTGGCCTTCAACCAAGGTCCGGCCGCACAAGAACTTGCCTCCCATTTCACCGGCTACGACGAAACCAAAATCGTTAAGGACTACGCCAACCACGATCGCGTCCTCACCCTCCGTCGACGCGCCTGAGGCTTCTCTATCGTCCCCTGCCGCCGCACCTTCCCCAACCCCTTCCTTCACCCCAGAGTCTAAGAATACTCGGAAATTCCCATATATTATCGGCCTTTCCCCTTGCCGTCCCGCCAGCCTCTTGTATAAACCCCTCCAACTCGGGCGGGAGCACCGAGCCTCTCGAAGGGAAAAATGCACAAGAGAAGGAGGTCCAGATCAGCCGCACTCGCGGCGGCCGCTGCCGCCGTCTGCCTCCCCTCCTCCCTGCGCGCCAATACCTACTACGTCAGCCCCTCCGGCAGCGACACCAACCCCGGCACCTCCTCATCCGCCCCCTGGCAATCCATCCTCCAGGTTGACAACACCACCTTCCACCCCGGCGATTCCATCCTCTTTCAGGGCGGTGCAACCTTCGCCGGCAGCATCTACTTCGATCCCTCCGACTTTGGCACCGCCGCCAGCCCCATCCGCGTTGGCTCCTTCGGCACCGGCCGCGCCTCCATCAACGCCGGCAAAAGCTTCGGCATCTTCGCCTACAACACCGGCGGCTTCGACATCTCCAATCTCAACCTCTCCGGCGCGCCTTCCAACACCTCCGACGGCATCGGCTTCTACAACAGCCTCGCCGGCAACGTCAAAAAAGATTACGTCCACATCAGCAACGTCAACGTCAGCAACTTCGGCGGCCACGGCATCGCCATCGGCGGCGGCAACGGCGCCAGCGGCTATAACGACGTCCGCATCACGGATGCCGCCCTTTTCAACAACTCCAAAAGCGGCCTCACCCTCTACGGCCCCGGCATCACCACCAGCCCCCCCACCTACGCCAATCAAAACGCCTACGTCGCCCGCGTCCAAGCCTACAACAACACCGGCATCGCCAATCAAACCGGCCCCTTCGGCAATGGCATCGTCCTGGGCAGCACCCAGACCGGCACCATCGAAAGTTCCATCGCCCACGACAACGGTGCGCTCAACACCAGCGGCTCCGGCCCCGTCGGCATCTGGACCTACGACTCCACCGGCATCACCATCCAGAACAACCAGTCCTACAACAACCACACCGCCTTCAAAGGCGCGGGCGGCGATGGCGACGGCTTTGACCTCGATCAGAACGTCTCTAACTCCATCCTCCAGAACAACGTCTCCCACGACAACGATGGCGCCGGCTACCTCGTCTTCAGCAGCCGGAGCAACACCAACCAGCGCAACAATATCGTTCGCAACAACACCAGCACCAACGACGGCAAGAAGAACGGCTACGGCGCAATCCACGTCGGAGGCTCCGTCACCGGCCTCGAAATCGCCAACAACAAAGTCCTCTACAGTGGCGGTTCCGGCCTCGACGGCGCGGCCCTCAAAATTGACAACAGCCTGCCGGGCCTCACCCCCTCCTCCATCCACGCCCACGACAACGTCCTCCAAACCGTCAACAGCGCCAACGTCCTGGTAGGCCCCTCCAATGCCAATGACATCCTCCTCCAGTCCAACAACTACTGGAGCAACGGCACGGCCCCCAAAATCAAATGGGGCAACACCACCTACGCCACCGTCACCTCCTGGCTGGCCGCCGCCCCGACCCAGGAACGCTCCAACGGCAAGATCCTCGCCCTGAGCATCGACCCCAGCGCCCCGGTCGCTCCACCCCCACCCCCTCCGCCACCCCCCACCGTCCTCCCCCCAACCAAAACCGCACCGCCGCCCACACTGGTTCCCCCACCACCACCCCCGCCCAAAACAATATCTCCACCGCCGCCTCCACCCCCCGTCGCGGTCTCACCGCCGCCACCCCCTCCCAAGACGGTGTCACCACCCCCACCGCCCGTAGTGGTCTCTCCGCCTCCGCCTCCAAAACCCGTTTCACCGCCCCCGCCGGTGATCGTGCCACCCCCTCCACCACCACCCAAAACAGTCTCACCACCGCCCCCTCCGGTCGTTGTACCGCCGCCGCCCAAGACGGTCTCGCCACCTCCCCCGCCGCCACCCGTGGCCGTCCCCCCACCACCACCGCCACCCAAGACGGTCTCCCCACCGCCACCTCCACCCAAGCCAGTCTCACCCCCGCCCGTGGTCGTGCCCCCTCCCCCTCCGCCGCCTAAAACCGTATCTCCACCGCCGCCACCGCCCAAACCGGTCTCACCCCCGCCCGTGGTTGTGCCGCCACCACCGCCGCCTCCACCCAAGACGGTCTCGCCACCGCCACCGCCACCCAAGCCGGTGTCGCCGCCACCCGTGGTCGTGCCACCTCCACCACCACCTCCACCCAAGACGGTCTCGCCACCGCCGGTGGTCGTGCCCCCTCCGCCCCCACCGCCAAAAACTGTTTCGCCACCGCCCCCGCCCCCAAAGCCGGTGTCGCCGCCCCCTCCACCACCCAAACCCGTCTCGCCACCACCGGTGGTCGTACCCCCGCCCCCTCCGCCGCCCAAAACCGTATCTCCGCCACCGCCGCCACCCAAACCGGTTTCACCGCCGTCGCCTCCTCCGGTGGTGGTACCGCCCCCACCCCCACCGCCCAAGCCAATTTCACCTCCGCCGCCACCACCTCCTCCCGTGGTCGTGCCACCCCCACCGCCGCCGCCCAAGCCGGTTTCACCACCCCCACCGCCTCCGCCGGTGATCGTGCCGCCGCCACCGCCGCCACCCATACCCGTGTCTCCACCCCCGCCCCCGCCGGCCGTGGTCCCCCCGCCTCCACCCGTTGTCCCGCCCTCACCGCCTCCAGTCGCGCCCCCTCCGCCGCCACCGCCACCCGTCGTCACCGTACCGCCGCCACCCCCGATTGCCGTCTCGCCCCCACCACCACCCCCTCCGGTGATTATCGCGCCCCCGCCACCGCCACCCGTCGTCGCCCCATCCCCGCCAGTGGTTCCCCCGCCACCCCCGGTCGCCATCGTCCCCCCGCCGCCCCCGCCACCCATCGATCTGCCTCCGCCCCCGCCGCCCCCCGTGGCCACAGTCCCCCCACCGCCGCCTCCAATTGACCCGCTACCTCCCGTAGTGTCGCCGCCTCCTGCGCCCGTCGATCCGCCGCCGCCGCCGCCACCACCCGCCGACGTCTCTCCACCGCCCGTTGATCAGCCCCCGCCCCCGGTCGCCATCAGCCCACCGCCACCGCCCCCCGACACTCAACCGCCGGCCGAATCCCAACCCCCTTCTCCCCCGCGCCGCCCCCTGCGCCGGTCGAGACACAAACGCCACCACCGCCGCCAGTCTCTATTGAAACCCCACCCTCTCCCCCACCCGCCCCCGTAGACGCTCCCCCGCCGCCTCCGCCCCCAATTGATACAACTCCTCCCTCGCCACCCCCCGTGGACCTGACACCACCGCCGCCACCGGCCATTATCGATCCACCCGCGCCGCCGGTAGACACCGCGCCCGCCATCCCACCAGCGCCGCCCGAAACCCCTCCCCCCGCCGACCTCCTCCCAACCATCCCACCCGATCCAACCCAGCCCACCGCCCCCCTCAGTCCCCCCGATGGCGACGTTCCGCCCCCGCCCCCTTCCGACGACCCCGCCAATTACTCCCTGCAATTGCCTTCCTTCGAGATGCCCTCCCTGAACCTCGCCCAAGTCGATCCCGCCACAGACAGCGCCTTCGCCAGCGCAACCTTCGCACCCGATCTCTTTACGTCCACCCTCTTCCCCGCCACGTCGTACTCCTCATTTTTCCTCGCACCATTCTCGCCAGCCCCCGCCTCCCTCTCGCCGGCCGATGCCGCCCTCTCCCTCTCCACCAGCGCCGTCCCCGAACCCACCTCCCTCGCCCTCCTCGCACTCGCCACCACCTCCCTCCTCCCCCGCCGCCGACGAATTAAAAACAGTTAATTTCGATCCCACCAACCCTTTCAAAGCGCGATGTTCCGAGTTGGTGCATCAGTGACCCGCCTCATACGCTCATCCCACTCGCGGCGTCCGACTTGGCCGCGGACTGCATCGCGTCCCACTCGGCCACCGTGATCGTTGCCTCACGCGATTGCGTCCCCTTGTATTCCCCCACAATTCCCGCCTGCGCCATCATCTCAATCAGCCGCGACGCCCGGCCATATCCAATCGTCAGCCGCCGCTGCAAAAGACTGACGCTCCCGCGCTTGGTCTCCAGCACCACCCGCACCGCCTGGTCAAACAAATCGTCCTTCTCCATCTCCTCACTCACGCCGATGGTGCCGCGAATCTGCACCAGCTCAGGCTCGTATTGCGACTCCGCCAGCGTCTTCACCAGCTTGACGCTCTCGCGAATCTCCTTGTCGTCGATGTACGTCCCCTGCGCACGAATCGGCCGGCTTGCGCCCGGCGGAAGGAACAGCATGTCCCCATGCCCCAGCAGCAGTTCGCCGCCGTTCTGGTCGATCACAATCCGGCTGTCCATCTTCGTATTCACTCGAAATGCAATTTTCGATGGCATATTGGACTTGATCAGCCCCGTCACCACCGTCGCCTGCGGCCGCTGCGTCGCCACGATCACATGAATGCCAACCGCCCGCGCCTTTTGCGCCAAACGCACGATTGACCCCTCCACTTCCTTGCCGCTGGTCATCATCAAGTCCGCCAACTCGTCGATGATGATCACCCAGTACGGCATCTGCTTGGGAATGCGCGCTTCCTCTTCCGGGCTGGATGGCTGAAACTTCTCGTTCAGCTCCTCGCGCGTCAGCTTGTTGTAATCCTTGATATTCCGCACCCCCGCCTCGGCCAGCAACTCATACCGCTCGTCCATCTTTTCGCACGCCCATTCCAACACGCTCGTCGCCCGCCCAGTGTCCGTGATCACCGGCGCCATCAAGTGAGGAATATCCTTGAACGGCGCCATCTCCACCACCTTCGGATCCACCAGGATCAGCTTCACCATGTCCGGCCGCTGGAGGTACATGATCGACATGATGATGGTGTTGATGCAGACCGACTTTCCGGATCCGGTGGTGCCCGCAATCAGACAGTGCGGCATCGCCGCCAAATCCGTAATCAGCGGCTCGCCGCTCGCGTCTTTGCCAAGAAACAACGGAATCGCCATCTTGGACATCGCCTCAGGCGCAAGCGCCATCAGCTCCTTCAGCCGCACCTTCTCCTTTTGGGCGTTGGGCACTTCAATGCCCACGGTGTTCTTCCCCGGCACCGGCGCCACGATGCGCACGCTTGTCGCCTTCAAGGCCCGCGCGATGTCGTTGTGGAGCTGCGTAATGGCCGCCACTTTGATTCCCGGCGCAAGCGCGAGCTCATACATCGTGATGACCGGGCCGGTATCAATTTCCACCACATGCGCGTCAATATTGAATTCGTTAAGCGCCTGCTCCAGGATCGCGGCCTTCTCGCGCACGAACGTCTCCTGCGCCTCGGCAAACCCATGCTCCGCATCCGCAAGACAATCCCATTGCGGCAGGTGATATTCCCCCAGTTCCTTGGGCAGCGCGGGCGGCGGCGACGATTGCCGCGGCCTGATCGTATTCGGCAGCCGCACGATGATGTCGCGCCTCGCCTCCACCATCGTGGCCACGTCCACCGGCAACGCCCCTTCCTCATCCTCCATCACTGGCTCAGAAACATTTGATTCCGCTCGCGGCGGAATGATGGCCGCCTCCGCCGGCGCGGGGTCTGATTCATCCTGATAAGCCTGCTCCTGCGCCGCCGCCGGAATCTCGTCATTGTCGTACGACAACTCGATTGGCCCATCCTCCAGCGCCGACGCCGGATACGCCTTGGGCCGCTCGGTCACGTCAGCCCCATTCTGACGCAGCAACACCTGCGGCTTCAGCGGCTCATCGTCATCCTCGTCGGCCGCCGCTCTCCCCACCGGCTTTGATCCAATGACCTTCGCATCCACGCGCTTCGACTCATGCGGCGCATCCACCGCATCCTTGGTCACAAAAAACGGCAGCGCCGGCAGCCTGGGCAGTTGCGGAAACTTAAACGCCACCTGGGGTGCGCGCGTCCTGATGTTCTGAATCGTCGTCCCAACCCACCCTGAGCCTCGAATCACCAGATCATCCGCCGCCAGCAGCAGGCCCACAAAGAAGCTGAGCATGAGGATCAGGCTCGTCCCCACAGTATTAAAATGATGGCGTAGAAAGTTCGACGCCCCAATCCCGATCAGGCCCCCATGTCCTTCCGGAAAGCTTGTCGGCGAGCCTGGCTTGATCAGGTGAACGGCGGCACTGAACGCCACCGACAGCAGCAACAGCCCGATCAGGCGAAACCACAAATCGGTAATCCGATTCTGAAAGACGTAAATCGCCAGACAGATCCCCGCGAAAAACAAGATCGGAAAAACCCCCTGCCCCAGCGCGAAAAACAGGCAATAAGCGATGTAAGCCCCGGCCTTGCCACACAAATTCTGGCTGACGGACGGATACGGATACACCTGATGGCTGGGCCAGTCATCCATGTGAAAGCTGCCCACGGCCAGCATCAGGAAAAACCAGACGGCCGCCAGGAAGAAGATCAACAATCGACGAAGTGTTTGTGAACGGTCCATTGAGTCTCGTGTATCTGCTAATGCCCCGTATGCCCAAATCCGCCCTGCCCGCGCTGCGTGTCGTCCAACTCCAAAACCTCCAGCATCTCCACCTCCGGCACCGGGCTGATCAGAAGCTGTCCAATTCGCATCCCGCGCGTAATCTCAAACGGCTGACCCCCCAGATTGATCAGCGCCGCATGCACCTCCCCTCGATAATCCGAATCAATCGTCCCAGGCGTATTAATCATCGTGATGCCATGTCGGCTGGCCAGCCCACTGCGCGGCCGGATTTGCCCCTCATAGCCGTGCGGAATCGCAAGATGAAAACCGCAGGGAATCAGCCGAATCTCCCCCGGCGCGAGCACCACCGGCGCAGGCACGGCGGCCGCGACATCAAAACCGGCAGCGTGCTCCGTCATCTTCCGGGGCAGCGGCACATCCTCCGCGCCCGCCGCGCGGCGCACTCGAACTGTTATTGCACCGGCCAACTCCATCCTCCTTGACTGCCTCAACCTCTCCAGCGGCTCAGAAACGCCTATTCATAGAGCTCCTCAGCCCGCTTTAACAGGTTATCGGCGAACTCCCCCTTCGACCGACACCCCAGCGCCTCCCTCCGCCCCCCCGGCCACAGCAAAATCGCCTCAATCGTCACACTCTCCATCGTTTGCGTCGGGTTAAAAACAATCAAATCCAGCCCCTTGCGCTCATTTTCTCCCGCGCCCGCTCAACATCCCCAGCCGATTCCAGGCTAAACCCAACCGTGCGCTGATCGGCCCGTTTAACAGCACTGGCCGCGGCCACGATATCCACCGTCGCCTCACACTCAATCAACAGCCGGCCCCGCCGCGTAAGCTTCTCGCTGCTGGTCCGCACCGGCCGATAGTCCGCGACCGCCGCCGCCATAATCAGCAGATCATGCCCCCCAAACTCCCGCATCACCGCCTCCTGCATCTGCGCCGCCGTCTCAACATCAACACGCCGCGCTCCAGCCGGCATCTCCACCACCACCGGCCCCAGAATCAGCGTCACTAAATGCCCCCCCCGCAGACCGGCCGCCGCCAGCGCACTTCCCATCCGCCCGCTACTCCGGTTGCCGATGTAGCGCACAGGATCAATAGGTTCTCGCGTCGGGCCGGCTGTGATGAGAATCTTCATGGGCTAATCGCGGCTACAAGAATAACAGCATAGTAGACCACGCCGCGCTCTCACATAGCCTTCCCCTATAATGACACCTCATGGCGCGCGACGATCTTATCAACGATCTTCTAAACCTTCTTCCCCGCGAGCGCATCCTGACCGACCCCAACGAGCTCTTCGTCTACGAATCGGACGGCTTCACCATCGCCCACGCCCGCCCCGCGGCCGTCGTCTTTCCCATTTCCACGGCCGAAGTATCCCAGATCGTGAACGTGCTAGTCCGCCACGATGCCCAGATCGTCCCGCGCGGCTCAGGCACCGGCCTCGCCGGCGGGTGTGTCGCCTATGACATGGGCGTCGTCGTCTCAACCGCCCGCATGAACCGCATCCTGAAGATCGACCTCGAAAACCGCGTAGCCCACGTAGAGGCCGGCGTCCGCAACACCGCTCTGTCGGATGCCGTGGCAAGAGAGGGTTCAGCGGGGGAGGGTTCGGGGTTCAGGGTTCAGGGTTCGGTGCGGGAGGGTTCTGGATTCAGGGTTCAGGGTTCGGTGCGGGAGGGTTCTGGATTCAGGGTTCAGGGTTCAGTAAGAGACAAAGACGTTTCACCTTCATCATCAGCAGCGCAGCGATCCCGAAGACGCACGAGCAGGCGAGCCCGCTAAGAACCTGAACCCTGAACCCTGAACCCTGAACCCCTACCACTTTGCCCCCGACCCCTCCAGCCAGCGTGCCAGCACCATCGGCGGCAACGCCTCCACCAACGCCGGCGGCATCCACACCCTCAAAGATTTCGTTACCTCCAACCACATCCTCGGCCTCGAAATGGTCCTCCCTGACGGCTCCATCCTCCAAGTCGGCGGCCAAAACGGCGCGCTACGAAGCCGGCCCTTTCGATCTCCCCGGCCTTATTTGCGGCCACGAGGGCACCTTCGGCATCATCACCTCCCTGTGGGTGCGCCTCGTCCCCAAGCCCATCGCGTTCCGCACCATCGTCGCCACCTATGCCTCCACCACCGACGCCTGCAACGCGGTCTCCGACATCATCGCGGCCGGCCATCTTCCAGCCGCCATGGAAATGATGGACGGCCACATGGTCCAGTGCGTAGAGGACGCATTCCACTTCGGCTTCTCGCGCCAGGCCCAGGCCCTCGCCCTCATCGAAATTGATGGCATCCCGGATTTGCTGGAGGCCCAGATGGCCGACCTGATCGACATCGCCAGAAGATACTCCCCGATCACCATCGAATCATCCGCCGACCCCGACCGTCGCGCCGCCCTGTGGAAAGCCCGCAAATCTGCCTTCGGCGCCATCGGCCGAATTTCCCACAGCTACTGCACCCAGGACGCCTGCGTCCCCCGCAGCAAACTCGCCGAAGTTCTGGCCGAAATCGACCGCATCGGTAAATCCCATGGCCTCCAGATCTCGAACGTCTTCCACGCGGGCGACGGCAATGTCCACCCCATTTTTCTCTATGACGATCACGATGAATCCCAAGTCCAGAACACCCTGGCCGCGGCCGAAGAAGTCCTGAAATATTGCATCGATATCGGCGGCACCCTCACCGGGGAACACGGCGTGGGCGTCGAGAAACTCCACCTGATGCCTTACCAGTTTGATGAAGCCACCATGAACCAGTTCCAACGCATCAAGTACGCCTTCGACCCCGACCAACGCATCAATGCGGGGAAATTACTGCCCAGCGAAAAAGTAAAAATCTCCCTCCTCAAACCCGGCCGCCACGTGCCACAATAAAAACCAATCTGGATCATCACCTTTATGGCCTGCCCAAGCAGGAGGAGTAAGCTTGGCAACCGATCCCTTCCCAGACACTTCCTTCCACGTCGCCTTGCTCTTGTCGCGCTATCTTTCATGAAGCCAGACAGGATTGCACGCCCTTCTGCGACAGCTTCCGCCATAATGCCAGCACCTGCCCGCGCCCGCTCCATTTTCCCCCTTGTGCGTTCGCCCGTCCCCCGCATATCTAAAACTTAAAATCCATGACCACCACCGCCACCCCCATCCTCGACTCCCCCGGCCCCTGCACCTCCTCCTCCGCTACCGATCTCGTCCACGCCTACAACGCCATCCGCGCCCAAAGTCATCACTTCTGCCAGCCGCTTGTCCCTGAAGATTATGTCATCCAATCCATGCCCGACGCCAGCCCCACCAAGTGGCATCTCGCCCACACCACCTGGTTCTTCGAAACCTTTATCCTCCAGCCCCATTGCCCCGACTACCGTCCGTTCCATCCCCAGTTCAACTATCTCTTCAATTCCTACTACCTCACCATCGGCGAGCGTCATTGCCGCCCCAAACGCGGCCTGCTCTCCCGACCCACCGTTGCCGAAATCCACCACTACCGCCTTCACGTCGATCAGCACATGCTTCCCCTCATCAGAAGCCTCGACGGCCCGCGCCTCGCACAGATTGCGCCACTGATCGAAATCGGGCTGAACCACGAGCAGCAACACCAGGAGCTGATGCTTACGGACATCAAGCACGCGTTCTGGGTCAACCCTCTTCATCCCGTTTACCGCGACCGCACCATCCCCTTGTCCGCCTCCACCCAGCCTCTCCAGTGGACCCCCTTTGCCGAAGGCATTCGCGCCATCGGTCACGACGGCGGCGGCTTCGCCTATGACAACGAATCCCCCCGCCACCGCGTCTTCCTCGAATCTTTTGCAATCGCATCCCGACTTGTGACCAATGCCGAATATCTCGCCTTTATCGAAGATGGCGGCTACGAGCGCGGAGATCTCTGGCTCTCCGCCGGCTGGAACACCGTCCAATCCGAAGCCTGGCAAGCTCCCCTCTACTGGCAAAAACGAGACGGCCAATGGTCCATCTTCACCCTTTCGGGCCAGCGCCCCATCGCCCTTGAGGAACCCGTCTGCCATGTCAGCTATTTTGAGGCCGACGCTTATGCCCGCTGGGCCGGCGCACGTCTGCCCACCGAAGCCGAATGGGAAGACGCCGCCGAAAATGCTCCTCTCGCCGGCAACTTTGTCGAAGATGAAAACTATCACCCCATCCCCCTTCAAAACTCCCCTTCCAGTCCATCCGCCGCCCCCCGCCAGATGTTCGGCGACGTCTGGGAGTGGACGCTCAGCCAATACCTGCCTTACCCCGGCTATCGCCCGCCGCCGGGTGCTTTGGGTGAATACAACGGCAAGTTCATGTGCAACCAGTTTGTCCTGCGCGGCGGCTCGTGCGCCACGCCAAAATCGCACATCCGCCGCACCTATCGCAACTTCTTTCCGCCAGAGCGCGCTGGCAATTCTCGGGCATCCGACTGGCGAGGGAGCTATGACCATTTCCATCACCGACAGCCTCTGCCTACACGACTACGCTCCCGCCACGGACGATTTTCGCCAGCAGGTCCTGGCCGGCTTGCGGGCATCGCCCAAGCGCCTCCCGTGCAAATTCTTCTACGACGCCGAAGGTTCCCGACTGTTTGACCGCATTTGTCAGCTGGACGACTACTATCTCACCCGCACCGAGATGCAGATCATGCGCCGCCACGTCCCTGACATGGCCGGCGTCATCGGCCCCGATTGCGCGCTCATCGAATACGGCAGTGGCAGCAGCACCAAAACCCGCATCCTCCTCGATCATCTCCATGACCCCGCGGCCTATGTCCCCATCGACATCTCGCGCGATCACCTGCTCCAATCTGCCCAGCGTCTCTCGCGCGCGCTACCCGCGCCTCAGCGTCCTGCCGGTCTGCGCCGACTACACCCGCTCCTTTGATCTGCCTGAATCCGCCGGCCGGCGCGTTGTCTACTTCCCCGGCTCCACCATCGGCAACTTCGAGCCCACGGAAGCCGCCGCCTTTCTGCGCAACATCGCCCGCATCTGCGGCCCCGGCGGCGCGCTGCTCATCGGCGTCGATCTCAAAAAAGATCCCGCCCTCCTCCACGCCGCCTACAACGACCGCGACGGCATCACCGCCCGCTTTAACTTAAACCTTCTCCAGCGCATCAACCGCGAGCTCGGTGCCGATTTCGCCGTCCATCGCTTCGCCCATTACGCGCATTACGCTCCTCTCCCCGGCCGAATCGAAATGCACCTGCTGAGCCTCGCCTCCCAAACCGCCCATGTCGCCGGCGCGCGAATTCACTTCAACGAAGGCGAAAGCATCTTTACCGAGTCCTCCTACAAATACACATTGGAATCTTTCGAATCCCTCGCCAACCAATCGAACTTCGATGTCCACACCACCTGGACGGACGACTGCCGCCACTTCAGCATCCAGTACCTCGTTGCCCGGTAGCGCAGGCAACGGAGGCACGGGAGTTCAGCACGGAGTTGATCATGAGGCTGCGCCGCACCCAGAGAGGATGAAAACGGAGCGTTTGGCGGTGACGATGCGGGGGTGGGGGCGAGGGTGGGATAGGGTGGATTGACGTTCATTGAAAAGCGGATGAGGGTTGGGCCGTGTCGGTGCCGGGTGGCAGAGGTGCAGGGTCGCGGAGGGATTGCTGCTGGTTGGCGTTTGGGGTTCTTATCAGTTTGCGGGAGAGAGGGGCTTTGCGTGGGGGATCGGTGGGTTGGCTTTGTTTTGGGAACAAGGGCCGGGAGCCCTTGCCACTGCGATGCCTTGGGCCTTCACCCGGCCCTGGAAGTCCAACGCATGTCGTTGCCGGGATTAGAAAACAGCCTCGACATTAGTGCCGAGGCTGTATTGGTTACTGGGTTGGAGTTGTGAAGATCAGACTTTCTGGGTTCGGCGGCGGCGGATGCGGGTGAGGCCGGCGAGGGTGGCCAAGGCGATGAGGCCCATCGAGGCTGGCTCGGGGACGACGCCGACATTGACGATTTCGTCAGGGCCAAGGCCGGTGACTTGGCTGAAGTCGTAGCGGAAGTCGAAGCCATTGGCGTTTTGCTGGGGAATGTGGAGGACGACGTCGTAGTTGGTGGTGACGGACCCGAAGGTAGCGCCAGCGTAGCGGCTCAGGATGCCGCCAAAGGCGTCGGGGGTGTCAAAGGCAGAGCCGGCGCCGAAGGCGAAATTGAGAGCATCGACCAGGTTGTCGGCGCTGTTGTTAGTTCCCTTTGTGACGGGTCCGGCACTCCCCATGGTATCGGCAGCGTTGATATCGAGGAGAACGTAGCCGGGCTCGATGGGATGGGCGGAGGTGACGTGAATGGTGCCGAAGTCGTTACCAGTACCGTTCACGTTCTTATCGCCCATGTTCTGGTTGGCCAGCACAAAACCGGATGACGAGTCTCCAGCGACGGCAATCGTGCCGCGCGTGGTGTAATTGCTGTCCGAATCGGAGTATTGACCGGCGGTGCCGACGTCGGCAGCATAGAAGTAGTTGGTGGTGCCGGCGGCGGCGGCGGCGGTGATGCTGGTCGCGCTGCTGAATTCGCGGGAGACAGAGACAGGGTTGGTGCTTAAGTCCGCACTGTTGCCGGGGCGGGGGGCGGTGTAGGTGACGCTGGTGGTGGTGCTGCGGCTGGCTCCGTTGAGCCCGTTAAGAGTGCCGGCGGTGCTGTCGCCGTTGAGGTTGGTGGTGTCTTCGGTGTCGGCGTGTGTGCCGTTGGCGGTCACGGTCAGGATCTTGGTCACCAGCTTGCCGGCCATGATGCGGCCTTGATCAGCAATGGTGCCGGTATAGGTGGCGGCTTGGACGGGGTTGGCGTTGTACTTGAGGGTGTTGGTGGTGGAGAAGGAGGGGGCCCCAAATTCGCCGGTCATGGCGGCCGAGGGGTTGGTGACGGCAACGTTGGTCAGGTTGCCGTAGACGCCGCCGGCGAATGTGCGGGAGAGGGTGATGGCACTGGAGGCAGTCGTGCCGTTGAGCACCGCACCGTCCGTGGCGAGGGTGAGCGTATTGCTTCCATCGCTGACGGGCGTGCTGGCCGCGAGAGTGACGTTGGCTTGAGTGTTGCCGTCGCCGGTGGTGCTGGTGATGGAGGAGTTGGCAGACCTCAGGACGCCGCCTGTGTTGAGGAAGCGGCCCATGTCGAGCGTGGCGGCGGGAAGGGTGACGGTGCGGGGGGTGACGGCAGTGGCGGTGTAGCTGACGGTGGTGGTGAGGGCGGCGGGTGAATAGCTGAACGACTCAGTATTGGCGACAGTTGGAGTGATGGTGCCTTGAAGGACACCATTTCCACTGCCTGAGACGCTGGCGATATTGACTGCCTGGCTGCCGATGCTGCCGGTGGTCGTTGTGCCGTTATATGTGACGCCGTTGACGGCCACGCGAGTAAAGTTGTTGTCGGAGCCGGTGCTGGTGAGGCCGACAGACTGGTTGGTGAGAGAGAGCGACGATCCGGCAAGGCGACGGCCGATATTACCCAAACTTAAGGTGAAGTTGGGGGAGCGGTCGCCCAGGACGGTGGCTTGGAGGTCGACTTTGTCGTTGGTATCCGTGACGCCCGTGCCAGTGTTGGTGACGGTGACGATGTTCGCCCCGGCGGTATGGTAGTCGCCGGTGGTGGCGGTATTCAGACCGACATTCATCACGGCTGTACCTGGCGTGCCGCCAGGCATGTTCTGAGCGGTGAGGTCAGTGGCGGCCGGGTTCCCAGTAGCTGAAACCAGAGCGAGGGTTCCGCCCGCCTGGGTGCCACCGCGCGTGAGGCTGTAAGTCGTGCTGTTGCTATGGTTATTTTGCAGGGTGATGGCCTGGGAGGTGACGGAGTTCAGTAAGACGCGGCCAAAGTCGACGGTCCGAGTCGCTCCATCAGCCAATGCCGTGACGTTGTCGGTGCCAGTGAGGACGATGTCGGAGTTATTGCCCGTGACTGGATTCAGCGTCAAGGATTGATAAGAAATATAAGGATCGCTACCACCTTCAGTAGTAGCAGTAGGGGCCAGAATGGTGCCGCCATTATATTTTAGCGTTACTGGCGAATGGAATTTTGCTTGGACCAAGGCCAATCCGCTTCCAGAAGCAACGGTAAATGTGCCCGACCCCATCAATTCGTAGGTGCTGGTATCTGCGGTCACTCCTGTCTGGACGCCATTGGCGTGAACAGCCTTAATGCCGATCAGGTCGTTGTTGGAGCCACTTCGAACTGTGGGTGTACCGCCGCTCGGGCCGGTACCTGCACCCCAGCTATCGTTGCTCTGAGGCGTCGGGTCCGTATTCAGTGTCAGGGCTGACCCGAAATTTACTTGCACCGCCGCAGCGGCGGCTTGAAACATGTCAAATTCGAACGTATTGACACCATCGCCATTAGTGCTGCCGGTATTCATCGTCAATGACGAAATGGTCTTAGCAGCGGCAGCACCTTGCTGATTGGAGGTGCCTACGGGCGCCATTCTTAATAGCACCTCATACTGCACGACCTCACCAGTAGTTACAGCAAGCGAGGGAGTAAAGGCATCGGTCTGGTTCGCATTGTTGCGCGCGAGAATCTCAAAGTAGACAAATGGAGAAGCCCAAGCAGAATGCCCGATGGAGGCCAATGCCGCGGCGGCTACCGCTCTAGAAATATTTCGCTTAACCCGTCGATTCATCGTAGCTCCTCCGCAGAATTGATGCAGCCCTCTTGCCCGTGCCATAATACTCTACCTTTTCTTCGGACGAATGCAAGTCCGTTAACCTGTTTCCTTAGAAATTCTCGAATTACCGGACCTGACCGAAACTGATCAGACTGCCTTCTCGCCAGATTTCCTTCTTCGCCGGCCGAGCAATCCTGTGGCGGCGATGGCCAGGAGGCCCAGGGAAGCGGGTTCGGGCACAGCCGCGGCGGGACCGGTAAAGCCACCTGCGCCGTCAAAAGCGGGGTTCTGGGCCAAGCCCATGTCGAAGGCCTGTGCAAACTCGCTGCCGTACTGGCTTTGCATGGCGGGGGGCAGAAGGCTTTCCATCGAGGTGGCCGTCAGCGGAGTCTGGTCGGGATTGTAGAAGATGCCCATGATGGCCGCATCCTGGTCGTCCACCCAGCCATCGGCGTTGAAGTCACCCTGATACCAATGCATGGGGCCGTAGGTGGAAGGATCATTGGGGTCGAAGGCCACATGGTCAGGATTGTAAAAGATGCCGACAATGGCGGCGGAATTATCGTCTGGACTACCGTCAAATGCCGCATCGCCCATGGCGGTGTACTTAATCAGGATATCGTTGTTTCCAACGCTTGTGCCGTCAAAGGTGCTGACCGAGCCGAACAACTGATCACCATTGAGCGCGACGGCCAGAGCACGGGATTCGACACCGTCATTAACGGCATGACTTGCGGCTGAAGAAGAGACGATGCCATTGGAACCATCCCACGTGCCGTCAAACAGGCCGCCGGCGGCAACGTTACGCCCTTCACGCAGGGCATGCTCCACCATCGACAGCTTGTTTGCCGCGTCTGTCGGATCGCTGGCTCGGATGATCATGTCATTGTTGGCCAAGTCCAGCTTGCCCAGGAGGTTGCCAGACAGATCGGTCTGGAACGCAAGGTTGTCCAGCACGCTCAGCCCGCGGTGATCGGGCATATCACCATCATTCTTGGATGTGACGGTTACTGTGGAGTTGCTGGAGAGGACCAAGCCGGCGGTGGCGCTGGGGGAATCGATAACATTGCTGGATTGCACCAGATGATCGGTGGTAAGGCTGCCGCCCGACAGGACGCTGACGCTGCCAAAGCCATCAATGCCGCCTGCTGAAGCGTTGGCGATGGTGGCCGTCCCGCTGATGGCCATCGAGCCGTTGGCTCCGGCGACGCTCAAGGCGGTAAGGGAGTTTAGTGAACCCACACTGATGTTACGCGTGGAGTCCGTGCCGCTGAGCGTGATATTGCCAAGGCTGGCCTGGGTGCCGGTGGGGGCAGAGGCATTTACAGCCAGGGTGTGGGTGGAGACGTCGCCGGCGGTCAAGGAGCCGTTGGTGCCGCCGATGCTGGTGGCGCCCGTCGTTGTGAGGCTGCCAGCGAGGCTGGCGGTGCCGTTGGTGGTGAAGTTGGCCTGGCTGACGTTGGCGCTGAAGTCGGCATAAGCACCCGTGCCCACTGTTGTTGAGCCGCCGGTTCCGGTGAGGGAGGCGAGGCTGCTGTGGGCGCTGCTGGTGCCGCCGTTTAGGTTGAGGGTGGCGGTGTTGCTGGTGGCGCCGGTGATGGTGGCCTGGCCGCCCAGGGTGGTGGTGCCGGTGTTGGTGAGGGTGGCCTGGGCTGAAGGCGCCGGTGGTGAGTTGGCCCTGGACGGTGGTCGAGCCGGCTCCGGAGACTGAGGCCAGGGAAGCGTTGCCGCTGGATCCGACTACGAGGGAGCCGGTGTTGGTGAGGGCGGCGAGGCTGGCGGTGCTGTTGAGGTTCAGGGTGCCGCTGTTGGTGGAGGCGGCGGTGAGGGTGGTGTTGCCGCCGAAGGTGGCGGTGCCGGCGTTGGTGAGGCTGGCCTGGCTGAAGCTGGCACTGGTGCCTAGCTGGCCGCCGAGAGTGACGCTGGCGGAACCTGCCCCGGTGACGGTGCCCACAGTGGCGTTGCCGAGGGATCCGACTGCGAGGGAGCCGGTGTTGTTGAGGGCGGCGAGGGTGGCGGGCGTTGAGGTTCAGGGTGCCGCTGTTGGTGGAGGCGGCGGTGAGGGTGAGTGAGCCGCCGAAGGTGGCGGTGCCGGCGTTGGAGAGGCTGGCCTGGGTGGCGGTGCCGGTGACGGCGAAGTCGGCGGCAGAGTTGACCGTGAGGCTGCCGGTGGCGCCGCTGAGGCTGGGGAGGCTGGAGCCTGTACCCGTGACGATCAGGCTGCCGTTGTTGGCCACGCTCTGGTTGACGCTTCCGGCGCTGAGGGTTTGGCTGGCGGCGATGGTGGAGGTGCCGGTGCCGTGGAGGCTGTCGACGGTGACCGAGCCGGCGTTGAAGTTGGCCGAGGCGTTGTTGGTCAGATCACTGATGTGGACGGTGCCGGCGTTGTTGGAGCTGAGGTGGCTCATGGAGAGGCTGGTGCCGCTGGCGACGGTCAGGCTGGCCAGGGTGAGGGTGTCAGAAGAGCCCGCGACCACCAGATCGGTGTTGTCGGCGGTGGTGATGGGGGCGTTGATGGTGTGGCTGCCGGAGTTATCGAGGATGGAGGCGTGATCGGCGCCGGCGCCGGTGTTGTTGTTGAGGGTGATGCCAGAGCCTGAGAGGGTGTAGCTGGGGCTGGCCGAGCCGCCTGAATCCAGCACCATGGAGCCGACGGTGATGGCCGAGCCGATGCTGACGGCGGGGTTGGTGGTGATGGCGCCGGAGTTGGTGGAGAAGGTGGCCACTGCGCCGACGCTGTTGGGGACGGTGGAGTTGGTCCAGCTGTTGGTGTCGTTGTAGTTGGTGGCGGTGCCGCTCTTCCACTGGTTGGGGCCGAAGGATACGGCGGCGATGTTGCCCTTGAGCTCGAGGGTGATGTCGGAGAGGTTGCTGGTGGAGGAGGTGTTGATGCTGGTGGGGTGGAAGATCAGGTTGTCGTCATAGGAGGCGTTGGCGTTGGAGGCCGATCCGCTCTGGAAGGCGATGGAGAGGTCCGAGGAGTTAGAACCGGAGGCGACGGGGGTGAACGAGCCGGTGGTGTTGAACCCTGAGAGGTTGAAGATGGAGCTGACGGCGGAGGTGTCAAAGGAGCCGCCCAGGTTGTCCTGGAAGGTGGAGTCGATGAGGGTGTTGACGGCGCGGAGGGCGGCGTTGAGGTTGGCCGAGCCGTAGTTGACGGTGCCGAAGTCCAGGACGTAGTGGCTGCCGCTGCCCGAGAAGCTGACGCCGCCATCAAGGGTGTGGGAGGCGACGGCGGCCTGGGCGTATTCGTTGACCTGGCCGGTGACGCTGACGGCGGGGGTGGAGAGGGTGAGGTCGTCGAGGCCGTTGATCGAGCCCTTGGAGACGAGGCTGAGGTTGGCGTTGCCGTTGCGGCTGCCGACGGTGGTGGTGTCGATGCCGACGGAGAGGGCGGTGTTGGCAGAGGCGCCGGCGTTGATCAGCTGGGTTGAGCCGTTGGCGTTGATGCCGGCGTTGGTGACACCGGTGAATTTGGCTTCGAGCTTGTCGGAGAAGGCGCCGTCGGTGGCGGTGTTGCTGATGGAGAGGCTCTGGGCAGAAACGCTGTCGTTCTTGTGGACGATGCCGAAGTTGACGCTGGGGGCGGTGAAGCCGGCGACGGCGTAGCTGTAGACATTGCCGCTGACGCTGAGGGCTGCCGCTGTTGCCGATGGCGGTGGTGCCCAGGCCGCTGGTGCCGCGTGCCGTCGGAGATGAAGTTGAAGGTGGCGGTGCCGGACTTGGCGCCGGCGGTGGAGGTGTTGAGTCCGACCGAGACGTTGCCGGAAGCGCCGGCGGCGATGAGGGTGGCGGGGCCGGAGGCGGTGGCGTCGCCGGTGAGGCCGGTGGTGGCCGTCAGTTTTTCGGAGAAGCTGTCGGTGCTGACGGCGTTGTTGGCGAGGCTGAGGGTTTGGGAGGCGGTGGAACCGACGCGGAAGTTGCCAATGTTGTTGGGGGAGGAGAGTGAGCCGGGGGTGGCCAGGCGATAGACATTGAGGTTGACGTTGGTGGTGGCGGGGGAGCCGGTGGCGTTGGGGTCGGTGGCGGTGACCGTGATGGCGTGGAGGCCGGCGGTGGAGCTGGTGAAGGAGGTGGACTGGAGGTCGGCAGCGCCGCCGGCGGTGGCGGAGTGGGGGGTATTGGAGAAGACAGCGCCGGCGTCAGAGCTGCTGAGGGTGTAGTTAAGGTTGGCCGAGCCGGAGGGGGCGGTGTTGGTGACGCTGGTGTTGAGAGTGGTGGAGTCCGAGCCGTTGGTGACGAAGGCGCCGGGCTGGTGGACATTGGCGGCCAGGGAGGAGGCGGAGAGGAGGATGTTGCCCTTGTGCTGGATGTCCAGGTCGATGCCGCTGGAGACGCTGTTGACACTGGTGACAAAGTAGTTGGTGGTATCCAGGCCGGTGACGGAGCCGAAAAGCTGGGTGCCGAGGGTGCCGCTGGCCAGGGAGGAGAAGTTGGCGATTTTGTAGACGGCGGCGGTGAGGGGGTTGGTCGTGTGTATGGCGAGGGTGTTGGTATGGGCGGCATCGAGGCTGCCGGTGAGGGCGAGGAAGTCGTTGGTAGTGCCGTTGGCGTTGACGGAGTAGGTGGAGTTGTTGCCGAAGGAAACGGTATTGGCGGTGACGGTGGTTGTGGTGGCGGCGGTGGAGGCGAGGGTGGCGCTTGGGGCGAGGATGCCGCCGGCGTTGAAGGTGATGGAGTTTGCGCCGACGTTGATGGTGCCTGATCCGCCGAGGGTTGCGCCGGTGATGGAGTAGTTGCCGCCGCCGGTGTGGGAGCCGTTGACCAGCAGCGTGCCGCCGCCGGAGACGTTGGTGGTGCCGGTGTAGGAGTTAGAGCCCGAGAGGGTGAGGGTGCCGGCGCCGGTCTTGGAGAGGCTGCCTGCACCGGTGATGGATCCGGCGTCGGTGCCGGAGGCGACGCTGAGGGCGTCGTTGTTAGCGAGGGTGATGCTGCCGCCGTTGAGGTTGGTGATGGAGCTGGTGGCTCCGTTGAGGTTGAGGGTGCCGGTGGTGAGAGTGGTGAGGGTGGCGACGCCACCGACGGTGGTGGACCCGGTGGAGGCGTTGAGGGTGCCGATGGTGGCTGCGCCGGTGGTGCTGATGGTGCCGCCGGTGATGGAGCCAGGGAGGCTGAGGGTTTGAGCGGTGACGGTGCCGGCGGAGATGCCGGTGCCGGTGACGCTCAGGAGGCCGGCGTTGGCAGAGACGGTGCCGCCGGAGATGGAGGGGAGGCTGCCGCTGTTGCTGAAGGTGGTGACGCCCGCGCCGGTGAGGCTGGTGAGGGTAGTGGTGCCGGTGCCGAGGAGGTTGACGTTGCCGGCGTTGGTGATGGCGCCGGTGGTGATGGGGCCGTTGGAACTGATGTTGGCGATGGCTCCGCCCGAGACGCTGAGGGGGATGGTGACGTTGCCGGCGTTGAGGGTGCCGCCGGTGACGGAGGCGCCGGTTCCATTAGAGAGGATGCCGCTGACGGTCAGGGTGCCATTGTTGACGGTGGTGAGGCCGGTGTAGGTGAGGTTGGCGCCGGTGAGGGAGAGGGTGCCGCTGCCGGTCTTGGTGAGGCCGCCGCCGGTGCCGCTGATGGTGCCGGTGAAGCTGGCGATCGCGCCGAGATTGCCGGTGGTGAGGGTGGCGGAGCCGAGGGTGATGCTGCCGGCGCCGTTGAGGCTGCCGACTTCCTGGCTGTTGTTAGCGAGGGCGAAGGTGGCGCCCGAGGAGATATTCAGAGCGGTGGTGGTGGGGACGACGTTGGCGGCGGAGGCTTGGAGGGTGCCGGCGGTAATGCGGGTGTTGCCGCCGGACCAGACGTTGCCGGTGTTGCCCAGGACAAGGGTGCCGGTGCCGGCCTTGTTCAAGGAGCCGGTGTAGCTGCCGGCAAAGCCGTTGGGTGCGAAGGGATCGGTGTAGTCGCCGACGGGTCCGTTGAGCGTGTAGGTGACGAGGGGATCAACGCTGATGATCGCGTTGTCATCACCAAGTCCGATGGTGCGACTGGAGGTGATGTTGGCGGCGGCGCGGAGGGTGGTGGTGGCGCTGCCGTTGCCGATGATGGTCGCGGCGGGGGTAACGGCGTCGGGCTGGAAGATGGAGCCCAGACGGTCGTCAGAGTTGGCGGTGGCGTCGATGATGGTAGTGCCGGCCTGGAGGTAGGTATTACCGGCATAGGTATTGGCATGGCTGAGGAAGAGGGTGCCACCGCCGGTCTTGATTGGCGAGTCGCCGCCGAAGAGGCCCACGCCGCTGAGGGTGCCGCCCAGGGTGAGGCTAGCGCCGGTGGGGACGTTAAAGGTGGCGGTGCTGTTCAGGAGCATGTTGGCCGTGGAACTGGCGGTGCCCAGGGCGGAGAGGGTGCCATTGGTGATGTTGATGGCGGACGGATTGAAGCTGACGTTGTTGATGACGGCGGTGGAGCCGACGTTATTGAGGCTGACGATGAGGCCCGCACCGGCGGTGGAGGTAAGGGCGGAGGAGAACTTCACGGTGGGGGTGGAGTTGGCGGGGTTAGCGACGTTGTTAACGTTGATGACGTTGGAGCCGCCGAACGTCAGCGGACCGGTGAATTCAAGGGTGCCGGGGCTGCTTTGGAGAGCGTGGCACCGCTGGTGAAAATAGACGCGGCGACTTGCGCGGTATCAGCGACGCCTACATTGAGTCTGGAGGCGCCTGAAACGTTAAGAAGCGAGGCGGTGGAAAGGGCGCTTCCGGAATCCGAGACATTGAAGGTGGAGGTCGAGAGATTCAGGGTATCGATCGTGAAGCCCTTGGCGGTGAGGCTGGCACCGCTATCGACGGCGATGACCGCACCCGAGGAGGAGAAGATGCCGGTCTGGGTCGATGCGGTGGGATTGATGAGGTTTTGGCTGGCGAAGGCAGTGGGGGTTGCGACGGTGCCGCCGGCGATGAACTTAGCGTCAATGCTGGGGCTTTGGCCGGCACCTGGCCGTTGTAGTAGCCAATGGCCATGTTGTAGGTGCCAGCGCCGAGGGTGGTGAAATCGACCGCGCCGACGGCGGTGGCATAGGCGTGACCGTCGAGATCGGCACACGACTTTTTCGGTGGTCTGGAAGATGCCGTCGCGATTGGTGTCGATGTAGAGGGCGGAGCCGTCATCGCTGCCGAGGCCGAAGCTGACCACACCGACGGGGACGGTATTGGGCCCAGGGCCGCCGATGGTGATTTTGCCTTTCCAGAGCGCGCGCCTAGTTCCTGATCATCGCCGGCTACGATTCCGGAGGCGGTTTTGAGTGCCTGGCTGGTGTAGCTGAGGGCGCCGGTGAGGACGCCGGAGGTGGTGCCGGCGGTATAGAGGAAATTGCCCGACAGGCTGCTGGAGGTGATATAGGGATCACCGTTGTTGGTATCAAAGTTGGCGGCGCCGACGGCGGCGGGGCGGTAATACGACGCGGCCAACTGATTGGCGACGGAGGTAACGGGGGTTGTGATTGTGCCGTTGATGATGTTGTTGGTGCCGGTCTTGACCTCCATGAGGTTGTTGACGGTGATGTTGCCGGCGGTGCTGGCGAGGCCAGAGCTGATGGCGCCAAAGGCGGTGTTGGCCGGATCGACATACAACGTTGAATTGATCGGAGCAACCAGGGCAGTGACGCCCGCGGTGCCATTGACGCCGCCGGTGAGGCTGTAGAAGCCCGAACCGAGAGTGAGGGTGTTGCTGCCGCTGTTGAGGTTGCCGATCGCCACGTTAGAGGTGCCGGAGATGTTGGTCAGGGTGGCGTTTCCGCCAAGGCTTACATTGGCGCGGACGACCGCGGAGCCTGCGAGATTGATAGAGAGGTTAGCGCCAGAACTGAGGTTAATGCCGCCGGTGGGAGTGTTGCCTACGAAGTTGAAGGGGCTTGAATTGTTGACTTTGTTAACAGTGAGGGTCGTGGCGCCCAATACGTTTACTTGGGTGGTGATGAGGCGGGTAGCAGTGCCGTCCAGGTTCCAGGTGCTGGCGGTGCCGGTGGAGTAATTAACGGTGCCGATGGTGGGCGAGCCAGTGGTGAAGTTGGAAATGGGGGCGGCGATTGTCGCGATGCCGAAGTTGGCCGTACCAGCGACAACGTTGATGGTCGGGGCGGTGACGGTGCTGGTGAGGGTGGTGGCGAGGTTGACGGTGCCGGTCTGAGCAACCTGGGCCAGGGTGGTGCTGTCACCCGTAGTGTTGAAGTAGGTACCGGTGTCGCCGATTTGCAGTGTCGAAAAACCTGCAACGCTGGGGTGGTTCATGTTGATGTTGTCGGCGATGTTCAAGGTCATGCCGACGGGCGCGGTGATGAGTGCGTTGCTGGTGGCGTTGGCGACTTTGATGCCGGAACCGGCATTGATGGTGGCCGGTCCGGTGGAGGAGCTCATGGTGATGCGGCGACCGTCGCCGAGGATCAGCCCGCCATTGGTTCCGCCAGTGAAGGCGATGCCGTTGTTCCAGAGGATATTCCAATCGACCAGACCATTGGCGGCTGCGAGGCCGTTGGCGGTGGTGTCGACGTTGCCGCCGGTTTCACTATAGATGACGATCTTGGAGCCAGCCGACCAGTTGAACGTGGCGCCGGCGGCGAGGCCGCCGAATGCTTTGCGGTCATAGACGACGCCGCCGGGGAGAATATTGAACGTGCCGCTGGTGGGGTACACGCCGTTGGTAGCGCCACCGGCCGGATCAGTCATCCACGAGCCCTGATCGCCAATGTTGACGATACCGCCGGCGGCAACCGCGTTGGCTGCACCGAGAGACAGAAGGCCGTTTAAGACCGTGACGTTCTTCCCGGAGGTGATGGCGCCAGCGGGGAGCGAAAGAACTGGCAAGCCCGTGGTTCCGTTGGTGACCGGGGAGTTGCTGGCGGCAACGCCAGTACGGGTGACGAGGTTGGTGCCTGTGGGGAAGTTATTGATCGTCAGCAACCCAGTGGTGGTGAAGTTGTGCCCTGGGTGGTGTCGGTGGTGGTCAATGTTGGGACTGAGGGGCTTGCGCCGCCGGTGCCGAGAGTAACGTTTCGGGCGTTCATCTGGAGCAGCAACCCGGTGTTCGTGCCGCCGGTACCGGTGGTCGATCCATCGGTGATGGAGCCGGTGAAGGTGGAGGTGGTGGTGGAGCCGGCATCGAGGGGCGTCCAGGCGCCGAAGGAGGCGCCTTTGTAGATGTTGACGAGGTTATCGCCGACGGCGATGGCGCCGCCGCCGTTGCCGGTGAGCGCGCCTGAGAGGCTGGTAACGCCGCGGAAGAGGGTTGCGCCACCGAGGAAGCGCGGGTGGGATCGGTGCCGCCGGTGCTGACGAGGGTGGCGTTGGCGCCGAAGTTGACCTTACCCGCGGCGGCCGTGGAGGAGTAGCTGAAGCCGGTGAGGTCGCCGCCGATGCCGGTGCCGGTGGGGATGGTGATGGCGGGGTAGCTTGTGGCGGCGAACGCGGTCTGGGTGGCACCGAAGTTGAGGAATGCGCCGGTGCCCGTGGTGAGGCTGACGGTGGATGATCCAAGACCACTGTCACGGTTGATGTTGAGGGTGCCGCCGGTGACGGTGGTGGTGCCGGTGAGGGTGCCGCCGGTGTTGTCGTTCAAGATTGCGGCAGTGCTGACCAGGACACCGCCGGTGGAGGTGAGCGTGCCTTTGTTAGTGAGGGTGGCCCCGCTGCTGATGGTGGTGAGGCCGGTGAAGGTGGTGTTGGCGTTGAGGGTGACGTTGCCGGCGGTGACATTGAAGGCAGCGCCGCCGGTGACGGTTCCGCCGATGGCGAGGTTGTAGTTGTTGGCGGTGGAGAGGGTGAGGTTTTTGCCTGCGGCAACAATAAGGTTGTTGTTGGCGCCGCCGCCACCGAGGGTGATGACAGTGGGGGTTGCGGAGAGGCCGACTACGCCATCCGCGGAGGCGGCGGCGGTGATGGTGGTGTTGTCGTTGAGGGTGAGGCCAACGGGCATGGCGACGGCTTCGGCCGAGCCGTTGGTGCGATCGCTGAGGGTGAGGCTGGTGACGCCTGCGGCGAGTGTGATGCCGACGCCGGTGCCGACAGGGCTTTGGCCGGCGTTGCCGACGAGGGTGAGGCTGCCGGCATTGATGGCCAGCTGGCTGGCGGAGAAGGTGCCCAGGCCGCTGAGATTGTGGCCGGCGGTGCCGGTGCCATCGGATTCGAGGGCGAGGTTGCCGGTGCCGGTATGAATGAGCTTGGTGAGGGCGGTGCCGCCATCGGAGACGCTACCGAGGTTAATCGTGGAATTGCTGTTGATAGTGTCGGTTCCGCCGCCGCTGAAGGAAGTGGCGGGGAAGCTGACCGTCGTAGCGGCCAAGGCCAGGGTGTCACCCAGGCCGGTGTTGGTAGCCCCGGGGCCTGAAGCCGTGACGTTGAGAGTGCTGCCGGCGCCAATGGAAAGGTTCCCGAACTTGGTCGTGGTCGCTTTAAGATCAATTGTCGAGGAGGTTCCAGCGACGGTGGCAACAGTGGCAGTGCTGTGATCGGCGAGCGACCCGACATTGATCGCACTCCAGCGGCCTGCCTGGGCTGCCGAGCTTGGGTCGATCGTGGTAAGCGCGGTGATGGGGGTGCCGTTGGGGCCGGTGGGCTCGGAGAACTGGATGGCCAGCGAGGAGCCGCCGCCGGTGTCTTCGACGGCGAAAGCGAGTTCATAAGTCTGCCCGGCGGTGAGGCTGGCGGTGCCAGTGCCGCCGGGGCTGCAGCACGGACTCGTCACAAGCATTTCAGCCGCAGCAGTTCCAAAGACGCCATTCTGGTCCTTGTCGAGCCAGATGGCCGCGGTGTCATCGTTGGCCAGGAGCTTAAAGGTGTAGGTGCCAGTGTTTGGCGCTGTGAAATTGGCGAGCGTGACGGCCGTAAATTTGTTGTCATTGACCTGGGGGCCATTGGCGGGGTTCCCAAAGAGGGTGCCGAAATTGGCGTCGCTTAGATAGGACATTGGCTGGGAGACGACAACGGGCTGTATGAAGGCGGTGTTGCCCAGGACGCCCGACAGGCTGGTACCGACGCCCAGGCCGGTGGTCATGAACAAGTTGGCGGTGAAAGCATTGTTGGTCGTTGTCATCGGCGTGCTCAACGTGCCGCCATTGAGTGTGATTAAGCTGTTATTGATAGCGCTGGTGGCGGCGGTTGCACCGGGGGCGGCGTAGACGGCGGCGCCGGTGCCGATGGAGATGTTCTGACCGCCGAAGTTGTTGGCACTGCCGGAGGTCGTGTTGTTGAGGACCAGCTTTCCGGCGGAGACGGTGCCGGTGCTGGTTGCGCCGATGCTGTTGGTGACCTGGCCGTTGAGGATCAATGAACCGCGCCGGTTTTGTTCAGCCCGCCGCCCGAGACGGTGCCGGTGAGGGTGAGGTTGGTGGCGGCGTTGGTGACGGAGATGGTGCCAGCGCCCGCGCTGGGGGTGACGGTGGAGGGGAGGAGGACGTTGCGGCTTTCGGAAACGTTGCCTGAGGCAAGGGTTTCCGTGAAGGTCGCGGCGTTGGTGGTGGTGCCGAGGGTGAGAGTTGCGCCGGCGATGGGGCTTCCAAGGCTGGAGGCGGCCAATGTGCCTTGCTGCACCGCGATGGAGCCGGTAAGGAGATTGGCGGCGTTCGCCAAGGTGACGGTTCCGGCATTCTTCACCGTAAAGGGGCCGTTGCCACCGATGACGCCATTGAGCGTTGCGTTCTGGTTGTTGAAGTCGATGCTGCCGCCGCCACCGGAAGGAACGCCTGCGGCATTCGTGACGAAGTTATAGTTTCGGCTGGTGGTGACGGTGGAGCCCTGGGTGTAGAGCAATGCACCGCTGGTGCCGGCGACGACATCGCCGACGGTGACATTGCCAGCGGTTGCACCCAGAGCGGCGTCGCCATCGACCGCGACGGACCCGGTCAGGATGGCGGTTCCGCCGCCATAAGTATTTGTGCCCTTGAGGGTGAGAGTGCCAGAGCCGGTCATCGTGATGTTATCGCTACGCGCCGGCGATGCCGTTGGCGGAAGCCAGCGTGGAATCGAGGGTGTAGTTGCGGGCTCCGGCCACCACAATAGAGGCCGGGGTGACGGAGGTGCCGGTTGCCACTTGAACGTTGGTGGTGTTGCTCGGGTTGCTTACATCATCAAATCGGACGGCGTCGCCGGCGGTGAACTTGCTGAGTGTGCCGCCGGTCCAATTGGCGGTGGAGGTATCCCACGTGCCGACAGCAGGCGAAGGCCCACTGGCAGCGCCGGTCCAGGCGGTGACGGAGAAGACGGTGAGGTCGATGCCGCTGGCGGTGGCGGTGAGATTGAAGTTGGCGGTGGGGTTGGAGGCATGGCTGCCGAGGATCAGGTTGCCCGCGCCCACGACGCTGCTGAATCCGCTGAACAGGTGATAGGTGCTTCCAGCCTGGGTGCCGGTGTAGGCCCCGGTGAGGTTCAAGGTTTCAAAGCCCGCGCCAAACGTCAGGATGCCGTTGGCGACGCCGGCCTTAAGGCCGCTGACATTGTCGAAGGTGGCCGGTCCGTTGGTGGCGGTGGTGTTGCTGTTGAGGAGGAAATCCAGGAAAGCACCACTGTTAAAGGTGAGGCCGTTGTTGACGGTAAGCTGGCTGGGGACGGCACCGATGTGCGGATCGAGCTTGCCGCCGCTCAGGATGGTCGTAATGTTCGCGCCCGTGGGGGCGATGGTGCCGGTGCCGCCGAGAATAGCACCGGAGTTCACGGTGACGCTCCCGGTGCCGGTAGCGCTGGTTCCGGCGGCGTTGGTTGCGAGCAGCGTTCCGGTGGAGACGGTGGTGCCGCCGGCGTAGGTGTTATTGCCGCCCAGGATCAGAGTGCCCGAGCCCGACTTGCCGAGGCTTGAGGAAGCGCCTGTCACGACGTCGTTGATGGTGGCCGTGTTGCTGACGGTGAGGACCGTGTTACCTGCCAGGGCGAACGTGTTGGGCGTGGTGAGGGTTTGCTTGTCGAAAGTAAAGCTACCTGAGCCGGCGAACGTGACGTTGCCGGACATGGAGACGGCATTGGCGATGGTGCGAGCGCCGCCGCCATCGTTGAGCGTGCCACCGGTGATCGTGATCGTGCCGGTGCCGAGGGGGCCGTTGGTGATGGAGCCCGTAGTGGTCGTGGTGCTGCTGGTGAGGGCAAGGGTTCCGGAGCTCAGGGTCGTGCCGCCCGAGTAGGTGTTGGCAGCGCCGATGTTGAGCTGGCCGGAGCCGTTGACGATCAGGCCGCCGGTGCCGCTCATTGGAACAGCGAAGGTGTTGGTGGTGGACTGGTTGTAGCCAATGTTGCTGCCGGTGCCCAGAGTGATAGAAGGAGTAGTGCCACCGTTAGCGGTGCTCGCAAAGTAAGCCGTTCCGTTGGTGATGCTGAGAGCCTGGCTTGTGCCGTTAATAGTCAGGGCGCCAAAGCTGGCAGCCCCGCCAAGGGGGACGTCGATGGTGGAAGAGGTGCCGACGACGACAGGGACGTTGTAATTGGCGATGTTGTTGGCGGCAAAGCTGAAGTTGCTGATGGCCTGCGTTGCGGCAGACCCGCCGGTTGCACCGCCGAAGCCAACGAAGCCCGTGGTGCCGCCCAGCTGCGTTGCCAGGTTGAGGGTGGTGCTGAGCACGGTGGTCTTGGTCGTGCTGGCGGTGGGATCCGTGAGGATCTCTGTCAGCGTTGTCGTGGGGGCATTGTAGATCAACTGGACATTGATCGGGTTGCCACCGCCCAGCGAGACGGGCGTGACGGCGGTGTTGGTGGGAATGCTGCCGTTAAGGCCCAGAGCAGTTCCGATGCCGCCGGCGGCGCCGGAGTAGATGTTCAGTTCGACGCCAATGCTGGAAGTGATGCCCGAATATGCGAAACCACCACCAGCGCCGCCCAATGCGCTGGCGCCAGCAGCTGAGTTTTGAAGGATGAAGGCGACGCCGTCCGCTACCTTTGCGCCCGAGGGCGTGTAGGTGAAGTTGGCGTTGAAGCTGCCGCTGACAGGAACCGCCTGCTTGAAGAAGGCGGTGCGAGCTTCGTTGCCGCCATTATCGGTCAGAGTCAGGACATCGGACGTGATGGGGGTGCTGGAAATTACACTATTGTTGACGTTCCAGCCGTTGCCGACGCCACCGAAGTTGTTGACAAACGAGCCAGCGCGGAAAATTGAGCCGCCGCCGAGGTTAAGCGTGCCCGCACCGATGGGGGTGTTGGAGCCGTAAACGGGCGCTTCCAGGACGCCAGTGGAGGTGACGGTGGTGCTTGCGAAGGAGTTGCTGCCGGTCAGGGCCAACGTTCCGCTACCGGTCTTGGTCAGGCTGCTGCCGGCCGTGCCGGTGATAGTTCCAGCAAAGGCAGTGTTCGTGTTGCCGCTGCCGGCCGTCAATGCCAACCCACCCAGAGCGAGGGTGCCGCCGGTGTTGCCGGAAATGGCTGGCACGCCATAAGTGCTGCCGATATTGGTTAGGTCAAGTGTGCCGCCGGTGACTGTGAGTGTATTGCCGACCGTGTTCGTCGCCGGAACAGCGAACACGTTGGATGGGCGAAGGATGCCGGCGTTAACCGTGATGCCGCCGGTGAAGTTGTTCTGGGATGCTGAGACCGCGTTCGTGAGAGTGACAAGGCCAGTGCCGGTCTTGGTGATTCCACCTGCGCCGGTGATCTGGCCGGAGAAGGCCGTGGCGTTGGCGCCGGTGACGGCGGCGGAATTGAGACTGACAGATCGAGCCAGGGTGATCAAGCCTGAGAAGGTGGCGTTGTTGTCATCAAGGCCGCCGATGCTAAATGCACCAGTGCCGAGGTTGGCCACGGTAATCGGCCGGGCGACGGTGAGATTCGCGCCGGTGGTGAATAAGCCACCCACGCCGGTGCCGCTGTTGGTGCCGCCGATGGTGACGACGTTACTGCCAGCCGGATTGCCCAGGGGACTGGCGCCAGTGGCCCCAACACTGGCGGTGACGACGAGGTTGCCCTGGTCGATGGTGGTGGTGCCGTCGTAGGTGTTGGCGTTGGTGAGAACGAAATTGCCAGTCGTGCTGCTGCCGCTACCGGCCCACAATTCAAGGCTCTTGCCGGTGCCACTGACGACACCGCTGAAAGTTATGTCCTTGGTTGCACCGGCCGCGAGGTAGATTCTGCTGACGGCCGCCGAAAGGGTGGTGGCGCCAGTAAAGTTCAGGCCGCCGGCGCGGGCATCCCACCCTGTGTTGGACGGGTTGGTGGCGGCACCGACAACGAGGGCGTTGCCGATGGTTTGCAGGTTGGTGCCGGGATTGAAGAACCATTGACCTTCGCCATTGGTGACGGTGCCGGTGCCAAGTGGGCCCTTGGTAACGGTGCCCACAGTTGGAGTGGAATCGGCGCCGATGCCGGTGAAGCCGGCAGTGTTGAGATAGCCGCCGCTGAAGGTGCTGTTGCCATTGTTGAAAATAATGCCGCCGCCGACATTTCCGCCGTTGACCTGTTTGGTGAGGGCGCCGGTACCACTAATGACGCCGGAGAAGGTGGTGAAGAGTGTTTGGCCTTGGGTGCCGCCGTAATTGGTGGTGAGGGTGGCGCCGGCGGAGCCAATATCCATGTTGCCCGCGAGCGTGAAGCTGCCGCCGCTGAGGAAGACGTTGCGGGTGGCGCCGAAGTTCATGGCGTTGCCGATGGTCAACCCGTTGGTGCTGGAGGCAATCTGGCCACCGGAGAATGTGAGAGCGCCGGTGCCAAAGGGACCAGCCGTTGGTGGATTGGGGCCGCCGGTGCTACTGGTGGAGAAGATGATGGTGGAGCCGCTGGCAAAGGTGGTGCCGCCGCTGAAGGTGCTGTTGGCGTTGCTGAGGGTGAAGGTACTGGGACTTACGGACGTGATTGAGCCGCCACCCTGCACAAGGCCGGAGATCACGCCGACACCGGAGGTGCCGCCGATGCTCAGGGTTTTGCCGCTGGCGATCGAGATGGTGCCGCTGAGGGTAAGTGCGGCACCGGTGTTCAAATTAAGGTTGGCGTTCTGATTGACATTGATGGCATCGGCAAAGGCCGGGCCGGCCGTGCTGGTCAGGGGTTGGAAAGTCAATGTTCGCCCGTTGCGTTCAGATTCACGGCAGCGCCGCGCAGAGGCGACGTACTGCCATTGAAGCCAACAAGCAGCGTTCCGGCCGCAGTGAGGTTGAACGTCGGTGCGCGACAAAGGCCGCGCTCGATACGTCATCAAGAAGCAGTGTGCCGGTTGTTGTGAGGTTGATGCTGGGCGATGCACCGCTGTCAAGTATTGTGCCCAGGGCGATCGTGTTTCCGGCACCGGCGCGAAGTTGTAAGCACCAGACGTGTTGAGCGCAGAGGTTGGGAACGCAACTCGTTGCTGCCTGAAGTGGAGAGGGTTGTGCCGGCGGTCATCGTCAGAGCACCGAACGGCACATAGCCGGAGGCGTTCACCGTGCCGGAGGCAGCGACATTGAGGGGAGTGGCGGCGTAGTTGGCCTGCGTCGCGGCCGTAGGCGCCGAAGCGCCGCCTGAAGCGGATCGCTCGGGTTGACGATGGTCATCAGGCCGCCGGGGGCTTGGAAGGACCCTACCAGACCTGAGCCGCCGCCGGTGTCTTCGACAGCCCATGCGACTTTGTAGGACTGTCCGGCCACAAGGGCAGCCGTGGCGGTTGTCGTCGTACCGCAGCAGCCGACGTCGATCAACTTTTCAGTGGCAGCCGTGTCAAACGTCCCATTCTGATTTTTGTCGAGCCAGAAGACGGCGTTGTCATCCTGTCCACTGACCTGGAAGGTATAGGTGCCGGTGGTTTGGGGACGGAATACACTGCTGAAAATCGCGGTGAAATTGCTCGCATTAGTGCTGACGGCGGCATTTGAGAAGACCGCTCCAATTTCGGTATCGCCGGTGGTATTGGTGAACCCAGCAGTACCAGCGTTGGAGTAAGCGAGGCCGTTGGGATTGCCGGTGACGAGGCCGTTGTAGTTCACCGTGCTGGTTAGCGTGTAAACGCCGCCTTGCAGGGCAGGGAAGTTGTCATTTTGGAGGTTGGTTCGCCCGGTTGCCAGGTACAGATTAGCAGTCATCGCCGATGCGACGTTGCCGGTAATGGACAGGGTGCTGCCAGCCGTACCGAGTGTCAGGCCGTTGGTGCCCAGGGCATTGCTTGTCGCACTCACAGGAATGGACAAGGTGCCACCACCCGTCAAGGTCGTGCCGCCACTGTGAAGGTTCGCGCCTGTGAGGGTGACGGTTCCAGGTGTGTTGATGGTCAGTGGGGTGCTACCGCTGATTGCTCCTGAGAGGGTGAGGTTGTTTGCGGGCTGGGTCATGCTGATCGTCGCGGCCGTTCCGGCGAGCGCGATAGCGCGATTTTCGGTATTGCTGATGCCCGTGTACTGATAGGTGGCACTGTTGCCGGTGCTGCCAACCGTCAATGTAGTGCCGGCCGCGCCGGAGCGAAGCTGGCGGTGCTGAGGGTGCCGTTGCTGACGGTGACGGAGCCGGTGTTGTTGTTGAGGGTCGATCCGAGTGTCAGTGTTCCAGCGCCGGCCTTGTTTAGTCCGCCAAGCCCGGTTACCGCGCCGTTGAAGGTGAGATTGGATGCACCGGTGTCGATGGTGCTGATTGTGGATCCGCTGACCGGGCCGTTGATGAGAATTGAGCGTGCGGTTGTGATTGGGGTGGCCGCGCCGGTGTAACGGAGCGTTCCGCCTGTGTTGCCGAGGGTGTCGCCGAGGACGAGCGACGTGCCAAGGCCCAGCGCACTGCCGACGGTGTCGGCAATGCTGTCGACCGACAACGTGCCGGCCTTTACGCCGACCTGGCCGGTGTAGGTGCTGAGGCCCGAGAGCGTGAGAGTGCCGGTGCCTGATTTGGAGACACCCGTGTTGAAGCCGTTGCCGATGACTCCGGTGATGGAATAGTCACCGGCAGAGTTGTTGGCGACAACGCTGGAGGGGTTAACGGTGCCGGTGATGAAGATGTTGCGATTGGTCGGACCATCGCCAAAGGTGACGGCATCGCCTTCGAGATACTTCAAGCTATTGGCGGTCCAATTCGTGGCGCTGTTGATGTTCCAGGCGGCGCTGGAGGGGGTGCTGGCGGGGTCAGAGCCGGTCCAAGTGTTCTGGGTGAGGGCGACCTGGAGATCAAATTCATGACTGGTTGCAGCACCGGTTGAGGGACCAAGGATGGTGTAGGTTCCGGCCGGGTGCGTACCGATGCTGAAGCTGCCGCCGCCCAGGGCACTGCCGCTTCCGAAATCCAGGAACTTGTAGGTGCCGGGGGCGAGGCCGATGCTGGAGATATTGACGCTATCGGTGCCGCTGATGGTGAAGCCGCCGGTGACGTTAATCAGATCGCTGGCGCTGCCGACGTTCAGGTCGACCTGCGAACCAGTGCTCAATGTCAACCCGCCACTGAGGGTAAGGACGCCGTTGGTGGTTGTGTTGAGGTGCGGGGCGATGTGGGCGCCGAGCCAATGGTGACGGCTCCGGAAACCGAGGCGTTGCCGGCAAGGGTGCCGCTGGTAACGCCGACCGTGCCGGTGCCGGTGGCCGAGCCGCTGGAGTTCGTGAGGAGCAGGGTGCCGCCGGTGACGGTGGTGCCACCGGTGTAAGAGCTGCCGCTCAAGTTGGAAATCGTCAGGACGCCCGGGCCAGCTTGCTGAACAGTGAATAAACCTGCCGTGCCGTCGGAAATGACTCCGCTGACATTGATGTTGCCGGCGCCCTGGGCGACGATGCCGCGGGTGGTTTGGCCGGCGGCGACAGTCATGGCGCCAAAGGTGAGGGTGCCGGAGTCGGACTGGATGGTGCTGTTGCCGCCACCCGTGGTGACGCTGAAGGTATTGGTGATGGAGTTATTGCCGCTGACGTTGCGAATGACGCCGGTCGAATTGATGCCGCGGCCGGACGTCGTGATTGCGTTGGCGACGGTAATGTTCCCCTGAAGTTGCAAGGCCGCGTCCGGCACTGTGGAACTGGGCGTGGCGCTAATGACGCTCACGGCACCCGTACCAAGGGAGCTGTTGTTGCTGATCAAAACCGCTCCACCGTTGATGGTGGTGCCGCCGGTGTAGCCGTTGGCGTTGGGGAGGGAGACGGTGCCTGGCGTCAGGACGCCGCCACCCGGGAGGTTTTCGGCGTTGAAGGTAAGGCTAAAGCCGCCGCTGATGGCGCCGGTGATCTGGCCTTCGGGAGTGGTGGTCGGGGTGGCATTGACGCCCCGAACGCTGTTGATGGTCTGGTTGGCGCTCAGGACGATGTTGTTCTGGAGGACAGCGGTGCTGTCGGCCGTTGTCGAACCGAAGATGAGCGGCGATCCGCTGGCGACCCAGTTGGCGGTCTGCGTGGTGCCCCAGGTGATGGCCGCGCCGGCGTTGACGCTGATGTTGCGATTGCCGCCGAAGGCCGAGAAGCCGCCACCGCCGACGCCGCTCATGTCGATCTGGCCGATGGCGGTGCCGAGGGTGAGGGTGCGGGGCGCAGCGCCGAATTCGATGACGCCGCCTTGCAACTTGACTTTCACACCGCTGAGCGTCTGGGTGCCAGCCGTACCTAGTTCGCGGATTGCACCGCCGTCGAACGCTCCAGCGATGCCCGTACCGACGAGCCAGTTGAACTGTGCGCTATTGTCGGTGCTGCCATCGTTCAGGACATAAGAGACGTTATTCAGAACGGCAGTGCCGATGCCGCGCTTGATGAGGGTTCGGGCAGCTGAATCGGTGGTTACGGAGGCCGCGGAGAGCAAGCCGGGATCTGTGGCTGTGCCTCCATTGGCAGGACCCGAGGTCAAGTTGAGGGATTCGAACTTCAAGGCGCCCTGTGACACCGCGCCGGCCTGGCCGGTGAAGGAGCCGAGGCCGAAGGCACCATCACGCACGAGCACGTCGGCGTTGGCAGCCACGGCAGCACCAGATGAGATGAGGCCAACGACAGAGTTCTCAAGTGTAGCACTGGCGTTGGCAACGCCGTCGCCAGTCGAGAACAGGGTCGCGCCGCTGGGGCCGTTGTACTGGCCACCGAGCATCATCTTGTAACCGGAATTCAAGTGGAAGAAGTTGCCATTGGTGGCATTCGTCGCGGTGAAGCCATAACCGCTACGGCCGTCCGGCTCCTGTGGACTGTTGATGTTTCCATAACGACTGGCAAGCAAGTAAGACAGGGTGGTGGTCGCGCTGGGCAGCGCCGCCTGACTGGCAAATCGAACGAAGACGTCGCCGCGCGTGCCTGGGTTATTGTCAACCGTGCTGATGATCATGCCGCCGGGCCCAGTGCTGACGTAGTTCACATTGGACCCGCCATCCATTTCGACGGTTGAGGAACCTGTGATGGTGTTGGTACCGGAGAGGATTACTTCACCGATTTGGCCATCGGTGGGGGCCGTGCCGGTGGACGAGAAGACTAATGCGCCCGCGCCACTGAGGTTGCCGCTAATCTTGTTGACAACGCCGGTTCCAGCCGCGCCGGTCAGGCCCGGGCCGGTGGGAGCAATCCAGATGTTGTGTTTTGCCGTGAAGGCGGTGTCCTGACCGATTTCAACGGCCGCGTTAGCGTAGAACGTGCCGCCAACCTTAGCGGACGAACCTAAAGCAAAGTCAATGTTGAAGGTGCTGGACGACAAGTTGGTCGTCGTAACGCCCGAGGAACCAATTTGAACGGCCGCGCCACGGGCCGCGAATGCGCCGGGTTCGCTAACAGTCAGGTTACCGTTGCCCAAAAGGGGCATGACTTCAGTGGTAATCTGCCACTGGTTGGCGCCTGAGCCAAATCCGGCGGAGCGATTGGCGCTGAACTGCGCCCAACTCGGGTTGTTGGTGCCATCACCGAGGATGAAGGCACCGCCGCCGGCGAGATTGAGGTTGCCGCTGCTGACGCCGGCCATCGTTTTGGGGGCGAACTGCGCCGCCCAAGGCTCCGGTGTTGGCGGTGGTGCCGGTTCCAGCCGTGCCTTGCACAATCGTGGCCCCGGTGCCGGTGGTGGTGCCGTTGACGATGACCACGCCACCCGGCAGACTGACGCCATTGGTGACGAATGCCGTATTTGCGATTGTGAGGGTGTTGGCTCCCTGCGTAACGTTGCCCGTGAAAGTCAGATTGGTATTTGCATTGATGAGCAGAGCGGAATTAACGGTGAGGTTGTTGTAGGTCTGATCAGCGCCGGTGATGTTCAGGGTGCCGCCGAGGCTGAGGTTGTTGGTGGCAGCGCCCAGGCCGGTGGCGACACTCGAATTGACGGTGCCGCCGGTGGTGGTGAGGTTGCTGCCGGTGATGGCGTTGGCGACCGTTGCGTTCAGGGTGCCGCCGCTCATGCTCATGGTGCCGGTGAGGGCATTGGCCGCTGTGGCGTTCAGGGTGCCGCCACTCATGGTGATCGTAGTTGCAGCCATCGCGCCCGTAACGCCTGCATTGATGGTACCGCCACTAAAGGTGATCGGATTGGTGCCGAGCGAACCGGCGACAGTGTTGGCGGTGACGGTACCGCCTGCAATGACCGTGGTGCCTGTATTGGTCGCTTGTGCAGTGGTTAGAACCAGCGTGCCGTTATTGACTGTGAGGGAGCCGGTGCCCAATACGTTGGCGATGCTGGCATTGACGGTACCGCCCTGGATCAGGACCGCCCCCGTAAGGCTCTGGGTTGCACCCGCCGTGAAGTTGACGGTGCCGCTCTCGACGTTCAGGCCGCCCGTGCCCAAACCACCCGCATTGGCGACCGTTAACGTGGAGCTCATCAAGTCGACGGTCGTACCGCCGGAGAAGTTGTTGCTGTTATTGATCGTGACGCCGGCGTTGGCGGTATTGCCGCCGCCGTTGTAGACGCTCTGGCCAATCACCAGGGAGTTGGTGCCGGTGAAGATGTTGTTGCTGGGGTTGGTGATGGTCAGCGCGCCATAGCCGCCGCCGACGCGGTATATGCCGTCCGGGGTGCCGAGCGTGGCGGCGGTATAGGAAACCGCGGTGTTCGTCAACGCGCCGCCAACAAAGAGCTGTCCGGGGTTGGTGATGGCGGTGCTGAAGGTCGCAACGTTCAGGCTGAGCACGCCTTGAGACGTGGGATCAATGATCGACGACGGATCGGAGTTGAAGGTGATGCCGAGCATACCGGCCGAAAAGCCGTTGCTCTGGACAGTGACCTTCTTGCCGCTGGCGAGGTTGGTCAGAGCGTTGAGCTGAAGTTCGCCGCCTGCCAAGACCGTCGCGTTCCCCGTACCGAGGACCGAGCCGGAAGCCACGTTGACGATGCCCGGCTGGTAGTTGTTGGCATTCATGTTGTTGTTGATGCCAACAATGGTGCCGCCGGCGTAGGTATTGGCCGTGCCGTTGATGTTCATCGCGCCAGAGTTGCCAACGCCGGAGACATTCAACACCGAGAGATAGACCGGGTTGGCCACGCCGGGGGCCGCGTCCACAATGTTGCCGGTAACGTCAGCGGAGCGGTTATTGTTGGTGGCGTACGTCAGACCCCGAATGCCGGCGATTGACTGGTCGACCGTGATATTGCCGGTGTACTGTAGATTTCCGCCCGCATTGCTGTTTGCCCGGGTTGCCGATGGTGAGCAAGCCGCCCAGGTTAATCGCGCCCGAGAAGGTGTCATTGACGACGACGCTCGCGATGTTGTTGGCGTTCTGGTAGCCGTACAGGCCGCCCGTGCTGTTGACGCCGACCACTACCGGATTGCTGAGGGTGAAGAGGCCGGTGCTGGCGACGGTGGAGTTAGGATTCAAGCTAAAGGCAGCGCCGCCGCTCAACGTGATGGGGGTTGGGGAGGCGAAGGTGCCGCCAAAGGCGATATTGTTGGCGGCCGTCAGTGCGACAGTAAACGGCAGGTTCCATTGGTTGACGCCGGTGCCGCTGAGGTTGGTGCCAGCGGCGCCGCCGAGGGTGGGGGCGGTGGTGCTGGTGTAGTCGAAGCGGCCGGTGCCGGTCTTGGTCAGCGTGAAGTTGCTGCCGCTGTCAGTGATGGTCCCTGTGGAGGTGATGTTCGCAGTGGCATTGAGGGTGACACTCCCCTGTAAGGTAGCCCCGGCAAAGGTCATCGCGGCGGTGGTGGCGGAAATCGACGAGCCGGCGCCAAGCGTGGCGGCTCCGGTCACCAGCGAGTACCCGTTGCCGCCGGAGACGGTGAGCGTCCGCCCGGCAGCGATCGTGAGGGGGCCGAACGTGGAAACCACGTTGCTAATGGCCCCAACGTTTCGGTTAACGTCGATTGTGCTGTTCTGGGTGACATTGACGCTATTCGCCCAACTTGTGTTGGCGTCAATGCGGGGAAACAGGGTGCCGCCGTTCAAGTTCAGCACGTCGGCGGTCGGTACAATCCCCGCGCCTTGAAGCACGAAGCCGCCGGCGTTGATATTGATGTTGCCGGTGATCGAGTTGGACGCGGAGGATACCCAGAGGTTGCCAGCGCCGGATTTGGTAAGCCCATTGGCGCCGCTGATGACGCCGGAGTCCGTGTAATTGACGCCGCTGGCGACATAGAACATGGCTTCGTTAGCGCCGAAGGCCAGCGTGGACGCGACCGCGGTCGTGTTGGTGGCCGTGGCGATCACACCACCCGCACCAACGGTAACAGTCTGTGCCCCGGTGATGGTGCCGGCGACGTTGCTGACGCGAAGGCCATAGACTGTTGGGCTTGCAACCAGCGCCTGCGCGGTGGTCACATCGATGATGTCAGTCCCATTTGCATTCGCGGCGGTGAGAAGATTTGCACTAAAGGTCGTGTTCGCAAGACCGTTCGCGCCATAGGTCACGAAGGTGTTGTCGGTGCCGTTAATGAGGAAGCCGGCAGTCGCGGAACTGGCTGCGGCTTCTCCTGTGTTTACAGAGTTAAGAGTAGGCCGCGCGGCCGCGTTTGTAATGACGATGCGGTCGTCGCCGCCGAGGGTGGCGGCGGCGGAGGTGTTGATCTGGAAGGTGCCGTTGTTCGTTCGATTGAAGGCAGCGGTGGCGTTGCCCAGAGTGAGGGTGGTTGTGAAGGTAGCTGCCGACTTCTTAATCGTCAGGTTGGATCCGCCGGTAGAAGTAACCGAGTCGATGGTCTCGCCGGTGACGGCGGTGGCGTTGCCGTCCAATTCCAGTGTTGCTGCGTTCAGTGTGACGCCAGCCGAATCAAGCAGGCGGCCGACGCCGCCGGGGCCGCTGAACACGGTGCCGTTATCGACCTTGAGGGTGCTGCCGGCAGTGAGAGACAGCGTATTGGTTGCCGCGGCGCCGCTGGTGACCAGGCTGCCCAATGCACCGCTGAGGGCGAGGGTGCCGCTGCTGTTGACGGTGATGGCACTGCCAGTGCTTCCCAGTCCGGCGATGTTCAACGCCACTGTTCCACCATTGATGGTGGTGCCACCCGTGAAGCTGCTCGCGGCCTGAACCGTGAGCGTGCCGCCTTCCGTCTTCAGAAGGCTGCCGCTGCCGCTGATGCCGACGGTGGTCAGAGTAGTGTTGCCGCCGCCGCCGATGCGCACTTGGTAGCCGCTGGCGGTGGTGCTGATGCCACCGCTGAGCGTGAGGGTTTGACCGCCGGTTGAGGAGACCACAAAGGCGTTGCTGCCAAGGGTGACCGGGCCCGCGAAGCTGGCGTTGCTGGTGTTTTGCAAAGCACCATTGGCGGAGGTGCCGGTGCCGTTGATGGTGATAGGCGAAGCCGTGGCGTAGGTGGCGGCGGTGAGGCTGAGCTGGGCGCCGGACTTGATCAACGTCGATGAACTGGCCCCGCCCAAAGCGCCGTCAGCGGCCGCCGAGAGCACACCAGCGTTAGCGGTAATCGTGCCCGTAAACGCCGAGCTGCTTCCTGATAGGGTGAAGACGCTCTGGGTGGTCGCGGTGGCCGGAATCACCAAGGCGCCGCTGCCGGTGATGTTGCCGGCGAGTGTCAGCGCGGCGTTTGCGGAAGCACCGTTGGGGCTGTTGTCCAGCACAGTGCTGAGCGGCAGATTCAAGGTTAGCGTGGATCCAGCGTTGAGCGTCACGCCCCGCGTGGCGCTCCCGAGCGTGATTGTGCTTGTCCCGATATTGTTGACTGCGTTGCCGTAGGTGGCCGCGTCGATGAACGCGCTCTTGCCGGCCACCACGTTCAGCGCGTCGTCAAAGGTCACGCTGGTCTGTGCGCCGGAAATACCAAGCTCGAGATTGCCGCCATTGAGGCTGATCGTGGAAGCATTGAGAGCGACACTACCCGCCGCCGCGCCCATGGCCGACAGGATGCCGCCCTGGACGTCAAACGTCGCGCCGGTGCCGAAGTTGTTGGCAGTGGCGCCCACGTTGCTCAGGATCAGCGAGCCGCTGCCCTGCTTGGTGTAGGTGACATTGGTGTTGCCGTTGCTGCTGAAGACACCGGGAATGACCACGTCCGCGCCCGCGGTGTTGAAGGTCACGCCGCCGGCGATGCCTGCCGCAAGCTGGGCGTTACCGAAAGTGACGGAGCGCGGCGAACTCGCGGCGGTTGTCAAGGCGACATTGCCCGAGGCGCTTCCGATGGTCAACAGGCCCATGGTTACGCTGCCGTTACTGCTGCCCAGGTCCAACGTGGAGCTGGCGGTTACGTCAATTGGGTTGTTGAAAGTAACGTTGGTCGCGTTCGTGGAGCTCTGGACAAACAATGTGTTGGGGATGCTCGTGCGCACGCCGCCGGGGGCGACGTAGTTGATGTTAATATTGCCGCCGCCGCCGCCCTGGTTGAACATCGTCGTGATCTGGTGCAGGCCAGCACCAAGGGCAATACCGCCGAAACGATCTCTTGAGCCACCTACTAGATTACCCTCAACAACGAGCGTGCCGTCGATGTAGATTCGCGTCGAGTCGTCATTCGACGCACTGAACTGGTAAATGCCGCCTGTCGGCAGGTTAAGCATCCCCTGCTGCTCATATGAGACGTTCGTCGAGCTAACACCGGTCGAAATACCGGTGCCGGGACTCGCGAGCGGCGACAGCCAATTCTGCATCCCATATTCCGTCCGCACCAGGGTCGGGGTCGCGGGCATGTTGCCGGTCGTCAGGGCGCCAAAGCTGCCGCTCTGGTTGAATAGGTGGGTCAGGTCCGTGTCCGCAGCGCTCTGGTTCCAGTACTTGCCAGTCGCGCCTGCGCTGGTGGCGGCGACGGTGGAGTTGAGCTGTAGCGTACCGCCGCCCAGGCTCATGCTACCGAGCGTACTTGTGCCGCTCAGGGTCAAACGACCAGTGCCAGACTTCGTAAGGGCGCCGAACACCGTCATATTGTTGGCGATGGAGTAGTCGTTGCCGGTGGAGTTGTTAACCGTCACCGTCTGCGGAGCGACCGCACCGCCGGTGATGGTGCGGTTGGACGGGCCATCGGCGAATACGACTTGCTGGCCGGCCGCGAAGCGCCGCCGCTCCAGTTATTGGCGGTGGTCGTATCCCAGGTATTGCTGGTCCCGCCGGTCCAGGTGTTAGTCGTGCCCGCGGTTTGAACTGCGATATCGAGCGAGGTGTTCGCGGTGTTGTTGACCAAGCCGATCACTTTGCCCGCCGGCGCGGTGCCTGGGCGGAACAATCCGAATTGCGCCGTCGTCAATGCGGTGCCGGCGTAATTGATGGCCGTATAAGTTCCGGCGGCAGGAGTGCCCGTGAGATTTATGCTCATGGGATTGTTGACCGCAAAGGCGTTGCTCGTGGAGACCGTGACCAGGTCGCTGGCGCTCGCCGGCGACGTTAAACGTCGCGGAACCGCTGGCGACCAGGCCGCCGACGGTCAGGTTGCCGCTCGTGCCCGCAAGCAGACCAGCGTTTCCGCTGAGCGTGACGGTGCCGGTAATTGCGCCCGGTGTGCCCTGAACCGTGCCGAAGCTGCTGCCGCTGGCCACCGCAACGTTGGCGGTGCCGAGGCCTGAGCCCGTGGAGTTGGCGACGATCAACGTGCCCTGATTGATGTTGACCGAACCGGTGAAAGTGGACGCGCTGGTGAGCGTCTGGCTTCCGACACCCGTTTTGGTCAGCGTGCCACGCCCGAGATGATGGCTCCGGACGACTGGGTTGTTCCATCGTTGCCGATGGTCAAGACGCCGCTGTTCACATTCAACGCCCCGGTGCCAGCCCCAGCCAGGGAACCGATCGTCGCCGTCTTGCCGTTCACATCAAATGTGGCGCCGGACGCGATCGCCACTGCGGAGTTGAGAGGACCAGTGCCATTGGCAGCGAGCTGAATGGTGCCACTGGTGACGGTGGTCGGGCCAGAGTAAGTATTACCCGTGTTGGCAAGGCTCAACAACCCGAGGCTTTGCGAAAAGCCGAAGGAGGTGGATTGTTCGGTGATGCCGCCCTGCCCCGTGATGGCGCCGGCGACGGAGAGAATCGCTCCAGCCGATCCAGTGGCCGCGTTCCCAGCAACGCCAGAATTGTCACCCGTGCCGCGGATGGTATCGAATGTCAGGACAGCACCATTGCCGACACTGATGCCTCGAGTGGCGCTGCCAAGCGTTGTAATAAGGGAGTCAACATTTGCCTGAATCGTTCCAGTTGCAGTGACATTGAAAGTATTATCGAAAGTGAGGGCAGCCTGCTTGGTGTCCAGGACGACGTTGCCGCCGCTCATGGTGACGGAGGCAAGCCCAAGTGGATTGCTGCCCGTGGCGAAGCCGACCACATTAAGCGTGCCAGCCTGCACGTTGATGCTCGTGCCGGAGACGAAGCTGTTGGCGCTCGTGGTTGTGTTGGTGTTGTCGAGAACAAGGTGGCCGGCGCCGCTCTTGTTGATCGTCGCAATGGTGCCGCTGTCGGTGATTTGGCCGACGGACAGATCGGCCGCCGTGTTGAAAGTAAAGGTGCCGCCGCTTGCGGCGAGCGTCGTGGTCGGCACTGAGATCAGCTTGCCCGCCAGACCATTGATGTTCAGCGTCGCGCCGCCACCAACGGTGAGGGCGCCGAGGGTGACGCCGGTGAAGCCCGTGTTGGCGCCGGTGTCGATGGTGCTGGTCGATCCAGCCACAACACTGACCACATTGCCCATTGCAATGGAGTTGCTGGTGAGTGCAGTTGTCGCTCCGGTCGTCTCCGGTTGAAACAGCACGGTTGCCGGGACCGCCACCTTGGCGTTTGAGCTGTCAGCACCGCTGTAGCTCAGAACTTCGGAGTTGTGCCGCCCGAGCCACCGGTGTTGATGTATTCAACGTGGAGATCGTGGAGGCCGGCTCCCAAGGAGACCGTGTTCGAATACTCAGTATTCGCGCGGCCGCCGGTGCCGCCGTCATTGTTGATGAGCAGGTTGCCGTCGATGTACACCCGGCTGGAGTCGTCTGAGTTGCTGTAGAAGGTATACGTGCCACCCGTGGTGATCTTGATCTTGCCGGTGATGTCGGCAGCGATATTGCCGGCACCGGCGACGAAACTGATACCTGCGTTGTTGATGACAGAGTTGGTTGTCCCGGTTGTGCCGCTGTAGTTCTGGGCAACCGTGTTGGCGGTGACGGGGTTGAGGGCGAACTGCCGCACCCAAAGACCCTGTGTCAAAGACGCAGTGGGGTCGAGCGTCAGCGTTCCGCCGCCGAGAGCGACAGCATTCGCGCCGAACTGGTTGGCGACGGTGGTGGAAGTGCCGCGGAGCGAACCGGCGGTGACGTTGTAGCCGCCAGTGAAGGAGGCTTCCCGCGCCGCCGAGGGTGAGGGTACCCGCGCCGGACTTGGTCAACTGAGTGGAGCCGGAAAGCTTGCCTAGCGCCGATCGTAAACGTGCCGGCGTCCACCTGCAGGGTGCTGCCAGTGCCGGAGACGGTGTAGGCGCGGGCGTTGGTGAAACCGGTGGTGACATCGAGTGTGCCGCCGGAGAGGGCGACGCTGTTGAGGGCGTTGCCAAGCTGGGCGTCCGCCGAAATCTTCAGTGTGCCGCCGCTGATAGTGTCTGTAAGGCCGGTTCCGCCGTAAGTGGTCGAGGCGGCGCCGGTGAGATCGAATGTGCCAACGGTGGCCTTGGTGAGGCTGCCCGCGCCGCTGAGGGTCCCGGTGAACGTGCCGCTGTTGACGGTGAGGGTCTTGCCGCTGGCAATGGAGGCGGTGCCGCCGTTGAGGTTGGTGACGGTAGTGGCGCCGTTGACGTTGAGGGTGCCGCTGGTGAGCGTGGAGACGGTGTTGCCAGAGGCGGCATTGAGAGTGACGGTGCCGCCATTAATGGTGCCGATGGTGCCAGCGCCGTGCTGGTGAGGCTGCCGCCGGTGATGCTGCCGCTGATGTTGCTGGTGCCGCCGGCCGAGACGTTGCTGCCCAGGATGTTGTCGACGCTCAGGCTGGTGGTGACGGTGACGGTTCCCGCCCCGCTGATCCCGCCGCTGACATTCAGTGCCCCAGTAGTGGTCGAGGTCGTGCCGCTGCCCGTCAGGCCGCCATTGAGGGTGGCAGTGCCGCCAAAGCTCAAGAGAGCATTGTTTGTGACAAGGCCGGTGAGGGTCTGGCTGGCGGCATTGAAGTTGAGGGTGCCGTTGCTGACAGTGGTTGCACCGTTATAGGTCGCAGCGCCGCTGAGGGTCAGGATGCCGGTGCCGGTTTTGGTCAGGCTGCCGCTGCCGCCCAGGGCGCTGGAGAGCGTGAAGGTCTGGGAGGGATCCACCTGAATGGTGCTGGCCGCGTTGCCGACCGTGAAGGATCGGGAGGAACTGAAATCCAGTAGCCACTTCCAGGGTAGCCGCATTGATGGTCGCCGCCCCGCCGTTGCCCAGGCTGGTGGCACTGTTGATGACGGTGGTGCCGCCGTTGAGGGTCGTGGTGCCGGTGTAATCGCTATTGCCGCTGAGGATGAGCGTCCCGCCCGACACCGTGAGGCTGCCAGAACTCCCGCCGTTATGGATCGCACCGCTGAAAGACCCGCCGTTGGTGACCGTGAGATTGGTGCCGTTGAGATTGACACTGCCGCTGCCGTTAAGGCTATTAATTGTCCGGGTTAGATTGTTGAAGTTGACAGTACCATTGTCGGTCAGGTCGGTAGCAGCCGCGATGCCGCCGCCGAATTCCACGGTGAACGTGCCATTAGAGCCGACATTGATGGTCGTGCTGGTCAAGGTCCCGCCAGAGGCGATGTCGAGTGTACCGGCGCTGACGGTCGTTGTGCCGGTATAGCTGTCGGCACCGGAAAGAGTGAGCTGGCTGTTACCCAACTTGGTGAGGCCCACATTACCGGCGAGTACCGCGGAAATGGTCGTGTCGGCGCTTGTGGTGATGGTCGATACACCGGGATTCGCACTGCCACTCACAAGAGTAAGCGTGCTGCCGCCAATGCTGTAGCCGGCGGCGCTGAAAGTCATATCGCCAACCGTCACCGGTCCACCAGCACCCGTGTTGTCCACACTGAGCACAAAGCTGGTCCCGTTACCGCTGAACAGGGCGTCGTTGGCGTTAGTCCACACCTGGCCGCTATCCCAGTTCGTGGAAGTGCCAGCATCCCATGTGCCGCTGGTGCCATCGAAGGTCTGCTGTGCAGACATCAGACGCGAGCTGCTACCAAACAGCCCAAGCCCGGCCACAGCAGCAGCCAAGGCCGTTCCGCGCCTCGTCGCTTTTTGCCTTTGGAGGCTGATTTGGACACTTTGCGAGCCACGTTCCCGGATGCAATGTCGTGAGACATCTCACTCCTCAGTAGATTTGACCGACACGGCCCTTGCAGGCCCCTTCACTCAACCAGACTTAACGGACCACTCCACGATATGACGAGGCACGAACGGCGAAAAACAAGCAAGCCGGGACTAGTCCCTTGGCCGCTTGTAACAGTTAAACGGATATGTCCGAGTACAGGTTCGCCAATTCCAAATTAAGCCCTCGTTCTCCAGATTGCACAAAAACCAGCCCTCAAAGCCCGTCAGTGGCAAACGTTGTTACACGCTGACGCGTAACCAGTTCGGTCGTTGCGCAATATCAAGCGACCTCTATAGCCTACCCTCTAATTCAAACTTTTGCAACAACATGGTCCGCAACAACTTCAAGAAGGATCGGATTATCGGCCACATCCTGCCGAGACAACCCGCCAATCAAACTCAAGTCCAGACTAGACAATGGGTTGCCCGCGATTTCATGCAAATTACCGATCAGCCCAAAAGGCATTGCCCACAAGTGGCGCAGCACACAGGTAAAGCCAATCAAATTCACACATTATTCCCAGCGCTAGTGCTATCCACACCCCAATTATCGGAAAATTTCACGTCTACATAAGTCCCCCTATGGCAACGTCGGCGGCGCAATAACGCCCTCCCCGCCCCCTCCAGCCCCCCTGCCGGGCTCCGGCTGCGTCGTGGCCGCCGTCATCAGCTCGACCACCGCCCCCGCCAACCGTCGCACCAACCGCTCAGGATCCTGCCGCGCCAGCGGCCCCGCCAAATCCCTCACCTGCTCGGCCGACAGCCCAAGCAGCCCAACCAGCCCAACTACCCGAGCCCCCCAATCCGGATCGGCAAGCATCTTCCGCACGATCTCCACCCGCCCCTCCACCGGGCTGAGCCCGGCCATCGTATACCGCGCCCACATCCGAACCGGGGCGTCCGGGTCGCTGAGCGCCCCCGGATGGCCTGCTCAAACTCGATTGCCTGGTCCTTCAACGATCCCACGTTCTGCTGCTGCTTCTCCGCCTGCTGGATCTGATTGCGCGCGATCATCAGGTAAGAATTGATCAGGTCCAACCGCCGAATCTTCTGCTCATCACTCCCCCCATTGATCTCGGCCTGCGCCTTCCGAAACGCGTCTTGGCTCTGCGGAAAAGGCGCCCGCTCGAACGCCCGCTCGAAGGGCGACACTCAGTCCCGCCGGCAATGAAAACACCACGTTTCCCTGCGCCACGGCCCAATTCGTCCGCACCGTCATCGTCAGCGACAAAGGCAGCGACGGGTTTTGCATGAACGGCATCGACAGCGCCCCATCGTCCAGCCGCACCACCTGGCTGATGATCTGCTTAGGATGCAATACGCCTTGTTGCCAAAGCCGCTCGATCGCCACCCCCTGCATCGGCTGCGGCACGGCCGCCTTCAGTTGCGGAATATTCGCGTCAAACCACATATCCGGCCGAATCACCCCATCCCGCCCCACCGTAATATCATCGCTCCCGATGTTCTGCAGGCTCACCCGCGCGAGCACCGGCTCGCTAAACTCAAAACTCACTTTCGTCGGCTCGGCCTTCAACAGATAATAATTCTGCGGCTTGTCCAGAATCTTCAACCAGCCGGCCGAAAACTTCCGCAACTCCGCCCGCATCGGCTCCGCGTCCGGCTTGGGCGTCAGCTTGATCTGCCGGGCATGAAATTCATTCCACAGCGTCGCCCCGGTCAGGCCCGACGGGTTTTGGCTCAGCAACTGCGCCGCCTGCGCATCCAGCTTGGCCGCATCCTCCGCCCCCGCGCGCCCCAGCCGAATCAGGCCCATCGCCGCCAGCGCATCACGATCCGCCACGGCCGACAGTTTCTGCTTCGCCGCCGTCGCGTCCCCGTCCACCAGATAAATCCAACCAACAATGCGCGCTACCCCAGCATTCGCCGGCAGGATCTGGTCGAGGAAATCCGTCACCCGCTTGGCTTCCTTGGGCTTCTGATTAAAATAAACCTCAAACCACGCCAGCGTCAGTAGCGAGTCCACATACGCCGCCTGCCCCTGCTGCGTCTCCCGGCTTTCGCTTTTGGCCAGCAGCGGCCCATCCCCGCTCAGATCGGGAACAGCGATCTCCTCGCCTCCCGACGGCTGGGTCGCAGCGCTTTTCACGCCCAGAAAATTGCGAATCTGCTGCAGACGATTGACGATCGCGTTGTGCGTCAGGCTGCGATATTGGTCGATGCTCTGCTTGTTCTCTTTGCGCTGTTCCTGCATGAGGCGCAGCATCAACGCGGTCTGGTCCTCGCCGCTCTTCAAAATCTCTTCGCACCCCTGGGCGGCCAACTGGTTCTGGTCGGCGATAAACGCCTCCACCGCATATCGCAAGACGTAGTCCCGAGGCGATGCCGAATGCGACATGTTCGCCAGCAAACCCGCCTGCGTGAACCAGTTTAACGATTCATCCACCAGCCCCACATCCGCCAGTTGCTGGGCCAGGTCCACCATGATGCCAAACTGGTTGGGGTTAGATCGCAGCATCGCCACCTCGATGTGCGCCCGTTCCACCGGCTGGGTCGTGCTGCGCACCGTCAGCGAAAATTCCCGCTGCAATGCCTCCAGATTCAACGGGTTTAGCCGCAGCGCCTCCCGTAGCGCCTTTTGCACTTCCTCTTCCGACTTTTTCTCCATCAGCACATCCGACAGCCGCACGGCCACCACCGAACGCACCTCCGGATGAATCTCCAGCCGTCCCAGGAGATCGTTTAGATAAGCCTCCTTCTTCTCGGCCGACTGCATCTGACTCAGGAACAGCTCAATGATCAGCACCTGAATCGAGCGATCTTCGGGTTGCAGCTTGCGAAACGCCTGCGCCGCGGCCATGCGCTCCTGAAAAATGTTGGGGTCGTCCTTAATTTCAAACAGCGCGTCCACCAGCAGCCTCGGATAACGCGGCTCGGCCCCGTCCATGCGCTGAGCAGCCTCCAGAAGGGCGGCCGCCATCTTCCAGTTCCCGGGATCCATCTTCTGAACCTGAAGCACCCGATGCGCCAAAACCCCCAGATGCGCCGCCACCGCCGCATATCCCGGCGCTGTAGTGGGCCCCGCAATGGCTGGCCCCGCTCCCGCCGGCGGCGCTCCAGGCGCTGTAGCTACGATCCCTGCCGCCGCCACCCCCACCATCGCCACCAGTCCAAGCATGGATGTAATCTTCATGGAGTCACACAAGCTTCGCACGAACCATTGGGCGGCATCAATATTCTCACCTTCCGGCCATCCGCAGTGCCGCCGCCGCTACGCCGCAGATCACGACCACGACCACCGCCATCACCTTCAACCCAAAGCTTAGCGCATCGCGCCGATAAAACCGATCCACCACCAGCTCCATCAACAACGCCTGCGCCGCTACGATCAGGCCGATTGACACCATTCTAAATGCCCAGGCCATCAGCCCCGGCTCTGCCCCCACCATCACCGCCCCTTCCCTCCAAAACCATATCCCCATGACCACCAGCGCGAGCGCTACCGGCGAGAAAGCGACGCTCAACCACCGCCAGTGCCGGACCTCCATGTCCTGTTTCTTCACGCGTCACTCCTTATCAAGCCTGCAAGTCCACACGCTCCATCCCAGGCGATTCCCCCGCCACCTCTTCCCAAATTTCCTTGAGAATTGGCCTCTCCTTCACCAACTCCCCCACCTCCTCCAACAATTCCACCCGCTTCCGCAGCCAAGTCGCCAATTCCGCTTTCCCCGTCTTCTTCGCCGCCAACGCCAAGTACGCCTGCGCCCGCGCTGCGTTCGCCGCCGGCATCAACTCCGCCAACTGAATCTTCCGCCCCGCCCCCTGAATCATCTCGCCCCACACCCCGATCCGCGCCTGGTAATCCAACTGCAGCAGCGTCAGGTTGAGCGCCTCGGCCAACGACAACCGCTCCTGGTGCAGCGCCGTAATGGCTGCATGCGCTCCATGCAAATCGCTCATCTCCAGCAGCGCATCCGCCAATATTAACCGGCTGCGCGTGGAGAGGCTGCGCAGCGACCCCAGCCGCTCATGCAGCACCGCCGACGCCACCAGCGCCGCCTCCGCCCATCGCCGCTGGGCATGCCGCAACACCGCCAGATGATGCAGGCTCATCAGCTTCACCGTCCGAAAAAGTGAGAAACTGCGAAGCGCCTCCTCGATCTGCGCCTCGGCCCGCTCATAATCCCCCGAAGCGATCAGCGAAGGCGATCCGGCCGCGATGCGCAAAGCGCGTACGCTGCGATAGTTCAACGTCATCCAGATCAGCCACACGCCCCCAATCCCCGCCAGCGCCGCCGATCCACCTTTGCCAAACCCCACCCCCAGCACCATGCAAGCGGCCGCCGTGGCGACGAGGACGCCTTTCAAAAGTGCACCAAAGGTGAGGTCGCGCCGGCACCGGGCTATGGCATTCTCCACGCGCATCAAGCCGCCTCCGCCGGGGCCGGCGCCGCCGTGTATTTCCCGGCCAACTTTTCAAGCTCCCCATACCGCCGCTGCAACTCCACCGCCGGGCAGAGCAGCGTCGCCTTCTCCCACGCTTCCTGCGCCTCGCTGGTCTTCCCCACCGAGTCGTGCGCCTTGGCCATCATCGCATAAGCATCCGCCACCCGATGCCCCAATTGCCGGCGCATCATCGGCAGCTTCTCGTTAAATAGTTCCAGCGCCTCGGCCTGATGCCCGGTCTTGACGTCCCGGTACATTTCCACCAAAGCCAGCCCCGACGACCGCGCTGCCTGCGGCGATCGCTTCAATTCCCCTATCGCTTTGTCCACGTCAAACAGCCGGTCCTCGTGCAGCATCGCCATCGCCCGCTCCAACTTCAGCGCGTGTGAAGTATCCGAATCCAGCACCTCCAGCGACAGCAGATATTCACACAATCCCCCGGCATCCGCATACCGGCCATACCGCGACAGCACCTTCATCAAAAACATCAACCCCAGCAGCCGCCCCTGCGGCGTGCGCGTTGGCTGCGACAAGAGTGTAGACAAAATCGCCGCCGCTTCCGGCCACCTCCTCAGCTGCAGCAACTCCTCCACCGCCTCCAACTGCTTCTGCTCCAGCCTCACTCCCCGTACCGTGGACCACGTATAAAACCCCATCGCCGCCACCACCCCCAGCATGAGCAGACTCGAAAGCGCCTGCAGCGCAATGCCGCCGGCCGCGGATTGGCCGCTCATAAAGGAGCTGGTCATCAAAAGCAGCAGAAAAACCCCGCCCCCATACCAGAGCCACGCCGTCCGCGCCCGCGGCTGGCTTTGCTCCAGCAACGACGGCACGTCCAAAAACGAAACAAGCTCCTGCTCAGCCATTGAAACGCCGATCAATCACGCCGCAACGTTCGCACGACCCCACACCAGAACGCCTCTCGCATGATTCTACCGGCATGCCCCCCGACTTTCACCCCATACGGCAATTATGTGTGCGATTGTTCGCCACTGCGAACCGGCGCGACGCCGCCTCTTGTTTAGATCCGGCTCCCGCTACGCGACGCTTAGCGCAACGCTCCCGCTGGCTCCCGAATAACCATCAACCGCAATTCGGTAGGTTGTCCCGGCCACGGCATTAAATGTGACAGCGCTGCTCAACGTGCCCCCTGCCGGGTCGTCGTCATTGCTCGCCACCTGCACGAGACTTCCCACCGCGCTGCCTGTGTACACGCCCAGCACCGTATCGAACGAGCTTCCGCGCGTGCTGATTTTCACGCTTCGGCTGCTGCTGGGCGTCCAGTTGAACCAAACCGATGCGCCACCGGCGTTGCCCGCATGACGCGGCTCGTTGGTTTCCTTCGTCGCCCCCACATTGCTCCCGCTCCAGGTCACCGTATCGCCTGACAGCAGCGCGGCATTGATGAAAAGATCGTTGCTCGGCGTTACCAGCGGGGCCGCCTGTGACAGATTCAGCGTCACATTCCCCGAGGCCGCCGAATACCCATCCACTGCGATGCGATAAACCGTATCCTTCACGGCGTTGAAGCTCAGGGCGCTGGTCAACGTCCCGCCTGCCGGGTCGTCATCATTGCTCGCCACCGTCGTCAGCGCCGATACCGCACTCCCCGTATACACCCCCAGGATCGTATCGAATGAGCTGCCGCGCGTGTTCAAGCTCACCCGCGCAGTCGACGGCGCTTTCCAACTCCACCACACCGACTTTCCGCCCGTGTTCCCCGCATGTTTTGGCTCGCCGGTCTCTTTGGTCGCCCCGACATTGCTCCCGCTCACCGTCGCCGTCGTTCCGGTAATCGTGCTGGCTGCCGCGAAATTATCATTCACCGGCCCGCTTGCCGCCGGCGCAGTCACCGTCAGTCCAGCCGACGCCGCGCTGCTGCTCGTGCTCGATGTATTGGCCACGGAGTAATACGTGTAATTCCCCGGCGTGAAGTTGGTCGTCGATGCGGCGATGCTCCACGCCGAGCCGTTCTGCGTCCCCGTCCCCACCAGTGTGTCTGAACCGATCTGCAATCCGCTGGTGTTGTTGCTCTCGCGATAGAATGTGACGTTGGCGATGCTACCGCTACTCACCTGCACATTGCTTGCCGTCAGCGTGCTCTGTGTCCCCACAGTCACTGACGACGGATTCGCGCTCATCGACCCAATCGTCGGAGTCTGCGGAGGCGAAGGAGGCACCGTCGGCGGTGAGGGTGGCACAACCGGCGGCGATGGCGGCACCACCGGCGATCCCGCCAGCCCGGCCACCACCAGATTCACAATCGGCGAACCGCGCCCCGTCACCAGATCGTAACCCGCCCCGGCCGCGTATCCGTTGTTCCCGCTCGTCACGTCATGAAAATCCGACGCCGGTAATGCATAAATCTTCGGCAGCGTCGCCGTCGCCCCATCCAGCGTCCCCAGGCCATTGATCACCCGCCCCTGGTTCGCAATCGCAATCACACCAGCCCACATCGGCGACGCCAGGCTTGTGCCCCCCACCTGCGTCCAAGGGGCCGAGGGCGAATCCCACGAATCGATCACGGCCACGCCGCTATTCGGGTCCGCATCAAACGACACATCCGGCACGCCGCGCATCGTGCTGCTCTGCGTCACGACGCCATGCTGATACGCCGGCTGACCAACCACTTGGCTGATGCCGCCGCCCGATCCGCCATAACTGCCGCTGCTGGTCCCGTTCCCCCAGCCGCTCTCCGACAAGTAGTTTCCCGAGCCGTCAACGCTCAAGCGCGTCCCCCCACCGCCAGCACGTCCGGCGATGACGCCGGATACTCGACCGCCCGCGTGGTCGTTGCACTCGAGTCATACGCGCCGCTATCGCCGCTCGACGCGATAAAGGTCACGCCGTTGTGTCCGGAAGGCGTGACGAAATATTGATCGTAATAAGATTGCCCCGACGATTCGCCGCCGCCCCAGCTCATCGACACCGCCGAAACACCCGCATAGCGGCGCGCCGTGTTAATCGCCGCGAACAAGTCGTTGTCGCTGGGCGAGTTGGCCTCCACAAGCAGAATATTGGCGTTGGGCGCAACTGCATGCGCCCACTCCACGTCCAGCGAAGTCTCCAGCGCCCACGAATTTCCCGGCCCTGAAGGATCATTGCCCGGCAATATGGACGACCCCGTCTCACTGACACGGGTAAGACTCGGCGGATTGGCCAGCCCCATCTGCTGATCGAACGTTTGAAGATCTGTAGCGATCGTTGGTGCGTTGTACGCGTCTACGATCGCAATCGTCTGCCCCGAGCCGTCTCCCGTCACCGATCCGAATGCGACCGTGTCAATTCCATAAGCATGCCGCACCGCCGCCGGCCGCATTCCCACCGGACTCGTCGATGAAAATGGCCGCGCCGATCCCGCCGGCCGATACCGCACAAACCCCGGCGTCTCCACGCCACCCCCGCTCGCCGTCACGGTCGCGACAGGTGCATGATGATGATGATGATGGCGTTGATGCGGCAGCGCAATCACCGGCACCACAGACAACAACCGCCGCTCCTCCAACCCCTCCAGCGCCAGCCGGCAAACCACATCCACCGTCGGCCGGAGAATCAGCGTCCTCTTGAAAACTTTGCGGTTGTCCAAGCGAATCTCCTCAAAGAAGCAGCCAATCCCTCTCCGCACTGGCCGGGCAACGATAATATCACACTTTGAACATAGGTCTATAACGATGAGACAACAATGAGAATCGACCGGAAACCAAAAGGCCCTTCGCCGCCATCCATTTAAACTTACAAATTTGACCCACCCGCCCGCTCAATCGCCCCGCTTCAGCGCCACAACCGACAAAACCGTAAACGTCAATTGGCTGGTTCTCCGGCGCTCCCCCTCGCTTTCGTGCCAGCACGTCAGGACCTGACGGCATGTGGGCCGCCATAGGCATGCACATGATTTTAACGGAGGCAAAACGCACCTTTTTCTGCTCCTTGGGCAGCGATAGAGCCGCGCCCGAACGCGTGGCGGAAGTGCAGTTGGGCGTGATTTTTATTTGCGGATTGAGGGGGTTGAGGACTGACAGGGGTTTAGGCCGGAAATGGTGGAAAAAAGCGCCCCCAAATGCTCCCCAAGACCTCCCCATATCCTCCCCTTTCTGGACATAAACCGACATAGATCCTCCCTGTTTTCTCCCTGAAACCGCCCCCTTTCGACTGGTTGATTCGAGTGGGAGGAGAGGAGCCGCAGAGGCCACAGTGGACGCAGAGGAAGAGGGGGGAGGGGAAGTTAGAAGTATGTAGGAAGAAGGTAGAATAGAGGAGATTGGTGGGGGAATGGGGGTCGGTTTGGGTGCTTGTTTTGCTGTTGCAATTGAGTTGCGCGTGAGGTTTTGGGAGGGGGGTGAGTGTTGACAAGGGTTTAGGGCGAAAGGGGCTTGTAAAAACAGACACATAACCGACCACCAATCGACCACCAACCGACACGTAGCCGACCACCAACCGACCACTAACCGACTATCAAACGACACATAACCGACCACCAAACGACGCGTCGAATCGGGGCTGACGATGGCTTGGCGGAGGGCGGGGAGGAAGCCCTGGATGTGCATCCGGGGCTTTGGGGGCTGCTGGGATGAATGAGCATGAGTTCCCCTTGTTGGGCACCATCTGGGGGAGATGGGGCGGCGTGTGCTGGTTGGCCAAGTGACGCTGGAGGTAGTGTAGACCGTTGTTAGGGAATTGTCAAGATCGGGGTGGGGCAGCAACGATTCAGATTGCGTTGAATCAGCCGATGATTCCGTTGAGGCCGTAGATTACCTGATTATCTCTTCGGCCGAGATCAGCCTACATCACGTCACCCTTTAATATTCTGGCCATTGGGCGACCTCCCCTGACAAGCCCCTCGGCGAGCGATTTCTCCTCATTGGGATCCAATTTGGCGCATACCTTGGCGAGGCGATTGACGGCCATGGTCGGCAGTTTCAGTAGCTTTGTGATGGAGTGCCAACACCGCGTCGGGAGGGGTTGTGGTCGTCCGGCGAGCAGCCGTGGCGTCATAATGATGAGCGACAGAGCTGCCCGTTGTTGGTCGATATCATTTTGACAGCAATGGGATGAAAAGTAGTTATCCCCTTTGCAACGCCTCCCCTTTGCTACGCCTCCCCTTTGCAACGCCCGGAGAGGCAATCAAGGATGGCTGCGCCACAGAGGACCCCACTGGCCACCAACCCATCGTCTTCGAACAGGAAATAGCTGCATGGGAGCTCGATTTCTCTCCGTCCCGCCACGATGACATTAAAGACTGGAAGCTGGAGACTCATGGCGGGTTTTTTCGTTTCGGGGGGAGTTTGAATAGATCGATTATGTTCCTGGCGGACAAGGTGAACCGCCAAGACGCCAAGAGCGCCAAGAGAAGAAATGTTAGAGACGAGGCTCCATAAAATTTAGCAGGGAGTGTAACTTACTTTCTGTAAATTAAGAAAGCCACCGTTCGCTTCGATCAAAGGTTTACCGGACTTTTGATCAAGGAGACGAACGATGGCTGTGACAGAGAATATCGACGGGATCGTGGATTGCTGCAAGGGCTGTTCGCGGAGCAAGGAGGGGCTGCAGCGGCTGCTGGAGGCGGTGGTGAACATCGGCGATGCGTGAGGAGGTGGCGGCCCATCGTGGGCGCGGCCGAGCACGAGCGGACGGAGGCACGCCGCGGCTACCGCAACGGCACCAAGCCGCGGACGCTGGCGACGCGGGTGGGAGAGCTGGAATTGTCGGTGCCGCAGGTGCGTGGCTGCGAGCCGTACCACCCGAGCATGTTCGCCAGGTGGCAGCGGAGCGAGCGGGCGTTGCTGGTGGCGTGCGGGGAGATGTACTTCCAGGGCGTGAGCACGCGCAACGTGCAGAACGGTGCTGGAGGAGATGTGCGGGCTGGAGGTGTCGGCGATGACGGTGAGCCGGGTGGCGGCGGAGCTGGACGAGAAGCTGTCGGCGTTCCGCACCGTCGGCTGGACCACGCGGCCTGGGAGTACCTGATGCTCGACGCCCGCTACGAGAAGGTGCGGGTGGACGGGAAGGTGGTGAGCCAGGCGGTGCTGGTGGTGGTGGGGTTCACCGGCGAGGGCCGGCGGGAGGTGCTGGACTGGCGGGTGGCCGACAGCGAGAGCGAGCAGAGCTGGGGCGAGGTGTTCCGGTCGCTGAAGGACCGGGGGCTGGGCGGGTGTCAAGCTGGTGGTCAGCGACGCCCACAGCGGGATCCGGGCGGCGATCGCCCGGCACTTGCAGGGCGCGGCCTGGCAGCGATGCCGGGTGCATTACAAGCGGGAGATGGGCCGGAAGGTGTCGTACAAGAAGCTGAAGGAGCTGAACGCGCGACCTGGCGGCGGTGTTCGCCGGGGCAAGAGCAAGGCCGAGTGCCTGCGTGCGTGGCGAGGAGATGGCGGCGAAGTGGGAGAAGAGCTGCCCGGCGGTGGCGGCGATGCTGCGGGAGGGCCTGGAGGACTGCCTGACGGCTGAGAGCTTCCCCGAGCACCACCGCAGGCGGCTGCGGAGCACGAACCTGCTGGAGAACATGATGAAGCGGCTGAAGAAGCGAACGAGGGTGGTGGGCGTGTTCCCCAACCGCGCGTCGTGCGACCGGCTGGTCGGCTCGCAGCTGCTGGAGCTGCACGAGGAGTGGCAGACGGAGGAGAAGGCGTACTTCAACATGGAGATACGCCGGGGCGTGACCGGCGCGATGTGCCCGGCTGCGTCCCATAACTCGCCTACGGCTCGTTACGGGACGCGGCCGGCCAGGCAAGGATCGAACGACGGTGGTAAGGAATTTACAGAAAGGTATGTTGCACTACTATTTAGCAGCGAGGTGGTGGGAATCCGTTTCCTTCACGGCACGAAATTGTCATGATCTGCACCAGCTTTTGTCGCCCTAGCTGCCTCACCTAATGGTCGGCTATATCGAATGATCCGGCCATTCCTGTTCCTCCGCGAGGGGTTGCTGTAAGTATTCGACTTTCGCTGTTCGAACTTCTCGATGCCAGGTCATTACATTTCACGCCCGTTCCTTGCACAATCCCCCCATGCCCCCAATCCTCATCCTCGTCCGCGACCTCATCCTCTCCACCCGCATCACTGCCGCCGCCAAGGATTTCAACATCCCCTTCAAGCTTGTGCGAAATCCGGCTCAACTTCCTGGCGAAACCGGCCGGCTGCTCATCGTTGATCTCAACCAGACCTGGCGCGCTGGAACAGGCCGCCGCGTGGAAACTCGCCAACCAGCAGGACGTTGTTGGTTTTGTCTCGCATGTGGATACCGACACCATCGCCCGGCGCGGGGGCGGGGCTGGATCGGGTTTTGGCTCGGAGCCGGTTTGTGGAGATTCTTCCTGAGCTGCTTCGGCCGGCTACTTGAGCATCGCATCGGCCACCGCAATGACTTCTTCATCGCCGTTGGCGAATAGGCTGTGCAGCCGCTGCGTGATGCGCTCGGCCGCGTGATGGCAGAAGGCTTTGCCCACGATGAGGTCGCGGCGTAGATCGTGGCCGTTGCCGTTGATCTTTTGTTCGTCCAGCATCGACTGGAGCTTGCTTAAGACGGCGGCCGAGGCGTAGAGATCGACCACCGACCACGCGATGCGCTGCTGGATCAATTGCTGGTCGAGGATCGACTCGCGATAGGTGTGGAGCAGGCGAATCACATCGCGGGCCAGGAGGTTTGTGAGCCGGGCCAGGGCGTGCCCTTCGTGCGAAAGCTCGTCGTGCAGCCCTTCGAAGGCGTGGCCGACCACGATGTCCTGCCATTGGGTGCGGGCGAAGCGGGCGAGGCGGCCGAAGTTGCCGATGGGGTGTTTGCTGCGCAGGATTCCTTCCAGCTCATCGCCCACGCCTTTCATCCCCACCAGCGCCACGAAGGCGGTCATGACTTCGGTGGCCCCTTCCACGATGCGATTGATGCGGGCATCGCGCAGCATGCGCTCCAGGTGATTCTCGGCCATGTATCCTTCGCCGCCGCGGATCTGCACGGCATCGTCGATGATCTGCCAGAGGCCTTCGGAGCAGAAGAGCTTGGCGATGGCCGTCTCCAGCATCAAGTCGCCTTTGTGTTCATCCACCAGACCGGCGGCCAGGTAGGTGATGGCGTCCATGGCGAAGGTGGTCTCAGCCATGTGGGCGATCTTCTGCTTTACCAGGCCAAACTCGGCGATTGGGCGGCCGAACTGATGGCGCTGCTTTGCGTGGCTGATGGTCATGGCGAGGGCCTTCCTCGCGGCCGCCGACGCATCCGGCGCTGAGCGTGCAGCGTCCGTAATCGAGCACGCTGAGGGCCACGCGAAGTCCTTTGCCGAGCTCTCCGAGAATTCGCTCGCGCGGGACGGGCATGTCTTTGAATTCGAGCGTGGCCTGCCAGCTTCCGCGTATGCCGCACTTGCTGCGGTTGGGGCTGACGACGTGGAACCCCGGCAGATCCGGCGTGACCAGAAACGCGGTGATCTTTTCTTTGGTCTTCCCGTTCTCCGTAACCGGCGTGCGGGCCATGACCGTCATCATCCCGGCAAGGGCGGCGTTGGTGGCGTAGCGCTTGTGGCCGTTCAGGATCCAGTGTGTGCCATCGGGGCTGAGGTGTGCGCGGGTTTGCACGTTGGCCGCGTCGGAGCCGACTTCTGGCTCGCTGAGGCAGAAGGCGGCGAGTTTTCGGCCTGCCGCGAGGTCGGGCAGGAATTCCTGTTTTTGCTGCTGGTTGCCCATCAGCACCAGGGCCTTGAGTCCGATGGATTGATGCGCCCGATCAGCACGGCCGTGGAGGCACACCATTGGCTTACGTGCTCGAGCACCTTGCAATAGGCGGTGTGGTTGAAGCCCGCGCCGCCGAATTCGGGCGGGACCGTCAGGCCGAGCACGCCAAGGTCGGCCAGGCCCTGGATTACTTCCGGCGCGATTTGTTCTTCGCGATCGATTTTCACGGGATCAACGTGGGCTTTAAGAAATGCATCGACTTTCTGGATCATGTCGAGCGTGCGCGCTGCGTCGGCCTGGGACTGGCGGGGATAGGGGAGCACCTTGTCCAGGCGCAGCCTGCCGAAGAAGAGCGACTTGGCGAAGCCGGCCTCCTGCGGCACGGCGCCTTCGAGGAGGTCCTTGGCCTTTTCCATTTCCTCCTGATCCGCGCGTTTGAACGTGGGCATACGTGTCTCCTGTTGCTATCCCACCTTCCTGCAAACACCGTCACGTTTAGTGCTCGACCGGCACGTGCTGCACGGTTGTAAACTCTGACATTGGCTTGTGTACCTGGGCCAACTGGCGGAGCAGTTCGGCCGGGGCAAATCGCGGCCCGTGCCGGCGCGATAAATCGTCAAGCTTCTGCACGATCGCATCGGTGCCGATGGAATCGGCGAAGCGAATCAGGCCGCCGCGAAATGGGGCGAGGCCGAGGCCCAGGACGCTGGCGAGGTCAATTGCGTCGGTCGATTCGATCACTCCGTCGGCGAGCAGGCGGGCTGACTCATTGATCATCGGCAGCACAAGCCGCCACTGGATTTCCTCATCCGTGACAGTCGCCGGGGCAGCATTGCCGCGAATCAGCTCCTCCATTTCCGCGTGGATGGGCGCATCCTTGCCCTTGGCGTTTTTCTCGTAGCGGTAAAAGCCGAGGCCGCGTTTTTTGCCGAGCCACCCGCGCTCCAGCGCGGTTTGCAATCCAGGCGTCATGGGCACTCGATCCCCCAGTGAACCGGCCAGCGACTTGAGCACGTGCTGGGCGATGTCCAGCCCGATCTCGTCCAGCAATTCAAACGCGCCCATCGGCATGCCCCACTGCTTGGTTGCATGATCGATCTGTTCGATGCCCACGCCCTCGCTCGCCATCACCATCGCCTCGGCCAGGAACGGGATCAGGATCCGGTTCACCAGGAAGCCTGGCGCATCGCGCACGATGATTGGCGTTTTGCCCAATTTGGCGGCCAGGGCGGCGGCCGTCGCCAGCGATTGGTCGTCGCTTTGATCCGTGCGCACCACTTCCACCAGCGGCATCTTTGGGACGGGGTTGAAAAAGTGGAGCCCTAGCACGCGCTCGGGATGCTGTGTGGCGGCCGCCATTTCGGTGACGCTGAGCGAGCTTGTGTTGGTGGCGAGCACGGCATCTGGCCGGGTGAGACGGTCGAGCTTTGCGAAGACCTCGCGCTTCATCTCCATTTTTTCGAGTACGGCCTCGACCACCACGTCGGCGAGTTTCAGCCCCGTCCATTCGGTGGTGGGCGACACGCGGTTCATCGCATCGCGCCCTGCAGGGCGCTGAGTTTTCCGCTGGCGACGTCTTCATCCAGCATCCGCCGGACGCGCCCGAGGGCGGCCGAGGCGGCGAGTGGATCGACCTCGACCAGGCGCACTGGAATCCCAACGCGGACCATGGCATGAACGATGCCGGCGCCCATTGTGCCGCCGCCAATCACGGCGGCCTGTTTTACAGCGGCCGGCGCGGCATGGACGGAATTGGTTACCCATTTTTTCGAGTCGCGCCGCAGAAAGAATAGCCGAAGCAAGCTGCGGCAGGCGTCGGTTTCCATGAGGGCCACGAGCGCCTCGCGCTCGGCCGCCAGGCCCGCCTCTTCGCCTTTTTCGTATCCCGCCCGGACCACGTCGATCAGGCGCATCGGGGCAGGATAATTGCCCTTGGTGGTGGCCAGCGTTTTTTGCCGCGCGGTCGCAAATATCTTGTTCCGCACAAGACCCATCGCGCCCATCATCCGCTCCATTCGCCTTGGCGCATGGCAGGGCGCATCGCTTAAAATCCACCGACGCGCGGCCGACAGGACGGTTTCGGGCCGGACCACGTCATCCACCATCCCCATTTTTTTTGCCTTTCTTTGGCGGCAGCGTTTTGCCGGCCAGCATCAATGGCAGGGCTTTGACCAATCCGATGGTGCGCGGCAGGCGCACGGTCCCGCCCCAGCCCGGAATGATGCCGAGCTTTGTTTCGGGGAGGCCGATGTTGATGGAGCCATCATCGGCGGCCACGCGATAGCGGCAGGCGAGCGCGAACTCCAGGCCGCCGCCGAGGCAGTCACCATTGATGGCCGCGACTGTTGGCATGGGCAGATGCGCGATGCGATTGAAAATGCGCTGTCCATCGGCCAGGTAGTGCGTGACCTGCTCGTGGTTCATCCTGGCGATTTCGAAAAGGTCGGCGCCGGCGATGAAGGATCGCGGCTTGCCCGACGCGAAGATCACGCCCCTGGGCTTATCACGCTCGATGGAGGTAATGACCTCATCCAGCTCGTTAAGCAGTTTGGGTGTGCAGGTGTTGACGGGCTTGCCGGGCAGATCGAGCCACACGGTGAGAATTCCGTCGGCATCCGCGGTAGTGCGCACGGTTTCCATGCAAAACCTCCGCCAGATTCCTTCCCTGTTCGTCTGGCCGATTGTAGGCGCTGGCGCAGGCCAAAGTCAGCGGCGCATTTAACGCATCGGCGCTCGATGCAGTAAGATTGTTGTGGAAACGCCAGATTCATTCAGGAGCTTCGATGCCCAGCGCCGCTACTCTCACCCCAACCCCGAACTCGCTCCGCGCCGCCGCAAAGAAATCCAGCGGTGATGTGAAGGAAGTTTCCAATCGCCTTGTGTCGCTGGATGTCTACCGCGGATTTGTGATGTTTCTGATGGCCTCCAGCGGGTTTGGCATTATCCGATACGTGAATAACACGCAGGCCACGGGAATCTGGCAAACGCTCGCGCATCACGTCGATCACATTGACTGGCGCGGCTGCACGCTGTGGGACCTTATTCAGCCTTCTTTCACCTTTATCGCCGGCGTCTCGCTTCCGTTCTCTCTGGCCAAGCGGTGCTCGCAGGGGCAATCCTTTGGCCGGCTGCTGTTTCACGCTGTCTGGCGATCGCTGCTTCTTGTGTGGCTGGGGATCTTCCTTCGCTCGACGGGCAAGAGCCAAACCAACTTTACATTTGAAGACACGCTCACTCAGATTGGGCTGGGCTATACATTTCTCTTTCTTCTCGCCTGGCTTCGGCCGCGCTGGCAGGTCGTGGCTCTGGCCGCGATCCTTGTTGGTTACTGGGCGGCGTTCGCGATCTATCCGCTTCCGGGCCCGGACTTCAACTACGCTGCCGTCGGCGTCAAATCCGATTGGCTGTCGGCCAACGGCCTCTCGGGCTTCGCGGCGCACTGGAACAAGAACAGCAACCTTGCCTGGGCCTTTGACACCTGGTTCCTGAACCTCTTTCCCCGCCCCGAGCATTTTGCTTTTAATCGCGGCGGGTACGCCACGCTCAGCTTTCTTCCTACCCTCGCCACTATGATCCTGGGCCTGCAGGCCGGGAATCTTATGAAGAGCAGTCAGCCGGCGCACAAGAAAGTCCTCGCACTTGTGGTGGGCGGTATTATTGGACTGGGTGTCGGCTTTCTCCTGGATTACACGGGCATCTGCCCGTCTGTGAAACGCATCTGGACTCCTTCGTGGGTGCTGTTCAGCGGCGGGTGGGCGTGTCTGCTTCTGGCGGCGTTTTACACCCTCATTGATTTGGCCAACCTCCGACTTCTGGCCTTTCCGCTGGTTGTTGTTGGTATGAACTCGATTGCCATGTACGTCTTGGCTGACGGTGGATTCAAGGAGTTTATCCAGGACAACATCTACACGCATTTTGGCCGGCGCATCTTCGTCACGCTGGCCGGGGATTACGCGCCCATCGCGCAGTTCAGCACGCTTCTCTTGATCCTCTGGCTGATCCTGTTCTGGATGTACCGCCGGAAAATCTTCCTGCGTATCTGACGGCCGGGAGATCTCTCAAGAAATCTATCCCCCTCCCCCGATGTACTCAGTGCCGCGCCGCTTGCGAGCCAGGCCCTGGCCCGCCCGCGTGAAGTCCGTCGGCAGCGTGGCAAGTCGTCCAAGGAAGGAGTCGTTATGGAAATCCCGTTGAGCTGGTCTCTGCCGGGCGCATTTATCGCCGGACTGATCGCGGCGGCCGCGTATTGCCATGGTGCGCCGTCGCCTGTCGCCGACCCACAATCTCCAGTCAACTCGCCCGCGCCGCGCTCATGTCTCCCGCTTCGCCTTCACCGACTCCCGGCCCTTCACACGCTACAATCGTGACGTGGCGGAATCTTCTGACAGTACCAGCACACGGACCAACCGACTACGCCTGTGGCTCGGCCTGCTTCCGTGGCTCCTCGTCCTGACGATTTGCGTAAACGCCTTCGACTATCGCCGCCGGGCCTTGCGCCAATATGAGTCCGCCAGCATCGCCTGGTCTCGCTCCTGGAGCTCGCGCTACGTCGCCGCCGGCAAACTCCGTGATAAGGCCGGTACCCTTCTCGGCCAATCGCACCGGGACGTGCAGGCCGCCCTTTCCGGCCGTCATCCCTTCCGCGTTGCCAAGCCTGATCCCGGGAGCGATCCTCAACTTGTTTTTGACGATTCCATCTCCCAATCCCACCTCTGGCTCACTTTTCAAAATGACTACTTGTCGGGCGTCGCCGTCACCATCCCGCGCCATCCGCCGCCACCACCGCATTGGCTCGCCATCGAACACCTCCGCCAATTCCTCGCCGGCTATGGCATTCTTTTCTGGGTCGTGCTTTTTGGCCTCTCGATTGTTCTCCCGCGTTACCGCAGGCCGCTTGCTAATCTTCTTCTGGCCTTCACGGTCCTTGTAATCGCCGCATATCTGCTGGGCCCCCGCGGCCCCGTCTCCATTCCTGTCGGCCTTATCCTCCCCTCCACCGGCGGCATTGAGCAATCCGGGGCCTGGTACTGGCTTATCATTATGGCCATCACCTCACTGGCCCTGAGCATCATCCTCCACGTCAAACGTCCGCGCCTCGGCGACACACCCCTCTGCCCCTGGTGCGCTTACAACCTCACGGGTAATCAAAGCGGCCGGTGCCCCGAATGCGGCCGAAAGATCCCGCTCAGCACCCGCTGGCTACTCCACCAACCCCCGCCGCCGGATGCGGCACTTCAGGTCCAAGCGCTGGAACAACCCCTCACGGACGAACCCGAAATGGAAGTCGATGATGACGAGCGCCCTCCGCAACCCGAACCCGACGCACACGCTGACACACATGCTGATGCACAGTCTGACGTAGCACAGTTGAAGTGGCACAGGCACAGCGAGGTAGCACACGCTGACGTGGCACACTCTGACGCACAGTTTGACGTGGCACGGGCGCCCTCGCCCGTTAGCCTCCAACCCCAAGAAGAACTCCCAATATAAAGCAGCTCCACCGCCCCCTCCCACCTCATTAAAAAATCCCGTGCCTCAGTGGTAGTTCTGCCCCCCCACCTCCCTCCGAATCAACTCATACATGAACGCCGTAATGTCCTCTGTCTGCTCCATCAGCCGCGCGTGCTTGCCGCGCCATTCTCCCGCCAGATCCGCCCGTCCCAGCAACTCCTCGGCCACCTCCAGCCCTTCCAGCAGGCCGTTGGTGTTAAACGCCAGCCCGTACTCCTTCTCCAGCGCCACCAGATACCCCACGCGCAGATGGTTGCAAAACACGGCCGGCGTCCCCAGCACCGCCGCCTCGGCCGCCATCGTTCCTCCTTCGCCGATATACAGCTTCGCGTGCGCCAGCAGGTCATGCACATGCTGCACGGCCACCGGATTGCGGAGTTGCTCGAGCGAGGCCGGCAAATCTCCCTCGGCCGAGATAATCACCCGGCCAAACCGCTCCAGCCGCCCCACCACCTCCTTCAACTGCGCCTCCGAAAGCCCCCGCAGCCCCCGATCATGGGCGGCCGACCATGACACCGTCCGTAGCACGATATATGGCCGGTCCAGATCAATTCCCGCCTCCACCAGCGCCTTCGTGCCCGGCCGATAATAATTTGGATGCAGATACGACTGCACCCACACGCCCCGAAACCGCACCTGCCGCGCCCCGAAGTCTTTGGTATAGCCCATGCCGGTAAAAATCTTGGTTGCAAACGGCAGCCCCAGCATCTGCTGCAGCTTCGCATGCTCGGCCTCCTCCAGCACCAGCCGGGGAATGTGCAACAAGGCGCCCACCAGCCCGATTGAGACTCCCGTCTGCGCCAGCATCACATCCGGCCGAAACTGCCGCGCCAGCGCCATCACCCTCACATACCGCTCGATCAACTCCCCCGCCATTCCCAACATCCCCTCGCCCTTGCGCGACAGACAACGATATTCAATCCCCAACCCCTCCAGCAGCGGCACGGCCACATCCTTCTCGCGCGTCGCCACTAGGACCGCATGCCCCTCCCGCTTTAGCCGCCAGATCAACTGTTTGAAAAAGTGAACCTGGGCCGGATGAGTAACATCAAAGAGCACACGCATGAAGTTCTACGATACTCCGCCCGTACCTCTCCCTTGGCAAGCGATGTCCAGCTACAATCCGATGAAACGAATGAATTAATGCATCAATGAACCCATGAATCAATGAATCAAATCCTCTCCCCAAAGGACCGCCCATGAAACCAATCCTCCGCCTCTTCCTCTTCCTCGCCCTAGTCCCAACCCTCACCCAAGCCCAAACCCCGACCACCACCACCACCGCCCCCACCAAAGGCCAGCGCATCTTTTCCACCGGCCACAGCTTCCACTTCGGCTTCCCCGCCATTCTCGACGCCATGGCCAAATCGGCCGGCATTAAAGACAGCACCATCGTCGGCATCTCCAGCATCGGCGGGTCCAAGGTCATCCAGCACGTCGAAAACAAACAAGCACAGGCCGCCCTCAAGGCCGGCGAAGTCGACGTCCTGATGACCACCCCCATCTACCTCCCCGATCCAGGCATCGAGCAGTTCGCGCAGGCCGGCCTCGACCACAACCCCAACTTCCGTCTCACCGTCATGGAATTCTGGCTCCCCTTCGACCAGTACGAACCCCGCAACTACATCAAAGGCCCCGATCACCTCAACCCACCCGCCAAAGTAGACCACAACGCCGCCACCCCCGAAAAACTAAAGGTAATCCACGAGCGTTACTTCAAGGAAATGGACGAACTGGTCACAACCACAAACCAGAAACTGGGCAAGCCGGTAGTGCTCGTCGTCCCGGTCGGCCAGGCCGTCATCGCCCTGCGAGAAGCAATCGCCGCCGGAAAAGCCCCCGGCCTGGACTCCCAGGAAGACCTCTTCACCGACACCCTCGGCCATCCCAGGCCCCCGCTCACCATCCTCATGGCCTACTGCCACTACGCCGTCATCTACCAGAAATCCCCCATCGGCCTCCCTATCCCCAAAGAACTCGCCAAAACCAAGGAGCCCGAAGGCCTGAACCACCTCCTCCAGGAAATCGCGTGGGAAGCGGTAACCCATCACCCGCTAAGCGGCGTCCGAGCCGAAGCCAAACCAGCACATTGAAAACACGAGGGCAAGCACCCTGCCTGAAGTTCTGGAAGTCCACAATTTCCGACAAATCGCATGTTATGGGGACTCGGCGCGATGCGTCCGGCGAACTGGCGGGCCGTTCGGTATCTTGCGTCGAAGAAACCTGCGCACATCAAGGAGACCACCAGAAGGACTGCGAGAAACAGTCCGCCGCGCAGCAAACCCGCCGGGGACGGCTCGTTCAGCATTCGATCCGCCGATGATTGCGGCACAGGAGAAAGATCGGGGGTCGACGGAATGTGTGGCGGTGGGTCTGCAGCCCGCGATACCTTGTAGGGGAAAACACCCTCTGCGTTGGCAACGCGAAGAGCATCCTTCTCAGAATCGGCTTCGAGATCAAGATGGCGATCGGCACCAGTAGTCGCGTCAGCACCGGCTATGTGATATTTCATGAGTCTGCCATGTCTGCCACAAGCCCGTTTTCGGTTCAATGAGGAGCTATTTAGATTGTTATTTCATGGCGCTGATGCACAACTGAAGGTAGAATGCGACTGATTTGTCATTAGCGGCCTGCGATGCTTTCTCGAAATTGATCTTCGCTTGTGGGATCTGTCCGAGTTGCCAATAGCAGCGGCCGAGGGTGAGGGGTTGGATTTCGATGCCGCCGGCGCGGGCCTTTTCGAGAAACTCGACGGCCCATCCGTTGAGGCCACGGAAGGCATACCAGCGGCCGAGTGTGGCCAGCGCCGCGGGGTCCTGGGCGTTTTCCTGAAGGCGGTCCTGGGCTGCGCGGACGGCGGCTTCCATTTCGCGATAACCGTCGGGCCTGCGGAAGTCCCAGAGTTCAGCGGCACCGTCAAAAAAACCGCATAGCGCGAAGCGAAAATCATTGCTGGCAACGCTGGTCGAGAGGCCTTGAATGTGGTCGAAGCTCTGGATTTCCTCGCCGCGTTGGGCGTCCCACAGCTTGAAGGTTTTGTCCTCAGAGCCGCTGGCGAGGAATCGGCCGTCGGCGCTGAAGTAGACGCTGTTACGGCAGACGCGGTTGGTGTGTCCGTCCAGCGCGGTTGGCTTGAGATCTCGCGAATCCCAGAGTTGAAGCTGGGAACTGGAATTGACATATCCAGCGGCGGCGTGAATTGCGTCCGGAGAAAAGGCGACGGCGTTCAGTGCGCCGGCATGTTTAATCGTCCGAATTTCCCGGCCGCTCGGCACGTCCCAAAAGGTCATTTCAGCCGATTCATTACCGGTCACAAGGGTGCTTCCGTCGGACGAAAGTCCAACGCAATGGACTCTGGTAACTGCCCGCTGATAGGTGTGCAGTACCTCTCCAGTGTGAAGATCCCAGAGCCTGGCGGTTCCGTCATCGCTGGCGGACACGGCGCGGCGGCCATCGCTGCTGATATCAACACCGTTGACGGAGCCGCCGTGGCCCTTGAGGACCATTGATTCGGCGCCTGTTGCAAGGTCCCACACGCTGAGGGTCGCATCGTTATTTCCGACAACCGCGGTTTTACCGTCGGGGAGGAACCGGATGCAGTTGATGTATCTGGCGTGTCCCTTGAGAAGGCGAAGTTGCTTTCCAGTGGCCGAATCCCAGAGCCTCATCGCACTGTCGGTGTTCGCGACTAGGATCGTAGTGCCGTCGGCTGAGAAAGCCGACGCAATGGCTCGCCCGACAAGACTGTTGAGCTGGCGAGCTTCCGAGTTCTGCTGAGGGGCCCAGAGTTTCAAGGTTCCGTCGACGCTGGATGATACCAGCTTGCCGCCGTCGATCGTGGTGGAAATAGCGGTCACGCCGGCGGTGTGTCCGTTTAATCGGCAGGTTTCGCGGGCGGTTTCCAAATCCCAAATGCGTACCGTGCCGTCTGCGCAGCAGGAGACGGCGGAGTTCCCATCGGGAAGAACGGCGAGGCTATTCACTTTGTCGGAGTGGCCGGTGAATTTGCGAATCTCCATTCCGTCTTCGAGATTCCATAGCTTCAGGCATTGGTCGGACTGAGCCGTCAGCGCCTGGCGGCCGTTTTTGCAGAACACGACGGCGTAGCAGGCGCCGCCGCGGGTCTCGAATTGTCGCACCATTGTGCCGGATTTTAGATCCCAGAGTCTTACGCTACCGTGGCTGTCGGCGGAAAGCGCGCGGTCTCCGTCAGGGGAAACCGCGATGGATCTGACATCGCCTTCGTGCGTTCCGAAAGACTTGATCTGCGTGCCAGCGGCTAAGTCCCAAACCCTGAGCACGCTGTCGGCGCCGCCGGAAATCGCGGTGCGGCCGTCGGGGAGGAACGCCACCGTGTCAACATTTCTGGAGTGGCCGGTCAACACTTTGCTGTCACCGGTCTGAAGGTCCCAGAGACGAAGCGTCGAATCGCCGGAGCCGGAGAGGGCGGAATGGCCGTCGGGGCTGACGGCCACGGTCCAGACCCGATTGGTGTGGCCGCGAAGCGTCTGGAGCTTTCGGCCGGTCTTGAGGTCCCACACCCAAAGTCCTTTATCGCCGCTGGCAACGGCAGTGACTCCGTCCGGGCAGACCGCAACGGCATAAAGCGGGCCTTCGTGGGCGTCGAGCGTGAGAAGCGGTGAGGGCGACTGCGCGTAACTTTTCGCCAGCCCCGCGTCGGCGGCGAGGGTCGGAACATCGAGTTGGGCGAAGGTCTTGAACGCCTCGTTGTAGCTGGCACGAGCCTGCATCCAGCGCCCGGCGATCCCCAGTGCATTGCCTTGTTGAACAAGGGCATCGGCACGGCGGAGCTCGGCATTGCGTTGTTGTTCCCTGGCCCGCACTTCGTTGGCAACCGCAGTTGCTTCGTTCTTGACGGCGAGCTGGCGCTGGATCTGGGCGTTGGCTTTCTGATCCTCGGCCTCGCGCTTCTGTGCGAGCGCTTTGCGCGTCTGCTTGTCTTTTTCGACATTGGCGACCAGGGCGGCGTTGCGTTCTTTGGAGACGCGCACGTAGGCCCAGATTGCCGTGGCCAGGAGTAGGGCGAAGACTGATGCCGCGATTGCCAATGGTGCGCGGTACTTTCGGAGTTTTTTCCTCAGGAGATAGGCGACGGTCGGCGGCTGAGCCTCAAGGGGCTCGCCGTGGAGGTAGCGGTGCAGGTCGGCGGCGAGGCCGCCGGCCGTGCCGTAGCGGCGCTCGGGCTCGCGCGCGAGCGCTTTGGAAAGGAGGGCTTCGAGGTCGGTGTCTACTTTTGGTTCGATCTGCTTCAGGCGCTTCGGCTCGGTCTCGCTGATGCGCTTCATGATCTCGATGGCCGAGCCGCTGATGTCGTGGGGGAATTTGCCGCTGAGAAGATGGAAGAGGATGACGCCCAGCGTGTAGACGTCGGAGCGGGTGTCGAGTTGGTCGAGATGGCCGGCGGCTTGTTCGGGGCTCATGTAGACGGGGGTGCCGGCAGTGGCCATATCAACCGAGAGATTTTGATCGTCGTGCTCCAGGAGCGCCTTGGCGAGGCCGAAGTCGAGGACCCGGGGTTGGCCGGCGCTGTCGATGAGGATATTGGCGGGCTTGAGGTCGCGGTGAATGACGCCTTTCTGATGAGCGTACTGGACGGCGTCGCAGATGACTTTCATTAGCTCGAGGATCTGGCGGCGGGAGAGGCTTTGCTGTTGGACGTGCTGATCGAGGGGGAGACCGTCGATGAGTTCCATGGCATAGAAGCAGAGGCCGGCGATTTCGCCGCCATCGTAGACGCGGGCGATGTTGGGATGTTCGAGCCTGGCGGTGAGGTCGACTTCGCGTTGGAAACGGCCGCGGGCGCGCTGGGAGCCGAAGCCGGCGGCGCTCATGAGCTTGAGCGCGACGGGTCGATGCGTGGCGTCCTGGGTGGCGCGCAGACGACCCCCATGCCGCCTTCGCCGAGGCGGCCGGTGATGTGATAGCCGGGAATCGTGGGGAGACAGATTTGCGATAAATCGGGAGCGAATGAGCTGGAGGTTTGAGGAACAGAGACGCCGACGATTGGATCGAGCGTGACGTCCGTACCCACTGGTGAGCCGGCCGCGGCGTCGAGGGGTTGCGGAAGCTGTGGATCGCGCTGCCGGTAGGACTTGGGCATAAATGGATTTGGATGAGGTAATGGGATTGTATCCCGGCGCGTCGAAACAATAAAATGAAAAGGGCTTGCCAGATGCGTCGGGGCGCCGGGACCGATCATGTCGGGGCAGGGCTTGCTCTGATTGGCTGGGACCACGCCAACGGGGTTGATTGTTCTCAATCGCTTCCCCCTGCTGAGCTTTCCGCTGTATCCTCCTTTACCTCCTCGACGCGCTCATTCATGCTGGCCCGGCTGGCGTCCTCCCGACGTTTGTGCGCGTCATAATCGTTGGCTTGGTCCAGACCATCCTCCTGGTCATCGCGGCCATTATCGTCGCCACCGCCCTCAAAGTCAGTTTCGGCGAAGTCCCCTCGGCCATCCTGAAGTTCGCGGCCGCCGCCCTCGCCAGCGGCGCCATCGCCACGCTCATCCCCGTCGGCGGCATCGTCGCCCTCTTTATCTTCCTGGGCCTGATTATGTGGCTGTTCGAACTCGAAATCACATATGCTATCGCCGTCACCTTCGTCTATTTCCTCGCCTCCTTCGGCGTCGGTTTCGCCCTACGGTCCTGAGTCACTTCGCCTGGCAATTCAAAAGAAATTTAAGGCAACTCAAGCTCGCTTATTCCTCCTTGGACTCGCTCTGAGCCAAAACCTGCTGCTCGAGCAGTTCCGCGCAAGCCCGCACAAGTTGTTCGGCTTCGTCTGGGGTGATGAGGATGCGTTTCAATAACGGCCTTCGCTCCACCTTGGCCGTCCCCTGTGAATTGCGCACCCAGCCGACCAGATCGACTGAAAGAACCTGCGTTTGGCCGCAATTGGGGCAGGAGAAGAATTCCAACGATAGTTCGGGGTCGATCTCGTTGGCCGGCGGAGCGAACGTAGGCAATGCTTTGAAATCGCGGCGCTCGATGGTGGCGACGAATTCCCGGCGCTGATCGCCGGCGAACCTCGGGAGCTTGACGCGCTGGCAGCGGCTTTTGCATCCGCTACACACTGGGTCTGCGATTTTGATCGCCTTCAGGGAGACAAAGAGGCCGCATGCGAGGATTGCGCCCGACTCGAGCATCCAGAGGACGAACAAGTGAAATCCCCGAACCTGATCGCCTGTGTAGCTCCAGGTGCCTCTGGATTCGATCAACGCGATTGTGTTGAGGAGACGCAATGGATGGGTGATCAACAGCGGGTAGCCGTCCATTGAGGTGACTGAAAAGAACATGTTGTGAACCCACGCCAACCACATGGAGTAGATGGCGGCCATCGCGATGAGCGCGCCGATAAACGCGGCCAGAACTGGAAGCTCGACATGAGCTCGCCGAACCGTGTATCCGCCGAGAACGCCGACAACGACGGCCGCGACGGCGACTGCGCCGGTTCGGAAAAAGAGGTGATGAAGTTTCGGTTGAATGGCGGCATAAACAAGGCCGCCAATGATGGCGCAGACGAGAGCGGCGAGGGTCAGGCCGAAGGTGCGTTTTGGGTTGAAGGTTGAAGGGGGGGTGTAATGGACTGCGCTGTGGCTTGGCTGATAGGTTAGGAGTGGGATCGACATGGTCCTCTTTGTTGGAGCAATATAGAGAGCGGACGGACGGTGCACACGATGAGCCAGCCCACCCAGGAGCATTGCGGGCATGGCGCCCACAGCCAAATTGATCATCTTAAGTCTTCGGACATAAGCATGATACATTAGTTAAGCCTTGGCGCTACGAAGCACCGCCAACCCATTCTTGATGGATTCGCGAAGCCCCTTCAACAAATACTTTCGCATTGGCTGGGAGCGTGTCTCATCATCTATTAGGTTTTCAAGCCTTTGAATCAAATCCGTAAGCCAAGAACTATCAGCAACGAGGTCAGACGCGTGTGAATTATTGGTATATCGGTGATCGAAACCGTACCTTAGTTTTTGTATTGCTCCATTTGAAATCGTAGAGACCGTTTCAAAAAAATGGTCAATATTAATGAAATCGTTCAATGGACGGTCACCAATGCCGTGCTCGCGCGTGTTCGACAACATGTCTCCAAATAGTCCGTCCTCATCGTCAAGAGTATCGAGCGCATTATTTATCGCCTGTCGCTGTTCATCCTCATGCAACCGTAAATTCGTGTCAGTGAGTCGGTCAATAAGCCATATGGTCAATGCACCGTCATGGCCATCACGCACGAATTCGTGGTGTGCGCGCCACGCTTCGACGCGCGGAAACCGTTTCTGCATGACGAGTGCGGCGATGCCGGCCTCGAACACGCTCCTGATGACGCCATCCTCAAGATCAACCGCGCCAATTGGTCTCATCCAATCACGGATGCGAGCAATTGCGATAAGGCGGCGCCAATCAGTAATCTCACCTTTGCCAATCCCAGCCAACACTATGTCAATCGTTTTCGGAATGACGCGATCGTCGAGTGCATACCAGTTTTCCACTGTTAAATGCCTTAAGCTGCGGCTGCTTGAGGCAGTCTGCCGGCGAGCAACACGGCCGAGTACGACGAGGCAATGATGACAAAACTCTGGAACTGGATTTTTGTTGCGGCGGTGATGGCGTGCGGCGGGTCTGGGGCGATGGCGGAGGACAAGCCGGCCTCCGTTCCAGCCGCTCTGGCGTCGTTGCCTGGAAAAGGGTTGGCCGAGCACGACTTTTTGTATGCCGGTGAAGGCCGTGATCGAAAAATATTCATCGTGCGCAAAGGAGCGATCGACTGGTCGTACGACGATCCATCCGGCAAGGGGGAAATCAGCGACGCGGTCATGCTGTCAAACGGAAGCATCCTTCTGGCGCATCAATTTGCCGTCAAGCTGATCTCGCAGGAGAAAAAAATCCTGTGGGCCTACGAGGTTCCCAAAGGATGCGAGGTACACACCGCCATGCCGATCGGCGAAAAGCATGTGCTGTACATCCAGAACGGGCCCGAGCCGGTCCTGCGGGTTGTGAAACTGGATTCAAGCGAGGTAGTCAAAGAGTTTGCGTTGCCAGTTAAGAATCATAAAAACACGCACGGTCAGTTCCGCCACGCCCGATTGACGGCCGACGGGACGGTCATGGTCGCACACATGGACTTGGGAAAGGTCTGTGAGTACGACTCCATGGGGAAGGAACTCTGGTCAACAGACGCGCCCGGATGCTGGGGCGTAACGCCTCTGCCGGGCGGGAAAGTTCTGATCATCGACGCCAAAGGCGTTCACGAGGTCAATCGTGATCGGCGAACGGTCTGGGAGGTGACGCGCGCCGACTTGCCCGACTATACCCTGCCCGGCCTGCAGCTTGCCTGGCGGTTGCCCAGCGGCAACACGCTGCTCAACACCTGGGTCAATGAATGGAGCGGAAAGATTGATCGCGCGACCGCGCCGCCGCAGGCACTGGAGGTCACACCAGAAAAGAAGGTGGTCTGGGCACTACGCGCCTGGTCGCCGCCGGTCGATCTGGGGCCCGCGACAACAATCCAGATCCTCGACGAGCCCTCGGCCCCGGAAAAAGTAACCTTCGGCGACATCAAATAGGATTCGACCAGCGTATCCTTTTGGATAGACAACGTTTCCACATCCGGCACAATCATGCACAATCAAAGTTGACGGAGCTATGCAAAATGCCGCACGATCCCAAACCCGCGGTTCGCCCCCTCCCCCTGATCGCGGCCATGCTCGCGACGCTGCTGTCTGTGGCCACCGCCCCCGCTGTAACCCCCGCCGAGGCCGACCTCGCCTTCAACTCCTTGAACAAGACATTTTGGGATCCTGCCGCCCAGTTCTTCCGCAAGGAAGAATCCGGGCCGAAAAAGGCCGATTTCTGGTTTGCCGCCCAGCTCTGGGAGACTGTGATGGACCGGTACGACCGCACCGGCGCGGCCGGCGTGAAGCGCCAGATTGGCGAAGTCTACGACGGGTTCGTGAGGAGATACCCGGACTGGACCACTAACAAGTACAACGATGACATCATGTGGTGGGCCATCGCCTGCGCCCGCGCCTATCGGATTACTGACGAAGATCGCTACCTGAAAAAGGCTAAAGCCAGCTTCGACTTTGTCTACGACCATTTTCTGGACGACAAATTCGGCGGCGGCCTTTACTGGATTAGCGAGCGGACTTGCAAGAACAGTTGTCTGAACTGCCCCGCGGTGATAGCGGCAGTACGGCTTTCCGTTTTACTCACGGATGATTCCTATCTTGAAAAGGCCAAAAGCCTTTACGCGTGGCAGAAGAAGACGCTGACGGACGGAAAAGGAAAGGTTTTTGACAACATCAACTTTGACAAACGAGGACAACAGGCCCGGGTGGGCCAATTCTCCCTCACCTACAATCAGGGCACGTTCATAGGGGCCGCGGTGCTTCTTTATCAGCGGACGAAAGAAGAGGCGTATCTGGACGACGCGGTCAACGCCGCGGAATGGACGAAGGCGAATCTATGCGTCGGCGACGAGCGGATTCTCAGGAGCGAAGGCGAGGGGGACGGCGGGGCGTTTAAGGGGATCTTCGTTCGTTACATGAAACTCCTGATCCATGATTGTGGGCGCGACGAGTTTCTGCCGTGGATGAAGGCCAACGCGGACGCCGCCTGGCGCAATCGCCGCCCGGCTGACAACATCATCGGACACGACTGGACGGCGGCCGGCAAGCCAAAAATACAAAGTCAATCGGCTGCCAGTGGGGTCGCGGTTCTTCTGTGCTTCACGGAGAGCAAGTAACGGGGGTGGCGAGGATCTGCGGCTTGAGTTTTTCTTTCCCGATGAACGGATAGTCCATCCCCTCACCCCCCATTCCCTTCACAACCGCCCCAGCTTGAACTGCCACAGCACCACCAGCACCGCTCCGGCCAGCACCGCAAGCAATGCCCCGGTGACGACCTTCCCCTGGGCCTGATGGGCCGGCGAGGGCACAAGTGCGATCTCGATGCGTCCCAGGCCCCACAGCAGTAGACCACCCACCAACATCACGACTCCCCACAGCGGCTCCTGCGGTTGCGGCCCGGCCCCATCCCCCCGCGTAAGCCCACGAATCAGCCCATCGAGAAAACAAATTACGCCCAGAGTAAATGCAACAACGCCGAGGACCATGGACATCATAGACCACTTCCCTTCCGCCCACTCCCGCACCGAAAACACACTGCTTCGCCAACGCCCCATCCAATTATCAGTCTACCACCTCCATGCAACCCTTGCCTCATTGATGCAGACAATCCCACCAGAGGAAAGACGCGACGTTGCCGGATATTCACCGGGACTCCTGGCAACTAGCACCCCGAATCCCCTCCTTCATCTTCCCTTAAGGTCCACTCCTGCTACCCTCACCAACAAACGTACTCTCACTTCCCAAACTCGAAATAGCCGCCCCTTGTCTGGAGCTAACCCCATGCGCGTGCTCGTCGTTGAAGATGAACCCGATCTGCTCGACGCCCTCGTCCAGGCCCTGCGCGAGGAAGGCTACGCCGTCGACTCGGCCGAAGACGGCGAAGACGGCCTCTTCAAAGCATCCGGCGGCCAATACGACGCCATCGTCCTCGACCTCATGCTCCCCGGCCTCGACGGCTGGAGCGTGCTCAAGCAACTCCGCCAAACCCACGCCGTTCCCGTCCTCATCCTCACCGCCCGCGATGCCCTCCCCGACCGCGTTCGCGGCCTCGACACTGGCGCCGATGACTACCTCACCAAGCCCTTCGCACTGGCCGAACTCCTCGCCCGCCTCCGCGCCCTGATCCGCCGCTCGGCCGGCAAAGCCGACGCCTCCATCACCATCGGCGACGTCGTCATCGACACCGCCGCCCGCGGCGTCTTTCAGGCCGGCCAGCCCGTCGAGCTCACCCCCCGCGAATATGCCCTCGTCGAGTTGTTGGCCATGCACAAGGGCAAGCTCGTCACCCGCGCCATGATTTACGATCACCTGTTCGACGAAGAAGACGATTCACTCTCCAACCTCATCGACGTCCACGTCTCCAACGTCCGAAAGAAGCTGGGCAAGGATTTCATCACCACCCGCCGGGGCGAAGGGTATGTGATCCATGTTTAAGTCAATCCGATGGACACTTCAGGGCTGGCACGCCGCGCTCCTCGCGCTGGCGCTGGCCGGCTTTGGCTTTGCCTCTTATCTGGAGATCAGCCGCACCAAGTACAAGGAAATCGACGCCGAGCTCGAAGGCGCTGCCAACGTGCTGCTCGCCAAGCTGCGCCGCCCACCCCCCAGGCGAAACGAACCCAACGCCCCCCCGCCCCGCCCGGGCCAGGATTCCCGCCGCACCGGCCCCGACGACCGCCGCCGGAAGATCGCGGCCCCGAAGATCGCGGCCCCAATAACCGTGGTCCTAATGATGGCGGCCCCGGCTTCGACCCCAACCGCCCGCCCCGTCCGGACGACAACGGCCCACCCCGTCCCGACGACGATCCACCGCCCGGCTCCGATGACCAGGGCCCGCGTCCGGAAGATCCCCCGCCGCGCCAGGGCGCTGACCCTGACCTCCAGCCTCCCCCCGGCTTCGTTCACCGCTTCAGCGACAACCCCAAAGAAATGCCCTACTTCATCGTCTGGCGCGAAGACGGCGCAGTCATCAAAGCCTCTGGCAACATCCCGCCCGAGATCAAGCAGGCCGGCCCCACCGCCGTCGCACAGCCCAACCGTCCCCGCCAGCACGGCCTGGTCCGCGAAGTCACCCTCGCCGACCCCAGCGGCCGGCGCGTCCTGGTCGGCCGGCCCATCGGCCCCGAAATCGACCAACTCCGCCGCCTCGTCTGGCTCATGTCCGCCACCGGCGGCGCGGTCCTCCTCGTCGGTCTCTGCGGCGGCTGGCTTCTCTCCCGCCGCGCTATCCGGCCCATCGACTCCATCAGCGCCACCGCCGAAGCCATCTCCGCCAGCAACCTCTCCGGCCGGATCGATCTCAAAAACGTCCCCGACGAGCTCGCCGTCTTGGCCGAAGTCCTCAACGCCACCTTCTGCCGCCTCGAAAGCGCCTTCGCCCAGCAAGTCCAATTCACCGCCGACGCCTCCCACGAGCTTCGCACCCCGCTGGCCGTCATCCATTCCCACACCGAGCTTGCCCTCTCCCGCGATCGCTCCGCCCCCGAATACCGCCAGACCCTGCAAACCTGCCTCAAAGCCTCCGGCCGAATGAAGGGCCTGGTCGAATCCCTCCTCCTCCTCGCCCGCGCCGACGCCGGCGGCCTGAAACTCGACGTCGCCACCTTCGACCTTCGCCAGGCCGTCGAAGATTCCGTCCAGCTCGTCGCTCCTCTCGCCGCCGAGCGCAATATCCACATCGAAACCGATCTCATGCCCGCGGCCATCGAAGGCGACGTTTCTCAAATCTCGCAGGTCATCACCAACCTCCTCACCAACGCCATCCGCTACAACCGCGAAGGCGGCCGCGTCCGCATTACCACCCGCGTCGAAGGCGCTCGAGGCCCTGGTGAGCGTCTCCGACACCGGCGTCGGCATCGCACCGGAACATCTCCCCCACGTCTTCGACCGCTTCTACCGCGCCGACCCCGCCCGCTCCCGCAAGGCCGGCGGCAACGGCCTGGGCCTCGCCATCTGCAAAAGCATCATCGAAGCCCACAATGGCGACATCAGCGCCACCAGCCGCGTCGGCGAAGGCACAACCTTCTGGGTCCGCCTCCCCCGCCCGTAATTCTCTGTGGACCGACTCCGCCCTGTCGGATCGTCACGCGGCCAATCGACCTTGCTCTCGCTCGGCCACCCGTCACGCGAGCTTTTGTACGCGGTGATACCCTCTCACGCCGTCCCTGGCACGATATCCACGATGCTCACCGGACGTCTCAGCCTCTCATTCAGCTGTCCGGCCGTGATTTCCTTCTCCGAACGGCTGATCACCACCGTCGCCACGCCGTTGCCGATCAGGTTGGTGATCGCACGGCATTCGCTCATGAACCGATCAATCCCGATGAGCAGGGCCACCGATTGGATCGGAATGGTCGGCACCGCCGCCAGCGTCGCGGCCAGTGTCACGAACCCCGCGCCGGTGACACCCGTTGCCCCCTTGGACGAGATCATCGCCACCACTAAAAGTGTGATCTGCTGCCCCAGCGTCAGCGGCGTATCGGTGGCCTGCGCAAGAAGATGGCGGCCATCGTCATGTAGATGTTGGTCCCGTCCAGATTGAAGCTGTAACCCGTCGGAACCACAAAACCGACCGTCGATTCCGCGCAGCCCAGCCGCCGAAGTTTCTCGCAGAATACCCGGCAGCGCCGTCTCCGAGGAGCTGGTGCCCAGCACCAGAAAGATCTCTTCCTTGATGTAGTTGATGAACGTAAAAATGGAAAAACCCGGCCACCCGCGCGATCACGCCCAGGACGAGCACGACGAAAATCCCGGCCGTCGCATAGAAGCCGATCATCAACGAGAGCAGCGGGCCAAGGGCCCGCAGGCCCTGGCTGCCGACTGTGAAAGCCATCGCCCCCAGCGCCGCCAGCGGGGCCACCTTCACGATGATGTGCATGATCCCGAAGAAGACCTTCTCGCCACGCTCCAGAAATTCCAGGACGGGTTTTCCGCGCTCTCCCATGAAGCCGACGGCGAAGGCAGAGAGAATCGATACCAGAAGCACTTGAAGGATGTCGCCGGTGGCGAAAGCGTCAAAATACGATTTTGGGATGATGTTCAGAAAAAAGTCGGCCGTTGTCTGCGCGTGGCCTTTTTCCGCGTAACTCTTGCCAATGGTCGGATCAAGCGTTAGCGGGTTGATATGAAAATTCGCGCCGGGCTTCCAGACGTTCACGACAATCAAGCCGATGATGAGGGCGAACGTGGAGACCACCTCGAAGTAGACGATGGTCTTTATTCCAAGCCGGCCAAGCTTCTTCTTGTCGGTCATGGACGCGATGCCGTGAACGACCGTGCAGAAGATGATCGGGGCGATGATCATCTTCACCAGCTTGATGAAACCATCGCCCAAGCGGCTTGAGCGACTTTCCAAAATTCGGGAAGAAGTAGCCGATGGCAATGCCCAGCGCGACGGCCATCAGCACCTGAACGTACAAGATCCGATACCAGGGCTTTCGCATGCCACGAGCCTCTGGTGTTCCGGCGTACTCCAGTGGTTGTGGTGTTGTCATGATGTGTGGTTCCGGACGGCGATGACTCCTCCTTCTAAACCACATTGCTGCTCGCCCGTCAACTGGCGTTCCGTCTTGTTTTCGACGGTTGCTCTGGGCGGCACCGGTCCAGACTACGCGTTGGGTTCAAGATATTTCCTGACCTGCGCGACGAGCCCCTCCCAGTTTGCAAAAGCGGTTGCGTCGCCGCACATCTTATCCATCGCGTATTCCCCTAGATGACGATAGCTCTCGAACTGTGACTCGGTAAAAAATTGGTTGGCGGTTGTCTCGTGAGGAAACTCATCCTGCCCCTTCGCATAATTATAAATATCCACCGGTTCTTGTTCGTAGAGCGCGGGCTTGATGTAAATCAGGTGGCCATCCGGCGCATTGATTAACGTTTTTGGAACAGTTGGATGCGGTACTTTATCCACCTCGGAGTAACGAATCGTCCCAAGCGCGCAGTATCGGCCGCCGGCCTCCTTCGAGCCCCTCGGGAAGATGCGGATCTTCGCCTCGAATTCGATGGGGATGCCCATGTCAATGTAGATTTTGCGCACGGCGTTGGCCAGGTCTTCGAAGCCAAAAGAGTTGTCCTGACCCGCGTCGCTGACGACGATGTAGCGGCAACGGCGAAGGACCATTTCGTAAAGGCCCAGGTTGTCGAAGTGCCCGCCGTCCGAGAGATAAACGTACTTCTGCTGATCATCCGTCAATCCCAGCGCCTCCTGCGCAAGCAGCCACGCCGCGGCCTTGGGGTGGGCGTGGTGGTACGACTCGTCGCCTTTGGGGCCGGGATTTCCGGCCCACCATCCCGAGCGCACGTTGAGCAGGGCCATGATGAAGCCCAGCACGGGTGAGGAGTGATAGCCCATGTTCGGGCTCGCCGCCGCGCCGGACACCGCCACGGCCGTGCCCAGAGACGCAGGATTGTTTTCCGCCCCGTCCGCGACTGATCTGTCGGCTTCCGGCGGGCGAATGCCGCCGTATTTGCTCGAATCGCGATAGCCGAGGCGCAGGTTGCCGCAATGTAACGGCGACGCCGTGAACGATTCGGCCTTTCGCTGCTGCCACGCGAGGTCATGCCCCGACACCAGATTCAGCGCCATGTTCAGAACATGAAACGGCCTGCCGCCCCCGCATAGGGGATTTGTCGGGTTTTCCCTGGTTTCCCGGTTGGGGCTGGGCCAGATTTGATCCAGCGGAATATTGTCCAACGGGTCGAAGCCGGTGAATGGATTGGGATTTCCGTTTGGTTCGTGATGCGCCCAGGTAGGCGCGGATAATTCGATCGCGATAGCTGCCGCTCAGGGAGAATTTGTTGATGGAAATCCAGCGCGAGATGACCAATCCGAATGTCGTGAGAAGCGCAGCCAGGACGATCCAGATATGCCATCCGGTGCCGAAAAGCACTAGCCGGTGAGTGCTATCTTTAACATTCGGCGGAACCTCGGAGCTTGCACCCTTCCACCAACGATACACATTATCCAGGGAGTGACTGTCGAACGGTGCTGAGTGCGGACGCGCTGGTGCTGAGGCGGGCCCCAGGACCATTGGCGAAAGTGTCTCGTCACCGATGCTGACCAGAAGCGGGCGCAGGCCGGAATCTGTCGTCAGCCCCGGTCTGGGCCGCTCGAAGGGAATCGCCTCGTAGATCAACCTGCTGGTGAGCCATGACAACCCCGCACAGATAAACAGGATGAAGATTGGCCCGATCAACGCCAGGCCATACTGCAAGATTTTGCCCGTCGATGGTGGCCCTGGCGGCTTGGTCGGCGTTGGCGGGGGTCTTGGAGCTGTAACCCGCGAGTGCCGAAAAGAGCGCGCTTCCCCCTCCCACGGCGGCGAACAAAGTTGGTAGCGCCGTCAACAAATCGGGCCCCCAGAGAACCAGCGGCGCAACGGTTAGCCACAGAAGAACCGCGATCAATACCCAGGCCCCTTTTCGCACCACCATTCACGATCGATGTCCTGCATCAACGTGCTGGCCAGCCCTACATACAGCACGCCGGAAAGCATGAAGAGGGCCGCATACAGGGGCGGGGCGAAACAGGCGTACATCAGTGGGTCCCGCAAAAATGCCCACTGACTTACCCACGTGCCAATCGCGCCAGCGATGCTGCCGGCCACAATGACGTACAGAAAACGACTTACCGCAGTCCCGCGACCAGCCACCTTCGGCGGATTTTGCTTGCGATTGATAGCGTAAATCAGCAGAGCGACCAAAAATACACCTGCCGCAAACGCCGGGATCATCCACCAATAAACGGGTGGAACCGGGTCTTTTGGATTTGACGGATGCAATCTCCACCACCAGAAGAGCGACAAGAGGAAACCGGAAGCCAGGAGCGGCGCCCAGAAGTGCCGGAGGAACCTGGTTTGATCGTTGGCGGGATTGGGCTTCAACTCGTTGCTGGGCATCCAGGCGAGGGCATACACCACCGACTGCACAAGTGCGACCACGCCAAAACAAAGGACCGACCATCGCGCGGCAGTTCCCCACCGGGCGCTGTTCGCGACGTGCGACGCCAGCGCTGCCACATAGATCCGCGGCACCATCAGGACAGCAACGAGAAGCGGTATCAGCACCAGCCAGTTAAGCAGCAGGTTCCGGAAGTAAATGGCCACCAGCGTCCACGTATCGGCCGAGAAAAGCCCCAGGCGCGGGCTGAGGTAACTGCTGTACTCGCGGAGGTGGCGGATTGGCTCGGGCTCGGGGCAGAGCGTGCGGCCCGGATCGGTGGGTTTGGCCAATTCGCCCACCACCATCTTCGTGCCGCCGGGCTCACGGTTGATCCACGCGGTGAGCCAACTGCCGATGAACCCGCCGCCCGAGACGGTGGAGAGATAATCGAACTTGTCGAGCAGGCCATGTTTTGCGAGGCTCTGAAGCACACCCAGTGCAAACGTCGCGCTGCGAATGCCGCCGCCCGAAAGGCACAAGGCCGAGCGGGGAAGACCACTCAAATCCGCCGGTTTATTTTCATTGTGCGGCGGAAATTTGTCCGATCCTTCCGCCGTGCCCAGGGCATGAATATCGCGGTACAAGATCGCCAGCTGCCGCCGATTTTCATTCAATTCACGCGTGCGCAGGTCGAGTCCCGCCTCGCCCGCATTCGCAGGCGCAACCACCTCAGCGGCGCTGGAGGGCGGGATGGGGTGAAGCGCTTCAAACTCTCTTCTTAACACCTTCCACAGAAGAAACCGGTCTGACATTTCGACCCCTTCATAAAGTGCAGTTTCGGCGAGGCAGGCGCGGCCAAGCTCTCTACAGTCCGCAATGTAATCGAACAAACGGCATAAACCGAATAATCGGTTCAGTCGCGACATTCGACCCTACCTCACAAATGCTGGAGCCTCGGAGGCAATTTTCGGAAAACGTTCAAAAGTGTTAGCATCTTGACGTGCCCGCCCGCCGCTCCAACTCGTCCACTCATCGTTATTCGCAACACTTCGCCACGACTCAATGGAGCGTCGTTATCGCGGCCGGCACGATCGGTAGCGATGCGAAAGCGCCTTAGCCGATCTGTGCGGGAGGTACTGGTATCCGCTCTACATCTTCGTGCGTCGCCAAATCCGCGATGTGCATGAGGCCCAGGATCTCACGCAGGCGTTCTTTACCCACCTCCTTGAGAAGCATGCCATCGCCCGTGCCGACCGGGATCGTGGGCGCTTTCGCACATTCCTCCTCACGGCATTGAAAAATTTCCTCGCCAACGAGTGGCAAAAGGCGGCCGCTGAAAAACGCGGCGGCGGCAAATCCCCTCTTTCCTTCGACTTTGACTCAGGCGAGTCGCGTTATCAAATTGAGCCCTCCCACGATCTCACGCCAGAAAAACTCTTCGAGCGTCGCTGGGTCCTGACGCTGCTCGACCGAGTCCTGGAAACCCTGCAAGCCGAACTGGCCGCCGCGGGCAAACCGGATAATTTCCAACACCTCAAAACCTGCATCACCGGCCAATCGTCTGAGAACGAACTCCAGCGTGCCGCCGACGCCCTGCACATCACCCCCGCCGCCGCTAAACAAGCCGCCTACCGCTTACGAAAACGGTATCGCCAGTTATTTCGCGAAGAAGTCGCCCGCACCGTCGCCGACGAAGCAGAGGTGGACGACGAAATTGGGCGCACTTCTTAAGACCCTGGGCAATTGATCCCAACGGCCGTGTTACCCGTCCCGGCCGATCCTGTACTAAAGGCAGACCCTTCCAACGGAGACATGCCATGACCAACGCCCCCTATTGCCCGAAATGCGGTACGCCGCTTCCCAATGACGCCCCTGCTGGACTTTGCCCACAATGCCTTATGCGCGCGGCCGTCGAAAGCGAAACACAGCCGCAGTCTGCCGCCGAATCCGTTCCAGCAGACTCCCGCCTCGTCGCGCTTCATACCTCCGTCGATCGAGGAAATCGCCCCCCGCTTTCCTCAACTCGAGATCCTCGAGCTCCTCGGCCAGGGCGGCATGGGTGCGGTCTACAAAGCCCGTCAGCCCGGCCTCGACCGCTTTGTCGCCGTCAAGATACTTCCGCCGGAAGTCGGCCAGGATCCCTCCTTCGCCGAACGCTTCACACGCGAAGCGCGCACTTGCACGTCTCTGTCATCCCAACATTGTCGCCGTACATGATTTTGGCCAGGTGGATGGGTTGTATTACTTTGTGATGGAGTACGTCAGCGGCGCCACCTTGCGCCAGGCGATCGAAACGGGCAAGATGAAGCCGGAGGAAGCCCTCGCCATCATTCCCCAGGTTTGCGAAGCGCTCCAGTTCGCCCACGACGAGGGAATCGTCCACCGCGACATCAAGCCCGACAACATCCTCCTCGACACCCGCGGCCGGGTGAAGATCGCCGACTTTGGACTCTCCAAGCTCCTGGCCAAGGACAACCTCGATCTCACCCTCACCCAGGCCCATCACGTCATGGGCACCCCCGCCTACATGGCGCCGGAGCAGCAGAAGTCCACCGCCGCCGTGGACCATCGCGCCGACATTTATTCACTGGGTGTTGTCTTCTACGAAATGCTCACCGGCGAGCGTCCCATGGGTCGCTTCGAGCCACCCAGCAAGCGCGTCCAGGTTGACGTGCGCCTCGACGAGATCGTCCTGCATGCACTCGAGCGCGAGCCGTCCCGGCGTTATCAACAGGCCAGCGAGTTCAAATCTGCGGTGGACGTCGTTCGCACCAGCGCCGCCAGCGCCGGCCCTCAAGCCCATCATGCAGCAAACCATCGGCGAGACGGCACGTCAACTGTTCGTCCCCGAGCATCTGGATAAACCGGAGATTTCGCCGGCGCGGCGATGGAGTGGCGTCCTCCTGGGCCTCGTGCTCTACGCCGCCTTCAGCCTGCTCTTCTCGACCTACCTGCACGTCGGCGCAATCGTCTCGATCCTTCTGGGCTTTCCTGCCATCGTGATGATGGCCGTCATCGCCTACCGCCACCGCGGCACTCGCCGCGCCAGGCCAGCGTTGTTCGTCCTTATTTTCATTGGCTTCTTCACAGTCGGCATCCCCGCCATCTCGCTGTTCTCAAATCCCCAGCCGGCCCTCGACCGTCTTTACGCCCTCACCGGGATCAAGCCCGGCCCAGACGACGCAATGGCGATGCAAGTCGTCTTCATGATCTTCGTCTTCGCCTCGCTCTTTTCCCTGATCGCCTATTGGATCAAGCTTCGCCGCCAGGCAAGAAAAGATGCGTCGTCCCTGCAGCCCAACCAACAAAATCGCCCTATGTCCTCTCGCCAGGCCTGGACATTCGTCGCCTTCGTCGCCACCGCCGTTCTCATCATGGGCGCTGCGATTCACTTTCGATCCGCCGCCCCGAAAGCCATCACTTACCCCCTCTACGGCGACACCGGCTTCGTCGCCGGCCCAAATGGCCCGGCCATGGGCCCCGCACTCATCAAAAAACTCGCCATTCCCTCCGCGCAGGTCGCCGCCGCCAACCGCATCTTTCAGGACTATTACGACAAGTTCATCGCTCTCGAACGCCGTCACACAAAACACACCCGCGACGAGCAAGGGCACGTCCACGTCATCACACAACCTTTCGTCGACGAAATGCACGCTCTAGCGATGGATCTGCAGGCGGAGCTGGGCGGCGTCGTCGATCAGCGCATCGCGCCCAAACCGCCTGAAAAAGGAAAAGTCCACTCCGCCCTCCCCTACTTTCGTCAGGCCGGGGAGGCCACGGTGACGGCTGATCTGTGGAAAAATGAACAGGGCGTCTACCTGCTCAAGCAGGACGTGCGTTGGATAAATGGGAATTCAGTATCTTTCAGCTCCACAGGCGGCGACGCCTCGTCTTTCCCCGAACAATATCGCCTGTATTGGAGCGAGCCGGAAGCATCGCACCCAGAGCCCACTACTCAAACCGCAAGCAAGAATGCAGTTCCGCAGTAGCCGCTCAAATCAGCCCCGCCGTCCCCGTCTCAATGGGCGCGCCAACATAATCCCGCGGATCGGTCACATGCCCCGTCAGCGCACTCGCGGCCACCGTCAGCGGCGACGCCAGGTAGACCGCGCTCTTGGTCGATCCCATGCGGCCCGGAAAATTCCGGTTGGTCGTGCTGATGCAAACCTCCGTCGCATTCAACCGCCCAAACGTATCGCTCGGCCCGCCAAGGCAAGCCCCGCAACCGCTCGCGCCCACCATGCATCCAGCGTCCACCAGCACGTCCTCGATCGACTTCTCGTTCCCCTCTCGCAGCGCCGCGCAGGTTCAATCGCTTCATGTCCGCATGAACTTCCGTCGAGCCGGGAACCACGAAGGTCTCGATCTTCACCTGGTTCCCTTTAAGAATGTTGGCCGCGAAAATCATGTCGGTGATCTTGCCGCCGGTACACGAGCCGATGTACGCCCGATCCAGCTTCACGTCACGGCAGTTGTAGGCCGTGTCCTTGTTGTCTGGCGAATGTGGCTTGGCCACCATCGGCTCCATCGTCGACAAATCCCACGCATGCTCGAAAGTATACTCAGCAGCGGGATCTTCCCGCACCACGTCCCAGTTCTTCACGTTCGACCGATTTCGCACATAATTCAGCGTCTTCTCATCCACGTCGCACACGCCATTTTTCCCACCCGCCTCAATGGCCATGTTCGTGAGCGTCATCCGGTCTTCGAGTGTCAGCGAAGAAATCCCTTCGCCGGTAAAATACATGCTGCGATAAGTCGCTCCATCCACGCCGATCTCGCCGATGACGGCGAGGATCAAATCCTTGGCCGTGAGATAGGCTGGGATCTCGCCGTCAAAAGCGAACTTCATCGTCGGCGGCACCTTGAGCCACAGCTTCCCCGTCCCCAGCACAAAGGCCGCATCGGTGTTGCCGATGCCGGTCGCAAGTTGTCCAAACGCGCCGGCCGTGCAGGTATGGCTGTCCGTCCCCAGCAAAATCTCGCCCGGCCGTACGTGCCCCTCCTCCGGCAGCGCCTTATGACACACGCCCTTGTAGTTGGTCTTGGTCGGGTCCTTGTACGGGTTGGGCATTCCCGGCTCGTTCTTCACGAACTCCGGATCGTAATAATATTTCAGGCCCTGCTCGCGCACAAAATCCCGCAACGTCTGCACGTTGCGATGACACTTCTGGTCGGCCGTGAAGATGTAGTGATCGGGGATGATCACCACTTTGTTGGGGTCCCACACCTTGGCATCCCGCCCGAACTTCTCATGAAAAATTCCGATCGTCCCCGGCCCGCACACGTCGTGCGTCATCAAAACGTCAATGTCCACCCAGATATTTTCACCTGGCTCAACGCGCGTCTTCCCACTGTGCTTCGCCAGAATCTGTTCGGTTATCGTCATGCCGGCCATCGCAATATACTCCTCGCTGAAATTCGACAGAAGACGGAGTATAGCGATCGCGACGTCCGCTTTCTATCGCGGTAATTGAATGGTCCGCCCCGGCATCTCGGAGTTTTGCGGCTGCTCGCGTGGCTTCGTCACTCACTTCCCAACCGGCCCAACCGCTGAATCATCCGGAAGACGCCAGATCAGGATCGCCTTCTCCGCGGCCGGCGGCTTCAACTGCACAATGGCCGCGAAACGACTATCCCGTGAAATGCTGATCAGGTTCGTGAATTTCACATCGCTCTCTGGACTTGAATAGATGCTCTTTGAAGTTGCAATATCGATCACGCCAAGCCGCGATTTGTTAAATAGAACCACCCCGCGCCGCCCATCCGGAGTGAAAACAAGCCTCTCAATCGAGTTCACCCCACCCACGCGATAAACCCGCTCGCCGCTCGCGGCGTCGTAAATGGATGATGCCAGCCAGTCGTGCACAAAAACATGTTTCCCATCCGCCGACCATTCCGGAACCTGCGCGTGAGGCCGATCCCGAAACAGCTCCGTCTCGGCCTGCGACTGCCAGTCCCAAATCAGCGCCGCACCTTTGTTCTCCTCATCGTTGACAATCAACACCGCCTCTCCATCGGGCCTCAGCAGCGCCGACATTTTCTTAAAGTTATGTGCCGCTCCTTTCCAGGTGCTCAGGAGTTTCTTGCCGTCTCCGCTATACATCTTGAGATCGGTGTCTGACTGCATCAGGAGCTTGCTGCCAAAGTCTGAAAACGTCACGTTCGTCGCTGTCTCGCCTGACAGAAAAGCAGTACGGCTTTGAGTCTTGACATCCACCTGCGTCACGGTTCCGTCATCGCCGCGAACGATAACTTTTGCCCCATCTGGAGTGACGGCGATCGGCACTCCAGCGGCATCCGGAATCTTCGTCAACGTGCCTCCAGTGGTCGTGTCGTACACCGTCCCCCAACACGCCAGCACGCCGCTCTCCATGGCGGTGGCCCAGCGCTTACGCCGATCCCCGAAACGAAACAGCTCCTTGTCTGCGGCCGGGTCCAGCACCCGAACAAACGAATCCGTGCAGCCAGCTAAAAGCCGGCCGTCCGGCAAAAAGTTCAACCGCCATGGTTCCTCGGACGGCCCCAATGGAACGCGATGCACCAGCCCAGGTGTATCGGGAAAGACCGCCAGAAGCGACGGAACGTAATCAACCCGCACGTCGCTCACCCAGAATTTCCCGGCCGAACCGTCAACAAAAAAATCCAGCGCCGGCTGCCTCACCCCCTTAAGCGGCAGCGCCACGTCTGCTGAAAATCGCGTCCATTCATGGACCGCGCTCGCGTCAGCGATTCGTTGCCAATGAGCGGCTCCGTTGGCTGCATTGTTCCGCTGCACAACTACCGACGCCCCTCCAGCAAAATCCGGCGAGGTCTTGAATGCGCCCGTGATATGGAGAGTCCCGTCTGAGGGGCACTTGAAGAATTGCTGCACCACCGCTCGGACCGGGCCCTGCGCCACGGTCATACACAGCGAAGCCGGTGCGACGGGTGAATCGCCCGCCTCGCGAGCAAGGATAATCTTTCCGGCCTCCAGATGCAGGTCCCAGTCGTCGGGCTTTTCGGCGCCAGCGGCGAAGTTGCCGTTCTTGATCAGGCTGGGTCCGGCCGCGCTGCCCGGCGGTAAATATTCCACCTTCAATTCGTCTAACCATGCCTTCCCTGAATCTGCCTTGAAGTAATACTTCAGCTCAGGCCGGTTCGTGCCGTCCAGGGGCAGCGGGATATCCTTCGAGAAGCGCGTCCATTCGTGACTGCTGGCAGCTTCGGCAACCACTAGAAAGGTCACCGCCTTATGCAAAGCATCGGTTCTTTGGACCACGATGCTTGCGCGGCCATTGAAGTTGCTCGACGTTTTACACAGACCACTCACGCGCAACGTGCCGCTCTGAGGAGCTTCAAAATATTGACTGACTCCGCCGTTGGTCTGTTCCTGATCAATCGAAGCGCTCAGAGACGCTGGACCCACTGCAAAATCCGTCACGTCGCGCGTCATCGTCAGTTTGCCGCGCAGCCCATCGGCAATCGCCCAGTTGTCGGGCGTCTCCTTCCCATCCGTAAAGTTGCCGTTCTTGATCAATTGCACAGCCCCTCCAGCGGGGGAGGCTTCGCGGGTAAGAGAGCCGTGTCCGGTAACCTCAACGATCGTCGCCTTCGTGAACAACGTCGCTTTCCCCGCTCCAATGCCAATGCCGTTGGGGCCTGTGTCAAATCCGTCCCATGGCGTTAAATCAGTGTAATCCGTCTTAATTTCGCGAATCAACTTGCCGTCCAGATACGCGCCAACCGTGTCCTTCCGCACTTTCACAAGCGATGTATACCGGCGACCCGCCACAAGCCGCGGCTTCTGGCCCACGCGCGTCTCGTTCTCATCGGGTTTTTTCCCGCGGTAAAGCCCAAAGCCGCTGACACTGTTGCCGTAGCCGGTCGCCAGCCACAAAAAACGGGACGAGCCATGGCTGAGCAATTGGGAAACACTTTCTGGCTCATCACATACAAATTCTACCTGAAAATCATATTCATCCGGCACTTGGTACGGCAGCCGAAGGGTTACGCCCCACCCCCCTTCGCACTTAATCCCCTCCGCAGTCCGGCTCCACTCCCCGCGCGTGGCGTCCGCCTTCGGATCCACCAACGCCAGAAGGTCCACCACCTTGCCCTGCCCCTTGTCCTCGGCCGCCGCCACGCCGATGCGAGCCTCCACCGCCGCTTTATCCGCCCCGGCCAAACCTGGCAACGCCTGCTGATACAGTGCGCGAGCGTGGCTCTGCATATTTGATTTCGCGGGGCCCGCTTGTTTCTCCGCTAAATCCCACCATCCATTGCCCAGTTGCATCAATACCTTCGCATCACTGGGTTTGCCCAATTCCTTCGCCGCCAAATCCTTCAAAGCCGCGTCTGATCCTTTGGCCAGCAATGGCAATGCTTGCACCCAATCTCCTTGAACCAATCCCGCCTGCCGACCCACCGTTAGATTGGCGGCGGCGTCGTTCGGATCAGTTTTCAGGATCTGCCGCGCCGCGTGAATCCGCTGCAGCTCCACCACCTCCGCGCGCTTGGCCTGCACCTTGGTCACCACCGGCAGTTGCTTGCTCTTATTTGCCACTGCCTCGGCCACCGTCAATACCTTCTGTGCCGCGCCGAAGTTTTCGGCTGCAAGGAGGGGAGCAAGCAACTCGAGCCCACTGTCAACTACCGCTGGCGCCGCCTCTGCCCCCGCCATTGGCGCGGCGGCCGTATACGCCGTCCCGCGCATCTCGGGCGCATCAATCACAAACTCCTGATCCATCGCACCAATGGCCGCGAAGGCCGTCTCCAGATCGCCCGCGTAAGCGGCGAGATCGCGCGCTTCTCGAAAGCTGACAAACCGTGCAACCGCATCATTCGAGGTGGCCACCCCTTGCTTGAGCAGTTTCTTCGCGAGCGCCGCCTTCCCAGCGACGCTGTGATCCGCATATTCGGTGTTGAAAAGTTTCTTGATCGTCTGCTCCGCCCGGTGCTGCTCTGACGCCGGCGGAACCGCCTGCTTTCCTGCGGCCGCCGTCACCTCCGGCTTCTCGGCGCCCGGGCCGCCCGCCGCCTCGCCCCGACGAAGCGCAACCGCCAGAGTGACGCCGATCAATGCGACCATCGCCGCCCAGGTCAGCTTGCCCATGAGCCCTTGTCCTTTCAGGAGCGAAACAATCACCTGCGAAACGCTGCGCCCAGGCAAAGTCGCTCCGGTGCCAGCGCACTTCGACTCGCCCGTCGCCATCAGCAGCCCATCCAGATCCGCCAGAAGCTGCGAGGCCGATGCGTAACGATCCTCCGGCGACTTCTGGCTTCCCTTGGCGAGAATCTTCGCCAGGCCCTTTGGCAGGCCGGCCACGTCTTTGCTGACATCCGGGAACGCCTCGTGACAATGCTGGTACATCAAAGACGAAATATCCCGTCCCGTAAACGGAAGCTTCCCGGTCATTAACTGGTAATAGCTGCAAATGAGCGAATACAGGTCCGAGCGAGCATCGACCGGCTCGCCACGGCATTGCTCGGGCGACATGTATGCAGGCGAACCAAGCAGCGTTCCAGGCTGCGCCAGCGTCCCTTCAACGTCCGCCGAATCTGAGTGGGCCAGCCCAAAATCCACCACCTTCACCAACCCCCGCGACGAGCGCATCATGTTCGAAGGCTTGATGTCCCGATGCACCAAACCGGCGGCGTGCGCCACTTCAATCCCGGCGGCCGCATCCCGGATCGCCAGCGTCGCCTCCCGCCATGGCAGGTTCCCCTTCTTGCGCAACTCGTCCGCCAGACTCCCCCCCTCGACGTACTCCATCGCTATGAAGCATCGGCCATCCTTCCGGCTCACCCCAAAGATGGTCACGATATTTGGATGATTCAGCTTCGCCGTGGCGCGTGCTTCCCTCAAGAAATCGCCCAGCCGCCGTTCATCCGCCGCGATCTCCGGTTTCAGCAACTTGAGTGCAACATCCCGGTCCAGCAACCGGTCATGTGCCAGCCAGACTTCTCCCATTGCCCCTTCTCCAACCTTGTGGCGAAGGATGTAATTGCCGATCTTCGGCGTCGATGGGGGAGGCAGCGTGGCCGATGGATCAACGTGGCTTTGCGTCTGCGGGCTTTGATTTCGCGGCTGTACCATAAGACTCGCCCCGACAATGATCACCCCGTCGCCGCAGAGACACAAACCCGCGCTGCGCAGATAATCCTCCGAGAATCTGGCCACAATATTTCAGAGACACTTCAACCACAACGACAATCAGCGATTTTGCTCTTGGATGGCTGCAATTCGCGCTAACTTTCATCATGCCGTCATGTAAAAGTAATCAGACGTGGCAAGGTTTGGACCGCTCCGACCTTCGCAAACCTCCCTCCTTTCCTGTAAAAACCCCCGCACCTCATGGAACGCTCCCTTCGCAACCGCCTCACTTTCGGCCCCCTTATGCTGGCCGCTCTGGCCGCACTGCTTTGGCTCGACTACGCCTTCCAGGAGTGGACCCGCACTTCCCCCCGTACCCAGAACTGGATCCGCCACCACGATCAGCCCTACGGCGTCGGCGGCGTCGGCCTACTGATTCTCCTGCTCCTCATCCTCCCCACCGCCACCGTCGAGCTCGCAACCCTCTTCGCCGCCGAGCGCGTTAAGCCTTATCGCTTCATCGCCGCCGTCGGCTCCGGCTGCATCGTCGTCCACGCCTTCCTCACTCAGTTCCCCAAATTTGAGCGTATCGGCTCGTCGGTCCTGGCCTACATCATCGTTTTTACGATGCTCTTCGCCGCCTTCCGCCGCGCCTGGGCCAGACAAAGCCAGGAAGCAATCCACCACATGGCCGGCACCGTCCTCGCGATGCTTTACCTGGGCGGCTTGGGCTGGTTCCTCATGGCCCTTCGCGTTAAACTCTCGTCTCACTTCCACGGCACCACCATCACTATCCTTATGATCCTGCTGGTCGTGAAATTCACCGACATCGGCGCCTTTTTTGGCGGCCGAGCCCTTGGCCGACACAAGCTCATCCCCTGGCTCAGCCCCGGCAAAACCTGGGAAGGCCTCCTGTGCGGCATCCTCACCGCCTCACTCGTCGGCCTGGCCATCGCGCCCCACATGCTCCTCACCCCCGCCGGCCGGCACCTCATCTGGTACAAAGCGCTCATCTTCGGCGGCGTCATCGGCGGCATCGGCCAACTCGGCGACCTCCTCGAAAGCCTCATGAAGCGCGACGCCGACGTCAAAGACTCCGGCCGGCTCATCCCCGGTTTCGGCGGCATTCTCGACGTCATCGACTCTCCGCTCCTGGCCGCTCCTTTCGCCTACTTGCTCTTCAGCTTTTTTTAATTTGAATTTTGGGAATTGCCAGCAACCAGGAACTGTTGATACTGTCTGTCAACCATATGGGGGTACACAACCAATCGCGGAGGTCTCATGCGTCTCGCTCTTCTCGCAACGTTCGGATTGCTTTGCACCGGCTTCTTCACTGCCCGCCTCGTCGCGGCCGATGAAAAGCCCGCTGCCCAAACCTGGACTGGAGTCCTGATCGACGATCACTGCGCCGACAAGATGGCCAAGAAGGACAACCCCCAGACCGCCGCCGCCGGCCACCCCAAGGCCTGCTGCCTGAAGTGCGCCAGCACCGACGGCGTGATCGGACTGATGGTGGATGGTAAGTTCCACAAGCTTGACGACAACGGCAACAAGCTGGCCAAGGACTATCTCGCCAAGGCCGATGCCACCACGGCCGCCAGCGTCACCGGCACGCTCGACGCCGCCAGCGGCAACATCGCCGCCACAGCCGTCGCCGCCCCCGCGGCCGCTGCTCCCGCCACCAAATAATTCGTACTTCAGTTGCGGATGTTGATTCAGAAAGGCGCCCCGCTTTTGCGGCGGCGCCTTTTTTTCGTCTTCGCCACATCGACATCGTCATTGAAGCACTCCGCGATGGAGCACACGCGGCGGGCGGTCTCCGCGCCCGCAGATCGAGATCGCTCAGCGGGATCGCGAACATAAGTGGCTTGTTTAGCGGCCGTGTTCATCCCGTGTTTCTGGACTCGCCTTCTGCACCGCCCTACCTTCATTGCCACTGCCGCTGCGAAATCCCTGCAAGTCCATCGTTACATACGTGTAGCCAATATTCTTGAAGTACCGCACGAGCTCCCCGCGCAGCGGCTCTTCGCATAATTTTCGCAAGTCGTCCACGCCCACCTCAATCCGCGCCAGGTCTTTGTGGTGCCGCACCCGGAAGTTGCTGAAGCCCCGATCCCACAAGAACGCCTCCGCCTTCTCAACCTGATCCAGCGAAGCAATAGTGACGGGCGTTCCATAAGCGATGCGCGAGGAGAGGCACGCCAGCGCGGGCTTCTCCCAGTTGGGTAGCCCCAGTTGCCTTGCAAGCTCGCGCACTTCCGCCTTGGTCAGGCCGGCTTCGAGCAACGGCGAGCGAACCGCATATTCCCGCCCGGCCTGAATGCCTGGCCGATGATCGCCAATGTCGTCAGCATTAACGCCATTCAAAACGGCCCCATACCCGCGACGCTTCATCACGGCATCCAACTGGCCGTACAACTCGTTCTTGCAGAAGTAACAGCGATTGGTGGGGTTGGCCGTGTATTGGGGGCTGTCCATCTCGCTGGTGTCGATGAGTTCCAAATTTGCGCCCAACAGAACGGCCAATTGCTTCACACTTTCCAACTCGCGAGCGGCAAGGGACGGGCTGACACCGGTGGCCGCCAGAACATCATCCCGGCCAAGGGCATCGAGCGCGAGCTTAAGAACCAGTGTTGAATCAACGCCAGCAGAAAAGGCGACGACTACGCGCCCGCAATCCCGAAGCAGTTGAAGGGCATGGCGATGCTTGTTGGCGAGAGTGGGGAGCATGGGTTACTAGAAACTAGAGACCTTCAACTCGAGACTAGAGGAGGATAGGCGAGGGGTTTGGAAGTTGGAACGGGCAATGATCTCGTCGGCTCCCCCCGACCACAATCGCGCCATATTACCAAGCCAGCATCATCCGCTTCCCTTCATGTCAACGGCGTCTGGACTTATCGCTCATGGTTTGGCATCGAGCCGCGATTTTCAGACCAAACTGTTGACAACCCTCAACCCGCGCCACCCAAACCAAATTTTGCGCACACACAACCAAAACTGACCGTCACTTCACCCCGGAACCCAACTCACCGATATCTGCCTACTGCCGAACTGCCGACAGACAACTGCCTACTGCATTTGCAAACCCTCCCCCCCCGGCTAACATACGGGACTTGCGATTGCGGCCAGTGCCGCAATCGTGTCGTTTTGCATTCTGATTTAGAGGACTGCCATGGCCGAGAACGAGAACCAAAGCACCGCCGTCGAGGAAGCCGCCCCCGAGGAACAGGAAGCGCCCTATTCGATAACAATCGAGGACGCGGGGCCCGCGACCAAGAAGGTGACTGTCGAAATCCCCCACGAGCGCATTGAGAAAAAGCTCTCCCAGCAGTTCAAAGAGCTGCGCCAGCAGGCGCAGGTCCCGGGTTTCCGCAAAGGGCACGCGCCGGCCAAGCTGCTGGAGAAAAAGTTTGGCACTGACGTGAAAAACGAAGTCCGCACCACGTTGATCCGCGAAAGCTACAACGAGGCGCTCGAGAAGAATGCGCTGAACATTATCGGAGAGCCGGAGTTTGACAACGCCGACAAGATCGAACTTCCCGATTCCGGGCCGCTGAGCTACTCGTTCCAGGTGGAAATTCAGCCGGACTTTACGCTCCCCGATTTGAAGGGGATCAAGGTGGCGCAAGCCGCGCGTGGATGTGACGGCCGAGCACGTCGAGCATGCGATGAGCAACCTGCGCGAGCAGCAGGGCGCGATCGTTCCGGTGGAAGATCGCGGCGTGGAGGCAAAGGATATTGTCATCGGCGACGTACACGTGCGCCAGCACAACAACGTGATCGCGCATCACCACGACGTGCAGATTCAGATCGCGCCGAGCGTCCGAATCGCCGGCTATCCCATCGAAGAGTTTGACAAGAAGATGGAGGGGGCCAAGCCGGAAGAAATACGAAACTTCACCGTCACCGCGCCCGACAATCACCCAGCCGAGTCAGTCCGCGGCCAGGAGGTTCAGGTTGAAATCACTGTCAAGGACATCAAGCGTCTGGAACTGGCGGAATTGGATCAGCAGTTTCTGGAAACACTCGGCTTCACCGGCGAGCAGGAACTTCGCGATGCCCTCCGCGAGCAGATGGTGGAGCGAATTAAATCTGACGTGCAGCGCAGCATGCGGCAGCAGGTGATCAACTATCTGCTTGAAAACACCAGCCTTACCGTGCCGCAGAAGTTGTCCGAGCGCCAGACCGATCGTGTCGTCAATCGCCGCGGCGTAGATCTGATGATGCGCGGCGTGCCGCGCGAGCAGGTGCAGGCCAACCTCGACCGCCTCCGCGGCGGCGCCGATCAGGAAGCGGCCCGCGAATTGAAGAGCTTCTTCATCCTTCAGAAGGTGGCCACGGATCAAGCCGTGGACGTCAGCGAAGGCGAGCTCAATGGACGGGTGGCATACATGGCCATTCAAGAGGGCAAGCGCCCGAGCGCGTGAAGCAGGACATGAGCAAGGACGGTTCGCTGGCCAATCTCTACGTGCAGATGCGCGAGGAGAAGGCCGTGGACAAGATCCTGGAGCAGGCCGACATCGAAGAATACGACGCGACCGCCGCCGAGGCCGCCAAGAGCGCCCAGGGCCCGGGCGAAGAAGAGGCGCAGGCCGCAAGTACGGAAGGCGAAGCGCCAAAAGCCGAGGACAATTCCACCGCGACCTGAAGCTTCGTCCCCCATTCAAGAACCACTCGGGGCGAACGCCAGTTCGCCCCTTTTTCTTGGAACGATCCAATGACTCGTATCAACGCACCCCGCGGCACCGCCGACACCTTGCCTTCCGAAAGTTGGAAGTGGCAAGTCGTCGAGGGCATCGCCCGCACCCTGGGCGAGAACTACCACTTCCAGGAGATTCGCACGCCGATCTTCGAGCACTCGGAACTGTTTCACCGGGGCGTGGGCGAGACCTCGGATATCGTCCACAAGGAAACCTATACCTTCATGGATCGCGGTGAACGATCCATCACCCTCCGCCCCGAAGGCACCGCTGGCGTGGCCCGCGCCATGATCGAGCATAGTTTGATCGCACAAGAAGGCGCGCGCAAAAGGTCTACTACATCGGCCCCAACTTCCGCTACGAGCGTCCTGCATCCGGCCGCCTCCGCCAGCACCACCAGTTCGGCGCCGAGATCTTCGGCATCGCCGAACCCGAAGCCGACGTCGAATGCATCCTCCTGCAAATGGACTTCTACCGCCGCGCCGGCGTCAAAGAATTGGAGCTCCAAATCAACAGCTTGGGCGACCGCGAAAGCAAAGAGCGCAATTACCGCCAACCTTGTTGAATTCCTTTCCCCCAAGCGCGATTTCCTCAGCGAAGATTCCCAGCGCCGCCTCGAAGAAAACCCGTTGCGCATCCTCGACAGCAAAGACCCCGCGACCAAACCGCCTGCCAAGGCGCGCCCCGGCCATCGAATCCCTAAACGAAAAATCCCGCACCACTTCGACCGCGTCCAGCAACTCCTCACCGATACCAACTCCCCCTACCGCGCCAACCCCAACCTCGTCCGAGGTTTCGACTACTACACCGACACCCTCTGGGAAGTCGTCGCCGGTGGCCTGGGCGCACAAAATGCCCTCGGCGGCGGCGGCCGCTATGACAATCTCGTGGAACAACTCGGCGGCCGGCCCACCCCCGGCGTCGGTTTCGGCTCAGGTCTCGAACGCTTCCTCCTCGCCCTCGAAGGCCAGAACGTAATCCTCCACAATACGAGGAAACCGTTGATCTGGTTAGTGGCCCTCGGCGAGCCCGCCAGAGCCGCTCAATGGAAACTCCTCCGCGAGCTCCGTTCCAACAACATCCCCGCCGACATGGACTACGCCGGCCGAGGCTCCAAGGCCCAATTCAAGATGGCCGACAAGTCCAACGCTAGTCTTCTCAATTGTGGTGGGTGAAGACGAATTCAGGGAGAATGTTGTCTTGTGCAAGATAATGTTAACGGGAACTCAGGACTGCGAATTCCACGCGCATCAAATCGTTGAAGCGATCAGGCGGTATTTTGTAGATGGTGTGTGGCCGGAAGAACCGCGCGACTACGGTATAACCTTATTCAAGGGATAAGTAATGATGCCCGTCGCCCCCGCCCTCTTCAGGCGTGGAATCAATTCGCGCTCCTGTTTCTCTTCCAGAATCACTTCCACCGCAACCCAGTCGCTGTCGGATAGCCGGCTGATTGTCGGGCTCTTTTCGGCCGGCAGAAAGCTCACCACCTCGGCCAGCTTCCCCTCGGGCACGTTCATTTTCAGGCCGATCTTCGCGCGGGCGTCGATGGCCCCCTTGAGAAGCATCGCGATGTTTTCCATCTTTTCGCGCTTCCAGGGAATGTCCCACGCCTTCTTGTTGGCGATGAAGCGCGTGGTGCTCATCAGCAGCGTGTCCACGATGCGCAGGTTGTTGGCGCGGAGGCTTGAGCCGGTCTCGGTGCAATCCACAATGGCGTCGAGCAGGCGGGCCTTGATCTCCGTCGTGCCCCAGGAAAACTCGACGGTAACGGGTATATTCCGCTCGCTGAAGTATCGCCGCGTGGTGTTCACCAGTTCTGTGGCGATCACCGAGCCCTTGAGGTCCTCGGCCTTTCGCACCGGGCTTTCTTCCGGCACGGCCAATACCCACCGGATGGGGTTGAGGCTCGCGCGCGAGTATTCGAGTTCGCAGATCTCGATTACATCATCAATGTTGCCGTTTTCGACCACCCAATCGTGTCCGGTCAGGCCGCAATCAATGATGTTGTCGGCAACGTAGCGGCTGATCTCCTGGGCACGAAAGAGCACGGCAGAAATCTTGGGATCGTCCACGCGCGGAAAAACACTACGGTCGGCAATGGCAACCTTGTAACCCGCGCGGCCAAAAAGCTCGACAGTAGCGTGCTGCAGACTGCCACTGGGCAGTCCAAGCCGGAGGGTGTCATCTGGAAGTCGGTCAGTCATGGCTAGGTGTCAGGGGTTAGAAACCAGGGGCTAGATGCATTAACTAGCAACTCGCAATCAGTAACCAGCAACTATTTCTTCTTCTTCGCCTTCGCGCCTTCGCTCACAACGCGGCGGACGCAGTAATAAAAATCGTAGCATTCCTCGGCCTTCACGTGATGTTCCAGGAAGCGATGAGCGTCTTCCAGCGAGACGTCGTCGGTCAGCACATCCTGCTCGCGCAGGTACTCGAGGATCTGATTGTCCACCGGGACGGCGTGGCCGTCGAATGAGAACAGCATGACGTATGCTTCCACAAACGGATGCAAATCAGGCAGATCATGAAGGAACTGGCGCGAGTCGCGCTTGGAGATGGTCTTAAGCCGGTCGAGGCTCAGCGTGTGTTCTTTTTCGAAGATGGCGTTCAGGCAGCGCGTGATCATTTCCACCCGCCGCTCGATGGCGGGGTAGCGGGTGCCGAGGAGTTCCTGAATCTCCAGATCGGTTGCGACGCGCAGCTCGTTGAGATCAACAAACTCCGTGTCGATGTGCCGCATCGCTTCATCCGCGCGGGAATCCGGGACGTCAAAGGTCATCGCGCCGCGAACCAGCGCCTTAAGTGGATCGAGGGTTTCCCGGGCGGCGCTTTGCACTCGCGCATCAGGCTGCGGAATACGGAACGGAGTTTCTCGGCATGCTTGGTGGCGTTTTTCATTGAGGAAGTGTTTCTGAGCTTGAACTATCACCCTGGGGCTGCTCCGGGGCTGGGCCCGGAGCTTCGGTCGGCGCTTCTGATTGCTCGCCGGCGGCCGCGGCGGCGGCGCGCTTGCGATCTATTTCCGCGTTCTCTCTGGCCACCTGATCCAGAAGCTCCAGCACTTGAAGCTCCTTTTTCAGGTTTTCATCCATGTGGAACTTCAGGTACGGCGCCTGGCGCAGCGTCAACGCTTTGGTGAGCTTCACGCGCATGAGGCTCGCCGAATGTTTCAGCGCGTTCAGCGCGGCGGTCTGCTGGCCGGGCGTGCCCATGATGGTCATGTAGATATCCGCGATGGATAGATCATCCGTCACCTTAACGCGTGTGATGCTGGGCAGGCCGGTCAGGCGCGGATCGTTCAGCTCGCGCTGGATGATCATCGCCAGTTCCTGCTGGATCGTGCTGCCGAGGCGTTCGGTTCGTCGAGACATCGTGATGCGGTGCGTAAAAGGTAAACTTAATCTCTACAGCAGCTCGATCTGGTAATCGATCAGGTCCGCCGTGTGTACGGTGCGAACAAAGTCAACAATCTTGCTCAACGCTCCTTCCACGTAGCGACGGTCGTTGCTGACCATCGCCACGCCGATGACCGAGCGTCGATGTTCATCAAGGGCGCCCACCTCAGCCACCGAGACGTTGTGGCCGTTGGCGATCCGATCCTTCAGGCTCTTGACCACCCTGCGCTTGTCCTTCAGGGACATCGCGTCACCAATGGAAAGTTCCAGTTGCAGGACACCGATCGTCATAAGGGTTCGGGGCTCAGCGTTCAGGGTTCAATCGCGATGAGGCACCTGAACCTGTCCCATCGATCATAAGGTCCTTTGTATTGTCTCCCGCACGTAGCCCTCGAGCACATCGCCAATCTTGATGTCGTCATAGCCGGCCACCTTGATGCCGCACTCAAAGCCCTGCTTCACCTCACGAACATCGTCCTTGAGGCGGCGCAGCGTTTCGATGGTGAGATCTTCGGTGACAACCACGCCATTGCGAATCAGGCGGATCTTGCTGCCGCGCTGAATGTGGCCATCGGTGATCATGCAACCAGCAATGTTGCCCACCTTCGAGAACTTGTACACCTGCCGGATCTCTGCCCGGCCATGGTACTTCTCCCGAATCTCAGGCTCGAGAAGGCCAGACAGCGCCTTCTTCAGATCATCCAGAATTTCGTAGATCACGCGATAAAGGCGAATTTCAACCCGCCGATGCTCCGCCATCGCCCGCGCGGTGTCGTCGGGAACGACATGGAAGCCGATGATGACGGCGTCGGAGGCGTCGGCCAATTCAACGTCGCTTTCGGTGATTGGACCAGCGGCCGCATGCAGCACGCGAATCTTCACTTCTTCGGTATTGGCCTGCGTGACGGTGGCGGCCAGCGTCTCCACCGAGCCTTGCACGTCGGCCTTGATGATGAGACGAATTTCCTTGGTGGCCGCGTCTTTCAACACTTGATTCAGGTTGGTGAGGCTGACCTTCGTGCGATTGGCAAGCTGCGCCTGGCGGGCGCGGCCCTGGCGTTCCTGGGCAATAGCGCGGGCGCGTTCGAGATCTTCGATGATGTAGAACTTGTCGCCCGCCGACGGCATGACGTCGAGGCCGGAGACGATCACCGGCGTGGAGGGACCTGCTTCTTGAATATGCTCGCGCCGATCGTTCAGCAGCGAACGAATGCGTCCATATCCCGGGCCGGCCAGGACCATGTCGCCCACCTTCAGTGTTCCGTCCTGAACCAGCACGGTCGCCACTGGGCCCAGGCCTTCGTCCACGCGGGACTCAATGACCATACCGCGGGCGGTGGTGGTCGGGTCGGCCTTGAGGTCCATGATCTGCGATTGCAGGTCGAGAATTTCGATCAAATCAGCAATGCCCTGGCCGGTTTGGGCGGAGGTGCGCACGACTTCTGTGTCGCCGCCCCATTCCACAGGATTTAATCCTTCCTTGGCAAGCTGGCCAAGCACCATGTCGGGGTTTGCATCAGCACGGTCGATCTTGTTGAGAGCGACCACGATAGGCACGCCGGCAGCGCGGGCGTGGCTGATCGATTCAACCGTCTGTGGCTGCACACCTTCGGCCGCTGATACGACGAGCACCACAACGTCAGTCATGTTAGCGCCGCGGGCACGCATGGCGGTAAAGGCCTGGTGGCCGGGCGTATCAATGAAGGTGACGCGTTTCTCGCCCAACTGCACCATCCACGCGGCCGTGTGCTGGGTGATTCCGCCTGCTTCGCCGGCGGCGACATTCGCGTTTCGGATCTTGTCCAGAAGGCTGGTCTTGCCGTGATCGACGTGGCCGAGGATGGTGACGACGGGGGGACGCGTCGCCAGTGCCCCTTCGGCCGGAACACGCGCCTCCATTTCCGCGTCCAGTTGCTCCTCCATGGACGTCTCACGGGCGATGGTCAACTCAAGCCCATAATCCAGCGCCATCGACTGGGCGACAGGAGTATCCAGCGCCTGGTTGATGTTGGCGAAGACACCCTGTTTCATCAGCTTGGAGATGATCTCGTTCGACTTGACGCCCAGCGCCGCGGCCAGCGTCTTCACTGTGATCGGCTCTTCGAGTTCAATCGGCTCGCCGCGCTCGATAACGCTTTGCGCCTTCTCGTGCGTGCCGCGCAGGCCGGTCTTCTCGACATGGCGGTTGAGGTCATTGACGTAAATGCCGGCGGCCTTCAAGCGCTCATCACGATCAAGCAGATCGCGCTCGCTCCATTCCTTCAGCTTGTCGATGGCCTCGCCGCGCCGGCCGTCCGGGCCTCGACGGCGGGTGGAGTTGGTGCGTCCTGCGCCCTTTTTGTCGCCAGCCTTCTTGCCTTCCTCGGTCTCTTCTTCGACAGTCACGCGGACGCCGCGTCCCGCCTGCGGGCGGGCCTGGGCGGTGCCGGTTTGCGGTGAGTCAGACATCGGCCTGCGCACACGCGGGGCCGGAACGTGATCCGGTTCTTCGACGCGAATAATGCGCGGTCCCTGCACCGTGGCGGGAGCGGGCACGAGTTTCTGAGCTTGAACGACAGGCTGCCGTACGACAGCGCGATCCCCGATGCGAATCGTCGGCCTGGGAGCGGGCCCTGCGGGCGCGCCATGACGGTGACCAGCAGGCCCGGCCGGGGCATGTGGCGCCGGAGCATGTGGTGCGACGGCGGGCGCCTCGGCTGCGATGGGCGCCTGGGGCGGTAACTCTGGAGCAACTGGCGCAGCGGGCTCGGGGGCATCCGGAGCCAGCGGCGGATGTTCGGCGGCCGGTGAAACATGAGCAGGAGGCTGATGGGCCGGCTGTGCCTGTTCCTCATCCGTAAACGGCAGATCGGAGGGGCCGCCATGCGCAGGGTCGGCCAGGGCAGTGCCGGAGAACGATTCTCCGCCGGTATCGCCCTGGGAATCTTCTCCATCAGCGCTCTTCTTGCGCGTGCTCGGACGAACCTTGGCTCGTGGCGCGGTTTCTTCTTCGACTGGCGGTTCTTCGACGGCCGTGGCCACCCCGCCGCCACTGCTCGGGAACCACTCGCGCACGGTCGCCTCCAGACCAGGGCCCAGGAGGCTCATGTGGTTGGGGACCTTGTCGCCCAGTCCTTCGGACTTGAAACGATCGAGCACGATCTTGCTGGGGACACCCAGCTCTTTAGCAAGTTGATTGACGCGGATGCCTTTAGCCTTAGCCAAAACGTTCTCCAGAAAACTTCACCAATCGGAAGCGCTTTGTTCGCCGCTTCCACGATAACGGTCACTGTCTTATTACTACGTCAGTCACCGTCGAATCGATCACTTTACACGACACTTCCATCGACCACACGGAAAATTTATCAATGCGCATCACTGGCTCCATCCATCCAAATGCTTATGCACGGCTGGCCTCCTCATTGGTTTCGGGCGGCGCAATGCGTCCTTCCGCCAGTGCCGCCACGTCGGAATCATCATCAGAAGGCCCGCCACTCTGAACCGCCACGCCAACCGTGGTTACCCGCATCGCCTGCTCTTCGGGAGATAGTTCGTCGTTGCTGTCCGATTCATCAAACTCACGATGCACTGTCACTTCGGGCGCTCCCCCTTCGGCGGCCTCCATCGGCCCAGGCATGTGGTCCGACGGCGTTTCGGCGTCCGCCAGGTCGGCCGCGCGCCGCCGGGCTCATCGGCGCTCAATGCGCCTTCCACCGGCGCGGGCGGTGCGGGCTCAACTGCCAGTGCCGAAGTGCCAAAGGCCACCGCAAACGGATTGGCTGCGTTTTGTGCTTTTGAACGGGCCTCGGCGGCTTTCTTGGTTTCCTGTTCGCTGGCCACGATCTTGGCAATTTCCCCGCAGCGCGTGACCACGATATTCGCCACGTCCTCGGCCATGCCCACTTCTTCCACCAGCGGCCCGGCCCCCACTTCATCGATATCACGCACGTCAATCAGGCCCAGCGCGATCATCTTGTCGATCATGTCCTGCTGCACGCCTTCGATGCTCTTGAGCGTTTCGGTGATCCGCTGGATGCCGGCCTGGAATTCCGGCGGAGTCAGGATGTCTACGTCCCAGCCCGTCAGGCGGGCCGCCAGACGAACATTCTGGCCCCGCTTGCCAATCGCAAGCGAAAGCTGGTCTTCGTTGACGACCACTGTGGCCCGGCCAAGCTCAAAGCAGAGGGCGACTTCCGCCACCTCGGCCGGCTTGAGAGCGTTGGCGATCAAGATCTGCGATGACTCATTCCAGCGCACAATATCAATCTTCTCGCCGCCCAGTTCGTCCACAATGTTCTTGATGCGGCTACCGCGCACGCCAACGCACGCGCCAACGGCATCGACCTTGGAATCGATGGAAGAAACGGCGATCTTGGTGCGATGGCCTGGCTCGCGGGCCAGGGCCTTCAGTTCAATCGTTCGCTCACCCACCTCGGGAACTTCGCGCTCGAACAGGCGGCGGATTAATTCGGGGTGCGAGCGACTCAGGATGATCTTGATGGCACTTGGCGTATCGCGAACTTCCAGGATCAACGCCTGCACGCGCTCACCAACCTCGTGATTTTCGCCCGGGATCTGCTCGCTGCGCGGCATGATGCCTTCAGAGCGCCCCAGCACGACGATCATCGAGCCGCCTTCAAAGCGGGCAACCGTGCCGGTGACGATGGTGCCGACCCGATCCTTGAATTCTTCGTAGATGCTGCCGCGCTCGTCCTGGCGGATCAGTTGGATCATCACCTGCTTGGCGGTCTGGGCGGCGATGCGGCCCAGGATGTTCAGCGGCAGCGGGTTGCCGCTGCGGGTGGCCGACAGATCGCCGGTCTGGCGATCCAGAGTCACGATAAATTCGCTGGTGTCTTCGGTGTTAAACTGCTTGCGCAAGGCGGAGGCGATGGATTGCTCGATATCGGTATAGATCTGCTCCTTCTCGATGTTCTTATCACGAGCGATGCCGTCAACGATTCTTAACAATTCCTGATTCATGGTTCCTCACTATTCAGTTGTGTATTCAGTTGTCCTGGCTATTCGGTTGTCTCAATCAAAACAAAAAGGCCACCTCAAAGGCGGCCCGGTGCGCGGACGAAAAAGCGAGTGTGTATAAACACTCACCGGCCCATCCGAACTCCTTTCGGATGAGCCACTGGCCCGGCCAGGATGCCATGCTGATGCTTATGCAAATGCATGGGCGTTCTCGGTGGCTAGGCTCAGATTCGTCCCGGTGGCTCCGGGAGCGAAAAACTGGATTTTCCGCAGATCAACGAACACGTTCACCTCTTTGTTGATCTGAAGGCCCGGTTGGGCCTCCACCCGTCCGACCACATGGTCGTGCAGGGGCGTCTGCAAGTACACGTCCATGTCATTGCCCAACGGCTCGATGACATTCAACTTCACCTTCAACGTCGCCTGTTCGTCCTCATGGGCGAGCGGCTTCAAATGAAAGTGCTCGGGTCGAATCCCAAGCACAATTTCGCGTCCAACCCGCCCTGCGAGCGTTTCCCGCAGGTGCGCCGGCACAGCTAACTTAAAGCCATTGCCCGGCAGCGTCAACTCGCCAACAGGAACTTGCGGCTCGTCCGACTCCTCGGCGACCTCAACACAATCATCGGCCACGGGCGAGGCGCAATCGTCTTTTCGCACGCCCTCCTCGAACATCATCTGCCCATCAACCAGCTTCAAAACACCATCAAAAAAATTCATCGGCGGCATGCCGATGAACCCGGCCACAAACCGATTCACCGGACGATTGTAGGTCTTCAATGGCGTGTCGGCCTGCTGAATAATGCCATCTTTCATCACCACGATCCGATCCCCCAGCGTCATCGCCTCTTCCTGATCGTGAGTCACATAAATAGTCGTCGTCTTAAGCCGATGGTGCAGCCGCTTAAGCTCCGCGCGCGTGGTCACGCGAAGCTTCGCATCCAGATTGGACAGCGGCTCATCAAACAAAAACGCGGCCGGCTCGCGAACGATTGCCCGCCCGACTGCCACCCGCTGCCGCTGCCCGCCCGATAGGGCCTTGGGCTTGCGCTCCAGCAGGTGTTCAAGGTCCAGAATCTTCGCCGCCTGCATCACCCGCTGATGAATCTCGGCCTTGGGCATCTTCCGCAGCTTCAGCCCAAACGCCATATTTTTATAGACGGACATGTGGGGATACAGCGCATAGTTTTGAAAAACCATGGCGATATCCCGGCTTTTGGGCGGCATGTTATTAACGATGCGATCCCCAATGCGAATCACCCCGCTGGAAATCTCCTCCAGCCCCGCCACCATCCGCAGCGTCGTTGATTTCCCACACCCCGACGGCCCCACCAATACCACAAACTCCTGATCCGCAATCCGAAGATCAATCGCATCCACGGCCTTCACGCCGCCGGGATAGATCTTGGAAACTTTTTCGAGTTCAACTCGGGCCATACGGGGGAGGTTCTTTGGTCTGCCAAATCCGCGCGGCCGCGATTATACGGAAACAGGCAAGGGAGTCAAACCGCGCTCTCCGCCCACTTCAAGGGAGCGTCGCGCGGATCACCGTTCGGTCCACGCCGCGCAGAATCTGTCGCATCAGGGCGATGGTCTTTGGATGTTCAAAATACGACGAGTGAATATTGCCGGCGTCGGACGGGATCAGATTGGTGCAGTCAATGTCCCAGACATTGTCGGGCAGCGGGCATGTGTTATCCAACCCGCTTCGGCCAAGGCGGCGCTTGCCGAAGTGCTTCAAACCGGCCGACAACCCCAGGACCTGATCACGCCCGGTGTAGAGCGCGGTGACACGGTAGGTCAGGTTCGCGATGGCGTCGCCGTCGGTGTCGTGAATGGTTGCACCGCTCTTGAACAGGTCATTGTCAACGTCGGCGGCCACCATCAGCAACTGGTTCACAAGGCTGACCAGAAGCGGCTGATTTTTGCGAGTCCATGTCAGGTACATCGCCTTTTCCAGAACATAATTGCCCATGCTGTGCGCGATGATCGAGGTCTTTGCGCGACATCCCGTCGCGGGATCATCGGCCGCGGCCTGCTGCATGCCGAGAAGCCAGTCGTAAAACTTGATCAGGATGGCCGCGAGATCGGGCGCGCATTTCCCGGCGTCAAACCGGTCGGCCAGATATTCCGCCGGCGAGCCTTTGGACGGCCAATTGAAAAGAATACAGATGCCCAGCGAATCCGGGCCGGAGAAAAGGCTATCACAAATGGATTGATATCGGCGTGCGGCAGCGTCCCAGCCATTGTTGTAGCCGTGGATAAAAACCGTGACATGCTTCTGATTTTCCTGCTGCTCGGGATCGATGATCAGCGGAAACTGACCGATCGCCGCCATGAGTTGTTTCTCGAACTCGGCTTCCGGGTACCGGCTGCCAACTGGCGAGATTGTCCAACGAACCCCCGTCGGCCAGCCAGAAAGTCAGGGGGGATTGGTCGCCGGTTAGCGTGTTGCCGTTCTGTTTGCGGTCAGTGATCATCCAGTATTGCGGCATGTGGCACCATTTGGAAGACTCGGGTTACTTCAGCGATTGTCGAATACTATCCACCTTCTTCTGATCGTAGCTGCGGACATAGCATTTGATGTTGATCCACCACGGGTTGAAATGAAAACGGTCCATCTCAGCAATCGCGCTTTCGACGTCCCAGCCTTCCTCCACGATCCGATACACGGCGACAAACAGGCCGGTTCGGTCCTGGCCGGAGGCGCAGTGTATCAATACGGGAGCGTTGCCGTTCTTTCGCGCCTCACGGATAAAGTTGAGAAAGACGATGCAGTCCCGATCATTGGGGTGCAGATAATGGGTAGGGATTTTGCAATAAACAAAATCAGTGTTGCAGAAGAAATCGTGATCGTCCTGGGTGGTTCGCAGGCTGACGATGGATTTGATTCCAATGTCGTGCAGCAATTGAAAACCACTCACGCAGGGCTGCGCGGAACGGTACAAATCCTTTGAGACGCGGGCGAAGTTGTCCAGAGGTTGAAGCTGGCAACAACCGCCGTTTCTCGCGGCGATGCATTTCGGCCCGCAGGAGGCGGAAAGCAGTGGGAGCAACGCGATCAGGAAAATTTCTATAACCCTGGCCGCGTCCGTGCGGCCTGGCTCAGTCGCGACCGCGTAAAGTGGCTCTCGTTTTTGCATTGACTTCAACTCAGCTCGATACGCGCCATCGGCAGGTGCGGCAAAGGGCAACGCGTCAAACATGCGGCGCCTGCGGCTGTAAAACCTTCTTGGGGTCCTTGGGCCTCTCCTCCGGCGCCTTTCCCGACGCCCGGATCGACATGAACTTGTTGAGCACGTCAAACCAGAACGGCGCCCCAAGCGAGGCCGCAAAGGCCGTAAGGAGGATGCCGAACAGCTTGAGAATAAACAGATCGGTGCAATTGAAGGTGTCCCAGAGGTTGTCGTTCCGGGGCGCATAAGGGCCAGGCGGATGGGCCATGCGCCAATTCACCCAACCCAGCGGAACGCCAAGGCTATCCAACTGCGTCACGCTTTTCTGAACAGCATCGATATCCCCGGCCAGATTCGATTCGCCATGAGCAGGCTGCGACGACGGGGCCGTGGTCGATTTGGCATGTTTTTCCGCCATCGCGACGATCGATGCACGAAGCGCGCTGTCACGAGCCAGCGTGCGAGAGATGTTCACCGTGTCGACGTTGAGAAGCGACGCCGAAACAAACGCGATCGCGAACAGGACCATCTGCGTCCGTCGCTTGTACCAGCCGCTCACGCGGTCCATGGCCTGGTCGTACCAGACTTCTACCCGGCCATTGAACTTCGTGAGAGCCGCCACGCCGTTGGTCATATCGGTGCGGGCGTCCTCCAGCAGCGGAAGCAGAGCGCCCTTCAACTGGTTGTTGTCGATCCGATTAATGGCCGTGCGTATCTCGTCAAAGCTGGCGAAACCATGGAGACTCGCGGCCTGTGCATCGGCCGGTGGCTGCACATTGCCCGCCGGCCGCCGCGATAAGATGATTCAGCACAGCACTGAAGGTTTGCGAAGGAACATAAGAGGGCTTTTCGCCATCTTTGGATGTTCCGTTGACCAATTGATGGCCAAAGAAGCGGTCGGCCCAGTTGCTTGTGTGAGGTGCCGGCACATTCTGAATGGCTTGCCACCACCTGAGCGGAAACCGGCTGCTGCCGTCGAGCAGATTTCGAATTCCGCGCTCCAGGTCCCGCGCCCGCGAACGAAACAAACCGGCCACCAACTCATTCACGGCCGTGCAAACCAGGCTGAGAGCGAGGTAGACAAAGACGAGGCCGATGCCGATTTCTATGGCGTTGGAGCCGAACATCTTGAGGGTCCACCTTCATCGAGCGGTTAGCTGATCGTCAACGGCCGGCGCGGGTTTGCCCGTACCTCGGATGTTGATTGCACGCACATCGTAGAGCTGACGGGACTGTACGGAGGCGACTGGGAGCGCGAGTAGCGAGCGCAGGTGGCAGCGATTCTCGGCGTCAGTCAAAACACTTGGCGTGTCATAGGCCAGCGGCTATTGGCCGCAAGACGAGTGCCGAGCAACCGGCTCAGGCCAAGACCTTCGCTGCAATCTTGATCGCGTCATCCACATAACCCGCTATTTTGATCGCCGTAGCCGCATTTTTTGCATCATCTTTGAGATCATCTATTGACGCGCTAATGCTGCCAGCGTCGTCGTCGATTGACTTCGTTAGATCTGTCGCCTTTCCTGCCCAATCTTGTAGGATTGCAGCTCTAAGATCGTCCATCGAATCATCCAGTTTGTCTCCCCAATGTCGGAGCAAATTTGCCTCCGCCTGCCACCCTTCGTTCGACGCAACGTCCCCTGCACGTGAGACGGCCTCGTACACGTCAGCCAAACTGCGCAGTAGCCCCATTTTGTCGTCACCCGAAATTGTCTTTGCCATGGTTCACCTTTGGTCTGTTCGGTTCATTGATTGAATGCGCCGCCGTGACGCACCGTGTGTAACTCATAGAATGTCTTATTTCGTCGGCGCGGGCTCGTCCGCCTTCTTGAGAGTCTGGTACCGCTTAATAATCACCTTCGCGTCTGCGGATAGTGCCTCGATATCACCAGACGACATTGGCGTGCCACCAGCGGCACTTTTCAGGCTGGCGAAGGCATCTGGAAGCCTGTTATACGCGTCGCTCATTGCCTTGAATGCGTCCAAGTGATCCATCAGTGCGGTCGACAGATCGATCAAGTGTGAGACTGCCACCCGCTTATCGTCCGGCTTAGCATCTTTGTTGTTGAGAGCGTCTAACGTGTCGCCAAATGCTTTCGCATACCGTGTTCGCTCGTTGATAGCTGCAAAATCTCACCAGCGTTTGCACGCTCTCCGCGTAACCTTTTACGGCCGGAATACTTTCGTCAATCACCTTCACTAAAAGCTCAGATTGCTTCTTGAGCAGAAATTGACGCATCAATTCGGCCACGCCCGTCGAAATGAGGGCTTGGTCTGAAGGGGGAAGCTTGATCGTTTCCGCACCCGGTCCGCCTGAGCTTTTAACGCCGTTGATCGCGTCAATTACGTCAGTGATATCGCCATTAATATCGGATGCCGCCTTATCGATCACATCGTTCGACGCCACATCCATTGATGCGAGAGCCGTTAATAAATGTGCGTGCTTCACCATTGCGTCGTTGAGCGACTGCAGGGCTCGTTCTGCGCCCGCCGCTTCCAGAAACGTAACTGGCTTGGCCGGCATTTTATACGCGAATGGCGTTGCCGGCTCGGGTGGTAAAAGCAATCGCAATTGGTCTTCAACGATGGTCCCTGGCTTCGGGTCCTCGGTCACGCGCCGTATAAACTTGTCCTTCGATTCTTTTCCTTCGACCTGTAGAGCATTTTCGGCGCTTTCTCGGAGCGAGACGACCGATGTTTCATATGCCTGGAATGTGGATACGGTTGGTGGGTGACAGCCGGCCATGAATACCGATGCCATCGCGAGTAAGGCACATTCTGGGATCCGTTTCAACATGGTCTTTCCTTCTAATTGATGTCGCTGGAAAAGAGTTCGGGACAGTTTTGCATTCAGATAGTCGTCTTCATCCGTCCGATCAGGATCAAATTCGGACGTCGGAGTCACTAGAGCATCGCGGGTGGGCTTCCACTACTTGGGTGTTTTAACCGCTGATCTTTCACCTAGTTGCCGATGATCGATTGGTCCGTCAATAGCAGCATTGTGGTGACACTATCTACTTCCATGCGCGCGGCCCCTGCACTTGACGCGATCAAACATGCGGTCTTCCATCATCGTTCGTAGTAGAGGAATCGTCGGACGCACCATAGCCTCGGACTATTGTTCAAACACACTTCCCCGCCTTATTCGACCACTCCAACTGCACCTGGTAATCCCCCAACTGCTTGGTCCGCCAGGCACAGATATCCCCAATCTCCCCATTGTTGTCGTCGTACCACCCTGTCCCGGGGATGGCGTCGGTGATGGCCTCGCACAGCTCGTGCGAGCTTGTTGAGGTCAGGGCGTCAAAGGCGTTCAGGCTGCCCAGGCAGCCCTGGCAGCCGGGGTAGGGCATGGCCGCGTAGAACGTGTGGTTGTTGATCGCGTCGTGATAGCCGCAGAACGCCTGGCATGAGCGGCTGCCGCCCTGCACGATGGCAGTCCCTGGTGGCAGGTAGGTGAAGTATAGAAGATTCGGGTTGGGCTTCGGGCACGCTGGCGTTCGTGGCGATCTGGTGCTGGATCATGTGCCGGATCGCGTTGTCGCTCACCGTCTTCTTCGGGTGCGGCGATGTGACGTTGGCCGTGCCGAGGAACTTGCCGTGCCCGATCTTGAATTGTGGCGTGTTGTACTCGGCCAACTGGTCGATCAGCGGGCTGGTCACGATGTACTGGAAGAACGTGTTGATCTGTCCCACCAGCGCCGCCTGCGCCCCCTGCCAGGCCTGGCCCCAGAAGAACGTAAAAATCTCCACGTTGGCCAGCAGCGGCCCGTTTCGGTAGGTCAAGTTCGGCGGTGACGCCGGCGCAGGCCTCCTTGGCGCCAATGGGCAGCGGGACGTGAAGTGGCACAATGCGAACGTGATCCGACAAGGCGGGGAGGATCTCTCCCGTTTCTTCAGCCATGATACCGCTCCTTTCAAAGACCGTCCACCACGATTGAATCCGCGGTGCGGATACAAACATAACAATCCCATTAAAAACAACTATTCACGGCGAGGTGCGTCTGAAAGCTGGTTCACCAAAGGCATCAGCCGCCGCGTTCGTGTCGCTCGCCGCTCTCACCGGCCATGATTGAAATTTGGAGTTCCTCGATCCCTGACTCACCCAGAGCGCCCCCACATTGGAACATCGGCATTACTGCCGGGCGCTGCATTCGGTTGTTAATTTAGCCAACGTGGGCTGGGATGTCAAGAAAATAATTTCGGATTGTAGCGATTGTGGTGAATGCGCAGGTTTTGCCGGAGTTGCTGCGGCGGCTGGCATGCGCAGTCGATGGAGGAGAAGATGCCGCGAACTGGAGCATTGCTTGCAATTGCGATTGCCACTTGATCCAGCAATGTCGCACGTTCACCTGCCTCACCGCAACCGCGTATCACTATTGCTGATCCCGCGCAGCGCCAGATTCAGCGCATCCGGGTTGGTCGCCAGCCGCCGGGCTTCGGCTACGTCGATAATCTGCTTCTGAAACAATTCCGTCAGGTGCTGATCGAAGCTCTGGCTCCCGGCCTCCCGATTTCCCACCGCCCCTTTCAGTTTCTCAAACTCCCCCTCGAGGATGTATTTTCGCACGATCGGCGTGGCGATCATGATCTCCACCACCGGGATTCGGCCTTTGCCGTCGCGGCGCTTCGCCAACCGCTGACACAGCACGGCGACCAGGTTCATCCCAAGCTGCGTCTGCTGCAAATCCTTCTGTGCCGGATCAAACAACGAAACAAACCGCTCCACCGTCATGGCCGCATTGGTTGCGTGTACCGTCGTAAAAACCATGTGCCCCGTGTCGGCCGCCCGCAGCGCCGTTGTCAGCGAATAACTGTCTCGAATCTCGCCGATGAGAATCACGTCCGGGTCCTGCCGCATCATGGCCCGCAGCGCATACTCAAAGCTCTCCGAATCGGTCCCCACCTCCACCTGGCTCACCAGGCTCTTGGCGTTGTCGTGCTGGAATTCAACCGGGTCTTCCACGGTGATGATGCGCTCGGCGCGGGTGCGGTTGATCTTGCCGATGATGGCCGCCAGGGTCGTCGATTTGCCGCTGCCGGTCGTCCCTGAGACGATCACGATGCCCCGGTGATTGTCGGCCAGCCCTCCACCGCCGGCGGCAGGCTCAGATCGTCAAACACCGGGATCTTTGTGATTATCCGGCGCATCACGATGGCATACTTGCTGCGGCTGTGAAAGATGTTGGTGCGAAAACGCGCCGATACCTCGGGCATTGCATACGCAACGTCGAGCGCCCCTTGTGCTCCAGAAGATTCCATTGCTCCTGGTCCTTCACCATCTGCTTCACAAACTCCGCCATCTGCTCCTGGGTCGGCGGCGGGCAATCCAGAAATCGCGCCCGGCCGTCCACGCGAATCATCGGCATCGACTCGGCCTGCAGATGCAGATCAGACCCCCCCACCTTCACCAGAGTCTTCAAAAAATCCTGCAAGCTAAGCCGCCGCTCCTCCACGTGAATTTTGGCCGGGGCCTTGGGAGATTCCGGACTGGCGCCGGCGACCACTTGGCCGGCCTTTGAATCGACGGTAGACATGGGTGCTTCCTCGCTGGTGTGAGAACGCTCTGACTCCACTGCCCGCTCCCGCCGCCGGCAGTTCATGGCATTGTAGCAGGCCCCGCCCGCGCAGGCATCCGCTTCTGTACTCTCCTGTTCCTACAGATATGCTTCACTCATGGCCGGTGCATCGAGTCGATCAATAGCCTTGCGCCCGCGATTTGACTCGCCCCAGCAGGAGGCCTTTCTCAATCTCTGGCGCACGTACGACCGCCTGCGGCTATTGGAGGATGAACTGTTCAGCCGGCATGACCTCGGAGCGCAGCAATACAACGCCCTGCGCCTCCTTCGCGCCGCTCATCCAGATTCAATCGCCACCCTTGATCTCGCGTCGCGCCTGGTATCACGCGCCCCCGACATCACCCGCCTGTTGGCCAAGCTCGACCTTCGCGGCCTCATCACACGCAAGCGCCGTGCCGGCAATCGCCGGCTGGTCCATGTCGCCATCACGCCGGCCGGCCTTCAACTTCTTGATCAGCTCGCGGCCGAGGTTGGCGATTGCCATTTTCGCCAGCTTGGCCATCTGAAGCCAGGCGAGTTGCAGACGCTGGTCGAGCTGCTCCGAAAATGCCGCGGGCCACACGAACCGCCCTACAGTTCCTGGCGCTAACTGACCGGTCCTCCCCCTCTCGCGTCTAAATTGCTTCGTCTAGTCCTTGCATGTCGGCTGGCCGCTGCTACAATTCTTCGCTCTTTTGAACGCGGAGATTATTCGATATGGCACGATTTGAACCCCGGGAACGGGCCGACAAGACCGAAAAGTTTCAGACCTTCAACCGCCCCAAGATCAAGGTCACGCGCACCAGCGCCTCAGGCAAGATCTACATCGACTACAAGGACACCGAGTCCCTGCGCAAGATGATCAGCGGCAACGGCAAGATCCTCTCCCGCAAGCGCACCGGCGCCACCGCAATGGAGCAGCGAATGCTCGCCCAGGCCATTAAGCGCGCCCGCTTCATGAGCCTCCTCCCCTACGTCACCATCATGCAGTAAATGGTTGCCCGCTTGCGGCAAATCAAAACACAAACCCACGCAGCCTGCTGCGTGGGTGCTTGTTTTGGCTGCGCTGACAAATCATCTCAGCGGCGCATACTGCAAAACATCGCTCAACGCCGTATCCGCGTGTCCCCGCACAAACGCACTTCGATCGTGCATCGCCTTCTGCAACATCGGCAAAACACGCTCCCTGTTAATTTTCCGGTGGATGCGCCGATGTGCCCAAAACACAACAATGCGATCCCGCGCACCCGCGTCCGCTTCATTGCAACAATATTGAACGCAAAGGTCTTCCGACCATTCAGGGTCGGCCTCATACAGCGCCACGGCCAGCAACACCTCAACCATTTGCTCAGGGTTGCCGCTCTCCAGCCCAGCCAGCGCCTTTGCCCGGTTGATCTGGGGCGTTCCGACGACTTGTTCCACGAAATGTCTCCAATCCAGCGCGAAGGAGTCGAGACATCATGGCGGATCAAGCACGCTTGTCAAAGGTCGAGTCACAAAGGCTTTCCATCACTGCTCCAATGCCCGCCAATCCGTCACCATCTGCGCGCCAACATGAGGACAATCCGGCCAGCCTCCCGGGTCTCAACCAAATCCTATTGTGCTGCCGTTATCTGCCCAGCGCTGCGATGATCCCGTTGCAGTAAGGACTTCGCCTCCCCGCCGCGTTGCATTCCCCCACTCCACACTCAGGATTTCCTGACTTCGCCCGCTTGGGCGTAAGCATTGCAACCATCCCCATAGTAATCGCCCTCTTGCTCGAATCTGACATCACGACTGCGGCCTTGGCGCAACTCGCCTGAGAGGTCATTCTCGTTGTAGAGAGTGGGTCACAGGCGGAACTCCGGTGTGCAACCGCGTCCCCTGCCCCGGGGCGCGCCAGGCCGCAATTTTTTTCATCTACGCACCCGGCACTTCCTCACATCTCAGGCCCGCTGCTTGCCTTTCATTCCTCGATTAAAAGGAGCCTGAATATGCGACCACTCGTCCTTGCCACCGTCTTGAGTCTCTCCTTCCTTGCCGGGTGCAATAAGCAAGACAAGTCGGCCAGAACTCCTGACCCCGGCGAAAACGCCGCCAACTCCGGCGATCGCGGTCCCGTCACCACCGGGGCGCCGTACGAATCCATGGGCACCAACAACCCGGCCGGCCCGTATGGCTCAGGGTCGCAGCGCCATATGGGCGCGGGCCTGGGTCCGGGTGGCGCGGGCGGCAATGGACCTCCCGGCTCGCGCAGTGCGCGACACTGTTCCCTCCACGGAACCTGTCGGAGCCATTCACCTTGGCGGACAGGCCACCACACAGTCCTCCCCCAGCACCACCACCCAGCCCACCGGCGGATCGGGTGGCGGCCGGGGCAACGCTGGCAGCGTTCTCTTCCCCCCAGCCGGAGAACGATGACTTGGCAATCACAGGGGTGTGAGGACGGATCTTGATGCTGCACCAATAGAGAGGTTTTAACATGCTGGCCAATCTGCTGCTTAACAACATAAGAGTCGGGTCGATAGATATTGACCGGACTGAAGGGGCGTGGAGTTTTGGCCGCTTTCGACCCGTGCCCGCATTCGACCAGTTCGCACCCATTTTCGCTCAGTGGTCCCGGACCCTGAACGCCGCCGAGGATCGGCCACAGGCGCCGGCGCCTGGTGACGAGTTACGACGGAGCGAGTCGGACATCGACCGCCTGCACGCCGAGATTCAGTACGATGGCTCACCGCCCCTACGCGTCGATCATCTGGGTATTGATGGGGACGAGATCGAGTGGAGCGCTATTTAAGTGCATCGCTTGCATCGCCCCCCGTAACTGCGGCGGCGCCACGCGCTCGACAACAATTGTTCAAACATCTATCATCCATGCGCGTACTGAGGTTTGGACAGATTCGACCTTACCTGGAGAACCTTCATGCCCGCTTCCCCGAATGCCGCAGGCTCCGATTTGGATGTTGTTGTCATCGGCGGCGGCCCGGCCGGGGCCACCGCTTCCACGCTCATCGCCCAGCAAGGCCGGCGGGTGCGGCTCTTTGAGCGGGCACATTTCCGCGCTTCCACATTGGCGAGTCGCTGATCCCCGAGACCTACTGGGTGCTCAAGCGGCTCAACATGCTCGACAAGATGAAGAACAGCGACTTCGTCAAGAAATGCTCCGTGCAGTTTGTCAGCCAGCATGGCCGAATCTCCGAGCCATTTTACTTCACCGATCACAACCCGCACGAATGCTCGCAAACCTGGCAGGTGCTCCGCAGCGAGTTTGACCAGATGATGCTGAACAATGCGCGCGAGCACGGGGTGGACGTTCACGAAGGCGTGCGCGTTCGCGAAGTCCTCTTCGACGGCGAGCCGGGCCATCGGCGTGCGCGTGCAATACGAGGATGGCAAGGTTGAGGACGTCCATGCCAAAGTGGTGGTCGACGCCAGCGGCCAGACTGCCATGATCGGCAACCGATTTCAGATACTCGATAAGGACACCTCGCTTAAAAAAGGGGCCGTCTGGACCTACTGGAAAGGCGCTTATCGCGACACTGGCCGGGATGAGGGGGCCACGCTTGTGCTGCAAACCAAGGGCAAGAAGGGGTGGTTCTGGTACATCCCGCTGCACAACGACATTGTCAGCGTCGGCATCGTGCGGGCATTTGACGAGCTGTTCGCCGGCAATCGCGAACACGAGACGATCTACAATGAGGAACTCGACAACTGCCTTGAGGTAAAACGCCGGGTGGAGAACGCCACCCGCTGCGACAAGTATTATGCGACCAAGGATTACAGCTACCGCGCCACGCGATGTGCGGGCGATGGCTGGGTGCTTGTGGGGGACGCGTACGGGTTTCTCGATCCGCTCTACTCGTCGGGCGTGCTGCTGGCGCTGAAGGGTGGATCAATGGCAGCTGACGCGGTGGTGGAAGGGCTGGCCAACAACGACGTGTCGGCCGCGCAGCTTGGCAAATGGGCGGAAGAATTCAACACAGGCATGGACCGGATGCGCCGCCTGGTGATCGAATACTACGAAGGCTTCAGCTTCGGGCGATTCGTAAAAAGGCACCCGGAATTCAAGGGCCACCTAACCGATCTTTTGATCGGCAATTTGTTCAATGACAAAGTGGGCGAGGTGTTTCCGCTTGTGGACGAACTAAAGGCCGAGGAGGCGGGAAGGGTATCAAGCAAGGCGTAGAGTAGGTGGGCCTCGTATGGAAGTGGAGTCTTTTTGGGTGTTGGTTTTTTGAGTTGAAATGGGCGGGTGAGGATTGGCAAGGGTTTAGGCCAAAATGCTCGATGAAAAGCGCCCCCGAATGCTCCCCAAAACCTCCCCATTTCCTCCCCCTTTCCGACGTAAAACCTCCCTGTTTCCTCCCTGAAACCGCCCTCTTTCGACGGGGGGAATACTTTTTCACCACGGAGGCACGGAGGGCACGGAGGAGGAGAGGAGTTTACGGCGGAGGCGCTGGAGTCGCGGAGAGGCGGGGAGGTCTGATAGGCTTTCAGTTTTGTTTTGTTTTGGGGCTGCGGGCTTGGGGGGAATGGCCATGGGGAAGGCGATGGACCACGAAGCCGCGAAGGTACGAAGCGGTGCAGGGGTGAGTTGGCCGTTGGGGGGTGGGAGGTGTTGTGGGGTTGGGTTTGTTTTGGGCTTTGGCTTGTTGGGCATGGGCGGGACGCCCATGCTACGTTTAATGGGATGAAGAACTGCTATTTGATTGTCAAAGAACGCTGCGGCCGGTTTGGGGGATGGGAGTGGTGTGTCCTTCCCTTTTTGGCGGCCGGAGCTTCCGTAGGGGAAGCTAACATTAGCCTATCATTGCGTGGAGGGGTTGTCAAGGAGATTTGGGATTGCGGACGTGGGATTGCGGACGTGGGATTGCGGATTTGGGATTGCGGATTGCGGAATGGGGTTGCGGGTTGGATTCCTTCGATCCCTTAAAAGACTGTATGCAGTATTTTGATAACTCCCATGCAACAGTACAAGCCCCATCGCGAGGTGTGAATTTGAAGCCTGCGAAAGTCATCCGCAGCCAGCCCTCTCCCTTCGTAATCGTTTTTCTTGACGGTGGCTGATTTATATCAAAAATCACGCCGCAAATCGTTTTGAACATGCCATATCAACAAGAGGTGAATCATGCGTGGTTGGAGCTGGATCCGGGCGGCGGTTTTCCTGTCTGCGATCTTGGCCGGCGGATTGGGCTTCGCCCAGGAGGCTGCGCCACGCACCGGGGTGTATACCGTCAGCGAACGGCTTGACCTCGACATGGTTAAGCGACACGACAACTTCGGGTATAGCGACGAGGAGATCAGAAAATATTTCGACTTCCCGCAGGTGTATGAATTCGACGCGACCGGTTTGGCGGCGGAGCGCGTCAAGTCGCCGCCGGCGCCGGGCGTGCATCCGCGCGTGTTTTTTGACGGCCAGGACCTGCCGGCGCTGCGCAAAAAGCTGGGTGAGTCAAAGCCCGGCAAGCTGCAGATGGACGCCATTCGGGCCACGCTGACCAAAGATCTAACTGGGGAGAAGGCGCGATTCGCTTCGCTGTATGACGCGGCCGTCCGTGGCGAAGGAAGCCCGGAGATGCTCGACGTGCAGGTGTCGTGCGCGATTATCTACGAAGCGTTTCGTTGCCTGATCGACGGCGATGACGCAGGCGGAAAGAAAGCGGCGGCGGCGCTGGTGACGCTGGCGAAGCTGGACGACGCGGAGCTGGACAAGGCGTTTGCGATGGAAGACGCCAAGCCGCACACGCCGGGCGCGACGCCGGGATCGGGTGTGGCGATTCGGCCGCCGCTGCACGACTACCAGGAGACCAAGGGGCTGACGCAGCACGGCCTGCTGGGGCTGGGGTATGACTTTGCTTATGGCTGGATGGACGAGGCGCAGCGCGACGTGGTGCGCACGGTGATCGCCAAGGCTTCGTCGAACATGACCCTGCTGTGCGCGGAAGGGCTGCCGGCGTTTCCGGCCAATGTCTCGAACTGGATCCCGATGCACATGCGGCTGATCCTGCTGCTATGCGCCATCGAGGGGGAAAAGGGATATGACGCGGGCTCATACAAGCGGTGCCTGGAGGGGTACAAGCGCCACCTCAACGTCGCCTGCTTCCCGGCCGGCGACATGTACGAAAGCATGGGGAAGGGGTTTTTGTGCGCCGAAGATCTGCGTGCCGGTGGCCAGGCGAGGGCTGAACCTGCTGGCGCTGAAGCAGGTGCGGGCGCAGTTTGGGAGCTATTACCTGCACGCCATGGACCCGTGGGGCGGGCACTTCACGTTTTACGACTCGCTCGGCGGGCGCGGAAACACGACACCGATCTACGATGCGGCGGTGATGAAGCACGTGTTTCCGAAGGATCCGCAGATCGATTTTGTTTACCGCAACACGGTCGGTGAGAATTACGAAACCTTGGGCGCACGGGTGGCGTTCGGCCATCCGTTTCACGTCGGCGACGGGCTGATGCGGGCCATTTTCGCCGAGGAGTTCGAGCCGAAGACCTGGGAGCAGGCGCGGCAGGACGCGACGGCGGGCAGGCCGCTGACGTTCTTCAGTGAGTCCACCGGCAACCTCATCACCCGCAGCGCCTGGGACACCGACGCCACCCAGTTGCATTTCATGATCCGCAGCGTGGGCGGGGGGCACCAGTACGCCGACCGGACGCACTTCAGCCTGCACGCGCTGGGGCGCTATTGGGCGATCTACAAACCGCTGCGCCAGTTGGAGGAGCACTATCAGCCGAAGCACCGGTCGGTGATTCTGATCGATGGTCAGGGGCCGGGAATGGCCAATGCGCGGGCGGTGGGGCTGTCGGACAAGGAGGGCGCGACCTTCGCCGCCGCCGACGCAAAGATGGCTTACGAGTGGAACACCGGCGGCAACAACCGCTTTCCCAAAGGCGGCCAGCGTGTGACATTTACAGCCAACGATTTCCGCCTGCACAAGAGCAGCCTGCCGTGGATGGATTTGCCCTGGAGCGATTTGCCGTACTGGCAGACGTCATACAAGGGGGCGGAGATGTGGCTGCCGATCAACACGGTGGCCAAGGCGTTTCGGACGGTGGGGCTTGCGCGGGCAAACATCCTTACGCGGTGATCGTGGACGATTTTCAGAAGGACCAGGAGGCTCATGAATATCAGTGGGGGATGACGGTGGAAGACGACCTGGTGCAGGACTCAGCGACAGCGGCGACCGATGCGGGCGGGGCATTCTGTGACGACGTGGTGCTGGGAGAGGCCAAGCCGTCGGGCGCGCCGCGCTACCTCCTCGTGCGCCTTCTGAACGCTGCCGGCCGAAAGGAGGGGGAGAGCGCCGCGAAGCTGGAGAGCTACGACCTGCCGAACACGCCCAACCCGCCAATCGTCATGCGGCGGCTGAGCATTACGACCAGGGCGGTTGCGCCGGAGTTCAAGGTTTTGCTGTTCCCGTACAAAAAGGGGCAGGAGCAGCCGACGACGACCTGGGACAAGGAGCGGCTGTCGCTTCGCGTGGATTGGTCCGATCAGCATGACGTAGCCATCTTCCGCAAGTCCGAAGACGGCCGGACAAGAGTGACGCTTCAGCGGGAGGGAAAAGAGATCGGCGGGCTGGATTGATCGGGACTGCGCGCTGTCACCGGCGTTGTGTCCCGACGCGGCGTGCTTCCATCGAAAAGCATTACATCGCTGGTGCGCCAAGCGGCGATGGAGGAAACTATGTCGATGGATACGAGCCTTTCACGTCGGGACCTGCTGTGGGCAACCGGCGGCGCGCTGGCCGCGGCGGCGCTGCGGCCGGCGTTTGGCGCAACTACCGCGCCGGCCCGCGTGGATGTGGCCGTCTATGGCGGTGTGCCCTGCGGCATTGCGGCGGCCGTTGCCGCTGCTCGGAGCGGGGCCTCGGTCCTGCTCATTGAGCCCACCGCCCACATCGGCGGACTCAACACCAGCGGACTCAACACCGCCGAGTCCGAGCACATGCTCCCCTGGACCATCGGCGGCCTCGCCCGCGAGTTTTATGAGCGGATCGGCCGACACTACGGCGGCAAGCTCGAATTCTTCTTCGAATCCGGCGTCGCTGAAAATGTGTTCACCACTATGCTTGCCGAGGCGAAGGTGGAGGTGCTGTTCGGACAGCGCGTGAGCGGCGTGGAGAAGGACGGCAAGCGGCTTTCCCGCCTCGTGCTGGGGGATGGCCGCCGCGTCGACGCCAAGGTCTACATCGACGCCGGCTATGAGGGGGATCTGATGTCGCGGGCGGGAGTTTCCTACGCCATTGGCCGCGAGTCGCGGGAGGAGTTTCAGGAGGACGCGGCAGGCGTTCGCTTTGACAAGTCGGTGCGCCGCGCGGCCACGGTGGACGAGCAGGGCAATCTCCTTCCCGGAATCTCCGGCTGGACAAAAGACCTGAAAGAAGGCTCCGCGCACCGCGGGGTGATGAACTACAACTTTCGCCTTACCTTCACGCGCGACCCGAAGAACAAGACGCCGATCCCCGCGCCCCAGCGTTACGACCGGGAACGCTACCGCCTCCTGGAAGCATGGCTGGCGGCGAGGGCGGCGCGCGGGGAGGTGGTGAAGCTCGGCGATCTGCTCGACTTCTACGCGCGCCGGCACGGGAAGTACGAGGTGAACAACAAGCAGGACGCGGTGATTTCCCTTGGCCACTTCGGCGGCCAGTTCGACTATCCCGACGCCAGCTACGACCAGCGCGAGCGGATCGTGGCCGACCACCTCCAGTACACGCTGGGCCTGCTCCACTTCCTCTCCAGCGACGACAGCGTGCCGCGCGGGGTTCGCGAGGAGATGGCAGCCTGGGGGCTGGCGAAAGACGAATTCCCGGACAACGGCAACTGGCCCTACCAGCTTTATGTCCGCGAGGCGCGGCGAATGCGCGGCGAATACGTGATGACCCAGCGCGACGTGCAGGATGACCGCCACAAGGACGATGGCGTCTGCATGAGCAGCCACTTCATCGACTGCCACCACGTCCAACGCCTGGCGGTATCGAACACCGAGTTCGTGAACGAGGGCCGCATCTGGCGCAAAGGGCGCGCGTATCAGATCCCCTTCCGCGCCCTGCTGGCTAAAGCCGCGGAATGCCCCAACCTCCTCGTGGCGGGCGCGGCGAGCTTCTCCCACGTGGCCTACTGCACCTACCGCCTGGAGAGCGTCTGGATGGGCGCCGGCCACGCCGCCGGTACCGCGGCGGCGCTGGCGGCGAAAGCGAAGCTTGCCTCGGTGCATGACCTGGACGTGCGGGCCCTCCGGGAATTGCTCCGCGAACAAAAGCATGTGGTGGACTTCGTGGCGGGCGAGCCGGAGGAATTCCCCGGCCGCGCCTCTCCACCAGAGTTTTGAGGAGTTTTTTTGGACGCCGATCCCCGGCAATGCGAAGAACTGGGTGCGGCGGGGGAAACGAACGCCTGGGCGAGTGGGTGCGGGGCCGTCTTGCGTTGCGGCGGGTTGGAGTGGGTCGTAGACTCTTTTGGGGGAATTATTTGGAGGCATGGATATGGCTACCGACATTTTGGGGCGGATTGTTGGGTTGCTGGGGGCGGAGGGTGAGTCGCTGCTGGGGTATGAGGCGAAGGGTTTTGCGCAGAGCGCGTTGCATTTGCCGGGGCCGGATTTTGTGGATCGGGTGGTGGCGTTGAGTGATCGAACGCCCAATGTGCTGCGGAATTTTCAGTTGATCCTGGGGCATGGGCGTCTTGGGGGCACGGGGCATGTTTCGATATTGCCGGTGGATCAGGGGATTGAACATTCGGCCGGGGCGAGCTTCGCGAAGAACCCGATTTATTTTGATCCGGAGAACATCGTGCGGCTGGCGGTGGAGGGCGGGTGCAATGCGGTGGCGTCGACGTTGGGCGTGCTGGGGGCGGTGTCGCGGAAGTGGGCGCACAAGATCCCGTTTCTGGTGAAGCTGAATCACAATGAGCTGCTGACGTATCCGAACAAGTTCGATCAGATCATGTTCGCGCAGGTGGAACAGGCGTTTGACATGGGGGCGGTGGCGGTGGGGGCGACGATTTATTTTGGGTCGGACCAGGCGGATCGGCAGATTCAGGAGGTGAGCCAGGCCTTTGCGGCGGCACATGAGATGGGGCTGGTGACGGTGCTGTGGTGCTATCTTCGGAATGATGCGTTTAAGACGGCCGACAAGGATTATCACGTGGCGGCGGATTTGACGGGGCAGGCGAATCATCTTGGGGTGACGATCCAGGCGGACATCATCAAGCAGAAGCTGCCGGAGAACAATGGGGGCTACAACGCCTTGAAGTTTGGGAAGACCGACAAGCGGGTATATAGCGATCTGACGCCGGGGGATCATCCGATTGAACTGTGCCGGTATCAGGTGGCGAATTGTTATATGGGGCGTTCGCCGCTGATCAATTCAGGGGGAGCGTCGGGGCTTGCCGATTTTGCGGAGGCGGTGCGGACGGCGGTGATTAATAAGCGGGCCGGGGGGATGGGGTTGATCACGGGGCGGAAGGCATTTCAACGGCCGATGAAGGAGGGGGTGGAGTTGATGAATTTGATTCAGGATGTTTATCTGGATGAGGGGGTGACGGTGGCGTGAGGGATTTTCACGCGACGGGTGGGGGCGATGAGGTGGATCAGAGGTGAAGAGGTGTGCGATGCACGCGGCGAGGAGGAACGAGTTGGAGCCTTGGAGGAAAGTAAGAGCCCTCACCCCAGCCCTCTCCCGGTTTACCGGGAGAGGGGGCAAGAGGGTCTTCCGGGAGAGGGGGAGAGAGGAGCGGGTCTCCTCGTGAGAGGGGGAAAGAGGGGGAAGGTGTAAGCATTGCCGCAGCTGATAGAGGTGGGGTCAGCCGGACCCTACGGCGTCTTGGCCACCCAAGTTGAGGTCGAAGGGTACTACATGAATCAGGGGCGCGTGATGCGGCGTTTTTTTCTTTGGAGGGTGGTTACGGAGAGGATGAGGAGGAGGGAGGTGGTGCTGGGCTCGGGGACGGCCCAGGCGACGGCGAAATCGTCGGCGGTGGCGGAGTTGCCGGGGACATCATAATTGTGATCGTAGTACTTCACACGAATGGCGTAGTTGCCGTCCTGGGGGATGGTGAAGTAGAGGTGCTCAACGTTGTTGTAGGCGCTGTCGGAGGTGGCGATGAGGGTGGTGAGCGCGTTGCCGCTGAGTTGCCAGACTTCGAGATCGAGATCATCGAAGGAGACATCGCTGGGGTTGTCGCTGGCGTCGAGGGTGCGATTGACGAACCAGTCGAGGGTGGCGGTGAAGGTTTCGCCGGCCGAGAGGGGGCGTTCGATGAAATAATCGACGGGGTTGTTGAGGGAGACGTTGCCAAAATCCCAGCCGATGCTGTGGACGGTGCCGCCGCCGAGGCCGGGGAGGTTGGTGGTGCCGGAGAGGTATTGGTCGTAGGCGCGGTTGAGGTTGAGAGCGCCGCGCCCGTGGAATAGTCGAGGCCTTGGGTGGTGGTGAGGACGTTGTTGACGAGCTGGGTGTTGTTGGTCCAGCCGGGGATTTTGTCGGCGGAATTGAGGAGGACGGCCTTGATAACACGGCCATCAACGAACTGTAGGGCGGTGGGGTTTGCTGGCGTTGTAGAAGTTGGCGTAGCCGGCATCGTCGAGGAGGGCTGCACCGCCGGCGACGATGGGGCTGGCGAAGCTGGTGCCGGCCGCACCGACGAGATAGAGATTGTTGGGAAGGGAGCCGTCGGCGTTGCGGGGGGTGGGCTCGGGGAGGCCGGTGCGGCTGCCGGTGGAGCCGGTGTAGGCGGCGAGGAAGAGATCGGTGCCGGGGGCGGCGATGTCGACCTTGGCGCGGATGGCGGGGACTGTGGCGTTGACCTTTGCCTTGGGGTTGAAGTAGTCGTTGGGGGCGGTGTTGGAGAAGGAGGCGGGCTGGGAGAAGGCGGGGGTGGTGAGGACGCCCTGGAGAGCGCCGACGGCGATGTCGTTGTAGCCGGAGGCGGGGCCGGAGACTTGGGGGCTGACGTCGGTGGAGTGGTTGCCGGCGGCGATGCAAACGGTTTGATGGTTGGCGTAGGCAAGGGCGTCGAGGGTCATGGTGTAGAGATCGGAGCCGTCGGGGCTGTCGTAGCCCCAACTGCTGTTGACGACGTCAACCTTCTGGCCGGGCACGGTGAAGTAGGCCCCGGCGAAGAACGGCACGTAGCGGTCGGTGCCGGTTTGCATGACGGTTTTGTAGGCGTAGTCGAAGGTTTGCTGGCTGATGTTGAAGGAGCCGGGGTGCGCGGTGTCCCAACTGGTGGCGATGGCGGCCGAGACTAGGGATGCGCCGGGGGCCATGCCGAACTGGTAGTAGTAATAGCCGGAACCGTTGTTAGGGCCGAGTCCGGTCATGGTGAAGCCGACGGCGGTGGCGTGGATGTCGTAGTCGATCTTGGGGGTTCCGTCGGAGTTTTTTGTGTAGTTGATGTAGCTGATGGGTTGATTGCTGGTGGCTTCGTGGCCGTTCCAGACGTGGCCGGCTTCGACGTTGGCGATGAAGGTGTTGCCGCCGAAATAGCCGGCGTTGTAGAAGCGGTCCGCGCCGACGGCTTGCTGGATGACGACGATGGCGGAGGGGTCGCTTGGATTATCGACGGCGTCGATGGCGAGGAGTGGGCGCGGCGCAGGAGGGCGAGGGAGACGGCGCAGCCGAGAAGTCGGCGGCATCTCCGGCGGCGCAGCCGAAGGGCGGCGCGGGGAATCTGTACGTTGACCATTCTGGCCCATTGCCCTCGGCCGCTCCTCTCAGACTTCACCCTGGGTAGACGTACAATACTACTGGGTTCGGCTGCAAAGGTTCAACGGGAATGGGGGCAAAAGGCCTATAATTGCAGGGTATCGAGCGGGCTGAACGGTTGTGGTTGGGTTTAATTGGAATGTGCCGGTTGGTTATGGGAGGTGGGCGGGTTGGGTGGCGGCATCAATTTGAGCTTGGCGTCTCCGCAAGTTGTCGAGGTGCTGCTGGTTTAACTCCTTTGATCCCTCCTCGGTCAGGCTGAATTCCTTCATATGTGCTTCGACCTGGGCTCGGCTGTACTCTTCCTGGCGAAGTAGGCGACTTTTGTTGTCGTAGACGGTGACGCGGAAAAGGTCGGCGGGCGGGCGTTGCTTATCGTATCGAATTTCCATGATGACCACGCCGCCTGCATAGGTTTTTCGGCTCGCATTTCAAGGGTATCGACGCCAACTTCGTGGAGCGAGAAACTGGCAATCGTGTCGAGGAGGAGATCGCGGTCAAGGCGGTCCGGAGGCTGGAGCATGCTGTTCCAAGCCTGATCGATCTGGAGTTGATCGTGCGTGTTGGGCCGCGGGACCATCGGGGCCAGGAGGGGGAAACAACCTGGGAGGACGAGGAGGATGATGATGATGATGATGTAAAACGGGCACTGGCTAATCCGCTGGCTTGGTGGATGTGGCACGTTCGAACTCGTGGCGCAGGACCTGGATTTTTGTTCTCAGCCTTGCGTCCAGATCGTTGACGTTTTTGATTTGGCCGGCTTCGAGTTCTGTTGTCAGATCTTTCATGATTCGCACCTGGGCGAGGAAAGCGAAGCCCCAGGTGCCGGGGGCGATGGCGGCGGCGGGATCGTCGCGCAGATCAGCGTAGGTGTTGACGTCGATCTTCCATGTCTGACCTATTTTCTTGAACGGTATGGATTCGGCAAAGACTGGATCAAAGGGTTCATCTTTGGATGGGGCCAGGGTCGCGTGGTTGTCTGCGATGGCCACTTCCGCGCTGCGAACGGATTTGATGGTTTTATCGAGTTGGTCGTTGCTGATGGCCAGGTGTTCGTAGGGCTTCCAGCAGTCTGGCAGCTTTCCGAACTTTGATAGAGAAAGCTGGGCGAGGCGGCGGGGGACGATGAACATTTCTGAACAGAGGGAGAGGGCGCCGGATTTGTTGTCGTCGGAGATGGTGCAGCAGGCGTTGGCTGCTTCGACGTTGTTGTCGCGGATGGCCTGGAAGTAGGTGGTGAGCGTTTGGCGCGGCTCGCCATAGGCCTGTGTTGAGGGCTGGGTGGCGGCGAGGAGAGTGAGCAAAAGCAGCGGGTACACGGGGAGGTTCTTTCAACGTTCTGTGGCGGATGGATCGGCGATTTTGTCTGTCAATGTTTGCGGCGTGGCGGCGGGTTGAAGTTTTTGTTGGACGGTGGTGTCGTAGTGGACGCCGTCGGGAACGGGGACTGGGACGGGGACGCTGACGCCGAAGGGGCCTTCGGTTTTGTGGGCAGCGTCTACGGCGAGGAAGGCGGTGAAGGCGGACATGAGGCTGTTTTCGAGGGCGAGTTGTTTGATCTGGTCGGGGAGGCGGGGGTTTGCTTCCCAGGCGACGCGGTCGTAGAGATCGGCGATTTTGTTGCGGGCCCAGACGGCGCTGATGCCGTCGTGGTTGGCGGCCGGATCGTCCAGATCGGGGGTGAGGGTCATGGTGTGGGACTCGGGGCCCATCTGGCCTTTGATGGTGAGGGTGGGTTTGCCGTGGCCGTGAAAGCGGCCGGTGAGGAGGACGGGTCGGCCGACGAAAAGGTCGGGGATGCGCTGGGGGTAGACGTCGTCCACCTGCATTGTGCCCCAGTCGATGGCGATGTCGGTGAGGGCAGGGTGGCTGATGCGGTCGAAAAATTGTTGCATAATTTCGTCGGCGTTGTCCTGGGTGGAGAGGAAGGCCACAGCGCCGTTGCCGAGCTTGGCCATGTGTTCCAGGAGATAGCGGTTGGTGGAGTTGCCGACGCCGAAGCTGAAGATGCGCGAGGGGCCCAGGAGGCGGTGGATTTCGGAGAGGGCTTCGGGCTCGTTGCCGATGAAGCCGTCGGTCATAAAGCTGACGAAGCGGAGGCGGCTTTGGTCGTGGGGGAAATCGAGGGCAGCGCGCAGGCCATCGACGAGTATGGTGCCGCCGCCGGCGCGGAAGGAATCGACCCAGGCGAGAGCGCGGCGGACGTTGTCGGGGGTGGCGGGGAAGGGGGAAGGGCCGAGTTTTTCGGCGGTGTCGCCGAAGCGGATGACCTGGAAGGTGTCCTGGTCGTTCATGTGGGTGAGGGCGTAACGGACTGCGGCCTTTTCCTGGGCGAGGGGAGCGCCTTCCTGGCTGCCGGAGACGTCGACGACGAAGACGAGTTCGAGGGGCTTGCGGGGGAGGGTTTGGAGTTGGGCTGGGGGGTAGAGGAGAAGGGTGAAGTAGGAGTCGGGGGAGTTGGGTTGAGTCTGAGTTTGAGGGTTCGGGGTTCGGGATTCGGGGTTCAGGGGGAAAGGGCCCTCACCCCTGCCCTCTCCCGGTGTACCGGGAGAGGGGGTCAGATTGGGAGAGGGGGGCAGCAATGAAGAGGGGGTATGGCGTTGGGTGAGGAGCGCTAGTTTGGTGGTTTGGCCGGCTACTTTGTAGTGGAGGATGAAGTCGCGGTTGGGGAGGGTGTTGGAGGGGGCGAGGGTGATGTCGGCCGTTTGGGGGGTGGGCTGGGTGGTGGTGATTTGGTGGGAGGGGCAGTCGATTTTTTCGAGGGTGACGCCGGCGTCGAGGTGGAGGGAGAGAGCGATGTCGTGGCCGGAGCGTTCGGTGGGGTGGAGGTATTGGATTTCGGTTTTTTGGCCGGAAGTGCCTTGAGCGCCGCGGGCGACTGCGCCGATGCCGGTGGTGATGTCGGGAGGATTGAAGCGCGGGCCGACCACCATGGGGAAGACGAACTCGTAGGCGCCGTCGAGGTAGCTGAGGGTGTGGAAGTATTTGATGTCGATGTCGATTTGTTTGCCAGGCTCGATGTTGGCGATGGATTGGGTGAAGACGTTGGGGCGTTCCTGGGTGAGGAGGGCGGCGACGTAGCCTTGGGATTTGGCTTCGTTGTAGATGCGCTGGGCTTCCTGGCGTTCGCGGATGATGCCGCGGATGTGGCGCTGGCCGATGGTGAGGACGAATTCGTTGACGGCCGCGTTGTGGGGGAGGGGGAAGACGTAGAGGGCTTCGATCTTGGTGTCGAAGGGGTTGTGGTATTGCTGGGTGACTTCTACGGTTGCAATATAGCCGGCAATGGAGGCCTTGACGCTGGTGTGCTTGAGGGGGATGGGAATCTGGGTTTTGGTTTGCGGGTCCTCGGCCATGAGAGCACCGGAGCCGGGGATGTCGTTGTGGGGTTGGGGCTGGGCGTCGGGGGATTTCTTTTCGATGACCCAGAGCTCTTCGTCGCGGTTGGGGCGGGAACCTGGGATGGGAGGGGCGGTGATGGTTTGTCCATTTATATTGGGTTGGGTGGCGCCGCCTGGGTTGACGGTCGGGGTTGTCTCGCGCGGTGTTAAAGTTCCCCAGTTGCGTAAGGATTCTCTGATTGATGAGTCTGGGGGTTCGTGTGAGCGACGTTCGGCGGCGCAGCCGTACAGCAGGGATGCGACGACGACGGCCATGAGGCCGGCGAGGGGCCAGCGGCGAGTGGTTCTGAGATTCATGGGGTTTCTCCTTTTGCGTCGGGGTCGATGAGCGAGAGTTCGGCCGGGATTTTCTGGCCGTCGGGGTTGCCGGCGGTGGTGAGCTTGGCGGTGAATTTTGGATCGGTGTCGGCGCTGATGGCGAGGTGAATGCGGGCGACGCGGGTTTTGCCATGTGGGACGTTGGAGCTGGTGGTGAAGGCGGCGATGATGACGCGGTTTTTCACGAGTTCCAGGGCGTCGTGGTAGGGCGGCTTGTCGAACGGGGGCGCGGCCGCTCCTTCGATGCCGACGACCGTTGCGGTGTTGGGGGGGATGAATAGCTCGAACTGATAGGCGGCGAGGGGGGCGGAGGCGGAGTCGATGTAGACGTCGAGGGATTTGAAGTGGAGGCGGGGGGAGGGTTCGGGGTTTGGGGTTCGGGGTTCAGGGGAGGAGGGGGTGGGGGATGTCCGGGTGGTGGGTTGGGTGGTAGAGGCGGCGGCGCGCCGTTGAAGGTAGGAGGGTTAGGAGTGTGAGGGTCAGGGCGAGGATGGTGGGGCGGGGGGTCATTGGATGGGGGTTTTTGAGGGGGTGGTGTTGGGGGTGAGGCTGACGGCGGTTTGGGCTAGGGATTGGACGTCGCGGTCGTCGATGATGCCGTCGTGGTTGATGTCGAGGCGGAGATCGGTGAGTGATGCGGCCTGGAGGCGCTTGGCGAGGAGGAGGGCGTCGAGGATATCGACCTGGCCGTCGCCGTTGAGGTCGGCGGTGGCGACTGGGGTGGGAATGGTGGTGGCGACGGGTGTGGAGGGGGCTGGGTGGTGGAGTGGGTTGAGCCATAGGATGAGGGCGATGCTGGCGGCGGCGGCGCTGGCGAGGCCCCAGGCGCAGGACCAGGCGGAGCTGGTGGCGGCGGGCGAAATGGGCGCGGGCGGCAAAGAGGATGTGGTGGTCGAGCTGGGAGGGGATGGGGAGGGAGGAGCGGGTGAGGGCGGAGAGATCATCGCGGAGGCGCGGGGGGAGGTGGTCGTCGCGGTCCGATGGGGCGGGGTCAGAGTGGAAGGGCGGCACGCTCATGGATATCCAATTGAGTGAGCCAGAGGCGAAGAAGGTTCATTGGAATGTCGGAAATTTTCGCGGAGCCGAATATCCATGGGTGCGGCACCGACAAGGCTGGCCGGCTGTCGAGATGACGGTGTTAGCTACAAGTGCATGTTCCGGCTGCCCCAGAGGCGTCACTTTCCGATGGTTTGGGAGGTGCTGAAGATGTACAGCCGGTCGAGGGCGATGCTGTCGGCATTGGGCCAGAGACGATATTCGAGGGTGGTGGGCTGGGTGAGCGTGATCGAAACGGGCATGGCTCGCCAGTGGCCGGGGTCAAAGTCGCTGGCGTTGGGCCGACGCTGCGCCTGGGTGTTGCCGTCCTTGCAGACGTCGAGGAAGCAAACGTCAGTCTTTCGCGGGCCGGTCAGCGCCTCAACGCGGTAGACGAACAGGTAATTACCCGAACCCCATTTCTCATAGATGCCCCAGAACAAAATAAAACTGTCTGAGCCTCCCATTGGAGTGGCCGAAAAGCTGCCGGGCAGCTTCTGGGGATGACCATTCCCGGTGGTCTTGAACTCGCTGGCGTCGTGATAGCGCAAGAGCTCGAGCTGTCGGACATCCTTCAGGACCGTGGGGAAATGCGCCGCCACGTCATCAATCACCTGCTGCGCCTCGCGCGCATTTGCTTTCGCGACCTTGACGCGCACGACGGGGTGGCCCGGCCGGCCGTTCTGATCGCCGTTGCCGGCCCAGGAGTCCCATGGGCCCTCGGCTTCAATGTCTCCCAGTCGTTTGTCGCATTTCACCTTGGCAAGGCCGCTCAGGCCAGCCTGGGACAGGCGATACCAGGCGGCGGCGTGGTTGCGAATGACGCGGCGTATAAAGGCGGATTCCTGTTCGGCCAGGTCCCACCATGCGTCGGCAAGGCCCATCTGATCAGCGGCGTCTGTCGCGCTGGTAGCGTCTTTGACGGCGATGTCATGGAATTTCCCTGCGCTGTGAGACAGTCGTGGGAGTCCCCCTTCCCAATTGTCCTTGATAAAGCATTGGTAGCGGCCGACGACGAGATTGGCTTCGGCGTCGTTGGGGTTGGAGGCCAGAGCATCGAGAGCGGGCGCCATCTTGAGGAAAGCGGCACGGCCCTCGCTGATCGCTCCTCGGCGGACGATTAACATGCGTGAGAGTGATGGATCGTTCGCGCGTGACGCGGCGTTTGAGGCCATTTCGAGCAACTGGGCGGCCACATCGTAACGGTCGGCAGCGAAGGCCTGCCCCGCAACAACGTCGGCCTGCCGGGCAAAATCGGCCTGGGCTTCGGGCGTTCGAACAGCGGAAACCAGACGCCCCAACGTTTCCTGCTCGAGTTTTAGCCCGTCGATGTCCCAATTGATGGCCAACTCATTAATCGCTGCCAGCGATTTGGCGGCGTCCCCGGCCCCTACGGCGACATCAACGGTCTTTCGGAGAAGAACATATCTGGAGGCAGGGTTGTCGGTGGTTTCGCCAGCGGCTTTCAACAGCTTTTCGGCAAGAGCGGCTTTGGCGTCCGGGGTTTTGGCTTTCACGATCTCGTCGGCGAAAACGCCATCAACCAGGCGGGTTGCGGTTTGAATGGCGATCGGATCCGGAACGGCTGGGCGGGTTGTGGCTTGGGCGGCGACGAGGGTCGGAGTGAGAGTGCTGAGGCAAAACAGGAACAGCAGAGCAAGGGCGCATCTCATGGTAGGATCCTGTGGACGTGAACATGCGTGGGTGAGGACGGCTACTTAACGAGGAACAAATTGATGATAGCTGCTATGGGACTGGACACCAATGGCACTATGGGCGGGGGGTGCGCCGCAGGATGAGGGTGGTGATTTCGGGGGGGCAGCGGAAGCGGATTGGGCGGCGTTGGCCGAGGCCTCGGCTTACGTGTTGGACGAGGGGAGGGAGGTCGTAGGTTCCGAAGCGCAGGCCGGCGCGGGGGGGGCCGATGAGGGGGAGACGGATTTGGCCGCCGTGGAAGTGGCCGGCCAGCATGAGGTCGAAGTGGTGGTGATGAGCCCACTTGATGCAGGTGGGGGTGTGGCTGAGGAGGAGGCGGAAGTCGGCGGGGGGGAGGTCGTTGAGCGTGGGATGATGCCGGCCGATCCAAGGGCGTTCGGTGCCGGCGACGAGGAGGGTTTTGCCGCGGATGGAGTGGGTGAGGTAGCGGCCGCCCACGCGGGTGTAGTTGAGGGATTGGAGGGCGTGGCGGAGAGGGCGGCGGTGGCGGGAATCGTGGTTGCCCAGGACGAAAAATGCGCCGTGGGGAGGGTGGAGGAGGCCGAGGGTAGAGGGGAGCCAGTCGAGGAACTGGGGATGATCGATGATGTCGCCGGTGAGGGCGACAATGTCCGGGTTGAGGGAGGCGGCGGTTTGGAGGACATATTGGAAATATTCAAGGCCGGGGGTGCCGTTGAAGTGGAGATCGGAGAGATGGAGGAGGGAGAGGCCGTCCCATTCTGGAGGGAGATTGGGGAGTTTTAGTTCGCGTTGGATGAGGTCGAGCTGGAAGATTTCGTTGAAGGGGAGGCGGGCGATTCGGCCGCGGCGGCCAGGGGAGAGGGGGTGGTAAGTGAGGATGGCGGCGACGTCGATGTGGCGGGAGGTGGAGGAGATTTCGGAGGCCGGCTTTTGACGAAACTGCGCCGCGGACGACGGCGATCATGGCGAGAGCGCAGGATGCGAGGCAGGTGGCGGTGTAGATTTGCCAGAAGAGGGGGAGGGTGCGCCAGAGAGGTTGGGTGCGGAGGAGGGAGGGGTGAAGGAAGAAAAGGAAGAGGAGAGGGAGGAGGACGAGGGCGATGCTGCTGAGGAGTAGAAGCGGCCGCCAGATGAGGATGGGGAGGAGGGTGGTGTGGATGCGGGCGAGCCAGACGCGTGCGATGGCGAGATGGCCGACGAGGACGGCGAGGATCAGGAGTGCGTTGAGGGCGAGCATCGTGGGGCGGGGTCGCTGGGCGGGCTGGCTCGTTTGACTTTGGCGCGTGCGATTAAAGGGGGGGCGGTGTGGGGGCTAGAGGAATGGAAGAGGGGAGGGCGGAGATGGGCGACGCGGGTGGTGCGTTCAGGCTGCTCCAGATGCCGATGGCGATCATGGCGATGCCGGCGAGGAAGGTGAAGATCGCGACGACTTGGGCGACGGGGGAACTTTGGGCGTGAATGGAGAGGGTGGCAGCGGAGGCGCCTGGATCGCCCTGAATCATTTTGTTGACCAGTGTGGCGGCGGCGTTGGCAGGGGCGACGTAGGATGCGAGGTACCACTCGAAGATCAGGGCGCCCAGGAGGCAGAGCGTGCCGCAGCCGACGAGGGTGAGTGGCATGGGTGGCCGGGGCTTGGCGGTGACCTGAGCAAGGTCGGCGATGGCATGCCGAATGATGCGGGCAAGGAAGATGAGGCTGCCGATTGCCAGAAGCATGACGACAAAGCCGCAGACGACGCGGCCAACGATCGGGCCTTCGTTGTTATAGCTGGGGAGGAAGCGGGGATCGGGAAGACCGACGGCATCGGCGAAAGAATTTGCTCCGAGCATGCCGACGACGATGCCGAGAATCATGATGAGGAATCGATCGCTTTTGGGCGGTCGATGCAGAGCGTCATCAACGGGATGCCGGACGTAGGAGAGCGGGAGAGGAGGATCCTGTTGCATGGCGGCTCCGCTGGTTTTTGATGCTGTCGGGTTTTACTGCTTGTCGGTGCGGGGGGCCTTGAGCGCTTCCTCGATGCTGGCGACGACTTTGGCGTCGTCGGGCTTGGTCTTGGCGCCGATGCGGGAGATGATCTTGCCGTCGCGGCCGATGAGGAACTTGGCGAAGTTCCACTCAATCTCGCCGCCGAATTCACCGGCCTTGGATTTGTCGGTGAGGTACTGATAGAGGGGTGCCTTGTCGTCGCCTTTCACGCTGATCTTGGCCATCATCGGGAAGGCGACGTGGTAGGTGGCGGTGCAGAATTCCTTGATCTGGGCTTCGGTGCCGGGCTCCTGCTTGCCGAAGTTGTTGGCGGGGAAGCCGATGACGACGAAGCCCTGGTCTTTGTATTTTTCGTAGAGGGATTCTAGCGGGGCGTACTGGGGGGTGTTGCCGCACTTGCTGGCGACGTTGACGATCATGACGACGTGGCCTTTGTAGTCGGCGAGGTTTTTGGTGTCGCCGTCGATGGTTTTGACGGTGAAATCCAGAGGGCTGGACGGCTGAGTGGCGGGGGCGGCGAATGTGGTCATGGTGGTTCCAAGAAAAAGGGCGGCGGTTAACAATGTCTTGAGGCTTAACAATGTCTTCATGTTCGCTCCGGTATAATAAAAGGCTCGAATCGCGGGAGCAGTGTAAACATTTTGCTGCTCTACGCCATTGTATCGCCGATGGGCGGGGCTGTTGCGGTAGGATGTCGGCCGCGTGGGAGACTGCTGAAAGTTCATTATGACGCTTAGGGTTTTAAGATGTGGGATGGTGTTGCTGGCGGGCGTGGTCCTGGTGGCGACTGTGGTGGGCGCTGGCAAGCCGCAGGCCGAGAAGGCTGCCACGCAGCCTGTTCATCAGTTTCGGGACAATGTGAAGGTTGAGGTGACGGATGAGTTGCTGATCGTTCGGAGCAACGGCATTCCAGATCACGACCCGGGCAAGTTTCCCAATGCCCACAACCCCAACACGATTCGCGAGCAGAACTACACGTTTCGCATTCCGCGGCATCCGAAGGCGGCGGAGAAGATCACCAAGCTGCCGATGGGGCCCATTGGCGTGGCCGTCAATGGGGTGCCGTTTTACAACCCGTACAACGCGGAGGGCCAGGACGCGGCCAAGAATGAAGTGTTTGATGAATGCTGTGGGCATCCGGATCCGATGGGCCGGTATCACTATCACATTTATCCCAAGTGCGTACACACGTCATTTAAGGATGAGGAGGGGAAACACTCGCCATTGATTGGGTACGCGTTTGACGGGTATGGGGTGTATGGTCCAAACGGAGAAAACGGTAAACCGCCGGCCGATTTGGACGAGTGCAATGGCCACACGGACAACGTGCGTGGCTATCACTATCATGTGACGAATAAGTTTCCGTATATTCTGGGGGGGTATCATGGGGTGGTGGATGCGTCGAACCTTGACAGGCGTGGGCCGGGGAATGGGGGCAATGGGCCCGGTCCTGGAGGTCGGCGTCCGCCTGGGCCGCCGCCGGGGGAGAGGCCGTTTCCGCCGGATCGGCGTCCGCCGCCGCCGCCGCAGTGATTCTTGGGTGGGCGTGGGGTGGCATGGGGTATGGCGCAATTTGTAATCTTTGGGAGACCGAGTCGCACTTAAATTGAGCGGCGGCGGTTTGTCAGTTGTCAAAAGCCGCACTTAATGGTGTTTGCATAGTTTGGGTAAGGGGGGCAAGCAGCCGCTGGGCGGTTGGTCGGGTTTTCCGGCAGTCTTGGCGGTCTTCGTCAACTAATCCATGGGTTATCAGTATTGGAAATTGAGGCATCATGAACTTAATGGGGTTGGGTGGGTGGCCGATAGAAACCGTGGCATGATTGCTGCTAAGTGTGCGTAAGTGCGTCTTGGAAGTAGCGATTAGAGTTGATTTGCTTGTGGATTTTGTGGGCGTTATATTGTTTGGTAGTCACACGCCGGCTTGGAAACCGGGTTTTGCGTTGAGCAGAATGGTGTGCTGGAGATGGGAGAGAAAATGCATCAGGTTCAAGTAAACAATTCGTTTAGGGCTTGACCTTCATTCCCATCATTGTGAAGCCGTCGTCAACAGTGGCTCGTGGGCAGGAGTGTTGACGTGGCGCGGGCGTTCTTCCGGGACGCGGCGCGGCTTCTTTAGATTTAAACATGGTTGCGTGCGAGGCTTGGATAGGGCCTTGGGCGTGATCCACGGCTGTTGTTCAGGCAGGGCGCCATGTTGGCGTTTGGCTTGAGCAGAGTTTCACTACACGGCTTGGCCGTGAAGGAGCTTCCCTATGGCACAAAAGCCAGTACGGAAGAACGTGCGCCGCTGCGCACGCGAGAGAGGCCTCTCTTTGCGGCAATTGGTTTTGCCGCCCTCAGCACGTTGGGAGTTGCGTTTACGGCATCGCCCGCAAGTGCTGGTGGACTGTTTGAGTGCCGTCCGATTTGCTCGGTTACCCCGCCGCAGTGCCGCAGCCCCAAAGATCCGGGCGACGGCGATCACGACAAGGATGACCGTGGCAAGAAGGACGACGACGACCATGGCAAGAAGAAGGATTGCGATGACCATGGCAACAAGGACGGCGATGACCACGGCAAGTCGAAAGACTCCGATGATCATGGCAAGTCTGGAGACAAAGACGACAAGGGACATCACTGATGTCCCCGTCGCGGCACTCTTAAATGCCGCATCGCACGCATGACTTGGTAGCGGCCACTATGGCAGCGCCCTGGTGGCCGCTGCCGAGCATGTGCATGAAACCAGCTGCGCGCACTGCGCACGTAAGGAAATGAGCATCGTGCAAAACCAACATTCGCAGAACCTGCAAGCCATGACGACGGCTGAACCGACGTTTGACACCGGGCGGGTTGCGCCGATGTCGAGCACGTTGTACAAGACCATCGTGTCGATGTGCTGGCGGCATCGCTGGCCGATCCTGATCAGCACGGTGAGCGCGCTGGTGATCGCGATGGCATACCTGCTGATCGCAACGCCGATCTACACGTGCAGCGCATCGCTCTATGTGCAGCAGACGGGGCCGAAGCTTTTGACGGACACAGCGCCCCGCGGAGACAGGGCCGACAGTTATCTTTTTACGCAGACGGATGTTTTGAAGTCGAGCTCGGTGCTTTCGACGGCGCTGGATCAGTCGGCGGCGTGGAAGCTGAAGACGTTTCATAAGGTAAACAACCTTCTCCGCTACATGCAGGAGGAGTCGATCTATCGGGTTGATGTGGGCAAGAAGAGCGATGTGCTGACGATCAGCCTGGATTCGCCGTACCCGGCCGAGGCATCGCAGGTGGTCAACAACATCGTGGATTCGTACATCAACTACGAATCCAAGCAGAACAAGACGACGGCGAGCGAAGTGCTGAAGCTGCTGCAAAGCGAGCGCGCGAACCTGGACACAGAACGGGCGCGGCTGCTGAAGGCGATGCTCGATTTTAAGAAGAATAACGGGGCGCTTTCTCTGCAGGATGACAAGGGGCATGAGAAGAAGAACATCATTCTGGAACGGCTGGCGCGCTTGTCAGACTCGCTGACGCAGATTGAGCTGAACGAAGCCAAGGCGCTGGCGGAGCGCGATGTGGCCAAGGCGATGCTGGGGGACCCGAAGTTGATCAGCGCATACGTGGAATCGCTTGAGGCCAAGGGGAATGACGCGATGGACCGGGAATATGGGGAGTTGCGGGCGCAGCTGCGACAGCATGAATTGGAGATGACGCTGAACAGCCTGCGCTATTCCGAGAACCATCGGAACATGATCGAGGCGCAGGCGCAGATGGCGCAGTTGAGGGGGATGATTACAGCGAAAGAACGGCAACTGGCCGAGGCGCACTTCAACCAGATCAATAAGGAGCTGGAGGCGTTCAAGGCGTCGGAAACGGACATTCGGGCTACTTACAAAGAGCAGCAGCAACTGGCGATGGATTTGAACGCTCGGGCGACGGAATACGAGCGTCTTGAAGCGGACGTGCAGCGGACCGAACGCCAATGCGATCTGGTGGACGCGGATAAAAGAAGTGAACGTGACGCAGGACAGCGGCGCGCTGAACATCCAGGTGCTGGAGCCGGCGCATATTGAAAACGAAGACAAGCCCACGCGGCCCCGGCGGGCATTGACGGTGGCGTGCTGGCTGATGCTGGGGATGCTGGCTGGGTTTGGGTTTGCGTTCACGAAAGAGCAGTTCGACCGTTACCTGCGGTCGGCGGAAGACCTGGAAGTGTCGCTGTCGATCTCGGTGCTGGGCGTGGTGCCCAGGATTCTGGGAGGCAGCGTGACCGACAAGGGGCAGAGCCTGCACTTGCAGCCGACGTCGCTCGTGGCGGAGGCGTTCCGCACGATTCGGACGGCCCTTTGTTTTGCCAAGGGTGGAGAAACCGCCAAGACGATTCTGTTTACTTCGCCCGAGCCTGGAGATGGAAAGTCGATGACGGCGAGCAACGTGGCAATTGCGCTGGCGCAGGCCGGCCACCGCACGCTGCTGATTGACGCGGATTTGCGCAAGCCGACGCAGCATGACATTTTCAAATTCGACAAGACCAGCGGGCTGTCGCGCGTGATGGCGCGGCAGCAGAAGCTGCGTGAAGCGATACAGCACACGGCTGTTCCCGATCTTGACCTGTTGGCGTGCGGGCCGCTTCCGAGCAATCCGTCGGAGATTCTTAATGGCCGACGGTTTGCGAAGATGATGGTGGCGCTGAGCCGGACGTACGACAAGATTGTGATTGACTCGCCGCCGGTGGGTGCGGTGTCGGACGCGCGGATTCTGGCGGCGTCGGCGGATTTGACGGTGCTGGTGGTGCGCTGCGGGAAGTCATCACGCAAGGCGAGCATGCTGTCGATGAATGGGCTGACGGGCGTGGGCGCGAACCTGGTGGGGGCGATCCTGAACGATGTGACGGAAGACGCCGAACAGTACGGGTACGGCTCGTATGGCCTGGAAGGCCGGAGCAGCCGCACGGCGCTTCTACCCGCGGCTTCGGCTGAAGCCAATGGCAACGGCAATGGAATGAACGGGGGATTGAACGGGAAGTCGAACGGATTTCATCACGATCTGCCCCGCGAGGAAGAAGCACCCGTTCTGGCTCGCCGCGACTGAACGTTATTAAGTGACACTCATGCGTGAAGTATTGAGAAACAGTTTCTTGTCGAGTCAGCAGGATCAACGCCTGTCGCCGCCGGTGGCCGGTTACATTGATCTGCACTGCCACTGCCTGCCCGGCATCGACGATGGGCCGGCCACGCTGGACGGGGCGCTTGCGCTTTGCCGGGCGTTGTGTGCCGACGGCGTGAGCACGGTGATCGCGACCCCCCACCAGTTGGGGCGATATGAAGGCCGCAATCGGGCATCGGATGTGCGAGAAGCCGTTGCGGCATTGCGGAACGCGCTGGAGGCCAGCGGCATTCCACTTTCCATCGAGCCGGGCGCTGAAGTGCGCCTGGATGGCTCGATCACTCAGCTTCTGGAGCGCGACCAAATTTTGACGCTTGCTGATGGGATGTCGGATCTGCTGCTGGAACTTCCGAGGGACACGTACATTGACCCGCTGCCGATTATTGAGCGGATGGCGGCGCGGGGGGTGCGGGTTTTGATCTCGCATCCGGAGCGTTATCCGATCGTGGATCGCAGGCCTGACCTTGTGCGCACGTGGCTTGACCACGGGGCGGGGGTGGTGCTGACGGCGGGGAGTTTGGCGGGGGACTTTGGGTCGGCCGCCAGCCGGATCGCGTGGGAGCTGATTAGTGCGGATGAAAGTATTTTTGTGGCGACGGATGCGCACGATGTTTCGCGTCGGCCGCCGCGCATGTCGGTGGCATTTGCGCTGATCGAGCAGCGCCTGGGGCATGCGGCCGCCCGAAGCCTTTGCATCGACAACCCGCACCGCATTTTGCGTCGGCGCAAGGTGGATGCGGCGATTCGCATCCATCAACGGGAGGATCGCCATGCGAACTAGTTTCGCAAGCAAATCCTCCGGGCCTGGGGCGCTTGGTTATATCGACGCCTGCATCGAGGGGACGCTGTACGCGCTGCTGGCGTTCATGCCGTTTGCGTTCGGCGTGGTGGCGGCGTGGAGTGAGGCGATTGTGGTGGGCGGGGCGGCGGTGATCGCGGTGGGGCTGGTTGCGCGACAGTTTGTTAAGTCTGACGAATCGCCGTGGACCTGGGCGTACGTTCCTATTTTGCTTTTCATCCTGGTGGCGATCTTTCAGATTACCCCCCTACCGGCAGCGCTGGTGGGACTGATTTCGCCGCACACGCTGTCATTGAAATCGAGCTTGCTGAGCGATGTGCCGGGGGCGTCGGAGTCTCTGAAGCATTTGACGCTGAGCTTTTACCCGCTGGCAACGCGCCATGATCTTGTGGTGATATTCGTGGCCACGGTTGTGTTTGTCACCGTGCTGAACGTCTATCGCCAGGCCGGCAGGATGAAGCGGTTGCTGGTGGTTATCGCGGCCATCGGGGGGGCGGTGGGTTTGCTGGCCCTGCTTCAAAACCTCACTGGTACCGACAAGATTTACTGGTGGTTTGCGGCTCCCAAGGGGGCACGGTCTGGACCGTTTGTGAACTACAGCCATTACGCGCAGTTTATGAACCTGTCGATGGGAGCGATGCTGGCGCTGCTGCTGACGCTGACGACCAAGAGCAACGCCAATGATGGGCGCGATCCGGCGTTTTGGTTTAAGGCAGCGCTGATGGGCGGGCTGATCATCGGCGTCGCCACGATTTTGTTGTCGATGAGTCGGGGGGGCGTGATTTCGATGCTGGCGGGTTTCCTGCTGCTGGGGACGCTGCTGATTCGCCGCGGCATGAATCGGGGGTTTGGGTGGGCGATTGGGCTGTCGGCGCTGGTGGCGCTGGTTGTGGTGGTGACGGTTGGGTTCGATTCGTTTTACGACAAGATGGCGACGTTCAAGGGGGCCGACCCGTCGTCGGGGCGGATGCAGATTTATCGGGACATCCTGGCATCGGCGCGGAAGTTCCCGGTGTTTGGCATGGGGCTCGGGGCGCACAAGATGACGTACCCGATGCTGGACGGGTCGACCAACCCGCTCCTGCTGGAGTATGCCGACAGCGACTACTTTCAGTTGCTGGAGGAGATGGGGGTGCTTGGTCTGGTTCTTGCGCTCGCGTTCGCGTGCATTGTCTGGAAACATTTTGTGCGCTGCATTGGCTCGGCCTCTTCGGCGAAGCGGATGGCGGCCGCGGGGCTGGGGTATGGACTGCTGGCGGTGATGACGCAGAGCATGACGGATTATGGACAGCACTTGCCGTCGATTGCCTGCCTGACGGCCGTCACCTGCGCACTGCTGATTAACGTAGCCAAAAGCGGCCGGCGGACAACCACACCGTTGCCGCTTGTGAAACCGCCTGCTATGGGTTTGAGGTTCGCACGTTTTGCGATGCCGGCCGGGCTTGTGGGCGTGATGGCTTTTGCGTTTGTGTTTACCAATAACGCGCGACTGGCGGCGGCCAGCGCTTCGCGGGCGGCGGAGATCGCGGCGGCGATTCAGGAAAATGCCACGGGAGCGGAGGGGGCGTACTCACAGGTTTTGGAAGAGGCAGACGATGCGGTGGCGCATGCGCCCCTGGACGTGGAGGCGCGCTATTGGCAGTGCTGGTATCGCTGGAACTTTGTATCGCGCCACACCAATCCCAAGACAGGCATGATTGTGCTTACGGACGACGACCTGTTGCAGGTTCGTCGGATCGTGGCGGACATGCACCAGGCGCGTCTGTTGTGCCCCACGTACGGACCGGTGGCGGCGGTAGTGGGGCAGTGGGAGTTGTTTGTATTGAACGAGGCGGCCGGTGCGGATCATGTTCGCCTGGGGTATCGGCTGGCGCCCAATAACGCGGAGGCGTGCTTTACGGCCGCGCTTGTGGCGGCGACACAGGGCGGTAATGAGGAGACGCTCAAGACGTTTGGGCGGTATCTCCTGCTGGCGCCGGAGAACATGCCGCGGGTGGCGGATGCGTGCATCGAACGATTTGAACGACCCGACCTTGCGTTGAACCTGGCGGGAGACAATCCACAGCGATTGCTGAATGTGATCGGCGCACTTCATGCGGGGACGATTAAGAGCGATTTGCGCACGAAGACGCTGGCACAGGCGATTGCGCGGTGCAAGACGGCGCAGGTGAAGGACGGGGTTCCGGCGGATGTGTTTGCGAGCATTGGCCGGCTGTATCGCCAGGACAAACAGTGGCCGCAGGCTCTGGCGAATTTTCGCGCGCGATGCAGATCGACCCGGGGCATGTGGGTCTGCGGCTGGAGGTGGCGCGGCTGTTGGCGGAGATGGGCCAGAGGAATCAGGCGATTGAAGAAGCACGAAGTTGTCTGCGAATACAGCCGGGCATGGACGCGGCGCTGCAGCTTATTTCGGAGTTGAGCGTTTTGCAGCGGCCAAGCGTGGCGCAGTGAGGAGCTAGTGAAGGTGAATCGACGTGGGCAGTGAAGTGGGCATGGAAGTTGACATGGAAGTTTGCCGAGCGTGTGCATCGATAGAGGTGAGAAAATGTCTGATGTAGCGATCATAGATATTGTCCGAGAGCACGATAACGTGCCCAAGGCACGCGTCAGGCCGGTCCACCAGGCGTGGCATGACGCGCTGATGGAAGTGGATCGGTCGCCGCTGGAGTGGCGGGTGCCGGGCCGCTTGAACCGTCCGCTGAAGGTGCGCCGGGGCGCGGCCGCCTGCCGTGTGCGGCAGTTCACCAATCTGGCGGTGATCGTGGCGTCGGATGCGGTGATGCTGACGGCTTCTGTTGTCCTGGCTCAAAGTGCGTTCAAGTGGTTGCAGGTTGTGCCGCCGAACGGCGTTGGCCTGATGATGCTGATGGGGATCGTCCCGCTGCTGGTGGTTTATCTGTTGGCGGGACTTTATCCGGGCGTGGGATCGCATCCTGTGATCGAATTGCGTCTTTTGACGCGACTGAACTCGCTGATCTTTGGCGCGATTGTTTCCGCGACATTTTTGAGCCCAGGCCTTGCTCCGCAGCGAGCGTTTTTCGCTGTCGCGTGGTTTGCCTCGCTTGTGCTTATTCCGCTGGGGCGCTGGACGACGCGCTGGTTTTTGGCGGGTTACAGCTGGTGGGGCCATGCGGTGCTGGTGTTCGGATCTGGCAAGCTGTTGGAAGAAGCGGTGTTGGCGCTGATCAGCACACGGCGGTGGGGAGTTCAGCTCGTGGGGGCGGTGGATCTTTCGGGCACGGCGCGTGGCGACATTCATGGCGTGCGAGTTTTCCGTGGCGGCCGACATGCGGGCGTGGTGGCGCGGCTGCATGGAGTGAGCTATGGGGTGTTTGCGATGCAGGACATTGACGCCGCGCCAAGCGCTGCTTCGGTGGAACGGGCGCTGGGGATTGTGCCGCGACTGCTGGTCATGCCGATGCCGGTTGACCTGCCGATCCTGTGGCGCGACGTTCGGGAATGCGGTGGATTGGCGGGGATGGAAGTTCACAACCGCGCGGCCATGCTGCTGCCGAGAATCATTCAGCGGGCGATGGATATTGTTCTGGCGATCTTGTTTGGATTGATCGGGATGCCGGCTGCTGGTGGCGGCGGCCGTGTTGATCAAGCTGACGTCGCGCGGGCCGATCTTCTTTGCGCAGAAGCGCGTGGGGTTGAATGGAAAGTACTTCTGGGCGTGGAAATTCCGGACGATGGTATGCAATAGCGATGAGGTGCTGCGGCAATATCTGAATGCGCATCCGCAGGCGCGGGAAGAATGGCTGGCCGATCACAAGCTGCGGGATGACCCGCGCGTGACGACGATTGGCCGGTGGCTGCGAAGCAGCAGCCTGGATGAGTTGCCGCAGCTTTGGAATGTTTTGAAAGGGGAGATGAGCGTGGTTGGCCCGCGGCCGATTGTTGAGGCTGAGGTGGAGAAATACGGCGAAATTTTCGAGCTTTACAAGGCCGTGCGTCCTGGGATTACGGGGCTGTGGCAGGTGTGCGGGCGCAATGACACGACGTACCACCAGCGTGTCCGCCTGGACCGGTATTACGTGAGGAATTGGTCGGTGTGGCTGGACGCCTACATCCTGGCGCGGACGGCGTATGTCGTCTTTCGGAGAAGGGGCGCTTACTAAGCACGGCGCACCTTCAATCCACGAACAATCGCACGCAGTCACCGCTATGTCGCAATTAGCCTGCCCAACTTCCACAGCTCAAGTGATCGACCTCGCCGAGGCCGAGGCGGCCAATGCGCGCAGGCAGCCGTCATTTTCGTCGCGCCTCATCTCCGGCGGCATCTGGGCGTTTATTGGGAAGGCGAGCCACGGCCTGTTTCTCCTGGCTTCGAGCACGCTTCTTGCTCGTACGCTGTCGCCCGAGTCGTTTGGTACCTATCTGCTGGCGTTCAGCTTTGTTTACTTCACAAGCCTTGTGGCCTTGCTGGGATTTAATAACTCGGTGGTGCGGGTTGTGGCGTCGAGCCTTGCTTCGGGGGATGGGCGAAATGCCCGTCGGGCCATCTCCATTTCGTTTTCATGTGTGGGGGTGGCGGCGGCGGTGCTTTGCGTGGTGTTGTGGATTGCGTTGCCGCGCATCGCCGCCACGATTTTTCATCGGCCGGCGCTGGGGAATGTGGCGGGGCTGGTTGGGGTATGGGTGGTGCTCTTTTCTCTGGGGGCGCTGGCGGCCGAGGCTTTCAGGGGTTTTCATGAGATTCGCTGGGCCAGCCTCTTCAGCGGGCCGGTCTACAACTTGTTGATGGTGATTGGTGTTCTGGTCCTGCGGTGGCAGGGGCGGACGACGTTTCTGGCCACGCTGGAACTGGGGCTTTGCGCCAGCGCGTGCAATCTGCTGCTGGGGGGATTTTTGTTTTACCGCATCACAATGCGCATTCCTGCGCGGCGGGCTGTTGACGCAAGTTCCGTGCGGGGTGAGTGCGCTGATTGCCGAGTCGATGCCGCTGATGGTGGCAACGCTTGTCACGGTGCTGATTACGCAGATGGATTTGTGGATTGTGGGGGCGCTGCTCGACGGATGCCCTGGCCATCTATGGCACGGTCGCACGGTGGATGATGATCGTTGTGCTGCCGCTTCAGATCATGAGCTCGGTGCTGACGCCGATGATTGCGGAGTTGCATGAGAAAGGCCGGATGCGCGAGTTGGAGCGCCTGGTCCGCACATCGGCGACGCTGACGGCCATTCCATCGCTGGTTGGACTCATCGTTCTCTGCATCGCCAGCCCCTGGTTTCTTCAACTTCTTTACGGGGCGTTTTATCGGCAGGGAGCGCCGATCCTGGCGCTCTTGTGCGTGGGGCAAATGGTGAGCGTCTGGGCGGGATCCAACATTCAGGTGTTGATGATGTGCCGCTGCCAGAAGGATGCAATGGTCATCACGCTGATCTGCGGCATCTACACTTTTGTGGCGGGAATCCTGCTGGCCAGGTCGTTTGGAATCATCGGGGTGGGCGTGGCGACGGCGAGCGCCAACATCCTGCACAATCTGCTGCTGACGTTTGTGGTCCGCATGCGGCTTGGGATCTGGACGCAATCGTACTGGTCGATTTCGGACATCAAGAAGAGTGCGGCGTCGATCTTCGGGAGGTTGGCATGAACATCCTCCTGACCATCGGAACACCGGACATGAGCGGCGGGCCGAAGATGGCGTGTCTTTACACGCGGGAACTGCTGCGGCGGGGGCACCGGGTGGTGGTTGTCTGCGGCGCGGGCGAGCAGGGGCACGCGATTGTGAAGTCGCTGGCTGATGCTGGCGCGTCGGTTTTTTGTGAGACGGGGTTTGAGAAGCTGTTTGGGCGGAAGCTCATTTCGAGGATGGCGAGCATCATCAACGCACAGCGCATTGATTGCGTGATCAGCGGCCAGCAGATCGATTTAAAGATCGCGGCATTGGCGGCCAGAAAAAGCGGCGTTTGCTGTATTGCGTTTCTTCAGGGCCCAGCGCGGTTTTTCGGTTCGTGGCTTACCCGGTCGATCAAGAGCGTTGCTTATCGCATCGTGCTTAACCGGTACGTGTCGCACGTCATCTGCGTTTCGGAAGGGGTTCGGCGGCAACACGTGGAGCAGTTTGGCTTCGACAAGCGCCACGCGAATCTGTTGGAGAATGGCGTGGACATTGGCGGCATGAACGTGGCGAGCGCGGACGAGGCGGCGGCGTGCCGGGCTGAGCTTGGCGCGGGGCCGGGGGATGTGCTGATGCTGAATGTCGGGCGGCTTGATCCGCTGAAGGGTCAGGATGTGCTCATCAGGGCGTTCGCCGCCGCTGATTTCGGCCAGCGCAGGACGAAGCTTGCGATTGTCGGGGATGTCACCAGCAGCACGGATCGCGCTGGCATTGTATATCTGGATCGGCTTCGTCAACTGGTTACGGATCACAAGCTGTCAGACCGCGTGAAGTTTGTTGGATGGCGCAACGATATCCCGCAACTTCTGGCTGCGTCGGACATGTACGTTCACTCGTCCTATTGGGAAGGTCTGCCGCTGGCGATGCTGGAGGCGATGGCCGCGGGCAAGCCGGTGATCAGCACCGATTGCTCCGATGACCCGAGTGGCTTTATGAGAGGTATTCATGGGCAGGTGGTGCGGCGGGGGGATGTGGCCGCCATGACCAGCGCACTGGAGCAGATGGTCGAGCTTTCGGACGAGCAGCGGCAGCAGATGGGGAGGGCCGGACACAGGCTGGCGGAGGAATATTTCGACATCAACGTGACGCGGCAGCGTTTTGCCGAGCTTGTGGAGAAAATCGGGTCGTCGACGCCGTTGATGCAGTGCTCGCCCCATCCGGTGGGAGCGTTCTGATCAAGCTGACGGCCATGGATATTTTTAACGCAATCATCGTCGTTCTTTCCAACTCGGTCTTCGTGGTGGGGTCGTACATCATTTGGCCCAGCCGCTGGAACATCCCTGCGCACCTCCAGATTGGGATTTGTCTCACGTCATTTCTGATCCCTGCCTTTGGAACCAACGTGCTGACCTCAGCCTCTCCGGCGCTTCTCAACACCTACAACCTGATTCAGGTGATCGGTTCCATCGCGTTTATCGCGGGGCTGTTGATTGGGTTTCATTTCGTGCGCCGGCATCGGGCGCGGCCGGCCGTTGATCCATGGATCAATGGCACCACTGATGCCCAGGCTGACATTGCACGGCGGGCGAAGGTGGTGGCGTTGATCGGGATCGGCGGGATGATCCTGAGCTTTATCGCCATGGGCTTTGTGCCGATGTTCGCCTCTGACCCGCTGGCGGCGAAGTTTTTCCGTGGCCAGTACCAGGATGCTTATGCGCGGGTTGCCGTGCCGTTTCGGGGGTCGTTTTATCTTCTGGTGGCCGTCATCCCGATTGCGCTGGCGGTGTGGTATAGCAGGCGGGATCGGCTGTCGCTGATTTTGGCGGGAGTGGCCGTCGCGTGCATCACGGCCACGCTGACGCGCGGCGTGGCGATCTGGGGCCTGCTGACGTTTCTTGGTCTTCTGGCGGCGTATCACCGCAAGTGGTTTCCCTGGTTCATCCTGCTTGTGGCATTGGCCGTGCCGGTGGGGAGCATGTCCTATTACTTTCTTGGCAACGCCATCGGCAATGATGCGATGTTCAAGCATTACCAGGGGGACAGCGTCTGGACGCTGATTGCGTCAGGGTCGCCTGACATTTCGGATCAGTTGCAGTTGCTGGAGGCTTTTGAGCGCCGCCAGCAGTTCACCTATGGCCGGACGTTTGTGGGTGCATTGTTTCCATTTCACTATGAGTGGAACCCCGCCGTCTGGACGCTCAACACGCTCAACCTTCGCGGCAGTTCCGACATTTCCGGCACCATCTCCGGCGGCCTGCGACTCCCTCAATCCATCTGGGGGTATGTCAGCTTTGGATACATCGGCGCGGCCGCGCTGCCGCTGGTGAATGGCGTGCTCACTGGCGTTTTCGTTCGCATTATTCGGCGAAGGGTGGGCGGGCCGTCGCCGCTGGTTTCGATGCTGGCACTGACCTTGTTCGCCAACGTTTACGCCCAGATCATCGACTTTTACATGTTGTCGCTCTATGCGCTGCCAGGGATTGGGGCGACGCTCTGGATGGCACGCGTGGGCGTGTCGCGGACCAAATCGATCGTAATTCAACACAATTTGCCCGTCTCGCCATCGCGAGCGTGGTAATCAAAGCATTGGCAGCAGAGCCGGTTGCGGCCGAGTACCCAGTGCCGGTATCGGGGGGTTGGGGCAGAAATTACACGAAAGTGCCGCCAGTTGTTTAGACGGCCGCACCTGGATCAGGAACTTAAGCAATTTTTTTTTCGCCTTGGAGGGCAACGCAATGAGTGGCATGTGGAACAACTCGAAGTCAAAAGGTCTGAAGGTTGGAGCGCTGGTGCTTCAACAGCTTGAGGCTCGGGTGCTGATGTCGGCCGTCAATGTCACCACCTTTCACAACGACATAGGCGCATCGGGAGCAAACCTGCAGGAAACTACGCTCAGTCCGGCAAACGTGAATGTCAGCTCGTTCGGAAAACTTTATACTGTCCCGTTGGATGGCAACGTCTACACGCAGCCGCTGGTGCTGACTCAGAACATCATCGCGGCCGGCCCCAATACGACCGCGGGCGCGGCAGGTTTACATGACGTGGTGTTCGCCGCTACGGAGCACGATTCCCTCTATGCAATTGACTCCGCGACGGGCACGGTGCTTTGGAAGCGTTCCTTTCTCGACACCACTTCGCCCGGTGTAGGCTTGACCCCTGGAAGCGACATCAACAACACGCTTTCCGCGACAAGCATCACCGCCGTGCCATATGCCGACGTGGGCATCGCCGATATTTCGCCCGAAGTTGGCATCACTGGAACGCCCGTCATTGACGCGGCGGCGGGGCGAATCTATCTGGTCGTCAAGACCAAAGAGACCATCAACGGCGTCAGCCACTACGTCCAACGCGTTCATGCCATTAACACCAGCGATGGCACCGACGCGGTTGCTCCCTACCTTATTGGCGACACGTATAACAATAACGTCAATAATACCGCTGTTTATTCGTATGGCACCGGCACCGGTGCGGTAACCGATCCTTACAACGGCACCGGCAACAAGGTGGTGCAGTTCAATGCGCTGCGTGAAAATCAACGCTGCGCGCTGAGCTTGGTCAATGGCACGCTGTTCGTCGAATTCGCCGGCCATGGCGATATGGCCCCCTACCACGGCTGGGTGACAGCCTGGGATGTCAGCCACCTGGCCACCACGGGCTTCGTCCTCAAGGGCGTCTTCAACGCCTCCCCCAACGGCGGCGGAGCCGGCATCTGGGGCGGCGGCGGAAGTCTGACCTTCGAGTCAGATGGAAGCGCCTTTTATCTCGAAACAGGCAACGGCGTGGCGGGCCTTGGAAATGTCCCCCTCAATGCCGCAGGGTTCCCGTCCAACGGGTCCTATTACGAAGCCCTCGTCAAGCTGACACTCGATACGACCACTTCGCCCACCAATCAAAATCAAAATGGCTGGGGGATCAAGCCGCTCGACTTCTTCATGCCTTACAACCAGGCCGCGCTCGACAACGTAGACGCGGACTTTGGCTCTGGCAGCCCATTGATCCTTCCCGATGCCGCCGGCATTCCAGGCCACCAGCACCTGCTGCTCGCGTCAGGCAAGCAGGGTGTTATCTACGTCGTGGATCGCGACAACATGGGGAAATTCGATCCCACCGCCGATCACGTCGTCAATGCGGTGCCTGACGCAAGCGGGCATGTCACGCCGCCATTGAACCTCAGCGGCTCATTAAGCACGCCCGTCTACTACAATGGCACCATCTACTGGGTTTCCGGTTACACCGGCCCGTTGAAGAGTTTCAACGTTGCCAGCGACGGCACGCTAGTAACCACTTCCCAAAGCGCCCTTGGCAGCTTCGGCTCTCTTCCCGGTTCGCCCGCTCTTTCGGCCTATGGCAACGTCAACGGAGTCCTCTGGGTTACCGATCGCGCTCGGAATCAGTTGCATGCCTACGACGCCTCGAGCATGTCCACCGAATTGTGGAACAGCGGCCAGAAGGCCGGCGGACTCGATAGCGTCGGCGCCATCGTCAAGATGGCCGCGCCCACTGTCGCTAACGGACAGGTCTACGTCGGCACCACCAACAGCCTTGTAGTGTACGGTTTGGTACCGCCCGCGACGAGTGTTCCCGTCCCGCCCGTGCTCACCGCATCGCCCATTTCCGGCACTTCGATCAACTTAACGTGGACTGACACAAGTGTTCTGCCCAATACAGCGTCCAGCTATGCGATCGAAGAACTGATCAATGGCAACTACACGCAGATCACCACCGCGCCAGGCGGAACCTCGTCGCTGTCCATTGGCGGGCTTTCGCCACTGACGGCTTATTCCTTCCGCATACGCGGAGTGAATGGTGTTGGGAATTCCGGTTACTCCAACGTTGCCCAAACCTCAACCAGCAATCAAGTCGCTGCCCTGGATTACAGCGCCGGCTTCGGCGGATCGACCAGCAGCCTTACCTACAACGGCTCGGCCGCAATCGTCTCCGCCAACGCCGAGCTCACCAACGGCTCAGTCAACCAAACCGGATCGCTGTTCTCAACCAGTCCAGTGGACATCACCAAGTTCTCAACCTCATTTAACTTCCACACCACCGCCGGCGACGCCACCGGCGACGGTTTCACCTTCGCCGTCCAGGGGGTGTGGCCCATCGCGCAGGGCGCCGGTGGCGGAAGCCTCGGCTACGGGACCAACGGCATAATACCCGGAATCCCCAATAGCGTGGCCGTCAAGTTCGATCTATACAACAATGCCGGCGAGGGCAGCAACAGCACCGGGCTGTACACCAACGGCGTTCAGCCGATGAATCCAACCATCGATCTGACCCCTTCAGGCATCAACCTGCACAGCGGGGACGTCTTCAAGGTGGATTTGAATTATGATGGCGCAATTCTGACCGAAAACATCACCGACATCGCCACCAACAAGGTCTTCTCCAAGTCGTACGTCATCAATATTCCAGGCGCGGTCGGCGGCAATTCCGCCTTCGTTGGCTTCACCGCCGCCAGTGGCGGCGCCACGTCGACCCAGGACATCCAGGCGCTGGACCTTCTCCCCCGGCGGCCAGCAAGCCCCCGCCGCCCCCACCGGACTTGGCGCCGCCGTCGCCACCGCCACAAGCATCAACCTCAACTGGACCAACAACGCCACCAATCAGGCCGGCTACACGCTGGATCGAGCCACCGACAGCGGATTCACCACAAACTTCGTCACCCAAAATCTCCCCGCAAACCCCTCTAGCTTCACCGATAACGCCATCGGGTTGGCCCCCGGTGGAACGTATTACTACCGCATTCGCGCCAGCAACAGCGGCGGAAGTTCCGCGTCATCCAATATCTCCTCCATCACCATCCCTGTAGCCCCCGCGACGCCCAGCAACGGGGCTGTCACTGACCTTGACACCGACAGCATCGACCTCAGTTGGACTGACAAGGCCGGCATTTCCGCGGATGGATATCAGGTGCTTCGCGCCGTCAATCATGGCTCTTTTCTGCCATACCTGAACCTTCCCGCCACCAGCGCCGCCCCAGCCACGACCTACACGTGGACCGACGAAAACCTCACGCCCGGCACTTTCTACGACTATCACATCCGCGCTTTCAATGTCTCTGGCTATAACGATTTTGTCGGCGTCAATGCCACGACACTCACGCTCGCGCCGTCAACCCTGACGGCCACTGCCGCGGCCGGCGCAACCACCCTCAACTGGACCGCGCCTGCCGGCGCCCAGACCTACAACGTCTATCGCGGAACGGCCGCGGGCGCTGAGGCGGCCATCCCACTTGCAACCGGAATCAGCACGACAACTTTCACGGATACCACGGGAGTCAACGGCACCACCTACTACTATGTGGTCACGGCAGTAAATTCCAATTTGCCCCCGACACCGGCCGAAAGCGCGCCGTCCAACGAAGTGAGCGCCACCGCCTCGCAAAGGCCGGCGGCGCCCACCACTCTGACTACCAATGTCTCGCCGACGATCACCCCACCCGTTGTCACGTTGAACTGGACTGCGAGCCCCAACGCCGTCACCTACAACGTATATCGGGGTACGGCCGCGGGCGGCGAAAGCCTCACGCCCATCGCCACCGGCATCACCATCAGTACGTTCACAGATCAGACCGTCGTGGCCGGCAACACCTACTACTACACTGTCACCGCCATCAATCCTGGCGCTGCGCCATCTCCAACTGAAAGCCTTGCCTCCAATGAATCCGCGGTGTCGGTTCTGCCGTCGCTTGCCGCCAGCTACGCCGGCGCCTTGCCAACGGTGATGACCGCCTTCAAAACGTTCAGCGTTACCCTGACCAATACCGGCTCGCAGATCTGGAATGCCGGCGGCGTCAATCCGGTTCATCTTGCGTGGTATTTTGGAAGCCCAACCTCCACCGATGCGCTCTACACCTGGACCAGTGAACCCGGCCGCACCTCCCTTCCCACGGACGTGGCTCCCGGAGCAAGCATCAATCTCAACGTCACCGTCACGGCGCCCGCCAGCGCTGGCAGCTATATCCTGCGCCTACGGATGGTGAAGGAAAACGTGAAGTGGTTTGATCAGTTGGGCAAAACCAACATCACCGTCAATACCCTCGCCGCCAGCTACGCCAGCAATCCACCCGTCCTCGTCCACGCCGGACAGGCCGTCTCCTACAACGTCACCGTGACCAATACCGGAACGGCAACATGGAACAACACCGGCGCCAACGTCTACCATTTGGGCGTCTATTTCGCCGGCGCTGATGATTCCGTCGGTGCATGGACAACCGAGCCGCTTCGCTTCAATCTCCCGGCCAACGTCGCCCCCGGCGCATCCGTCATCGTCCCCGTCACCATCACGGCCCCCGCCGATGGCGCCTATGTGCTTCGCAATCGCATGGTTCAGGAGGGCGTGTCGTGGTTCACCCAGCTTCAGAAATTCAACGTCACCGTTGATTCCGTGCCGCCGACCGTCACCGCCGTTACACCGGCCGATCTGTCGAACAACAACACGGCGCAAACCACGATCACCGCCAGCTTCTCCAAGCCCATGGATCCGACCACCATCAGCGGCGCCACCGTCAGCTTGATGAATGGCTCAACACCCGTTGCAGCAACCGTCACCTATAACGCCACCACCAACGTCGTGACGCTGACTCCAGGCACTCCGCTGGCAGTCGGCACCTACACCGTCAGCATTCTTGGCGGCAGCGCGGGCGTCAAGGATCTTGCTGGAAACGGCCTGGCGGCATCCAGAACATGGAGCTTTACCACCATCCGCCCCACCGTCACGAACGTCTCCCCAGTGGATGGCACCACCGGCGTGACCATTGCCAGCAGCGTGAGCGGAGTCTTCTCCGTTCCGATGGATCCCACGACCATTAACAGCACCACGATCACGCTCGTGCCTCAAGGCGGAGGCCCGGCCATCCCTGCTTCCGTCAGCTACAACCCCACCAACAACTCCTTCACGCTGACGCCCACGTCCTCGCTTCCGATCGGCACCTTCACCGTCAATGTCTTGAGCGGCGCTTCGGGCGTGAAGGACGTCGGCGGCAACTCCCTTGCATCGACCTTCTCGTGGAACTTCACCACCGCTCCAAATCTTGCCGTCATTGGCGTAACCCCCACCAATGGAGCCACCAACAATCCCAGCACAACTGTGGTCACTGTTACTTTCTCAAAGGCCATGAATCCGACATTCATCAACGGCACGACCCTGACGCTGATGAATGGCGCAACATCAGTACCGGCCGCCGTCACCTACAACGCCGCGAAGAACACGGCCACCCTCACGCCCACCACACCATTGCCGCTTGGCGCCTACACAGTGACCGTTGTCGGTGGAAACGCCGGTGTGCGCGATACTTCTGGGGCAACCAATTGCCCGCCAGCAACATCACTACATTCACAACCGTCGCGCCGACGGTCGTCAGCGTCACCCCCGCCAGTGGCGCTCTGTATGCGGCCCCGACGGCTAACGTATCCGTGGCTTTTTCGGCGGCCATGGATCCCACCACAGTCAATGCAAACACGGTCCTGCTCAGGTCTGGAACGACCAGTGTCGCCGCGACCGTCAGCTATAACTCGGCCACCCAAACCGCCACGCTCACCCCCACGGCAACGCTTGCCCTTGGCACCTACACGGTCACTGTCGTGGGCGGCATATCCGGCGCGAAGGACGTGGGGGGCAATCCCCTGACGGCCGCATTCACTTCAACCTTCACCACTGCAACTTCACTCGCGGCCACATACGCAGCGCCATTGCCAACCGTGATGACCACCGGCCAGTCCCAGACCTTTGTGCTCACCTTGACCAACACGGGTTCGCAAACCTGGAACGCGGCGGGCACCAATCCAGTGCGCATCGGCTGGTACTTCGGCAGCACCACGTCCAGTGATGCGGCCAACACATGGACCACTCAACCGTCCCGTGTGAATCTCCCCAGCGACGTGGCCCCGGGCGCATCAGTCAACGTCAGCGTCACCGTCACGGTGCCCACCTCGGCCGGCAGTTACATCCTGCGACTGCGTCTTGTGAAAGAAAACGTCCAGTGGTTCACCCAGCTCATTAAGTCCACCGTCAACGTCAATATTCCGGCACTAAGCGCCTCGTACGCGGCGACCATGCCCGCGGCTTGGAATAGCAATCAGTCACAAACCATCGCTGTGACACTCACAAACACCGGGTCAACGACATGGACGACTACCGGCGCCAATCCATTTCATCTCGGCTGGTACTGGGGCTCGACGACCTCCAGTGACGCAAAATACGCATGGTCGCCGGAACCCGTACGTATCAACCTGACCCGCAACGTCCAGCCAGGCCAGTCCATCACGCTCAACGTCCCCATCACCGCCCCCGCGGCCACCGGTTCCTATGTCCTCCGCTTCCGGATGGTTCAGGAAGGCATCGACTGGTTCAACGACTTCTTCAAGGCCACGGTCAACGTGACCGCCCCGTCAGCCGTGGCGGCTTTGCTGAAAACGGCGGTCAAGTAATAACACCCATACGACGATTGGAACGATATGGACGCCTTCGCGATCAACGGCCGATATCTCTGCCACCGGGTCACCGGTGTGCAGAGATACGCGCTCGAAATCACCAGGCATCTGCAAAGTCTGGCGACAATCGTGCGTCCACGGCTTGATCTAAAGGGCATGTCCGGACATTTATGGGAGCAGACGATTCTCCCACTGCGTACGCGAGGCCGCCTCTTGTGGTCCCCTTCGGGCACGGGGCCAATGCGCCACCCCAGGCAGGTCGTCACGGTTCACGACATGACGACCCTGGATCATCCCGAATGGTTCAGCCAGAAATTCGCCCGGTGGTACTCTTATCTCATCCCCCGGCTTGGCGCAGCATGCCCGGCGAATCATCACGGTTTCCAATTTCTCCAAGGAACGCATATTGGCCGCCGCCCCGATTGCTCCTGAGAAAGTGGTGGTGATTCACAATGGGCTGGATGACAAATTCCGGCCTGCCTCGCAGGAGCAGATCGACATCGTGCGAGGCGTCCATGGGATCGACACGGGATATTTTCTTTGTGTGGGCTCGTTGGAGCCGCGCAAGAATCTTCGCCGCGTCTTTGACGCGTGGCGGCAGATTCAATCGCGGGTACAGGACTTCCAGCTGATGGTGGCCGGGGCTAATGCGGAGATCTTCAGCGGCATGGGCTTTGGCGAGTTGCCGCCCGGGGCTGCGCCTGCTGGGGTATGTGGACGACGAGCACCTGCCGGGGCTGTACAGCGGCGCGCGTGCTTTTGTCTATCCGTCGATTTATGAGGGGTTCGGCCTGCCGCCCCTTGAGGCCATGGCTTGCGGGACGCCGGTCGTCTGCTCCAATTCCACGTCACTGCCTGAAGTAGTCGGGGATGCAGCGATTCAAGTTGATCCGCTCGACGTAGATGCGATTGGCGACGCCATGCTGAAGCTTGGCAACGATGATGGTCTTCATGCAAATCTTCGCCAGCGCGGTCTGGAGCGCGCCAGGAATTTCACATGGTCGAAGGCGGCGGAACTAACCCTTCACACTCTTACTGAAGCCGCCGGGCAGAATTGAATGTCTTTCATGCGCATCGCCATCGTCCATGAATGGTTCGCGACATATGCCGGCTCTGAGCGCGTCGTGGAGCAGCTGCTCCAGCTTTATCCAAACGCCGATCTCTTTGCCCTCGTCGATTCAATGTCAGGCAAGGATCGTCCGGCGTTTCTTAAAGATCGCACCGTCAAAACTTCCTTTATCCAGAGGCTTCCGTTTGGCCTGAAGAAATTCCGGGGTTATCTGCCGCTCATGCCGCTTGCGGTGGAGCAGTTTGATTTGTCGGGCTATGACCTGATCATTTCCTCGAATCATGCCGTGGCAAAAGGCATCATCCGGTGCGCCAGATCAGCTTCACATCAGTTATGTTCACACGCCCATCCGTTATGCGTGGGACATGCAGGCCCAATACCTTCGCGAGTCGGGTCTGGAAAGAGGGCCCAAAAGCTGGTTAGCGCGGGCGATGCTCCACTATGTGCGTCTGTGGGATCAGGCGGCCGCCAATCGCGTTGACCACTTTGTGGCCAACTCACATTACATCGCCGCGACGGATTTGGGCCGCTTACCGCCGGGAGGCGCAGGTGATTCATCCTCCGGTGGATATTGACGCGTTTGGCGTTAGAGAGGGGAAGGAAGATTTCTACCTCACCGCTTCGCGGCTCGTGCCCTACAAGCGGGTGGATGTGATTGTGGAAGCGTTCAGGCAGATGCCGGACAAGTCGCTGGTGGTGATTGGCGATGGCCCGGATATGAAGCGAATGCAGAAGCTGGCCGGGCCGAATGTGCGGCTGCTGGGTCATCAATCGTTCGACAAGCTCCGGGATTACATGCAGTGCGCCAAGGCGTTTGTCTTCGCGGCCGAAGAGGACTTCGGGATTATGCCGGTGGAAGCCATGGCGTGCGGGACGCCGGTTATCGCGTTTGGAAAGGGCGGCTCTCTTGAAACCGTTCAGGAATCGCTGAGCGGGCTTTTCTTTGAATCGCAGACGGCGGAGTCTGTCATCTCAGCGATTGAGCGTTTCGAGACACACGCCAATTTCGCGCCCGCGGCCGTTCGGGAAAGCGTCGAGTGCTTCCATCCCCGGCGGTTCCGCGAAAACTTCGACGAGGTGGTTCAAGGCGCATGGGACCAGTTCCAATCTCGCCGCCGCTACAAACGTCCCTCTCAAACATCCGCCGACTCAACGGCGGCAAGGGCCGTGAGTTCATCCAAATGGCGAAGCGGCTCGCCCGAACATTCTTCTTCGCAATGAGGTTTCCCTCACCCGCGAACGGGGTCGAACGACAGGATGAATCGCGCACAGGCATCCGCGCCGTCGAGCGTGACGGGCGGAATGGGGAATGCTTGTCCCATGAGATCGCTGAGTGGTTTGCTCCAGTTGCCAGAATCGAAATCGGCACGAGAAATCTCACGCTGGGCGACGAATCGCGGGGCTTCGATTTCGAACAGATCTTCTTCCCGGAAATTGGTTCGGCGCGGCCAGAGTAGCGGGACGCGCGGTTGAAGCGCAGTCGGCGACGATGCCGTAGCCGAATTTGCAGACGACCGCGTGGCAGGCGCTGAGGATGTCGATGAAGGTCATCGTCTCGTCGATTTTTACGGGGCGTACGGCCGATGGAAGGGCGACTGGGATTGGCTGGGGATAGAGAAAAAGCAGGGCATTGTCGCTGGCGGCCGCCGCTAGTGAAGCGGTTTGGATGCCGCCGCGCATTCCGATCAAGACCCTTGGCCGGGGGTCGGAAGGGGCTAATCCGAGATGCGCCAGGACATCATCGAGCGAGCGCGTGGGGTGGCGCGTGACCAGCGGCATGTTGACGGTCTTGGGGAAGAGGCTGGTTTCGTGGCTGAGGGGCAGGCGCAGGTAGGCCGACATCTTGCGATAGCTTTGGCGGATGGAGTCAAGGAGCGCTTCGTAGCCTGGGATGTTGCGGACGTAGGGCTGGTAAATCCAGTCCCAGGTGAAGTTGCCAATGCCGATGCAGGGCACACCCGCCGCCTCGGCCACGTCGCCGGCGAGGAACGGGATGTCGGCGATGATGAGGGAGATGTTGTGGCGGCGGATGAAATCGGACTCGGTGGCGACGATGGCATCGCGCTGCGCGAGAAGCTTTGCGGCGCTTTGAAGCGTCTTCTCGCCATTCACCTGAAGGGGGCTATCTTCAATGGCGCCGGCGTCGATACCGACGGCGTGGTATTGAACGGCCAGGCCGGCAAAGAGCCACTGGGGCGCGGCCGTTCGGACGTGGACCTGGAGTGAAGGGTGTTGGTGGAGAAGGCAGCGGATGACTTCGCCGGCGCGTCGGGCATGACCAAAGCCGTGGCCGCTGATGTAGTAGCAGAGGTGGTCGGTCATGCGGATGGCTTACTGGCTTGGGAGGAGGTCACGGGCGTAAACCGCTCCCTTTCCCATTCGATCCCGTTCCAGTGACGAGTCAGCTACTTCGGCGATCATGACAATCTCCGGCGGCCTGGGATGTGCCTGGTCGTAACGTGCCGCCGGCCCCTCAACCACGGCCAGATCGGGTTCTGGCTCGCTGTCGTCGAGCGTGATGGCGGAGCGGGTTCGAACTCGCCAGCCGCGCCGAAGTGCGTGGCTAGGGCATTTCCGAATTTGTGAAGGGTCGAATCATGCCGGGGCCCGCGCGGCATCTGGAATACGATCCATCCTTCCAGCAACTCGACCGGGTCGTCCTCCGTGAGGACGCCGGCCTGGATCATGCGGTGGTATTCGTCCACGCTGAAGCGGCGGGTGTCAATCACGGCCGTGCGGTAGAGTGGAGAATGGGGTTGCGTGGCGACGGACATGATTGTGCGAGATTATAACACTCTAATCGTGCAAGACGCAGTGCGCTTCATTGGTTGGGAGCTGGGTCGCGTTCCAGCACTGCCCGGCGCGGAGGCCCTTGTTTTCGAAGGTGAGGCCGAGGTTAGCGAAGCGGATGGCGTTGAGGGGGCTGGTGGCCGGGCCGGATTTGGGGGAGGCGGGGCTGCCGTAAATGGTTGATTCCATGGTTTGCAGTTGGTCATTCCAGACGTACCGGCCGCCGCCGGGGCAGACGAGGCGGGTTTGCCACAGACGCTCGTGCAAAGCAACCGGATCCTCGGCCGGATACAGACGCTTCCACTCGTTGAGGATGATAAGGTTGGCCCACGACTGTGCCTGCATGGCCGTTTGATATTCCTTGCGCCCGGCACGGCTGATCGTGTCGATCATTCGCCGATCGATTTGGAATGTCTCGCTCTCGCCCAGCCACGGGCGCGTGGTGGCGGCCGCAATCGAGGTGGCGGGTGAAACTTTCTGGCCAGCCTTCGGGTGACGCTCCGCCTGTCGGTCAATGGCTTTCTTCAAGACATCTTCGCTCAGGCTCACGATCCAGGCATCACTGGTGGCGGCGTAGTAGATCGCCAGCTTGTCAGCTGGGCCGGCGCCGACAATCTTGGAGGCGATCTTCACATAAGGCTGGTCCTTGTAGTCGATGGTTTCCCAGCCGGTCATGCCGGGCGCCGACTGATCGATGTAGGTGCGCAGGGCTGTCAGGAAGAGCGTCAACTTCATCGCGCTGCTGGATTCAACGTACAGGGCGACGGGCAGGCGCCAGAAGTTACTCGACATGAATTGCTGCGGATCGTCGGCCTTGGCCAGCTCGTCCCAGAACGGACTGTCGTCGGCATAGAGGCTGATGGAATTTCCCAGCCAGGCGAATGGGTCGATCTTGATATTGCCGCCAACGGTTTTGGCCATGCCGGCGAACTGCTGGACGGCTTGAGACTTGGGGTTGATGGCCAGCGCGATTTGGAAAATAGAGTCGTGTGGATCGGCTGATTCGGGAGCGAGCTTGACGCCGCTGGTGGCGTCGATGAGCTCGCGGTAATCGGTGTTGGCGATCAGGGGCATGACGGTCAGGTCGGCCGACAGCTTGTGGTCCTTCATCGCGAAACGGACGGCGATGGGGTCAAACGCCCAACTCCAGTTCTGCTGGTAAGACGTGCGCCAGCGGTCGTACAGTTGGGCCTCGGTGGGTGTTACCTTGCTGAAATCGAGCTCGGCGATGGGAGTGAGGAATTCCAGGCTGCCATAGGTATCGGAGGTGATGCCCGTGGGGGAGAGATTGAAGGTGCCGGCATCTTTGACGGGTCGCTCGCTCTGGACGACGCCCGGCTCGACCTTGCGCGTCACGATGGAATCCAGCGCATTGGCCTGGAGTTCGGCCATGACGGCTGCGGCGCGGGTGCGGCGCGAGTCGGCAATGCGCCAGCGGGCGCTGCACCAGCGGCGGATGGTGGCGTCACTGAGGACCATGAAGCCTGTCTCGTCGGTGTCAGCACGCGGGTAGCGGCTGCGGAAGAAAAGATATTCGGGGGCTGCCGCCAGCGCCGGCGATTGGCCGGCATGAACCTTCGCGAGCCTGGAGATTTGAGCCAGCGAGTTGGTGACGACAACGGCATCGCCGATTTGAGCCAGATAGGCGCTGACGACGCGATCCGGCGAAACAGCGCCGGTGTATTGAACGCCCTGCACCTGGCCGGCGACCGCCTTGGCCGTTGCGTAGGTTTTGCTTTGGAGGGCCATTTGCGCCGACAGCAGCTTGAGCAGGGAACCGGCGTCTTTGGGCTCCAGAAGAATGGCTAGATCCGATCCGGTGCGCAGGTAGGCATCCGAGCCTGTGATGGCGACGCTGCTGATCAGCGACGGGCCAAGCAGTCGCCCAAGGCCGGTCATGGGGAGGCAGAGTTGGCGCTGATAACGTTCTTTTGTTTTGGAATCCTCGGCGCGCTCTTCGGCGAGGATGAGGATGGGCGTGCTGGTTCCGTTGGCCTCGTCGGCGACGGTGAGCGCGGCCTCGAAGCTCGGGAAAAAGATCGCGTGCTGGTCGGCGGGGATGGCGGCGGCCAGAGGATCGACGGCCGGTTTCGCGTCCTTGAAGCAGCGCCTTGAAATCCATGGCTTCAACGGTGATGCCGGCGATGGCATCGACATCCACGGTAGGCGCTTCGGGCTTGGTGTTGGCCGGGAGCACGCGGTCAAGCTGCAGGTTTTCGCTGATAGCGCGGCCGCCGGAGAAGAGGTTGTAGGTTTCTTCCATGTCCGTGCCGCGCCCGCCGGCGCGGGCTTGGCGCTCGTCGGGGGTTTGGTTGCCACTTGCGCGATTCGCCACGTCGAGTTGGTGGCGAAACCAGGCTGCGCCGGGAACGTCGCGATTGAGCAGGTCCTGGTAGTAGTCCTGTTTCGCCTTTAGAAACTCTGCCTTGGCCTGCTCCTTGGCGGCGGCGGCGGGAAGCTTGAATCGCACGGCGGCCAGGCCGGACCAATCTTCTTTGGGGAGATAGAGATGGCCGGCAACCTCCTGACCTTCGGGCGCGCGAACATGGAGAGTGATGTCGGTTGCCAAATGATTGGGGGAGGTGATGTAGACTTCCCCCTCGCCATCCAACGTGGCGCGGGGCGAGATCGTCTGGGCGGCCTGCCAGGTTCGGCTGTCGGGCGATTTTGGCTCGCCGGGAAGCTTGCCCTCGGTGATGGTGAGGTCGGACGGGTGGACGGTATAGAACGCGTCGGCCGCGAAGGTGGGGCAGGCTAACAGCAGAACGATCAACGCCGCTGGGAAGCAGTTGCGCCTGGACATGGGATTTTCGTACCTTTCCTGAAAGCGGTGAGGGAATCAATCTACCGCGCCTGGGTGGGGTGGCCAGGGCAAAAACTTCATTTACGTGAATTGTCAGAGGGACACCATCTCGGCGAAACGGTCTTTCAGATCGAAATAGAGCTTGTCGTACGTGGCGAAGTGTCGATCGTAGAGGGCTGCGGATTTTTTGTTGGGGGCGACTTTCAGGGTTTGGCGGATGGAGGATTTGCAGGCTTCTTCAACGCTGTTCCAGGCGCCGGTGCCGACGCCGGCAAGGAGGGCCACGCCATACGCGGGGCCTTCGGTGGCGTTGGTGAGGACGATGGGTTGTTTGTAGATGTCGGCCTGGAGATGACGCCAGAAATCCGAGCGTGCGCCGCCGCCGCTGGCGCGGACCTGGGTGACGTTGATGTTCATGGATTGCATGATTTCGAGTGCATCGCGCATGCCGTAGGTGACGCCTTCGAGGAGCGAGCGGATGAGCATGGGGCGGGTGGTGCGGGCGGTGAGGCCGATCCATCCGCCGCGGGCGAGCGGATCGGGATGGGGGCAGCGCTCGCCGGTGAGATACGGGAGGAAGAAGAGGCCTTCGGAGCCGGGCGGCGCGCTGGCCGCTTCGTTGACGAGCAGTTCGTAAGGATCAACTTTCTTTTTGCGGGCGGAGGCGAGTTCGGCCTCGGCCAGGTTGTTGCGGAACCACTGGAAGCTGCCGCCGGCCGCCAGCATGCAGCCAAAGACGCACCACTTGCCGGGAACGGCGTGGCACATGGTGTGGACGCGGCCGTGCGGGTCGCGGTTGGGTTGGTCGGCGTGGGCGAAGACGACGCCGCTGGTGCCGAGGGTGGCGCTGACGATGCCGGAGGTGACGATGCCGTTGCCGACCGCGCCGGCGGCCTGATCGCCCGCGCCTCCGACGACGGCGATGCCCGCGGCGCAGACCCATGGCCGAGGCGGCGTCGGCGTGGAGCACGCCGGTGACTTCGGGGGATTCGTGCAGGCGCGGCATGAGCGACTTGTCGATCTCCAGCAGGCCAAGCAGTTTTTCAGACCACGTGCGATTGACGACGTCGAGCAGGAGCGTGCCGCTGGCGTCGGAGACTTCGGTGGCGTATTCGCCGGTCATGCGATAGCGGATGTAATCCTTGGGGAGCAGGATGTGTTTGGTGCGGGCGTATATTTTGGGCTGGTTCTCGCGAACCCAGAGGATTTTGGGGGCGGTGAAACCGGTGAGGGCGGGGTTGGCGACTAGCTCGATCAGCGCCTCACGGCCGCCAGCTTTGGATTCAATCTCGGCACATTGGGCGGCCGTGCGCTGATCGTTCCAAAGAAGTGCCGGGCGCAGCGCCTTGGGCCCATCCCCTAGAAAAACGCTCCCGTGCATCTGCCCCGACAGCCCGATGCCTGTGATGTCCACCGGCTTGATCCCCGCCTTTTTCAGCACCGCTTTGGTGGATTTGCAGACCGCCTGCCACCAGTCTTCGGGATTCTGTTCGGACCAACCGGGCTTTGGCGTTGAAATGGGATGCTCGGCCATCGCGGTGGCAAGAACTTTTCCGTTGTCGTCACAGAGAAGGGTTTTTGTGCCGCTGGTGCCGATGTCGATGCCAAGAAGATAGCCCATCGAAATGTTCCTCCGCGTGAAGTAGGCGCGGAGTATAGCAGGCTATTTGTTGGCGAGGTACCTGGCCGGGTTTTTGGCAAAGTTGTCGCGGCATTCCTTGCTGCAGAAGTAGTAGGTCTTGCCGTTGTAGGCATAAGCGGGCGTTGTCTTGTCCACTTCCACGTCGATGCAGGCGAGGTCGGCGTTGTACTTGCAGACGACGCATTCGGAGTGGGGGCAATGGTTGACTGCGGCGGCCGATGGAGAGGTGGCGGGCTGGCGCGGATCACTCGGACCGGCGCAGCCGCCGGCGAAGAGGAGGCAGAGGCAGGTTGGGAGAATCAAGCGAACAATGGCGGTCGTCATGCGGTTGCTCCGGGTGGTTAATTGATGAGTATAGGAGGGTTCAGGGTTCGGGGTTCAGGGCGGTGGAGGCGATGGCTCTTCGATGAAGGCGATGTGGGGAACGGCGGGTGCCCAGAAGTCGCCGCGGCCGGGAGCGTTTGTGGTGTCGGCGGTATGGTCGGCGAGGCAGCGCCAGACTTGCTCGTTGGATTCGGCGAGGGCGTTTTTTTTGTAGGCGGTGGCGGGTTTCCAGGGGCGGGCGGGGGGTGGTTGGAAGTCGATGCGCTTTTTGACGGGCGCGGCCGGGTCGAAGGCGGTGACTGGGCCGGACCACCACGGGGAGTCGGTGCGGATCCACGCGGCGATGGGGTTGCCTTGATAGCGGCAGTTTTCCATCAGCAGGCGCGCGGAGCAGGGAGAGGGGACGAAGGGCAGTTCGAGGAAGGCCGCTGCGTCGGCCAGGTTAGCTACGCTGCAATCGCGAAGCACGAAGGAGGTGCGGCTTGAGCCGATGGTCTTCTGTGAAAACGCGGCGCGGTCGGGATAGCGTGATGTGGCCGCCGCTTCGGCGCGAATGTTGGTCAGCAGGTTCATCCCGCCATAGTCGACGGTGCTGATATGGCGGAAGTAATACTGGCTGTGGTGAAGTTGAGGATCGCCGAAGCGCACGTCGTCGGCCATGATGTTCGAGCCGCTCAGGAGGATGCCGAAACGGCCGACGGGATCGATGGTGGTGTGCTTGAGATAGATGATATTGGATGAGCCGTTGATGGCCGCCTCGCTGCCGGAGAGGAGGCAGTCGCGGATGTCGAAGGTGTACTGGGCGCCGTAGAAGAGATCGCCGATGGCGTAGAAACCGCCGCGGATGTCGAGGTTGCTGAGTTGCGGGGCCAGCGCGTGCCAGGTGACGATGCCCGCGCCCCAGACGGGGCCGGGGATGATTTTCATGTCGCTGATGCGCTGCTGGCCGATGCCGTAAATGGAGGTGGAGGCTTTGAAGTAGCCAAAGCCTTTTTGGTTTGCATCGCCGGATGCGGGGCCGTGCTGGACAGTGACGAGGACGCCGCTGGTCTTCAACTCAGCCTCTGGAGGGTTGTCGGTCAGCGGGAGGAAAGCGGTGGTGGTGGCGTCGTTGGTGAAGTAGCGGAACTGGTCATCGGCAGGTTTCTGATTGTCGCGGCGGCGGAGCGAATCATCGTCGGCGTATCGAAGGCCGGCCGACATGTGCAGGCCGGCGAGAGTGATGTCGGTTGGGGGGGCGAAGGTGCCGTTGGCCGAGCCGGGGCCGCCGTTGTCAGCGCCGGTAATCGTCAAGAAGCCATATTCCATTTCGATGAAGTGCGAATTTTCGGGAATTGATTTGGAGTCGCTGCAGGTGCGGGCGAGATCGGCTTCGCCGGGTTTTGCGAGCCAGCCCTGGAGGGTGTGGGAGGGGTAGTCGAGTTGAACCGCAAGGCGATAGACGCCCGTGGCGCTACAACCTTTAGCCAGCACGATGGAGTGGGAGGTCTGATCGGCGAGGGTGAGGTTGAAGACGAGTTCACCATTGGGTCGCAGAACCAGCATCCAGACGCGGCCGTGGGGCTGGCTGGCATTGCCCATCACGGTGCCGCAGAGCATGCGCTGCTCTGGATAAATTTTCGGATCGGCGTTCAGGACAAACGCGATGTCGAGGGTGAACTGGTTCATGGTGATCCAGTTGCCAGCGCGGCCGGTGGCAGGGTCGTAAGCACCGGCGGTGAGAGGATCGCCAAAAAACTGGGCGTTTGCGGGGAGTTTGAGAATCCAGTTTTGCTGCCACTGCGGGCCTTTCACAGGCGCGGAGTCGTCGGCGGCCGTGTGATCGCGGATGCAGACGGCCTGGATCGGCTTGGGGGCGCCTGGGAATGGGAGTGCGATGATGTCATTTACCTTGTAGGCATTGCCTTTGTTCCACGGCTTGGGGTTTTTGTCGAACGTGGCGAGATGGGAGACGGCAGGGAAATTGGTGGCCGGGTATTCGGCGTAGGTGCGCAGGCCGAAGCGGTCGCTTGAGACGCTTGCGTCGAGGATGCGATGATCTGGATCGGTGAGATGGACTCGGTTGCACGTTTGCAGGGGGCGTTCGGGGAAGTGGGTGCGGGTGCTGAGATTGACCATGGGCATGCGCGAAATCCATCGGCCGCTTCCAGGGAAGTGGCTTCGATGCCCCCGCCGACGAGTTCCTTGTTGTCGCCGTTCATGAAAATCGGTCGATCGATGCGCCAGCGGCCCGGGGGAAGAATCACCCGGCCGGGGCTGTTTTTTTCTTGCAGGTAATTGAGGCGGAACTGGATGGCGCGGGCGATGTTGTCAGGGCTGGAATCCGGGTGAACCGGCGGGAGAGTGTTCAGGGGCTGGGTGATGTCGAGGTTGGTGGATGCGGCCGGCTCGGCCGCGCGCGAGGAGCTTAGGATGACGAGGCTAAGCAGGATGGCTCGGAGAAAGTGCATCATATTTCCAATTGATGAAAGCATTATTTTGAAGGTGACTCTTCCCACTGAGGCTCCTGGCTCGTGCCGTACGTGCCGGTGCGGGTGCAGCGGAAGGTTTTGAAGAGCATCGCGCCGGTGGCCGGATCAAAACGGCCGGGGATATGAAAAACGTGGCAACCTGCCAGCCACGTTCCCTTGTGCGGAAGCGCGTCGGCGTCGTCGTGATGGGTGACGATTTTGCACTGGCCTTTGCCGGTGTACTGAATCAGGCCATAGCCAAGCGTGTCGGCCCAGTTGGTTTCGGCCTGGAGGATGTTGCCGCTCCAGTGATCGCTTTTGCAGAGGACGGCGCTGGCAGCGGGTTTTTTGGGATTGCTCCACAGGTCAATGCCGTCAACGGTCAGCGTAGCGTTGGCTGGCGGCGGCGTTTCGCCTGGCGCGTTCGGCCAGCTCGAAGACGGCTCGGCCATTGGACATTGAGCCGGTGTAGATGGTGCCGGGGAAGCTGAGCTTGTTGCCGCCGGGGCCGGGATTGAGGGAAGGCTCGGCATAGATGCAGGCTTTCTTTGGCACCCAGGACATGCCTTCGTTGTCGACGCAGAATTCGCTGATGCGCAGCGGGCCGCCGCGCGGGCCGGCGTGGAGTTTGATGTAGTAGTCGGCGGCGACGAAGCCGGTGATTAAAGTGTTGTCGAGATTGCCGTGGCAGCCGACGAGGCGCAGGAAAGTTTCGCCACCGCCGCCGCTTAAGTTTTCGATGTGGAGCTCCTGATCGTTGGCATAAAGCGACGAGTCCTGCCCGACAAAGCGGCAGTTCCGCACGTCGAGGCGGCGGTTGAGATTTGGGAAGGGAAGGCTGCTGACGCCGTGATAGCCGCCGCCGCCCTCGGAGATGTTTTCGAGAACAACATGGGCGGCCTCGGCCACCACGATGTCAGCGCCGCAGTTGGAGCCGATGAACAGGTGCATGTCGCGGAGGGTGATGGTGCCGTTCATCAGCTCGGGTTTTCGCTCCGGCATCCAGAAGCCAAAGCCTTTGGCGCCGTCGTATTTGGAACCGTTCTGGTATTGAACGAGCAGATCGGCAGGGCGGGCGCTCAGGGGCAGGTGCGTAATGAGGGCGGGATTGGCGGTAGGGAAATAACGCGACAAATCATCAGGTGGCTTGGTGTCAGCTATGCGCAGTTGCGGGGCGGCCAATTCATCGCTCTGGGCAGTTACGACATATTGAGGTGCGTCGAATAAGGCCAGGCCGCACCAGGTTAAGTCCGCGTCGGCCGGCGAGCCGGAGCAGGCGGCGCCTGTGACGCGCCCAAGTTGAAATGCGCCGTATTCAAATGCTTTAAGCCGATGCCCCTCTCCTAAATCAAGCTTGGCTGAAAGTATGGGATTGACGAGCTCTTTGGTGGATGCACTGTACCAGGCACGGCACTGGCCGGTGGTGAAATCGAGTTGCACGCTGATTCGGTGCGTGCCTTGGCCCGCGGCGCTTTTGGACAGGAGGAGCGAGCGGCGCATTTCTGCGCCGTTTGCATCAACGGTCTTGAAGTGGAAGGAGAGGTTTTCACCAGTGGCCGGGTCGCTGGCGACGGACCACACGGTGAGAGGATCGTCGATGCCGCCTTTGGTGAGTTCAGGGGAGAGGCCGCCGGCGCCTACGCCGCAAAGTGTGCCTTTTATTGGTGCGTCGCCGTTGTTATGCACGGCGAAGTTGATGGTGTATTGCGGCCAGTTTTTCCAATACGTGGGCTTGCCCGTGCCGGCTTCGTAGTCTTTCCAATAATTCCCGCTGGGGTCGCGCGGGACTTTGCTGCCAAAGGCCAGCGGGCAGGCCGGGAAATAACCCGATGCACGCGTCTGGCCGTCGAACGTGCGCAAACCATAGCGGGCATCTTTTACGGATTTGTCGAGGATGCCCGCATCTTTCGAGATGAGCGGAAAATGCTCGAGCGTAATCAATTGGGAATCGCTGGCTTTCATACCCAGCAGGAAAAGCGTCTGCCCGTTGATGCGCGTGCCGGGGCCTTCGCCGGCGATGACGATGTTGGACGAGCGGACGAAGACAGGCCGGGAGAGAGTCCAACCGCCCGCGCGGCTGGGGATGACGATGGTGCCGCCGTCGGCCGGCGTTTCGTCGAGGGCCTTTTGGAGGAGGGTGGAGATTTCTCCGTTGGCACCCGCGCCATAATCAGCTGACCAGGTTACGCGTGCCCGCCGCTGCGATGGTGCTACAGCACGTCGTGGTCGCGAGAAGCAGTATGAGCAGTGTAGGGTTCTTGAGTCTCATGTGTTATCGAATACTTCCTGCACGCAATACCGGACAACAGTGGATCGTTGTTCATCTCTCTCAAAACGAGAAGGAGAGCGTCGCGGCCAGCTTGACTCGGACTTCGCCCTGGTTGCCGTTGAGGTGCTCGAAGATTGGGAAGGATGGGGCGACGGTGAGGGCGAGGTGGGAATTGAAGCGCACTCGGCCGCCGGGGGTGAAGTAGACGGTGTTGCTGCCGCTATTCGGGTCTTTCGCATTGCCATCGGTATCGCGGGCGAGGTAGACGTCGTTCAACTCAGCGAAGACGCTGAACTGCGGAAACTTCTTGATGGACTCGGTGAGGCGATAGGCGAATGCAAGGCCGGCGTCGAAGCGATCGCCGACGCGGAAGTCGTTGTGGCGCGAGCGGAATGTGTAGAGGGCGCTGGCGTCGATGGTGAGGTGGGAGGTGAGAAATCTCGAATAGGCTAACCCTAGAAGGTAATCGAAGGCGCCGGTGCCAGGTTGGTCGGTGGGGCTGAGGAGGCCGGCGTTGGTGAGATGGACATTGGTGCGGCCGGTGGGGAACTTCACGCCGGCGATGACGGCAAGATTTCCGGGCTTTCCTTTCAGAAGGCGGTACTTGAGCGTGAGGGGCAGATCGGTGAAGCCGGTGGGCCGGGCGTGGGCGATTGATACCGAGCCATCGTCTTCGCGGTCGGCGCTGAGGAAATCGTGGCCGACGAAGTAGCCGATGCCGAGGTTGATTTGCAGGTCTTCGAGGAGGCCATAGGAGAGCTCGAGGCTGGTGATGAATCCGTGGTCAAGGGCGTCGAAACTGCCGCCCTGCAATGCGCGGCGAGCGGCGCCCAGCCGGGAGAAGCTTTCGAAATCGGTGAAGTCTTCGCGCAGCGAAAGTTCGAGTCCGCCGGGCTTGAGGGTTTCGCCAGAGATGGTTGCGCTGCCGCCGCCGGATGCCCCCGGGCCGTGATTGGCCAGGGCGGCCGGTGCGACGGCGAGAAGAAGGAGGACTAATTGGAGGTGGACGTTATTAAGACGCATGAGATTTTCCCTTTGGATGTTAAACGGCTTGGAACGGCTGCACCCCAACTCAGAAACGCAGCGGCAGAGGGACAGACGCAGATGGAGGTAAAGAAATCAGGCCGCGCAAGGGAGGAGCGCGGCCTAGATAGGTGGGATTGCGGAAGAGAGACTCGCAAACGGCAGGCGTGGGAAAGACCAGGCGCTCGACAAAACCATGCAGTGGAGCGGTGAGGTCAACGGTGGCGGGAATGGTGAGGCGCACGGCAAAGAAGCAGAGCGCGCAGCGTGCCTTGTCACCCGGTGTGGGAACGCGTTTTGTTTCAGGGTTGCCCGAAGCGCACTGCGGACAGGGGGTTGTAGTCTGGCAGGAGTTGCAGGAATCGACATCGCCCGGCAGGGTGAGCGCACCGCGCTGGTGGCCGGGCAGGATGACGTTGAGCCAGACGGCTTGGAAGACGAGCAAAGCGATCCGGCCAGCACGACAGCGCATTGGGAAAGAGGCTATACGAAGCGATTGAGGTGTCAAACCGATGGCGCGATTTCCACGTGATCAGGCGCTATCGCTGACCTTCACCACCTTAATAGTGTCCTTCTCCTGCTCCGTAGCCAGCGCTTCGCGCACGTCGTCGAGGATGGCGCGGGTACACCCGTCGCGGTCGCGGAAGAAGTGCGGGGTCCAGAGGCGATGCAGCTTCCAGCCCTGACCTTCCAGAATGCCGGATCGGAAAAGCTCCCATTCCACTGGATCCTGTGCCCGCCCATAGCGCGTCAGATCGCAGACGATGCCGATGGTGACGTCCTCAATGCGGTGCGGATGGTGGAGAGCCAGGTCGATGCAGAAGCCGTCGTTGCCCCACGGGACATCGCTGCCGATGCTGTGCGACGTGGCAAGCGTATCGGCAAAGGTGCGGGAGAATACAGAAGGGAATTCTGTTGCGTGTTGCTGCACGGCCGCCTTCTGATCGGGCTGTGCGTTTGAGATGGCGTCATGGGCCGCTTCATAGGCGTGCGCGATCTGCTCGGCATAACAGAGGTAGCTGAAAAGAAGCCACCCGCCGCCGGGCGCTTCGCCGGGAGGGATAGGAGGAAGGGAGCGATAGACGCCTGGTGGGATGGACGTGACCAGGTGAACTTCTTCGCGAGCGCGGGTGACCAGGACGTTTAATCGCCGCCCGCCCCCGGCCCGGCCAAGTGGGCCAAAGCGGCGATAGAAGCGCCCGCCCGGATCGGGGCCGTAGGTGGTGGAGATGATCATGTGGTCGCGTTCGTCGCCCTGCACGTTCTCCAGATTTTTGATGAACAAGCCTTCGAACGACGCCGGCCCCCGCCGGGTGCGTGCTTCCGCCAGCCTGTTACGAAACTCGGCATCCTCGCCCGCCAGCGTCTCGAGGTGCTCGACGATCAGATCGCGCTGTTGAAGATTGAAGCACGCGATGCCGATGGAGGGCGGATCGGCGCGGCGAAGAAGGTCCTGCACGATCTTCGCCACCTGAGCGGCCTCCGTCACGTTGCACCGTTTGTCATAGGTCCCGTTGACGTTGTAGAGCGTCATGGGCGCAAAGCGGCTGCGGTTGGCGGGATGGCCGGGGATGGGCTGGAGGCGCGCGTTGTAAAACTGCTGGTTGCTGAACTGAATCAGATCGGCGTTGCGAGAGCGATAATGTACGTCGAGGTAGCATTGCTCCACGCCAAGGTTGAGCGCCGCCCCGAGCAGATCTTCGATCTCGGCCTGCTGCACTTCAAAAAGCTGATCGTCGTCGGCGATCTCTTCTTCCTCGCTGGCGATCAGGGCTGATTCGAAGAACCGTGTTGGCGGAAGCTGCTTTGGATCGCCGGCGATCACCACGCGCTTGGCCCGCAGTAACACGGGTAAGGCTTCTTCAAGACGGCACTGTGACGCCTCGTCGAACACGACCACATCAAACAGCGCCTGACGCGGGAAGAGCTGGGCAACGGTTTCCGGGCTGGCCATCCAGATTGGCCGAAGATCGAAGAGCGGATCGCCCTCTTCCACCTGCTGCCCGACCGCGATCACCTGGCGCAGGCGCATGGCGTTTTGGCCGCGGGTTGTCAGTCGGCGGCGGAGATCGGCGCCCGCGCTGTTGAGGCGCGAGCCGGTGCTGGCCAGCACGCGCTGTTTCTGGCGGCTGATCCAGCGATGCAGGATCGCATCGCGCACCAGCGACTTTTTATAATGCTCAAGCGCCCGATAGCGCGCGAAGGTGGCCTTGAGGCGCTGGGCATCAACGGCCTGAAGGGCGGGATCGGCCTTGAGGCGCTGGGCGATCTGCAACGCCAGCGACGATCTTCGCAGTACCATCATCCCCGCTTCGGGCCCGACATTTTGCTTAAGCAGCGTGGCCACTGCCGTCGCCAGCGCCGGCGGAAGCGATGAAAGGGTGTCTGCGATTCTCAGCACGCCTTCGAGCGTATGAGCCTGCTCTCGAAGGCCGTGAAACGTGTCGGCAGTCCGGCCGCCAGCCCGATTGGCGGCGTCAAGGTGCGCGAGCCAGTCCGCGGCAAATAAGCCGCTTGTGCCCAGGACCTGTTGAAGCTGCGCCAGGGCAATTGCGCGGGAAGGCGACTTGCGCAGTCCGTCGAGAAGCGTCGCGATGGCCGAGGGATCGGCCATGGCTGCACGGACCGCGGCGATGATCGACCCAAGCTCAGGCCGATCGTGCAGTTCGATGAGCAAATCGAAAACGCTGGTGTACTGGTTTAGCAAGGCGTCGATGGCAGCGTCATTCGTTGAACTCAAGACGACGGCTTGGCCTTGCAAGTCGGCGATAAGCTGCTGCAGGAGCAGTCGCGAACGCAAGCCTGATAGAAAAGTCTTGAGGTGCCCCGCGCTGCCGGCGTTGAGCGGCAAGCCGTAGGGCGCGAACGCTTCGCGCGCCTGCGCGTTCCGATTGAAGAAGACAAACCCATACCACCTTTGGGCAGTGAGAAGATACTGGTCGAGGCTGGCGAGCTGGCGGTTGATCTGCTGCATGGCCGCCGGTTGCGGCCGCACCACCAGTGAAAGTTCCGGATCAAGCGGGCCAGCACGAAAGCCGTCGATCAGGGCCGACGCCCCCGCGATCTTCTGGCGTTCCGCCCGCACGCGCACGACATCCACGGCCGCCCATTCCTTCAAGACCGCTGGATCGACGGCCGACGCCACCTGCGCGAGTCTTTCGGCAAACGCCGCCCGGACTTCCCCCTGCCGCGTTAAATCGGGCAGCGCGGAAAAGGGCGGGATCGACGCATCGGCGGTTTGATCCGCGTTCGCGCCGGTCTGCACGCAATCTTCAATGCGCTCATTCACCTGGACCATTGAAAGCGACAGGAAAGCGCCGAGCGACATGCCGGCCGCTTCGCGCCAGGGATTGTGCGGGTGGCTGACGCTAACGCCGCGATCCAGCACCTCCATCACCGGGCGCACGTGCGACTCCAGCACGTCATCGCCCACGTCCTTGAGCAACGACTCCTTGAATTCCACCTCCTGTGAGGGCAGCGAAAGCCACCGGCCCATCAGCTCGTGGAAAGAGGAAGAGTGCGCATCGGCGCGCGACATCAGCGCGTTGTGATATTGAAGCAGTTCCGCGTGCAGGCGCTGAAGCTCTGCGTCGACGTCGTTGAGTTTTTTCTCGGCCGCCGGATCGCTGCGCACATCGTTGAGCATGTCGAGTTGCTCGCGGATCGACTTGTAAAGCTCGCGTTGGTCGCGCTGCGGGTCGTGAACGATTGCGCACAACTTGCCCAGGCCCAGCGATTCCAGGCGGTTGATGACCACGTCGAGGGCCGTGCGCTTGTCGCACACGAGGAGCACCCGCTCGCCGCGGGCGAGGTGGTCGCCGACGATGTTGGTGATGGTCTGGCTCTTGCCGGTCCCGGGCGGGCCATGAATCACCAGGCCGGGTGAAACGCGTGCGAGCTTCACCGCGCGCGACTGGCATGGATCGGCCGCGCTCACGAGGCGCTGATCGGTGAACGTCGGCTGATCTGGCGAGGGCGCCCGTGCTTCATCGGCCGGCGGAAGCGGGTCGGCGGGCGGGATGAGGGTGGCGTCGCGCCGCACGAAACTTTCGATGGGGCCCAGAACGTCGTGGCCTTCGTTCATGGCCTGCGTGTCGCGAAGCAGGCCCTGGTTGGTGGTGGGAAATAGTCCAACGACGGCTGCCGGGATGATGCATGGTTTTGCGTCGGCATCATCCGAGCGCGGGGCGGCTTGCAGGCTCAGGTGCTGAACATCCCCGCCCTCGCCACTAAGAAATTCCGGCATGGGCATCTGCAACAGCCCCGCGATGCGTTTTACGATCTCGCGGATTTCTTTCCACGGCTCCTGCCCGGCCTCGTCGGCAAAGATCTCGGCCGACGGTTGACCCGTCTGCCGCTCTAGCCAGGAAAGCAGCGCCATGTTGGGCACGATCAGATCGGCCCCGTCGTTCTTGCATTCAAGGGCGATAGATGGCGATGGCCCGGCCTTGAGCGTGAGGTTGACGGAGATAAAAGCGAGCGGCGCCAGGATTCGCCGCGACACCCCCCGCTGCAACCCCGACTTCCCAGGCGGCAGGCTCAGGAGCGGAAACCCCACATGCAGCACGTGAACGCCTGTGTCGTTCTCATAGGTACGGGCGTCTTCGGCGATGGTCCGCACCTTCGCCAACACCCCCTGCTGCTCCGCCCACGCCTGCTGCAACAGCCTTTCCTCGGGGTCTATCGGAGTATCGGCGGCCTCGGTGGCCGCGTCAGAGTCGGGAACAGATTTGCCGGCGGATTTTCGCCGCGGCGGCATGGGTGCTTTGGCCGAAACTTTTACGGCGCGATCGTCTCCGAGTAGGGCACGAAATGCGTCATTGGCATCAATGTCTTGAAGCCGCGCGAGGTGCGTGAAGTCGAAGCGCTGGCGGCTGGAATGCGGGCGGCAGTTGAGCCCCGGGCCATTCATCAAGGCCGCAAAGAGCCGGTCGAGCATCTTCGAGAGGACCTTGTTGGGGGTGGCGGGCATAAGCAGGGTTCCTGCGGTCGGAATTTGAATGTCGACAATTATGCCGGGTTCAAAGTGGGCCTGAGCGAAAATGTTTGAAGCCAAGATGCTCGCGATCCTCGCCGCGAAAGCAGCCCAAGCACGACGCCAAAGATCAGATGAGCACTGAGGGTGACGATGACAAACAGCGCCCCCACATGGATGCCGAATATGCCCGGGTACGGGGTGAAAAGCATGGCCAGTTCCAGACCCACCGCCATCAGCACGGCCCACAGCCAATGCCGTCGGCGGGGGTCGCCGATCACGGCGATGTACATGATGCCGAAGGTCAGGCCGTTGCTGAAGTGATAGATCCAGCCGACAAGTTGCGTCGGGATTGTGTAATGAGCTTGCTCAACCTGTTGGCCAAGGATCATGGCCCCAAAGCGAGGGAAGACTTTGAAGAGGGGCATGGGAGGCACGATGGAAGCGATGTGCCAGGAACTGGCGAAGACGAAGGGGAGGCGGAAGACGTCGTAGGCGACGGCCGCGATTAGACCGGCCAAAGTGCCGATGAGCATGCCGCGCACAAGCCGGCCGTTGCCGCGGCGCAGGTCCAGCAGCGTCAGCCCCAGCAGCAAAAGCATCGCGGGCAGTGAAACGCAGAACGTAAACGCCCGCATCGACATCAGCCCGTAAAACTGCGCGAGCAGGCACCAGATGGATGACGCGGCCAGCGTAAAAACAAGCGCCCGCAGCGTGGGCGTCCACAGATTGAGGGGCGGTTGTGCAGGGCTGGGCATCGGCGGCGGATTCTACCGTGATGGAAGTGTGAAACGAAAGCTATCCGGCATTTATCCATCGCCTACATTCTGCCATAGCCATTTTGACCCGTTGCCGGCGCGGCCATAGCTTTAGCCTGGAGCCTGCCATGCCAACATTTATTTGCGTGCCCATCCTTCGACGAATTATCGCATGCCTCGGAATCTTGGCTGCGTTCGTGGGCTTATGCCTCCTGGCGGGATGCTCCAAGCGCCAGCCAGCCGATGAGATCGTTGTGTATTGCGGCGTGGACGAGCCTTACGCCAGCCAGATCTTCGCCGATTTTGAGAAGCAGACCGGCCTGCACGTTGCGGCCCGGTATGATGTGGAATCGAGTAAATCTGTGGGGCTGGCCGGCCGACTGGAGGCGGAAAAAGGTCATCCGCAGGCCGACGTGTGGTGGGGCAACGAAGCGTTCCTCAGCGGCAGGCTCGCCAGCGCGGGCGTGCTGACGCCGTACCAATCACCCGCGGCGGCGGACATTCCAGATCAGTTCAAAGATGCGGATGGCTACTGGACCGGCACCGGTCTGCGGGCGCGCGTGCTGGCCGTCCGCAACCCGCCGCCATCGTTTGAAATCACTGGCATTGAAGACCTGGCCGATCCGCGGCTGAAGGGAAAGGTGGTGATGAGTCGCCCGACGTCGGGGGCAAGCGTGGCGCATGTGGCGGCGCTTTACACGCTGTGGGGGCCGGAAAAGGCGCGGGCGTTTTATCAGAGGCTCTACGCGAACAACATCGTCCTGGTTGGCGGCAATGCCGAGGTGGCAAACCAGGTGGGGGCGGGGAATTTTGTTCTGGGCCTCACCGACAACGACGACATCACCGATGCGGCCGGCAATGGCGCAAAGCTGACGACGGTGGTCCCCGATCAAGGCGTGGCGGGGCAGGGAACGCTGGCCATGCCCACAACTGTGGCCTTGGTGAAGGGCGGGAAGCATGTGCAAAGCGCGAGAAAGCTCCTCGACTTCCTGGTCAGCCGCGAGGGTGAGCGGCGGCTGATCGATCTAAAATTCTGCCGCTGGAGCGTTCGCGGGGCGGGTAGCGATGGGCAGATTAAAGCGATGAAGGTGGATTATCGACAGGCCGTGGAAATTGCGCCAAGGGCCCAGCGCGAGGCGACGGCGATATTGGAAGGGCGGGGACTTTGAGTTGCAGCCACAGAGTGGGGCACGCGATTTCAGGCGGCGATTTCGATGCCCTCGCGATGGGCAATTTCAATAATGGCGCGCGGTGTGATTGGGGCGGCCCATTCCACTTCTCCGCAGTGGACCGGTTCGATGCGGTGATCCGTGGAGGCCCGAAGTTGCCAAAGCCGTTCCACCAGTGCGCGATCAGGAGTAGCATCAAACTCCGGAACCGCCAACAGGTCAATGTCACTTTCATCGCGTGGTTGCCCCGTGCCGCGAGCCATAGAGGATCTGGATCCGCTCATCTGAACCGCCATGCTTCACGGCTTGTTTGATTGATTCATCAACCATTGGATCATCTCAACTGCCTGCGTGAGGAGGCAGACATTCAGCGGAGATCCGTTTGAAGTTCTGACCCGGATTATATCGACAGGCATCCTATAGTGGCTGTTGAATCGCCGCTAAGATTGGCTCCGTGACGCCTGGCGATTCCGTGACTCCTAAAAACTGGTCCACATTCCTCGTGGCCGCTCCGGCGGTGGCCGTCGTGTTTGTGTGCAGTGCCATGCCGCTCCTGTGGATGGCGGTCGTGCTGCTGGCGAACCCCACCGTTCGAGATGAATTTTCCGTCAGCGCCTTCCGGGCCGGCCTGCTTGGGCGGACGCTGGGTTACAACGCGGCCGCCGCTGTCATCGCCACGCTGATGGGGCTGCCGGCGGGGTTTGTGCTGGGGCGCGGGCGGGGCGTTTTGGCGCGGGTGTTGTGGGTCGTGCTCCCGGCGGCGCTGCTGATGCCGTCGCTGTCTTATGCGTATGGGTGGGCACAGTGCGTGCGGATGATTCGGCCCGGCTTGCGCTGGCTGGGGGAGACGGAGTTTCACACGCCGACCGTCGCCTTGCTGCATCTAAAGGCCATCGCGTTTCATCTTCCGATCCACATCACGTTCACGCCCGGCAGACGCGCAGACGTGTTTCGGTGCATCTGGTCGCTGGGCACGTGGCTCTGGGCGGTGCCGGCCGGATTGATTGGCCTGGCGCTTCGCCGGATGGATACGTGTGTTCAGCAACAGGCGGTTTTGGACGGGGCGCTGCGGCGCATCACGCTGCGTCAACTCGTTGGGCCGATCATTGCGTCGCTGGCCATCGTGACGATTTTGGCCACCCAGGAATTCGCGGTCTATGAGCCCACCGGAATCAGCGTGGTGGCGACGGAAGTGCGGATGGTGTTTGATACCGGCTCGCTCAGCACGGCCGACAATTCAATCACCGCTGCAATCGCTGGCGGCGCCGGGCTGAAAGCGCCCGATCAGCCCGCGCGCCGCCGCCGCCGTCGCCACGGCCATTCCGCTTCTGGTCACAACCGGCCTTCTGGCGGCCATTGCCGCGTGGGGCGCTGCTCGAACCTCGGCGGCCGACGCGGTGACGGTGGGCGATTGGCCGCCGGTGCTGGATGCATCACGATGGACGGTTGCGCTGGTGATTCTTCTTGTGCTCTTAAACGTCGGCCTGCCGGTGGCGGCGCTGGTAGGCTCGCTGCACATCCGGCTCGACCCGCTACGCATGTGGAACGAGTTTGGCCCGCAGGTGCAGGGGGCGTTGATCGTCGCCAGCCAGGCCGCCGGGGTCGCGACGATTGCAGCGCTGTCGGTTGGCGCAAATGGGTCCGGGGCCTGCTGGCAGTCGCGGTCGCCAGTTTCCTGATCGGCGGCCAGCTCCTCGCCATCGCGCTCATCCGCATCTTTAACCGTCCCGGCCTCGACTGGGCCTATGACATTTCCGTCGTGCCCGTCATCGCATACGTCGGACGGTTTGGTTGGCTCGCGGTCGCTGCCGGGCGCGGCACATGGTCGCGGCCATGGCGCGAGCTGCGCCAGGTGGCGGCCGTCGATGGCGCTGGCTCGATCCAAACGGCTGTCTCCATTGTCTGGCCACTGGCCTGGCCGATGCTCGTCGCCGGCGGGCTTCTGGTCGGAGCGCTGTCACTGTCGGAAGTGCCGGCCACGGTGCTGCTCTTGCCGCAAAACCCGCAGGTGTTGACGCCTACGCTCATGACGTGGGTACATATGGCGCGATTTGACCCCATGATCGAAGCATCCCTCCTGATGATGGGCGCGGTCCTGATACCCGCCCTGACCGCCATCCTCCTCACGCTGGCGGGCCTGCGCCATGCGCACCTTCCAAACGCGCTGATCGCGCACGATCCGGCCAATCACTCCAATCCATTTCCCAACAACAATAAACTTCAATCAGCCGATCTGGTATAAGAATGTGTCAAAGGAGCGATTCATGAGCATGCGTTTTGCCCGCTGGATGGTTGCGGCCATCGTTCTCTCCTCGTCCTGTGCATTCGCCGACGATTTTGAGAACCCCAAGGCCAACATCCCACCCAAGGCCGCTCCCCAGCGACGCAACGGCGGCGAAGGCGTTCCCCCCCTGCCGTTGCCCGCCACTCCCCTGCGCCGCTCCGAGAAGAAGCGCGAGCCGTCGCCGCCGGCCCTCCTGGGCAACCTCACCTTCTCCGAAACGGCGATGAAGAAGAACAATATCCAGTGGCAGACGACGGTGATCGACATCGAAAAGTGGGTGCAGTTCACCAACGAAAAGCTTGGCCAGCGCTACCGCTTCGTCAACACCGATTTTTCCAAGTTCAGCTACGATCCCAGCGAGCTGCCCATCCTCTACTTCACCGGCTGGAAGCCCATCCCCCAGCTCGACGACAAGACGCTGGAGCATTTGCGGCAATACCTGATGGACGGCGGCACACTTGTCGTCCATAGCAACTGCGGTCGGAAGGAATTTAATGATTCCTTCCGCAACAACCTCGCTAATCGCCTCTTCGAAGATCGCCAACTGGCCGGAATTCCCACCGATCACCCGCTCTACTCGTCTTTTTACAAGATCACGGAGATGAAGGTGCGCAAGGGCAAAGAGCCCTTTCAGACGGTTAAACCCTACCTTGAGACGATCAACATCGGCACGCGGGCGGCCGTGATTTTCTCGCCCATCGACCTTTCCTGCGGCTGGGATGCCAACGCCAACCCAATCGAAGGCGGTGTGCTGTATGACCAGAACGACGCGTTGCAGTTGGGCTCCAACATCATGACCTACTGCCTGGCTGAGTTTCAGTATGGCCGATTCTTCGACCATCAGAAGGTATATCACCAGGCCAAGGATGCGACGCGCGACCAGCTTGTCCTGGGCCAGATCGTTCACAACGGCGACTGGGACCCCACGCCCCACGGCGTGCCCAATTTGCTCAAGGCGATGGACCAGAACACCACGTTGAAAGTGCAGTTCAAGCGCGAGCCGGTCGATCCCGAAAAGGGCAACATTTTCAGCTTCCCGGTCCTTTACATGTGCGGCCAGCGCGCTTCGACCTTCCCGACGCGGCCTGCAAACGCCTGCGCGAATATCTCGACAACGGCGGCGCGCTGATCGTGGATGACGCGATTGGCAACAGCGATTTCAACGAGTCATTTCAGAAGGTGATTAAGAAGATCTACCCCGATCATCCCTTCGCTGATATCCGGCCGGATCACCCGATGCTGACGTTTGTTTACGATTCGCGCAAGCCGATGCTGGCGCCGCTGGGCAAGCAACTGCACGGCGGAGGCCCGCCGCAGATCAAGGTGATCGAATTTGACGGCTCGACGCCCGTCGTCTACTCCCGCCTGAGCATGAGCGCCGGCTGGGAACAACTGCCCCGTGCTTACAATGATGGATATGCCGATGATGATGCGATCAAGCTGGGGATCAATGTGTTCATGTATGAAGTGTCGCATTGAAGGCTTGGTAATGTCTGCGTTCGCGTCCTCCCTCCTGAGATTCCAAATCAAATGACCCAAGCCCCAGCCCCCACGATTCCCGCCCCGCCTATGGCCGGCGCAGCTGACAAAGAGGCGGCCTTTATCGAGCGATTCAACTCGCTCAAGGCCAAGCTCCTTGTCGAACTTCACAAAGTCATCATCGGGCAGGATGAGGTGATCGAACTGCTCCTGGCGGCCATGTTCGCACGCGGGCATTGCCTGCTTGTGGGCGTGCCCGGCCTGGCCAAGACGCTGCTCATCTCGACGCTGGCAAGGGTGCTGAAACTAGACTTTAACCGCATCCAGTTCACGCCCGATCTGATGCCCGCCGACATCACCGGCACAGACATCCTTGAAGAAGATCAGACCACTGGCAAGCGCGCTTTTCGCTTCGTGAAAGGCCCGATTTTTTCCAACATCGTCCTGGCCGACGAGATCAACCGCACGCCCCCCAAGACGCAGGCGGCGTTGTTGCAAGCCATGCAGGAATATCAGGTGACCGCGAGCGGCCAGACTTATTCACTCGATCTGCCGTTCTTTGTCCTTGCCACGCAGAACCCGGTGGAGCAGGAGGGAACCTACCCGCTTCCCGAGGCGCAGCTCGACCGGTTTATGTTCATGGTCAACATCGGGTATCCGTCGAAGAAGGAAGAGCGGGCAATCGTTCGCCGCACCACCATGGAGCTGACCGGCGAGCCCGAGCCGGTGCTGTCCGCCGGCGATATTCTGTATATCCAGAAGATCCTTCGGAAACTGCCTGTCAGCGATCACGTCGTCGATTACGCCGTCAGCCTGACGCGCGCGACCCGCCCCAAAGAACCGCAGACCCCGGCCTTCATCAATGAATGGCTCACCTGGGGCGCCGGCCCGCGCGGCCCAGTCGCTCGTGCTGGGCGCGAAGGCGATGGCGCTGCTTAACAGCCGGCTGAACGTGAGCTGCGATGATGTTCGATCGGTGGCCAAGCCAATCCTGCGGCATCGCCTGTTCACCAACTTCAACGCCGACGCTGAAGGCATCGGCCCCGACCAAGTGGTGGAAAAACTGCTGGCGACGGTGCCCGAAGGCAGTGCCGCCGAGTACAACGACGACGACGCTACGTGAGATCATATCAGCGAATATTTTCGGTTTTGCGAAATCGCCGCGGTAGGAGATGTTGCATGACCGTCACCCCCATCGCAGCGCAGCGCCGAAATAAACGGCCGCCCCGACGCTCATTAAAAGCACGAGCTGCGCGGCCGACTCAATTCGACCGGCTCCGGCCGGATAACTCGGAAGTTTTTGCAGGCCCGCGCACGCCGCCCACATGCATCCCGATGCCACCACCATCTTCGCCACCGATGCGCCGATCTTTCTCAATTCCAGGCCCCCGATGCGCCGGTCCAGCAGATAGAGCATCACCAACGCCTGCACGATAAAGCTCACGCAAGTTCCGACGGCCATGCCCGCCTCGCCCAGGCCCGTCCAGATCAAAGGCAACTCGACGACGAGATTGGCGGCGATGTTCACGATCGACATTACCAGCGGCGTCACGGTGTCGTGCAGCGCGTAGTAAGCCCGGTTGGTGATCTGCAGCATGCTGTATGCCCAGATCGCGGCCGAATACCACACCAGCGATTTGGCCACCCATGCGGTGGCGTCGGGCGTAAACTGCCCATGCTGGAACAGCAGCCGGATGGCCGGATAGCGCACAATGATCAGACCGATGCTGCAAGGGAGGCCCTCCAAGCAGCGCCATCTCGATCCCCTGCCGCATCACGCGCCGGAACTGCGTGCGGTCGGCTTCCAGCGCGTGAGCGCTCAGGCCGGGAAAGATCGCGGTAGCGAGGGCAATCGCAAAAACGCCCAGCGGGAATTGATACATGAACTGGGCCCACCCCAGCCGGGCCGGCGCGCCTCGGCCATCGGATACCGAAACCAGTGCCCGAAGAGTTGGAAATGATCGGTGGTGATTTTGGTAAGCGGGTCATAGCTCCTGGTGAGCACAAAGGAGATGGCTTTGTCCAGCAGCACGGAAAGCTGCAACACCCCGGCCCCCATGGCCACCGGAACTGAGAGGCGGAGCATCCGCCGGACCGTCGGCGTCCAGAAGTTTTTCACCCACCGAAACCGAAACCCCACCGCCTTCAGCGACGGCGCCAGCATCATCACCTGCAACACCCCGGCCACCAGCACAAACGTCGAAAGCCAATACGCCAGCCGCACCTGCTTGGCCGCGACAACTGGATCATCGTGCGCTGCATGCACATTCAGATGCAGCGCCCAAGCCCCCAGGCCGATCACTCCGATATGGCAAATGTTGAGGACGAAAGGAACGGCCGCGAAAACTCCGAACCGCCGATGCACCTGCAGGATCGCCCCCAGAAACGCCGCGCCACACACCATCAGGACGTAAGGCAGCATGATGGCAGTGAACTTCACCATCAGCAGCCGGTCTGGCCGCATAGCCGGCCAAACTATTGTCATCAGCCACAGCCCCCCCTCGCCCAGCGCCGTGATCCCCACCAGCAAAACCAGGAGAAGATTAACGCTCGCCGCCGCAAAATCGGCCGCCTTGTCGGGGTGCTGGTGCGCCAGTTCATGGGTATAGAGCGGGATAAAAGCCGCCGACAGGGCTCCCTCTCCCAGTAGCTTTCGAAAGAGATTTGGAATGGAAAAGGCGACAGTAAAGGCCGACCACACCACCCCCGCACCAAAGAAATAGGCCGCGATACTTTCCCGCGCCAGCCCCAGGATCCGGCTGACCAGCGTCAGGGCGCTGATGAGCTTCGCGTGGCCAATAAAGCTTTTGGGCGGCGGCGGCGGTTGGTGCGCGCCCGGTGATACATAATCCAATTGCAAGCCGTCGGCGGACATCCGTTTCCCTTCTAGTGGCTGGGGCTGTCATGCTGATGCAGGCGGGAGCATCTGGCAAGAGGGGTGAGGGAGCTGCGGATTGAGAATCGTGAGTTTGAAAAAATCGTTTATGCGGGCTTTGCGCCGTCATCGAGCGCAGAATGTCGAATCCATCTTGAACTTGCGCTTCCCGCTCCTCTCACTAAATCAACGACTCAATGCACCGATGAATCAATTGTCCTGTCTCCCCCTCACCCCTCATAAATCAACGGCCGAATCACGCTGCACCCCAGCGCCGCCAGCGCATCCGACAACTGCTGATAGTGCCGGCCGTCCCTGTACAGCCCCACAATCGCCCCGCCGCTCCCCGCGAACTTGGCCGACGCCCCCGTCGCCCGGGCCGCCTCCACCATCCGCAGATTTTCCGGCGCGATGTTCATGATCGTCCGCCGGATGTTGAAGTTCTCGTTCATCGCCTCCCCCAGCGCCTCCCAATCCCCGGTCAAAAGCGCTGCCTTGGCCCGCTCCGTCAGCTCACGATATTTCTGCATCGCCCCCAGCACCGTCTTGTCCCCCTGATTAAACAGCGCCCGCAAGTTCCGATGCGGCACATCGCTCACCTCCGCACGCGCCGGGTCATACGCCACATAAAGCGGCGGCATCTGCGCCGGCTTTAATTCCTCATACCTCCCGTAACCCTGCTTCTCCAGAAGCGCCTTGTCAAAATCCATGTACACCATCCCCCCATACACCTGAATCACCCGATCCTGCAAACCGGCCGAAATTCCAAGCTCCTCTTTCTCCACCGACAAAATCACGCTCGGCACCACATGCCGCGGAATCTCCACGTCGTAAAACTTCATCAGCGCCCGAAACGTCGCCGTCACGATCGCGCTGCTCCCCGACAGCCCCACCAGCCGCGGAATGTCGCTCGTGAAATTGATGGTGAAGTTGCGGTGCTTGAGGTCGATCCCATTTTCCTGGCAGTAATCGTTAAACCGCTTGATGGCCGCCTTCATCAGCCGCATCCCGCCGTAGTAACCATGCAGCTTCACATCCTTCAGAAAATCGGTCACCGATTCAAAATGCCCCAGGTCGCCGTGCGAAGGGAGGATCTCAAAATACGGGCTCTCCCAGAGATTCACCGTCACCTTGAAGTTGCGGATCAGGAACGAAATCGTCTTGCCAAAATATCCGTCCGACGGATTGCCGATGAGGCCCGCCCGGGCATAAGCATGCGTGGTGATAATCATGGAAAGCGCACCTGGTTTCTATGGATTCAATGCCCCGGCGGCAGCATTGCCCGCAACATGTCCGCGTCAATCTCCCGTCGAAGCGGCAGCCCCGTCCGGGCGTCGCCGCCCATCACCGGGATACTCTCCCCCGGGATCTTCTCACCCGCCGTGCCCTGCCGCAGCCTGGCCAGCACATACCTCGCCATCTCCGGCCCAACCCGCAGCCCCAGCATCTGCCGGTAAATCCGTTGCAACTCGCTCTCCTGCATGGCCAAGCCTCCTTGCCCTCCTTTGCACAAACTAATACAGCCTCGCCCGCGCGAACACAACCAACAGCCTCACTCCACCCGCCGCCAGTCCGGCCCAACCTGCAGATACCGCGTTGTCGCATAAGGCAAAAATCTCTCACCATCCCAGGCCCGCACCTCAAATATCACCGTCGGAAGATCAATTGTGATGAGGTTGAAATTGTTGGGCTCCCCCCGCCGCCGCGTCGAAGTAGCCGTTCCCGCCTGGGCCACCAGGATCGACCGCTTGATCGGCAGGTAATATGCCCGCGCATCGCCCGTATATCCCATGTGCAAATGCCCCGCCAACAGCAACTCCACCCCGCACGAGTCCAGCACCTCGATGGCCACATCCCCCCGCCCCACCACCGCAGGCGAAGAATCCTCCGGCGGCGGAATAAACGGATGATGCGTCACCAGCACCTTGAACGACTGGGCGGGCAGCGCACAAAAGTGCTTCTGCATCTGGGCGATTTGATCCACCGAGATCCGCCCATCCTTCCACGTAAACGACCGCGCCGTGTTCAGCCCGAGCACCGCGATCTCCTCATCATGATAAAATGGCCACAGGTCATCGGTGATGTATCGCCTGTACCGATTCAACGGAAAAGTAAACCGCCTCACCACGTCGTACATGGAGATATCGTGATTGCCCGGGATCAAGATCTTCGGCAGCGAAATCCGATTGATAAATGCCCGCGCCGCCTCAAACTGCCCCACCCGCGCCCGTTGCGTAAAATCCCCGCTCACCACCAGCAGCGTCGGCTTCAGAGACTCAAGGTCCGCCAGCAACCCCTCCGCCACGCGCTGATCCACGCGCCAAAATGCAGGTCAGAAATATGAGCGATGGTCCGCAACGGCGCTCATTCTATCCGGCCGTGCGCTGCTTCCGCATCGCCAAACGCAGCCCCTGCGCGATCAGAGCCAGCGCGTCATTTTCCGGTGCTTCGCAAACGCATCCGCCTGCTTAAGCAACCCGCGCTCCATCGCGATCGTCACCCGTTGCGCCGCCACCAACAACCGGCCGCCCACGTCTCTGCTTTAGTTCCCGCAACACCCGCTTCATCCGCGCACTCTCTCTGCCGGCGTCTTTGGCAGGTCCTTTGGAACGTAATTGGGATCGTCATACTCCCTGGTCGCATCCCGGAGTTGCGCCGGCGTCATTTTCCAGTAGGGGGTGCTGCTCTTCATTGTCATCTCTTTTCGCAGAACTTCTGCGAGACATTTATTTACGCAGTTATGTCTCCTCAACGGATCGCTGCACAAACACCCGCAGCGCCCTCGACCTCACCCGATAGTGCAGCGGCGGCGTCATCGCCGTTACTTCCCCATCCATCGCCACCAGCAACCGTCGCCGCTGCGTTTCAATCCGAAGTTCCGATACGCACAGCGAATCAAAGTCCTTCGACTGGCTCAACACACCAAAGATGGCCCGGAGCGCCAACACGATAATCCCGCGCCGCGTCGTCCGCCGCGCCACGTAAACACAGAGCTTACCCTGATCCAGCGCCGCCCTGCCGCCGAGGTTGAACAGGCTTAATTCGTAGATGTTGTTCCCGACGAATACGAACGGCGTTCGCCGGTGAATCGGCTCCCCAACTCCCATCAACTGCACCGTCATCAGCGGAAACCGCCGAAACACGCTGATCACCGCCAGCAGCATCGCCAGCCATTTCCCACGCCCAAGCCGCTCCTGCTGGCCATCGCGCCGTCGCACCGCCCGGGGGTAGATTCCGATGGATGAATTGTTGATAAAAATCTTCCCATTCACCTCCGCCACGTCCACCGCTGTCACATGCCCGGCCGCAATAACGCCCACCGCCAAAGCGATTTCGGCCGGTATCTTCAGGTCTTTTGAGAAATGATTTAGCGTTCCCAGCGGCAAAATTCCCAGCGGCTTTGCGTTTCCGGCCATCGCCTCCGCCACCGTGCTGATCGTCCCGTCCCCGCCCCCCACCACCACCGCATCCACCGATGATCCGGCCGCGCGGCGCGCCGCCTCCGCAAGTTCCCCCGGCCCAACCTGCTCAATACGCGCCTCAATCCCCGCCGCGGCAAACGCCGACTCCAACGTCCGTACGATGTCCCCACCGTCACCGGCCGACCCCGCCGCCGCGTTCAACAACACAATCACCTTCATGCGTCCGTCCGCGCTGAACCTACGCGCCCAACCCACGCATGCAAACGGACAAAATAACGTGCATCAATGCAAAAACTTCTCCTTCAGGTCCAGCCGATGAAATTCCTGTGTATTGGGCGCATCCTTCCCCACCGCCAGCCAGATCACCCGATTCGCCGGCTCAAAGATCATCGACTGCAGCGTCAACTTTCCCTGCGCCACGTGCCCCAGCATCGTCTGCAACTTGGCCTGATCGATCTTTCCAAAATCCCTGGCAGACTCTTCGTGCAGATAATCGTACCGCTCGCAGCGCCCGGCCCGATCTCCGCTTCCCGATCCACGGTGATGATTGGTGCTGATGAGCGCCTCACGTTCATCGGCCCGCCTCACAATCACCTCCCGCGGCGTAATCTCCGCCACCGCCCGCGCCCCCGACGCATCCATCAACATCAAGTTATTCGGCGTCTGCCGGCCGCTCTGCTTCAACAAGTCAATCGCCTCGTCCACCGTCCTGCATTGCTCCAGCACCGTCCGATACAGCAGCGTGTAAGGCATCGCCCGCGGCAGCGCGAATGAACGCGTCACCTCCATATTGCACAGCGCCAGCCCATGTTCATTCATCCCCGACAACACCCCCACCAGCCCCGGCCAGCTGATCGCTGCAAACGCATACTTGTCCTTCGGATGATAAATCAGCACCACGCTGTTCTTGTCCGCCACGTTGAACGAAGGGAAGTCCAGGTTGCGCCCGAACCGCGCCACTCCGTCGGGCGCGGCCGACGCGGGCAGTGTGATCGTCGAGCATGCCACCATCGGCACCAGGTCGAGAAAGCAGTTGGCCAGCATCACCTCCCGCTCCTCCATCCCCGCCCCCTTCGCCAGTGATTTGATTTCCTCCAGATGCCGCGGCAAGCACATGCGCTTCAAACGCCGCCGCCCCAACCAGCGCCTGCTGATGAATGCCGTCGTTGGAAAAAATCGTCTTCAGGTACTGCTCGTGCAGCAATTGAATCACCGGCAAAAGCTGCCTCGCATGCTGAACCCCAATCGCATCCCCATCGCCGCGCATCTCCACCACCGGAATTGGAAACGGCTCGGCCATCGCCGGCGCTTCCGCCTTCGCCGCCACGCGCGCCTCAACGCCCGGCCCACGCGTGCAACCCGCCACCGCACACCCCACTCCAACCAACAATAGGATCAATCGCTTCATCGAACGGTTTCCGATCATTCTACCAAAAGCCATCCCCGCCACATCCATACGTCCGCCCGCCCCGAAAGATCGAAAACCTACTTGCCCCCATCGCCCCCAGACACCAATTCCTCAAACATCCCATGCCACTTCTCCGTCCATGCCTGTGCTGAAAACGCCGCCGAAAATGGCTGTCCCCGCTGCCCCATCAGCGGCAGTGACTCGTAATTCCGATGCATCCACACCAGCGCCTTGGCAAGCGACTCCGGATCGCCGGTCGGGCTCGTCAAACCATTGAAATATGGCCGAACCAGCTCGATGCCCGCGCTGCACGCCTCCGTGCAGATGATCGGCAACCCCGAAGCCTGCGCCTCCGCTATCGCAACCCCCCACGGCTCATAGTTGCTGGCGATCACAAACGCCCCACTCTCCAGCAGAATCGGCGGTTGCTCCGACGGCGGAACAAACCCACGATCCTCCACCCCCTCCACGCCCGCCAGAAGATCTCGCATCGCCCCCTTCCCACAGCACGCCAGCGGCCACGGATCGCTCACCCGCCCGCGATACGCGCGATACGCCTTCAGCAGCACATCGATTCCCTTCTCCGGCGCATATCGCCCCATATACAAAAACCGCCGTGGCCACCCCTGTGCCCGCGCCCGCCGCTTTTCATACAGCGGCGCAAACGCGTCATAATCAAACCCATATATGCCGCGCCGAATTCTTCCCTCCGGCACGCCCAGAAAGCGCGGCGTACTGCCAGGTCCGCTCACTGGCCACCATCACCCGATCCATTCGCCGCATTAACCGCCCCACCCGCAGCCACGTCGCATAGGCCTTCCACCATACGCGCATGGGCGTGTCCATCCCCATCACAAACTTCGCCCCCGCCAGTGCAGGATGATCCAGCAGCCCCGTAAACGCCTTCCAATGCCAGCCCGAAAAAGCCACCACGTCCGGCCGGTATTCCACCACCCGCCGCGCCAAATCCTCGGCCGGCGCAACTGCTTCAGTCGGATAAACGTGACTCGGCACGCCGGCCATCACCGACGCATCAAATCCAATTTCCGATTCCGGCTTAAACGCCCACGAAATCACCAGAAGATCAACATCCGCCCGGGCCGCCAGCATCCGCCAGCAGGAGGCCATGTACCCGCTCACGCCAGGCCAGCAAATTGCCACTCTCATCGCGAGTCCTTGGAGCAGTGTCGTGCGATCATGTGAATCAAACCGTTGGTTCCGGCGCGGCCCTCTCCACCTGCCCAAGCCAGAGCGACAATATAGCCACCGACCAGGCGAACGAGTAGGTCTGACCCGCCAGGGGCGACCCCATGGCCAGACATCTGCGAATCTCGTTCATCACCGGCCGGCACAACCACCGCCCCACCGCCCCATCCGCATCAATCGCCTCATCAAACGCCTGTAAAAAAAGCGGGTGCTGAAATATCTCCTTCAGCGGCGGAACAAACCCGCTCTTGGCCCGATGCACCAGCGACCCCGGAACCTGCCGCGCAAGCGCGTGCCGCAACGGCGCCTTGGGCACCTCATTCCCCACCCACCCCGATGCCTCAAACAAACCAAGTCGCACCATCTCTTGCTTGAGAAACGGATAGCCCATCCGCGTCTGCCGCGCCAGAGGCGCGTGCGTCTTTTGTCCAAATATCCCGCAACACACCAGCATCACGTCCAACCCGCTGGCACGAACCTTTTGCGATTCTCCAGGATAAACCTGCTCCACCCAGTCATCGATTGAGTCATGGACGCTTCGACAGACCGCGTCTGGAAACTGGTAGGCGATCCCATGCATTGGATTCTGGGCGATGGTGGCCGCCAGTAGATCCATCTGAACCGACCGCCGCAGCACGCGCGAACGAAGTTCAAAGCGCTTATCAGATCGCCAAGCCGAGCCCACCCCATACCAGACGCTCGCCGCTTTGCGCATGAAACGCGGGACCTGGTACACCCGCCGCCAATCCGCGAATTTTCGATACATGCCAAAACAGCCGTCCGCCCCCGTCCCATCCAGCACACTGGCGGGCGCTTCAAAGCACTCCATCACCGCCGTCGCAAGCTCGAATGTCGGAACCACCGACACGTCCGCAAACGGATACGGATAGATCTGTGCGAACGCAGGCAAAACCCGCGCGACCGCATCCGCATCGTGGTCCACCTGCTCAAACCGCAGTCCAAGCGCCCGTGCCATCTCCCGGGCCACCGACGTCTCCGGATCGGCCGGGCCCAGACTGTAATGTACAAGCCGCGTGTCGCGCCATCCCAGCGCCGCCGACCGCGCTGCGATTAATCCGGAATCCACCCCGCCGCTAAACAACACCACCGGCGCTTGATCCGGCGCAAGCTTCGCAATCGTCTCGTCCAAAACCCGCACCACAACATCGGCCTGTTCGTCAATGGATGGCGACGCGTCTGATTTGCCGCTCCCATTTTCTGGAAGCAGTACCGGCTCATCCGTCATCGACAAATCGCGCCCGTCGATGATGTAACGCCGGCCGGGCGTGAAGCGCCGGATCGCCTCATACGGCGAAAGCGGCGGCACGATCGCGCCAAACTGCAGCATCGAACATAGCGCTGCATCATCATGCTTCATCGCCTTTTCAACCAGCAGGCGCAGGTCGCTGGACACATACAGCGTCGAACCGCTCCTGCGCCAATAATATTGATTTAAATCCAGGAGCGCCACCTCAACGGTAACGCGCCCTGCGCCACCCGCCTTCATGCAAATCCACGAATCACTCGAATCGCCCGCGGTCACTCGCGTGCAATGATTAGACGATTCAACCCGCCCACCCGCCACCATAACCCGGCCGCGCCCTCCGCCGCTTCCCAACTCAACGACACGCTCTGTGCCTGCAAACAATGCCGGAACCTTGCAACGGGCCCCCGCCGCATCAGCGCAGATACTAACCCAGAATGCCGGCAAGGAAACTCCGACTGCCAAAATCACTAAACCGCACTCATGCGTTTTACGTACAGGCCCAGAACGCATAATGTGAAAGCGCGCGACCAGATTGGCGACTCCGGCTCATGCATGAACGCGCTCCACAGCGAATCTACGCCCGGCGCATCCACAATGTTGCTCCCCTTCAAAAATGCCAGCCCTTCCTGACAAATCTCCCGCAACGAGCCGCGCATCCACCGCCGAATTGGCAGCACAAAACCCCGCTTTCTCTGGTTCAGCAACTCCGGCCGCAGGTCGTGGGCAAACGCTTCCCTCAACAGATGTTTCGCGGGCCTGCCCGCTGGCAACACCACGTCCCCCGGCAAATCGTACATCAGCTCCAGCATCCGCTGATCCAGCATCGGCACGCGAATCTCCAGCCCATGCGCCATTCCATTGGTATCGCTGTCACGCAGCAGCACGTTCCCCATGTAATATCGTGACTCCAGCCGCGACACCCCGGCCACCACATCCATCGGATCCATCGCAAATCCGTTGATCGCCTCCGCTGGCATAAAACAGTCCAGCAACCCAAGGTCACCGCAGCGAATCCCCAGCCGATTGAGCTGAAGATTCGACATCACGCGCCGCCTCTGAAAATACAGGCTCAGCACCGTCCCCTCCCCGCCCAGGATGTCCCCCATCTTCTGCTTCACCGACTCTGACGCGTTGGCCGTCGCCATCCGCCCCACCATCAGGCGCACCCGCCGCGGCAGCCAGCGCATCGCCCGCACAAGCCTGTGCAATCGCGGCACGTCCATGAACGATGGATATCCCCCGAACAGCTCATCTCCACCCACGCCAGAAAGCGCGACGCGAATCCCTTGTGCCCGCACCGCCTTCGCGATCACATAAACATTCAACCCATCAAATGAAGGCTGATCCAGCGTTTCCAGCCACTGCGTCGCGGCCGCCTCCGCCTCAGGCGCCGGTGATGTTGATCTCCGTGTGCTTCAATCCGTACAGCCGCGCCGTCTCCCGCGCCAAGTCCAACTCGCTTAAATCCGGCTCGTCGGCGAATCCCACCGTAAAGCTTCGAAGGTCGGATGAATGGCGTGCCGCGATGGCGCTGATGGCCGAGCTATCCAGCCCGCTGGAAAGCATCACCCCCACCGGCACATCGCTCACCAGATGGTCCTGGACCGCGCTGGTAAGCGTCTCCCGCACCGCAATCGCCGCCCCGCCTTGGGTTGCATCGCCGTTGCTACTCCCCGCCCCGGCCGCCGGGAAATCCCAAAACCGAAAGTCTTTCGACTCGGCCTCGCTCCCGCTCGATTCAAAATACCGGTAGCTGCCCGGCGGGATACACGAAATTCCCTTGAAAATAGTATTAGGCTCCTGCACCGCCCCAAAAGCCAGGAACGTCGCCACCGCCTGCATGTTCAATTCCCGCCCGCTCAGCCCCGACATCAGGATCGCCCGCACTTCGCTGGCGAATAGGATCGCGCCGCCCGTCTTGCAGACATACAGCGGCTTGATCCCCATCGGGTCGCGCGCAACCAGCAACCGCCTCCGACCAGCCTCGTAAAACAGAATCGCATACATGCCCTGAAGCCGCTTGAGAAAATTCGCCCCCCAGCGGCTCAAGCCGTGCAGAAACACTTCCGTATCGCTATGGCCAACAAATCGCTCCCCAAGCGATTCCAATTCCTTGCGCAGCCCCACATAGTTGTAAATCTCACCATTGAAGACCAATTGATCTCCGGTGTCGGGATGCACCATCGGCTGATGCCCGCAACTGGAAAGATCAAGAATCGACAGCCGGCGATGACCCAGCCCCAGCACCCGGTCGCCAAAAGGAAGGATAACCTGCCCCCCATCGTCAGGCCCGCGGTGAATCTGGGCCGCCACCATCGGCGGCAGGGCGTCTGCCACCAGATCACGGTCCCGCGCAATCACGCCGGCGATCCCACACATGCGTCACTTACCTGCGCGGTGTCAAATCAATGGTGCAAAATCTGAAGTGCTCAAAGACGCCTGCCTCGTCCAAACAGCACGCGCGACTGCTCGACGGTTCCTTCCCTTTTAGGAATCATCAACAATAGCACCCGCCGCCAGCGCCATCAAGCATCCCCAAATTCACCCCTTCGCGCCGTCATCGCCTCATAATGCTCGGCCCATCGCTTTGCGATCTGGTCCCAGTCGTATTTCTCCCACACGAATGCCCGCGCCTTTTCCCGCACCCCCTCCCGAAAGCGCCTTGTCCCCCATCCACCGCGCCATCGCACCAGCCAATGCGCCTACCTCCAACGGCACGGCTGAGCCCAGGCCCGCCGCCACAATCTCTGGGTAAATATTCACATGTTCCGACACCACAACCGGCAACCCCGCCGCCAGCGCCTCGATCACCGCGATCCCAAAGTTCTCCTGATGACTCGGCAGCACAAACAAATCCGCGTCTGCCAGCGCCGCGATCCGCTGCTGGCCGTACAGCATCCCCGTAAAAACCGTCCGCTGCGTCAGCCCATGCTCCTCCACCATCCGCTCAACCTGTGCCCTGTAATGGTCCGCGTCAGGCCCCGCAATCACCAGCATCGCCTCGCCAAGATTGGCCCTGGCAAATGCCGGTATTAAATATTCCAGCCCCTTCTTCGGATGCAGGCGGCTCAGAAAAATAACCATGGGCCGATCGCCCAGCGCCGGGTGCAGCGCCCGAAACGTCCCGGCGCGGGCAGTTGGGCGAATTCCCGAAGATCCACCCCAATCGGCTCCACCAGCGCCGGCGGCTTTAATTCCAGCGGCCCGGCCTCAATTTTCTCCCGAATCCCCGTGTAATTAATCGCCGCGGCGCCATCGAGCACTCCTCGCAGGCGCAACCAAAGGTAAATCCGCTTCTTCCAGGACTTCTGCCGCAGACTCCACGGCTCCAGCATCCCGCACGGCCGAACGATGTATGGGATCCCCAGCTTCCGCGCCGTTCGCGCTGCGTGGTAAAGAATGTCCTCCCACAGCGCGTGAATGTGAACCACGTCCGCCTGCTCCACCATCCGCTGAATAAACGGCCGCGTCTTGCGATGCCACCCAAATCCCCCGGCCACCGGCCCCAGAACCTGAACGGTCACTTTCTCACGCCGAAGTCGATCCACCATGTAAAGCTCATCACTCCCCTCAAAAGTAGAAGCAATCGCCGTCTGCAACCCCGCCCGAGCCTGCGCCTCCGCCAATCCAAACAGCGCGATAATCGGCCCACCACGCTTGGGATCAAGCTTCGATGCAACATGCAGCACGCGCAGCGGCCGCTCCCACCCCATCATCCCCGCCCCGTTGCCCGCGCCAGCCACCGCATATGCTTCGATAGTCTGCTGCGCCACCCGCTCCCACGTAAATCGGGAGTGAACCAGCGCCCGCGCCGCATTGCCCATCGCCTCCCTAGTTTCCGGCCTACCGCAGATGCTCGCCAGGGCCTGACCAATCAACGCTGCATCAGGCGGCGCCACGATTCCTGCGCCTCTTCCGCCACATCCGGAAAATTACACGCCTCGGAAATCACCACCGGCAGCCCGGCCGCCAGCGCTTCCAGAATTGCCAGGCTAAAACCCTCCTGACGGCTGGGAAGGCAAAAGCAAACGCCCCCGCCAAAGCTGCCCGCTTCTCCGGACCATACTGTGGTCCAACAAAATGCACCCGCCTCTCCAGACCCAGACGCCTCACCTGCTCCATCGCACCCGCCTGCGCACCGTTGTCCGGCCCCGCAATCACCAATCGCACCTCCGGGCAGGTCTTGCCCACCTCCGCTATCGCGTCAATCAGATAATCCAAACCCTTCTTGGGATGAAGCCGCCCAAGAAAAAGGATGTACGCCTTGCCCTCCAGCTCCGGATGCAATTTGTGAAAATCGTCCTTCGCCGGCCATTCGTTCTCGCCAAGCGACACTCCATTGGGAATCACCACCCGCGCCGCCACCAGCCCCAGCGGCCGAATCCGCTCTTCCTCAACCCCATTGGCAATGTGCAGCCCGGCCGAATGATCCAGCATCCGCCTATACGCCACCCACAACGCAAAAAACTTCTTCAACCGCTTCTGCGACAGCGCCCACTCATCCAGCATCCCATTCACAAGCACAAAATAAGGCCGCCTCAATTGCCGCGCGATCTTCGCCGCCGCCAGAAGCAATGGTTCCCAAACCCCATGCAAATGCACCACATCCACCTGCGCCACCAGCCCCCGAAGCGTCTGGCGTGCCCCGTACGCCGTGAGCCTGTCCAGTATCCCAATCTGCTGAAGTTGATGCATCTGCACCAATTTCCCATGCGGCACGGCCGCAAACTCCTCAGCCATCCGCTCCGTGTCCCGACCGTTGCTGTACGAAAGCGTATGAACCTCATGCCCCAGCCCCGCCTGCGCCGCAGCCAGGTGAAATGAAATCAACGGCGGCCCCCCGCCAACCGGATCCATCGACTGAATAACGTGAAGTATCTTCATGAATCGCGCAAGATCATAACACTCAGGCAGAGCGGGGCATGCAAAGTACATTTCCGGTCAGCTCCGCCGCGGCCATGGATTTGCCCGGCTGGCCGTCTTTATCGAGTTTAAAAAGAGCATATCCAACCGATTCAACAACTGCACACAGTTGCGTCGTCGAAGCCCCCATTGCTTCGAGATTCACCGCTTCGGCTTCAATCAAAATGCGATCGACTCGTCGCTCTCGTAGCATCCGGGATAACCCACGCAACACAAGAGGTTCCGCCCCTTCCACATCAATCTTCATGAAGTGAATGTGCTCGACGCCGTGTGCTGCACAGTAACTGTCAAGCACAACGCCCTGCACCTCCACTACCTTGGCCGACGCAAATCGCTCACATGCCGGCGCCCCCTCGCCACGGGGCGCCAGGCGGCTCAGCAGGAATGCATTGGGCGGCTCCTCGAATCGCAGCCGGCCCTCGACTTCAGCCGCAGCCGAGTTTTCGCACGTGACGTTGCTCGCGCCATTGGCTTCAACGTTTTGCACTAGCATCTCGAATGTAAAAGGCGCAGGCTCGAACGCGTAAATACGGGCCGCGGGATTATGTTTTGCCATCATCGTGCTCCATATTCCCACGTTCGCCCCGACATCAAAAAGCACCGCCCCAGGCTGCGCAGCACAATGCCGAAGCAGGTTCACTTCCGCTTCGGAGGGCATAACGTAATCAAGATTGGCAAACTCCGTGAAAGTGCGTGTGGAAACCCACGCCCCAAAAGGCAAACGAGCTTTAGGCGAACGCCCGACGAGCCCGGGAAGCTTGAACTTCAAATAGCTGCGCAACAGTCGCGGATTCCCGGCCAGCGACAGAGCGTTGGTCCACATGTTCGCCACCTGCACCTCCAGATCGACACCGTCACCGCTCGCCAATTAGTTTCCAATCGCCTCATATAGCCGCCTGCGCAGTGCCACTAAATCAAACTCCCCGCGCACCGCCGCCTGGGCCCGGGCCGGATCATAACACACCCGTCCCTGCACGTAATCGCGCAGCAGCGCACACACCGCCTCCGGCGTCGCAACCGACAGGCGCGGCTGCAGGTCCCACCGCCTGGCACACTGAAAAACCGCCGACCGCTCAGGGGCATGAAAGAAAACCGGCCGCCCCGACGCCAGATATTCCGGCAGCTTCGTAGGCAGCGACAACTCCGCAATCCGCTGCACCCGCTCCTCAAACGCCAGCGGCAGATAAAGCAGGTCAGCGCTGCGCATCATCTCAAGACATTCCGCATGGGTCGAACGCTCCATCCATTTCACGCAACCCGTCTGCTCGAGCCGGTGACGATATTCCCAATCCACGATTCCTTGGATCCGCAGCTCCGCCTGCTCAGCGGCGTCCTGATTGTACAACTGCAAACCCCGCGCAAATGCCGTCACGGCATCATGCCGAAAAACGTTCACGTCTCCCGCCAGAAATATCTTCCGCAGCTTCGGCTGCAGCCCCTCCATGGCCACACCAGCCATGCCCGCAACGTCGACGCCATTGTGCATCACCAGCCAGTCCCCCCCAAACTCAATCCTATACCGCCCGGCCATCTCCCCCGACACCGCCAGCCGCACCGCCGCAAGCTCAATCATCTCTCCGAGCAGCCTTCGCCGCGACTGTGTGTAAGGCAGCCCGTAGGAAAGGTGATGCCCTTCCCAATCGTCCATCACAAAGAAAATCAGCTTCAACCCCGCAACCACCTTGTGTACGTGCAGCGCAATGCGCAGCGTCCATGGATTCACGGGACTGCACATCAGAGCGTCGATTCGCTCCCGCCGGATCAACTCGATCAGCCTGTTGGCCTCCCTTCCCTCCGCCGCCCACTGGTGCAACTTCAACATCGGCCAGTACAACAAATGCAGCCGCCCCCTCACCGGCCACCACTTTGGACGCGCTGGAAGGGAAAACGGTATGGCCGTACCCAACCGCCGCTCCGGTGGCGCCGGCGCGGTCGCCGGATGTGCATCCCACAGCAACTCCCCCGGATACTCCTGCAACAGACTGAACAAGGTTTGGCCAAACCCACTCGGGTAGCCGATGGCATACTCGTTCAACACCAGCAACCGCTTCAATGCGCCTTCTCCCGCCGGCCGATCCGCTCTTGCGCCAAGCCGCATGTATTCTCAGGCGGCGTCCACCACACGCACGACCACATGCCTTGAAGACGGCCCCACCACGCCGGCAGGAAACGCGGCCTGATCGACTTCCGTAGCGACAGGACTTCCGAAATCCCCTGAAACACCACCCACCCAAAAACCTCCAACAGCGCGCTAAACTTCCCGCGCCCCATCGCCCGACGAAGTATCGCGTAACGTGATCGCATCGACTGATATTGCTCGTGCGCCAGCTTCTCGCGTCCCCCACCAGCTTGAAAATGATGAATCCGCGCCGATGGAACAAACATCACCTTCCATCCGCGGCTCAGTCGATACCCCAGATCCATATCTTCGCCTGGCGAGCTTCCGGCAAAATATGGAGCAAACCCCCCCACCCGGTCAAACGATTCGCGCCGAATGGCAGCACATCCCCCACTTAGCCACTCCACCGGCGTCACTTCAAGAGGAATACTGGCAAACCCCGTCTGAATCGCCGGACCGATCAGGCGCCCCGCCATCTTATCCGGCCTCACCCGGTAAAAGAGCCGTATATACAATCGAAAACTTGGCGGCGGCTCAAATAGAAACTGATTCGTGATGTGCCCCGTCGTCGCCGCAACTCCTGCATCTCCGAGCATTGGCCTCATCATCTCCTCGACCCATTCCGGCTCGAACTCAACGTCGTCATCCAGGAAAAGCAACCAATCCCCCCGCGCCTGCGCCACCCCAAAATTCCGCTGCGCCGCCGCGTTTCTCTCGCCGTATCGGTGATACACCACCTGCATTCCCGCCGTCGCCCACCGCGGGTCCCTCACAACTTCCTCCGTCTCAAAATCAGCCCCTGCATGCACGATGATCACCTCCTGCACCCCCATTGTTTGGCCTGCCAGCGAAGCAAGGCATCTCGTCAAATATTCTGCCCTGCCCACCGTTGGAATCACCGCCGAAATGAGGGGAGCATCTATTGTGGTGGTCATCAAGCAGCCCAATGCACGGACATCTCTTGCCGACGAGTTTACTGGATGAAATATATCCCCTGAACCCCCCACTGACCAGCAACTATCACTATCTCCCGGATCGTTTGATGGTATGGTCTTCGCGAATGGCTGGCATGAGCGTTCGCAACTGGCCTTTGGTGACGATCATCGTGATCGCATCGCTCCCATGCTTGGTGGCGGCAGTGCCCGATGCGCACGACGACCTGATATACGATGTGCCGCGCCTAAACGATGTTGCCATAGACGCCCGAAGCGACGACTGGGGCGAAGGCGGGCTCCTGGTCAACGTGCTTGGCAACGGCAATCCCGATCGCCCAATTCGTTCAAGCCTGGATGCAAAATTTCGTCTCGCCTGGGACCAACGCGGCCTACTGGTCCTTGTCGATGTTCACGATCCGCAGCCGGCCGAGGCTCGGCTGGAATCTGAGCTCTACAAGGGCAGCAGCGTCGAACTCTTCATGTCACCTTCTGCCGGCTCCCCCGATATCACCCAGTTCATCATCAGCCCCGGAATCGACTCCTCCCACGACCGCTCGCGCATTCACCCCCACGATCATCGAATCTCCAAATCTCTGAAAAGTCACGACATCACCTGCATCGCCCAGCGCTCCAAGTCCGCCCACGGCTATCTCCTCGAAGTCCTCCTGCCCTGGGAAAACCTCGACATCAAGCCACAGCCCAACCGCGAGCTCGCCTTTCAGCTCTACGTCAATGGCCCACCCAACACCGGCGGCCCACTCGTCTGGTATCCCTCTGCTCAATCCTGGAACGACAGCCAGAAAATGCACCGCATCCGCCTGTCCGAAAAACCCAGCCCCCCCATCAATCTCGCCGTCACCGCCGGCTATCACCACTTCCGCCATGCCGTCGTCGAAGTCCGCTCCACCACCACCCTCGCCACATCAACCCTCCAACTCCGCGATGGCGACAAACTCCTCACCACTTCACCGCCCACCAGCACCGACGACAATCACGTCGCCCGCCTCTCATTCCCCATCCCACCCCTGGGCCACCCCTACCGCCAACTCGCCCTCTTCTCCAACAACAAACTCCTCGGCCAAGTCTCACTCCCTTCCCTCGACGAGCAGCGCATGCAAACCTTTGAACAACTTCCCTTCGTCTTCAATCCCGCTGTCTTCAGTCAAAAGGCATTCCCACAAGGCCAGTTCGCGGATCCTTCCCTCGTCGAAGATTTGATCGGCCCGCACACCCTCAAAACAACCTACTACAACGCCGCCCACGAACTCGTCACCACCGCCGACGCCCCCGGCCGCTATGGCGCAATCATGGAGATTACGACCGAAGCAGGCCAAACCTTCAAACGCTTCGCCACCCTTTTCCGCCAGCCCGAAATAGCAAACTGGGACGAAATGCGCCTCAGCGTCAGCGCACAATTTCCCAAGGGCGCCGGCATCGATCCCGCCGTCCTTCAACAGCAATCCTTCACCCTCGCCAGCCACCTCAAGGACCGCTTCACCGACTTCGGCTCCAACCCGCAGGCCGCCGTCGTCCTGGCCGCCCTCTACGAAACCAAACCGGGCGGCCACGCCCGCGCCGCCGTCCGCGACGCCATCTGGTGGCATGACCTCAAAAAGAAAACCGGCGACCTCCAACCCTACAAATATCTCACCTACCTGCCCGCCGATTACGATGCCGATGCGGCCAGACGTTGGCCCCTCATCCTCTTCCTGCACGGCAGTGGCCAGTGTGGCGCCAATCTTGACGCCGTCAAAGCCGCCGGCCTCCCCGCGCGCCTCGAACACGATCACTCCCTCCCGTTCATCGTCATCGCCCCGCAAAACCCCGCCGATGTCGATTGGAACCCCGCCGATCTCTCTGATGCTCTCGATCAAACGATCCAACGCCTCCGCGTTGATGCCACGCGCATCTACCTCACCGGCCTCAGCCTCGGTGGCTACGGCACATGGATGATGGCCAGCCAATACTCTGCCCGCTTCGCCGCCGCCGTCCCCATCTGCGGCGCCTGGGACCCCACCGACGCACCGCTCCTCCAAGACATTCCAATCTGGGCCTTCCACGGCGCAAAAGACGACGTTGTCCCCCTTCGCGACGATCAGGACATGGTCGAGGCCGTCAAAAAAGTCGGCGGCAACATCCGCTTCACCATCGACCCCGCGGCCGCCCACGACTCGTGGACGGCCGCCTACGCCCGCGATGATCTCTACACTTGGCTCCTCCAACACCAGCGTAAGTAATCCGCGATCTTGACTTCCCGCAACGCCTCCTCTCTCTTTTCCTCCCATGCCCAACCCCATCGCCCCTCCAACCATACCTCCCCTTGCCCCGCCCTCTCGAATCCTCATGGGTCCCGGCCCCAGCGACGTCCATCCCCGCGTCCTGCGCGCCATGTCCACACCCCTCATCGGCCATCTCGACCCCGAGTTCATCCGCATCATGAACGAAACCCAGAAGATGCTCCGCTTCGCCTTCCAAACCGAAAATAAACTCACCCTCGCCGTCAGCGGCACCGGATCGGCTGGCATGGAAGCGTGTGTCGCCAATCTCATCGAACCGGGCGACACGATGATCGTCGGCGTCAACGGCGTGTTTGGCCAGCGCATGGTCGATGTCGCCCAGCGCTGCGGCGCAAACGTCACCCAGCTTGACCAGCCCTGGGGCCGCGTCTTCGAGCCTGACCAGATCGCCGACGCCATCAAGAAAATCCGCCCCAAGGTCCTGGGCATCGTTCACGCCGAAACCTCCACGGGTGCCTGGCAGCCCATGGAACATCTCGGCCAAATCTGCCACGACGCCGGCACGCTCCTCCTCATGGACTGCGTCACCTCCCTGGCGGGCGTGCCCGTCACTCTGGATGCGTGGGGCGTCGACGCGGCCTACAGCGGGACACAGAAATGCCTCAGTTGCCCGCCGGGCCTTTCCCCGGCCTCCTTCAGCCCCCGCGCCCTCGAAACCATCCATGCCCGCAAATCCAAAGTGCAAAGCTGGTACCTCGACATGTCGATGGTCGAGCGCTACTGGGGAGATGAACGCTTCTACCACCACACCGCCCCCATCTCCATGAATTACGCACTCCACGAAGCCCTCCGCATTGTTTGTGAAGAAGGCCTCCAGCCTCGCTTCGACCGACACGCCCAGCACCATCGCGCCCTCAAGGCGGGCCTGTCGGCCGTGGGCCTTTCTCTTCTCACCGATCCCAACCACCAACTCCCCCAACTGAACGTCGTCCAAATCCCCACCGGCGCCGACGACCTGGCCATCCGCAAACGCCTTCTCGCCGATTACAACATCGAAATCGGCGGCGGCCTGGGCGACTTCAAAGGCAAGGCCTGGCGCATCGGCCTGATGGGCCACACCAGCCAGCGCAACAACGTCCTGCTCGTCCTGGCCGCACTTTGCGAATCACTCAACCTCAACCCCGGCCCAGCCCTCGCCGCCGCCAGCGCCTAAACACTCGGCATCCTTCCGCAGCCATCACTTCCCCTCGTTTCCCACCGCCCCGTCCCCCAGCGCCCTCTCCAACACCCCCGCCAGCCGCACTCCCGCCCTCATCAACTGCCCATCCACGACCGGCCTTTTCGCTTTCACATACTCCTCCGTAATCACCGTCACGGCCGACTTATCCCGCTCCACTCCTTTGTAAACCGCCGCCTTCGCCACCGCGTGCGTCTCATTGGCCCATTCCTCGGGCGTCTTGGCCTTCAACCACTCTGCCGCCGCCGCCGCATCAATCCGTCCGGCCAATGCATCCGCATATTTCAAAACGCTCTCATGGTCAGTCTTGTGCCCCAGCGCCTCCCCAATCAGCACGCTATCCCACAGCGCATGCAGGTTCGCATCCGCAGGCCGAATATCTGCAATATATTTGATCTTCCGATCATTGCCACCGCGATCATTCTCCCACATCACGCAATGCAGCGGCTGATGGATGTCCCCCATAAAATGCACCACATACTTCAGCGCCCGCTCCCGATCCCGATCTGCTATTTTCCGATCCGACAAGAGCGCGATCTGCTCCGACAAATGCCCCACCAGACATCCCTTCTTGTCTCCCTGTTCATCCTGCGGACAATCCCGCTTCGCATCATAACTGTCCGCCTCCAACGGAATATCCACCCAATGCCACGGACTGGTGCCGTTTGACTTTTTAATCATGTCCGCCCAATTCGAAACATACGGATCAGACAGGCGGCCATGCTCCGAAGCGCTATCATCGGCCGCCAGCAAATCACTCAGTTTCTGGCTGGCCTCCTTCGATAGCCGATCCTCCGCAATCCGCGCCACAATCACATGCCCGGTCGTCCCCCACCCGAACGCTCGCGGCGACAAAAGCCCGATCATCACCAGCGCAATCATCAGCCGAATTCGCATCGCCCCATCATACCTCAATCTCACTTGGCCCTCCCCTCACCCCGCATACTCAAACGCCGCCACCCCGCCGCCTTCACCCGCGCCACAAACAACGATCCGGCCAACGGCTGCTCCTCCCGATCCTGCTGGGTCTTCACATCCTGGGCGGCCGTGGTGATGTACAACTCATCCAGATCCTTGCCCCCCAGCGCACACGATGTCACCGCCTTGGCCCCCGGCGCGGCCACCTTATCCAGCAAATTCCCTGTCCTGGGGTCCCATCGCCCCACCGCTCCCCCGCCATACAGCGCCACCCACACGTTGTCCTCGCTGTCAACCGTCATCCCATCTGGATGCCCCATGTCGTTGGGCACGGTCACCGCCACCCGCTTATTCGAAATCCCGCCGCTCTCAACGTCATAATCAAACCCCCAGATCTGCCCCGTGGGCGTATCGATAAAGTACATCGTCTTCGCATCGCCGGTCCACACGATCCCGTTCGAGATGGTGAGATTGCCCAGCATTCGATGCACGGTGTGATCCACATCCACCCGATACAACTCGCCCGCCCCCTTCGCGAATTTATAGTCCATCGTCCCGACCCAGAACCGCCCGGCCGGATCGCACTTGCCGTCATTGAATCGCCTCTTGCCCCCATTCAAATCCACCGTCGCGATCACCTCCCCCACCTTCTTGGTCTGAAGGTCAAGCCCGCGAATCCCCTCGGCCACCGCGACCACCAATCCTCCCGACCGCCGCCGCACCACCGTCCCCACGTGCGACCCGACATCAATCACCTGATCGATTCCCGTCCCGGGATCAAACAGATGCACCTCCCCCGCCAGAATATCCACCCAGTACAACACGCCCCCGCCAATATCCCACAACGCCCCCTCCCCGAGCTGACAATCCCGCTCCAACAGTGGCCGAGCTACGTATTCCATAAGATCCTCCTCCCAATTCCGCTGCAAAGATCAATGCGCGGTTGTCGTTGGCAAATCGCGCCGTCTTCTGACGTGTGCATCCACGTTAAGAAGATGAGATTATAAGGCATGAATAAGCCGCCGCAGCCATCGTCATACCTCTGAATCACCCCATCGCCAGATACCGCGGCGTTTCCGCCAGCCCTCCCCAGCTGCCCGCCTCATGGTTCGCCTCAAACACCTTCCGCAACGTCGCGTCATACGCCAGCAGGCCAAACCACAGCACACCCGGTGTGTCCTTCCACTGCCCCTCCGGTTTCCCGCCATCAATCCGGCCGAACTTCGCCCCCTTCACCTTCTGGTCCCACATGAAATCCCGATTGGTCGCGATCAGCTTCTCCATGTCCCGCTCGTCAAACACCAGCCCATGCGCATGCGCGGCCGCAATCCCATCAACGTCGATATCGTAATATCCCCCGTTGGGATGCACGCCCACCCAATGCCGCGTGGACCCATCCGGCTTGTAGTCCCACGGCCCGGCGGGGTCCCAATAGTTCCACACGTAATACTTCTCATCGCGCACCCGCATCCTCGCCTTCATCACCCGCCACCACTGTTCCGCCCGCTCCCGGTAAATCGCTTTCCCCGTCACGTCATGCAGCACTATCAGCCATTGCGCAATGTGGTTTTGCTTGTTGGCCGGATGTGTAAAGCCATCGGTCTTGCGCTTGTCATACCCCTCACTCCACCCGCCGCCTTTCGCATCGATTCCAAACGGCGGCACCACCCACACGCCCCCGTCCTTAATCTCGCGCCAGCACCCGCGTGCGTCCCACTTCTCGAAGGTCTTCTCCGCCAGATCAATATACCCCCGCGCCTTCTCCGCATACTTCTCCTTCAGCCCCGGCGTCTTCAGGATCAAGTCCGCCATCAACACCGCCGGCCGAAGCGCCATCGCCTCGCCCAGCATGTTATCCGTCACAAAATCCGGCACGATCTTCGTGCTGGCTCCACTCGCCTTGGGCCAGCCGGTAAATCCATCCGGCTCTTTCACCCCGCGCTTCATCCACGCATCGCTCCAGTCGATCAGCATCGCCACCCACTTCGCGTCGCGCGTTGCGAGATATCCATAGTAAAACCCATTTAGAAACGGGCTCACCATCCACCCCAGCTCCTCTCCCATCTCCGTATCGCAATACCGCCGCCGCGCATCCCCCAGAATGCTCTTCTCCCACCGCGTCAGCCAGTCTTTACGCAGCGCGTCATCGACCGCAATTGCGGGCCGGGTGGTGGTAGCCCGCAACCAATCCCCAAGCGCACACGCGCCCCCGGCGGCCAGCAGCCCCTTCATCATCCCCCGCCTGCTCATTCCGGGTTGAAGGGACATGACACACCTGCACTCGTCGTTATCAAAACTGCCGCAGAAACCGCACGTCGTTTTCGAACAAATGGCGGATGTCTTCAATCCCGTACTTCCGCATCGCAATCCGCTCAATGCCAAATCCAAACGCCCACCCGGAATACTCTTCCGAGTTCAGCCCCTGCTTCTCCAGCACCTTCAGCACGTTCGGGTGAACCATCCCGCAGCCGCCCAGTTCGATCCACTTCCCGCGATCCTCAAACCACACGTCAACCTCGGCCGACGGTTCCGTGAATGGAAAGAAGCTGGGGCGAAACCGCACTTTCGTCTCCGGCCCAAAATACGCATGCACGAACTGCATCACTGTGCTTTTGAGGTCGATCATCGAGACGTCTTTGTCCACCACCAGCGCTTCAAGCTGATGGAACATGTAAAAGTGCGTTTGATCCACGGTGTCAGGGCGATAAACACGCCCGGGGATAACCACCCGAATCGGCGGCCTTTGCGTTTCCATCACCCGGATCTGCACCGTGCTGGTTTGCGTCCGCAACAGCGCTGGTGTTCTTCCGGCACACTGTTATACGCGCTCAGCGGCCCCTCCCCGCCGGCCGGCGCAAGGTAAAAGTTGTCCAGCGGATCGCGGGCCGGGTGCTGGCGGGGAATGTTCAGCGCGATGAAGTTATGAAATTCATCCTCTACCTCCGGCCCAGACGCCTGCGAAAAACCCATCCGCGCAAAAAGCTCCGTAAGCTCGTCGATCACCTTCATCAAAATGTGACGATTGCCAATCTGCGGCCGACGCCCCGGCTCCGTAATATCAATGTCCAGACGGGCAGCAACACCAGAGCTGTCAACCTCTAACTTCCGCTCCTCATAAGCAGAAGTAATCTGATCCTTCGCCGCATTCAGGCGCTGCCCAAACGACCGCTTTTGATCCGGCGGCACCTGCTTGATCAACTCCATCTTCCCCTTGAGCACGCCCTTTGCGCTAAGCCACTTGATTCGAAAAGTCTCAATATCCCCCACCGAAGCGGCCGCCCTGAGCTCCCCGCTCGCCTCCGCAGCCAATCCATCAATGTCCGCCAACACGTCTGCCATAGTTCTCCTGAATATCAACTTGCGAGTTTATAGGCCAACCCGTTGGCGGCAAGAGCCGCGTCTTCTTCAAAAGCGATGATCACCACCCGTCAGCATAGACGTGGATTTCCACTGTGCAGTCGATTATCGTTTTCTCCTCAGGGAAACTTTCCTTCCTGTCCGGGAGCGCGCAAAAATGGACATGTCGAAACTGCCCCGGCTCTCCCAGACCGCCGACGCCAAAGCCCGTGCGGACGAAGCGACAACGCCCGACCCTTCCACCGAAGCTGCATCGGCACCAGGCACCCGCCTCTGCCCACACTGCCAGGGCGTGATGAATGCCAATTCCAAATTCTGCAACGACTGCGGCGCATCACTCACCGCAGCGCCATCCTACGCGGCAGCGCAAAACGCCAACACCGGAGCCGAGGCCTGGCTCTCGACCATCCTCGGCATTGTCTTCCTCTACCTCGGCCGAACCTTCGGTCACTTTCTTTTAGCCAGGCTCACCGGCCAGCCATTCCACACCAACGTCTTCTGGAACTCCGGCGACAACGCGGGCAGCGAGGTGGCATACTCCGACTTGCAGGGATTCACCGCCCTCAGCGATGCCGGAATTTTCCTCTTCGGCGTTCTGCTGATTTCGGAGGCCATCGTGTTCATCGTCCTGGCCCGCGCCGCCCGCCCCGCAATCGGACTGCTCATCGCCTCCCTGGCCGTCACCGCCCTCATCACCCTCTTCAACCTCTTCGTCGTGGTCAAACTGTTCGGCGCGGGCATCCTCCCCATCATCTCCCTCCTGGCCTTCGCCTTCGGCGGCTACATCGCGGCCACCCAATGGTCCATGCTCCGCGCCGCCAAAGCAAACAGCAGCGCAAGCAACACATGAAATTCCATCATCCGGCTCGAACAAATTAGTGCCAATTCGTGTCAATTCGTGGCCAAAATCCCCTCCCCACCCAACAAACTATCCACTTCTCCAATCCACAATCACATTCGGATTAGCCTTCAGCGCCGGAATCTGCACCGCCGCAAACACCGTACGCTGATTCGTGGCCGTTGATTCATAGAGTGTAACCCGCCCGCGCGCCGTGGCCGCGAATTTCTGCTCCTCGGCAATCCACAATTCGCGCACCTGCGCGAACGGAATCGGCGAATCCGAATCAAACAGCCGGCGTTGTTCGAGAAGCTGCCCCCCCTTGGTCGATTGAACGCTCCCAGGCAAAACCGGCAGGCGGTTATCCGCGTCAAGCAGGCCAAAACTGGCCGACGTTTCCTGCCACGCCAACTCGCGATTCCACTTGATTGACTGGAGTCGCAGGATGATCTGCTCCCGCCGCGCCCGAGCATTGGCCGGCGCGCGGCCGCCCACTTTGCGGCCGTGGGTATGTAAACCGTGTCCGCCCCTTCGATCATCGGCTCAATCAAAAAATAAAGTCCCACGTCCGCATCGCAGTATGAAACATACCGCCACCCCATCCGCGACGACCACCGCCCCGGACCAGTGTCATCGGCCGTGCGCTTGAGCAGAGGAAGTAGAGGCTCCTCCGGTTCGCGGGCAAAGAGCCAGTGGAAGAGACGCATGTCGTCATCCGTTATTCCCGAATCGCCTGGAGCTCCTTCAATCGGCTCCCGGTCACGGGCTTTTTGGTCTTCATCATCTCCACGAACGCGTCAAACAAATACGCCGCGTCGTGCGGGCCGGGGCTGGCCTCCGGATGATACTGAACGCTAAACACGGGAAGCGACTCGTGCCGAAAACCTTCCACCGTGTTGTCGTTCAGGTTGATGTGCGTGATCACCCCACCCTTTGCTTCCAGGCTTTCTGAATCCACCGCAAACCCATGGTTCTGGCTGGTGATCTCAACCCGCCCCGTGTCCAGGTTCTTCACCGGCTGATTCCCCCCGCGATGGCCAAACTTCAGCTTGAAAGTCTGGGCCCCAATCGCCCGGCCAAGAAGCTGATGCCCAAGGCAGATGCCAAACACTGGCACTTTCCCGATCACCCCCTGCAGCGGCACAACCGCATAATCGAGCGCGGCCGGATCACCCGGGCCGTTGCTGACAAACACTCCATCAGGCCGGTGCTTCAGAATCTCATCGGCACTGCTCTGCGGCGGAAGGACCGTTACCTTAATTCCGCGCTCCGTGAAGTTGCGCAAGATGTTGTGCTTGGCGCCACAGTCCAGCGCCACAACATGCAATCCATCCCCCCGCTCCACCTTGCCCAGCGACCATTCCCCCTGATCTTCGTTCCACTCAGATGCCTCCTCCGGCCGCACCGCCTTCACCCAATCCGCCCCAGCCATCTGCGCCGCCCCACCCGCCCGCTCCACCAATTGCCGATCATCCAGAATCTCCGTCGACAAAATCCCCCGCATCGATCCAGAGATCCGCAACTTCCGCGTCAGCGCACGCGTGTCAATGCCCTGAATTCCAATAATCCCCTGCTCGCTCAGATACTCCTCCAGCGTGAGCTTCGAGCGATAATTCGATCGGATAGGCGACAGCTCCCTGATTACAAACCCCGCCACGTGCGGCCGGCGGCTCTCCACGTCTTCCGGGTTGATTCCATAGTTCCCGATCAACGGGTAGGTCATGGTAACGATCTGACCTTTATAAGAAGGGTCCGTCAGGATCTCCTGATACCCCGTCATCGACGTGTTAAAGACGACTTCACCCTCCGTCGTGCCCGATGCCCCGAACCCGCGGCCAGTAAAGACGGTGCCATCTTCCAATGCCAGTTTAGCGATTCGATCATTCATTGCGGGCGGATTATAGCGAGCCAGGCCAGGAGTTCCGAATGTGCTGCCCGCTTGCGCAAGGTCATTCAGCAGCGTGCGTATGTCCCGGCAGAATCGCCTGTGGTGGGCGATCATTTTAATAGCTCCTGCCGGAGACTCTCATGCGACGCAAACACGGATTTACGCTTGTCGAAGTGCTGGTGGTGGTGGGGATCATGGCCCTTTTAATGTCGATCCTGCTGCCCGCCATGGGCCGGGCCCGCGAGGCCGCCAAGGCAGCCAACTGCCTCAGCAACCTGCGGCAGATCGGCCACGGCTTGGCACTCTACCTGATGGAAAACGACGCCTCCCTGCCCCCCACGCGCGGCAGCGATGCAACCAACCCCACCTCCGGCGGAGTGGCCGAATTTGCCCAGACCGATGTCTATGAAAAATATCCCAACTTCCTCGGCTCCCTGATTCCCGTCGGCATTGATGCCGGCGTCTTCACCTGCCCCGATGCCGACGCCACCGGATTGGCCGGGTATCTGCCCGACGGCGCCAGCAACACAAGCTACCTCGGCAACGCCGCCGTCCTGGGCCGCCGCGTCACTCGCGTCGGGCGCTCGGCCGAGGTCGTCTCGGTTCAGGAAGCTGCAGAACGCTACAACACCGCCTTCTATCGCCCCATGGCCGTCGGAGCCAAGTACGTCTTCTGGCAGGAGTCAGCCAGCGGCAAGCCCCAGTTCAGCAGCCGCCACCGCGACGGCGGCAACCTGCTGTTCGCCGACGGCCACACCGAATACCGCCGCGGCGACACGCTCCGCGCCTCCGACTTTGGCCTGACTAACGCAACCGGCGCCGGCCCCACCGGCTTCGACCGCGGCCTGGCAAGCGACACCCAATCCACCGAAGGCAATCGTTACTACGACGGCGAATTCGGATCTGGCAACGGCAGCACACTCGCAGTGGCCAGCGACGTAATCTTCGGCGGCGGTTCAACCAACCCGACTTCGCCCTCACCCGCAACCCCCGCTCCTACAACCCCCGTCGCCGTCGCGGCCTCCGGGCCAATCGCCCCGCCCCCGCCAGTCGCCATCGCCACACCAGCTCCCGCTCCCGCTCCCGCCCCGGTCTCCGTCCCCACGCCAATGCCTATTGTCATCAGCACCCCAGTCGTCTCCACCCCCGCACCAAATCCCGCCAACCCAGGAACAATTACATCGCCCGTGACCCCAACTGTGCCCGTCGCCCCAGTAACCCCAGTTCCAGCCCCTCAGCCGATCCTGCCCCCGCCCGCTGCTCCGGTAATCCCCGCTCCAGTCGTCCCCACGCCCCCCACCGCAGGATCATCCCCCGCCAGGCCGCCCCTTCGACCCGCACCCACCCCAGTCCGGCCACACACTCCCCCGCCCCCTCCTCCCCCGCCCCCCCCGGTCAGGCCGCCGCCGCCACCCCCGCCCCCTCCGCCGCCGCCGCCACTTCCTCCCATGCCGACCATACCCACTTGGATCTGGCCTGGCGGATGAAAAGAGGTGAAATGAAGGATGACCCGGGCTTCGGCTTGGGTCATTCCTTTTTGGTAAATCTCGCGTGAGAAGCAGAAATCAAGCCGCCCTGGCAAGCGGAAGTCGCTCGTATGGCCGTACTGTGCCCGCCTCAAATCCCCTCGATCGAGCCGCACGAACAATAAGAAGCACCGCCACCAGCGATAGCAGCGGCACGGCCAAATTCACATGGCTCAGCAGCCCCACATGCGCATTCAAGAACATATTTAGAAAGAGCAAGATCCACCCGCCAATAAGCACCTTTTGTGAACCGGCAAGTGAAATGGCCCGGTGTGCCTGCGTCCGAATCTCTCGCGCAAACAGCGTGGCCGGGATCGCCAGCAGCAGAAGATCGTAGTCAAAATAAAAAGGCATCAGCAGCGGCATTGCCGCTACAGTGGCCGCGATGAGGCGATCCGTCGCGTGCGGAAAGGACTCCACGCGACGCCGCCGCAAACGCGTCAGCACCATGATCCCGCCCAACCCCATGGCCAACATGCCCACGCTCACATAAGTCAAACACTTGACGAGCGTGATAGATTCACCCGCCGCCCGGCCCTGAAACAGCAGCCGCCAAAACGCTTTCAACGTCACGTGCCGCTCCCAGAGATACGCGTGTTCAATCTGCATGAAGTGAACGTTGGCCGGCAGGCGATGAAGGTAATCTCCCAACGTTCCCGGCAACGCCAGAACATTGATTAGAAGCAGAAGTCCCCCGGTAATCGCCAACCCAACCAACGCGCACCACCCAAGATCAAAGACCAGCGCAAGCGCCACCACCGCCCCAAGCTGCGGTTTGTAGAACAGCAAGGCCCCCACCAGCCCAGCCAGCAAGCCCCGCCGCAAACGCCACGCGGCCGCCGTCGCCGCAAGCAGCAGCAGCGACGTAAATGTGTTTTGCCCATGGCTGATCGCCTGCAGAAACGGACTCGATACAAGAATCAATAACGGAACCAGCAGCCAGTCGCGCCAGTTCGACGCGGGCACATCGTGACGCGTCAGGCGAAGTTCATACGCCGTCTCGGCCGACAACCCCGGCGCACCCCTTCCAACCAAGATGCGGCACAGAATCGCCATCGCACCCGCAAGCGACGCCAGATTGATCAGCCGCCAAATGTCGGCCGCACGCTGATAAGAAAGCGCCGACAACGGCGCAAACGCCAGCGCATAAAACGGCGGGTTCCACCACGGCCCAAAACTCTGCCCGATCGTTAACCCCTCGCGCCCCGCCAGTTGATGCTGAAAATCCCGCACCGCCGTAAGGTCATACAGTTCACTGGCCCGGCCAGTGCGCACAAACGTCCCGGCGGTGTAAAATGCCAGAAAGTCATGCCCAATCTCACTGCGACTGATCGCTCGATTCGCAGGCGTAAAGAAGTTGCCAATAAAAAGCGTCAGCAGAAAGAGCAGCAGCGCCATGCCGCCTTGCCAAAGACGCTTGCGCAACAGGTGCGGCCGTGCGAAGATATAACGGTGGTGCCGATGAGGCGCTTATCGGCATGCTGCCAGTGGCATATAAGTGGAGTTCCGCAGCGCGCATAAAAAACCCCGGGGGGCTTTCCCGGGGTCATAGGAGGAGGGAATGGATGTTAAGCCGCGTAGGTTGCAGCAAAGTCCTGAGGGCTTAGGAGTTTGCCGCAGCGTCTCAACGCCAAACCCTAGAGCAACGATCGTGCCTCGACAGAGCAATCCTGCGTGAAATTTCTTGAAGTACTTTGAAAGGTATTGTAAAGGGCGTTCGCTCTAATGTTTATGGAAATTATAATGGCCAAAAGTACGAGTTGACCCTTTTTCGCCACGTCGCACGGCGATGAGCCACAATGCCGTACTGTCACAGACGGACAGGGCCACACGGGCATTCTGTCCCTGTCAGGCCTGCCATTATCGGCACGAGTGTTGCTCGCCCCGTCTGGAAATCACAAGGAGCACTTAGATGAACACCAACTACCAGGCAAACGACGCAGGCGAAGCCGTTCGGCAACTCAACTCGCTTCTCCGAGGCGAGATCTCGGCTGCGGAAACCTACAAGATGGCCATCGACAAACTCGCCCAAAGCCCCTCTGGCGCTGCCTCCAATGTCGGCCTGCTGAAACAAATGCAGGAAGACCATGGCCGCGCCGCCCAATCCCTTCGCGACCGCATCCGCGAACTCGGCGGCCAAGCCTCCGATTCCTCCGGCACCTGGGGAACCTGGGCCGCCACCGTCCAAGGCACCGCCAACATCTTCGGCGACACCTCCGCCCTCAAAGCGCTGAAGGAAGGCGAGGAGCACGGCCTGAAGGACTACCAGCGCGCCATCGACGACGTAGACGCAACCTCGCGCCGTCCTCGAAGGCCAGTGCATCCCCCAACAATCCCGGCACATCAGCCTGCTGGATCAGTTGATCAGTGCGGCCGGGCAGGCATGATGCGCCTCGCCAATATGCCCAGCAGACAATTTGCTTGACAGCGCCACTACCCTTGCGGCTCTAATAGCTCCTAGAATCCGCCATCTTCAGGAGCTTACCGATGACCCCTATTCGCCGCCCTTTGTATCTACTGCTTGTCTGCCTAGTCCTCGCCCCCACCTGGCGCGCACTTGCGGACGAGGCCAAAAAAGCACCCGCCGCCGAGCCCCAGGGCTTTCTACGCTTTGACGAAGACGACAACGGCGGCGGCCGCCTTCAAACCGCCATTCACACCTATAAAAACGCCGACGGCGTCATCGTCCATCTCGTCGGCGCTATCCACATCGCCGACCCCAAATACTTCCAGGACTTGCAGAAGACGTTCGACGGCTATGACGCGCTCTTGTACGAAATGGTCAAGCCAAAAGACGCCGCCCCTCCCGGCCCCGGCAACGGCGCACATTCCAACAGCATGATCAGCACCATCCAGCGCACCCTCAAGGATTTTCTTGACCTGGATTTCCAGCTCGATGACATCGACTATTCCGCCAAAAACTTCGTCCACGCCGACCTCGACGCCGAAACCTTCGAAAAAATGCAGGCCGACCGTGGCGAGAACATGTTCACGCTGATGCTCAAGCAGATCATGAAAGAAATGGCCAAGCCGCCAAAGGACGATGATGCGGAGGACGGCGATCAGTTCGACCCGCTCGAAATCCTGCACGCCCTCACCAGCCCCAATCGCTCGCGCGACCTCAAGCTCCTGCTGGCCCGAAACTTCGAAAACATGGAGGAGCAGGTGTCGGTGCTGCAGGGTGATGAGGGCACCGTCATCCTCACCGAGCGCAACAAGGCCGCCATGAAAGTGCTGAAAGACCAGCTCAAGACCGGCAAGAAAAACATCGGCGTCTTCTACGGCGCGGCCCACATGAAAGACCTCTCCAAGCAGGTCCAGGACCTGGGCTTCAAGGAAACCGACGTCGAATGGCGAACCGCCTGGGACCTGCCCATCAAAGTTAAACACCACAAAAAACACGCCGCCCCCCAGCCCCAGGAGTAGCCGCGCGGTGTGATTCAAGCCGGTGAAATAATCGCGCCGCATCGCGCGAAGTGGCGTGATTGCTCGCCCGTGTAAATCGCTCCGCGCAGATCAACCAGATAAAAATCAACATCGTCGATGCACGCCCCGCGCAAATCGGCGTTGCGCAGACTGGCCTTGCGAATCTCCTCCGGCGGCTTGAAGTCCTGATCGTTGTAATCATCCGTGTAAAATTGGGTCCGGCTCCCCTCGCACGGCGTCACGCTGTTCACCAGTCCCGAGCGCGAAGAGCCCAGGTGAAAACAAGCGCCCCGCAAATCCGCGCTGCGTAGATTCGCCCCCTCCCAGTCAATGTTCGCCAGCCCGGTGTTTCGCAGATCGGCCTTGGTGAATCGCCCTCCCTTCATGACCGAATCGCTCAGGTCCGAGAAGCGAAGCCGCGCCCGTCTGAAATCCGGGGCAACAAGGCTCAACCCCGAAAGATTGCAACGCAGCAACTTCGCCCGGCGAAAGCCTGCACCCGCGCAGTCGGTGTGACGAAGATCGACCCGGCCAAGCGTCGCCCGTTCGAGGTTAGCGCCAGAAAGATCAGCGTTCTTGAGATTGGCGTCTTGAAGCCGCGAGCGCCGAAGATCGGCCGCCGACAAGTTCGCGCCAATGAGACTCGCACGCGTCAAATCCGCCCTGTTCAACACCGCCGCGCTCAGGTCCGCGCCCTCAAGATCAGCGCTCGTGAACACAGATCGGCCACAGTCCGCCCCTGAGAGCTTCGCGCCCCTCAGATTAGCCTTCGTAAGATTCGCCCCGCGCATCCAGACCCGCGAAAGCTGCGCCGCCGAGAAACACACCGGCCGCCATAATGCCGTCAAGATCAGCATGCGTTAGGTCGGCCTTGGAAAGATCGGCCTTCACAAGCGTAACCCCCGGCAGCGAAATCCCCGGCCACTGTGCCCCCGCCAGATACGCCCCTCCAAGATCCGGCGCCGTCGCCTCCTCCGGCTGCCACCCCCCGTTCACCGCAAAAAGAATGCTGGCAGCCATTGCGTGCATCTTGCGCTCGCTCGATCCCAGCACCGCCGCGAGAGTGGCAAGCCCTTCCGACTGCGTGCGCAAACGCCGGGCAATCTGAATCACCAGATCACGCGGAAGCCAGCTGGCCAGCGGATGCAGCCTCCCGCTCACCGACAAATCAGCCACAAGCCCGTCGGCCGCCACCAGCACCTGCACCGGCCGCTGCCGCATCAACGAACACGACGGCCAATTCATGCCCTCAACCTCCTCCGCCGTCGAAAGCGTCAACAGTTTCAGCGCCGTCAGCGGATCATACGACTTGGAATAAATCGCCTTTCGAAGTGCCGCTTCAACCGTTAGAAGCCGCCCATCACGCGCCATCGCCTCCAGCACACACGCCCACACTTCCGGAATCCCCGCGAGAGCATCACGATCCGCGCACGGGAGGATGCGATTCATCACCGAAGCACATCGCGCCGGATGGCGGGCCAGCAGATACTCGATCAAATCATCATCACACCACCCCATCAGCTGAAGAACGGCCGCGCACTGCCCAACCGGCGGATTCTTCGATGCACAAACCATCAGCGGCGCATCCCGCGCCCATGCGAACGATCCCCATCAACCAGACGAACATTGACACCCGCCGGCAACACCGCCGCCAGGTGCGCAAGCGCAGCAGACTTCCCAAAACCCGGCGCCCCAAGCAAATAAACCGTCCCCCTCTTTCCCCGAGCCACGTAATCAACGACAAAGTCTTCCAGACGCAGCGTCACACCGTCGGCCATACAAACCCGAGGAATAACCGCCGCGCGCTCCGGCAAAATCGCGCCGCAGAAACCAGTCCACTCGGGATGGTCAGCCGTGGCCATGGCTGCGCAATTGTAGCCTTCGGGCGCGATGTAGTGTCGGTTAGACCATTGAGCGTGAGATCATTCCCCCTCAACCCCCAAAAAGCTCCCTCACCTTCTCGCCAATATCCTCACTCCGCATCAGCGTCTCACCCACCAGCACCGCCCGCACCCCCACCTCGGCGAGTTTGCGAATATCATCGCGCGTCTGGATCCCGCTTTCGCTGACCAGCACGTCCCGATCCTCGACCAGTTCGGCCATCCGCAGCGTCGTTCCAAGGCTTGTCTTGAAGGTCCGCAAGTCCCGGTTGTTGATTCCCAGCAGGCTGTAGCGCTTGTGCGGAAAACCGATCACCATGTCCCGCACGCGCATCAGATTTTCCAGGTCGTGTACCTCGATCAGACAGGTCATGTGCAGCTCGGTCGCGAGGATCTGCAAATCCATCAGCCGGCCCGTTTCAAGGCATTCGGCGATCAGCAACACCGCATCCGCGCCGGCCGCCCGTGACTCATAGACCTGCCAGTCATCGATAATAAAATCCTTGCGCAACACCGGCAGGGCGACGGCACCCCTCACCTGCTCGATGTATTCCAGCTTCCCCTGAAAATACTTTTCATCCGTCAGCACGCTCAGGCAATCGGCCCCCGCGGCCGCGTATTCCTGTGCGATTTGCACCGGATCAAAATCGGCGCGGATTAAGCCGGCGCTGGGCGATGCCTTCTTGATCTCCGCGATGAGGTTCACCGGCTTTTTGGTCTGATGCGTCACGGCATTGAAGAAGTTTCTTGGCCGCGGCATCTGGGCGATGCGGTCTTTGAGCATTTCAAGGGAAGTTGCCGCCCGACGCTCGTGGACTTCCTCGCGCTTGGTCTGAATGATGTTGTCGAGAATGGTCTCCACAAATATCCTCTATCACGCCCGCCCCCTTGCCGGTAAACTCCGCGTCTCGCCAGCGGGCGGGTCACTGTAGACGGGACAATATCGATGTCAATTATACTGGGGGCTGCCGACCCATCCCATTCTCAATCCGAGATCATGGAGGTTCTCCTCCTGTTCCTTGGCCCCATCGTCTCCATTGGCCTGGCCATCGGCTTTGGCGTCTTCAAGCCCAAAAGCATCGTCGGCCCGGAGCGCTTCTCTCCTGGCGAAGGGGCCCTTCCTCTGCTGGGGATCTTTCTGACTGGCCTGCTCGCTTTGATGTTCCTCTCCGCCCCCTTGGCGCGGCCTTTCCATTTCGTCGATGCGCAGGACGCGCTTTCGCGGGTGGCGCGGCGGCCGAGCTTTCTTCGATTGTGTTCATGGTGATCCTCGCCATGTCCATCCGCCCTTATGCAGCACGGCGCATGGGCTTTAATCTTGGCCGGCTTGCGCCGGGACTGGTGCTGGGCCTGATCGCGTTCATCATCGTCATGCCGTGGATCCTCTGGCTTGGGCAGGCGGTTGAATGGATCATCGCGCGCTTCAAGCTGCAAGTGGAAACCAAGCACGTCGTTTTCCAGATGTGGGACACGGCCAGCCCCGCATTCAAAACCCTCGCGCTGATCACGGCCATCCTCATCGCCCCCATCTTCGAGGAATTCATCTTCCGCGGCCTCATTCAAACGCTCCTGATGCGGCTCTTCCAATCCCGCCAACGCCTCGCGGCCCATGTCCCAAGTAGCACGCCTGCATCGACCACGCCCGCCCCCGACTTCCTGGGCCTGGGCAATGTTCCTTCGCCCCTGGCCCCCACGATCCTCGCGTACCAGCCCAAGTCCACCGAACCGCTCCCCCCCCAAGCCGGCCACATCTGGGCGGCCGTCATCCTCACTTCCATTCCCTTCGCGGCCATGCACCTCCCGGCCACCCGCCCGATGATTTTCCTGCTCTCGCTGGCATTGGGCTACGTCTACGAACGCACCGCCAACCTCTGGGCGGCCATTGGTCTGCACATCATCTTCAACGGGGCCAACACGCTCCTGTTCCTGCTCCTTGGGCGGCATTAGAAAGACCCCGAAGGTGTGGCGGGGAGCGCGCTTTCGCTTGATTTTCGTTTGCGATTTGAGGGGGTTGCGGTTTGACAAGGGTTTATGCCAAAAATGCTGGAAAAAAGCGCCCCCAAACCCTCCCGCGTCGGTTGCCGATATTGTGCTTGAGGATGAGTCCCCTGGTTATGCACCATCTCGGGGAGACGGAGCGGCGATCGCTGGCGATGAGCCAGCTGATGCCGAAGGTAGTGTGTAGCATTGTCATCGTCCCGTTTGAGCAGGCAGACCATTCCTCGCTCCACTAGACTTACGCTCCGCTCACGTCAGCACCAGCCGCTCCCGCACATCGGCCGCCCCCGCCTCGATCTTCATTGGCAGCGTCACCCAGAACGTAGCGCCCTCGCCGACGATGCTGTCCACCCCGATGTCGCCGTTCAGCAGCAGCATCAGCTCGCGTGAAATGGCCAGCCCCAGCCCTGTCCCGCCGTGCTCGCGCGTCACCGAGCCATCAAGTTGCCGGAACTTCTCGAAGATCATCTCGTGCTTATCCGCCTCAATTCCCGGCCCCTGGTCCGCCACGCTTATGCGTACATTCTGAGCGTCAATCTTCTCCGCATGCAAATCAATCCGTCCCCCCGGCGGCGAAAACTTGATTGCGTTCGACAAAAAGTTGTACAGCACCTGCTGCAGCTTTGGCGGATCGGTGTGAATAATCGGCACGTCCCGCGCCACGGTCACGTTGATCTGCAAATCCTTCTTCTCCGCCAGCGGCCTGATGATGCTCGTCAATCCTTCAAACAAATCGCCCAGCGACAACGGCTCAGATCGCACCTCCATCCGCCCGGCCTCGATCTTGGCCAGATCCAGCAGATCATTAATCAGCTCCAGCAGATTCCGACCGCTGTTGAGAATGTTCTGAAGATATCGCGTCCCCTTCGGATCGGCCCCCGCCCCCGTATCACGCAGCAATTCCGCGAACCCAAGGATCGAGTTCAGCGGCGTGCGCAGCTCGTGGCTCACGTTCGCCAGAAACTCGCTCTTGAGTCGATTGGATTCAAACAGGGCAACGTTGCTCTCGGCAAGCTGGCCCATCTTCAAATCCAGACTCGTGTTGATCGCTCGAAGCTGGTCCTCGCTGGCCTTCAGGTTCGCCAGCATCTTGTTAAACGTCTCTGACAATTGTTGAAATTCATCCCCCGTGGAAATATCCGAGCGAATGTCCAGGTTTCCTTCGCTCACCTTCTCGGCCGTCTCCTGCAGCACTCGCACCGGCTGAAGGATCAGGCGTGTTGTAATCAGATAAAACACAATGATTGCCAGCGTCCCCGCAAACAAACCGGCCACCAGAATCACCACCCGATTCAAAATTACCTGACTGGAGGAAACCTGCGACGGCACGTCCACCGCCACGATCCCCAAGAGCGGCGCCCCGCCGGCCACCGCGCCCGTCACCGCCGGCTGCGTCGCCGCCGCCCCCGGTAGATCGATTGCATGACAACCAATGCACGTCTCCGTCGCATACAACGGCTCGGCATACCGAAAAATCAACCCAGGCCGATCCTTGCTCTCCGGAAACGGCTGGCGATATTTCGGCTCGGTGCTCTCGGGGTGGTCCTGAAAATATTTGATCGCCGTCTTCTCAAACCGGCTAAGCGACGTCGCATGGCGCGGGTTGATCAGGATCAAATGCGATGGCATCACCCGCTCCCCCGCAGGCATCGTCGCCGCCGACTTCACCACGCTCCCGCCGCTTGAAGGACGCGTCGCCGCCTCCTGCGCCGCCAACTCCTTCACCACATGGTCCATCCGCACGTCCTCGGCCACCGTCCGCGCGTATGTCACGTTGATCTCATCCGCCAGTTGCTCCATCCGCTGCCACGGCACGAACAAAGCGGCCGAAATAATCAGAATCACCGCCGCACCGAACAGCAACTGGCACTTGTGCGCGCAGCGAGATTTTCAGCCTTCGGATGCTTCTGAACATGAGGCCGCTATTGTATCCCCACAACCTGACATTCGCGACGCACCGGTGACCACCGCCTCGCCCACGCGTCATAAGTGCCGCACATTACTTCATTAACAGTATTCGACGGGCATAAAGGGATTTTCTCACTGGCAACCTCCCCCGCAATCGCCAAAATACCCCTTGTATGGACAATATTCGGTCGAGTATGACATAAAGACGTACTGGACATTTTGACCACATGAGGAAGTTTATATGAGCACTCAAGGCCGCATTCTCGTGGTCGAGGACCACGAGCAAGAGCGCAGGGCCACCATCAGCATATTGAAGGCCGAAGGTTACACCGTCTTTGGCGCTGAGGCGCTGACAAGGCGATGGGCTACACCGATGAGAACATCGACGTCGTCGTCAGCGATCTCAACATGGGCGACGTCAGCGGCATCGAACTTCTACAGCTTTGGAAGAAAAAAGCCCCCGATACCCAATTCATCCTCTTCACCGGCCACAGCAGCGTCAATACCGCCGTCGAGGCAATCAAGGCCGGCGCCTACGACTACGTCACCAAGCCCATCAATCCGGACGAGTTGATCGTGCTCATCAAGCGCGCCATCGAAGGAATGCAAAAAGACAAAGAGATCGACAACCTCCGCCGCCGCCTGGATCAAAAGTTTGGCCTCGACCAGATCGTCGGCCAGGCCAAGCAGATGAAGGACGTCTATCTCCAAAATCCAGCGCGCCGCCCAGGTCGACAGCACCGTCCTCGTGCTCGGCGAAACCGGCACCGGCAAAGAACTCGTCGCCCAGGCCCTGCATCAACACAGCCCACGAAAAAAAGGCCCGTTTGTCGCCGTGAACTGCGCAGCCGTTCCGGCCACGCTCGTCGAAAGCGAACTTTTCGGCCACGTCCGCGGCGCCTTCACCGGCGCAACCGACCGCCGCATGGGCCGGTTTGAACAGGCCGACGGCGGCACGCTCTTCATCGACGAAATCGGCGACTTCGAGCTGGGCCTCCAGGCCAAGCTCCTGCGCGTCCTGGAAACCCTCACCGTCACCCCTGTCGGCGGTTTTGAAGACAAAAAAGTCGATGTCCGCGTCCTGGCCGCCACCATGCGCGACATCCCCCGCATGGTCGATGAAGGCAAATTCCGCGAGGATCTGTACTACCGCCTCAACGTCGTCACGATCCAGCTTCCCCCGCTGCGCGACCGCACCGACGACATCCCCCTCCTGGTCGAGCACTTCCTCAAGGACATCGCACACAGCAAGCACACCCCGCCCAAAAAAATCGACGCCGCCGTCATGCGGCGATTTCATGGCCTACCGCTGGCCAGGCAACGTCCGCGAGCTGCGCCACACTCTCGAAAGCATGATGGTCCTGGGCGACACGGAGATCATGACCGAGCAGGACCTTCCCGACCGCATCGCCGCCGGCTCGATGGGTGGGGCCGCCAAAAAAGAGCTGCCCACCGGCATGACCATGGAAGAACTCGAGAAGCTGGCCATCACCAAGGCCCTGGAACAGTGCGGCGGTAAGCGCACCCGCGCCGCCGAGGGCTTGGGCATCTCCGTGCGAACCCTTCAGCGAAAGCTGCGGCAGTATCAAATGGAAAATCAGGCGGCCCACCTCAGCTGATTAACTCTCCACAGGCAGCAGCGTCGCGACACTCTGTCGGCGGTGGACAAACCGTCGCCAACCACGCGCACGCCACATCTTCGCCCCTTGCCGGACTCAGGTTCGCAAAACAGCCCAAAAACGAGGGTTGGCCATCGGGCGGCTCACACGGGGCCACTCCTACTTTTCGGAAGCTGACCTCGCTACCGACCCCATGGCACAGTCATTGCGTAACTGTCCATCGAACTGAGCATGGGGACAGTGCTAAAGTGATGTTGGAAGGAGACTTATCATGTCTATCAGTATGGAACGCTTCGAAGCCAATGGCCAATTCCTGACCTACGATCCCTTTGCCACGTCGGCCCACCGGGTGTCCGTTTTCCAACTCCAATGCCGCTGCTGCGGCTTCGAACCGACCGACGCCGTCGTCGCCCCCAAAATCTGCCCAAAATGCCGTGGCGACGCTTGGGAGCGCTTCGCACGCCCTGGCAGCATCCTCGAGAACGCCAATAGGCACTAAACATCGGTAAACCCCTCGCATAACAGGCCGAGGTGCGATCCTGCGAAGGGTTGCACTTCGGTTCTCTTGTTCTGGTCCGGCCCTAAACCCCACAACCTTTCCTCAACTCACCCATCAAATGCCCCACCTCGGGCAGGATCAACTTCTCCATCGCCAACTCCACCCCCTTGGTTGATCCAGGCATAGCAAAAATCGCCTTACCCGCCGCCACGCCCCCAACAGCACGGCTCAACATCGCGCCGCTGCCAATCTCCGCCCAACTCAACATCCTGAACAACTCCCCAAACCCCGGCAGCGGCATCTCAAGCCGCCGCTCAATCACTTCAATAGTCTTATCGCGCTGGCTGATGCCCGTCCCGCCGTTTGTCAGGATCAAATCAACGTCCCCCCGCAACAGCAGGCCCGCCAGGTGTGCCTCCAGCCCGGCCGGTTCATCCGCGAGCAACGCATAATCAACGACAACATGCCCCGCCCCCTCCAACAGTTCCCGAATCCGGCTCCCGCTCTTGTCTGTCGCGGCCGTGCGCGAATCGCTCAGCGTGATGATCGCACACCGCGCCACGATCGCTTTGCCAGCTCGAAGATGTTGCTCGTAAGACATGTTATTTTCCCGATGCGCCCGGGACCTTCTCCCACGGCACCGTCCTCAGCATCAGCCGCCCTTGCTTGCCTTCCACAATCACAAAGCTCGTCCGCCCCGGATAAACTGGCACGTCAAGCCGGCCCGGATCATCCTGCGTAAACCCCAGCAACTCCTCCACGCCCCCATAAGACCGGTAGACGCGCAAATAGCCCCCATTGGAAAAGTCCGTCTCACGCGGCCCAATCGAAACACCCTCATGCGGCCCCAGCCCCGCCCCCCAGGTCATATCCAGCCGCGGCGGACCAACCATCGCCTCATGTTCCGGCCCCATCCACCCGTTCACCACCGGCTGCCCCGGCGCAATATGCTTCACCAGCCCAACCCGCACCACACTCGACGTCTGATTCGCCACCTGCACGTCATACACATAAGTGGTGGAAGAACACCCAATCGGCAAGAGAAGCGAAATCAGGACCAACACGCGAAGCAACATGGCCGCCGATGGTAATGCCAAGCGCGGGCCGCGTCATCCATCCGGGCCGCAGCGCAGTCGGATGACTCCAACGCCGCGCTGCTTTAAGATTCGAGACATGGGCGAATCCATCCAGAAGCACATCGCAAAGCTCCGCGACCAGCTCAACCATCACAACTACCTCTACTACGTCGAAGCCAAGCCCCAGATCAGCGATCAGGACTACGACGCCCTCATGCGCCAACTCATCGAGCTGGAAGAAGCCCATCCCGAGTTGGTCACAGAAGATTCTCCCACCAGCGCGTCGGCGGCCAGCCCATCGAAGGGTTTGCCACCGTCAAACATGCCCTGCCCATGATGAGCATCGACAACACCTACGACGAAGACGAGGTGCGCAAGTTCGACGAGCGCGTGCGCAAAGGTCTCGACGGCGCATCGCCCAAATACGTCCTGGAACCCAAGGTCGACGGCGTGGCCGTCTCACTCCGCTATGAAAACGGCGCACTGGTCCTGGCCGCCACCCGTGGCGACGGACGCCGCGGCGACGACATCACCGCCAATGCCAGAACCATCGGCTCCATCCCCCTGCGCCTCCGCGACACCCACGTCCCGGCCATTATGGAAGTGCGCGGTGAAGTCTACATGCCAAGCGCCGAGTTCCAGCGCATCAACAAAGAACGCGAAGCCGCCGGCGAAGACATCTTCGCCAACCCCCGCAACTCCACGGCCGGCACCCTCAAGCAACTCGACCCGCACATCATCGCCCAGCGCAAGCTCCGATTCGTCGCCCACGGTGCCGGGCAGGTCGAGCCGCTCCCCGCCAAATCGTACTGGGATTGGGTCCAGCTTCTAAAGAGGTGGGGCCTCCCCGTCGGCGAGCACACCACCCTCGCCCCGGACATCGACACCGTCATCAAGACCATCGAAAAGTTCGAGAAAATACGCGGCAAGCTCACCTACCAGACCGACGGCATGGTCATCAAAGTCGATTCCTTCGCCCACCGCGGCCAGCTTGGCGCAACCAGCAAAGCCCCCCGCTGGGTCATCGCCTTCAAATACCCCGCCGAGCAAATGCAGACCAAGCTGTTGGGCGTGCGACTGGCAAGTTGGCAAAGGCGGCAACCTCACTCCCGTGGCCGACCTCGAGCCCGTCTTCATCGCCGGCTCCACCGTCCGCCGCGCCAGCCTCCACAACATCGAGCAGATCGAGCGCCTTGGCGTCCATACCGGCGACACCGTCGTCATCGAAAAAGCCGGCGAAGTCATTCCGTACGTCGTGCAGGCCGTCCCCGAGAAACGCCCCAAAGGCGCTGAAGCCATCACGCCCCCCAAAACCTGCCCCTCCTGCGGCGCCTGCGTCGAAAAAGAGGCCGACACTCCTTACATCCGCTGCGTCAATCCCGCCTGCCCCGATCAGCTCAAAGAACGCCTGCGCTGGTTCTGTGGCCGAAACCAGATGGACATCGAAAACATCGGCGACGCCCTTGTCGATCAACTCGTCGATCAGGGCCTGGTAAAAACCTTCGCCGATCTCTATCGCCTTAAAAAAGACGACTTGCTGAACCTCGAGCGGCTGGCCGAGAAGAGTGCACAGAACGTTATCGACGCTGTCCAGGCCAGCCGCCAGCGGGGCCTCGACCGCCTCCTGGCCGGCCTGGGTATCCGCCACGTCGGCAACCGCGTCGCCCATGTGTTGTCCAGACATTTCGGATCGCTCGAAGCCCTGGAAAAAGCAACCCAGGAAGAGTTGTACGCCGTCCACGAGATCGGCGAGGTCATCGCCGATTCAGTCCACGACTTCTTCCACAACGAAGCCGGAAAAAACGCTGTCGAGCAGCTTCGCGCCGTGGGCGTCGATCCAAAAATGGAACGCCCCGCCGACGATGCCGCGGCGCAGCTTCTGGCCGGCCAAAGCGTCGTCGTCACCGGCTCCCTCCAACACTTCGACCGCAAGAGTATCGAAGATCTCATCCTGAAACTCGGCGGCAAGGCCAGCGGCAGCGTCAGCAAAAAAACCGCCTTCCTCGTCGCCGGCGCTGATGCCGGCAGCAAACTCGCCAAAGCAAAAGAACTCGGCGTGGAGGTTTTAAGCGAAGATGAATTCATCAAGCGAGTCGGCCATCCGTCGGCATAAACCAAATCGCCCGTATGATGCCGCCCTCCGAATCGAAAGGATCGCATGTTCTGCAGAAGTCACTTGTCGTGGGTCTTCCTCACCAGTCTGTTGCTCGTGTCGTCGGCCCACGCCCAGGAATGGACCCGCTTTCGCGGCCCAAACGGCACCGGCCTGAGCAACGCCTCCATTCCCGCGAAGTGGGCCGACAAAGACTTCCTCTGGAAACTCGATCTCCCCGGCACCGGCCATTCCTCCCCCGTCCTCTGGGGTGACAAACTCTTCATCACCTGCTGCGACGAAGACACCGCCACCCGCAAACTCCTCTGCCTCGACGCCGCCACCGGTGCCATTCTCTGGAAACGCGAATACCCCTCCCACGCCTTCAAGCAGCACGGCGACAACAGCTACGCCTCCTCCACGCCCACCGTCGACGTCCAGCGCGTCTACTGCGTCTGGAGCACTCCCGAAGCCCTCCTGATGATTGCCGTTACCCACGATGGCAAAGACGCCTGGCAGGCCAACCTCGGCTCGTTCTCCAGCCAGCACGGCGGCGGCCAATCCCCCATCGTGGTCGGCGACACGATCCTCATCGGCGACGACCAGGAAGGCAAAGACAGTTTCCTCTTCGGCCTCGACCGCGCCAACGGCGAAGTGCGCTGGAAAAAGCCCCGCCGAAACACCGACAAATTCTCCCCCGCCACCCCCTGCGTCTTCGAGCCAAAAGAAGGAAAACCGCAGGTCATCTTCGTCGGCAAGGCCGAAGGCCTCAGCGCCGTCGACCCCGATACCGGCAACACCGTCTGGCAACTCGGCGACGTCTTCGACTCCCGCCCCATCGTCTCCCCATTCCTGGCCGGCAACCTCGTCTTCGGCGCATGCGGCGACGGCACAGGCAAGTTCCTCGTCGCCGCCCACCTCTCCGACGACGGCACAACTGCCAAGGTCGCCTACACCCTCAAGCAGCAGATCCCCTACGTCCCCACCCCCATCGTCAAAGGCAACCTCCTGTTCCTCTGGTCCGACACCGGCATCGTTACCTGCCTCCAACTCGCCACCGGCGAAAAGCTCTGGCAGGAAAAGGTCGGCGGCACCTACTACTCCTCCCCCGTCTGCGCCAACGACAAACTCTTCGCCGTGAGCAAAAAGGGCGAAGTCGTAGTCATCGCGGCCGCGGAAAAATTCGAGCTCCTCGCAAGAAATCCCCTCGACGACAAATGCCACGCCACCCCCGCAATAGCCGCCGGCCGAATGTACCTCCGCACCTTCTCGCACCTCTACTGCATCAGCGACAAACACGGTGTGCAATAGTAGAAATATTTCGTTCTCCTCAATTGCGTCGTACAACAGTCATATGCATCAGATCAACGATGCCATCGTCCGTGACGGCATTCTTATCCCCGAGGAATATTGGGAGATGTTGAAGTGATCGTCCTGGACACGCACGTTTGGATCGCGCTGGCGCAGTTCTCTCTCGGCGCGGAGTTGGTAAGTGCCAATGCAAGAATTCTCGGCTATGCCCATGTAAGAACTATCCCAGCGGGATGAGGCTCACCAGCAACTACCAATCTTATGGCGGCACCGTACGTTTCCGAATCCCCACCACCGCGTACAATGTCCCCCCCTTGATCCCCTCCGCCGTCCATTCCATTCAATCCCGCTCCCCGGCCACGGCCGTCTGGAAGCTCGCCTGGCTCACCCCCACGCGCTGTCGCCTCCTCCTTGCCCTTCTGCTCTTGGCCGGTTTCTTTGGCCATCTCGCCTACCTCAAATACGCCTGCCGCTTCGACCTCACCGGCGACGAAGCTCAATACTGGGAGTGGTCGCGCCGCCTTGATCTCAGCTATTACAGCAAAGGCCCCGCCGTCGCCTATATCATCCGCGCCAGCTGCGCCATCTTCGGCGACAACCCCCTCGCCGTCCGCCTCCCCGCGCTCCTCCTGGCCGTCGGTTCATCCCTCTGCACCTACTGGCTCACCCGCAAACTCTTCTCCAGCGAAAAACTCGCCCTCGGCGAAGTCCTCCTCAGCCATGTCATGCCCATCTTTGCCGCCGGCAGCCTGCTCATGACCATCGACCCACCCTTCTTCTTCTGCTGGGGCCTGGCCACTTGCCTCGCCGCCATCGCCGTCTTCGACCACAAACGCTGGCCCTGGCCTTTCATCGGCGTCGTCGTCGGCCTCGGCTTCCTCGCCAAATATGCCATGCTCCTCTGGCCAATCACCCTTCTCCTCTTCCTTGCCGCTGACGCACCTTCCCGCGGCCTGTTGCGATTACTCGGACCGTGGCTGTCGATCTTCATCGCCCTCCTCTTCACCACCCCCGTCCTCCTCTGGAACGCCCACCACAACTGGGGCACCCTCCACCACGTCGCCGGCCACAACCTCTCCAAATCCGGCACGCTCGGCTCCAACATCCCCGACTTTCTCTACGGCCAACTCGGCGTCGTCGGCCCCGTCATGTGCGTCCTCATGGCCGGCGCAATTGTCTGGACGATCATCTATTGCCGCCCCCAGCGCGGCCGCACTCTCATTTCCCCCCAATGCCGCCAGGCCCAATTTCTTCTCTTGATCGGCCTCCCCTTCCTCCTCCTCGTCGGCCTCGCCAGCCTGCGCTCCAAGGTCCAGGCCAACTGGCCCGCCCCCGCCTATTTCACCCTCACCATCCTCACCGCCTTCTTCCTCTCCACACGCCTCAAATCTCTCCGCGCCTGGAAGCCCTGGCAGCCCTGGTTCTACTCCGCCATCCTCACCGGCGCGGCCATCGTCTTCCTCGCCCACGATCTCCAACCCCTCCTTGGCCTCGTCGACCGCGCCTATGTCTCCATCAAGCACAAACCGCCCGCCACCTCCTTCCGGCGCAAAGACCCCACCAACAAATTCTCCGGCTTCAACGGCCTCGCCCAGCGCGTCGCCACCCATTTGCATTCCATGCCCCCCGGCAGCATCGTCCTCTGCGACAACTATCAGCTCACCGCCGAAATGGCCTTCTATCTTCCCGATCACCCCATCACCTATTGCGTCAGCGCCTACGTGATGAACGGCCGCGGCATCACGCAGTATGACATGTGGGCCGACCACGCCCTGGATCAACCCGAACTTCCTGGTCGCAATGCAATTTATCTCGGCAAGCGGCTGGAGCCCGAAGTGGAGCACGCCTTCGACCATTGCCGCCCATTGCCCGATGTCCAAATTCCCCTGGGCGGCGGCATCACGCGCAGCTTTCATCTCTGGCGATGCGACAACTTCAAAGGCATGCACCGCGCCACAATCCAGATCGACGCCGCCGAACCCGACACCGGACCATGACCAAGCCCACCTCAATCGCCATCGCCATCTGCTTCTGGGCCGCCCTCTTCACGGCCGCGTTCTTCGCAGATCAACCCCTCGCCCAATGGGCCCACCACACCCGCCCACTCGCAAATCTCCCCCACCACCTCATCCCGATCCTCAAATTCCCCGGCGATTTCCGCTTCACCGCCAGCCTGGCATTTCTTCTGGTTGTCGCCAACGTCGCACGCTGGCAGCGCGGCGTACTTCTTCTTCTCAGCGGCATCATCGGCGGCCTCTTTTACACCCTCATCAAATGGGCCGTCGGCCGCTACCGCCCCTTCAAAGACCCCGACACCTCCACCCTAAAACCCTTCATCCCCCACCCCTTTCGCCACGGCTTCGCCGGCCTGTTCAACGAGCCCAATCAGTCTTTCCCCTCCGGCCACGGCACCCTCGCCTTCGCCACCGCCGCCGCCCTTGGCCTCCTCTTCCCCAAATGGCGCTGGCTCTTTTATCCACTGGCAGCGGTTGTCGCGGCCGAGCGCATCCTCGAATCCGCCCACTATCCCAGCGACGCCGTCGGCGCTGCCCTCGTCGGCTGGCTCGCGGCCCATCTCGCACTCCACCTTTGCCGCCGATGGACTCTCAACCCAATCCAGACGAAAATACGCCACGAGCCGCATCCATCAATCGTCACGACCTCATTTGAAGGACGTTCATGACCCAGCCTCCGTACTTGTCCCTGGTGATCCCCGCTTACAACGAGCAGGAAGTCATCCCCGCCCTGCTCCAGCGCGTCGCAGGCGCACTGGCCCTGGTAGACAAGCCCTTCGAAGTGCTAATCGTCGATGACGGCAGCACCGACACCACCCCGCAACTCCTCGCGGACGGCATGACGCAATACCCCTGGCTGCGCGTCCTCCGCATGGCCAAAAACGGCGGCCAAAGCGCCGCCTTCGACGCCGGCTTCAAGGCCGCCCGCGGGCAGGTTATCGCCACCATCGACGCCGATCTGCAAAACGATCCGGAGGAAATCCCCCGCCTGCTCCCTATGCTCGACGGCTACGACATGATCACCGGCTGGCGCAAGGACCGCCACGACAGCAAGTTCCGCAAGTTCCAAACCCGCACCGCCAACCGCATCCGCAACTGGCTCAGCCAGGAAACCATTCAGGACTCCGCCAGCAGCCTCAAGCTCTACAAGCGCCACTGCCTCGACGGCCTCCAGCTTTTCAACGGCATGCACCGCTTCTTCCCCACTCTGGTCAAGATGCGCGGCTTCACAGTCCTCGAAACTCCCGTCAAACATTCCGCCCGCTTCGCCGGCACCCCCAAATACGGCTTCCGCAACCGCGCCTGGCGTGCCTTCATCGATCTGCTCGCCGTGCGCTGGATGAAAAAACGCTATCTCCGCTACGAAGCAAATGAAATCAGCCCGCGGGAGTAACACCCATGCCCTACAATTTCAAAGATGTCTCGCTCAACGCCGCTTAATCCACGCCTCATCGAATGTGTCGATGACGACATGGCGGTCGTATTGCGCCGCAAGACCGGCGCAGAGCGATTGCGGATCGCGAGTGGTATGTTCAGCTTCGCCCGACAGCTAATCCAAGGCAACGTTCGCAGTGCCCACCCCGATTGGGACGCCGGCCAGATCAACACCGAAGTGAGCCGGAGGATTTCTCATGGAACAAGCTGAACTTCTGCGCAAAGTGGTTGAAGTTCTCGAAAAGCTGAACATCCCTTACTTCGTCACCGGCTCCCTCGCCACCACCCTCTACGGCGAGCCGCGCTTCACCAACGACATCGACGTCGTCATTGATCTGGCCCCTCAGAAAGCATCACAATTGGCCGCCAATTTCCCCTCGCCTGACTTCTACTTGAGCGATGACGCCATCCGCTGGGCCATACAACATCGCAGCCAGTTCAATATCATCCACCCCGATTCAGGACTCAAGGTGGACATGATGATCTCCGGGGACACTCCCTTTGAAAAAGGCCGCTTCGCCCGCGCCCGGCGCATCAAGCCCGCCCCAGAATACGAAGCCGCTTTCAGTTCTCCCGAAGACATCATCGTCAAGAAAATGCAGTTTTACGAAGAAGGGGGTTCTGAAAAACATCTGCGCGACGTTGCCAGTGTCCTCACCATTCTCGGCGATGGGATTGATAGGCACTACATTGAACAGTGGGCCAGGCATTTTCACGTCGAGCAAATTTGGCAAACAATCCTTCAGAGACTTGATTCGCGTCCCAAGTAGCTGTTCGCCCCGCCCCCCTTTCATGGTAAAACCTCCCCCCTATGAACATCGCCGGCCACGACATCGCCGTCTGTACCTGGTCCCTCAAGCCCAAAGACACCCCCGATCTCATCGCAACCGTCCAATCGCTGGGCCTTGAGCACATCCAACTCGACCTCTCCCCCCTCATCTTCCTCGACGACAAGCGCAAGCACTTTGAGATCGGCCAGTTTCGCGCCTCCCGCATCCACATCACCGCCGGCATGATCCACTTCCCCGGCGAAGACTATTCCTCCATATCCACCATCCGAGAAACCGGCGGCTTCGTTCCCGACGCCGATTGGGAACTCCGCCGCCGCATGACAATCCAGGCCGGCCTTCTCGCGGCCGAAATCGGCGTCTCCCGGCTCTCCACCCACATCGGCTTCATCCCCCCCTCTAACTACCCCGCCTACGCCGCCCTCATCGCTCGCGTCAAGGACGTTGCCAGCGACCTCTCCGCTGCCGGTGTCGAGCTTCTCATGGAAACCGGCCAGGAAAACGCGGCCGAGCTCCTCCAGTTCATCAACGATCTCGGCCATCGCAACGTTGGCGTTAACTTTGACCCCGCCAACATGATCCTTTACGGCGCGGGCGATCCCCTTGAAGCCATCAACACGCTCAGCCGCCACATCCGACACGTCCACGTCAAAGATGGCCGAATTTCGGATCAGCCGGGCGTCAACTGGGGCGTCGAAGTTCCGTTCGGCACAGGCGACGTCAACCCCGCCGCCTTCCTCGAATCCCTTCATCGCGTCGGCTACCACGGCCCCCTCGCCATCGAACGCGAAGCCGGCGACCAGCGCGCTCAAGACGTCAAAGCAGCCATCGAAACGCTCCAACGAACCGCCGCCACCCTCAACGCCTGAAACTCCCGGCGCCAGGCCGTTTGTTATCGAAAAACTTCCTACCCAATCGATTTTCTGAACACCCCGTCGTTTTCGAGGTATACAATAAGTCCAACCGGATCGCGGGCCGGGCTGAAACTTTCCACCTATGGTGCTACTCTATCTAACAGGGATGTGGTGTCTGCGGTTTGCCAATGACGGCAAGGGTGCGCTGTTGCCCCGAAAAATGGCTGTTGTCGCTGGCTTGACCGATAAAGCGTAAGTGTGAACCTGGTGGCCAAACCTCCTAAGCTTGAAAGCGACCCCTATGTATTCAACCAGACAATTGCTTCGCCGTTCAATCCTGGCCCTGGCCATTTCTGCCGGTGCCAGTATCCCGTTCCTTTCCCGCGCTGAAGCCCCGGCCGATGCCGGCGCTCTAGCCCAGGCGGATGAGCTCAAGAACAAAGCCTTCGCCGCCCTCAAGGCCGGCAAGTTCGACGTCACCAACGAATACCTCGCCAAGGCCGCCGAGATCGATCCCCGTCTTAAGGAGATGTCGGATTGGACCAGGCAATTCGAGGCCCAGCGCAAGCTCTTCACTGACGAGCGCCACAAGGAATACGACAAGGCCTACAACGACGTGCAGCTTCTCCTCAAGAATCACAAGGAAAGTTACGCCATCGACGCCGCCTCCCGCGCCTATGTCCTTTCCGACAACAAAAAAGATTTCGGTAAGATCGCCTGGGTTCGCGATCTCATCAAGCAAACGGCCGAAATGGGCGATAAGTGCGAGGCCGACGAGCAATGGCTCCGCGCCATGCGGGTCTATTCCGATCTCAGCGCCGTCGAGCCCAGCGTCCCGGACTGGAAAGATCTGCTGAAAGTCGCCACCCGCCGCATTCGCCTGCTCGCCGTCTACGCCCCCGATTCCCTCAAGGCCATGCAGGAGGGCGAGGCCAAGGACCGCGAAGAAGTCGATCTTGCTCCTCAAGCCCACCACCAAACCCGCCAAGCCGGCCACCAAGCCCGGCGATGAAAACCAGTTCAAGACCGAATGGAAAGATCTCCTCAAGGGCGTGCAGATGCAGATGCTCCGCCAGGCCCTGCAGGATGCCAACGACAACTACTATCGCGATGTAAGCTACAAGCAGCTCGCCCTCGGCGGCATCAAGGCATTGCGCAGTTGTCGCCACCACCAAGGGCCTCGAAACCACCTTCCCCAATCTCGCCAACGAAGCCAAAAAGGCCGACTTCGTCAAATACCTCGACGACACCCTCGCCACCCTCAAGGCCGCCAAGGTTGAAGAAGGCACCGATCTGCTCCGCAAGATCATCGGCAACCCCCGCGCTGCCGACAACAACGTCCTGCTCGGCGATTTGCGCGTCAACAACAAAAACAGCGTCGATCTGCCCGAGGAAGTGCTCATCAGCGAATTTGCCGATGGCGCGTTCGGCGAGCTCGATCCCTTCAGCAACATCATCTGGCCAACCGACGTCGAAGAATTCAAGAAACAGACCAAGGGCGAGTTCAGCGGCGTGGGCATCCAGATCCAGAGCGACGAAGACGGCAGCCTGAAAGTCGTCAGCCCCCTGGAAGATTCGCCCGCCTTCAAGGCCGGCATCAAGGCCGGCGACATCGTCACCCACATCAACGGCAAAAGCGCCAAGGGCATCACGCTCAACCAGGCCGTCAAACAAATCACCGGCCCGCCGCACACCGACGTCACCCTCACCGTCCGCACCAGCGACGGCGCAAGCCGGGATGTGAAGCTCGATCGCCAGACCATCAAGGTGGCCAGCATCAAAGGCTGGATGCGCGACGCTCAGGCCGGCGGTTGGAACTACTGGCTCGATCCGCAGCAGAAGATCGGCTACATCCGCCTCACCAACTTCACCGAAACCACCTCCGCCGATCTCGCCACCGCCCTCCGCGCCATGAAAGCCGGCGACAAGGACGGCGTCCGCGGCTTCATCCTCGACCTCCGCTACGATCCGGGCGGCCTGCTCAGCGCGGCCACCGAAGTCTGTGACAAGTTCATCAAGGACGGCACCATCGTCAGCACCCACCCCGACCGGCCAACCGCCAATCAGGCCACCCAAATGGACGCCGACCCCAACCACGAAAAGGTCGAAGTCCCCATGATCGTGCTGGTCAACCAATACAGCGCCAGCGCCAGCGAAATTGTCTCCGGCGCTCTGAAAGACCATCATCGCGCCCTGATCGTCGGCGAGCGCACCTTCGGCAAGGGGAGCGTCCAGATGCTCTTCCCCCTCGCCGAGCGCAGCGCATTCCTCAAGCTCACCACCAGCCACTACTACCTCCCCAGCGGCCGTTGCCTCCACCGCGAGGAAAGCTCCACCGAATGGGGCGTTGACCCCGACGTCACCGTAGACATGACCCCCGAGCAGATGCGCGGCGCCATCGACGCCCGCCAGGACTCCGACATCCTCCGCGAAAAAGGCGAGCTCCCCCAAAAGCCCCAGGAAGTCGAAAACGTCGTCGGCAAAGTCAAACGCAGCAAAGACCCCCTCCAAAGCGACGAACAGTTGTCCGCCGCCCTCCTCCTGATGCGCCTTGAACTAAACGGCGCCCCCTCCCTGACCGCCACCGCCTCCCGCTAAACCGTCACCCCACAACCTCAATCCCACTTGGGCCTGTCCTCCCGGACAGGCCCATTCCGTATCGCTGAACCGATGCGTCCTCCCAACGAACCCTGAACCCTGACCCCGGATGCATTGTCGAAAGAACTGTAGTATGCCCTGCAATTCAGGCCGGCCATGTTTTCGCGTCTATAGACTTCCCCGCCACATCGTTCGGCCTATTTGACCAGGGCAGCGGTGAGCTGGCTGCGTTCGACGTAGCACAGGACGCTCACAAGATGCTCATTGAGCTGGAGGGGAAGAGCCCTCACCCCTGCCCTCTCCCGGATTACCGGGAGAGGGAGTAATTTGGAGTACGTCCGGCAGCGGCGGGACGGGGAACGAGGGCAGGGGAATCATTTCGATCCGACAGACCCGTACGTGGAGAGGGAGGGGGATCAGCCGGCGGTGTCTTTTTTGTGTTTCATCGCCTCCTGCATGCGCTGGGCGAGTTGTTCTGGCGTTACGTCTTCTTTGTGGGTGGCGATGTTCCAGGAGATGTTGTTTTGGGTTTTTATGGCGCCGGCGCGGTCGCCATAGAACATGTCGGTGACTGGATAGATAATGGTGGTGCCGGGGTGGTTGGTGGCGCGGGCGAAGGTGGCGTCGGCGTCGGGGACGTAGGTGTAGATCATGGCCGGGAGGGGCGGGTGGGGGCCGGCGGCTTTGCCCATCATGATGCGCGCGCCGGCGATGCTGAGCTCGGCGTGGGCAATTTGGCCGTCGGGGCCGGGGATGGCGGTGATCGTCTGGGCGTCGAAGACGGCCTTGAGGAAGGCGATCTCTGCCTCGGGACTTTCGATGACGAGATAGGGGGTGATGGCGGTGAAACCGTCGGGGATGGGGTTGGGCATAGGGGGAGTATGGGGGTTGTGGTTGAAATTTCAAATCTGGGGATTGCGGATTTCGGATTGCGGATTTGGAGAGGGAATTTTTGGTTATTTTTTTGGGTTTGGATTTTGGTTGTCGGTGGGGGTTTGGGGATGGGGTTGGATGTTTTTTGCTTCTGATGAAGACGTGGTAGGTGACGGTGTCCCAGGCGTTGTGGATGGCGATGAAGAGCAGGAGGAGTGCGACGGCGGCGACGATGAACATGGCCGGGCGGGCGTGCCAGTACGCCAAAATGGCGGAGGCGGCCAGGAGGGCGTAGGTGAAGAAGGGGAGAATAGCATGGAACATCCAGTCTTCGAAGACGGCGTCGTACGTGGTCTGAGAGCGCATGCGGCGGGCGACTACGAGAGCATAGATGACGCCGCTGAGTCCGACGAGGCCCCAGAATGCGGCGACGATTTGGATGCCTTTCCAGGGGGCGCACAAGACGGCCGAGAGCAGGAGCACGACGCCGAAATGGACGACGTTGGGGGTGCCGAAGGCCTCGCCGGCCTGGGGATCGCTGCCGGCCGTGGGGATGTCGGAGATGAGGGTCATGACGACAAACTGCAGGCCGATCAGAGCGCCGGCGGAGGAGCCGGTGATGACGTAAAAGTTTTGCCAGCCGTCGAGGGGGGTCATGGGGTTGGGTGGCTTCACGGGGCTTACTTGAAGCGATCTTATTTCGTGGCCGACGTGAAGGGCTACGCCCAATTTGGCGTAGTTGATTCGACCGGCCAACGAGGTCCGGGAGAATGGGTTGGACTCAAAGGCTGTATTTTGTGATTTCGAATTCGGAGATGTGGGTGTCGGAGTCAATCACATTGGAGAAGGCGAAGAGTTTGGTTTTATCGGGTGAGAGTGCGACGTTGACGAGAGTTGTTCCCAGGCCCAGGTTCTGGAGGAGAATTCCGTTGCTGGCGAAGCTGGTGTCGCAGAGGCCCTGCGGGGTGTAGCGGACGATGGCGAATTTGTTGTTGGCGGGAATGTCGTTCGTGACACTGGCGACGTTGCCGGCGGCGAGGATAGCGCCGTCGGGTTGGATTAGGAGATGGTCGATGGATGCCTGGTCAGAGAAAGGGGTGGCCGCGAAGCCGTTTGTTGCGAAAGAGGTGTCGAGGACGCCGGCGGAAGTGAGTCGCGCGAGGGCGAAGCCGTGCTGATCGCTTCCGCCGACGAGGATTTTTCCGTCGGATTGGACCGCCAGCGCTGGCCGGAGAGAGTCGGCGCGGTCCAGCCCTTGGAGCGTGGCGATGCCGTTTTGGCCGAAGGTTTTGTCGACGGTGAGGTTGCTGTTGAATCGCTCGACAAGGGTTTGGAAATGATTGGTGGTGCGGGTGTCGTAGAGGGCGAGAAGGATCTTGCCGTTCTTTTGAATAGCAAGCGATCCGTTGGTGGTGGAACCGCCGGCGAGTGTGACTCGGGTGGAGTGAAGCAAATGGCCGGTGGGATCGAAGACGGCGAGCGTGAGGGTGGGATTGATGGCAACGTCTGAGAGAGTAGAGAAGAAGCCGACGGTGTTGCCGTCGGGCGAGATGGCTAGGGCCCCTACCGTGTTAGGGGATGAATTCAATTCTGAAACGCGCGGGGCGTTCGCGGAGTCATCATCGCCTTTGACGGTGAAGGCATCGAGGACGAGGGAGAACTCGTTATAGATACTCTGTGTCCCTGTGAGGAAGAAGCTGCCGTTGGGATGCAGCGCGAGGTCGCCGAAGCTGGTGGGCCCGTCCGGGGAATCGATGATGTCCGGGAGAGGCAGGAAGCCCGAGCCGTGAAGCGTTTTGTCTGGCTTGGCGTCAGGAGTGTAGCGGAAGGCGAAGTTGCGCGATTGAAAGCAAAGAGCGGAGTGTTGTGCTCCTCGTGGCCAATCACCAATATTCGGCCGTCGGTGAGGACATCGGCCTGCGCGGCGGAGACGTTTGCGGGGCTGCTGAGACGGTCGGCGGTGAGGGTGAGGCCTTTGGCGCCGAAGGATGTGTCGAGCTTGGCCGCGGCGGTGAGGTGGAAGGCGGCCAGGCCGGTGGTGTTGGGGACGTCGGGATGGGAGCTTGCGTGGGGGGCGAAGGGGTTGGCGGCGACGAAGAGGGAGCCATCGGCGGCCGCGGCGAGGCCGGCGGGGAGCTGGGCGCGCGGGTCGGAAAATGATGTGATGCCCCCGACGCCGAACGCCGTGTTGACGCGGCCTTGGTTGGTCAGATGGACAACAAGGAGATGTCCGAGCGAGTCGTCGAGGGCAAGGCCGATGTCGTTTCCGGAGAAGAAGATACGGCTGAGACTGGTTCCGATAGAGGACTTTGGGAGGAGGAGCTGGTGATTGTTCACGGAGGAGTCGATTCGGCCGGAGGGGAGGAGGCCAACGAGACGCACTGCGGGAGGGATGGATTCGCCGCGTGGGATGAGGGAGGCGATCAGGATCCGCCCGTCGGGCCTGACGGCGAGCTGCGGGGGGTCGTGGTTTGGGCGCTGACGGTGGCGCGGCCGGCGACGGCGAAGGAGGAATCGGGGGACCCGTTGGCATTGAACCGTGCGGCGACAAGTGAATGGCCCACCGATCCGGCGGCGAGGATTTTGCCGTCGGCCTGGAGGGCGATGGTGGCATCGTGGATATCGAGGCGGAGGACGCCATTGCTTGCGAAGCCGGAGTCGCTGGAACCATTAGCGTTGAAGCGGGAGAGGATGAGCGATCCGCCGGTGGCGTCGAAGGATGGGTCAGCGCTAGCGACGAGGACTTTGCCGTCGGACTGGACGAGGATTTGATCGGCGCCGTCGGCGGTGTCGATAGTGCCCAGAACGCGGCCGTGCTGTCCGAAGGATTGGTTTACTGAACCGTCGGAATTGAAGCCAATAAGTTCGATGCGGTCGTTGGTGTCGTTGAGAAAATTCCCGCCGATGAAAACAGCGCCGTCGGGGCCGACGGCAAGGGAGTTTTCATGTTCCATGTCGTCGAATGACTGGGCGTGGGCATTGACGCCAAAGGCGCGGTCAAGGATGCCGTGGCGGTCGAAACGGCTGACGATGAGCTGTTTGCCGTACGTGGAGTTGCCGCTGCGCGTGCCGAATACGACCAGGCGTCCCTGGGCATCGACGGTGCAGCCCTCGGTGTCGACACGGTCGCGCTCGCGGAAATGGCTGGTGATAACGCCGTTCTGGCCGAATGTGGGATCGAGAGCGCCGGCGGCGAAGAAGAGCCGGCCTTCCAGAGCGTGCATCAGCGCCATAGAGACCCCTTGAAAGAACTGGTTTCGACGAGCCGGAAGTTAGCGGAGCACCATTATTAATTGGCGTCAAGCCGCTTTATTACCAGGGCTGCGTTCTGGCCGCCCAGGCTATACACGCTGCTGACGGCGACGTTCGGGGTGGCGTCGCGGGTTTCGTGGCTTACGTTGAGCTTTTGGCCGTCAATTATTTTTCGCGTGTTGAGGGCGGGTGGGATTTTGCCTTCGTGCAGGGAGAGCACCGCCGCCACGACATCGACGCCGCTGCCGGCGGCGAGGTTGCCGGTCTGGGCCTTGATGAGGGACATGGGGGTTTTTTCGAGGCGCTGGCCAAAGGCGGTGCGCAGTCCGGCCAGTTCAGCGCGGTCCTGGCTGGGGATGCCCATGCCGTGGGGCACGAGGAGATCGACGTCGTCGGCGGCCACCTTCGCGTCGGCCAGGGCTTTCTTGATGGCCTTGGAGTAACTGTGGCCGGCGGGATCAGGGACGCTGAGGCTGTAGGTGTCCTGGGTAGCGCCAAAGCCGATCAGTTCGGCATAGATGCGTGCGACGCGTGCTTTAGCGGCCTGATATTCTTCGAGGATCAGCAGTCCACCCCCTTCACCGACGGCCGTGCCGGTGGCGTCGTGGTCAAAGGGGCGAACGGCGTCGTGGGGCGCATCGTTCATTTCTTCGGTGACCTTTTTCAGCAGGCACTGGCGCAGCAGTCCCATTGGCTGGACTTTGGTTTCCGCGCCGCCGCAGATGGCAAAGTCGGCGTCGCCGCGCTGGATGGTTCGGAATGCCTCGCCGATGGCGAGATGGCTGCTTGAGTCGGCGCAGGTGATGGTGTTGCTGGGGCCTTTTAGTTCATGAATGATGGTCACGTGGCAGGCGAGCATGTTGGGCAAATATTTCAGCAGCCACAATGGCGTGAGCTGGCTCATTCCATCGCGGCCCCAGCGCTCGAGGTTGAGCTTGTTGGCCTCTCGGGCAACGTTCATGGCGGAGGCGAGTTCGGTGAGGTCGGTGTTGATCAAGCCCGCGCCGATGTTGCAGCCAAACCGGCTTGAGTCCAGGTCGGGTGTATCGCTGTACCCTTTGGATTTGATGCCTGAATCACGGAAGGCGTCGTCGGCCGCCAGGACGGCCAGCTCGATATCGCGGGCCATCACTTTCGTCCATTTGCGATGGCTTTTCGGAACGAAGTCGACGATGCGATAGGGAGGAACTTCGCCGCCGATCTGGCATGGGAAGCCGCCGGGGTTGAACTGTTGAATCCGCCTGATGCCGACCTTGCCGGCCAGCAGATTTGTCCAGAACGTCTTCGATCCCAATCCAATGGGAGAGACAACGCCAACGCCGGTTACAACAACACGCCTCATGGTGATGGGTGGCGATTGTAGGGCATGGCCGGTTGTAATCAAAATTGTAATGAAAGCGCCCGGTCAGGCGAGCGGATGACTGCTATAATGATGTTGAGGAAAACTGAGGCGGAACGGCGAGCGTTGAAGGGTGGTTAGGTTATGCCGACGCGAATTCTTCTAGTTGATGATCACACAATACTTCGGGGGGCCCTTCGGGCATTGCTTGAGGCTGAGCCGGACCTGGAACTTGTGGCCGAAGCGCGCGAAGGGCGCGAGGCGGTTCAGATGGCGCGTGATCTAAAGCCTGATGTTGTTGTGATGGATGTGAGCATGCCGGGGTTGAACGGCATTGAGGCGACGCGGCAGATTCGGGCGGCCGATCCCACGCGTCGGGTTCTGGCGCTTTCGGCGCACTCGGACAAACGCATGGTGGCCGAGGCCATTCGGGCTGGGGCGGGCGGGTATATGGTTAAAGATGCGGCATTCGAGGAACTGGTGGTGGCCATTCGAACGGTCATCTCCGGCAAGATTTATCTCAGCCCCGGGCTGGGAGATGCCGCAAAGGATCTGGGCGCGAATGGAAATGCGTCGGTGTTTACGAAGCTGACAGCGCGGGAGCGAGAGGTGCTTCAATTGATGGCCGAGGGGAAAGCGACGAAGGAAGTGGCCAGTTGTCTGCATGTGAGCGTTAAGACCGTTGAGACACATCGGGCCAAGCTGATGGACAAGCTTGATCTGCACAGTGTTGCGGAGTTGACGAAGTATGCGCTGCGTGAAGGGCTGACGACGCTGGAGATGTGAGATCAGGGCAGGGGTACGGGCCGCTCGGTTCGGAACGAGCGGACCAGGTCCACGAACTGGCCGGTGAAGACGAAATTGTGTTCGGGGAATTGCACGCCGGCCATGTTGTTGTCCACGTGGCTGAACATCAATTCGATTTGAGCGACGAGTTCTTCACCGACCTTCACGGTGCCGGAGCAGCTTGCACCGGCGTCTGACAGTTGCTCGACGACCGCTGAAAAGAGGAGCGTGTCACCGGGGCGCACCAGCCGGTGGAAAGTGGCCTTGCCGATTTTGGCGAGGATGACTTTTTCGGCGAAGTTGCGGGCTTCGCCGACGAGGATGCCGGCCGTTTGGGCCATTCCTTCGACGATCAGACTATGGGGCACGATGGGGAAATCGGGGTAGAGATCGTGGAGATGTTCCTCGGCCAGCGAGACGTTCTTGATGGCCGCCGCCGATTGGCCGGAGGTAAACTCGACGAACTTGTCGATCCAGATCCAGCGCATGGGCCATTCAGGCGTTCAACTTGCCGGCGATGTAGTTGACGATGGTGTCGACGGTGAAGAGCGACTGCATATTGTTGACGTCGGGATCTTTCTCCAGAGCGCTGAAGTCGGAATGGGGCATGCGCTTTTTCAGCTCTTCGATGCCCGACGGGGTGACTTTGCCGTCCTTGACGTATTGGGGGTCGGTCAGGACGTTTTCGGGAAACAGCTCGCCTCGGGGGATTTTGAAGGGTTTGGTGGGATCGGTGGTAAAGGCTTTCTCCAGGCGGAACACGATGTCGAGAAAGTCGATGCTCTCAGCGCCCAGGTCCTCGCGCAGCGTGGCGTTGGGGGTGATTTCATCCTCATCCACCTGCAGCGCGTCCATCAGGACTGCTTGAACCTTCGTATTGATCTCTTCTCTCGACATTGCCATAGCGACTCCAGATCCATTTGAACTTGCATCAACCGACCGGCGCCGGTTCGGGCATCGCGGTCGATGCGGTCAGCCGCAGCACATCCCAGCGCCTGCGGTGGTGCTCGCGGAGGCGGCGGTCGACTTCCGCAAGACCGGGCTGACCGTCCGCGAGGTTAAAATACGCCAACTCGACGCGCGCCGACAGGGCGGTGGCCGAATTGACGGTGCCGGTGGCCTTGAAGACCGCGCCGGCGGCGGTCGTTTTCACCAGTTCCAATTCCACCCGCAGGTGATTGCCCGGCGCGACGAATTGGCCATATCGTACATTCTTCGCTTCCTTCAGCACCGCCATCGAGCAACTGAAATCGTTGCGATGATGCAACAGCCAGCCGCCCGCCTGCACCAGCGCCTCCAGCATCATCACCCCCGGCAGCACCGGAAAGGTGGGAAAGTGGTCGGCGAGATACTCTTCGGCAAGCGTTACGTGCTTGACGGCAATGATGCGATCATCGCTCAAGTGCTCGACTTTGTCGATAAGATTGAACTTCAAGCTACTTCCCTGGGCGCACCGGCCGCCGACTGGATTCGGGAGTTTGTATCGGTGCGACGATGGCTTTTCAAGGGGCGACTGTTATTGGCGCCGTTGGCACCGGGGCTTGGTTGACCGCGCCGCGGCGTTTATGGCCTATCCGGGCAACTCTCCCCGCAGGCGCAGTTCGATGATATCCAGCAACTGGTTTGGGTCGATCGGCTTGAGCAGGAGTGGCGGCAATTCCTGGGTGGGGAGGCGATGGATGGAGTTTTGGATTTGATCCAATGCCAGGCCCGAGAGCAGGATGACCGGCAGCCCCGGCCGGTGTTTTTGGATGAAGTTCAGGACGTCAAACCCGTCGGCCATGGGCATTTGCAGGTCAAGCAGAAGGAGGTCGACCGGCCGCCGCTCGAGCATCATCATGACGGCCTTGCCGTCTTCGGCTTCGTCGACGTCGTAACCGGATTGGCGCAGCAGTTGAGCGAGCGGATGCCGCTCGAGGAGAGAATCATCCGCCAGGAGCAATCGCCATGGTTCTGACTCAACTTGCGGCCCCCTTGCCTGCTCGGATCCGACAGCTTCGAGGTGCATAATGGCGGATTGTAGCAAATGCAAGCGAAATGGGGCAATGTGGGTAATCTTGATAAAATTTTACGGTTATGGCAGCGCGGGCTATGGCATTGGGAGATCGTCGAAGCGTACAGGAACAACTACTTCCCGCGCCTGCGTGGGGAGTTGCCATAGCATTTTCGCAGGCGGCCCGATCTTTTCTTTGGAAATCTGGGGCGCATGCGCTTTGTAGGGGATGCTGAGGTTGGCAAATTGATCGCTAATTAAAACTGATGCACCGGGCGCGTTGTAAGTCTGGCCCTGCTCATCGACGAGAAGTATTCGACCTGCTGAATTGCTGAAATTTCGCCAATCTCCCGGTGTCAACTCTCCCGGGTAAAGCGTTAGATTGAGGGTATAATGCTCCCCATCCTGCTTGAGCTCATTGAGCTTGAAACGGCGCGGTCCCACGGATCGCGTTACATTGCGTGCGTGCAGGATGTCGGCGATCTCAACGGTCTCTGATTCGGTCTGAACAACCAACCGGGCCTCGGCCTCGAAACGTGCTATGCGGCGGCTTGACCGGCTGTATTTCAGGCGTAACGGCGTTGTCCAATGGTTTTCTTTCTCGAAATCCAGGGGCGAAGACGTGGCCGGGCCGATCAGCGAATTGCCGTTCTCATCCACTATTTTCTTGAGCTCTACCCGCCCGGACACCAGGCGCTGCGCGGCTCAAGAAAGACACCGAGATGAACGGTAAAATCCTGATTTGCACGGGCCGGATCGGCGAAGGGGAGCCACGCGGATATTTGCGCGCTTTCAAGACTCACCAGAAACGGCCCGTCAATGACAGACGGGCCGGCCATCGGGGCCTGATTTTCCTGCACGATTGACCAATGCGCTGGATCGCGGGATGGGCCCAGATTTAGATTGGCCTTGCCGCACAACTCTTTCATGGCGGTCCAGAAGGGTTTTTGGTCAATGTGCATGCTGAGCGCTGGGCCAAGCAACTCTCCGGCGGTTACGAACTGAACGTGCGCCTGCGTCGCAATGGCGTCGAGCGCCGCTTGAGGAGAAGAATCGCTCAAATTAAGGGAGATGAGAGTGGGTGCGAGTTGCTGATCCGCGTCCAGCGTGCGCAGCACCGCTTCAAGACGCGTGCGCACTTCTTCGTCTTTGGTCAGTTTCAACGCTTTCTCAATTGCGGCACGCCCTTGTTCACCGCGCGATACAAGCTGATCTTGTGCCCGCTGGCGCGAAGGGAACGCGTCTGAGGAGAGTTGGGCGATCAGTTCGGAAACGTCGGGGAGATTCTGCGTCGTGGCCGGGCCGGCGGCCACCAGGCCCAGCAGAAACGCGGTGCGGAGAAGATGGGGAGTGTTCTTCACTGTCTTTATTCATCCCGGATTACGGTGAGGGTTGCAGGCGAATCCTAAAGGTGGGGGTTTGACACTTGCCTTGCGGCTGATTCAAACTGGACGAATGCGATGGTTTATCCTCATGGTTTCGTTCTGGTTCACAACCACCACTTACGGCGCGTCCGCCACCACGCAGCCTGTCCCCACGCTTCAACTCAATGTCAGCAAAACAGCGTGGGGCGAGGCCGATCAGCACGACGTTGAAGCGGTGCTGCGCTCCACCGGCCGGGAGCTTCTGCAATATTTTCCGGGCGCTAAACTGGAGCCGATCAATGTCATTCATGGCGGGCCGATTACGCTGTTCGAACGCTCGCGGGAGGGGGCAATTATTGTGAAACTGGACTGCGCCGATTCCTACTGGTCGCAATATGCCTTTCAATTTGGCCACGAGTTGTGCCACATTCTGTGCCGTTTCGCGGAGCACGAACGCTCCAACCTGTGGTTTGAAGAGTCTCTTTGCGAGACCTCTTCGCTATTCGTTTTGCGCCGCATGAGCCAGACATGGAAGAGCGACGCTCCGTACAAGAGCTGGCGCTGTACTGCGCCGCACCTGGCCGCATATGCCCAGGAGCGCATCGGCAAGCGGCATTTGCCAGAGGGCAAAACCCTGGCCGCGTGGTACGCCGAAAACGCCGAGGCACTCGCGAAAAATGGCGAAGACCGCGATAAAAATCGCGTCGTCGCGGCCGCTTTGCTGCCCCTTTTTGAAGCCGAGCCGACGCACTGGTCGGCGGTTTGGCACCTTAATGATGCCTGGCCGGAAGGGAAACAAACCTTTGGCGACTACTTGCAGCGGTGGCAGGATCAGTGCAATCCCGAGGATCGGCCGTTTGTGGCACGCGTGGCGCGGGAGTTTGGGGTGGTGCTGCGGAGTTTGGAAAAGCGTCGATGAAACAGGACGCATGGTCGTTTTAGATATTGGTTGTAAAACGGGGAGACGTGCCGTACAACGCCGGGATGCGCCGACTTTATTTGTGTGATTGTGCCGCGGGGGATGTGGTTGAGGATGTTTACGTGGTGACGGGGAAGCAGTTTTCGGCTTCGTCCACCGGCAAGTTCTTTATCAAGGCGTTTGTTTCCGACCGGTCGTCGCAGGTGACGGCGCGGATGTGGAATGCCACGCGCGAGACCTTCAGCGCCATGCCGGACTCGGGGTTTTTGAAGGTGCGGGGGCGGGTGGAGAATTATCAGAATAACCTGCAGTTCATCATCGAGCAGATGTGGCCGGCGAAGGATGGATCGTTTGAGATCGCCGATCTGATCCCGCACACCGACAAGCACATTCCAACGATGTGCGAGCGGCTGACGGAAATCCTGGGCAGCATTCAGAACCGGCATCTTTCGGCGCTGATCGATGCGTATCTGGAAGATCGCAAGCTGATGGATGATTTCTGCAAGGCGCCGGCCGCCATGAGCTTTCATCATGCGTTTATCGGCGGCCTGCTGGAGCACACGCTTAACGCGGTGCAGGTGGCGGATGCGGTGGTGAAGTTTTATCCGGGGCTGAACCGCGACATCGTGATCGCGGGGATTTTCCTGCATGACATTGCCAAGACGTGGGAGCTGCGCTACGACTGTGCGTTTGGATATACGGATGGGGGGCAGTTGATCGGGCATATTGTGAAGTCGGCAATGTGGGTGGAGCAGAAGCGTCTGGCGGCCGAGGGGCTGCTGGGGGAGAAGATCCCGCAGAATTTAATTGACGTGATCCAGCACATCATCCTGTCGCACCATGGGGTGCCGGAGTTTGGGGCGGCGCGCATCCCGAGCACGCCGGAGGCGATCGCGGTTCACATCATCGAGAACATGGATGCGAAGCTGATGATGGCGCTGGGGGCAACGCGGGGGGATTTGAAGGTGGGTTCGGAAGGGAATTGGACGGAGTATTTGAAGGGGTTTGGGGGGAGATTGTATCGGCCGGACGTTGCGCCGGCGGATGCGGTGGTGACGGAGGCAATTGAGGAAGATGCTCACGAGGAGGCGGGGGCGCCGACGCTGAAATTGTCGATCACCAATCCGCTGTTTGAATCGGAGCCGGCGAGGCGGAAGTAGGAGGGATGTTAATCATCATGCGTTGTGTGATACGGCAGATGTTCGTCGGAGCGATGATGATCGTGGGCGCGGGCGGGTGCGCCGTGTTTCGGCCGACGCCGGTGGCGAGTGTGGACAATCTGGCGGCGGTGCGGGTGGAGCGGGAGTCGATTGTGGTGCGGAAGGCTTCGACGCATTGCGTGCTGGTTAAGAATGGGGTGGATCGCGGGGAGCATGCGGTGCGGATTCGCGTGGGGGAGGGATTTACGTTGAACACGTATCAAGACTTTGATCTGGATTATCGGCTGGACCGGATCGAGGGGGAGCGGGCCATCTTGCATGAGGACACGACGTATCGGAGATACAGCGGCCGGCTGGAGCGGGATCGGCGGACGCTGTCGGTGGGGACATATGGGGAGTTGCCAGGTGAGCCGATTCAGGAATGACTGGGGGAAGGCAAATCCACCACGCAAGAGTGGGGCTGGATTGGGAAAGTAGTTGGAAATGTCATTGCAGCATGATCTTCAGTTTGCGATTGATTTGGCTCGGGGGGCAGGGCGGATTGTGCTTGGGCATTATGGGAAGGTGGCGCGGCTGACCAAGACTCATGCGGCGGCCAATCAGGAGGCGGTGACCGACGCCGACCGTGCCAGCCAGCGGTTTATCGTGGCGGGGCTTCGGCGGCGGTTTCCGGGGGATGGGATCGTTGGGGAGGAGAGCGAGAGCGGGTTGGAAATCACTTTTGATGCGCCGCGCCCGGATGGGCGAGTGTGGGTGATCGATCCGATTGACGGGACGAATAATTTTGTCGCGGAGTTTGGGCATTTTGCGGTGTGCATCGGGTTGCTGGAGGGGGGGCGGCCGATTCTGGGGGTGGTGTTTGATGTGACGCGTGACCAGATGTATGCGGCCGCGGCGGGTGAGGGGGCGTGGCTGGACACGCAGCGGCTGACGGCGCTTGCGACGCCGCTTGGGGACAGCAGTATTATTATGCTGACGAGCAATCTGCTGGACAAGGAGGGGCGGCTGCCGGGGTTTGTGCAGCGGTGGCTGTCGAAGACCAACTGGAAGATTCGGATGATTGGATCGGCCGCGCTGGAGGCGGTGCATGTGGGGGCGGGGATCGCGCATGGGGCGATCACGATGAACGGCAAGCTGTGGGACATCGCAGCGCCGGCGGCGATTGTGCTGGAGGCCGGGGGGCTGATGACGGATTTGCGGGGCCGGGAGGTTTTTCCGTTTGATCTGGCGAATTATCAGGGGGCGAAGGTGCCGTTTCTGGCGGCCGGGCCGGCGGCGCAGCGGGAGTTGCTGGGGGAGATGGAGCGGTATTGGTGAAGAGCAAGCGTCGACTGGAGGTTATCGTGATGCGTGCTGTTGTCGGATGGATGCCGGTCATTTTGCTTTTGCTGGTGACTTCCGCATTAAAGGCCCAGCCGACTTCGCGGCCAACCACCGTGCCGAGTTCGCGGGCTGGTGGAGATCTTGTGGGGCGGGCGTTTGTGGATTTGCATTTTACGCGGTGGTTGCGGACTGAAGGGGATAAGCCCCTTGAGACGGCGGGGCATGTGACGTTGTATCGGTGGTGGACGGATGAGTGTCCGTTTTGCCGGGCGACGCTGCCGGCCATCGAGACGCTTCGGACGAAATATGCCGAGCGGGGGTTTCGGGTGGTGGCGGTTTATCATCCCAAGCCGGTGCGGGCGGTGAGCGACAAGCTGATCTTGGCGGCGGCCCAGCGCATTGGTTATGGCGGCGCGATTGCGGTGGACGAGGATTGGGCGGTTTTGAAGCAGCGGTATCTTTCAACGGGGCGTCGGGGGGCGACGAGCGTGTCCATTCTGGTGGATCGGAATGGGACAATTCGATTCATCCATCCCGGAACTTCATTCTTCCCGTCGGCCAAGGCGGACGAGGCGCAGGAGAATTCGGATTACCAGGCGATGGAGGCGGCGATTGGGGTGCTGCTGGATGACGGGCAGTGACGGGAGGTGCGGGTTGGCTCCTGAGGGGCGGTGGGCTTAGAATATGAAACCTTGTCCGCGGCTGCCCGCACATCGATGAGTTCCGTGGTTTTGCAGGATCTGGCGCGGTTTGGCCCGGAACATTGCGAGGCGGTGAGCTATGGGGAGGCGCTGGCGTATACGCGGGGGCTTGCGGGGGGGCATTATGAGAATTTTCATGTGGTGAGCCGGGTGTTGCCCAGGCGGCTGCGCGATGATTTTTCGAGCGTGTATGCGTTTTGCAGGTGGGCAGATGATCTGGGGGATGAGACGGGGGACCCGGCCGAGTCCTTGCGGCTCCTGGAGTGGTGGCAAAGGGAACTCGAGGAATGTTTTGCCGGGCGGCCAAGGCATCCGGTTTTTGTGGCGCTGCGGGAGGCGGCGCAGCGGCATGGGCTGCCGATCAAGCCGTTTGCGGATTTGATTGATGCGTTTAAGCAGGACCAGCGGGTGGTGCGGTATGAGACGTGGGAAGAGGTGCTGGACTATTGCACGCGCAGCGCGAATCCGGTGGGGCGACTGGTGTTGATGATGTGCGGGTATCGGGATGAGGAGCGGCTGGCGCTGTCGGACCAGACGTGCTCGGCGCTGCAACTGGTGAACTTCTGGCAGGATGTGCGGCGGGATATTCTGGAGCGGGGGCGGGTGTATGTGCCGATGGAGACGGCGCGGCGGAATGGGCTGGAGGTGGAGCGGATGGTGGAGTGCGTGATGCAGGACAAAACACCCAACGAGGCGATGAAAAAGGCGTATCGGCCGACGCTGGTGGAGTTGTGCGACAAGACGGAGCCGATGTTTGCGGAGGGGCGGCGGCTTTGGAGGATGGTGTCGCGCGATGTTCGGCCGGCGATGCAGTTGTTTACGCTGGGTGGGGAGGCGGTGCTGAAGAAGATTCGGGGGTGTGATTATGGCACGCTGGAGCGGCGGCCGAAGCTGGGGCGGTGGGACAAGATGCGGCTGATGGTGCGGGTTTTGGCGGCGATTAAGCTGGGGGTGGGATGAGCGACGCGATTGCCATCGATGTCGAGGATGCGGATTACGCGGAGCTTGCGCGGTCGTTTGCGTTTTGCAGGGAGGTGGTGGCGCACGCGGGCGGGGAGTTTTTCGCGTGGGATGCGGCTGGTGCCGGAGCCGAAGCGGTCGGCCATTTATGCGCTCTATGCGTGGATGCGGCAGGCGGATGATCTGGCGGATGAGCCGGGTGAGGACGCACAAAAGCGGCGGGGGCTGGAGCAGTTCTGGCGTGAGACGCAGCAGGCGATGCGGGGGGCGGAGGTGGAGTTGCCGGCGGGGATGCTTTGGCCGGCCTTTCGCGATACGGCGCTGCGATACAACCTGCCGGCGGGGCTGCTGGAGGATTTGATTCAGGGGCAGCTTTTGGATTTGCGCAAGACGACGTATGACACGTTTGGTGAGCTTTACGATTATTGTTATAAAGTGGCGTCGGTGGTGGGGCTGCTGTGCATCGAGATCTGGGGGTATGACGGGGGCGAGGCAACGCGGAAGCTGGCGGAGCACCGGGGCATCGCTTTTCAACTGACGAACATTTTGCGGGATGTGCGGGAGGATGCCGGGCGGGGGCGGGTTTATATTCCGGCGGAGTTTTTTGGCGGGGTGGGGGTGGCGCCCGAGGCGCTGTTGAATGAGGCCGAGCCGCGGCACGTGGCGGCCGTGCAGCGCGTGATCGCGAAGGCGTGGGAATATTACGATATGTCGGAGCCGCTGGATCAGTGCGTGGATCGGAGCGGGCGGACGTGTTTGTGGGCGATGACGGAGGTGTATCGGAATTTGCTGACGCACATCTCGCGCGATCCGGCCGTGGTGCTGAGCCGGGCGCCGCGGGTGACGGGGGCGCGGAAGCTGGTGATCGCACTCGAGGCGCTGGTGAACCGATGAGCGTAGCGCCCGCGAACACACAGGCGAGGGTGGATGCTCCAGGGCGTGGGAGCCGGACTGCGCTGGTGATGGGGGGCGGGCTGGCCGGGATCGCGGCGGCGGTGCGGCTTTCGGAGGCGGGCTGGTGCGTGACGCTGCTGGAGACGCGCAAGCGACTGGGGGGGCGGGCCACGAGCCACGTCGATCCGCACACGCATCTTCCGCTGGACAATTGCCAGCACGTGGTGCTGGGTTGCTGCACCAATCTGCTGGACTTGTATCAGCGCCTGGGCGTGGGCGGGATGATCGAGTGGCACGACACGCTGCATTTTCTGGATCGGCATGGACATCATGATGAGCTGTCGCGCAGCGCGCGCTGCCGGCGCCGATGCATCTGGGGGGGTCGATGCTGAAATTCAAGTCGCTGAGCTGGGGGGCCAAGTGGGCGATTGCGCGAGCGATGATGTCGATGCTGGCGTTGTCGCCGTCGCGGCGGGAGGAGTGGGCGCATCGGAGCTTTGCGCAGTGGCTGGAGAGCGAGCGGCAACCGCCCGAGGCGGTGGAGCGGTTTTGGGAGATGATCATCGTGAGCGCGCTCAACGAGAATGTGCGCACGGCCAGCGCTGCACATGCGCTGCAGGTTTTTCAGGAGGGATTTTTGGCGCATCGGGATGCGTACCTGGTGGGGTTGGCGAGCGTGCCGCTGGTGAGGCTGTATGAGCCGACGATGCCGATGCTGGAATCGCGGGGCGGGAGCGTGCGGCTTGGGGCGGGGGTGCGGGGGCTGGAGTTTGATGGGCGCAGTATTACCGGCGTGGAGCTGAGTGATGGGGAGAAGCTGAGCGCGGATGTGTACGTGAGCGCGCTGCCGGTGGAGCGTTTGGAGAAGCTGGTGACGCCGGCGATGCGGGGTTTTGATGCGCGGCTGGCGGGGTTGGGGGAGTTTTCGTTTAGTCCGATTTTGGGGATTCATGTGTGGTATGACCGGGCGGTGATGGACTGGCCGCACGCGGTGACGCTGGATTCGCCGCTGCAATGGGTGTTTAACCGGGGGCTGGATGCGGTCAGCCGGCGGCAGCACCTGCATGTCGTAATCTCGGCGGCGTATGCGTGGATTGATCTGCCTGCGACTGAGATTCTGGAGCGGGTGCGGAAGGAGCTTGCGATTTATCTGCCTGGCGTGGCGCAGGCGCGGTTTGTGGAGGGGCAGGTGATCAAGGAGCGCCGGGCAACATTTTCGGCGACGCCGGAGATTGAAGCGGCCCGGCCTGAAGCGCGGGGGGCGATTGAGAACCTGGTGCTGGCGGGGGATTATTGTCAAACGGGTTGGCCGGCCACGATGGAGGGGGCAGTGCGAAGCGGGTACATAGCGGCGTCGGCGGTGACGGGGAGGGGGACGGTTGTGGGGGATCTCAGGCCGGCTTTTGCGGTGGATTTGTTGTGGACGGTGATGGGGTGAGGAGTGGAAAGGTGGAACTGCTGCAGAACAGCCGACGGCGACGGGCGAGTTAGAATCGGGGGTTGAGCGTGTTGTGACGGGGTGGCCGCGTCATTGCGGCACAGGCTGGGGGAGGTGTTTTTGGATCAGGTCCAGCAGTTCCTGGGGGGTGAATTCGGCTTTGATGAGAAATTCTTTAACGCCCAGCGTCTGGGCCTGGCGGGGGGTGGCGCGGTCCTTGTTGCCGGTGAACATGATCACCGGGAGGTTTTTCCACTTGGGGAAGCGGCGGATGCCCGTCAGGAACGTCAGGCCGTCCACCTCCGGCATCATGTGATCCAAAAGCACCAGATCCACAGGGCCTTCCTTCAGCTTAGCGAGGCCCTCAGCGCCGTTGCGCGCAACCACGGTTTGGTATCCCGTGACGCGCAGCAGCTTGCCCAAGGCATCGCGGCTGGCGGCAAGGTCATCCACAATCAATATCTTTTGCAAGAGGCCTCCCATGACCTGTCTTGGATTCGTCCCACGGATGTGGCAGCAAAGGCTGTTCCACCCATGTATAGCGTCTTTCGACGTGCGAATCCACTGCTATTCTTGGGCTTCTGAACCAACGGCAGGATGCCCTGAAGCAAGCGGTTGATCAACCAGGGCATGGGCACGTTTGAGAAGGGGCGATGGGTAGCCCTCCCGCTCGAGCACGCGGAGGGCGTTGCGGGTCTGGGCGATGCCTTCGCGGATGCGGTAGTCGAAGGTCAACTTTCCATCGGAGAGTTCTTCCTGGAAGTGGCGGTTCTCGATCCCTTCGCCGGCGCATTGCCGCGCGACTGAGCGGTCGTGGGTGGCGACGAGATAGAGGCCGGCCGTGGTGGTGAGGTGCTCGATGACGGCGAGGGTGGCGGCCTGCTGTTCCTGATGATTGGTGCCGCGGAAGGGTTCATCGACGAGGCCGAGGATGGGGGCGGAGGAGGATGGGGGAACAAGCATGCGGCGCAGTTGGCGCACTTCGGCGAGGAAATAGCTTTCGGACTGGGCAAGATTGTCCCGGACGCGAAGATCGGTGATCAGGCGCAGCGGCGTGAGCTCTATCGCGTCCGAGGCCGAGCGCGCTGCCCATCTGGGCGAGCAGGACGTTGACGCCGGCCATGCGCAGGAAGGTGCTCTTGCCGGACATGTTGGAGCCGGTGATGACCCAGAGGTTGTTCTTGGCGCTGAGCGACAGATCATTGGGAACGTCTTGATCTGGACGGATGAGGGGGTGCCGGCCAGCGGTGATACGAAGGAGAGGCGCGGCGGAGGATGGAACGATGATAGGCCAGGAGATGGCGGGTTGTTCGGCGGCGAAGGAGGCGAGGCTGAGGAGGGCTTCGAGGTCGGCAAGCGCTGACAGGCCGAGTTGGAGGGCGTGGCGGCGGGGGATGAGATGGTGATGGATGGCCTGGATGACGTGCAGGTCGTAGAGGGCGGTGAGGTTGAGGGCGACGCGCACCATGCCGCCCCCGGAAACCCAGTCGATGTAGCGAAGGGCGGCGGGGAGGGAGCGGGGGGCGCAGACTGGGATCAGCGCGTCACGGAGGGTAGCGAGGGGAGAGAAGGCAGTGCCTTGAGCGGGCAGATCAACCACCGCCTGCCGGGCGACTTGGACGTATTCTTGAGCGAAGTCGGCCGCCGATTCCCACTGATGCAGGGATTGGCGGAGACTTGTGCGGATGCGCAGGGTGGCGAGGGAATTGAAAACGACGACGCCGGCTACCAGACCCAGGCCGCGAAGAATGTCCTGATCGACCAGGAACGACAGGCCGAGGAGAACCAGCGCCAGGCCGGCGAATGACCAGATACGCGCAAGGACCGAGAAGAATCGGCCGACGAATGGCTTGGCTTCATCCAGTGCTTGGGCAAATGCATTCATGGAGCGGTCGAGGCGGCGGAGGGCGGCAAGGCGGGCCAGGAGGCGCGAACGAATTTCGTGCTGCTCGGCAAGCCAGCGCGCGGCGGATTGTCGAGATAGGATGGGGGTGGGATCGAGGCAGAGGTTCTCGGCCCAATCGCGCAGGCGCTGCGCCCCGGTGGCCGTGGACGTGCGGTTGAGCAGGCCAAAGATTCCAACGGGGGCGGCGTAGAGGTCGAGATCGTCGCGTTCTTGTTCGGTGAGGGGCCAATGGGTGCCGGATGGAAGGAGACTGGCGAGGGCGGGGATGGGGGAATCAGGTGGCCGGGATGGGGAGCGGATGGCGACGAGTTGGCCGCCGACGCGCTGGCGGGCCTCGCTGATGACCAAGTGCTCCAGACGGGAGATGGCGTGGCGTGCGCGGGCGCGGCGGTGGCGCACGAGGGCCCAGGCGAAGAGGGTCAGGCCGGCGGCGATGATGAGGATCGCGAGGGGAAGAACGTGGCGGAGCGGGACCCAACCGGCGGCGGCAAGCAGGAAAGCCCCCAGGCGAGCCAGTGACCAGCGGAATTCGGATGTCGACCAGAACTTGACATCACGCTGGAGTTGTTCGCAGCGGCGGTGAAGCCAGGGTTCGAGGGGGGTGCTCATGGAAAGACGGTGCTCAATCAAGGGCGAAGGTTGCTTGCGAAGAATTAACGAACTTTTCTTGACCCGAGGCGTATTAGTCGCACAATATGCATCGCAAAGCCACCCCGCCCCGCAATGGCGGGTCCCGAGCGAGTCGGGACACCGTAGCGGGCCGAGGTGGCTTTTTCGTTTTATGGTTTTCGTTCTTTTGCATGCGGAGGTTTCACATGGCCAACAAACACGCGTTTTTGAAGGATACGATCCAGCACTTCGACATCACCAAACAAAACGTTATCCCGGTCGTGGAGGCGATGCGGCACATGGCCTACAGCGCCGCGCGACTTGTCGCGAGCGGCGGAGATTTATGACCGGATGCTGCGCGACACCGATTGCGGCGTGATCCTCTGCCTGGCCGGGTCGCTGATCAGCGCGGGGCTGAAAAAGATCTTCGTGGACTTGATCCGCAACAACATGGTGGACGCGGTGGTGAGCACCGGCGCGAACATCGTCGACCAGGATTTCTTCGAGGCGATGGGCTACAAGCACTACATCGCCCCGGACGACTTTAAGTCCGGCACGCGCGATGGCGAGCTGCGCGACCTGATGATCGACCGCATCTACGACACGTTTATCGATGAAGAAGAGCTGCGGGTGTGCGATGAGACCACGCAGAAGATTTTCGATGAGCTGGAACCCCGGCCGTACAGCTCGCGCGAGCTGATCCGGGAGATGGGGGCTTACCTGGAGCGGGGAAATCTGAAGGTGACGGACAGCATCGTGTATGAGGCGTACAAGAAGGACGTGCCGATTTTTTGCCCGGCGTTTAGCGACTGCTCGGCCGGCTTTGGCATCGTGGCCCACCAGCACGCACGGGGCGACGCTCCGAAGGTAAGCATCGACAGCGGCAAGGATTTTTATGAGCTGACGCAGCTGAAGATCAAGAACCCGGAGACGGGGTTGTTCATGATCGGCGGCGGCGTGCCGAAAAACTTCGCGCAGGACATCGTGGTGTCGGCCGAGATTCTTGGCGTGGACGCGCCGATGCACAAGTACGCGGTGCAGATCACGGTGGCCGACGTGCGGGATGGGGCGTTCTCCAGCAGCACGCTGAAGGAAGCGAGCAGTTGGGGCAAGGTGGATACGGTGTACGAGCAGATGGTCTTCAGCGAGGCAACGCTGGCTGTTCCGCTGATCGCGGGCTACGCGTACCACAAAGGCGGCTGGCGGCAGCGGCCTGAGCGGCGCTGGAGCCGGCTGCTGGAGCCGGTGGCGGTGGGGTGAGTGCCCATTATTCTGCGGAGTCGCTATGGCCCTGATTCGAAATGGCGGCGTGCAGACAAAGCAGGTTGCGGAATTGTCGCAGAAGTTGGCGGCGGAAATTCGTTCTCCGCATCCAGGTGTTCAGCCATTTGTTTACGAGAACCAGATCGCGCAAATGCGCACTTATCATGTGACAGTGCTTTGGGATGCCTGGAAAGGTCTGCCGTTCCAGACGCGCTCGCGGGCGATTTTGGATGCATATGAAGCAGCAGACCCGGCCAGGGCACAAGCAGTTCGAATTGCCTTGGGCTTAACCCGCATGGAAGCAGCGTCGACGGGGTTGTTGCGATATGCGATCGTTCCGAACCTCAAGGCGTTGGATCCTGAAACGCACGGGAAAACACTGAAAGTTTTAGAAGCGGAAGGGGCTTTTGACGCAGGAGATGGGCCGCAACTTCGCTTCCGCACGTTGGAGGACGCCCAGAACGCGCAAGTGCGATTGCAGAAATCCATGCCAGAAGCGCTCTGGTCGCTCGTGCAAGAGCCTGAGCCTGTGCATTAAGGGACGATCGCGCGCGTGAATTAGACGCCGGCAAGTTGCTGGGCCGAGCGAAACTGCGCAGCGCATAGACCGCGGCCTCGCGTTCGCAGGCTCCGACCACCGTGCCATGGCGTTCGTCGGGGGCGTGATTGTCGTCCAGTTCTTCACCGGCCGGGCCCCAGGTCGCCCGGTAACAGTTGAACATGAGATTTTGCTTGATGGCCAGTTCAAGGCCGGCCTGCACGAATTCCGCCTGCACCCCCAGCACGGACGGAAACATTCGGCCGTCGGGAAGCTGTTCAAGGTCCGGGTGTTCCCAAGCCATCCACCCCGCGTCGTAGAGACGATCCACCGCGTACGTCAGATTCATAAAATGCTCCTCGCCCGGACTGAGACTCTCTTCCGCGCCCGTGCAACGGTGGAGAATACCGCTGCGGCCTGACCGCTGCCAGCATTATCGAAAGAAAAAAGCAGAATGATTATGGCCGCGAACGTCCGGTAATGGAGGGCGGGGAGGGCTGAATCCGCGATTCAGGAAGCACTTGGGGGTAAGGGATGATCCTCGGTGAAGCGGCTGATTAGGACATTGATGTTGTCGGCGGCCTGCTCGATTTCCCGCAATGAGCTCTTGGAGAAATCGTCCTGAGGCGGGCGGCGATGGAGGACGGCGCACGTGAGCTTGATGGCGTTGAGCAGGTTTCGCACGTCATGGCGCAGGGTGATCCAAGACTCGGGGAGTGTGTCGGTTTCCGTGGCCGGTGGGGTCGAATTATTGGAATGCTCCGGTGTGCTGGTCATGCGTGAGGCTCCTGTGGCAGTCAACGGCCCGGCCGCATTCTAGCCCGGGCCGCTGACGCCATCAACAATCAATCCCCGCGCCCTCCCGCGCCCCAGGCAGCAGCATCGCAGCGCGGCCGTGCTCAAACGATATGCAGGATGGCATGAGACGGTGATGAGAAAAGGGGGTGCAAGCGCCTGTCGCATGCGGGGGTGATTCCTTATAACTGTGCGCTTCCCGTCTGATGCCGCTCGCTTCGCGGGCTGCGGAGATTCAGGAGTGAGGCATGTCTGAAGAAAAGAACGCGAGCACCAAACGATCCCATCCCCGTCATCGCCACCGTTCGATGGCCCACGACTCAGCGCACGCCAGCGCCCCAGAGGAAAATCTCGCGAAACTGCCGGATCATCCGCTGATCCCCCGTGAGTCGGCCAAGCTGATTGTGACGCAGGAGGGTTTGGCGCAGCTGATCGATCACATTCACTCCATCGGCAGCTTCGCTTATGACAGCGAATTCATTGGGGAAATGAGCTATTTCCCGAAGCTGTGTCTGCTTCAGGTGGCAACGCGAGCGGGTGGTGCTGGTGGACCCACTGGCGGAGGTAGACTTGACAAGCTTCTGGGAACTGGTTTGCGATGCCCGGGTGGAAAAAATCGTCCACGCGGGGCAACAGGATATCGAGCCGGTCATTCGCCTGCTGAACAAGATCCCGAGCAATCTGTTTGACACACAGATTGGGGCGGGGTTCATGGGTCTGAGCTATCCGCCGGCCCTGTCCAAGCTGGCGCGGCACATGCTGGGTGTGCATATGGGGAAGGGGTTTACGTTTACGCACTGGGACCAGCGGCCGCTGACGGCGGTGCAGCTTCGCTATGCGGCCGACGACGTGCGGTTTCTTCCGGCCATTCGCGACATCATGGGCAAAAGGCTTGAAGAGCTTGGCCACGTGCGCTGGGCATCGGAGGAATCCGAAAGTCTGGCGGATCGAACGCGCTATGAGTTCGATCGGGATAGCGATTACCTGCGCCTGCGGGGAGTGGGATCGATGTCGCCACAAAGCCTGGCGGTGATTCGCGAGTTGATGCACTGGCGGGATGAAGGGGCACGCGATGCCGATTTGCCGCCGCGCTGGTTTTTGCGCGATGAGGTGCTGGTGGAGTTGGCGCGCCGGCCGATCAAAGACGTGGGCGATTTGAAACGGGTGCGCGGCCTGCCTAAGCCTGTCGAGGACCGGCACGGGCCGGCGATCCTGTCGGCGACGCAAAAAGGGCTGGGCTTGCCGCAAAGCCAGTGGCCGCTGGTGAAGTCGAATGAGGAATCGCCCGCGGAGAAGTTTAAGGTTGATTCGCTGTGGGCGTCGGCGCAGGCGTGGTGCATGGGACGATCGATGGATGCGTCGCTGGTGAGCAGTCGCCAGGAGATGTCGCACTTTCACCGCCTGCTGAGCGGCGGGGAACCGATCGACGAGCACCGCCTGATGCGCGGCTGGCGGCGGGAGGCGATTGGTGAGTTGCTTGTGAGCCTGGTGCGCGGGCAGACTGGCATCTGCGTGCAGTGGGATGAGGGAACCATGCGATCCACGGCGGTGCAGCCATCGGGCACGGTGTGAGGACCAATCGATTTTCCTTTTTTGGGATGGTATGCCCGTTGCTTCTGCTAAGGCAGTCCAACTAATCTTTCAGGCGCTTTGAGGTGTTTCAAAGCTGAGGGCAAGAGTTGGCCAAGGATGCAGCCATGACGCACGCCATTCAATCAGTGGGACGCAATATTCAACTGTGGTTATCGAACGTCGGATCGAAGTGTCACAAGTTGATCCTGTGGATGCGCGAACGACTGTTTCGGGCCGAACTTCCAGAGAAACGGCTTGCTCGCATTTCCCATCGCCGCCGGCATAAAGAGTTGCTGCGGGCGTGGCGGAAGACGCAGTCGAATTAAGCGGGTGGAGGGTCAAACAAAAAAGCCCGCCACACGTGAGTGTGTGGCGGGCTTTAAGCGCCCTCATGCCCGATACCGTTGCAACCTACCTTTTGAACTTATTTGGTACTGGTAGTCGCCGTTACGGTCCCCTGATCCTCTTAATTTATTCTAAGAAGATGAGACTGGCATGAGAACCAAGTGCCGCTCGGGTTTGGGCGCGTCTGGTGTAGAATGCGGGGGTTGAATCCTCGGACAGGGCGCATTCTCGGGAATGACACGATGACGTTGGCCATCCGTTGCCGCGCCTGCGGTCAATCTCAATTTCTTTCACATCAAGACATGGGACAGCAGATCATCTGTTGTGGCTGCGGGCGCAAGGGCAGGCGCCTGAGTGCTTGGAGGCAGCGCCGGAGGAGAGTCTATCAGCTCCGCGCGGTTCGCGGTGGACTGTGATCCTGCTGATGATGGCTGGCGGGCTGGCCGCGCTGCTGATTGGGTTGCTGCCGTTTTTACTGAGGCATCGGGCGACATGGGAGGAGAAGCACCGGGGGGAGATTTTGCAGATGAAGAATCAGGCGGAGGGGCTGGTGGCCGACCACAAATTTCGGGAGGCGTTTGAGCGATACCGGGCGCTGGAGAATCTTGTGGCCGGCCAGGCTATTGACGATCCAACGTTGCGCGGGGAACTTGATCAGGCAGTGGAAGAGCGGGGGCGGGTGTATCGGACGCTGTTGGCGACCGCCCTGCCCGCAACCCGGCCGGCCAGCCAGTTCGCGATTCGTGCAAGTCCTTCGACAAGAGCGACGACCCAGGCCGCAGCACCTGCGGCGCAGTTCCTCGATTCCATGCCGACCTCAGCGCCGGCCACACAAATAGTGCTAGCGCCCCCGCCAGCGAGCGCGCCGCGCTGCGCACTCGGCCAGTCCTTCGCATCGCCCGCCCCGCAACCGTTCCCACGACACAAGTAACCGACGAACAGATCGGCCAGTCCATCGAGCGCGGCGCGGACTATCTGATTCAGCAGTTCGACAAGGGAATCTTGAAAGGAATGCGCAACATCGGGACAGATCCTGGCGCGTTCAACACCGGCCTGGATGCGCTTTGCGTTTATGCGCTTCTGCAGGCGAGCCATGCGATTCACGATGAGCGGCTAGGCCCACATGGAGAGTTTGTGCGGTCGATGCTTAACGGCGTGAAGCAGATGCCCGCCAGCTATGGGCCGGTGACATATGCGCGATCACTGCGGGCCAATGCACTGGCGTTTATGGATCGGCCGGAGGATCGGAAGGTGATGGAAGCCGATGTGGACTTTCTGCTGAAGTCCGCCAACCGGGGCGCGTTCACTTATCGCAAGCTGGGAACTGAGACGCCGCGAAGTGATATTGCAAGCGCGATTGTTGAAGCGCAGCTTGGCGGCGATTGGGACAACTCCAACTCGCAGTATGGGCTGCTGGGCATCTGGGCCGGTGCGGAAGTGGGCGTGAAGGTGCCGGGGGAGTTTTGGGCAGAGGCGCAGAATCATTGGGCGCAGACGGTGCGGGAGGATGGGCAGTGGAACTACAACAATAAGCGCGTGCCGTCGCTGTCAATGACGGCCGCCGGCGTTGCTTCGCTTTTTGTCACACAGGATTATCTGGACGCGGCCAACAGCGTGGACAAGCTGGGGCAATCGCCGTTCTCCAAGCCGCTGGAAATGGGCCTGCGCTATCTGGAAGGCGGTGATCATTGCCTGGAGGCGTGGGAGGTTGGCTGGAAAACGGGCTATACGCTCTACAGCCTCGAGCGCGTGGGGCTGGCGTCGGGGTTTAAGTATCTGGGAACGCATGACTGGTATCGCGAGCTGGCTAAGACGCTGGTCGCGCGGCAGCAGCCCAGCGGGGCATGGCCGGTGGTGGAGAATGGGACAATCCAGGCAGCACGTCAAAATAACCTGATCGAGACGGCCTACGCGCTCTTGTTCCTTTCGCGCGGGCGGCATCCGATCCTGATGAACAAACTGCGGTTTGACGGAGACGAGACGACGCCGGGCTTCTGGTCGAATCGGCCGCGCGATGTGGCAAACCTGGCGCGCTTTGCCTCGCGCGAGCTGGAGCGGCCATTGAACTGGCAGGTGGTGAGCATTAACCGGACGGTGGCCGAATGGAGCGACTGCCCGATTCTCTACATCGCCAGCCACGAGGCGCCCCCGCTGAAGCCGGGAGATTATGAGAAGCTGAAAGCCTTCGTAAACGCCGGCGGCCTGATCTTCACACACGCCGATGGCTCGTCCGAAAAGTTCAACGCTTGGGTGGCCGAACTTGCGAAGAAGATCGCCCCTACTCTTCGGTTGGAAGACATACGCGCCGGAGCACCCGCTGTTTTCGAGCATGTATCCGCTGGACGCCAAGCCGCTCATTCAGGGCGTGTCCAACGGCGCGCGGCTGCTGCTGGTGCATTCGCCCGAGGATTTGTCGCTGCAGTGGCAGCGCCGTTCGGAGGTGACGCAGCGGGCGACATTCCAGTTTGGCGTGAACCTGTTTGTATACGCGGCCGGCAAGAGCAATCTGCGCAACCGCCTGGTTGCTTCCTTGCCCTCGATCAGCTCGGCGCTGCCGAACAGACGCTGGATCTGATAAGGTTGCACTATAAAGGTGGGTGGGATCCGGAGCCGATGGCGATGGAGCGGCTGGACAAGTTGCTGCGCGGCCGAACGTCGGTTGGGCTGAACGTCATCGGCCGGGATGTCAAAGACCTCAGCATTGAGGATGGACCCATTGCCCATCTCACCGGAACCGCCGCCGCTACCTTCGACGCTTCAGAGAGAAAGGCGATCCAAACTTATGTAAGCGCCGGCGGCGTCCTCTTGATCGACTCCTGCGGCGGCAGCGCCTCCTTCACCAAAAGCATTCAGGCTCTGTTGCCAAGCCTGTTCCCAGCCGCCCAGCCGTGGATCGTCAGCGACAGCCACCCGATCCGCGCGGGATTGTCGCCGGGAATCGAGCCGCTGCCGGCATTGAAATTACGCCCCTACGCGATCCAGAAGCTGGGCCAAACGCCGCCGCGAATTGAGCTGTATGAGGTTGGCAAGGGGTGCGTGATTTTCAGTCCGGCCGACCTGACCAGCGGACTATTAGGAACCCACACCTGGGGAATCGTAGGATTGGACCCGGCATCAGCGCAGGCGTTCGTCATGAACACGCTGATCTGGGCCTGGACGCGGTAGGGAGCATAACCTTGCCATTCTCAAGCTCACTGATCGAGCGAGAGTGTATAATAAGAGGCCATGGTGACCGAGAATCCGTTTCCGGGAATGAATCCTTACCTGCTCCAGCGATGGGGAGACGCACATGCCCGGCTCATCTCGTATTGCGCCGATCAACTGCCCGATCTCTTGCCAGACGATCTGCGCGCGCGGATTCAACAGCGCGTTTTTGTCGAATCGGCCGGGGACGTAACGAGGTCGATTTATCCGGATGTGCATGTCCATGAATTGCCGAGGACGGCGCAGCAGGAGCCCCAAAGCCGGTCGGGGACTGCGCTTGCTGAGCCGATTCTCATTCAGGTGTCCGATGAAGCGGTGACGGAAGACTACATTGAGCTTGTCGATGTCCGGAGTGGTGGACGCATTGTCACCGTTATTGAGTTGCTAAGTCCCTCCAATAAGAAACCGGGCGTCGGGCGGGATGAATATCTTCAAAAGCAGGAAGAGATACATCGATCGCACAGCAATCTTGTGGAGATGGATCTTGTGCTCGGCGGAACGCACACAACATTGACCCCATCGCTTTTGATTCCCGCAAGCGCAAGAACGCCCTGTCACGTCAGCGTGTTTCGCGCAAGCCGTCCCTCGCGGCGCGAGTATTACCCAATCCCATTGCGCCAGCCTCTGCCCAATATCCGCATCCCCCTTCGGCCGACGGACGCCGACGTAACCCTGGACTTGCAGGCGTTGGTGGAGTTGTGCCACCGGCGCGGCGCTACGACGACATCGACTACCGCCAGCCATTGGACCCGCCACTGTCGGCCGAGGATGCGGACTGGATGGACAAGATTCTTCGGGAAAAGGGCCTTCGCTGACTGAAATGAACGCGACGCCCCATGTTGGAAGCAAGGGGCGTCGCGGAAGTTGATATCGGAATATGCGACGCAATCAATAGCGGTAATGCTCGCTCTTGTACGGCCCGTCCACCGGCACGCCGATGTACTTGGCCTGCTCGGGGCTTAGCCTGGTGAGCTTTACTCCCAGCTTATCCAAATGCAGTCGGGCGACTTTTTCGTCCAGGTGCTTGGGGAGGACGTACACCTTCTTCTCGTACTTGCCGTTGTTGGTGGCCAGTTCGATTTGGGCCATGGTCTGGTTGGTGAAACTGTTGCTCATCACGAAAGATGGATGGCCGGTGGCGCAGCCGAGGTTTAGCAGTCGCCCCTCGGCCAGGATCATCACGCTGTGGCCGTCGGAGAACGTCCACATGTCATACTGGGGCTTGATGTTGGTTTTGACGATGCCCTTGATCTTCTTCAGGCCGGACATGTCGATTTCGTTGTCGAAGTGGCCGATGTTGCCGACGATTGCCTTGTCTTTCATCCTCGACATGTGCTCGGCCGTGATGATGCCGTAGTTGCCGGTGGTGGTAATGAAGACGTCGGCATAGGACAGCGTGTCTTCCAACGTCAGCACCTGATAACCTTCCATGGCGGCCTGGAGGGCGCAGATCGGGTCGATCTCGGTCACGATCACACGAGCGCCCTGGCCTTTCAATGATTGAGCGCATCCCTTGCCCACGTCGCCGTAGCCGCAGACAACGGCCACCTTGCCGCTGAGCATGACGTCGGTAGCGCGCATCAGGCCGTCCACCAGCGAATGGCGGCAGCCGTAGAGGTTGTCAAACTTGCTCTTGGTGACTGAGTCGTTGACGTTGATGGCCGGGAAGAGAAGCGTTCCGGCGTTCTGCATCTCGTAGAGGCGATGGACGCCGGTGGTGGTTTCTTCGCTCACGCCCTTGCAGTCACGGGCAACGTGGGTCCAGCGGTGGGGCGTCTGGCCAAGCGTCTTGGCCAGCAGTTGCAGGATCACCTTGAATTCTTCGTTGTCGGTCGTATCGGGGGAGGGCACTGCTCCGTCGCGCTCAAACTCGACGCCTTTGTGAATGAGGAGCGTTGCGTCGCCGCCATCGTCCACGATCTGGTTGGGCCCGCGGCCATCGCCAAAGTCGAGGGCGCGTTCGGTGCACCACCAATATTCATCGAGCGTCTCGCCTTTCCAGGCGAAGACGGCGAGGCCCTTAGGATTTTCAACCGTCCCGTCCGTCCCAACAGCCAACGCGGCCGCCGCGTGATCCTGCGTGCTGAAGATGTTGCATGAACACCAGCGCACTTCCGCGCCCAGCGCCGCCAGCGTCTCGGCCAGCACCGCCGTTTGCACCGTCATGTGCAGCGAGCCCATGATGCGCAGGCCCTTGAGGGGTTGTTGCTTGGCATACTCGGCGCGAACGGCCATCAGGCCTGGCATCTCCTGCTCGGCGAGCATGATTTCCTTGCGGCCCCACTCGGCGAGAGCAAGGTCGGCGACTTTGAATTCAAGCGTGTGGGCTTTGGGTTTGGTTTGGGGCGGGGTTAGTGTCTGTGTCATTCGTGATTCTCCAATAGAGGGTTTAGAAGTGAGATCGTTATTTTGAGTTGTTTGTTTTTTCGGGCTCATCCTGCCCTGGGATTCCACGCACGCAAGTCGCTAAAAACAGAGCCGGCCCCCTGGCTTGCGGCTCGGGCTCGATGGCGCGGACGTTGCACGAAACCAATCCTGCCAGACTCATCATCCGTTGCAAGTCATCGGGTTCAAAGCCTAAAGAGCTCTGCCCCATCTGCCGGCGAAAATCGTCCCGGTCGTGTGATAACAGGTCCATGATCACGCCTCTTCCACCCGGCTTCAAAATCCGCGCCATCTCGCGCAGCACCAGGCTCGGCTCGGCCACGTACGATAGCACAAGGGACAGGATCGCCGCGTCACACGTGCCGTCTTCAATTGGCAGCGCCTCCAGCTCCCCCCGCCGCAGGTCGACGTTGTTGAGTCCTTCCACGCGCTTGCGGGCCGCTTTCAGCATGGCCGGCGAATTGTCGACGGCGATGACTTGTTTAATGCTCTGTGCCAGGTCGGCCGTCATTGCTCCCGTGCCGCAGCCCAGATCGGCTACCACATAATCGGCCGGCAGCAGGGCGGCCATGGCGGCGGTGGCGAAGGCCGATCCGTAGAGTTCATCACGCAGCTTGTCCCACTGCCCGGCCGCCCCCGCGAAAAACGACTGGCTGTCACCTTCGCGATCCCGCAGCCGCCGTTCCAGGCGTAGCTGGTCCTGCCGCGTGGTGGGCCAATCCTCCGTCTGCTCCCGCGCCAACAGCCAAAGCCGCCGGGCCGATGGGTCCAGCTCATCAAGGATCGTGCGATACAAATGATTGGTGCCCTGCCGGCGGTTTTTGACCCACCCCTGATCGCTCAGCACCTTCAGATGCCGGCTCATCGTGGACTGCGGCTGCTGGAGGATGTCGCACAACTCGGCCACCCCAAGCTCCTGCCGCTCCAGAAGGCGCAGCAAGCGCAGGCGAACGGAGTCGCCCAGCGAGTCCATCCACGCGATTAATGCGGCGGGTTGAGCGGCGGCTTTAACCATCAGTCCATCCGGATGTATTGTTCGATGAGTAGGCGCGGCTGTCAAGGAAAATCCGAGGCAAGGTGCCATCGTCACGTCGGGCTGGCACTTATACAGTCCGCCGGAAAAGCGACACAAATAGAAAAGTATGTCGCCTCGGATCAGAAGGCACGCGCCCACGCACCGCCCCATCCCATACGATGCTTTAACCCCCAACCTCAATCGCCCCCAATCGCCCATCCAGAAACTCCTGCAAAAACCCCGCCGCCGCCTGCGCATCCAGTTGCCCCTTTTTTCCCTTGCGCGTCATCTTCTCCCCGCCTCGTTTCCGGGCATTGAGCCTCTGCTCGGCCTCAAAGCTGCTCAGCCGCTCATCCACGAAAATCACCTCCACCCGCGCCAGCGACGCCACTTGCCTCCCCCACACAACCGCCTCCCGCGCGGCCGCCCCCACCGAATTATCCATGTTCAGCGGCAGCCCCACCACCAGTCGCCGCACCTCCTCCTTCTGAATCAGCCCCACCACCGGCCCAATCGCCTGCTCCGTCCCATGTACCTCCAGCACATCCAGCGGCGTTGCAAACCGCCCCCCCTCATCGCTCATGGCCAGACCCACCCGCCGCTGGCCAAGGTCAACCGCCAACGTCCGCAGTGAAGCCGCGTTCATTCAAAAAAGTCTATCACAGAAACCGCTCCCCAAACCGATCCTTCACGCGATTCACCATCTCCTTCACCCGCTCCGAATCGCGCTTGCGCATACCAGCGTTACGTCGGGCGTATGAATCACAATGGTGTCCGACAGCCCGATCGTCGAGATCAAATGCTGCCGGGTCGCTGCTGATGAGAATGTTGTCATCCGAATCCACCAGCAGGCAAAGCTCGCTCTGGATGGCATTGTCCTGCTCATCGGTGTTCAATATCTCCGCCAGCGCCGGCCACGATCCCACGTCCAGCCATTCGATGGGCATCTCCACCACCACCACCTGCGCCTGCCCCTTCCCCTGTGACGACGGCTCCATCACTGCATAGTCAATGCTGATCTTCGGCAGCGTCCCATAAGTCTGCTGCAGCACCTCCCCCTGCCCCGGCGTATCCCACGCGGCCGCGATCTTCGACAGCCCTTCGTGCGCCGCCGGCAGGTGCCGCGCCAATTCGCGCAGCACCGTATCGCATCGCCAGACAAACGATCCTGAGTTCCAATAATACCGCCCCGTCTCCACGTACCGGTCCGCCGTCGGCTTATCCGGCTTCTCCTTAAACGCCAGCACCCGGTAAGCCCCCTTCCCCACGTTCTTCAGCGCCAGCGGTTCACCCCGATGAATATACCCCAGCCCCACATGCCCAAAGCTCGGCACGATCCCAAATGTCACCAGCGCATTGGCCTGTTGTTCCACCACGCTAAACGCCAGCCGCAGCGCATCATGAAACTTTTCCACCGGCTGAATCACATGATCGGCCGTCACAATGCACATCACCGCCTCGGGATCACGCTTCACCAGCACCGCCGCCGCAAACCCCACCGCATTGGCCGTATCCCGGCCCATCGGCTCGCCCAGCAGGTTCTCGCGTGGCAACTCCGGCAGATTCTCATACACGCTCTGCGCATACGCCGCCCCGGTCACCACGTAAATCCGGTCCGCCGGCAAAATCGCCCGCAGCCGGTCATACGAAAGCTGCAACAGGCTGCGCCCATGAACCAGCGGCAAAAGCTGCTTGGGCTTATTCTTCCTCGAAAGCGGCCAAAGCCGCGTCCCCGATCCCCCCGCCATGATTAATCCATATTGCATAAATCCTCTGGCAAACGACCCCGCCCGCTGCTGAATGTATATCGGACGAAATACCCTCGAAGCTGTGCGGGAAAGACGCACCCGCCTTCCCATCTCACCACGAATTATAGCACCAGATTGAGCGACAGGGACGACTCCAAACGTGTTCTGGCCCTTCCACGCCGTTACAATCTTCCCGCCGCTTTACAATGGCGACACCAGCGGGCTTTGACGTTCAATACCGATCAGGAGGAATAAAATGCCTACAGAAACCGCGACACCCCCGTCCCCGTTCATTTCAACCCCCGCACCAGGCAAACCGGTTGTCATCGCCCAGACTCTCCCCGCCCACCCGCCAGTTGGCCTCCTGCGAAAACTCGCCGGCTTTCTCTGGTGGCTCGTCACCGGCTTTGGCCTCCTCACCACGCTCATCCAGCGCAAAGCGCCCGCACCAAGGCCGAGGAAATCGTCGTCTACTGCGTCCACCGTTCCTTCTTCCTGTGGGCCATGATCCTCACCGGCTTCATCGGCGCCGCCTGCGTCCGGCACTATCCCGACACCGCCCGCGTCTGGGGCTGGATCTACGTCTGGGTGATGATGTACACGCTCGTCTCCCTCCTCTTCGACGTCAGCATGAAGGCCTTCCTCCTCTGGGCCGGCATCTTCGCCTTCATCTGGCTGGGCTTCAGCTACATGGAAAAGCTCCACCACCTCCCCATCCTCTCCCACCTCCACGCCTACATGCAAAGCCTCCACCCCGCCCTCGACACCGGCTTCGCCAGCGTCATCAGTTGGCTGCTGCTTGGCCCCTGGCTGGGAGCGATGTTCCACTCCTTCAGCCGCGGCCGCAAAACCTTCTCCCCTAACTCCATCGAAGAATGGTACCTGGGCGAAGGACGCGAAATCATCGACCGTTCCGGCCTGAAATTCCGCAGCCGCTACCGCGACCTCCTCGAATCCATCCTCGGCCTGGGCGCCGGCGACCTCGAAGCCGTCGACGGCAACGGCGTCACCGTCAAACGCTGGGAAAACATCATCTTCCTCACCTTCATCTGGCGCCGCCTCGACGAAATCCTCCACCAACGCTCCGCCGTCGTAGACAACGCCCCCTCCGATCCCGTCGAAGTAGAAGAAGTCCACCGCTAACCAACGCTCCGACTCCCCAAATCTTACTCCTCTCCCGGTAATCCGGGAGAGGCAGGGTGAGGGCCGTCCGCCAGCACCGTCCCAATTCCCGCCCTCCCTGCCCCCCGCCCCGCCAGCCAATGCACTCCCAGCGCCGCCCCCGCAAACAGCACCCCGTCACACACACCCCACTCCACCGCCCCACGCTCCACCCAAAAGATCCCAGCAACGACCCGGCCGCACCGCCCACAAAATAACACGTCAAATAAACCGAATTCAGCCGGCTATGCGCACTGGGCACCAGACTGTAAATCCGCGTCTGGTTGGCCACCTGCGCCGACTGCGTTGCCAAATCCAGCACAATCACCCCCACCGCCAGCCCCCACAGCGTCGCCCCGCCCACCAAGAAAATCCCAAACGACGCCACCATCAACGTCGCCGCTAACGTCAAAATCCCCCGCACGCTTGCACCGTCCGCAAACCGCCCCACCACCGGCGCGGCCAGTGCCCCCGCCGCCCCCACAAAGCCAAAAAGCCCCGCGACCTGCGGCCCATAATGAAGCGGCGGCGTCTGCAGTCGAAAACTAAGCGTCGCCCAGAACGTGCTGAATGCCCCGAAAATCAGCGCCCCGTTCAACGAAGCCTGCCGCAACACCGGCTGCGTCAAAAACAACTCCCACACCGACTTCAGCAGCCGCGGATAAGGCAAATGCGGTGGAAGCGTGCGCCTCGGCAAAAGCGGCCCAAGCACCACCGCCAGCGCCACCATCAACCCGGCCGCAATCCAGTACATCCTCCGCCACCCCAAATGCTCCCCCACAACGCCGCTGATTGTCCGCGACAACAAAATCCCCAGCAGCAGCCCCATCATGATGATCCCGATCACGCTCCCCCGCCGCGCCGGCGGCGTCATGGCGGCCGCAAAAGGCAGCAACACCTGCGGCACCACCGTCGCGATTCCAATCGCCAGACTTACCATCGCCAGAAACTTTAGATTCGGCGCCACCGCTGCGGCCACCAGCGCCACCGCAACCAGCAACAACAGCGTCACGACAAGCCGTCGCGGCTGCACGATGTCCCCCATCGGCACCAGCAGCAAAAGCCCCAGCGCATATCCAATCTGCGTCAACGTCGGAATCGCGCTCACCCCGCGCACCGAAACATGAAAATCATGCGCCATGTCCGCCAGCAGCGGCTGATTGTAATAAAGATTCGCAACACTCAGCCCACACGCGATGGCAATGATCCAAGTCAGCGACCCAGACAACCTCCGTCCCACCCCGCCCAACATTTCTCCCCCACCACCCCCTCCGCCCGCACATCAACTCCACGCATTCCCATAAGCCGAGATTCTAGGCCACAAAAAAATCAAGAAATCAACGCCTCAATGAACCAATGAACCGATAAGCCAGCAACCAACCCCCCTCCTTCTAGTCTCTAGTTTCTAGTCTCCAGTCTCTACCTTACCATCCCCCCCATGCCCCTCTTCACCCCAGCCGAACGCCCCATCGCCGAAGGCATCTCCCGCCTGGTCTACTGCAACCCGTTCACCCCCGAGCGCATCGAAAACGAACAGCAGGTTCTCGGCCGAAGCTTTCGTCCAGGCCGACGCCGTCTGGAACGTCTTTAACGATCCCGAAGGCGGCCGCGAAAACCTAAAACTCCTCCGCGAAAAATCCGAATCCCTCGCCTCCATCGCCCGCCAGCGCCTCCTCGACAAAACCACCGCCGGTGAAAAAGACCGCCTCCTCTACGAAGACCTCGTCCTCTACCTCCTCTACTACCGCAACCACGAACCCCTCCGCGAAGCCATCCTCGGCCATCAGGGCCACAAAGCCCGCCTCGACTTTGCCGGCCTATACCAAACCCTCCTCGACGATCTCAAGCACTTCTTCAATCTCCCCAACCTCGCCCCGCCCCGCCATCCCCCTCACCAGCTCTTCGCCGGCTTCTTCCAGATCCGCCGCGCCTTCAAGTCCATCTTCGACAACATCGTCGGCCGTTCCATGGCCGTCGCACGCCTCCGCGCCGCCGTCTGGGAGTCCATCTTCACCCACGACATGCAACGCTACCAGCGCGTCCTCTTCGACCGCATGGGCGACTTCACCACCCTCATCGTCGGCGAATCCGGCACCGGCAAGGAACTCGTCGCACAGGCCATCGCACTCTCCCGCTTCATCCCCTTCGACCCCAAACGCGGCGCGTTCTCCGAAGATTTCACCGCCCTCTTCATCGGCCTGAACCTCTCGGCCCTCTCCCCCACCCTCATCGAGTCCGAACTTTTCGGCCATCGCCGCGGCGCCTTCACCGGCGCCCTCGAAGACCGCGCCGGCTGGCTCGAAACCTGCAAGCCCCTCGGCACCGTCTTCCTCGACGAAATCGGCGAGCTCGACGGCGCTATCCAGGTCAAGCTCCTCCGCGTCCTCCAGTCCCGCACCTTCCAGCGCCTCGGCGACAACCAGCCCCGCCACTTCTCCGGCAAAATCATGGCCGCCACCAACCGCGACCTCGCCAGGGAAATGTCCGCCGGCGCCTTCCGCAAAGACTTCTACTACCGCCTCTGCTCCGACATCATCCAAACCCCTTCCCTGCGCGAGCAACTCAACGAATGCCCCCAGGACCTCGGCCAGATGATCCTCTTCATCGTCAAACGCATCGCCGGCGAAGAGGCCGACGCCCTCTGCGAAGAAATCGCCAAATGGATCCCAAAAAACCTCGGCCAAACCTACCCCTGGCCCGGCAACTTCCGCGAGCTCGAACAGTGCGTCAGAAACTGGGTCATCCGCCGCGATTACCGCCCACCCTCCCCACCCCCCAATCCGAACCCCAGGCCCTCGCCCACGCCATCGCCGCTGGAACCCTGACCGCCGAAGACCTCCTGAAGCGCTACTGCAAAATCATCTACGACCAAACCAACAGCTACGAAGAAACGGCCCGCCGCCTGAGCCTCGACCGCCGAACGGTGAAGGCGAAAGTAACGGGCGACACAGCCAGTACCATCCGATGATTTTAGATGGCCTTTTGAACTCCTCACGAATTACACGAACCGCCATTTCAGAAAGTGTGAACCCAGTAACAGTTCAGTCTTTAGTGGCGCTCGCATCCAAGGTGTTCCGCGAAGATCTAGATCGCGAATGTTCTCAAGCTGATTCAACGAGGAAATATCGCTCACATTGGTGTCTTTCAAATCAAGCAGCTTCAAGGACGTCAAATTGGCAAGAGGAGAGATATCGGTTACAGCTGTCTGGCCCAGCCTGAGTGTCGTTAAATGGACTAGATTAGCAAGTGCAGACAGGTCGTGAACTTTTGTACCGCTCAAATCCAGGTATTTCAAAGCGGTTAGACCCGCGATTGCCGAGATATCTGCCACGTCGGTGTCGTACAATTGCAGATGTTCCAAGCCCGTTAATTCAGAAATTGGGCCGACGTCGACTATTTTTGACTTCCCAAGATGCAGTATTCTAAGCTTAATAAGGCGTCCAAGCAGATATATCACAAACCGGACTGTAGTCCATCTCTAGATGAGTAAGATTACTTAGCATCGCAATAGCTGAGATGTCATTAATATCTGTGTAGCTTAACGAAAGATACCTTAACTCGGACAACTTGCCAAGCGCAGCAATATCATGCACAGGCAACGCGGTGAGATCTAGTGACATTAAATTAACCAAGCTAGCCAAAGGAGCGATGTCAGACACTTTTGTGTTTATTAATTCTAGATCTATTAGATTCACGAGTGAGGAAAGTGGCGACAAATCGGTAACAGGAGTGGCAGCTAGGCTGAGCGCAGATAGGGACACCAGCTTATTAAGTGGCGAGAGGTCTTCGACCCGCGTGGCTTCGAGTCGCAGACTCGCTAAGGCCGTCATCCCGGAGAGAGCAGAGATGTTCGTCACTTTGGTATACGCGAGATCAAGCGCCTTTAAACCGACCAAGCCAGCGAGCGGCGAGATATCTGTGAGCCCTGTATCGCTGAGGTTGAGATACGCGACACGGGGATTAATGCTCAATGCCGCAACATCAACAATCTGCGTCCGAACGCCCTTCGGTAAGTCTTCTCCCTTGGTAATCAACCGCCGCTGAACCTCAGGAATCTTGAGCGGATTGACGGCTTGCGCCAGTTCTGCAATCACGTCCAGTCGAGTTGCAGGTAGATATCCCTCCAACTCAACTGTAGCGGCCTCAGTGCCAATAAGTCGAAGTGCTCTCACGCACGCCACGGCATTCTTAGCCGAAATATTTGGCGAGTACCTCAGGAAACGCACAGCACGGTCGCCAATTGCTGCGAGCGTTGCCGCGTCTGTTAGTGATCTCGGCGGGAGCATTCCTTTCGCAATCTTTGATAGCCGGGCATCGAGGCGCTGGATCCAAATGCTGAGCTACGGCCCGAAGTCGGATTGCCATCAACTGGCGCGTGTGTGCGTCTACCGCGACCGGATCCCTCGACCTATTAGCTCCTTTTCGACCAACACGAGTTTCGTCGGCTGGTAGAATCGCTTCGATCAGTTTAGTTGCAAATTCCTCATCGTCAGGGGCGGCGGCAGCAAAAAGAAGGACGTTTTCCCAATCAGCCGACGCCGCATGTCGGGCGAGTGACCTGATATTTGTCTCCCGTACAAATTTCCCGGCAGCCAAATACTCCTTGAACGCGTTATGGATGAAATCAACGGTGCCAGGCGACTTTTCCCGAAGCATGCCGCTTCGCTCAATCAATCCCTTAAGGATGACCGAAGCGTGAGATCGCCGGCGACCCTTGACGTTGTGCAACGCGTCGGCGATCTTCTTTCGAGCTAGCTTTTCAGGAACGGCAGATATCTCTTCCTCCACCATATATTTTGCCAAGTGTGCAACGATCATCTTTCGTTGCGGATAGGTGAGATCACGATATTCCGGATCGAATTCAGACAAATCAAGGCCGCTTTCTCGTTCACGACGAAAAAGCAACATGTGGCAGAGCGATTCGGCTAATTCATGAATGTCATCGGGCAGCTTCTGGTTGCGGTCGCGATGTAGGGCACAAACCATCGCTGCGAGCAGCGGGTTGCTGGCCAGACGTGCAATCGGCGCATTGTCCCGCAACTGAACTTTAAGATGATCCGCCATGCCATCGAGCTTCAATGCCTCGCGCTCCCCCTTATTGGTCAAAATCTGTGTCCGAACAGCGCGATGCCAGTTGTCGATCAAGAGGCTGCGATCCGTCACGGACATTGGAGCAACCATTGCTTCCTGAAACTTTAAATCAGCCAATTCACCGGGCTCCATTGCGGCCGGGCGGGTGCTCACCACATAGAAACAACCCGAATACAACGTCACAAGTTGCTTGAGCTGCCTGCGCACCTCTGGTCGATATTTCTTCGGCACCTCGTCGATCCCATCGATTAGAACTAGAGCTGACCCAGACGCGAGCTTGTCCCGCACCCAATTCTGAGGAGGAGCACCGAATAGGGGAAGCGTCTCACCGACGAACGACTCGATAGATGGAAGCTTGCCATTCTGACAATTCCGCAGGAGGATCAAGAATGGAGTACAATGCTTCCAAGGCATCGTCCACGTGATCTTAGCATCGGCTCCATAATCACGAAGACCTATGACCGGTGGGTCAGTAGCAACCTTCTCCGTTGCATCCACAGTGAACCATCTATCAATGCTATCTCGCCAAAAAGTGTCAGAAGTAGCATGTGTCTTTACATTTATATCTTTGGTTTCAATAAATTTAAAGACCTCATCCGACTTAAAATGTGAACGCCAATCCGCGCCCGACCCCGCTTGAATCGCGGCCCAACGAAAAAGAGTGCTCTTACCGCTCCCAGCCTCACCACGGATCAGTAGGCGGCGCGTATCTCGCCCTATCGCGTCGAAAACGGCGTCAACACGCGTTGGGCCCAGTTCTTTGGACGTCGTTGGTGCTTCCAGACTCAACGAAATATACGCTACCGATAGCTTCTGCTTCTTTGACTCTGGAGACAGGTCTACGCCAAATAGTTCTAGTTCATCCAGTCCTTCCGCAACGGCCCTTCGATATTCCGCGTCATACCGCGCTCCTCCGCAAACCCTGCCGCCCCAACGCGTTGACGCAGTGCTGCTACGGTAAACAACTCGCGAAAATGCTTCAGTTCATCTGCGGCCCGCGATACCTCCCGTTGTGTCTGTTCGACGCCGCTTCCCACCACCGACAGTCGGTCATGAACTTCAGCGATACCCTTCTCCGCCGCGGCGGCATGCTCCCGGCCTGCCACCACGTCTCTACTCATATTAAGCAGCTTCGCAGCGATCTGCCTCAATCGCGCCAGTTGTTCGCCAGCACTCTTCGATCCAAATCCCTTGAGTTTGTGCGATATCTCAACCAGATTGACAATCGCAAGATGCAAGGTGCGGCTATAAAGAGCTGTTTCAGATTCGCTGAAATGACCGACGGTAAGCGGTGACTCTGCTTGGATCGCAGCTTCGATTTTCGCGGCGTCCAAATCATTCTGAACGAAGAATTCTGCGTTCAAGAATTGACTCAAAACCGCTTCAATTCGGATCGCCACTGCATCAGCGTTAAGATGGCTAGCCTTCGCGAATTCTTCCAACTCCCGCGTCAGCTGGCGAACATATTGCTTACCAACAGATTCGAGCTGTTTTCTTACGCGCTTTTCCTCGGCCTTCTCTATGCTCGGCTTCAAGGCGATATCAACTAACTCTCCACTCGCCTCACCGCCAACGCCAAAGGTAAGTAGATTGCCAAGTAACTTCGAGAAGGGCTTTGCGAGTTTGAGAAACCATACGGACATGGGAAACCTCCCTTGGGATTCGCCACTTTTCTGCGCTGCTCTTATTCCCAGTACGGCTCAAGCATAACAGATAAGGGTTTAAGTTCCGAATTCCTGGTGACCATGGGCACCCGCCGTGCCCGCACCTTCGGGGTTGGCTTCGCCGCTGGCCGCCCATTTGGTAAAGATCAAGCGGGCGTCACAGACGTGCCGCCAGGGCAGGAAAAGTGACGGCGATCATCGGGTTTATTTTGCACCACGACTCGACCTCTCCTCGCCCACCGGCCCACCGCCAGCCGGGATCGCGCGCCTAAGAATTCATAGACAGGGCTATTAGGATCAACCAGCAGCAGAGCCGACTTCTGCCCTTCTGATCCTTCCTATCCTGATATCCGACGATCAATTCAGCGAAGGCGTGCCGCATCAGAGCAACCGCCGCCGGAAACCCCCACCAACCCTCCCACCCCCCTCAAGGCAACCGCCATACCCTCACCCCCGCCGCCGAGTCCCCCGAAATCGCGAAGTGCCCGTCCGCCGAAAATCCCACGCTGTTGATCGTTGCCTCATGCCCCGTAAAACTCGCGACCTGCTGGCCAGTTTGCATATCCAAAAGCCGCACAATCTTTTCCCTGCCCCCCACCAGCGCCCGCCGTTCGTCGGCAGACAGTGCCACCGTCGGCGTGATGCCAACCGACAGCGATGACACCGGCCAATCCCGAACCGGCGCCTTTCGGCCGCTCCCGGGATGGCCCACATCAAAGAGCATCAACCCCGGCTTGTCACTCAGCCCCGCCAGCACCAACTGCGCGCGGGGCAAAGGCAATCTGCGACATCTGCCGGTGGTCGCATACCGCCACCGTTTCCACCGTTTTCGCATCCACCAAAGCCGCCCCCGAGCCCGCATGAAATTGCACGATGAGGAATCGCCCGTCCTTCGAATAGCGCAGTCCGTCGCATCCATTCACGTCAGTTGTCCCGATCTGCCGTCCCGTCTTGACATCCCACGTCCTCAGCAGGTGATCGCCCCACGTCGGCCCGCTGGCGATTTGTTGGCCGTCCGGAGAAATCGCATAATGAACCTCATTGCCATCGGTGTTGGGAGGCGTGTCGTGCAGCACCTTAATTTGCGTGCCCGTGGTCATCTCATAAAAGCTGATGCTCGAATCCTTGCCCCCACGACAGATCATCCCGGTCGATCCATCCTCACACAGCGATCCCCAGCCGCCGCCTCCGGCCGAGCGTATCTTCAATAGCTCCTCCATGCCCTGTGTGCTAAACACACGCCACATGCCCTCGCTTTCAATCAACAGACGTTTCCAATCCGAACTCATGCTCGCACTCGAGCCAAGCCACGAGCCAATCTCCCGGTTGTTCTCCACGTCATACAGCGTGCTCTGCGTGGTATTGGCCGCGTCGTGTGACCGGCACAGCGCCCGGCGGCCATCCGGCGACAGCGATACGCCAAACACAATGTCCTTACGGGCGTGAAAGCTGCGCAATAAACCAACCTTGCTGTCCGACGCAAACGCCGGCACATGAGCGGCCGCGTCACCGACCACGCCGGCCGAGGGATCGTCTCGCTGCCGGGACCGATGAACGGCATACGCCGCAAGAGAGCCACCGACAACCAGCAACAGGCAGCCCCAAAACAACTTGCCGCCGACGCCACGCCCACACAACATCGCCTTAAGCGAGCCTGATGGCCGGGCCGGCCCGGCCGATGACTCCGCCGCCGCCACATCCGACGGCCGCAGCGCTAACGCCTCCACATCGCCGGCCGCATTCAGCTTTTCCTGTTTCTCCTGTTGCAGGATCTGCGACCCAAGCACCTGATACGCCGGCACCGGATCACGGATATTCTTCAAGTCCCGCGGGCCCAGGAACGTCGGCTTGATGTTCAACCGCGTCTTCACCAGGTCATACACCGTCTGCGAAAAACAAACGCCCCCCGGCTGTGCCTCGGCCATCAGCCGCGCCGCAATATTAACCCCATCTCCAAACACATCCGTCTCAGTCAGAAAAACGTCCCCCAGATGAATCCCCACGCGATGGTGCAGCACGTCCCGGGCCGGCAGCTTTGCGGCCGCGTGCGCAAACGTGCTTTGAATCTTAAGAGCGCAGCGCAAGGCGTCCCCCACGGTACTGAAGCACATCAACAGGCCATCGCCGGTATTCTTGAGGATCTTTCCGCCCATTTTCTGGCACTGATGGGAAACCATCCTCAAATCGCGGTGCGACAGGGCGATAGTGCGCGATTCATCCTCCTGCATGCGGGCGCTAAACCCGACAACATCGGTAAAGACGATGGTGGCGAGCGTGCGCTGGGTGGGTGTGGACGTCGGCATCCGCACGCAGTGTACCCGCAGGTAAAGCAAAAGCGCAGCCAGTGTGTATGGCCCGCGCTATGGCAAAATCGCTGTCAAAGCCGCCATTCCCATCCCATTAAAAACCCCCACCATCCGCATGCCCGACCCGACACCGGAAAACAGTTCAAGCGTATGAGCATCAACGTCCCTGCCGTCAATGTCATCGACACAGCACTATCGCCACTTGTCTTAACGCCGCCCGTCCGAGCATGAGAGTCCTGGCAACGCGACTTCTTTCTTTCCGATCCTGAATATCCTGTACATCGATGTTCAACTCCTAATTCCGCGTCAGGAAGCGCAAGGAAACCGCGAACGCGGTTGTCGCGTACCCGCGACCGCAGCGCCAGCGAAGTCCTGTAGCACTCCGGCCCCCGCAAAGCGGGGGCGACGCCCAGCTCCTCTCACCCCAGCTCAAAGACGCACAGCCCCAAGCGCCACCGCAAGACAAATGTTGCGCAAAAACCCCTCAGAACGCGCAACTACCTCCACCATCAAAATCCAATAATCTAAAAAATAAATCCTCAAAAACCCCAGCAAAACCCCACTTCCCCCCAAACCCGTTGCGCATTCTAAGCTCAAATCGCGCAACTCGGCACAAGAAAGGAGGACCTCATCATGCCCCCAATCTCCGCCCCAGCCCGCCGCCCCATAACCCCTTCATGCCTTTGCCCGCCCCGAGCCTGTCGAACGGGAGCCGTCGTGTCAAATCTTCTTCCCGTGTTAAACGAATTGACCCTCTCGAAAGCCCCTGCCCTGAGCCTGTCGAAAGGGCCTGTCCCGATCCTGTCGAAGGGGGGAGATTCCGGGGAGGAACGGGGGAGATTTTACGCCGAAAAAAGGGGGAAATGGGGGAGAAAAGAGGGAGATTCCGGGGGCGCTTTGGGGAGGGTTCTTAAAAGCCCCTTTTGCCATAACCCCTTGTCAATCCTCATCTCCCTCCCAAACCCCCTCAAACAAATTTTGCGCAGTACACAAAACCCACCCCACGCATCCCCTCTTCCATTCATCCTTCTTCCTTCATCCTTCTAACTTCCGCAGCCTCCCCACCAGCAACCAGCAACTTCAACCTCCTCCCCCTCATATTGGCCCCACCCCTAATCCCCGCTATCCTATAAAATCTTCATATTAACCCGACGGAGGCATCGCAAACCCATGGCCATCAGCGACACAATCAAAAAAGGAATGATCCGCGCACCCCACCGTTCGCTCTTGCGGGCTACCGGCGTCATTAAGTCGGAAGAGGATTTTAAGAAGCCCTTCATCGCCGTCTGCAACTCCTTTGTCCAAATCATCCCCGGCCATGCACACCTCGACGTGGTCGGACGCAAAGTGCGCGAGGCGGTGCGGCTGGCCGGCGGGATCCCGTTTGAATTCAACACCATCGGCGTGGACGACGGCATCGCCATGGGCCACGTCGGGATGAAGTACTCGCTGGCCAGCCGCGAGCTGATCGCCGACTGCGTCGAGACGATGCTGCGGGCCCACTGCTTTGACGGCGTGGTCTGCATCCCCAACTGTGACAAGATCGTGCCCGGCATGATGATGGGGGCGGCCCGCGTCAATATCCCGGCCGTGTTTGTTTCCGGCGGGCCAATGAAGGCGGGCGTGACGCCTTCGACAGGGAAGGTGATTGATCTGATCAGCGTCTTTGAAGGCGTGGGCAAAGTGTCCGCCGGGACGATGAGCGAGGAGGAATTGCTCGAAGTCGAGCAGCATGCCTGCCCAACGTGCGGGTCATGCTCGGGGATGTTCACGGCCAACTCGATGAACTGTCTGTGCGAGGCGCTGGGGCTGGCGCTGCCGGGCAACGGGTCGATCCTGGCGACCGATCCCCGGCGCGACGAACTGTTTCGGGAGGCCGGTCGGGCGATTGTAAATCTGGTGGCCAAAAACATTCGCCCCAGCGACATCCTCACGCCGCGTTCATTCGAAAACGCCTTCGCACTCGACATGGCCATGGGCGGCTCGACCAACACCGTCCTGCACACACTGGCGGTGGCCATCGAGGCGGGTTGTCCCTTTGAGCTTGAAAAGCTCAACGAGGTGGCGGCGCGGGTGCCGCATGTCTGCAAGGTTTCGCCGGCGGGCCTGCACCATATGGAGGATGTGGATCGGGCCGGGGGGATCAGTGCGATTTTGAAGACGATTGCGAAGAAGCCCGGGACGCTGCATCTGGATACGATCACCGTGACGGGCAGAACGCTCGGAGAGAACATTGGCGATGCGATTGTGAAGGACGAGGACGTGATCCGGCCGGTGGAAAAGGCATATAGCGATAAAGGCGGACTGGCCGTGTTGTTTGGGAATCTGGCGCCCAAGGGGTCGGTGGTGAAGACGGGTGGGGTTGCGCCGAAGATGATGGTGCATCGCGGCCCGGCCGTGATTTTCGAGGCCGAGGAAGAGGCCGCCAAGGGAATATTAGATGGCCGCGTGAAAGAGGGGGACGTCGTGGTGATCCGTTATGAAGGCCCGCGTGGCGGGCCGGGAATGCAGGAGATGCTGGCGCCCACGGCCAACATCATGGGCCGCGGATTGGGCGAGCGCGTGGCCCTCATCACCGACGGACGCTTTTCCGGTGGAACACGCGGCGCGTGCATCGGGCACGTATCCCCAGAGGCGGCGGCGGGCGGGCCGATCGCGCTGGTGGAGGAAGGGGACATGATCTCCATTGACATCCCCAACCGCCGGATCGATCTGGATGTGCCGGAGGCGGAGATCGAGCGGCGACGTGCGGCGTGGAAGCGTCATCCGCCCAAGATCACTTACGGATACCTGGCGCGCTATGCGAGCCAGGTCACCAGCGCCGACACCGGAGCCGTGTTTAAGCGGCCTGAGTTGTAAGGGCTATCGCCGGGAGATTTCGGAAGCCCAGACAGCATCGTCTGGATCTGAGGGGCGGGTTGGGATCCGTATGGTGGAAGCGGCTTCTGTCGGCATATTTAAAGGGAGGGGGTGGGGGCAACATCATCTTTATCAGGAGTCCTTGGCCAACGCTGGATGTACGTCGGTTGTACATCGGGCGCTTATCAGTGGCGGGGCTATCTAAACCGGTATGAGTCAAGTCGTGATCCGGAGGGAGCTTGTGGATCAGCCATTCTCGGCACCGAGTTCGCTTTGTGCGGCGCGGGTTGGTGATGTTTCGACGGCGACGACTTTAAAAGGATGGCGTGATGCAGTGGACTTTATTTGTTGGGGCGATGGCACTGGCAGGGGCTGGATGTTACTCGACGGGGCTTTCGCCGCATCAGAGCAGCGGGCAGGATTATTCGTTGCATGCGCTGGCGATGTACGACCAGCCGGAGGCGCAGGGGCCGGGGCCGGTGAAGTTGACGTTGCCAGCGCGGGTGGCGGTGGCGCAGGTGGGGGAGGTTGCGCCGCCGGAGGCGATGCTGGAGAGGCTTCGCGGCGATGGGCGAGTGTTCAGCAAAGTCGAGGGAATTCCGTCGGCGGACTCGGAGGCGAACGGGGCGCGGCGGGTGGGGACGTATGGCGAGGTTGCGCCATCGCCAGATCGGGCGACGGCGCGGGAGGACATGCGCAAGATGGAGGAGTTTTCGCGATCGATCGGGTGTGACTATCTCCTGGTGTGCGGCGGGAACATCGCCTATGGATCGGCGGGCAACGCCATGACGGTCCTTGATCTGACGGTGGTGGGGGCGTTTGTCGTGCCCAGCCAGGAGATTCGTGCCGAGGCACGGGCGAATGCGGCGATGATCGACTTGAAAACCCGGCGGGTCGTGCTGTCGGTCAGTGCAAGCGAAGTAAGAACGCACAAAACCCCATCGGCCGCGCTGGCGCTGGAGGAGCAGAACTTGCTGGTGGCGCTGCGGGATAGCGTGGTGGCAAAGCTGAGCAAGGCAGTGTTGGTGGAATGTCGGCAGCGCTCGATCTCAAATGAGGAGGCGCCATGATTAAAGCGATAGATGCGCTCGTGCGCGGCACCCGAGCCAGTCGCGCGCGCCTCATGCGCGGGGTTCGGCGACGGCGATGGGTCGGTGGTGCGGGAATATAGGATTTGAAGTCGCCGAGGCTGGGCCATTGGGTGCGGGCGCTTAGGTCAATTTCGGCCAGGGCGATGGTGCCCCACTCTTTGGCGGATGCGCGGGTTTGGCCGGTGTGGTCGAAGATGGCGCTTTGCATCCAGTCGTGGGTGATGTCTTCGTAGGTGCTGCTGACGAGGTAGACGTGGTTTTCGCAGGCGCGGGCGCGGGCCAGGAGGAGATTGCAGCCCCAGACTGGCCAGGCGATGACCTCCTGCGCCGCGGTTGGACAGCTCGCGGGCGACTTCCGGGAAGAAGCCATCGTAGCAGATCATCAGCCCGACCCGGCCGAAGCGGGTGTTGAAGACGGGGTAGTCGTTGCCGGGGCAGAGGCCTGCCTCGATCTCGCCGCGGGGGAGGCAGGTCTTGCGATATTTGCCCACGACCTGGCCGTCGGGACCAATGAGGGCAGCGGCGTTGTAGATGAGATGGCCTTCGCGTTCGACCAGGCCGGGCACGATGTAGAGGTTGTGCTTCTTGGCAAGCGAGCCGAAATAGTCGGTGGTGGGGCCGGGAATGGATTCGGCCACCTCGTGAAACTTTTTGCCGATGCCGACGGCCGTGAGAGTTTCGCCCAGGACGATGAGGTCGGCCTTTTGATCGGCGGCCTGCGCGATGAGGGGCTCATAGAGACGGCAGTTGTCCATCGGCGTTTTGCCCCCGCGCGGGTAGAGATGCGCGGCAGCGAGGCGAACCTTGCGCGGGGCGGGTGGGTCGGCAGAGGTAAGCTCGATGTTGGACCAGCGCACCTCGCTGCTGGGCGCCCACTGGAGATGAAGCTGAACGATGAGCTGGGTGGCACGGGAGGGGGCGATGTAGTGGCCGCTGACTGGAGTCCAGCCGTCGGCGCGAGCGGCGAGGGAGGAAGGGAAATCCGTTTCGGTCATGCGGGTCATCTGCGGAAGCACGCCATCGACGCTCGGCCCGTCGAGCGGGACCGGCTTGCCGTTGGCATCGCGCCAGTTGAGCTTCACGACGACGCTTCGGCGGGGGACGACGACGTTGGTGGCGCGGTAGAGGGCAGAGAAGCGGTAGCTGGAACCGCCGATAATGGGAAAGGACTTTTTCCAGCAGCCGTCGAGGCCTTCGCGGGCATCGGCGCGGATGATGAGGACTGGCTGACCAGCGCCGGCAACAGGCTCGGTGGAGAATTCGGGGCGAATTTCGCTGCGCGGGGAAAAGGGAGCCCATTCGGACATGGGATCGGCGGGGGCGGTTGTGGGGGTAGCGTCGGTGGCGCTGGCGGTGAAGAGAGGAGAGGCGAGAAGAGTGAGGCCGGCGGCCGTGGTGGCGAGAAGATCGCGGCGTGTGATGGGGGTTGGCGTGGGGGGCATGATGCGGCTCCTGATGCGGTGTGCGGAAGCTTTTTGACGTCGATTATTCTACCCCATGGAGGTGGTGGATGTGGTGATGCGATTAATGGCACTTACAAGGCAATCGCGGGTTTAGGGTTGCATAATCACGAGATCGCACGGAGGGGCCGCGAGCAGATTGGCACGGGGCGGGCGTTGGTGGAGATTCGTGCTGCGCACGAAAGTCCGGCTCGGCTCGCCGGACCTACATTTTTAGCATCAGTCGCCCGGCGGTTGATCTTGGGTTGGTGGGGGCCGACAATCGGATCATGACTTATGAACTGGGCTTCATCGGCGCCGGCAACATGGCGGAGGCGATTGCGCGGGGGGTTATTTTTTCGTCGCTGATGGGGCCGGGGCAGATCATCGCGTCTGATGTTTCTGTTGAGCGACGGGCGCTGTTTTCAAAGCAGCTTGGCACGGTGGTCACCGAGGACAACGCGGAGGTGGCGAGAGGTTGTCGCAGCATTGTGTTGAGCGTAAAGCCGTATCAGATGGAGGCGGTGTTGTCGGCGCTGGGGCCGGTCATCGGGGCGGAGACGCTGATCATTTCTATCGCGGCCGGGATCAGCAGCTCGGCCATCGAAAGACATCTGGGAGTTGATCGGAAGTTTCGGGTGGTGCGGACGATGCCCAACACCCCGATGTTGATTGGAGAGGGGATGGTTGCGATGGCGCGGGGGCGGCATTCCACGGCGGAGGACATGGAGGTGGCGCGGAGAATTTTTGAATCGGCCGGGAAGGTGATTGAAGTTCCCGAGGAACAGATTGACGCGGTGACGGCGATGAGCGGTTCGGGGCCGGCCTATTTTTATTATTGGGTAGAGAGCATGACGCGGGCGGGCGTGGCGCTTGGTTTGTCGGCCGAGCATGCGCATCAGCTTGCGACGCGGACGGCGCTGGGGGCGGCGAAGATGATGGTCCAATCGCAGGATGGGCCGGCGGAGTTGCGGCGGAAAGTAACGACGCCAGGAGGAACGACGCAGGCGGCGATCGAGACGATGGAGGCGCGCGGAGTGGGGGAAGGGATCGTCGCCGCTATAAAGCGCGCGGCGGAGCGGAGCCAGGAGATGGGGAGTTCTGGAGACAAGAAGACGGGGAAATAAAGACCCGAAACATTCATCGGGCATTGATTCAGGGCTGGCGACAAGTGACTGAAAACTCCGGCCGCCTTTTTGACGCTTGGCGCCGTGCCGATTACAGTTTGCGAGACTTGGTGCGGCCGGCCGCGCTTCTGGCGAGTCGCGCAGCTTCACCTCATGCCCAAGGAGGCTTCTCCATGACATCCCGCGACGTTCTCAAAATGTGTGAACAGAAAAAGGTGCAGTTTATCGATCTGCGCTTCATGGACTTCCCAGGGCTCTGGCAGCATACCACCCTGCCGATCAGTGAACTGACCCTGGAGAGCTTCGATCATGGATTCGGGTTTGACGGCTCCTCCATTCGCGGGTGGCAGGCGATTAATGAATCGGACATGCTGCTGATTCCGGTGGCGGACACTGCCAAAGTCGATCCGTTCCTGCTGCACACCACGCTGTCGATTATCTGCGACGTGCGCGACCCCATCACCAAAAAAGAGTATTCGCGCAATCCGCGCTCCATCGCCCGCAAGGCGGTGGCTTACCTTAAGAAATCCAAGATCGCCGACACGGCTTATTTCGGCCCTGAGCTGGAGTTTTTTGTCTTCGACTATGCCTGGTACGACCAGGGCATCAACTACGCCAAGTACCACGTCGGTTCACGCGAGGGGATCTGGGGCCGGGGCGACGAGAGCGAAACCAATCTCGGCTACAAGATCCGCCTGAAAGAAGGCTACTTCCCCACGCCGCCGATGGACACGATGCAGAACATCCGCTCGGAGATGGTGGCGACGCTGGTGGAGATGGGCATCCCGGTCGAGGCGCACCACCACGAGGTGGCGACGGGCGGCCAGTGTGAGATCGACATGCGCTTCCAGGACCTGGTGACGATGGCCGACAGCGTCATGATGTACAAGTACGTGTGCAAAAACGTGGCGGCGCGGCACGGCAAGGTGGTCACCTTCATGCCCAAGCCACTTTTCCAGGACAACGGATCCGGGATGCACGTTCACTTTTCACTTTGGAAGGGGGACAAGCCGCTGTTCGCCGGCAACAAATACGCTGGCCTTTCCGAAATGGGGTTGTTTGCGATTGGCGGCATTCTGAAGCATGCCCGCGCCTTGTGTGCCTTGTGCAATCCCACCACCAACTCCTACAAGCGCCTGGTGCCGGGTTATGAGGCGCCGGTGAATTTAGTCTATTCCAGCCGCAATCGCTCGGCCGCGATTCGCATACCAATGTATAGCGAAAACCCCAAGACCAAGCGCATCGAGTTCCGCTGCCCGGACAGCTCCTGCAATCCCTATCTGGCGTTCAGCGCCATGATGATGGCCGCCATCGACGGCATTGAGAACAAGATCCACCCCGGCGATCCGATGGACAAGGACATCTACCACCTTACGCCCGATGAATACGAACGGATCGGCTCAGCGCCCGGATCGTTGGACGAAGCATGTGACGCTTTGGAGACGGACCATGAATTCCTGTTGAACGGCGACGTCTTCACCGCCGACGTCATTCATTACTGGATCAAGTACAAGCGGGAAAACGAAATCGACGCCATCCGCACCCGGCCGCACCCGTTTGAGTTTTGCATGTATTTCGACATTTAAGGTTGGTGGATTCGTCCGATCTGACGCGAATAACATAAGCAGAGGATCGCTCATGAGACCCGAGCTTGTCAGTTTTGACTCGCATCCCAACAGCTTTAGCGTCAGGATCAGCCAATGCTCGAATCCTATGTGCGACTGCAACTCGGTCACGTTCTCTCTTGTGGAGGAGATTCTTGGGGACGAGGACGAGGAGACGCAGGATTCGTACACGAAGTCCAGACGTCTTGACATTCACGTCAATCCCGACAGCTGGCAGGAGATTTCCGTCCCCGAGCGATCGCCTGAGGACGCAGTAATAGTCAAAGAGTTTCTCCGCGATTATCCCTTGGCCGAGCGATTGTATTTTCAGGAATACGCCAGAAAGAATGAAAAGATCCGCCGCCGGCTGCGCGAATTTAGACTTAATCCGCGCGACGTTGAAGAATCCCGCCTGATTTCGTGGAATACGGTTGCTTCAGATGTCCGCAGCATCTCTGAAGGGGGACGGGCGTACTCCCATCGAATCGATCTGGACGGTCAGGAGTTTCTGATTGACGACCTGTACTGTCCCAACCCCAATTGCGACTGCGGTGACTTCAGCCTGAACTTTTTTGCGTACACGCCCTCCCGGACCGCTGACGACAAAGGCAGCGTGGACGCTTGCCTTACGGCGCAAGTGTCACTGGACGGAAAGGTGAAACTCGTGGAGCGCATAGCTTGCAGCCTGGGCATCGCCGACGAGGCTATGGCGGCCTGGCAGGAAGAGCACGGGTCGGAACTGGAGATGTTCCGACAGCGATACAAGTGCATGAAGGAGATTGGACGACGCAGTGCGCCTCCCCCTCAAACCAGCCGGTCGATACCGTCCTCCAAGCACCCCGGCCGCAACGAGCCCTGTCCGTGCGGCAGCGGCAAGAAGTATAAGAAATGCTGCGGCATGTAGCGCGGCTTGATTGACCCGCCCACGTTTATCGGAACTGCAACTATCACCTTGTTCAAATTGCTCTCCGGCAAGCACACCTCCCAATAAGCCGATGAGGGGAAGGGGCCTCGTGTGTTCCTCGGCCGCCCACGGGCGGCGTCGTCTACCGGCTCGGAGTGCGAGAATGCCCATTCGTTGCGACGAATATAACCAGGTTTGCGTGGTGAGCGTCGAAGGCGACCTCAGCGGCGACGCCTGCGTCGCCATGCGCAAGCTTGTGGACGACCGGATCAATATCAAGCACATCGTGGAGTTCGTGCTGGACATGGAAAAGTGCCCTTTCATCGACAGCGAAGGATTGGAAACCATGGTCTGGGCCAAGAAGCGCAGCGAAGATCTCTTCGGGCAGATTAAGGTGGTGGGCCTCGATGACAACTGCAGGAAAATTCTGGAGCTGACGCGGCTTGGCGCATCGCTTCGAGTGCGACAAGGATTTGGCCGCGGCGCTGAAGAACATGAGCTAAAAGCCAAGGAGAGGAACCAGGCCGGCATGATCGCGACGCTCGAGAAAAAACCGCTGGGACAATTGCTGCTGGTCAAGGGCCTGCTGAAGCCCGAGCAACTGGAGCGCGGCGCTCGAAGAGCAGAAGCGATCGAATCATCAGAAGTTGCTGGGTGAAGTCCTTGTCGAGCTGCGGCTCTGCTCGGAAGACCAGATCGTCGAAACACTGGCACAGGCTTATGGCGTGCCTTATGCGCGTGTGAGCCCGCGCGTGTGCGATCCTAAAATCATCGCCACGCTGCCGCGCGAATTCCTGGAAAAGCACCAGGTCCTGCCGCTCTTCCTCGTCGAGGGCGTTCTTACCGTCGCCATCCCCGAGCCTGCCAACGTATTCCTGCTTGAGGAGATCGAACGCGTTGGCGGCCATCCCGCACAGGTCGTGGCGGCCACCGCCCACGACATCCGCGCCACGCTTCAGACCTACATGCCCGACGAAAGCGTGTTCGTCATCGATGACATCATCGACGAGGTGAAGTTCGAGGAATTCACCCTCATTGAGGACAAGACCACCGACATCAGCAACCTGGAGCAGGCGGCCGGTGATTCGCCGGTGATCAAGCTGGTGAACTACTGCATTTACAACGCCGTCAAAGACGGCGCGTCGGATATTCACATCGAGCCGGGCGATCACATCCTGCGGATGCGCTACCGAATCGACGGGCGGCTCGTCGAAAAACTCCGGCCGCCGTTTCAGATGCACCCGGCCGTGGTGTCGCGCATCAAGATCATGGCCGGCATCGACATCGCCGAGCGGCGGCTGCCGCAGGACGGCGCAATCCACGTGCTGATGGACAAGCGGCCCATCGACCTGCGCGTCAGCACCATGCCGGGCAAATTTGGCGAAAAAGTCGTCATCCGCGTCATCGACAACGACAAGGCGTCGGTCAATCTCGAACGAGTCGGCTTCAGCTACGACACCCTCAAGCAGTGGCGGAAACTGATCTCGCTTCCCAACGGCATTCTGCTGGTGACCGGCCCGACCGGTAGCGGCAAGAGCACGACGCTTTACGCGAGCCTGGCGGAGCTCAATGACCCCGAAGTGAATATCTGCACGGTAGAAGATCCAATCGAATACAACCTGGCCGGGATCAATCAGTTTCAGGTGAGCGACAAATCCGGGCTTTACCTTTGCCAACGCGCTGCGAGCGCTGTTCCGCCAGGACCCCGACATCGTGATGGTGGGCGAGGTGCGCGATCCGGACACGGCCAAGATTGCCACTCAGGCCGCGCTGACGGGCCACCTCGTCTTGAGCACCCTTCACACCAACGACGCTCCCGGCGCGATTACCCGTCTGTTCAACCTTGGCATAGAGCCGTATCTCGTCGGCGCCACACTTTGCGGAGTGCTCGCACAGCGGCTGGTCCGCAAGCTCTGTCAGGCATGCCGGGAGCCTTATGCTCCGTCCATCAACGAGCTGCGGCAGATGGAAAAAGTGGTGGGGCCGATCGAAACGCTGTATCGGCCAAAGGGATGTACGCGTTGCCGCAACATTGGCTTCCTTGGCCGGATTGGGATTTACGAACTGCTCGTGCCTGACGACGCGATGGTGGAGCGCACCAGCCAGGGCGCGAGCCTGAACGAGCTGCGCGAGCTGCGCGCAACACCGGGATGAAAATGCTGCGAATCGACGGGATCGAAAAGGTAAAAGCGGGCATCACCACTCTTGAAGAAGTTTATCGCGTGACCGCTTAGAAGCCGCTTCTTTTGCTTGGATAAATATGGCGTCGTTCACCTACACAGCTCGAGACTCCGCGGGGCGACCAGCCAATGGCACGCTCACCGCCGCCTCTGTCGGTGAGGCGCTGCAGATGATCCGCATTGAGGGAAAATATCCCGTCTCGGTTCGCCCGGCCGACCAGCAGGAGGGGGAGGTGGAATCGGTGGCCGGGGGGGCGGGCGTGAAGATCTCCCGCGCAGACGTCATTCAAATCGCCACGCAGCTATCGATCATGATCGACACCGGCGTCACGCTGGTCGAATCGCTCGACTGCATCGGCAAGCAGGTCGAGAAGCCGCAGGCTGCGCAAGCTGGTGGCCGATCTCACCGAGCAACTCCAGGGCGGCAACACGTTCAGCAGTGCGCTGGCGCGGCATCCCAAGAGTTTCCCGCGCGTGTTTATCGCACTGATGAAGGCCAGTGAGCACAGCGGGATGATGTCGCGCATGCTGGGCCGGGCGGTGAACTACCTGCGCGACGAGCAGGAGACGACGCGCAAGGTGAAGGGGGCGCTGACCTATCCAATGATCATGCTGGCGTTCGCGTTGACGACCACCGTCTTCCTGCTGGCATTTGTGCTGCCGCGATTTACGTCGATCTACGCCAACAAAAAGGCCGCTCTCCCCGTGCCGACCAAGGTGCTGATGGCGCTGAGCGACGGGCTGGTCTCGCATTACATCCTCATCCTCAGCATCGCCACGGTCGCGTTTGTCGGCGGGAGCTTCTACTTCCGCTCAGAGGGCGGGGCGCGGGTTTGGCATTACATGCAGCTTCACGCGCCGCTGCTTGGAAAGATGTTTCGCAAGCTCCACCTCTCCCGCGGCCTGCGCATGGTGGGCACGATGGCCGGCGCGGGCGTGCAGCTTACCGACTGCATCGCCACCGCTCACGACCTTTGCGGCAATACCTATTTTCGCGAGCTTTGGACCAGTGTCTCGCAGCAGATACAGGCCGGGAAACAACTCTCCGAGCCACTTTTCCAAAGCGCCCTGGTGCCGCGATCGGTTTCGCAGATGATCCACAGCGGCGAAAAAGGGGGCAAGCTGGCCAACGTAATGGAGCAGGTGGCGTCGTTCGCCGAGACGGAGCTCAAAGAGCAGATCGCCAACATGACGCGCTACATCGAGCCGGTGATGATCATCGTCATGGGCTTTATCATCGGCGGCGTGGCGATGGCCCTCTTGTTGCCGATCTTCACCATTAGCCGGGTGATGACCGCGCATTAATGCTGCTGGCCCACGGCCCCATAATCGCTGGATGGGCAGGTTTAAGAACGTGTGCAGTGGATTGGGCCCTTAACCCTGTCTCCAGATGATGCCGATGTAAGGGCTATCGAATGCACTTGGTATGCTGTCGGATGTAGGGGCAGTTTCACCAGTGCATCTTGAACGGGAGATGAGAATATGCGTGCAGCGAAATGGGCTAATCTGGCATTGGTGTTGGCGCTGGGCGGGGGTGTAGCCGGCTGCGAAAGCAAGGCGGGCACAGGCGCACTGGTGGGCGGCGGAGTTGGGGCCGGGCTTGGCGCGATCATCGGAAACCAATCCCACGGCCACGCCGCCGGCGGCGCGGTGATCGGTGGGCTTGTCGGTGCGGGCGCTGTGCGCTCATCGGCAACGAGATGGACAAGAACGATCAGAAGGAGCGCGATCGTGAGCGCGAACGCAACTACCAGACCCGCACCGATTCTTCCGCTCGCATGACCAGCGACACCCGGCCCGTCACCAAGGACGAGGTCATCGCCTGGGCCAACAAGGGCACGACCGATGAGGTGATCATCGATCGCATCCAGCGCAATCACTCCCGCTTCTACCTCACCGGCGCAGATGAAAATCAGCTCCGCGACGCCGGCGTCAGTGAAGAAGTAATCCGCACCATGCGCGACACCACGCGGTAGTTGATGATGAACAATCCATAGCAAAAGGCCCCGGATGATTTCCGGGGCCTCTTGCGTTTGTTGTTGCTGCTAATGCGGTTTTACTTTTCTTCAACAACGCGAAACACGCCGCCGTTGTCCTTTGCGATCTTGGTTAACACCGCTTTGGGATCCTCGGCGCTCGTGACATAGTGAATAGTGTTGATCTTGATCTTGTGGTCCTTGTTGTGGTCGGCGATCCATTTTACGACAACTTCATTGTCATCAAATTGGCCGTCGGTCAGGAGATAGATCAACTCGGGATGCTGCTTGAAAGCGACCTCCAGTGAGGGAATAGGATTGGTCGTGTTTCGAGCCGAAATGGCTTCAACAAACTTACTGCACTTGTCCTTGTTGAACGCGTTGGCCGGCAAAAGCTCGCCGGTCGTCATTGGCTTTGTCTCGTTCTCCTGGAAGAAGATGACGTTGAAGAACTGACCCGTCCTCAGCGAGCTGACGGATTTGACGATCTCAGTTCGAAGCTCATCAAAGCGGCCCAACATTGAACCAGACGCATCACAGACATAGCAAATCTTGCGAGCGGGGGGCTGGCCACGATGGCCTGTAGGAAGACCGAAAAAGTCGGTGCCGTTCCCACGATTGAGTCCGAAACCGTCACCCAGCCCGCCAATGCCCGCCTTGCCCGACGCCGTTGCATCGGAGCCCAAACCACCTGTCGAGCGCAGTGCCCTGAAACCAGACGAGTCGCTGGTTAATGAACTGCTGCTGATCGGCATTAACGCCCCGTCTGGCAGACCCGCCGTACCACCAGACCCGCCCGGAGTGTTGGTGGGTGGAACCTTGTATACCTCAGTATCCGGCAGTTTCGGATCATCCGATCCCGGCGGCCTCAGGAGCAGCCCTTCATTTTCATCAAGCTTCCCCGTATCCGGCACATACGCCTGCTCGCGGGTCGTCAAATGCGTAATCGTCTGATATGCCAAAATCCCAATCGCAATCAAACCAATATGAAGCATCAGCGATGTCAGGAAGGGCATCACCTCCTGAACGAATGGCCGTTGCCAGAACGACGGCTCGGCTTGGACCTCGCTGTCATTTGATTCACCGGGGGTCGGGGATTGTGCCGTCATGGGATGCTCCTCGAAGAGTTGTGTGGCCACGCGAAGAAGGGACGCCCTACACACAAGATGCTATCATGTTGAGTTGGCCAATGAAAGCGCAAAGTTGAAGAGCATCAAATTCACCCCTTCGAAGGCTGTCCTATGCTCAAAGCACTCGAAACGCTGCGTCAGAATCTCCCGGAATTCGCCCGCGATACCCAAGAGAATCTGGAGGCCGTGCTGACTGATACAAGCCTGAGCGTCGATCAGCGCCTGGGCGTCGCCGTGGCGTCGGCAATCGCCTCGGGCAACACAATTCTTCGCGACGCGACGCTGGCTGACGCCAAAGCCGTGGTGGCTCCGGGGGTGATCGAAGACGCCGCGGCGGCGGCCACTCTGATGGCAATGACCAACGTCTATTACCGCTTTCGCCACATGATCGGTAAGCCCGGTTATTCGGCCAAGGCGCCTCGGCTGCGCATGGGGCGCATGAAACAGCCGCTCACCACGAAGATTGACATGGATCTCTTCGCCCTGGCTGTCAGCGCCATCAACGGCTGCGAGGGTTGCATCAAGGCCCATGAGAAAGGCATCCTCGAAGGCGGCCTGACGGAGGATCATGTCAACGACGCCGTTCGCATCGCGTCCGTTTTTCAAGCGGCGGCCGCAGCCCTCGATAGCGGAATCTGATCGCGACCGAGATCGGTCAAAGTCCAGAAACAGATAATACCGATGACAACCTACTCGGATCTTGCGTGTCTATTTGGCTGACACCTACACAGGAGCAATCCATGCAATCGGGAACCGCGTCGGCGAAGTTGGTTTTGGGCGGCGTTGGCATGCTAGTTGGTCTGGCGGGGTGCGAGACGCACCACCACCATCGTTACGATGAAGACAGGCCGGTCGTGGTGCGGCAGGAAGAGGTCGTCGTGCGCGAGGCCCCGCCACCCCGGCGCGAAGAAGTCATCGTCCGCGCCCCCTCCGAGCAACACGTCTGGGTGCAGGGCCACTACATCTACGACCGCGGCGCATACGTCTGGGTGCCCGGCCATTACGTTTTGCGCCCAACCCGCGAAGCCGTCTGGGTTCAGGATGAATGGGTTCGCCAGCCACATGGCTGGGTCTACGTCCCAGGCCACTGGCGGTAACGCGGGCAACGTGGCGCGGGCGCCCCGCCGGAGTTGAGCCCAAAAATCACTTCCCCCAACTAATGTGCAGGTTCGTAACCAGCCAGAAGATCAAAAAAGCGATCAGTGGAATGGCAACGGCAAGAATGGTCAGCCGATAGCTCCGCCACCCGGATTTCCAAGGCGTCGGGGCTTGAAGCCGGTCGGCCCGGCCGGTGATTTGCACGGCACTGGGGTTGTCGAGTTGCTCTTTCATCTCGCTGGCGCGGGGGTAGCGATCGATGGGGTTGTCGTTCCATGGCGTGGAGGATGATCTCTTCCACCTGCGGCGAGATGTTGGGGTTGCGCTTGCGCGGCGCGGGCGGATCGCCGGTGAGGCGTGCGTTCATGATGATAAACGGGGTGGCCCCTTCGAACGGCGGAACGCCCGTCACCATCTCATAGAGCAGCGCGCCCAGGCTGTAGATATCCGTCCGGGCGTCGCCGCGCTTGCCTTTGACCTGCTCGGGCGCGATGTAATCCGGCGTGCCCATGGCCGGGGTGAAGCCGCCAAAAGTCAGCCGCCGCATTCCCTCCAGTTTGGCAATTCCAAAATCCATGATGCGGATGGACCCGTCATTGCAGATCATGATGTTGTCGGGCTTCAGATCGCGATGAATCACCTCGTGATCGTGCATGTATTGCAGGGCCTCGCAGATCCGGCTGGCGATCTTGAGGCGCATCGGCCTCCGGCAGCGGCTTGACGTTTTTGAGCAGCAAGCCCAGCGTCTGGCCTTCCAGAAATTCCATCGCGATATAAGGCCGGCTGCGTGATTCATCCTCCTCGTGCGGGAAGATGCGGAGGATGTTGGGATGATTAAGCCTTCGCCCGATCTCCTCTTCGCGCTGAAATCGAGTGAAGAAGTTGGGGTCTGACTCAAACTGCATCAGCGGAACTTTGAGGGCCACGGTGCCGCCGGTTTTGGTGTCGATGCCCTTGTAGATGGTGGCCATGCCGCTGCGGCTGACGGTGTCGGTGATCTGGTATCGCTTGTCGAAAAGCTGACCGACTTCGGGTTCGCTGCTCATGGGTTGATCCGGTGGGTCAGGGGCGTCCTGGTAAAATGGAACGCCGCGGTAATAGCCAGGCCGCTCGGTCTTTTCCACGTGAATGACCTGGCAGGAAAGGTTGTCTTCGGTGCCCCGCTTTTCGGCCAGCGCGATCAGCTCTCGGCACGCGTCGGCGGCCGGGTTTTTGAAGACGATATCGTAAATCTCGCCTTCCGTCAGACAGCAATAGAGTCCATCGGAGCATTGCATGATCCGGTCGCCCCGCGCCACCGGGATCAGGTAATAGTCCATGCGCACCATCGGCTCCTGCCCCACCGTGCGGGTCAGGACGGAGCGATTTTCACTTTGGTTGGCTTCGTCAGCGGTAATCAGCCCGAGCTTGAGCTGCATCCCCGCGTAGGAATGATCGTAGGTGATTCGGCGGACGCGGCCTTGCGAAATCAGATAAACCCGGCAATCGCCAACGTGGCCGATGGCGATTTCGTTGTTGCGAAATATCGTGATCGTCAGCGTCGTGGCCATGCGCCCCTGGCCGTCGCGGATGCGCTGCATGCCGGTGTCGTAGACGGCGAGGTTGGCGCTGTTGAACATTGAACGCAAAAGCTGCGTTGTGTTCGCGGCCGGAGCGGCCTGCAGAAACGTCTCCAGCGCCGTCTCAACGGCCAGCCGGCTCGCCACCTCTCCATCTCCCTGCCCACCCACCCCATCCGCCAGCAACGCCACCGCCCCGCGCCCGCGGCGATCGTCGATCTCCGTCGGCCGCCAGAAAACGATGTAATCTTCGTTGTTGTCGCGCACCGGCCCCTGCGACGAGAGTTGGGCGTATGTCACTTCCATGAAACAGTCACAAGTGGGCCTGGCACGTCCAAAATGGTTCGAGGGGAATAATAGACACAGACCCAGTGGACGCAAGACAGTCGCTGAATTGGCCGCTTACCTTGTCGTTGCAATCCGCATGGATGTTAATTTGCACACGATTGTCGCCGATCAGATCAGATATGTGCAGCCCTTTGCGGATGACGGCAGCGTTGTTTCTTCTCGGACCTCTGGTCTGGGGAGCAACAGCGCGGCCAGCCGGGACGCCGAGGGCGCGGGCGAAACCAAGGCAGGCGCCCCGGCTGAAAATGTGAATACTGAAGGCTCGCAAGATCTGAAGGAGCGATTATTGGGCCGCTTGCCGCCGGCGGTTTCTGACGGCTTGGACGTGGATGCATGGATCTGGCTGTCTTATCTCCACACTGATCAACATTCGGACAGCAACGTGGGCGATCTGGTGCTTTCGCTGGATGTGACCAAAAGCTTCGGCCAGCGCATTGCGGCCTCTGTTGAAGGCAATTTCATTGATGCCAACGGCACGACCCGCTTCGAACTCGAACAGGCATTCGTCATCGCTGGCAATATCGCAGCAGGCGCAGACGCTGGTAACGGTGGGGAAATTCAACGCCAACTTCGGCATCGAAGCGCGGGACTTCTGGAACCGGACGACTGGGACCACAAGCCTGCTCTTCAGCGCTCAGCCGCAGGACCTGATTGGCGTGATGGTGACCCAGCCACTGGGAAACACCGGCATCACGCTTCGGCCCTTCATCTCGGCCGACTTCCAGGGCGTGTTCGACTTTGATCAGTCCCCCTCCGGCGGCTTGAACGTGGAATATCGGCCCAATAAAGATTTCGACTTGGCCGTCACCGGCTGGGTTGGGCCGGGGATGATGCTCTACGGCGGGCGGTCGATTCGGCCTCCCTTCAATGGCGATTCCTATGGATCGTCGGCCGGGACAATCGAAAACTGGCAGGGGCCAAACCTCGAGGCCGAGCGCGGCGGGACCCTCTACTTTTTCGAAGCCAAGGCAAGCTGGCAGGTACGACGCGACCTCAACCTGGCCGGCGAATATCTCATCGGCTCGACCAGCACCTCTAAAGGACGTTGGGGTTGGTCCGGGGTGATGGCGCTTGCCACCTTCGACCTCACCGACCGCGCCAGCCTCTTTGCACGCTGGAGTTATCTTGACGACTCCAACTGGCTCATCACCGGCGAATTCCAGCGCGTGCAGGAAGTCAGCGGCGGCATTGGCTATCGCATCACGCCCAAAGTCGAAGTGCGCGGCGAGTATCGCCACGATCACAGCAACGTCACCGGCGACACCAACAGCGTGTCGATTCATCTGGCGATGGGATTTTAGAAATACTGAGACGACTGGCGAGGGCAATATGCGTTGCACAACAATCGGTTTGACGATGGTCGCAGTTGCGGCGCTCTTGGCAGCGGGGCCGACGCCCCCGGCGTCGAACACGACGCAACCGGCCGCGACGTGCCCGACAGTCTCCGTTCGCGGGCGTGTCACCATCGCATCGGCCCTGGATATTCAGAAGCCGGATCTGTCGCGCGTCGTGATCTATCTGGCTTCCGAGCCGGCCATCGACGCGGTGCCGATGCCTGCCGAGCGCCCAACGGTGAGCCAGCGCAACAAGATGTTCGTGCCAAATTTTCTGGTGGTTTCTCGCGGCGCTGAAGTGGAGTTTCCAAATTGGGACCATTTCGATCACAACGTGTTCAGCCGATCCAAGGCCGCGCCCGCGTTCGATCTGGATCGATATCCCTACGGTTGCTCCAAGACGCGGCAGTTCGACAAGCTGGGGGTGGTGCAGGTGTTTTGCAACGTGCATCCGAGCATGCGCGCGATCATCTTTGTGACGCCCAACCGCTTCTTCACCCGCGCCGACGCCGAGGGGCAATTCGAGCTGAACGGCATTCCGCCTGGCCGCCACGAGCTGGTCGCCTGGCATGAGCGGTGCGACGAGCAGCGCAAGGCGTTTTGACGCGGGAAACACCGAAGCCGCCGAGATTTCATTCGCGCTTGAAGAAAGCCGCAATAGCATCCTGGCGAACGATCCACCCAGAAACGCGCCTCCTATGGTGTGGAGCGGGGGCTGGGGATCAAACGCGAGCGCGCTTGACCTGCCCGTTGTGGAAGAAGTTCATCCGGCGCCCGCCAAACCTGATCCGTGATCACGTGATGTCACAACTCATTCCCCGGCGCAAACACCATGCGGTTCCGCACCAAATTATTCATCCTCTGGATCGCCACCGTGTTGTTGCCGCTTGCGGGAATGATGTGGCCATTGCAGCGGATGCTGCGCTCAAGCTTTGAGCGCATGGCCAGCGCCGGCTTCGCCGGGACAGGCGAGAGCTTGGCCAGCCTTCAGGCAGAGCGCGTCAGCCGGATGCGGCAGGCGGGGGCGCTGGTGATGAGCATCCCCGAACTTCGAGCCCTGATCGCCGAGCACAATTACGAGATCGCGCCGAAAACCTCAGCAGCCTGCAGGAGCGCCTCGACAGCCTGCGGCAACTATTGGAGGTCAGCTTCATCTGCGTGATCGACGGCCACGGGACATTGGTGGCGCAAATCACGGCTCCCCTTGGGAAACGCTGGCCGATCTGCGCCGCTTCACGGGAAAGTCGACACAGGTCCAGGCGATGGTGAGACGCTTGTTCAGCGCAGCAGCGCCCGCAAAACGTGGCGACGATAATCGCGCAGAGCATGGGCTCTGGGTTTATGGCAGCCAGATCTATCAGGTGGTGGGCCTGCCGCTCACCTTCGGCGCTGACGAACCTGGCCAGACCCCTCTAATCGACGGGGCACTCATCATGGCCGTCCCACTAAGCGATGCCATCGCCTCCACACTCGGAAAAAGCCACGATTGTGACATCACGTTTATGGCTGATGGGGATGCGCTGTCGTCGAGCTTGCCACCGGCGCAGCGATCGAAGTTGTCCTCGGCATATCGAAAAACAGCCTGGCCGCTCTCGAAGCCATTCAACGTGCGGCTGGGCGAAGCTGATTATCGCTCTTCCCTCGAACCGCTGTCTGACAACTGCTCGGGTGAAAAAGTCGCGGCCATGTTAATCCAGAGCAACAGCGCCCAGGCATTCGCGGTGCAGCAAAAGGTCTGGGAGAGCCTGGGAGTAATCCTCGTGCTTGGGTTGCTTGCGGCGCTCCTGATGAGCTACCTGTTAAGCGGCGCCGTCACGCGGCCGGTGCATGAGTTGGTGCGAGGGGCGCAAAGCGTTGCCGGCGGCGATCTCAATGTCGCCCTGCGCGTCAAGCGGCGGGACGAACTGGGTGAACTGGCCATTGCCTTCAATGACATGGTGTCGGGGCTGCGGAGGCAGCGCCAACTGCAGGCGCTTGTGGACGAGTCGCAGGCCGCCAGCAAAGCCAAAAGCCAGTTCCTGGCCAACATGAGCCACGAAATCCGCACACCCCTTCACGGGGTCATCGGAATGTCCGATCTTCTGCTCAGGACCGATCTATCGAACAAGCAGCGTAGGTACGCGGGCCTGATCAAATCCTCGGCCCAGGTATTGACCACACTGATCAACGACATCCTCGACTTCTCGAAAATTGAATCGGGAAAGCTCGAGCTTGAGCAGATTGCATTTGATCCCCGATCGCTTCTCGAAGATGCAGTGGAACTGCTCTCGCAAAAGGCAATTGCTAAAGGCCTCACGATCAACTGCTTGATCGATCCGAATGTGCCGGCCAGCGTGTGCGGCGATCCGACCCGCCTTCGCCAGATCCTGCTGAACCTGATCAGCAATGCGGTGAAGTTCACCGAAAAGGGCAGCGTGCGCGTCCACGCGGCCATGAATGATCAACATGGCGAACCTGCCCGCCTGCGGATTGAAGTGAGCGACACCGGCATCGGCATCCCGTCCGACCGGATCGACCGGCTTTTCAAGTCCTTCTCGCAAGTCGATGCCTCCACCACGCGCCGCTACGGCGGCACCGGCCTGGGGCTGGCGATCTGCAAGCAACTGGTGGAACTGATGGGTGGGGAACTTGGCGTCACCAGTGCGCCGGCGCTGGCTCGACCTTCTGGTTCGTGATCGTCCTTCAACAGTCAACGGAGTCGAGTACCGCGCCCAAGCTGAATCCATCTTCTCTCGCAACGACCCCGCGGGCGATTTCGGGATCAAAACCCATTCGTGTTCTTCTGGCCGAAGATCAGGAAGTGAATCAGATCGTCGCATCCGAGCTGCTGGCCGAGGCGGGGATCGCGTTTGATGTCGTGGGCGACGGACGTCAGGCGGTGGAAGCGGTGAGGCGGACGACCTACGACCTGGTGCTGATGGACTGCCAGATGCCCGAGATGGACGGCTTTCAGGCCACGCGCGCCATTCGACAATGGGAGTTGGACACCGCTGTGGCCGGGGCGTCGCCGTCTCATTTGCCCATCATCGCCCTGACTGCAAACACGGGCGGCGGGGATCGGGAACGATGTCTTGAGGTTGGCATGGATGGACACTGTGGCAAGCCTTTTAGTTCCCAGCAGTTGCTCAAGGCGATCGCGGCCCATCTTCCCGAAATCTTCACGCCCGCTGAAAAAGCGGCCCGCGTGCCCGACGAAGCCACTCCGCAGACCCTGCCATTCGATCGCGAGATGCTTCTTCAACGCTGTTCAGGCAAGGCGGCCTTGGCTGCCACAATCCTTGAAAAATTCGAGAAACAGGCAACCAGCGCCATGTCAGAGCTTCAACAATGCGTTCTGGATCAGGATGCCGAGAAGCTGGCGCGGACTGCTCATGCGATCAAAGGAACGGCCGGCATTGTCGCGGCCGATACGCTGCGGGCGGCTGCAGCGCGCCTGGAAGACATTGGGCGTGAGCAAACCATGGAATTGGCGGGTGAATGTCTCGAACAGGTGGGTCAAGAAGTTGAACGCTGCGTTGCCTACATGACACAAGTGCGAACGGAATTAGCGACGGACGATGCAGGATCGGGAAGGAAGAGTGTGGGATGAATGTCTTGATTGTGGACGACGATGAGGTGGCGACGCTGATGCTACAGAATGCGCTGGAAGATGCGGGGCATCAGGTGGAGACGGCGCACAATGGCCGGGCCGCGCTGGAATCATTGCGCAGCGGCACGTGCCGGTTGGTGGTAAGCGATTGGGAAATGCCGGAGATGACAGGGGTTGAACTCTGCCGCGCCATGCGCGAATCGGACATGCCCGGCTACGTCTACATCATCCTCCTGACCAGCCACGACAAGCCCGCCGAGCGCGTGGAAGGATTCGCGCGGGGGCCGATGACTTTGTCGCCAAGCCGTACAACCGGGAGGAATTGCTCGCGCGCATCGGCGCGGGCGAGCGCGTCCTGTCGATGGAGACGCGCGAGGTGGCGATCTTCGCCATGGCCAAACTGGCCGAAAGCCGCGACCAGGAAACCGGGACACACCTGGAGCGCGTGCGCAGCTACTCGCGCATGCTGGCCCAACACCTGGCGGGCCTGGAGAAATATCATCACGAGATCACGCCGGAATATGCCCGGCTGATCTACCTGACCAGCCCGCTGCACGATATTGGCAAGGTCGGAATTCCCGACGCCGTCTTGCTCAAGCCCGGCCGGCTGAGCGACCACGAATTTGAGATCATGAAAACGCACACCACCCTTGGCGCAGAAACTCTCGAAGCCGCGCTGCGGCAATTTCCCGGCGTGAAGTTCCTGGAGATGGGACGTGACATCGCCGCCACGCACCATGAGCGCATGGATGGCACGGGTTATCCGAAAGGTTTGAAGGGAGAGGAGATACCACTCTGCGGCCGAATCACCGCACTGGCCGACGTATATGACGCCCTGACGTCCCGGCGCGTTTATAAGGCGGCCTTCACACACGACATCGCCCGGGCCATGATTCTTCAAGACTCCGGTACACACTTTGACGTCGACGTGGTCGACGCATTTATGAAAAACGAGTTCCGCTTCCTGACCATTCGCGAGAACTTTTTGGAGCACAGTTCCGCGGCCGCATGAATCGCACTTGCAGGTGGACAAGGCGAATCAAAATTTGCTAAACGTCACCGCGTCGAGTTCCAGCCCGCTAAACTCCCCCCGCTCAAAATACAGATGCCCAAGTCCCGCCGACATGGCGGCGTTGTCAGTGCAGTAAGCGAGTTTGGGCATGAAGACCGGAAGCCCAAGCGTCGCCAGCGACTCCCGCAAACCCACATTGGCGCTGACTCCCCCGCCAATGACCACACTTTTCGCGCTCACGCTGGCAATCGCGCGGCGGAGTTTCTTCAAGAGCACATCAATGCAGGCGGCTTGAAACGACGCGGCCACGTCGGCAACCTGCTGCTCCGACATTGTCAGCGGCGCGACGGACGGCCTCTTCCCCTTTTGCGGCACACCCCGCACATGATAAAGCACGGCCGTCTTCAGACCGGAAAATGAAAAGTCGAGCGAGTCGCGGTCAAGCATCGTTCGGGGAAATTGAACCGTCCTTGGATCGCCGCTCTGCGCGAGCCGATCGAGGATCGGCCCGCCCGGATAACCAAGGCCCAGGATGGCGGCCACCTTGTCATACGCTTCACCCACGGCGTCATCAATCGTATGGCCGATGAGGGTGACGCTGATGAAAGAGTCCAACCGATAAAGCGCCGTGTGCCCCCCGGAGCAGACCAGACCAACCGCCGGAAATTCAGGCTCTAACCCCTCCTCCTCCAGCATCACGCTATACAAATGCGCATGCACATGGTCCACCCCAATCAGCGGCTTACCAATCGCCCACGCCAGAGCCTTGGCGGCCGTCACGCCAATCAGTAGCGAGCCAATCAGCCCCGGCCGATGTGCCACCGCTACGGCATCGACATCTTTCAGTTCAACCCCCGCCACCGAGAGCGCTTCCCCCAGAACCGGCAAGATGTTTTCGATATGCGCCCGGCTGGCGATCTCCGGCACCACGCCCCGAAACTTTGCATGAATCTCCGCCTGGCTCGCCACTACATTGCTCAGCACGCGCTGTCCCCCCACCACCACCGAGGCGGCCGTCTCGTCGCACGTGGATTCAATTCCTAGAACAATCGCCATCGCGATACTGATCCTTCATCGCGCGTTTTGCGTCGCCGGCCCGGTTGCAGGTCGCGTCGTCGGCGTCACGACGCGCACAACCTCCGGGGGTGCAACAGGCATTTCATGATTCTGAAAAATCAGGCTCGCCAGCATCGTGTCCACCGCACGCTGCAACTGCACGTCGATGGGTTGCGTGGAGGCGGCGGCCGCGCGCGTTGTGGCCGGCCTGGTGGTGATGCGATGAAACAGGTCCTGCTCGTAGCGATCCTTCAGCATCCGCTTCTGCTGCTCTTCATCCATCGGCACCACAATCTGCGGCTCAACGCCCCAATCCTTCGCGTCCTTCTTCCGATGCACCAGCCGGCCGCTGGGCAGATAGTAATAAGCCACCGTCATCTTCAGCTCCCCATTATTCCCCTCCAGCGGAATCAGTTCCTGCACCGATCCCTTGCCATAGCTGCGCGTCCCCACCACCACCGCCCGATGGTTGTCCATCAGGCTTCCGGCCACGATCTCGCTGGCGCTGGCCGAGTGCTCGTTGACCAGCACGATCATCGGAAAATACGGAAGCGCCCCTCCTTGGTGGCCGTCTTCACATCCTCCGGCCGATTCCGTCCTTTGGTCACCACGATCGTGCCGTGATCGATAAACAGATTGACAATCTTCACCGCCTGATCGAGCTGCCCGCCAGGATTGAACCTCAGGTCAAGGATGAAGCCCTGCATCCCCTCCTTGAGCATCCCGCTCAGGGCATCGCGCACCAGCTCAAACGTTGTCGGCGTAAACTGCGTGATGCGGAGATACCCGACTTTCGGCTTCTCGCTCACAAAATAATCCCACGTATTGTTGGCCTTGCGTGCATACCCTTTCACCGTCGGCATGACGATCTCTTCCCGCTTCATCGTCAGCTCGGCCTCCTCCCCCGTCGGATGCTTCACCGTCAGCTTCACATCACTTCCCAGCTCGCCGGTGATTTTCTTGATGACATCCACCAGCTTCAATCCGGCAGTCTGATCGCCATTCACCTTCAGGATCACATCCCCGGCCATCACACCCGCTCGAAATGCCGGGCTTCCCTCAATGGGCGTCACCACTTCGATGCTGCCATTTTCAAGCTGGTCAAGCTGAATCCCCACGCCTTTGAAGGTGCCCTCGAGCATGCGGTCGAAATCTTCCTTCTTGGCTGGGGGAATGTAGTTGGTAAATGGATCAAGCTGCCCCAGCATCCCATCAATGGCGGCCTGCTGCAGCTTGGGCTCATCCACCGGCTCAACGTAATTCGTTGAAACCTGATGATGAATGTCGATCAGCGTCCGCACAAACGTGTAATCGTCGTCATGCGTCGCCATCGAGTGGCTGGTGCGAAAGGCCACCAGCGTAATCAACATTAAACTGACGGCCCAGACAGTGCGTTCACGCTTCATAGAGGCTCCGGCGAAGATGCTCAACCGACTCGTAACTATCAATGCGAACCGATTCTATACGACCCGCCTGCCGGAGCGAAGTTGCTCACGATGCATAAGCCTCCCGGAAATTCCGACTTGTCCCAGATTTAATTTGACATTTCAAACGGACGTTTTAAACTGTTGATTGATGCTCGCCCACCCGCCATCCGCCGACCCGTCGCTGATTGAAACTCGCCAGCGCCTCCTCGAGGCCGCTGGCGAAGTCTTCGCCGAGCACGGCTTCCGGGCAGCCACCATCCGCGACATCGCCCGTCGCGCCGGCGCTAATGTGGCCGCGGTCAATTACCACTTCCGCGACAAGCTCGGCCTGTACAAAGACGTGTTGCGGCTATGGGCGGGCGAGGCAACCGAAAAATATCCCCCCACCCTTGGCCTTGGCCCCCACCCCACCGTACGCCAGCGCCTTCACGCGTTCGTCCACTCTTTTCTTCTCCGCATCATGGATGAGGGCCGCCCCGCGTGGCACGGCAAGGTAATGGCGCGTGAGATCATGGATCCTACAGAGGCTCTTGACGAACTTGTCGAGCACCACATGCGCCCGCTCAATGAATGCCTCACCGCGATCATCCGCGACCTGGTCGGCCGCGACTTCAAAGGCCCCGTTCTTGCCCGCTGCACCTGTAGCGTAATCAGCCAGTGCCTCTTTTATCACCACGCCCGCCCCGTGATCGAGCGCCTTCACCCCGAGATCGGCTTTACGCGGCGCGAATTGGGCACCCTGGCCGACCACATTACCGACTTTTCGATGGGCGGCCTCACTGCCCTTGCTAACAGGAAGATCCAGAAAGGCGCTCGATGAACTTCGTCGCCATCAAAATGCTCGTCGGCGATCGCGCCAAATACCTCGGCATCATCATGGGCCTCACCTTCGCCTCGCTGCTCATCACCCAGCAGTTGGCCATCTTCAACGGCCTGATGACCCGCACCTACAACGCCATCACCGATCTTGGCCTGCCCGACGTCTGGGTGATGGACCCCAAGGTTCAATTCATCGACGACGTCAAGCCGCTTCAAGATACGCAGCTTTATCGCGTCCGCGGCGTCAGCGGCATTGAATGGGCCGTCCCGCTCTATAAGGGCTTGCTGAAAGCACGTCTCGAAAACGGCACGTTTCAAACCTGCAACGTGCTCGGCCTGGATGATGCGACCCTCGTCGGCGGGCCGCCAGAAATGCTGGATGGGCAATTGGCGGACTTGCGAACCGCCGACGGTGTGATCGTTGATGAAATCGGGGCCACCGACAAACTAGCCCGCGAACTGCCTGGCGGGAAAAAAGAACGGCTCAAACGGGGCGATTACCTCGAGCTCAACGATCATCGCGCCATCGTCGTCGGCATCTGCCGCGTGCAGCGCACCTTCCAATCCCAGCCGGTTATCTACACCACCTACAGCCGCGCCACCGTCTTTGCCCCGCGCGAACGCAAGCTGCTTTCGTTCGTCCTCGCCAAAGCCAAGCCGGGCCAGGACGTCCACGCCCTCACCCGCAACATCAAAGCCCAAACCGGCCTCGCAGCCTACTCAGCCGATGAGTTCAAAAAACTCACCTTCGACTACTTCATGCAAAACACCGGCATCCCCATCAATTTCGGCATCGCCGTCGCACTGGGCTTTATCGTCGGCACCGCCATCGCCGGCCAGACGTTCTACAACTTCACCCTCGATAACCTGAAGCATTTTGGCGCCCTCAAAGCCATGGGCGCGAGCAATGGCCGACTGCTTCGGATGATCCTCTTGCAGGCACTCATCACCGGCCTGATCGGATACGGCCTGGGCGTCGGCGCTGCATCGCTCATGGGCCTTGTCAGCGGCAAGAGCGAGCTCAGCTTCCTGCTCCCCTGGCAACTGCTGATTTTCACTGGATTGGCCATCGCCTTCATCTGCATGTTGGCCTCTCTCATCAGCATTCGGAAAGTCATGAAGCTGGAGCCAGCCATCGTGTTCAAAGGATAAACCCAGTGCCAAGCCTTAACGAAAATACTCCCGCTGACATGGCCGTGCACTGCCGGAATGTCGTCAAAACCTACGGCGCCGGCGGCGCACGCGTCGTCGCCCTGCGCGGCATCGACATCGACATCCGCATGGGCGAACTGATGATGCTCGTCGGCCCATCCGGCTGCGGCAAAACCACGCTCATCTCCGTCATTGCCGGTATTCTCGATCAGGACTCCGGCGACTGCGTCGTCTTCGATCACGACCTGAAGAAAATGGCCCAGCATGAAAAGACGCAATATCGCGGCCAGAACATCGGCTTCGTGTTCCAGCAGTTCAACCTGTTGCCGACGTTGACGGCCGCCGAGAATGTCAGCGTGCCCCTCCTGATCAACGATATCCCCCGCCGCCAGGCGATGGATAGAGCTCGCGAAATGCTGAACCGGGTGGGACTCACCGATCGCGCCCATTCCCTTCCCTCACAACTTTCGGGCGGCCAGCAGCAGCGCGTCGCCATTGCCCGCGCACTGGTTCACGATCCGCACCTCATCGTCTGCGACGAGCCCACCAGCGCCCTCGACCACGAGACCGGCCACAAGGTCATGGAGTTGTTGCGCGAAGTGGCGCTGGGAGAAGGACGTTCCCTCGTCATCGTCACCCACGACGCCCGTATTTTTGAATTCGCCGACCGGATCGCGCAGATGGACGACGGCCACGTCGATCGCATCGTTGATTCGCCCGATGATCTGGCGCTCGCCGCGCCGCGCTCGCCAAACGGTGGCGTTGCCCACAGCGGCACATTAGCCGCGCACTGTTAAAGTTGGAGCCTCGAATGATCAGAAAATATTTACTGCCGATCCTCGCCTTCCTAGGCGTACTTGTCGCGATATACACCGTTCGAGAGGGTGCCAGGGCAACTCCCGCCGCCAAGCCTGTTGTTCAGCCCTCGCGCTCCCCCTACGAGTTTCGCGTGGCCGGCGCCGGCATCATCGAAACCACCACCGAAAACATCTCCATCGGCGTTCCGGTGGGACAGGTCGTCACCGACGTCATGGTTCACGTGGACGACGACGTGCACCCCGGCCAGCAGCTCATGCAACTCAGCGACCGCACTCCCAAGAAGGAACTCATCTTTCGACAGGCCTCCCTGCAGGCCGCCCACGCCCGCCTTCAGGAGGCCGAAGCCAATTTCGCGGACCTTGAAAACCAATACGCCATGTACAAGAAGGCCAGCGCCAGGTGGGCGCGGTGAGCGAGGACGAGCTCACCCACCGCCTCTTCGCGATGCGCACCGCGGAGGCCCGCAAGTCCAGCGCCGCGGCCGACGTCGCCACCGCCGAGGCGGCCGTTGCCCAGAGCATCGACGACATCGACCGCCTGAAAATCCGAGTCCCCACCACCCTCCCCTACAACGCAACCCACGCCAAGGTGTTGCAGGTCAGCATTCCGCGGGCGAGTATGCGATGGCCGGCATTGTTCAAACCCCCCTCATCCTCCTGGGCAGCGCCGCCGACGACTTAAACGTCCGCGTCGACGTTGATGAAAATGATGCCTGGCGCATCAGCCCAAGCGCCCCGGCCAGCGCCTCCCTGCGCGGCAACCCGCTCATGAAAGTGCCGCTCAAATTTGTTCGCTTCGAGCCGTTCGTCGTCCCCAAGCGATCGCTCACCGGCGACAGCACCGAACGCGTCGACACGCGCGTGCTCCAAATCCTCTACCGCTTCAAACGCAGCGACCTCAACGCCAGCATTTACGTCGGCCAGCAGATGGATGTGTCTATCGAAGACCAGACGAAAAATGGGCAGGCGTTGGCGACAACCATGAGTTCGCACTAAAGAATTTGGCACATAATGGCTTCAGCACTTCCTGGCGTTGCGCCCCTGACGTATCATTAGGCGGGGCAAGCTGAGATGGAGGCACATAAATGACCGCTGCCACGGTGAAAAAGCAACTGGAAACAATGAAGCGCACCACGGCCTCCGCAACCAAAACACAACAGACCGCACGTGCTTTCCTCGTGCGCACAGGGCATCGCGGCAAAGGGTGGCAAAGCTCTCGCGAAAATCTACCGTTGAGCGCTCGTGTACGAGCACCTTCCTTCCTTTATCCTCGGATTCCATGGTTGCGATGCCTCGCTGGCCGAAAAGGTCTTCAGAGGAAAATCAGAACTTCGCGAAAGCCACAACCACTACGATTGGCTCGGGCATGGCATTTATTTTTGGGAAAATAATCCCGGACGAGCGATGGATTACGCACGTTTTCTGCGAGACCATCCAAGGCGCGGCCGTGGGAAGATCCACTATCCAGCGACAATCGGCGCGGTGATCGATTTAGGTTTTTGCCTGAATCTTCTGGATAGTCAGGCGATCAAGATTGTACAGGCAGGTCATCGTGAGCTTCGACAAACTATTGCCGCCGCTGGTCTGCCGATGCCGGTTAATCGTCCCGTTCCCGGATCAAAAGACCTCCTTCTGCGCTCCTTGGATTGTGCCGTGATTGAATTCGTCCATGAAACTCGCCAAGCACAGCACGAACACCAATACGACTCAGTACGTGGCGTTTTCATCGAGGGCAAACCGCTCTATAGCAATGCCGGATTCTTTGCTCAAAGCCACATTCAGATTTGCGTTCGCACTCCAGATTGCATCAAAGGATATTTCCGTCCCCGCGACTAATCTTCCCAGCCGCCGACGCACGGGACCGCCAAGGAGACTCAATGCACCGCTCGCCCCTCTACCTCACCCTCGCACTCCTCATCGGCGGTTGCTCCGTCGGCCCGGATTATCAAAAACCGGAAATGAAACTTCCCGGCCGTTTCAGCACTACCCAATCTGCCGAGCCGGCCATCCGCTGGTGGACCACCTTTAACGATCCCATGCTCAACGCGCTCATCGAGCAGTCGCTCGAGGCCAATCTCGACCTGCGCATCGCCGAATCCCGCGTGCGGGAAGCGCGGGCCCAGCGCGGCATTGTCGGGGCTGACGCCTTTCCGAGCGTGAATTCCAAGGCCTCCTACACCCGCACCCACGTCAGCCAAAACGCGGGCGTGGCCGGCTTCGGCGCCGCCAGCAGCGCATCCGGGGGCAGCACCTCCCTCGGTGGCGCCGGCGCTGGCTTTCAGGCTAGCCCCGCCGCCGTCACCGGCGGGTCCTCTTCATCTGCCAACCTCGCCAACCTCATCCCCTCCGATTTCAATCTCTACAACGTCGGCTTCGACGCCAACTGGGAAGTCGACATCTTCGGCCGCGTGCGCCGCGAGGTCGAAGCCTCCACCGACGATCTCCAGGCGGCCGTTGAAAATCGGCGCGATGTTCTTGTGACCCTCATGGGCGAAGTGGCCCGCAACTATGTCGAGCTGCGCGGCTTCCAGCGCCAACTCGCCATCGCCCACGAAAATCTTCACTCGCAGCGGGAAACACTCGACGTCCTGGTCTCTCGCACCAACGCCGGGCTGAATCTCGAGCTTGACGTCGTCCGGGCCCGCGCCCAGGTGGCCAGCACCAGCGCCAAGTCCCGTTGCTGGAAACGGGTGCGCACCAGGCCGCGCATCGCCTCGCCACTCTCGAGGCCAAAGCGCCCGATGAATTGTGGGAGCAATTGAGCAAACAGTCCCCCATCCCCGCGCCCCCGCCCATCGTGCCCGTCGGCCTGCCATCCGACCTTCTCCAGCGCCGTCCCGACATTCGCCGCGCCGAACGTCAATACGCCGCCGCCACCGCCCGCATCGGCGCTGCCACGGCCGATTTGTTCCCTCGTTTCTCCCTCACCGGCTCGTTCGGGTTCCAAAGCGAAAAGCCCGCCCAATTATTCAACTGGACCAGCCGCTTCTGGTCCGTCGGCCCCGCCATCAGTTGGCCGATCTTCGACGCCGGGCGGATCCGCTGGAACATCCAGGTGCAGGGCGCCCGCCAGGAACAGGCGCTGGCGCAATATCAAAAGACCGTGCTGGTTGCGTTGCAGGATGTTGAAGATTCGCTGATCGCTTATGCAAACGAGGCAACCCGCCACCAGTCCCTGGTCGAGGCCGTGAACGCCAATCGCCGCGCCCGCGACCTCGCCACCGTCCGCTATCGCGGCGGCCTCGAAAACTTCCTCACCGTGCTCGACGCCGAGCGGTCCCTCTTGGTCGCGGAAGATCAACTGGCCCAGGGCGAGCGAGACCTTTCGGCCAACATCGTCGCGGTTTACAAATCGTTGGGAGGCGGCTGGGAGGCCTTGGAAAATCCCCCCACCACCCGGCCCTGATCTACCAGAAGCGATCCGCCAGCGGAGGCCGCCGCAGATACAAGCGCGTGCCCGACGTGCGCTGAAGCCGCCTTCGAATCGACCTCACCATCGACCGCAGCCTCACGGCCCGCTCAAGCCCGTTGGGCATTCGCCCTCGTGCTGGCGCACTGGCTTCGTCCTTCCGTGGCAGCCTTTGGCCGCAAGGGCAGCACGGTTGTAGGTCCGATACAATCGACACGCAGTGGGGACACAAAACAAAACCCATCCGTAAGACTCCTTTCCGCTGAACACCCCACCAGATCAAATTGGGTGCCGTTTTGCGTCGCTACATGTGCCCGATAATCGCCATTCTTCAAGACTGAAACCCCCTCCACCCGCCAATCGCGCACAATCGATGCAGACACACTGACACGCGTAATCCCGACGGACCGGCCAGATCGTCCCAAATGCCTCATCCCGAAATTGCACGTTCGCACCTGACCGCCCACCTATATATATTGCACCAATCGAGACGCCGGGGCGCTAACCCACATCCAAAGGAGTTAATCATGGAGAAGAAAAAGAAGAAGCTACCAGGCTTTGCAGGGATGACCTTGGAAGAGCGATTGCACTGGAACCGCCTGGGCGGCCAGCGCGTTCAGAAGCTTGGCACCGGCCACACCTTCACCGCCGACGAAGCCCGGTCCGCCGGCCGAAAAGGCGGGTTGGCCGTCGCGAAAGACCGCAAATACATGGCCGAAATCGGCCGGCGCGGCGGCCTCGCCGTCGCGGCCAAACGCGGCTACATGGCAGACCTGGGACGCCGAGGCGGCCAAGCCAAAGCCAAATCGCTCGCTGTAAAATAAGTGCCGGCTTTCTCAGGCGCACACAGAGCACGCAGGATCGCGCTTAATCGCCAGTGTGCGAAAGCGCATCTCGCGCAGGTCGCAAATCAACAGCCTCCCCAGAAGCGGTTCGCCCACGCCTGACAACAGCTTGATCGCCTCCACCGCTCCAAGCGTCCCCGCAACGCCGGCCACCGCTCCAAACACCGGAAACTCCCGCTTCCACGCCGGCGCTTCCGATCCATGCAAGCACGCCAGGCACGGCGTCGTCCCCGGCACGATCGACGTCACCCGCGCCTCCATCTCAAACATCGCGCAATCCACCATCCGCTTCCCCTGCCGCACCACCTCCCGATTCATCAACAATCGCTCCGCAAACAGCGGCGCGCAATCCACCACCAGATCCACCTTCCCCACCAGCCCCGCCGCATTCTCCGCCGAAACATTCTCCCCCACCGCCTCCACCTCCAGCCGTGGATTCAGCTCGCGCAACCGCCGCGCCGCCGACTCCACGCGCGACTGTCCTACCCCCGCGTGCGTCATCAAAATCTGCCGATTCAAATCGCCCGGCCGAACATTCCCCGCGTGCGCCAGCACCAGTTTTCCCACACCCGCCGCCGCCAGATAATAAGCCGCCGCCCCGCCCACGCCCCCCACCCGGGAGATTAGCACCGACGCATTCTTCAATGCCCGCTGCCCCGCCTCGCCAAAATCCGGCGTCCACATCTGCCACTCATACGTGGCCCGTTCCTCATCGCTCAAAACTTCATCCGCGCCGGACGCCATCGCTTCAAAATACAACGAACTTCTCCCCCATCCAATGATCCGCTCAATGAACCGGCTTCGTCGCAGGCTTGGTGGCTGCCTCTTTCACGACCGCTATCGTGATCACTCCCTCATCCACCGTATACGCCAGCTTCGCATTGGGGCTGCCCGCCTCGTCCAAAATCACATTCAGCGCCTTGGAAAACTTCACATTCCGCAGCCGCGCGGTCACTTTCGCGTCCTTTTCAATCCCAGCCGCCGCCAACGTCTTCCAGTTCACGTAGATGTTCGCCCCCGTTACATCCCGCAAAAAATCCACCACGTCGCTAAACCCAACATCCTCGAATCTCAGCTCCGGCAGCACCCGCGATAAAACCGCTTCCATTTCCTTGTCCACCTCGCGCACGGCTCCTCCGCTCGTGCCGTCGTCGCGCATCCGATCAACAGCGCCAGCAACGCTCCCATCATCAGCAATCTGTTCATAGTTAATTGAAAGTACCAACGCAGTCGCACGCAAACAACATCATTTCCGGTAAACTCCCCCTCATGTGGGACCCCCTCGTCACCAACGCCGCCCCCGATTTCTGGCCGCCCCGCCCCAGCCCCTTCTGGAACATCGCCCTTGCCCCATTACGCCGCTACTACCTCAAGCACCAGTTCCTCATCGACCGCGTCCTCATCGAAGGCGCCAAAACCTGGGGAGCATCGCCCCAACCGATGGCCTGCTGCTGGCCCCGAACCATAGTCACGACAGCGACCCTCACGTCATGATCAACGTCGGCCGGCAACTTGGCCGCCGCCTCTACTTCATGGCCGCCTGGCAAATCTTCCGCACCCACGGCGGCATCGACGGCTTCGTCCTCCAGCGCATGGGCGCCTTCAGCGTCGATCGCGAAGGCTGCGACCGCCGCGCCATGCGCACCGCCATGGAACTGCTCGGCAGCGGCAAAAATCTCGTCGTATTCCCCGAAGGCGAAATCTACCACACCAACGCCCGCCTCACGCCTCTGCGCGAGGGCGTCGCCTTCATGGCCCTCAGCGCCCAGCGCGACCTGGTCAAAGCAAAATCCTCCGCCCACGTCTGGATCGTTCCCACCGCCATCCGCTACCGCTACACCCAGGACATCACCGCCAAGCTCGACGAAGCGATGCAGGCCCTTGAACATCGCGTCGCCCTCAAGCCTCCGGCCGGCATGCCCCTCCACCAGCGCATGATTCGCTTCGGCGAGATGATGCTCACCGTCAAAGAAAAAGAAAAACTAGGCCATTCCCACGAAGCCGATGGCGACCTCCCCACCCGCCTCCGCAACTTCATCAACGATCTGCTCCAGCGCGTCGAAACCCAACATCTCAAGCAGACCCACCCAGACGATACAGTCCCGGTTCGCGTAAAAAACCTGCGCCGCCACCTCCTCGAAGAATGGTGCGACCAGGCATCGGATGAACCCCGGCGCAAACAGGCTCAGGCCGCCCTCGACGACGTTCAACTGGTCATGACCCTCTACAGCTATCCCGGCGATTACGTCTCCCAAAGCCCTACCATCGAGCGCATGGCCGAAACCATGGAAAAATTCGAGGAAGATCTCTATGGCACATCCAAGCCGAAGGGAAAACGCGAAGCCCGCGTCATCTTCGGCCAACCCATCGACCTCCGCCCCACCGTGGAAGCAGGTCGAAACCGCTCCGCCGCCACCGACCTCACCGCCACCCTCGAATCCGCCATCCAATCCCTAATGGACGCCGCTGACGACAACCAACAAATCTCTAGCACCTAACATCTAGCTCCTAGCACCTACTCCCTCACCGTCAGCACCGGTATCTTCAGCCCATGGCGCACGCTCGACACCGTCTGCCCCCGAATCACATCCGACAGCCCCCGATGCCCGTGCACCCCGTGATCAGCACGTCGATCTCTTCTTCCTGTGACAGCCGCACCAGCGCCCGCGCCACCGGCCCATACCCCAGCACCGACCGCACCCCCACAATCCCGGTGCCGGCCACCTCCACGCGCAACCGGCTGGCCAAATCCCGCATGTACACCTCATCGGCCCGCCGCTCAGCATCGTCGGCCGCCGGCCCGTGCCATTGCCCGCCCACTCCTTCCACCACGTGCATCAACACCAACTCCGCCCCATGCGACTTGGCAATCGCAATCGCCTCCGCCAGCGGCGCTGCATCGCCCGCGCTCGCCTCCAGCGCCGCCCCCACCCGCCGTACGCGCCGTTGGAGCGACGTCGCCGCGGCCACCACTTCATCCGCCGACACCGCTGGCGCGGCCGATTCATCTCGCTCCGGCTTAATCACCATCCACAACAGCAGCAACACCAACGCGGCCGCAAGTGGGACCGCAATCCCCGTCACCACCCACGCGTAAGCCCCCGCGCCCGTGCGCCATTCCATGATCTGCTCGATGGCGAGCTTCCCGTTCAACGCAAGCAATATCCCCGCCACCAGCCAAGCCAGCGTCTTCAAAACCGGCCCGCTCACAAATGGCCCCATCCGCCTCCTGCTTCCCGTGAATTTCACCAGCGGCACCACCGCAAACGGCAACTGCAGCGCCAGCACCACCTGGCTGAACACCAGCAACTTGTCCGTCCCCGCGCCATGCGTCAGGCCGATCACGAGCATGGCAGGAATGATGGCCAGCAGCCGAGTGATTAATCGCCGCAACCACGGCCGCATCCGAAAATGCAAAAATCCTTCCATTGTGATCTGCCCGGCCAGCGTCCCCGTGATCGTCGAGCTTTGTCCGGCGCAGAATCAGCGCCAGCCCGAACGCCATCGGCCCGAGTCGCGATCCCATCAGCGGCTGAAGCAGTGGCCAGGCATCCTCAATCCCATGCACGTCCGTCCGATTCCGCGCCAGAATGTCGCCGCCGCCACCACCAGAATCGCCGCATTTACAAAGAACGCGCAGTTCAGCGCGATCAGCGAATCGACCAGATTAAACCGGCACGCCTGCGCCACCCCCTGCCGCGTCCGCGCCACATTCCGGCTCTGCACCAGCGCCGAGTGAAGATACAGATTGTGCGGCATCACCGTCGCCCCGATGATCCCAATCGCCACGTAAAGCTGCGCCCCGGTCAGCATGTGCGGCCGAAACCCCGACGCGATCCCGCCCCACGACGGCTTGCACAAAAAGATCTCCACGATGAAGCACACGCCGATAATCCCAATCAGCGCGATAATAAACCCTTCCATCTTGCGCATCCCCGACCGCTGAATCAGCAGCAACAGAAAAACGTCAAACCCCGTGATCAGCACGCCCCACAGCAGCGGAATGCCAAACAGCAGGTTGATCCCAATCGCCGTCCCCAGCACCTCGGCCAGATCACACGCCGCGATCGCGATCTCACACAGCAAAAACAGCACCCACCGTACAAACGGGCTGTAGCTATCCCGGCACGACTGAGCCAAATCCCGCCCCGTCACGATCCCCAGCCGCGCGCTCAGCGTCTGCAGCAACACCGCCATGATGTTGCTCATCAGCAAAACCCAGATCAGCCGGTACCCAAACCGCGCTCCCCCCTCAATGTCCGTCGCCCAGTTGCCAGGGTCCATATACCCCACCGACACCAGATACGCCGGCCCCGCAAACGCAAACATCCGCCGCCACCAGTGCCCCCCCGGAATCGCAATCGTCCCATGCACGTCCTCCAGCGATCGCCCCGCCGGCCATAATTCCCTTCCCTCCCGCCGCTCATATTCAAACGCGCCGCTCGAATTTGCCATATCAACATCTCGACTTTGACTCATCAAAGTAAATAATCTGCCCACCCCAGGCGTTTGTCAAATGCCCCCTCGAAGTATAGATTCGACCATTCAGCCTATTTTGTTGAGCCCATGTCGCGGCGCTGGAGAATCAACCATGGCCAGCAGCACCGTCGAAGATTACCTCAAGCAGCTCTATCTGGAGCAGCAAAACGCTCCTGACGCCCTTGTCCCCATGGGCAAGCTCGCCGCCGCCATGCGCGTCGTCCCCGGCACCGCCACGTCGATGGTCAAGGCACTCGCCGATTCCGGCCTTGTCATCTACGAACCCCGCACCGGCGCCCGCCTCACCCGCGGCGGCCAGCAGCTCGCCCTCCACGTCCTTCGCCGCCATCGCCTCGTCGAACTCTTCCTCGTCAAAGTCCTCGGCCTAGACTGGTCGGAAGTTCATGAAGAAGCCGAAGAACTCGAGCACGCCATTTCCGACAAAGTTCTCGAGCGCATCGACGCATTCCTCGAACGCCCCAGCGTCGATCCGCACGGCGACCCCATCCCCACCGCCAAGGGCAAACTGCCCGCGGCCGCCCTCGACAGCCTCGCCGATTGCCCCCTTCGCCGCCGCCTCCGCGTGAAACGCATCCTCGATCAGCACCCCCCCTTCCTTCAATTCCTCGACCGCGCCGGCCTCACCCCCGGCGTCGAAATCATTATTGACCGCCGCGACCCCCTTGCCGACGCCATCCTCGTCCGTCCCCACGCCCGCGACCTCATCACCCTCGGCACCCAGGCCGCCGCCAAGATTCTCGTCGAAACCCTCGCCTGAAAACCGACCCGGCCCGCTGCCACTGGTCCTGTACTTGCATGAAGAACCTCAGATCCGGAGGTTCCCATGACTCAAAATAAACAGCCCCATAAACGTCTGTGCGGCCTCTGCGGCCAACCAATCGCCCCCGCAAGACTCGAAGCCCTCCCCAATGCCACCACCTGCATCGCGTGCGCCCGAAAAAATCCCATCAAGATCGACGTCAGCAAGCTCGACCTCAGCCAGGCCAGTCCAATCAATCGCAACGGCTTCGCCCCCACCGACTGATCCGCAAATAATGAGCGCGCAAAAGGAGCCCGGCCGTCCAACAGCCGGGCTGCGTCTTTTCTATAAAGTCAATTCGCTTTAGGCCGAGAAACTGCTCCCGCAGCCGCACGAGCTGGTGGCGTTCGGATTTTTGAACACGAACCCCTTGCCCATGATCTCGTCCTTGAAGTCAATCTCCGTACCGTCGAGGTACAAGAGCGACTTCATGTCCACGAGGATCTTCACCCCATTGGACTCCAGTTCCTCATCCTGCTCGGTCGGCGGATCTTCCACCAGATCTAGCATATAGCTAAACCCGCTGCACCCGCCACCCTTCACGCCAACGCGCAACCGCGTCTGGCCTTCAGGAAGACCCTGGTCCTTGATGATCCCCTTAATCTCGCCCGCCGCCTTTTCAGACAACAATATCGCCATATCTAAAACTCCTTGGTCCCTATTTATACGCACGGCAAGCCCCCTCGTTCAAGGGCTAGCACGGCTTTTATCATCGGCCATCGGCACCTTGCAGCCAATAACTATGGCGCCATTTGATCCTTCAGGCGCAGGGCGTGGCCCGCGCGGTGGATTCCGAGGAGAGCGGAACTGGCACGGATCAGTCGCCCCCCGGAGGCTTGTTGGCATCATCGGCGTCATACGCCTGGTCCGCCGTACCGCCCGGGATTTCGATCCGTTCGATGGAGAGGGCGCGCCCGGTTTCGGGGTCGATCTCCGCCAATGCCCCGCACATCCGCACGTCGCCGGTGGCTACTTCAAACATGGCGGGCATGTTAGTGCTCATGTACTTGATCACGCGATCCTTGCGGCGGCCGAGCACCGAGTCGTACGGGCCGCACATGCCCACGTCGCTGATGTATGCGCTGCCGCCGGGAAGAATATGTGCATCGGCCGTCGGAATGTGCGTGTGGGTGCCGAAAATGAACGCGCAGCGGCCATCGAGCCAGTGGCCCAGGGCCACTTTCTCGCTGGAGGCTTCGGCATGAACATCGCAAACGATAACCTTAACCCGCTCGGGGATCTGGTCGAACACCTGCTCCGCCGTCGCGAAGGGATCGTTCGACGGAAGGTTCATGAAGATACGCCCAAGCAGGGAAAAGACGGCCACTTGCACGCCCGACGCGGTGGTGACGACCGTGTAAAGCCTGCCGGCGGCCTCGCGGGAAAGGTTCGCCGGGCGGAGAATGCGTTCGCTGGCCTGTAGGGTGGGAATGATGTCGGCGCGTTTGAAGGTGTGATCGCCGAGGGTGACGACATCGACTCCGTAGGATCGCAGCTTGTGGAACAGATTGGTGGTGATGCCGCTGCCGCCGGCGATGTTTTCACCGTTGGCGATGACCAGATGGATATCACGCTCGCGGACGAGCTGGGGGAGCTTTTGATGAATGACCTGGCGGCCTGGTCGGCCAACGACATCGCCGAGGGCGAGAATGCGGAGGGGCATGAGGATAGGGTAACGCAGATGCGCGGGAGATGCGATTGCGTCATCAACAGGAACTGAGCCTGGACAACGATTGCGCTCCGCAAGCTTCAATTGGGATGTCGCACCGGCAGGGAATCAGACGTCAATCATCCGGGAGTTCCCACCAGGCAAAACGGTGGTGAAGGTGCGGATGTCGCCGTGGACGGTGAGTTCTGGAGTCGAATAGGTCTTCTTTTCCTGCGTCGGGGTAGCGAGCTGGGCGTTGGTCTCGATGCTCATGTCTTCGCTCCTTCGGGCCGGCGGGTCCCGCTGTTGTAGCAGTATACACCCGCTCGGCTGGCGGGCCAAAACTGTCTTCAGGCCGACGCGTGGCGGTGTTGGCGCAGGAAGCGTTCCAGGACCGCCAGCGTTTCTCCGGCATAGCGGCTGAGGGGGCAGTCGGTGTTGTCGGACGGTTTTGTGGCGGATTCGTGAATGAGGCTCCAGACGACGCTTTCGCCACCACAGGGAGGCTCGCCGCCGAAGCGATTGACGAGCTGGGCAAGGCGCGGGAGCTGCGTGAAGAGCTCGCAATCGGGTTGGCAGGGAAGTGCGTCGGCGGCGGAGTTTATTGGTGCGGCGGCCGGACGCTGGAAGCAGCGTTCGCAGACGAACTGGCGAATTGCGGATTGGACGACGGCCAGGGGGTGTGGCTGCATGGAATTTGCTCCGACTGTTTGCATGGGTCGAGATCGAAAGATCAGTTGGTGGAGTATGGATGGAATAGGGTTCATCGGCAACCGGGTCGTGAATGATTTGGTTATAAGAATGAACCTTACTGCATTAGGAAATGCACCTATGCGGGAGGGGAATGCGTACGAAGGGGCCGCCGATTAGAATCCGGTTTTTAAAGGCTGCCGCAGATGCGCAAGACGATTCAATTACCGATTGATATGCCGGAGGAAGGGAAGGAGCGGGAGAGCTGTGAGGAGTGTCTGCGCGGGCAACTGACGGCTGTGCGCGGCGTGGAGAGCGCGCGATGGATAGACTCGGACAATCCAAAGCGGGGGCAGCTTGAGCTGGTTTATGATCCGCGGTTAATTGGATTGGCGGCGCTGGAGCAGGAGGTGAAGCGGAGCGGAGGATGCCTGTGCATGTCGCGGGCGCAGATGGTGCTTGGGGTGAAGGGGATGGTGTCGCCGCGGACCGAACAGATCATCGAGCGAACGCTGGGGAAGCTGCCGGGCGTGGTGGCCAGCGCATCGTTTGCAGGGCAGACGGTGCGGGTGGAATTTGACCGGCGGGAGTGCGCGGTGCCGGAAATTGTACGCCGGCTGGAACAGTTGGGGGTGACGCTGGTAGCGGCCGGGGCGGGGCGCAGGAGCGGAAGAAGGTGGAAGCCGACGCGGCAGCGCGGCTGGCTGAGAAGTTGACGCGGGGGAAGCAATGGGTGATTGCCTTTCACAAATTTGTGATGGCGGGGGCAGGGGCAATTCTGCTGCTGCTGGCGTTTGTGGCGCATCGGCTGGGGCATGAAGTGGTGCGATTGGCGCTGGTTTTTCCTGCGTACGCCTTGTGCGGGTGGTACACGTTCAAGGACATGCTGCGGCTGTTGCGGCAGATGAAGTTCGACATCGATCTTCTGATGTTTGCAGCGGCGCTGGGGGCGGCGGCCCTGGGGCATTATGAGGAGGGCGGTCTCCTGCTGTTTCTGTTTGCGCTTGGGAATGCCGGCGAAGAGATGGCGATGGATCGTGCTCGCCGGGCAATTCATGCGCTGGCGAAATTAGCACCGGAGACGGCGATGGTGCGCGAGGCGGATGGGCGGGAGCGCGAGGTGCGGATTGAAGAGTTGCAGATAGGGGAACGGGTGGTGATCAGGCCGTTTGATCGGGTGCCGGCGGATGGGACGGTGGTGGCGGGGGCCTCGGCGGTGGATCAATCACCGATCACGGGAGAGTCGGTGCCGGCGGAGAAGGCGGTCGGGTCGGTTGTGTTCGCGGGAACGATCAATGGCGAGGGGTTGCTGGTGGCAGCGGTGACGAAGCTGGCGAGCCAGAGCACGCTGGCGCGCATCGTGACGCTGGTGAACGAGGCGCAGACAACCAAGTCGCCCACGCAGCTGTTTACCGATCAGGTGGAGCGGTGGTATGTGCCGCTGGTGCTGGTGGCGACGACGCTGCTCGTGTTCGTACCCCCCCTGCTGGGTTGGGGTGCATGGTCCATCTGGTTTTACCGGGCGATGGCATTCTTGACGGCCGCGTCGCCTTGCGCTCTGGCGATCGGGACACCGGCGGCGGTGTTGAGCGGGATCGCGCGGGCGGCGCGCTCGGGCGTGTTGATCAAGGGCGGGGTGCATCTGGAGAATCTGGGGCGGATTAAGGCGGTGGCGTTTGACAAGACCGGGACGCTCACTCGGGGGAGGCCGGAATTGGTGGATGTGGTGGCGATTGGTGGAATGGGGGAGGCGGAAATCCTGGAGCTGGCAGCGGCGGTGGAGCGTGGGAGCAGCCATCCGTTGGCTGCGGCGATAGTGGCCGAGGCGCAGGGGCGGCAGCTTATGGAGTGGAGGGCGGTGGACCTGGAGCAGGTGCCGGCGCTGGGGGTGGTGGCGGTGGTGGAAGGGAGGAAGGTGGCGGTGGGCAGGCTCGCGCTATTGGGGGATTCGGCTGGGCGTATTGAGGAGGCACGGAAGGTGGTGGAGCAATTGTCGAGACGCGGGCATACGACAGTCGTAGTGGGCGTGGATGGGAACGTGGTGGGTGTGCTTGGGCTGGCGGATCGCGCGCGGGAGAACGCGGCCGATTGCATTAATCAGCTTCGGCGGCTTGGCGTGAAACGGACAATCATGATCACGGGGGACAACGTGGCGACGGCTCGGGCGGTGGCGGGGGAAATCGGGGTGGACGAGTTTCACGCAGAGCTGATGCCCGAGGACAAGGTGAGGCTGGTGAAGCGGCTACAGGAGGAAAACGGGGCGGTGGCGATGGTGGGAGATGGGATCAACGATGCGCCGGCGATGGCATGCGCCACGGTAGGGATTGCGATGGGCGGCGCTGGCGCGGATGTGGCGCTGGAGACGGCGGACGTGGCGCTGATGGCGGATGATCTGGGGAAACTGCCGGAGGCGATCGCTTTGTCACGCCAGAGCCGGCGGATCATCACGCAGAATTTGATCATTGCGCTGGGGGTGATTGCGGTGGTGAGCCCGATTGCGGCAATGGGCGGTGCGACGCTGGGGCTGGCGGTGTTGCTGCACGAGGGATCGACGGTGGTGGTGGTTTGCAACTCGCTGCGGTTGCTGGCCTATAAACACCGCCGCCCCGTGGACAATTCACGGGGCGGGATACGGCGCGAATCGCAGCTTGCGGCCGCGGTCGATTGAAAGGGCTATCCAAACCACCATTCGGTGGCGGGAGCATCGGCGGGCTCAGAATGTTTGGGGGCGGTCTTGGCGATGCGCTGCTGGTCAAGCCAGTTGATCCATTTGTCCATGCCGAGGGAGGTATGGGTGGAGAGTTGAAGGATGGACAGGAAAGGGTCGATTCGGAAAACGTCGGCGGCGAAGCGGGAGAGATTGAAATCAACGTAAGGGAGGAGATCAATTTTGTTGAGGAGGACGAGGGACGTGCCATTAATGAGAGCGGGATATTCGGCGGCCTTGTCGTCACCGCCGCTGGCACTGAAGACCGAGACACGGTTGTCCTCGCCAAGGTCGAGGTTCGAGGGGGAGCGGGGATCGGCGGCGGTCTCAATCAGGATCAGATCGAGTCGACTGGGGCGCATCCGTGCAAGCGCGTCCTGAACGTCCCGTGCATCTGGAATGGCGGTTTCCAGATGTACAATTTCTGAACAAAGAGATTCGAGGCGTTCGGCATCGCGACCAGCTGCCAGGTTGGCAACGATGACGCCCACGCGCGTCACGCCCTCCAGACGGCGAAGCGTGGCTTCGATCAGTGAGGTTTTCCCGCAGCCGGCGGGGCCGGAAATGTTGACGGCAAACGCCGCGGCGATGTCGAGAGTAATGCGGTTTTGAGTTGCGGCGACCTCGCATGGAATATCAACTGGAATGGGGGGATTGAATGTCATGGCAGTCTCCTTTTGACTGGCGGGATGATCGGGAGGTTCAGATCGAGGCGCTATTGCACGCTTAGCAACTCCTGCGCGGGATTGGCGCAGACGGGCCTGCGCGGGTTGGCGATCAGTGGGATCAGGCAGTCCACGAGCGTCTGGTCGTCTATTTCGGCGGTGTTCAGGGTGAGGGTAAAGGTTTGCGGGCTCAGCACCTCGCCCGGCCAGTAACGTCTGTAAAATGCATCACGATTTCTGTCACGTTGACGGACCTGGATGGCCGCCTCGTGCTCGGAGAGTTGATATTTGCGCGCCACCTGCGAGACACGATGGGCAAAAGGCGCGACCAGACGAACATGGACGCCGCCGGGCAGGTTGCGGGTGATGTAGACACTGCCGCGGCCGACGAGGATGACATGGCCGGCCTGTGCAAGAGCGCGGATGGTCGCCGCGACGTGACGGTAGACCCTGAAGTCATCGGCATGTTCAGACGACTCGGTTGTGGCCAGGCCGTTGAGCAACTCAGCAAACCAGGAACGGTCATGGTCTTCGAATGACTCAACCAGTTGCCTGGAGATGCCGCGGTCGGCGGCCACTTTTTCAACAAGCTCTCGGTCCCAGCATGTCCAGGGTGGCGACAGAGGGGTGATGTGGTTGAGGCGTTCAGCCAGATTGTGCGCCAGGCTGTGCCCGCCGGCACCGGCTTGTCGGGTAATGGTGACAAAGCACGGGGGACGGGAGGGCGAGCCATCGCGAGGCCGGTTAATAATTCCTGCCTTCAGGGCGGCAAGAATGGGACGGATCCGATGCTCAACTTGGGTGTTCATAAGTCACCTCAGGTGCTGGTGGCGACGTTGAATGGCGGGCTCAGGCAGTTGCCATGGCCCTGGAGAAGCGGGCAACGCGCGGCTTGACGAGCCGTTCGAAGTCGCGGTAAGGGATCATGATCAATTGCGTGTGGGTGCCGGCATTGAAGGCGATCTCCGGGTCTTCCGTAAGCAGTTCGTCGACGTAGACCCGCAGGCCGTAGAGATTGCCGAATGGCGGCATGGCGCCCCGCTCGCAGCCGGGGAAAAGGTTCTCAAATTCCTCCTCCCTGGCTAGCCGGACATGGGCAGCGTGCGTAACCTGCAGGACACGATCCAGATCCAGTTTTTCACTGGACCTGAGGACAATCATGGCGATCTTGCCGTCCAGATTGACCATCACGCTCTTGGCGACTTCTTTTGCGCGGATGTGCGCGGCGGCGGCGGTTTCTTCAGCGGTGTAGGCGGTTGGATGGTCGATGGTGGTAAAGGGCACGCCGTTGGATTTGAGCAAATCTTTAATGCACACTGCCTGCGGACGCCTGTCGGTTTCTGGCTTGCGAAGGCGTTCGACGAGTGAGCTATTGGCCTGGGCGACGGCCGGCGCCGTGGGGGCGTTGGGGCGGAAGCCGACGGTGAGAACAGGACAAGGTGCATGGCGAACCACGGCTTCGGCGGTGCTGCCCAGCAGCAGTCGCGCGAGGCGGCCATGCCCGTGCGTGCCGACAACGATCAGGTCAGCGCCCCAATCTTGCGCCGCGTTGACAATCTCGTCGCCGGCGCGGCCTTCCCGGAGGATCCGCTCGCATTGGATGCCGCCGGGCATCTCTTCCTCGGCCTTTGCGAGTAGGGCCTGGCCGGCGCGTCGATGGTCTTCGACAAGCTCAAAGTGCACGAAAGACATCTCCGGGGTGAAGCCAGCGGCCGCTTCTACAACATGCACCAGGGCAATTTGAGCTCCCAGCGTGCGGGCAAGATTTTCTCCAGTTTCCAGTGCCCAGGCCGCAGGTGTGCTCTGATCAACGGCAATCAGGATTCGCTTGAACAGGTTTGGGGTGTCGGTTGGCATAAAGCCTCCACATGTGAGTGGTCCACAAAAATGATGGCGTCCAATCCACACATGTCGTCCTCGGGAACGCCCTGGGGTGGCAGGTAGGTGACGCAATCGTCGGTTTCCAGATAAAAGCGATATCGATAGGTGCCCGGCCGCAACGGGAGTTGCAGTTGCCAGCTTTGCGGACCCGCCCTGCTCATCTCAAGCAGGCGGCGCTTGCCATAGAAGTCGCCGCAAAGGAAGACGCGCCGCGCCGGGGAGCGGACTGCAAAGTTCACGGGTTTGATTCCGACAGTTTTCATGGCGGCCTCTCATTTCTCGCCCGCACCGGGTGTTCATGGAGCAGGCGTCATCGGCCTAGGTTTTTTATCTGTCATAGTCTTGCGCGTGAGCGGGCGGTTCAATCAGGGCGACAGCTGCTTTTTTTATAGAGGGGGGACGTATGCAGATAGGCAAATTACCTATCCTGCGAATGTCCATTTGAAATGTCACTGCGATTGCATCGCGGATTGAATGGCGTAGCGAACCAGTTCCGCGCTGCTTTTAAATTTGAGCTTCAACTTGATGTGCTCGCGATGGGCTTCGACTGTTTTGACGCTGATGTGCAGATTGGCGGCGATCGCCTTGACGTTGTCGCCCTGGCCGAGGAACTGGAAGATTTCGAGTTCCCGATCCGTGAGGCGCTCGATGGGAGAAGATTCCTTGCCCCTCGAAGCGCCCGCCATCCGGCGTACGATCAGGGCGGACATCTTTTCGCTGAGATAGACATCGCCCGAGAGGACGCGCCGGATCGCGTTGATGATGTTGCGCGTCGCTTCCTGCTTGTTTAAATATCCCTTCGCGCCGGCGCGAAGGGCACGTTCGGCGTAGAGCGATTCATCGTGCATGGACAGAACCAGCGTCGCCAGGTGGGGATGACGGACCTTCAGATCCCTGATCAACTCGATGCCGTAGGTGTCTTTTAATGTGATATCGACGATGGCGATGTCCGGGCGCAGCGATTCGACCGCTTTAAGTGCCTCATGCGCGTCCTCGGCCTCGCCGCAGACGATCAGGTCGGCTTCCTGGTTGATCAGCTCGGCAAGGCGTTCGCGGACGATCGGATGATCGTCAACCACCAGGACTTTTCTTTTGGCGGGCGCGGATGGCTTTTCCGGGAGAGTTGCGAGTGGTCTTTTGGCCGGCATGGGTTCGGTTCGTTTCAAATTGGCTTTCGCCACAGGGCAAGGAGCAGGAGACGATTGTACCGCGCCCGCGCGGGTTTGGTTTGACCTGGAGGGTTGCGCCGATCATGCGTGCGCGGTAACCCATGATCTGCATGCCCATTCCGGGCGGGCGCTGGCCGGCATCAGGGAGGCCCGCCCCGTTGTCCTCGATGGAGAGATGCAGTTGATTCTCATGGCGGGCCAGGCTGATGGTGAGCTGGTTGGCCCGGGCGTGCTTCACGGCGTTGTTGGCCGCTTCCTGGGCGATGCGATACAGGTGGGTGGCGACATTGTGGTCGGCAAGGCTGACGGATTCATGACACTCGAAACGGCAGCGAAGTTTCGATGCCTGCTGGATATCACCCGCCATTTGCTGAAGCGCGGCGGCGAGGCCGTCGGCTTCGAGCTTCACGGGATACAGGCCGCGCGCGACGCCGCGAGCCTGCGTGATCGCGTGGTCGATCAGATTGGCGATTCGGACAACGTCGTTTCGCTCAGCCGCGCCTCTCCTCGCGAGTTTTTGTTCGAGCGACTGGGTGGCGTAGGCAACGGCGGCGAGCTGCTGGCAGAGGCCGTCGTGAAGGTCCTGGCCAATGCGCAACTGCTCCTCGCCACTGATCTCAAGGACCTGACGCTCCAGGCGGCGGCGGTCGGTAATGTCGCGGATGATGCCGGTAAAGATGGTGCGCTGGCCGAGGTGGATTTCGCTGACGGCAAGCTCCATGGGGAAGGTGGAGGCGTCTTTGCGGCGGCCAACCACTTCCCGGCCGATGCCGATGATGCGGGCGACGCCGGTGCGGCGGTAGTTGCGCATGTAGGTGTCGTGCGCACTTCGATACGGCTCGGGCATCAGAAGGCTTACATTGCAACCGAGCAGTTCGCTGGCGTCATAGCCAAAGAGGCGCTGGGCGGCGGGATTGAGGGACAGCACCAGGCCTTTTTCATCAATCGTGAGGATGGCATCGACTGCGGTGGTGAGAATGGCGCGCATCCGTGCTTCGCTTTCGCACAGGCGCTCTGGGCGTGGCGTGCATCAAGGGAGAGGGACGGCTCATCCTCGTGAAGCGGTGCCTTGCTGGGAAGCTGAGGCGGATGGGGAACTGAGAATGATGGGCGTGGTCGTCGCATTCAGGGTTTGACCTTAGGAATGGCAGTATAAGGGATGGAATCAAGACATTGGCTGCCTTAACGGCGAAATGCAGAGGGGCGGCATAGTCGGCATAGATGGAATGGCCCGGTTATGTAGCGCCGGTTGCAGGATTTTGCAGTGGGATTGGAACAGAGGATGCTGTGCGCAGCTTGATTTAGGGATGGGGTGGGGCTAACTTCGGCGGGCCGGAATTCACGGCTTTTTTCCCGAAAGTCCGGCAACAACCAGCACGCTGTAACGCTGAAGGAGAGGGTTCATGGAGAATGAGAAAACACGGGCGCACAAATTCGTTCTAAACACAAGACTCGCCCCCAGCCTCTCCTCGAAGGACTCGAGTTCCGTCGCCTGTTCGCGGCCATTCATGTGACCAACACCCTGGACGATGAAAACCCCGGCTCGCTGCGCTATGCGATTGAGCAGTCGAACCTGAGCACGGGCGTTGTCGACACCATCGATTTCCAATTGGGCGGCAGTCAGACGATTGCGCCCTCTGTTGCACTGCCCGCGATCACCGATCCAGTGACAATTGACGGATCGGTGAACGGGTCCCCATTTGTCGAGCTGGACGGGGAGAACATCACCGATCCCAACATCGACGGCCTGGACATCACGGCCGGCAATTCCACGATCCAGGGGCTGATTATCAACCGCTTTTCCGGCGATGGCATCGGCATCACCGGCGCTGACAGCAACATCATCCAGAACAACTTCATCGGAACCGATACCGCCGGCACCAGCGCCTCCGCCAACGGCGGCGACGGCGTGGGCATTATCGACAGCAACGAAAATCAAATCCTCAACAACACCATCTCAGGCAACACCGGAAACGGCGTCTATATTGCGGGCCTATCAGGTTCCAACACCGTCGCAGGCAATAACATTGGCAACAATGTCACCGGGTCGGCGAAGGTAGCGAACGGCGGAGATGGCGTACTGCTGGCCAACGCAACCGACACCACCATCGGCGGCACCGGTATCCAGAATACAATCTCCGGCAACGCTCTAAACGGCATCGAAATCCAGGTGACACCCGGTTTCACCGGCAGCGGAAACCATATTTCAAACAATTCCATTGGACTCAACTCCGGCGGCAACTCAGTCATTGCCAACGGAAACGACGGCATCCTCCTGTCCGGCCCCGATACATTGGTCGATGGCGAAAATGCCATCAGCGGCAATACCGCCAACGGCATTGAAATCCTTGCCAATTCAGACTTCCCCAACGCGCAGGGGAACATGATCGAAGGCAACTTCATCGGGACCGATTTTGGCGGTACGAAGAAGTTTGGAAACGGCGCAAACGGCATATTAATCACCGCCAATGATCCGGGGCAGGCCGGGAACAACGTTATCGGCGGGACGGATGCTGGTTCTGGAAATGTGATCGCCTACAACGCAGCCAACGGCGTGGCGCTCGCCAAGGGCAGCCCGGCCGGCACCAACAGCGGCAACACCATCCAGGGCAACTCGATCTTCTCCAACGGAAAAATCGGCATCGACCTTGGCAACGACGGCGTGACCGGCAACGACAACAAGGACACCGATGTCGGCGTGAACGATCTCCAGAACACGCCGCTCATCACGTCCACAACAGCCAACGCCAGCAACAACACCATCACCGGCACCTTAAACAGCACGCCCAGTTCGCACTTCGTGGTCCAGGTCTTCTCCAACGCCGTAGACGCGCAGGCGGCCGGCGCTACCAAGCAGGGGACGACGTACCTGGGCCAGATGGACGTCAACACCGACACCAACGGCAACGGATCGTTTACGCTGAACACGGCCAAAGGCATCACCACCAGCGACTACATCACCGCCACCGCAACCGACGACGATGGCAACACCTCGGAATTCTCGGCCGGCGTCAAAGGCGGAACGCAATTGCCCCCGCCCGCAAGCATCACGATCTATGGAAATCCCATCAGCGGCGTGGAAGGGACAACCCTAAACAACGTGCAGTTGGGCACGTTCACCGATTCGCGCACGGTGGCGCAGGCAAATCAGTTCACAGTCAACATCGATTGGGGCGACGGCCACAAATCGACGGGAACTGTGCAGGCCAACGGCAGCTCGTTCAAATTTTTCGGTACCAACACCTTCCTGGAAGAATCACAATACAACGTGGTCGTGACGATCAAGGACAACGTCAACGCAAGCTCGCGCATGGCGACGATCATGGCGACCATCGCCGACGCACCGCTGACGGCCATTCCCAAGACCTTCAACCCTACGCAAAACGTGCAATTCAGCGGCGTGATCGGCAGCTTCTCCGATGGCAACCCCAATGCCGTCGCGTCAGAATTTGGCATGCCGAGCATCGTGTGGGGCGACGGCCACGTCACCAACGGCTCGATCGTCAAGTCCGGCAGCGTGTTCAATGTGATGGGCACCAACACCTATGCCACCACCGGCACGTTCGGCGTAAAAATTTCCGCCAAGGACGTGGGCGGGAGCACCACAACCATCAACTCCACGGCCAAGGTGGCCGGCGCAGGCATTACCGCCAACGGCAGCCCCTTCACCACCACGCACGGCCAGCCGTTTAACGCCCGTGTGGCCACGTTCAGTAGCGGCAATCCCAACGCCACGGCCGGCCAGTTCAGCGTGTCGATCCTGTGGGGTGACGGCCCCAACTCCAGCAACGGTTCGGTCACAAAATCCGGGAGCATTTTCAACGCATTCGGCGGGCACACCTACGCAAGGCCGGCACGTATACGGTGACGGTGACAATCAAAGACGCCAACTCCACGACCACCACGCACACGACGGCAACTGTGAAATAGCCAGCGCATCGCAATTGACGCATCGGGCCTGTTCTTCCGGTAATCTTGGAATGTAAATCACTTTCCAACGATTGCAGAAGAAGGACAGACCATGCCTTACATTTTCAAACATCGTCGGCCGCCCGAGCCTTGGGCCGAATTTCGCAAACCCCTGCAGCGTCGCCTCTGGCTGAAGCCGCTTTTGTACAGCGATTGGCTGGCCGAGTGGGGCGCTTACGGGCTCAGCCGGTGGTCCTTCCTGGAACTGCTGGAATACGCGGGAAGCTTTTCGATCCTGATCGCCGTGATATTTTATTTCCTGGATGCACCGGCCCGAACGCAGCAGAAGCATTACCAGGCCTGGCAGGTGATCAACACCGCCCAGGGAAAGGGAGGCGCTGGCGGTCGCATCGACGCCCTGCAGGACCTGAACGCCGATCATGTCCCGCTGGTGGGCGTGGATCTGGTCGACGCGTTTCTTCAGGGCCTCGACTTGCCGCACGCGGATTTGCGGCGGAGCGATCTGCGCGGAGCGGACTTGAAATCATCCCGACTTGAACAGGCGGACCTGGAGACGGCCAACTTGCGCTCTGCGAATTCTCGCAATGCCGATATGAAAAAGTCGAATTTACGCGATGTAAATTTCTTAGACGCGGACCTGGCCGAAGCATCGCTGGAAGGAGCGAACGTGGGCGGGGCGAATTTTGAGCGGGCTAGATTTGCGACAGGCCGATCTGAAGGGGATTCAAAACTGGAGACAAATCAAGTCGATGCGTCTGGCGAACATTCATGCGGTGCGCAATGCGCCGGAAGGATTTGCTGAGTGGGCGATTGGAGCGGGCGCTGTCGACATGGAATCTGATGAGCAATGGAACGCAGCCCTGGCGGCCACTGATGAAAAGAAGCAGTAGCAGCGTTCAAACCACATCGAGAAGTGATAACGTAAGGGCGGGTGGACCTGCGGGCGTAGTAAAAAAGGAAGCGCTCGTGCGGTGGGGAAAAGCCTGGCGGTAACTGCTTTCCCATTGTCGGCAAAAACCGCCGGCGTCGTCCGCCTCCACCATCGCCCAGACGCTGCCGCCAAATCCCGCGCCAAACATCGAGGCGGCAATCGCACCATGCTCCCGCGCAATTCTTGCCAGAAAATCCGTCTCCGGCACAGCCGTCCCCAGGAGGTGCTGGGCGAGGCTCTGGGATTCATCGGCAGCGCGTGCGAAGGCCACAAGATCCGCGTCGCCAGCGCGTCGGAGGCGGCCGGGACAAGTCGGCAGCTTTCGGCCGCGAAATGCTTAAAGCGGGCCAAGAGAGCGGGATCGTTCTCGCAGATGACGCGCTCGCGGAGGCGTGACTCAGCGCCCGGCTTCGCCAGAATCGCACCAAGCGATTCCCCGCAGTTGGGTTGGTCCTGGCCCAGCTTTGTGATGGCGGCAAGGAGGGACGAGAGTTTATTGAAATGTTCCCTGGCCGCCCCGGTCTTCTCCGCAATCACGCCGCTGGACGCGATGGCGAAGAGATAAGCCCGACGGAATAGGAACCGTCCGTTCCAGCCGGGTGGGGCAGTAGGAAAACTGTCGCGCGTGGTCGGGGGCCGAGCAGAGGATGGCGGTGTGGTCCTCGCTCCCGCCAAACGTGCCGACGCCACTATCGCCTTTCAGGCCGGCAAAGGATTGGCCGTTCTCCACCGTGCCGAGATAGCCGGCGAGCGATTCGAGCGACGGAATGTTTACTCGATATTCATCGCGCTCTTGCAGTCGGTTAGCATGGCAGAGAATCAGGTACGAGAGCACAACCAGCGCGCTGGAACTGCTCATCCCCGCGGCCGGCGGGAGATCGCTCTGAAAGCAGACATCCGCGCCATGCAATGGCCCCGAAAAATTTCGCGACAGTCGGCGGGCGACGGTCATTGGGTAGTTGGACCAGTGACCCGCTCTCGGGGCAAGATCGGGGGTGATAGAGAACGTGACGGGGGCGCCAGGGTTGCGGAGATCGAGCAACTGAAAGGTGTAGTCGGATCGAGGCGTCGCGACCGCGCAGAACCCCTGTTCACTCGCGGCCACCAAACTCCGCCCGCCGCCGTAGTCCGTGTGCTTGCCAAGAATTTCAATCCGGCCAGGCACAATAAATCCGGCCGGTCGCGATGCGGAGCGAAGTCAAGATGCTTAGCACATTGAAGAAGCGCACGGGCTTTGACCTTCGCGGCGGCGGGCGAAAAGCCATGCTGCTCAAGGCGTGAGAGAATTTGTTCCTCGTTGAGCATCGGAATAAATCGACTAAATCGTAATACGCCGTTCCGGCCGGACGGGGCAGGTTTGGCAGCGCTGGCCGAGGTGTTCCCGCCGGATCGTCCAGATGTCTATAGCGCGGGCAAGCGTCGCGCGGGCCTGGCCAATCTTGCCATGGGTTTGCAGGCCCTGCGCATCCAGCGTCTCGCCAATCTTTTCAGGCGGCACGGGACAATCCTCCGCACGCCACGCCAGGCCAGCCACGTCGCGAACGGTTCCATCACAATCGACAATACGGTCGGTGCTGCCAAACTGGTCCAGGCACGGAACGTTCAGCGAGATTTCTGCAACATGATACGCCGTGGAGCGATCATGGCCGACGCCAATCGAGAGAACGTAGCCCCCGCCGTGAATCAGCCGGCCGATGGGGCTGTCTTTCGACCAGATGCCGTTGGCGAGATGATCGGCCGTATAAAAGGCCGCGCGCGCGCCAATGGCGGCCACGGAGTGGCTGGGGTGAAGGCTGCGCACCGCATCCGGCCGACGCCAAAGCGCATCCGCAATCGCGCCGTTGGTGGTGGGCGTGGTGCGGGGGTTGAAGAGCGTGGATTTAAAATGGTTGAACGACGGAGCCAGCAGCGTCCCGGCCGGGCCGATGACCTGAAGAAGTGCGAGAATAACAGTTTCCGCGCCCTTTTCACCGGGCCGATCGCGCTCATGGCGCTGTGAACCATCACGTCCATGCCTGGCCGCAGGCCCAACGCTCGGAACTGGGCGGCAAGGTCAGATTCAGCAAGGAAGGCGGCAGGTTTGACTAACGTGACGTATTTCAATTCAGCAAGAGCTTCGAAATACTCCAGCGCAACCGACGCCTCGATCACCCGCCCAGCTTCCTGCGAAACCAGCCCCGCGATCTCAGAAACAGAGCGCTCGCCATCCGCCCAATAAAGACCGCACTTGGGGAAAACCGTCCCCATCTTTTTCTTGACGTGCGGGAAGACGTTCTCCGGCGTTGGCGCAAGAGGAAGGCGGCGGCGAGGGATGAGCCGCGTGCGGTCATCGCAAAGCGGCACGTAATCGCGCTCTTCAAAAGAGTGGAGTAGTTGATCCAGCTCCCCTGCCACAACTACATGCTCACCCGACCACGCAAAGCGGGCAAGGGTTTGGAGAGTGGCTTTGTGCTGCTGGTGAAGGTGCTGGCGGGCCGGAATGCTGGTAGATGCTTGATACTCGGCGAACGTCTTTTGAGTTTGGCAACGTGCAATTTCCATCGCATCGGCCGTGTCGGCGTTGGCAAGAAAGTAGAGATAACCCGCCATCGCCGCAGCGCAATTGGCAAGGCCAGCGGCATCAACGCAATCCGGCGTGTCGGCCGAACTGTGATAGCCGGTGAACGGATGATTGGTCAGCCATGGACAGGGAAAACCGTATTGAGGATCGCCAACAAGTGTGTCTTCGGTCGAGACGAAAGGCTCTTGCGTAAGCTGATACGACGGCTTCAAAGCAAGGGTAGATTGAAGAATGGCCGCCCCAATGTCATTGACGAAACTGGCTGATTGCGGAGCCGTCGCGTGCCAGTGAAGCTGGTTGTTGCAGAGATCGCCTCGAGCGCCGATTGTGTCCAGGCAGACGCCGGCCAAAGGCCTCTGGAACCGCGGGTGATGTTCAAGGTAGTGGAAAAAGCCGTAACACTCGTAGGCGTGGACGAACCGAATGGTGCGCCTGGGCTGCGGGAGTTGTCCCGTGTCAATCAGGCCGCGGAGCGTTCGCGCGATTTCTACACAGGCCGCGCCGCCCGAAGCGTTGTCCAGTGCTCCAGGCTCCGACGAGTGAGCAATCGCCCAGATCTCCTCGTCGCGGCTTTGGCCCGGAACAATGCCGCTGACAACGTCATGACTGCCCGCATAACGCTGGGCATCAAGACGGGCATGCACCTGAAGGCCAGGGTGCTGCTGGAGGAGTTGACGCAGTTCGCTCCCCTGATTCACCGAGAGGCTGAAGCCTACAAGCGGCCCGGCCATCTCCCAAAGATCAAGCCCGCCCCAGCCAAACTTGCCCCACGGAACAGCATCCGGCAGCCCCGCAACCGGCTGATCACAAATAACGCCCACCGCGCCGGCGGCGGACAACGCCGCACGCGTCGGCCAGGGATTAAGACGCGTAAGCGCGAACTTTCCAGCCAACGCCCCCGGACGAAGCCCGGCCAGTCTTTCATCCGAATCCACCTCCACGATTCCACCCGTGATGCCATCAGCAGGCGTCGCCGCCGACCACTGCATCACATGCCAGGGGCATCGCTGAAAATCGAGAATCCGTCTGCTAAAAGGCGCAACGATATCCAGCGTCGCATTGCGCATATCCTGGGCTTCGGGAATAATCCACTTGCCCGTGCCGCGAAGGCCGCCGGTGGGAACGGTGTAAAGCTCCGTCGCAATGCCGTTGGCCGCGTACGCGTCGAGAAACGTACGCGTGGTCCTTTGAAACGTATCAAACGAGTTCCACCGATCACTGGCCACAATCTCGCGCAACAAGTCCACGAGACGGGTGGAATCAATGGCCGCTGCGATAACGGGAAGCTTCGCGGAACAGAAGTTGGCAAGGCCGGCGGGAACACCAGGCCCAACGAGCGCGGCGGGCATGCGTGGTTTTATATCGCATCGGCTACCGAATGCACGAGGTATCGAAACCGCCGGCAATCCATACAATTGCCCCAAATTCGGTTCGGCGAGAAGGACGCCGCTGCAAAAGGATAATGAAAACCGACATCGAACGCCGCGTGGTGGTGACTGGCATTGGCGTTGTGTCGGCGATCGGCATCGGGACCGACGCATTCTGGCCGGCCTTGCTGCACGGCCATTCGGGGGTCGGGCAAATCCGGGCGTTTGATCCATCCGGATTTCCCTGCCAAATCGCGGCCGAAAGCCCCCATACGCGATCGCCGATTATGTCCCCAAGGCGTATCGCAAGACCGCCCGACTCATGTCGCGCGACACGGAACTGATTGCCATCGCAGCGCATCACGCTTTCCGTGACGCTGGCATAACAAGCGACGGCCAACGCCCCGACGCCACGCGCATGGGGTGCTGCGTCGGCACAGGCCTGATCACCTGCGACTTGCAGGAGCTGACACATGCGATGCACTTCGTGCGCGACGGCAACAAGCTTGACTTGAAACGATGGGGCCTGGAAGGGATGAGCCACCTGCCCCCGCTTTGGCTGCTGAAATGTTTATCCAACATGCCGGCCTGTCATCTCACCCTGCTCCACGAACTCAAAGGCCCCAGCAACACCATCTGCTGCGCCGACGCAAGCTCCCACCTGGCCATCGGAGAAGCATTTCGCACCATCCAGGGCGGCCGCGCCGACCTTGTCATCTGCGGCGGCACCGAATCAAAAATAAATCCGATGGGGCTGGTCCGGCAGTGCCTGCTCAAAAGGGTCAACGAAGAAGCCAACGATAACCCGCCTGCCGCCCTCCGCCCATTCGATACCCGCGCATGCGGCACCGTAATGGGCGAAGGCGCCGGCCTGCTGGTGCTGGAAGAATACGAACATGCCAGGCGACGGGGCCGCCAAGATCTATGCCCAAGTCGCTGGATTCGCCGCCACCCAGGATGCCCACAGCCTCACCCGGCCCGACCCCACCGGGCGCAGTTACGCCATGGCGATTCACCGCGCACTAGCCGAGGCCAACACGCCGCCTGCGGAGGTCGGGTGCGTGGTGCCGCACGGTTTAGGCATCCCCGCGTTCGACCGCGCGGAACTTGCCGGTTTGCAGCGGGCGTTTGGTGCCGATCTGCCCCGCATCCCGATGGCACTCGTCAAGGCGCAGATCGGCAACTGCGGCTCAGGCTGCGGGGTAGACGTCGCGGCCGCCGTTCTCTCGCTCTACCACGGCCTCGTGCCCCCTTCGATCAATACTGCACTCGGCACAGTGAATGTAAACGCAAGGAGGCGTGAACTCCCAATGACCGTCGCTCTCACCACCGCATACGGCCAAGGTGGCCAAAACGCAGCGCTGCTCCTTCGCAAAATTGAAGATTCCAAAAGCCCAAAACCTTAGATGGTCTTGCCAGTTTCCCCTAGAAAGGCTTAGGATAGAACGCGATGAAGTTGAGATCCGACACGGCCGATCCCGTGAATGTAGAAGCCTACATCGCCGCCCAACTGGAGGTGCTCCAAGGCCTGCGCAATCTGGTCGCGCAGCAGTCCAGCCTGCTCTTGCCCATGGACAAGGCCTGGCAACCCACCGACTACCTGCCCGATCTCACCGCCGAAGATTGGCACGAAAAACTCTCGGCCTTCCGCGAGGCGGCCAAGATCATCTCCGACGAAGTGCTGGTGGTGCTGGTTGGCGACATGGTCACCGAAGAGGCACTGCCCAGCTACGCGGTCTCGCTGAATCTGATCGCGCGCGACTACACCGGCAACAGTGACGATCCCTGGGCAAAGTGGGCCCGAGGATGGACGGCCGAGGAAAACCGCCACGGCGATCTTCTAAACGCCTATCTGCGTCTGACAGGCCGCGTCGACATGAGAACCGTCGAATACACCGTGCATCATCTGATCGCCGAGGGGTTCGCTCCGCGAGCCTACCCTGATCTGTATGCAGGTCTGGTTTATACCTCCTTCCAGGAGCGTGCCACGAAAATCTCGCACGCGAATGTCGGAAAACTGGCTGGGCAGGAAGGGGAGGCGGCGCTCTCCAAAATTTGCCTGAAGATCGCCGGCGATGAATCGCGCCACGAAGCGTTCTACACCAAGATGATGGACGCCGTCATGCAGCAGGACCCGGAGCGGGCGATCATGACCTTTTTCACGATGATGAAAAAAGTGATCGCAATGCCCGGCCGGCTCATGTTCGACGGAAAAGATCCTGACCTCTTCGATCACTTCTCCATCGTCGCCCAGCGGCCTTGGCGTCTACACCGTGCAGGATTACGCCGACATTGTGGCGCATCTGGTGAAAACCTGGGGTGTCGCCAACTTATCAGTGTCGGGTCAGGCAGCGCAGGCGCAGCAGTATCTCTGCAGCCACGCCGAGCGCTGCGGAAACCTGGCCTACATGGCCGCCGAAATATTGGCCGAAAAGCCCCGCGTGGGCTTTAGCTGGATCTATGATCGCAAGGTATGACCGTCGCTGCCGCCAATTCCTGATTGCCGCCGTTTCAATTACCATCCATTTATGAATACCCAAAGGCGGCCGCGCGGGGTCGACTTCGCCGCGTCCAGGCGCATTACGACCTGAGCGACGCGTTCTTCGCACTGTTCCTCGATGAGTCGATGACGTACTCCTGCGCGTACTTCAACCCCCCAGACGCGAATCTGGCCGAGGCGCAGAAAGCCAAGATCGATCTGTCTCTCAGGAAGTGCGATCTTCGGCCCGGCCATCGCCTGCTCGACATCGGCTGCGGCTGGGGCGCAACGGCACTGCGCGCCGCCGAGCAGTACGGGGCGCGCGTCACAGGCCTGACCCTCAGCAAAAACCAGTGGGAACACGATCAGGCCCTCGCCGCGGAAACACCCGGCGTCGATTTTCGCCTGCAAGGATGGGAAACGTTTGACGAGAAGGTGGACCGGATCGTCTCCATCGGGGCGTTCGAGCACTTTGGCCGGCCAAAATACCCGGAGTTCTTTCGCCGATGCCGTTCCCTCCTGCCCGACGACGGCGTGATGCTGCTCCACACCATCACCCAGGGCAAACCCAGCGACGACTGGGATTTTCTACGGTTCGTCCATTTCATCGCGATGGAAATATTTCCCGGCGGTGACGTGCCCCCTCCCGAGCTTGTCATCGCCGAGGCGCGGGCGGCCAAATTCGACGTGGTACACGTGGAAAGCCTTCGGCCGCACTACGCACGAACGCTGGACTGCTGGGCGCGCAACCTCGAAGCCGCCCACGAGCACGCCGCCCAGATCGCGGGCGAAGAGATGTACCAGACCTACATGAAATATCTCACCGGCTGCGCAACCTCTTTCGCAGCGGTGAGTGCAACGTGCATCAGTTTCGGCTGAAGGTGGTCTGATCCCCCCTGCCGGATTAGTGCTTCTTGCAGAGAGCAACGAGGTCCTGCATGTATTTCTCGGCCGCATGAACGCCCATGTGAGCCTCGTCCGTGTACTCGGTCGGCCGGGGGATTGCGGTGGTGCGATACACTTCCGCCCCGACCGCCTCCAGACGGTCCAACAACAAATTGTAGTTCTTGAGAGTGCCGGGCTTGTCGCGGTCCAGTTGTGTTTCAAAATATTCCTGCAGAGCCGGGTGAACCCGGCGGGTCCACAACAATCAGTCGCACGCCCGTTTTCTTAATCGCAACCGCGCTCGCAACCAGGCGATCCGCCAACTCCGGCGCCACGCCGCAATCCGCATACGCCCGCCGGCCAAAGTCGTTAATCGGACTAACCTCTTTCCCATTGGCCATGTACCCCAATTCGTTGTAGTCAACCGGCGTGTAATGAAAAAGCTGGCCGGCCAGATCCTTCCGCCCCTGCGGGAAGCCAAAAATGTCCCACAGCACAACAAAGCAAACCCGGGAACAAAGCGCCGGCGTCACATAACGGCTGGCGGCATCGCTGAAACCAGAAAAGTTATAGCCCCGCGCAAACGGCTGATAGAACACATGCTCATTGTCCACCGCATAAGGATCAGCGTGAAAACGCGAAAGACCCAGTCCCCAGAAAATGATCTTCGTGTCTTTAAGATACCCCGATTTGATCAGCCAGTGAAACGCGGCCATGTCATCCCCAACATGCGCACCGGGCAAGGCCATGTTCAAGCCCCCGCGTTCCGGCAGACCAAACTGTGGGGCCAGATAACGGGGATCCATCGCCCAGCGCATGCGCGAATCGCCCACGATCAGCAGGCCCCGCGCATCGGCATGATGTCTGAAGGTAATCCTGGTCGCGCAGCGCCCGCCCAACCACGTTGAACGCCGGCACGCGCCAGAGCACCCACAGCATGAGGTGATCGACCAACACATAAAAGACGATCAGCAGAACAATGAAACGAAACCGCTTGCGGGTAAGGAGCGGCCGGCGCGGCGGACGCTCTCCCCCGCTGGCATAGCGTTGGTCGCCGGAAGAATACTTTCGACAGTCTGACTCATGACATTGCCACTCGTGAAGCAGGATTAGAACGCGAAGTAGATAAATTGAACCTGATCCCCGCCCCAGATCAGAAGGCTGGCCAGGACAAGCGTAACGGCCCCAGCCTGAATGGCCGCCGGAAAAGCATCCCAGATTTTCAAGGCAAAGTGCGGGCGGTGGTGGCGCACGAACCGTTCCCCCACGTGCAGCACGGCCGCCAGCATCAGAAACGGAATCACGTCATACCCCTGCGCCCAGAACTTCGCCCCGCGCCCATGGCCGGCGAAAGTAAAGATCGCCTTCAGCATCCGCATGCTCACTTGCCATGGCGTCAAACCGCCAACGGTGGCCGGGTAAAGGCCCGCACGGAAGAAGATCCAGGTCAGGCAGACAAAGTGAAAAGTAACGATGCACCAGAACCAGTAGGAAATTTTGTTCCACGGGTCCATGGGCGGGTCGAGCGGCGCCTTGCGCTTTTTCACCGGCAGCGGCGTCGTTAGTTCAGCCGTCGTCGGGACGTGATCCATCAGCGAAGGATTCACCAGCGGCACCGCCGAATCCCCACGGTCCGCCGCCGTTGCAAGCTCAACGACTTCACGATGCTCAATGTACGTGGAAAACAGCTTATGCACCGCAAGATAAAGCCCGTGCATCAGCCCCCAGATCACAAACACCCAGTTCGCCCCATGCCACAGCCCGCCCAGCAGCATGGTCAGGATCAAATTGCGGTACTGCCTCCCCGAGCCGCCCCGATTGCCGCCCAGCGGAATGTAAAGATAGTCGCGCAGCCAGGACGAAAGCGTAATGTGCCACCGCCGCCAGAAGACCGTGATATTCGGAGAGAGGTACGGCTCCTTAAAATTCAGCGGCAACTCATACCCCATCATCTTGCACAGGCCCATCGCCATGTCCGAGTAAGCCGAGAAATCGCAATAAATCTGGAACGCAAAGCAATACACCGCCAGCCATTGCCCCACCCAGTGCAGCCCCTGCGGATCGGTGAACACCAGGTTGACAAACGGCGCAAGCCGGTCGGAGATGATGACCTTTTTCGTCAGTCCCCAGAAAAACAAAAGAATGCCCCAGTACACCCCCTCAGGCGTAACGTAACGCGGCGTGTCAATCTGCGGCAGGATTTCCCAGCCGCGCACAATCGGACCGGCAATCAGCTTGGGAAAAAAGGTGACGAACAGCGTATACCGGGGCAGGCTGCGCGCCTCAGGATCAATCCGGCCATGACGGTAAACGTCAATCGAGTACGCCATCATCTCAAAGGTGAAAAAGCTCACCCCCAGCGGCAACGCAAAATCCAGTGACTTGAACTGCCCCTTGATCCCCAAAGTCAACGTCGCGTGATTCAGAAACTGCACCGTCACATGCTCCAGACCCTGGAGATGAAACGTCTGAACGACGAACTCGGTGTACTTGTAAAGAAACAGGATCCCCAGGTTGAAAACACAGTTGGCCGTGATCAGCCAAAACGCCTTCGCCCCCTTGTGAGGCAGTCGATCCAGGGCGTGAATGGTGACATAATTCACCAGCACGCAGATCACCAGCAGGATCAGGTACGGCGGATACCAATAGCCGTAAAAGAAAAGGCTGCCAATGACGATGAGGTAACGCCGGATCTGATCGCGCCCCCGCACCCGCCCCGCCAGCGCGTAAAGCGCAAAGAAGATCGCAAAGAACAAGGCGAAGTCGCGACTGTTAAACAGCATCTCTCAAACCCAATCCCAAGACACTATCCTCGTGCAAACGAAGAAAAAACATTCGTCTTTACGCCCATCGGCATTGGCCGGCGCAGGCGTTAATGCTTACCCCAATGCCCAAAGTTTGCAATCATCTGCTTGAAAAGGCCGATAATATCTCCAAGATTAACCAAAGGAATGGCCCATGCGACTTGTCAGGGATGATGAAATGCTCGAAGAAGATGTGATGATTGAACCCACCGACGTGCAGGAGAGGATGCAAAGCGAACCCGAGCAGCAGGACGGCCCAGTGCCCGAAGAGGCCGGCGCCGACTCAGAACCCTCGGCGGCGGCCGACGTTACCGTCGATACCGCCATGCTCGAAGCCCTGCTCTTTGGAACCCATCACCCCCTCACCGCCGGCCGTCTCGCCGAGCTGATGGACCTGGACTCGACGCGCCCCGTCCGCAAAGCCGTCATCGCCCTCAACGCACAATACGAAGACCAGGGACGGGTTTTTCGCATCGAGCAGGTGGCCGGCGGCTATCAACTCCTCACTCTCCCGGAATACGGCGAGGTACTGAAGAAGCTGCACCAGAAGGACGTCGACGCAAAGCTCAGCCGCGCCGCCCTGGAGACGCTCGCCATCATCGCCTACAAGCAGCCAATCCTCCGCGCCGACGTCGAAGCCATCCGCGGCGTCGCCTGCGGCGAAACCATCCGCTCCCTCATGGAAAAGCACCTCGTCAAAATCGCCGGCCGCGCCGAAGAGCCCGGACGCCCCATCCTCTACGGCACCACCAAACGATTCCTCGAACTCTTCGGCCTCAACAGCCTGAAAGACCTCCCCCAGACCGACGAACTACTAAAAGTCCCAGGCGCAATTGGCTAAACGCGCCACTCTCTTCACCAAGCACTCATTTCCTCACCGGCCACGCCACCACCCCGCACCGCTTCGCCCACCCCTCATAAAGCCCCGCCAACTCGGCCACCTTGTCCGCGTGCTCACCCGCCAAATCCTTCAGCTCCGTGCGATCCTCCGCGAGATTATACAACTGCCACTTCTCCCCATGCCCGCCCACCAATTTCCAGTCCCCCGCGCGCACCGCCCGATTCCCCTCATGCTCCCAAAACAGCGGCCCCCGCTCCACGCTCCCGCCGCGCAGCGCCGCCACCAGGCTTCTGCCTTCCACCGGAAGTATCTCATGCCCCTCCCGGTTGGCCGGATAAGTCGCCCCCGCCAACTCCAACACGGTCGGCATCAGGTCAATCACATCCCCCACCTGCCCGCGCTCTATCCGCCCTCCCTCCTTCACTCCCTCCGGCCAGCGCACAATAAACGGCGTCGAAATCCCGCCCTCCTCCGTCCAATGCTTAAACCGCCGGAACGGCGTGTTCGATGCATTGGCCCACGCCGGCCCATAGCTCTGGTACACCTCCTCCGGGCCCGGCATAAACTTCGGATCATTCCCCACGTGTACCACCCGCCCATCCCGCGTCTTCCCCGGCACGTCATACCACTCCCGATGCACGTTCTCCGCGCACCCCCCATTGTCCGACAGAAACATCACCACCGTGTTTCGATCGATCTTCCGCTCCGCCAGCTTCTCGAGGATGCTGCCCAATCCCCCGATCCATCGACTCCACCATCGCCGCATACACCGCCATCCGCCGCGCCTGCCACGCCTTCTCCGGCACATCTTCCCACGCCCCCAGCACGCTTGCCCCATCCGATAGCCGCGGGTAATTCGCCCGTGGCGAAAGCCCCCACTCCGCCTTCACCAGCCCCATCTTCACCTGCCGCTCAAACCGATCCTGCCGCAGCCGGTCCCACCCACCCGCGTAAGTATCCTTGTACCGCTCCACATCCTTCTCCCGCGCCTGCATCGGCCAATGCGGCGCGGTATACGCCACATACAGAAAAAATGGCTTGGCCTCCCCTGCAAACCGGTCAATCATCTGCACCGAATGATCCGTGATAAAATCCGTGTAATAAAAGTCCTTCCCCTCCGGCCGAATCGTCTCCTCGTTGTGAACCAGCCCATACGGATCGTAATAATTCTCCACTCCCGGAATCGTTCCCCAATGCTCCTCAAATCCGCGATTGCACGGCCAGTTCCGCTTCGACGCCGATACCGGCCCCTCCCCCTGAAACCCCACCAGTCGCTTCGCCTCCGGCCCTCCGCTCGAAATCGTCAGATGACACAAGTGCCACTTCCCCGCCATTCCCGTGCGATAGCCGCCGTCCCGCAATACCTCCGCCATCGTCACGCACCGATCATTCAACTCCCCCGCATACTCCGCATGCCCCAGATCCTGGTTCATCGCCCCCACGCCGGCCTGATGTGGATACAGCCCCGTCAACAGCGACGCCCGCGTCGGACAGCACCGGGCCATATTATAAAACTGCGTAAACCGCACCCCCTCCCCCGCCAGCCGATCCACGTTGGGCGTATGAATCTCCCCGCCATAACACCCCACATCCGAAAACCCCATATCATCAGCAAGTATCATCACCACATTCGGCCGCGCCCCAACCTCCGCCCCCGCCGCGCCAGCAACCAGTGCCCAGCCCACCCACACCCAAACGCCCACAACTCCCCAACCATCGCGCATCTCAATTCGCATCCCCGACACTTTCGCCTGAGCCGCGCACTACTTCAACCCTCCAGCACCTCCCGCAACCCCGCCCGCCATTCCACATACCAATACCCCACCCGCATCTCCTCATGCAGCTTCCGGAGCCGGCCGTGAAAAGCCTCATACTGCTCCTGCTGCCACTGCGTCGCCGTTGCATCACAAAAGAAAACCCGACATCCAAACGGCCGAATCCCGTGCACCCCGCACATCTTTGCCACCTGAAACACACACCCCTTCCCATCCCACTCCCGCATCAACCGCCCCACCTCCTCGGCCGTCTTCATCGCCCGCAACCCGGCCACAAACGCCGCCAACTCCATCGTCGTCACATACAGCCGATGCCCGTACTCCTCAAACCGGCAACACTTCCCCGACACGACGCAAATCGGCCGCCGCTTTTCCACCTCCCGCGCCAACTCCGCATACACCCCTTCCACCGCGCACCACCTCCCCGCGCCCCGCCGCCTCCTCCACACATTCCCGCAACGACCTTTCCAATCAAAACCTCGTTCCACTTCCACACCAATTCACATCCTTCGCCTACAATACCCGCCCCACTCAGTTGGCATCGTAAATGCTCGTCCTACACGCCTCCATCATCACCGGCCGCCTCTTCCTCTGGGGCGAAACATCGTCCCTGACCATCTCTGATTCCGCGCCCAACTCTCCCTACGCCGCCCCCGCCACCACCCTCCAATCTGCCCTCCGCGCCACCACCAACACCCCGGATGCTCCCATCCTCAGCTCCAAATCGAAAAAGAACAACACGCCCGAGAACGCTCACATCGTCCTGCTCTCCCTCCCATCCGACAAGACGGGCCCCATCCCCTCCAGCGGCCTGGTCGACGACCGCCCCACCTCCGGCGACACTAATCTCCGCTCCTGGCAGCACCCTGCCCTGGGCCTCACCCCCGCCCAAACCATCGATCTTCTGGCCGCCTGCACCAACCGCCAAACCTTCGCCGACGGCGTCGCCGTCGGCCGCTCACTCTCCTTTCTCTCCGACTCCCTCCGCTTCGCTGCCGGCCTCGTCGCCCGCCAACGCTTTCTGCCCGCCCTCGACCAAACCGACGGCCAATATCGCGCCCACTGGCAACCCGTCCTCACCGGCCTCGACGAAGAACGCCTCTGCAACCTCGCCAAATCCATGCCCCCCGCCTGCCGCGCTGCAAGCCTCCCGAGCCCTCCCGAAAATAAACCGCTCAGCAAGCGCACCAAAAAATTCGCCGCCCCGTCCTCAACTTCCGCAACCCCCGCCGACTGCCCCCCCGCCGCAACCATCCTCCGCGACTTCCTCAACACGCTGGTTGATGAACTCATCCGCCAAGCCGCCTCGTCAGCCCCCCGCGAATACACCGGTCGCGGCATCCCCCAATCCAGCGTCCACGATCGCTGGCTCAATGCCCTCCGCTCTCCCACCGGCCTCCTCCAGGCCGACGCCCAGGACCTCTCCAATCTCGCCGTCCAAGTCCGCGACTGGAAACAACGCATCACCGCCACTGCCGCCGGCCCACTGCGCCTCTGCTTCCGTCTCGAAGAACCCCCACCCGAAACCGGCGAAGACGGCAAACCCCTCGCCCCAACTCCCAACCGCTCCACAAAACTGCACGACGACTGGTACGTCCGCTACCTCGTCCAGCCCATCTCCGATCCAAGCCTCCAGATCCCCCTCGACGCCATCTGGACCAGCAAATCCAAGAGCAAGCTCCTGGCCACCACCGTCGATCCCAAACATTTCGCCCTGGGTGCCCTGGGCCAGGCCGCCTCACTCGCCCCTCCCATCGAACAAAGCCTCAAGAAGCCCGCCCCCGCCGGCTTCGCGCTCAACGCCTCTGGCGCACACGAATTTCTCACCACCACCGCCTGGCTCCTCGAACAATCCGACTTCAAAGTCTTCCTCCCGGCCTGGTGGACCGGCAAAGGAACCAAGGCCCGCCTCAGCATTCGCGCCAAGGTCAAGTCGCCCACCATGCAAAGCACCACCGGCCTCTCCCTCGATCAAATCGTCAACTTTGATTGGCAAGTCGCCCTCGGCGACGAGCAGTTGACACTCGCCGATCTTCAACGCCTCGCCGATCTTAAATCTCCCCTCGTCCGGATGCGTGGCCAATGGGTCGAGCTCAATCCCGACGAACTCGCCGCCGCCATCGCGCTTTGGAAGAAAAAACAGTCAGGCTCCGCGAGTCTCCGCCAACTCGTTGAGATGTCACTGGGCAAGAACGAAGAAGCCGCCCAGCTCAATTTTGGCGGCGTCGACTCCGAAGGCTGGGTCGGCGACTTCCTTTCCAGGCTCCAAGGCCAATCCGGCTTCGAACAACTCCCCCCACCCCCCGGCCTGCGCGGCACCCTCCGCCCCTATCAGCTTCGCGGCTATTCCTGGCTCAACTTCCTCCAGCAATGGGGCCTGGGCGCCTGCCTCGCCGACGACATGGGCCTGGGCAAAACCCTCCAAACCCTCGCCCTCCTGGAAAAGCTCTGGGCGCAACCCACCATCGGTGGACAATCCAAGCGCCCCTCCCTCCTCATCTGCCCCACCTCCGTCACCGGCAACTGGCAAAAAGAAGCCCAGCGCTTTACCCCAAATCTCCCGGTCATGGTGCATCACGGCACCGACCGCAAAAAAGACGCCTCCTTCATCGACCAGGCCAGCCGCCACGCCCTTGTCATTACCAGCTATCCTCTCCTCTTCCGCGACATCGACCTGATCAAACAATGCAACTGGTCCGGCGTCATTCTCGACGAAGCCCAAAACATCAAAAACCCCCACGCCAAACAAGCCCAGGCTGCCCGCGCCGTCGCCTCCGCCGCCGGCTATCGCATCGCCCTCACCGGCACCCCCGTCGAAAACCACATCGGCGATCTCTGGTCCGTCATGGAATTCTTAAACCCCGGCCTTCTCGGCTCGCAATCCGATTTCAAGAAGCGATTCTTTGTCCCCATCCAAACCAACGGCAACAGGCAAGCCGCCCAACAGCTCAAATCCCTCACCGGCCCCTTCATCCTCCGCCGCCTCAAGACCGACAAATCCATCATCGCCGATCTTCCCGACAAGCTGGAAATGAAAGTCTTCTGCACCCTCACTAAAGAACAGGCTTCCCTTTACGAAGCCGTCGTCCGGGAAGGCCTCAAGGCCATCGACTCCACCGACGGCATCAGCCGCAAAGGCGCTGTCCTCGCCATGCTGTCCAAGCTGAAGCAGGTCTCCAATCACCCCGCCCAGTTCCTCGGCGACAACTCCGAACTCCCCAACCGCTCCGGCAAGCTCGCCCGCCTTACCGAGATGCTCGAAGAAGCCCTTGCCGAAGGCGACCGTGCCCTGATCTTCTCCCAGTTCTCCGAGATGGGCGCCATCATCAAACGCCACCTCCAGGAAACCTTCGGCCGGGAAGTCCTCTTCCTCCACGGCGCAACCCCCAAAAAACAACGCGATCAAATGGTCGAACGCTTCCAATCCCCCGATCCCTCCGCCCCCGGCGTCTTCGTCCTCTCCTTAAAAGCCGGCGGCACCGGCCTCAACCTCACCGCCGCCAGCCACGTCTTCCACTACGACCGCTGGTGGAACCCGGCCGTCGAAAACCAGGCCACCGACCGCGCCTTCCGCATCGGCCAGAAGAAAAACGTCCAGGTCCACAAATTCCTCGTCGCCGGCACCCTCGACGAACGCATCGACGAAATGATCGAACGCAAAAAAGGCGTAGCCAACGCCGTCATCAGCGCCGGCGAATCCTGGCTAACCGAACTAACCACCACCCAACTCCGCGACCTGGTCCAACTCCGCCAATGAACAAATAATTCAATGGACCGATGAATCAATTTCATAACACGAGCTGACCATGTGGTATCAAAGATTCCCCCGCTACGAACGCAAACCCACCCGCCAGGCCCGCGGCGGCATCAAAGCCCAATCCCAGCGCGGCAACTTCGGCCAATCCTGGTGGGCCAAACGCTGGATCAGTGTCCTCGAATCCCTCAGCGCCGAACTCGGTGGCCGACTCTCCCGCGGCCGATCCTACGCCCGCAACGGCCAGGTCCTCGACATCGACATCAAGCAAGGCCGCGTCACAGCCCAGGTCCAAGGCTCCCACCCAACCCCCTACAAAATCTCCATAGAAGTCAAACCCATCCCCGAACCCGGCTGGAAGGAAGTCGTCGCCGCCCTCTCCCGCCAGGCCATCTTCGCCGCCAAGCTCATCGCCGGCGAAATGCCCCAGGACATCGAACAGCCTTTCGCCGAGTGCAAGGTCCCCCTCCTCCCAGATACCGCCAATGACCTCAAGACAAGCTGCTCCTGCCCCGACTGGTCCAACCCCTGCAAGCACGTCGCGGCCGTCTATTATCTCATCGGCGAAGAATTCGACCGCGATCCCTTCCTCATCTTTCGCCTCCGCGGCATGGACCGCCAACAACTCCTCGAACAACTCAGTGGATCAACCCAATTTCCCGCCGACACCACGGCCCCCACCACCCCGAGCCCCTCCGAACCGTTGCCTGCCGAACCCGCCCTCTTCTGGTCAACCGCCTCCCCTGCCCCGCGCGATCTTGGCAGCGTCGAGCCTCCCCCCGTCGCCGCCGCTCTTCCCAAGCGCCTCGGCAGTTTCCCCTTCTGCGCACTGAAGAACGATTTCTCGACGCCATGGAAGAAGTATATAAGCAGGCGTCAGAGCACGCGGTGCGCGTCGCCGCGGGTGATATCTCTTCTCCGACCAGCACACTACCCACTAACTAATCATGGATCACCTTCGTCCAAGGATGGGGTCTGGTCTATTCCGGCGGGGTTGTGCTTTTCCATGAGCGCGCTATTGTCACGCCATGGATTGCACCGATCTCACCCGTGAGCAGGGAGCCAAGCTAATGCGGCTGCTCGGCCGGCAACTTCGCACCCTCAACCGCCTCTGCGAACGCATGAACCGCCGCGGATTCCCACCCGACGATCCACTAAACCGCGCCGCCCTCGCCGCCCGCAACGCCGTTCAAGATCTCCATACCGTTGCCCATTACGCCTCCGGCGTCGCCGGCGCAGGCAGGCCAACAAAATCCCGCGGCAGCGCCGGCAGAGTGCTCGGCTGAAAATGAAGTCCAGATCACGCGTCACCGGCTACACCTATTTCGTCGCTGCTTGCGAAGCACTCTATGCAAATTTAATGATGACCAGATCCTCCAGAACTACCTCATCCCCGGCGCCAGCAGGTGTTGAAGCGCCTCAAAGTTCTTCTCAATTCGCCCCTTGAGCGCCTTGAAGCCACGCTCATACGTGTGGCCGGTCCGGGCAAGGTGAATGAAGAGCTTCACCATGTTCTCCCAATCGCTGACGTCAATGTACTCGGCCGCAATCGTCTTCTTCTCGCGGTTCATGTTGTGGTAATTCCCCAAAGCCACGCAGATCGACGACGACAGGTAGCCGTAAATGTCATACACGGTGGCCTCACAGGTGCCACCCGGCATCAGGCGCGCTGATGGCGAAACGCCTTGTCTTTTTTCGCCAGCGCCTCGGCCTGCTGCGACAGAAAATAAGTCAGGTCGGAATTAAAAATACTCGTCCGATCACCAACGCGAATAATCGGCCCCAGCCCCTGCGGCGCCGCTGGCTGAACGGCCGAGCACTCAATCGCGACCAGCCGATCACTCTCGCGCAAAAGTGAGCGCTCCCGAACAGCCGCAATCGCCCCAATAAACCCCTCTTCCTCCGCCCGCGTCAGAAGCACGGCTACGGGCGATTCCGGCGGTCGTTTAACCAGGGCATGCAGCATCGCCAAAGCACCGGCCGCGCCCGCCAGATCATCACAAACCCGGCTATAAAAATATTTCCCCTTCACGCGCCCCACGCCCAGATCAAACATGCCCGCACAGCCGGCCGGCACGCTTCGCCGCACCTTCACCCGCACGCGCAAAGCGCGAGGGCTATTTTTCTCAGGTGTGGACTCCAGGATCACACCCCGAATTTCTTGCTCGCCCGAGAAAAACCGAACAGGCACATTCTTTAGATATTCCGCCAGCACGTACCCGCGAAAGTCGGCCTCCAGCACTGTGGAATCCACCATCCGCCGCGACACCATTCCCGGATGATCCATGTGCGCCGCAAACACCCAGCGCGGCAGGCGGGATCGCGTGCGCAGTTCCAGCAGCAGATTTCCCGCCGAGTCACCCGATACCCGAAGCCCTCGCTCCGCCGCAAACCGCCGCGCATAATCAATAACGCGATCTTCAACAAACGGAGCAGTAGGCAAAGAACAAATTTCACCAAGGAAGTTCATGGCGGTACTCTCTACTGTCCATGGTCTACTGTCTACCACCTACTCACTTGCCAGATTAATGTCCGGCCACATCACCAAATCCGGCCCGCACCGCATCACCGCCTTCACTCCCCCATCCTGCGAAATCACAAACGCCACCGCGTCCTCATAGCTGGAGCAAAACCGAAACGCCGAGCGGTGCCGCGTGCCGTACTGCTCAATGGGCACGGTGTCGCCGGATTGGCCGCTCACGTCACGCGCAATGCGCACAGTGTTCAGGCTGCGCGATTCAATCGTCACCTCGCACCCAAATCCCAGCAGCCGAAAGTGATCCGTCATGAGCACCGCCCCATCCACCCCCGTCAGCCCGGCCACGAATTTCAGGCCGTCCGAAAGCCGGTGCTCGTTCTCCTCAACATCCTCCCGCAGCGCCCGGACCTTGATGTAGTGCATATCAGACCGGGCATCGTAAATGCCTTCCTGATCCAGCTCCAGAAAGCGCTGGCTGATCACCAGGCCGCTCACCAGTTCGCCCCAGATGCGCTGGTTGCGGCACGGAAACTTCACGCGAAGGCGATCCACCAACCGCGGATCATCGCATTGAAGTGTGTCCGGAACCACCAGCAGCGTGCCGCCATGGCCAAGCTCCTGAATGTGATTGACCACGCCGCTCCAGGCACTGCTGGAAAGAAGACTTCGCATAGCTTTTCCAGCCATCCTTGGAGAGATCATCCGCGAGCTTCAGATGCTCCACCACCGTGTTTTGCAGCCGCGAACATGCACTGTCAAAAAAGTTCGAAATCGGGCCCTCTTGAAAAACGCTCCCGGCCGACGGAAGCAGTTGCCCCCGCCGCAGCCGCGCCAGCGTCTGACCCGCCCGCGAAATGGTGATGTTCCCCGGCTCCGTGGAAGAGAGCGTGAGAAAGTCTGGAAGCGATGATCGCCCGGGGTCGCGGCGGGTCGATTTCCACCACGGCGATCCGGTATCCACCAAACCCCACATGCGCAGCGCCCCATCCGTCCCGGCCTCCACTGCAATCACCACGCTCGTCGGATCGGTGGCCGGCGCCAGCCGAAGAATCTCCCCTTCCAGAAACGCAATAGGACGAACAAATATCAGCGGAGCAAACGGCGGCGCACCGACCGCGGCCGAATCCGCAATGCCGCGCGCCACCTCCTGCGGACAGTAGATCATCCGAAATTTTACCTGCCGGTGCTCTTCGGTAAAAAAACTGACGTGATAAACCACCTCAAGCAGCCGCCGAAGCGATTGATCCGATGGAAGTATGGCAGAGTTTTCACAATCGCGCAGTGATGCCTTGATCTTATGAAGAAGCTGATCGGGATAGATGTACGCGGTGGCGGCCATGGTAAATGCGCTGGTGAGTCACTCAATCTTGCAAACCACCCGAACGGCCGCAAGCTGCTGGGCGGCCAGCGTGTGCAGGCTTGTGGCCGAGTCGAACACGATGCGGCTGCCCGCAATGAAAATATCCACAGGGTCGCTGGGGGCGTCGTCCACCATCACCACGTGCATCATCCCCTGCCGGGCAATGAACGCGACGTGCTTTGAGTCGGGGCTGAATACCGGCGTGGTGCTGATGCGGTCCATCGGCTTGCTCTCCTCGCGATCCACCACGATAAACGTGTTTGGCCCGCGCGCTGCGGCATAGGCGATGCGGCTGGAGTCGGGGCTGAAAGTGATGCTTGAATCCGAAACCATGTCGTATTCCTTGCCCTCCATGCCGTCGATCACCACGACACTTTTGCCGTGCTTGATCAGGCCAAACGCATAACGTTTGCCGTCGGGGCTGAAATGAATATGGCCGACGTTTTCGCCGTCGTATTCGCGCTCCTCAGCGCCATCGATGACGTACAGGAGCTTCTTCTTTCGGGTGACCGTGTAGCCGACGTGTTTGGAATCGGGGCTGAAGACCGGAAAGCTAACGGCGTCGTAAGTCTTGCCTTCCTTGCCATCGACGATCACAAGCGTGCCGCCCGGAGTTTTGGCCGCGTATGCAATGCGGGCCGAGTCGGCGCTGAAGGTAATGCTCTGGGCGGCGACGGCCGAGTAACCCTTGCCTTCGACTCCGTCCACGACAAAGTATGACTGCCCGTCGCGTACGACTGTATAGGCCACGCGCTTGGAATCCGGGCTGAACGTCACGCCGATCTCCGCGACCGAATCGGCCGGCTTTGTAGGCTGGTTGTCGATGACATAAAACTGGCCCGCCCCGTGGGCGGCCGCGTACGCCATGCGCTTCGAATCGGTGCTGAAGCGCGGCATGTACACGTGCGAATAGCGGTTGCCCTCGGCCCCATTCAGCACCATCAGCCAGTCGCGGGCCGGAATAGAAGTGGGCGATGCGCCAAACAGCGGACGGGTGGTGGGTTCCGACGAGGCCGAAGCGGCGTACGCCAGCAAGCTGCTGTCGGGGCTGAATTCCAGCGTGGCCGCGTCAATCTCGTAATACGCTTTGCCTTCGTCGGCGTCGCGCACCACGCGCATGCCTCCCTCGGCCTGCATGACGAAGGCCAACTGCTTGTTGTCGGGGCTGAAGATGGGGCTGGTCGGAACGATCCAGGAATATTCCTTGCTTGCAACACCGTCGCGCACGAGGAACGACTTGCTCCCCTTGCGGACCAGGAACGCAAGGTGGTTGGAATCGGGACTGACAACAGGGCGGCCGGAGGTGAGCGCCTCCTTGGGGATCGCACCGAGCGATTGCATGGTGGTGGCAAGGCGGGTTTTGGGCGCCTGGGCCTGGGCCGACACCGATGCGAGTGTGCAAAAGCCCAGAAGGATGAGGAGGCGGATTTTCATGTAATTTCCTATAAGTGTCCGTCGCACAACTCTAAGCCGCCTGCTTTTTTTCCGCCAGCCACCGGCGGATAAGGGCGAGGCCGCGGGCGAAGGGATGGCGGGGGAGGTGGTTGGAATGGAGGAGTGGAGTGGGCCGGGGGGAGACGCGGCGGTGGAGATGATGAACGTGCCCATATGGTTTTTCCCGGTGGTGGCGCGGTGCGGGGCGGCTGCTGGATGGTGGTCGGTTTGGGTGGGTTTTGTGTTGTTGCAATTGAGTTGCGCGGGGGATTTTGGGTGGGGGGTGAGGATTGACAAGGGTTTAGGCCAAAAGTGGCTTGTAAAAAGCGACACATAACCGACCACCAATCGACCACCAACCGACACGTAACCGACCACCAACCGACCACTAACCGACTATCAAACGACACATAACCGACCACCAAACGACGCGTGGCTGGAGACATGAAACTGGAGACTGGAAACTTGAAAGAGGGGCTGTTGGAGGGGGTGGGTCTTGGGGATTGTTTCATTGATTCATCGGTGCGTTGATTCATTGGAGGAGACGGGGCGGGTGGAGCGGAGGGATGATGGGCTGGCGGGGGAAGAAGCCGAAGAGGCCGCGGATTTGCATTCGGGGTTTTGGTGGGTGCTGGGATGGGATGCTAGTGGGCATTGGTGTTCCCCCGGAAGATGCTAAGCTCTTGGTATTGTATGAACGATGTTAAGGGTGTGTCAAGGGAAATGTTTCTTGTGGCCGGGGATTGGCGGGGGTGGGGGAGTTGAGGGGAATCCGTGGAGAAAAACTGGCCACCGATGGACACAGATGAACAATGATGGAGGGGGGTCTGTCGGATGGATCTGGTGTGGGGGCAGAGGAGGGGCGGTGGGGCGGAGGTGGCCGGGGCGAGGGGTGGAAGGGAGGGGCGGGGGCGGATGGGGCGGTGGAATTCCAATCCTTAGAAACTTTCAGGCGGAGACAGTGCGGTTCTGGCTGGTATGGCAGGTGAAATATGGGAATTAACTCCGACCCACTCCCGACCCCTTAGAAATATCTAAGTTTCCTAAGCTATCAGCTCGGCTTGGAAGAAGCATTAATTTTTGGTCGGGCTTTTAGCAGTATGGCAATTTCCAATTGCGCTTTCTTTGCTGCAGCTTTGGCACGGTCAGAAATCTTCATGTCCTGCTTCATCCGCGATCCGGGCAAGTGTCTTCAAAGTCTCGTCTGTTGCCTGTACCAATGGCTGCTGTGTTGGCAACCCACCATCCGTGGCAGCCCACTCATCGTGGTAGTCAAACAAGCCATCAATGCAGGCATCTCTCAGACTGTCTTCAGTGGTAGCGTGAATGACGCGATCGTACATCTCGACGACCTCGCGCACAGCTCGATACTTCAGCAAGTCCTCTTCACAGACTCCTCGCCGGAGGGTGATCCTGAGGTCTTTGGATAAAAGACGGTGCTCCACAATGGCGAGTGCCTCTCGCGTGTGTATGTCAGCGAGTACTGCCAGCGCGAAGTTCAGGCTCTCACTGGGCTGGGCCACGGAGTCGAGATAGTTGAGCGCATCCGCTGTCGGGTGCCGAATGTAACGGAACGCGTAGATCAAGCTATCACGCCGGTCGTTGGTTATTCGGTCCACGCCGCTGTAGAGCTTGCACCTTGTCAAGGTCATCAGCGCCTCTTGCGAGGCTTTCGTATTCTGTAAGGCGATGCAATCAAGAAGGCGGTCGAGATTTAATCCATACGATGGCTCATCGTCCTCGTCGGTTCGAAGAGCGTTCAGAAACTCTGCACTCACAAGTTTCTTGACAACGGCGTCAAGAGCCTCGGGAGAGCCCGACTCCACCAGCCTCGCGTTGCGTTCGCACATCTCCTGAGCGACCTGCGTCGCATGCTCTAAATGAATGGCGTCGTCTGGCTGCATAGCGGAGGCGGCGCAGATACCGCCAAGGCCAAAAACGGTTGCGAAAAGCGAAAAAAGTGGTGACCCAAAGTTAATCATTTAATATATCAATTACTCTAAGACTAAGACGGGGTCACAGGTCACAAGCATTATTGCTGCTTTTCGGCCCTTGATGCTGCTGCCACGGAACTTCATCGGGTTATTCTCGCTTTCTGGCGGGGGTTTTGCGAGGGCGGCCGAGGGGCGCAGGGAACTTTCGAGGCGCAGCCGCGGGCGATTCTTCTGGTCCAGTCGTCTTGGCCGTAGGGGCCGCGGCGCGGTCGAAATCCACTGCGCCTCGCGTGAGGCGTTTTCGGACAAGGTGTGGGCGTCGCCTCGCTGCGCGAGGCCGGAGTGCTTCAGGACTTCGCTGCGCTGCGGTCGCGGGTACGCGACAATGCTGCGCATTTCCTTTCGCTTCCTGACGCGGGGTTTGTGGGGGTGTCAGCGTGATAGCGTGATTATTCAAAAAAGACTCCCGACCCTTTAGGATTTCCGCGTTCCCGACCCTTTAGGCTTTCCCCTTACTTTTTTACTTTCGATCCCATTTCGCCAACACTTCTTTCGCCACAAACACCACGTCCGCATTCTCATCCCCAGCGAGTTTTTCCACCACCGCCCGCTCTTCGCGTGCATCCAGCGCACCCAGCACGCTCACCACGAACATCCGAATCGAATGATTTGAATCCTGTGCAAGCACCGCGACCGCCGCCGCCTGCTCGTTGGTGCCCAGCACCGCCAGCGCCCGCAAGGCCGCGAAGCGAACGCCGTCATCCTTGTCCAGCAGCATCCCGGCCACGTCTCTGGCATATTTGCCGGCCCTGAAGGCCCCCAATGTTTCCAACACCGATTGCCGCACCGAGGTATCCTCATCCTTCATACGCAGCGCGATCGCATCCACCTGCCCGGTCGCATTCATATTCTTCAGCGCCTCCACCGCCGCCAGTCGGACCCACGCCTCCGCATCCTGCAGCAACCTGGCTACTTCGCCCGCCGAATCGACGGCCTTTAATGACCCCAGTGCCTGCGCCGCCGCACGCCGCACGTTGGATATCCGATCGGCCAGTGCCCCTCGAAGCGCATCCTTCGTGACCTCGCCCGCAATATGCCCCATGGTTCCGACGGCAGCCTCGCGAACGTGCGCGTCCGCGCTGCACATCAACCTCTTGATCGCTTCGATGCTGTCGGCCGCTTCGGCAACACCAGCGAGCATCTGCAGCGCCACCGTCTGCATCGCCGGCGCGGCCGAGGCGGCGAGATGTGCTGTCACCATCGACAGCTCTGTCTGATGGTCCCGCGCCGCGGCCTGCTTGTCTCGAAGCAACAGTCCCATCGCCGTCAGCCCCGCAAGCCGCTCGGTCTCATGATTCGCCGATCGCGCCACCTCGGCTATCCGCGCCACCAGATCATGGCGCCGAAACCGGCCCAGCGCCACCACGGCGCGCTCTCGCACCGGGCCATTCGGGTCATCAAGCAGCCGCTCCGCCTGTGGCGCGTACTTCCGTAGATTGTTGTACACCAATCCCTGAATTGCCTCCTGCCGCACCGCCGCGTCAGCATCCTCAAGCAGCTTCACCGCGAACTCCCCATACACCTCTCTATCAATCGCATACACATACCGGCTGTCTCCGATCCCCAGAAATTCAAGCTTCTCCGCCGGCGTCTTCAACGTCGCAAAAAATACCTCCACCATCGGCCGCTGCTCGTCCACGGGCCTTTGCTTGAAGCGATCGTTCCCATCGCCGCCGGCAAATAAACTCTTCTCAAATTCCAACACACGGTCGCGCTGGCCGGTAGCCTCGGCGCCGCGGACGTTGGCCGTCGCACACACGAACACAATCACGAAACGGAAAATCAAGTTGCGCATGACACACATCCTTCAATAACCCAGCACACGCCAAGTCATACCACGCCGGCCGCTGTTATTGGGAAGAATGGGCGTAACGGGGGCGTAACAAGATGGGAGAGCAGCCAGACGATCGCGGAACTAAAAAAAGATGGCAAGGCCTCAAGGTCCCCGCTTCGCTGCCATCGTGGTTTCGCGAGGGCGGCCGATGGGCGCAGGAACTTTCAATGCGCAGCCGGCGGGGGATTCTTCTGGTCCAGTCGTCGTGGCCGTAGGGGCGGTTGGGTGGAGGATGCGATGCGTGAATAGAACGGCTGCACGGGCACTCACGAAGCACCCCTCCAAACAGAATTCGCGCACGATCTTCCGCATCAAGAACCGACATCCCGCTCCGCAAATTCCTAAACTGGTGAGATGGCCCGAGGCGCCGGGAGCTTGTCAAATGCAACCCCTTCCAACGCCTTCCGACAGGAATATCATTCACCCTTTAGCCTCACAAGCAGGACTCTGCTACAGTGGATCAGAACATGATGTTCAGCGAACAAGTCGATCGTCTTAACAGGCTTCCGCAGGCCGAGGGGCAGACCTGGCAAGGGGTGCTGGTGCGGTTTCCGGGGTGGGTTACCGGGGAGAGCGGCGAGCCCTATCGGCCGGTGGTGTTTCTCTGGGGCAACCCTGAAAGCAAGTGGGTGGCGGCGCCGGCACTGATGCGGCCGGATCAGCTCACGTTTGAAGCCATCCTGAATAGCCTGATTACCGCATGCGAAAAAGGGGATGTCGGTTTTCGGCCGGCGCGGGTGGAGGTTAAGGATCCGGAGCTGGGGACGTTTTTGCGGGAACCGCTTGGCCGGGCGGATATCCAGGTCGCTCAGCGGATGGAGTTGGCCATCGACGAATTCGCGCGCGGGCTGACTGAAAACGTGGCGGCGGATCAGCCTCCGGGTCTGATGTCGGCCAAGGGCGTGGGGGTGGAAGAGGCGGCGCTTACGCCGAAGCGGCGGCCGCTGTTCCATCATTCGGGGCTGTGGGAGCACCTGATCGATGATGATCTGATTCATGTTGAATCGCCCCATGCGCCGGCAGGCATGGGGTATGTGGCGGTGATGGGGGCGGCCGGGATGACCTATGGGCTGTCCTTCGCGGATTCGCCGCAGGCGCGAGATTGGATGATGCAGGGAAATTCCTCCACCGTGCTCGCGAAGCGATCGTTCTGGTCGCTGACCTATGGGCCGGCGCAGCACATGCCCTTCAGCGATCTGGATCTCTGGGAAGATGAGGCGTTGCCGTTGGATGATGCGAGGGCGTATCCGTTTCTGATTCGCTTTGGTCCAGGCGACAAGCTTATGCCGCCATCGGCGGCGGTGTTGCGGTATGTGGAAGGGCTGATGCGCGTGCTGGCGGTGACGAGCGAAGAGGAGATCGACAAAGGGCGGTGGGAGAAGACGGTGACGACGGGCGGGAGACAGACAACGTACGTGCTGTCACTGCCGGATTTGCTGAAGGCGATGGAGGGCAAATCGGCCGGTAATCTGGCATCGCGCGGGCCGCACCTGCAGCGGCGGACCACGGAGCGGGTCATGCTGAACATCCAGAAAATGATGCAGGGGAAGAATTTCGGAAACGTCGAGGAGATGAACCAATTTTTGGATGCGCACAAAGACGAGGTGAACGAGTTGGAGGCGACTGCCCAGTCGCCGCTCGAGATGGCGCAGGAGCTGATGTATCAGGCCTTTGATGTGCGGGGCCGGCGGCAGGTGCAATTGGTGCGCGAGCGCTGGCGATCTCGCCGGATTGCGCTGATGCGTATGTGATGCTGGCCGAGCGCACCAGTGATCTGGAGAAGGCTCGCGATCTTTATCAGAAAGGGGTGTCGGCCGGAGAGCGGGCATTGGGCGAGGAAACCTTTAATCAGGATGCCGGACACTTTTGGGGAATTCTCCAGACCCGGCCATACATGCGAGCGCCTGGGTCTCGCGAACACGCTGGAAGAGATGGGGGAGTTCAAGTTGGCGGCCGAGCATTATCGGGAGATGCTGCGCCTGAACCCCGGCGACAATCAGGGCGTGCGCTACCTGCTGCTGCCGACCTTATTGAGGCTGGGAAGGCTTGACGAGGTGCAGCGCCTGTTGGATGACCCGGAGTACGCCGACGACGCCAGCGCCAGTTGGGGGTTTGGCAGGGCGCTTCTGGCCTTTTCGCGGGAGGGCAATAGTGCATCGGCTCGAAAGCTGCTGACAGAAGCGATGAAGTCAAACAAGCACGTCTCGTCCGTCTTGCTCTCACGGGACGAGTTGCCGCCGCCGCCAGAATCGTACTCCATGGGCAGTGCCGAAGAAGCAATCATTTATGCCAACGAGCGCAACACGTCTGGCAGGCAATCCCCGGCGCCCTCGAATGGCTGGGCGCACTCGAACGTGAAAGAAAAAAGGCAGCCGGACAGCGAAAAGGAAAGCGTCGCGGCCAGTGATTATTTGGCGGCGGTAAGAGACTTTCGCTTTTCAGCGATCAGCTTCAAGAGCCCTTTTTGAGGGTCCGCGAATTTCAGCGTCCCTTCCTCCATCAGCTTGTCTTCCATCTTTTTCTGATCGACCTTGGCCCTGATCTCATCGACAATCTTCTGAGGCGGGAGTTGATCGACTTTGCGGGTGTAGGTTTTGTTGAGCTTTTGAACCGCGTCGTTGGTGGCCGGGGGATTGGTCTGGATGTCGCTGCCGGCCAGCGCTTCAACATATTTATCCGGAGGATCGGTAGGCTTCTTGGTGCCGGTGCTTGCGAAAATGATTTCCTGCTGGAGGCGCAGTCCTTTGTCTTTCCAGAACTCCTGGTTCATGCGCCACATCAGCTTGGCGTTGACAATGCCGACCTGCCCCTGGGCTTCGGGGCTGAGATCGGGAACGTTTTTCTCGGTATAGACATCGACGCGCGAAACGAAGATGGAGTAGACGCTCTTGAAGTTGTCGAGCCCCACTTTGGCGCGCTGAGCCCCGCGCCAGACAGCATCACGGGCGGCCTTGTACTGCCGCTCGGAAAAGCACAGAGTGACGTTCAGCGTTATTCCCGAAGCGGCCAGTTCTTCAACCGCGCCAAGGCCGGCGGGGGTGGCCGGGACTTTGATCATGCGATTCTGATGACCCTCCGCCCACTTGCGGCCAAGCTCGATGTATTGCCGCACCGCCTGATCGTGCGAGACGGGGTTGGTGATGTCTTCCAGAAGCGGATCCAGCTCAAAGCTGACGTAGCCGTCGTTGCCTTTGGTGGCTTCCCAGACCGGTCGAAAAACATCCTGCGCGCCGCGGACGAGTTGATCGTCGAGCTCCCAGGCGATGGTGCTGTCGTCGTGGCCCTGGTCGATCAGCTTGATCATGTCGTCGTCAAAATGCCCGCCCTTGATGAGGTCGGCGATGATGATGGGGTTCGAGGTATGCCCGAAGCGCCCAAGGCTCGGTTCTTGCGGACCAGGTCGGGATCAACACTATCAAGCCAGACTTTGGTTCCAGTGGCGACGAGGGATTGAAGGGACATGCAGGCTCCTTTTAGGTTGTCGCTTTCTATCGTAACACCCGCCGGGCGCAAAGAGGCAAATCCCGCACAGGCGATTTTCCCCGATATGCTCCGGAATAGGGGCGAGGGCCGGCGGAGAAGATCATGGATGATCGAGATTCAGCTCATAGCGCTGGGAGAAACGCTGCGACACACCCTCGGGGACAAAGGCAATCAGAACGGCCTTTTGCGCCTCGTGCTGGTACTGAAATAGCTTGCCCGTCATTGGGTCAATCGGCGTTGGGGTGTCGGTAAGATCAGCCAGGGAGTCGGGAAATTTACCCGCATGCCCGGCCGCATAGTCTCGCAATGCTTCAATTGTCTGGAGGGCGGCAATGGAACGGTCAACAGCGGCGGCGGAACTATTGACCGCGCCCAGACCAGGCAGGATTGACAGGAGCGGGTTGAGAGTTCGCTCACCATCTTTGGCAAAGGCATGCTCTGCTTCAAGGATGTGAGGCTGCGCCTGCCAGTAGGGCATCGAGTACCACTTGGTCAGATCATCGGACCAGGCGAGGTAATTGTCGATCCAAAACCGTGCGACAGCTTGCCGGGGAGTGAGGGCATCGATTCTGGCGGAAGACATCCCTTTCTCCGTCAAATATTTCTTGGCGGCGGGATACGCCGCCGCCCCAAGAGCGGCCGCGCTAAGTTGGTTATTGAAGGCAGAGAAGCCCATCACGTCCATGAGGTGCAGCATATCCTGCCAGTCCTGCGCGGTGATCGTGCCACTCTCCGCCTTGCGAAGCTGCGGCAAACTCGCGAACAGCATGGCGCGCTCATCGGCAAATGCGCTTCGAAGATTGATGAAGGGCTTGGGAAGCTGCGCGAGCCCCCAGTACAGATTAGGCGAGCCGGGCTGTTGGATCAGCTCCCGAACTTCAGCAAGAGAAGTATTGGCGATGGAAATGCCGACCAACGCCTGTACTAGAACGTCCTGCTGATTCAGTGATCGCGCCATCGCCAAGCCTGATTGAATGCTGCGCAACGCCGCCTCGAAATCATGGCGTCGGATTTCGAGCCGGGCGCGTAGGCGAAGGACATTTGAAATTTGTCGCATCCCGGTGAGATGAGGAAGCACGGTGGCGAATCCCTGGTCGCGCCAGGGAATTTGCCAGTCCACAGATTCACAATGCATTGCACGTTGGACCTCGTCCAGTGCAGCCTTGTACTGCTCCACAAGGATCGATGCGCCTTCAACGTCAAGCTGGTCGAGCGATTGATCGAGGTAGAAGGCGAGGCTGTCAGTAGCGTCCCTCGTGGCCGCCTTGGTGGAGGTGAGCACCTGCGCCGGCGCTTGAGCGGCGAGCGTGATGGCTAAAAGGTAAGCCTGCGCAGCGTTGCCGCGGGTTTGATCCGCGGCGTCCGGGAGAAGTTCGTATCTCAGGGCAGGCGTGGTGGTCGCGGCCGCACGCAGGCGCAGCTTGAACACCTGCGGCGCGGCCGTAGATCGCGTGGACGGCGCGGCCACCGGGGCGGTTGTCGGCGCACCGCCGCTCGCAGATGGGCTTAAAAAAGCAATGAGACCGATGAGAATGAGTTTCATGTACCATCTCCGTTGTCTGAACCAATCAGTTGCAAGCGCCATAAACTGCCTTTTGATGATTGCGGCGCGGCCACGCCGGCGGGCGCTGCGGGAAGAGCGGCTAGCCCCCGCTCTAGAACTGCTTCCCGCAGCTTCAGATAAGCCGCCTTGTTGCTCGTAGCGGTCGATTCCACGACAAGTCCTTGTTCCGCGGTCGATGACAGCCGATCAACGTAGACAATTCGCTCCGCCACCCTGGGGCGCAGCCAAAATGACAAGGCCAGGAACATAACGCCAAGCGCGGTTGCGCCACGCCAGAAGAGCAGTCGTCGGTGGGTGCTTTGCCGGCCGGCTTCGAAATAGATCGCACCCGCGTTGAGTGAGGTCGCAGCGGGACGTAGTCGCGCAAGTGCATCCTGAAACTCCCGATCAGGCCCGTTTAGAGATTGTTGTTCCTGCATGACGACTCCATGAACTCGCGCAAAGTTTTTAATCCGCGCCTGTAATGATCGTGAACAGTCGACAATGGAACCGCCATGGTGGCAGCAGTCTCGGCCAGCGTGAGGCCGCCCCAGATGCGAAGCAAAATAGCCTCCCGCTGCAAGGGCGGAAGAGCAGTCATGGCCTCCTGGGCTGCGGCCGCGTCGATCAATTCATCGGATGCAAACCATTGCGTTTCCGACCGTGCTGCCTGGCGCTGCGCTGCTGGCGCCTTTTTGAAGAACGTGCGGCATCAATCGCAGCGTTGCGGACGGTCAGGAACAGCCAACCCTTGACGCTGGGTGGCTGTTCTCGCTGCTGCAGGAGACGCGAAAAAGCTTCCTGAACGACATCTTCGGCCAGCGATCGGGGCAGCCATTGGTTGGCGTAAAGGACCAGCGAAGCGGCATGCGCGGTAAACAATTCGTGCAAGCGGAAAGCGTCGATCACGAAGATCCTTCACTAGCTATAACGTCAGCGCGCTGAATTTTTCCGGGAAGGGTCAACCCAAAACAAATATGGGTTGCACTACTTGCTCCATTCGAGCGATGTCGCCATCGACTCAAAGGCCGCGCGAGTGGATTCGTACGTAGCCGCATTGGCGTCCGCGGAGAGGATGTAGATTTGATCGCCGTGGATGACGATCAGCGCCAAGTCAGTACCACCCCCCGCCCAGGTGATTCGAACAAATCGTGCGGCTGCGCCTTTGACGGTGCGCGGCGAGGACTCGGCCACGTTTAGATCGGGGTGGCGTTTTCGGAGGTCGTCAACGTAGCCTTTTTCGACCATGCCCATGGGGATGAGGCCGGGGATATGCGGAGGCATGGCAGGGACGTCGAACTCGATGCTTGCCTGATCGGGATTCTGAGCGGGAACGAGTGTGAGAACGGCTTCCTTGTGACCGCCAGGCTGTGACGTCCAGTGAGGAGGAATGGTGATGCGAAAGCGGGAGCCAGTGAACATCTGAGGCTGCGTTGCGGGGACGATCGCAAGGACAGGCACTGGCGCTGTCGGCGCCGCGTGATGGCATCCAGGCGCACCAGCGGCCATCCAGACGGCCGGGGCGAGCAGCCCCAGCGTCCAGCGAAGCGTCCTTGGATGATGGAGGTGTGACGGAAACATGGTGAAGCCAAAAGCTATACTCTTTGCATCTTTACCACAAAACACCGCAACAATGTCAGGGAATTGTTGACCAATTCAGATCATCGCGGGATGGTTTACAGTGATCCAAGCCTTAACTTCCGCCTGGAGTCGCACCGCCAGATTCAGCATCCCGTCAGCGTCGGTGTCCGAAACGGTTCCGACCTGTTGTGAGTTGTCGTCTTCTGTTCTAGATAACCTTGCGCGATTAGTGTAGCCGCTTTCCTGCTCTTGCGGCCCTCTGGCGAAGATTGGGCCGGAATTTTTTCACCAGTCCAACGTCCCCCGCCACGCCCGCCGCAACTCGCTTATCGTCATCGTCGAAGTCTGGCCGCCCCGCTCAATCGTCAACTCCTCCTCCACTCGCGTCACCCCAAGGCGCTCGAACTTTCCAATCGGCATGGCCGACTCAATCTGCCGCAGCTGCGATTCGCTCTCTACCTCCAGCACATAGCCGCCCATGTCCTCGCGGAACAGATCAACCGCGCCGACTTGCAACAGCGCACCGATGTTGGATGCGATGGCCATCTCCGCTACGCTCACCGCCATTCCGCCTTCGCTCACGTCATGACAGCTCAACACCAGCCCGGCCCGAATAGCCGCCGCCATCTGGCGGTGTAGTTGCGGCGCGTCGGCCGATGCGACATGGCAGATCACGCTTCCGGTTTGCTTGAAATCCATTGTTACGCACCGCCGCACATCGTCGATGATCCCGATGGCGCTGATGAGCAGTGTATTGGGAATCCGAATCACCGCCCCCGTCTCCTGATTGGTGAACTGGTTGTGCAGCGAATCCTTCCCCGAGATAAATGGAATTCGATACGCCAGCGCTGCGTCCCGGCACGCCTCGCAGGCGCGAACCAGCGTGCCCATCGTTTTCTCGTCGTCCACGCTTGGCCAGCAGAAATTATCGAGGATGGCGATCTTGTCTGGATCAGCGCCGACGGCCACGACGTTCCGCACGGCCTCGTCGATGGCCGCCATCGCCATCGCATACGGATCGGTGATGTGCGGCGCAAGCCCGCAGCCGACGGCCACGCCTTTTCGGCTGTCGAGCTTTGGCCGAATAACGGCCGCGTCTGAGGGCCCCATCTGCATCGGCCCGACCAGCGGCTTGATGACGGATCCCCCCTGCACCTCGTGATCGTATTGCCGAATAATCCAGTGCTTGGACGCGATGTTGGGATGCGCAAAAGCCCCAGCAATCGCTCTGGCAGGGTCTTGGCGCCGGCTGTCGAAGTCATGGCCGTCGAGCTTTGGATCACGGGCTTCGCCGCCTGCGTCACCACTGCCTTTCGCGTTGGCGTTGGGATTCCGTGATGCAGGAAGTCCATCGACATTCGCCCGACTTCATTTCCCTGATACGTCAGCACCAGCTCGGCATTTTCCGTCCCGAACTGCCCGATGATCGTGGCCTCGACGTCTTCTCCCCTGGCAAGCGCCAGCAGATCGTCGGCCTTGTCGGGCGGCACGGCCAGCACCATGCGTTCCTGCGCTTCGCTGATCCATATTTCGTCATAGCGCAGCCCCGCATATTTCAGCGGCACCGCATCCAGCTTAGCGGCCGCCCCGATCTTCTCGCCCATCTCTCCAATCGCACTCGAAAGCCCTCCGGCCCCGCAATCGGTAATGGCCGAGAACAGGCCACGATCGTGCGCCTGCAGAATCACATCGGCCATCTTCTTTTGCGTGATGGCATTGCCAATCTGCACCGCGTGCGAAAACTCGTCGGCGTGCGTATCCGTCAGCTCGGCCGACGAAAACGTCGCGCCATGAATCCCATCGCGTCCGGTGCGTCCGCCCATCAGCACGATCAGATCTCCCGGCCGGGACGCTTTTTGAATCTTATTCCGCGGAATAATCCCCACACACCCGCAGAAAACCAGCGGGTTGCCCAGGTAGTTGTTGTCGAAATAGACTGCGCCATTCAGCGTCGGGATTCCCATGCGATTCCCATAATCGCGCACGCCTGCCACGATCTGCTGCAACACTCGCTTGGGATGAATAATGCCTTTGGGCAGTGCTCCGTAGTCGCTGTGGGCAACGCAAAAGACGTCGGTGTTGGCAACGGGCTTGGCCGCCAGCCCCGTTCCCAGGATGTCGCGAATCACGCCGCCGATGCCGGTGGCGCTGCCGCCGTACGGCTCGATGGCACTGGGATGATTGTGTGTCTCCACCTTGAAACAGACCGCATCAGTCTCATCAAACGCAATGACGCCGGCGTTGTCGGAGAAGACCGACAGGCAAAAGTCAGAAGCATCGTTGCCCATTAAATCCATCGTGCTCTGGAAGATCGTCTCTTTGATCAGGTTTTTATACCGCCGGGTTCCGATCACTTTCCCCGCCTCATCGCGCACCTCCACCTCCACCGCGCTTTTCAGTGTTTTGTGAACGCAGTGCTCGCTCCACGTCTGCGCTACCGTCTCCAGTTCGATGTCCGTCGGCTCGCGGCCCTGTTCATTGAAATACGCCTGAATCGCCTTCATTTCCGCCAGCGACAAAAACAGGTGTCCGCTGCGGCTCAGGGCGGCCAGTTCGTCATCCCCCAGCCCCCGCAGCGTTACGCGGCGAAGCTGAAATTCATGCTTTCGTCCTTCTTCAAAGGCCCTTGGGATATAGGCCTCGAAATGCACCGACTCGATCACCCCGTTGGCCAGCGTCCGCGCCGCGATCCGCTCCAGATCTTCCGGGGGCAGCGCCCGGTCCAGCAGGTAAGCCCGCCCCGTCCGGACCTCCCGCACGGCCAGGCCCATGTCGCGGATCGCCATCTCCGTTGACGCCGCCACGGGGTCCATCACGCCCGGCTTCAGATGAATCTCGATGCGGCTTCGTCCCAGGTCGTCTGGCATCTTCAACGTGAGCTGCGCCTCCTCCGTCACCGGGTCGGCCAAAAGCTCGTTGGCAATGCGCGAGATGCTCGGGATGTCCAGATCGGCATCAATCAGAAAAACGCGCGACGTCTCTATGGTCCCCACTTCAATGCCCATTTCGATAATCTGGCCACGAACCTGCTCCCCCAACGGGTCAGCGCTGGTCAGCCGCTCCCGTGCCCCCGCCCGCCGTGCGAACGTCAATCCTGTATATCATGGCCCAATTCTAAAGGCCGATGAGCGGTTCTGAAATACCCGCTAATCTGGAAGCCGCACCCGCCGAAATGCCGTGGATTCCAGCTCGTCAACCCTTTATTCCAAGAAAAAATGATAATTTTGCGGCCGTTTGGTCGATTGAGGTAGAGAGTGTGGCAAATCGTGGCACTTTGAGTCCGGAAATCGAACATGTCGGGGGGTTATAGGACGTAGTATGGCCGAAATAACCCGCATCGATGTCATCCGGATTCTCGCCAGCGTTCCCACCGCCGGCTGCAGAAAACCATACCACCTCATCCGACTGGCCGGGGTGGACCTGAGCGGCCTGGATCTTTCCGGCCTGAACCTGGCCCACGCCGATCTGGCCGGGGCCAATCTTCGGGGCTGCAATCTCACCGACGCCAACCTGGCCGAGAGCGACTTGTCCAGCGCCGACCTCACCGATGCCGCGCTGCGCGGCGTCTTTGCCGAGGGAGCCAGCTTCATCGATGCCAACCTGACGCGCCCGATCTGCGCAGCAGCGAGCGCGACACCTTTTACGGCACACATTTACGGGGCGCTGACTTTCAAGGCGCAAATCTCACCCAGGCCCGCCTCTGCGGCGCAGTTGGCCGGGGCGCGGTTTTGCGACGCGAATCTAACCAGCGCCGACCTTTCCCAAGCCCACATCGACGCCGACACCCGGTTTCAGAACGCGAAACTGTCTGGCGTTATTCACGATTCAATCCAATGGTCCAATGTTCCCGCCGGGCGTCGCCCAGTCTTTGACGGCGCTCATATGGTGATAACCCAATCCGCGCTTCAAGCAGTTGTTACAGCTGATTTGGCCTCGCCCGCTTCGCATAGCCAGTCGTCGCGGGCTGCGTAATCGATCCAGAAATTTTCGCAAATCGACGACCGATAAACCCTGTTGCAGCGGTTGCGGGCACGCCTATACTGAAAGTTGCCGATAGCAGGGTATTATGGCCAAGCCGAGTCGAGCTAACCCGGGCAAAGAAATGGTGACTGTCTACGGAAAGGTTGAAAAGTCCATTGCGGACAAAATCGACCGACTCGCGGACGAGCGCCGATGGTCCAGAGCGCAGATGGTCGCCTTTTGCATTGAGCAATGCGTCACGCAGGAACGCAATCGCCAAGCCGATGAAGACGATTGATTCTCCTGACCGCCTCTCCTCGACTTTGTCTAATTTCTCGACGTCAGCGCCAACCCTTCCTGCCGCGACAGAAGCGCGGGGCTGGCGAGCGTCTGTTCAATACCGTCATAATCCGAAGGCTCGGCCACCACCGGAAACCCCGCCGCCCGCGTGATGATAAGGCTTCGCCCGCCCTTGCTCGACGCCACCATCCACGAACCGGTCGCCTCCGTCTGTGCGACGGTCATGGTCTTGCACCAGGCAATGGCGTCGGCCTCTTTTTGAAAGTGCCGCTCCATCATCTCCAGGCGCAGGCTTTCGCCCGAGCCGCAGTCCAGAAACACAGTCGCACGATACGGCAGAATCAACATTTTTGCCCCCGTCCTTTCTAAGACAAACCACACAAACTTGCCACGCTGCCTGTTCACACCTGATCGTGCGGCAGCGCCCAAGGTCCGATCTTCCTAGATCCCTCGGCGTTAAAAACAGCATCGACCGATCCGCCACCATTTCTTCAGGCTGACATTTAGACCGCCTGCATTGGCAATATGGCACCAATATAAATTATTTAGTAACAGATGTTTATGCGAATGAAAAAGCCGCAATGTCGTACACAAAAATTGCTGCCGGACTTAATGTCGCTCATAATTGGCCTACGCGTCGGCACTTGTTTTACCGCCCAATCTTCCTAGATGCTCCATCTACGCGCATGGCCTCGCGGTTGTGACCGACGGCACAAACAAATGGAAGTACTTTGTACTGCTCCCCGAGTGATTCAGACCCCTGCAACCTGTCGCTCCGGCAGCAGCGTGATCGCCGTGTCGTACACCATCCCCGGCGAGATGCGCGTCATGCAGCGATGATCCAGCGGGCACAGCTTCTTCTGGCACGGCCCGCAAAACACCTTCACCGCCACCTTGCGCTCCCGTGCAAACCAGATTTCCGTCCACTCCGGGTGGGTTGGCCCAAAAACTGTCACCACCGGCACATCGAAAGCGGCCGCCAGATGACGCGGGCCGGTGTCGTTGGTCACCATCAGATCGCAGCGCCGAACAATCTCTTTCAATGCCCCAAGCGTGACACCCTTGGTGGACAGGTCGATGGCCGGGTGTTTCATATGCTGTTGCACAGCATCCAGGATCGCCCGCTCGCGCAGCGCGCCGCTGATTAAGACCGTCGCCCCCAGTTCTTCATAGAATCGATCCGCAACGGCCGCGAAATTCTCAGGAAGCCAGCACTTGGCATCCCCGTACTGCGCCGGGATTGAGCAATATCAGCGGCGACTGGCCATGACTGGCAGGCCGCTCGATATTCGCATCCAGCCCGCACCGCTCCAACACTTCCTGAGCCCGAGCTTTTTCGCGGGGCGTCACAAACAACTCCATCCGCGTATCGCGCGATGCCGAGCCCAGATAATGCGCCAGCCCGAGGTAATAGCGAACGATCGGCGTCGGGACAAATTTGCCCCGATCCTTCGACGCCAACAGCTTATCGCTCAACAAAAACCCCCGGCCATCCCGGTCATACCCGACAATCTGCGGGATCCGCGCCATCTTGCACACCAGCGCCGACTTGAACGAATTGGGAAGCAGAATCGCCAGATCAAACCGCCGCGCCCGCAACCGCGCTGCCAGCTCAATAAACTGCCCCTTGCCGGCCTTGGCGCTGGTCTTGCCCGTGCGATAGGTGATCAGCCGGTCGGCCCACGGCATGCCGGTGTACATCGGCTTGACGTATCGCCGCATCAGGTAAGAGATCTCCGCCTGGGGATAAAGCTCCCGAATCGCCCGGAGCGTTGGCGTGGCCATGACGGCATCGCCCACCCAGCTCGGCTGCACTACCAATACACGTTCTGGCTGCGTCATGATCCGCCCATCATAACCTCATCCGTCCCCGTGTCACCGATCTTCCGGTATTCTTCAACTGAATCTACGACTTGGAGCTTCTCATGCCCGACAATCTTGTCCTCACCGACGCCTCCGATCCCCAAATCACCCTCCTCACCTTGAACCGCCCACAAAAGCGAAATGCCCTCAGTCTGGCGTTAATCAACCAACTGCACCAATCCATCACGCAGGCTTCGGCCGATCCCACCCGCCGCGTTATCATCCTTTGTGCAAACGGACCATCCTTCTGCGCCGGCCTCGACCTGGCCGAAGCCGCCGATCCTCAGTTGGCCGACAAGTCCGCCCACGCCCTGGCCGATCTTTATCTTTCCCTGTGCCAATCCCCCCTCATCACCATCGCCGCCGCCCAAGGTGCAGCATTTGGCGGCGGCGCAGGCCTCATCGGCGCCTGCGACCTGGCCGTCGCCGCCGACAACCTGCAGATTGGCTACCCCGAAGTCCACCGTGGTCTGGTCGCGGCCCTCGTCAGTTGCCTCCTCCGCCGCCAGATTGGCGACCGCACCGCCCGAGAAATTTTGCTCCTGGGCCAAACCCTTCCCGCCCCCCGCGCCCTCTCCCTGGGCCTCGTCACCCAAATCGTCCCCGAAATTAATCTACACAAGGAGTCCCTAACCCTGCGCGAGAAGCCTGCAATGGCGCCCCCGCCGCCATCGCCCGCACCAAGCGCCTACTGGATGACCTGTCCCCGCGCAAAATTAAAGACGACTTGGAACGAGCACTCCGATATCACCTCGAATCCCGCAACACCCTCGAAGCCCAGGAAGGCACGGCCGCCTTTCTCGAAAAACGCCCACCAAGCTGGTCGAGTTAGACGAACCAGTCCACGCCCTACTGACTACTGACTACCGCATACTGACTACTGCCAACTGAACCGTGAACCCCGAACCCTTCCCCACTGCCTCCCCCTCACAACGCATCCAGCCGCTGCTGCTTATCCAACTCAAGCAGCGCATCAATCAATGGCTCCAGATTCCCCGCGATGATCTGATCCAGATTAAAATTCTTCTCCCCGCCGCCTTCTCCGCCCAGCCGGTGATCCGTACAGCGGTTCTGCGGAAAGTTGTACGTGCGGATGCGCTGCGAGCGGTCTCCCGATCCCATCATCGCCTTGCGGGCAGACGTCACCGACGCATGTTGCCTGGCTCGTTCACGCTCATACAGCGTTGCCCGCAAGAGCGCCCACGCCCGCTCCTTGTTTTGCGTCTGCGACTTGTGCTCGGTCATCTTGAACTGCAACCCCGACGGCTTGTGCGAAATGCGCCAACCCGTCTCCACCTTGTTTACATTCTGCCCGCCCGGCCCGCCGCCTCTGCACCCGTGCTCCTCAATGTCCTTCATGTCGATATCTATTTTTACGTCGGGAAGTTCAGGCAGCACGGCCACCGTCGCCGCACTGGTATGAATCCGGCCTTGCGCTTCCGTCTCCGGCACGCGCTGCACCCGATGCCCCCCGGCCTCAAACTGAAACCGCCGATACGCCCCCGTTCCCTTCATATTGACGATCACTTCCTTAAATCCCCCCGCGATCGCTCGTCGAAAAATCGTTCACGATAAAGGTCCACCCATGCTGCTCGGCATAGAGCCGATACATCTCAAACAAATCCCGCGCAAACAGCGCCGCCTCTTCGCCGCCCGTCCCGGCCCGTATCTCCAGAAAAAACGAATCAATCGCATTGTCCTCGGCAGCTACAAACTCATCCTTCAACCCCTCCAGCATCCCCGCGGCCTTCGCCTGGGCCTCGGGCAATTCCAGCCGCGCCATCTCCGCCATCTCCGCATCGCCCCCCTGCCCCGACAACTCCCCCAGCTCCTCCACGGCCGTCATCGCTTTCAAATAATCCCGATACCGCGCCACCACCCCCTCCAGCCGCCCCGACTCCTTGCTGATGGCGACGACCTGCTGTGAATTGGAAAGCACGGCCGGATCGTTCAGCGATTGCTGAAGCTCATCGTAGCGAGCGGCGATTTCGCCGAGCTTGCGAAGAAGAGCGGAAACAGGACTTTTAGGTGTTGCCTCGACCATGGGAGTACTCGACTGGAGAGAATGAGAAAGCAAAGGAAGATGCCGCGAAAACAGGGTGCCGGCGCACCAGGCGTGAAACGCTAAAGCTTGGAGAGATTGCGTCGAATCGCGAGCATGGAAAGAGCATACGCCCCCGGCCTCCCTCTTGCCACCGTCAGCGAGGCCGACGTTCGCTCAACCTTCAGCCGCGCCATAGGCAGAATTCTCATTCCGCCAACGCAACAAATCGCATTAGGGTGTAGATCAGAAGGGAGATGAGTCATGATCCAAGTCCAATGCACCAACTGCCAGAAAATCTACAAGCTCGACGATCGCCTCGCCGGCAAAACCGCTAAGTGCGCCTGCGGCAAACTTTTAGTCGTTCCAAATCTCCAGCCTGAACATCAGGAGACTTCTGACGAACTCAGTCCCACAATGGCCGGCGTTTCATCGGCGTTGCAAGGCTTGGATGCAAACGGCCTGGATATCGCCGGCCAAATGCAGCGGGAAGTGAAGGTTATCTGGGTTGTGGGCGTGGCGCTGATGCTTGGCGCGTGGGTCCTCTACCTCTCGGCGGCCATCTTTCAATTTGATCTGATTGAACAAAAACAGAAGCCCGATGCTTTCAAGCAGCAAATTTATCTATACCTCGGTCTGGGTGTCACGGTGCTGGGCATTCCCTGCCTGTTGCTCGCAGTGCGCGGCCAGAAAGATCTGATCCGCCGCGGCGTCACCACCTTCGCCACAGTCGAAAAGATCAGCAGCCTGGGGGCGCAGGGAAAGCGGCCAGTTACCTTCGCCTACACCGTGGAAGGCGTCCGCTACACGTCGAAGCAGGACGTCGCCAACAGTCTGGCCGGACAGTACGACGAGTCGACACGTGTGGTCGTTGTTTACGATCCGCAGCGCCCAAGCGGCGCAAGATCCTCACCCGATCAATCCTCGGCGCGGGAACAACCGGAGCCGCTCCGGCACACACGGTGCCCATCGAACAAGCCACCATCCAGCCGCTGATAGAAGCCCGGGACTATGCCGTTGGTGTCGCATTGATACTCGCCAACGCCGGCCTCCTGTACGGGCTGATGCTGCTGGCGCTGGGAGATTCAGGCGACGTCAAGCCCTATGGCCTGTCCATGACATTCGGCGCCCTGGCATTGGCGCTGGGCGAGTGGATGGCATGGCGACGCTGGCGTGATGGCCCCGGCGATCGGATCCGTTCAAAGAAAGCGTATGTCATTGCCCTGGGCTGCCTGACGGCAGGGGCAATTGGCGTTGGCATCTACACCTACACCGACAACCAGCGTGCAGCTGAGCAACAGCGTCAAAGCGAAGCCTGGCAAAAGGACCTCGAAAGAATGCAAAAACAGGCCCAGCCCGGCCTCGACGCCATGCGCCGACTAAAAGAAAAACAGGACGCCGCCCGCAAGGGCGGCTGAGCACACGCGACCAAATTCTTTTCGTACGTATTCCCGCCTCGACTATTGCCCCCGCGCCGGGAATTACGTCAGAAAGCGAAAGGAAACCGCGCTGCGGTTATGGCGTACCCGCGACCGAAGCGCAAGCGAAACTCCGTGGTAATCCGCATCGCCTCAAAACCTCAATACTCCCGCTTCTTCCTCCCAGGCTCCGGCTGCGGATACATCCCCTTCGCATCCGCCTGCAACGGCGCTGGCGAATCCTTGGTCATCGACTCCACCCCCGGCGCAAATTCGTGATCCGAGTTGAGCATCTGTTCAAACGTGATCTCCTGCCCGATGTGAGCCGACGCCCGGCCCATGCTCGTCACCAGGCTCGCCTCCACACCCCGCTTCACCTCGTTGTACGGCTTGTCTTTGACAATCGCCTCCAGCAAATCATTCCACTCGTTCTGGTACGGGCTGCTCTTGTCCATCGACTCCCACAGCTTATTCCCCGCCACTTCCCCCAGCCCCTTGTACAAGCTCGACGGGCCGCCGCAATCGCCGCTTTTTGACACTACCCCAAACCCTTTTGTCCCATGTACAAAGCTCGCATAGTTCGTTCCCGCTCCTTCAATGCACCGGCCATCAAACATCAACTTTGCCCCGTCCTCGAACGTGTATTCAATCCCGTATGAATCAAAATTCTGATCCACAAACGGCAAGCCCGCGGCCGACACCTTGTACTGCCGCCCACCCACCCCCTGCGCCTTCACCGGCCAGGCCCCCTTCATCCAGCACAAATGATCGATGATATGAATGTTGAAATCGCTGAACCCCCCGCCGCCGGCCCACAGAAAACTGTGAAACCGCCGCACCTGATACTCCAGCTCGCTCACCTCCGCCGGCCTGGGCACCGACGCAAACGTCGCCTACCGGCCCGTGCATCCGATAGCCGCGCATCATCACGATGTCGCCAATCTCTCCATCGGCGATGCGCTTCTGCATCTCCTGCATCGGCCGGGCGTGCCGCGACATCAATCCCACGCCCACCTTCAAATTCTTGGCCGTCGCCTCCTCCCCCAGCTTCAATAATCGGCGGCTGGCCGCCCCATCCGACGATAGCGGCTTCTCCATAAACACGTTCAGCCCCTTGGCAATCGCGTATTGAAAATGCACCCACCGAAACGCCAGCGGCGTCGCAAAGATCGCCACATCCCCCGGCTTCAGGCAATCCATCGCCTGCTTGTATGCGTCGAAGCCAACAAACCTCCGCTCGGGCGTCACATCGATCCGGTCGGCCAAATCCTTCTGCTTTGAAAACTTGTCGGCCGCTTTCTCCAGCCGATCGCCAAACGCATCCGCCATCGCCACCAATTTCGCCCGCCCCGTCGTCGCCCGCAGCGCATCCAGCGCCGCTCCAGTTCCGCGCCCGCCGCATCCAATCAGCGCCACTTGAATCGTCGAATCCCCGGCCGCATAAACCGACGGAATCCCGATCCCCGCCAGCGCTGAAGCGGCCACCACTCCCCCGGCAAATCTCCCAAAATCCCGACGCGAAAGGGTATTGTCAATTTGAGCCATCTGAAGAATCTCCAGGAAAGGAATAACGATCAATCCACACACCGCCAAAGGCTGCTACAGCAGTGTACCCAAACAGCAACGGTAGTGTTGGTCAGGGTGCGACCGTAGGCACAGGCGCATCGGCTGTTTCAGTTTTTCAACGGCGCCCAATTGCGGCACGACCCGCCTCCCATCCCAACCATCCGAAGACAGCGCACTACCCCAGGCATCTGCGCTCCGTCGCCTTCACATCGCTCCGGGAGCCGCTCGGGGCAGCCACGGCACATTGACTTATAAAGACAAGGAACTTATATCTTGACATGATGCATGTGGTCATCACACCCAATGCAGGTGGAATTTGCTCGCCTGCCGCGGGTGATTCAGAGGGCGTGTTTGGATCTTTGAACGTTTGCGGGATTGGCCGAAAGTGAGCGGTGCCAAGCCTCTCCGCGAAAACCTGGCCGGACATTTTCGGATTCGGACCGGGAGTTATCGCGTGGTCTTTCGGCCCTCCCTCGACGGCAGGACGATAACCGTGTGGAAAATTTGGCAACCGCGGCAACGTCTATGATTAGTCCTGATCATCCGTTTCTGGTGGAGATGTGACTTGAATTGGAGGTGCAACGATGCGGACAATCACACAAAAAGGACGAAAAGTATGTCCTGGTTCCCGTCAATGCATGGACAAAGATTGCCAGCGGAACCTTGCCGATGCCGCAGATCCCCACGTCCGACGCTGATGGGAACGTCGATGCCTTGGAATTTGCCTGCGCCACCATCGCACGCGGTATTATTCGCGATCGCATTGCAGCCGGCCTGTCATATGTCCAACTTGCCCGTTCGCCGGCATTCAGCCAGCCGTATTGAATCGGATCGAAAAAGGCAAAGGTTGTTCCCGATGAATCGACCATGAAAAAGATCGACGCAGGGTTACGCTTGGCACAGCGGCAAATTGCTGGTGGCGCGCGTATCCCAAGGCGAGTAAAAAGGCTCGATTCCCCCCGCGCCCCTCCGCCCCGACATCAAGCGTGACTTCCTCCTCGCCGACAACATCACCTTCCTCAACCACGGCTCTTTCGGCGCCGTCCCCTGCTGCATCTTCGACGAGCAAACCAAGGCGCCTCCGCATCGAAGCCGACCCCATCGAAATCCTCGGCCGCCGCCTCCCCGATCTCATCGCCGCCGCCAAACAACCCATCGTTCAATTCCTCAACGTCAACGCCTCCGATTTCGGCCTTATCACCAACGCCACCGAGGGCGTGAACACCGTCCTCCGTTCCCTCTCCCTGCAACCCGGCGACGAGCTCCTCACCACCACCCACGTGTACAACGCCGTGCGCAGATCCATGCGGCACATCGCCCTCATCGCTGGTGCAACCTATCGTGAAATCGACATCCCCCTCCCCTTGACCCTCAGACATCGCCATCGAATCCGCGATCGTTGAAGCCTTAACTGCCGGCACCCGCCTCGTCGTCATCGACCACATCACCTCCCCGACGGCCATCATCTTCCCCGTCGAACGCATCGTCGCCGCCTGCCAATCGCGTGGCGTCGACGTCCTCATCGACGGTGCTCACGCCCCCGGAATGGTCCCCCTCAACATCTCCCGCATCAACGCTGCCTATTATGCCGGCAACCTGCACAAATGGGTGTGTGCTCCCAAGGGCACCGCCTTCCTGTGGGTCCGCCCCGACCGCCAAGTCAACGTCCACCCCATGGGCGTCAGCCACCACTACGGCGAAGGCTTCGCCCGCGAATTCGCCTGGCAGGGCACGCGCGACTATAGCGCCTGGCTCAGCATCCCCCGCGCCCTCGACTTCATGAACACCTTCGGCTGGGACCAGGTGATGTCCCACAACCACGCTCTCGCCGTCTGGGACCCACCAGACTCTCTGCGGTCGCTGGAACGTCAGGCCCCTCAGCCCATTCGACGGCCAACTCCTCGGATCGATGTTTACCCTCCCCCTCCCTCCTCCGCTCGACCACCTCACCCAATCCCAATCCCAGCAACTCCAGCAGCGCCTCTACGCGGAACATCAAATTGAAGTCCCGGTCGTTCCTTTTGCTGGCCAAACCCACCTCCGCCCCTGCTGCCAGATCTACAACACGCCTCACGATTACGAGCGTCTGGGGGAGGTCACTCGGCAACTGTGTCCGCTCCCGAGCCCAGCCAACTTAATTCTCGCCAGCCACAGTAACCGCCCCTGCGTCCCCACAATCCAATCCCTGCTATACTCCCCCCATGCCCGCCCGCACCGCCTCGATGATCCGCCAACTCCTGTCTACCGCGCTCCTGACCACAATTCTCGGCTGCACCGCGCCCGCAAACACCAACCCCGCCCCTACACCCCCAGGTCCCTCCGCCACCTCCGGCAAAAAATCCGCCGCCCAGTCCACAGCCCAATTCACCGCCGCCGAAGAATCCAAAATCCCCTACTCCAGCATCGTCCAATACCCCTCCAACTGGCCCGCCATCGTCCAACAAAGAGACCAGCTTTCCCATTCTCCAAAAACAAACAACGACGAATAACCCAACAGCCGCCCCGCCTCTCCCGCCCCACTTCTTCAATGAACCGATGAACCGATTCCCCGAAATTGCAACAACATCCCCCTCCCCCCCACCGTACTGATTATCGTCCAACGTCCAGAAACCCAGCCCAACAAACATCACCTTTAAGTGAAACGCTCCATCCCTATCCTCGCAGCCCTCGCCATCGGCCTCCTCACCCTCGCCCAAGCTGCCCCCACCACCCCCTCCCCCGCAGTGCCTCCCTCCCAAAAGGCCATCCCCCCCTTCTTCCAGGAACACTGCTTCGAGTGCCACGACGCCGACACGCAGAAGGGCAACCTCCAGCTCGATAACCTTCCCCTCGATTTCTCCAACCCCATCCACGCCCGCAAGTGGATCGACGTTTTCGACAAGATCTCGGCCGGCGAAATGCCTCCAAAAAAACAGCCTCGCCCGCCCGAAGCCGCCCGTCGCGACGTGCTTGCCTCCATCCAATCCGGCCTCACCTCCGCCGAGCTTACCCGCCGCAGCGCCGATGGGCGCGTCGTCCTCCGCCGCCTTAACCGCAGTGAATACGAAAACACCATCCGCGACCTCCTCTCCATCGACGTCGATGTGAAAGATCTTCTCCCCGAAGACTCCCCCTCCATGGGCTTCGACAACATCGCCGCCGCCCTCAACGTCTCATCTGTTCTCATGGAGCGTTACGTCGAGGCCGCCGACGTCGCCCTTGACGCCGCCATCCAGAGCGGCCCACAGCCGCCCGGCAAAACGCTCAACGTCCCTTACGGACCGGCCACCACCAACCCGGCCGATTTCCGCTACAAGCAAGGCGTCGAGGTTCTCCCCGACAAAACCTTCGTCATCTACAACTCCGGCGACCTCGCCACCGTCTGCGACGCCTTCCGCGCCCCCGTCGATGGACTCTACCGCTTCCGCGTCCCAGTCTGGGCTTATCGTGCTCAGGGCCAGTCAGTGGTCATGTGCCTCATGGCCGGTTCGTTCAACCCCAGCAACCCCAGGCGCCGCACCCTTGGCTACTTCGACATCACCGCCGCCGCCGATAACCCCCGCATCATCGAGTTTGAGGAGCGCCTTCCCCGTGGCGGCACCTTCAAAATCCTCACCCAGCGCCTCGGCAAGCGAACCCTCAACACCCCCGAAGACGTCCAGAAATACACCGGACCCGGCCTAGCCGTCGGCCAAGTCCACATTGAAGGCCCCATCTTTCCCGCCTGGCCTCCCGAAGCCCACCGCCGCCTTTTTGGCGATCTGGTTCTAAAAACCGCCACCGCAGCCGATCTCCCCAAAGTTCTCCAGCCCTTCGCAACCCGCGCCTTCCGCCGCCCACTTGCTCCCAACGAAATCGCCCCCTACGTCGCCCTCGCCCAAGCCCAGCTTAACGACAAACAGCCCTTCGAAGACGCCATCCGCGTCGCCCTCAAGGCCATCCTCTGCTCCCCGGAATTTCTCTTCCTCAAGGAAAAGCCCGGCCAGCTCGACGACTACGCCATCGCCTCGCGCCTCTCCTATTTCCTCTGGAGCTCCATGCCCGACCAGGAGCTCCTCGAGCTCGCCGCCAATCACTCCCTGGCCACCCCCGACATCCTCCGTCAACAAACCCAGCGCCTCCTGGACGACCCAAAATCCAGAAACTTCACCGACAACTTCACCGGCCAATGGCTGGGCCTCCGCAACATCGACTTCACCACCCCCGACAAAAAACTCTACCCCGAATTCGACGACATGCTCCAGTGGTCGATGGTCGAAGAAACTCACCGCTTCTTCGACGAAATCCTCCAGCACGACCTCAGCCTCCTCAACTTCATCCAGTCCGACTTCTCCATCCTCAACGACCGTCTCGCCCAGCTTTACCACATCGACAACGTCACCGGCGTCGACTTCCGCAAGGTCGCCCTGCCCGCCAACAGCCATCGCGGCGGCGTCCTGGGCATGGCCGCCATCCTTAAGATCACCGCCAACGGCACCAGCACCTCCCCCGTCGTCCGGGGCGCGTGGGTCATGCGCAACCTCCTGGGCAAAACCCCCAAGCCCCCGCCCCCCAACATCCCGGCCGTCGAGCCCGACGTTCGCGGCGCAAAAACTATCCGCCAGCAGCTCGAAAAGCACCGCTCCCAAACCTCCTGCGCCACCTGCCACGCCAACATCGATCCCCCCGGCTGCGCCCTCGAAAATTTCGACGTCATCGGCGCCTGGCGCGAAAACTACCGCAGCCTTGGCGAAGGCAAGCCCACCACCCAAAGCGTCGACGGCCGCCGTGTCGGCTACAAGATTGGCCCGAGGGTCGACGCCGCCGACACCCTCCCCGACGGCCGGGCCTTCGCCGACATCGACCAGTTCAAACAGCTCATCCTCGCCGACAAAAACCAGATCGCCCGATGCCTGGCCGAAAAATTGCTCGTCTACTCCACCGGCGCTGCCCTGGATTTCGTGGACCGTGAATCCCTCAGCGAAATCGTCCGCCACACCGCCGATCACAATTACGGATTCAAAACCCTCGTCCACGAAGTGGTCCAAAGCAAGGTATTCCTTACGAAGTGACTGCCAGCGCATCAGCACGGCCAACGAAAGAATAGACCATGACCCATCGCCCCATCACCCGCCGAACGCTCCTCCGCGGCACCGGCGTCGCCCTCGCCCTCCCGCTCCTTCAGGGCATGTTCCCCGCCCGCCTGCGCGCCGCCGCTCCCGCCGCCAACAACAAACGACGCATGGTCGCCATCTGCGCCACCCTCGGCCTTCACGGCCCGTACCTCTATCCCGAAAAATCCGGCTTCGACGTCCAGCCCTCCCCTTATCTCCAGGCCATGGGCGACATCCGCAAACAAGTCAGTGTCATCAGCGGCCTTTCCCACCCAGACGTCGACGGCGGCCATTCCGCCGAATTCTCGTTCCTCACCGCCGCCGCCCATCCCGGCAGCCCCAGCTTCCGCAACAGCATTTCCCTCGATCAGTTCGCCGCCGAACGCCTGAGCGCCGACACCCGCTTCTCCAGCCTCGCCCTCAACACCGGCGGCAGCTCCGGCAGCCTCTCCTGGACGCGCAACGGCGTCATGATCCCCGGCGACGGCTCCCCCTCCAAGGTCTTCGCCCGACTCTTCCTTGACGGCTCCCCCAAACAAGTCCAGCAACAAGTCACCCGCCTCCGTCAGGGCCAGAGCGTCATGGACACCGTGCAGGCCCAGGCCAAAGAGATGAGCCGCGATCTTGGTAAGGCCGACCAGGACAAGCTCGACGAATACTTCACCAGCGTCCGCGAGCTCGAGCAGCGCATGGTCAAGTCCGAAGAATGGAGCAAACGCCCCAAGCCCAAGGTCGACGCCAAACAGCCTAAAGACATCACCGACCGGGCCGACCTGATCGGCTGCACCAGGCTGATGTACGACCTGATCCACCTGGCCCTCCAGACCGACTCCACCCGCATCATCACTTTGCAGGTTCAGGGCAGCGGGCTGGTCGTCCCCATCGAAGGCGTCACCGAAGGCCACCACAGCCTCTCCCACCACGGCAAAGACCCCAAAAAGCTCGACCAGCTCAAGGCCGTCGAAAGCGCCGAGATGGCCGCGTTCGGCGACTTCCTCACCAAGCTCAAAACGACAAAGGAGGAGGGGAGCGACCTGCTCGACCAGACGATGGTTTACTACGGCTCGAACCTGGGCAACGCCAACAGCCACGACAACAAAAACATGCCCGTCATCTTCGCCGGCGGCGGCTTCAACCACGGCCAGCACCTCGCCTTCGACCCCCAAAACAACGCCCCCCTTCCCAACCTCTACCTCACCATCCTCCAACGCCTGGGCATAGAAACCCACACCTTCGCCTCCGCCAAATCCACCCTTACCGGCCTATCCGCCAAATCCACCTGACCCCACCCCCAACTGATTAACCATTAGTCGCTAAAGGCGACGTGGCTCTAACTGACTAAAGTGGCTCGGGCGCCCCGCCCGAGGTTCCGAAGGAACAAATCCCCATTTCTAACCCCCCAAAATTCTTGCTGATTCGATGTAGATTCGTGGCCAAAATTTTCCCTCATTAACCCCTTCACTCCCGCCCCACCCCCACCACCTCCCCGCGCACCACCCGCACCTCCCCCAGCAACTTCTCCTCCAGCACCACCTCCTCCCCCTTCACCTTCACACCCTTCGCCCGCACCCGCGACCCATCCCGCAACCTCACCTCTAGCTCGCCGGCTTCCACCGAAACCTCGCCCAGCACAAGCGCCGCCGCCTCCCGCTTCATCTCAAGCTTTTTGCTTCCAAACAGCACCGAATCAATCCGCACCCGCCCGGCCTCGATTCCCTTAAACTCCCCCTCCAGAAAATCCCTGTTCAGCATCACCACCCCCGCGTGCGCCGTGCTGCGCCTTCTGGGCCACCGCCCCCGCCAGCGGCAAAAACGCCAGCCGCGCCACATCCCCAATCCCCACCGTCACCCCCTTCCCATCCCGCGAAATCGTCACCTCCTTCTCCGTCGCCGACAAAATCTCCCCCGCCAGCACCGTCCCATCCCGCAGCACCACCCCCCTCGGCCATTTCCCCGCCTCCCCCTTTGGCTCATCGCTCTCCGCCCGCATCACCTCCACATGATCAAACACCGTCCGACCATCCACCTCATTGCGCGTTCGCGCGCTGGCCGCGAATACCCCCGCAAACATCTCCTCATCCGGCCCAATCGCCAGATTCGCCTCCCCCACCTTCGTCCACCCCTTCCCATCCAGCGACTCACTCGCCGTCATTGTGTAACCCTTCCGCTCCAGCTTCAGCCAGATCGCCCCCAGGATCCTCTTCTCCGATTCCCCCATCAATTCAGGCCCATCGTCCCCCTCCGCCCGCACCAGCAACCCGCTCACCTGCAACTGCCCCCGCGCCAGCGCCGCATACGCCGACCGCGCCTCCAGCGATTTGCGAATCATCACCCCCACCCGCACCAATCGCCAATCCTGAAACGCCCGCACCCGCGCCACCACCGCCCCCTCCCCCTTCAGCCGCTGATAGACAAAATGCAGGCTATCCTCCGAACGCTTCCTCAACCCCAGCCCCGCCCCATTCTCCACAATCACCACCCGCTGCTGAATAATCGTGCTCTTCCCGGCCGGCTCCACCTCCCCCACATCCACGCCCACCCACCCCGCCTCCGCCACTCTGTTCGTGGCCGGCGCCGTGGTCGCAACCGTTGCCGGCCCCGTCGTCGCCGCCCGCCCCACCTTCCCCCCCATCACCGCTTTCCTCACCTCCCCTAACTCCAGGACCTTCACCTCCCCACGATCACTCACCACCCTCACCTTCCCCCCCTCCTCCAGCGTCACTTCCCCCACATAATTCTGCCCATCCCCCATCTCCACCGACCCACCCCACGCGCGCATGCCCACCGCCACAACGAAGATCGCAATCAAAGAAGTCCAACCAACCTGCATCCAAGACCTCCCAGTGGATTGGGTACCCTCCCATCATACCACCCGCCCCCGATCCACTCTCCCCGCCAAAGATTAGCATTCCTCCCGCGCCAGAATGTGGAACCAATCCGACGCGCGCATCCTCTCTTCCCCCTTATCCCGGTAGCGGGAGAGGCAATGGGTGAGGGCCCTACTTCTGCCGACTGACTACTGCCTCCCCCCTCAGGCCGCCGCAAACGCTGTCGGCAACCGGTTCCTCACATAGTCAATGCACTTGCCAATCACCTCCGCCGGCATGTCCTCCCACACATCAACCCCCGCCTTCGCAAACCACTTCTCCGTCGTCCCCTCCGGCAGGCGAACGATGTTCAACAACTCCCGAACCTCCTTCACCTGCTCCGGCGTCGCCAGACTCACGGCCGACGCCTCCCGCTCCAGGGTTAGCGCGTCATACCTCCGCTTAATCGCGTCGTACGACCACTCAAAAACGTCCTCGTCCGCAAAACTCTCGATCCGCGTCTTCACCACCTTGGCATTGCGCTTCTTCCCCTTTTTCCCTAACTCCACAACCAGATCAAACCAGTAATCCAGTTGCCGCCACCCATCAAACGTATACCCCAGCTTGGCAAAGTTCTGCCCGTACTCGGCCTTGGCGTGCGCCGTGATCACCACGTTCATGTCCAGCGCCATGATCAGGTTCGCCAGCCGCTTCATCTCCTTGTTGGCCGCCCCATAGTGCCGCCCAAAATCCGCCCCAACCTTCAGCTCGCACTTCTCCAGCAGATCGTTGTAAATCGTCGTGATCGGATCGATCACCAGCGTGCGGTAATCGTGCTTTTCCGTCAGCAGCGACTTCACCTCGGCCATCACATCATGGATGTCCGTGGTCTGAAATATCACCGACCCCGACGCCGTAATCAACTTGTCATAGTTCTCAGCGCCGCGCTCGCCATCGATTATGTAAGAATTCGGAAACTGGATCGCCGCCGTCGTCTTCCCCACACCGGCCGGTCCAAACATAAATAACTTCAGCCGCTTGGTCACGGCCTCGGGCTTTCTGGCTCTTAACATCGAACTCTCCAACGGTCCGGTGAACAATTTGTGTGGCAAAGCGCCTCCACCGGAAGTATCGCGCCTGCACTTTAGTTTAGTTAATGTTATATGTGATAATAGGCGCCTGCGGCCGTGTAGTACATTTTAGGTTCAGGATTTCTACAACGCGTACCGGCCGCATCATCAGCACCAGAGATAGTACGAAATCCGCCCGCAGCAGTTCCCCAAAACCTGCGAAACCAACAACTAAAAATGGCGCACCCTTTACACCGATATCCCCGCCAACGGCCCACCATGGCAACCCCATTAAGCCCCACTTCTAACTCGACCATCCCGCAGCGATGGTTCACGTCACCCAAAGAAAAAGGCCAGCTTCTAAAGCCGGCCTCCTCCATGAATTCAGTGACGTCAGACCAAAATGCTCACTTCTTCCACACCCGCGACTTGAATTCACCCAGCGCCTTCTTCAAATCCGCCTCGATGTCGGCCGTCATCTCTTTCTTGGTCGCCAGGTTCTCCCGCAATGAGCTGAAGCTGCTGTCCACAAACTGCAACAACTGATCCTGGAACTCCTGCACGCGGGCCACCGGTACATCATCCAGAAACCCTTGCGTGCCTGCATAAATCGATGATTACTTCCTGCTCAACCGGCATCGGCCGATACTGCGGCTGCTTCAGCAACTCCACCAGCCGAGCCCCGCGATCCAGCTGCTTCTGCGTCGCCTTGTCCAGTTCCGTTCCAAGCTGTGCAAACGCCTCCAGCTCGCGATAAGCGGCCAAGTCCAGCTGCAGCGATCCGGCGATCTTCTTCATCGCCTTGGTCTGCGCGTTTCCACCCACCCGGCTCACGCTGATGCCCACGTTAATCGCCGGCCGAACACCCGCGAAAAACAGGTCCGGCTCCAGATAAATCTGCCCATCCGTGATGCTGATGACGTTCGTCGGAATATACGCCGACACTTCGCCTTCCTGCGTTTCGATAATCGGCAGCGCCGTCAGCGAGCCGCCGCCCTTTTCGTCCGCCAGCTTCACGGCCCGCTCCAGCAATCGGCTGTGCAGATAAAACACATCGCCCGGATACGCCTCGCGACCCGGCGGCCGTCGCAGCAACAGCGACAACTGCCGATACGCCACCGCCTGCTTCGACAGATCGTCATATACGCACAGCGTCGCCTCCCCTTTCCACATGAAATACTCGGCCATCGCGCAACCCGCATACGGCGCGATGTATTGCAGCGGCGCCGGATCGGCCGCCGACGCCACCACCACCGTCGTATATTCCATCGCCCCGGCCGCCTTGCAGCGTCTCCACGATCCCCGCCACGGTCGACTCCTTCGAGCCGATCGCGACGTAGAAACATTTCACGCCCTTCCCCTTTTGATTGATGATCGTATCGATGGCGATGGCCGTCTTGCCCGTCTTGCGGTCGCCGATGATCAGCTCGCGCTGACCCCGACCAATCGGGATCATGCTGTCGACGGCCTTGATGCCCGTCTGAAGCGGCTCGGTCACCGGCTTTCGATCCGCGATGCCCGGCGCGACGATGTCCAGCTTGCGGGTCTCGGTCGTCACCAGCGGCGGCCCGCCATCCAGCGGCCTGGCCAAGCGGGTTCACCACCCGCCCGATCACCGCCTCTCCCACCGGCACCTCCAGCAGCCGCCCGGTGCGACTTCACCGAATCGCCTTCCTCGATCTCCAGGTAATTGCCGAAGATAACCGCGCCGATGGATTCTTCTTCAAGATTGAACACCTGCCCCATGATCCCACTCTCAAACTCCAGCAGCTCGCCGGCCATCGCGTTGCGCAGGCCATAGATGCGGGCGATGCCGTCGCCAATTTCAATGACGGTGCCCACTTCGCTCACCTCAAGCTGGTTTTCGAAGCCCGCGAATTTCCTCTTTCAAAATACTGGTGATTTCCGCGACATTGATGGCCATAAATGCTCTTTCGTTGTTGGGTCTGATATTAGGAATTCACTCCCCCCAGGGGGCTGGCGATATCTTGTCGATCTTCGTATCAAAAAATCCGTAGCCGGGCCGTTGCCGTCTTCGCTGGGCAAGCCAAAAACCGGGCTGCTGCCACGGGCCGCGTCCAGCAACTGCCGGCGCACCGACGCGAGCTGCGTCCGCACGCTCGCGTCAATCAGCTTGTCCTCGATCTTTAAAACCATTCCCCCGATCAGCGACTCATCCACCACCTGCTCCAGGATCGCTTCTTTCTTCAGCGCCTGGCTCACCCGCTGCCGCACTTCGTTCAGCATCCCTGCGTCCATGGCCTGCGCTACGCGCACTTCCACCTTGATCCGCCCAAGCTGCTTGTCGAGCAGCCCGTGAAACACCGTGGTGATGTCCCGAATCGCCCCCAGCCGCCGGTGCTGATTCAGCACCCCAAGATAATTCAACAGCAGAGGCGATATATTGCCTTGAAACAGCCGCGTCAGCCTTTCGCCGCGCTCATGATTATTAACGGATGGATCACGCAAATAGGCCGCGAACGCCGGATTGCCGTCGATGATCTGACCCAACTGCTCAAGGTCATCCAACACCGCCTGCCCCTGCTGCTGTTCGTTGGCCAGGCCAAGCAGCGCATGGGCATAAACCTGCCCGACACCGGAATTTTCTGAGTTGGACGCCATGGGTGTTTAAATTCAGGGTTCGAAGGTTAAGGGTTCAGCCGCGATTCAGCTGCTCTAAGCTGTTTCGCACGAGGTCGCGTTGATCGTCGGCGTTCAAATTGCGTCGAAGGATCTTCTCCGCGATCTTGGTCGATAGATCGGCGGCCTGCTCGTAAATCTCACCGAGCGCCTGACGCTTGGCCGTGTCGATCTCTCGAAACGCCCGTTCCTTGCGTTCTTCACCCTCACGCTCGGCATCCGTGCGAATCTTGGCCGCGATCTGCTGGGCATCAACCTGCGCCTTCTGGATCAAATCGCGCACCTGGTCGCTGCCGCCTTCGCAAGCTGATCGTTGTAGTCCCGCAGCGTCGTTTCGGCCCGCGCCGCGTGGCCTCGGCCTCTGCGATGTCGCTTCGAATCCGCTGCTCGCGCGCCTTTAATCCCGCCAGCACGTTTTTCCACGCAGTCGGATACAGAATAGCGAGCATCACAAAGAAAATGATGATCACCCACAGCGCCGACAGCCACGTCGACGGCTTGCTCGGGTCCGGCAGCAGTTCCGCCTTCTCGCCGCCGCCCTCATGGCAGCCGCCTCCGAATGCGCCAGGCCGTGCTCCGCGGCACTGCTCCAGCAGCCATCGCCCGTGCGCCGGTGCCGCCGCGAAGGCAAACAGGGCGGCCATCAGAAGTACGCGTTTGAGCATCTTGTTTCTAACAGTGTTATCAAAAGACACCGTGCGAGCAGGTCACTCGCGCTGCGCCAATTGCACTTGCGGCCAGTTGAATCTCAACAGGCTACGCTCAGCTACTTCAGCACGATCAGCAGACACACGATCAGCGAGAAAAACGTAAAGCCCTCAATCAGAGCGGCCGCGATAATCATGTTCGTGCCGATTCGGCCGCCTGCTTCGGGCTGCCGGGCGATGGCTTCCACCGCTTGCCCACCAATCCGGCCGATCCCAAGTCCGCTACCCAGCGTGGCCAATCCAGCGCCAATGCCGGCCCCAAGCCATCCAAGTCCCTTGTCGCCAACCAAACTCGACGCCTGCGCGAGTAATATCCGTCATAACGTGCTCCTTCCGGACAGCAGCCGGAAAATATGCGATGCGAAAGGACCGTATTGACCCGGCGCATCGCGGTGATTGTTAATGCCGACACAACTTTCTCTCACCGGCGTCGGCCCTTCCGGCGAAATTTGAATGAATTCCAAAGACCCTGGCACAAATCAGATCACCCGTCACGAAGGGGGGGACTCGTCAGTCGTGATCCGATTCATTCCTCATTCTTCAGCATTCACTCCTGTATCAATGCTCGGGCGCGATGGCGCTCGCGATAAACAATGTTGTCAAAAACGTAAAGATGTAGGCCTGCAGAAACGCCACAAACAACTCAAGCACCCTGATCACAAGGCTCAAGAGCGACACCGGTACGCCGATGCCAAGCTGCATGCCAATGGTGGCCGGCGCCAGTGATATCAAAAAATCAGCGACGCCAGCACGATGTGCCCTGCGATCATGTTTGCAAACAAACGCACCGTCAGCGCGAACGGCTTGATCACCGCGCCCATCAATTCCAGCAGCAGCAGGAAGCGCCCACATCGGAACATCAGCAAACCAGCCAGCCTTCGATGCCGCCAGGGCCGGCTGAAACGGATGAGGTGCGAAGTTCCACAGATAAATCGGCACCGCCGCCGCCCACGCCGCCGCAGGCGACCACTTTTTGCCATGCGCAACGTGTCCGTCAGGAAGGGTGTGCAGCAGTGCACCTGGCTGCCGTGCGACTGGTTCTTGTAGCTCGCCGTCCGCGTAATGTTTCGTCGGGTTCCCAATCGCCGCGCATGTCGCCCGGCACGTCGGCCGCGAGACCCTTCCCCGCGCATATGTTCAATATCATGGGCGGCCTCGTGGCCCGTTCGATCCATTGCTGCTGTGCTCGTCGTGATGACCGTGATGCCCGTACGTGCCATTGATCAGCGACTTGGCCACCTGCATCACGCCACTGACGTGAATCAGGAAGAATGCACTGATCGCCAGCGCCCCCGTCGTGAGGACATTGCCCGTCGCCGTGCCGAACAGATGCGTTTCCGGATGTCCGCCGCTGATCAACGTAATGAAGTCGTCCAGCGGGATCTGCCCGAGAAGATTGCAAAACAGGATGAAGAAAAACAGCGTCCAGAGAAACGGAACAAACCGGTCGGTGTGTTCCTTGAGTGCCGGGCGGAAAACTTCAATCCGCAGGAATTCGAGGATCGATTCGAAAAAGTTATGCGACCCCGACGGAGCGTCCGCTGTGGCATCTTTAAATAGCCGCGGAAACACCACCAGCATGATCACGGCCGCCAGCAGCGCCATCGACATGTGGTTGTTCAGTGCAAACCACTGCCCCCAATGCTGAAATATTCGTGGGGCAGCACTTGTTCGGTCGGGTTGGCGAGTGGCTAGCAATTCCAGCATGGATGGTTAGTTGCCTTTCCTGTCAAAGACCACGTTGCTCACGTCCCATTGGCTGGTGCAGGGACCGCATTTCCACTTCGAGGCAGACTGGCGAAAAAAAGAAATCGCCCCGCCGGTCAACAGCGCCAGGGCAAATCCAATAAGACCCAGCAGTAATAAAGGAATAATCGCCGGCCCGCATCCGGCTGCATCGCATAAGCAAGCCCACCCATCGCGAGCGACAACAAAAGATGCAGCACCGACCCGCCAAATGCCGCCTGAAACGTCGCCGCCGGCGCATTCTTCTGCACGAACCAGCAGTATCGGCAACAGCGCCAACACCGCCGACATCAGTGAAATCCCCCCGGCCAGGCGACACTTCCCGCCCATGATGTTCCCCCGTCGCCTGTGCGCAATACCAGCAGATGCGGCCATCGCCACCAACCCCAAGTATCCCGCCGCAATCCAAATCACTGCTTCACGTCTCATCAATCCCTGTTCAACCGATTGCCGGCCGCTTCGAATGGCCTCGCGAATCAGCAGATACATCCCGGCCGTCAATCCAATCATCACGCCGGTCAACGTCCCCCACGGATCCCCAACCATACGACTGTCAAGCCAATGACCAACGAAGTACCCAAGCCCCACACCAACGGCCGTCTCAAAACCCATCGCCGCCATGGGTCCCCAATTGGGTGACTGCTCTTTGGGCATAGCCAATTTGCTCCGCCACCACTTCGTGCAAAATTGCACAAAGTGAAGAGGCAGTAGATTAGTGGCCGCATCCAAACAGGTCAAGCCGTTCTCACCACCCCAGCACCGCGAACCGCTTCGTGTTGTCGCCGCTTCGTGGTTCACCTTCCTCCCCCCGTCCAGGGGGCGGTTTCGGGGCGGAAACAGGGAGGTTTTGGGTCGAAAAGGGGTTGAAACCGGACGACGGATCGACGGTCATCGCGACCGGGCCAGTGGCAAAACCCAGCCGCACTCGTACCTCACGCGCCACACCGTTAAAGCGTCGCAAGACCAATATCAAAAAAGTGCAGGCGTCATTGTGCGGGGATCGCGAACTCCGAATTTTTTACGTCCGCATCCGGCGTCACGGTCAGAAACTCAACGGTATTGACAACGGTCTTTCCTGCCGACTTCGTGTTGTAGGTGAACCGCCGTGGAAAGTTGGTTTTCGGGTCGATCAGCAGCACCCCTTTGTCGTCGCTGAATTTGTACTTGAACTCCAGCGCTACAACCGGCTTGCCCTCGATATTCTGGTCGGCCGCCTTTGTTACCGATTCAACATTCCACAGGTACGCCTCGGAGACATCCTCAAAGGCCGGCGCGAGTACTGGGCGGCTCATCATCATGAACATCCCCGGCAGCGTGCTCTGGGTCAGCTTGCCTTTGGGGGCGGGCACCTTTTTTGTTGTTGATGGGAGCATCTGGAAGCTGATGCGCCAGCGTCGTCCCATCGCATACCGCCAACGTGGCCGGGCGAAGCACCCGTTTTTTGTCACCTTCGCCAAACGCCTGCTCTCCCACTTCGATGCGGAACTGGTTAGGGGCCGCGAAAACAGCGCGGAACTTCGCCGAAGCAGTCTCGGCCGTCTTCTTTTGCGGATCGGTACTTTCCATCGCGACTGTACCCTGTGTTTCCAGGCTTTTGAGTTTTGCGAAAGAGGCCCGCATCTGATCCAGCACGGTCTTGGCGGCGGGGGCGATTGTGGGCTGCGGGGCATCGGCCCAGGCTGGTGCAGATGCGCCGGCGAAGAACAGGGCGGTCAAAATAATCGGGATGCGAGTGGTGGGCGGCATGATTCTCCTTCTGCGGCTAAACGTCGAAATGATGGCGACGCGATTCGCAGTAATATCGACCTGCGCAAACTTGCCAATCTGCGATTTTGCGCGAAGGTTCCTACCGGGTTCGCAGAAGCGCTGCGGTGCGGACATGTGCAACAAGCAGCAGGGCGGCACAGGCCGCCGAAACCGTCTCCAGATGAACCCATAACAGCTTCGCATCGGCTGTGCCGAGGGTGGCCAGAGCGGCCGACAGAGGACTGCTGAGGTGGAGTGCGATCAGGAAGTTGAAGGACGGTGCTTCGATCAGAAACGGAAGGAGAAAAAGTGCGCAGGTGACGAGATACGCGAGGCAAAACGCGCGTGTGGTCGTTGGAGAGAGAGTGGAACACGCAAGGCCGATTAATAAGCAAAGTGAAGTGGCGGCGAGGGCGATGGCGAGCAGGTGCAGAAATGCTCCCCTGGGAAGTGCACCGCCGTCCAGTGCATAGGCGGGCAGGAACGCGATCGTCGGCAGGAGTGCGGGGATCAGGATGCATTGAAGCTTTTGTGACATGATTTGAGCGGCCGTCAGGCGGGTCATGCGAAGGAGGTCCCAGGTATTACGCTCAAACTCGGATGCGATGGCGCCCGCCGTCAGCGCGGGACCAATCAGCGCGATCAGGACGAAATGGATGATGACTTGGAGCCGTGGAAACCCCGTCGGCACCCCCAGGTGATGCTCGTGCAGGCGCATCGCCCCCAGCGACATCGCCAGCGGCAGCGCACACAGAAGGCCGACCCCAAGCAGTGCAAGACGCGGCCGGCCGAGGCCCGCTGGACGCAGTGGAAATGTAAAAGGGATGGTGCTCATGCTGACTTCGCGAGACAGGAGAAATCGTGGTCAACCTCGGCCGGGACTTCGTGGTAGCCGACCACCGGGATGCCGCGCTTGAGCAGACGTAGCAGCGCTTCGGCCAGTTGCTTTTCGTCGGCGCGGGCTTCATAACGGAGAAGGCCGTCGGTGGCGTCGTCTACGGCTTCCCAATGGCCCGGGGCGGTGGCGAGAACTTCCTTGGCTTGATTAACGAATTTCATCACGCGTATTTCGATGAGGCGCTTGTGGCGCAGGTCGCGCAGGACGCTGCGCACCGGGCCGCGGCCGACCAGATTGCCGGAATTGAGAATGGCAACGCTGTCGCACAGATCGGCCGCGTCAGCGAGGATTCGGGAGGTGAACAGGATCCCTTTGCCCATGCCGGCCAGATCGCGCAGCAGGCGGCCAAGGTTTAGCCGGTCGCGCGGCTCGAGGTTGGCCAGAGGATCGTCCAGCAGAATCACGCGGGGGTTGTGCAGAAGCGTCAAGGCGATGCCCGCCCGAAGACGCACCACCGGCGGCAATGCGCCCATCAATTGTCGCCGATGCTCCATCAGGCCCGTGATGGCGAGGCACTCGTTGACGCGCGGATTGCGCTGGTGGAGCGGGATGCGATGAGCGCGGGCGAAAAAGTCGAGAAATTGGTGGACGCGGAGGCCGGGATAGACGCCGAAGTTTGCGGGAAGGAAGCCGACGGTTCGGTGGAGTTGATCGGGGGCGGCGGCGTCGGCGGTGTCGGTTTCGATTTTGATTCGGCCGGCGGAGGGAGTGTGCAGGCCGCCCAACGTGCGGAGTAAAGTAGTTTTGCCGGCTGCGGCGGGCCCGACACAGCCGATGATTTCGCCCGCGCGGATGAACAGGCTGATGCTGTCGAGGGCGACGCGCGGGCCGAACGTTCGGCAGAGCCGTTTGACGCGCAGGATGATTGGTTTGTCCTCTGAGAGCATCTGGCTTTACATATTATCGGCCAGTCGGAATGGATTTCGTCACGAAGGCCCGCGGACCCGTCCGCGACGGTGTCAAGAGCATTGCAGTAAAACATTAGCGCCCAAGGCGAAGCTAAGCCTGCTGTTGTGTAAGTTGTCTTACAAGCGGCCTCTATGTTCGATCTGCCAAAAAAAGAGGACACCAGGAATTACCCTTGGTGTCCTCCGGAGGGGAGAAAATGCGCCGGTAGCGCTTGCTTTTACGTTGCCTAGATTATCCTAACTTCCTATTCAGCCGAGTCAAATTTATCACTCTGAATTCACGGCCAACAGGGAAAAGAATCGACTTGTGCGATGAGAAAACTAAAAAGAATTTTGTGAGTCTTGATTATATGGCTTGAAAGCCTTGCCCGCGCGGATCGGCGACAGCGGCGACAATCGCGCAAAGACTGGCGGGATGGGCGGCGGCGAGAACCCGGCCAAGCGATTGGAGCGTCGCGCCGCTGGTCATCACATCATCAACAACGACGACGTGGCGATCACGAATCGCGGCGGGCTTGATGAGCGCAAACGCATTGCGCAAGTTGGCGATGCGCTCCGTGCGCGGGAGGAGGGTTTGCGTGGGTGTATCGCGGCGCCGCCTGGCGGGCCTGACGAGGCGAAGGCGCTTAGCGCAAGCCGCGCAAGGCGGCAAGCCAGAACGTGCGACTGGTTGTAGCCGCGCTCCCACTGGCGTTTCCAGTGAAGCGGAACGGCAACAATACAGTCAGTGCGAGCCAGCAAATCGCGCAACGGCGGGTGCGACGCCAGGCGCTCGGCGAGGAGTTCTGAGAGTGGCCAGCGGTGCTGGTACTTCGCGCGATGGATAAGCGATTTGAGGGGATCCTGGAACAGGCCAAGGCGCACGATAGATTGAAAGGGCGCAAGGCCCCGCCCTTTGCAATAGGCGCAGGCCGAGCCAACCGGGATGGGCATCGCGCACTGCGGGCAGGAATGTTGGCCGGCAAGCGTGGCGAGTTTCGCTTCGCACTCGGAGCAAAGTTGGCCGGGAGCATCGTGAGAGGCGTCGCAGGCGGCGCAGGCCGGCGGGTAACAAAAGTCCAGCAGGCGGCGCGTGAGGCCGTGAAGTAGGAGGCGGGGATGAACGACGGTGAACACGGTAATAGTGTAGCGAGGGGAGGTAGATTTTGGATTGCATCTAACGCGTCCTGGTCGTAAAGTAGGCCGGTTCCGTAATGACCGCGCCGTGGGCGGTGGAGAAGGAATCTCCTTTGCCCCGCAACCTTTCGTGAATGGTGGCGTCTACTATCTGCCGTTTCAGGCGGCCTCGCCTCCGCAAACAAGCACCCTCCCGCGTTGGATAGAAGGAGTGGACTATGGGTCCGGCCCGACGTTTAACCTGCGTTGCCATCCTCTTCTCAATCGCCCTTCTTGCCTGGCCTCAGTGCGGCCTGGCTGATATCTCCCTCAAGGATTATTCGCCTGCCCGGCCGCTGGTCCTCGACCAGAACGCTGATTACGTGCTGACGAACGTGAGCATCACCAGCGTCCACGACGCGGCCGCCCTGACGCTGACCGGCAAGATCAACTCCGTCACCATCAGCAAGAGCAGCTTTGGGAACGTGCGGAGCGGCGAGATGGGCAAGGCCGCCGCCCTCGACTGCGCTGGTGCGACCGTGGGGTCGCTGGTGGCGAGCGACACGCAGTTTCTTCGACGCCGAGAACCAACTGGCCTCTCTTCGTGAAGGCAGCTTTGGACTGGTCACTTTCCGCAATTGCCGATTTACCACTTCCGTCAACTTTCTGAAGGAAATGTATAGTGCGTCGCCGTGGCGCACGTGGCCGCCGGTGACCGAGTTTTACAACATCGATCGGCTTGAACTTCTGGACAACACTTTCGCCAACACGATCGTGGTGATTCATCCATCCGTCAAAAAAGTCATTATTCGCGGCGAGATCCCCGGATTGCAGATCGACGACAAGAACGCCACGCAGGTAATTCGCCTTCCTGCCCCCACCGATCCCGATCAGCCCAACGCCATCGCGGCCGTGACGGCGATGTGGCAGATGATCTGGCACTGAGTTTTGAATTGACTCACCTCCCGCGCGAAGTTCCACTTCCGCCGCCATCTCTTTCAGCAGCGTCTGTCCTTCTCACGCTCCACTCCCCGCATTGAGCGACCGGTGCTATGATCGGCGCTGATGGAGGCTTTTCAGGCAAAGCATCGGTATCGGTTTGGACCGTCGCAGCGGCTGCATGGCGGGGAGGCTTTTGCGCGGGTTTATGATGCGCGGGTGCGGCAATCGCGCGGGCCGCTGATGGTGTATGCGGCACCGAATCTGTGCGGGCATTTGCGTCTGGGGCTCAGCGTTTCGCGCAAGGTGGGGATCGCGGTGAGGCGGAACCGGATCAAGCGGCTGTTGCGCGAGGCGTTTCGGCTGATCCAGCATAATTTTGCGTACGGGTATGATCTGGTGATCGTGGTTCGGCCGCATGAACCGCTTGGGCTGGGGGAGTATCAGAAGCTGCTGACGGGGGTGTTTGCGAAGCTTCATGAGCAGTGGCGGGATCGCGGGGCGAATTCGGGGGGCCCGGCATGATGAAGTGGATCTTGATTCATGTTGTGCTTTTTTACCGGGTGACGCTGGGGCGGTTTTTGGGAGGGCAGTGCCGGTATGTACCGACATGCAGCCAGTATGCGATCGATGCGATTGGAAAGTATGGGGCGGCGCGCGGGGGGTGGCGTGCGGTGAAGCGGATCTGCCGGTGCCATCCGTGGGGAGGCAAGGGGTTTGATCCGGCGTGAGGGTTGGGGGGATGAGGCGCCCTTCCCTGGTTGGCAATGACGCACGTTGAGTCCACACTCCAGCTCACCCGAACCCCTGAGCCGTGGCAAACGTTTTTTCGGTGGGAAATCAATTTCTCTCCCTCCGCACCCGCTGATCTTGTTCAACCACAAACCTGGACATCGCCACCGTATAATTCCCAGCCATGGAACATCGCCTGATCGAAAAACAAGTCATCTACACCGGCCAGCGCGTCCGCCTCGAACTCCACCATTTGGAAGACCACGCCGGCCACCGAATCATCAAGGAAGTCTGCGTCCACCCCGGTGCCGTCGTCATCCTCCCCTTCCTCGACGATCAAACCATCCTCCTCATCAAAAACCGCCGCTACACCATAGCCCAATCCCTGATTGAACTCCCGGCCGGCGGCATCGAAAAAGGCGAGTCGCCCATGAACTGCGCCGGCCGCGAACTCCAGGAAGAAACCGGCCACCTCGCCGGCCGCATCCAACCCCTCTGGAATTTCTACACCTCCCCCGGAATTCTCTCAGAGAAGATGTACGCCTTCGCGGCCTATGATCTCCACAAGACCGCCTCCGCCCTCGAAGCCGGAGAAGACATCCAGATCATGCCGACGCCCTTCCAACAGGCCATCGACATGATCCGCGACGGCGAGATTATCGATGGCAAGACGATTGCTACGCTCCTGATGTACCAGACATTCAAAAGCCCCGAGGCAGCGGCAAGGCCCTAAGATTGCAAGAGGCAACACGACATGGCATGGCAGGATCGCGACTATAACAGCGGCTTCACCGGACGACGGTTCAGCAACCCCATCTGGAATCTGCTCCTGGGCTCGGTCACCCTAGGGCACATTTTCGGAATTCGCGTGCCGCGTTCACGCCACCTTTATCTGGTTCGTTGTCTTTACACTGCTCACCGCTCCTGCGTCTGGCATTCCCACCGGCCTGGCAATGAAGAACGCCGCCGTCGGCATGACCATTCTTTTCGTCCTTGTATTGCTGCATGAGTTTGGCCATTGCTTTACCGCGCGATGGGTGGGCGGCGAAGCCGACAACATCCTTATGTCCCCTCTCGGCGGCCTCGCTTTCGTCAGGCCGCCCCACCGCCCGCTGCCCACTTTCCTCACGGTGCTGGGCGGACCCATGGTCAACGTCGTCGTCTGCATCATCACCGCTGCCTTGCTTTATGGGATAACCCGCAACGACATGGTCATCCCGTGGAATCCGCTTCGACCAAAGCTTGTGACGATGTACATGCCGCACAACGGAATCGCGTATTACCTCTGGTGGATCTACATCGTCAGCTACGCATTGCTGCTCTTTAACGTACTGCTTCCGTTTTACCCATTCGACGGCGGGCAGATTATCCAGTCAATCCTCTGGCCCCACCTGGGATATCAGCGCTCGATGAGCATCTGCTGCGTCATCGGCATGTGCGGCGCCGTGGTGCTCGGCCCTCTTCGGCCTTTTCACCCACGAATTCTTTCTGATTCTGCTTGCGATGTTCGGATTCCATCAGTCATTTCAAATGCGGACCACGCTACGCGAAATGGGGCCAGGCGATTATCTCGATCATGGTGGCATCGACTTCAGCGCCAGCCTTCAGCCCGACCCGCCCCACCGCCACCGCCTCAGCCGCCGCATGATCAAAAAAGCCCGCCGCCACGTCGCCCAGGAACAGGCCGAGCAGGGCCGCATCGACGAAATCCTAGCCAAAGTCTCCGCCCACGGCATGCACAGCCTCACCTGGCTGGAACGCCGAACCCTCCGCAAAGCCACCGCCCGCCAACGCGAACGCGACCTGGAACTCTCGCGCATGGAACGCGATTAATAACGGGTATGATGTCGATAGTCCTTGTAAGATACTCCCATGACCCTCAAAGCCAAGGTCCATAACGGAACGCTGGTGCTTGACCAACCCCTCGCACTACCCGAGGGCACCGAAGTGGAGCTTGAACTCCACGCCGCTGGCATAGTTCCCGGGCCGGACTGCGCCCATACCAACGGTCTACGATCGCTACCAAGCCTTCATAGGCGTCGCCACCGACTTACCAAGTGATCTGGCCTCAAATCACGATCATTATATTTATGGAGCTCCTAAAGGGATCGACAGCGAATGACGGTCTTTGCTGACACTTTTATTATCTGGCGCTGGTCAATCCACACGATGAGGCGCATGCTTCGTCCGTTGCCACGGCCCGCGCCCAAACGATTCGTATCATCACGACGGCTTGGGTACTTGTAGAGTTAGCTGGCGCTCTATCCAAACCTCCGTCACGTGCGGTCTTCGCCAATGTGTATCATTCGCTTCGTGCTGATGCCCTTACAGAGATTGTCCCGGCCGATCCTGCACTTCTTGATGCGGGCCTTGATTTGTTCCTGCGTCGACCCGACAAGGCATGGTCCCTCACCGACTGCATTTCCTTCGTTGTGATGGAACGGCAATATCTCAAAGATGCACTCACTCACGATCATCACTTCGAGCAGGCAGGCTTCGTCGCATTGCTAAAGTAAAGAATCGGCCGCTCGCATTCACCCAAGTACAAAAAAGGGGTACAAACAAAGGCGTCAACAGCTTTGACCCCTTTTCCCGGCTGGCGTCGTCCGCTACGGATGGGACCAATATCCCCCCGGACGATGATTTAAAAAGAAGGTCAGTTGAGCATGGAGAATTCAAAGGAACTAGGTGCGCCCCGTCACGACGAGGAAAGGCGCAAACCAGAAGCTCTCAAAGACATCGCGAGGGACAATCGTGCCGATGCTGGCCTATTCTTTAGTGCGGTCGATGGAGGTGATAGGCAGTAAAACGGTGAAACGCGAGCCTTCGCCGACGGTTGATTCAACGGAAATCTTGCCCTTGTGCTGCTCGATGATGCCGTAGCTGATGCTCAGGCCCAGGCCGGTGCCCGGCCAGCGGCTTGGTGGTGAAGAAGGGGTCGAAGATGCCGGTCCCGAACAGTCGGATGGATACCGCGACCACGGTCGGAGACTTCGATCTCCGCCGCGCCGTCTATCCTCCGCGGCTGCGCACGCTGATGCTCCCGCCGGCATCGGGGATGCATCAATGGCGTTGCTCAGCAGATTCATGATGACCTGGTTGATCTTGGCCGGGATAACAGGTGAATGCGAGGCAGGGGTTGGGGAGGTCGAGCTTTATTTGAATGTTTCTTGGAGACGGCCGAGGCTGTGAATGATGTTAACCGTCGATTCGATGCCGGCGTTGATGTCGACCTCGCTCAAGGTCGCTCTCGTCCAGCCGCGCAAAGTCGCGTAGGTCCTTGACGATCTGCTGGATCCGGTTAAGGCCATCGCGCGAGCGGAACAGCAGGCCCTCCAGGTTCTCGAGGGCGTGTAAGGCAGGTGGAGCTGCAATCGCAGAGGCTCCTGCACCTGGTCCAGCAGTTCCGGCTCGATCTTGGCCAACGACGATTCGTCGCTCTTGTAAAAATCCAGGAGCTTCAGGATGCGCGGCCAAATCCCGCTGCATGACCGCGACGTTGTTGCTCACGAACGACAGTGGGTTGTTAATTTCATTCACCACGCCGGCCACCATCTGCCCCAGGCCGGCAAGCTTTTCGGATTGGACCAGTTGGCTCTGGGCGCGTTCAACGTTTCGTGAGCGTTGCGTTCCGAGCGTGCCGTTTCCACCAGTTGATCGTTGAGGGTTTTAAGCTCCGTTTGCGTTCGAATCAGCTCACGGTTTTTCTGAATCACGCCCCTCGTAGATCGAGAGCAGCAAGTTCAGGACCTGCTGGCGATCCACCTCAACAACGTGTTGTTTGCCGCCGAAAGTGACTTCCAGGCCCTCGGCCACACTGTCGAGCTTCGGCTTCACGGGCGTTGTGATGACGGCGTGAACGCGCGACAGCAGGTAGTTGCCGTCGTACGGCTTGGTCAGGTAGTAATCCGCCTTAAACATCAAGGCCCTTCAGGATGTCCTCGGGATCGGAAAGAGACGTTAGAAGGATCACCGGCACGTCACGAAGGTTTGGATCTTGCTTGATGACCCGGCACATTTCGTAGCCGTCCATCACCGGCATTTCGATGTCGCTGAGGATGAGCCTTGGCTTGGATCGACGCGCTGCATCGACCGCATCCTTGCCGTTGAGCGCGACGGTTACCTTATAGCCGTGCGTTTCAAGCAAGTGACGAAGCAACTCGGCCTGCGTGCGGCTGTCTTCGGCAATCAGGATGTCGAGGTTGTTGGTCATGAAGACTTCACGTCCTTCACCAGGGCCTGAAGCATCGCCCCAATGCGGTCCGGGGGCAAGACGTGGGCGGCCGCTCCGACGCGAATTGCCTCGCCGGGCATGCCGTGAACCACCGAGCTTTGGCGGTCCTGGGCAATCGTCAGCGGGCCCCAATCGCGCAGTTAAGCTTCATTTCAGCAGCGCCCGTCCTTGCCCATGCCCGTTAAGAGAACGCCGACGGCGTACGCTCCGTAGGCGCCCGCAATGCTTCTGAACAGGTGGGCGACCGAGGGACGCAACCCATAATCGGCCGGCCCGCCGCTCAGCCTGATCCGCCCCCCGGAGTCGATCGCCATGTGCTGGTCATCAGGCGCGAAAGTAAACCCGGCCCGACAGGGCTTGGACCCCGTCCGTGCCGAGTTCAACAGAGGCACCGCCGGTTTCGGCGAGCCAGCCAATCAGCCCTGGCAAAAAACCATGGGCAATATGCTGGACAATCAAGATTGGAACTGGGCACGGCTGCCGAAGGAGTGTCAGGATCTGCTGCAACACCGGCGGGCCACCCGTAATACGACCATCGCGATAAGGCGCACGGACGCAGGGGGGGCGGCCGGCTCAACCTTTGGCAAAGACGGGGCCGGGATCGGCATCCTTTCGCAAACGGCTCCAGCGGCGCACGACTTTCACTTCCGACATCAGCTTGACAGTGCGCCAGCAACTCGAGGGTTGCCGAGCCACATCATTTGAATCACCAACGCCCGCTGGCTTTTGTACAACCGCCACCGCGCCTGCCGCCAAAGCACAAAAGTAAGGTCCACCTCATCCTGCCGGGTGCTTGCGCTGACGATGACGATGGGCGTGGGCTGGGTTTCCATGATTGGGCCGTTGGCTTCCATGCCATCAATTCCTGGAAGCATGACATCCATGGTGATCACGTCCGGCCACTGCGCCATGGCCGCCTCGACAGCCTCTTCACCGCTACGTACGCACCCCACAATTTTGATGCGCGGGTCGGCGACCAGCAGATGCACCAGCAGGTCGCGGGCGGAGGGCGAGTCTTCAACGATCAACACTTTAATCACGAACTGACTCCAGTCATCAGATCAGCCTCCGGATCACATCCCGCACAGCGTGCCTTGGTCAAAACTCATTTTCACAATATAAGCGTAGCGCACCGCTTCAACACCGCGTTCCTTGTCTTCGCGCGAGCCCAGCGAGGTGACCAGGATCACCGGCAGGTCGGCCAGCCGCTTGTCAGGCGCGGATCTGCGTCGTCAGATCAAATCCGTTCATCGCAGGCATTTCCACATCTGAAATCAGAAGATCAAAATCAGCCCGCGTGAAAGCGGCCAGCACTGGATGCCGTCAACGGCGGTTGTGACGTCGTATCCGGCCGACTCCAGCACGTTTTTCAGCAGCGTTCTCGAAGTAATCGAATCCTCGGCCACCAAAATCGTTTTGCGGGCGACTTCAACACGCTTTTCGGAGCGGCGCTGACTGAAGCCGTGATGGCAAGCTGTATAAGCTCGCCCGAACTGAGAATGGGGACAATTTTCCCCGAACCAAGCACCGTCGCCGCCGACACGCCCCGGGCGCGAACCAGTCGGCGGTCGATCCGCTTCAACGTCACCTCCTGCTCGCTGATGATCTGGTCGACGCCAAACGCGATGCGCTGATCGGCCGCCGTAAGCACGATGGCGGCCAGCGTGCCCGGTGCGGCCTCCTGCGGCAGGGGCGTCAGGCCCAGCGCGTCTCCCAGCCGAACGAAGGAAACTCCCTTGTCCGCCAGGCGGATGGTCAGGCGATTTTCGATGGTGATGAGGTCCTGGGGTTTGATCGCGATCACCCGCTCAACGCCGGCCGTCGGGATAACAAAGTCCCGGCCGGACACTTTCAGCAGGACGCCGCGAAATGTGGCGAGAGTGAGAGGCAGCAACATGTGGAATGATGTGCCGGCGGGGCTGCTGTCGATGGTTATTCGGCCGCCCAGTTTTTCAACCTTGTCGCGCGCGATGGCCAGCCCAAGCCCTCTCCCGGAGATTTGCGTAATCATCGGACTGGTGGAAAGCCCGGACCGATAGACCAGCGACAACGCCTGCTCCTGGGTCAGATTTGCCGCCTGGGTATCAGAGATAAAATTGTTCGCGACCGCAGTCTGCTTCAGTTTTTCAACGTCGATCCCTGCGCCGTCGTCCGATACTGCAATCTGAACCCTGCCGCCGCTCTGAGAGATCTCGATGATGATCGTGCCGCGCCGGGTTTTCCCGGCCTTTTCGCGCTGGTCAGGCCTTTCAATGCCATGGTCAACGCAGTTGCGCAGCAGGTGGATAAACGCATCCTTCAACTGCTCGGGAATCGCCGGTCGATCTCCACATCCGCGCCGCGCAAAATAAGCTCGATCTCCTTTCCCTGCTCCCGCGCCAGGTCGCGCACGTGCTTCGGGAAGCTTTCCAGAAACGAAGTGAACGGAACCATCAACGCCGTCTTCATCCCGTCCACGAGAAAATCGACCATGGTCCCGGTGTTCCGGCGATCATGCTGGATGGACTTTTCCAGCGCCCGATGCTTGCTTCGATGGCCTCGATGCGCGGCCGGCTGGAATCGACCAACTCCACCAGCTTTGCCAGCGCGACTGTGGGTGCGCCCGCTTTAACGGGTTGAGTTTCCTCAACCGCGAGCATTTTCCGGATCACCGCCGTTTCGGCGCCGCCTTCAGGATGGCCCGCGACCACTGCCCGGCCATGGTGCGCAACTCGCCAAGCTCCAGTCGCGCTGCGCGACGTTCAGCTTGAGGGAAAGCATCTCCTCCACTTGCAGCAGCAGTCGGTCCAGCTTTGCGGTCGCGATTCGGACGGTGCCGCCGGCGGCCGATTTCTCGGGGAGGGGCCGGTCAATTGAAAGTTCGGTGGTATTGGAAAGCCTGCTTTCCGCTGGGGGCGCCGCCTGGCTTGCGGGCGTCCTGGCCTGAACATTTTTCTGCGGCCGGGAATCGCCACCCGGCTCGCTGCGCAAACCATCAATCTGGTCCACGGCCGCAGCCAGTTGGGCCGACGCGAACGGCGAAGTGCCGGCCGGGGACTCGATAAGCCTTCCGAGAATGTCAATGGACTTAAGAAGCGTGTCAAAGGCTTCAACCGAAAGGCGCAACGCCCGCGCGCTTCCACTCAGCCAAAACGCTTTCGATGGCTTGGCAGATTGCTTCAACATCGCGCAGGCTCACACGCGGGCCGCTCCCTTCAAGCTGTGCGCCTCCCGATAAATTCCCTCAAACACTGCGTTGCGGGCGTCGGTCCCCGTCGCCTTTTCCAGTTCCAGCAACCCGGATGAAAGCGACGCCAGGTGTTCCTGCATTCGGCGTTGAAGGTGGCTCGCAGCCTCTTCTGAAATTGCACGTCTGATTCTGTCATGGGAGCCGAGATAAAATCACTGGAGCGTTGATAAATGAGTGCGGCAAATGGGTCAGGCGTCCCACTCGCTTTCGAGGCCGAGAATGCCGTTTTCCGAGAACAGGGTTGATAGATTGAGAATGGCGGTGGTGTCGGCGCGGATTCCACGGAGGTACTCGGATCGAATCCCCGTCAGCGTGGGCAAGACCGGCTGAATCTGATCGAGGGGAATAGGCCGCAGGCCGACCACGGACTGCGCTAAAAGGCCGGCCTGCACCGAGCCAACCTGAAGGGTAATGATCGTGTCGGGCTCAGGCCCCTCATTGGGTAGATCGAAAATTTTACGCAGATCGATAACGGTGAGGATCTTGCCACGGATGTTGATTAACCCCGCGACGTGGGCCGGAGATCCGGGAACCTGAGTCAGATCCTTGAGAGGATCAATTTCAACCACATACACCGCCTCAATCGCATAGCGCTTCGCTGCAACCAGGAAATCAAGCACCTCCAGCGACTCACGCGCTTCCTCGCCCTTGGGGAGTTCTCTGGCCAGGGCGTGCGCTGTGCGCAGGACGTCTTGGTTACGCTGCGGTGTCATGGCGCTGCCGTGGTCAATGGCGCTGCGCACCTGCTCGAGACGCTGGTGGATCTCCAGCCACACATCGCCGGCCACAGGCGCGGCATGATCGGCGTCGATTGCTTCACTCACGCGTCATCTCCGGTTTGCTCATCGACTCAATGATGCGGGCAAGCCGCCCGGCCGTCATCCCTTCTGACTCATGCAACACCTGCTCCCCATCCATCCGGGTAACGATGGCAAGTGCATTATCAAAATGCCTGGCGGCCTGAGTTGTCTTTCCCATTCGCCGCATAAGATTTCCAGGGCGAAGTGGGCCAACGCAAACTCAGGCTCAAGATAAATCGCACGGCGAAGCGCCACCAATGTCTCGTCGAACCGTCCCTGCTCCTGGAGAATCGTTGGCGCAGATACCGATGCCCCGCATGCACCTTGTCCGCTGCAACGGCTCGTTCGCACCATTCCAGCGCCAGCCCAAGCTTTCCCTGATTTGCATACGCCTTGGCAAGAAGGCTCATGGCGCCCGCGTCCGCCTCGGAATGCACTGCAATTTGACTGAGTGCGGGCGACAACAATTCGATCACCTGGCCATAGCGCCCTTCGCTGTAATGGGAAAGTGCATCCTGATAATAACAAGAGGTTGATGGCTGATCGGCAGGCGCTTCAGCGGCGCGGGGGCCGGGAGCAGGTCGAGCATCGGTTCCGCCGGAGGCTCAGCGGGCGGGTCCACTTTGCGAAAAAACGAGACATCCCGGTAACTGCACTGCTCAAACCCGGCCGACTGCACCTGCGAAATCTCGGCCGAACCAACCGCCAGCCACCCGCCATCCTTCAACGATCGCCGAAAATGTTCCAGAATCCGCCCCACCTTTTTCTTCTCCAGGTACATCAGCACATTGCGGCAGAAAATCACGTCCATCGCATTGGTATCATTGAGAACGGACGGGTAGACGTCCTCGGCCAGTTGAGATAGCAGAAGTTCACCATGGAGCGGAGGTCCGGGTGGATCACGTGCCGGTCCTCTGCATTCGCAGTAAACCACTTCTCCTTCACCCAGGGTGGCGTAGGCGAACGGAACGACCATTCACGGTACACACCGGCCCGTGCCTGGCGGAGGAAACGAAGATTGATGTCGCTGGCAAGAATCGTCACGTTCCAGTTTCGCAGATCTGGCAGAAGTTTCCGGAGGATCATCGCGATGGAATACGGCTCCTCGCCGGTGCAGCAGCCCGCACTCCAGATGCGCAGCGACTGCTCCCGCCCGCGCCGCGCATTGATCAGCGCCGGCAGAATCTGTTCCTCAAGAATGCCCAAGGCCCCAATCTCACGAAAGAAATAAGTTTCGCCGACGGTGAGAAAGGTCGCCAGCTTGCCGATTTGAGGCTGGGATAATCCACCCGACGCCACCCACTGCGCACAGGCCGCGGCGTTCTCAAACCCAAACTCCGGCGCGGCCGAGCGAATGCCCCTCAGCAGGTCGGCCCATCGCTCAGGCGGGAAATGCAGCCCGGTCTGAGCGACCACCGAATCACTTAAACTTGAAAGGAGCGATGGTGAGATTCCCAGGCTCATTAATCTGATTCCTCTGTGCCCAGCGCCGCACTCAGAACTTGTTCTTCATCCAACGAAAGAAACTGATTCAGATTGTGTATGGCCACGATCCGTCCATCCACGCTGGCAAGGCTCTCAACGTAGGCCGTGCCGGGCAGCAATTCCTCCGCCGGCGTCAATTCCAGATCAGGATGATCTAAAACATCAATCACCGCGTCCACGACCAGCGCCAGTGTCCGATGCGCCGTGTGCGCGATCAAGATAAAGTCGCTGATCCTGAGGCCGCGATCCTGAACTCCAAACCGCTTGCGGAGATTCACCACAGGAATGATTGTACCCCGCACATTGATGACGCCCATTACAATTTCAGGTGACTGTGGCAGGGGAGTCACTTCAACGGCGCGGATAACGCTGCTGACGGCCGACAGCGCGATGGCAAAGCGACGTTCATCAAGAGCAAAGACAAGAAGGCCGTCGATCATGTGTATCCCAAACCATCGCATTACGGCGTGTCTTTGAAACCAAGCGTCACGCGCGTGCCGCTTTTGGCTCAATTATGGACTTGGATGGTGCCACCGTGCAAATCCATGATCGTCTTGGATACGTCAATCACGGGCGTTGCGACTGGGCATGGATTAGAACGCGTGGCGGGAACTGCAGGTCAAGATCAAGTCCAAAGGAAAAGGAAATTCAAATTGACCCGAATGAAGCTGAGTGCGGTTAGGCGGTGACCGCCCTACTTTGTGGCAATGGCGTTTTGTTCGTTTTGCATTTCGGCGAGTTGTTTTTCGAGGATGGTTTTGGTGCGGGGGTCGGTTGGGCGGGCGAGGGTCTCTTTTTGATTGGCGATCAGGTGATCCATAAAGATGGAGTATTCGTGGCGGGTGGCGAGGGCTTTTTCTTTATCGTTGGCATCGCGGTAGTGGGCGAAGGATTCGCGGTAGGCCAGGCGGTGGTAGATCTGGGCGGTGTAGTCGGCGACTTGCTCGTCGCTGAATTGCGGGCCGGCGGGGGCGACGCTGTAGAGGAGGACCTCGAGTTGCTCGGGGGTGGTGGGTGGCGCTTTACCGCGTGCATGTTGTAACCCATGACCTCGGCCAACTGCATGCGGGCGGCGGTGGAGAGCTTGCCGTCGCGGAGGGCTTCCATCAATTTGGCTTTCTCGGTTTCGGGGTCGGCCAGCCGCCACTGGTAGGCGATGTCGTCGGCGGAGGTGGGCTTGATGTGGTCGAGGATCAGCGTGCTGGTGTTGGCTGATTCGTCGAAGGTCCAGCCTTTTGCGGGAGCCAGGTTGGTAACCAGGTCTTTTTTGAACTGCTCGCCGTAGTGAAGACGGATGGTGGCTTTGCCGATGGTGTCGCGCCAGGCGGCGCCGGTGCGGAGGATGTAGCCGCTGCTTTTGGCCCCCACTTGTTCGCGCAGCGGAGATTCGAGGCCTTCGCCGGAGATGGCCGGTTCATTGATGGTTGTGGGGCGCCCCTTCACCGTTGCGGTGCGAGAGACGTAGCGAGCGCTTTCAGGCTCGACCCAGTAGCTTACCTTCACCTTGTGTTCCTGGCCGGCGGCGAATTTCATCGGCCAGCACATCCAGTAGATGAAGATGCGCTTGGGGCCCTGGGTCTGGTCTTTCTTCAGAACCGCCTCGGCCTTTTCGCCGTCGATCTCGATCACAAAATCCTTCATCGGCATCTTGAAGAAGCTGGGGAAGCCGACCTCAAACTCCGCGGGCTCGTCGCCGACGTTCTTCAGGCCGAACAGGGCCACGACCTCATTGCGGCCGGCGGAGGGACGCAGGTCCACTTCCTCCCAGACCATCGAGACGGGAACATCCTTGCCGCCGTGAACGGCGGGGGTGTTGCCGCCGGTCATGAGCGGCTCGGGGGCGACGTCGGCGCGGAATGCTTGAAGGCAGCAGGATCAGGAGGCAGGCGAGGCAGAGTGCGCGAGACTTTTGGGGGGCCATCATGAGCTCCATCGAAAGGCTGTGGGCTGATCGTCGCTGCAGATTAGACGCTGAAGATGGCGAAGAGTTTCACCAAGCGGCGTGGCACGACGTGGTGTGTGGTTATAGATGGACTACTTTAGGCGACGGTAGACATCGCGACGGTTGCCTACCTTGATGACGGTGACGATCAGCAGTGAATCCTGGATTTGATAGATGATTCGGTATTGGCCAGACCAAATGCGCCAAAGGCTGCCTTCGCTGGACAATTTTAATGACCCCGATGGTCGAGGATTTTCTGCCAGCGCTTCAATCTTCTCGACGACGCGGCGACGATCGTTGGCCGGCAGAGATCGAATCTCACGCGCGGCTTTGGTGTCAATCTCAACGACCTAGGCCATCTATTCCATTCTAAGTTCCGCCTTGAGCTTCGCTAGAGGAATGGATTTGCGCTTTGGATCGCGCAGGCGGCGCTGGGCTTCGGCAACATCAGCTGCATACTGGGCGGCCTGCTTCTGATGCGATCGCATTGCAGCGCGAAGGGCCTGATACTCCTCTTCTGGAATGATACGGAATTTTCGACCTTCGATTTTGAGAGAGCCGGCAGTCATAGGTTGCCCTTGTGTTGTGATGGCATTTTATCCTCCGTGCTGCTTCTGGTCACTATTGGGTGAGGCGGCAGGAGAAAATTCGGTCACGAATAACACGAATCGACATAGTGGAACACATGGGCGGGGCGCAGGCGGGCGCCCATGCCACGTTATTTTACCATCGAATGGCGACGCTGATGCTAGAAGGGATCTGGGAATCGGGAAATGGGGGGTGACTCGGTGAGGCCGCATTCGGGGCAGCGGGTTGGGGTGGCGCGGAGGTCGTAGCCGCATTGGTTGCAGTGGCCGACTGGGTAGCGGCGGTATCGGGGACGTTTCAATCGCTTTAGACGTGACCAGAGCACAGGAAATGCAGGGGGAAACAAAAGGGCGATCCTGAAAAACCAGCGTGGGAGTCGCAGGATGAAGCCATGGTAGGAATTGCGGCCATTTATGGGAACTGAACCGTGTGGCACAGGGCTGGTGAACCATTCGTACTCCCAGCGGCTGTCGGAACTGGCTGGTTCTGCGGAAATTGAGTGCCAGCGACGCGGTCCAACTTCAAGGTTGGGCAGCTTGAGCCGCAGTTCCCCGACTGTGATGCCGCTTTGGAAGAACGAGAGCCAGACGCAGTGCGTGCTGTCGTGGTTGATCCACTCCCAGCCCACGTACTCGCGAGCGTATGAGTATATCGAGATGGAGCTGGCACTGATGGACAGCAGCAGCAGGAAGACGGGGAGTCTCTTGCGCAAGCGCACGAATTTTTTCACGCCAGGATGGCCTTAACGACATTTCCGTGGACGTCGGTGAGGCGGAAGTCTCGGCCTTGGAATTTGTAGGTGAGGCGGGTGTGGTCGATGCCCATGAGGTGGAGGATGGTGGCGTGGAGGTCGTGGACGTGAACGCCGTCGGCGGTGATGTTGTAGCCGTAGTCGTCGGTTTGGCCGAGGGTCATGCCGGGTTTGATGCCCGCGCCGGCGAGCCAGATGGTGAAGCAGCGGGGGTGGTGGTCGCGGCCATAGTTTTCGAGCGTGAGCTCGCCCTGGGAGTAGACGGTGCGGCCAAACTCGCCGCCCCAGACGATGAGGGTTTCGTCGAGCAGGCCGCGCTGCTTGAGGTCTTGAATGAGTGCGGTGGAGGGTTGATCGGTGTCGGAGCATTGGCCGCGGACGGCTTTGGGGAGATTTCCGTGGTGGTCCCAGCCCATGTGGAAGAGTTGGACGAAGCGCACGCCGCGTTCGGAAAGGCGGCGGGCGAGGAGGCAGTTGGCGGCGAAGGTGCCGGGCTTGTGGACGTTTGGGCCGTACATCTCGGTGATTTCTTTGGGTTCTTTGGAGATGTCGGCCAGCTCGGGGACGGAGGCCTGCATGCGGAAGGCCATCTCGTACTGGGAGATGCGGGTTTGGATCTCGGGGTCGCCGACGGCGTCGTGGCGGATGTTGTTGAGCTGGTCGAGATCATCGAGCATGGCCCGGCGGGTGTCGCGATCGACGCCGGCGGGGTTGGAGAGGTAAAGGACCGGATCGCCGGCGTTGCGGAGCTTGACGCCCTGGTGCTGGGTGGGGAGAAAGCCGCTGCCCCAGAGGCGGTCGTAGAGAGGCTGATCGTCGGTGCGGCCGGTGCCTTTGGAGGTGAGGACGATGAAGGCGGGGAGATCCTGATTTTCGGAGCCGAGTCCGTACGACATCCACGAGCCGATGGAAGGCCTCCCGGCGAGTTGGGAGCCGGTTTGGAAGAAGGTCATGGCCGGATCGTGATTGATGGCCTCGGTGTACATGGACTTGATGAAGCAGATGTTGTCGGCGGCGGCGGCGGTGTGGGGGAGGAGTTCGCTGAGCCACGCGCCGCCCTGGCCGTGCTGGGCGAACTTGAAGATGGAAGGGGCGACGGGGAAGGATTTTTGGCCGGAGGTCATGCCGGTGAGGCGCTGGCCGTTGCGGATGGAGTCGGGGAGATCTTTGCCGCGGAGGTCCTGGAGGTGGGGCTTGTAGTCAAAGAGATCGAGTTGGGACGGTGCGCCGGATTGGAAGAGGTAGATGACGCGTTTCACCTTGGCGGGGAAGTGGGGAATGCCGGGGAGATGCCGGTGGAGGGCTGGGTGGCCGGGGCGGCGGTGAGGAGATTTTGATTGAGAAGGGAGGCGAGGGCGGCCATGCCCAGGCCAGCGCCGGACTGCTTGAGGAAGGTGCGGCGGTTGATCTGGTTGATGGCGGTTTGGAGGGGGTTCATATTGAGGCTCCGGAAATACTTCTTACCACGGAGGACACGGAGGGACACGGAGGAAGAGGGGCAGTATGGTCAGTAGGCTATTTTTTTGATGCCATCTTTTTGGCGACCGACGTTGAAATTGATTAACAGGCCGAGGCGGTTGTTGCTGGCTTTTAGGTAGGAGATCACCTGTGCTGTAAAAAGAGAATTCAGGGCCTCCACTGCTTTGAGTTCAACGATTACAGAGTCTTCGATGAGGAAATCCACAATTCCCTCGCCAACCACCTGGCCTTTATATAGGACTGGGAATCTGGCTTGGCTGACGAACTTGATGCCACGGAGACGGAATTCAATTGCAAGGGCCTTCTGATAAATGGCTTCCTGAAAGCCACAGGAGAGGGCGGTATGCACTTCGAATGCTGCGCCCAGAATGGCATTGGTAATGCGATTCAAAGCTGGGTTGGGTTCGTCGATCTCGTCCATGATTAAGTCGATGTCCATTTTTTCACCCTTCCTCTGTGTTCCTCTGTGGCTCTACCTTTTTGCGCTGACGAGAATACTTTAGCCACAGAGGGCACAGAGGGACACAGAGGAAGAAAAGTAGAACGGCAGCAGGCTGTTCATTTGATGTTATTTGTTAGATGGCGAGGTTGAAGTTGATCGCTGAATGCGGGCGATTGCTGATGGCATTTGTGATCCGATTAGTGCTGGATTGGGTTCATCAATCTCGTAAGTCCATGCCATCTTTCCCTCTCTTCCTCTGTGCTCCTCTGTGACTCTCTGTGGCTAGGTCGCCCGCTATTCTTTGGTAATCGTTTCATCCAGATTTAAAATCACGCTGGCGGTGAGGGTGTAGGCGGCTAGTTCTGCTGGGTCGAGGGTTGTTGGCGGTTTGGTGTCGCCCTGGGTGATGAGGGATTTGGCGGCGTCGGGGGTGACGTGGAATTTGGCGAGGTAGGTGGTGAAACCTTTGGTCAGGATCTTGATTTCGCCATCGGTGGGCGGGCGGGCGGTGGCGCGTTGGAAGGCGTAGGTGATTCGCTCGGGCACAGTTGCGCCGCCGTCGGTCATCATGTGCTGGGCAAGGACGCGGGAGGCTTCGACGAAGGTGATTTCGTTCAGGAGGGCGAGGGCCTGGAGGGGGGTGTTGGTGCGGGAGCGGCGCACGACGCAGATCTCGCGGCCGGGGGCGTCGAAGATCATCATGTCGGGCGGGGCGGCGGTGCGCTTCCAGATGGTGTAGAGGCTTCGGCGATACAGGCCTTCGCCGGCATCATGCTTGTAATTGCGGAGATTGCCATAGACGGTGAGCTCGTCCCAGATGCCTTCGGGCTGGTAGGGACGCACGGAGGGGCCGCCGATTTTTTCGACCAGCAGGCCGGCGATGGCGAGGGCCTGATCGCGGACGACTTCGGCCTGGACGCGGAAGCGCGGGCCGTGGGCGAGGAGACGGTTTTCGGGATCGTTGGCGGCCTGCTCGGGAGTGACCTTGGAAGACTGGCGGTAGGTGGCGCTCATGAGGATGGTTTTCTGGAACGCCTTCATGTCCCAGTTCAGGCGGATGAACTCGGTGGCGAGGTAGTCGAGGAGCTCGGGGTGGCTTGGCCACTCGGCCTGGGAGCCGAAGTTTTCGCTGGTTTTGACCAGGCCGACGCCGAAGAACCGTTCCCAGAAGCGGTTGACGGCGACGCGGGCGGTGAGGGGATTTTTTGGATCGACGATCCACTGGGCGAGGCCCAGGCGGTTGCGGGGCGCTTCGGCGGGCATGGGAGGGAGGGCGGCGGGCGTGGCGGGGGTGACTTTGTCGCCGTGCTTGTCGTACTGGCCGCGAAGGAGGATGAAAGCATCGCGGGGCTTGTCGAGCTCGCGCATGACCATGGTGCTGGGGACAGTGGCTTCGAAATCCTGTTTGGCTTTTTTCAGAGCAGCGACTGATTTTTCGGCGGCCGAGGCATCGCTGGTTACATTGGCGCGGGCGTACGCCTTGAGATCATTTTTCTGGGTATCGGAGGCGCTGGGTGGTGGGGGTTTTGAGGGCGGCGATGATGTTGCTGGGCAGGCCGGCGCCGTGAGGGAATTTGCTGCTGGTGACGGCGAGGCGGAAATGGCCCAGGACGTGCTGGGCGAATTGGGGGACGAAGGAGAGGGTGATGGTGAGGGTGGAAGGCTTGTCGGCGTGGATGGGTTTTTCGAGGGCGAAGGTGGCGGTGTGGAGGACGCCGATTTTGGGAAAGATGGCCCAGCCGGTGGCGGGGTTGTCGTCGATGGCGTTGGCGACCGGGAATTTTTCCTGACTGAAGTCAGCGGCAGCGCTTTTGAATTTGACGGGCTGGCCGTTGATTTGGAGCTTGATTTCCGAGAGGACCACGTTGCCGTTGCGAGATCGGCCGGGGCCCTTGCTGGGAAGGGAGTCGTCGGGGAGGGCTTCGAGGCGCAGGCCGGCCAAATCGTTTAGATCGGTGGTGGCGGTGAGGGTGAAGGTGTCGGTATCGGGATTGGGGCCAGTGACGAGGATGGATTTATCGTCGCGTTTTTCGAAGGTTGCGCCGCCGGCGGATTTGACGTCGGTGATGGTGAGGGGGGACCATTCGGCGATGGCGGTCGAATCAGAGAGGGCGGTTTTTTCCCAATCCTCATGGGCGTTGGCGGCGCTGGTGGTTTTGTCCTTGAGGAGCTTTTCGGCGGCCGCGATTTTCTGGTCGAACTCTTGAAGGCGCTCTTTGTCGCCGGGGCGGGGGAGGGGGAGGATGGGCGGGTGATTGACCGGACGTTCCTGGCCGCTGCCGGTTTCATCGATGCTGTTGAAGAAGGAGAAGAATTGATAAAATTCCTTCTGGGAGATGGGGTCGTATTTGTGGTCGTGGCATCGGCAGCAGCCCATGGTGAGGCCGAGCCAGACGGCGGAGGTGGTTTCAACGCGATCGATGACGGTTTCGACGCGCCACTCCTCGGCGATCACGCCGCCTTCGGTGTTGATGCGATGGTTGCGGTTGAAGCCGGTGGCGATCTTCTGGTCCTGGGTGGCGTTGGGGAGAAGGTCGCCGGCGATTTGCTCGACGGTGAACTGGTCATAAGACTTGTTGGAGTTGAAGGCGTTGATGACCCAGTCGCGCCATGGCCACTGGAAGCGCTCGTAGTCGGCCTGATAGCCGTTGGAGTCCGCGTAGCGTGCGCCGTCGAGCCATTGCATGGCCATGCGCTCGCCGTAGCGCGGCGAGGCGAGAAGGCGGTCAATCACCTTCTCGTAAGCATTGGGAGATTGGTCGGCGAGGAAGGCGCTGACTTCTTCGGGCGTAGGGGGAAGGCCAGTGAGGTCGAGGGTGGCGCGGCGGATGAGCGTGGCTTTGGGGGCCTCGGGGGAGGGGGAAAGGTTTTTATCTTCGAGGTTGGCCAAGACAAAGGAGTCGATGTCGTTGCGCGGCCAAGATTTGTTATTTATCTCGGGAAGGGGTGGACGGACGGGGGTGACGAAGCCCCAGTGCGGCGAATAAACGGCGCCTTGGTCTATCCAGCGGCGGAACAGGTCGATCTGGGCGGGGGAGAGCTTTTTGCCGGTCTTGGCCGGGGGCATGTGATCGTCTTCGTCGGCGGTGGTGATGCGATTGACGAGCTCGGATTTGGCCAGATCGTGGGGAACGATGGCGGTTTGCCCGGACTTGGCGGGGTGGGTGGCGGAATCTTGTTGATCGAGGCGAAGATTGGACTTGCGGCGGGCTTCGTCGGGGCCGTGGCATTGGAAGCAGTTTTCGGAGAGGAGAGGGCGGATGTCGCGGTTAAAATCGACTGGCTTTTGGGCGGAGGCGAAGGTCGGGGATGGCACAAGGCCAAGAAGCAGCACGGCGGCGGCGGGGATGCGGGTCAAGATCGTCATACCGTTGTTCCTGGTTGGCTGTCGTTGGGGCCGCCCTTGGGGATACGGCGGTGGTTGAATAGGGTTCAGTGGGCGATACGCGCGCGGCGCCGGGTGTGTTGCAGGCGCGGTTCAAGGTTATTTCTCTGCCGTATTTTGTGTTTGCATGACGTTACAGAACGTGACGGCGTGGCCGGGGTTCAGGAGCCGGAGGATTCTTGGCTGTCGAGATGAGTCGGTCGGGAGTGGCTGTTCAGCGACGGCGGGTTTGCCGTTAACGTTGACGGCGATTTTGCCCGCGATGATGTTGATCTCGATCCTGTTCCAGCCTTCGGGGCGGATGGCGTCGGTGGGGAGTGTGGCGGGAAGGCCCGCGCCTTCGAGGGCAACAGGGACGGCATTCTCAGTCGCGTTTTTGTCTTTGGACCAGTCGAGTTGAATCATGCAGTCGCCTCCGGGGAGGGGGCGGTTTATATCACCGGTGGATTTTCCGGTGCAGCGGAGTAAGCGATCGGCAACGGTCCAGTTGTTTTTCTGATCGTCGCTTTCGGCCCAGCCGTCGAGGTTCAGGCCGTTGAAGAGGCAGGTGGTGCGGGCGCCGTCGGGGAGGATCTGGGAGATCTGACCTGGCTTGAGGGCGGGATCGGGGGCAAGTTCGGTGATGCGCATGTTTTTGAATTCGACGGGGCCGCCTTCGCTTTCGAGGCAGAGATAGCCTTTGCGCGGGGAGGAGCGGAAGCCGGCGCTGACGAGTGCGCCGTTGAATTCTTCCTGAATGGTTCCATCGGCGCAGGTGATGCGGCAATGGTTCCATTCGCCGGTTTTATGGCCGCGGAACTCGATAGGCATGGAGCGGGAACCGGAGACGCCAAAGCGCGGATCGGGAATCATCGTAGCGCCGTGGATGGGGAAGAGATCGCCGTGGCTGGTGTACCACGCGCCGTTGCCGAGGTTGCAGACCTGGACTTCGATGGCGCGGGTGAAGCAGTTGCCCAGGGGCGGGAGCGGATCGGCCCAGACGTAGAGGCCGGAATTGGCGGAGGTGCCCGGAGCGCCGGCGGAGCTTGGCGCTTCGGTGAGGTGACGCCAGTCGATTTCGAGGACGAAATTTTCGTAGGGGCGGAGGGAACGGACCAGGCCAATGGGATGGCCGGTGCCGGCAAGGACGGCCACGCCGTTTTCATCATTGGCAAGCTTGAACGAGCTCGCCAGGGAGCAGTTCATGTCTGACCAATGATCTTCCAGCTTGCCGGAGAGCAGATCGACCCATTTGGATTCAGGGGGCCTGGGCGGCGGGAAGGCGCCGTCCTTGTATTTAGTGTCGGCAGCAGAGCCCATTGAGACGAAGGCGACAAGGAGCAGAAATGACAGGAGGGCGCGGTGGTTCATGGTGGAAATGATAAGCGAAGGAGATTCGCGGCCAAAAGGCGAAGGGGTGGAAACTTCCGAGAGTTAATCGGGTAGTATCAATACGATGTTCAATTTCAATGCGCGCTTTCTGGCAGTTTTGATGGTGGTGGGATGGCTTGCGGGGGCAGCCTGGCGCAGACAACCCGGCCGGCGGAGTTGATGCGGCAACAGGCCGAGGCCAAGAAGCAGCACGATCAGATGATGAACAACATCAAGCTGGTGCCGGGCACATTCAAGATGGAGGATGTCTGCCAGATCACGCAGGAGAACGGTAAGATAATGTTGAAGACCAAGCTGCCGGACACGCTTGATCGCAACGGGCAGAGCCGCATCAAGGTGGAGGGGCTGTCGGACAACACGATCGTGACCATCTTCGGGCGGAACAATAAGAACCTGCCGCAGAACTTCAGCCTGAACAATACAAACTTCAGCGATTTGCAGGCCATTCAGGTGGACACGACGATTCAGTGGAACGCGCAGAATTTTTCGATTACCAGGATGTCGCGGCTGCCGACCGGGTTTAAGTCGATTTCGCTCAGCCAGGGGCAGTACATGTTTACCGGCGGGCAGATGATGCAGACGGGTGTGCAGTTTGTCGTGAACGAGAGCGATAACCTTGGGCAGATGCCGGTGAATGTGACTTGTGCGGCAACGGACTTTGGGGCGATGCGGCGGCAAAACCCGCGGGAGGTGGACCGTTATCTGCGGCCGATATTGCGTGAAATGCACATGGAAGCGTTGATGGCGGTGGATCCGATTCTGGCATGGCAGGTGTTTGCGGATGAGTGGCAGCCGCAGGCGCAGCTTCAGGCCGATATTGACCGGCTATTGCCTGCCCTGGACGCGGAGGGATTTCAACAGCGCGAAGAAGCGGTCAAGCAGTTGAAGGCCAAGGGGCGGGACATGGCGCTGGTGGCTTATCACCTGAACCGCAAGGCGCTGACCCCGCAGCAGAACATGGAGCTGGACACTTTCCTGGCCGGTTTTCAGACCGTCGCGGCCGACGAGGCGGGACGCATGAAAGGCGACAAGCAATTTTTGCTGGATTGCCTGTACAGCGTGGATGAGCAGATTCGGGCGGCGGCGCTGAAGCATTTGCAGGAAGTTTGGCCTGGAAAGCTGGCGTTTGATGTGGGAGCCGATTCGGAGAAGCGAATGGCGGCGATTGATACGCTGCGGGCAGAGTCGCTGAAAGCGGCGACGCAGCCGGCCGCGCAGTAAGCTTTTTCAGGGGCGGGTTGAGGATTGCGAGGCGGGGCTGGTTGTTGAGGGGGCTTGCTTAAAGTCCGCCCAGAGAATCGGGCCGATGCGGCCGGTGGCGAGCTTGCTCCATGGGCCGGGGCTGAGGATGGCGGAGCCATCGGGGGCAGCGGGGGATTCTTTATTCGACGAATCAATGGAAATTCCGATGAGCTTCGGCAGTTTCTGATAAAGATCCCACGCATCGTTGAGCTGCGGGAGTTGCTGCTGGTCTTGCAGGGCGACGGAGGCGACGAGAAATCGCCGGCCGGCGAGCACAGCTTCGCCCACCGCGCCCGAGGTCGGGCCGACGGGGCAAGGGTTGTAGAGGGCATTAAAATCTTTGGCCAGAATCGCGCAGCCGCCGAAATAGACGCGGGTTTGGCGGGATTTGGCGAAGGCGAGGCCGGATTGGATCGACGGCAAGGTGGACTCGGTGACGTGCTGGAGCAGGACGAAGTCGGGATCGAGGGATTTGATCTGGGAGATTGCGGTTGGAAGACCGCCGGAAAGTCTGGCCAGGTCGCAGGTGACGACGCGGATTTTGAGTGGGGGCGTGCCGGGGATTGAGAGGCGGTAGCGCTCGGAGCGCATGTGTGCGCGGGCTAGGAACAGGCCGGCGAGGAAAAGTGCCCCGAAGAAGAAGATGGCGAGGATGGTAAGCCGGCCGCTACGGGGGCGGCGGGGCTTTGAGGGAGGGAGGGCGAACATGGCTGGAGACTTGAGACCGGAAACTTGAAACTTGAAAGACGCACTGGCCTGCGGCGGAAATCTATGCAGGCTTTCCTTCTACACCATGACGACCCCTTTTGCGTCGCGAGAAGCCCAGGCAGGCCGCGATATGTTGGCCTGTGATGTCCGGTAGTTCAGCGACAATCTCATCGTGCTGTTGCCGGCGGCGAGGTAGCCAAGAATGAGGCTGACAGGGATGCGCGTTTCCCGAATGCGCGGGCGGCCGTGCAGGGTGTCGGGTGTACTGACGATGTGATCCTGCCACTTCATTCCACGAACCTTAAAAATTATCGTAACACGTGGAGTCCCCGATCAAAACCAAAACGCGATGTGACTTATCTCACGCGCGAAATTCTATGCCTGCTTCACCCAGCGCCTTGGTGATCTGGACAATGTGAGCCGGGTCGCGTGTTTCCATGACGCAGGTGACAGCAACGCGGCCAACATCCGGCGGGCCGAAGTTACGGTCGTGGGAGACTTCTTTGACGCTCGCGCCGGTGGCGGCGATGACGGCCAGGAGATGGGCGAGGCTGCCGGGGCGGTCGCTGATGGAGGCGTGGATGCGGCAGAGTCGGCCATCGGCGGCGAGGCCGCGCTCGATGATGTGGCCCAGGAGCGTCATGTCGATGTTGCCGCCGCCCAGACAGAGGACGACCTTCTTGTCCGCCAGGCCGAGCTTGTGGTTGGTGATGGCGGCCAGAGGCACAGCGCCTGCTCCTTCGACGACGGTCTTTTCCATCTCAAGCAGGCGCACGAGTGCGGTGGCAATCTGGGCTTCGGTGACGAGGACGATTTGATCGACGAGTTGACGGATGACATCGAAGCAAAGCTGGCCGGCCTCCGCGACGGCCAGGCCGTCGGCGAGAGTGGGCTGGGTGGGGCTGGGGACGACGTGGCCGGCCCGGAGGGAGTCGGCCATGGTGGTGGCGTGATCGGCCTCGACGCCAATGACGCGGACCTGGGGGCGAAGCGACTTGATGGCGGTGGCGATGCCGGCAATCAGGCCGCCGCCGCCCACGCCGACGATGACGGCATCGAGATCGGGAACATCTTCAAGAATCTCCAGGCCCATAGTGCCCTGGCCGGCCATGATTTCGAGGTCGTCGTAGCCGGAGATGAAGGTGAGCTGGTTTTCCTCGGCGCGCTTCTGCGCTTCGGCCTTGGCGTCGGCGTAGTTTTCGCCGTGGAGGATGATGTTGGCGTTGAAGGAGCGACAGTTGCTGACCTTGACGATGGGCGCCCATCTGGGCATGACGACGGCCACGGGGATGTTGAGTTGCTGGCCGTGATAGGCCAGGCCAAGGGCGTGATTGCCGGCCGAGACGGCGATAACGCCGGCGCGTTTCTGCTGTTCGGTGAGGGTGAGAAGCTTGTTGCGCGCACCGCGTTCCTTGAAGCTGCCGGTGATCTGAAGGTGGTCGAACTTGCAATAGATGTCGCAATTGCAGAGTCGGCTGAGTTGGAGGGAATAAGGACACGGGGTGTGATAGATGGCATCCCGGATGCGGGCGCGGGCGGATTGGATGGACTGGAGGGTGAGGGGCATGGTAGACAATTATGCGTCAGAGTAGCGCCTGGAGGTAGATTGCCATGAGTTTTTCTCTCAGCACCGAGACTGGAGAAATTGATTGAAGAGCGATTAAAAAAGGGGAGGTTACCGCACGGCGGATGAGCTTGTGCGGGAGGCGATCGCGGCCACGCCGCCAATCAGGGCATAGGCGATAGTGGGTTCTTCGAACAGCGAGACACTATCGAGAAGGGGCTGAGCAAATCGAATTTGCGTCGGGACCGTCATGAGTAGAGCGCTCCTCAGCGCCGCACCGTGGTGCATGCGCTTGAGGCATTCAGCCAAGTCGCGGGTGGCAGCAATCATGCGTGAATTGTAGCACGTCATCGAGCCAATGAGCGCGGGCAGATTCGCATCATGCTCGCCTGCAGGCCGCCTTTGGATTAGGCTTAAAGCAATGAAGTCGATGACAATCGCTGATATTGCCGGGTTGCTGGGGGTCGCGGTTCCGGCGGAGGGAGCGCGGGTTGTGACGGGGATGAACACGCTCCTGGAATCCTCACCCAGCGAAATTTCTTTCCTAGGCTCCGATGCCTATGTGCGCGAGTTTCGCCAGACGAAAGCGGCCGCGGTCATCGTCGGGCGCAAGGTCAAACTCCCTGAGCCAACCGGGCGCGTCGTCCTGCTGGTGGATGACGCGGACCTGGCCGTGGCCAAGGTGCTGGAGCGGATGGCGGCCCCCAGGCCAAGGCCGGTGGTGGGAGTCGACGCCATGGCGCGCGTGGACGCCTCGGCCGAGATTGGCGAGGGTGTCTCCATCGGGCCGTTCGTCGTCGTCGGCGCGCGCAGCCGGATTGGACCAGGCACTGTGCTGCACCCGGGCGTCTACATCGGCGAAGACGTAAGCATCGGGGAGCGGTGCGAGTTTTTTGCAAACGTGGTGGTGCGGGAGCGAATCAGCATCGGCTCGCGCGTGATCATCCACGCCGGCAGCGTCATCGGGAGCGATGGGTTCGGGTATCGGTGGGATGGCCGTCAGCATGCGAAGGTGCCGCAGATTGGGACAGTGCTCATCGAAGACGACGTGGAGATCGGCTCGTGCGTCTGCGTGGACCGTGCCAAATTCAGCGCCACGTCAATCGGCCGCGGGACCAAGATCGACAACCTGGTGCAGATCGCCCACAACTGCCAGATCGGGCCGCATTGCATCATCGTCGGGCAGACCGGCCTGGCTGGCTCCGTGCGTCTGGGCGCGGGCGTGGTGATGGGCGGCCAGTCGGCGGTCAGGGATCATGTGAACATCGGAGATGGAGTAACGGCCGGGGCCCGCAGCGCCATCATCGCGGATGTCGAGGCAGGGACGGCCGTCAGCGGCGTGCCTGCGATGAATCATCGCCAGCATCTGCGGGAGCAGGCCGCCTTGCGCCGGCTGCCGGATCTGGTGGTGCAGGTAAGAAACTTGCAGGACGAAGTCGCACGCCTGAAGGCTGGAACGTCAGTCGCCGGCCGGCCGTAGGAAGCCACAACCTTCCTCGCCTCGCGCAACCGATTCAACCAGCCCCCGCAAGCCCGCCGCCACTTCTTCTTCGCGCGTCATCCACCACAACTGCTGGTGATGATGCACCATGCACAACACCGGCCGATCCGGGAACACCAGCATGAAATCGCTGCTGTCCGACAAGTCGCTCCAAGAGCCCGCGCACAAAAATGTCGAACCCTGCCTCTCCCGCGGCAAACTCCACCGCCGCCGCATTGTTCCGCGTTCGCAAATCGGCCGCGTCCACCCCAACTCCCGCCAGCAGGTTCGGCATCCAGCTTCCGCTTCCAAACTCCAGCTCATACGCCCAGTGGCTCATTGGCATCGCCCATACTGCATCTCCCAGCAACTCCACGTGCACCCGCGCCGCCAGCCGCGCCAGGTTGGCCGGATATGGCGCGGGAACCCGCATGATCTGCGGCAACATCGCCTCACGAATCGTCAAATCCTCAGGCCCAATCCAGCCGATAATTTTCGTCTCCACCTCCCGCCCAAAAGCAAAGGCGCCGCTGTTATGGTAGTTGCACACAAGCCCCTTGCCCGTGAGACGCTGGAGAACTACATCGTAATCAATGATCCGCGTATTCATGCTTGAGCGCCCACACCCAATATACCTCCGCCTCGTGCAATTCCTGCATCACCAGGCCCCGCGCATGATATAGACACAGCAATATGTCCTTTTCTAACGGACATTTCGAACGCTTCATCCGCCGGCTACATCGCCGCCAGGTCGCCGTGCGCATTGTCGAACGGGCCGGCATCGCGCTGTTGGCCGGCTGCGGCGTGGCGATCCTGTTGATGCTCCTCCTGATCTGGCGCGGCCAGCCCGCGTTTCCGGTCGCGCTTTCCACACTGGCAATAGCCATCGTCGGCGGCGTCGCGTGGGGCGTCGTCGAGCGCCCCAGCCAACTGGCGTCGGCCATCGAAGCGGACCGTCAACTTCACCTGTCGGATCTTCTTTCCACGGCTTTAACGCTGCCGCAGGAAGACGTCCTAGATCAATGGGCAAGCACAATCCTCCGGTCGGCCGAAGAACACTGCCGCCGCCTGAACACGTCGGCCGTGGTGCTCGGGCGATTGGGAGGCGCGGGTATGGGGAGGCGTGGGGCTCGCCACGGCCCTTGTCCTTACCGTCGGCTTCCTGGGCGCCAACCCGCTCAGCTCGCAGGCCAGCGAACCACAGCTTGCGTTGAATGCTCCACCCGGCAAAGGAAACGAGACTGGGAAAATACCGCAGGTTGTCTTCGCCCCCGCCGGCTCGCGCAACGCCTTCGCCACCGGCGGCCGCGACCCCGACGAGGAAATGCGCAACGGCCCCAGCGGCGACATCGATGATCCCCATCAATCCGACACCGCCCAGTCCAATAGCCAACACAGCGGCACTCCAACTGCGGCCGGATCGTCAGGCGGCGGAACAGGCAGCGCCCACTCCCAAAGCCATAACACGGATCACACCGATCTGGCCGCCAACGGCACCAGCGCGTCATCCACCGGCGGCACTGCGCACGCCGGCGGCACCGGCCAGGGAACAGACGGAGCAACTGGCCAGGCGCAAAGCGGCACGCAGGCCGGCGCCTCGCATACGACAGACATCGCCCCGCCCTGGACCTCGCCAGATTGGCCAATTGCGCGAACGGCCGCACTTCAATCAGCCGAGTCCCGCCGACTCCCCGACGGCTACCGCGACATGGTGCGCGCCTATTTTGATCGACGGGGAGAATGATCGGCTTTTCTGAGGTCGCCGATTGGTGGGGACGAGGCATTTGTGAGTTCACATTTCGAGAACACGGGTTGCCCGATAGGGGAGGGAAGGTGGCTTTTGTTTCCGCTTTCGTCTTCCGTGCGATGGGTGATTTTCGTACTTTGCGGGCCGTTTTGTGGTGCGCAAAAATGTGTTTGGGCTGGTTGATTCTGAGGGGGTTGAGCGTTGACAGGGGTTTATGGCGGGTTTGGGTTAGAAACGGCTGAACAAAGCGCCGCCAAACCCTCCCCAAAACCTCCCCATTTCCTCCCCGAATCTTCCCCTTTTTGGACATAAATCCTCCCCGTTTCCTCCCCGGAACCACCCCCCCTTTCGACGGGGGGAATACTTTTCACCACGGAGGCACGGAGGGCACGGAGGCGGAGGGGAGATTACGCGGAGGCGCTGAGAGGCGCAGAGGCTTTGGAGAGGGTTTAGTTAGGTTTGATTTTTTATTTATATGGATCTGGGGACATGGGCGGGACGCCCATGTTACGGGTGGAGGGCGCGGAGGAGGATTAGGAGAGGCTGGAGATAGCTCCGGATGTTTCATCCGGGGTTCCGCTATGGAAGATTCGAGATCGAATCTGCTGAGGGTATCGGGGTTCCGCTATCGAAGATTCGAGATCGAATCTGCTGAGGGTATTCACTTGTCAAAGAACGTGGGTTGTCCGAAAGGGGAGGGAAGCGGCTTCTGGTTCCCCTCTCGTCCCGTGCGATGGGTGGCATCTTTCGGGATGCGGCCATGGCGAACATTAGCCTATCTTATGGGGTGGGGGAGTGCAAGGATAAACTGGAAGACATGTTGGACACGGATGGACACTGATGGAGGGGAGGAGGGTTTTGGGGTTCAGGGTTCGGGGTTCAGGGTTCAGGGTTCGGGGTTCGGGGTTCGGGGTTCGGGGTTCGGGGTTCAGGGTTCGGGGTTCGGGGTTCAGGGTTCAGGGTTCAGGGTTCGGGGTTCAGGGTTCAGGGTTCAGGTGCTGGGGTGGAGGTCTCCGGAGCGGTGGGCGGAGGGGGCGGAGGGGAAGCGGGGGTATGGGAAATGGCGGATGTGTGAGACATTTTGCCTTTCCACCTTCCCCACCGTTTAGCAGCCCGTGGCAAAAGTCGCGCGGGCCATTCTCGCGTCTTTCAAACGCGGGCTGCGTTGTTCCTCCTCGCCATATTTCCTGACCAATATGACCCGTCGTCACGCCTTGCCCGCGGTCGAAATCCGCTTCGTCTGGCCGCGCGGGACTTTCACCACGGACTGCTAGCGTTTGAGGTCTTCGGCGATGGTGGCGAATTCTTCGAGGGCGGCCGCGAGGTCGGCGGTGATGTCCTGGGCGATGATTTCGGGGCCGTGAAAGTAGTTCCCACATTATCGGGCAGGTTGGCAGCCTTGCGGGCAAACGTTAAGTACGTGAGAATCCGCTGTTTGCCATCAGACGCCCGCCTTTGGGGGCCGGAAGGATATTCATGCCCAGCGTCTTGTCTGCTGTCGGGAAGGAAGCGACCGCCCCACCCCTTGAGCCGACGCTTGCCGCAGCTTGATCTCCTGACTGCCATCGTGAAGAGGAGGCATACGTCGGTGAGGTCTACTCCCTCGGATATGAAGAGGCGCTTGTCCAGATTCACGACTTCCATCGCCGGCAGGTCGGTGGCATTCCTGCACTCTCGTTCTTGATCGCGACCAGAGTTCCACCGGTCGTCAGACCGACGTTCGTGAAGAAGATCGTCCGTGTTCTGCTCCGTGTTCTGGACAAATGCGATCTTCCCGATGCAGCCGAAGGCACTTCGGGTGCGGGTCGAGACGGCCAAGCGGGTTCGGGGGAAATCGAGCGATTCTGGGATCACAAGAGTCATGGATGCCCAACAGCGCAACTCCTGGGGTACGCAGGCGTCAAATGTCGGTGCTCGGTACATTCTATGTGAACAACTTCGGTGCGGACTAGCAATCCCGATTACCGGCTCACTTTCGGTCCGACTGAGCAACTACTACCCAACCGGGGCCTGAAGGTATTCAAGCCGAACGCGGCGGTCCTCGCCAAGATCGTCAACTACCGAGACCCGTCTAGCTCGGGTAGAGGCCCGATGCCCGAAATGCAGATCGGTCACGTCCGGTACGCCTCCACAAACCGGCCGTTCCAAAAAATCGGTGACGTGCCGGTTTCTCATAGCACCAACCGATCTCCTGGGAATGAAGACGGCGCTGTTCGGGATGACCCGCACCGGTAAATCGAACACGACAAAGGTGATATAAAATCGATCTTCGCCCTTCATGGCACAAGGACCATGCCCGCCGGATCGGCCAAGTGGTCTTTGACCCCAACGGCGAATATGCCAACGATAACACACAGGACCATGATGGGAAGCCAATCCGACCGCGATCAAGAATGTTGGACGTGCGGCCCTTCGCCGATCAAGGGGAAACTAAAGAAAGACGTGATCACCTACGGGATAACACCACATCCAAATGATACCGGCCGCAAATTGATGTTGCTCAACTTTCACGTGGATGCCAACCTTCAATTGGGTAAAGAAATCATCGATGCTGCTCTAGCGGACGTGAGTCGGCAAATACATTGGTAACTTTAGGGATGTGAGATTCGTCCCGCCAGACCCGAATGACAGGGGAGAGGTCTGTCGGTACCAGAGAAGAGTGCTCTGCTATCGGGCACTGCTGAACGAGGCTGGTCTAAAACCCCAAGCTTCGCTCAGACCGGAACGAAAGGGACTGTTCGGGATCAATTCGTCAACGCCTTGGAAAATGGGCTGGGCAAGAGCCCCGATGCCTATGCGAACGCGGCCACAGTTTTGAAGAAGGACGCGATTTCCTGGGCGGAGATGGCTCGGGTTTTTTCTGTCTTGAACGACTTCATTGACGACGACAAATCGGGCTATCAGGCATTCAATCGTGAGTACCTGAAAACGCATGATGACAATTGGGCTGACGCCCCACTGACCAAAGCTGCTCGGTATGTTTGGGTATGCAAACGGTCCAAAATCGATCGGAGCGGTGGCAGAACAGCACACGCACCTGACCGGCACGGACTACGCTGATGACATCTACGCTCACCTCGTCGCCGGGCGGCTTGTCATTGTCGACCAGTCGAGCGGCGATCCGGTACTGAATAAAGCGTCGGCTGACCGGTAATGTGCGGATCTTCGAGGAAAACCAAAAGAAATTCCGCTTTGCTCAGCTTCCGCCTGACATCCTGATATATGTCGAAGAGGCCCACAATGTCCTACCTTCCTCGAAGGAGGATGATTTGCTGGATATTTGGGTAAGGACAGCGAAGGAGGGGGCGAAGTACCATCTCGGCCTCGTGTATGCAACGCAGGAAGTCAGTTCATCCAGAAAAACATCCTACGGAACACGTCGAACTGGTTCATCGGCCACCTGAACAACACGGACGAAACCCGGGAGCTTAGGAAGTTTTACGATTTCGCCGACTTCGAGGGAAGTATCCTGCGGGCGCAGGACAAGGGGTTTATTCGGGTCAAGACGCTCTCCAATCCGTTCGTTGTTCCGGTGCAGGTGATCGATTCGCAATCGGAACGACGCCGACCAACTGATCCAGCGGCCGCTGCTGCCGCAGAAACCGCAGTGAACGTAAAACCGGTTGATGGGGGTTTATTCTGATGCCATACGAGGGCGAATATGCAGGGTACAGGTCGATTCGTCGTCTCGTTGAGGCCGAGGCCGTTCAGCAGTTGTTAAAGCGGGCAAAGATCGCCACCGCCGAACCTGACCAAGACAGTCCAAATCCCAGCAAGCCCCCTGATCCCACTACCATCCCACCTGCTTTCGTTGTCGGCATTGATGGGAGCTACAGTGAGGTACCGGTAAAGAACGGCTACCCCGGCGCACACGTTGGCTACTGCACGGTCGCCAGCGTGTTGATTAACCTGAAGCTGATCGACGAGCTGGACGAGGAACGGCCGGTTGATCCGAAGCTGTTTCGCCAGACGGAAGAAGCAGCCACAGTCGACGCTGCTCTTCCGGGCAGCAACGTCATCACAAGGAATCACACATCGGCCCGTGACGCCTTTCGGGAGGCGGTGTTTGACGTGCTTCACGATACCGTGGTGGACAAGGAAGACAAAACCCGGCTGTTGGACACGTATGAGGAACTGCTAAGAGAAAGCCACAGGAGAAAGGCCAGACGTGCCCATATGACCACCTCGGTTGCGACCAGCACGTGAAGATTCCAAACGGGCACATCAACTGCCCGTGTGGACTGGGCCGGTCCATTTATTCAACCGACGCTCTCCGAATTCATGAGCGTTTCTCACATGACGGCACGAACGGCGAAGCATTTGGTCTGGTGTCGGAGGTCTGGGGGAAAGTGCTTCTTGTTCACCTATTGCGCCGTTTCGTACGACAGGGCATGCTGGACCAACTGGGACGCCTGGTATTTGTCCTTGATGGCCCCCTCGGCGTCTTCGGTCCTCCCGCATGGCTGAGTGCCGCCATAAGTGCTGAACTCAAGGATATCAACGAACTTTACCGAAAGAAGAGCGGGACAGACCTTCTTATCCTCGGGATCGAGAAGACGGGCACTTTCGTCACCCACTTCGATCAAATCGATCAGACAGAGAAGCCGGGCGTTCCCCGGTTCGAGCCAAGGTCGTACCTGATGCTAACGGACAAGTATATTAAGAGTCGCATCAGCTTGTCGGACTCGCAAAAGCGGTACGGCGTGGATACTTACTTCGGGCGCAAGTTCTTCTACAAGAGCAGCACCGGTGGGCGTATCGTGGCCAGCCTTCCTTTCCTCACGAATGAACAGGATACATTGGACACGGAAGATGTTTCGCTCTACCCGCAGTTTGGCACGAGTGCGCCCTGCTCGACAAACTCGCCTCGAATCGTTATCCGAACGCCGTGACCCCGCTTGTGTCGGCTCATGCCGAAGCTGCCATCCCGCTGGAACTCGGCCGCAAGGTACTCCAACAACTGGCCAAGGCTCTCATGCGACGGGACTGAACATGGGTGACTCGTCAGGAAAATACGAAACGGCGGAAAGCCGGTGGGCTGGTGTCGGCCCGTATTACGCCATGTTTCCGGTGGAGTTCTCAGATCATGTTGTGGAAAAATACACGTTGTCGGGGGCGACAATTCTTGATCCTTTCGCCGGGCGGGGAACAGCGATCTTCTCTGCGGCCACGAAAGGTCGTAACGGCATGGGCGTCGAGTTGAATCCGGTTGGCTGGGTCTACTCTCAGGCTAAGCTGCATGCTGCCCTCAAGGACGATGTTCTTGAACGGTTGCGGGAGATTGGACGACTAGCTGATCGTCGCACATCCAAGCCACGGCTTCCCGTATTCTACTCATGGTGCTTTTCCAACCCCGTACAACAGTTTCTATTGACCGCGCGCAAGCACCTCAATTGGCGCCAGTGTCGGGTGGACTGCACGTTGATGGCATTGCTGCTGGTCAACATGCACGGCAAGAGGGAGAATTCCCTCTCTAACCAGATGCGTCAGACCAAATCCATGTCACCCGACTACGCCGTGAAATGGTGGAGGGAACGAAATCTGCAGCCCCCGAATGTGACCCGGTTGAATTCATGGAAAAGAGGATTAAATGGAGGTATGCCAAGGGTACGCCTGTGACAACAGGTAGTTTCGTTTACCTCGGCGACTCCACGATCCGGCTGCACGACGTGACAGAGCGAGCAAAAAAGTTGTCGCTTCCTCCAGCGACGCTCCTTCTCACGTCGCCCCCATACTGTGGAATTACGAACTATCACTACGACCAGTGGCTGCGGCTTTGGCTACTCCGTGGACCGCCAGGTCCTTCATTCCATCTCGGGACGGTACAAAGGTAAGTTCACTGACCAGAAGAAATACAAGCAGCTTTTGTTCGACGTGTTCCATAAGGCCAAGCTGCTGCTGGACAAGAACGCCGTCATTTACGTTCGCACGGATCATCGGGAATTAACGCTACGGATGACAACCGAAGTTCTGAAGGAGGTCTTCCCGAAGAAGCGGATGCGAAATATACCAGGCCTGTGGAGAAGCCCACGCAGACTCACCTGTTCAAGAATAAGATCGAGAAATCGGCTGAGGTCGATATCGTGCTGCGGCCAGCCGCTTAAAAGCTAGAAGGATCTTAGAACCAACTGGACCGACTCAGGCGCGGTGTCTGCCAACGATAGTCGGGAACTGCCTAAACGGGTTGAAGACTGTCATCCGGGATCGGGGAGGTTGTCCGTGTAGGAGGCGGCTTCGTCGGCGGCGGTGGAGACAGGGGGCAGGATTCGGGGTGCTAAAGCCACACGTTCGGTTATGGGACGATGTGGGGGCTCGTGGCCGATACGCCCGGTAAATATTTGTTGGCGACGTCGGGCCAGAAGGTGTAGTCGGTGGCGTTTAGTTTTTGGGTGGGTTTGTAGATGATGCTTCCGGTGGGGAGCCAGAGGTCGGGGTTGGCGCTGGCGAGGTCGTCGAGGGTTTCGGAATGGCCGTCGAAGAAGAGGGCGTTGAGGCGGAAGGGCTTTTTGCCGTGGCGGTAGGCGAAGTTGCGGGGATCGCCGGAGGCGGAGTTGAGGTTGTTGGGGACGGAGCGGTCGTAGGAGCGCGTGATGCCGTAGAAGGGGCCAAAGTCGCTGAACATCGTGTCGGTGTAGTCGGAGCCGGGGGCGTAGATGAAGCCGGGGGTGGTGTTGAAGCGGGCGCGGCGGGCGGCGTCGGCGAGGAAGATTTTGGAGGCGGCGGGGCCGACGCGGCGTGATCTTCGGGCAGTAGCCGGGCGGGGAGGACCAATAGTTCCACTTGGAGGGATCGGTCTGGCTGCCGCCGGTGGGCATGGTGACGTAGCCGGCGAAAGAGGCGTTGGTGGCGGTGGGGACTTTGGCGGGGAGGAGCAGGAAAGCGGTGGCCGTGGCGTAGCTGAGCATCGGGCCCTCGGGGAGGGAGGCGGGGCCGGAGATTTTGCTGGCGGAGTCGTTGTTGGCGGGGCAGTGGAATTGATCGAGGGTGCGATAGCTGATCAGGCGCGGGACTGGATCGTCGGTGGGGGGAAGAGAAAAATTGGTGGCGGCGCAGAGGGGGCCAATGTAGTCGAAGAGTTCGATTGAATTGCCGGGGACATTCGAGGAGGAGAAGGCGGGGTTGAGTTGGAAGGTGCCGGCGTTGTCGAGCCAGAGGTGTCGGCCGCTGCTGCTGGGGGAGCCGGGGATGTAGCCGTTGTTGTCGTCGGCGTAGATGCGGAGGGATTGGCCGATGCCGCGGAGGTTGGCGAGGCAGGCGGTGGTTTGGGCACTGCGGCGGGCGGCGCTGAGGCCGGGGAGAAGAAGCGCGATGAGGAGGGCGATGATGCCGATGACGACGAGCAATTCGACGAGCGTGAAGGCGTGAAATTGGGCGAGGCGATTGCGCTGCAAGTGTGCCCCTTGTGATGCGACGCGGGACAAAGTTGATGAACAACCGGACTGGGTGGAATGATAGAAATTTGCCGGGCGGGTGTACAGGTTTATTTTGGAAACATGTCCCCGTCGGTGTATGGACGTTCACACCGCCTGATACCCCGGGCGAACCAACGTCCCCGCCTCCTCCACCTCCGGCGCCGGCAGGGTCGCCCGAAGCGCGACGCCGGCCATCACCAGCAGCATTTCAACCCCGATCTGCAACAGCCGCATGATGATCGGGATGAGTGCGACGGAAAGCGGCGCTGTCTGGCCAATGATCCGCGCGATGATCACCGTCAGCAGGGCCTTTTGAATCCCCTCGCGCACGCCGAACCCGGCCGGTGCGATGAACACCATCAGGCCAATCGTGGCAGCCAGGGCGGCCGTCGCCACGAACAGCGGGAGATAGCGCAGGGGGATCAGCGGCCCGAGCACCGCCCGCGTAATCAGCCACAGCGCCAGGCCTGTCAGCGTCCAGTTCACCAGCATCAGCAGCAGCGGCTCGAAATAATGGCGCAGGCTTGGCATCGACTCCAAAGGCGAACGTTTCAGTTTTCGAAGAAGGAAATTGCACAGCCCGCCAAAAATGGCCGGATGCAGGCAGACCACAAACGCCAGGAACAGCAGGGGTGCGATCAGACCGGCCAGCGGGTACTGCGTCCGCAGCGGCCTCCAGAGCGCGAGCGGGATGGCCAGCGCGAGCCCCAGCGCCATCGAAAGCCCGTTGGCCATGAACAACATGCTGACCGCCACCGGCTCGCGCACGCGGTAGCGCCGGAGCATCCACATCGTGCCGGCGAGGCTGAAGACCTTTCCTGGAATATACTTGCCCACCAGCGGTATCCAGGTGATCGTCGCCATCGCCCGCCAACCCGGCGGCCTGCAAAAGCCGCTGAGCAGAAGCCGGCGCACCGGGACACTGAGGATGACCGACAAAATCAAACACCCGGCCGCCAGTGCAAGCGTTGATGCCTGAACGTGCGTCTGGCGCACCTCAGGCCGGCGCAGATCGCGCGCAGAAATCACGACCCACAAAGACGATGATCAGCACAAACAGTGAAAACTTCACCAGGCGCATTCAGCATGTCGCCGTGCGGGCAAATCCGCTGTTTCTGGAGTGAGTGTTGGCTCTGGGTTGGTCATTGAAAAGGAAGGATCAATTTAGTCTCGCGACCATCGCTTTGCCAACTTGAACGCTGTGGGTCCCTGGCCGATGTTACTTCACATCGCAGTGCTTTGGTGTGCCGCCGAAGTGGTAACGGATGGTGGATGGTTGAATCGAGGTCCGAAATCTGGAGAATTTGGCGGGTCAGATTTGCCCGGACGCCTTTCGCACTCGTAGCTCAATTGGATAGAGCATCGGTCTTCGGAACCGAGGGTTACAGGTTCGACTCCTGTCGAGTGCATTTTTTTGTACTACAACGGGTTAGGGAATTGGGGTTGTGGAAGACCGTCGGTTTTGCGTCACGGTCTCAGCCTTTGGACTTGCGGTGTGACTCAAGGATCTGCGCGTTTTCTCAAGTTCGGTGACGAGGAGAGCCTCATCGGGAAGCGTCGTCTTATACTGCGTTGCCATCACCTTGTTTGGTAAACCCTCCAGCGCGTACTTGGCTACGGCGCTGTCCTTTTGCGCCACAGGATTAGGCCCACCGGTGGGTTCTCGCCGGGATTCGTCCAATGTTCCGCGGCATAGTTGCAGTAGAGGTGCATTTGGCCAGCGTCCGCGTGGGTGAACGCACCGGTCTTCAAGTCGATCAGCACCAGGCAGCGCAGCCGGCGGTGGAAGAAGAGCAGGTCGATCCGATACCAGGCGTTGCCGACGCGAAGGCGCCGCTGTCTGCCGACGAACGCGAAATCGCCGCCCAATTCCAGCAGGAACGTTTCAAGGTGGCCGATGAGCGCCTCCTCGATGTCGGATTCGGAATACTCGTCCTTCAACCCCAGGAATTCCAGGACGAATGGGTCTTTGATCTCGTCTTCCGGTGTCACTCGATCCGCCGGCTGGCGGCGGTTGTGCTTTGTCAGCATCGCCGCCTTGTCCCGTGACAAGGCGGTTCGCTCGTAAAACAGGCTGTCCACCTGGCGATCGAGCTGTCGCACGGACCATCCGCCGCGGAGCGCTTCGGTCTCGTAGAATTGCCGGGCCATTGGGTTGTCGATACCCAGCAGTCGAACGTAGTGCGACCATGGCAGCGGAAACGTCCCCGCCCGCTCTTGCGGCGTACTTGCACGAAGTCCTTTTGACCTCGTCAGCGAGGTGAGGTCGCTCGCCGAAAGACGTGAGGATCTTGATTGCGCAGACAGTGTCTGCGCAATTGGCCAAGCGAGGTAAAACGACCGCATTTGTTCGAGGTTTCGCTTCGAGAAGCCGCGCCCGAATTGTCGCGTCAGGTCGCGGGAAAGTTGCTCGATCAGGTGCTCGCCGTACTTTGCCTTGCGAGCGCCCTTCTGCTCGGCCTCCACAATGCGCCGCCCGATGTTCCAGTAGGCAGAAGTGATGACCGCGTTGACAGCCCTGGCGGAGACGCGACGGGCCTCCTGAAGCAGATCTATGACCTCCGCAAGGATCGCGTCATAGTTGCGGGAAGCTTTGGCGATTTCATTTCGTGGACTACGCGGCATGTCCCTTCACAATAGCACGAGACAGATCATCGGGCGTCACCGCCGCGATTTTCTCTGCAGGAGATCGAGACGAATCGGTTTTGGCCGAGTTGCCGCCGCGGTAGAATCCCACCAGTTATGAACGAACCGGAGCGACAGCCCGTCCGCCTGACTCGGGAACAGTTGTACGAAAAGGTTTGGCAGACCCCGGTTGTGAAACTGGCCGAGGCCTTCGGCGTGTCGGACGTTGCTATCCACAAGGTGTGCGAAAAACATGCCGTCCCGAAGCCGCCGCGCGGGTACTGGGCACAACTGGCATTCGGGAAGGAGCTGGAACGGCCGCCCTTGGGCCCAGTTGCAGACCCAGAGCTGAACGATGTCGTAATTGGACGGTTGTGGCCGACACTTTTTTATCCATTCACCGACACCACCACTTCGCCTGACTGGGCGTCGCGGATGATGTCGCCCTTGCCATTGATTTTTTTGGGGTTCCAGTAGAACAAATCAGAGTTTCCGGCGCCCACCATGGTGTCTGGATCGGTGGCGGAGCTTACGACGGTGGTGGCGTTGAGCTGGCGGCCGTTGGTTTGGCCGTTGCCGGTGCGGATGGCGTTGACGCGGGCGGCATACGTGGCGTCGGTGCGGGACCATTCCTTTAGCAGATCGGCAAGAGCAGCGGGGTTGGTGTCGTAGCGGGTGACGCCGGAGATCAGGATGTCATCGCCGTTGCCGCCGTTGAGATAGTCGCTGCCGCTGCTGCCGATCAAGAGGTCGCGGCCATCGCCGCCGAAGATCGAGTCATCGCCGCCGCCGCCTTTAATGATGTCGTTGCCTTCGCCGCCATCGATCACCGCAGGCACAGCCAGGGAGGAGTCGATGGTGACAAAATCATTGCCTCCGCCCGCGGAAATGAACAGATGGCCAGGGAGGGCAAAGTCGCCTTGAGAGGCGCCATTGAGGAGGATTTGGAGCTTGCCGCCTGAGACGGCCTTGACGGTGATGTTGTCGTTGCCGCCGGTGCCCAGCACGTCGATGGCTGTCTTGGAGGAGTTGAGCGGGTCCTTGGCGGTGGCCACGCCGGCGATGACGGTGATGGTCGCTTTGGCGGTGGAAAAGCCGCCGTGGCCGTCGCTGATCCTGTAGATGAGCGAGTCGGTGTCGTGGAAGCGGAAGTTGGGGGTGTAGAGTATCTTGTTTCCGCTGATGACGGCCTTGCCATTGGCTGGGCCCGAGACGATGCCGACGATCGTCAGCGGATCGTGATCGGGATCGGTGTCATTGGCCAGGACGTTGAGGGTGACGGACTTGCCGTTGGGGGTGGTGGCCGTGTCGTCATGTGCCACAGGCGAGCGGTTGGGAGTTACTTCGGCAACATCCGCTACCGTCACTTTCAGGTCCTGGGTGACAGTTCCGCCGTGGCCGTCGCTGGCCTGCACACTGACCAGATAAACATTGTCATGATTGACATCGGTGGGATTCTCAAAGTCAGGAGCGGCCTTGAAGCTGAGCACTCCGTTGCTGATGGAGAACTTGGATGCATCATCGCCGCCGCTGATGCTGTAGGTGAGGGTCTGGCCTTTGTCGGGATCGGTGGCGATGACGGTGGTGACGGAGGTGGTGTTCTCCGGCACGTTTACTTTGGCGGATTGGCCGCCGCCGTTGCTGGTGATGGAAGGAGGTTCATTGACATCGGTAACGGTGACTGAAAGAGCCTGGGTGTCGCTGAGCAGGCCGTCGCTGACCTGCACCGTCACGAGGTAGACGTTGTCGAAGTTGGCATCGGCGGGTGTTTCAAAGTCAGGGGCGGTTTTGAAAGTGAGTGCTCCGGCGCTATCGACGTTGAAGAGAGCGGCATCGACGCCGCTGAGGCTGTAGATGAAGGTGGTGCTGGCGTCTGGATCAGTCGCAGTCACCTTGGTGACGGCGGTGGTGTTCTCGGCCACGTTCTTATTTGCAGTATCGCCTCCGCCGTCGCTGGTGATGGATGGAGGCTCATTGACATCCGTAACGGTCACAGAGAGAGCCTGGGTGTCGGTGAGCAAGCCGTCGCTCACCTGCACTGTCACGAGGTAGACGTTGTCGGTGTTGGCATCGGCGGGATTTTCAAAGTCGGGGGCGGTCTTGAAGGTGAGGACTCCTTTGGCATCGATGCTGAAGAGGGCGGCATCGGTTCCGCTGAGGCTGTAGGTGAAGGTGGTGTTGTCGTCTGGATCGGTGGCAGTCACGGTGGTGACGGCGATGGTGTTTTCGGCCACGTTCTTATTTGCAGTATCGCCTCCGCCGTCGCTGGTGATGGATGGAGGCTCATTGACATCCGTAACGGTCACAGAGAGAGCCTGGGTGTCGGTGAGCAAGCCGTCGCTCACCTGCACTGTCACGAGGTAGACGTTGTCGGTGTTGGCATCGGCGGGATTTTCAAAGTCGGGGGCGGTCTTGAAGGTGAGGACTCCTTTGGCATCGATGCTGAAGAGGGCGGCATCGGTTCCGCTGAGGCTGTAGGTGAAGGTGGTGTTGTCGTCTGGATCGGTGGCAGTCACGGTGGTGACGGCGATGGTGTTTTCGGCCACGTTCTTATTAGCAGTATCGCCGCCGCCGTCGCTGGTGATAACCGGCGGGTGGTTGGCGGCCAGGGTGCTGAAGGTGTCGATGGAGCTGTAGGTGGTGCCCTGGCTGTTGGTGGCATAGGCGGCGTAGGAGTAGCCTTTTGCTTCCTGCAGATTGGTGGCATCCACGGTGAAGGTGCCGGTGGTGCCGGTGGCGGGGAGATTAGTGACCCCGGTGCCGCCGAGGGTGGGGCTGTCGTTGGCTGAGGTGAGCGACACAACCACGCCACGGGCGCTGATACCGGCGCCGCCGTCGCTGGTGACGGTACCGCCGAGGGTGGCGCTGGTGGTGGCGATGGAGGCGCTGGTGGGGGTGGTCACTGTCGGCACGGCCAACACGGTGATGGTGTATTTGCCGCTGACGGTGGCGCCGGCCGCGTCCTGCACGGTGAGCTGTACGTTGTTGAAGGTACCCGCGGAGGCTGGCGTGCCTGTGAAAGTGATGTTGCTGTTGGTGATGGTTGCCGCCAATCCATCGGGCAGCCCGGTCTGGGCGCTGACGATGAACGGGCCGGTGCCGTCGCTGATGGGTATGGCGCCGGTGTAGCCCGACTGGCTCACAGGCCACTGGGTCGGGGAAAGGGTGCCGAGCGTCGGCGCCGCGTTGATGGTGATGCTGAAGGTGCCGCCGCCGGTCTTGTTATTCCCGTCCGTGACGCTGAGATGTACGTTGCTGAAAGGGCCGGCGGAGGCGGGCACGCCGGTGAAAATGATGTTGCTGCCATTGATGGTCGCCTGCAGTCCGGTGGGCAGGCCGGACTGGGAGCCGATGCTGAATGGACCGGTGCCAGTGATGGGGATGGAGCCGGTGTAGCCGGACTTGTTCACGGTCCAGGCGGCGGTGGAGAGCGTGCCGAGCGTTGGCCCCGTCTGTGCGGCGTTGACAGTGCCGCTGACATTCACGTCCTGCTCCGTTGCTCCGCTGCTGGTGACGGCGATTTGGCCGGTGATGCCGCCGAGGGAGGCGGTGGAGGTGATGCGGGCGTAGATGGTGGTGCTGGCCAGGGCGCCGGCGGTGGGGGTGAGGGTGAGTGAGGGGGAGAAAGTCACGTTGTCGCTGGAGAGCTCCACGCCTGTGGGCGGTGTGACGCTGACATTTGCGGAGAGGTTGCTGCCGCTGACACTGAACGTGGCGGGGGTGCCGGCGGTGCCGGTCGTCGTTGTTCCCAGGTCCACTGGATTGGCGGCCGTTACCGAAAGTGAAGCCGTTGCCGACCCCGGGGCGCTCGCGCCGATCTCGACGGCGCCGATATCGACCTTGGTACCGAACTTTCGGGGGGTGTAGCCGCGCTGGTCGGTGGTGAGGTTGTAGGGGTCAGCGGAGGTGTCAGCGCCGTTGTCGATGGCATCGCTGCCGGTGGCGGGGAGCATGGTGGCGGTTGGGCCGCCGTTGGCAGTGGTGAGGACGCCCAGTTTCAGGCGCGCCCAACTGTCGGGGGTGACGCCGCTCGGGACGTTGCCGGCGTTGATGGTCGCGAGATTGGCGCCGCTGGATTGGTTGATGGTGGTGTTGTTGCTGACGATGCCGTTGTAGGCGCCGCTGCTGTCGGCGAAGAGGTTGTTGACCAGCAGTGCCTTGGCGCCGGCGGCGGCGCCGACGCCGGTATCGTCTTGCCCCAGGGTGAATAAGCCGCTGCCGTCGGCGGTGCCGAGTACGCCGCCGGTGCCTGCGGCGACGGAGTTAGCGGCCAGGGTGCTGTTGATAACATCGAGGCTGCCGTTGAGGTTGAAAACAGCCCCGCCCAGGCCGGAGCCATTGTCGGCGCTGGCACCAGCAGTGGAGCCGCCTTGGGCGATATTCGCGGTCAGCGTGCTGTTGGTGATGGTTGTCTTGCCGGCGGCGTTAAAAACTGCCCCGCCCATTCCCCAGCCGCCGTTGCCGGGAATGCCTTTGATATCACGGGGGGGATGGTAGCCGCCGCCCGAATCATAATAATAATCATAAGACTTGCTGGCGGTGCCGCCGTCGCCGCCGCCGAAGCCGCCTTTGCCGCCCGCTGCGCCGCCGCTGCCGAAGCCGCCGGAAACCCAGAGGGACGTGCTGCCGTTGGGAGCGCCGCCATTGTTGGCGTAAGCGCCGTCGCCGCCGCGCGCTGTATTGCCGCTCAACGTGCTCTGGATCAGCTGGAGCGACCCCTGGTTGAAAACTGCTCCGCCCATGCCGGCCCCGCCGCCGCTGCCGGCGCCCCCCTGGACCTTGCCGCCGCTGAGGGTCAAGTTCTTGAGCGTCAGGCCGGCCAACGTGCCAACGTAGAACAGCCGCTGGGATATGGCATTGGCGTTCGTCAGAGTCACGCCGTTGTCGCCGCCGGGTCCGATGATAGTCAAAGTGCCGACGATGCCGAAGTCGCTTGGCCCGGCCGTATTGTCGGTGCCGTCGGCGTCGTTGTAATCATTGAAGCCGCCGGCCGCCGTGGACAGGGTGATGGTCCCAGGTGCGCTGGTGAATAGCGACGGGTCGAAGGTAATCGTGTCGGCTCCGTGGAAATCCCTATTTGCGGCCATGACGGCGCCGCGAAGGGTGCTGACGGGGTAGGGATCGGCCTGCGTGCCTGCGTGCCCGTTCGCCGTCGGTACACTGATACCCTCGGCCAAACTGGTCACGACGTAGTAATTGGAATGTAGTGCGGGAAACTCGAATGCACCGATGTCTACGCCATTTGTTAAATTGCGCCCAAAACCGACGCCTCGCTGATCAGTGCTTAGGTTGTAAGGAGCCTGCGAGGTATCGGCCCCGGCGTCGATCGCCACGCTGCCATTGCGCAATCCGATGGTCGCGGTCGGGCCGCCATTATTGTAGAGGGGAGCGAGAATCAGCGCGGCGGAGGTCGTCGCGGTCAGGACGCCGGCCGACACGCCCGAGGCCGAAGTGGCGAGGTTGTGGCTGCCATTAACCGTGCTGTTGTTGTTAACGATGTCCGTGCCGCCGATGCTGTTGGCGAAGATTGTGTTGGTCGCCGTCACGTTAGCTCCGGCCGCCGTGCCGATGGTGGCGGTTTGCCCAGTGACCGCGGAGGCGCGTACTCCGTTGAGACCGAGCGTGAACAGCGCGCCGCCGTTGGCGCTGCCGCCCGCGATGCCGCCCGCGACCGTGTTGTTGGCAAGGGTGTCATTGACGAGCGTGAGGGCTCCGTTGAGGTTGAAAATGGCCCCGCCCAGCCCTGAGGCAGCACCTCCACCAGTCGCCGAATTGCCGGCCAGGGTGCTGTTGGTGATGGTGAGCGTGCCAGCGGCATTGAAGATGGCCCCACCCATCCCAGCACCCCCGCCCCCTCTCCCTCCCGCTACCAGACGCAAGCCGCCTTCGCCGCCATAACCGGCGGCGCCATTCGAGAACGGATAGCCCCCGCCGCCGCCGCCGCCGAAGCCGCCATTGCCACCGTTGCCGCCGGTACCGCCGCCGCCACCGAACCCGCCGTTGCCACCGTTGAGGCTCGCAGCGCCGCCGCCGCCGCCGAAACCGCCATTGCCACCGGGAATAGCACCCCCGTTCGGACCGCCACCAGCACCTCCCACGGCGTTGCCGCCAAGACCACCGCCCGCGTCCCGCCCTACGGCAGATTTAGGGCTCCCGCCTTGGGTGGCATTGCCGCTCAGCGTGCTCTGGACGAGGTTGAGTGTTCCCTGGTTGAAGATGGCGCCGCCCATCCCCGCCGCGCCGCCGCCAAAGAAGCCGGTCCCGCCCTGCGCTTTGCCGCCGCTGAGAGTGAGATTCTGGAGCGTGAGGCTTCCGGTGAGTCCGACGTAGAAGAAACGCTGGGTGACGCCGGTGTTGGAGAGGGTGAGGCCGTTGCTGCCGCTGGGGCCGATGATGGTGATGTTGGAGTTGATGCCAAAGTCGCTGGGACCGGCGGTGCCGTCGCCGGCGGTGGTGAGGGTGATGGTTTGTGGAGCGGTCGTGAACAACGCCGAATCGAAGGAGATGGTGTCAGTGCCGCCGTCGGTGGCGGCGGCGGTGATGGCAGGCGCAGAGTGGTGGCCTGAAATGGATCGGCTTGCGTGCCGGCATGGCTTCCGCTCAATGAGCCGGTGCCCTCGGCGGTGGTCGTGACGTTGTAGAAGGAGGCCGAAAGGACCAGGCGATCTTCGAGGCGTTCCAGGGCTGGCCACAACTGCACGGCCGCGGATTGGGCGGCTTTGCGGAGTTGCCGGTCCCGGCGGGGAGCGGGAGCAGACTTTTTCAGCGATTTCGACCGGTTATTTTCATTTTTCATCATCGTGTTTTTTCAAGTATGAGAAAATTTAGAAGCTAGCTCACGCGCTGTCGCAATTCGGCAGGGACGTCGTCCAGTGCCTCATCGGGGAGTAAATAGGAATTGGCAATGCGCTGACGGTCGTCGTTGATGACGTCCGGGAAGCGCTTGGCGGCCAGCACCTGGACGGCGAATATTTCCTGGAGAGCATCCTCAAACTCGACCCAAGCCACGAGCGCACCGCTGCGCAAGTCCACGACCCAGACGCCGCAGGAGCGTTTTTCAAGGCGCTCGAGCAGTGGGAAGTCGCTGAAGACGGCCGTCTCGCGGACCTGGGAGAGGCCGATGAAGGCGTATGGACCAACGATATCGAAGCCGCGCGTGAAGCCGGGTAGCTGGGCCACAGGCTCGTAATGCCCGGACGCTGGATCGACGATGCCGATGCTGCCGGTGCCGGATTCGAGCAACCAGAGCCGGCCTTCGTGCCAGCGCGGCGAATGGGGCATGGAGAGCCCGGTGGCGATGATTTCGTTGTTGGCGACATCGATGAGAAGGCCGCCATTGCGTTTGTTGGCGCGCCAGCCGCCGGGGGTGTCGGCTTGGCCGAGGGCGGTAACGCAGTTAATGCGGCCGTCCTTGAGGGCCAGGCCGTTGAGATGGCAGCGATCGTCGGGGGTGAAGGCGCTGATGAATTTCGGCCGCCAGATGGGGCGGAAACTGTGGACGTTGTCGCGGACGCAGAGGCAGGAGAATTTGGTGTTGATAAATACCAGTTCCTGGCCGACCCAGGCCATCTCGTGAATGGCGATGTCGCCGGTGGTGTGCGACAGTCGGGGCAGGAAGCAGGCGTCGTGCTTGCCGATTGGCTCGAGCTTGGCGGCAACGGCGGGCAGGTCGTGATATTCCCAGATTTCCAGAGAAGTGCCGATGGCCATCCGCCCACCCTGCACGGCCAGGCCCATGGGCCTGCTGAAGCCGGAAAAGTGCGTGTTGAGCACGTCGCCGTCGTCGCGCAGGATGACGAGCTTTCCGGCCTGATAGGTGGTGACAAGCACAGACACGCCCATTTCCCGCAGCAGCGCTGGGAAGTTCTGGGTGTGGAGGCTGCGCAGCGGTGGCAGCGCCGGTTCCGCAGGTGGTTGCGACGTGGTGTCTTCCGTGTTTGACGAACCCAAAGACGCTTCTCCCATTCTCCTAAGAAAGGCCGATGCGCGGCTTGCGGCGGGGCATTCTCCCGAAATTTTTAGTTGTTGCCCGGAAAGCCCCCCAGGATCGGTCTCTGATCTTGATCAAACCTTCCCAATGTTGGCTTTGATCCCTCAATAGTACTGTTCGACCGCTTTGTTGAAATGGGCGATTTTAGCGTCCTTGGCTCAAAGCGGGGGTGCTGCTTGAGAACATTCCGGCCGAGTGATAGCCTATGGAGGGTCAATGACTTCCGAGGGTAAGTCAGGATTTTAGCGGCTGATTTTCCTGTGATGGGATGTTTGGGTTTGGAGGGGGTGCAACAGGGCCGAATCGCGTGATTCAGATTGGTGGGCAGGGAAGCGCCGGAGCGTGCGGAGGTCTGGATGCTGAGGCTGGCCTGGATGCGGTTGCTTGCGGAGGCCGGGGGGCAGCGCGATTGGTACATACTCATGACGGAGGTGGTGCTGGCGATCATTGGCGTGGGGGCCGTCATTTATGCCATGCTGCTGAGCCGGGCGCAGGGGGTGTTGCGGAGAAAACTGGAGCATGAGCTGGCCGACCGGCGCAAGGCCGAGGCGGCGCTGCGGGAATCGGAGGCGTTTTATCATTCATTGGTCGAGAGCCTCCCCCAAAACGTGTTGCGGAAGGACGCCGAGGGGCGCTTCACGTTCGCCAACAAGCGATTTTGCGACACCATCGGCAAGCCGCGCGAGCAGGTGGTGAACCACACCGATGCCGATTTGTATCCGGCCGGGCTGGCGGAGAAATATCGCGAGGATGATCTGGCCGTGATGGCCAGCGGGCGAATCTTCCAGACCGTGGAAGAAAACATCAGCCCGGGCGGTGAGAAGGTGTACGTGGAGGTAACGAAGATTCCGCTGGTCGATGGAAGCGGCCGGGGGCTGGGGATTCAGTGCATATTCTGGGATGTGACGGCGCGAGTGGTGGCCGAGCAGAGGCTCAACGATCAGAACCGCCTGCTGGAGGAGCGGGCCCGATCCGAGCGCGAGGCGCACGAGGCGCTGAAGCGGGCGCAAAGCCATCTGGTGCAGTCGGAAAAGCTGGCGTCGCTGGGGCAGATGGTGGCCGGCGTGGCGCATGAGATCAACAACCCGCTGGCGTTTGTGAGCAACAACGTGGTGGTGCTGCAGCGCGACATGCGGGGGATTTGCGAGATGCTGACGCTGTATGGGGAGGGGGAGGAGACGCTGGCGAAACAGCGGCCGGAGTTGCTGGAGCGGATTCGTGCGGCGGCCGAGCAGATGGATCTTTCGTATGCGATGGGCAACTGCCAGGATTTGCTGGCGCGGTCGCGCGACGGCCTGAAACGGATTCAGCAGATCGTGAAGGATTTGCGCGACTTCGCGCGGCTGGACGAGAGCGATTTGCACGAGGTTGATTTGAACGAGGGGATCGAATCGACGGTGAACATCATTCAGGGGCGGGCAAAAAAGCAGAACGTGCAGATTGTGCTGGAGCTTGGAGAGTTACCGCCGCTGGCGTGTTATCCAGCCAAGATCAACCAGGTGATGATGAACCTGATCGCCAACGCCATCGACGCGTCGGGCGAGGGTGGGAAGGTGATTGTGCGCTCGATGCACGATGACCACATGGTGCGTTTGCAGGTGCAGGATTCGGGCAAAGGAATTGACCCGGCGATTCGGGATCGAATATTCGATCCATTTTTCACGACCAAAGGGCCGGGAGAGGGGACGGGGCTTGGCCTCAGCATCAGCTACGGGATCGTGCAGGATCACGGTGGATCGATTGATGTGCTGACGGCGGATGGGAAGGGGACGGTTTTTACGGTGAATTTGCCGGTGCGGGGGTGACGTGAATTGACGGCGCGGCGATTGGCTCAGAAGGTGCGCCGCGCAAAAGTTGCCAGGCAGGCGGGGCAAAGGCAGTTGGTGTAGGTGCGCTGGAGGTGGGAAAGAGTTTGGGGGGCGAGCTGGACGGAGTGGCACCAGCAACCCTTGCCGAGGCATTGAAATCGTTGGCCGCAGGATTCACAGGTTTGAGGTTGTCGGGCTGTGGGATCGTCGGCGTGAGCTTCGCGGTAGGGGCAGTTTTGGCAACCCGAATCACAACAAGAGCCGCGGGCAGCGAGAAACTCGCGGGTGAGTGCGCCGTTCGGCGCGAGTACGGCTGCGAGCGAGCCGCCACAGAGGGTGCAACGGTCAAGCGGCGTGGCGGGTTGGATGTGGCCGCAGGGTTGGCAGAAGTGGAGAGTGGGGAGGGGCATTTTGGTGCGAATTAAAAAATCTTAATCGTCGCGATACGCGATCATTTAATGAGATAGTATCATTGGGGGAAAGGAGCATTGATGAGTCCAGTCACCGAAGTTCTCGATGTGGCGCTTCAATTGTCTAAAGCCGAAAGGGCCAAGGTGGCGGAAGCGTTGATTGACAGCCTCGATGATCGGATCGAGCAACCGACTGACGAACAGGATCTGAACCTGGAGATCGACCGTCGGCTCCAGGCGTTTCGCGATGGCGAGACCACGTCAGAAGATTGGCGGGTTGTTATGCAGCGTGTCAAGGCGGATCTGGCGGGCCGTCACACATGAGGCTGAGAATTCTCCGTGAGGCGGAGGAGGACATTGTGGAAGCGGCGCGCTGGTATGAGTCGATCAGTGTCGAGCTTGCCGTGCGATTCCTAAACGAGATCGGCGACGGATTGGCCTCGATCGAGCGGCATCCTGAACGCTACAGCGCTCCACCCAATTCCGAAGGTAGATCTAACGTACGCCGTTATAGGCTTAAGTCGTTCAAATATATGATTGTCTATGAAGTATTGCCCGACTCGCTTCTCGCCATTGGCATCGTGCAATCGAATCGACATCCGAGGCATTGGAAGAAAAGAACCAGCGGCTGAGCAGTAACCACATCCCCCTGATCTGGCCACTTCTCACAGTCGCTCTGCCGCCGAACGATCCCCAACCGGGCGAAACGCTAATGACCTGGTTGCCGGGATTGGTGGTATATCCACCGGGATTGGTGCGTAAGATTCAGCATGGATCTTTTTCAGGCAAGCCGAAAGAAAAACGTGGCCAGGGTAGCGCCGCTGGCGGTGCGGATGCGGCCGCAAACTCTGGAAGAATTTCAGGGACAGTCGCATTTCCTTGGGCCGGGGAAGTTGCTGCGGCGGATGTTGGAGGCGGATCGGCTTAGCAGCGTGATATTTTATGGGCCGCCAGGCACGGGGAAGACAACACTGGCGCAGCTCATCGCCGGCTATACCAAGGGGCACTTTGAGCAGATGAACGCGGCCGCCGTGGGAGTGAAGGAAGTGCGGGCGGTATTGGATCAGGCCAAAGATCGCCTGGAGACATCCGGGCAGCGAACGGTTTTGTTTCTGGATGAGATTCACCGGTTCAACCGGGCGCAGCAGGATATTTTGCTGCCGGACGTGGAGAACGGCCTGATCCTCCTCGTCGGCGCAACCACCGAAAACCCTTTCTTCTCAGTCAACTCGCCGCTGGTCAGCCGCAGCCAGATTTTCCAGTTTGCGCCGCTGACAGAGGATGAAATTCGGGCGCTGGTGTATCGGGCGGCGGCCGATGAGGAACGCGGGTTTGGACGGCTAAACGTCGAACTGGACCCGAAGGCGGTCGATCTGTGGGCCACAATGAGCGACGGCGACGCCCGGCGGGCGCTGGGGGCGCTGGAGGTTGCGGTGTTGTCGCAGGTGAAGGGGTCACGGGAGGGTTCGGGGGTGGGACCTCCCGCTGCGCGGGATCCCTTAGTTCAGGGTTCAGGAGTGGAGAAGATTGTGGTTTCGCTTGCGGTGGCTGAGGAGTCGATTCAGCGAAAAGCCATTGTTTATGATGGGATGGGCGATGAGCACTACGATGCGGCCAGTGCGCTCGATCAAGTCAATGCGCGGCGGCGACCCGGATGCGGCCGTGTACTGGGTGGCGAAGATGCTGACGGCGGGAGAGGATCCGCGCTTTATTGCCCGCCGCATCGCCATCCTGGCCAGCGAGGATATCGGCAATGCTGATCCGCAGGCGCTGCTCGTGGCAACGGCGGCGTATGAAATTGTGGAGCGGATCGGCATGCCCGAGCGCAGCTCACGCTGGGACAGGCCGCGATTTATATGGCTTGCGCCCCCAAGTCGAACGCATCGGCCAAGGCGATCTGGGGTGCCATGAAGGACGTGAAGGAGGGGCGGACGGTGCCGGTCCCAAGGCACTTGCGCGATGCACACTACGCGGGATCGGCGAAGCTGGGGCATGGGAAGGGGTATCAGTATCCCCATGATTTTAAGGATGGATTTGTGGTTCAAGAATATCTGGGAGTCGATAAGATCTATTATGAGCCAACAGACCGCGGAATGGAGGCGGATATCGGGCGCAGATTAAGCGAGTGGAAAAAACGTGCCCAAGAGGGGGACTCCAACGCCGATGAAGAAAGTGTGTCCTGATAGGTAGACCCCGCCTCATCTGTTGCGGGGCCTTCGAGGAAACGTGGTCCAATGGCTGATACCAATAAAAGTGTGCTTCGCAAGCAACTGCGCGAGAGAGTGGCGGCGCTGACCGACGAGGCCCGGCACCATAAGAGTCTTGCCGCCTGTAGCCTATTGATCGGAACGCCGGAGTTTGCGCAGGCACGGGTGGTGATGATTTACCTGAGCATGCCCCACGAGGTGGACACAGCGCCCCTGGCGCTGCGGGCCTGGCAGCAGGGAAAGACGGTGGTTGCCCCCAAGGTCAGCTGGGACCAGCGGCGAATGCTGCCGGTGGAGATTGCCAGCCTTCAGACTGGGATGACGACCACGGGGCCGGGCGTGCGCGAACCGGTGGCCGGCAATCCGATCCCAATTGATTTCATCGACCTGGTGATCGTGCCGGGGCTCGGCTTTAGTCCCACGGGGCATCGGATCGGCCGGGGGATGGGTTTTTACGATCGGTTCCTGGCGATGCCGGAGTTTGGCGGGCTGAGGTGCGGGCTGGCTTTTGAGGAGCAGGTGGTGGATGAGCTGCCGGTGCTTGACCACGATCAGCCGCTGGGTATGCTGGTGACGGATCATGGAATCCGCCGCTTTGCTTCGACCCTGATCCAATCTTAAGTCTTTGGGTTTTTCAAGGTTTGTTCGCTCCACCTTCCGTGCGCACGGGAGAGTTATCCCCGGAGGACGATTTTAGAAAAATCAAAGGCGAGAACAGGGAGGTTCTCATGCTCGCGAAAGTTCCTGTCAGCCGTACCAGCATCACCGTGTTGGCCGCCGTCCTGATTTTTGCCGGGACCGCCATCACCATCCAACAAATCAGCAACAGCCGGGCACGCGCAACGCGCGAGCGCGTGCTGGCGAACAACACGCCCGCAGCCATCGCGGCGCGCACGCCAAGAGAAGAAGCGCCCGCGAAGCCTGCCGAGCCTGGGCCGCTAGTGACGTCAACACCAACATTGGGAGGCGCGGCAACGCGCCCCACGGCCATCGCTCTATCCGGGCCGGCCGGCAAGCGCGACGACGTTTCCTCCAACGAATCCTGGCCAACCTTGCTGAATACAGGAGGCGTGCCGATCTCAACGGCGGCCGCTCCTGCAGCGCCCGCGACCCGTCCGGCCGCGGATGGGCAACCGCTCACGCATGCGCAGCGGTTGATGGCGCAGGTGACGCTAAGCGGCAATCCAATTCAGGACGGGCGGGCGAAATCAGAGGCCGGCGATTTGCTGGGAGCGCGCCAAATCCTGAACGAAGCGATCTTGTCGGGCGGGTTAAGCGATGCCGATTTACAGTCGGCCAAGCAGTTGCAGTCGAAGATCAACGACGTACTGATTTTTTCGCCCAAACGTTTCGGTGAAGATCCGATCGCCCCGGCCTACGTTGTGCAGAGCGGGGAACTGATGCTGCGAATCGCCAAGAAGCTGGATTCGACGGCCGACTTTCTGTGCCGGATCAACGGCATCACCGATGCCAAACGGCTTCGGGCGGGGCAGACGATCAAGACCATTCACGGCCCATTTCATGCGGTAGTCAGCAAGAGCAAGTTTGTCATGGATGTTTATCTGGGGAGCGCTGGAGACAAGGGCGCGTTGTATGTCACGAGCTATCCGGTGGGCCTGGGGAAGGATGATTCGACGCCGACGGGGGTGTGGACGGTGCAGCAGGGCGCGAAGCTGAAGAATCCCAAATATTACAGCCCGCGCGGAGAGGGGATTATCGCGGCCGACGATCCGAAGAACCCGCTGGGCAAATTCTGGATCGGCTTGGAAGGCACCGACGGACAGGCGCTGGGTAAGCAAAGCTACGGCATTCACGGCACCATCGATCCCGATTCGATTGGCAAGCAGGCATCAATGGGCTGCATCCGGATGCGCAATGAAGACGTGGCGGTTGTGTTTGAGATGCTGATCGAGGGAAAGAGCAGCGTGGTTGTAAAGGACTAGAGACTGGAAGCACGAAACTTGAGACTGAAGCCGCCTGTGGAATCATGGGCGGCTTTTTTTTCGGCGTCACCGCGCCGGCCGTTGGACAGCTTTCCCATTGCCGGTGACCTCCGTGAGTTCGATGACGCTGAAGGTGCAGGGGTCGTCGCAGCCGATGCCAAGCATGGTCTTATCGCGCATGTCCCGAAAGCCGCCCAGGGAGAGGTTCTTGAAATCCGTCTTGACCGTGACCACCTGCTGGCCGTCGACAACGCCGGTGATGCTGTCGCGGCGTACGCGGGCGATGGCCGAGTGTTTGGCGGTCGTGGCGAAATCGCGGGCGATTCTGAAAACCGGTGGCCTTGTCATCATCGCGCCGGCCGGGGATGCCGTCGAAATTGGTGATTCGGCCTTTTTGCGTGCCGATGCACAAGGCGCAGTTTGAATCATTTTTGGACAGGACGATGAAAATGGGATTGCGCAGCTTAGGCTGGGTCCACTCGATGTGAACGTCGTATTCCTCGGGCGGGTTGTAGGGGATGAGAACGCGCGGGCATAGGCCGCCGTTGTCGCAGACAAGCGCCCCCTTTTCAGTGTGCCAATCGCCCCAGACTTTATCGCGAGCGGTGTCGATCAGGGGAATGAGGTTGATTACCCGGCCGGCAACGCCGGGGGCTTTGTGGGCGTCAGCGATCCGTTTTTCCGCGATGGTTTTGGCCAGGCCATCGAGGCCGTCAACCGCCTTGGCGTACCATTCGGCCGCGTGGATCTGAATCTGGTGGCGGCTGGCGGCGTCTTCTTTTTCCGATAGCGTCCACCACGCATCAGCCAACTTTTTGAAGCCTTGTAGATCGGCCGGGATGTTCTGGTCAGCCTGGGCCTGTGCTTTGAGCGACGCATCGGAGCTTTTGGCAAGGAGGGGCAGGCCGGTGGTCCAATCGCCCTTGAGAAAGCAGAGATAGCGGCCTGCGGCAAGGTTGGCCTCGGGATCGGCCGGATCGCTCTTGAGCTTGTCGAGGGCGGCCTTCGCCTTGTCGAACTGCGTGGCGATGGTGCGGGCTTCGGCGATGCGCGAGCGAAGCGACAACGCCTGCGCGGCGCTGGCGCGGACGGCGGGCAGTTCGCTCAGTGCGGCCACTTTACCGATAGAGGTGAACTGGTCGGTGGCGACAATGGCATCGATAACAGCGTTGGCGGCGGCGACGATGGCGCTGCCAATAGGGGCGGAGGCGGTTTTGCCCGCGCGATTCAGCGCCGTCAGCTTCAGGTCAACTACATCAACCGCGAAACTTTCGGCGAGTGCGTCGACGGCGGCCATCGCCGTGTCAACGTCGCCGGCTTCAGAGGCCAGATCGCGTGCATCGCGCAGCAGGACGAATTTGGAGGCCATGTCGCTGTTGGTGCTCTTGCCCTCTTCCAGCAGCTTGGTGGCCAGCGCCTCTTTGTCGCTGGTGGCGGTTTTCGTAAATTCAGCTTTGTAAACGTCTTTAATGAGCTTTTCGGCCGCTGTCTGGGCAGCCGTGCTTGGCGGCGCGGGCAGCGCCGGCACTGGGGCTGCGCGGGCGGCATCGCCCATGGCCAAACCCAGCAGCAGCGCGAAGAGGCGGGCGATGGTGTGGAGGCGGGGAGGATGAAGAATGGATAGCATGCAAGTCCCTCGTTGGGTGGATGTGGCGAACGTCCCATCAAGCTTTATATCCGGGACGGCGCTTGCGTTGAAGAACCCAGCGTCAATTGTGTTAATCGCGTGGATCGTTTGAAAGCTCTTCCAGGCTGCGCGCGTACTGGCTGCCATCGTTTAGCGGTTCAAAGTCTGGCTCGCCCTCCGGCTCTTCCAGTTCAGTGCGTGTTGCCTCCTCGAAATACGTGCGTGATCGCACCACGAAGAACCACGCCCAGCGCAGGCAGAAGGCAGCGATGATGAGGTTTGCGGCCGGCCGGAGAATCAAGGCCCAGTTAAAGGCGTGTGCATACCAGATTTGTTCAACCGCCCACCAGACGAACTGCCCGGCAATGGCAACCATGCCCACGGCGATCAACAGACAATAAGAGCGATACCGCAGGGCCGATCGCCGCGCCTGCGTCACCTGGCGAATGCGCATGCCGTCGAGTTCCTCGCGCTGCTTGCGAACGAGTTCTTCATCCTCCGGCGGCGGCTCAGTGTAGTGGAGCGCTTCGGCCGGGTCGTCGAAGACGCGCTCAACAACTGGGGCCGCGGCAGTTGTCAGGGCCGACGCGTCAGGGACCTGAAACTCCCACCCGCAATGCGGACAGCCCACAGTCTGGCCGGCATCGTCAGGCGCAACGGCCACAGGCCGGCCGCAGTGGGAGCAGGCGATGGCGAGGGGTGGATTCGATGGGGAAGCCGATCCATTTCCAGGCGCGGTTGTCGCGGGATCTTCCATGGAGTAACCGTAGCACGGGAAAGGGGCATCGGCCACGGGACCTCGCCGGTATTGTCTGTGGTGGGGTGCGCAAATTGACGACGCCGTTCGTATCTGAGTTAACGGGACTGGAACAAGAACTACCGGGTTGGCCGCAACTACATCGGCGGGATGGCGTAGTGGCCGGACGTTAGAAGGGACGAATGCATCGGGGATTTGGGGGGGGTGATTTTGGAGTGGTCGGTTTTGTGCTGCGCAAAACGAGCTTGAGGGGTTGGTTTTGAGCGGGGTTGAGTATTGACAGGGGTTTAGGCAGTTGGATTTTCACGCCGCACAGCAACCCTGATTGTGACTCCCGCTGCCCTGTCGCCACGCACTCCCTCAGCTTCGCTCAAGTCTGTATCCTACGTCCCATGCAAATGCCCAGTGTCACACCCCCCGTCACGCCCCGAGTCGCCCTCGTCACTGGCGGCGCCAAACGCGTTGGCCGGGCTATTGTGCAGCGACTTGCTGACGCCGGCTTTGACGTTGCGTTCACTTACCAATCCAGCGCATCGCAGGCCCAGGAACTTGTGGAGGCCGTGCGCGCTGCCGGCCGGCGGGCCGTTTCGATCCACGCTGATCTCACTCATCCCGAGTCGGCCGTCCCTGCAATCGCCGCCGCGTTTCAGCGTGACTTTGATCGCCTGGATGTTCTTGTCAACAACGCCTCCCTCTACGAACCCAGCCCGCTGGCCACCACCGACGCCGCGCAGATTGCACGTCTCTGGTCTATCCACGTCACTTCCCCCCTGCTCCTCTGCCAGGCATTTCGCCCTCAACTCGATGCCGCCCGTGGCCACATCGTCAACATGGTCGATCTCCTCGCCGAGCGCCCGTGGCCGCAATATCTGGCGTACTGCACCACCAAGGCGGGCCTGGTCAATCTCACCCTTGGCCTGGCCCGCGAGTTGGCCCCGAACGTCACCGTCAACGGGATTGCGCCGGGGGTTGTTGAATGGCCTGATGATTACCCCGAATCCGAGAAGGCCAAATATCTCAAGCGCGTGCCGCTTGCCCGCGCCGGAACGCCGCAGGACGTGGCCGAAACCGTTTACTTCCTGGTCACCGCCGGCAGCTACATCACAGGCCAAATCCTCCGTCTGGACGGCGGGCGGTCCATCACCTGAAGCAAGCCGGCAGCTAATGGTTACCCCGGTCTGCCAACTCCTGGCCGAGCGTGCTAAGATTCTGTCATGCCCTCCGCTGATTCCGACAATCCCGCGACCGGCGGCCTCATCTCCTTTCTCTGTCTCCTCCTTGCCGGCGGCGTCTTTGCCGGCCTGTGGTTCATGCGCAAGTCGGACGATCCTCTTCACCCCGACCCACGCACATCCAAGTTTCACAACCAGCCCATCGATCAACCCGCACAGACACGCCTCGACACCGATTCCCTTCGTCCCGTCAAACCGCCGCCGCCCATCATGCCAGTCAAGCCCAAGCCCACGTCTGAACCCGCCGGCGCTGCGGAGTGACGCCATGCCGATCAAGACCAAACGATGGGACGACCCGGCCGAGCCAGACGACGGCCACCGCCTGCTCATCACGCGCTACCGCCCGCGCGCTCTTCCCAAAGATCAGGAGACCTGGGACCAATGGGACGCTTCCCTGGGCCCAAGCGCCGATCTGCTGGCGGCGTTTCATGGCAAGAAGGAACTCCCCATCACCTGGCGCAATACCGCCAGCGTTATCTCCGCGAGCAACACGCCAACCGCGAAAAGATTCGCGCCCTCGCCCGACGCATCAGCGCGGGCGAAACCATCACCCTCCTCTGCTCCTCGGCCTGCACCCGCGAATCCCGCTGCCACCGTTCGATCCTGCGCGAGCTTATCGAACGGGAAATTTCCTCGCCGCCGTAGAAGCTATTTTCAGTTCCTGTCGTTAAAAGCCTAAGATAGCAACTTCACCCCATGACCGACGTCCCCTTTATCCCGCCTCCCGGCGACGAGCTGCCGCCGCTCGCCCAGGTCTTCCACTACGCGCCTGTCCCGCCGCCCTCTAACTCCCGTCCGCGCGTCTGGACTGTCTTTGTCACCTACATCGTCGCCCTGGCGGCCATGGTCCTGGCGCAGGTTGTTTTCGGCGGCGTTCTTATGGTCTCAGCCATGCGGCAGTCCGGCGCCGCCAGCTTCGAGGAATTGCAGCAACGCCTTGTTGCTCAAATGCTCCAGCCGAAAATACTTTTCCCGATGCTGGTGATGAACCAACTTGTCATCGGCGCGGCCGCCCTTAGCTCGGCCAGGCTTTCCCGCACGCCGCTGATTGACCGTCTTCGTCTACGACGCTCCAACAATTCCTGGTTCATGTTGATCCTGATGGGTCTGTCCATTCTTTGCCTTCAAGGCCTCCTGGCCGTCGCCTATAGCACGATCGACCGCATTCACCCCCTCCCACGCAGCCAGACCCTCGAGCCGCTCAACAAAGCCATGTCCAGCCTGCGCGGGGGCATGCTGGTGTTGGCCGTTGTTGTCATCGGTATTCTCCCGGCCATCTTTGAAGAGATGCTCTGCCGCGGCTACATCGCCACGCGTCTCCGACAGCGATGGGGAGTCGCCTCCGCAATCGTGATCTCCAGCCTCCTCTTTGCGATCCTGCACATGGACCTGGTGCAAAGCGTCCTGGTCTTTTTTCTGGGCCTGTACCTGGGCTATGTGGCCGAGCGAAGCGGCAGCATCAGGGCGTCGATGTTCTGCCACGCCTTCAACAACTCGGCCGCGGTGCTGGCCGCAGTTCTCTTCAGTGTTGCTGCGCACGGACAACCATCCCCGTCACAGCCTGAAGATCTTCCAATTGGAAGTGCATTGATAGTGATGGCTGTGTTTGCTGCGCTGTTCCTCCTGATGAACTGGTGGCTGCATTATGGCTTTCGCAAACACCCGCCGATCGCGATCCCAGTTTACGTTCCGCCGCCCGTGTATCCGCCTTTGGTTTCATTCGAGCATCAATTTCTCGCCCCGCCCCCCCTGCCGATAGAAGGGCATGGGGCGGAACCGGCCCATACCTCTGATCTTTAGGATGTTTATAAATGTCTCGCACGCGCATCAAAATCTGTGGAGTAACGCGCGTCGAAGATGCGGTCGACGCCGCCGCCGCCGGCGCGGATGCGATTGGCCTGGTCTTCCACCCGCCGGCCTCGCGCAACATCAGCCTCGACACCGCCCGCGCCATCCTCGCGGCGCTACCCCCGTTTGTGACGCCGGTTGGGTTGTTCGTTGACGCTGCTTCGCAGCATATTCGAGAGGTGTGCGCCGCACTTTCTCTGCGGCATGTTCAACTGCACGGCCATGAAACGCCTGCACAGGTGAAGGATTTGGCGCCGCTCCGCATCATCAAGGCCGTGCGCGTCAGTCCGGATACGTTTGCCGATGAACTAAACGGATGGCGGGAAGCGATCGGGGTGCATCACCTCTCGAACCTCACGGGGTTGGTTCTCGAAACTTCGGGCACGAAACAGGCCGGGGGTACGGGTATCCCCAACGACTGGACAACGATCCAGCGCCACCTTGGCGGCAATCAGTGGCGCGACCTGCCGCCCATCATCGCGGCCGGCGGCCTGACGCCCGAGACGGTCGAACAGGTCGTCCGCATGATCCGCCCGTTCGCCGTGGACGTCAGCAGCGGCGTTGAGTCAATGCCGGGCCACAAATCGGGTGAGAAAATCGAGGCTTTCATCCGCGCTGTTGGCCGCGCGGATGCCGCTGGCTCGTGAAACGTAATAAATCGCGCGCTACTCCACCCCGCCTCTTCCGCACAAACAATTCAGGCCCGATGATCATTGTCGTAAACCGAAACAGCTTCGCATGCGGGTTGCGCCAGATCAGCGGCGAAAGTCCGAGCTTTTCACTGCACAGCCGATCCAGCAATTGCTCTCGCGTCCACCCCGTCTCCCGCGCCGACCTGCGGCAGGAATAGGCCGCTGCGCTGCCCAAAAACCAGGTAGATGCCATGTTCAACAGGATCGAAATCCATCATGTCCGCACACGGCTCAAGCGGCGACAAGACGCTGATATCAATCTCCAGCGAGCGCAGATCGTCAAGCCCAATGCGCCGCCCGGTGAAACGGGGATCTTCCAGCGCCCCCGCCGCCGTCTCCTGCACGGACTTGATGAGCGGTTCGGGACTCTGAATCCTTCCTATGCAACCGCGGAGATGGTGAGTTTCTGCCTCGTGCAATGTCACGAAGCAACCCGCGGGCTGGAGCAGTTCCGGATCAACATTGTCCGGCATCCGAAACTCAAAACGCCCCTCAAGTGCATCGCGAATAGCCTCACGGCCATGTCCAGGAGAATCGCCTGGTTTTCAGGAGAGAGTTCCATGTTGTTCATGGTATCACTTATCTGCGGCAGGTAGAACCGGCATTTGGTTGAAGATCGTTGCACCTACCTGGACCTTCCTTGCATCCCGTTGCCTAACCCCGTAATACTCCCGGCAAGAGGTACACCCCATGGAGGATGCGCAGGTCCTGCTTAACGAACGCTCTCCCAGCGGCAATCTTGAAGCCTTCGTCGAGCGCCACGGCGACGGCATCTTTTTCTCACTCTTCGCTGGGGAGAAGTCGGTCTTCGGAATGAAAACCGTCTGGGTGCGCAGCTTGTTCCTGCGCCGAGGAACTGGATGAAGAGGCCCTTCGCGCCGGCCGGCCGCCGCTTCTTCCCGCCGAATTCTCGCTCATCCTCAAGCGCTCTTGCTCCCGATCCACGGACGCTGCGAGTCGTGTGGTTTGAGGAAGGCGACGCCGCGGCGCTGCTGGAGATCGACGAGATCCTCGCCATCATCCCAGGCTGGAGCGGCATCAACGGCTTTGCGGGGTATGCGCGGGACTGCATCGAACAAAGCCCCATCTGCTGGCCGCTGGGTACGCCCGAAACCAACGCCCTCTTCGACCGCGTCCGCCAATCTGAAGACTACTGGCGTTTCTGGGACACCAGCCCCTGGCCAACCATTCATACCTCGTTCCGCTGCGCCATCGAACCAATCCTGGGCCCCGCCGCCAACTATTTCGCCATTCATGGCAACCAGTGGCCGCCCAAGGCGCTGGCACGGTATGTTCACAATGACGCGACGATTTTCATGACGATGGGCGTCTGCGTCCGAGCGCAGCCGGTGGTCGAGCAGTTTGTGGACGACGCGGCGCAGGCCCGCCGGATCGAACTGGCTATTGGCATCGACGGCCCGCTCGCGGCCTTTGCCGACGATGTGCCGCTGGCGATGAGTGCGCTGAGCGCGTTTCCGTGGACGCAATTTTCCTGGCTGGGTGATGGCCACACCGTCGCCGGCTTCAACTTCCCCGGCGGCGAGGGTTCGGCAGGCTTCACAAGCATCTTACTTCTGAAAGATCCGACCGACACGCCCCAGATTGTTCTCCCCTCCTTTCGAGGTGATCCAGTGAACCTTCTCTGGGTGATCCCGATCACGGAAGCCGAGAGACAACTGGCCGAACAATCGGGCAGTGCCGCGTTGGTAGCGAAACTTCGCGCGGCCGGGGTAGGATGGGTGCATCGGAGGCGAGGTGGTGTCGCCCCAGTCTGATTTTGTCGAAGGATTTTGGACCCGTGCATGGCCAGCATGAACTTCTTCGATTTTCAAGAGCAAGTCGCCCAGCGGAAACGGGCGGCCGCGATCCCGCGCTGTTTCCAGTGCCAAGACCGTCTACATCCGACAATATCCTCACCGTCTCCCAGCTTACTGCCACCATTGACCTGCGCTGAAGGCGGGCGTTCCAGCTAGTTTCACAGTTCGCGGCGAGGCCAGCAACTTCAAACGCCACGGCGCCAGCGGCCATCTCTACTTCACGCTCAAAGACCCCGATTCGTGCATCGACTGCGTCATGTTTAAGAGTGATGCGGTGCGCCTGAAATTCCAGCCGGGCGACGGGATGGAGATGCTAGCCACTGGCCGGATCGGTGTGTTTCCCAAGCGCGGTAACTACCAGCTTTATGTCGCCCGCCTTGATCCTCTTGGCCAAGGGGCGCTGGAGCTTGCCTTTCAACAGCTCAAGGCGAAACTTGAAGCGCAGGGCCTATTCGATCCCGAAAACAAAAAGCCACTCCCGCGTTTCCCGCAATCCATCGTGCTGGTCACAAGTCAGGAGACGGCCGCCCTTCAGGACATGCTCAAGGTCCTTGGCCGGTTCCCGTGGCTGCGCGTCATGCTTTATCATGTGGCCGTGCAGGGGGATGGCTGCGCGGCCAAGATTGCCGGGGCCCTCCGCGATCTCAGCCGCAATGCCGATGCGTTGGGGCCGATTGATGTCATCCTCCTCGCCCGCGGCGGCGGATCGCTGGAAGATCTTTGGGCTTTCAATGAGGAAGTCCTCGCCCGCGCCATTGCCGCCTCCAACATCCCCATCGTGACCGGCGTGGGTCATGAGGTTGATACTTCTATTGCCGATCTTGCGGCCGATTATCATGCCCACACGCCCACAGAGGCGGCGCAGGTCATCACAGCCAATTGGCGCATTGCCCCCGACACCACCGACGCTCTGGGCCTGCGACTTCGCCGGGAGCTGCGCATGCGCTTGAACGAGGCGCGTCAGCGACTTGCCGCGACACAGCGCCATGCTGTTTTCCGCCGGCCAATGGACCGCATCAACACGCTTCGCCAGCTCCTGGATGATCGCCAGCGGGCGCTGTTCCTGCGCTGGGAGCTCGCCTGCGCAAGTTGCAGGTTTCTTTGCACGGTCTGCATGCCCGACTTGAGGAGCACCGGCCGGGCCTCCTGCTCCTGCGCAGCCGCAACCTTCTCGATGCCCGGCACGACACGCTTTGCCGCCTGATGATTCACCGCCTGCGCACGCATCATGATCGGCTGTCGACTCTGTCAGGGGAGCTGCGCCAGCGGCACCCCCGCCACACGCTGCGCCTGGCCAGTCAACAGGTCGCCGGTTTGGAATCACGTCTTCATCGGGTAATGCGCCTGCGCCAAACATCTTGCCGCCAGCGGATCGAAACCCGCGCGCTTCAGCTCAACGCGCTTGGTCCGCAGCAGGTGCTTCAGCGCGGCTATACCATCACGACCGTTAAGAAGACCGGTGAAATCATCCGAAGCGCGGCGGCCGTCACTCCGGGCGACAAGCTGGTGACCCGCTTCCATGACGGAACCGTGGAAACGATCGTGCAAAACAGCCGGCAGTTGTCGCTGTTTGAATAGCCACTTGTGCTGTGAAAATCAGCGTCACTAAGGAACCTGTTCATGCCAAGCAAATTAAAGATCATCGTCGGTTCATTGACGCTGTTGCTGGGTCTCCCGGCCATCGCAGGGCCGCTTCAGGCGCCGACTGACGGTTTCGTGCGCCAAACCATCACGCCCGAAGACATTGCCCCGACCGCGTTTGCTCAGTGGAATGACGGCCAGGAACAACCACTCAAAGTACAAGATGGCGCGAAGCACGTGATGTGGACCAGCAAGTCCGAGCCATCCTGGGATGGGGTCAAGTTTGGCGAGGGTAAAAACACCGGCCTTCGGCATCTGCGCATCGGCTTCACCCGGGCTGTCCCCATAGGGTCGGTCCTGGTGCGCGCGGGCGGACAGCTTAGCTTTCTTAAGCCGGTCGCAGCATCTCCCGGCCGGCTGAACGATGAATCGCAGTGGCTGCCGGCGACGCGCATTTCCGAGCGGCAGCCGACGAATAAGGAAGTTGGACGAGAGGAATATGCAGTGTGGGTGCTTCCCAAGGGCACGACGACGCGCGCATTGCGGTTCACGCACAACGCTGATGCGGCCGATCGTGAATACCACGGCTGGCTCGGGAGCGTATACATCCTGGCCGACCGCGTCGCCAACGTCGCGCCGTTCGCCGTCGTCAGCGCATCAGCCAATGCTGAAAAGGCCGATCATCTGGTGAATGATTCGAACGATGGAACATGGGCGCGTGGGACAATGGCAAGGAAGGGGCGGAGCAAGTGGTCTCGCCACAGCACCCGGAGACGATGACGCTGGTGTGGCCGGCCGATGTGCAGGTTGTGGGGCTGAATGCGGCTTTGGGCGGGGTTTTCCAGCGGCGAAGTGCAGCGTTACATCGGCGGGGCCGATCAGCAGCCCAAACAGGCCGACGAGAAGGATTGGCAAACGGTCAAGTCATTTGATGGTCTGGAGAATCAATACCCGCGCGGGTTAGGCGTGAACTGGATTGACTTTGGCAATCCTGTAAAGACCCGCGCCCTCCGCATCCGCATTACCAGGACCACCACCGAGGGACACAACCATCTCAAGGGCAACACCAGGGACGGAAAGCGTATCTGGCTGGGGGAGCTTCAGGCGTATGCGCCGCTTGAAAAGTCGGACATTGCCGCCGTCATTCCGCCGCCTGCGCCAGTGGCTGACGCCCACCCCCCGATCGCCATTCATTTTAAGCTGCCTGAGCCGGGCATCGTCACACTCGTCATTGATCGCGAGGATGGACAGCGCATGCGCAACCTGGTGAGTGAGAAGCCGTTTCCGGCCGGCGACAACACCGCGTGGTGGGATGGGCAGGACGACTTGGGCCGGGATCCTGAAGCTGCGAGTCACGGCCTGTTTCACATCCCCGGCAAGTTTGTGCCGCCCGGCGAGTACCACGTGCGCGGCCTCGTGCGTAAGGGGATCGACCTGCACTTTGAATTTTCCATTTACAACAGCGGCTATCCGGCGTGGGAGACGGCCGATTCGACGGGCTGCTGGCTCACCAACCATACGCCCCCGTGCAGCGCGGTTTTTGTCCCGGCCGCGCAGTCACCGGTTAACAAGCCAATGGTTTATCTTGGGAGCTACGTGGCCGAGGGCGGTCACGGACTGGCGTGGGTGGATTTAACGGGCAAGAAAATCGGCGGGCGCGGCTGGGTCGGCGGCAATTGGACCGGCGCACAACACCTGGCCCGAGACGCAGGCAAGGATGCCGATCCGGCCACCTATGCCTATGTCGGATCGTCGTGGGAAACCGAGCTGCGCCTTACGGCGCTGACCAAGGGCGGGGACAAGCCGGTGGTGAAGTATGCGTTTGCCAGCAAGGATGAAGGCGGGCTGAGCGGCCTGGCGGTTCACGATCAGATGATCGTTTGCAGCCTGCCTAAGAAGAAGTCGCTGCTTTTTGTGGATGCCAAGATGGGCAAGGTTGTCGGAACTATCGCGATGGAGGATCCGCGCGGGCTGGCGTTTGATGCGCAAGGGCGGCTCCTGGTCCTGTCCGGTAAACAACTTCTGCGTTACCCCGCGGCGGCATTGAAAGACGTCGCGCATATCGGTGAACCAAAAGTTGTTGTTCAAGACCTGGAAGATCCACAACACCTGACGCTCGACGCCGCCGGCAATTTCTACATCAGCGATCGCGGCAAGAGCCATCAGGTGAAAGTCTTTTCCGATACTCGGCGCACCCGGCGCGCCATCGGCCATCCCGGCGAACCGGTGGCCGGTCCGTATGACACGCTTCATATGAACAACCCCAATGGCCTGACCATCGACAGCGAAAATCACCTGTGGGTGACCGAGACGGATTTCCAACCCAAGCGCGTGAGCGTCTGGACTCTCGATGGAAAACTCGTCAAGGCGTTCTACGGGCCCAGCGAATACGGCGGCGGCGGAACTCTCGATCCCAAAGACAAGACACGCTTTTACTGCCGCGCCATGGAATTTAAGCTGGACTGGGAAAAGGGTACGAATCAGATCGTCTCGATTCTCTATCGAGCGCCCGCTGGCGATGAGGCATTTCCGGGTGGCCAGCCAGAGACCCCCGTCTACACCAATGGCCAGCGGTACTGGAGCAACTGGAACAACAGCAATCCGACCAACGGCGCAGGGATCGCAACCCTGTGGATCGACCGCGGCGGCCTGGCAATTCCGGCCGCGAGCATGGGCCGGGCGAGCGATTGGAAACTGCTGAAGACCGAGGCGTTTCTATCCAGATGGCCAAAGGAAGTCGATCCGCAAGGCGACGTTGCAAAGAACCATGCCATGTTCACCTGGTCTGATCTGAACGGCGACGGACGTGTGCAGCCCGAGGAGGTGACGATCATCAAGGCAAATGTGGGCGGGATGACGGTGATGGACGATCTGGCCTATGTGGCCTCGCGTGTCGATGGCAAGGCCATGCGTTTTGCGCCGACGAAGTTCTCGGAAGCCGGAGTGCCGATCTACGCGCTGGAGGGTGAAGTTCTGGTAGCCGATTCGCAGCCGCCGACAAGCTCCGGCGGAGATCAGGCGCTGGTGACGCGCGATGGGTGGACGCTGCTGACGGTTGCTCCCAAGCCCTTCGCACCCAGTCGGTCGGCGGCGCGTTGCATGGCGTTGCCAAGTGGTGTTACGCCAGCAATTGGCCGGGGCTGCACCCTTCGCACGAAGCCCCTCCGCCCAGCGAGACCGGGCAGTTGATCGGGACGACGCGACTCGTTGGCAACACAGTCACGCCCCGCACAGGCGACGCCGGGCCGCTATGGTGCATTAACGGCAACATGGGGAACATGTATCTTTTCACGGCCGACGGGCTGTTTGTGGGAGAGCTTTTTCGCGACGTGCGGGTGGGACGGTCGTGGTCGATGCCGATCGCGCAGCGCGGCATGTTGCTCAACGACGTCAGCCTCCACGATGAGAACTTCTGGCCGACCATCACGCAGACCGAAGATGGCAACGTGTACGTTGTTGACGGCGGCCGCACCAGCCTTGTGCGCGTGGATGGTCTGGAGACGATCAGGCGGCTTGCGGAGCAAAAAATAAGTGTGACAGAAGAGAGCCTGGCCACCGCGCGCACGTGGACGATCGATCAGGAAGCGCAGCGGCAAAAGAGCAGGGGCCAGGAGATGCTGACGGTGCAGATTCGGGCGGCAGCGCCGAAGGTGGATGGTCTGCTGGATGACTGGTCCGGGGCGAAATGGGCGTCGGTGGACAAGCGTGGGGTCGCGGCGAATTTCAACAGCAAGTCCAAGCCTTACGATGTGTCGGCGGCCGTGATGGTCAGCGGCGAGCGGCTCTACATCGCCTGGCGCGACGCGGGCGAAACACTTCTCCAAAACTCAGGCGAAACTCCTAACGCTCCATTCAAGACCGGTGGCGCGCTGGACGTCATGATCGGCGCTGACGCGTCGGCCGATCCTGCGCGGGGCAAGCCAGTGGCGGGCGATGAGCGGCTTTTGATCACGCGCGTCAAGGGGAAGACGCTGGCCCTTCTGTATCGGGCGGTGGTGCCGGGAACAAAGGAGCCGGTGCGGTTCTCGTCGCCCTGGCGAACCGTGACGCTGGATGTTGTGGAGGATGTCAGCGATAAGGTTGAACTGGCTGGCGGGGATGGGAACTATGAAGCTTCGATCCCACTGGCCGTGCTGGGGATGAAGGCGACGGCGGGCCTGCGTATTCGTGGAGACGTTGGTCTGCTGCGGGGCAATGGCTTTCAAACTCTGCAGCGGGTGTATTGGAACAACAAGGCCACTGGCATTACGGCCGATGTTCCCAGCGAAGCGGAACTGACGCCCAAGCTATGGGGCACCTGGACGTTTGAAGAAGTTGTAGCGCACTAAGGGGAATAGCAGCGACAGGACTCGAACCTGTGACCCTGGGCTTATGAATCCCATGCTCTGCCAACTGAGCTACGCTGCCAAATTCAATCCTCATAAATTATCAGGCTGCCGGGGGATGAGGTCAAGTGTTGTTGAAATTGTGGCCAACCCTGTGCGTGATTCGTGGGAGACTGTTTCATGGCCGGGGTGATGCCGATAATGATTCGTCGGCGTCTTGATTGGTTTTTCATGCTCCATACTTCTGCTTACACGCTCCGCCAAAAGGCCCGACTGGCGGTTTCGCTGGCCTGGGTTGGGGGCTTTGTCGATGCCGTTGGTTACCTGCTCCTGTACAACATTTTCACTTCCAACATGACCGGCAATACGGCGCTTCTGGGGGCGCGCCTCGCGGCCCGAAACTGGAGCAACGCCCTCTATTGTTTTATGCCGATTGTCTTTTTCGTTGCCGGCGCCATGGCCAGCGGCGTGCTGCTGGAGAGCGGCCGGCGCCATGGGATTAGATCGGTGTACGCTCTGGCGCTGGGTGTTGAAGCGTTGCTCCTGGGCGTGTTCATGGTTTGCGCGGGCGCGATCGTGGATATGGACGGGAGGATCCAACCTGATGCTTACTGGAAGTTCTTCCCGATGCTCGGCCTGCCCGCGCTCGCCATGGGCCTGCAAAATGCCACGATCACTCAAATCTCTGGCTCGGTTGTGCGCACGACCCATGTGACGGGTGTGCTTACTGACCTGGGCCTGGAAACGGTTCAATTGATTTATTTTCTGCGTGACCGCACGCGTGGGCGGCTCCTGGAACGGCTGGGTATGGCGCTCTACCTCTCCACCCGCCACACGTCGGTGCAGCGACTGGCGCTTCTCATCAGCATCTGGGGATCTTTTGCCTTTGGCACGACTTTTGGCGTTCTTGCCATGGGGAAGTGGAGCACGGCTTGCCTGATCGCCCCTGTGAGTTTCCTTGCGTTTCTGGTGGCGCTCGACCTGCTTCGTCCAATCGCCGCAGTGGATCATGTGGATCATGGAGCCAGCGATGAGGAACTGGGGCGTTTTGGAATCGATGCGGGACTGCTGCCTTCCACCATTGGGGTCTTTCGAGTGGAGGGGCGGAAAGGTAAGAAGATGCGGCCGCCGGACCTGGGGCGGTTGGCGGAGCGGGCGGGGGCAAATCAGCGGGTCCTTATTTTGATTGTTTCGGAGCATGCTCGCCTCGACGAGAACAGCCTGATTGGCCTGCAGATGTCTGTTCAAACTCTGCGCTCGCGCGACGAGACTTGGTGATATGCACGGCGGACTCGCGGCTTTTCCTGAAGATTCGTGAGGGGCCGTTGGGCGATTTGGTTGGCGCCGCGAACTTATGCTCGGACCCCGAGTTCGCGGTTGCCAGGGCGTTGGAACTGGCCGCGCAACTGGGCGCGTGATGCTCAGCATCTTTTATCTGCGAATCGGGTTTAGTTGACGTACGCCAGTTCGTTGGTGAAGAGGAGGGCCTGGGCGTATTGTTCCCATAGGGTTAAGGGGCGGCGGTCGACGGCTTCGCCGGCGTTTTTGATGGCGTCGGTGGCGCCGCCCATCATCATGGCCATGTCGTTGGGGTCTTTTTTGTCCCCGGGTTTTTTGGCGGCCATGGAGGGGCGACCTTTGGTCGCGTTGGGGTCGTAGAAGTTGTGGGCGCGGAAGAAGTCGGCGGCCATCTGGACTTCGGCAGCGCGGGGTTTCGCGCTGGTAGAGTTCGATGTAGAGCGCTCGGACGCGCCCGTTGTCGTCGGGGGCGGCGAGGAACTCTGGCCGGGTGACGACGCGCCGGGCTACGTCGGCGCTCATGGGGCTGTTCATGAGGAACAAGGCCTGCTGGGGCACGATGGTGCTGGTGCGGCGGCTGTTGGGTCGATTGGGGTCTGGAAAATCAAACTCTTGAACAAGCTCGGGGAGCTTGCCGCGGTCGATGTAGCCGTAGATTGAGCGGCGGAAGCTGTAGGGCTCGTCGGAGAGATTCACGGGTCGGCCGCCGACGCGGCGGTCGAGGTTGCCGGTGAACATCAGCAGCGAGTCGCGGATGGATTCGAAGTCGAGGCGGCGCAGGCTGGCCCGCCAGAGCAACTTGTTTTCGGGATCTTTCTTGGCGAAGGTTGCATTGGTGTCACTACTCTGCTGATAGGTCGCAGACAACATGATCATCTTGTGCAGCTTCTTCATGGACCATCCTTCTTCCATGAATTTGTAGGAGAGGTAGTCGATCAGCTGCGGATGGGTGGGAGGCTCGGACTGTACGCCCATATCGTCTGGGGTGTGGACAAATCCTTCGCCAAAATGGTGCATCCAGGCGCGGTTAACGGCGACGCGTGCGGTGAGGGGGTTGTCCTTGCTTGCGATGTCTTGAGCCAGTTCCAAGCGGCCACTGCCGATCTTGAACGGCTTGCGGTCGGCGCCGGATAGGATTTGGAGGAACTGGCGGGGGGCGATGGGGCCGTGCTTGCTTTGATCGCCGTGGATGAAGATGGGGGAGTCGTGGGGGTTAGCGTCGGTGACGACCATGGCGCGGCCGGGATCGCCGGGATGGGTGAGTTCGAGGGCGTTGATGGCATTGAAGCGGAACTGGTTGCCCGGATTGTTGCCAAGGGCCAGGTTGCCGTCGATTTCGCGCAGGTGGGCGGTGGTGAGCTTGGAGGCTGGCTCAACCTTAAAAGGCATGCAGGCCAACTGACCCGAGCCATCGTCGAAGCCCTGGATCTTGTCGCCGCTGGTGACGCGGGCGGCCTGGATGTAGGCCTCGGCCTTCTGGTCAAGGCTGCCGAAGAGCTTGGCATACACGTCGGTGACGCTCTTCATGTCTTTAATGGAAGAGGCCGAGACGCCTTTGAAGGCCTGGGCGACGAGGGGGTTGATGGCCTTGTCGGTCTGAATGTCCTGAAGCAACTTTGGGGCGACGTTGGACAGTTCGGAGGCGGGACACTCGGCGAACCAAGCCAGCGGCGCAAAAACCGGATCATTGGCGCGAGGTTGGCCCAGGAAGCGGATCAGATCGGTGTCGAGCTTGTTGTCGGCGATGAGCTTGCGCTTTTCGGCGACGTTCTCGGCGCTTTCCTTGCCGGAGAGCATCTGGATCTGGAGATAGGCGCTGATGTTCTTGCGGTATTCGGCGGACTTGTTCTTGATGGAGTCGAAGTAAATATCCTTATTTTTCTGTTCCAGTTCGGCCAGCTTCTTTTCGTAGTCGGCGCTTTCGGCCGGCGTAGGAGGCTTGCCGATCATCGGCTTGTCGTTGGGTTCGTTGATGCTGGAGAAGACGCCGTGCAAGGCGTAATAGTCGGCGGTGGGGATGGGGTCGAACTTGTGATCGTGGCAGCGGGCGCAGGAGACGGTGAGGGCCATGGTGGCTTTGCTCAGGGTATCGATGCGCTCGTCGATGGTGTCGTTGTTATTGGGGAAGCGCTTGCCGACGGTGATGAACCCGAGGGCCGCGAGGGAGTCGGGATTTTTGGCGGCATCGGGAAGAAGGTCGGCCGCGATCTGTTCCTTTAAGAACTGGTCGTAGGGCTTGTCGTCGTTGTAGGCTTTGACGACATAATCGCGGTAGGTCCAGGCGTAAGCATAGCGATAATCCTGGTTGCGATTGCCGCCGTCGCCGGTGGTGTCGGCGTAGCGGGCGCTGTCGAGCCAGAAGCGGCCCCACCGCTCGCCATACTGTGGAGAGGCGAGAAGGCGATCAACGGCTTTTTCGAAGGCGTTGGGGGCAGAGTCGACTTTGAATCGGTAGAGTTCGTCAGGGGTGGGGGGGAGGCCGATGAGATCGTAGCTGGCGCGGCGAAGCAGCGTTTCGCGATTGGCGATGTGCTGGGGCACCATCTGATTTTCTTCAAGCTTGGCGAGAATGAAGTTGTCGATGTTGTTCTTGACCCAGCCCTTTTGTTTGACTTCGGGAACTTCGGGCATTTTCACGGGCTGATAGGCCCAGTGGGACTTGGATTTGTCGTTCATGCCGTTGAGCTTTACGGCACCGGCGGCGGGGACGCGTGGATCGGGAGCGCCATTTTGATCCAGGCGGTGAGGTCGGCGATTTCAGCGTCGGAGAGTTTCTCGCCCTTGGGGGGCATCTGAAGATCGGGATCGGAGTAGGAGACGGCCTTGATGACGAGGCTTTTGGCGGGATTGCCGCTGACGATGGCGGGGCCGTTGTCGCCGCCCTTTGCCCAGCCTTCGCGGGTGTCGAGGACGAGGCCGCCTTTGGATTTGCCGTCGGCGGCACTGTGGCACTTGGCGCATTTGGCGGCGAAGATGGGGCGGATCTTGGATTCGAAGAACTGTGTTTGCTGGGGGGTGAGATCGGTAGCGGTGGCGGGGGCATCCGGGCCCTTCATGTCGGGGCCCTTCATCATGTCGGGCTTATCGGTCTTCATGTCAGACTTGTCGGTAGCCTTCATGTCGGGCTTGTCGTCGGTCATGGCCGGGTCGGACGCGGGGGCGTCGCCGGGTGCTTTGCCGGGGAGGGTGACGCGGAAGGGCGCGGCGGATGCGCTGGTGGCGGCCCAGAGTGCAAGGCCGGAGAGGAATCCACCCAGGACGTGTTTCTTTTTCATAGTGGGCCTGCCGGAGTTAGATCAGGCAATGATGTCTTTGATCGCCTTGCCGAAGTTGTCTGTCAGACGGAAATCGCGGCCGTTGTAGCGGTAGGTGAGCTTGGTGTGATCGAAGCCCAGGAGCGCGCAGGATGGTGGCGTGCAGGTCATGGACGCCGACGCGGTTGACCTCAGCGCGGGCGCCGAATTCGTCGGTTGCGCCGTAGGTGGTGCCGCCCTTGACGCCGCCGCCGGCCATCCAGCAGCAGAATGCCTGGCCGTTGTGATTGCGGCCTGGGGTTGCAGCGCCGGTGTCGGCGGTGACGGTGCGGCCAAACTCGCCGCCCCAGATGACGAGGGTGTCTTTGAGAAGGCCGCGCTGCTTGAGATCTTTGAGGAGTGCGGCGGCGGGCCCGTCGATGGAGCCGGCCTGGCGGCGGAGGGCGACTTCGAGGTTGGCATGGTGGTCCCAGCCGCCTGCCTCGACCTGGACGAAGCGGACGCCACGTTCCACGAGACGGCGGGCGACCATGAGCTTGCTGCCCATGTCGGAATCGCCGTACATCTTCTTGACGGCCTCGGGCTCTTTGGAGACATCGAAGGCGTCCATCGCCTCGGCCTGCATTTTGAAGGCCATTTCGAAGGATTCGATGCGTGTTTCGAGCTGTTCGTCTTTGTGCAGTTTTTCGGAGTACAGGCCGTTGAGCTGGCGGGCGAGCTGGATCTGAACCTGCTGGTCCTTGGGATTGACGAACTGGCTGCGGAGGTTGAGGAGGACCTTGTCGAGGGGCATGCCGCGGGAGTAGTCGACGTTGACGCCCTGGAAGAGGCTGGGGAGGAAGGAGGCCTGGCGATCTTCAGCGCCGCCGCCCAGGGAGATAAAGCCGGGGAGGTTTTGGTTTTCGGTGCCCAAGCCGTACAGGACCCACGAGCCGATGCTGGGCTTGGGAAGTTGGAGGGAGCCAGTGTGCATGTAGCGGGAGGCGATGCCGTGATCCGGGACATCGGTGTAGAGCGAGCGGACGACGCACATGTCGTCGATGCAGTTGCCCAGTTCGGGGAAGACTTCGCTGACCTCGATGCCTGACTTGCCCTTCTTCTCGAATTTGAAGGGAGAGGCATAGGCGAGGCCGCCGAGGCCCGGGAGGGGTTGATCGGCGTATTTGGCGAGGGCGGGTTTGGGATCCCAGGTATCGACATGGGAAGGGCCGCCGCCGGCAAAGATGTGGATGACATGCTTGGCCTTGGCGGGGAGGGGAGCATTTTTGGGCATCAGGGGCCCGCCGGTGGTGGCGGCCGAAGCCATACTGCCGCCGGCGATGTTGTTAAGGATCATGCCAAGCGAGAGCGCGCCCATGCCCATTCCGGCTCGTTGGAGGAGTTCACGGCGGGTGAGGAAAGCGTCTTCGGGACGGAGCATGTGATCGGCCGGATCGTAGTCGGGGGTGCGCTTGTACATGGAATTCAGACCCTCTCTGTGTTGGAAAAGAAACGGGGGGCGTAAGCAAGATAACAATGTGCTGCAATTACTACAAGTGGGTTGATCGTTTATTTGTGACGCCGGGGTCAGGAAAAAGGTTCCAAATTTTAGGGGCGAATATCGGGTGGCATGGGGTGGGTATGGGGGCGTTTGTTGGTGTGAAGATTTTGTTTGGGTGGGTTCTGGAGGAGGAGGCTGAGGATTGACAAGGGTTTATGGAAAAATGAGCTTTTAAGAAGCGCCCCCAAAGCGCCCCCGGAATCTCCCCCAAACCTCCCCAGTTTCCCCCCCTTTTCGACGTGAAATCTCCCCCTTTTCTCCCCGCGATCTCCCCCATTCGACGGGTCGAATTCGTTCACCACGAGGGCACGAAGACACGAAGGAAGAGGGCGGCATGGATGGATTTCAGTCTTGCGATGGCCTGAGGCTGTGGGCATTGGTGTTCCCCCGGAAGGTGTTGAAGCTGGAGGTATGGTATGACTGATGTTAGGGTGGTGTCAAGGGCAGAATATTCGAACCAGCCGATGCACAATAAGAGCCGGGAGCACCCGGCTGGCCGAAGTGGAGGCCAAGTCGTCATAATCAGGCCACGATGGAGAACACAGCCTGAAACTGTGGGATTGACTCATTGTTTTCGAGTCGCTCAGCCAGAACGCGGAGTGACAGAGCCTGGACCCTCCGCACGGCGTCGTCTGGGGATGTGCCATAGGCCATGACGCCTGGCAGCTCAGGGACTTCAGCGATCCAGCTGCCATCGGCTTCTTGTTCGGTTTCGACAGCGAAGATGGTTGTGATCTTACGACATTCGAAGGAGGTGGACAGGTCAAATGGGGATCTGTCGGTGCTCGGGCTTATATTAACCCGACGATACTGCACGCGATCGTCATGACCGTTCCATGGGGAGCGCACAACGTTCTTTGGCGGTCGGCGTATCGGGGGGCGGTTGGTTGATTTGGCTTTGATTGGAGTATGCGGAATGGTGCGATCATTGAATTTGGTTGTTGGTTGTTTTGCGTTGATATTGTTGACGGGCTCGTGGTGTGGTGCGGAGGAGATTGTGGTGCGGGAGGCGGGGGGCGTTGAGGCGGCGCTGAAGGGGGCGAAGGCGGGGGCGGTGGTGGTGTTGCCGGAGGGGACGTTTGGGGCGCAGACGCTGCCGGAGGGGGTGAGCGTGCGCGGGGCGGGGTGCGATAAGACGATTTTGGACGTGGGGGCGGCGGAGGCGGGGGTGCGCATTCGTGGGGGGACGGGGGGTGAGTATTCAAGATTTATCCGTGCGGACGCGGGGGGGCGGTGGGGATTGATATTGCGAAGGCCACGGACGTGACGCTGCGGCGGGTGAAGGTGCGCGGGGGGGCGATTGGGGTGCGGGTGGTGGAGACGGCCGGGGCGCGGGTGGAGAACGTGGTGGTGGATCAGAGCCTGACGGGAATCAATCTGTCGAAGGTGAGCAAGTCGTGCGTGGTGAACTGCACAGTGTATCGGAGCAATTCCGTGGGGTTTAGCCTGGTGGATGTGACGGATTCAGCGCTATTTAACAATGTGGTGGCCGAGGCGGGGATTGGGATTCTGATCGTGGGGAAGCACACTGGATTGGCGGTGGATCGCAACCTGTACCTCGCGTTGCACGTTGGGCGGATCGAGGGGAATTTGACGCGCGTGTCGCTGGGGACGTGGCGGGCGGTGACGGGAGGGTTTGATTCGGCCTCGGTGCAGTTGCCGGTGAAATTCGCGGATGCGGACCAGGGGGATTATCGAGCGGTTTCGATGTTGGACTGGGCGCCGTGGCAGGCGACGACCAGCGGCTGGGGGGTGACGGAGATGGCGGGGTTTAGGGCGCCGGAGAAGGATATTGATGGGAGAGTGAAGGGGGAGCGGCCGGGGGTTGGGGTGTGCGAGAGTGCTTCGGGCAAAGTGAGTGGGCCGACGGGAAAGTTTGAGATTTCGAGCGATGCTGGATTGAAGAGCGCGGGGATCTTCAGCAAGGACGGGACGGCGCTTCGGTATTTGTTCCAGGCCTTGCCGCTGAAGAAGGGGGAATATGAGTTTGCGATGCCGACGCGGACGACCGATGGGGGGAAGATTGAGGCCGGAGAGTATCAGGTGCGGGTGGTGGAAGCGGACTTGAAGTGGAAGTATCGGGGGATCACGGCCAACAACGGCGTCAGCAACTCGGAGCTGGACGCGGATTTTGACAGCACAGTGCGGGCGGCGTTTGCGGCGGACGGGGCGCTGCTGCTGGGCAATGGATGGTGCGAGCGGCTGGTGAATTTGTCGAAGCGGGATTTGAAGACCCGCAAGGGGCAGTGGTCTTTTAATGGGTCGGCGAATAATCAGGGGCTTTGCGTGGTGGAGGATGGGTCGATTTTGCTGCTGCGCGAGGCGGGGAGCGGGTTTACGCTGTCGCGAATCGACGCGAAGGATGGCAAGCCGATGGAGTGGGGAAAGGGCGGGGCGTTTGTGACGCTGGAGAGCAAGGACAAGTCGGTGGATGGGATTGCGGAGCTGGATGGGAAGCTGTACGTGACGGCCACGAGTGGGACGCTTTATGTGACGTCATTGAAGGAGCCGAAGCTGGAGAACGGGGTGGCGATGGCTGCGGCCGCGGCTGCCGGTGGCGGACCGGAAACACAAGGTGGTGTGGCTGGTTAGTGATGAGAAGGTGGTGGCGGTGGATGAGGCGGGGAAAGTTAAGTATGAGCTGGAGGGCGTGGCGGGGCCGCTGGGGGTTGCGACCAATGGGGAGCGGCTGGCGGTGGCGTCGTATGAGGATGGGAAGATTCACCTCTTTAATTTGACCGATCCAGCGAAGCCGGCGGCCGATGGGACGATTGGAAAGGGAGACGGGCCTTATGGGCCGATCGAGGCGGGGCGATTCTGGTTTCAAAAGGGGCCGTACACGACGCCGGGCCGGGTGCCGATGGACATGGATGCGCAGGGGAGGCTTGCGGTGACGGATCGGGCGGGGCGGGTGATGGTTTTCGATAAGAGCGGCGTATGCACCTACGAGAGCTTTGCGCAGTTTGGAAATTCGCCGTACCGGGCGTATTTCGACGACAACAACGGGAAGACGCGGTTCTTTGACAATAGCGGGACGTTGACGTGGTGGGTGGATGAGAAGGCGGGGACTTGGAAGCCGGATGCGTACTGGGGCAAGCCATCGATGGGGAAGATGGGGGCGGAAGCGCCAATTACGTTTTTCTCGACTGGCGGGAAGAAGTTTGGGGCGATGCGGTATAGCCGGATGGAGGCGGATGGGAAGAGGAAGCAGGATGGGGTGGTGATCGTGCGGTATGACAATTATGCGGGCCGGCCGATTGGTTTTTATACGTCGGCCAAAGGGGGTCAGGTGGTGGTGCGGGATGTGAATGGGGATGGGATGATCGATGCGAGCGACGGCGATGGGACGCCGGTGCTGGATACGAACGGGAAGCAGGTGCGGAGGAGTTTGAGCGGGCGATGGATCTGCGGGGTGGAGGGCGGGGGCCTGCGCAATGGGAGTGAACAGCTTTGGAAGTTGAAGGGGCTGGACAAGGAGGGGAATCCGGATTTTGAGTTTCCGGCCGAGCCGGTCATCGCGTTCAAGGCGCCGGTTTTGCCGTCGGCGTATGATTTTTCAAAGAAGGCGAACCTTGGGGCGCAGTCGGAATCGGAGTATGCGCCGGATGGGGATTTGCTGATCACGTTGCAGGGCGTGGAAGGGAGCCCAACGGGGATGGGGCTGAGCAACAGCGGCGCGGTGGACGTGGTGCGGGCGAGGCCGGACGGGACGCTTCGATGGCATCGGGCGATGAACGACTATGGGCCGGTGCAGGGGGTGAAGGCGGTGGGGAAATTTATTTTGAGCAGTTGGGGGCATCAGACGGAATGGATCGGGATGGATGAGGACGGGCTGGTGCTGGGATATCTGGGATATCCGGCCGAGGCGATGTGGGGCGGGTATTGGGTGGATCATCCGGGGCAATACAGGATGTATATGGGGAACGATGGGAAGGTGCAGGTGACGATTGGGGAATATGTGCGGACGTGCCATCACTGGATGACGCTGGAGAATTACGACAACTTCAAGAAGAGCGTGTTTGGGGTGAAGGTGGATGAGGCGGAAGCGACTGCGCTTGCGGAACGGCCTGGGCAGGGAGCGGTGACGCTGGCCAAGCCGCGGCAGCCGCGGATTACGATTCCACGCTTGAAAGGGCCGATGAAAATCGACGGGGAGCTGGCGAAGTGGCGGGAGATCACGCCGCAGATCGTGATGACACCGGTGACGGCATCGGCGGCGATCAAGGGGCCGGCGGACGCGAGTGCGGTAATTCGGCTGGCGTATGAGGGAGAGAATTTGTACGTGCAGATCCTGCGGTTTGATGATGTCGTGGTGTTCGATCATACGATCGAGCGCGGGACGCATTTGCAGGACACGATGGAGATGATGCTGAACGGGTTTTTCCCTGATGGGTTTCAGTTTTCGGTGTCGAAGTTTTCGACGGATGGAGACCAGATCGTGCGGCGGCGGTTTTTCTTTAAGAACAATCAGGCGTATCTGGTGCCGGCCGAGCATGCGCCACGCGTGGTGAAGGTGCTGGAGGATGCGAAATCGGTGGAGGAGCGGAAGCTAATCGAGAGCGTTTATGGAACGGACTTGTCCAGGTGCAAGGTGATCGTCCACGAGTTCAAGCTGCCGATTGACAAGGTGACGTGGAAAGACAGTGAGGAGACGCTGTTTAAGGTTGGGCCGGGGAAGGGAGTCTGGATTGGGTTCATGATCGATGACAATGACGTGCCGGGAACGGACGTGCAGAATTTGATTGTGTGGCCGGCGAGCTATGGGACATTTTCGCCGAAGGAGACGGGGGCATATGCGACGTTTGAGTGAGGGAGCGGCGTTGGGGCGCACAGGTGCTCAGGGCGGGCGAGCGAGATCTTAGACGTGGATTGAAGAGGGGTTTTAGGAGGATTGGGTGGCTCGCGCGGCCGGAAGTGTCCCGGCGTTGGCGCAAGAGACGGGGGGATATGCACATTGGAGCCCGGAGGAAATTCTTTCGGTTTGACACCCCTTGGCCGGCCCTCTACATTTTCGGGCATGCGTCTGTTTGCGGTTTTCTTTGCTCTCTTGCTTGCGGGATGCTCGCAATCTTACTTTCTTAAGCGCAGCCCGCTTGAGGCCGAGATGTTTGGGCCGGCGGAGATGAACCTTCATTCGTTTACGCAGGTGAAGGATTGGACGGGGGACAATGATCCTGACGGGGTTGAGGCGCTGGTGGAGTTTGATGATCAGTTTGGGGATCCGACCAAGGCCGCGGGGACATTTATTTTTGAGCTATACGAATATCGGCGGGCGGACCCTGAGCCTCGGGGGATTCGGCTTGCTTATTGGCAGGCTTCGATCGTGAGTTTGGAGGACCAGCGTGTGCGGTGGAACCGCATTTCGCGGACGTATAGCTTTCAGCTTGGATTTCCGACTATCTCCACTGGCCGAAGCTATGTGCTGAGTGCGCAGTTTCAGTCTACCAGCGGCGGGCGGTTGTGGTCGCAAATTGTGCTGCCGGGGGTGGAGGAGGATAAGAGTGGAACCAAGCCCTCAACCCAACCCGCCCGCGTCCCCATCACCGGCGCTCTCCCCTGAGGCTGACCCCAACGATCTGCTGACGCTTGAGCCTGTGCCGACACTGCTGGCGCACATGCGCCGGGAACTGAGCGCGGATTTTGATTTTGGCAAGCCGATACGAGTGAGCCGGGCGCCTGGGCGGCTGGATGTGATGGGGGGGATTGCGGACTACACCGGCTCTTTGGTTTGCGAGCAGACTATTGATCGTGCGGCGGCTGTGGCGGTGCAGGATCGGGGGGATCGTCAGGTACAGGTGTTCTCGTTTAACCTGCTGGACGAGCATCTGCCGTTTATGTTTCGGATTCCGATGGAGGCGCTGGCGCGGACGCCGGTGGCGGAGTTGCGGCGGGAGTTTAATGAATCGCCGCCAGCGGGGACCGATCCGACGGGGCGGCGGCCTGGGGATGTTGCGCCGAGGCCGCGGCGGTGGGCGGGTTATATCGCTGGCTGCCTGGCGATCCTGCATCAGCATGGTCTGGTGGATTTGCTGGACCCGCTTTTTCCGGGGCTGAATGTTGCGCTTTATTCGACGGTTCCGCTGGGGGCTGGATTGAGCTCATCGGCGGCCATTGAGGTGGCGACGATGATCAACCTCGTCGACCATTTTAATGCGCGGTGGCGCGTTGATGCGCTGGAGCTTGCATCGCTTTGCCAGCAGGTTGAGAATGAGGTTGTGGGGGTGCCGTGCGGGATCATGGATCAGGCGGCTGCGTGCGCGGGGCAGGCCGGGTCGATGATGCGGATGCTTTGCCAGCCGCACACGCTGCTGCCGCCGCTTGGGCTGCCGGCGGGGATGCGGGTGGTGGGGGTTAATTCAAACGTGAGGCATTCGGTGGGCGGCGGGCAGTATCCGATTACGCGATGCGCTGCGTTTATGGCGCACTCGATGATCCTGTCGAAGATGCGGGAGATGGGGGAGGCGGCGAATCGGACGATGGAGGGGGACCCGATGAGCGGTTATCTGGCGAACCTGGATCCGGAGGACTACAAGCGGTTTTTTCGGCCGTACCTTCCTGACGCGATGCTTGGGGGGGAATTTCTGACGCGGTTTGGGCCGACGATTGATGGTGCGACGAGCGTGGATCCGACGGTTCTTTATCCCATTCAACGTGCGGCGGATCATCATGTTCTGGAAGCGCAGCGGGTTCGGAATTTTATTGCGTTTGTGGAAGAAGCAGGCAAGCACCCTCACGGAACGCTGGCGCAGGGTCTTCCGATGGATAAGGCCGGGCACCTTATGTACGCATCGCACCTGTCTTACACCAATGACGCTTTGCTGGGGGCCAGCGAATGTGATCTGCTTGTGGACCTGGTTCGCAAGCATGAGAAGCAGGGGCTTTATGGGGCGAAGATTACTGGAGGCGGGGCGGGAGGGACGGTGGCGATTCTGGCGGATTGCAGCGAGAGATCGAGTGAGGCCATTGAGAAGATCATGGGCATTTACCACGATGAGACGGGGCGGCGGGCGGAGGCGTTTTTGGGGAGCAGTCCGGGGGGTTGGCAGACGGGGAGTGTGGTGATCTGAGGTGGATTCGTTCGTGAATAGTGCACAGCCGTGGCGTACAATCTGGGCATGTTTACGGCCAAGAGTCCGTTTCCGGGGATGGACCCCTACCTTGAAGGCAGGTGGTCGGACGTTCACGTTAAGTTGATCGGGTTCATTGGCGAAGCGCTGCAACCTCTCCTGCCGCGCGCTGCGGGCGCAATCTGAAGAGCGAGTGCTTCTGGAAGATGATGGGGAAGAGGGAGGGCGATCTTATCGCTCTGATATTGCCGTGGTGGAGAGTGGAAGCTTGGCGGAGATGTTTGCCGGCGCGTCCGCTGTTGGCACTGTCGATCCGATCAGTATCCAGCGGTACGACGGCCCGATAAATGAGCGTTGGGTTCAGATCATTGATACGACCAATGGCAATCGCGTGGTCACGGCTATCGAGGTGCTGAGTCCGTGGAATAAGGGACCTGGGCGGCTGAATGAGGATTACTTCAGGAAGCTGGATGACTACGCGCGGGGTGGAGTGAGCATTGTGGAGATTGATCTTTTGCGCTATCCGGGGCGCGGCCGGCTGAAGGTGGACACGACCGATCTTCCAGCCCAGCGGCGCACCCCGTACCTCACCTGCGTGCGTCGCGCGTGGGAGGACGATCGGTGGTGGGCGTACCCCATGGCGTTGCGCCGCGCCGCTGCCGATCATTCCGATTCCGTTGCGACATGGGGAGGGGGAGGTCGGGTTGAACCTCCAGCCGCTCATCGATCGCGTGTACGCGGCCGGCGGACATGACGATATTGATTATTCGGTTGCGGCTGATCCGCCGCTGGCGTCGGAGGACGTGGCTTGGGCGGCGACGCTGATCCAGGCGCGTGCGGGGTGATCTGCGATTGGCGGCTTCTCACGCTATAACTCTCACATGAAATTCGTCGCCGCACTTATTTTGGCAGTCCTTTTTTCCAGCCGCGCCTTTGGTGTGACAGTTTATGTGTCGCCGGCGGGGAATGACGCATGGAGCGGTACGGCGGCCAGTCATGTCGGTGGGAACGTGGGGCCTTTTGCCACCATTGCTGCGCGCGGGATGCGTTGCGCGAGTTTAGGAAAAACGATGGGGAGGCGCTCGAAGCGCCGGCCGCTGTTGTCTTAGGGGATGGCACTTATTTCCTTGATGACACGCTTGTGCTGACGCATGAAGATTCGGGGCGCCTGGCGCGGTGGTTACTTATGAGGCTGCCGCGGGCGCGCGGCCTGTTGTTAGTGTTGGGCGTCGGGTGACGGGGTGGAAGACGACGCGGGCGAATGACCGTGATGCGTGGGCGGTTGATCTGGCGGATGTGAAGGCGGGGCGGTGGTTTTTTCGGGAGCTTTGGGTGAATGGGCAGCGGCGTTCGCGGGCGCGGCATCCGAATACTGGGTATCTTAATGTCACGCCTTCGCCGGATGAGAAGGAGTGGAACAAAGGGGATTGGAACAAGGGAAAGATTTGGTTTCCTTTTGCCGCGGGCGATCTGGATGGGAATGATGATCTTTCGCAGGCGGAGGTGGTGGTGTTTGATCGGTGGGTGGAGTCGCGCCTGCCGGTGGAATCGGTGGATGAGAAGCATCATGTCGTCAACTTCACGAAGCGCAGCGTGTTTAATCTGGAAGCCAACGATCCTTACTATGTTGAAAATGCGATGAGCTATCTGGATCAGCCGGGGGACTGGTTTTTGGATGCGAAGCCGGGGAGGTTGTATTACCTGCCGAGGCCGGGGGAGACGCCGGAGAATGTTGAGGTGATCACGCCGGCGGCCCAGCAGGTGATGCGATTGTCAGGGCGGACTGCGGCGGGCGGGGAAATTCAGTATGTGGCGTTTCGGGGCCTGACGTTTTCGCATTCGGAATGGGAGTTTCCCAAGGCGAAGCCGGGGGAGGCCAAGCCGCCGACGGGAGGTTTTGGGCAGGCGGCGATCGGCGTGGATGGGGCGGTGGTGGGGACCGGGATGCACCATTGTCTTTTTGATCATTGCACTTTTACGCATCTGGGAAGTTATGGGCTGGAGCTGCGCGGCGGGTGCAGCAACAATGCCATTCGACACTGTGAATTTTCCGACCTTGGCGCGGGGGGCATTAAGCTTGGCGAGGGGGCGCAGCGCAAAGACGTTCATGAGCAGACTTTTTCCAACATCATTGCGGACTGCCACATTCACCATGGCGGGTATCTTTTTGCCAGCGGCATCGGGTTGTGGATGGGGCAGGTTTATAACAATCACATCGCGCACAACCACATCCACGATTTTTATTACACGGGGATTTCAGTGGGGTGGACGTGGGGGTATGCGCCGACGCTGGTGAATGGCAACCTGATTGATTTTAACGAGATTGATCACATCGGCACGCGCGATGGGGACGGGCCGGTTTTGTCGGACATGGGGGGGATTTATACGTTGGGGGCGCAGCCGGACACTTTTATTCACAACAATGTCTTTCATGACATTGCGGCTTTTAAGTATGGCGGGTGGGGGATTTATTTTGATGAAGGATCGGCTGGCATCACCGCACAGAACAACCTTGTCTACCGCACCACGCACGGCGGATTTCATCAGCACTATGGCAAGGACAACCTTGTGAAGAACAACATTTTTGCCCTTGGCCGGGATGCGCAGATCCAGCGCACGCGGGCGGAGAGCCATCGCAGCTTTACGTTTGAGGACAACATCGTTTACTGGTCGCGCGGCAGCCTGCTGGCGGGGAGTTGGTCGAGTTACAACGTGGCGTTTGACAACAACATTTACTGGCAAACCGGCGGGAAGGGGCCGCGGCTTTGAGGGGCTGACGCTTGAGCAATGGCGTGGCAAGGGGCTGGACGAGCATTCGGTGGTGGCCGACCCGGATTTTGAGAATCCTGACGCGGGGAACTTTGGGTTCAAAGCCAATTCTCCGGCCCCGAGGCATGGTTTTAAGCCGTTTGACATCTCGGCAGCCGGGCCGCGCGGAGATTAGAGAGTTGCGACCCAGTCGAGGACCACGTTAAGTCCGAGCCGCCAGCGTGTGTCGAGCATCAGGTTGTGGGCGGTGCGGGGCAGGAATATTTCTTTTACTCCGTACCGGGCGGCGGTTTGACGGATCATTCGCCTGGGGATCAAGGCATCTTCGGCGGCGCCGACGACCAACATCGGTTTGGTGGATTTGGGCGATCGGGCGGGCACCATCAGTTGGAGGATGGCGGGCAGGGACTCGACCTCCATCCGTGCGAGATATCGCCGGCAATCTATTTCCGGCAGATCGTTTGAGAATAGGGCGTCGCGCAGGACCTGGGCTGACACATGCTGTCCGCTCATCAGGCGAAGGCCTTGACGGGGCCAGCGGTGTGCGATGCGTGCCACGACTGGCCAGATTCCGCGGGTGCCGGCGGTGGCGAGCAGTACGCCGGCCATTGCGCCGCTACGTGCGATGCAGCGCTGGACCAGCGTGCCGCCCATGGAGTGGCCGATTAATACTGGTTTGCGGGACAGGCTTTTTGCGACGGCGATGACATCTTTTTCGTAATCTACCAGTGTCCAGCGATGGCGGAGGTTTTTGCCGAAGCTTTGGCCGTGGCCGCGCAAGCTGAGGGCGTGGCATTCCCAGCCGAGGCGGGCGGCCTCTTTCATCCAATGGATGTCCCAGCACCACGCGCCGTGGCCTGCGCCGTGGACGAACAGAAGGGGCGGCCTTTGGGTGGGCGCACCGGTGCCACGATACAGAACTTCCAACCCGCCCGTCATCCGCCGAGAAGCCACGTGTGGATCGTACTCCTCATGCGGATGGAGGGACAGCGGAGGTGGCCTCTCCCCGCTTGCACCGATTCCTATTACCATAGCGGTTTCAATGGCATCCCGATCCAAGACATCCATGTTCCGGCGGATTCGCCTTTTGGCCGCGGGCGTTTTTGCGATGCTTCTTTTGCCGGCCGAACTTTTCGCACGCGCGGGTGGTGGGCAGCATTTTTCGGGGGGCGGTGGTGGTGGAGGTGGGGGCGGAGGAGGCGGGGGCTTTCATAGTGGCGGTGGAGGCGGGGGTGGTGGAGGCAGTGGCGGGGGCGGCATCTGGTTTCTGATTCGAATTCTGTTTATCGATTATCCGCAGTTCGGCATCCCGCTGATCATCGTTGGTGTTGTCGGCTATTTTCTTTACCAGCGCTATCTGGCCAATCAGTTTCCGGCCGACGCGGCGGAAAGCTCGGGTATGCCGTCGACGACGGGGCATGTTGCGGAAGCGGTGGCTGGTTTGCAGGAGCGGGATCCTTCGTTTGACGCTGCACTGTTCATCAATCGTGTGCGCATTGCCTTTGTGAAAATCCAGGATGCGTGGTGTGCGCAAGAGCTTTCGCGGGTTCGGCCTTTTATCTCTGATGGCGTGCATGAGCGATTTCTGCTTCAGTTTGATGAGCAGCGGTTTTTTGGATATCGGAATCAACTGGATAACCTTCAGATCCATTCGGTTTCGGTGGTGCAGCTTCAGTCGCATGCGCTTTTTGATGAGATCTCGGTGCGCATCGCGGCATCGGCGGCCGATTACGATGTGTCGCTTAAGGACGGCAAGCGCGTTGGGGGGTCGACGTCGCGGCAGCAGTTTGTTGAGGTTTGGTCGTTCCTCCGCCGCACGGGGGCAACCACGAAGCCGGGGGCTGCTGGCTTGATTGAGGGCAACTGCCCGAATTGCGGGGCGGCGGTGGAGATGAACCAGTCGGCCAACTGCGCACTGCAAGGCACTTTTGCGCAGCGGCGAATATGACTGGGTGCTGGCCGAGATCACGCAGGGTTCGGAGTGGCAGCTTAGCCAGCAGAACGAGATTCCGGGGGTGGACCAGCTTCGGGGGGCTGATCCTGACTTTAACGTGCTGGCGCTGGAAGACCTTGCGTCGGTGATGTTCTGGCGCCGGGAGGCGAGCCGACGCCTGGCGAAAGTGAGTCCGCTCAGGAAGATCGCCAGCGACAACTTCTGCAAGGCGTTTGAGGAGCGGCTGAGGGCGGAACTGGCCGGGCCGGAACGGTCATTTTTCGCGGAGTCGGCGATTGGGTGCGTGGAGACGCTTGGCATTATTCCGGGTGAGACGATGGACAAGGCGGTGGTGGAGGTGCGCTGGTCGGGTACGCGATTCGCGGCGACGAAGGAGAATCGCGTGAAGAAGACGGGGGAGAACGTGCTGGGGAAACTTTTGCTTGTGCTGGGCCGGCGGCATGGGGTGAAGACGCAGATTGACAAGAGCATTTCGTCGGCGCATTGCCCGGGCTGCGGCGCGCCGGAGGCCGGGGGGGCAAGCAACGCGTGTGAGTTTTGTGGGGCGGTGCTGAACGATGGGACGCGGAATTGGGTGTTGCTGGGGGCGCCGGATGTGGCGAGCGATCAGGGGCAGGCGGTTTTGCGGGAGATGTATGGAGCGGGGGAGGGGCGGATTCCGCTGGCGTCGTGAGGGTTCAGGGTTCAGGGTTCAGGGTTCAGGGTTCAGGGTTCAGGGGAGAAGCCCCGCATGTTCATGCGGGGTTCGGGAGTCGGGGGACGGTTCAGGGATCAAGGGAGAAGCCCCGCATGTGCATGCGGGGTTCTGAGGTGGGGAGGGAAAGTGTTTTTGTCTTCTAATGAACCGATGAATCAATGCATCGATGAATCAATCCCCGTCAACTAATCCCCGTCAATCAATCTACCCCGTCGATCACTTTGCGGCGGCGGTGATTGTTCCTGGACCTGCGGGGAGGTTTTCTGCCTGGTTTTCCAGCTGAACGGCCTCGCGGGAGCGGTCGGAGAGCATGGAGGTTGCTCGGGGGACGGCGCCGAAGAAGAGGGTGGCGGCGACCGACAGTGCGATGGACAAGACGATGGGCAAGGAGCCGGCGGGGAGGTTGTAGCGGGGGACGGATGCCTCTGCGTCGGCGGCGGCGGGGTCGGTTTTGAGGAACATGGTGGCGATGATTTTGAGGTAGTAGGCGGCGGAGATGGCGGCGTTGATGAGGGTGATGATGGCTAGGGCTGTCATGCCGTTGCCGCCCTGCAAGGCCGGGCGAAGCAGAAGCAGCTTGCCTACGAAGCCGACGGTGAGGGGGATGCCGATGAGGCTGAAGCAGGAGATGGCCATGGCGAGGCCCAGGGCGAGGTGGCGGCGGCCCTGGCCGGCGATGTCGTCGTAGGTTTCGGCGGAGGTGGCGGCGCGGCTGTTGCGGGCGGGCAACAACATCAGGACGCCAAAGGCGGCGGAGTTCATGATGCCGTAGGCGGCGAGGTAAAACAGGACGCCGCGCAGGCCTTCTTCGCGGACTTCGCGGGTGCGGGCGATGGCGTGGACCATGCCCACGGCTTTGGCCTGTGCGCCGGTGAGGGCGGCGAGGCCCAGGAGCATGTAGCCGCTGTGGGCGACGGAGGAGTAGGCCAGGACGCGTTTGACGTTTTGCTGCAAGAGGGCCAGGACGTTGCCGAAGGTCATGGTGAGGCAGGCGAGGATCCAGAGGAGCTTGAAGACGGTGTAGTCGATGGCCCAGCCGCCGCCGCCGATGGCGTGCAGGACTTTGATGAGGGCGATGAAGCCGGCGGTTTTGGGGACGAAGGCGAGGAAGGCGGTGACAGGGGTGGCAGCGCCTTCGTAGACGTCGCCAGCGTAAAAGTGGAGGGGGACGGCGGCCATCTTGAAGCAGAAGCCGGCGATGAGCATGACGACGGCGAGCATCTGCCACGGGGAGAGATGCACGACGTTTCCGTAGTCGCCGGCGGCGGAACGGAGCTTTGTGGCGATTTCGTCGAGATGGATTGAGCCGGTGGTGCCGTAGAGGTAGCTGAAGCCAAAGAGCATGAGGGCGGCGGACATTGCGCCGAGGAAGAAGTATTTGACGCCCGCTTCCTGAGAGACGGCCAGCGGACGCGAGACGGAGACCATGACGTAGGTTGGGATGGAGACCAGTTCGAGGGCGAGGAAGAGGAGGATGATGTCGTTGGCGGAGGCGGCGAGGAAGACGCCGCAGAGGGAGAGCAGCATCAGGCCGAAGAACTCGCCGCCGTCGTTGCCGAGTTCGAGGGAGGTGTTGCCGCGGGCGTCGGCGCGGCCGGGCCAGGCGAGCAGGAGGAGCATGATGCCGACGAGGGTGGTGAGAACTTTGATGTATCGGGAAAGCTCGGAGATGTGGATTGCGCCGCTGTAGTCGCGGACCATGGCCGGTTCGGTGCCGTCGGAGCGGCCGGTGAGCTGGATGATGAAGATGGCGACGAGAGTGAAGAGCGCCAGGACGGGGGCGGCCTTGCGGCCAAAGGTCCTGGAGGACGTGCCGAGGAGGAAGAGCAGGCAGGCCATGCCGGCGAGGATGAATTCTGGCAACAGGAGCTTGTAAAGGGGCTCGATCATGGACGGTTCGTTTCCTTAGTATTGGCGGCGAGTGTGGCCGGGGGTGTCATTGGGGCGGTGATCGGGGGCGGGACGACGTCGATGTGCGCCATCGGGCGCGGGTTTTGGATTTCCCGGAGAGGGGTTTTGATGTACTGGGTCATTGCGTTGGGGAAGATGCCCAGCAGGACGATGGCGATGGCCAGGGGAGTGAGGATGCCCAGTTCGCGGCCGGTGAGGTCGTTGTAGGACTTGTTGGGAGTGGCGTGAGATGTGGCGTGGGTGTCTTGCACGGCGTGAGCGTCATGGCCTTCGGTGGTCTGTTCTGGGACGCGTAACGGCCCCCAGATGACGCGGCCGACCATGTGGAGCATGTAGACCGCGCCGAGGATGACGCCCAGTGCGGCGAAGGCTCCGAAGGCGATGCCGAGGCGGTCGGAGGTAAATGCGCCCAGGACTGTGAGGAATTCTGACCAGAAGCCGTTAAGGCCGGGCAGGCCGATGCTGGAGAAGGCGAAGAGGACGAAGAAGAAGGCCATCTTCGGCATGATGCGGGCGAGGCCGTTGATCTGGTCGATGTCGCGGGTGTGATAGCGGTCGTAGATCATGCCGATGACGAGGAACAAGGCGCCGGTGGAGAGGCCGTGGTTGACCATGTAGAGGACGGAGCCCTGCAGGCCGTAATCGTTTAAGGCCAGCAGGCCCAGCACGCAGAAACCAAGGTGGGAGACCGAAGAATAGGCGACGAGCTTTTTGATGTCGCGCTGGACCCAGGCGGCGAGAGCGCCGTAGATGACGCCGACGACGCAGAGCGCGCCCATTACTTTGATGAGCACGTCAATGTTGTGGGCCCGGCTGACCAGGCCGATGGGAACGGCGAGCTTCAGCAGGCCGTAGGTTCCGAGCTTCAGGAGCACGCCGGCGAGGATGACCGAGCCGGCGGTGGGGGCTTCGGTGTGGGCCAGGGGGAGCCAGGTGTGGACGGGGAAGAGAGGAACCTTGACGGCGAATCCGGCGATGAGGCCCAGGACGCACCAGAAGCGGGCGGTTTGGCTGAGGGCATCGGTCTGTGCGTAGTCGATGATGCGGGAGATGTCGAAGGAGCGGGCCTGAGCGCCCAGATAGATGGCGGCGGCGAGGGTGAAGATGGAACCGGCGAAGGTGAAGAGGAAGAACTTGCCGGCAGCCCAGCGGCGCTCGGGGCCGCCCCAGATGCCGATGATGAAGAACATGGGGATGAGCGTGAGCTCGAAGAAGGTGTAAAAGAGGAGGAGGTCCTGGGCGATGAAGACGCCGAGTTCGGCGGTGAGGAGGCCGAGCATCCAGGCGTAATATTCTTTTTCGCGGGTGCGGATGCTGCCAAAGCTGGCGGCGATGGCGAGGGGGGTGAGGAAGACGGTGAGGAGCACCAGCCAGAGGCTGATGGAGTTCATGCCGAGGCTGAAGTTGAAGCCGATGCTAGAGATGCCGAGGGACCAGCGCTGGCCGGCGACGGGGCCGAATACGAAGGCGGTGGTGCTCTGGACGGCCTCGGAGGCGGTGTAGTATTGGCCGGCCAGGACGCAGCCGATGGCGAGGGTGATGATGCTGACCGAGAACGCCCAGGCCTTGGCCATGCGGTCATTCGGTAATAGCGCGCAAACCACGGCACCGATGAGCGGGACCAGGAGGAGGATGGGCAGTAGGTTGGTCATGGGTGGGCGGCGCGGGCCGGGCGTTTATTTGGTTACAAAGATGAAGAGAAGAATGATGGCGATCCCGAGGACCATAGACAGGCCGTAGCCTTGCAGGCTGCCGCGCTGGGTGGTGATTTTTAAGGTGAAGCCCAGAAACTTGGGCATGAAGCTGACGAGGAAGACGGCGCCGTCGATGACGAAGCGGTCCATGGCGAAACACAATCGGCCAAGGATGCGGAGCGGCTCGACGATGAGGTTTTGATAGACCTCATCGACCCAGTATTTGCCTTCAAGAAGGCGTGCGATGGGACGAAGTTCGGCGGCCATTTTGTCGGCCTTGTGGCGGTCGCGGAGGTGGAGGAGATAGGCCAGGAAGACGCCGGCGATGGCGATGGCGGTGCTCCAGACCATGACGGAGTTGACGGCCGGCTCGGCTTCGACTTTGCCGGTGTTGTCGTAGCGCTCGGCGCCAAAGCCTTCGGGATTGACGGCGGTTTGATTGCCCTCCATTCGCACCTGGGCGGCACGATCAAAGCCCCAGATGAAGGATGGGCTTTTTGCGAGGAAGGAGCCGAGATTGTGTTCGCGTGGTGGCCAGTTCAGGAATCCCGCCAAGACAGCGCCGATGGCCAGGAGGATGAGGGGGAGGATCATGATCATGGGCTCGTGATTGTGGGCGTGGCCGTGAGAACCATGAGCGGCGTCGGCGACGTGATCGGCGGCGGGGCCGTGCTCTGGGACATCCTTGCCGGATTCGTGCTCGTTGCCCATTTGGACTGCGGGGGTGCTGGCGTGGGCGTGGGCATTTGCGGCGGAGTCGTCGTGGGCATGGCCGGGGCCGACGGTTGGCTCGGGGATGAGGACTGGGCCAAAGAAGACGCGGAAGTAGAGGCGGAAGGTGTAGTAGGCGGTGAGGAAGGCGGCGAACAGCAGGAGGCCGCCGAGGATGCGGCTTCGTGCGAAGGCGGCGCCGATGATTTCGTCTTTGGAGAAGAAGCCGGAAAATGGGGGGACGCCTGAAAGGGCGAGACATCCGATGCCCATTAGGATGGCCGTCCAGGGGAGCGACTTGCGGAGGCCGGACATTTTTCGCATGTCGAGTTCACCCGACATGGCATGCATTACCACGCCGGAGGTGAGGAAGAGGAGCGCTTTGAAGAAGGCGTGGGTGATGAGGTGAAACACGCCGGCGACGGGGGCCAGGCAGCCGACGCCGACGAACATGAAGCCGAGCTGGCTGATGGTGGAATAAGCGAAGACCTTTTTGAGATCGAACTGACGCAGGGCAATTGTGGCGGCGAAGAGGGCGGTGAAGCATCCGACGATGGCGATGGTCCAGAGTGCGGCGTCGTTGGCGACGAAGAGCGTGCTGAGGCGGGCGATCATGTAAACGCCGGCCGTGACCATGGTTGCGGCGTGGATCAAGGCGCTGACGGGCGTGGGGCCTTCCATGGCGTCGGGAAGCCAGACGTAGAGAGGGAATTGGGCGGATTTGCCGAATGCTCCGAGCATCAGCAGGAAGGGGACCCACTTCATGGCCGTGACCTGGAAGCCCTGGGGGCTCATGGCGAGTTCGACGACGCCGGGATGGCCTGGCGAGCCGAAGAAGCTGATGGTGCCGAAGGCCAGGAAGCAGAGCATGATGCCCAGGGCAAAGCCGAAGTCGCCGATGCGGTTGACGATGAAGGCTTTTTTGGCGGCGGCGGCGGCGGAGGGTCTTTCGTAGTAGTAGCCGATCAGGAGGTAGGAGCAGAGGCCAACGCCTTCCCAGCCCAGGTAGAGCATCAGGAAATTGTTGCCCATGACCAGGCAGGTCATGGAGAAGATGAAGAGGCCCAGGTAGGCGAAGAATCGGAAGTAGCCCTCTTCGCCCTGCATGTATCCCTTGGCGAAGACGGTGATGAGAAAGCCGATGCAGGTGACGACGCAGAGCATGACGGCGGTGAGGGGATCGAAGAATGCGCCGGCCTCGACGTCGAAGGCGCCGCGCTGGCTTTTTTCATCGCCGACGGTGATCCAACTGAACCATTTCACGCTGTGGGATAGGGCGGGCTCTTCGGCCGGAGGGGTGGCGGGGAGAGTTGTGGCGGAGGGCTCAGCTTTGGCAACGTCCTGGCCTTTTAAGTTCAGCATTCCAAACAGGAGTGAAAGCGAAATCAGGGCGCTGGCGCCTACGCCGAGCCAGATGGGCCAATGGGACTGCTGCTTGAGCCACTTTGCGCCGAGGAAGCCGGAGATGGCGGCGCCGATGAGGGGCAGGAGTGGGATCAGATACGAGTATTTGATGGCAAATAGGTCGTGCATTGGAAGTTGCTCTTATCCCCGCAGCTCGCGCCAGGCGTCGGCATCGAGGGTGTTGCGCCGTCGGAACAGCAGGACCACGAGGGCCAGGGCCAGCGAGGCTTCGGCGGCGGCGATGACCAGGACGAAGATGACGAAGGCCTGGCCGGCGAGGTTTCCGTGGTAGCGGCCGAAGGCGATGAGGTTGATGGTGACGCCTTGGAACATCAGCTCGGTGCAGAGGAAGAGGACGATGAGGTTGCGGCGGGTGGTAAAGCCGATCAGGCCGATGACGAACATGATGGCGCCTGACGGCCAGGTAGCGCTGAAGGTGTTGGTTGTCGAATACCATGATGGTCAGGTTTCTGGATAAGCCTTGGCTGCCGGGTTGTCAGTGCCGTAGACGGGGATGCTGTGCGGATCGTCGTTGATGGGGGTGGCGGGGCCGACTACGTCGTCGTGCATGACGGGGACTTCGCTGTGGACGCGGCGGCTGGCGATGACGATTGCGCCCACCATGGCGAGCGTGAGGACGATGCCGGCGACTTCGAGGTTGATTACCTGCTGGGTGAACAGGTAGGCGCCGACGGCCTGGACCGTGCCGTTGGCGGCCATTGCGCCAGTGGGTTGGGTGGCGGCGGGTTGGGTGGCGGCGGTGAGTTCGGGTGGGTTCATTCCCTGCATCTTGTCGAAGATCACGAAGAGCAGGACGCCCATGACGGCAAAGCCGACGATGGCGGCCTTGAGGGGTTCGCGGCTGGTTTCGTCGTAGTCGGCTCCGCCCACTTCGCCGGTTGTTCCCTGGTGGGCCTGGGAGGCAAGCATGATGACGAAGACGTAGGTTATGAGGATTGCGCCGGCGTAGATCAGGACCAGCGCGGCGGCCATGAATTCGGCCCAGAGGAGGACAAACAGGCCGGACGTCGCTAACACCGCCAACACGAAATAGAGGGCGGAGTAGACGGGGCGGTCGTGGGTGATGACGCGGATGGAGCAGATGACGGCGATGAAGGAGAAGATCCAGAAGTAGGTATCGCCGGCGGTGCGCTGGGCGGAGGTGCGGGCCATGAGCATCATGCCGATGAGGCCGGCGACGAGAACGATGACGCCGCCGATGCTGCGGAAGGATTTTTCGCGATTGCCGGGGAGCAGGAGGACGGTTCCGATTCCGGCGATGGCGCACAAGACGAGAATTGCCAGACCGCCGCCGGTGGCGGCTGCGAGTGGCAGGAGTGAAATGCTGTCTAAAAGTGAGAGGGCGGCCATCGCTTGCGTGACTTAAAAAATTTCTCAGCCCCACAGCGCCCCGACGGGGATCCTGCCTGGCCGACGAATCGGCGAAGGATATGAACGGGGGTTTTGGTTTGCAAGGGGAGTTGTGATGGATTTCACAAGGTAGAGCGGTCCGGTTGGGCCGAGGCTGAAGCGATGAGGAAGCACCGACGAAACAATTGGGGTTTGCTAGCCCAATTCTTCCCGATCCATTAACATTTCGAGCATGCTCAAGTCACCCGCCACGGAATCCAAGGTTCGCGCCGCACGAGATGCGCTTGACGCTCATGTCCGTGACATTGTCGCGTGGCACTTTAACCCGGAGACCGGGTGCCCGTTCTGGTTGGAGTTTGCGGCCAAGGCGGGCTTTGATCCGCGGAAGGAAGTGCAGAGTTTCGCTGATCTGAAGAAGATGGGGAACTTTGAGGATGAATGGCTGCGTGGCGGACCGGTTCGCCGGTGGCTGCCCAAGGGGCTGGCGGGGCAGCCGGTTTATGTATTTGAAACCGGCGGCAGCACGGGGGTTCCCAAGAGCCGGCTGCAGGTGAATGATTTTCGGATCGACTACGAGAATTTTTCCAAGACGCTGTCTGATGAAACGTTTCCGCGGGGGGCGGATTGGCTGATGCTTGGCCCGTCGGGGCCGCGGCGTCTGCGGCTTGCTATTGAACACCTGGCCCAGCATCGCGGGGGGATTGCTTTTTGTGTTGATCTGGATCCCCGCTGGGTTATCAAGGTGATTAAGCGCGGCGAGATTCAGGAGGCCAACCATTACAAGGCGCACTGCGTCGATCAGGCCCTGACGATCCTGCGGAGTCATCCGAACATCAAGTGCATGTTTACGACGCCCAAGCTGCTTGAGGCGCTGGCCGACAAGATCGATCTTGCGCACTACGGGATCAAGGGGATTTTCTGCGGGGGGACGGAACTTACGCCGCAATACCACCGATTCGCCCGCGAGGAATTGTGCCCCGGCATCGACTTTGTGCCAACGTACGGGAACACGCTGATGGGCCTGGCGACGCATAAGCCGTTCGACTCGGCCGACAATTACGAGATTATATATCATGCCCCGCAGCCGCGCGCGGTGCTGGAAGTGATGGACTTTGACGACAATGAGAAGCCGGCGGAATATGGGCAATGGGGGCGGGTGCGGCTGACGACGCTCACTCGGGAGACGTTTATCCCGCGCTTTATGGAGCGTGACCAAGCGATTCGGCGGCCGCCTTGCGAGCCGTATCCGTGGGACGGTTGCGGTAACGTGAAGCCGTTTAGTGGGTTTGCGGGGACGGTGGTTGAGGGGGTTTATTGAATCTTCCGCAAGACCAGCAAGCTTTTCCTTTCAATCTGTGTGACGCTGCCGCTACAATCCGCCGGCCGCGCGATGGTGCGCGAGCCTAACCGTGCAGGCGCAAATATGCATGCCAGCTTCAGCTTCCTTGCCGCCCTTCTCACTTTGCTGGGCGGGGGCACAAACGATCTTCTGGATTACATTCCGAGCGATGTTTTCTGGAAGGCCAAACATGCTGTCGTCACTCCGGAGGCGATGATCGCGGAGCTTAAGGACCAGCAGGGGGAAGATATTGCCCAGCTTATTAAGGATCTGGGGGCAAACGAGTTCCAGCAGCGGGAGGATGCGGGCGCAAATTCCGCAGCGCGGGCCGGTGGTTATTCCGCAACTTGAAGCAGCCGCCAAAGCGTCGGGCGATCCGGAGGTGGTCAACCGCGCGAAGGTGCTGATTGATGAGCTTAATTCGGCGGCCAAGGGCAACGCCGTGCGCAGGCTGATGGCGATTCGGGCGCTGGGAGAGAGGAAGGAGAAGGCGGCACTGCCCGATCTGGCCCGGCTGCTGGACTCGAAGGAGATGTTTGTTGCGCAATACGCTGGCCGGTCTATTGCATTGATTGAGGGCAAACCCGTTCAGGCCCCCCCTGCTGCTTCCGTTGCCGAGGACCTCTGGCTGCTGCCGAAGAATTGCGGCGTGGTTGCGCAGTTTCATTTTAATGGGGTTTCGCGGGCGATTGACGTGCGAAAGATGCTGGATGCGGTTCCGATGATGGCCGCCGATCAGAAGGAGCAGGCGCTGGCGCAGATGTACAAGTATCTGCTGGAGACGGCCGACCAGATTGGAAACGTCCGCATCGACGGCGGGACGGTTGGGATCTCAGACGATGCGGATGACAACAACGGCTCGGTGGTGGTTTTCCTGCGTGGGCGATACGACGCCAAGGCTCTGGCCGCACTTTTGAAAAAGCAGCAGATCAAGACGTCGGAAATCAATGGCGTGGAAGCATTCAATCCTGATCCCGGGTCGTCGTCGTCGATCCTCCTGCTGGACAACGAAAAAGTGTTGATCGTCGGCGGCCCGCGAAATGGAAAGCTGCCGATTGAAGAAATGATGGGAGCCATTAAGGATGGCAAAGGGCACCTCAAGGAAAACGACGAGGTGGTGAAGTTGGTGAAGACGGTGGAGAGCACGGGCATCGGTTGGGTGGCGGCGGTCATGTCGGCCACGTACAAGAAAAATCTGCCGGAATTATCGTCTTTTGACACGATTGCGCTGTCGGTTAAACAGCAGGAGGACGCGCTGGTTTTCACGGCCGCGGGGCAGGGGGCAAATGCGGATGGGGTCAAGCAGACCATCGACAAGTTCAATGTGAGCCTCACGCAGGTCCGCGACATGATGAAGCAGGGAATCGCGGGGATGCCGGCCATGAAGCCTTACGTGGACTTCATGGAGTCGATCAAGCTGGATGCGGCCGGGGGGAAGGCGACTGCTTCGGCTTCGCTGAAGGCTGATCTTAACAGCATGATGATGATGCCGATGATCATGCTGCGCGTTGGTGACGCTGGACCAGTGGACGCGCCGGCGGAGGTGAAGGTGGAAAAAGAATTGCCCCCTGACGCCAAGCCGGTTCAGAAGTAAAGCAGGCGGCGCTACGGCCGCTTAACGGCCGCGGCGATTGGTACTTCGATTGATTCTTTGCTGGTTGGCCTTGGTCTGTGCTTCCTCGGCCTTCTTCTCTTCGGTGAGATACTGCTCGTAAGCCGCTGACTGCCTTTCAGTGGCGGCGGCCAGGGCGTTTTCCGCCTCGGCCAACTTCTTATTTGCCTCATCCAGTTTCTGCTTGGCCGACGACCAGAGTGCATTGCCCTTCACGGAGGCCTCAAACTCTTTGTTCAGTTGGCTGACCTTCGCACTGGCCGCGACGAGTTTCTGGCTGGCCTGGGCGGCGTTTGTGTCCTGCTTCAATGCGGAGGTCTCGAGGAAAGACTGTGCATTACCGGCCGACAGCACCGCCGCGGCGGCCGACGCCTTTTCTTCATCCTTTACGTTCTCGACGCTGTCCAATGCATCGCGAGTTGCCTGCGCTTTGATCTTAGCGCTCTTGGCCGCCGCATAGTCGGCCGATCCTTCCAGCGTGCTGATGACAGAAGCCCTGGCCGCGTCGTACTCCGATTGCGCCTGCCGCAACTCGCTTTGGGCGCTGGTCCAATTGGGGGAGCTTTCGAAGTCGCGTTTCAGTTGCGTGACGATCTTGTCAAACTCGACCTGCGCCTTTCCGGCCGCGTCGCGAGCGGCGGCGAGTTGTCCCTCCTGCTTCTTGACCTCCGCCACGGCCGCCTGCCACGCGGCCGGATTGGCTGAAGGCTGGCTGGCGGCTTTTTTGGTGCGCGGCGTTGTCCTCACGGCGCCCCCGCCGAGCAAATCCCCCAGCAGGCCGAGTCCCGGCGCCAGCACATCCGCTTGAACCACATGCGCCTGGCCTGGCATACAACAGAAGACCAGAATGAATGACATGATGCGGATTTGCGGCCTCATTTTTGGCTCCTTGCAAGCATCCACCCCATGATCGATTGTGCCCGCGAACCGCAGTATAAACGACAAGTATGGCGCAAAGATGAAGCTCAGATGTTTTTGGCGACCTGAAAGGGCCGGCTCATTCGACGGGCTTCATCAACGGAAACAGGATCACATCGCGAATCGACTCGGCCCCCGTCAGCATCATCACCAGCCGATCAATCCCAAGACCCAGGCCCCCGGCCGGCGGCATCCCGTATTTGAGGGCCGTCAAGAAATCGTCGTCCGTCTTCTGCTGCTCTTCCTTGTCGCCGACCTGATGAGCAAAATTAGCCGCCTGCACGTCGGGGTCATTTAGTTCGGTGTAGCCGGGGGAAATTTCCTGGCCGTTGATGGCGAGTTCGTAGACGTCGGCAAAGAAGGGATCTTCGGCGTTCTTCTTGGCGAGCGGGATGATGACGGAGGGGATGTGGGTGACAAAGGTCGGATTAATCAAGCTTGGTTCAATGAGCTTTTCATAAACTTCCTGGAGTTGCTCAGCAGGGGTAAGCCCCGAGATATGAGCGCGATTCTTCTGCTCTACGATTTGTCGGTTTTGTTCTCCCAAATGCGCAACTCCGGTCCGTGCGGTCCGGCATCTTTGATGCTGCCGGCAACGCGGTCAACCATCATCTTGATGATGCCTTCAAAGGTATCGCCATTCCCCTGCAACGACGAGTGGTCGAAATTCCAGCCTATTTTCTCTTGAACCAAGTCCACCATCTTCACCCGCCGCCACGGCCGCTCCAGATTGATCGTCTTCGTCACCTCTCCCGCCGCGTTCTTATGCTCGATCTTCAGCGTCCCGAAAATCTTCTCAGCGATGGTGCAGATCATCTCCTCCACCAGATCCGCCATCGTTTCCCACGACCCAAATGCCTCATACGCCTCCAGCATCGTGAACTCGGGATTGTGCCTCGGGCTGATGCCTTCATTGCGAAAGTTGCGGTTGAGCTCAAACACTTTTGTGAACCCCCCTACCAGCAGACGCTTGAGAAAAAGCTCGGGGGCGATGCGGAGATAGAGCGGGATGTCGAGGGCATTGTGGTGGGTCTTGAATGGCCTGGCCGCCGCGCCGCCGGCCAGCGATTGCATCATGGGCGTCTCCACTTCCAGATACCCGCGCCCGGACATGAATGCACGGATCTCCTGCACGATTCGCATCCGCAGCTTTAGCGTTTGCATCACGTCGGGATTGGCCCACAGATCGACGTAGCGCTGGCGGTAGCGCAGTTCCACGTCCGACAATCCCTCCCACTTGGCCGGCGGCGGCAACAACGCCTTCGACGCCATCGTCAGCGACGTGCCCCACACCGTCGTCTCTCCCTTATTCGTAGTGCCCAGCGGCCCTTCCACCACGATTAGATCACCAAGATCGATCAGGTTGCGCACCTCCCACGCCTTTTCGTCCAGGCGCTTCTTGTCCAGCGCCACCTGCAAATCGCCGCTCTCATCCCGCAGCGTCAGAAAGCTGAGCTTTCCCATGTCGCGCTTCAGCATCACACGCCCGGCCACCTTCACCACCGGCCCGCCGTCGTGGCCCATCTCTGGGGTGAAAGATGCTTTGATCTCGGCCAAAGGGCGCACGCCAGGCGTGCGCTGGCCATACGGGTCGAGGCCAAGATCGCGAATCTTCTGCGCCTTTTGACGGCGCTCCTGTTCGTAACTGCTGGCGGTTGATTCCATGATGCCTTGGGGTAAAGGGGCGAGTCAATATAGTTTGCCCGCGGTGGGTGTCAAAAGATCGGCTGAATCGTGCATCTAAAAGGGCAGGGGCTTGTTGAGCAGGTGAAAACGGAGCATGGTCAACGCCATTTTCGCGCTGCGGTCGCGTACCATTTCGCGGTCGCCGAATAACTGAAACGTGCGCGACTGCGATTCGGCCTTCGAGGTTGCCAGGGCGATGCAGACGGTGCCGACGGGCTTGGCGGGCGTGCCGCCGCCGGGGCCGGCGACGCCGGAGATGGCCAGGGCGAACGATGCGCCTGCGCGTTCGAGTGCGCCGGCGGCCATCGCCCGCACCACTGGCTCGGACACCGCGCCGTGCTCGATGAGGATGTCAGGCGGCACTCCGAGAAGCGATTGCTTGGCCTGGTTGGCGTAAGTCACCCAGCCGAATTGGAAGTAGGTGCTGGAGCCGGGGAGATCGGTGAGATATTTGGCCAGCAGGCCACCGGTGCAGGATTCGGCCGTGGCGACGGTTTGCTTGCGCTCTTAAGCAGCAAGCGCCCAACCACCTGTGGAAGATTCTCTTCGTCCGCGCCGAAAATCAGCTCACCCAGCGCCTCGCGGCAAGCGAGGTCCGTCTGTTCGAGCTCGCGATGGGCTTGTTCACGTGTGGGACAGTGCGCGTTGAGGCGGAGGGAGACATAGCCGTTGGAAACGGTGGTTCCGACGGAAGGGTTGCGAGCGCGATCCATCAGCGGGCCAAGCTTCTCGGCAATGGACGACTCGCCCAATCCAAACGTGTGCAGCGTGCGCGAGAGAATCGTTGCCCCGCCCCCCTGCTTCTGGATCTGCGGCAGGATGTCGCGCGTGAACATGGTCTTCATTTCCTTCGGCACGCCGGGCATGACGTAGATGTGCGTGGGGCGAGGGTTGGCGGATTCGGGTTCGGGGTTGAGGATGGCGAAGAGGCCGGGGGCGGTGCCGGCGGAGTTGTCGATGATTGTTGCGCCCTTGGGGATCATCGCCTGGATTGCGTTGGAGGCGGGCATGGTTTGGCCGCGGCGGGTCCAGAAGGTTTGCAGGTGCGCAAGGGCCGGCTCGTCGAGTAGGAGAGGCACGCGCAGAACGGCCGCCAGCGCCTGGCGCGTGAGGTCGTCTTCGGTTGGGCCAAGCCCGCCGGAAATGACGAGATAATCGCATCGCCCGGCGGCCGCGGTGATGGCCTCTTCGATGGCGGGCTGTGCATCGGGCACAGTGACGTGTGCGAGGATATCACAGCCCACGGATGCAAGCTGCTGGCTGAGCCAGGCGGAGTTTGTGTCAACAGTCTGGCCGAGGGCTAGCTCGTCGCCGATGGAGAGGATGATGGATTGCATGGGGGGGGTGAGGGTTCGGGTTCAGGGTTCGGGGTTCAGGGTTCGGGGTGCGGGGTTTAGGGTTCGGGGTTCGGGTTCAGGGTTTGGGGTTCGGGTGATGTTGATGGTGGGCCAGGTTTGGGTTGGGGCGGCTGATTGGCCGGTGATGGATGCTTGCTGGGTGACATAGTCGGCGCGGGCGAGATTGATTAGACGGGATTCGGTCGATGGGGTGATGGGGACATTGATGGTGGCGAGGGGCTCGGCCGAGATGGTGCGGGAGAGGAAGGCCATTGGGATGTTGGGGGGCAACTGGTAGTCGAACGAGATGGGGTCGCCTTTTTCGCCGCAGGTGAGTGTGAGGTGGAATGGGCTGGCGGGGTTGATGCTGCCTGGTGCGAATATGGGGTGGAGGCTTGGTGCGAAAAGTGTGCGTGCCGAGGTGGCGCCGGCCGAGAGTTGCAGGAGCCAGTTGTCGTGCTGCGTGAGATGCGCATCGTGGACAACGATTTCGCCCGTGCGCTGCTGGACCGGTGTCTGGTATCTCCACCACCATGACAGGCCGCCCACGGATAGCAGCGCCAGCGAAACAAGAAAAAACGGAACCAGCCGGTTGCGTAAGCTGGCGAGGGCCAGTGCGGCGATGGAAAACAAAACGGAGTAGAGAAAGATTCGCTTGCGAAATGCCGCGGGCCAGGACGGCGCCCATCCGGCCACCGGGTACTCGTACACCGCGTCATTCACCAGCAGATTACGCGGGCCTGCGGGCATATGGCGCAGCACCTGGTAGCCCCCTACCGTCTCCCAGGGCAGGCGGCCATCTGGAGGCTGATCGGCATGTACGGCGATGATTACTCCGGCGGCCAGCAGCGTTGAGACACGGTCGGAAGTGAGACGGGCGGTGGAGGGGGTGTCGAAGATTATGGCGTCCAAAGATTCCCAGGCGATGGCCGGGCCGGGAAGCGGCGTCGGCCGCGTCGCAGCGGATCCACAGGGGTGTATTGCGCGGCAGTAAAGATTTGGCGATGACGCGAGCGCTGTCGAGATCGCCGCTGTAGGCAATGAGCGCCTGGTCGTCCGACACCGGCCGAAGCGGCAGGATCGAGATCGGATGCTCTTCTTTGTCGAAGCGACAGGTCGCTCGCGTCGGCGTTTGGAAGATGAGACAGGGAACAATCACTGGAGACGCCGTCGCACGCCACTCAATGGGAAGAGCATTGTCCAGGTCGAGTCGAACAACTTTTCCCGAAGCATTGGTAGTGCCGGTGATCTGGATCGGGAGATACCGCCCTGGCTTGACGTAGTCGCCCAGTGGGAAGGTGAGCTGGACCTGGGCTTGAATGACTGCCGGAAACAAAATCCCGAGCACGACGGCGAGAACCGGCCTGGCGCGGTGCGCCCGGCGAGGGCTATTCATTTTGCGAGTGAGATTTCGCATGGCCTTTATTCGAGCGGGAATTCCGGCGGCTTGGGGGCTGGCGAATAATTGAATGCGGGCGGCGCGGGAGGCGGATCGATAGCGTGGTGCGGCGCTGAAGTTGGTTCGACTGGCGGCTCTGGAGCAGGCTTGCTGGCGGCCACTTCGGGAGCATCGAAGATTGCGGGTGCGAGATCGGGAGCGGGCGGCGGATCTGTCACGGGTGGCGCGGGCGAAAACTCGGGCAATGTTGGGGCGGGCGGTGCAACTTCCGGTTGGGGCTCAATGGCAAAGCCGGCGGTGGAGAGGAGGGGCGCGGCCGTCATTGGCTCAGCGGTTTCAGCGTAATGCACGTGATCCGATGCGCTGGGCGTGGGAATATTTTCATACGGCAACCGCTCGCCTTCACGCGTGTTGCGGCGGCGGTCGATGCGGAGAATCAGGTCGGTGGTCGCGACGATTAATCCTGAGAGACTCAAGATTCCCAAACCGATGCAGCCGATTCGAACGCCCAGTCGCTGGCCGGACTTCAGGTCGATTCCATGCGCGGCGAGAAAGAGCGTGATGGTCAGGCCGAGCAAGATGGCCGCCGTGATAAGAACCAGGATGGAGACGCCCGGCGATGGGGTCAGCGTGCGGCGGGAAGGGGTGGCGGGAATGGGGTCGAGCATGGCTGGGATTATAGCAGGATCGGAGGTTGGAGGTCGCGGGCGGCGAGTGGGAATAATGCTGCTCCGCTGTCGTACTATGCGTATAGTGTGAACGTCACGCGGGGGCTTTGGAGAACAGCGATCATGAATCTTGACCTTATCTTTCGTTCCCGTCGGCGATTTTTGACTCATGTGGGACTGGGTGCGGCGGCGGTTGGCGCTTCGGGGCTTTTCGCGCGGGCGTATTTGCCGAAGAACTGGTGCGCACGCCCGCGCAAACCGAGGGGCCGTTTTATCCCGACAAACTGCCTCTGGACACGGACAACGATCTGCTGATTGTGAACGATACAATCACGCCGGCGGTGGGCGAGGTGACGCACCTGAGCGGGAAAGTCCTGGACGCCAAAGGGGAACCGGTCCGAAACGCGGTGGTGGAGATCTGGCAGGCGGACAGCACCGGCTCGTACATTCACACACGCGGCAGCAACGGCAAGCGCGACACCAATTTCCAGGGCTTCGGACGATTCCTCACCGGCTCCAGTGGCGAATACTATTTTCGCACGATTAAACCCGTTCCGTATCCGGGGCGAACGCCGCACATTCACTTCAAGGTAAAGATGAAAGGGCAGGAGAAGCTGACCACGCAGTGCTACGTAAAAGGCAACGCGCAGAACGACCGCGATGGGGTCTATCGCGGCATCCGCGACGCGAAGGCCCGTGACTCGGTGCTGGTGGATTTCGCGCGAATGAAGGACTCGCGGATTGGGGAGTTGGCGGCCAAGTTTGATATTGTGCTGGGAATTACGCCTGAGGCTTAACGCCTTCAATGAGCTTAAGTGAGACCGCTGAGCGTCAGGAACCGGGTGAGAGTTGTGTAGGCGAATTGGGGTGTGACGGCGGGTGGCGTAGGGCCGCGCTGGCCATGTGCAAGCCAATGCCGGTAGCCTCTCAATGAGGCGGTGCTCGCGATCAACGTCTGACCCACCACACTTCGGAACAGTTCGACCACCTCGTCCATTCGCGCGTCGTCCGAGATTCCCTCGTACCAAGCCTGAAGTTGCCGGCCAAATTCGGCGGATGGGTCGACTTGCGCTTGCAAGCAACTGCGCTTGTGCGGCAACGTGATCGCGCAGCGCGGCCTCGAAACGGGCGTAGAGCGAAAGGACCGTCTGGGCGCTTAGTTGTTGTCGTGCGGTATCGAGCGATGATTCCACCTCCGGCGATTTGATCTTGTAGAATCGCGTGTTTCGAAATGGGCGTTCTGGATCGATGGTGGTGAGTGTGGCGCATCGCCTGACTACTTTGAGCGCAGCAACGGCGACCTCATGTGCGGCCCAAATTGGATCCAACGGGTTGCTCATTCGGAGAGTCGCGGGATCAATTCATCCCAGAAAACCTGTTCGGTTAAATGGACAAGTCGATTTTGTGATTCGTCGGCCCACGCCCACCCTTCAACGGTATCTGGATAAACGGGCTGGGTGATGCGATCGATCATCTGGATGTTTCGGCCAGGGAATTCATCGGCCGCCAGGACCGGTACGATCCAAACCAGCACCTCCTCTCCAAGTGACGTCCTCAGATCGACGCGTCCTCGGGCGCCGATCATGAAGATGCCGCGGGGCAGAAAACGGAGCGGCAGCATGCCGGGAAGCTGCACTTCCATGGCTTGGGCCGAATATTGGCCGGTGGATTCTTCGTCGAGTTGGACAGGGTAACGCGTGTAGGTTGCCCCTGGCAGGCGAGTGTCTACCCAGGTTTGCACATCGTTAAAGAGGAGATCGAGTCGGCGAAGGTACTCGTGAATTTCCAGGTCTATTTTGGCAGATGCAACCATATTTAATGCTCCTCCCGTCGCTGTTACTTTACCACCAATAAGGCCCGCTGCTCACATCTCCAACTTCACCGCCAGTCGCAGCACTTCCGCTACGCTCCAGGCCTGGGCGAAGCAGCCGACGGGGCGGTGGGGCGGGTCGGCGTCGTAGATCTCGGCAATTTGGCCGATGCAGCCGTCGTTTAGGCTTTCTATCAGGGGCGTGAGCCAGAGGCGGCATTGGTCGATGGATTCTTTTGAGTTTTCGTTTACCCGCAGATAAGCGTCGAGGAAATGGCCCAGCGGCCAGGGCCAGACGGTGCCGTTGTGGTAGGCGGCGTCGCGGTCGGATTGGGGGCCGGTGTAACGTGCCGCGGTAGCCGGGATTGCCCTGGGCGAGGGTGCGCAGGCCGACGGGGGTGAGCAGTTCGCGCCGGACCACTTCGACCACGGCGCGCTGCTCGTCAAGGGTGAGGGGGCTGAAGGGGAGGCTGACGGCGAAGATCTGGTTTGGGCGGATTGAGGCGTCTTTGCGGTCGGCGTCGATGACGTCGTACAGGCCGCGAAATGCGTTCAGCCAGAATGCCCGCCGGAAGTTACGCTGCACATGGTCGGCCATGCTGTTCTCGCCCATGAGGCGAAGCGCGTTGTACCAGAGAGCGTTGATCTCGACGGCCTTGCCCTGCCGGGGTGTGAAGGCGATGCCGTTGTGCTTGGCGTCCATCCAGGTAAGTTGCGTGGTGGCGATCGCCTGAAACGATCAGGCCGTCGTGTTCGTCCATGTGGATGTTGAAGCGCGTGCCGTAGCGATAGCCGCCGAGGATGGCCTGGCAGGCGGGGAAGAGGCTGGACTCAAAAGTTTTCTTGTCGCCGGTAAGGTCGCGGTATTGGTGGCAGGCGTGGATGAACCAGAGGCTGGCATCCACGGTGTTGTAGCTGGGCCTGTTGGTGTAGTCGTCGAAGTTGTTGGGGATCATGCCTTCGCTGACATAATGGGCAAAGACACTGAGCACGTCGGCGGCTTCGTCGAAGCGGCCTGTCGCCAGCAGCAGCCCTGGGAGCGCGATCATCGTGTCGCGGCCCCAATCGGCAAACCATGGATAGCCGGCGATGATGGTGGCCCCGACCGCGCCGTCGGCGCGTCGGCGGCGAACGATGAAATCCGCGGCGGCTTTGTGCAGGCGCACGAGCGTTGGCGAGAGCCTTGGCTTTGCCTGCTCCGGTGTTGATAGCGGCGCGGCGCTGGGCCGATTCTAGAACGCTGGTGTTGCGCGGGATGGGCTCGTCCCATGTTGGCTCAGCGGCTTCTTCAACGTCGGCCCAGAAGGTGAGCGTGGCTGTTGTGTCGATCTTGAGGACGAACGCGCCGGGAACAAAGAGATCCTCTGAAGCATCCTGCCCGCGCTCGGCGTCTACCGCATAGGTGTGGCCATACCACCAGTCGGGCGCGGGAAAACGGGCACCCGACGCCCGCATGTAAAGGGCGTGCTGGCCTTTGGTGACACACGTCTGATCGTCGCGGGTCTGGACATCGAAGCTTGACGAGCCCGCGTGCAGCAGCGCGTGAAAGTCTCGGAGGCTGATAAACGGCAGCAGATGAAATTCGATCTTGCGCGGCCGGTCGGATTCGATGGTGTAGCGGATGCCAACGACGTTTCGGTTGGGAAGCAGGCGCAGTTCCTTGGTGACGCGAACGCCATCGGCGACATATTCCCAGCGGGCGGTATCGCCCAGCTCAAACGATCGAAGGTACTGGTAGCCCATCGGGTGAAAGCTGGAGTTGAACTGGTTGACCGACAGCTCAATGGGCTGGTCTTCCCGGCCATCCAGATAAAGCATTTCGCCCACGCGATTGAGGGCCAAGATCCGCCCCACCGGCGGCAGCGTGGCGGCCACCAGCAGGCCGTGATAGCGGCGGGTGTTGCATCCAACCACGGAAGACGAAGCAAATCCGCCCAGGCCATTGGTGAGGAGCCATTCCTGCATGAGCCATGGCTGGAGCTGACCTTCGGGTTGTATGGAGTAGAGGAACATGGCCGACAGTTTAGCGCGGGATGGGTTTAAGAAGAAGAGGGGTTGTTGATTTGGGACGTTAGTGGGGAAGAGTTTTCGAGAGGAGATTAGTTGATTAGTTCATCGGTGCATTGATTCATTTTCCAGGAGGCTGATGTTGGTGGCGCTGAAGCCGGACGCGTGGCCAGTTCTTCCTGCGTCCAGCCTTTCTAATTCCGAAGCATGCGGATCACCTGGCCCGTGCTCAGGAGCGCATGAGCCTGAGCGGGGACAGAATCATCTGTGGACTGGCGTTTCATGGGCTCTCCTCGTATTCGTGCGGGGATCTTCAATATGTGTTCAGTTGACTCTTGTCGCGCGCTTTCGGCCCCACCACATCCACACGCCGCTCACGGCCTGCGCGGCCAGGAAGAGGCTGGCGACGGCGGCGAGGATGCGGGTGGGCCAGCCGAACAGATCGCCGGTGTGGATCATGCGGTTTTTGTTCCACCAGCGCGGTGCCGGTGGTGGTGGCGCGGCTGTTTTCGATCCACAGGATGGCGCCGCTGAACTGGTCGATGGCGACGCGGCTTCGGCCGGCGGGGGTGCGGTCTTCGGGGAACTTCATGAAGACGTTGTAGGCGCCGGTTGGTGCGTTGGGCAGCCAGAGGATTACTGCGCGGGCACCGGGCAGTGCGGCGGCGGCGGCGTCCAGGGCAGCGTCCGCGGTGAGCGGCTTAGCGCCCGGCAGGGGCTTGGAGCGTAGAGGTGGGGGAGTGGGCGGAGTGGAACTGGTCAGGTGATACAGGGCGGGGCGCACGACGCTTTCGAAGGCGATGGCCGCGCCGGTTAGCCCGAGCAGCAGCCACGGGAGCAGGCCCAGGATGCCTGCGGCATGGTGGGCGTCGAAGTTCACGCGCCACCACGTGGCCGACCACTTGATGCGGACAGTGCGGCGCTTCCACCATAGAAACAGGCCGGAGATTGAGAGGCCGACGCAGAGAAGGGCGCCGGCCCCGTTGATGCGGCTGCCCCATGGGCCGATGCGTAGGTTTTTATGAAATCCGTGGAGGTGGGCGATGAACATATCGCCGGAGCGGCGTGCGCCTAAGACGTTGCCGGTATGGGGATTGACCGTGACGCTCAGCCCTCCTTTGAGGGAAACGGCGGGGGCTATTTCGGGGCTGGGCGGCAGGGCCAGCAGAGTCGGGGCGTCGGTGGGATAGGCGCTATGGGCGGCGTCTATGATTGCCTGCCACGGAACTGTCTGCGATTGCGGGTGGACCGTCCAGAAGCCTGGATTGAGTGACCGATCGATTTCCCCTTCAAAGGCGACCATGGCGCCGCTGATTCCAAGCAGGATGAGCGGGAGAGTGGCCAGGAGGCCGGCGTATCGGTGCAGCGTCAGGAGGAGGGGGCGGAGTTTCATGCGGAGGGTCTCCAACTTGAGCATGTCAGGGCGGAATCTTTCCTGGCCAGCCGTCGAACCAGCCCAAGCTTATCCGTTCGACTGCTCCGCCGCATGGTGACGGAGGGCGTCGCTGATGAGACGGCCGTCGCTCCAAATGATTACACCGCACCATTTCCCAATTTCGCCGGAGCGGGTTGTTGGGCTTCAGCACCTGCTGCTGCTTGGACACGCGGAGCGGCGACGCGAAATCTGGAATAACGTCTCGCCGTGCTTTGTGGCTTATGGGTCATGCGAGGAGGCCCGGCATCGGCTGGATCGGTTCGTGCTGGAGGCGGCGCGGTGGGAGGGTTTGGAGGCGCCGACGCCGGGTAAAATAGAGCCGGAGGTGGAAGCGGCGCGGGTTTGAAGGTTTCACTTTATTCGCCGGGGGCACATCATTCGATTGAATGTTGACGTCAGCGGGTTGCTATATCGGGCGCTGCTGACGGCGAGCGCGGACCGGGGGGCGTGGGAGTGGGGATGATTTTGGCTGGTGAGAGAAAGTAGGAGCTTGGCGGTGCGTGAAGATGATCGGCAGACGGACGTCTAACAAGCGATCTCCACGGCCATTCTCCACTGCCTCATCCCTCTTCCGTGATGGTTTCCTTGGCCACCTCTTCGATGGTTGTCATGCCGTCGTAGATGGCCATCAGACCGCCCTGCCGCAGGGACGCATGCCGCGTTTGCGGGCTTCGACGCGGAGGACCTGGGTGCTGGCGTGGGCGATGATCATGTCGCGCATCTCGTCGTCGAGCACCATGATTTCGTAGAGTCCCATTCGGCCGCGATAGCCTGTGTTGTTGCACATCTCGCAACCCTTGCCGTAGTAGAACATGCGGCCTTCCACGTCCTCGGGCTTTAGCTCCATCTCCATCAACTGCTCTTCACTGGGCGAATATTCCGCCCGGCAGTTGTTGCAGATTTTTCGCACCAGGCGCTGGGCGACGATGCCCTCCAGGGTGGCCGTCACCAGGAACGCCTCCAGCCCAAGATCGAGCAAGCGCGCGATGGCCGACGGGGCATCATTGGTGTGGAGCGTGCTGAAGACCAGGTGGCCGGTTAGTGAAGCCTGCACGGCGATCTCGGCGGTTTCCTTGTCGCGAATTTCGCCGACAAGGATTGTGTCGGGATCCTGACGCAACATAGACCTCAGGATTCGAGCGAAGGTCAGCTCAAACTCGGGCCTGATCTGGCACTGAATGATCCCGTCGATGTCGTATTCCACCGGGTCCTCGGCCGTGATCAGCTTGCTGGAGGGATCGTTCAATTCCCGCAGCGCGGAATAGAGCGTTGTGGTTTTTCCGCTGCCGGTGGGGCCGGTGACGATGACAATTCCGTTGGGCTTGTGAATAAGCTGCTTGACCGTTACGAGGTCATCCTCGCGCATGCCTACTTTGTCCAAGTCGAGGTTCACGTTGCTGCGGTCAAGCACGCGCATGACGACCGATTCACCAAACATTGTTGGCAGGACGCTGACGCGAAGGTCGATCTGCTGGTTGTTGACGCTGAGCTCGATGCGGCCGTCCTGGGGCATGCGGCGTTCGGCGATGTCCAGGCCGGCCATGACCTTGATGCGCGAGCTGATGGCGGCCGCGATGTGCGACGGGGGCGGCATCATCTCGTACAGCACGCCGTCGATGCGATAGCGCATCTTGAACTCATCTTCGAACGGCTCGAAGTGAATGTCGGAGGCTTTGTCTTTGATGGCCTGCAGGAGGACCAGGTTGATCAGCTTCTTGACGGGGTTTGAGTCGGCCGCCCCTTTGAGTGTTTCGAGGTCGATGGACTCGCCGCGGTTTTTTAAGTCCTTGAGATTGTCATCCTGATTCATCTCGTTCAGGATGTCGCCGATTCCCTCGGCGTTGGCGTTGTAGAGCTTTGAAACCAGCTTGTCGATGAGCTCGGGATCGCCGATCTTGGGCACCACGGTATAGCCCATCAACTGCCGCAGATCGTCGAGGGCGCGGAAGTTTTCGTGGCTGGCCATGGCGACCACAAGCCGCTTGGTGGTGGGATCGAATTCCAGCGGCACAACCTTGGCCGTGGTTGCGATCTGGGCCGGCACGGAATTCTTGGCCAGGTCGGAAATCTGGATCCCCTCCAGGCTCACAAACTCATAGCCCCGCTGGGCCGCGAGGGCGACGTTCAGATCATTTTCCTTGATGTAGCCCAGGTCGATCAGAATGCGACCCAGCGCCCCGCCTTTTCCTTTTTGAAACTGCAGCGCCTCCACGACCTGGTCGCGCGTCACTTTCCCCATTTTCGTCAAGATGCGTCCGACGGGGCGATTTTGAAGCTGGTCGATTGGCGGAATTCCGCCCGATGACGCCAAGACTGGCCGGGCTCCGCCCCCGCCCATCCCACCGGCCATTGGTTTGGTCGGGGGAGCAGTGCCGGGCCGAGCGGGCGCAGCGCCAGGGGCACCCGCCGTCGCTGGCTTCGTCGCCCCGTTCCCGCCGGCGGGTAGCTTTGTCACCGGCACGGTGATCGTTCGCGGGACCTGCACTGGTGTCCCGGCCGGCTTCGCAGGCGCGGCGCCTGGGGCCGCAGGCGATCCGGCGGCGGGGGTTGCGGCCGGCGCCGTCGCAACCGGCTTGCTTTGGGGGTTGCTCCCACCCGGCGTCGGTGTCGATGATCCAACTCTTGACATGATCGCTTCCTTCTATTGCTCTGCCACATTTTCCCCAACATCCAGATCCCACACCGTGCTATTTCGGCAGCCGCGCCAGGCGGGCGCGGTTGGCCTCCATGGCCGCCTTCTTTTCCGCGTCGGATGGCTGGCCGGGCAGCGGCGGCAGGTTCAGGTCGTTCTTCTTGCCGTCGCCTGCGACTGCTTCCCCGGCCTCGGCCTTGCGCATCGTCCACTTCCACCGGGATGTCGTTCCGCTGCATTTTGTCGACCATGGCGCCTGGGTTGCGCTCTTGTCAATCGCTTCCTCCTTGCTGATCTTCCCGGCCATGAAGTTCATCCACAAGTTATCATCGAGCAACTGCATGCCGTAGCGCTTGCCGGTTTGAATGTCGGAGTCAATGCGGAACGTCTTGGCCTCGCGGATGAGGTTTTGAATGCCTGGCGTGACATACATGAACTCGTAGGCCGCGATCATGCCATCGGTATCGGCACGGGGGCACAGCGCCTGGCTGAGCACGGCGATCAGGTTGTTGGCAAGCTGCACCCGCACCTGCTCCTGCTGGGTCGTGGGAAAGGCGTCGATGATGCGGTTGATGGTTGAAGAGGCACCGGCGGTGTGGAGCGTTCCGAAGACCAAGTGGCCGGTTTCGGCGGCCGTCACGGCCGATTGAATGGTATCGAGATCGCGCATTTCACCCACCAGCATCACGTCCGGGTCCTGGCGCAATGCCCGGCGCAAGGCCTCGGGAAAGCTCGGGACGTCGACGCCCACCTCGCGCTGCACGACAATCGACTTCTTGTGCGGATGGTAATACTCGATTGGATCTTCCATCGTGATGATGTGCTTGTCCATCGTTTCGTTGATGAAGTTGATCATGCAGGCGAGGGTGGTGGATTTGCCTGAACCGGTTGGGCCGGTGACGAGAAAAATCCCGCGCGGGCGGGAGCAAATCTGCCGGGCCATGTCCGGGAGGCCGATTTGCTCGAAGGTGAGCAGCGTGTTGGGAATGCGACGCAACACCAGCGAGCAGACGCCGCGCTGTTTGAAGATGGAAACCCGAAACCGCGCCTCGGTGCCGAAGGCAAAGGCAAAGTCGCCGGAGCCGGTCTCCTCATACTCCTGCTGGATTCGATCCGGCGTGATGGACTTCATCAGCGCGGTGGTATCCTCGGCCTCGAGCACCTTGGTTTGAAGCTCCCGAATGCGGGTGTTCAGCCGCAACGAAGGCGGCTTTCCAACCGCGAGGTGAAGATCGCTGGCCTTGCGCCGCACCACCGTCTCCAACAGCCGATCAATTTGAAGTGTTGCCATGGTGAAGTTGCTAGTTGCTGGTTGCTGGTTGCTAGTTACTTTTTTACGGTTCTGGCACTAGTGACTAGCAACTAGTGGCCAGCAACTACCCTTTACGTGCCACTTCGCACGTCCATGATGCCTTCGACCTGGGCTACCTTTACGATTTCCTCGGCCGTGGTCGTTCCGTTGAGTACCTTCATTTTCCCGTCGTCGATCAGGGTCTTCATGCCGCCGGCGATGGCGGCCTTGCGGATCTTGTTGGTGGGGGCTCGGGCGAAGGCCAGCTCGCGCAGTTGCGTTCCCATCTGCATCATCTCGAAAATTCCAAGCCGGCCCCTGAACCCGATCCCGTTGCAGAAATCGCAGCCGGCCGGCTTATACAGCGTCTTGCCCTTGATGTCGTTTTCGGCAATGCCGCACAGCTTCAGCCACATCCGATCCGGGTCCGGGTCCGGCGTCTTGCACTTGGGGCACAATACCCGCACTAGACGCTGCGCCAGCACTGCCTGCAAGGAACTGGCCACCAGGAACGGCTTCACGCCCATATCGATGAGACGCGTGATGGCACCGGGGGCATCATTGGTGTGGAGCGTGCTGAAGACCAAGTGGCCCGTCAGGGCGGCCTGAATCGCGACCTCAGCCACTTCCAGATCGCGAATTTCACCCACAAGAATAATATTGGGCGCCTGGCGGAGCATGGCGCGCAAAATCTTTCCGAAGGACAAGCCGATTGCCTCGCGCACCTGGCACTGGTTGATGCCGACGAAGTTGTATTCGACGGGGTCCTCGGCCGTGATGATCTTTTTGTCGGGCCGATTCAGCTCGTTGAGCGCACCGTACAAAGTCGTGGTTTTTCCCGATCCCGTTGGGCCGGTGACGAGGAAAATGCCGTTGGGCCGCTTGATGATTTTTTGAAACCCCTTGTAGTCCTCATCTTCAAAGCCGAGGTTTTGGATGCCGATTCGGACTGAATCGGGCCTCAAGATACGCAGCACCACCGATTCGCCGTAATAGGCCGGGAGGGTGCTGACGCGAAAGTCGATGCTCTGCTTGTCGACAGTCAGCTTGATACGCCCGTCCTGGGGCAAGCGCTTCTCGGCGATGTCGATGCCGGCCAGAATTTTCACGCGGCTGATGAGCGGGCCTTTCATGCGCAGGGGGATGCGGTCGCGCTCCACGCACTCGCCGTCGATGCGATAGCGCACCCGCACGCGGTCTTTCATCGGCTCGATATGAATGTCCGATGCGCGGTTGCGCACGGCCTCCGCGATCATTGCCTGAACCAGTTTGATGATTGGGGCCTGGGTCGGATCGTTGGCGACGTCTTCGCCCATGCCGGCGATGTCGATGGATTTGTCGATCGAGCGATCCAGCGACTTGTCCATCGTCTTGTCGAGCGATGCGCGCATGCTGTCGATGGTTTTGTCCATCGTCTTGTCGATGGTGTTCGTGGATGACGTCTGGAAAATATCGTCCAGGTATCGCTTGATCCTGTCCTTGGGCGCCAGCACCGTCTTGATCTCGGTGTTGAGCCGAAAGCGCAGGATGTCGATCGACTCCAAGTCCAGCGGATCGTGGACCGCGATCTTCAGCCGCCCGTTCTCCTTGCCCAGCGGCAGGATGATGTACTTGCGCATCAGCTCGTCTGGAATCAGGTTCACCGCGCCGGGGGGGACCGAGTTCTTGTCCAGATCGATGTATTCCATGTTGTGCTGCGTGGCGAGCGCCTTGCACACGTTGTTTTCGGTCACCAGTTTCAGATCGATCAGCGCCTCGCCAATGCGCATGCCCTTCGCTTTCCCATGCTCCAAGGCCTTGTTGATTTCCTTGGGATTGAGAATCCCCCAGTCCGCAAGAATCTCGCCCAGCTTCTTCTGCTGTTTGGCCATGTTCCAAATCCTGTGTTGCGCTCAAAAGTTAGACAATCCACCGGGAGTGCATCTTCGCCAGCCGCGACGCCGGAGTTAGTACAGGCGCAAGGCTGCGCAGGTTCGGCTACGGTCGTTCCCATCGCAGCCAGCCTGCCCGCACCACTCCACCCCAAATTCTACCCACCCGCCAAATGGGCAACAAGGGTATTCCCGAGAAACATGAGAACGGCCAACAGCTCACATGGCCCCCCACCCCGACTTTCTGGATTCCGACTGCTCCCCTCGGACATCGCGTATAACTTCTGTGGCGTGTTGGCGGTGGAGGGAATGCGGGTATTCGGGACGTGGGATGTTGTTGGCTTGATTGGCAGTGGTTTCCACTGAATTGTTTTGGGATTTGCTTCATGGTGATCAGCGTCGAATGTTCGAACTGTGGCCAAGCCTATCAGGTCGAAGACCGGTTGGCCGGTAAGAAGGTGCGCTGTAAGCAGTGCGGGCACGCGTTTCTGGTTGAGCCTGAGGGAGTGGGCCAGGGGCCGGGCGAAGGGCTCCCACTGGCTGCGCAGGGTTCAGATGACGCCGCAGATGAGGGGGACGTGTTGCTGGAGGGGCCGGTTTTGGTGAGGCGGGGATGGAATCCGCCTTATCGATTTCCGATGGCGCGGGGGTTGGATCGCGCTTTGCCGGTAGCGCTGTTTCTGGGGGGACTGGGTTGGATTGGGGCGGCAACGCTGGATTTTAATGGGCCACAAAAATGGATTGGGGTGGTGCATGCGGCCGTTCTGTTGGGGGTGGTGGTTGGGGTGGTGATGCCGCTGATTAACCTGGGGTATCGGGTGGCCGGGAGGAAGGCGGGGTTTGCGCCGCCGCCGCATAGCCGGTTTCGGGCGATTGCAAGTGCCGCCGTTCCGGTCGCTATTATTTACACCTTCTGGTCGATTGACGGGAACATCGGGGCGATGCTGCTGGGGGCGGGGTTTGGGGTGGTGTTGTTTGCGGGGGCAAGCTGGTTGTTCTTGAGGTTGCGGCCGGGACAGGCGGGGGTGGCGCTGGTTTGGGTGGGCGGATGCTTCGCGGTGTCGGTGGTGTTGGGGGTGGTGCTGATCGGCGTGCTGCATCATGCAACATTGGGGCTGATGCAGTCGATGCACCGGACAGGAGCGGTGAAGGAGAGCCCGGTGGCGCGGGGGTTTTGATTGGCCGAAGTAGCATCTAGGTGCTAGGGGATAGGGGCTAGGGGCTAGAGGGAAAGGGTTCGGGATTCAGGGTTCAGTTTTCAGTTTGTCGTGGCTTGTCTCGTTGGGTAGGTGCGCTGAGAATGCTTGGGTCGTCTGGATGTCGCCCTTAATCACTAGCTGGAGCTCGTATGAAAGAACCCGTGTATTCTCAGACTTCTAAAGGAGCAACTGGCATGAGCCGGCGCAGGGTTTTGTCTCACGCCACTGGCGTGGCGGCGGCCGCGGTGGTGGGCGGCGGTGCTTTTGGGGCGGATGATGTCAAAGCGGCGGGGCCGGTGGCGGCAAAGGGGAACATTCGCCAGTCGCTGGTTTACTGGTGCTATAAAGATCATTTCGAGTCGGTGGAAAAAATGGCCGACGCGGCCAAAGGCCTTGGCTGCGGCAGCATTGAGTTGATCGATCCAAAGTACTGGGACACGCTGAAAAAGTTTGGTCTTTCATGTGCCATCGCGGGCAGCCATGGTTTCGTGCAGGGGATGAACAATCCCAAGTTTCAGGGCAAATGCCAGGAGATCCTGCGCCAGCGCATCGACGACTGCGCGGCGGCCGGCGTGCCCAATGTCATCACCTTCACCGGCATGCGCGAGGACATCCCAGACGACGTTGGCCTGGCCAACTGCGTGAAGGGGTATAAGGAGATCATGGCCCATGCCGAGGAGAAGAAGGTGACGCTCTGCCTGGAGATGCTCAATAGCCGGGTGGACAAGACCATGAAAGGGCATCCGGGGTATCAGGGCGATCACACGGATTATTGCATCGAGCTGATCAAGAAAGTGGGGAGCGAGCGGCTGAAATTGCTGTTTGACATTTATCACGTGCAGATCATGGACGGCGACATCATCAGCCGGATTCGCCAGCACAAAGAGTACATCGGCCACGTCCACACCGCCGGCAATCCGGGCGCGGGGAGCTGGATGACAAGCAGGAAATCAGCTACCCGCCGATTATGCGGGCGCTGATCGAGGTGGGGTACAAAGGCTACGTGGGCCAGGAGTTTATTCCGACACGGGATGCGATGGCAGGCTTGCGCGAGGCGGTTGCATTGTGTGACGTTTGATAGACACGAGGGGCGCGGCTGAGAACCCCTTAACTTTGGCTGGGCTGGCTGTATTATCTTGTCAGGTTGCTAGCCTTGGTCAGCAGGAGCGGATTTTGTCGTTTAGTCCAGAAGAACTTGTAGCACTCTATCCTGAGTTCAATGAGCGGATCGCGAGTGGCTTGGCCGAAGCACGGGCGGGTAAACTTTCCGATGGGGAAGAGTTTTTCGCGGAGCTAGAGCGGGAAGAAGAGCGGCCGAAGGGATGAATCTGCGAACCAACACCGACGGAAATCTCAGCATGTATGAGCTGACGCTGCTGCAGGTGTTGGCGCGGCAGTTTCTTAATGTCGATGCGGCGATGGCGGAGATTGCGCGTCTGTCGGCCGTGCTTACGCTTCCCAAAGGTACGGTTCACGTCATCTCCGACATTCATGGCGAAGACAAAAAACTTCGCCATGTGATCAACAATGCTTCGGGCACGCTGCGGCCCGTGGTCGAGCGGCTTTTCAAAGAGCGCATGAGCAGCCGAAGAGTTTTCGGAGTTTCTCACGCTGATTTTTTATCCGGCCGAGGTGACCCGGCGGCTGGAAGAGACAGCGATGCACCCGGCCGCTTTGCGCGAGTTCGCCATCCGCACGCTGCGGCATCAGTTTGAATTGGTGCGCGTGCTGGCGACGCGCTATAGCCTCAAGCGGGGCATGGATGTGTTCCCGGCTGAATATCGCGAACTGCTGGCCGAGATGCTGCATGAGCCGACCACTGAGCGCGGGCCGGAGTTTGTCGAAGCGATCGTGGAAGAGTTGCTTCGGCGAGGCCGGGTGCTGCACCTGATTCACGTCACTGGCCGACTGGTGCGCAACCTGGCGATTTATGAATTGATCATCGGCGGCGACTGCTGGGATCGCGGCCCGCGCGGCGACAAGGTGGTCGATTACCTTCGCCAGCAGCCCAATGTCTCGTTCATCTGGGGCAACCATGATGCGGCCTGGCTGGGGGCGTGTCTGGGTGATGAGGCGCTGATCTGCCATGTGCTGCGGGTGTCGCTTCGCTATCGGCGGCTGGCGCAGATCGACGAGGGCTACAGCATCCCGCTCACGCCGCTGGAGCATCTGGCCAATACGGTTTATCGCGATGACCCGGCCATTCATTTCATGCCGCACGAAGGCGGCATGCGGCCCGATGTTCTGGTGGCGCGCATGCAGAAGGCGGCGGCGATCATGCAGTTCAAGCTGGAAGGCCAGAAGATCGCCCGCAACCCGCAATGGGAAATGGAAGACCGCCGCCTGCTGCACCGCATCAACTTTTCGCGCGGGGCGATTAACGTTGATGGCGTGGAATATGCGCTGCGCGACAAGCACTTTCCGACCATCGACCCGGCCAATCCATACGAGCTTTCGCCGGAGGAAAAGGCGTGCATCGATCGTCTGCGTCGCTCGTTTCTCAGCAGCCAGAAGCTCTGGGAGCACATGCGATATGTCGTGGGCAACGGCTCGATGTTTCTGGTGCGCGATCAGCATCTGATTTTCCATGGCTGCGTGCCGTGCGACGCAAGCTGGGAACTTTCTGCCGATGATGATTGACGGCAAGCCGCTGGCGGGCCGGGCGATGTATTCGGCCATCGAAAAGGTGGTGGTGCGTGCGATGGAGAAGGCCGGCCGAGGCGGATCTGGATTTGCTCTGGTATTTGTGGAGCGGGCCGCGCTCGCCGCTGTTTGGCAAGGACCGCATCGCCACGCTGGAGCGGGATTTCATCGAAGACAAGCGGTCGCACCAGGAGACGAAGGACGCCTATTTCGCGTTGATTCACGAGACATGGTTCTGCGACAAGGTGCTGGCGGAGTTTGGCGTTGATCCCGTGCAAGGGCTCATTGTGAACGGCCACGTGCCGGTGAAGATTGAAAAAGGGGAAAGCCCGGTGAAGCGCAGCGGCAAGGCGATCACCATCGACGGCGCGTTCTCCGAAGCGTACGGCGATCACGGCTACACGCTGGTGCTGGAAGCGGATCGTACTGTGCTGGCGCATGCACCACCATTTCGAATCGGTGGACGCGGCCGTCCGCAATGGGGTGGACATCGTGCCCAGTGTGTCGGTCGTGAAGACGTGGGACCGGGTGCGGCGGATGTCCGACACCGAGCGCGGCCAGGAGTTGCGATGCGACATCGAGATGCTGGAGCGGCTGATCGACGCGTACCGCAATAACGAGTTGCGCCAGACCGCGCTTGAACATCGCGGCTGAAGCTTCAAAACTGGTGAAAACATCGGACAATCAAATAGCAGGAACGTAGAGTCTTTTATGGACGCACGCGTAATCTCAGATTCGCCGCCTGCCACCGCCACCCTCACGATCGGCAGCGTCAGCTATCTCAACGCCAAGCCGCTGATTTATGGCCTGGATAGCGCCGATGATCGTGATTTGCGGCTGGTGCTGGACGTGCCGTCGCGCCTGGGCGATGGGCTGCGTGATCGGCGCTTCGATGTTGCGCTATTGCCTGTGATTGATATCCAGCGCATCGACGGCCTGCGCCTGCTTACCAGCGGCGGCATCGGCTGCGATGGCCCGACGCTCACCGTGCGCATTTTCAGCGGGCGGCCCATCCAGCAGATCAAGACGCTGGCGTGTGATCCAGACAGTCACACGTCGGTGGCGCTGCGCGCGTGATCCTGGCCGAGCGATTCGGGATAAGGCCGGAGTTTGTGGAGATGCACGGCACGCGCACGCAGCCGTGCGATGCCCGCCTGTTGATTGGGGACAAGGTGGTTTGTGAAGAACCGGCCGGGTTGGAACATCAGCTTGATCTGGGGGCGGCGTGGAAGGAAATGACTGGCCTGCCGTTCGTGTTCGCGATCTGGGTGGCACGAAGCGGCGTGGCGCTTGGCGATCTGCCCCGGAGATTGGAAGCGGCAAAGCGCGCCGGCCTGGAGCACGTCAACGAGATCGTCACCCGCCACGCCATCCCGCGTGGCTGGCCCGCCGGCGTGGCGCTGCAATACATGACCATGTACCTGAAATATGACATCACCCCGCTGCATCTCACGGCCATCCGCCGGTTCCATGAGCTGGCGTGGAAGCATGGGATGCTGGATGCGCCGCCGAGGCCGTTGGATGTCGTGGAGTAAAAGCGCGTTATTCGACCCCTTTGAGTTCCCCGGTCCGGTAGGCTTTCCCGAACACAGTTCCACCAACCCAACTCTTTAGAATTTTCCGGCAATCATTTGGTGAAAAGCTTCAATCGTTGGTCGAGCAACTTGTCTGAAATCCAAAAGTCGGTCTGCTTCAAGCCATCGAAAGCATCTTTGAGGTCGAGCAGCCCTTCGGCGGCGGCACGTTCGAGAACGCCAACGGTGCCGACAGCGTTGAGCCGACGCGCGACTGCCTCTTGGTAAGCCTTCCGCTCGTCGATGAGCACCAACTCAGCGTGTAGCTCCATCGCCAGACTCAGTGCCTCGCTCTCGCCCTGATGCAACTTTGTTAACTGTTGAACCGCGCTTGGGGCATGCACCCGGAGCCATGCGGGGCGAGCGGCGGCAAAACTGCGGACGATTTGAGGCCTTTCGGAAGCAGCAATTTCAGAGGCGACAGCGGGCGGGATGACCACCTCACCGAATAATTTGGGCAACACCTCAATGTGGCCGATCTTCACGAGGACGATCAGAGGGGAACTGTCGGCGATGACGAGCATCAGTTGCGCACCGGGCCAAGCACTCGGTTGAGTGTTTGCGACTGCTCGTCCAGGTCTTGCATCGTGAGCGACCCCTCGACGACGTTATGACGTTTGAGATAGCTGTCGATCTCAACACGGTCGATGCCCAGTACCCTGGATAGTTCGGAATGCGACAGCTTTCCTCGTCGGAAGAGATCGAGGGCAAGTGTCTCTTTTGCCTGTGCATCGAGGTCGGTAAAATCGGCTCTTAGCCGCTGCTCAAGGTCGCTGGGGAGTTGAATGGTGACGGCCATGGGAAGTCTCCGCAACCAAGTTTAGCACACTCCGCCGCAGAGAGCACGTTCCGCTCGAAGCTCGCAAAAATGTAGGCGGCAGATTTCCGTAGCCAGCCAATGGAGCAAACCGTCGCTCCCAGCAACGGGAAAAAGCGTAATAAGTTGCTATCTCTCGCCCTTCCTCCTGTTCAAGCAAGAGGTCCGATGTCTTAAACGGGCCCGCCGGTTATTACGGCTGCTGGCGTCGGAGGGCGGCCAGATGCCTGGATTCAAAATCCACCCACGCGGCCAGGCGATGACGCAGGGTTTGACATAGATCGGGGAACTGCGCGGCGACGTTGGTCTGCTCGTCGGGATCAGTGGAGAGGCGGTGGAGTTGGCCGGTGCCTTCCATGGGTTGGAAGATGTATTTGAAGTCCCCTTCGCGCACGGCCAGAAGGTGATCCGCCCAGCCATACAGGTAGGCGCGGTTGGGGTGGGAGGGGCTGAAAAGGGAGTGGCCTTGCCAGGTGGCCGCCGGCTCCAGTTGAAGCAGGGTGGCGAGCGTGGGGTTGATGTCGATCTGGCTGCCGATGGTTTGCGAGCGCGTGCCTCTGGCGGCCAGTTTTGGGTTCCAGAGGATGAGGGGGATGTGAGTGTCTTCCTCATACACCCGGCCGGCGTGTCCAAAGGTGTTGTGGGGCGGGCCAAAGGATTCGCCGTGATCGCCGATCAGGACGACGAGCGTTTGATCGGCCAGGCCTGCGCGTGCGCAGGGCGTCGAAGAGGCGGCCGATCTGGTGGTCGAGGTTGTGCAGGGTGTTGAGGTAGCGGCCTAGCCGCTCGTGGTTTGGCGGCGGGTCGCCCTGGAAAAAGTCGATCTTCTCCTGTCCGGGCGCCAGGAAATACGGGTCGTGGCTTTGGATGGTCCAGCCGAAAAGGAAGAACGGCTTGGCCGGGTCGCGGTCGATCCACTGGAGCATGCCGTCGATCAGCAGGCGATCTTCGGTGCCCCAGCTTTTGAGCGCATAGCCGGAAGGCAGACTGTGATAGTCGGCGACGGTGTCGTAGCCGCGATTACGCAGGAAGCCAGACTGATTGGCGAAGGCGTTGTCGGCGGCGGAGTAAAAGGCCGTGCGGTAGCCACGATCATGAAGTTTCTGGGCAAGACTTACGCCCGGAACGGCAGGTTGATCGACAGTCATCTCGCGCCAGGTGATGCCGGTGTACATCGACAATGTCAGTGCCACCAGCGCGTTGGCGGAGTTTTGAACCGGGCTGTAGATGTTCTGGAAAATGATTTCATTGCCGGCCTCCGCTTCAAGCGTCGGCGTTGTGGGATAGTGGCTGCCGTAGATTCCCAGGTGGCGGGTTCCGACGGATTCCATCACCAGGACAATAATGTTGAGAGGCGGACTCGAAGTTGGCGCGGAGGGCGACGGTTCGATTCCGCGCTGGCTGACGGTTTGGAAGTCCTGCTGATACTCGGCCGGGAAGTTGCTGGGCAGGTGAAGGGCCTGGCCGGGCAACATTTCACGCACAACAGAACGGGCCAAGACCCAATGCGGATTCTCGACAAGGTGGGGATAAACCCGGCGCAGCCATCGGGCCTTGGTGTCGCAGCCCAGCGCCAGCCACGCGGCCAAAAGGCAGATCGAAAAGAGGGAGGCGGCGAGGCGAGGGAGGGCGCTTTGGCCGGGGCGCGGCGTAGAGGACGAGCATCCACAAAAGTAAAAAGCCCAGCGGGGCGGCGATGAGCATCATCACGCGCTGTGGCGTCACGAATTCCGCCACCGACGAGCGCATGTTCACAATGTCGCCGGCGAGGTAGATCAGGGAATAAGTCAGCGGCGTCTGCAGCGCATCGAAGACGTACACGTGCAAGACGGCATAGAAAACGCTGGCAGCGCAGATCGCGCCAAAGAGCACCCACGCCACCTTGCCCAGACGCGGATAACGGGCCGTTGATGCGATCAGGAGCCATCCGCCCAGGCCGACGCACAATGAATAGAGAACATCGGCCTGCGTCAGCGTTGCAAGCTCGCGGAGGTAAACATTCCAGGCATGCATCGAGCCGCGCGGGAGCCAGCCCAGGTAGCACGTCTGGGCTTTGCTGGTGATGAGGGTGATGGCAAGCAGGAGCGTTGCGAGCAAGACGGCGCGAACGGCCTTCATGCCGCTGGTTTAGTGTAAAGGTTGCGCTAAGACAATCGGGAAATCTGGCCGACGTCGGCTCCGCGCGCTGGCAAAACAGCTATTTCAGCTCACTGAGATACTGCAGAAGATCGGCCATCTGCTGGGCATTGATGCCTGCTTCAAGGCCGTCGGGCATGAGCGACAGGCCGGTGGAGGCGAGGCTTTTGATGTTCTTTCGCAGGATGACGTCCTCGCCGCCGCCGGCGTGACGGAGGGTGATGCTGGTGGCGGTTTCGCTGGCGACGCAGCCGGTGAGATTTTCGCCGTCGGCGGTTTCGACTGAGTAGTTGACGAAGGTTGGTTTGAACTCGCGGTTGGGATCAAGGATGGCCACCAGGAGCGTGGCGGGTGAGCTCCCGCTCTAGTTCTTGTCGTAAATCTTCTGGGAGTCATAACCCAATTGTACACAGTTCCGCCCGCAGTTCCTCTGCGATAGTGCCCATTGTCCCCTTCCCCTCACGATTCTGTTATGCAGCAGCTTCTTCCGTGGTGCGCAAAAGAAGAAACGTCTGACGATCCCGGTCCGGATCGATCCCATTGACGAGATCGACGTGATAGAGGGTAATTCGGCCATCCATGTCGAGACGAATCGTTCCCTGGCCCCGCTCTACGCGCTGAACACCCCACACCACAATCGCGTCCGGGCCAATGGACGCGACCGCGATTCGCTGACCATGAAGAAGAAGCTCAGCCGAGATCTCGGGCGAGCATCCAGAGCCCACGGAGGTTTGGTGCAAGTCCATTTTCATCTCAAACGACATCATTAATCGACGCGGGGAGAATTGGTCGGTTGCCAGACAATTTGCTGAGTTTCCTCCCCCACGGCTTGGTCAGACACTTGTGCAGGCAGGCGTACCTTAAATGTCGCCTGTGAAGTGTAGTGTAAATGTCCGGCCAGGCCGGCGAGGGCTAGAAGCGCCAGATCTCCGCCAGATTTGTGCCTCGTTCCGACTTTCAGTCCGTCGCGAAAACGCAGTAGCTTTCCCTTTCCCTCCGGATACCGAGTCACGGCAGCCACTTCGAATCGGATTACCTTTCCATGATAGCGCTGGTCAATCGCGTAGGGAATGATCGCGAACCCGAACGCGGCACCGGGGCATCGAACATCTGCGGTCGCTTCCGCCAGGGCAGGTCGCGTTATGCCCAGCGATCTGACCGCCGGACGGAAGCGAATGACGCCTTCACATGTGCGCTCATATCGGTTTTGAAACGCCACCCTCCAAAAAAATTGGCGGTCACGAACCAATGGCGTTACATGAAAGCACAACCCATCGTGTTCAAAATATGGTCGCCCGACTGCACGAAGCAGATCGGGTAGTTTCTCGCGCCGCAAATCACCCCAGACGAGAAGCCATAGCACCAACAGAAGGGGCAAGACACATGCTCGCATCCAAAATTGTGATTCACGAACGCCTTGAATCCCTCGCGTTGTCCATCCGAGTACGGAAGCACCGAGCAACACCAAGACCATCAACGCGAGTATTGACTTCAGGCTTTGGTTCATCTGTTTATCGGCACGAGCGACTTTTTACCCCGGCCGCTTCCGCGCGTCTAACTTTCGCAATTGAGAATGGTCGCAAGCACGATCACACCCTACTTCACCCCCACCACCTCCTCCACCTTCCACGTCACATCCGCCCGCACCGCCCGCCGGCTGTACGTGTCGTTCACATAAATATGCCCCTCGCTAAAACCCGCCCCCGTCGGCCAGGCCAGCGGAATCTCCGGCGTCGCCACGATCGGCTTGCCCTTCCTCGCCCCATCCGCCGCCGGGTTCACATATTGTGAATCGAAGTTCCCATACTTCCCAAACTCCATCACCAGGTTCCCCGCATTGTCATACACCAGCACCGAATTGGTCATCGCATTGGGCAGCACCAGCCGTCCATACCGGTCCAGATCAAACCGCGGCACCCGGCAGACGCAGCAGGTGTTTCCACCAAACCCTTCCAGCGCACTGCTGAACGGCGCCAGCCCCACATACGTGTTAATGGCCCCCTCCATCTTCTCGGCCGACACCGCATCGTCCTTCCCCAGCATCGCCCCGCCCTCCGGCGAAAACTTCACCACGCTCCCCACCGACACCCGATACCCCTGGTCCTTCTCAAATCCGGCCGGCATCGTCGTTGCCTTCGGCCGGTGCATCAACCCAACGTAAATGTTCCCCTTCAGATCCACCCGGATATTCGCATTCCCCTGCGGCACCGGGCCAATGATCGCGCTGTCCATCTCCGCCGGATATTTCTTGCGATCCTCCGCCTTCTCCGTCGGAAACACGCCCTGCAAATACTTTCCCTTCAACGCCTTCCCGTCCGGCCCAAACCCGCCAATCGCATATGCCACCCATCTATACATAAACCCTAAATACACCTTCCCATCCGGCCCAACCCCAATCCCCCGCTCGGCAAATCCGATCCCATACCGGCTGTAGATATACGGGCTCAATACATGCGTCCCCGTCTCCGCATACGGCGCTGGATTCAGCTCATGATCCAGGCGCCAGAACGGCCCGCTATAATCCGGCCCGGATCCATCCCACTTCCCGCTCACCCGCGTATACAACAGCCCGTCGTACCCCACGGCCAAGTCGTTGGCCAGAAAATCCTTCCCGTCCTTCTTCAAAATCCCGCCTTCGCCCGTGATTCCGTCAAACCGCCACATCCGCGTCGTCCCGTTCGAGACGTAAATCTCATCCCGCGCATAATCCACCGCCAGCCGATTCCAATCCCCCGGCAAATTCCCCTTGGGCGGCAAACTGCGTCTTCCCAACTTCAAACACGTTTCCCTTGTCCACCAGCGCCACAAAATCCCCCGCCACCCCGCTCAGCATCACCTTCGTCCCCTTATCCGACGCCGCCAGCGCCATCTGCGGGGCGGCCGTCTTCTGCATCCCAAACTCATACTTCGCCGCCGCCACCGTCCCGGCCGAAAACCCCTCAAATCTCTGCACGCTCACCTTGTACTGCCAGTACCCGGTGCAAGTCCGCGTCATCACATAAATCGCCCCGGTTTTGGGATGCACCGCGATCTGGTGCGGATTGCTCACCGCGATCTGCCCAATCTCTTTTCCACTCTCGTCAAACACCGCCACCCGCTGCCCCTGCCGATCCGCGACGTACACGTTGCCCTTGGCATCCACCGCCACCCCATGCACGGCCCCCTCCGCAACCCGGTCATTGCGCGAATTAAACTTCGTATACGCACCGCCCTGCCCAAGCTCATGATCCACCGGGATGCTCACAAACGGCTGCATCGAATCCGCGCCGCCCGGTCTTCATCCGATACACCCGCCCTGGCGGAAATTTATCCATATACTCATGCCCATACCGCGTCTTGGAAGAAAACGGCCCGCTCAAATACAAGTACTTCCCATCCGGCGAAGCCGCCAGAAAAAGCGGCCCATCCCCCGTGTTCGGATTCCTCGCATCCTTCGCCCACAGCGCCTGCTCCGCAAACGCCGCCCCGGCCACCGCCCCATCGCTCCCAATCCGAAACACCGACGTCCCATCCGTAAACACCACCCCGTTCTTCTTCGAAGCGCTCACCATCGTCAGGTTCCCGCTGCGATGCCCCGCATAAAACTCGGGCGTGAGGTTCTTCAAATCCCGCGGGCAAAACGCCCCCCGCGCCTCATCCCAACCGCGCTACGTCCTTCATCGCGCCCGGCGAAAGGTCGGCCGGAAACGGCAAAATCTCCTTCACGTACTTTCCCTCCCCATCAAATACCCGCACGTTCATGGCCGATTGATTCGCTTCCCCGCCAAACCCCTTGATATAAACCTGCCCCTCCTCATCCGTCACCAGCCCATCGATGATCCCAAAGTTGCAGGGATCTTCGCCAATCAGCCTTCCAAACTTCACCCCCATCCCCGCCCGCACCCGCACCTGAAACGGCCCCTTCTCTGCCGCCTTCCCAAAATCATCCTTCCCATCCCAAATCACCTTCTGCGCCAGCCCGGCCACCAGCGGCTCGGGCGGCGCCTTCTCCCCCCCAAGCACACCGGCCGCCAAATGCCGCACGACCTTCCCCTCCGCCCCCAGCACCGCCACCTCCACATCCGTCGTTCCCGATACCGCAAAGCCAATAGTCACCCCGCCTCCCTCCCGCCCCACCACTGGCTTTCCAACCAATCCTGCCTCCCCCGCAAATGCCCCTACAGCAGCCACCATCCCACACACCAGCGCCACAACAAAAATCGTGTTCTTCAAAATCACTCCTTCATTCTCCTAACTAAAAATGTTACCAGAACCGTCGGCCCTCCGTTGCGGCCTCAGCCTGCTGGTAACTGCCACCCGGCAAAAGTACAATCCCGCTCACTGCTTTCACCTTCACCAAGGCCAACCGCCATGACCAACAAAACCAACCGTCGTTCATTCCTTAAAGGAACAGTACTCGCCGGCGCCGGCGTTTGGATTGCCGGCCGCCAGACCTGGGCCGACGAACTTGCCAGCAAATCCCCCAACGAGCGGATCAACCTCGCCTGCATCGGCATCGGCGGCAAAGGCGACAGCGACAGCGAGCAGGCCGCCAAGCACGCCAACCTCGTCGCCATCTGCGACATCGACGAGCAGCGCCTCGACGCCAAAGCCGCCAAGCACCCCAAGGCCAGAAAGTTCACCGACTTCCGCAAGATGTTCGACGAGATGGGCAAGGAGATCGACGCCGTCACCATCTCCACGCCCGATCACACCCACGCCGTCGCCACCATGATGGCGATCAAGATCGGCAAGCACGTCTACACGCAGAAGCCGCTGACCCACGACGTGTGGGAAGCCCGCCAGCTGCGCCTGGCCGCCAGGGAGCACAAGGTCGCCACGCAGATGGGCAACCAGGGCACCGCCAGCAACAAGCTGCGCGAAGGCGTCGAGCTGATCCAGGCCGGCGTGATCGGCGCGGTCACGCGAAGTTCACATCTGGACCGACCGCCCCACAAATGCTGGCCGCAGTCGCCCGACATCAAGGCGCGCCCGCCCGAGGCCACGGTGCCCGATTACGTCCACTGGGACGAATGGCTCGGCACCGCCCCCGAGCGCCCGTACGCCGACAAATATTATCACCCGCTCAACTGGCGCGGCTGGTGGGATTTCGGCACCGGCGCCCTGGGCGACATGGGCTGCCACATGGCCAACCTGCCGTTCATGGCCCTGAAGCTCGGCCACCCCACCACCCTCCAAGCCGAGTGCGAAGAGCTCAACCCCGAAGACCTATCCCGGCTGGGCCCGCGTCACCTACGAGTTCCCCGCCCGCGAGGCCATGCCGCCGGTGAAGGTGACCTGGTACGAAGGCCACAAGGACGGCAAGCTCGTCCTGCCGCCCCAGGAACTGCTCGACAAGGTGCTCACCGAATACACCAAGGCTCGCAAAGCCGAATCGCTCAAGCCCGGACAACCCATCGCCGACATCGACCCAGCAAAGCTCGCCCTCAGCATCGGCGGCTCGATCATCGTCGGCGACAAGGGCATCCTCTACTCCCCCACGACGACGGCGGCCAATGGTAACTCCTCCCGGCCGAACGATTACCGCGACTACAAAGCCCCCACCCCGGCCCTCCCCCGCAACCCCGAAGGCAACGGCAACGTGGACGAAGGCCAGAAGATGGAATGGCTCGCCGCCGCCAAAGGCGGCCCCCCGGCCCTGAGCAACTTCGACTACGCCGGCATGCTCACCGAGTTCATCCTCCTGGGCAACGTCGCCATCCAGGCCAAAGGAACAAAATTCCAATGGGACGGCCCCAACCTGAAGTTCCCCAACGCCCCCGAAGCCGAAAGATTGCTCCGGCGGCAATATCGCGAGCCGTGGTCACTGTGAGCGGTTAAATTCATTGCCGGCCGGTCGAACGCGAGTTTTCACTCGGGCAGAGATGCCACGATTTGCACGATCTTCCGCGCACTTTTATCGCAAGCTTCGCATCATCCTCTTGCGCGATTTGTCCATCATGGATGATCTTGTTCCGCAAGCCATAGCTCGCAGAAAGCTCGCGCCAGAAACCATCAGGCTCCGCGTGGAGGGAGCGGCCGGCAACCAATTGCAAGCCAGTCGTCATTTTGTGTCGCAAGCCGAAATCGAAGCCTTTCAGGAAGTCGCGTCCTTCAGCCCATTCATTCGTCAACTGATTATCAACCAGTCGTTTGAATTTGCGAACAAACGTGGAATCGATGGCGCCCCAGCACAGTAACACTGCCTCTCGGAAACGGCCGACGCTCAGTGCATACTCCGCGTCCAGCAGATTCAGCACGGCAACATCAGGATCGTTTCCATCCCCCAATCCCAATCGCACTGCATCGCCAAAACTTACGCGGCTACCTTTCGCCGGCACTGCTAAACTTGCGGCTTCGTATTCCAGAGGGGAATCACCACCCCAAGCCATTCCGGTTGCTGCAACGAAAAAACGGAACGGACTCGCTTGAGCGCGGGTCAGTTCGATGACCGCCGCCTGACCCGTCGCCACCCGATACCAGCGGAGCAGGTGGTTGACGCGACGCAACAGGCGATCGGCTTCAGCCTGGCGCTGACGCTCCTGTGCTTCGGGGTCATCAAGCCCACTTGGATCGAACACCGCCGACACTTGGGTTCGAGCCTCAACTGTTCCGTCAGAACTGGTGAGTGATCCGTCGACCAAACGAACCGATCCGCCGACACCCGGCGTTGCATATTCACCTGGCGACAGGACCAACAGGTACGGAAGATGAATGGAAATGCGGACGGTCGCCATGATCCTTCGGCTATTCGGAATAGATCAGTTTTAACTTTCCCATGAAGCCATGTTCAGCCGCATAGCGATTCAATTCCCCCACATAGGCGTCGGTTACATCCTCTGGTTTTACGCCGGAAGGAAATAACACATGCATACCAGCCGATCATTTTGTTCAAAGAGCTGCGCTAAAACCTGGCCGGTAGTACTGCGAAACGTGGAATGATATCTGCCATAGGTCTGGCCCACCTCATCGGCAAAAGCGATGTCCTCTTGAAACGGCATAAAATTCTCCAACCGAAAATGTTTGACGTCGGCAGCAAATTTTAAACGGCCAGTTGTCCCCTCTACGCATTAGCCGCCAGCAAATCTTCCCGCTCAAGGTCCTCGTGATCCAGCAAAATTTCCTCGTGCAGCCATCCCCGACGATAGCAACTCAAGCACCATCTCAACCGGATACCGCAGCCCCCGAATACACGGCGTCCCGTGACACACCCCAGGTTCGAGCGTAATGCGAAAGGAGCAAGTCCATGAACGAAGTATAGCGTCCGCCCAAGCCAAAATCCGCAATGTCGATCCGGACCTTTCATCTCAGCCTTCCTCTGCATCCATTCGTGACATTCGTGAAGATTCGTGGCCAAACTCCGCAACAAACAAGAACAACGGCTTGCCATCCCTTGCGTACAAAGCTACGCCATCAAACTCTAACCACAAGGAAACCGAAATGACCCTCCGCCCCCTCCTCTCTATCCCCTTCCTCCTCCTCTTTCTCGTCTCCTCCCTCTGCCGCGCCGACACCGTCGAGGGCGTCAAAATCCAGCCCGACCGCGCCCCCGACTGCACCTCCCTCAAATCCATCGTCGAATCCATCACCCGCGACTGCAAAACTAACGACGAGAAGGCGATCGCCATCTACAACTTCTGCCTGCTCACCGAATACCACCGCGCCTACCCCACCGAGCCAGGCGGCGTCCCCGCCCTCAAGGTGATCAACTGCTACGGCTGGAGCCTTTGCGGCGGCCTGCACACCGTCGAATCCGCCCTCTGGATCGAAGCCGGCTTGGAACACCGCTACGTGGGCTGGAACGGCCACACCACCGTCGAAGCCAAATACGACGGCCGCTGGCATTACCTCGACACCTTCCTCAAGTTTTACGCCTGGATGCCCGACGGCCAGGGCGGCCGGACCATCGCCTCCGAAGACGACCTCACCAAAAACTCCGACACCCTCATCAAAGACGCCTTCGTCCTCGACAAAGCCCGCGGCTGCGTCTACGCCAAGGACAACCAGTTCATCATGAACGGCGAACACGCCAACTGGCGCGCCCCCGCCTTCCTCTCCTGCGGCGACACCATCGAAGGCACCATCTCCGGCCTTAAAACCCACCACGTCGCCGGCCCCAGCGCCGGCTGGGCCGGCATCAACCACGCCACCGGCGACTACTCCACCGCCCTCGATCTCACGCCCGGACAATCCCTCACCAACACCTGGGACGCCGTCGAAGGCGCCTGGTACTGGGCCAACGAAAAAACCGCCCCCGGCCACACCTGCTCCGGCTTCAAAGACACCCGCAACGACCCCGCCTATGGCCTGGTCCTCGAACCCTACCTCAACGCCAGCAAAGCCCGCAGCTACGGCACCGGCACCTACCACTTCGCCCCCGACTTCTCCAATGCCTCCGTCTTGAAATCCTTCACCTCCGCCGACAATGCGAAGTTCACCAACAACGCCCTCGTCCCCAGTCGACCCCGCCCAATCCGCCTCCGTCGTCCTGAAAATCTCCACCCCCTACATCCTCACCCGCGCCACCGGTCAGGCCGACGGTGCTGATACCACCGAAATCTCCATCGATGGCGGCCGAACCTACGCCCCGGCCACCCTCGCGGACTTCACCGCCGCCGTCAAAGGCCACGACGCCGCCCTCGTCCGCATCAACTTCAAATCCGCCCTCAAGTCCCTCGCCATCGACGCCCTCGTTCAGAACAACCCCGGCGCACTCCCCTATCTCTCCCCCGGCAAAAACGTCGTCGCCGTCTCCGTCGCCGACCCCAAGTCCCTGGCCGACAACAAGCTTGTTATCACCTACGCCTATCGCCTGGGCTCACGCACCAAATCCTTTGACCAGCTTTGCGACGAAGGCAAGGAGATCGCCCGCCAGCGCAACGCCAAGTGGTCCGACACCATCACCTACGTCCAGAAAACCTTCGCCGCCTCCGACCTTCCCGCGAAGATGGAGATCGACTGTCCCACCCCCAAAGGCGAATACCCCGTCTACCCCCGCATGATGTTCGTCCGCCGCGAGATCATCGCCCCGGCCGCCAAGGCCCTCCCGCTGCCCGAAGGCGCCGTCGAGGCCAAACCCGTCACCTCCGCCGACGAACTCCCCACCCTCCCCAACCCCTTCCTGATCGGCTCAGAAAAACCCGAGCCAATGAAGACCCGCCCGGTCAAGACCACGCAAATCCCCCTCGACTACCTCCAATACTGCAACGACAAAGGCGAAGTCACCGAAACCGGCCAACTCGCCTGGCCCAAAAACGACGGCGAAAACGGCAAAGTCCTCCGCAGCGCCGTCCTCCTCACCGGTGATCTCAAATCGCTCCCGAGCAAAGGCATCGCCGCCGCACGCCTCATCGTCCCCGTCAACCAGTCTCACCCCAAAGCCCCCGAAAAACTCTCGGCCGTCTTCCTCGCCGCCCCGGCCGAGAAGGGCAAACCGTGCGACTTCAAATCCCTCGAAAACTCCGCCGGCACAGTGGTCATCCCGCCCCAGCCCCAAACCACGCCGGAATACACTCCCGCCAAGCCCTTCGCCATCGACATCACCCGCGGCATCAAGTCGATTGCGTCAGGCGCTGAAAAATTCAACGGCCTGGCCCTCCGCATCCTCCCCGACCGCGGCACCGACGACGGCTACACCGTCCGCTGCAAAGTTTCTGCGACCGACAAGATCATGTTGGAAGTTGACACGTACGCCGACGACGGTGCCGCGAGCAAATGATCAAGCAAACATCCGTCTGGCGCACCCGTTTGTCGGCAAGGCGTGAAATACCGCGTCCATTTCACCGACAGCGCGGCCGTTGATGCGGAGGCCGCGTACGATTGGATTGCCCAACGTGCGCCGCGGTCCGCTGCTAAATGGTTCAATGGGCTTCTTGGCGTCATCGAGTCTCTGGAGATGTTTCCGGCGCGAAACGGAATGGCACGTCAAAGCGAGAAAGCCGGCGAGGAGTTCGCCAACTCCTTTACGGCCGCTGGCCTCACGTCTACCGCATCCTGTTCGTAATTCGGGGCGAGGATGTCTACGTGCTTCACGTTCGACATGGAGCGCGGCAGGCAATGGCAGCGGATGAAATCGAATTCCCTTGAGGAAAGAATCGGACAGGATCGTCCGGCGAAGGTTGTCCGATAAGCAAGTGGGTTGAAACTGCATGTCTCCACCAGCGGTGGAAGCATGACCTTCGTGAGGGGGCGAACCCGGACCGCCCCTCGCTCTCATGCCGCAGGGTTCTTCACCCGATCAGTTGCTTGGACCTTAACTCCAACCCGCTCGACAGGCTCCGTCTTTGACCGATAAAACCGGACAATCACGCTACGCCCGCCTCCTTCGCCGATGGAAAGACCTCGGCCGCGCCTCCATTACCTACGACGTCTCGCGCCTCACCGTGGCCGCACGCCGCCGCCGCCTCCGCGCCGACTTCGGATTCACCGTCGATGAACTCCTTGCCACTGGCCTGATCAACCCCGCCATCCCGGAAGAATCCTTTGCCGGCCGAATCTCCAAGCGCAACCTCCTCCGCGCCCAGATGCGCCTGAACCCCAAATGGGCCATCGGCCTCGCCACCGACAAGGCCGTCTTCTATTCCTACGCCGCCGGCCTCGGAATCCCCGTCCCTCCACTCTGTGCAATCTTCACCGGACCCGGCAGCGGATTCACCCCCACCGGCCAAATCCTTTGCGGCCTCGACGATTGGCGGCAACTCTTCGACTCCCTCCCCAGCGAATTTGTCGTCAAGCCCGCCGACGCCTGCTACGGCAGCGGCTTCAACCGCTTCACCCGCAACAACGGCACATTCATCGACGGCGCTGGCGTCTCCTTAACTCCAGAGGCTCTCTATCAATGGCTCGCCACCCACAATAACTTCCACAAGCTCGTCATCCAGCACCGCCTGTGGAACCATTCTTCCCTCCGCCAGTTGAGCGGCACCGATTCCCTCCAAACCCTCCGCCTCGCCACCTACGTCAACCCCGACGGCAACGTCGAAATCTGCGACAGCGTCTTCAAACTCATCGTCGGAAAAAACCTCACCGACAATTTCCATTGGGGCACCACCGGCAACCTCGTTTCCCGCCCCGACCCCGACACCGGCATCCTCGGCCCAGCCATGGGCGACATCCCCCATCGGCCCCGGCCTCGTCTCCCACACCACCCACCCCCAGACCGGCCAACTCATCCCCGGCTTCCAACTCCCCGGCTATCAGGAAGCACTCGCGCTCGCCAAACGCTCCGCTGCCCTGCTCCTCCCATTGCGCTCCATCGGTTGGGACATCGCCCTCACCGATTCCGGCCCCATCATCATCGAAGGCAACCCCTGGTGGGATCCCTTCAACGGTATCGTCACCCCCACCCCCCACGACATCATCCCATCAATCTCAATGGCCCGCTTCTCCAAAACCTGGGCCTTTTCGCCAGAAAACGTATAACCATCAGCCATTGCAACCGTCCCCGCCCCCGCCTTCGCTTGCGGCCCCATCCTCCCAGTTTCAGCGCCTCAGCGGTAGACTCCTCTCCCCCTTCCGTGCCCTCCCGTGTTCTCCGTGGTAAAAAAGTATTTCCCGTCGAAAGGGGGCGGTTTCGGGGAGAAAACAGGGAGGTTTTATGTCGAAATGGACGAGGTTTTGGGGAGGATTGGGGGAGGTTTTGGGGAGCATTTGGGGGCGCTTTTCATCGAAGAATTTGGCCTAAATCCTTGTCAATGCTCAACCCGCTCTTTCAAACGCGATTTTTAATCATGTTTCACGTCAATTTCGTTCAGGAGCCTGCGTGAAATCAGCGGAGCAAATCAAAGCTCAAGCGACTTGCCAACCCGGTTCATTTGACCGTCACAGCATCATCCGGCAGCGGTTCCACTTTCACATCGGCGCCCTTCAATTCCTTGTCAAAGAAGCGAAGGATCAAGTCGTTGACGGCCGGGAGATTGAACGCCGGGCCGCCGTGGCCGGCGCCTGGGAAGCGCTGCAGGGTGACACTGACACCGGCTTTCTTCAGGGCGTCGGCGAACTCCACGCTCTGGGCAAACGGCACGTGTGGGTCGGCCGTCCCGTGGAGGATCAGGATCGGTGGGTTTGTTTTGTCCACGTAGTGAACGGGGCTGACGGCGTTGCCTTTGGCTTCGTCTTCGCCGAGCTTCACGCCGATCAGGCCGGAATAAGGATCGGTTGGCGTATTGAATGCGTAGACGCTCTTAACGGATTCATCGGCCGCCTGCTTCATCACGGTGTTGAAGTCGGCCGGGCCAAAGACGTCGCAGACCGCCTGCACCTGGTCCGATTGATCCTCGTTGCCCCCAACCGGCGGGAAGGCTTTTTTGCCGCCGGAGGTTCCCATAAGCGAGACAAGGTGGCCGCCGGCGGACGCGCCCCAGACGCCGACGTGGGCCGGGTCGATGTGATATTTGGCGCTGTTGGCCCGCAGCCACCTGAGGGCGGCCTGGCAGTCCTGGATCTGGGCGGGGAAGACGGCCTTCTGGCTGAAGCGGTATTCGACACTGGCGGCAATATAACCCTTGGCAACGAAGGCGGCCGCGGGGCAGCCGTCTTTGGTGCCCGCGCGCCAGCCGCCGCCGTGCACCCAGACGATAAGGGGCAGCGGTTTCTCGGGATCTTTTTCCGGGAGGTAAAGGTCAAGAACCTGGGACGCATCGCCGCCGGTCACGTAGGCGAGGTTGCGCTCAATTTTAACGCCGGCCGGCGCGGGCTTGTCGGCCGGGGCGAGTCGGCAGGCGAGGCTGATGGTGAGGAAGGCGGCGAGAGAAAAAAGGAGTTTGGATCGCATGGTGGTTCCTTTGGTTAGAAGCGGACTCCCGACGGAAAGAATATACCGGTGATGATTGAACCATGCATCAGTGGGAGGGGCTCGGGGGGCGTGGAGGAAGGATGGCTTCGGCTCCAATTCTTTTTCGCTTTCCGCTACCATTTGCCTTGAGAGGAATGGAACGTTTATTTACGCACAGGAGAACCACATGAAACCGCTCAACATCGGCATGATCGGCTATGGATTCATGGCCCGCGCCACTCGAACGCGTATCGGCGCGTCAGCAATTTTTTCAAGCTGGACCGCACGCCGGTGCTGAAGGCCTGCGCGGGGCGGGACAAGGAGAAACTTCAGGCGTTCGCCGATCAGTGGGGGTACGAATCCGTCGAAACCGACTGGCGAAAACTGCTGGATCGTAAGGACATCGACGCGATTGACGTCTGCGCGCCGAACAACCTGCACAAGGAAATTTCGCTCGCCGCCGCCAAGGCGGGCAAGATGATTCTTTGCGAAAAGCCGCTGTCGATGAACAGCGCTGAAGGGGAGGAAATGGTGAAGGCCGTGGAGGCGGCCAAGGTGCCCAACCTGGTCTGGTACAACTACCGCTACACGCCCGCCGTCACTTTTGCCAAGCAACTGATTGATGAAGGGAGACTCGGTCGGATATTTCACTTTCGCGCGAAGTTTCTTCAGGACTGGACCATTTCCAAAGACCTCCCGCAGGGGGGCGCAGGCCCTTTGGCGTCTTGACGTTAACGCGGCCGGCAGCGGCGTGACGGGTGACCTTCTGGCCCACTGCATCGATACGGCCCTCTGGCTTAATGGGCCGATCAACACTGTCAGCGCCATGACGGAAACCTTTATCAAGGAGCGCAAGCACAACCTGACCGGCAAGGTGGAGAAAGTCGGAATCGATGATGCCTGTGCTTTCATGGCGCGTTTTGAGAACGGATCGATGGCCACCTTCGAATCCACCCGCTACGCCCGCGGGCATAAGGCGGAGTACACGTTTGAGATCAACGGCGAACACGCATCGATCTTCTGGGACCTCCACGATCTGCACCGCCTGAGCTACTTCGATCACCGTGACGAAGGCCCGCTGCGCGGCTGGAAGTCGATCCACATCACCGACCCCGATCATCCGTACATGAAGCATTGGTGGGTGCCCGGCCTGCAGATCGGGTACGAACATACATTCGTTCATGCCGTGGCCGACTTCATCAAGGGCCTGGAAACCGGCAAGCCGGCAATGCCCGACTTCAAGGATGCGCTGCGCACCCAGCGGGTTTGCGATGCGGTTCTAAATTCCGCGAAGACCGGACAATGGGAGCAGATCGGCGGCCAATGATCTATTTTCGTCATCCCACCCGCGACGCCAAAGGCTTAGGATTAGTCGCATGAAAGCTTGGCTTCTTCCATCGTTGAGCGGGATTAATACAGTTGCACTAAACGATGCGCCAGATCCCGTTCCCGCGGCCGGTGAGGTGCTGCTTGACGTGGAGTACGCAGCGCTTAATCCGGCCGACCGTTATCTCGCGGAAGGTCAATACCCCGCCCGGCCGCCTTTGCCGCACATCCTCGGGCGGGATGCCATTGGGGTAGTGGCGGCCGTTGGGACGGGCGTTGATCGCAACATCATCGGCCGACGGGTCATGGTGCTGCGCGGCGAGACGGGAGTGACGCGCGCCGGGACGTTTGCCCAGCGTGTGGCGGTGTTGGCCGATTCGCTGGTGGACGTGCCGGCGGGATGGTCTGATCAGGAGTCGGCCGGGGCGACGCTGGTTTATCTCACTGCCTACCAGGCGCTGACCCAATGGGGCACGCTTTCCCCCAGCGTCGTCTTGGTGACGGGGGCTTCGGGCGGTGTTGGTGTCGCGAGCATTCAGTTGGCGCGTGCTTTGGGGCATACTCCGATTGGCCTTTCACGCAGCGCTCAAAAGGCGGAGATTCTGAAGTCCATTGGGGCGGCGGCCATTTTTGATCCCCACGACGCCGAGTGGCGCCGCCAGCTCAAAGATTTTCTCAAGGGCAGGCGCGTTGATCTGGCCATCGACAACATCGGCGGTGCGCTGTTTAACGAGGTGCTGGACACGCTTGGTGAGAATGGAAAGGTGAGCGTCGTGGGCCGGTTGGCCGGGCCGGTGCCGGAGTTTAATACCGCGTCATTATTTTTCCGCCGCTTGCGCATTGGCGGTGTCGCGGTCGGAACTTACGGCCCGAATGACGGGCAGGCGGCGTGGCGAGAAATCGTGGGGTTGCTCAATGGCACGGCGGCTCGGCCGCTGGTGGATCGGGTGTTTCCGTTCGACCAGCTTCCGGCCGCGTTTGAGAGGTTGGCCCAGGGGCCGATGGGGAAGGTGCTGTTGGAGGTGAAGGCGAGCCCTTAACTATATAGCCGATCCGACCCTTCACTCGTGAACCGCCTCTAACGTCGTCAAAACGTCGGCCCCAGCATCCACGGTGCGAACTCTTCATCCCCGATGCCGGCCATTTCACTTTTGGTTCGCACTCCTCCCGCGACGGCGATGATCTTTTCGAAGATGCGTGTTCCCACTTGTTCCAGCGATTCTGTTCCATCCAGGATCGTGCCGGCGTTCAGGTCCATGTCGTCGTTCATGTGTTCGTAGAGCGGCGTGTTGGTGGCGATCTTGATGCAAGGGGATGGCTTGCAGCCGTACACGCTTCCGCGACCGGTTGTGAAGCAGCCGATAGTGCATCCGCCGGCCACCAGTCCTGTCATGCTGACCGGGTCGTAGCCTGGCGTGTCCATGAAACAGAAGCCTGGGCCCATGACCTGCTCGGCATATTTGTAGACGGCCGCCAGCGGCGACTGTCCGCCTTTTGCGACTGCGCCCAGCGACTTTTCGTAGATGGTGGTGAGGCCGCCCTCTTTGTTTCCCCAGCTTGGGTTGTTGTCGATGGTCGCGTTGTTGATGGCGGCGTGATGTTCCCACCAGCGCACACACTCCACCAGACGCTGGCCGACTTCGCGGGTAATGGCCCGCCGAGTGAGCAGGTGCTCGGCACCGTAGATTTCCGGGGTTTCGGCAAGCACTGTGGTCGCGCCGTATCTCACCAGCTCATCGGAGGCCACACCGAGGGCGGGATTGGCGGTGATGCCGCTGTTTCCGTCCGAGCCGCCGCAGTTCATGGCCAAGGCGAGCTTGCTGATGGGCTGGCGGGTGCGGCGGGCATCGTTGGCGCGGGGCAATAGTTTCCGTATTGCCTCGGCCGCCGCGTCTACGGTTTTGGCGACGCCACCCATGTCTTGAATGGTCATGAAGGCGGGCGCGGGTTCGCCGGGACGAAGGACGTCGAGTCGGTGCTCGCGCCGGATAAACTGGACCTGATTCACCTCGCACCCCAGGCCAATCATCACGTACCCGAAGATGTTGGGGTGACGGGCGATGCCGGCCAGCACGCGCTTCAGAGATATCGTGCGGCTCTCCCGGCTGAACGCCGCAGCCACCCTTGTGGGTGAAGGGAACGACGCCGTCTATGTTTGGAAAGTCTCGCCGGAACTCGGGAGTTTTGAACTTGTCGGCCACGTAATGGGAGACAGAGGCCGAGCAATTCACTGAGGAGATGATCGCGACGTAGTTGCGCGTGCCCACGCGATTGTCGGGGCGGAGATAGCCATCGAAGTAGCGCATTGCATCGGGTGAGTATTTCCGGACGGGCTTCACGTCGGTTGAGAACTGGTAGTCGCGTCCGAATTCCTTCACCGCTAAATTATGCGTGTGGACATGATCGCCCGGCGCGATGGGGGTGCGGGCAAAGCCGATGATCTGGCCGTACTTTGTGACTGGCGCACCTTCGGGCACGGCCGCGAGGGCGATCTTGTGGCCGAGGGGGATGTCTTTGGCCGCGATGATAGAAACTGCGCTGTCGAGTAGCTCAAGACCAGCCCGCACCGGCCGTTTCACAACGGCAACGTTGTCCTGCGAGCAAAGGCGCAGTGCGAAATCGCTCAGCTTTTCTTGCGGCACGAATCTCCTTCTATCCGGTTCAGCTTATTGTAGTGCGGCCTCACGGGCAGACGCCACGTCTGGCGGAACCCGCCGGTTTTGGAAACCGACAGGTATCGCCTAAGCTTTTGGCAGAGCTTGTATCGCCAAACCATGCCGACCTCGAATCCTCCCCTTCGATATGAACTCCTTCGCCAGGACCATGCCACCCACGCGCGGCTTGGCCGAGTCACGACGCGCCACGGCGGGTTTGATACGCCGGCCTTTATGCCCGTTGGCACGCAGGGGACGGTCAAGGGGCTCACGCCCGATCAGGTTCACGCCACCGCATCTCAAGTCATTCTTGCCAATACCTATCACCTGATGCTCCGGCCGGGTGAAGCGGTGGTGGCGGAGCTTGGCGACCTTCACCGTTTCATGGCCTGGCCCGGACCGATTCTCACAGACAGCGGCGGCTTTCAGGTGTTTTCACTGGCCGACATCTCCAAGATCAGCGACGACAAAGTCACATTCAAGAGCCACATCGACGGTTCCCTCATAGAGTTGACCCCGCGGCGCAGCATTGAGGTGCAGAATGCCCTGGGCGCGGACATCATCATGGCGTTTGACGAATGTCCGGCGGCAGACGCTCCGCTTGAAGCAAAACGGGCGGCCGTGGATCGAACGATCCGGTGGGCGCGGCTGAGCCTCGAAGCCCATCAGCGCCCGAACGATCAGGCGCTCTTTGGTATCGTGCAGGGCAGCACGGATCGGGGGCTTCGGGAATATTGCGCGGGGCAGTTGATGGAGCTGGACTTTCCCGGCTACGCCATTGGCGGATTGGCCGTGGGCGAGGGTTTTGATGCGATGGTAGAGGTGCTGGGCTTCACCGCCCCCGTGCTGCCGCCCGATCGGCCAAGGTATTTGATGGGGGTGGGATTTCCGCGTGACATCGTGGCGGCGGTCGCTTCGGGGGTGGATATGTTTGATTGCGTCATGCCGACCCGCAATGGCCGAAACGGATATGCATTTACGGCGGATGGGCCGCTACGGCTGCGAAACAGCCGATTTCAGCGGGATTCGCTGCCGATCGAGGAGTCGTGCGACTGCTACGCGTGCCGGCATTTTTCACGCGGATCGCTCCGGCATTACTTTTTTGCCGGCGAGATGCTTGGACCCATCCTCGTTTCCGTGCATAATATTCGGTTCTACCAGCGCCTGATGCGTGACATTCGCCAGGCCATAGCCGACGCAACCTTTGACGTTTTTGTTCGTCAGGATCCGCGATGCCGGCTTGGCCCATCGTAATGGCGAGGCTATGTCGGCCGGCGCGGTGATCTTTTCAGGAGAACCATTGACGAGCTTGCTTTTGATTCTTGCCCAGACGCCGACGACGCAACAGGCCGATCCGCCGTTTTTGATGAAGATGCTCCAGAACCCGATGTACCTGTTCGCGATCATGGCGGTGATCATGTACATGCTGATTATCCGGCCCAAGCAGCGGCAGGACCGGTCGAAAAAGGACATGATGGCGGCACTGGCCAAAGGGGCGCGGGTGCAGACCATCGGCGGCATCTTTGGAACGGTGCTGGAGGTGCGCGACAACGAGGTGCTTTTGAAAGTGGACGAAAGTTCCAACACCAAGATCCGCTTCACGCGTAGCGCGATCTATCGTGTGGTGGACGAGGAAAAGCCGGCGACGAAATGACGGCGCGGGTCAGGGGCGGCGGTTGGACGAGCGAGGAAATTGAACGAGTCGTAGAGACGCATCATGCAACATAATCATTCTGGCCGGATCACGGTCATTGTCGTTGTTCTTCTGCTGGGGTTGCTGGGGATTTTTTGGCCGCTCCAGAGGCTATTTGATCCGACCCTGACCTTCGCGCAAAAAACCAGCCTGAAGCCGGGGATCGACATCGCCGGCGGCACCAGCCTTCTCTATGAGATCAAGGCCCCTCCCGGCACCGTGCCCGCCGATCTTGCCCAGCAGGTGGCCGCCGCGCTCAAAAAGCGTGTTGACCCGGAAGGCGTGCGTAATCTCGTCTGGCGTCCGCAAGGCGCGACCCGCCTTGAGATTCAGATGCCACTCTCCGGAACTTCCACCAAGGCGAAGGAAGCCAGAAAAGCATTCAACGACGCGGAAAAGAAACTGGCAGCCACGAACATCAAGCGCAGCGATGTGGAGACGGCTCTGGATCTTCCGGCGGAGCAGCGCGCATCGGAACTCAAGCGCCTGGCGCAGCGGCAGCGCAAGCCGCCTCAACGACCTGACCGAACTGGCCAGCGTTTACGATCAGATCAACGCCGCGACGGCCAGCCGCGACCTGGAGACGCGCGTGCGCCTCGAGCCCCGCCGAGATGCGCTGCTGAAGCAAATTGAAGGTACGAACATCAATCCCACCCAGTTTCAGGCCGCTCTGGAGCTCGCGGACACGGCCCTGGACAAAGCACGCAAAGCTGAGTCGGGAGTCGATCAAAAATCGCGCGACCGCGATGCCAAGGTCGCGGAATTTGCCAACCTGATTTCGGACGATCCGACACGCAAGCAGGCCGTCGAACAATTCGCCAGCGCGTTTGAATCGTTCCGCCAGACCAAGGGCTCGGTGGACGATGCCGAAGATCTGAAGCGACTTCTGCAAGGTTCGGGCGTGCTGGAGTTTCACATTCTGGTTACCGATCAGGACCTTCGCCGCGACGACGTGCAGGCCATGATCGCACGCTTGAAGCCACAGAATGGCGAGCCGGCCAAGGGCGTCATCCCGATGCAGGGCGACACGATGCGCTGGTACGAGGTTGACCGCCCGGATCAGCTCACCGGCCGGCAACTCTTTGATTATGCGGACAAGAAATGGGTGCTGGCTTATTTGGGTCCGATTGCCGGATCGACCAGCGATGCCTCGACGCCGCCGCAGGCGATGGTCCACAAGGAAGGCTCAGCCGGCTGGGGCCTGCAGAAGGCATTTCCAGAATACGATCAGCGCAGCGGCGACACCGTCGTCGGTTTCCAGTTTGACGCGCAGGGTGGGAAACTTTTCGGAGAACTCAGCGGCGCCAACATCGGCAAGCCGCTGGGGATCGTGCTGGACGAGAGAGTTATCAGCGCCCCGAATCTCATTTCACGCATCGAAGGCCAGGGCATCATCACGGGTGATCGCACCGAAAAGGACCGCGAATATCTCATCAGCACGCTCAACGCCGGAAGTCTTCCTGCCCGTCTGGCCGACCAGCCCATCAGCGAGCGCACCGTCTCGCCGCAAATTGGCGGCGACAACCTCCGGGCCGGCCTGTATGCCTGCTTCATTGGGCTGGCGGTCGTCTGCGTGTTCATGGTGTTTTACTACCACACCACCGGCGTCATCGCCTTTGTCGCGGTGCTGATGAACTTCGTGATGATCCTGGGCGTGCTGGCGATGTTCAACGCCACCTTCACGCTCCCCGGCATTGCGGCGTTGATCCTCACCGTCGGCACGTCTGTCGATGCCAACGTGCTGATTTTCGAACGATTGCGCGAAGAGCAACACCGCGGCCTGTCGCTGCGGATGGCGGTGCATAACGCGTACGACCGCGCGTTCAGCGCCATTCTCGACTCCAATGTCATCACCATCATCACGTCGCTGGTCCTTTATGGTTTTGGCTCGGAGGAAGTGAAGGGCTTTGGCCTGACGCTGCTCATCGGTATTCTCACCAGCCTCTTCACCTCGCTGTTTGTCACCAAGACAATCGTTGATGTGATGATCGACCAGTTTGGCCTGAAGAAGCTCGGGAGCCTGCCGCTTTCGTATCCCAAGTGGGACAAGATGCTTCGCCCCAACATCGACTGGATGGGCAAGGCGTGGATTTTCTACGTCATCAGCATTGTGATCATCGTCAGCGGCCTGAGCGCCTTCTTTATCCGTGGCCGATCGATGTTCGATATCGAGTTCGCCTCGGGCACCAGTGTTGAATTTGAGCTGAAGAAGGAAGCGGCCATGTCAGTCCATGACGTGCGGGCCGTCCTTGAACAGCCGCAGTTCGCGACCGCCCTTCCGGCGGTGCAGGTGGTGGCCATCACCAGCACGCAGGACAAGGACCGCAATTACGAAGTCGTCACGCCCAACGGCGACAGCAACGCAGTCAAGGAATCGGTGATGAAGGCGCTGGGCAATAAGCTGAATATCGAGCCGAGTTCCAGCTTTGCAGGATCAGGCAAAGGGGACGAAAAGGCCGAGGAATCATTCGCGGCCGCCGAGGGTGTGGCCTGGTTTGCGCGGCCGATATTAAGAACGCCAACGTCCCCTGGGCCGCGGCCGAGGCGTCCAAGTTCCCCACCGGTGTGGCTATCGTGCTGAAAGATCTTGATCCACAACTGAGCGCACACGATATTTATGAGCGCATTGAACGGGCCCGCCTGTCGGCGGATTCTGTTTATAGGGATGTGAAGGTTGTCTCTCCCAAGGCCGACACTGAGCTGACTAACACCGCCGTCATTTTCTGCTCGGAGCAGAACATCACCTCCAGCGCCGACACCGCCACCGATCATAGCTGGCGCAACAAACTAGCCCGGCCGATGTGGGCCATCACCGTTGACGCCATCCGCCGCCCACCTGCACTGCAAAAGGTGACCAACTTCAGCCCGCAGGTCGCGGCAGACATGGCCAACGATGCCGGCCTGGCGCTGGGGATGTCTATTGGCCTGGTCATGTTGTACATCTGGCTGCGCTTTGGCAACTTCAAGTTCGGCAGCGCCACCGTGGTGGCCATGCTACATGACGTACTGATCGCCATCGGCGTGATCGGGCTTTCGCATTTTGCTGCAGATTATGTCCCAGGTTTGTCGAAAGCATTATTATTGGAACCGTTCCGCATGAACCTGACCCTGGTGGCGGCGGTGTTGACGGTTATGTCTTATTCCATGATCGACACCATCGTGGTCTTTGACCGAATCCGCGAAAATCGTGGGAAATTCGGGCATCTGGACCGTCAGTTGATCAACGATTCGATCAACCAGACGCTGTCGCGGACGCTGCTGACGGCCGGCACCACGCTTTCGACCGTGTTCGTGATGTACGTCTTTGGAGGTCCGGGAATACACGGCTTTACTTTTGTCTTATTGGTCGGCATACTTGTAGGTACTTATTCGTCTATTGCCATCGCGGCCCCTTTGCTGCTCATCGGCAGCAACAAGCAGGTGGCGGTGGCGGAGCGAAAAACGTCTGTCGCGCGTGTGCAACGCATCGGGGCTTGAGGCATGTTGTCATGCATGCCAGCGGACTCGTTGGAAACGAAGCCGCTAGTCAGGCCCCCGACTATGAACGGCAGGCTGGAATAATCCGGAGCTACGGGAAAGGAGTCCCCCATGCGCAAGGACGTGAAACTCGGTCTGTCGGTAGGATCAGTTCTTTTTGCAGTCATCATCATTTATCTGGTGGTGGCGAGTCATAAGAACAAGAACACAGGTGCGGATGTCGCCGATATTGGTGATCCGGCCGGGGCAGTTGATTCGGGGTCGACTGACGGAGGCACGCCTCCGATCAAGACGGAAGTAGTCCCGCCGCCGCCTGCCCCCCATCACGACACGGCAGATCTCCCCAGGGGCGGCAGCGCAATCCCCCCTCCCCCTGAGGGTGGTTCCAAATGGCCGAAGCTGTTTTCCGAAAGCGAGAGCCAAGCCGATCCACTCGTAAACCTCCACCACCCTGAGGACAAAAAGGCTGACAATCTGAAGCCCCCTGCCACCAACGGCGGTAATGTCGCCAGCAGTGGCAACGTGGTGACACCCAAACCCCTGGACGAAACCGCTCAACCGCTCCGCGAACGCACGTCGTCGCGCCCGGCGAAAGCTTTTCGTCGATTGCACGGGCTGCCTATGGCCGGGCTTCGTATCACACGCTGATCCAGCGGGCCAACCCCAACGTGAATCCCAATCGCCTCAAGCCAGGCACGAGCATCGTGTTGCCCGATGCCCCCACCGCCACCAGCCAGACGCCGCTGGCCATGACCATCATCCGCTCGCCTCGTGAAGATGGCGCGGCCGTCCCCACGGACCCTCACAGCGAATACCGCGTGAAGGCCGGCGACAGCCTGTACGCCATCTCGTGCCACTTGTATGGCCGGGGTGACAAGGTCGAGAAATTGTACGACCTCAACCGCGACGTCATCGGGCCGGACAAATCGCGTCTGAAGCTGGACATGGTTTTGCGGCTGCCGGAGTCGCCCACAGTCACCGCCCAGCGGTAATAATTTCAAACTCCGACTCCTGCTCGAAGAACCCGCGGCGATCCGCGGGTTTCTTCATGCGCTTTTTAATGTGTAGGAAGCGGGGGCGGCTGAATCGGGTGGGGTTGGCGGAGCGATTCAAACCAGAGCCGCAGGCGGTCAAGGTAAATGTAGATCACGGGCGTGGTGTAAAGCGTCAGCGCCTGGCTGAAGATCAACCCGCCCACTATCGCAATGCCCAGCGGGCGGCGAAGCTCTGCGCCGGTTCCCGTGCCAAGCGCCAGCGGAAGCCCGCCCAGCAGCGCCGCCATGGTGGTCATGGTGATCGGGCGGAATCGCAACAGGCAGGCCTGAAAAATAGCCTCCTCCGGCGACTTGCCTTCATTGCGCTCGGCAGCCAGCGCGAAGTCGATCATCATGATCGCGTTCTTCTTCACAATGCCGATCAGGAGAATGATTCCGATCAGGGCGATCACGCTCAAGTCATTTCGGCAAATCAGCAGCGCGAGCAATGCCCCCACCCCCGCCGACGGCAGCGTGGACAAAATCGTGATCGGATGGATGAGCGACTCGTAGAGAATCCCCAGAACGATATAGACGGTAACCAGTGCCGCGAGGATCAGGAGCGGCTCATTGGCCAGCGACGACTGATAAGCCTGCGCGGTTCCCGAAAAGCTCCCATGAATGCTCGCGGGAAGGCGGATGTCATGCTGCGCGTTTGCAATTTCCGTCACCGCATCGCCCAGCGCAACGCCCGGCGAAAGGTTGAAGGAGAGCGTAATGGAGGGAAACTGTCCGGAGTGATTGACGGCCAGCGGGGTAGTGTTGGCCTCGTAATGGGTGAACGCGCTGAGCGGAACTTGCGCACCGGTATTGGATCGGACGTAAATGTAACGCAGGCCGTCTGGATTTTGTGCGAATTCTGGCGCCACTTCCATCACCACATGATACTGGTTGAGTTGCCGGTACATCGTCGAAACCTGCCGCTGGCCAAACGCGTCGTACAGCGTGTCGTCGATCATCTGCGACGTGATGCCCATGCGGGCGGCGGTATCACGATCGATCACCAGCGACGCCTGCAAGCCTCGGTTTTGCTGGTCGCTGTTCACATCGACAATTCCGGGGAGCGTGCGCATCTTCGTCATGAGTCTTGGCGCCCAATCGTTGAGCTCCTTCAGGTCGTCGCCTTGAAGAGTGAACTGGTATTGCGCACGCTGGGCCGGCCGCCGATGCGCAGATCCTGGACCGGCTGAAGAAACAGCGTTGCGCCGGGGATGTGCGAAAGCTTTCCACGCAGGCGGGCGATGACCTCGTCGGCCGTCATCTTGCGCTCGCCGGAGGATTTAAGCGCCACGAACATCCGGCCGGTGTTGGCGGTGTTGCCGCCGCCGCCGCTGAAGGCGATCACGTTGTTGACGGCCGGGTCCTGTGCGACGGCGTTGGCAAACTGTGACAGCAATCGCGCCATCGCCTGCGCGGAAGTGTTCTGATCGGCCTGAATCGCCCCCGTAAGCCGGCCCGCATCCTGCTGCGGGAAGAATCCCTTGGGGATGATGATGTAGAGGTAGATGGTGAGCACGACCGTGCCAATAGCGACGCAAAGGGTTAGAAGCTCGTGGCGCAGCACCCAGCCGAGAGTGTTCTCGTAAAACTTGAGGATCCAATCAAAAACGCGCTCGCTGGCCTGGTAGAGGCGCCCGTGCTTCTCCTGGCTTTTGTGCTTCAGGAGCTTGGCGGCACATCATCGGCGTGGTGGTGAGGGAAACCAGCAGCGATACGGCGATGGCCACGGAGAGCGTGATCGCGAATTCGCGAAACAACCGGCCGACAATTCCGCCCATCAGCAGGATCGGGATGAAGACCGCCACCAGCGAGACGCTGATCGAAACAACCGTAAAGCCGATCTCCTTTGCCCCCAGCAGCGCCGCCTGCAAAGGCTTTAATCCTTCCTCCAAATGACGGGTGATGTTTTCGATGACCACAATCGCGTCATCCACCACAAAGCCGGTGGCGATGGTCATGGCCATCAGCGAGAGGTTGTCGATGCTGTAGCCGCAGAGGTACATCACCCCAAACGTGCCGATCAGGGAGATCGGAACAGCCACGCTCGGGATCAGCGTGGAGCGAACATTTCGGAGAAAGATGAAGACCACCATGATGACCATCCCGATGGAGAGCAACAGGGTGCGCTTCACGTCATTGACGCTGGCGCGGATGGTGGTGGTGCGATCCATGACAACCGACAGCTTGATGCCAGCCGGTATTTCGGACTGAAGCTGCGGCATGAGATCGCGCACGCGATCGACGGTGGAGATAATGTTGGCGCCGGGCTGGCGGAAAATGATCATCAGGATGGCGGGCTTGCCATCTGAAAGGCCGGCGGTGCGAATGTCTTCGACGCTGTCGCTGACGCTGGCAACGTCCGCAAGCCGCACGGCCGCCCCGTGGCGATAGGCGATAATCAGCGGTTGATACTCCCTGGCTGTGAGGAGTTGATCGCTGGTGGCCAGCGACAGCGTGCGGTCCGGCCCGGCCACCTCCCCTTTAGGACGGTTGGCGTTCGCGCTGCCCAGCGCCGTGCGGACATCTTCCAGGCCCAGGCCAAAGTTGTTGAGGATCGTGGGGTTTACCTCCACGCGCACGGCCGGTAGCGCGCCGCCGCTGGTGGAGACCTGTCCCACCCCCTGCACCTGGGATAGTTTTTGCTGGAGCACCGACGATCCCACATCGTACATGCGCGCCTTGTCGTAGGTGTCGGAGGTGAGCGCCAGAATCATCACCGGCGCATCGGCGGGATTTACTTTTCGGTAGGTGGGGTTGTTGGGAAGGTTGGCCGGAAGCTGGCCGCGCGCTGCGTTGATGGCGGCCTGCACGTCGCGGGCGGCGGCGTCGATGTTCCGGCTTAGGTCGAACTGCATCGTGATCGACGTGGAGCCCAGCGTGCTGGTGGAAGTCATTTCCGTCACGCCGGCGATCCGCCCAAACTGCCGCTCAAGGGGCGTGGCTACGGACGAGGCCATTGTTTCGGGGCTGGCCCCTGGCAGGCCCGACGAAACCTGAATCGTTGGAAATTCCACTTGCGGCAGCGGCGAGACTGGAAGAAGAAAATACGCCAGCCCGCCGGCCAGGCCGATGGCGATGGTCAGCAGCGTGGTGGCGACAGGCCGATGAATAAACGGGGCGGAGAGGCTCATGCCGGTTGGGGTTGAGGAGAAGCGGGTTGGCGATCCCGGCCAGTCCATCTGCTGACGCGCTGGGCGAGACGATCAAACGCCAGATAAATAACGGGCGTGGTGTAAAGCGTCAGAATCTGGCTGAAGATCAGCCCGCCGATCATGGTGATGCCCAGCGGCCGACGAAGCTCTGCGCCAGTGCCGGTGCCGAACGCAAGGGGGACGCCCGCGAGCAGCGCTGCCATCGTCGTCATCAGGATGGGACGAAGGCGCAGGAGGCAAGCCTGGAAGATCGCCTCCTCGGGGCCCTTCCCCTCATTGCGCTGGGCATCCAGCGCGAAGTCGATCATCATGATCGCGTTCTTCTTCACGATGCCGATCAGCAGGATGATTCCGATCAGGGCGATCACGCTGAACTCCTCACGGCAAAGCATCAGCGCCAGAAGCGCCCCAACGCCGGCCGAGGGGAGCGTCGAGAGAATCGTGATGGGGTGAATGTAGCTCTCGTACAACACCCCCAGAACAATGTAGACCGTGATAAGGGCGGCGAAGATCAGCACCGATTCGTTGTTGAGCGAGGTCTGAAATGCCAGCGCCGTTCCCTCGAATCCGGCCTGGATGCTCATGGGCATGCCAAGATCGGTCTTGGCTTTGTTAATGGCGCGACACTGCCTCGCCCAGCGAACGCGCCTGGAGCGAGATTGAATGAAACGGTGACGGCGGGAAACTGCCCCTGATGATTTACCGCCAGCGGAGCGTTGATCTGTTCGACGCGCGGTGAAGGCGCTCAAGGGGATTTTGCCGCCGGCCGAAGTGCGGACATATATCTGGTTGAGGTCTTGCAGCGAATCCTGAAATCCCGGCATCACTTCCAGCACGACATGGTACTGGTTCAGTTGCGTGAACATGGTCGAGATCTGCCGCTGCCCAAATGCGTCGTAAAGCGTGTCGTCGATCATCTGCGGCGTAATCCCCAGCCGGGAAGCTGTGTCGCGGTCAATTACAAACCGCGCCTGCTGGCCCTGATCCTGCTGATCGCTCGCCACGTCACGAAGCTCCGGCAGCGACTGCAATTTTTCAACGAATCGCGGTAGCCATGCTCCAAGCTCCTTTGCGTCAGGATCTTCGAGGCTGTACTGAAACTGCGTGCGGCTCACGCGATCTTCCACCGTCAGGTCCTGCACCGGCTGCATGAACAATGTGATGCCTTCGATCTTTTCAAGCTGGGTTTGCAGCCGCCGGATCACCTCGCTGGCACTGACATGGCGCACCTCGATGGGCTTCAAGTTGATCTGCACCCGGCCGCTGTTCATGGTCGTGTTCGTGCCGTCGATGCCGATGAAAGACGAAAGACTGTCAACGGCCGGATCGCGGAGAATGGCATCCGCCAGCTTCTGCTGCCGCTCCGACATGGAAGAAAACGACACCGTCTGCGGCGCCTCGGAGACGCCCAGAATAACGCCGGTATCCTGCACTGGAAAAAACCCCTTGGGGATAACAACAAAAAGCAGCACGGTGAGGCCCAGGGTAGCCATCGCGATGAGCAGCGTCGCCGTCTGATGCCCCAGCACCCACCGCAGCGTCCGGCCATAAAAGTCGATGATGCGCTGCCAGACGCGCTCCGAGGCCTGATAAAGCCGCCCCTGCTGCGCGTCGGGCTTATGCCGGAGAAACTTGGCGCACATCATCGGCGTGAGCGTGAGCGACACAACCGCGGAGACGACGATGGTGACGCTGAGGGTGATGGCAAACTCTCGGAACAGCCGGCCAACAATATCCCCCATGAACAGCAGCGGGATCAGCACCGCGATCAGCGAAATACTGAGCGAGACAATGGTGAAACCAATCTGCTCGGAGCCTTTCAGCGCCGCGGCCAGCGGCTTTTCGCCCTGCTCGATGTAGCGGGCGATGTTTTCGATCATGACGATGGCGTCGTCTACAACGAATCCGGTCGAGATCGTCAGCGCCATCAGCGTGAGGTTGTTCAGGCTGTACCCAAGCAGGTACATCACGCCGAAAGTTCCCACCAGTGACAAGGGCACCGCAACGCTTGGAATGATCGTGGCGGCCAGGTTGCGCAGGAAGAGGAAGATCACCATCACCACGAGCCCGATGGTAAGCACCAATTCCCACTGCACGTCGTTCACCGATGCGCGAATGGTGAGGGTGCGATCGGTGAGAATGTCGATGGAGACAGACGACGGAAGCGAGCTTTGAAGCTGGGGAAGAAGCTTCTTCACCCGATCCACGACCGCGATGATGTTGGCGCCGGGCTGGCGCTGGATGTTGACGATGACGGCGGGCGTGGTATTCATCCAAGCCGCCTGCTTCACGTTCTCGGCGCTATCGACGACGTTAGCCACATCTGAAAGCTTCACCGCCGCGCCGTTTCGATAGGCTACAACCAACGGCCGGTATTGATCGCTGGAGAGCAATTGGTCGTTGGCGCCAATCGTATAGGCCAGTCGGCTGCCGTCGATGTTGCCCTTGGCCTGGTTGACGTTGGCTTGGGAAATAGCGGTGCGCAAGTCTTCGAGGCTTAGTCCCAGCGAGGAAAGAATGGTGGGATTGACCTGCACGCGCACGCCCGGTTTCTGCCCGCCGCTGATGCTGACGAGTCCGACGCCGGGCAACTGCGAAATCTTTTGCGCCAGCCGCGTGTCCGCCAAATCCTCCACCTTCGACAGCGGCAGGATTCTGGAGCTGAGGGCGAGCGTGAGGATCGGCGTGTCGGCCGGGTTGGTCTTGCTGTAGATCGGCGGGTTGGGCAGTTCCTTGGGCAGATAGGTGGTCGCGGCGTTGATGGCAGCCTGCACTTCCTGCTCCGCGACGTCAATGTTCAGGTCAAGCGAAAACTGAAGCGTGACGACCGAACTACCCTGCGAGCTGGTCGAGGTCATCTGGTTCAGGCCCGGCACCTGCCCAAACTGCCTCTCCAGGGGAGCCGTCACCGATGACGCCATCACATCCGGGCTGGCACCTGGATAAAACGTCAGCACTTGAATCGTCGGATAATCCACCTGCGGCAAGGCGGAAACCGGCAGCTCGCGATACGCCACCGCGCCCACGAGAAGAATGGCGGCCATCAACAGCGACGTCGCGACCGGGCGAAGGATAAATGGGCGTGAGGGGCTCATGCGGCTACTTCTCGGGCGGCACTTGGCGGCTCTGCGTGCTTGGGGCTGGCACCGTCGCGGGCAGCGTTGTTGCCATCTTGCGCGTACTGGCGGCCTTGTTGGTTGTGGGTGCTGCGCCTGGCGAAACTTTTGCCACCGTCACCTTTGTTCCCGGCTGCAGTTTGTCCACGCCATCGGTGACGACAACCTCGCCGGCTTCGAGCCCGCTTTCGATGATTGTCTCCTCGCCTTCGGTCGGACCTACGACGATATTCCGAAGCTCCACCGCGTCATCCTTCACCACGTACATGAACGATTGCGTCCCGCGCTGCACAGCGGCCGACGGGACGATCACCACCCCACGCCGCGTCTCCACGAGCAATCGCGCGTTCACAAATTGGTTTGGAAAAAGCGCATAATCTTCATTGGGAAAGACCGCCTTCATTTTCACCGTGCCGGTGCTCGGATCGATCTGGCTGTCCACCGCTCCCAGCGTTCCTTTCGCCAGGTTGTTCTTCAGGTCGTGATCGAATGCATCCACTTCGAGCGTTCGGCCAGCATTCACCTCCCCCATCACCTGACGAACATTGTCTTCCGGCAGCGTGAAGACAATTGCGATGGGCTGTAGCTGCGTAATGACGGCCAACCCGTTCTGGTCGTTGGCATGCACCATGTTGCCCTGGTCCACCAGCCGCAGCCCGATGCGTCCAGTCAGAGGCGCTGTGATACGGGCATAGGTCAGGTTGAGTTTAGCACTGTCGATCTGCCCCTGATCCACCTTCACGGCTCCCTCGGCTTGGCGTACTGTGGCCGCCTGCGTGTCCACCTGCTGGCGGGCGATTGAATTTTCTTTGAGCAAGTCCTGATAGCGCACCAAATCCGCCTGCGCGTTCGCAAGCTCGGCCTGGTCCTTGGCCATTTGTCCCTGGGCTTGCGTCAGCTGCACTTCGAACGGCCTGGGATCAATTTCCACCAGCAGGTCCCCTTCATGAACCACCTGCCCCTCGCTGAATGCCACCCGATTAAGTTGCCCGTCAACGCGGGTGCGGATGGTCACGGTGTTGAGTGGTGTGACTGTTCCAAGGCCGGTGAGATAAAGATCCATGTCCCCGCGCCGGGCGATGGCCGTGACCACCTGCACCGGCCGTCCCCCAGCCGCGCCTGGCCCACCCCCTGCGCCGCCGGCCTTCAGCCCCGATTGTCGAAAATGAGAAAACAGGACGAGCCCAACAACAACGACCAATAACCCGACGACCGCCCACACCCACCACAGGCGGTGGCCAGTCTGCTCCCGGCCGTAATCCACGTACGTTTCGGGCACAGTGGTCGGCTCGTCCCACTTGGAGTCTGCTGTCTTTTGGATGCTCATGGTGATGTACTGGATAGGACGGGCACAGACGGTTTGATGTTAGGCAGGCACCGATGCATTTCTACAATAAGGGTTTCCTCATAATAAGATTGTATCACTGCACTCTGGCTTCGCACCACACTCCTGTTATCGGCAGCATGGATGTGCGTACCTCCACTCAGTGCCAATCGCGTAATAGTTGGCGCAACCTCTATTTTCCAACAGCCCCGCGCGCCAATCATCGAACAGGATCCTCCATTCAATTTGCTGTAATCGAACTGCAATCGAGTGTCGCGGATCGTCAGGTCGTTTATGCAACTCCTCGCATAGGTCGACAAAGACATCCGAATCCCAGCCATCCCGGATCAACCGTAAGAATGTTTTGTCGGCCGGCAGAGGGTGAACCACGCCGGCCGCAACTCGGGCGAGCGAGGGCAGGACGGGATGATTCGCGCACCGCGCGTACCAGTATTTGGCGTTGCTGAAGTCGCCTTCGCGCCGATGCAGGATCGCATGCCAATAACTCCCCGTGGGCGTGTGGATAGCCTGGGAGATGGTATGGGATTGATCCAGCCAATCGTGCCAAAGCCACAAGGCCGACAACAGTGCCTGCGCATCGGGTAGGCTTACCACCCGTCCTACAACAAGTTTTTCGGGACTCACCGCCTCCAGCATTTGTCTCGCCTGCTCGTCGCCAGCATCACCGACCACAAGCCGTGTATAGGCGGCTTCCGGCTTCAGTGCCGCCAACTCACGCGCCAAAGGCGACAAAACGTCGCCAGCGCTTTCTCCGCTATTTTGCCCGACCATTGGTTTCTCCCTCTGTTATGACGCTCACGCTAGCGGCAGTACAACTCGTTGAGCAAGGGCGATGCGAGGCGAAAGATTGCGGCACGGGATTTACTTCCAGTGCTTCGGGAACACTTTACAAGGAGCTAAACCATGTTGCGATTTGGAATTCCACTGTTGGCCGCGGCCATGTTGATGGGGTGTGACACGATCTCTGGGCCGTCTGAAGTGAGCGCCAAGCGGGCAGCCTTTGCCGCTCAGACGCCTTATCCTCAGAACATGAAAGCCACCGAGGATTCGCATCTGACGGCACTGGTGAGCCGGGACGGCAACACCATTCAGTTGCTCAACAGTTCTGACAAGGCCTCCACCGATGCCAACGTGTGGGTGAATGGGACGTACCTGACGCGTGTTGATTCTGTTCCGCCCCATGGCCTGGTTACGCTTCATCGCACCGACTTTTTCGACAGCGGCGGCAACAACCTCAGCAAGCAGAGTGCAACCGTCACGCGAGTGGAGGTGCAGAGCAACAACCAGTTGTTCCAGGTGCAGGGGCCTGTATTCACTCCTTGAGACCTCCCTCCGCGATCGCAATGACATTCGGCGCAGTCGGATCTTTGAGCGTTCAATGATCCGACGCTTTTTTTTATCCTCTTCAATCGGTGCGTCCGATAACTCTTTGAGAAGGCATTGCCCAAGCTGCATGGCTGCCAAGTGGCGACGGCGGACGGGCAAATTCGAAGTTGTAACTGATTGTGAGGACGCTATGAACTGTTCATTCAAGAGTCGATGGCTGATGGCCGGGGCGTTGACACTGGCTGGCGTGGTCGGCTGCTCTGGACGCGCTTCGCTTTTCCCGAATCCCGATCCCGGCCTGCGCAAGCCGATGGAGAAATTCTCGGCCGACGCGGCCAAGCGATTTCCATACAAGGGCGACGCCCCCAAGGGTGACATCAAGGAATCTCCCGCCCGGGCTGAGGTTGCTTACGATTACCTCAAGCAGATCAACGTTGAAAATCTTTCCGACACCGAATACACCGACATCGAAATCTGGATCAACCACAAGTACGTGGTGTATGTGCCGAAGATGGAGCCCAAGGTGCTCAAGCGGCTGGATTTCAAGATGCTCTTTGATGACAACGGCAACTACTTCTCGTTCAGCAAAGACATGCCGCATGTGGATCACGTGGAGATGCTGAAAGACGGCAAGATCTACGACATGCCGGTGCAGCTGGCTGATTAAAATGCACCGACAAACGAATGGAACTGGCGGGTGGGTGAAGGTGTCAGCCTTCACCCACTTGTTTTTTGACTCAGCCCGCGAGCGTCCTCGCCATCGCCGCCATTCAGTTTTTCAACCTGTTTCAGTTCCGCGTCCAGGCGTTGAATGTGTTTTTCCTTCGCCTCGACCGTCGCGCGTTCGCTCTTTAATTCAACCCGCAGACGGGCGTGAAGGTTCATATAAATGTTGGACACCCACACCAGCCCAAACAGGCTCAGCACGTAACCACGCCAATCGTCCAACAGCAGCTTGAAATGGGTGAGAACGAGGAAAATGGCCGTTACCCAATGGCTAAAGCAATATTCGCAGGTGAAGAGATAAAAGAATTTTCGAATGACCAGATTGCGGCAGGATTGGCTGCATCGGGCACAGAAGTCGCGTGGCTCACGAAAGACTTCTTCGTGCGTGACCGTCCAGGCCACCGTCGCAATGGGGATCGCCAGCACCAACAGCCAAAAGAGTTGGGCAAGCATGTATTGACTGGTGGGAGGGTTCATGTTCATGTCTTTGCAAAGCCTATTCCGCTTTTATAAACCATTCCCACGGTGTCATCTGCAAAGATTGCAGGTGCTCTGTTCAATCGGCCGCTTGAACGTATGCTGCTGGGTCGTTTAAGCCTTGTTCTATCCAACAGGAGATCAAAATGCCCACCACCACCGGCCGCGCCCTTCTCGAAATTCTCGAGCAGCGGCAGTTTCTTTCTGTCGCTCAGCATTTTCATGAGAACGATCTGGTTGCCAATCGGGTGGGCGTTGCCACCCATGCTGATGGAACGGTGATCATCGACTCCGATCTTAAAAACGCCTGGGGTGTTGCCTTCGCTCCCGGCGGGCCGTTCTGGGTGAACGACAACGGCACGGGCTTGTCCACGCTCTATGACGGCAGCGGCGCGAAGCAGGGCTTGGTTGTGACCATCCCCCCGGCACACGGCGGCACCACCTCGGCCCCCACCGGCATGGTTTACAACGCCACCAACGATTTCAAGGTGACCAAGACGGGCGCAACGGCGCGTCCACCTTTATCTTTTCGAGCGAGGATGGAACCATCTCGGGCTGGAGCGGCGCGGTGGCTGCCAACGATGCGGTGATTGGGGTTGATCGCTCGGCGTCGGGGGCTGTGTACAAAGGCCTCGCCGGTGGATCGGTCGGCGCCAAAAATTACATCTACGCCACCAACTTTCACTCGGGCGCGGTGGACGTTTTTGACAAGAGTTTTCATCTGGTTCACCTGAGCGGCACGTTCAAGGATTCGCATCTGGCGGCCGGCTATGCGCCGTTTGGCATCTCGAACATTGGCAACAAACTCTATGTGACGTACGCGAAACAGAACGCACAGAAACATGATGACGTGGCCGGGAAGGGCAACGGTTTTGTCGACATTTTCAGCACCTCCGGCCAATTGATTAAACGCTTCGCCACCCGCGCCACACTGGACTCACCCTGGGGCGTGGCGGCTGCGCCCAAAAACTTTGGCAAGTTCAGCGGGTCGATCCTTGTTGGGAATTTTGGCGATGGCAAGATCAACGCCTTTGATGCCAAGACTGGAAAATTCCGCGGCAAGCTCACCCGCCCCGACGGCACGCGCGGTGACTGTACCTGGACTCTGGGCTCTGTCCTTTGGCAACGGCGGGGCCGCGGGTGCGAAGAACAATCTCTTCTTTACCGCTGGCCCGAATGACGAAGCGGATGGGCTGTTCGGAAAAATTTCGGCCGTCGCGTAGTTCATCCCAGCCGCTCCTTTAGCCTCTCTTGCACGACCCGGGCGCTGAGGCCCTTGCCGTTTTTCATGACCATGCCAACCAAGGCGCCCAAGGCGGCCTGTTTGCCGGCCTTGTAGTCCTGGAGTGGCTTTGAGTTTTGCGCGATGAGCGCATCAATGGCGGCGTCGACGGCTCCACTGTCGTGAGATCCTGCAAAACGCCCAGCGCGGCCGCGACGTCGTGGGCGGGCTGGTCTTTTTCCAGGAGCTGTTCCAGGACCCTGCCGGCCGGCTCTGCGGCGGCAATTTTGTTTTGATCGATCAGATTCGCGACCTCTGCCAGGCGTGCGGGTTGTATTCCCAGCTTGCCCAGTGGAACGCCGCGTTCGTTGGAAAGGCGCCGGCCGTGGGATAGCAGCAGGTTGGCAACGCGCTTTGCGTTGCGCCGGCGGCCACGGCGCTGTCCAGCAGATCGCCTGTCTCGCGATCGCCGGCGAGGGTAGCGGCGTCGGAAGGGGAGAGGCCCACGGCGTCGATGTAGCGTTCGCGCCTTGCGGCGGGTAACTCGCCGATCTGCGCCTTCAACTCCGCCAGCCAGATTTCATCCACCTCCACGGGCACCAAGTCTGGGTCGGGGAAATAACGGTACTCGTGCGCATCTTCCTTTCGCGCTGGAGGAAGGTCGTGCCGGTTGCCTCATCCCAGCCGTAGGTGCTCTTGCGGCCCAATGATCCGGTCTCTTCCCAGGCGTGAATCTGGCCGCGTGATCTCGTAGGCCGTCGCCCGCTCCAGGACGCTGAAGCTGTTGAGGTTTTTGATTTCTGTGATGGCCGTCTTGTGGACAGCGCCATCCTGATCGGTGATGTGAACGTTGATGTTGGGCTCGAAGCGCATTTGGCCCATCTGCATCTGCCCTTCGCTGACGCCCAGGAACTGCACCAATTTCTGCAGTTCCTGACCGAAGGTGGCGACGTCTTTGGGGCTGGATAGATCCGGCTCGGTCACGATCTCCAGCAGCGGGGTACCAGCGCGGTTCAGATCGACGATGCTGTGATCGATGGCGAATCCGCCGGGGGCATCGTGCAGCAGTTTGCCGGCGTCTTCTTCCAGGTGGGCTCGGCGGATGCGGATGGTCTTGGTTGTGCCGTCCTCACCTGCGATTTCGAACATGCCGCCAAAACACAAGGGCAGGTCGTATTGGCTGATCTGATAGTTCTTGGGCAGATCCGGATAGTAGTAACTCTTGCGATCCCACTTGGTGTGCTTTGCGATCTGGCAGCCCAGTGCAAGGCCGACCTTGATGGAATATTCCACGGCCTTCTTGTTCATGACCGGCAACACGCCGGGCAACCCGAGGACCACTGGATCGACCTGCGAATTGGGCTCGCCGCCGAAGCCGTTGGCGGCGCCGGTGAACATCTTGCTTTTGGTCGGCCGAGCTGGACGTGAATTTCCAGGCCGACAAGGACCTTGTAGGATTTGCAAACGCGCTGTGCCAATGCTTTGCTCCGGTAAGAGGGCCGGGGCGCAGTATATCCCGCGGGCGATTGTCTCGATAGGATTTCGGACATGTCAGCACTCTTCAAACCGCAGCGGCGACATTTGGGCATTTTGTACATCTTCTGTGCCGTACTTATTTGCGGCGTTGTTTTGGCGCAGGAGCCGGTCGATGTTGCTAAACAAAATGCCCAAGTGCGCGGGCTGCTCGCTCAGTACCGCAAGCCGGGCAGCACACCGGAGCAGAAATCGCAGATCGTGGATCAACTTTTGGAGCTTGGGCAGGCCGGGCCGCAGCAGTTGGCGGGTGAGATATGTCGCGATTTCCTGGCCAAAGCGCCGCTGTACCTGAGCGGCTTTGAGCGGGCCGCCGGCGAAGTGCGCCGAAGGCGCGCATGGAAGGGTAAGGGGGATGTCGAGAAGCAGATATTGATCCTGCGCAAGACGGTGCTGGACGTCAGCCACACCGCCGACTTGACCAAAGATATGATCGTCAGCAAGGCTGACCCTGCCATGGCGAGTTGGACGAGCTGACCAGCGTGAAAGTCGAAGATGTTCTGGGGCAGGACCAGATCAAGGGGCAGCGGCAGGATCTTCTGAACATGCTGGAGAATTGGCACAAGGCCGTGGGGCGGCTTACTGAGGCGGCGGCCAGGAAACTTCCACAGCTTCCGGAGACGGAAGGTTACGAGAAGGAGATTGCCTTTAGCGAGCACATGATCGCGAGCATGGCTACGCCCATGACACAGGCGGACCGAACGGTCATGCACAGCAACATCAATCTTGTCAAGGCGCTCGATCCTGAAGAGGCCAACGGGATCTTGAAGTTGAACTTGATCCGCATACGGCTTGGTTTGGGGGCGTTGCTGATTGACTCGAAGCTGTGCGCGGCCGCGCGGGGTCATTCGAAGGATATGAACGATTTGAAATTTTTCAGCCATGATTCCCCCGTCGCCGGCAAAGGCAGCCCCTGGAAGCGCGCTGAGCTTGCGGGCACCAGTGCCAATGCCGAGAATATTTTCGTGGGCAGTGCCTCCGGCGAAGCCTCCATCGAAGCGTGGTGGCACAGCCCGGGCCACCACAAGAACATGCTGGGGCGGCCCGGCGGGTGGGGCAGGGCCGCTTTGAGAAATACTGGACGCAGATGTTTGGCTGATCTACTTCGTGGGCTGAGTCGCGGGCACTGGAGTCCGATCGACCATCAGCGCCATAACGGCGGCCGAGGTGCAGAAGGTTTTGCCGGTGATGCAGTGCTGGCCGGCCCAGCTTCCGTCCTGGTTCTGGATGGTGTTGAGGTTGGTGGTGAGGGCTTTGTCCCACTTGGACCATTCTTCGCCGCCCTTGAGGAAGAGGCTTTCGCCGATGTTGAGGTAGCTGAGGAATTCCTCGCCGCCGTTGGACCCGAAGCCGCCGGCCCAGCGCTTGTCGCCGAGCTTCACGATGATGTCGTCCTGAGCTTTTTTCAGCTCGGCGTCGCAGGCGTCGAAGCGTGCCAGCATCTTTCTGGCTTCGTCCACTTGCGCGGCCGGGCGGGTGGTGGGATTTTCGACGATGTTTTTGTACATGCCGCGCTGGGTGGCATTGACGTTGGAAGATGCTTGCATGGCGGCGACCTGAGCGCCGGCGGAATACAGGGGGACGCCGGCATCGCCCGAGCTGGCGCGGAACATGGCTGTCGCCTGCACCGACGCGGTGTCGCCAACCTCAGTGCCCGCGCGACGGTCGGCGCCAATGTCGTAGCGACGGCGCCGCCCACATCACCGCCTGCGATCGGCTTGGCAAGTGGGCCGGTGGACCCCGTGGCGCTGGATCCCCCTACATTGGATCCTGCGCGCTGGATCCGCGCCGCCGCGCTTGATGCATTGAAATCGGCCATGGCCACTTGCTCTACGCGTAGCCGCGTCGCCTCGCTGACGGTGGCGCCTTTGGCGGATGCGAGGTTCAGTGCCTTGCTTGCTTCGGCCTGCGCCAGGACCGGCGCCCAGCCCACGTTGGCCCAGCGGCCATCATCCTTTTGGTTTAGCTCGATCTTTTTGATGACTTTGGCCAAGGCGTCATTCACCCGCTTGGTGTTTTCCTGGCTGGGCATGTCGTCCTTCACCTCTGACAGCAGGCGGGCCGCCAGGAAGGTGTCGATGTAGGTGCCGAGCTTGGTCTGTGTGCGGGTGCCTTGAAGTTGCGTGACGTACAACGACTTTTCGTCCGCGTGCTCCACTTCGGCGCACACGAAATCGACGGCTTTGCTAAGGTGGTCGGCGTAGGGGCCGTGTTTGGGTGTGCTGCCTGGACGCATGAGGGCCATGGCGGCCATGCAGGTGTCGGCGACGTTGGGGGCGTCTTTTACCTTCTCCATTCCGCCGCCCATCGCCTGCGATTCTTCGCCCTGGCTCCATGCTCCTTTGGCCTGCTGGTTTTTTACCAGCCAGTCGAGGGCCTTCTTCACGTTCTCTGATAGTTCCTTGAGGGCAGGCCGGGTTGCGGGTTGGGTGGCGGGTTGGGTGGACGGTGCGATGATGCCCGCGACTGCCGGAGGCGCCTCGCCCCAGAGGGGCGTGTCCAGAGCCAGTCCACAGGCGGCCAGAAGCGTCGCACGGATAAGCGGATATTTCATAAATGCACTCCCTGCATTGAGGCGAAAACTGATCCCGTTTACTTCGACGCACGGCTATTCATAAAAGTTTCTTGAAAGTTATTTGCCGCTCTTACCGCGTGGTGAAAATATGGAGGGGTCTCGCTACAATGCCCCGTTCCCCTGCCGCCGGCGGTTGTAGCGCGGGCGGGTTTTTCCCTTTGGAGTTTGTCATGTCCGTGAATGTCGCAATCGTGGGCGCTGACTGGCGCGGTCGGGCAGGAGTTTCTGCGCGTGCTGGCCGAGCGGCGCTTTCCTATTGGCAACCTTAAGCTGCTTGCATCCGCGCGCAGCGCGGGGAAAACAGTTGATTTCACCGGGCAGACTTACACGATTGAGGAGCTGACCAAGGACAGCTTCAAGGACGTTCAGATCGCCTTCTTTTCGGCCGGGGGGTCTATCAGCCGGGAGTTTGCGCCGGCGGCGGTTGCGGCCAAGGCGATTGTCGTTGACAACACGTCGGCGTTTCGGATGAAGGATGGGATTCCGCTGGTGGTGCCGGAGGTGAACCCGGACCAGATTCACCGGCATGCGGGGCTGATCGCTAATCCGAATTGCTCGACGATCATCATGAACGTGCCGGTTTGGCCGCTGCACAAGGCGAATCGGGTGAAGCGCATTATTGTCTCGACCTATCAGGCCGTGAGCGGGGCGGGGGCGGCGGGGTTGCAGGAACTGGAACAGCAGATGCGCGCGTATGCGGCGGGGCAGCCCATCACGAAGAATCTTTTTCCGCACCAGATTGCCAACAACCTTTTCTGCCACAACACGAAGATTGGCGAGAACGGATACAACGAGGAAGAGAACAAGATGGTGAACGAGACGCGGAAGATTTTTGGCGATCCGCGCATCATGGTGACGGCCACCTGCGTTCGGGTTCCGATTCCGCGGGCTCACTGCGAGTCGATCAACCTGGAATTCGAGCGGCCGATTACGCCGGAGGAAGTTCGCAAGATTCTTTCGGGTGCGCCTGGCGTGACGATTGTGGATGACCGGGCGGGTAATCATTTTCCAATGCCGCTTGAGGCGAGCGATCAGGACAACGTGCTGGTGGGGCGAATCCGCCAGGACATTTCGCGCGAGGATGGGCGGGGGATTGAGCTGTTTGTGAGCGGGGACCAGATTCGCAAGGGCGCGGCCACGAATGCGGTTCAGATTGCGGAGCGGTTGGTTTAACGACATAGCGGCCTCCCCGTTGGACTCGATTCACACTTCCTTCAGCAATGCAGGCCAGAGGTGCTGCTGGTGAACGTGGAAGAATTGCAGGATGACCTGGACGTGGCGATCGGTTGCGCCGCGCTGGGCGTGGATGACGGCTTGAGCGCGGCCGCCCATGGCGGCGGCTTGTTCGGGGGTTGAGACTAAGACCGAGACGGCCTGGGCGAGCTCGTCGGCGTCTTGCACTTGCAGCAGGGCATCGGCTTCGAGCAATCGGGAAACGGCGGCGGCGAAGTTAGCGGTATACGGGCCGACGATGGTGGCTTTGCCGAGGGCGGCGGGCTCGATCATGTCGCTGCCGTGCTGCCTTGATCCCAGATCCACGAGGCTTCGGCCGGAAAAGACGACGTCGGCGAGACTGTAGAACTTGCGGAGCTCGCCCATGGTGTCGCCGAGGACAACTGGGGGCATCACAGAATTCTCGGCGGATTTCAGTGTGGAGGCGCGCAGGTCGCGTGGGGCGTTGACGGTGTGCGAGCGGCGCACGACATCAAAGCCGGCCGACTTGATGAGGGCGGCGACTTCATCGAAGCGTTCGGGCTTGCGGGGGACGATGACCAGGCGCAGGCGGATGTGGTTTTTCATGAGGTGGCGGTAGCAGCGGAGGATGATCAGCTCTTCGCCGGGGCCGGTGGAACCGCAGACCCAGACGCGCTCGACGCCGGGGAACAGGCCGACGGCGGCGGCCAGATCGGCATCGCCTTCCACGCGGTCGGCGATGGCGGCGGTGTCAAATTTCATGGTGCCGGTGACGCTGACGCGGTCGGGGGCGGCGCCCAGTTTGATGAATCGCTGGGCGTAGTTCTGGTCCTGGACGCAGACGGCCGACAGCCGCGCGAACATGCTGGAGATGAGCGGCCAGGCGATGCGGTAGTTGCGATAGCTGGAGGAGGTCATTCGGCCGTTGATGAGGAGGACGGGGATGTCGCGGCGCTGGCAATCGCGGAGGAAGTTTGGCCAGACCTCGAGTTCCATGAGGACGACCACATCGGGGCGGAGACTGTCGAGAAAGCGGGAGACGCTGCGGGTGAAATCGAGGGGGAAGTGGACGAGGAGGACGCTGGGGTTGTCGCCATAGAGTTGCTGGCCGCGGGTGTAGCCGGTTTGGGTGGTGGTGGTAAGGATGAACTGGAGATCGGGGCGGAGGTTGGACAGGCGCAGGACCAGATCGCGCGTGGCGTTCATTTCGCCGAGACTGACGGCGTGGATCATGACAGCGGGCTTGACGGTATCGCGTGGCGGGCAGTGGCCCATGCGCTCGGAGAAGGCACGAAAGACCTTGCGACGGGTGGAGGGCTTGATGAGCCAGTAAGGAGCGGATATGCCGACGCCCAGGCCATAGGCGATGTCGTAGCCGTTGATCATGTGGGAAGGGAGTTGTAACCCAAAGGGCGGGGGGGAGGAAGATGGAGGGGCGGGGAGGGCAGTTTCACAGACGCACCGGAGGCACGGAGCAAGACACGGAGGGGGTTGGTTCATCGGTGCATCGGTGCATTGGCTCATTGAAATGCGGGCGGGGCGGGGGATGGGTGCGTGTTTTGTTTTAGCCACAGAGGACACTGAGGAGGATGGCGGGGAAGTTAGAAGGATGAAGGAAGAAGGATGAATGGGGGAGATGGGGTGTGGGGTGGGGGGCGGGATGGTGGTCGGTTTTGGTGAGTTTATTGGTGTTGCAATTGAGTTGCGCAGGGGATTTTGGGAGGGGGGTGAGTGTTGACAAGGGTTTAGGGGGAAAGTGGCTTGTAAGAACCGACTACTAACCGACCACCAATCGACCACCAACCGACACGTAACCGACCACCAACCGACCACTAACCGACTATCAAACGACACATAACCGACCACCAAACGACGCGTCGAATCGGGGCTAAAAATGGCTTGGCGGAGGGCGGGGGAAGAAGTCCCAAATTTGCATCCTGGGTTTTGGTGGGTGCTGGGATGGATGAGCATGGGGTCCCCTTGTTGTGCACCATCTGGGGATGGGGCGGCGATGCTGGCGCTGGCCAGTTGACGCTGGACGTAGTGTAGATGAATGTTAGGGTAACGTCAAGTCGAGGAGGACCTTATTAGTGGAAGGTCCGGCGAGCTCGACGCTACGACTTATGGACGGGGCGAGGGGCTGAGGGTTTGGATTAACTTTTATTCGCGGTGGGGCCAGGGGCCGGTGAGTTGTGGGCGGCAATTCATTGGCTCATAAATAGAGTAGAACTGCTGAGGAGATGCGCGAATGCTCATTTCGGAAGGTGCTTTCTATCAAGTAGTTTTCGGTGGCGCTCACGGATAAATCGCATATTTGGCAAATTCAACTTCTTCGATCGTCCTTCTGGTTCTCGATAGCGATGGATTTGGGCGTCGCCCCGCTGCGCGGGGCCGGAGTGCTACAGGACTTCGCTGCGCTGCGGTCGCGGGTACGCGACAACGCTGCGCGTTTCCTTTCGCTTCCTGACGCGGGAATTCATTGCTTCATAAATAGAGTAGAACTGCTGAGGAGATGCGCGTGTGCTTCATTCGGAAGGTGCTCTCGATCAAGTAGTTTTCGGTGGCGCTCACGGATAAATTGTTGAATGTCGCTATGCCGTTGAACACATTCTGATCCTTCACGCTTCCCAGATAGTCCCCTGAAGGACGAGTCAATCCGATGGACAGGGACATCGTCCCATCATTCCCGGTCAGCAGGTTCCCGAAGGCATCTTCGACCGCGACCCTCACCGCGAATGTTCTGGCGGAGAGCGGATTGGCAGGCGCGGTGGAGATGCGCAGGCGATTCGCGGCGGCCGGAAGTACGCTGAATTTTGCGGATGTCGCTGGAGCATCCGACGCATCTCCTGCAACAAGGCGGAAGGTGCCGGCCTTCTGGAACGTCAATTTGGCGAATCGGGCTACGCCGTGATGGGCGTGGACCGTTACCTGCTTCGTATCCGCCCCGGCCTGAAGGGTGATGGTCACCGGGGAATTGCTTTTGGTCATCATCTGGCCGTCGATGTTCTCGATCTTCACGACGACGCTTGAAGTCATCGCTTTGCCGGCCACGGTGGTTGTCGGTTGCGTGGCGAAGACCAACTTGGTTCGATTCAGCAAGAATGCTTCGGGCTTTCCCTGCGGATCCACGCCGTCCCCAATGATCTGGCCTTTGTTGTTGATGCCGGCAGCCCGCAGTAGTTGCCAGCCGCTGTTGGGAGGGATCAGGTCGTTGAGGTCCTGCATCACGCCGTTGCTGTACAAGAATCCGCGTTGAGTGCTTCCTTCGGACTCGCCCACCACCTGCCCTCGGTCGTTGATACCGAACACCGCGCTGGCGTAATCGCCCGGCAGCGCACCTAAGCCCGTCATTCTTCCGTTACTGTAGAGGAAGGCGTGCATAGTGGTTTGCCCGGAAGAGAGTCCAACAATCTGCCCACTCGCGTTGATAGCTTTCGCAATGCTGTTATTGTCGCCGGGCAGAGTCCCCAGAGGAATTTTGTGCCCATCACTGATCAGGAACGCGATTCCGTCAACGCCGCTGGAGTCTTCGGTATTAGCGGCTATTTGGCCGCGGTTATTGATGCCACTGGCACCATCATACGGCCAGCCGGGTAACGAACCAAGTTCCGCGATATGGCCATTGCTGTAGAGGAAAGCATGTCCCGCTTGTCCGTCGAGGCCGTCGGACGGGTTGTAGCTGTGGCCGAGGATTTGGCCTCGATCGTTGATCGTGGTCGCGAAGCTGTTTAAGTAACCGCGAAGGCCGCCGAGCAGCTTCAGGCCATGGTCGTAAATAAAAGCGACATTTTGACCAGCGTCGTCGAGAGCCTCACCGACGGCCTGATGGTGATTGTTTATACCGAAAACGGTCTCGACGGTCGCACCTTGCACCGTCCCCAGATCCTTCATGACGCCATTGCTGAATATGGAGTTATCAACCGCTACCTCGCCATAGTCGTTGATGCCGAAAGCCTCACTGCCAAAGCCCGTGATGACGTATTGGGCCGACAGATGCTGGCGGCGCTCCAGCGTCTCGAAGCGGCATGGCGACTTCTTCGCTAGAGTTGAATGTGAGATGGTGCGCTTGCCGAGATGGTTTCGTGCAGGTGATTTCTTCATTTATCCATTGAATGTGTTGAGCGACAGAAAGCCTAACTGGGGAGGCAACAGGGGTCACGAGAGGCTATGCGGTATTTTCTTGTTTTTTGCGAGGCGCAGATTCGAGGCTTCGATTCCGCATATTTGGGAAATCCATCTTGTTTAGTCGTCCAAAGAGCGAGTGCGGCCGCAAGGAGTTTTCTGGTTCTCGATTGCGATGGATTGGGGCGTCGCCCCGCTGCGCGGGGCCGGAGTGCTACAGGACTTCGCTGCGCTGCGGTCGCGGGTACGCGACAACCGCTTTCGCGGTTTCCTTGCGCTTCCTGACGCGTCAGCGGCGTGGGGCGTGCAACTCGTGGTAGGTCAAAGCGAGTCCAAGGTTGAAGTCTTTGTCGATGGAGAGCGCAGGCGTGCTGGTATGGGCGTCGCCCCGCTGCGCGGGCCCGGAGTGCTACAGGACTTCGCTGCGCTTCGGTCGTGAATACACGACAACGCTGCGCGTTTCCTTTCGCTTCGTGACGCGGGAGTTTGGGACACCTGATTTGGGCGCGAGGTGGGTGAAGCTGGAGGGGGTTGGTGGGGATGGACTCGCGCTCGTCGCTGCGGTCCCAGCGGCCGGTGTTCGGACGACCTGGCTCGCTCTGTGCAATCCATCAGAATTGTTGCCATCACGTGTTGCCCTCCTTTGGAGGACTCTTCTACACACGTGACATTTCTAAGGAGGATGGGTGTGATCTATTTGATCGTGGTGCAACAGAGCACCGACAGCAACGCTGGACAACGCAGGCGCTTGACGAGCCGGGAAGCAGGATTAGAATTCGGGAAAATTCGGGGCCATGGTCTAACGGGATGACGGCTGAATCGCATTCAGCAAATCGGGGTTCGATTCCCCGTGGCTCCACTTCGTTGAGAGTCATGTCGGTTTCACCAACCGACGCCGCCGCGCTCGAACGGGCGCGGCGTTGCGTTGGGCAAAACGACCTTGATCTACAACAAGTTTCCACGCTCCGCGTGGTTCCCATTTCAGTTTTCTGTTGTCTAATTGAAGGTTCGAACCAGTTTTTTCGAGCATGGCTCGAAGTTCAGTTAGATTTCGTCGCTCGGCGACGTATTTCCTTTCTTTAGAGCCATTTACGAACCGAATGATCGGTTCGAACCGTATTACGTCTGCCCTGTCAAGGGCAGCGAGATCGTCAAGGTGTTTTCGCTTCATGCCAAGTAGTTCTTCCTTTCTGCGGCGGAACTCTGCTGCGGTAAATGCACCGGCGTCGAGATAGCCGGCGGTGAGCCGATCCATTTTCGAATCGAGTTTCGTAATTTCGGCACGCACCTTTTTGCGGGCGTCTTCCGCAACCGCGTCTCCATTAGCCCGTGTCCTGCGTGAGCTCTTGAACCATCCAATCTGCCCAATGATCAGGCAGTGATGCCGCCAAAAGAAAACGAACGATCTGCTCGGTGACGAGTTCTTCACGTGTGTAGAGCTGGGGGCAATGAAGGACAACACGCTTCGTGCATCGGAGATAGTTGTGACCCTTTTGCGTCTCACACGTGATAGTGCAGCCGCAGCCGGCACAGCGAAAAAGGCCACGGTAGACGTATGACTTGAGCCGAACCGTATTGGGCTTGCTGCGCCGGAGCATCACCTCCTGAACGGTGTCGAAGAGTGCCTTGGTGATGAGGGGCTCGTGAGAGCCTTGATGCATCTCATCGTTCAATTTGAACACCCCGTAGTAGAAGGGGTTCTTGAGAAAATACTGGTAGCGTGAGAGGCAAATGATGTTGTTGCGGAGGCCGCGAAGTCCGGCATCGTTCATTTGTTTGCGGAGCTCGACCAGCGTGTACTTTCCGGTGGCGTACGTTTCAAATGCCTGCTTGACGAGCGGCGCCATCACCGGGTCCGGTACAACCGTTCGCAACCGGGGCTCATTCAAATATCCAACCGGGGCCTTCCAAGCCCACACGCCTTCGAGGGTCTTCTGACGCTGGCCACGGCGGATGTTGACCGACAAACTGTCGGAATAATACTTGCTTTGACCGAAGGCGAGATTGAGCATGAGCTTGCCCTGGGCGGTTGGCTCAAACCAGAAGGTGCAGAACTTGAGGTCGCGAATCTTGCCCTGGTCGATGAGGTCGATGACATGGCCGCCGTCGAAGGCATTTCGTGCAAGTCGGTCAGGGTGCCACGCGATGATGCCGTCGGCTTCGCCAGCCTCAATCCGCGTGAGCATCTCGTTGAAGTGCGGTCGGCCCTTGCTCATGGCGCTCTGCGATTCCTCGTAGCTGCCGACGACTTGGAGATTCTCCTTGGCAACCAGTTCCCGAATCTCCGCAAGTTGATCGTCGATGCTGCGGGCCTGACGCTCCTCACCACCGGTCGATTTACGCACGTAAATGAAATATTGTCCGTTATCGTTGTTCATGATTTGTTCTTTTTTACGCTGCCCATCTCTTTGAGTTGCATCTGATAATTTGACGCAACGGCGTCACGTTCGTTCGGTTTTGCCTGGAGCCAGTTAAGGATCAGTGCTTCCAGCACCATCGCGGATTGCGAAGGTGTCGCTCACAATCGGCTTCGAATCGGTTGAACAGGTTTGTGTCGAAGCGATACGCTCGAAGACTTGTCGGTGACGACCCCGTTGTGGGCCGTGAGGCCTTGCCCGTTTTCTTTTTCATATCTGTTAAGTGTATCATTTCTCTTGTTTGTCCACAATGTTATCTTTGATAACATTGATCTTGTTTTTCTTCACGAACCATCCGGTTGTTCAGTAAATCAAGGTCGTTTTGCCCAACTCAACGCCGCGCCCGTTCGGGCGCGGCGGCGTCGGTTGGTGAAACCGACATGACTTCAACGAAGTGGAGCGGAGAGAATGAGATTCGAACCTGTCGGGCGCTCTTAGAATCGCTCAAAGCTTTTTTCAAGGACAATCCTGGCTGGGAATGATACGGTTTTACCCCTCCTCTGGCCCCTCCACTGTGTGGGAGGGACTCCGTTGGCGTGAAGGCCTTGCAGGACAAGCGATAACGGTTGTTGCTTCGCCTTAAGCGACCCCCGACACCGTCCGGGTTCCGGGGCTCACGCCCGGGCCTCACAGCCCGCCCTCCGCTCACGCTCCGGGCCCGGCCCCCGTCCGGTCTCCGCCGCCCCGAAGGCGGCTCCGCAATTACCACCACCACAAAAACGTTAACTTCGCCGGAACGGCGATCCCCCGTTGTTTTCAGTTCGTGTGACATGTCACACACCCGTTGACGTTATCCCCTTTCGAATCCACCTGTGGATTAGTTTGTTTTGATGGACTCGGGATATAATAGACGCTCGGCCCCGAGCCTGCCCAGGCCCGGGTTTCGACCGGATTCTTGTTACCCCGACGGCTCGTCAACATAACGGATGCTGCCGGTATGTTCGCTGCCTCGACCAGTGGACATGTGGGAGTGGATTTCCCGAGAAGTAATCGCTCTCACTGGAGCAACGACCCGGTCGGTACCATGGAGGGGCAGCGCTTTGTACAAATCGGTCGACGCCAAGCGTGGGGAGGTGAAGAGCCTGCTTTGCTTTCTGCTGCTGATCGGCGCCAACACCTCTATGTCATTGGTAAGACAGGCACAGGCAAGACCACCCTCCTTCGCAATCTCATTCTCCAGGATATTCAAGCCGGTGCAGGCGTTGCCGTGATCGACCCGCACGGCGATCTGTCTTTTGAACTCCTGAACCACATCCCCCGCTGGCGAACCGACCATCTGGTGTATTTTGATCCGGCCGATGATCAATCGGCTATCGGCTTGAACCTGCTGCAACAGGTCTCCCCTTCCCGGCGGCATCTTGTAGCCTCCGGCGTCGTGAGCGCTTTCAAAAGCATTTGGGCTGATAGCTGGGGACCTCGATTGGAATATGTGCTCTACTCCGCAGTCGCCGCACTTTTAGAGTGCCAGAACACCAGCCTCCTTGGCGTGCAGCGGATGCTCGTTGATCACCACTACCGCTCCTGGGTTGTGGATCAAGTGAAGGATCCGATGGTCCGCTCGTTCTGGCTCGATGAATTTGCGGGATTCGACAAGCGACTGATCGCTGAGATCATCGCACCGATCCAGAACAAGGTGGGCCAGCTTCTCATGGCCCCGCCGGTGCGAAACATCCTGGGGCAGGTGAAGTCGAAGATCGATGCCCGATTCATGATGGATGATCGGCGCATTTTCATTGCGAACCTGTCCAAAGGCTCGCTTGGTTCAGACAAGGCCCATCTTCTGGGCGCCATCCTGGTCACCCAGTTTCAGCTTGCGGCGATGTCACGCACCGACGTGCCGGAAGAGTCTCGCGGAGACTTTCACCTCTACGTGGACGAGTGCCACAACTTCCTGACTGACTCGTTCACCTCCATTCTCTCCGAGGCCCGCAAGTACGGGCTGTGCCTGACCCTCTCTCACCAGTACACCGCACAACTTGGGCAAGAGACGCTCGATGCGGTCCTCGGCAATGTTGGCAACATCGTTTCTTTTCGCGTGGGAGAAAAAGATGGAAAAGCACTTGAACGGGAATTCAGTGGTGGGTATCCTGCCACCACCTTCAGCTTGTTGCCAAACTATCAGGCGTTGGTCAGGCTGATGAATCAAGGGGAACCCAGGGACCCGTTCCTCATTTCAACTGAAGGACCCTTCGCCAGGCGATACGGGCATCGCGACAATTTGATTGCCCGATCACGGCAAAAGTACGCCGTCCCAAAGTCGGTGGTTGAACGCAAGATCAGACGATGGATGGAACCAAAGTAGCCGAGTCAAAGGAGATGACTCCATGGGGAACATTGTACGGCGGGTTGAAAGTTCTTTATCAAGCAGTTTGTCCGGGGAGGAATTCCTACCGCCGGTGCTGCGGCGAGACGGATCATTGACCGTCACGAGCCGCAAGTGCCTTGGCGTGCAGCCACAGGTCTTGATCGAGTGGCAATCGCCCTTCGAGCTGTGGCGAACCGGCTACAAGCTCATGGTGTTCCGCAGCACAAGCGGCTTTTCACCAGAACGCTATCCGGATGATCTGCATGCGCATGGACAGATGATCTTTGAGGAAACGGCCGATGGCTGTTTCCAGGATGATCTCCCGGAAGGCACCTTTTACTACACGCTGGTGCTGAACAAAACGGGATGGGTGTACTCCAATTCCTCGGTCGTTCGCTTCTCGGAAACGATCCCCTCGGTCAAAACGGCCATCGGCCGGATTGAAGACCAGCGACGGCTCGCGCGCCTGCGGGATGAGTTGGAGATGGATCGGATAAACGACGAGCTCTCACGCAATGACGCCAGCGTGCGACTGCACGTGTCTCGCCAGAAACTTCTGGCTGCGACGCAACCAAAAGAAGTAGAAGATCCGTTGGAAGAGGCCGTGCGCGATCAGGTCGAGCCAATCGTGCGACAGGCGCTCGATTAAGGCCCGCACCCGTGTGGAGATGGCCCTACAGCTCAAGACGCTGCACGCGAGACTCAAAGATCATCAGGGCTGGAAAGCCTTGAAGCTTGCGCAGCGGGATCAGATTCTCCAGGACATTGCGGCCGATCTCGATGCCGACGAGGCATGCTTCCGGCCTTGATCTAAAAAAAGAGCTCGACGAACTCTCGTCTTCAATTCAAAAGGTGGAACACAAATGCACACGCAACTCACTCCGGGCGCCAGGGCTTTCGGATTCCTCATGGCAAAAGCCTTGGGCATCTTGCTCATGGTTGCACTCTGCGCCGCAACGCTCGGTTCCGTTTTCAAATCGTGCAGCCGCAGCAGCGACATTGGATCATCGGTTTCTCCGCAAGGGGTAACCATGCATGCACAGCCGGTGTATCAAGCCATGGCCACGCCAGCAGTCACAGATTCAGCTCCGGCACCCGCTCCGCGGGTGTCGCGAACGGTCGTCGAGACAACTCCCCCGTCGGAAGTCAGTGCTGAGCCACCTGGCTACGACTACATTGCACACCCAGGACCGTTCCCTCAGCCGTCGACCGGAGGGCCGACGGACCCGTTGTTCAGTCCCCCGTTGCCGCCAATATCGACACCACGCAGAGAGCCGTTACCTCAGCCGATAGAAAGAGCCAGAGTCATAGTTCCCGTACCGATAGTCGTTCCGCCAGAACGGGAACAGCACGACATCCGCAGAGCGCCTCAGCCCGTGCCTCCACGTTCGCGGGCCGCCCCGCCCAGCACACAACCAGAACGCCGGAATCAGCCGAAGGTCGTGCAAGCAGGCCATCGCCGTTCGGATGACGAACCACCCAAACGGGCGCCAATCATGCCCCAAAAGGATCGCGTGATTGATCCGCCTCCAGCCAATCCGAAGCGACCGAGAAGCGATCCGCCGCCCAAAGATCGTCCCGCTGATGCAAAGGGGACGCAGGGCAAAAGAGGGTCATGAGGTCATGACCAGATAGCCCAAACCAATGTCATCGACACGGCGGATTCTGCCTCCAGCTTCTACCGTCACTTGGTAAGTGAGCACTTTCCTCGCATACTTGATCAACTACGGGAGCAACTTGAACTCCGTTGGGGTGAGCCGAACGTCCTCCGGGCCAGTGGAATCGCTCGTGATCATGTTGCATCGACGAGTCCAGTTCGGCATTCAGGTCCGTATTGATACATTCCTGAAAGTCGCGGTTGCGGGCAGGGCATCTTTGTCAATCTGTCCGGCGAGTTCTTCGGATCGGGGGGCCCACAAGTTAGCGTGTAGGCGCATAGGAAGATGCGGCAGCGGAGTGGGATCCCACCCCACCCTTTCGTGGACGATACTGCCGTCCACTGACCACGAGATGTGGCCCGGTCGCCACTCAATCGAGTAAAGGTGGAACTCAGAAGTCGCGTCAAAGCCGAGGTCGATGCGGCAGGGCGAGCCACGATAGCCAAAGCCTATTGGCGCCCCGTCGTCACCGGGGTTGAAGTAGACATTGACGAGCATACCTTGCGAGTCGCCGCCAGGCAGTTCGACATCGATCTCCTGCCGAGGTGAGTCTCGATGGAGGAAGAAACCGGTGACGAGGCCAGAGCCACGAGCGGCCCTTATCTCGGCCTCGAAGCGCCCGTGCTGGAAGGAGTCCACGGACGCGAAGGCGCCGGAGCGGTACGGCCGGTTCCCGGTGGCAGTCTTGACGATGACGAGTTGGGCGCCGTACTCGGCATGTACTAGCCCTTCTCGTGCGAACGACGCTAGATTGCCCGGGAAGGTCTCGACGAGCCCGGTGAAGAAAGGCGTCGCGGACGTCATTGCGGCATGTATGAGGCACCTTCCTGCGTGCGGCATGGGCTGACCAGCGGGAGGCCTTGATTCCCAAGCACTGTGTGGAGGCAGGACCCAAGGCGAATCGTCCAGCCGATGGGCCTTACGTCGGCCAGGAACACTTACGCACCCGGTGCCCGGACGATCATCCCGGAATATCCTCCAACCTCGAGGAGCTCCAACAGGGAAGGCCTGAACCGGTTGGGCGAGGCCAAAAAGGGCGCAGAGCGGCTTCCACGATTCAACGTCCGCTCGGCCAGGCGATAGAACCGCGGTCCGGGAGGAGGGCAGGCACTCGGGTTGCAGCTTATGCCGGAGAGCCGCATTCGTCTCCAAGATGAACTTGGTGTCTGTTCTTGTGATTGCGGCGGATAGTGCGTCCGGAGCGAGTGGAGCGTCGACGAGGGCGTCGAACACTTCGAAAAGGTTCGGAAGATCTCGCGCTTGGATCACCTCTTCGTCGCCATCGAACGCCCGGACGCGCAGTCCAAGCATCGATAGTGCCATTGCAAGGCCTTCGTGTTCGCCAACGGCGGTCCAAGCTAAGACCGGGCCAGCATGTGATTTATCGGGCGGCATGCGGACCCGAGCTCGCATCGACAATTCCTGCCCGTGCCAAGAACGGTAGGATGGAATAGGAATTGTCCGAGGCGCTATCCTGTCTCTGCAGAATCGCGGGCGAGGAGAGTGCAAGTGCACCGAGTTCCTCGAAGCGATAGTTGAGCCACATGTCGACGGGACCGACTACGGGCATCGCTCGTAGAAGGGTTAACGCGCCTTCGCGGGACAGCACGTAACCGGAAAGAAACCAGAGTCCTCGCTTCGGTCGGAACAGCGCATCGCAAACATCGGCACGCTCCGCCGTTCCGCCAGCGTCCTCATAGGAGAGATAGAGCAAACGCGGCCCGCCTTCAGCGCGGCAACGTCGGAGCGCGGCACGCCAACCGCGGTCGATCGCTGCGGCGGCACCGCGTTTGAACCAGATATCGTCTTCGAGCACTAACACATGATCGTCGGCACCTGTCGCGACGGCCTTCCAAGCCTCTACGTGCGACCTAGCGATTGCCACTTCCTGCGGCGTCATTCTGATCGGCTCCTCGACGTCGAAGCACTCATCTAGTCTCGCATCTGGCTGGACATAGAGTTGGTCACCAACCAGGTAGATCGAATCGACGTCAACCGTTGCCGCGACGGCGCGACCATCTCGGGCGTCCACCGCCGGCAGCCGACGCGCTATGGAGGTCAGCGGAGCACCGTCGGACATCCTGAACCGGCTTAGCTCGCGTAAAGTGCGCCGCAACCGCCGCGGTTGCCGGTCGAGGTTCACGATCAGAACCTTTCCGATCATTCCCTCGCCCGAGCCGAACGCCGATATACGGCCGCCGGGAATGACGCCGGTCATGGCGCGCAGCGCGCGGAAGGCGAATCTATGGAGTTGACCTGAAGCTTTCAGGAAATTCATGGCCTGGCTCACTCCGCATGCCTCAGCAACCGAACACATTTCGCCAGTTGCGGGCATCGCCTCGATAGGAGAGGTCCCAACGCGTTTCCGCAATGGCGTCCCAGTCGCGCAGCAATTCGAAGTCGCGGGGAAGACCGGCCAACTCGAGGTGGCGCGCGTGGGCTGCAAGAGCGACGGTAAAGTTGCCGGGCCCGGTCGTAGACTGGATCTGGGGAAAGCGTTCCTCATCGAGCAACTTGTCCGTTGCACTAACAAGTGCGCGTCGCAGGACCGGATGGTTGGCCGGTGCAGCGATTGGGTTGTTGTTGATGTAGTAGATTCGGTCCTCCATCGGCAGGTCGGCTCGCCAGATCTCTTCCGCCGGCACCATCCCGCTAGCCACGATATCGTAGCACAAAGGCTGCACCTTGAGCCTCCCATCTTGGAAGATGTGTCTCCAGTCGTCTCCGAGCAGCACATCGTCCGCATCGACGTAGAGGCCGCCCTCTGCGAGTACAAAGCACATACGCAGATAGTCGCAACGCATCGCTGGGTGGCTGCAGCGCGCGAATGCCCGACGCTCGCGTTCACCATATGCATCCGCGATATATGCAGCCGCGGAGGAATCGTCGAACATGTAGAACTCGAAGCCCTCGTCGCCGAGACGATCCCAACTATTGAGGCAGACGCGGACATCTTCTGGCAAGTTGGATGGGTCGTGCCAATACCTGATAAGCCTCTTCGGGATCAGCGACATCTCGGTGCGGAAGTCCTCGGCCGGTCGTCGCTAAGCACTCCAATTGCTGCAGAGTAAGGTGTCGGATGAAAGCGGATCGCAGGCGGTCGCATTCCTCAAAGCCGGGTGAATATGGATCCATCGTCTTCGGGCCTTGAAAAGCCGGTTCGAGCGTTGAACGTTCCAGTGATAAGTCCTTCCGTGACGCAGTGCCCCTTCAGATATCGTGCTCATTGGCATACTGTCCGCCGTCTCGGCTGCGCTCTGTTCAGATACGCCTGATATTGCCGCGAACTTTTCAGCAGATATGATCGCCCCTCGACCACGAATCCGTCAAGACCGTGCTCAACGGTATAAGCATCAAGATCGGTCATGTTATTAATGAAGCCCTTATTTTTGAAATTGAGAGAGGTGTTGCACAGAACTCCGTACCCAGTGCGAGCTTTGAATGCGACAAGTAGGTCGAACAGATTTTCGTTGGTCTGTAGATGTGACCGTCTGGAGGCGAGCGGTTCCATTCACATGCGTGGCGGCTGCCAGCGCGCCCGTAGTCAAACGGTACGTATAGAGCATATAATGGACTTTCGCAATCGCATCCGAACCACGTCCTGGCATCATCTCGAAGACATGCCGGGGCAATCGGGCGGAACTGTTCGCGCTGCTTAATGTCGTTCAGTCGCACTCTGGTTCCATCTCGAAACGGAGCGGCGAGGATGGACCTGTTGCCGAGTGCACGAGGACCGATCTCGTATTTACCATTCACCCATCCCAGGATGAGGTCGTGTGCCAGCATGTCCGCGACCTTGGCGTGATCTTTCTCGTGGATGTCATACCTGTCCACATCGAGCGCGGCGTCCGCTAGGAAATTTAGGCCAGAGTAAACGTCCCAGTCGATCTTTGGATTTCCGGTGTAGCGGAACTGTGCATCGATCGCCGTGCCGATGGCGGATCCTGAGTCATTCGCCACCGGGGGAACGAAGACTTCGGAGAAGAGACCTGTCTCCTTCCACTTGGTATTCCAGTCGCAGTTCAGGCCGCACCCGCCCACAATCAGCAGTGGTCGTCCTTTCCTCAGGTTCGCGCTTCGCGAACTGGTAGAAAAGGTCGAATATCGCATTGCTGTAGATCCCCGCAAAATTGCGAAACTCAGGATCATGTAGGCCCACGTCGAGGTGGGGGGCCGACTTGAGTCCTTGGTAGTCGCTCAGTTTTTGGTAGGGGCCATCCAGCAGAAACGCGAGCAGTTTTTTCTCCTCGACGGAAGGTATGCCTCGCTCCGAGAACGACGCGAGGGCCATCAGCTTCCCCGCATCCGAGTCACGGGGATACGGCCCGTCCTTTGGGAATGAAGGGTCAGCCAAGCCGTAGAGCAGTGCGTATCGATTTCCCGGCCGATTTAGAACATCGGCGACCAGTGTGATATTCAGCTCAGAATCGATCTCGTAGAATGCACCCATCTCTCCTTCCCACACCAACGCGTAACATGAGGTACCTTTCGGTAGTGCGGACATGCCGAACGCACAGAGTATGTGTGAGCGCTCATGTGAGGACGAGAAGTAGTCTACCTTACCCCGCAGAAGTCGTCCTTTGTCTATTATGGCATCTGTGTTCGAGAGGCCGCGGTACCCGCCGTTTTTGTTTGATCCGTGTAGATATTCGTGATGGTCCCGCGGCCACCATCCGCCCATGCAGATGACGTCAGGGATGTCTGCAAGGTGGCCGACAGCATCTAATACGTCAGTAATGGCCACCGGAGATTGTCTATATTTGGAGTCTTTCTCCGATTCGATTGAAAACATCAAACGAGTATCTTGGAGAAAGGCAATGGCGCCGTCGTGGCCGGGGTTGTAGGAAAGAATCTTCATGCCTTAGCAACCTTCGAGGTAGGCCAATGGTCAGATTTAAGATAATACCAGCCCACATCGTTCATTGATTTTCTGGATTCGGCGTAGGGCGCATGCTCCCTGTAGATTCTGGAATTAACACACTTCGGAACCACTGAAAGGAGCCAAGGCCGTGCCAACAGACTGTAACAATTCAATCGATCATTTTACTCACCGTTTTGGTCAGAACTCCGGCTCGAAATTCACACAATGTATGGTATCTCGTAGCATTATCGTGCGGACATGTCAGAAGTTCAAGATCGTTCTTTGAGAGTTTTGCGTCCATACCCAATCATCGTACCTTCAGGTGCGGCCGTTGTGCGAGGTCCAACGCACGGGTTGACAGCCGCGGCCTGACGCTTACCGTCAACTCCTGCTCCAATTCCGCTATCATTCCATCCCAATATTTTTGATCATGCATGTGGTGCATTGACGTCCGCATGGAGTCACTGTCATGGCCGATAACGCACCGGGTGTAAGCGTCCATTACTTTTTCAGCATCATCCTGGCCCCACTCTTCTCCAAGCCTCTGCCGCAATATTGCCAACTGCTCGTGTGGGCCAACGGATGGACAAAGCAGGTTTGACGCGCAGCGGTGTAAAGCCTTATCGAAGGAACATAAAAGGACGTATTCCTCGCCTCTCGCCGCTTCAATGGCCCTGCGACCCCAATACCGAAGGAGGCCCATGTCCCACGCCGCGTTGCGAACGCCGGCAAACACCGTATCAAGGTCGCCGCTGGTTACTTTTTTCATCATGCTTCTAAAACGAGATGGGCTCAACGCCAGGCTTCCGTACGTAAGTGGACCTGCAAGAAGCAAATAGTTGTCGTACGACCACCCAAGAAACTCCACCATTTGCGAAACGTCAGGTGCATGGGGATGAACCTCACGAACGAGGAGGGCGAGTTTGAGTGCTGCGCCGTATTCCGGCTGTATCCCATTCCAGAATTTCACTGCAAGATTTTTGGCGTCCCTCGCGGCTTCCGGTGTCTTTTCCTTTGCCACTTCACGAGGGTCAAGACTTGACGCGCTTCCGGCGGCAATTTGCAAAAAAACTCGCGCAGACTGATTTTGCAGGCTAACGAATTTGAGGGCTTCTTCACGCCCGTCCGATTCACCATTAGACATCACCGGTTCCGCAACCGCGAACTTCGGATCAAAAAAACTCTGCGTAACGATGGCAAAAGCCATGACTGCTGCCGCCAAACGGTCCAGTTCATCCCGACTACCTGTGCGAGCCGACGCGAGTTTGAGAACTCGTCCGAACACATTTCGATCCATTACCAGCTCGACCGAAGTTCCGAACATTTCGCGAATCCCGATGACATGCTCGGGATCGTACCAATCGAATCCGGGTACCAAGGGTCCATAGAAGGGATCATGTTTTCGAAGAAGTGCTTCGGCGCACTGCCACTCCGTCGTTTTGAGCAAGGCAGAGAGTGGAACAATGAGCGGCATCGTTTGCACCTGTTGGGGGTACCGACAGTATAGAGCATCGGGTTCATCGCTTCATAAAAAAGCGACCTCTTTTAGGTCGCGGGTATTCGTACCGGCAGAATAGAAACAGCATCACTGTACCGGTTTGCCGTCGCGTCTTGGTGCAGGCGTCGGTCGCGTTTGAGCACGGTCCCTGGCCGTCTGGGCCGAGATGAAACTGTGGGCGTCGTAGAGCGCCTTGGCCAGCGTCATCAAATCATCAAAGGCGAAGGATGTGCTGTCCTTCCACTTATCGCCATCCCTGTAACAACGGGAAACGGTCACGTTGTACATCAGACCTTTGGCTGTCTCGTTCTTCCAGATGGTCGCCCGGATGCTACGGTGGCGAATCTCATGAACAGGATGATTCTCGTTGGCACGTGCTGCTTGCTTGGCCATGGCTTTCTCCTTGGTTTTGTCCAGATCAAATCACGCCGCCTCTGCACACGCAGAGAAGATGTGAAGAGGGTTCTTCCCTAAGAAAAGCATGGCTCGAAGATTTGCGCAAGCCCTCCTCTCTCCTTAACCAGTTTTTCAAGATCGTTTGGTATAAAAAAAGCCGGAACTGAATCCCGGCTCGTGTGAAGGTGCCGTCTAATCAGTGGAAGGGCGCCCAGCCTTGAGAATCTGATCCGCCGCTTTGAAGATCCGTTGTGCGGATTTGTCGGGAATCGTTTCTCCCGACAGCCAATGCTGCACATATCCGCGGCTGAACTCGCTGCCGTCAAGAGACAGGGATTCGCAGCACAAGAGCGCCACGCATTCGGCTTCGACTTCCCGCAAGTTCCGTGGTGTCAGCTCATCGTCGTCCATTCTTTCGAGTTCGCTCGTGTGACCCAGGACAACATGAGCCAGCTCGTGAAAGAGCGTGCGACTGGGCGTGAAGGCAATCGGCGAGACCGCCACCTGGCGGTGCAGAGCATACCCTTGGGCATTGCCATTCAGGTGTTGGAATCGCACGCGTTCAATGTTGAGAGCTGCGAGCGCCCGCGACTCTTGCCATTCCGGCAGATCGGCGGGCGTGTACTCCTCCCCTTCCGTCTGCGACAGCACAAACCAGTGACGCTTGTACAGGAACTTGGTGAACTCAACGGCGTTGGCCGTTTCGTCGGCTTTGGCATCACCGGTGGTAGTGGTCTTGTCCGTCTTCCGCTTGATCGTGACGGGCATGCAGAGCACGATCGCTTTTTCTCCTTTCTTGACTTGCCTTCCCACTCCTTTCCATCCCTGAAAGGTGTGGATCGGCCCCGGCTCCAATCCGCGCAAGAGGCATTGAAATAGCGCGAGCAGTTGATTGCCGGTCGAGTAGTTCCAGAAACGGTGATACGCCTGCGAGATGATGCCAGGCTTGGCCACGGCGTCAGCGAGGATCGCCGACCACTCCATGGGCGCAGACACGGGCTCTTTGGACATGAGAGACTCCTTGCCCGGTTGGGCGGCTTTGAATTGAAAAGATCAGGGATTCCCCTCTCGTTTCAGCAAAGCACGAAGGAGGTCGGTATGTCTAGCTTGGGGTGGGGATAAATTTTAATCTTTATTTGGAAATTGTTGCCCTGTTCTGCATCTTATCTAATGCACCAGCCGTGCGGGCACAAAATCTCGGATTTTGCGACATCATTACGTAACAGTTTACTTGCCAACTGGCTGCCTGCCAAAGGAGAATAGACTGAACATCGTGACCTTCCGATTCATGAACAACTGAAGAACCCTTCATTGAACCGAAAGCGGTCCTGTGGCAGACACTTGCGGGAAGGTTTGGACCTTCCACTCCCCCCGGACTTTGTTTTTTGGTGGAGCTATTTAGTGATGGACGTTAGTAACGATTTGCACTGCGGCTCGTATACGTGTTATGCTTTCGGAACGCTATGATCTACCAGTTATTTAATGTCTAAGGATCAGTTGCTATGAATATACATCCAATCATTGTTACCGGAGCAGCGAGGCCAGGAATTGGGAGTGCAATTACAAAACGGCTCCTTCAGGACGGCAATACCGTAATCGGCACGTACGAAGCGAGTAATGCCGAGGATGCAATCAAGCTTCGCGACTTGGTCAATAACGATTCTCTCTTGAGGTTGTCTGCGATAGATCATTCATCGCAAGCAGAGCTCGACAGCTTCATCGCCTCACTACCAAACAAGATTGGCGGCCTTGTAAACGCTGAATTTTTTTTCGCAATGGAGGATCCTGACAAGTTCGATTCGACGATTTGGAACAAGAGCCTAGCCATAAATTTAACCGCGCCAAATTATTTGATCCATGGAGCGAAGCATCTACTTGAAGACGGCTCTTCGATTCTGTCCGTGACGAGTACAGAGGGATTTGTTGGCTCGTTCGGAGCGTCGGCATACGCGGCCACCAAAGCGGCAGTTCATAATTTGACAAAGTCGCTTGCCAATGTGCTTGGTACTCGGCGCATTCGAGTGAACTCGATAGCTGCAGGATGGATTGGCGGCGTTATGGATACTGATGAGGTCTTTAACCTTTCACGCCGCATTACGCCCCTGGGCCGACTTGGGACTGCTGAGGAAATAGCCGGCGTTGTAAGCTTTTTGCTTTCCGCTGATTCTTCGTTCATCAACGGTACCGTCATTGTTGTGGATGGTGGATATACCGGCGTCGACACCATTGCAAAGTATGAATTCGATGCATTCCGGAGCAAGAGTGATCGTCCAGATGGGAACTAAATGTTTGACCGATTCAGTTGGCGCTCCATCGATGTTAACACGGTCTTGCCAGCTAACTGGCGCACCTCGATTCTCAACTGCGCCACCACACATAAGATGGAGCGGCTGTTGTTGCCTAGGTCGGTGACATCACGAGAGCAGAATCGCGACGAAGCAATTCGCCGCAATCGGTGAACGGTGAGCTGGTACAGCGTCATCTGCCTTGGTTATATGACCTTTATGCGGGTTTATTCCGCGATCTCGCCCAGCTTGGATCTCACGAACCAGTATCGATTGCGCGTAATGTGTTGTATGGAGCGGTTTTGAACATACAGATGGGGGACAACATGCGATACGAGGCGCACATCGATTCAAATCCAATCGAGGGTCTCCTATATGTGACCGGTCACGGATTTGACGGTGGCGGCGAATTGGTCGTCTCGAATACTTCGGCGGCGACAGGAGTACCTGAAATTGATGCCGACTGCTCTATCGTGTACCCATGCGCAGGCCACCTTATATTTTTTGACGCTCGGCGGTTTGCTCATTATGTGCGCCCGTTACAGGACCCGAATGCGATACGAGTCGTGGTAGCGATGAACTACTACACGCCGACCTGTCCAGAGTCATCAAGACCGCCGGATTTGACACCGCATTTATATGGCGGATCGGTGACCTAAACAGGGAAATCAATGAAAGATAAGATGCACTGGCCATCATTCCGGCGACTGGTCACATTGCCGTTTACCGAAACGGTGGTGTCGAGTGTTCTTGGCGGCATACTTTACGCCTTGGATCATCGCGAGGCTACGGGTCTACTAACATTTTCTTTTGGCGTTGTTTTGGGTGCGTCACGCTTGGCGTTTACGGAGAGCCTGCGACGAAGATTGTCGCCATTGTCAAGATTATGTTCTTTTGTTGACCTTACTAGTAAGACACCTTTGCCTCAATTTCAGGAAATTGCAAGCGTTTATATTAGGATTAACCAGCCGGATTTTAGACTTCTTAAAGAAGCGATTGTCGAAGAAGCGAGTTCTCACTTGCTGCAACTGGCTCAACAAGGCAAGTCACGTGAACTTGCGACTAGCGAGTACTATCGCTGGCTCTACTCGATGTTAGAGAGCCAGAAGGGTGGTGAGGTCTGGGCCGTGTCCACAATGAACCCGTTGGAATGGGATGAATCACCGACAAGAGCGCAAGTTTATACAATTTAATCAAGAGGCGGTTAAGCGAAAGGTCAAATTGACGCGCGTGTTCATAGTTGACGAGACACACGAGTCTTCACTTTTGGTGAATCCGTCAACCGCGTGGCATTTTAGGGGCGATCCGCAAATATTTCCGTTTGTCGTCAGTCGGCAGGCGCTTGAACGGGTTGAGGGGCAATTACTTAAAGCGGTCGGTGATGGGTTTATCGCTTTCGATGCACGGGTCGCGATGGTGGATGTATTTTCTTCAGATGGTACAGCCCGCGGCTATGTGACGATGAATGAACAGGATATTCGAGGTTTAAGGCAGCGATTTGAGCAGTTGATGACGCATGGTGATCTTCGTCAAAACGCTGTTGGGAAGGCTACATCATCGACCGAGGCAACTATCTTGCAGCGAAGTACAGCACCCTTGAGGAAAGATCGTTAAGCGAGATAGTGTTTGAGCGTAATACCGTTGGGCAATTTCAAGATAGATAATTGTACAAAAAAGAGCGACCGTAAGATCGCTCAAAGAACAGACTAATGCATCGGGTCCCAAACCGACGGTCGCACTGGCATCCGGGCTTCTTGCCAATCCTGCTCTGTCATTGGCCGCCAAGTCGGCTGATGGATCAAAACGCGGGCTCCGGCATTGACGACTTCAAACTCCACCCGATCAAATCTTCGCGGATTGCCCGATGGAATCGCAGAGTGGTATCCATAATGCTCAATCCACATCAAGGATGGATCGATGCGGAAGTCACGACAGACAGCAACTGCCAACAGCTCAAAAGCGTTGGTGATGCTCGTTCCGGGATTATCCTGAAGCTCGGTGGCAATCACCGCCGTATGACTATCCGCAACCGGAATGACTTCGAGGGCACACCAGGACTCACAGCCGTGGAAACCACCAAAGACATAGCGATCCAGAACAGCGCGTGCGTAAGCTGAAAGGTCAGCCATAAGGCGCCTCCTTCCGCGGTATGCCCCGAAGAAGCTCCTCCAAATCACCTGGTGTCAGGTCCGTGGGTTGGCCGGCTTTCAATTTCATCCACCGACAGAACCGATGCGGTGCCAGAAGAGCGAGAGCGGCCTTCGCACACCCTTCTCCACCTGGATCACCGTCTGTAAGAATCCACACGCGTCCATCGGGGATGAGGGCACTTAGTATTATTCCGGCCTGAGCGTGGCTTACCGTCGAACCCATGACGGATACCACGTCGGGCCAGCCCCATTGGGTCAACCACCAGACTGAGGGGAATCCCTCAACCACGACGATGTCTGCCATGGGCCAGAACAGCCGATTGGCGTTGTAGAGAAGCTCCGACTTGTGGAACTCCATCCGTCGGTTTCCCCGCTCGCGTGGAGCGGGAAACAGGTACTTGGGGTGCTCTTCGTCGACTGCGGCATCGCTGACGAGCCTTCCGGCATAGCCGACAAGGTTGTCGGCCACATCATGGATAGGAATGGCTACCCTGCCCTGCATGAGGCCACGGGCACAGAAACCAAGACCAAAGTACTCAATGGTGTCTGGCTGGAACCCACGATCCCGGAGATACGGGTGCTTGGGATCAAGATCCTTCAGCATGAAGTCGAGCGGAGCATTGACGACGACCGACATTGCCGGCACTGCTGCGGCTTAGACACAGCCGGCACAGACTTCGGTGCAGGATTGTCTACTGTGGGAGCACCAAACTTCGCCTGGAGCTTCAGGGCCACGGCGCGGAGGGCTTTCTCGTCTCTTGGATCATGACCCTCCATGCGGAGGGCGAAGTCCAAGATGTTGCCGCTCGCCCGGCAGCCGAAGCATTGCCATACGCCCCAGTCGAGCTTCGCAGAGAACGACGGCGAGCGTCGCTTCCCGGTGTGAGTTGGTAAGGGACAAAAGCCTTGGTGGCGGTTGCCTCTTGCCTTGACCTCAACTCCATAGAACTTGAGCACTTCCGCAAATGACAGGCTCTTACGAAGAGCCTTGAAATCAACCCATTCGGACATGGCGACCTCCTTTCTTATTTGTTTAACAGTGACCGTTTGAGTTCAGTGAGTGCTTCCGCATCCCAGGTCTTGGGACTCTCGCGTTCGCAATGGAAGGCGTAGTCGGCGGTCGCTTCGACTTCGGGGTGGTAGTAGCAGACGACGGACAGGTAACTGCCGAAGTCATGCGGATTCGACTTCACCGACAGTGATGCACCATCAGGCTCCGGACCGAACACGCGGCGGAGTTGGTTGATGTACGCTCTGCACTCACGGCGGCGCACGATCGTAATATTCGTCCGTTCCCACCTGCACAGTTTTCCTCTGTCGGGCATGGCCCGACGTCGATGTGCTCTCGCATAGGATGTCTCCATGGAGGGGAGAAAGATGTGACGATCAGTGACGGCTGTGCAGCCGTTGGACTTTTGAGAGTGGCTGCGGGGTGAAGTGCAGATCTCGCTCAATGGCAAGACCGAGCGGCCTGCGACGGCTCATGAGGTCTTCGAGCGAGCAATACTTAAAGCTCCGCTTCCTGGCCGATGACCAAACCCAAGAAACACTGCTCGACGGGCTCGTACTGGCTCGAGTACCAAGTCCAGCTTTACGCACAGACAGGCCGCAGAGCGCGCGAGCGCCTCCAGCAAGATTTCATAGCCAACAGCTACCTCCCAATAGTGGGAAGGGAACTGTGAAAGAACTGCCTTGGTTAAGTTAAGCGCAGTTTTAGCCGAACCGTCAAACAACTGCTGAAGACCAGGCCATCACTATTGATAGCTTCAGCCGTCTGCCAAACTGTGAGCTTTCGACAAACCCATCTTTTCCCTCCCGCCACGTGCGTCTCAACTGGGGTTCAAATGATTTCCCGACATCAGACTAGTCGGCTGTGAGTGGCCGTGCGAGGTCGTAGCTGTCTCACACTCTTCACGCGGCGCACATGGCTGTTGTGCGAGGGGCCATAGCCCTCAGGATTCGGATGAGTCGGCGTTCATAAAAATTAACCTTGCACCACCACTCGCAGCAAATGCCGGACCCAACGCCATTAACAATTGCCGCCATGATCATCTCGATCAGGCAACGTGGGCATGCGAACGATCCACGGTGGTATAAAAAAACAGGCGCCGAAACGATTCGGCCGCGCTGACAACAACGACGTTTTGCGACCGGAATATCGCCCCATCCTACTCCCCATTGACAAACTCCTGTGTAAGCAGTAGTTGTATATCATCTAGTCGCTGCAAATCGACATCTAACGACGCCTCGATAAACTCCTTCGTGTCCGAGTGCTTTGCTATCCGCCGTATTAAATTGCGAGTGCAATGTAATTCTAGAATGAGTTGATAGGTGGTGTATTTGTGAGCTTCTTCGAGTTTTCCGTTGATGCTATCCATCAACCGCCTCACCGCGCGAGACAAGGGTTCTTTGTGGTGTAGCATCTAACAAGTCTCCTTTCGGTAGATAATAGCAATCAAGGTAAACACGCACTGACCCGGACTGCTCATACCTACCGAAAGACCGACACAAGGAACGTGTACTATTTTGTATATTAGCATGAACCAAACCGTCTTTTGTCTTGACAGAACACCATCTGTTATGGTGCGATTCTACAATCGCAACGGAGATATCTATCTCACGGTCTGCGAATTTAACATTGATGGCGCATAACGTGGAAGCTCTACACCAAATGAACATACTTCATATCTCTGACTGTCACTTTGGACAAAGGGAACCAGGTAGGCATTTTGATCAAACTATCATGTGGCGCCCCTCTGCGACGATATTCGCAACATGATTCCAAGAGTGGGGTGCCCACACTACATTTTCTTAACAGGGGATATATGTGATAGAGGTGCCACTGGGGCCAGTTCGTACGGCACCGAGCCAGCCATCATATTCCAGTCCGTAAAGATGCTTTGTGAATGTTCGCAGCTTACACCGGATAAAATATTTGCTGTCCCCGGAAATCACGATGTGGACAGGAGCACAATTGCCACTAGCTCAGCAAGTCAACTCTTGCACGAGTCGCTACAGAAACAGCCGTCACAACTTGACGGCGTTCTATCCTCCCCTTTTGATCGCGTGATCTTAAGTCGAAAGTTTCAGCTGTATCGAGCTACCATGTCAAGTGCGGGTCTTGGTCGACCGGGTACGGACGAGCACATGCTATTGGACGCATAGGGTGGGCGATGTGTTGATCATCGGTTTGAATACAGCGATGCTATCGCAAGAGAAAAATGAGAAAGGCCGCCTTTCACTCGGCAATGTTCAGCTGGATGCTCTCGCTGCAGCGGATAAATCAACTTTGTTGGTAGTCCTTGCTCACCACCCACCCTCCTGGCTATATGATGGTAAACGGTTTGAATCCATTCTGCTGAAGCGGCCGCACATCCTTCTTAGCGGCCATGATCACCATCCCGCGATACCATCACGCGGCGATGAGCCATATCTCGTGCATTTTCAGGCTGGCGCAACATACGTTCCGGAACTTAGCAATGTAGAGTGTTCATACTCTTGGTTAAGGATTAGAGGCGAGGATCTCATCCTATGGCCGCGCGCTTGGAGCTCGGTCCTTCAATCCTTCGTGCCAGCAACACAGCACATACCCGGATTGACGCCTGAAGGCAGTAAGACGATTGCTCGCTTCACCAAACCTTGGGATGCATTGTGTAGGGAGCCATCATCAACAACTCGCACGATTGCAAAGGTGGGCGCTGAACCTAGAGTTCGTCCGACGTCTACTTGACAGCACTTTGGAGTGGACATATTCTCCTCAGTCAAGGTGCTTCAGTCATAAATACAGTGCCGCGGCGATTCAGATATCAGATGATTCATCACGCTCTATGTGCGCCGAGACATGGTGCATTAGGGCGTTGGGCTCAATGGGAGTGAATATGAAGGTGGGCTTATTCTGGGAGGCCGAGTGTCTGATCAACTATGATGTTGTCACAAATGGTGACCGAACTATTTTCATTCCCGTCCCGTATGTCGACGGGTCGGGTAAATACCTGATTAATCGAGATGTTCACCAAGTTGCGATGATATTGAACTCCAACACTATTGGTGGCAGTTTCCATTTATATTTGTTCAACTCTGGGATATCAATCTATGAGCAACAGACCTAATAATGGCCGTCGCCAAACGCGGCGGGATGGTTATCATGGCGGCGAATTACAGAAAGGCGATATTGTCACGGATTACCCTCTTTCGGTGATTTCTCGCGGACCTCGATCTGCGATAAATGTATCTCCTCGGCACTACGTAGTTCTTGAGCGAATTTCACAATCAGCTGCTTTTGGTGCAGCAGAGTCGTCGGGATCATATGGTTTCTCTTACAAGGGACACGTACTTGATAAACCTTCATCTTTGGTATTCATTAAGACGCCAAAGATCTCACGTGATGTTCCCCATAGTGATACTGAGCGGATTTTGTCAGAGATTTTTCTTTCGTTTATGGCAGAGTACCAAAACCGTGAAAGGATGGGCGGACTGAATGATGGCAAGCATCCGAGCGTAGCCAAAATCGTAAGTTTTGGACTGTATCCTTGGAAAGATACTGGTCGCGGTGGACGAGAGCTCTTGGTGCCGTTCCTCGTGCAGGAGTTTATTGACGAACCGAGTATCCTGTCTTATTTTAATGACGACAGATGTCCGCACCGCGAGCAATGCCAAGTTGGTAGCAAGGGAGTATTCGAGGGTATCAGAACTCCCGCGCTCTGGTTTGCGGTGTCTGAGGGAATTGTTCAGCTAGTGCGACGGGTTCATAATCGTAACGTGATTCATGGTGAAGTTGTTCCGAAGAACATCTTGCTTCATTCCAGTGGTAATGAGTTGCATCCCATTCTTGTAGATTTTGGTAAGTCCTTTCAGCTAGATATATCTTCCGTGGCTGGTTCAAGGGTGAGACAAGAGAATGTATTTTTGGCGCCGGAGTGCCGAGGTTACGGCCCTGGCTGGTATACTCCCGCGGATATATATTCGCTTGGCGGGGTCTTACTCTATTTGGCAACGGGCAAGAGCCCGCCAGACATCATGGCTCAACTACCGTCCGCCCCTATTGGGGTTGGAGAAAAGACCGACGTGGTAGCATGGAAGCGGGTTATTCATGAGATGTTTAGTCTCAATCGTGGATTAATCGAGAAAAACGAGGGAATCGTTAAGGTCATTGATAAGTGCCTGCGGCCCGTACCATCGGATCGATATCCAACTGCTGAGCGGTTGTTGCAGGCACTCCACGCGGTGGATTACACACGTGTAAAGCGGAATATTAGGTCTGTATCGAGCAGCTTTAAGCGAGGTCCAACAGTCTTGGAGTGGCCTTTCCAAGGCTCGCGGTGCTAGTGCGCGATGGAATGGTCTTTTTGCAGGGATCTTAAGCGACAGGCTGGAACTGCTTAAGAAAGATATTGGGGATATGGGCCGTGGTCACTTTGAGATTTGGGGCGAACGAGAGGAGCTAATTGACACATTGGTGAAGTATATAGGGGTCCTTGAAGCTGGGGACACGTATGTTACAGTGACTGTACCGGGATTCTGGAAGGCCGATAATCTTGGTGTTAATGGTCGATTTCTGACTGTAAACAAGGACTTAGTGCGGAATGGAGTGTCGTTTCATCGACTGTTCGTCATCTCAGATCATGACCTCAATGATCCTCAGGCCATGGAGGTCCTGCGAGCGCACAACGAGGCCTGGAAGTCCCTCGGGAAGCATGCTCAAACGGCAAACCCCTACGCGGAACAGGTCAGTCGAATTGGCTTCGGATCAGCAAAGTCCACTCGTCTGTCAAGCAGAACCTCGGTCATCGACCACCCGCCGGCACTAGGAAGTCGGAGTCCGGGTGGAATGTTTGTTGGTGTATTGAAATTAGATAGTAAGGCTATTGCAGACGACTTTTATCGGCGGATCAATCATGTTGCGATATGGCGCCGCAAGGAAACATCGCAAACAATGTCCATTACATTTATTGCCCGAGCAGATGATGAGGACGACAAGGTGAGCAGTACTATAGTGAAAGTGCGGTTCCGCGAACTAGAGGGTGGCTATGAATATAATCAAATGGAAAATGTCTTCCGTGATCCAACAGTGCAGTCACTTGACGCGTTTTTGGCTGTGCTGCCGCGACCGTAGGCAGCAAAGGAACTTGGAGGATCGTCAAAGGGTGTTTGAGAAACTGACCTAAGCATCGGCACGTTGAAGAAATGTCAGCAGGTTACATATCTTCGTTGTTCAGATCTGCCCGCGTTCTGGACTTGCTCCGCGATTTCGGTGAACGGGTATACTCCACGGTATTGATATTATGGCTAAGCTGCGAATATCTAAGGACCAAGTGCCGCTTGCACTAGAGGACCGTTATGTCGTTGTCTCTATCCGCGAAGCGCCGCAGCCTCTGTCCATCGCCGGAGGACGGCGATGCCTTTGCTGTTGCAATAGACCACGCATCGGAATTTTTGGGAGATTTGGTTCCAGTATTTGACTTACGTGGCCTGCCAGATATCTATTACGACGTAGAAGAATTCATGGTTTCGGTCATCCAGAGCTGGCCCAACTTATCTGTCGGTTCGGGGGCTCAGATCTTGCTGTCTCCAAAGGATATCCCGCAACTTGACTTATTGCGACTAAAACGTTTGGGATTCAATGTATTGCCGACACGCGGCAAGCGATTTTCATCTCGGTGTTTAGAACTGGATGAGTTTCGCGGCTTCGAAGATGGGGATGACCCCATCAAGGAAGCGGCCGATACGCTTGGAATTGCTGTTATTGAGCCAAGAAGTGAATTGGATCCCAAGATGATTCGTGAGGTTCTGGAAGAGTGTCTTGGCAAACGGCTGCGGACAGGGATAAGTGCGAAGGCCATCGCGGATGCGTATTGGAATCTGTATCATCCAGACCGTAACAACTTTGGTTTTGAATCGCATGATCCCGATGATTCTCTAGAGCGACGAGATACAGAAGCGTTTCACATTCGCGTTGCGTTTATGTACGCTTTTCTGCGACGGATTCACAGCCGGTCTATGTCCGTGGAGATGGCGCATTACGTTCGATGGGCCGCAAGGAATTTTCTGTACACCATTCCACGGCGGCCCACTTCACGAGGTTGAGCTGCCGCATCGTCCCGATTTAATAATCGCGCACCCGGGCGTGTTCGCGTCGAAGGTTCAAGCTATCTTCAACGATGAGATTCGACGGTTTCAGTTTCTTCTGAATGATTCGAATACGAGGGAGCATCATATTCAACGTTTTTTGGAAGATCATCCCACCTTCCTCCGCGGTCTGAACTACAAAAATATCTATCCTCAGCTGATCTTAGAGCGCGAGGACGGTACCTCGCTGAGGCCGGACTTCATTCTTGAACCTCTCGACGGTGATTGGTGCGACATCCTTGACGTGAAGCTCCCATATCAAAAAATCATTGTTGGAAGAAACGACAGGGCGACGTTAGCTGCTGGGATTCATGAGGTAGCCGCCCAACTGCGCGAATATTCGGCATACTTCGAGCAAACAAAATACCGCGATCTCGTCGCAGCCAAGTATGGGCTTCGAGTGTATCGACCAAAGTTGATTGCCCTTGTTGGCCGCGACATGCGGCGGGAAACAGTCCCCGAAATTCAACGCGCAGTCACGGCATATCCGGACCTTCAGCTACTCACGTTTGATAAGCTTGTAAATGCCGCGAGAACGCGCTTGCTTATTTGACGATGACTCTCTGACTCTCCCCTTTTCAGGATGGCTTTGTGTGAAAACCGGGCGCGTGCCATCGCGTCAACGAGTAGGTCGCAAAATCCGCTCAAGCATTTCTGGCGGATGCACTTTCATCGCCTTGCACAGCCGGATGAAAATCTGGACCGTTGGCTGTCGGCGGCCGCGTTCCAAATAGTTCACGTACTCACGGGAGACGTGGGCTTTGCCAGCAAGTTCTTCTTGCGTTAATCCGGCCGCGATTCGCCCTTTGCGTAACTCCTGTGCCAACACAGGCGCAAACGCTACCCGTTGACAGTGCGATGATCAGTGTACTATAGTACACTTCATGCGTGCGACTCACTGTCTTTCTCTTAACCCAGGTGCTCAGCTTGCTCCAACTCAATGATCGAATCCTCGAGCAAGTACTTCGGCCTCGTTGTCGCATACCTCTTGCCGGGGTTCATTGGGCTGGCTGGGATTGTGCCTCTTTGGCCTGCCATCGCGCAGTGGTTTCGACCGGTCAGCCAGGGCGACCTCGGCATTGGCCCCACCACCTACGCCATTCTTGCCGCCATCACTGCCGGCATGATCGTCAGCTGCTTCCGGTGGCTGCTCATCGACCACCTTCATCACGCAAACGGCATCAGGCGTCCCCGTTGGGAGGACAGCCGCCTCGGGGAGAATCTCGGCGCCTTCAACTACCTGGTCGAAGTCCACTACCGCTACTACCAGTTCTATTCCAACTGCCTCGTGGCGATCATCTTCGCCTACGGCGTCAATCGATTTCTCAAAGCGTCTCCACTCCTCGGATTCGGCACCGATCTCGGAGTGGCCATTCTGTGCATCGTACTGTTCGTAGGGTCACGCGACGCCCTCTCGAACTACTACGAAGGCACCAATCGCCTTCTCAACCAGGTCGCGAAGAAAGATGACAAAGGTGACACCATGACAAACGGTCGCGGACATGATCATGCCGGATGTGCAACATCGCCACGAACGTCTCACGTGAGCGATAAGCCGGAGACGTCGAATGAGAAGCCAGCGTTCCCGGCTGGGATACCTCATACAACTTCTGGACCTCAGCCTGAGGCTGAGGTGACCGCTGTCGCGGTGGAAAAGAAGCGGTAACCGGCTTTTGGCTTGCCCTCGATAAATCTCTTCATACGATGGTTGGACGTCGATTAGACGCCCATCGTCGCCTGACGGGATTTTAACATGCGGGGAAAAGCTCAAGGCAACACTCTCCAGCTTGGCACCATTCGGGGCACCAACCGGAAGCTCGCGCTCCCACCTGATGGCCGCAGCACGCACCTGTACGTCTGTGGCGGCAGCGGTGCCGGCAAGAGCAAGCTGTTGGAGTACCTGATTCGGCAGGACATCAAAGCCCGGCCGGAGAGCGGCTGCGGACTCCTCCTCCTTGACCCCCATGGCTCGGTATATCTCAGCGTCTTGGACTGGCTCGCCGCCAACGGATCTGCTTCTTTGAAGCGTCCGGTGGTTCTAATCGATCCCCGGCAAGACAATCGCGTTGTGGCATACAACGTTCTGCGGCGGCGGAACAATGCCAGTCGCTCGGTTGTGGTCGATGCCCTCGTCGAAGCGATTGCCCATGTCTGGGGCGCCGCCAACACGACGACCACTCCCCTGTTCGCCCGCTGGGCAACGAATCTCCTCACCCTTTTATACGAGAACCATCTGACCCTGGCCGAAGCGGCAACGCTTCTTGACGACTATCCGCTTCGCGAAACACTCGCTGCAAATCTCGATGATGATGGCATGGCCCGGCGTGACTGGGCCTTGGCCGGTAATCTCACCGTGAAGGACTTCGAATCCCAAGTCAGCAGCACCGTCAACCGGCTTCGGGCATTCCTGGAGAACCAGCACCTCCGCACCATGTTCGGCCAGACCCGATCATCTTTTGACTTTCGCACGGCTCTCGATGAAGGCTGGATTGTGTTGGTCAACCTATCGCAGGAAGAGGCACGCATGTCGTCTGCCGACGCGGCGCTCTTTGGACGACTCCTGCTTTCGGATCTTTGGACTGCGGCCAAGGAGCGTGGCAAGCCACGAGATGCGAGCCAAGCCAAACCCTTCTATGTCTACGTTGACGAATTCCAGACCTTTATCACGCCCACGCTGGCCGACAACCTGGATCAAGCAAGGGGCTTCGGTATCCATTTGACGATGAGCCATCAGTTCCCTTCCCAATTGAGTGATCAGGGACCCGATGGGAAGCGGGTGCTGAACTCCATTATGGGCAACGCCGCCAGCAAGATCGTCTTCCGGACCGAGATTCCCACCGACTTACCCATGCTCGCCCAGTGGCTCTTCATGGGAACCATGGATCCCGAGCAGGTGAAGCTCAAGCTCTATTCAACCAAGGTCATGGGCTACCGGGAAGAAGAGCGCCAGACGATTACGGAAACCCATAGTGGCACCCGGGGCCAGGGTCATTCCACTGGAACAGGCAGTGGCCAAGGCACAAGCCGCCCCATCGAGCCACCAGATAATCTGAAATACGAGCCAGGAAGTGAGTCCGAGCAGAGCTCTGAGAGCGAAAGTGACAATGAATTCTGGACCGAAGGCGAAAGCAGCAGCATCGCCACCTCCAGTGTCCTCATGCCGGAGATTGGCAAGGAGCTCACGCATGTGCAGTTTGCGAGCCTCGACGAGCAGTTGTTTCAGGCCATGCAGTCCCTGTTCGCCCAGGACCAGCGGCAATGTGTGGCCCGGTTGGTGGGCATGAAAGCCCCGGTGTCACTCCGCACGGCCGCGGTTGAGCCTACGGCACACAAACCGAAAAAGGTAGAACAATTCGAAGCGGCGTGTGAGCTCCGATGGCCGTTCGTGCTCCCCACGGCCGAGGCGAAACGGCGATTGACGGACCGGAAGGAAGTTCTTTTGAGCGGAGTGAAAAACGGTCCTGCGGGTGAAGAGCCGGTCAGTGCGAGATCGCGGACACCAAAAAGCGCTCAATGACTCGAACGGCATGTGCCGCCCGCTGTTGGTACAACAAGGCTTCGCTGTCGTGTTCCACCTGCGTGGTATAATTATTTTGCCATGTCCACGGACGAAAAAGGGGTAACTCGCTCTGTTCCCAAACTCCAACCACGGGATTTCCAGTTCCTGCGTGGCCTTTTCGAGTGCCGGATGATGACGTTGGCCCACGCGGCGTCCTTGTACTTTGAGGGACGTGTGCCGGCCGCCACCAAACGACTGCAAGCGCTGAAGGCTGCCGGATTCATCCTGGATCGACGCAAGCGCATCGGTGAAGAGTCGGTGATCTGCCTCACCAGGAAGGCATACCGGGAACTCCTCATTACCGGACAACTTGACGGCTATCCACCGCTCACGCCAGAGCAGTTCGCCAAGCGGTCACAAATCCAGGAATCGACGTTGCGGCACGAGCTTGGCGTCATGGACGTCAAAGTCTCGATCACCAAAGCCATTGGCGCGACCAGCGGGCAGTATTGCATTGAGGATTTCACAACCTGGCCGCTCCTGTCACAGTTCAATGCCACTCATCCAGCCCAGCGCCAACGCGTTACAGTGCGGCCTGACGGCTTCCTGCACATCGTCGAGACTGATTCAGCAGACGCCCACGGGGACTACCGATTCTTTTTGGAGCTAGACCGATCCAACGAAGTGCAGCGGGTCCTGGCTGAGAAGGCACTGTGCTACCGCAGCTATTATGCCAGCGGCGACTTTGCCAAACGCTGTGGACAGGCGGCTGAGTCGTTTCGGGAACACCCTTTTCGCGTACTCATCATCCTTCAGAATGCTGAGCGGCGGAACAACACGGCTGAGCGGCTGATGAATTGCTCCCCGCCCCTGAAGTTCCAAGCCTGGCTGACCACACTGGACGAGGTACTTCGTGACCCTCTTGGCAACATCTGGATTTGCCCAGGAGATTATTCCGCTGCGACCGATGGCACAATCTACACGCCGGAACGATGCCGCCATATCCGGCAATACGTTCGGCGCCCAGAGCGTGAACGGCTTGTGGAGGAGCGCATCAAGAAGCGAACTCTTTTCGAGGATGCGCGATAGATGTGGATCGGTGAGCCAGACGGCGAGGTCTCAAACTCCAACATGCGGATGGGCCAGACCCATCGGCCCATTTTTGGACTGGACGGCCGTCGCTATTGCAATCTCTTAGGATGTTGCTACTTTCTCGTCGTCGGCGGTTCCCCGGAGCGAAGGTTCCCCCCTCCTTCCTCCACCCGCCGGCATTTTTTATGCGCAAAAATATCTGATTGGTCGCTGATCAGCTTTCCGTTAACCAAAGCTGGTCAACCGGAATCCGAAGCGATTTCCGTCAACAAAAGTCGTTGATTTTACCAACATGACTGCCAGCAAGACGCCGTCATAAAAAAGCCCCGACGATTACGGGGCATAGAAACCACATCCATTACCAGCTCAGGATTCAAACAACCAGTTGCTGAACGGCAGCATTTTCTCCTTAACCGGTTCATTTGGCGGTGTCGGCGATTGCGGTCTGCTAGCCGCCGGATGGGTCGCAGCGTCCGCGAGGACTGACACCTTGAGCGACGCACAGTACAACTCCATCAGATGGCACAAGTCGCGAACGACAATACATTGAACGGCAAGCTTCTGGTGCTCTGGAAGGACGCACACATGGCGTTCGAGAGTCTCGTCGGCTTGTTTCCAGGCCTGACGCACCTTGTCGAGTCTTTCGCGAAGATCGTTCTGTGCTAGTAGTTGAAAGTCTTCCACTTCGCGGGCGACGTACTTCGCCTCCAAGTCAATCATTTCACGGCTGACGCCGTAGCGCGGCTCGAAACGCCGGATGAGCTTTTTGCGTGGCATGATTCACACTCCTTTCGAGATGACGGGCGGGAGCAGGCCGAGTTCAGAATGAACCGGACTCCAGGCCACCCATCAGGAGGTGTGTAAACAATGAACAACTGAACAACCCTTCTCAGAGTACCACGACTAACTTGGTACTTGAAAGCGTTGTCGGTAGGACGAGGGCTCTGTTTTCGTCAATAGCCGGTAATCCCGGTACCCCATGACCTTCGTTGAATACAGCTTGAGTTAGAAGGGGTGCAGTTGCCAACGCTTGAGAAAGGGATTTTTGGTGATCGACCAGGAAGAAGATTTAGCTCGCCATGTAGAGCTTCTAGGATAATTACTTATAAATCGAGATCGACTGTCCGTCGAGCTCACCTTCAACATCCAATGAGGAACCGCGTGCAAGATGGCACTGGTTTAGCCGATCCCATAACATTCCTGGAATTTTGTCGCCTTCTGCGCATCCTGTTACCAGTGGGCTTCGTTGACACTGTGTCCAAGCTGTTCCGGACCTTAAGAGGTCAGCGTTTTCGACCGCTGAGATTCGTTGCCTCTATTGTAAAAATAGTGAACAGAAGTATTCAGATTTGATGCATCAGTGCCTTGACCGGACGAGCTGAGCTGTTAGCCTAGTTTGATCTTCGCCTAAGGGTAAAGATGGACCGCTGCTGGGGTGGCGGTTGCGCAAGATCAGGGTTTCCACTTCATACGCGGGTCATTCAGGGAAAAGGAGTCGACATGTCGTGTTTCAGTTGTCATATCCATTTCAAAGCTCAGCCTGTCCGTCAACCTGCGTTGGTGTCGGGCGCAAGCGGGCTGCGCGGTTCTTCTAGTTAGATCGACAGGTTCATCACACAAGCCGGGGCAATTGCTGCCCGAGTAGCTTTTTCTGATTTTGATTCAAAGGGAAGTGTCTATGGCCATCTTCACGTCTCACCGGGGTTTCGGAAACATATCGACCTTGGCGCAGCGCGCGCCGCCCAGCAAAGGATGATTCAGAAGGCGATCATCGAAACTCTGGAACGCCGTCAATTGATGACGGGTACGCCCGACGCCCCCTCGACCTTGGTGGCAAAACCTGATTCCATGACCCAAGTCACTTTGAATTGGGCTGACAACTCCACCGATGAAACTGGCTTCAAGGTGGAACGTTCGGACACTGGCACGGGGAGTTGGACCCTGCTCGATACCACGGCAGCCAACATCACTTCCTATCGCGACAGCACCGTCAGCGGCCAAAAGGTCTATTACTACCGTGCCCGCGCTACAAACTCCGCCGGCGATTCCAGCAACACCCAAATCATCAGCGTATCCACCGCAACCAACCCCTACTACAAGGATGACTTCGAGAGCGGCAGCACCATCGACTCTAAATGGAGCGATGCCAGCATCGTCGCAAGTCCCACCGGAGAACATTTTCCGCAACCCACTTCCTCCGGCACCAGCGAGACGCTCAGCCTCAGCGACCTTCCCAAGCATAATGAAATTACCGTCAACCTCGACTTGTACGTGATCGGCGACTGGCACGGCGCCAACAGCCTTTCCATGACCTATGACGGCCATACCCCGCTCAATGCCACATTCAGCAATGTCAACGCATTCCTCTTGGGCAACACGCAGACTTTCGACCCTCACCATTATGACGGAGCAGGTGGCGACTTCCCTGCTCGAAACGGCTCCTCACCAGCCGACCTGGGCGGGTCTGGCGACGACTCCCTCTACGGCGGCGACTCGATAGACCACATCAGCTTCAAGGTCAACAGCGACGCGGCCAGTGGCGATCTCGTCTTCACCGGCGGCGATGGCACCACCACCAAGTTCGGAATTGACAACATCACCATCAGCCTCGATCGCTCTCCGGCCAACTCCTGCAACTGTCCTCATGGTGGGCTGGATACCTCCGACTCCAACGCCCAGGGCCCGGTCCCTTCCAGCAACTCTCCCTCCACCGGCATAAACCAAGCCGATGGTACCGTCACGGTTTCAGCGCCTGGCCTTTCATCAGGAGGCAACGGCGGCTCCAGCCAAAGCCCAACCATCAGCAGTCTGGCCGATAGCGGCGGGGGCGGCAACTTTGGCAACGGGGTCAACATCTCACAACTTCCCACGCTGCGGGATCTGGGCGGCGGGTCCGTCAGCGTCGAGACGGCAGGAAACAACTCAAAAGTCTTCACCGCCAGCTCCGATGGCACGACCTTCAGCAGTGTTGATATCACCAGTGAAACTCTCACCAAAACTTCCGGCGACACGTACACCCTTATCGACGCCAACGGAAGCCAGTTCGTTTTCTATGGGCTGGATGCGGCCATCGCGCCGGCCGGCGCGGCATGTTGAAGAGTTCAACCGACCCCAAAGGAAACTCCACCACCGTTACAACCGGTGCCGACGGCAAGGTGACGGAGCAGACAACCAGTTCCACCGTCGGCAGCACGACGATCAACGAATCCTATCTTTCCACCTATTACTCCAGCGGCGACAACGCCGGCCGCCTTCAGAACATGACCCTGCGGCGGCAAATTGGATCAGGTTCATGGACCACTGTCCGCCAAACCGTTTACACCTACTACGATGGAACCACCTCCAACGGGAACCTGGGAGATCTGCAAACGGTTACGACGGAAGATGCCAGCAGCAACAAGCTTGATACAACGTATTACCGCTACTATACGGCCGACACCAGCAGTGGCTTCGTCCACGGCCTGAAGTACATGGTCAGCCCCCAATCCTTCGGTCGGCTTGCAGCAGCCGTCAGTGATCCATTGACTGCCACGGACACAGAGGTCGCCACCTACGCCGATCAATACTACGAATATGACAGCCAGCATCGGGCCAGCAAAGTCACTCTCCAAGGCCAGGGCACGTTCACCTACATCTATGAAACGAGCAGCAACGCCGACGATTACAATGCGTGGGACAAGAAGACAATCGAAACGCTCCCCAACGGCACGCAGAACATCTCCTACTTCGACTATGCCGGCCAAATGATGCTCCAGGTCACGCGGTCACTTGCCGCGTCCAAGACGCTCAGCAGTCTCACACACAGCACCACGACCGCCACCGCAACCAGCACCGGCCACGGCTATAGCGTCGGCGACGTCGTCGTCGTCAGCGGCGCCAGCCAGTCGGTTTACAACGGCACCTTCGCCATCACCGCCGTCACGTCCGACACCTTCACTTACACCCTTCCAAGCGACCCCGGCGCAAGCGCCAGCGGAACGATCACTGCCAGCAAGGTGCTCCAGCAGTGGGGCAAATTCACCAAGTACGATAGTGCCGGCAGGCCAATCATGAGCGCCCAGCCTTCGGCATTGGCACTGCCTGACAACCTGACCACGCTTGAGCAATACAGCGACCTGCTCCATTCCGTAAGTGGAAACTACGAGTTCCTGAACGACGAGACCGGCCTGATCTACGATACCGACTACTACACCTCCACAAGCGCTGGAGAATCCACCGCCGGCGGCGTGGTCGGCTACCTTCAGCACACCAAGCTCCAACAGGGAGAAACCGGAACCGCCATCCTCCAATCCAATCAGAATTACTTTGCCCACACCGCTGGCGGTGCCACCGTCTATCCCGTCGCGTCCCAGACGGTTTATCGCAACGACAACGCCACCGGGGCAGAGACTACTTCGTATAGCTATACCTGGTTCAGCGGGACCACCCAGGAAAGTTCTCAGAGCGTCAGCAAGCCGATCATCGGCGGCGGGCAAAATGGGCCCAATATCGCCGATGTCATCACCACCGTGTTCGACGGCTACGGCCGGCCCGCCTGGACCAGGGATGCGGACGGATTCCTCGCCTACACCGCCTACGACCAGGCCACGGGCGCAGTGACTAAAACCATTACGGACGTCAACACCTCCAACACCAGCGACTTTGCTAACCTTCCCACCGGCTGGACCACTCCATCGGGCGGTGGGCTTCATCTGATTACCACGTATCAGGTCGATTCCCTGGGGCGCACCACCAAAACCACCAGCCCTGCCGGCAACGTCACATACAACATCTACAAAGACTTCACCGACGACGGCACGTCGGCTCATGACAACCAGGGCGCTGAGACCCGCACGTACCACTGGGATACCACCGCCGATGCGGAGATCGGCCCCACCCAGGTGATGCGCGAGGATCGGCCTGGCAGCTACAGCGAAGACTTGAGCATGTCTGCAACGCCGCATCTCACCAGCGGCGTCCCTGATGGCACCGAGTCAGTCTCCAATCTCCAAACCCTTGCTCGCTCCCTGACCAACGCCCAGGGCCAGACCACCGAATCCAATTCGTACTTCAACCTGGGCGGCGTCACCTACTCCACCGCCACCGCACAGCTGGGCACGCTGAACACCAACTACTACGCCACGACCTTCGGCTACGACGCCGGCGGCCGCCCGGATCGCAGCGTCAGCGCCGACCGGCACCATCACCCGCAGCGTCTACGACGGCTAGGGGCGGGTGTCAGCACCTGGGTGGGCACCAACGACACGCCCGGCCAGCGGCGCCTGGTCGCCGACGAACAACACCAGCCGGTCGAACATGGTGGAGCTGCACGGATACCATCTACGACAGCGGCGGCGTGGGCGACGGCAACCTGACGCAGGACGACCAGCTACCCCGGCGGCGGCACCGCCGACCGCGCAGAGTGACATACTACTACGACTGGCGCGACCGGCTGGTGGCGACCAAGGACAGGCGTGCAGACGGCAGCGAGGACCGCACGACGCACCGGCCCATCGTCTACTACACCTACGACAACCTCGGCGAAGTCGACGGAGGTCCAGCAGTACGACGGCGACGGCGTGACGCATCACCAGCAGCGGCGGCGTGCCCGAGGCGCCCTCGTCGAGCCTGCTGCGGGCCAGACCGACACGCCGAGTACGACGACCAGGGCCGCGTCTACCAGACGCAGGTCTACAGCGTCGATCCGTCCAGCGGCAGCGTCTCGACCTACGCCCTGGACGACCAACAGCCTGCTACAACCACCGCGGCGAGGTCATCGAGAAGCCGACCCGCGGCGGCCTGGTCGACGAAGAACGAGTACGACGGCGCCGGCCGCGCGACGGTGAATCCTACACCACCGACGGCGGCGGCGATGCGCTCCTGGGTCCGACGCCGGCAGCGTGAGCGAGCGACACCGTCCTGCAGCAGATCGAGAACAGCCTACGACGCCGACGGCAACGCCATCCGCCGACCAGCAAGGCCGCTTCCACGACGACGCCGAGACGGCACCGGCGCGCTGGGCAACCCCACCACCGGCGCCCAACGGCCCGCGTCTACCTACGCCGCCAACTACTACGACGCGGCCGACCGCCGACGGCAGCGGTGGACGTCGGCACCAACGGCGGCAGCGCCTGCACGCGGCCGTCACGGTGCCCAGCGGCCTCGGCTACCGTGCTGGTGACCAGCACAGCGTACAACGCCGCCGGCTGGGTCGATACCACCACCGACCCGCGCGGCATCGTCACGCAAAGACTAGCTACGACAACCTGGGCCGCACGACCAAGACCATCGCAGGACTACACCGACGGCACGCCGACGCACAGCACCAACCAGACCACCGAGTACACCTACGACGGCGACGGCCACACCCTGACGGTGCCGGCCGACCTGCCCAGCAGCGCCTACGCAGACGACCCAGTACGTCTACGGCGTGACCACGCCGGCGGCAGCGCCGTCAACAGCAACGACATGCTCGCCGCGATCGAGTACCCCGACCCGACCACCGGCGAGGCCAGCACCAGCGCCAGTCCGAGGAGACGCTACACCGTACAACGCCCTGGGCCAAGACCATCACGATGACCGACCGCAACGGCACCATCCACACCTACACGCTACGACGTGCTGGGCCGGCAGACCTCCGACGCCGTGACGACGCTGCGGCACGCGGCGTGGACGGCAGCGGTGCGCCGCATTCAGACGGCCTACGACACGCAGGGCAACCCCTACCTGGTCACCAGCTACGACGCCGCCAGCGGCGGCAGCGTCGTCAACCAGGTGCAGGACGCTCTACAACGGCCTGGGCCAGCTGACCGGCCGAGTACCAGTCCCACAGCGGCGCGGTGAACACCAGCACGACGCCCGAGGTGCAGTACGCCTACACCAGATGGCGGCGGCGCCAACAACAGCCGCCTGACGAGCATGACCTACCCCAACGGCCACGTCCTCACACTACAACTACAGCAGCGGCCTGGACAGCACGCATCAGCCGCGCTGACCTCCCTGATCGGACAGCGACGGCGCGACGCATCTGCGAGACTACAGCTACCTCGGCCTGGACACGGTCGTCAAGCGCAACCGACCCGCAACCGGCGTCGACCTGACCTACATCCAGCAGACGGCGACACCCTCGCAACGAGCGACGGCGGCGACCAGTACACCGGCCTGGACCGCTTCGGCCGCGTGGTCGACCAGAACTGGCTGAACACCGGCACGGCACCGGCGACGGACCGCTTCCAGTACGGCTACGACCGCGACGGCAACGTGCTGTACAAGAACAACCTGGTCAACAGCGCCTTCAGCGAGCTGTACCACGCCAACAGCACCACCACCGGCGACAACAACACGGCCTACGACCCCTCAACCGCCTGACCGGCTTCCGCCGCGGCACGCTGTCCGCCAGCGGCAACAACGGCGGCGGCTCTGGACACCGTCGACCACCTGCCCCAGCCGACCACGCCAGAGCTGGAGCCTGGACGCCTGGGCAACCAGACCAGCAGTCACCACCGACGGCACCACCACGAGCCGCACGCAACAACAGCAAGAACGAGCTGACCGGCGTCGGCACCAACACCCTCACCTTCGACAACAACGGCAACACCACCACCGACGACCAGGGCCACACCTACGTCTACGACGCCTGGAACCGCCTGGTCACCGTCAAGAACGCCAGCGGCACCACGCATCGCCAGCTACACCTACGATCCGCAGAACTGGCGGATCAGCGAGACCCACGGCTCGGCCACCAAGACCTGTATTATTCTCCGGCCTGGCAGGTGATCGAAGAGACCGACCGCTCCGACAACACGGTTATGACCCAAAATGTCTGGAGCCTTGCTTACGTCGATACCCTCATCGAAACAGATCGGCAGGCCGGGCACCTCGATTCTTCCTTCGGCACCGACGGTAGCGTCACCACCTCCGGCGCGGCATACAACTTTATCGCGGGCGTGGGCGCCACAACGGACAACAAGACCTTCGTGGTGGATAACTACAGCTCGGGCAGCAATAACATCATCATCGCGCTCTATAACTCCGACGGTTCCCTCGATACAGACTTCGACACCGACGGCAAGCTCACCGTCACCGGCCAATATTGCACGAAGTTCGCCGTCCAGTCAGACGGCAAGATCGTTATTCTTGGCCGCCAAAGCAGCGATAATCATCTCGTCTTAAAGCGATACGACACCGACGGCTCGCTCGACACTGATTTTGGCTCATCCGGCACTGTCGATGTCAGCGACTCGGTAAGTCCAACCGCTTTGGGGATCGATCCCGATGGGAACATCCTCGTGGGTGATTTCGCCTACGACGGAAAGTATGTGCCGGAAATTCGCCGCTTCGCACCCGATGGTTCGGTGGATACAGCCTTCGGAACCAGCGGCCTGGTTAGCATCTCTCTCACCAATTCCGCAGACCCCGCGACCTTCGCCTTCGACTCTGATGGCAATATTCTTGTCGGCGGCGAATCAGTCTTCGCCGTCGGCTTCACCTATCACAGCATCTTTTTCCTGGCGCGGCTCGACGGTACTGACGGCAGCCTCGACACCAGTTTCGGCGGCAACAACGGCGACCCCGCCGGCGTGGTCATCGACACCCCCCTCGGCGACAGTCAGCCGTGCACCGGCCTGATTGCTCTCGAAAGCGGAAAAATTCTCGCCTCCGGCTACACGGGGGTAGCCCGCTACAACGCCGACGGCACGATCGACACTGCATTCGGCGACAGCGGCGTTGCGGCTACTTCCTTCACGTTTGGCATTGCTCTCCAGGGCGACGGCAAGATCGTTGCAGGCGGCGGCAAATCCTTCACATCCGATGTTTCAATCACACGCCTGAATGCCGATGGAACGCTAGACAACTCATTTGGGACCAGTGGCACCTCCACTACCCACATCCCTGTCACCTCGAGCGGGGTCGGCGGCGTGGCGATACTTCCCGACGGTCGCCTGGTCGCCGGCCAATCAGATTATGCTGGCGGCAATTTCACTGTCAGCGCCTTCGACCTGAGCACGCCCGACCCTATCCGGTATTACGCCCAGCAAGACGCCAACTACAACACCACCGCCCTCCTCGACACCACCGGCACCGTCAAGGAACGCTACATCTACGACCCCTACGGCCAAGTCACCGTCCTCAACCCCGACTTCACCCAACGCGGCGACGGCTCCGCCTCCGCCAGCGCCTACAACTTCACCAACCTGCACCAGGGCGGCAGGCTCGACTCCGCCAGCGGGCTCTACAACTTCCGAAATCGCGATTACAACCCAACCCTCGGCCGATGGATCCAGCAAGACCCGGCGGGGTATGTGGACGGATTGAACATCTATCAACAGGAGATGAGCAAACCTGTTGATGCCGTCGATGCAAGCGGCTTGAAAACTGTAGTGCGGTGGGCCGGCAAAGGACCAAATGGAGAGCCAGGTGAATGGGACCAGACCCAATACCCAACGTGGTCCAGTGCGAATTGGGGCGTGCCACATTTCACGCCCTATATCGCAACGACTCCTCTCAGCGCGGGAGATCCGGGATCAGATTACAATCGCGCACTTAAGCAAGGTGCTGCGAACACAATGGCTGCTGGAGCCAACGCCCTAACGAGCGTCGTTCGGACACCCATGGCAGTCGAAGCCTGGGCACTTAGTGGTACAGGCCTTGGCACGTCTTCTCTAGATCGAATTGCGGCCACAGAATTTAATCCTAGGGACAGATACTTCCATCAATCCGACTCCGAATATCGTCTGAACATGTTCGTCGGAGGGATAGGGTGGAATTTAGTATTCTCTACGATTCCCTTTCCATCAGAAGCGTCCGAAATTTTTGCTCTTCGTCAAGCGTATGTGAGCGAAGTAAAAGCACTTGAGCAAGTCGCGTTGGACGCTCGAAGAGCTTGCGCTAGTGCTGAGGAAACGGCCAGGCTGGTACATGGAATGAGGCGCGGTCTTGGCATAAAATATAAAAATCTTACTCCGCCGGGCAAGCTAGCCGAAATGACGGCGCGAAATGTAGAGCTATACCGTGATCCGCTTGGACCTACTATTGAATTTCTTCGGGGGGAAGGAAAAACGTGGGAGGATATCATCATGAGTTCGTTTCGGCCCGGCGGGAAGGATCTTGGATTTTAATGGTTGGCTATCTCCGATCACGCGAATGTTTCGATCAGCTCCTGCAAATCGGTCCAACAGAGGGCGATCTTTGCTTCACATCGACATCCGATGTGGGGAATCTGCCCCTGCTCGGATTTTTCTCCACGGAGGGCGGCCGGTACACGTTGTTCTACCGGTGGCGCGGCGAACTGCGTTTGCGAATTCAGGACTCACCACCGATCGTCCTGACCGACGCACGGGCGACGTGGGAGCAGTGTCGCGGTGTCGCCACCTTCACTCTCACGTCGGGTAAGACACTCCTTTGGTCTGCGAGTTATCCGGTGGACTCTAATATTTTAGGAATAGCGGACGATCCAACTCCCTTTGTTGAGGCCGAGCATTTTGATATTCTCCTACTCGTCGCAAATGTGATAAACGATCCAGCCCGCGCAAAACGAATTTTTCCGGAAAATGGATAGCGGACGAACTAAAAGTGACGCGAAAGTGACGCGAACCTTTACGCCATATATCGAACGCGGAAGAAAAAAGGGATAAGTAGGCTCTGTAGAAATCCCCGTCTATTGCGGCTGAGTCCGCCGAACCCGCCAACGTAATACTTATAAGATGATCACCAGCAAGTCGCCAGGACGGTCGCGATGGTCGCGCTGGCTGCCGGCAAGGACGCTTTAAGCGACTACTCCCACAAGTACAGTCCTCACAAGTTCACGCAGCCCCAGCTCTTGCCTGCCTCGTGCTCAAGCAGTTTGAGAAGAAGGACTATTGCGGCATCCAACAACAGCTGCTCGACTGCTCTGTGGAATTTCTAAAGAGTCGGGAGTCAATTCTCATATTTCTCCTACCAGATCAGCCAGAACCGCACTGTCTCCGCCTGAAAATCTCCAACGGTTGGAACTCCACCGCCGCATCCTCCCCGGCCCGTCCCTTCCACCCCGAACCCCAGCCACCGCCTCCATCAACCCTGTGCCTGCGGCCCCGGCCCCTCCCCCCGCAACCCGACAGCCTTTCCTTCCTTAACCGGTTGAATCGGAACGTTCATCAAGAAAAAAGAGCGACTCATCAGAATCGCTCCAAGGTGTAACCAAAGATCATGTTGCTCGTGCCGATGCGACTCAAACTGGTTGAGGGACTGCGGATTGCGCGCATATTTGATGGCAGCCACCGGTTCACCCGCTCTGAGAGCTTCTTGTCTTCCAGCTTTCCCTCCGCCGCGTCGGTGAAGAGCTTGGACAGAGCTTCCACCAGCTCCGACTTCTTTCGCCTTTCCTGGTCAGGGCTGTACGTCGGGCCGTAGAGTTCGGCCAAGAGATGGACCAGCTGAATCTTCTGGTATCCGGCAAGCCACGCCGCATCCGGCCGCCAGAACTTGCGAAGCTCAACCGCGAGCTCAGTCGAGAGAAGGTGGACCATTTCAGTTCTGCGGAGCATGTGGGCGGTAATGCATTCCACCGTCAGCAGGTCAACCAGTGCATCCATCTTCTTGTCCGACAACGCGCAAAGGCGATCATATCCAGCGGTGTCGTCGACCTGGCGGTCGTCCTTGAATGGATCAACGTCAGCACGCCGCTTCTGAATCTTCTCGAAGGCTGAGGATGTAAATTTCTCGCCCTGCGTTGCATGCAACGTCACGCCGTTGGCCTCGTGGCGGATGGCCAATGCCTCGGAACGCACCTTCTCGTGAAGGATCATGGCCAGTATCCGCTTCCGGGCTTTGGGATTGTCCAAGAGTGCCTCGCGAACGGCCAAGGCTTCATGCGTAAAGGTGTCGGCAAGCTGTGCATCGCTCAAGTCCTCGGAAGTTGGCGGCTTGGGCTGTCCTGCTTCGGGGACTTCTTCCCCACCGTGACTGGTGCCACGGCTAACCCGTCGGCTTGGAACACGATATTCGCGTCTCACCTGCCCATCGGGATGGAGCATAAGGAACACCGTTCCAACAGATTTGGTGGCCTCAGAAAAGTGCTCCGGTGCCCCTTCAACGATCTCCAATTCTTCGGTCTCGAGTGCATCAAACTTCGCCTGAATCCGATTCAATCGAACCTCGTCACCTTGATCGATCTTCTCAGCCGCAGCTTCCAGCTTCTTTCGACGGTTGTCGATCTTCTGGAGCTTCCGCTGCGTTTCCTGATCGAACTCCCGATCCGGCGCCTGCATGGCGTAGAGACTGTCCTGCACGTCTTCGCGTCGGCCGACAACGGCTTGCGACCAGCCTTCTTCAACCATGGCCTGTCGCTGCACGTCAAGGGCCGCGGCCTGGGCCTCCATGAAGGCCTGACGTTCGACAAGAACCCGCTCGCTAAACAAGTCGCGGCTGACGGAAGATTCTGGTACTGCCGCCAGATCAAACAAGGCGTGCTTGGCGTCGATCCACTCGTTGGCAATGATGTTCCTTACATGCTCGGCATGGCGGGGATTGCCGTTCAATTCTTGCCACACCGCCACCTGGCGATCTTCCGGCACCGCGGCGAATGCCTCGGCGGTCGCCGTATCGATATTGCCGTCACGGTACGCAGCCTGGATGGGCTCAGCCAACGTCGCCAGCTTCATGCGCTGACGGACGTACCTCGGAGTGACGCCAAATTGGGATGCAATGGCCTCGGCCAGTTTACCTTCGACTCCGGCCAAGTCCGCAAAGGTCTGGGCCTCGTCAAGCGGATGCATTGCCTCCCGGACGAAATTCTCCGCCAGGGACATTGCATCGGCAGTGGAATCATCCACCTTGCGAATCTGACAGGCGATCTTCGGGTCTTGCTTGGATGCCCGATGAACCGCCTTCAATGCGGCCAGACGCCGATAGCCGGCGATGACCTGATACTTTTCGGAATCGTCCTCGGTGGGACGCACCACCAGTGGCTCCAGCAGGCCAAAGGCCTGAATGGATGCCACGAGCCGGCGGTGGGCCTCTACCTGGGGCTTGACCCAGCGGGGGTTTCGGCGGCTCGCAATCAGTTTCGAGAGCGGGATGTTCTGAACCATGACGCACCTTGTCCTTTCTCTATGTGCGCAGCATGACCGAGCCTGTTCACACGAACAGGACGATGGGCTGCATTGACTGTGGGAACTAGATCCGTTTACAGCAAAGCACAGGAGGGCATGTGCCGTCCATCAGAGGGTGTGGATAAGTGCTGGATGTGATGAGCTGGTCTAATAGATGCGCCTGGCGTCCCCGCTGTCCCGGTGGCACAAACCATGACTGGAAAAATAAGCTGCCTTAAGCATCTTATGCATGAGGGAGCACATCTACTGGGTGAAAGCGAGTGGGTTTGCAGCTGGTGGCAGGGACATTCTCACCTGAGTGCCAACTGGGAGCCACCTGCCCCTGTCGTCTCGTCTCGCCGCAAGCGGGACGGGTGTACCATTGGATGCTGGCGGGACTCTCTGAGAAGGAAGTTGCACACGAGATGGGAGTTTCGACACATACCGTGCATGTGTACGTCAAGCAGCTTTACAGAAAGTTTGAATGTAGCTCACGGGGAGAATTTCTTTCCAAGATGCTCAGAATCTTCACCAACACCTGGCATCGACCCTTGGAGGGAGAACCAGCGGATCAAAGTCGCTCCCGCAAGTGACAACGCTCTGCCTCCACCGCCAGTGGTTCCACCTCCGCCACCTCCCCCGCCTCCGCCCCCATCAGGACCATGGACGGCGGCCGAGCACTTGGTAATGGCAATCAAGCTTTTGCGCAAGACATGGACCCTAAGAAATTGTCTGCTTCCGCTCACAAGCTGATGGCCATCTCACAGGCCAGCCAGGCCTGCCACGCACTTCTGACCGCAACGTCGTCATCATCCTGAGCGGACAACGCCGCTGGATTTTAATTTCTTACATGAAGTGGAGGCCAACCATCGGACCATGACTTGGCCTTTATTCCCGGCGGGTTACGAGTTGGTGATATCTAAACCAAGATTACTTTCTTCGCGGGCTTCAACTCGTTGATGGGGCATACCAAGTAGAATAACTCAAATGTCGAATCAAAAACCTCGACGAGGCATTCCTCATAGTCTCCGTTTAGATTGCGGATTTTACATGCCGTTGGACGGGTGAATTTTCGTTCATGTGGCACAATCCTCGCGAATAAATCACCGGGAACATAAGCATCTTTCCAACAGGTGACGCCAAAACGCCGAATGAATTCTGGAGATTCCGCAGATCGGCGAAGGATCAGCGTATATCCCGTTCCGATCTCAAAAGTTGGCTTCTCAAAAACGATGACAGCACACCCCTTACGATGAGTCGTGACAAATCTCCGAGCCGCTGCATAAAATGAGGACCCGTATCGCTTGGAAAGTTTCAGAGGTGTCTTAATCGAAAAGTCACAATCTGCCGCCTCGTCACGAAACTTATCCAACTGGAACAGCACTTCACAGGCGAAGCAGTTAGCCTCACGTTCAAAGGCGTCTTTCGTGTCTGGATCGAGCGACGTTTCCGAATCTTCCAGAATGGCATAGGTATCTCTCTGCCACGGAAGGTAGTCATGGCCAACCTCATGGAGCGAAAGGAACGGCTTCTTCTTTTCGTGCGTCGTATGGTCGAGATAGATTCGTCGAGCCTGGGGGTCCAAAAGTCCAAGCACCTTATCAATCGCACGTTTCAAGGGGCCGGGCAATTTCTTATATAAGCGACCCAGAAACGTGCTATCAAGCGACACGTCGTGCTCGATGGAAAGCTTAGCGGTTGCGACCAACTCATTCACTGGGGTGGGCAACCGGCCTATGGCCCCGCACTCTTGTAAAAGTTTCTCCGCTTGTTGACGAATAGCGCGCGGAGCTGGTGCGCGGAAAGCGTTGCATCGTCCTTCTTTCGCACTATTTCCCCTTCCTCGTCCTCGTTCGGATAAATGCCAGGAACTTGAGCAATTCCTCTTCCTCCTGCGGGGTGAGTTCTTCCTCTGCAAACGCAGCAACCCGACCACTTCGCTCTTTTGACTTCGCCTTTCCTTCCTGATCCCTTGTGATGTACCCAGCCTTCTCCATGAGTGCCTCATATGAGACTCGGTAAACGGAAGCCAGTGTATGGAGGATGTTCGGAGAGGGCTTCTCGATCTTCCCCGTTTCAAGCTGGCTCAAATACGGATTAGACACGCCGGAAGCATCTTCGACCTGGCGCAGTGTCAGCCTACGAGACTGCCGAACATCCCGAAGGTACTGACCCAATGGCTCACCCGGTTGACGCTTCTGGTCCATGCGATTCCTTTCAATCATGGCCATGCCCTTCAATAATTATAGCAGCAGATTAATCTGGCCTGTTAGACGACGCAAGAAAATTATTTTTGTGCTTGCTTCCTCAAGACGTGCTGCTTAGGATTAGATTGCGGTGGTCATAGTGACCGTCGTCATTCCAAGCAGGATGAACCTCCGACGAAGAAAGGATCTCGTTTATGAATAAATTTACCACTCGTGTTCAACTCGATGGATACCCCACCGAAGACCAGTACAACAGACTCCACAAGGCGATGTCCGCGAAGGGCTTCTCCCGCTTCATTCAGGGCAGTGATGGCGAGACATATCACCTGCCACATGCCGAGTATAACCGTGCTGTCAACGTAACAATTGAGCAGGTGCGGAATGATGCGGTGGCTGCTGCCGCAACGGTGAGCAACGACTATCAAGTCCTCGTGACTGAAGGCACCAGGTCTTGGCAGGGTCTGAAAAAGGCTACCCGCAGTGAGCTAGCAGTTGGCTAGCCAATGCGAATAATTAACCCCCGATGTGGCGGCGGCAGTCAGCCGCCGCCCTTTCGTTAGCCGATCCGACCGTCTACATGTACGATTTCGAACAGCTGGAGAATAAAATGAGACCTCGAGAACAGTTGGCTGGCCTGAGCCTACCGGGTGGATGGACAGTGCGAACTTTACTGAGCAAGAAGAGCGCAACCGGAGGGAATTTCTCCATCGGATATCTTGTCGAGAATGACGACGGACGGAAAGGATTCCTTAAGGCCATGGACTATGTCGAAGCATTCTCCCATCCAGATACTCCAAGCGAGTTGAAGCGAATGGCAGAAATGTACATTTTCGAAAAGAGTATCTGTGCCGCCTGTGCTGACCTCAGCCGCGTTGTTCATGCGATTGAACATGGATCAATTTTGCCTGACCCAAACCAACCGATGGGCAAGGTTGAGTATCTAATATTCGAGCTCGCTGATGGTGATGTGCGAGGGCATCTGGATGCAACCCCGGATATTGGTAACGGATTTGTTCTCCGGGTATTACACAATGTTGCTGCGGGCCTCCAGCAGATGCACTCTCGATCAATGGCCCATCAAGATCTAAAGCCATCAAATGTGCTAATCTTTGAAGAGCAAATCGGTTCTAAAATAGGTGACCTTGGTCGTGCATGGGCAAAAGCGTTCCCCGCGCCCCACGATGATTACACGGTCGCCGGTGATCGAGGATATGCTCCGCCCGAATTACTCTATCGTGCTGTTCCGACTGATCCTTCTCAGCGACGTTTCGGTTGCGATCTCTATCACTTCGGTAGTTTGATAGTGTTTGTCTTCACTCAGGTGCATATCAATTCGCTGCTCTGGAAGCATTTGGCGAAAGATCACCAGCCATATTCCTGGGGCGGCACTTATCAGGAAGTCCTGCCTTATTTACAGGCAGCCTTTGGTGGGGCGTTGAGCGATCTTTTGGTAACATTTCCCGATGACCTTCGAGATGATTTGGTCGAAATGGTGGGTCAATTATGCGAACCTGATCCCGACCGAAGGGGACATCCGTTGAGCCGAATCGGTTACGTGAATAGATATTCCTTTGAGAGATACATCTCGAAGCTCAACGAGCTGGCGTATCGTCGAGACGGCTGATGAAGCCCGCCGCATTGGAGGTCTTATGGCCAGCTCTACTGAAGATAGACCAAGATTCATTGTCCCGCGCCTGCGAGTGTTTGAAATTGCTGTCCGCATGGATGAGCTGTCATCATTGCGGCCACAAGATACAAACCCCTTCCTGGCGGAAATGCTGAACGAAAGTTTGCGGGATTGGGAAGCGACCCCAACAATTCCTGTGGCAGCGGACCTAGTATCAGAAGCTGTCGTACTCGGCCAGCCTGAGGTTGCCCTGGAGGCCGCTGACTTCTTGTTGCACAATGAGAATACACCGACGTTGGCGCACCAGATCGCTGCTTTCTGCACGGGTCAAGATATCCCGCCTTTGCAGAGGAAGCTAGATTCTGATGGGTTAGTCTCGGATCCATTTGCGATGGAGCAATTTTATTCATTGATTCATCTGGGTCGAAAGCAGTTAATCATCTACCCCAATAATGCTGTACTGTGGACCAACCTTGCTTGCATGTATACCGCGCTCGGTCAACAACGGCCTGCGCATCGCGCTATTAGGGCCGCATTAACTCTCGCACCTCATAATAGATTCATCCTGCGATCTGCGTCACGACTTCTATTGCATCAAGGAGAAGGGGCAGAAGCTCATAGAATCCTGGAGGTGGCTCCTGGACTGAAGCGAGATCCTTGGCTCCTATCAGCGGAAATTGCTACGGCCGCTGCGATGGGTCGTGTGTCTCGATTTGCTCACATTGGGGAATCGGTGCTCGATGCGGATCGGGCGCATCCTTTTGATTCATCAGAACTGGCCAGTGCCGTCGCAACACTCGACGTTTTTAGTGGAAATCGCAATCGGGCAAAGAAACTCGTGCGAAAATCGCTTCGCAATCCGTCGGAAAATGCAGTGGCCCAGGCCGCATGGCTGGCTCATAAGTTCCCAGGGCTGCCAGAGCTTAGTAGCGAAAAGACCTCATCTTTTGAAGCAAACACCTGCATAACGAGGCAGCGTGGTCATTTAAAGGACGCACTTCTTCAATCTCGGCACTGGTTGGGGGACCAGCCGTTTTCTAGGCGTCCAGCGTTGGCTGGTTCCTTTCTTGCGTCTCGAATTGATCGTCATGCCGAAGGTGTTCTTTTCGCTCGGCATGGGCTCATCAGCAATCCTAATGACAATATGTTGAATAATAACCTGGCGTTTTCACTGGGAAAGCTCGGGAGGACGCAAGAAGCCCGGCGGGCCTTAAAAGGAATTGATCTTTCTTCGAGCGACAACGTCCAGAAAATCGTGACAATGGCTACGACTGGATTAGTCTGCTTCCGTGAAGGCAACCTTCTTATGGGTCGTCAGTTATATGTCCGCGCAGCGGAGCTGGCCCACGAAGCAGGAGACGATGCGAGAGAAGCTGTCGCCGCAATCTATCACGCGATTGAAGAAATTCGAATCGGCACGAGCGGCGCTGAATCTTATAGACAAGCTGCACTATATAAGGCCAAGAAGCTGCTTAAGTTGCCCGAGGATACGATGCTCATTAATCAGCTTAATAATGCGACACGCGAAGATTCGTAGATTTTGGATGGTTCATGCCTCATGCAATTGCTGTTAGGATTACGTTGGTTACATCCGAGCCTTGGGTGAGGTCACTTAATGTTGGAGTGACGGGTAACATTGAGTTTTACGAGCCACCGACTCAAGAATATTCCGATGGCACCGTGCAAGTATGGGCTGCAATCATTCCGCCGCAGGAACCGCTCGATGAATTGATGAAGGGGTTAGTTCGTACGGTTAATATATTAGGCAGCACACTTAAGTCGTTGCGAATTGAAATTGATGTACCCGCTGGGTTGTGTATAACAGTGGCTGCCACTACCAGACACGACGAGATACTACGCGCGGTTACAACACGTCATTGGCGAAGCGTGGCATTCAGTTCCCGATGAAATCGCGAAGTGTCGGGTCAGCTTGTATACCTGTTATTGGAAGCGCTGTACGATGAAATAGCCTTTTAAAGGCGGAATATCTCGCTGAGCTAAGAGCGGCCGATCCTCGATTATTCTGTTTTCACGATTCGCACTACCAACCTTGTCGGGTGTTCCGGTTTGGGCGGCGGTGCAGCATCGACAATGGGAGACAGATACATGGCGTGCGCCACTACCCCAAGCGGTTTGACCCCCGCATCATCCTCGCGGTTCGCGGTCCAAGATTCGCGCAGGTGAAAATCGGACAGCTGTAGGCCGTCCGATGAGAGGTGACCAATGGGGCAAGACAATCTTCCTGGCCATCCCGGTAAGCAACGCCACGAGTGCCAAGGCCAGCGCGGGTTTCCTGAGACTTGACGAAAGGCGACAATCTATAACGGTGGCGAGCGAGCGTCTGGTTAACATCATTCCTGTGCGGCCAGTGGTGTCGATTGGCGTTAGGAGAATTATGGGCGCGAAGGAAAAGAATGACGGTGTCACGATTCACAGTGGTTCCGCACCCCCGATGTCACTGGGCCACTGGATGGCCGGCAGCCTTGCAGTCGTCAGCTTCGCCGTAATCCTGACCGCGATCAATGGCAAGCTCGGGGGGGCTAGAGTCGTCCTTTCCATAAGGATCCTCTGCATAGCAATCCCAACGCTCTTGTTCGGAGCAATCGGGACTAAATAGCTCCACCAAATACCGAAAGTGCCGCGACAGTGAAATTCGCGAATTCCCGAAGGTGTCTGCCATGTCCGCCACAAGCCCGCTTTCGGTTCAATGAGGAGCTATTTAGAGACAGTCCAAGCCCGTATAAATTCGGATGTCTCGCCAGACTCTTGCCAGTCATCGGTATGTTGATAGCCGTCGGTGGAATTTCGGTCTTCATTTCGTGGTTCGACTGGATGGCTGCGATCTTGTTTGGCCTCGTCGCTATAGGCTGTTTAATGGTTCTTGTCTCCGCCGAGAACCGGGCCAAGAAAAAGAACTGACTCGGCGCAAGTACGCTGTTTGCAATGAAGTCTCCACACCTCCTCAAAGAGCGTTCTCTTCACAAGCCGTTCTTCCACCAACCGCTCCCGCTCCGGCGCCTGGTGGAGTTGCGCCAACTCGCATGAACGTAACTGTTTACCGTCCCCCTGAATTTTACCCGCGCACGTTTTTGTGACAGTTGTTATGGTGCGCGTGCCGTGGACGGTGCGACACCCACCTACGAGCAGTTGCTGGCCCTGGTTGACGAACGGCGGTGGTGATCCGCAAGATCAGCGGCGGCCACCGAGGCGCTTCGACGGCCAAGGCGTCGTCGCGGGTGATGAGCGTGGTGCGTACGATCGGCCAGCAGGGCAGGGACCTGATTGGCACGCTCAAGGGGCTGTTCCAGCGCCGTCTCAACGCAGAGCCATGCGACCTGTTCCCCGCCACGGCTCCGTGAGGGGACGGTAAACAGTTACGCATGAACCGTGTTAGTGTATTCGCCGCCTGCATGCGTGCGTCAGTTTTTCCGTTTCTCCTTAAATCGTTTTGGCAATTTCGCAGGGCAGGGATTGTCCGTGATTTTGTAAAGGTACTCCACCGAGCAACTAAATGGCGCGATTACGCTTGCCCGCAATGCTCGGTACCCGGTCGTTAGGCGGACTTCGCCCAAGTCGTGCTTGCTCTTCGGGCAACTGGACGAGGTGTTGGACGCGAGTCGTCAAACAAATCCTCGGGATCATCCACGCCAACCCAAACAATGATGTCCGGACTTGGAGTCCCGCATTGACATGGCCAATAAGGGAAGCCGGATGGATGGTTACCGGATGCGGTCCCGGTCAGATCAAACCACTCACCGCACTCATTGCAAGGAACCCGCCGTTCGCGTGGTTGAGATTCCTGTTGCTGCGGTGAGGATGAAGTAATGCCGATCGGTTTTGCTCTGGGCATATCGACTCCTTCAGTTCAAAAGAACCAAGAGAAGGCCCAGAAAGAGTTGGCGAATGCCCTTGCGGCGCGTCCTGTCCTGGCTATTATCATCCCCCGTCGCTGGGGATAAACCGGGTTGTGCCGGACGGTGAATATGCGGTAAACTGAAGGGCAGACAGCTCAAAAGCCGGCACGCACCGATCCGGTCGAACGAATTCGGTGCGGCCGACTGGTGTTGGCTCGTCATGGGCCGACAGAGAAAGCCATTCGTCTTTAACGGCGGATGGCTTCATTTTTCGCCATCCGCTACAACCATAACTGCCAGGATCCTCCTACAAAAAAACCCCGGACATCAGTAGTTCCGGGGTTGCCACATTTAGTGATTCATCTTGGTGTTTACGGACCCTCGTCGAAACGCATTTTCTGAGTGCTGAGAAACTCCATTGGAATAAGTATAACGCGAAGATCGCCCTCTTCAAGCGCAAATTCAGCGCGGTCCGTTTTCCGCTGATGAGATCCGGTATTCGATGCGTAGTGAATTCGCGAATGGACCGTGACCCGTTCTTTTCGCGACATTGGGCACGGTAAAACGCCTGTGACAGGCGTTTTTCCGAGCCGTTCCGACGATGAGTCGGGTGAAGCAAGAAGGTCTTCCTTCGCTTCAAGAAGACGCCCTCTGTGAGGGCGGTCTTCAGCCGGCTCGCATTTCCATGTGACTCGTCTAATCAGCAGCCAGACGGCCAGCAGTTGTACCACGAACTTTTCGGTTAACCAACAGCCGGCTGGCTTCCGTTTGTTCGTGAGTCGCTCGTTCAAATAGAGCGCCCGCTAGGGCGCACCACGTTGTCCTTTATGTCCTTTATGCTCCTTTTTCCCCCAGTATTGTGGTGGTGGTAATTGCGGAGCCGCCTTCGGGGCGGCGGAGACCGGACGGGGGCCGGGCCCGGAGCGTGAGCGGAGGGCGGGCTGTGAGGCCCGGGCGTGAGCCCCGGAACCCGGACGGTGTCGGGGGTCGCTTAAGGCGAAGCAACAACCGTTATCGCTTGTCCTGCAAGGCCTTCACGCCAACGGAGTCCCTCCCACACAGTGGAGGGGCCAGAGGAGGGGTAAAACCGTATCATTCCCAGCCAGGATTGTCCTTGAAAAAAGCTTTGAGCGATTCTAAGAGCGCCCGACAGGTTCGAATCTCATTCTCTCCGCTCCATTTCAACTTGCTGCGTTTGGTCATCGCAGGACGCCTGATCGAAGGGCAATAAGCAATGTTGGGGGGATGATCTTAATCCGATAGGCAGCCAGCGAGTGAAACGCCCTGAGACGTGCAACGCAATCGAAAGCGTATTTTTTTACGTGCGGGTATGGCCAGCGAGTCATCCACATCCTAAACGTTCGTACCACAGCCTACGCGCTCAGTGACACCGCTATCAGCAATCTTGCTTGATAAGCGTCGCGACCGAAACATCCGGCCAATCGCGCACCAGGTCATTGGCCAACTCCTCCACGAATCGCCCGCTTGTCCCTGCCCCCCCTCCTCCTTACACTCCTTCCAGCACCACAAGTCCCCAGGAGATCCCATGCCATCCCCTCAAATCACGTCGTCCGCCGTCGCCCTCCCCCCCTTAGGTGACAACCCCTCCACCGACCGCCAGGGCACTACACCTGGCTCGTTCGCCAACAAAAATCGCCTTGGCACCCCCTACTCCTTCTCCTCCCCCGACACCCCCGGCATGCCGCCGGCCAGCGACAAAACCGCTTGGGATTTTCTCCCGAAGGAGGGTTCGGGGTTCGGGGTTCAGGGTTCAGGAAAGCAGGCCGTGACTCAGCTCGAAATGGCCCGCCTCGGCACTATTACGCCGGAGATGGCCCGCGTTGCGACGCGTGAGCCGCATCTGACGGCCGAGCAAATTCGAGCGGAAGTTGCCGCCGGTCGCATGATCATTCCGGCCAACATCGTTCACCTGAAGCACAAGCTCGAGCCCATGGCCATCGGCCGGGCTTCTCTCACCAAGATCAACGCCAACATGGGGGCCTCCCCCATCTCCTCGAGCACCGACGAAGAAGTGGAAAAACTCCGCTGGGCGGAGCAGTGGGGCGCTGACACGGTGATGGACCTCTCCACCGGCGGAGATCTTAACGCCTGCCGGCAGGCCATCATCCAAAACTCCACCGTCCCCATCGGCACCGTCCCGATCTACTCCATGATCCTCGGCCGAAGCATTGAAGATCTTTCCTACGACATCATCCTCAAGGAACTGGAAAACCAGGCCAAGCAGGGCGTGGATTATTTCACCATCCACGCCGGCGTTTTGCGCGAGCACCTGCCCTATGTCCGCAAGCGCCTCATCGGCATCGTCTCGCGCGGCGGCTCGATCCTGGCCAAGTGGATGATCCACCACAACAAGCAAAACCCCATGTACGAGATCTTCGACGACATCTGCGACATCATGCGCGAGTATGACGTCAGCTTCTCCCTGGGAGACGGCCTGCGCCCCGGGGGCCTGGCCGACGCCTCCGATGAAGCCCAATTGCGCGAGTTGCAAACCCTTGGCGAGCTTACCGAGCGCGCGTGGGCCAAAGGCGTTCAAGTTATGGTCGAAGGCCCAGGCCACGTTCCCTTTGACCAGATCGAATACAACATGAAGCTCCAGCGCCAAATCTGCCACGGCGCGCCGTTCTACGTGCTTGGCCCGCTGGTGACGGACATCTTCCCGGGCTACGACCACATCACCAGTTGCATTGGCGCAACGGCGGCCGGGTATCACGGCGCATCCATGCTTTGCTACGTCACGCCCAAGGAGCACCTGGGCCTTCCTAAAAAGGACGACGTGAAGCAGGGATGCGTGGCGTACAAGATCGCGGCCCACGCCGCCGATGTGGCGCTGGGCATCCCCGGCTCGCGCGACCGCGACGATGAGCTCACCAAGGCCCGCGCCGCCCTGAACTGGCAGCGCCACTTCGATTTGTCCTTCGACCCCGATCTGGCCCGGGCCTATCACGACGAAGACCTGGAAGTCGATACCGATTTCTGCGCCATGTGCGGCCACGACTGGTGCTCGGTGCGGATCAGCAAGGAAATCAACGAGTTTTATTCGGGCAAGGACGAACAGGCCCAACCCGCGAAAAAAGCTCTCGCCTCCCCCGGCGTCAATGCCGCCGGTGCAGAGGTGCTGAAGCAGCGTGGGGTGTTGTCGCAGGAGGAGATTATGAAGCTGGCGCACAAAGGCCACAAAGCTGACTGCCACAGCGACAACGTGAAAGATGAGCAGCAGGCCAAGGTGGTGCAGCTCAACACCCTTAAAGCCCACGGTGTTACCGTTAACGACTCGCCTCTGTGACGAGCTCCCGTTCGCGCGGCAGGACGGCATCCCCTTCCGGCAACATCAGCGCCACCGCCACGGCCGGAATGAATAGGAAACTGTCGTACATGAGGGCGTGGCGAAAATCGCCGACGTGGGCGAAGAACCCGAAGAATATTGTGCCAAATGCGGCCACCACGCGGCCGATGTTGTAGCTGAACCCGGCCCCGGTGGTCCGCAGAAGTGTCGGAAATAGCGGTGGCAGATACATCGTGAACAAGCCGAACACACCCGAGAAAAAGCCCACCCACGGCATCCACAAGAACAGCGACACATGCCCCCGCGGCACGCTGTAGGTCCCAAACATCGCGAAGAAAAAGCCAGCGCACATCAGCGCGATTGCCCGCCGGTATCCGATGTGCCGCGCCACCCAGGACGCGAAGAAGTTGCCGAGAATCGAAACTCCGATCACCAGCAGAAAGCTCATGTAGGCCAGCCGTTCCCGCTCCACCTTCGGCCGACTTGCCAGATCTGGAAGGTTGCGAATGTGCTGCGGGCTCCAGAACATAAACGCCCACCACGCCGTCAGCGAACAGGCGCACACCAAAATCGTCAGCGTCGTCGTGCGGCGGTTCTCTAGATTGAACAGCGAGCCGATTCCCGGCTGCTGTCCGGCTGTGGCCTTGGCTGCGTGCCACTCGGCCGGCTCTGGGACTGATCGCCGGATCCAGACGACGAGGATGGCCGGCACGATCCCCACTAGAAAGACGTTGCGCTGGGAAACCCCGCCAGCAAGTAGGCCGCCAGGCAGGCGATCAGCACCCCGATGTTCACGGCCGTCTGCAACACGGCTGCAATCCATGGCCGCCAGCGTCTGGGCCAGGTTTCGGCCAGGAGCGCTGACCCCACCGCCCACTCGCCGCCGATTCCGAGCGCCGCTAGAAACCGGAAGATCAGCAACTGCCACCACGTCTGCGCGAAGAATGACAGCCCGGTAAACATCGCATACGTCAGGATGGTGAACCCCAGCGTCCGGCTGCGCCCGAGCACATCCCCCACGCGCCCGAAAAATCCGCCGCCAAGCGCCCAGCCAATCAAGAAGGCGGCCTGGATCCACGAGCTTTTGTCGCGCACGATTTTGTCCGCGTCGCTGGACGCATGCACCAGCCCGGCCACCAGCGGGGCGGCCACCAGCGTGTAGAGGTGCATGTCCAAACCGTCAAACAGCCACCCCAGCCAGGCCGCTATCCCGGACTTCCACTGCGCGGGCGAGATGCGATCAGCCCCCTCGCCGCCCACCCTCGCCTCGTCCAACTCAGCAGCGCCCTGGCTCATCTCTTCCAGCCTACGCCAACACGCCCCATGAAACAAAAGCCGCCCGCCGCTCCAAGGCAGTCCCGCGATTCCACCCCCCTTTCCGCCAGAACGTCGGCTACAATCGGCCGTACTGTTATTGCAATACTGCACAGGGACTCGGAGGAATTTTCATTGTCGGAATTGAAACGCACCGAACTATCCGTCCGCCAGGAAAAGGCGATTCTCGTTGGCGTCATTCTGCCGGGATCGACGGCCGATCCGCGTGATCCGCTGGGGGAACTGGCGTCGCTGATCAAAACGGCCGGCGCGAAGGTGGCCGGCACGGTTCTCCAGCGCCGCCATAAGGTGGATGCCGGTACCTACGTCGGCAGCGGCAAGGCTTTGGAGATCGCCAATCTCGCCAAGGAAAAAAACGCCAACGTCGTAGTCTTCGACAACGATCTTTCGCCGGGCCAGATCGGCGCGCTGGAAAAACTGATCAATGAGGAGGCCGGCTCCAGGCGCAACGAAGGCATCAAGGTGCTCGACCGCTCGGAGCTGATCCTGGACATCTTCGCTACCCGCGCCCAGACGCACGAAGCGCGGCTTCAGGTTGAGCTGGCCCAGATGGAATATACCTACCCGCGTCTCGCGCGCATGTGGGGCCACCTTGAGCGCATCACCGGCAGCGGCGCTGGCATGGGCATCGGCACGCGCGGGCCGGGCGAAACGCAGTTGGAAACCGACCGCCGCATGGTTCGCAAGCGCATCAGCGATCTAAAGGCCGACATCCAGAAGGTGCAGGATCGAAAAAGCCGCATGGTCGCTCAGCGCAATCGGGAGAACTTCACGGTGTGCATCGTAGGCTACACCAACGCCGGCAAAAGCACGCTGTTCAACACCCTTACGGCCGCCGGCGCTTATGCCGACGACAAGCTCTTCGCCACCCTCGACACAAAAACCCGAGCTTGGCGCATCGAGCGGGCGCGAAGGTCCTTTTATCCGACACCGTGGGTTTCGTACGCGACCTGCCACACAACCTTGTCGCCTCGTTCAAGGCCACGCTTGAAGAAGCCGTCCACGCCGATCTTCTCCTTCACGTGCTTGACGTTGGCCATCCCCACGCCGAACAGCAGTTCCGATCCGTTCATGAAGTCTTGAAGGACATCGGCGTGGAAAATAAGCAGGAGATTCTCCTGCTCAACAAGATCGACACCGACGAAGGCGAAGCCAACATGCCCTTCTGGCGCACGCTGCATCCCGAGGCCATCGCCATCAGCGCAGGCTCGGGGGCGGGGCTGGATAAACTCGTCGAGGCTGTTTATCAGATCGTGCGTGGGCAGCAGGTGGAAGTCACCCTCCAGGCCGACGTCGGCAACGGCCGGCTTATTTCTTTTATCGAGTCTCACGCGCGTGTGCAGTCGCGCGAGTTTTTTGACGGCCGAGTGGAGTTCCGCGCCATCATGGGCAAACAGACGCTGGCCGATCTAGCTCGCAACGATCAGGTGGAAGTGAAAGGCGTGGAGGCGCTGCGCGACTAGCAGGTGAGGTGACGACCAGAAAAGGGCTATTCCTTTGACGCAGGCGGCTCGGGTGGATCGATCAGCCATGCGTTTGCCCGCCCAATTGTTCCGTCCTCGGCCTTAATGGCCCGCGCCACGTTTTCCTCGGCGATGTACCGCGACTCCTCCACGGCGATTTCGCGCATCCGCAGCATCAGCGCTTTGGCCTCCCCTGGCCGATCTGCCAGCAGCAGCAGATTCGCCTGCGCCATCAGCGCGCCGCGCTCGTTGGTCTGGATCATGTACCGTCCGGCGTCGTAGCGCGCGATGGCCGCCGCATAAGGCTTCACATCGACCTTGATCTCCCGCATCACCGTGCTCACCCGCGGGCCGTTGGCCGATGGCTGCGTGGCCGCCCCGGCCATCTGTTCGTCGCGCAGGCGCATTAATTTTTCAGAATCGTCCGGGTAGGCCGCGCTCAGACACTCGGCCACCATTAGGAGCGCCTTGTGCGCCCGTCCATCGTCACCACGTTAAACAGCCCCTTGGCATTCGACAGCGCTTCGGCATTTCGTCCTGCCTTCAGCAGGGCCGTCACCCGTGCCTGCTGCAACATCGTCACCGCATTGGCTTCCATTGGATAAGCGCAAATGGCCGCCTGCGTGAGGTCGGCCACGGTGTCATAGCGGCCCGCGTCCATGAGCGGCTTGAGCCACATTTCCCGCATAAACGCCGCGGCCTGCGCCGGCTCGGATGCGATCAGCGAGCGAATCGTCTCCAGCGCCACCTCAACTTCTTTGGCATCTTCACTGGCCAGCTTGGCCGCCAGCGCCGGTGCAATCTTGGCTGTCTCAGCAGCGAAGCAGAGGTTCAGGCCGGCGTTCAGCGCCAGCAACACCATCAGAATTTGTAGCACCCGCATCTTCATCGGAATCGCTTACTGCGGCTTTTGCCGGTTAGGCCGAATCGACAGCACCCACGCGTTGGCCCGCCCCACCGCCCCGTCCTCCGCTTTCATACAGCGGGCGATGCTCTCGCTCGCCGTGACCACATTACCCTCCGTGGCCACGCCGTACGCACGGTCGAACACGCCCTTGGCGTCCTTCACCCGATCCTCCAGCAGCAGCAGGTTTCCCTTGGCCGTCAGCGTGAGGAAATCCTCGGCCGTCAGCTTCGCGATGGCTTCATCGTACGCGTGATTCTCCGCCTTGATGCTCGACAGCACCGACGGCCCACGGTCGGTTTCCTGCGTCGCCGAGCGCGGCGCCGGCCTGGTCGTGGGCGCTGCCCCCTCCGATCCCTGGGCCACCACGATCACGCCGTCAAACACCGCCCCCGCCATCTGCTGGGCGCGAAACCGCTCCACATACGATGGGTCCTCCGGATGAGCGGCATTCAAACACTCCGCAATCAGCAGCATGGTCTGCGGCATCGCCAGCATCGTGCTCACGTTGTAAAGACTCTTGGCATCCAACAGCGCCTGCTGGGCCTTGCCATTCGACAGCTCAGCCCGAATGCGGCTTTGCAGCAAAAACTCCACCGACGCTGCTTCTCCCGCAGTCGCGACAATGCCCTTGTTGGCCAGATCCATCACGTCGTCATACTGGCGAGCATCCAGCAGCGGCTTCATCCAATAACTTCGCAGATGCGCCACCGCGCGCGCCGGCTCGGCCTCCATCAGCTTCTGGATCGTCGCCACCGCCTGCTTTTGCAGCGCCTCATCCCCGCTGGCCAGTTGGGTGGTGACTTCCTTGGTTAACGACGCCGGGTCGCCCTTCAGCGACGGCGCGGCCTGCGCAGCACACGCGACCATCACCCCCAGCACGCCGGCCAACCGCACCAACCCGTTCCACTTTTTAAACAACATCTTGTTCCTCTCCACGAACCTCGACTACCGCTCCAACGCCTCTGCATCCGACAACGCCGGCCCGGACGTCGGACGCGTTGCCGGCTTCGCCGCCGGCCATTCCGGCAACACCGCCAGCCTCACGTTTGCCTTCACCGGCCGCTCGCTGTCCAGCACCCAGGGCACCGCCGCCAGCGGCACCTGCGCTGCTCTGGGCGGCTCTACATTGGCTCGCCAGGGCCACACCGCCACCGCCAGATTTGCTCCCTTGCGCGGCAACTCGCCCGCGACGCGCTGCCACGGCACCCCGGCCAGACTCACCTTCGCCTCCACCGGGTCGGCCAGATCATTTTGCCACGCCACCCGCGCCAGCGGCACGAATGCCCCCACGGGCTGGGTCGTCGTCCGCTTCCACGGGATGGAAGCCAGCACCGGCGCCGGCCGCCTGGGCAAGTGATATTCCGCGCGATGGGCCTTGGCCCGGACGTGCTCCGGCTTCCCCGACGCGTCGGCATCCGCCTCCGGCCGCGGCCCGGGCACCGACGACGCCACCCACAGACAACCGACAGCGACAATGCCCATCAGCAGAAATGCCAACAGGCAGGCGGTCAGCACACGTCGAAGGTGAGTCGGGGGAAAAATCATGCTACTCCATTACCTATTGCCGCCCGTGCACGCTGTTTAAGAATTCCTCCCGTTACCGGTTTGGCCATTTATCACCTTCGTGCAACTCCTGATGCATGCGGGTAAATTTTGCGTCAATGAAATACGCGATCATCATTCCCGACGGCGCGGCCGACGAACCGCTGGCCGAACTGGGCGGCAAGACTCCCATTGAAGCCGCCCAGACGCCCAACATGGATTGGATTGCCCAGCATGGGCAGCAAGGGCTGGCGCGGACCGTGCCGGAGGGTTTTGAATCCGGCAGCGACGTGGCCACCATGTGCCTGCTGGGATACGACCCGGCCGTTTATCACACCGGCCGAGCCCCCCTGGAAGCGGCAGCCCAGCGCATCCCGCTCTCACCCACCGATTGGGTTTTTCGATGCAATCTGGTGACTGTGATCGACGGGATCATGAAAGATCATTCCGCCGGAGGCATTTCCAATGCCGAGGCGGGCCAGTTGATTCAAAGTTTATCAAAGGCGGTTGAAATTCCCGGCGCGGAATTTCACCTGGGCGTGAGCTACCGGAATTTGATGGTCTATCGTGGCGATCAGGATTTTGACGTCACCACCAAACCGCCCCACGAGATTCCGGAGGAACTGGCCGCGCGATATGTGCCCAGGGGCAAGGGAAGCGATCTGCTTCTTAAGATCATGGATAAGTCGAAAGCGCTTTTTGCGGAGCACCCGGTAAACCGGGCGCGGCGTGCGGCCGGGAAAAACCCCGCCACGCAGGCGTGGCTCTGGGGACAGGGGCACGCTCCGAATCTCCCGAAATTTGAAAAACAGTTTGGCGTGAAGACCTGCTGCATGATCACTGGCGTGGATCTGCTTCGCGGCCTGGCCGTGTTGCTGGGCTGGGAAGTGCGGGAGGTGGAAGGGATGACCAGCTTCCACGACACCAACTATGCCGGTCAGGGCATTGCGACGGCCGATGCGCTGGACCATTACGACTTGGTCTTCTCGCACGTTGAATCCCCCGACGAGGCATCGCACCAGGCCGACCTGAAAACAAAGATGGCGGCCATCGAGCACATCGACAAGCACGTGGTCGGGCCGACGCTGGAAAAGCTAAAGACGTTCCCGGCGTGGCGCATCCTGGTCCTGCCGGATCATCCCACTAATATCGCAACACGGAAGCACGGGTATGCGCCGACGGTGTTCGAGATGGCCGGTACGGGCGTGGAGAGTACGCATCGCCTAGCCTACAGCGAGCGCAACGCGGCCGCGGGCGGGTTGAAGATTGAGCGGGGGCATGAGCTGATGGGGTACTTCCTGCGGGCGGGTTATGCAGGAGCGGGGGGAGAGCCACCATCAGAGAACGTCGGCCGCCCAGAAGACGGAAAAGGCGCAGTTTGAAGGTAAAGGCCACAGCCCCAGTCACGCCCGGGGAATTTGTCCCGCCATTTGACATCAGAGTGATCGCGATGGGGACACTTCGGCCAGAGCACGTGCGGCGGGGGTGCTTTTCAAACGGAGAGGGGGGGATTCGAACCCCCGGTACGGGTGTAAACCCGTACAACGGTTTAGCAAACCGTCGCCTTCAGCCACTCGGCCACCTCTCCAGGGTCTACATCGCGATGCGCTTCGCATCTGCCTGTAGCTTCGTTCTGCATGTGCAGGCATTTTATCCGATGGCCTCTGATTGGCAAGCAGAATGCGCCTGACCCGGGAGTTGGAGAGTTATCTCACGACGAGAGCGAAAAACTTCAGGCGGTGGCGACTCGCTTTAAAGAGGATGATAAGGGCAACCCGCCTGATGCGCCGACTTGCTCAAAGACGCCGAAACGAAGAGGCGGTGCAACACGTCATTAACTTAGCGTCCCGGAACTGAACCTCCGATCAGAAGTCAGTTGTTTTATCCGTCAGTCGCTACGCTATTTCACCAATCGACAAAGGCCACCCTCTCGGGTGGCCCTGGTCTTTCAAACGTCATTCATAATCCGCAACGCCTCATCCGATATTCGTCGGATATTCCGGGGCGGCCACCGGGATTGGTGCGGGTGTGGTCGGCTTGGGTGCCGGGGCGTGCACAGGTTTGTGGGCCGGCTTGTGCGCGGGTTTGTGGGGCTTGTGGGCGGGCTTGTGCGGGGGCTTGCCGTGTGGGCTTGTGATGCTCGGAACATTGCTCACATTGGTCACCACCTCGCCGGTCGCCTTGTCGGTGATGGTGTCGATGGTGCCCGATCCGGTGCGGGAGAAGAACCAGTCAATCCCGCCGCCGCCGGTGATGATGTCTTTGGCCGCGTCATCCGACACCGTGGCGTTATTCAACTTGCTCGTCGAGCCGTTCAACCCGGTGCCGTTGGTCAGGTGCGTGATCTTCGTTGAGAAGCTGGCATCGGTGCGCTTCCATTCTGACAGGATCTGATCGAGCGCCACCGGATCGGCGTCGAACGATGTTGGCCCGGAGATCATCAGGTCGCTGAACGCGCCACCCTTGAGGGTGTCAGCGCCCCGGCCGCCAATGATCACCTTTTGGCCGCCTGGTCCGGCCGTGATGGTGTCCGCGCCGGCCCCGCCCACGAGCACGGCGTTGCCGCCGCCGTCGGTGATGGTGTCGTTGCCCGCGCCACCCAAAACGATGGCCGGTGTTTTGATGCCGCTGGCGATGCTGATCGTGTCATTGCCGGCATTGCCGTTGACCAGCAGGTGCCCGGTCGGAGTAAACGTCCCTTGCGATACGCCGCCAATGAACACCTTGACACTGCCGGCCGTCGCACCCGCGATTAACTGGATGTTGTCCGCGCCGCTGGTGCCCTGGACAACCAATTCCGTCTTGTCGGAGTTGCTCGGGTCAGTCACAAGGCCCACCTTGCCGACGGTCACCTGCCGCGTGCTGGTGGTCGATCCGCCATCCTTGTCGCGAAGGACCGCATGCACCACATAGGTGCCGGGGGCCGCGTAGGTGTGGGTCGGGGTCAGCGCCCCGTCATCGGTGGACGAATGCAGCGCGATGGTCACGCCGTCGCCAAAATCCCAGGAGACGCGCTGGGTGTCCTGCGTGCCCGGATCGCTGATGGCGATGCTGAACGACGCCGGATAACCCGCAACCGTGCCGGTCGGCGCGGTGATGTTGCCGGTGGGTGCCACGTTGGCCACCGCGATCGTTTGATCGTCGGCCGAGGTTGTTGCGCCGCCCGAATCCGTCACCGCCAGGCTCACCACGTACGACCCGTTGTCCACGGGCGTGAAGCTGAAGTTCTGGCCGGTGGTGCTGGTGCCGGTGTCGTACGCACTTCCATCTTTCAGGACGCTCCAGGCATAAGTAAACGTGTCCGCCGAGGCTGGATCGGTCACGGTGCTGCCCAGATGAATGGCCGTCCCTTCCCGGGGACTGTTGGGCAGGCCGGTAATGGTCACGCTGCTGGGCGCGAGGTTGCCAACATCAATGGTGACTGGGCCAGAGCTTGTCGAAGCCCCGCCGTCATCCGTCGCGACTAGCGTCGCGGTGTATTGCCCGTGCAGGGTGGGCGTGAAGCTGAGACTGGCGTCCGTGCCGGTGGTCACTGGCGTGTTGCCGTTGGTCACGGTCCACGCATAGGTAAACGTGTTGTCCGCACCCGGATCGGTCACCGTGGACGTCAGATCGACCGGCGAACCTTCGGTGGGAGAATCAGGCAGGTTGATGGCGACGCTATCGGGCGCGGAGTTGGCGATGTTGATCACCTTCGACGTGGCCGAGGTGCTCAGCCCGCCGTCATCGGTGGCCGTCAGCGCCACGGTGTACGCGCCGTTATCACGGGGCGTAAACGTGAAGTCGGCCGCCGTGCCGCTGTCCACCGTCGCGCCACTGCGCGTCACGGTCCAGTTGTAGGCGATCTGATCGGTCGAGCCCGGATCGGCCACCGTGCTGGTCAGGCTGATGGGTGCGCCTTCAGTGCCGCTCGGAGAGGCGCCATTGATTGTTACGCTCGTCGGGGCGAGGTTGGTGACATTGATGGTCTTCGTCGCCGTCGGACCGGCCGCGCCAGCGCTGTCGGTGGCAATCAAGGTCACGGTATAAGACCCGTGGGTCGTGGGCGTGAAATCGAAAGTTGCATCCGTGCCCGTCAAAATTGGGTCTCCACCGTTGCTCACGCTCCAGGCGTAGGTAAATGCGTCCGTCGTGCCGGCATCGGTCACGCTGCTGGTGAGATGCAGTGCTGTCCCTTCCGGGCTGCTGGACGGGGCCTGGTTAATCGCAACCGAGCTGGGGGCCACGTTGGCGACATTCACTGTCGTCGATATCTGGCCGGGTGCGCCGTTGGAATCCAGGATCGTCAGGTCCACGCCATAGCTGCCGCTGTCGGTGGGCGTGAACGCGAAGTTCTGGCCCGTGCCGGTGGTGAACTGGTGCCCGTTGTGCGTGATCGTCCACGCGTACGTAAAGGTGTCGCCCGGGCCAGGATCAACCGCATGTCCTGTCAGGCTAAGCGACTGGCCTTCAGTGGTGGTATTCCCCACCACGATGGAAGCCGTCGGCGCGGTGTTGGCGATGTGAACAATCTTGTTGGTCGCATTGGCCGACAGTCCGCCATCGTCGGTCGCGGTCATGCTCAGGGTGTAATCGCCCGTGCCGTTGGGCTTGAAGTCATACGATTGACCCGTGCCATGCAGCGTATCCGTGCCGTTGGTGGCCGTCCATGCATAAGTAAAGGTGTTGCCTGCGCCAGGGTCTGTGCGCTGGCGGTATAGGTCAGCGTCGCACCTTCGTTGCCGCTGGCATGCGCCGGTAATGGTCGCGCTGGTGGGGGCGAGGTTGTCGATGGTGATGACCTTCGTCGCGGCGTTCGTGGTCGCGCCGCCGTCGTCGGTCACGCCGAGGCTGACGGTATAGACGCCGCTGTGATCCGGCGTGAAGGAGAAGTTCTGAAGTGTGCTCGACACAACCGGACCGCTGGCGTTGGTGACGCTCCAGGCATAGGTGAAGTGATCGGCCGATCCGGCGTCGGTCACGCCGCTGGTCATGCTGATGGCCGTTCCTTCGTGGCCGGTGGCAGGAGCGCCATTGATGGTGACCGCCGGCGACGCGTTGGCGATGTCCAGCACGAGCGGAGTTGCGGATCGCGTCAGGCCGCCGTCGTCGGTTGCCGTCAGTGTGACGGTATAAGCCCCACTGTCGTCGGCCGTGAAGTTGAAGCTGGAGTTGGTGCTGGTCGCCACGGTGCGAGCGCCGCGGGTGGCCGTCCACGCATAGGTAAACGTGTTGCTCGTTCCGGGATCAACCACCTGGCTGCCGAGGCTGATCGAATTGCCTTCGGCCGGGCTGACAGGTGCGCCGGTGATGGTCACGCTGGTCGGAGCGAGGTTTGCAACAGTGATCACCTTGGTGGTGGTGTTGCTGTCATGATCGCTATCCGTGACCGTGAGGCTGGCGGTGTACGTCCCACTGTGTGTCGGGCTGAACGCGATACTCGATCCCGTGCCGCTACCAAAGTTGCTTGCGCCCTTGGTGATGCTCCAGGCATAGGTAAACGTGTCATGTGTGCCCGGATCGACCACGCTTGAACCGAGCGTCTGCGTCGCGCCTTCGTTCATGGTGGCGTTGCCGGTAATCGTGGGCGCGGGCGCCACGTTGGCGACGGTAATCACGCTCGACGTCGAGCTGCTTAAAGAGCCATCGTCGGTGGCCGTGAGGCCCACCGTGTAAGACCCGTTGTCCACCGGCGTGAAGTTAAAGCTCGTGCCGGTCCCGGTGCTGATCTGCTGGCCGCCGGTCGACAGCGTCCAGGCGTAGGTCAGTATGTTGGTCGTGCCCGGATCAGTCGCCGCACCTGTCAGGCTGATCTGCGTGCCTTCGTTGCCAGTGGTCGGGCCGGTGATAATCGGCGTGCCCGGAGCAAGGTTGCCCACCGTAATCACCCGCGTCGATGTGCCGCTGTCTCCATCGGAGTCGGTGGCCGTGAAGGTCGCGGTGTAGGTCCCGCCATGGGTGGGTGTGAAATCGAGACTGGCGCCGGTGCCGGTGGCGACGGACGTATTGCCGTTGGTGACGGTCCACGCATAGGTAAAGGCGTCGCCGAAGGGAGAGCCCGGATCGGTGACAGTTGAGCCCAGTGGCAGCGTGGAGCCCTCGTTAACGCTATTGCCGCCGGTGATGGTGGTAATGGGTGCGACATTCGACACGGCGATCACTTGCGACGCCGTCTTGGTCAGGCCGCCGTCATCGGTGGCCGTCAGTGTCGCGGTATAAGATCCGCTCGTCGCCGGCGTAAAGTTAAAGCTCGTGCCGGTGCCGGTGCTGAGCTGCGTACTGCCTTTGGTGAGCACCCATCCGTAGGTGATGGTGTTGCTCGTGCCCGGATCGGTCGCGTTTCCCGTCAGGCTGATCGCAGTCCCTTCACTGCCAGTCGTCGCGCCGGTGATGATCGGCGTATTGGGAGCGAGGTTGGCGACGGTGATGACCTTCGTCGTGCTGTTGCTGTCGCCGTCATTGTCAGTGACGGTCAGGCTGGCGGTGTAAGTGCCGCTGTGGGTTGGGCTGAAGGCGATGCTTGAACCCGTACCGCTGCCGAAATTGCTCGCGCCCTTGGTAATGTTCCAGGCGTAGGTAAAGGTGTCATGCGTGCCCGGATCGACAACGCTTGAACCCAGCGTCTGCGTCGCGCCTTCGTTCATGGTGGCGTTGCCGGTAATTGTTGGCACTGGCGCCACGTTGGCGACAGTAATGATTTTGGATGCCGAGCTGCTCAGCGAACCATCGTCGCTGACCGTCAGGCCCACTGTATAAGACCCATTGTCAATGGGCGTGAAGTTAAAGCTGGTCCCCGTGCCCGTGCTGATCTGCTGGCCGCCAGTTGACAGCGTCCATGCGTACGTCAGCGTGTTGGTCGTGCCCGGATCGGTGGCCGCACCTGTCAGGCTGATCTGCGTGCCTTCGGTTCCCGTGGATGAGCCGGTGATGGTCGGCGTGTTTGGCGCAACATTGGTCACCGCAATTACCTGGTTCTGGGCGGCCGTCACGCCGCCGTCGGCGTCCGTTACCGTCAGGCTCGCCGTATAGCTCCCGAAGTGCGTGGGATTAAACGTGTAATTCTGGTTGGCGCTGGTGGCAATAACGCTGGTCCCATCGCTGATGCTCCAGGCATAGATAAACGCCTGCGCGCCGCCCGGATCACTCACGCTGCTGGTCAGCGCGATGTTCGATCCTTCGCTGGCCGTCCCGGGATTGCCGGCGATTGCGACCGTCGGGTTCACGTTGTTCACAGTCACCGTCTGATGGTTGCTGTAGGTGCCGGTGGCGTCGGTGGCCGTCGCGGTGACGGTATGATCGCCCACGGCCGTATAAGAATGGCTCGCGCCACTCGCATTGCCCGCCAAATCGCTGCTCAAACCATCGCCCCAATTCACATGCCAACCCGTCACGACATGCGCACCAGGCACCACGGCCGTTGAGCCGAAGGTGATCGCGTAATTCGCGCCCTGGTTGATGCTACCCGCGCCGCTCAGGCTGATGACCGGCGGCACGTTCGTCACCGTGATCGCCGCATGCGCGGTGTTGCTCATCGCGTCGTCGTCGGTTGACGTGAACGTCACGCTGTATGCGCCCTGGCCGTCGGGCGTGAAGCTGAAGTCCTGGCTGGTGCCGGTGGAAAATGCCTGGCCGTTCTTCGTGACCGACCAGCTATACGCCAGATGATCCCCAATCCCAACCCCCGGATCGGTGGCCGAGCCGGTAAGGTTAATGGCCGTGCCTTCCGGGCTGGACGCGGGAGCCGCGCCGATGCTGACCGTCGGCGCTACGTCGGCAACCGTCAGCGTCACCGGCGTCGCCGCCCTCGACAGCCCGCCGTTGTCCGTCGCCGTCATCGCGATCGTATAAGTCCCGCTGACGCCCGGCGTGAATGAGAACTGGCTGGCGTTCCCGGTCGTGATCTGCTGGCCGGCCCTGGTCACCGTCCACCCATAGGTGAACGTGTTGGCCGTGCCAGGATCGGTCACGTTGCTGCCAAACGACACCAGATCGCCCTGGTTGGCGGTGTTGGGGTTGCCGGTGATGGCCGCGCTGGTCGGAGCGAGGTTGTTGACGATCAGCGCCTTCGTGGCCGACCCGCTGGCCTCTGCCGAATCGGTGGCCGTGGCCGTGATGTTGAACGTGCCGTGGTCTTCATACGTGTGATTGACATGCGTTGCAAAACCACTGGCCGTCGTGGTCGAAGACCCATCGCCCCAATCTACCACCCACCCAATCGTGTCGCTGCCAGGCTTCACGGCGTTGAGCGAAAGCGTGTACGCCGTCCCCTCGTTCACGCTCGTCAACCCGCCAATGTGGGCGGCCGGTGCTACGTTGTTTACCGTGATCGTCTTATTTGCCGTGGTGGTCGCGCCATCCGAATCCGTCACCGCCAGCGCAACGCTGTACGTGCCAGGCAAATTGGGCGTGAGATTGAAATTCTGCCCCGTCCCGCTGTCGTATTCATCCCCGTTCCGGGTGACGTTCCACGCATACGTCAGAGCATCGTTCACGCCGCCCGGATCGCTCACGGTGCTCGTGAGGCCAATCGTCGTGCCTTCTGGCCCGTTGTTCGAACCGTTGATGGCAACGGTGGGCGCAACGTTCGCCACATTCACGATCTTGGTCGTGCTGCTGGTGGCGTTGTCGGCGTCGGTCACAGTCAGGCTGACCGTGTAATGCCCGGTGGACGTGGGCGTGAAGCCAACTGTGTTGTTGGTGCCGCTCGTGACAGAACTGCCGTTCTTGTCGGTGACGCTCCACGCATAGGTAAACGTGTCACCAAAGCCCGAACCCGCATCAGTTACGCCGGCGGTGTAGCTCAGCGCCGCCGCTTCCGTGCTGCTGGTGGGCCCGGTGATGCTCGCCACCGGAAGATCGTTGGTGACAGTAATGACCTTGCTGGTGGCCGAAGTGTGCAGGCCGCCGTCGTCGGTGGCCGTGAAATCAACCGTGAACGTCCCGCCCGTCCCCGGAGTAAACGTGAAATCATGTGCGGTGGACGTAGCAACCGATTGCCCGGCCTTCGTCACCGTCCACAAGTAGCCCAGCGTATCGCCCGTGCCTGGATCCGATGCGCTGCCGGTCATGGCGATGGCCGAACCTTCATTGCCCGTCGAAGGCGCGCCGTTGATGGCCACGCCGGTCGGGGCAAGATTTCCGACGGTGATGATCTGGTGCGTCGCGTTGGTCGTGCCGCTGTCGGCGTCGGTCACGGCCAGATCAACCGTGTAGCTTCCAAAGTGCGCCGGGGTGAACGTGTAGTTCTGGTTGCGCTCGTGGCCACCACGTTCGAGCCGTTCGAGATGCTCCACGAATACGTAAACGCCTGCGCGCCGCCCGGATCGGTAACGCTGCTGCTCGAGCGCAATGTGATCGCCTTCGTTGGCCGTGCCGGGGTTGCCGGCGATCGCCACCGTCGGGTTCACGTTCGAGACCGTCAACGTCTTGGTATCGTGGACGATGGCCCCATCTGAATCGGTGACTGCCAAATCAACCGTATAGGTCCCCGGATGTACCGGCGTAAAGTTCAGCGAATGCCCTGACCCGCTGAAATCCTGCGAGCTGCCCCGCGTCACGGTCCACGCATAGCCCAGCGTGTCATTCACGCCGCCCGGATCGCTCACGCTGCTGGTGGCCGTGAGCGCATCGCCCTGGTTGGCGGTGCTGGCGACGCTCACGCTCACCGTCGGCGCTACGTTGTCCACGGTGAACGTAGATGAATCCGACGTGGTCGCGTTGTATGAGTCCGTCACGCTCAGGTGGGCCGTGAACGTGCCGTTGGTGGTCGCGGCGAAGCTCAGGTGATCGCTCGTGCTGGTCGTCAGCGTCGCGCCATGCGAGTCGGTGATAGTCCAGGCATACCCAAGCGGATCATTGATCCCGCCCGGATCGCTCGCGGTGCTCGTCAGGCTCACGGGTGTGCCTTCATTGGTGTGCGCCGGTGCATGAACCGTCACGCTGGGCGGAAGGTTGTTCACGGTTATCGTCTTGGTCGTCGTATTCGACGCGTGGTCGCGGTCCGTGACCGTCAGCGTGGCAACGTACGTCCCGTTGGCGGTTGGATTGAAGTCAAAGCTGTCGCTGGTGTTGGTGGTGATCGTGCTGGCGTCCTTGGTGATGGTCCACGCATAAGTGAACGCATCGCCGATGTCCTTGCCCGGATCGGACACCGTGGCCGCGAGGCTGATCGCCTGGCCCTGGTCGGCCTCGCCGGGTGCATTGATCCCCGCCACCGGCGCCACGTTCGTCACCGTGATCACGTGCGGGCTCGACGTGGTCGAAAGCCCGCCGTCATCGGTCGCCGTCAGCGACACCGTGTAGCTTCCGGTCCTCCCCATCCCGAACGTATAGTCCTGCGCATCGCTGCTGGCGAGGGTGTCGCCGTTGGCATTGGTCACTTCCCAGTCATACGTGAACGTCTCATCGGCCCCGGCATCCGTCACAGCGCTCGTCAGCGTGACGCTCGCCCCTTCCGCCGCGGTGGAGGCGCCCGAGACAGTCACCGACGACGGCGCGATGTTGGTGACGGTAATCGCCTGGTTGCTGGCGATCCCATGCTGGCCATCCGCATCCGTAACGGTGAGGCCCACCGTGTACGCCCCATTGTCCCGCGGCGTAAAGTCAAAGTCGGCGGCCGTGCCGGTGTCCACCGTCTGCCCGCCGTGCGTAACCGTCCACGCATACGCAACGGTGTCGCCAAGCCCAAGGCCCGGATCAACAACATGGCTCGTCAGCGAGATCTGCGATCCCTCAGCGCTGCTGTGCGGATTGCCGACAATGCTTGCCGTCGGCGCAACATCATCAACGGTGATCGTCTTGCTCGCCGACGTGTGCAGGCCGCCGTTGTCGGTCGCCATGAGGGCAACCGTATAGGTCCCGCCGGTGCCTGGCGTGAAGCTGAAGTCTTGCGTGGTATCGCTGGCAATCGTCTGAATGCCCTTGGTGACCGTCCAGAGATAGCTGAACGTGTCATCCGCGCCCGGATCGGTAACGTCGCTGGAAACGCTCACCGCCTGCCCTTCGGTCCCGGACGTATCGCCGCCGATGGCCACATGGCTGGCGCAACGTTTCCGACGCTCAGCGTCTTGGTGTCGGTGCTGGTTGCACCATCTGAATCCGTCACGCTCAGGCTGACGGTGAAATTGCCAAAGTGGTGCGGCGTGAAGCCGACCGAATCATTCGTCCCGGTCGCCAGCGTGCTGCCGTGCGAATCCGTCACCGCCCATCCATACGTAAACGTATCCCCAAGGCCCTTGCCCGGATCCTGCACATCACTGTGAATGGTCGTCGATGTTCCCTCAACCGCAGTCTCCGGCAGCGTGATGCTGGCCGTCGGGGCGACATTCGCCACCGTCACGACGTGATCCGACGACGTCAGCGACTGGCCCCCCGAATCGGTGGCCGTCAGATCAACCGTGTATGACCCGCTCGCGTGCGGAACAAAGCTGAAATTCTGGAGCGTGCTGGAATCAACCGTATCGCCGTTGGCGTTTGTAACTTCCCAGTCGTACGTGAACGTGTCGGCCGATCCGGGATCGCTCACGCTGCTGGTCAGCGCAACCGCGCTGCCTTCAAGCCCACTCGTCGAACCACTGATGCCAACGGCCGTCGGCGCGAGGTTATTCACCGTAATCACCTGGTGGGTCGCATGGCCCACAGCGTGATAGGCGTCCGTCACCGTCAGATCCACGGTATAGGTGCCATGCACCGGCGGTGTGAACGTGTAGTGATCGCTCGTGCTCGAGGCGATGGATGCGCCGTTGCCATTGGTGATCTCCCAGTCATACGTGTACTGGTCGCCAACGGCCGGATCGCTCACGCTGCTGGTGAGCGCCACATCAGCGCCTTCGTTCGCGCTGCCGGGATTTCCCACAATCCCCACCGTCGGTGCAACGGCGGCCACGCTGACAACCTTCGTGGCATGAAAAGCCCCTTCTTCATCCGTCGCAGTCGCGGTGATGGTGTACGTGCCAGGGGTGGCGTACGTGTGGTTGCCGCTGGTGGTATCGGCGTCAAAGTCGTCGCTGTTGGTGTCGCCCCAATCAATGCTCCACCCTTCCAGCGCATGCGGGGCCGGGCCGGGCGTCTCGGTAAAGCTGAGGGCATACTGGCTGCCCACGTCCACGGCATTATTCCCAGTCACGTGCAACGTCGGCGGCACCACGCTGATGGTCAGCGTCTTATGAATCGTCGTCGAATCGCCGCTGGTGTCCGTCACCGTCAGCGTCACGCTATACGTTCCATGGGCGTCGGGCGTGAAGGCAATGTCGCCGTTGCTGCCCGATGCGAAGTTGGCTCCGCCCTTGGTCACGTTCCAAGCGTAGCTGAACTGCTCATCCGCCCCCGGATCGGATCGCGTGCCCGGTTAGATCGATTTGCGTGCCTTCCGGACCACTGTCATTGGCCGGAGCGCCGGTGATGCTCACGGTGGGGTTCACGCCGGCGACGTTCATCACAAACGCGCTGGAAGCCGTAGAAAGGCCGCCGCTGTCGGTTGCCGTCAAGGTAGCCGTGTAGCTGCCCGACAACCCAGCCGTAAACGTGTAGTCCTGGCGCTGCTGGACCCAACATTGTGGCCATTGGAATCCGTGATCTCCCAGTCGTACGAAATCGCGTCGCCAACGCCCGGATCAACCACCGCGCTCGTCAACGCAATGCCCGTCCCTTCGCTGCCGCTATGAGACCCGCTGATGGTCACCGATGAAGGCGCCAGATTGCCCACCGTCACGACCTGGCTCTGCGCCGGCCGAGAGGCCGCCGTCGTCACTGACGCTCAAGCCGACCGTGTACGTCCCAAACGTGGTCGGGGTGTAGTTGAAATTCTGGGTGGCATTGGTGGCGATGGTCTGCCCGCCCTTGATGACCGTCCAGGCATACGTCAGCGTATCACCCGCGCCCGCGTCGGATGCGTTGCTGGTGAAATGAATGCCGGACCCTTCGTTGCTCGTCCCCGGGTTGCCATTGATGCTGACCGTCGGCGCTACGTTGTCCACCGTCAGGTGCAGCGTATCCGCGAAATTGCCGGCCGGGTCCACGCCCGTCGCCGTCACTGTGTAAGTCCCGAAATGCTGATAGGTGTGCGCATCGCTGGTCGCATTCCCTGCAATCGTGGTGGTATGTCCGTCGCCCCAGTTGATCAGCCAATTGGAAAGATCGTTCCCGCCCGCATCCGTATCCGAAAGCCCCACGGTGTACGACGTTCCTTCGTTCACATGGCTGTTGCCCGTGATGGCAATCGTCGGCGTCACGTCCCGCACCGTCACTGGCAGAGTGATGCTGTGATCGCCATGCCGGTCGGTGGCCGTCGCGGTGATGGTGTAGTCGTTTGGCCCGTGCGCGAACGTGTGGTTGGCGCTGGTTGCGTCCGGATTGAAGTTCTCGCTCGATCCGTCGCCCCAGTTGATCGCCCAGTTGCTCACTGCATCGGTGCCGAATTCCTCGGCCGCGAAGTTGACGCTGTACGATGCGCCTTCATTCGTGAACGCGGCTCCCGTGAGCGTGAGGTTCGGCGGGATTGCATTCACCATCAGCGTGGTGGTCTGAATGGTGGTGTTGCCATCCGCATCCGTCACCCGCAGCGCAAGCGAGTGGGGCGAAGCGAAGTCGTCCTGTGAGAAGAAGACGAAGTTCGACCCCTGCACCACCCGGTGAAACGTGCCATTGAAGTTGGTGTCCCACTCATACTTGGTGATGTGATCGCTCACGTCGCCGCTGTTGGTCACGCTCGCGGTGGCCGCGATGGTGATTGCGTCTCCTTCGTTCACGCTATAAGGCCCGCCCGGATTGACGTTCCACGTCACGCTCAGCAGCTTGCGCTCCTCCAGCTTCTCAAACCATGAATTAACGGCCGACATCACGGCGGCGCACTTTGATTGTTTTGATGAATTCTCAAACTTGCCGGAAGAACGATTGAAGATCCTGCCCATGTTCATGTACCTCAATGAGGCTTCACCCAACTTCGACCCACGTGTCTGCCCACGATCACGCCGGCCACCCAAAGCACGCGCACTCCTGTACGCGCAGAAACGTCTGCTTCAGGCAGGGTCTTATTCGGTTGGAAGTTGGGGGACTTTGAGGAAGAAAACGTCTAAAAACGTCGTCCCATTTCGGCAGCTTTTGCCTGTTTTGATGCGCGATGGATTACTGGACGCCCCCAAAAGCAGGTCCGAATTCATCCCCCCACCCCTCACTTGGGCCATGCCAATACTGTTGCGCGCGGGTGCCGAGAAAAAACCCCCGCCCAACAACGTCTCCAAAACCAGCCCTTCCGCTCCATACAACTGCGGACGTTGCGCGCACGGCAGGGTGAACCCAGCACCGCGCAGCCGTTCTTCAAAGTATTTGGAGTATGAGTTCGCCCCGCCTAATTCCACGCACCATTTCGGCCGAACGGGCCCAAACGCTCCCAAGTCCAGGACTCGCTCGCCACCTACGCCTGCCCCCCCACTCACACCTCAACCGTCTGCGCCGCCTTCCGATTCTGCCTCCGCCGCTCGTTTTCTCCCAGAACCTGCTTCCTCAGCCGAATATTCTGCGGCGTTACTTCCACCAGCTCGTCCTCTTCGATGTACTCGAGCGCCTGCTCCAGCGTCATCTTGCGGGTGGGCTTCAGAATAATGTTCTCATCACTCGCGGTGGTGCGGATGTTGGTTAGCTTCTTGGCCCGAATAACGTTCACCACGATGTCGCTGTCCCGGCAATGCTCGCCCACGATCTGGCCTTCATACGTCTGATCCTGCGGCTCAACGAACATGAATCCGCGGTCTTGCAGGTTGAAGAGCGCGTAGGCCAGAACCTTGCCAGACTGATTTGAGATCATCACGCCGTTGGCGCGCTCCGGGATTGCCCCGCGCAATGGAGCATATTCAAAGAAGTTGTGGTGCATGACGGCCTCTCCCTGCGTGGCCGTCAGCAGCCGCGTGCGCAAGCCGATGAGCCCTCGCGCCGGAATCGTAAACTCCATGTGCACCTGCCCGGCGCGGTTGTCCATGCGCACCAGTTCCCCGCGCCGGTTGCCCGTCAACTCCATCACCGCCCCAACACTCTTCTCCGGCACGTCCACCACAAGATATTCGATCGGCTCAAGCGTCTCGCCATCCTCCCCCTTCTTGGTGATCACGTGCGGCTTGCTGATCGACATCTCATACCCCTCGCGGCGCATGTTTTCGACGAGGATGCCCAAGTGAAGCAGGCCACGACCGGCTACTGTGAATGCGCCTTTTTCGCCGGATTCTTCGACGGTGAGGGCGACGTTGCTTTCAAGTTCCTTGTTGAGGCGCTCACGCAGATTCCGGGTGGTCACGTACTTGCCTTCGAGGCCGGCGAACGGCGAATCGTTCACGCTGAACATCATCGTCAGCGTCGGCGGCTCAATTTCCTGGGCCACCATCGGCTGCGGATTCACCGGATCGCAAATGCTGTCGCCGATATCCACCGTCTCCAGCCCAACCAGCGCCACGATATCCCCCGCCTCGGCCATCTCAACGTTCTTTCGCCCCAGGCCGTCAAAACCCTGCACCTGTTGAACGCGGTCGCCGACGATCGTCCCGTCGCGCCGAACGATCTTGATGGGCTGCCCCGTCTTAATCCGGCCATTGTAAATCCGCCCCACGCCGATCCGCCCGACATAATCGTTGTACTGAATCGTGCTGATCTGGATCTGCAGCGACTTCTCCGGATCGCCATGCGGCGCCGGCACATGCTTCAACAGCGCCTCAAACACCGGCTGAATGTCCGTCCCCTTCTCTTCCATCGACCATGAAGCCGTCCCGGCCCGCCCGCTGGCATACAAAACCGGGAAATCCAGCGCCTCATCATCAGCGCCAAGCTCCACAAACAGATCAAACACCTGGTCCAACACCGCATCCGCCCGCGCATCCGGGCGATCAATTTTGTTGATTACGACAATCGGCCGAAGTTCATGCTGAAACGCTTTTTTCAGCACAAACCGCGTCTGCGGCATCGGACCCTCGGCCGCATCCACCAGCAGAAACACCCCGTCCGCCATCGAAAGCACCCGCTCCACTTCCCCACCAAAGTCCGCGTGTCCCGGCGTATCAATCAGGTTGATCTTGGTAATCGAGCCATCAGCATTGGTATGATTAATGGCCACGTTCTTGGAGAGAATGGTAATTCCCCGTTCGCGCTCCAGGGGATTGGAATCGAGCATGCAATCCTGCGAAAGCTGGCTGTCCCGGAAGTTACCGCTTTGCCGCAGCAACGCATCCACAAGGGTGGTCTTGCCATGATCGACATGGGCAATGATGGCGACATTTCGAATATCGTTTCGCACGTGATTCATTGTAGGAGCCGTCTTTCGTTTTAACTCAAAGTGTACCCGCCCGCGCAACCGGGCAGATGCATAAGTACTTGATAATAATCGCTTTGCCGCAGTGCGAGCCCACTGGCCCCGCTCTTTCGCGTCAGGCGAGCATGCGGTGTCTCCGGATGGAGAGGCTGTAAAATACTGTACCGCCTGTCATTATACAACGTCAGCGGCGCGACAAAGTTTGTTGATGCTCCGTCAAGGTCTGCGATGATCGCAACCGCCGGCTCGTCCCATGACCCCGGAAGCGACCCCTTTCTAAGTCAAAAATCTCCCCCTGAGCCTCCCGAATCCCCGCCGCCCCCGCCAGAGTCCCCTCCGCCGCCAAAATCCCCGCCACTCGAGGAGCCGCTATCCCCCGAGCTAAAATCGCTCGAAGAACTCGATCCAAAGTCTCCGCCGCTGGAGGATGACCCAAAATCCCCGCCGCTCGACGAGGAGTTGTCCACGTAATTGCTGCCACTGTCGGCCGGCGGTTGCGCCTGTGCCTCATTCCCATGATCCCGGAACTTGTCATACATATAGCTACCGGCCGCGCCCCCGAGCAGTCCACCAAACAAGCCCCGCATAAACCCTCCGCCCCCCCCACCGCCATACCCGCCCCCGCCGTACCCATAAGACTGATTCCCACCTCCATAGCCCCCCACGCCGCCGCCCGGCCCATACCCCTGCCCCCCATACCCCTGCCCCCGCGAAAACATCCGCGATACCAGCCGGGCAACTAGGATGATTACTAATATGACAATCGCAATCGTAAACCACGAAACCCCTTTCCGCTGCGGCTCCGGTTGGGGCTGGGCGGGTGGATACTGCGTCGTTTGCGCGGGCACATTACCGGCCCCCGTCCGGGCGATCTGCCCATGATCGTGCCCGCTGGCCTGCAGGCCCTGAGTCGCCGTCTGCCTGATATTGGTCTGTAACGTCTCCTGGACGTAAGCGATCCCGCTCAGCAAACCCTCGTTGAATTTCTTGTCCTTGAAGCTCTTTAACAGGATGTCCCGCAGCGCATCCCTGTTGTGTGCGGTGAAAGCCTTTTCCCGCGTGTGCTTGCCCACTTCAACCAGCAGATAGCTGGGGTCCTTGCAAATCAGCACGTAAATCCCATTCAGATCCAACTCGTGTGCCCGCGCATTCGCCCACTGGTCAAATGTCTTCTGCTTGTTATCCGGATCATAGTCGGCCCGCAGGTTCTCCGGCAGAGCCGCGAACGTCTCCACCATCAAGTCCTTCTTGGTCTTGTCCTTAATGTCCGTAATCTGCTTGTTGGCCTGCTCGATTGTCGCCTGATCGAAAAACCCCGCCTCGTCATGCACCGCCGGCTGCGCCCCAGCGCCGAGCGCGTACTCAGTAGCCCAGCCAGGACAACCATCGCCGCCGCCATCCACATCCGTTGCATCTTCATAGTGCCGTCTCCAGTGCCCCCACAATTCGCAAACCCAACTGCACCATCCTTGCCACGTCACGCCAAACCGGCAACTATAAATCCGCCCCGCGAATTGACACCCTTCACTGCTTCTGCAAAACCACGTGCCCCCACACCCATTCATCCCGCCAGACTTCCACCAGCTTCAGTTCCCGCATCTTCGCAAAAGTCGGCTCGAAAGATTCCACGATATGCCCCGCCCGCTCGTCCCCCTCTTCGGCATGAAACCTTCCATAAATAAACCCGCCCGGCCGAAGCGCCTCCCACAACTGCGTGATCGCCGCCACCGGATCAAACAAATGCTCAAACACATCCATGGCCGTGATCATGTCAAACGCCTCGCGCGGCAGCCCTTCTTTCTTCAAATCAAAGAAGCGCCCTCTATCCCCCTGATCGACTGGCGAAACCTGCAAAAATCCAGCAGCGGCGTGCTGATATCCGCACACGCTGCTTCAAACCCGTTCCGCGCAAACAATACCGCCCCCGACCCCACGCCCGATCCAAAATCCAGGTAGCTCTTGCACCCCTTTCCCTTCGCAAACTCCAGCGCCGCCACATACGCCAGCGGCGAATGATCGTCCTCCAGCGCATGCCACCAGAGCAAACCGTAAATCTCCGCCACGCTCTGGTTATAAAACCGCTCCACCGAGTCCCGATCCCCCGGCCGAACGATCTCCTCCCACTCCGCCTTCACCCCACTCGACGCCTGGGCGCACCGCCGCCGCACCTCGGCCAGATCCGTACATCCCACATGCCGCCCCAACTCCACCAGCAGGCTCTGCCCCAGATCCGTCTGCCCATCGAGCAAAAGCCCCTTGCGCCAAATCTCCCGATACTCCTCAAACCACGCCGCCTGCCGCTCCTCAAACTCCTCGACCGTCGCCTTCTTGTCCTCCACGTCCTTCCACTTCTCCTTCAACCGATCCGGCAATAGTTTTTGCATAAAATCCATTCTACCCGCCAACGCGCCCGAGCAAAAACGGCAACCCGAAATGACGTGCAGCCCCACCCTCGGTCTGATATTCTTCCCCACCGTCAAAGGAGTGCAATTGAACATCCACCACAGCCCCCTCAACGAACCGCTCGAACAAAATTACCTGGAATATCTTCGCGCAAAGGTCGCTGAGGGTCTCGCAGACATAGAGCGAGGTGATGTCGACGAGTGGGACCCAGAAGCCATCAAGGCGGAGGGTCGGCGAATCATGGCAGAGTGACGGAAAAAGGCGGGAAATAATCAAAAGTCAGCTCGACTAATGGCCCAAAGAAACCAACCGAACCCCTAAAAAAAACAAAGCGATTATCAATGCCACAATTCGTCCCCGCGCCTAACCCAATTCGCCAAGCTCTACTCAATCCTCCGCTCGTGTTCTTCCTCCGTGACTCCGTGCCTCCGTGGTAGTTTTCTTCTCAGTTGTGATCCCGACCGCTCCATAACTCCATGCGCTACCTCAACCTCCTCGCCCTCCTGGCCATCCCCGCCGCCTTCACCGTCCATTTCTGGCTCGGCAAAAACCACGCCTGGGAGCCCGTCGCCACTTTCTTCCTCGCCTGCGTCGGCGTCATTCCCATGGCCGCGCTCATGGGCGAATCGACCGAGCATCTCGCCCAGCGCACCGGCCCCACCCTCGGCGGCCTCCTCAACGCCACCTTCGGCAACGCCGCCGAAATCATCCTCGGCCTCGTCGCCCTCACCCGCGGCCTCAACGACATCGTCAAAGCCTCCATCACCGGCTCGATCCTCGGCAATCTCCTCCTCGTCGGCGGCGGCGCCATGCTCTTTGGCGGCCTGAAGTATGAGCGGCAGACCTTCAACAAACACTCCGCCGAAACCAACGGCGGCCTGCTCGCCCTGGCCGTCGCCGCCCTCCTCATCCCCGCCATCTTCCACTTCAGCGCCCTCCGCCATAACGATCCACAAATCGACTCCCACCAGCACGCCCTTTCCATCGGTGCCTGCATCATCCTCCTCATCGTCTACGTCCTTGGTCTCGTCTTCACCCTGAAAACCCACAGCCACATCTTCTCGCCGCCCAGTCCCCCAAAGCCCCGAAGATCCTCCGGGCGTGGACTCCATCCACGTCTGGTCTGTCTCCCGCAGCATCCTGATGCTGCTCCTCGCCTCGGCCGGCGTTGCCATCGTCGCCGAGCTTCTCGTCGGCTCTGCCGAGCAGATGGCCCAGCAACTCGGCTGGAATTACGTCTTCGTCGGCGTCATTCTCATCGCAATCGTCGGCAACGCCGCCGAACACTCCACCGCCCTTTTGCTCGCCCGCCGCAACGACATGGACACCGCCATGGCCATCACCTACCAGAGCAGCCTCCAGATCGCCCTCTTCGCCACCCCCCTGCTCGTCTTCGCAAGCGCCCTCTTCGTATCCGTCGGCTGGCAAACCGGCCCCGCCCTCGACATCATCTTCTCCCCCATGGAAGTCGTCTCCATCTGCATGGCCGTCGCCGTCGTTATCATCCTCGGCCGCAACGGCGAAACCAACTGGTTCGAAGGCGCTGTCCTCCTGGCCCTCTACGCCATTCTCGCAATCGCCTTCTTTTATATCCCCACCCCCGCCTCCCATCGCTAGAATACCTCCGGAGACCCATAACACCGTAGGGTCCGGCCATGCGGGACCATGTTTTATGCCGCTACACGACAACGAACTCGCCCGTCGCGAACACGGCTCCATCGTCGTCCGCAGCTCCCCCATCCGCCTTCGCTGGAACATGGACGATCTGGTCACCTCCGACGGCCATCGCCTCCGCTGCGCCCTGACCTGCAGCGTCCGCGCTCTCAACACGCCGGCCGAGCGCCGCATGCTCGAAGAAACTTTCCTGATGGACGACTACGCCGCCCGCACCGACCGCGTCACCGACCATTTTCAACCCGCCCTCCGCGCCGCCATCTCCGCCGCCGTCTCTGCCCAGCCCGCCCAATCGTGGCTCGCCAACGGCGCCAAATCCACGCTTCTCGAACCCCTCCAGAAAGCCGCTAACCGCGTCGCCTTCGCCTGCGGCCTCGAAGTCCTCCCCCCTTCGACCTCGACCTTGAAAGCCCCACCCTCGAACAGCAGCGCCTCGAGACCATGCAGCGCGAAGCCGCCGAACGCCGCATCGCCAGCCAACTCGAACACGCCCAGCGCGCCGGCCAGTTCCTCAAGCAATTCGAAGATCTCCAGCACTCCTCCCCCAATCTCTCCCCCAGCCACCTCCTCCAGCAAGTTGGCCCGGCCGATCAAGCCTCCATCCTCCAGCTTCTCCTCCAGGCGGCCGCCAAAGAACACAAAACCTCCACCCTCTACGCCGTCGCCGGCCCCGCCCTCCTCCGCATCGACCTCCAAATCCTCCTCGACTCCAATCATCCCGCCTCCCAGCGCACCACCCGCGCCGTCTCCCTCAGCCCGCTCCACCCGGCCCTGGGCCCTCTGCGCAGCGTCCAATCCGAACTGATCGACAACCGCCCTACCCTCCTCGTGGGCGCACGCTCCGGTGTTCTCCTCTGCGACCCCAGCTCCCCCGGCCAGGCGGAGCTCTACGCCGACCCCAACCTTCCCACCCAGCTCGGCTTCTCCTCCGCCGTATTCTTCGACCACCAGCTCTGGGCCTCCCATCGCGAAGCCGGCATCGTCGCCTGGAGTCGCGGCCAAACCGATCGCCCCGCCATCACCGTCCGCCCCGCCGATCTTCCCGGCCGATGCGCCCCCGGCTCCTCGGCCAACAACTCCATCCTCTACACCGGGGCCTCCCCCAACACCTCCAACTCCCCCTTCGCCGGCGCCCGCAATCTCATCCGCCTCGACGCCAAACGCCTCGTCTTCAGTAGCGGCAATATCCTCTGCACCATCGAAACCGGCGGCGTCATCGTCCCCCTCCCCACCGACGCTGCCAGCCATTCCTCCCCGGTCCTCGCCCTCCTCCCCATCGCCGACCGCCTCATCGTCGTCCACGAAGATGGCCTGGTCGCCCTCCACGACCGCCAATCCCTCGCGCGCCTCTCCCACTCCCGCCCCAGCGGCAAACTCTCCGCCGCCGCCCTCCTCCCCTGGCTTTCCTCCGCCCGCCTTCTCCTGGCCACCCACGACGGCCCCATCCTCTCCACCGGCCTCGACGACCCCCTCGTCAGCCAATACCAAAGCCCCCACCGCGGCCTCCGCACCCTCACCGCCGCCCCCGATTTAATCGCCGCGCTCTCCTCCGACCGCCAACGCCTCCTCCTCTGGCGCCCCTGGGAAATGCGCGAGCCCTTAATTGATCTCAATATCCTACCCCTCGCCAGACACCGCGCCGCCGATATCGCCATCGTGTAACGGACTCAACGAGCCGCTCAATGCGTTCAACAAAGTCTGATATCGAGAAAAGATTAGCTACACTCGAAAGTGAGTTGGCACGCCTCAAAGCGGAAATTGCGTTGGCGCAGATCCACGGTGGTGGAACAAGATCTGGGGCACCTTCGCGAACGATCCAATCTACGATGAAGCGATGCAATTAGGCCGCGCCTACCGCGAATCCCTGACGCCGAAAACGTCAAAGCCACGAAAGCCGCGCGATGGTCGTGCTTATCGTAAAGCGCATCACCCTCCATCTACGCCTACATCCTCCCGCGCCGTTCGCACCCCCTGACACCCCTCCCTCCGCAACACCCCCTCCACCCAGCAGTACCCATTCCAGCAACATAGTTGACCGCCGCATCGTCTCCAAAAAGTCTCATCGCGAAAGAAGTCATGCCCCCATCCATCCCCTCCCGCCGACACTTCCTCCAATCCTCCGCCGCCACCGCCGCGGCCATCCTCGCCGCCCCCAGCCTCCTCCGCGCCGATCCCGAAAATCCCGCAGATCCCAAACCCACAAACCCAAAATCCAACCCCTCTGCCTCCGCCACCACCGCCAACTCCGCCCTCAACGTCGCACTCATCGGCGCTGGTAGCCAGGGCCGCAGTGACATGAAAAATCTCCTCAGCGCCAAGCAGAACATCGTCGCCATCTGCGACTGCGACGAAAAACAAATCGCCGCCGCCTTCAAAGATGGCGGCGAAGCGGTGGCCGGCGCCAAACCCTACTCCGACTACCGCAAGCTCCTCGACAACGCCAAGTCCATCGACGCCGTCATCATCGGCACTCCCGATCACTGGCATGCCCCGCTCGCCACTGGCCTTCATCAAGGCCGGCAAGCACGTCTACTGCGAAAAGCCCCTCACCCGTACCCTCGGCGAAGCCCGCGCACTCCGCGAGCTTGTCCGCGCCAATCCGAAAATCGTCACCCAGCTTGGCAACCAGGGCAGCGCCGAAAAATCCCTCCGCCGCAGCGTCGAGCTCATCCGCGCCGGCGCGATCGGCCAGGTCCACGAAGTCCATTCCTGGCTCACCGACGTCGGCCGCGGCGCCGACCGCCCCGACGGCGAAGACCCCGTCCCCTCCACTCTCAACTGGGACTACTGGTGCGGCCCATCCCCCTACCGCCCCTTCAAATCCGGCACCTACCACCCCTTCGCCTGGCGCGCCTGGTTCGACTTCGGCGGCGGCCCACTCGCCGACTTCACCTGCCACATCTTCAACACCGCCCTCCGCAGCCTCGATCTCTCTTACCCAACCAAAGTCCAGATCGAAGGCGAAGCTCTCGCCAAAGAAAGCTTCGCCAAATCAACCCACATCCAGATGCACTTCCCCGCCCGCAAACAGTCCGACTCCGACCGCAACCTCGATCCCGTCACCCTCCACTGGTACAACGGCGGCCCGCGCCCCAGCGACGAAACCCTCAAGGACGTTCTTGCCGTCTATCCCAAAGTCGCCAACGGCTGCCTCATCGTCGGCGACAAAGGCATCCTCTGGTGCAACCCCTGGAACAACGCCGCCCTCATTAAGCTAAACGACGATCCCAAGCTCAAAGACGTCACCCTCCACGAGCCCACCAAGGACATCCCAAACACTCTCCCCAACAGCCCCGGCCACATGCAGGAATTCGTCAGCGCCATCAAAGGACAGGGCAAAACCTTCAGCAACTTCGACTTCGGCGGCCACCTGACGGAGATCGGCCTCACCGGCGTCCTCGCCGCCCGCCTCGGCCACGACTTCGACTGGGACGGCGAAGCCCAAACCGTCGCCAACAGCCCGGAAGCGGCCGCGATGATCCACCCCGTGTATCGCAAGTCGTACCTCCTCTAAAATCCCAAAAATCCCCTGTTCTTCGGAGCCCCGCATGTGCATGCGGAGCTTCGAGCGGCAGATAGGCCGTGATGGCGCTGCTGGTGAGGAGGCCGGCGCGGCGGAGGGCCAACCGCCTGAAGGTGAATGAACGGCCGCCGGCATGGCGGGGGGGGGTTTAGGGCAATTCATTACTGCAACACGCCCTCAACAAAGCCAACCCGGCTTTTCAACTGCGGGCGATTTGTGCCTAGATGGCCGCGTGTGGGTCATGCTCTGCCGTCGCATTCGCGCAACGCATGAGCCGACGATCTATGTCTTCCTGTGTGACATTTAGGCGGTTGAGTGACAGCCCGATAACAACGTCGTCGAACGACATCCCGGCGAACTCGGGCGGGGGAAAGGACGCCTTACATTGCGCGTTGTAGCACAAGAACGATTGTGCTCGCGCATCCCATGTGACCGTCCGGTTCTTGCACTCTGGACAACGGAAGATGGTCATCGCGTCACTCCACTTGCTTGAAAATCAAATTGTACGCCCGGGCATGAAAGCCGTGGAACGGATCTAATTTCACGTTCCGATCAGTCAGAAAACGAGCGGCCTCTTTAACGGGATATGGCTCAACGTAGACTACACGTTTGATGCCCGCATCGACAATGTACCGCGCACTGGAAACATGGAAATGTTGTGGAGTAGAGCGTCCCATTGCGGGCGCTTTGGCCATCCAGCGATCGAATCGTGCGCTCCTCGGCGTGTATGGCGGTACACAGCTCCATGTTCCGGCTCGGGAACAGCTTCGCCTTAAGACTCTGTCCACACCCTTTCCCTTCGCAGCGGTATCCCGGACCGACGAGCTGCGCATTTTTGTGGCCGCAGAACGGGCAGAAAACATCGGCCATCATGTCCAACTTCTTGCGCCATGTCGTCGTCTTTGAAGCAATGCCCAAATGCTTTGTGACAAGGCGGCATCCCAACCGGATTCTCATTATAACCCAGCGACATCGGGAGCCCGTTTTCAGCGACGATCACCGCGCCAACGTGTCGCTTGAGGCACTGCGAAATGTGCGATTGTGCGTAAGCGGTCGCCATGTGCGCCTCGTCTGGAAATGGCGGCCGCGTCGCTCCACCTGGTGCCGCAGGTTGATCGACGCTCCGCATGAGGTTCAAGTCATCTTTAAGCTGATCATAAATGAATCGCTTTTGTGAGGCTTTTGACCCATTCGCGCCGTCATTTACCAGCACGTAATCGGCAACCAGCACACACCTGCCGACCTGCTGACCGTGAGGAAGGTCCTCATCGGAGTCGCGCTCATCGTCTCGGTTAAAGTTCCGCTGATTCCCCTCGTACAGTTCGGACACGCGCCCCCACCTCGTTTCGCGGGGAGCGTTCAAGCCAATCAAAAAAAACTTCGCAAATCGACGCCGCAGGTCATTAACCTCCCCCAAATTGCGGATACCATCAATGACGATTTCCGACTCAAGCAAGTCGCTGGAGAGGGCGGCGTCAACCCAACGCGATGGGGATTCTAATCGTCCCTCGTCGCCTATGTCCTGAAGGCTCTTACGGAAGTTGGGGAACGCCTTCTCGGTTAGCGGCTGTATGTCAGGAACATTGTTCTTTTTGCGCCATTCCGCCTTGATTGGCTCCGAGAGAGAGTATCGCTTGAAGTCATTCTCCTCAAGAGCGCGAGATGCTGTAGTGACGCCGCTTCCGATGGGGCCTGCCAACCCAATTACCAGCCCGTCGTGTCGCCCTCCCATATTGGACCTTTCAGTGCGATGTCGGGCTAAGACTAATGCCGATGATGTCACGGATCAACAGGTGACACTTTCACGGGTGCATTACTACACCCACCCTCCCCGGAACCCGCATGTACCACGAGGGTTTGCCCGATTCGCAACGCGTAAGTAAATAAAGAAGCCCAGCCCAAGGCCCGCACATGCAAATGCAAGCCATTGCCCCACCAAGACCCACACCGTAATCGAGACGCTCTTACCCGAGGCCAGTCCCATGCCCACCCACCTCAAATGCCCCGCCTGCAAAACCTCCACCCTCCAAGACCTCGAGCTCGATCCCGGCCTCTGGGCATCCACCTGCTCATCCTGCTCCGGCCACTGGCTCCCCGGCCGCGCCTACTGGTCCTGGCTTGACAACCACAACCCCGCCACTCCGTCCCCCACCGCCACTCCCGCGCCCACCGAAATTCACGACACCCCAAAAGCGAGGCTCTGCCCCGAATGCGGCAAGATCCTCCGCCGCTTCCCCGTCGGCCAAAACCATTCCTCCATCATCGACCATTGCGCCGGCTGCGAAGGCTTCTGGCTTGACGCCAACGAATGGCAATCCCTCCGCGCCGCCGGCCTCCACACCCAGCTCCATCTCATCGTCTCCCCCAAATGGCAGGCCCAGATCGCCGAAGAAAACCGCCAGCTCCTTCACGACCAGCGCCTGCTCGCTCACCTGGGCCCTCAAGACCTGGCCGAGATCAAACGCATGAAAGCCTGGATCGACGCCCACCCCAAACGCTCCGAACTCTACGCCTACCTCCTGGCCGGCACCGAAGGCAACACCACCAGCTACACGCCCACCGACCGCCCCGCCCACCATCCTGCCTCCGCCACTACATAATCCCAATGGGAAGTAAACGCGTCGCGAGAACGTGGCAAATCCTATGGCAATTACTTCTATGGACTGGCTGTCGATGGCGTGGCGGGAGGGTGTGGATCTCAATCCACGATGTGGTCGCGGTAGCGGGATTTGAATTCTTCGAGGGAGGTGATGTCTGGGGGGAGCTTGGCTTCTTCTACCAGGAGGACGGGGATGCCGTCGCGGATGGGGTAGCGGAGGCCGCCGGTTTCGGCGATTAGGAAGTCAGCCTCCTGGCGCAAAGGGCTGCGCGTGAGCGGGCAGCGGAGGATGGCGAGCAAGTCGGGGTCGAGAGGCTTGATGTTTGATTCGGCCATGGTGGGCGATCCGTGCGGGAAGCTATCCGACGTGTGACGGCAACCGAGTATAGAGGAGGGCGTTTGGCTGACAAGGGGTTTGCCTGATGAAGCTGCACGAGGGAAATGGACGAGGCGGGACAAAAACGGGGCGGGGTTCCATTTGTATGGTTATTGGAGCGTCTTGGAGGTTTGCGTAGCGCGGCTCGTGGCGGTGGCGTGGCTGGTGGCGCTGTGTGCCAGGGATGTGACGTGGTATAAGGGCTGATGGGGGCCGCAGTTGTCGCGATCTGTGGGATTTGATGCTGCCGGGTTGAGCGCGAGGTAATTTGGCGTTGAAACTCAGTCTCAACTAGATATACTGTTGAGGCGTGGCTGTGGCTTCTGGAGTGCTTCTCATGAACAAAGCTTGTCAATTGGCCGCCTGTAACCATTGTGGGCCGATCAGCACCTGCCAGTTGAACAAACTGGGCATTGGCTGCCGGGGGAGCGTGGCGGCGGTGGAGGGGGATGCGGACGTTCGCCGGCGGCTTTTAGAGATGGGATTTTGCAATGGGGCCACGGTGGAAGTGGTTCGGCGGGCGCCGCTGGGCGATCCGATTGAGTTGTATCTGCGGGGGTATCACCTGTCTCTGCGTGACGATCAGGCGCGGCACGTGAAGATTTTGCAGTCGGCGTGAGTTGGCTGCGGTCGAGGGGTTCGTGAGCTGGGTTGGCCACGAACGCCGGATGCGGTTCGATGTCGTCCCAAGTACCTACACTCGCGGCTGGCACCATCTCAGGCACATTGACCGTCGCCTTGGCGGGGAATCCCAATAGCGGGAAAACCACGATATTTAATGCGCTGACGGGACTTCGCCAGAAGGTGGCGAATTATCCGGGGGTAACGGTCGAGAAGAAGACCGGCAAATGCAAGCTGCCCGGCGGGCGGGTGGCGTCGGTGATTGATTTGCCGGGGACGTATAGCCTGATCAGCCGGTCGCCGGATGAAGTGGTGGCGATGCAGGTGCTGCGGGGACTGCGGGTGGACACGCCAGCGCCGGATCTGGTGGTGGTGGTTGTTGATGCGAGCAACTTGCAGCGGAATTTGTATCTGGTGAGCCAACTGATCGAGCTGGGCCGGCCGATGGTGGTGGCGCTGAACATGATGGATGTGGCCCAGCGGCGGGGGACGATGGTGGACGCGGCCGCGCTGGAGCGGGAGCTTGGGGTGCCGGTGGTGCCGCTGGTGGGGCATAAGCGGAAGGGGATTGATTTATTAAAGGCGGCCATCGCAGGCGCGACCGTTGCGCCTTTGCCGAACTGGCCATTGCCGGATGCGATGCGGGAGGAGTTGCTGCTGGTGGGAGGTGGGCTGGCGATACTGGATAGTGAGGAGGGGTCGGGGTTTCATGTTTCGGGCTCGGATGGGGGCACGGCGCGCGTGGCGGAGCTTGGGACGGCGGCGCGGCCGCGGGCGTGGATTTGCAGGGGGGATGACGGGGCGCGGCATCTGGACCGGTATCAGGCGATTGCGGAGCGGCTATTGATCGGGGATCGGGCTGAGGATATCGCGGGAATCGCCCAGCGGGAGCCAATTGCGTCGCTGCTGGCGTCGGCGACGACGCGGCTGATGGCCGTGGGGATTGATCCGATGCAGGCGGATATCGAGGCGCATTACCGGTGGATTGAAAAGGTGGTGCATGCGAGCTCGGTTGGCGGGGAGATTGGGACTGCGCGTTTGCAGGGGGATGGGGTGGAGGAAGTGACGGGTGAAGCTCGGGGGGCGGGGACGCTAGATAATGCGACGGCGCGGGCGAGGCCGCTGAGTGAGCGGATTGATCGGGTGTTGATTCACAAGTTCTGGGGATTGATCATTTTTGCGCTGATCATGGGGACGCTGTTTGTGACGTTGTTCTGGCTTGCTCGGCCGATCATGGATGTGATTGATGGTGGGGTGAAATGGCTGGCGGGGGTGACGACGGCGCGGATGGGGGAGGGGCCGGTGAGGGCGCTGTTGAAGGATGGGATTTTTGGCGGGGTCGGGGTGGTGGTGGTGTTCGTGCCGCAGATCGCGCTGCTGTTTTTGTTTCTGGCGGTGTTGGAGGACAGCGGATATCTGGCGCGGGCGGCGTTTTTGATGGATCGGCTGCTGGCGAAGGTGGGCTTGCACGGGAAGAGTTTCATTCCGCTACTGAGCTCATTTGCGTGCGCGATCCCGGGAATCATGGCGACGCGGACGATTGAGAGCCGCAAGGATCGGCTGGCGACGATATTCGTCGCGCCGTTCATGAGCTGCAGCGCGCGGCTGCCGGTGTATACGCTGCTGATCGGCGCGATTTTTGCGTCGTCGGCGGCGGTGACGAAGGCCGGGATTATGTTGGGGCTTTATGGGTTGGGGATTGTGGCGGCGGCGGGGACGGCGTGGCTGTTTAAGCGGTCGTTGCTGAAGGGGGGAGTGTCGTCGTTTATCCTGGAGATGCCGACGTACAAGGTGCCGCAGTTGTCGCAGATCGCGCGGCAGGTGTGGACGAACACGCGGGCGTTTCTGACGAAGGCGGGGACGACGATTTTTTGTTTGAGCGTGATTTTGTGGGCGATGAGCTATTACCCGCGGTTGCCTGGGCGAGACGATGGATCGATGCGCGATCAGTGGCTTATTGATACGATGACGAAATTGCAATCCGGATTTCTGAAAATGCACGAAGAATTGGCAGCGAAAGATCCTAGTCCGGCAGGGGCCGTTGCACTTCAGACGCGGCGCGATGAGGGCGCGAGGCGCGGCGAGTGGCTGGCGATCCTAGTCTGACGCGCCGAACAAAAATTAGATTGGATTTGGCAGCGGCAAGACGCGGATTTGAAGCAGATGATCGAAGGAAAAGCTGATGCGGCCGTAGCCGCGGCGCAGAGTGAATACAGCATCGCGGGCCGGTTGGGGCATGCGATGGAGCCGGCGATTCGGCCGCTGGGGTATGATTGGAAGATGGGGGTGGGGCTGGTGGGGGCGTTTGCGGCGCGGGAGGTTTTTGTGAGCACGCTGGGAATTATTTACAGCGTGGGGGAGGTGGAGGAGGGGAAGACGTCGGACTTGCAGACGGCGATGAAGGCCGATCGGTATACCAGCGGGCCGCGGAAGGGGAAGCTGGTGTGGACGCCGCTGTCGGCGGTGAGCCTGCTGGTGTGGTTCGTGCTGGCGATGCAGTGCATGAGCACATTTGCGATTGTGAGGAGGGAGACGGCGAGCTGGCGGTGGCCGATTTTTATGTTGGTTTATATGAATGCGCTGGCGTATGTGGTGAGTTTTGGGGTGTATCAGGTGGGGCGGATTTGGTGGGGGTGATGATTTGTCGAGGCCGTGAATATGGCAGCTGCATATCGGATTGAATACGCAGCAGAGGCGGTAAACGATCTTCGTGCAATTCGGGCGTTTGATCGTGCAAGAGTTGTACACTCAATTGAGCTGCACCTGCGGCATGAGCCAGTGCGATCGAGCAGCAGTCGGATCAAGCGAATGCGTCAGCCATTCTGGAGTGAATTTCGGCTGCGCGTCGATGATTTTCGGGTGTATTATGATGTTGACGAACTCGCCGGATATGTGAATGTCTTGCGAATTCTGGAGAAGGGGACAGGAGAGACGCCAAAGGAGTCGCCATGAAAACAGTGAAATGGACGGACGCTGATTCGGCAGAAAGTTCACTGCTACAGGGCCAGCTGGAGGACACCGTCGTCGAGCGGGACGGCCATCCTGTAGCACTGATTGTTCCTTTTGATACTGCTGAACTGGAATGGTACGCGCGTGAGCGTGACCCTGCGTTCATCGAATCAATCGCCCGCGGCGGGCGGACGTGGCTGCTGGACGGGTTACAAGCCATGAGGACCTCAAGCGAGAACTTGGGATTGAGTAACAATGTCGGGTTTTGTAGATCTCTGACTCTCAACTGCTCCCACGCAGCTCGTGCATGCGGTTTTCTCAATGACGGAGTTATTGGCAAAAGTGATGACTGAGGCGGCTAAGCTTGCTCCTGAGTAGCAGGATCGACAGGACGCGTCGCATCGCGGCCTTCATGGGTGTGCGATTCAACCATGAACTCTCAATGAGACGGATCACCCGTCACAACTTCAAGCAAGATCAATACTACCCCTCCGTCGTCCGCGCCGTCACGGCGTGCGTTGCGGGAGGCGACGTCGTTACCACGATCGATGTGTTCGTGAAGATGAACCTGCTGCGCAAGGAAGATGTCGAGGGATGGCGATTTGGCCGGGTGCCTTATCTGGAGAAGGTGATCCTGTGCAACGTGGAGAAGGCGGAGCGGATCCTGCGGATTCTTCGCTATCACGCTGCGGAATCCCGCCTGCAGCCATCGTGGACCGCGTACAAGAAATGGGGCGGCGGCCAGAAGCGGCCGCTGCGATTCTCGAAGACCGCGCTTGAGCGGTTGGAAGAGGCGTACAGCACGCATTATCTGCGGCCGCGCAGAGCACAGCCCTTGGATGGTCCGGCCGGGGAATCAGTCGTAGAATCATCGGCGGCTCAGTTATGATTCTCTTTAACACAAACACGCGGCCCTCTTCACGATGACGCTGGCGGATTTAGTGGATTAGTCATGCCCCTGTGGTTTCAACATCTTCTGGTGCTCTTGATCGTGGCGGGGTGTGTCATGGCCGTTGCGTGGCAGGGGGTGCGGACGATGCGGGGTAAGAAGAGCCGGTTGGGGAGTTGCTGCGCCAGCGGTTGTCCGCAGCCAGCGAAAGCGGCGAAGGAGGGGGAGAAGGTGGCGTTTTTGCCGGTGGAGATGTTGTCGCGGAGGCGTGGGTGACGGGTGGATGGGAGGCTTCCCTGATTGGCGGTCGCTCCTCATCTTCGCGCGGAGGATGCTGATCACTGCTCAATGTGAGGAACAAATGCCAGCAGGATTCGCACGGTGGCGAACGGGGTAGTGTGCGGTGGGTTTTTATTGGGATTGTTTGTGATTCCGACTATGGCCGGTTGAACCTTCACGGCCATCAACAAGCTCCTTAACTCCAAGCTGTCCAACTCCAGCCGCGCCCAAACAAATTTATTTGTGGTTGCAATTGAGTTGCCCAGGCAGGGCGCACCCGTTACTGGGATTGGCCAAATACAGGGTCAGCCCCTCCATGGGCACAAAACATTCACGTCATGGACAACCGAAGGACCACGCTCTTTATCCGGCCGGGTAGGAGTACTAGGCAGCCGTCTGCGATTTGATTGACGCAATCGCGGTGGCCGAAGCCATACAACAACTGGCCAGGCCTTTTTTCGACGCCGGTTGCATTTATTCCTACCGGCAGAGATTTCTCTCGGGTAACGGCGAAAAGCAGAGTGTGCGTCGGCACACCAACGACAGCGAGGCACACATGCGATGGATCACCGGCAGTGTTGTTGTGGGCTTGCTGGCGACTTTCACATTGAGCAGCATGGCCGAAAGCCCAGCTTCCGCGCCTCTGGGATCGGCCGAGTTTCAGGCGTCCCCGGAGCACCCCTGGGGCTGGCGCGGTGATGGAACCGGCCAGTATCCCGGTGCCACTCCGCCGCGGGTGTGGTGGCGGAAAGCCTCCTCCAGTGCTGTGTCCACCGCCCGCTATCAGGCCGCTAAACCCAGTGATGACGGCCAGCTTGACCATGCCCTGCCACTGGAGCTGGGCATCGTCAAGGATTGGCTGGTCCTCGGTCCGTTTGCATCGGATGATCCGGAAAAGGACATCGACAAGCCGTTTATTGCCGACGAGGCGTCGATCCAGCCCGATGTCGATGAGAAAGTCGGCCCGGTGACCTGGAAGGCTCTTCACTCGTCGATTGACACGCAGAGCACCCACTACACCAACGAGGGAACGTGCGATCATTACAACGTCGATTTTGTCTTCCTCTTCGGCAAGCTTGATAAGCAGGTTGCTTACGCTCACACCTACCTGTATTCGCCTTCGGGCGGAAGCGTCCAGCTTTCGATTCATCGGGACGCGGCTGCCGCCAAGATATGGGTCAATGGCCAACCGACCGTCCTGAATCCCAAGGACTGGGCCAGGATTCATAAGTCGAACATCACCTTGAACAAGGGGTGGAACCGGCTGCTGGTCAAGGTGAGCTGCGCTCAAAGCACCGGGCCGATGGGACAGAACCCGTGGATCAGCCGCTGGTTATTCGCCGCGTACATATCGCCGGCGCTGCCGGCGACGTACGAGACGCAGAACATCGCCTGGATGACCAAGTTGCCGGGCTTCAGCGCTTCGTCACCCGTGGTGGCGGGAGACCGTTTGCTGGCGACGTGCGGGACGTCAGACCTGATCTGCATCAACAAGGCCGACGGGCAGATTCGGTGGCTTACCACGCTAACGCCCTGTGACGCGGCCAGCGATGCCGAGAAAGCGGCGCCGGGATACAGAGAAACGGCTGAGCCGCTGGCCGCGCAGATCAAGGAGGCCAATGAAGGGCTCGTGAAGGCACTGAATGGCCTCAACGCGCTGCACGGCCTGCCCAGGGATCAGCAGACATCGGTGGATAACCTCATCAAGCAGAAGCACGAGCTGGAAAAGAAGCTGCACGATGCCCTGCGGGCGATCGATCGAAAGAAGTACGTCCCGCTGTATCTCAATGAAGTCAGCGGCGCCAATGGGACCCCCTGCACCGACGGCAAGACTGTTTTTGTGGCCGTCGGCGGCGGCAGCAAAGGCCCCGGGGCCTACATCATCGCGGCGTACGATCTGGATGGGCATCGCCTGTGGAGTTATCACGAGGCGCTGGGCGCCGGGGAGCACGGCACGCACGTCTCGCCACTGCTGATCGAGGGGAAACTGATCTATGGCGGCATGACCACAATCCTGGCCTTTGACGCCCCAACCGGAAAAATCGCCTGGCGCGATCAATTGCCCCGCGACGCGGAAAACTGCGTTGGCTGCCTCTACATTCCCGCCAGGATTGGGCAAACTTCCGTTTTGGTCACCTATCCGAATCGGGTCGTGCGCGTGGCGGATGGAAAGCTGCTTTCCAACATGCCCAGGGAAACCTTCTTCGGCGGGATGACCACGCCGGTGATCGATAACGGATTTCTCTATTCCGATGGTGATTCAAAAAAATCATTCCAGGCGGTGCAGTTGCCGACATCGCTGGAAACGCCAGCCAGGATCGACTGGAAACTTGAGGAAAAACAATGGCGTCTGGAGGGGAGCTCCGGGTTCTCCATCGCCTCGGCGTTGGTGCTGGGCGGGCTGTATTACAATCTCGACACCATGGGCGGCCTGAGCGTCATCGACGTGGCCGCTAAGAAGCCGGTGTACATCAGCCGGGTCGAGATGTACCAGCGTGCCAACCGCCAAACCTTTGGATTCACGGCCAGCCCGACGCTCGCCGGCACGCAGGTGTACATTTTCGACAACACGGGCTCATCGCTCCTGTTCGAGCCCGGCCGCGAATTCAAGGAAGCCGGCCGCAACATCATCGAGAACCAGGTGTTTTCTGACTGGAAGGACTACAAGCAGGAAATGTTTTACGCCTCGCCGATTTTTGACGGACGGGCGCTGTATCTGAAGGGAAGCGAATATCTTTATTGCATTCGCGAAAAGTGATTGACCTGAGATGAACATGATCAAACAGAATCGAATTCAATCGAGATTGATTGCCCGGGTGGTCGCGTTTGTTGTGCTTTTGGTTTGCTTTGCGCGGCCGACACGCGCCGAGCCTGCGCTGGCGATGGGTACCGCCGATTATAAGCCGTCGGCCGAGCATCCCGTGGGGTGGCGCGGTAATGGCAGCGGCGAGTTTCCGGGGGCAACCCCGCCCGCTTCGTGGACCCTTCAGAAAAATACCGTTTGGAGCACGCGGGTCGCCAAGAGCTATTCGTCGCCGGTCGTCACCGATAAGGATGTCCTGGTCACCTCCGAGCCCAATCTGCTGAGCTGTCTCGATCGGGCCACGGGCGCGTTGCGATGGAAGATTCAGACCAACCCCGCGGATTTGTCTGATGCCAAACAACGGGCCATTGCTGATGAATACACTCCGCCCAAAGCTGGGTCAGGGATGATGGCCGCCACGCCGCTGACCGATGGGAAATTCGTTTACATTGTGCTGGCCAACGGCATCGTGCGCACGATTGACCTGGATGGGAAGCCGGCATGGATCGCGTTTATTGATGCGGATCAGAGTACCGGATATGGGCGCAGCGCCTCGCCGGTTATGATTGGTGGGAAGCTGATCGTCTCGATGACCAACCTGTACGCATTCGATCCGGCGACCGGTAAGAAATTGTGGATGAACGACGAGGCCCAATCGACCTATGGCACGCCCGTGGGGATGAAGATCGGGGATCTGCAAGTCATCGCCACCCCGGCCGGCGACATCGTGCGCGCGGATGATGGTAAGAGCCTGGCCAAGGATATTGGCCACAGCATTCATCCCAGCCCGCTGGCGCACGACGGCGTGGTTTATTTTACCGATGGGGGGGCACAGTCGATCCGCGTGAGCGCGGCCTTCAAGGATGATGAAGTCTGGAGCGCTGATATCGAGGGGGATGTTTTTGGGTCTCCCATTCTTCACGATGGGGTACTTTTCGTCCTGCAAGGCAACGGCGACCTTTTTGCATTTGATGCCAATGGCAAAGGCAAGATCAATCCCCTCTTCGAGCCCAGGCAGTTGTTTCCGGCGGCCGACGCCACCGGCCCCATCGCCTATCCGAGCCTGACGCTGGCGGGGAAGTATCTGATTGCCACGTCCAACCAGGGCGAGATGGTGGTTCTGGAAGCAACCCGCGCGGCGAAGGAAATCGCTCGAAATAAATTGGCCGACGGCAGCGGCGCAACTCCCGCGTTCAGCGGCAAGGAAATTTTCCTCCGCGACGGCGGCAAGATCGTTTGCATCGGGGAGAAATGACAAATGGCGAAAGGATTGCACGTGATGGCCAGCACTACTGATTACCAGGAGTCGTGGCGAATGGACTGCTCTTGCGTGGGCTTTGTTTTTGTCTTTCTGATCATTGGTGTGATTGGAAATCCCCGACTCCGGGCACAGACGGTGCCAACTCCAGACCATCGCTTGATGGGGGCGGCCGACGTTCAACCCACCCCTGAGTTTCCGGCTGGGTGGCGGGGCGATGGCACCGGCCGCTATCCGGGGGCGAATCCGCCGATGGAGTGGAGCCGCCGGGCCACGGGCATCACTGCGGAGATTAAGTATCAGGCGAACAAGCCGGCCGGCGAACCGGGCAAAGAGGCCGTTCTGCTGGAAAATTTCACCATAAAGGATTGGCTGGTCGCCGGACCGTTCGACGCAACGGATCCAGGCAAGGACATCGAGAAGGATTTTCTGGGCAATGAGACGGCCGTTGAACCCACGGAAGGTGCCAAGGCCGCCGATACGGTGTGGAAGCTGGATCATGTGAGCATGGAGACGCAGACGACGCACGCTCACAATGGCGGCATTTGCCGGCATCTCAACGTGGATTTTTTGTGCATGTTCGCCAGGTTCTCACGGGAAGCCTCGCGGGATGGGATGCATTTCAAGATCGAGGGGGATTTTGCCAACAAGGTTGCGTACGCCCATACCTACATTCATTCACCGACCGGCGGGAAGGTGAACCTGACGAACCTGAACTGGGGAACGGCGGCCAGGGCCTGGCTGAATGGCCAGCCCCTGGCGGTGGTGGTCGAAACCAACGGCAATACGTGGAACAAGAAGGAGATCGAGGTGAACCTGGCCAAGGGGTGGAACCGCCTGCTGGTCAAGGTTGCAAGCGGAGAAGATCCGACCAAAGGGGGTGAGGGGATCACCAGCCGCTGGCGAACGGTTGCTTATCTGACTCCCGCCGGACCGGTCACGTACCAGACAAAAAATGTCGGCTGGATGACCCGCGTGACTGGCCGGAGCATGTCGCAGCCGGTTGTCGTCGGGGACAAAATCTTTTTTGGCTCGGCCATTTCGGATTTGATGTGCGTCAGCCGCACCGATGGCAAGGTGCTGTGGATTCACTCCAACACGCCCTGGGATGCGATTGGGCCCGAGGATCGGGCCACGAGCAAGGAGCGCATCGAGCCGCTTGTCGCCCAGCTTGATCGGCTGAATGAGGAAGTAACGGCTGCCATTAACGCCATGGTGAGCCCCCAGGGAATGTCTTCCGATCAGCAGGCGGCGCTGGACAAAAAGATCAAGGAGAAGATCGAGGCCGAGGCGAAGATTCATAAGGAATTCCAGGCGATTGACCGCAAGCGTTTCCCACCGATGTTTGGCAACGAAGTGTCCTCCAGCAACGCCACGCCCTGCACGGACGGCGCCTTGGTCTATTGGGCGTGCGGCGGCGGGATGAAGGGCGTTGGCGCCAGCATCGTCTGCTGTTTTGATCTGGCCGGAAAACGCGTGTGGACCCATCATGAAAGCTTCGGCGCGGCGGAGCATGGGCTGCACACCTCGCCGGTTCTGTGCCAGGGCAAACTGATTTATGGCGCCAATCGCACGCTGGTGGCCTTTGACGCGGCCACGGGAAAAGTGGTGTGGAAACAACCGTGCCCTGAATTTTCCGGCGCATCGCCGCAAGTGGTTCGAATTGCCGGCGAACCGGCTATTTTTTGCAAAAGTGCGGGGCGATTTTTAAGTTTGTTTCGACTTTCCGATGGTGCGAAGATCGCATCCAACGACTCGAACATGTTCGGCGAAGAAACGCCGGTCGTGCAGGATGGCGTGGTTTATGTTCCCGACCGGATGAAGGGGTGGGGGGATGACAACACTGCCTTTAGCGCCTTTAGACTTCCTGAGGCTATGGCCGAGAAGGGGGAGATCAAGCAGCTCTTCGAGCTGAAATGGATCGACAACAACGTGCCTTTGCGCGGCATGTCTTTTTGGGTGGCATCGCCGCTTTGCGTTGATGAGTTGGTTTATGCGATGGACATGAGCGGCGGCTTGATGGCCGTGGATATCAAATCGCAGAAAAGTGTTTACCGGCGCTGGCTGGACTGGTACGCGCGCTATGACCGCTTTTTGTATGGCGCCGTCGCCAGCCCAACCCTTGGCGGCAAGAACATTTACCTTGTGGATGATGCCGGCTACACGATCATTCTCAAGCCTGGGCCCACCTATCAGGAGCTTGGGCGAAATATCCTGGAAAACATTTTTCCCGCGGGCCAGAGCGGAAATCCCTGCAAGCAGGAGGCGTTCTACAGCTCGCCGGTATTTGTGGGGGACGTGATGTATTTGAAGGGTGAGGAATATATGTATGCGATTCAGGCCAGGCCGTGAATTAGGTGGCGCGGGTGGATGGGGTTTGGAGGGCGGTGGACTGGGCTTGCATGATTTGCTGGCAGCCCAGGACGGCGAGGTCGAGCATCTGGTGAGGCGGCGCGGTCGAAGTGGTCTCGCCCTGATGCCAGAGGACGGAGCTGGCGGGGGTTTTGGTGAACTGTCGGGTGATGCGGATCGGGCGGAGCATGAGGTTCCCTGGTTGCAGGTCGCTAGTTGGTAGCGGCTTGTTTGGCTGCGATGATTCCGACTATGGCCGGTTGGACCTTCACAGCCATCTCGGTTTGGGTGAGTTGTGCGGGGGGGCTTGGGTTTGGGGGGAGGGTGATCTTCTGGCGGGCGAGGAAGGCGCGAATTCGGGCGGTGCTGATGGCCGAGGCGTGGTCGTTGTTGCCGGAGAAGACGCTTTTGTAGGTGAGGATGCCGGCCACCTGGGCGGTGGGGTCTAGGAGGGGGCCGCCGCTGGCGCTCTGGGGTGAGATCGGCGGTGATGCGGATGTCGGCGCCGATGAGGGCCTTAGCGCTGTCCTTGACCGTGGCGGGCATGATGCGGAGTTCGGGGGAGAGGCTGGCGAACTGGAAATAGCCGGCCGTGAAACAGGGGGCGTCGTTGGGGATGGGATCGCTGGCGATGCGAAGGGTGGAAAGCTTGGCGTCTTTGACGCGGAGGAGGGCGAGATTGGAGTCGGTGTCGGCGGCGACAAACTCGGCGGACTTGCGCGAGCCGTCGGGGAGTATGAGCATGATGGCGTCGGACTTTTCAACGACGTGTTTGCTGGTGAGGATCAGGCCGTCGTCGCGAATGGCAAAGCCGGTGGCGGTGCCCAGGCCCGGGCTGTAGGGCTCCTGGCCGCCGAGGGCCTCATCGCGGCTGGCCATGACGATCCAGTTGGAGGTGGCCCAGTTGGTGGCAGGGTCGAGCTTGTAGCGTTCCATGAGTTTTTTGGAGAGCTCGATGGCGGGTTTGTAGCGGGCGTCGTGGGTCATCTCCTCAGGCATCATGGCAACGGTCTTGGCGAGATTTTTGGCCAGGCCTTCGCTGTCCTGGCTTTCCGCGGCGCGGGCCAGAAGGGCCAGGCCGCGCTGGTAGGAGTTTTGGGTGGCGACGACGAGGGCGGCGAGGTTGTTCAGGGCTTCGGGAGAATCGGGGCGATTGTGCAGGGCGACTTCGTAATACTTGATTGATTCGTTGAACTTCTGGGCGTGCATGTTCGTCCATGCGATCAGGAAGAGCAGCGGAAAGGAGTTGGGATAGATCTTGCCGACGTCATCGAGCTTTTTAAGCGCTTCGGGGAATTTTTTGGCCTTGATGAGGGGCGTGACGGTCTGGTCGAACAGTTCGCTGGCCTTTGTGATGAGGGCTTTTTTGTCGTCGCCCGACACCCATTTGAGGTTGATCTTTTCAGCGCCGGTGTCAACGTACTGGAGGTAGCGTTCCTGCTCTTTAGCGCCGGCGTCGCGTTCGGGGCCGGGGGGTGTGGCGTCGAGGAATTTTTGCCAGATGGCAACGGCCGCCAGCGCGGTTTCGGCGTCTTCGGCCTTGTGCTTGGCGACGTTCCAGGTAGGTGCGCCGATGGGGCGCGAGGCGGGAGGGGTTTTGGAGGAGGGGAGGGGGTTGGAGGAGATGGAGGTGACCTGGGAGACGGAGACGACGATGGATTTTCCCTCGGCGGTTTTGATCCACCATTCGTCGCCCTGCTTGATGGCCGTGCCGTTGTAGGTGGTGCCGTCGCGAAGGGTGATGATGTCGGGGAAGGCGAGGGAAGGGGTGAGGAGAAGGATGCACAGGAGAGGCGCGGGGGAAGGAGGGCATGGGGTGCTCCGGGTTGGGTACTTTCATACCGCGCCGTGCGGGGGATTGCATCTGGGGAAGGAAGAATGATGAAGGAAGAAGTCAGAATGCCATTTGGAGGAGGTTCAGGGCTTGCGTTTGGTGGGGGCGGTGCGGCCGGCGGTGGCGTTCATGCCTTTGGGGAAGTTGAAGTCGGAGGTCTGGGCGTTGTATTCGATTTCGGGGAAGGTGGCGGTTTCGAGGCCTTGTTCGGGGCCTTCCTTGTCGTTGAGGCGGCGGGCGGGGCGGCGATCGGAGCCGCGGGCGATCATGATGTGGGTGGCGGGATCGTAGTCGATGGTGTCGGCGTCGAACCAGAGGCCGTTGGTGCGGAAGGCGATGTGGCCTTCGCCGTGAATGTGCTTGACCTGCGTGCGCGGGCCCTGAGCGCCGGCGGGGGCGGGGGGGGCGTTGGGGTCGGCGGGCTCGAGATCGGCGACGAAGCGGTCGCCGTACATTTCGAAGACTTTGGGGTCGGCGCCTTCATCGGTGTGGCCGACGCGGACATTGCCTTCCATGACGGCTTGTCTGCCGGCTTCGTCGTAGAGGAGTTGCTTTTCCCAGGCCATGGCGGATTGGCCACGGAGATCGGTGGGATTTCCGGCGTCTTGTCCGGGGTTGGGTGCGCCGGCTTTGGGAGCGGCTTTGGCGGGCTCGCGGTGATCTTCGAGGCGGAGGGTGCCGGGAACGGGAACGAGCAGGCGCTTGGAGATCATGTCGTATTGGATGGTGGAGGCATCCATCTGCATGGCGCGGAGGAGTTTTTGCTGAGCATCGACGGTGGTGGAGTTGACGCTGGCTTTGTCCTGGAGGATGACGCGCTGGATGATCTTGCGGCCAAAAACGCCCTCTTCGGCCGAGGGCTTGCTGGTGGGTTTGGAGGTTGCGACGGCCTGGGTGGCGGGGGCTGTTGTAGCGCGGGTGGTGACACGGGTGGGGCGGGTGGCGGATTGGGTGGTGGCTTGTGTGGAAGGGCGGGTGGTGGGCGGGGGCGCGTCGGCGAGGAGGAGGGTGATGCGGTCGCCTTTGGCGGTGTCCATGCTGCCGTCGGGTTGGATGCTGGTGGCAACCACGCCGCCGATGACTTCGAAGTGATTGCTCACACCGTCGCCGTTAAGGCTGGTCTGCCACGCGACGTTCATGGGGCGGGGTTCGCCGCCGGCGGCGTCCTGCTGAAAGGATTGAAGCGTGCCAGGGCCGGGGACGTTGACGCCCTGGGTGTCGGAGAAGAATTTGATGGTTGGGCCGGTGATGGTGCTGTTGTGCTGGGTGGCGGTGGCGGGGCGGCCGTGGAGGTGAACGGTCTGCTGGTTGGGGCCGGTGGCCAGGACGATCATTTCATCGGCGGTGGCGCTGCCGCTGTCCTTGCTGTTGACGATGACGTGATCGTGGGCTTCAAGGCTTTCCAGCTCCGTGCCGGCCATCTGATCAGCGCCGGCGGGACGGCTGGAGGGCTTGGTGGTGGAGCGGACGGAGGTGCGTGTGGATGGTTTTGTGGAGGCCTGGGTGGTGGGGCGCGTGGAGGGGCGGGTCGAGGGGGCGAGCGTGATAGAGAGGTAGCCGGAGCGGAGATCCTGCTTGGGATCGACGGCGTGAACGTTGCCGTCGGCGATCAGGTGGCGGGGATAGAGCTTGGAGTCGGCGGTGCGGGCGGTGGTGACTTCCAGGCGGCGGCAGTCGATGGTGCGCATCTCTTTGGCGTTGTCGAGCATCTCGCAATGCACGTCGTCAGTGGCGACGAGTTCTTTGAGATTGACCTGCATGTCATGGGCGGCCGGCTTGGTGGCGGCCTGGGTGGAGGCGACGGTTGTGGGGTGGGTGGAGGCGATTGTGGCGGGGCGTGTTGAAGGGGCGGTGGTTAGCGCGGGCTTGGTGGTGGGGGGCGGGGCGTCGAAGCGGAGTGCGAGGAGTTTGGATTTAAGTAGGAGTTGCGGATGTTTCACGAGCACGTCGCCGCGCAGGTCGGCGCGGTCGATAACCGTTTGGTGATTGGCGCCTTCGATAAAGAAGAGCGTGCATTCGTCGGCCCACTCGGTGTAAAGCTCTTCGCCCTTCTGGGCGGGGTTGGCGCCTTCGTCGGAGCGAACCGGGAGATGGGCGTTGCTGTGGCCGATGAGGTGGGCGATGCCCTGGTATTGGGAGAAGTCGAGCTTGGGAGTGGTGATGCGGGCGCCCTGGGTGTCGGTCATGACCACGGGAACGCCGGGGCCTTCGTCGGCTTGGAAGGCATGATCGGCGGTCCAGAACTTGAGGGTAGCGCCGGTGATTTTGCTGCCTTTTTGCTCGACGGAGACGGGGACGAGGCTGGTGCTGGTGAGTTTGACGACGGCCTGGCCGACGGCGATCAGGGAGGCGGTTTCATCTTCGAGGGGGGCGACGGTGAGCGGGCCGGTCCAGGTGACGATGACGGGCTCGGTGGGCTTGGTGGTTGGGGCGGCGGCGAGGGTTGTGGGACCGGTGGAGGGGAGCGTTGTTGGGGGGGTGGCAGCGTCGGCGGCGATGGTGGGTGGGGCGAGTGCGGTGGCGGGTTGAGTGGCCGGGGCGGCGGCTTGATTGGTTGTGGGGTTGGCGTTGCGCCAGGTGCGCTGGGTGGCGGGTTTGGTGGTGGAGTGGTCCTGGCCGCGGCGGAAGTCGACTTGCATGCGCTGGGCCTTGGCGACCATCTCCGGGCCCTGGGTGACGATGACATCGTCGTAGAAGGTGGCACGATAGACGGGTTCGTTGCTTTGTGTGGTGGGGCGGGAGGTGGCCGGGCGGATGCGGCGGGGATCTTTCTGAATCGGGCCGGCCGCGGATTTGGGATCGGCGGCGGCCAGAAGTGCGGGGAGCGGGGCATCCAGCACGCCCTCGACAATGCTGCCCGGCGGACGGTTGGCGGGCGCGGGGGCGGCGGGTGATTGGAGCTCGTCAAAGAATTTCTGGTTTTTGATGACAAGGCGGTCGCCATGGTAGACCTTCAGAAATTCCAGGCGGTGATCGCGCTCGTTCCAGCGGATTTCCAGGCCTTTGCCGTCGAAATCGTAATCGTCGCCGCGGATGGTGACGGGGACCATGTCGGCTGCGATGGTCTGCTGCGTTTGGGGATCTTTGAAGCTTTGGGTGTAGATGCGCAAGGATTCGTTGTCGAATGACGCGTTGTTCATGGTGAGCGTCATGGTGGCGGTGGGATCGTCGGAAGATCTGAAAAGCTCAACGGTGACGTCGTGGAGGTCGCCCCGCGCGGGCGATTGGTTGAAGCCGCCCAGCTCATTTCCCTTGCGCATTTCCTGCTGCATGACGACCATGCCGGTTTCGCCGTAGAGGCGGAGGATCTGCTTGTCGCTGAGGAAAAATTCCGCTTCGGCTTTCTCAACTTTGGTCCGGCCATCTTTCTGAGGCTCGCTGTACTTGATGCGCATGCGGGAGCTGAGGAGGTTGGTTTTCTTGTCGTAGTGGAGCAGCCACGTATCGGTGGTGGGGCCGACGGAGCTGCCGACGCCGACCTGAGCGGGCGGGGCATCCGTGTCTTTGGAGCTGGTTTGGCCGTGGGTTTTGAATTTTTTCAGGCTGGTGCCGGAGACCCACCAGTAGACGGCAAAGCCGCCGAACAGGAATGCGACGGTGGTGAGGATGATGACGAGGGAGCGCATGATGTTGAATCAATCCGTTTGGGTTTCATCCACGTCGAACATCTTGAGGACCACCAGGTCCTGGACATCGATCAGGCCGATGGGGCGGTCATCTTCATCGACGACGGGAAGCTCGTCGATGCGGTACTGGCGGAAGATGGCCATCGCTTCGCTGGCGAGGTGTTCGCCGCTGAGGCGTTTGGGGTTTTTGGTCATCACCTGGGCGACAGGGCGGGAGAGGGCGGCGCCGTCGTCGGTGGTGACGAGACGGCGGAGATCGGAATCGGAGAAGATGCCGGTCATTTTTCCGTCGGCGCTGATCAGAATGACCGCGCCGCTGCGGCGCTTGATGGTGCTGACGGCGTGGAGGACCTGGCCGACGGTGAGCTGATCGGAAGCGACGGGGAGATTTTCGCCCAGACGGAAGGTCATGGCTTCCTTGACGCGAATAAGCTTTCGGCCGAGCTGGCCGGCGGGGTGAAAGAGGGCGAAGTCTTCGGCGGTGAAGTTGCGAAGCTTCATGACGCTGAGGGCGAGGGCATCGCCCAGGGCGAGCATGGCGGTGGTGGAGGCGCTTGGGGCCAGGCCAAGCGGGCAGGCTTCTTCGATTTTGCCCATGGCCAGGACGACGTCGGCAAAGCGGCCCAAGCCGCTGGTGCGGGTGGCGGTCATGGCGATGACGACATGGTCGAGCTTTTTGACGAGGTTGAGGAGGCGGAGGATTTCATCGCTCTCGCCACTGGCGGAGAGGACGAGAACGACGTCGCCCTGGCGGATGGAGCCTAGATCGCCGTGGACGGCGTCGGTTGGGGAGAGGAAGTGGCTGGGGGTTCCGGTGCTGGAGAAGGTGGCGGCGAGCTTGCGGGCGACGTGGCCGGCCTTGCCGATGCCGGTGGTGAGAATCGCGCCGGGGCAGTCGAGGATCAGGCTGACGGCCTTGCTGAAGCCATCGTCGATGGCGCGCGCCACGGCGGCCACCGCGTCGGCTTCGACGCTGATGACGTTGCGTGCGAAAGTTTGAATCTCTTTGTGCAGGCTGATTTCTCCTTAGCGCGAACGAGATTGAGCAAACCCGAGGGGCAGTGGATGATTGATCAACACCGTGCGGGGCGTCGTGCCCGGCTGATGGCCCCCGATCCATACCCATGCGCCATCCGTGGCTCCTTGTGGTTTTGAGGTCGCGTTGGATTATCGGGCCTGCTTCATTAGAATCAACCTCCCCCAATCAAGGATGGTCGTGGAGTATCGCGTTGAACTTGACATCTACAATGGCCCGCTCGATCTCCTGCTTTACCTGATCAAGCGCGATGAGCTGGACATTTACGACATCCCCATCTCCCGGATCACGGAAGGGTACATGGGGTATGTGAGCATGCTCAAGGACATCACCCGCGAGCATGGGCTGGACATCAACATCGCTGGGGATTTTCTGGTGGTGGCGGCGACGCTGATGGAGATTAAGTCGGCCACGCTCCTGCCGCGGCAGGCGGCGGAGGCAAGCGGCGATCCGTCGGCCATGGCGGAATTGGCCGACCCACGCTATGAGCTGGTGCAGAAGCTGCTGGAGTATAAGCGGTTTAAGGATCGTGCGGCGGCGCTGGAGGTGCAGCACCAGAGCCACCAGCAGCGCTATCCGCGCGTGCCCGCGAAGCTGGAGGGGCAGAGCGACGAACCGCCGCCAGTGGATTTGGAGGAAGTGCAGATTTGGGATTTGCTGGCGGCGTTCAATCAACTGATGCAGGAGGTGGGACAGCGCAAGCCGCGGTATCACGAGGTTGTTTATGATGACACGCCCATTGACCTTCATGCGGCCGACATTGAAGACCGGCTGAAGCGCGAGGATCGCCTGAGCTTTCGGCAACTTCTGGAAGGGCGCAAGAGCCGCAGCGAGATGATCGGGGTTTTTCTGGCGCTGTTGGAATTGATTCGGGAGAAGAAGGTGCTGGTGCAGGAGAGCGAGGGGTCGGGCGGCGATTTCGAGATCGTGAGCGCGTCTGAAGAGCATCGGAAGACTTATGCGCAGGCGTCGTTGCACCTGGCGGATGAGCCGGCGGAGGAAACCACTGTGGAGGCAAGTGGCGGGGAAGGAAACGGGGATGAATCCGAGCCAACGGAGGCGGCCCTTGGCGAGTGAAATTGATTATTCGGTGAATCTGCGGCGCGGCCGTTGTCCTTGGGGGATTTGTGTGGCGGCGCTGCTGGGGATGATTTTGGGAGGGGCGGCAAGGGCTTTGGGTGGGGACTGGGAGGGGTTTCGGGGTGGGAAGTGCGCGGGGATGGCGGAGGGAGGAAATTGGCCGGTGGAGTGGGTGCCGGAAAAGAATGTGAAGTGGGTGGCGGAGTTGCCGGCCAGTGGGAACGGGAGTCCGATTGTTTCAAAAGGCAAAGTGTTCGTGTGCTGCGCGGAGGATCGCAAGGGACATGGGCGGAGTGTTTATTGTTTTGACCGGGCCAGTGGGAAGAAGCTCTGGGTCAAGACGGTGCGGTATGAGAAGGAGGAGCCGACGCACGCGCAAAATCCGTATTGTGCGACCACGCCGGCGGCGGACGGGGAGCGGGTGGTAGTGTGGCACGGGTCGGCCGGGCTGTATTGCTACGACTATGAGGGGAAGGAACTATGGAACCTGGACTTGGGGAGCTTCGGGCATATCTGGGGGTATGGGAGTTCGCCGGTGATTTTCGGGGAGTCGGTGATTGTGAATTGCGGGCCGGGGGCGCGGTCGTTTGTCGTGGCGGTGGACAAGAAGAGCGGGAAGATTTTATGGCAAACGGAAGAGCCGGGAGGGGCGGACGACACCAGCGCCAAGACGCGGGGATGGCTGGGATCGTGGGCGACGCCGGTGATTGCGAAGGTGGGCGGACAGGAGCAGGTGCTGGTGGCGATGCCGTTTCATTTGAACGCGTATGAGCCGGGGAGCGGAAAGATTTTGTGGCATTGCGAGGGGACCGGGCCGTTGGCGTATAGCGATCCGATGGTCGCGCCGGATGGCAATACAATCGTGGCGATGGCGGGGTATGCGGGGGCGGCGATTGGGGTGAAGGTTGGGGGGAACCAGGAGATGTCGGGAGATGTGACGGCCGGGAATCGGCTGTGGCGGAAGACGGAGCGGATCCCGCAGCGGATCGGGACGGGGGTGATCCTGGGGCAGTATCTTTACATGGTGAGCGAGCCGGGGTTTCAGTGCATCGACATTGCGACGGGGGAGGAAAAGTGGCGGCATTTCGGGGATGGGCAGCGGTTCTGGAGCTCGCTGGTGGGGACGGCGGATGGCCTGTATGCGACCAGCCAGCGCGGGGATACGGTGGTGTTCGCGCCCAATCCAAAGGAGTTTACGCTCGTGGGGACGAACAACATCGGAGAGGGGACGAATGCAACGCTGGCGATGTCGGATGGGGAGATATTTTTGCGGACGTATACGCATTTGTATTGCATTGGGGGGAAGTGAGGGGGGGAGTAATTTAAGAGAAGAGCCCTCACCCCCGCCCTCTCCCACCGTAGTGGGAGAGGGGGGTAGTGGGAGAGGGGGTAAGAAAGGGAACAACCTAAATTAGGTTCTTGAATTGATTTAACGTCTGCCGTTGAACGCGGGCGAAAGCATTAGACATGAGCATGATGAACACGATGGCCGGGGCGGCGAGTGAACTTTCCAAGGCGTATGACCCGGGCAGCACGCAGGGGCAGGCGCAAGCGATATGGGATGAGGCGCGGGCGTTTCATGCGGAGGCGGGGGATGCGGGCCAGGCGTATGCGATTGTGATTCCGCCGCCGAATGTGACGGCCGCGCTGCACCTGGGGCATGCACTGAACAACACGCTGCAGGACATTCTTACGCGCTGGCATCGGATGCTGGGGGACAACACGGTGTGGCTGCCGGGAACGGACCATGCAGGGATCGCCACGCAGACGGTGGTGGAGAAGCGGGTGCTGAAGGAGGAGGGGAAGAAGCGCACGGATTTCGGGCGCGAGGAGTTTGTGGGGAAGATCCAGGCGTGGAAGGATGAGTATGAGGCGAAGATCACGGCGCAGCTGAAGGCGATGGGGTGCTCGTGCGACTGGGAGCGGCAGGCGTTTACCATGGATGGGCCGCGGGCGAAGGCCGTGCGCGAGGCATTTTTCAGGCTGTTTAAGGATGGGCTGATTTATCGGGGGAAACGGCTTGTGAACTGGGACCCGGCAACGCAGACGGCGCTGGCGGATGATGAGGTGGAGATGGAGGAGGTGGATGGGCATTTTTATTACATGCGGTATCCGCTGGAAAGTAGCACGGGCGTCCCGCCCGTGGCCCATGGGCGAGACGCCCATGCTACGGAATATGTGACGGTGGCGACGACACGGCCGGAGACGATGCTGGGAGATACGGCCGTCGCTATCAATCCCAAAGACCCCCGGGCGGCGGCGCTGCTCGGGAAGAGCGTACGATTGCCGATTGTTGGGCGGATTATCCCGATTATTGAGGATGAGTATGTGGTGCTGGCCGACGCGGAGTCGGAGGATGCCAAGGCGCGGTATGCGAGCGGATTTTTGAAGGTGACGCCGGCGCATGATCCCAATGACTATGAGCTGGGGCGGAAGCACAATTTGCCGGTGATTAACGTGCTTGGGCCGGACGGGGCGATCTCGGACAAGCATGGCTGGAGCGACGTGGGGGAGGCGGGCTTTGTGCTGGGGCTGGACCGGTATGAAGCGCGGCGGGCGATTGTGGAGTGGTTTCGGCAGAACAAGTTGCTGGAGGATGTGAAGCCGTATCGGCACAGCGTGGGACATAGCTATCGGTCGCATGTGCCCATCGAGCCGTATCTGAGCGACCAGTGGTATGTAAAGGTGACGGATGATCGGCTGGCGGGGGCGGCACTGCGGGCGATGGCGGAGCGGGAGGGCGGGGATAACCACGGAGGCACGGAGGCACGGAGGGAAGAGGAGGAGATCATTAGTGGTACGGGCGCCTCGCCCGTGTCTGGAGGGCCTGTGGAGGGACATGGGCGGGACGCCCATGCTACGTCTTGGGAGGGGGAATTGCGGTTTTATCCGGGGCGGTATGGGAAGACGTTTCAGAGCTGGCATGAGAATATTCGGGATTGGTGTATTAGCCGGCAGTTGTGGTGGGGACATCGGATTCCAGTGTGGAGTTTTTGTGATCATGCGGCGGTGGATTCGAAGTCGGACATCGTGCTGGGCGACTTGATCAAGAAGCTGGTTGTGCTTGAGAAGGAAGGGCGGGTGGCGCTGCAGCATGGGCCGCGGAGGACGGAGACGGCGGCGGTGGACCTGCAGAACAGCTTTGCGTGCGTGCGGTCGGAGGTGGATGCCGAGGCGCTGGAGACACTTGAGGCCCTGGGATTTGTTCAGGATCCGGATGTGCTGGATACGTGGTTTTCTTCGGGGCTTTGGCCCCTCTCCACGCTGGGTTGGCCGGACGACACGGCGGATCTTCACAAATGGAATCCGTCGAATGTCCTTTGCACGGCGCGAGAGATTATCACGCTCTGGGTGAGCCGCATGGTGATGTTTAACATTTACTTTCGGGACTGCCTGCCTTTCAAGGATGTCTTCATTCATGCGATGATTCAGGATGGGGAGGGGCGAAAGATGTCGAAGATGCTGGGGAATGGAGTAGATCCCAACGACATCATCGGATCGCACGGGGCGGACGCGATGCGGTTTACGCTGACGCTGATCACCACCAGCACACAGGATGTGCGGATGCCGGTGGAGCATGATGAGAAGTCCGGGAAGAACACGTCGCCGAAGTTTGATGGCGGCCGGAATTTTTGTAACAAGCTGTGGAACGCAGCGCGGTTTGCGCTGGGGCATCTGCGGGCGATTCCGCCTGTGGCGGCCGATGAGAACAAATGGTCGCTGGCGGATCGATGGATCCTGTCGCGGCTGGCGCACACGGTGAAGGATGTGAATGAGGCGCTGCGGTCGTATCGGTTCGATGCGTATGCCAAGAGCTGCTATGACTTTTTCTGGCGAGATCTGTGCGACTGGTATGTGGAGGCCGTGAAGCCGGCCCTGCGTGATACATCGGAGTCGGGGCGGGCGGGGCAGGTGTCGAATGTGCTGGCGGCCTGTCTGGATGCAGCGCTGCGGCTGATGCATCCGATGATTCCGTTTATCACGGAGATCATCTGGGGGAAACTGAATGAGGCTCGGCCAAGTCGAGGGCTTTCGACGCGACTGGCGTCCGACAGCAGCCCAATGCTGATTCGTGCTGACTGGCCAATGATGGATGACGGGCTGGTCGACGAGGGAGCGGAAGTTATCTTCGCGCGGCTTCAGGAGTTGATCGGCGCGATTCGCAATATTCGGAGCAAGACAAATGTGCCGGATCGCGAGACGGTGGAGGTGCGCATCAGCGCGGCCAGCAATTTGGTTGGAGACATTGAGGGCAATCGGGCGATTGTTGAGCTTCTGGGCAATTGCAAGCTGAAGGAGGTCGGGCCGGATTTGCTGGCGCCGGCAAATGCGTCGATTGCGCAGGCGGCGGGGTGTGATGTGTATGTTCAGCCGGTGGCGGGGAAGGTGGACGTGGAGGCCGAGAAAATGCGGCTGGGCAAGGAGCGGGATGTGAAGGCGAAGCAGATCGAGACGCTGCAGGCGCGGCTTGCGAATCCATCCTATTCGCAAAAGGCCCCGGCGCACCTGGTGCAGCAGACGCGGGATCAGTTGGCGGCCGCCGAGGCGGAGCTGGGGCGGATTGAGGAGCAGGTGGGGCGGCTGCAATGACGAGGTCGGAGGTTGCAGGTGAAAATTGGGCTTGCATTCCGGGCCGCCGCGCGGTTTGTTATTGGGGAGAGAACCGTTTGACGTGAGGAAATGGCGATGGCCGACAATGACACAACCAAACCACCGGCGGGGGCGGCGGTTAAGCCCAAGAAGGCGCCGCAGACGCGGCCTTCCACAAAGCCCAAAAAAGAGCCGCCTTATAACGTGATCCTGTTGAACGACGACGATCACAGTTATGACTATGTGGTGCTGATGCTGGGGAAGTTGTTTGGCTACGATCAGAACAAGGCATTTGAGATGGCCTGGCAGGTGGACCGGAAGGGGCGGGCAATTGTGGCAACAACAACGCGGGAAAAGGCGACGCTGATGCGCGATCAGATTCACGCGTTTGGAAAAGACGTGCGGATTCCAAGGTGCGCGGGGTCGATGACGGCGACGATCGAGGCGGCTGAGGGGTAGTCACGGGCGGGTCGCGGCATTGTGAAAAGCGTCGAGCGCCGGGAATGTCGGTAGGGTGAATCGCTGCTATAATCGCAAACCAATGTCTTCCGCCCTAACCAACCCCCCCATCTCCGCAGATCCCGCTGAGCCAGTCTGGGATATCGCCGAGCTTTTCCCCCCCCATGGCCAGTGGAGCGAACAGGAATACCTGCAACTCGACAGCAACCGTCTGATCGAATTCTCCAACGGCACACCGGAGCTGCTGGTCATGCCCACAACTTCGCACCAACTGATCGTCGCACATCTCTATCAGTTGCTCCTGCTGTTTACTTCGAAAAACGACTTGGGAACAGTTTTGTTCGCGCGACTGCGCGTTCGCCTCTGGCCCGGAAAGTTCCGTGAGCCCGACGTGGTCTTCATGCTCAAACAGCACGCCTCGCGCATGGGCGAGCAATTCTGGTCCGGGGCCGATCTGGTCATGGAGGTGGTGAGCAACGATGACCGCCGCCGCGACATCGAGCTTAAGCGCTTCGAGTATGCCCGCGCCGGCATCCCCGAATACTGGATCGTCGATCCCCAGGAATCCCGAATCACCGTCCTGCGGCTCGACGGCCTGACTTATCGCGAGCATGGCCGATTTACCGCCGAGCAAAGCGCCACCTCGTTATTGCTCGCCGGCTTCAACGTTGGTGTGGCGGCCGTCTTTTCCAACCGCTAAAGCGGACATCTCACCCTTGGCCACCAACCCGCTTCCAATCGCCGGCGCCTGTGAACTCTTACCCTGGGACTCCGAATTCTTCGGCTTCCCCATCGCCCGCACACGCCTTCCCATCCTCGACGTGGCCACCGCGCCCGCGATCGACGCCTGGTGCGCCCAGAACAACATCACACTCCTGTATCACCTCAGCATGTCTGACCTGCCGGAGCATACAAATCTGGCCCACGCGGCCAGCTTTACGCTAGTCGATATCCGCCTCACCTTCGTCCGCCCCCTCACCGAAGCTGATCAAACGCCACCGCTGAGCAACGTCGTTCGCCCGGCCACCCCCGCCGATCTCCCCCAACTCGAATCCATCACCCGCGAAGGCTTCCACCACACCCGCTTTTACGCCGATCAAAACATCCCGCGCGACAAATGCCAGGCGCTTTACGAAACCTGGATCCGCCAGAGCGTTGCCGGCCGATCCGACGCCGTCTTCGTACACGACCTGGAAGGCCAGGTCAGCGGCTACATCACCTGCGACATCGACGAGCGCCGCGACATCGGCTCCATCGGCCTGATGGGCGTTGACCCCTCCCGCCAGCGCACCGGCGTCGGCAGCGCCCTGGTGCATCAGGCCCTCTTCTGGTTCGCCTCCCGCGGCCTGGCCAGCGCCGCCGTCGTCACCCAATCCCGCAACATCCCCGCCCAGCGCCTCTACCAGCGCCACGGATTTCTCACCTCCGACGTCCAACTGTATTATCACAAGTGGTACAAGCCACCCCCATGACCCCACTCCACACCGAACCGAGCACCCCCTCCCCAAAACGTAGCATGGGCGTCCCGCCCATGTCCGGACACGGTTGTCTCCGACCTCCCTCCACACGTGGCATGGGCGCCCCGCCCATGCCCCGACACCCTCATCTCCCCCTTCCCCGCCCACATATTCACGCAACCAATACTCGTCCCCGGCCATTACCCAATCTCCTCCGTGCCTCCGTGGTAAACCTCCTTTCCGATACCTAAGAAAAAGTGCCCTCTCCCCCCCGCATCCCCTTCAACCGCTCCTCCCTCATGGGCCGCGAGCAGCAATACATCGCCGAGGCCATGTCCATAGGCCAAATCGCCGGCGATCAAACCTTCACCAAAAAATGCCACGCGCTGCTCGAACAAACCCTTGGCGTTCGCAAAGCGCTTCTCACCACCTCCTGCACCCACGCCCTGGAAATGGCCGCCCTGCTTCTCAACATCGCCCCGGGTGATGAAGTCATCGTCCCCTCCTTCACCTTCGTTTCCACCGTCAACGCCTTCGTCCTCCGCGGCGCAAAGCCCGTCTTCATCGACATCCGCCCCGACACCCTCAACCTCGACGAACACCGCCTGGAGCGCCTCATCACCCCGCGCACCAAATGCATCGTCCCCGTCCACTACGCCGGCGTCGCCTGCGAGATGGATGCGATTCTCGACATCGCTTCTGGCCACAACATCCCCGTCGTCGAAGACAATGCCCACGGCCTGTTCGGCAAGTACAAAGGCAAATACCTCGGCACCCTCTCCCCACTGGCCACCCAAAGCTTCCACGAAACCAAAAACATCACCTGCGGCGAAGGGGGCGCGCTTCTCATTAACGATCCCCAGTACATCGAACGGGCCGAGATCATCCGCGAAAAAGGCACCAATCGCAGCCGGTTCTTTCGCAATGAAGTCGACAAATACACCTGGGTCGACGTCGGCTCCAGCTATCTCATGTCCGACGTTCTGGCCGCCTTTCTTTTTGGCCAGCTTGAGGCCTGGCAAACCATCCAATCCAAGCGTCGCCGCGTCTGGGAATATTACCACCACCACCTGGGCGACTGGGCCGCCCGCAACGATGTCCGCACCCCCTTTGTTCCCGATCATTGCGAGCACAGCTACCACATGTATTACCTGCTGCTCCCTTCCCTCCAGAAACGCACTGCGCCTCATCGGCCGGCTCCGCGACCGCGGCATCCTCAGCGTCTTTCACTACCTCCCCCTCCACCTCTCCGACATGGGCAAGAAATTTGGCGGCCAACAAGGCGACTGCCCCATCACCGAAAACATCACCGACCGCCTCCTACGCCTCCCCTTCTATAACGAACTCACCGAAGCCGAGCAGGCCGAGATCGTCGCCACAGTTCAGGAAGCCTGACACTGCCCGCCATTTCCACGCCAGCCCACGCCTACCCGCGACAAATTGATTTCCATCCTGTAAAACCCGTATCGTTTCCCAGAATCGACCGCGAGCACCACCGTGCACAACAACCGCGCCCAAGAGGACCGCCATGAACACCCCGCCCGCCGACGACCCCGCAAGGTCTCCCAAAGCCTCCACTCCCGCCAACCAGCCGCCAACATCGTCGGGCGAGGAGAAGGAAGGTCTCGACTTCATCCGCCGCATCGTCGAAGACGATCTGCACACCGGCAAATGGGCCGGCCGCGTTGCGACCCGCTTTCCCCCCGAGCCCAACGGCTACCTCCACATCGGCCACGCCAAATCCATCTGCATCAACTTCGGCATCGCCCTCGAATACAACGGCCTGTGCAACCTCCGCTACGACGACACCAACCCGGCCAAGGAAGAAGAAGAATACGTCCGCTCCATCGAAGAAGACGTCCGCTGGCTGGGCTTCACCTGGTCCGGAAAATACTGGGCCTCCGATTACTTCGACACCATGTACGCCTACGCCGTCGAGCTGATCAAAAAAGGCAAAGCGTATGTCGATGATCTGAACGGCGATCAAATCCGCCAGCACCGCGGCACCCTCACCCGCCCCGGCCAAAACAGCCCCTTCCGCGACCGCCCCATCGAAGAAAGCCTGGACCTTTTCGACCGCATGAGCAAAGGCGAATTCCCCGACGGCTCCAAGACCCTGCGCGCACAAGATCGACATGTCATCGCCAAACCTCAACATGCGCGACCCGGTCATGTACCGCATCCTCCACGAGCCCCACCACAACACCGGTGACAAGTGGTGTATCTATCCAATGTACGACTGGGCCCACGGCTTCGAAGATTCCACCGAGCAAATCACCCACTCCATCTGCACCCTCGAATTTGAAAATCACCGCCCTCTCTATGACTGGTTCATCGCCTCCGTGAACGAAGGCCGCACCGATGACGGCTCAGGCCCCTGGGGCAAAAAAATCTGGCACCCCCAGCAGATCGAGTTCGCCCGCCTTAACCTCACCCACACCATGCTTTCCAAGCGCAAGCTCCTCCAACTGGTGCAGGAAAACATCGTCAGCGCCTGGGACGACCCCCGCATGCCCACCATTTCCGGCTTCCGGCGAAAGGGCTACACGCCTGAATCCATCCGCGCCTTTTGCAAGCACATCGGCGTCAACAAGTTCAACAGCACCGTCGAGATCCAGGTGCTGGAAAACTTCCTCCGCGAAGATCTCAACAAACGTGCCCCGCGCGTCATGGGTGTTTTGCGGCCGCTCAAGGTGGTCATCGACAACTATCCCGAAAACCAGGTTGAAGCCCTCGACGCCGTCAACAACCCCGAAGACTCGGCCGCCGGCACCCGCAAAGTCCCCTTCTCCCGCGTGATCTACATCGAGCAGGACGACTTCCGCGAAGTCCCGCCGCCCAAATACTTCCGCCTCACGCCCGGCCAGGAAGTCCGCCTGCGCTACGCCTATTTCATCAAATGCACCAGCGTCCTCAAAGATGCCCAAGGCAACGTCATCGAAGTTCACTGCACCTACGACCCCGCCACCCGCGGCGGCGACTCCCCCGACCGCCGCAAAGTCAAAGGCACCCTCCACTGGGTCTCGGCCGATCACGCCATCCAGGCCGAGGTGCGCCTCTACGATCACCTCTTCACCAAGCCCGACCCCGATGATGTTCCCGAAGGCCAGGATTGGAAAGTGAACCTAAACCCCAACTCCCTCGAAATCCTTTCAGACGCCCGCCTCGAGCCCAGCCTCGCCAACGCACCCGTCGGCGCCCGCTACCAGTTCGAGCGCCACGGCTACTTCGCCGTCGACAAACACTCCACCCCCACCACCCCCGTCTTCAACCGCACCGTCTCCCTGCGCGATACCTGGGCGAAGGTGGACAAGTCCAAAAAATAGCAGCAATCCCGGTCTCCATCACTGATCTTCCCTCAGGCACACCAGGATTTCAAACCATCTCTCCCTCTCCCAGTACGCTATCTGGGTTCCCGCGTCAGCGGGAGGTGGAAGGGCGGGGGTGAGGGCTCTCGTCCTAGGCCGACCCCACTCCTGCTCGTCGCGTTCGCGATTAATCCCGCCCAACCGCCGGCCGCGTCGTAGCCCCCTTATTCCAAACCTTCTTCAACAACGCATACATCCCCGGATCATGCTTCTCCAATTCCGCCCGCACAAACGGATAAAAATCATTCGTCCCGAAATACGCCTCGCTGCACTCGGCAAAATATTCCTGCGGGTTGTTCATCGCATACGCCTTCTCCATCCGGCCGCTGATGTTCAGCACCGAATCGTACGAATGCGACGCCACGGCCGCGTCATACGCCGCCTTTACCTCCGAGTTGTCATACCCCAGCACCCGATGGTGATACGCGTGCGACAACTCATGCAGCACCATGGCCGGCTGCGCCAAGCTCCAAGATAGAAAATGCTCCGCATCCCCAATCTCCACTCCCCCGGCCTTGTCCGGATTAAACCCATGCCCCCGCAGCCAATCCACCGACGGATGATAACACGCCCCAACAACGTCCCGGTCTTTCCACTCCATCCAGATCGGCACATCATGAATCTTCGCCACCGCCCCGGCCGGCAACACCCGCCCCACCTCATACAACTTCACCCGCAACAACTCCACCACCTTCCCCGCCAACTCCGGCCTGTCCTTCGCGAGCTCCTTGCTCACATAAACCGTCCACCCCTCCACCGTCTTCTTCTCATAACTAGAAGTCGCCTCAAACCCCTCTGCCCAAACGCGCCCCTGAATAAAAAGTCCAAAAAATAAAACCGCCGCCAATCCAACACGATGGTTTCGCTTCATCTTCCCAATCCTACCCGCCGCACCCCACCCCGAAAAATCACTCCCAACTCTTCCTACGATAAAAACTCTAACGTCCTATGATGTGATCCTGTCGGCCATGTGCATCCTCGTGATTCAACTCCCCCCTCACCCCAGCACCCGCCTCACCACCTCCTGCACCTGCCCAATCCGCCCCTCGGCCGTCGCCCGGTCCGGCGCCTCCGCGATGATCCGCATGATCGGCTCCGTATTGCTTGGCCGCGCGTGCACCCACGCCCGGTCCCAGTCAATCCGTATTCCATCCTGCGTGTCCACCTTCTCCGCCGCAAAGTCCTCCTTCAGCGCTTCCACCACCTTGTTGGCATCCTCCCGCCGGCACTCAAATTTCGTCTTCACGATCTCATACTTTGGGATCTCCGCCACCAATTGGCTCAGCGACTTTCCGCTCGACGCCATCAGTTGCAGCACATACGCCATCCCCACCAGCGAATCCCGGCCCGGCACGATGCGCGGATCGATCACCCCGCCATTGCCTTCCCCGCCAATCGTCGAGCCATGCCTCACCATCGCCTCCACCACGTTGGCCTCCCCCACGGCCGTGCGGATCACACTGCTGCCCGTGGCGCTCGCGATGTCGTCCAGCATCCGGCTGCTCGAAAGGTTGGTCACCGTCACCCCAGGCCGTTTCGCCAGCACATATTTCGCCGCCAGCGCCAGCGAATATTCCTCTCCGATATACGTTCCATTCTCATCCACTATGGCCAGCCGATCCGCGTCCGGATCCTGCGCAAACCCCACATCCGCCCGCTGCCGCCGCACCGCCTCCGCAAGCTCCGTCAGATTCCCGGCCGTCGGCTCCGGTTCATGCGGAAACTGCCCATCCGGCGTCGCATTCAAATGCACAAGCTGGCACCCCAGTTTGCTCAGCATCGTCGCCGACGTCACGCACCCCGCCCCGTTCACACTATCCACCACCACCTTGTACCGCTTGGTCGAAATCCCCAGCACGTCCACGTGATCCAGCACCCGCTTTACATGCAGCGCGTGCGTCTCGCTGTTGCGCCTGGGCGAGACCAGCTTCTCCACCCGCACATACTCGCTCTCCTGCGCAGATACCGCCGCTTGATCTCCTCCGCGCTTGCCGGCGGCAGCGCCACCGATTGCGCGTTCAGCAGCTTCAGCCCGTTCCACTCAATGGGATTGTGCGAGGCCGTCGCGATCATCCCCCCATCCGCCCCCAGATGTTTCACCATCATCGCCACCCCCGGCGTCGTCACCACGTCCAGATCAATCACTTCCACCCCGCTCGCCGTCAGCGCTGCGACCGCCGCATCCCGCACCCAAAACCCGCTCGGCCGAGAGTCGCGTCCAAACACGACCCGAAAATGCCCCGCCGCCGGCCTCTGCGTCGCATTCAGCCAACATGCATAAGCCGACGCCATCTGGCCGATCACAACCGGCGTCAACGTCCCGCCAATCGTCCCACGCATTCCCGACACGCCAATCATCAATGCTTCCATTGTTTCTCACTTCTATTGGTTAAAGGAGGTTGGCGCGGGAGGGGTTGATGTGGGGATGATATTTTGATTTGAGGGGGCTGGCAATCTTGGGGATGAATTTTTGCGCTGGGATGTTGGGATTGTAACGTCACGGGCGAGGCGCTGCGAGGCGCCCGTGCCACAGACCAGTGCCACAGACCAGTGCCACAGACCGGTACCGCAGATAGGTTGTTTGCGTGCGCTCATTTCTTTTAGAGTTCGCGGGCGAAGTATTCTTCTTCGAGTTGCTGGAGCTGCTGGGTTAAGGCTTCGAATTCTTCCTGGGTTTCCTGCTGTTTGGCGGGGTATTTGAAGGTGGCGGGGTCGGAGAAGGAGGCTTGGACGGCGGCCAGTTCTTTTTCGGCTTTGGCGATTTCTTTTTCGAGTTGTTCGACGGTGAGGCGGCCGAAAGGTCGGAGGTAGGGGTTGTCTTTCTTGGGCTTGGTGTCGGGTTTGGTTGTGGCGGATTCGGGCTTGGAGGTTTTGGGCTTGTCAGATTTGGATTGCTGTTCGGTAGCGTGGAGTTTTTGGGACCAGGCGGAGTAGTTGCCGGCGAAGTCGTGGAGGGCGGGCGGGTCGAGGACCAGGAGGCGCTGGGCGACGCGGTCGAGGAAGTAGCGGTCGTGGCTGACGCACAGGATCGTGCCGGGATATTCGGAGAGGGCGGCTTCGAGGGCTTCGCGGGAGGCGATGTCGAGGTGGTTGGTGGGCTCGTCGAGGACCAGGACGTTGGGCTTGTCGACCAGGAGCTGGGCGAGGCGGACGCGGGCGCGTTCGCCGCCGCTGAGCATACCGATTTGTTTTTCGATGTCCTGGCTTTTGAAGAGCATGAGAGCGAGGACTTCGCGAAGTTCCTGATCCTTGATGTCGCGATCGCCGCGGACTTCTTCCATGACGGTGTTTTCGGGATCGAATTGGTCGAGGCGCTGATCGTAGTAGCCGATGTTGAGGTTCGCGCCCCATTTGATGTCGCCGGCGTCGGCGTCGCGGTTGGCCAGGAGAACGTCGAGCAGGGTGGTTTTGCCCGAGCCGTTGGGGCCGATGATGCCGATGCGCTCGCCGCGTTTGACGAAGAACTTGATGTCTTTCCAGAGTTGGCGGCCGTCGTAGGCCTTGGAGAGCTCGCGGACGCCCAGCACCTGATCGCCGGCGCGCTGGGAGGTGTCGAGGGAGAGGTTTATTTTGCGCTGGGCCTGGACCTGGTCGATCATGGCGTCGCTTTTGAGGAGGCGGTCGAGGCGCTTGGCGCGGCCCTGTGCTTCGCGGGAGCGCTGGCCGGCGCCGAAGCGGCGGATGAACTCCTGCTGCTTTTCAATGTCGGCCTGCTGCTCTTCGAAGGCGCGTTGCTGGGTGAGTTCGAGGAGTGCGCGCTGCTGGACGAAGGAGGAGTAGTTGCCCTTGAAGCTTTCGAGCTTGCAGCGGGTGAGCCAGACGATGCGGGTGGCGAGGCGGTCGAGGAGGTAGCGGTCGTGGGAGATGAGGACGACGGCGCCGGTGAAGCGGAGGAGGTAGTTTTCGAGCCACTCGATGGCGGCGAGGTCGAGGTGGTTGGTGGGCTCGTCGAGGAGGAGGAGATCGGGTTCTGCGATAAGGAGCTTTGCGAGGGCGAGGCGTGAGCGCTGGCCGCCGGAGAGGGTGGAGACGGGTTGTTCCCACGAGGATTTTTCGAGGCCGACGCCCTGCAGGGTGGCTTCGAGGCGATGGCGCCAGGCGTAGCCGCCGGCGAGGTCGAAATCGTGCTGGACGTTCTGGTATTGGTGGAGGATTTTTTCGAGGGCTTCGCCGGTGTGGGCGGCCATATCGTGCTCGATGTCGCGGAGGCGGTGGGAGAGGCGGTGGAGGTCGGCGAAGGCGAGTTCGGCCTCGTCGATGACGGTGTTGGTTTCGTCGAAGACGGGGTCTTGCTGGAGGTAGCCGAGCTTGGTGGTTTTGCCGACGGCGGCGACGCCGTGATCGATGGCGAATTCGCCGTTGAGGACTTTGAAGAGGGAGGTTTTGCCCGAGCCGTTGTCGCCGATCAGGCCGATGCGCTCGCCGCGGTAGACGTTGAGGTTGAGCTTGTCGAAGAGGGTTCGCTTGCCGAAGGTTTTTTCGATGTTGGTGAGGGTGGCAATGGGCATGGGGTTTTTACGAGGGCTAGTAAGGGCGGAGGAGTTGGAGGTCTGGGATGGGGGAGAAATGCTTTACGTTTCGAGTGGCAAGCGGAGCGTTAAGACGAATGCAGGTGGCCGCGATGAGGCAGTCTTGCCAGCCAATGCCGTGCGATAGGCGGAAGCGCCGCAAGAGATCCAGGGCTGTAAGTGAGTCGGATTCGGAAAGTGTGAGGAGTGGGTATTTCAGTAGAAACCCGTCGATTGAGCGTTGTTCGCGGGCGTCGCGGACGCCTTGGAGGAGTTCGGCCGCGACGACGACGTGGAGAGTGATTTTTTGGCCAGCGGGCGGGGCACTGATAAACGCAACCGCCTCACTACGCCCGCGAAGAAAGTCGATGAGGATCGAGCTGTCCACGATGATGTTAGACATGATCCCCGCGCAGCTGGGCCCGGCGTCGAAGCTCTAACGATGCCTCGCCGGAATCCTCGGGCAGATCGGTACGGTCGCGCCAAATGCCAAAGGCGGGATCATTCTGCAGTTCATCCCTGGTAGGGTTCACGGGAACGATTTCCACGACTGTACCCTCGGCGGGTTTTTCGCCTTCGATGACTACGATGCCGTTGCTGACGATTCCGTGGTAAGTCATAGATTCCTCGTGGATTATTCTACGCGGGGTTGGGAGGGGGCGGGCGCCGGAGGCGAGTAAAAGATTACTGGCCGTTGAGGGCGGCGGCGATTTTGTCGGCCAGGGCTTCGCGGGCGGCGTCGACGGTGGCGTATTTGCCGGCGTTGATGCTGGCGGCGATTTCGCCCCAGACTTTGGCGAGCTTGGGGGTGAGTTCTTCGGCTTCCTTGGCGCGGTCGGGGGAATCCAGATCCATCATGCGGGCGGCGTCGATTTTCCAGCCGTCGGCGGTCTTGCGGAAGTGAAGGGGGTCGGGCTGGTTGTCTTGCTCTGAGATGGCCGGGGCGGTGGCGGGGGCGCTTGAGGGCGCGGTAGAGGGGGCGGTGGTGGGGCCTTTGAGGGTGAGGGTGGCGGTGTCGCCGGCGGTGATGACGTTGACGGTGGCGATGTGCTTGAGGACGGTGTTGATCTGGCCTTCGAGGGAAGCGCCTTCATCGACCAATTCTTTGGCGGCGGGACCGAACTTGGCGCTGGCGGCGGCTTCCATGTTGTGCTGGGCGGCGATGGCGGCGGCGAGGGAGTCGAGGAGCCTGGACTGGCGCTCGTCGGCCATCACCATGGCGTCGCGGATGGCTTTGGGGTCGCCGGTTTTGATGGCGTCGGAGAGGGACTGGACGGTCTTGCGCGGATCGGAGTAATCGGCGGCGCGGAGGGTGGGGGCGATGGAGAGGAGGAGGACGGCCAGGAGAAGAAGTGGGCGGTGGTGCATGGGTTCCTTTGCAAATTGCAGTGGGTGGTAGGATGCCAGCAAAGGGGCGGGTTTGCAAATTCGGGCGGTGGGTTTGGGGCCAAAGCGATTCTTCAGTGGCGTTGGGTTCCTGGGACTTCCAGCTAATGAAGGAAGTAGGCTTTCTGGACTGCGAGGACGGCCTGGCCGACTTGTTCCTGGATTTTCTGGAGGAAGGGGGCGAGGCCTTCGTTGAGGATTTCGGGCATTTCGATGTAGTCGAGTTGGGCGTGGAGTCGGCCGAGGATGCGCTCGGCGGTGTCGATGGCGCGGGGGTTGATTTCAGCGCGGATGCGGGCCATCGCCTCGTGGGCTTTGCCGACGGAGAAGCGGATGCTGCGGGGGAAGATCGGCTCGAGGATGAGGAAGGCGGCGATGCCGATGGGATCCATGTCGGCCATGTTGCGGCGGCGGTAGGTTTCGAGGGAGCAGCAACTGCGGAGGACGGCCATCCAGTGGATATTGCGGATGGGGGTGTCGAGGGCGGTTTCGCTGGGGCCGAGAATTTCCCATTTGGTTTCGAGGAGGCGGCAGGTGACGTCGACGCGCTCGACGAATTTTCCCAGGAGCGTGAAGAGCCAGCCCTGATCGTGGGCGAGGGTTTGATCGGTGAGGCCCTGGAAGAGCATCGAGCCGATCATGAGCTGGTTGTACATGTCGTCGGGGGCGTCTTCGAAACGGGCCGGGGCGTCGTCGGCGCGGATGGACCAGTAGAGGGTGTTGAGGGATTCCCACATTTCGGTGGAGATGTTTTCGCGAATGGCCCGGGCGTTTTCGCGGGCATGGGTGAGGCAGTTGAGGACGCTGTTGGGGTTGTCGGCGCCGAACATCATGAACTGGGCGATGCGCCGGCCGATGGATTCCTTGCCCGGGGGAGGATCTTTGACGTGCATGACGTGCAGGACGCTGCCCCACTGGCGCTGGAGGAGGATGGGGCCCAGGTCGGCCACGTCGGTCAGGAGGCTGGCGTTGACCTGGAGCATACGGGCGATGTGCTCGGTGCGTTCGACGTAGCGGCTCATCCAGTACATGGAATCGGCGTCGCGCGAGCATGGGGCGAGCGGCCTGTTGGGCTGATTTGCCGGGGCTGGTGATGGTGGTGGCCATGGACATCAGGATGGGGTCTCCTCTTCTTCGAGCACCCAGGTGTCTTTGCTGCCGCCGCCCTGGGAACTGTTGACGACGAGGCTGCCCTTGCGGAGGGCGACGCGGGTGAGGCCGCCGGGCATGACGACAGGTTTTTCGCCGTAGAGGATGTAGGGGCGGAGATCGATGCGGCGGCCTTCGAATTTGCCGTCGCAGTAGCTGGGGTGCTGGCTGAGCTCGACGATGGGCTGGGCGATGAAGTTGCGTGGATCGGAGCGGATTTTGTCGGCGAACTCGTCGCGTTCTTTTTTGGAAGCCTGGTGGCCCATGAGCATGCCGTAGCCGCCGGATTCGTTGGTGGATTTGACGACAAGCTGGTGGAGGTTCTCGAGGACGTGCTGGCAATCGGCGCCGCGGCGCAGATGTAGGTGGGGACGTTGTCGAGGATAGGGTCTTGCTTGAGGTAGAAGCGGATCATGTCGGGGACGAAGGGGTAGATGGACTTTATCGTCGGCGACGCCGGTGCCGGCGGCGTTGACGAGGGCGACGTTGCCGCAGCGGTAGGCGTTCATGAGGCCGGGGACGCCCAGGGCACTGTCGGGTCGGAAGCAGAGGGGGTCGAGGAAGTCGTCGTCGATGCGGCGGTAGATGACATCGACGCGGCGAAGGCCGGCGGTGGTGCGCATGTAGACGAAGTTGTTTTCGACAAGAAGGTCGCGGCCTTCGACGAGCTCGACGCCCATCTGGCGGGCGAGGAAGCTGTGTTCGAAATAGGCCGAGTTGTAGATGCCGGGGGTCATGACGACGATGGTGGGTTCGTCGCGCGGGGCGGCGCCACGTAGCGGAGGCACTGGAGGAGGTTGTAGGGGTAGTCTTCGATCGCGCGGACGCGGTAGGCGCTGAAGATGGAGGAGAGGACGCGTTTCATGATGCCGCGGTTTTCGAGAACGTAGCTGACGCCGCTGGGGGTTCGGCCGTTGTCTTCGAGGACGAAGTATCGGCCGGCGTGGTCGCGGACGAGATCGGTGCCGCAGATGTGGATGTAGATGTTGTGGGGGACGTTGACATGGAACATTTCACGGCGGAAGATTTTGGCACCGTAGATCAGCTCCGCGGGGATGACATTTTCACGCAGGATGCGCTGATCGTGATAGACGTCGTGGCAGAACATATTGAGGGCGGTGAGGCGCTGGGCGAGGCCGCGCTCGATGGCGTCCCACTCGGTGGCCGGGATGATGCGGGGGACAAGATCGAAGGGGAAGATTTTTTCGACGCCGCGGGTGTCGTTGTAGACGGTGAAGGTGATGCCCTGATTGCGGAAGGAGACGTCGGCCATTCGGCGGCGGCGTTCGAAGGCGGCGTGGCCGAGGGTACTGAGGCGTTGGTGAACGGCCTGGTAATGGGGGCGCGGAACGCCCGCGTGGACGAACATTTCGTCGTAGAGTCCGTTGACTTCGTAGCCGTCAAACACGATGCGGTGTCCGATCTCCTCGTTGAAAGCCTCCGCCGGAGACGAGGGGGAGTGTAAAGGTTTTGGGGTGTGGTTGCCAGAGGGGGAGGTTGAAGTTTGGAGTAGGAAGGAAGAAGTTTGAATGGGGGAAGGGTCGGGTGCGTGCTTTGTTTTAGCCACAGAGGACACTGAGGACACCGAGGAAGAAGATGGCGGGGAAGTTAGAAGTATGAAGGAAGAAGGATGAATGGGGGAGATGGGGGGTGGGGTGGCGGGCGGGATGGTGGTCGGTTTTGGTGAGTTTATTGGTGTTGCAATTGAGTTGCGCAGGGGATTTTGGGAGGGGGGTGAGTGTTGACAAGGGTTTAGGCCAGAAGTGGCTTGTAAAAAGGGACACATAACCGACCACCAATCGACCACCAACCGACACGTAACCGACCACCAACCGACCACTAACCGACTATCAAACGACACATAACCGACCACCAAACGACGCGTCGAATCGGGGCTAAAAATGGCTTGGCGGAGGGCGGGGGAAGAAGTCCCGGATTTGCATCCGGTGCTCTGGTGGGTGCTGGGATGGATGAGCATGGGTTCCCCTTGTTGTGCCCCATCTGGGGATGGGGCGGCGATGCTGGCGCTGGCCAGTTGACGCTGGAGGTAGTGTAGATGGATGTTAGGGTAAATGTCAAGAGTGGAAGCTAACATTGACCTACGCTGTGGAGGAGGGGAGGCAAGGGACAATCAGGAATTTTCAGCCGCGGATTTGCGCGGATGGGCGCGGATGGGCGCGGATGGGGAGGGAGATGAGACGGAGGGGGCGTGGCGGGCGCGGACAACGGCCGTGGCTGGCGGGGGGGGGTGGCACATCCGCACGTGCGGTTCGATGAGCGGGACGTGGAAGCGGAGCAGGGTTTAGCTGATGAGGCACTGGCAGACGAAAGGGCCGGAAAACAGACAGGCTCAGTCTAAACCACCGCGTCACGTCTCGACTCTACCTCTCAAAAGGCCCCGGCGGCGTCCCAGCCGTGTCTTCGGGTGCCGGCGTGATCGCCCGCGCAGGGTATTCGCGTTTGCTATTTCCGGCTCCTCTGCCGGTACGCGATTGGGAATCCCGCGTCAGCGGGAGGTGAAAGATTGGGTGAGGGTCTTTTGGTAACGTGGTGGTCAAACGCGATTGCCCTGATCGCCCGCGTGCTCGCCGTGGCAAATTATTGCATCGCCTCCAAATTCGCGATAATATTCCGCCGTTTGCGTTCTCGCGTTCTTCTCGATCCGCCGTGTCCAGCCGCCCCTGGCAAACTGGTTGAAAATGATCCGCCGCTCCTCAAATCGCAAGCCCGCGCTGCGCCGCTACGTCTTCGAACGTTTCGAACCCCGGTATCTCCTCTCCGCCACAATCACCAACGTCGCCGGCAAAACCCTGGCCGTCAACGAAGGCCAGACCATCAATAACGCGATTGTCGCCTCCTTCTCCTGCACCGATCCGTCCATCGCCAGGACCGGCTTCTCCGCCGACATCGACTGGACGCTCGGCGGCCACTCCGCCGGAACCATCGTCTCCCTCGGCGGCGGCAAGTTCAACGTCACCGCCTCCCACACCTACACCGCCCACGGCTCCTACCCTGTCAGCGTCTACCTTCACATCCTCTCCAACAAGTTCGCCACCACCGCCCACTCCACCGCCACCATCGCCGATGCCCCACTGAATGTTCTGCCCCGGCGCTTCACGCTGAAGCAGACCCTGGCGGCCTCAGCGCTTATCGCCACCTTCACTGACCCGTTCCCCGACGCACCGGCCTACACCGCTACCATCGACTGGGGCGACGGCACTCCGACATCCACCGCCAACATCAGTCCGACCCCCAACGCCCCCTTCCGCGTCTTCGGCGCCCACACCTACGCCGGCTCCGGCGTCTTTACTGTCAACGTTGACGTCAACAATCACGGCCATCATTTCACCACCCACTCCACTGCTACGGTTCTCCCCGCGGCCGATCTTTCCATCGAAGTCATCGGGGCGGGCATCATTACCGTTCCAATCGGCGTTCCCTTCCCTCCTCCTCCCCTTTTCCCGCCCTTGCCTCCTGCGCCGCGCCTCCTGCGTCCTTGCCACCCGTCGTCCCGCTGCCCCCCAACATCCCGGGCACCTCCTACACCTATACTCTCGTCGTAAAAAATAACGGCCCAACCGATGTCAAGGGCGCCAAGGTCACCGACAACTTCCCCGCCACGGTCACCAACATCTCCTGGACCGCCGTCGGCACCACCGGGACCAGTTTCAACGCCTCCGGAACCGGCAACATCAGCGAATCCGTCGATGTCCCGGCCGGCGGCACCATCACCTACACCGTCAACACCACCATCCTCTCTTCCGCCACTGGCAAGCTCACGGACACCGCAACCGTCGCCACCCCCTCCGGCATCATCGACCTCAACTCCTCCAACAACACCAATACCGACATCGACGACCTGAACCCCGTCGCCGATCTCCAGGCCTCCGCCACCAACGACGTCACCGTCGACCAGCTTCCGCAGGTGCCCGTCACGTTCACCTACACCGTCGCTAACAACGGGCCCAGCGACGCCTCCAGCGTCGCGGCCAACATCACCCTCCCCCAGTTCACCACCGTCTCGCAGGTCAGCGGCGACGGCTCCTACAATTCCACGACGGCAGTCTGGACCATCGGCAAGATTGCCGCCAGCTCCTCCGCCCAGCTTGCCATCAAGGTAATCCCCAGCGCCACAACCACGTACACATCAACCATCATTGCCCAGGACGCCGCCCTCGACCCCAATTCCATCAACAACCAGGCCTCGTCCAGTTTCAAGATTGACAACGGCTGACCCCCGCCGGAGAACACCGGGGAATTGTCAGTATTACGAATGTCCCCTACGGAATAGACGAACTTGGACGTCCGAAATGGGCGGTTGCTGGCGATGTGATCGAGGGGTTGCCCATTGAGATCATCTGCGCGATTGACGATTCCGGTGCCGATGACGCGACGGTGTTCATCACCATTTACTGGGAGGAATGATCATGGTCACGACAATTGACAAGGCGTTTGGAAAGATTGAACGGTATCCCGACCTGCTCCGGTTTGCGGACGGCCGCACCGTTGCCGTTGAAATGCCCGCCGGCACTTTAAGACCGCACCGGTGACACCGCGTTCACGCCGGCCGGCGCGCGATATCTCGATCGTGTGCGTGCCCTGTTTAGTCCAATCCGCCCCAATCCCACCCCCGGGAAATGCTAAGGGGTCGGGAGTCATTGATTGACATTCCGCGGTGAGACTGATTAAAGACTCCCGACCCCTTAGAATTTTCCGACCCCTTAGAATTTTCCGACCCCTTAGAATTTTCCGACCCCTTAGAATTTTCCTCCTTCCGCGAGCTTACTTGCGCAATCCCCTTATCTTCTTCCCCAGAGAAATGTCATAGCTGCGCGGCGGCGCGTCATGGGGGCGTAAGTGGACGATTTCGCAGGACGGGCATTGGGAAAATCACGCCAGTGGCCATCCGCCAGTCGGAGTAAATAATGTCAGACCCAGGGACGCTATTGGAGATTTTTGATTTTGAATGCAAGCGCTGCAAGCAACACTTTAGATCCTATGACTTTTCCGACTTTGTCTATGGCATGCGGCTCATGCGTACGGTGCGCGGAGACATGGTGATACTTTCCTGTCTTAACAACTCCGTCGTGGCCGAGATTGCGGAAATGATCAAGAAGATCGCGTCCACTGATCCGGGAATCATCCCGGCCGTGGCCTTTGATTTGGTTGTTGGGAGGACATGCGACCCGATCGACGGCTTGGAACCAGGTGTCAATGTGGAACCGCCATGCCCGCATTGTGATTCCCTCTCGACAACGAGGTACAACGATCTTGTTCCGGCTCAATTCGTTACCCTTAACGTTCCGATGGCGACGCATAGTCGCTGGCGAGTTCTCTCGGACGATCAGAAGCTTTCCTTGATTCAGGCACTTCTCAGGGATTAGTGAAGGCTCCAGGAAAAGTCGCTGACGGCCGCGCGTGCGACTCCCCCCCCACCGCCGTCTGCCGCATCGCTCCCGTGACCTTGCCCGAGCCGATTCCCGATACCTCCCCCGATTGTGTGAGGCGGTGGATGTGGGGTGAGGGGATCGGGAGAGGTGAACACCACTTCGTTTTCTATGCTGCTGTTCCCGCCCATGGTTTGATCTTTGACAGCGCCTTGGTCAATGCTGCCTGGAGGCCTCGGTGTCGTGCTGGGCCTGGGCTCGGAGCCAGTAGCCGTTGGATAATCGGAAGAAGCGACAGAGGCGAAGGTCGGTATCGGCCGTGATGGAACGTTTGCCGGCGACGATCTGGCCGATGCGCCGGACGGGGATGCCGATCTCCTTGGAGACGCGATAATGGGAGAGGCCCATGGGGGTGAGGAATTCCTCTTGGAGGAGTTGGCCGGGAGTGACGGGTTTTAGCTTTCGCATGGGGTTCTTTTTCTAGCGTTAATGATAATCTACTATTTCCACGATTTCGGCGCCGGCGATTGTCCAAGATGGAAAGGGAGGACGAATGAACAAGTCGCAGTTAGAGAAGGTCGTCGCCGCTGCAAAGTGCCGAGTTGTGGGCTGGGAGGAGGCCGGGAATGACGGGCACCGCCTGGCCCTGGCGACTTTGATTCGGACGTTCGACAACTCGGAGTCGGCGCTGCTGTGTGAGCCGAGCCTGGCCCGCAAGACCAACCGCCCGCCGGACATCGTGCTGATCGACCCGGAGATCGGGGTGCATGTCGTGGAGGTGAAGGGGATGCTGCTCGACCAGATCGAAGGTCTGGAGGCGGGTGGGCAATTTCGCATTCGATATGCCAATGGCGTCCGCACCCGTAGCCCCATCGTCCAAGTTCGCAACGCCATGTTCGACATAAGAGACGCCACGATGCGGGCGTTTGGAGACGATGTGCGGCTGCCGTTTAGATATTGGGTGGTGTTCCCGCTCATCTCCCGGTCGTCATGGGTGGGCCGCTTTGGGGAGGACGGGTTCTGCCCGGGAGAATTTCTGTTTTCCGATGACCTCGACTCCTCAGATTTGGCCCGGCGATTGGGAGCCTCTGACCGCCTGCACGCCAGGGGACCAATCTCGCTCTGCCCGCTGGAGCAACTCCAGTGCGTGTGGAAGGCGTTTGGGGACACGTCAGTGCTTTATGCCAGCCCGGAGGATCGCCAGCAGCGGCGCGCGGGGGAAGGGACGCTGGGGGAGATATTTCGACGAGGCGGCGGAAGCCAGCAAGGCGCTCTCGGAGGAGCAGCAGCGGCTGTCGGCGATGAACTGGGAGAACGGGCCGCGTCTGGTGCGCGGCGTGGCTGGGAGCGGCAAGACGGTCGTGCTGGCCAATAACGTCGCCCGGCGGGTGGAGCGGATGCTCATCGCCAATCAGGAGGGATTGTTCGGCGCCAAGCCGCCCCGCCCTCGGCTGCTGGCGGTGTGCTTCAACCGCACGCTTGTCCCGTTCATCCAGAAGAAGATTAACGTCGCCTTTCAGCAGCGAAACGGAAGGCCGGTGCCGGAGGGGATGGTCGAAGTCTGCTCGTTCAACACACTGATGTGGAACCTGTTCAACGCAGGGTTGTGGCGATATCAGAGCGTGCGGGACGCTGAACAGATCGTGCAGGCGATGCAATACCTGGGCGACTTGCAGCAGTTCCGCCAAGGCGATCCTGAGCGAATGCAGGCGCTCGCTTACGATGCCATCTATGTGGACGAGGGGCAAGATTTTTTTGAGGAGCAGTTCCGGCTGCTCAAGGAGCTGTGCCGGGTGAAGGCGGGGTCGGAGCCGAACCTGTACGTCTTCTATGACGACGCACAGAACCTTTTCGGACGGGGCCGCCCCAACTGGCAGTCACTCGGATTGAACGTGCGGGGTGGGCGGTCTTATGTGATGAACCAGTGCTTCCGCAACACCCGCCCAATCGTGGAGGCGACTTTCAACGTTCTCTACGGCTCGTGCGCCACCACGCCGGGTCAGGCCCCAACGAAAGAGTTCGGGGACATCAGCACGCTGGAGCAGAAGGGGTTGATCGAGAAGGACAATGGTTTCTGGCGGGTGCGATTCGCTCCGCGGGAAGGAGCCAAACCTCGCCTGTCGGTGGGGAGCGGCACCCGGCAGGAGAACGAACTGATTGTGTCAAGGCTCCGCTGGCTGATTGGGGAGCAGGAAGTCCGGGCGGAAGACATCCAAGTACTCTCGTTCTATGGCAGGCGGGTGAGCGAACTTGCTGAGGCCATAACTGCGGCAAAGATTCCCGGCATTGATGCTGTGCACATCGCATCCAGCGAGAAAGAGAAGGACCAGAGGCTTGGGCAGAAGGGACGGCTGACCGTTTCGACTGTCGCCTCGGCGAAAGGATATGACGCCTACTGCGTGCTTCTCGCCTCGGCCAACGACTTCCCGACGGACGTGATGGGGCGGGCAAACTTTTACGTGGGCTGTACCAGGGCGATTGAATACCTGGAGGTGTTCGCCTTCAAGGACACGGGGCTGGCGGTTGAATTCGGGGCGGTGCTGGGGCGGATGTGATGGGTTTCGGTTTTCGCTTTGGGAAAAGGGGCAGATTGAAGGAAGGAATGGGGCGGCCACGGATGGGTGTGGAGTTCAGGGAGGGTGAGGGGATGTGTAGGATGGACGAAATTCATTTTAACCGCGGATTTCGCGGATGACGCGGATGGGTAGAGTGGACGGGACTCGACGGAGCACACTCCGTGGGCGATGCGCGATAGTTCGTCAAATATGGACGTCTCCCCTTATCGGGTCCGTCTCCCCTAATCTGGGTCCTGCCGTTTCCATTCACATCGGGGATGAAATGTTTGTCCCGTATGGACGAGAAGACATATACTCATCACGTCCAATCGTTGCCCCCCTGTTTCAGAGACTCTATAATGTCGCTATGAAGACGCTATCGGTTACCGAAGGCAGGCAGAACCTGGGGAGCTGGCTCAAGCGCGCCTTGCGCGGCGAGGATGTCGGTTTTCTGGTTGACGGTCGAGTCGTGGCCCTTCGCCCGGTGGCCGTCCACTCGGAGGATTACGTCCTGCACGAATACGGCGCAAGCGAGGATCAGGCCCGGCGCGCCTTCAGGGCGGTAAAGGCCGACGTCAAAATCGCCCGGCTCTCGGGCCGCACCAAGCCCTTCACGGGCAAGCTATGAGGATCGATCTTCACCCGCGCTTTCGACGGAGCGTCGGGAAATTAAGCATCGCCGACCGCAACCGCGTCGCCGATTCCCTGAGGGCGCTGCGGGACGGATTTGGATTCCCGCACCTGCATTCGGGCCTGGGAATCAGGAGGCTGCACAAAGACCTCTTTGAATGCCGCGCCGGCCTCAATTGGCGAATCATCTTCCTTGCTGAAAAAGGCCTGCTCACGGCCTATGAAGTGATGACCCATGACCAGGTGAAAGCCTGGCTGCGGAGTTTTTGACGGGGCGAACGAGCGGTACCGACTGGGGTTGGATCCTTGGGTCTGGTCGGGGAAAGGGGGCGGCGGGCTTTGGGTGGGGATCCCGCAAGGCTACGTTCCGTGGCTTCACAAGCCACCCCTGAGATATTTTAGAGTTCATGACCCTATGCCGTGCCGCCTCGATATCGCCTGATACGCCTGCTCCAGCCGCCGGGTGAAGGGGTTGGCTTGTGTGAGGGGGCTGTCGGTGGTCGATCGCTCGCAAGGGTCTGTGTTGAAGAATGTGTCACCCGATCACTTTCCTACAACTGACCGGATCCGCATCCGAGGATGGCGCAAAACCACACGACCAGCAACGATGATGTCAAGCTTCGCAAATGTCATGGTTCAATTGTACACGTGAGATTTTTATCGATCTCCGGTTGCGGCCGCTTATTTTCAGGCCATCTTCGCGTCGCGATGATGCCGAGGGGCAGACATTACTTTCTGACTCTCAATGGCTGACGTTGTTTGAAGTTATCGTCTTTCTTCTTTGTCGACGCATCCTCCAAGCATCAAGACCAAAGAGTGTTAGGCCTACTAAGGCTATCAAGGAGCAGGTCACAAGAACGAATGATGGCGCGGTATTCTGTGCACTGCCGGGCTTAGAGGTGGCGCTATTCGAAGAAATCATGTACGCTGGAAATAAAATGTGGCCAAGAAGGCCTATGAAGATCAAGAACATTCCCAGTGTTCGTAATGAAACCTTCATTGCCATCCTCCGGTTGTGCCGCTGCACGTCTGCTGCTCCGTTTGTACGACGTTAGACATTAACGTTGGTATTCTGGGTGCATTTTTGTACAGCATAAGCAAATGCTTGACGTAGATGCGAAAAAATGGCCTTGGCCTAATTCGTTAATGGGTGTTTATGGTGTTTATTCCTTCGAGGCTTTGTTTTGCTAGCCATAACGCTACCTCTGAAAACGTGAATCGCAGCATCGAAACTGCGGAGATAGATACCGTGACACACTCCCGCCACAGTGATTGGTCAGGTGCAGTGAATGTCGTCGAAGCTCGTCGTCAGGCCGTTTCATCTTTCTCATATATTATCGCGAGTGCGTTGGCGGATTTGACCTCGCCTCCGTCGTCGACGAGACGGCGTAGAATTCCATCTCGCCACGCCGTGAGTTCAATGGAGGCGTTCTCAACCTCTATTTCGCATATTACATCGCCAGTGCTGACAGCATCACCTGTCAATTTGAACCATCTGATGACCTTCACAACACCTGGAAGCATCTTCTTACTCGCTCAGCCCGGTACCGGGCATTTAGGCCTTAGGTACACACGCATGTGATCGCTGGATTTCCAAAAGAAGTGGCTCTCATCGCTGCCTGTACACAAGCTGTTTGCCTCACAGGCTGAGTCGCCGGGTTGGCTCCCAACGAACAGGCATTACAAGTTTCCAGCCCGCATGCTTTGGTTGCTAGTCCCATAGCTGCGGCGATCGACAGGGAATATTGGATCGCATTCGGAAGATCAATGACTGCCCAACCAATGCCTTTAAAATTCGGAATCCCGGTGCATTTGCAGCTTCCGAAGCATGCCCCTGCGAGGGTAGGAGGGCTGTATGATGAAGTGGTGGTGACCGCGCCGCTTGGATCGACGTATCGAACCGGATTGTCAAGGGCATAGAGGTAGAGATTCGACACCTCGGCCATTCGTTGCACGCCCAGAAGACCCGAGGAATCAGAATCCAATGCTAATATCGATGACTCATTTTCAATTAGTCGGCCACCGTTGCTAGAGAGCAAAAAGAGATTTCCATTGCTAAAGCTCGGGGCGATTTCAGTCAAATCAGAAATTAGATCAATCGGGTGAGACGGGCGAGCAACCATACTCCCAACGGCGTTGCTAAGTATCAACTGGCTCGGATCTCCCATCGGATCTCGCTGCAAAAACCGGCCAAGGATTGGTGAGTAGCCCATAATGCGTCCTTATTCTGAGTTTGTTACAGTTTGCTCTGGAATCGCGCACGTCGTTCGTTGGATGTATCGCTCGTCGATGACGAACCGCGCCGCCGAAGCGTAGATTTCCCGTTTGAACTCCTCGGCCTGCCGGTAACTCGACGGCATTTTGCCATCGCGGCGGAGGTCGATTTCCTTGTTCAGCATGTCCAGGAGAAACCCCAGGCACGTCGGGTCCATCGGCGACAGCCGGTGAGCGTGCGAATAAGCGATGATGGCGTCCAGAACATGCCCTCGATCTTGCAGGATGTGCCCTCGCGTTGCCATGAAGCAGCCAAGCTCCTCCGCAGGATCGAAGCTGCGCAGGTAGATGCCGTGATGCACTTCCGCCGCCGTGATCGGGTGGGGCCAGGTGCAATAATAGTCGTCGGAGTTTGTCGTAAGACCTACACCGCTCCCCTCAATGTTGAAACGTTCACCTGTCTGCGCGGAATGCCAGCGGCAGAACAAATGTCCGCGCGTATGAGAGAGATAAAGCGGATATCCCAGCAAGCGTCCCACGGCCAGGTACAAGACCGGCATGTTCGCGCATGTGCCCCGCCGGTCGCCGGTGAGCAGGCCGTGAATGAATCCCTCTCGGGAGCTTTTGAAAATGGGCGTCTTGGTGCATTCGGGGTCGTAGGTGACGCCGAGATCACATTGAAGCACCGTAATCATCATGAGTATGCGGAAGTATGCTTCGGAGTTTTTGTATTCTGCGGGTTGCGCCGGAACTGGTACAGCCGTGTTTCCGTTTCTCGTTGTACCAGGGCTGTCCATTCGCCCAACGTGCGCATGCAGGCGGGGACATCAAGATTGGCGGTGTCAGGCAGCATGGTCGCGCAGATCAAGTTCAAATAGCCGACTTGAGTCGCGCGCAGCTCGTCGAGGGGAAGAAACAAAACTTCTCCAAGCGACGGTGCTTGGCGCTGATCTTTAAATCGCAGATCAGGTGCAGGCGGGATGACGTTCGGAACAATCGTCGGGTGGTTGTAGACGCTGATGAGTGGCCGACGTTTGACGCGAGGCTTGTTCATCTGCAAATACGGTACCGTCGCAGGATTGCGTGTCAAGTTCTAAGTTCGGCCAGGACAACGCACACGGCCTACGGCGAATGTGTGCGTATCTTGCAGCGGACCGGCACTTTCTGCGGCACGCTGGTGGCACGCACGGTGACGTTCCGCATCGTTCTTCGCGACCCAACCATCGGTAGTTAGCAGGCCAACTCTCACACATCATTTGTAGCAGAATGCGAATCGATTGTCCCGTGACCTGATGCAACTCATGTCTGGGGAGTATATGGCCGGATCCAGATGCGCGGGCATCTGGGAAATGCTAGGGGGTCGGGAGAAATGTTAAGGGGTCGGGAGTCATTGATTGACAGTCCGCGGTGAGAGTGATTAAAGACTCCCGACCCCTTCGAATTTTCCCGACGCCATCAACGACAAGGTTCACGTTCTCAAGGTTCATCTGCCGTATCACGAGAGCGACCATGTGTTGAACATCGCACCACAAAACCGGCCAGCAGCCAGCCACCAGCAACCAGCAACTCCCACGAATCCATTCATCCACCAATAAAACAGCCGGCCGGGCGTATAACTACTGAATGACCAGCCCGGTGTCGTCCAATGTGGGCGAGGCCGGCCAACTTCAGACCTTTAGAAACAGGATGAAACCATGCGCGCTTTTCATTGGACGTTGTCCGCACTCATCGTGATGGGATTGACTCTTGGCTTCTCGACCGCCAAGGCGGCCGACGCGGCCGCGGGCACTTCGATTACCGGCCAGGTTTTGGACAAGGACGGCAACGGCGTTCCCAACGCCACGGTCAACTTGTTCAACGCCCAGCCCAAAGGGGAAAAGCACGGCGATAAGCCCGGCGGCGGCGATGCCAAGCATGAGCCAAAGCCGCAGGCCGAGGGCGGCAAGCCCAAAGGCGGCGGCGACGGCGCGGCCCACGCCAAGCCAGCCGCTGTCGCGACCACCACCAGCGATGCGCAGGGCAACTTCCACTTCGACAACGTCGCCGCCGGCGATTACGTCATCAATGCTTTTGTGAAGGAAGTTGGAATGGGCTATGAACACGCCCACAAGGCCGACGGCGCCGATACGGCCGTCAAGGTCACCCTGAAGGCCAAAGGCCAGGGCCACGAGAAGCCCAAGGGCGGCGACAGCAAGTAAACAACGCCCGCTGCGGCAGGGTGTAAATTTGGTAGAACCTACGCAATTGGCTTGCAAAAAGTGGTTCCTCGCCCCCATGATACGGGGCGGGGAACTTTTGCTTTGGCCATGCGTCTAATCGATCAAGAGGAGAACCCAATGAATCGCGCCGTTCAAACAATCGCCAAAATCGTGGCCCCTGCCGTCGTCGCAGCCGCCTGTTTCTCGATCTACGCCGAGCCCGCCCCCGCGACCCGTCCCGCGACGCCCGCCACCCAGCCGGTTAGTGACGAAGTGCGGCAGTTGATTGGCCAACTCGGCAACGATGACTTCCATGTGCGCGAAGAGGCCGAGAACAAGCTGGCGAAAATGGGACGCTCCGCCGCGCCCGGCCTGAAAGAGGCTCTCAAGAGCGAAGACCCCGAGATTAAGTCCAAGGCCGAGGCGGTCCTGGCGCGCATCGATGCCCAGGAACAGCCTGTGGCCGGCGGCGACCAGGTGTTTATTCGGCGCGGCCGTCTCGGGGGCATTCGCCCCATGCCAATGCCCCTCGTCCGCAACCAGATCAGCGTAACCGTGGGCAACGGGGTTAAGACCGTGGACTCCGACGAAAATGGCCGAAAGGTTCACATCACCGAAAATGCCGACGGCATCGCGATGACCGTCACCGAGCAAAAGGATGGGAAGGAAGTGGTCAGCAGCTACAAGGCCAAGAACGCCGACGAGTTGAAGACCAACAGCCCTGATGTGTTCCCGCTGTATCAGCGCCTTGCGGGTGGCGGCGGCGCTCAGATTCAGGGACAGATTCAGATCAACGTCGTCGGCGACGGCGCGGTGCAGATCGCGCCCAATCCCAAACTCATCCGGCCACTGCCCGAGGTGCAGGTGGACGATGGCCCGGTGCGCGAACAACTCCAGGTGCAGCGCCAGGAGATTGATGCACAACTGGAGAAAGTCAATGCGGATGTGGCGAGGATCAACGCCGACAATGCCCGCCATATCGCGGAGATCCAGGCCCAGCAGCGCGAGATGCAGGATCGCCTGAATCGACGCCAGGAAGAATTGCGCCAACAGGCCGAGCAGCCAAAGCAAAACGCTCCGGAATAGCAGCGAATCCGCTAAATCTTTTTGAGGTGCATGCAACCGCTTCAGTGTCGCGGATTGCGAAGTCGATCACGCGCTTCCTGAAGGTTTTGCTGCAAATCGCTGTGCTGGGCGGCGGCGGGAAGCTTGGCCATCTCCTCCCAGCATTTCACCGCCTGCGCGTAGTTCTTATCGGCAGTCGCCTGGAAAGCCTGGAAGCGCAGCAGACCCGCACGCGCCTTGGCTTCATCCAGCGAGAGCGCGGCTGGCGGGGTAATTTGAATTTCCTCCGACGGGGGCGCTACTTTATCGATCTTGAGGGCGGCTGAAGCTGTCCCGGTTTCCGGCTTGGTCGGCGTCTGCGTCACGACCGGCGCTGGTGTAAGAACTGGCGGGCCAATATCGATCTGCGTGCCGCCGCCTGGAACGTCTGCCGCGGCCGTTGGACGCGTGGCGGCAGTGGCATCTGCATTGGACGGACGCGTGGCTGCGGCCGCGGTTGTTTCGCGCGTTGTCGGCCGGGTAGCGGGAGGTGGGGACAGATCAGACAGGAATGTTGGATTGGTCGTGGGCGCTGCGGGCCTGGCATCCGCGGTCGAATCCACGGGGGTGAGGTTCGCCAGGCGCGGGGTCGCGTCTCGCCCATCGTCAGAAGGTAGCGCACCGCTGGGCTCTGTCGGCGTTGAGCGGGCAGGGCGTACCAGATCGTGCCACTCGCGCGTGACCCACTGCTGGCCGGTGTTGAAGTCCTTCGGATCAAAAAGGTACATCGCGCAGCCGCCGAGGATCGTCAATGCAAAGAGGATGATTAGCGCCGTCAGGATCGGCCGGCGGTGACGGTGCGACCCTCCCGCCCCCATGCCAAAAGCGGCCAGCTCGAGGCTGCCGCGGTGGTCGGCCATCTCGATCATCTCCACCTTCTCAGACGCACGCGGCATCGGCATCACCCCCAGATCAGGCCCGCCGCGCCCGGACGAGGGCCAGGCCATTCCAGTGGAGGCAGTGGGCGCGGCCTCCGCGCCGGTGCGCTCGATCAGTGCATCCGGGTTCAGCGGCGGATCCTGAAGCCGCTTGCAGCCTGGGCAAACCTTCGATGACTTGGTGATCTCGCCCCCACACCCCCAGCAAAGCCCAAACTCCCGGCTGATCCCTTTGACCTTGGAGGCATACCGCCAAAGCTGGTGGGTCGTCGGCCCGCGCACGATGCTGCGTGGCGTCACCCGTCCCTTTTCGATCAGTGAAATCAGCGTCTCGAAGTTCATGCCCGGAGCCGAAGGATTGCGATGCTGAAGCACCGACCACGGGCCGACCTTGGAGCGGGTGGCCTGGCGGGTGCCGGGGGTGTCTTCCATGCCGCAGCGTGGGCAGGCGAGATCGCCCTTCTGGTTGATCTGGCCGCAGAAGGGGCAGACCGCCTTGAGCATCTCCACCTTGCGAAGGTCGGCCGCCGCATCGTCGAGTTGTGTGCTGGTATCTTCTCTCATGTGCCACTCCCCATCCGGGCTGCCATGTGGGCGTTTGCTTAACAGATAACCGGCATCCATGCACGGTCATTTCCATCATAGACACGGCTTTGGCCCGGGGGTGATTATTGTGGTGTGGAGTTTTTGAAAATGCAACGGGGCGGAGTTGGGGGAATGGTTTGTTGGGCTGGCTCAAGGCGGCTTTTTGACGGGGGAAAGCTTTTTTACCACGGAGGACAGCGGAGGGCACGGAGGGGGAGGAGAGGGTTTTGCCGCGGAGGCGCGGCCTTTGGACACCCAATCTTGCGCAAGCGGGCAGCCTTCCCCCTGTGCCTCCCACGCTCTAAAATCCTCGCTTCATGAACCCCGACACCTACGAATCTCCTCTGGCCACCCGCAATGCCTCGCCGGAAATGCTTCGGCTGTTTTCCGCCCAGCATAAATTTGGGCTGTGGCGTCGCCTGTGGCTTGAGCTGGCGCGCTCGCAGCGTCAACTGGGCCTGTCTCGCATCAGCGAATTGGCGCTGGCGCAGATGGAAGCGAATCTGGACAAGATTGACTTTGAGAAGGCGGCGGGTTGGGAGAAGCGTCTGCGCCACGATGTGATGGCTCACGTCCATACTTTTGAAGAGGCCGCGCCGGCGGCCAAGGGGATTATTCACCTGGGGGCCACGTCGCAGTATGTGGTGGACAATGCGGATCTGCTCATCATGCGGGATGCGATGCAGTTGCTGGCCGGGCGGCTTGCTAATGCGATTGATGCGCTGGGGCAATTTGCCCTGCGCTGGAAGGATCTGCCCACGCTGGGCTACACGCATTATCAGCCGGCGCAGCTCACCACCGTGGGCAAGCGCGCTACGCTCTGGGCCGAGGACTTTGTGATTGATCTGGAGGATTTCGAGCACCGGATCAGGACGTTGAAGTTTCGCGGCGTGAAAGGAACTACTGGTACGCAGGCTTCATTCCTCTCGCTCTTTGACAACGATCACGAAAAGGTGGAGCAGCTTGACCGGATGGTCACCGAGCGGTTTGCGTTCGCCGAATCTTTTCCGGTTACCGGCCAAACGTATCCGCGCAAGGTGGACGCTCAGATTGTGAGCACCCTTGCCAATTGTGCGGCCAGCGTTCACAAGTTTGCCAACGACATCCGCCTGCTGGCCGGGATGAAGCAGGTGGAAGAACCATTTGAAGAAGAGCAAGTGGGCTCGAGCGCCATGGCGTACAAACGAAATCCGATGCGATGCGAGCGTGCGACGGGGCTTGCGCGGTTTGTGATCTCTCTCAGCACGTCGGCGCTTCAGACGGCGGCCGAGCAGTGGTTTGAGCGGACCCTCGACGATTCTTCAAATAAGCGATTGACTATTGCTGAGTCGTTCCTTGCGCTGGATGGCTGTCTGCAGATCGTCGTGAACGTGGCGCGGGGGTTGGTGGTTTACCCCAAGACGATTGAAGCGGCGGTGCGGGCGGAGCTTCCTTTTATGGCGACGGAAGAAATCCTGATGGCCGGGGTGCGGGCGGGGGGTGATCGCCAGGACTTGCACGAGCGTATTCGGAGCCATTCGCAACTGGCGGCCAAGGGTGTGAAGTTGGAAGGCAAGTCGAATGATCTGCTGGAGCGGCTGGGTGAAGACGCTGCGTTTAAGGATGCGGATTTGACGGAGTTGCTGGAGCCTCGGAAGTTCGTTGGCCGGGCGCCGGAACAGGTGGTGCAGTTCCTCGCGGAAGTCGTGCAACCGGTTCGCGAACGTTATATGTCAGCCATCGGCCAGACGGCAGAACTGCGCGTTTGATATTTTCCCGCCTTCGTCGTAATAAATTACCCAAATTGCCATTTCAAATGGGGGTCACGTCTCGGGTTTTTGCGATTCGCAAGAACTTAATATGAATCGGGCGTTCATACGATTTGGCCCTAGTGTGGGCCAGTTGAGCAAGCTGAACAGTAACATGCGGACTCTACCGTAGTTATGGATCAGCTGGTACGCTCAGGTATCATGCAAGTGCCGGTGATCACCACCTTTACGGGGTCTTCTGATCTGCGGCAGAAATCTTGGACTCTGGGGCGAACGAGCATTACAGTACCGATAATAAGGCCGAGGGCGCTCGGTTTCTTGCGCCGTCGCAGAGTCGATGTGGCATGGCACACGGGCTATGAAGAATCAGCGGCTGAGGAGAACTCGGGTGGCTATTGCGTGCGGCAGCTTTCTGGCGGCCGCCGCTTTGCCCTCCATTGGCCAGGCTTCGATTATTCATTTCGATCCTGATGGCTCGCTTCATCAGGAAAACCCGGCTTCCAACGTCAGTTCGTTTAGCTACCTGCCCGGCAACCTGCTCATCCAAAACGGCCTGCAGAACGCCTCGATCGGCCAGACTTTTACGTCAGATGCTTATTTCCAGGCCCGCCTGGGCAATCTCTTTGACATCAACAGCAATGCCCTGACCGTGAACAACTTTGCGCGTTCGAGCACCGCCAACACTGGGTTTGAGATCACGGCCGTTGCGACGTTCACGGCCGTCATTCAGAAAATTACCCAAAACGCGTACGGCATCGCATTGTCATCGGGGCCTTCCTCTTCGTTCAAGCTGTACTACGACGCAACCGGCACGCGCGCCAATGACCTGACGGGCGACGGCTTCACGGATGGGACAGCGATCCTGAGTGGTTCGATCACCGGCATCAGCACGAGCCTTTTCAGCTTGAATGGCGCTGGGGGGGCGTTGGATCAATTCGGTGGAGTAAACAACTATCAGGGCATTACGGCGACGAAAATGGGCGGCAATCTGAATATGTCGGTTAGCGTGGGATCAGAAGACGCCAGTTTCTTTCTGGATGGTGACCAACTGGCCTCAATGGTGTTTCAGAGCAATCTGAAAGCGCCGTTTGACGCTGTGGACCCATCGCAGCGATTCGCGCCCCCTGGCACGGAGAGTACGAGCTTTCAACCTGCGTTTGTTTCTCACAATGATGGAAGCGTGGGGGGCGACGTGCAGTTGCAGACGGCCGCGAATTCTTCGTTTTTCACGGTGGAAGAGCACGCCGTTCCGGAACCGGCGATGCTTCCGGTCCTGGGGCTGTGCCTGGGCTTGGCAGGGTGGCGACGCCGGTATTCGTCGGCAAATAAGGCATCGTTCGCCAATTACCCGTCGAGAACGCATCGCGGGAAGAGCAGCCGGGCGAATTCAACTTGATTTTTCGGCGATTTGACCGATAATAGAGGCGAAAGTTGAAGTCCACTGGAGAATTCGAGGGCAGTGAGGTGTCGGCGGGGGGAGGACTTGAGCGAGATAGTGGGCCAAAATCTAACCGCGGAATGTGTCCTTATCGGACATGCAGCGGCTCATTGACTGGAGCGAGGGCAATGTTCGGTAAACTGAGTACTCCGACGACGATTGTTCGCGACCGCCTGCGCGGTTATCGGTCTAGGCGCGGCGGCCGACGCTGGCTATGGATCGCCGATTAGCTTTGACCCTGACGGTCCCAACGCGCACGGCAGCACCAGCAACAGCGCTGTGTCGGTGTCGAGTTTTGAATTTCAGCCGGGCAATGTGCTCCTTCAGGGAGCGTTGGCGTCGGCAGTCGCCCCCGAGCAAAGCCTTCCCATTGATGTGTATCTCCAGTTTCGCGTCTTGAACCTGCTGGACTCCAACGGAGATCCGATCCCGCTGAGCGGTTTCGAGCCGCCGCCTGGAGGCGGCCGGGAATTTGAGCTGACGGCGGTCGGGCATTTTAAGGCCACAGCGACACGCCATGCGGATTTCGGCTCGTCCACCACATGGAGCCTTGCCTTGGCCGCTGGTTCGCCCAATCGCTTTGAGATGTGGTATGACGACAATCCTCTTACCAAAGCCAGCGACTTTACGGGCCTGGGCTTTAATGATGGCACACGCATCCTCAGCGGCACGCTGTCCAATATCGACGCTGGAGATTATCTGTCGAATGTTTCGTCAGTCAGCGCCTTCGATCAGTTTTCCAGCCCGAACACTGCGCATTATTCGGACTACACGACGGCCGCCGTCGGGGGAGATCTGACGTTCACGGCTGGCGTGACCAGCCAGAACTCGCAATTTTTCCGGGACGAGCTTGGCGTCGTGACGGTGACGCCTTCTACAAACCTCAACAGCCCCTACCACAACGTTGATCCGTCTGAGGCGTTCACAAGCCTGTTGCCCAGCACAAGCCCCGGGGATGTTTCACCCGATCTTGGAGCGAGCAAGATCAATGGCGTTAGCGGGAATGATATTCAGCTTGAAGCCACCCATCCGACCGCTTCATTTGAAACCGCTGCGGAGGTTGTTCCCGAGCCGGGCGCGGTCTGGGGCTGCCTGATTGGGGCGGGGTGGTTTGGCGCCTCGCGGCAACGGCGGCGTCGCAACGTCGTCTGATGCACGCGCCTGCCCGTGTCTTTTATCGGCGCTATTGAAGCCCGCTGGACTAACTGCCGAAGATAATTCCGGCGGCAGGATCGTTGTCTGGCCCACTTCGCGGTTTTCGGTAAACCTTGCGACCGGCTTTCCATACTCACGCCCGCCCCAAGGAATTGCTCGCATGCCACGCGACATCCCAGTTGGAAACGGGCGGCTGCTCGTCACCTTCGATCATCAATATCAGATTCGCGATATTTACTTCCCGCACGTCGGGCAGGAAAACCATGCTGGAAATGGCCCGTGCCGCTTCGGCATTTATGCAGACGTTCCGGGCACCAGTCGCAGCGCCCTGTTCTGGACCACCGACGACTGGAACATTCATCAAAAATATCTTCGCGATACCCTGACCACGGCCGTCACGCTCGAACATGCTGAGCTGAAGCTTTCGCTTTATTGCAACGACGTGGTTGATTTCCATCGGCCAATCGTCGTGCGCAAAATCAGGGTGAAGAACCTTGCCTCCAAGGAACGTGTTGTCCGCATCCTTCACCATCAAGACTTCAACATCATGGGCACGAAGGTTGGCGACACCGCCTACTACGATCCTGAGTTGCGGTCGCTGATCCATTACCGGAACAAGCGCTATCTGATGGTGACTTTCTTTGGCAGCGGCGAACAGCGCATCGATGAATACGCCACCGGCACCAGCGGCTTCCATGGCGCGGAAGGCACCTGGCGAGACGCTGAAGATGGGCATCTCCAGGGCAACCCGATTGCGCAGGGCGCGGTTGATTCCACGATCTCGCATCACGTGAATCTGCCGGCCGACGAGGAGCGCACAGCGTACATGGTGATTATTGCCGGCGAGTCGCGCGAGCAGCTTGTGGAGCAGCACAAGTGGCTGATCAAGATTGGCCCGCAGGGCGTGATCGACCGCACCACAAGCTATTGGCGGCTGTGGGCCGGCGGCACGAACATCAACTTTGGCAACCTGCCGCCGCAGGTGGTGGATTTGTTCAAGCGATCGCTGCTGGTGGTGCGCACGCAGATTGACAACAACGGCGCGATCATTGCGGCCAACGATTCTGACATCATGCAGTTTTCGCGCGACACGTATTCGTACATGTGGCCGCGGGATGGGGCGCTGGTGGCCAACTCGCTGGACCTGGCGGGCTTTCCCGATCTGGCCCGCTCGTTTTTTTCCTTCTGCAAGGACGCGATTACGCCCGAAGGCTACTTTCATCACAAGTACAACCCCGATGGCTCGCCGGCGTCATCGTGGCACCCGTGGGTTCTTAAAGGGTCGCGCGTGCTGCCAATTCAGGAGGACGAGACGGCGCTGGTGGTGTGGGCCTTGTGGCGGCATTACTACCGCTATCGCGACATTGAATTTGTGAGGCCGCTCTGGGTGGATTTGGTCCAGAAGGCGGCGGACTTCATGGTTAAATACCGCGACCCGCGCACGGGCTTGCCGATGCCCAGCTACGATCTCTGGGAAGAGCGCTGGGGCGTTCACGCCTTTACTGTCGCAACTGTTTATGGCGGGCTGAAGGCCGCTCGAAATTTTGCGGTCTGCTTCGGGGATCGCCAGCGCGCCGAGAGCTACAACAGGGCCGCCGACGAGATTAAGGCCGCGGCCGCGCGGTATCTGTTCAGCGAGCGCCTGAACCGCTTTGTGCGCCGTCTGGTCCCACTGGACAACCCCACGCCACCCGGCACGAACAACTATGTCGAGCGCCAGCCGCTGAGCATCGAGCCCAACGTCGAGGAGCTGTTTGAGGTGGACGACATTGTCGATGCGTCGTTGTACGCGATCTTTAAGTTTCATCTTTTCGAGGCGGACGATCCGCGCGTTGAATCAACCATGGCGGCCGTGGAAGACAAGCTGTGGCTCAAGACGGGCGTTGGCGGCGTGGCGCGGTATGAAGGGGATTACTACCATCGCATTACTAATGATCCCGGCATTCCGGGAAATCCATGGTTTATCTGCACGCTGTGGCTCGCGGATTACCTCATCGCCCGCGCGAAAACTGGGGCGGAGTTGAAGGGGGCGTTGCCGATCTTTGAGTGGACAGCCTCGCATGCGCTGGAATCGGGCGTGCTTGCGGAGCAGGTCAATCCGTATACCAACGCGCCTCTTTCGGTGAGTCCGCTCACCTGGTCGCACGCGACGGTCGTGAGCACGGTGATTAAGTATCTGGAAAAGCTGGAGCAGATTTCAAAGTGCGACCACTGCCATCACCCGATGTACCGACTGCGCCGGCGCGGGCCGGTGGAGATGGAGACGGGTGTGACGTTTGACCGGCTTGACGCGGATTTTGACGCGGCAGCCCGGGAAGCGGTCAGTCCTGTGGGAAAGTTTGTCCACGAAGACCGCAAGACCGGCCTCGCATCGCGCGTTACGCTGGCCATCGATGTCAGCGACTGCATCGGCTGTGAAGTCTGCGTGGCGCACTGCCGGAAAGATGTGCTGACGATGGTGGATGGCAAGGTGCTGGTGGACACGCGACATCTCAACGATTGCGACATGGACGGCGAATGCGTCGAAGTCTGCCCGACGAACGTGGTGTCGTTGACAATCGTCCCGATGGAACCGGCGGTAAACAGTGATCCGCCCGCGCAACCCGCTCCGCAAAGGGCGGCATAGGCCACGTCACTGCGGGGGCGATATGTGAAGTGACTTGAGGCCGTAGAACTCGACGGTGTCGTCGTAACGATAACCCGATTCAGCCACGTCGGCGTGCATGAAGAGCCAGGGCTCGACGCCGGCGGGGAGCGCGTGGATGGTCACCGATTTCTCCCCTGCATCGAGTGCCGCTTGAATGTTCCGGTAACGTGATTGCATGGCGCGGTCGTACGCGGGGGTGCGCGTGAACAGGTCGCGACCCCAGCTTGCCACGGCCGGCTTGCCCGAGGAGAGGCGGCGGTCGGGGAGGGTCACCAGGCAGACCGAGAAGAGTGCCAGTGCGATGGACGCCCTTCGCATTAACGCGGGCGACGGAGGCGCAAGGCCGGTGGGCGTGCGCGTCCAGACGAATAGCGTCAAAAACCAGCCGATGAGGAAGATCATGTAGAGGGCACTGGCGGTTCGCTCCTCCAGGCGGCCGGTCTTCCAGAGGGGCGCGGCGCAACCTATCACCAGCAGTCCTAAAGTTGCCAGTGGGAATAGCCACTTCCAGTGCGCGTTTTCGAGCTTGAGCCATGCCGGCCGCAACGGGCGGATGCGGGGGTGTAAGGCGAAGAGGAGCGACGCCGCGAGGAGCCTGGCGTCCACGATCCACCGCACGGCCAGATGAACGGTGGTTTGCGCGACGAATTTGAGGACGGCGCCTGCGTGCGCCTCGAAATGCTGTGTCTCCTGCCGCTCAGAATTCCCCGGTGCGTGGATGACGATGAACAAGCCCACGCCGGCGGCCACGGTCGCGGCCGTCCAGATCCAACGATTGGCGTGAAGTGAACGCCAGGCGATGGCCGTAGACAAAGCCAGGACGATACACAGCAGCAGGCCGTACAACTCGTGAAGTCCGGGCAGAATCAGCGCCAGCAGGACCGCCAGCACGATTGCCATCCAGCGATTTGCTGTTGGCCCATCCCGTGTGGGCAGGCCGATGAGAATCGCCAGCAAGACCATGGGCAGCGCGACGCCCAGCAGATTTTCCAGGCCGCCGGTAAACCAGTAGAACGTCTGGCCAGGCCCGGGCATCCCGGTCCAATAAAGTGCGACGAACGACACGCTCAGGGCGAGGGCCATTCCTGACGACATCGCCTTCCCCATTGCTCGGCGAATCAGGAACCAGATGGCAGCCCACACAATCAGTGCAATGACGCACAGCGATAGCGTGTAATGGCGTCGCACGTCGGCGATGGAGGATACGGCGTAGGAAAGTCCGGTGCCCAGCCAGCGCCCCGACCAGCCGACGTATTCTTCATAAACGGCTTTGGCCAGGCCCAGGTCGCGCGTGCGGGCGGCGCGGTAAAGATCGTCGGCCTGCGGATGGGCGAAAAACAGCAGCCCGCCGGCCATCCCTAATACCAGGGCGTGCGCAATCCAGGCCAGAATGCGGGCGGGGGTGGCCAGATGGTTTGGTGCGCTGGGCCTGATCAATACACCGATCCTATCGGCAAGAAGTGAGGTGATTATCCAGACACCCTTTTGGATGGTCAACGTGCGGCCGCGAACGCCTCCAAAACCGATTCAATGGCTTGTGCGGGCAAGTGGCTTCCGTACAATCCGCCGCTCTTAGTGAACGTTGACAGGCATCCGTCGAGGCACACTTTCAAGGGCCCGCTCCGAATGTTCAACCTGCTGCCCAAAGACACGGTCTTTTTCGACCTTTTTGAAGGATTGGCCAACTACGCCATTGTCGCGGCGAAACATCTCAAGGCGTTGGCGCAACATTTCCCCGATATTGCCGACGACACATCGCGCATTCGACAGGCCGAGCACAGCGCAGACGATCTGCGCACACGGCGCTGGATCGCCTGGACCGCACCTTTATCACCCCATTCGACCGGGAGGACATTCACACCCTGGTGAATGGACTGGATGATATTGTGGACAACATTGATGCCCTGGCCAAGCGATTTTCGCTCTACCACGTGAAGTCGATGGAGGCCGGGTTTATTCTGCAATGCGATGTGTTAATCGAGGCGACCACCGCCTTAAGCGGCGCGGTGAAGTCGTTGCGAAAGACGTTGAAGCTTTCTGACTTGAGCGCCAACCTGATTGAAGTACATCGGCTGGAAAGCGCTGGCGATGACAATCACCATGCCGCTATCTCGGATTTGTATAGCGGTGCGCACGACCCGCTGCACGTGATGAAGTGGAAAGAGCTTTATGATTATGTCGAGAACGCCATCGACGGCTGCGAGGATGTCACCAACACCATCGAGCGCATCGTATTGAAAAATGGGTAGTGCAGGCGGGGCCGGATGGCTGTTCCCTCGTGGGAGGGAAATCAACGAAAGCAATTGCATGCTGGGACTGATCCTCTTCATCATTCTGATCGCGCTGGTGTTCGACTTTCTCAACGGCTTCCACGACGCCGCCAACTCCATTGCCACCGTCGTCTCCACGCGCGTGCTGAGCCCGCGGCAGGCCGTCTTTTGGGCCGCCTTTTTTAACTTTGTCGCGGCCTTCCTCTTCGGCACCAAGGTGGCCGGCACCATTGGCAAGGGGTTGGTCGTCTCCGACGCCATCGATATCTACGTCGTCTTCGGCGGCCTCTTGGGCGCGATCGTCTGGAACATCATCACCTGGCTTCTCGCCCTGCCCACGAGTTCGTCGCACGCCCTTATCAGCGGCGTGGCGGGGGCGGCCATTGTGAAGAAAGGTTTTGGCGCTATTCTCTGGACCGGTTGGGGCAGCGGGTGGGGCGCGTTGCTGCTTTTTATCGTGCTCAGCCCTTGCATCGGGTTTCTGCTGGGTAGCCTCAATATGATTGTCGTGAGTTGGGTTTTTCGACGGGCCACGCCACATCGTGTGGATACTCTGTTTCGCCGGCTTCAGCTTGTTTCGGCCGGCGTTTACTCGCTGGCGCACGGCGGCAATGATGCGCAGAAGACGATGGGCATTATTGTGCTGCTGCTAACGACGGCCGGGCGGTGCGCTGGTCGACGCCCGACCCGCACAATTTTTTCAACCACTTCAACTTCTTTGGCCACTCGCACAACATCGCCTGGTGGATCATCCTCCTCTGCCACGCGGCCATCGCGCTGGGCACGATGTTTGGCGGCTGGCGCATCGTGAAAACCATGGGATCGGGCATTACGCGGCTTCAGCCGGTTGGCGGCTTTTGCGCCGAAGCCGCCGCCGCCACCACAATCATCCTCGCGACCACCAGAGGCATCCCCATCAGCACCACCCACGCCATCACAGGCTCCATCCTTGGCGTCGGCACGACTAAGGGAGTGCGCTCGGTTCGTTGGATTTGGGGAGAGCGGATCATTTTGGCCTGGATCCTCACGATTCCTTGCGCGGCGTTCGTGGCGGCCATCAGCTATCTGCTGATCCACAACTTCATTGAGCCGTTCTTCCATTAGCACCCGCCCCCGCTTTTCCTGATCATTTCTGGCACGACGCTTGAACACGCCGAGTCGTTGGTGACTACGGTGATGACGTCTTATGTCAGGTACTCTCCTTCAACGCCTACGCCCATTTGACGACGTCAAGAAACAGTGGCGCGTCGTGATCGAGACCCCCAAGGGAAGTCACAACAAATACAAATTCGACGAAGAATTAGGCGTCTTCATGCTCAGCGGCATTCTCCCAGAAGGGATGAGCTTTCCCTACGACTTTGGCTTTCTCCCGGCCACGCTGGGCGAGGATGGCGATCCGCTCGACGTTCTGGTTCTGATGGACCAGCCCGCGTTTTGCGGCTGCGTCGTTCTTTCGCGCCTCATTGGCGTGATCGAGGCGAAGCAAACCGAACGGGACGGCAAGAGCGAGCGGAACGACCGCCTGGTGGCCGTGCCGATGAAGTGCCGCGTGTACAACGATTGCCACAGTCTCAAGGAACTCAACGAGCATCGGCAGCACGAGATTCAGGAATTCTTTGTCTCGTACAACCGTGTTCACGGCAAAAAGTTTGATGTTCTAGACATATTGGGACCCAAGCGCGCTGAGGAGCTTGCGCGGCAGGGGATGAAAAAGTTTTCAAAGGCTAAATAACTCGGAGGACGGTATGCAGACGCTTAAAGGCAAGGTGGGATTTCTGACCGGGGGGGCCAGCGGCATCGGCCGGGCAACGGCCGTGGCATTCGCCCGCGAGGGGGCGGGCGTGGCCGTGGTTGACGTCGCCAAACAGGAAGAAGAAGCGCGGCAAGTGGTCGCACAGATCGAGCGCGACGGCGGCCGGGCGATTTATTGCCCATGCGATGTTTCACAGCCGGAGCAGGTGGAGCGGGCCGTTCAACAGACTGTGAAACGCCTTGGGCGGCTCGACATTGTTTTCGCAAATGCCGGCATCAATGGCGTGTGGACACCCATTGAAGAGCTGATGCCTGAAGAGTGGGACAAGACGCTCGACATCAACTTGAAGGGGACGTACCTGACGGTTCATTACGCGATCCCTCACCTGCGGAAAGCCGGCGGGGGCAGCGTCATCATCACCAGCAGCGTCAACGGCACCCGTACTTTTTCAAATGCCGGCGCCACTGCGTACAGCACCAGCAAGGCCGGCCAGATCGCGTTCATGAAGATGGCCGCGCTCGAGTTGGCCAGATACAACATCCGCGTCAACGCCATCTGCCCCGGCGCGATTCACACCAACATCAACCAGCGGACTGAGAAACGGGACACGGAAAAAGTTGAGGTGAAGGTTGAGTTGCCTGAGGGCAAGCCGGGAATTGATCATGGTCAAGGCGAACCCGATGAGGTGGCCGACGTGTGCCTGTTTCTGGCCGGCAATATGAGCCGCCACGTTTCGGGTGTGGAGATCTTCGTCGATGGTGGGGCGTCGCTGCTGAAATAAGGGAATAGTGATGGCGTCACCTCCTCCATCAAGGCCCACCGTCAACGGCCTGGTTGAAGCGTCCCTCTACGTGCAGGATCTGGACCGTTCGCAGCGTTTCTACGAATCGCTTTTTGGCTTCGAGGTTCTGCTGCGCAACGAGCGCATGTGTAGTTTCGCCATCACCCAGGGCCAGGTCCTGCTGCTATTTCTTCAAGGTGCCTCTACCGGCCACACGCCAGTGCCTGGCGGCATCGTCCCACCCCACGACGGAGCAGGCCGATTGCACCTTGCCTTTTCCATCTCAAAGGCCGACTTGACCCACTGGCGCGAGCACCTTGCCTCTCAAGGCTTGGCAATCGAGTCCACCATCAATCCACCGCGCGGCGGCACAAGCCTTTACTTTCGCGACCCGGATGGGCACCTGATTGAACTGGCTACGCCGGGGATATGGGCGGTGTATTGAGGAGCATTGACGGTTTGGCAGGCAACACCGACAAAGCCGGCAGGGCAGGAGATATTTGAACGTTCAGAGGATTAAGACTTGACCCGGCGATGGCCGATGACATAATGTACCCATGAGGGTGATCAGCAAGCCCCGCTTGAGGGAGTTCTGGGAGAAACATTCGGACGCAGAGGTGCCGTTGCTGACTTGGTGGAAGGCCGCGAAAAAAGCGAGATGGTCGAGCATTCAAGATATCAAGAGAACGTATCCCCAAGCGGATGCGGTGATGCTGGACTGCGGCTTGCTCGTCACCATCTTTAACATCGGCGGCAGAAAATACCGCCTCGTGACTCGAATCGTCTATGAGTACGGGCTGATCTACGTGAAGTCGGTGATGACGCATTCCGAGTACAGCAAAGACAGATGGAAGGTGCAATTATGCAGCGAGTAACTTCATCGTCGGCACGTCTCTCGAAGCACAAGTTGCCTACAGACTTTGAAAGCCTTGTACGACTGCATCCGCCCTATGCCATTCAGGATGAGGTTGCGTACAAAAACGCCCAGGAGGTAATCGACGCCCTCACCTGCGTGCCTGACCTCTCCAAAGGGCAGATGGCGTACCTTCGGACATTGACGGTGCTTTTTGAGGCCTATGAGAATGAGCGGCATGCGCTGGATACGTCGAAGCTCTCGCCGCTCGACGCGTTGAAAGTGATGATGGAGGAGCATGAAATGAGCTCGTCAGACCTTGGCCGGTTGGTGGGTGAGCGTTCGCTGGGAGCGAAGATCATGAATGGTCATCGAGAACTGAGCAAGACGCACATCCGGAAGTTGGCTGAACACTTCCACGTGACTGGCGATTTGTTTCTGTAATGCCGAGGAGGCTCTGGCGGAGTTGGCAAAAAGCTGGGGAACTAGGATTCGAACCTAGACAAAACGCTCCAGAGGCGTTTGTGCTACCGTTACACCATTCCCCAAATTTCAAATCGCACTTGTCGGATAGCCTTTTGAAAATATTACCCCGAATGGCGGCAGGGTCAAGGGCTGCGATTGACAGAGGTTGGCCCGACTGGCCGTTTCACCGCTTAATTCTTTCGCCTGCAGGCCTATAATTCGCCGCGTTCTGTGCGACCCGCGCTTGCCGGGTTGGCCTTGAACGCTAGCGATCTATCCGTGACACTATGGCTTGGTCAATATTCGCGACAATTCGGACAGGCCAAGGCCGTCGTTCTGCTTTAATCATCCACCTGCATCACCTATGGATTACGTACAAATCACCGCCGCCCAGCGCCAGGAAATGCTTCGGGCCGTTGGCGCATCAACGCATTGATGATCTTCTCAAGCAGGTACCGGCCGAGTATCGGCTGCAACAGCCGCTGAACCTGCCGGGCCCGCTGGATGAGCTTTCCCTTCGCAACGATCTCTCCAGCCTCGCGGCGCGAACAACTCCGTCGGCCAAAAGACCTGCTTCCTCGGCGCGGGCGTCTACGACCATTTCATCCCGACCGTCGTCGATCATCTGGCGATGAAGGGCGAGTTTCTCACCGCCTACACGCCCTATCAGGCCGAGGCGTCGCAGGGATCGCTTCAGGCGTTCTTCGAGTTTCAGACGATGGTCTGCCAGCTCACCGGGCATGGAAGTCAGCAATGCCTCGCTGTATGAAGGCGCGACGGCGCTGGCCGAGGCGGTGATGATGGCGCTGAACATCACCGGCAAGCGGCAGATGCTCGTGAGCCGGGGCGTTCATCCGCATTATCGGCAGGTGCTGAAGACGTATCTCTCCGATCTGCCGGCCGAGTATAACGAGGTGCCGCTGAAGAATGGCGTGACCGATCAGCAGGCCCTCGAAAGCTCACCTGGAGCCGGACACGGCCGCCGTCGTCGTCCAGTCGCCCAATTTTCTGGGCCTCATCGAGCGTGTGGACACGATCACCAAATTCGCCCACGCCAATGAATCGTTGAGCATTCAGGTCGTTCAATCCCGCTGAGCCTTGGCTTGCTGAAACGCCCCGGCGAAATGGACGTGGACATCGCCGTCGGCGGAAGGCCAGCCGCTGGGCATCCCGCTGCAGTTTGGCGGGCCGTATCTGGGGCTGTTTGCCACGCAAGTCGCAGTACATGCGCAAGATGCCCGGCCGGCTTGTCGGGCAGACGGTCGATGCCGAAGGCAGGCGCGCCTTTTGCCTCACGCTGCAGACCCGCGAGCAGCACATCCGCCGCGAGAAGGCGACGAGCAACGTCTGCACGAATCAGGGACTGCTCGCGCTGCGCGCCAGCGTCTACATGGCCGCCATGGGCCCGCAGGGCTTGCGCGAGGCGGCCCAGCTTTGCTTCAATAAGACCAGCTACCTTGTCGGCCGCCTTCGCGAAGTCGGGGCTATCGCTGCGTTATCCGAATCAGCCGTTCTTCAATGAAGTGCTGGTGAAGCTGGATCGGCCCGTCGAAGCAGGTGCTGGAGGAGGCGAGCCGATGCCGGGAATTTTGGCCGGCTACGCCGTCGGCGAGCGATTATCCCGAGTTGGCGGACTGCCTGCTGATTGCCGTCACTGAGAAGCGGACCAAGGCGGAGATCGATCGGCTGGTTGAATTGCTCGGCAGGCGGATCGACGGTGCGGCCACGATGCCACGGCCGGCCATCGAGACCGGCCGCATCGAGATGTCGCGGTCGCAGTTCGTGACCATGATTTGAGCCCACAGATTCTGTGCGGACCATATGAATCATGACAGCAACCCCAGGCGAATCTCTCCTCTTCGAGATCTCCACCCCCGGCGCCGCGGCGTCGACCTGCCGACAGTCCGATGTCCCCCACGCCGAGCTCGACCCGGCCTTCGCTTCCTTCACCGAGAGCTGGCTCTGCCCGAGATCGGCCAGCTTGATCTGGTCCGCCACTACACGCACCTCTCCCATCGCAATTTTTCGGTCGATGACAATTTCTATCCGCTCGGCTCCTGCACGATGAAGTACAACCCGAAGGTCAACGAATGGGCGGCCGCCCTGCCTGGGTTTGCCAACCTTCATCCCGATGCAGCCCGAGCGACGATTGCCAGGGCGCCTGGCGCTGCTCTATCAACCTCCGCGTCTTCCTCCAGGAAATCGCCGGCCTGGATGAAGTCTCGCTCCAGCCCTGTGCCGGGCGCACGGCGAATGGACGGCCCTGAAAGTCATCCGCGCCTATTTCAAAGATCACGGCCAGCCCAAGCGCCGCATCGTGCTTGCCCCCGACACCGCCCACGGCACCAATCCCGCCAGCTGCGCCATGTGCGGCGCGGGCGTCGTCACGATCAAGTCGCGCCCCGATGGCCTGACCGATCTGGATGATCTCAAGGCCCACCTCAATGATGAAGTCGCCGCGGTGATGGTGACCAACCCCAACACCGTCGGGAAATTCGACTCGCACATCGTCGAGATGGCCAAGCTGGTCCACGACGCCGGCGCGTTTCTCTATCTCGACGGCGCCAACATGAACGCCATCCTCGGCATCGCCCGCCCCGGCGATTTCGGCGTGGACGTCATGCACTACAACACGCACAAAACCTTCAGCACCCCCCACGGCTGCGGCGGCCCGGGCGCCGGCCCGATCGCCGTGCGCAAAGAACTCGCCCCCTATCTGCCCGTCCCGCAGGTCGATCCGCACGAACCCGACTGGCCGACCTATACGCCTGGGACCTCGACCGCCCCAAATCCATCGGCAAGGTCCGCTCGCTTCTCGGGCCAGTTCAACGTGCTGGTCCGCGCCTACGCCTACATCCGCGCCTGCGGCACCGCCGGCCTGCGCAATGTCTCCGAGACCGCCATCCTCGCCGCCAACTACATCGCCCAGCGCATCAAGGATGCCTACCCGCTGCCCTACGGCCCGAAGGATGGCCAGCCGATGGCGACCAATCCGTGCGCTCACGAGTTCATCGCCGTCCCACAAGGCATCATCGATCGCGGCGTCACCATCATGGACATCGCCAAGAACCTCATCGACCGCGGCTTCCACCCGCCCACCGTCCACTGGCCGGTCCACGACTGCCTGATGATCGAGCCGACCGAAACCGAGAGCAAAGCCACGCCTCGATGCCTTCTGCGATGCGCTGCTGGAGATCGCGGATCAAAGTGAGAAGGACATCGAGCCGCTGAAGGAAGCCCCGGTCAACCAGCCCGTGCGGAGGCTGGATGAAGTGGGGGCGGCGCCAAGCCCATTCTGCGTTGGCTCACAACCTCAGCAAGTTAAATCGAGCACGCAATGATCGGCTGGCTTCCTTCTCCGTTGTGCTGCCAGCGCCGGCCATCCAGCTCAATCAACTCCGTCGCCTTCTTCGGGCCCCAGCTTCCCATTGCATATTCTTCAGGCGGCGTTCTTCGACTCCTGCCACGCCTTCTCGATCGGATCGATCACCGCCCACGCGGCCTCGGCCTCGTCGCCTCGAATAAACAGCGTCTGGTCCCCCACCATCGCGTCGTAAATCAGCCGCTCGTAGGCCTCGGGCGGCTCTACGTTGAACGTCGTCTTGTACAGAAAGTCCAAGCGCCACGGGTTTGATGTTCATCTGCCCGCCCGGCACTTTCCCGTTCATCCGCCAACTGATCCCCTCATCGGGCTGCACCCGGATGATCAGGTCGTTCGGATACACCGGCGAGTCGCATTGCTTCTGAAACAGCGTCAGCGGCGGCGAACGAAACCGCACCACCACCTCGCTCAGCTTCTCGGGCAAAAACTTCCCCGTGCGCAGATAAAACGGCGTGCCCGCTCCACCGCCAGTTGTCGATGAACAATTTCAACGCCGCGAACGTCTCGGTCTGCGAATCAGGCGGCACGTCCTTCTCCTTGCCGATATCCCGGCGTCTTCGCGCCGTTGGCCTCGCCCGCCGCGTATTGCCCGCGCACCGCGAAGTGATTCAGCCGTCGCTCGGATCGATCCGGCGAATCGACTTGAACACCTTCACCTTCTCATCGCGAATGCTCACCGCATCCAGCGCCACCGGCGGCTCCATCGCCACCAGCGCCATCAACTGAAACATATGGTTCTGCACCATGTCCCGCAGCGCGCCCGCTCTTGTCGTAATAACCGCCGCGATCCCCACGCCCAGCGTCTCGCTCACCGTGATCTGCACATGATCGATATATTTGTAATTCCAGATCGGCTCGAAGATCGAGTTGGCAAACCGCATCACCATCAGGTTCTGCACCGTCTCTTTCCCCAGATAATGGTCGATGCGGAAGATCTGTTCCTCCGCGAAAAACTTGTGCAGCAGCGTTATTCAACGCCCTGGCGCTGGCCAGATCGTGGCCAAATGGTTTTTCGATAATGATCCGCTGCCACGCCCTGCCTCCTTTACTTTCGATTCCCCCAGCCGCCGGATGATCGGCTCAAACGTATTGGGCGGCGTTGAAAGATAAAACAGCCGGTTCCCAGGCGAGCCATACTGCGCGTCCAGCTTGTCGAGCTGCGCCCGCAGCCGCGCGTGATCGTCGGCCGATCCGTAATCAGCCGTCGCATAAGAAACCCGATCCACCAGTTTCTTCAGCACCCCCTCGTCCACCGGCTTGGTTCGCGCGAACTGCCCCACCGCCTCCGCAAACTCCTTACGGAACACCTCGTCGCTCATCTCCGAACGCGAAAAGCCGACGATGTAGCTTTTCTCGTTCAGCAGCTTCTCGCGGGCCATTTCGTAGATCGCCGGAATCAGCTTTCGTTTCGCCAGATCGCCGCTGGCGCCGAAGATGACGATTGCACAGGCAGGAGCCGAGGCCATGGATGCCCTTTCAGTTTGGCGCAGCACAGATAAACGCCCGCGCTGAAAACTGCAAGCATGGAGACACCTGGCGCGAGCTCGACAAGTCGAGTTCAAGTGCCGGAATCATTGATAATTTTATTTTTGCTCTGTCAGGGACCGCACGTCCCCCCAGCCTCTTCGACCATTTCTACTTGCCTGCAGGGGAGAAGGCGGCATCGCGTTCCAGCGCGGTTTGACGCTGCGCCGCTCTGGGCCAAGGCGCGTCCGCCGAATCAGTGCCTCGGCCTGCTCGCGCAGCCGCTGCGACTCTTCCACCAAACCCGCCGATGCCCGCAACAGCTCGGCCCGCGCATCCGTGTGTGTGTTTTCCTGATCCATACGTCAGGTATTACGCCCTCGCACCCATTTCGTTTCATATAAAATTGAGGCTTATTTCTAAATTTGCGCCGCTGGAAAATCCTAAATCACTTCCGCCACGTCCACCCACCGCCGCTCTTCATGCGATGTGAGAACCGCTTCCATCACGGCCTGCGCCCGCACGCCATCGACAAAAGAAGGCGAACAATCCCGCCCGTTCAGAATCGCATCCACAAACTCGAAATCCTGGTCGTAGCGAAATGTCTGCACCGGGTCCCCCACCCGCGGGTCGCGCGGCGACCCCGGCCATTTCAAAAACGCCTCCGGCACCGCCAATGTCTCCAGTCCAGCGCCCCCTTTTTGCCGATCTCCACCTCGTTGGGCCGGTTGAGCCGATACACGAACGTCCCCTCGGACCCATTGATTTCGCAGTAATCGTGGCTCTTGCCCCCCTCCCCACGACCCGTCGCCAGCTTGCTGCTTTCCAGAACGCCGGTCGCGCCGCCCTTGAAGTCCGCCAGCACCGCCACCCAGTCATCCAGATCTGAAGCCTTGCCCCCGCGAACATCGACGAACCGCCGCAGGTTCCCCACCAATCGCTGCATCGGCCCGGCCAGCACGTGCCCGAAGTCAATCCGGTGCGAGAGCATGTCCCCAAGCTCACCGGTCGCCGCCAGCGCCTTTATCTGCCGCCATCCCAGGTTACGGTCTCCCCAATCCTGAAACCGCTGGGCTCGAAAATGATACGGCTGGCCAATCGCCCCGGCCTTCACCTGATGCGCCATGTAGTGCATGGCCGGCACGAAGCGGTAGGTGAACGCGGTCATATGCCGCACATTCGCGGCCCGCGCCGCCTCCAGCATTTGCATGCCTTCAGCCAAATTCATCGCCAGCGGTTTCTCGCACAGCACATGTTTCCCCGCCGCCACCGCCGCCAGCACGATTGGGGCGTGAAGGAAATTGGGCGTTGCCACGACCACCGCATCAACGGCCGGATCTTCCAGCAGTTGCTGATAGTCCAGGTACGTCTTGGCAATGCCACTCTGTCGGCTGGCGTTTTCAAGCACGGCCGGGTTGCTGTCGCATAGCGCCACCACCTTCGCCTGCGGGCACATGGCAAAACCGGGCAGGTGGTTGGCCAGCACGATCATCCCGCTTCCAATTATCCCAACGCCGATCTGGTCCAAGCGAAACCTCCTTTAAGGGGGCCGCGAGTGTACAGGTGGACGCCCTCAGAAAAAACCAGGCTGACGCCCCACGGCACACCCCAACCCCGGCCGTTATCATGCCAGCATGAACGAGACCCTCCGCCGCGCTTTGACTCCGAAGCCTTCCGCGTCCAGGGCCACGCCTGCGTTAACCAGTTGGCCGACTATCTCGCCACGGCGCTCGAAGGCGCCCCGCTACCCGTCCTGCCATCCGCTGATCCCGCAGCCATGGTGCAGCAGTGGCCCGCCGATTTCCCGCAATCCCCGGCCGCCGATCCGCCCGCCGCAATTGGGTCCATCCTCGCAAGCGTCATCGCCCAATCCAATCACCTCCATCATCCGCGCTACATGGGCCACCAGGTGACTTCCCCGCTTCCCCTGGCCGCACTCACAGAGCTGACCTCCAAGCTTCTTAATAACGCGATGGCCGTCTACGAGATGGGACCCGTTGGAACAGCCATGGAGGCACTCCGTCATCCGCTGGATGGGTAGCCGAGATCGGCTTTGATCCGGCCCGATGCGACGGCGTCCTCACCTCCGGCGGTTCGCTGGGCAATCTCACCGCCCTTCTCGCCGCCCGACAGGACCGCGCCGGCTTCGACGTCTGGACGGACGGCCACCAGCATCAACCGCCCCTCTGCATCCTCGCAAGCGACAACACGCACTATTCCGTCCAGCGCGCGGTGCAGATCATGGGCTGGGGACGCGACGGCCTGATCCGCGTCCGCACCGATGCGCGTTACCGACTCGACCCTGCTGATCTGCCGCGTGCCCTCGATCTCGCCCGTGAGCGCGGTCGGCGCGTCATCGCGGTCGTCGCCAGCGCCTGCTCCACCGCCACCGGCAGTTTCGACCCGCTCAATCCTATCGCCGATTTCTGTGAACAGCATGGCCTATGGCTGCACGTCGATGGCGCACACGGCGAGGCCGCGGCTTTGTCGCCCTCTTACCGTCACCTGATCCAAGGTATCGAACGCGCCGATTCGGTGGTCTGGGACGCCCACAAGATGCTGCTCATGCCCGCCCTCGCCACGGCTGTGCTGTTCCGCAATGGCCGCGACTCGTATCAGGCGTTCGCCCAGCATGCCTCTTATCTTTTCTCCGAGGCCGCGCCAGAGGAACAGTGGTTCAACCTCTGCCAGCGCACGCTCGAATGCACCAAGCACATGATGGCCCTGCACCTCTACACCGCCCTTTGCGTGTACGGCACAAACCTCTTTGCCGATTACATCACCCAATGTTTCGACCTCGGCCAACAGTTTGGAGAAATGCTCGAGCAGCAGCCCGACTTCCATGTCGCCACCGCTCCCGATTGCAACATCGTCTGCTTCCGCTACCGCCCCGATGCCACGCTCTCGGACACTGCCACAGTCGATGCTCTGCAGGAAAAAATCCGCCGCTCACTCCTGCAATCCGGCGACTTCTATCTCGTACAAACCCGCCTCCCCACCGGTCTCTTTCTCCGCGTCACGCTCATCAACCCCTTCACCACCCAGGCCGATCTTCACGCCCTGCTCGCCGCCATCCGCCAAGCCGGCCGCACTGCCTGATAACTTGAAACCCTCGCTGCCCGTATGCGTCCAATGGTTAAAGGAAAAATCAACATGCGCTTCATCCCGCTCGCAGCAACCTTGCTGATCGGCATTGCCCTGTGCGCCGCCACACCCGCGGGGGAATGGATCAAACTCTACGCGGATGAGCCGTGGTATCGCGACACCAGGTTGCCCGAGGAAAAATTCGTTGGCGTTCTCACACGTTGCACCGAACCGGAAGTGGCCACCCTCCAGCGCCCCCACCGCTACCTCCTTGGCAAGCTGTTCATTTATCCGGCCACCGAAAACAGGGAACTTGAGCGCCTCATCGGCCAGAACGTAGAAATCCTGGGCAAGGGTTACAACGAAAACCTCGAAGGCGTGGACCTCCATGAAATCTGGCCCGCCTCCATCCGCCCCGCAGCGCAACGTAGCACCGGCCACCGCCCCGGCCACAAACAAAGTCTGACCGCCCCAACTAGCCCTAAACGTCCCTCCCCCCGGTTCTCACCTACCGCCGCGCCGGCATCTTTCTCCTCCGTGCCCTCCGTGGCTCCGTGGTTAAAATTCCGCCATCAAACCCCCTGCCCCTCACGAAGCCGGCTTCGGAAACGTCCAATACGTCGACCCCTCCGCATGCGTCGCCAGGCGCGGCACGCCCGGATGCAGCAGCCCCTGAATGTCCCGCATGATCAAATCCGAATCGCCGTAATAAGTGTGCCCCAGCCAGCTCGTATCAATCCCCGACACGTCCACCGTATCAAACGTCGGCTCCACCACCAGCCATTTTCCTGTCTGCCCCACGCGCGGGCTGCGGTGCAATAAGCCCGACAAAATCAGCGCCCGGTCGCTCGACGACGCGTACAGCGTCCAGTGCTTGGCCATCCCATGCACCCTGGGCATCACCTGCCCCTTGAAAATGTCCACGTCCACATCCGCCGCCGCCAGGATGGCCTGGTTGAACATTTGCGGCGGCTTTTTGCAGTAATCCGTGTACAGGTCCTGCAGCGCCCCGCTCAAGACCCGCGCCCCCATCGAGTGCGTAAAAAGATTCACATCCTGCGCCCCCACGTCCTTGGCAATCGCCGTCACGCCGCGTGAGCACTTCCTTCAGGTGCGGCGCAGCCCACTGCGCGCTGTCCTCGTCCGCCAGGTACCACACAAACTCCGCCTGCGACGGCCACGAAAACACCACCGGCACCCCCTGAAACCCCACGTCATACGCAAGCTGCGCCGCGTGATACATCGCCTCTGGAAACGGCTGGTTGTACCCGTGTACGAATATCAAAAATTCCCGCGCACTTCGCCCCGCCTCGATGTCCGCTTTAATCCCCGCCTCCCATTCCTCCGTCTTCATCGCCTTCACGCCAAACAATCCCGCGTTGTTCACCAGCGGGTTGTAGTTCGACGGCAGCGTCGTCGCCCCGCGCGGCCGATCCACATTCCCAGGCCGATTGTTCGCCACCACGTCCACCTCACACACACCCCATGTCAGGTCCCCACGCTTTCGGCCCAAAATAACATCCGCCTCCGACGTCGCCCGACGGTCGGTCGCGAAGAAAACCTTCATCCGCACGTATTCCTTCGGCCGCGACGCACACGCCAACGATGAAACTGAAATCCAGATCAGAAGTGCCAGCCGGGCGTTGCAAGCGTTTCGCATCGCGAAACTATACTGTCAATCATTCCAACCAAGCGACTGACCCCCAAACGTGGCCGGCGGAATCTCCAGCGTCCGCACCATCACCAGCCGATCGGGAAACGCCTCCGCCGCATGCGAGATCCGCTCATCTTCGACAAATCCCAACCTCCGGAAAAATTCCCGCGCCGCGTATGCGGCAGCGCGTCAATCGCCTCATCCAGCAAATGAACCCTCACCTCCGGCACCCCCGCCGTCGACAGATCATTCAGCAAACGCTTCACCAGCGCACTGCCAATCCCATGGCGGAGCAGATCCGCCCGCACCCCCATCCACGCGATGGTTCCAATCGACTCATCCACCCCGAATGTCAAAAACCCCACCACGCCGCCATTGATGCAGGCCACCAGCCCGCACTGGAAATTCAGGTCGATGGTCAATAGCCGCAAGCCCGTGCGGCGTATACCAATGCGGCAGCGTCCGCGCCACCTCCAGAGATCGGATCGATGTCCAGCGGTTGCATCTGTCGAACAATCATCCCCGTCGTCATATGCCCTCCGTCGTTTGAATCCATTGCAGATAAAGTCCCTGCGGCGGCGCGGTCGGCCCCGCCGCCCGCCGGTCCTTCGCCGCCAACATCTCCAGCATCTGCCCCGGGCCAAAACGCCCGAGCCCCACTTCCACCAGCGTCCCCACGATGATCCGCACCATGTTCCACAGAAACCCGCTCCCCTCGATCCCCAGCACCAATCGCGGCGACCGAAAACTCACCCGGCAATCCCGCACAATCGCCGCACCGTGTTCTCACGCCCATGCCCCGGCTTGGCAAAACTCGCAAAATCGTGCTCCCCCTCGAAATGTGCCGCCGCCTCCGCCATCGCCGCCACATCCAGCTTCCTGCCATCGATGCCACGCCAGCTCCGGGAAAAACAGCGGCCTGTCCAGCGAGTTCCAGATCACATACTGATACCGCTTCGACCGCGTCGAGGTCACCGCATCAAACGTTTCCGGCACCGCCTCGATCGTGCCGAATCAGCATGTCCTCGGGAATCCGCGCGTTCACCGCCCGCCGTAGGCCATCCATCGGAATCTGCGTCTGATCGGTATCGAAGTGCGCCAATTGCCCCTTGGCATGCACCCCCGCATCCGTGCGCGACGAGCCGGAAAGCGTGATCGGATGGCCCACCACCGCGCCAATCGCCCGGGCCAGAGTCTCCTGAATGGTCGGGATCCCTTCCCCTTCCGCCGGCGTCGCTCCTTTGTAATTGTACAGGTGCCGCCTGCTGCTGCCAGCCGTGATAACGGCTGCCGCGATAGGCAATGGTTAGCTTATACCGCTGAATCGGCATCAACTGTCTCTCTCGTCCTGACCAGGCCCACAAACCGTCCAGATGTGCTCAACCGCAAAACGAAGTGAGTGCGATAAGCGGCGGCAAGCCGCGACCATATAGCAGATCGGCTCGCGAAACAACCTGTCTTGCTAAAGCTGCAACAGCACACCCCACATGCCAAAAAACGGCACTTCCGCGATATTTTTCGCCTGCCGCGGGCAATCGACCGGCAAGTTGTTGTATGACAATTCCATGACGCCGCTAAACCGCGTCCCTCGCCTGTCAGCGCTGCCACAGGGCACGTTATCGAACGTTCGATTAACTGCCCCCGACCACCCGCTCCTGCAATCGCGTCGCAGGCCGCGCGACAACGCCCCCGCTCTCCCCATTAATGCCCGCCCGCAAATATCCCGATACGCACAACAACGCATCGAGCTATTGGCTGGAAAGTGCTTTTCGGCGGCTCGAAGGGGTACGGGAGCAACACAAGGCAACAAGATCATGGCCAATTTCCTGAAGTCATTCACACGTCGCATTTGTTTCCAAGGCCGCTCCCTCAGCCCGGGCACGTCTGCGCTGCGAGAACGCCTCCCGCCCCGTCCTCGAAATCCTCGAACGCCGCCAGCTTCTCTCCGCCGTCTACCCCAACATGCGAGTGCTGGGCGGCAACACGCCCACGCAAATCGCCAGCGGCGATACCTCCTTCACCGACAACGATGGCACCGACTTCGGCAGCGTCGATACTGCCAAAAGCGTCACCGAAACCTTTACCATCAAGGACGCGGGCGGCGGCGGCACATTGGGCATCCTCAACCTCACCGCCTTCAATCACGTCCAGGTTGTGGGTCAATTCCGCGGCCGATTTTACCGTTGTCCAGCAGCCCGCCGCCAGCCTCAACCCCAACGGTACAACTACATTCAAGCTGAAGTTTGCCCCCTCGCCGCCGCCGTCGAGCACACCACCGTCACCATCTACAACGACAGCGACAACGCCAACCCCTTCACGTTCGACGTCCAAGGCACCGGCATCCACACGCCCAAAATGCTCGTCCAGAGCAACAGCAAGGTCATCACCAGCGGCAACGTCGCCTACTCACTGACCGACAACACCAACTTTGGCTCCGCCGAGATCGCCGCCGGATCGGTGGTCAAGACCTTCACGATCCGCAACACCGGCACCGGTGCGATGCACCTGAGCGCGCAACCCGCTGGTCGCCATCACCGGCGCCGATCACACCCTCTTCACACTCAGCACGCCCCCGTTCCGCCACCATCGCCGCCGGCGCATCCTCCAATTTCGCCATCACCTTCGCCCCGCGCAGCCTCGGCACCAAGCTCGCCGTCCTCACCATCCCCAGCGACGACGCCGCCAGCCCCTACACTTTCAATATCGAAGGCGCTGGCATCTCCGCCCCAGTCATGGCCGTCACCGGCGCCAGCCACGCCATCGCGAACGACGCCGGCGCGGCCACCAGCACCTCCAACGCCACCGACTTTGGCAACTCCGAAATTTCCTCCGGCGGCATCACCAAAACCTTCACCATCGCCAACAACGGCTCGGTTGCCCTGAGCCTCAGCAATCCCGTCATCACCGGCTCCAACCTCTTCACCCTCGTCGCCAACCCCGCCGCCTCGGTCGCCGCCGGCGCAACCACCACGTTCCAGGTGAAGTTCAACCCGACCGTCGTCGGCGCTAAAACCGCTCTCGTCAGCATCACCAACGGCGACACCGCCACCCCCTACAAGTTCAGCCTCTCGGGCGCCGGCATCGTCGCTCCCAAGATCGACGTGACCGGCGGCAACGGCAACGTTGACATCGCCGCCGACGGCTCCAACACGCCCGGCGCCCCGACGGCACCGACTTTGGCAGCACCGACCGCCTCGCCGGCGGCACCACCCACACCTTCACCATCAAAAACACCGCCTCCGCCACCCTCACCCTCGCCGGATCGCCGCGCGTCGTCATCACCGGCGACACCGCCGACTTCAGCGTCGTCACCCAACCCGCCGACGCCATCCTCGCCCCCCACGCACCGCACGCCCACCGCCCCAAACCCCACAAGCCCGCCCCCAAGCCGCACAAGCCCGCCCCCCACTCCGCCCACAAGCCCGTTCATGCGAAAGCCCCCGCCCACGCAAAGGTGAAAGTCGCCAGCCCCCTGGGCTCGTCCCCCTTCGCCATCAAGTTCGCCCCCAGCGACATCAACAACCCCGCCCTCCGCACCGCCACCGTCACCATCGTCAACAACGACGCCACCACCAACGCCGGCTCCTACACCTTCGTGATCCAGGGCACCGCCGCCGAGCTGCCCGTCATGCAAGTCCAAAGCAACTCCCACACCATCTCCGCCGGCGACATCACGCCTGTCGGCGCTGGATAACACCGACTTTGGCACCACTGACATCAACATCCCGGTCATCAACACCTTTAACCTCGCCGACATCGGGGCAGCCGATCTTGCCCTCAACGGCAATCCCAAGGTCGCCATCACCGGCGACGCCTCCTTCACCGTCTCCACCCAGCCCGCCAGCGGCGCCATCGTCTCGGGCGCTAACGAAAACATGCAAATCCAGTTCGCCCCCTCCAGCGTCGGCGTCAAGACCGCCACCGTCAGCATCGCCAGCACCGACGCCGCCACTCCCTACACGTTCATCGTCAAAGGCACCGCCACCGGCGTCCCCGTCATGACCATCACCGGCAACGGCCACGCCATCAACGATGGCGCGGTCCTCGGCGACGCCTCCACCACCAACGTCACCGACTTCGGCAGCGTCGAGCTTGCCGCCGGCCAAGTCCAGCAAACCTACACCATCCACAACACCGGCAGCACCATCCTCAATCTCGCCGCCCAGGCCGGCAACCGCATTCTCTGGACCGGCGCTAACAAAGCCGACTTCACCGTCGTCACCCCGCCCCCCGCAACCGTCGCCGCCAATGGCGGCACCGGCACCTTCGTCATCCGGTTCAAGCCCAAAGACTCCGGCGTCCGCACCGCCACCCTCGCCATCCCCACCAACGACACCCTCACCACCCCCTTCACCTTCGCCCTCAAAGGCACCGGCGTTCGCCTTGGCCTGATGAACCTCACCGGCAAAGGCACCGCCATCGCCACCGGCGCATGCCAACACGCCGGCCACCAACGACGGCACAGAGTTCGGCAACGTCGATTCCTCACTCCCCGTCACGCATACCTTCGTCATCAAGAACGCCGGGTCCGACGCCCTCAACCTCACCGGCTCCCCGGCCGTCACCTTCACCGGCAGCGGCGGCGAAGCCTTCTACACCCTCGCCAGCCACCCCCGCTCTTCCATCGCCGGCGGCGGCTCCACCAGCTTCGACGTCACCTTCACCCCCACGCTCCAAAGCGTCGGCAACCTCGAACAGGCCACCGTCAACATCGCCAGCAACGACGCCGCCAGCCCCTACACCTTCGTCATCGAAGGCACCGGCACTTCCCTCCCAATCATGCAAATCCAGGGCAAGGCCGGCCGCACCATCCCCACCGGCGACATCAAGCCCCTCACCACCGACGGCACTGATCTCGGCAGCGCCGTCATTAACACCGGCACCAACACCCAGACCTTCACCATCAACGATCTGGGCTCCGGCAATCTCACCCTCAGCGGCGCTCCCGTCTTCATCGCCGGCGACACCACCGACTTCAGCGTCTCTTCCCAGCCCAACACCACCGTCACCGCCGGCGGCCATCGCACCTTCGACATCCAATTCGCCCCCACCACCGGCGGCGCGCACACCGCCACCGTCGCCATCGCCAGCGACGACGCCGCCAGCCCCTACACCTTCATCATCAAAGGCACCGGCACTACCGCCCCCGCCATGGTCCTCAAAGGCAACGCCACCACCATCACCAACGGCGACGACTCCCCCGTCAGCAACGACGGCACCGACGTCGGCAGCGTCGAATGGAAAACCGGCGCCATCACCCAGGCCTTCACCATCCAGAACACCGGCACCGGCCCCCTCACCTTCACCGGCCAAACCCCCATCACCCTCAGCGGCGACAACCCCGGCGACTTCACCGTCGTCGCCCAGCCCCACGACCCCATCGCCGCCAACGGCACCGGTACGTTCAGCATCAAGTTCAAGCCGGGCGCTGACACCCTGCGCGACGCCGTCGTCTCCATCGCCACCAACGACACCACCACCAGCCCCTACACCTTCTCCATCCAGGGCACCGGCATCGACTCCCCGGTGGTCCAGGTGCTGGGCAACACCAAAGTCATCGCCACCGGCAACACCCCCAGCACCACAGACTTCAGCGATTTCGGCGGCATCAAAGCCAACCAGGGCACGATCGTCAAAACCTTCACGATCAAAAACGTCGGCTCCGACTTCCTCAACCTCGACGGCGACCCCGTCATCGGTGGGACCAACGCCGCCGACTTCGCCGTCACCACCTCCCCCAGCACCGACCCGCTCGACCAGGCCGAAACCACCACATTCCAGATCACCTTCACCCCCACCGCAGTCGGCGCCGAAACGGCGAACGTCACCATCAACAGCAACGACGGCAACGGCGCTTACACCTTCAACATCAAAGGCACCGGCAACGCCAACTAAAGTTCGTACACAACATCGCGGAAGCACCAGCCTCTCCCGGTCAAGAACCTGGAGAGGCTTTATTTTCGGGCGGCCCAATCGCCTGATGCTTCTCTTCCCATGCCTCCGCCAGCGTCGCTAACACATCCAGTCGATCGCCCTCGGCCGTGCCAGGCCTCCATGTCCTCCGCCCCGCCGCATTCTTACTTCTGAATTCATCCTTCGAACTTCCCCCGCCATTCCACCAACTCGCAACCGGCAACAACCCCCTCCTATACTCCACCTTTCAAGGAGCCCCCCATGCAACTCCGTCAACTCGGCAACTCCGACCTCCACATCACCCCCATCGTCTTTGGCGCCTGGGCCATCGGCGGCTGGATGTGGGGCGGCACCGATGAATCTGATGCCCTCGCCGCCATCCACGCCAGCCTCGACAACGGCGTCAACACCATCGACACCGCCGCCATCTACGGCATGGGCGCCAGCGAAGAACTCGTCGGCAAAGCCATCAAAGGCAAACGCGACAAAGTCATCATCGCCACCAAGTGCGGCATGCGCTGGGACTCCGAAGAAGGCACCGATCCCTGGCCGCAAACCGACAATTCCGGCCGCCCCGTCATCATCCGCAAAAATTCCAAGCCCGACAGCATCGTCTACGAATGCGAACAAAGCCTCCAGCGCCTGGGCGTCGACACCATCGACCTCTATCAGATCCACTGGCCAGATACCTCCACTCCCGTCGAAGATTCCATGGCCGCCATGCTCAAGCTCAAGGAGCAGGGAAAGATCCGCGCCATCGGCGTCAGCAACTACGACAAATCCTGGCTCGCCGCCGCCGCGAAAGTCGCCCCCATCGCCAGCAACCAGCCGCCCTACAGCCTCATCCAGCGCAAGATCGAAACCGACCTCGTCCCCTTCGCCCGCCAGAACAACATCGCCCTCATCGTCTATTCTCCGCTTGAACGCGGCCTTCTCGCCGGCGCTGTTCCTCCCGACCGCCAGTTCTCCGACAGGCGATCACCGCGCCACCCACAAATTCTTCTCCGTCGAAAACCGCCAGCGCATCATGTCCGCCCTCCAGCAGATCAAGCCAATCGCCGACCGCCACAACGCCAGCTTCGCCCAACTTGTCATCAACTGGACAGTCAATCAGCCCGGCATCACCGCCGCCCTCGTCGGCGCCCGCAATGCCGATCAAGCCGCCCACAACGCCCGCGCCCTCACCTTCATCCTCACCCCAGAAGAACAGATCCAAATCCGCGCCGCCTTCACCCCCACCGCCCAACTCCTCGCCAAATAACCCTCGTCAGCCACCACCGCCAACGCCCGCCCCCTTCCCATTATGATCCCAACCGCGAATCCAAAACCTCCCAACATCACCACACCCCATGCACCCCCTCCTCGCCATCCTCGGCCTCCTGTTTCTCCTCCTCCGCATGAACGCGCAGCGAAAGTCCCGCCGCATCATCATGTCGGCCGGCCTCTTCACCGTCATGTCCACCATGCGGGTCTGGACCCTCCTGATCTGGGCCGGCTGGTCCCTCACCTTCAACGCCAGTTGTCCACCTTCGGCGCTAATCGTCACGATGCCGCGTCTCATCAGGCCGAGCAACGAGAACTGACAGGCAACGTAAGGGGCAATATGAACCGACTCCATTTGCTGGCCATGGCTGGATTGTTGACGCTGGTCACGGCGGCGCGGGCGGCGGAAGACAGTGCCCACGCGACTGCCGCGCCGGAGGGGGCGGGGTGGCCGTCAAATACAAGCTGCCCACCGACGGAGAATTGCCCCGAACTTATCTGGTCACCCTCGCCATTGTTGATGCGAAGAATCCCGACTGGATCGTCGGCCAATTCGTCCGCGGCGCACCACGCACCGTCACGCCCGAGAATAAGGGCGAGTTCACGGACACCTGGGACGGCCTCGACGACAACTTCATGCCAGTGCCGCCGGGCGAATATGGCCTGAAGGGCATCTACATGCCCGCGCAGAAATGGGTGGTTGACGGAGAGTTTCATGCCGTCACCCCCAGGTTCGTCATGGGAGCATCGGCCTGGATGCCTACGCCCGAACAGTGGAACAAACCCGAACCGTTCGGCGGAGATCCCTGCGGCGCCCCCCTCACCTCCGTGGCCGTCGGCGCCAATGGGGTGGCGGTTTTCTACTACGGCTATCTCGAGAACGGCCTCAACGCGCCCATGGTCGATCTCAACAAGCCCGTGAACTACGAGCAGTTCATCCAAGCCTTTCATTCCGGCGGGGCCGCCGGCGGTCCGGCCGTGACCACCGATGGCCAAACCGTCTGGGCCTTTTGCCTCGACGGAAGCGGCCCGGCCTTCATTCATCGCACCGACGCCAAACCCTTCGGCACCGGCGCTACCAGCCGCAAAGGTGTGCTGGGCTGCGATGGCTGGGTCACCGGCCTCACCTCCTGGCGAGATCCGGCCACCAAAAAGTCCTTCGTCTACGTCGCTCAGCGCGGGAAGATGTATCGAGCCCCAAACCGCCAATGGGCTCAGAGCGATACCGAGTTCGTCAACAAGGTAACGGTACACGCCGGCGACGATGGGAAGATCCTGGCAGCAACTCCCGTTAACTTCGCCGTTGGCGCTGGCTGTGAGCGGTGGAAAGCTCTACGCCCTGCACAAATCAAACGACGGCGCGTTTGTCGTCAGCGCCGCCCCATTAGACGCCGGCCTCCCGCGCGGCGATTGGCAGCGCGTGTTGTCCGTGCCTGCGAGCATAAAGCCTTTCGATCTGGCCGTCGACGGACACAGCCGCATCTACGTCAGCGATCCGGCCGCCAATCATGTGTACCAGTTGGGCAACGATGGAAAAGTCGTGCTCACCTACGGCAAGCTCGATGGCCAAGTCGCCGGCGCCTACGACGCCCTCAGCCTGATGTCGCCCGGGAAAATCGCGACGTGGACCGATGCCGATGGAAACGACCGGCTCATTATCATCGAACAAGTCGGCCCAAACCGCGCCGCCGAGTGGAGCGTCGATGGCAAGCTGCTGCGCGAATTCCTAACCCTGCAAACCAAGGCCAACAGCGGCTACGCCATCGACCCTGCCGACGTCCACCTCACGTACATCGAAGGACAAGGCAATTGGCTCACCCGGTTCAAGATGGACTTCGAAAAGCAAACCTGGACCGTCGATGCCGTCTGGCCAAACGTCGGCACCGATCCCGCCCTGCCAGGCATCGATCACCCCAAGTTTATTCGCGTGGGAGGCAAGGCCTACCTTGCGTGCTCGCGAAGCAACAACGTCTATCGCCAGGAAGGAGATCGCTGGCTGTTGTCGGCCGGAATCATCCAGAAAGGCACGGGGGCCAAGACGGAATATTTCATGTGGCACGACGCCAACGGAGATGGAAAAGTGCAGGAAGAGGAGTACTCCAACACGCCCATGGCCATGCCCGGACACCTCCTGCACTATCACGGTAATCAATGGCTGGATGACCTGTCGATGGTCGCCCTGAACCAGGGCGGCCAGGACGTGTGGCGGCTTGCGCCCGAAAGCTACGACGCCCACGGGAATCCGATCTTCGCCCAATGGAAAAAGGTACTGACCGACCCAATCTTTGAAGCCCGGGCGCAAAAGAACGCCGACGCAATTCACGGCGGCAATGAGCTGGCCCAACAGTTCAGCAGCGATTGGGGAATGGCCGACGGCTCCGTGGAGAATGGCTTCTACGTTCACGCCCGCGGCGGGCCCAGCTTCAGCGCCAACGACGGTGCCCAGACCAAAATCTCCCGCTATGTCCCCGATCCTGACGGCGGCTACAAGCTCAAATGGAGGACGGGCCGCCAGGCGATGCGGCGACTGGCGGAGCGCGGCGACATCTACGGCGCCATCCACATGCATTCGCCCATCAACGGCCTGCTCAGCATCATCGACCAGTCGCGCTGCGGTGTCCTGCTCTACACAGAGGACGGGCTCTACGTGGACACGCTCTTCCCCGACGGCCGGCGATACAACTCCACCGTCGCTGGCATCTATCCGCAAGGCGGCGAGTTCTTCGCGGGAACCATCGTTCCAGATTCCATCAGTGGAAAGATTTACCTCGGCATGGGCAAGTACACGCCCCTGCTGTTCGAAGCTCAGGGCTGGTCACTGAAGGACAACCCGGTAAAGCCGCTCACGACGCTGCCCAAAACCATAAACATCACCGCCTCCCAGATCGCCTCACCGCCGGAGATCGCCCTGAGCGTCCGCGGCGGCCCGGGCGCGGCACGGGTGGCGCGCTTCTCGCCCGCCATAGGTGGAGCGGCCATGGACGGTTCAATGGCCGGCTGGGAATCTTGCGAGCCCGTGTCCTTTTCAGCCGACAAAGACCAAACCGTCGAGGTGCGCTGCCTGTACGATCCAGAACATCTATACCTCCGCTGGCACGCGCGCCTCGGCGCAAAATTTCAGCCAACAGCGCTCGAACCCCTCGATCGAATTTTTACGCACGATCGCCTCGCCGATACGTTAAGCCTCTATTTCCAGGGAGATCCCGAGGCGAAGCCGGGCGCAACGCTGGGCCGGGCCGGAGATGTGCGAATTGTCTTCGGCATGTTCAAAGACGGCGACAAGCTCAGGCCGGCGGCCCTTGCGATGTACCCCAAGTGGCAGGGCGACGGCAAACCTTCCCCACTCACCTACAAAACGCCCGTCGGAACTGCCGCCTTTGAGCATGTGGGAGCCGTCGACGGCGCAAATCTTTTCGGCGCGCTGGACGACGACGCAAAAGGCTTCGTCATCGCCGCCGCCATTCCCCGAACCGCATTGCCAAAAATCCCGCCACTGGCCGGCGGCCTCAAGACCCAGATCAACTTCTCCGCCACATTTGCAGGCCACAACAAGTTCTGGTGGGCCAACAGCGACGGCTCGGCCAGCCAGGAAACCTACGACGAACCCACCGAGGCCCGACTGTATCCCGGATCATGGGCCCCCGCGCAATTCACCGGCTTGGACGCTGGTGTGGTCGTCCGCAACTGGCTCGTCTGCGGCCCCTTCGGCGGCCCCGGCGCCGAGAATTTTAAGCCCGATCCGCAAGGACCGATGAAAGACGCCGTAAAAGCATTCGGCGAGGCCGGCCATTACCCGCCCGACAACGGCAAGGTTGACTTAAACGCCGTCTACAGCGGCGAGCAGGTTCACGGATATTGGAAAGATCCGGGGCAGGTGCGCTGGAAGCCCGCGACCATCGCCGACCTGGACACCCGGATCCTCACCGGCCCGGCCGGACAAATCTGGTACGCCGCCGCGTGGCTGCACGTCCCCGAAGACACACAATTAGACGTTGAATTTCAGGGACACGCGCAGCACTTTTACCGCTGCTTCTTAAATGGCGACCTGATTTTCAAAGGAGAGGCCAATTCGAAAGACGAGAAATTACCCGTGGCCCGCAAGACCATGACCCTCCAGCGCGGCTGGAATCAGGTGCTGATCCGAGGCTATTGCGTAGGTTATCCCCCATTCCGCACAGGCCTGGTGCTCAGCGGGCCGGAGGCAAAACTGTGGACCGTCAAAGTCTCAGCGAAGCCGCCGGAGTGAACGCAGGCGAGGCGAAGTACGGCAATCACGGCCGCAGCAATTCTTCCCAGCTTCCGGCGGTATGATCCACGAGACGGTCCAGAAAATGTTGAAGCTGCGAGAGCTCATCAACCTGTTCCAGGCGCGATTGGATGTTGGCATCGGGTGGCCCAAACTGGCGAGTCCCTTTCCACCGCAGCATGACGCCGAGCCGATGTTCACGCTCCATTGCCTTTCAAGTGCTTGTCGAAAAAGCCCTGAACCTTTTCATTAATCTCCGGATGGCGGGGGAAACCGTGGCCGGCGCCTTTGATGACGTCCAGCTCTACTTCGACGCCCGCCTTTTGAAGGGCGTCGCGGAGTTCTTCGCTTTGCGCCAGCGGGACCAGCGGATCTTTGTCGCCGTGGAGGATGAGGAAGGGCGGCGCGCTCTTGGACACGAAGGTGATCGGGCTGGCCAGCTTCGCCTTTTCTTTGTTGTCGGGGGCGGGGCCGCCGAGCAGTTTGCTTACGAGTGAGTTTGGCGCGTCCGGACTACGATTTGCGCGCGAGCGTCGAGCGATGTCCTGAGTGCGGACGGGGTTTTAGCGTCGGAGGGCCGATTGAAACGACATAGAATCGTGTACCTTGTTCCTTCAATGAGGAGATTAAGGTGAAAGCGTTTCTAGCGCAGGCGATAGTTTCATTGGTTTTGTTTGCGGCATCGGCCCTGGCCAATCCCACCACACTTCCTGCACGGTTGCCGGGTGCGTTTGCGCCGCAGGGAAATCTTAAGGGTTTCACCGCGGAAGGAGAGTGGGCTTTTCAATGGCCAAAGGATTTGGTCCCGATGACGATTAAGGGGTATGAGTTGGTGGATCAGGAGGCGGGCGTCAACACGCCGGAGGCATTGTACAAGCTTTCTCATCGCGTGCCGCTCGTGTTTCGGTCGAACGCCACACAGGTCGAAGTTTGTGTCTACTGCGATCGGCAGATCGACCGGCATGCCGGTGGCCCCATTCAAATTGTCGTTGCTGATTGGACGTATTGGTCAAGAGCGGTCTATACAGCGGTGGAATTTCATAAGCTGACTGCGGCGTGGGGCACGGTATCTTGGGTGGATGCGGTTGCGATCAAATCGCCGATATCGCTCTTCATTTTTCGTGACGAGGGTGTGCTGTACCGCGTGGTGGCTTTGGGTAAATCGAGTGATGCCTGTAAGACGTCGGCGAGCGACATTGCGGAGGCGATCTACGTCTTGAGACATCCAGATGGTTCCGCGCGCAGGGAGTCAATGAACAGGCAGATTTGAGCTGGCGCTAATCCTTTAGGGCCACACGATTGGGCATTGGCGGAATGGACACCATAGGAATTTAATGCGCGGCTATTGCCCGCGCAACTGGCGGCGCAGGGCGTCGCGTTCGGCGGTGAGGCCGGTCAGTTGGGCACGGGCTTCGGCCAGGTCGGCTTTTACTTGCGCTAGTTCTGATTCCAGTGCCCGGACTTTGTCGTCGGTGGGCTGGGTTGTGGCGAGGATGGCGGCCTTTTCCTGGGCTTTGGCTTCGATGCGGGCTTCGTCGTTGGCGTGTTGCTGGGTGCGCTCGGCGTCGCGGGCTTTGTTGCCTTCGCGCACCTCGCCGACGATTTTGTCCATGTCGGGGCTGGCGCTTGCGATCAAGGCCGCTCCGGCCAAGGCGCGAACTGTCAGAAGCCCTGCAAGTCCAATCCGTGTAGGTCGACGAAGCATAAAAGTGGCCCTTTCTGGCGGTGATTTAATCGCACAGCATAGCCAAATGCGCGGGATTTTCGCCGCGACCGTTGCGGGGGATCGGAATGGGAAGTGATTTTTGTACAAATCGGGGTGGGTTTAATCACAAAGAGGATGGCAGAATGTACGATAATGACGTATGATCGTTCATCACGGCTGAACATTTCATGAAGAGGGCTCATGGCAGCAAAGACATTGGACATTTCGGAAGCCAGGAAGCAACTGAGCTCGATTGACGAAAGGCTCAAGGACGAGCGGATCATCCTTGTGACGCGACACAACAAGAAAGCTTTCGCCATCGTTAATCTCGAGTATCTGTCGGCCGTCATGGAGACTATCGAAGTTCTCTCAGATCCAGAGGCGATGCAAATGCTTGAGGAAAGCATTGCGGATATCCGCGCCGGACGCCTCCACGACCATGAGGATGTGGAGAAAGAGCTTGGCTGATGGATCGAGTCACGATTCAATGGACGCAGACCGCTAAGAATTGTCTGGCGAAGCTACCGCTGAAGGTGCGGCGAGGGCTGCTGGCAAAGGCCGGGGAGCTGCGCACGGCGAGCGATCCAACCCTGGCGCACAAGCCACTGACCGGGCCATTGCAGGGCTACTTTCAAATCTGCTACTCCCGCTATAGAGCGATCTACTCTGTTGAGAAAGTGACGATGGCAAGCGGGGAGGTGGTTCAACGTGTGAAGATCGTTTTTGTCGCGGCGGGCATTCGAAAAGAAGGGGACAAAAATGACATCTACAAGTTTGCGACAAAGCTGGTCAGGCTGGGGGTGATCGCGCTGCAAGAGGGCCAGACACCCCCGGAAAATTAAGACGATCCTCACGCTCCATTGCCTTTCAAGTGCTTGTCGAAAAAGCCCTGAACCTTTTCATTAATCTCCGGATGGCGGGGGAAACCGTGGCCGGCGCCTTTGATGACGTCCAGCTCTACTTCGACGCCCGCCTTTTGAAGGGCGTCGCGCAGTTCTTCGCTTTGCGCCAGCGGGACCAGCGGATCTTTGTCGCCGTGGAGGATGAGGAAGGGCGGCGCGCTCTTGGACACGAAGGTGATCGGGCTGGCCAGCTTCGCCTTTTCTTTGTTGTCGGGGGCGGGGCCGCCGAGCAGTTTGCTTACGAGTGAGTTTGGCGCGTCGGGGCGTACCTGGTCGGTTTCACCGACTTGCGCGTTGATGGTCAGGAAGTCGGTTGGGCCGTAAAAATCGCAGACACACTGCACGCTGCTGGAAAAAGTGGGATTGCCCTCCTCGCCCTCAAGTTCTTTGTTGCCGCCGCTGGTTCCGAGCAGCGCCACGAGATGCCCGCCGGCTGAGTCGCCCCAGACGCCGATGCGGTCGGGGTCGATGTGGTACTCGTCCGCATGCGCCCGCAGCCAGCGGATGGCGGCTTTGCTGTCATGGATCTGGGCTGGAAAAATCGCCTCGTTGCTGAAGCGATAGTTGATGCTGGCCACGATGTATCCGCGCGTTGCAAGGGGGATGACCGGCACGTGCCGCTTGTCGCCGCCGGCCCAGCCGCCGCCATGGATCGCGACCACGAGCGGCAGTTTCCCCTTTGCGTCAGCTGGAACATACAGGTCGAGCATCTGTGGCCGGCCATCGGGTTTGGCGTATTCGATATCCAGGTGCGTGTCGACGCCCTCGATTGGCTTCGGGGGTGCAACGGCCGGCCTGGTTGTGGGCGCGGCTTGGGCAATCGTGGCGAAAAGGAGTAGCAGCAGGCAGGTGAGGCGTCGGGGCATGAAGGTTTTCCTTTTTCAGAAGCTAACAGAGTATGTCTTGGAGCGCGAAGGGACGCAAATGGGTGGGAGGGTGCAGCTGCCTATCGCTTTGCCCTTGCCCCAGACGCCTCTTGCCTGCGAAGATGCGCGCTCGCTAAACCAAGAGGACGACTATGGACCGTGACAGACTCTTCTCCCTACTCGACGCTTTTCACATTGAGACGCCCACCTGGGGCTACGCGGATTCCGGGACGCGTTTTGGGAGATTTCTTCAGCCGGCGGCGGCCTGCACGATTGATCAGAAACTCGCTGATGCGGGCATCGTGCATCAGTTCACCGGTTGCTGTCCGACTGTCGCGGTTCATGTTCTGTGGGATTTCAAGCTTGGGGTTGATGCGACTGAAACGCGTAAAGTGGCGGAGAAACATGGGGTGCGGATCGGGGCGGTGAACCCGAATCTTTTCGAGGATCAAGTTTACAAGTTCGGATCGGCCGCCAGCCCCAATGAGCTTGCACGCCACCACGCCAACCGCCACATTCAGGAGAGTATTTCGCTGGCCAAGGCTGTCGGCTCAAATTGCCTGAGCCTCTGGCTGGCCGACGGCACCAATTATCCGGGCCAGGACGACATCACCACGCGCAAGCAGCGCCTCCACGGCGCTCTGCGCCAATGGCACGATGCGATGCCTGATGGCATGACGATGCTGGTGGAATACAAACCGTTTGAGCCGGCGTTCTATCACACCGACATTGCTGACTGGGGGATGGCCTACATGTTTGCGCAGGATGCGGGTGAAAACGCCAAGGTTCTTGTTGATACCGGCCATCACCTTCAGGGGCAGAACGTCGAGCACATCGTCGCGTTTCTCCTGGATGAGGACATGCTGGGTGGCTTTCACTTTAACGATCGCAAATATGCGGATGACGATCTGACCCTTGGCAGCATTGATCCGTATGCGGTGTTCCGAATCTTCCATGAGATTCGCAACGCGGCCGAGATCCATGCCCGGGATGTGTCGAGGATCGCGTACATGATCGATCAGTCGCACAACCTCAAACCTAAGATTGAGGCGATGATTCAGACGGTGACGTCGGCGCAGGAGCTTTACGCCAAGGCGTGCCTCGTGGACCGCAAAAAACTTCAGGATGCACAGGCGCGGATGGACATTATTGAGGCCGAAGGATGTTTGAAGGACGCGTTTGCGACCGACGTGCGCCCGCTGTTGGCCGAGTGGAGAAAATCAAAAAACATCGACCCGAATCCGATTCCCGCGTACCGGGCCAGTGGGTATGAAGCGCGGATCACAACGGAACGTGCATCGTCACAGCGATCGCGGAGTGACAGCGAGGCAGCAGGCACCGTCAGGCCGGCTTGAACTCAAACCAGTTGAAATTCCCCACGTAATTTGTGGAAGCGCTGGTATCAAACACAACCTTCAGCACCTGCACGCCGGCCTTTAACTGCACGCCATAGGTCGTCACGGTGGTCCATGTGCCCCAGCCTCCGGTGTTGGGCATGACAAGCTGATTGGTGACTCGCACGCCGTTGGCCTCCAGATGAAACTGCGCTCCGGCGGCCGGCGAGGCGACGCGAAAATCAAAGTTGTATGCCCCGGCCGTTCCCACGTTGATCGTGTAAGCCAGCCACTCTCCAGCCTTTACGTATCCCACGGCATTGCCGCCGCCGAGGGGATCGCCGGAGGCCTGAATATCCACGCCCGTGCCCGGCCGATAATTGACTCCGCCAAGATTCGCCGACTCCAAATCGTGATAGGCAACGCCGTCGGCGCCCTTGTCGAAATCCTCGGCCTGTATCCGCACGGGCAGGGCGAACGGGGTGTTGTAGAAGGGTGTGCTGGCGGTCACCGGCGGCGGTGATACGGGCGGTGGCGGCGGTGGTGGCAGGGCGCGGTATCCCGCATCGCCGAGACTCGCGGTTCCCGCGCCTGCGGCATTTCGTGCTTCGACGAAATAGTAGTAGGTCGTGCCGGCCGTGCCGGTCGTATCGTCGTAGGCGGTCGTCGTCACGTTCTTCAGCAGTGACGCGGTGCCGGCGTTGTTGGTGGTGTTGCGCAGGCACATCATAACTGGTCGCGCCGCTGGCGGGCGTCCAGGCCACGTGGACGTGATCGGTGTAGGCGCCATCGCTCGCGGTAACTCCAGTCGGGGCCGACGGCGCTGTCACCGGGACCGCGCGGTAGCCAGCGTCGCCCGCGCTGAAGGCGCTTGTTCCGCCGCTGTTTTTCGCCTTGACCCAGTAGTAGTAATTCGTCCCCGCGGTTACCGACGTGTCGTCATAGGTGGCCGTCGGGACGTTGTTCAGCCACGTTGCGGTGGCGGAATTGTTGGTGGTGTTGCGATAGACGTCGTAGCTGGTCGCGCCGCTGGTGGCGGTCCATGTGGTTCGCACTTTGTCGGTGTAGGTCCCGTCGCTGGCGGAGATTGCGGTTGGGGCCGCCGGCGCGGTCGCGGCGGGGGCTTTGAACTCAAACCAGTTGAAATTTCCGAGGTAGCCGTTGGAGGTGTTGGTATCCAGCACGACGCGCAGCACGTGCGTGCCGGCCGGGAGATTGACGCCATAGGTGGTGACGGTGGTCCAGTTGTTCCAACCGCCGGTGTTGGGAAGGTTCAGCGGCGTTGGTGACGCGGGCCCCGTCCACCTCCAAATGAAACTGGCCGCCGGCGGCGGGCGATGCCACACGGAAATCGAAGTTGAACGATCCGCCTGCTCCCGCGTTGATCGAATAGTTCAGCCATTCCCCAGCTTTCGTATACGCGATTTGATAGCCCCCGCCTGAAGGATCGCCCGTGGCCTGAAGATCGACCCCGGTGCCCGGCCGGTAGTTCGCGCCGCCGATGTTGGCCGACTCGAGATCGTGATATGCGATGCCCTCGCCGCCATTGTCAAAATCTTCGGCCTGAATCCGCACTGGTAATGCCGCGGCTGTGCCGGTATAAGGCGTGGTCGTCACGGGCGGTGGTGACACGGGCGGCGGTGAGACGGGTGGTGGAGGCGGTGACACTGGGTGGAGGTGGAGGTGGCGGCACGGCTCGATATCCGGCATCCCCCACACTCGCATTCCCAGCGCCGGCGGAATTGCGTGCTTCGATGAAGTAGTAGTAGGTCGTGCCGGCCGTGCCCGCTCGTATCGTCGTATGCCGTAGCCGTCACGTTGCCCAGAAAGGGATGCGGTGCTGGCGTTGTTGGTGGTGTTGCGCAGCACGTCGTAGCTGGTCGCGCCGCTGACGGCCGTCCAGCCTACGTGTACGTGATCGGTATAGGTCCCATCAGTGGCGGCGACTCCGGTTGGGGCGGTCGGCGCTGTGACTGCGACGGCGCGGTATCCCGCATCGCCAGCGCTGGGGTTGCTCGCCCCCACGCTATTGCGCGACTTTAACCCAGTAGTAATACGTGGTGCCTGCGGTGGCCGAGGAGTCGTCGATGCTGGTTGTGCTGGTGTTGGTCAGAAAAGTCGCCGTGGACACGTCGTTGCTGGTGCTGCGGGAAACGTCGTAGCTGCCGGCGCCGGCCGAGGCGTTCCAGCTCACGTGGACCTTGTCAGTGTAGGTTCCATCAGTGGCCGCGACTCCGGTGGGCGGCGCGGCCAGCAGGCTTACCGAGAATGTCCCGAGCGTTCCCACGGCGACGGGATTGCTCGAGGTGTCGAACACCTGGGACGGTTGCATGGTGGCGGTATAGGTGCCGTTGTCGGATGCATCGAATGCACCGCCCGGGCCGGTGATCTGATACGTCACCACCTTGGTTGTCGCGGTCGATCCGGCGGCGATGCTTTGGAAGGCCGCCAATTGGCTGAAGTTATTTGGTCCTGTGACCAGCACATCCGAAGAGTCGATGGTCGACGCATTGATGCCGGTATCGTCGGTGTACGTGACCGTGAAGCTCGCGGTGGCATCTCCGGCCGCGATGGTCGCGGGCGCTCCATACGACGCGGTGGGCGCGCTGGTGTCGGCCGCAGGGGGCACCACTTCGTTGGCGCCGATGTCTGGCCCGGATCCCTGGGGCAGGGTTGTGCCGAAAAAATCCTGCGTGCCGACATTGATGCCGAATTCCGCCAGTCCCACGCCCGCGTCGATCAGCGGAGAGTTGCTGGCAATGCGATACGCGCTCAGGGTTGAAAGCTGATCGGCGTTGGCGATCGTCCCGCCTCCGCCGGCGCTGCCGAGCTGTGGATCGACGTTCAGGCCTACGGCTGCATTGTTCAGCTTTTCCTGGCCTGTTGCATTCGACCATGCGCTCAAGGTGTTGTACGCGGTGCCTCCGGCGCTGATGTTAAAGCTCCCGCCGCCTGGCCAATAGTCATTGCCCTGAAATATCAGCCCGGTCGGCCCGCCCGACGTGTTTACCAGCGATACGCCGCCGCTTGTGAGGATGATGTTGTCGCGAACGTGGGTGTTGCTGGTGCCGGTCACGGCCAATGCCACGGGCGTTCCACTGGTGGCCGGCGACATGTACACCGTGTTGTTGTAGACGTCCGTGCCGCTCACGCTCCCGGAGATCCAGATTCCGTCGTAAGTTGTTTTTTCGCCCATCGTTCTGGCTGATGTTGTACCGGAGCACGTTGCCGCTGGCGGGCACTCCGGCCGCGGCGAAGACCAGATAGCCGACCCCGTCGTTGTCATGCGAGTAGTTGTACTGCATGAGCGAGTTGGTGGTGTTCTGATCGAAATCAAAGCCGCCCCCGTCGGCCGCGCTTCCGGTGCGATTGTGATACGACTCGTTGCTCTGCACCGTCACGCCATTGGAGTCATACGCCCAGATCCCAACCGGCCCGTCCGAGGTTGGGTTGTTGATGCCGTTGTCATGGGAGACGTTTCGCTCGACCGTCGCCCCATTGACGCTTCCCAGCACGATTCCATTGCCGGTGTTGTGGGTTGCGCTGGCGTTGCCATAGTTGTTGTAGACAGTGCAGTGGCCGACATAGACGTTGGTGTTGGCGTAGTTCTTCGAGTTTGCATCGAACGTATAGCCATAAAGCCCGATGCCGGCCTGTCGGTTGTCGTGCGCGCTGGTGTTGGTGATGCGAACGTCGTCATACCCGCTCGCGCCGTTGTAGCCGCCGAGGATGACGCCGGTATCTCCGAAGCCGCTGGCGTCCACGTTGTCGATGTAGACGTGGCTAAGCTTCGTGTTTCCGGATAGATCGTTGTAGAAGTCGATGCCGCTCGAAGTGTTCGTCGATGCCCCCGATCCGGTGAAGTTCAGGTTGGAGATGTTGAATCCGCCATAGTCATGGGCGTAGATTCCCGCCCCGTCTCCGGCATTGATTGTCGCCCGTCCGCTCCCATACGACCCGATGGAGATACCGCCGGCCAGTTGCGCCGCCCCGGGCTGTCCGGGATCAAACCAGAGCGTGCCATTGAACGTGGCGCCGCCCTGGAACAGGATACTGTCGCCTTCGCTGAAGCTCGCGGAATTGACCTGATTGATGCTCTGCCAGGCACTTTGGGCTGACAAGCCGGTGTTGGTGTCACTCCCATTGGGGCTGACGTAATACGTTGAATACAGCCGTCGCGTCTCGAGGTTCTCCCACCCAGTCGACCGAGCGCGCGGCCTCTGGGAACGCACTCTCCTTCGCTGTTTTGACGCAGACGCCACAGAAAATCCCATTGAAGATGATAAAGATGGAAGGGTTACCCGGAGGACCGAGCCGATGTGCCCACCATAAGGATCTTCGAATGAGAAATCCATGAGCCATTCGCGCCCGGTGCGAAAATGGCCTGTAAATCAGCGATGTCCCCCACCGCCGGCTCCTGAATGTCCGCCGGCGCCAATAGACCCGCCGGCACGTCCGCCCGCCGCCGCTGGTCCCTGGGATGCGCCGCCCGGAACGGTTGGCGCGGCAACTGCATGGCCTGCCGTAACGTGGCCGGCATGATCGGTCTGGCCAGTGCGAGCCTCACGGCGGCCATCCTCGCGCCATTCGTGCCGGTCACCATCCCTGTCCCAGCCTTCGTGATGATGGTGCTCGTACCACCCCCGATCATGGAAGTAATATCCCCGGCCATAAGCCCAGTACGGCCCATACTCATCGTATGCGTAGGGGTATGCGTCCCCGTTGTAATATCCACGGTCGGTGTACACCCCGCCCCCGGTTTCACACCCTGCCAGAACCATCCCGAGCAACCCCAACGCAATCGCCGCCAGAACGCCTTTGCACATGGCGCAATCCTTTCTTACCACGCCAGATCATAGGTCTTGGCGACTCCGATTTTCTCCGTTCGCACAGAACATTTCGCACATTGGCAAACATCCTGAAGGCATCTGTGGTAGTAAAAGGCGAGCCACTTGGCGAAGCCAGAACGGACATCGCACAACGCCCCTCTTATGACGAACCTCCACCGCCTGGCCATCTCGTTGCCGCTCCTGCTTGCCGCCGCGCTTGTCCCGTCTCATCCGTTCACCCGCGCCGCCACCCCCGCTCCCGAATCCGCTCGCGCCGCCCGCCCCATCGACTTTAACCGCGACATTCGGCCGATCCTTTCTGACAACTGCTACGCCTGCCACGGCCCGGATAAGAACAAACGCAAGGCCGATCTGCGCCTCGACACGAAGGCCGGCCTTTTCTCAACCATCGAAGACCGCACCACCGTCGTCCCGAACCACCCCGAAAAAAGTGAGCTCTTCCGCCGCCTTGTCACCGACGACAAGGACGAGCGCATGCCCGACCCCAAGTCCAACAAACGGCTCTCCGCCAAACAAATCGCTCTCATCCAGCGCTGGATTGAAGAGGGCGCTGCCTGGAAAGGCCACTGGGCGTATCTCAAGCCCACGCGCCGGAATTCCCTGCTGCGGCAAACATTGCAACAGTTAAAAATCCAATCGACCAGTTCATCCTCGCGGCCCTTGAGGAACAGCACCTGGAGCCTTCCCCGCAGGCCGATCCCATCACGCTGATCCGCCGGCTCTACTTCGACCTGACCGGCCTGCCGCCCACGCCCGAACAAGTTCACGCGTTCGTGAACGATCAATCACCCGCCGCCTACGAAACGCTTGTTAACCAGCTTCTGGCCACCCCTCATTTTGGCGAGCGCATGGCCGTCTACTGGCTTGACCTTGTGCGCTACGCCGACACCATTGGCTATCACTCCGACAACCCGCGCGACATCTTCCCTTACCGGGATTGGGTGATTCACGCGTTTAATGCCAACCAGCCTTTCGACCAGTTCACCACCGAGCAAATCGCCGGCGATCTTTTGCCAAACTCGACGCCCGTGCAGAAAGTGGCGTCCGCCTACAACCGCCTCCTTCAGACTACCGAAGAAGGGGCGCGCAGCCCAAGGAATACACCGCCAAGTACGCGGCCGACCGGGTTCGCAATCTTTCGAGCGTCTGGCTGGGCAGCACGATGGGGTGCTGCGAATGTCACGATCATAAGTTTGACCCATTCACCACGCGCGATTTTTACACGATGGAAGCGTTCTTCGCTGACATCAAGGAAGCGGCCAACGGCCGGCGCGAAGCCGGCATGCCCATCCTCAGCGAGCAGCAAACCGCGCAATTGAAAACCCTCGATGAGCGCCTCGCCGCCGCCAAGGCTGCGCTGGAGACTGACACCCCGGAGCTCGCGGCCGCTCAATTGAAATGGGAGCAATCGGCGGCTGGCCAGCGCAGCGTCCATTGGACAACGCTGACCCCCACGGCCGCCACTTCGGAGAATAAAACAGTTCTCAAGATCCAGCCTGACGGCGTCATTCTCGCCACCGGCGCGGCGCCCAATACGGACGTCTTTACCATCACCGCCAGCACCGATCTTAAATCCATTCTCCGCATTCCGTCTCGAAGCGCTTACCGACGATTCTCTTCCCCACAAAGGCCCCGGCCGGGGCGGCAACGGCAACTTTGTACTGACGCACTTTGATGTTCAACTGAAGACGGCTGACAAGCCCCAGCCCGTTGTGCTTCGAAACCCCACCGCCAGCTACGAGCAAAAAGAGTTTTCCATCACGACCGTCCTGGAAGGCCCCAACCCGCGCAAGGGGTGGGCGATCATGGAAAAGGCCGGCTCGCCCCAGCACGCCATCTTTGAGACCAAATCGGATGTCGGCGATGGCCAATCCACGCTTCTGTTCACCCTCCGCCACGATTGGGGCCAATCACACCAGATCGGCAAGTTTCGACTGTCGGCCACCACCGACGCGCGGCCCATCCGCGTCGAGGGCAAGCAGTTCCCCAAAGAAATTCAGGACATTTTCGCAGTCGATCCGGCCAAACGCACTGACGCGCAGAAAAATACTCTGGCCGCCCACTACCGCTCCATCGCACCCGCTTTGGATCCGGCGCGGCGCAGGTCGCCACGGCCACCAAGGCCCGCGAGGAGTTTTTGAAGACGGTTCCCAAGTGCCTTGTCTCCATGGCCGACGCGCCGAGGACTATTCGCATCCTGCGCCGCGGCAACTGGCAGGACGATGGGGGCGAGATTGTGCAACCGGGCGTTCCGGGGTTTCTCCCGCAGCTTGATGTGAAGGACCGGCGGGCCACGCGTCTTGATCTGGCCAAGTGGCTGGTCTCTTCAGAAAACCCGCTGACCGCGCGCGTTTTCGTGAACCGCCTCTGGAAGCTCTTTTATGGCCAAGGCCTCTCCAAGCGGCTTGAAGATCTCGGCTCGCAGGGGGAGCCGCCGACCCACCCCGAGCTTCTGGATTATCTGGCCGTGGAGTTCGTACAAAGCGGTTGGGACGTGAAGCACCTGGTGAAGCTGATGGTGACCTCCGCCACGTATCGCCAGACCTCCACCGTCACGCCGCAACTGAAAGAGCGCGACCCGGAAAATCGCTGGTGCGCCCGCCAATCCCGTTTCCGCCTCGACGCGGAGTTTGTTCGTGACAATGCGCTGGCCGTCAGCGGCCTGCTGTCGCTCAACATCGGCGGCGACTCGGTTCACCCGTATCAGCCGGCCGGCTACTGGGACTTCCTGAACTTCCCGCAGCGCAAATGGGAATCCGATCACGGCGACGCCCAATATCGTCGCGGCCTGTACATCTGGTGGCAGCGCACGTTCCTCCACCCCAGCCTCCTTGCCTTCGACGCGCCCACGCGTGAAGAATGCACCGCTGACCGCCCCCGCTCCAACGTCCCCCAGCAGGCCCTGACTCTCCTCAATGATCCCACTTATGTCGAAGCCGCCCGCGTCTTCGCGACTCACATCCTGCAACAGGCCGGCCCGACAACCCCCGAGCGCCTCACCTACGCCTTCCAACACGCTCTCTCCCGCACCCCAAAGCAAGAAGAAATCCAGCTCCTCACAGCCCTGCTGGAAAAGCATCTATCGCAATACCATCAAGACCCACCATCCGCCCAATCCCTCATCGCCACCGGCGACACCGCCCCCCCAAAATCCCTCGACGCGCCCGAACTCGCGGCCTGGACCAGCATCACCCGCACCATCCTAAATCTCCACGAAACCATCACCCGCAACTAATGCTTTCACAATACATGCCATGATCCAGATCATCTCATATCTTAAAACGTGGCACGGGCGCCCCGCCCGTGTCTCCACCCATCCCTATGAACCTCCCGCAGCCTCATCTTCCCTCCATCTGCGGCCGGTGCTTGATCGTCGCTTCACCCAATCCGCTCCACCCCTCCCATATACGCCCTCAAAACTTCCGGCACCGCCACGCTCCCATCCGCGTTTTGGAAATTTTCCAGCAGCGCAACCAGGACGCGTGGGCAGGCTATGGCCGTGTTGTTCAGTGTGTAGCAAAACTGCACCTGCGGCTTGCCCCCACCGCTCGCCGCCGAACGATATCGCAGATTGAGCCGCCGCGCCTGGAAGTCGCGCAGGGCGCTTCCGCTGTGCGTCTCGCCGTATCCATTGCGGCTGGGCATCCACGTTTCAATGTCATACATGCGCCACTTCCCCTGCCCCATGTCTCCCGTGCAATTCTGAACCACACGATACGGAAGCTTGAGCGATTGGAGGATAAACTCGGCGTTGGCGATGATCTCCTCATGCAGTCTGATGTGCTCGGCATCGTCGGCCTTGTGAACCAGCACCTGCTCCACCTTGTCGAACTGATGCACCCGATACAAGCCGGCCGTGTCCTTCCCGGCCGCACCGGCCTCACGCCTGAAACACGTGCTCGTCGCGCAGCATGCGCTTCGGCAAGTCCCCTTCTTCCAAAATCTCGCTTGAATAAAAACTCGCCAGCGGCACTTCGCTGGTTCCCACCAGTACATTCCCATCCTGCGTCACATACGCCTGGTCCCGGCCGGCCGGGAAATATCCCGTCCCCACCATGCAGGCTTCCGTCACCAGCACCGGCACGACAAATGGCTCATACCCCCGCGCCACCAGTACATCCTGGGAATAGCGCAATACCGCGTTGTACAGCCTGCGCACCCGCCCCGCGCACCACATAGCTGCGCGAACCCGCCAGCTTCACGCCGCGATCAAAATCCAGAATCCCCAGTGCCGTTCCCAGCGCGATGTGGTCCTTGCGCCCGTCCGTCAGCGGCAATGGCGGCACGCTCGGATCCGCCCACGTGCGCACCACCACGTTCTCCTCGGCATCCTTCCCCACCGGCCATGCCGGATCCGGAATCGCCGGCAGTTGTAGCATGATCTGCTGCGCCTCGGCCTCCGCGTCGGCCTGCTGCGTCGCGATCGCCTGCACACGGCCTTTGAGCGCGTTGGTCTGCTCCAAAACACCCTCAAGCTGCGGGCTAGTCCCACCCTTCAGCTCACGCTTAAACTTCGCAACCTGCTCCCCGAGCTTCTTTTGTTCTCCCTTGAGTGCATCCGATTCCGCCTGTGCCCCGCGCCGCCTCTCGTCCGCAGCCAGCCAGGCGTCCACCAGCTCGGGCGACCCCACCCGCTTCACACGCGCGGCCTCTTTGAACGCCTGCGGATTCTCCCTCAACAATTTCGGATCAAGCATGCCGTTCCTTCCATCAAGAGCATTGCGCGACGTTTTAGCAGAAGCAGCGCCAGGCGCGTAGCACTCGCCCTTTATCGGATCGACCACCACCCCGCGTTGGACCGCGTCCCATCCCTCGCCGCTTTTGCAGCTTTATAGGACTGTCGCCAAAAGCGCTTCCAATTAGGCGATTGAAGTTCCCTCGAAGTATCCTCCGCCAGGAGTCGGATTGATCCCCGGTTCAGGCAGAAAGGAAACCTCCGTGACACGTACCCGCATTCAAACCGCACGCTCATCCCGCAAGCAGCCTCGCGTCCACGCCGCCGCCGGGGGTTTCCTGCAGCTGCTCGTCAAGCTCAGCAACGCCAGCGACCGCCTCGAACTCGCACGCGCACGGCGCCGCCGAAACTGAATCGCCAGCGTACTACTCCGCTTGACGCAACCCCGCCATCACTTCCGAAGGGCTCGACGGCAGGTTCGCGGCCAACTGCTCCGCGATCCCGTTCATCCGCGCCAACTCAATCGTATCAAATGGCCGGGTTGAAAAGTCCAGGACCAAAAACCCCCCGCTCACCATCAATCCAATATCCGCCGGCGTCAGACCCAGAAGCGCTGAGTCTCCCAGCACGCGGGCGGCCGGACCGTCCACGCCAAAAATCACAAACCGATCCGGGGCGGCCAGCGACGGAAAACTTCCCATCGAAAAAGCATCCAGAACACTCGTTCGGTGCGCCACCGGCCGCAAACCCGTGGCCGGCCAACTCGATCCAATCCTCCGCACCAGCAGGTTCCAATGCGATCCCTTCTCAAGCGCCGGCCCAGTCGCCTCCACCTGAATCAGCCAGGTCTTCTCATCGCGCAATGAAAAAATAATTCCACCCGCTCCCTTCGCTTCGGCGACCGGCGGCGGCAGCGCCCCCGCTCCTGTTGGGTCAAGCTTGAACTTGTTCGACGCCGCCCAATCCGCAAGCAAAACACGCAGCCGATGCGTCGTCCACCGCCGAACCAACACCCAGAACACGATCACCGACGCGAACAAAACAACCACCAGCGCCAACAACGCCGGCCAAGGCCTCGGTCCAACGGATTCGCCCAGCGGCAGAAGCATCAACGTATTCTATCCCCCGGAGGAAAGTATTCATCGTCCTCCGGCACTCGAAACAGGAAGGTCGTCCAACGCGCCGGTTATCGGAGCACCACCGCGGGTGCGTTCATGGTCCCAATAAATACAAGCTCGCGTCTTCACCACGTCGTCAACTTCGCAGCGCTATCACGATGGTTCGTGCGGTTTGCCCAAGGATTTGCAGCGAACTCGCGGCCATCCGCACCACGTACTAGTCAGATGACAGCCACGCGTCATCGGCCCACCCGCCCCCAATCCCGCCGCACGGGCTTTACCTCTGCAACACCGTGCGCCGATGTTATCTCTCGCATGGCGGACTTTGGCGCAATCGTGGACCAAATGAAACGTGAGTACGGCATCCGCATCCGCAAATGGCGGCGGCAGATGAGCGGCTGCGCCTGGTGCGTGAAATACTCCGATGGCCGCAGCATCCGCTGGATCGAATCGCCCCGCCCCAAAACCCCTATCAGCCTAGCGATATTCCTCCACGAAGTAGGCCACCACGCCATCGGCTTCGACAACAAATGGCCGCGCTGCGAAGAAGAGCACCACGTCTGGCAATGGACGCTCAATAAAATGCGCAACCTCGACGTCGAGCCCGACGACCGCGTCCTGCGGCGCGTTGAGTTATCGATGCAATACGCCGTCGGCAAAGCAATGCGCCGCGGCCTGAAGAACGTCCCCGAGGCCCTCGTTCGATACCTCCCCATGCACCCCACGCCTTCGTGAATTATTACGCCATCGCGCACGCTTAGACGGGCTCACCCGCCAGCGCCGCTTCAACGGTCGGGTGAAATTCAAACAGCAAATCAAGCCGCGCCCGCTTCAGCGCATCCAGCACCAGCGGATGCACGGCCGCCATCTTCACCTTCCCTCCATGAAGCACGACACTCCGCCGAAACGACACCAGCGATCCCATGCCGAGGCTGGAGATAAACAGGAATTGCGACAACTCCAGCACCACCAACTTCGGCCGGTGCGCCAGGATGCGCGTCAACTCCAACTCCAGCGGCCCGACGCTGGCGATCCCGCCATCTCCCACCAACGCGGCCACAACCGCCCCCGAATGTTCCGTCACCGCCACCTGTAAGCTGGTCATAACCGCACCTCATTGGCCTAAAACTAATAAGAACATATTGCCAACGGATTAAGGGCATATGAAGCAATTGGCAGCGGCCTCCCCCGTTCACTCTCGACACGATCCATTTGCCCGTTATAATCCAGCCTGAAGTGAAACGCCCAGGTGGCGGAATTGGCAGACGCACTACTTTGAGGTGGTAGCGAGGCAACTCGTGCAGGTTCAAGTCCTGTCCTGGGCACATGAAGATAGCGACAGAACCGCGTTAGCCGCATTTTCTGCGGGAAAACGCGGTTCTTTCGTTTCGTCCTGCGCCAACTGCGCGTACTCGCTGGATGGAATTGCAGCGCTTTTTGCAGCGCTGCTGCACGCCCACCGGCCTTGATCGAAATCGGCTTCGGTAATCTGAAGATAATGCCGGCGGGCAATCCGCTCGGTGTTGCCGATCCATCCGCAGACCACGTGGATCGGGAAAATCCTTGAGCAGTTCGGTCTCCCGGGTCGAACGAAGGTTCTGCCACACCTTCGGCCAGGGATTGAGCCCGGCCCTCTCGATGAGCCGAACGAACTGCGTGTGCGGGTTGTATCCCGGCAGGATGAACGGCAGAAGGCGGACCTGATCGGGCGAAGCCTTCTTGAGCACCGTTTCGATGAGCGGCCGCAGTTCCGGCCAGAGCGGGATGACCCGCTTGGACTTCCCCTGCTTTTCGGTTTTGGGCGAGGTGATGGTGATGCGGTTTCGCTCCAGGTCGATGTCGCTGATCTTCAGCCGCTCCACTTCCGACGGAATCCGCAGACCGCCATACCGGCCCAAGGCGATGAGCAATTTCCATTCGTCACTGGGTGCCTTGTCCATCACCCGCTCGATCGCTTCGCGGGAGACATAAAACCGGCGTTCTTCGTTGACCTGCGAGCCGCCGCCCACCTTGCGAAACGGGTTGCTGCTCAGCAACCCATGATCGATCGCGTCGTTGAGGAGCTGGCGGGTCTTGTTGATAAAACCGCTCACCGTCGCGGTCGAGTATTTCTTTTCAACGAGCCAACGGCGGAAGTCCTTGGCATCGCCCTGGGTGATCGCGGCAACGGGCTTGAGTTTGAAAAACTCGACGCAGCGAAGCTTGGTCTGGTCGAGATTGGAGCGCGTCCATTTCTTCAAGTCGGGGCGACGCGCAAAGAAGTCATCCCACAGCCGGCCGATGGTCGTGGGAATGCCGCCGTTGTCAGGCTGGCTCCGCGGAGCGACCAGGCCCAGCGCCGCGAGCTTCGCGTGCAGGTCGTCGGTGATTTCGCCGAGCCACGTCGCCGTGGCGGCAGGAAGTGACACGGCCGCCTTGCGACTGCGTTCAATCTGCGCGACATGATGGTCAACGGTCTTCGCCCCGTCACGGGTGAGATCACCCAGGCGTCGAACCTGCCGTGCACGTCCGACGCCGACCCGGAGCACATAACTATTGCCCTGCTTGTAGACGCTGCTCATATCAGCTCATTCCTGGTCGAACCGCGCCTTCGACCATGCGTTTCAGTTCTTCGATCAGATAAACATACCGTCTGCCGATTCGGCGCGCAGCGGGAATTTTACCCGCTTTTGTCTCCGCTTGTAGTGTGCGAAGTGGAAGCCCGATCAGCCGCGCCGCCTGCTTGGCGCTGACGCTGATTTCATCGCCTCGAAGTTTGACGACTGTCGTCTCGGTCACCGCATGATCCATTGCTCTGAGGCACAACTCGGTCGCTGCTCCTGCATCCGCTGCGCACGCCAACAACGGTGGGCTTCACTCATTCGGTGTCCGCAATGGCACAAGCTCGACGCGTTTGACGCCAGCGTCACGCTCGACGCGTTCGATCATCGTGTTGCGCTGCGGCCGCGCCGGCACCGCGTTCCTCATCTGCTCAGGCATGTCGTCGTACGTCCGGCCGTCCAGCAGGCGACCGGTCTCGGACTTGCGCACGCCGCCCCATTGCTTGAAGAAGAAATTCGCACCCGCCCCCTCGCATTGGTCGCGAAGATCGCGCACCCATTCCGGTTTCATCGGACGCGCAGCCGTTGCCGCTCTCACCGCCGACGATGACCCAATGAATACCGCTCAACTCAATCTTGCCGATATCCTCCAGCAGCGGCTCAACCGACAGGAATCGGATTGCAGCCGGCGCCTGCTGAAGTGCGGACACGCGCGGAAGCCCGTACTTCCGATCTTCGACCGAGACGCCCCACCAAATGTGTCGGAGCTCTGAGACGAACGAGAGCCTGCCTTGGAGAAGATCTCGCAGCCGGTCACTGCGCTTAGTCAGGACTTGGTAGGTGTGCCAGTCTGCCATCTGCATGACCCGGACGCATCGCTCGATGTACTCGTCTGAAATGCCGTCCTGAAAGAGGTCACTCATCGAGTTCACGAAGATCGTCTTTGGCGTGCCCCAACGCAGCGGCTCTGCGAGCTTCTCCGGCACCAGGCGCAGTTCAAAGCCCTGCTCGTACGGATGCCCTGGCACGCCTCGGAACCGCTCGGCAAACGTCTCGGCGTAGCAGTGCTTGCAGCCCGGGCTGACTTTCGTACAGCCCCGCACGGGATTCCATGTCGCATCTGTCCACTCGATCGTTGACGTTGCACTCATACAGCACCTAGTTCCTTTTCTTGGGTGGAAATATGAACCGAGTCATCTCGGACATCGTTTGTTAGAGTTTGAAGGCTCAGACACCGAGGAGCTTCGCGGCTCCTGTTACCGTGAGCATGGCATCACTGCATCTTCGGCGGTTCCGGCGGTTGCTTGCCGTTCATGCCGCGGGCCTTCAGGGCTTCCCACACATGGCGGCGGCAGAACTTCCCTTTGAGGCCGTCCTTGAACTCGGCCTGGACGACTTCCGTCTCTTCTTGGCAGAAGGCGCACTTGCCCTTCTCGATGGTCGTGATCGTGAGCATGATCTGTCCTTTCTTTCGATCCCGGCCGCTCGGCCAAGATCGAAGGGATGGGGGTATTGCCGGCCCGCCACAAAACGTGGCGAATCACGCGATTCGTTTCAACGCCCATAGACGGACTCCAGCTTGTGCAGCAGTTCCTTGTCGCTCCAAGGTGGCTCTGCGTTTGTTCGATTCCACTCCAGCATCACCGCCCACGCCTCCGGCTGAGTCAGGCCGAAGTCGCGGCATTTGCAGACCGCGCGAAAGCAGGCAGCGTGCCCGCCCTGGCCGGTAACGCTTCGGATCCGGGACAGGTACGCACTGGCCCTGCGGACCCGTCGGATGTTGTCCGGTTGGATGACCTTTGACTCTTTGATCTCCTTTCTGGGAATCCATCGATCCGGGAATGGCTCCAGCTTCTTGGGATCGGTGAGTTCGTAGCCGTCGGCGTACCGGTACAGGTGATCGCGGACCACACTCGGGGCGACGACGACGTAGCCGCCAGCGCCGCGAATATCCCAAGTGAAGCCTTCATGCGTTGAGCCCTGACTGTTGCGGATGTCTCGCCCGTCGGCGCGGAACAGAAAGTGCGCGCCTCGCCGGGTTTCTTGAATGCAGCGAATGATGCCTTGGTGCTCCGCGAAGAATCGCTGTGCCTCGGACTTGCTGTCGATATCCAGTCCGATGACGGTTCCGGTCGCCAGGCCCAAATTGCCGAACAGCGCGTCCAGCCGGTTTCGGTGCCGATGTTGCCAGTCCTTGATTGCCGGCGTCTTACCGCCGTCGATAAGCGGTATGGGCAGCAAATCCATAGATTCCAGCCGACGGGCTTCCGCAAGGATCTCGGGTCGAACCATGGCGACAGGGTAGCGCACACGGATGGCGTGCCGGCGGGCGGACGGGCAAGGGCGTGGTGTCCGTGGGAGTCTTGAAGATCGCACGATCTGAAAGGCGAATACGGACGTCAGCCGCGGACCGCATACGGGTGTCGCGGAAGTCCGCGGGTGGCCGACAGGTTTCGCGACAAGTTTTGGCACCTAGAGACCCGTCCTTCTGAAAAAGCCGTCAATCCAGGGTTCCGTCACATTTGGCGATTGCAGCCAACGGAACCGAGTGAAGAGCGCGACCGATTTCACGAGATCGCCGCCTCGCATGAGTTGGCGCATTCGCGCCTTCGTGTGGCAGACGACCAGGATGAAGCCGTCGATGTCGCCGTAGCGCAGCCACTTGTCCCGCATTTGCTTCGGCGGCATCGTTTGGTTGTCCACCTCGACATAGAAGTGCGTGCCGTCCTGCACGAACATCGCGTCGGCGATCGTTTTGCCGATCGGGGCATCCCGCGTGAATCGCCGGGCGAGCAGCAGCTCCACTTCGGTGATCAGAACCTCATGCTCCAACTGGTCAGCCTTACACCGGCGGCCATAGACCACGATCGGACGTCCGATCGCGTTGATGTACACGACGCCTCTCACGTGGACCCGCTTGCGCCGTCGCTGTTTTCGGAGCCATCGGCTGGCTTTCTTCCTGCGCCGTTTCAGGCGATTCGCTGGCGAAGAATCGTCGGGCGATTTGCCCGATCGTCGCGTTCCGGGTTTCGAAGAACTCGGCGATGCCGGCTCGGCGGGCACGCGATATTCCGGTCGACTGTAAATGCATTGGAGCACCTGCTGATACTTCGCTTCACGCAGCCCTGGCCAATTTGGCCACGGATTTTCCAAGAGCGGGACATATTCCCTGCGGCTGCCGGAGGGATCGCGGACCCATCTCCAGCCGGGCGGCAGGTTCATGATGTCGTCCGTCAGTTCGGCAATGCGCTCGGCGCGGCTTTTTTCGGTTGGTGGCAAACCGGCGGCAACGTCGATGGCGGCTTTGCGGGCGAGGTCATGGAATGGGCATCCGAACCATTCGTGGCGGAGGCAGTTTTGGAGGACGGCGTCCGAGCCGCCGGGGAAGTCCAGATTCTGGACCAAGAATTCCCAATAGAGTCCGTTCTTGTTCGTCTCGGCGATTCCGCGTAATTCCGGTGCGCCGACGAGTTGGGCGTTCGTCGCCTCGTCGATGTAAATCCGAATTGGGGGATACGGCTTCGGGCGTCGTTTCGCGTGGTCGATGATGAGCAGCACGATCGCGCCCATGATCGTGCGGCCCGTGTCATCGCCGATGTCGTCGCCGCGCTCGACGATGAGCTTTCCCTTCTTTTGCAGAAACGCGCCCAAATCGAAGCCGCCGCGACATCGAGCCGCGAACGCGGGGGATCGAAAGACGGCGTTGATGAGCCGCATCGCGGAGCCGACTTCGGCGCGTACGGCGCGGGAGGGAAGGTTTTCCAGTTGTTGGAACTTGTGACGAATCTCGGGGAGCGTGCAGTCGGCGACTAACGCTGCGAACTCCGTCGTGCCCGGCATGAAGGCGTACGGGAGAAGCGTCAGGAGCTTCGGCGTGCCCTGGAAGAGAAAGAGCATGATTGCCGCGATAATCCATTCCTCCATCAGGGGCGTGCCTGCCATGCCGTCCGTATTACGGCGGCGCATCAGGATGGCCACAAAGCCCTCGCCGCGCCGTTGGTTTTCGTGCGCACGTTGCGCGGGATTCGGATTGGACGATGGCGTGAGCAAGTCAAAGCCGAGGGTGTCTTGGATATCCGACAGGCGCTCGTAGAGGACGTTGCCCGTCGCGTGCGTCATCACCGCATGGGCGAGACTCTCCTTGTGCGGGTCGAAGACGGCGGCAGCCTCTTCCGGAGACTCGATCACGCTGCGCGGCCGCCAGGGTCTTGCCCTGCCGTGTCGCGCCGACTTTGAGACCGTTCGTGGGTGTCATCGCATCACGTCATCCAACTCGCGCAGATACTGTTGCTTCGCTCGTTCCTGTGCGGGTTTCCGCTCGGTGTCGTCCAGGCTCGCCTTCGCGAGAACGGCGAGGGCGGCGTCGTATCGTTCCTTCGCAGCCGCCATGCGTTCCTCGCGGGTCGGGGGCGGCGGACGTTTCGCGATTTCTTCGTCTCTTCGTCGTTGTTCCGTTGCTTTGCGCTCCTGCTCGGCGCGCTGTCGGTCAGCCGCCTCGCGTTCACGCCGCTGCGCCTCGGCCTGGCGGGCTCGCGCCTGCTCGCGGGCACGCTGACGTTCGACCGGCCCTGCCCACCCGTGCAGGTACAGGAATCGCACGATCGGCAGCGTCACCAGCGCGGCCCGCGTGCGGTGCCCATCGCGAGGACGGCCTGGAGGCTGAGCGTCAGATACTCCGACGGCGTCGCGGGGTTCCTGTCGGCGACCGCAAAGCCGAGGTAGAGCAGGAACCCCGCGGCCGCGAAGCCATGGGCCCACAGGCGAGGGGATGGGTGGTCCCCGGCGATCTTCGCCCCGACCCACTGCAACACGCAGATGAGGAAGATGAGCGGGATCGCGTCCTTCGAGGCTGAAGAAATCGAGCAGGCTGCTGCATGGCGCACTCGCATGTTGCAGTTCAGTCAAAGGACGGGAGCGTCGGGGACGCGACGATCTCCGACTCGCACACCCATTGCTTGATGCCCGATTCGCGCAGGTGCTGGCGCCAGATGGGGACACGGGGGTGTTCGAGGAAGTAGAAGCCCGACGACACCGTTCGTCTTTGCCTAACGCCGTGAGCGAGCGCGCCAGCCGGTCCTCGGCGTTGGGGTCCGAGGCGTTGTCGATGAAGTCGGACAGGGCGAATACCGCCGTCTTCGTCGTGCCGGCGGCAACGCCGGGATCGGAGAGGACGTAGTCGAATCCATCGGCGATCCCGTCGTAGATGCGGGAGCCGTTGGGGTCGCACCTGGCTGAGGAAGTCATTGGAACTTCTCAGCCGTCGGAAACTGCTGACGGAGGTCCACCGGCGAGCCATCCCAGAGCAGGGCGGGCTGCGTCGCCGAAAGCTGGGCGATCACGATGCGGTTATTGGCACCGATGGAGTTGCGGAAGTACTGATCGATGACCCGCATGAGAAATTTGTGGGCCTGGCCCTGATTGGCCATGAGCTCATAGAAATGAGCCGGACATATCGATGGCGACGAAAATCAGGTACTCGGCGTCGTCGCCTTTGACCGACACGGCGTTCTTCTCCTCGTCGGTATGATCACCATCGCATCCGCTCAGGGAGAGCGATGAGGCTGGCGAGAGACGCGGAAAGGAAAGTCCTTCGATGCATGGGAAGCTCCTTTCGGGTTAGTGCTTGGAGGGTGGCTGACGGAGTTTGAGAGACACGAGCGAAATGAAGACGAGAACGGCGACGTAGAGCACGGTGGCGAGGAACGCCGAGCCGGTGAAATCCGAGTCGCCCCACCCGACGCTGGCGACGGCCGTTCCGAAGAGCAGTGCGTCCGCGCCGAGGATGATGACCCCGAGCGTGACGATGACGCGACGGTACGCCGTCGAATTCCAGCCGCCCTCAGGCGTGATGACGTCATTGCGGAGGTAGACGGCGAGGATCTGCTCCCAGCAGCCAGCAGACCGCACCGAGGAGTGCCAGGGCGAGGAAAATCGCCAGGTCCAGGCGGCGAGTGTCCTCGATAGCGTCGGAACCGGGCGAAGCCGGGGATCGGGAGCTTATAGAGACGTTCTCCGAGCACAGGAACGAGGGTGCGGAGCCCGTCGGCGATGACGGAGACATAGATCGGGCCAACGCCCACAACGGTGACAAGCTTCCAGAGCAGATACCCTGGATTGAGCCAACCCAAACGGTCGCGCTCTTGCGCGTCATGGGTTGGCGATGAATCAGACGTCGATGTACTCACGGCGAATCTCCTTTCAAAAAGCGGTGGTTGCGGAATTGATCGGGTAACAACTGCGGGGTGATGGCGGAACTCATCGCGTGGGGAGCATGCCGGTACCGCAGCAGCAGGTCGGCAATCCCCGGCTGATCCACTTCTGCGTCGTGCGGGCTGCATAGCCGCAGGTGGGACACACGAGCTTGCGCATCCGCGTGCCTTGAGGGCGAGCGGGATTGCATCGCGTGCCGCACGGCCAGTCGGACCCGCGGGGATCGCCTTTAAGGTCTTCCCAGGTCGGGAGCTTCAGGGGTGGCAAACTGCTATAGCGGAGTTCGGCGTGCGGATACGGTCCCATTTGCTGTGCAAGGGCGTGTAAACGGGGGACGAGCGTTTCTCCGGCTACGGTCGACGGCATGGGACCGACGAGGCCAAGTTTTGTCGCGCAGTCGCGGAACGCGCCGCTGTGACCGGCGGGAATGCCGACCGCCGCATGAACCATCTCGTGAACCAGCACCGCCAGGACGTCTACCGCGACGGCGAGCCGGGGGGAGAGGAAAATCTCGAAGCTGCCGTCCGCACTTGCCTTTGAATCCCAGCACTGTCCGATGACGACGCGAGCATCGCCGCTGGGAAAGCCACAGGAAAAGCGAACGTTTTTCGGGGAAGGAGAACCTCGCCGCCTTAAACCACGGTGCCAGTCCCTCGAACGCGATGGTCCTGATCCAGTCCTCGCGCGTGCGTGTAAACGCACGTCCGGAGAACGGCGAGCGATCGACAGAGAACGGAGGCCGGAAGGGAAAACCCTGCGCAAGGGCGGCGAAGGAAAGATCCCGCGGGGTGACGTGAGAAACGGTAACGATGGGGACGGGCAGTGACATGGGACGGCTCCTTTGGGTACAGGTAGTGGAGCCGTCGGGAAGTTGCGCGTAATCCCATCATGTGGTAAGAAGGGTTTACTGGCAGTGGTTGTTCCTGACGGCTCGCCACTGCTGGTAAAGCCCCGGTGTTGGTTGCACCGGGTCGCCTTTGAGTGGTTGCTCGAAGGCGCCGACTTCTACCTGCAGTGTTGTTCGCACAGGGCAGCGGCAAATCTGTTTTGGCTTCGCACGCCCTGACACTCATGGAATACCGGATATGCGGACCCGATCGCCACAGACGATGCCAGCCGTGATCGGAACTGCCGATTGTTCCGGTTGCGACTGGCGAAGGATCACGTATGGGTACAGGAGCAAGAGGCCGTCTCACGCTCTCCGGCGTTGCCATTGACGAATGTGGCAGTTGCGCGGAAGTTGAGCCTGAAACAGCTTGCGTCGCAGGCCGATGTCTCCGACCGACGGCTTTTGGAGATTCGGAAGGGAAAGGCGTGCAGGGAACTCACAGCGCGGGCGATCGCACTGCGCGTTGGACGTTCCGCTTGAGCGACTATCGACTGCGGCGGCAACCGCCGACTCCGTGTCATATCAGTTTCTAAGTGGGTTTTGGCACGCGTACCACGTCTCGGCAGTTTTCGAACCAGGCCGGAAAGAGCGAGTTGGTTGGGTGGCGGCGGACCTTCGCTTAGACGTCAGGGAATCCGGTCGCATTACCGGCGCGTTTGGTGGAACGCATGGGGTGGAAGGGTATGTATTTGTGGATCAGTTGGTGCTAAGCGGTCGGCCGATTAAGAATCCATTTGACCTCACCACGGCACACTACGCGTCGATTAACCCGACCACATTTTCAGGCCTTTGGGTAGGACAGACATTGGAGCGAGTGCCTTTTTGCGGATCCAGTGTTATCTCGCGATCAAGGCTTTCACTGTCGGCTGTCCGGGAAGTTGTCCGCGCATGATCCTCATGTTGCGATATCCGCAGCGAGGTTCCTTCGGCGGAAGATGTAGTCAGCAACGGCAACGCGAAATTCCGTCCGTCGAAAAAACGCCGGATCTACCCGACCCGGCGTCTTCCTTCTGCATCGAAGGTTGTAGACGCGCGTTCACTTGCCCTCGGTCTGTCCTTTCCGCAGGTTTGAGGGCAGCCAGCGGTTGACCCGCTCGGCGAGTTTCTTGTCGGCAAGGGTTCCGGCTGCCGCGTCTGCGAAGAGTTTCGCAAGCTCCGTGACAAGGTCGCTCTTCTTTCGCTCGGGGAGCGGCGCATGCATCGCGCCCTTGAGTTCACCGATCAGGTGGGCGAGTTGGATCTTCTGGTAGCCCGACAGCCAGTCGGCATCGGGGCGCCAGTCGTTCCGCACGTCCACTTGGAGCGTCTCAGCCAGACGCTGCACAAGCTGCGTCGGCCTCACCATGTGGGCATGGATGCACTCGGCGATGAGAAGATCAATGAGCGTGTCGATCTTCGCATCGGACAGTTTGCCGAGCGCCTCGAACGCCGCCACGTCATCCATGACGTGCTGCTTGGAGAATGGGTCGAGGTCGGCCCGTTTCTCCGTGAGCCGATCAAGACAGGCCGAGGTGAAACCGTCCTGCGTGGTCACGACCGTCGTGCCGTTGGCGTCATGCCGAATCGACAGGGCCTCGGATCGGACCTTATCGTGCAGGATCAGGGCGAGCACCCGCTTGAGGGTGGCGGCATCCCCCAGAAGGGCCTCGCGGACGGCGAGGGCCTGATGCGTGAACGTCGCGGCAAGCTGCTTGTCGCTCAGGTCATCGGACGTCGGCGGCTTGGCCTTGCCGTCGGCTGAAGTGCCGCTTCCGTCGTCGCCGTGATGATGACCGTGCGACGGATGATTGCGCTGTCGGGGGACTCGATACTCGCGATGCGCCCGGCCGTCCGGGTCCAGGATGAGAAAAGCCGTTGCCAATGCCTTGGTCTCTTCTGAGAACTGCTCGGGGGCGGTGCGCAGGAGTTCCTGCTCTTGCGCTTCCAAGGCCTCGTATTTGGCCTGGGTGCGGGTGAGCCGTTCCTCGTCGTTCTCGTCGAGCGTGTCGGCGGCGGCCTGGAGCTTCTCACGTCGCTCCGCAATCTTCTTGAGCTTGCGCTCTGTTGCGGCATCGAACATGCGATCGGGCGGGTCCATCGCATAGAGGCGATCCTGCACGTCCTCGCGGCGGCCAAGAACGACGTTGGCCCAGCCGTCCTCGGTAAGGGCTTTCTGTTGGGTCTCCAGCGCCCGGGCCTGCGCTTCAAGGAAAGCCTGACGATCGACCAGAACCCGCTCGGAAAAGAGGTCCTGGCTGGTCGCGGTTGGCGGAAGCGCAGTGAGGTCAAAGAGTGCGTGCTTCGCATCGATCCACCGGTTCGCGATGATGTTTCGCACGTGCTCGGCATGGCGGGGATGGCCGCCGGTTTCCTCCCAGACTTCCATCTGGCGATCCTCGGGCACGGCCGCGAACGCCTCGGCGGTCGCCGTGTCGATCGCGCCTTCGCGACAGGCGGCCTTGAGCGCCTTTGCCAGCGTGGAAAGCTTCATGCGCTGGCGACATACGCGCTCGGTCACACCGAACTCCGCGGCGATCGTGTCGGCATCCTTGCCTTCTGCGGTGGCGAGCTTGGCGAACGCCTCCGCTTCATCTAACGGATGCATCGGTTCCCGGGCGAAGTTTTCGCCAAGGGCCATGGCATCTGCGGTGACCGTGTCGACATCCCGCAGGACGCAGGGAATCTTCGGGTCTTCACCCCGATGGATCTCCCGCAGCGCGGCGAGACGCCGACCGCCGGCGAAGACCACGTAGTGCTTGGGCTTCTCGGAGGGACGAACGACCAGCGGCTGCAATAACCCATGTGCCCGAATGAGCGCGACCAGTGAACGATGGGCTTCGGGCGAAGCCTTAACCTTGCGCGGGTTCTTTCCCGCGGACAGATGAGACAGTGGGACATTGAGTTGCGTCGGCATACAAACCTCACGATGGTGAGAAGGAACGTGTGACGAAGCCACATTGGCCTCGTCTGGCCGGAGGCTACGCCGCTAGAGGGCGGGAGCGCCATCGTTCGGATTTGCGTGCCCCCTTGCGAAATGGCGGACTGCCTTTTGGCAATCAGAGCGTGTCGGTTGTGACCCCGCCAAAAAACCACCGTGCCGTCGCACGGTGGGTCGTGCCAATCCCCGAGGGGACTGGCGGGGCCTATTCACGCCGGTGTTCGGAGATGAACGTCCAGTGCATCGGAGCAATTCGGCGAGGGGCAGCAGGTCTTCCGGTCGGAACGACCGGCTTTCCTTGTAGTCGTCGCCGTCTTTCCACGAGCGTTTCGCCGCGATGCTGAACGCGACGAATTCGCCGTTCGCGCCCTGCACCATGTGCTGGAAGGCGGCAACCTCGATCGTGCCGCTGCCTGTCCACACCTTGTTCGACCACACGGGCGGCGCATTGCCGCCGTTCGTCTTCGGAGCATCGCCGGCCGCATTCTGCGGCGGCTGCGCTCCGGACTTCGTCTTGGTTGCCATGGGGCAACTCCTTTCGAAACTGAGAAACACGATGCGGCCGGAACACCCGGCCGCTGTCTTGGTCATCCCGCAACGAGATGGGATTCGACCGGAATGGCCGCGGGTGCGGCCGTGTCGGGCAGGACGATCGCCCCGAGGCGGATCGTCGCGAGGGCATGGGCCTGCGGGTTGGTCTGGGCCCGCTTGCCGAGGGCGAACGTCAAGGCGTTGTAGAGCCGCCAGGCGTTCTTCTCGTCTGCGAAGTCGAGGAAGGACGGCTTACGCCACTCGCGTACCGCGATCGGCAGCGCGTGGCGGGCCGATGATCCCAACCTCGAAGGCGCGGAGCAGGATGGATTCGGCCTGCTCGTCAGTCAGGACGCGGCGCTGCATCTCGCGGATGCGGAACGCCTCGTAGTCGCGGTAGTCGCCGAGTTCGGAGACGACCTTGCAGATCGCCTCCTGGTAGCGGCTCGATCCCGAACGTCGTGTGCTTCCGCGCGATCACGGTTTGGGCCGAGAACGCGAGGTTGTCGCACACGAAGACGCGGGACCCGCAGCACCACTGCAGGCTGATCGACTTGTCGGTCGAGCTGCGCAGCCCGACCGCGAGGTTCACGCCCCCGCTGAGGGGCGTCTTGAGCGTCACGGTCCCGAAGAAACGGGCGTCGTCGCGTGACAGGCCGAGATGCATCTTCTCGATGCCGTAGCCGGCATCGGTGAGGGCCTTCTCGGCGTAGTCCAGCACCTGGATATGCGGGACGGGCCGCCAGCGTCCTTCGGCCGGCGGGCAAGGAACATGAGCCAGCAGATCGCGGCTGACTTCGCGGCGCTCCCCGATGGAGCACCAGATTGGCAGCGGACATGGAACACCTCCGATGGTGTGAAAGGGCCGGAATGCGAGACCCCATTGGTCTCGCTATCCAGCCACGCTACCCCTCTCCGATGTGCCGGCGCTACTTGACGATATGATGCCCGCGGTTGCTGTGGCCATTTCGCGTGAGTAGGGAGGTAAGTAACGGACGAAATGGGAAGCGTGGCTTCGACGACGTGATGGGACTCGCTCCGAAATCCTAGTGACGAACGTCGCGGGCACTCTAGAGGAACTCGCAACCCCGCAGCGCCATCGCAGGCTGAAGGTTGAGGTGGTGGTCAAGAGCGACATGTCGCTGGAGGATTTCGTCGAGAGCATCCACCAGTGGCAGAAAGGAAGCTGACGCCGCGGTCGCCACGGCGCCGGGATAATCGTGTGGTCCGTGGGGGGCACGCGCCCAAGCCGAAGCTACGCGATGCAACGCAAATCCCTGGTTCAAAGCATATGGTCGGCGAGACCTACTGGTTCGCGGAAGGCTCCTTCGCAAATAGCTGGGATCCGTGCCGGCCATGCCGATTCGGCCGTAATCGGCGCAACTCCTTATTTGTAAGCATTTTAACCGGATATGATCCGTCGGCGGAAAATCGTGTGGCCGACCGCCACGCGTGAATCCGGTCCTTCCCATTGAATTTTATGGGATTTTCGGGTCAAGTGGTTGTCGAAGCTGGAGTAAGCCCGCGCTCGTTTGCGTGCGCCTTCAACCGACATCACCCAGCAGTTGATCAATTATCCAAGCAATCTGCCAGCAAGCGAGTCGCGCGTGACGGTAAGGATGTGCGGGGACGGCCGCGTAACCGTTGTTCAATACCTTAGATAGTGACAGGAACCGGCACCGCCAGAAATTGAGCCCCCAGAGAGCCGAAATGACTACCGCCGAAGGATACATTGACGTGGATGTTCTTATCATCGGAGGTGGGGTCCAAGGGCTCTGGCTTCTGAATGATTTGCACGCCGCAGGGTACTCGGTGCTCCTTCTTGAGCGGCGAAGACTCGGCGGTTCGCAGACATGTCATTCTCACGTGTATCTTCATCAAGGCTTTCTCTATGCCGACGCAAAGAAACAAGCGGTTGAACTGAGAGACATTACGGCTCGATGGCAAGGCTGGCTCCAACGCGCACGACCCCGATTATGGACATCTCCCGTCGCACTACGGCTTCCCGAGCGATTCGATCGCCCAAAACTTTGCCGACATGTGGACTGCTCCCGATGTGCGACTCCTGGCCGAGTCGCCAGTGCGCAAGCCCCTTCCTTCCGTTTTGAGCGACAGTGTGATCTCAGTTCTCTACGAGGTCCCAGAAGTCTGTCTCGACGGCCGGTGGCTTGTGGATGAACTTCGGCTTCCGATTCATCTTCAAATCAGCAAAATCAATGATGTCGCCAGGGTTCAAGCGAATAGGATAAATCGCCAGATCGAGGAAGTCGATGTGATGATGCCTTCGGGCGCGTGTGTTGTATTCCGACCGCGCGCCTTGGTCCTTGCCGCGGGCGCAGGAAACCAGGAGATCATTAATCGTCTCTGCTATCAGGGACTGAATCGTGTCCAGGGAAGATGGCGCGTAAACCAGCGGCGTTGGCCGGAGATCAAACCGGCTCAACAAATTCGAAAGGCGTTCATGCTGGTCATCCATGGACGCCGGGGCGACTTAGAACCACTAACCGGGATCTTTCGACATGTTTGTAGCGCCCCTCCGCATCCCAAGGGAAATGGGTTGTTCATTGTGTCGCGCAAACAAGGGGATCGCATCATCTGGCTAGTGTCGGATCATCAAAGCGCGACCGTTAGATCAACGCAGGAGTGGCTTGCTTTTGATGAAGAGGAATGGCTGCGATACACCCTCCATGCTGTCCGCTGTTTGGCCCCAACATTATTTCAAAATCCCGAACGGTTTGAGTGGGGAATTTACGAAGCTCCAAAGGCTGAGAGCGGGCCGAGCGGCGCGGGGCTGTGCGCGAGGGCGCGGTCGGAGCGGTGCCAATGGGAGTAGGTATCGATCAATTCGGAATTACCAATTTGTGGTGCGTGTGGCCAAATAAGTTGACGTTTGCACCGAAGGTCAGCGCTATCCTGCGGAAAAAGATTGACGCCCTGCTTCATACAACGACAGGGGCATCTGGCGGAGAATCGCTTCTGTGGCATGCGCAGCGGATCGATGCGCCCGTGGCACCTGAAAAGTGGACCGAAACACCGGTACGAAATTGGCAGGATTTTTGTACGCGATATAATGTCAAGTTGGGAAATGATGCCTAGGAGTCCAATGGTTGTAAGCGAATACGATGAAGAGGCCCGGCAAGCACTGGAGACGATCATCTCCAGCAGCGGTGCCGACCGTAAGAAAGCCGCTCGACATCTCAGCCGGCTTGGGGTTTGGACGCGCGGGAGTGTACTACCGCGAGGATCGCCGGGCGAAGCCGCAAGCAATCGGCTTCCAGAACCGAAGAGGCTAGCAGCTCTCATTCAATGCATTGGCGATAGTGATTCAGAGACTGCCTGCCAGATCATTCAGGCACTTGGGCACTGGGGCGATGAGCAAGCGGTGACGGCAGTGATCGATATACTAAGGAATCCTGCGACCGATGAAACGGTTCGATCGTTCTGTGTCACCGCGCTGACCGCCATCGGGGGGCCCATTGCCGTGGATGCGTTGATGCGAGCGCGGCACGGCGAGTCATCAGTGATCTCTGCCGCGGCAGCGGTCGGGCTATGCGAATTGCAAACAGGTGGCGTGCTGGATTATACCGAAGGAATCACCGCACAAGACTTAGCGTCCGCAAAGACTAAGGAGAATACCGAGTCGAAAGAGCAGGATATCGCTCCAGCAGCTCTCCCCGGGGAAGCGCTCGTGCATCATGGACTGTCCATGGTGGATCCAGAGCGTGGTTTTCATGAAATGATAGACCTGTACGAAGTAGCGTGGGAGGATGCCGGCCTCGATGTGAAGGGGCTTCTCCGTAGCGGTCCAATACCGCAGAGTTTGATCCGCGCGGCCCAAATGCTGGGTCAGCAGTCGCGGGAGAATCGATTATTGGTTCGCAATGCCATGAACTCGGAGTTCATCTGGTGTCCAAGCCTGGCGTACGGACCGCAGAATTCTTGGTCGGGAGCGGTGTACAACCTCTGCAGGGAGATATGGGGTGACCACGTGGAGCACGTGGACGAACGATCCGTCTATACAGCTAGGGCGCGCCACATCGGAGCGACAACCAAGATTGTGTTTCCATATCCTTTTTTTGCAACAGCTTCCACCGCTGATTTTTACTGTGTCCTGCCCCTTGGTGTGCAGACCAGCATTGGGATCATTATTCCAAATGCACTGGATGCGCTGGCGCTTGAGGCGAGTACGGCGCAAGACAAGCAGACAAATTCAATCCTCAGCGCGGCAGTCCGCGGGAAGATTGGCCAAGCCGCGATCGCGAAGATTTTTGGCATGCTCATCGATAACACGAAAAAGAAATGTGCGTTCCGGATCGGTTATGCGGTAGACGAAATCTTGCTGGATATTCTCGGCCGGCATGCAGGTGCAAGTCTGTCGGATCGCTTCATTAATCGGATGCAACCGGTAGACGTTAGTAGCGACGAATACAAGAATGAAAATCATTCCGGATGTGCGACCGCGGTGCCCGTGGCGTGGACAGCAGAGAACGGGGTGTTTTTATTCGATCCAGCGAATCCCCCGACAGACGATTTTCTGAAACAGCAGAAAGCCAAGAAGTTCGTTTTAGGTCATGGGCTCGATATTCCCGTCGGCTTGGGGTTCACCTTTCCGATGCTGGCTGAACTTGCAAATCAAGATGCGCGAAACCGCTTCTTTCACGGGCTGTTGGGCATCACGTTGCCTAAGACAGAGGGCATTCATTGGTTCGATCGGGATCGATTGCCGACGTCGCCCGCGAAATCTGCGTGAGCCGCCTCGCATGGAAAGCACTCATGGGACGCCAAGTTGTTTCAAATCTTCGGAGTAAGACGCGCCCTGTGCTTGCACCCATGCCGGCGCCAGACATTTACGAAGAAGAGTACAAGTACTTGCCATGGGGCAGGTTAATCGATTGGGTCGTGGACTGGGTGGCGGAATGCGTCGGTGCGGATTCTGGCGTTCTCGATTACATGTGCGGTACGGGGTATTTGTTGAGGCAACTTCGCCATGTTCGGCCGCTCCTGCGGCTAGCGGGGTGTGATCTCAGTGCCGCGTACATCGAGTACGGTGCAGGGCGCTGCTCGGACGCTCTCTTTGCTGCGTGCGATGCGTTTGAGTACGCGCCACCCTTTCAGCCAGACATCGTGACGTGCACAGCCGGCATCCATCATCTTCCGTTCCACGATCAGGCGGTGTTTCTGGACAAGCTTGCCGACGAACTGCGGCCTGACGGCTACCTGATACTCGGCGAGATCCTGGTGCGTGACGATTCGCGACCCGAGATGCGGCAACGGTCGGTCATCGAATTGGGCGCTGCTGTCCTTCAGTACGCGGTTGGGCAAAGTGCTCCTGCGGGCGTGCTCGGCGCCGGCATGCAGGTCATGGAGAATGATCTGCTCCTCCGCGGTGAGTATAAGCGTTCATTGGCTAGTCTCAGTGAAATCGTAGGGCAGCGATTCCACGTTCGGGAGGTCGTTCACACATGGCCAACGGGCGAGTCGGCTTCGGAAGAGTTTGGGGACTTTGTTTTCGTTTGCTCGCCCAAATAGACTGATGCCCGGGTGCGGCCGTGGTCGACAAGATGACGACATTCGGCATCCACAAAAATTTCGAGGTTGCCAATGGCCAAAGTGACATATCCTTCCCAAGTGGTCGCGAGAGTGGCGTTCGTGGTTGCCATCGTGAGTCTTCTTGTGTCGACATGGGCTCTGCTGCGTCCAGCCCATGTTGCTCCTCGTCCGGGTTCGGATGAACGCGAATCCGCCCTTCAGCGAATGAAACGGGAAGGTGTGCTTCGTGCTGGGTATGGAGGATTTCCGCCCTACACGATCATCGATGTGAATGAGCAGGATCCGAACAAGCGGGTACGCGGTTTTACTGTAGACATCATCAACGAGATCGCCGCTCGGCATGACCCCAAACTGAGGGTTGAATGGCACAAATTAAATTGGGAGACGCTGTGCGACAGATATGCTTTCGGGGAAATTTGATGTCCTTGCGGACGGGCTGTACCAAACGGTACCGCTTGCATCAGACTTTGGTCTCAGCGATCCATTTTCATATTTCGGTATCGGTTGCGCGGTAGTCCGAAAGGACGATGATCGCTTCAAGAAATTCGAGGATTTAGATCGCAGTGACGTTACGATCGCAGTTGCCGTTGGGTGGCTCACAACAGACTACGCCAAGAAGCATCTTAGCAAAGCCAAATTCAAAGATATCGTCGTGGCGGAATCGCCGAATGTTCAACTCGACGAGGTCGTGGCGGGACGCGCCGACGCAGCACTTCAGGATGTTCCGACAGTTCTCTCCTACGTCCGTGCTCACACAGATCAAGTGAAGGCCCTCTGGATTGAGAATCCTCCGGCAGTCGTCGTCGGGGGCTTTGCCGTCCGACGAGAGGATCGGGATTTTCTGGACTTCATCAACGCATCGCTCCGCATACTGGAAGCCGATGGGACACTGAAAAGAATTGACGAGAAATGGGGTGGGATGGGGTACTATCGAAAAGTCGAATTTGTTCCCGGGGCGGGGCTTTCAGGAGGAAAGGCGACCACAGCTCCAAAATAGAAATCGCCAGTGTCATATCATAGATGAGTTACCACCTCGATTTTTCCGTATTTCTTCCATATGCTGCGGCGCGCAGCGCGGAGCCGGCGTGACCATTCTGCTCGCATTGTATTCCTCAGTACTCGGGACATTTTTTGGTTTCATTCTCGGACTGGTCCTGCGAATTCGGGAACTGGCGTGGTTGCTCATTCCACTGAATGATGCGATCAGGGCGGTACCGATTCTCGTATTGATGTTCTTCTTTTATTATTTTCCATACCGTGATGTCCTGAGAACCGAAGCTCCGTCGGCGTTTGTCGTGGCTGTCATTGCCCTTACGGTCGCACAAACTGTGTTTACAGCGGATATTGTAAGAGCCGCGGTTGATGGAGTATCAGAGAGTTCGGTGCTGGGAGCGGAAGCACTTGGCCTTACTCCGTCCGATGTAACCCGTTTCATTGTACTTCCAGACGTCATACGGCAGATATCGCCTGCCATGCTCGCGTTCTACATTGGGAATCTTAAACTTTCGAGTCTGGCGGCGGTGATTGGCTGTGCAGAGGTTGTGTTCGTCGCTCGCGTTGCCGTCTCACAGACCTATCGCAGCATCGAAGCCTGGTTGCTCATCGGTGCGATCTACATCGTGTTGGTGCTTCCTTTAGCTTGGGCCGCTCGTGCTTTGGAGAAATCGGCATGGCTCAAGCGACGATAACTGACCCCCTGCTTTCGGTCGAGCGATTGACTCTCGCCTTTGGCGAGAAAGTCGTCCTGCAAGACCTAGACTTAAAAGTGGCGGATGGCGAGCGTGTGGTAATCCTGGGCCGCAGCGGTGCTGGCAAGAGTTCGCTATTGCGATGTATCGCGGCACTTGAGCAGGCCGACGGGGGGAGCCTTTCCTTGGGAGGCGTTCCGTACATTCAAGACGGCAGGATGACCCGACCACCGTATGAAGTGCGCCGTCGCATCGGGATGGTGTTTCAGGGATTCCATCTCTTTCCCAACATGACGGTGTGCGCAAACATCACTCTCGCCATGCGCCGAGTCCGCGGGATAGCTGCGCCGATCGCCGGTGAAATTGCACAGAAGGTCGCGAACTCGCTAGAAGTGGGATCGCTATTGGACAGATATCCGGGCACGTTATCTGGCGGGCAGACGCAACGTGTGGCACTGTGCCGTGCGCTTGTGCTGGAGCCAACCGTGTTGCTATTGGATGAGATTACGAGCCGCATTGGATCCGGAAACAACGCAAAGCATGGTTGTTGCAATCGATCAAGCTTGGAAACTCGAAAGCTCGCAAGCAATCGTCGGGAACCGTCCATTCGCGATCGTGACAGTGACGCACAATCTTCACTTTGCCAAGTCATTTGCCGATCGGATACTTTTCCTGGCCGATGGCCGTATTGTCGAGGACCATGCCACTCACGGCTTTGAAGGCAACGCGACACATCCCGATGCACGCCGCTACCTCGCTTGCCTAGTTGGTTGAGCTCAGCAGGTCGAGCGACACACGGTGTTGTTCAACGCATGTTGGGACCTTGGCGCAGCAATGAAGGAGGGCGTAGTGAGTGGGCACCGAGTGATGTTAGTGCTAAAAGTGGGGATGTCCGTGTGCGCTTCGAGTACCATGAGGCGGCCCAGCGATCTGAGGCACAACCCTTCCAAGTACACCGACGAGAACAGGATGGCGTCGGGCGGCTGAGGGAGGATAAACGATTCTATAGTGAATCGGGGTCACTGCGACGGCGACGTACAACCGCCGGGCTAGATCAAATCAGAATTTTTTCAATCTCATCGAGCGAGACCTCATCGCTCGTGCGGTCGTAAAGCTTTGTCGTCCGCGGAGACTCGTGTGCCGCGATCTGCTGCGCTCGCTCCAGCGTGCCGCCGTTCAGAAGATACGCCGTGATGCCGGTGGCCCGGAAGGTGTGGCAACAGATGGAGGAGGGGAGCCCGATGTGTGCCGCGCGCCGCTTAATCATCGCCAGCGTCTCCCGCCTCTGCATGGCGCGGTCGGCGAGGTGCTTCTTGCGATCAAAGGTGCGAAAAAGGGGAGTCTTCGTCTGGTCACCGAGGCCGGCCGCCGCAATGTATGCGTCCACGTATTCCTCGGCCTTGTGATGGGCCGGGACGTCATGGCGTTTGCCCCCCTTTTCGTGCAGTCGAAACCAGAACCGCTTTCCCTGTTGGAAGTAGTCTTCGACCTGCATGTGGATCACCGCAGAAACGCGCGCAAAGCTGAAGACCATGACCGCGATGAGGGCGCGGTCTCGAAGGCCCGCGAGAGAAGAGGTGTCGATCGAGTCGAGCAATGCCCGTGCTTCCTCCGCGGTTAGGACCGGCGTCTTGCCCTTCTTCACGACGTGCTTTGGGCCGCGGACGGCACCGGCGGGATTGGAGGGGAGCACCTGTCGGACCACGAGATAATCAAAGAGCATCCGGAGCGCCGCGAGGTGCTGCTTCACTGTCGGCGTCGATGCGCGTCGCATGAGTTCTTCGATATACGCGGCAACGAGAAAGGGATGGAGGTCGTACAGCCTCAGCTTCTGGTGCGTACACCAATCGCTGAACTGTCGGACGGCGCGGGCGTACGCGGCGCGGGTGTTGGGATTGCGGATGTGCGCGGTGAAGTATTCGATCAGGGATCGCGTCGCGTCTTGACCGGCATCCGTGAAAAGTGTTGGAATCGCACCGATGAGCCGGCGGAGTTGACGCGATGCTGAGCCGGTGTTGTCGTCGGGTACGGACGGGAGCGACATCGAGATGGGTGAAACGACAATCCCATAAAGGACGTTATGGGATATGTTCACATTACGCCCGGTGCGCCTCCATCGTCGATGCCATGAGACATCAATACTGTGTTCTGGCAAGACGGACCGACTAACCGACCGTGCACATCTGAGTATGGACAAGTCACCGGGAATATGTCATCGCATTGCCGCGTGCGCCAGTCCACTCCCCCAATGCGCAACGCTATTCCAGGACATCGCAAAGAGCGCCCGTCGAACCAGACGGGCTTCAAGGGTTCAAGAAACCTCAAGGGCTTCAAGAGGCAAAGCTCAGGACTTCCGAGGAGGCACGGACGACGCGAGACCGAGGTTGTCGTGGCGGAGGTCATCCCAGAAGCTGTAGACATCGAACCCCTCGGAATCGAAGTAGCCGACGTGGACGCGGTTACCGTCCGAGTCCTTGTCTTGACAGCGGACGTAGACTTTGGGCAGCAGGCGCTCGCGGTACGTCAGCCAGTAGAGGATGACCGTGTAGACCACCTCGCAGGCGAATGGCACCTCTTCCTCCTTCGCCAGGAGGGCGGTCTGCTGGTTGTAGGTCATGCCGCATGACTTCGGCATCGGCTCCTTGCGGAGGAGATACCAGCGAGCGCTCACCTTTTTGTCGTTGGTGAACGCCTGACGCTTGTACCAGTGGTTGTCGCGGAAGTTGCTGGCGGCGAGCTTGCGGATCTCGTTCAGGGAGAGCGGCGCACCGGCGACGAGGACATGGGTGTCCTTGCACGCTTGGAGCGTCTCTTTGCTGAAAGGGATCTCCGCGAGCTGCTGGAGCTGCTTCTTGGTGTAGTCAAAGAAGTGCTGTCTGACGTGCTCGATGTCGAGAAAGTTCTTGCCCAGGATCTCCTGAGCGCGTCTGATGGACGTGGAGCTGGACGCGATCGATGGAGTTGGCATGGACATGGGCACACCTCATTTGGGGATGGGATCGGAATCGTCCGTCTGACGGACGGCCGGCCTCAGAAGTGAGACGGGCCGCCCACGCACGATGAATGCGCAGAAGGCCCGTCTCGGGAAGCCTTAGAATTGCCTTGCCGATGTTCTGAAAGAACACCGATGGGTAGCGTGCGCCTATTCCTTCACTTCGTCAATCGAATCGGGGATCGGGTTGAGTCCTTCCTCCGTTTCTTCGTTCTATAGTGGCTTGAGTCCGCCATTGAACACGTCGTCCCACGCGATGCTGCAACATCTCGAAGGTGACTGCCGGCAAGTGCTGCCGACGCTTCCGGCCAGGAGCGTCTGCTGCTGCGTCACCTCACCGCCGTACTACGGTCTTCGCTCGTACCTCCCAAACGATCATCCGGCGAAGGCGCATGGAGATCGGGCAAGAGCGGACGGTGCAGAGAATACATCGACACGATGGTCGGAATCTTTCGGCAGGTGTCCAGGGTCTTGATGGACACGGGAACGCTCTGGCTGAACCTCGGCGATACCTACGCGAAGAAAGATGCCGAGGGGACTGGCGTGAAACCGGGGGAATTGATCGGCGTGCCGTGGCGCATGGCGCTGGCGCTACAGGCCGACGGATGGTATCTCCGTAGCGATATTATTTGGGACAAGCCTAATCCCAAACCTGAATCGGTGAAAAACCGGCCAACCAAAGCACACGAGTACCTCTTTCTGTTCTCCAAGCAAGAGCGGTATTACTACGACATCGATGCGCCTGCGGGAACCCGTGACATCGACCGGCGGTGCGAGCTTCGGAAAACAACGGCATGCGACGGCCGGCACCGGCGCGCAGAGTCGCCGGCTGGAGACGGCCTCGCAACGGAATCATCCGTTGGGAAAAAACAAGCGATCGGTTTGGAAGGTGCCGGTCCGTTCGTTCCCCGGCGCCCACTTCGCGGTGTTCCCGCAGAAATTGATCAGGCCGTGCATCCTCGCCGGGTGTCCCAAGGGTGAGGCCGTTCTCGATCCATTCGCGGGCAGCGGAACAACCGGGGAAGTGGCGATCGGAACTCGGCCGCGACGGGATCCTTATTGAACTGAATCCGGTGTACGTGCAAATGCAGAAAGTGCGAGGCGCAATCGCAAATGTCCTCGATCCGAATCGTGCGGAGGGAAAGGAACTGGGCACAAAGCCCGGCTGGCTCTTCTGAGTACCGTGACGTTTCGACGGGTCGCCGTTGAGCAGCAACGTGGCGAAGCGTTCAGACAAGTGGCTTCAAGCCTTCGGCAACCTTGTGCAGAAGCCCGACAAGTTCAAGGACGTCGCCATCGCGAACAACAAGGCACGATGTCGAGACGGCGCAGTTCATAGAAGCTGGCGGAAGGGCTGTTCGAGTCCGTGGGCCGGCGGCAATAGCGCGCGTTGAAAGTTGTCCAACACCAGACGCGCCGCGACGTCGACGGCAACGGCCCACTGAGAGGCGAGCGATCGGACGGCGTGGATGACGTCTGGCGGTTGCGCGCCAACCCCGCGAATCTTCACAAATGGGCCGTCGGTTTCCGTGAGGACGCGATCTCGCGGCATGGCAGCAATAAGAGCTTGGCCGCTGCGCGAGGCGGCCATTGAAGGATTGACGGAGAACCAGCACCCACTGCGGACCGCCCGTTCGAGTTCCTTTCGGGTGCCGGAAAACCAGTGAAGGATGACGACACCCGGGAACCCTTCCCCGATAGCGCTGATGACGTCGGCTGCTGACCTGCGAGAGTGAACCGTGAGAACCTTGTCCCGACGCTCAGCACAGTGGCTGAGAACGGCTGTGAATACGTCACGCTGTCGACGCCGCAGAGCACTGTCTCCGGTGACGTAATCAAGCCCGACCTCGCCGATAAAGCGCGTCTGGTCGAGAAAGGGCCAAAGTCGATCGAGTTCGTGCATGTGCGAATGCACAAGCTCCGGGTGCAATCCTGCGGCGGCGAACACGAATTCGCTCCCGCGACACAGATCGCGCGTGTGGAAGAAGACCGAGGGGGCGTTGGTGACGGCGATCGTATGGATTCCGCGCGATTCGCGGCAGCAATGGTGGCCTGTGGCTGTGGAAGGAGGTCTATGTGGCAGTGCGCATCGACCAACTCGATCCCAGGGTCGGAAGTGTCGGCAGCCATCATGTGCTCCCGGGCAGAAGGAGACGGCGCACTTCATCCATGCCGCGCAGATAGACTCCGGCGAGTTCCCGTACCTCTTCAGACGGAAGCGGGCCCGGACGGAGAACCTCCGCGACCGCGCGATTCTCAGTCATTCCATCACATCGTTCGACGGCCATCAGGAATGCGCGATAGTCGCTTCCCGCTCCAGTATTATTGTCCGGCGGAGCGACGCGAATATCCACGTTGTAAGGTGCATCGGGGAGACCAGCGGCCGTCATGGCTGCCCGCCGAATGATGCATGGTACGCAGTAGCCGCAGTGGTTGTTGACCGTTCGAAACCGGTATCGCCCCATCTCCGGATGGGAGCAGGACATCGTCAGTGGTGCCGTCTCCCTGATGAGTGCGGGCGCCTTTGTCTCAAGGAGCATTTCGCCCTTGGTCCGAAAGCGATATGGCATCTGAATCTCGTGGGCGAGTCCTAGGTGCGCGAGGAGAATGCGGAAGAGGGAGACATAGTGGGGATGCGTTGTCCTCGTACTCCGACTGCCGGTACGGGCAGAGGTGAGTGGCACGTTGAGCGAAATCAGCCCATTCTCGGGCACCACAAGTGGTGTGCCTTCACCCAATGCGTCGGCGACGGCGATTCCCATGGCGAAGAAGAGGATGGAACGGGAGCGCATCGTTCGTTCGCCGTCATCGACGTTTCGTTTTGGCGGCTGTGCGTGGAGCATGAACGGTGCAGCAGTTGCACCAAACGCGTGCTTCACGGCGCCCAACACTCGCGCTTGGACGGAATTCGTGATTCCGGAGCCATGGTGCCCGACGAGCGCAACAAACTTGCCCTCGGCGAGGAGGTCGGCGGCACCGACGAGCGAATCAAGGCCACCGGAGAGAAGACAGACGTGCTGCACGTTGTTGAGCTTTGTCCGCTTGCGGACCCAAGCGAGCGATGGACGGCTGCGAAGTTGGAGTGACCATCGGTCGCCTGTCAGAAACCCGAGCAATCGTTCCACAGACGAAGCGCAGTTAGACCAGAGGGCGAGATCCTGGACGGGTAAATAGACGAGAAACTCGCGCGACCATCCGTCCGTCGCGAGTCGACGGGGTACCCGCAAATCAGCGGCATAGGCCGTGATCGCAAGATAGAGCAGGTCCACGGCTGCCGGCTGGGGAAGCGTCCCGCACTGTTCTTGGATGCGGACGAGAACATCGTTGATCACCGCCCACCGATCGTCGGAGCGGAGAAAGCCGACCTCGATGCGCGGTTCGGTCGCCGCGAGCGCGGATCGTAGTGATCGTCGGAGCCGACGCGTGTGACGACGTGCCAAATCATTGCGCCGCTCCCGAGGATGGAATAGGCCTCCTGGTAAATCCGTTCCATAAAAGCGACACCGTCGGGCTTTGCCCACTCCATCTTCAATGGATCGCGGTCGCTGAGGTCGAGCTTCACGGTTTCGCGGATATAGATCGCCATGTCGCGTTCCAACCTAACGGCCTCGCTTGGCGTGACCGCCTTGTCTTCCAACTGCTTCTCCAGATCGCCCAGCCAACGGTGAAAAATGCTGGCGGCCACGGACGTTTCAACGGCCGACCGGATGGTATCAGCCGTCATCGATTCGAGCGCGGCGACATTCCCGTCGGGAGAAACGAACTGCTCGAAAAGGCCGGCGAGAGTCTCATTCACGGCTTCCCGGGCGGCCGCCTGTTCGATGTCGGAAGCATCGGGAGCGATCGCATCCACGATGGCTGCAAACACCGTCTGAGCATCACGCCCGACGTAGCTGCCGAGACCGATCGCGTCCATTGCCGGGCCGATCCCGCGGCCCGCCACGTCGGACAGAAAACTGCCGAGACGTGAGGTAGACGAACGGGCGCTCGCCGAAGATCGGGCGGCATTTCGCGAACCACCCAACGCGCGGACGTAGGCGCGGCCGGCTTTCGCAAGCCCGGCCCTGCCCGTGCGTCCCGAGACGGCGGCACCGAGTTGCCGTTTCGCAGATCGCCAGTATGCCGGCGGCGTTGCGGGTGTCCCGGTCTCAACCCCGGGCACATCATCAGTGGGATCGGCGCCCGCCGGATCGTTGTCGGAATCGACGCCGTTGTCGTCGGTGTTGGGGGCGGAATCGGAGCCCGATCCACTGTCGTCATGAGCGTCCGGACTATCGACATCGGCACCGTCTTCCCCATCAGGTGCGTCTGCATCAGGGCCGCCGCCGGGGAGTGCCCACGCAGGAAGCAAGGGTGTGGAGTCGCGTGGGCCGCCGGTAGAGTTGGATGTTCCCATGGTCAGAGTTTCTTGAGGACGGTCGCCGCTGCGGCCTTGAGGCGATCGTTCGTTGTCGCCCGAGCCCATTTTTCCAGAAGCCGTTTCGCCATCGCCTTTTCATCCGCTGAAGCCGAAAGCTGTGCGATCCGCGGCGGGAGGGAAACCGGAAGTTCCTTCTCAGCGAGATCCGTGAGTAGGGTCATGCCCTGGCCGAACTGATCCCTCCGCGCGGCCATCCAGTCCAAGATCCTCGCGAGGGCGGAGTCCTCCCGCCCTGGGTCCTCCTCCTGTCGCACCCGCTCGGCAAGGGCTTGAAACACGGAGCTGGAATCGCCCGCGGAGAGGTCGGCCACTCGCTTGAAGGTAAGCTTCAGTTGTGCCTTCCCTTCGCGGAAGAGCATCGCGAGGATCTCCTGGGCAACGGGGCTCATTCGTTGCATCGCCGAGCCCAGGGGGCCAAGTTTATCCCGGGAGAAAAAGAAGTAGGGTCGAAGGTCGTCGCCCGCTAACTGCGGATCACTCGCGACCCAGTCCGACAACGACGGGTCTGCCAGCCAGTCAGGGATTTCCGCGAGTGCCGCCGTGCCAATAGGTGGCGGTGTTGTGGTCGTAGCGGCGGGTGCCGACGAACCGCGGGTGGATGGTGTGGAGGCATTCTGGACGGGATGGGCAGCCGCTTCGGCCGCCGCCAGTTCCGCGGGCTTGCCACCCTGCTCCGCCTGCGCAGTCGCGAGTTTCTTGTAGCTCTCGGTGAAGAATCGCTCCAGAAGCATCAGCTTTGCGAGCACGCTCGGTTTGAGTTCGATCCCGCGAGATTTGGCCATGCCGGAGCGCATGACCAGCGTATTGAGGAATCTCTTGCATTGACGGGGATTGCCCGTGAGGCCCACGGCCAGCACGGGGGCGATGCGCTGTGCGAGGCTGAGGTTGTCGCCAAGGCCGTCCGGAAGCTTGCCGCCCATGATTTTCTGGGCGATTCCGTGGTTGTATCGCACCTCCAGTAGGTCTTGCGGCCCACACTCGACGACACACTTGCCGCGGCCTCGAAGTGTTCCGACGTCACCTGGGCCTTCTTGGTGAATAAGAGGTTGATATACGTTTCCATTTCTGCCCGACCGAGCGGCGGCACGCGGACAGGGTATTGGACCAGCTTCTCCAGGTAGTCTTGGCCCACATCGACTTTCTCGCCCGTGAGTTCCGGGAAGCGCCGACGCACTGCGTACCGCACCAGTCGTTCGTCGGCACCGATGATGAAGGCTGTGCGGGGTACGAAGAGGAAGAGTTTGATGGCTTCGAGCGTCTCGATGATCGTATCGGGCATGCACCGGTCGAGGTCATCGATCAGCACGACCAATGTTTTCACGTCGGTCTGCTTGAGCAGTTCGCCAAATTCGTCGCGAAACTCCCGAATGCTGCGCCGCAGACTATTGCCCGCTTCGCTCTTCAGCGCCTCCTCCAGCTTGCCAATATCCATGCCCTCCGCAGCCTGCACCGCGTCAGTCGCGGCTTTGAACTGATCGGCGACGTAGGCAGTGCCTTCGACCGCCACCGCCGCGCCGGCAAGATGGGCACCACCCATCGCGTAGGCCCCGGCGGCTCGTGCCCCAATCCCTAGTAATCGGAAGATCTGGATTTTCTTGAGGAGCTTGTATCCCAATCTCTTGGTCTGCTCCTTGGCCTTGCTGCCGAGCGTACGCCGGGCGATTACTTCGTCGATAATCGTGCCCATGAGGGCAGTCTTCGCGTCCTCGTATCCTTCGAAAAGCCAGCCGTTAAAGGAAAGGACCAGCACCCCTTCGTCCGCATCGCGTTCAAGTGTTTCGCGAACCATACGCATGAGGCTGGATTTTCCGCTCCCCCAGTCACCGAAAATGCCGATCGTCGCCGGCAGAAGGGAATCGTCGCGAACAATAGACAGGACGGCGTTTTCAAGGTGTTGAAACCCGAGAAGATCAATGTCGGCTTCGTTGTCTGACCACATGCTGGCTCCCGGAAATCGTGACGGGCCAGAGCATTATAACAGGGTCCGAACAGTAGGCCCACCTGCGCAGGATCGGAGTGTCGCGAGAATTGGGGATTGAGGGACTGCTGCGCCACAAGGCTTCGGTCAGAACCGTGCCGAACTACCGCAGGCACGTCCACCCCGCGTCGAATGAAACGCGGGAATCGATGTTGCATAGGAACGTCGCCGGCCTCAATGGCGGCTGAGTAAGCACGTACTGGCCGGGATCATCCAATTCGATGAACGGCTGGTGATAGGAAAGCAGCGTGAGCGCGTGCTCGGCAGTGCTGAACGTGTGCACGGCCCCGCGGCGGAACATGAGCACGTCCCGATCGCGGACCGCCGAGTGCCGAATGGGACGACCGTGTACCTCGTGCAAGGGCGCGGCGGAGACGTGGAAGAATCCGCGACCCTCGATCGCAAAGATGAATCGATCGGAGCCGGGGTGGATGTGCAGGGGCAAATCGCGCGTGCCGGCGGCAAATCGTAGGGCAAGGAATCCATCGGGCCGTGCAGGGTTTTGGAGGATGTCCGCGCCGCGGATCGCGGCCCCGGAGACGTTCTCGCTCCCCTCGAACGGGCACTCCCACGCGAGCGTCGTGCCGTCGAAGAGTGCCGACAGCAGCGCCCCAAAGGACACCCCCGGGCCCGTGCCGCGCACGCGGGTGGTCGCCGCCGCACCGGGCGGCACCTGGCCTTCTCTCGCCAAACGCTCGAAATCGGCGAGATAGCGCTGGGCCGCCCCGGCTAACGCCAAGAAGGCCTCCTGCCGGGTGGACGCTTTCGACGGATCAATCTGCACCGGTTCAAGACCAATGGCCAACATCGGACACCTCCTGACAACGCACCCGATCGCGGGGACACCTATAGTCTATCTTGGACTATTCCAAAGTCGACTAGATTCTGTGTTCCGGCGCGTGCCGGAGATGAAAAAGTCGATTCACAGTTCGTCCTACCGCATCCTGCTGGACCTTTTGGTCGCAGCGCGGGAGGCGCGCGGCCTCTCGCAGGTGGCGCTGGCGAAGCGGCTGGACATGACGCAGTCGTCCATCAGCAAGGTGGAACGCGGGGAGCGGCGCTTGGACGTCGTGGAATTGCACGGCTGGTGCCACGCGCTCGGCTACTCATTCCAGACTATGGCCAAGCAGTTGGACGAGAAGCTCCGGCGGAGTTGAGTGCGCGAAAGTGGCGGCTCGTGTAGGCTGCGATTGCTTTCCCCCTTCAGTTTTGGACGAGAAGCACGGTCATGCGGAGATCCTCGCGGCCTACTACGAGGAGTACCGGGCACTGTACGACCTGGTTGAGTTTCGCATGTCGGCCCTGGATCGCCGCGCGCCGGTGACAGCCGCCGCGTTTGCCGGCGTGGTGGCGAGTCTCCAGGCCGTCCCCGCAGGAGCGCAAGTGATTCTCTTCGTGGGCCTGCCGATTGGCCTGCTGTGGTTTGTGCGGACGACGGTGAACCACGCCCGCTCCTTTGAGGACGTGCTGCGACGGATCGAGGAAATCGAGTGCGCGGTGAACGATTTGCTCGGCACGGAAGTCCTCCGCTTCCAGTCGAAGCATCCAAGCCGCCACCGTCAGGTTGGGGGACGGACCGGGCATGAGACCGTACTGGCGGTGCTCACAACCGTGCTGTTGGTTCTCGGGGCAGCGGCGTTCCAAGTGACGGACGGCTTCACGAAGGCCTCCGGGTGGACGTGGCTGTACTTGGTCTACCTGGCCGCAACTGCGGTAGCGACGTGCCGGCACGTCATCCGGCTCGGTGCCTATACGTACGTGCCGAGTGACGATCGTGGCCGACCGCAAACCGCAGAGAGGGATGTTGCGCGACCTTAGGCTTTCTCGACGACGAGCTTGTGCTCCTTGCCTCTGAACACGAGGTTCAATTGTTCGAGACACTGGTGATGGCCAAGCAAGACCATCGGCTGCCGGGGCGAAAGAACACGGTGCCCTTCCAGCGCAGCGGACGGAAGGCCGGCTGCTCCAGGGAATACTGCACCTTGATTGCGGACGGAACGGCGAGGAACCCGCCGCCGCCCGCGCTGGCGATCTGAATGGCACCGCCCTCGTCCAAATCGACCCCGATCCACTTCGCCATCTCCATCGGCAAAAGCGTAATATCGGCCCCGGTGTCGACCAACGCGTGCGCGACCGGGAAGCGCCTTGCCCGAGAAGACGACTGGCAAGAGGGGGAGATAGCTCAGGAAACCTTTGCCGTTGGAGGGGACCAGATCAAATTCCAAGGGTGCCGACGAAATACGGCTGCTTCGGCACGCGGTCAAACCAGATGGCGGTTCGGTCGCCGCGGGTGTGCACGCGCTTCATCAGCGCATCCAACGTCTTCGCCGTGGCCACAACCTTTCCGTTCTTGGTGGCCACCCATTTGCCGGCGTTCTCGGGGGAGAAAATCATGCAGGGGATGCGAAGACGTCTGCATGGTAGCGCGAGCCGACTGAGCCCGGCAAACGAAAAGTGCGTGTGGTGTGATGTGTCTGCGCGGCGGGATCAGGCGCACCAGTCCGGCCCGGTGAAGAAGACCCCTTTCTCCGTCGCGGCTTTGGCATCGTACGCATCCATCGCGGGATCGGTCCAGCCCTCCTTTGCCGCCACCTCATCCATGAGCGGCGCCCACTCCTCGGAACGGAACTCGCCCTCGTCAAAGAGCGCGCGGACGCGCTCGTAGGTGTGGCTCGGGAGGAGGACATAACTGGAGCGGCTCATGGTGTCGACGAGGATGAGCGGGCGCCCGGATGCTCCTGCAGCACTTGCCGTTGCCGTTCGCTGAGTGACGTCATACGCGAAACGATAGCACATTCTTCCGTGGTGGCATGAGGGTGTGACCCAACGCCGGCGTGGGTTGGTCATTTCTTCGACACCTCGCGCAGACGCGCGATGATCTTCGCCACTTCCGCCCGGTTGATGGGATCATCGGGGCGGAAGAGATTGAGCGACCCGTCGGGTCCCTTGTCGCCCTCGACGAAGCCGTCAAAGGCCGCGAGCGCGATGGCGGGACTGTAGGGATCGTCCTTGGGGACGTCCGCGAAGGTCGACAGGGTCTTCCCGATCGGGAAGCCCATGACCTCCAGGATCGTCTGGACGACTTCCCCGCGGGTCGCCGGGGCGTTCACGTCCGGATTTGAGCGGAAGAGCGACAAGTGCAGATCCTCGGCCCGGCGCAGCATACGATGCCGCCCAGGTTGCGCGGGCCGTGCGGTTGTCGGGGGCGAGCATCGGCAGGTCTTCCGCCTTCCCGGCCGCCTCCAGCGCCATCTTCAGGAGTTCGGCCCGCGTAACCGAGTTCTCCACGCCGAATTCACCCGTCGGTTTCCCCTGGTCATCATGGTAGCCCTCGGCGATGCCGTCCTCGACGAGCATCGAGACGTAGGGGGCGAACCATGCCGACGTCGGGACGTCCCGGTAGACGACGGTCGTGGAACCGACGACGGCTAGATGCCCGCGCTTCTGGGTGATGAGCGACGCGCCGCTCAAGTGCTTCTGGACGATCGTCTGACCTTTCGATGAGGACTCGCTCGACGAACGCGACTTCTCCACGATCACCTGTTGTGAGGAGGACGATGCCTGCCTCCGTGCGATGTCCAACATCTGCTGGTTGAACCGTGCAAGGATCATGCGCTGCGCATCGGCCACGCGTTGTTGCGTGGTGACTGTGCCGCGCGTCCCGCCTACGCTGCCGCCGTTTGAGGGAGTCTCGGCGGGAGAGGAACTGCTGGAGACAGGCAACGACGACACCACCTGGAACACGATGTCGCTCGTGCTCGTGAGGTAGGCGGTATTTCCCGAGTACACGGCCGTGAGCGCATGACTGCCCACGGCAAAGGAGGAGACCGTAATACTGCCGCTGCCGTGTCCGAGCGTGGCGCTGTCGATGATCGTGCTCCCGTCCTTGAATGTCAGCGAGCCGGTTGCATCGGAGGGCGTCACGCTTGCGGTGAGAATGACCGGATCTCCGAAGTTCGATGGATTCGGCGACGCATCGAGAATTGTTGCGGACGTCCGCGTATTCTGCGGCCGCCAGTCGGTCTGCACCCTGTAGCTCACGGTGCCGCATGAGGACATGGTCGAGCAGTTGAAGACAATCCAGCCGACGTTCTCTCCCCAAGCTTCCCCGGAAAAACTTCCGGAGCCATCGATTGTGACGCCGCCATGCAGGGGCGCGAATTGGATCCACCCGACGTTCTCGCCCCACGCCGTACCGGCGAGCGAACCGTTGCCGTCATTGGTCACCTTGTAATCGACCGTCGCGCAGGAACCCGTATTCACGCAATTCAGCGAGATCCACCCCGCGAGCTCGCTCCAGGCATAGCCAGTCAGTGCGGAATCGATGACATGGACATCGCCCGTACTCGTGCCGAAGTCGATCCACCCAGCATTTTCGCTCCACGCGTAGCGATGCACCGCGTCAATCGCGCCGTCCGTTGTCGAGGCCTGAACAGGACATCCAAGACAGAAAGCGATCGTGATGGCAATGGCAAGCCTAGAGTGCGCATGAAGATGACCGCAAACGACTCGAAGGAGTGATCGCAGAGGTCGACTCTGCCGAATACGTGGACTGCTGCTTCTCATGTTACGGTGCCGGACGGACACAACGCACATCGAGGCCACCATTCTTGGTATAGTAGTTCGTGTAGCCATACGACAAAACGACGAACCACCCTAAGCTCGTACCGTTCGATAGCGTCGTGGCGGACCAGTAAAGGCGATTGACGCCCGAGGCCTCCAAGTTGCCGTAGGCACCATCAATATAGGCCATCATCAATTGTTTTTGATGCGGAAGCGACCAGCCCGAATGATCCGAACAGATCTGGCTGGCCGTGCGGCCCCCGTTACTCCCACCGGAGTTGTCCCATGTATACGACCCAGGAGCGGATTCGGAGAACGTCGCACATGCGGAACCATCACACGGGAAACTCCAGATAAGGCCGGTATTGGTATCCTCATATGCAGCCCCGCTGTCGCTCGTACCGCAGTAGCTATTCCCGGAAGTACATTGCGTCCACGTCGCACTGTAGGTGCCGGTTAGCGGACTTGCGGCATTGTTGTAATCGTCCACACCGCCGTTCGCCTGGTTTCCGCCGGTGAACCCTTGTCCGGTGCCGTCATACATGCCAGTGAGATTCACTCCCGCCAGCGTTCCAAGGACACCAAAGATGGTCGTCCCGCTCTTGATGTTGGCGGCCGTGAGATCGGTGTCCACTGCGGGCAAGGTTGTGGCGGCGTAGTAGCCTGCCAGGACCGCGCCGGTGGAGGCGGAGAGCGTGCGGCTCTGGATGGAGCCGGTGGTGCCGCAGTAGCTGCCGGTCGATAGAACTTTGGCGGCATCGATCGTGAGCGTGCCCGCCGAGCCGTTCACTGTCGCGGTAGAGCAAACCGTTGAAGGGGACGGCAAGTCGAGCGTCGCCGTCTGACGCGTCCCGGCAGAGGTCCACCATTCCACGGCGCCATTGCTCGTCGTCACCGCGGTGCCATTGCCCGCGAGATCGGTCGTGGCGGAGGCGGATGGCAAGGTGTTGGTTGCGGAGGGGTAGTCGCCTGTAAGGCCGACGCCGAAGGAAGTGCCGTTCTTCACCGTGGCTGCGGACAGGCTTGCGGCGTTGTACGTTCCGGCACCGGCAGCGGTCGTAAGGACGGTCGCTGCGGAGTTGTCGCCGTAGGCGTACACGGTGAGCCCGCCCGTGACGCCGAAGATGTTGACGCCCGACTTGATGTTGCCGGCCGCAAGATCGGTATCTACTGCGGGGAGGGTCGTTGCGGCGTAGTAGCCGGCGAGGGACCGCGCCGGTGGAGGCGGAGAGCGTGCGGGTGGCGAGCGCACCGGTGACGGCGGCACCGTCCACCCACGCGATCTTTCCTAAGAGCACATCCGCCGACGTAGCATCGCCGCTATCCGTCATGCACCAGCGGTTGGTGCCATTGCCGATTCCGTCATACGCATCAGGCACAAGATTAGCTGTTCCGTCAAAAATCGTGATGGCGCAGGAACGTGTGAGCGTGCCGACGTCGAGGTTCCAGTCACCAGTAAGGTGGGCAGTTGCGCCAGTGAATACGGCCGCGGTGATTGCGGTGCCACCGTTTGGAAGGAGAGAACCTGTGCGGCCAAGATAGGTGATACCGTACCTGACCGTGGCCGGATCGATGGTCGGGATGGCGTTGTAGAGGTCCGTAACTGTATGCAGTGTTGATGTTGGGGAACCAGCAGGCGCGAATGCGTGGTTGGCTTCAGTTGCCGTAGCATTCGTCGTGAGACGATTGAAGATGTCGTCAAGGGTGTAGCTCGTAGCGGCGGGGGAAGCCGATGGACTGAGGCTTCCAGCATATGCGACGGAGACAAGTAGCAAGAGCGGGATCGCGGCCAAAGCAAGGGACTTCTTCATGCGGATTGGGGAACTCGCGACGATCGTAGCACCGAGTCGATCATGGCGTCCAATTCCTTTACCCAACGGCCGCTCCCAAACGAGCCCAATCCGTTGTCACGATTGCAAGGAGACACCAACCGCTCGGGTGATCGCACGCTCAACGTCAGCGACCGGCCGAGCATACCGCTGCCGGCTGTAGCGTCGGATGATCTCGGCACGTGAAGGATCGGCGCGGGCGGAGGCCGGGGGCACCGTCTGCATCGAGAACGGAGGGCTCGGCTGCCCCTCGATCAGGAGTCGCACGTAGGCGTGGTAGCGCGGTAGTCGGACGAGATCCTGCTCCGTCAGTTCGCCACCAAACTGCTTCGCGAGGATCTCGGCATCGGTCGGTCCCACCTGGAAGGACAGGAGCGTGCCCACATTCCCGAAGAGGGCCGAGCGCGTCTGGTCATCGAGTTGGTCGAGGTACTGATTGGCGACAGTGAGCGTGAGGCGGTACTTCCGCGCCTCGCTGAGCGTCGTCGCGAAGGATGCCGTGACGAAGTTCTGAAACTCGTCCACGTAGAGGTGAAAGTCACGGCGCTCATGCTCCGGCGTGTCCGCCCGCGCCATCGCGGCAATCTGCAGGCGGGTGACGAGAAGCGACCCGAGAAGCTGCGAGGCGTCGTCTCCGATGCGCCCTTTGCTCAAGTTGATGAGGAGGATCTTCCCCTCGTCCATGATGCGGCGCAGGTCGAGGGTGCTCCGTGATTGGCCCACGATATTGCGGATGATGGGCGACGTGACAAACTGACCAACTTTGTTTTGGATCGGGGCGACGGCCTCTGCCTGGAGCCTGGGCGGCAGGCCCGGGAATTCGCGCTGCCAGAACGCGCGGACGACGGGATCGGTGAGACGAGCGGCAATACTCTCACGATAATGCGGGTCTCCGATGAGGCGGAGAAGCGAGAGGAGAGTCGTGTCCGGAAGTTCGACCAATGCGAGTACGGCGTTCCGGAGAATGTACTCCAGCCGCGGCCCCCACGAATCGGCATAGAGCTTCTTGAAAGCCGAGACGACGCCGGACGCCACAAGCGGGCGCTCAGCGAGGGTCGGGCAGGCGAGCGGGTTGAAGCCAACCGGGCACGCCGTGTCCGCGGCATCGAAGAGGACGACATCGTTGGTGCGTGCCCGGGGGATGGAGTGGAGCACGGCCTCGGCAAGATCCCCATGTGGATCGACCAGCGCGACGCCCTGACCCAGGCGAATATCCGTCACGAGCAGATGATGGAGGAGCGTGGATTTGCCGACACCCGTCTTGCCGAGGATCGCAATGTGGCGACATCGATCCTCGGGAAGGATCCCGAAATCGCGCGCGGCCGGAACGAAAGGTCGCAACCCCCAGCACGGCGATGGAACTCTTTCGGGTGGCACGAGGAAGAGTGACCGGTGGCTCGTACTCCCTGCTCGTGATCCTCGCGAGCGTCGGAGGCCTGACGCCGACGGTGGGCGGATGACAGATGGTCGCGAGTTCCTCGGTGGACAGGAGAAAGGGTCGACGACGAGCGTGGCGTGGAGGGCGACGCGCGCGACGGTGGCGGGAAGCGCGGAAGGACGCGAGGCTTGGAGGCGCTGAACTGCCCAAAGGAGCCAGCCATTTCCCGAAGTCTCCCGTGTGCCTCGGTACGACCGGTGCGGGGCCCGAAGACCAGCAAGCGAATGTGGACCTCGAAGAGATGATGGGAAAGCTTGTCCGCCGCAGCCTGTAACTCTTCCTCTCGCTCGTGGCGGAAACTCGGGGAGGTCGTCAACGCACGCCCATGGTCCGTGCCTCCATGACGGCCCGCGACGTGGCCGAGGAGCCACGCGAGGAGTCGCGTACGCAGGTGCCCGGAGAGGGCAAGCGCGGCGTACAGGCGAGTCAGACGGGGATGACGCCGAAAGAACGGCCCTGCGAGGCGATGAAGCACGTGTTCGGCACGGCGCCGCTGTCTGGAACGTAGCGGCCGGACGGTGATCTCGATGCGGCTCTGGAACGCCGCACGGTCAGCGCTGAGGGTGATGAGCACTGCCGTCATCGGATCGGCAATCGTGCGATTGGCGCCGTCTTCAAATTGTCCATAGCGCTTGTGAGGGAAGAGATCGTGTTCGAGCGTTACGTCGCAGTACCAGCAATGGGTGTCGGATGGCATGGGGGCGCTCGCGAAGGGCGCGGGTTCGAGCTTGCAGTCCGGGTATTGCGCGTAAAACGGACCCTGCAGAGCGCCGCGCAGTTCTTCGGGAACGTCGCACCCAAGCACGATCGATCCCGCGTGACGGTGATAGATGAAGGTGGCGGCGAGACGGTCGGGATTCCCCTGGTGGAAGCCGGCGAGCACTGAATCCATGTAGAGGGACCCCGGGCGTGATCCGGCGGTGTGGTGAGCGCAAGAACATCCCGGCAGCATAGCACCGCGATCCGACGTCGATGGGAGCGAAGATTCCCGCCCCGTGGCCGTGTGCTCGGTGGGCCGCCGGGGCGGGTCGCTGCGGCCTTCGTTTATGGCCTGGTCCCAATCCTCCAGAGCCGTAGGACGGGTGCCCGCGCTGCCCACTGGCGCGGCGTTGGCGCATCGCCGCCAAGCATCGGAGGCCTTGTGGGGGCTCGCGATGAGGGGAGAGGGGAGCGCGTGCGGTGACGCGTCTCAGGCAGGAACGAGTGTCGTAGCGGTATTCGATCGTAGCAGACCCCACATGCGGCGTCGTCACGCGGAGCGAGGCGTACAGTGACGAGGGCCACCGGGTCGGCGACGATGATCGAGGAAGCATGATGTGCGCAGGGGCTCGGGCTCGGCGAGAAACCGCTCAAGATAAACGCCATACACGAGCGCGCGGGCGGGATTCTGCGCAAGCTGTGATGCCAGTGCGAGAATGTGGTCCAGCCGATCGCGGCTGCGTGTGGTGATGACGAGCACACGAAAGCGTTGTGGTGACTGGCTCTGGAGCGTCTCGTACAGCCGCAGCTTGCGTTGCCAACTGTCCGCGTCCTTGTCCGAGCGCACACGCTCGGTGGAATTATCCAACTCGACAAAGTAGTGAAAGGTCGCGGCCGTCCGGCGTGTGAAGCGTGAATGATGCATCGGGCCGCAGGGCCTCGTCGCCGACGCGGAGCTTGAGGGTGTTCTCCCGATAGAAGTCCGTGCAGCGATGGCCGCCCGTGTGGGCGGCGAGGGTGACGTGGACGATGAGCGCGGCGAGACAGTACGTGTGGTGTTGCCGCGCGACTCCCAACGGCTCGAAATAATGCTTGGTGGGCGGCGGCGTGCCAGGGCCGTGGAGGATTTCGTAGCCGACGCGCGTGAGCAGGTAGTAGTTCGGGGCACCCGGTCCCGCAGTTGCGTAGTGGCAGCACTTCGACCGGCCACTGCCGCACAGAACCTGGAGCCGCTCGCGGACGCGGCGCTCCGTGACTGAACGGTGGCGCAAACGTGCGGCTCAGCGCGAGCAACTGACCCGCGGTAAGCGGTGTCTGATCAAGCGCGCCGAGGATCTCTAAATCGCGGGGCGTGACGAGCGGACCGCGCATCGAGCGTGACATAGGGAGAAGTCGAAGCGTAGCATTGCGGTGCTTCCTCTCCGCTTGCGTGCCAGGTGAAAAGCCGTCGCTTCATCAACGTCGATGAGCTGATGCCAAAGCTCTCCATCGAGCAGGTCGCGGCCTACTACGGCGTGACGTTGCCGGATCTTAAGAGAGTCGGTGCGGAGACGCGGACGCGCTGCTTCCTCAACTGCGGTCGAGCGGCACCGTCGTCGGATCGCGCCTTGGCGATCCAGCAGGACCACCCGGCGAAGGCGTGGACGTGCCACCAAGCCGACTGCGGGAAAGGCGGAAATTTGGTGTCGCTCTGTGACTTGGTGAAGCCCGGCGAAAGCGGCGGCGGCCGGCCGCGCGGGCAACGATTCAAGGAGATCGCGAAAGATCTTGCCGCGATGGCATCGGGCGAAGCACGGTCCGCGGACGCTCCGACGGCCGCCATGCCAAACCCGCCACTCGTGGCACCGAAGACGAACGTTCCTCTCCATGCCTCCGAAAATGAACGTGCGCGGCTGCTCGTGGATCTGGACCGGAAATTCGTCGTCGATTCTGCCTCATGTCGCCGAAGGCCTCAAGCTATTTTCGGCATCGGCCATTTTTGACGCCCGAGGCGTGCCGCCGATGGCGCATGGGCTACCTCCCGCGTGACACGGGCGAGGACCGCAGCGGCGGCACGATGCGGGGCAAGGTCGGTGTATCCCGTGTGTACGCCGGGTGGCGAAGTGCTGACGTGGTTTGGGCGCGACCCGGATTTCGAGGAGAAGCTCCCCGCCTGGGAGGCGTCCGGGCGCACGGGGTCCGGAGCCGGAGAAGTTCCACTTCGTGAAAGGCTTCCAGAAGGGCCTGGAACTCTTCGGGCAAGAACGATTCGGTGAAGACGGCGTCCTGAGCAGCGTCTGAAGGGCTTGGGTCTGATCGTGACGCCCGGCCCCAATGACGTGATCCGACTGGACGCGCTCGGCGTGCCGGCGGTGGCACTCCTCGGCAACCAGATCAGTCGGACGCAAGCGGCGAAGGCCGCGTCGTTGGCGCGGAAGGTGGGCGATGGCGTCGTCACGGTGTTCCTCGGCTGCGATGACGCCGGGGAGCAGGGGATGAGAGCAGGCGCTGGGGTATCTGGCGCAGCTCACGCCGGTCCGCCTCGCCTGGACGAGCCGAATGTACGGACGGGAAATACCGCGGCCGCCAGCCGGAGAGCGTGACACCGAAGGAGTGGGAGGAAGTGTGCGGTCACCTGAGGGGGAGTGAGCTCCGCGGTGGACCCTCGACTGACGATGTTGCACCGGGTAGGCGTATGGCGACAGGCGGAGCCCCTGCCGGTCGGCAGGGGCGGCGTCCCGCTTTGCGGCCGTGCCCGCGTGGCGGGCGGAGTGCGGGACGCCACTCGCGGCAATGGAGTAAACCCTGCCCGAATCTGTTTGGCAGAGTGCGTGTGTGCCCCACGGGACGCCCGCGAGCCCCCGCCCGTAGCCGCCCTGGTCGTCGCTGCGAAGCATGCGCGGGCGAGTCGAGGGTGGGGGCTCGCGGGCGTCAGCTCCGCGAGTGGCGTCCCCTCATAGGGGGCGTGTCCGCGGCTAGCGGGAGAGGTCCGCTCGGTCGGCCTCCGGCCGCCGACGGGGGTGCCGGAGCGTCCGGCACGGAAGCTGCGCGGAAGGCGTGGCTCCGGCGAAAGAGTCTCCGATTGCTCGGCCCTCCTGAGCAACTGCCTATTGGCACTTACCCTGCATCGCGAAAACTCATTCTCGCCTTGTCGAAGAAAAGGCCCACTCGGCCCGTGGGGCCGTGGCGATTCTTGCGGATGTAGACGTCGGTCATGCCCGGGTTCTCGCAGTCCTCGTTGTACATATCCTCGCGGTAGAGCATGAGGACGACGTCACTGTCCTGTTCGATCGCCCCGCTCTCGCGCAGGTCGGACAGAATGGGAATCGGAGGATTGCGTTGCTCGGTGGAACGGGAGAGTTGGGAGAGCGCGATGATGGGTGCATTGAGTTCGCGGGCGAGGTTCTTCAGGCTGCGGGAGACATGGCTCACCTGCTGCGTGCGGTTTTCGCCTGCGGCGCGGTCGGTGACTTCGATGAGCTGGAGGTAGTCGATGATGAGCAGATCCAGCCCGTGCTCCATCTGCTGGCGGCGGGCCTTGCTGCGGAGGTTGGCGATCGTGGTGTCGGGGTCGTCGTCCAGATAGAGCGGGTGGTGCTTGAGCTGATCGAAGAGCGTGCCCATCCGGCGGAAGTCGCTCTCGGAGAGCTCGCCCTTCTTGAGCTTCCACGCCTCCACGCCGAGGAAGCCGGCGATGACGCGGTCCATGATCTCCTGCTTGGTCATCTCCAGCGAGAACACCGCCACGTTCTTGCCCTGGGTGGCGGCTGCGTGACGGGCGATATCCAGCGCGAAGGCGGACTTCCCGGTACTCGGACGTGCCGCGACGATCATCAGGCAACCTGCGGGAAGGCCCGTGAGCAGCGCGTCGATCCCGTGGAAGCCGGTCGTCAGGCCGAAGAGTGAAGACTTGTCCTCGGCGGCCTGCAAGCGTGCGTAGCGTTCGTAGCTCTCGGCGCCAGCGTCGGCGATGTGCTGCGGCCGGCCACGGGCCGTTTGGCGGGAGAGGGACAGCAGCTTCTGCTCCGCCCGCTCCAGCGCCTCCGACGCGGTGAGCGTTTCATCGCGGCCGAGGTCTCCGATCACTTGGCCGGTATCCATGAGGCTGCGGTGGAGGGCCTTCTCGCGCACGATCTCCGCGTACCGTGCCGCGTGCGACGCGGTCGGCACGTCCTGGGCAAGCGCGGCGAGGAACGCGTGAGCCGCCGACGTCCTGAATCCGCTTCTGGATCCGCCAACTCTCCGGCGACGGTAATGAAGTCGATAGGCTTTCGGGTCTCGTGGAGGCGCAGGATCGTCTCGTACACGAGCCGATAGGTCGGGTCGTAGAAGTCCCCGGTGTGGAGGATCGCCGCGACGTCGCTCATCTTCTCGGGGTCCTGCAGGAAGCCCCCACAACGGTCCGCTCCGCCTCGATCGAGTGTGGCCGGCTTTGGGATGCCAATGGAGGAACGGGTCCAGGCATGGGATATGGACAGGAAGTGGTGTTCGGCAATTATCGGGGTGGCGTCGTCAAGAATGGCACCCTGAAGCCGCTTCCTCCGAACTGCCCGACATCGGGCTGCCCTCGCCAAGGCGTCGCGTGAGACGCTCTTGGACCGCGGGGTCTGCCGTGAGCGTCTGGAGTGCGCGCAGAAACGCCGGAGCCCCGCCGCGCTCCTTCCACTGCTGGGGCGTGAGCGTTGTCGAGACGTAGGCGAGGTCGTAGGCATCGTCGCGGATGCCAAAGACGTAGTTGCGCGGTCGGCCGGCACCCGACACTTTCCCCTCGGCTTTGCTCTCGCCATCGAGTTTCTCTAGCCGGCGGACGGCCGTCACCGTGAGATGACCGAAGCGGCGGTACGCGTCGCGGTGTTCGTCAAGGGGCCTGGCCGCGATCGTGTAGACGACCTCGTCGGCGGGCCGGCGCTCGGCATTGATGATGTCTTGGGCAACGGCCGGATCGAGCTGGGCGACGGTCTTTACCCGCTGGGCCTCGGTGCGGCTGATCTCGAAGTACGGCGGCGACCTCGGCGTCCTTGCGGTCGCTCGATGGCGAACTCCTGCCGCCAGACCATGTACTGGTTCACCTTGTCGAAGATGTCGTACGCCTGGCTGTGCATCACCTTGATCGACGCTCGGCGCAGCGCCCGGCGTGCATAGGTGATGTCATCCTCCCCGTCGTCCGGCAGCAGAAGTTCGACGCGCAGGGATTTGAGGTGGCTCCTGGGCTGGGCGAAATAGAGGCGGTGGCCCTTCACGATGAGCAGGATCTGACGCTCGGTGAACGCGTTGGGCCAGCGATGCCGATCGGTGTCGGTGAGCAGGCGGGCGAGGATCGGCTCCTGCTGGCCGCAGCGTGTCGAGGCTCGACGCGAGTTCATCGAGCCCGCGGTCGATCACCCGGCCACGCTGGGGATTGGGTGCCAAAAGCGAGGGGTCGTACTGCGCGACTCTTGGCTGCCCTTGGGGATCAAACGAAATTGAGTCCTCATCGAGTAGGGCACGGGGAAGGGCCTTGTGGAGCGTAGACGCCGCGAAGGAGAGGGGAGCACGCGTGGCTACGTCTGTCGTGCCAGGGCCGAGCACCTGGGCCGCGGTCTGCTCACGCCGCGCGAGCGTCTGCTGCCGCTGGCGCTCGGTGCGATCCGTGGCGGAAGAGGGCTTCATCGGGAGTGGGGGAACGGGAGCGTGTGAAGGTGCGGAGACGGAAGGCGATTTCGGCGAGGAGGCCTTGGAAGCGGCGGCGGGCGGTCCAATGCAAGAGGCTCGTCTCCGCGGCGCTGCGGGCTTCCTCCACCGTCGTGGACGTGCGGAACATGATGGTTTGGAAGAGCCGGATGCCGAAGGTGGCCAATGCCTCCTCGTACTCGCGGTAGATCAGCCGTTCCTTGGCGGAGAGACGCATTTCCCGTCCCGTGCGAGGCGATGAGGCAAGGGCCAGCGCGCGAGGCACGCGCAGGCCCGGGTTGACGCTGCGCGCCTCGTCGATGATCCGTAGTGCCGTCTCCACGCGCTCGCGGCAATCGGCCGTGAGTTCCACGGGGAGGATCACATAATCGGCGGCGATGAGACCCAACTCCGCGACGTTGTCGAATTGGTTCGGCACGTCCATAAGAATCCAGTCGTAGTCCGGTGGTAGGAGCGAAAGAGACTCGGCCAACCGCGTGGAGTGCTCGGGGTAGAGGCGAAAGAACCGCTGCTCATCCGGGGCACCCGGCACAAGGTCGAGGCCGTCAACTCCGGAATGCAGCACGGGCGGCGGGCCGGGGAGCGGAGACGCGAGGAAGGTCTTGAGATTCTCGGTAAGACTTGGAAGCGCGGTGCCGAGGAAGTCCCGCGACGTGCCGCACTCGGGGTCGAGGTCGATCACGAGCACGCGCTTACCGCCGTGAGCGGCGAGGAGCGACACCAGCAATGTCGTCGTGGATTTTCCGACGCCGCCCTTGCCGTACCAGAAGGCGAGTTTGAGTGGGCCGGTGGTGGCGCTGCGGGGAGGCATGAATGCGTCCGAATGCTAGCACCCCCGTTTTGCCTGCGCCAAGGCGTCGTCCGACTGGCCGTAAAAGGCAGGTCGTGTTTCTGCCTTTTACAGGAACTCTCTTCCAACGACCGTAGGACGATCATAGTGAACGACAACGTACCCGGAGATATACACAGTACTCATGTCGTATGACCGATCATGCCGAACGGTCGTATCGCATAACACGCTCTAAACCACTGAACGGTCGTGCCCTTGAATCAAGGGTTTTGCGCAACAGGAAGGGACTTCGGGTGCTCGGAGCGTATCGCCACGTCCACCAAGCAGACCAGTTCTCGCGTATCGCCACGTCCACCAATTGAGGGGGTATTTGCGTATCGCCACGTCCACCAATGCGCGTATCGCCACGTCCACCAAAACGACCCCTCCGCGCGTATCGCCACGTCCACTAGCGGTCAGTCCCGAAAGAACGTCCCGTAGATGTCCATCGAAAGTTGATTAGGCGTGATTTCGTCGAACGGGGATAGCCGTTCTGCACGCTTGAGGTCTTGGTACCAGTCGGGGTCCGGGTGGTTCTGTTGGAGACGATCGACGAGCGCCGCCACCTCGCTTCTGGTGAAACTGCTCGGCCGGTATTCCTTCTGCGCGAGCACGACTGCGACGTGCTTCTGGACAAGGTCCCGGCCGAAACGCGTGAGAAGGTTTCGGTAGAGCTGCCCGGAGGCGGGCGCGTGGTCGTCGTCCGTGAGTTCCTGCACTTGGGCGTAGAGCGCATCGTCCTCCAAGGAGTCCCGTGGTGCCGTGAGTCGCTGACGCGGACTTCGCTTTGAGGAGCGAGCCGCGGTTCCACCGCAATGCGAGCTGGCCGCTGCGGGGTCCACTCGTAATCGGCTGGAGGAAACCTTTCCAGTTGGGGCAGGGCTGAATCAGTTCGCGCTCCTGGGCCTCAGTGAGAAGGCGTCGAAGCTTCTGGAGGCGCAGCCGCTGCAACTCCGGCCTCTCGCTGTACCCGATCTGATGGATGGCGAAATCGTCGGCGTGGAAAATGCTGCTGTGCTGCTGATTCCACCCGTCGCGGTTGGCGATCAGGTAGAGCCGCCGCATCGCCGGCGACAGGGTGCGGTAGAGGTCGTAGTCGAACGTGAGCATGGTCCCGCGCGCCACGATATCGAGGAACGAGCGGTCCCACTCGAAGAGGATCGGCCGGCGCGATTCGGTGGCCCTGGCGAGGGACACGATGTTGTAGAACCCGAAGTTACGGAGGTCATAGCTCTCGGCTTCCGGATTCCAGAAGGCGGTGTTCGTGTACTTCACGTAGGAGAAGCGGAAGAGCCGGCTGCGGATGCGCAGATACGATGCCTGGCCGTCGGCCGGCAAGGCCAAGCTGCCGGGCGAGGAAGTCGACGGTCATGTACGTGCGGCCGTCCGCGGGAAGCGACCGGGAGTTTCTTCAGATAGGTGTAGAGCCCGAGGAAGAGGTCAAAGTCCTTCGGTGCCAGCCCGAAATGTGCCGTGATGATCTGCGTGCCCGTCCTGCGATTGCCGCTGCGGTCCGTGTACGGGAATTGGCGCGGGTACTGGAGCGGCTCGCCCACCTCCAACTGCGCAAGCGCATCATCCTTGCACCACTGGCGGTAATCGGGGCGGTCGGCGAAAGCGGATGGCGTTGAAATCGAGCGGACAGAAGGCCGCTTTGATGAAGTCGAGGCCGGCATAGGCGGACCGGGTCGAGCGCCGCTCTCCCACAACTGGCGTCATGGACGCCAGCGTAGAACGACACGGCAGCGGTTGCCAAGCGGCACGAGCACAATGCGTGTTCATCTCCTGCACAGCGCATGTGAGGCATTTTCTTGGCTGAGCCGTCAAGTCGCGGCTGCTGTGCGGCCGGCCCGAAACGCCCGATGTCGGGCCAATCAAATCGCGCGTGCTGACGCTGGCGCAAATTGCCGTCGTGCACGTAGTCAATCGGACATGTATCTCTACTGAGCCACCGTTTCAATGGCTCGAATCGGCCTGGCGACGTCGGTCTGGAACTCGAGGTTTTCGATCGCCGGCAGCGAGTTGCCGATGATGCCACCCACATCCCCGTACAGGCCGGCGGTGCTTACGATCACCCGCTCGATCTGCTTTTCGCGCTTGGCCCACAGGCGCGTGACGGCACGCTTTTCGCCTTCCAGGTCGTCGCGCATCGACGTGAACGATTCGACGATGGTGGTGATGCGTCCCTTGAATTCGGGGCCGGCAAGATAGTCATACACGAGGGCGACTTTGTCCTGGCGCCCCTCCATCGCTCGCTTGGCGAATGCCGTTTCGATCAACGTGAGGCGCAGTGCCCCGGCAAGCGGGATCGCCACGGTAAGCGACGCCACCCACACGTCGCTCCGACAATCGAATGACGGGATGTCCTTCGGCATGGTCGTCGACACGATTACCGCAAGCTGTGCCTTCGCGGCGAGGCGGTCGTCCTTCAGCTTCGCGATCCACGCATCGCTCCAGGTCTTGGTGTGCTTCGATTCCCAGAGGATGGATCCACAGGGACGTCCGGCGTCGTCATGAACGTGTTGAAGAAGATCGGCACCCGATACGCCCTTGGACACCGGGGTAAACTCGTCGAGCGGGAAACAGCGCGAAGCGCCGCCTCTAGATCGAGTTCCAGCACCTCACCCTGCACGCGCTGGGAACCCTGTTCAGCCTTGCGTTTCAGATCATCGATCTGGCGTTTCATCTCGTCGAGTTGGAGATTTTTCTCCGCTTCCTTTAGGCGGTATTCGTCGTCCTTCTCCTTCTTGACGGTCTGCTTGACGTCCTCAACTCGGCGGGCCACTTCTAGTTCGAAAGCACGCTTCTCCTCCTCAAACTGGTTTTTCTCCTGCCGCAGTCGCAGCTCTGCGTCCTGGGCCTCTTGGAGCTTTTTGTCTTTGAGAGTGAGTTTTTGTTTCAGGTCGCTGAGTTCCGTGGCCGTGGCTTCGAAGGCCAGCTTGCTTGCTTCCTCACGAATCTTCGGCGCTCAGCCTCGATCTGCTTTGCCTTCTCGACCTCAAATACGGCCTTCTGCTCTTCGAGTTGACGCTTTTGTTTCAGCAACGCCAGTTGCTCCCGCTGCCCTCTTCGACCTTCTGGCTCTTCTCGGCGAGTTGTCGCCGTAGGTCTTGGAGTTCGATACTCACCGTCTCCCGCGCCTTTGCTCTCCTGCTCGACAACAACTTTCTTCCTTTCCTGTGCAACGCGCTGCTCGACCTGTTGCTGCAAGGCGGCCTTGCTCTCCTCCAATTCCTTTCGTTGGAGGTCCAGCGCCTTAGACTTGGTGTCGAGTTCGTGCACCTCTTAGCGGCATCGGCTTCGAATCGCAGCCGCAGTCGTTCCGCGATCGGCTGCTCGATTGCAGCGGTCAGCGGAAATGCAGAGTGGCATTGCGGACAGGTGATGGTATTCGATTCCATGGAGTTCTCCTTCGCTGCTTTGGGACGCTCAACGAAACGCGTCGAGCTGCCCTGCTTTAGCGAGGAGAGTGCCACGATCCGGAATGATGCTAACGGAAGTCATTAGCGTCAGTTAGGGAGACTGACCACTCAGGCGGTCAATCGCTCGTTGCAACTGAAGTTGCGAAATGGATAACCCCAGTTGTAGGTCGGGGACTCAAAGGTCCGTGGGGCCATCCGCCGCGGCGACCCCGTAGAACTGATTGTAGATCGGCGCGATTTCCTCACGGGGTTGCAGCGCCCACGGCGTGGGCGCCAGCCCGGCGGAATCGACTGGGCGCCATGTGCTGAGCGGATACCACCCATCGGCATCGGCCGGGTATGGGCTGAGCACCGCCTTCCGCGTCGCCAGCGATGATGTAACGGTCCAACAATTTTGGCCAAAGGAAAAGGCGACCCGCGCCGTGCTCTGAACTCGATCGATCCGAGCTTGGATGTTGGCTTTGAGATTTCCCAGCCGCGTCGCATAGTCGGACGACGACCGATCCGGCGACTCGGTATGGATGTCGACAAGAGGCGTTCCCGATTGAAAAGGCCTGCCTTGCAGTCGGCGGATCAGTTCCATCGCGAACGCGGTTTCGTCGTCACCTGTCCCCCGAACGTGGGGGCTGACTAAGGCAACAAAGCCAGCGTGCGCAAAGAGCGGATCGAGGGCATCGCATTGACCAGCGATCGTCATCGGAATGCGGCGTGTCGGCCGTACATCTGCCCAACACGGCCTGCCGTGGACATTGGCAATGGCGGTAATTGCCGAGGACTGCGCGGCGTGCGACTGATGGGTTGCTGCTGTCGTGAGTATTCGACTCAGGGTGACTACGAGTGATGAGGCTACGGCCTCCGCCGCCCAATCCCCCTCACTCGATGGCCACGCGTTTACCGCCGGTCGGGGAACACATAGGTCTTTCAGGACCTTTAACAACCCCTGCGCAACTCGCGCGCCGACTGGTCTCGAATGGCAACGATCGTGTTGCGGGCTTCGTGCTGCCAGCTTCCATCGTACAGATCGGATACGATAACGCCCTGCACATTATCGTTCGGATAGAGGTTGCGGCTCAGTTCACGAAGGTGCTCCACCCATTGCGGGTCGGTGGCATTTGCCTGGTCGTCGAACACCTGAGGGGTGATGGCGAATTCACAGATCATCAGGCAAATCTCTCTTTGAAGTCGATTTCAAACTGGTCGTCCGGCCAGGGGCAACGCAATTCACCTTGCGCGTCGATGCCGATCGTCCAAACCTTCGTTGCCCCTTCCTGGTGAGAGACGTAATAGACCGCAACGTCGTCGGCGCGGATGGACGATGCCGCCGTCCGTCCCGCACGCGAGGCCTCGCGCACGCGACGGAGGATCCGAAGAAGCAAATGCTCGCTGTGCGTTTCAATCAGCGCAACGCCGGTTGCCGCGAGGCCCGGTACGCGGGAAGACTCTTGCCGAGCGTCTAGAACCCGATGAATGAACAAATCGCCAAGCGCTACTTGGATGCGTGGATGCACGTGCAGTTCGGGCTGCTCTATGGCCAGAAGTTTTGCTCGTCGATCCAATGCCGCCACCACGACCGGCACTAACTGCGAGAGGCCTTCGCCGACATCATCCGGTTCGACGGTGAGTTGCGGGTTGTTCTTGTCCACCAGCAGGAGCCGCGACTTCTGCGGGAGCGCTCGAATCTGTTCGGCCAGGTCGTCGATATCGTCGAACGCCCTCGGAGACGACAACTGCACGGCGAGCGCGCCCGCTAGGTCCAGTTCCGCGTAACGCTGCCGACGCAGGCCGTATCCCGAATCGAGCTTATCATCGGCAACAAGCCAGTCGCTGACTTCGGCGACAAGTTGGTCGTTTGCAATCTTTAACAAGTCCCACGCGGCCAACCCGGTGGCCCATCGGCCGGGCTCGGGCGTCAGTGGTGGCTCGAAACTGCGCCGGGAGTCTGACGAAGCGGCCCGATATAGCGTAGCGCAGCAAGCTCATCGCGCAGAAGTTGACCAGGTCCAACCATCAGACGGCTCAGGATCAGGATTCGCATCTCCGTCTCGTACCAATACTGCTTCTTGTAGGTCGCTGAACCGGGCTCCGATTCGGCCTGGATGTCCATCGTGAGATTCAGTGGGAGCACCTTCCCCCATTCCGGCAGCGCATCCCACTGCTCGAAAAGGATCAGAACTTGCGAGTCAGAAAGGTCAGGTTCACTGACGAAGTGGACCTCGTCAAACAGTCCCGTCAAAGGTTCCTCGGCCTCCCGGCCCACAAAGATGGGATGGCGGACATTGAGGTCGGCCAACCTCACGGAGTTCGGCTCAGGCGTCGCCGTGAGTCTTGCCACGGGGTGCCCGTCAACTTCCACGGCATAGGAGGAGACATAGGGTCCAGGCCGCCACTCTCGCGTGGCATTCCACCGAATCGTCACTTCGACTGAAGCACTCTTGATCTCATCAATCGCGGACAGAACCTGAGTTTCCTGAGTGGACTCATCATTCCATTCCCCGAGCTCGGGCATGAACGTGTTCGGCCCTGATACGTCTATCTCAAATCGAAGCACCACCGGCCGACTGAGGTCATGGCCATGCACGAAATTCCGAAAGCCACCCAAATCGACGAACGGACCGCCGGCAAGGGTCCGGTCTGCATCCAGATTGCGACGGTCCAGTACCTCGGCAGCATAATGGATCGCGTTCAGGATGGTGCTCTTGCCAGCGCTGTTGGGACCGAAAAGGAGCGTGATGGGTCGAAACTCGACGCGCTGGCGACTCCCGATGCCCTTGAAGTTATCGATTTCGACGGCGGTGATCATTCAGCATCCACTTTCTGGACGCGTCCTAAGCGCCTCCGATGGCTCTCTTCGGATTCCTTCGCGGCTTCCAGGGTGCGCTCGGCCTCATCAATGGGGACAAGTGTGAGCAGCATGGACCAAAGCAGAAGCGCCGCCGACACGGCCAGCAAAGCGTAACTGATCCGGCGCCCCAGCACGTTGTGTTGCATCAGCTTCGGACTCTGGGCAGCGAGCGGCACGGCTATGTCGATGACGAGCGTGTAAGCGACGACGACCGTCGCGATCTTCATTGGCGAAAATAGCCGTCGCACCTGTTGCACCTTCTCCGAAGCCGCAGTCCTATCAGAAAACACCGCGCTCAGTCCCTGCGGATAGATAATTGCGATCCATGCACCCATGACCCCAAAGACGATCGACGCGACCCCGCAGACCCCGGATGATTTCAATCTGAGCTGAAAACGGCACGCCCCCGCCGAGCCACAGAGACAGACCGGCCGCCCCGACGACGGTCGTCCATTTGATCACGGTGAGCTTGGTGCGGCTCATAAGTCACTCGTTGACTAGGCTGATCAGCCGGGCACGATGCCGCCGAAGTTCCAAGGCAAGCGATTGCTCGTCAATGACAACCTCATTCTTGTATTGAACGTCCACGCTGATTACGTCCTTGGCAATGGCGCGGCTGAGCCAGCGGACCTCGCCGGTACCGGTGAACTCAAAACCGACATCGTCCCAGTCCGTATTCCGATGGTCCTCCCATCGCTCGATTATCTCCTTCAGTTGCTTCTCCGTCGGAGTCATATTGATTTCGTATCGATACTTTGTGTCCGGGAGAGGTTGCGGATTCCCAGTCACCCCAAGATCCACAAGGACTCGCCTGACCAACGACGTTGCCTGCAGAGCACACCTTCGTATTCGTCTTTGCGGATGACCTTTCGAATCTTATGGCGATTCTCCTTGATGAGGTCGATTTCGCCCTGCTTCCGGACCGGCAGCGATAGGAAACAGGGCCGCACGTCACCCGCCGGCTGCGTCGCATGCGCATCACGATACCCCTTGATGTTGCAGGTGAGCCGGTCCTTCGTGTCCTTTGCCACGACGACCCACTGAGCAAACCTCTCCAGATAGCCAGTGAGGTACTTGTTCATTCCCATGTGGCCATTCACCCGGTTTTCAAACCGGACTGTCGCCAGGAGGTTATGCTCGGGAATGAGCCAGAAGTAGGTGGGAAAGCCGGCGATCGTGCCCTTCGGGATGGCACTGGTGTCGACGGCTGCGTTTCCCGCAGCTTCGTCACCGTGGACGCCCGCGAATTGGCCGTCCGCCGTTTCGGATTCGTTCCAGGTAGTCAGAACGTAGTCCTGATGTTTGGAATCCTCGAACATGCTGTAGCAGTAGACCGGCAGCTGTTCGGAATCCTCCCCAGGCTGGAACGTCTGCGTCTCCCGGACCTTCGGCTGATCCTTGGTGATCCAAGTGTTCAGGTCGGCCAATGCCAAGCCGAGATCACAGAATTTAGGCTTCTTGGTGTTGCCGTTGTAATAGCCGCATTTCGCGACCCGATACATGTTGATCTTTGCGTCCTTACCCATTTATCGATTCCTTTCTCGGCCCGTCCCATGGTGCTGGAAGCCCTAACCGCGCACGCCAGATGGGCGTGCCTCATGTGCGGATGTGCGGGCCAAGACGCCGCGCTTTGTCGAGTTTCCTGTGTACGAGCGAAATCATTGTCAGAATGTCGAGCCCGTCTTGTTCATCCATCTGCCACTCGATTTTCGGGTCGTGGGCCAGGGGATTGCGGATGGTTCCGTAGAGTCCCTTGAGCAAGCTGACGAAGCCGCGCTGCTCCATCTTCAGGGTTTCGGTGTCGTAGGCGTTGATCGCAAGCAGCGGACGGGCGTTTCGGTCGCTGAATGCTTCATACACAAGTTCGGAGCCATCCGTAGATGTGCCGGTCAACTGCCGCAGTTTGGCCGTGATGCTCTTCATCGCTTCGAAGACCGCGTGGAAGAAGTTCTCGTCGAGCAACTCCGCAGTGCAAAATTTCAGAACGTCGGCGTGAACATTTCGGAGGACCAGCGCCGCGCGAAGTCGGTCAGCGCGATCCAGGGCTTGATTGATCGTTGCAGCCCGGTCGGTACGCTGAACCTTTCCATCTTCGCGCAAGTGCAGGCCGCAGAAGGCAAGCACCGCGTTGAGCTTGTCTCGGCGCAGACGGTACACGTGGGGACGGTCCGTATAGCTGGCCGGATTTCACGCGCGCGTGATGAACACGAGCACATGATTCCCGACTTGGTGTTCGTTTTGAAACGCACTCAGGGCATTGAAAAGGCGCTTCCATTTCGTAGAGCGCGGGATCAACGTCTGGGATGTTGCAGTCGCGCAGAAGGTAGCCGATTTCGGAGCCTGTGAGGCCCGTCTCCGTGTCGGCGAGAGCTCGGGTCATCGCCTCTAAGTGTTGCGGTGAAAAACATGTGATCGGGTTGCGAGTCTGGACGGCCATGGCTACAAACCCCCCTCAAATGCTCGATGCACCAATGAATGAAACATTGCGTCTGCATCTCGTGTTGAAGCGTCCTGTCGTCCGCGCAAAGCGTTGATTGTCTCCACGTCTTTTGCAAACCGAGCCTGCAACTGAACGGGCGGACAGGCAATGGGAGTCGCCCGGAGTTGAGTCATGTTCATGCTGGCCAAGTTGGAGGTTTTCTTTGCGCATCGAAGAAAATAGGCCCTAGCAATTGGGGTGCGGATATAGGTGGCGAAATAGACCGGCAGCAGATTCTGACGGTTACAACGGACACGAAAGACGTGGTTCTGGTGAATGCAGTCGGGAACGTCGGCCCTCCACATCGCGCCGCGGCCGAGTTTGTCGAAGTCGCCGCCTTCAGTCATCAGAATGTCGTCGTGCTGTAGGCGCAAGGCTTCTACATCCGACGGGAGGGCCTCAATGCTTTTGATCTCGGACAAGTCCAAAAAGCCGTCCTGAACATTGGCCACGCGGATGTATGGCACAACCACAGTCCGTTGGCCATTGAATCGTCGGCCCTTGGTAACGCCGGAAGCGAGATGCGCCATTTCTGGCTCGCCCAGCGTATGCATTTCGGATGGCGGCATTACAAGCCATCGTTCGAACATGTCATGGAAGAGGCTGGATACCAGGCGATCAGCGAAAATTCCGGCCTCCTGCCGCTTTTGGCGGATGGCGTCGGAGGTGTCGAGGATGGCAACGATACGTTTCTGTTCCTCCAGGCTGCGCTTGGGGCAATCGGCGAATGGTATGGGAATACAGGCCGCGCGGATGATGCGATCCGAGACTGCAGGATAGCTTGCGCCGGTAGCTTTGCGGATCATCGAAGCGACAAAGTCCGATGTGCGAACCCAATGAAAGAGATACCGATTCGACAATCGAGACGGATCGGCACGCAAAACGCAGAAACCAGTCGAAGCTGTTGCTCCGTTCAGACTCGCGGGAACATGCGCAACGGCATTGAGATTTCGGCGCACTGTTGAAACCAACACGTCATGACTCTGCACGAGTTGCCGTGCTCGGCTTGGAGCGTCGGCGACGGGTAGAGTGCGAGTTGCCACTATCTGCTTCGTCGCGGCATCGACAGAGGCGATATCGATGTAAGTGAACTGGTCAGCGGCGCTTGATGCGCTCGGGTTCCACGTGCTTACTTGCTCGACCAACTCTTCGATTCTCACAGGTTGGAGGCCTGTCATGGTCACTTGAGCATCCTCTCCAGGTTCGATAGATCTGCGGAAATCTCGTTCTCGAGCTTTTTGAGGCGCTTAAGGATGACCTTTGGCGCGTCTCGCGTCACCTCCTCGTGAACAATCTCCTTATAACGGTTTAGTGAAAGGTCGTAGCCGTTTGAGCGGATCTCGGCGACCGAGATAAAGAATGTCTTGCTGGAGCGGTCAGCGAAATACTTCTTGCCCTTACCGTCAGCCCATCGCTTCCACTGTTCGCGTACATCAGGAAGGTCGGTTTCGGGAACGGGGTCGCGTTTGTCATCTAGCGAGAAACCGTCAGCCTGCACGTCGTAATAGAAAACGTCGTTGGTTAGGCCGCCCTTGGTGAAGATGAGGATGGCGGTAGAGACCCCGGCATAGGGCTTGAAGACGCCGCCCGGGAGCTTCACGACGGCTTGGAGTTGGTTATCCTCGACGAGGAGCTTACGGAACGCAGCATGGGCGCCACTGGAACCGAACAGCACGCCGTCGGGGACAATCACGGCGCAGCGGCCACCTAGTTTGAGCATCCGGAGCATCAGCACGAGAAAGAGCAGTTCTGTCTTTCTCGTTTTCACTTTGCCGGTGAGGGACGGGTGAACATCGGTGGCATCAAGGCTGCCTTTGAATGGGGGATTGGCGAAAATGGCATCAAAGAAATTCTCTGCGCATTTTCCATGCTCTGGGTGATCTGGGAAACCGTTCGAGAGCGTATCTTGGTAGCAAATGTTGGGGTTCTCGACGCCATGAAGCATCATGTTCATTGCCGCAATGCGGAGCATAGTCACGTCGAAATCGAAGCCGTAGAACATGTGGTTCTGGATGTGCTTGCGGTACGGTTCGAGGAGGTCGCCGGAAAACACCTTGATCGAGTCACCGTTGACCTTTTCGGTGAGGATGCCCTCCGGGGAAGTGTTCTGTTCGAGTAGGTAGTCCATGACGCTCACGAGGAAGCCGGCCGTGCCGCAGGCCGGGTCGCCGATGCGCCAAGTCGGTTGTGGGCCGACGAGATCGACCATGAGGCGGATGAAGTGGCGTGGCGTGCGGAACTGGCCATTGATGCCGGCGGTCGTGAGCTTTGAGAGCAGGTACTCGTAAAGGTCGCCCTTGGTGTCGCCGGACGCTAGGGGAAAGGCCTCGATCATCTCAACGGCCCGGACCAGAAGGCTGGCCTTGCGCACCATGAGCTGGGCGTCGGAGAGGTACTGACCGAAGAGCGTGTCTTTGCCGGCGAGGTCACGGATCTGAGGAAAGACCTCCTGGTCGATGGTCTTGAGGAGTTGGTCGCCGGGCATGTGAATGAGATTGCGCCAGCGGCGCGTCATCGGGGCCGGAGTAGAGGCCCTTGTGGGGCTTACCGGTGCGCGCGGCCGCCTTTTCGCGGCGGGTTTCCGTCAGGTCCATCATGCGGATGAACATGAGGTAGGAAATCTGCTCGATGACGGTGAGCGGGTTCGTGACACCGCCTGTCCAAAATTCCGTCCAAAGCTGGTCCATACGATTCTTCAGTGTGCCTGTAATCATGCTTGCGCAATGCCCTTCGGCCCTTGAGGGCTGAACTTACTGATCAGGGAAAGCAACTCGTCCAACTGCCCTTCGTCGGTGAACACGCCGTCCAAGCCCTCCGAGTGGACAGACGTAAACGGCGCATCGTAAAGACGCCCCAACTCGATGGCGCCGTACCGAGCGATGTGGTTTTGCAGCAGGGACAGGAAACGAATCTGCGTGGAGTTGAGGTTGTGCTTGCGGACGAACCCCTGGAACACCTGGTCCACCGCGGCGGCATCCAATCCGATGATGGCGCGAATGGCCATGTCCAGATGACCGGCCGTCTCGGGGAAATAGTCGGTCAAGTCGGTGAGGTCCAGATCGGGGTATTGCGTGAGTACGAGCGACACCAACGCTTGCAGGTCCGCATCGGTCACAGACTGCCCAGCTTTGATCCGCTGGAGCGTGGGGTTGGTCGCGAATATGCCGGTAAGGGCCTGTTCCACGCGTTTGCGATACGCGGCCAAGTCGAGCCCTTCAAGCTTGGGCTTGTACTCCCTGCGCTCCACAAGCGACTGGTCTTCCTTGATGTCCAGCATCTTCGGAGGAACACGCGGCGTGGTCGTCTGTATGCGGTGACGGACGACGCCACGTAACTCGGTGCGGACGTGTTCCAGCGACTCGGCGGTGGCGGTGTCCCAGAATGCCTGGGTGCGTAACTCGGCAATCGTGTCGGCCTTCGCCTTCACCTGGGACAGGTGCATGACAAGGTCGTCGAGCGTGGCCAGTAGTTGCGCCTTGAAGTCATCGAAGCGGGCAGATTGCCGAAGCCATTCGGTTTGGAGCCGGCACATCAACAGGTCGAAGACGTAGGCCGTTTCGTCGCCAGCGATGTCTCGCCATTGCATGAGGGGCGCGATGTCCTGGCGGAGCGCCACAACCGTTGCGGGTTCGAAGTGGCGGACCACTTGGTCGTTTCGCACGATGCTGACCGACTTCCACTTCTCGCGAACGGAAATCGTCTTTTCAGGCAGGTCAGCGATGTCTTTGCTGATCAGCCCCGCAGCGAGGTCAAAGGCGCCAGTATCGGGTTTGGTGAGCGCCGTTTCGGCGAGGGTGAGCCGTGCCTCGAAGAGACGATGGAGCAACGCCTTGGCGCTATTCGGTTCGACCGGCTCATACTGCTCGTCGAAAAAGGTGAAATTCCCCCAGTGATCGAAAATCAAGAAGTGGGTCTTGTGGTGCCCTGGCCCGAACAGATTCTCGCAAAGACGAGTGCCGCGGCCGATCATCTGCCAGAACTTGACGTAGGAAAACACCGGCTTGGCAAAGACGAGGTTGACCACGGCGGGCACGTCGATGCCGGTGTCGAGCATGTCGACAGAAATGGCGATGGTGAGATCAGGGTTCGTGCCGATGCCCTTGAAGTCGTCGATGAGGTCTTCGGCGCGCGGATCGTAATTGTCGATCACGCGACAGAACTTCCCGCCATACTGCGGATACATCTCGTCGAAAAGGGTCTGAAGCAGGACAGCGTGGTTGTGATTCCGCGCGAAGATGATGGATTTGCCGATCTGTTGCCCGCCCTTCACCTTGACGCCGTGCTCCATGAGGTTTCGAAGGATGATGCGATTGGTGTCCCTGTTAAACACCTGCTTGTCGACTTGGTGCGCGTGGAACTCGACCTTCTCGGGCTCGATCTCATCCTCCTCCAGTTGGCGGCGCTGGTCCTCGGGCATCTGTGAATACTTGATTCCATCGCGCTGGAACGCGGTGGTGATTTGCTGGACCTTGAATGGCACGAGGTACGGCGGCACATGGTTAATCGCGTCGTTGAAGCCGTAGTGGACGGTGGGGTCTTGGTCCTCGCAACCGAATAGGTTGTAGGTGTTGCGGCTGATGAACGTGACCGGGGTGGCGGTGAGGCCGACCTCCATGGCATCGAAGTACAGGAAGATGTCGCGGTAGCGGTTGTAAATGCTGCGGTGCGACTCGTCGGCGATGATGAGGTCGAAGAAACCGACGTCGAACGTCTCGAAGATTCTCGACATCGCCGGGTATGTCGCGAGGTAGATCCGACAGTTGCGGTCTTGGGCAGTGTCGGCGCTGACGACCGTGCGGGGAAGGTCCGGGAGGTAGTCCTTGAACGCATTGGCGGCCTGCTTTCGCAGTTCCCGGCGATCGCAAAGGAAAAGGACGCGCTTGGCCCAATTGGCGTGGGTGAGCGCGGCAGCAAGTGAGATGGCCACACGCGTTTTCCCGGTGCCGGTGGCCTGGACGATGAGCGCCTTGCGGCTTTTGGCGGCAAATCGTTCCACGATGCGACTGACGGCCTCGATCTGATACATGCGGTTCGCAATGTTTGGATCCGGCTGGACGGTGCCAGGTGCCTGCCGGGCACCGCGCTTGAAGAAGACGTACTGAAGGCTGTCTTTGGCGTAGATGCCGTAGACGCGACGAGGGGGCTCGCCGTCGGAATCGTTCCAGAGCGTCGTCTCGAAGCCGTTCGTGTAGAAAATGAGCGGGCGTTGACCGTGTTTCCGTTCAAGCGCATCCGCGTAGAGCTTGGCCTGAGTCCGACCCTCTTCCGCACTCTTCGCCGTTTTCTTCGCCTCGATGACGGCGAGCGGCTTCCCGGTTTGGTCGTCCCACAGCACGTAGTCCACCAAGCCCTTGCCGGTGCTGGTGGGCTGACCATCGACTTCGATCTCCTGACCCACCTCGTTGGTCGAACGGCCGTCTGGATCAACATCCCATTCAGCAGTCAAAAGCATCGTATCGATGAGGCGCTTCCGTGTGGTGGCTTCATCGAATTGGAGGACATTGGCGGCGCGCTGGCCGTTGTGAAGCGCGGCCTGCAACTCGGCGACGGTGGCTTCGGCAGTCGTCGCCTTGCTGCGAGTCGTGTCCAACTCGCTGAGAAGCTGCTGCATCTGCGATTCGGCTGCGGCGAGCTTCTCCAGGACGGCTTTCTTCTCTCGCTTGATCTGCTCCTTTGAGTCGATGCCGGGCGCAGACTGCGGCTCGATAAATGAAGGGAGTCGCTCCTTGGTCGTGCCGGCATACGTCATGCTCAGCCAGCAGCCAAGATCAAAGGCCTCTTTGAGAAGATAGAGCACTTGGCGGGACTTCACCTCGGCACCATGGGCAGCGTGATTTCCGCTGATGCGGAGCTCATGCAGCTTGGTGACGATCACAGATGGAACGGCTTGCTGAAGGGCATGGCTCTCAAGCAGGTCGTTCAGATTCGCTCGCGGCACCCGCGGTAGGTTGTGCCTCTGAACAATGAACGCAACGAGTTGTTCGGCGTACGCCCTGAGCTTGACGGCGGCGCTGGAAGGATCGGACTGCGCGTACTGCTCGGCAAAGCCGCCAAGACCAGATAACTCCGGCCATGTCGGGCGTACGAACTCGAAGTTGGTTGATTTAATGGACACCAAGCGTAACTCACGTGGCCGAATACCCGTGCGCAGCGCGCGGCGGTGAAGGAGGCATAGATCCCAAAGCGAGGCGTGTGCCAACGACAAAACCGCGTTATCTCCGCGTGCGGGGCGATTCCGACGCGGTGAGATGTAACCCAAGTTGAAAGCCCACAACCCCGGTTCATTTCGGCCTGCCTTTCTGAAATTTCAACACGGCTTGGGGGGTGACTCCGAGCAGCCTCGCCGCCTGGCTCGCGTTACCACCGGCCAACTCGATGGCCCGGCTGTGAAGTCGTTCACGCATCTCCGTCAAAAATGATTCCAGAGAGAACCCATCGTGAGGGTCCGGCAGAGCATCCAACGCGCGCGACGGACTGGGCGCGCAGATTGAGATGCTTCGGTTCGATCAGGCCGCCCACGGCGTGGATGGCGGCGTCTTGAACGACGTTGGCAAGCTCGCGTACGTTTCCTGGCCAATCGTGCCTCTGCAACTGCGTTAATGTCTCAGGGGTGAGCCGCCGCGGCTTCTTGTATTGCGCGTTGAGAAGGTCGAGGAAGTGCTGCGCGAGCCTCGGAATATCTCCCCGGCGTTGGCGAAGTGCTGGTAGCGATATCTGGGTGACAGCGACCCGGTAAAAGAGGTCTGAGCGAAACTTCCCGTCACCAACGGCGCGGTCAAGATCGGCGTTGGTCGCGGCCACCACCCGGCTATCGACTTTGCGCGGCTTGTCGCTGCCGACCGGCTCAATTACCTGCTCTTGGAGTGCTCGAAGTAGCTTCGGCTGAATGTTCGCCGGAAGTTCTGCAAGTTCGTCCAGGAACAAGGTTCCGCCGTCGGCGCGTTCGAAGGCGCCGACATGGTTGGAGGTGGCACCAGTAAACGCACCCTTCACATGCCCAAACAACATGCTCTCGGCCAACTGATCGGGAATTGCGGCGCAATTCAGGGGAACGAACGGCCCCTTCGCGCGGCGACTGAGTACGTGAATGAGTTGGGCGATTTTCTCTTTGCCAGTTCCGGATTCGCCGAGAATGAGAACGGGCACGTCGTAACCCGCGATATTAACCGCTCGCTGAAGTGCGATCGTCATGAGCGGATCGTCGCCGATGATTCCGAGGTCGCAGATTGCCTTCACCGCAATGCCGTCGTCGGGAACTTCGGTTTCCACCTTCGCCCAAATGTTCGATCTGATCGTGGGGAAATCCGCATGACTTGTATCGATCTCCGTGACAGATGCCCGCTCCGCGGTCACGAACTTCACGTTTCGAGCCTGCAAAAGCCTTCCCGGGATTTCGCCGCTTGCGGCGAGCATGACCCAGCACACGTGCATTTGGGGCGTGCCTGATGCCGTACCGATCGAGAACTCGGCGTGTGGAAAGCGCACCGATATCTCCGCGAACACCCTCCGGATCTCGGCGAGGATCTGGAAATAGTCCGTGGGGTCAGTCAGTGACAGATCGTGGGTCGCCACGACGAGTTCGGGATGTCGTGTACGAAGTTCCTGTTCCGTGTCGCTGGTATTTTTCGCCGTGTTGGGCGTCGACAGAAGACACACGGCGTGAAAGGGACGCAACCGGACGAGGCTCAAAACAGGACCCTCTTGCTCGTTCCCGGCGATGGCCGTGGATGCAAACGGGTCGTGGAAGCCCGTGAACGACAACAGTACCTTTGTCGCATCAGTCCTTGTAACGTTCGTGCGTTCGACCATAGCGGTGCTTTCGTGACCTCTCTGAACGATGAAACCGCGGTTGTAGTTTAGCAAACCCGAGTTGCAGGTCGAGGCCGCTCGCGCGGAATTGATCTTTCAGCCAGGATGGCCAAATTTTGCAGACGGCGTCTGGAAAATGTCTGGAAGCTTCGATGGACCACCGCGACAGAAAAGCCCCGCAAGCGGGGCTTTGCCTCAGCCGGGTCCAAAGAGCCATTCGCTGAAGGGCACGGCCGCGATCGGCTCGTCTTCTTCCGTCAGCTCCTCCTTCACCGGGATCACGGAGCCAGTGGCCTCGGTCACCTCGGGGCGGCGGAGGAACCGCTCGTACAGCGCGGCCATGTGGAAAAAATCGCGGGCGATCATGCAGCGGAGCGCGAGCGCTCTCGGTCGGGGAGCGACCGAAGGACAAGATCCAGGTTGTCTCCCGTGGTGGTGAGAAGCGTTTGGCGATCCTTGAGCCACTCCTTGAGCTGCGTAATCGACATGAGCAGGTGGTCGCGGAATTCCTGACCAACGTGAATGCCTTCGGCTTCCAGCATGGGCTCGCTGACGCCAAAACGTGGGTCGAACCGACGGAGTTTCTTGCGGGGCATGGTGCTCCTTTCGTGGATGGACGGGAAGAGGCCGGACGATCCGGACTCCATGCCGCCCACCGGTGGGAAGGAGCGAAGGAACAGCGTAGCACACCCTCAATATTCCGACGGAAGCAACGCGGTGATCGAGCCGCCCTCGTCGTCCTCGATGAACCAAAGGGCTTCGCGGGACGCCGTGCCTTGGAAGACCTGTAGGTAGTCGAGCCCGTGATGGAGGTGTGCCAGTCCCTGGAGATAGGCGAGGCAAAGCGGAATCGCGTCTCCGTACGCCTCAATCGCGCCGGGGGTGGCGACGAACGGCTTGGTGCTGCTCGGCTGGAAAAGGTAGATGGACCGTGGATCATCGAGCGGGATCTCCTGCGGCTTGTGAATCGGAAGGGACATGGGACGGAGGGGGAGGAAGTAGAGCGCCCGTGAGGGCACCCTGCGGGCCGCACACGGCCCCGACCGGCAAGGTGGAGACTCGTACTACCTTGTCTGGGAGAAGGGGCCGCTGTGCGAGGATGGCGGTGCCTCAAACGGGCGAACTTCCGACCCCTCGCCCGTGCTACAGTTCCACCCGTTGATCGGAGACGTGCCCTCATTCGGCGACTGCATCGCGCCTTTGGCTGACCGGGTGGCGCGATTTCAGAAGTGGGCGGCGGAGGTACGCGACCCTGCGGAGAAGGTCGCTCAAACGGAGAAGCTGGAAGTGCCGGGTGCGAGGGCGGAGTACGCGGTCGCTCAATTGCTGAAGAGCTGGGCGGTCAAAATCTCGTGCGCGTACACCACGGGGAGCATGTACGGCATGGGCTCACCGTGGGAAGAGAAGCCGTCGCGGGAGGCGTGCGTGGATGCCTTTCTGGAAGCGGCGAGGCTCCACTTCGGACACGAGCTGCATCCCGGCGTCTCCGATCGCCAGAAGGCTGCTCGGACGCAGATGTTGGCCCTGCTCCACCAGGAAGGGGATCAGCTTCAGCTCTTCCGCTGACGGCGAAATTCGTCTGAGGACTGCATTTTTCCGCGGCAAGTCGGAATTCAGTAAGCATGGCACGATTACGCGACGGCCATGCGGATCTTCTGGAGGACGCAGTCGGGTGTCGTCGGCTCGGCCATGATGCCGGGCTCGTCCTGCGAGAAGCAGGATCCCTTTCGAATCACGGGAACGTCCCACCGCATGAGGATCTCGCGTTTCAGCTCTTTGCCGCCCATCACGCTCATCATCTCGGTGACGAAGATGACGTCCGCCCCGCCACGGTAGCGGGCCAGGAAATCCTCCGCCCCCTCGTAGATCTGGACGCGGAACTTCCCCGTCATCTCCAGGATGATCTGGTAAAAGTCGAGCATCTCTCTGCTGTCATCGACAAAGGCGAGAACCATCGGAGGATTGTACAGCAAGGGCTTTTGCCAGGGCAGAAGGGCACAGATATCGGCCATCTTTCTGCGGAAATTTCAGGGATCGTGCTACGATTCCGCCGATGACTGCCGCGCCCTCCTCATCGCTCATCGCCAGCATTGCCGAAGCCTGCAGCGCCTTTCCCGTTTCGCTCGTGTATCTCTTCGGTTCTCAGGCGCGCGGAACGGCCGATCCCGAAAGCGACATTGACATCGCCGTGCTGGCCGACGCAGCGCTCACGCTGGCAGACCGCCGCGTGCTCCGCATCTACCTCGCCATGCGCTGTGCAACGCTGCTGACCGGTGATGCCGGCCCGCGCATCGATCTTGTCGTCCTGCAAGATGCGCCGGTACTGCTCCAGTACAACGTGATCCGTGGCGGCACGGTTGTCGTGGAACGCAGTGAGGCCGAGCGCAGGGCCTACGAGGCGGGCGTGGAGTGGCGCTACGACGACGAACGGCTTGGGCTGGAGGAGCAAACCGACCTTGTCTTGCACCGCATTCTCGCGCACGCCGCGTGAATCCGGTCGACCGTCAGACGTTGGCCCGGAAGTTCGACTACCTTCGTTCGCAGCTCGATACGCTCGAACCGTACCGCGTTCTGCCGCCAGACGTACTCCTCGGCACCATTGAAAAACGCTTGACCGTCGAGCGGCTCCTAGAACTCTCCATCCAATCGGTGATCGATTGCAGCCGAATGCTGGTCACGATGGAACAGTGGCGTGCCATGGGGGATGATCGTGACGCGCTGCTGCTGTTGGCGGAACACGGTGTCCTGTCACCCACGCTGGCCGAACGCCTCCTGGCGGCCAAGGGGTTCCGCAACGTGCTCGTGCATGACTACGTGGAGATCGACCCCGATCTCCTCATCGCTAATCTGCACGATGGTGTGCCAGATCTCTGGGAGTTCGCAAAGCACCTCGCGAAGACGATCGCGTGACGGCAGGTCCTGGGTCGGCACCGGTTTGGTTGCGGGCAAAACGGAACCAATCAGGGAGGAATTATCCTACCTGGCTGACACCATGGCACTGCGGGCAGTGATAATGGTGCTTTCCGACGCCGCACGGACAGACGCCATCCGGCATGTATATCGAGTCTTCGAAAGCCGTGCTGTTTTGACAATCACACCATTCGGGAACAAATGCGTTGGGGGGAAGGCAGTCGCTTCGTACCGACGCGGTGATGCCGCGACTCATATGGTTGGGGAGAAGTAGTACCTCGATTTAGCGCTTCCGTGAGCCAAAAGGCAATTGACACACCGCCGCGGACCGGTCGCCTTGCGCCGGCTGTGAGAGTGCCCTTATCGTACGGCTGGCCTTCGGAACCTGGGGTTGGTTTACCCTTTCGCCGGGTGCTGTCGCACGACCGCAAGAATTGCCGACTTTATGATCGGCGGCAGATTGTCCCATCCCGCCAGCAGCTCAGCTAATTCCGAATCGATTGCAGCGCTTTTTGCAGCGCCGTTTGCGGAATCGCTTGATTTCGCGGGGGAATCCGGGATAGTTCGACCCCTGTCCTGGGCAATCAGACCCGTCTTCGGACGGGTCTTTTTTAATTGATGAGTGATGGGGACTGCAATAGTCCACGCTGAGATTCAAACGCGAAGCGACTTTGGGCCAGGCGCCGGTCAGCGGGATGCTGACCCGACTGCCGGACATTTGTCGGCGGCGATCTAATTGGACCAACTCGCGGAAGGATATTCCATGTCGGCTTATCTTTTTCAGGGGTATTACACGTCGGCTGCCATTGCGGCGCTGGTGAAAGATCCCGAGGATCGGTCGGTGGCGGTGCGCGGGCTGGTTGAGGGGTTGGGCGGGACATTGGAGGGATTCTGGCTGGCGTTCGGCGAGCATGACTTTGTGGGCATTGCGCAGATCCCGGATGCCCAGACGGCGGCCGCGTTCGCGCTGGCGGCGACGGCGGGCGGTGCGGTTCAAAACTTCAAGACTGTGCCCCTGCTTACGTGGGCCGAAGGGATGGCGGCGTTGAAGAAGGCTGGTGGGGCGAAGTATCGATCGCCGATCACGGCGGCAAAATAGATCGGTCTGCAATCGTTGGGTGGTGGTCGCTACAGCCGGTCTGGAACTGACGATCCGTTACCGTTAAAATTCGATGAATGGAATATCCCCCGATCTCTTCGGCCCCTGACTTCTCTGATTTGTCCGATGACAATGGACCGTTCATACGCATCGGTCATCGTCTCGAGGACAATGGAGCGACCTGGATTGCTCCTAGCTTCGCATCTCGCCGCGCATTCTATATCGTGAAGAAGAAGCAACTTGGGTTGAGAAGCGGCGGAGCTATCGGCGGTTTCTTAAAAACAGATGACCGTCGTCGCAGCTGCACTATTGGACAGTTGCCGCCCCAGATAAGAAAAGGAATCGATCAAAAGAGCGAATTTCGCGGCTGCAACGTCGTCATCATTAGGAGAGAAATGATTCAGATGGTGACGATGTCGTGGTTGACTTATTCGATCAAAGTATGCGTGAAAAACGGTTCATTTCTCTTAGGCTTGGGTCTGTTCAGTGGTGGCCGCATCCGTCGAAATCTAACGGATATGAGTTGGCCAATGGGAGTCCCGATGAGAGCGACATCCGGATTCGCCTATGACACTGGTGCGAAACCAGTTCGCCTGAAACCGGGGCAAATCATGCTTTGCATCGTGATCGCAGTCGTTGTCGCGGCAGGTATTTTTGCCCTTCGGCTGGCGATGCGTCATGCGCTGACAAGGTAGCGGAGGGGATCATTTCATTATTGCATGATATTGACCGGCAGTGCGTAGCATTAATTCTGGTGATCGATTTCCATTCCGCGGAGAGGTGATCGGCGTGTACGGGTGAGGCCGCTGACATTGTGATGAAGGTGAGCACCAGATACCATCCAAAATTGCGAAGCGATCTTCAAGCCGCTGGTGGAATAACGGCCATTTAACGGTCGCGATGGGATGAGTAATGGAACGAATTACTGTCGAGGCTCCGCTTGACCATATCGAATCGCTCGCTGGAGTTTGTCGGCCGATAATTTAAGAACGAAGGTCGAATGCCGCGACGGCATTGCCGCGCCGGACTGGCGGTGTTCATCTATGGATTCAAAATTGGACGGCGGAGAGACTGCGGGCGAATTGGTGACTCGCCCGGTCCGGTTCACTGGAAAGCGCCTGTTCGTTAACCTCGATGCTCCCAAAGGCACACGGACGGCCGAGGCGCTGGACGAAAACGGCAAGGTGATCGAACCATGTTCGACGGCCAACTGTATACCCGCGAGCGGGGAGGGGACCAAGATGAAGGTGAGCTGGAAGGGTGCTGAGGGCCTGAATGATTTGGCCGGCCGTATCGTCAGGTTTCGCTTCCGTCTCACCAATGGCAGGCTGTATTCGTTTTGGGTCAGCCCCGGCGACGGCGGAGAGAGCATGGGGTACGTGGCGGCAGGTGGTCCGGGGTTCTCAGGGCCGACAGATTCGCCTCGCTCTGCCCACTAGTGGCTCGGGCGCCCCGCCCGAGGTTCCGCAGGAACAATCACCAAAGGCCAGGTTCGCATTTCTCGTGTTGCTCGCGCGGGGCCGATGGCTAATCAAATATTAAAGTTTGTCAGCGGATCCGGCTCCGCCGCCTGTTGATCACAATTCCCGCCCCGAGCGGCCAATGATTTTTTGAGTGACGGTCCTCCACGTAGCAGATAGGTTCTAACGGAATTATTGTAAGCGCTGCACCTGATGACATCTGACCACCGCATTTTCAGCGGTGGAGAATATAGGACAAATCCCATGCAAGAATTCGGCCTAATCGGACTCGGACGAATGGGCGGCGGCCTGGCGCAGCAGGCAATAGGCAAGGGCATCCGCGTCGCGGGTTATGATGTCGGAGGCGCACCGGCGGAGTTGGTGGCGCAGGGGCTGGTGTCCGTGAAGGAGCTGGCCGATTTCGTGGCGGCCTTGGCTCGGCCGCGGAAGATCTTTCTGTATGTGCCGGCCGGGCCAATCGTCGATTCGGTCATCGATACGCTTGCTCCCGTGCTTTCGGAGGGAGATATTTTGTGCGACGGGGGCAATTCATACTGGGGCGACTCGATCCGTCGCTCGCGGCGGATGATGGAGAAGGGGATTTATTTTTGTGACGTGGGCACCAGCGGGGGCGTGGAAGGCGCGCGCAACGGGGCCTGCTTTATGGTGGGCGGCGAACGCCCGGCCGTCGCTAAGATCGAACCGATCCTGCTGAAGCTGTGCGCGGCCGGCGGGTATGTGCATGCCGGGCCGCCGGGAGCGGGTCATTATGTGAAACTGGTTCACAACGGCATCGAGTGGGGAATCATGCAGGCCATGGGCGAGGGAATGGATTTGCTGGAAAATTATCGCAACAAGCTGAACATCCCAGACGTGCTTCATGCGTGGCGGTTTGGGTCGGTGATCCGGTCCTGGCTGATCGATCTGATGGAGCAGGCATATCGCGACAAAGGCGGGCTGGAAAATGTGCCGTCGTATATCGATGACACGGGGGAAGTGAGTTGGCTGGTGGGTGATGCGATGCGCATGGAAGTGCCCATCCCGGTGATCGCTCAGTCGGTGATGCAGTACATGAACACACGCGACGGCCGACAGAACTGGGCGCGGTCGATCGCGCTGTTGCGCAATGCGTTTGGGCAACATGCGATGGGCCCAGACCCGGCCGTGAAGGCCGAGCGGCAAACCGGCCGCGTGGGGGATTGGGTGCCGACGGAGAGTTGATGGGCAGCGTGGTCAAGGGCGGGACTATGATGCTGGATGGAATACGGGCTGGTCTGCGTGACGTCTTCGGAGGAGTGCCGCTATCGGGCGATCACGCGGACGCGATGGCTGGGACTTTCGGCCAGGGAACGCGAACGGGCGCTGCGGAATTTATACTGGGATAACCTCGGCCGATTCCACGGGCGCTGACGTTTTGCGCGGCATCGGATTCGGCTCTACCGAGTAACTTCCGATCTGTTTCCGATGAGCGATGAACCCATGGGTCGGCGGGTGCTCCAGGGCATGGCGGCAAATCTGGCGTCGATTGGGCGGCGGGCGGAGCGGCTTCGGATTCGTATCGTCATTCACCCAGACCAGTTTGTAGTGCTCAATTCGGAATCGCAGAGGATAGTGCGAACGAGCGTGAAGATCCTGGTGAAGCATGGCCTGGCGTTCGATCTCCTGGGACTGCCGCGATCACCCTGGGCAACAATGATTATTCACGGCGGAAAGGCGGGACGTGGCCAGCAATTGGTGGAGCAGATCGAAAAGCTGGATGATTCGGTGCGGAGTCGCCTGGCGCTGGAGAATGATGAGCGGGCATACGGCGCGATGGAAATCATCGACATCTGCCGCCGGGCGCACGTGCCGATGGTGTTTGATAACCATCATCACGCGATCAAGGAGAAGCTGACGAGCTATGAAGATGAAAGCGTCGCCAGAATGCTGCGTGCGGCGGCCAAGACCTGGCCGCAAAAGGCCTGGCAGCTTGTGCATTTGTCCAACGGAGCTGCTGCATTTGCTGATGCCAGGCACAGTGACCTGATCGACTTGGTGCCAAGCGCCTATCGACTCGCGCCATGGATTGAGGTGGAGGCGAAGGGGAAGGAAAAGGCCATCGAGCGCCTGCGGCAACGCGAACTTCGGAGCCCAACTCGTTAAAATATCCTTGCGACCATTTAGCCTAGATTCACATCTATAGTCCGATAAGCTCGCTCGGCTGTCGCCGCTTTATAACTATAGAAAGTCCTTTAAATCGGACGGGTTCAACCATACAGGGTTATGCAGGCGAATTGAAGAGTCCGCTTCGTAGCCCCGAAAGGGCTGATAACACATGAATCCAGCGGTTGTGGCGGTTCGCTCGGGGGTCTATCTAACTATGGTTGAGCTCGCCGCATCAGGATTTTCACCGGATATGTAGTTGAGTCCGTTTTTAAACTTTACTAGAGGCCGTTCGTGTTTTACTTACTGGTGAGTCTGGTTCGATAATTCATAGTCGCCATCCGGACTAACGGGCACGTCAACAAATCTGGAGAGGGCATGACCATGGACACGAAGCTGGTAAGGTGCTTGCGCCGTATTCTGGGTTTGGCGATAGGTGCCGGGTCGGTGCTGTTTGCCGGCGCTGCCCATGCAACGCTGATTCATTTCGATCCCGACGGACCCATTGCCAGCGCCAACGGAACCTACACCATCGGCACCTTCAACTTCTCGCCCTCCAGCGCGCTCTTTCAAAACGTCACACACTTTCAGGACACCGAGCAAAACTTTCCCGACGGCAGTTCCTTCCTCTTCGACATCTACCTTCAATCACGCATCAACACGCTGCAGGACAGCAACAACCGATCCACCGCCGTGAGCAACCTCAACACCGCCAGCGGATTCGAATTGACGGCCGTGAGCCGGGTGACATTGAAGGCTACGCGCCTGTCGGCCACCGACTTTGCGCTGAGCCTGCCCGCGGCCGCGCAGCAGGCGAATAACTTCTTCGAAATGTATTACGATCCCAATCCCGCCACCAGTTCCAGCGATTTGGCCGGCACGGGATTCAACGACGTGGACGCGGCCAGCGGCGCGAAGATGATTTTTTCAGGCCACCTGTCAAGCGTCACAAACACAAGTGATGTATCGCTGAACAACGGCGTGCTGCTTCAGTTTGACCAGTATGATCCTCAAAGCGTCTATGGGCAGATGCAGTCGATCCTGGGAGGCGGCAATCTGAAATTCACAGTGTCAAAAGACACGGCCGATTCCGGATTCTTCAAGGACCCAAATCTTTCCGCCTTCAACTTCAACACCTCCTTCCAAACGCCATTCGATTCAGTCGATCCCTCGCAACGATTCAGCGGCACTTCCGGCGGACGCTCGTCGTCCAACAGTGCTTACGTCTCGCCCAATTACGGCACTGGAACATTGGTGAATGGTACGACCGGCACCGACTTCGTGAACCAGCTCTACGGCAATGGAACCTTCGTACGTCAGTGCCAGAGCCAGCGTCCCTGGCCTGCGCCGGGGTTTTCGGCGGAGCTATGCTGTTGCCACGAAGGCGGCGGCGATTGGCAAATCCCCCCGCCTCCGCCAAAATCCCCTCCCAATGACCCGCTCCAAACGCAGACGCCTCACCCTTATGGCGGCCTCCGGCGCCGTCCTCACCCTGACCGTCATCCTCGCCGACATGTGGGGCTGGCTCTCGCGCCTCGAAGGCTGGTTCTACGACACCCGCGCGCAGCGCTGCCAGTTCTTTACCCCACCTCCCACCACCCAACTCGTTCACGTCGATATCGACGATGGCGCTATGGATTCCATCAGCGCCGAAATCGGCGAATGGCCCTGGCCACGCTCCCACATCGGCGAGTGGGTCGACGTCCTGAACGAAGCCGGCGCCACCGCCGTCGCTCTCGACATGATCTTCACCCAGCCCGACCGCTCCGTTCGAGATCAGCAGGCCACAACGCGCCCCGCAAAACTCACCGAAGACCAGCAACTCGGCGACGACATCGCTGCCGCCGGCAACGTACTCGTCCCGATCTCCATCCACACCGATCCACCCGACGATAAACGCCGCATACGTACCGGCCATGGAAGAAGCCCTCGATAAAGACCTTGATCTGGATCAATCCGCCATTCTCGCCTTCCTCAACGCCAAAGGCATCAACCAGCCGGACCTCGCCGCCAAAGTACAGTCTCAGTACATCGCCAGCCGTGCCAGCGTCATGTCCGCAAGGATCCACCGTGAGCTCGATGCTGCCGAGGCCATGCTCGGCCACCAACTCACGCCGCGCCGACATCGCAACGCTCAATCTCCCCGCCCGGCCTTTTTCCTCAGCGGCAGTTCAGCAAGTATCGTCTTTTCGACGAGTGCCTCCGCGAGATTCTCAAAGTCCGGGCACTCCGCCGGTTCACCCTGCCCCTCACCCCCGGCCTGCCTCCCCTGATGAAGGCCACCAGCAGCCTCCCTCCCATCCTGGAAGTCAGTAGCACCATCTCGCAGACCGGCTTCGCCGACTATCTCAGCGACACGACGGCGTCGTCCGCGTCGTTCCCCTTTTCATTAACTACCGAGATCGCCTCCTGCCCCAAATGGACCTCGCACTCGCCTGCGCCATGCTCGGCGTCAACATCAACGACGTCCAGATATCCGAATACGAAGTCCGCATCTCCCCGTCCCAATGCTCCTCCTATCCGCATCCCAGTTCAAACCCACCAGTCCTCAACCCTCGGCCCCGTCGGACTCGTCATGTCGGTTCCCTGGTTCGGACCGCAAGACGATTGGAAAACAATGTTCGACTTCCCTCGCCACGCCCAGCCCCAGCAACACATCTCCCTTGGCCCAGATCTGGGACTTCTGCCAGGCCCGCCGCCATCGCCAGCAAAACCGCCTCGAACTTCGTCGAACACTGGTCAGCCTGTTCAACGAATTCGACGACGAAGCATTCAGCGGATCTTGTCGACAAAAGCACCCATTTGACGTTACCGCTATGGAGCTCATCAGCGTTGCCCAGGCTTCTCTCGGCGACCGCCTCGCTAAACTCTACCTCCGATCGATGAGCAAAAAGAGCCCCCGCCTCACCCAGATCAGCGATCTCCTTCAGCGTATCCATTCCACCGATCTCGAGCTGGCCAACCAAGTGCACGAGCTCCAGCAGCGCCTTGCCTCCACCTTCTCCGGCCGCGCTCGCCCTTCTCGGCTTCACCGCCACCGGGACCCGCACCGACAAGGTCGTCACCAGCGTTCATAAGGAATGCCCCGGCGTCGTCGTCCACGGCGCAATCTTCAATGCCATCATGACCGGCAACCTCTGGCGCGTCCTCCCCTTTGGATCACCCTCGCCATCACCCTTGCCCTCGGCGCCTCCACCACCGCCCTCGTCAGCCTTCTCTCGCCGCTTAAAGCCCTCTTCTCCACCCTCGCCCTCGCCGCCGGCTATCTCGCCTTTAACGGCCTTTTCCTGTTCGACAAGCACCACCTCCTCGTCGGCCTCGCCGCCCCCGTCCTCTGCGTCGCCCTCACCTACGTCGGCCTTACCCTTTTCCGCCTCTTCGACGAAATCGCCGAAGGCGCCCGCATCACCCGCCGCTTTCGGTCCTACCAGGATCCGGCCCTTGTCGATTACATCATCGCGAACCCCGATCAAGCTCAGCTCGCCGGCACGGAACAGGAGATCACCATCGTCTTCACCGATCTCGCCGGCTTCACCGCCCTCACCGAGCGCCTGCCGCGAACGCGCTGTCCATCTCCTGAACATCTACATGGGCAAGATGGTCCCCGTCATCCGCGCCCACGGCGGCTACATCAACAAATTCCTCGGCGACGGCATCATGTTTTTCCACGGCGCTCCGGCCAAAAATCCCCGCCACGCCCAGGACGCCGTGGCCGCCGTCCTCGAAATGCACCTGGCCCTTAAGGAGCTCAATCTCGACCTCGCCCGACAAGACCTCCCCACCCTCGGCATGCGCGCCGGCATCACCAGCGGCCGCGTCATCGTCGGCGACGCCGGCCCGGACGAAGCCTGCGACTACACCGCGCTTGGCCACGAAGTAAACCTGGCCGCCCGCCTCGAACACGCCAACGTCGCCTTCGCCTCCCAAACCCTCCTCAACGATCACGCCGCACAATTGCTCAACGGCGAATTCCTCCTCCGCTGCATGGGCAAACTCCAGGTCGTCGGCCAAAAAATCCCCGTCACCACCTACGAACCCCTCGCCCTCATGTCCCAGGCGACCGATGAGCAACACAACCTGGCCAAAGCCACCGCCGCCATTGTCGATCCTTATCTCGCCGGCGATTTCCACCAATGCCTCGCCGCCATAGCCCAGGCCAACCAATCCACCCCCCCCAACCCCCGCCTCACCAAACTAATCCGCGTCTATCAGGAAGAATGCAACCGCAACCTCGCCACCCCGCCTATTGAATTTAACGGCGTCATCGTGCTCACTGAAAAATAACCAGATAAAAATCACTCACCGCCAAAACCCTTAACTCCGAAAGCAATGGTCTCCCATTTGGCCGTTGCAACGTCCCGCCGCCCCGACGCGTATCCATATTTAATTCCTGCCACGTCACCCGACGTGCCACCTCCAAACCAAACGCGAGGCATTCCATGACTCAGACTCGGACGAACCGCCGCTCTCCTCACCACCTCCTCTCCGCAACCCTCGCCCGCGCCGCCGAACCCAAACCTCCCGTAGACCCCGCTCCCTGGACCAACATCTCCGATTCCCTCGTCCAAAAGCTCAAAGACGAAGGCAAAAAAATCGGCTACCCCGGCGAAACCGCCGGCATCACCACCGACGCCTCCACCGGCGACGTCTATCTCGTCGTCCCGGGCCTGGGCCTCTGGAAATCCACCGACTCCGCCAAAACCTTCACCCAGGTCGACGGCGGCAAGATTGGCGGCCGCTGCGAAACGTCCGCCGCCCTCAACTTCGACCCGGCCGGCAAGCGTCTCGCCTGCTTCATGCTTGACGGCAAGTGCGCCTCCACCCTCGACGCCGGCCAAACATGGACTCCCATGACCGACGTCGGCCGCAACTGGGACTACGCCGCCGTCGATTGGTCCGGCGATGAGGTCCAGAACATCTTCGCCGCCCATCACGAAGACGGAGGCCAAACCAACCTCAGCACCGATGGCGGAAAAACCTGGACCAAAGTCTTCAAACACGCCGAATTCGACCGCACCGGCGGCCTTGGAATCTTCGACGCCAAAACACTCGTCTACTCAGAAAAAGGCCAGGGCATCCAGCGCTCCACCGACGCCGGCCAAACCTGGACCAAAGTCTCCGACACCGAAGCCAACGGCCGCGTCATCCGCGTTTTCAAAGGCACGGCCTACTGGCTCGCCAAAGACGGCATGCTCGTCAGCAAAGACAAAGGCGCAACCTGGACCAAACAAGGCAACCCCGTCGACGCCACCGTCGGCCCGATGATCGATCCGAAAAACGAAAAACACTTCGCCGCCGCCGGCCCAAAAGGAATCTTCGAAACCACAGATGCCGGCGAAACCTGGAAAAACGTCGGCCCACTCCCGCCCGGCTTCACGATCCCCAAAGCCGGCTGGTTCGCCAACATCGCCTGGGACCCGGCCAAAGAAATCTTCTACGCCTCCCAAATGGGCAAGCCGGCCTACAAGCTCGAGATTAAGTAAGAGGCAAGCTCAACTTGGTGGAGAGACAGCGACTGAAAGATCTACATCAGGCCCGCCCGCGAATCTGCCGATCTTTGCCCGTCAGCCCATCCTCGCTATCCTCATCAAATATGGTCAACGAACTGATATTCGGTCGCCGGTGAGTAACAATGATCAACCTGCAATTCAAATCTGCCCCAGTGAACGGCAGTTTCCCCCAAATGCGCATCATCTGGGCCGCGCTCCTCATGGGCGAATGCGCCTTCATGGCCGTCCTGCTCTTCATCGTCTTTCCCCACCAGCCCAGGCCCGAACATCCCCAACCGCTCCTCGTCTGGGTCGGCTTCCGATGCTCCTCACCGTCATCCCGACCACTTTCTCATCCGCATGAAATTTCACGCGCCCCGCGACGCCAACGGCGGCTCTTCCCCCAATGTCCTTCAGCACCGGCAACATCATCTTCTGGGCCGGTTGCGAAAGCGTTGCCTTCTTCGGCATGGTCGCTGCCATGGTCAACGGCTCGGCCTGGCCCACCTTCGTCCTCGTCATCATCGCCATGGCGCTACAAGCAATCACCTTCCCCCTCGCCTCCAGCCTTAGTCCCCAACCACAATCCACAACCCGCGTCATCGGGATCACCAAAAATAGCAACAACATCACAAAAACGACGGGTTATTTCCTCCAGTAGCCTCGATATTCCGAATGCATGCCCCACCGCAAGCCGATAAATAATTACAACCTCATGCTGATCCGTCGGTCTGCTTTGACAGTAGGAATGAGGAAGCCTAATTTATTGGGCGAAGCGGGTGCTGTTGTTTAAGCCTGCTTCGACCAAAGACGTAAGAGGGTCATATGAATAGCTACGAGATGTTCGAGTCTTTAGAGGGTCGACAGTTCCTGTCGGTTACGCCCGTCGTCGCCCACGTGGCGCATCCGGTCAAACACCACGTTGTGCATCATCACCACGCCGCCAAGCCTCATCACGCGACGACTAAAGCAGCCGCCGCAACCGTCAATGTCGTTGGCCAATACACCGGCACGGCCACCATCAACTTTTTGGGCTCGTCTCACGATGTTGATGTCAGTCTCAACATCCAGAGCCAGAGCGGCGGCGATCTGAGCGGCACCATCGCCATCAACGGCGCTGATCCAGTTAAGTTCAAAGTTTCGGATGCTTTCGATGCCAACGGCAACTTCACCGTCAGTTACAACAAGGACGGCGCCTCCGCCACCCTCACCGGCCATAAAACCAGCACCGGCGGCCTGGCCGGCTCCCTCAGCGCCAGCTACGCCGGCCTGAGCGCCGACGGCACGTTCGCCCTCAACTCCGCCAACGGCTGATCGACTTCATCAACCTCAACATCAAAAAGATCCGGTCCCCCTCAGGGGCCGGATCTTTTCTTTGTCCCTTGATAACAAACCCACGGGCGCTGACTGTGAAGCGCCCGTGGGTGGAGCAAACATTTTTCAATTAGTCGCCAATAGCTCACGGCCCGATCGCGATACCCCCTTCTTCGCCGGTGCGAATCCGGTAAACGTCATCCAGCGATAGAACAAATATCTTCCCATCGCCGATGCGTCCCGGCTCGGACTTGGCCGCCGCCATGATCGCGTCGATGGTCGGCTGGACAAATTCGTCGTTCACCGCGATCTCCAGCTTCACCTTCGGCAATAGCCGGATCACGCCCGTGTTGCCGCGGAACTGTTCCTTGAAGCCGCGCTGCCGGCCGCAGCCCTTCACGTCGGAGGCCGTCATCAAATAGACCTCCTTTTCAGTCAGGGCCGCCTGGACCTCTTCAAGCTTTTCCGGGCGGATAATTGCAATAATCAATTTCATACAGGTAATCTCCAAAAATTTTCAGTCGATCCATGATGCACGAACCACATGCTCATTTGATAGAGCCAGCCATCGTTCGAGCATCGCTCGCTGCGGGAATGTGGACCGTATCCCGGCCCATTCCCTGCGGCGCCGCCAGAGCGGAGATCACATATTCGGGGTAAGCCGAAATCCCATGCTCGTGCAGATCCATGCCTTCCTCTTCACCATCCCTGGAAATGCGCAGGTGGCCCGCCGCCTTCAGCACGCCGAACACCGTCATCGCAGCGGCGAATGTCGCCCCGCAGATGATCACGCTCCCGATGCACTGGGCGAAGAACACCTTGGGCGAATGATCGCCATAGAAGAGACCAGTCAGGCGGCATCCGTCGACAAGGGAACCAGTGACGGCACACCAGTCGCGCTGGAACCAGCCGCGCTGTGGTACCCGCAGGCAAACAAGCCCAGGGAAAGCGTACCCCAGATGCCGCACAAGCCGTGAACCGGCCATGCACCGATGGGATCGTCGATCCGCAGGTATTCCAGCAGGTCAACTCCAAGGATGACAATGACGCCCGCCACAAGTCCAATCCAGCACGCACCGGCGGGGCTGACCCAGTAGCAGGGGCAGGTGATGGCAACCAGACCCGCCAGGAAGCCGTTGGTGATTGCGCCGGCATCCCACTTTCCCGTGCGGAAGTAATGAGGAACACCGCGCCCAGGCCGCCCGTGCACGCAGCCAGTGTCGTGTTCGCGGCCACGCGACCAATGCCACCGAAGTCCATCGCCGACAGCGTCGAACCAGGATTGAATCCGTACCAGCCGAACCACAACAGCAATCCGCCGCAGACGGCAATCGTCAAATCGTGCGGCAGCATCGGCCCGCCGCCGTCCCGCTTGAACTTGCGCCCAAGTCTCGGCCCAAGCATGATGCCACCCGCCAGGGCGATCCAGCCGCCGATCGAGTGAACCACCGTCGAGCCGGCAAAGTCATGGAAGTTCATGCCGAAGCTCTCAAGGAAGTGGTGATAGCTTCCATCAGTCGGATTGGGCGTGCCCATGGTTGCCAAAAATCCATCCGGACCCCAGCCCAGTGCCCGAGAATGGGATAGATGAAACCGGAAACGCAAACGGAATAAAGGATATCGCCCCAGAACGCTGTCCGGCCAATCATCGTGCCCGAGCAGATGGTCGATGCACAGTCAGCAAAAGCAAACTGGAACAACCAGTGAGCAAGGACAGGAACGCCCGTTGCTCCGTAGAGCGAGTTGGCATTAACGCCCTTCAGGAAAAACCAGCTTTGATCGGCGTTGGTCGGATCATGCCAGCCAATAAAGCCGTTGCCGTGCACCGAACATAAACGCATAGCCAAACGCGAAGTACAACACGCCGCAAAGCAGGTGTCAAACACGCACTCGACCAGCACATTGACCGTTTCACGCGACCGGCAAAAGCCCGCTTCAAGCATCGTGAAGCCGACCTGCATGCCAAACACCAGAAACGCCGCCACCAGCGTCCAGACGGTGTTGAGCGGATTGATAATGTCGCCGCCCTTGGCCGCCGCATATGCCGCAGCCACAGGATCGACTGCCGCCGCTTGCGTCGTTGCCTGTGTCGCGGGCTGTGTCGCCGCGTCAACCACCCCTGGCAAGGCGGGCAACGTTGTCGCCGGCCCGGTTGCGGGTTCGACGCCGTAAGCCGTGGTCGAATGGATATAGGCCACGATGCTAACAATGACCAGCCCGAGGATCGCCAATGCGATCATCTTGCCGGCCAACAGCGTCAGGCCATATCGCCGCCATTCCGGGTCCTTCAGGCGCTGCCCCAACCGCATCACCTTGTCTGAAAATGCCAGCCGGTCCGGCTGCCGCAACATACGACTCATAACGTGCTCCTTGGGGTAGAATTTCGGATCGTGCCGGGCTGGGGCCTAACCCGCTGCCATCAAACACGAACACAACAACAATTCCGGCTGAGCGCCAACATCACCGCGGCCGCGCATTGGCCACATCCATTACATCTATAGCAAATGCAGTGATATGCCGCCGACGCCGTCCTGGCGAGCCAAACGACATGCATTTAATCACTGAGCACTTGACTACAAACGTGGATGACTGGCGACTGCGTCACTCGTCGGCGAGCGGGTTACAAACCGCGCCTGGCCACAGTCGATGAAAGCATCTCAACCACAGAGCCATTAACAAAGGTTGTGCCGACCCGACGCGCTGCCTGATAAAAAAAACGGCAGGCGTAATGCCGCTTGATCAGCGCAAAAGAGAAGTCGCCGATGTTTCGATGATCGAACCTTCGGGCCATCCAGATAAATCAAAGCCAGCAGCTTAAAATCGAAGGTTGCCATCGATGTTGATTTCGCATTGGAAAAGGTATTGCTGGTCCCATTCGTCCACCATGCCTATATATTCACCGCCTCATTCGTGAAAATTAGCGGATTGTTGAGGGGAGGGACGCAACCGCGATGCTGAGGGCGAGGAGCGATCAACGGTATGGATGTAAGCAACCTATGGCCGGCGGTTCATAAGTTGCCCGCTTTCCGCGCACCCGGCAGCGCGGGCAAATCCAACCAGGCAGAGCCTCTAAGGTGAACGTGCATCGGCTCATCGCTTCGCCCCCCCACCTCCCCCTGCCCTCGTGCGGGAAACCACGACAACAACGCGGGCCGAGTCCAAAGACCCGGCCCGCGTTTGATCTCAAAGAATCCTGCGTCCGACCAGTTACAGCAGAAGCTGAACCTGGGCTCGCAGCATCAACTCCGTGTGGCCGTCGTTGGCCAACACATCGCTGCCCTTGTCGGCCAGCGGAGCACCCTTCGGAAGGTACGTGAGGTCCACGGTGAACTTCGCGTTGTGCTTGTGAAGGTAGTAGTTCACGCCGGCGGTGAACTCGTTCACGTTGCGGGTGCCGGGCGCGGTCTTCTTATCGAAGTGCGTCCAGTCCCAACGCCCAAACACTTCCCACTGGCTGCTCAACAGATATCCCGCCTGCGCCTGCAGGCCAAGATCGTATGAGCTGCCCGCCGGGCCGTTCTGAACGTAGTCGGCGATATACGCGCCAAACAGGCTCAATGGGCCAGTCTCCCACTGTGCGTCGATCGTGTGACGCCAGTCGTTGCGCCGGCCAGTCTGCGTGACGTCAAAGCCGCCGCCAACCACCAGCAGGTCTTGCGCATTGCCCAGCGCAGTGAAGTCGCTGTACGACTTCCAGTCGCCAAACACCTTGTAATCCAACCGGCCAGCCACGGCAAAGCTCGGCCCGGTCACGGTCGGGTCGCCGTTGTTGTTCTGGAAGTTGGTGTTGGCCGAGCCAACGCCATCAGTGTAGGCCACTTCAGCCCGAATGGGGGCATTCGCGCCGCCGTCCCAGATCAAGCTGATGCCCTGCACGTAGTTGTCGGCCTTGCCGATCACGTCGTCCAGGTACGAACGATCCGCCGCCAGCAGATACTTCGAGCTGGTCAAGCCTTCATGCGCGAACGGATCCTTGAACTGACCAATCCGCGTCGCGAACTGATCGGCAAAGTGATACTTCGCCCATGCTTCTTCCAGGTTCAGCGACCCGGTGCTGCGGTCGGTGGCCCAGAGGAACAAGTAGTCGATGCTCGTGCCAAAGAGATTGCCGTCGAAGCCCAGCTTCAACCGCCGAATCTCAAAGCCGTCATCGGTCGTGTCCTTGGTCCCGCCGGCCTTGCCATCCTTGGTGTAGTTGGCAACGTAACGCGGCATGAACTGAATCCACGGATGGATCAGGAAATCGCCGTTGGCGCTCTGAATGACGAAACCCTTGGTGTCGTCATAGCCAGCCATGCCACCGGTCAATGCCAGTGACTTGCTGCGCATCGGCGTCCTTCATGACGCTGTCGATCGTGGCGCTGATGTCAGCCTGATTGCTGACGGACTGGCCTTCAAGGCTCGCCACCTTCGCCTGAAGCGCCTTCACCTGGGCTGCCAGGTCCTGGGTCGTCGCGGGATCCGCGGCGGCGCCGCGGTCGAGAGGCCGAGCGCCACGCTCGCCGCGAACACTAGAGGTCTCATGCTTGCCATATCGTTTCTCCTTCCCAAATGAATGGGACCTAAAGCGCCGTAGGCCGGCAAGAGCCTTACGGCGAGCGTTGCTTGTCGGCCGGGCAACGTGCCGTGGCCGAACCACTCTGATCTTCCCTGAGCGGCAACTTCAACTCGCGCTGAAGTACCCCATACATCGTTCAAGATCATCTTGATTCTTGAAACAGATCAACCGGATTTTATGGAACAATCGGGATATCTCCCCAACGTCCGGTAATAGTCTTATCCACCGTCTCCCACAGTGCTTGGACCGTCCTCAATCCGCCATCTCCACCGTGGTTCCGATAACCATGCGCCCGCCCCAATCGGCGGCGGCGCGGGGGAGTCTGACCATGACTGCGAAGATCAGATAAAGACCAAAACAAGGTCTGGTTTACTAATCGCCACCAGCGGCCGGTCGTTAGTGAATTCAACACCCCTCAGCACCCGTAGTACCCTCTCCGGCGGCTACTCAAATACACAAACCCCATCCACCGGAGTGAAAATGACCAGCCTGAACAGAATCGGAGCGGCCATCCTCGGCCTCGCCCTCCTCGCCTCCTTCCCCACCCGAACCTTCGCGGCCGACGCGCCCAAAGATCCCGCCGCCGAAGCCGCTAAAAAGCAAGTGGAAGCCGAAAAACGCAAAGCCGACGGCATCAAGAAAGTCGAGGAAGCCACGCCGAAAATCACCGCCGTCGCTCCCGAAAAACCCCAGGCGAAACCCGAAAAAGAACGCAAGGTGCTCGTCTACACCAAGGCCCTGGGCTACGTCCACGACTCCATCCCCGTCGGCGCTAAAGCCGTCGAAATCCTCGGCCAAAAGACCGGCGCCTTCACCACCGTCATCAGCGACGACTTCAACATGTTCGAGCCGGACAAACTCAAGGACTTCGACGCCGTCGTCATGATGAGCACCACCGGCGAGCAGTTCGGCGCACCCAAAGAACAAAACGAGCGGCTGCGCAAAAGCCTTCTCGACTTCGTCAGCGGCGGCAAAGGCCTCGTCGGCATCCACGCCGCCAGCGACTCCACCGATCACTGGCCGGAATACAACAACATGCTGGGCGGCCTGTTCCGCGAGCATCCCTTCCACGACATCGTCTGCAAAAACGAAGATCCCAAAAACCCCGTCAACAGCGCCTTCAAAGGCGAAGACTTCACCTTCGGCGACGAAATCTACATCTACAAGGACGAGCCCTATTCCCGCGACAAACTCCACGTCCTGCTCAGCATCGACCTGGACAAATCCACCAAGATCAAAGAGGCCGATAAAGACAAACGCAAAGACCGCGACTACGCCGTTAGCTGGATCAAAACCTACGGCCAGGGCCGCGTTTTCTACACCCTCCTGGGCCACAACGCCTCAACCTACTGGAGCCCCCAGGTCCTCCAACACATCCTCGACGGCATCCAATTCGCCACCGGCGACCTGAAAGCCGACACCACCCCAAGCGGCAAAAAAGTCGCCGCGGCGGGGCAATAAGTTAATGCTGAAGCGACTGGCACAACCTTATTGGAATCAAGCAGGGTAATGAATACCTCGCACGCGAACAGCGACCCGCACCCAGACGTGCATCGTGAAGTGCAAACGGCGTGGTCCAGTCACCATGGATTGTCCAGATATCGTTATTGGCACGAGCCCCACCTGCCGGGAAGCCCAAACGCGATGCAATTCACAGTGCTCCTTCTCAATGCTGGCAAAATGGGGCGACGTATGGCCATCGCCGCTGCAACTGCGAGAAGTAGGGTATAATGGTTTCCGGTTGAAAGACTGGACGTTTATGCCATCAACGCGACATCCTTCATCGCTTTCCAAAACCAAGCAGACGCTCTAGTCCCTCTGCCGGCGCCCGTGCCCATTCAACACGTTGGCGGCTCAACAACGCCTTGTTGCATGCCGCCGCTTCAGGTGACGTCGCGGCAACACAGAAGCTCATCATGCGCGGCGCCGACGTCAACCACAGCAACGCCCAAGGCGAAACTGCGATCTCATTCGCGGCCTGTTGGAACCAATTCGACACCGCCAAGCTACTTCTACAAAACGGCGCAGATCCAAACATCGCCGACCACACCGGCGGAACCCCACTCATGCTCGCTGCGCAACATGGCGACCCAGAACTGGTCCGCGAGTTATTGCAGCACGGTGCCGACCCTGCGGCCACAGACCACGCGGGCCAGACGGCGGTCATGCACGCCGAATGGGGCAAGCACTCCAGCGCGATAAAGCGCCTCTTGAGCAAGGCCATCAACGCGCACCCAATCAAAGCAGGTGCATTATGACTCTCGTCATTCCAATATCAGACACAGTAGCTGCCAAGCTTCGTGAGCGCGCGGCTGCCGAGGGCAAAGACCCCACTGCCTATGCCTCCGATCTTTTGGAAGACGCAGTCGCCCGCCTTTCGCTTCACGACTTACTCGCCCCCCTGCGACAGCAATTCGCCGCGTCCGGCGTCACAGACGAAGAGCTTGTTCAACAAATCACCGAAGCGCGTGATGCCTACCGGAATGACCAGTGATTTCGACCCCGCCTCCTGCGGTGTTCGACGCCGTAGTATTCGTGCAAGCCTTGATCAGCGGCCGAGGGCCATCCGCTTCTTGCATAGCACGTGCTTTGGCGGGTGATGTTATTCTGTTTCTAAGCAATAAGGTCCTGGCCGAAATAAATGATGTCCCGCTGCGCCCGGAACTCACACGTCGATACCCGCACCTGACGGCCCAGCGAGTTCGTGGGTTTGTCAGCGACATGCAGCAGTACGCCGTGCTCATTCCAACGCCGCCACCGATCTTCATCCTACCCCGGGATCCTAAAGACGAGCCTTACACGAACCTCGCCGTTGCCGCTCAGGCCAAGTATCTCGTGACGTGGAACGATCGACATCTTACATACCTCATGAAGGCCGACACCCCCGAAGGACGTGACTTCTGTCAGAAGTTCCCGTTTCTTAATATCCTCTCCCCACCCGCCTTTCTACAGCAACTGGCCCTTCGTAATCGCTCGACTGCGTCGGACGTGCTTCTCCCATAGTGTCAAATATCCCCCTCCCCCCATATTTCCCCGTGGATTGCCAAACCTTCACCCGCTACACTGGTCTCTAGTGTCATCTTCCGACACGAAAGGACCGGCCGAATGCGGGGTTGGTGCTTTATTCTCACGCTCTCTCTGGCATCCGCGGCCTGGGCCGATCTGGTCCACCTGCGCGATGGCACAACCCTGTCCGGCGCTGTCAAACGCGTCGGCGCCACCTGGGTGGTCACCGATCCTTCCGGAAAAGTCACGACCATCCCCGACGAGCAGGTCCAGGGCGTCGAAAAAGTCGGCAACATCAACCCCGAAGAGGCCGGCGAAAGCCGCCTGCTTTCCCTGCGCCGTTCCACCGAAAACCTCTCCGACATCAAGCAGATCATCGATCGTTACCAGAAGTTCGTCGAGCAAAACTCCAAAACCAGGGCCGGCCAGGAAGCGGCCAAAGAGCTCGCCGTCTGGCAGGAACGCCTCGACAAAGGGCTCATCAAAGTCGGCCCACGGTGGGTCACCCCCGAAGAGCAAACCAGCATCCTTGCGAAGCAGGTCGGTCAGGTCGATCAGGTTCGGGCACTCATGCGCGAAAGCCGCATGCGCGAGGCCGACGCCATCATCACTCAGCTTCTCATCGACGATCCCACCAACATCTCCGCCCTCTACCTTCAGGGCGTCTCCCTCTTCAAGCAGGAAAAATGGCCGGCGGCGCGTAAAGCCTTCGATCAGGTGCGCGCCGCCCTTCCCGATCACGCCCCCACCCTCAACAACCTGGGCGTGCTCCTCTTCCGCCAGCACCAGGTGCCAGGCGCGATGACCTTCTACAACCAGGCCATGCTCGCCGCGCCGGAAAACAAACTGATCCTCGGCAATGTCGCCGAGGCCCTCAACGCCACCTCCAAAGAAGACCACGACGCCACGCCCGTCACCAAGGCCAGCAAAACTTTCACGGAGCAGGACACCAATCTCCAGGCTCGCCTCAACGCGCAGGGCCTGTTTCGGTGGGGATCGACATGGGTCAACAAGGACCAGATGGCCGAGCTGAAAAAAGTCGAGGCCGCCATTCAGGAGAAACTGGACGCACTCTCCAAGGAATATGATGGCATCAAGGAAAAGATCGGCGACATCGAGCTCACCATGACCGCCAACGAACGCGCCATCGATCGCATCAACGCCGAACGCACAGGCATCGACCAATACGGCCGGCTCGTCGTCCTCCCGCCCCCCGATTCCTTCTACCGCATCCAGCGCAGACAACGAAGTTCTGCAAGGCCGCCGGCAAGTCCTTCTCAAGCAACTGGACGGATTCAAAGACCGCGCCAAAGCCATCGAACAATCCCGCCCTGTCCCCAAATTCTCGGGCCTCCAGCAAATCATCGGCGTCGAAGGCACACCCCTGGGCGCGCCGTCAGCGCCAGCCCCCGCCACCCCCCTTCCCCCCGCGCCGATCCGAAATAACCCACATGTCCGACCCCGGCAACAAAACATCCAAAGACGAATCCCCGCTTGCCCACATCCCCGCCGACTGGCTGGCCGAATTCGAAGCCGCCGCCCGCCGCCCCCTGGAACTTCGCATCCGCTACGGCTTCATCAAAACCTACAAACCCGTATTAGACGACGCCCGCTTCCGCTCCTTCGAAACCATGGAAGACTACCGCCGCTGGTGCGAAGAAAACCTCCCGGATTGGCTTGGTTATGGCCGCGTTTGAATATCGTCAGGCTCAAGAAATTCGCGACGTGTTCAACCTGCACGGCTGCCGCTATCTATTCATTGGTAAGTCTGGGGCGATCCTGCTTGGATTTCCCGATACGACGCAAGACGCTCATTTGTTTGTAGAACGATCTCCGGAAAATGGCCGCGCCCTCGTTGAGGCCCTCAATGCATTAACCTTTGTATTGACCGACCAGGAAGCAATGGACATCGCACGCGGGAAAGATTTTGTTCAGTTAAAGAATGGCCCGTTCGACCTTGATTTGATCTTCGCGCCCGACGGCATCGAACACTTTAATGAAGCGTGGGGGCGGCATATCGATGTCGAAGGGTTTCCGGTTTGCCATCTCGACGACATCATTAACAGCAAGGTGGCAGCCCACCGGCAAAAGGACCAGGAATCTCTCCCACGCCTGATCTCGTTTCGTGAATACTGGAAACAACAACACAAGTCTCAATGACACATTCCTCCCCCACCGCCCTCATCACCGGCGCCTCCCGAGGCATCGGCCGAGCCATCACCCTCGCCCTCGCCCGCGAAGGCTACAACTGCATCGTCAACTACGCCTCCAACGCCGCCGCCGCTAACCATGTCCAGCAACAAATTCAATCCCTCGGCCGTCAATCCCTCCTCGTCCAGGCCGACATCGCCTCCGCCGCCGACCGCCAGCGCCTCGTCGCACAATCCCTCGATCATTTCGGCCAAATCGATCTCCTCGTCAACAACGCCGGCGTGGCCCCCACCATCCGCGCCGACCTCCTCCAGGCCACCGAAGAATCCTTCGACCGCCTCATCAACATCAACCTCAAAGGCCCCTACTTCCTCACCCAGCTAATCGCCAACCACATGATCGAGTCCGCCGCCCGGCGCGCCCCCGACAGCCCGGCAAAAATCATCAACATCACCTCCGTCAGCGCCTACGCCGCCAGCACCAACCGCGGCGATTACTGCATCGCCAAGGCCGGCCTCGCAATGATGACCCAGCTCTTCGCCGCCCGCCTCGCCGAACACGGCATCAACGTCTACGAAATCCGCCCCGGCATCATCGAAACCGACATGACCGGCCCAGTGAAAGCCAAATACGACAAGCTGATCCTCGAAGAAGATCTCACCCCCATCCACCGCTGGGGCCAGGGAGACGACGTGGCCAAAGCCGTCCTCGCCATCGCCAAAAACCTCCTCCCCTTCAGCACCGGCGAAATCATCAACGTAGACGGCGGCTTCCACCTCCGCCGACTTTGACAACAACCCGAGTGCTCCTCATTCTCCAATCTCACCCGACCCTCCTAATGTCTTACCCCCTCTCCCGCTACTGCTCAGGGATCCCGCGTCAGCGGGAGGTGGAAGGGCTGGGGTGAGGGTTCGTCCCATTCTCCCGCACCACATTCTTCCACGTCTTCTCGAATTCCTCGACCAGCGCCCCAAAAGCCTCCGTCTCCGCCTCCCGCCGCGCGCTGTCAATCGTTCCTTCACTCGTCCACGCTGTCGTCCGGTGCTCGCTCGTGCGGCTCGCCTCGGCCGTCCCGTAGATGTACCCATTTCGCGTATCCATCAACACCGCCGACACCGTCGTCACCACCCGCGCCTTCTCCACCGGCGCCAGCCCCAGCATAATCACCGTTACCGGCGCGGCCTGATCCTGCAAGTGAAACGTCGTGTCAAACGTATACGCCAGCAGCATGTCGCATTGCAGTTTGGCCGCCGCCTGCCGCAATTCCGCATCCGAATTCAGCGTGGCCGGCAACAGCATCCGATTCAACAGCGCGATCCCGCACGCCCCCCATCTTCTGGAGCTTCTGAAACTGCTCATCCTTCTCCACGTCCCGCGTCGTCACGATGCTGTACGCCCCCTGCCCCCAGCTCTGCGCCGTTTCCGACCGATACCCCTGCGCCTGCAGCCGCACCACCGCAATGTTGGCCGGAAATGAAGCCAGCGGCTTCTTATTAAACTCCGCCTGCATCCCCGGCTCCGTCAGCGCCTGCCGCGCCGACGGCGTCATCCCCAGCGCCTCTAAATTAGCCCCACGCACCGGCGCAACATAACTCGCACAGCCAAAGCCCCCGGCCATCAAACCCACACACACCACCAACAGCCGCGCACGCAAAGCAATCCTGGTAATCACGGGAATCTCCTTTCAAACACGGTGAGCAAATCATCCGCACATGAAGTGCGCTCGCCCGTCGAAAAGTTCATCCCATCAAAGTTTTTCAGCCGACTCCCCACGCCGCCCCCACACCCCAATCCCATACGCGCCCGCCATCAGCAACACCCCAACCACCCCATGCACCCCCACACACCCCCCCACCCCGGCCGGCATCGAATAGGAAACATCCTGCCCCAGGCTGGTTAAATGATAAGCCATCGGCGCACTCGTCCATCCCCCCTCGCGCTGCAGCACCGCATTCAGCGCAAACAAAGGACTACACCCCACCAGCCGATCCACCAGCCCCGCCGACGCCTCCCCATTCAGCCACGGCGACATCCAAATCGGCCAACTCAACCAAATCAATCCCCCCACCACCACAACTCCCGCCGCCAGCGCCTGCATCACGCGCAGCGCCAACAAAAAACTCACCGCGCCCAATAGCACCACAACCCATGCCCCCAGCACCAACACACACTGCCCCCACTGCCCCACCGTGACCGGCGTCTGCACCACCGCCACAAACCAAACCCCCGCCACCCCCACAAACACCGCCGCCCCCGTCATCACCCGCACGCTCCACGCCGCATCCGCCGCCACCAGCCCCGGCCCGATCAGCAGCACAATCAATATCCCCGCAAAAAACGGCCCAAGCACATTATCCACCGCCCCCGCCGGAATCGTCACCGCATACGTCAACCACCCCAGCCCAATCGAAATCACCAGCGCCAAAACCGGCGTCGTAATCAGCCACCGCAAGTGGGTAGATACACCTCCGCCCCCCTCCACACTTCCCGTCGGCTCGCGCATGTTCACGCCCGCCCCCCAATCACTTCTGCTCCCTGGCGGCCTCAAGGATCATCGTCACCTTCGTCCCCTTTTTCGGGCACACCTCCGGATTAATCTCCCACTCCAGCGTCTCGTTCGAGCTGCTCGCCAGTTCCGGCACGTCGATCAGCGCCATGTCAAAATTTACCACGGTCACCACATACCCCGTCCCGTCGGCCGCATACCCATCCTCGCTCAGCCGCGATCCCGCAAACACCCAGTGCGTCGCCGGCATCTCCTTCTTGGTCTTCACGTTCCGCATCATCCGATACGCCGGCACCACCACCGTCTTCCCCTCCTTCTCAAACTCGCAGCTAATCCCCACCGCCGCCCCCCTGGGCGCAGCCCACTTCTTCTCGGCCTCCACATAATGAACCGGCTCCCCCGGCTGCAACCCCACCATCAACAGCGCCATATGAATATGCGACGCCTTGGCCCCCGTCCGCATCACCGCCTCATACTCATGCGTGTCGGCCGCGCAGCACAAAAACTCCAGCGGCATCTCCGCGTTCACCGTGTCGCACTCCACCCGCACCTGCTTCTTGTGCGTGTCCACCTCCACGTGCGGCATCTTCGCCCCCGCCTGTGTCGTCGGCGCTTTGCCATCTCCGGCCCGCGCGCTCCCGACAAACAACATCATCAAGCTCAGCAAAAAACACAGGCGGCCCATCACATTTCCTTTCCGCGCGAAAAAACGAGTGTAGCCTTCCACGCAATCCCCGCACAAGCCGAATCCCCCTCCGCGCCGAATCCGCACCCATTCGTCCCCCAGCCGTCATCCCGTCTTCATCAACTTCTGCCTCCAGCCGGAGTGGCCGCGCCGGCGTCAATCGGCAATAATCATCCTCCCCTCCCGTTCTAACGGGTAGTTACCAAAGGAATCCACCATGCCCACCACACGTCTCTCTCGCCTGTTCCTCCTCCCCCTCGGCTTCATCGGGTTGGCCCTCCCGACCGTCGTCCGCGCGGCCGACGCCCCTTCCACCCAGCCTGCAAAACCTGCACCCGATCAACGCCCCGGCGGCATCGGAGGCGGGGCCATGGGCCTCGAAATCACCCGCCGCGCCCTCGACGATGTCGGCCTCTCCGACGATCAGAAGAAAAAAGTCGACGATATCTTCGCCGAAGCCCGCACCAAACTTCAGGCCATGGTCCAGGATTTCCGCGACAAGCAAACTCCCCCTGACGAGCGCCGCGAGCAGATGCGCACCTTCATGACCGACCTGCGCGGCAAAATCGCCCCCCTGCTCGACGATTCCCAGAAACAAAAAATACAGGAAAAAATGGCCTCCCTCCGCAACGGCGGCGGCCTGTCCACCCTCCTCACCGCCCGCCTCAAAGAAGCCGGCGACAAGCTAAACCTCACCGCCGATCAAAAGCCAAAGTTCGACGCCGTCGTCGCCGACGCCCAGAAAAAACTCCAGGACCTCAAACCGGCCGACGGCGCCGACCGCCAGGACCTCATGCAAAAAGCCAACGCCATCCGCCAGGACACCATCGAACAGCTCAAGGCCATCCTCTCCCCCGAGCAACTGGCCCAGCTCAAAGACGCCATGCGCCCCGAAGCAAGCACCCCCAAATCCGGCGGTATCTGATCCCACTCAATGTCATCACTTGCGCCGGGCGCGCGCCGCCTTCACAATGCCATCAAGTTCTTCCTCCGACTTGCCGCGCAACGCCTCTCGAAACGGCCTCGCCAGCGTCGACAGCGGCGTCTTACTTGCTACTCGATCCAGCGCCAAATCATCCTCGACCAGTTGCTCCACATAGCTTTCAGAATGTTGATAAGTAAACAACGAGCGTTAAATTCGTTCCCACCTTGAGCAGCGCAATCCGCCTCCCCATCCCCTACACCCCGCACCCCCAGCCTCTCCCCACGCCCCCTCCCCCCATTTCCGCAGCTTCCCGCCTTGCGGCCACCTCACTCTTGTGACATAAAAACCCCGGCCAACGCGCATAGTCACGCCGCCAGGCAGCCCGGCGTCGTTTTGCCCGCCGCCCCGGAAGAGATGATGCTCTTTAACAGCCCCACCCACCTCATCCGCCCCGATCCCTACGACATGCTCTGGCACTACGCGCGTGGCCAGTTCCCCAATTATCTCAACGACGACTACGGCCCCGTCGGCTGGGTCAAGTACACCCACCGCGGCATCCAGCGTCTCGACAAAATCCAGTTCCCCCGCAAACAAAAACGCTACGTCTTCTCCCCCCGCTTCGAATTTCGGATCGACACCGCGTTCGACGCCGTCGTGCGCAACTTCGCCGACGTCGCCCGCGAAGGCAAAAGCTGGATCACTCCCGAGCTCATCATCGGCTACAACCACCTCCACCGCCTCGGCCACGCCCACAGCTACGAAGCCTGGGAAGACGGCCGGCTCGTCGGCGGCGGCTTCGGCATCCACATCGGCGGCTTCATCAGCGTCGAATCCCTCTTCCGCCACGTCGACAACGCCAGCAAAGCCGCCTACGGCCAGGCCATCCTCCACCTCCGCCAGCGCGGCTTCGAGCTGGTCGACACCTGCTGCGTCGCCGAACACCTGGTCAATTACGGCGAGGAATGGGTCCGCCAGTGGCAGTTCGACGAAATGCTCCGCCGCCTGATTCCCCAGCGCATCAGCATCACCGACGACCGCCCCTGCCCCACCCTGCCCCTCTCCCTGCGCCTGGCCCTGAAAACCAACCGAATCGCCCTCGCCCTCGACCGCCGCGCCCGATCCCTCCTGGGCGCCAAACCCCGTCCCCTCACACTCAATGACCCCAGCAGCGAACACGACGAAACCAGGGTCGCCGCCGATTCTGAACCCCGACCCGTCTGATACGACCCAAGCGAACGGCCCACGAATCAACTCTGCTTCTTTCCTGTGGTCGCGCGGGGAGCTGGGCGCTGCTGGCAGTGGTGGGATGGTGGTCGGTTTGGGTGGGTTTTGTGTTGTTGTAATTGAGTTGCGCATGGGATTTTGGGAGGGGGATGAGGATCGACAAGGATTTAGGCCAAAAGTGGCTTGTAAAAACCGGCACGTAACCGACGACCAATCGACCACCAACCGACACGTAACCGACCACCAACCGACCACTAACCGACTACCAAACGACACATAACCGACCACCAAACGACGCGGGGCTGGAGACATGAAACTTGAGACTGGAAACCTGAAAAAGGCGTTATTGGAGGGGGTGGGGGGTCGTTCGGATTGGTTCATTGATTCATCGGTGCATTGATTCATTGGAGGAGAGGGGCGGGTGGAGCGGAGGGATGATGGGCTGGCGGGGGAAGAAGCCGAAGAGGCCACGGATTTGCATTCGGGGTTTTGGTGGGTGCTGGGATGGGATGCAGTGGGCATGGGTGTTCCCCCGGAAGATGATAGAGGCTTGGGGTATTGTATTAGGGATGTTAAGGGTGTGTCAAGGAAAATATTTCTTGTGGTTGGCCACTGATGGACACAGATGAACACTGATGGAGCGGGTTTGTGGGATGGATTTGGTGTGGGGGCAGAGGCGGGGTGGTGGGGCGGTGGGCGGGGTCAGGGGTGGAAGGAACGGCCGGGGCGGATGCGGCGGTGGATTTCCGACCCTTACAAATTTTCCGGCCGAGACAGTGCGACTCTGGCTGATATGGCAGGTGAAATATGAAAATCGACTCCCGACGCCTTAGAAACGTCCGACTCCCGACCCCTTAGAAACTTCCGACCCCATAGAAACTTCGGCTTAAGAGCTTAAGGCTAGGCAGGTTCGCGAGATTCATGCCAAAGGCTTTCCGCTTTCCATATCTACCACAATTTCCTTTCCATCGTTTTGCTGGTGCAAAATTAACTTGTCACCTGGTACTTTCAGCCAGTTCTCCAAAATATCTGTCGAGATCGACCACCGCTTCGCACCCGTAAATTCGAACTTCACCGCTCCCAGTTCGTGTATGGCAACGAATACGGTATTCGTTTCGCACTCAATAAAATCAAAGAACATTCCATCTAAATGGCATGTAGATAAAAGAGAACAATTATCACTATCTACCATTTCAATTCTCGAATGAAATCCAATTGCCCAATACTGCTTGTCAGACGAATGGATCAGTGACGGTCGCTCGCCGCCACCGCTTGAAATAATTCCAATTGCACATGGTCTCCCCGCGCGTCCGCAAATGTTAACTGCGTAAAATTCCCTAGGAGCTTCGGAATCGGAACCTAAGACCAAATAAGGCGAGGGGGTGGCTTCAAGAAAACTTCGAAGGGCCGCTCTTGACTCAAATTGTTTAATATCGCTATCCATAATCAGTTGCCTCCATATATAATTAGAGTGATAAGCTTGTTGTCCTCCCAAACGGTCCCTAATTTCACGCCGCCTCTCGGACCCATTAGCAGTGACTCGCGCACTATGCGCCGATTTGTTTGGATGCGCACAATATTCGAAGGATCACCGGGGAACAACTAAAGGTGACGCGAGCCTTTACCACCAACACCTCGCACGAATTGTCTTCATACCGACCCGCTGTCCTCCATCCAACCGCCTCCCTGACGCCGCGCTTGACCACATGATAAACCGGCCGGCAGCGTATCGCGAGCCAGTTTCCAGGGGCCTCCCTCGACGCGCTGAGCCGACCTTCCCCAAAGGCTATGTACTTGGAAAGCCTTGAGGATCGGGAGTCTTATTCGCATAAGCACGCTGACACCCCCACCCACCCCGCGTCAGGAAGCGCCAAGGAAATGCGAGCATTGTCGTGTACCCACGACCGAAGTGCAAGCGGAGTCCTGTAGCACTCCGGCCCCCGCGAAAGCGGGGGCGACGCCCGTCACGATCACCGCAACAACAAAAACAACCATCACGTAATGCCATTCGCTCGCGCACCTTTAGTCCTCCTGGGCATCGTACTGGTGGCCGTACTGGCCATCCTCGCCGATCAGGTCCCCATACTCATCATCCGTGCCGCTGGCGTAGGTGGTGGTGATGTCCCCCACGTCATCGGTCTCGTGCAGGATACGCTTCAGATGGTAGAGGTAGCCGGTGACCCCGTCCGAGGCTTCCTCGACGATGCGCTGGCCATCGGCGTTGTAGGTGAAGCTGACGATCCCCGCCGCCGGCTCAGCCGAGACCATTCGACCGGGCACGTCCCAGGTGTAGACGATTGAGTCGGAGGCCGAGTCCTTGCCGCCGCGGTTATGCTATTATTCGCTGGGCGATGCATGTCCAAGGCAAACTATGCAAACTCTGTAAAAGCGTCGGCGGAATACGTGAACCTGCCACAACAGCGAAGTCGTTGACTCGCAGCGCTACTTGACGAGCGTACGGGCCAACGTCGGCTCCACGCCGGCGAGCCAGTTGGGTCAGTTCCTACCGGATCGTCGCGCCGGCCTTTTGGACAGTGAACGTACCATCGCCTGGCCAAATGGTTAGTGCGATACGTCCTTCGGGCGTTAGGCTAACCTTTACTGTCGCTGGTTGACTCGTAAATGACTGCTCAAGGGTAATCGCTTCACCAGGCCTCAGTTCGCACTCGTCTGCTTCTGGCTCAAAACACACTGTCAGCTCATTCGCTAACGCATTTTCCAGCACGATCTTTCCGCTGCTTTCCATCGTGAAAACCTCAATCAAAATGCTGAGCAATCTCTCGTAGCTGCTGAGCTCGCTGTGCGGCACTGATGTTGTTTGGGAATAACTAAAGGTGCCGCGAGCCTTTATGCCAGAAATTCTGAGGAATCGGTAGTCATCATTCCAATATCCAGCCCTAAAAAGAACAACATCCGCCTCCAAAACTCAACCATGGCGCAGTGCCAACGGCGGCATCGTCCATTCAAATCTTCAACCGCCCCAACCAAAGCCAACCCGAACCATGATAGCCCGCCAACCCAAAATCACACACCCGCCCAACCCCCGGCCATCTCCCCGTCGAGCCGCTGCCCATCGGCCTTACAGGTGCAGGCGCTGATCCCGTCGCCACCCTGCCCCTTTCACCCACCCCCTCGGCCTCGCCCCCACCCCGCAACCCACCAGCAACCAGCAACTAGCAACTAGCAACAGCAACTCCCTTGACATCACCCTAACATTCAGCTATACTACCACCAGCGTCCACTGGCCAACAAGAGCCCGGCCGGCCGCCGGCCCCATCCTATCAGGATGGAGCCCAACCAGGGGAACCCATGCTCATCCATCCCAGCACCCACCAAAACCCCGGATGCAAATCCGAGTCCTCTTCGGCCTCTTCCCCCGCCCTCCGCCAAGCCATTTTCAGCTCCGATTCGACGTGTCGTTTGGTGGTCGGTTATGTGCCGTTTGATGGTCGGTTGGTGGTCGGTCATGTGTCGGTTACGTGTCGATTGGTGGTCGATTGGTGGTCGGTTTGTGGTCGCTTTTCAAAAGCCCCCTTCGCCCTAAACCCTTGTCAACATTCACCCCCCTCCCAAAACTCCCTGGCAACTCAATTACAACAACAACAAAACGCCCACCCAAACCGACCACCATCCCACACCCCCTCTCCCTCATTCATCCTTCTTCCTTCAACCTTCTAACTTCCCCTCCCCCCTCTTCCTCAGTGTCCTCTGTGGCAAAAACAAAACACGCACCCATCCACCTCCGATCATCATGTCTGCATCATCATGAAGAAGTACAGTCGAGAGGTATTGATCCATTAGTCCGCCGCCAGGGAGGAAGAGTGATTTTCAAACCATTGCGCACCCAATCCCACGGCCAACAGCACCGCCTCGAACCCCTCGAACCCCGCACCCTCTTCACCAGTCACCTCACCCCCAACACCTGGACCTCCTTCGGCCCCTCCGCCATCACCCACGGCCACACCCCCGGCCTCCAGCCCGTCAGCGGCCGCATCGCCGCCATCGCAGTCGATTCAAAATCCCACAATACCGCCTACATCGCGGCCGCCGGCGGCGGTGTCTGGAAAACTACCAACGCCGGTAAATCCTGGAAACCCCTCACCGACAACCAGCCCACTCTCTTCATCGGCGCAATCGCCATCGCCCCCTCCAATTCCAAATACATCTACGCCGGCACAGGCGAATCCAATAACTCCGGCGATTCCGGCTACGGCCTGGGCGTTCTGGTCTCCAAAAACGCCGGCAAATCCTGGCGCCTCACCGGCCAGCAATCCTTCAACCGCCGCGCCGTCTCCCGCATCGTCATCGACCCCCAAAACCCCCGCACAGTCTACGCCGCCGTCGCCCACGCCGGCGAAGCCGGCCTCGACGGCAACATGGGCATCTGGAAATCAACCGACGCCGGCCTCACCTGGCGCAACACCACCGCCTCCATCTCCACCACCCTCTCCTTCAGCGATGTCGCAATCGACCCGCTTAACGGCCGCGTCCTCTACGCCGCCGTCGGCGACGCTGGCGGCTCCATCCTCGACGGCCTCTACAAATCCACCGACGCAGGCGACTCCTGGCACCTCGCCGGCAACTTCCCCGCCAACGATCCCCAAAACGCCACCATTAAACTCGCTGTCTCACCCTCCAACCCCCGCCCCTCTACGCCGCCATCGCCAGCCCCAACAGCAACCTCCACCGAATGCTGCGCAGCACCGACGCCGGCCTCACCTGGTCCACCCTTTCCAACACCCCAAACTTTCTGGGCCAACAAGGCAACTACGACATCGCCGTCACTGTCGATCCCAAAAGCCCCAACCACCTCTACTGTGCCGGCCAAACCAGCCTTATCCAAAGCTCCAACGGCGGAGCCTCGTGGACCGAAATCGGCGGCACCAACCTCCCCCTGTCCACCGGCCCCCACCGCGATCATCACGGCCTTGCCTTCGACGCCGCCAATCGCCTCTGGGACGTCAACGACGGCGGCGTCTGGCGTCTCGATGATTCCGCGACCTCGAAAATCCGCTGGACCGACCTCAACACCAACCTGCAGATCACCCAGTTCCAGGGCATCGCCATTGATCCCACCAATCGCTCCATCGCCTACGGCGGCAGCCAGGACAACGGCATCGAAAAACGCGCCGGCAGCCACATCTGGGACCAGCGCGTCTTCCACGACGGCGGCCTTTGCCGCGTCAACCGCGCCAACCCCAACATGATCTACGCCACCATCGCCTACGGCACACCTGAAGACGGCGCATTCTTCAAACGCTCCGACGACGCCGGCCTCACCTTCCACCCGAAAATGAACGGCATCAACGGCCGCGACCGCTCCAATGCCTACATCAGCTTCACCCTCGATCCTGCCAACCCCGCCCACCTCTACCTCGCCACCAACAAGCTATACGCCTCCGCTAACAATGGCGACAACTGGTCCGTCCTGGCCACGCCCGGCCTCAATGGTTTCAACCCCGCCGCCGCACCCATCGACTCCGTCTCCGTCTCCGCCTCAGGCGACTCCATCTACGTGGCAACCGGCGCAGTCGATTCAAGCGCCGCCCACCTTTTCGTCAAACAAAACGGCGACCCCAACTGGCATCAGCGCGATCTCCCCGGCGTCCACGATGGCCTCGCCGTCCAAGCCGATCCCGCCAACCCCAATGTCGCCTACGCCGTCCGCACCAACTTCAACGACTCCAACAACCTCGGCCACGTCTTCCAAACCACCAACGCCGGCCTCACCTGGACAAACATCACCTCCAACCTCCCCGACCTCCCCGCCCACGTCCTCAGAATCGGCAAAGGCAATGCCCTGTACCTCGGTACCGACACCGGCGTCTACGCCTCCAACAACCTCGGCGACTCTTGGGCGCGCCTCGGCCACGGCCTTCCCAATGTCCAGGTTCCCGACATGGAGTTCAACAGCACCCTCGACCTCCTCGCCGTCGGCACCCACGGCCGAGGCATGTGGGAAATCGCCCTCCCCGCCCAACACGTCGCGCCGCCCGCCGCTGCTCCCCACGCTTCTAATTCACGAGCCGTTTTGTACCCTTTCCCCGATTGACCCGCCGCCCAGCGCGATTAACATGACCGCGGCATAAATAGTCGAACCTTCGAACATGCATTACTCTCCCAGGAGATCCCCATGAACCGCCTTCACCGTCGCATCGCACTCCCCTTCCTGCTCGTCGCCCTCCTGGCTTCCGCAGCCCAGGCCCAGGTCCTTAAGCAAGTCCCATCCGACGCACTGCTCGTCGTAAAAATCGGCAACCTCCAGGACACCAGCCAGAAAGTAGCCAACCTCGCCCAGCAACTCGGCGCGGCCGCATTGGCTCCGCAAATGGCCGATCCACTCAACGCGCTTCAGCAATCCCTGGGCATCACGGCCGGCCTGAAGAAAGACGGCGACTTCGCCTTCGTCATGTTCAATCCCATGGCCGAATCGGTTTCGCCCGACAAGGCCCTGATGCTCCTCATCCCCGTCAGCGACTACAAAGCCTTTATTGGTAACTTCAAAGACTCCAAAAAAGACGGCGACTTCGACGTCATCCAACTCCCCAACGATCCCGCCCCCGCCCTCTCGGCCGAGCGAAACGGCTACGCCGTTATCACCCCCACCAAGGCCCTGCTTTCAAAAAAGCCCGGCGGGCTGAAAATCGCCGGCGAAACCGGCAAAATCCTCGAAGACAAAAACGTTGACCTCACCGCCTGGGTCGACATGCAGCAGATCAAACAACTCGCCCAGCCCGCGATCGCAGCCAACCGCCAGCAATGGGTCACCGACGCCCTCGACCAGTTCAAGGCCAACAACGGCATCCCGAAGTACGCCCCCATCATCAAGCTCCTCCTCGAGCAGCGGCATCGACCTGATGGACCAGACCCTCGCCGATTCCCAGGCCGCCACCTTCAGCATCGCCCTCAGCAAGGAAGGCATCAACACAACCTTCATGGCCGAGTTCACCCCCGATTCCGAATCCGGCAAGACCGTCGCGAAAGTCAAAAACACCGATGCCTCCCTCCTCGCCGGCCTCCCCGAATCCGAATACCTCTTCTACGGCGGATTTGTCCAAAATCCCGAACTCACCGCGTCCCTCTTCTCCAAGCTTGCCGATCCCCTCGCCAAAGAACTCGCAAATCTCGGCGACGAAGGCAAGTCCCTCCAAACCGCCATCGACGCCATGCTGGCCAATCTCAAGGCCACCAAAGGCGCTGAGTTCGGCGCGATCCTCGACCCCAACGGCGGCCCGGCCGGCCTGCTCAAGGCCGTCAGCGTCATCGACGGCGACTCCAAACAAATCCTCTCCAGCCAGGAAAAACTGCGCGCCACCATGCAGGATCTCATGCAGATCATGCCCGGCCCAAAGCAGAAGTTTACCTTCACACCGGCCGCAAAAACCGTTGACGGCATCAAGTTCGATCTGGTCCAGTCCACCATCCAGCCCGACCCCAAAAAGCCCGAGGAGATGATGGCCCAGCAGATGGCCCAGCTCCTCTACGGCGCCAACGGCACCCGCGCCTACATGGCCGCCCCGGATGACAAACACGTCCTCCAGATCATGGGCGACGATGAAACGCTCATGAGCAGCGCCGTCACCTCCGCCAAGGCCGGCACCGATACCGTCGTTCAGCAGGTCCAGGTCAAGGATGTCGCCGACCGACTCCCCAAACAACGCTTCGGCGTGGTCTACCTGGGCGTCGATAAAGTGGTCACGGCCGGCATCAAAATCGCGAACATGCAGATGGGCCAGAACATCCAGATGCAACTGCCCCCCAACCTCCCGCCTTGGGGCAACACCTACGCCACGGCGGGCTCCGCGATCCGAATCGACAGCCACGTCTCTTCCCAGTTGATCCAGGCCATGGTGGCCGCCTCCATGCAAGCCATGATGCAAGCCCGCCCCCACGGCGGCGGCGGCAAACCCGGCGATCTGTGATCCCTGTCTCAACAAAAACGGCTGACGCTCTTGTCGAGCGTCAGCCGGGGCTATGGTGTCTGATCCGCTCTTTCTGCGGAACGCAAAAAGGGGATCAGTCTGCGCGGGCAAGACGAATTCCTAAACAAACCGCTCGTGAAAGAGTGCAACAAACGTCGTGCCTCCAAGGTAAATAACAATAGCAATGGATATTGTTCGCTTCATCGTGCAGATTCGCGGCTGCCGGCTGATCGAACGTCGGCGACAGCTGTCCCTACAACCTCGCCAATCTGGCTGGGGTTTTACGGCAGTTGCCGCCGGAATGCCGCTTGCCTAGGCTAACCACGTGAATTTCATCCGGGAGAAGAAGATGGTGGACGATGTTCGCCAGGACCAACTGGCCCTGATCAAGGTCGAAGGCATGCACTGTCACAAGTGCCAGAAGACCATCCAGAAATCCCTGCTCCAGCAGCCGGGCGTCCGTGAAGTCGAAGTCGACTTCCCCAGCGGCCTGGCCTCCGTCCTCTTTGATCCCGCCGCCGTTACGGTCCGACAACTCATGGACGCCGTCAACGACGCCGGCTATCGCGCCACCGGCTTCAGCAAAGGCGAACCCGGCCACGGCTGATCCCCCTTCCATACCCCGCCATCCCACCGCCCCATAAACCATTTGCGCGGCAACCACTGCCGCTCTTACCCCCCTTCACGCCCCTGGCCCCCGCACCCGCCCCTCACGCAACTTTCTTTCTTGAAATCACCCATTGACGTGGCATCCTCCACTCGGCTCGATCGCCACTTTGGAGTGAGCCTATGCCGCTCGTTACCCCATTCCCTCCCCCGAAAACGCGATCCCGCCCCAACCTCAAGCAAAGCGTTTACGCTCGTTGAGCTGATGGTTGTCATCGGCATCATCGCCCTCCTCCTCGCCCTGCTCATGCCCGCCCTGGGCGCGGCCGGCCGCGCCTCCAGACGCACCCAGTGCGCCGCTCAACTCCATCAAATCGCCGCCGCCACCGCCATCTACATCGAAGATTACGATGGCTTTCTCCCCGCCGCCGCCCACCCGGCAGAAACCTCCGCCAACCGTATCTGGGACTTCTCTTTCAAGTGTAGCTGCGGCCTCCTCCTCGACGGCCCACTCGCTAACAAGCTCGAAATCCTCTTCTGCCCCACCACCGTCAGCAACGATCTGCCTCGCGCCCAGCTCTGCTACAACGTCCCCGGCTGGGACGTCTCCATTCCCTACCAACAGCGCATCGTCAACACCGGCGCCTGGCAAAAGGCCGGCCGACCCCGCCAGTGTACGATCTTCGACCACTACGTCTGGACCGACGATCCCGCCTTCGCGCACTCCCCACGACGCCAACCACACCGGCGGCATCAACGCCCTCTTCTCCGACGGCTCGGTCATCTGGGAAACCCTCCCCGGCAAATGGAACAGCGCCAACCAGAAAAACGCCTGGCCCCAGCTCGACGCCGAACGTTTCAGCGAAATGTTTTAAGCTCGCCTCGCCTCACAGTTGCGGATATTTCGGTTGCTTCGAATGCTGCACTTGACTTATCTAGACGATATAATACGGATGAAGCAGGTCAACATGCTCAAGGCAACTCAGCACCTCCACGATCCCGTCACACCCACCCCGGCCGACGCCAGGCTGGCCCGCGAATCCATTGCGCGCCTCGCACGTCTTCCCACACGTTCCAGATCAAAGACGCTCCAGGTCCGCATCCAGCGCGGCAATGAGCCTGAGCAGGTCCTCTCCATCCCGGCCTCCGCCTTCGGTCTCTTCAAGGAGATACTCGCCGAAATGGCCGAGGGTAACGCCGTCACGCTCGTTCCCGCCCAGGTCGAGCTGACCACCCAACAAGCGGCCGACCTCCTAAACGTCTCCCGCCCGTTTCTGATCGAGCAGCTTGAAAAGAAGAAAATCCCCCACCGCAAAGTCGGCAGCCACCGCCGCATCATGTTTAGCGATCTCACGAAATACAGCCAAACCATGGCCCTGAACCGACTCCAAGCCCTCGATGAGCTTTCCGCCATCGACCAGGAACTCGGCCTCGGTTACTGAACATGAGCAATCTCACCGCAGTCTATGACGCCTGCGTCCTCTACCCCGCTCCGTTGCGAAGCTTGCTGATGTATCTGGCCATGACGGACCTCTATCGCGCGCTGGTCCAACCATATCCACGAGGAGTGGATGCGAAACGTCCAGAACGATTACCCGGATATATCACGTGAGAAAGTCGAGCGAATCCGCGACTTGATGAACGCCCACGTGCTCGATTGTGTCGTCACCGGCTACGAGTCGCTGATACCTTCCCTCGTCCTGCCCGACCCCCATGATCGTCACGTTCTTGCCGCCGCGATCCATTGCCGTGCCGACGTCATCCTCACGTTCAACCTGAAAGACTTCCCAGCCGAAACCTTGCGAGCTCACAGCATCGAAGCGCAGCATCCCGATGACTTCCTCACCGCCCAATTCCACCGCGCCCCCGATACAGTCTGCGCCGCCGCCAGACAACAACGCCAAAGCCTCAAGAACCCGCCCCTGTCGGTCGAAACCTACCTTGCCTCCCTGGAGCGCCAAGGCCTGACCCAACTGGTCTCGATCCTCCAACGCCGCACCGGCGCACTCTAACCATCCCCCCTCCGTGCCTTCCATGCACCGTGGTGAATCGAACTAACATCACCCCGCAACCACACTCACATTATCAAACGTCGAAGTATTCAACGCACTCGCAGACTTCGACGTCACCGCCAGCCCAACATACACGTTCGTCGTCATCGAAATGCTCGCCGTCGCCACCGTCGTCCAGGTCACGCCATTGCTCGACCGGTACGCCGTGAATTTCGTTCCGTTACGCACCAGCTTCAACCAATACGGCGCGCTCACCCCGCCGTTGGTCAACGATCCGGTGCTGCCGCCCGTCGAAAAGCGGGCATTCGCTAAAATCCCCTTCGTCGCGGTCATATACACCCCCATGTGCTTCGAGTTCGCCGCAAGCGTCTCGCGAATCATAAGTCCGGCCTTTGCCGACGGGTCAGTGTTCTGAACCCCCGACACCCGCGCGATGATCGTGCCGTTGCCGTTCAGCGACCGATACACGTAATGGAACGAGTCGGCCGTTCCCGCAATGTCCGTCCCCGCACCGGCTACCGTATAAACTCCCCCCGCATACGACGCGTTCCCCGCCACCCCAACATTTCCAATGTCAGAGTGCGCCCAGCCCGCCGGCAGCGATACCGGCACCGGCACCGTCGCACTCGCGGTATTCGTATAAGCGCTCGGCCCGGCCGAATTCAGCGCATCCACGCGATAATAGTAAATCTGACCAGCCACCGCCGTCTTGTCCGCAAACGTCGCCACGTTTGTCGCCGTTGTCCCGATCTGCGCAAAATGCAGGTTGTCCGTCGACCGCTCCACTGTGAATCCCGTCTCATCGCTCGACTTGTCCGTCCACGAAAGGTTCACCTGCCCCGTGACGGCCGTGGCCACCAGGCTCACCGGCGCAATCGGCACCGTCACCGGCGGAGGAGGAGGCGGAGGCGGTGACACGGGCGGCGGTGGTGAAACCGGCGGCGGAGATACCGCCCCCGCAATCAATCCCGCTCCCGCCCAATCCGCATGATCGTACGTGCTTCCATCCCCCCCATCCGTCACCGTCAACGTCAACTGATTCACCCCCGCCACATTCAGATTCAGCGACTTGGTCACGCTCGTCGCGTTCATCACGCCGCTGTCATAAATCTTGGTTCCATCCGCGAACACCTGAAAATCCACAGTCCCGTTTGCGCCTTCCTCATCATCAACCCCCACATCCGACACAAACGTCGTGTACCCGCCGGCCAGGTTGTAAACGATCTGCGAAGGCGAGTTCACGCCCAGCCCCTTCAAATACGTCACGCCATTCAGCGTGATCACCTTGCCATCCCCAGCCCCCTGCCCGCCATTGCTCTTGTCCCGCTCAACGGGCCCCCAGCCATTGGTGGCCGAAACCCACGGCAAATCACTCACATAAGTCAGCGTGCCCGGCGGTGGCGGCGACACTGGCGGCGGTGGCGGTGAAACGGGGGGCGGAGGCGGCGGCGGAGGCGACACTGGCGGAGGCGGCGGAACCGTCCCTGACGGCGTCAGCCCCGCTCCTGCCCAATCCCCATGATCGTACGTGCTTCCATCCCCGCCATCCGTCACCGTCAGCGTCAACTGATTCACGCCCGCCACGTTCACATTGATCGACTGCGTCGCGCTGTTTCCGTTCATCACGCCGCTGTCGTAGATCTTTGTCCCATCCGCAAACACCTGAAAATCAACCGTCCCGCTCGCGCCCTCTTCGTCATCGACCCCCACATCCGAGATAAACGACTTGTATCCACCGCCCAGGTTGTAAACCACCTGCGAAGGCGAGTTCACGCCCAACCCCTTCAAATACGTCACGCCGTTCAGCGTGATCACGCCCCCATCGCCCGCCCCCTGCCCGCCATTGCTCATATCCCGCTCAACAGGCCCCCACCCATTTGTCGCCGACACCCACGGCAAATCGCTCACATACGTCAGCGCGGGCGTCGTCACCGGCGCGAGATTGGTATAAGCCGAATCCCCCACGCCGTTGTGCGCCTTCACCCGATAGTTGTACAACGTCGCCGGCGCAGCCGTCAGATCCGTAAACGTATTCACGTTGGCCGCCACCGCGCCCACCTGCACCCAATTCCCGCTGGTCCCCGTCTCGCGCTCAATCAAAAACGTCATCTCATTATTCGAGTTGTCCTGCCACGTCAGGTTCACGCTCGTCGGGCTCGCCGCGCTCGCCCCCAGATTGCTCGCCGGCGCCGGAATCGTCGGCGGCGGCGCTACGCCCGTGCTCGTAAACCGAATCCAGTTAAAATTCCCCACGTTCCCAGAATCCATCACCAGCCGCAGCACGTGCTGCCCACCGTTCATCGTCACCCCAGTCCGCGTCACCGTCGTCCAGTTCTGCCACCCACCCGTTGGCGACGTCGCGATCGGCCCCGTGATGTCCTGCCCATCCAGCTCCACATGAAACACACCCCCCGTCGCCGCCCCATCCGACATTCTAAAATCCAGCGTATACGGCCCCGTCTGCGGCACATTCACCGTATATTTCAGCCACTCGCCCGGCATATCGTTCGACACGTCATACCCGCCGCCAAGGTCGCTGTTCCACTCGATGTCCACCCCTTCCGCCCCGCACAGCGCCCCACCACATTCCTCGCCTCCACGTCGTGATACGCAATCCCCTCCCCGCCAAAATCAAAATTCTCCGCCTGAATCAGCGCGCCGGCGCCCGACGCAACGCCAAGATACGGCGTTTCCGGATTGGTCACCGGCGCAGTCGCCCAGGGCGAAAACAATTCCGTTCCCCCCTTGGTCACCGACCACTGCAATCCAGGCACCGCGTGCCCAATCCCATACACCATGTCCCCCGTCCCCGGCCCATCCCCGCCCGGCCCCGACGCATCGCCCCACCAGTTGTTCCGCGCATCAAAAATCCCCGAATACACCGTGTCGTCACTCGCCACCGACAACCGATTCCCGTACACCGTATTGTTGTTGTAAAAGTTGTTGTTGTTAACCGTAAACCCGGAGTTGCCCCCTGAAAATCCCTTCGCATCCACCGCCACGCCCGGCCCGGTGTTGTCATAGACCGTGTTGTTCGAGATCAGCACATTGTTCACCCCACCCTCAAACCGCAACGTCCCGCTCCACTGATCCCCCGTGTTGCTCACCGTGTTCCCCGTAATCGTCAGGTTGGCCGCGTTGATGACCAGCACCCCCTTGCCGTTGCTGTCGATCGTGTTGTTGGTAATCCTGAAATTCGTCTGCGCAGTCGGCCCGCGCCCTTCCAGCGCAATCGCCGCCTCATACGTCGTCGTGCCGTTGCCGCCATGGTTCCCGATAAACGCATTCGCGTCGATCGTCACGTTCGTCAGCGTCGGCCCCGAAACATCCGCATCCGTATAAATTCCCCGGCCGCCGCGCAGCCCATTGTTGTTGTTAAACCGAAACACGTTGTGCTGAATCACCGCCGCATCCGTGCTGCTCGAATTGGCCAGGGCCAGCCCCGACACATTGTTCTGAAGCATATTGTCCAGCACGTGCGTGCCATAAATGCTCGGCCCCATCACAATCCCCCCCGCCATCGCCAGCGTCCCGTTGGTGTTCCCCTGCACCGTGAACCCGTCAATCACCACATCGTTGGCCGTGATCTTGATCCCACAGCTCACCGTCCCATCCCCAACGGCCGCCCCCGTAATCACCGACTCGCCCGCCGGATTTTCCAGCCGCGCATTGCCCCGCGCATCCACACCCGCCTGCGCCCCCAGCAGCGTCAACCGCTTGTTCACGGTGACCATCTCCCCATAGTTCCCAGGGTCCACCGTGATGGTCGCCCCGGTCGCCGCCGCATTAATGGCGGCCTGAATGGTCGAATACACCGTCGAGTTGCCAATAATATGAGCCGCCATCATCTGGCGCTGCTCCAGCAGCTCAATCAAATTGGCGCTCCGCGGCAGACGGTGTGAAGGTGTGCTGATCTGACAACGACGGCGCAACGATTTCTGGTGAGTCATAGGCTCCTCCTCCTTGGACGAATCCCATTTCCCAAAGGCCAACATGGCTAAGGTGCCCAAACCCTACCCCACACTCCCCTCCCCGACAAACCACTTCCGCCCACACCCCACCCCAACCCCACCACAAATGCAAAGCTAGGAAACCTGGAGCACCTACACCAACCCCACCATCTCAGGGCCGCACTCTCACCCCACCCCCACCGCCCGATAAAGTTTAACTGAGGAGTCTTAGGCCGTCTGGGAAACCACAAACCGATGCCAACACGTCGTCCGATAAAAACACCCCACAAATAAAAAAACAGAGACGGCGACACAGCACAGTCCCTCGTATGAACGTGGCACCGGCACCCCGCCCGTCATACCCGTTCAACCCGCCCACATCAGAGCCCCCCGCCGACCCGCGCTACCTCAACACCGAATTCTGCGGCCACATGTACCCCGCCAAAACCTTCGACCAGGAAGAGCGCGTCAAGCAGCACGCCCTCCACCACGCCCACATCCACAACCAGATCGGCGGCATGAAATCCGCCGGCGGCATCGGCTGGTGTGCCTTCGACTACAACACCCACGCCGTCTTCGGCTCCGGCGACCGCATCTGCTACCACGGCGTGATGGACATCTTCCGCCACCCCAAATTCGCCGCCGGCTTCTACGCCTCCCAGCAGTCCCCCAACCAGAAGCTCGTCCTCGAGCCCGCCACCTACTGGAAAATGGGCGACAAGTCCGCCGGCGGCGTCGAGCCCCTGGTCATCTTCTCCAACGCCAATGAAATCGAAGTCATCATCGGCAAAACCTCCCGCGGTCGATTCACCCCCGACCGCGCCGCCTACCCCAACCTCCCCCACCCCCCCTTCATCATCACAAATCTCGGCCATACCTGGGGCGGCGACTGGCAACCCCTCATCCTCATCGCCTTCCGCAACAACCGCCGCGTCGCCACCAGAAAAATGTCCAACGACGGCATCCCAAAAAAACTCCTCTTCCAGTCCGACGACCCCGAGATCTTCGCCGACGGCTCCGACATGACCCGCCTCTCCTTCCGCATCACCGACGAATTCGACAACACCCTCCCCTTCGCCATGCAGCCCGTCACCCTCACCCTCACCGGCCCCGGCGCCTTAGTCGGCAACAACCCCCACCCCCTCCCCGGCGGCCGCGGCACCCTCTACCTCCGCGCTCCCAAAAACCCGGCAAAATCACCCTCACCGCCACCACCCCCCGCCTCCCCAGCCAAACCATCACCATCCAATCCATCCGCCCGCGCTAAGAAGAACAGAACGCAAAGAAAAACCTCGCACAAAAACGCCCACAGTTCACAAGCGCCCACCCCAACCCAAGAACCTCAAAACGTGGCATGGGCGCCCCGCCATGTCCGACCGCTAACGAACATCAGGTCAAAGTAGCATCATCCGCTTTAAATTCAGAAATCCGACCGACTCTTACTCCTGCCCCTTATCCCAGAGCAAGCCCGCCCGACGGCTTGCCCCGTGTCAGCCGCGCTACTCCTTCGCGCCGGCGCGGCTGGACTTCCTCACTCGGCACTGCACAATCTTACGCAGCCTTGTTAAACACCAACACAACCTCGCGTCGCATGCGGCCGTCGAGCGGTGCAACCGCGTATTTTTCAGGGGGCGGAAAATACCGGCGATTGGCCGGCAAGTCTCTTGATTGGCGGGAATGAAGGTCAGTCCTTGTTCTTGGGCTACGGCTTGCACGATTAACGAATTGCTGATGAAGGTACCTCGAATCGTTGAATCACCAACGACATAGATCGCCCGTCCTCCCGCCCAAAACTCGAGACACCTCAGCCAATGCCTTGCCCATGTCCCAGACATAACGGGCCAAGACGGCGTAATCCCGTTTGGAAAGCTTGGGCTGAAGGTCAAGGTCATCCACGACCGAGCGAATCCAATTGATGTCCAACGCCTCCACTGCCGATGCCTCCGCACCGATGCTTTCGCCACGAATCTTGCGCAGGGCGCTGACGTTGTGGCCCATCCAAACCAAAGAGAATTTGCTGCATCTCATGTAGTCGATCGCATTGAGGTACGGCGGAGAGGTCAGGACAAGGTCAATCGAACTGTCGGCCATCGTTAGCCGTCGTGCATCTCCCTGTCTGACGGTCGTGCAACGGGCCCACTTTTGTCCTCCATGCTGCGGGCAGTTTGCGGCGACCGTTGCAACTGCCGAAAGAAATCGACTGAAAGGTTTCACTGGAGCACGGCTAAATCGACGATGCGGACGACTATGCGACAGATCCATCGCCAGCGAGGCGCCGGCAGCTCTTTGTGATGATGAGGCGAGAAAATCCGCACCACAAAACGTCCCGACGCAATCGTCTTGAACGCGGTCGATGGCAACGGATAAGACCGCCAGTTGCCTACGAGCATAATCATCGAACCAAAACCGGATGAACTCGCGTGTCTCCGCATCACTGCTTGTTGGGTACGGACCGACCCTTAGAGGAAGAGTGCGAAAGCCTCCTTCGCGCGGCTCAGAACTTCAGCGGCTTTATCAATGACCGTCTGGGGATCAATTGTTCGCGTCCATACCCCAGCCATCAGCACCGCGAGAGGGTCAAGATCAAATCCGAAAGCTCGGTGTCCCGTTGACCGCGCAACCGCCAACACGGTGCCGGAGCCGGCCATCGGATCGAGCACACGCAAGGAAGTCTTTGAGTCGCCAAGAGCTTCAAAAGCTATCCCCGGTGCCATGCTGGCTGGAAACGGATGAATCGGACCTCTGCCGAGTATTTCGCGAATTGTTTTCTTATGGGAGTCGAGCATACGTCACGCTATATCGGCAAGATGGGCCTTTGTGGCCGACTCGATCGCGGTGACTACGTTGTCAGGGCTTTGGTCGAGTTCAACGGTCTCACCAGATGCGCTCATGTAGCCCGGCGCCATCTGTCCCATGGCCTTACAAAGCTCCATGAGTTCGTCATTCGTCTCGTAGTCGACGGCAGGCTGTCTGCGCCCCAAGTGTACCCGAAGATCGCCGTACTTGACCGTTGGCGCTGATACTTCTGCTGTAAAAAGTGGATCGCCTCAACTATCTTGCGATAAGGCGGTCGCTTCGGGCTTCGTTTTTTCAATCTCGTCAATCCACTTCTTACAGTCGTCTGGAAGGCTGCATTTCAGGAAAAGATCACGGAGCTCGACAGCCCCAGCCCCTTAGCTGGTGCCAATCGAACCAAACGAGCTAAATCGTTGATCGTGATTAAAGTGATCGTCCTCTTTGATCCATCGAGTCTTCGGCTTGCGGTCTTCCGCAATCTGCTTGGCCAAATTGGATGTAGGCACCCGTTCGGTAGCGAAAGGCGGGACCGACAACAATGGCATGCTCGCTCTTGTATTCTTCGCGATGGAGGGCGACCGTTGCTATATACCCACCGTTTGGGCCGCTACCCTCTTGCCGTCCGACTGTGTGCTTTTCGCCTCAATGGTAACGGAATACTGCCTTGCCATCCCGTTCGCATCCGCTGAAAGATGGGCTTTTGCAATGCCGTCGGCTTTCCCGTTTCGTCGCATCTTTAGCCGCGTCAAAGCCAAGGCTATCAAATGCCGCGACGACCTCATCTTCCAGCTTCGATTCATTGTTTCTTGCCTCGTGGAGAGCACGCGAGATGGTTAACGCGGTGCGCCGTCCCGAACTGTCCGCCACGTCGCGAAGGTAGCGGTCGCGTGCCCCCATAATCGCGTCGACATCCGCCTGTTTATATCCTTGCTGGAATAGCTGAGCCTCAAGCAAAACCTCCGCCATCGCGAAGAGTTTGAGCGGCAATCCGGATGACTTGCTCTCAAACTCGCTGAAAAAAGAGGCTACAAACGGATGAAAGCCATTTACGCGAAGTACGCCGGACTTAGCGTCGTAGATCGCCAGCCCAATGTCGGCGGTGGCGTCCCAGACGAGTTCAACCGAGGTGCACAAACGTCTCAGGAGCCGCGATCCGACCTTCGAGCTCCGCGATGACCGAATCGCGTTCTGCCTGTGTCGTCGATGGCGGCACCGAAACATAGCGCGGCTTATAATTCCCCTCCAATGCCGCCCTGGCGATGGCGACGATAGGTCTGCGCGAGACACTCGACTGACTGCCAGCCAGAGATTGTGCGAATTTCGCTGACGCATCTTCGCCCGCATCAACGTTTGCGAGATAAGTCCTTACCGCATTGAAGATGCCCCGCAGGATGTTCCGGGCCGTCTCCAATGCGGGACCGTGCGCGAATTCGCTCGCGATCCGATTGGAGAAACTTATCCAGTCCGTCCATGTGAAGCGACAACGCGCCATTCGCCCAAAGGTTCCGTGCCGAAGTTCATCCGGTGAAATGCCAAAGTGCCCGTCTTCCACGTTGATTAGCCGATCCAACACGTAAACGAAAAAGCCATTGCTCCGCCCGATCTGATCGGATTTGCCGGTGAGCAGATTCTGATAGGCCTCGGCAAACCCCGTGACGCGCCCAATGGTCTTGTCGAGGAATCCGAATCGTTCATCGTCTGTTGCCAGCTTGCCAATGTCCTCATTCGTCTCCAGATCAGACGGCCTGGGGTTGGTAACTTCGGAGAGATCTTTTCCCAATGTCCACGTCTTCAGCCGACCCTTGCCTGCTTTGCTGGGTGTCAGCTTCTTTCGTTGACATAAATGGCGAAGTCAGGCCTCAACGGGAGCGCGGTACTCAGAACCCATTCCAGCCGACCGCACTGCAGCTCAATCACCTTCTCCTTAAGCTCCGAGAATTGCCACAGTCCACGACTTCGAAGCCTTATCACCGAACAGCTTGAATTTTGTGCCCTTGAACGCGGAAGTGTCGGTCCATGGTTTCAAAGCGTTCTTCGCGTCGTCTTCCGATAACTCGCGCAAGGGGATTTCGATTGGCTTCTTCGGTTCAATTTCCTCTTCACCACGATCATCTACGACGCGGTAGTCCATCGACGTCGAATAGTATTTCCCGTCCTTCTTTGTAACATGGGTTAAACGGTGCGCAAGCACGTAAGTCGCTAATTTGCCGATGCCGAACTTGCCGATTTGTTGCCGGTCCTTCGGTAGCGTTGCAAGCGATCGCTTAAAACTTTTTCCGATCAACCAATGCTTTGCGAGGCCTTCGGCGTCCATGCTCTCGCCGTCATCCATCACAACAATCGTTGCACCTTGTTGATTGAAGTCTGCGGGCAAAAGAACGAGCGACCTGCAGCGCACCAGCATCAAACGAATTTGCCACAAGTTCTTCGATCGCCTTGATCGGAGTCGTGTACAGTCCTTCAGAGAACAGCTGTACCAGCTTGTAGCTTAACAGAACGCCGATCTTGGACCGCTCTGTGCCAACGGATGCAATGGAGGGACTCATTGACATAACTTAGACCAATATTGAGTTAACTCCACGATAACGCTCCGCCGCGTCTATGCTCAAGCACAGGCATCCGACCAGAGTTGGTTTTCAAGACCGACGTTAGCACTGCGGTTATTGTCAGTCATCCACATTCACCAGTCAGATCCGGTCGCTTCTTTGCGAACTACGCAAAACGGACAATCGAACCGCCGCCGCTTTAACAGCCAAGCGAAACCGAACTAATACCCATTCGACGTCGCTGAGATAGACGCAATTTGATGGTCGGCCATACGTTATGTCAATCAATCCGGGCGAATCACCCAATATGCCACATATTCCATATCACCCGCGGTCTGCCTCGAGAATTCGTCCCGAAATTGAGCACCAAGCCCATCCGTAAATCATTTCACGAAAAATTCATCCAAGTCCCTCCCCCCGGAATAGTAAAAGGGGATGAGTACATTTACAGCGGATGGAGCCTGCGACTGTTACCATCCGCGGTTCACGAACGTAAGCTTTTGGATACATCGCCGTTGTTCTACCCGGCGGCGTTAAGCGTGGCGCCTCGCGCAGAACCAATTCACCCCAACCCCAGCCAGATCGCCAATAGCGGCCGCCTCGATCCGGCTCCGGAGCATTCACCACCTCGTCGGCGAAAACCGAGCTCACCTTCATCACCTCCACCCACAAAACCAAATCCCACCTCGCCAAATCCCGCGTCTCGCCCCCGCGTCTCCCCTCATGCAGCAGAAACCCCTCATCCCATCCCAAAAAACTCACCAACTCAAATATTCCCCCTTGCTCGCATGTATGGCCTATGTTAGGATGACATCGGTGTAGTAATCCGACTCAGGAAGTGCTCCATGACCACCTCCACCCAATCCCCCGCGAGTCCTCGTCAAAGCTGCAATCTCTCCGCGTCCCCCTCATTGTCTCAGCCTGCCCTGGCCCTGCCCGAAAAGCACCTCGCGGCTGGATCCCCCCTCCCCAGCTCACCATTCTGCCCTCTAAATTCCGCGTTCAAGCAGGTGGTCGTTTGGTGGTCGGTTGGTAGTCGATTGGTGGTCGTTTCATGGTCGGTTGGTGGTCGGTTATGTGTCGGTTGGTGGTCGGTTAGTGGTCGCTTTGTGGTCGGTTTTTTTGCACCCCGCACCACCCCCACCTCAATTAAACCATCGGCCGCCACCACACTTAAGAAAAACACACCCCCGAAAACCAACCCCCAACCCAATTGCGCACACCTTTTCGGCGCTCATTTGCACAAAACCGCCGGCCGCCGCCCTTCTCCGCGAACCGCCCCGCCCTCTGCGCTTCACTCCCTCCCCATCTGTGTTCATCCGTGTGAATCTGTGGCCAATATCCCTGATTCTCCCTTGAATCCTCTCCCACCATATGATAGGTTAATGTTAGCTTCTCCTGTGGAAGCTCCGGCCAGCCAAAAAGGAAGGGAACAACCAATCTCTCCCCAAAGCCAGCCGCAGTGTTCTTTGACAAGTGAATAGCTGTAGCAGATTCGATAAGATCGAATCTTCCATAGCGGAACCCCGGATGCACATCCGGGGCTCACTCCAACTCCCCCGTTTCGTCATTCCCTCATTCGTCATTGGGATTTGAGTGGCACGGGCGACCCGCTGCGCCCCGCCCGTGTCCGCAAGCACCATAACAAAACAAACCCAAACCCCCCATCACCGACCGCCCAGTCTCCTCCCCGACTCCACAACAAATCCTCTCTTCCTCCGTGCCTCGGTGACTCCGTGGTGAAAGAATTCGACCCTGTCGAAGCGGGGAGATTCCGGGGAGAAATGGGGGAGATTTCATGTCAGAAAGAGGGAGACAAGGGGGAGAAAAGAGGGAGATTCCGGGGGCGCTTTGGGGGCGCTTCTTTCCAGGGTTTTTGCCATAACCCCTTGTCAATCCTCACCTCCCTCCAAACACCGCACCAAACTCAAATTCCAGCACCATTCTCCCCACCAAAATCGGCGTCGTATCCAACCCAGTCGCGGCCTCCCAGAAAAAGAGCCACGATCCATCGTCTCGCCCTTGGCCCGCCCATCGCCGTAAACGGTCCGTCCCGCAGCGCTCCCAAGTGAATCGGTCCTTTTCGCTCCTTTCCGCGGTTTGCGTGATGGGTGTCCCCACTCCGCCGAATTTGACGCTCGCGCCCCCTCTTCGTACCATCCTGCATCTGCGCCGACTCTCCCGCGAACCGCTCGCGCCCGTCGGCTCCCCATGCGCGGTTAAGTCCGGTTTTGGCCGGAGGTTGAGTCGGCGGATGATTGCCATTGTCAGCGACATACATGCAAACCTTGAGGCGTTTTCTACCGTCCTCACGGAGATCGACCGGCGCGGAATCAAGGAAATCATCTGCCTTGGCGACGTCGTCGGCTACGGCCCGAATCCCATGGAATGCCTCGACCTGGTCATCCAGCGATGCCGGGCCTCCCTCATGGGCAACCACGACTTTGCCGTCTTCTACGAACCCTTCAACTTCAACGCCGGCGCCGAGGCGGCCTGTTTCTGGACCCGCAGCTGCTTCGAAAACGACCCTGATCCCATCCGCAAAGCCGACCGCTGGAAGTTCCTGGGCAACCTCCCCGTCCGCGTGAAAACGCCGCAGTTTCTGGGCGTTCATGCCTCCCCGCGCCGGCCGGTTAACGAATATATCTTCCCCGACGACATCTACACCAATCCTGGCAAATTCGTCAGCATCTTCGAGCGCTTCGACAAGCTCTGCTTTGTCGGCCACACCCACGTGCCCGGCGTTTTCCTGGAAGGCCCCGACTTCTACAGCCCCGACGAGCTGGATGGAAAATTCGAGGTCGCCGATGAGAAAGCCATCGTAAACGTTGGCAGCGTCGGCCAGCCGCGCGACCGCGATCCGCGCAGCAGCTTTGTGGTCCTGCACGAGGAAAACACCATCGAGTTCGTCCGCATCGCCTACGACATCGAAACCACCATCAAAAAGGTGGAGGCTATCGAGGAACTCGACAACTTCCTGGGCACGCGGCTCCGGGACGGGCGGTAAGAAATTCATGGACAAGCGGACGCTCATTGGAATGCTCGTAATGCTCGCGGTCTTCGCCGCCTGGGAGCTCACCTTCACACAAGTGGCCAAACGCCATCCGGAATGGGTCATCAAAAAAGATGAGCCGGCCACCCCGCCTCCCTCCACCACGCCTTCAAACACCACCGCGCTCCAGCCCGGCACAACCCAGCCGGCAACTCAAGGCACATCAGGCGCCCTCACCACCGCCCCCGCGCCAACCGCCGTGGCCGGCTATCACGCCCAGGAAGGAAAGGGAACCAGCGTTGTCGTTGGCTCCATCGCCTACCAGGATCCCACCTACGCCATCGGCGTCTCGCTCGCCCCGCGCGGGGCGGCCATTGAGAGAGTCACCCTCAACGCCCTCCATCGCGACGTCCGCGACCCGGCCCTCTACACCTTCCAGCAACCCTACGACGTCCCCGACTCCGATCTCACCACCGCCCTCGCTACCCGCTGGGTCAAAATCAACGGCACGCTGGTGCCCCTCAACAATGTCGATTGGGACCTTCAGCCCGGCGCGGCCGCGGCCAAGGCCGTCTACTCCATCGACATCCTCGACAACCTCACCGCCAAACCGGCCGTCCGTGTGCTCAAGACCTTCGAAGTGAAGGACAAAAAAGATCCGAGCCAGGGCTACCAGTTGGCCATCAACTACAGCTTCGTCAACCTCAGCGGCCAGCCGCTGCGCGTGCAGACAAGCTTCAACGGCACCAACTCCCCCGAGTCCGAAAATCGCAACGACACCCCCAGCATCATCGGCGGCTACAACGACGAGCAGAGCATCGTCAAGATCAAGAACCTCCCCGTGGCCGGCTTCACTGAAAAGCAGCGCGAAGTTTACCTCACTACCCACTACAACTTCCCCTTCCTCTGGGTCGGCACCACCGGCGCATACTTCGACGCGCTTGTCCAGCCTGACGAAAAAAGCTCTGTCCCCGTGGCCGACATTCGCGCGTTCGCCGTCAACCCAGGCGCAAAGACGCCGAGCAGCACCGCGCTGCAATCGTCTTCGAATCACGCGACACCACCCTCGCCCCCGACACCACCGGCAACCTCGCGATGAGCGTCTATTTTGGCCCAAAGCAGCGGGCCATTCTTGAATCCCCCTACTACAAGACATTCCCGCGCTGCTACGACGAAACGCTCGTGCTGGTCTCGGGCTTCTGCAGCATCTGCACCTTCACAATTCTGGTGAATGCGCTGGTCTGGCTGCTGGGGGCGTTCCACTGGGTGCTGCACGATTGGGGCCTCTCGATCATCCTGCTGGTTTGCCTCGTGCGCCTGCTGCTTCACCCCATCACCAAGCGCTCTCAGATCTCCATGAGCCGCATGAGCAAGATGGGCCCGGAGATGGAGAAGCTGAAGAAAAAGTACGCCGACGATGCCGACGGCCTGCGCCGCGAGCAGGCCCTCCTGATCCGCGAGCAGGGCATCACCCCCATCCTTGGCTGCCTCCCCATGTTCCTCCAAATGCCCATCTGGATCGCCCTCTGGCAAAGCCTCCAGACCACCTTCGAGCTGCGCCACGCCCCCTTCCTCTGGAACCTCACCTGGATCAAGGATCTGTCCAAGCCCGATATGGCGATTGCCTTCCATCAGCCCATCAACCTCTACTTCTTTTCGATCCACGCCCTCAACATCCTCCCGCTCTTCATGGCCGTCGTCTTCTTCATCCAGCAGAAGATGACCCCCAAGCCCGTCGCCGCCACCAAGGAGCAGGAGCAGCAGCAGAAGATGATGCAGTGGATGTCGCTGCTCTTCCCCGTCATGCTCTACACCGGGCCGGCCGGCCTGAATCTTTACATCCTCACCAGCACCGCCATCGGCATCATCGAAAGCAAGCGCATCCGCGACCACATCAAAGAGCGCGAAGAATCCGAGAAGGCCGGCAAAGTAATCATCGACGCCCCCCAAACCCGCTCCGGCCGCCGCCTGGCCAACGACGCCGCCCGCAAAGCTCCACCCAAAAAAGAAGGCCGCCTGGCAAACTTCATCGCCAACATGCACGCCAAGATGGAAGAAGTACAGCGCGACGCGGAGAAGAAAAACAAAGGAAAGAACAGATAGCCTCCCCGCTCGCACCGTCGTCTTGCGCTCAGCGAAGGATCTGGGTTCGTTCATTCAACGGCGACACGTTTCCCAATTAGCTAAACGGCATGCGAAACACATGCACCCCTCCGACACCATCGCGGCCATCTCCAGCGCCCCCACCCGCGCCGCCCGCATCATCGTCCGCCTCAGCGGCCCGCACGCGCATTCTATCTCCCAACCACTGACGCGCGTGCCGGCAACTTCCCCAGGCACTGCCTCGCGCGTCACACTCCATTTCTCCGGCCTTCGCGTCCCGTGCTGGCTCTATGCCTTCCACGCCCCGCGCAGTTACACCGGCGATGATCTCGTTGAGTTTCACCTCCCCGGCAACCCGCACCTTGCCCGCATGTTCCTCGATGAGTTGTACACCCTTGGCGCTCGCCCCGCCGACCCCGGCGAGTTCACCGCCCGCGCTTATTTCAATGGCCGCCTCGACCTCACCCAGGCCGAAGGCGTGGCCGCCACCATCGCCGCCCAAAGCCAGGCCGAGCTTAGCGCCGCCCGTCAGCTCCTGGCCGGCGAGTTGGCCCGCCGTCTGGCACCCGCCGTCGACCTTCTTGCCCAGACTCTCGCCCTCATCGAAGTAGGCATCGACTTCTCCGAAGAAGACGTCACCTTCCTCTCCGATGCCCAAACCCGCGAGCGCCTCGCAACATGTATCACGAGACTAGATGATCTCACCACGTCCAGCGCCCGCTTCGAGCGCCTGACCCACGAGCCGACCCTCGTCCTTGTCGGCCTGCCCAACGCCGGCAAAAGCACGCTTCTCAACGCCCTGGCCGGCTGCGCCGCGCCATCGTCTCCCCCATCGCCGGCACCACCCGCGACCTCCTCTCGGCTAATGTCTCCCTCCCCCGCGGCCTCGTCCGCATCACCGACGCCGCCGGCCTGGATCAATCCCCTCCACCAGAAGACGCCTCCCCCCACGACGCCTCACCCGCCGCCAACATCGCCCGCCAGATGCAACGCCGCGCCATTGCCGCCATCGAGGCGGCCGACTTGCTCCTGCTGGTGCGCGACATCAACAATCCCGCCCCGCCGCCATCTCTCCCGCGCCGCCCGACCTCACTATCCTGACCAAGCTCGACCTGTCTCACACTCCGCCGCCACCCAACGATCCAAGCCAGATCGCTCTCTCCGCCCACACCGGCGAAAACCTGAACGCCCTGCGCGACAAACTCGACAACCTCGCCTTCGGCCAACCCTCCCCGGCCACCCTCGCCCTCAACGCCCGCCACCTCCAGGCCATCACCGAAGCCCAAGCCGCCCTCACCCGCGCCCAAAATCTCGCCCAGCCCAGCCCCGAAGTCCTGGCCCTGGAGCTCCGCGAAGCCCTCGACGCCCTCGGCCGGATCACAGGAATGATCTCACCAGACGATCTCCTCGGGAGAATCTTTTCGGCGTTTTGTATTGGGAAATGATTTGCCCCAACGTTCCATCGCCGCGCACAATACTACGCCTGCTCCGCAACTTCTGCCTGCCAGTCCTGGGCCGAATGGAGCACCTGCAACACCTCAACGCGCAATTTGCTAACGCGATAGATGGCAACATGGCCATGCCCCTTGGATTTGCGCCGGATAAGAATGTAGTTCAAGTCGCACAGTTAGATGCCTGCCGTGTTGATGCATTTGACTCAACGCGTCAATATGCCGTTTCAGAAATTGCACATATTGATCCGCGTGATCAGCACCATATTGCTGCTCATTCCATTCCCAGATCTTATCCAGCTGTTCCAATGCCTTGTGGGCATAGGCGACACTCAGCCTGGTCCGTTTTTCTTTGCCCATCCCACTCGCTTTTGCTCGAAGTGTTCGCGCACCTGTTCCGCAGTAAGGAAGTTCCCGGCATCGATGTCTGCCGCAGCACGATCAATTTCAGCAAGGCGCTGCGGGGTGAACAGGTGATCAAGATTTGGAGTTTCCCCGCATTCATCTTCCACAAGGTCGTGTACAAGGATGTCGGCCACATATTCGTCGACTGTTGAATATTCCGCATCTTCTGCACGGCGCTGAGCGGCCTGAAACACTTGATCGTCGAGGCGAACGTGAGGCATGGTGATCTCCTGCTGTCGGTAGCAGTTTACCGACGAAGGGCTCGGCAACGCCAGTGGACACCAGCAACTGTCGCGCCCACCTCAGAACGGCAACGACTCATCCATCCAATCATCACTCCGCAGCACCTGCTTGCGATTAAACCGCGCCAAGCGCTCGGCCGCGCCCTGCGCCATCTTAATCAGCCGCTTAGCCCCGATCATGCGCCAGGCGCCGCGAATGCGTCGCGTGTGGCGCACGAAAACGTCATCTTCCAGGCTTGTAAACATCTGCGCACAGCCCGGATCCCCCTGCCGCCCCGCCCGCCCGAAAAGCTGGCGATCCACCCGCCCCGACCCGTGCGGCTCGGTCGAGATCACATGCAAACCGCCAAGCTCCACCACCCCCTTGGCCAGCTTGATATCCGTGCCGCGCCCGGCCATGTTCGTCGCCACCGTAATCATCCCCCTCTGCCCGGCCATGGAAACGATGCTCGCCTCCTGCGACGTCTGGCTCGCGTTGAGCACATTGTGCTGAATCTCCTTCGCCTTCAATCGCCGGCTCACTTCTTCAGACGCCAGCACGCTTCGCGTACCCACCAGCACCGGAATCCCCTTGGCATGCAGTTCGATCACCCGCTCCACCACCGCATCCCATTTCTGATCCATCGTCGCCACCATCCGCACCCCTTTCAGCTTTCGGATGCATGGCTTGTTTGTCGGAATCCGCACCATCGCCCGCCCATAAATCTGCCAAAGCTCCGCCCGCCCTTCCCAGATGGTTCCGGTCATGCCCGCCAGGTGCTGATACTGCCGGAAGAATCGCTGGAAGCTCAGGCGCGCCAGGTTCTCCTTGTCGGAGGTGATCTTCACCGCCTCCTTCACCTCAATCGCCTGGTGCAGCCCGTGCCGCCAGGATCGATCCGCCATCACCCGGCCGGTGAACTCGTCGATGATCAGGATCTTTCCTTCCTCGTCGATCAAATACTGCTCGTCCTTGATGAAGCAGTGGTGGGCCGTCAGCGCCTGCGTCACCAATTCCTCCCGCCGCCGCTTGCCCTTCCAGAAGCCGTGATGATCGCTCAGCTCTTCCAGCCGGCGCTGGCCGCGCTGGGTAAGGTCGATGTTGCGAACCGTCCAGTCGATCTTGAAATCCCGATCCACCTCCAGCTCTTTGGCCAGCTTGTCCGCCTCGCGATAGAGCGGCGAGTTGGCCTCCTCATCGGGCGAATTGGAGATAATCAGCGGCGTCACCGCCTCGTCGATCAACACGCTGTCCGCCTCGTCCACGATGCACCGAAACAGCCCCGGCACCAGCAATCGACCCCGGCTCTGGCCTGCCAGCATCATCACGTTGGTTTGCGTGCTGGTGCGCAGCGTCCCCAGCGCGATCTGATCGCGCAGAAAATCCGCCACCAGTTCCTTTTGCGTGCAATAGACCACATTGCGGCGATAGTGATCGATCCGTTCTTCCTGGGTCGTCTCGTGCGTGACGAAACCCACTTCCAGCCCCATCATCTTGTAGATCGGCCCCATCTCCTCGGCGTCGCGCTGCACCAGATAATCGTTCACCGTGATAATGTGAACCGGCCGGCCCGCCAGTCCCCAGATCGACGCGGCCAACGAAGCCGTCAGCGTCTTGCCTTCTCCCGTCGCCATTTCCGCGATCAACCCCTCGCACATCGCCAGCGCCCCCATGATCTGCACCGGAAACGGCCGCATTCCAGAAGCCCGAAACGCCCCCTCGCGCACCAGCGCCATCGCGCGGTCCAGCGCCGGCCCCTTCAGCTTGTGAATGCGGGCCAGATCCCGCGACAGTTCCACCTCTTCGCGAAACCGCGTCGCCCCCAGCTTATGAATCTCCGGCTCCAGCTTCTCAATCCGCGCCGCCTGCCCCTTCAGGCGCAACAACACCGGCCGCTTATTCTTAAACCACCCCACCACCCCATTCGCCCACGCATCCAACCCGCGCAAGTCCGGCGCCTTGACGCGCCGAGCATCAAAAATCGACCACAGTTCCTGATTAATACTCCGCGACATGGGGGGGAAGAGTTGCTGGTTGCTAGTTACTAGTTGCTGGTTTTCCGGTGGTGGTTGCCCATTTCTACTTCGTGGTTTGCTGGCTTCTGGTGTTGCTACATTGAGTTTCCTTTCTAGCAACTAGCAACTAGCTGCTAGCAACTCCCAACTTCTATAGCCACTTCCCATGGCTATGCTCCTGGATCAACTGCCCAATCCGCCGGCCCCATTGCCACGCCAGCGGGCGATTGGTGAGCGTGAAGCGCACCCAGGCCCGCTGCCCGGGGATGTAAGTCAGTTCTGGATTTTCCACGTCCACCCACAACTCAAACTGCGGCTGAAGCAGCTTCGTGCCGTTCTTGTCCGAAGGATCGCCGGCAATGTCGCCGCCGCCGGCGTACGTCAGCGCACCAGGCGCATCACTCTGGGCCGTCGGCAGACGATCCACCACCACGCCCGCCAAGTCCGTGTGCCGCATGCTCGCCAGACGCACCTGTGCATTGTGCTCAGGCTCTTTTAAGATGAGCGCTTCGTCGTCTTTGGGCAGCATGGCCCGCACTGTCAGCTTGCTTAGATCTTCGATCGTGAACAGTTCTTCGCCGAGCTGCAGGTGCTTGTCCTGCAGGTTGTGCAGTTCCGGCGCAACCAGCTCCCCGGTAATGGGCGCTCGAACCACCAGCGCGTCGAACTTCTCCTTCGCCATCTTTAATTGATGGTCAACGGAATTGATCTGCGCCTGCACCATCTTCACCTGGTTCTGGTCGGTGCTCTTGGCCCATTCCAGCTTGATGTCCAGGCCGGCCCGCCGCGCGTCCAGCCCGTCGATCTTCGCCTTCAGTTCCGGATCCTTACAGATCAGGATCACATCGCCCTGCCGCACCACATCCCCATGCTTGCGCACGATCTGGTTCACCTGCCCCGGCACCTCCGCATGCAGCACCACCCGCTTGGCCGGCTCCAGCACGCCCTCGGCCTCGTAGTGCAGCGGCATCTTCACATACCCGATCAACACAATCGCCACCGCAGCAGCGGCCGCTGTCCAGCCGATTGCAATCGGCCGCTTGCGATGCAGTTCCGGATCGAGCAACAGGTAATTGCTGACTTTGAAAACAGGCACGATCAGCCACGTCACAATCCCACCCAGCGCCATCAGCACACCCAGCACCGGCACACGGTCGCTCACCACCAGGATAATCATGATGCCGACGAAGATGCGGTACGCACCGCTGGCGACAGCGTACAAAAACAGCCACACGCGCTGACCGGCCGGCGGCAGGGGCTGCTGGCTCTTCACGCCAAACAGATGCCGCTTGATCAGGCCCATCGAATATTCCTGCGCCTTGTAACGCAGGTTGGGAATTTCCAGGTAGTCCGACAGGATGTAATACCCGTCGTAACGGAGCAACGGGTTGGCGTTGAACACCACCGTCGAGACGCTGGCGATCAGCATCGTGTTGTACGCCAGATCATGGATCGTCCCGGCACGGTCTTCGCCCACACAAACGCCATGATGGCGGCCACAAACAGCTCGATAATCATCCCGCCCGCGCCGACGAACATCTTGGCCCACTTGCTCGGGAACGACCAGGCGCTGGACGCGTCCACGTAAGGCGTCGGGATGAACACCAGGAACATGACACCCAGCTCATGCACCTCGCCCCCAAATCGTCTGCACGAAAACGCGTGCCCAAGCTCGTGAATCAGCTTGATGAGCACGAATGTGGCCCAGAGGAACGGCCAATTGTTCGGGTTCATCGCATTCGACGCCGAAGTCTTCAACGTCGGCCACATCGGAATCAGCATGAAGATGGCCGACAGCACCACGCCCAGCCAGAGCAGCGCTCCCATCCAGCTCAGGAACGGCCGAACCACTGGCATCCACCGGCACAAAAACCGGTCCGGGTCCCACAGCGGAATGCGCGGGAACATCACGTTCATCAGCCGCCCCTGCCACTGCTGCTTCACCATCTTCTTATGCCGGCGAAGCAGCACCTGCGCATCGGGCGTGATGTTGGTTTCCAGCAGATTGGCCGCATGAAGCTGCGTGAGGATCTGAATCACTTCATTCTGCGTCGGCGCTTCATCCGCCAACTGCCCGCCCACCAAATCCCACGCCTCGGCCACCGTGCGCAACCCATCCAGCAGCCCGACAAACCGATAAGCCGCGGCCGACAGGCGATGAAACTGATTCCCGGCCGGATCGCGCACGACATACCAGCGATCACCGCGATAATGCTGCCGCGAAATCTGCGCACTCCCCCGAAGCCGCGCCCGCAAATCCGCCACCCGATACCAAGACTCAGAAAATGTAGGACGAAGTTGTTGCATGGGGGGAGGAAGTTGCTAGCAGCTAGTTGCTAGTTGCTTGTTTCGGATGAAGTTCAATACCTTTTCTCAACGACGACCAACAACGATGCCACCAACCCCGCTCCTCTTCACGAGCAACTAGCAACCAGCAACTAGCAACTCCTCTTCTAGCACCTAGCCCCTTACACCTGGCCCGTAGTCATATCCACAGCTTCAACCGCACGAAGTCCACCAGGCGATGGGTCCAGATCCACACCAGCGGCCGCTTCTCGATATTCACGCGCGCCTCGCCGGCCATGCCCGGATGCATCCACGGGGCCGGAGTCAGCACCGTCGCATACACCTTGAATGAGTTCTCGCCTTCCTTGGGCTCGCCCACCGGCACGATGCGCGTCAGCTTGAACGCAAAGCTGTCGCTGGGAAAGCTGCTCGTCGCCAGCTTGCCATCCTCCCCCACATAGACGTCCTTTACCGCAATGCCCTGGGGCGGTTGCGTGGTGCTGCTCGCCATGGCGGGTTGTGTGGCCGCCGCCTTCGCGTGCTGATCGTAAATCTTGCGAATCTCCTGAATATCACGCTCCGAAACCGCCAGCTCCGCCTCAATGTTGATGATCTTGTTTTCACCCGCCTCCGCGATCTCGTACAGCGGCTCACCCTGCTTCTTGGTCACGTGCAACTGATCCGCCAGGTCGCCCTTCAGCAACACGCCATTGAAAGGAGCGCGAATAATCGCCTTCTTCAGTTGCTCCTCATACAGATCGACCTGTGCCTGCGCCTCCTCCCGCGCGGCCTCCGCGATGCGGCGCTCAGCCTGCTTGGTCGCATCTCCTAAATATGAATCGCGCTCGGCCGCCTTTACATCCGCCTGCGCCTTGGCCTCATCCCGCTTGGCCTGCAGCTCAACGGTATCAAACGCCGCGATCACATCCCCTTTGTGAATGTATTGCCCCGGCCGCGGCATCTGGCTGCTGACAAAATGTTCCATCACCGGCTGGCCGTTTTCATCCAGGACCGGCTGCCCATCGCCATCCACCTTCGGCACATCCAGATTCTCAGCCAACTGCCCATCAAACGGCGCGCACATCTGCTGCCGCTGCGACGCCTGCAACTGAAACGGCGCACTCACGTGATACACGGGCTTGAAAAACGTCACGAATAGCGCGGCGGCGATCAGCAGCGTCACCACCAGCTTCGCCACCATGTGCTTTGGTCCCACCATCATCTTCGTCGCGTAAACGACGCTGTGCCCCATCTTCACGAAGATCATCCGGTCATTCTCATGCCGGTCAAACAGTGTCGGCGCCAAGAGCTCCGACGCCACGCCCAGCGCCGTCTGCGTCTGCTCATCGGGCTTGTTCTGGGGCAGAAATTCCAGCGACAGCACCCCCTTGATCTCATCGCGTCGCCGAAGCGGCAGCGACACCACCACCACGCCCCCCTGCTGCTGCGAAAACGCCTTCGCCTGCCGCGTCACGTTCGGCGAGCACTCCCCCTCCGGGTCGTACCGCACCGGCTCTTCCTGATCGAGGCACTCCTCCATCACCTTCTGAAGCTGCACGATCAGGTCCTGCTTCTTGTCAAACTTCTCGGTGTGCGACAGCGCCCGAATCCTCACCGCCTGCCCCTTCACCCAGCCAATCGCCACCCGCAATGCGCTGGTGCGATTGGCCAGCTCGTTGCACAAATTCATCGCGGCGGATTCAAACCCCTCCGCCGTCGCCACCGACGAGGCATACTGCAACACATGCTGATGCCGCTGGGCGATCTCCGCGACTGATCGCTCACCCGCCGCAGCGTATATAGATCAAAATAGCCCGCCACCAACTGCATGCTCCCCAGCCGCTGCCGCGCCGCTCCAGATCGCGGCATCGCGTAATCACCGCCGACGCGGCCACCAACTGCCCTTCATTGCGCAGCAGCGTCACCAGGCAAAACTGCGGCTCGCCGCCATCGGGCGACCCCACTTCAATCGCCCCATCTTTGTTCTGGACAATGCAAGGCTGGATCAAATTCTGAAACGCCTTCACGGCCGCCGCGCACGTCTGTTCATCCGACTCATCAGGCCGAATATGCGTAATCAGCCGCAACCCCATCCGCTCCTCGTCAGGCCGGTCAATCAAAAACCCGGCCGCCTCGGTGCCCGCCACCACCACCGCCTGCGTCGTCAACAAATCGTTGACAAACGCCGGCAGATTGGCCGACGCGTCCAAAAGACGCTGCACCATCTTTGAGCGGGAAGGCACCGACGAGGCAGCTTCCTGACTCGACGATCCCTGCGACGATTGTTCAACGATTCCGTTTGCCACGACTTATCCCATCCGCGGGCCATCCAAACGACCCGACGATTCAATCCGCAACCACCTGCACTTGCCCTGACTCCTTCTTACCCGCTCGCCGGTGCATTTTTTCCTGCCCCCTCTCCCGGTACGCGGGGAGAGGGTTGGGGTGAGGGCTCTTCTTCTTAAACCACCGGGATCTCAGACAAATCGACAATCATCCTACCGCGCACTCACCGCCCCCGTCTTCCCAGTTTCCACGATCTTCACAAAAATCGGCAGCCCGGAATCCTTCCCCGACGGGTTCTCCATCTCCATCTTCACCAGCTGCGTATTGCTCCCAGGGTTGGCCATCGGCGCCCGGTAAAACACCTTCGCCTGAATCGGCTCCTTCTCGCCCGGATATCGCACCTGCATCATCTGCCCAATCGTCAGCTTCTGCGCTTTGTCCACCGGCAGATTCACCTGCACCCACAAAATATCGTTCTTCACCAGCGTGATGCACGGCTTGGTGGGATCAGGCACCGACACTTCCCCCTCGTGATAATCCACGCGCTCCACTACCCCATCCGTCTTGCTCAACAGCTTCATCTGCTCCAGCTTCTTGGACTGCCGATCCACCGCAAACTTCGCCTGCTGCTGGTCCTGCCTGGCCTTCTCGATCTGCAGCTTGGCCGTCTCGGCCTCCAGCTTCGCCTCCTCCACTTCCTGGTCCGAACTCGCCCCTTTCTTCTGCGATTCCAGCTTCCGCTGATAGATCACGGCCTTGGTCGCTTCATTCAAAACGGCCGCCTTGATCGGCAGATCCGACTCGGCCTCCACTTTCAACCGCGCCAACTCCGCCTCTTCCCCGCCCGGGTCCTGCTCCATCAGCACCTGCCCCAGCTTCACATGATCGCCTGGCTTCACCATCACCTTGCTGATCACGCCCGCATTGGCAAACGAGACCTTGTCCAGGTGCAGCGACGGCTCGGTTGAGCCCACTTCCTCATCCACAGACTTATCGGCCAAAAACTCCTGCCGCGCCGCCCCCATCAGCAAGACCAGCGGCGCAAGCAACACCGTCCGGCGGATGAGTATTCCTAAAGACATAAGCACCATTCCTTTGATCTATCAAACGCCAGACGCGCAACCATTGTTCGCCGGCCTGCAAAGCCAACGAACCAGCGGCGGGCAAAAAAGCGGAGTTCCCCAAATCATCAGGGTACTCCCTTAAACGTCAACGTCAAGACGCGCGCCCGGCCCTAAAAAATCGACCAGCCGGCTTCAACCCATGAATATACGCAACAAGCACTTGCATCCTGCGCAAGCGCCGCGCGGCCTATGTTAATAGGACAATTGTTATAGGGGCGTGAGAGACGGCCAATGAATGCATCCTAATAAATCTCCCCTCAGCCTGCCCTTAGCAGAAATGGATTTGCGGCTTCCACAGCGAAAGGTATCTTGAACAACGGCTGAATCCTGGCACGGGTGAATGGGTTCACACCACACGTTCACGAACCTGGCGAAGCTCGTTCCATTGTAGTGCCCGTGCATCATGGGAAGGCGGATTTCATTTATGCCAAACAAGCGCAAAAACCTTGTGAATGATCGACCTTTCGATTCAGAAATCCTGTTGAAGACCAAGCAGGCGCTGGAGGATTATCGCATCGCGTTCTGGCGCGAGGACGGCAGATA
>CAWBEY010000011.1:0-489945 GCA_963788015.1 uncultured Phycisphaerales bacterium
GCAGATCGTCCGGCGACGCCCTGCGGCGGACCAGCGAAGGCCGGAGGTTGCCCAGCGACTGGCCGGTGGATCGGCCGCGAACTGGAATGAGCTGTTGCAGGTGAAGCTGGCGGAGAAGCGGGATCAGGACCAGCGTCAAGCGAGGCCGGCCGTACGGATCGGAGCAATGGACGAGGAAACCGCGGAGCGGCTTTGACCTGGCATCGACGCTTCGGCCACGAGGCAGGCCGACGAAGAATGCTGTAAAATTATGAACGTCCCCTTTCTGCCTCTCTATTGGCTTGGATGACGATGTGGGCGTCTCCCCCGCTCGCGCGAGTGGGCCGGAGTGCTGCACAGGACTTCGCTTGCATGCGGTCGGGGTTCGCGACACTGCTTCGCATGTCCTTTGCTTCCTGACGTGGGACGGAAGCGGGTTATGTTGCGATCAACTTCCGGGATTGGCTTGTGGCCGCTTTTGTGCTCTGGGGTGGGAGCGGTCAAGGGTCTAACTCTCGATGGCGGTTTACGCAACTGCGCGGATATTGTATCGTCAACCATGGCGTGGATGCGGGGACTGGCGGAAATCCCGAAATATGCCGCACCGCCGATGTCCCACGCGAGGCAAGAGGACGACTGAGAAGGGAGAGCGGGTATGATTTCATCAACTCCACACAGAATTTTAAATTCACTCCATTTTGCCCTCTTGAATGCAATGCTCCTTCATATCCGGACCCGGCTGCTGTTATTCAGGGAGACCAGCACCTTACGAAGCGGTAAAGAAATATGGTGGAATGATTAACGACTGGGGGATTTTTTGTCCTGATCTCGAATATCTCCTTCGAACAGTCAAACTAACAGATGAGGATCTGGCCAATGTAATGCCTCATTTGCGTGCACTACGACCCTACACCTTGTCAATTTCAGGAACGCAGGTTACAGACCGAGGCTTTGCACTCCTCGTAGCTTCCTACACTCATTTGTATCAACGCATCGGGTAGTCATGTTACTGCGGCAGGATTGTTATATGTGTCCGGCATGCCCTCTGTTGAGTATGTCCCATTGGGTCAGACCTAATCTCCGATGCAGACGCGAAGACTCTTTCGCATCAGCTAGGACATGTTCACGTTCGTCGCATCGAGCTAAAACCACAAAGAAGTGATACCGGGAAAACGGAAGCAGACACATTACGGCAAAAATCGAAGGGGTCGGGAGTCTTTAATCAGCCTCGGCGCAGAATGTTGAGTTCCCATGGCGAAAGATTACCAGCAATCTTTAGTCAGTCTTGAAGTTCATTCAAGCCACGCTCACTTGACGAATTATCTAACGTGATGCAAATGAAGCCATCCATGTATGCCCACGGACGTGGCGATCCGGCAAGGCCGGGAAAGCCTCGTTGGGCGACGACAGTTTGGAAGGTTTCTGTCGATGGGTCGAAAAAGAAGTCACTAAATAGAATGATTGGAACTTTTACAACGGATATGTTCCTGCCCACTTCGGGCGGCAAGGCGTCGACACATCGATGTTACGATGATCATCAACGTGGCTGTTTTATATCGTGGCCGTACACATAGGTTAAACTGTTGCCCGAACAATTGCGATGGTGTTCTCGCATCGGCGCGGAGATCCACGTCTCATCGTATCCATGTTCAGATTGAGCAGGCGTGGTGTTCCCGATTGCTCGGCCTATGAAATGGGGTCGCATGCATGTCCCCTTCCCCACACCTATGGAAAACAGATACCACTATTTGTCACACCGCCGGGAGGTTCTCATGACGCTTTCCATTCGTAGCGGATGCATGATATTGCTGCGCTGATTTTCAATATCTCGCTGATTCTTTTCTTCGTCGCGGGGTGTAAGAAAGAAAGGGTTCAAAATCCCTCGTCATTGGAAGGGGTCATAAAGAATAGCTTTACAACTACCGACGAAAGCCATGCAGTGACATCGAGTCCGAACGCCGAGCGTATCATTCGGAGCATTTTAGCGAAACCGCCGATCATATTTCCTGTTTCAGAACGCAGGAATGCTACGCCGGATGGGTCACTTTTTCTTGATAACAAAAGATATTTTCTCCATTATCAGTCCTTCTTCCTTTCTGATTCAGACCGTATCTGGAGCGATGATCGCATCGGCAATATGCATAGGGTGTTTGAAGAAAACAATTTTGCAAGAAGTCCAGCGGTGGCCAAGAAAATGCTCGATGCGTTGATATCGGTGAACTGACGAATGGTCCCCCAGAATCAACTATTGTACCTGTCTTGCTAGGGTCATCCACTTTTACAGGGGCGATGCGGTGCGGCGAAGCCCCGGGGACGAAAGCTGCTGAGCGACTGGCCGGTGGACTGGCCTGGGGAACTGGAGTACGCTGCTGGAGGAGAAGTTGGCGGATAAGGAACTGGACAAGCTGCGGACCAGCGTGAAATTTGGATGGCCTTGCGGCTTTAGAGGAGCGGATCGTCGGACTGCGCAGCCCTTGACCTGGAGCTCACGCTGCGATCCAGAGGCCAAGGAGGAAGGATGGACGACAAATGTGAAGTTAGAAGTCCCAATACATTTAGCTCCTCCAACGAGAGTTCAGACAGACAGACGTTGGTCTGCTCCAACAGCACCCATTTCGTACTAAAGCTGAAAGGATAGGACGGTGCTAAGATATATTATTACAATGATGCCTGTCATTCTATTGGCCAGCTGTGCTAGGAATGGTTCGATACAACCCCCAACGAAATATGCCGTTCGGTCGGAAAATGCCCCATCCGTTGAATTGATCATCGGTGACATGATGGTCGATATGACATCTGATGGCAATTTGCACATTTATGCAACGGCTGGTCTGAAAGGCATTGGGCCGGACAAACAACTTCTCCGACCGTTTTCAGAGACTTCGTATGAGATTCGATCATCCAATCGAAGCTTTACCGTTCACAGCATCCATCAAGATTTACCGGAAACGACCTTGGATGCTGTCGTCGAAATCGATGAGATACCTCAGGCTGTTTACATCAAGCTCGCTTCAGGAGTTAACAGGTACTGTTCAATTGATCCGAAACAGATTTCCGATGGTGATTTGATCACGATTCATATACGTTACAACCACAATGGCGTCGTCTCTAATGAGTGTCATGAAACGGTCCCGGTAAGACGACGTGCTGACGACGGCGTCCGTTTGTGAAGGCCGTTCGGGCGGATTATCGCAAATATTTGCGGACGGGGAAATCAAAGGTGATAAGTACATGTTCAAGATTACCTCGTGTCTTCCGCTGACTTTAAGGCCGGCAGCAGGCTCTTTCTCGGTCGCCCGCGGCGCAAGGATGATCGCAGGCCCAGGCGAAGGCTGATGCGCGTCTGCCAGACTTCGTCGCCGTAGCAGACCATGGCACTGGCAATGATTAAATTCGCAAAGAGGAGAGTATGGTGAACCGCAATCAACGCTTGATAATTTATGTTGTAGTATTGAACATTTTAGGAGTTCTCGCTATTTTGTTGTTGGCAAATATCTTGACGGGTATTTGGAAGTCCGCTCTGCTTAGTAAATATCGAGATTTGCAAGTTCACAATGTGATTCAGATTGACTATGAGGCTTTAGCAAAAGAGCACGGGGAACAAGTAGCACAGAGGGCCAAGCAGGATTGGGCAACAATACCCATTTATCTTATAGAGGGTGCCGCTGATTTCTCCCTGGTTTGGTATGTAGCGATCGGGTTGGGTCTTGCAAATATTGTTATATCGATTCGGGGGTTGCAAAAAGGCAACGGTCAGAACTAAAGGTGAGCGAACCTTTACACCATTTTTGTGACATCGCTAACATGCTGCCATGCCGCGACTTGCCCGCAATGTGGGACATTCGGACACCTGAGTCCTCCTCGTAATGTCGTCGCGTGTTCACCTATCGCCACTGTCCTGCCGGTTCTTTAATTACTTATGATAAACTTCATTCTCAAAGTGTCGTTTGTCCGCTCGTCCGTCAACCAGGGGCGTCTGCGGTCTTTCCATCGCTGGAAGTTTCCACCAGAAGGACACGGTGGATGTGATCTGTATCATCGTAGAAATACAGAAAGTCCGCCGTATCGCCAGCCAATCTCCAGAGATCCGGCTTTCCCGAAAAGTCCACCATTTCCCTGCCTGAGACGAGAGGGTGGATCCAGTTGAATGTCACAGCCAGTGTCACGAATTCGTTTCTTTCGCGGAGAACGCGATGATGCGATTTGTAGGCCGCGTCGCCGGCCGTCCCTCGCCCCGCCGCATCTGCTCCAATCTCAGCCGCCGCACCGTCGGTTTCACCCTCCGCCTCACGGCGACTGCGGCCTCGCTCCTTGGATGAAATGGTTATTGTCGCCCACGGCTGGCGTCCCTTCGTCGGTTCCTAATAGCCAGTGCGAGCACCACCACCCCCCCGACGAGAAGGCCCGCGGCGGCTCCTTGCCCGATGCCGGTTCCAATGCCCACCTCAGTGGCGTTAAAAAATGGCTGGGTGGCGGCGGCCGGAAACATACTCGGGTAGTAGTGCGGAAATTCAAGAGCGATGAACTTCCCGAGCAGCCCGCCACCGGTGGCGCATAACAGGGTGGACGCAATGAACACCGCTAATGAAACCAACAGTTGTTTGAGAAGACTCATTCCAGCAGGTGCTAAGCGTTCAAGTACCAGCCGTCTATCGTCAGCTTCATGACCTAACGTTTCTTGAGGGCTCCTGTGATCACGAATAGATGATTCTTGCACGATCCAATGACACTCCCGAAGCCAGTAGAACGGCGCACTGCCATAGTCTCGGTTTGTCGCAGCAGCCCCAGAAGCAGGTGTTCGGTGCCCACATACGTGTGCTTCAGCATTCTAGCCTCTTCGATTGCGTCCTGTATCACCTTTTTTGAGTGACGAGTCAGGGGTCGTTTCCCCTGCGAAACCGGAATTGGACCAGATTTAATTAAACGCTCGGTCTGAACACGGATCGGCTCAAGATCGCCCATATGTTCAATGAGCACTCGGACCCCGTCACCCCTGCCTTCCTCCAGAATGCCAAGTAGAATGTGTTCGGTACCGATGTACTCATGTTGGTGGCGGATCGCTTGTTGGTTCGCCAGCGCAAGCACAAGTTTGCTGCGGTCAGTGAATCGCTCGAACATCGTCGTCCTTTGCCCGGGTCCCTCTAAATTCTACTCTTAAAGTAGTTAAAGAGGAGGCATAAGCATTCATAAAATACCAAGCCGGCCGACGAAGAATGCTGTCAAATTATGAATGTCCGTGCGCCACGAGTGGCGTGCAACCAGCGGATGAAAGTTCCGCCCGGGGAATTGTCGGTGCACCCCGGTAGCCGCCGCAACGGTGCGGGCGGGTAACCGCCCGTGCCGAAGCTTGCGGAGAATCCCGCCAACGGGCGGGAGGCGAATGTGCGGGCCCAAACGAAGGTGAATCCCGAGAAGGCCTCGAAAGATATAATGCGGTGCCGACCCCGCGGACATTGGGGGAAGGCTGCCACGCGATGCGACATTGAACCGTCCGTCGAATCGCGACCGCCGGGGTAGTGGGATGGGCACGTGCCGAAGGTTGCACGCAGGAACGTGGGAGACCCGCGGCCGCCGCAGGGGTAGCGCCCCTGCAGAGCGCCGGTTACAGCCGGCGGCGGCGTCGCGGGAGTCGGAGAGGCGCGTAGTACCGCCGAAGCCGCTAATCCCGGCGGAGGGAAGGGGCCTTGCTTCGGATGCGGAGAACAAAGGCTCCGCACGCGGGCGGGACGTTCCCGCCCGCGCATGCTTGCCAAGGACGCGAAGGATCAATGGGAGATTGGCTCAATGAGCCTGGCAACCCCGGACAAGATCAGCCAGCTCCAGCGCAAGCTCTACCTCAAGGCCAAGCAGGAGCCTTCCTTCCGCTTCTACCAGCTCTACGACAAGGTGCACCGACCCGACATCCTCCAACACGCTTATCTGCTGTGCAAAAGCAACGGCGGGTCAGCCGGCGTGGACGGGCAGCGGTTTGATGACATCGAGAAGCAGGGCCGGTCGGTGTGGCTGGAAGCGCTCAGAAAGGACTTGCACGACAAGACGTACCGACCCAGCCCGGTCAAACGGGTGATGATTCCCAAGCCCGGCGGCGGCGAGCGACCCCTGGGGATCCCGACCATTCGGGACCGGGTGGCGCAAGACCGCCGCCAAGCTGGTGTTGGAGCCGATCTTTGAGGCCGACTTCGTCGACAGCGCCTATGGCTATCGCCCCGGCGCAGCGCGGCAGATGCGGTCCAGGCGGTTCATGAAGCAATCCAGCAGGGATACACGCAAGTGGTCGATGCCGATCTGTCCAGGTACTTCGACACCATCCCGCACGCAGAGCTGATGCGGTCTGTTGCCCGCCGCGTGGTGGACCGGCAGATGCTGAAGCTGGTGCGGATGTGGTTGAAGGTCCCGGTGGAAGAACGGGACGAGCAGGGAAAGCGGCGCATCAGTGGCGGCAAAGGCAGCAGGCAGGGCACGCCCCAAGGCGGCGTGATCTCGCCGCTGCTGGCCAACATCTACATGCACCGCTATCTGCGCTACTGGGAACAGCAGTGGCCAGGGCGAGCGGCTGCGGGCAAAGATCATCAACTACGCCGACGACTTCGTGATCCTCAGCCGCGGCAACGCGGCGGAGGCATTGCAATGGACAGAGCGGGTGATGAACTGCCTGAAGCTGACGCTGAATGCGACCAAGACGTGCGTCCGCGATGTTATGCGGGAGAGCTTCGACTTCCTGGGGTACACGTTCGGGCGGATGTACTCGCCCCGAACTGGCGGCGCTATCCTGGCGCCAGACCCTCGAGCAAAAGCGTGCGGCGGCTGCGAGAAAAGCTGCACGCGGTGCTCCATCGTGGGAACATCCGGCCGTGGCCTGAGGTGACCGAGCACACCAACCGCATCCTGCGGGGGTGGGGCAACTACTTCAGCTACGGGACACTGGCCGCGTGCTACAAGAGCGTGGACCAGTACGTCTGCGATCGTGTGCGGAACCTGCTGCGGCGGCGTCACAAGATGCAGGGCAACGGCATTGCCTGCTTCCCCGACCGAGTGATCTTCGGGGAGTTGGGCGTGGTGCGGCTGATGGACCTGCGTGCGGCGCGTGTCGCTGCGCAAGCGTGAGGTGAAGTCCGTCGGAGAGCCGGATGCGGGAAACCCGCACGTCCGGTTCGATGAGCGGGACGTGGAAACGGAGCACGACTGAGCTCGTGAGGCACCGGCAGACGAAAGGGCCGGAAACGGATAGGCTCAGTCTAAACCACCGCGCCACGTCTCGACTCTACCCTTATGAATTTCAAACCACTCGTCGCGGCCCAGCGTCACCCGGTAGAAAAACTGCAAAGCGCAGCGGGTCTGGTTGTAGAGGCTCCAGCTCACCTTCCGCTCCTGCACCAGGTACAGCAGGTACTGGCGGACCTGCTCGCCGCTGAGTTGGTCGGGCGAGCGCCGGTAGTGTCTGGAAAAGTGGGCCACCGCCCGCACGTAGGCTTCGACCGTGTGCTGCGAGAAATTGCGCAGGCGAATGTCTTCGATCAACCGTTGCCGAAGGGGTGTCATCGATCGCTCCTTGTAAGAGAAGCGATCCATGATGCCGGACGATCGGCAACGCCACGATTGAAAGAGGAAGTGTGACAGGGACGGGCACCGCACGCACCCACCGCGAAGCGGTTTAGTTCAACGGACCGACGTTGAATGGCCGGCCCGGCGCCGACCACGCTTTCATTCTACGGGGACCGTTCCGCCGGGCCGGTCCATTCCAGCGGCTGGTTATGCAGCGGCCGATTTGCTGGTCTTCAGCTGATCTGCGGGCGCTGGGTCGCCGCTCGTCACGTTCCTCGGAGCAGGCCGAGTCAGACGCCTCCGGGCATCTAAAATAGCGGACACGGCGCGACGAAAAATGTTGCGACAGAATCCCGTTTCTTCAGCGGCCTCCGGGATCCCGAACGATAGATCAGGCGACGCTGCGGATTCTTCTACATTCGGATTAGGGCGGAAAGGAAGATTGATTGGAAACACCCAATTCTTATATGGAGATCGCTTGCGGCGGTAATAGCGGATCAGCTTCGTGATATTCTCCTGATAACCGTACGCCACGATGAACGGGTGAAGAACTACCTCGCTCTGAATCTTCGCGACCCAATAACCGACGTCTTGGATATCAGCAACGAAAAACAGCTTTCGGTCGAGAGCACTTGCAACAAGGCACAGCCACGTGAGAAAAGAATCCATCGAAGTTCGATAAATCTGAACTCGTGGATCGTCGTCCATTTCGTTCAGCTTCAGGAACGGACTCACTGCTCTTGCGAAGACACGCCTGTTGTGCTCGATCACCTGTGCCCCATCAGGCATGTAGGGGCGAAGGCTTTCCGGCAGAATCAGCTTTCCGCCGTTCCAATCAAGACATCGGCCCGCGAACACGAGCTCAGGATTGCTGTTGAAATCCTTCATGTAGCTATTTGCCAACTCAGCCCGCTTCCAGCACACCGCTTTCCAGCCATTGAATAGCGCGAACGCCACCACCGATCAGGTCAACGCCAGCACCGACATAGGCAATAGCTGTGGCAGTTTCGCTTGGCATTCGTGTCCTCAGACGTTCGATTGGCACAACACACGAGCCGGCATAACCTTTTAGTCTCCTGCCCGCCGGCGCAACATAGCACCGGCTGGCCCTTGCCAGCTTGCCCGGATCCGGGCCGCTTGTCAAAACAAAATATTCTGTTGACTCGATCAGAACCAGTATGGTATCTGTTCGGATCATGAAATTGCTTGAACGATTCGAGGCGGTGGCCCGGCAACGCGGGCTGGCCGACAACACCATTGACGCCTATCGCGGCTGGATTGAGCAGTTTCCGCTAAACCCATTGGACCCAGTTGTATTTCGCTACGCCAGAATCTCCGACACAACCTTCCCCGAAACATCCGTCAGCCGAAAATCCCGGACCTGATATTTATACGTCGTCTTCGTGTGATCGATCCCAAGCTGGTGGAGAAGCGTGGCGTGCAGATCGTGGACATGCACGACATTCTGGGCGTCGCCTCGCTGCGCGAGGCCGGAGTGCTACAGGACTTCGCTGCGCTGCGGTCGCGGGTACGCGACAATGCTCCGCATTTCCTTTCGCTTCCTGACGCGGGGTTGGTGGGGGTGTCAGCGTGATAGCGTGATTTTCGAAAAGACTCCCGACCCTTTAGCCTTTCTCAAGATGGCCAAAGACGGTGAAGAGCTGGGAGCCGGGTTGTTCCTTGAGGAGGCCTTCCATGGCGGGGTTGACGTCGGGGCGGATGTGGGCGACGTGGACGCGCAATTTGGGGTGGGGGTTTTCTGCGATGATGGCCTGGGCTTCGCCGGTGAAGGAGAAGCCGGCGACGACGAGATCATCGTAGCGGCGGGAGGCGGGTTTGATGAGGTCTTCGACCATCTTGGCGGTGACGGGGCCGTATTGGGGGCCGGGCTTGTGGCATGTGCGCCTCGCGTGCTTTGGCCGTGGTTTTGGACGACACGGGCGGGACGCGTGTGCCACGCGCGCCTGTGCCACACGCGCTTTTGCCATGCGCGCCGTGCTAAGCGCGCCTGGGGTTTTGGAAGACACGGGCGGGACGCCCGTGCTACGCGGCCCGTGCTATGCGTGCCCGTGCTATGCGTGCCCGTGCTATGCGTGCCCGTGCTATGCGTGCCCGTGGTTTTGGAGGACACGGGCGGGACGCCCGTGCTACGCTCGCCCGTGCCACGCCGCCCGTGCCACGCGCGCCCGTGCTACTTGGGAGGAGCCATTGGCGGTGGGCTGGCCTGGCTTGATGTTCGCTGGGCGTCCAATAACGCGGGCGGCGGGCGTGTCGTGGATGAGGGCTGTAGGGGATAAGCGTGGGGGTTGGGGTGTAGAAGCGTTTGTCGCACCGGGGTGGGGTGCAATTGGCCGGAAGGGGTTTGCCGGGTGGGGAATTGATGGCATGTTTCTTTCCGCGGCTTAAGCGGCCAATCCTTGTTTCTGGTTGGTGCGCTTCGTGATTTGGAGAAGGCTGGGTGGGGCTGTTTTGTGGATGGATGTTTATGAACCCTGGTCATATTGAGAATCGCTCGAAACGGATGGCGGTTGAGGCCCTTGAAGGGCGGCAGTATTTTTCATTGCCGTGGGGCGACTATCCGCAGCTTCTTGGGCTGGACAAGGTATTCGCCGCGTATCCGCAGTTGAATGGGGCGGGGGAGTCGGTGGCGATCATCGACTCGGGGGCGGAATATCATCATGCTGTATTTGGCGATCCGGTGATCGGGCCGGGGCACAAGTTTATTTACGGGTGGGATTTTCAGGACAATGACTCGGACCCGATGATCGTGGACAACGCGCATGGCACGGGCGTGGCGGGGATCATTGGGGCCAATGGGTTTGATTTCAATGGCCGGCATTTCCAGGGGTATGTGCCGAAGGTGGGAATGATCCTGCTGAGGCAGGAGGCGAGCACGAACGCCAAGAAGGCGCTGGACTGGGTGATCGCCAACCACACGCAGTACAACATCGTGGCGATTGATCTGACGGACTTCATTGGCTCCGGCTTTTCGCCGGCCGTTTACAGCAGCGAGCTTAAGACGCTGGGGCAGCTTGGCATATTGATTGTGAGCCCGGTGGGCAACCAAGGGGCGAGCGTGCCGCTGGAAAATCCGGTGCTGGATCCGAATGTGTATGGCGTGGGGGCGATTGACTCGCACGACGGGATTTACTCGCAGAGCCAGCGCGGGCCGCAGATGGACATGCTTGCGCCGGGCGTGAACGTGACGATTCCTTATTACGATTTCAACACATCCAAGGACATCATCACTAACTATGCGACGGGCACGAGCTGGTCGGCGGCGAACGTGGTGGGCGCTTCGCTGATGATCAAGCAGATCGACCACAACTTTACGCCCGCGCAGATCATGTCGATCCTGAAGGATAGCGGCAAGCCGATCTTTGATCCGGTGAGCAACCTGACGTACTCGCGCCTGGACGTGTGGGCGGCGGTGAACCTGGCGTTTCAGCGCGCGGGGAGCAACGCGGCCGGGGCGTTTCTGGGCAACCCGGCCATGATCGCCGGGAGCGGATCGACGGTGATCGAAGCCGAAAACTTCGATGATGGCGGCGAGGGCGTTGCGTATCACGACGCGGACGCCAACAACTGGGGCGGCGACTATCGGCCGGGCGGGGTGGATATTGAACTTGCGCAGGACAATGGCCGGGGATATGACGTTGGGTATACGCAGGCTGGGGAATGGCTGAAATACACGGTGTATGTGGCCAAGAGCGGCACGTACAAGGTGGATTTTCGCGTGGCGAGCCAGGGGGCGGGGGGGACGATGCATCTGACGATGAATGATGGCGGGGCCAGTGACAAGACTGGCGAGATGACGATCAACGACACTGGGGGCTGGTCGAATTGGCAGACCCTCAGCAAGAGCGGCGTACACCTGGCGGCCGGCGTGCATGTGATGAAGTTGTATATCGACAGCGTGGGAAGCAGCGGCGGCGCGGGGAATATTAATAACATTACATTCACGCCGACGGCGGTGGATTCGGGTGTGCCCTTGCCGACGGCGTTCAGCGGGACGCCGGTGAAGGTGGCGTATAACGCGCCGACGGTGATTCAGGCGGAGGATTTTGACAATGGCGGGGAAGGTGTGGCGTATCACGACCTGGACGCAGGCAACCTGGGCGGCGCGTATCGCAACTACGACGGCGTGGATCTCCAATCGACGGCGGATGTGGGCGGCGGGTACGCGATTGGCTGGACCGGGGCGGGTGAGTGGTTGAGGTACAGTGTGAACGTCGCGAAGGCGGGGACATACAACCTGAGCTTCCGCGTGGCGTCGCTGGGAGTGGGCGGGACGTTTGATGTGGAGTCGGTGGCGAATGGGATCGTGGCTGGAAAGACGGGAACACTGAGCGTGCCGGATACTGGCGGCTGGGATACGTGGCAGACGGTTACCAAGACGATCAAGCTGGTGGCCGGGCAGCAGATTTTGAAGCTGTCGATGGATTCCAACGGCGACACGGGCGGCGTGGGCAACTTCAACTTCCTGCAGTTGGATCCGGCCGCCATTCCGCAGACGGTGAGCAGCACGCCGTTCTCGGGATCACCGATCAAAATCGCACGCGGGCACGTGACGACGATCCAGGCGGAGAACTTTGATAATGGCGGCGAGGCCGTCGGCTATCACGACCTGGACTCGGCCAACAAAGGCGGCGCTTATCGCAAGAGCGGTGTGGACATCGTGACGGCCAGCGATGTGGGCGGCGGGTATGCGGTGGGATACGCCAAGGCCGGCGAGTGGCTGAAATATACGACGGACGTGATGAGCGCCGGCACGTACAAGCTGAACTTGCGGGTTGCGTCAAAGGGACTGGGCGGGAAGTTTCACGTGGAGGTGGATGGGGTGGATGTGACGGGGGCGATGCAGGTCCCTAACACAGGGTCGGCACAGACGTGGAAGACGTTAAGTAAATCGGTGAAGCTGACGGCGGGCGTGCATGTGATGCGGCTGGTGATGGACAGCAATGGCGCGAGCGGCTTTGTGGGGAACTTTAACTGGATGCAGTTTGCGTGAACGCGGTTGGCTCGCCAGCATCTTTTCGCGCCGCAGTCGTGGCCGGGTGTGTTCGGGATACACATCTTGAGCCGGAATGAATGCGAATTCACCCCGCGGGCGCATATTTTTTAATCACTGCCTCCGCGTCTTCAGCCCATCGGTCGCACTTGACATGATCCCGCCGGAATAGCCGGCTCCTTCGCCCACCGGGAACAGGCCGGCCACGCTGACGCTTTGGCGATGTTCCTCATCGCGTGGAATGCGCACCGGTGAGCTGGCGCGGGTTTCGGGGGCGGTGATGATGCCGATGGACGAGGCGTAGCCGGGGATCATCCGATCCATCATCGGAAGGCCCCGGTGAAGCGAATCGATGATCACGCGCGGAAGCATTTCTTCCAGCGCCACGCTGCTGGCGCCCAGCGGGTAGCTCACGTCAAATGCGCCGGAGCTTTTACGTCGCGCGAGATAGTCATTGGCGCCTGGGCGGGCACTGCATACGAGCCGGATAGATCAAATGCGAGCTTTTCCCAGCGCCTCTGATATTCCAGTCCTTGCAGTGCGTCGTTGCCAAACTCTTCTGGCCGGATCGTGACCACCAGCCCGCTGTTGGCATAAGGCGAATTTCGCTTGGCGTTGCTCGCGCCGTTGGTGCAGATTTCGTTGGGCGACTCGTTGCTGGGCAGGATGATCCCGCCCGGGCACATGCAAAACGACCAGAGATCGGTGCCCGCCGCCGCCCCCGCCGGCACGGCGTTCTTGGCCACCAATTGATAATCGGCCGGCGGCAGGTTTGAGGCGGCATCGCCAAATTGATTGCGGTTCACGAGGTCCTGCGGATGCTCAATGCGCACGCCCATCTGAAACGGCTTGGCCAGCAATTGCACGCCGCGTGATTGAAGCACGCGATAGGTGTCGCGGGCGCTGTACCCGATGGCCAGGATGCAAATGTCGGCCGAGATACGCTCGCCCGATTCCAGCACAACCGCCTTGATCGCCAGGGCCGGTCCCTGTCCATCGGCTGATAAATTATCCGCCATTTCAAAGTCCACCACTTTCGCGCCGAATCGTACTTCGCCGCCTCGCTCGACAATGTGCTTCATGATCTTGCGGCAAATGCCGGGGAGGCGGTCGCTGCCGATGTGCGGCTTGGCGTCAACGGCAATGTCGGGATTGGCGCCGAAGCGCACCAGTTCTTCCAGCACCATTGCGTTGCGCGGATCGTGGGTGCGCGAGTAAAGCTTGCCGTCGCTGTAGGTGCCGGCCCCGCCGATGCCAAAGAGGAGGTTGTTCTCCGGATCAAACTCGCCAGTGGTGTAAAAAATATGACGGGCGCGGTGACGGAGGGTCGCATCCTGCCCGCGCTCCAGAACGATCGGCCGATACCCGTGATCGGCCAGGAGCAGTGCCGCAAACAAGCCCGCCGGACCCGAACCAATCACCACGGGGCGGCTGGGGAGGGGGACCGTCCCCGGCTCAATTGTTGGCCGTTTTGGTTCCTCAACCTGCGCGATCTGCCCCGGCCGGCCCCGACGAAGCAGGCGGCCCTCGTCGGCCGCGTCCACCTCCACCCGCACGTGATAAATCCGTCGAATATCATCATGCCACCGGGCATCAATGGCACGGCGGAGGATGTGGTGCGCACGAATGGCCTTGGGCGGCAGGTTAAGCATTTTCGCCACCCGCTTGGGAAGATTTTCCTCCGGCTCATCCCAGGCAACAGAAACATTTCGCACCACCAGCGCCATGGCCGTAGTACGTGGGAAATCAGGAGCGAGGTCAAGTGCAATGACAATGGCGGCCCCGCCAGATACAATGAAAGCGTCGGGCGATTAGCTCAGTTGGCTAGAGCGCCGTGTTTACACCGCGGATGTCAGGGGTTCGAGTCCCTTATCGCCCATTGGAGGAGCTTCCATGGACCGTGCGGCCCCCGCCGCTCGTTTCTATGTCGGCGCCGGCCATCAATCTCCGGCGCACCGCACTTTTCGGGGGCGCGACCGACTTCAACCCCTTGGGTAGACCAGCGGCCGCCGGCAACCTTATAGCGGCTTTGCTCGTGCGTTTTTTGATGACGCGAATCATCGTGCTTCGATCAGCGTGTGAACGGTTGGGTCATGTAAATTGTAAGGCTTCACTTCCGCACCTCAACCACCACCACCCAATCATGATCCGTCGCGGGAGGAACAACGCGATAATCCCCCATCGCATCGGCCGCAAATTCGGGCATTTCCTTTTTCTCGCCTGTAACCGGATCGAAATAAAATCCGACGTATCGGGCACCCGCCTTTAAGCTCCCGCACGTCCACCGCCCGGGCCGTGGGCACGTAAACAAATTTCACCTCGTCGCCGATGCCAAACGCGTACGGGCACCGTGTATTTATCCGCGTCGCCAACTGAGATCTTGCCCCACGGCCCCTCGCCGTTGGCGGCCGCCACTTTTGCTGCCGGCCACGCGGCGTCGTCGAAGTCTGGTTGTTGCCAACCTGCCGGTGCCTCCTGCGATGCCCGCCACTCTTTTCCTGATTTCACTTCCACGTGCCTGTCACCGTCCAATTCTACGCTCAGGCCGCAAATCAACCCGGCCGGATTTTTTGCCACGTCCGAGCGAACATTCTCGGCCCGCACGGCCAACACATTTCGCCCCTGTTTCAGCCGCGCTGCAATTCCATCGAAGACACGCGGCTTGTGCCAGTCGCCGTGCGAACCCACCTCCTTCCCGTTCAGCCACACGCTGCACCGGTCATCGGCGGCGATGGCCAAGGTTGCCGACGTGACGTGCGCATCCGCAGGCAGATCAAACGCGCGCCGGAACATGCGGCACTGCCACAGGCGCGTCCACGGCCGGCTCACCCTCCGGGAACCAAATCCAATCTCCCAGCGAAGCCTCCGCGGTCTTACCCGCCCACGCCGCGCCGGTCGGCTGCGGCTCAAAGCGCTGCCATGCATAGGTAGTCAGCAGCTTCTTCCCCAGCGCCACCTGCGTCGAGCCGGGCAGGTTCATCGCCTCATCCCACGCAATCTTCCCATACCCGCCGCCCCACGGCGAATTGCCGTACGGCTTGTCGCGGCGGTTGAGTTGCCAGATCCCATTTGCGCCGTACGTATACCCTTTCACGCCGCTCGCCCAGCAAACCCAGAAGATTCGCCGCACCACTTCGGCCGGTGTGCGGTCCATCAGCATCTCGTAACTCGGCTCGGCGTTCACCGTCGGCAACGGCGGCTTGCATGCATAGGAGAATCGCACCGCCTCCACGCTCCGTCCCACCACATCCATCTGCCCGTGCGGTGTCTGGATCATGTCGAAGTCGAGCAGTGAAACATCCTTCATCGCCCCCCGCATGCTCAGCCGCCCCACGCCTGTTGGATGCGACGTAATCGGCCGCTCATACGCGTTGATCGTCCGCGCATAGGCCAACACCTTTTCCCACTCGGCCGTCTGCTTTTCCCCTTTATTGGGAAAGTCCGGGCTCAGGTAGTAAGGCAAATTCAGCTCTCCGGCCACGCACCAGACCATCGGCAATGCTCCCCACCGCGCATACAAATACCGCTGGTGCTGGCGCATCTTCTCCTGCCCAAGCCACGGCAGGTGATACCCCCACGCGCCCACGATGCACGGCACAAATCCCTGGTCGGCAAGGTACAGAATGCGATTGTCGGCCGCGTCAAAATATTCCGGACGAATCCGTGCGTAATCCTTCTCCCATGGAAACCCCGCCTCATTGACCCCACGCTCGTCAAACGCCGGCATGTCTGGATAAAGCCCCGCCACGATCTGCACGACATTAAACCCCTTGGCCTTCCGATCCGCGACCAGCGTGTGAAACTCCCCCGGCCATTCCAGCCGCTTCGTAAGCCCCATCCACCACGTGTCCCCCAACCAGAAAAACGGCGTGCCGTCCGCATGCTCCAGATACCGCGATCCCTTCCCAACGCGCAGCGGCCCATGAACATAAAGCGGGTTGTCACCCTTATACGCCTCGATCTCGATTGTCCCCTTCACGCCGTGCAGTCCCCCATCCTTCGCGTCAGAGCATTCCGTTCTGAAATGATGTACGCCCACCGACTTGCGATGCATATCGCACTTTCCAGACGCGCCCGCCGGCCCAGAAGCGGGCACCCGCCGTACTACTCCGCCGAGGATCAGTGAACAGCGCATCCAGCGTCACGTCATTAAATGGGTCTGTGTGCTCAACCTGAGCCTCGAAGCGAATCTCTGCCATCACATTGGCCGTGGTTTTAAGGGCCTGTGCCCCGTGTGCGACATGATATATCACCAGAATCGCAACCACCCCGGCAGTTAAAAAATGAACTCGTCTCATCGGCGGCATTATATGGGGAACCGCTTGCCGCCGCGGTCGCGCCCCCATCAACACTACGCGATCCGTTCCGTCCTGGCCTCCGTGTCTGCAGCGTGGTCATGTTTTCCCCGCGACGGATGGGTGTCGCCGAAAAGATCCAGCTTCACGATGTCGTTCTTGAAGAACAGCGCCACTGTCCAATCCAGCACGATCCGGATCCGCCGTTCCCAGCCGGGCATCTGAAGCAGGTAATACGTCCGCCAGATCCACCACGCGACAAAGCCGTAAAACCGCATCTTCATCACTCGCCCCACCCCCTTGAAATGGCCCAAGGCGGCCAGCGTTCCGAGTGTCTGGTAAACAAATGGCTGCGTGGGCCGACCGGCGAGCGCGCTGACGATATTCTCTGCCAGCACCCGCGCTTCTCGAATCGCATGCTGGGCCAGTTGTGGATACGGCTTGCCGGAAGGATCAGGAATGGCCGCGCAGTCGCCCAGCGCCCAGACCTCCGGCCGCTGTTTTGTCCGCATCGTCGCATCCACGGCAATCCTTCCCTTCCTCTCCTTCTCGATGTTCATGTCGGCCAGCAGTGGATTTGGGGCGACGCCCGCCGCGAGCACGATCGTCGCCGCTTGCAGGACCTCGCCGATGGGCAGATGCACCTTCCCCGGCTCGATCTGTTTTACTGGCGAGCTCACTCGAACATCCACGCCCCGTCCCTTAAACACTTTCACCACGTAATCGGCCAGGCTTCCCTCCAATTCCGGCAGTATCTTTGGCCCGGCCTCGATCAATGTGAAACGCAGATGCTCGGCGTCCACGTGCGGATACGATTTGGCGAGGTGCCGGGTGAAGATGGTCAGTTCTCCCATCAGCTCCACGCCCACCAGCCCCGCCCCGACGATCACGAAGCTTAGCAGCGCCTGCTTGATGGCCGGATCGCGCTCGACGTCGGCGCACTCGAACATTTCGATGATTTCGTTGCGCAGATAGATGGCGTCTCCAAGCGTCTTGAATGTGGCCGCGTGTTCGGAACCGGGGATGACCTTCAGGTTCGTCACCCCGCCCAGTGCGATCACCAGTTGCTCATAATCCAGCTCATAGGTTTCCCCTTCCTGACTCGCGAACACCGTCTTCGCGTCAAAATCCACGCGCTCCACCTGTGCATGCACAAACCGAACGCCTCGTAACACCGCCCGCAGGGGGCTCACTGCGTCGCGCGGTTCCAACACTCCCGACCCGGCCTCAAACAGCAGCGGGGTGATGAGGAAATAGTTGTGATTGCTGACCAGGACGATCTCAACATCCTTTCGCCCACGCCAGAGGCGCGAAAGGTGATAAGCTGTATAGGTCCCGCCAAACCCGCCGCCCAGGATGACGATGCGTTGCGGCCGACTGATCGAGGATGTGCGCGAGGAATCCATGCGGTTAGTGATCAATAACGCTGTCGTAAACCGAAGGGTAAGCAAGACGCAATGAACAATTTAGCGACCACGCCCGAGGAACAAGGGCTTCGGGACACCGATGTGCTCTTTCGCCAGTTGATGGAGAACATCAACGAAGTGTTCTGGATCACCGACCTTCGTAAAAACCAGATGATCTATATCAGCCCCGGCTATGAACATGTCTGGGGCCGAACCTGCCAGAGCCTGTACGATTCTCCCCGACAATGGATGGACGCCATTCACCCCGACGATCGGGCCCGCATCCAGGAGGCCGCTGTCAACAAGCAGCCGCGCGGCACCTACGACGAGGAGTATCGCATCGTCCGTCCCGACGGTTCGATTCGCTGGATTCGCGACCGGGCGTTTACCGTGGCCGACGAGGGGGGCGACACTTATCGAATCGCCGGCATCGCCGAAGATATGACGGCCGTGAAACTTGCGAATCAGGAAGTCGCGCGCCTGGCGGCCATTGTTGAATCTTCCGACAACGGCATTATTGGGCAGGACCTCAACGGCATCATCAATACATGGAACAAGGGCGCACGAAAGATGTACGGCTACAGCCCCGACGAGGTGATTGGAAAATCCATTGACATTCTCGCGCCGCCGGAAGGATTTGACTTTTCCAGCATCAACGAGCGTCTGGGGCGTGGTGAAAGCATTCACTCGATTGAGACGCGCCAGACGCGCAAGGATGGGTCGCAGGTCTGCGTGTCGCTCACCATCTCGCCTGTGCGCGACGCTGCGGGGATCATCACCGGAGCGTCGGCCATCGCGCACGATATTTCCGAGCAGGTGAGACTGGAGAAGGAAGTCCTGGAGGCCGGAGAGCTTCGAGCGCTGCCGCATCGGACAGGACCTGCACGATTCGGTTTGTCAGTTGCTCACGGCGATTTCGTTTATGTGCAAGTCACTGGCCGAGAAGATCAAGGCCAAGGCCCCTTCGGAATCGGCCGACCTGGAACAAATTCTTCATCTGCTGCGCGATGTCAGCAAGCAGACGCGCGGGGTGGCGCAGGGGCTGTACCCAACGGAACTGCAGGTGAACGGCCTGGAACCGGCGCTGGCCGGGCTTGCGGCCACCATTGAAAAGCTGTTCAGGATTTCCTGCCGTTTTGTTCCCGTTCAGCCGCTGCTCCTGCCCAATAATTCCGCGCAGATTCATCTCTACCGCATTGCCCAGGAAGCGGCGACCAACGCCGCGAAGCACTCTGAAGGCCGGCACGTCACGATTCGGCTGGGGGGTGCGTTAGACAAGGTCGTTTTAAGCGTGCGCGACGACGGCAAGGGATTTGATGGTTCGGGCGCTGGATCGGGGGGCATGGGACTGGGCTCGATGCGCTATCGCGCCCGAATAATTGGCGCGTTCATTGGAGATTACACGCCCCCCGGAAGGTGGTAGCATGCTATTATGTTCGATTGCGGACGGGCAAGTGCATTCGACGGGACTCTCGGATCAGGGTACCCAAGGGATAGAAATCGTATGGGAACGAGTCTCCAGCCGGGCAGCGCCAAGGCACGCATCTTTCTCGTTGACGATCATCCGGTGGTCCGCCAGGGAATTTCACGGCTTGTGAACGATGAGCCGGACCTGGAAATCTGCGGGGAGGCCGAAAATGCCGCCGACGCCCTGACTCAGATCGCGGCCCTGCATCCCCGGGCGGTGATTCTGGATATCACCCTTAAAGGGGTGGATGGACTCGAGCTGCTGCGCGACATCGTCTCGCGCTGGCCCACATTGCCCGTGCTCGTGCTTTCGATGCACAATGAAGAAATCTATGCCGAACGCGCCCTTCGAGCGGGTGCGAAGGGGTATGTGATGAAAGAAGAGGCGCCCGACAATGTGCGGGCCGCTCTTCGAAATGTGTTGCGCGGGGAAATCTACGTCAGCGAAAAGATCATGTCGCGCGTGTTGGGCAAGCTCGCGGCGCGCAGCTCCAGACCCCGCTGTCGCCGCTGGACCGCCTCACCGACCGGGAGCTGCAGGTGTTTCGATGCCTGGGAGAGGGGATGCCGGTGCGGCAGATCGCGGATCATCTTTTTGTCAGCACCAAAACAGTTGAAGCCCATCGCGAGCACATCAAGCACAAGCTCGGCCTGAAAAGCAGCAACGAGCTGCTCCGGTACGCCATCGAAATCCAGATGAAAAGGCCGTGAAGCCGCAGCGCCGGCCAAATGGAGTTTTGATTTTCCGCTGCCGCGCGTGATAATCCCGACTCGCTTTTGAGGTGACCATGGAACGATTGATAACGCTGTTGGCCGGTTCGACGTTGCTCCTTGCCGGGATCGGGTGCGCCGACTCGCCGGCCACCACGCGCCCCACCTCGCTGCGGGAGCGGCAGGAGCAGGCCATGCGCGATCCCATGCACTATTCCCCCGACATGGATCGCACGGACATCAGCGGCGGGGGGCTGCACGACTTCAAGAACGACTCGTTCAAAAAGGACCTCGACAGCGTTTTCAATCCCTGAAGATCCTTTCACCCCTGACCCAGCCGCGGCACCCATCAACAACTATCAAGAGACATAAATGACAACTAAGTTCTGGACAATGATGGCCCTGATGACTCTTGGCCTGGCAGGCTGCCAGCAGGGCGCTCCAATGCCTGCGTCGCAGGGCAATGTGCCGCCGCGCATTGTCGCGCCCGCGACGGAGGCGTCGGCTATTCAGTCTGATGCCAATGGCCGGATCGTCCGCCGGCAATGGGCGGTGTCGGATTGCGCCGTATCCTTCCGGCGGGGTGGCGGCCTATCCGACGTTCTTCGAAGGCGCTGACTCTGAGCTCACCCGCCCCGCCTGGCAGCAGCCGCTGGTGGAGGCCGGGCTGTTTCTGTGGGATGCCATCCTTTATCCTTACCACGCTGTAAAGACGCCCCCCTGGCGCGAAGTTGTTTATCGCGGCGCGCACCTACACCGGCGCGGATGCAGGGCCCGGCCAGCGTTAAGCGGCAAGCGCCGCAAGGAGATTGCATGCGTTTCATCACTGTCCGCTTCGACGGCAAAGCCTTGATCCCCGAAGAGCCTCTCGACCTGCCGCAAAACGTGCCGATGGTGGTGCGCATCGAGACCCTCGACACCGGCCCGCAATCGCAGCGGCGCACCGACGAAGACGAATCCGGCCCGGCTTCGGTGCCGGGATATTTGACCATGGAGCAGGATCAAGTCCTGTAAAGCCGCATGCCCCAATCGCGCGAGCAAATCTGCGAAACCACTTCCGCCAGACTCAGCGCCGCCGCTGACCGCATCCCCGATATCCGCACCCTCGTCGGCCTGGATGGATTTGTTGATGAGATCATCGCCGTTGTCGATAAGCGCACCGACGCCCACAACTACGAACCCGTCCGCACCATCGAGCAGATGGGCCAGAAGATCCTTCGCGCGGCCGGTGAATCCAGCAACTATGAACTGCTGGTCAAGCAGCAGAAGCTGGGCGGCAACGGCCCGATCATGGCCAACGCATTGGCCGCCATCGGGTTCAAGGTCACCTACATCGGCAACCTTGGAAAACCCGCTATTCATCCGGTGTTTCAGGACCTGGCCAACCGCGCTGAGGTGTACAGCATCGCCGAGCCCGGCCACACCGACGCGCTGGAATTTGACGATGGCAAGCTGATGCTCGGCAAGCACGGGACGCTGAAGGACGTGAACTGGGACAACCTGGTGGCCGGAGTGGGCGGCAAGGAAAAGCTCAAAGAGCTTGTCCAGCGCCTCCCGCCTGATCGGCATGACCAACTGGACCATGCTCCCCTGGATGAGCGACATCTGGAGCAGGCTGCAAAAAGAGATCTGCCTGGACATCCCGCGCGGCGACCGCAAAATCTTCATCGATCTGGCCGATCCCGAAAAACGCACCGGCCACGATATCCTTCACGCACTGGAGCTCACGACCCGTTTTCAAAACACCGCCGACGTGATCCTCGGGCTTAATCTCAAAGAATCGACGCAGGTCGCGGATGTGCTGGGGATCAACATTCCGGGCGATCCCGAAGTTGAACTACAACACACCGTCAAAGCCATTCGCGAAAAGTTGAACATCGCGTGTGTTGTTGTCCATCCGCGGAAGGGCGCGATGGCCGCGACGGCGGAAGAGTCGGCCGGTTTCGCGGGGCCGTTCGTCCAGCAACCCAAGATCAGCACCGGCGCCGGCGATCACTTCAACGCCGGTTTCTGTCTAGGGCAGGTTCTGGGATTTTCGCTGGTTCAAAGCCTCTGCACCGGCGTCGCCACCAGCGGCTACTACGTGCGGACGGCCCAAAGCCCCAGCGCGCATGAGCTTGCCGAGTTCATCGCAAAACTGCCGGCGCCTCAGCCTTAAATTAAGTCCTCCCGCGATTGCGGGCTCGGATCGAATTTGCATTTCTTGGCGCTCTTGGCGTCTTGGCGGTTAGCCTTCCTCTACCGGCCAGCCTTGAACTACTGGGAAGTCTACGTTCGCAGAGAAGACTAACCGCCAAGACGCCAAGAGCGCCAAGGGAAGAAAACTCCTCCTGATTTCCCAGCTTCTCCCGTGTCCAAAGCCAGATGCCTTCCCCGCCGCATTCAATGAATCAATGCACCAATGAATCAATGAATAAATCGATTCTCACCATCCCACGACGATTCGCCCCCTACCCGCCATTAACCGCTTCCCGACCCACCAACTTCGCCACCGTCATCACCAGCGCCGCTGGCTCGATTGGCTTGGTGACGTGTACCTGAAATCCGTGTGCAAGCGCCGCGGCCTGGTCTTCCGATCGTGCGTAGGCCGTCAAGGCGACGGCCGGCGTCGCTCCACCCGTTTCCTTATCCAGCGCCCGTACCTTGCGAATCAGCGCGTAGCCGTCCTCGCCCGGCATGCCGATATCGCTTACCAGCACGTTGGGACGCTCCCGCACGACCGCGTCGAGCGCCTCGGCCGCCGTGCTGGCGGTCAATACCGTGGCGTCGCAATTTTCAAGCACCCGCTTGACCAGTTCCCGCGCGTCAGGCTCATCGTCGACGACCAGCACGCGGACGCCTTGCAGCGGCATATATCCTGCCCGCACCGAAGGCGCTACTGAAATTCTTCCTGGGCTGCTCGGGTTCCGGCGGCGACTCGTGCGCGGGCGTCACGGGCAGCCTCACCACAAACGTCGCCCCTTTTTTTTCGCCTCCGCTCGTGGCGTAGATTGTGCCGCCGTGCAGCTCAACGAGTTGTTTGACGATGGCCAGCCCCAGCCCCAGCCCGCCGTGGCGGCGCGTGGTTGAGGCATCGGCCTGCCGGAATCGGTCGAAAACGTGCGGCAGGAACTCCGGCTTGATCCCTTCCCCGGTGTCGCTCACGCGAACCTCCTGATAGCCCTCCTCCATTGTCACCGATACTTTTACATGCCCGCCCCTTGGCGTGAACTTGATGGCATTGGACAACAGGTTCCACCAGACCTGCTGCAAGCGCCCGGATCGGCCAGGAGCGTTCCGGCGGCCGGATCGATCAGCTTCTCCACCTTGATCTTTTTCGCCTCCCCGGCCGGCCCTACCGTTTGCAGCGCCGCGTCAATCACCTGCCCCAATTGGATCTGCTGCATGTCGAGCCGAATCGTGCCAGAGATAATGCGGCTCATGTCCAGCAGATCTTCGATGATTTGTGTCTGCGCCGCGCGTTGCGCTCGATGGCCTCCAGGCCCTGCACCAGATCTTCTTCGGCCCGATTGCCCCCGCTCAGGATTTGCGACCAGCCCAGGATCGCGTTCAGCGGCGTGCGCAGTTCGTGCGACAGCGTCGCGAGGAACTCATCCTTCACCCGCCCCACCCGCTCGGCCTCGCTGCGCAGCGCGCGCTCGCTGGCAAGAAGTCGCTCGCGCTCGACGGGCCGCCCGCTCCCGCTCGAGAAGATACTCGCGGATTTGGTACTGCCGCTGCCGCGCCCGCAGCAGTGTGCGGATCACGCTCACCAGCGACGCCATTTGCACCGGCCGCTCGAGCACGGTCACGTTCCCCAGCAACTCCATCGCCCGCCGCCCGGCCGCGGAGTTAGCGCCGCCGCTGGCCAGGACGACGATTGGCAGGTCGGACCAGGGCGGCTGATGGCGAAGGCGATGCACAAGCCCCTGAATTATTTCCCCGGCGGTGGCTTCTTCTGTCAGCACCAACGCGCCCGCTCCGTGATCCAACTCGCCGCACACAGCCTCAAGTCGTGCATACGATACGCAGGCGATTCCCACTTCCGATAGAATGCGCTGGGTCATGGCCGCGTCCTTGGGCGTCGGCGCCAGCAGCAGCACCCGCTCTTCCAGTTGACGCTTGGTAGGCTCGCTCACGTTTGGGGCTCGCCTCCTGCTTTATAGGCGTCCCGCACTGTGGGGACGCCGGTTAGTACGCCGCGCAGATGTTCCAGCGGCTCGCCCACTTTCAGCCCTTGCGTCCCGATGCGCAGTTCCCGAATCGTCTCCTCGTGCGAGCCGCTGCGCTTTTTCACCACCGAAATAGCCTTCTTTACCCGGCCCTCCAGCTCGAAATAGCGGGTCATCACCACGCAGTCGGCCAGATAGCTGACGTCCACCGGCGCCTGCATAGCGCTGCCGACCAGCCCGTGCTGCGCCACCACCATAATCGTGGTCACACCCTGCTGACCCAGGTAGGTGAGCAATTCGTGTAACTGGATAATCATGAAGCGCTCCTCGGGCATGGCGTTCAGATACCCGTTGAGGCTGTCGATGATCACCATCCGGCAGCCGCCCTCTTCCACCTGCGACCGGACCGTGTGAACAAATTCTCCGGGCGACAACTCGGCCGGGTCCACCTGCTGCACCCGGATTCGGCCTGCCTGGATCTGCCCCTGCACGTCCATTCCCAGCGCGGTCGTTCGTCCAATCAGCGTTCCGATACTTTCATCGAATGCGAAGACAGCGACAGGCTCTCCGCGCATGGCCGCCGCGCAGGCATATTGCAGTGCCACCGATGATTTCCCTGTGCCCGCCGGGCCCATGATGAGCGTGCTGGTGCCGCGGTCTAAACCTCCGCCCAGCAAATCATCCAAGGGCGTTACACCGCTAACCACCCGATCCCGCGTAAAGCTGCGGTGATGCTCCGACGCAACCAGCCTCGGGAACACCGACAGTCCGCCCTTTACAATCGTAAAATCGTGATAGCCTCCCTGATACTGCTTCCCCCGCATCTTGATGACGCGCAATCGCCGCCGCTCCGCGCCATATTCCGGGGAGAGTTGCTCCAGCGTCAGCACGCCATGGGCGATGCTCCGCACCTGCAAATCCGAATCTTCCGAGGAACGGTCGTCTAGCAGCAGCACGGTGCATTGCCGGCCGGTAAAGAACTGCTTGAGCGCCAGGATCTGCCGCCGGTAACGTAGCGGGTTCTGCGCCAGCAGGCGCATCTCAGAAAGTGAATCGAACACCACGCGCTTGGGCTTGACCCGATCCACCTCCTCCAGCACCGCCCGCGTGGTTTCAGCCAGTTCGGTTTCGGCCGGGTGATACATGGTGTATTGCGAATCGGGGGTCAGGCTCTCCTCCGGCGCAACCAGCTCAAAAATCTGCACCGCATCCAACGACCACCCGTGGGATTCGGCAATCGACGTGATCTCCTCCCGCGTCTCCGAAAGAGTCACATAGAGGACGGATTCTCCCCTGGCGGCCCCCTCCAGAAGATAGCGCATGGCCAGGGTGGTTTTTCCGGCGCCCGGATCGCCTTCCACCAGGTACAGCCGGTTTGGCGTCAAGCCGCCGCCCAGGATCTGGTCCAGCCCCACCGTGCCGCTGGCCGCCAGCAGGCCGTTTGTCACGTTCGTATCGGTCGTTTCCACGCGTGCCTCTTCCAGCGTAAGAACGTTATTCACCGCGCAGCATCGGCGTGATTGTTAGCAATCGCCAGTCCGCAGCAGTCATTTTCCGGCCACCAGCTCATAAAATCCAACGCCATCGCGCTTCAAAAATCCCTTCTCCACCAGCTCCTCCCAGATCTCCCGGCCGAATCCGGAAGGCGGCTGCATCGACACCACCTTTTCCGAAGATGATCCCGTCAGCGGGCTGCGCCCCAGTTTCGAGTCATCGTCCAGGCGGGTAAGCTTCAGCCGCTTCTTAAACACCTTGAGCGCTTTTCTCAATTCCTCATCTGAATACGCCATGCTTGTATCCTCGATAAAAATGACCGCCATAAGTTGTACCCTGACCCACGCCCCCCAGACAACAACCTCCGATGCTTTGGATGTGTACCAACTCTGAACTCAGATGCTGTCGGCTCATGGATGACGTCCCCTGTCGCGGCGGTTAACGCTCTTCAACAGGAAACACCCTCAATGACTCCACCCTCCCGCATCTCCCGCCGCCAATCCCTCACCACCGCCGGCCTCGCCGCCGCCGGCTTTTTGCTTCACGAAGCCGCCGCCGCCACCACCGCTCCCTCCACCAACCCCGCCGCCCAGGTGGCCGACCGCGGCTCTTCCATTCGCATCACCCGCCTCGACGCCATGGTCGCCGGCGCCAAGGCCTACATCAAAATCTCCACCAGCCACAACGTCGTCGGCTGGGGCGAAATCACCGGCCTCGACCCGTCCGTCGCCTGCGCCCTGGCCCGCAGCCTGTATGAACTTCTCGACGACGAAAATCCCACCCGCATCGAACATCTCTGGCAGAAAATCTACCGCTCCCACCGCGACATGCGCGGCGGCCCGTTCATGGTCGATACCCTCTCCGCCATCGACATGGCCCTGTGGGACATCACCGGCAAACTCTACGGCGTACCCGTCTACCGCCTTCTGGGCGGCCCCGTGCGCGACAAGATCCGACTCTACCCCACCGCCAAAGCTATTAAAGTTGGCACGGGCGGCCCGCATCCCTTCTCGGCCGATCCGAGCGACATCACCGGCCTGGTGAGAATGGTCGAAGACGGCCCGCAAAAAAGTCGGCCCCTCCGGCAGCGTGATGTTCGATGCCCACTGCGCCCTCCCGCCTCCCATGCTCATTCAATTTGCCAACGCCATCAAGCCGTATGATGTGCTGTGGATTGAAGAGCCGGCCGTCCCGGGCAACATCGAGGTCTTCAAGCGCATCAAGGCCGCCGTGCAGGTTCCCATCGCCACCGGCGAACGCGATCGCACCATCTGGGGCATCATCCCTTATTTGCAGGAACGCTGCATCGACATTCTCCAGCCCGACTGCGGCCAGACCGGCGGCATCAGCCAGATGAAAAAAATCGCCAACCTCTGCGAAGCCTACATGATCCCCCTCGCGCCCCACTGCACCATGTCCGAACTGGGCCTCACCGCCAGCCTGCACGTCGCGGCCTCGATCCCGTTCTTCCTGATTCACGAAGCGTATCTCGACGGCCACCTTATGCCCCCCGGCGTCGCGAACAAAAACTGGAGCGTCGACGCCGACGGCTACGCCTCCCTCCCGCAAGGGCCGGGGCTGGGCGTGGAGATGGACGAATCGGCAATCGCCAAAGTCAACGACGATCCCAAGCGCAAATACAAGTGGCCAGTCCCCAAAGCCCCCGACGGCGCGGTGCGCGATTATTAATTCATCACAATCTTCGTGACCACCACTCCCTCGACGCTCGACCACGCCGCCAAACCTTCAAGCCCCGCGCCCGACGCGCGTGCGCTACACCGTCCTGGCCTTCCTCTGCGCCCTCTCCTTCCTCACCTACTTTGACCGCGTCTGCATCGTCCGCGCCCAAGGCGACATCCAGCACGATCTCCACATCGACGACACCCGCATGGGCTGGATCTTCAGCGCCTTCTGGCTGGCCTACGCCCTCTTCGAAATCCCCGGCGGCTGGCTCGCCGAACGCTTTGGCGCACGCCGCACGCTTACCCGCATTGTCCTGGCCTGGTCCCTCTTCACCGCGCTCTCTGGCTCGGCCACCGGCTTTCTCTCTCTCCTGGCCTTTCGCTTCTTTTTTGGCGTCGGCGAGGCGGGCGCTTATCCCGGCATCGCCCGCGTCCAATCGCGCTGGTTGCCAGCCAGCGCCCAAGGCCGGGCCAGCGGCCTGCTCTGGCTCGTCGCACGCTGGGGCGCCGCCTTCTCCCCCATCCTTTTTGGCTCCCTGCTCCGCGCCATCGACACCCATTCCTTCCGCTCCGCCATCGCCAACATCCCTTATCTCTCAAATCTCCCCGCCTGGCGCATGGGCTTCATCTCCTGCGGCCTGGCCGGCCTGGTCTGGGTTGGCCTCTTCTACCCCTGGTTTCGCGACGACCCGGCCGAAAAGCCGTCAGTCAACAACGCCGAACGAACCCTCATCGCCGCCAATCGCCCCGCCTCTGATTCCGAAACCCATTCCAAAACCCCGCGCCACATCTGGCTGGCCATGCTCACCAGCCGCAACCTCTGGGCCCTCTCCCTTGGATATGTCTTCGGCAATTTCGGCTGGTCGTTCTTCGTCAGTTGGCTTCCCCGTTTCCTGCTTGAAGTGCATCACATCGACTACCGCGGCTCCGAATGGCTGAGCGCTGCTCCAATGCTCTGCTGGCGGCGTCGCCTGCCTTGCCGGCGGATGGCTCTCCGATGCCATCATCCGCACCACCGGTCGCCACCGCTTTGGCCGGGCCGTCCTGCCCATCGTCGGCCGGACTATCGCCGCCATCGCCATCTTCGGCCTCTGCTTCGTCCACACCCCCACCCAGGCGGTCGTCCTCATGTGCATCTGCATGGCGGCCTACGATCTCGGCCAAAGCGCCAATTGGGCCGCCATCATCGAAATCGGCGGCGCTCACGCCGGCATCGCCGCCGGCTTTGTTAACATGCTCGGCAACCTCGGCGGAAACTTTCTCCAACCCGTCATCGGCGCCATGATCTTCAACCGTTTTGGCTGGCCCACCCTCTTTGCCGTCTACGCCGCCATGTATCTTCTATCCGCCGCCGCATGGCTTATCATCAATCCTGACAAGACGTTCTATCGATCACCAGGCGAACAGCCCACGGCATAATGACGTCTGGTTGCATGGTGCTGTTGACCAACCGACTTCAACACGTCAAATTAGCGGCGGTAACATGAGGGCTACCACCTCACTCGCCTCGCACAGGAGTCAAATTTTATGCCCGTGAAGTACGGCATCATCGGCTGCGGTGCCATCGCTCAACGCCGCCACCTCCCCGAGTGTCACAGCAACTGTGACTCCCGCGTCGTCGCGGTCGCCGATCCCTCCCCTGGCCGCGCTGAGACCCTCGGCAAGCAATACAGCGCCACCCCCTTCACCGACTACCACGATCTCCTCAAAGCCCCCGATATCGACGCCGTGGTCGTCTGCGGCCCCAATAGCACGCACGCCCCCATGAGCATCGAAGCGCTCAATGCCGGCAAGCACGTTTTGTGCGAAAAGCCGATGGCGACCACCCGCGAAGACGCCAGGGCGATGATGGCCGCCGCCAAAAAGAACAACAAGTTTCTCATGATCGGCCTGAACCAGCGTCTCATGCCCCCGCACGTGCGCGCCAAGGAAATCCTCTCCACCGGCCGCCTCGGCAAGGTCCTCTCCTTCCGCACCGCCTTCAAACATCCCGGCCCCGAAGGCTGGTCCGTCGATGCCGCCAAATCCTGGTTCTTCAATAAGACCCAGGCCTTCATGGGCGTCACCGGCGATCTGGGCGTTCATAAAGCCGACCTGATGCGCTGGCTATCTGGGCGAAGAATTTGCCGAAGTTGCCGGCATCATCAGCACGCTCGACAAGCGCGACGCCGAAGGCAACCTCATCCCCCTGGACGACAACGCCAACCTCCTGCTCAAGACCGTCAGCGGCGTGATCGGCACGATGATCCTCTCCTGGACGAACTACGGCGCCTGAAGAAAATTACACCATCCTCTACTGTCAGAACGGCGTGTTGGCCTTAGGCGCTGATCCGGTCTACGGCATCATCGTCACCTACAAAAACGGCGATCGCGAAATGCACAAGGTCGGCGAGATGTCCACCAACGTGAAGCAGGTGGCGTCAGGCATCATCGACTCCTTTACCCGCTCCATCCTCACCAACGAGCCCCCTGAGATCGACGGCCACGAAGGCTACCAGTCCCTCGACCTGATCCTCACCGCCGCCGACGCCGCCAAAGAAGGCCGCACCCTGAAAATCGGCGTCCGCTGACCAGCCTCTCTTTCGTGCATCACGCCTGTCAATAAACGCCGGTCTCGGCCGCTGCCGGGATTAACAGCACGCTCAGATCGTGTTCCTGTATGAGCTCATCCTCAACGATTGTGTTCTCGATAATCTGAAGATCAACGGCTATTTCCGGCCTTTGGGAGAGGATGGCCGGCCCATGTCCTTTACATGAGCTCAATTCGGCTGCACCACGATCTTCATTCCTTTGCGGCTTTCCATTGTTTCAAATGCCTCGTGAACTTTTGACAGCGGGAAGCGGTGCGTAATGAGGGGCTTTACGCGCACCAGGCCCTGCTCGAGGAGTCGCACGGCCAATTCGTGGTGGCGCGGGACGCAGCCGTGGGAGCCGGTGAGGAAGCATTCTTTGTAGTGGATGGTGTTGGACAGGAGGCTCATGGGGCGGGAGTCTTTGGACAGGCCGCCGAACAGGTTGACGTAGCCGCGATGGGCGACCATTTCGATGGCCTGCTCATGGCTTTCGACGGAACCCGCGGCCGTGATGACGATGTCGGGCCCTTCGCCGCCGGTCAGTTCGCGGCAACGCTTGACGACATCTTCTTCATCGGAGGCGATGTAGGCGTCGGCCTCGTATTGGCGGGCGATTTCCATGCGGAGCTTGCTGCGCTGCACGCCGATCACCTTCGTTGCCCCCATGATGCGAGCTAGGTCGATCATCATGCATCCGATGGGCCCGAGGCCGATGATGACCACTGATTTGCCCAGCGACAAATTCACCAGCTCGAAGCCGTTGATGGCGCATGCCAGCGGCTCGGCCAGGGCGGCCTCTTCGAAATTCAGCTTCTCGGAAAAGGGCGTCACCGGCCCCTGTTCCAGGAGCAGCCGGGGCAGCTTCATGAACTGCGCGAACGCGCCGGGGATCTGATAGCCCACGGCGTAGTTGATGGCGCAGTTGTTTCCCAGGCCGTTGCGGCACCAATGGCATTCGCCGCAGGGAACATCGGCACCGATGGCGACGCGATCGCCTTCTTTTACGCGGGTTACGTTTTTGCCGACTTTGATCACCACGCCGGCGGTTTCGTGGCCGATGATGGTGGGCGGTTTTACGCGGGGGTTGCCGTGATGCAGGATTCGCACGTCCGAGCCGCAGATGCTGACGGCTTCGACGCGCATCAAGGCGGAGTGGTCGTCGATTTCGGGCGTGGGGACATCCAGCAGGGTGAGCTTATTCAGAGCTTGAAGAACGGCGGCTTTCATGACGTTTCCTTTGGTTGCAATAGAGGTAAATCAGTTTTGTTACGGATGGATCAAGACCTTTGAGTAAAACTCGCGCTGCTCCTTGATGCCGGCGAGCACATCGGCGGCCTCGGGCAGGGCGACGCTATGTGTAATCAGCGGCTTGAGCGGCAGCGAGCCGTTGGCCATCGCGGCGAGGCTGGCGCGCCAGTCGTCATCATTGCCCGCAGCGCTGTAATCGGAATTCCAGGTGCCTAACAGGCGCACTTCGCGCCGCATCAATTGGGACAGGAGATTGGCTGGGACGGTGACGTCGGCGCTGGGGTTTCCCAGGAGCACAACGGCTCCGCCGCGCCGGGCAGTGCCCATGGCCTGGAGCAGCGTGGCGGGGACGCCGGCGCCGTCGATGCAAAGGTGCGCGCCGTCACCGCCGGTTAACTCATTGACGGCGGCCACAGGATCTTTGGCGCGGCTATTCAGCGCGAGCGTGAAGCCGAGTTTCCTGGCCAGCTCCAGCTTTTCGGGCACGAGGTCAAAGATGATGACCTGCGCCGCGCCCATCGCCCGGGACCACAGGGCCACCATCAGGCCGATGGGGCCGGCGCCGAAGATGGCGACGGTTTGGCCGATGATTGGCGTGCCCACGCGCTTCACGGCATGGAGGGCGACGGCGGCCGGCTCGGTCATGGCCGCTTCTTCGAGGCTGACGCCTGCCGGCACGCGGATGAGGTTGCGTTCGGGCGCGACGACGTACTGGGCGAATCCGCCGTCGGAGCGGGAACCCAGATAATCGTAATCGTGGCACTGGACGTACTGCCCCTTTTCGCAGGCCGCGCATCGGCCGCACCACAGGAGGGGGAACACGGCGACGCGGTCGCCGATATGCACGCTGTTCACGCCCTCGCCGACGGCCTCCACGGTTCCGGCGAATTCGTGGCCGCAGACGGTGGGGAAATGATAAGTGCCTTTGGAGAAGATGCGAGGAATGTCGGAGCCGCAGACGCCGCAGAAGCCGATTCGCACCAGCGCCGCGCCGGGGCCGGGCTGGGGCCGGGCGATGGACTCGTAGCGAAGATCGCCCACGGCGTGCAGCACCAGCGCTTTCATCGTTGTCGAGTCGTTCATTGGGCCGCCTCCTCTGCGCATTTTCAATCCGGTTGCGATGGCCTCGCGCGTTCTGGCGAAGTTGTCCTTCAGCGTCGCCCCTTTGTGGAATACGCTGCTGGTCCCGGCCACCAGGATACTCGCGCCGGCGTCCACCATTTTTGGGATGTTTTCGAAGCTGACATTGCCATCGACCTGAATCGGAATTTCTTTCGCACGCGACCTGAGCAAACGCCGGCAGTCGGCGATTTTCTGGATGGCGTTTTTGACCAGTTTCTGCCCGGCGAAACCGGGGTTGACGGTCATGATGAGAATGAAGTCGAGGCTGTCGAGCACGTAGTCCAGGGCCGATAGAGGCGTGGCGGGGTTGAGTGCCACACCGGCCTTAATGCCCTTTTCGCGGATGAGGCTTAGCGTGCGATCGAGATGCCTGGCCGATTCTACGTGTACGGAAATCTGCTCGACACCGATTTTGGACAGCTCGTGAATGAACAAGTCATTGTTTTCGACCATCAGGTGGACGTCGAAAGGGACGGCGGTTTTTGGCCGAAGTTGCTCGAGAATTCCCAGGCCCATGGGCATGTTGGGGGCGAAGTGGGCATCCATCAAGTCAAAGTGAAACAGATCGGTTCCGGCCTCTTCCAGTTGCCGAACGTGCCGCTCGAAGTTCAGCATGTCAGCGCACATCATGGACGGCGCGATCTGAACGGCGGTCCTTGTTGCAAGCGAGATGGGGGCTTGCGCTTTTGTTTCTGCCCGTTTTTCTGACAGTTTGGTGCGAAGGCGTCTTTCAGGTATCGCAGTGATTCACGCAGCATTCCTTCTAACTGCGGATCGGAGTAATCGCGCCCAGTTTCGGGCCGCCGATTTCAAGGTAGCCGACCATAGTTTTGACAGGCAGTTCGGCTGCTCGTGCCAGCAGGCGATCGCGGAAGTCTTCGACGCGGACGATGCCTTTTTCGCGCTCGGCGGCTGAGAAGCCGAAGGTTGAATTGAACAGCTTGTCGGTATTTTTCAGGTGCAGTTCGGACGTGTAGGGAAGCGCTGCCTCGAACAGTTGCATGTTGTCGAACTTCACCTGTTTGTCGGCGGTGGCGTAGCCGTGGGCGATGTCGAGACAATATCCGACTTTCGCGGTGGAGGTGGGATTGGCCGCGTGATGGGCGCTGAGTTCCTGGGCCATCTCGCGCATTTCGTCGGGCAGGGTGGGCGGCTCGGCAAGGCATGACATCGGTTCAATGGTGAGCCATTCCACCCCTTCACTGGCGGCCACCTGCATCAGTTCTTTCATGTGACGAAGATACGTCTTCACACCGGCCGGCTTGGAGCCAATGCGGTCGCGGAGCACCGCGCCGGGATTGGAGCCGACTGATTTGGCCCCCACCAGTCGCCCGACCTGGATGAGCCGCTCGAAGTTTTTGCGGGCCAGATCTACCCAGCCGGGGCCGTCGTCGCGAAAGAAACCGCCAAGCTCGCGATGGGCGGTGAAGATGCTGTCGATGACGAGGCCGTGGTCCTCGGCCCGCCGGCGCAGGTCACTGAAATACGCGTCGGGCAACTGGTAGATTTCGAAGAACGTGCCCAACTGCACGTGCTGAACCTTTTCCTCGGCCAGCAGTCCGAAGAGCCAGTCGAAGGAGTAGCGATATTCAATGGGGTCGGTTTTTAGTCCAAGCTCAAGAGACAGGGTCGCCACGGGTGTCCTTTAGTGGAGCGGGACAAATAATCAACTTCGATCAATTCCAATCATATTACGTCATCTGAAAGATCAATGCAAGTCTTTTTTGCTCAACATTTTTCATTTTAAGCCGTAGGTATGAGTGCTGTCAGAAAATCGAAGGGAGTTTGTAACCCTCCATGATCTCCACACTGCGTCACATGACCTCTTACGAACGACAGGATCTGATCCTCAAGGCGCTGAGCGAACGCAAGTTCCTTGGCGTTGCGGATGCCGTTGAACTGACGGCGGCCAGCCCGGCGACGGTTCGTCGCGACTTTATTGAGCTGGCGGAAAAGGGCGTGGTTCGCCGGCATCGGGGCGGGCATCGCCACCATGCAGGGGGACGACATGATTCCATTCGCGCTGCGGGAGGTGCAGTATTCTGATGCCAAGGAGGCGCTGGCGGGGCGGGCTGCGAAACTGCTGAATCCTGGCGATGCGGTGATCGTTGATGGCGGCACAACCACGTTTCACCTGGCCTCGTGCCTTCCCAGTTTTCCCCTGCACATCATTACCAACTCGCTGCGACTGGCGAGTGTTCTGGATGAAAAGTCGCGGCATCACAAGGGGCTGGAAGTCTTCCTTACCGGGGGATATCTCTACCCCAACTCTGGGCTATTGGTTGGGCCTGGCGCCCAGTCGAGCCTTGCCCAGTATCATGCCCGCTGGGCATTTCTTTCGGTTGGCGGGCTTACGACGGACGGTTTGTTTAACACCAACGAGCTTGTGGTTGAAACCGAGCGCCGCATGATCGCCAGCGCCGAACGCGTGGCCGTCCTGGCCGACGCCAGCAAGATCAACCGACACGCGATGTGTCAGGTTTGTACGCTGGACGAAATCGACTGCCTCGTCACCAACCACTCCGAGGAAAACAGCGACACCCTCAAAAGATTTGAGGACGCGGGCGTGGAAGTGATTCGCGTCTGATAGAGCCCTTGCCACCCCTTGCGGCTCGCCCCATCATTCCGGCATGAAAATATATACCCGCACCGGCGACGATGGATCGACGGGGCTGTTTGGCGGCCAGCGTGTGCGCAAGGATGATCCGCGCATCGACTGTTACGGCACGATTGATGAGTTGAACGCCGCCATCGGCCACGCCGCTATTGTTGCGCCTGTGCCTATTGTTGACGCGCTCCACCAGATTCAGAACGAGCTTTTCGTGCTGGGCTCACACCTGGCAACGCCGGAGACGAGCCCGTCGGCGGCGTCTTTGCCGCATTTTGATGAGGCGTGTATTTCGCGACTTGAGATGGAGATGGATTCGGCGACCGATCAGCTTCCAGCGCTGCGGAATTTCATTTTGCCGGGCGGGGTGGAGTCGGCGGGTCGGCTTCACATTGCCCGCACGATTTGCCGGAGGGCTGAGCGGTTACTGGTGGCGTTTGCGCAGGATCGGCCGGTGCCGCATGTGTTTTTGATTTACCTGAATCGCCTGAGTGACTGGTTTTTTGTGCAGGCGCGCCTCGCAAACCACCTGGCGGGCGCTTGCGACACTCCCTGGGTCAAAACTTGAATCCCACCTGTCAGACGCCCGGCGCGGCCACCGGGTTGCGGACCTGGTCAATGTTGGGACGGGCGCGTGCATCTTTTGAGAGTTCATCGACCAGGCGGCGCAGGGCTTTGCGGTAGCTCCAGTGCTCCACCTCCAGATAGTGGCGTGTTGAATCTTTGTAGTGAATGCCGCCGTCGAGATTGATGTTGAGTTGTGACTTGGTGCGCCGGAACTTATCCACCGAGGCCCATTCCTCCCGCAACCCCTGCACGTAAGTTGCGACGGCCTTGCTCTGCCAGTGAACCAGGCCAAACTGGCCGCTGTCGGGTTGGATCAGGCCGATGACGAAAAGGTTGTCGAAGGCGGGATGGAAAACGTTGTAAGCCAGTCGCGGCCGGCCGTCCTGCCAGTTCAACAGAGCTGTGTCGATAAACGGGAAGACGATGTTGTAGCCGGTCGCGTAGACAATCAGATCGACTTCCTGCGCGGTGCCGTCGGTGAAGTGAACAGTCTTTCCATCCAGCCGCAGGATTTCGGGCTTGGGGGCGATTGCGCCATGCTGCACGTAATACAGCAGCAGCGTGTTGACGATGGGGTGGGTTTCGAACAGCTTGTGATCGGGCTTCGGCAGGCCAAATCTCTGGGGCGATCCCACCGCCAGCCTCAGCGCAGTCCGGATGATGCCGCGTCGCATCGACAGCGGAACTCCCGCCTTGAGCAGTTTGTCGACCATTCGGTCGGAGGGCCTGCCGAAGAGGTACTTGGGGATATACCAGTAGCCTCGCCGGGTGGAATGAAAAGTGGCGGCCGCGTGCTGCGCGGCTTCGCAGGCGATGTCACACCCGCTGTTACCGCCGCCGACCACCAGAACGCGTTTTGCGGCCAGGGCGTCGGGGGTGCGGTAGTCGGCCGAGTGCATCACCTGGCCGGAAAATTCGCCTTCATATTTGGGGAATTTGGGCGACCAGTTGTGACCGTTGGCGACTACTACTCCGCCATAGCGCCGGGTTTGTCCTGATGCCAGCGTGACCCGCCAATGTGGGGCGGGGGAAGCTGAAGCGCTGGTGCTTTCGGGGCTGATCCGCTCCACGCTGGTGCTGAATTCGATTTGCCGGTCGATGCCAAAGTGGGCCGCGTAGGCCTGCAGGTATTCCAGAACCTGCGCGTGGTGGGGGTAGTCGGGATAGTGCGATGGAAATGGAAAATCCGGGAACTGCGTGAAGCTCTTGGAAGAGATCATCCGCGTCGAGCGGTAGACACGGGCGCAGGGTTTGTTGTAGTTCCAGTTGCCGCCAAGCTGGTCCTCGCGCTCGAGGATGTCCGCGCAGGCCATGGTCTTTGAGATTGTGCGCGGCCGCCAGACCGGAGCTTCCGCCGCCGATGATGCAGATGCGATCTGAGCGGTCAATGATGTCCATGTTCAGGAATGGTCAAGCGTCGCGGACGGTTGTGTGGCGACGCCGTGCGACGTCATGGGCAACGCCGGAATTCAGCGCGACGGGGGAAGCGTTTGCCTGGCGCTTCTCCTGGCACTTGCGCCCGCGCCAACCCTCCAGGCGGATGAAATCAAAGACGCGTGGCATCATTCGGCGCACTGCCCAGAGAACGCGCGCGGTCATGGTGATCAGCACAAAACCGCGATTGCGGCGGATGGCTTTGATTGCCACTCCCGCGACGTAATCGGGCGTGGTACACATCCATGCGGGCGGCCGGGGGACGGGCTTGCAGGCGTGGCCGTTCACGGTGGAATCGAACATTTTTGTGGTGACAAACCCGGGGCAGAGGGCGGTGACGCCCATGTTGGTGCGGGCATATTCCACCCGCAGCGCCTCGCTAAAACCCACCAGCGCGAACTTGCTTGCGTGGTAGGCGGCCATGCGTTTGGCGGCCATCAGGCCCGCGATGCTGCAGACATTCAGGATGTGGGCCTCGGGCTGTGCGAGCAAGGTGGGGAGCAATTCACGCGTGAGTTGGATGGGGGCGCGAAGGTTGACGCCCATGAGCCAATCCCACTGCTGCGCGCTCATGTTTTCACACGGGCCGTAATAGCAGACCCCGGCGTTGTTGACCAGGATATCCAGCTTTCCCCAGCGGCGAAGAATGCTTCTGACCGCATCGGAGATCTGGGAGGACTCGGCAAGGTCGCACACCTCCCCCACCGCTTCGACGCCGGCATTGCTACATGCCTCGACACTCTCGCGCAGGCCTTGTGCGTCAATATCAAGGAGCCAGACGTCAGCGCCTTCGCGGGCGAGGGATAGCGCGATGCTGCGCCCGATGCCGGAGGCCGCTCCTGTTATCAGCGCCTTTTTTCCGCGAATCCATTTCATGCCATATGCCCGAAGGATGCATGCGCGGCCCGAGGGTTCCTGTTCATGCGGCCACCACGATTATCCGTCGCTTCGTGGCGGTTGGTCAAGGCGTTTGCACGAGCACCAATTTATAGGGCTTCAGAACAGGACCGGCTTGCCCAGCTTTCTGCGAAGCACCTGAATCTGTCCCAGATGCATGGTGAGGTGGGTTGAGGTCATCAGGATCAGGTCACCCACCGTTGCCGCAAAGCTGCGAAGCTCTTCTGGCCCTGGCTTTTCCATGTCCTGCGGGGAAAGCGTCTTGACCCACGCGACGGCGGCCGCTCGAACTTTTGAATAGATATCCAGCATTGCCTCTTTGCTCGGGAAGAAGGCCGGATCGTCGTTGCCGGCGGTGGTCTTGTTGAAACGGTCTGAAAAACCGGCCGGCAATTCCGGGAAGCCGGTGCCGCCGGCCTGCATGAGCAGTTTGCCCTCGACGCCGGCCAGATGGCCGATCTGCCATTTGGGGTGGTTTGCGCCGGGAACAGGGCGGACCAAAAGATCGGCGTCGCTCATGTCGGCGATGGTCATTTTCAGTAATTCAAAATTGGCCGCCAGATGCTGGGCCAGAAACTCACTCTGCGTCATGGATCTTCCTTTAGAGAGATTTACTTGCCAACGGCCGCGGGTCCTTCGCCCTTGGCGGGGGCGGTCGTGGGGGGCTTGCCAACGGCCGCCGGCGCGGGCGGTCCCTTATAGCCGTAGATGACCATGCTGGCCATCAGGCGTGATGCTGTCTCGGGGGTGTAGCCGTTGATTCCGTCAACGGCCTCGCCCACCAGGCCGGTGCTCAGGTCTTCGCGGCTGATGAAGACGGCCTTGCGTCCGTTGACTTCCAGCGCGCGTATCTGAGGCGACTTGGCACTGGCCTGCAAGATATTTCGGGCGAACTTGCGGAACGCCGGCGGGGGCTTGTCACCGTTGGCGGGGATGGTGAAGGCGGGCGCCACGCCGCCGGCCGAAGCCAGGATTGGATCGTCCGCTTTCAGCAGCGTTCCGCCGTTGGGATCGGGGAACATCTTGCCCAGGGCCGCATCCATGGACTGAAAGAAGGCCGCGCCGCCGCCACAGGCGTCAACGATCAACGTGCCTCCGCCTTTCACCCACTCCACCAATTCCGCTTCCAATGCCGGCTTCAGGACGAACTTGCTGCCGGTGCCGGTCAGGTGCGCGACCTTATAGTCCTTGTTCAGCTTTTTATCACCGAGCTTTACGGTTTCGACTACGAGCTTGGTCTGGTTTTCATTGTTCATCACGGCCGCCTCGCGCCGCCAGCCACCTGGCTCGGGGTTCCAGTTGCCCTCGTACTCGAGGCGAGCCAGCTTGATCTCCTGGCTGATCTTGGCCTGTGGGTTTGTTTTCACCAGGTAGGTTTCACCCTTGGTCAGCCCTTTGACCTGATCGATCGAGTAGAGATAGATGTTGGCCATCAACTGGCTCTGCTCGGGGTGCATCTTGAACGAGCGTTGGTGCCACATCTTGGAGGGATCTGTGGGCAACAGGACCATCAGTTCGCGGGCGCCGTTGGTCAATGACCAGACTGTCGGCTTGAGCTTCCAGTCGGCCGAGTTGAATTGTTCCTTGGTAAAAAATGGGTGTGTGGGCTCGCTGGCCAGGTCTGCGCATTTCGTACTGCGGGAAGAGCTTCGTCGCGAGCTTCTTGAACGCACTGACGAATGTCTCGCTCATGCAATCGGCGTTTCCGAGGATCATGCCGCCGGTTTCTACGTACTCACGCAGCTTGCTCATGTCGGCTTCGTTGAAGCTGATGGCCTCGTTGCCGGTGATGTAGAGGATGGGGGCATCGTGCAGTTCTTCGGCCGGTGCTGCGAGATTGACGATCTGCCAGTTCACCTCGCGCTCAGACTCGAGTCCGAGCCAGTGCGTCAGGTTTGCCAGATCGCGATGCCGCTGGTTCCAGTGGGCGACAGGCCCAGTATTGACGGGCGCGGCCGGGGCATCCTTACCCCCTTCTTTGGCGGGCTCCTTGGCCGCCGCCGCCTTTTGCACCGGTGCGGCCGGCTTGGCCGCTCCTTCCAACGAATACTGGAGCTTGTTCATCATGACCGGCGGCGCTGCCGTGGACCATGAACAAAATTCGCAAAGCAGGTGTGAGCCAGCGGGCTGTGGCCGCCGTCCCAGTGGCCGTCAGCTTTATCTGGCTCTTCACCAGTACATCAGCGCCAAAGTCATACCAGTTGATGTCGCCGATGTACTTGTACCCGCCGGCCGTCCCGAGGCGTTCGACGTTATAGAGGGCGTAGTTGCGCCATTCGCCGCCCACCTCTTTGAGGTGCTCGCCGATCCATTTCACGCCGCGCTGGATGTCTGCGTCGACCGCCGTGCCTTTGCACTCCACGCCGGCCTCGCTCGAGCATGTCCTGAGTGATGTACAGTGTTGCGATGCCCGCGGTGGTCATGGTCAGCGTGCCGGGCGTCTGACCTTTGTCGTAGCCCCACGATCCATCTTTGTTTTGATCGCGCCGCCAGGCTTTGTCCATCAGCGGCCAATAGGCCTGCCCATCCGCCAGCTTCGGAGGCTCGATGTCCAGCATCGAACAGGCCCACTCCCCAAGGACGCCGTAGTTGCTGCAACTGTGATCGGCGCGCAGGCTCCTCCGGGCCCGAGCACGTAATTGTACAGACCTATGCTGGCTGCCGATTTGGGCGACAACTTCACCAAGTCGCCCAGGAACTTTCCGTCTGCCTTGGCGGCTGTTTTGTAGGCGTCGAGCTTGCGGTATTTGTAAGCGTTGAGCCAAACCTGCGTCCGCATCCCCACGGCATAGGGTCCGACCAGCTTCTCCTTCAGCAGAAAATCGATGGCTTCTTTAAGCTTTGGATTGTTTCCGGGGTCTTCGCCGGTGGCGAGCATGGTGTAGGCGACGGTCGCGGTGAGGCCGCCCCAGCAGTCTTTCTTGAAGTCCGCCGTTCCCTTGCGATCCGCATCGGCGCCGCAGCTTGCTCCCAGCACGGCCCATTCTTGCCGAACTGGTCCCACAGATATTTCTTGCCCTTTTCAATGGCCGCCCGAACGTCGTCCGGGTTGGCAGCCTTGGCCGAGCTGGCGAGGCCCAAGGCCAGGCAAAAGGTTAATGACGCTGCGCACAAGTCGGAGGCGGGGTCGAATCATTGGGGTTTACCTCTCAGCAATTGCAGGAATGTCCTTAGCGACATTTTCGCCGGGAATGGGCACAAATTCAATATACCCGATTTGAGGCGTAATACGTCTACTTCTTTTCGCCGGCAATTGTTCTGCAAAATGGTTAAACCTTCATCTTGCCGTCATCTCTTGTGTTACCCCATCAAAAGGCCCCGGCGCGGTGGACGCGCCGGGGCCTTCGCCATTTTAGTAAAGTTTAGAAACTTACGGCGCCTGCAGCAGATCCGCATCTGCCACGTCGGCCGAGGTCAGGTCGGTGACTTTGTCTTTCGTCGGCCCGTTGGGGTCGAAGAAGAACCAGTCGCTGCCTGCGCCGCCGGTCATTACGTCTTTGACGCCATCATCGAAGATCGTCTGGTCGGCCTTGAAAAAGACCGAGCCGTTCAGTGCGTTGTGCTACCTGAGCCGTCGCGAAGGTTCTTGACGCGCGTCGTGAAGTCGCGGGTGCTGGTCCATTCGGCCAGGGCTGCTTCGAGCGCGGGGCTGTTGCCCTCGTAGGGCGAGTCGCCGCCGACGATGATGTCGTCGCCCAGGCCGCCACTGAGGCGATCGGCGCCGCGGCCGCCGATGACGACATCCCGGCCGGTGCCGCCGACGATGGTGTCGTTGCCGTCGTCACCGTCGAGGATGTCGCTGCCGCCGCCGCCGTGCAGGTTGTCGTCACCCGCGCCGCCGTACAATTCAGCGTTGAGGGTTACGCCTGCTCCGACGTGCAGTGTGTCATTTCCCTCCCCGCCCAGCAGCACGATGTGCCCGGTGGGGCTGTAGGAGACGGCCGCCGCGCCGTTGATCGACACCTTGACCGCGCCGTTTTTCCCGGCCGTCAGCGCCAGGTCATCGTCGCCCGTCGTGCCGCCTACGAAGAGGTTGCCGTTCTGCACGTTTGCGTTCGACACGTTGACGACGCTGCTGACGGTGGTCACCGCGCCGTCGCCGTCGCGAACGCTCAGCGTTACTGGAAACGATCCGGTCGTAATAAAGGTGTGGCTGACGTGCAGTGCGCCCGCGTCGGTTGAGGGATGAAAGGCGATGGTTGAGCCATCGCCGAAATTCCACTGCACCTGATACGTGTCATTGAGGCCTGGATCGGTGAATGAGCCGTTAAATGACAGCGCCTGCTGGGCCACCGCCTGCGTTGGCCCGGAGATCGGCGACACCTGCGGCGGGACGTTGTTCACCGTGACGTGAACCGTGCTGACGGCGGTTTGTCCGGTGTCGTCCGTGACGCGCAGCGCGACAATATGCGAGCCGTTGCTGAACGTGCTGGAGGCGGTTTGCCCGTTCGCGTCGGCATGGAAGCTGGCCGGGGTGCCGGCGTAATTGAAATCCCAGGCGTATGCGGAAATGGTGTGGCCGGTGTCGGCCGAGCCTGATCCGGAGAATTGCACGGTGCTGCCTTCCAGCACGGTCTGATCATTGCCCGCATTCGCGGTGGGCGGTGCGACCGTCACCGGCGGCGGAGGCGGGGCGTTTACGTGCGGCGAGAATTTGTAAATCGCGCCTGCGTCAACGGCCGCCTGATCCGAATTGGGATTCGCGATATAGACGCTGGCGCCCGACGAAATCACGGCCGCGCCGAAGTTGTCGGGGCTGCCGTGGATATCGTCGCTGGTGGCGGGCTTGTTGGGGTTGTCGATGGCGACGGCGTTTGGCTGGGCTTGGGACAGATCAAACGCGAAGGCCTCGCCCACGGGAAATGGCGATTCAACGAGGATCGGGTTCCCGGCATCATCGGTGTCGGTGAATTGCACCAGGGCCGTTTGCTGAGGCGAGCCGACGATCAGGTTTCCGCCAGAGACCGTCATCGAAGTACCGAACTGCTCGTTGAAGCCGTCGAGGTGGCTTGGATCATCAAACGTGCGAGTCAAGTCGCCGCTTGGCGCAAACTCATAGCACGCTCCCGGCCCGGCCTGCGCCGTCATCGCCCGGGGCGCTGATGATCGGACTGCTTCCGTCAAAGGCGACGGCCGTTCCAAACAGGTGCTGATCGCCGGCGCTGGCATCCGGCTCGGCGAAGCGGTGGAGCAGGTTGCCGCTCGCACCATCGAAGAGATAGGCCGCGCCGACGTTCAGGTGCGTCGGACCACTGGCGACGCCGTTGGCGCCGATCAAGATCTGGTTGCCCTGAACCGCCATCGACCGCCCGAAAGCGTCGCCCGCGCCTTGATCGCCGGCCGGCGCTTCAAACTTTTGAATCACGCTGCCGCTGCTCGCGTCAAACAAATAGACGCTTCCACTATGCTGGCTGTCGGTGGTCGGGTCCTGCGCCAACTGCACCAGAACATTGTCGCCGTAGGCAGCGAGGTGGCTGCCGAATAATGATGGCGAAGGCGTTTGGCCGCCGGGGTTTCCGATTGTTCCCTGCTGCGTTGGATCGTCGATCTCGAGTGGCGTTGAATAAACCGTCTCGCCATTCACGATCGTCGGCGTGTAGACATAGACCTTGCCGCCCTCGCCGCCCTCGGCCAGGGTGCTGATGGCGATCTTGCCGTTCACGAACGTGACGGCCGCCCCAAAAAAGTCTTCGGCGTGCGGATCGGGATTGGCGAACGTGTGCAACACCTCGTGGGTGTTGGAGTCCACAAGGCTTACTTCACCCACGTCCGACGCGCCCTGGCCGTTGATGTCAGTGCCGCCTTGATTGGGGTTGCCGACCAGCAGCAGGTTGCCGCTGGCGGCCATCTGCAAGCCAAAATTCTGCGACGCCTGCGGCTGATTTGGCAGGAGCGTGCCGCGCAGATCGTAACTCGCGCTGAGCAGTTGCCGGCTTTCGAGCGGCTCGACCAGCATCCCTTGCAACTGCGCAACTCTGAGCGATGACCTTCCTGCGAAGGCCAGACAATCTCTGACGCACCATATGAGTCTCCATTCCCCAAGCGGGGGATTTGATTGCCGAAGGCCAATACATCTTGACGTGAGCTGTCGAGACATCCGACAACCAGGCCGACCGTACAACTTGCCCGTGATTCGGTCGGCCGCCTTCGGCCCCGGTTTGATCCGGTAACGAGATTTTCAGGCTGGCGGGGACATTTCTCCTAAGTCGATTGGCGCTCGCGACAGGCATGCCCAATGGCAAAAAATAATGGCCTCATTATGGGACGCGCTGTCGACGCTCTTGCGGCCGTCGTTCATTTTTCCGGTCGAGCAACTCATCCTCGTCTCATCTTTTATTTGTCCCTCACTCTCCCCGCTTCTCCATTCCCCCACGAGTGCGCCGCGAAATCTTGTCGCGTGAAATTTTCTTTCACGCTCGGTTTGGAGTTGTCGCGGTGAACATCCACCCGCTGCGCGCCATTTTTTGACCCCGGCATGGCCGAAACGTCAGTGTGTCACCCCTGCGCGCAGGGTTTGTCGCTATGAAGTTCGCGCGATGGCGCATCCGATTCAAACGCTGGCTGCGCTGCGGGGAGCGGCTTGCCGCCTCGGGGCGGCGGCCGCTTCCCGCGCGGCGGCTCGACAACACAAGGATGTGTACAGCGATGATGCAACTGACCGAACAAAAATGCGCCGCCGACCGTTGGATGGACGAACAGATTTTCGAGGAGGACATTCGCGCCGTCCTCACCATGATGCGGCCCAATCGGCGCAAGCGCATGCTGGGCTGGTCGGAATATCGCGCGGGCGGCGAACACTTCCGCGCCACCATCTCCTGGGATGATGCGTTTGAAGATTCCGATCCCCGCCGCGCACTGCGCGTCCCCAATCTTCCCGACGTGCTCGAAACGCTGCTTTTGGGAAGCATCCGATCCGACGCCGAGTTGAACACCACGCAGGAGTACACGCAGTACAGGGCAGTGCTGCTGGAGTTGATGCGGCGTGTGGACGAGGCCGAGGCTTGTCAGAAGTCAATTTGAACGGGGCTTGAAAGGGCAATTAACTTATGGAGGCATTCATGAACAACTCTCACGCGATGAACACTCACGAAGTACGCGATCTGCTGGCCGAGATCCGGGCTTATTACTCGGAGGCGGATCCGGTTCAGATCGACCAGAACAGCATGACCAATGTGCTGCCGGTGCTCGTGGAGGTGACGCAGCGGCTGATCGAAGAACGCGACGAATTGCAGGCGCGATTGACACGGCGATTCGTGTTTCGCACACCGTTGGAGGCCCACGCAAATTAGCAGGGTGAGAAGATGCGCCGCGGCCGGGAGAGCCGCGGCAGGAGAGGTGAAGATGCCCGCGACACGCGGAGAGTCGCGGTTAAGGAGGGGAGACGATGCCCAGGGGCGACCGAGAGGTCGCCCTTGCGTCGTTGGTAGTGAACGCTACCGAGCCTTGTGAAATCCCTTGCTCCTCCTCCTCTCCTCTCTCTCCCCCTCTCCCGGTACCCCGGGAGAGGGACGGGGTGAGGGCGGGGGGTGATGGGCCTTCGTCCCTCGGCGACGACGCCGAACCTGAACCGGCTTATCAAACGCAGTTTGTATTTGCTACCGATTTCCCCGCCACACCCGCTGATCGCCCCCGCTACTCCACCGCCGCCTCGACTGGTCTCACCACGACCGCTTCCACCCGCTCCTTCTGATCTCGATAGGCATTCTCCCCCAGCAGCATCACAGGCAGCGTCATCAGCAGGATGCGAAAATCCAGCGCGGCACTGGCCCGTTCGACGTATCGGACGTCCCACTCCACCCGCTCATCCCACGCGATGCGGTTGCGGCCGTTGACCTGCGACAGTCCCGTCAACCCCGGCTTCACCGACAGCCGTTTGGCCTGCCGCGCATCGCACTGGTCGTTCTCCCATTGAAGCAATGGCCGGGGACCGACGAGGGTCATCTGGCCCATCAGCACGTTTAGCAGTTGAGGTAGTTCGTCCAACCCCGTGCGCCTGAGCAATCGCCCAACTAGCGTAATGCGCGGATCTGTGCTCAGCGTTTCCCGCCCCACCTCCACTACCGTATCGACCGTCATCGTCCGGAACTTATACATCAGAAACGACCGGCCGCGCCACCCCGTGCGCTCCTGGCGAAAGAAGACCGGCCCGCGCGACGTCAGCTTGATCGCCAGGGCAATCAACCCGATGGCAGGCACCGCGAGCACCAACCCGACGCTGGCGCCGATCAGGTCGATCAGGCGTTTGATGAAGCGATACGACCAGCTCAACTCCATGCCCAAGCTCCAGAACAAGATCGCCCGGCCATCAGAACGCCGCAGAGATGAAACGACACCGTGGAAATGAAGTTCGGAAAAAACTCGGCTTCGCCCGCGCCAGCAGCCCTCTGCCAGCAACGTCACCAGCAATATACCCCCGTATTCCCCGTTCAACAACCAATTTAAGATTTTCCGCTGGAGCGGGCTTCCTATATGGCTGGCTGTTCCTCCGTCCAATGCAATCAGTTGCTGGAGGGAGAGTCAATCATCGCAAGCCGCGTCACAAGCTCGGCCGAAACTGGCGTTCGCAGCGGGTCGTGCATCGACTGTCCAAACCACTCCACCGCCTCCGCCGCTACCGTCGTCGCCGCCTCGCCCCGGCGATCAAAGCCGTGCCCCGCCCCTTTGACGAGGATGAGCTTGGTATGGTCGAGGCCGGCCGCGTGCATTCGTTCGCTCTGAGCGCACGGCACCCAGGTATCGGCCGTCCCGTGAATCAGCAGGATCGGCGTCTTGGTCTTCGCCGATTGCCCGCAGCGGACTGGCCTGGTCGGGATCGAACCCCCCCACCCGCCCCGCTCGGTTGATGGCCGCCGGGATCGTTGCTCGGAGGAAAAACCAGGACACCGGCGACAACACGTTGTGCCCGAATTGTGGAATGACATCGCGCACGGAGCTGAATGCGGAGATCGACACCGCCGCCTGCACGCGCGGGTCGGCCGCCGCCAGCTCGATTGCGACAGCGCCCCCATACGATCGTCCATACACGCCGATGGGGCCGGAAATCACCCCGCGCAACGTCAGGGCGTCGATCAACTGCGAGAGGTCTCGCGACTCCGAGTATGCCGTAAGTTAAATACTGCCCCGTCGAACGTCCATGCGCCCGCAGGTCAACCAGCACGCAGCGATACCCCGCCTCCGACAGCAATTTCCCCGCCCCCAGCATCGACCACTTGTTGGCATTGTGGCCGTGCAGGCACAAGATCGTTCCAAGCGGCGCACGGGCCGGTTCCATGATCCAGACCGACAGCGACGCCACCGGCGGGCCAACGTCAACCCGCATTTCCCGATCAACGCCAATTCCGGCAAGCTCCGACGCGGGCTCCAACAGCAGACTGACGCTCTTGCCGGTGTTGGGGCCTTCCACAATCTCGCGCGCAAAGCGACGGGTGGCCGCATACGCCGTGGCCGCGGCGGCAATGCAAAACACCACCGCAACGTACCGCATCCAGCGGAACATCCGGCTAAACCGACCCTTCGTGCGCCGGAGACAGGCGCGCTGACAGTTATCTCAGCTTTCAGATCATCCATGTTTTAAACCAGTTGCGGGGCAGCCTCGCCATACCCTGCCGCCGCGACGACAGTCTAAGCCACACCTTTGTAAACCTCAAGATCATCCAAAAAGGAAAGGGCGGCCTTTCGGTAGGCCGCCCTCGGGGTGTCTATCCTGCTGTCGCGGCCATTTACCCGCCACGCAGCAGCGTCAGCACCTGCTGGGGTGCTGTGTTCGCCTGGGCCAGGATCGACGTGTTGGCCTGCACCAGGATCTGCGACCGCGTCAACGCGGCCGTTTCCGCGGCGAAGTCCGCGTCCCGGATGGCGCTTTCGCTGGCGGTGACGTTCTCCAGCGCTACCGAAAGGCTGTTTACGTTCGTTTGCAGAACGTCCTTCTGGAACGCGCCAAGCCTTCCGCGCACTTCGGCCACCTGCTTGATGGCGTCGGTGATGATCTTCTGCGCCTGGATCGTGTTGCCGGACACCAGGCTGTTGGCGCCACCGCTGCCAATCGACGAGATGAAACCATCCACGTCATTGCCCAGCTTGGTCGCGGCCACCGACGAGATGCCGACATTGATCTGACCTTGCCGGGTCACTTCCGACCCAAGCTGGAACTTCGCGCCACCGCCCACCACGTCAAACGTCGTTGTTCCCAGCGTCTGGCCGAATGTGGAGGTCAGCTCCACCTTCGCGTCCAGCGTGCTGGTGCGCACCGAGGCCACCAGACCATCCACATCCGCACGGGCGCCGTTGATCGACACCTTCGCGTCGCCGCCAAAGGCCTTGCCGTTGGCGAATGTCCCGTTGATGGCCTTCAGGCTTACGTACTGCGTCGAGCCATACGCCGCCGAGTTCAGTCGCAGTACCGCGCCGCTGACCGTTGCGCTCACGCCCGTGGCTGATTTGAGCTGGTTCACGGCCACCGCCACGGCGCTTGTGTGCGTGCCGGCGGCGAAGGACAACTGCTCGGTCCCGGCATTGCCGGCCACCTCAATCGTCACCGCCGAAGTGCCCAACTGCGCCCCGGCGAAATCAATCTCGCCCGTCTTGGCGCTGGCCAGCACCTGCACCACGACATTGGTCGAGCCATTGTCGGGGAGGTTCACGCTGTTGAGTTGCAGGTTCGCGACGTTGGAAGCGTTAACGCCGCTGGTGGTGTAATCCAGGCCGCCGCTGAGCAGTTTCACGCCGTTGAACTGCGTGGTGTTGGAAATGCGGTTGACGCTGTTCAAGATCGCGTCCACCTGAAGCTGGTTGGCCTTGATCTCGTCAGGCGACAAGGCACCGCTGTTGGCGGCCTGATTGGTCAGGCCCTGCAGTTCCAGCAGCAGCGATGACACTTCACCAAGAGCACCCTCGGCCGTGTCGATGACGTTGCCGGCGCGGCTGGAATTGTCAATCGCCTGGTTGATGCCCCCAATTTCACTGCGCAACGATTCGCTGGCGATCAAGCCGGCCGGCGCATCCTTGCCGTTGTTGATTTTTAAGCCCGTTGATAAACGCTGGAGCCGCGTCTGAAGATCACTGGTGTTGCGGCTTAACGTGTGTTGTGCCTGAAGCGACGCAATGTTCGTATTAATTCTACTCATGGTATCGTCCGTGATAAGCAAGCTGCCCGAGAGCAGGTTGCCTGACTCCGCGGCGGAATCCGTGCCCGCCGCGCTGGTTGGATCAGAATGCGAAAAAGCCTGCACAAATGGCGCGGCCGCTCGCAACGCATCAGACGGCCATAAGCTCCCAGGCGCGCCTGCACTATTTTCACGTTCTGATACCGAATGGAACTCCGCCCCGTCCGGTGGGTGGAATGATGGGTGGGAAACCTCCTTGTCAAAAACCGTCGCTGGCCAACCGAATCCGTTCGGCTCGCCCAGGCTCAATTTCGCAATTGCGAACGAGCCCGTCTTCCGCATAAAAACTCGGCCTGCGCACCGCGCAAACTTGAACACCATCGCCCGCAAAAACTGCCTGCCCGCTGCGCCCAATAATAGTTCATATGGTGCATCAGCCCGCCCCTCCTCCCGCCCCAGCCGCCGTTATCGGCCACAAATGGTGCGACCAAGTCCTCGACGATATAATGCCATTACAACGCGCCGAAATTGCGCTGCCCTAATGCTCCGTCGCCGTATTCCAGATTCCTAATACCCGCTCAACGCTCTCTTCCACCGGCCTTGCGCCGTCTATCCAAGTGACGTGCGCAAACCGCCGCAGCCATTTCATCTGCCGCCGCGCCAGTTGCCGGGTGGCAATCTTGATCTGCTCTACCGCGTCCGAAAGCGGCATCTTCCCCGCCAGGTGCGCGATCAACTCGTGGTATCCGGTCGCCTCGGCCGCCGTCGTGCGATAACTCCCCATACCGCTCCACCAGCGCCCGAGTCTCCTCAAGCCACCCTCCCTCCATCATCGCCTTCACCCGCGCGTTGATCCGGCGGTTGAGCGCCTCCTTCTCCCACCTCAGCCCAACCCACACCGCACGATGCCTTGGCAGTGGCCGGGCCCAATCCGTTTGAAACGACGAGATCGGCTGGCCCGTCAACTGATAGACCTCCAGCGCCCGCACCAGACGCCGGACATCGTTGGCATGAATGCGCGTGGCCGAGACAGGATCGACATTCTGCAGCATCCGGTGCAACTCGGCCCCAGGCCGTTCCGACAGTCGGCTGCGCAGCTCGACATCGGCACTGGGCCCTTCAAACAATCCCTCAAACAGCGCCTTGTAATAAAGCGGCGTGCCTCCGGTCGCGATCAGCCCGCCCCGTGCCGCCGCCGCCCCGATGACCTGATCCGCCATCTCCACAAACCGTGCCACCGTAAAGGACTCGGTCGGCTCCACCACGTCGATCAGCCAATGCGGAACCTCCCGCCTCTCTTCGCGCGTCGGCTTGGCCGTTCCGATGTCCATGCCCTTGTACACCTGCATCGAATCAACGCTCAGGATTTCGCCCGCCACCCGCCGCGCAAGCTCCATGGCTACGGCCGATTTTCCGGATGCGGTGGGGCCGATGATGACCAATAAATGTCTCGCAACTGCCATGACGGCACCCACTGCCAAAAGTGCAGGAAACAACGGAGAAAGGCCATGGAAACCGTTACCGCAAGTGCATCAAAATCAAGAGTTAACGAAACTGCATGTGTGGCACACTTTTTGTTCTATGGTCGGCGTTGTGAAAGTTTAACCCATTTTAGGAGGTTTCCTATGTCACTGCCCACACGAGTCTCACATGCGTCCGATCCGTTTACCAACATGCATCGGGAATTTGACAGCATGCTTGGCCAGTTATTTGGCGGCCGGCAAGCTTCGTCCAACGGCGGCGCCTGGGCGCCCTACGCCGTCGATGTTCGCGAGGATGCCGATCACCTTTATGTCGAGGCCGAGTTGCCCGGCTTCCGCAAGGAGGACGTGGACATAACCCTCGAAAACCAGACGTTGACCATCTCCGCCGAGCGCAAAGAGGAGACGAGGGAGAACGGGGACAAAGGCGACTGGCTGCTCAACGAACGGCGCTACAACCGCTTCCTCCGCAGCTTTGCACTCCCCCCCACCGTGGATGAACAGCGCTGCGAAGCCAAGCTCAATGACGGCATCCTCCAGCTCACCCTCTTCAAACGCGAAGAAACCAAACCCCGCAAAATCCAGGTCGCCTGATCCAGATCAATCGCATGCAACAAAGCGGGCGGCGCAAAAGCGCCGCCCGCTCTCTTTTATACTGACTACTGCCCACTCCCTACTGCCCACTACTTATTCACCAAATCATAAACCTTATACTCCCTCACCAGCGGCTTAAGCACCTCCGCCAACAGCTTCTGATGCAGTGGGTTTTTCGCATAATCCGCCAGAGCCTGCGCATTGGCGAACGTGATCACCATTGCCACGTCATAATCCGAAACCGCCACCGGCCGGGTTGAAGGCATTGCCACCCCCACCGTCACGCCCGACACCCCTGGAATGTCCGTCAACATTTTGGAAGCATCGATCAGCTTCTGCCGCGCGTCGTTATCTCCATGATTCTTCAGCCAGCACACCACGATGTGTGTGATAGGGCCGCTTATCTCTTTGGGCGTCAAACCCGCCTCCATCGCCGCCAAGCCGTGCAGGGCTGGCTTGGTAGACGGCCTTGTCGTCGGCTCCGCCGGTGCGACCGATGCGGCTATCGACGCAAGGACGACTGTTACGCAAAATAATGGTTGGCTCATGGCCTCAAGTTGTACCGCTTCCCCCGCCCGCCTCAAGGCCCGCCAACAAATGCCGCGCATTGCGCTGAAGCACCGGCAGCTTCACCCGCCGCATGGCCGAATGCCGCAGCCGTCTTTGGTAATCCTCCTGCGTCCACCCCATCACCTCCCGCAAATCGACGGTCCCCGTAGCAAACCGCGGCCGAAGCGCATCGTCCGTGGCCACGGGCACTCGCCCATTCCACGGGCAAACATCCTGGCAGATATCGCACCCGTACAACCACCCCGACAACGACTTTTGAAACTCCAGCGGAATTTCCTCGCGCAGCTCGATGGTCAGATACGAAATGCACCGCCGCGCATCCACCTGATATGGGCCAGTGATCGCGTCGGTCGGACAGGCGTCGATGCACCGCGTGCAGGTCCCGCAACGATCCACGGCCGGATCATCCGCCGGCAACGCCAGCGTGGTGATGATTTCTCCAAGGAGCAGCCACGACCCGATCCGCTCATTGATCACACACGTGTTCTTCCCGACCCACCCCACGCCCGCCCGCCCCGCGAGTTCCTTCTCCATCACCGGCGCTGTGTCGACCGCCGCCCGCGTCTGAGCTTCCGGGATCCGCTCCCGAATCCAGTCCGCCAGCGCATGCAGCCGCCCCTTCATCAGCTCGTGATAATCCTCCCCCAGCGCATAGCGCGCGATCTTCCCATGGCACGCTTTTCTCCGCTTTCGTCACCTCCTCCAGCGGCACGTAATAATTCATCCCCACACAAATCACGCTCGCCGCCCCCGGCACATAAGTGCCAGGATCGGTGCGCTCGTCGAAGCGCTTGCCAAGATACGCCATCGTTCCGGCCTGCCCATCGTCGAGCCACTGTCGAAAATAGTTGCGATACGCCGAAGGCCCGGCCGGCGCAATTCCCACCAGATCAAAGCCGATCTCCCGCGCTCTGCTCTTGATCTCCGAGGCCAGCACGTGTCCATCCACGGCTACCGGCCCTTCCGCGCACGAAGCCTCGCCCGCTCGGCCTCCAGATCAACCCCCGTCACCGTCATCGTCAGCGCGTTGGTCCCCAGCGTATTGACCTTCAGCACCAAGGCGTTGATCTCCTTTACCAGCCGCTCCAGATTCGCCTCCTCGCGCAGGGCTGCAAGCTCGCCCGCAACCCATCCAGCGCCTTGCGCATCCGCACCTCATCCGGCACAAAATCGTTGCTCTTCAGGATGCGCAGCATCCACCACGTCATCCGCGTCCCCTCGTCGGCGGGCATATCCTCCAGATCAATCGGCTGGCCTTTGCCCGCGAGATTGTCGAACTTCCCCTCCCGAATCGCCTCCTCGATCCGCCGCTCACCCAGCGTGCGCAAGGCGGCAGACATATCCACGTGCTTCAAGCTCATATTAGCGAATTGTAGCCTTCGCGCTTCGGAACTTCATGACCGCCACGCAAGCAACAAGGGCCAGGCAAACGCCTGGCCCTCGTGCAAGTAACTGTAGCCCATCTCACTCATCCATTGTCAGCCGAGAACAGCCGCCCCTGCGCCGAGTAAAACACGTTGCTGTTTTCCGGCCCAAACTGATCGATCGCCAGCCCGCACACAAAGTCCACCTGGAAATAGGTGGCCGGCACTTTAACTGTCAACTTGTAGGTGCCTGGCCCAAAGCTGCCGGTGGACAGATCATAAACAGCCTGCTTGCTCGCTTGGGACGCGACGAAGGTGGAGCCGGGCGCGGTATAGCTGACCAGGCTGACAGTATCGGCATGGCCGCCCGTCACCGTAAAAATCACCTGCACCGAATCCCCCTCCCGCACGTTCCCGCGCAAGTCGGTCACGGTCTTGGTGCCCTTGATCGGATCGGTGATAACGTACTTGATGTTCACCACGTCGCTGCTGCAAGTGCACTTCTTGTAGTTGTCGAAGTCATCAACCACCGCCGTCCCGTTGTAAACATCGTTGGTGTAGTAAGTCGCCAGCGCCGGCGCTGTCCGAACATAGCCGGTCGGCGTCGTCTCCTGCACGAAATATTTCCCGGCCGGCAGGTTCGTAAAAGTGTATGCCCCGCTTGCGCCGGTCGTCGCCGAAGCCACGGCCGCGCCGTCACCGTTGTCCAGCACGCCGTTGTGGTTGTTGTCCAGGAACAATTTCACCACCACGCTTGCCAAGCCAGTGTCGTCCTTGCTCAACCCGTTCCCGGTCACGTCATTGTAAATGTGCCCGGAGATCGTCGACTTCTTTGCATTCACAACCTGCGTCAGCTTCGCCGACGTGCTGGTCACAAAGCTCGAGTCCGCATTATAAATGGCCGTGATGGTGTGACTCCCCACCGCCAGCAATGTCGTCGAGCACGACGCCGAGCCGTTGGTCAGCGCCACCGTGAATAATACCGTATTGCCGTCCATGAACGTGACGCTGCCCGTGGGCGTTGCCCCGCTGCCGCTGCGATTCACAACGGCCGTCAACGTTACCAGATCGCCGTACGTCGAAGGATTGGCCGATGACTGAATCGTGGTCGTCGTCACCACTGGCAGCACCACCGGCGGCGGAGCGGCGGGCGTCACCATCGCCAGGCCAAATTCTGACGTATTCCCCGAAGAATCCGTCGCTGTCCCCGTCACATACTGCCCGGCAACCACGTTTGCGTAGGTCGCGGTAAAGGTCGCATTGCCATTAGCATCCGTCATCACGCTGATGGTTCCCAGGTATCGTTTCCCCTGCCCATAGCCCGACGGATCGGCCGCGTCGTTGGCGAACAGGTCAATTGCCATGCTGCTCAGCGCCGGCCCGCTGATCGTCCCCTTGATCGTCACGCCCGTGCCATTGTTGGTGATCGACGTGATCACCGGAAAGTCCTGGAAATCGTTCGCGCCGCTATGCCCGGCCGAGTCATTGGGCGTCGCCCCATCATTGCCCAGGTCGATGCCCAGAAGCGCGTTGCCGTAAATCGAATTAGATCGGATTGCATTGCCCGTGCCCGAGACCACGTTGACCCCATTGCCCTGATTCAGCGCAATCACATTTCCCGAGATGCTGCTCGCCGATCCGGTGATAAACATCCCGTCGCCGCCGTTGCCCAGCGCGCCGCTTCCATCGGCCTGCGTGCCGATCCAGTTGCCGCTGACCGTGGCGCTGTCGGCCAGATCAATCCCGTCACCGGCGTTGCCCGAGATCACGTTCCCAGTAATGACCGTCCCCGCCGATTGGTTGGTGATGCCGTTGCCGTCGTTCCCGAACGCCACCACGCCCGATCCGTCCGTGCCGATATAGTTGCCCTCAATCCAGTTCACCACGTTGCCTGACGTGGCGATCTTGATCCCATTCCCTCCGCTGTTGGCGATCACATTCCGCCCGGCCGGCGTCGTCCCGCCCACCAGATTCCCAGCCGAACCAAAGCCGATGTTCACCCCGCTGCCGGAGTTGCCCAGCGAGACGCCATTGGAGTCGCTGGCCATTTCGCCCGTGTAATCCGTGCCGATGTAATTCCCCGCAATCACGTTGTTCGAGCTGCCATAAAGCCGTACGCCGCTGCCGCTGTTGCCTGATATGATGTTGCGAGCCCCCGAAGCCGTGCCGCCGATGGTCACGGTGGAGCTTTCAAACAATTCGATCCCGTTGCCGGCGTTCCCCAGCGCCATCGACCCGGAGCCATCGACGCCAATGAAGTTCCCCTGAACCACGTTCCCTGATGCTGTACTGCCGCTGAAGAAGATGCCATCGCCGATGTTTCCGGAGATCACGTTCCGCGCCGCCGACGTTAATCCGCCGATGGTTGTCCCGCCCGCCCCGGCCACCGTAATGCCGTTGTAGTTACTGATCGCCTGTGTCCCGGTCACGTCCGTTCCGATAAAGTTCCCCTGGATCGACGCCCCGTCGTTCTGCACCAACACCCCCGCATCGGTATTACCGGAGATCAAATTGCTTGAGATCATGGCGCTCGGCGCATCAATCTCAACACCTTCGTTGTTGCCCGCCGCGCTGGTTCCGCTGGCGTCCGTCCCAATAAAGTTGCGGTGAATCCACGCATTATCCGCCCCGGCCGCGATCAAAATCCCATCGCCGCCAAACCCATTGATCGCAAGCCCCGTCACCTCGCTGCCGGCCGCGTCCAGTTCCAAGCCGTTCGCGTTCGCCCCGGCCAGCGATCCATTGATCTCAATCATTGGCCGCCCCGCATATCCGGGCTGCGACGTCCCATCCAGCAGCGTCACATCGCTCAGCGCCGGCAGCGCAGTCGCCGGCGTGATGGTGTGAACCCCGCTCCCGCCAATGCTGAATTGAATCACATCCGCCCCGCCGTGCGAGTTGGCGTCAAGGATAGCCTGACGCAAAGACCCATCGCCCGAATCATCGGTCGTCGTCACCAGGTACGTCGAAAACATCGTCCGGCTTTCCAACTGCTCGGCCAGCGAAAACCGAGCCTTCTGGGCAACCGCCGCGCCCAGCCCCACGACCAATACTCGGACGACGCAATGAGCTGAAAAACTTACGCATGAGAATGCCCTGCCGTGTTGATTGCCCTTGATGTTGATCGAATGAGGACCCAGACGTTCGACCGTGATATCCAATATGAAGGCCGAATCGGCAAATGGCAGGATGAGCAGGCGGAACCAAATTTGATCATTTCAATCGTGCCACGCACCGCCCTCGCCCGTGTCTTCCCAGACGTTAAGCAAGACACGTCTACGCCCACGGCCACTCCAGCGGCCTGCTGCGGGTCCCTTAGCCAAACAGACCGCCATCGTGCCGTTTCCGCCAAACCTCGTGCCGGCCGGCTTCACTCCTGATGGAAATGATCCAGCCTTTGGCTTATAAGAAGCGGGCGGTTGATGGGGTTTGGTGTGGCCCTGATCCCTGTGTTCAGTATGGGGAGTTTATTACATGCACGGCCGATTCATCCATTCAAAATCAGGGAGTTTGATCCGCATGGCGGCGCTGACTTTGCCCGCCATGCTTAGCCTTTCTCAGCCAATTCACGCCGCCGATCCCCCTCCCGGCAAGAGCATCTTCGATCTCGACACGCGTCCAAAAGATCCGGATCCCACCAAACCCGCTCCCCCGCCGGCAACCCGTCCCTCCAATCCGCCGCCGTTTCGCCCGGCCACCATCACCATTCATCCCGTCTTCCCCCCCGTTGTCACTCCCCCCGACGGCCCGATGCCCGTCCCAAGCATCGACGCACTCGCAAAAGCCGATCAGGCCATCAAAGCCTCCGCTATGTCGCCGGCTCCCAAATCCCCGGCCGAGCGGTCAGCGCTCGCACAAAAACTTCTTCAGCGCGGCATCGACTCCACCGATCCGGCCGAAAAATACATCTGCTTCCGCGAAGCCCGCGATCAGGCCGCCGGGGCCGCCGATCTTCAAACCGCCTTGCGCACCAACGAACAATCGGCCAAATCCTTTGTCACCCCGCCCCTCCAGTCAAAGCTCGACCTCCTTGCGAAGTTCGACCCGGCCACACTCTCGCCCGCCGATGCAAAATCGTTTGCTCAGCTCACCATCACCGCCAGCACCGACTGCATCGCCGCCGACGATTACGACAACGCCTCCAAAATGCTCGACCTGGCCTCCGCCGCCGCCAAGGCCACCAACGATCTCGCCCTCGCCGAAAAAGTCTCGGCCCTCGCCGCCGACATCAAGGCTCTCGGCGAAGAAGCGCTCCGGATAAAGCCCCACGAAAAACGGCTCGAAGCCAACCCCGACGACGCCGTCGCCAGCTTCGCCGTCGGCCGCTTCCGCTGCTTCCGCAAAGGGGACTGGCAATCCGGCCTCCCCCTCTTGGCCAAAGGCTACAACAAGGCCCTCAAGAGCCTCGCCGAAGCAGAATTGTCCAAGCCTGCCACATCCGCAAAGCAACTCGATCTGGCCAATCAATGGTGGGAACAATCCCAGCTTCAGTCCGGCGTCGCCCAGGCCAACATCCGCACCCACGCCAGCATCTGGTACGCCGCCGCCCTGCCCTCCCTTTCGGGCGCGGACAAAACAACGGCCGATGAGCGCATCGCCCAGTTCCCTCCCCCAGCCGCGCCCACCCCGACAGCTTCCACCAAAACTGCCGTAGCATCGGCCATCAAAGAATTCTGGTTCCAATCCCCCGGCAACACCGGCCTGCGCCATTGGATCCAAACCGGCGACGACTCCTGGGAAGAACATTACTCCACCGGCAAGATCAGCCGTTTCAAAGTACTTGGCAAAAACGACGATCCCGCCCATCCCGGCACCATCGTCCGCAAGCTCGACGAAGAGCCCGTCGAAGTCCTCATCCCCACCCCAGCAGAAAACGCCATCGTCTGCTTCCGCTTCATAAGCACCAATAACTGGCTAAAACTTGGCCCCCTCCACCCCGGCCCACCGACGCCATAACCTCGCCGTCCGAATGCTTTTCTTGCGGTGAGCGGCGAACATTAAGCACAGGATGAAACGGATCAAAAGGCCAGGATTGGCCCGATTCATGGATTGGATCGAGGTGGGGGTTGCCACGTCACAAGATTCAACTGGAGAGTGCAGACTCAGTTTTTGGATGTGTCCTTGGATTCTTTGGCTTCCACGCTTGCCGCGGACATCGTGTAGTGGATGGTGACTTTGCCGCCTACTTTCAGGTCCCCGTCGACTTTTGTTTCGGCCGTGCGCTCGATTTCGAATTTTTCGCCGTCTTTATCGACGACGATCAGATCGGCCGAGACTTCGAGGACTTTGCCGGTTACCTGGTATTTCTTTGGCGCCTTGGCGAGTGCAAGGGCCGGCATGAGCAGGGCGATGATCGCGATAAACAGATTTCGGAAGGTGCGATGCCGCATGAGTGACCTCCGTGTGGGAGCGGTGGGCGTGATAGATACCGTCTTCGAATCTACCGTTGTGATTGCGCTTGCTGCAATGGAGAAAAACTCCACATCTGCAAGAGGACGTGATTAATCCTTGATTTCGGTGGGCGGGGCGGGAGTTGTGGTGGAGCGGGTGGTGGAGCGGGCGGTGGCCGGGGATGTGGATGGGGCGGTTGCGGGGGCGGTGGTTGGCGGAGGTGGGGGTGGAGGCGGCGGGGGCGGGGGAGGAGGCGGGGGCGGGGGGACTTCTTTCAGGAAGGCGGGTTCGATCCAGTTGAAGCGATCCTGGGTGTCCATGTTGGCGCCGTAGTCGACTTCAAGCGTGAGAGTTTTGTGCCCTTTGGTTTCGATGGCAATGACCGGGGAGAGGGCGCCGGCGCGGAAGTGCTGCCGCTCGTGGGCGACTTCATCGTCGAGCAGAACCTTCACGGTGACGTCGGCCTTGTCGTTGTTGTCGTCGGTGTCGATGGCGAACTGGGTGCGAAAGGCGGCGTAGTCGGGCGGGATGTCGTAGACGATGACAGACCTGGAATGGACGCCGATGCCGCGGCTGTAGAGGGTCTTGCCGAAGCGGATGGGGTTGCCCCGGTAGTTTTTGTCCATCCGGGCGGGGTAAAGCGTGTCGCTGGAATAAGGAACGTGCAGCGACGAAACGGGAATGCGGGCGCTGAGCCAGCTTACCGGGCCGTTGAGCTGCTCGATGGTGGTGACGCTGGCGAGCGGCACTTGGCGCTCCTGGGCACTGGCGAGCTTGAGGATTAACTGATCGCCTTTGGTGGCTACGGAGGGAGCGGTGAAGATGGAGCCGTCGAGGAGGGAAACTCGAAAGGCGCGGGCGGGCGTCTGAGCCTTTTGGGCGGGGGCGGCGAAGAAGACGTGGTTGATGGTGTTGAGCGGGACGTCGATGGTGTTGCCGGCCACCTGAATGCTGATCTTGTTGGCGTCGACGGCGCTGATGATGCCCTTGACGCTGTCGCCGTTGGTGAGGGACACGGCGTCTTCGGTGCGGGCGGCGTCGAGGCCTTCGGGCAGTTTGCCGCGGGCGACCATGGCCCGCACGTCGCGCAGGGGAATGGAAAGCTCGCCGACGCTGGAGCTTGTCCACTGCATCTTTTCGGCCTTGACGCCCTGGGGCTGGCCGAAAAGGACGTCGCCGCCGGCGAGGTAAAGCGTGAAGGGATCGGCGGAGGCGTGGGCGACGGCGGCGCGGTGGAGGTCGAGAAAATCCTTGTAGGCGACGTGGCGCTTTGCGGAGGGGTCGGAGACGCTTACGCCGCTTTCGTCGATGGAGACCAGATCGACGGATTTGGATTCAAAGTCGGCCGAGAGGAGGATCCAGTTGGAGTCGGCGCGGGCGGCGGCCGTGGTTAGGGAGAGGAGGAGGGCTAGGAGAGTTATACGCATGGGGATTTGGGATTGCGGATTTTGGATTGGGGATTGCGGATTAGCTTCCCTGGCCTTTGCCGTGGAAGACGGGGAGGTAGCGGTTGGGCATTTGGAGGATGATGAGGGCCATGGCGCTGGCGTAGTCTTCGCCGGCTTCGCCGCTCCAGACGCCGCTGGCTTTGTTTTGCTTGGAGATGAGCTGGTCGCGGATGGCGGGGTACCAGGCGGCCCAGTAGTCGCCGCCGGCGAGGAACATGGCCTGGGTGGCGTAGTAGTTGCCGTAGTAATAGTGGCCTTCGCCATCGGCGCGATTGGCGCCTTTGCCGGGGATGAATTGCTTGAGGTAGTTGAGGCCTTTTTCGACGCCTTTGTCTTCAAATGCGCCGGCGTAGTAGAGTGCGGCGACGCCGGCCGAGGAGCGTGCAAAGCCCGAGCCGCCGCCGCCGGCGGTGTAGGAGAACCCGCCGTCGCCGCTCTGGCAGCTTTTGACGTACTTGATGGCGTTGTCGATGACTTCTTTTTCGACTTTGATGCCGGCGTCGCGGGCGGCGCGCAGGGCCATGATCTGGCAGATGGTGATGGAGATGTCGGCGTCAACGGGGGCGGGCTGATAGCGCCAGCCGCCGGCGGAACCGGGCTGGACGCTCTGGCAATTCTGGATGAGGCGGACGGCCTTTTTGAGTTTTTCCTTCACTTCGGTCATGCGGGCATCGTCTTCGCCGCCGGCCATTCCGTAGGCTTCGCCCAGGAAGAGGGTGGCGAAGCCGTGGGAGTACATTTCGCCGCCGGCGGCGGGGGCGATGAAGCCGTTGGGGCTGGAGCAGGAGAGGATGAAGTCGAGGACTTTGTTGACGTTGTCGCCGTACTTGCCGCGGCCGGGGAGGTTGCCGGCGGCCATGAAGGCGACGCCGCAGAGGGCGCTGATGCCGACATGACCCCCCTGCCCGCCGCCATAGGCGCCGTCGGTGCCGTAGGCGCCGTTTTTGCCTTGCTTTTTGGCGAGGGCGGCGAGGCCTCTTTCGACAGCGTCGCGCTGGGCGGGAGTGATTTCGTTGCCGGTGACCTGGTTGGGTTGGTTGGTCTTGGGAGCGGCGGCGGGGGGGGCTGCGAGGAGAGGCGTGAAGAGCGTTCCGCACAGTGCTAGTGCGGTGGCGGCTAGTTTAGTAGAGGGCTTTATTGGGAGGCGATTGAGTCGCATGAAAATTTCCGTTTCAGTGGGCTGGATTTTAGCGATGGGGCGCGACCGAAGGATTGCGCCCGCCATCTTCGAATTTACAAGACGACCATCCGCGTCATTTCTGCTCCGTCGCCTTGGTGGCCAAGGCGCGGTAATACTCTTCGGTGAGGCGGCGATAGCGTTCGACGATGTCATCGCTCTTGGCATCGAGGATGGCCTGCCGCTCGCGCTGGTGAGAGCGCCCCAGTTGCGGGCGGTTTCGCGGATGTCGGTGGTTGCGCCGCCGGTTTCGGCGAAGCCGCCGGGGGAGGATTGGCCGGCCGGGGTGTTGCCCTTGTTGGGCTTGGGCGTTCCGGGCTTTGACCCGCTGGCCTGATTATCCGGCTGGCTTCCGTCGCCGGGCTGAGGCTTGTTTCCCTGACCCTTGGCGGAGGCTTTGCTTTGCGAGGCCTGCTGGGCCCGGGCGGCGTCGGCCATCTTCGTGAGGTCCATTTCAATGCGCTTCTGGATCTCCTGGGTGGTCTGGCCGGGATCGTTTTTCAGGCCGAGGCGCTGGCGCGAGCGGGCCATGCGGTCGCCGTTTAGCTTCATCATTCCCGCCATGTCATCGTCGGCGGGCTTGTCCTGGAGGAGCGCGTCTTTCAGCTCCTGATCGGTGACATCCTGCGGGCTGGCTTTCTCGGGGAGCTGATCGTTGGGATTGGGCTCCTTGTCGCCGATGCTCAACTTTCCTTCGGAGGCCTTTTTCACCAGCTCGCCGAAGATGCCGCGCAGCTCGCCCTGGCGGACACCAAGCTGGGTGAGCTTGTTCTTGTCCTTGTTCGGGAGCGCGTCAATGGCTTGCGTGGACTTGTTGATGGCCACCTGGAGCTCGCGGAGCAAGCGCAGCTCGGCTTCGGAGGGAAGCTGGGGCTTGGGGGGAGTGCCGCCGCCGCCTCCACCACCGCCGCCGCCTTCGAAGGGTTTTTTCCTTGGGGGCTTGATGGCGAGATTGCGGATCATGGCCTCCAGCTCGTCGGTGGCGCGGACCTGCTCGGCCTGGGTGGGCTTGCCGGTTTCGGGCTTGATGAGGTCATCGCGGACCTGCTGCATGGTGGTGTAGATGTCTTTGTTGGTCCAGAGATAGACGGTTGCGCCAAAGTCCACGAGCTTGGCGTCCATCTTTTTCAGATCGTCGGACAGAGTGCCCTGGTCGGCGCTGTTTTGATTCAGCTTGATGCCTTCCTGGCGGTTGAGATTTCCCTGGTCGTCGCGCGGGGCGGCGTCAATGCGGAGGGTTTCGGCATTGATGACTTTCTGGCGCTCAAGGAACTTTTCGTATTCCTGGCGCAGGGTTTCATTGTTGACCTCCTGCTGGTCGGCCTCAGCGTTGTCGTGCATGGTCTTGACGCGCTCGAGGGCTTGTTCGAGGGCTGCAAGGGCATCGACCTGGCTGGGGGTGTAGGCCTTGAGCTTTTCGTCGTCGCGGAGCAGGCCGATGGCGCGCTCCATGTGGCCGGCGGCTTTGGTCAAAGTCGCGGCAAGCTGAGCGCCTTCCTTGGGGAGTTTTTCGGCTTCGCCGGCGTAGCTGCGGGTGTTGCGCTCGGTTTGCTCCTGGCTTGGGATCAGGTGGGTCATTTCGGTGGGCGGATCGAGCACTTTTTCGCGGGCGGCCTTGACCATGAGTGCTTTCATGGCGTCGGCGGCGACGAGATCTTTCTGGTCGATGAGGACGACGGTGTCGATGTTGTGGCCGGCCTGGCGTTTCACCAGCAGCTCGATCTTTTTCTGCAGTTCGGCAAGGGCCTTCACGAGAGCATCGAGCTTGCGGCGTTCGGCGTCGCGGAGGGTGTTGAGCATCATCTGCAGGCCAAGCTCGGCCTGCTTTTGTTTGCTCTGGGCGTTGGCCTGCTGATTCTGCTGGGCGGATTGCGAGGCCTGCTGCTGATTGGAAGAGACGCCCTGGCTCTTTGAAGTTTTGGACGCCTGCTGCATCGCCTGCGAGGAGGCGGGGTCGGCCTTCTGCTGCTGCTCGGCAGCCTTTTCAAGATGCTTCTCGAGTTCCTGGGTTTTCTCGGCGGCCTTCTGTTGATCCTTGGCAATCTGGTCAAGCTTCTGCTTGTCCTCGGCCTTCATCTTGCTGGGATCTTCGCCCAGGTGCTGCTTGCCGAAGTCGGCGAGCTTTTTGTAGAGGTCCTGCTGCTCTTGAAGGGCCTTTTCGATCTCCTTCTTGAGGGCCTCAAGAGCGCCGAAGTTGCCCATGCGGTCGAGGACCTTGTCGAGTTCTTTGGAAGCCTGATCTTGCTTGGCCTCGCTTTGCTTCAAATCCTCGTTGCGGTTCTTGGAAGCTTGATCCTGCGGGGAACCGCTCTTTGACTCTCCGCTCTTTGACTCTCCGCTCTTGGACTCGCCACTCTTGGATTCTCCACTCTTGGACTCGCCACTCTTGGATTCGCCACTCTTGGATTCGCCGCTCTTGGACTCGCCACTCTTGGATTCGCCGCTCTTGGATTCACCGCTCTTGCTCTTGGGGTCACTGGCGTTGGCTGACTGGCTCTTGGGGTCGCCATTTTTCGGATCAGCGTTCTTGGGGTCGGCGTTCTTCGGGTCCGCATTTTTCGGATCGGACGGGTTTTTCTGTGCGGATGGGTCGCCTGTCTTGGGGTCACTGTTTTTGGGGTCAGCGTTCTTGGGATCGCCGTTTTTGGAGTTGGCGCTCTTTGGATCACCGTTTTTGCGATCGCCATTTTTCGGATCGCCGTTCTTGGGATCGGCGTTGGCCGGATCTTTCTGGGTGGGATCGTTTTGCTGCGACGCGTTTTTTGCATCCGTTGGCGTGCTGGCGGTGCTGAGGTTTTTGGCGGCCTGCGCCATGGGCTGATCGGCGGTGCTGTTGAGCTGCTCGCGCACTTCGTTGGCCTTCTGCTGCAGCTCGGAATCCTTGGGGCGATTTTCTTCCAGCCGTTTTTGCAGGCCGGCCAAATCCATCGCCACCTGGCGGGTGCGCGAAGCAGCGCCGGTTTGCTGATCGACCAGGTGCGTGAGGGCGCGCTTGTCGGCGTCGTCGAGGGGCGCTTTTGAAGGTCTTCGCGCAGGTTTTTGGTTTCTTCGAGGTTGCGGTTCTGGGCCTGCTGAATGGCCCGCACCTGCTCGGAGCTGAGGCGCATGGCGTCGGTGGCCTGAAGGATCAATTGATCTTCGCTGATGATGGTGATTTTAAGACGGCCGCTGGGTACGAGGGGGTGGACCGCGCCGTTGAGGTTATAGTTGTCGCGGACGGTGACGTAATACTCGATCACGTCGCCGGGCTTCAGGGCGGCGTTGCCTTCTTTGTCCTTTAGCTGAGCCAGTTCCCACTGCCAGTCGGTCAGCTTGAACCGCTTGCGCTCGCCGTTGTTGTCGCCGGGGACGAGGTGATCGGGATCGGTTGGGAGATCGATCACCCAATCGGCCTTTCCGAAATCCTGGGCTGGGCTGGGTGGTGGCAGCGGCATCGGGCTGGGTGGTTGGCTTCACACCCACGCGATTGACCATCAGCTTCATTTCGCTGATCCCAAAATCATCGTCGGCCATCAGCGTGAGCGGCACGATACGCGATGGGGGTGCGGTCTTCGTTTTTGCGTGGGCTTTCGATCATCACGCTGGGAAGCTGATCGGGGCGGACGATCAGTTCGTACTCTTCCATGCCGGGGTTGTAGAAGGTGTCGCGGTCGGTGGCCTTGATGCGGAAGCGCAGGCCTTCGGTGATGGACCAGTGGCCGACGACGGTCTGGTCCTTCAGGCGCGTCCATTGAATGGCCGGGGCTTTGACTTCGGGGCGAACCGATTCGAGGCGGATGGCGTCGTCGCCTTCGGCCAGGGGCTTGTTGAATGTGACGCGGAGATCAACGGCAGAGCCGACGACCATGGTGGCGGGCATCTGGCCAAGCTCGACGGGCTGGCCGGGGCCCTGGTGCGTGTAGGCCGGGGGCGTGATGATGCAATCGACGTGGCTGATGGCCAGGGGCGGGACGACGGTGATCATGTGGCGATCAGTTTCGTCATCGCCGGCTTCGAGCCAGACCTTCATGGCGCTGCCGCGGGCGTCGAGGGAGACGCTGTAGGTGCCATCGTCGTTGCGCGTCATGCGCCGTTCCTGGGTGCTGCCGTTGTCGTACTGGTAATGAACGATGGCCTTGGAGGGGTTGCCCTTGCCGAGCTTCATGCGCAGATCAACGTGCTGGCCGGCGGCGACGCGGTCGCGGGTGGGCCAGCCTTCGACCGAGCCGATTTCGACGTCCTTGGGATATTGAACCTTGGTGAAGGGGTTGAAGAGACGGGCCAGTGCGCGGCCGGTGAGATCGCGGTTGATGAGGGAGAGGCCAACCAGCAGGACGATGGCGGCGACGCCGCCGGCGAGGGAGAGGAACACCGGGCGCATGAGCAGGCCGCGATTGAGGTCGATGGATGCGGCAAGACGGGCGGCCTCGGCGACGGTGCGCTCTTTCATGACGGCGGAGCCTTCGATCTCCTTGCCGGAGAAATCGACGGTGGAACGGAGGCGGTCGTCGAACTCGGGGAAGGCGTGTTCGAGGCGGCCGGCAATGTCGCTGATGGTGAGGCGGGCGATGGCGGCGCGGATGAGCCAGTGCCAGGCGCTGTAGGCAAGGCCGGCGACGGCGAGGGTGATGAACACCAGGCGCGGCCAGGGGGGCAGGCGCAGGAGGTAGTCGAAGAGGAAGGTTGCCAGCAGCAGGCCCACGGCGCAGGCCACCACGACACCCACGCCGAACAGGACACTCATCACTTTGACTTTGCGGCGGATCTGCGTCAGCGATTCAATGATCATGGCGGAGGCCATACATAGCTCCTTCTAGTTTCAAGTCTCTAGTTTCAAGTTCCTAGAGTAACCCACACACCTTACGTATCACCCACTCGGCGGTAATAAGTAGCACAAAAATTGCCATTCCGAGCGGGGCGTCCCAAATGGGCATGGGATTGCGGATTTCGAGCTCGCGCGAACGGCTGACGATCAGCTTTGGCAACGACTCGCGCGCCTCGGCCAGGGGAACGATCTGTCCGCCGGCGCGGCGCCGGCGAGTTGTGTCAGTAGTGTCATGTCCACTTCGGGCTGCTCCAGTTCAAGGCGCGGCTCGGAGATCATAAACGGCACTTCCAGCGTCTCAAGGCCGTTGCCGATGCCCGTGGCCTTGGCGGTGAATTTGCCGACCATGTCGGCCGAGATGGTGGCCACGAACTGGTCGTTGTTGGTGCCTTCCTGGCGTTGCATGATTTCGCGGCGGACCAGGTTGCCTTTCTCGTCACGGATATCGACGCCGATCTGGTCGGGAAGTTGCTGCAAAAGATCGGTGTCGAGGATGCGGGCGGTGACCTTTACCTGTTGGTCGGGGCGGCGCTCGTAGTCGGCGCGTTCGCTGGAGAGCGTGAATTTGCGCTGGCCGAGCTTCTTGCTGCGGGAGAGGTAGCGAAGTTGCTGGACCCAGTAGGTGTCGAAGATTTGTTCGCCGGTGTAGAAGCGCCATCGCCAGGAGTCGTCGTAGGCGGAGAAGAGGGTTCGGCCGGCGCCGAAGCGGCCGGTGACGAGGACCGGGGCTTTGCGGCCGTCGGGGCCCATGTCATTGGGATGCTCTGCAAGCACTTCGCCCACGCCCTGCTTCACGGTGGCGCCTTTGCAGTACCAGAAGAGCGGCTGGAGGTCTTCCTTCAAATATTTTTCGTTGACGGCTTTGTCGGTGAAGAAGCGGAAGATGGAGGAGGCAGAGCCTTCGCGGGTGAGGGCGGGCCGAAAGCCGGTGGTGATGGAGGTGCCGGATTCTTCCTGCACGACGTGGTCGATGTTGACTGGCAGGACCGGCGCGAGCGGCGTGTTGCGGTAGGCGAAGGGGGCCCAGCGCGGGCCGCTCACCATGCCAAAGCCGCCGCCCTTTTTGTTGACGAACTCGGAGATCAGCAGGAGCTGGCGGTCGGTGAAGAGGCGTGGATCGACGTCGCCGAACAAGACGCAGTCATACTCCATCAACTCTTTCATGTCGGCTGGGAAGCGCGTGATGGGCTTGGTGCCTTCCTGGACGAACCCCTGGTCGGCGGAGAAGAGGTAGGTGCTGATGACGACTGTTTTGTCGCGCATCATTTCGCGCGTGAGATAGCGGTATTCCCATCGCGGATATCCGTCGACATAGAGCACGCTGATTTTGGCGTCCAGAACGTCAACCTGAAATTCGTGGGAGTTGTCGGCCACGTCGAGTTCGCCGTCCAGAACCGGCATCTTCACGACCAGGTCCTTCATTCCTTCCTTGTCGGGCTTAAAGGGAAGCTCGATCTGTTGGGGCTTGTCATCATCAAAGTGAACGGTGGCCTCGGTGGGCTTGCCGTCGGGGGTCTGCATTGGCAAATGCGTTTTGCGGTCCTCGAGCGTCAGGCGCGTGGTGAAGCCCTTGGGGAGGCCGCGGCCGCGGCACGGTGACGTTGACGCTGACGATGTCGCCGACGAACGCATCCGGCTCGGCGGCCACGCTTTCGATGGCGAGGTTGGGGACGGGCTGGTTGGAACCGACGGGGACCGCATAGACGGGCACCTGGTGGCCTTTAATGCTGGAGATCGCCTCGCCCAGCGACTCGGCCGGCGTATCGCGGCCGTCGGTCATCAGCACGATGCCGGCGAGGCGCAGGCCCTGCAATTCGTCGAGCACCTGCTTGATGGCGTCGCCAATCTGCGTGCTCTGGCCTTCGGGCTTCAAATCGGCAATTGCTTTTTGCAAGTCTTCCGAGCGCATCGTCGTCGGCTGAGTTGCAGGCTTGGTGGCGGGCGATTTGCGGGTGTCGTCGACCATCACCGTCGGCAATGCGCGTGACATGCCGCTGAAGCGGTAAAATCGCAGGATGTGCTTGCGGGCCAGGTCGTGAATCAGCTTCTGGTTCTGGCCATTGATCAGGTCCTTTACCGCATCGAGGCGTACGAGTTTGGCTCCGGGAAGGGCGTCGGTGACTTCCATGCTCAAGCTGTCGTCCACCAGCACGGCCACCACCGACGGCTCTTCCTGAACATTGGTGAGTACCAATACGGGGCGGTTCAGCATTGCGATGACGAAGGCCAGGAGCGCCAGCCGCATCGTGCCCAGGACAACGCGGGCGAAATGCCCGCGCCCTTCGCGCCGATAGACGTAGACGACCAGCATCACCGCGATCAGCCCGAGTAGAACGTTCCACAGGACAGCGCCCATGCCGTGGTAGTTGGCCCACCCCATCTGATGGAACAGGTGATCGAGGAATTCCTGGCCGGGCCATTTGGGGTTGAACTGCGGATGCAATTCGCCGGGGCGGCTGAGGAAGCCTTTGTCGAGGCCAAAGAGTATTTCCCAAAGTCGATTCATGTCACATTCCTATAGGGCTTACGGCTTGGGCATTCATCAAGCGGCGGCGGTTGCGGTTGCCAGAGCGGGCGTTGCCGCCGGCGGTGAAGCATTGGCCGACGCGCCCTTGGCGGCCGGGGCGACCAGGTGCTTGCGGTAATGCCCGAAACGCATTGCCATCCAGCATTCGAGTCCGACCAGGATCAAGACGGCGAACATCAGGAACCAGCCGATGTCGTTGTTGTCGTTGCGCGACAAGACGTCGAACGGCAGTGAGTCGCCGAGGAACGCGAGATCAATATCACCCAGCGCCTTCTTCACCTGCGGCTCTTTAAGCGTGCGCACGTCGGCCTCGTCAGGCAGAATGTTGACCGCGATCGGGTAGATTTTGTTGCCAGCCTTAAGCGTATAGAGGCCCGGCTTGTTCAATGGCTTGCTGCGATAGCCCGTCTCGCCATCGGCGTTGACGACGGATTCGACATCCACGGGCTTCTTAAGCGGATTAGTCAGCACTGGCGGCGACGAGAGGCGCAGCGAGGCCGGCACTTCCAGGGGCTGGCCTACTTGCAGGTTCATCCACGCGTCGCCGACGTTGACCGTTCCGGCCATCAGTGATTGCATGAGCGCCAGATACGCCGGCTTGGCGGGGAAAGTGGTCCACTTGGCGTCGGCGCTGGTGGAGACAAAGACGACGCGCCCGCGGCCGAGGTAGTCGAGGGTGATGGCCGGATCTTTTGGGCCGCCGGACTTGCCGTTGTCGGCGGCGAGATAATCCAGCACGCGTTCGGCCTTTGAATCCGGGGGCAGGTCGCATTGGTAGTAGGTGTAGATGCGGGTGGTATCCAGGCCGTAATGGCCGCCGCTTTTGAAGATATTGAGGAGGCGGTGGGTGTTGCCTTCGGGGTTGAAGTCGAAGGTAAATCCCTTGGCGTCGACGCCGGTGTCGGTCTTGCGGGCGATGAGTTTGCCGGGCATCAACTGGCGCGGCAGCAGCAGGCGGTTGTAGGCGTCGCCGTTGACCTGATCGCCCATGAAGATCAGGAGCGTGCCGCCGTCCTTGACGAACTTCTGCAAGCGGTCCGCATCCTTCTCAGCAATCTGCGCGACGTTGGCCAGGACAACGGCGCGGAAGTCGTTGAACACGCGATTGCCCAGTTCAATGTCGCTGATGAGATCGGGAGCGATGTAGCTGGTTTTGGAGGTGGCATCCGGCGTAAGGGCCGTGGCGAAAAACGCGCCTGAGCCTTCGAGTGCCCCAACGCCGCGCTCTCCTTCCACGACCAGGACCGGCAGCTTTGAAGCGACGTCGACAACGCGGTAGCGCGTTTGGCCTTCCTTTAGGCGCTGATCGTCGACGAGTGTTGCGCTGATGACGTGCGGTCCGCCTTCGGTGAAGGTGACGTCGTTGTCGAACGAGGTGCCCTTGACCATTTCCCAGTTGAGCGTGCCGCCGCCTTTGATGGGCTTGTCGTCCACTTTCCAGATCAGCTGCGCCTGGCTCCCCTGGCCATGGCTGACAAGATCGGCCAGCAGGTTGGTTGGCTGGGCGGTGCTGACCAGCGGCGTTTCAGGCCGGGCATCGGCCACGGTGTACGCCCACTGCGCTGCGCCGCCCAGGTTGAACATATTGATGGGCTGGCGAAAGTGTTTGGTGAGTGCCGCGGCCGCCACGCGAATGGCGTCGGCCTGCGGGTTTTTCTCGCCCAGGCCCGCCTGCGCGGAGTCGCTGAACAGGTAGAGGTTTTTGTTGGGCTGCTTGTTTTCGTCTTCGCCCACCTTGTTGGCCAGTTGGAGTGCGCCGGCAATATCTTTTCGGCCGTAGGATTGCTCGATGCGATCAATGGCGGCCCGGGCGGCGAACAGATCATAGCTGGGCTTTTGGATCACGTAGCCCGCGCCTTGCCCGTCCGATTTTTTTTCCGCTTCGGGCGTGGACGAGTCGGGAGCGCCGCCGGCCGTGGTGATGATGACCACCGCCTCGTTGCCGCCCTTGGCTTCGATGCGTTCAAGCAGTTGCTTGGCGACCTTTTTGGCCTGGTCGAGGTGTGTCTTTGCGCCGGGCCGGTCTGCTTCATAAGACATCGACAACCCGTTGTCGATCACCATGACGTGCAGGGCGCTGTGCTGGCCTGCCAGCCGGGCCAGGGAGCTTTGATTGCAGCCCGTCGGCCTGGCCAGCGCGAGGCCCAGCAGGAACAAAAGCAGGCAGCGCACGGCCAGCAATATCCACTGCTCGAATCGCAGTCGCCTGCGGTTTTTTCGCATCGCCTGCAGCAGGTATTCCATGGCCGCCCAGCGGATCACCTTGAATCGGCGGCGGTTGAGCAGGTGAATGATGATGGGAATTGAGGCCAGCCCAATCCCGGCCGAGAAGAACCAGGCATTGACGAAGGCCAGCGGAAGTAGAGCGATAGTCGGCATTGCTAAAAATCCTGATGCTTGCTTACTTGATGCTCGCGGCGCGATTGGCCAGGAAGCCGCTGAGACTAACGTCGAGCGCTTCGCCGCTGTTCATGCGGGTAAAGTCGATGTGCATGCCGCGGCAAAGCTTTTTGAGCTGATCGGTGAAGCCGGCGAGTTCGGCCAGATAGCCTTCACGCAGCGCACGTGGTTCGGTGAGCAACTCGCCCATCTCTTCCATTCCCTTGAACAGCGTCACGTCCTCGAAGGGAAACTCGATCTCCATGGGATCGAGAATTTGAAATGCCATAATCTCGTGTTTCTTGTAGCGCAGATGCCGCAGCCCCTTTTTGATGTTGTCGATGCTGTCGAAGAAGTCGGACAGGATGACAATGAGGCTTCGGTGCGTCAGCTTTTCGGCAAGCTGATCGAGGATCCGGCCGGTGTTGGTCTTTTTCAGGCGGGGGATTTGCGTCAGCTCGGCGGTGATGACGCGCCATTGGCCGGGCGAGTTGCTGGGCTTGTGATAGCGCTTGAGCTCACTGTCAAAGACCGCCAGCCCGACCGAATCCTGCTGCTGGATGGCCATGTACGAAAGCGAGGCCGCGATGGCGGTGGCGTGGTCGTACTTGGTCCAGGTTTCTTTGCCTTCGCCAATAGATCCATACCCCATGGACTCGCTGGCATCGACGATGCAGATGAGGTGAAGGTTGGTCTCTTCAAGGTACTGCTTGAGGTAGATCTTGTCAGAGCGCCCGTAGACCTTCCAATCGACGTGGCGAATGTCATCGCCGGGGACGTATGGCCGATGCTGGGCAAACTCGACCGAAATGCCCTGATAAGGCGAGCGGTGCATGCCGGTCATCAGGCCCTCGACCACCAGGCGTGCGCGCAGGTCGAGGGAACTGACGCGGGCGAGGGTGTCGCGGGTCGAGGTATTTTCGGTAATCAACGGCGTGGAGATCGGAAGTGGCGAGGGACATAACTGTTGCTCAATTAATTCGCTCAAGGATTCGCGCGTAACTCTAAGACGGGTTCAACGATTCGGCCTCTTCCGGCCGGAGAGTCAAAATCATGCTGATGCGAAGCATTTCTTCTGGCGATAGTGTTTTTTCGACGACATCCCAAACGAGATTTTGCCGGCGCGGATGGTCCATCCGGTTGAAGCGCGTCGACACCACCGCCAGACGATAGGTATTCGTGCTGCCGACGGGTTCTGCTTCGACTTCCGCATTCGGCAGAGCAGCTTGAAGCGCTGCTACAAGTCCGGTTACGAACGTCGGGAGATTTAAGTTGCGATGCATGACTGCAACTCCTTTACATCATCCAGAAACCTTGCCGCGGACGCCATCGTCTCGGACAAAGGTGAATAGCGGGCAAAGATCGTCCACTGGTGCAGATGGACGAAAGTTTTCTGAGGCGGCTTTGGCCTTCGAGCATATCAGCACGCAAAAGTTTTCGTTTCAGGCCTGGCAGATAACCAAGCATCTCATCAAGATCGTGGGAGCGGTAAATAAGAAGCCACAATCGCCGGTCAGTGGGCGACAGTCGATCGGCCGAAACGACTTTCTGCATGGATGGATATTGTTCAAGCAGCAACCCTTTCAGCAGACACTCGATCACGAAACCGCCAAGATAAAACACGCCGTTGGCACGGGCATTTTGACCACTGCCGCGAAGATAGTCGGCATCATCATAGCGGCGCTGCGCCACGCTCCTTAGCTGCGCCGGCGTGAGGCGGCGTTTCTCAAAGATCTTCGCCATCTACTGCTTTCCGCTACGTCTGGCCCTCACGCCGTCTTCACCGTCGGCTGATCGCGCATCACGCGGCCGATGTTTTTGTCGAGTTCGTCGTACTGCTGGCGCGGGATGAAGTCCATCAGCTTCTTTACGATCGTATCGCTCTTAATTCCTTCGGCCTCGGCGTTGAAGTTGGTCACGATGCGATGCCGCAACACGGGCAGCGCCACCTGGCGAATGTCTTCCGTGCTGACATGGTAGCGCCCTTTCAGCAGCGCACGCGCTTTGCCGGCGAGGATCAGATATTGCGAAGCACGCGGGCCAGCGCCCCAGCCAACGTATTCATTCACGAATTCCGGGCAGCCGCCTTCGGTACGGCGGGTCAATCGCGTGAACTGAAGTGCATAGCGAATCACATGATCCGCCACCGGCACCTTGCGCACGATTTCCTGCAACGCGATGACCTCTTCGCCGCTCAGCACGTGCGAAAGTTGAACCTGCCGCCCGGCCGTCGTCATACGAACGATCTGAAATTCCTCATCCTCCGTCGGATACCCGACGTTGATGTTAAACATGAACCGATCGAGCTGCGCCTCGGGGAGCGGATAGGTGCCTTCCTGCTCGATGGGGTTCTGCGTCGCGAGCACGAAAAATGGCTGCGGCAGGCGGTGTTGTTTTCCGCCGGCCGTCACCTGGTGCTCCTGCATGGCTTCCAGAAGCGCGGCCTGCGTTTTGGGCGGCGTGCGATTGATTTCGTCGGCCAGAATCACGTTGGAAAAGATCGGCCCGCGCACGAACCGCAACTGCCGGCCGCCCGTTGTCTTGTCTTCTTCAATGACTTCCGTGCCGGTGATGTCGGAGGGCATCAAGTCAGGCGTGAACTGAATTCGGTTGAACGAAAGGCCCAGCGTCTTGGACAAAGTTGAGATCAGCAGCGTCTTGGCCAAGCCCGGGTACGCCGACCAATAGCGCGTGGCCGCGGCAAAAGAGGGAGATGAGCAACTCTTCAATGACCGCGTCCTGGCCGACGATAACCTTGCCCAGTTCGGTCTTCAGTTGGTGATAGCCGCTCTGCAGTTTCTCGACGGCCGCCAATTCCTCGGCCGCAAGGTCAGTCGCCTGCGGTTGCACGATGCCGATCTTCGTATCCGACATGAAAATACTCCTAAAAACTCTGGATAAATGACACCCAACCCATAGGATGCGCCCCGCTGGAGAAAGTTGCACCCGCCGTCGCGGAGCCATCTGATGCCGTTCGAAATATTTTCCACGCCCGACGCCGAAGAAAATCTCTCTCAGTTATCCGCGGGCAATTGTCTTCAACTATGGCCGGCATTGAAATCCATCTGCGTCATCAGCCAGACATCCAAACTCGAAATCGAAAGCTGATGCGCCCAACCGTTTGGCAACGTGGGAACTACGTTTAGGCGATCTGCGGGTATATTATGATGTTCCTGATGAGATCGACCAGACAGTGGAAATCAAAGCCATCGGTGTCAAAATAAAGAACCACGTTTTCATTGGTGGGGAGGTGTATGAGCTATGAAACAAATCGAATTACTGGCCCCGGCCAAGCCGTTAGCGACACTTGTTCGCGAGCTTGCCGAAACTCCTGTTATCCTGACCGAGAATAAAAGACCGGTAGCGGTGTTGATTCCAGTCGGTCCCAACGACGACGTCGAGTCAATCAGCCTTAGCCTTAATCCGGCATTTCAAGCTATGCTTGAGCGATCAAGACGACGCGGCCTGCGCGAAGGCATGCTTACGCTTGCTCAGGTCAAAACTCATCTTGCCCAACGCGATTCTAAGAATCCCGTGAAAAAGCAAACGACTCCCAAACGCCGCCGCGCAAGCTAACCGGCCTACCCCTACTTCTTCGCCCCCACCGCCAGCTCATCCAGCTCCTTTACCGTCCAACTCGCCTCCCGCCCGGCCGTTTCTCTCCTCGCCTTGGCCACGTCTGCCGGCTCGATCAGCGGCGCGTTGTTGCCCCAACTGTTTCGGGCATAGCTGAGCGCCGAGGCGATCCATTCATCGTCCGCGGCCGATAGTCCCGGCATCTGGCCCGGATAGGTCTTTCCGTTCAACTCCCCCATCAAGCCCAGCAGCACGATCCGCGGCGGCCGATCTTTGTCGGCCATTAGCCGCTTTGATCCCTTGAGCGGTGGCCCGAGCATCAGCTTCGGATCCTCCGGTACTGGCGCTCCCATTCCATCTTGCCCATGACAGGTGATGCACGAGCTGTTGTAGATGTCCTTGCCCTTCAAAATGATGGCCGCCTTCGCGGCATCGGCCAGCTTCATGGCCTTTTCCTTTTCCTCCTGCTTTCGCTTCTCTTCGATTGCATCCCGCCAGCACTTCGCCACCCCCCGAATCGCTTCATTCTTTGGGTTTGCGCCAGCCGCCGCATCCGCCAAGCCATCCGCCCCCTCCACTTTCATTCGCAGCACAGACAATACATATTGAATGACCACGTTTGGATTGGCATCGCGCGCGGCCGGCGACAGCGCCGCCAGCATCTCGCCGTCCTTCTCCTTCAGCCACGGCTCGCTGATGCGGATGGCCGCCACCCGCACCCGTGCGTCACTGTCGTGCAGCTTTTCCTTGACCAGCGACTTGTCTGCCGCGTCCAGGCCTTCGAGTGTCCAGAGCGCCTGCATCCGCCCCAGCGGCGACTCCCCGTTTCTGGCCAACTGTTCCAGCGCCCCCACCACGGATTTATCTCCCCGCAATATAATCAGCTTCTGGGCCGTATCGCGCCACCATCCGCTGGGATGTGACAGATATTGCACCAGTTCCGACGGCTTCTGATCGAGCATCCGCGGCTGCGGGCCGGGCTTATACCCATCGTGCACCAGCCGGTAAATCCGCCCGCGCCCGATGTTCTTGTCCAGGTCATACGCCTTGACCATCTTGCGCAGGTACGACCCCTCCTTCACCCACGCCCCCTCCTGAATAATGCCGCGGTACATGTCCACGATATACAGGCACCCGTCAGGCCCCGTGGCCGTGTTGACCGGGCGAAAGTTTGGGTCGGTGGACGCGATAAACTCCTCTTTGTCGTACGCATTCTTCAGCACCGTCTTCCCCTCGACGTTGTTCACCTTCGCGCGCCGAATCAGCCGGCCCACTGGCTCGCACAACAGGAAATCGCCGTACAAGTCGCCCGGCAACCGGTCGCCACGAAAAATGCTCTGGCCGCAACAGCCGGTGAAATGATTCAGCGTCACATCAGGCCGCAACCGCCTTGGCCCCCCTTCCACGTCCGGCATGTGGCAGATCGGCCAGCAGTCGGTGAACCCTTCAGCCAGCTCCCCAGGCAGCGCGATCTTTCCGTAAACAATCGGCTGCTGAAAATCGAAGGCCGGCTGCTCAAAACCGGCCGACGAATAATACATCTTTCCCATGTCGTCCTGCCCAGGCCCCACTGCGCAAACCGGGAATAGACTGGCTCCGTCTCCAGCTTTCCGCGCGTAAATCGAAACCGCGTGCCGTCGCCGGTGTCGTAGATCCAGTTGTCCAGGTTCCAAATCAGGCCGCTGGGCTGATGCTCCAGGTTGGCGCCGCGCCCGCCACCTTTGTAGAACAGCGTCTTCTCATCGGCGACGCCGTCTCCCTTCGTGTCGCGGTAACACTTGATGTCCTTGGTGTCTGTCTCTCGAATCAGGACGCGCTCATCCAGCGGCAGCACCATGCGCGGCAGCAGCAGCTTGTCCGCAAAGACTGTTGTCTTGTCATAGTGCCCATCCCCTTTCGTATCCTCCAGCCGCAGCACCTGGCTGATCGGTTCGTTCCACTTGGTGTCATCCACGTCGCGCATGTAGCTGCGCATCTCGGCCACGTACATCCGGCCATTTCCGTCCCACGCAATTGTGACCGGCGTATCAAGCACCGGCTCGCTGGCGACTACTTCCAGGTGATATCCCGCCGGCACCTTGATCGACCGCACCGTCTCCTGTGGCGTCCGGAATACCGCATCCGCCCGCGTCGCCGGACCCGTTGTCGGCGTTGAAGGCAGCTTCACCATCGTATCCGCCGCGCACGACTTAAATCCCGCCGCCAGCAGCGCAGCGCCCACGACCACGCAACCCAGAACTCGGTTCAACAATGTACTCTCCAATGGTAAGCCCAGAGCGTAAAGACAGACCTCTCCCAACTTACCCCGCCCCAATCCCACCCGTTGACGCGCTACGTTGATCTGGTTTCACCCTCTCCCCGCTATCGCCTTCAGCGCCTCCTCCGCCGCCCGCGCCACGCCTGTATCGGTATCTTTGGCCGCCTCCTGCAGCGCGGGCACGCTCTGACTTGTCCCCACCGCCTTCAGCACCCGGCACACCTCGATCCGCACCTTCCGATCCGGATTGGTTATTTGCTTCAGCGCAGGTTGCTCGGCCACCTTCCCCATCCGCCGCAACACCCCGCTGGCATGAAAAGCATCCACACCCAATTGCCCGGCAACCGCGTCGGCCGACGCTTCCGTGGGAAACTTTTCCAGCAGCGACATGGCCGAGCGCCGCGTTTGCGGGTCGGGGTTTTGCAACAGTCCTGTCAGCGCCTCAACCGTGTTGTCGTTCGCCCACAATTTCAGCGCCCGCGCCGCCGCCGCCCGCACCAGTGCGTTCTCATCCACCATCAACTTCAGCACCTGCAAATTCACGCCGTCTTGCCGATCCGCCACCGGCGTCATGTGCCAAAGCGTCTCCGCCCCCCGCAGGCGCACCGTCGCATCCGAGCTTGCCATCTGTGCCAGCGCCTGATCCACGGACACCGCCACCGGCGTCGTCGTCGGCGGCGGTGTCAATCCCTGCCCCAGCCAGCTACGCCCCGAACGAGTAGTTGGCCCCTGCGTTGGCGGGCCACTTTGCTCGACGACTTTCGGCCCGGTCGTCGTCATCGCTGTCTGGGGCTGGGCCGCTTCCGCCACATCGGTCGATGTCGAAAACGTCGCCAGGCACGACTCGATCACCGGCGCGTACTCGTTCCATTCCGCTTCGGGCGTCACGACCGTCACAATGTGCATTTTCTCATCAGCGGCGGCCTTCACGTACAACTGCCTGCCATGCACGGCCACGCCATCCTGCGCCCACGCCATCGTCACGATCCACGCCTCCGCCCCGCCGGCAGTGGTCCGGGCGTCTTCGGTGATTTTGACATTGTGCAGCATCATCGAAAGGCCGCGGATGTTCATCCGCGCATAGGTCTGAAACGAGTGCCCTTCCATGCCGGCCGTCTTCACCGACAAGTTGCTTTTGGTGGCTTTGCTCTTGGACACCATCGTCCGCCCCTTCTCGTCCGTGCGCGTTTCCGTCAGCGTCCACCCTTTGGGAAGGCGCAATTGATAGCCGCCCTCCTTGTCGACAAACGGCCGGTCCTGAAGCGTCTGCGAATCATGCACGACCAGGGTGACACGATCCGCCCAGATCGGGCCATACCGCAGGCGCACCACGGCATACGCGACCAGTAGCACGCCGCAGGTCACTGCTAAAATGATCCACTTCTTCATACAAAACTCACTGGCCTCGCGCCGACCGCAGCCTTGGATTATCACCGCACTGCTGGCTAATGTTCAAGCATGAAGACGGCGGCCGTACAAGATGTGCCACAAATATGGCCTGAGATCATGGTTTGGCTAGAGGCTGGGGAAGAAGTGCATCTCACGCAGCAGGACAAAGTGGTGGCGAGATTGGTGCCTGCGGCCTCTCAACCCGCAGCGCCCGATCATCGCGCGGCCGGCTTACTCGTAGATTCCGCAGGATTCGCCACCAGAAGACCTGCCGCCTCCGCAAGCCAGCCGCTGTCCCAGCGGTGGGTTCGCTCGGGCCCATCGGCATATTGGTGACGGATGCCAAGCTTATCCAACAGCGCGCTGCGCCTGGCGATGATGATCGCGGAAGTTGCCGTACCCCAGAACGATCAGCCGCGTGCTCCCGCGCAGATCATCCACCCTTTTCTCCAGCAGGCGCGTGATCTGATACGCCTCAAAATTCTCCTGCGTCGCGAAAATATCATTCATCCCGAACTGATCCGGCTTGTCCTTCATCAGCGGCGCATCCCATGCGGCGGCCTTGGCGAAAATATCCGGGTGGCGCAGCAGAAGAGACAGCGCGCCCCAGCCGGATTTGCTGAAACCCAGAAGAAGCCGCCCGGCCCGCCCCGGCACCACCGGATAGGTTTTTTCAATGAACGGCAGGACGACGCTCAGCAGATACGTTTCCTGACGAATCGCAGGATCGGTGGGGTGATCCGCGTACCACGGAAGCTGCGAAAATGTTGGAGCGATCAAGATGGCATGAAGCGAGTTGTGGAGATCAAGCTTTTTCGCTTCGGCCAGCCCATCGCCGAAACGATCTTCATTCAGCCGTTCCACCGGCAGAACATAAATCGCCGGGCACTGGGTTGACGGATCAAGCCGATCCGGCAGGAGAACGCGAATCTGCGTCTGCCCCGACTGGAACGGACATTTCACGTTATGGACGATGAAGCCATGACTATCGCGCGTGCCCTCGGAAATGGAAACGTCACCTTCCGAGGCCATCGACGGCAGAGCAATGCAGAAAAGAGAGAGTAAGAGGAACTTCATAAGAGACACCACGTCCGGGCAGCCTCTGCGAAACATCAGCCCTATTCATAGTCCATCGCCCTGCAACGGCTGGGGCCCCCATGGTTTCTGCCGCCATTGAATTACCCTCCAAACACCGCCACAATACCCGCCGATGCCTCTCGCTCGCTTTCTGTAACACGAGGACACCATGTTCGGCAACAAAACCGGCTGGATCATTTCCGCCATCATCGTCTGCCTCGAAGCGCTTGCCATGTTCGGCCTCTACAGCGCCTCCCAACCGTCTGATCCGGGCAAAATCGGTCAGAATGCCGCTAAGTATGTCATGGAGCTTCCCGTGGCCCCGGAGACGTATGGCAAGACATTCATGACAGACAACAGCCAGCCCGGCTCTGGACCCCTCTATCTCAAGGCCATCCAGGACTACCGCGACCACAAAAAAGATTACAAAGCGTTCTTTGAAAGAAAAGACTTCCTTCCAACCAGGCCAGGGCAGAAAATGGATCCTGCCTCAGTCCCCGCCCCCCCTACCGAACTGGCCGCCATCCAGATCCTGAAGGACGCCGCCAAGTTTGCCAATGGCCGGCCGTTTAGCGCCGACCCCTCAAAGCTTGGAGACATCATCAACTACCAGGGCAGCAAGGAATCCCTGGAAACTCTGAAAGAAATCGTGGATTGCACCTGGCACATGGGCCGCTGGCAAAACGCCAAGGGCAACAAGAAAGAAGCCATCGCCTGCTTCCAGGCCATCTTCGCCCTTGGCCATAAGCTCTACCAGGAGCGCCTTGTCCTTGAGGAACTCGACAAGGGACTTGGCTTCATGAACAGCGCGGCCGCCGATCTTGCTCCCCTTGTCGATCCCACCCAAAAGGCCGCCCTTCTTGATTTCGCTGAGCAGTCCAAGTCCTTCCGCAAGGATCGCGTCGATCCGGTACAGCGCTCCATCCAGATCATCAACGCCAACGCCGGCGATCTCATCGCCTTCGCCCAGAAAGGCGGCGACCGCATGTGGCGCGTCGAGGGCGCCCTGGGCCTCGGCCGGGTAAAATTCACCGCCACGCGCATGGGCGACCAGAAAGGCGCCGCCCGCGCCGCCAAGGCCCTGATGAACGACACGGACGACACCGTGCGCTACGCCGCCAAACTCGCCTATGACCTCACGGTTGAAGATTTCCGCGTGCAGGGAAATTGATCTGACGCCATTGCCGGCCAAGGCTACACGTCACTTGCGTTTGTACGGCGTCGCCAGCACCAGCCCCACATACCACGACCACGCCCTGATGCCACGCGCGTAACGCGCCGCTTGCCGCGCGACCTTCAGATAGGCGGGGCGAAGCGCTCCTCTGCAGTAATCAGGATATTTTCTTGCCGCCAGCGCAAACGCCCCCCGCGCAGCGACGAATGCCTTGGGCCGATCCGCGCTCTCACGGATGTCTATCGCGGCCCGCATGATGGCCTCCATGAAACGATCGTCAGCGTCCACGGGTGTCACCAGGCTATCGAGATATTGGACCGCGCGGGCCAGATCGTCTTCGCAAACCGCGTCATACGCCAGCCAGACCGCATGCCCGTTGGTGGTATGGTCGCGGGGAAGTTTCATCGCCTCAACGCTCGCCTCGTGCGCCAGCGTTTCGATTTGCCCCGATGCCTCCGTCAGCAACTCAAGCGCCTCCTTGTCCCGGTCCAGCCGCCCCAGCACGTGTGCGGCCGCCTGCACTCCCGGCCGATACCATGGTTGCAGCGCAAGCGCCCGCCGCGCCGCCTCCAGCGACGCCTCATATTGATCCTCCATCTCCAGCAGATGACTGCTCTCGATGCAAAGCCACGCCAAATTCGGGGCGATCTCCTCGGCGCGCGACAGGAAACTCTCAGCCGACTCGAAATCCCGCATCTGCGTCAGCAGAGTCCCTCGCAATGAAAGCCACTCCGCCCGCACTGTGTCCGGCGCGTCGGAAAGCTCGCCTACTTCACTACAAAACCGCCACGCCGCCAGCCCCGCGCCGCTCATGCACCGCCCGCGCATAGTAATAAGCCGCCTCCGGACTGGCCGGATCGTGTCGCCAAGCCAGAAGATGCAATACGCGCCCCAGGTGCGGCGCCCCAATGTTGGCCGCCAACCGGCCACCGATAAGCCGCGCCTCCGTCGCCCTCCACCCCTTCATCGGCCCGCACTCCACCGCCACCCGATACGCCTGCATACACTGGCCGGCGTGGTACAGACTCACAATTCGTGCAAGCTGGGCCGACGACGGCTCGGCGGGCAAAACAATTTGATCCGCCCCCTGCGGGTTCGTTCTCGACGGGTGGTTCAGTTCCTTATCCAAGCAGGACTAGCCAACCGTCTATCGTCATACGTGTCAAGAAGACACCATCAAGACACCATCTGACACAATCGCCTTCCACAACAATTTCTCCGCTCCCGTTGCCTTTCCCCCTCGTCAATCATCCACACTCTGCGCCGGCTGCGCCAACACCGTCTTCACCCCCGCAGGCCCTTCACCCGCCATCGCAAGCCGCTTTTCCACGCGCGTCTTGGTAAACCCGCTCAACTGCGGAAGCGCCTTGCGATACCACTCCGCCGCTCGCAGCCGAATCCTTGCCTTTGATCCTGTCGCATCGTTGTCGCCCGCCTCCCACCATCCATCCGCCAAAACCAGCATCTCCCGCGCCCCTGCGGATTGGCCCGATCCTGCTGCGCCAGTCCCCGCAACGCGCAACCGAACCATGTTCGAGAAATCCCAGCCCACGCTCCCAATCCCCTTTGCGAAAACAGAAAAACTGCCCCGCGCACTGGTTGCCCTCCACATCCGCCGGATCAAGCCGCAGCTTGTCCAGCGCCGCCTTCACCCGCGGAAACTCGGCCTGAGCGCTCTGCAATTCCTTGAACTTTGCATCCAGCGCCGCCACCAGCACGGCCTCCTTGCTCAATCGCGCTTCAACCTGCGCCTGCGCGATCACCTTGATGGCATAATCATAATTGTCCAGCGCCGCCGCCTCTTCCCCAAGCCGCGCCAGCGCCTGCGCAAGTGTCTTGGCCGTCGCAGGCGCAACACCCGGATTCGTTGCCTTCGACAGCGCCGCCAGCTTATCCCCGGCTGTATCCACCGCGTACCACTTGCCCATCTCCCCAATCGCCGCAAGCACCGTCGGCGCATCGCTGACATCCGCCGCCAGATCCCGCGCTTCGCGCAGCAGCACAAATCGCATCACCCCATCATCACGCGTCTCGATTCCCTGCTGCAGCAATTTCTTAGCCAGCGCCAGCCGCGGCGTCATCGTCTTCTGCGCGTATTCGTCCGCGAACACTTCCGCAATCTGCTTCAGTGCCCGCGCCTGCAACTCCGCCGTCGGCGGCGCTGGCAACGACGACGCCGCCGCCGCCACATACCCGGCGGGGACTGTTGTCGGAAACAATGCCTGCGCCCGCGGTACCGCTGCCAAAACCATCAACGCAATCAATATTGTGTTTGTCCAAGTTCGCATGGATCCTCCGTAAAATCCCACCGCCCGCCTTTTCGCATGTTGCCCCGCCTCACTCAAGACGTGAACCAGCCGATTAACAAAAGTTTAACCATCGACTCCCGAATTGACGTGAAATTAACACAATGAGAATTGCCCGTTCACGCCCCGCGAGTCAGATGCTCGCCATTACTCGAAGCCAGAAAGGGAATTCGTTTCGACATGGCATACCTGAGCATCAGCAGCCAAGGCCGCCGTCCACGACGCTGGGACCTCACCGACACCGTGGTCCTGGGCCGCACCGTTTGGTGCGACATCAAGTTCGATGATCCGGGCCTCTCCAAGCAACACTGCCGCCTCGATAAGAACGGCGACAGTTGGTACGTCGCCGATCTCGAAAGCGCCAACGGCACCTTCGTCAACGACGAACCCGTCCTCCGCCGACAGCTTGCGCCCGGCGATCAGCTGCGCATCGGCGGCGTCGTCATCGGCTTTTGCGCGCCCGTCCCCAGCGCCGCCTCGCACTCCCGAGCCCCCGCACAATTCAGCCGTCGCGAAACCGATGGCAGCGATACCGTCGTCGGGATCTCCGCCGGCATCGCCCTGGCCGAAGACGCGCCACAACATGTCAGCGAAGCGTGGGAAACCAGCTTCGCCGGCCCCGCCCTCGCGGAACCCGCCGCCCCCACTTTGCCGCGTACCCCGCCCATCCGCGTCCCGCCTCCATCGGCTGCACCCGGCATCGATGAACCCACCGAGCCAACCCTTGACGCCCCCGACATCGGCTTCGCGACCGACGGCCGCTCATATTCCGCCCCCTCCACCGCATTGAGAGCCTCACAAGAACTCCGACGGCCCGAGCCGTCATCGCCCGAACCATCCTTAGACGCGCCCGAACTCGTCGCCCTCGCATTCCAGGACCAAACCATCCCGGCCGCCGCGTACTCGCCCCTTCCCTCCTCCTCCGACCAAACTCCCCTCGGACATTCCATCGACCCTTGGCAAAAAGCATCACAACTCGCCCATGCTGCCATCGCTCCGCCCGAGCCTGTTGCCGTCAATGTTACCGCCGAGGCCGAGGACCGCCTTCGCCAGCTCAAGGAAGAGCTCCTCGAACAATGGCGCGAAGCGGTCGCCGAAGAGGATTCCGAACGCGCTATCGAAGCCCTCAAGGATCTGGCCGAACATCTCACCCCCGAAGAAGCACGGGCCATGGAGCCCGACGCCCGCGCCATGTTCAAGCACCGCCGGCGAAAGCTGGGCCTCAGCTTCACTCTCGCCATCGAAAGCCACGACTTCCGCGACGCCCTCCGCATCGGCCAAACCATTCTCGATGAATACCCAAACTCGCGCATGGCCGGCGAGATCAAAGGCAAGCTCGACGATCTGGCCCAAAAGGCCGCCGATCAGGAAGCCCACGAGCAGACCCTTGTCGTCCCCGAAACCGCCGGCGTTTCCGAAACGCTCGTCGATTCAGCCTCCGTCGTTCCCACCTCACCCGTTCCACTGGCGCTCGCTGAATCCAAGCCCACCGGCCGCCGCTCCAACGACTGGATCAAAGACCCCGACGCCGATAAAGAAATCCAATACGGCAACACCAACGTCACCGTCCAGGTGAGTAAAGAACCTCTCATTGATCTGGAATCCTGGCGTGCGATGCTCCTGTCGCCCCTCGGCAAAAAAGTAGCCGCCGGCCTCGCCGCCGCCGTCCTCATCGTCGTAGTCAGCCGAGCCATCTTCCACCCCAACCGCATCTCCAATCCCACCCCCGAACAGGCCCGAGCCTGGACCACCCAATCCAAAGACGACTAATCCCCAAACGCGTCACCCACCCAACCTCCGCCCCGACCCACCACTCAACTTGTTCCATGACGCGCACCCCGTAGCCCAAGCGCCCTGTCACACAGCGCACTGTCACACACGCCGTGGCACAAGCGCGGTGGCAAGGGCGCCTCGCCCGTGTCTCTCCACCCCAAATCACTTTACCCGTTTCCCCTCCGCGCCTCCGCGTTCTCCGCGTCAAGATCCCCGCATTCCTCCCCTTCTTTTCAATATTTTCGAAACTTCAGGCGCTGTTAGCGTCCACACCCCCCTCTTTCTATAATCCCGCGACCCTGGAAAGAAAGGCCGATCCCGATGCTCCTTGAGGCTGTCAATGATCTTGTGAAAACCGAACTGGCCGACGTCGAGCGCATGTTTACGGGCGAGCTGCGCTCCAACGCCGCCTGCGTCAACACGCTTATCAAGCACGTTGCCCGGTTCCGCGGCAAAATGCTTCGGCCGACGCTCGTCCTCCTCTCCGGCAAAGCGACGGGCGAACTCGCTCACGCCCACATTGTTCTGGCCACGGTGGTTGAGATGGTGCACATGTCCACCCTGGTTCATGATGATGTGCTTGACGAGGCCGAGCTGCGTCGCAAAGGCGCCACCATCAATCACCTCCGGGGCAACGAGGCGGCCGTTCTGCTGGGGGATTATCTCATCAGCCACAGCTTCCATCTCTGCTCCAGCCTTGATTCCACGTTTCCCTCGCGCGTGATCGGCCGGACTACGAATCAGGTGTGTGAAGGCGAACTGCTCCAGATCGACAACCGCAACCGCCTGGACCTCGACGAAGAAACCTACTACCAGATCATCACACAGAAGACCGCCAGCCTCTGCGCTGCCTGCTGTCTTCTGGGCGCCAGTACGCGGGCGCGAGCGAAGCGCGCGTTAAACAACTTGAGCTTTATGGCCTTTCGCTGGGCATCGCGTTCCAGATTCAGGACGACATTCTCGATCTCGTCGGCGAAGTGGCCACCGTCGGCAAGACGCTTGGTAGCGACATTGAAAAGGGCAAGCTGACGCTCCCCATAATTCACTTCCTGCCGCACGGCTCCGCGCGAGCACCGCACGCTACTGCGTTCGCTGATGGCCAACAATCAGCCGGATAAGGTGGAGAAAATCCGCAACCTGATCCTGCCGAGCGGATCGATCGACTATGCCAGCGACAGCGCCCGCGCCTACGTCGAAAAAGCCCGCGCCGCCCTGGCCACACTCCCCGAGACGCAGGCGAAACAGCTTCTGGATGGCATGGCGGAGTTCGTGATTACCCGGCCGCTGTAGCTTCACTCTCAATCATCCGCCGCCACACCGCCAGCAATTCCAGCACCACCATCGACAGCGTGTGCCGCATCACCCACCAAAGCCAAAGCCGCACCACCGCCCGCGGCCAAACCCGCGCCGTCCACTTCCCCCGCACCGCGATCCGCACCCGCGAGTTCATCGCATCTACTTTCATCACTTTATAGATATACACATGCGGAAACCGCCGGCCCGGCCGCTTCATCGACAAATCGCTAAAGCTATACCCCTCCCCCTCCCGCCACCGCAGCAACCGCCCCTGCCGCATCAGCCGAAATGGCCCAAACCGATGCAGGATGTGAATGCGGCTGCCTGCCTCCAGCCTCCCCCTTCCACCATGATCCGCGCATGAAACGGATCAATCGTCGCAAAATGGGTAAAGCCGCGCATCTGCCCCCAGACGGCGGAGGCCGGCAGGGGAACAACGGCCTCCCCAACCAGTTTCACTGTCCATTGAGCATCGACGATGCTTTGGATCACCTGGACCCCAAACCCGCGAAAATTGATCCATCGGTCCATTGATTCATCGGTTCATTGATAAACCAACCACCGATCTCCTTCAATGAATCAATGCACCGATGAATCAATGATGCTCTCCCTCCGCAACCTCCACCCCGCTCCCCTCCCCCTCCCCCTCCCCCTCCGCCTTCATCCGCATCCCCTTCAGCACATGCCCATGCAGCGTATGCGCCGTTATCCGCTCCACCGGCTCCCAGCACCACCTTGGCCGAATCAGCGCCTCATATCGCGTCGTCAGAATCACGCGCGTTTGATGCTCGTTGATCTGCTCGAACGCAAAGCTCCCATCAATCAATCGCGTCGTGCAGTTCTCGATGTTTCGCTGCTCGATCACGTCAAACGCCAGCAATTTTCCAGGCTCGCGCTTGGTTACGCGCTTGGTCAGTTTTCCGTCCTCATAGATGCACTCCTTCACGTCCCCCACCCGCTGTGTGCTTCCCACGCTGTAAATCGGCCGCGGGCCGATCCGCAGCAGCCATGGCGCGGGATGTTTTACCTCCTCATAAAACATCACCGCATCCCACGTCCGCCCCACCGGCGCGTCAACTACCGCCTTCGTTACCACCGTGACAATTGTCAGCCAGCGCTCCACCAACCCCCACACCGCCGGCGCCAGTGCGAGAAAAATCACGGGCAGATATTCCCACTGATCAAACCGCTTCTTGCGCTTGAGCGTTTGACGCAGCGCATATCCCATGGCCGCCCCCACCATGGCCGGCACCACCGCCAACACTCCCAGCACCACCGCGCAAAATAGCCCCGCCAATCCGCCGCCCACCAGCATCGCCCCCAACCCGCCGATCACCGCCAGCACCAGGAGAATTCTAAACACCATCCGCACCCGGCACCCATACGTCACCATCGCCCCCACCGCCACCGGCAGCACCAGTGTCAGCGCCACGCCCACCCCGCTCACGGCAAACAGAAAAATGTAGAGCACCAGCCCCACCCCCATCGCCAGCAAGAACCCAGGCAGCCAATACTTCCACCGCACGAACGGCGGCCGGGTCGTGTACGTCTCCGGGTTGTCCAGCTTAAACCCCAGCCCGCACTCCGGACACTGCTCTCCCGGCAAACCCTCGAGAATGTAAAAGCACCGCAAACACCGCCGCAGCGGCAGCGCCGGCCGATCCATCTCGCTTCCCTGCCCCGTGATGTCCATGCCATGATGCTATCACAACCGCCGCCAAAGCCGTTCGTTTGCCAACCGCCCCCCCGTCCGTATCATGTACCGCCTCCATAAGGATCCAAGCTCATGTATCGAAAAGGACTCATCTGGACCGCCATCGTCGTCTACCTGGGCGTTGTGCTCGGGTGCGTGCTTCAGCCCAATCATTCCTCCGCCAACGATGACTCGGACAACGCGCCCCCGCCCCACCTGGCCAAGCTCGAAGGCCTCCCCTTCCGCGGCGTGGCCATGCAGATCCAGCGCGTGGACTGGATCGAGCAATACAAGAAAAGCATCGACGAGATCGTTGAGCTCGGCGCTGACACCTGGCTTTGCGTGGTTGACGCCCGCCAGGAAAACGGCAGCAGCTCGAAGATCTATCTCGACATGCGCATGACCCCCACCCCCGACAAACTGGGCGACCTGATCGACTACGCCAAAAGCAAAAAGCTGCGTGTCATCCTCATGCCCATCGTCCTGCTCGACGCTCCGCGCGGCAACGAATGGCGCGGCACCATCAAGCCCACCCTCTGGGAAGACTGGTTCGACAGCTACCGCGACATGATGAACCACTTCGCGTGGATCGCCCAATCTCACAAGGCCGACGTGATGGTTGTCGGCTCGGAACTGGTCAGCGCCGAATCGCACGCCGAAGAGTGGCACAAGGTCATCTATCAGGTTCGCGAGCGATTCAAAGGCTACCTCACGTATTCCTCCAACTGGGATCATTACCAGAACATCCCCTTCTGGGACCAGCTCGACGTCATCGGCATGAACAGCTACTGGAGCCTGGGCAACGACCGCAACGTCACCGTCGAAGAAATCACGGACAACTGGAAGAAGATCCAGAAGGACCTCTTCAAATTCTCGGCCCAGAAAAACAAGCCCATCCTCCTCCTGGAGGCCGGCTGGTGCAGCCTCGCCAACGCCGCCGACGAGCCGTGGGATTACACCAAGACCTCCGAGCCCATCGACTTGGACCTTCAAAAACGTCTCTGGCAAGGCTTCTTCCACGCCTGGCACGGCAGCCCATACATGGCCGGCTTCATGGTCTGGGCCTGGGCCCCCAACGACGGCGGCCTGGAAGACAAAGGCTACACTCCCAAAGGCAAGCCCGCCTACGACGTCATCCACAAATGGCTGAAAACCCCGTGGAGCGAAAAGCCAGGGGAGAATTGATCCGTGGGGATTGACTCATCGGTTCATTCATTCATTGATTCATTGAAAGCAGACCACTTCAACGTCCTTCAATGAATCAATGCACCGATGAATCAATGACTCAATCATCGTTCCTGAACCCTGAACCCTGAACCCCGAACCCCGAACCCTTAAATGCACACCACCACCCGCTACCGTACCCACACCTGCGGCCAACTCCGCATCGCCGACGTCGGCCAATCCATAAAGCTTGCCGGCTGGGTCCACAACTACCGCGATCACGGCGGCCTCGTTTTCATCGATCTCCGCGACCGCGACGGCCTCACCCAGCTTGTCTTTGACGCCGACATCTGTGGCCAACCCACCCTAGACGAAGCCCGCAAGCTCCGCTCCGAATGGGTCATCTCCGTCTCCGGCGCAGTGCGCGAGCGCGGCCTGGATCCCAAGGGCAAAAGCCTCATCAACCCCCGCATGGCTACCGGCGAAATTGAGATTGCCGTCAAAACCCTTGACGTCCTCTCCGCCTCCCCCACGCCCCCCTTCACCCCCGACGAGCACGAAAACGTCTCCGAGGAAAAGCGCCTCGCCCACCGCTATCTCGACCTCCGCCGCCCGGAGATGCAGCAAACCCTGCGCACGCGCCACCGCGTCACCAAGATCATGCGCGACTTCCTCTCCGATCAGGGCTTCCTCGAAATCGAAACCCCCTTCCTCACCAAGTCCACACCCGAAGGCGCACGCGACTTCCTCGTCCCCTCGCGCCTTGTCCCCGGCAGCTTCTATGCTCTGCCCCAATCGCCACAGCTTTTCAAACAGCTCCTCATGGTGGCCGGCTGCGACAAGTACATGCAGATCGTCCGCTGCTTCCGGGACGAAGATCCCCGCGCCGACCGCCAGGCCGAGTTCACGCAACTCGACGTGGAAATGTCCTTCATCGACCGCGAGAACATCATCTCCCTCATGGAGGAGCTGATCCGCCTCATCTGGAAAGACATTTTAAATGTCGAGGTGCCCAACCCCATCCCCCACATGGAATACGACGAGGCCATCCAAAAATATGGCTCCGACCGCCCCGATCTGCGCTTCGGCATGCCGCTCATCGACATCACCGACCTGGCCCACACCACCGACTTTGGCGTCTTCAAAACCGCCCCCATGGTCAAGCTCATCGTCGTCCCCGGCGGCGCAAAACTGACCCGCAAAGAAACCGACTCACTGGCCGAATGGTCCAAAACCTTCGCGCAAAAGGCCTCGCCGTCACCAAGGTCATTCGCTCCCCCGGAACCCCGGATGCACATCCGGTGCTTCAGCTCGACACTGGCGTGGCCAAGTTCCTCGCCCCCATCGCCGCGCCGCTCATCGAGCGTTGCGGCGCAAAGGACGGCGATCTCCTTTGCTTCGCGGCCGACAAACCCAAAACCGTCCACCGCGTCCTGGGCGAACTCCGCCTCAAGATGGCCAAGGATCTCCAACTCACCCCCACCGCCGAATTCGCCTGGGTCTGGGTCGTCAACTTCCCCCTCTTCGAGTACGACGAGCAGGAAAACCGCTACGTCAGCACCCACCACCCCTTCACCGCCCCGCTGGATGAAGACCTTCATAAGCTCGACAGCCGCGAGCGCGAGGTCGTCGAGTCGATCAAGTCCAAGGCCTACGACATCGTATGCAACGGCTCGGAATTGGGCGGCGGCTCGATCCGTATCCACCGCATGGACGTCCAGCAAAAACTATTCTCGCTTCTGGGCATCGACGACACCGCCCAGCGCCAGAAATTCGGCTTCCTCCTCGACGCCCTCCAATACGGCGCACCCCCCCACGGCGGCATCGCCCTGGGCCTCGACCGCCTCATCATGATCCTCCGCGGCCTGACCAACATCCGCGACGTCATCGCGTTCCCCAAAACCCAGTCCGGCAGCGACCTGATGTGCGGGTCCCCCTCCCCCGTCGACGAACGCCAACTCAAGGAAGTCCACGTCCGCCTCCTCCTCCCGCCGGGCAAAACCAACCCCGCGGAGCCCGACATCCACGACGTAGTCCACAAACACGGAAACCCACCGCGCATTAGGCGACAAACCCCCTCTGGCCGCACCACCCGAAAGCAAAGCGGGCCTGGAATAGTTCCAGGCCCGCCTCAACTTCTGTTCAGTCCAATCAACTTTACTTCAAATCCTTCATGTACTTCTCCGGGTCCTTCTTAAACTTCGGAATGCAATCCTCGCAGCAGAACCCGATCACCTTCCCCTGATAAACATACGTCACCGTCGGATCAACCGCGTCTTCCTTCTCCACCGCGCAGAACTTGTTGATCGGCGCCCTGCGCGGCCCGCCCAGTCGTCGGCGCCGTGGTCGGCCCGTTCGCTCCGCCGCCACCCGTCTTGTCCGCCGCGGTCGCGCATCCCGCACCAACCAACCCGCCCAACATCAGCACAAGCATCAATCGCGTCATATCTGCTCCGTCAAGGCAACCGGCCCCTATTTCTTCTTAAAATACTCCGTGTTCTTCTCGATAAAATCCGACCACTCGGCCGGCAGATCTTCCTGCGGAAAAATCGCCGTCACCGGGCACTCGTCCACGCACAACCCGCAGTCGATGCAAACGTCCGGATCGATATACAACATATCGACCTTCTCAAAGTCCGGCTCGTCTTTAGTCGGGTGAATGCAATCGACGGGGCATACCGCCACACAAGCGGTGTCCTTCACGCCGATGCACGGCTGGGCAATAAAATGCGACATAACAACTCCTTGGCTTCACATTATAGAGGCCGCGCGCCACCCGGCAACCTCCTCAAATTCCACAAAAACCGGCCCCGTCCACGCGCGCGGGGCCGAAACATATAGGGCATCGCCCCCTGCTTCGCAATACGTTCACCTTCCAATGTCATACCCAGATAGAAATGTCCGGTCTTCGCCAGATAGAAATGTCCGGTTGGTTGTATCAAGTGGATGGAGAAAAATCTGGTTGTGATGAGTCAGGACGAGCGTGACGTTCTCAAGGTGATGTCGCCGGTGCTGAGTGGTAAGCGATCGCAGGCCGAGGCGGCGGAGTTGTTGGATCTGGAGGTTCGGCAGGTGCGTCGGATCCAGCGTCGTCTGGAAGAGGAAGGGGATGGCGGCGTTGTGCATCGGCTGCGTGGCCGGCCCTCCAACCACCAGGTGGATCAGGCGGTGAGGAAACAGGTGCTGGAGATATACCCGCCGGGAGTACAGCGACTTTGGCCCGACGTTCTTCGTAGAGAAGCTATCTGAGGTTCACCAGATCAAGGTATCGGTCGAGACGCTGAGGCAGTGGCTGCTCAAGGAGGGTTTATGGAAGCGTAAGCGTCGCCACGAGAAGCACCGGACGCGGCGAGAGCGGCGGATGTGTTTTGGTCAGATGGTGCAGGCCGACGCCAGCCCGCACGACTGGCTGGAAGGAAGAGGAGAGGTTGGGATGAAGCTGCTGGGCATCATCGATGATGCGAGCAGCCGTGTGATGGTTGGGTTCTACCCTGGGGAGACGACCGAGGCGTATATGGACCTGATGCAGAGGTGGATCACGAAGTATGGCCGGCCGGTTTCGTGGTACTGCGACCGGCATAGCATCTTCATCGCCAGCAATGAGCTGGGGGAGCGTGTTCCCACGCAGTTTTCCCGTGCTTTGGAGGAGTTGGGGATCGAGTTGATCCCGGCGGGTTCACCGCAGGCCAAGGGAAGGATCGAGCGGTTGTGGAACACGGCCCAGGATCGGCTGGTCAAGGAACTGAGATTGGCCAAGGCCAGGACAATGGAGCAGGCCAACGCGGTGGTGGAGGGCAAGTTCATGCCCTGGTTCAACCGTGTCTGTGCAATCAAGCCTCAAAGCCCCAACGATGGGCATCGAAGCCTGGGAAAGGGCCATGATCTTGGTGCGATCTTTTCGATCCAGGAGACGCGGACGGTCGCCAACGACTACACGATCCGTTTTGAGAAGCGGGTGTATCAGCTTCTGAAGCCTGTGTGGCCTGGGGAGCGTGGAGGGAAGGTGATCGTGGAGAAGCGTCTGGACGGGTCGATGAAGGTGCGGTTCAAGGGCAGGTATCTGGAATACCAGGACGCTGCGCGGCAGGAGGAGTTGGGGGCTCTGCCCCCCGACCCCCGGAGTTTACCGCCGGGGCCGATCCCGGCAGAGGGTCAGAAGCAAGAAGGCCAGGAGAACAAGTCCTCCGGGCCCTCTGCCGTTCATCGGTCCAAAGGCCGCTCGGGTCGCACTCCTGCGGAGCCCTGTCCTGCCTCTGGCGGGAGTTGTGGTAGAGGAAAGGGAGCCTATCGTCCAGCGCCGGACCATCCATGGCGCAGGAACGGGCAGGAAGGAAGCGGACATTTCTACTTTAGAGAAATAGCGGACATTTCTATATTGGTTTGACATACGTTCACCTTCCAACCCGACTGTCTATATCTCGCGCAAGATTCCGCATCCGGCGAATTTTACGGTATCGTAAACGCTCGATCTGGCCTTCAGGGTACCATGTCCGATGCTCATGCCACCACATCGCGGACTTCAAAGCACAGCGCTCCTCGGGCGCAATGTCGTCAAAGTCCGTTCCCACCGCCCCCTCGCCCAGGTTGCTCTGGGCCATCCTCATCCTCACCACATTCGGCCTGCTGACATGGATCGCATTCCGGCAAGCGCCTGCGCCAGACGTTTATTCGCCACCGGAAATGGTGAGCTGGGACTGGTTCACCTCCCCCATCGAATCCAATCCCCTGCGCCGTCTGCCTCTGATCGACGGCAACCTCAAGGGCGTCTTTGCACTTAAAGACAAAAACTCAAATCACCACGTATGGGCGGTCGGCGATGGCGGCCTGGTCATCTACTCCCACGACGGCGGCCTCCATTGGAAACAAAGCGCGGGCGTCCCAAAGCTCGCCGCCAAGCCTCCACCCGATCCACCCAAGGCGCCCGTGAAAGCCGCCGGCGAACTGGGCGCGCCCGTCGCGGCACCACTCGGCCAAGCCTTCGCCAGCGCCGATCGCCCCGTGAATGGTGACGGCGATCCACGTCCCGCCATGGATCTCGCCAGAGAGCCGCCGCTCAACGCCCAACAACAACAGCAACAACAGCAGCAAGTGCCCGGAGACTTTGGCAACTCGCCCCCGCCGTCCAAACCTCCTGCAGTTGCGTCCCCGATACAGTCGCTCCCAAACCTGGAGGGCGTGTGGTTCACCAACGAGGCCAACGGCTGGGCCGTCGGCAACAACGGCGTGATACTCCACACCACTGACGGGGGTGAAACCTGGAACAATCAGCCATCGCCGACAACCGCCGATCTGCGATCCGTACGCTTTTTCGACCCCGGCAGCGGAAAGGTCTGTGGCAAAAACGGTGACATCGTCGCATTCTCCACCGACATCGGCGCAACATGGCGATCCACTCCATCCACCCTTCGTCGTCCCGGCGATTCAACAAGCGATCTCCGAGCCGACGTTTCATTAATCAACCCCGGATCGGCTTGGCTGATCAACGCTACCGGCCTGTACGCGACCCTCGATGCTGGAGAACACTGGACCAATCAAACTCCGCCCGTTGTTCCAATTAATCCAAGAATGCCTTTCGCCAGCTATCCCGAGATGGAGCCGACAGCAGGCCACAAACAACCGATCACCGGCGGAGAACCAGTCGCGCTTTATTTTCAGACTGAAACTAAAGGCTGGGTGGCCCGCCTCGACGGCATGGTCATGCACACCACCAGCGGCGGCCATCAATGGACCGATTGGGGACATATTCCGAGCTCGTACGTTCGATCCATCTGCTTCAGCGATGACGCGCACGGCTGGGCCGTTGGCGATAATGGCTCGCTGAGCCAATGCGATGCCAGCGCGCGGTGGCATGCCTGCGCCGCTATCCGACTGGGCAAAAGTTCTTTTGTCTCACCCACCATTGGCTGGGCCACGCGCGCAGGTGATCTCATGGCGACCCTCAACGGCGGCCTCACCTGGTCGCGCTATCTCATCAATAGCGTTCAGATTTCCGAGCCCGACCGCTTCGCCCCCACTCCCCGCTGGGATTCCCTTCATTTCACCGATCCCGAAAATGGCTTGGCCCTCAGCGCCGGCAACCTGCTCAAAACCCAAAACGGCGGAGTAACCTGGAACGCCGTCCAAGGCCTCTCAATACTTGCCCGGCGTCTCCTGCTTCCAGTTGGCCGACGATTTACATGCCTGGGCTGGCACCGCCACCGGCCAGATCGCGCAAAGCATCGACGCCGGCAAGAACTGGATCATCAAAACGACCCTTCCCAATGCACAACCCATCACCGCCATCGCATTCCCCACACCCGCCGCAGGCTGGGTCATCGACGACACCGGCAGCTTGTTTGCCATCGACGGCACCACCGCCAAAAAGACCATCTTCAGCGATCCCCAGCCGCGCCTCACTTGCATGCACTTTTCGTCCGCCAGACATGGCTGGGTCGCCGGCTATTCCGGTGCGATTCTCGTCACCGACGACGCCGGCCAAACCTGGTCACGCCAAATCACCGCCGCCACCGATGATCTCACCTCCATCCGCTTTGCGAGCGATGCCAGAAAAGGCTGGGCCGTCTGCGCCAACGGCACCATCCTCACCACCGCCGACGGAGGCGCCACCTGGGCCGTGCCCCGCTACAGCCGCTGGCCCGCGCCTTGGTATTACTTCTGCTGGCTCATTCTCCTGGGCCTCTTCGTGCCCGGCCTCAAGAAGCCGCCGCCCATTCTCGCCAAAACAACCGTCATCGAAGGCGTTGGCGCATCCGACCGACCACTCGAAGAAGGCGATGCCGATCCTCTTCATTTTGGAGAAACCGCCGCTGCACTCTCCATGTTCATCCGAAACGAGAACACCCCGCCCCCGCTCACCATCGCCATCACCGGCCCCTGGGGCAGCGGCAAAAGCTCGCTGATGAATCTCCTGAAGGCTGATCTTGACAGGAATCACTTCCGCACCGTCTCGTTCAATGCCTGGCACCATCAAAAAGAAGAGCACCTGCTGGCCGCCCTGCTGGAAAACGTGCGCGCCCAGTCCCTCCCACGCTGGTGGACGCGCGACGGTATCGAATTTCGCTGGTCGCTCCTCAAGCTCCGCCTCCGGCGAAACTGGCTCACCGCCATCATCTGGCTGGCCATGCTCTCCTTCACGGCCGGCCTCGTTGCTCAAAATTATCACCACGTTGCCGAAGCCATGAAACGCGCCGGCAATCTCATCGCCAGCGTGTCCGACCAGGTTAGCAACACCATCAACGGCAAAAAGTCAGTTGATGAACCAAAGCCCCCTCCGGCTTCTCCGTCGGCCGGTCCTTCAATTACTCCAGCCGGACACCGCAATTCATTAGACCACCCCACGGTGCCCACGCGCGTTGCGCCGGCGCGTGCTCCAACCGTCCAACCGGCAGGCGCCGCGGTCAGCCTTCCCGCAGAACTTCGCCCGCCGCCCGCAACAACTTCCGCGGCGATCATCACCAGCGCGGTTCCACAAACGCCCCGTCAGGAATCTCCCGAACACAGCCCCACCGTCGGCGGCGCCTGGATCCTCGCACTCCTCGCCAGCGCCGGCGGCCTGCTCCGGGTTCTCTACACCTCGCTCACCGCCTTCGGCGTCGATCCCGCAAACCTGCTGGCCACTAAACGCGCCGACAGCAACAAGGAAGACATCAGCGCCCAGACCAGCTTCCGATACCGCTTCGCTAAAGAATTCGCCGACGTCACCGAAGCGCTCAATCCCAAGAGCATGGTCGTCCTCATCGACGATCTCGACCGCTGCCGGCCTAAAAATGTCCTCGCAGTGCTCGAGGCCGTTAACTTCCTCGTCAGTTCCGGCGATTGCTACGTCGTCCTTGGGATGGACCCCGACAAGGTCGTCCCCTCCATCGGTCTGGGGTTTAAGGACGTCGCCTCGGAAATGGCCGAGCGCGTGAAGGTCGCCGCCGGCCCGCCCATCGACCCAACCGACGTGGCACGCGTACAGCGCTGGGATTTTGCCCAACAGTACCTCGAAAAGCTCGTCAACATCGAAGTCCCCGTCCCGCGCGTGCGGCCTGAACAGGCACTGCTCCTGACTGGCGTGCCGCAGGAGGAAGTTCCGCCCCGGCACCCGTGGTGGCAGCGTCCGCCCCGCATCGTATGGGACTTGCTTCAGCGCCTTGTGCTTTCCCCCGTGCCCTGGGTCCTGTGCCTCTGCGCTTTGTGCTTCCTGGTCGGGCGAAATTACATCCAGATGCCCACCGACGACTCTCCCGTCGCAGTCGCCAGGCCTTTAGACGCCACCGCAAAAGCAGCAACCGGCGTCACTGCGGCCACCCAAACCGCGGTAACGCCCCCGGATCATCTAGCCAATCCCGGCACCCTCTGGGCCGGCCTCGATCAGCGCCCTTCCCTGCTTCTCCTGCTCGTCATGGCCGTGCCCGTTGCACTTCTCGCGGGTTGGCTGCTCTCGATTCGATCAGACATCGAGGTCAAAGATTCCCCCGACTTCTCCGCCGCCCTCGCCATCTGGAACCCCCTCATCTATGCCCCGCGCAAAACGCCCCGGTCGGTCAAACGCTACATGAACCGCGTCCGCTACTTCGCAATGTGCCAGCGCACCCCCGATCCGCCCCGCAGCCGATGGCAGCGCCTCCGCGAGCGCCTACGCGAATTGGCCGGCAAACGTCCCCCAATCGACATCCAGTACAAGGAAAACAGGATTCCCGAAGCCGCCCTCGTCGCCCTCAGCGCCGTGCGCCACTATCACCCGGACTGGCTCGACGATCCGGCGCAATGGGCGCTGGTCACTACCCAAACCTGGTCAGCGCTTTCCATGGATAACGAGGAGATCGTGATGCTTACCCAAGCCGCCAGCGCCCACGCCGCCCGCTTCGGCCACCCCTTCAACGACCACCTGCGCAACCTCTTCCAGCAAATCTACCCCAGCGTGCGCGTCCACGCCTGACCGGTTCTCACGGAATCAGCGATCTCCCCGTCATCTCCGCCGGCTGCGCCAGCCCCATCATCCGCAGCGCCGTCGGCGCCACATCCGCAAGCCGCCCCCCCTCGTTCAACTTCACACCCTTGAACCGATCATCCACCACAAACAGTTCCACGTCATAGGTCGTATGCGCTGTGTGCGGCCCGCCCGTGTCCGGGTCGATCATCTGCTCGCAGTTGCCATGATCCGCCAGTACAATGGCCGCCCCGCCCTGCCGTTTCGTCGCCTCCAGCAGTTCCCCCACACATGCATCCACATACTCCACCGCCAGGATCGCCGCCGGCAAAACCCCCGTGTGCCCCACCATGTCACAGTTCGCGAAGTTCACCACGATCAAATCATAAAAACCCGTGTTAATCCGCTTCAGCGTCTCATCCCGCACCCCCGCCGCGCTCATCTCCGGCAATTGGTTGTACGTGCTCACCTTGGCCGACGGAATGATCTGCCGCTCCTCACCCGGAAACGGCTCCTCCCGATAATCATTGAAAAAAAACGTCACGTGCGGAAACTTCTCCGTCTCCGCGCAGCGAAACTGCCGCATCCCCAGCCGCGACACGTAATCCGCCAGAATGTTCGTCATCTTCGGCGGCTTCGGATACGCCACGTGTACCGGCAACCCCTGCTCGTACGCCGTCATCGTGCAGAAATAAACGTCCAGCTTGTGCCCGCGGTCAAACCCATCAAAGTCGCTCTGCACAAACGCCTTGGTGATCTCCCGCGGCCGGTCACCCCGATAATTGTAAAATAAAACGCTGTCCCCATCCCGCACCAGCGCCCGCGGCGTCACGCCATCGTCAGTGATAATCGACGGCGTGATAAACTCATCCCCCGACATGTTCGGCTCCGTCGGGTTCGCATAATAATGCGCGATCGCCTCCGCCGCCGACCCGAATTTCGGCCCAATTCCCATCGCAATGGCCGCATACGCCTTCTGCACGCGCGGCCATCTATTGTCCCTGTCCATCGCGTAATACCGCCCCGACACGCTCGCTACCTTCCCCACCCCAAGCTCGGCCATCTTCGCCTCCACCTGCCGCACATATTCCAGCCCTTTGTTCGGCGAAGAATCCCGCCCATCCGTAAACGCATGCAAGAACACCCGCGTCAGCCCATGCCGCCGGCACAGTTCCAGGCACCCATACAAATGCTCGATCAGCCCATGCACCCCCGCATCCGACACGATCCCAAACAGGTGAAAATTCGAGCCATTCCTGATCGCATGTTCGACGGCCGCCTTCACTTCCACATTGTCATTAAACTCCCCATTGCGAACCGCCTTGGTAATCCGCACCGACTCCTGATCCACGATCCGCCCGGCCCCAATATTCTGATGCCCCACCTCGGAGTTCCCCATCGTCCCCTCCGGCAGCCCCACGTCAAACCCACTGGTATGAATCAGCACACTCGGATACGAAGCCAGCAGCCGATCCTGCACCGGATGCCGCGCCAGATAAACCGCATTCGCATTGTTCCACTGCGGATACGGATTCTTCCCCCACCCATCCCGAACAATAATCAACATCGGACGCGTCTGCGAAGTCACTATGTTCTTTCCTTTCACGCAAATCGAGCGGCCATCTTACGCGCGAGGGATAGAGGAACAAGGAGCATCCAAATCCACGCAGGGTCTCCTTCAGCGGACCTGGAACGAATGCGGCATACAAGGAATTGGCGAACCCTCTCCAAGCGCATGAAATGATCCCGCGATCGATAACAGGAAGCGCTCAGTACTGAGCAGGCATTAAACCAACCTCAATTCCCTTGACTACCCTAACAAACAGCGTATAATCCACTCAGCGTCGATTTGGCCAAAACCATCACGCTTCCGCCCGGTAAAGGCCTCCGGCAAACCTGTCGAAAAGGGGCGGACAATGCATCGGCAACTCACGCAAAATCAAAAACAGCCAACCACAAACTGGCCCCCACGCCACCCACCCTGTCATCCACAAACCCGCTCCTCCTCCGTGTCTCCGTGCCTCCGTGGTGAGACGCATTCCCCCCGTCCAAAGGCCTGCCTTGAGCTGTCCACAGAGGGCGGTTTCGGGGAGGAAACGGGGAGATTTTATGTCGGCTTATGTCCAAAAAGGGGAGGAAATGGGGAGGTTTTGGGGAGGGTTTTGGGGCGCTTTTCTCACCACCAGCACCCGCCCCAATTCCCGCCAAACCACGACCCGCAAACCACTTGCAAACTCCCAGACCGCAAGACCAGTCCCCAACTCAATTTTGCGCACGCGCCGCAGCATGCAAAATCAACCCCATCCACCAGCCTCGCCACTCTTCATCCCGCGTCGACCCACCAGGGCTTTGCCTTTCAGGCCAAATTAGACACAATCTCCGCCTTGCGTCCCAGAGGCAACTGGCAGAATAATGTGGTATTTCGCATACGGTTCGAATCTCAATTCGCGGGCAGTGACGGAGTGGTGCCGCCACTTTGGCCTGCGCCCCCCTTCCATGAAGCCGGGCAAGCCCGCCGTCGTCGACAACTATCGTCTGGGGTTTCCAATTTTCAGCGAATACTGGGGCGGCGGCATCGCCGACATCGTTTACGACCCCGGGAAATACGTGGCCGGGGCGTTGTTTGAGATGACCGAGGCGGAGTTGAAGGTGCTGGATCAGAAGGTCAACCGCAAACTCGACAGCGCCGGTAAGGAGGTGGGCACATACAAGCGGATCGAAGTAAAGGTTGCGCCGCTCGTCAGGGCCGAACCGGTGATGGCGGCCACCTATCAGGGAACCAGCGCCGAACGCTACGACATCCCCCCTACCCAGCATTATATGGATCTGGTCATTCAAGGTGCGTATGGTTTTGGCTTGTCGATGATGTGGATCTCCTATCTTCAAAGCTTCAGCACCCAGGCTGGCCGAAAGCCGCGCCCGCCGGGCTACGGGGAGGCGGCGGCCAAGATGTGAAGCCAGGGGCGGAGGGGAAAGTATCGTGCGAGAATTAGACGATCTATTTGCGGCCCTCGCCAAATCCGCGTTTCGAGCGCATTTCAAATTAAGCCCGCGCGAGATGGATTATCTTCGGGCCAAGGGGCTGGACCAGGTTCTTCAACACGCCAAAGATCTGATTGAAAAGCGACTCGCCCCCGCCAACCCGCCCAATGACGGCAAGCAAACTCCACTGAAAAACCATCCGGTGTTCGTGGCCCAACATGCGACGGCCACCTGCTGCCGGGGATGTCTTGAGAAATGGCATCGAATCGAAACGGGACGAAAGCTCAGCAAGGAAGAACAGGCGCATGTGATCCGCTTGATCGAACGATGGCTGCGCCAGCAAGCGCCGGATGTGCGCCTTGGCGGGCGAAGAGCCGGAGGAGGCCCCCCTGTTTAAGCCGCCCGCGTGAGAGCGACATTGCCCTGCTGTAAGGGCGCGAATAGATCGATCACTGGCCGATCGGTGCGGTTAAGCCAGTCGATGCGGCGCTGGCGGGCGTGGACGGGCGAGAGGTTGCTGACGATGGCCGCATCCCATTGCAGCTTGAGGGCAGCGTCATCTTTCAGGAGTGGAATATGTCGATAACGCCGGCCAGGGGCACCGAGATTGGCATCAGCGATGGCCGCAACCTCCAGGCCGCAGTTCGCGCCGCCAAAAAGTAGGCCAGCATGTTCTTGCCGAAATCCAGAAAGAGAATTCGTCGAAGGCCGTGGCGTTCCTGAACTTCCCGAAGTCGCTGGCGGGTCTGCTGGATCTTCGCAAACTTCTCAAAGGTGAATGGATTAAGTGGGCGACGGTCCCCGGAACGCAGTGCTGCCCAGAGCCCACCCGCCACGCCGCGCCCCCACGCAAGACGGTGCCCTTTCGACGAGGCAATCAGGAAGTAGCGGTGTATCCAGTCGGCCGCGTAGGGAACGGCCCATGGCTTGGGGAAGTGCCGCGCGATCAGCAGGAGGTTGTTGCGCACGTCCAATTCACTGATGCGCTCCGGAAAGCGCGTGCCCGGACTTTTAAGATGTGTAACATGCAGATCATCAAAGCGGCAGATATCCCAGCCGGCCGCCAGAAGACGAAGCGACAAATCATACTCTTCGGCCGCCATAAAAAAGTCCGCCGGCAACCCCCCTACCTGCTGGAGAGCGCGCCTCCGAAACCCCGTGCCGCAGCCAATAAACACATTGGGATAGGCGCTGCATTCCTGCGAACCGTTGGGAAGTGTGACGGCGAACACCGCCGCCCCCAGGCGCAGTCGGATTCAAAGTGCTGGATCATCCGGCGAACGGCACCCGGCTGGGGATAGGAATCGTCGTCAAGAAACACAACATAGCGGCCTTGCGCGTGCTCGATCCCGATGTTCTTCGCGACCGGGCCAAGGTTGCGGGGCTGTGGGAAGAGGCGGGCGCGGGGGAAACAGCGGGTGACGGCATCGACGGTGTGATCGGTGCTGGCGTTGTCGACGACCAGGATCTCATAGGCGTCGGCGGGGAGGCCGCAGGCGTTGATCTGGATCAGTGTGTTCAGCAGCACGTCACGCCGGTTGTGGGTGGAGATGACGAAGCTGACAAGAAGCCGGGGCGAAAGCATGATATACCGATGGTTCAGGCGGCCTGGGCGCGGCGTCCATACAGGCTGCACGGGCAAAGCGGATCGAAATCGTTGATCTCAGGGTTGCGGGGCGGAAGCGGCCATTTCGCAAAGAGCTTCTGGTTGTCTTCCCGCGCCCGCGTCGCATCATTCGTGCGACGGACGTCCTCGTGCTCGTCATGATCGATAAGGGAGGCAACCGCGGGCACAACCCGCAGGCCGGCGTTCCAGACCTTGAGCGAAAAATCAGGATCGGCGGCGTTGAGAAAATAGCGCTCGTCAAAGTAGTCCAGTCGCTGGAACATCTCACGGCGGCCGAGTCCGAAGTTGGCGTAGAGCGTGCCGCGCACGTGCAGGAGCTTGTAAGGCCGGCCGTCGCGACACGTTTCGTAGGCAACGTTGCGAGGCGAGACAGTGTGGTGGAACAGTGCGAGTAAGCCTACGTCGGGACTGGAAGCATCAATTTGTGAAACCGCATTCTCCAACGATGCGGAAAGGACACGAGCATCATCATTCAGCCACATGAGGTTTCGGCCGGTGGCAGCGCGAAAGCCTTTGTTGGCCGCCCGCACGAAGCCTTCGCGGCGTTCTTCGCGGATGACTCGAAGGGGATGCGGAAGCAGGTCCCGTTGTTCGGCGAGCACGGCTTGCGTTTGGTCGTTGCTCGATCCGTCAACGACAATCACTTCAAGGGAGCAGCGGGCGCTGGCGAGGGACAAGAGACATTGGCGCAGCAGGGCCGGGCGATTGCAGGTGGGGATCACGATGGAGAGGTCGGGCAGGTTTGGCATCAGAGTTTGTAAAGGGGGAACACCCCGACACCCATCTCGCGCAGAGGGGCCGTCTGCTCCCAGAACTGGTCTTCGTAGGTGTCGGTGCTCAAGATCACTGGGTCGAGAGTTCGACCCTCTTGAACGGCGACGCACGCGCTGGCGACGGACTGGACCGGCAGATCGAGATAGCGTGGCGTCTGGGTGAAGCGGGCATGATCGTCGAGGATTCCGGTGACACGATGCCCTTGCGATTCCCAGAGATGCCGCTCGGCCAACAGGCGGGCAGTGTGCTTTCCACGCGCCGTACAACGATACCTTTGCAGGCTGGCAATTCTGGGCGGCCAAGTCTTCCATGATCTGCAAAAGGCGCGTGCCGGGGGTTTGGGTGGTAGTTGAGATGCCGGCGAGAGAGGCGGTCAGGGACGCGAGGGCCGGAAGAATGGCCATCGCACACTGGGGAGGGAGGGACGCGAGCTTGTCCTCGGATGCGCCGGTCGCCCATGTCGAAATCGATCAATTGCGTGCTGATAGAAGGCGATTCGCTGGGCGGCGATCTTTACGTGGATCGGAGACGGTGCGGATGCGGGCGTAGGCTTGGCGCGAGAGGTCGATCAGACGGCGCGGATCCCGATGCAGGGATTGCATCTGGCGGGCAAGGTCCAGGGCGGAGCCGTGTTCGCAGACGAGTCCTGAGTCGCCGATCAATTCAACCGAACCGGTCTGGCCGCCGACGATGATCGCTCGGCCGGCGGCCATCGCCTCGCAGCAGGCCATGGAGAAGTTTTCCAGCAGGCTGGGCATGACGCAGAAGCTGGCGCGTTGAAGCTCATGCTGAATCTGGTCAAGCGAGAGTTCGCCAGTAAACGACACGCGCGGGGCGAGCGCCGGGAGAATCCTGGACTCAATCCACTGACGCATCGACCGACCATTGGGGGCACGTATTGGTGTCGGGGCCGATGAAGCGGAAGTTGGCGGCGGGGTTCTCCGGCAGAAAGAGGTTGATCGCGTCAGCTATCAGTTCCACGCCTTTGAGCCGTTCAAGCCGGCCAACAAAGACGATGGCACCAGCGGCAGAGGGTTCAGTGAAGGGTTGGGCATTGCAGACGAATGGGTGTGGAATAATTGGAACATCGCCGGGATTGGGAGAATCGAATGGGTGAGATTGACGATCGATTGTGTAGGTGCGCAGAGGGCGTCGGCGAGGTGGATGGCGGCGAATTCAAGGGCCTGAACCAGACGCTGCTCCGCTCCAATGGCACACTGGTTTCCGGCGTGGGCGATGGCGGTGCAGCAGTGGAGGTGGGTAACGACGGGAATATCGCAGGCGTTGGATAGCAGCAGGGGAAGGCCCAGTGCTTCGACTTCGGGCGCTTCAACGATGTCGAATGGCTGGTCGTGGTGAGCCTGTAGAAATGCGGCGCACAGGAGTTGGGCGAGGGCGAGGCGATAGAGGCCTTCGCCGCCGGCACTGATGGCGGCCGACAACGGCGGCGCGAGGAGGTTCTGCTGGACACGGTTGGCCAGGTCAGGCGTTTCATGCAACGTGATATTGGATGGAGTGCGGGAGATCGTTGGGAATGGTGAACGTGAAGACGTGAACATCATGCCCGGCGCTTGCGAGGGCGGCCGCTGTTTGGCGCACGGCCGATCCGATACCGCCCATGCGGATGCCGGGCCACTGATGCGTGAGCATCGCAATACGCATGGAAAGATTATCGGACGCAAGAACGCCGGGCCGATAATTTCCGGGTGACACTTCTGGAAATACCAATTCTAACAACGCCACGGAGGCCATCGCCTCCGGAGCCATCCGACAGCCTTGCAGGGGCGTGGGATGAGGTGGCGGAGGAGTTGTCGAGCATTCCGCTGATGCTGGAGCGGGTGCGTTACGCGGCCACGATTAAACTGCTGACGGGACTTGCGAAGGATGCACACATTTTGGAGGCGGGATGCGGCGCGGGAAGAATTTTAAGATCACTGGCAGGGCTGGGTTATTTCAATCTCACAGGTGTCGAGATCAGCAAATCGAGGCTTGACTATGTGGGATTGGCTGGGCCGCTGGCGGGCGAAGCTGGTTTGCACGGATCGGGTGCCGTTTGCGGATGAGAGTTTTGACGCCGTAGCCAGTGCGGCCGTGATTGAGCATGTAACGGATCCGGCGCGTTGGCTGGCTGATCTTGCACGCGTTACGAAGACTGGCGGCTTGATCTCAATCTCCACCGATACCTACATCTGGCGATGGTTGAAGATGCTGGGATTGTATCGAACGGTGCAGCCGCTGGATGAGGCGATCTGGCCGGCGCGGATGGTGCAATGGGGCGCGCGGCCGGGTTGGAGCTGGTGGGGTGCGGCGGGTTTGTGAATGTTGCGGCACAGCGGTGGTACTTTCTGCGACAGCTTAAACGCCTGACGTCGCTGCGGCGGTGGTGGCGGATCTGGCGGGGAATCACTGCGCGCACCGATGCCGCCGGGTACTCGGTGGAGGGGGTGGAGGAAGTGCCGGCCATCCTCGAGGCGGTGCGGGAGTTTCCGCTGACGGATAAGAAGGACTTTGCATCATGCATCTGGTCGTATGAGTGTTACTACTGGTTCAGGAAGCGATGACGACGCGGGCGGAAACAGCTTCGGGGGACTGGCCGATCCGGCGGCAGTTGGAGCCGGTGAGCCGGCTCTTTGGCACCGATCGCGGGACGGCCGATTGATCGTTATTACATCGAGAGTTTTCTGAAAACTCACGGCTGTGACATTGCGGCCGGGTGCTGGAGGTTGGGGATGCTACCTATACTCGGCGCTTTGGCGGCGGGCGTGTGACGCAGTCGGATGTGCTTCATGCGGTGGAGGGGAATCGGAAAGCAACGCTGGTGGGTAATTTTGAAAGCGGGAAGGGCGTTCCTTCTAACACGTTTGACTGCATTGTGCTGACGCAGGTGTTGCCGTTTGTATTTGATCTTCGGGCGGCGGTGGGGAATGTGCGGCGGTGCACTTCGGCCGGGCGGCGTGGTGCTGGCGAGCGTGCCCGGGATTACGCCCATCAGCCGATATGACATGGATCGGTGGGGCGACTACTGGCGATTCACCAGCCTGTGTGTCCGACGACTTTTTGAGGGGGCGTTTGATGCGGGAAGTGTTGAGGTGCAGAGTTATGGGAATGCATTGACGGCCACTGCATTTGTGCAGGGGATGGCACTAGAGGAGTTGGAGGCGGCGGAGTTGGATCATTTTGATCGGGATTATGAAGTGATCATTGGTGTGCGCGCGGTCAAGAGAACTGATTGAGGAGCTTACGCGGCCATGGACGTGGAGTGGTGGAGATTGGGGACGTCGCTGTAGTGCTGGCGCTCGAAGACGTCGAGGAAGCCGCCGGCGGTGCAGTTGATGATGCGCTGACGGCTGCGTTTGGCGCATTGGCGGAGCACGTCGTAGCCTTGCCAGAGATCGAGGGCGTCTTTCATTTGGCTTGCGTAGTCGCGGCGCTGGCCGTGGGCGATGGCGTGGCTGCTCAGGGTTTTGCCGGAGTAGAAGTGGGTTTCAGGGCCGGCCTGTGCGAGCCAGTCGTGATCCATTCCCAACAGGTAGATCGGAGAGCAGCCTGTGTAGAGGGCGCAGAGGATGGCGAGCTGGTCGCAGTTGTTGATGGCGGGAACGGTGCGGGTGAGGTCGATGTCGAAGGGCGCGGCCGAGCGGAGGATGCCGGCGGTGGCGATGTAGTGGGTCGTTGCATGGGGCAAGAGGGTGTTGCGCTGGATTACGTCGGCGGCGGCGATGGGGGCGACGAAGGTGGTGGTGGTAACGGCCTGGCGGAGAGAGCGCAGGAAGCTCGTGCTCGGCGTGGAGAAGTCGAAGAAGACCGGGTCGCCGAAGAGGTAGTAAGTTGGCTGAACTATAGCGATGTGCGGGTGACGCCAGAAGCCGTTCATTGCGAAGGTGATCTCGTTGGCGAGGGGCAGGATGTTCTGCGGCGCGCAGCGTCGGGCCGTTGCCCAGGATAAAACAGCGGCGGCCGGCGTGGAGGTTTTTCAGGCGGACGTTTTCAGGGAGCAGGGGCTTGAGCGGAATCGGGAGGGGGAGCTGCTCGCGGGCGGAGAGGGCGTCGGCGGCGCTGAGACAGGCTGCGCCGACGCGGCGGAGGATTTTGCGGGCTATGTAAAATGGCCAGCCATAGGAGGGGTTGTTTTTCGGGTGGTACATCGTGGTTTATGCGGCCATTGGTTTGGGATTCTGCGAGGCCTTTGCGAGCAGGTCGGTGGCGATGAAGTTGAGGAGGCGTTGGCTGATGCCGCGGTAGCTGGCGCGTTCGATCACGCGCTGCCGCATCGACACGCTGATGCGCCGGCGCTCTTCGGGGGCGTTCATGTAGGTCGAAAGCCGTGCGGCAAGCTGCTCGCGATTGGCGAAGGAGACTTTTGGATATTCTGGCCAGACCGTTGAGGCGGAGATCATGAAGTCGCTGTCGGCAACGACCTGCAGGATGTCGAAGAGCTTCATGTCCGCGCTGGCCAGGTGATAACCGAGGAGCGCGTCGATCTGGTTCATCAGCGAGATGATCTCGGGCGGCGCGTCTGTTCGCATTTGCCGCTCGCTCTTGATCTGATTTGCGCAACACCAGTTCCAGAGGCGCTGGTGCAAGACGCCGACGGCGTCGCCCTGGTTGTAGCGCATGAGGAAAAATGCGCCGCAGGCCAGGCCGTCCATCAGGCGCTGGTGAACCGCGCCAAATGGGGTGACCTGGATGTTGATCTTGCTGGAGAGATAAATGGCACGGAGTTGGCTTTGGTTGTCGGCGATGCCTTTTGCATAGCGGCGCAGGCGCGGGTGGTTTTCCCAGCCTCGGCCGTACAGGTGCAGATCGACACCCAGGTCGGACAGCCAATTCAGCGCCTGATGACGGACCAGGGCGTTATTAATCTGGGCGGTGAGGAAGTGCAGGACGGAGGGATAGTTTTGGGCGTCGAGCGTGCAGCGGGCGGAAATGAGCGACTGGTCGATGATGCGGCGGAGCATTGGCTCGCTGAGGATCAGGCCGCCGCCTTCGTAGTGGGCGCGCATGCGTTCGTAGAGGTCGTTGAAAAGCCTGGCAGCCTCTGGCGAGCCGACTTGATTGATCTGCTGCTTGAGCAGCACCTCGGCCGGAGTGCTGGCGTGGCTGACGTAGGAGACATCGCAGGCGTAAAGGGCCAGTTCCTGGGGCGTGGCTTCGCCCAGCGCAAAACGCGTGTCGTTGATGCCCATGGGGGTAGGGAGGAAGCGGGAGGCGGGGTAGTTGCAGCGCGTGGAGAGGTGAAGACGGCCAAAGCCGACGCAGTAGTCGCGGTCGGTTTGGGCGGCGCCGGCCTGGGGGCTGAAGATGTTGGGGAGCATGTCCTGAACCCACATGACGCAGGGGGCATTGTCGGGGAGGCCGCCGAATTCCTTGCGATAATGGTCGATCATCAGAACCAGATCGGGTTGAAACTCGGCGCAGGTTTCGGCCGAGAGGAGGTTGTTGGTGGTTTCGAAGTCTTCGCGCTCGATGATGAGGCGGGTCTGGTGGCCGAGTTGCTCGAAGGCCGCGAGCCAATCACGCATGGAGTGCTGGAGGAAGGTGGTGTAACGCGAGGTGATCCCGAGGATACGGAGGGGCTGGTTGCTTTTGAGCCTTGCGGCGACTGCCTCGGGCGTGGCCCAGGAGTAAAGATCGCGGAGGCGTTTTTCGGCGGTGGCGAGGCGCTGGGCGAGCGGGCGCTGGTATTGGCCAGGAGTGAATCCAGCGTAGCACCGGCCGGCCAGAGGGAGGCGTCGATGGTCATGGACATTTTTGGCCAGGGCACGAGCATGTTGTCCAGCAGCGAGGCGCGCAATTGTGCGATGGCATCCGAGCCGACGAAGAGGCGCACGCGCGGATCGGCGAGGAGGCGTTGCCAGTCATGAATGTGGAGCACTGTCCAGAGTTGCTCGATGGAGGCGGCGAGGAAATACAGGGGCGGGCGGTGGCCGGGCTGACCGGGGTCGCTTGGGGGCAACTCGTAGAGGAACTGCCAGAGCCAGCCTTGATCGATGCCGGTGACCAGCACGGCCTTGTCGTAGGTGCGTTTGGGGAAGACGTTTTGAATGACCTGCTGGGCGGCGGCGGGGGCGACGGCGATTGGCAGAGGCATGATGGTTTGGCCGGTGCGCTGGCCGAGGAGAATTTGGTTCGCGGTGGCGCGGATGAAGTATTCGGTGGTGGATTTGAATGTGGAAAGCTGGGCCGCGAGCTGCGGGTTTCGGGCGGCGAGGGCGTCGCAATTGGCCGTGAAGCGCTCGTGGAGGATGAAGAGCGGTTGCCAGATTGGATCGGTCATAGGTGCCTCGCAGTTGCTGGGTTCATGCGACGAGCGGCAAGGCGGTGGAGACTGGCAGCTCGCGGAGCCTTGAGAAAAGTTGATCGAGCGTGACGGGCTGATTGCCGAGTTGTTCGGCCTCGATGGCGGCGGAAAGCGATCCGAGAAGCGCGGCCGCGTGGAGCGAGCCGCCGGCGGCAAGGGCGAGGCTTGCGGTGGCGAGGAGTGCATCGCCGCACCCGAGGGGATCGACGGCGCGGGCGGCGAGTGCGGGAAGGTATTCGCCGCGAAGCCGGCGCTCCCAGGATTCATCCGGGCGACGCGATGCTCAGTTGATCGAAGGCGACGAGACCTTGTTTGCCGAGGGTGATGAGGGCGTTGCGGGCACCGGTGGTGCAGAGGAGATTCCAGACGGCGGCGTTGAGGCCGGAGGAAAAGTCGTGGAGGGTTTCGCGCACTTCTCGCTCGGTAGGGCAGAGCAGATCAACGCCATGGAATTTCAGGAGCGTGCTTTGCCGGCCGCTCACGTCGGCGGCGATGACGGGGACGCGCTGGCGAAGCGTGGGCATGATGCGGTCGAGCAGGCCGGAAGTAATCAGGCCATATCCGAAATCGGCGAAGATGACGCCATCGGCATTCTGGGAGGCTTCGAGGATTTGATTTGCGAAGCATTCCTCCGCCTGTGAGTCAAGTGGAGCAATGGCGCCCTCGTCCACCTTAAACACTTTGGTTTCGTCAGCGAGATAGCGGTGCTTGGTGACCAAGTCGCGGCGTTGGGGTTGGGCGATGACGTTGACGCCCGCCTCTGCGAGACGGGACACGACTTGCTCTGATGCGTCGTTTGATGCAAGGCTGGTGACGAGCTGTGCTGAAGCGCCCAGGCCTGCCAGGTGGAGTGCGATGACGCCCGCGCCGCCGTCGAAGTCGGTGGTGCTGTGGGAGCGGAGGTTCATGACGGGAGAATCGCTGGCAACGCCGGTGGCTTCGCAGAAGTGATAGCGGTCGAGGATGTAGTCGCCGACGACGACCATGCGCCGGCCTGCGAAGCGGTCGATGAGGTGATAGAGCCCGGCCGCATCCAGGCCAAAGCGATCGCGAAATCGGCGAACTTTTTCGGCGCCGAGAATGTCGGGGAGATTCATGCCGCTGATGAGGTGCGTGGAGGAGAAGACGACGTCGCCGCTGGAAAAGATGACCCGGCCATCGTGGCGGGCGACGGCGTTTCGCTCGGCCAGGAAGCGTGGATCGTGGTTGTTCTCGTATTCCTTGCCTTTGACGTAGATGTCAGGTTGAAGGGAATCGAGAAGCTGGACGGCCGTGGGATGGGGATTGACGTGGACCCAATCGACGCATTCAAGCGCGGCGAGATTGGCGGCCCGGAGATCGTCGGGAATGAGGGGGCGATTGACGCCCTTGTTGACTTGCGGATCGGCGCTGACGGTGACGATGAGGATGTCGCCCAGGGAGCGGGCGAATTGGAGGTGACGGACGTGGCCGGGATGAACGATGTCGAAGCAACCATGGCAATGAACGACCTTTCGGCCGTCGCGGCGGGCCTGCTCACGGAGGGCGAGGAGGTGATCGAGGTTGCAGATCTTGCGCTCGGGGGCCATGGGTTGTTTATCGTCTAGGGGTTGAGGGGGGCGTGAATTATGGGACGCTGGGGGGTGCAGAAACTGGAGGGTCATGGTCTGTTTGGGTGATGCGCAACGTGCGTAAAAACGAGTTGATGATCGGTCCGATGTGCCCCAGCGCGGCGAAGTCTCCGACTGCATTGACCCGCTGCATTGCCCCCCCATGAAATAAGAGTGCCCAACCATCGGCAACACCCTCTCCACAACCCCGGTAGATTCCATTGAAACGTCCACCACGATGATCGCAGCCTTAACAAAATCCCACGGAGGCAAGTCGATGGGTCAATGCGTCCAAACCATAGTCCTCAGTCTCCTCTTCGCACTCACCCTTCCTCTCGCCGCCAAAGAAGAACCTGAGAAGCTGTATCGCGACCCCATCAACGTTAACGTCCCCCTCATCACCTCCGACAAATCCATCAACTACGACTACGACATCGCCTACGTCCGCGCCAAACGCGGCGGCGACACGGTCCAGAAAGAGTACTACACCGAGATCGCCCGCCCCGTCTTTATGCAACCCGGCGCTGACCTCATGCTCCTCCATCCCGATGGCTCCGAAGAAGTCCTCGTCCAGTCCGACGAAAAATCGGCCGTCACCGATCCCTTCGTCTCCTTCGACGGCCAGTGGATCTACTACTCCGTCCTCCACGATCTCTCCCACGGCGGCCAGTTCGACATCGCTCCCGGCGGCGCTGACATCTACAAAATCAACGTCAAATCCCGCAAGATCATCCAGCTCACCAGACAACGCTTCACCCCCAACACCGCCGCCGCCCCCGCATGGGCCGCCGACTTTCGCCATCCCGACAAGGGCCAGGAGGGAAAACAAAGTTCCTTCTCCTACGGCGTCTACAACACCGGCCCCTGCCCCCTGCCCGGCGGCCGAATCGTCTTCACCTCCAACCGCAACGGCTTGCGCCCTCCGAAGCATCCGGGCCCCTGCATGCAGCTTTTCGTGATGGATGACGTCAACGATCCCGCCGACGCCGAGCGCAACATCGAGCAGATCGGCTACCTCAACATCGGCATGGCCCTTCACCCCACCATCCTCACCGATGGCCGGATCATCTTCAGCTCCCTTGAATCGCAGGGCCTCCGCAGCACTATTGAATGGGGCCTCTGGAGCATTCATCCCGACGGCACCGGCTGGCGGCCGATGCTCACGCGCGTTTCTCCCCGGCGGCGGCGCGCCGAACGCCTTCCATTTCCAGTCTCAGGTCTCCGACACCAGCATTGTCGCCGAGGAATACTACAACCAGAACAACAGCGGCTTCGGCACCTACTACAAATTCCCACTCTACGGCGAAGATGCCGCCGGCTACGCCATGGGACCCGGCTACGCCAACGATCCGCGCAACCCGCTGCTGCGCATTGGCCGAGAGGAGAATGGCCGTGGGAAGTTTACCCGCCTCGCATACAGCCCGCCGGGGATTCAAAGTCTCACCCAGTTCTCCACTCCCAACGACAATCCCGCCGACAACGCCATCTGCAAAGACAAAGACTCGCCGGGTGTCGGTAAATTCACCCATCCCTCCGGCGCCCCGGACAACAACCTCCTCACCATCTATTCTCCGGGCCCCACCAATCACAACGGCAAGCACAATCCCCAGCTCAACGGCGGCATCTACCTCATCAAGGGCGGCAAGCCCATCGACGAGCCCGCACAGATGCGCCTCATCAAGACTGACCCGCAGTACAACGACCAATGGCCCCGCGCGGTGGTGCCTTACAAGCGCATCTACGGCATGGACGAACCCAAAAACCTTGCCCCCCTCGCCAACGACGGCAAGCTCTCACCCGCCCTCCCCGAAGGCACCCCCTTCGGCCTCGTCGGAACCTCGAGCCTCTACAAGCGCGAAAGTTTCCCGCGCGGCGGCGTACCCAAAGGCTCCGTCACCAGCACCTGGGTCGGCGACCGAAACGATTACAGCGTGCGCTCCGGCTATCACGGCCTCGATGTTTTCAACAGCCCCGACGAATCCGCCCTCAACTGGAAAAACCAGGGCGCAGACGCCGGCCTCTATGACAACGACGAAATCCACGCTATCCGCATCCTGGTCATGGAACCTTCCACCGATCGCCGCTCTGGCCCCAAGGCCGGCAAACTTTTCTACAACCAGGCCAACGAGCGCCTCCGCATCCTGGGCGAAATTCCCGTGCGCCATTTCGAGGCGGACAAAGAGCCTCTCGATCCCGACGGCAACCCCGACACCAGCTTCCTCGCCAAAATCCCGGCCGACACCGCCTTCACCTTCCAGACCCTCGACAAGGACGGCATGGTCCTCAACATGGCCCAGACCTGGCATCAGGTCCGTCCCGGCGAAGTCCGCAACAATTGCGGCGGCTGCCACGCCCACAGCCAGGAACCCACCCCCTTCGAAAAAACCGCCGCCGCTTCGAAGGATTACAAGATCTTCGACCTCACCAAAACCTCTCCTCTGCTCGCCAGCAAAGACGGCGACGAATCACACCGCAAGTGGAGCGCAAAAGACGACGCCGGCCTGCGCTACGCTCCGCTGGTGAAGAACGTCGAATATTTCCGCGACATCCGCCCCATCCTTAACCGCTCCTGCGCCGCCTGCCACACCCAGAAGTGGGAGGACCAGATGGGCATGCTCGTCCTCGATGACGACACGACGGTGCAGATCGAAAACACCGGCAAAGTTCCGGCCACCTACGCCCGTCTCGCCGCCGATCACTCTGGCAAATCCAAATGGGGATATAAGCCCGCCATGCACGAGCCGCGCTGGGCGTTCCCCAATGCCTCGCGCTACGCTGCGCATGTTCCAGTCCCGGCGCAGCATGCTGGTCTGGAAAATTCTCGGCCGCCGCACCGACGGCTTCACCAACGACGACCTCCCTACCGAAACCACTCTCGGCGATCCCAACACCCTTGCCTGGCACGGCCAACCCATCCCCCCACCAGCGAAAACCGAGACCGCGCCGACATTGACTACACCGGCGCCATCATGCCCCCGCCCGAGGCCGTGGCCGGCACGTACCTCTCCCCCGACGGCAGCAAAATCAAGGTCGAACCACTCAGCGACGAAGACCGACGCAACATCATCCGCTGGATCGACCTGGGCTGCCCGATCGACTTCGACTACGACGCCACCAACCCCAGCGCCAAAAGCTACGGCTGGATGTGCAACGAGAACCGGCCGGTGCTCACCGTCACCTACCCCAAGCCCGGCCCCAACCCCCCGCTCACCAGGATTCTGCTTGGCATGTACGACTACACTTCCGGCGTGGATGAAAAATCATTGTCGGTTAAGGCTGATTTCCCGGTCGCGGGCAAATCCGCGGGCGAAGAACTCGCTCCATTGTTTAAGCAGAGTGGGGATGGGATTTGGGAACTGTCATTGCTAAAGGCGGTTGATCAGCTTCAGGGTGGGACGCTGAAGGTTAGCGTCAAGGATCATGCTGGAAATGTGACGAGAATTGAGCGATGGTTTTGCGTACAGCCCAAGTAGTAGAGCGTCGTCCCCAAAAGCAAAGGCAAGCGCGTGAAGAGCAAGGGAAAGTGATCGTGCCGGCAATCGAGCACACGCGATCACGCAGGAGTGGGTCCAACCTCGGGTGAGATTTGACCGAAGTTCGCGGCTGCGCAAGAATGTAGTCCCATGAAAACCACGCTCGACATCCCCGACGAAGTCGCCAGCGAAGTTCGGCGGCAGGCGGAGAAGCTCGGTTTACAAATCGACGTGCAGATTGTCCTGCTGCTTCGCATGGGCCTGCTTTTCGGCGAAATCGGCGGACAACTGGACCTGTTCGTGCGCGCGATCGCGGAGGCCAGGCATCGACTTCGCCCTCCAGACGTCGCCCAATCCGGTGATGTGGGCAATTCACTGAATGTGCAGATTGATCCAGTCACGAGGCTGCCGGTGATCATCAGCCCGCCGGACTGTGCCGGTCTATTCCCTGGATGCCGACACAGTCCTGGCGATCGAACAGGCGGCGTTAGCGGAGGAAGACCTTGAGCGAGCCGGCATACTTGTTCGACACTAGCACTTGGTTAGCGCTGGCGTTTGCGGCACATCCGCTTCATGGACCGGCGCAGAAGGCGTTCATTGCAGCCACGCCGGATCGTAAAGCCCTATTCTGCCGTGCGACGCAGCAGAGTGTGCTGCGGCTGCTTTCGACGGAAACGATTGCCAGACAGTATAAGGTCCCGCGGATCAGCAATCATTCCGCCTTAGGGATTGTTGATGCTTTCATGGCCCGACCGTCCGTGGGGTTCATCGACGAACCGCCGAACGTGGTCCCCAGCTGGCGAGCATTCGCCGACCTGGCGACGTCGTCGCCGAAGAGATGGATGGACGCATACCTGGCCGCTTTTTCGACTGAGGCCGGGCTGCAATTCGTCACCGCCGATAAGGATTTCGCGGTTTTCCCGGGCCTGAATCCTAACATCCTGACGATTTCAGTCGCGTCGACGGGCGGCACAACCGGCGCCGCGGCATGAACGAAGCCCCGAGACCTGAGCCGAGCACATCGATCCTCGCCTTGAAGGGGGGGTGTGCCGCCTACGACATCCCAAGTCAGTGAACTAACCATCGCCCACTCCCGGCCGACTCGACCCTTCGCATGAAAAGAATCTGCGTCATATTGCTCAACGAATGGTTTCTGTGCGCGCCCCGGCCGCTGAACGGTTTGGCGGTATGGAACTCAATTGCGCAAGTCAGGAATGACAGCAATTCAACCAAACCGATTGCGACGACTTGCAGTTGTATCTGCAACATTCTGCGTCCTCGTAGTATTTGCATTGATCCCGTTGGAATTTCGCGGGTTCGTCTGCGGCATCATGAAATTTTATCACGGCACCCCGAAAGTTGTCGGAAAGATTTAAGCGTCGCCGCAACACTGCCCGAGGTGTGGCGCCATTCAGGGAACCCAACGTAAGGTTCCGGCGCGGTCTCTGTCTCTGCGTTAAGCGCAGTGCTCTCGCGCACCCGCAATGTCCACGCCTCCACCGCCATCGAAGGCATTGCGGCAAGGTGCCTGGGCTGCGCGTTGAAGATTGGACGAGCGATCCGCCGCAAACCGAGTGAACCGTTTACCTACGTGATGTGCCGGCCTGAACGATTGTCTCCTGCGTTCACGTCAAAATCGCCTTGACGACTTCACCCGCCACGTCGGTGAGGCGGAAGTTTCGGCCGTTGTATTTGTAGGTTAGCTTTTCGTGGTCGATGCCCATGAGGTGGAGGATCGTGGCGTGGAGGTCGTTGATGCTGACGCGATCGACTGCGGCCTTGTGGCCTAGTTCATCGGTTTGGCCGTGATGGACGCCGCCTTTTATGCCGCCGCCGGCCATCCAGGTGGTGAAGGCGTGCTGGTTGTGATCGCGACCAGGCTTGTTGGCTTTCTGGGAGACGGGGAGGCGGCCAAACTCGCCGGCGCAGATGACCAGCGTTGAGTCGAGCAGGCCGCGCTGCTTTAAGTCAGTGAGAAGGCCGGCGATGGGAATGTCGGTTTCCATGGCGAACTGGCGGTGATTGCCGGCGATGTCCATGTGGCCATCCCAGGACAACTGGTTTTCCATGCCGCCGGAAAAGATTTGCACAAAGCGCACGCCGCGTTCGACCATCCGGCGGGCCATCAGACATTGTTTGGCGAAGTGGGTGCATTTGGGGTTGTCGAGGCCGTAGAGCTTTTTGATGTCGTCGTTCTCGTGATTGATATCAAGAGCGTCGGGGGCGGCCGTCTGCATGCGGTAAGCGAGCTCAAAACTTTCAATACGAGCGGCAAGATCCGCCTCGTGCGGGTTTTGGTCCTGGTAGTGGTGGTTCAGGCGGTTGACGAGATTCAGCTGGGCCCGCTGCTGGGCATCGGTGATTTCGGGGGGCGCTGGAGGTTGTTGATCGGCTGGCCCTGGGCGTTGAGGGCGGTGCCCTGGTAGACGCCCGGCAGGAAGCCGCTGCCCCAGTTCTGGGCGTGACCTTTGGGCAGGCCCCGGCCGAGGGTGTCGTACATGACAACAAAGCCGGGGAGGTTTTGATTGGCCGTGCCCAGGCCGTAGGTGACCCACGCGCCACGCAGGGGAAGCCCATGCGGTTCATGCCGGTGTTCATCTGGAAGAGGGCGGGCGAGTGGTTGTTGGTCTGGGTGTAGCAGGAGTGAATGAAGGCCATGTCATCCACGTGCGAGGCGATGTTGGGGAAGATCTCGGAGGCGTAGGTGCCGGATTGGCCGAATTGCTGAAATTTGAAGGGGGACTTCATGAGCGGGCCGACCTGATCGGGGAAGAAGCCGGTTTTCTTATCGAAGCCAGCGAGCTCCTGACCATCGTATTTTTCGAGGGCGGGCTTGTAGTCCCAGGTATCGACCTGGGATTGGCCGCCGTTCATGAAGAGCCAGATGACGGATTTGGCTTTGGCGGGGAAGTGGGTGGGCTTGGGGGAGAGGGGATTAAGGATTTGGGATTTCGGAGTTGGGATTGCGGATTGCGGATTGGGGGTTGGATCGGCGGCGAGGAGGCCTTGGGATTGGAGGAGATCGGCGAGGGCGAGAAGGCCCAAGCCACCGCCGGTTTGGCGGAGGAAGGCGCGGCGGTTTGGAAATGGTTGTTGGATCGGGGGTAACGGGGTCATCAATGCCTCATTCTGGATTTCGGATTTCGCATTCACTGTCTATTGCGAATTTCGGATTGCGGATTGCGGAATCGATTTAGCTTTCGAGTTGCGGTTATTTAGGCGGCACAAATGTGATCGGCCAATTTTGCTTCCGCGAACATTCTCCAGCCCGAAGACCTTTCATCGGCTTCCTCCTCGACAATGCCTGGTTTAGCACAGAATTCTGCGGGGCTGCGGGCACGGCACGCGGCGCGGTAGTGTACCCCAACATCAATAGTCACACCTCTACATGTTCCGGCATGCGGCCGATTGCAAGGGTCCGTTAACCGGACAGTACTGGTCCGAAATCACAAATTCGCAATCCTCCCCCCCTTAATCCTCCGCCCTCTCCCCCGCCTGCGCCATCTTCACAATCTTCGGATCAAACCGCGCCACCACCTCCACCAGATCCGCCTGCGCCGCCATCACCTGCATGATGTCCTTGTACGCACCCGGAACCTCATCAATCCCGGCCGACAACAACTGCACCCCCGCCGCCTCCAGCACCGGCTTCACATGCGCCCACCGAAATTTCTCACGCGCCGCCGTCCGGCTCATCTGCCGGCCCGCCCCATGCGACGCCGAATCCAGCGACACCGCATTGCCGCGACCCCGCACCACAAAACCCGGACTCGCCATCGATCCGGGAATCACCCCCAGCACCCCCATCCCGGCCGGCGTCGCCCCCTTGCGATGCACGATCAACTCCCGCCCATTGTGAATCTCCTTCCACGCAAAGTTGTGGTGGTTCTCCACGCCGGCAATCGCCTTGGCGCCAATGGCCTTCATTACGCGCTTGTGAATCAAATGATGGTTCGCGTGCGCATATAGCCCCATCAAGTTCATGGCCGCCCAATATTCCCGGCCCGCATCCGTATCCAAGTCCAGCCACGCCAGCCGCCGCATTTCCTGCGGCAATTCCGGATGCTCGGCCATGGCCAGCTTCGAATAATAATCCGCCACCTGCGCCCCCGTCCCCCGGCTGCCGCTATGCGAAAGCAGCGCCAGATGCTCTCCAGCCTCCAGCCCCAGATCTGCCTTTTCCAGTGTAACAATACCAAACTCAACGAAATGGTTCCCCGACCCCGACGTCCCCAGTTGCTCGCGCGCCTTCTCAAAAAACCGCCGCGTCACATTCGACACGTCCCAGTCTTCCTCCAGCACCTCATGCTCCAGCGGCTTCTTGAATGCCGAGCCAATCCCAAACTTCGTCTCCCGCTCCAGTGCCCGCACCAGCGTATCGTTCAGCCGCTTCATGTCCTTCGCCGGCACATCCAGCACCGACAGCTTCATGCGGCAGGCGATATCCACGCCGACGGCGTAGGGGATGACCGCATTTTCAGTGGCGAGCACGCCGCCGATGGGGAGGCCGTAGCCGACGTGCGCATCGGGCATCAGCGCACCGGCAACGGCGACGGGAAGATTGGCGGCCTGGCGCATTTGATCGACCGCGCCGGCCTCAAGGCCCTCGCCCCAGATGCGGTAGGGGGCGGGTTCTGGGCGGGGAGTAAAAACCGGCTGGTTTTGTTTCGCCCCGATGGCTTCGACCAGTTCGGCGAAATACGGGTGAGCGGCGTTCGAGACGGGCTGGTCGAGGACGGCCTTGAGCTCACGGAGGATGGAGTCGTCGTCGAGGCCGGCCTTGGCGGCCTTCCTGGCGAGCTTAAGTGCGAGGCCGACGAGACGGCCCTGGGTGAAGCCCAGGGTGATGAGGTCATTGCCTGTGATCATTGAGGTAATATAGCGTTCGCCACCGGGGGCGGGAGATCCGCCAGCGATGGGGATATGCAACATCATACCAATAGGATGTCAGGAAGAAGAGATTAAGTGACGCAAGGTGTTTTTTGTCTCTGTCAGCCAGCTGTAACGGCGGCTACGCTTTTACCCTCACAAAAAAATCCTGTTTGTTGCCCGCGCCCGACTGATCGAACCAGGAGGAGTGGATGATGTATTGGCCTGGGGGGACGTTTTTGTAGCGGTGCTCGATGTTGAAGGGAGAGCGGCTGGGGTGAAATTGCTGGGTGGTGCCGTCGCCCCAGTTTACTTTGACGGTGAGGGTGTCGTCATCGTCAGGGTCTACCAGATGGCCTTTGAGGGAGAGGGGTTGGTTTTGGTTGAGGACGAAGTGGTTGATGCGGATGTTGGGGGCCTTGGTGGGGGTGTTGGGGGTTTGGCCGAAGTTGTTGTTGTTGCTTGCGCCGCTGTTGACGGTGATGACTTTGACTGCGCCGTTGGGGGTGGACTGGGTGAAGCCGGTTTTGCTTTTTACGCGGACGGTGTAGGTGCCGGGGGCGAGGTTGGTGAAGTTGTAGTTGCCGTTGTTGTCGGAGAGGAGGCTGCGTTCGCCGCCGTCGAGGACGGCGTTGTTGTTGGTGTCGAGGAAGACGGTGGATGCGGGGAGGCCGGTGTCGCCGTTGTCGCGATTGCCGTTGCGGTTGTTGTCGTTGAAGACTGCGCCGGCGATGGAGACTCTGGAGGTTGCGCCGGTGTAGCGGAGGACGAACGGGGGTCGTCTTCGCCCGAGGTGGCCTGAGTCGCCCACCGTCACGATGGCGCCGTCGTTCTGCAGGGCGATGGCGTTGATCCCATCATCATCGCCAACATCGGTGATGGTCTTGCCGCCGATGCCGAAGCCGGGGTCGAGCCCGCCGTTGGCATTGATGCGGACGAGGGCGAAGTCGCCGTCGCCAAAGTGCAATCCAGAGTGCCCCGTCGATCCGGCGACGACGATCTTGCCGTCGGCCGCCAGGGCTACGGCTTCAGCAGTCTCGACGCCGCCCAGGTCAACGCGGAAGGTGCCGGTGCCATTGAAGGTGTTATCCAACGAGCCGTCGGACTTGAGACGTAATACGGCGATGTCCGTGAGCCCGTTAAACGTGGTCCCGGCGAGCACAAGCTTGCCGTCCCGCTGCTGGGCGATCGCATTGACTTCTTCGGATTGCCCAAAGTCGAACGAAAACCTCCCGTCACCGCTGAACGAATTGTCCAGGGTGCCGTTGGTATTGACGCGAGCGACGGCGAAATCAATCCCGTTGCTTCCGCCAATCGTTCCGGCGACGACGATTTTCTGGTCGGCTTGAATGATCAACGCCTGGACCTGTTCGAAATCGTTTGAGCCTAGATCGAAGATCAGCTTGCCGCCCTTGCCGAAGGATGTATCGAGCGAACCATTGGAGTTGAAGCGGGCGAGAGCGGAGGATGCCGCGGAGCCGATGACGGTGCCGCCAACGACAATCTTGCCGTCGGCCTGGATGTCGAAGGCTTCGGCCCTTACATCGAAACCATAATCAACCTCCGCCACGCCGCGAGACCCGAATGACGCATCGATGGTTCCATTGCTGTTCAGACGGACCACAGTGGGCTTAAAGCGCGTGGTTTGATCGGATCCATAAGCGAGGATCTTTTTGTCCGGCTGAACTACTAGTCGCCGAATTTGTCCCAAGGCCGCGGGCAAGACTGCGATCCCCTTGGCGCCAAAGCTTGTGTCGACGGTCCCGTTGGCGTTGAAACGTGAGAGTGTTTGCGTGTTGAAGGTTTCTTCGGTGACGAGCACCTTCCCGTCACTCTGAAGGGCAGAGGCCACGGCGGAGGGGTCCTGTTCGCCGGCCGGCACGGGCATACGGGCGATGCCTGTGCCGTTCCAGGATCTGTCGAGAATGCCGACGGGGAGGCCATCCTGGTATCGGGCGACGGCGAGCGTGCCGTCGGCGCGGGCCGAGGCGGCGGTTGCGGCATCGTCACCGCCAAAGTCCGTCAGGGCTTTCCCATCGCCGTTGAAGAAGAGGTCGGGGGTGCCGCCGGGGTTGAGCTGGGCGATTGCAAAGTTACGTGCGTTGCCGGAGAGGGCGGTGGATGCGCCGACCAGGACGATCCGGCCGTCGGCCAGGAGGAGCAAGTCCGAGGCTTTGTCGATGCCGCCGCTGTTGAAGTCAATGGTGGTTTTGCCGTTGCCGTGGCCGCCGAAGGAGTTGTCGAGCGTGCCGTTGGAAAGCAGTCGAGCGACGCCAAAATCATTGCCGGCGGAGCCGCCCAGCACAATTTTCCCATCGGACTGAACCCGGATTCCAGTGCCGAAGTCGCTGCCGCCTCCGCCGCCCACTCCCGGGAAATCAATGTTTTGCCGGCCATCGCCGTTAAAGGAATTGTCGAGGGTGCCGTTGGTGTTGACGCGGGCGACGGCGAAATCGTTGGTTCCGTTTACGGCGGCGGTGCCGGCGATGAGGATTTTCTGGTCGGACTGGATCGTGACGGTGTCGGGAATGTTGTTGATGCCGAAGTCGAAGCTGAACTTGCCGTCGCCGCTGAACGATTTGTCCAGCTGGCCGTTGGCGTTGAGGCGGGCGACGGCGAATTGAGGCGTGAAGGCAGGGATGCTTTGGCCGGTGACGACGATCTTGCCGTCTTTCTGGATGGCAATGCCGGTGGCGATATCGACGCCGCCAAAGTCGATGATGGCGTTGCCGCCGGCGCCGAAGGTGGTGTCGACGGAGCCGTTGGCGTTGAGGCGCACGACGCGGAAGTTTTCGAGGCCGTCGCCGGCGTTGATGGCGGAGCCGGCGATGAGGATTTTGCCGTCACCCTCGAGCGCGGCGGCGTTGGCAGTGCTGTCGGTGGGGAAATTGAGAACCACTTTGCCGGCGCCGTTGCCAAAGGAGTTGTCGAGTGCGCCGGCGGCGTTGAAGCGGGCGATGGAGAATTTGGGGGAGTTGCCGCTGGTGCCGATGACGAGGGTTTTGTTGTCGGGCTGGAGGAGGACCGCCGACGCGGAGGCGGCGGAGCCGAAGTCTACGGTGGCTTTGCCGTCGTTGCTGAAGGAGGTGTCGAGATTACCACTAAGGAGCATGCGCGGCTCAAGTGGAAGTTGGAGGCAAGGCTGTCCCGCAGAAGGGCGGCGGATTGCACGGCGCGTACCGCGGGCGGTGTGTTGAAAAAATTTACGAAACATAAGCTTTTCTCCAAATGCATTCGAAGGAGCAACCTTTTGCGCGGCGGTGAGCGGCAAAATTAACGGTGGGTTCGCCTGAACGCAAGATAACAGCAGCACTTGATTATCCGCGCGTGTGTCAATCGCGCAAAATATGATATTTTTTGAGCAAGACTATGAACGAAGGAGAAAGCCATGAGCAAATTTGTTTGCGTTGCGATGGGTGCTTTGACGGTCTTTTTGTTTGCGCTGGGCGTCAGCGCCGATCCAGCCAAGCCTGCCTACGAAGGCCAATGGACCGTCATCTCCGAAACCATCCTCGCCGACTTGGCGAAAGATCGCCCCGCTTCCAAGGACAAATTCACCGCCCAAACCGCCGGCATCGCCGTTGATCGCACCAACGGCGACGTCTACATGCTGGCCAACAACATCGGCATCTGCAAAAGCACCGACCAGGGCAAAACCTTCACCCTCGTCTCCGGCAAGGCCGTCACCGGCCGATTCGAATACGGCTGGGGCCTGAACGTCGATCCCAACGGCGGCCGGCTGATGTGCTTCACCATCTACGGCTCCGGCCGCCTCCAGCCCCGACGCCGGCAAAACCTGGACTCATTCCAAAACCGGCCACCTCGACTACGGCGCGGTGGATTGGCCCGACACCGGCAAAGCCTTCCTGGCCATCGGCCACGAAAGCGGCGGCAAGCTCCTCTTCACCACGGATGCCGGCACCACCTGGAAAACCCTCGGCGCCGGCTATTCCGCGGCCGGCCTCTTCGACTCCAAAACGCTCCTCAGCTTCTCCAAAACCGACGGCCTCTCCCGCAGCACCGACGGCGGCGAAAAATGGGCCAAAGTCAGCGACGAAAAACTGGCCGCCCCCGTCATGATCTGCTTCAAAGACACCGGCTACTGGCTGGGCGAAAATGGCCTGCTCCTCAGCAAAGACAAAGGCGCCACCTGGTCCGTCGCCGCCCCTCTCCCCAAAGGCGCGTGCCTGGGCCCCATGTTCGGCGCGGATGAAGCCCACATGCTCGTCGGCGCCCCCGACGGCCTGTATGAATCCAAAGACACGGGCAAAACCTGGACCCTCGCCGCCCCCCTCGCCCCCGAAATTAAAATCCTCAAATACGGCCAATTCGGCAACTACGGCTGGGACCCCATCCACAACATCTTCTACGCCTCGCAGATGATGAAACCGGCGTATCAGTTTGTGGCGAAGCCGCCGTCAGGAAAATGAGCAGCACTTCAACCCGACGCCGCTGCTAAAGAAGCGGCCTTGGCGCTAATGCCAAGGCGTTGAAGTAGCGGGGGGAGGATTCGAAACCTCCGACCTCCCGGTTACGAGCGGGTTCCGCTCAAAAACCGCAAGTGCTTTGAAGCGCCGAAACTACGGCATCCGGGAGGAGTTACGTTCTCCCGCGTGCGTGTTCCATGTAACCATGTTGGCCCTGTTTTCCAGCTTTTTGTGTACAGCGTTGTGTACATTTTGAGGGCAGTTTTATCCGGCAATTCCGGGGTGAGTGCCCGACGACGAAAGCCGCCGGAAGACGGCGCTCAATTTTTTTGCTACGCCACCCGAATCCCGCCGGGTAACGACGCCGTGAAGGGGGCTGAAGTCGATCGGTTTGAAGTAGCCCTCGCTCTGAGCCTTACGGCGTGGATAGTTGTAGATGGGTTTGCCATCGACATGCTTCCCGTCGCCCCGAAACGCCGTTGCGGTGAACTGTAAAACAGGCTTGTCGCAGAAGCTTCGCGGCACCGGGACCACGAAGGTGCCGAGACGTGATGACCCAGAGATGGACTTGCGGTTACGCCGACACTTCCAGAAGCTGAACGAAGATGCCATCCGGGTCAGTGGTCACGATGCCTCGAAACTTCCCTCCGAAGGACTGCGGCTCGTCGCTCAGGAAGACGACGCCCTTCTCGCGCAGCATTGCAATCGTGCCGTCGAGGTCTGATACACGGAACGCGATACGGTTGAGGCCGAGGTGGTTCAACACGGGATACGGCTCGCCCGTCGGCTTCGGCTGGACCCACTGGACCAAGTCGATGAACATCGTGCCGGCCCCGGTCGAACGCCGCCGCGATCCCTTCGCCTCGAACCTCGCCGATCCGCTCGACGACGCTGAGGCCGAGCATCTCGTAGAACCGAATGCTGCGTTCGAGACGCGGCAGGTGATGCACACATGTTGGAAGTCTTCGATCATTTTAATGTCCCGCGCTGACTAAAGGGTTACAGACTCATCTGGACCCGAATGTCACCGCCATTAAACCGGGTGGCCGTATGCCTCGTGGCCCTCGTCAGATATGGCGGTCCTGAAGAGCGGTCCTTAGAAGCGGCGTCACCAATCGATCGGCTTTCGGTCGCGAAAGAAGCCGCCAGTGGGACCATCCTTCGGCAAGGTAGCCAGCCAGATCGCCGTGTCGGCACCCTCCTCCGGCGTTTGGGTCGCGCCCTGTCCGCCCATTCGCGTCCGCACCCAGCCCGGACACATCGCGTTCACCTTCACGACAGGAGGAAGCTCCTTTGCTAGCCGCACGGTGAGCGCGTTCATCGCCGCTTTCGTGACGCCGTAGTCGCCGGGTCCGCCCATGCCTTCGGCGAACGATCCCCAGCCGGACGACACGTTGACGATCCGGCCGTACCCGCCGGCCACCATGTCCGGGACGAGCAACCTGGCAAGGCGGATCGGCGAGGTCACATGCACGGCGAGCGACTCGGCGATCTCCGCGTCCGTCAGTTCCAGCAGCGGCCGTTCGTGCAGGACACCTGCGTTGTTGACCAACACCTCCACGGTGCGGCCGGACTGATGGATGTCGTGGACGGCGGCATCAATCGTCTTCGGAACAGTGAGGTCAAGATGGACGGCGACGACATCCAAGCCAAGGTGGCGAAGCGGTCCGGCGGCGGTTTCGCCGGCATCGGCGTCGCGTGATCCGAGAAGTACCGAGTAACGAAGCTCGGCAAGTTTCCGAGCGATGGCGAGGCCGATGCCGCGATTGGCACCCGTCACAAGCGCAGTTCTGTTCATGTCGTGTACTCCTTAATTTGCAGCAGTGAACTGGTTTTCCTTTTGGATCTTTTATTCCGTTAAGAATGCTCGAACCGATCAACCTCAGCAGTGCAAAGTGGCGGATGGAAGAACGGGTCCTCGCATGGGGTCTTCTTGTATTTCGGTCTGTCCGGCGTCATCGCGCCGGGCGTTGCTACGGCTTCAGGTACAGCTTTCCTTTCGTGCTGCGGCCCTGAATGTCTCGGTGCGCTTCCGCGACTGCTTCAAGGGGATAAGCCTTGCCTTCGCCAGTGCGCAGCCAACCGGCCCTGATGCCCTCAAGCACCGCGTCGGCGCGGCGCAGCAGTTCCGCCGGGTCGGCGGTGTAGTTGAAGACGGAACCCCCGGCGAGCCGAGTGCAGTTCTCGATCAACTGCTCGGGCCGGATCGCGGGCGGCGGGCCGGAGGCCGAGCCGATGGAGACGGCCGTGCCGCCCCTCGCCAGCCCTTTCAGCGTTGACTGCAAGGTCGCCGCGCCGACGCCATCGATGGCCAAGTCCACGCCCCGCCCGCCCGTCAGGGACATCAGTTCGTCGAGGAACGCGTAGCCGTGGCCATAGTTGATGACCGCATCCGCACCGGCCGCGCCGATCGTCGCGGTTTTGGCCTCGCTGGATGTCGTGCCGACCACCCACGCCCCGAGGTGCTTGAACCACTGGACCAGCAATTGGCCGACCCCACCGGCTGCCGAGTGGACCAGCACCCGGTCGCCGGGGCGGACGTCCCGGTACTCCCTCACAAGGTATTGCGCGGTCAGGCTCTGAAACATCAGCGCCTGCGTCGTCGTCAGCGAGTCGGGAACCGGGATCGCCTGCGCCGCCGGGACGATGACATGGCTGGCGTACGACCCCGGTGCGTTGATCCACGCCACGCGCTGGCCGACGCGGAAATCACCCACCGCACCGGGGAGGCGCTGCCCGACTTCCTGCACTCGTCCAACGCCCTCGTACCCCGGCATGAAGGGGAGCGGCACCTTGAACGACCCGTCGCGCTGGTACACGTCGACATAGTTGATCCCGGCGGCTTCGACGTCCACCAGCAGCTCCCCCTGTCCGACCGGTGGCGCATCTGCCACGGTCTCGACCGTGAGTTGCTCCGGTGTTCCGAACGCTCTCAGCGTCACGCGTCGAATGGTTACTCTCATAAGTGTGTCTCCTCGTTCAAATGGTGTGACCGGGCTCCTTGTAGAGCTTCTCGGGGTGGCTCAGGATGTCGGGCCGTATAGGACCCCGATCTTCGCACCCGTGTCCACGAAGTGTCCCGCCCACACTCGCGTCAGCAGCGCCGCCGCGAACTGGCTTCCCGAGACGAGGCCGACGACGAACGTGCTGAGTCCCAACCCCCGATGGACGTAGAGGGGCAGCACGGGCATCGCGAGGCCGATAACGAGGTAGGTGACGAAGACAAATCCGATGATCGGCAGCAGCGACAGTCACGTGCGCCTGCGGCCGCTCTTCGACAGGAACGCCTTCCGGGATGGTCGGCTCGACGAAGCTCACTTAGCTCCCCTCGCTCTGGCCCGGCTTGACCCTGACGCTGGCGGCGCGGCGCGGGGGCCGATCATTGGCTTGAGGTATGGGCTGCTCGCGTACTTCGCGCGGTAGGCGTCGTCGATGCGGTCATTGATCGGCCCCTCGACCGGCTCGAAGGTGACCTCCTTCGTCATTCCTGCCGCCGTGATTCGCCCGGCCTTCTGCTGAATGGCGGACCTGTACCAGCGCGAGTCTCGGCCGTTATAACCCCGCACGTAGAGGTCGCCGTCAACCACAACGGACCAGATCCAAGTCGGCGTCCCGTATGTCTTTCCGTCCTCGCGGAACGGCGCGATGTGCAGGTCGTCGGTTTCGGCGATCTTCCGTAGTTCGTCTTTGGGCCATGTGCTCATGGGTGTGTCCTCCTTGTCGTTACGTTCGCTGTGGACGACGGCATAGCTCGTGTCCTTACCACGGCTGGTTGGCCGGGCCGACCGTGAACTCGCTGATCGTCGTGTCCTCTGGCTGATCGATGGCGAAGGCGGCGACGTTCGCGATCCGCTCTGGCGAGATGCCGAACCGCTCGTAAAGCTTCGCCATCCCCTCGGCCGTGCCCTTGTGGCTGATCGTGCCGAGCAACTCTGTGTTGATCGCGGCAGGGTAGATCGTCGCGGTGCGGATGTTCGTACCCTCCTGAGCCGACTCCATGCGAAGGACTTCCATGAATGAGCGCACGAACCACTTGGTGCCGCAGTAGACCGCCCCGTTGGGGTAGGCTTTCAGCCCGGCGACCGAAGACGTTGCGATGACGTGCCCGGACTTCTGGCCGATGAACGTCGGCAGCACGGCCGCGACGCCGTTGAGGATGCCCTTGACGTTCACGTCCACCGTCCGCTGCCAGTCATCGGTCTTCATTGCCGAGAGCGGGGAACTGGGCATGATGCCCGCGTTCAGAAAGATCACGTCCAAGCGACCAAACGCCCGCTTGGCGAGTTCGACGATGGCTTCATTGTCTGATGGCTTGGTTACGTCCAATTCCCGGTAGACGGCCTTGCCGCCGCCGCTCTCGATCTCGGCCACGATTTGCTTCAGCTTGTCTTCCCGCCGTGCGCCGAGCACGACCTTCGCACCTTTACTGGCCAGCAACTTCGCGGTCGCCTCTCCGATCCCAGATGACGCTCCGGTGATGATGATGACTTTGTCCTTGATCATGTCGGTGCTCCGTTCTTGTTGATGGACTACCTGAGATGTTCCTTGAAGAAGCTCGTGTCAATCTTGGCCGATTTGCGCCATCTGCCTCGCATCCATGCGGCCACCGTAAATCTCGATCCGAGAGAAGCCGGTCTCGATCTCGCGAAGGTTCGCCGACGTCAGTTGGACGTTGACCGCGCCAATGTTCTCTTTCAGGTGGTCCAGGTTGCCCGTGCCGGGGATGGGGACTATCCACGGCTTTTGCGCCATCAACCATGCCAACGCGATCTGTGCGGGCGTTGCGCCGCCCTTTTTCGCACCGAACGTTTTCAGGAATTCGATAATCGGCTGGTTGTTCTTGATGACCATCGGGGAAAAGCGCGGGAACGTCGCACGCAAATCGTTCTTCGGGTCGAAGGTGGATTGTGCGTCCTCCTTCATCTTCCCCGGCAGGAAGCCTTGGCCGAGCGGTCCCCACGGAACGAAGCCGATGCCAAGCTCTTCACACGTTTGCAGGACGCCGTTGCGTTCGACGCTCCGCTCGATGAGCGAGTACTCGGACTGGATGGCGGCGACCGGTTGCACGGCGTGCGCCCGGCGCGATCGTCTTTGCACTCGGCTCAGACAGGCCAAAATGCAAGACCTTTCCAGCCTTGATGAGGTCCTTGACCGTGCCGGCCACGTCTTCAATCGGCACGGTGAGATCGACCCGGTGCTGGTAGAACAGGTCGATGCGGTCGGTGCGCAGTCGCTTGAGGGAAGCGTCGGCCACGGCCTTGATGTGCTCGGGTCGGCTGTCCAAGCCGTTCGTGCCGTCGATCTTGAAGCCAAACTTCGTGGCGATGACAACCTTGTCGCGGACCGGCGCGAGCGCCTCGCCGACCAGTTCCTCGTTGACATACGGGCCGTAGACTTCCGCCGTGTCGAAGAACGTGACACCTTGCTCGTGGGCATCGCGAATCACGCGAATGCCCTGGGCCTTGTCCACACCCGGCCCATAGTGGCCTCCGCTGAGGCCCATGTCGCCGAAGCCGAGTTCCGAGACTTCCAAGCCGCCGAGTTTTCGAGTGTTCATTGTACCTTTTCCTTTTGCCGCTTCCGGGGACTGCGCTGCGGCGGTCGCGCCCGCGATCAGTTGCGCCGCCGCGAAGGCCGCGCCCGCCGCGAGTACATCACGCCTGCTCAGCATTCCCGAGAATCTTCCAAGAGCGTTCGTTTTCATCGTCTGCACCTGTTCGTGTTCGAGCTACTTGCGGTACTGGCCGTCCGTGACCTTCTCCATCCAGTCCACGGCCTTGCCATCGAGCTTCTCCTGAATGGCAATGTGGGTCATCGCGGTGGTGGTCGTGGCCCCGTGCCAGTGCTTCACGCCCGGCCCGATCCACACCACGTCACCGGGCCTGATCTCCTCGACCGGCCCGCCTTCCTGCTGCACCCAGCCGAACCCGCTCGTGACGATCAGCGTCTGCCCGAGGGGATGGGTGTGCCACGCGGTGCGGGCACCCGGCTCGAACGTGACGGTCGCCCCGTTCACGCGGGCCGGGTCTTTGCGGTCGAATAATGAGTCGATCCGTACGGTGCCGGTGAACCAGTCCGCCGGACCCTTCGCCGAGGGTTGTGAGCCGATCCGTGTGATCTCCATGTGCTGCTGCTCCGCTGCCGAGGCCGGTGTCGGAAGCCCAAGCGTGGTCACGGCCAATGCGGCCATCACCTTCAGGCCCGACCGGCGACTGAGAATTAGCTCGTGTTCCTGCATCGCCTCACTCTATGACGGCAGCAAAGAACAGCGGTAGGACGAACCTCCGAGATGGTTGTACGATTCTCTAATGCGGCGCAGGATGTGGCAGTGACGGCGGCTGAGGTGGCTACGATGACGACGAAGATGATCAACCCACTGGACGAGCGACAGGCGCGGCGGATGGCAGCGGATCGGGAGGAACTGGCCGAGCGCATTGCGCGGTTAATGCCGCGTGACGGTGACCTCAACCTACAGCCGGGACTGAACCTCGTCCGTTTCGCACGCCCGACCGAATTGCACCACGGGTTCCTCGACCCCTGCCTCTGCGTGATCGCGCAGGGAGCCAAGACGCTCACGCTCGGCGAGGACGTGTTCCGGTACGACCCGGCCCACTACATGATCGCCACGGTCGGCGTGCCGATGACAGCGCAGGTCGTGGAAGCCTCCCCGGATCGACCGTACCTCTGCTTTCGGTTGGCGCTCGATCCGGCGGTCGTCGCAGCAGTGATGGTGGAGACGGGCCTCGCCAAGCGCGCGGCGACGGCGACGTGCGTGCCATCGCCGTCAGCCAACTGGACGCGGAACTGCTCGACACGACGTTGAGGCTCGTGCGACTGGTCGAGCGGCCGGAGCAGTACCGCGCCCTCGCGCCGCTGGTCCTCCGCGAGATCGTCTACCGCCTGCTGACCGGCCCACAAGGTGGTCGGATGCGGCATCTCGCCACCGAGGGCGGGCACGCCCACCGGATGGTGCGGGCGGTCGCCAAGCTCCGCGCAAGTTCGACAAGCCCCTTCGGATTGAGCGGGTGGCGAAGGAACTCGGCATGAGCGCGTCCGGATTCCACGCCCACTTCAAGGCCGTGACGGCCATGTCCCCGTTGCAGTTCCAGAAGAGCTTGCGGCTTCAGGAGGCGCGGCGGCTGATGCTCGGCGAACACCTCGACGCGGCCGAGGCGGGCTACCGCGTCGGGTATGAAGACCCGGCCTATTTCAGCCGCGACTACAAGCGGCACTTCGGCGAGCCGCCGATGCGGGACGTGGAGCGGCTGCGGGATCTCGCGACCGCGTAGGGCCAGGCAGCGGTTAAATCGAGTTGCGTCATCGCACTCATACGAACCTCCGGGCTATTGCCCCGATGAGCGCCGCCACAGCTGCATCATGCGCCCCGAAGATGAGGTCGCGACACGCGGTTCGAGCCAAACGCGACTCTGTTCAGAGACAAACGTACTGACCGACCCCGGAGGTCGAAAAGCCGCGTCGTTTGGCCAAAAATGAGGGTGTACATCGGATCGTCCCTGCTACATAAACGAAGAAGGCCAGCCGCAAATGGCTGGCCTTAAACGTTTTAAGTAGCGGGGGGAGGATTCGAACCTCCGACCTCCGGGTTATGAGCGTCTTAGACGCCAAAACCGTAACTCTCGGTGGCGACTCAAACTAACGACGACCTCACGATTTACGATCGTGAGCCGTACGCGATCCATGTGTAGCCATGTTTCCCATGTTTTTCCATTTCGGGAGCCCACTTGGGGGCCCATTTTTTGAGCAAGATGTTCGACCGACGGTTCGCGACGAAGCCGCATCAATATTTCTTCCGGACGCATGTCATCGAAGTCGAGGATGGAAGCATTTCTCCGACTCGGCGCGTGGCAAGACTTTCCGCCGTCGTTAGTCCTGCACCGCGTCAATTCGCTCGTCGGCGGCCAAGTCGTGCAGGGGAGAGTCAAGCGAGATATGATCGGATGGGCCGACGGGTGTCATCATGTCAACCTTTGAACTGAAAGAAACGGTAAGCTCCACTCGCGACCAACACCGCGCACTATTCGCGGTGTCGGACGCGATCGCTTCGCAGCGAGATCTCACCGCGCTGTTCCACGAGCTGGGTGGCCGGCTTGCTCGCGTTGTGAATTTTGATGCGCTCTCGTTGGTGCTGCACGATACGGCGACCAACGTGATGCGGCTGCATGTCATCGAACTTGCCGAGCCTCTTCCCATCCCCGTTTATGTTGATTCTGAGTCCGGACGATGATCCGGCCGGTCAAGTCTGGCAGACGCAGCAGCCGCTAATCACCTCGAAACTCTCCGACTTGGATCGTTGGCCGCGAATGCTCGAACGCGTGCAGAAGCATGGCGCCCAAAGCTTCTGCTTTCTTCCCCTCACCACGGCCCGGCGCAGGCTGGGCACTTTGGTTTTCACGTCGAAGCAGCCAGCCATGTACGACAATGCCGACGTGAATTTCCTCCACCTCATCGCCAATCAGGTTGCCGTCGCCGTCGACAACGCCCTTGCGTTCCAAGAGATCGAGGCGCTGAAGGACAAACTCGCGAAGGAGAAGGCGTATCTGGAGGACGAGGTCCGGAGTGAGCACAATTTTGGTGATATCGTCGGCGAGAGCGCGGCATTACGCGAAGTATTGAATAAGGTCGAGACGGTCGCCCCCACTGACTCCACTGTTCTGGTCTGTGGAGAAACCGGGACGGGCAAAGAGCTGATCGCCCGAGCGGTGCATGAACTGAGTCCTCGGAAGGGTCGCACATTCGTCAAGCTGAATTGCGCCGCCATTCCCACCGGCCTGCTTGAGAGCGAATTATTTGGCCACGAAAAAGGCGCATTCACCGGCGCCATCGCTCAGAAGATCGGGCGCTTTGAGCTGGCAAATCAGGGGACGCTTTTCCTGGACGAGGTGGGCGACATTCCCCTGGAACTTCAATCGAAGCTGCTCCGCGTCTTGCAGGAGCAGGAATTCGAGCGGCTCGGTGGGACGCGAACGATCAAAGTCAACGTGCGGCTGGTCGCGGCGACCAACTGCGACCTCGCGAAGATGGTCGCCGCCAAAGATTTCCGCAGCGACTTGTATTATCGACTCAACGTCTTCCCGCTGACGCTGCCGCCGCTGCGCGAGCGACCCGACGATATCCCGCGTCTGGTGCGCCATTTCACCCATCGCTTCGCACGCCGGATGCACCGGCAAATCGACACGATTCCCGAGTCGGTGATGGAGGCGCTCGTGCGTTATCCCTGGCCGGGCAACGTGAGGGAGTTGCAAAACATCATCGAGCGCGCGGTGATTCTGTCGAAAGGTTCGGCACTGCAAGTTGCCTTGTCAGACTTGCAGGTTGTACCCGCAGGGGCGGACGGTGAGGCGACACCCGCGCCGATCACACTTACCGACGCGGAGCGAGAGCACATCGTCGCCGCACTGGCCGCTACCGACGGGGTCGTGGGCGGCCCCAAGGGCGCCGCCGCGCGATTGGGAATGAAGCGCTCCACGCTGCTGAAGAAGATGCAGAAGCTCGGCGTCTCGCGCCCAGCTAGCGCCACCCTGGTAGCGTCCGCGCCTCCCGGTGGCGCACTGCGAGTCCACGCGTTTTCTACCCCTCCCGAATTTCTCCTCCACAAGTCCTTTAGTGCTCCTTCCTTAACGAAATCTCTTGCGCTGCTTTCGGTCTCGGAACGGTCATTGCCTTAGAGCAATCCGAACGTATCGAGCAATGCGAGAGATTTCCATGTTGCGAATTACGACCAACGACTGTCCCGAGGCCCTCACGCTGCGACTTGAAGGAAGGCTGGAAGGCCCGTGGGTGGCGGTGCTGGCCCAGTGCTGGCGCGGCGCATTTGCTGGACTCAAACGGAAGGCTGCTCCGCATGGACCTCAACGGCGTGACGTTCGTCGACGCCCAGGGCAAGGCGCAACTGGCGGAGATGTACGCGCAAGGCGCCGAGTTCCTCGCCGGGGATTTAGAGACCAAAGCGATCGTCGCGGAAATCCGAACAAGTCAAGCTAACGCCTCTGCTGGCGAATCGAGACAACAATGAACACAAAACAGATCATCTTCAAAGCTGCACGATCCGCGCTGACGGCGCCACTCGTTGCAATCGTGGCCGGCTGCATGGTCGGCCCGAATTACAAGCCACCGACGACGACAATGCCGGCGGCGTTACCGTGAAGCGACTGCCGGCCCGACGACTGCGCCGGCGTTCGTCACCGTCAATGCGCCCGCCGAAATCCGCTGGTGGCGGCAGTTGGGCGATGCCGAACTGACGAACCTCGTCGAGAGATCAGTGACGACGAACAACAGCGTTGCGGTCGCCGAGGCGCGGCTGCGCGAGGCGAGGGCGGGGCGGCAGATGGCGCAGGCAGTGCTCTATCCACAAGTCAGTGTCGGCGCATCGGCTCTGCGATACCGCGCTGAGCGATTCGGTTGTCAGCCTGCCTGGACTCAGTTCCGAAAGCGGTTTGTTTCAGCTTGGTTTCGACGCGGCGTGGGCCGTGGACTTATTCGGGGGAATGCGGCGCGGGGTGGAAGCAGCCAAAGCGAATGAGCAGGCCAGCGAAGCCGAGCGACGCGGCGTGGTGTTAATGGTCGCGGCCGAGACAGCACGCGCCTATCTGGAACTTCGCGGTACTCAGCGTGAACTTCAGATCACCCAGACAACGCTTGACGAGCAGCGGCAGACGCTGGCGGTCACTGAGAAGAAGAACCGAAACGGGCTCGCGTCGGATCTGGAAGTGCTGCGGGCTCGAACAGAAGTAGAATCGACCGCAGCCCAGCTCCCGCCGCTTCAACAGGGGAGCAGGCAATACATTCACGTCCTCTCGACGCTGCTCGGACAGGAGCCGACCGCGCTCAGTTCGGAACTTGAACAACCGCAACCAATTCCCGCGGTTCCGCGGAAACTGGCAGTTGGCATCCCATCGGATCTGCTGCGACGCCGGCCGGACATTCAGGCTGCCGAGCGACAACTGGCCGCGTCAACGGCCGGCGTGGGTGTGGCCACCGCGCAGTTATTTCCACAGGTGGTTCTCGGCGGAGCTGGCGGGCTGTCCAGCAAAAACTCTGGGGAGCTGTTCAACGGCAACTCGAATTACTACGTCGCCGGTCCTTCCGTGAATTGGACGGTGTTTGATGGCGGGCTTCGCAAGTCGAACGTCAAGCTTAGCGAAGCGCGCGTTGATGCCGCTAAAGCAGCCTACCAGGACACCGTCCTTCGCGCCTTCCGCGAGGTGGAAAGCTCACTGGTCTCCGTCGATCGTGCACGGGAGCAAGTCAGTGACCTGAAGCGTCTGTCAGCCAGTGCCCGCGAAGCCGCCGCCATCGCACGGCGCGATTACGAGCGAGGCATTCTTGATCAACTGACAGTGCTCGACGCTCAGCGCCAATCCAATCGTGCTGACCTGGGGCTCGCGCAAGGCCAGGTCCAGCTCATCGTCAACACAGTCACCCTCTACAAGGCCCTCGGCGGCGGCTGGGAAGTTGCCGAGGCGGCGCCTGCAACACAACCAGCCGTTGCCATCACCCACTAGCAAGGAAAAGTCCCATGACCCCGTCAAAAGCCAAAACCATTCGGCAAGACCGTTCGCGAACGGGATCTCGCGCGAGCAAGTCTATTCTAATCGGATCCCTGATTATGAGCAGCGTTGCCGGCTGCCACAAGCAACCGAAGGAGAACGACCCGGTCCCGGTGAAGGTGAATGCCCTTGAGCCGGAAGAGATCAACGTCTCCACCCGGTTCAGCGGCTCGGTTGAACCTCTACAAAGCACTGATCTGGCGTTCAAGCTGCCCGGCACCGTGCGGAACCTCTACCGGCCGCCTGGGCTGGACAGGGATGTGCAGGTTGGCGACACGCTTTCCAAGGGAACGGTCATCGCCGAACTCGACGAAGGCGATCTCCGTCGCGCAAAGGCCGGGGCTGAGGCGCGCGTGGCGCAGCTCGAATCGCGGGTCGCGACCGCAAAGGACAATCTGGAAATCGCGAAACGCAACTTTGAGCGCTACGCCAGTTCCGCCGGCTCGGTGTCACAGGCCGCCCGCGATGACGCCGATGCACGGCGCGTCTCAGCGGCAGGTGAACTCGCCGGTGCGGAGCATTCGCTGGCGGACGCACGAGTCCAACTCGACCAGGCCAACGATGACTACGTCAATCGCCAACTCATCGTTCCGTTCGATCATGCAACTGTCGCGGAAAAACACATTGAGCCGGGCGAGCGCAAGGCGGCCCACGAGCGGGCGTTTCGCCTCATCGACATTTCGACGATCCACATCAACTTCGGCGTGCCCGACACGATGATCGGCAAGCCGGCGCTGGACACGGCGGCGGTCCAGCGCGTGTTCCTGGGGCAGAAGCTCCCCGTTACCGCTGACGCGTTCGAAGGCCGCACTCTCACGGGTACGGTCACCAAGATCGCGCCGGAAGCGGATTCCAAGACGCGCACGTTTCTCGCGCAGATGACCCTGACAAACACGGAGGCCGCACCGGGTCAGTTGCTGCTGCGGCCGGGAATGATCGTTTCGGTTCGCGTCGGCACGCAGCTCGACCACAAGGTGCTGCTCCTCCCGATGGCCGCCATTCATCAGGGCGCAACCCCCGACCAGTTAATGGTCTACCAACTCATAAACGAGAGCGGCCACGAAGTCGTGCGGGCACGGAAGGTGTCGGTCGGCGGCGTCTACAACAACCAGGTGGAGGTCGTAACCGCCGGCAGCGAGGTGCAATTGGGTTCCAGGATCGTCGTCACCACTGCCGAGCGGCTGACCGACGGCACATTCGTTCACGTGATGCAGACAACAACACCAATTCAGCGGCAGCGCTGGCGGAGTCAAAATGAGCATGAATATCTCCCAATTCTTCGTGACCAAGAGGCCGATCGCGTGGACTGCCATGATCTCGGTTCTAGTCTGGGGCATCTACGCTTACCTGATGATGCCGCAGCGGCAAGACCCAATCGTTCCAGTCGTCACCGGCGTCATCATCACGCCATACCCCGGCGCCGAGGCTGAGAAGGTCGAGCAGGAAGTCACGCGCAAGATCGAGCGCAAGGCGCCGAAAACCCGGCCGTCGAGCACGTGAAGTCGATCAGTCGGCCCGGCATGTCGATCGTGTACGTGGAGCTGTTCGAGACCGAGCGGCACGCCGAACTCGTGTGGCAGGACATCCGCGGGAAACTGGGCGAGATCAAAGATCTTCCCGCAGCGGCCGGCAAGCCCACGCAGTCGATTCTGAACAAAGATTTCGGCGATTCGGTGGCGGTGATGCTCACCCTCAGTTCGCCACCGGTGAGCGACCTGGAACTCCAGTTGCGAGCCAGGAGCATCCGCGAGGCGATCGAAGCGCACCGGAAGCAGATGCCGACGACGGAGCCAGGCGAACGGTGGACGGGCGTGCTGGTCTATCCGAGCACTGTCGCCCGCTCATCCGTCGTGCGCATGGGACAGACGCTCGCCGAGCGGCTGACAGAGGCAGGGATTTCACGCGACGTCGCCATCGTTGAAGCGCCCAGTGCTGGGATGCTCGACGTCACACTTAATGCCGGCAAAACGCGAGTCGATCTCCAGAAGGTCATTGACCGCTGGGAACGCGAGACAACGGGCGCCGGCGAGTTTCATCCCGACGTTTGGCAGCCATTCTGGGTTCAGGACCTGAGCAACCTGGAGAGCGAGCTTCGCGCCATGCACGTGACAAGTATTCCTACCGCGAGCTCAAGGAGTTCGCCGACCGCATCCGCGATCGGTTGAAGCAGTCGCACTACGTCGCGCAGATCGACATGGTCGGCGATCAGGATGAGCAGGTGTGGCTGTCGTATTCGGGCCAGCGGCTCAACCAGTTCGGCATCACGCCGCTGTCTATCGTCGATCATGTGCAGCAGCGGAACATCAACATTCCCGGAGGGAAAGTCGAACTGCCCGCTCAGAACGTCGTTGTCCGGCCGACCGGGGAATATACCTCCGCCGCCGAAATCGGGCAGACCATGATGGATGTTTCCTCGCAGGGATACCCGCTGTACCTGCGCGACCTGGTCGAGATCACGCGGGGATATGAAGACCCGTCCAACGTGATGAACTTCCGAACCATCAAGGTGCCGTCGGGCGATAGCCGCGACAAATTCATCGCATGGAATCTTCCAGTGGCGAAGAGCGGTGCCGAAGGACTATCACTTGCAAACCGGCCGCGCCATCACCCTCTCGGTTCGTCAGGTGAAGGGCACGAACATCGCCGACTACGACAGGGACATGAGCGCGGCCATGGCGGAAGCTGAAGCAGCAGTTGCCGCCCGACCTTCGCCTGGATCGCACCAGCAACGAGCCGGAGGAAGTTCGCGAAAAGATCGTCAGCTTCGGCCGCAATTTACTCGAAGCAATCGTGATCGTGGTGCTGGTGTCGCTGGTGTTCATGGAGTGGCGCAGCGCTCTGCTGGTCGCCGTCTCCATTCCGGTGACGGTTGCCTTCACGCTGGGCTTGTCGCAGCTGATGGGCATCGACCTGCAACAGGTTTCGATCGCGGCGCTGATCATCGCGCTGGGGTTGCTGGTGGATGCGCCGGTCGTCGCCGCCGACGCGATCAACCGCGAGCTGGCACATGGCAAGCCGCGCCACATCGCCGCCTGGCTGGGGCCGCAAATGCTCGCCCGAGCGGTCTTCTACGCAACACTGACCAATGTCGTGGCCTTCCTCCCGCTGCTGCTGGTGAAAGGGAAGACCGGTGACTTTATCTATTCGCTTCCGATCGTCGTGTCGTTCTCGCTGCTGGCGTCGATGCTCGTGGCGTGGACATTCGCACCGCTCATGGGCTTCTACATGCTCAAAGGGCAAAAGAGCCTTGGCAGCCTCCGATGGCAAACCGGCGTCGGGATTCCCACGGCTGTACAAGGCGTTCGTCGAGAAATGCATCGCCCACCGCTATCGCACGGTCACGATTGCCTTTGATCCTTTTGTTCGCGGGGATGCTGGTGTGCCGCACGATCGGCACGTCGTTTTTCCCGAAGGACCTGCACAACGTTTTCGTCGTGAACCTGGACTTGCCCGAGGGCTCGCCGATTCGCGCGACTCGCGACGTGGCGATGGAGGCGATCCGCAAGATCGACGCATTGGAAGGCAATCGCATCCGCAGCTACACGACGTTTGTCGGCGCCGGCGGGCCACGGTTCTGGCTTTCGATCGAGCCGGAGCAGCGCTCGGATAACTATGCCCAGATCCTGGTGCACACAGCGTCGAAAGAAGAGACGGCTTCCATCGTCGCCCGATTGAGAGAAGAGCTTCCCCTGCAAATTTCCGAAGCGCGGGTCAGGACTCAGATGCTCGAAACCGGTCCTCCCATCGGCATCCCGGTGCAATTGCGGATCTACGGCGACGATATCCAGACGCTCCGCGATCTGTCCGCGCAGGTGAAGGCACGCATGCGCGCGATTCCCGGGACGATCGATGTCCATGACGACTGGGGCGACCCCGCCTTCCAGATGACGCTGAAGATCGACTCCGATCGAGCCGCGCTCAGCGGTCTGACAAACCAGGACGTCGCCACAACCGTCGGCACGGGCCTGTCGGGCCTGTCGATCAGCCAGCTTCGCGAACGCGACAAGCTGATTGGCATCGCGCTGCGGCTGCGCCCTTCGGAGCGGAGCCAACTGGACGATCTGTTCAGCCTTAACGTGGCGAGCGCGTCCAGCGGAGTTCGCGTGCCACTCAGCCAACTCGCGTCATTCCAGCGGCAGATGATCACGCCCAAGATTCGCCGGCGCGATCACGATCGCTGCATCACCGTCCGCTGCGACACCGTCAATGGCGTGCTGCCGAGCGAGATCGTGAAGCAACTCCAGGATGTGCTGCCGGCACAATCCTCCGCAACGGCGGCGAATGCTGCTGCGAACGCCAATCTCGTTCCCCACCGGCTATCGGTGGGAGTTCGGGGGCGAGAAGTTCGAGCAGGACAAGGGTTTCAATTCTCTTGCCGATCGCGTTGATTGTCTCGTTCGCGGCGATCTACCTGGCGCTGGTCGTCCAGTTCAATTCCATCACGCAGCCGCTGCTGGTGTACGCCGCCGTGCCCTTCGGCGTTGTCGGCGGCCTGATCGGGCTGGTGATCATGGGCTCATCCTTCGGGTTCATGGCGTTCCTGGGCGTTGCTTCGCTGGCCGGATTGATCATCTCGCACGTCATCGTGTTGTTCGACTTCATCGACGAGAAGACGCCGCGAAGGTGAACCGCTTCGCCGGGCCGTGGTCGATGCGGGCCTGGCGCGATTGCGCCCGGTGCTCACGACCGTGCTGGCGACCGTCGGCGGTTTGATCCCACTGGCGCTGGAAGGCGGCCCGCTCTGGGAACCGATGTGCTACGTCCAGATCGCGGGCATGCTGGTCGCCACGCTCGTGACGCTGGTCATCGTGCCGGTGCTGTACGTGATCTTCGTCGAGGATCTCCATCTGGTCCGATGGGAACAGGAATCATCGGAGCACGAGCACCATCACGAACCGGCCGCAACCGGCCGCGTGTTTGCCGAACTCGGTGCATGCGTAACTCGCGTCGTGTCGTGAAGGAAAGGATTGTTTATGGATTCCGCATTTGTCACTGCGACGGCTGCCGGCTTCGGCTCACTGTTCGGTGCTGCGGCTTCCATTGCCACAACATGGATCACGCAGCGCAGCCAAGATATTCGCGCCCATGCCGAATGGCGGCAGCGCGAGCGAGAGGCCTTGTTCAAGGAGTTCATCACCGAGGCATCTCGCCTGGCGATTGATGCGCTGACACATTCGATGGAATGCCCGGACTCGATCATGAAGCTGTACGGGATTTTGAGTTGCATTCGACTCGTGTCCGGGCAAGAGGTGGTGCGACAAGGCGAAGCGTGTTGTCGCCGCATTGTCGAGCAGTATGGCCAGCCGAATCTAACGACAGATCAGCTTCGTTTCGCTGTTGTGGTCGATCGCGTCGACGACCTCGATCCACTCAAGGAGTTCAGCCACGCTTGCCGGCAAGAACTGTTAGCAAGGCACGCATGATCGATTGTCCAAGGAAAGCGAGACAACAATGAGCCACGATAGAATTGCCGATCGCGTTGCCATGCCGGATGCACCATCCAGACGCAGACGTGTGCTGATCCTTGGCGGCGGATTCGGCGGCGCTTACGCCGCCCGGCGTTTGGGCCAGACGTTGGGCAAGCGGCAGGACATCGAGGTGGTGCTTCTCAGCCGCGAGAATTACCTCCTGTTCACCCCAATGCTGCACGAGGTGGCGGCCGGCGACCTGTACCCAGCAGACATCGTCGTGCCCCTCCGACAATGGCTGCGGCGGGTGCGCTTCGCCGAGGGCGAAGTGATCGACATCGACTTGGAAACCCGGGTGGTGCGATATGCAGTGGGACCGCTGAAGAGGCGGCAGGAGATGAACTACGACTACCTATTGCTTGCGCTGGGCTCGGAGACCAATTACTTCGGGATGACGCATGTCGCTGAGCGCGCGGCAACTCTGAAGACGCTCGGCGACGCCGCGCTGCTGCGCAACCGCATGGTCGCACTGCTGGAGGACGCCGCGACGCAGCCGGACGAAGCAGCAGGACGGAAGCTGATGACCTTCGTTGTGGCGGGCGGTGGATTTGCCGGCGTCGAGACCGTCGGCTCAATGAACGACTTCCTGCGTGAGACGCTGAGGCACTACCCGGAACTCGATCCATCCATGCTACGCGTGGTTCTCGTCCACTCTGGCGATGTGGTGCTACCCGAGCTCGGCGAGCAACTCGGACGTTACGCGACGGAGAAGTTGCGATGCCGAGGCGTCGAACTGCGCCTCGGTGCCCGGGTGACCGGATATGACGACTGGATCGTCCAAGTGACGGGTGGCGAGCCGATCCCCGCCAACACGCTTGTCTGGACAGCCGGCGTCACACCCGCGCCGGCGGTTGTTGCGCTATCGGTGGAGAAGGTCAAAGGCCGGCTGAAGGTGAACCAATGCCTGGAACTCTCCGGGCACGAGGGTGTCGTATGGGCCGTTGGGGATTCCGCGGCGGTGCCCGACGGACGAGGCGGACTACACCCGCCCACCGCGCAGCACGGACTCCGCGAGGGACTGGCCGCGGCGAACAACATCGCTTCCGCCATCAACGGCGTCGCTCCAAAGCCGTTCCGCTTCTCCATGATCGGGCAATTGGCCTCCATTGGCCATCACACGGGAGTCGCGCAGATTTTCGGAATGCGGTTCTCCGGATTCGTGGCTTGGTGGCTCTGGCGATCCGTCTATCTCGCGAAGCTGCCTGGGCTCGCCAAGAAGGTCCGGGTCGCAATTCAATGGACGTTGGACCTGTTGTTCTCACGGCAAATCGAGCAGTTTCTCACCCTCAAGGACCTTGAGCAAATCGAACAATTAGCGGCGCAAGTGCGCGGGATCCGATCGGATCCCAGCCGGTCCATGAATCCAACAGCCGAGGAGGCGTCGCATATTCGAAACCCAGCGTTATGCAAGTTCGAACAGCCGGCCGTCTCGCACCTGGAGGCTTGATCATGTGGAACGTCGAATCGACAACCCGCCTGCTGAAGGAATTGAGCCAATCCACCGAACCCAGTGATCTGGACAACCCGGCCGAACTTTGTGCCTTGGCCATGATCACCTCCATGATCGAAACGCAGAAGCTTGCCGATCAATTGGAACTCGCTCGCCGCGCATTGGATTCAGAGTTGAAAGCGGCCGCCGATGTTCAGCGCTGGCTGCTGCCGTCGTTACCGATGATCGATGGAATCGGCATCGCAGCATCATAAAAAACCGCACGCTACTCCAGTGGAGACTACTACGATTTGGGCCGGTTGCCTGATGGCAGGTTGGGTATACTGATCGCCGACGTAAGCGGAAAGGGCGCGGCTGCCGCAGTCTTGATGGCGATACTGCGGCTCGATTGCCCTGGCTTGGACGGCCGCTTCTTCGCCTTAGGGGAAAGCTTTCGGCTGGTGACCTTGAGCGCATCACAGATTGGGCCAAATGCGTCGCGGAGGTAGTAGATGTCCGTCTGGGCGGACTTGGCGGTCTTGGTCGCGCGGATGTGGGCCACGTACGCGGTGAGGACGTCGACGATCGGCGTCTTGGTGGGCAGCGGCGAGAGGTCGCCGCGGGCCTGGGCCGCTTCGAATTGCCTCAGCTTTTCCTTCGCGAGCTGATAGTTGTCGGTGCCGGTGCTGACCTTCCGCTTCTTGCTGCCGATGCAGTAGCGGATGTAGTAAACAGAACCACGCTTCATGAGCCACGCCATCGAACACGCTCTCTTTCACTTGAGAGTGGTGCTCTTGGCGAGCCTGCTTTTCCGCGGCCGGCGTCATGGGGCCCAAAATGGGGCCCACTTGGCGAAAATGGCGCAAAAAGCAAGGACTCGCGTCGCCGCAAGTCCTTGTCTCTTCGAAAGTAGCGGGGGGAGGATTCGAACCTCCGACCTCCGGGTTATGAGCCCGACGAGCTACCAGGCTGCTCTACCCCGCGATCATGTAAGTCATTCTAGGGGGATTGGCCCTTCCGTCAAGGGCGGGCGACAATGTTTTGTTCGATTCACTTGTGCATCGGCCCTAAACGACCTGCAGGAGATCGAGGCGCGTGATCTGGTGCGGGTCAAAGTCGATGCGCTGCTCGAACTGGCCGGCAAGGTGCGATTTGTCCAGCGCGATGATCCAGCCTTCCTCCAGGATGAGGTTCTCGATGATCCGGCCGTCCGCCAGCGTGGCGCGGCAGACGGCCGTGTATTTGCGCTTGGGGACGCCTCTTTCGATGAGGTAGAGACGCCACTCTTCGGGGAGCGGCTTGGCGAGGCGGTTGCGGATTGCGCTGCGGGTGGCCATGCGATGCTTATAGCGTGAGGATGCAGTGGTGGCCATTGCGCTCGGGCTTGCGCCGATGCGTGTGGACGGTTATCATTCGACCCGGTCACGAAGGATTAAGAGATAACTTGCTGAGGATTGAACGATGAAGATTTGGCGCGTATCGCAGGTTGTGGCGGCGGTGCTGATGGGATTTATTTGTGGTCGGACTTTGGCGGCCGACGGCGTGCACATCACCATTGATGTCACCAAGGACGCCAAGCCCATCTCGCCCTTCATTTATGGCGTGAATCATAAGATCGAGGGCGAGTTCGCGCGGATGACGTTGACACGCATCGGCGGAAATCGCCTCACGTGCTACAACTGGGTGAACAACGCCTCCAATGCCGGCAGCGACTGGCAGTTTCAAAACGACAACATCATGGGCGGCGGCGAAGTGCCCGGCGGCGCCGCTTGCACCCGGTATCGAACACGCCCTCGCCCACGATGCCGGCATCGTGATCACCGTGCCGATCATTGGCTATGTGGCGGCCGACAAGAAGGGGGGCGGCGACGTCCACAAGAGCGGGGCGAATTATCTGGAGACACGATTTCGCCGCTCCGAGCCGCGCAAGGGCGAGGCCTTCACACTCACGCCCGACGCCAATGCGCCGGTGGTGTATCAGGATGAATTTGTGAACTGGGTGAAGAGCAAGTTTCTTCAGGATCATGAAGATCGGCCGGTGTTTTTCGCATTGGACAACGAGCCGGATCTGTGGGCGCACACGCACAAACAGGTGCATCCGAAGAACCCCACCTATGCCGAAATTGTGAAGCGGACGGTGGAGTATGCGTCGGCCATCAAGGACGTGACGCCCAAGGCGCAGATTTTCGGGCCGGTGAATTATGGCTGGCAGGGATATGTGCGCCTGCAGGATGCACCCGACGCGGCCGGGCGCGATTTTCAGGAGGTGTACTTAAAGGAGCTGGCGGCCGCGGAAAAGACGGCCGGCAAGAGGCTGCTGGATGTGTTGGATGTTCACTGGTATCCAGAAGCGCAGGGCGGCGGCAAGCGCGTGAGCGGGCCAGAGACTGGGCCGGAGGTGGTGGCGGCACGGGTGCAGTCGCCGCGGTCGCTGTGGGATGCCAATTACACCGAATCAAGCTGGATCACAAACAATGTGCTGCACGCGCCAATCAAGCTGCTGCCGCGGCTAAAGGACAAAATCGACAAGAACTACCCCGGCACGAAACTGGCCATGACCGAGTACAATTTCGGCGGCGGCGACCACATCTCGGGCGCGATCGCCGAGGCCGACGTGCTGGGGATTTTCGGGCGCGAAGGTGTCTTCGCCGCCTGCAAGTGGCCGCTGTCGGGGAAAGAGAAATTCATCGCGGCCGGGATGCGGATGTTCAGTGATTTTGATGGCAAAGGCGGGGCCTTTGGCGACCTATCGGTTTCCGCCAGCACGGACAACGTGGCCGACAGTTCTATCTACGCCAGCGTCGAGAAGAAGGAGGGGCGGATGGTGATCGTGGCAATCAACAAGACCGCCCACGACCTCGCCGCATCGCTGCGCATTGAGCATGGAGCGGCCTACAAGGAAGCGGAGGCGTATCAATTGACCAGCGCCGGCGTCGAGGCAAAGGAGGCCGGGAAGATCGAGGTAAAGGACGGCCAGTTCGATTACACCATGCCCTCATTCAGCGTGAGCACGATTCGGTTGACCAGCGGCGAGGGCAAGTAATGGCTTTTCATCAAAGGTCTTTATCGATGATTCAGCCAGCTTCTCATGTTTCGCGTCGCGTTAAAGCATCGCCCGCCGGCGATGATGGAATCCGTCTGGCCGCGATTGACGTGGGCTCCAATTCGATTCACATGATCGTGGCCCAGGCCGCGCACGACGGTGGGGTGACAACGCTTTGGCGGGTGAAGGAGATGGTGGGGCTGGGGCGCGGTTCAGTTCCCCGCCCGGCGGCTGCCCAATGATGCGATGGACCGGGCGGTGGAGACGCTGCGGCAGTTCAAGCAGGCTGCCCAGCGGCGCCAGTGCGAGAAGGTGATCGCCGTGGCCACCAGCGCAGTGCGCGAGGCCGAGAACGGCGGGGATTTTATCGAGCGGGCGCGCAGCGAGCTGGGCATCAACCTGCGGGTGGTCAGCGCGCGCGAGGAAGCAAGGCTGATTTATCTGGGCGTGCGGCAACGGGTTGACCTCACAGGCGGGCCGCACTTCATTACCGACATCGGCGGCGGAAGCGCGGAGTTCATTGTGGCCGACGATCAGCGGCCGCTGCTGCTGGAAAGCCGCAAGCTCGGTGCGGCACGGATGACGGCCAAATTTATCAAGACCGATCCCATTGACGCCCGTGAGCTGAAAAACCTGCTGGCGCATTACGCGCAGGAACTCGGGCCGCTGTGCGAGCAAATTGCGGCCTTAAAGCCCGTGCAGGCCATTGGCACCAGCGGCACGCTGGAAAATCTGGCGGCCATGTCCGGCGGCGATGCCGATGAATCCGATGACGGATTCTGCGGCGTGATCGCCGCGCACGCCTCAAGGAGCTCGTGGCCAAGCTGCTGGAAAGCCGCACGAAAGACCGCGCCAAAATGCGCGGCCTCGACGGCCAGCGGCAAGATCAGATCATCGCGGGGGCGCTCCTGGTGTCAGAGATGATGGAGCGAATCAATCTCAAGGAAATCCGCATCACCAACTCCGCCCTGCGCGAGGGGATTCTGGCCGATTATCTCGAGAAGCACCTGCCCGAGCTTGTGATCCGCCGCGCCGTCCCCGACCCCCGCCGGCGAAGCGTGCTCGATCTGGCCCGGCGCTGCGACTGGCATCAGTTGCATGCCGAGCACGTGGCGAAGCTGGCGCTCCAATTGTTCGATCAGCTCAAACCCTTGCACCATCTCGGCCCCGAAGCGCGGGAGCTGATCGAGTACGGCGCTCTCCTGCACGACATCGGCTGGCACATCGCCGGCAACAAGCATCACAGGCACAGCATGTACCTGGTGATGAACGGCGACCTGAAAGGATTCACCCCCGAAGAGACGCAGGTGATCGCCAACATCGCGCGATACCATCGCAAGTCTGACCCTACTGTGAAGCACGAGTCGTTCGCACTATTGTCGGCCGCGGATCGGCAGATCGTGCGCGTGGGGGCCGCTCTTACGACTTGCCGACGGCCTGGACAGGAGCCACTGCCGGGTCATCACGGACTTGCGCTGCCGAATCAATCGTCGCGGCGTTGAAGTGCGCATCGAAGGCAAGGGCGATGCAGAGCTGGATATCTGGGGCGCCCGCCGAAAGATGGGGCTCTTTGCGGAGGTGTTCCAGCACAGCATCAGCTTCGAGCAGACGCGGCGATGAAACCAACGGGGCGGCTGACAACAGCCGCCCCGAAGGTAAAGTTTCACACCGGCTTGTTTAGCACGCCACAGCGCTGAGGAGCCTGCCATCAGTAGCAACATGCACGTCCATCCGATCGCCAGGCCGGCCGCCAACCATGAACTGGTAAAACTCAAAACCATTTTCGCGGACGAAGCGGATGGTCTCGATGGGCCGGCGAATCTGCGTCTCCACCGTGTTCAGCACATACGACGGCACGTCAGGCAAAGCCACGCTCACGTTCACATCTGGCTGAACATAGACAGGGGCCGGCACATACACGGGCGGCGGCACGTAAACCGGCTGCGGCACATAAACCGGCCCAACATCGATCCGCACATGGCCGCGATCCCGATCCCAATCGCGCCCATAATCATGGTGCTCGTCGCGATCAATGTGGATGTCCCGTTCAACCCGCACATCGCGCTCGACCCGCAAATCCCGGCCAACAGGAGCGCGTTCCACGTGCTCGTCATGCCGTTCAACGCGAACCTCCCGGTGGGCCACAGCCTGCGGGCGGGCGGGTGCAGCCTGAACAAAGGAAGGCAGGGCGGCCGTCAGGCCAAGGGCTAAAACCGCCGTGGAAATAGATTTAACACCAAACATACATCACCTCGTGGGGTAAGAGTTCAACTTTTACAACGCTCGTACGGAAGATAAGACAGAAGTGCGCAATAAAGGTTAGGACGTTAATTAACTATTTTATGGGGAGGTGGGCTGGGCTATTGCCCCTCAGGATGGTGGACTTCACGCCCAACCGCCCTCACCGCTCAAAACGGGGCAGGTTCAAAAAGGGGATGCCAACCTCGCGGTTTGTGCGGCGACTGGGCCACGAGGACCATGTGGTGCAGCAGGCGCGGCCGGTTATACCCGCCTGGATGAGCCTTGAGGAGAATCGCTGCTGCCGGAATGGGTGGAGGTGAGGGAACTGCGGTTTCGGATCGTGATCAAGGGCCGCCGCACCCGCGTGGTGACGATCGCCACGACGCTGGTGGACGCGATGCTTTATACCAAACATGCCATCGCTCATCTGTACGGCTTGCGATGGGAGATCGAGACCAACTTCCGTCACTTGAAAAAGACGTTGAAGATGGAGCATCTCAAGTGTCAGACGCCAGAAGGGGTGATCAAGGAGTTGATGATATTCGTGCTGGTGTACAACCTGATCCGCTCGGCCATGACGCTTGCGGGCCAGTGTCAGGGTGTGAAGACGAATCGGATCAGTTTCATTGACGCGGCGCGCGGCTGCGCCTACTGCACGCCGCCCCGCAGGAAGGAGTTGATGGAACTGATTGTGAATCCAGTGCGCGACGGACGATGGAACCCGCGTGTGATCAAGCGACGCATGAAGCCTTACGATCTGATGAACAAGCCAAGAAACCAATATGCACAACCTGCTGCGGAACAGGAGGTTGCGGCTTAAGCGAATGGTATTCGGGTCGGGAGTCATTGATTGAATATCCAGCCCAAAAGACCAGCATCCGCCTCCAATCCCAACCATCACGAATTGACTACGGCCGCTCATGCCTTCACACCGGCCCAACCAAAGCCGACGCGAACAACGCCAACGATCATAAACCACCAACCCCATAAAATCGCTCAACCCCTCGGCCGCCTCCTCAACGATCCGCCGGCCATCGGGGTCGAAGTGACTGGCGACATCCCCGCCGCCGGCTCGATCGAGATCATCCGGCTGGCCGCGTTCCATTGGCAGCGTCGGACGGCGAAGCGATTGGGGCTGGAATCGACGTTGCGGCCGCGGCCGGCGGGCCAAGGTTAAGATCGATCAAAGACTCCCGACCCCTTTGAATTTCCCGAATGGTATTCACTCCGGACCCCGTTGAATTTCCCCGACGCTGCGGCCGCGCGGGCGGCCACGGGTAAGATCGATCAAAGACTCCCGACACATTTGAATTTCCCCGACCCCTTTGAATTTCCTGCCTGGCTCGCCGAATTGTTGGCCGATGGATACGCCCTCACTCTCTTTCACTGCGTTGCCGCGGGTGAATCCCGCTTTTCCAACGCCTGCAATTCACGCATGCGCGACCAGTCCAGGGGCTTGGCCTAAATTTAAAATCCGCACCCGGCCATCGGCGGGAACCTGGACGGTCTCGCCGTACGCGTACTGCTCTTTCAACCCTGCGACGTCTTCCGCAAATGCGCTGCTGGCGTAAAAGGGGCCCGAACCTCGACGCACGCCGAATTGTCGGTCGAGCGTGAACTTGTAGGGGGCCTTGGCGCCGTTATGAATCGAGACATAGCCTCCTTCCTGCGTCCAGCCGGTAAACCCGTAGGTCTCATTTTTTGCCGGATCGCCGCCATGCATGCGCGAACGCTTGAAGGCCGCACCGGTCATCTCCGTCCAGAGAAGGCTTTCGGCCAGCACGTCCCAATCGTGGGCCTCAAAAATACGCGGTTTGATGTAGAACTCCAGGAACCCGGTGCCCGGGCGAAGGAGCTGTACAGATACCGCCGTCCCTGTTCCGCCGGCGCCGACTTCAAGTATTGGGGCTCATGATTGAATACCGCATTGAGCGGGAACTGCGTCCTCTCCGTCACAGACATCCGATAAAGTAGTGCATTGCTCGCGGCGTCACCGGAATTGATGATCCACACCGTGTCGGCGTGCTGGAGCCACCACGGGCTCAAATACGCCGCGTTCGACAGCACGACATGAACCTTCGGATTGGCCACAGCGATGCTGTCCAGGCAGTGCATCAATCGTTCGGTGGCGGCACTCAAGTAATACAGTTTCAGCTCGTCGTATTTTGGATCATTCAGCCTGACGTCATCCGCCTTGAACGCGCCCGCTCCCAGCTGCGGCATCTCCGGCAGGCCGTACTTCTTCCCGTGCAACTCAAAATCGCGCGAGTTCAGGTGGCCGAAAATGCCGTCCATCTTGAAGAACGCGACGCCCATTCCGGCGAGTTCCGTCACGCGCTTTTCGTAGGCGGCCATGTGCTTTGGGCCGGCCAGTGACATGCGTGAATCGATGCGCCTCGTACCCCGCCGCGTAGCTTCCGGACGGCCCTTCGCACCAAATTCACACGCCGGGTTGAGCCAGAGCCCGAGACCGGATTGTGGCCTCCCACGACCCGGAAAGACGAGGCAAAGTCCGCGTCAAATTTCTTGTTGACGGGCCAGTAGTCATTCTCCCACGAAACACTCGTGTCCTGCCAGCCGTCATCGATTACGTACGCGCTGATCGGCCGCACCCCCCGCTTTTCCACCAGTTCACGATGAATACGCGAGACGCTCTCCGCAAATTTCGCGGCGTCCACGGCCCCGCCCCAGTCAAACCAGCAGTTGTATTGCGTTTGCAGGTGAAACGGTCGGACTCGGACCCGGTCAATGTAGTCGAAGAAAGCGTCCTGGTTGAACCGCAGATCATCGCTCACGCCCATCACTGCCGGATACGACTGCAGCGACTCGCCGGGCTTCATTTCCCGGCCATACTGGTAGCCGCACAGCAGGACCCCGTCTTTCACCCGGTTAATGGCCGCCGGGAATTCGATCCCCCAGAACGTTCCGGTCTTATCGCCATACAGGGGTTGCCCAAGATTAGGCCGCCAGTTGCCCGGAGCGTTGGCCGTGATGGCATTCTCCGTGTACGGCTGCGTGGCGTCTCCAGTTTGGAGGGATTCCACGTCCAATTCTTCGAGCGTGAGCGTATGTTTCGCGGTCAGCGTGATCTGCTTGCGCAGATAGAAGTCCCCGGGCAAAAGCCAAACCCTCAACGTCGCCTTGAAGTTGTCGTTGTCGAGGCGAACTAGCAGGACGTCGGCGCCTGCGTCCGTCTTCTTCTCGACGCCCACCATTTTAAAATCGCCGCTGGTAAGAAGGCGGTCGGTCCCCTCCACGTCGGTCCCTTCGGAAACGGCAGCCGAAACTCTTCGCCCGAGACAGTTGCGGGAGGGAGCCCGGCGACCTTGTTGACGAGGGACGTGGTTCGCAAAACGCCCTCTCGCGTCGTCCAGACCCGTTTAAGGAAACGGTTCTCCACCGAAATAGACTCTGCCTCCGCCGCTCTTCCCACTCCGGCCTGCGCTCACGCCCGCGACAAACGCGATCGCCGCCAAGACCGACACGTACCGCTTGATCAACATAGCCGGGAATACTCTCGGTGAAATCGTCTGTTGCTGCTCCCCACGCCGCCGCAGGCCGATTTGGGTGTGACACGCGCTGGGAGAGCCAGGCTCCGCCGAGCCGCGCCCGACGCTCGCCCCAGTTATCCCAATGTTCACCACCGTCTCCAGCAGCCGCTTGAGGCCCGCTTTGCCAGAAAACAGCCCTTGCAGGCATTCCACAATCCCATCGATACTCTCTTTCGCAGCCATCGTTCGTCTCCTTTGGTCAAAAGTCCGGTAAACCCTTGATCGATGCGAACGGTGGCTGACTTAATTTACAGAAAGTAAGTTACACTCCCGAGGGACATGGGCGAGGCGCAGCGAGGCGCCCATGCCACGTAAGTTTGTGTGGGGGGTGGGCAGTGTGTTGGTTGGGCCATGGGCGGGACGCTGCGGGACGCCCATGCTACGTTAGGTTGATGAGTGGGGAAGGTGGGAGGGTGGGAAGCGTCTTGATGGGGGACATGGGCGGGACGCACATGCTACGGTTGGGGAGAGTATTGTCGGAGGGCATAGGCGGGGGCGAAAATTTCTAAGGGGTCGGGAGTCAATTCTGATATTTCACCTGCCATATCAGCCAGAACTGCACTGTCTCCGCCTGAAAATCTCTAAGGATCGGAATTCCACCGCCCCATCCGCCCCGGCCCGTCCCTTCCACCCCTCACCCCGCCCCATCACCCCTCCTCTGCCCCCACACCAAATCCCTCCCGCAAACCCCTCCATCAGTGTTTCGTCTGTGTCCAGGCCAGCCACAAGAAACATTTTCCTTGACACGACCCTAACACCATTCATACAATACCTCCGGCCTGTAGCATCTTCCGGGGGAACCTCAATGACCAAAGCATCCCATCCCAGCACCCACCAATACCCCGCATGCAAATCCAGGGCTTCTTCCCCCGCCCTCCGCCAAGCCATCTTCAGCACCGATTCGACGCGTCGTTTGGTGGTCGGTTATGTGTCCTTTGGTAGTCGGTTAGTGGTCGGTTGGTGGTCGGTTACGTGTCGGTTGGTGGTCGATTGGTGGTCGGTTATGTGTCGCTTTCTACAAGCCACTTTTGGCCTAACTCCTTGTCAATCCTCACCCCCCTCCCAAAATCCCCCGCGCAACTCAATTGCAACAACGCAAAACCGACCCAAACCGACCACCATCCCATCACTGCCAGGAGCGCCCAGCGTCCGCGCCACCACATGGAAAAAGCACAAGGGCACATTCATCATAGAAGTAGATAACGGGACATTTCAGTCGATCGCGGATTCACAGCCCCACGCTCTTCCCCGTCTCCGCGCTTTTGTAAATTGCGTCAACCATCTCCATCAGCGCCACCCCCTCAGGCCCGCCCGCGATTGGCGTGGCCTTGCCTTGGATGCACTCCTTAAAGTGCCGCATCAAGGCCGGATAATTCACCACTTTCGGCCCCTTCAGAGGATGCTCCTTGCACTCGCCCTTGCGCCCAAAGTTGCGATACAACACCGCCCCCTCCTTCGTATAAAGCTCAATCGCGGCCTTGTCCCCATACAGCCGGCACGCCGTCCCATTCTGATGCTGCGGCTGATTGATCGCCCAGCTCGCCGCCAGCTCAATCGACTTGCCCCCCTCAAACCGCAATATCGCAAACGCCGCATCGTCCACATGATGCGGGTTCTCCGGCATCACCGTCCCAAACCGGTGATGCGTCACCCCATACGCACTTTCCGGCCTGGGCTGGCCCAGCAGATACCACGCCACGTCCAGCATGTGCAGCCCAACATCCATCATCGCCCCGCCCCCGGCCTGTTCCTTGTGCGCATACCACCCCGTCCCCACCGGAATCCCCCGCGTGCGCGTCCAGACCGTCCGCGCGTGATACACGTCGCCCGCATATCCCTTTTCAAGCGCCTGCCGCGCGGCCTGCGCATTTGCGCTGAACCGCCGCTGAAACGCATACATCAGCACCTTCCCCGCCCGCCGCGCGGCCGAATCAATCTGCCGCGCCTCCTTCGCATTCAGCGCCGGCGGCTGCTCCAGCATCACATGCTTCTTCGCCTTGAATGCCGCCAATGCAATGGGCGCATGCAGGTTGTTCGGCAGACAAATGCTCACGGCATCGATCTCTTGATCCCCCAGCAACTCCTCGGCCGTCGCATATTCCTTCGCCACCCCAAACCCGCTCACAAGCGTCTTCCGCCGCTCCGGGATCAGGTCGGCCACCGCCACAACCTTGAAGCCGCCTCCCGCCTCCTGATACCCGCGAGCATGCTGCCCGCCCGGCCACCCCGCCCCAATCACTCCAACACGAATCGCATCCGCCATAGACTCCTTTCAATGACACCGCGAGTTATACAGCCGACACCCCCCGCGCGGGAGGGCCTGCATCGTCCACCTACAACAGTGCTTAGAACGAAGAGTCGGATACGGGAAACCCGTGCGTCAGACGCTGTCTGGCTCGTCTTTGCCAACTCAAAAATAATATCAACAAATGGACAGCGGTGAGCACAGCCGTCAGCGGCCAGATCGGGATCGTCCAGATCGGACCATGAAACCTTTTCTGCGAGAAAAGGGAAGTGGCAACTTTTTGAGCATAGGTATTCGAATGAGAGACGAAGTCGAACTCGCCAGGAGAGCGAAGCTGGCCGCTCATCGGAACCCAGTTTTGGGCAGCGTCATACTTCAGCAGTTCCTCCGGTGTGCATACCAGCAGGGGCGAGGGGAGTCCAGAGCTCAGCCGGCCCTGGTGTTCAACATAGGCATGTCCATTTTCCAACGCCAAATCATAAGCTCCCCACGTAATCGCGTCTTGCGGCCAATACGATCGAACCCCCAATACGATCGCACCGGAGATTACCGCCCACCAGAGCACGCTCAGTACATTTGTGCATCTACGGAAAGTCAGCACGACGTAAAGCGCCGGCGGTAATAACCAGGCCAGCAGGGAGGTCCACGCCGCACCTTGATGGAAATCAAATATGGGCGACGGGTGCAATAGTGACGGCAGATCGTTCGCCCCCCAGCGGTGCAGAACGTGTAATAACCGGCGCGGGCAGGAGGACCGTAACGGTTCGTGTAGGGAGTCGAACTCGCAAATCGCCGCAGGGCCGCGATGTTCTCCGGTGTTTTCGCGTGTACCAACACCTCTGCGCCGCACCACCGCATTTCTGGATCGGCAGCTTCAATCCACTTCCGCGCGGCCGTAAAGGTTCCGTCAGCCAATCCCACATAGAGCCAAAAGAAGACGGATGGCCAGTCGAGCCCTGACTTCGTCGGGCAGCGAGATAGTGTCGATCGGTCTGTCGCGCGAGCCATCGGTCCCACGCGTCTCGCTACCTCAAGGACAGCACTGGCGGTTGTGAGAACCTGCAGGTCATCCGAAATAACTGGACCTCGAAATAGGTCGGCGGTGAGAGCGTATGGGTTGTCATGAAGTTCCAACCAGTTGGCGACGGTCGTTGGTTTCGACTCTGGCGACTGCCGCTTGCGGCCCTGCCGGCAGGACTCAAGGAAGAAAAGTTGCTCGGATCGATCGAAGGCCCACAGAGGGACATGTGGACCTTGGAGATAGAATGTTATCGCGGATGCTGGCGGGCCCATCAAAGTTTCCCGGACGTCAAGTTGAAACCTTATCCAGACAGAGTTATCTGCTCTGGACGGATCAGCAGCCGGCGCTATGCCCGTGATAACGGCACGGACGACGACATCGGACTCGGATATCTCGTATCCCAGCGTCTTTTGCCCGAACAGGATCTCCGCTTGGGCGGGCGACGCTATGAAGGCCAAAAAAAGGATTGAGAGCCAACGCGCGATCGCGTGAGGATATCTCATCGATGCAGGAAGAGTGGTTCGGAAGGGAATGTTCAAGCACGATAGACCAATACGGTTTATGCCAAACTACCACGCCATCGAGAGCCAAAGCCCCGGACCATCGGGGCGAAGACCGAAGGTCTAAGTACGTTCATGGTATTTGCGAGAAAAATATGCCAGCACCTTTCGCGGAACCAGCGGCAGGGGAAGCATCCGCATCTTGTTGCGAAATCCCGGGACGACCGTCGATTTGCCCTTCATCAGCCCCGTATAGCCCGCCAGGGCAACGGCGGCCGGGTCCATGACTCTGCGGAAACGCGCGGGTGGTGGAGAGGCCGGCTCGGTCGGCGAAGCTGGTGCGGGTGGGGCCGGGGCAAAGGGTGGTGACGGTGACGCCGGTGCCACGCAGTTCATTGGCCAGGGCGGCCGAGAAGGAGGAGACGTAGGCTTTGCTGGCGTTGTAGGTGGCCATCAGTGGGCCGGGAACAAAGGCCGCGATGGAGGAGACATTCAGGATGCGGCCCCATCGCTTTTCGATCATGCGCGGCAGCAGAAGGCGCGTCAGGTGCGTGAGCGAGACGATGTTGAGCTGAAGAAGTCGTAGTTGCTCCTGGAGGTCCGATTCGACAAATTCGCCTTGAATGGCGAAGGCGGCATTGTTCACTAGCAGGTCGATGTTGAGGTGGGAATCGGTGAACTCTTCGTAGAGGTCGCAGATTGCAGTGGCGGTGGAGAGATCGCGAGCAATGGCGTGGGCGCGGATGCGGTGCGATTGCCGCAGTTCATCGGCGAGCTGTTCGAGCTGTGCGCCGCAGCGCGACACGAGCACCACGTTAAAGCCATTGCGGGCGAGCACACCGGCCATCTCCCTGCCGATGCCGGCCGACGCGCCAGTGACGAGTGCGGTGCGGGTCGACGTTGGATGGGAAAAAACAATGGGCGCATCAGGGACAGGCTCGCGCCTCGCCGGAAAAGTCACCTGCGTTTGCTGCTGCATAAGCCACCCGCCTTGGACGCTTCTGTTTTACTGGCTCGCCGGTTGTTTCGGTAGGGTTGTAACGCGGCAAGTGCGAATCAATTGTCACACTGCAATTGATTGACAATGCGTTTTACAGCTTCCCCCAGCGCGCCCGCGGCCAACTTGCGCGCTGCGATTAAGATTTTTAAGGTGTGGGATGAGAGTTGGTCGGCCAAGGAGCGTTTGGGCAACAGCCAGTGGTTTAATCTGGCCCACGTCGTTGATGAATCGCATCACGGCCGGGTCGAGGTACTCGTGGGCGGTATCACTGATGGCTCGAATGCCAATGAAGGAAAGGCCCCGGCGATGAGCCTCATCGCGGACGATTGCATTCTCCATGTCCGCGGCCGCGGCGCCAGTCTCACGTCGGATGCGCGATTTTTCGTCAGGAGTGGAGACGAGAGTTGGTGAAGTGTGAAAGTGAGCCGTGGGTAAATTAAGCGTAGCGGCCAGACCAGACGAGGCTTTGTCGAGCACGACATCGCCCACTCGGAGGTCTGGGTCCAGGCCCCCTGCCAGGCCCGCCATCATTATTGTGGTGTAGTCGTGGGATTGGTCGAGGATTGTCGAGAGACGGGTGGCGCGGATCCCCACGACGTGAAGAGCCAAGGCCTGGGAAACATCGCCCCAGGCGAGGCGGGCGGTGGGCGAAAGGTTGAGCGCGCGTGCGATGGCGCGGGCTTCGAGAAGAACGGCCGTGAGGATGAGTAGTTTCCCTTTCTGAATGATTGCCGTATTGTAAACTGCAACAGCCGAAGAAGAGGAATGTGTCGTATGGGCGTGCCTATTTCGCAAATGTGGACGGTGGCCAGCTACGTGATGAAGCAGAAGCTGCGCGGGCGAAATCGTTATCCGCTGGTGCTGATGCTCGAGCCGCTGTTTCGCTGCAACCTGGCATGCGCGGGGTGTGGGAAGATTCAATACCCTGCACACATCCTGAAACAGAATCTGAGCCCAGAGGATTGTTTCAAGGCCGTGGATGAATGCGGAGCGCCGATGGTCAGCATTCCAGGCGGTGAGCCACTGCTGCATCCCGAAATCGACAAGATCGTCGAGGGGCTGGTCGCGCGCAAAAAATACATCTATCTATGCACCAACGCCCTGCTCCTGAAGGAAAAGCTTCACCTGTTTAAACCGACAAAATACCTGACCTTCAGCGTGCATATGGACGGCCAGCGCGAGCATCATGATTTTGCCGTCTGTCGCGAGGGCGGCTTTGATATCGCGGCCGACGGGGTGCGCGAGGCGGTGGCGAAGGGATTTCGGGTGACGACCAACACCACCCTGTTCGACGGGGCCGATCCCAAAAGCGTGCGGGCATTTTTTGATGAAATGATGGAGCTTGGGGTGGAGGGCATGATGCTGTCGCCGGGCTACAGCTATGACAAGGCCCCCGATCAGGCGCACTTCCTTGGAAAGGCCAAAACCCGGCGGCTGTTCACCAAAATATTGAGCAACCGCAAAAAAAGCTGGCGGTTTAACCAGAGCCCATTGTTCCTGGAATACCTGATGGGCCGGCGGCATTACGCGTGTACGCCGTGGGGCATGCCGACGTTCAATATCTTCGGCTGGCAAAAGCCCTGTTACCTGTTGCAGGATGGGTACACCGACACGTTCGCGGAATTGATCGAAACTACGAAATGGGAAAATTACGGGACCGAGAGCGGCAACTCCCGCTGCGCCAACTGCATGGTACACAGTGGCTACGAGGCCAGCGCCGTCAACGAGACATTTTCATTGAAGGGGATTTTGAAGGCGGCGCGAGCGACATTGTTCGGCGGAACATACGCGAATGAGGCCGCGCTGCATGCATTAGAGGAAGGGTCGCAAGAGGAGGAAGCCGAGGCCGCCGTGGTGCCATTGACGGTGCGTGGGGCAAAGATGGAGCAGCGCGAGACGGCGAATGTGTGACGCTGAGATGTGGCGCGCGACGGTGTAAAAGATGCCCCAGGAAACCAAATCAATGCCGGCGAATCCCGAGGAACTGGAACACGCGCCGGGGGTTCTGCATGAAAAGCTCGAGGGATGGATTCCGCCGCTGGCAAGCGAGGACGAAGTTCGGGCCGCGTTGGAGAAGGCCTTCGATTATCGCGGTGACGTGACGATCACCCTGAAAGATGGCCAGCGCGTGGAGGGATATATTTTCGATCGCCGCAGCGATGGGGCGACGCTGGCGGAATGCATTGTGCGGCTGTTCCCCAAGGACAAACTGGACAAGGTCAGGATTGCGTACAGCGAAATCGCGCGACTGGAATTTACCGGCCGCGACACCGCCGCCGGCAAGAGCTTCGAGACGTGGGTAAAGAAGTTCCGGGAGAAGAAGGCGGCGGGCGAAAAGAATATCGGGATCGAGCCCGAGAAGCTGGATTGAGACGCAACGGCTTCGGATCCCATCACGGGACAAATTCCACCAGCATCCGTAGCGTCTCCACCTTCACCCATCCTCAGCCATCGCCTTTTTCGCCTCGTCCGACTCCATAAACGCTTTGAATTTGGCCATGTCCGATATCTCCAGGAAGACACCCGTCGACTCCGGGTCTTTCGGGTCCCGAAAAGTTCTGGCCTTGATTCCCACTTTTCCAAACATCTCGTGGCGGCTTCCCTTTCCCTTCCGCCAGGCTTCGGCCCAAAGGTCGCCATTCTTCACTTCATGGAAAATAATTGCAGTAGTCATCGGCTTTGCCTCCGTGTCTGTTGGTCACTATAAGCATAAACCGACTACGGGCATTCTTTCAAGACGCGCGCAGCGTGTCCTGTGTCCTGTGGAGTACGGAGACCTCCCATCAGGGATTACAACCCCGTTCGGCAACCGGCATGATCACGTCATACAAGCGCCGGGTTCTTCGCCTTGATACATGCCCGCAGCACCTGATCGAACTGCTCCACCGTCGTTCGTAATTCAGTTGCTTCGGTTTCAGTGATCGCGACGCTGGTTAAAGTTTCCCATCAGGTCTATCAGCCCCATCGGCAATCGCCCGGAGCGCCGCCTCGACCTTCGGTTTTAGACCGGTATTCCACAACGCGCCCAGCGCATCGGCCAAACCCTGCGCCGTAACTCCCTGCGGCGCGGTGCGTAGGTTTTGTGCCACTGTCGTCACAACACCCCCAATAATTGGGTTCACCACCTCGTTGATGGCCGCCACTTCCTCGTCGTTCAGTTGCCGAATGTTGGCGACGAACTGAGCCAGCACCCGGCAGGCGGCCGAATCCGAGAGAAGCAGCACGCGGCAGTCTTTCTGAAATGACTCCACCGTCAGCGACTCAAGGCCCTTCTGCGCGAAAGCCTTCGCCAACTGTGGATCGACAACCGTCAGCAGCTTCGCCCCGGCCGCATATCCAATGGGTCCGATGTCGTCCGCCCCATACAACCGCGCCACCTCCCGGTTGCCGTACTGTGTGTTGCCCGACAGGACATTGAGCGATTCGCGGGCGAAGGTCCAGGGCCAGGTGCCCCGGACGAAGACGCGGTTGCACCACGGAATTCCAAGCAGCGCAATTTGGCCGAGCGGGCCGTTCGCTATGACCCGGTCGGGATTGACTGGAAGTCGAAATCGCTCAAGGTCCGACGGCGGCGCAATCTCCTGCATTTCATCCAGCGGAGCAAAGAGCGCGGGCGTCACAATCTTTTGAACGGCCGTGGCCAGGCTCTTTCTCTGCGCGGGTGTCGCGCGGGTGGCGAAATAGTCGCCGCTGCCAAGCCGCTCTGCGACAAACGCACAGAAAGAGCCAATCGGGTGCTTTGCATCGTATTCGTTGTTGGGGGAGCTTGCTTCGAGGGCTTTGATTTCGGCATCCATTGCGCCTGTACCGGACGTAACGGTCGCACTGTAACGGCCTGGACCGTTCGTGAATTGCAGCAGCTTTCCGGTGGCCGCGTCGATGCGGATGAGTTGCTCGGCGGAGGTAATCGTCAACACGCCCGCCTTCACCTCGGCCGTCCCTTTTTCGGGGTGTGCCGCGTGCAGGAATGAAACCGGAGCGGCGGCGACGCGCAGGCGAAACGGCTTGGCCGTGGGATCGGTCTTGGTATCAAAGCCGGCGTTGACGGAAAAGTTTTGTCGCCGTTTGCCGCCTGGTTGATCTGTGGTGGGAACGATGTTTAACGTCGCGACAAAATGCGCGGAAAGAGGATGGGCGACGTATTTGCGCCTGCCCGCGCTGGACACAATGCCAAACTCGCGCGGTGTCATCACAATGGATGCCGGCGCTGTCACGACCGGCTGCGTCGCCGCTTTGGTGGGCGATAGGGTGACGGCGATGCCCTGGTCGTGGCTCAGGATCATGCGCACGTCGTTGTCCCCGAACGTGACGGAGATCACCTGGTCATCTGGAGCCGTCTCCAGCTTGTTGAGCCAGTCGCACGTCTTCAAACAAGCCTGCTCCGCAGCGCTGAGTCGGCGCGGAAAGCGGGGGCGATTCTTCCAGTTCGTCGAGCTCAACGTGCAGGTAACACCGGCCCGGATTTGCTTTGTCGATGACGGCCGCCACAGCGTGATTCATGAAGCGGCCTGAATCCCACAGACGCTGTTGGAGCAACCGCATCTGCGCCAGGTCAATCAACGTCCCCTTCTCCACGTGCAGGTAACGCACAATGTCGGTGACAGTGTTTTTTTTATTTCCGACGACTTCAACTCGATCCACCTCCGCAGGCCGGCCTTCGGCCACAACGTCTACTGCCAGGATCGCCTTGTCCCCCTGCACCACCGGCTTCACGTCGCATTTGAGCCAGAAATAACCATGCCGTAAAAACGCCTCCACCACCTGCCGATGAAGTCGGCGTTTGCTCAAGGGGTCAAAGCTCGCGGGCTTGCCTGTTTCCCACACCGTCTGGGGTGCGTCGCTGGTGTCCTGCCAATAACCAATGGCCAGCACGCCGGCGGCGGCATCGAGCTGGGTTGGAAAGCGGCTGGGGATTTGGGGCGTCGTCAGTTCTTTGATGATAACTGCCACGTCCACTGTCTTAGTACCTGTGATCTTTACCTCGCCGGCGAGGTAACGCTGCCCTTCCTCCACCTTCACAATCACTGCGGACTTGTCGGCGTTTGCGCTAATATCCAGCTTCACATTCGGGAACCCGCTGGCCTGATAGCCCACTTCCAACCGCCGCTGAAGCACCGCCAGATATTCATCCAGCGGTGCTGAAGGCGTGGCCGCCACCTCCAGCTCAAAGTCTTTTTGAAGCTCATCGCGCACCCGCTCCGCGTTCATCAGCTTGCAGCCATTGAATTGGAGCAACTTTGGGTCGCCCAGCCGGCCGACGATCGATCCCGCCTCCCCGTACAACGGCACGCACGTCAACCAAGCGAAGGTCGACAGGCAGATGGCCAACATGCGTAAACGCGGGATTGAGAGCGGCATCGACTTCTCCCATTGAACTGTGAACGTTCATTCCGGAGTCTAACCCCCACTGCCAAAGGGGGCGAGCAACTCTTCTGGAGAAATCGAAAGGGCAACCCGCATCGTCGCGGGATTGCCCAGAGGATCAACGTTTTCAAATAGCCGCTCATGCCTCGACCGCTACAGGCTCGGTGGCGTCCACCGACGTCATCTTGGTTTCCACCAGGCCCTTGCTTGCCAGGACAGCTTGATGAATTTCCGCGGCAACGTCCTTGTTGTCGGTGAGGAATTGCTTGGCGTTCTCGCGGCCCTGGCCGAGCCGAACGGCCTTGTAGTTGTACCAGGCGCCGCTCTTTTCAACGATGTTGGCCAACACCGCCAGGTCCACCAGGTCGCCTTCGTAGCTGATGCCGCGATCGAACATGATGTCGAACTCAGCATCGCGGAAAGGCGGGGCGATCTTGTTCTTAACCACCCGGGCACGCGTATGAGCGCCGACGGCCACTTCCCCGTCCTTTACGGTGCTGACGCGCCGCACGTCAATGCGCACGGAAGAATAAAACTTCAGCGCCCGGCCGCCGGGAGTGGTTTCGGGATTGCCAAACATCACGCCGATTTTCTCGCGAATCTGATTGATGAAGATGACGGTGGTGCGGCTCTTGGAGATGGCGGCCGTGAGCTTGCGCATTGCCTGGCTCATGAGGCGCGCCTGCAGGCCCATGTGGCTGTCACCCATTTCCCCTTCAATTTCGGCCCGGGGGATAAGGGCGGCCACCGAGTCGATGACGATCACGTCAACAGCGTTGGAGCGCACGAGCAATTCGCAAATCTCCATCGCCTGCTCGCCGGTGTCTGGCTGTGAGACGAGCAGATCGTCAAGCTGAACGCCAAGGCGCTTGGCCCAGGAAGGATCCAGAGCATGTTCGGCGTCGATAAAGGCGGCCACGCCGCCGGCCTTCTGGGCGTTGGCGATAATGTGAAGGGTAAGGGTGGTTTTGCCGCTGGATTCCGGCCCGAAAATCTCCAGCACCCTGCCGCGCGGCACGCCAACGCCGCCCAGCGCGATGTCGAGGCTCAGGCTGCCGGTGGGTATGCCGTCAACAGCGGCCCGGGCAGCGCCGTCCATCTTCATGACGGCCCCTTTGCCGAACTGTTTTTCGATCTGCTGAACCGCGCGCGACAGCGCCGAATCACGGGCTGCATCGCCACCAGGTTTAGACGGAAACTCTCTACGGACGTCTTTGACGTCCTTTTCGGAGGATTTGGCCACGATGGACTCCTTCGCCGGGTATGTTTGACAGCCGGCGCTATGTACGGTGACTTGGGGTGCGACACGAGAACCACTTGGTTCACCATCGCAACTGAACTCGACGGCAAGTCACCATAGCCGTCCCTGTTCAGTGTTTGTTTGCCAACTATATTCCTTGTTCGGACTCTTTGCCAGCCGAAAATTAAATATTTTAGGGAAATGTTTTTTAGGCTGCAATTTGGTCGGCGGGAGCGGTTTCGGAGGCCCAGCTTTGGGAGGCCGATCTGGATGCTTTCTTGAAGGCAAAGGAGAACCAGAGAAACAAGCCGGCGGTGACGGGGAGGTAGAGCCAGGGGAGGTAGCGCAGCCAGGGCAGCAGATAGGCCATGAAGAAAATGCCGTAGATAGGCATCACTTTAAGCAGTGGCAGGAGCGGCCCAAGGAGGAGGTAACCACAGAGGCGCGCGGCGAACGAATTAGGAACGCGCCGAGCCAGGGGGCGGAGGTAGGCAAGCGTAATGATCGCGCTGAACAGCCAGACGATCCTCGTGAGAAATGGGAAATCAAGCTCCCCACGAGCCTGAGTGAAACGTGCCATTCAGGGCCATCCAGAGAAGCCAGGCGCCAGTCGCCAAACCGACGGGAGCAATGATCAGGCCCGCAATGCGGCGGTTCTTGATGCGGTCGGGATAGCGGCGCTCAGGCGACATGAGGGCAGACAGGCCGGCGTGGTAGACGAGGAAATAGACGCCCGATATCAGCGCAAGCAGCAACGGCGGGTTGTAAAATCGCTTCGGATCAGCCTGCAGCGCGATGGCAAACAGGGCGAGGGGCTGGGCGATTGCCATGACCATCGCACCCAGCGAGAGACGTGCAAGCCAGGACGGGTTGCTCCATTCGAGTGAATCGTTGGAATTCAGGGACAGCCACATGGACAGGCCGCACTCAGGACAATGCTTGGCATCGAGCAGCTTTCGAAGGCTGTAGCCGCAGCGCAGACACGGTTTTTCCCTGGCCCGTGCATCGCTTTTAATCATCACCGCCATGATGTGTGCTCCTGATCCCGTGCAGGGAATACGGCAAGTATAACCACAGAAGACATGGGATCTGAACGCGGCCGGGTCGTCGCGACAGTTGATCGAATCGGTGGGCGGGCTGGATTAGCTCGGCGCGATCGGAAATGTTTCGACCTTGATGTATTCAGACCCCTCCCGTTTCAACATGCTTTGCATCAGGACGAATTCGGCGGCGTCAAAGGCGGGTCCGGGCCAATGGTGGATGGTGGCGTTGGCGAGAGTAGATCGGGCACTGGAGGGCAAAGGATCGCGGGCGCGGCCGAGGGTTACGTGGCCCCGATATGTACGGCGCTCGCGGGGAAAGCCAAGCAGCGCGCACCGGCCTTCGACGTCTTTATAGAGTTGGCTTAGCCCATCGGCCCCGCCGCCGATGCGCACGGCCACGATCCGGACGGGCCCGCGATCTGGAAAACACTCCAGTCCCGCTGTCCAAAGCTGCATGGCACCGGCGGGTCTAACGTTGGACAGCGCAGCGCACATGGCCGGCACGCGATCATCCGGCGCGTCACCGAGAAACTTGAGCGTGATGTGTAAGTTGGCCGGCCGCGTCCATGCAACGCGTGGCCAATGCTGTGCGGCGCTGGCTGCTTTCAACTCCATCCCCACGCTAACCAAATGTTGTCTGGCGGCGTTGGAGAGTTCGATCGCGAGAAATAGCCGCATACAAGAAGCGTATGGCGAGGATTTATTCCGGTCGAGGATTCGCCGGCTTTTGTACAAACACGTACATCGTCGGATGGGTCTTCAGGGACGGGCCGATGAACTTTAGCAGTGCGTCGTAGCTCAGTTCAGGCGGAGAGTAAATCAGCACGTCTTGTGACCACTTGTCACTCTTCTCGGCCAGCACCTTGGCCATCTCTTCGGCGGCGGCAACGGGGAATTTCAGGTCGCCCTGTCCATCGTTGTCGTTGATGTCATCGGCGGGAAGAATGAGGGTTGCAGTAGGCTGGCCGTTGTTGGTTTGAAGATGAAGCTCCCAAGGCCGGCCGAGGCGCTTCTTGCGGTCCAGCAATTCTACCTTCGGCAAAAATGCGCGGTAGTAAAGCTCCCCCTCCGGCGGCGCCTCGATCCGGATGCCTTTGCTGTTGTCCATGTTCGCCAGCAGGGCATAGATCTGCCGAACATTTGCAACGCTCATCGACTTATCCAGGTGAACAGTCACAAACGGATCCAGACCCGCCTCATTCAGGCCATTAAAGGCAGCCAGCAGAAACGCCAGCTTATTGCCTTCGCCTTCCATGGCATTTTTTCCGTCCGCATCCTTGAGCGTGTATTGGGCCGCTTCCGGCCCCACCGCCGCGCCGGCCGGCATGTTGACGAAAAGGTTCAGATCGCGAATGCGTGTCTTGCCCTCCTTCGATTCCGGCTCGATCCTCACCTCCACCGCCTGCCCCGGCGTAAAGCGATGGGCCGGATTGATCTTTAGCGACCCGTAAACGCTCCCCTGCGCCGCCTTGCGCGGAACATCCAGCACCGACGCCCGATCATTGTAATCAGAAGCAATCGCTCCTGAATCCAGCGCATCGGGCGCGTACATCGGCTTGCCGCCGTTCACTTCCCCCTCCGGCTTGAGCCAATACGAACCTGCGTACACAAACCCCTCGTGGGGAAGGGTGTTGTTGTCGCCGGTATCGATCACAAGATCCTCTGCGCGGATGCTTTGCTCGGTAGGTTTGCCTTTGGTCTGATCCACGGGCGGCGGCTCCAGCCAAGTAACGGTGAGGAGAACACGGTCGCCCTTGGGCCAGAAGATGTTGTGCTCGAAATCCACGGGCCGGCCGGGCTTCATGCCAATAAATTGAAGCGCCGCGTGAACATCACTCGGCATGGCGAACGATTCCGCCAGCGCCTCATACCCTTTGCCGCTCTTGTCGGAGATCAGGAGAAATTCAATGGCATCTTCCGCCACCAGGCTGGTAGCGCGGCAGGCCATACGTACCCACTTTTCCTTGCGATTGGCAACCAGACCGTCGCGGACCAGGTAGTCGGGGTTGTCTTTGTACCTGGCGAGATTGTCCTTAAATGCCTGCTCCGCCGCCGCCGCTGTGACGGATGCGAGAGCCGGGCGCGTGGTGGATTTATCAGGTTGTTCGGGGCCAAACTGTGCTCGTGCAGTGGAGCAAGTGGATAGAAGAAAAAGTGCAATGATCCTACGGAAGACTCGGCCCATCGTTGACCTCTGTGCGGAGGGACTGAAACTGCTGCGGGAATTATAGCCGACGTGAGGAGGTACGGGCATTTCGCAGGGCGCTGCCCGCAAGATGAAGTTCCACACCACTGGCGAAGGAACGGAGAAAGCCTATAGTTAGCGACCCCAGTTTTCCGAGCGCGTAGCTCAGTTGGTAGAGCAACGGACTTTTAATCCGTAGGTCGTGGGTTCGAGTCTCACCGCGCTCATTGGCCTCTGGCAGGCCCCGAAAGAAAAGCCCCGGACTTTTTGATCCGGGGCTTTTTCGTTGGGTTGTCAGCGTCGATCAGGTTGCGTCGGAGCTGGCCTGGGCGAGCTGGGGTTTTTCGGGGACGGTAGACTTCATCGCTTCGAAGAACAGGTGCTTGTTGGCTTCATCCTCGGCCTTGAGGGTGATCTTGATCAAGTCCTTACCCTTGAAGTTGCCGCGAAGGATCTCTTCCGATAGCGGATCTTCCACGTGCTGCTCGATGGCCCGGCGAAGGGGACGGGCGCCGAAGTCGGCGTTGGTGCCCTTGTCGATCAGGAACTCGCGCGCCTCGGCCGACAGCTCGATCTTCAGGCCGTGATCGGTGAGGCGCTTGGTCACCTTCTTTAGCTCCAGATCCACGATCAGCTCCAGGTGCGGGCGGCCGAGCGGACGGAAGACGATCACGTCGTCAAGCCGGCCGATGAACTCGGGGCGGAAATGCCGCTCGATTTCCTTCATCAGCATCTCTTTCATCTGCTGATAGTTGGCCTCATCCTCCTGGCCTTTCTTCCGCGGGCCGAGGCCAAACTTGGACTGCGCCGCCACTCTTGATCAAATCAGCGCCGATGTTTGACGTCATGATCATGATGACATTGCGGAAGTCGACGTGCCGGCCGAATGAGTCGGTCAGGCGGCCTTCTTCCATAATCTGCAACAGCATGTTGAAGACGTCAGGATGCGCCTTTTCGACTTCGTCCAGCAGCACGACGCTGTAAGGCCGGCGGCGAATGCGCTCAGTGAGCTGGCCGCCTTCCTCGTAGCCGACGTAGCCGGGAGGAGCGCCGATCAGGCGGCTCACGTTGTGCTTCTCCATGTACTCGGACATGTCGATGGCGATCAGGGCATCCTCGTCGCCGAACATGAACTCGGCCAGCGCCTTGGAGAGCAGAGTCTTGCCCACGCCGCTGGGGCCAAGGAACAAGAAACTGCCCATGGGGCGGTTGGGATCCTTGAGGCCCGAACGGGCTCGGCGGATGGTCTTGGAGATGGTCTTGATGGCTTCGTCCTGGGAGACCACGCGTTTGTGCAGCTCGTTTTCCAGCTCGAGCAGGCGCTGCGCCTCTTCTTTTTCAAGACGCGTGAGCGGCACGCCAGTCATCTTGGAAACTACTTCCGCGACGACCTCCTCGTCCACCACGCCGTCGACTTCCTTGGCCTTCTGACGCCACTGGTTCTTCATCTCCTCCATCTTCTTACGAAGGGCCTCGGCCTGGTCGCGCAGTTTGGCGGCTTCTTCGTATTCCGCGTTCTTCACTGCCTCATCCTTCTGGATGCTCAGCCGCTCGATCTGCTCCTCAAGCTCCGCCAGATTCGGCGGCTTGGTCATGGAGCGAAGACGGATTCGCGCGCCCGCTTCGTCAATGACATCGATAGCCTTGTCAGGCAGGCACCGGCCGCTGATATAGCGGTCGGACAACTCGACGGCCGAGACAATGGCGGCGTCAAGGATCTGCACGCGGTGGTGGGCTTCGTAGCGATCGCGCAGGCCCTTGAGGATTTCAATGGTGTCCGTCTTGGACGGGGGCTCGACGGTGATGGGCTGGAACCGGCGTGCAAGGGCGGCGTCTTTCTCGATGTATTTGCGGTACTCATCGAAGGTGGTAGCGCCGATGCACTGGATTTCGCCGCGGGAGAGAGCGGGCTTGAGCACGTTGGATGCGTCGATCGCGCCCTCCGCGCCGCCGGCCCCAACCAGCGTGTGCAGTTCGTCGATGAAGAGGATGACGTTCTTGGCCCGTCGGACTTCGTTCATGACTGCTTTGATGCGCTCTTCGAATTGGCCGCGGTATTTTGTGCCGGCGACCATCATCGCCAGATCGAGGACCACGATGCGGCGGTCGACGAGAATTTCCGGGACTTGATTGCTGATCACCATCTGGGCCAGGCCCTCGACGATGGCGGTTTTGCCAACGCCGGCCTCACCGAGGAGAACTGGGTTGTTCTTCTGGCGGCGGCAGAGAATCTGAATGACGCGTTCGATTTCGTTCTTGCGGCCGATCACCGGATCCAGCTCGCTGTTGCGGGCCAGTTCGGTGAGGTCGCGTCCAAAAGAGTCGAGGGCGGGAGTTTTGCTCTTGCCCTTCTGACCCTGCTTTTCGGTTGCATTGGGTTCTTCGTTTTCCACACCAGCTCCAAGTAGGTTGAGAACCTCTTCGCGCACTTCTTCCAGCTTCAGCCCGAGATTCATGAGCACCTGAGCGGCCACGCCATCGTGCTCGCGCAACAGGCCGAGCAAAAGATGTTCCGTGCCGACGTAGTTGTGGTTCAGGTTGCGTGCTTCTTCGATGGCGTATTCAATCACCTTTTTCGCACGCGGGGTCTGAGGCAGCTTGCCCATGGTGACCATGTCCGGGCCGCTCTTGACGAGCTTTTCCACTTCGAGGCGAACCTTGCGGAGGTCAACGTCGAGGTTCTTAAGGACGTTGGCGCCTACGCCCGATCCTTCCTTCACCAGGCCCAGGAGGATGTGCTCGGTTCCAATGTACTCGTGGTTAAAGCGCTGGGCCTCCTGATTGGCCAGTGCCATGACTTTGCGGGCTCGATCCGTGAATCGTTCAAACATGTCCATCTCCTAATGGTCGGTCTTTTCAGGACCGGCCCCTCGTCAAAGGTGAAGTCGAGGCGACCGGACGGGCCGCCGTTGACCATAACCTGACCGATTGTATTACTGCTGTATCGGTAATCAAGAAAGGGAGCGACAGGGGTAATGGTCTGCCGCACACTTATTGAATGATACGCTGGTAGAATTGAAGGGTGCGGGTGGCGGGCAAATCAAGTTTTCGCTGCAGCCGCCGCGAGAATGCGGCGACATCGGCGACGCCGCACAGACAGCGCCAAAGCGGCGACTGATAAAGTGAGTGAACCTGGCTCAGGGACAGGAACGGCCGCCCACGCCAGCCCGTAATTCTCGGCCGCCGGCGTGCCGAAGACTGCACCGGCCGAAAGGGCTCGGATGCCGTATTGTCCGTCGGAGGGGAGCGTGAAGGAGAGGTGTTCCACGTCGTTGTAGGTACTGTGGGATTGGGCGATGAGGGTGGTGAAGGTGCTACCGCTAACAGCCCAAACCTGCAGGTCCAAATTCTGCAAGGCGTTGTCTGTGATGTTTGTGGTGCTGGTAAAGGTGCGGTCGCGGAACCAGTCAAGCGTGGCGGTGAAGGTTTCACCGGCGAAGAGGGGCTGGGCGATGATGTAATCGTTGTGGCTCGTTGGGGCGACCGAGGCGAAATCCCAGCCTTCTGAGGATATTGCGCCGCCGCCAGTGCCGGCGACATCGGTGGTGCCGCTGAGATATTGGTCGTACGCCGAATTGAGATTGAGTTCACCAGCGCCCACCGCCCAATCGAGGGATTGTGTGGTGTCCCACGCGTTATTCACAAGCGTCTGGTTATTGGTCCAGCCGGGGGTTTTGGTGGCTGAGTTGAGAAGCACCGCCTTGATGACACGCGCATCCCGGGAGTTGATGTCAGATGCAATGGATGGCGTGTTGTAGCTGGCGCTATCCAGGAGGGTGGCGGCCCCGGCGACCAGTGGGGCGGCGAAGCTGGTGCCCGCCAACCCTGAACTGTAGAAGCCGGGCCCGCCCGCCGAGCCGTTGGCGGTGCCGCCGAGGGTAGCGCTGTTGCCGCCGGTTTGACCCCCGTAATAAGCCGAGACTAAATCAGCCCCCGGAGCGGCGATGTCAACAGCCGCGCGAACGCCAACCTTGGTATGGTTCGTTGCATCGAAATAGTTCTGCGGGCCGCGGCTGCTGAAACTCGCGACCACGTTATATGCGTTGGGGTTGTTGTTGGCGTCCGCGTTGGTGTAAGCGCCAACCGTGATGCCGTTGAAGCCAGATCCGGGTCCGGTGACGGTGTTAGCGTTTGGGCCAGAGTTCCCGGCCGAAACGACGAAGGTGGTGAGAGGATTGGCCCGTGCCAGGCCATCGAGGCCCACAGTGGTGCTGTTTGTCCCACTTGCGTCGGTAAAACCCCAACTGCTGTTGATGACATCGGCCGTGCCGAAACCGCCTTGGGCTGATTGATATACGCTGAAGGCCGACGTGAGCGAATCATTGAACCCAGTGGCATAACGCTGATTGGCGCGGTGCCGGGCGTCCATGACGTTGCAATAGCGCCTGAGCGCAAATCAGCCCCAGGTGCGATGCCGGTTTGAAACGTGCCCTGTGTGGTACCGCCATTGCGCCCGGCGATGAGCATCCCCACCCAGGTCGCATGGCGATCGGTTTCACCCAAAGCTGCCCGTACCGGTGATATAAGTCGTCACCTGTGTCAGCGTTTCATGGCCGGTAGCGCCTCCCCAAATATGGCCAGCTTCCACATTGGTGACGATCGCGCCCTGCCCCGTAATCCCGGCCGCATTAAAGCGGTTCGCCCCGAGAAACGTATTGATGTTCATCCCGTTGAACTGTGCCGGCAAATCGCTTTGAACCTCGTTCTGGCCCGACTGAGCTCGATTAGGATCAACAGGCCCCACCGTAGCGGGAGAGAGGAGCAAATCATCGGACAGGGGAGCGGCCTGGGCGGGCAACGCCAAGGCGGTCGCTGCTGCAAAGAGCAGCGCTGCGTAACAGCGTTGGCTGTCGGCCCTCTTCATCCTCAAAGCCCTCGCAAACGACACATTCCCCGCCAAACCGGTCGCTCTCACCGCCTTACCCTACGATACGAATCAACTTGGCGCTTCGAGCATCCTGGATTATACGTCCCGGTACGTCAGGTTGTGCTGGTAAGAGCCAGAATTATCGGTTCAACCGCGATTTCGCCCGTGTAGCGGACGTCATTGACGAACAGAGCAGGCGTCCCGGTGACGCCGCTCCGCAGGCCGCTTTGGAAGTCGCGGCGGACTCGGTGGGAGAAGATCTCCGACGAGAGATCGGCTTCGAATCGGTAGATTTCGAGGCCCAGGCGCAGGGCGGCATTGCTGAGATTTAGATTGGCAAGGTCGGCCTGGTTGGCGTAGAGGAAGTCGTGCATCTCCCAGAACTTGTCTTGTGCACCGGCGGCCTCTGCGGCCTGGGCGGCGATGCTGGCGTGCGGGTGGACGCTGTTCTGGGGAAAGTTGCGGAACACAAAGCGCAGCCGGTCGCCAAGACGCTCGCGCACCTGGTTCACCACCGGATACGCTTGATGGCAATACGGACATTCGTAGTCGCCGTATTCCAGAAGGGTGAGGGGCGCGAGGAACGAGCCGCGCACATGATCCGATTCGGTCACGGGGGCATCGAGTCGGGCGGATTGCGGGCTAAGTTTTGCCATGGGTCCTTTCGATGACGCGGCGGCAGAACGGGACAATTATAGCGGCAGCGGGTTTCTTGGGCGTAGAATGAAAATCTTGTTGCAAGGAGTTGAACATGGCCGAGCAATGCGGACATCTGGATCAGGTGCGGGCGGTGAAGCCCAATACAGACGGGTGTGAGGAATGCCTGAAGAGTGGCGATGTCTGGGTTCACCTACGGTTGTGCCTGATCTGCGGCCATGTGGGATGCTGTGACAGTTCCATCAACAAGCACGCGACCAAACACTTTCACGCCACGGGCCATCCACTCGTGCAGTCGCTGGAGCCGGGAGAAAAGTGGGGGTGGTGCTATGTGGATGAGATGATGTTCCCAACCATGGAGCGGTATTTGCGGCGCAGTGCGGCCGACGGAATAACAATACGAACGTCGGGGGATGGGTGCTAAATGTAATACATCGCCTGCTGGCCGGGGGATCCGGCCTTTACTACTTGTTCCAGAAGATCGGCGAGGGACATCGTGTCCAGCACCTTGTCTGTTGCATCCGTCAGCTCCAGATTGATCAAATGGACGGCGACTTTGCCGGGAGACGTTTCCTGGAAGTTCGGGGCTTCGTTGAGGGTAAGGCGGCCTTCAAGCCGGCGGATGATATCGCCGACGTTGATGTCGGCCGGAGCACGGGCCAGGCGGTAGCCGCCGCCACTGCCGACTTTGCTTTCGAGAAACCCGCCGCGACGGAGAGCGAGAAGAATGGATTCGAGGAACTTGTTGGGAAGATCTTCCTGCTGGGAAAGGTCGCGTGATTGGACGAAATTACGCGGCCAAAGCTGGGCAAGCTGTACGATGGCACGGAGGCCGTATTCGGTGCGTTTGGAGAGGCGCAAAAGGATTTACCTCGTTAAATGCAGGGCGCGATTGGGGCGGCAATGTACGTCCATAATCAGCGCGTCACCAGCGGTAGGTCAGTTGAGCGTAGACGCCACGCGGTATTTCGTGGCGGGTGGCGCCGGTGCCAAATTCGGGATGCTGTTTGTCCAGGAGATTTTGTCCGACAATCGCCAGCTCCAGTTGTTTTGTCGCCTTCCAACCCACGCGCGCGTCCAGCGAGATGTAGCTGGGGATGTCCTGGTTGCGAAGCCGGTCGACGAATCGGCCAAATAGGTCGAAGCGAACTGTGCGCGACAAATCCATGGAAGAACGCAAGTAGGCCTGGTTCCGGGGATCGTCGCCGGCGGTGGCCAGTGACGTGGTATCGGTGCTGTGTCGATCGGTGTGCAGTTGCACTTGCAGGTAAGAGTAGGCCGCTCGGAGGGTCCACCACTCGGCCAACTGAACGGTGGATGCGATCTCGACGCCGTAGGTGTTGCCATCCAATTGATTGCCAAAACTAAAGACCGTCGGCAAGGGCCGTTCGGTGCTGCGCAGGCGATCGTAGACGTTGTAGAAGGTGGCAACGTCCAGCGAGAGCCATTTCGCCGGTTCGACTCGATAACCCAGTTCGTAGGCGATGACGTTTTCCGATTCAAAGTCGCTGTTTCCACGCAGAGAAAAGGGACTGGCGGCCGAGGGATTGACCTGCAAATTTTCTTCCAGTTGGGTGGGCGTGCGCACGCGCGGGAGACGGCGGTCCAGAGGGATTGACGTTTGTCGATCATCCACAGCAGCCGCGCGTTGGGCTGGACCTCGACGCCTGTGAAATCGTTGTGCTCGATCTTGGCGCCGACGGTGAGGCGAAGGCGATCCTTGATGAGCTGGATCTCATCTTGCGCGAAAATGCTGTACCACTGCAGCGTCTGATGATCGGGAATAAACGCGAGGCTGGCGGTGTTGCCGATCTTGTCATAGGAAGCGCGGTAGGCCAGGCCCCACGTAAAATCCTGATGGGTTCCGATAGGAATGTGATGCTGGAAGTCGATGTCGGCCGTGTCGCGGTTCTCCCGGAAAACGTTGGGGATGTCGCGATGGGTGTTGTCAAAATACATCTGCAGGCTGAGATCGCCGCCGTTGCCCAACGAGTGGGTCCAGCGGCCCAGCAGATTGCCGCCGGACAGATCTGTATCGTCAGCCAGCCCGCTGACGAAGGACGACGCGAAGCGGTCGCCGGCGTAGACGTCGCCTTGGATGGTGAAGTGATCGGCCGTGGAGGGCTGGGTATCGATTCGAAAACCGGTTTGGGTCATGTCCCAATCGTCACGGGCTCCGTTCCCATTCGGGAAGAGGGTTTCGCCGCGTTCGAAGTGCTTCACGTACACGCGGGCGTAAGCGTCGTCGTTCAGTTTCCAGCCATAACGAACTCCCGCGAACCCGCGCTCCTGGGTTCCGCCTCCGCCGGTGACGAGGAGTCCCTGCGTGTCCTCGGCGCTTTTGGTGATGATGTTCACGATGCCGTTGACGGCGTTGGCGCCCCACAGTGCGCCGGCCGGGCCGCGAATGACTTCGATGCGGTCGATGTCTTCCATCATCGTGTCCTGCACGTCCCAGAAGACACCGGAAAAGAGCGGCGTGTAAAGGCTGCGGCCGTCCATCTGAACCAGCAGCTTGTTGGCGGCCGTGCCGTTGAAGCCACGCGCTGAGATAGCCCACGTACTGCTATCGACCTGCGCCACCTCCATTCCAGGGGCCAGTCGCAGCGCCTCGGGAATGCTGGTGGCGCCGGTGCGATGAATGTCGTCCTGGGTAATGACGAAGATGGCCGCCGGCGATTGGGCCAGGGTGCTTTGCCGGCGTGAAACGGTGGTGACCTCCACGTTCAGCAATTGCTCCAGGCTCATGTCTTTCAGATCGTTTTTGAGCCGGCTGGAGATCTTCGTGGCGGCGGGTTGGGAAGTGGGGGCGGTCGTTGGTTGAGCAACCTGCCCGCGCCGAGCGGCGGCCAGCATGGCGATGATGGCCATGCAGACTCCATTGCAGATGAGTAGGTGGCGGCCATGCGGGGTGCAGGATCTGGCTTGGCCGCTGACGGGAAGGTGGGATGATTTCACAAGCGTCTCCTTCGCTGGAAGCCTCGCGGGACGGCAGTTGGACGATGAGGTTATCGTGGCGTGGCAAAAAGTTCTATGTTTTATTTCTGCGGCGACATCACAAGGGCAGTGTTCGCTCGAAGAATCCGAACCTTTCACGCATCCGCACAGACTCATAGAATTTGATCATGCTTAACCTCGCCTTCTCCACCAATGCGTTCAAAAAGAACACCCTTGAACAGGCCATCGACGCCATTGGTTCGATTGGGTATCGCGGCGTTGAGTTGATGGCTGACGTGCCGCATGCCTTTCCGGCCGACATGAACGCGGGACGAATTCAGAAGGTCCGCGACCAGATTGGCAGGCCGGGCATGGCCGTCAGTAATGTCAACGCTTTTACGCTCTTTGCCTGTGGCGACACTTACCACCCGACTTGGATCGAAGATGATCAGATCAAACGACAAACCCGCATCGACCACACCATCGCCGCTATCCGCCTTGCCGCCGAGTTTGATGCCGCGACCGTCAGCCTCCAGCCTGGCGGGCCGATGATTGGAACCACTCTCACGCGTGAAGAAGCGGGCCGGCGCTTTGCCGATGGTCTCCGCCAGGTTCTTCCGACAGCCCGCGAAACAGGGCGGATCCTGGCTATCGAGCCGGAGCCTGGACTGTTTATCGAAACGGCGGCCGAGTATCTGGAATTTAAGGAGACGTATTTTAAGAATGAGCCGCTGGTCAAGATGAACTGTGACGTCGGCCACCTGTTTTGCGTTGGAGAAGATCCGGCCCTCGTCATTCGTACGCTTAGTGAGCATGTCGCGCACATTCATCTGGAAGACATTGGCGAAAACCGCGTCCATCAGCACCTGACTCCAGGCAAAGGCGCGATTGATTTTCCGGCGATCTTTTCTGCCATCGCGGAAGCCAAGTACTTGGGCTGGGTGACGGTAGAACTCTACCCCTACGAGACAACCGCGGCCGGCGTGGCCAAGGCGGCATGGCAGCATCTCCGGCCGATGCTCTAAAGCGCGATCTTATTAATCACAACTAACCTGCTCCTTCGATATCGGAACAACATCTGTATGGACTCACCCGCCCTGCGCCAGTAATTTACGTTGATGCAACCCGGCCGGATCAGCATTCTGGGCGTGGGCTTGCTGGGTGGCTCGATCGGGCTGGCCATCAAGTCCAACAACCTCCCGTTTCACGTCGTCGGTTATGGCCATCGCCGGGCGACCCTCGACAAAGCCGTCGAAGTCGGGGCCATTGATGAACCGGCCGACGATCTGGCGATGGCCGTCCACGACGCCAACCTCGTCATCCTCTGCACGCCTGTGCTTCTGTTCGAGGACATTCTCAAATCCATCGCTCCCGCTCGCGCCAGGGGCGATCGTCACCGACGTTGGGAGCACCAAGCGCCTCGTCGTCGGACAAGGTCAGGCGATCCTTCCGGCCGGCCGGCCTTTTGTCGGCAGCCATCCAATCGCCGGCAGCGAAAAACGGGGCGTTGAATTTGCTCGGCCTGATCTCTTTCAGGGCGCTCTCTGCATTACCACCCCAACGGCGCAAACCGACGCTGCGGCCCTGGAGCGTGTTGAAGCATTCTGGCAGGCCATCGGCATGCGGATCGCGCGCCTCAGCCCAGAGGATCACGACCGCCTTCTGTCGGACGTCAGCCATCTGCCCCACGCGGTGGCCGCGGCTATGGTGAACCTCCAGCACGACGATGCCCTGCGTCTGGCCGGCAAAGGTTTTCTGGATGCCACGCGCATTGCGGGCGGGGACGGGGCACTCTGGCGGGACATTTTTCTCGACAACCGCGATAATCTCCGCGACAGCGTCAACCGGCTGCGCTGCGAGCTCGACGATTTGCTTGAGATGCTCGACACCAGCGATGCCAACGCCCTTGCCGATTGGCTCAACCGCGGCGCCCTTCGGCGAGAAGCGCTGCTGCAACAGAAGCTGCGTGAGATGAACACCGACTGATCAACTCGTGAAAATTCATGCCGCGGGACGGTTGATATTGACCGGCGTTACAACAGGGAGGAATTGGAGTGGGCGAGGCGGCGCTTTATTTTGCGGCAGCTTTTGCATCGTGAGCGCACTTGAACTTTTTTTCACAATCTCCCCGATTATCAATTGACTCCCCAGTCAATCCTGTTATTTAAGCCTCCTCGCTGGCTGGCCTTTGGGCTTGCTGGTGTTTGAGAGTCCCTCTTGGGCCGTCATGGCTAAGCGTCCTTCCCGAGGCGCTGGCCAGCACAGATGCCGGGGAATCGTCACACCCTCCCCAGGTATCAGGCTGCTAATCCGGCCTGCCGCAAAGGCTGACCCAGGAGATCGGCGAATGCTTTCGCCGTTGTGGACGCAATAGCGCAAAACGGGCCTTTTGGCATCAGCGATTTAATCGCCACCTTATGTCCCGCGAAATTGTTGACGTACTGGCCTGTGCGGCAGCGCCTCCTTCGTTTTTTCAACGTTGGGCGAACTGAATCACGCAGCATGGCCGGGCATTCGTTTTCACGGTGGCGTGGGCTTGGAGCCTATGCGTCGCCGCGCCAGGCATATTTTCAAATAGGAGAAGCACACGATGAAGTTGTCCAAGTGGTTCATGTTCACCCTCGCGGCCATCACGTTCAGCGGTCTCTTTGCGTCCCCCGCAAAGGCCGACGGGTGGGTTAATGGTTTTTGGGTTTATCCTTATAAATACGTTTTCCACGATCAAATTGGTGGCCGGCCGTTCTCGCCGCAGCAAGCGGCCGCCGGCCTGCAGGTTCATGATGCGCAGGTGAACAACATTCCCTTCATGCATAAGGGCATCGCCGTGGGCCCTACGGCCGTAGCCCCGTATGTCTGGTGGACCTGGCGTTACGTGGCCATCTGGCACTGCGAAGTTTCGGGCGTTCGCCGCACCCCCGGCGGCCACGTGGACTTCTGCCGCATCGTCGGCGCGGGCGATCAACAGTCTGGCCCGACCACCGTCATCTGCTCCGATTTGGTCCTCCACGACGGAGACGGGCTGCCTCTGATCGTGCAGGATGGCAAGTATGACAGCATTCTGTTCAAAGACATCCGCATCTTTAACACCAATATTGGTGCGCAGGTCGTGAACAACTCCGGCCACGTGAACACGGTTACCGTCGATCATTGCCCCGGCATGCAACTGCTCCTGCTGGGGAAGCCCGGCGGCATCGACACGGTGTATGTGAAAAATTCGCCTTACATCAGAATCTGGGACAACCCCGCCACGCCCTGGCGTAAGACCGGAGCCAAGATCATTTACCTGAATTAATCCGCCCGCGTCCCGCAGCGCGCCTCGTCGCGCGATCGTGCTCGTGGAGTAAAGCCAGAAACCCGGACCTGTGTCCGGGGTTTCTTTATGCCGGGGTTTCTTCATGTGTGTTGATTGCATACCCTCCCCACCATGCCCGACAGCCCTCTCACGCTTGCCGGCCGAAGTGGTGCGGTCACTGTTACGCGCGATGCGCATGGTATCCCGCACATTCACGCCGCCGATCTTATAGACGCACACTTGGGACTTGGATATTGCCACGCCCGCGATCGGGGTATGCAAATGCTGCTGGTGCGCACCCTTGCCCGGGGGCAGGCGTGCGAGAAACTGCGCGATACGGACGATCTGCTTGATCTCGACAAGTTCTTTCGGCGATTGAATCTCGGCAGCGGCGTGGAGGATGACATCGCGGGCTTCTCGCCGGCCGCACGCGCGGGCGTCGAGGCGTACGCGGCGGGCGTTAACCTCTATTTCCAGTCGCATCGCCTGCCGTGGGAGCTGCGCCTTTTAAGTTTCTCGATCGAGAATGATCCGTGGACCGCCGCCGACATCATCATCACGGGGAAAACCATCGGCTACGTCGGCATGGGACAAGCCCAGGCCGAGTTGGAACGGTTTATCGTTGAATGCGTTCAGGCCGGCCTGTCGCGGGATAAGCTGGAAGAACTCTTTCCCAGGCAGCTTGGCGGACTGGATGAATCACTCCTTCGCCAGGTGAAACTTGAGGAATCCATCATCCCGGCCGCACTCTGGACTGAGCCGGCCCTCCCCCGCGTCACCGCGTCGAATAACTGGGTGCTCTCAGGCGCAAAAACGATTTCCGGCCATCCCATTCTCTGCAATGATCCCCACCTCGACATCGATCGCATCCCGCCCGTCTGGTACGAGGCCGCTTTGCGATGGGGTGGAGACGAATATGCCATTGGGGCGACCATGCCGGGCTGCCCGGGCATCATCCTTGGCCGAACGCGACACGTCGCCTGGGGAGTTACCTATGCCTTTATGGACTGCGTGGATTCGTGGATCGAACGATGCGACGGCGGGCAGTATCTCGTCGGCAACCAATATTGCAATTTTAGTATTCGCAAAGAAATCATCCGCCGCAAGAAACATGACCCACTCCTGCTGACCTTTTACGACAACCACCACGGCACCCTTGAAGGCGACCCGCATGTCGCCGGACTGTACCTCGCCACCCGCTGGTCCTGCGGCCAGGGCGCTGGCGCCGAGTCCATCAACGCGATTTTCGACGTGCTTCAGGCCCAGAATACCGATCAGGCGCTGGCTCATCTTGGGCATGTCAACAACTCTTCGTGGAACTGGATCGCGGCGGACATGGCCGGGAACATCGGGTATCAGATGTCGGGCAAGATGCCTCTGCGCCCGGCCGGCACGACGGGGTTGGTTCCCCTGCCGGGCTGGGATTCGGGCAACGACTGGGGCGGGTTTGCGGCCATTGAAGATCTCCCCCGCCAATTCAACCCGCCCGAAGGTTTCATCGCCACCGCGAACGAGGACCTCAACCACCTTGGCCGGCTTAAGCCTATCAATGCGTGCACCGGTCCGTACCGGGCTGAGCGAATCCGCGAGGTTTTGTCGGAAGATCGCCGGTTCAGCATCGAGGACATGAAGGGGTTGCAGCTCGACGTTCACTCTCTGCAGGCGGACAGATTTGTGGCGAAGTTAGGCAGCGGCCGCGACGCTATGGCGCACAACGGGTCGCACCTGCGCAATTGGGATTTTGAATACCGCACTGATGCCGTCGCTCCCACGGTCTTTGAAGCTTTTTACCTCGGCCTGCTTAACGAGACATTTGGCGGGGCCGGCGGTTTCGGCGCGTTGGTTTGGCGGCACGTGCTGGCGCACACTGCCGTGTTTGTAAACTACTTTGGCAACTTCGACCGCATCCTGCTTTCCGAGGATTCTGTGTGGTTCGCTGGCCAAACCCGGGCCCAGCTTTACGAGCGCGTGCGGGAAAAGTCGCCGCGTTCATGCCTCGCGCATACGGGGACGGCCGAAAAATCCTCTTCCGCCACCTCCTCCTGGGTGGAAAGCTTCCGCGATTCCTGGGCCTGGATCGCGGCCCCATCGCCCTTCCCGGTTCTCGCGCCACCGTTCATCAAGGACAGATCCAGCGCAACGGATCCCGCCCCCACGCCGTTGGCCCGTCCCTGCGATTTATTACCGATTTGGGTGAGGACGCAGTGCAGACCAGCCTTCCCGGCGGCATGAGCGACCGGCGATTTTCGGGTTGGTATGGGAATGAGATCTATGCGTGGCTGGAGGGAAATTACAAGGTGCTTCACCCGCTCGTCTGATTTGGGCACTACCTTCATCGGTGGGTGAATGAAAACCTTATTGCCTCTCGGAATAAGGATGAGCGGCGGGCGGAACGGCGGTTGCGAATCGGGTTGCTCCTGCCGTGACGTGTCAATGTGGCCGGCGCGGCGCACAGTTTCTTTTTGAGACGGAGGTTGTATGCGTAAGCGTTTGCATCTTTTGGCGGCCGCCACCTTCTCGGTGGGCGGATTGGCGCTGGTTGGCGTGGCGACACAAGGTTTTGCGGATCATGTCGTCGTGGCACAGGCCGGCAGCGGCACGGGCGGGACTACGGGGACGGGCGGCGCGGCCGGAAACGGTGGGACCTCCGGCTCGGGCAGCACCAGCGGATCCGGGAGCACGAGTGGGTCTGGGAGCACCAGCGGGTCGGGCAGTGCAACTGGCGGCGCAACGGGTTCCGGGTCGGCCGGCACGGGGTCGGGGACGGGTGGCTCGGGCACAGCGGGTTCAGGAACAGCGGGTTCGGGATCTGGTACGGCAGGATCTGGATCGGGCACGGCGGGGAGTGGCTCGGGGACTGCGGGTAGTGGGAGTGGTACGGCTGGAAGTGGTTCGGGAACGGCCGGGAGTGGATCTGGGGCGAGCGGTTCGGGCACGGCGGGCAGTGGGTCGGGTGCGGCCGGGAGTGGAACGGCCGGGAGTGGTTCGGGGGCGACGACTCGTCCGGGCTCGGGAACGGGTTCGGGGTCGGGTACTGGCACGGGCGGCGCTGGGTCGGGCACTGGTGGGTCGGGCGCTGGCACTGGCGGCACTGGTTCAGGCACGGGCGGTTCCGGTTCGGGCACTGGCGGGTCAGGTGCCGGCACTGGTGGCACTGGCTCCGGCAGTGGCACTGGCGGTTCGGGCGCTGGCTCAGGTGGCGGGTCTGGTGCTGGCGGCGCAGGCTCGAGCACTGGCACTGGCGGATCTGGTGCGGGCAGCAGCGGATCGGGCGCTGGTGGAGCGGGCAGTTCTGGCACTGGCACTGGCACGGGTGCTGGCGGCCGATAGACTCCATTGCACCTTTTGTTGATCAATTAAGTGGAACCCAGAGCAAGCTGCTTTGGGTTCCACTTTTGTTGCGTTTGATTGATGCACCCCTCGTCCCCCGGTTCCGATCTCAGGCGTCCTTTTCAGCAACCGCCTGCCGTGCCGGCGCTGCCTCCAGGCATGACATGATTCTCCCATAAGTCTCGGTCCAGTTCAGACCTTTTTGAATATAATCGCATACGCCCAGCCGGCGCGCCGTGTCGTGGGCGGCGGCCTCGGTGCGCCCCTGAATACACGACGAATCGCAGATGCGCGAACCGCGGCTCGGCCACCAATGCGTCCAGGAGGTCCAGCCCGTCCACGCGAGGCAGGGTCAAGTCCAACAGCACCAGATCCGGGTCGTGGTCGTGGAGATGGGAGAGGGCGCTGCCGGCCGACGTTGCGTAGGTGGCGTGATGGCCCTCCCGCTCTAATAGCCGCGCCAAGGCGGATGCCCCGGTGACGTCATCATCGATGATGAGTAGATTTGCCATAGCACCACCTTCAGAATGTTGTACAAATGCGCGAACCGCGACCGTATCGGGATGGAGCAAAGCAGGAGCCAAAGAGAGTCCGCCCAGCAGCATTATCGAGCGTTATCGCGGCTGGGCTTGGCCGCCAGCGGGCAAGGAGGGAATAGTTTATTGGTGTCGCTGGTTACTCCCCTCGGCTACACTTTGCGGGCAACCGGACGTCCTCGATAACGTCAGTCAGAGTCTTCAATCTGGCGACGCTCTACATGAAGGAGGTGCTATGGCATGATCTCGTGCGTACACTGGCATCGAACGTTTGATCCACACTTTAACGCGTCTGATTTTCATTAACGAAACCCGTGGCTCGATTTCTCGGGCCGTCTCGAAAGGAACAGAACATGAAGTCGAATTCCAAATTGATGTTGGCTGCGGCAGCGATGACTGGTCTATTGGCCGGGTCGGCCAAACTGGCATCGGCGGCCCCCACGCTTCCGGGCAATTCCAGCAGCGTGAAGGCGTCTGCCTCTGTTGAAAAAGTGGCCGGGCTGAAGGCGGTTACTCTCGCCGATGAGCCAGCCGGCAAGCATGACTGTAAAGGCATGAACGCCTGTAAGGGCCAGGGCGGTTGCAAGACCGGCGACAATGGCTGCAAAGGCAAGAACTCCTGTAAGGGCAAGGGCGGTTGCAGCACCAAGTCGGACGCTCCCAAGGAAGCTCCCAAGCTGTAAAATCTTTCCGATCCTCCTTCGGCCGACGGGAGCCCGGCCAATTTCGGGCTCCCGTTCGGCTGTTCAACAACACCCCCGCCCCATCGCCTCCGAGGAAACAAAGGATTCTCTGCCATGCCCGCCAATCGCTTCAACGCTTTCACCGATCTGGGCATCGGCATCGGGCTGCGCGTGCCGCATTACGACCACATCCTGAGTAAGAAACCAGTGGTTGACTGGTTCGAGATTATTTCTGAAAACTACATGGTGGATGCCGGCCGGCCACTGCGTGTGCTGGACCGCATCCTGGAGCAGTACAAAGTTGTGCAGCACGGGGTGTCGATGTATTTCGGGTCCACCGACCGCATCGATCGCGATCAACTCCGCCGACTCAAGGCGCTCGTCAAGCGGACCAAAACCCCATTTCTTTCGGATCATCTGTGCTGGGGCAGCGTCGATGGAACTTACACGCACGACCTGCTTCCGATCCCCTACACGTTTGCGGCCGCCGAGAACGCCGCCAACCGCATTCGAATGGTGCAGGATTATCTTGAGATTCCGATCATCGTTGAGAACGTCAGCAGCTACGCCGAGTTTCATGCGTCGGAGATGACTGAGTGGCAATTTCTGACCGAAGTAGTCGAACGCGCAGACTGCGGCATCCTTCTGGACGTTAACAACATCTACGTTTCCTCCCAGAATCACACCTTTGACCCGTACGATTACTTGAACAACATCCCGCACGAGCGCGTGGGGCAGATTCACATCGCCGGCCATTCCAAGTTTGAAAAATACCTCCTCGACACCCACGATCACCCTGTCCTGGACCCGGTCTGGAAAATGTATGCGCACGCGATCAAACAGTGCGGCTCGACGTCAACGCTCCTGGAATGGGACGCGCACATCCCCACCTTCAACGAAGTTCATGCCGAAGCGCTCAAGGCCAATAAATTCCGCCGCAATCTTGTCGGGCGCAAGCGGGAGGTTGCCCATGCCGCGGCCAGCGCCTGATGGGAAAACCCTCAAAAGTTTGCGCGAGCTTCAACGCCTCGCGGGGGGCGCTATCATGCGCCCGCTGACGCCTGACGACACGATGCAGGGCGTATGGACCGATGGCCGACCGATGGCGGATGTCACTGCTGAGTTTATCAAGCCCAACGACCGGCTCACGTCCTTTGAGCGCATCGAGATCTACAACAAGCAGTATTGGTTCCGCCTCATCGACTGCCTCTGGGACGATTATCCCGGCCTGCGCGCGGTTGTCGGCGATGAGCGATTCAACCAGATCTGCCGAGAGTATCTGGATCGCTATCCTTCCCGATCCTTCACGCTGCGCAACCTGGGCGGCCGGATCGAGCAATTTCTTCGCGAGCGGCCTGACCTCACTGCACCCCGGCCCGATCTCGCCATCGATATGGCACGCTTCGAATGGGCACAGGTTGTTGCGTTCGACGGGCCTGCCAAACCGGTCGTGGGCGTCGATGATCTTTTGGGCAAGAATCCGGCCGATGTGCACCTTGGCCTCCAGCCTTACATGTCCGTGCTCGAACTTGGCTATCCTCTCGACGAGTTCCTGATCTCCGTGAAACGCGGATCGGCGGCCTTGCGGTCCGAGGCCAGCAACGCGATGGAAGAATCGCGCAAAACGAAGACGCGGCCGGAAGATTCCCCTGCCCCGACGGAAGAAGATCCACCTGGCCGTTCACCGTTATGATTACTCCCTTTACTACAAGCGCCTTGATCCCCCGGCCTATGCCGTGCTGACAGCGCTACGCGACGGTCAATCCCTCGCCCAGGCCTGCGAACTGGCCATTGAAGCGGAAGGAAGCGAAGGAATAGACTGGTCAATGCGGCTTCGCGAATGGTTTGAGCTTTGGACGCAGTTGGGGTGGTTTTGTAAACCGGAACTAGCAAAATAAAACAGTCATATTGGCCCCCCTCACTTCGCCCGCCCCACCGCCTCACGATACTCCTGCCACCTTGAATCGATCGGCCCGCTGCGGAGTGTCAGACCCTCTGACGCGCTCAGTGTGATCGTGTAGAGGCGGTTTGGTTCGAAGGTGTCCCACGGACTTTCCTTACTTAGCACGCGCACTCCCATTTTCTTTCGATAGGCCTCGTCGCTGGCTAGTTTCCAGATGTTTTCCCACAACTCGCGCTGATAGCCGCGGACGTTTTCGGGGCTGTTGCCTGGGGCGGTGTAGACCTGCGGAATCTGGCCGGGTGGGTCGATCATGTATGCGTCGGCCGGCGTTTGGTGATCGCCGAAGAGCCGATAAAAAAGCACCAGGCTGTGTCCTCGGAGCGGGTCGTTACGCTCGACGTCCTCGCGCTCGAACTTGATCACGAGCGCGTCGATGTGCGCCCCATCCCCCTGCACCGTGAAAAATCGGGGTGGGATTTCGATCCGCCGGCCAGTGGAATCCGGGCGGCTGTACTCTTTGAACATCAGGGTCGTGCTGTCCACCGCCTCGCCATGCCGGACCTGGTTTGTTACTAATATCTCCGCGACGCGCTGCTCGTCGGTCAGGTTCTTGATGTAGCCCTGCAGCGCCTCGTTCTCGGCCACCAGCTTCAGGCGCTCCTGCTCTTTTTTCTCCAGCTCCAAATCCCGTGCGCGGTACTTCTCGTATTGCCACAGCCCGACCGATCCGCCGCCCACCACCAGCGCCAGGAAAAGAAGTTTGATCAGTTGGCGTGTCATCAGCGCACCTTCGCAACCCGTCGTGCCCCTGGGTATTTATCGGCGCGCTGCGAGCGGGGGAACGATAAAGCTTGAGAAACTTTTGCGCTCACTGAATCGGAGCCGGCAACTTCCCTGACACCGGCGGCGAAAAGGTGTCGTCGTGGTGCTTCTTGAGCATGTGCGGCACCGTGAAATCGGGTTCCGGCCAGCCGTTCTTCTCGCACAGTTCCTTCACCGTTTTGGCATCGCTCACGAACAATGCTTTGCCGGCGGCCTCGTTTACGCTGGCGAGGTATCGCCCTTCCAGATTGAAATAGTGGTAAGTGGGTTGGCCTTCGAATCCGAGGCGATCCTTGACTGGGATGACCCGCACGAGTTGGCCGCGCAGGGTGAACTTGCGCCTCGAGTTCCACGTCGATAAACCGCCGCATGACTTCGCGCCGGTCGCCACCCACCCAGACCGCGAAACAATATCCCTTGGCCTCCCCCAGCGGGACAAGCCGTGGAACCATCTGCGCGAAAGCCTGCGGCAGGTAATACGGCGGCACCTCGCGCTCCACCGGCGGCTTGGCGGTGTTTTTTGTGAAGGTGTTCACCGTCAGCATGTAGTGATCGATGATCCGCACCGGCGGCTGCTTGGCATCGACGTGATCCTTGGGCTGCATGATGCCCCCGTCCTTTTCGTCCAGCACGCGCGTGCGCTCGAACGACAGGTTGCCGATCTCCCGGTTCTGGTCTTGTTCGAGAGGCTTGTCCTTCTCCATGCGAGCCCCGTTGGCCACGCTGGCCCAGGATTCATATTTCCGGTCGGCCGTGCAAAACATCTCGGCCACCGCCTCTGTGCGATCATTTGCGGTCGGATAAGTGCGCGTATGCACCGACACGACAAACCCATCCTGATTGTCGCGCGGCTCCCAGGATTCCTCGGTGTAGAGATAGCCGATCTCCTTGCCGCCCTGCACGATCAGGCAGATCCGATCCGGCACGATCGACGCCTGCAATTTTCGCGGCGTCAGGTTCACCAGCAGGGTGCGCGTCCGATAAAGCCGCTCGGTGACTTCGCGATTGATGTCCTTTAAATCCACCAGCTCGATGGAGTCCAGCACCTGCCGAAACGTCTGCACGGCCAGCCGCTCGTTGGGGTCGACGTTTTCTTCCTTGTCGTCCGTGTCTTCCTTCCCCTTGCTGGTGGGGATGGTGTAATCAAAGACGTAGTAGTACCCCCCCACCTTGCCCCCCTTGTCATTAAAAGCCTTGCCCCCCTCCACCACCGCCCGCTGTCGAAGAAACCGCTGCGGGCCCACCGTATACCGGCAGGCCAGCATCCCCACATTCACGCTGCCGTCCTTGCCGGCGTTGATCGTGTCGGACCGAAGGATGCGGGCGCTCAGCGGCGGCGATGCCAGTTCTGATTCGTAAATCTCCAGCATCCCCGATTCACTTTTGTTTGGCGCGAGCAAGGGGGTGGGCTTGCCGGGAATTACGCGCGTCACCACCAGCGTGGTGGTTTCCTTCTGTGTCGGGTCCTGCTTGTCGGAGTAGCTGACGATCTGTTCCACCGCGCCCGAGGTTGGGATCTCCTTTAAGTCTGCCGGCGGCCGAAAGGTGATGCCCGCGGCCGGCCCTTTGAAAGGCTCAGCCGCCAGCCGCGCGGGCTGGGTTGTGCCGGCCGCCTGCTGAGTGGCCGGGGCTGTGGCGGGGTGAATGTTGGGTCCGATCACGACTGGGTTTCCGGCGTTGAATGGCTCGACAAACGGCTGGGTTGCAGGGCTTCCCCGCTTGAGTGTTACCTGCTCCCCCGCGCATTCGAACCCAAAACACAAGCCGCCCAATGCCAGAACGAGGAGTGGATTTTTCATGGCCGTTATGCTGCGGGATCAAAGTTGAGAAACACCAACCGCCACCAGCCCGCGGCGAGGACCGCCACGGGAGTCCCCCATTCTGCCCAGTTCGGCCGAAAAGTGCAAATTGCTCTATTCTTGTTATGGAACCGAAATCGCCCCCGCCCCCGCGCCTAGCCCCCCCGCCTCGGCCAGGCCTGCAGGATTCGCGGCTCACGCGGCGACGCGAGCCGCGAATCCAAATGCCAGTCAAATGTCAAAACAACTTGCGTCAGGCGGCGACCGACACCGGCGACTTGCTGCCTGATCCGCTCTTGGCCAGCTTTTTGCCCAGCAACTCCATTTGGAGTCGCTGAATGATGGCCGTGTGCATCTGGCTTACGCGTGACTCCGACAGATCGAGCACGGCGCCGATCTCCTTCATCGTCATCTCTTCGTAGTAATAGAGCGTCACGATCAGCCGCTCGGCACGCGAGAGGTTTCCGGCGATGATTCCCTTCAGATCGCGGCGCTGTGCATCTTCCAACGCCGTCCGGCCGGTGCGGTCTTCCAGGATTTCTGTGTCGCGAAACTCGTTGCCGTTGTTGTCTTCGGGAGTGCGGTTGGCCGACAGCGACAAGATCCGCGCGGAGGACGAATCGCTCACCAGCTTCTTCAATTCGCCCATCGACACGTCAAGCTTGCGCCATCTCGTCATCCGACGGGCTGCGGCCAAGCTCCACCTGCAACTCCATCGACGCGTTGGTGAGCTTGTGCGACCGTGACCGGGCCAGCCGCGACACCGGGTCCAGCGATCGCAATTCGTCCAGGATGGCCCCGCGAATCCGGCCGGCGCAATAGGTCTCGAACTTCACCCCGCGCCGGATCGAAACCCGCTATCGCATGCATCAACCCAAACGCCCCCACGGACATCAGATCGTCCACGTCCACTTCCCGCGGCAACTTTGCGTGTATGCGCTCGGCGGTGTAGCGCACGAGCGGCAGATAGTTTTCCATCAAAGTATTTCGCGCTGATTCCGATTTGGTCCGCGCGTACTCAGTCCAAACCTGCTGGATGTCCCGCTTGGGAGCCTGGGGCATGCTGATCTCCTGGTGATGCGTTGGTTGACCCGGGGCAAATGCGGGATGTGTCAAAGTCCATCCCGCAACACCCTCGCTATCGGCGGCCACCCCAACTCGCATAAACAATTTAAGGGCCGATTTGCCCCCGCCCACAGCGTCCCAAAGGCCGCATCCCGCCAGTGATGCGCCGTGCCGTTCTATCGGACGGGCTGGCAGGCGAATCGCGGATAATTATTTTGAATGCTTAGCAGCGGTCAAGAAGGGCAGTTGCTGCGCGGATGGCGTTTTGCCTGTATCGAGCCGGTGCGGGAAATCTACGGAGATTGTTGGCGCAACACTTTACTCGCATGTGACAGATTTTGGCGCATTGACGCCATTGACTCCTTTGCATTAGCCAACATGCCACTCGTCGGCACGGGACGACGAGAAGGAAGAAGGCGCACTGGGTCATCCGCTGTAACATGCAGCAACCTTGAGCCTGTTCGATTTAGTATCCACGTTCGAGTCTCTTGAGCCGCGGCGCTTTTTTCAGCTGCGCTGCCGAGCGCTCCGGTTATTCCCGCGGTTGCGAATCCAGCGACGATCGTGCGCCTTGCGCCATCGGTTGCGTGGACGCGCGTTAAAGACTTTGCGTACCAGTTGCAGAACGTCAATCTCAAGGCGCTTGCCCGTAGCAAGTTTGATTTGGCCGTTATTGACTATTCGGCCGACGGGTCTGATGCGAAACGTTATGGCGCCAAGCAGATCCACGCCGTGCAGCAAGGAAGTACCCCGTCCAAGCGCGTGCTGGCTTACATGAGCATTGGGGAGGCGGAGAATTATCGGTGGTATTGGCGGGCGAAGTGGGATGGGAACAACGATGGCCGGCCGGATGCCGGGCGCCGGCTTGGCTGGGGGCGCAGAATCCGGATTGGCCGGGGAATTACAAGGTGAAGTACTGGGACAAGCGGTGGCAGGCGATTGTTTTCAATTATGTTGACCGCATCATCAGCGCGGGTTTCGACGGCGTGTACATGGACATCATCGACGCGTATGAATACTGGGGGCCGGGCGGGGAAAGTGGCGTCGGCCGCGCGTCGGCCGCCAACGACATGATTCAGTTTGTTGAGTCAATCGCTCACTATGCGCGCGTGACGCGCCACCGGCCGAACTTCGGCATCTTTGTTCAGAACGGAGCGGCACTGGGCACCAATCGCACTTATCTGCGTACCGTGGACGGGATCGGCCAGGAGGATACGTGGTACAACGGCAACACGCCTAACGACCCAGCCGACATTCACGACACGCTTGCCAACCTGAACCGCTTTAAACGTGCCGATAAACTGGTTATGAACATCGACTATGTGACGCAGCAGGCGAAGATCGATGATTTTTACCAGAAGTCGGAGGCGCGGGGCTTCGTGCCGTATGCCACCGTCCGCGACCTTGACCGCCTGACGATCAACCCGCGGCACGAGCCTGTCTAGCCGCACACCCGAGACGCGCTTCTCGCGGGCGGGGCGTGGATTAGACATGGGTTTCGACGGGAAAGCGACTGGTTTTGACGTGGAAACGACGTGCTTTCGACGGGGTCGAATTCTTTCGCCGTGGAGGCGCGGAGGAGGGAGGAGATTCATTGATCCATCGGTCCATTGATTCATTGAAGAGTCGGAGGGGATGCTGCCTACTGGTGGGGTTGGTTTTTTTGTGCCAAATTTGTTTGATTTGGACTTGGAGAGCGAGGTGAGGATTGACAGGGGGTTAGGGCAAAAGAGGCTTTGAGAAGCGACCCCAAAGCGCCCCGGAACCTCCCTCTTTTCTCCCCCGTTTGTCCCCGTTTTGGCATCAAAACCTCCCCCGTTTCTCCCCGGAATCTCCCTCCTTCGACAGGCCCTTTCGAGGGCAAATCCGAATTCCGAAAGTGCGAATCCCCGAATCAAATCCCAATGAGTAATGAGCTAATGACGAAACGGCGAAGGGAGCATTAGCATTAGCAGGGTTGGGGAGGCGCGAGCGGGACTGGGATTAGGATGAAGATAAAGATAAAGATGAAGAGTTGCTATTCACTTTTCAAAGAACGCTGCGGCTGGCTTTGGGGGAGGGGCTTTGTTCCCTCCCTTTTTGGCTGGCCGGAGCTTCCCCAATGGAAGCTAACATTATCCTATCGTGCGGAGGAGGGGAGTCAAGCAAATTCTGGCCATGGATGGACACTGATGGACACGGATGCGGAGGGAGGGGAGTGGCCGGGTATTTAGACGGATGGACGCGGATGGGGAGGGAGATGAGACGGAGAGGGCGGGGCGGTGGCGGACAAGGGGGGCGGCTGGCGTTCGTATAGCATTTCTTGGGAGGGCAAGGATGGTCTGACAGGCAGTTTGGCCACGAATCGCACGAATCTTCACGAAGGTTCAGGTGGCGGAGGTCAGGGGTGGCGAGCCAGCATTAGCCAGACGCCCAGGATGATCAGTCCTATTCCCATGGCGAAGACGCCTATGACTAGGCTCCAGGCGAGGAAGAGGGAGAGGGAGAGGGAGAGGCCTCGCTTGCCTTGGAGGATCAGGAGTGAGCCGAATAGATATGCACCGAGGATTGCGCCGGCGAATGTCCAGCCGGCGCCGATGAGGCAGAGGGGGCCGAGGAAGTGATCTACGAATGGTGTGACGCCGTTGCGGGAGGCGATGGCGGCGGCTAATGTTATCAGTAGCGTGAGGATCAGGGGGATGAGGCCCAGCGAGAGGATGATCAGCCAGGTGAGGAGGGGGCGCGGGGCGGGTTTGCGGGGCGTAATTTGTCGGCGGGGGCGGGTCATGGTTGATCGTGGTGATCGCCTGGACTGAAATCTTGTCGGCGCATTGTGCCGCCATACTGGGAGTGCGGCAAATTTTACCGGGCACGAGGGCGGCCACGGGTGAGGCTGCTCAAAGGCTCCCGACGCCCTTTGAATTTACTGCCTTAAGTGGTGGCAACGTTGAAGTCGGCTTTTGCATGGCAGAAGCGCGAATAAGTGCGGAGTTAGCTGGCGGGTGTTTCGGAATCGATCGGATTTGGTGATAATCCCAGCGAATTGCTACACGAGTTACTACGTAAAAGCGAAAAGGGACATCCAAATGGACCTAAGAGAACTCAACTATGTCATTGTCTGCGATGACGAAGTGGACCTTGACATTCAAGCGCGGCTGGGGCGCATAGTTCTGGGACACGCTGAGTCGTGCAAACAGGGCTCTCGCCTGCTTCTTACGGATATTCGAGTTCACGAACAGGTTGCTCGGGCTTGGCCAGTATACCCTCGATTACTTTATAGGCTTCTGGGTCCGCGACGGCCGTGGCAACCGCGGCGGCAGGGTGTGGGCACAGGACTTCTGCTGCGAATGCTGAACGCCGCAGATTCGATGGGCATTCGTGAAATCTGGGGAAGCGTGATGCCAAGTGATATCCGAGCGCAGCCCGCTTTGCTCGACTGGTATAGAAAACACGGTTTTGTCGTCGTCGATTCGGACCACGAATGTGTGGCAGGTGCAGAGAAAAAGATTGTGCGCCGCAGATAACGCTCGTGAATTGAGAGCGTGTGACGTTCACGTACTGGTGGATCGACTATGGCGAAATTGGTGGCACAATTGCATTTGGAAACCGCGATCAAACAGGGTCTGCGTTGTCAGGCCGGTTTGGAGTTTCAATCTACGGCACAAGAAATCCTTCGGCAACGACTTCCGGGGTTTAAGGCGGTACTGCCGCACGGACGCGATGGTGACGGAGGCAATGATGGCTATTCGCCTCAACTGGGGATCTATGCGCAAATCTACGCGCCGGCGACTTCGCGCATGTTGGGACGCGAAGCAGCGCGCAAGGCAGTAGATGACTTCAAAAAGATAACGCGTAACTGGAGCCAAAACGCTGCCGTCAAGGAATATTGGTTCATCACCAATTCTAGCGGCTCGAACATTCACATCGAAAATGCTTTGGTGAAGATTGAGAAACAGCATAGAGTCAAGGTCCGGTTTCTCGGATCGTCGGAATTGGCTGATGAGGTGCTGAAACTCACTCCGGACAAAATCGAAGAATTGCTGGGCTTGACCGTTCACGACTTTCGACTGGAAGCGTCAACATCTAATAAGCTTAACCTACTGGCCTCGGTTAGCTCGTCGCAACTTGATGCTTTGCATCTCCTCGCCTCGATTGGCTATCCAATTCCGCAAAAGATGTGCGAAGGGCTTTTTTCGGAGGTAACGGACTGGAAGGTATTTTGGCCGTGGCTTTCTGCAGGACCTCGCATCAAACGCGGGAGAGTTATTTGAACTTAACGAGAACGTTGCCATACAGTGTCGCAAAAATGAGGCGGAGCAGCAAATCGCTAATGAACGATGGGTTGAGGCGTTGCTGAAACACGGGTCGGTTGACTGCCTATATCTCGCGGTGAAACCATTGGTCGCTCTAGGGCACGTTGCTGATGCAGTGCGTGCAGTTACTCGCGCGGGGTTGGACCTCGCAGATTCCGGCTGGGACGCAGCAATTCTTAAACTCGCGGGGGTGTTGAATAGACCGAAACTCATTGCCAAGCTAACGCCTGCGGAGCGGCAAGAATTCGAAGTCGCGCGAGCGAACCTGTTGTCGCGGACAGGTAGGGGCGCTGAGGCATTGGGGATCTACCAGAAGTGTCTTCGGCGTGGGATAGATTCGTCGGCATCGGTTAATCGCGGTTTGGTCATTCTGAATAGCGGTGTTGCCTCGCACCTCATTGGAGACGACTGTCGCGCGGTAGAACGATACGAAGAAGCAATTGTCTGGGCTCGACGAAGGCATGATGACTGGACACTCGGCCGTGCTGCAACAAATCTTGCGCAGTTACTTCATGCATCAGAACCTCACCGAGCGGAGGCACTGATTGGGATTGCCGATGCCGCAAAAAAGAAGTGCGGCGACGTTGTCGGTCTAATCGGAATTGCGATGGTTAGGGCGCAAATTGCTTTAGAACGAGATGACACTGCCGCCGCCCACTGTTTCTACAAGCAGGCGGAAAGCGCCGCCAAGTTTGCGGGGCAACCACATTACCTCAGTGACATCTATTTCAATCTTGGAAAGTCGTCGGGTGAGTGTTTGCGGTGGGAGGATGCCCGTGAATATTATGGCAAATCATTGGATGAGGCCGTGAGACGAGCGAATTACTTGTTGGAGGCACGAGCTCGAGCTGGCATCGCCGAAGCTTCTTTTCAGCTGAATGATCTTAGTGAATGCAGAATATCATGTGAGAAGCTTGCGCATTTTAGAGATACGTCAGAATTTGCTGATTATCGATTAACCGGATTGCACGGATTAATTGTACTCGATATTCACGCTGGTTCGGGCCCACCAGACGCGCTGATTATTAGGGCGATCAAATTTGCCAAGCGGATGGGCAAAAGCGAATGGATTGGCCGATTGCTTACGGACTCGGTGTTTGGTCAGCATCAAATGGCGCTCATCGTTCCCGAGTTGAAAGGGTTGCTGAAAGCTGGCGTAGCAGAACATAAAGCTGGGCGGGTTGAGTCCGCCGTTTATGTGTTCAAACAAATTTGGTACTGGTGCGTCCGAAATCTCGACTCCCCAAAGAAGCTCGGTGATCGGGCGGAATCGCTTCTCGGTGCATTACTGAAGTGTGACGTCAACGCGGAAACTGCCATCAGCACCCTCAAGTGGAAATATGGCATTCACATGCAGAATGGCGAGCCCTGGAAAGCACTAAATACATTGGACGTGTGCGCTGCGCGGGCGGAGAGTGGCGCACTTTGGGATGATTACGTGTGCGCGGTGGACCAGAAGGCGGTCACTCTGACTGAACTTGGCCGACCAAATGAGGCCGAGCGAATGCATCGCGAGGCCCTTCGAGTTGCGGATCGAGAGCGACTATTCCGACGTCAACAGATTTCTGCAGGAAATCTGGCCGAGTGTTTGCGGCGGCTTGGGCGATTAAAGGCGGCAATCAAAATCAGTTACCGATCGCTGAAGTTGCACGATCCCTCTAAGGATCCGGCCGGTTACGTTGCCGCTCTTCATACTCATTATCTGATTGAGTTGGGACTAAAGCACTTTGCGTCTGCGGAAAAATCGCTACTGAAGTGCGAATTGACCGCCCGGCACCATGGTCTTTTCAAGGAGTCAATTCGTGCGATCATGGCACGTGCGCATCGGGAATGGGAACAAGGCGCGTTGGGGGCTGCGATTGGGAATTTTAAACGCGCTCTTAAACTTGCGGAACAGCGTGAAGTTGAGGACATGGCCGCCGGCTGTCGGTACAACCTGGCGCTTCTCCTTCGTCGAACAAGGAATTTGGGAGGAGCGCTGCGAATATTGACTCGCATTCGAGACCTTGGTCACGTCACGGCTGATGTTCTGCATCGTGAGAGCCTTAAAGCTGGGCTGCTCGAGGATTTGGGAAAGCGGGCGGAAGCGATTGATGCTCGGACAAAAGCTGCTGAGATTGCGGGCATTCTTCAGGACCCAAGGCAGCAAGTGTACCACGAAACCCGCGCTCAATTTCTGCGGGCATCTACCAGCGGAAGCGCAAGAGTCAACGGAGATATTGCTGATAAGGCCGATAAATTTCTGGCGGCGATTAGTTTTGCGTCCATAGCGAATTTCGGGTTACAAAGAGCATTCGATGCCGCCACAAAGTACTACGAGGAAAACAGGCTCGTTGAATATTTGGTTCAGGCATACTGCGCTCTGGCGGACCGTTGCGCCGAAAGCAGTACTGCAAAGAGTCTTAATGCAGCTGCGCAGGCCTCCGTCTTTTCCATGGTCATTGCAGCCGTAAATGGCCTCAATCTGGAGGTGGCAATGAACGGACATCTCGCCTGGTTGCTTCGACTACAATTGACTCGATCGAAATTGCAGCGACTCAGGAATAATGTAGCCAGCTTTCTGCGAGTAAAGCTGGCTCGCAACGCATCGTTATTTGAGCCATTGCTGTCGGGATTTGATGAGTTGATAAGGTCGATGTAGCAATTCGGTAGCGATCGAAAAGCGGGGGTCAGATAGCTCATAGCAAATTGCGCCCCTTGATGAGAAGCTATCTGTTGCACACTATACGAGTTTGCTGGGGCGGCGCATTAACTGCTGATGTCGACGCAGCGGTCAACGCGCCATAAAGAGCGCTGTTGGCGGAGATTCCCAAGCTTTCGAAGATGGCGGGGCTGATAATTGTGCCGCTGATGGCTACTCTTGGCGGTTGGACTACTTTGCCGAGGCCTAGCTAGTTTTGAGCGGCGTAGGTTTGTACTGTTCGCTCGACGTATGCGGCGTTCCAATTGTGGATGTTGGCTAGGAGGTGGCGGAGGGACTTTTAGCACTTTTAGGCCTTGGTTGTCGTTCTTTGGTAGCACCTTGGCCGATACCCCCGGCACGGGCTGAGAGAAGGAAGGGGCGCGGGTGGGCATCTGGTGTAAGATGTGGTGGCTGTGAGCTTGTACCACTTTTTGTCTACGTTGGAGTTTCTGGAGGGGCGGTGTTTTCTTTCGGGGGGGCCGCCGGGGGGTGTGGGGATTCCGGGGGTGGGGGATTCGGCCGGGGTTACGCATGTGGCGGCATCGGTTGCGTGGAAGGGGGTTAAAGACTTTGCTTATCAGTTGCAGAATGTGAACCTGAAGGAACTGGGTAATAGTAAGTTTGATTTGGCGGTGATTGATTACTCGGCCGATGGGTCTGATGCGCGGCGGTATAGCGCTGCGACTGACCGGGACCTGGACCGGCTGACGATCAATGCCCACCACGAGCCGGCATAGGCGCGGGTTCATGGAGAGATTCGCCCGGTGCGTTGGTACTTGACGAACTTGCAAAAGCATTCAACAATATATCCGGATGGAAGGATGAATGAGTATGCGGCTTCCTTTTCTTGAGCTTGTGCGCCGGCGGGTGGTCGTTCTTGACGGGGCGATGGGGTCGAATCTTCAGCTGCGCGACTTTGACCTGCATCGTGATTGGATGGGGCAGGAAAATATCTCCGAGGTGCTGAACTTCACCCGGCCGGACGTCATCCAGGAAATTCACGAGCTGTTCCTTGCTGTCGGGTGCGATGCGGTGGAGTCCAACACCTTTGGCGCGAACAAGATTGTTATGGCCGAGGCGGACATGCCGGAGCGCGTGTTTGAGAACAACAAGGTCGCGTGCGAGATTGCGCGGCGGGCGTGCAATAGATTTGAGACCGCCGACCGACCGCGCTATGTCGTCGGCTCGGTTGGGCCGGGCACGAAGCTGGTGTCGCTTGGGCATGTTTCGTGGGATGTGATGCTTGACAGTTACGCCGAGCAGATGCGCGGCCTGATCGCGGGGGGCGCGGATGTCATTCTGATCGAGACTCAGCAGGACATGCTGGCCATTAAATGCGCCATCGCGGCCGCGAATCTGGCCATGAAGGAAGCGAATGTGCGCCTGCCGATCATGGTGCAGGCGTCGTTTGACTTGAACGGCGGGCAGACCATGCTCACCGGCACCGATCCTTCCGGCTTTGTCGCCACTTTTAATCCTTATGACGAAGTGCAGGTTCTGGGGCTTAACTGCGCGTTTGGGCCGACAGAGCTGACCGAGACCATGAAGTTTATCGCCGGCAATTGGCCGCGTTTTACCAGCGCCCTGCCGAATGCCGGCCTGCCGATCATGGTGGACGGCAAGAGCAAATTTCCCATGGGCCCGGCCGACTTCACCAAGGGAGTGATGCGGTTTGTGGAAGATTTTGGCGTCAACGTCGTTGGCGGTTGCTGCGGCACCATGCCCGAGCACCTCCAGATGCTGTGCGAGGCCGTTGGCGTGAACCGCGCTCCTGAAGCGCGCAGCATCGTCATCAGGCCGCAGATCTCGAGCCTGATGAGCGCTGAGGACATCCGCCAGGACCTTAGCTATCTCGTCGTAGCCGAGCGCACGAACACCAACGGCAGCCGCCAGTTTAAGCGCCTGCTTCAGGAAGAAAACTGGGACGGCCTGGTGTCCATGGCCCGTGACGAGGTGCGCGAAGGCGCTCACATGCTGGATGTCTGCGTGGATTTCGTTGGGCGCGATGGCGTGCGCGACATGCACGAAGTGGTGCGCCGTTACGTCAACTCCATCCCCGTCCCGCTGATGCTGGACAGCACCAACCCGGACGTGATGGAGGCCGGCCTGAAGCTTGCGGGCGGCCGATGCGTGCTGAACTCGATGAACCTGGAAGACGGCGAAGAACGCATCGCTCACATGTGCGGGCTGGCGAAAAAATATGGCGCGGCCGTCGTGGCCGGCACCATTGATGAGGACAAGCTTAATGCGATGGTGCGCACGGCCGAGCGCAAAATCTCCATTGCCAAACGCATCCGCGACCTGGCCGTGGATAAGTATGGCCTGCGGGATGAAGATCTCCTGTTCGACCCCCTCGTCCTCCCTATCTCAACCGGTATTGAAGAAGATCGCCGTAACGCGGTTGAAACTATTGAAGGCACGCGCCGAATCACCACCGAGCTGCCCAATTGCCACACCGTTGTTGGCCTCTCCAATATTTCCTTTGGCCTGAAACCTTCCGCGCGCGTGGTGCTCAACAGCGCTTTCCTCCACGAGCTTCGCGAGGCCGGGCTTACTGGGGCGATCGTCCACGGATCGAAGATCCTTCCGCAAAATCGCATTCCGGCTGAGCAGTGGGAAGCGGCGATGGATTTGATTTACGACCGCCGCCGGGAAGGCTTTGACCCGCTCACGCATTTTGTCAACCTGTTTCCCGACGGAGCGGAGGCCGCCAAGGCTGCGCCCGAAGACGAGAACACGCCTGTTGAAGACAAGCTGAAGCGCCACATTATCGACGGCGAGAAACGCAATCTTGTTGAACACCTGGAGCAGGCCCGCCAGACGTATCCGCCGCTGGAGATCATCAACAACATCCTGCTGGAGGGGATGAAAGTGGTCGGCGAGCTCTTTGGCTCTGGCCAGATGCAGCTTCCGTTCGTGCTCCAAAGCGCGGAGACGATGAAGGCCGCCGTCGCCCATCTTGAGCCGTATATGGAAAAGGTGGAAGGCCAGTCGAAGGGCAAGATCGTTCTCGCGACCGTGAAGGGCGATGTTCACGATATCGGCAAGAATCTCGTGGACATCATTCTCACCAACAACGGCTACACGGTTTACAACCTTGGCATTAAGCAGCCCGTCGCCGACATCCTCAAGGCCGCCCGGGAAAAGAATGCGGACGCCATCGGCATGAGCGGCCTGCTGGTCAAGAGCGTCGGCGTGATGAAGGACAACCTTGAAGAGATGAACGTCCGCGGCGTGGCCGTTCCGGTTCTGCTTGGCGGCGCGGCCCTTACGCGCGACTATGCCGAAGACGATCTTGCCAGCGTTTACAAGGGCCCGCTGCTCTACTGCCAGGACGCCTTTGCCGGCCTGCACGCAATGGACAAGATCGCCGCCGGCCACATCCAGGCGGTCATCGGCGAACAGCGCGAGCGCACCAAGCGCCGCAAGGAACTTCGCGCCAGCGCCGTCAAGCCCGTCTCGATGGACGCGGCCGACGTGCAAAAGGTCGCAAACGATAATCCCGTTCCAACGCCGCCCTTCTGGGGACGGCGGGCGGTCAAGGATATTCCGCTCGGCCACATCTTCCCGTTCATTAATGAGCTGGCGCTTTTTCGTGGCCAATGGGGCTTCAACAAGGGCAAGCTAAACGACGCGGAATTCGAGCGCCTTACTGAAGAAAAAGCCCGGCCTGTCTTCGAAGAGCTTCAGCGGCGTGCGCTGGCCGAGGGCTTCATCGAGCCGAAGGTTGTCTACGGTTACTTCCCCGTTCAGCAGCAGGGCAATGACGTGATCGTCTACCACGTAGAGGAGTTTCAGGGCTGCACCTGCGGTGCGCATCCGTCGCGCAATCAGCCTTGCGGCAAGCCGCGCGAATGGCTGCGGTTTAATTTTCCGCGGCAGGAAGGGCGGCGGCGTTTGTGCGTCTCGGACTTTTTCCGCAGCGTCGAGAGCGGCCAGTACGATGTGCTGGGAGTTCAGCTTGTGACTGTCGGCGATCGCGCTACGGAATTGGCCGAGCAATTACGGGCGGCGGACAAGTACCAGGATTATCTGTATCTGCACGGATTCGGCGTCGAATCGGCCGAGGCGCTGGCCGAGTTCTGGCACAAGCGCATGCGGCAGGAACTGGGCTTCGGCAGCGAGGACGATTCCAACGTCCGCAGGCTCTTCCAGCAGAAGTACCGTGGCAGCCGCTACAGTTTCGGCTATCCCGCCTGCCCGGATTTGGAGGAGCGGGCGAAGGTGGTGCAGCTATTACGCCCCGAGGAAATTGGCGTGAACCTGAGCGAGAACTATATGCTTGTGCCTGAGCAATCTACGGATGCGCTGGTCGTGCATCATCCGCAGGCTAAGTATTTTGATGTTTGATTCACCACAACCTGCGACTACGTAAAAAACGATTTGAGCAGATCGTCAGGCAGTGGAGCATCAAAATCATCGCTCATCCAGACTTGTCCCCTGGCGGTCCCCAGCACACGCTTTTCTGGCATCGGCGCAGCCGGCACCAGCCGCGCCAATGGAACTCCAGCCTTGGCAATCACGATCTCTTCACCAGCCTGCACCCGAGCAAGAAGCTTTGAGAAATGCGTCTTTGCCTCGTGAATGTTGATCTTGCTCGCCATGATGTCATTGTAGATCATCTCTACCATGTCAGTTATAGACACTGATTGTGTCTAGCCATATAATGTGACCATGCGAACTATCCCAGCTGCAAAGTTCAAGGAACAGTGCCTTTCGCTCCTGGAGGCCGTCGACCCGGATGGTTTGGTGATCACCAAGCACGGCAGGCCCGTCGCGAAATTAACGCCATTCAGCGACAATTCCAGCGATCTGATTGGGAGTCTTAAAGGCAAGATGAAGATCAAGGGTGACTTGATGTCAACAGGGGTCCGGTGGAATGCTCAATCTTGACACACACATTCTTGTCTTCGCATTGAATGGCGTCGTAACGGTGCGCGAGCGCAACCTCCTCAGCGCACAGCGTTGGGGCATCTCAGGGATCGTCCTGTGGGAGTTGTACAAGTTGAACGAGCTGGGGCGCATTGAAATCGACCTTGCGGCGCGCGAAACCGCTCGCGTCATTTCTCGCTTACACATCTGGCCTATTGATCTGCCGGTTTATAATGCTCTTAACGAATTGGACTTTCGCGGGGATCCGGCCGACGAAATCATCGCCGCCACCAGCATCGCTCATAATGCGCCCCTTTTAACTCGCGATAAGATGATACGAGGCTCGAAACGCGTTCCATTGATCAAGTAACGTGTAGAATCCCAAAAGTGTAGATATTTCACCCATGCCCCTCGGCCCTGACGACACGATCTGCTTCTGCTTCCACGTCCCTTTGCGGAAGATCGAAAACTTCTGCCGCATTGAGCACCCCCGCGCTGCCTCGCAGATTTCTGAGTGCCTGTCGGCCGGGACGGGGTGCGGCTGGTGCGTTCCGATGCTCCGGAAAATACATGGCCGGCTTTGCGGTGAATATCGGCCTGCGTGGCGCCGCGAAGAGGGTGCGGAGGATTATCACTCGGCCGAGCGCGACGCGGCCCAGGACGCGGTGGAGGCCGAGGCCTATCAGGCCGGCCGGGACCAGTACCTCGCCAAGACCAAGCGCCGCCCGCCCGAGGCGTAGCGCTATTGCAGCTTCACTGACCAAGGAACAGACATGGCATCACGGTTGGCGGCCCAGTTGTACACGTTGCGCGACTTTACGAAGACCCCGTCGGAGATTGCGCATACGCTCAAGAAAGTTCGGGAGATTGGGTACCAGGCCGTTCAATGCTCGGCATTGGGGCCGATTGATCCGACGGAGTTGGCAACGATTCTGCGCGGCGAGGGGCTGACATGCTGCGCCACCCATGAACCCTTTGGCCGCCTGCGCGACCACACGGCCGCCGTGGCCGACGAACAGCGCATTCTTGGCTGCAAGTACGCGGCCCTGGGGAGCATGCCTATTGAATACCCGCAGTGCGGAGGGGTACGCACGCTTCGCCGCCGATGCCAATAGCGTGGCCCAGAAAATGGCGGCCGACGGGCTGGTCTTTGCCTATCACAATCATAGCTTTGAACTCGAAAAGTATGATGGCAAAACTGGCCTCGACATCCTCATCAGCGCCACAAGTCGATCAGTCACCTTCGAGATCGATACTTACTGGCTCCAGCATGGCGGGGCGGACCCGGCGGCGTGGGTCGCCAAACTGGCTGGCCGGGTTCCACTCGTGCATCTGAAGGACATGGTGGTCGCCACGGACATGCATGCCCGAGTCGATCGCATCTCAGGCGAGAGCGCCGACGACTTTGAAAAGCGGGTTCAGTCGGCCAAACAGCCTAAGCCGATCATGGCGGAGGTGGGCGAAGGAAACATGAACTGGCCAGCCATTCTTCAAGCTTGCGGCGCGGCTGGTGTCGAGTGGTACATCGTTGAGCAGGACCTTTGCCAGCGCGATCCGTTCGAGAGTCTGACAATCAGCCTGCGCAATCTGCACGCGATGGGAATCAGATAACACTGGAGAACCAAATGCGATCCATCCTCGCAACCTTGGCCTTTATTCTGCTGCTATCACTCACGCGTATGGCAGTTGGCCGGGCCACAACGCAGCCGGCCGATGATCGCGCCTGCATTGCGGCCATGCGGGAAGTTCATCAAAAATTTACAGGCAAACCCGGAACTCTCGCTCATTTCGGTGACTCGATCACCGTCTCCCTCGCCTACTGGGCGCCGTTGCACTGGGACCACAAAAACATGGACGCGGCCACCGAGAAAGCGTATGCCGCCGTCGAGGGGTACATGGTTAAGGACTGCTGGGACAAATGGCGCGGCCCCGCCTATGGCAACGATGGCGGCCAAACCAGTGTCTGGGCCGATCAGAACGTGGGGGCCTGGCTTAAGAAGCTCAACCCGGAAGTCGCGGTGATCATGTTCGGCACCAACGACCTGAATCAGATCAAGGCCGATGAGTACGCCAAACACATACGCAGCGTCGTCCGACAGTGCCTCGACAACGGCACCGTCGTGATCCTCAGCACCATCCCCCCGCGATCAGGGAAACTGGAACTTTGCAAAGCCTTCGCGGCCGAGGTTCGGACGATCGGCCGCGATCTCAAAGTGCCCGTCATCGACTACCTGGAAGAATGTCTGAAGCGCCGGCCAGACGATTGGGACGGAGCTTCGCCAAAATTCAAGGAGGCCCCCGGCGACAGCTATCAGGTGCCCACGCTGATCTCCAAAGACGGCGTGCATCCCTCGGCCCCGAAACAATGGAATGGAGACTATTCCGACGAAGCGTTAAACCACAGTGGCTTTGGCTTGCGGACGTATCTCACCCTCATCGCTTACAACGGCGTGATTGAGACGGTCCTGAAGCAATAGTTGCGTGGCGACGTGATGGTTCTTGCCATATTGCTGGTGGGGAGATTATACTGATGCACAGGCTGTGTTTGCGCTTTCTCACCATTGCGCGGGTTCTGCGCCCGCTGGAGGTCTTGTGAAGGATATCGAGGATCGAAAAGATGGCCGCTCTGCCCGCGCGATATTTACGGTTGAATCGCTGGAGACGCGGACGCTGATGTCGGCGGCTATTCAGACGGCGTTGCCGCATATCATGGCGCCGGCGGCGATTGTTCAGCCGGGCGGCGGGCTTGGACCAATCGTTGGCCTTACGCCTTTACAGCTTGAGCGCGCTTACGGGTTTGACAAGTTGTACGCGCGTTTCAAGAACGAGCCTCGGTTTCGGTCTTTGTTTCAAAACCTCGGGACCGGCCAAACCATTGCCGTCGTGTGCATCGGACACGATCCCACGCTCCAAGCTGATCTAGACCTTTTTTCAAGCACTTTTGGGCTAGGAACGGCGTCGCTGACGGTGAACACGCAGTTTACCGTCCCCAACGGGAACATTATCGTGAATCCCAATGGGGCAGACGTTGCACCCGCGATGGCGCATAACGAAGCAATGATCGTGGAATGGATTCACGCCTTGGTGCCGCTCGCCTCGATTCATGTTGAGGAGACGCCCTTGGAGTTTCAGGCGGTAGGCGCCGCGGCGAAGCAGAAGCAGGACTATTTCGCCGGGATCGCCCGCGCGAGTGCTGCCGTCAAGGGCAAAGGCGACGTGGTTGTCTGTGCAAATGGCAGTGCTGAGAGTGATCCAGCGTTCTTTCCCGGAACGGCGAAGGATGATCTGAAATTGGAATCGCTCTTCACCAATCCTGCTAATCAGAGCATTTCTTATATAGCACCTGCGTCACCGGAGGATGATTCAGATACCTATTTTGAACCTGGCGACGACCTCACAAATGAGAATGACGCACTGTCTTATCCGGGCAGCTCGCCAAATGTATTGGCAGTGGGCGGCACTACGCTGAATACTACCTCCAATGGCACGCGGGTCAGTGAATCACCTTGGGTATTGGCTGATACGCCTTTCGAAAATGACGATGGTGCGGGGGGATTCAGCAGCATCTTCGTGCAGCCGCCGTATCAGGCGGGCGTTACCGTGAACAAGGTGCCGTTGGCCAACCTGGATCCTTTCGCAGTCAGCACTCCCAGCGGACGAATTGTTCATCGTGCGGGGCCGGACGTGAGCTTTCTGAGCGATCCGGCGACGGGCGTGGCCGTGCTCGATACCACCGGTGCTGCTGGGTGGGAACAGATGGCTGGAGGTGGCTTGGCGCGGCTGCCTGGGGCGTGATCACCTTGATCGCCAACCAGATCCGTGGGGCCGTGAACCAGAACCCCATTGGCGAAGACCTGCCCAATGCAGTCTACAACGCCGCCAAGATTCATTTTTCGCAGAATTTTAATGACGTTAAGACGGGTGGCGTGCGAGAAGTCGCCCACACGGGATTTGATCTGGCCACCGGTTGGGGAACGCCCAAGGCTGACCAGGTGGCATTCAGTATCGCCGGCATCATCAACGGCAATACCGCCGTTGCAAGCCGCTACACGCGGCAGCTTGCCGGGCCGGTCGGAAATACCTCCGGCGTGCCGTCGATCAAGAGCCTGGCGGTGCTCCAGTTCGACGGGATCGGCAACATGTCAACGGACGGGAAGACCGTCAATCTCGTTCTGGTGTTGACCAACCTGACGCCGAGCAGCCAAAGCAGTGGCGTAGGTTCGATTCAGATCATCAACCCCCTCCGCCGCGTCGGCAAGTTTGGATTTAAGGGCCTTGGGACCGCCAACATTCTTCTGACCGACGGCAACGGCGCCCAATTCAACGTGCGCATCAACGGTGTGTTCTTCAAGAAAAAAGGCCGGCTGTACGCCCGCGGGCAATTCGCGGCCGTTGATTTGAAAGGTAACATCCTGAAGAATGCGTTCGTGCCAACGTTCGTCGGTTCATTCAACGCGGGCAATGTGCCAACGTCGGCCACCGGGCTGTCGTGAGAGTTAACTCGCCATCGGTCGTTCATCATCGTTCAAACAAAAACGCGTCGGGAGCCAATCGACTCCCGACGCGTTGTTTTTTCCCGGCCTCTCGCAGCGCGGCCTGAGACTACTCAAGATTAGTATCGGCGATAGCAGCGGTCGGAGTCATAGTACCGGCCGTAATCGCGGTAGCGCGACTCGATGTACACGCGCGGCGCGGGTTCCACGTAAACGGGTGCGGGGGCGACGTAGGCCGGTGCGGCGTAGCTATAGGTTGTGTAGCTGTAGGCCGGGTAATAGGAGTAGCTTGGGTAGTAGGAATAGGCGGGGGCGTAGGAGAAGCTGTAGACCGGTGCGGGGTAGCAGCCGTAGTCGTAGCCCCGACAGTAGCCGCCGCCAAATCCGATTGAAACGCCAAAGCTCGACCGATGGCCGCCGGCCATCGCAAGCGTCGGCAGGAACAGACTGAACACGATGGCGAAGAGTGCCTTTTTCATACAAGCTCCTTTGGCGCTGGGGCAATCGTGCCGCCGTAAACTTCCCGTAGCGATAGACACTCTTGATATACGGAAGGTTTGTGGGGCGGGCGCGGTGCGTACACGTCCCGATAACTCATGGCGGGCCTGGAATAACGCTGCGGTGGGAAGATGGGAGGCGCGGGTTTGTGCAGGCGGCAGGGGCCGGACAGGCGGCACGGATTCACATCAGGCCGTCTGCGCGGTTGGCGGTGAGGCGGGAGAGGAGCTGGTTGCCGCCGATGGCCGCGATGAGGAGGATGCCGCTGAGCAGGCCGGCCAGTTCGGTGGGGAGATCGGACATGCGCAGGCCGCGCTGGAGGACGGCGATGGCGAGAAGGCCCAGAAGAGTGCCGTGGATGGAGCCCCGGCCGCCAAAGATGGAGGTGCCGCCCAGGACGACGGCGGTGATTGCAAGCAACTCATATCCCGTTCCCGCGTCGGCTTTGGCCTGATTAACGTGGGCGACATAGATGATGGCGGCGACGCTGGAGACCAGGCCGCACAGGACATAGACGAAGCTGACGCGCAGATCGACGCGGAGGCCGGCGTGCCGCGCCGCTTCGGGGGAAAAGCCGATGGCAACCAGGCCTCTGCCGATGGTGGTGCGGTGAATCATCAGCCAGAAGGTGATTGCGATGAGAAGGAAAATGGGGAGCTGCATGGGGATCTGGTTGAAGAGATAGCCCTGCCCGAGGGATTGGAAGGACTGGGGGAAGTTGGTGAAGTTATCGACGGCGTGGGTGATGCCTTCGGCCAGGCCGCGGAAGAAGAAGTACGTGCCTAGGGTGACGATGAGGGCGGGGATGCGCAGGCGGGTGATCGAGGAGCGCGTTAAGCCCGCCGGCCAGCGCCCCAATGCCAAGAGTGGCGAACGCGGCGGCGTAGAGGGGGAAGTGGAAGTCGCGATGCATTTTGCCAAAGACCACGGCGCACAGGCCTAGCAGCGACCCGACGGAAAGGTCGATGCCGCCGGTGAGGATGACGGGGGTAAGGGCCAGGGCCAGCAGGCCAACCTCGACGCTGAAGCGGAGAATTTCGAAGGCGTTTTCCAGCGACAGGAAATTGGTGCCGGTGACGGAGAAGAGGATTAGTTGTGCGAGGATGAGTGCGCAAAGGAGAGACTGGGGATGAAGCAGGGCGCGGCGCCAGTGGCGATTTGCGGCTGTAGTGGAGGGCGAAAGAGCGGTCATGGGTTACTCCTTTGCCCGCAAAGCGTCGGTGGCGACCGCCAGGAGCATGACAGCGCCCTGGATGGATTTTTCCCAGTAGGCATGTGCGCCAAGAAAGACGAGGGCGGGGCTGATGGTGCCCAGGAAGCCAACGCCGATCAGGGTGCCGATGAGCGTGCCCCGGCCGCCGGAGATGGCCGCGCCGCCTACGACGACGGCGGCGATGACTTTTAATTCCAATCCCGTGCCGGCCGCGCTTTCCACCTGCGGGAAGCAGACGGCGTTGAGAAGGGCCGCTAAGCGCGGTAAGTGCGCCCATGACGACAAACACGACGAAGGTGACGCGCCTTGGCCGGATGCCCGCGAGGCGCGCGGCTTCCTGATCCGAGCCGACGGCGTAGACGGCCCGGCCGGCGGGGAGATACCGCATAGACCAGGCGAAGCCGCAGAAGATCAGCAGCGCGACTAAAACGATGACCCACTGGCCCTGAGTCTGGCCGAGGCCAAACCATTGAAAGCCGGTGAGATTTTGCACGGCCGCGCCCTGGCGGATCCAGCGGAGGGATTCGCCGAAAATGACGAGCGTGGCGAGGGTGACGACGATGGAGGGCATGCCGACCCACGCGACCAGCAGGCCGTTAACCGCGCCCATGGCTGCGCCGGCCAGCATGGTGGCAAGAGCGACCAGCGGCATGGGCACACCCGCGCGGGAGAACAGCCCGGCCAATACGCCGCAGATCGACAACTGCGAGCCGATGGAAATATCGATCTGGCGGCAGAGGATGACGAGGGTCATGCCGACGGCCGCGACCAGGACGTAAGCGTTGCTGATGAGGATGTCGCGGAATTGGTCCTTGTAAAACGACGGCGAGACAATCGCGAGGACCAGCAGCAGCAGGCCATAAGCGGCGGCGACGGAGAGTTCGCGCTTGTAGCGGTGGATCATGAGAGAGCGGGCTCCGGTGCGTGGTGGCCAAGGGCGAGGTCGAGGATCCGTTCCTGGGTAGCCTTGGTGCGGTCAAGCAGGCCGACAATGGAGCCGCCGCGCATGACGGCGATGCGGTCGCTCATGCCGAGGATTTCGGGGAGCTCGGAGGAGATCATCAGGATGGCCAGGCCGCGCGAGGCCAATTCGCCCATCAAGCGGTGAATCTCGGATTTCGCGCCGACGTCAACGCCTTGGGTGGGCTCGTCGAGAATGAGAACCGTTGGCTTGGCGGCAAGCCAGCGGGCCAGGGCGACTTTCTGCTGGTTGCCGCCCGACAGCGTGGAGACGGGTGAAGAGAGGGAGGCGGTTTTGATGCCGAGTCGTTCGACGAAGGAGGCCGCGATGGAGCGCTCGCGCCGAAGCGCAGGAACCCGCCGGAAGCGATCTGGCGGAGGATCGTGAGAGTGATGTTGGAGGAGACGGGAAGATCAAGAATAACGCCATGGCGGCGGCGATCTTCGGGGACATATGCGATGCCCAGGCCGGCGGCGCGGGCGGGGGTATCGATGCGCACAGGGCGGTTGTTGAGGAGAATCTGGCCGGAATCGGCGGGGGTCAGCCCAAAGAGAGTGCGGGCCAATTCAGTCCGGCCTGCGCCGACGAGTCCGGCCACGCCCAGAATTTCGCCCGCCCGGAGCGAGAGGTTGATGTCGCGCACAGCCGCCTGCACGGCAGGAGAGGTTGCGGGTTTCCAGGGCGACCGCGCCAAGTTCGACGGTGATCTTTGGGAAGACCGTGCCGAAAGTTCCCGGCCAACCATCAGGCGGATCAGGTCAGCGCGGCTCACCTCCGAGAGGGCGTGGGTGGCGACGACGCTGCCATCTCGAAGGACTGTGACGCGGTCGGCGATTTGCGATAGTTCTTCGAGGCGGTGCGAGATGTAGATGATGCCGACGCCTTGCGTGCGAAGCTCGCGGACCACGCGGAACAGGTGATCGGTTTCGCGATCACTCAGGGAGGCGGTGGGCTCGTCCATGATGAGAATTTTTGCGCTCGCGCCAGGCGCCCGCGCGATCTCGACCAGTTGCTGCTGGGGCATCGTGAGCTGGCGGACGTGCGATTCGGGGTCGATAGCCGCCCCGATGCGCTGGAGCAGATCGATCTGCGCTGACGGCGATGGTTCCAGCGGATGGGTCGCCAGGCGCCCGTGCTTTCCAGGCCGAGTGCGATGTTTTCGGCGACGGTGAGATCGGGGAAGAGGGCCGGCTGCTGATAAATGGCGGCGATGCCCAGGGCACGGGCGAGGCTGGGCGTGTTATAGGAAACGCTTTGGCCAGCGACACGGATCTCGCCGCTATCGGGGAGATGGGCCCCGGTGATGGTTTTGATGAGGGTGGATTTGCCCGCCCCATTTTCACCAATCAATGCGTGAACTTCACCCGGATAAAGATCAAATGTGACGCCGCGAAGCGCTTGTACGCCGGCGAAGGTCTTGGTGACGGCGGCGAGTTGGAGCAACGGTTCCACGGCGGTTTGATATATCCGAGTCGGTGCCGCACGTCACGCCGGATGGGCCTGGGCGTTATAGCAGTCATAGACGGACCGCCGGCGCGGGCGTTTAGTTGCGTCGCCGATGCTTGCGATGTTTGAAGCCTTCCCCCGATTTGGGGGCGTTGTTAAAATTCGCCCCTGATGACAGCAAGTGAAACCACCGACGTTGAACCCAATGGACTGCCGGAAATCGTGATCGTGGAGGATGACAAGGGTGTTGCAAAAGCGCTTGAGACGCTCTTGAGCAGCGCCGGTTATCAGCCAACGGTCTTCCATTCCGCGATGGGGGGCATTGGCTATGCGCAGAAGGTGAGGCCGGCGGCGGCGGTGATTGACGTACATCTCCCGGACCTGAACGGGCTGGTGCTGTCGCAGCGCCTGCGCGATGCGTATGGGCCCATGGTGCCGATCGTGGTGTTGAGCGGCGACACATCAATGGAAGTCGTGAACTCGTTGAAGCTGGTGGGGGCGACCTACTTCTTCAGCAAACCGGTAAACTGTGAGACCCTGCTGGCACGTCTGCGCGAACTGGTGACGCCGCCGGGCAAGTAACGTCCACTCATCATCGCACTTCAATGTTCCGGATAATCGCCCCGGACGTAAGCTTGGGCGAGCTCGATGTAATGGGGCGTGAGCCAGGTCAGGTACTCGCGATCTTTCTCATCAACCGCGCGGGCGATCTTTCCAGGGACGCCCATCACAACCATGCCGTCAGGCACTTCAAAACCGGGCGACAGCACCGCGCCCGCCGCGATAAGGCAGCCACGGCCGACGCGGGTGTTGTTCAGCAGGATCGCCCCCATGCCGATCAGCGAGCCCTGCCCGACAAAGGCGCCGTGAACAATCGCGCCGTGGCCGATGGTGACGTCGTCTTCGATGATGTTGGGGATACGATGGCCGCAATGGATCAGCACGTGATCCTGAACGTTCACCCGCCGGCCAATGCGAATGGGAGCTTCATCCCCGCGAATAACAGCGTTAAACCAGAGGCTGGATTGCTCGCCGATGATCACGTCGCCAGTGACGAGGGCAGTGGCGGCGCGGTAGTAGTTGGAACGGGTGAGGGTGAGGAGGGGCATTTGGGGAGGGTTCAGGGTTCGGATTCAGGGTTTAGGGTTCAGGGCGTTGTGGGGGAGGGGGTGTTGTTCCAGGAGGGCGACGAGGGCGAGCACCAGCAGGGTTTGGAGCATGATGAGCATTGCGCCGAAGGTGGATTCGACGTGGATGAGCAGGATGGCCGCGATGGAGGTGGCGGCCGTCATCAGGTAGATGCACAGGACGGCCGTGCGGCGGGTCATGCCTCGGGCAACCAGGCGATGGCTCAGATGATTGGTATCACCAACAAACGGGCTTTTGCCCCGGCCGATGCGGATGGCGCTGACCACGATCAGGTCATACAGCGGAACTGCCAACACGATCAAGGGTGCGAAGACCGGATACCAACCGGCCGCCGGGGGCGTACCAACGGGAATGAACGTCGTGCGGATCGTGAGTGCGCCGAGAATAAAGCCAACGATAAGGCTGCCGCTGTCGCCCATGAAAATAGTGGCCGGGCTGAAGTTGAAGAAGAGAAAGCCGATCAGCGCGCCAAGCAGCAGGGCAAGGACGGCCGCCACGAACCACTGGGGCTGTGGCATGCTGAGCGTGGTGACCAGGAAAGCGGTGGCCGAGACTGCGCCGACGCCGGCGGATAGGCCATCCATGTTGTCCAGGAAGTTAAAGGCGTTGGTGATTCCGGCGATCCAGAGAACGGAAAGCACGATGGAGGGGATCGGTCCCAGGACGGTGAGAGCGCGGAGATCGAAAAAGACGACCAGGGCAGTGGTGATGGCGAGCTGAAGAAAGAGCTTGAGATACGGGCCAAGCGCACGCTCGGTCATCCCAGAGGCCCAGCAGGTGCATCAGCGTGACGGCCGCGAAGAGGGCGATGGCAAGGGGCGTATGCTCGCGAATGCCGGATTGATGGATGGCGAGGCTGTTGCGGGCCCGGTCTATGGCAGAGTGGCCGGGGGATGGGGCGAGAGTGACGGTGTTGAGATACACAACGCCCGCAAGCATGGGGAGGATGACAGCCAGATAAATGGCGATGCCGCCGCCAAGGGCCTTGGGATTCTGGTGAATTTTGCGATCGCCGGGCTTATCAACAAAACCAATGCGCAGGGCCAGGCTGCGGATAAGAAAGGTGGCGCACAGCGAGATGGCAAAGCTGACGACGGCGAGCGAGAGGATCGCGAGGTGCATGAGTCTGAGAAGAATAGACTCAGGGCGGGAGCAATAGAAGGCTTGGTTGCCCGGCCGGTGCAACCAATGGAATTTCAATGAACGTTCGCGCTTCAAGGGAGACGGGCGCGAAGATAGTCGATGTGTTCTTCAGATTCTTTCAGAAGGCGATTGAGAACGCGCTTGTCTTCCGGGTTGGGAAGGTGCTCGATGCGCCGTCGCATGTCGCGGGCCTCCAACTCCATGCGCTCAATCTCCGCAATCACTTCAGACTCTGGGTTGTATACCGCACTCATGGTACGGCTCCTTTCGAACTGAACTCTCGCGTGGATCCGTCCACTTCCCTCGTGCATACATTCTATCGTTGGCATTGAGGCAGTTTCAAGAGGAGTGGGTTACCGTTTTGTAAGGAATATCGAACATTGGCGGTCATGCGTTGGGGGCCACTTTATGGAGAACTCGGGCCGGGACGCCAACGACAGTGGTATTGGCGGGAACGTCCTGAAGCACTACGGCACCGGCGCCGACGGTGGCGTCTTGGCCGATTTGGAGGCAGGGGAGGATTTTGGCGCCCAAGCCAATGAACGCCCCCGCGCCGACACGAACCCGGCCGGCCAGGAGGGCGCCTGGGCAGATGTGGACGGCATCTGCCAATTCGCATTCGTGGTCAACCACGCAGTTGGTGTTGATGATGCAGGAGTCGGCGATTTTGGCGTCGGTGCCAATGACCGCGCCGGCGGCGATCATGAGGTTCAGGCCCAGCGTCGCGGTGGGGGAGACGACGGCCGACGGGTGGATGGCGTTGATCAGTTCGAAGTCGTGATTGCGCAGCATCTGGGCGTAACTGCGGCGGATGCGGTTGTCGCCAATGGCCGCGATGGCGCAGCGGACGTTCTGGCGGCGGAGTTTTGGAAGGAGGTTAATGCCGCCCAGCACAGGGAGACCGGCGACGGTCGTGTTGCGCGGGTGGCGTCGGCGTCGATGAACGCGATGGCGTTGTATTTACGGGAGAGGCGGAGGATGTCGAGGACAACCCGGCCGTGGCCGCCGGCGCCGATGATGAGGAGGTCCATGTGCTAGGGGCCGGATAGGTGCCAGGGGATAGGTGCTAGAATCGATGAATAGTTGCTGGTTGCTAGTTGCTCGCAGTTATTCAAGTCGCGTGGGGGTGGCCAGTTCGTGCGGGGTGGAGGGGATTTGCTGGGGGGGCGGATATAGGCGTGGGCGCTTTCCCAACTGCCCCGCCGGGGGACGTCGTTGATGACGATGCCCACTACCTGTGCGCCAACGCTGGTGAGGGCGTCGTGGGCCTGCTCGGCCAGGCGGCGGTCGCCTTTCTGGGCACGGATGACGAGGATGGTGGCATCGCACGAGGCGCTGGCGATGCGGGCGTCGGGCGCGACGGTGGCGGGTGGTGCGTCGATGAGCACCCAGTCATATTGCGTGCCCATCTCGCGCAGCAGATCTTCGAAGGCTGCCGATTTAAGGAGATCAGAGGGACGCTTGGGGATCGGCCCGGAGGGAAGTAGGTCCAGGCCCCGAAGGCCGGTGTTGCGGATGGATTCTTCGGCCTTGTTGTCGCCGGCCAGCACGGTGGAAAGGCCGATCTCCGGATGAAGATCAAAGAGCGTGTGCTGCGCGGGCGAGCGGAAATTGGCGTCGATGATGAGGATGCGGTCGCCGGCCTTGGCCATGGCTTTGGCCAGGTTGCAGATGATGGTGCTGACGCCGTGGGCGTGGGAGGGGGCGGTGAGGAGCACGTTCTTCGCCCCGCGCTCGGCGGTGGAAGCAATGAGGGTTTCGCGAAGATCGGCGTATTCTTCCGCGACGTCTCCCATCGGATCAAGCGGGTTGGCGCCGTGCTCGATCCAATGAGGAATGCACGCGAGGATGGGCAGGCCCAGCGCGTTGCGAACTTCGTCAAGCGACTGGAGCCGGGGGGCGGTCCATTCGCGCACCCGAGCAAAGCCAAGCCCTGTGAGCGAACCGGCCACCAGCGCAATGAGCATCACGATCGGTGTGTTGGGCCAGGACGGTTTTTCGGGAAAATCGCCGGATTGCAGCACCACGATAGCCCGGCCGCTGGTGTCGCGGACGACTTTCGCGCCGAGGATCCTGTCATCAAGGGCACGAATCTCCTCGCGGGTGCGGGCGAGGTTGTCTTTCATCACGTTGTAGCGATTGACCTTCAGCTCCAAATCCTGCTCTTTCTTAAGCTGCTGCTCGTATTCAGTTTTAAGGGCCGCTTCCTTAATCTGGGCGGCCTGCCAGCGCTTCTTGGAAGCAACGGCATAGCGCAGGGTGAGGTCCTCACTCTTGCTTCGCAGGGCGACCATCTGCGGGTGGGTTGGGAGCAGGTGCTGGCGCTGGAGTTCCTGAATCTGGTCATCCAACTGAACGAGTTCTTTTTTTAGAGTGGCGACGGCCTCAATGGATGTGGGAGGCGCCGTCTCCACCATCTCGGCCTGTCGGTGCGCCTTGTCGGGATCGTCGCGAATCGGCTTCATCGCCTCTGAAAAATCGGCCATCGCGTCTGAAGTTTCGCGCTGGGCGGCGGCCAGGGCCGCGGCAAGAGAGCGGAGAGTTTCATGCTCGACCGTCGCGAAACTACCGCTGAGATCGACGCTGGCGTTGGCATCGCGAAACGTCTGCATTTCCGCAACCAGCTTGTCCTTGATCGCTTCACGCTCGGCCTTGAGGCGCCGATCTTTTTCAAGGTCCGGGTTGTTGGTCGACTGCTTTTGCCGCTCAACATATTCCTGGTATGAGCCCAAGACGCTTTCAACCACGTCCTGCGCTTCCTTCGCGCTGGGGGCGTCGAAGCTCACGGTAACGGTGTTGTCACGTTTGCCCACGTCCACACGCAACTCTTTCTTGAGGTACGCGAGCTTGTTCTTGACGTTCTCGAACATGTGGGCGTTGTGAACCCGCTCGTCGGTGAGGGCGCCGATCAGGACGGGGGCCGACGAGATGATCTTCTGCTGCGTGGAAAGAATACGGTTGATCATCTCGGCGTTGTCATTGCGCTCGGGATTGATGGCGAAGGAGCCGACCGACGTGTACATCTTGCGGGCCACCTGCGAATAAATCAGCCCGGCGATCAGGAAGCAGAAGAGGGTGGAAAGGAAGATCCAGCGCTGACGCCAGAGAACGACCCAGAGGCCATCGTTCTGCTGCCGGAGTTGCGCCGGCGCGGCCAATTGAAAATCCCCGCGAATGGAAAGATTGGAACCAACCATGTTGTCCAGTTTCTCCGAGTTTGAGTCAGGTCGCAGCGAAACTTACCTTGGTATATCGGACAAAGATGCTGGACAAATCCTCACCGAAAGTGAGGGCGAGTGCAAATTTGGGGTGGTTCTAACGATTGAAGGGGCGCTCTTAGAAGGCCGAGATGATCAGGTCGAAATGGATGCCTTCGTCCTGAATATTGTGGCCGGAGTCTTTGACGTTCTTGAACGGGATGCCCCAGTAAATTTGTCCATTCACATGGCTATTGGGTGTGAACAGAAAACCGATCCCTGTGCTTGGCAGAAGAAGGTCCGGGGGCACGCTGTTGTCGCCCGCGCGGCTATTCCAGCCGTAGCCAATGTCGACGAAAGGGGCAAAGGTGAGGATCGCCTGCCCCTGCTTCTGGAGAAGTGGAATGCGGAGCTCGATGGACCCGATCATGCCGTTGTCACGGACCAGTTCGTTTTCGCGGTAGCCGCGCACCGTGTCCAGGCCGCCGATACTGAACTGTTCGAGCGAGAGAAGGGGATCAGCGCTAACCTGCGTCGCGAAACGGAAAATAATCTGATTATCGGACCCAAACAGGCGTCGCACGTGCTGGGCCTGAAACAGCCAGGTAAAGAAATGGCTGTCGGCCACGCTATCCGGGTTGGTGGTGGCGCCCAGCGCGTCTATGCCGAAACTGAAGGTGGAGCGGAGGGCCAGGGCGTAGTCGGTGGTGCGGTGGTTGTATTCCTGCCCCAGACGCAAGACGGTAACGTCGCTTTCGCCGCTGTGGGCGCCGGGCGCAAAAGAGAAAGGCGCGCCCGCCAGAAACGTTTTGTTATAGCGCCGGGCGGCCGTCACAAAAACCGCAAAGTCGGTGTCAGGCGTGCGGTAGAAAGGATGGCGTAGCGTGAGGGCAAAGCTTTCGGTGCGGCTTTGAATGTTGAGAGAGGTGAAGGGGGTTTGCACGACCAGTGAGTCACTGTTGGTGAAGTTAAATTCCAGGGTGGTGTCGCGGGCGTTGAGGGGAATGGTGTAATCAGCGCTCACGTCGCTGGACCCGGCCCATCGAATATCTTCCAGGCCCCCTTTGGTGAGGCCCCAGCGAACGGCGAGGGAATCGGAGACGCCGGTGAGGTTGGAATCGGAGGCCAGCAGCGAAAAGCGTTCAGCGCCAATGCTGGGAGATCGGCGGTTGTCGAACTCAAGGGCAAGCTGGTATGGCCAGGTTTCATGGACGGTGGTGTCGAGGGTGGCTTGTCCGGGCAGGAGGCCGGGCTTCAGCTCGGCATTGATCGAACGGAGGTTTGGATTGAGACGGAGAATTTCAAGGTTGTTCTTGAGCGTAAGGATGTTCAGCGGTTCGCCGGCATCGGGCCACACGCGGCTGGTGATGTAGGATTGTCGAAGCCGCTGGTTGCCTTTCAGATCGACGTTGGTCAGCTTGCCTTCGACGATGTTGAAAGTAATCAGGCCACCTTCGACGGATTGATCGGGCAGGATCGCGCCGCTGTTGATATAGCCGGCATCGACATACGCCATAGTGAGGGCCTGACGCGCCTGCTCAAGATCTTCCATGGTCAGATTATGTTTGGAGAGGATCTTTCGAACGGCCGTGTCGAGTTGGGCGGCCGAGAGCTTGGTGTTGCCGGTGTATCGAAAGCCGGTGACGTGGATTGTGCCTTCAAGGGGGAGCGCGGTTGATTGGGTTGTTGGTGGGGCGGGAAGAGTGGCTGGCGGCTGGGCGTGTGACAGGGAGGCGATGGCGAACATTCCGCTAAACGCCAGAAGCATGGTCACGGGAAAGAACGGCCGCGCATTGGACGATGATCCCATTTCCGTCTTTCCCAAACGTTCGACGCGAAGTGCGTGCACCGGACTCTGACCTCACCGGCTGCGATCCGTGGAACATCGTAATGTGCGGTTCTGGAGGATCAAAGAGCGGGGTCTTTGAAAAGTCGAAACGAAAGCGGGCTCGGCCAACGCCGAGCCCGCGGGTCATGGAGGTTTGCACCTGGTGTTACACGGAGGAGTGTCGGCGGAAGCCTGTCATACCGCCGAAGGCGGCGGCGACGAGTCCGACCGCGATGGAGATAAAGGCGCCCCACGCGGCGGCGGTGCCGTTCATGGAGGAGGAGGTCGCGTTCATGTTGTTCATGCTACTCAAGTTCATGGCGCTTGGGCCGTTGTGGCTGATATACGCGCCAAATGAGCCGGCGAAGAAGAAAGCCATCATCAGCAGGGCCAAAGCCCAGGTCATGACGCCGTGCATCATGATGCCGGCAACTTCAGACGAAGTAGAAATGTTTGGGCTGACCATAGGACAATCTCCTTGCCCGCGCGGCGGGCGGTGGAAATAACGTATGAGAGAAGGAGTGAAACATGCTAAATAAACCCGATAAAAAAGCTGCAAAACGTGTTCCAGCACAATCGAATGACACCCCGGCCAAGCCACCCGCGATAACATAAAACCGTACGATTGTGGCTGGCTGGTCGATGGGAAAGAATGGCACATTCGCGGCGGCAGGTGTTAGAATGACGTGACCATGCCAAAACCAGAGCCCCCGCGTATTGATCCTGCTCAACTGCCGGCCCTTTGTGCGGCGGTGATGCAGTCGAACCCGTTTCCATTCTTCGCGACGATCGACGGCGATCAGCCTCGCGTTCGGCCGGTGTCGCCGGTGCGGACGGACGGTTTTACCGTCTATATCGCCAACCTTCGGGCCTATCACAAGACCGAGGAGATCAGCCACAATCCCAAGGCTGAGTTGTGCTACATGGACCCGCATCACAACCAAATGCGCATCACCGGCCGGGCCGAGGTGCTGACTGATCGCGCCGTGTTGCAGGAGATTTGGGACAGCAATGGGCTGCTGCGGCAGTATCTGGGAAGCATCGATAACCCACAGTTGATTGTTTATGTGGTTCGGCCGGAAAGGGTGCGGTACATGCAGGAGTGGGCGCTGGAATATTACGAGGTGCCGGTGGGCGGGTAGGAAGGCGCGAGGATGCGATTGCACCTGCGGCAATTTTTGACGTACCTGGTCGTGGGGGTCTTGATCACGGTGGTGGTGGCGTGGGCGCTGGCGGTGGGTGTGGACCCGGGGACGGTTAATCCGCAGACGATCAGCTATTCCAGTGGCAATACGCGGATGAATCTTTCGGTGTGGGAACGGCCTGGCGCGTCGCATGTGGTGCGCTCGACTGAGAGCGGCCTGAACTGGAGCCCGCCGCAAGCGACGGGCGCTCCGGATACGACGGCGGCCGGAGATGCGGTGACGGCGTGGGCGTCGATGAGCGCGGATGGTCAGGCGGAATGGCTGATGCTTGATTACGAGCAGGCGGTGGTGCCGCAGCGCATCGATGTATATGAAAGCTACAAGCCCGGGGCGCTGGTGCGCATGACGGTTTTCACGAGTGATGGGAAGGAAGTGGAAGTGTGGCAGGGGACCGATCCCACCCCTACCAGCGCGGCCATGGGGGTTTCAAAGATCCCGGTGTCGGTGGATTTCAAGACCAAGCGCGTGAAGCTGTACATCGACTCGCCGGCGGTTGCCGGTTGGAACGAGATCGATGCGGTGGGACTGGTGGGAGAGGATGGAAAGACGCAGTGGGCGTCGGATGCACAGGCGAGCAGTTGGTATGACGTTGCGAATGGACCGACGCTGGTGAGCGCGGCCGTTGCGGAAACAAGTGTTCCGTCGTGGGCGCAGATGGAGGTGAGTGGCGGCGCAAGGAAATTTCGCAACGTCGCTATCGATGCGCGGGGCTGGCCGATGCTGGCGATGAGTAGTGAGCGAAACCCGACGGCCGCCACGGCGATGCGGGTGCCGCACCCGGCCGTGATCCCTTTGCGGCCGATCTGGAGCGGCTTGTTGGTTGACTCGCTTGTGTATGGTGCGGCGGTGTGGGTGATGTGGCTGGGCTTGAGCCGGCCGCGGCGATTCGTGCGCGAAGTCGGCCGGATGAAGCAGGGGCGTTGCATGGCTTGCGGGTATGACTTGAATTTTAGGTTCGAGGACGGCTGCCCTGAATGCGGTTGGCGGCGGGGACGGCTAGGGGCTAGGTGATAGGGGCTAGTTGCTAGGTGCTAGACTGGCGGCCTGGCGCATCGACGCTGGCAGGACATCCGGCGCCGGACCAATCCAGCCTTGGGTTTTGTTGCGGGTGCGGCTTTTATGGGGGTGCGCTGGGCCTTACAATGCTCGCGCCTGGCAATCACCTTCAACAGGAACACACCGCATGGCCCGCCCCACAACAACCTCAGATTCACGCCGCGCTTCGCGCCGATGGACGATTTCTGCCGGCATTTTGATGCTGTCATTCGCACTGGTTGCACGCGCTATTCCGCCGGTGCCGACGCCCGTCCCCGGCGTCGGGACGCACAAGGTGGGCGACCCGGCGACTAAGCCATCCACCAGGCCCAAGGTGACGGACGGAGCGTCGGCGAAGGCGCTGGTGGCCGAGCGGCTTGCCGCGGCGGAGGGCGTGCTGGGCGATCTGCTGGCCAAGCGCTCAGGTGCAAGCGTCGCGTCGCCGCAAAATCTGGAGCTTGGCATCGACTTGCGTTTGCTGGTGCGACAGGCGCTGGTGCAGGCGACAGCGCCAAGCCGGATACGGATGACCAGGCCGCCGCGTTTTTGCGGGCCGACATGTTGAACGATGCGACGGCCGCGATCGAGGCGGCGCTTGAGCGACGGGGATCGACGGCATTTGACAAGCCCCGCGTGGATGCGGCCGCGCAGGTTCACCAGCTGACCTTCACGCTGGTGGATTCGGATGCGAAGGTGTCGCTGGATGAGGTATGCAAGCAGGCGGCGCAGGCCGTCATTGTGTTCGCGGCGACAGAGCCTGTTGTGCTTAAGACGCTGCCGCCGATGCGGCCGAAGCCCAAGGCGGATGTGGCGCAGCGGGCGACGCCAACTCCGGCGGATCATTCGAGTGTGGCGCAGCTTTCAGAGGAGGCGGGTCGCATGACGCTGTCAGCGCCGCTCAAGGAGCAGACGGCCGTGGTGGCCAAGCTTGTCAACACCCTGGGGGCGCAGGCGGGCAAGGAGAAGGAGGCCGATGCACTCTCGAACGTGCTGGCGCAGGCGGTCGATCTGGAGCGGGGCCTAAGCGCGAATACGGCCGTGACGCCCGATGCGCGTGCCCAACTGGAAGGGCAACTGACACAGGCTTGGCGCTGTTTACCGATGCACGCACGCGGGCGCTGGTCAGTCGCGCATTGATTCGCTTCAGCAATACCGGCAACTGGTGGCGCGCGTGCAGCGGCTGAATTTCAAGCCGGCGCAGCTGGCTCAGTTTGGGCCGCTTTTTGCGTGGGCGGAGCAGAACAAGGAGGACGGCAGCAAGGCGCTTGCGGCGCTGGAGAAATATGCCCAGTGCAAGGCGCGGTTCGATGCGCTGCCGCATCCGGCGACGGCCGTCGCGTATAAGACAGGGATCGATGCACTGGAGCGGCAGTTCCAGACCAGCGACACGGTGTTTGTGACGGCCGTGACGGACCTCCTTAAGCAGCCCACGCCCATGGCGAGCGTCACTGACCTGGAGAAGGTGGCCGAGGAGATGCACCGGCAGGCAGAGCTGATGGAGAAGCTGGATCAGCTTCCCAAGACCATGGAGGCGCTGCTGGCGTTTCGGCCGCGACCCGCTGGGAGTCTGGAGCAGCGGGTGCGGGCGGCGGTGTCGGCGGCGACGGGTGCTATTCCTTCCAACGCTCGCACCGATGCAGCGCGACTGCTGAACGATCTGGCCAGCCTGGCAAGCCTCGGCAATGACACGGCGCAGGCTAAACCATTGAATGTTCCCGTGGACGTGGAAAAGACATATGCCGCCGGCCAGCTTGCGGGAGTGGATGTGCGCTGGAAGCTGCTGATGACCGACGTGCTGACAGCGGCCGGCGCGCCCAATAGCGAGTTGGACAAGACGAAAATCGCCAACATCGTTGCGGCCAAGGATCTGATGCTGGGGTTGCGCGAGGCGGCGGTCGTGGAGGGGTCGCTGGCCAATTACGGCGATCTGTCGCGCTGGGTGGACTGGAAGCTGACGCGCGAGGATTTGAAGGCGATGTTCGCGCCGTATGCGCTGGAGATGTCGGCCGCGTTTACTGGCTACAGCGCCGGGACGCCGGGAACGGTGGAGAAATGGAACAAGGCACAAAAGCGCTATCGGCCGATCATGGTGCTGGCCGCCGGGGTGGTGGGGTATCGGGACCAGTGCGCCGCATTGCCGGCCGGCACGCCCGGCCTCGTGGCGCGCCTGCTCACGCCGATGGAGGGCGCGGCGTTTTCAACCGAGCGCTACGCAAGCCTGGCGCTGGCAATGCACGCCCGGTGTCTGGCCGGTGATGACGAAGATTCAGCCAATGACGTGCTGGCGCTCTTGAGCCAGCGGATTGCCAAAGACCTGAAGTTGGCGCAATAGTGGACGTTGACACTCTGCATTGGGGTCGTAGAATCGCAACTCCAAATTTTCGGTGAAAGCCGTACGGGCTTGTAGCTCAGTTGGTTAGAGCGCGTCCCTGATAAGGACGAGGTCAGAGGTTCGAATCCTCTCAGGCCCATTTCTTTCAAACCCCTTGTGGCTCATCGAGCTGTGAGGGGTTTGTTGTTGGAGCCGGTAGAATGGTGCTCATGTCTGAGTTGGCTTTGTTTACCGATATTTTCGGGCAGGGGCAGGCGGTGGAGCAGATTCGCGGAGCTTATCTGGCCGAGCGGTTGCCTCATGGGCTGATCTTTGCCGGGCCGGCGGGGGTGGGGAAGGCGACCACAGCGCGGCGCTGGCGGGGCTGTTTTTGTGTGAGAAGCCAGTGGAGAGCGCACCATGCGGGAGGTGTGCGAGCTGCAAGGTATTCGGGGCGGGAAATCACCCGGATTATCACGTCATCATCAAAGAGCACATTCGGTATCACGACAAGACCGGCAAGAGCAAGGGGATCGACTTGTCGATCAATGTGCTGCGGCCGGAACTGATCGAGCCGGCCAACCGCAAGGCGAGCATGGGGCATGGGAAAGTTTTTGTCATCGAGCAGGCCGATTACATGAATGCGCAGGCGCAGAACTCGATTTTGAAGACACTGGAAGAGCCGGCGGGACGAACGCTGATTATCTTGTTGACCGATCAGCCGGGGGCGCTGTTGCCGACGATTCGCAGCCGGTGCCAGATGGTGCGGTTCGCGCCGCTTGGCAAGGAAGTGATACGGCGCGAGCTTCAGGTGCGGGGGTTTGAAGAGGGGGTTGCGGAGAATGCAGCGCGGCTGGCGGAGGGTTCGCTGGGGCTGGCGGTGAAGTGGATCGAGGATGGGGTGGTGGCAGCGGGGCTGGAACTGCGGGGGCGGCTGGAGCGGATTATCCAGGGAGGCGCGGACATCGACCTGCCCGATTGGTTCAAACAGGCCGGCGAGGCGTATGCCGCAAAGCAGTTGGAGCGGGATGAGCTTTCGAGCAAGGACCAGGGCAATCGAGAGGGGCTGGCGCTCTACCTGCGGCTGGCTGCGCAGCTCTTTCGGGAGCAACTGGCACAGACCAGCGACCCGGAGCGGCTCGAAACATTTTGCTCGGCCATCGACGGCGCGGCACAGGCGGAGCAGTATCTGGATGCCAACGTCAACATCTCCTTGATTTTCCAGCAACTCGCGGCGACATTGGACAGCTTGTTCGCCAGAAGTCTGGCGCGTGTACGCTGACTCTGGAGAGCAATTCTCAGTCGAATATTCCGGGTGCGTCGCTGGGCCGTTGCGAGCTGTGGTTGAGCAGGCCAATGGTTTTCGCGCTGGAGGATGAGCAAAATCATGTCGATGATCGATCTTCCCGTATTGCAGCCGCCGCCGTCCATCAAGCCCCCGACCTCGCTGGTGGTTCGCTATGGGCACATGCGGATGATGGGGGAGTTTGCGTATTCGGGAGATACCCGGCCGGGGTGCGGGGCGAAGGTGGTGATTCGCACACGCCGGGGGACTGAGCTTGCGGAGGTGATGACCACCACCTGCTCCAACGGCGGCTGCGCCAAGAGCATCACGCGCGACAAGATGATGGAGTTCATCGCCAACTCCGGCGGATCGGAATATCCGTTCACCACCGAGGGCCGGGTCCTGCGAATCGCCACACCTGAAGACTACATCGAGCAGAGCCGGGTCGAGGCGATGCGCCCTGATTACGTGGCCACCTGCAAAACGCTGATCGCGGAGATGCAGCTTCCGATGAAGCTGGTGGAAGTGGAGTTGCTGCTGGGCGGGGAGATGGCGACGTTCTTTTTTCTGTCTGACCATCGGGTGGACTTCCGGGCGATGGTGAAGCACCTGGCGTCGCGATTTCACACGCGCATCCAGATGCACCAGGTCGGAGCGCGCGATGAGGCGCGGCTGGTGGCCGATTACGAAACCTGCGGCCAGCATTGCTGCTGCAAACAGTTTCTCAAAGTGCTGAAACCGATCAACATGGGGTCGGCCAAGCTGCAGAAAGCGACGCTCGATCCCAACAAAATCAGCGGCCGGTGCGGGCGGCTTAAATGTTGCCTGCGGTATGAGGAGGAAACCTACGACGACTTGCGCCGCAAACTGCCGCGCCTGGGGAACAGAGTGCGCACGGGCGAAGGGGTGGGCGTGGTGGAGGAAACCATGATCCTCACGCAACTGGTACGGGTGCGGCTGGATAGTGGGCGGGCAATTGCGGTCGCGAACGAGGAACTGTTGGAGCGCGATTTGCCAGAGCGGCCGCCGGAGGTGATGAAGGCGGAGGCCGGTAGATTCGTCGGGAAGCGTCCGGAGGCGGGCCAGAGGCCGCAGCGCCCGTCCAATGAGCCGCGGGTGCCGGGGACATTCCCGCCGCCGCGACAGGAGACTTTTCAAGCGCCTGAGCAGAGCGCCTCCGAAGACGAGATTGAGGACAGCGCGGGGGCTGACAATCACAAGACACCCCAGCCTCCGCCCCCGGCCGAGCCCGGAGCAACAGGCGGGGGGCAGACTGGCCCGACCGGGATCGGGGCGCTGGGCCGGCGGCGTCGTCGTGGCGGGCGCGGTGGCCAGGCGGGGCCGCCGATCAGGTAATGCGGCGTCTATCGCCGGAGCGTGATCGCGCCTACAATCACTCGATGACCAAGAAAAAAGAGGAACCCCGGGTGAAGTGGGTGGAGACACATACAGGCGTGGCCGCCCAGCAAGCCCTGAGCGATCTGGCCAAGCGAGCCAAGCTGGCAAGACGAGCGCCCGCGAAGGCGGCGCCCAAGGATGACGTGTCGGATTTGTCTCTCTCGGACGAGTAAAATCGACCCAGACAACGTGGAACTGATCGCTTCTGATTCCCCCCGCCGCCAATTCTTCGTCAGTCACTTTGATCCCGCTTTCGTACCGGCAGGTGGCCCCCTCTGGGCACGAATGAGCACACAAATTTTTGTTACGGTGGAGGGGGACGGGCGTGGACAGCAGGCGGTGGGATGGCGGGCGGGGTGGCCGGGGCGAAGGGTGGAGTGGGCGGGCGGGGCGGTTGCAGCGGCGGATAAGTAACCCGGTGCGTCCCCCTGCCATTCTCCTGAATGAGGAGATGGAGAGTGGAAGGGTGGTCGGTTTGGGTGGGTTTTGGGTTGTTGTAATTGAGTTGCGCACGGATTTTTGGGAGGGGGGTGAGGATTGACAAGGAGTTAGGCCAAAAGTGGCTTGTAAAAACCGGCACATAACCGACCACCAATCGACCACCAACCGACACGTAACCGACCACTAACCGACTATCAAAGGACACATAACCGACCACCAAACGACACGTCGAATCGGGGCTGAAAATGGCTGAAAATGGCTTGGCGGAGGGCGGGGGAAGAAGCCCCGGATGTGCATCCGGGGCTCTGGTGGGTGCTGAGAGGGGATGCAGTGGGCATGGGTGTTCCCCCGGAAGATGCTACAGGCCGGAGGTATTGTATGAAGGATGTTAGGTTTGTGTCAAGGAAAATTTCTTGTGGCTGAGGATTGGGGGGTGGGGAGTCGAGGGGAATCTGAGGAGAAAGACTGGCCACGAATCGCGCGAATTTCACTAAGGAAAAGGGTGTTTGTGGGGGCGGGATTTGGTGCCGGGGGGGCGGGGTGGGAGAGGGGTGGTGGGAGTGGCCGGGGTGAGGGGTGGTGGCATATGTTCTGAGGAGCTCCCACGGACTTGAGCCATCCACGCACCGCCGGCGGGATCGATCTGCCGCACATGTCTTCCAGTTCGGAGACTTCGGACTCCCTAAGCGGCGTGACGATGTAGCGAAATAAGGTTTCAGCGTCGATCATGTCGTCACGCGGATAACGTAATGCCGTTCACTGGCCGGGGCCACGCCCACGACCGTTTGAAGTACCTTAAACCTTCCGCGGCCGCGGTCCAGTGCAGCGGCGGGTTATCCACACTTATCGTTGCCGCCGCGCGAATCCAATTCCGTACAACATCGGAAACCGTTCTTCATAATGAAACGTCACGGACCAGAGTCCGTAGATATCTTCATCCAGAAGTGAGAAATAGGCGATGAACTCGCTGATCGGTTCGTCGCCCGTCCGGCCAAATTCAATCCACTCCAAGCGCCATTCGCTTGCAGGCGCGAAACGCTTTCGATCAACGAAACTTTCAAGGTAGGCCGAAGCGGCAACGGTAACCCGGGCAATGTCGCTGAGTACCAAGTCAGCAACTCGAACGCGACCCGGAAGCGGCCCATCGACCGTGCCCGCGATGATGATCTCCGGCTCCGATCGCCGTACCCACGCGTCTTCGTCTGGGAGGCGATGGAAATCTGAAACGTTAATCATTTGGTTTGGCCGAGGGTGGATAACGGACCGACATTCACTGGCCGGGGCCGGCGACCAGCGTTCGAATTACAGGGACCGTGGGGGTCCCGGTTCGGTGCAGTGCTTGGTTAGCAGGCACCGCCGAACATACCCCGAAGCGTGCGAAAAGTGTATTCCTCGACGTACAGCGGCTTCCAATCAACAGGGTGAATGACGAAATCTCGCACGCGGATGCGTGCGGCCTTTCCTGTACCCTCAAAGGCGCGGACCGCCCCGCGTTGAATCATCTGACGGCTGATCTCCGTCGCGTCGGAGGAGAACCAATCGGGGGGATACACGCTGACGATCTCCACGGAGAACGGTTGCGAACCATCGTGCAGTTCCATCTCTGCAGAGTACTTCACGACGTGGCTTCCGCCGCTCGCGGCTTGGTGAATCTCGCGGACCTCGAAGGACAGTGGGCTCACGCAGTGCCTGCTAACGTAATGTCGTTGAGCGGCCGCGGCGGCGCATGCGCGCTGCTGCGCGCTTTGGGCGGCGCCTAGACGGCCTCCGCAATGAAAAATTGGTGACCGCCCGTTCCCTCCGAAATGAATTCTTCCTCCGTGATGGCAAACCCGGCGTCGGCGAGCCAGACGCGATAAGTTGCCGCGTCGGAATGGCTCCAGTACATCGTCGCGCCCCGTACGCCGAGCCAGTCGCATTCCGTGCCGGTCCATGTGTTCGCCCCGAGCGTCGCAACCAAGCGGCCGCCCGGCTTCAGCCAGGCGCGGATGCGGCGAAACAATTCTGGTTGTTCCTCGACGGGCACGTGGATGATCGAGTAAAACGCGCACACCAGGTCGAACGTGCCGGGCGGCAGATCAAGTGTACACATGTCGCCGACGACGAATTCGGCGTTCTCGATTCCCATCCGCCGGGTGCGCTCTATCTGAACGGGTGAGAGATCTACGCCGACGACGCGGCCGAGCTTCGACAGGGCGCCGGTGACGGGCTGCCCACATCCACAGCCCAGGTCGAGGAAGCGGAGGACGCCGTCCCCCGGTTGCAACCCGTGACAGGCCCGCTTGATCCGCGCGGCGTAGTCGAACGATGCCTCGCCGTTCCGATAGGCGAAGGACACCTTGTCATAACCATCCCGAACAACCGCCTTCCGGTCCATCTGACTCTCCGCCGGATAACCTTTTAGCATCCTGTCCGCCGGCGCAACATAGCACCCGCTGACCCTTGCCAGCCTGCCCGGATGGAGGCCACTTGTCAAAACAAAATATTCTGTTGAGTCGAGCAGAACAAAGTATTGTATCTGTTTGGATCATGAAATGCTTGAACAATTCGAGGCGGTGGCCCGGCAACGCCGGCTGGCCGACAACAACATCAAAGCCTATCGCGGCTGGATTCAGTAGTTTCTCCGCTTTTGCGCCAATGCTCGCGGGCAGTGGACCCGGCCGGAGGAACTGGCTCTGTCTGACAACTTTGGGCTGGTGCTTGTGCCTTTCGATCGCGGGCTGCGGCGTTCCTTCTCGCAATATCTTCTGACTGATTGGCCGCGTTGTCTGGACTTGGCCGCAGTCGAGATCCACTGCGCATCGCGCGAGGCGTTTTCGGACAAAGTATGGACGTCGCCTCGCTGCGCGAGGCCGGAGTGCTACAGGACTTCGCTGCGCTGCGGCCCGAGGGTACGCGACAATGCTCCGCATTTCCTTTCGCTTCCTGACGCGGGTTGGTGGGGGTGTCAGCGTGTTGTTCGAAAAAGACTCCCGACCCATTAGGCTTTTCCCATTTGGCTTTTCACCCGCCTACCGTCCCACTCCACATCGCTCCAGCAAACTCAACACGATCCAGATCATCGCCAGAACAATGGCTACCAGCAGGAGCGGCGTACCCCCGTGCCGCCCAAGGACGCCGCTTGCACTGAGCAATACCGAGAAAGACGCCCAACCGAGAAGAATCCAGTACACGCCACGCCGATACGGTCGAAGTTGCGAAAGCGGCCGTTCCGCGGCATTCGTTCTTGACTCGTACTCAAGCTTCATATTTCACCTCTACAGGTCGCAATCCTAACTCGGCATGTTTCCCTCCTCCACTAAATTCTTGTGACCTTAATGACCCCTTTTCCACCCCGCGACAATGCTGCTGCATTTCCTTGCGCTTCCTGATGCGGGGTTGGTGGGGGTATCAGCGTGATCATTGGAAAAAAGACTCGGACCTTGTGACCCCTTTTCCACCCCCCCCTTTCCACCCCGCGACGGTGACGGTCGAGATGGAGGAAGTCGTGGTTGCGCCGTCGCTGTCGGTTGCCTTGGCGTGCCATTGGCCCAGAGGTGAACGCCGTCGTCGATTTGGGTTTGGAAGGTGGATTGCGGAGAACACGGGAGAGGGCGCCCGTGCCACGTTGTTCCGTGGTGAATCTTCTTTCCCCCGTCCTCCGTTATTGTTCGATGGTGCGATACCAGTCGATGGAGCGTTTGAGGCCTTCTTCGAAGTGGACGACAGGGGAATAGCCGATGGTGCTTTTTGCTAGGGCGATGTCGGCGAGTGAATCGCGGACGTCGCCGGGGCGGGAGGGGGCATAGGTGGGTGGGATATCCGTGGCGAGAATCTGGTTGGTGAGCGTGACGATGTTGTTGACGCTGGTGCGCCGGCCGCAGCCGATGTTGATGGCCTCGCCGTTGACTTTATCCGCCTCGGCGGCCAGCAGGTTGGCGCTGACGATGTTGTCGATGTAACAGAAATCGCGGGTTTGCTCGCCGTCGCCGAAGATGGTGGGGGATTGGCCGCGCAGCATGCGGGTGACGATGGCGGGGATGGCCGCGCCGTACTGGCTCTTGGGATCCTGGCCGGGCCCGAAGGCGTTGAAGTAGCGGAGGCTGATGGTTTCCAGGCCATAGCTGAGGGCGAAGACGGTGGCGTACAGCTCTCCAGCATATTTGGAAACCGCGTAAGGACTGATCGGGAGGGCTCGCATGGATTCGCGCTTGGGTTGCTCGGGCTCCTCTCCGTAGGCGGAACTGCTGGAGGCGTAGACGACGCGGCCGACGCCGGCTTGTCGGGCGGCCTGCAGCACGCGAAGCGTGCCAGTGGCGTTGACGTCGTGATACTCAAGGGGCTGCTCGACGGACTGGGGCACGCTGACCCACGCGGCCTCGTGAAAGATCACGTCGATGTCACGGACGGCCGACGCGAGCGCGCGATCGTCGAGAATTGATCCTTCGATCAGTTCAACGGAATTGGAGAGATCGGACAGGCGATTCTTCTGGCCGCGCGAGAGATCATCCAGAACGCGCGTCTGGTAGCCGCGCTGGCAGAGGGCGCGGACGATGTGGCTGCCGATAAAGCCGGCGCCGCCAGTAACCAAAGCTCGTCGGGAGGTGGCCATAGATCGGACATCTTAGAGGGTAATCAGGCTTTGGAAAGGCGTGCTCTGCCTGTTAAAATGGTGCGAAGAAGGACGCGATTCACGAGTTTGATCATCATCCTCGCGATGGAGCTTCGCATGACAATTCCGGGCAATCTGTTGGATTGGTTCGCGGGTTCGGGCAAATACATGGACCTGCGGCACTGCATGGGCCACGACACTTTTTGGATTGGGCTGACGGTGGCGCTTGATCTGGCGGTGGCGGCCGGGTATGGGCTGATCGCCATCCACTGGTGGCGAAATGAAAAGCTGCTGGACAATCCGCAGGCAAAGCGGGCGCTGGGGCGGATGCGGAACATCTTCTTTTTCTGTGGGATCTGCGGGTACATCTTCATTCCGGTGAAGATGTTTTGGCCGGCCTGGCGACTTTACGATTTGTTTCTGGTGGCGCTGGTTTACTTTACCTGGCGTATGCGTGGGGGGCGAAGGAATTGAAGGTTGTGTATTCGGAACTGGTGCGGACGGATCAACTGGCCGCCGACTTGAAGCACTCGCGGGAGGAGCTCGTGGTGTCGCGGGCGGAGGCCAAGCGCAAAAGTTTTTTCATGAACGCGATCAGCCACGACCTGCGGACGCCGCTGAACGGCCTGTTGCTGCAGACGGAACTGGCGGAGATGAGCATGGCGGCGGCCGACATGGAGGGGTTGCGGGAATCGCTGGTGGAGATCCGTGCCAGCGCGAAGGCGACGGCGGAATTGCTGAATACTTTTCTGGAGCTGGGGCGGCTGGATTGGACGGGGGTTCCGAATCACATGGTCGAGTTGGACGTGGGGGAGCTGGCGCAGGCGCTTGTGAATCAATACCATGCGTTTGCGGCGGGGAAAGGCTTGTATCTAAGGTCGGACGTGCCCGACGGCTTGATTCTGCGAACGGATCGCGTGAAACTGGAACGGATCCTGGGGAACTTGATCGACAATGCGATCAAGTTCACGTCGGCCGGCGGCGTGCAGATCTTGGCCGAGCGTGCTGAGGACAGGGTTGAGATTGCGGTGGTTGACAGTGGGATTGGCATTGACGCGCAGGCGCAAGGACGACTTTTTGAAGAATTTTTCCAAATCCAAAATGAGGAACGGGATCGCAAAAAAGGGTTCGGGCTTGGCCTTGCGATTGCGCGGCGGCTTGTCGAGCAGATTGGCGGAACTGTTACTGTGGAAAGCGGCCTCGCAACAGGCAGCCGCTTTGTCGTCAGCCTCCCCGGAGTATCCGAGTTCCGGGCAGTCGGCCAACCCGACGACGTCGGCTGCGGGTCTCGCGGGAGAAGCCGCGGCTGTTGCTGGTTGAAGATGATCGGCCGACGGTGGCGGCGTTGCAGAAGATATTTAGCCGGAAGGGGTGGGTGGTGAGCGCTGCTTCCACGGTTGCCGAGGCGCTTCCGCTTCTGAAGGAGCGGCCGGACTGGGTGATTCTGGACCTGATGTTGCCGGACGAAGAAGGGACGGCCTTGTTGCGGGTGATCCGGGCTGGGAACCTGCCGATCCGGGTGGTGGTGACGACGGGTACCGAGGATCTCTCGCTCCTGGCAACGGTGACCTTGCTTCAGCCGGAGCTTTTGATGAAGAAGCCCATTGATCTTGGAGCGCTGTTGCGGCGCTGGTGAAGGAATAGTTTTATCATGGGACTGTGGCGCCTTGGGCGCGATCAGGGGCAGACCTGCTGGCATGAAAGGCAGTTGACATGGGACGGATCGGCCTGGCGTTTCGGATGTTCTTCCGGATTTTATTTCATGGGGATTTTGCGGTGCGGGCTGGGGAACTGATTGATGGGGCCATTGCGCCGGCAGGTCCGACGCTGGCGCCGGTCGCGCTGCGCGTGGAGATGAAGGCGGCGGCTCAAAGCGAGGCATTGACGCTGCTGAGTGTTTTGCAGAGGGAGGGGCGGCTGATCGATTTTCTGAAGGAGCCGATTGGGGCGTATGATGACGTGCAGATTGGGGCGGCGGTTCGGGACGTGCATCGGGATTGCTCGGCCGCCATCGATCGGGTTTTTGGACTGCGCGCTCATCTTGAACGAAGCGGAAGGGGCGTCGATCAACGTGCCGGCCGGTTTCGATGCCGCACGGATTCGATTGATAGGCAATGTGGCAGGGCAACCGCCGTACACGGGGCGGCTGCAACATCACGGGTGGGAGGCGACGCAGGTGCAGTTGCCGGAGTGGAGCGGGACGGGGAAGGCGGCGAATGTGGTGGCGCCGGCGGAGGTGGAGATTGGGTGAGGGGATTGCGGGGTGCGGATTTCGGATTTCGGTGATACACAATTGCGTTGCACACGATCCCGTTGGCCGCGCGACGATTGCACGCGCCCCCGCGCGCTCGCCCACTCCCCAAAATAAAATAACGCACCCGATAGGGGTCGAACCTATAACCTTCGGTTCCGTAGACCGACGCTCTATCCAATTGAGCTACGGGTGCTCGCACCTGACAGCCGGTATCTTAGAGTACAGCCCATCTATGTTCAACCGTTCCCCTTTGATGCTGGAATTGAGGAGGGGACGGCATAGCGGACCTCCTTCTTTGCACAAGTTCAACGAAACCGGCGTGTACGACATCCCCATCACCATCAAAGATTTCGCGCCGAACCGCGCCAAGCTTCCCATTTTCACAATCCACCTCGCGAAAATTTTCCAAATCCTGCCCCTCCACGTTACGCCGATAACCCCATCCAGTTAACATCATCACGTCCGCACCGTGGTTCATTTTCTGAGGAGACCCCGTGTCCGCCGCCCTCTTGTCCTCGCGCCTGGTCATTGAGTGTCTCGAACCCCGCTGCCTTCTCTCCGACACCACCCTCGCCGTGGTTGGCGATTTTTCCGTCAGCCAGGCCACCAAAGACGTTTCAAACCTCATCAAAAGCTGGAGCCCCGCGTCCGTTGTCACCGTGGGCGATAACAACTATCCCAACGGGGGCGCTGACACCATCGACGCCAACATCGGCCAGTATTACCAGCAATACATCTCTCCCTACAAAGGGGTGTACGGTCCCGGCGCGGCCGACAAAATCAATCACTTCTGGCCATCCCTTGGCAATCACGACTGGTACACCACGGGCGCCCGGCCGTACCTCGACTACTTCACCCTGCCTAACAACGAGCGCTACTACACCACCCAGCAGGGCAATGTCGGCATCTTCGTCATCGACAGCGACTCCAGCGAGCCCGACGGAACCTCCTCCACCTCCATCCAGGCCAACTGGCTCAAAAACGCCATGCTCGCCTCCACCGCCAAATGGAAACTCGTCTTCTTCCACCATCCCCCCTTCACCTCCGGCGTCAGCGGCGGCGCGTCCGAAATGAAATGGGCCTTCCAGCAGTGGGGCGCCACCGCCGTCTTTGCCGGCCACGATCACGATTATGAACGGTTAAACGAAAATGGGCTGACCTACTTCGTCGATGGGACGGGCGGCGAAAGTCTCACCGGCTTCAACGGCACCGCCGCCGGCAGCCAGGTTCGCTACAACGCCGACTACGGCGCGATGCTCGTCGATGCCGGCGACACCTCCATCAACTTCAAGTTCATCACCCGTGCCGGCCAGGTCATCGACAATTACACCATCGGCACCGCCGCCGCCCCCAGCGCCCCTTCCAACCTCACCGCCTTGGCCCCTACCGGCACCAGCGTCAAGCTCTCCTGGACCAACACCGCCACCAGCGCCGCTGACGTTCTCATCGAACGCTCTACCGACAACCTCCACTTCACCCAAATCGCCTCCACCAGTTCCACCTCTTTCACCGACATTGCCCTCTCCGGCAACGGGCTTGTTCCCGGCCAGACCTATTTCTACCGTGTCCGCGCCTCCAATGCCGGCGGCACTTCGGCCTATTCGAATACCGCCTCCACCACGACCCTCTCCACCGCCTATCTCAGCGATCTCCCGTGGGTATCCGCGACCAGCGGCTGGGGGCCCGTCGAGCGCGACACCAGCAATGGCAGTACCGCCGCCGGCGACGGCAAAACCATTACCCTCAACGGCGTCACCTACGCCAAGGGCCTCGGCTGCCACGCCCCCTCTACCATCGTCTTCAACCTCGCCGGCCACTACCAATCCTTCCTGTCTGACGTGGGCGTCGATGACGAGGAAGGCACCAACGGCCAGGTTGGATTTCAGGTCCTTGCCGACGGCGTCAAGATCTACGACAGCGGCCCCCTCACTAACCAAAGCCCCACCCCCTCCTTCAACCTCAATGTCGCCGGCGTCCAGCAACTCACGCTCCTAGTCAACGATGGTGGCAACGGCACGGGCTACGATCATGCCGACTGGGCCGGCGCGCGCCTCCTCACCACCGGCGTCCCATCCGCCCCCGCCGCCCCCAGCGGTCTGGCCGCGTCGGCCATTTCCGCGAGCCAGATCAACATCGCCTGGACCGACAACTCCAGCAACGAAAGCGGCTTCGCCATCGAACGCTCCACCGACAACCTCTCCTTCACGCAGATCGCCACCACCGCCGCGGGCATCGCCGCCTACGCCGACACGGGCCTGGCCGCCGGCCCAACCTACTACTACCGCGTCCGAGCCTACAACGCCGTGGGCAACTCCGCTTATTCCAACACCGTCTCCTCCGGCGTGCTGGCCAAACCGGCCGCCCCCACCTCCCTTTCCGCCTCCGCCCTCTCCAGCACCCAGATCAGGCTCGCCTGGACCGACACCTCCAACAACGAAGCGGCCTTTGGCATAGAGCGCTCCACCGACAACATTACCTTCACGCAGATCGCCCAGGGCGAGGACAACGTCCCCACCTTCACCGATGCCACGGCCGCCGCCGGCAAAACGTACTATTACCGTGTTCAGGCTCTCAACGCGGCGGGCGGGTCCGCGTATTCCAACACCGCCTTCGCCACCACGCCCCAGCCATCCCTCCCGGCGGGCTGGACCGACTCCGACGTCGGCACTGTCAGCACCAGCGGAAGCGCGTCGGCCGCCAGCGGCGTGTTCACGCTCACCGGCGCCGGCACCGATATCTGGAACAGCGCCGACGGCTTTAACTATGCCTATGCCTCCATGAGCGGCGACGGCACGATCATCGCCCGCGTGCTCAGCCAGCAGAACACCAATGGGTGGGCGAAGGCGGGCGTCATGATCCGCGAATCCCTGGCGGCCGGCTCCCGCGAAGCGTGCGTGGTGGTGACCCCCACCAACGGCATGGTCTACATCTCCCGCACCGCGACCAACGGCACAAGCAACGGCGCCTTTACCGGCGGCGCGGCTCCTTACTGGGTCAAACTGGTCCGGGCGTCCAACACCTTCACCGGCTACCGCTCGGCCGACGGTGTCACCTGGTCTAAAATCGGTTCTTCCTCCATCACGATGTCGTCCACCGTCTACGTCGGCCTGCTGGTCTGCTCCAAATCCACGGCCCTCAACACCGCCACCTTCGACAACGTCTCCCTGAACGCCGCCCCGATCACCAACGTCGCCCTCATGCAGCCCAATCTCGCCACCACAACAACAAGCACCACGCCAATCGCCACCGCGTCTCCGAACACCACGCTCCTCTCCCCGACAAGCGACCAACCTGTCTGGAATCATAAGTCCAAGTAGCCCCGCCCTCGCCCGGCACCGTCCATAGGCACGGATCGAATAGCCACCGCCCCACCGAAGAAGCCAACGGCCAACGCCGCCGTCGCGCAGCCCCCACCGCCCCACGTTCCCACATCGCCCCGCCGCCTCCTTCCACCAACCCCATCCCGCCCGTATAACCCCCCCACTTCACGATCCCATGGCCTCCACGCCCCCCATCCCAATCATCGACCTCTTCGCCGGCCCCGGCGGGCTGGGCGAGGGATTCTCATCGCTAAGACGGCCGACCCGCATTCAAAATCCGGCTCTCCATCGAAAAAGAACCGCTCGCATCGCGGGATGTCGGCCGTTCTCTCCGAAAACGGCTGGCCACTCGCCCGCGTCTAGCCGCGCGACGAATATCGCTGGATCGCCGAAGGTTGGGCCGCCCAGATTCAGCAATTCGTCGGACGGGCTGGATTTTCGGGTGAGCGTCCCGCTTGGACGTCGCAAAATCCTCATTTCGTTCAATTGACGAATCTCGCATCAGGAATTGGAAAGCGATTCCCTCGGGTTCAGCCCGGCCTCCGGCCAAGCCTCCAGTGCCTCGACGGCCGACCTATAACCGTTATCAATTATCTCTGCGGAACCGTGAGCATCAACGAGAACAACGCAATACAGGTAGTCCTGCTCCTCGTTACCACAATTCAGGAACGTATCCTCCCCCTGAAAACTCTCGAGCTTAAGGACAAGATATTGCCGCATGACACCTCTGAGGCGATTTGCTAGCCATCCAAATATACAGAGGCCGGGTCCGAATTACAACACTTATAGTGTGTAGACCGTTCCTCGATTTACGCCGATCCTGGTCAAGATGGCGGCGGGACGCGGCACGCGAAAATCTGCTCGACGAATCTTCTCCGACAATCTGAGACGACTTCGCATACAGCACAACCTGTCACAGGAAAAACTCGCCGACCTCGCGGGCCTACATCGGAATTATGTCGGATCAGTGGAGCGCGGAGAGCGAAATGTTTCCATCGACAACATCGACAAACTTGCCCGAGCACTGAAATCCTCGCCTACAAGCATGCTCTCTGTGCACAGAGCGGAGGCCGACTAATATGGCTGCCGCGTTCAGTTGTCGACTCGGGGATTTCGTTTTTTCCACTGCCTTTGAAAAAATCGGGCAATTGGTTGTCGCGGGTGCTCGAGCCGGCTTCAGCACGACCTACAACAAACAAATCGACGCATGGGAGACGGAACTGCGGATGATCGCCGCCATGACTAAAGAATTGGTGGCATCGATTGAGGACGCCAACGAATGGTGGCTTCTTTTGGAATATGAAATCCCCCGCCGCGAACGGCGGCCCGACGCAATCATTCTCGCGTGGGATTTGATTTTTGTAGTCGAATTCAAAATTGGCCAGACAGCGTTCGGCAGCGCCGACCGATGGCAGGCGCAGAGTTATGCATTGGATATTCGTGACTTCCATGCCGCATCACGAGATCGATTTGTCACACCGATTCTCGTCGCATCGAAAGCACGAATTACAAATGACGACATTTTCCTCACGCAGGACACGTCAACTCCCGTAGTGCTCCCCGTACAAACGGCATCTGAGCTAAATCTCGCTCATAAGATTCTGCTGATCTACCAGGCGCTTCACAAGCCCAACGTCGAGAGAATTGATCCGAAAGGATGGGAGAATTCCGATTACCGCGCCACCCCTACAATTATTGAAGCAGCTCAGTTGCTTTTCGCCGGGCACAACGTCACCGACATCTCCCACAACTTTGCAACCAATCTCGATAGAACTACTCAAGAAATCCTTCGCGGCATCCAGTCTTCATTAGCAGAGAAGCGCAGGACAGTCTGCTTTGTCACCGGGATTCCCGGTGCTGGAAAGACGCTGGCCGGCCTAAATGCCGCCCACAATCCTCTCCTTCGCGATGAAAACCGCCCAACCCCGGTGTTTCTCTCAGGGAACGGCCCTTTAGTAAAGGTATTACGAGAATCGCTAATCCGCGACCAACAGAAAAATGGGACGAAGAGAAAGGTGGCGGCACGAATCGTCTCTACATGCGTCCAAAACGTCCACGCGTTTATTGTCCATTACGGCGTCAAGCATCCCGAAAAGTCTCCCAGCGAGCACGCAATTGTCTTCGATGAGGCGCAGCGTGCCTGGAGCGCTGACGCAGTCCACAAAAAACACCAAATTACACGGTCTGAGCCGGCGATTCTTCTCGACATCATGGAGCGCGCAAATGAATGGTGCGCCATCATCGCATTGGTCGGTGGCGGTCAAGAGATTTACAATGGTGAGGCTGGCCTTGAGGAATGGGGCCGAGCATGAACGCGCGTAATGTCCCCTGGCGCGTAATGGCATCGCCAGCCTTGCTTACCGGCGGCACCGCAGTTTCTGGCCATCGTTTATTTGAATGCGCTCCCGGAGACAATATCGAACTTATCCCCTCGTCGGATTTGCACCTGGACGTGAGTGTCCGTAGCCCACGCTCAAAACTTTTGGGCGAATGGGTGAACGGTCTACTTGACAACCAACCGCTCCTGAATGTTGCCACTGCCAATTCCGATTTTCCAATAGCATTTACCCGCGATCTCGAAACGGCGACGCCTGGCTATACCGGCGAGCCGATGCAAAAGAACGTGCTGGGCTTCTGGCCAGCTCAGGTGCCCTGCGCCTGCGGGCTCATGGATTGGAAGTTTCAAGCGGATTCCGCAAGGGCTATTCTTATTCGGACTGGTTTCTAAGGGATGCCCAAGATACGCGCTCCTCAAGTCGCTTGGAGGTTACGGCCACTGAATTCGAATGTCAGGGACTGGAAATTGACTGGGCGGGTGTGTGCTGGGGAGACGACTTCGTCATCGACCCAAGTTCAGGCCAATGGCTCTGCCGCATTTTCCGTGGGACAAAATGGAACAATGTCAAGGAACCCTTACTGCGGAAGTACATTCTGAACCGATACCGTGTGCTCCTGACGCCGCCACGCAGAGGAATGGTGATCTGGATTCCACGCGGAACCGAGAACAATGCCACTCGGAATCCGCTCTTGATGGATGCCACCGCGTCTTATTTGGCCAGCGCGGGGTTGCCTCAAGCAACGCGCGATTGATCCCCCATAGCAATTCTACACACCGCCAATAACGGCCCGCGCTGTTCACGAGCGGGCTGAATTCGGGTCAAGCATCAGAAGGCGTCAGCTAACCTTCCTCTGATCTGCGGCCGCTTTCCGTGTCTCCAGCCTCCTCAAATACCGCCGAACCAGCCGCCCAATCACCGAATCCCATCAAAACCTCAATCTTTATCCCAACCTCTTTCGAAAATGCCTAGGAATCACTTTGCTCTGTCCGACGGAGCCCCAACCGTCTCACCAAACGAGAATTTCTCCGCGCGTGGAGCTCAATAGCCTACCTCTTCCCCGGCCTCCATCCTGACGGCTACCAGCACAAAGACAGTGGCTGGCCCAAGTTTCTCAAACCGTACGCGGCCGAAGCCTGGCGCCGCGCCAAGGCCGGCAAGTTCCAAGACAGCGAACTCTATCCATATGACGCCGCATGGTGTGGGCTGTACGACCAGATGATTGACCACACTCCGCAGGAAATCCGCCGCCGCCGCAACCTGGCCGCCGCATCAGCCCAAAATTCGAGTTCCTGACACCCATACCAGCGCTCGGATCCACTCCCCCTTATTCTCCCCAACCCCACCAGTCGCCCACCCCCGATCTGTGTGCATCTGTGGCCATCCGTGGCAAAAAAATCACCTCACCTTCACCGCCTCCGAAAACTCAGACGTCGCTCGGGTCGATCCCGCGGTCGCGGTTCATCACTCCATCCGCATTGTGCCACCGCCGCACCCGACAGCCAAAAACCCATGTCCCCTCCACGGCGGCTGGGCGTTAACATGGTTCGACTGGTTAACCAAGGAGTCGCTGTGCAGTCATCCGGGACAAGTGGTGGGAAGCATCTGAATCGTCTGGCGAAAGAGACTTCGCCTTATTTGCTGCAGCATCAGCATAACCCGGTGGATTGGTATGCGTGGGGGCCGGAGGCTTTCGCGGCCGCGCGACGCGAGAATAAGCCCATTTTTCTGTCGGTTGGCTATTCGACGTGCTACTGGTGCCACGTGATGGAGCGGCAGAGCTTTGAGGTGGAGTCGGTGGCAGCCGAGATGAACAAGCGGTTTATCAACATCAAGGTGGACCGCGAAGAACGGCCGGACGTGGATCAGTTGTATATGCTGGCGGTGCAGGTGCTGACGCAGCATGGAGGCTGGCCGATGAGCGTGTTTCTGGCGCCTGACCTTCGGCCATTTTACGGCGGGACGTATTACCCGCCCGAGCGGTTTGTGGCCGTGTTGCAGGGGATTGACGATGCGTTTAGAAACCGGCCGGGGGATGTGACGCAGCATTGCGCCAATTGACGGACATCCTGGAGCAGTTGGCCGAGCCACCGAGGCCGCGGGAAGCGATGCGCGTTGATCATGCGCTGGTGGAAGAGCTTGTATCGCGGTCGATTGCGGATTACGAGCCGCGCCATGGCGGCTTTGGGTCTGCGCCGAAATTTCCGCGCGAAACGCTGCTGGAGATGCTGCTGGTGCATGGCCGGCGGTTTCCGGACGCCGAGCGGATGCGCATGGTGCGCCATGCGCTGGTGGCGATGGCGGCCGGCGGGATTCGCGATCAACTGGGCGGCGGGTTTCATCGCTACTCAACCGATGCGCAGTGGCTGGTGCCGCACTTTGAGATCATGCTCTATGACAATGCGATGCTTGGGTGGGTTTATGTTGAAGCGTATCACCAGACGCAGGAGGCACAATTCGCCAAGGTGGCGCGGGGGATATTCGACTTTGTCCTGCGGGAGATGACGTCGCCCGATGGGGCGTTTTATACGGCGTTTGACGCGGAGGTGGATGCGCAGGAGGGATTGTCGTATCTGTGGACGGCGCAGGAAGTGAGGCAGGTCCTGGCCGGGGCGGGGGATGTGGAGTTGTTCTTGCGCACGTATGGCCTGGATCTTGGGCCGAATTTTTCTGATCCACATCATGGGACGGGCGCACGGACAAGAACATTTTATATTTGCCGAGGCCCACGTCAGAGGTGGCGGCGGAGGCGCAAATAGGGGTGGATGAACTGGAGGCGCGGCTGGCGCTCTTGCGCACCAAGCTCTATGAAACTCGGCGGCTGCGTAAGCAACCGCTCCTGGATACAAAGATCATCACAAGCTGGAACGCACTGATGATTCGGGCGCTGGTATACGGGGGGAAGGTGCTGCAGGAGTCGCGGTATGTGGACGCGGCCGCGCGGGCGGCGGGGTTTTTGCTCGAGCGTCATCAAACGCCCGAGGGCGGGTTGTGGCGGACAAGCCGGGATGGGATGGCCAAGCATGAGGGGTTTCTGGATGACTATGCGTTTCTGGTGCAGGCCCTTTTGGCGCTGTCGGATGCAAGTGGACAGGTGAGTTGGCGGGAGAAGGCACAGGTGCTTGGGGCGGCGATGGTCGAGCGGTTTGCGGACAAGGAGAGCGAAGAGGGCGCGTCGGCAGGGTTTTATTTCACGAGCGAAAACGCCACGGATCTGATCGTGCGGCAGAAGGTGGGGACCGACTCGCCATTGCCCAGCGGCAACGCCGTGGCCGCCATGGCGCTGCTGGAGCTTGGCGAAGTTGAAGCGGCGCGTAGCACGCTGGCGACATTCGCCGGCGCCCTGCGAGCGCATGCGGAGGGGATGAGCTCGATGGTGGAGGCGGCGATGCTTTATCTGGATGCCAACGAGCCCTTTGTTGTTTCGCCGGCAGCCCAGAGCGGGGAACAGGGGGGGCAGGGCGGGCAGGAGAGGCCGGCTTCGCCGGAGGAGGTGGCGCGGGGTGGTGTCGTTGCGTGGCGAGTGGGAGGGGCCGGGGGAATTGCGGGTGTATGCAAAAGTATTGGACGGATTTCACATCTATGCCCGGGACCCCGGAGATAATTTGATCGCGACGCGCGTGGAGGTGGAAGGGGCGATGGGCAGGGAGGTGGCGGCGATTGATTATCCGCCGGGAGAGGAGCGGGCGTTTGCGTTTGTGAATCGGCCGATCCGGGTTTACGCGGGGGCAGTGGTTTTTGTTGTACGGTTTCGGGAAGCAATGCCGCGCGGGGCTCAGGTGGCGGTGGCAGTCTCATACCAGGCGTGCAATGAAGACGCCTGTTTTGCGCCGGTGACGAAAAGGGTGGTGGTGGAAATAGAGTGAAGGCGCCACACGAAGAGCGCGGCGGCTGGCGCTGGATGCGATACCAAATTGTTTTTGGGAATGGGTGACGAATCGGGGGATGGCGTCTATGTTGCGCGGGCATTTTGTCTATTTGAAAGGTGATGGGAAATGGTTTCGACGAGTACTGATGTAGTGGTGCAGGTTGGTAAGAGTGTTCCGGCGGCGGCGGAGGCCGTGGCGGTTTTTGTGGTTGAGAAGGGGACGCTTGGAACCCTGGCAGGAATATCAGAGGTCGAGCGGCGCGGGGGAACGCCTGGTCAAAGTCGGGCTGGCGCGGGGAAAGGCCAACGAAGTGGTGGTGGACCAGATAGAGGGAGCTTCTAAAAAAGGGCGGCGGGTGATGATCGTGGGGCTGGGGCCGGCCGAAAAGCTGACGGCCGAGACGCTGCGGCAGGCAGGAGGCGCACTTGCCAAATGCCTGCGGAAGCATCGGTTGGGGAGCGTGGCGGTTGCGCCGCCATCGGTTGAGAAGGTGGACAGTGGAAAAGTAATTGAGGCGCTGGTGAGCGGCATCATGCTCGGCAGTTTTTGTTTTGAGGAATACAAAGGAACGGCAAGCCGAAAGAAAAAGGAGGAGGAAGCAAGGGGGCGGCTGCAGGTGACTGTTGTGAGCAATCTGGCTGAGGCCCGGGTGGCCGTGGAGCGCGCGCGGGCGGTGGCCGATGGGCAGAATTTTGCCGCACACGATCGCTTCCCGGCCTGGCAACAACATCAATCCACCCGCCCTGGCCAAGGTGGCGCAGGAGATGGCGCGGGAAGCGGGACTGAAGTGCCGCGTGCTGGACGAGAAGGAGATGGGCCGGCTTGGTATGGGGGGAATGCTGGCGGTAGGCGCGGGAAGCAATCGGCCGCCACGGATGATCGTGCTGGAGTATGAGGGGGCGAATGGAAAGGCAACGAAGTCGGGGAAAAAGAAGGAGGGTGAGACGGTGCTGGTGGTCGGCAAGGCGATCACATTTGATACGGGCGGAATTTCCATCAAGCCGGCCGACAAAATGGGAAAAATGATTTTCGACAAGTGCGGCGGGATGGCGGTGCTGGGGCTGATGTACGCACTGTCAAAACTAAAAGTGCCGGGAAGGGTGGTGGGAATCTTGGCCAGCGCCGAGAATCACATCAGCGAAAACGCCTATCGTCCCGGCGACATTTTGAAGATGTACAACGGCGTGACGGTGGAGGTGACCAACACCGACGCGGAGGGTCGGCTGGTGCTGGGGGACGCGCTGGCGTGGGGAATCGAAACCTATAAGCCGGCGGCCGTGATCGATCTGGCAACGCTGACGGGTGGCGTGATTGTGGCTCTGGGAAAAACCATGGCCGGGGTGATGGGCAACAGCGATGTGCTCATGACAGAGTTGCAGAGCGCGGCCGACAAGGCGGGAGAGAAGATCTGGAGATTGCCGCTGGGCGAAGATCAACGCGACTATATTAAATCCGAGCCGGCCGACATCGTAAACTCCGGCGGCCGCGAAGGGCACCCGTTGCAGGGTGGGGCGTTCTTGAGCTTCTTTGTGCCGACGGACAATTCGGTGCCGTGGGTGCATATGGACATCGCCGGTGTCGCGGATACGGAGAAGGAGCTTCCGTATTACGCGAAGGGCGCGACGGGGTGGGGGGTGAGGACGCTGGTGGAGTGGGTGGAGGGGAGGGGAAATGGGTTTTGAGTGCTGGGATGCGCACCAGTACGACTCGCTGCATTCCTTCGTCTGGAAGCACGGAGGCAGCCTGGTCGAACTGCTGCGGCCCGCCGCCGGCGAGAGGATTCTGGATTTGGGCTGTGGCACCGGCCACCTCACCGCAAAGATCGCGGCCGCGGGGGCGCAGGTGCTGGGCATCGACAGTTCACCAGAGATGATCGATCAGGCGCGGGCGAATTATCCCGACCTCCGGTTCGAGGTGCGGGACGCGCGGCAAATCCAATTTGATCAACCATTTGACGCGGTATTTTCCAACGCCGCCCTGCACTGGATCAAGCCGCCGGCTGCTGTGGCGCGGTCGTGCTGGCGGGCGCTTCGAAGCGGGGGCCGAATGGTGGTCGAGTTCGGCGGCGACGGAAACGTCCGGGCAATCACCGAGGCTATCCGCGAGGCGATGCACGCACTGGGACAGACGTCTTTTCACGACGTGAACCCATGGTATTACCCGACGATCGGCGAGTACGCCACGCTTCTGGAGGAGCAGAAATTCGACGTGACGGCGGCCACGCTCTTCGATCGGCCAACGCCACTGGAGGGTGGGGAAGACGGCTTGCGCAACTGGGTTCGAATGTTCGGCGGGGCGTTTCTCGCTGTAACACCAGCCGATAAGCATGAACAGTTTCTAAGCCTCGTGGAGCAACTGGCGCGACCGACGTTGTTCAAAGATGGCCAATGGGAAGCCGATTATCGGCGGCTGCGCGTGGTGGCCGGGAAGCGGTGATTCATTCTGCCGGGGGCGCTGTCCACGTCCATGCCCTGGGAGCGTCGGCAAAGGGCAGGACGTTGAATTTGTGAGTGGTGGGTTTGTTCTGGAACAGATGATCCGCAAAGTCCAGCAGCGCCGACCAATCCTCGGCATTCTGTTCGTGCTTGCCTTCGCGGTAGTGGATGGCGATGCGATCGGGGACGCCCAGGAATTTGTAAACCTCGGCGGCGGCCAGGTGAGTCTGCTGTGTCCCCAGCGAATTGGCCCAGACGTCACCAAGACCTTCGGTGGAGAGAAGGCGCGCGGCGCAACCAGCGCTTTCAGAGTGTGCTGGTCAAAAGGGAGCCGATCGACGTGCCCGATGAACTTTTGAAAGGCCGGGGAAAACCAATATGGGAAATGATCCAGAATGATGGCGATGTCCTCGGTCTTTGGCGGCTGCACGCGATAACAGCCCGCGCCGCCGCACCCGGAGCCATTGGGCGCTGTCAGCGCGATCCGTTCATCCAGCGCGCCGGCCAGCAACGCCGCCTTCCCGCCGCGCGAATGCCCGGTATAGACCAGTTTCTTGGGGTCGATCTCAGGGCGTGTGAGCAGGTAATCGGTAACGCGGTGAAACCCCCACGCCCATGCGGCGATAGCGCCCCAGTCGTAATCCGGATAAAGGGGACGCACGCCGCCTGAAGCATTCTTCTGGTCGGGGGCCAGGTCGGTCCGATCAAATTCCGCCAGCGCATACCCATGCTGGACGACGTCTGCCACAATCTCCGGCTTCACCCGGCCCCAGCCCAGATCGCCTTTGATGATCGTGGGAAACGGGCCCGCGCCTTTGGGGCTCGTGAGGACCAGGTGAACCTGAACCTTCTTGTCGGGATCGACGCTTAAAAGAAACGTCTTCTCCGAAACGCCCGTCGCGTCGTCGGTCTTCGAGGCCGTCTCCTCAGCACTGACAGCCTTGGGCGCGGGAGCCAGCCGCCCATATTCGCAAGCCAGGATCAGCTCTCTCAGCTCGGACCGGTGCTGAGCCCACTGCTCCTTTGTTTTGACCCGCGAACCATCCTTCAGAAGGAATGGGTCGGGGAGATCAGCGACAGAAGGAAACTGCTCAGGCGCAGGCGGCGGTTCAATCGCGGCAGCGGCAACCGATTGAACACAGCACAGGCCGGCGATAAGCATGGCCAGGGTTGCAGCGGCGAGGGTGGTGAGATGGCTCATGCACTCAAGACTACCCAAATACTCGCCCGCAATCACGCGCAAGTCTTCTTCCCCACCGACACCACCCAGCGCGTATTTCAATGAACGCTTGCGGCCACATCCGCTCACTGCTAAGTTTCGATCTGGCGGCCATTCGCCTTGCCAGGAGATCATTATGAAAAAAATCGCCATGCCCGCCCTGCTTGCCCTCTTCCTCTGTTGCTGGCTCGGAATCCCCGGCTGCAAAAAGAAGCCGGGCCAGCAATCCAATTCCAACGAAATTGTCATCGGCGAATACGCCTCGCTCACCGGCGGCACGGCCGACTTTGGCAAAAGCTCCCACCAGGGGCTCCTCCTCGCCATCGATCAAATCAACGCCAAAGGCGGCCTCCTGGGCAAGCAACTGCGCCTGGTTACCCTCGATGATCGCTCAGACGTCAACGAAGCCGTGACGGCCGTCGAGCGCCTCATCAATCGCGAAAACGCCATCGCCATCATCGGCGAAGTCGCCAGCAAGCGCAGCATCGCCGGCGCGGGCGTCTGCGAGAAATACAAAATTCCCATGCTCTCCCCCGCCAGCACCAATCCCGAAGTCACGGTCACCGGCGGCAAGGTAAAAGACTATGCCTTCCGAATCTGCTTCACCGACGACTTCCAGGGCAGCATCGACGGCCGCTTCGGCGTCGAAAAAGGCTGGAAGAAAGTCGCCCTTCTCACCAACAACGACGAAGACTACAGCAAAGGACTCGCAAAGTTTTTCCGCCAATCGGCCGAAGCTTCCATGACCATCGTGGCCGACGAAAGCTACCGCAACAGCGACCGCGACTTCAAAGCCCAGCTCGACAAAATCAGCCGCGCCAACCCCGATGCCGTTTACGTCCCAGGCTATTACACCGAGATGGTCCTCATGCTGCCGCAAGCCAAGGAAGTCGGCCTCAACGTCCCCTTCTTCGGCGGCGATGGCTGGGACAGCCCCGACACCGTCAAACTCCCCGCCGCCCAAGGGTGCTTCTACACCGATCACTTTGCCCCCGACGATCCCAGCCCGCGCGTTCAGGAATTCGTCAAAGCCTATCAGGCCGCCAACAACGGCATCACACCCGGCGCGATGGCCGTCCTTGGCTATGACTCGGGCATGGTCATCGCCGACGCCATCCAGCGCGCCGGCAAGGTGGACCCGGCCGCCATCCGCGACGCCCTCGCCACCACCAAAAATTACCCCGGCGCCAGCGGCGACATCACCATCGACGAAAACCACAACGCCCGCAAACCCATCGTGATGCTGAAGATCGAAAACCTGAAAGCGAACCTCTTTCAAAAGTTCGACGCCGACGGAAAGCTCGTCACCCCCACCTCCCAGCCCGCAGTTGTCGCTCCCTGAACCGATCCGCGCGCCGCCCAATGCAACAATTCCTTCAGCTTCTCATCATCGGCCTGTCGGTCGGCGCCACCTACGCCCTGATCGCGCTGGGCTACACCATGGTCTACGGCGTGCTTCGCCTCATTAATTTCGCCCACGGCGATGTCTACATGGTCGGGGGCGTCTTCGGGTGGCTCATCGCTTCCAAGCTCGTCCAGCCGACCTGGTCACCCTGGCTCAACGTCCCCCTCATCCTCATCGGCGCAGTCCTCGGCTGCGGCGTTTTAGGCTTCCTCATCGAGTATCTCTGCTACAGGCCGCTCCGGAATCGCCCCAGGCTGGTTGTGCTCATCACCGCCATCGGCGTCTCCCTGCTATTGGAAAACGTCGCGCTGCAAGTCTTTGGTCCCACGCAGCAATCCTTCCCCGCCCTGTTCCACTCCTCGGCCTTCAGCTTCCACGTTCGCGGCGGCATCGTCCGCGTCAGCGTGCTCGACATGCTCAGCCTCGGCCTCTCCTTTGGCCTGATGATCGTGCTCACCTGGATCGTCCTCCGCACCCGCACCGGCCTGGCGCTGCGCTGTCTCTTTTCGCTTCGACACCGCGATGCTCATGGGCATCAACACCAACCGCATCATCTCCTTCACCTTCGTCCTGGGCTCCGTGCTAGCGGCCGTCGCCGGTGTCCTCGACGGCATCCGGTACAACGTCAAATGGGATATGGGCATCATCCTCGGCCTCAAGGCGTTCATCGCCGCCGTCCTGGGCGGCATCGGCAGCATCCCCGGCGCCCTTGTCGGCGGCCTTCTCATCGGCCTGATCGAAACGTTCCTTCGCGGCATGGTCCTTCCCAGCAAGTACACCGGCTACGCCGACGCGGCCGTCTTCGTCATCCTCATCCTGATCCTTCTGATCCGCCCCAGCGGCCTGCTGGGAAGCAACGCCGCCGAAAAGGTATGACGCCATGGCGCAGACACTCCCCCAGACACCCCCCAGTCCCTCGATGACCAAATCATCGCCCTGCCTCCCAAGGTGCCCGTCTGGGTCAGCAATATCGCCCTGACCCTGCTGCTCGCCGCTTTCTGGCCGCTTAGCGCCCTCCTTGACGAGTATCTCGACCCCTATTTCCTCAGCGTCCTGATCAACATCGGCATCGCCATCATCCTCGCCACCAGCCTCAATCTGGTGAACGGCATCACAGGCCAATTCTCCCTGGGCCATGCTGGCTTCATGGGCGTGGGCGCCTACGGCGCTGGCATCGTCTTTAAGCACTATTATGCCGCCAATTCCAGCGCGCCTTTATTATTCCTGGGCGTGCTCCTGCTGGGCGGCATCCTCGCCGCCGTCGCCGGCCTCCTGATCGGTATCCCATCCCTGCGCCTGCGCGGCGACTACCTCGCCATTGCCACGCTTGGCTTCGGAGAGATCATCGTCGTCATCGCCCGCAATGTCGAATTCATCGGCCCCTTCGAGGTCGGCGGCTCCAGCGGCCTCAAGGGACTCCCCATCGTCACCAACTTCTTCTGGACCTACACCTGGGTCGTCATCTGCGTGGTGGCCATGTGGCGCATCACGCATTCCGAAAAAGGCCTGGCCCTGAAGGCCGTGCGCGAGGACGAAATCGCAGCATCCGCCATGGGCCTCGACACCACCTTCTACAAAGTGTCCGCCTTCGTCATCGGCGCGTTCTTCGCGGGAGTGGCCGGCGGCTTGCAGGCCATGCACACGAGCGTCATTGATCCCGGCAGCTTCAACTTCATGCGCTCGGTCGAGATTGTCGTGATGGTCGTCCTGGGCGGCTCAGGCAGCATCACCGGCTCAATTCTCGCCGCCACCGTCCTCACCTGGCTGCCCGAGCAATTACGCGCTTTTCAGAATTGGCGCATGATCGTCTATTCGCTGGTCCTCATCATTATGATGCTCGTCCGCCCAGAAGGCCTGCTCGGCCGGCGCGAGTTGTGGTGGACGCGCCGGCGACTCGCGCCCGGGCTGGCTGGCGACAACAAGACAATCCTCCCCCCTACCGATTTGCCCGTTCCATAAACCATGCCGCTCCTGGAGATCCAAAATCTGTCCATCGAGTTTGGCGGCCTTAAGGCGCTGTCAAACTTCAACCTTGCCTTCGACCCCGGCCAACTTATCGGCCTGATCGGCCCTAACGGCGCGGGCAAAACCACCACCTTCAACGTCGTCACCGGTGTCTACGACCCAACGCGCGGCAAGGTGCTCCTGAACGGCAAATCCATCGCCGGCCTCAAGACGCATCAAATCAACCGCCTGGGCATCGCCCGCACGTTTCAAAATATCCGCCTGTTCGGCGCACTGTCTGTGTTAGACAACGTGCTGGTGGGTCTGAACCAATCACTGCAACACGGCTTTCTCGGCACCGTCGCCCGCACCCCGCGCCACCAGCGCGACGAGGCAAGTCATGTTCAGCAGTCGATGAAACTTCTGGCCACCCTGCAACTGGCCGACCGGTGGCAGGAGCTTGCCGACAGCCTCCCTTACGGCCACCAGCGGCGTCTGGAAATCGCCCGCGCGCTGGCCACCAACCCGAAAATCCTCCTCCTGGACGAACCCGCGGCCGGCATGAACCCGCGCAAAAAAAGGAGCTCATGGAGCTGATCCGCTTCATCCGCGATCATTTCGGCGTGGGCATCTGGCTCATCGAGCACGACATGAAACTGGTCATGAGCGTCTGCGAGCAAATCACCGTTCTTGACCATGGCGAAATCATTGCCGTGGGCGCGCCGATCAAATCCGCTGCGATCCCAGCGTGATCGAAGCGTATCTGGGAGACGCTGGCTAGCATGTCGATACTCCTCGTTGAAAATGTCGTGGTGCGTTACGGCGTCATCGAAGCGCTGCACGGCGTCTCGTTGAACATTAAGGCCGGGGAGATTGTCACCCTCATCGGCGCCAACGGCGCCGGAAAAACCACGCTCCTCCGCATGATCAGCGGCCTGATCCGCCCCGTCACCGGCGCACTTTGCTTTTACCCCACCGGCTCCTTCCTGTCCTCCATCGACATCCGCGAAATGGCCGCCCACGAAATCGTGCGGCTCGGGATCAGCCACGCCCCCGAGGGCCGCCAGATTTTCTCGAACTTAACCGTGCGGGAAAACCTCATGCTCGGCGCTTACCAGCGTCGCGACCGGCCGGAAATCGCCAATGATCTCGACCACACCTACACCCTTTTCCCGGTGCTCGCCCAGCGTCGCGAGCAACGCGCCGGGACGCTGAGCGGCGGCGAGCAGCAGATGCTGGCCATCGGACGAGCCCTCATGGCGCGGCCCAAGCTCCTCCTGCTCGACGAGCCCTCCCTTGGCCTGGCTCCCCTGATCGTCCGCAAAATCTTCGAGATCATCCGCACCATCAACGCCGGCGGTACGACCATCTTCCTTGTCGAGCAAAACGCGCGAATGGCATTAAGCGTCGCCCATCGCGGCTACGTCCTGGAAACCGGCCGCGTCGTCTTGTGCGATCTCGCCGCCAATCTGCTTGAGCATCCAGACGTGAAACGCGCGTATCTCGGCGGCTAATCCTAAGCGCCGCAGCCCGGTTTCCCCGCCGGGCGAGGCGGCTATGATTGTGGCAATGATTCATCCCCTCCGTTCCAGCCGCCGACGCTATCAGGAATACCGCCGGCGTCTGCGCGACCGCAAAAAAGAACGCGCCGACGAAATCTCCCCCTCCTCCCTCTCCGGCCACGGCTCGGACAGCGCACCCCATGCCCACGGCGACGAAAAGAAAAAATCCCGCAAACGCACCCGCTCCTTCCTCCAACTGCTGCGCGAGTTCTGGCGATTGGCCGGCATCCATCAGCGCGTCCTGATGCTGACGCTGGCGGCCCTCTCCTTCACAAGCCTGCTCAGCCTTCTGCCGCTATACGGCACCAAGATCATCTTCGACAACGTCCTGAACGATCAGCCCGTCAACCCCAAGTTGCTGCACTGGGTCCATCTTCCACAGGATCGCCGCGCCCTGCTCGCATTTGTCACCGTCGGGATGGTCGTGCTTGCAGGACTGTCCGAACTACTGGGCCTCTGGAGCCGCTGGCAAGCCACGCGCACCACCAAGCGCGTCCAGCTCTCCGTCCGCAATAAGGTCTTCGACCACGCCGTCCGTCTCCCGCTCCATCGCGTTTACGAGCTGAAATCCGGCGGCGTCGCCTCCATCCTGCGCGAGGATGCCGGCGGCGTCGGCGAGCTGATCTTCTCTCTCCTCTACAACCCCTGGCAGGCGATCATCAAGCTCCTCGGAAGTCTGGTCGTTCTGGCCTTCGTCGATTGGAGACTGCTCCTCGGCTCCCTTGCCCTGCTGCCCACGGTCTGGCTCACCCACCGCACCTGGATCGGCCGAATCAGGCCATTGTTCCGCGACATCCGCTCCAGCCGCCAACACACCGACAGCCATGCCACCGAAGCCTTTGGTGGCATGCGCGTGGTCCGCTCCTTCTGCGCACAGAATTACGAAGCCGGCAATTTCACACGCAACAACCATCTCATGGCCCGCCAGGAAGTCTTCGCATGGTGGTGGATGCGCGGCATCGACGTCGCCTGGTCGGTCCTGATTCCCTTCGCCTCCGCGCTCTTGCTTTACTACGGCGGCAACCGCGTCCTCTCCGATGCCGAAAAACTCAAGGCGGGCGTCATTACCATCAAGCAGGCCCTCACCGTCGGCGATCTGGTCATGTTCCTGGCTTACCTCGCGGCGCTCTTGGGGCCCATCGCCATGCTCGCCGGAAGCGCGACAGCTTTGCAAAACAATCTCGCCGGCCTGGATCGCGTTCTCGACCTGCTCGCCGAGCCCACGGAGATGCCGGCCAAGCCCGGGGCAATCAACGTCTCCGCCGAAACCGTCGCCGGCCGAATCACGCTGAGCGAGGTCGCCTTCAGCTATCCGATGGCGGAAGTCAAAGGCAAGCCCGGCGCAGCCACCGCTAAACCTGTTCTCGAAGGCGTTACCGTGGACGTGCGGCCTGGCGAAATGGTGGCGCTGGTCGGCCCCAGCGGCGCAGGCAAAACCACCCTCTGCAATCTCATCGCCCGCTTCTACGATCCCACCGCCGGTTCCATCCAACTCGACGGCACCGATCTCCGCGACATCACCGTCGAAAGCTATCGCCGCCTTCTCGGCATCGTCGAGCAGGACACGTTCCTCTTCGACGGCACCATCGCCGAAAACATCGCCTATGGCCGGCGCAACGCGACGCAGGAACAAATCGAAGAAGCCGCGCAATCAGCCAACGCCCATGGCTTCATCCAGCAGCTTCCCGCCGGCTACGACACGCTTATCGGCGAGCGCGGCGTCAAGCTCTCCGGCGGACAGCGCCAACGCCTCACCATCGCCCGCGCCTGCTGGCCGATCCGCGCATCCTCATCCTCGACGAAGCCACGAGCAATCTCGACACCGAATCCGAGCGCCTGATCCAAGCCAGCCTGCAAACTCTCATGGCCGGCCGCACCAGCTTTGTCATCGCCCATCGCCTGAGCACCATCGTGGGAGCCGACCGCATCCTCGTGCTGGAGAATGGCCGCGTCATCGAGCAGGGCCGCCACGATGAATTGATGCTCGCGAGCGGCCGGTATCGCGACATGGTCGATCTCCAAACCAGCCCGCCTCCCTCGCCGACCGTCGGGATCCTGGCGGCATCGGTGGCCGACGACTGATTGCCCGCGACACGCAAACTGCTAACCTAACGCCGTGCAATTAGCCGCAAAATCTCCCATTCCTCTGACGCCATTGCCACTGGCGCACCCGCTCTCAAGCCATCGCCCGGCAATGTTATGGCTGCTGCTCCTCGCGGTGATGCTGGCGGGCTTAGGCGCCCCCGCCGTCCGGCGAACGCAGGAGGCCCGCGTCCTGGAAGCCGCCCGCGAGATGATGAACGGCGGCCCGCGCGCGTGGCTCATCCCCCATCTCAACGGCCAGGTACGATTGCAAAAACCGCCGCTTGCCTACTGGGCGTCGGCGTTGTCATTCAAGCTCTTTGGCGTCACCGAATTCGCAGGCCGCTTGCCGGCCGCGCTTGCAGGATGGCTAACCGTCGGCCTTACCTTCTGTGCCGCCCGCTGGCTCTTCGGCGCTCGCGCCGCGTGGTTCGCCGCCAGCGCTCTTGCAACCAGCTATCTGTTTTTCAAGCACATGCAGTTGGCCGAGACCGACTCACTGGTGACGCTCTTCGTCTCGGCCGCCATGTACTTCCTCTGGCGAGCGGCAACCGAGCCCTCCATGTCGCGCCGGCAAATCGTGTATCAGCACCTGGGCTCCGCGGCCGTCGGTCTCGCAGCCCTGAGCAAAGGCCCGCCCGCCCTCTTTCCCATCCTGTTTCTCCTGGGCCTCGCCTGGACATCCAGACGCTGGAAAATCCTCTCTGACTGTCTCGCCAGCGGCGGCCCATTGACATTGTTGCTCATCGCCGCCCCCTGGTTCATCTACGCGGCCATGGCCCCCGAAGCCAAAATCATCGGCAAGGAACTGCACGACGTCCTGGGCGGCGAAGACCACCACGCCTGGTTCTTCGTCTACTTCCCCCTGCTCCTGTACGGCACCGCCCCCTGGTCAGGCTTCGTTGTCGTGGCGGTCGTCGAAGCCTGCCTGCGAAGGCGCCTAGACTCCCGCCTGCACGGCCTGCTTCTCTGGAACGCCGCGATCTGTTTTCCCCTCTGTGTCACCGGCAACAAACAAGTCCACTACCTGCTCCCCCTAATCCCCGGCCTCATGCTTCTCGTTGGCTGGTTCATCGATGAAGGTCTTTGCCTGGCAATCCGCGACCGCCTCACCGCCGGCCTGCGACTCTCCTTCTGGATCGCCGCTCTCCTCGTCGCATTTACTTCCATCGCTATGTTGGTTGCACCTCGGCTTCTGCTGCACCATATGCGCACGGGCGACATTGCCCTGGCCATCGCCCTCGCTATCCTGGCGCCCGCCGTCATTGCTGTGCGTTCCAGAAAAGGAATGGCCCCCGCCCTCACCACCCTCGCCATCGGCTGCGCTTTCCTCTGGCCAGTGATGATCGGCCAGTGGATGCCATCTCTAAACGTCAGCGACACCCGCACGATGGCGCAAACCCTGCAGAATCGCTACGGAAACAGCCCCATCGCTTTTCTGGGTGATCCCGCCTATCTCCCCCTCTGTTTCGCAATGCGACGTGAAATACCCGTCACGTCATCCATCCAGCAACTGCCGCCTGACGCGAATCTTGTTGTCCTGGTCCAAATCGATCCAAACGCCCGCCAGCCCAAGCCGGCGCCGGCGCTGCCGCCAGAATTTCTGAAGCAAGAGCCCATCGGGGCGCACGACCAATATTTCGAGGTCTTCCGCCGGCAAGCGGAGTAATGCCGACGCGCTTACGGCCTTTGAGCAGGCACAATCGTCGGCGAGGGCGCTACCATTGCCGGCTGCGTTGATGGCGTCTTGGTGTCCGTCAGCAACTCCGTCTGCTCCAGAATTTCCACCACCGGCTCGCCCTTCCACATATTTCGCCAGCGGCAAGCCAAGCACATAACAGGCCGTTGCAAACGTGTCCTCAGTGTTCACGTTCAGCCAGCCAATCCGCGTCAGATCAAAATTCTTTCGCACCCCCGGCCCGGCCGCGATCCACGGAATGTGCCGGCTCCTCGGATCATCCGGCCCATGCCCAATCCCCGCCCCGCCATGATCCGCGCTCAGAATAACCAGCGTCGAATCCAGCACCTTCTCCTCCGCCAGCGCCGCCACCACCTCCCCAAAGCATCCGTCGGCCCGCTCAATTGCCTCCATCTGCTCCGGCGATGCCCACCCTTTTGTATGCCCCGCCGCATCCGTGTCAGGGAAATGCACGAACAGCAACTGCGGCCGATGATCGTGAATCATCGCCACCGCATGCTCCATCACGTCCAGATCATTCGTTTGCCGGCGTTTGATCGTCGGCATAAACACCCAGTCCAGCGTATTGGGCTTATCAAGCACATTAAATTTCGACTTCCCCACGCACATGCCCGTCGAATACCCGCCCTTCTTCTAGCCAGCTCAAAAAGCGTCGGGACCTTCGGATACACCGGCTCGGCCAGCGGCAGATCGTAATTCCATTCGATCAAATGCTTCAACGGCGACACCCCCGTCACCATCGAAACGTGCGACGGCAGCGTAATGGCAAAAGCCGTGGTCCTGCGCCCAAAAGGTAAAACTTCCCCGGTCCATCAGAGTGATGAATATTCGGCGTGTTGGCCCGCAGCGCAAGGTCGGGCCGAAGCCCGTCGATGCTGACGACCAAGACACGCTGAATCTCCGGCACCGGCCGGGTGGTTTAAGCGCGGACCAGAACTGGAACACAAAGCAGGGCGAAGGCCGCGAGAAGATGGGCGCGTGTCATAGCGGCACTTGTACTACCGCCCGTCCCCTCTCACAACCAATGCCCGTGAAATCGGTGTTAATGACGATTCGACGCAACGCCATCCGGCATCCGCTCAACCTCGATCCGCCGCGTCTCCTCCCCCTCGCTGGTAATCCGCACATTGATGCGCCGAGCCGGCAGCAGCGCCTCCACGCGCCCCGGCCATTCCAGCACGACCACCCCGCCTTCGCTTAGAAGCTCACTAAATCCAATCGCCTCAAAATCCTCCGGCCCCTGCACTCGGTACGCATCCAGGTGAAACACACTCATGCGCGGCGTCGCGTAAATATGCAGGAGCACGTACGTCGGGCTCGACACCGCCCGCGCCTCCCCGCCCAGCGCCACCACCAACCACGAACAAACTGCGTCTTCCCGGCCCCCATCTCCCCATACAACGCAACACAGTCGCCACCCCGAAGTGTTCAAGCCAGTTCCGCCGCAATCGCCATCGTCTCCTCCACGCTTTCAGAAATGCGACGTTAAGACGTTTGATGTTGGTTGTGGCGTATCAGTCACAATGGATGCTCCCAGCCGCCAACCTCTAGCCGCTCCCGCTGGCCCCCACGCTCCAGCCAGATCCCCACGCCTTGCACAATAGTTCCAATGCGCACTCAATCCTTCCATCTGCAAATCCCCACGCGCCGTCAGGAGCAGTTCATGGTCTTCCCCATCATTCAGCGCATGCCCAAGCACATCACCCGCCAGCCGCTTCACGTCCGGATGAACAGGAATGGCGGCCGCGTTCAGCACCGCCCCAACGGTGCTCTGCGAACAAATATGTCCCAAATCTCGCGAAAGCCCATCGCTCACGTCAATCATGGCGATCACTTGCCCAGTGGCCGCCAGTGTTCGGGCAAGCTGAATGCGCGGCGAAAAATTCATATGCCGGCCAAGGATGCTGCCACCCAATGGCCCGGTCACATAGATCCCATCGCCCACCTTCGCGCCGCTTCGTGTCACCGGCGGAATCCCAGCCGCCCTTCCCAAAATGGTGACGCTCAAAGCCAGCTTCCCATCCCACGATCCCGTGTCCCCTCCCACAATCGGACAGTCAAACAAATCCCCAGCCTCACGCAGCCCCAGATACAGTTCCCGCGCATAATCCACCCCCACCCCGCGCGGCAGGGCGACGCTCAGCCAACGCCGCCGCCGGCAGGCACGCCATCGCGGCGAATCCGACAGATTCCGATTCATCACCTTCCGCCCGATTTGCCGCGGCGTATGAATCGAAGGAATCAAAATGCACCCCATCCAGCACCTGATCCACCCCCACCAAAAGCAGTTCATCGCCCGGCCATCGCAGCACCGCCAGATCATCCCCGGCCCCCACCGCCACCAGCGACGACGACGATTGCTGCGACCGCACCCAGTTCAAAAATTCAAATTCGCCTGCCACACCCCAAGAGTACATCACAAGCCTTCGTCTCCGCCAGCCATTCGATTACGATATGCAACAACTGAAACCCATCGCCTTGGAGCATTTCGACATGACCGCCACCATCAGGGCCTTCTTAATTCTCATTGCCTGCTGCTGCAGTGCCGCACTCGCCCAGACCTCTAAGCCGGCCGACGCCAAGACCGCCTTGGAAGCCGCGAAAGCGTCCTGCCTCGCCAAGCTCGCGGCCACCCCCGAATACAAAGCCGCCAAAGACGCTCTCGCCCAGGCCGAAGCCAAGCAGGCCGCCATCCAAAAGGAAGAGGCCTCCGCCCAGGACAGGCTAGACGCCGCCACGGCCACAAGCAGGGCCCGCACAGCGCTCAAGGCGATGGAAGACAAGGCGATCAAATCCGACGAAGCCGTCGCCGCTGCTGAGAAGGCCGCCGGCGCGAGCTCCCCAGTCGGTCAACCCGGCCGCGTTGTCTTCATCATCGACGCGGGCGGCGCGATGCTTCCCATCTTCTCCGACGCACGCACGCAGGTCGCCAAAACCGTCAGCAATCTCCCCGAAGACACACTGTTCGGTGTGATCGTCTGCGGCGACCCCGCTCCGCAATTCTTCACCCCCGCCCTCATGCCGGCCAAGATCGAGAACAAGAAAAAGCTCGACATTTACATGGACAAGATCGCCGCCAAAGGCGACGCCAACCGCATCGTCGCCGCCAAGGCCGCCCTATCCCTTCGCCCCGACGCCGTATGGCTCATCACCACCGCCTCCTGGTGCGATGCCGCCAAGGCCAAAGAACTGGTCACGATCTACAAGGCCTCCCACATCAAGCTCAACACCACCGTCGCCTTTTTCGAAGGCATGCCGGCGACTTCCGAAACCACAAAGCAGATTGAAACCCTCTGGAACCTCGCCCACGAAACCGGCGGCCAGTGCGTCCTGGCCAGCGGCGAGCCGCTCAAGAGCATCGATGACATGCCAAAGCCCGTCGCAAAACCGGTAAAAACCGGCGGCAGCATCTTCGACACCAAGTAGACATCTTTTACCGATAGGTGAACAACGCGCTCGCCGTACAGTCCCGATTCGCCGTCACCCGCACCCAGTGGGCGCTGTACCCTTCCTCAAAATCGTGCCCAACCGTCTGTCCCGCGGCCACCTCAAAGTTTTGTACTTCTTCCAGCCCGTATGATCCACATCTACCTCGATGATAAACGTCACGGCCTCGCTCGAATCATGTGACAGCTCAAGATGCTTCTTGTCATACCCCGTCATTAGATAAGGATCGGAAGCAACGCCGGCTTTCACGGCCGACTTCGCCCACGGCCCGCCGGTTCCCGTCGGCGGACCAAGTGCCCACAGATCGTCAATCCCACCAAACCATAGCCCACTCTTGGCGTCACCTGCCACAAAGGTGTGCCCGTCGCTTCTTCGCATCCGTGCGCACGCCGCTTAAAACCAGCAGCCCCCGCCACGTGCAAAAGTCCGTGATCTGCTTGTGATGCGTGCAGATCGGCTTGATCAGCGCCAGCCCATCGTCGCGCGGCATCTCGTAAAACGTGCCGTGGATGTTCATCAGGTACCGCTCGGATTCACACTCGCGAATCCCCCTCGGCCAACCGCTCGCAAACGCCCTGTCATACGCCCCGTCGCTCCTGGGCAGCCGATATCGTTTGCCCTTCTGCGTCATCACCACGCTGGCGTCATCGACTTCAAAATCTTTCGTGACTGGCGCAATGGTTTTCGTCTCAGCGCCGGCCATGTCGCTAATGTTCCTAAACGCCAGTGTCTCGTCGATCTCCACATACCCGCTCTCCTTCAGTTTTCCCGTCTGCCCAGCCAATTCCAGATACTGCAGATTGCGATTGTGCTCCGCCGGCCGAAGCAGCGCTGCCCGGCAAGACGCATCCGCCGCCCCCGCCAGTCCTTCAAACATCGCCCCGTTTCCCGCCCGCGCCGGCCGTGTAATGAAAGTACGCCGTCGCCCCGCAGTCCCTGTCAGCCCGCACCCGAATCCACTGCGCGGCCAAATCCTTCGGAACAATGTGGTACGCATAACCCCCCGCCCCCACCGGCAGCGTCGCATACTTCGCCCATTGCCCATCCCCTTTCACATCGATCTCAAGCGTAAACTTCACTTCCGTCGCCGCGTCGTGCGACAGATGCAGCACGCGCCGCTCAAACCCATTGATCAGGTACGGCTGCGAAGGCTCATCAGCGCGCACGGCATCGTTCAACCAAGGCCCGCCCCAACCGGCCGCCGGCCCAAACCCCTTTAAATCCTCCATCGTCCCAAACCACAAATTAGACTGCGACTGCCCCAGCATCGGGTTCTGCATGGCCGAGGCTTCATCCGTCGCCAGCACCAGCTTTCCGTTCCAATGGCAAAAGTCCGGCACGTACCGCAGGTGCGAAGAAATCGGCGAGATCCCCGCCGTGTTCTTCGCGCTGAACGTGGCCGGAAATTCATAGAACATCGCGTGCATGTCCATCATCCACCGACCTGGCGCGGCCTCGCGTATCCGAGGCCATTCGGTGTACCACCCGTGCTTGGGATCATAACTATGGCTCGCCTTGGGCAATCGAAATGTCCGCCAGCCTCCGCCATCCCGAAGCTCCAGAATCACCGACCGCCTGTCCCATCCAACCGCCCACAAAGGGCTCGCCTCGTCAGGCGCGCCGTTAATCCCGCCCGGCCCGGTGATGTCCGTGAACTGCCGCCGCTGGATGATGCTCCACTGCTTCCCATCCCATTCCGCCAGCACGCCCGCCGCCTCCGGATCCGACTTTTCCGCGGCGTCCGCCACTGCCGGCGCAACATTGTTTGGCCCCTTGTCCCCGTTGTTGGAGATCACCAGCCTCCCCTGGCCGGTGTATGCCCCTTTCCCATGCCGCTCCCGGCGCTACCCGCGCAAACAGCTTCTTCACGGCCAGGCTATGCACCTCCACCTCATACAGCGCCCCTTCCATGTCATAAAAGTAAACCATGTTGGCCTGATCAGTCAGATGCCGCGCCACCGCCGTAAGCCGCCCCACCAGCTTCGAGAGATCGACAGCCCGCACACCCCCTTTGTCATCAATAAAATACGGCCCGATGATCAGCTGATCCGACTCCTTGTGAATCATCCGGCCGGCATGCGTGCCCCCCACGCTCTCCGGCCGGATCTCCTGCTGCATGTCCGGCGTGATCGCATACAACTTATCCGGCCCGCCCTTGGGCATATGCGGCGGATACGTGATCATCCACAACTTCCCCGCCCACGGCACAACCGCCCCAATCCCGCATTCGCCCTGATGGTTAAACACCGCCAGCGAAGGATATATCCCACTGATACAAAGCGGCGCCTGATGCGGGGCCGTCGTTGGATTCTCCGCAATCGCCGACGCCGCGACGATCAATGACAACGCGACACACGCCGGGCGGAAGATAGCGTTCCACATGCGTGCGAATAGTACACGAGAAACGACAGACCGGTGATGCCTCGAAGCCGGAGCGCAAGCGTAACCGATCCCAGTTTTTCTTCCGGCTGAATCGAATAATCTCATTCTCCGTGGAACTGATCGCGTCTGATTTCCCCCGCCGCCAGTTCTTCCACCGTCACTTTGATCGCACTGTCGTACCGGCCAGTGCCCCCGCCTGGGCAGGCATGAGTGAATGAGCACAGGATAGAGCGATCAGCGCCGATTGTACCGGAGATGGCGCTCAAACCAGCTAACCTTAGGAAGCCGGGACCGATGTGCTAGCCTGTTCTACAGAAGCCGCGAAAGCGAGCGATGTCCCGACCCATCCCCCGAGGCACCGTTCTGTGACAACTGCATCCGCATAGCCCCTTTTCCCACCTCCACTTCTTAAAGCGCGTTTGACAAAAATTTCAGCCAACCGTATTTCTCTGAAATGGATAGGCCCGAACGTCTGATACAGGGAAGGGTTCTGCATGGCCAACGCGCTCCTCGGGATCGTTCTTCTATTGCTCCTCATCAATCTCGCCTTCTCGGCCATCACCTTCTTCCGCCGAAAAGACACAAGCAGTCTTTCCCTCGATTCCCAGTTTGCATCCCTGAATCTCGCCTGCGAGCGCACCGAGCGCGGCATCCGCGAGGAAATGGGCCGATCCCGCGAGGAAACCAACGCCGCCGCATGCCTGCTGCGGGAAGAACTCGGCAAGCTCCTCCGATCATTTGGCGATCACATCTCGGCCAGGATGGTGGAGATCGCGCAGCTCCAAAAGGGCCAGCTTGATACCTTCTCCACGCAACTTTCCACCCTGACGACAACCAACGAGAGCAAGTTGGAGACCCTCCGCCAGGCCGTCGAAACCCGCCTTGGCCAGATGCAGGCCGATAGCCAGACGCAGCACGCCGCCTCCCGCGAAGAAAACGCCAGGTCCATCGGCGGCCTCTGCGACTCGCTGCTCGCCACGATGACCCAGATCGCAACGCTCCAGAAAAATCAGCTCGACGCCTTCGCCGGCGTATTGGCAAGCCTCACCCAGTCCAACGACAAACGCCTCGAAGAAATGCGCACCACCATCGAGCGCAAGCTCTCCAATCTCTCGGCCGACGCCGCACAACACAGCGCAAGTTCCCGCGAAGAAATGACCAAATCCATCAACAGCTTCGGCGATAGTTTCCTATCCCGCATGTCCGAAATCGCGGGCCTGCAAAAGAGCCAGTTGGAAACCTTCGCCGCCAACCTTGCAACGCTTACGCAGACCAACGAACAGAAGCTTGACCAGATGCGCGAAACAGTTGAAGCGAAGCTGCGCGAGATCCAGCAGGACAATTCGGCAAAACTCGAGCAGATGCGCTCAACCGTCGATGAAAAACTACACGCCACCCTCGAACAGCGCCTTGGCGACTCCTTCAAGATCGTCAGCGATCGTCTTGAACTGGTTCATAAAGGGCTCGGCGAGATGCAGACGCTGGCCTCTGGCGTCGGTGATCTGAAAAAAGTGCTGACCAACATCAAGACGCGCGGCTGCTGGGGCGAGGTCCAATTGGGCAACCTGCTGGAGCAAATGCTCACCGTCGATCAGTATGAAAGCAACGTCGCGTTGAATCCCCAGAGCAACGAACGCGTGGAATATGCCATCAAGCTTCCGGGACGCGACGTCGATGGCCAGCACGTTTGGCTGCCCATCGATGCAAAGTTTCCGCAGGAAGATTATCAGCGCCTTATCGACGCCCAGGATCGCGGCGACGTGGCCGGCGTGGATGCCTCGTCGATCGCCCTGGAAATGTGCGTCCGGCAAGAGGGCAAAAAGATCCACGAAAAGTACATCAATCCCCCGACCACCACGGATTTCGCAATCATGTTCCTCCCCACCGAAGGCCTGTTCGCTGAGGTACTGCGCCGGCCAGGCTTGTGCGATGGGTTGTTACACGATCACCGGGTCGTGGTAAGCGGCCCCACAACGCTCGCGGCCGTCTTAAGCAGCCTGCAAATGGGCTTCCGAACTCTGGCCGTTGAGAAGCGTTCCAGTGAGGTTTGGACCGTTCTTGGCGCAGTAAAAAACGAGTTCGGAAAGTTCGGCCAGGTATTGGAAAAGGTGCAGAAAAAGTTAAGCGAAGCCAGCCGAACAATAGATTCCGCACAAGTCCGATCCCGCGCCGTCGAACGCCAACTCCGAGGAGTCCAGCAACCGCCCACCCAGGCCGCCAAGCTGCTGGGTCAAATTGAGGTTCTTGGCATAGAAGACGAAACCCTGCTCCCACCAGACTCGATCCCAATCGATGCGGTCATGGACAGCGCTCTCTAAGGATCGCCAGAGTTTTGCCCTGTTATGTTCGTCGCGCGGCGATCAATAAGGAAGGATCAGGAAGCGAACCGGGGTGAATCAACCGGCGTCAGGAAGGCGGAAGGAAACCGCGCAGCGATTGTCGCGTAGCCTCGGGCCGCAGCGCAGCGGAGTCCTGGAGCATTCTGGCTGCCCCCGCGAAGCGGTGGCGACGCCAAAATCACCACGCCTCCGCTTCCATAGCGGGAGAACTGGAGGTGACGAGAGCCTTTACACGCAAACATCTCATATTGGTCTTCATATTGACCCACTTTCCGCGGACAACAGGCGTTCACTTTTTACATCGCTAGATGGGATGTTGCCCAGAAGCGACGGGGGGAAAGAATTGAGGTTCCAGGTTCGGGGTTAAGGTGCTGCATCTCACGGATGGGAGGTAATTGCCAGGATTGTGATATTGCCTTTGGCGGGCCCGTAGCACCAGAACACCCTGTATGCTCCCGGCGTCCGGTTTTGCACGTATGCCTCGAAGACGGGTTGGCCGGAGTGGTAGGGATGTTCGAGGGAGTCGTACTTGTGCGTATTCAGGCCCGGATGCCGCGGATCGTTCAGCAATTTCTCCACGCAAGCATGGACTTGCTTGAATAGCCCCTCTGCCTTGTTTGCCTTCTTTTTCTCGGACGTTCTAGCCTTCAAAGAATCGTTGGCGTCCGCCATCAAGCGGTTGTATTGCTGATGGGCCGCCCGCGTCCAGACCGGTGTGAACCCCATCTTCAATCCTCGAGTTTGGCGATGAGCTTGCCGCTGGAGACGAGATTGGGACCCTTTGAAAAACTGCCCTCCCGTGCCTGTGTGACACCCGCCGCGGACGGCGGCCAATGCCGCCTTATTTTCATAGAGCCACGCCTCGCTTTCCGGAACGACGCGGGCAAGCTTGACGATCACCTCGTTCTCGTTGAGGTGTTCGATCAGCACCGTCCGATTCGCAAACTGACCCCCAAGCACAACACGCCCCTTGCTGTCCGCGGTCTTTGTCAGAGTCTTAACAGCTGCTAAAGCCGACGATTTATCGCGGCCTGGTGTGCTACGGCTTAGACGGGCTGATTTGCGTCCCGCGGGCGTTCTGGATTGAGCTGTTGTCGCCATGTCATATTCTCACAAAGGTTTTTTTAATATAGAATGGTCTACGCCGCTGGGCAAGTGGGACTTTCCCACCTTTATCAACACATGCAGACGGTAGGGCGCACTATTTGTATTTTCCCTTCCACCCCTCCTTCAATCCCACCATGCACTCCCGTCCCGACGAACCCGAACACATCCGCTACGGGGCCATCCACCGGGCACTCCTCGCCGGCCTTCTGGGCAACGTCGGCACCCGCACCGATCTGGCCGAATACACCGGTGCCCGCGGCACCAAGTTCAGCATCTTCCCCGGCTCCACCCTCTTCAAGCGTAATCCCTCCTGGGTGGTGGCTTTTGAGCTTGTTCAAACCACTCGCCTCTATGCGCGCACGGCCGCCCGCATCAACCCGCTCTGGATCGAGCCTCTCGCTGAGCACCTGGTTAAACGCACGCATTCTGAAGCCCGCTGGCAGGCCGACACGGCGCACGTTGTTGCCGATGAAAAGGTGACGCTTTACGGCCTCACCATCGTCCCCCGCCGCACCGTCCATTTTGGCCCGATTGATCCTAAAGTATCCCGCGAAATCTTTATCCAAAGTGCTCTTGTTGAAGGCGACTTCCGCACCAGCGCCCCCTTCTTCAAGCACAACTGCGACCTCATCGCGCAGCTTGAGTCGCTTGAGTCCAAAGGCCGCCGCCGGGATTTGCTGGCCGACGCCAAGGCCCGCTTCGCCTTCTACGACCAGCGCATCCCCGAGGGCATTCACAACGGCCCGCTCTTCGAAAAATGGCGTCGAGAGGCGGAAGGCAAAAACCCCCAGCTTCTGTTCATGTCGCGCTGACCTGCTCCGCCACGAGCCGGAAAACGTTACCCGCGAGCGCTTCCCCGACGCCCTTCCCATCGCCGGCGTCACCGCCAGGCTCACCTATCATTATGATCCGGGCGCTGATCGCGACGGGGTTACCCTGACGCTCCCGCTCAGCCTTCTGAACCAGGTCAGGCCGGAGCAATTCGAGTGGCTTGTGCCCGGCCTGCTGGAAGACAAAATCGCGGCGCTGATCCGCTCGCTCCCCAAGCACCTTCGCGTCAACTTCATTCCCGCCGCGCAGTTCGCCCATGCCGCTGCCCAGGCCGCCCCGCGCAGCCAACCACCAGCCTCCTCACCTTCGCCGCCGCGCAACTCACGAAGGCCGCCGGCGTCCCTATCCCCCCAGCGCCTTCGACCTCTCCACGCTCAGCGACTACCTGCGCATGAACTTCCGCATCGTCGATGAATCCGGCAAGCAGCTTGCGATGGGCCGCGATCTCTCCATGCTCCAAAAGCAGCTTTCGCCCAAAATCCAGTCCAGTTTAGCCACCGCCCCCGCCCACACCTTCAACCGCGACAACCTCACGTCCTGGAATTTCGGTGACCTGGCCGACCGCGTTGAAGTGAAACATCTGGGCCTCACTCTCCAAGGCTATCCCGCGCTGGTCGATCAAAAAGAATCGGTCTCCCTCCGCCTCCTCGACACCCCCGACGCCGCCCGCGCTGCGCACCGGCAGGGGCTTCGCCGCCTGCTTGGGATTTCGCTCCAGCCCGACTTGAAGTACCTCGCCAAGAACCTCCCCAACATCGATTCTCTCTGCCTCAACTACGCCACGCTCGGCTCCTGCGACGATCTCAAACGGGAACTGCTTGATACCGTGATGAATCGCGCGGCCGCCACCAATGACACCAATGTTCGCACGGCCGCCGGCTTCGAAGAATTGAAAGTCGCCGTCCGCCACGATCTCTTCCGCATCGCCACCGAAGTCGCCACCCTCGCCGCCCGCATCCTGGATGAATACCAATCCACGGCGCGCGCTATCGCAGCGCCCCTTCCCCCGCGCGCCAAACCGCCGCCCGCGATCTGCAACAGCAGTTGGCCAACCTCGTCTCCAAAAACTTCCTCACCGCCACACCCTGGCCGTGGCTTCAGCATATCCCCCGATTCCTGAAAGGCATGCAGGTCCGCCTTCACAAGTCCGGCCCCGCCGCCGCCCGCGATGCGCAGCTTACCTCCCAACTCGCCCCCCTCTGGCAGCAATACGTGCAGCGGCAATTCGCCCACCGCGCCCGCGGCCTGCACGACCCCGCACTCCATCAATATCGCTGGATGCTCGAAGAACTCCGCATCTCCCTGTTCGCCCAGGAACTGCGCACCTCCATCCCCATTTCGTTTGAACGCCTCGACCGACAGTGGCAGCAAGTCCAGCCCTGACCGGCACGCGCAACGGTTTATTAATAAGTAATCACAACCCGCGCCGTCCGCGGATCGCGGCTCAGCGGGACGGCCACATCGACCGTCTCGCGATTCCGCAACTCCCGAATCCGCACCTGCCGCGTATCGATAAACGCACCGTGGTCCTCGAACGATTCACAATGCAGATACCCCCCACCCACCGCCTCCAGCGCCATCCGCGCCGTCAACGGCTCTGCGACCTCCGTCGTCGCCCGTCTTGTCGCGGCCGTGTTCACATCCAAGTCGGTCTTTGGAAATTCCCCCGTCCTCCGCAGCGTCAAGATCAGCGCATCCCCATTGGCCGTCACGCGCTTCTGATCGATAGTGAAATAGCGCTCAAACCCCGGCCACTCCACCGTCACGTCCTCAGGCTTGATCGCCGCCACCTGCGCCCGCATGTTTCTGAACACGCTCCGGTAGTCCACAAAAAACAAAGACACCCCAAACGCGATCAACACCGCCAGCCCAGCCTTGGCCCCCACCCGCATTTTCTCCTTTGTCGCCATCGCCACCGGCGGCGCAACCGTTTCGGCCTCCACCGTTCGCTGCTTGGCCTCAACATCCCCCGCCGCCGTCAACACGTATACCGTTTGAATCTCCCTTCCCTTCCCATACTCCGCGCTCCGCAGCGTCGAAAACAGCCTCGCCCGCTCCGGCGGCGAAAACGCCTTCAGCAACTCTTTCAACGCCGACGTTACAACCTCCGTCCGATCCGGCCCAAGCTTGTTCACAACAATCGGATGATTGTCCGCCAGGATGCTGAACGATCCCCCGTCCCCGTCATAGCTAAAGCGCAGATTCGCGCTGGCGGCAAAATCCACCCACTTCCGCACCGATTCTGCTGCCTTGGCGTCGGCGGGCAGCCGGCCTTCGATCATGCCGTCCAGAACGATGGTTCCCTCGATGTGATTGTTCATGTTGTTCGTAGAATGGCCGCGAAAAGGGGAACCTGATTTGCCGGCGTCCAATCCGTCAAATCCTCCGACCAGACCAGCGTCGTCAGCGGAACCCGCCCACTGGCCAGCAGGCTTCGCACCGTTTCGGCCGGCACGGGGCCTTCGCTCCGTCCGTTGGTTTCGTAATACCACACCACCTCAACCGGCGGCAGCGACGGCATGGCATAGATCGGCTCTGCCCGCACCACCTGCGCCGGTGTCAGCGCCTCCCGGATCCCCCAGCAAATGCGGATGCCCATCGTCGGGTGCCTGCAAATATCCCGCGTGTGGCGCAAGCTCCAGCGCCGGCTGATACAGAGACTTGGTGTCCGTTCCCAGTTGCATGTCATGCGCATCCAGCCGACGCTGCGCATGTTCTCGAAACGTCTCGTTCTTATACCGCTCCTGCCGAAGCAACTCCCGAAGCCGCCGATTCTCAACCTCCTGGTGATAACGATAATGCTGCTGATCGTTCAGATTCTCGATGCAGCAAATGACGATGAGCGGCACGATTCCCAAAAATCCAAAGCCAATAAACGCCACGAAAAATCCGAGGAAAAACCACCCCCACACGTGTCGCCCCTTAGCGCTGGCGACGGCCGCGCACACCCCGCCAAACACGCCCCCGATGATCGCCATCACGATCCAATACTCAGCCATAGCCCATCACCGCAGCAGGTGGAAACACTCGATCACAATCAGGTTGTGCAGAAAGTGCATCAGCATCGACGGGTACAAGCTGCCCGTCTTCCACTTTGCCCAACCCAACAAACATCCTACACCAAAAAGGTACGGTGCGCTGAGAATCGGAAGCTGGGTTACAAAATGCATCGCCGTAAAAGGCGCTGATGCGATTACGATCGCCCGTATGGGCCGAAGCGCGGTGGCCAGCCAATGCTGGAGCAACCCACGGAAGGCAATCTCCTCGGTAACGGCTGGAAACACGCAAAATAGCAGCACAATCCCGGCCTGGCCCATTCCCATTTTGTCGAGGTGCGGCCGCACATCCTTCTCATTCGACAGCAACTTGAACAGCCAACTGTGATACACGTAGTTGATCCCCAGCAGCGGTGCCATCGCCGCCAGCGCCATCCACGCCTCCCGCTGAAAAAACCCCACCTTCTTAAACTGCGGCGCTAATGATTGCCAATGAAGCACCCCCACAACGCAGGTCGTCACCGCCAGCGCCGCCACCTCAAACAACAGCCGAAACTCGGAGCGATCCTCCCCGAAAATGATGTGTGCCGCGATGAATGAAAACAGCAACACTCCAAAGTACGTCCAGAAGATATTGATGACCTGCGGCGTTTTCTTTTGAATCAGCGCCCCCTCACTCAGATACAGCGGCGCGGGCGGCCCAATCAACTCCTCCACCTGCTTGTATGGCGTCGCACAGGCCGGACAAAAATAAAACCGCGAATCCAGCGGCGCCCCGCAATACCCGCACCGCGCTGCCGCCGGATACGCAGGCACCCTCCCCACCCGCGCATCAACCGCCCCCGCCACGGGCACGATCGCCGGGCTTGGCGCGCGGAGTTATCGGATTCATCAACGGCTCATCCACAGCAGAAATCTCCCTCAAGTAGCGTATTCTAAAAGCGTGGCCAATATTGTCCAAGCCACTCTTGCCGCACCGACGACCGCCCGTTCTTCCGACACGTTCTCTTGTGCTGCGTGACAGGTTTTGAGTGGTCGCATCCCGGATGGTACAGTTGGGTTATTCAGCCAAACGGCGTATTATTCACTTCAGGAGATCCATCGTGCTCACCATTGCCCTGCCCCCTGAAACCGAGGACCGTCTTCAAGGCGAGGCCCAGCGTCGTGGCCTTGAACCGGCCCAGTACGCGCGCAGGCTTATCGAGGCGGCATTGATTGAGACGCCAGCGTCCCAATCAAGTTCCGATGCCTTGGCCAGGTGGGAGGCGATGAACGAAACGGACGACCCGGAGGAGATTCGTCGGCGACAAGGAGAATTTGAGGAATTCAGGCAAGCGGTGAATCGGAACCGGCTCGATATGGAAGGTCCAGACGCTCGGAAGGTTTATCCATGAAGCCTACCCTGGTCTTGGACTCCGGGCCGCTGGGCTTGCTGTTCCAGCGAACGAAGATCAGCCGACACCACCGGTTTGTTCTTCTCCGCTGTCTAAATTCTCAGGCAGCGACCACGATCCGTTGTTGTCTCCGCTTTCCACAAAAAAGTGGCACGGGCGCCTCGCCCGTGTTGTCGTACTTCACCAAATCCCCGCTCCTTCTTCCTCCTCCTCCTCCGCGCCTCCGTGGGGAGTTTGCCGGAATGCAGTCACTGCACACATACTCTTCCCTCATTCACAATTGATTCATTTGAAAGGCAGCACTAACCATGACCACCCCCCACACCAACAACTACCCCAAACTCCACAACGCCGCCTGGCCCGGCCTCGTCGGCAAAGGACCTGACTCTGAGCCCCCCATCGACCTCGACACCATGATCAACATGACCGCCGCCGCCGAGGTGGACGGCCAGAAATTCGACGGCATCGACCTCTTCCTCTTCGACCCCCACATCAGCATCGACGCCACCGACGAGCAGCTCAAACGTCTGGCCGACAAAGTCCGCTCCAAAAACCTCGTCTTCGGCTCAGTGGTCGCACCCGTCTGGCCTCCGACGGGCGGAGGCTCGGCCATGGGCGATGAGTCGCAGCGCAAGCTCTTCGTCGAACAGGTTCGTAAGGGGTGCCGCATCGCCAAAAAGCTCCGCGACCTGGGTGTCCGCCCCTACGGTGTCGTCCGCATCGACTCGGCCGCCAGTCCCGACGATTGGTACAAAGATCCCGAGGCCAATCAGAAAAAGATCGCTGGCACTTTCCGCGAAGCGGCCGACGTCGCCGAGCAATTTGGCGAACGCCTGGCGGCCGAAGGCGAAATCTGCTGGGGCGGCATGCACTCCTGGCGGCGCATGGTCCAGCTCCTCGAACTCACCGACCGCCCCAAAACCGTCGGCTTCCAGGCCGACATGGCCCACACCCTTCTGTACACCATGGGCTACAATGCGCCTGAAGACGCCATCCTTCCCGACAACTACGACTGGACCGACGGCTCCAAACTCGACGCCGCCCTCAAAACCCTCACCGCCGCGTTACGCCCCTGGACGATTGACTTCCACGTCGCCCAGAACAACGGCACCGTCCACGGCTCAGGCTCACACGATAAAACCGGCCGCCACTGCCTCGCCACCGACCCCACCGGCAAACTCGACATCCCCCGCCACGCCGGCTATTGGCTCCGCGACGAGAACAACAACCTCACCAAAAAGTTCCAGCACATCTGCTGGGACGGCTGCATGTTTTCCAACGAAACCATGATGAAGCCGCAGACGTGGAATGACATACTGGGATCGATGGTAAAGGTGCGCGATCTGCATGGGTGGCAGGGGTAGCTGCCAGCCCAATCAAAAACCAATGGCCTTTGGTCTTTTCTCCTCACCCAGTACTCTGGGACAGGCTGGTTGAGGGCTCTTTGACTGAATCGATGGCTACGCGATCGCCAGGATTGCCGACGGCGACCCTCATCACCCAAGGCCTTCCTCCTCATCCAAACGTGGCACGGGCCCCCCCGCCCATGGCCGACAAGCCCAGCCCAAAATAATCCCAAACACAGGCCGAACGCATCATCTCCCAGTCTCTGCGCCTCTCACCGCCTCCGCCGTAAACCCTCCTCCACCCCTCCGTGCCTCCGTGGTGTTCCTTCTCCCCCGTCGAAACAGCGCCGCTTTCGGGTCAAAACCAGTCGCTTCTATGTCGAAACAGCGCCGCTTTAGGGTCGAAATAGGGTGGCTTTCATGTCGGTTTGGGGGCGCTTTTTCTCAGCTGTCTTTTGCCTAAACTCCGGTCAATCCTCAACCCCCTCCTCCAAAACCAACCAAACACGTTTTTGCGCACCAGAAAACCGACCCCTCTTCTCCCCGCCGCCCCCCCACCGTTCGTAGGAACGTGCGACCTCTCCTCAACCCACAAACACTGAAAACCCACACCCATCGCTAATCCCCTCTCCATCGCGTATCCTCCCCCAGCAACCAACCCAACCCGGGCCAGTGCGCGAGTCGGCCCATACATCCCATGTAGGTCATCACAACTCAGGTCGGCATTGGCGCACAACCATCCGCCCGCGCCCATCCACACGCGTCGTCGCTCGTACTTTATCTATCAACCAAAGGTCACCCATGCGTCAATTCGATTGCGCCATCATCGGCACTGGTCCCGCCGGCCAGAAGGCTGCCATCCAGGCCGCCAAACTTGGCAAACGCGTCGCCATCATCGAGAAAAACAACGTCCTGGGCGGCGCCTCCGTCAACACCGGCACCATCCCCTCCAAGGCCCTTCGCGAAGCCGTCATGCACCTCACGGGCGCTAATAAACGCGGCCTGTTCGGCGAAAGCTATCGCGTCAAACGCAACATCACCATCGCCGATCTCATCTTCGTCAGCCAGCAAGTCATCCACCACGAGCTCGAACTTGTGCGCGATCATTTCGACCGCAACAACGTTGAGCTGATCTGGGGCGCGGCCGGCTTTATCGATCCGCACACGCTGCAGATCGATCGCCCAGACGACTCGGAACAAATCCAGGCCGACAAATTCGTCATCGCCAGCGGCACGCGCCCCGCCCGCCCGGCCAACATCCCTTTCAACAACAAATCCATCTTCTGTTCCGACGCCCTGCTCCAGCTCGATCATCTTCCCAAAACCATGATCGTCGTGGGCGGCGGCGTCATCGGCACTGAATACGCCTGCATGATGGCCACCCTCGGCGTCCGCGTCATTTTCGTCGAAGGGCGCAATGAGCTTCTGGGCTTTCTCGATCACGAAATTGTCGAAGCCTTTCAATATCACATGCGCCGCGTCGGCATCACCCTTCGCCTGGGCGAAAAAGTCGCCAAGATCGAACAGCTTCCCTCCGACAACGGCAACGGCCCGCAGGTCAAAGCCACTCTTGAATCGGGTAAGCACCTCCAGGCCCAAACCCTGCTTTACTCCGTCGGCCGGCAGGGCACGACGTCGGCCCTCAAGCTCGAAAACGCCGGCCTCGCCGCTGACGATCGCGAGCGCCTGAAGGTCAACGAGTATTACCAAACCACCGTTCCCCACATCTATGCCGCCGGTGATGTGATCGGCTTTCCCGCACTCGCCAGCACGGCGATGGAACAAGGCCGCCTTGCTGTGTGTCACGCCTTCGGCGCCCCCACCTCCTCCATGCCGGAGCTCTTCCCCTACGGCGTCTACGCCGTTCCCGAGATCTCGATGGTGGGCAAAACCGAACGCCAGCTCACTGACGCCGGCATTCCCTATGAGGCCGGCATTGCACAATACAAAGAGATCGCCCGCGGCCAACTCCTTGGCGACGACACCGGCATGCTCAAGCTCCTCATCCACCAGGACAACCACAGCATCCTTGGCGTTCACGCCATAGGCACCGGCGCCACGGAACTCATTCACATTGGCCAGGCCGTCATGGCTCTCAACGGCTCTGTCGATTACTTCATCAACAACGTTTTCAACTTCCCAACATTAGCCGAAGCCTATAAAGTGGCCGCCCTCAACGGCCTGAACAAACTCCGCCACATCTGACCACTCATGCACGGCTGAACCCTGGACCCTCGATCATGCAGCACACCTGGCTCTTCTACGCCCTCCTGTCGGCCGCCGCCGCCGCACTGATTCCAATCTTCGCCAAGCTTGGCATGGCCGGCGTCGACTCCAACCTCGCCACCACCATCCGCAGCATTGTCATGACGCTGTTCCTCGTGGGCTTCTGTCTCTGGTACAGACTCGGCGGCCAGCTGCGCACCGTCCACTCCCGCGCCATGACCATGATCGTGCTCTCGGGCCTGGCCGGCGCCCTCTCCTGGCTCTTCTACTTCCGCGCCATCAAGATCGGGCAAGTTTCCAAAGTTGCCCCCATCGACAAGCTCAGCATGCCTTTCGCCATTCTCCTGGCCGCTCTCCTGCTGGGCGACCGACCTACTCCGCTCAACTGGCTGGGCATCCTTCTAATCTCCACTGGGGCGTACCTCGCCACCCGTTAATCGAATTGCGAGATCGGCCCGTTCATTCATTTTCCAACTTCCAGAAACCCCGCACCCCTTTCTCCGTCCAACTTCTCATGATTCAGCGCCTCCTCTCATTTCTCTTGCTCCTCCCAAGCGTCGCGCTGGCCCAAGACCGGACGGCGGATCAAAAGTTCATCGTCCACGAATGGGGCGTCATGGTGCATGATCATGTGGAATCTAATGTGCTTGCTGCTCCTAATGAGTTTATCGCCTCCCTCCCCTCCTTCGTCTTCCTCCACCAGCAAGCCTATGCCCCAACGCGCACCGACCATGGCTGGAAAAAGCCCATCCTCTACTTCTACGGCCCCGACCAACTCTCCATCCAAGTCCGCCTCGACACCGCCGCCGGCAACCCCCTGGCCTACTTCCCCCGTCCCGACTCCTTCCTCGAACGCCAGGGCGAGATGATCGTAAATAGCCGGGAAATGATGGCCTACAGCCTCTCCCAGGCCGTCGGCATGCAATGGTCCTTCACCCTCTCCAGAGATCCTCAAAACAAGCTCGCTGAAGTCGATCCCAGTCACTGGTGGTCCGCCGCCCGCAACGTCCCCTGCTCCTGTATCAACTCCAAGACGACCTCCGAGCGCTTCCTCTTCTACGAAGCCACTGCCAAACAAGAGCCCACTCTTCTGGCTCATCTCTCTGCCGATTCCCTCACCCTCCACAACACCGCCAACACCCCCTCCGGCACCATCCTCATCCTCATCAACGACGGCAAGACCCACTGCCTTCATCGCCTGGACTCTCTCGAGCCTGGCAAAGAAATCACCCTTCCCAAAAATGATCTCACCACCCCCGCCTCCGACAAAGACATCCTCCAGGCCGCCACCACCGCCTGCATCCTCTTTGGCCTTTCGGGCCCTGAAGCCCGTGCTCTTGTAGATGCCTGGAAGACCGACCTCACCACCCGCCTGGGCTTCCTGATCATCTCCCGCCTCCCTGCTCTGGACTACGACAAGATCTTCCCCCTCACCATCACCCCCCGCCCCGCCGAAACCCTCCGCGTAGGCCTGATCTTCGACACCCTCCCCGCCCAGGACGCCAGAGCCTCCTGGCTCCCCAACCTCGCTCCCATCCTCGACTCCCTGGGCCAACTACTCGCCAGCGACGACTTCCCCACCCGAGAACAAGCCGCCAAACACCTGGCCTCCTATGGCGACCTCGCCAAGCCCTACCTCCAATCCCTGCTGACGAATAAAGACCCCGAAGTCGCCCGCGCCGCCACCATTCTCCTGGAACAGCTCACCCCCAAACCCACCACCCAGCCCGCCAGCGCAGGGGAGCCATAGGCGTCTCCACCACTTTCTTCTGTTTGAAGAGCGCAGCCATCGGCACCACCAGCACTACCGAAGGCTGGGGACCCTTTGGGAATGATGGCAACTGGAATCGCACCAGCGGACCGCTGAGCTGCGACAACATGCCGATCCTGTAAGGCGGCCAGTCCGCAGATGAGGTTCAGGCGGATATCAACCAAGCTTCACGCGTTGATTCCAGCGAGGAGGTCAAGACAGCGTCGAAAAAATTAGGTCCTGTCGCTCAAGATTTGCATGACGTACATCACAACTACTACCATCGATGGAAATGGTAGATGCCATGATCAGGACAAAGAAGCTTCTCGTCGCTTTTGATCCGGTGAAGCAAGAGCCGGTGCGCGGCGAATTTCTCGTGCCTGTTAAGGAGGGATCGCGCCATTCTTTCATAGGATTAAAGAGCGGCTCGCGCATTGAAAAAGGGATTCTCGTTTTTTTGGGAAAAGATTTAGGTCCGGCCGACATTCTTGGACGGCTCAGGAAGTGTACTGGCATTAGCGATGAATCACGCGCCATCGATGAGATAGCCACCTATTTGGAGCAACTCCAAGAAATCAGGATTGGCAATGTGGTTGTCTTGGAGTCCAGCAGCGAGATGATTGGAGCTTTTCGACTTGTAAAGGTTGCGAACTCCCCGAAGGTAACGCCAAGGCCCTTACCATGAAACACTTCATCGAAAAACTTACAGCCATTCTGTGAACACTCAGCCATCTATATAGCCGAAAGCGGGAAAAATGCTAAGGTGTCGGGGAGGGAGGTGCGGATCTTCCTCGGCCAAATCCCGACGAACACAAGCCATCCCCCTCGTCCGCACCCGCAGTTCAATTCACACGCAACATCGGTATCATCCGCCACAACCACCCCGGCCATTCCATTCACCTCACCCCTGCCTCCCCCCCCCCAGCCCGCAGCAACGTCGGCCCCCTCCCTCCTAATCCGCACAAATCCGCGTAATCCGCGGCGACTCCCCTCCCTCCCCATCCGCCCAAATCCCCGTCCATCCCCGGCCAAATTCCCCTCCCCCCGCATCCGTGTTCATCAGTGTCCATCTGTGGCCAATAATCCGTCAGACTTCAAAAGCATCTACCCTCCACCCCTACCGCGGCTCACCACCCTTCCCCCGCACCCGCGCCTCCACCTCCAGCAGCAACGGAACCTGCCCCGCGTTAATCTTCCGACAAGCCGTCTCCAGATCAAAAAACTCCCCCCGATCAACCTCCGGAAACGCCACCCGTTTACCCAACCGCGGCGGCCATTCAACCTCAAACGTGTTGCTCCGAATCCCGCCCGCAATCAAGGTCCCCCTCAATCCCAAACGCGACCACCCGCTTACCCCCCTTCTGCCGAATCGGCGTCAGCGTGAAAAACTCCCCGGACGACCTATGCGGGATCGGTTTGTTGATTCATTGATTGATTTTTCCAATTCCAGAAACCCCGCCCCCTTTCCCCGTCCAACTTCTCATGATTCAGCGCCTCCTCCCACTTCTATTGCTCCTCCCAAGCGTCGCGCTTGCCCAGGACCGGACGGCGGATCAAAAGTTCATCGTTCACGAATGGGGCGTCATGGTCCGCGATCATGTTGAATCCCCCACCCAGCTCGCTGCGCCCAATGAGTTGATCGCCTCCCTGCCCCCCTTCGCCCTGCGCCACCAGCAGTCTTACACGCCCAAGCGCACCAACCACGGCTGGGACAAGCCCATTCTCTACTTTTATGGCCGCGACCAACTCACCATCCAAGTCCGCCTCGACACCGCCGCCGGTACGCCTCTGGCCTACTTCCCCCGTCCCGACTCGTTCATCGAGCGCCAAGGTGAAATGATCGTCAATCGCCGGGAAATGATGGCCTACAGCCTCAGCGAAGCCGTCGGCATGCAGTGGTCACTCACCCTCTCCACTGAGCCGCAAAACAAGCCTGCGGACGTCGATGCCAAACATTGGTGGTCGGCCGCACGCAATGTCCCCGCCGCCTACATCAACTCCAAAACCAACTCCGAGCGATTCCTGTTTTACGAAGCCACAGCCAAACAAGAACCCACTCTGGTTGCGCATCTCTCCGACGATTCACTTACTCTTCGCAACTCTGCCAGCACCGCCTCTGGCCCCATCCTGATCATCATCAACGACGGCAAAACACGCTACCTCCACCGTCTCGACTCCCTCGACCCGACCCGGGAAACCACTATTTCAAAAGCTGATCTCACCACCCAAGCCTCGGACAAAGACATCATCCAGGCGGCCACCACCGCTTGCATTCTGTTTGGCCTCACCGGCCCGGAATCCCGCGCTGGTCGAAGCATGGAAAACCGACCTCACTACCCGGCTGGGCTTCCTGGTGATCTCCCGCCTCCCGGCCACGCAGTACGACAAGATCTTCCCCCTCACCATCACCCCCCGTCCGGATGAAACCCTGCGCGTCGGCCTGATCTTCGACACTCTGCCCGCCCAGGACGCCCGAGCGTCGTGGCTCCCAAACCTCGCCCCGGTCCTCGATTCCCTAGGCCAGCAACTGGCCAGCGACGACTTCCCCACCCGCGAGCAAGCCGCCAGAAAGCTGGCTTCCTATGGCGATCTCGCCAAGCCCTACATCCAGTCCCTGCTCGCCAATAAAGACCCTGAAGTCGCCCGCGCCGCTGGCATCCTGCTTGAACAACTTACCCCCAAGCCCACCACCCAACCCATCAACACACGGGAGTAAACACATCGCCCGCATCAATTGTGCCCTCATGCGAAAACTCTTCCTACTGCTTCTCCTGCTTCCGTCATGTGCCGCCGCTGGCCCGGCGACCACCCGCCCCATCGCCGGCATCACCTACACCCACGAAGTCCGCAAAGATCCGCCGCTGCACCTGCACATCCTTACCATCGATCTCACGCAGCCATCCGTTCACGTCCGCGTCTCCCCCGCCGGCGCTGACCCGGACGGCGAGGGGCCTTGGGAAACGACCTTGATGACCGTCCGCGACATTGCTCACCGCGATGGGCTGGAGGTCGCCGTCAATGGCGACTTTTTCATGGCCAGGGACACTGTTGACGTGGGCGGCAAGAAGGTGGCGTGGTACGCCGGCAACTGGGCCAAAGTTTGTGGACTGGCCATGACCGATGGAAAAGTCTGGTCCACGCGCCAGGAAGCCGTGGCGCTGGTGGTGGACGACAAAGGCAAGATCATCATTGGCCCGTACCGCACGCCCCCGCCCCACGCGCTTCAGGTGGTGGCCGGTAGCACACAAATAGTAACAGCGGGGAAAAAGACCGCAGCCGTCGAGGATCGTGCCCCGCGCACTGCCGCGGGCATCGACGCGGCCGGTAAGGTCCTCACCCTTGTTGCGGTCGATGGCCGACGCCCGGACTATTCGGTCGGCATGACCATCGGGGAGTTGGCCGACGAGATGATCCGTCGTGGCTGCCATGACGCAATGAACCTTGACGGCGGCGGGAGCACGACGATGGTGATGCGCGATGCGGGAGAGGAAACGTGGTCGGTGCTGAACCGCCCCTCCGATGGCCATGATGTTCCGCTGTTGCCAATGAGTGTGGAGCGGCCGGTTGCGAATGTATTGGGGGTGCGTGTGGATAGACCAGGAACTCGACCAAGCAGTCGATGACATTCGCCGCAGTCGCAATCGCGGCATACTGTTTAGCACAAGCGTGAAAGGCTTTCGGATGCCGGTGAAGGTGCGCGACGTACTTCGAAGGCTGACGGAGGACGGCTGGGTAGTTGAGCGAACCAGAGGGAGTCATCGTCAGCTTCGTCATCCTGTTAAGATGGGTACGGTGACTGTTGCCGGACATGGGTCGGATGTTGCATCCAAAGACGCTCAAAAGCATCCTGCGACAAGCGCAACTGGAGAATGAATGAAGGAATACACAGTGATCTACGAGCGCGGGGAAAGAAATTGGTCCGCTCATGTTCCCGATCTACCGGGCTGCATCGCCACCGGCGCAACCCGTGATGAGACCGAGCGGGTGATGCGGGAGGCCATCGATTTTCATCTTGAGGGATTGCGTTTGCATGGTGATCCGGTGCCAGAGCCAGGCATTCAGGCCGGAACTGTCACGGTGGCATGAATAGCCAAGCGAGGCACGGCCGCAACACCTATGCACGCGTGCGGGTGAAGGTTTGGCCGTCGAGACGGCGGACGATTCCTTTTAGTGTGAGAAAGGTCAGTTCCTGCAGGACAATCCGTGCATCAAGGCCGGTGCGGTCGATGAGCTGATCGACGCCCAGGTGGTCGCCGTTGAGTTGGTCGCAGATGAGTTGCTGGCGGGGGCTGAGCGATGTTGGAACGAATGCTGGAGATGGGAGCGATGTCGTGGCGGCTTCCTCGAACAAATCAGGCTGGGGCTGCCCGGCTTGGTGTGGGAGCGGGCCGAGGCCTTCGAGGATGTCTTCGAGTTTGCTGACCAAGGTCGCGCCGTCGCGGATCAGGAGGTGCGGGCCGGCGGACATGGAATTATCAACGCGGCCGGGAAGGGCGAAGACGGGGCGGTTGTGATCGTCGGCGGCCTGGCGGGCGGTGATGAGGGCGCCACTTCGCACATCGGCCTCGACCACCAGCACGCCGCGCGACATGCCCGAGACAATGCGGTTTCGCCGGGGAAAGTTCTCGCGGTTGGGGGGCGTGCCCAAGGGGAACTCACTGATCACAGCGCCGCGGCGGGCGATCTGTTTGAAGAACTCAGCGTTCTCCGGCGGGATAGGCGATGTCGAGGCCGGAGCCGACAACCGCGATGGTTCGGCCTTCTGGATGCGTCAAGGCGCCGCGGTGTGCGGCGGAGTCGACGCCGCGGCGCCGCCCGAGATTACGGTGAACCCGGCCCCGGCCAGGAGTGCGGCGAAACGGTCGGCCTGCTCCCGGCCGTACAAGCTGCACTTTCGGCTGCCGACGATCGCAAAACTATTGAGATCGCGCGGCTGAAGATCACCCAGCATAAACAGTACTACAGGCGGATCGGGGATGGACCGCAAAAGCATCGGGTATTGGGCATCGTCTGGACAGATCGGAGTGATGCCTAAGGTGGTGCATCGCGCCAGCTCATCCTGTGCAAGTTCGGCGGCGGCGCGGAGGGAGGTGTGGATCTTGTGCACCTTTGGCTGGGGCATGCCTTCGATGTGCTGGAGGTCGGTTAGCGTGGCATTGCAGGCGGCCTGCGCGGAGCCGGTATGTTCAATGAGCCGGCCGATAAGCCGCGGGCCCAGGCCGGTGGTGAGGGAGAGTTGGAGGTAATGGGGGAGGGACAAGGACAATCCTCAGTTCGACAGCACGCTGGAGATGGCGTCGCGGACGAGATCTTCGGGGATGTCGTCGCGGATAACGACGCTGCCGATCTTTTCGGGCAGAATGAACCGGAGGCGGCCGGAGGTGACCTTTTTGTCGAACATCATGGTTTGGAGCACTTCGTCGATGTTGAGAGAGAAGCCGCCGGTGGGAAGGCCGGCTTTGGCGATGAGGGCGGTGATGCGGCGTTGGGCTGTCTCATCAATCATCCCGAGGGTGAGGGCGAGTTGGGAGGCGGCGGCCATGCCGAGGGCGACGCCCTGGCCGTGTGTGATCTGATGTTTGGAAACGGTTTCGAAGGCGTGGCCAAAGGTGTGGCCGAAATTGAGGTGGGCGCGTTCGCCGGTTTCGAAGGGATCGACTTCAACGACGTCGGCCTTGATGGCGACGTTGTGAGCGACCAGATCGGACAGGTATGGGATGTCGAGGGCGAGTGCTTTGTCGATATTTTCTTCAAGTTGGTGGAAGCCATCAGCGTCGCGGATGATGTCGTGCTTGATGCATTCGGCAAGGCCGCCACGAATTTCGGAGACGGGCAGTGTGGAGAGGACGGCGGGGTCGATGAGGACGGTTTTGGGCTGGTAGAAAGCGCCGATGAGGTTTTTGCCTTTGGCGTGGTTGACGCCGGTCTTACCGCCAACGCTGGCATCGACCATGGCCAGGAGAGTGGTGGGGATCTGGATGAAAGGAATGCCACGCAGGAGTGTGGCGGCGACGAAGCCGGCCATGTCGCCGATGATGCCGCCGCCCAGGGCAATCAGGGGCGTGGTGCGTTCGATGTTGGATTCCAGCAGTTGATCGTAGATTTTGCCGATGTTAACAAGCGTCTTGTTTTCTTCGCCGGGGTCGATGGTGGCGGGGATGACTTCGAAGCCTGCGGAGCGAAGGACTTCAGAGAGCGCGGGGCCGTGAAGTTCGCCGACGACGGCGTCGGTGACGATGGCGACTTTGCGGGTGCGGGTGATGCGGCGCATGACATTACCGGCCTGCTGAAGAAGGCCCGGCTGGACGTGGATGCTGTATTCGTGGCCGGGGATGTCCACGTTAATCGTCCGCTGCTCGATATTAATGTCTTGCATGAAGGGCATTGTAACCATGGGGCGGCGTGAATATAAATTCAGGGCGCTAATTTGTGGTTGTTCAACAGGGATGGTGCCGAAGGTTACAGAAAGTGCATGCAGGGACGCACAGTAATGTTTTGTTGGCCGCGCGTGTCGTGGTTTAACGGTATGGGACGGACGTCGGGAGCAGGCCCATGTGCATGGTCATGGTGGTCGACGATCAGCAGGAAGTGTGCAACCTCGTGGGGATTCTGCTGCGTTATGCAGGGCACGAAGCCATCTGCGTGAATGGCGGGCAGAGCGCCCTTGATGCGTTGAAGGACAATACGCCAAGCCTCATGCTGCTGGACGTGATGATGCCCGAGATGAGCGGGCTGGATGTGCTGAGCGCGCTGCGTCAGAATCCGGCGCATCGGGATATTCCGGTGGTCATGCTGACGGCGGTTTCGGATGACAAGATTCAGGACGAGGCGCGGAAGCTTGGGGCGGTGGACTATCTTGTAAAAGGGACGGATTGGGAGGAGATGCTGGCTCGGATTGAGCGGTATCTGCCGAAGGCCGCCGTTCCCGATTCCTAGGTTTACGTATTTTTGTTTTACAGTCTCGGCAGCGTCTTGAGTTGCCGCGAGATTGAAGCTGCGCAAACCGTCAACCGGTTGGTGGGCCTTCGTTGGTGTTGAAATCCGCCTCGCCAGCCCTCCGCTTCGCGCTGAGTTGTCATTCTTGCACCCCTTTCTGTCCGATAAAACTCCAGAGAGTCGCCGCGCCGCCAGCCATGGGCTTATCGGCCGGGATCTTGCTGATTTTATGCAGGGAGGCCGGCAGATGAAAACATTGATCGGGGCGGTTGGCGTTGTGATGCTGATGTGCGGACATCTCGCGCTCGCGGGCGGCTTTGTGCTGGTGTCGCAGCCCGAGCCCCGGCCGCGCGTCAGCGATGAACATCTGATCCTCCACTACATCGACTCCAAAAGCGGCCGCATGACCTATGTCGGCGAACTTCCGGGCGTCGAGGACCATGACAGCGTCGGCCTGTTCAAGGCCGATTATTCATCCAACCGCCTGATCTATTCAACCTGCGGCGATACAAGAAAAGAAACCAACCTGCGCGTCGTGGACTTCGGGCAGACAATCAAAGTACGCGACTTGACCTGGCCAGGCGCCGGCTCCTGGACGCCTGGCTACAGGTAGGCCATGGCCAGGATTGCTTGTCGGCGTGGGTGTTCGCGTCCGACCCGAAACCCGGCGCACCGGCCGCCGCGGCCTTTCAGCAGATCGACTTGCGCAGCGGGCAAGTGGCAACAGGCGCGAGCCCAACACCGGGCATTCTCCTCGGCGGCAGGCCGAACCAAGTCCTGGGCGATGGGCCTTATCTCTGGTACACGCCCGCGCGAGGGAGCGAACGCGCAACCGAGTTGAGCGACGATCCAGAGGGAAAATATGGAAACCGCCCGCGACTCACGGCAGCACTTGCTTCCACCCCGCCGGCCGCGCTGTTACGCGGCCACGAGGGATCATCCTGGTACGCGGTGGGCAATCCAGCGGGAGATTTCGCACTGGTGGAGGGCATGCGGGAAGGCAAGACCAGCGCCTGCCGCATGCTCGTCTATCGGCGGGGGGAGGATGCATGGTCATGGACAGAACTGGACGGCGCCGACAGCCGAGCCATGCTGATGGGCAGATTTGTCCTATTTGAGGAAGCGCGCCCTTCCATACAGCGCGACGACCGAGGACGAATTTACTACGGCGGAGACGTGCCGACAGGCCGAAGCAAAATCGTATCGCTCGACAGCGGCGACGTGCTGGAAGTGAAAATGGAGGCCGGGCGCGTGATGTGGGCCGACTCCAGCCAGATTTTAATCAAGAGCGGAAAAGAGCTCTGGCTGATGTCGCACAACCTGAGGAAGATCACCACCAGCCGATTGCTCGCGCGGCGCGACACTTACTTCGACCTCTGCCTGTATGCATTTCCAGTGGAAGCAAAGCCCACGGCCGTACAGATGAGCGCGCCTAAAACACCGCTGGCTGCCGGAAGATAAACGTGGGAGGCGGTCAAAGCGAAGTTACGCCAGACATTACCCCTCCACCATCCGCTCCGCCCGACCCTGCACCTCATCCATCGCCTCCTGCGCCTTCACGCGATACGCCTCCAACTCCTCTCGATCCGCCGACGCCGGCACGAAAATCGGCCTCCCCACCACTCCCTGCGCCACCCTCCCCGGCCGTGGAATCGCAAACCGGTCCCAGCTTCTCAACCGCCAGCAATCCTCAAACGCAATCCCCACCGGCACGATCGGCATCCCCGCGCGGCTGGCCACGAAGATCGCCCCGCTCTGCAGCACGCGCCTGGGTCCCCGTGGCCCATCGGGCGTGATGGCCAGGTGCGCCGCTTTCCCCTGCCGCATCATGGCCCGCACCGCCCCCGCTCCGCCGCGCGTGCTCGAACCCCGAATCGAAATCCCCCGCAGCATCCGCACCACCTGCGCCACCAGTTCGCCATCGCGATGGTTGCTGATCAACACCGCCACCCGATCATGTGCATTGGTATACGCCGGCAACACCAGCGTCTCATGCCAGAACAAGTACAAATATGGCCGATCCGCCACCCGAGGATCCACCGACGGATCATCCCACTGCTTCCGTACCGTCATCGTCCCCATCCACGCGCACACCCACCAACTGATGAGCAAACTCGTGAACTTGATGGCCGTGGGGTGCGAGAGCTTCATGCTGTTTTTACGCGTCGCATGATAGCCTCAACCCTTCCGGCTCGCGAAGCCAATCGCCCTCTGTCCCGCATCTGGGTACAATCCCCGCCCATGCAATCGCACCGCGACCTTATCGTCGAACCCGTCGGCCTGGAGGTCGAACAATTTTCCCGCCCCATCGACTGGGCCGCCCTCTTTGGCAATGCCAATCCCGTCGAGCTCGAAATCGGCATGGGCAAAGGCACCTTCCTCACCGATCAGGCCAGGGCCCGCCCCGACGTCAACTTCTTCGGCATCGAGTGGGCCCGCTGGTTCTGGCGATACGCCAGCGACCGTCTCCGCCGCGCTGGCTGCCAGAACGCCCGCACCGTTCGCGCCGAGGCCACCTTCTTCCTCACCGAATACGTCCCTTCCAGCAGCATCAGCGTTTTGCACGTTTACTTCCCCGATCCCTGGCCAAAAAAACGCCACCACAAACGCCGCCTCATCCAGGACAAATTCCTCGACATCGCCCACCGCATCCTGCTTCCCGGCGCGAGGCTTCAGATCGTCACCGATCACCACGAATACTTCGAGCAAATCGAGCCGGTCGTCGCCCGCTCCAAGCTCAAGATCGTCGAATACAACCGCCCCGGTTCGGCCAGCGAAGGCGAGTTTGTCGGCACCAACTTCGAGCGAAAATACCAGCGCGAAGGCCGCCCTTTCTACGCCCTGGCCGCCATCAAACAGACATGACCCGCACCACGTCCCCCACCGCCCGCGCCGCCTCGTTGGCCTCGCGAACCAGCAGCCCCTGCGCCCGCGCCAGCGTAAATACATCCGCCGACCCCTTGTAATTCAGCACCCGCGCCACCGGCATCCCCTCCGCACCCCAATCCAACTCCACCGGCTGATAAAACTCCCGCCCGCCATTGGCCGGCAGCGGCGCCCCCAGCCGCGCAATCTCCCACCGCTCCATCAATGCTTCTCCCCCAAGCCGCTTCAATATCCGCGCTGCCAGCCGCACAGAACACACGTAAGCGCTCACCGGATTCCCCGGCAATCCAAACACATAACACACCTCTCCTCCCGCCCCTTTACCCACCCCAAAAACAAACGGCTTGCCCGGCTTGATTTTCAACTTCGTAATCTTCAACTCCACCCCCATCTCCTCCAAAAGCCCCGGCACATAATCATACTCCCCCATGCTCATCCCCCCGCTGATAAACAGTGCATCCGACTCCAGCCCACGCCCAATCGCCGCGCGTATCGCTTCCCGATCATCCCGTGCCGTCCCCAAGCTCCTCGCCTCACAACCCAACTGTTCCACCAGCGCCAGCAGCATCGGCAAATTGGAGTTGCGAATCTGCCCCGCCCCCGGCCGTTCATCCACGCCCACAATCTCATCCCCAGTCGCCAGCACCGCAACCCGCGGCCTCCGATACACCGACACCTCCCCTGCTCCAATCGTCGCCGCCGCCGCGATCTGTGCCGCCTGCATTCTGAGCCCCCGTTGCAGCACGACCGCCCCCGCGCAGATCGCTCCCGGCCCGTCCAATGAATCGCCCGTCCGCCCCCCCCCGGCCGACGCGTATGAAATCGCCCTGGGCATCACTCCGCCGCTCCACCACCTCCACCGGCGCCACCGCATCCGCTCCCTCGGGCATCGGCGCACCGGTCATGATCGCCATGGCCTCCCCCGCATTCACCCTTCGACTCGGCCACTGCCCGGCCGCAATTTCCCCCACCACCCGCAATTCCCCCTCCACATCAGCCAGCCGCACCGCAAACCCATCCATCAAACTTTTATCAAACGCAGGATAGTCCCCATCCGCCACCAACTCCTCGGCCAGACACCTCCCGCGCCTCCCCCAGCGCAACCCGCTCTACGCTCGGCCAAACCGCCGTCCCATCCAGAACCGCAATCGCCTCCCGCACCGTCATCAACCCTGTGATATCGATGTCACGCATCCGACCCTCCCTCCCCAACAGCAGGGGAGCCAACAAACCGCGACCACAAAAACGCCACCGGTAAAATCGCCGTCAACCAGACCAGATGCACGTAAGGTACAACCACCACCCAAAACCGCGGCATCACCGCCGGCCGCTTCACGCCGGGAAACACCGGAAACACCCGCGAAAAATCTCCCTTCCCCACCCCAATCCCCGCCACGCTCGACACAGGATAAGTAATCCTGGATTCCCGGAGAAAGTCCATGAAGCTCCTACAGGCATACTCTCCCATTTTCTGTCGCCCCGCCCCAGTGGGATCGAAAAGCCCCGCCACTCCCGCCACACCCCTTTCCGACCAAACCCAGCGCTTCCCCTCGGTGCTGTTCCAACACGCCGACGAGTCACCACGAAAGCTCTGAATCCAAAGCAATACAAGTGCGGCGCACGCAGTCGCCGAAGTGGCGGCCAGAATTTTATGGAAGGATGATCGCATACGCTTTTGTGTATCAACTTACATCGCGTCATCCTCAATGGGGACGTTCTTGAAAGCAACCCAGCGGTCGGATGGAGAGTCGGTGCTGGTGGTTGGCCTGTTGACGGTGGAGTTAGTTTAGGTTGGTTCATGGAGCGGGCGAGGAAAAAGGGGTCACAAGTTGTGACCCTTTTTCAGAGTCGCGCGATGCACGGCAACCCCGGGCGCGGCGTGGTTGCTTCAGCGACCACGTCCTACGGGTGATAAAACCGACACCAGTTCCCCTTCCAAGGGCTCAACCCAAACCCGTCTCCGGTCCGCGGGTCCGGCCCCCGCACGTCACCCACCACATACGCCAGCCCCTCCCAATCCAGCCAATGGGCATCGTTGAGCTGCACGCTGAAGCACACCGCCCCCTCGATCCGATCCACCCGCGCCACGAATATCTGACCAACTTCCCGGTTCCACCTCTCCGCAGTCCCCACCGGCTTCTCCAGCATCTCCACCGCCGCCCGCTCCAGCGCCGGCCGGGAAACCCAAAACCGCACATCCCCGACCCCTTAGAAATTTCCCAGATGACGACAATGTGTTAAAAGAGAGAGCGGCTGCACCCGCGACCGCGTCCCCTGAAACAGCGATGCCCCCGCCGACAAAAACCACTTCGCGCCAATGGCAAACCACACCGCTTCCACCCCGAGCCCTATCCAGTACAGCACCGCGAACGACAATCGCTCATGCAGGGAAGTTGCCGCAAGAATTGCCGCCGCCGCAAACGCGAACACCCCATGAAATCGCAGCCCCGGCGCATCAAAAACCTCGGCGCCCACCGGGTCACCGCCACAACCCGCTCCCGCACGCCACGAAATTCCATCCGCGTCTCCCTGAACAAGCCCCGCCTGCACTATACCCACGCGCAACCCCCACGCCCTCCGCGACGTTCCAGGCTCGGCATGGCCGCTATAGCGCGACCACGTTTCCCCACGTTCATCGGCCGACGCAAGAGCAGTCCGCCCTCTGGACCATCCACGACGCTCACGTCCACCTCATAGGTGGCCATCAGCCGCTTCGCTAAGTCCTCGAAAGAGACATCGGAAGTACATCGCGGCTGAGATAAATCGTAAGTTTATGCCTGTACTTTGAGTTCGGTGACTTTTCAGAGCGGTGGACAGAACGCATGGCAGATTTTTACTTTTACAGCAGCGACTTAGATTGGTTTGACCTAATCGAAGGAATCGTACGCGACAACGATGTGCGTTTTGCGATTGATGACTGGTACGATCAGCCCGATGCCCGCTTTACAACCAGATCGACGAGTCGGTGAAGCAGCGGATACTTTATAAGCGACATGTGTTCTTCGTCAGGCCCCTCGATTCACCCGTGAGAGTCTTCGTCGAAGCGATGGATTATGGGTAGTTGGGAGCTGTTTCGTGCAGTATCGGCGCGTTCAGCCGTGGACGTATATTAATGGTCATCTTGATCTGCAGGAGGAGGGCCCGATGAGCGGCAGGTACGCAATCAGCGCAACGACCGGCGGCCAATCGATCGAAATGCTACTTCCGCCCTGCTACAGGGATCGCGATAGGATGCTCCGGATGGTAAGTGGATTTGTCAGCTATCAAGACTCTTTCTGGACTCCCGACCTCGCACGTGCCGAAGCGGCTTCCGATGAACTCAAGTCGGCATATCGAGCAATCCGAGCCACCCTCAAGCGGCACCTGGTGCATTACAAAACTCTTGGTCTCGGTTGTTGGCTTACTCCGACGGCTGTGCGCCTGTTAGAGCAGAAAACGGCAGCGATTCTCGTTAGCGAGGGTTGGATGACCCTTGATCTGGATAAGAAAATAATTGTCCAAGGCCCGCCCGGAGAAGAAGAATGATCCCAGCCACAGGGACATTCTACAGTAGTGCAACAATGTTTCTGTAAATTCCTACCACCGTCGTTCGATCACTGCTAAGGGTCAAAAGGGTCACAAGTCGTTATCACCTGCCCTTCCTGCTGACCCACAGAATTTCATCGAACGCAGGGAAATTCCAACGGGTCGGGAGACTCCCGACCCTCCCGACCTTAGAAGTTCCCTTGCAAAGCCAGTCGAACCGGCGGCGCTGCTTTCGGCAGTGGCCGGGTTCGTTCCAACTCCGCAGATCGGGCGAACGCTCGCCGGCCTTGAAGTAGGCTAAATTGCCGGTCGGGCCTAGAACATCACCGCTGATCTGCACCCCGAATCTTACGAACCCTCCCCCCAAAAACCCGATATCGCTTGGGCCCGTCCACTCACACATTCTGCTCATTGCCGAAAATAGCGTCAAAACGGTTGCTGCCGCTCGAGGTCGAGAATGGGTAATTATTCGGATTGACAGGCTGAGTCAGTGTGTATTCCGGCTTGGCCACCTCGCTCAGTGTGAAAGAGCCTGGACCGATATCGGTGACGGTGAAATCCCCGTTGCTGTCTGACATAGCGGTTCCGACGACGGCAGAAAATCCGTTTAAAACATTCAATGTGAAGCCTTGCAACCCAGGTTCACCCTGGTTCTGGTGCCCGTTGCCGTCCAGATCGTTATAGACATGGCCGGAGACGCTCACGAGCTGGAAATTTCCAAAGTCCTTGCCGCTCACCTCGCCGCCGCCTGCGACACTGTACTTCGCGGCATTGGCCGGCTGGGTCTGCTGCCATCCCTTCTGCAAAACCTCGGCAATGGTGAGCGACCCCGGTAGGAACTTGTGCAAGGTATAATTCCCATCGGCATCCGTGAGGGCAGCGTCAACGACGTGGCCCGTCGAGTCCAGCGCGTCCACCTCCCATCCGACCAGCCCAAAATCAACAGGTACCTGCGTTCCGCCGCCATTAAGGTCGTTGTAAACCGTTCCGGAAATGCTCGACAATCCTCCGGTCGCTCCCTGCACACCCAGGATGTACTCGCCGATGGTCGATTCTTGGCCGCCCGTCACCTGCACGCGATAGGTGCCGGAAGTAAGCGCAGTCCAGTCGATCACGTCATTGCGACCGTCGCTCGCGTTGCCGCTTGCGGCAGCAACCAAATTGCCGCTGTCATCAAACAGGGACAAGCTTGGATTGAGGTCATCAAAATAATTTCGACCACTGCTGACCGAGCCGCCGGGTGTGGCGGTCTTCAGGAGTAGGTTGTCACCGGCATTTACATTGAACGAGTACCAATCGGTATTCCCGCCCACCGCGATCGCGCCCAAAACGGTGTTGGTGCCGCTGAGTGGCTGTGGGCTGTCAATCGAACTGCCGTGGACGTCAAAGTCCATGCCCCGCGTCACCACCAGATCGTACGTCAGTGCCGCCGCGCCCGTGACCTTTACGAAATAATTCCCGGTGGCAGATGCGGCAAATCCGGAAATGATCCCATCCACGCCGCTGCCCGACCCTGACATTGCAAGCTGTGTGCCCGAAGCATCGTAGAGCCCGATGTCGGCCGCGCTGGTTTTCCCTTTGATCGCGACAGACACACCCTGTCCGGCAGTGAGCGGAATCTTGTAATAATCGGCCGATGCACCCAAAACACCGATGACGCCCGCACGATCAGCCTTGAACGTTAATGAGGGAGTGGTGAAGCTGCTTGTCAGGTCAAAGGCCCCGGCGATCGAGTTGATGCCGTCGCTGGCCTGTTTGTAAGCCGCATTCAGGATCGCCTGAACCGTGTAAGCGCCCGTGCTGTTTGAACTCCCACTGACGTTCACGACGTAGGTACCCGCGGTCGTGATTGAAGCTGACTGGATGATTACATTCGCGCCGGGCGCCCCGGCCGTCGCACTTGCAATCAAATTATTTGACGGGTCAACCAGGCTGATATTGCCAGTGAGACCACTGCCGGCCGTCATGACAAGTGTGAGCGTTTGATTCCCGACCAGCGACAACTGGTAAGACCCCGTGTCACCCGCCCCGGCGATCGTGCCGCTGGCAACCGGATCGTAGATCAAACCACCCGCCGGAACCTTCGCAACCAGCGGTGTCAGCAAAGACAAGTCGTCCACGTCCAAAGCGCTATCGTTGGTGTTGTCGGAATCATTTGCCACGGTGATGGTGGCGGTATTCTTGACCGAGCCCGTCGCGGCTCCGCCGATCGCGGCCACCACGGTGTAGGTGACGCTGCTGCCGGACGCCAGGATGGGAATCGTGTCGGCCAGTGCGCCCGACTGATTCGACTTGCCGTTGCCGCTCCATGTAAACGAGGTCACGCCAGTCGGCAATGGATCCTTGACAGAGATGTTCGACGCCGTGCCCGGTCCGTTGTTGGTGACAACGACGGTATAAGTGGTAGTCCCTCCAGGCGCGACCGCCGATTTGCCATCAGTATTCGTGATCGCGACGTCAACCTTCGCGCCGATCTTGATAGTCCGCTTCGTGGTATTGTTGGCGGTGTTGGTATCGATCAGTCCACCAACGGGAGCGACGGTCGCCGTGTTCACCTGGTCTGATGTCGCGGCCGGATCGATGGTCCCCTGGATATCCACCTCAACTGTTTTGCCTGGCGCAAGCGACAAACCCGACCAGACGTGCGTGATCGAGTTGTATGACCCGACCGATGGTTTAAACGTCGGCTTCAGCAGTCCGGCCGGAATCGAATCAACAAAGCTGATCGAGCTGAGCGTAAGGCTCCCGTTGTTGGTGACAGTAACCGGAATGGTGTAGGCGTCGCCCTGGGCAGCAGTGTCGGTACTCAGACCATCCGTGGCGGTCGCCGCCAGATCGGTATATATGTGCAGGACCGTAGCTGTCGAATGTGCGACAAACAAATGCCCGTGATTGTTGAGCGTGACAGTGACGGAAAACGCGCCAGTTGTGCCATACACGTGCGTGCCGCCAATGCGGAACTTCCCGGCGCGTTCGCCACGGGGCTCACAACGCCGACGGTCTTGGCCGAGTTGTCGCCCCAATCGATGGTCGCGCTGTAGCTGGGCGAGTCCGGAAACGGATCACTGAACGTAGCAACAACCGGCGACACCGACTGGCCACCGTTGACCGTAAACTTCTGCCCCAGCATGGAAATCGGCGCATCATTGATCTGCGCAACCGAGTGGGCGGTCGTGGCAAAGCCGTTTCGAATATGAATGAAGACATCAACGGCATAGGTGCCGTGTACATCGTAACGATGGCCGCCGATGACGTTGAACTTGCCGCCGCCCAGCGGCACGATCGTGCCTGGGGTGGAATGGCTGCCGTTGCGCCAGTCCACATCGGCAAAGAACGATGCCGCGCCCAGCGACGGGTCATTGCACGCAAAAGACGCGATCACCGGACTGATAAATTGACCTTCGCTCGCGGTCACGGTTTTCGGAACCACCGATCCGATCGAGGCGGACAAAAGCTGCCGCGATTCCAGCGTTTGCATCACCGCTTGCCGTACGGCCCTTGTGTTCGGCTCTGACGCCAGAGTTCCACGACGCGCATTGGCGCGGCTTAAGAAATTAATCAAAGCATTACTCCTCAACGACACCCACGGCCGTAGTCAAATAGCTGCCCGTCCGTCATCCCTGTGTTTCAGGCAAACTTAGACCATGTTTTGCAGCAAATGCAACAAGCTTAACAAATGCGAATAACTCGATGATCACGGATCGCGACATTGATTTGTGGAATGGCGCCCTCCCCCGTCGATCCGCCGGGGAATGGGTGGATTTCGCACTCGTGTCCGATCGTGGCGTACAACCGGGCCAATCACAGCATCGGGGTGCAAACGGAGGGTGATCCTGGGGTGACGTGGTATCCGTTTCACGCAGTGGGGGCGGGACGGAAGTTTGGCGTGCAGAGCGTGTTTTTTACTGTGCCACCGGGGCAGGCGAAGTTGATTGGATCGGCCGGAAAAGTGTGGGCATAGGGGTGGTCGGAAGGAAGAGGGCGAAGACGAGCTTCGCCCCTACCGATTGGATCTGCGGAGCGTGGTTCGATTACCGCGAGGTAACCACGTCCCTGACCACGAAATTCCCAGCGCCGTCGTGGATGGTGATGGTGACGTAGAAGGTGCCGGCCTTGGTGTAGTTGTGGCCGCCGTTGACGCGGAATTGGAAGGCGTGGGTGGGGTCGGCGCCGATGCTGCCCGGTCCGGCGGCGGTGCCGTCGCCCCAGTTGATGGTGGCGCTGTAGGAGCTGGCGGCGTGGAGGCCGGTGTTGTCGGTGAAGCTGGCGACGAAGGTGTTGAAGGCCTGGGCATGGTTGACGGTGAAGTTGCGGCGCGCGGTGGTGAGGGGGCCGCCGGCGGTGACGGGGGGTGGAGGGGGCGGGGGTGGAGGGGGCGGTGGTGGAGGCGGCGGGGGCGAGACCGGGCCGGTGACATCGACAAACGGTGAGAACTCCGAGGTATCGACGAACGGTGCAGTGACGGTGCTGGTGGCGGTGGCAGTGATGTATTGCCCGGCGGGTACGACAGCGGCAAACTTGGGGCTGAACTGCGCGTTGCCGCTGTTGTCCGTCGTCACCTGGAGCGTTCCGATGAACGTCTTGCCCTGGCCGCTGGGGAAGGGGCTTGGCTGGGGATTGGAATAAAAATCGATGAGGAAGGTCTGGTTGGCAACGCTGTTCAACGAGCCGGTAATTGTCGTGTCACTGGCGCTGGTCACGGCGGTGCTCAGGACCGGCGTGTTCTGCAGGTTATTCTCACCCCCGTCGGCATCTCCGAGGTCGTTGGGCGTCACGCCATCGTTCGCCAGGTCGATGCCGATCTTCGAATTCCCGAAGATCGAGTTATGGCGGATGGTGTTGCCAATGCCTGTTCCACTGGCCAACGCGATGTTAACCCCAGAGAGGTGATTAAAAGCAATCGTATTTCCAGCGGCGGCGGCAGAGCCACCGATAATGTCATTGGGGGGACCGGCAAGAAACACCCCGTCACCGCCGTTGCCCAGGTCGGCGGTGCCGGTCACATCGGTACCGATGAAGTTGCCCTCGACGAGGTTGCCGCCTGTTTGCACAATTAATACGCCTGTCGAGCTATTGCCCGATATGACGTTTCGGGCCGCAGCCGTCGTGCCGCCAACGAGGTTGTGGGAGCTGCTGTCTATTGCAACTCCCTCTTGGTTGCCTCGTGCGGTGGTTCCGGAGACGTTGGTGCCGATGAAGTTGCCGATGATGGTGTCACTGCCGAGACCCTCAATGTGAATTCCGGACTGACTAAACCGATTGATCGCCAGGCCGCGGACGGTGACGTCGGGAGCATTAATGTGTAGGCCGTCGGTCGTCGCAAGGATACCCGCCCCGTTCAATTCGACGAGAATGACCGCGTTATCCCCGTTGGCCAGTGTGTTGACGCTCGCTACCCCCTGGGTGTAACCATCAATCACCACCCGCTGGGTGATAGTTGGCAACCCGATGCCCCCAGCGCTGGCATCGCTGCCCACGTTGATGGTGTGAACCCCCGCGCCGGCGATATTGAAATGGATGGTATCGTTGGTCCCGAAGGTGCCTGGGTTCTGGGCCGTGATCGTTGCGTCGCCAAGATCGTTGCCGGCGTTAATGGCGGTGATCGCCTCACGCAGCGAAACCTTCGTGTCACCGGGTGTGAGGTCATCGGCCACGGTGGTCACGGTGATCGTCGCAAACAAGCGCCGACCCTCCAGCGATTCGATGGCGACGGCCAGGACCGCCCTTTGCCCTCCTCGCGCGATGGGACTCCTCGTCAATGCAGACATAGTTCGGCAACCACCGTGCTCAAATTGCGCGTGCATGATTTCCTCTCCAAAACAGTAAATGTGGGACGAACGCGTCGTCGGCTAAAGCAGTTGTTTAACAGCATCGACTTGATATGCCGTCGCTTAGGAAGCGAATGGCAATTCGAGCTCCCACGAATGGACGTCATGGTTGCGGGACTATGGAGCGTTCGCAAGTTACGATCCAGCGGAAAATGACAAATTTTTGTCGAATCGCGCCAAGCTGGGTGGACTGCGCCGTTCATGGGGCTGCAAAACTCTGCGCGGGTGATCATTTCGCAGCTTGCAGCTGCGTCCAACTCGTGTTCGGCGTCGCCGGCGGAACATATGCAGGATCGTTCGTCACAATCAACCCGCCGTTGCTGCTTTCATACACATGGCTGTAGCCCGCCGGCACCTTGACCGTTTGGCCTGTCGCAGGGTTCTGCACTTTTTGAAGATCGTTCACGTAGTCCATGAACTTGTCATGGGAAGCCGCCTTGGCCGCCTGCTGGTCCTGAAAATTTCTACGAATACGATCAGAAACGTCCGCCTGCGCCTGACGCGCATATTCATGCATCGCCTCCATCCGCGCCGCGGTATTGCGGACCATCTGCTGCAGTTTCTCCTTTTCAGCGGCCACCACCCGCTCCCCAATTTACTGAACCAGATTAAACCACCCCAATTCGAACGAAATCAAAGGGGATAAGTACGAATGCCATTCACTTTAGCGATCCCCCCTTTCTTTTCAGCTCTTTTCGCAGTGTTTTCCGCGGTCGGGTCATCACGCTGTAGCCGCTTCCGCGGACCTTTTTGACACGCGGCTCATGGCGCCTCGGTCTTAGCGGATTCACCACCAGCACCGGCAGGTCCTGGCCGGGCGCCGCCGACAAAAGCCAGCGGACCGCATCAATGAAACTGATCCGCTCCGGCGCCACTCCCTGTTGCAGCGCGGCCTTGATCGTCACCGCATGCACCAGGTTGTACACCAGGCAGTAGATCGCCAGTTCCTTCCTGGCTCCGGCTTGTGTCCTGCTCTTGATCTTGCGCATCTTCAACGTTGTTTTGAGCTGCGCGAAGTGCGTTTCCACTCTCCAGCGAATCGCGTAAAGCTCGGCAATCTTCTCCTTGGGATAAAGCTTTCATTCAGCAATCCCCCTTCCAGCAGTGTTCATCTGTGTTCATCTGTGTTCATCAGTGGCCAGCCACAAGAAACATTTTCCTTGACACACTCTTAACATCCATCATACAATACCACAGCCTTCAGCATCTTCCGGGGGAACTCCAATGCCCACAGCATCCCATCCCAGCACACACCAAAATCCCGAATGCACATCCGGGGCTTCTTCCCCCGCTCTCCGCCAAGCCATCTTCAGCCCCGATTCGACGCGTCGTTTGGTGGTCGGTTATGTGTCGTTTGATAGTCGGTTAGTGGTCGGTTGGTGGTCGGTTACGTGTCGGTTGGTGGTCGATTGGTGGTCGGTTATGTGTCAGTTTTTACAAGCCACTTTTGGCCTAAACCCTTGTCAATCCTCATCCCCCTCCCAAAATCCCCCGCGCAACTCAATTACAACAACACAAAACCCACCCAAACCGACCACCATCCCATCACTCTCGTCCATGGGCATTATCCCAGCAGAACCCCCGCCCAGCGCCCGCGCGACCACATGGAAAAAGCGAAGTTCGCTTCAGGGGCCGGGAAATTCTGACGGGGCGCAGCTGGTAAATCCGACTCCTGTTCATATCAACACTCCTTCACTCTCGCCATCGCCGGCCGTCCCTCGCTCCGCACCGTCTGCTCCCATCCCAGCCGCTGCACCGTCTGTTTCACCCACCGCTCGCTCCCAAACGCCCGACTCCGCCTCATCCTCACCTCCAACCGCCGCAGTTCCTTCCCCGCCAACGCCGCATTCACATACCCCTCCGAATCCCCCGGCCAAAACGCCCCCCACCTCCACAGACTCACCAACGCGTGACCACGCCTCCCAGTCTGTCAAATCTCAACTTTGTCGAAACAACAACCAAAACGTTTTTGAGCATCGGAAAACCGACCCCCACAGCAACGTCACCTCGTCCTCAAAAAAGAGACGGCCGCGGTTCACTCAGTGCGATGTTTTTGGCCTGCGCCCGGCCGGTGGGCTGCTACTTTGGTGGCATGTCGCTGCCGCTTAAAACTGCCTATGCGCCCATGGACGCGCTGCTGGTGGATGAGATTCCGGTGGGGGATCAGTGGCAGTATGAGCCCAAGTGGGATGGGTTTCGGTGCCTGGCGTTTCGGGAGAAGCAGAAGGTGGAGATGGAGTCCAAGTCCGGGCAGGGGCTGGGGCGGTATTTTCCGGAGTTGATGGCGGCGCTTGCGGAACTGGGTGCGAGCTGTTTTGTGCTGGATGGGGAGATCGTGGTGCCGGAGGATCAGTCGATTTCGTTTGATGCGCTATTGCAGCGGATTCATCCGGCGGCATCGCGGATCAAGAAGCTTTCGGTGGAAACGCCGGCGGTGCTGATACTGTTTGATTTGCTGGTGGATGAGAAAGGGGAATCGCTGGCGGATGTGCCGCTGAAGGCGCGGCGGGCGAAGCTGGAGGCGTTTGCAAAAAAGCATTTGAAGAAGAACCCACGAATCGTGCTGTCGCCGGCGACGACGGACATGCAGCAGGCACGGGAGTGGTATGAAGGGGTAAAGGGAGGCGGGGCGCTTGGATGGGGTGGTGGCCAAGCGTTTGGACATGGCGTACCAGTCGGGCTTGCGGACGGGGATGGTGAAAGTGAAGCGGATGCGGACGGCCGATTGCGTGGTGGGCGGGTTTCGATACTCGACGGATGGGAAGGGGCTGGGGTCGCTGTTGCTGGGGCTGTATGACGGGGAGGGGTTGCTGAACCATGTGGGATTTTGTTCTGCGATTCCCGGGCCGCGGAAGAAGGAATTGTTGAAGCAGGTGGAGACGATGAAGAAGCCGCCGGGCTTTACGGGGCAGAAGCCGGGAGGGCCAAGCCGATGGAGCACGAAGCGGTCGAGTGAATGGGAGCCGCTGGACGGGACGATGGTGGTGGAGGTGCGGTATGACCACTTTACGGGCGGGCGGTTTCGCCATGGGACGAAGCTGATGCGGATGCGGCCGGACAAGGCGCCGCGGCAGTGCCTGATGAAACAGGTGGAGATGGAGGAGAAGGGGAAGTTGCCGATCGAGCTTGCAGGCGCGAGGTAAGATGCGGGTGCTCTCGAAACTGGCGGAGTGTTGGGGTAACTTACCGCTCATGCCAACTCTTTGCCTCTCCGAGAAGCCGCTGCGCTGGTGGCAGGGCTTGGATCGTTATTGCTGGGTGGTGCTGATCGTGGCGGCGCTGGGGTGGCTCTTTGACACGATGGACCAGAACCTTTTTAACCTGGTCCGGGTTTCGTCGGTGAGGGATTTGCTGGGGAGCGGGGTGAGCGATGGGCGGGTGAAGCAGGTAGGCGGGTGGGTGACGGCGGCGTTTCTGGTGGGCTGGTCAATCGGCGGGTTTATCTTCGGCATCCTGGGAGATCGCCTGGGGCGGACGACGACGATGATCGCGACGATCTTGATTTATGCCGCGTTTACAGGCTTGTCCGGGTTGGTCCATTCCTGGCCAATGTATGCGCTGATGCGATTTATGACGGGCGTGGGCGTGGGCGGGGAATGGGCGGCGGGGGCGGCGATTGTGGCGGAGGTGTTTCCAGCGCGGTTCGCGGCCGATGGCGCTGGGGGCTTTGCAGGCGTTGTCGGCAGTGGGGAACATGATGGCGGCCGTGGTGACGTTCGCACTGGCCGGCCTTTCCTGGCGATGGGCCTACGCCGTGGGGGCCGCGCCGGCGCTGCTGGTGTTTTGGATTCGCCGCTCCGTACATGAGCCGGAAAAGTGGACGCAGGCGCGGGAGCAGGCGGCGCTTGGAAAGGAAATGGGCGCTATCACCGAGTTGTTTAAGGACCCGATCCTGCGGCGCAACACGTTTGCGGCCCTGTTAATGGCCATCGCGGGACAGGGTGCCCTTTGGGGGCTGGGGTTCTGGAGCGTGGACTTGCTGCTGACGGTGCTTGGGCCGCATCACTTGGCGCAGAAGGACATCGACCGCACCAAGAGCGTGATGTTTTTCATTCAACAGGTGGGGGCGATGATTGGGATTTATGCGTTTGCGGCCTACAGCGAGCTGACCTCGCGGCGCGGGGCATTTATCACATGGTTTGTGCTGGCGTGGCTGGCGATTCCGACCTTTTTCTGGGGCGTGGCCAAGGCGGCCGGGGTGTCGTTTGGGATCTTTTCCAAGCCGCTGGCGGTGATTACGTTTTCGAGGTCGCTGCCGGTCGGGGCGCAGTCGGCGGTGCAACTGGCGGCGGTGCTGGCGTTTGTGATGGGGTTTGCGACGATGGGGCCGTTCTCGGGGTATACGATTTATTTTCCGGAGCTGTACCCGACGCGCCTGCGGGCGACGGGGTGTGGGATTTGTTACAACGGGGGACGCTTCCTGGCCGCAATCATTCCGATTGTGACGGGGGCACTGGCGGCGCATTTTGCCAAGAGCTCTGGATCGGTTGCCGGAGGATTGCCGATTGCGGCGACTCTGGTGGCTTCGATTTATGCGCTTGGGATATTGGGGGCGCTGCTCGGGCCGGAGACGCGGGGCAAGCCGCTGCCGGAGGATGATGGGCCGCGGGCGGTGGGATTTCCCGTGGTGGTGACGGTTAACCCTTGAGATCAACCATGAAGCTGGCATTTTGCAATGAGATGTTTGAGGCCTGGCCGTGGGAGCGAACGTGCGATTTTTTGCGCGAGGTGGGGTATGCGGGAATTGAGGTTGCGCCGTTCACGTTTGCGGAGCGGGCGGGGGATATCTCGGCCGAACGGCGGCGGGAGATTCGCGGCGTGGCGGAGGACCGGGGGCTGGAGATTCTGGGGTTGCACTGGCTGCTGGTGAAGCCGCCGGGGCTGTATATCACGCACCCGGATGTCGACTATACGAGAACAGACGGCGGATTATTTTCGGAATCTGGTGAACTTGTGCGCGGATCTGGGGGGGCATGTGATGGTGATTGGATCGCCGAAACAGCGGAGCCTTTTGCCGGGGGTGACGCGGGAGCAGGCGATGGGGTTTGCGCAGGAGGTGTTTACGCCGTCGCTGGATCTGGCGGCGGCACGGAAGGTGACGCTGGCGATTGAGCCGCTCGGGCCGGCCGAGACGGATTTTCTGCAGACGGCCGCGGAGGGCATTGAGCTGATCGAGCGGATCAACCATCCGGCCTTCGGGTTGAACCTGGATGTGAAGGCGATGTCGAGCGAGGCGAAGCCGATCCCGGAAATATTGCGCGCATCGGCGCGGTATATTGCGCACGTACAGGTGAACGATCCGAACCTGCTTGGGCCGGGGATGGGGGATGTGAAGTATGAGCCAATCGTGGCAGCGCTGCGGGAGATTGGGTACGACGGGTGGCTGTCGGTGGAGGCGTTTGATTTTCGGCCTGGGCCGGAAACACTGGCGCGGGAGAGCATTGCGTATTTGAAGCGGATGCTCAGTGAGAGCTGATCCAGTCGATGATCTCGGCCGGGTCGAGGGGTTTTTCACGGAGTTCGACGGAGGGAGTCTGCGCGACGAGAGGGGAGGGCTTGGTTGCGGGTGGATTGAAGAGGAGGGTTTTGCCGGCGGTGCAGAGGGGGACGAATCCCCAGATGCCACCATATTTCACTGCGCCGGAGAGCATCATGTCGTCGTCGGTGGATTGGACTTTGTCGAAGTCGAACCCGGCAATATCGACGGCAGCACGATCGATGGCATCGCCCGCTGCGGCGCGGGCGAGGAGGGCCCAGGGGCCGGCCTTGCCGACGCCGATGAGTTCAGCGGACTTGGTGCCTTCCCAGTGGCGGACGAGGCCGATAAGGCTGAGGAGATCGTGAACGCGGTTGGCGAGGGTGGAGCGGTTGTAGCCAAAGGTAAAGCCAGCGAACTTGGGATCAACCTTGGGCGCCGCGCCGCCGAAATCGCCAGTGAGGAAAAGGTCGGCAGATGCGACCGCAAACTTTTTGTCGAGGAGTTTTTGAATGGCGGGAAGGGGCTTGGAATTATTGAAGAGGCTGGCCTTGCCGTCGGGGTGGGCCCAGACGACGACGTTACCGTTCCACCCGCCGGGGACAAGGGCGATGTAAGGAACTTCTTCGCCACAGTCGCGGCGGGAAAGGGTGCCGCGCTCGATGCGGAGATCGGTGTCGCTGGAGGGGCCGCTGACGTGGCTGACAGTGACTTGGCCGGCGGAGGGGAGGCGGTCGTGGATCATCACGCGGAGGGCGGTGGCGACGACTTTTCGATATTCATCGGGGGAGGAGGAGAGCTGGCTGAGTTGTGCGTCGGAAAGCTCGGCCATGGTTTTGCGCAGGGCCGGGGCGGCGGCGGCGTCGGCGGGCTGCGGATGGGTTTCGTCGTAGACGGCAAGTTCGGCCGGCTTGATGGGGACGAAGGGCTTTTCGGTGACAGGGGAAGGCCAGCCGAGCTTGAGGTGGTCGTTCATCCAGTTGTACATCAGCTCGCGGCTGACCTGGTTGTAGTTGTGGTCGAAGTTGAACCACTTGGCCATTACGAATTTTTCAGCGCCGTAGAGGGCGTAGATGGATTTGATTTCGGGAAGGCCCCGGACCTCAACGTCGCGGGTCCAATCGTTGGCGGCGGTCATGCCAAGGGCCTTGGGGGCGAAGAGGGAGGCAATTTCGGTGTTGTTGGTATTGAAGCGGAGGTGGGAGCAATTTTCGCAGACGCAGCCGCCTTGCATCGCCTCGCCGACCATGACGGCGGGGAAAGCGACGAGGGGGCGCGGGTCGATGGCGCAGAGGAGGAGAGTCTGGGTTGCGCCGCCGCTGGAACCGGTGACGGCGAGGCGGGCGGGATCGACGTCGGGTAGGCTGGCGAGAAAGTCCAGGGAGCGGATGCTGTTCCAGGTCTGGAGGCCCATGAAGCTCTGGAGGCGAAGTTCGGCCTGGGCGTCGGTGAAGCCGACGCGGTGTTCGAGCGGTTTGCTGTCGGCCATGCCGACCATGTCGTAATGGAAGACGACACAGCCCATGCGGGCGAGCATGGCGCAGCGGGCCTGGAGCGGATAGCGGGCGCCGTTTTCGGTTTGTTCAGCGCCGAGTTTGATCTGCTGGGCGACGGCCGGGTCTTTGGCTTCAAAGAATCGGCCGTTGAGCCAGTGGCCGTGGGGGCAGAGGACGCCGGGGAGCTTGCCGGTTTTATTTTTGGGGCGATAGAGGTTGCCGCTGACGTAGTGGCCGGGATAGCTGGCGAAGAAGACTTTTTCGACGGTGTAGTCGTCGCGGTCGATCTTGCCGTGGATGACGGCGTTGATGGGGGTTTTGGCGGGCATGGGCCAGAGGCCAGTGGCGACCTGGATTTGCTCGCGCAGGTCGGCCGCGCGTTTTTCCCACTGGGCTTTGTCCTTGAAGAGGGGGTGGAACTGTACGGGGTGATCGAGGTCGAAAGCGCGCAGGAGGCGGAGATCGTCAGGGGTTGCGGCAGCATCGGCGCGGGCGATGGAGGCGGAGGTGGACATGATGAGCAGTGTGAGAATGACGAGCGAGCGCATAGGCGTCTCCGAAAGGAATTGATCAGACTTCGAGGCCGGCCAGCTTGCCGGTGCTGTCGCCGAAGCGGGGGACTTTGATGCCGGTGCGGTCGAGCATGGAGAGGTAGAGATTGCAGAGGGGGGTGCCGCCCGGGCTGGCGAGGTGATGGCCGGTGCGGAGGTCGCCGCCACCGCGGCCGGCGAGGAGGAGGGGGAGGTTGGCCGGATCGTGGCGGTTGCCGTCGGACATGCTGGAGCCGAAGAGGATCATGGAGTTATCGAGAAGGGTTTTGTCGCCTTCCTTAATCGAGCGCATTTTGTCGATGACGCGTGCAAATTGCTGGACGTGCCACCGGTTGATTTTTTTGTACTGCTCGATTTTTTCAGGGTCGTTCTGGTGGTGGGAGAGATGGTGATGGCCGCCTTTGACGCCTTCGATGAGGGAGGTGAAGTTTCGGCCTGAGACGTCGTTGGCGAACATGAAGGAGGCGATGCGGGTGGAATCGGTCCAGAAGGCCAGGACGAGCATGTCCATCATCAGGCGGACGTGCTCCTGGTAATCATGGGGGATGTCGGCGCTGGGGCGGGGGAGTTCGTCTGGCGGGGTGGTGGGCATCCAGCGGGCGGTGGACGTTTTGGCGGCGTATTCGACGCGTTTTTCGACGGCGCGAACGGCTTCGAGATATTCGTCGACTTTGATTTGATCATCGCGGCCGAGGCGCTTGCGGAGATCGTTGGCGTCTTCGAGTGCCGAGTCGAGGAGGCTTTGATCGTCGGCGCGGTTGGAGGTTGTGGGGCGGCCTTGTGCATTTTTTTGGCCGAAAAGGCGATCGTAGGCGGCGCGGGGGTTGATTTCGCGTGCGACGGGGAGGCCGGGGCCGCGCCAGGAGATGTATGAGGCGTAGAGGCGGGTGTAGCCGACGTTGCTGTCGATGCCGGAAACAACAGGATCAATGCCCAGCTCGAGCGAGGGAAGCGGCGTGGAGTCGCCCAGCTTCTGGGCAGCGAGCTGGTCGATGGAGATGCCGCCGGCGGAGATGTCTTTGCCGGTGGTTTTGTTGACGTGAGCGCCGGTAAGGAAGTTGGCGGTTTTGGCGTAGTGGCCGTCGCCTTCGTGACTGGCGGCTTTGTCGAGGCCGGAGAGGACGACGACCTGGTCTTTTACCTTCTGGAGCGGGGAGAGGGAGAAAGGGAGCTCGTAATTAGCGCCTGCGGATTTGGGAACCCAGGCGTCGGTCCATGCGCCGTTGGGGAAGTAGAGGAAGGCCATGCGCACCGGGGCGGCGGCGAGTGTGGTGGCGGGCGCGGTGGCGGGGGAAGCGGCAAATGCGCGAAGCGGGCGCATGGCGTCGAGGAGAGGGAGGGCGATGGCGGCGCTGGTTCCTCGGAGGAAGGTTCGTCTGGAGAGGTGGAGGGATTTATGAGTCATAGCTGGGGTTCACTTCCTGGCGTAACGATAGCGGAACGGGACGCTCAAGACGATCTGCTCGAAGAGGACGGAGGCGCGGTTGTCGCTGGATTCCAGTGCCTTGAGGCTGTCGTTGATGACGCACTTGTCGAAGCGGTCGAGGCCTCGGCCCAGGGCATAGCTAAGGAGCTTGCGGGAGAAATTGCGGAGGAATTCTTCGCGGTGCTGAAGGAGGACCTGGCGAAGCTGGCGCGGGCTGGAGAATTCTTCGCCGGTGGGGAGCTGGCCGTGGGAGTCGATATCATCACCCCCCTGCTTCGTGCGCCAGCGGCCGACGGGGTCGTAGTTTTCGAGGCCAAAGCCGAGTGGGTCCATGCGCTGGTGGCAACTGGCGCACTCGGGTTGGGAGCGGTGTTGTTCGAGTTGTTGCCGGAACGTGAGGCCGTTGGATTTGGCGTCGTCCTGTGGCAGTTGGGGGACGGTTGGTGGCGGGGGCGGGACGCGACCGCCGAGGATTTGCTCAAGGACCCACTTGCCGCGAAGGACGGGGCTGGTCCGGAGGGGAAAGGAGGTGGAGGTGAGCATGGCGCCCAGGCCAAGGAGGCCGCCACGGGCGGCGCGATCGGAGTCGGAAAGATGAACCTTGCGCATGTGCGAACCGGAGACGCCGGGGATGCTGTAGTGGGCGGCGAGGCGGTCGTTCAGGAAGGTGTAGTCGGCGTCGATGAGATCGAGAAGGCTGCGGTCTTCGCGGAGGACGGAGCCGACGAAGAGGACGGCTTCCTCGCGCATGTTGGCGGCAAGTTTGTCGTCGAAGTCGGGGAAACGCTTGGGATCGGGGCGGCTTGCACCGCCAGGGAATTGATGCCCAGCCACTGGGAGGCGAAGTTGTCGCCCAGGGCGCGGGAGCGGGGATCTTTGACCATGCGGCGGACTTGCTGGCGGAGGGTGTCGGTTTCGTGGAGGCGCTGATCGTCGGCGAGCTTGAAGAGCTCTTCGTCGGGCATGGAGGACCAGAGGAAATAGGAGAGGCGGGAGGCGAGTGCGTGATCGCCCAGCGGATAGATGCCGCTTTTCTCCGGCTCGGGCTCGACGAGAAAGAGGAAGCGTGGGGAGATGAGGATGCCTTTGAGGGCGAGGCGCAGGGAGGCTTCGAAGGAAGCGCTGCGGGATTGGGACTGGTCGAAGAGGGCGAGGAAGCGGGACATCTCGGGCTCCCCTACCGGATGGCGGAAGGCGCGACGGGCGAAGGCGAGGAGGATTTTGCTGGCGGCGGCGTGGGGGGAGAGTTTGTCAGTGGGGTGTGCGACGAGGAGGCGCTTGCGGGCTTCGGCGATTTCAGGGGGGAGCTCTCCCTGGCCGCGCGTGCCGCCCGGGAGGAGGACGTCGAGGATTTGATCGGCGGCCTGGAGGTATTTTTCGATCTGGATGGCGGAGATGAAGAGGCTGTCGCCGACGGTGTCGAAACCTTCGCCGCCCGCACCGTCCTGGGGAAGGATGTCGCCGGGGCGGAGGTCGAGGCCGATGAGGTCGCGGACGGTGTTGTTGTATTCGGCGCGGGTGAGGCGGCGGCTCATGACGTGCCCGCGATAGAAGATCTGGGTGTCGTCGCCGGCGATCTTGGTGCAATCGACTTCCTGCCAGCCGACAGTTTTCTGAATCCATGCGAGCACCAACGCCGCGCTCGGCGTCGGTAGGCTGCTTTTTGTTTTTGGGGGGCATGTCGCGGCTTTCGAGACGGCCGGCGACGTCCCACCAGGTGTCTTTGATTGCGATGACGTTTGCCTTGGTCTGGAAGATGGAGAGGTCGAGATCGCCTTTCTTCTTATCCTGGCCGTGACAGTCGAGGCAGTATTGTTCGAGGATGGGGCGGACGTGGGATTCGAAGGAGACGGTGGCGGGTTTGGTCGCCGGCCTGGTGGCCGGCGAGTCATTGGGAGCGCGGAGGGTGATTTGGTAGGGATGAGCGGTGGTGCCGGTGTCGTTGGCGTCGGTGACGGTGAGGTAAAAGGTGCCGGTGGCCGGGAGCTTGAAATGGAGGATGGAATCGGGGCCGGCGTCGCTGTCGTCGTTGGCGGCCAGGACGTGGGCTTTGTCGTCGGAGAGGGTGAGGATGGAATCGAGGGAGGAGCCGTGGCGGGCGGCGTCGATCTCAGCGGTGAATTCGTCGCCGGCCTTGCCGTGGAATTTGTAGACGTCTACGTCGGCCGGGTCCTGGATGCAGCCGCGAACGATCTTGCCGGGTTGGATTTCCTGAGCGGTGGCGAAGCCGCCGTTGGGTTCTTTTTCGTCGATGACGGAGGTGGAATCGAGGAGGGCCAGGGGGCGGGATTTAGTTTCGCCCTCTTTGGTTTTGATAACGAGGGCGATGGGAACATCGGGGAGATCCGCGGGAAGGGTAAATTCGATATCGATTTGGGAGTCGCCGATCGCAGCGGCGTCGAAACGCTTGGGAACGTCAACTTTGGACTTTGATTTGATCTGTATCTCGATGGAGAGCGAGTCGATGTCGAGGTGGACGCTGGTAGCTTCGGTGAGGTTCTGGCCACGGATGCGGATCTTGTTGGGAGCGCCGCGGAGGAGAGTGAATGGGTTGGTGACGGCGACGCGGGGCGTCGGCGGGTTTTTGTCGTTCTTTTTTTCTTCGGCCTGTGCGGGGCGGATGGCGGCGGCGGTCAATACGACCACGATCGCCGCCAGCAGGGTGTTGAATCGGTAGTGAGTGAGAAGGAGGCGCATCGGTTCAGGTGTAGAGGTCGTCGATGAGAGTGCCTTCGTTGAGGATTTCGAGCGGGCGGCCTTCGGGGGTGCGGAGTTCTTTGCGGGGGTTGATGCCCAGGGCCCAGTACATGGTGTAGGCGACGTCGGCGGGACGGATGGGGCGGTCGGTGACGTAGGCGCCTTCTTTGTCGGTTGCGCCGATGACTTTGCCGGGAGAGACGCCTGCGCCGGCGAAGAGGAGGGAGGCAGCGCGGCCCCAGTGGTCGCGGCCGGCGTCTTTGTTGACCTTGGGGGTGCGTCCAAACTCGCCGAAGGCGACGACCATGGTGTCCTGTAAAAGGCCGCGCTGGGACATGTCGTTGATCAGGGTGGAGAAACCAATGTCGAAGACGGGGAGTTTTTTCTCCAAGCCTTCCCAGATCTTTTTGTGGTGGTCCCAGCCGCCACTGTTGACGGTGACGAATTTTACGCCGCGCTCGACGAGGCGGCGGGCGAGGAGGCAGGATTGGCCAAACTCATTGCGGCCGTAGGCGTCGCGCATTTCGGCGGATTCCTTGTCCATGTCGAAGGCGGACTGGGCTTCGGTGGAGAGAACCATTTCCGCAGCCCGTTGCTGGAACTCGTCGAAGGTGGCCATCTGATCGTTGCCTTTGATTCGCGCGCGAGGGTATCGACCGCTTCCAGGAGGGATTTGCGGCGCTGGGCGGAGCGGGAGGAGAGAGGCTCGGCGAGGGAGAGATCGCGGACTTTGTAATCTTTTTGATTTGGATCGCCGGCTTTGAAGGATTCGCAGCGGCCGCCAAGGAAGGCGCTTTTGCCGAGTTCCCAGGTGAAGGAAGGGTTTTTGGGGATTGCGACGTAAGGGGGGAGGAGGCCCGTGAAGCCGGTTTCGTGGGAGACGACAGCGCCCATGGCGGGGTAGTCGCCGAAGGCGGAGCCGAAGCGGCCGGAGAGGACCCAATTGCTGGCGGTTTCGTGGTGATCGTTTTCGTGAGCGCCGGAGCGGACGAGGCAGAGCTTGTCCATGGTTTTGGCCATGTGGGGGAGGAGTTCGCCGACGTAGAGGCCGGGAACATTGCTGGCGATGGGTTTGTATTTGCCGCGGATTTCTTCGGGGGCGTCGGGCTTGGGGTCGAAGGAATCGTGGTGGGAGAGGCCGCCGCTGAGGTAGACGAGGATGATCGATTTGGCGCGGGCCTTGGGATTGGCGGCATCCGCGCCGGCCGCCTTTTGCCAGGCGAGGAGGTTGGTCATGGAGAGGCCGAGGAAGCCCAGGCCGCCCACGCGGAGGAAGTCGCGGCGGGTGACGCCATTGCAGAGTCGGGAGGCGTGGTTGTTGAGAGAGATGTCGATCATGGCAATCGCTTCGGGTCAGTGGTTAAAGACGAACTCCTTGGAATTCAGGAGGGCCCAGAACAGGTCGCGGTAGACATCGGCGCGGGAGTCGCCCTCGGACAAGGCGTGGGTGAGAGCGGTCATTTCTTCGGTGGTGGGCGGGCGGGAGAGAGCAACGAGGAAGAGGGTGGTGGCCGCCTTGGCGTCATCTTTTTCGACGGCGAGGAGGGTGGTGAGCTGGCTGGTATTGGCGCGGGCCTTTTTTAGAAGATCGGCGCCATTGCCCAGGTGAAGGAGCTGGGGGAGGGTGACGTCGCCGTTGCGTTCGCAGTCACAAGCGGTGACGCGTTCGGAGCGGCCAAAGAGGGTAAGGAAGTAGGAGCTGACGCCGGGCTCGGGAAGTTGGATGGCGCGGGTGCCGACGGGGTAGCCGGGGAAATCATCGCTGACGCCGGCAACCTGGCTGATGGCATCGCACAACACTTCGGCCGGCAAGCGGCGTGCGAAATAATGGGAGTAGAAGCGATGATCCTGCTGGTTTTCGGGGAGGGTGGAAGAACTGAGCTGGTAGGTGCGGGAGTTGAGGATCAGGCGCATCAGGTGCTTGATGTCGAAATGGTGGGAGACGAATTCCTGATTGAGTGCTTTCCAAAGCTGGGGGTTGGAGGGCGGGTTGCTAGAGCGCAAATCGTCCACCTGTTCGACGAGGCCCACGCCCAGGTAATGCTTCCAGAGACGGTTGACCATGCTCCCGCTGAAGCTCTCGTTGGCCGGATTGGTCATCCACGCGACGAGGGCTTGGCGGGGATCTTCACCGGGCTGCCAGGGCGGCTGGAGCGCCGTCAAGCTGCTGCGGGGCCATGGGCTTGCCAGTGCGCGGCTGGTTGACCGTGGGCGGACGCAGGCGCGCGGCGGCGAGTTGCTTGTCGAGATCGGCGCGGCGTTTCTCCAGTTCAGTAATCTTGGCAGCGTCCTTGGCTTCGGCGAGATTTTTTGCCGCGTCGGCGATCTGCTTTTCGATTTGAACTTCGTCGCGGCTGGCGACGGCGAGCGTAGTCGGGCCGCCGTATTTTTCGAGGTTCGGCCGCTTCATGACGACGCGGGAGAAGAAGGCGGCGAAGTGGTAGTAGTCGTCCTGGGTATATTTTTCGAGGGGATGGTTGTGGCAGCGGGCGCAGCCGATGCGGGTGCCGAGGAAGGCCATGGCGACTGAGTCGGCAATGTCGGATTCCTCGACGTTCTGGTGCTCGCTGATGGGCGCGACGAAGTAGCCGACCTGAGGCTGGCGGATGGTGTCGCCGGTGGCGAGCAGGACATCGCGGGCGAGATCATCCCAGTGTCGATTGGCGGTCACCTGCTGATGCAGCCAGGATTGAAAAGCCCGGACGCCTTTTGTGCCGCGTGCGTCGTGGTCGCGCTCTTTGCGGTTCTGGAGCAGGTCGCAGAGCTGGAGGGTCCAGTAGTCGATGTATTCGGGGCGGTCGAGGAGAGCGTCGATGAGGCGCGGCGCTTGTCGGGAGTTTGATCGGCGACGAAGGCAGCGGCTTCCTGGGCGGTGGGGAGCGTGCCGAGAACATCGAGGAAAACGCGGCGAACGAACGTGGCGTCATCGCATAAACGGGACGGGGGCAGGCAGAGCGACTGGAGCTGGCGGAAGACGTGCTGGTCGATGAGGTTGTTGGTCTGGGAATAGAGGCCGGGTTCGACGCGGTTATCGAAAGGGGTGGTGAGGGTGATGACGCCGACTTGCCCTTGGAAGTGCGCACGCACGGAGGCAGCGCCGGGGCGGAGAGATTTGACGAGGCCATCGCGGGTGACGCTGACGACCGAGTCGTCGTTGGAGAAGAACTGGCAGAGCCAGGTGACGTCGCGGAGGGTGTTGTCGGGGTAGTAATCGCGGACGAGAAGCTGCTGGGATTGGCCAACGTGGAGGTTGCGGTCGCCGGGGAGGACTTGGAGGCGCTGAGCGTCGAACTCGGCGGCGTCGGGGCCGGGGGCGCGGGACTCGATCCATTGGAGGAGCAACTGGTGGGCGCGGGAATTTTCGGTGAGTCTCTTGCCGCCTTCGTGGGGAACCTGCCCAAGCGGCTTCTGGATCATGAGACTTTGGGAGGGTGCGGCGAAGTTGACGCGGCGGGCGGCGAGCTCGCTGGTCAGGGAGAGGTAGTCTTGCTCGGGGGCGTAGCCACGGAGGGAGAGCCTGAAGCCGTTTTGGCCGGCCACTTTGCCGTGGCAGCCGCCGGCGTTGCAGCCGTTGCTGGTGAGGATGGGGATGATGTCCTGGCGGAAGGACGGCGGGCGCTGCTTGTCCGTGCCTGTTACCGTGATGGGGAGGCGGGCGGTTTGGCCGGCGTATTCGACGAGGATCTGGGCGTGGCCGTCGGTGACGGCGCGGCACTGGGCATCGGCAGTGAGCTTGACGATGGACGGGTCGGTGCTGGTGAGATGGGCCAGACGGGTGACGTCGAGGGAAGAGCCGTCGGGAAGCATGGAGGAGACGAGGAGGCCGTGCTGGGCGGCCGGGCCGTCAAGGTCGATCTGCTCGGGGAGCACCACGAGGCGGACGGAAGGCTCGGGCGATTGAGGCGCGGCGGCGAGGCCGGCGAGGAGGAGCGCGAGGCACGGGAGGACGATCACGCCGTGGCGCGGGCGGAAGCGGGGAACATATAGGTGCAGCGCCGAGACATGAGGATCGGTACGGCCATGGAGCTTAACATCCCCCACCGCAAGACAATAGCAGCAGGAATAGCATCCGTTGAACCGCGGAGGCGTGCGGACAACGGCCATGGGTGCAGGCACTATTATCGGCTGGACATGATGTGGAACCGCTGTGCTTTGACGCCTGTTCTAATTGCTGTTGCGTTGGTCGTCTTTGAAGCGGCTGGCGCGGTGTACGGGGCGGATGCGCCGGTGAGTTATTGGCGGGAGGTCAGGCCGATTTTGTTGCAGAGTTGCGTGGCCTGTCATGAGCCGGGGAAGCTGAAGGGGAAAGCTGGATTTAAGCACGTATCAGGGGCTGAAGGCGGGTGGAAAGCACGGGGCGGTTGTTGAGGCGGGGGATGCGGCCAAAAGCCTGCTGATTGTGCAAGTGAGCGGGGAGAAGCCGGAGATGCCGGAGAAGGGGGACGCGCTGCGGGCGGAGGAGGTGGGTTTGCTTTCGCGATGGGTGCAACAGGGGGCGGTGGATGATTCGCCCGCGAATGCGTCGGCTTTGGTTGCGCCAGCGCCGCCGACGCAAGAGACGGTGTATGAGATGGCGCCGGAGCTGAGGGCCATTGCATGTTCGCCGGATGGCCAGACGCTCGCGATTGCGGGATATCACGAGATTCTGCTGCACTGGGCGGATGGATCGGGGTTGATTGGGCGGATGAGCAGTGGCTCGTGCAGATTACGACGCTTGCGTTTAACAAGGAGGGGACGGTGCTGATGAGCGCGGGGGCGCGGCCGGGATGTATGGGGAGGTGGAGTTGTGGGATATGGGGGAGCGAAAACGGATGAAGGAATTTACGGTGTCGCGGGACATGGTGTTTGCGGCTTCACTTTCGGCGGCGGGGGATCGGGTGGCGGTCGGGATGTACAGACAAAACGCTGCACGTGCTGGAGATTGGTAGCGGGAAGGAACTGCTGCGGGCGGAGTTGCATAGCGACTGGGTGATGGGGATCGGCGTTTACGCTGGACGGGATGCGGGTGATCAGCGCGGGGCGGGATAAGAACGTGAAGGTGATGCCGATCGCCAGCACGCAGCCGGCGGCAGGATGTGAATGATCCGCAGGAGCCGGTGCTGTGCATGGCGACATCCGACTCTGGACGTGGTGGCATGCGGCGGGGCACAGGGCACGCCACGGATTTATAAAGTTTCGGAGCTTTTGAAGCGGACGGAAGCCAAGCCCGACCCAAATCTTGTGCGGGCGATGGAGCGGCAGCCGGGGCCGGCAAATGCGATCGCGTACAGCGCGGATGGGGCGATGATGGCAGTGGCGAGCACGGAGGTGCGCATTTACGGAAGCAAGGATGGCAACCGGGTTAGGGTATGGGCGGGATGGCGGGAGCGGTATATGGTGTGGCGTTTAGCCCGGATGGGTCACGAATTTACACCGCTGGATATGACGGCAACGTCCGGATTTTTGACGTGAAGGGGCAAAAAGTTTTGAAGACGTTTGTGCCGGTGCCGCTGGCGACGACGAGACCTGCTGCGGAGTGAATGTGATTCTATCGGCGGTTGAAGGAGGAGAAGCCGGCGGAGACGAAGAGCTCCGGGGGCAGTTTGAAACCGGCGGCTTCGAGCTTGGGCGAAAACTGCGGGCGCTGGCCGACGGGGCGGAGATTGCCTTCGACTTTTCCCTTGCCGTTGGTGGGCTGATCGTCAAAGCGGAACAGATCCTGGAGGACCATTTTTTCGCCTTCCATGCCGACGATTTCGGTGATCCACGTGACTTTGCGCGAGCCGTCGCGCATGCGGGCTTGCTGGATGATGAGATCGACGGCCGACGCCATCTGCTCGCGGATCACCTTGATCGGGAAGTCGATGCCGCCCATGAGGGACATGGTTTCGATGCGCGAGATGGCATCGCGCGGGGAGTTGGCGTGAAGGGTTGTGAGCGAGCCGTCGTGGCCGGTGTTCATGGCCTGGAGCATGTCGAGGGTTTCGCCGCCGCGGCACTCGCCGACGATGATGCGGTCGGGACGCATGCGCAGGGCGTTGCGGACAAGCTCGCGGATGCTGATTTCGCCCTTGCCGTCGCGGCGGGCATTCTTGGATTCCATGCGGACGACGTGTTCCTGATTCAGGCGCAGCTCGGCCGCGTCTTCGATGGTGATGATGCGCTCGTCATCGGGAATGAAGCCGGTAAGGACATTGAGAAGGGTGGTTTTGCCCGAGCCGGTGCCGCCGGAAACGATGATGTTGAGGCGGGCCACGACGCAGGCCTTGAGAAAGTCGGCCACGGGGGCGGTGATCGTGCCGTAATCAATCAGGTCTTCGGCCTGGAGCTTGCTGCGGCTGAACTTGCGGATGGTGAGGACTGGGCCGTCGATCATGACCGGAGCGATGGCCGCGTGAAGGCGCGAGCCGTCGGGGAGGCGTGCATCGACGAGTGGATTTTCGGCGTCGATCATCCGGCCGATGGGTTCGATGATGCGGCGAATGATGCGAATAACGTGATCGTCATCGTCGAAGCAGATGGGGGTGAGGACGGGCTTGCCGCCGCGCTCGACGTAGATGCGGTTGGCGCGGTTGACCATGATCTCGGTGACGCTGACGTCATCGAGGAGCGGCTGGATGGGGCCAAAGCCAGTGAGCTCGTTGATGAGATCGCGGGTGAGTTGTTCGCGGGTTTCAGGCGCGATTGTGGAAGAGGCTACGGCATCGCGCGCGGCGTGCGCCGCGCGCTGCACGTCGTGAGGCTCGAGGGTGCCGCCGGGGGGGAGGTTGAGGGACTCGGCGAGGCGCTGGGTGAGGGAGTGGCGGAGCCGACGGTAGTCAGCGGAGTTGTCGGCGACGGCGAGGAAAGCTGGGGTATCGACGGAGACGGCCATGGATCTAGATCCTCTCGCGCCGCCTGGGCGCGGTGGCCGGGGCGGCATGACGCCGACGTGCGCGCGGGGTCTGGCGCGGTGCAGGGCAACAACTTTTTTCCGAGGCCGCCGCTTTACATGGAGCTGTTGAGCGAGTTCCAGCGGGCAAGGACCTTGGTGCCGACGGTGCCGATGACGGCGATGCAGGCAACCACGATCAGGCCGGCGATGAGGGCGTATTCGAGCACTTCGCCGCCGCGATCGTCGGAAAGGAAGGAGGACAAGAGGTTCTTGAGGGACTTCATGGCATTTCTCCGTTTGCTGGGGCCGCGATTGGCCAATTGGTCAGGGGACACGAGAATGTCATCGGACGTGAGGTGGGGAGGCATGAGGAGTGGGTGGAGCGGGAGAGCAATATTTTTACGAGCGGGACCGCAGAGACGCTCTAAACATGTATTCGCCTGTCTGGGTATCTCCAGATAACATTCCAATTCCAAACCCCGGAGGATTCAGCTTGAGCTTCAAGACCGCCCTTACGCATGCCGCCGTCGCCGGATTGTTGTCTGTTTCGCTCGCCCACGCCGCGCCGCCTCCCAAGCCGTCGGCACAGGAATTTAATCAAAACGTTCGCACGACGCCGGCGCTGACGCCGCAGGATGAGCTGCAGACGTTTCACGTGCCGCCGGGCTTTGAGGTGCAACTGGTGGCGGCCGATCCGGAGATCGACAAGCCGATCAACCTTGCCTTCGACGCGGCCGGACGAATGTGGCTGACGCAGACGCGCGAGTATCCATTCCCAGCCAAACCAACGGACAAGGCGCGGATGCGATCCGGATTTTAGAGGACTTTGACCCTGACACCGGCCATGCCGCAAGATCACTACCTTCGCGGATGGGTTGAATATTCCGATGGGGGTCTATCCCTATAAAGACGGCTGCATCGCCTTCAGTATCCCCAATATTTACTTCTTTCACGACACACAGGGGACGGGGCATTCGGACAAGAAGGACTTGCTCCTGGGGCCATTCAGCTACGACCGGGATACTCACGGCCTGACGAATCACTTCACGCGCGGCTTCGACGGCTGGCTCTACAACTGCTATGGGTTTAACAACATCTCGACCATCAAGGCGTCGGACGGGTCCAGCGCGCACATGGATTCCGGGCACACGTACCGGATGACTTTGGACGCGTCGCACATTGACGTCTGGAGTCATGGCATGCCCAATCCGTGGGGGATTGCGTTTGATCCGCTTGGGAACATGTACGTGTCGGACTGCTCGAGCTTTCCAATCGCGCAGGTGCTGCGCGGGGGGTTTTACCCGCATTTTGGAAGGCCCAACGATGGCCTGGGGGAGGCGCCGCGGATGATGAGCCATTTGCACAATTCCACGGCGATTGCGGGGATGGTTTATTACGCGGATGACCGCTGGCCAGAGGAATACTGGGGAAACACGCTGGTGGGCAACCCAGTGACGTGCCGGTTGAATCGGGACAAGCTGGACGAGCACGGCTCGACGCGACTGGCGCGGGAGATGCCGGATTTTCTGGCGTGCGATGATCCTTGGTTTCGTCCTGTCGATTTGCAGCTTGGGCCCGATGGGGCGCTCTATTGCCTGGATTTTTACAATCGAATCATCGGGCACTATGAGGTGCCGCTGACGCATCCGGGGCGCGACCGGGAGCGCGGGCGCATCTGGCGGATCGTTTATCGGGGGGCGGACGGGAAGGGGAAGATCGCCTCTGCGCCGAACCTGGCCAAGGCGGATGTGAATGAGCTGATCGCTGCGATGGCCAGCGCCAACATCACCGTGCGTATGCTGGCGATGAACCAGCTCACCGACCGCATCGGAACGTCGGCAATTGAGCCGGTAAAGCAGATGCTGGCAAAGCTGAATGCACCACAAAAGCGTTCGGCAGCAGCTTCGGCGACGGTGCTGGAATTTCCGGAGACGAATCAGAAGGTGCACTGCCTGTGGGTGCTGAAGCGGCTCGGGGCGCTGGATGAGGCGGCGCTTAACCTGGCAGCGCATGACGAGGCGCGGGCTGTGCGGGCGCATGCGATGCGCATACTCGCCGAGACGCCGACGCTATCGAAAGATCAACATGCGTTGCTGCTGTCAGGTTTGATTGATGCGGATGCATTCGTGAAGCGCGGGGCGGCGGACGCGCTGGCGCGTCATCCGGATATCGAAAACCTGCGCCCCTGCTGGATCTCCGCGAACAGCTAGCGGCGGACGACACGCACCTGCTGTTTGTCGTTCGCACTGCGCTGCGGGACACGCTGGTGCCGACCGGTAATCTTGGGCGGCCGGTGATGGACTCATTGACAGACGCGGACCGGAAGGCGATCGCGGATATCTGTCCGGCTATTCCGAGCGCGGACGGGGCGCTGTTTCTTTCCAAAAACCTCGAGAAGCTTCAGCCGGACGCAGGGGCGCTGACCGGTTATCTGCGCCACATTGCCAGATATGGAACGCCCGAAGCTTTGGACGCGGCGGCAGTGTTTGGACGGAAGCACGCGAATGGCGATTTGAAGCAGGACCTGGCGCTGTTTAAGGCGATTCAGGAAGGATCGGCCCAACGCGGGGGCCCTATGAGCGACGGCTTGCGCGTGGGGCGGCGAAATTACTGGGAAGGTGCTGGAGCGGGCAGTTGATCCAAAGAACAAAGGACAGGTGCAGGAGCAGACGGCGGCGATTGACACAGCGCGTTCGCTGAAACTGAATGCGGCCGAGCCGCAGGTGAAGAAGATTTTGGAGGATAAGTCCGCAGCCAACGAGTCGCGATCGGCGGCGGCCAAGGCGCTGATTGCACTGAACGTGCAGGCGCACGCAGACGCATTATTCCGCCGACTTGGGGATGGGACGGAACCGGCGGCGCTGCGTGAGCAATGGGCGCAGTCGGTGGCCGAGATCAACACGCCTGCGTCGCGGGCGGCGTTGCTGGAGGCGCTGCGGACGGCGCCCTATCCATTGCAGGCAAAGCTCGCGCCGCCGCTGGCGGGACATCAGGAGGGGGCCGAGGCGCTGCTTGAGACCATCACTGCGGGAAAGCTGCCGGCTCGGCTGCTGCAGGAGCGGGCGGTGCGGGACCGTCTGAACGCGGCCAAGGTGGCAAACCTGGATGCACGAATTGCGAAGCTGACGCAGGGGCTTGCGCCGGCGGATCAGGCGGTGCAAAAGCTATTGGAGCAGCGCCGCGCGGCGTTCAACCCGGCCACGGCCAAGCCTGATCTTGGCGCGGGCGTGTTTGAGCGCAATTGCATCGTCTGTCATTCGACTGGAAGGCAAAGGCGCAGCAGGTCGGCCCGCCGCTCGACGGCATCGGGGCGCGCGGGCTGGATCGGGTGGTGGAAGACCTGCTTGATCCCAACGCCAACGTGGACCCGGCCTTTCACTATTCAATCATCACGCTCAACGACAGCACCCTGATCACCGGCCTGCTGAAGCGCGAGGAAGGCGAGCAGTTGGTCTTTGTCGATTCGACCGGCAAGGAGATCAAGGTCGCAAAGAAGGACATCAAGGAAAAAGAAGAATCCAAATCTTCCCTGATGCCGTCGAATTTTTCAGAGGTGATCCCGCCGGAAGATTTCAACAACCTGATGGCGTTCTTGCTCTCCAAGTCGGTGAAGCCGGGGCAGTAGGAGATTGATCCTACGGCTTGCCTTCGGGCTTCTTCAGCACTTCGGCGATGGGTTCTTTGCCGGTGTACTGCGGCTTGCGCTCGCTGAGAGTTTTGAGGCGGACGTTGCGAAAGGCGATGGGGGCGCCGCTGTAGTTCTGCAGGCCGACAAAACCCTCGCGCGGCAGCGAGCCAATGGCGTAGGGGAATTTGTTGTGCGAGCCGTCGGGGTTCTTGTGGGCTTCGGTCCACTTGTCCAGATCGGCTTTGACGATCTCCTTGCCATTCAGCTCGACCGTGATGGCCGGGCCGTTCGCGGTGATTTTCATGTGGCTCCATTCCCCGGGCGGCTTGTTGGCATCGACGGCCGGATGAACCAGTTCATAAAGCGCGCCGCTGGCGTTGCCGGCGTCCCAGGGAATCTTGTAATCCACGTTGTCAAGGATCTGGACTTCCATGCCGGTGTTGACTTCCTGATTGGAGTCGTGGGTGCGGATGAAGACGCCGCTGTTGGCCTTGTGGCCGGGGCCGACTTTGAAATCCAGCTCGACGACGTAGTCGCAATAGCGCTGCTTCGTGAAGAGGGATTTGCCGGCCTTGGCGGGATATAGCTCGCCCTGATCGTTAATGGCCCAGACGCCCGGCTGGGGTGTTTCCCAGGCGCTGAGGTCTTTGCCATCGAAGAGGATTTCGTAGCCGTCCTTGTCGAGGCGCGGCTCGTAGGCGGGCTTTGGGGGGTCGGCCGCCTGAACGTGCGTCAATAGTATCAAGACACCCAATATCCAGGCGGCCAAACGAAACTTGCTCATGTTTATTTCTCCTTCAGGGTAAACTGCGTGAACCAGTGACATGCTGTCAACGAATAGTCGTGTAAGCCTCTGGGCGTTGCCGCGACGGATGTTTGCAGTGATTGCCGGCCACCAAATCCGTTGCGATGAGTAGTAAGAGGCAAGATTAGGCTGAACAACTTGCGGGAGATTCGTGCGGATAAGGACAAGACTTTTTCTGATTATGACGCTGTTCACAGGCACAACCCCCCTACTGCGGGCGGCGGATGCGGATGGGCCGGAGTTGCAGTTTTTTGAAAGCAAGATTCGCCCGTTGCTTGTCGAGCGGTGTTACAAGTGTCATTCGGCGGCTTCGGAGAAGATCAAGGGCGGGTTGCTGCTGGACAGCGCAGAGGGATTGGCCAAGGGGGGCGACGACGGGCCAGCGGTGGTGGCCGGGCACCCGGAGCAGAGCCGTCTGATCGAGGCGGTTGGTTATGAGAACGTCGATCTGCAAATGCCGCCGAAGGCGAAGCTGTCGGATGAGCAGATTAAGGATCTGACGCGGTGGGTGAAATCGGGGGCGAATTGGCCCAAGGAAGCGACGACGAAGCCTGTGGCCGTGGCAAAAATTGCGTTTGATCTTCAGCAGCGCAAGGCGGGGCACTGGGCGTGGCAGCCGGTGAAGTCGCAGACGCCACCGGCGGTGAAGAACCAGGAGTGGGCCAAGACGGCATTTGATCAATTTATTCTTGCGAAGCTGGAGGCCAATGGTCTGTCGCCAGCGGTGCGGGCGGACAAGCGCACGCTGATTCGACGGGCGTATTTTGATCTGATTGGCCTGCCCCCTTCGCCGCAGGCCGTGGAGGAGTTTCTTGCTGATACCTCGCCCAGCGCGTTTGAAAAGGTGATTGATAAGCTGCTGGATTCGCCGCAGTATGGGGAGCGGTGGGCACGGCATTGGCTGGATCTGGTGCGCTATGCCGAGACCTTCGGTCATGAGTTTGACTACCCGATTGCCCACGCGTGGCAGTATCGGGATTACGTGATTCGGGCGCTGAACGCGGATGTGCCTTACAACCAATTTGTCACGGAGCACATTGCCGGTGATTTGCTCGACAGGCCGCGCCTGCATCCGACGGAGGGTTTTAATGAGTCGATCATCGGGACGGGCTTCTGGTTTTTCAGCGAACAAACGCACGCTCCGGTGGATGTCCGCCAGCACCAGGCCGACCGCACCGATAACCAGATCGACGCAACGGGCAAGGCATTTTTGGGACTGACGCTGGGATGCGCCCGGTGCCATGACCATAAATTCGACGCGATCAGCCAGCAGGATGTTTACGCGCTGTGGGGCTTTGCCCAAAGCACGCGCCGCCAGGACGCGTTGCTGGATCGTCAGGGGAAGATCGGGGAGATGACATCGAAGCTGAAGGCGCTCCAAGGCGACGGAAACAAATTGTTGAGCAACGCGCTGCCTTTGGCTGACGCGGTTGCGAAGGAAGTGGCGGCGTATCTTTCCGCGGCGCGCGATAGTTCCGAGGCTGCGCATGGGCTTGATGGGGGTCGGCTGAAGAAATGGAAGACGGCTCTTACGGACAAGTTGATCGGCCAACCTGACCACCCACTCTATGCGTGGGGGAAGATGTCGAAGCTGGCGAGCGACACCGCACCGGCTGTCTTTGCCCAGGAGAGGAATCGTGTTGCGGCCGCGATGGCGGTTGAGGCGAAAAAGGCGGACGAATCGGCGGCGCAGACCGTTTTGTTCAAGGACTTTCACGATGGCAATTTCAACGGCTGGTCGGTGACGGGCTGGGCTTTTGGCGAGCATCCGACCGGTGCGTCGCAGTGGGATTCGCGATTGGGGGGGCTTCGGGCGGTTGAACCTGGGTTTGCGCACAGCGGGCTGTTGTCGCCGCGGCTGAAGGGGGTGCTTCGGTCACCGACGTTCACGATTGAACGCGAGGAGATTCTGTACCACGCGGCGGGCAAGGGGGGGCAGATTCACTTGGTGATTAATGGCTACATGATGGACGGCTTTTCCGGGTTGCTGTTTAGCGGCACGATTTTGAAGGTGGACAATGAGCAACTGACCTGGCACCGGCAGGCGGGGGATATTGGGCGATACCTTGGACATAGCGCGTACATCGAGATTATTGATGACGGGGATGGGTGGATTGGGGTGGATGAGATTCGCTTTGGGGGCAAGGGAGTGGCAACGCCGACGGCGCGGCCGGGCAAGTCGGTGATGGCGCTGGTTGCGGATAAGGACGTTGATTCGATTGAGTCGCTCGCCGGGGCTTATGGGAGATTATTGGGGGAGGCGGTGGGACGTTATCGGGAAGGCAAGGCCGATGCGGAGCAGGCGAAGTGGGTGGGGTGGCTGCTGGAGCATGAGCTGCTTAACTTCGGCGAGGCGGGCAATAAGGGGGCGGTGGAGGGGCTGGCGACAATCAGTCGGGCGATGGCCGGGCAATCTGCCGCGCTGCCGGAGCCGATGCGGGTGCTGGCCGCCGCTGATGGAACCGGGATTGATGAGCACATCCAGATTCGCGGCAACCCCAAGACGCCGGGGGCGATTGCGCCGCGGCGGTTTCTGGAAGCGATCGCCGGTCGTGACCAAAAGCCGATCACCGAGGGCAGTGGACGATTGGAGCTTGCAAGACGGCTGACCGATCCGGGCAATCCGCTGTTTTCGCGCGTGATTGTAAATCGGATCTGGCATCACCTGCTGGGCGTGGGGATCGTGGCCTCCACTGATAATTTTGGCTTTCTTGGGGAGCGGCCGACGCACCCGGAGCTCCTGGACTTTCTAGCCGGGCGGCTGGTGGCGGATGGGTGGTCGATGAAGAAACTGATCCGTGAGGTGATGGTTTCGAGCACGTACCAGATGTCGAGCCAGGCGAGCGATGCCAGGGCGGAGGAAGCGGACCCGGACGACAAGCTGTTGCACCGGGCGCGTCTTCGCCGGCTGGAGGGGGAGGAGATTCGCGACGAGATTTTGAGTCTGTCGGGGCGGCTGGACGGAACGATGTTTGGGCCGAGCGTGGACGTGTTTTTGACGTCGTTCATGGAAGGGCGGGGCCGGCCCAGCTCCGGGCCGCTGGACGGTAACGGTCGGCGGAGCGTCTACCTGAGCGTGCGGCGGAATTTTCTTCCGCCGATGATGCTGGCGTTTGACACACCGATACCATTTAGCTGCATGGGGCGGCGGAGCATCTCCAACGTGCCGGCGCAGGCGCTGATTTTGATGAATGATCCGTTTGTGGTGCAGCAGGCGCACATGTGGGCGCAGCGTGCTTTGTCCGACTCGGATTTGTCGGCTGCCCAGCGCGTTGATCGGATGTACGAAGCAGCGTTTTCGCGATCGGCAACGGCCAGAGAGAGGCGCTGCGCACTTGGGTTTATGGAGAAACAAGGTGCGGCGCTGGGGATTCCGCCTGAGCGGCGCGAGAAGGATCCGGGGCTTTGGGCGGACTTGTGCAGCGCGCTGATGAACACCAAGGAATTCATTTTTTTGAATTAGGGCTCCATGAAACAATCAAGAATTTCGCGCACTGGGAAATGCGCTGGCGATGTGCCTGGCGGTTGGTCTTTTGTCGCAGGCGTGCCGGGCGGGCGCGGTGGGGCGGCACGTGCGGGTGGACAACCCGACCGGCTACCAGATGGACTGGAACGAGATCGAGATATTCAGCGGCGGCAAGAACATCGTGCTGCACCATCCTGAGATGTTTACCGGCACGATTTGGCCGGACCACGACATGAAGACGCGCGACGGCAAGACGATGACGGATGGGGACACCAACGTCACGCATCGCGGCGCAAGCTTCATCGCGGGCAAGGACGTCTACAACGAGCCGCACAAAATGGCGCCCTGGTTCGAGGTCGATCTGGGCGAGTCGGTGGAGATCGAGAAGATCGTTCTTTCGGGATCAAACTGGCCGCAACGGTTTTATCTGGACAAGGGAGACCGGGCGGTAAGCGTCTTAGATGAGAAGCGGAAGGTGGTGTGGGCGGGGAAGTTCAACTACTACCGTAGCGGCAGCAAGACTGGAATTTTTTCGCTGGAGCCGGCCGCGGGCGAGAAGAATCCCACAGTGGGGATGACGGTTGCCGATCCGAAAGAGAACTGGGTGCCGATGGCGTGGCTGCTGGGCGCTGATGAGGTGCCGCCGTTGCCGGACGCCGCGCGGCGGATGAAGCATTTCGAAGCGCGCAACTCCCCGGCGGAGATTGAGAAACTGGCGCGAAAACTCTTCCCGCTGCTGGACGACAAGACGCCGGGGCTTGAGAAAGCGTTCGAGCATTATACCGCCGGCAAATACGAAGATGCCCTGAATGCCTGGAAGAAATACTGGTTTGCAAAGATGCAGAAGGCGAACCTGCACTGGGGGTTCATGGGCGACTACTGGACCTATCCCACCAATGGCGATGATTTGGTGAACGGGATAGCCGTCACCATCTCGGCGGAATCGGCCGGGGCGATCCGCTTCATCCCAGGGCAGATTCATTGGATTGATCTGCCCAAGGCCGACGACCCGAATTTTCGCAATGCCTTGATCGACGCACAGCAGAAAGCGGAAGTGAACAAGGTATCGCGGCCGCTGATCGATGCATATCTCCGCAAGCCGGATGCAAAATACATGCAGCGCTGGTCGGAGATGATGGACGACTGGTCGCTGAATTTCTTCGAAGATGCGGTGAAGGTGCCCTACGAGGTGGAGAATCTTTTTACATTCAGCCCCGGCCTTGGCTGGCAACGGATGCTGGAGGATTTGTCGGATTTGGCCAAAGCGCGGCCAGACGTGATCGATGTTATTCCGGCCAGCACGCTGGCGCGGCGCAGCTCATTTGCATCGAGAAGTACATTACGGCGTGGGAGCGACAGGCACGGGAGACTGTGTTCAATCACCTGAACGGCGGCCTCTGCACCTACGACCCCATCTGCTATTACATCGACGAATTTCGCGCGGGCAAGCGTGCGCGGACGGAATGGCAGCAGGCGTGGGAGCGGTTTATCACGCTGGGGACCGAGCGCGATGGTTCGCTGACGGAGATCGGGGATGAAGGCCACCAGGAGATTCCCATCCAGGACGGCGCGAACATCAGTTATTTTGAGAAGACCAAGCCGGCGTGGTACACGCCGGGCTGGCGCAACGCGACGATGGAGTGGTACGACAATCTCTTCAAGTACATGTTCAGGCATCTGTCCCCCGGCGGCTACGAGCACCGGTTTGCAGTGAACTATCGGCCGAGTCGGTGGACCAGCACGCACAACCAGTACAACCTCGATCGGCCCCAACTCCCTGCGCTGCCGGATCGCGACGGCGTGATTTTCGGGATCCCAGAGGTGCGCCGGATGATCGACGCGTGGGGGCACATCTCCACCCCGGTCCCGACGCCGGCGGATCCGACATGGAAGCCAACCATCGAAGCTCAGCAAAAGACGCACGAGCAGGTGGCGGAGTTTTTGGGCAGCTGAGAAGCCGGGCCGGCCGCACATCAACTCGGATTGGATGCCGTACACCGGGGCCTATTACCTGCGAAGCGGGTGGCAGAACGATGATGCATTTCTGGCGATGATGGCGTGTGGTTCCCATGGCGGCTCGCAGGCGCCGCAATGGGAATACAGCATGATCTATCACTATGACTACAACTTTCCGCTGATCGCGGTGCGGCCGGTGCGCGTAGACAACTTGCAGCCTCAGCAGCTTTTCGGGCGGATGAACTGTTATGAGCCCGGCACCAAGACGATGGCCCTGACCAACGCCGATGAGAAGCCGGCGGCGCACCGGTGGCTGAGCGATGAACGCTTTGATTTCGCGGAGGCGGTTTTCCACGGCGGATACCAGAACTACCTGGGTTTTGCCGGGCCCGAGATCCAGCCGGAACAAAAGCCGCTCGGGCCGGCGGTGGCGGACGTGGATAGCGTGAGGCAGATCGTGCAGCTGCGCGGCAGCCGCCTGTTTATCGTGACCGATGCGATCAAGACGCCGGGCGACGCGGAGCATGAGCTTTCGATTCCATATAAGGTTTCGCTGTCGGCGCGACAGACGGGGGCAAGCAAGCCCTTTGGGCCGGGGCAGCTTCAGATCGATGAAAAAGGCGGGCGGATTTCCAGCAATAATCCAGACGGCCCGTCGGTGACGGTCTATCAGTTCGGGGATCGGATCGGTCAGATTCAAAAAGGGCCGGATGTGAAGGTGGATACGAAGTATTACTCGCGTCGACTGCCATCGAACATCGGCGTGGCGGATCAACAGGTCACGGCGAAATTCAAAGGCAACAAGTTGTCGGTGGTCAGCGTGATCTCGTCGCATCAGAAAGGGGAGGCCGAGCGGATCGCTTCGATTGAAGCGGTGAAGGGCGGGGCAGGTTTTCATGCGACGCTCAAGGATGGCGGCGAGATCTGGTATCAAAGCGCGGGGCTGGGGAGCGATGCGCTGACCTGTGGACCGGGACAAGCGACGGGCCAGTCGCTGCTGATCGTGAAGAGCGGGGAGGGCTTGAGCGGGATTGTGACGGGCGCCAAGGCCTTTTCGCTCAACGGCAAACCCGTGGAGATGAAGACCGCGGATTTTGAATTTGTGTCAGCGAATTCGGGCGTGACGGTGACGCCAATTTACCAGCCGATTGATCCGGTGAGTTTCGAGCCCAACCGCAACGCTTTCAGCGGAAGTGAAATAGTGCGGATGGTGAGCAAGACCCCAGGCGTGGAGATTCATTACACGACGGACGGGACGCCGCCAACGCTGGCTTCGAAGGTTTATACGGGGCCCGTGAAGATCACTGAGAGCACGGAATTCGCCGCACGAGCTTATCGTTTGGGAAGTGATGGAAAGCCAGTACAGGCCGATGAGTTTGAGATCAACGGCACGAAGTTCACGGTGCCGAGCTATGGCTGGTTTTATAAAAAGCCCGTGAAGCCGGCAGAGGTCGTGGCGGAAAAAGAGTTGGAGCCGGGCCTGAACTACGACTACCTGCAAGGGCCGTGGTGGACCCTTTTTTCCAACGGCCATTGGATGGCCGCCGAGGGTGGCGGCACGGCCGAGCGCGAGATGGATTTGTCGAAAGTCTCCACCACCGACTACTACGGCATGCGCTATCGCGGCTATATCAAGATTCCACAGGATGGCGTTTATACATTTCAGGCGCCGCACGAATTGTCGTACATGGACAACGCCCCCAGCTACGACCTGCGCCTCTACATTGATGGCGAGGAATGGTACGTGACGCAGTGGTGGCACGGGCATGGAACGTGGACCGTGCCGCTGGCCAAGGGATTTCACAGATTGCAGGTGGACTTCGCCGATGCACGAACGACGCCGTGGCGACGGTCGGGGGTCTGGCGGTATTACCCCAAGCCGTGGGCTGTTTATAAGGGGAACCCGACTGATATTCTGATGAGCGGGCCGGGGTTGGAGCAGGGGCGGATTCCAAAAGAGTGGTTGTATCGGCGGCCGGAACCACGGACGTTTGGGGACGAGCGGGTTTTGGTGGATGCGCTGCATGAGCTGAACTGCGGCTTTGATGGAACGGTGGATGCGCCGTTGGCGGAGTTGAATGAGATTGCGTTTGCGGCAAGCGGTGATTTGCAGCAGGTTTTTGGCGGCTTGAGCTTTGGGGCGGCAGACGGCAGCAAGCAATCGTTTGCGGAGGTTGTGAAGGGTTGCGTGGCGAAGAATGGAATATTAGTGGTGAACCTGGGCGGCCGATTTACACGGCTGGGGGGGATCGTGAATCCGGGGCCAAAGGAAGCCGCGCGAATCATTTGCAACAACACGCGGGCGGCGGCACGTTAGGATGAAGTGGTGAACGAGTTGGAACCTGGAGCGAGCATGCACTATTGCGGACGATTCATGAAGGCCCCTCTCACGCGACGGCAGATGCTGGGGCGGTGTGCGAGCGGATTTGGGGCGGTGGCCATGGCGGCGCTGCTGGGGGATCGGGCGTTTGGCGGGGAGGTCTTGCCGATTAAATCCGCAAACGCGCTGACGCCCAAGCCGCCGCATTTCCCGGCCAAATGCAAAAACGTCATCTTCCTGTACATGGACGGCGGCCCGTCGCAGATGGACACATTCGACCCCAAGCCGCTGCTGACCAAAGAACATGGCCAGCCGTTCAAGATGAAGATGGAGCCAACGCAGTTCAACAACAACGGCAGCACCCTTGGCAGCCCGTGGAAATTTAAGAATTACGGAGAAAGCGGGACCCCCGTAAGCGAGCTTTTTCCGCACGTGGGGGAATGTGTGGACGACATGGCGATTGTGCGGTCGATGACCAGCAATTTCTCTGAGCACACTGCGGCCAACTATTTCCTGCACACCGGCAGCGGGTTGCAGGGCCGGCCGAGCATGGGGGCTTGGTTTAACTATGGGCTGGGGAGCGCGTGCCAGAATCTGCCGGGGTTTGTGGTGCTGAACGGCGGCCTGATCCCGGTGGGAGGGCTGGACAATTTTGCCAGCGGCTTTCTTCCGGCGACTTATCAAGGGTCGATCTTCAAGCCCGGGGATCAGGCAGTGGCGAATATTCGGCCGACTGAATCGAAGGCGGACTTGCAGCGAAACAAGCTTGATCTCACGCGCGAGTTGGACCGGGGGGTGCTGGAGCGCCTTGGCCATGCGGATGCGATCGAGTCGGCGATTGGAAACGCCGAACTCGCATATCAGATGCAGTCGGCGGTGCCGGATCTCATGAGCCTGAGCGGCGAGAGCGAGGCGACGCGCAAGATGTACGGTTTTGATTCGACGTACAAGCCGACGCAGATTTTCGCCAATGAATGCCTCGTAGCGCGGCGGTTGATCGAGCGGGGGGTGCGATTCGTGGAGTTGACGTGCCCATCGGTTGGCGGCGACCGGTGGGACCAGCACGCAAACCTGAAACAAGGGCACGAAAACAACGCGCGGGCGGTGGATCAACCCATCGCGGCGCTCTTGAAAGATTTGAAGTCGCGGGGCCTGCTGGAATCGACGCTGGTGGTTTGGGCAGGAGAGTTTGGCCGGACGCCATTTGCGCAGGGGTCGGATGGCCGGGATCATAACCCGTTTGGGTTTTCGATGTGGATGGCCGGCGGCGGAGTGAAAGGGGGAAGCGTTTATGGAGCGACGGATGAATATGGGTACAAGGCGGTGGAGAACAAGTGTGAGATCTACGACCTGCACGCGACGATGCTGCACCTGTTGGGGTTGAATCACAAGCAGGTGACATACCGTTGGGGCGGTCGGGACATGCGGCTGACGGATGTGCATGGGGAACTGATCGAGGGGATCCTGGCTTGAGCAGGCGGAGAGAGTGGGGAGGAACAACAGCGGCGGCCTTGGCGGCCGCCGGTTGGTGGGATAAACCCAGGGAAGAATGTGCATTGAGCCCCCTGCTGCTTTGGCTTATGCGGCCACGTCCGCCAAGGGTGAGAAGGGTGCGGGCGTGGCCGGGTGATTCAGAGCAGTGATCCGCCAGGCCGGCCGAAGGCGGATTGAGGCGGCCTGCCAGAGGCGGGCGGCCTCACCATCGAGGTCATCTGCGTGCTGGTTGAACCATGCGATAGCTTGGTTTAGTTGAACAGCGCTGGCGAAGCGATCGTCCTGACCGAGTTGAAAGAGGATGAAGGCCGAGACAAAGGCGTCGCCATCGGTGCGGCGGATGGGAACGCGCGGCCAAAGGCCGTCGGGGCGCTGTAGGTTGGCGAGATAAACGATGCCGCGCTGAATGGCTGGGCCGTCCCCTTGGCAGCAGAGGAGCGCTCGCAGGCAGAGAGCAGTAAGCAGAGGGTCCCCCCAGCCACCATCGGCTTCCTGAGCGGCCAGGAGTATCCGCAGTAGTTCGGGATAAATGGCCGCGTGTACTTGATTTAACTCGTCCAGGCGGATGATGGCCATGGCCGCAGCGGGAATTGCCTGGCATAGTTCCATTTCAAGGCGAAGGGATGACTCTGGACGCATCGCCAGGAGCTGATGGAGCAACTTCTGGTACATGCAAGAGGCGAAGAGTTTTTCGATTTGTCGTGTGGTGATCATGCTTGCCGCTCCTTGGCTGATGTTGTAGCAGTTAGGGATGAGTATGCTAGAACAAACACCATACGTCAAGCGCAAAATGCGAAAAAATGTTCACCTTTCATTAGGGGGTGAACGAGCGGCGGCAGATGCGGCTTTTTTAGTGTGAAAACGGGGGCGGTGGGTTCGTTTTGTTTTGGTTACGCGGCAGGCTCAGGCCTTTTTGCGGCGGCGGCGGAGTTCGGCGTCGATGAACTGGTCGAGCTCGCCGCGGTCGAGGACGCTCTCGACGTTGCCGGTTTCGACGTTGGTGCGGTGATCTTTGACCCGCCGGTCGTCCAGGACGTAGCTGCGAATCTGGTTGCCCCAGGCAATCTGGCCTTTTTCCCCCATGGTCTTTTTCAGCTCTTCATCGCGCTTGGCCTGCTCGATGAGCTCAAGCTTGCCTTTGAGGATGGCCATCGCGAGGCGTTTGTTTTGCTGCTGGCTTCGCTCGACGGAGCAGGTGACCTGGATGCCGGTGGGTTTGTGGACGATGCGGACGGCGGTGGCGACTTTGTTCACATTCTGGCCGCCCGGCCCGCTGGCGCGGACGAAGGCGACGATGTCGACGTCCCCTTCGGGAATGATGACTTCGCCGGTGTCTTCGGGGAATTCAGGGACGACGTCCACCGACGCGAAGCTGGTTTGCCGCTTGCCCTGCGCGTTAAAGGGGCTGGGGCGAACGAGGCGGTGAACACCCGCTTCGGCCTTCAGGTAGCCGTAGGCGTATTCGCCCTGGATCATCAGCGTGACGCCTTTGATACCGGCCTGCTCGCCCCACTGGCGATCAACTTCGCTCACTTCCCAGCCGCGTTTTTCGAAGTAGTAGAGGTACATGCGCAGCAGCATCTCCGACCAGTCCTGCGCCTCGGTGCCGCCCGCGCCGGCGTGGATGGTGAAGAAGCAGTTGCGCGAATCGTTCTTGTCGGAGAGGAGGGCGACCAGCTCGACTTTTTCGCCACGGCGTTCGAGGTCGGCCAGGGCGCGGTCGGCTTCGTCCATGGACTCCTGATCGCCGGCCTCAGCGCCGAATTCGTAGAGGGCGCGCACATCGTCGATGCCGCGCAGCATCTCGGTGACGGGTTCGATGACGGCCTTGAGCACCTTCACTTCGGCAACGAGGGCCTTGGCCGTTTCCTGGTTGTCCCAGAAGCCGGGCTGGCCCATTTTTTCTTCTAATTCTTTGCGTTTGATCTGTTTGACTGGCACGTCAAAGAGAGTCGCGGATAGCTAACATCCGCGCCGAAAGGGATTCGATGGATTGGGAAAGGTTCTCGTGAATCATGTTGGGCAGGATTGTAGACGGGTGCGAGGCGATTTGGAAGCAAGGTCAATATTGCGCACGAAACAGAGCAGGTCCGAGCGTTAGTCCCGCTTCCCGCCGCCTGAGACACCACCATTGCGATTGAGAAGGTCGATGCCGGCGGCGAATTTTGCGTTGACCGCACAATCCAGTGGCGTGATTCCGTGCTTGTCCTTCGGGTTCACCTCCGCGCCCCTGGCCAGCAGCAGGTTCCAGGACCTTGGCGGCGTCGGTGCGGATTCCGAACGGTTCGGCCGCCCAGTGGAGGGCGGTACGTCCGGCTTTGTTGCGCTGATTCACATTCGCCCCCTTTGCAAGCAGCACGCGGAGCGTTTCGAGATGCCCGCCACCGGCCGCATAGTCCAGGGGCGTGTCAAGCGTTTCGTAGTCGTACTCTGGCTCGCCGCAGGGCGGGAAATAGCTGCCGCTTGTTACGTTCACCTCCGCCCCCGCCACCAGCAGCGCTTCGACGGCCGCCGTCTGCCCGTGTCTCGCCGCGACGTGCAGGGCCGTCTCGGCTATCCGATCCCGCCCATTCAAATCCGCTTTGTGCGCCACCAGCACTTGCACGCAGGCCGCGCTTCCCGCCTCGGCGGCGATATGCAGCGGCTTGCCTTCTGAATAGGTGCCGGCATTGGCGTCGTCAAAAGCTGCCAGCAGAACTTCCAGCGCCTGAGCGTGCCCATTGCGAATCGCCCAGTGCATGGGCAATTCCCGATAACTCTCCTTGTCGCGGCCGGCCTTTGCGCCATGCTCCAGCAGCAGCCTTTCCATGGCAATCTGGTTATTGGCGGCCGCATAAGACAGGGCAGTCCGTCCAGCGCCATCCCGCCGATCCGTGATGCTATCGTCGGCTGCCACTGCCCGCGCCACGGCCTCGACCTTGCCCTCGGCCGCATCCGTGAAGAAGCTTCGCTTGGCCCCGGCGTTGTTGAGGGCTGCCGCCACATCCGCCTTGCCATGAATCCACGCCTCCTCCAGCGCCGTCGGCCCATCGCCGCACACGCGCAGTTGCACATCCGCCTTATGTTTTAGAAGTAACTCAACCAGGGGCAGGTTGCCGGCGGCCGCCGCCAGATGCAGCGACGACGCCACATGCGGGGTCTGCGCGTTGACATTCGCTCCCCGCGCCAGCAGGAGCTCCACCATTTCCAGACGACCCGCGGCGGCCGCCTTCTGAAGCAACGTGTCGCCACCCCTCGAACCGCGCGCGCTGTATTCTTCCACCTCGGTGACAAGCGGGGGATTTTTGTCGAGCGCCGCCGTCGCCGCCGCCAGATCTGGGCTGACGAACAAGCGATAGATCTCCCAATTCTGTTGTGTCGCCCCGGTCTTCTCCGCGGCCGCTGTGGCCTCCTCCCGCTTCAGGAAATCATCGACGACTTTCTGCATCGCCTCGCCGTCGAACCAACCCTGCCGCGCCGCCACGATCCCTTTGGTGCTCACCAGCACCCCCATGTTCGGCCCGCCGCCCATCGCCTTCCACGCCGCGTTGTCCATTGCGTCCACGTCGATCGGCATGGCTGCCCCCATCCGTTCCTTGAATTCTCGCGCCAACTTCAGACGGCCCGCAATGTCCGTCGGCTGGCGCCGCAGGATATTGTCGCGCCGGTTTTCGTCGGTCGTATCGACTACCCCCTTGTATGGACAAATATCTGTTAACGGATGGGCTTCGATGACATAGACGATCACAACATTCAGCCGGCCTTTGTACTTCTCCGCGATCTGGGCCGCCTTCGGAAATGACGCCCGCGACTTTGGGCACGTGACGGAACTGGTCAGCAACAGGGCCGGGACGCGGTCCCAGGCGCGTGACAGCTCAATCGCCTCCCCGTCCAAACCGCGCATTGACAGCTCGGGCAACTCCTGCCCGACCTGCGCTCCCTTGTCCTCAAACTTTAATGTCAATCGCGTCCCGTCCGGCACCCCTGCCGGCGCCGGTCCGGACACTTCAATTTTCCCGGCGAATAGTGCCAGGCCAAACCCCGCCCAAGTGGCGACTATCGACCAGCGCCGCCATCCTGACCGTAAACGAATCAATGCCATAGCAACCTCCGTAGTTCGGTCAGTGTACCCTCCGTTCTCCCAAAAGACGCGGACCTCCTCCCTTGCCCACGCGCCAATCATCGCGCAACATCAGGCCGCCTCAACGAAAGTCGCGCACCATGAAATTCCTCGCCACCTTCGCCCTTTTCTCCTGCTCGGCGATGCTTCTTGCCGATGCTCCGGCCACACGTCCCTACATCGATCCTGCCCAACTCGACTTGCCTTCCCCGAAGCACAGCTTTTACAAGCAGCCCTGGCGGGCTTATCTGGAGACCCGCAGCGCGGATGATTTTTTGCATGGCATCGGCATCAACTACAACGTGCCGGCCAACGACGATGTGGCGATACGGCTTTTGGCTGAAACCGGCTTTGCCCATGCCCGGATCGAAGTTGGCTGGGGGAGCGTCAAGTGGGATGAGTCCGGGGTGAATGATGAGCCGCGCGTTCGCCATAAGCTGGAGTTGTGCAAGCAATACCATATCCGCCCTATTCTTCTTCTGAATGCCCATCATGGGGCGCCTTGCCCGATTAAGTTTTTTGAAAAGCGGATGAAGTCTGATGCGTTGGCCGGGGCACGATCGGTGACGCTTGCCGATGTTAAAGACATTCTTCCTGGGCACAGCGGTCTTAACGATCCAAAGACGCATGCGGCGGCCGGGCTGATTATTACTGCCGTTAATATCGACACTGGGGAATGCACACTCAGCAAGCCGCTGCCGGTGGATATGAAGGCGGGGGCGGTGAGCCTTGCGACGCTGAAGCACATGCCTTTCTTCCCTGTCGGCACGAAAGAATTTGAGGATACGTCGGACGGTTGGACGCGTTATGCCCTGCTTATGGCGAAGCTGGCAACGGACGCCGGGCTGGAAGATTTTGATCTGGAATTTTGGAACGAGCTGTCGTTTGGGTCGCAGTTTGTGGATGCGAATCACTATTTTGACCGCACGTCGGCGCCGGCTGATCTTCCGGCCAAGGTTCCGGACTTTCTGAACCCCGGCGGCAGCGCTTGGGAGATGACGCACCGCGCCATCGATGCCGTTAAAGCCAAATATCCGAAAGTCCGCTGCATCTGGGGATTTTCGAACACTACCTTTTACCACTGCGCCATTTCAAAACTCCCCCCGGCCACTGACGGCCAGAGCTATCATCCGTACGGTACTGGGGTGCGCCGATTTCCCAAGGAAGAAGATCATCCTGAATGGAACCTGGAAGGGTTTACGCCTCAATTGGAAACGCGCATGCCCGAAGGGTGGGCGCATACCTATTACAAGACGGAGTGCCTCATCCGCCTGCTCAATCCCAAGGCGCGGGAAGCGCATCCGGCGCTGACTGAGCACTTTCACCACTACATGACCGAGCATGGCGTTGCGCCGCCTGAGTGCGGTGTCACGGAGGACGCGGCCTCGTATGACCTCAAGGCCAAGGTTGCTTTGCGGGCGTTGTGCTTCTGGCTGAACAAGGGGGTTGATGTGATGGACATTTACTGTGCCTACGACAAAGAGGCCAAAGAGATGGGCCTGATGCCCACGAACCTCCCCAACCTGCCGGTTGATGCCAAGTTCGAGGAGGTTGCCACTGCTCCCATGAAAGTGATTCGGAATCTGACCAAGAGCTTGGCCCCAACGACAGCGCTCGTGGCCACGACGCCGATGACTGTTGAAGTCAGCGCGCTGGGCCAGCCTCTGAAGATTTTTGAGGGGGATGCAAAGCATCCGCCGCTTCTGCAACAGGAGGTGTTCGCCTTTCTTCCCTTTCAGGCGACGGCCGACCGGTTCGTTATTCCTGTCTACATTCTGACGTATGACATCACCAAGCCACTTTCGGATCAGCCCTACCGCGTTCTTATCAAAGGCCTACCGGCCACTTCGCATTCCGTCATCCTCTATGATCCGATCCAGGACAAGAACATTCCGGTGGAGAGCGCGGGCCAGGATGGTGGGCTGAGCGTAAAGCTGCTGGTGGTCGATTATCCTCGTTTGCTGGTGATCACGAAGTAGCACGCCCCCATGGCCGCCCCCGCCCTTCAAACTTCCGCCTCCCCCGCCATCCTCGCCCCGCGTGCGCCGGCCATTCACTGCGACAACGTGTGGAAGCAGTACTACTTCTATACCCATCGCCCCCGCCGCTTGAAAGAAGTCTTTACGGGGTTCTTCAAATCCCCGCCGATCCCCGACCCGGTCTGGGCGCTCCAGGCCTTTAGCCTTAGCGTCTACCCGGGCGAGACGGTGGGTGTCGTCGGGCACAATGGGGCTGGAAAGTCCACGCTGTTGAAGCTGCTTTCCCGCATTTTGGTTCCTACCACGGGCAATGCTCAGATTAATGGCCGGATGTCGGCCATTATTGAGCTTGGGGCGGGTTTTCATGAAGATCTCACGGCTACTGAAAACGTCTTCCTGGCCGGGAGTTTTCTGGGGCTGAAAAAGCGAGAGATTCAAAAGCTGTACGATGAGATGGTGGATTTCGCGGAGTTGCGGGAACACATGGACGTGCCGGTTAAGTATTTTTCCAGCGGCATGCACGCCCGCCTGGGGTTTGCGATTGCGGTGGCGGTCAATCCTGACGTGCTGCTGATTGATGAAGTGCTGGCCGTTGGCGATGCGAGTTTTCAGCCCAAGTGCAAAGACAAGATCCGGGAATTCCAGCACAACGGGAAGGCGATTCTTTTTGTCAGCCACGACATGCCGAGCGTGAAATCGCTGTGCCAGCGCGTGCTGTGGCTGAAGAATGGTGTTACGCAGGCGCAAGGTGGGCCGGTTGAAACGGTGGATGCGTATCTGGAACACTACTGGCCGGGATGTACCGGGAAAACGTGAGTAAGGGCGCGAACGTCTGCGCTCTTGTTCGGTATTGGAAAAGCGGGGAAGATGGCGTCGCCGTCTGTTGGCGCGAGATATAGAACAACCTCATTCAGGAGCAACCATGCCGCAAGTTGGATCGGATAACGCATCACTGGTTTCCCGCCGCGGGCTGATTAAGGCCTCGGCCGGTGTCGCACTGGCGGCCACCGTCGCGCCGCATCTGGCTTATGCCGCCGGCTCGGACGAAATACGAATTGGCCTGGTGGGCTGCGGCGGCCGAGGCAGCGGCGCGGCGGCGCAGGCGGCACAGTCTTCGCCCGGCACCAAGCTGGTCGCCCTGGCCGATCTGTTTCCGGATCAGATCAAGAACGCCCGCGAACGGTTCGTCGTTGAAATCGAAAAGGACAAGTATGACGTTAAGGATGACATGTGCTTTTCCGGCTGGGATGGCTACCAGAAACTGCTCCAGACCAACGTGAACTACGTCATCCTCGCGACGCCTCCGGGTTTTCGGCCGATGATGGTCAAGGCCGCGCTGGAGGCGGGGAAGAACACGTTTGGCGAAAAGCCGTGTGCGGTCGATCCAGTGGGGGCGCGGATGGTGATGGAGGCCGGTAAAATTGCGACGGACAAGAATATCTCGTTCGTCGCCGGCACCCAGCGCCGCCACGATCCACGATACATCGAAACTGTGAAGCGCATTCAGGACGGGGCGATTGGCAAGGTGCTGGCGGGGCAGATCTACTGGATTCAGGAGGGCCTCTGGAACAAGCCACGGCTTCCGGAGTGGTCGGACATGGAGTGGCAGGTGCGCGACTGGCTTTACTTCACCTGGCTAAGCGGCGATCTGATTGTCGAGCAGCATCTCCACCAGATTGACGTGGCCAACTGGGTGATGGGCACCCACCCGAAGCAGGCGATTGGCCTGGGCGGCCGACAGGCGCGGATCGCGCCGTCGTATGGCAACGTCTACGATCATTTTGCCGTGGATTTTGAATACCCTGATGGCACGCACATCTCGAGCATGTCGCGGCAGATTGAAGGGTGTTACAACCGCATCAGCGAGCAGTTCGTGGGCGCCAATGGGATCGCCACGGCGGGCTTGATTAAATCGCCTGCGGGTAATTGGAAGGCCGAGGCCAGCGACATCAACCCGTATGTGCAGGAGCACGCGGATAACATCGCGAGCATTCGCGCCGGCAAACCGTTGAACGAGGCGCAGCAGGTGGCCGAGAGCACGCTCACCGCGATCATGGGGCGCATGGCGACCTATACCGGCCAAGTTGTGCGCTGGAAAGACATGATGGAGTCGAAGTTGAGCCTCATGCCCGAGAAGCTGGAATTTGGTCCGTTGCCGGTGGCGCCGGTCGCGATGCCGGGCAAGGACAAGATCGTCTGATTTTGCGGCAGTTGGCGGTGTGGCAAAGGCAGGCGATTGGCCGATGTTTGAGGCATGAATCATTCCTCGATCGCCGCCCGCTTGCCACACCGCCGCCCCTCATGGTTTACTATCGCCCCCCACGCCCGTCGGGGGACGTGCAACGACACCCAAAGGAGCCGCACCATGAGGTTGATGGTTTTCGCAAGTCTGCTGTCATCCCTTGCCGTCGTCGGCTGCGCCGCCAGGAAGGCCGCACCGCCCCCACCTGCGACCATGCCCGCGCAGGAGATTGACACCACCTCCCTTCGGGCCAGCCTGATGCGTCGTCCTGACGTCGCGGCCGTTGGGGTGGTCACGCTTCTCCTTCCTGATATGCCCTGGGCGGACATCGGTGAAATAAACACGCAGGACATTCGCGTCGGCGATATTTTCACCATCGTGGACGGCCAATCGCCCATCGCCAACGCCACCGTCGCGTCGATCTTTAAAGACGGGGTTCACGTGCGGTATGAGACCATCGCCGGCCGGCGGGCGCCGCTGGTGGGTGACCTGGCCATCAAGTTCAAAAACCAGAGCTGAGGCCAGGCCCGTGCCCAACGCCGCCCGCCTTCCGCGCCTCATCCTTGCCAGCGCCTCGCCCCGTCGCCAGGAGCTTTTGCGCGAGGCGGGATATCTGTTTGAGGTACACCCCGCCGATCTTGATGAGGAGCAGCACCCGCCGAACCTTTTACCGGCTGATCTGGCGTTGTGGCTGGCCAAGGAAAAAGCCAGGGCCGTCGCGGCGCATCATCCAGAAGACGTTGTGCTGGCGGCCGACACTGTGGTGGCTTTTGGCGACATGTCCCTGGGCAAACCGGCCGATGCCCGCGCTGCGCGGGACATGCTCCAGCTGCTATCGGGCACTACCCATATTGTCATCACCGGCGTGGCGCTGAAGCGAATCGATCCACCGTATGACAAGAGCCGGACGGTCATGTCCGCGGTGCGGATGCGTAGCCTGAGCGCTGGTGAGATTGAAACATACGTTGGCGGTGGAGAGTGGCAGGGCAAGGCGGGGGGTTATGGAATCCAGGACAAGGACCCGTTCGTGACGCGGCAGGCCGGGAGCCGGACTAATATTGTGGGCCTGCCGATGGAGGTGACGCGGCAAATGCTGGCGGAGGTGGGCGTCGCTCCCGGCATGAACAAGAGTTGAATAGGCCGCTGCGCAGGGTATGGTAGGGCAACGTGCGACAGGGGTGGACGAACATTGCACCCCCCCTGCTCATGCAATTGGAGAGCATCATGGAGAACAACCCGGAGAACACGGCTCTGGTAACCACCCCGGCTACGGTGCCCAGCTTGCCGCTTGGGCCGGATGAAGCGGGCGGGCCGGATTTGATCGCTTATCGGGTCAGCACCTGGCCGCCCATGAAACTGGTGCCTGCGCCGCGCGCCGTATTTGGATGGATGCCACGCGCGACCGGTTTGCGTATCGCTGCCTGCCGCTGTTGATCGCCAACCAGCATGGCTGGTTTGTGCTGAACAGCCATCCGATTCGCGTCACCTGGAGCGGCGGCTGGGATACATCGTGCATCCGCATTGAAAAGCTGGACGGATCGGAGCAGGTGCCGGCGCTGACTCACTTCGGGCATGGCGTGTTGACGTGGAATCTCCCGTGGTTATTCCGCACGCCGCCCGGCTACAACCTCCTTGCCCGCGGCCCGGCCAATTTGCCCAAGGACGGCATCTACGCCCTCGAGGGGGTCGTGGAGGCGGACTGGTCGATGGCCACCTTCACCATGAACTGGCAGATGACCCGCCCGCGCGAGCCCGTCACTTTCGAGAAGGACGAGCCGATTTGCATGCTCGTCCCGCAGCCGCGCGGCGATCTTGAAAACTTCAGGCCCAGAATTCGTGATGTGGCGAAAGATCCGGAAGTGGCACAACAATACGCCGACTGGTCGCGGGGGCGCGATCAGTTCCTGCAGGACCTGAAAAAGCCCGCGTCGGATGCGGTGAAGCAGGGATGGCAGAAACATTATTTTCAGGGCATTAATACTGATGGGACAGAAGCGCCGCAGCATCAGCCGAAATTAGAAGTGCGGCCCTTTGTGGATGAGGGCTGAGTACAACATTTTCGAGGGGAGGCGATAGAGGAAGAGTGGCCTGTTTCGACCTCTTCGGGCCTGGTCGTTTGGGCCGCACCTGCATTAACAACAAAGGACTGCACGAACATGAAGAGCTATTCCCGAGTCGGGCGGCTTGTCGCCAGCTTCGCATTTTTCGTCTCGCCGGCCCTGGTGTTGGCCGCCCCTGAGCCCAAAGCGCCCCCATCGGCCGCGACGCGCCCGACGACCAATCCGACCTATCCCAAGGCGATGGAAGGTTGGAAGGTGGAGGTGATGGCGCAGATGCCCCAGAAGGGGGATTGGCCCGAGTCGGCCAAGCTGCCGCCCATGCACTATCCGAGCGTGGTGTGCGCAGTGCCGGATGGGCGGGTGTTTGTGGTGGAGGACCCGATGGACATGATCGGGCCATCGGACAAGCCGGGCGACCGCATTCTCTGCATCCATCCCGATGGGAAGATCAATGTCTTCGCGGATAAGCTCTACGCGGTGTTCGGGCTGGCCTACATCGACGGCAAGCTTTACGTGCATCACTGCCCCAAGCTCAGCGTCTTCACCGACGACAACAGCGTTGGCAAGGACCGCGTCGATTTGATCGACGTGACCAACCCCCACCCGTGGGGCGGGATGAACGACCACATCCCAGCGCAGATCCGGCTGGGGATGGACGGGTATCTGTACATGGCGGTGGGCGACAAGGGCATCTATGGGGCGGAGTCGAATGTCGATCATCGCAAGGCCGAGCTGCATGGCGGCGGGATTCTGCGGATTCGGCCGGATGGGACTGACCTGGAAGTCTACGCCACGGGAACGCGTAACCATCTGGATGTGTCGGTGACGGCGGAGGATGAGCTGTTTACGCTGGACAACACCGACGATGGCCTGGGATGGAACACGCGTTTCACGCACATGGTGGACGGCGGCTATTACGGATATCCGTATGACTATCGCCCGCACCAGTCGGACAGCGAGGCGGTGGCCAAGTGGCGCGAGGAGACGAAGGAGACGAAGCCGGATGACAAAACCAAAGAAGTAAAAAAGCCGGATGAAAAGAAAAAGGAGAGGCCGTATCGCCCCTGGACGCTTTGGCGGATGGAGGATTACGGCGGCGGTTCGCCGACGGGGGCGATTGCGTATAACGAAGATGCGCTGCCGGAGGAATATCGCGGCAACGTGTTCCACTGCGAATGGGGAAATCACAAGCTATATCGCATTCAACTGCAGCGCGACGGCGGCACGTTCAAGGTCGCCAAAAAGTACGACTTCCTGACCAACGGCAGTGTGGAATTCCGGCCGGTGGGGATCTGCCTTCAACCTGACGGCATGGGCTTTTATATCGCCGACTGGAACTTCAGCGGGTGGAGCAACAAGGACGCAGTGACGGGGCGTCTCCTCAAAGTGACCTATACGGGCAAGAGCCTGGCAGCACCCAAGCCGGCGTGGTTTGTCCCGGCGGCGGAGGGGCAGAAGTTTGAGGCCACAACGGCGGACTTGATCGCGGGGCTTTCACACCCGGCCCAAAGCGTGCGGCTGGTTGCGCAGCGGCGCCTGGCGGATCGGGCGTCGGAGGCGACGCCGCTGCTGGTAGCGCTTTTGAATAACCCGGCCGCGCCTGCGCATGCGAAGTGGCACGCGATCTGGACACTCGACCACATTGATGGCGGCAAGTCAGGGCGCAGCACGATCATCAATCTGGTGAAGGATGAAAAGGTCGAGACGTCGGTGCGCATGCAGGCAGCGCGGCAGCTTGGTACGCGGTCGGCCAAGGAGGCAGCGCCGGTGCTGGTGGCGGCACTGAATGACCAGGACGCGGCGATGCGATTTCGGGCGGCGACGGCGCTGGGGCGAATTGGGGAGACGCTGGCTGTGCAACCGCTTTTGGAAAAGCTCTCGGAAAAGGATCTTTATGCGCACTTCGCGGTGTTTACTGCCTTGAACCGTATTGGCCGGCAGAACCCCGGAGCATGGGAGGGGATCGTGAAAGGGTTGTCGAGCGACAAGCCGGAGGTGCGCGGTGGCGTGGTGCTGGCGGTGCGCGAGACGTATGACGAGCAACTGGTGAAGGCGCTGGGTGGTTATTTCACGGCCACGTCCAATCCTGTCGAGGCGCGGGCCGCTACGATGTCGGCGCTGGCTCCCTTGCGCGCAAGCAAAAGCCATGGAACGGTGAGTGGTGGCGCACGCAGCCGGCCAATGGCCTGCCGGCCCCCAAGGAAGTGGAGTGGGCGGGGACGCAGGATATCAGCACGGCCGTTCGCGCTGGGCTTGCTGACTCGACGCCGGCAGTGAAGCTGGCGGCGCTGGAAGGCTTCGCACCGCCTGACCCGGCGCTGGGCGAATCGCTGGTTAAGCTTTTCAACGATGATAAAGATCAGGCCATTCGCAAAGGCGTATTGCGTGCGCTGGCGGCCGGTAAATCCACGGCAGCGACGCCGCTGGTGATTTCGATCCTGAAGGACACCGGCGCCAATGCGCCGCTGATGCTGGAGGCGATTTTGGTGGCCCGGCAGGTTGGCGGCCCGCTGATGAGCCAGGCTCTGGCGGGCCTGGTGGAAACCAATCCCAGCGTGGAAGTGCTTATCCCGGCCATTGAGGCGCTGGCACAGGTGAAAGATCAGAAGACGATTCCGGTTTTGGCTGGGACGCTGTCGAATGACGATCCGAAAGTGGCCATCGCTGGGGCCACGGCCTTGAGCGCAATCGGTGGGAAGGACATCGTGGGGCCGTTGAGCACGGCGCTGAAGGCCAAGAAGCCGGAAGTGCGGCGGGCGGCGGCCGAGGCGCTGGGAAAGGCGAAGCTTCCAGAGGCGATTGACCCGCTGCTGGAAGCCGTCAAGGACAAGGATGTGCAGCGCGAGGCGATTTCGGCCTTGGCGCAGACGCCGGACGTGAGGGCGCTGGATGCCTACCTGCTCGGCCTGGAGCACAAGGACGGCGGGGTGCGCGATCGCAGCCACAAGGCGATTGACAAGATTCGCGACAAGGCGCTGCCACTGGTTGAGGCGCGCCTCGAAGGCGAGCCGCTGTCGGCGCAGGCGATGAATGAGTTGAAGCAGATCTTCTCGCCGATCGTCCCGGCGGATAAGCGCAAGGGGAATAAGATCTTCGAGTACGACACATCGAAGCTGTCACCCGAGACGTTTATTTCTTTTGCAAAGAGCCACTCAGGCGACGTGGAGGCGGGCAAGAAAGTGTTCCAGACCAACACCAGCGCCGCCTGTGTGCGCTGCCATAAGGTAGGCAACGACGGCGGTGAAGTGGGGCCGACGCTGAGCGGCGTGGGGACCAAATACAATCGCGACTTTCTGGTGGAGTCGGTGATTTATCCCTCGAAGCAAATTCTTGACGGCTACGTGCAGACGATGTTTTTCCTGAAGAACGGCAATGATGTTTCCGGAATCGTCAAATCCGAAACCGACAGTGAAATCACGGTGGTAGATTCGAGCGGCCAAAAGCAGGTGATCAAGAAGAGCGACATTGAGTCGCAGAAAAAGAGCGAGCTATCGCTGATGCCTGAGGGCGTCTACACGGGACTCAAGCCCGAGGAATTTGCTGATCTGATCGCGTACCTGGAAAGCCTGAAAGAGAAGCCGCCGGAGAAGAAGTAAGGGGGACGATGCAGGCGGTTTCAGGCGAGCAGACCTTTGTACAGGGTTTCGACGCGGTCCACATATTTTTCGACGGTGTAGTGTTCTTCGATGCGGGCCCGGCCGGCGGCGCCCAGGCGGTGGCGCAGGGGGCGGTCGTCGGCGAGGCGGATGATGGCTTGTTCGAGCGCATCGGCGTCGCGCGGGGGGATGAGCAAACCAGTCTGATCGTGCAGGACAACTTCGCCGACGCCGCCGGCGTTGCAGGCGATGACGGGACGCCCGGCGGCCATCGCTTCCATGTAGACGTTTCCCGGCCCGCCTTCGTAGGCGGACGGGCCGGCGAAGATGTCACACCAGGCATAATGCTCGGGCAGGCTGTCGTGGTTGACGTAGCCGGTGAATTCGAAGTGCGCCTCGGCGTTGGCGGCAGTGATGATGGCCTTTTGGTCGGCGACGTGATCGGCGTCGCCTTTGCCGATGAGACGCAACAAGAGGGCGGGATAGCGATCGCGCAGGCGGATGACCGACTGCACCAGCATGTCAAATCCCTTGGCGCCAACGAAATTGCCCACGAACAGGATGCGCGGGCCGGCGGCCTCCGAAGGCTCACGGCAGCGGCCAAACCGCGCGAGATCGACAGCGCTGTGAATGATGTGCGCCTTGTCGGCGGGGTAGCCGTATTCGCGCTGGCAGAGGCTGGCGGTGCTATGGCTTGAGGCCATGACCAGGTCGCTGTGATGGATGCTGGTACGTTCCATGAAACAGCCCACTTGCCACATGGTGCTGCCAGGCTCTGGCCACCCCATGTGCAGGCCAAACATCACCAGGGGGCCGTGGAGCTGGACCACGTATTTTGCGGTTCGCCAGGTGAAGGTGTCGGTCTGGTAGACAAACCCTTCGCCGCCGTATTCGGGGAACTGGATGATGTCGAACTTCACTTCGCGGCCGAGCACGTCGAGCTTTCGAGCGACGCTCATGCTGTAGGCCATCCAGTAGGTGCAGAGCTCGAAACCGATCTTGCCAAGATCGGGCTCGGCGATGCGATGGATGATGGCCTTGTTGTCGAGGTAGGTGCGGGGTTCTTTGTCCCAGGAGGCGCTGACGACGTGAACTTCGTGGCCGCGGGCGCTGAGGCCCTGGGCTTTGAGCCAGGTCTGCGTGCCGATGCCGCCGCCGCCGGTCTGTGGCGGATATTCCTGTGAGACGAGGCATATCTTCATAAGGCCGTGCTCCGGCGGCGGTTGGTGGCTTCCATGACGCGGTGTACGGAAGAGACAGGGAGGATATCAGAAAGTTTGGGATTGGTGGCGAAAGCCAGCGCGGTCCACCTCTGGAGTGATGTTGAATGAGGATCGGAGCCAGTAGGCGACGAGGAGGAGGGCGGCGATGGGTTGGGGATTGGTGTAGGCGACGAAGGATCGGCCTCGTGGGTGCCAGATTGCGATTTGGGCCAGGAGAAGGAGTGCGTAGATGAGGATGGCGGCGATGCGGCGCGGGAAGGGCTGGTGGCGGGCGAAGGCGTCGAGGAGTGGCCAGGCCGCGGCGAGGGCGAGGAGCATGTAGGTTTGGGATTCGGTGGCCGGGCCAAGCACGGTCATCCAGCAGCAGGCGAGGGAGAGGAGCATTGCCAGGAGGTGCGCTTCTGGCCAACGGCGCAGTCGGCCAACGAGGGCGACGGCGGCAATGGCGGCGGCGACGAGGAGTTGGATGGTGATGTAGGCGATGGGAGAAAGGGGGATGTGCAAGGCTTTAAAGAGCAGGCGCAGGTCGCGGTAGCTGTGAATGATGGCCGACTGGGTGCGATCTTCGACGCGGAGGTAGTGCAACCACTGGTGATATTGTTGCGTGACATACGCCGATTTTTGAAAGGCATAAGGGAAGGCAAAGCCCAGGAGAAGAAGGAAGGCAAGACGCCAGGAGAGTTTTTTGGGGTAGAGGAGGATGAGGAGGAGGCCCAGGGCGAGGGGGTAAACCTTCAGCAGGGTGGCGATGGTGATGCAGAAGGCGGCGAGGGTCCAGCGGCGGCCAAGGCAGGCGGCGATGGAGGCGAGCATGAGGCCCAGGACCATGGGGTTAGATTGGCCAACGTTGAGATTGCCGATCAGGAGCGGGGCGACGAGGAGGAAGAGGAGCGAGATTTCCAAGGTGGACATGGGGCGCGGTATCCCCAGGCGACAACACCAGAAGAGGGCGGCGAGAAAGACGGCCGCATTGAGGAGTCGCCAAACGACGGCGGAGGCGCGGTCGGGGAGCTTTGCCAGGGGGATCATCGAAACCGCGAAGGCGGGGGAATAGCGATAGTCGTAGTGATGGCTGGTGTAAATGCTACGGCCGACTGAGAAGTCGTGAGCGGCGTAGAGGAAGACGTCCTGTACGGTCTGGCGATGTGGTTGGAGGCCGGCGCGGATGGAGATGGCGATCAGGATGGCGATCCAGACGCCGCGGGCAGTGCGGAGGAGATGTTTCGTGGTAGCCGGCCTTGAGGTGGAGTAATTGAGTTCCATGGATCGTTTTGGGTGCGGAGGATACAGACAGCGGAGTTGGCAATCCAGATGGCTTGGGGATCGGCTGGCAGACGTGTTCGCGTTGACAAGGATGGGGATATCTTCTACGGTTCAAGAATGGTTCCTCTGACGCGCCATGGGTGGCGCGAAATGCTTATTGGTACGCTGGTTCTGGCCATTTTAGGCAGTGCGCTGGGGTGGGTTTACTGGCCGCTGGCGGTGCTGGTTTTTCCGGTCTGGTTGTGGCTGATCGCGTTTTTCCGCGACCCGGAACGGCCATTGCCGCCCGAGCAACACACGATGGTCAGCCCGGCCGACGGGAAGGTGTCGGACATTACCCAGATCGAACATGATGAGTTGCTGGGTGGGCCGGCGGTGCGGGTGGGGATTTTTCTATCAGTGTTTAACGTCCACGTGAACCGCGCGCCCTGCGACGGGCGGGTGTCGCAGGTGATCTACAAAAAGGGAAAGTTCATCAACGCGATGAACCACAGTGGCGCCTCATCCGACAATGAATCCAACACCGTCGTGCTGATCGAGCCCAACGGCGAACGGCCCGTGGCCGTGGTGAAGCAGATCGTGGGGCTGATCGCCCGCCGGATCATCTGCACGGTGGGCGTGAATGATCATGTGCATCGCGGCGAGCGGATTGGGATGATCAAGTTTGGAAGCCGCACGGAGCTTTATATTCCCAAATGGCTTGAGCCGGAGATTCGCGTTGAGGTGGGGCAAACCGTGCGCGGCACGGCGGATGTAATTGCGATCCTGAACAAGGGGATTGTGACGGTGCGTGCCGGCCGCGATGGCGAGTGAGCCGGCCTGACTTTTTATTGGGCCACACATTTTTGGATGGAACCTTGGGACGTCTGAGTCTTGATCCTCCCGTTCGGCGCACGCGGGAGCACCGCCGTCGCCGGTTTCGACGCCATGGCCGGCGGGCGCTGATCCGGTCGGTCTATTCGCTGCCGAGCCTGGCGACGCTCGGGAACGCGATCTGCGGGTTTGCATCAATCTATATCGTGGGGTTGGCGGATGCGGCCGGCGTGGAGGGCAATGGGGCGACAGACCATCTGACGCTTTGGTTTACGCGGCCGGAACATAAGTTTATCGCGGCGGCGTGGCTGATTTTCCTGGCGATGGTGTTTGACGCCCTGGACGGGCGCCTGGCGCGGTTTGCCCGGCACACGACCGACTTTGGCGGGCAGTTGGACAGCCTCGCGGACGTCATCAGCTTTGGGGCCGCGCCGGCGTTTTCAGCGCTGAAGCTTTTTAAAGCCGGGACGGACCAAATGGGGCATCCGGTGCCGGTGACGTTGTCACGCCTGGTCTGGTCGATTGGAGCACTCTACATGAGCTGCGCGGCCATCCGCCTTGCGCGGTTCAACGTCAGCAATGAACACGGGGAGCAACACCATTTCAGCTTTCTGGGATTGCCAAGTCCCGGCGCGGCCGGCGCTGTGGCGGCGCTGGTGCTGATGTATCAGGAGCTTCAATCGTCGGCCCTGGAGCGCCTGGCGGCCGTGACGCTCTGGGTGCTGCCGGTGGTGGTGCTGGCGACGGGGCTGCTGATGGTGAGCACCATTCGCTACCCGCACCTGGTAAACCGCTATCTTCGCGGGAAGAAATCGGTGGCGAAACTGGTGGTGATCCTGGCCATTCTGCTGCTGGTGATCGTGAACCACACCTACACGTTGGCGCTGGGGCTCCTGGCGTATTCGGCGAGCGGGGCAATCACGTGGGCCCTCAGCCGATTGCGGCGGCGATTGCCCGGGGCGCGGCGAGCGACAGCTCCCTGAACCAGCCGGCGTGCGGGCGGGCAGCGATAACCCTGCGGGCGACATCATTTCAATCAAACGCGCAATGATGACGGGGAAGGGGGAACTCTCACGCGCGTGAAAGAGCGGCAGGCGTCAGGAGCGGGTGGCGAAATCCTGAGATAGTGTCGGCTCAGGGTTTGCTCTTGGGCTGAGACTTTCGCAGGAGCGCCGTGTTCAAGGGAATGAACCCCCAACATCTGCGGCCGAATTACATCGCAAAGGAGATCCACCATGACGTTAATTGACCAGGGCCAGAGCACCTCAAGCACGCAGAGCAACGACGGGGGACAAACGCCAATGCAGCAGGAGCGTGGGGGGCAGGCACAAGAGTCGCAGGTGAGCAGCGGGGCGGTGAATGTGGGGCCGGGAGAGCGCGCGACGTCGGTGGCCGCGGGCACGGTTTTGGCGCTGCTGGGGCTGGGGCGGCGAAGCCTGCCGGGCTTACTGGTGGCGGGCGTGGGCGGCGCGCTCATCTATCGCGGTGCGACCGGCCATTGCCATCTCTACGCGGCCATGGGGCTGGACACCGCCAACCGTAGCGGCCAGGACGCCGAGGAAGATATCGCCGAGCGCGGGATTCACGTGGAGCAGGCGTTTCTGATTAATCGCTCGCCTGAGGATCTCTACAACTACTGGCGCAACTTTGAGAATCTGCCGCGCATCATGACGCACCTGGAATCGGTGCGGGTGCTGGATGAGCGGCGGTCGCACTGGGTGGCCAAGGCGCCGCGCATCGCGGGCGGATCAGTGGAATGGGACGCGGAGATTACGCGTGACGAGCCCAACAGCGCGATTCGATGGCGGTCGCTGCCTGGGTCGGACATCGACACCGTCGGCGAGATTCGGTTCGTGCCGGCCATGGGTGATCGGGGTACCGAGACGCACGTTTCGATGGAATACGTTCCCCCTGCCGGCCGGGTGGGGCACTGGCTGGCGACGCTGTTTGGCCTTGCGCCGCGGCGGCAGATGCGGGAGGATTTGCGGAACTTCAAGCGCATGATGGAGCTGGGGGAACTACCCACAATCGTCGGACAGCCACATGGCACGTGCGCCGGCCGGGGGCAGGGTTGAGGTCGCGTTATACGTTTATCGTCTGCTGAGAATCACCGGCTCGGAAAGTTCGAAAGGAATCGTCATGAAAGCGCTCATCTGGTGTGCTCCTTATAAAGTGAAAGTTGAGAATGTCCCGGATCCCACAATCTTAAATCGTCAGGATGCGATCGTGCGCATTACCTCGACCTGCATCTGCGGATCCGACTTGCATCTTCTGGACGGGTTCGTGCCGTTCATGAAGCCCGGCGACATCATGGGCCACGAGCCGATGGGGATCGTGGAGGAGGTTGGACCGGACGTCGACAAGAGCAAGCTGAAGGTGGGAGATCGTGTGGTGGTGCCGTTTCCGATTGCGTGCGGCAAGTGCTTCTTCTGCAAGCGCGAGCTGTATAGCTGTTGCGACAACACCAATCCCAAGCCCTATATAGGGGAGGAAGCGTTTGGCTTTGCGACAGCTGGAATATTCGGCTATTCGCATCTCACCGGCGGATATGCCGGAGGGCAGGCGGAGTTTTTGCGGGTGCCTTTTGCGGATGTCAATTGTCAGAAGATGCCCGAGGATTTGCACGATCACCAGATTGTGTTCCTGTCGGACATTTTCCCGACGGGGTATATGGCCGCCGAGCATTGCAACATTCAGCGGGATGATACGGTGGCGATCTGGGGTTGCGGGCCGGTGGGTCAGTTCACGATTCGCAGCGCCATGCTGCTGGGGGCGGGGAAGGTTGTGGCGATTGATGATGAGAGCGTGGTTCCCGAGCGCCTGCAAATGGCGCGCGATGCGGGGGCCGTCACCATCGATATTCATGATGAGTATGTCTATGAGCGATTGCTGGACTTGACCGGCGGCATCGGCCCGGATGTGTGCATTGATGCGGTCGGCATGGAAGCGCATGGTTCAACGCCCCTGCTCAACGCCTATGACAAGATCAAGACCAACCTGTTCATGGAGACCGAGCGGCCGTATGTGCTGCGTCAGGCGATCAACTGCTGTCGCAAGGGCGGCACGCTGTCGATAGCGGGCGTGTATGGCGGGGTATCGGACAAGATGCCGATGGGGGCGCTGATGAACAAGGCATTGACGATCAAGACCGGGCAGACCCACGTGCATAAGTATGTGCCGCGGCTGCTGGATCATATTCGCAACGGCGACATCGATCCGAGCTTCGTCGTGACGCATCGCATGCCGCTCAGCCAGGCCCCCCAAGCCTACGAGATGTTCCGCGAGAAGACGGACGGGTGCATCAAGGTTGTGTTGGATCCGGCGGCTTGAGACAACGCCCGTTGTCCCACAAATGGTAGATGAATCTGAAGGAGACTTATCATGTACGACCAGGAAGCGGCCAAGGGACTTGGTTGGGCAAGCATCGGAATCGGGGCGGCCGAGATAGCCGCCCCTCGGCAACTCGAGCGGTTGCTCGGAATTAGCAATGGGCGGAATACCGGGATCCTCCGGGTGCTGGGGACGCGGGAGATTATGCACGGCCTGGATATCCTCTCGCATCAGGACGCCACAGCGGGCGTCTGGTCGCGGGTTGCCGGGGACGTGCTGGACGTGGCGCTTCTGTCCATGGCCGGCCGGAAGACGCGCAATCCAAAAGGGTTTGCGGCCGCCTTTGCGATGGTGCTTGGAATCGGCGTGCTGGACATGCTGGTGGCCGCACGGCTTGGCCAGCCCAGGACCAGGAGGTGATGCGGCCGGAAATTTGGAGTTCGACAGCGGCGCGCGGAAGTCTATTATGGGACGAATAGACAACGTTTTTGCCGAATTTATGTCACGCGTTTCCCACGTCGATCAAAAGCCTGCACCCCCGGCCCTTCACTCGCCTGAGGCCCCGCCGGCGGTGAAGCGAAAAATGACTTCATTCGTCGAAAGCTGCGTAGGCACTGTGGAAGGCTCGGCGGTGGCCGCCGCCCGAGGGGCACGTCACCGGCCCCACGCGCAAAAGCTGCTTCGCGTTCTGCACGGCAAGCGGCGAATCCTGATCACAACCCATCAGCACCCCGATCCTGACGCGCTGGCGAGTTCGCTGGCACTGGCCAGGCTGTTGCGCCTGAAGCTGGATGATGCCGAGATTACGCTGTCGGTAAAGAATTTCATCAGCGGTGGCCTGAACGCGGCTTTCGCACAGCAAACGGCGCTCGCGCTGGCGCCGTGGGACGAATCGGCGTTGTGGGAATATGACGCGATCGTGTTGCTGGACGTACAGCCGACATTCCAATTCAGCCCGCTGCCGCAAGGGATATTTCCGACCGCCGTGATCGACCATCACCGCAGCCGGGGGCCGAAGTTGGATTGCCCTTTTTGTGACGTACGCACGGAGGTAGGCGCGACAAGCTCGATCATCTTCAGCTATTTCATGGAGCTCGAGACGCCAATCGACAGCGATCTGGCGGCCACACTTCTATTCGCCATTGAAACAGATTTGGCAGGGGCGGCCGGAACGCCGGGCGAACTGGATAATCTTGCACTGTCGAGCCTGACCTTGCTGGCCGATACGCGCAAGCTTTACAAGATGCGCTACGTCGATCTGCCGCAGGCCTATTACTCGGCCTATTCGAGCGGATTGGCCAATGCAGTGTTCTGGGAGGATGCGCTGGTGAGCCACCTGGAGACGGTTCATTCGCCCGAAACGCCGGCGGTGATCGCGGACTTTCTGCTGCGCTTTGACCAGGTGCAGTTTGTACTGGTCTCGGCCGTAATAGGTTCCTCGCTGGTGCTGAGCCTGCGCACGAGCAGCAGCAAACTGTCGGCCGCCGACATGATGAAAAGGCTTCTGCGGCGGCTGGGAGAAGGGGGCGGGCACCGCACCAAGGCCGGTGGAATCGTCGCGCTGGAGAATGGCACGCCCACGGAGTTAGAGCGCGTCCGCAAAACCCTGCGGCGGCGGTTCCTGCGGGCGCTGAACATCCCTATCACGCGCGGGCAGCATCTGGTTGCGCCGAAACATTAGACATAACAACACGGCAGCTGATCTGGAATACCAGTGGGCATGACGGATCAGAGCCTCATCGCCACTCCGGGGCCCACGCCCGATTCTGTTCGATTGCCCAACGGATCTGTTCTTCAGGCGCCGGGGGGATGGGTGTTGGTTGCGCCGGGCGATCCGGGGCTGACGCGGCGGATCAAGGCGGCGGGGCCGACCTGGACAGTGCAGGAGAAGAAGGGCCGCAAAATATTTTCGCGCGGGGTGTGGGCGCCGGCGGAGGTTGTGGAGAAAGCGCGGCGAACTGGCGCAGGAACGTGCCCAGCCCGCGTATGCGAAGCGGCGGGAGAGCGATGCGCGGCGCCGCGATCAACAGCAGGCGGAATATGTGGGGGAGTTTGAGGCGGCCGTGAGAAGGTTTCTGGCGTTTGACGCCCGGCACGCCGAGTTGGCCAGCCGACTGGCGCGGGCGGTGGCGGAACATGCAACGCCAGTGGGGAGTGGGACGGTGGCGCGAACGGTGCGGATACCCGTGGAGCAGCGGGCCGAAGCGGCAGTGATTGCGTGGCTGCGGCATCGCACTACGGCGTACGACCAGACGGTGATCCCGCGCGTGAAGGGCAAGCGGCGGGAGGTCCGGCGCCTGCTGGCCGAGCAATCGCGGAGGCTGCTGGCGGGGTATCGGGCGGGGCGGGAAGTGGAGGGAGAATGTCCGCTGGAACGGGGGCTGCGGTTGGCTCAATCCGTGCCGTTTTGAAGACTTTGGGACAGGGGTGGAATGGTTCCGCCGGCATTGCAATCTTTGGTCACATTTGCAGTGTTGGCCCGCTCCCTGTATTTTACCGGTCCAAGCCGGGCAGTATTATTGGGCTTACGGTGACATTTGTGGGTCCTTTGACATGCCGACTCCACGGACGGAGTCAATCGGAACGCCGGGCCTGAAGGAGCGCGCCACCAATCGTGGGGTGTCCGCCGGACGCCACGACATGATGCCCCCGCTCTTGAACCGGTGCGCTTGCACGAAACGATAAAGGAGTTTCCTTGTGATCTTTGACAGGCTCTTGGGCGCTTTCAGCCTCGACATGGGGATTGATTTGGGGACGTGCAACACACTCGTGTGCGTCAAGGGCGAGGGGATCGTTCTCAATGAACCCTCGGTGGTGGCGGTCTGGAAAGGCACGAACAAAGTCCTCCAGAACGGCAACGCCGTGGGCCTGGTGGCTAAGGAGATGATCGGCAAGACGCCCGGATCAATCACCGCCATTCGCCCGTTGAAGGACGGCGTGATCAGCGATTTTGACATCACCGAGGCGATGCTGAAATATTTCATTCGCCGCGTGCATGGGAACAAACTGCTGGTTCGGCCCCGGGTTGTGATTGCGATTCCATCTGGAATCACGGCCGTGGAGAAGCGGGCGGTGTATGAATCGGCCGAGCGCGCGGGGGCACGTCGGGTTTATCTGGTCGAAGAGCCAATGGCGGCGGCCATTGGGGCGGGACTGCCGGTTACGGAACCCACTGCATCCATGATTGTCGATATTGGCGGCGGCACGACGGAGGTGGCGATTATCTCGCTGGGGGGCATCAGCGTCTGTGATTCGGTGCGGACGGCGGGTGATGATTTTGACCAGGCGATCGTCGAGCACATGAAGCGGACCTACAACATGGCCATCGGCGATCAGATGGCCGAGCGAATCAAAATTGAAATTGGATCGGCGGCGACGTTTTCCGAGAACGAACCGAGCATGGAAGTGCGCGGACGTGACCTGATCTCTGGCCTTCCCCGAAAAACTTCGGTGACGGCGCAGGAGATTCGGGAGGCGTTGCAGGAGCCGGTGACCAACATCATCGAAGCCGTGACGCACACGCTGGAGCTTGCCGAGCCGGAACTGGCCGCCGATCTAGTGGAGAATGGCATCACAATGGCCGGGGGGAGCAGCATGTTGCGCGGGCTGACGAGCGTGATATCCAATGCGACGGGGTTGGACGTTCGGCTGGCGGAGGATCCGCTGACGTGCGTTGCGCGGGGGACGGCGATCTATCTGGAAAATCTGGACATCTGGAAAGACAAAGACGTCATGGAAAGCGACGGCAACGGGCAGTAACCGGGCCGGCGCGGTCGCGGCTTTACCTGGAGAATCTCATGGATGGGAAGATCAAGATCCTGGCGGGCTGTTTTTCAACACGCGTCTACCGGCTGCTGTCAACGTGGAAGGGGGATGGTCCGTCTAAGCCGCTGGCGTATGCCGCAGCGCCCGACAGTGGCGGAAAACCCATCAGCGCAGACCAACGCGATGTGGGTGGAGCGAATTGCGGCCGTGTCGCTGATGGCGCAGCAACTGGCGGAGCTGATGCTGACCGAGGCGCGGGAGCTGACTGATAAAATCCGGCCGCCACGGCGCAAGACCTTTGCGCGATAAGGATGACACCAATCCGCTTCAACCCTGTTTTTCTGGGGATGCTGGCGCTGAGCATGACGGGGCGCTGTGCATCCCGCCATCGGCCGCCGGGCGGGGGCGGGGTCTGTTGGACAACCTGCTGGCGCCGCTGTCGCTGCCGATCCACAGCTTTGGATCGTGGGCGCATAGCGGCTGGACGGGAGCTCAGGCGGATGGGCTGGCGATTCCTGAAGCCTCAAAAAAAGCACAGAGCATTTCGCAGTTGCAGGCCGACAAGGAGGAGCTGCTGGCGCGGGTGGCGTATCTGACGGCGCAGATGAAGGATTTGCAGAAGCAGTACGCCGACACGGACGTGCGCATCGATCTTCAGCCGCTGTGCGATCGTTTTGCGGTGCATGGAACGGAGGTGGGCGGCCGGCAATCATTGCTGCTGACAGGGTCGCGGGCGGGTTTGGTGCGGAGCGGGATGGCGGTGCTGTATCACGGTATGCTGGCGGGTCGAATTGCGGGCGGGGCGATGGGGGCGTTTCAGGTGCAGCTTGTGACCGATCCCTACTTCGTCGTGTCGGGACGTTTTGGGCGTTATCAGAAGGACGCATCGGGAAGATTGACCATCATGCCCATTGAGATGACGCGAACGCCCAGCGCGCAGGGAAGCGGCAAGGCACTGGTCGTGAAAAACCTGCCCATGAAGGAAGTGGCGGCCAAGGGGCTGGCGCAGGGGGATTGCTTTGTGCTGGGGACTGATCCGCTGGATGAGCACGAAGGCCGCGATCCGCTGCTGGAGGGACTGGTGATGGGACGGGTGGAGAGCATCAGTCCGGCCAAAGAGGCTTTGTTTGCGGACATCGTGATTCGGCCGGAATGGAACGTGAGCCAGATGGATCACGTTCTGGTCAAGACGCGGCGTTGAGACACGGGCAAATTGATAACCACAGACATGCGATGGCTCGCTTTCTCCATACTCGCCTATGTGACCCTGGCCGTTCAGGTGGGCTTGGGCTCGTTTATCGCGTGGCACGGGGCCGTCCCGAACCTCATGCTGATTGCGGCGATCTTCATCGCCATCAACACGCCGCGGGAGACCGGGCTGCTGGCGTGTTTCATTTTGGGGCTGTTGCAGGACCTGACGCGCATCAGCCCTGTCGGTCTTCATGCTTTCACTTATGGGGTAATCGCCATGGCGATTATGAGCGTGCAGCAGGTGGTGTACCGGGACCACCCGCTGACGCATCTGGTAATGGCGCTGGCCGGAGGGTTGATCGGGCTGGTGGTGCTTGCGATCTGGGACCGGATTTATCCCTGGCTGCACGACATGAAGCATTGGGGGCATTCCTTGTCGATTGGCGTGGAACTGCTGGCGGTTTTGTATACTGCGGCCGCAGCGCCGCTGGTGATCCGGCTGCTGCAGCGCATGAAGAGAGTGTTTGGCTTCCGCGCTACGCGAGCAAACGTGATGGGGCGATCATGAGGTGCGGGATCGGCGGCAACCACGGACGGTGAGGCAATGTTCACACGGCGACTGAAAATCTTTTTGACGATCATCTTTTCGCTCACCCTGCTGCTGCTGGGGCGGGCGGCGCAGCTTCAGATTGTTTACGGAAGCCGCTTTCGCAATCAGGCCGTGGACAGCATGAAGCACGTTGCCTACGGCGAGACGACGCGTGGAAAGATTTTGGACGTGCGCGGGGTTGAACTGGCGGTGGACGAGCCTTGCCTGGACGTGGCGGTGGATTATCGCGCGATAGACCGTGACGCCGAATGGATCAAGAAGCTGGCGATGGAGCGAATCAAACGTGATCCCCTGCAGGTGCTCGGCCGATCGACGGGCAAGTCGGTGAAGGATAAGCAACTGCAGGAAGAGGTCGAAACCATCAATCGTGAGATTGATGCGATGTGGCATCTGCTGGCGCAGGTTTCTGGCGAAACACCCGAGCAAATCGAGCAAACCAAGGAGAACATACGCCAGCGGGTACAAATGCGGCGGCGGTTCATCTGGTATCACAAGTATCAGCACGCACTGGCGGTGCTGGAGGACCGGGAAGATGACTCGTGGTATCGCAGTTGGCTGTCCGGCGAGGATGAGCCGCCGAAATTGGACGATTTTTCGGTCACGGTGGAGGAGCAGACGCAGGGGCACATTATCGTGCGGGCGATTGATGACGAGGTGTACAACCAGTTGAATAAAATTTTACCGCAGTGCCCTGGAATGGAGTTGCGGCGCGGGAAGCACCGGATGTATCCGCTGGGGCCGGTGGGGTGTCATCTGCTTGGGCACCAGAGCGGAGTGACGCGGGAGGATGTTGCCAGCGATCCGAACTTGAACGATGAGTTGCGCCGGTATCGATTGAATGACCAGGTTGGCCGGTCGGGGATTGAGGCAATGTGCGAGCAGGCGCTGCGCGGCACGCGCGGCCGGATTGACAGCGTGTCGGGGAAGGAAGATCAGACAAAGGTGGTGGACGCGGAGCCGGGGCGGGATGTGCATTTGACGATTGATTCGAAGCTTCAGCAGGAGATCGAATACGCATTTGCGAAGGAGCGGCAGACCAATCCCGATCAGGAGCACAAGGATATTTTCGAGCACCACAAGGACTTGCACGGCGGGGCCGTGGTGATTGACATCGCGACGGGTCAGGTGCGAGCGCCGGTGTCGGCACCCGGCTTTGATCTTAACCAGTTCGACAACAATTACGCGCGGCTGGTTCACGATGACCTCAACACCCCCCTGCTCAACCGGGCGACGCAGGCAGCGCACGAGCCGGGTTCGACGGTGAAGCCGATCATTGGGATTGGGGCGTGGACCGATGGGCTGATTGATAAGGATTTCACCGTGGAATGCACCGGGTTCTTGAGGATTGGTGGTGTTACGTACGGATATGGGCGATGCTGGACAGCGCGGACGGGGCACCCGAACATCAATTTTTCACACCATCCATTTCCCTATCCGCATCCGACTGGTTTTTTGACGTTCACTGACGCCATCGATCGCAGTTGCAACGTGTTTTTTGAAACTGTTGCGAATTCGCTGAAGATGGAGCGAATAGCGTTCTGGTTTGATCAGTTTGGCCTGGGGCGCAAAACGGGGATCGGAATTGAGGAATCGGCGGGGCGCGTGCCGCATCCGGACAAAATCGCTCATGAAAATCTCAGCCGCTTCACTTGGAATGTCGGCATCGGACAAGGCCCAGTGGCGGCAACTCCACTGCAGATGGCCAACGAGGCTGCCACGATCGCGCGCAACGGGATTTGGTTGAGGCCGCGCCTCGTGTCGGAAGATGTGGCGGGCTATCGGCAATCGAGTCCGCCCGTCCCGGATCGAGTCGATCTGCACCTGAACCCGGCGGCGGTGGCGGCGGCGCGGGAGGGGATGTATCGGGTTGCCAACAGTGAGTCAGGGACCGGCAACGGCATGAAAGGCTACCCAGTTAAGATTTGCGCGAAGACGGGGTCGGCGCAGGCGTCGCCGTTGACCATTCCGATGCGGGATGCGGCCGGCAAGCAGATGCTGGACGAGCAGGGGAAACCCATGTTTCAACTGGTGAAGCCGGACGTGTATCCCTGGTATCACAGCGTTGGCGAAGAACATCACCTGGCGCACGCGTGGTACATCGGTTATGCCCCGGCGGATCATCCGACCATCGCCTTCGCGGTCATGGTGGAATATGGCGGGGCGGGCGGCCGTGTCGCGGGGTCGGTTGCCTTCGACGTGCTTGAAGCGTTGCGGGAACACGGATACCTTTCCACCGCCGGCGTGGGGCAGGCGGCCGCGACCGATTCATCACGTTGAGGAGCCAATTGTCCGATCCAATGCGTCCCACGACTTCTCCCGCAAAGCTCCAGCGCAGCGACGCGCAGCACAGGCAACCGTCAGCACCGCCGCGCGGAATGACGTCGTTGGCCCGGCGTCGAAGCTGGGGCGAGCCACGCGTGCGCATCTTCCTGTCGAGCGCTGTTATCCTGCTGGTGATCGCGCTGGCGTTTATCGGGCTGCAGTACCGGCATTTCAGCCGGGATCGTGATCTGATCCAGCGCGGCACCCGCATCGACAAGGCGCACATCCGGGCCGTGGATGGCATCACCCGACAGGGATACACGGCCGTGCTGGATCATCCGCCAATTGCCGACTTGATCTATGAATGGCAGGGCAAGAACGTCAACGCGACACTGCCGCTGGACGCCCAGCGCGAACGGGCGCGGGTTGGCGAAACCATTCCCATTTACGTGGACAACCCAGAACATCCGGTGGTGATCAGCGATCACGTCACGGCGGGGTGGTTTGAAGATTTGTTTATCGGGATCATCCTGCTTCCGTTCGGTGTGGTTGCCCTGATTGTGGCGGTGATTCGCAGAGGGCAGGTATTGAAGATCTGGCGGACAGGCCAGGCGTCTCAGGCGATTGTGGTGGAATCGCGCCATTCGGCGGCGCATCCGCGCTCGGCCATCGTGCGCCTGGCACTGACCCAGCGCGATCGGCGGCTGATCACGGCGGTGGTCCCACATAAGGCGCTGCGCCTGGAGCCGGGGGATACGCTGTGGCTGATCGCGCCGCCGCAGCGGCCACAGAAGGCGATTGTCGCGCAGCTGTATGAGTGAGTTTTGATTGGGCTTTAGATGTCATCCCACCTGTGGCGACAACTCGCGATTGCAAGCAACTGGCCGATCCTGGCGGCGGTGCTGGTGCTTTCCTCAATGGGGACGGTGAGCATCTGGGCGGTTTCGCCAGGCGATGCGCAAAAGCAGTTGATGTTCATGGCCATCGGGTTTGTTCTGCTCTTCGGCGTTCAGATGTTCAGCTATCTGTACCTTGGCCAGTTTGCCTGGCCCTTCTATGCACTGAGCCTGTTGCTGCTGGTTTATACTCTTGTTCCTGGCTTGCCTGGCACCGGCGCAATCAAAGGGGCGCGGGCGTGGATCAGCTTTGGCCCGCGATTCAAGCTGGAGCCATCGGAGTTGATGAAGGTGGCCTTCGCGGGCGTGCTGGCGCGATATCTGCGGTTTCGCTCCAACTACCGGACATTGACCGGCCTGATTCCGCCGTTTGTGCTGACGGTGATTCCGCTGCTGTTGATCCTGAAGCAGCCGGCGCTGGGTGTGGCGATGCTGTTTTTGCCGGCGTTGTTTGCCATGCTGTTTGTGGCGGGGGCCAAGCTGAAGCACCTGCTGGGAATCATCGCCATCGGCGTAGCGCTGACGCCGCTGGCGTGGCTGGCCGGGACGGATACGCCAATGCTGCGGCATCTTCCGATGGTGATCCACCCGTATCAGCGGCTTCGCGTGGTGGCGCTGTTCAATCATGACGAGAAAAGCCAGCAGGAAGCGGGTTATCAGCAGAAGTATGCGCTAATCGCCTTTGCGTCATCGGGCTGGTTTGGGCGGGGCGTGGGGAACGTGCCGGTGGGACGGCATGTTCCGGAGGCACACGACGACATGATCTTTGCATTGATCGGCGAGCAGTTCGGATTTGTGGGGGTGCTGGTGATGTTGGCCGCTTACTTCGTGTTGTTCGCCGCGGGGGTGGAGGTGGCCGCGGGGACCAAGGAACCATTCGGCAGGCTATTGGCGGTGGGGATTGTCTGCCTGCTGGCGACGCAGACGTTTATCAACCTGATGGTGGCCACGCGCCTGATGCCGGTGACGGGGATCACGCTGCCGTTTGTGAGTTACGGCGGCAGTTCGCTCATGGCCAGCTTCGTGGCGGCGGCGCTGCTGTTGAACATCGGGCAGAATCGGCCGCTGGTGATTGCCGGTGAGGCGTTTGAATTCGATTGATCCGCCTGGCGAAGGCTATCTATTTACCGTCGGCGACAATGACGTTGGACGGCGGCTGGGCTGGGATGCTCAGCCCCGCGTAACGACCCGCAAGACTTAGCAGCGGATTAAATGCCAGCAGCATGATGAGCAGCATGGCCGCGCATCCGACAGACATCGCCAGCCCCAGAGGATTAACAAAGACGGCGGGCTTGTCGCCGGGCGTCAGAAACATCACCTTCACCACGCGGGCATAGTAGTAAAGACTGAGCACGGTGTTGATGCCTATCGCGCCCACCAGCCACCACCACCAACCGCCGCCGTTGGCCAGCACGATCATCAACTGAAGCTTGGCGGCAAACCCCGCGAAGGGCGGCAAGCCAACAAAGCTGAACATGAAACAGGCCATGGTGACGGCGAGAATGGGTGCCCGCGTAGCCAGGCCCGCGTAATCGGCCAACTCTTCAGACCCCGTGGCGCGGTGCATCAGGCCGGCGACGGCGAAAGCGCCCAAATTCATGAAAAGATAAACGGCCAGGTAGAGGAGGATGGTTTGACCGGCCGCATGGGCAAGATCAGCATTGGGCGTGGCGGAGGGGCGGACGATCAGGGAGAGGGCGCAGAGCATGTAGCCGGCGTGGGCGATTGAGGAATAGGCCAGGAGGCGCTTGATGTTGGTCTGAACGAAAGCGCCGGTGTTGCCGACCGTCGCGGTAACTACGCCCAACATGCCGACGATGGCGGCGATGGAGACAAGGGCCTGACCGTGATAAGCCATGCCGTTTGCGAAGCTCATCAGCACGCGCAGGAGCAACACGAGGCCCGCGCCCTTTGATGCCACGGATAGAAAGGCCGAGACGTCGATGGCCGCCCCTTCGAAGACATCGGGGCACCAGAAGTGAAACGGAACGGCCGCGATTTTGAAGCCGACGCCGATGAGGATGCCGGAGACGGCCAGCACCACAGGCGCACCAGCGCCGGCGGCAGTCATGCGCGCGGCAAGTGTTTCGATCTGGAGCGTGCCGTAAAGCCCGTACAGCATCGACAGGCCATAAATCATGATCGAACTGGTGGCCGCCCCAAAGAGGACGTACTTGAGCGAAGCCTCCGAGCCGACGCGGTGAGTCTTTCGAAACCCCGCCAACACGTAGCTGGGGAGGGAGGCAAACTCCACTGCCATGAAGATCATCAGGAGATTGGAAGTGGAGGCCATGAGCATCATGCCCAGGGTAGCGCCCAGGAGGAGAGTGAAAAACTCCGGCCCGTCGCCTTCATGCATCTCCCCGGCTGACACGGAGAGCCAAAGCAGAATGATCCCGATCACGAACACCAGCAGCATCGCCTTGAAGGCCACGGCGACGGAATCGCTGACGAGCATGCCGCCGAACCTGGGCCCGGCGTCGGACGCAAGCGCGCGGGCGGCGACAAGCGAAAGCAGCGCACATCGAAGCCCAACGATGGCAACGCCCGCCGTGGCGATGTTGGACCGGCGGGTAAAGAACGGGGTCAGCAGGACAGCGATGATGGCGACGATGAGCCAGATTTCAGCGACGAACGGGTGCAAGTCCGGCCAGGGGGGGATGAAGGGGCGGGAGATGAGGGCAGGAAAATTGATCATCGAGGCATTTTAGTTGTGGTTGACGCAGATTAGCCCCAAAGTTCGGCAAGTGGCAGGAGCAGGCCCGGAAAGGCCGTCAACTGCAATTGGTCGCTGCCCGTGCCCGAGGCGTCAATACGGTAACGATCAACATCGAGCACGAAACATTCTAAAGAACGCCGGTAGCCATTCAGGATCCAATACTTTGGAAATCGTGCCTCGGCGTACCAGCCAAGCTTCGTTGCCCGATCATGGTCCTCGTGTCCCATACTGACCGATTCAACAACGAGCGTGGGCGGGACCAGAATCCGTCCGTATTTGAGGTTGGTCCGGCCATGCCGCGCGTTCTCTTCCACCTGACGGCGTTCATCGTCCGGCGTCATCAGCACTAAATCCGGCCGAACCACCCGATTTCGCTTGAGAACAACGTCGTTCTCTCCTGTAAAGATAGCCGCAATCCCCTGAGCATCCAGATATCGCTCAACAATCCGGCGCAGCCTGGCGAGCGCGAGGTTTCCGTCATAGTAAGCAGGCGGCGTTTCCGTGAGCACTCCTTCCACAAGTTCATACCGCCCCCCGTTCCAGCAGCGGTCCACCGCAGGATCGCTTAAATCGTCAATGGTCCAGCCGGTGGTGCCGACCTTGAAATGCCGGGATGTTGTTTCCAGCGTTGTCATGACATTCCATTCTATCCGCACCGCTAACTTCCGTTATGAAAAGACCTGAAACATCGCGGCCACCGTTTTGTTCGTGAACACGAAAAAGAGGATCGGCGCCACGCCCAGGAGAATGGCCATCACAGTCAGCGGGGTCAGTACCGTGATCTCGCGGGCGCTAATTTCGGAGAATCCGCGATACTCCGACTTCTCCGGGCCGAAGAAGACGCGTTGCATGGTCCAGAGCATATAGGCGGCGCTGAGAACGACACCTAGACAGGCGATAATTGCGAATGGGTAGATGTGGCTTGGGGGGATGCCGGCATTGGAGAGGAGGGAACCGGTTCGGGCGGCCTGGAAGGAGCCCAGCAGGACCATGACTTCACCAATGAAGCCGCACAGGCCGGGGAGGCCGAGGTTGGCGAAGAAGGCGACGGTGGAGAAGCCCGTGTAGACGGGCATCGTGGTGGCGAGGCCGCCAAAGCGGCCGATCTCGCGATGGTGGGCGCGGTCGTACACAACCCCCACGACAAAAAACATGGCGGCGCTGGTGATGCCGTGGGCGATCATCATGAAGAGCGCCCCGTTGGCGGCCGAGTCGGTCATCATGGCCGCCCCCAGGACAACGAAGCCCATGTGCGAAACGGAGCTATAAGCAACCAGCCGCTTAAAGTCCGATTGCGCCATCGGCGCACAGAGCGCCATAGATGATGCTGATGACGCCGATGAGCGCGATCACCATCCAAAAATGCTTGGCCGCATCGGGAAAGAGCGGATAGGCCACGCGGAAGATGCCGTAGCCGCCCATTTTCAGCAGGATGGCGGCCAGAATCATGCTGATGGGGGTGGGGGCTTCGACGTGGGCATCGGGGAGCCAGGTGTGCAGGGGAACGGCCGGCACCTTGATGAAGAAGGCGAACATCAGGAGGAGGAAGAAGGCTTTGCCGACGCCAAAGAGTGTGCCGCCGGCACCAAGGTGCGCCCGCATCTCCGGTGAAGAAAGCTTAATCAGATCAAACGTGCCGGCGATGGGATTGGCAGCGTTGGCCGGGAAGACGTCGCGGCTATAGAGGTAGAGGCCGATCAAAACGATCAGGAGGGCGATGGAGCCGACGAGGGTGTAGAGGAAGAACTTGATGGCCGCGTATTCCTTGCGCGGGCCGCCCCACATGCCAATTAGAAAATACATCGGCACGAGCGAGACTTCGAAGAAAACGTAGAACAGGAACAGATCAAGGGAAAGAAAGACGCCCAGGATGCCGGCTTCCAGAAAGAGAAAGAGGGCGAAGTAGCCGCGGGACATTTTCTCCACGTTCCAGGAGGCGACGGCGGCCAGCACAAAGACAAACGTGCTGAGGATCACCAGCGGCAGCGACAGGCCATCAATTCCGACGAAATACTCGACGTTGAAAGATTTGATCCAGGAGAACCGCTGCACAAGCTGCACGACGCCGTCCTGGCCGTATCCATACACACCCCCCCTGCCCGTATCGAAGAAGACCAGGAGCAGAAGGGAGAGAGCGAAGGTGAGGAGGGTGGTAACCAGGGCGATCGTGCCGCGGCGTTGCGGGCACTGGAAAAGAGAACCACGACGCCGCCGGCCAGCGGAAGAAAGATCAGGATCGTCAGAAGATAAGATCGAAAGTCCATGTTTCATCCTGGGTGCTCAGCGGCATAAGCGTTTCGCCGCACGGCACCCTTATTTGCTCAATATCACAATAATCGCTCCGGTCACGATCGCAGCAATTGCGCCGAAGAGCACAGTCACATACATGCGAATGCGTCCGGTCTGCGGGGCCCGCACGGCCGCGCCCAGGTCCTGCGCCAACGTGCCCACGCCGTTGACAGCGCCGTCAATCACATACTTGTCATTCAGGCCGACCATGCTCGACGATTGCCTGACCGTCCAACCGACCAGATTCACCACTCCGTCAACGACATACTTGTCAAACCAGCCGCTGAGATAGGCGAAAAACATCACCAGTCCGACGAAAACGGAGTTGTACAACTCGTCGAAGTACATCCGATGGTACAGCCATGTGTGGATCCAGCGCAGCGGGGGGATCTTCATCAGGACGTTGGCGGCCGCGTATCCGCGCATGTACATCAGAAATCCAAAGACGATGCCAACGACGAAACCCATGCTGACATAAGCCTGGCCAAGGGCCATGCCGCGCTGGTGTGCTTTGAGCGGCGTATCCGCGAGTTTTTCCTGAAAGGCGTATTTGCTTCCGGTGGATTGTTCGCGGGCGGTCTCTTCTCCAGGGGGACGGGATGGCCACATAGTGGCAAAGCCGTTGAAGGCGGCGTCGGTGCGCTTCACGAGAGCGGTCGCTTCGGCGGCCGAGCGGTTCAGCAAGTCTTCAACGACATGGTGATAGCCGGCGCAGACGGTGAAGACCGCCAGCACGATGAGGGGGACGTACATCACCGGGCGCTCCATCGCGCGCTGGGCCAGACGTGCATCGCGGGGCCGGCCCCAGAAAGTGAGCGTCCAGCAGCGGGCCATATAAAATGGAGTGATATACGCCACGATCACCGGCAGAAAGAAAAACAGCCGATACCACCCCGAGCGCCCGTTGTGCAACGCCCAGACCGAGAAGGCGGCGGTGTGAGCGACGATCATCTCTTTAGAGTAAAAGCCGGAAAAGAGCGGCGTGCCGCCGATGGCAAGGACAGCAACGGCGAAAACCAGCGCGGTGAAAGGGACTCTTTTCAGGAGGCCGCCGTATCGTGGCAAGTCCTGGACGTGATGGGCGGCGTGGATGACGCTACCCGCACCCAGAAAGAGCAGGGCTTTGAAGAAGGCGTGGGTGATGAGATGAAACAGGCCCCCCACCCAGCTTCCGACGCCCATGGCCAGGATCATGTAGCCCAGTTGCGAGAGCGTGGAAAACGCCAAAACCTTTTTGATGTCGCTTTGCACGACGGCAATAAGCGCCGCCATCGTCAGCGTGATGCATCCGATGATGGCGATAAACAGCCGCGCGTCGGGGGTCAGGATCGGAAAAATCCGCGCCACCAGATAAACGCCGGCGGCCACCATCGTGGCCGCGTGGATGAGTGCGCTGACCGGCGTGGGGCCTTCCATGGCATCAGGAAGCCAGACGTGCAGCGGAAACTGCGCGCTCTTGCCGATCGCACCGCAAAAAAGGCCGATTCCCATGGTGGTGAGCAGCGCGGGCGTAAACCAACCGCCGGCGATTTGGATGCCGCTGGCGGTGAGCTTCGTCATGCTGAGGCTCGACCAGACCTGCGGGAACGAAACATTGCCCAGGTGATAAAACAGAATGCCTAGGCCAATCAGGACGCCGACGTCGCCGACGCGGTTAACAACGAATGCCTTGGTGGCCGCGTTGGCAGCGCTCTTTCGTTCGTACCAGAAGCCGATCAACAAGTACGAGCAGAGGCCAACCAGTTCCCAGAACACCAGGAGGTGGAGGAGAGTTCCACCGATGACCAGGCCCAGCATGGAGAAGCAAAACAAGCTGAGGTACGTGTAGAAGCGGGGGAAGCGCGGATCGTTGGCCATGTAGCCCAGCGAAAAGACGAACACGCAGGTGGAGACCAGCGTGACCATCACGAACATGATGATGGTGAGGCTGTCGATATAGATGGCGAGATCGAGCGAGCCGGCGGTATTTGAATTGGCAAGCATGGACACGGGCAGCCAACGGATGGGGATAAGCTCCGCGCTGCCGACGGGGGCCGAGACCCACAGGATGAGGGCGAGCAGGCTGCAGACGAAGCTCGCGCCGATGGCGACGGTGCCGAGCCAGCCCGCCAGCGGGTCGCCCAGACGTTTGCCGGCGAAGATCAGCGCAACAAATGCGGCCAGCGGGAGGAGCGTCGCGATGATGAGGAGCGTGGCTGGGGTCATGGCGGGCGGATCAGCCTTTCAATTCCTGGCCGCGTTCCACGTCGATGCTCGAGTGGTTGTTGTAGAAATTCAGGAAGATGGCCAGCGCCACCGCAGCCTCCGCCGCCGCAAGCACGATCACAAAAACCGCGAAGATCTGACCGTCCAGCCGCACATGCCCGGCCGTGTCTGCCCCTTGTGAAAAACGGTTGAAGGCAACGAGATTCACGTTGGCAGCGTTCAGGATCAGCTCCACGCCCATCAGGATCGCGATGGCATTGCGCTTGACGAGGATGGTGAGCAGGCCGCAAACGAAAAGAACGCCCCCAGCGCCAGATAGTGCGCTAAGCCGACGCCTGAGTAGATTGATGCCGCCAGCATGACGAAGTTCATCCTCGATCCCCCTGCCGCTTCCTGCCTTTGGCAAGATATGCGGCACCGATCATCACCACCAGCAACAGCACGCTGACGACTTCGAACGGGATGAGGTAATCGCTCAGGAGGGCCTGGCCAAAGCGCTGCATGGGGTAGGCCTGTCCGGCGGGCAACGCAATGTTTCCAAACGCGCCCGCCGGGCCGCGGCGCTCAAGCCCATGAGAATAGCCCCCAGCAGCACGCCGCCGATGACCAGGGCGATTGCGACTTCACCGGCCCTTGGTTCAAGCTGGCCGAGGGGCGATTTGCTGGTCAACATCACGCCAAAGACGATCAGGATCAACGTGCCGCCGACATAAATCACCAGCTGCACGGCCGCCAGAAACTCAGCCTCCAGCGTAAAGAAGAGTCCCGCGACGCCGGTGAGCGTAAACATCAGGAACACCGCCATGCGGACGATGTCGCGCACCACCACCACGCCAATCCCGGAGCCGCCAGCGAGGATCGCGAAGAGGTAGAACAGCGCCATCGAAAGCGGGGCGTGCGCGGGATTGTCCTGGGCCAACGTCAGCAGCATGAATCTCATATCAGCGGTTCGGGAACCTTATGAATCGGCGTCGGTTCTGTAAGACGCTGCTTTATATTGCGCCCGCTGACAAACGCATACCCCACCCACCCGCACACCAGAAAAAATGTTCCCACGCCCGCCGCCGTGAGCAGGAGTTGAACGACATACCCGATGCGATCCGGCACGAGCAGTTGCCACACCGCCGCGCCAAGCAGCAGCACACAGGCCATTGGCAAGAGCACCTTCACGCAGACATACAGCACCTGGTCGATGCGCGGCCTGGGAACCGTCCAGCGCAGCCACATCTGCACGAACATGATGGCCGCGCACTTGCCCGTGAAGATCGCACCCGCCGCCAGGTTGACCCCCACCAGGCCCCAGTCGTTGCCGGCGGCCAGGAAGTGGGCATGGCCGCGTGCGATGAGGCCAAAAGGATCGTTCCATCCCCCCAGGAAGAGGGCAGTCTGAATGCCGCCAATAACAAACATCCCGGCATATTCCGCGAAGAAGAAAAACGAGAACCGCAGGCCCGAATATTCCGTGTGATAGCCTGCCACAAGCTCAGATTCGGATTCAGGCAGATCAAACGGCGCTCGCTTGTTGGAGGCAAGGCTCGCGACGAAGTAGACAAAGAACGACAGAAAGATGAACGGGTTGCGAAAGATCAGCCAGTTCTGAATCCCGCCGGCCTGCAGATGTCCCAGCTCCACCAGGTTAAGCGTTCCGGCCGTCATGATGCCAATGATGATGGAGATGCCCAGTGGAATCTCGTAAGACACCATCTGGCACGCCTCGCGCATGGCTCCGTAAACCGACCATTTGTTATTGCTGGCCCACCCGGCCAGGATGATGCCCATCACCTCGACGCTGAGAATCGCGAGAATATAGAACACCCCCACGTTCAAGCGCGGCTCGAACGTCATGTCCGGGCCGAAGGGCAACGCCAGGTAAGCGGCGAAGACAGGCGTGAACGCGAGATACGGCGCAAGCCGAAACAAAAACTGATCCGCGTCCTGCGGAATCAGATCTTCTTTCAGGATCAACTTAATCCCGTCGGCCACCGATTGAAGCAATCCGATCGGGCCAACGCGGTTTGGTCCAAGGCGGCTTTGAATATGGCCGGCCACTTTGCGTTCCGCCCAGATCCCAAGCATGGCGACGGCAGAAATGAAGACCAGGAAGACACCCGCCACGAGCACCAGGTCGTAAAGAACAGTTTGGAGGATGGAGATGGGCTTATCGGCGCTGCCAAAAATCAACCGCTCAAAAACGGAACGTGAAGCGGCGGCGAGCGTGTAACTGATCGGCATCATGCTAGAGGACCCAGCGTCGGCGCAAAGAGTTGGAGTGTCAAGCCCGCCCAAATTTTGGTCGTGACTGCTATCGCCGCCCTACCTGTGCGCAAGGGAATACGACCGCGACGTCCTCACCGCATGACCCATTCCAGGTTCAATTCCTCGGCCTGCGTGGCCGGGCCGGGGTCGCCGGCCACCTGGTAATCCATCTGAAGGGTCTTGTGCAAAACGATCAGCTTGTCGCGCTGCTCAGCCGGAAGCTTGTTCATGTCCTCGACCTTCACATAATTTCCATCCAGCAACTGATAGAGCTCTGACTCACCCGTCAGGCCCTTCACAAACAGCGAGAATTTGCCCACGTGCGGATCGACTTCCGGCCAGATAGCAACACCATCCTTGGCCTGATCGGCGCCGACGAGGATTCGGCCGATGATTTTTTCGGACGGTTCCAGGAACTGATTGCGCTCGCGCTCCTTGATGGCGTCGAACACCGACGCGGGCACGTCCTTGTCGCCGCGGATGAGTTGCCCGTCGTGCGTCATCAACTCAAACAACGGCAGAAAGGGGTGCTCTTCTTTGGTGTTGTTGGTCACCTTGTACGTCATGTACCAATACGCCTGTGGGCCTTTGGATCCCGGCGGCGTCAGCACGATGCGCCGGGGGGCGATGTGCTCAAATTTGAGCTCCCACGAGACGCGATAGGGACTGGGCTTAGGGAAACCCCAACAAGCGGCGGCCACGAATAAAACAGCCAGGAAACCGGCGGCCACGCGGGTGGAAGTGCGCATCATAGGTGTTGCCCTTGGGGTAATCTGGCTTTATTCTTACAAGCCTTGGGAGCACTGTCAAATTTTCCATTTCTCAGGCGGATTTCGCATCCTGCTCCCGTACTTGCTCCGCAAATCCGACCGGCCGCCGCCAATGAAATCGAGCCGGCCGTGCGGGTGATCCTGGCAGGCAGCTCCGGTTTTGGCGGCGAGGCCCACGTGCGCGACTTTGTGCGCCTGGCGCAATCCAGTGCGGCCCCGGCGGGCGGCCTGTGGATGGGCCTGCGGGGCAACCGCATCGAGTCGGCCGTCCTTCCCGTCGTCAGCCCCGGTCGAACGATGCTTTTGTTCATCCCGCCCTTTCGCAAAGATCCCTTCACCATCGCCTGCACACAATTGGCCATCAATGCTGCCTGCGATGCCGCGTCCGGCTCTGGAGTGCAGTTGGCCCAGGTCCTGGCCGACGTGAGCGACCAGGGCGTCCTAAGCATGCTGGCTGGATGCGGCTTTGGAAAGCTGGCTGAATTGATCTACATGCAGGCACAGGTGCGCAAAGGGCGCGAAGAGCCGCCCCTGCCCGATGGCATGGGGTGGAAAACCTACTGCGCCGCCAACCACGACCTGTTCGCCCAGACAATTCTGGCCAGCTACGAAAACAGCTTCGACTGCCCCGCCTTAAACGGCTTGCGACACATTGAGGACGTCATCACCGGACACCGCGCCACTGGAGAGTTCTCGCCGCCGCTCTGGCTGGTGCTGCATCAGCACGAGACGCCGCTGGGCGTGATGCTCTTGAGCGGCGTGCCGCGAAGCGATGCGATTGAGCTTGTGTATCTGGGTTTGACGCCGGCGGCGCGTGGCGGCGGGCTGGCGGATCTGATGATGCGCCATGCGCACACTCTGGTCTGCGCATCGCCCTACGCGCGCCTGTCGCTGGCCGTCGACGCCGCCAACACGCCGGCTCTCAAGCTTTACTGGAGACATGGTTTTGCCGCGATATGTCGGAAGCTCGCGATGCTCAAGAGACTGTAGTCGATGCGCAGATTGCGCCGGCGCACGGTGAAGTCTTGTCCACGTTCCATCCACAGGTCCGATAAAGATTGTGCATGGAAAGTGGTTAAGATTTTTTTTATTGCACTTCCCCCTGTCGCCACCGATGGTTGTGGCGATGTGAATGGAAAATCCGGGAAACTCCTCCTTGTCAACGCAGCCTCGCGCGACTATTTTTTGCCGCACATGAGACAGGGAAGGACTGGAAGGATCAGGGCAGACGTCAAAGCACATTCAGGTGCATGAAGCGACAGCGAAGCTTGTCGAAAGGCTTGCTCCGCGCCCCTACATCGTAAGGACACGATCTCAAGGAAGAGGTTGCAGGTTGTACGCCGCGAGTTTGTGCGCCAGCTTCAGGGAGAAGAAGCAGGCGACGCGGCGGAGGATACTTTGCGCCATTACCACCCTCGGAGGGGTTGTGATGCGTGCGCAAGGTGGGTGAGGCTGGCTCCTCAAAAAAGCCTGCCTTGTGTGTTCGAAGACCTCGACCAAGGAGATCGACGTGAGCTTGACCGGCGCACACGATCCTCAGTTAGCTCGACTGGCCTCGGCCATCGAGCAGCGAGTGGGACAGCAGCGATTTCATGTTTGGTTTCACAACTCAACACGACTCGACCTGAAGCAGGACGGCCTGGAAATCGCCGTCCCCAATGACTTCATCAGCGAGTGGATCGGCGCGCATTTCTCGCGACCCATCCAGGAGGCCGCGCACGAAGTGCTCGGCTGCTCCCTGGCGGTGCGATTCAGCGTCCTGCCTCAGTTGTTTGAAGTCGGCGGCAAAAAGGGCGGCAATGGAAAAGCCACCGAGGCCCTGTCGCGCCCGGGCAATGGCCACCGCCACAGCGCCTTTAACGCCGACGACGCATCCGACGCCGGCGGCGGCCTGGCGGTCCTCGAAGCGCCGCCCGTCCCCATTCCCGGAGCGGGAAGCATTGGGGCGGGCGTTGGGCTTTTGCCCCGCATCAAGGACCTTGAGCAATCAGTCCTGCCCCTGCCGCGCCCCCACACGCCGCCGCACCACATCGCCACACCAACACAACACGCGCCATGCGCCCCTCATGCACGCCCCGGTCCGCCTGCGCCACGATCTGGGCAGCTATGTGCTTGGCCCCAGCAACCAGTTGGCCTACAACGCCGCCACCCACGTGGCGGAATTTCCCGGCACGCAATACAACCCGCTCTTCATCCACGGCGCCTGCGGCCTGGGCAAGACGCACCTGCTGCAGGGCCTCTGCCGGAGTTTCATCGATCACCATCCCACCAAGCGCTGGATGTACCTGACTGGCGAAGACTTCACCAACGAGTTCCTCCAGCGCTGCGCTCCAACAAGCTGGACCAGTTCCGCCGGAAGATGCGCGATCTGGATTTGCTGGTCATCGACGACGTTCATTTTCTGGGCGGCAAGAAAGCCACCCAGGAAGAGTTCCTGCACACCTTCAACGCCATCGAAGCCATGGGCCGGCAACTCGTCATCGCCAGTGATGCGCACCCGAAGATGATCGACGAGTTTGGCGAATCACTCATCAACCGCTTTATCAGCGGCATGGTCGTGCGGGTCGATCCACCCAACTTCACCACGCGCTGCGACATCCTCCGCAGCCTGCTCCGCCGAAACGGCATGCAGTTAAATGATGACGTGATCGGCTGGATCGCGCGCCGCGTCACCCAGAACGTCCGCGAGCTGGAAGGCGCTGTCACCCGCATCGGCGCCCACGTCAAGCTCACCGGCCGTCGCGTTGACGTCGCCATGGTGCAGCAGGCGATGGGCGATCTGGACCGGCAGATGGTGGCGCCGGTCAAGCCCGAGAGCATTCTCACGGCGGTCTGCAGCTATTTTTCACTGGAGATGAAGGACCTGATGTCAGGCCGACGCCAGCGCACCATCAGCCTGGCGCGCAGCGTGGCGATGTTTCTCATCCGCCGCACCGCGAAGCTCAGCTTCCCCGAAATCGGCATGCGCATGGGCAAGCGGAATCACAGCACCGTCATCAGCGCCTGCCGTCGCATGGAAAAAGCGGTTGAGAAAAACGATTCGCTGCTCTGGAGCAGCAGTGTCGGCGAGCGCCAAGAAGAAGCCACCGAGTTGGTGCAGCGCCTGGAAGAATTGAGCCGGTCGATGAATTGAAAGGGCGGCAAAAACTGAACAGTGCTTCAGACCACCACCGTAGCGATGATAATCCGCTTCCGCGGGCTGGTATCGAAGTCGATTAGCACAATCTGCTGGTATTCGCCGGTTAATAACTTTCCGTTGGAAAACGGGATCGTCAGGCTCGGGCCGATCATGGAGGATCGCAGGTGGCTGTGGCCGTTGTCGTCGTTCCACGTCGCTTCGTGCAGATAGTCGATGTCATCGGGAATCAGCCGCTGCATCATTTCGCGAAAGTCGTGATTCACCAGCCCCGGCTCAAACTCGATGGTGGTCAGGCCGGCCGTGCTGCCCACCACAAACAGGTGAATCACCCCGTCCCCGCGAACACGGGCCATCCTCCTGGCGAGCTCCGGGCTGACGTTCTTCATGTCGCTGTTGCCATCGGTGAAAAATTCGAGCGTAAATCGTTCCATGAAATTCCTCGAACGTGCATCCCCGTCCAGCGCCCCTGCCGGTCTATAGCCGTTACAATCAAACCATGCGGCCAACTGCCCTGCAAGCCCTTGTGATGATAGGCCTCCTGCTCATGGCCGACGTTTGCACGGCCGAGCCCTCTCCCCGGCTCACGGGCGAATGCGATGCGCTGCTGCGAACCGCCGTCCGCCGCACCTACGGCTGGGCATGGGGGCCAACCAGCGGCGAAAACGAAGGCAGGCGCGTTGATCCGGTGGATGTTTCGCTTGGCCCGCTGGAGACGCCGGCGGCGGGGCTGATCTTGTATCTGGCGTCCGAGACCCTCCACCAGCCCAGATATTTCGACGCCGCCGTTCAGGCCGCACGCGGATTGGTTGCCGCGCAGGAACACACCGGCCGCGTGCCCGGCGCTTGCGACCTTTGGCAGAACTGCCGCCGGCCGGGACCAGCCCCGGTATGTTCCGGATCGCGCGCCGACCCGCGCGGCGCTCGGGTTGTGGCTGGCGATTCTTCAAAAGCAGGAAAAGCCCGACCCGGTTCTTCGGGCGCAGCCCTTCGGGCCGCCTACTGGCTGGCCAAACAGCAGCCGCGCATGGGCGGATTCCCACTGGCCTATCCCCCCGACGCCGACAGCCAATGACTCAACGCGTCTCCTGCGCATGGACCTGCCCGAGGAGCGCGATTCCATTCTCGCCCTGCTTTACGCCTACGATGTCTTGCAGGACAAGTCATTTCGCTTCTCGATGGAAAAGGCGATTGATCACCTCCTGCGCTTCGGCTGGAAGAGCCGCGAAGCGCGCGGACTGTGGTGTACGGCCTATGAGCTGGACGGGGAAACAACAGCCCGTTTTCCAGAGTTTCCGCGCGGAGCCGATGTCCTCTCGACACGCCATGCGATGCAGGCGCTGCTCGCCATGCACGTCGCCACCGGAAATGAAGCGGCCGGCGAGGCGATTCAACTGGCGGCCGACGCACTCCAGCATCTTCCCCAGCCCGACGGGCAGTGGAGACAGGTCTACCGCCTCTACCGCGACCCGCGCAACAGCACCCCCGCCCAGGCGCCAACCACGGCACCCACCACGACCAGGGCGGCGACGACGCAGCCAATCGAACGAGACACCTGGCCAACCGGCAACTTCGGAATCCCCCGCGCCCTCGCCGCCGCCGCCCGCCTCAACGAGCAAGGCCGCGTGAAATACGGCCGAGAACTAAACTGGAAAACCCAGATCCCTCCCACCCTCGTGGGCCTATGGGATGAACCTTTCACCACCCCCCTGCCCCAATCCCCCGACGAGTTCAAGTCCTACCTAGCCGATCACCTGGATCAGCGCCTCATCCTGGAAAACGCCTCCCCCGCCGACCTCCCAGCCACCACCCGCCACCTCTGGCTCCTCCTCCTCCAATCCCCCCCGCCCCAGCCCCTTCCAGAAACTCCAACCCCCGCGCCACATGTCCCGTGAACAACCCATCGCCTCCACCATTCACGCCGGCTGCCGCCGATCAAAGACTCCCTACACCTTCGACCCCTCTGCTACCGATAACATGATGTCCCCTTATCTGCTTGCCATAACAGCGTTAGAGAGGAGCCTCATCATGAGTCAAGTAACATGGGAAGACATTCTGGTCTCAATGGATGACTGTAGTGCAAAGATGTTACTGCTCGTTCCTGGGTGTCCACCGCTTGTAAAGCTAATAGGGCTTCAGGCACTCATCGCCCCAACTATATATGGAAACGATCTACGCAGCTTGCTTGACCAGGTGAAGACCCGAGCCGGGTCGACAGTCTCGGTTCAGGGTGAGGGTTGCTATTACTTTGGTGTGACGAGTGGTTTCACTGGCAAGCAGTGTCGAGTTGTAGTTTTCGGTAGTCCTGAGCCTGCATGTTTCGTCGTCATGGACGAATGGGACAATGATTCGACAGGCGCACAGCTCGCTACTATCGGATAGGAGTTATATGCATCCGTTTGATTGGGATAAGATTCTTGGAACAGCATCTCGCCGGCGCGGGGATGTAATTCTGTCTGTCGGGTGCGCCCGATGATTTACCGAGCAATCGGACTGCAGTCCCTTCCGGTCCCCCCAGTTACACTTGAGAATCTTGGGTCTGTCTTTCAGAAAATCGATTTACGAACAGCGTTGACAAGTAAGCACGGGTATCGCATTTCTTTTGTCCGGCACGAAGGTTTCACTTTCCAAATCTCAATCTTTGGCGAACCCTCGATTCACACTCTATTCATTACTCAAATTCCCGATGCTCCCGAGGGGCCGCAAGTCGTCCCTTCAAGGAGCTGACCTGACCGCAATCGCCTCATTTCAGAGATCCCAGTGCAGACGCACTTGGTCAAAACCATCAAACATGAAAAGTAGCTACAAAGCTTGGACAAATCAAAGGGGATAAGTACATATCCGGACGAACCCTCCACAATACCACGCCGAGCAAAATCCGCGTCAGGAAGCGAAAGGAAATGCGCAGCATTGTCGCGTACCCGCGACCGCAGCGCAGCGTAGTCCTGTAGCACTCCGGCCTCGCGCAGCGAGGCGACGCCCAAATCCGCCTGGCACAACCGCCCAACATCATCCTCCACCCACCCCATCCTCAACGAAATCTCGCGGAGCCCGACCGGCCAGAGACGCTGACCGTTCCCGCCAATCAATCTGCCGAACACAATCGCACAGCAAGATCCCCTCGCCGGTCGGGTTGTTGTACGTCGGCTGAATCAAGCCGGCCGGTATCATCTTGACGTTGCCGTAACGCGGGTTCGAAGACGACTTAACCTTGCTGGTGCCAATCAGCACAATAGCCATCCCCGTTTTCTTGCTGTAGCTGAGCGGACTCATCACCAAAGCGAAGTGTGGTCCCGCGGTTTCCTTGCCCGCGGAAGGGGATGCGTTGAAGTGAATGAAGTCGCCGCGCCTCGGAAAGTAAGTGCGATAGGACCCGCTCTTGCCGCTGGTCAAAGGATCTCCTTGCCGACCGGCCGAAAGTCCAGTTCCTTGGGCGGCTTCACGTAATTCTTGAGCAAATCCTTCAGCTTATAAAAGCTGCGGCGCCGCGGACGGGTGGTCGCGGCTGGAACAATCTTCAAACTATCAATGGCGACTGTTGAACCATCAACAATGTCACGTTGCGACGTAAACGACTTTGGAAGCCGGACACCAAGGCTGTTCCCCCACTTTCGAACTTTCACGATGGTTGGCATGGAATCTCCTGTAGCTATACAAAATGATACCGCGTTGCTCGCTCGAATCAATCACGGCCCGAACGTTCAGGCCCCCCACCCACCCGCGTCAGGAAGCGCAAGGAAATGCGCAGCATTGTCGCGTACCCGCGACCGCAGCGCAAGCGAAGTCCTGAAGCACTCCGGCCTCGCGCAGCGAGGCGACGCCCAAATCCAAGGCAGCAGAAAAAAGGACATCCAGGACATTCATAATTTCCCTTCACCCTTCCTCAGTCGGCCTCTGGATCGCACCGTGAACTCCAGGTCCAGGCGGTGCGCGGTCCTCGTGATCCACTCCTCTAAAGCCGTAGGGCCGGCCACATTTCACGCTGGTCCGCAGCTTGACCAGTTCCTTATCCGCCAACTTCTCCTCCAGCAGCTTACTCCAGTTGCCCGGCCGTTCCCCCGGCCAATCGCTCAGCAGCTCCCCCGCGTCCCCATCCGCGGCCAGCCTCTATCCCATCCATGTCCCTCAGTGTCCATCGGCGGCCAGAATTCCCTTGACTCCCCTCCCCCATCTGATAGGATAATGTTAGCTTCCAATACGGAAGCTCCGGCCAGCCAAAAGGGAGGGAACAATCAACTCTCCCCCAAAGCCAGCCGCAGTGTTCTTTGACAATCGCATAGCTCCAGCAGATTCGATAAATCGAATCTTCAAAAGCGGAACCCCGGATGCACATCCGGGGCTTCCCCCTTTCGTCATTGGTCATTGGGATTTGATTCGCACGATTCGGAACGTGGCATGGGCGCCCCGCCCCGCCCATGTGCCATAGCTCCAAAACAAAACGAACCCAAACCCCACGCCACTGACCCCCCAGCCTCCTCCCCGACTCCGCAACAAATCCTCTCTTCCTCCGTGCCTCGGTGCCTCCGTGGTGGAACGAATTTGCCGCTGTCGAACGGGGGAGATTCGGGGGAGAAAACGGGGAGATTTAATGTCGAAAATGGGGAGACACAGGGGAGATTTGGGGGAGGTTTGGGGGCGCTTTGGGGAGGGTTTTTTCCAACGTTTTTGGCCTAAACCTGGCCTAAACCCTTGTCAATCCTCAATCCCCTCGTCGCACCCCTCAAAGAATTGTTGCGGCTAAAGAAAAGCGGCCATTCGTAAGCTTGATTGGCAGTAGTTCCTTCGTCACAATCACTATGACTTTCATACCACCCCGTACCGTCATCCCACGTGGGGGACTCGGTCTGCTGGCCAACCCACCGTTGTTCGCTGTCGCCCCACGCCCACACATTCATTGCTCCCGCGATGATGGGCAACGTATCCGCCACTTGAGGAATCGAACCAGCCGAATGCAATCCGTGTAAACTCCACTTTAATAGGTCCGCCGCCCGCCCTGTATTTCGTTCACCCGGGGCTGCTAGAATCACAACATGACATCACCGCTTTCTCGAAAGTTCACCCTGTCTGATCTGCGCCAGGCACGTCAAAGCGGCGAGAAGCTTGCGATGCTTACGTGCTATGACTTCACCACCGCCCGCCTGATGCAGGAGGCCGGCGTGCCGATGCTGCTGGCCGGCGACTCGGCCGCCAACGTCGTGCTCGGGTACGACAGTACCCTGCCGGTGTCGCTTGGATTCATGATCGAGATCACCGCCGCCATCCGGCGCGGCGCGCCGCTGGCACTCATCGTCGCCGATATGCCTTTTGGATCGTATCAGACTTCCGATGCGCAAGGGGTAAAGAACGTATGCCGGATGATCAAGCGCACGGGTTGCGATTGCGTGAAGCTGGAAGTGGGGCCGACGCAGGTGAGCGTGGTGAGGCGACTGGCCGATGCCGGCGTCGCTATCGTCGCGCACCTCGGCCTGAAACCGCAGTCGGTCAATTTAATAGGGGGTTATCGTTTCCAGGGTCGAACGGCCGAAGAGGCCAATCAGATTCTGGCATTGTCCTTGCGAATGGAGGAGGCAGGCGCGGCGGCCATTTTGCTCGAAGCCGTGCCTCCCGAGGTTGCCAAAGCGGTTGTTGAACGCGTCAGCATCCCGGTGATTGGTTGTGGAGCTGGTCCAGACTGTCACGCCTGTGTCATAGTGACCCAGGACGGTTTGGGCCTCACCCCCCATCGCCCTCGCTTTGTGCCATCTCTGGCGGAACTGGCCCCCGTGTTACGCGATGCTTTTGCAAGTTACGTCAGCGACATCAAGGAACACCGATACCCGGCCGCACAGCACAACTATGTCATGCCGCCCGGTGAACTTGCAAAGGTCAATCTAAATGCGGAGTTCTAACGAGCAACAGGCACTATGAATGTGGAGAACGAAATTGGAAACTGAAATCTTACAAGTAACGGCTTCACCTGAACCTAAACCTTTGAACCTTCAAACGAGGAGTAAACCTATGGCACGAGTACGGAAAAGCCTTTCGGCGGTGGTGATCGGCGCGTTGGCCGTCACCGGCGGATATTTCGGCAATGAACTCTTTCAGCACCAGCAGTTCGCCAATGCCCAGCAGCAGGTGGAGAACGCCCGGGCGAACGTGCAGAAGGCCACTGATCTGGCCGAGGCGTTTCGCCAGGTTGGGCAGGTCGTCAGCCCGTCGGTGGTGAACATCAATGTGCGCAAGTCGATCAAGACCCCCAATCGCGGCCGGGGGATGGACCAAAACCAGCTCCGTAAATTCTTCCACGAAATGCCTGGCTTCAAAGACGCCCCCAATGCTCCAGGCGACGGCGATGAAGAGGGCGGTGTAACCCCCTTCGACGATGGCGGCTCGTTTGACGAAATCGGCACCGGCAGCGGCGTCATCATGGAAGCCACCGGCGGCCACGCCTACATCCTCACCAACAACCACGTCGCCGGCGGCGCTGATGAAATGATCGTTACGCTCGCCGACGGCACCGAGATCAAAAACGCCAAGCTCTTCGGCGCCGACCCCAAGACGGATCTCGCGGTCGTGCGGATCGACACCGATAAAGTCATCGCCGCCAAGTGGGGCAACAGCGATGATCTGGCCAAGGGCGACTGGGTAATGGCATTCGGCAGTCCGTTTGGCTACGTCGGCTCCATGACCCACGGCATCGTCAGCGCCCTCCATCGCCAGGCCGGCCTGCTCGGCCAGCAAGGCTACGAGAACTTCATCCAGGTCGATGCGCCGATCAACCCCGGCAACAGCGGCGGCCCACTGACCGACATTCACGGCAACGTCGTTGGCATCAACACCGCCATCGCCTCGCGCAGCGGCGGCTTCCAGGGAATCGGTTTTGCCATCCCGTCCAACCAGGCCAAGAACATCTACACTGCCCTCAAGGACAAGGGCAAAGTCACCCGCGGCTGGCTGGGCATCGGCATCGCCGACGTCGTCAAGGAACGCGCCAAGGCCGACTACCTCGGCTTCAAGGGTGAAAGCCGGCATCGTCGTCGATGAAACCTTCCCCAACACGCCCGCCACTGGCAAACTGCAAGTGGGCGACATCATCACCGGCCTGAATGGCAAGCCGTTGAAGGACGTGAACGAACTGCGCAACACCGTCGCCACCACGCCGCCCGGCACCGAAGTCACCCTCAACGTCTTCCGCGCCGGCAAGCAGCAGGACGTGGCGCTGAAGATCGGCACGCAACCCGATGACCTGCTGGCGATGGGCAGTCCCAAATCGCCCAAGTCACCGGCCGACGCTGGCCGCGCCGATGCCGACTCCATCGGCCTGACGCTGTCAAGCGTAACGCCCGACCTCGCCCAGCAATACAGCCTCCCGGACAACAACCAAGGCGCCATCGTCACCCGCGTCGATCGCAACTCCCCCGCCGCCAAGGCCGGCCTTCGCGTTGGTGATCTAATCACCAAAGTAGGAGACAAAGCCGTCAACAGCCCCGACGAGGCCGTCGCCGCCCTCAAGTCGCAGGACCTCAAGAAGGGCATTGGTCTGACCGTCGTCAGCCGCGAAGGCACGCGCCTCGCGTTCGTCCCGCCGGCCAGCCCGGATTCCAACAAGTCCGACAGCGGCAAATAATCTCGCGCCGATGCGAGCGTCGCAGAACCAAGCCCGGCCATTTTCAAGTGGCCGGGCTTTTTTGATGCGCATCGCCCGCCAAAGCGATCCTCGCCAAACGCTCCTGCCACCGTGTATACTTCAGACGCGCGCCAGCAGGAGTCGGCTATGAACAGGCCATCGCTATCCACAACAACCTGCGCAACGGCTTTCCTCACATTCCTCGCCGTTTCCGCCCTCGGTGCTGCCGCTCCGACCACCCAACCCTCTTCACTCGTCAGTGACCCCGACTTGGTCGCCTGCTGGCGCGGCGACAGCGTCCAGCACAATGTCGCCCTCGACGCCAGCGGCCATCACCACGACGCCAAAACCGCCGGGAATGATTCATTGACCACCGAGGCAATCGCCGGGCGAACTGCCTTCCGGTTCAACAAGGGCGCTGGCAGCCTCAACGCAGGAGCGGCCAGCGAATACAACTTCACCGCCGATTTCACCATCGCCTTTTTTGCCCGACTGGCTGATGTCAGCGGCGATATGTCCTTGATCCAGAAGCTGGGCAAGGAAGACGGCTACGCCATCGAGAGCAACGTCAGCAGCAATTGGGGCATCGTCTTCACTGGTTCGCCGCGCGGCATCCCGACAACCTCCCGGCCGCTGCGCAACGACTGGTTCCACGTCGCCGTCACCTATCACAGTAATCAGTACCTCGTGTACGTGGATGGCCGGTCGATTGGCGTGCTGATGAACCAGCCAATGCCGCCGCCCAACAAGCTTGATCTGACTTTCGGCGCGGCCGAGCCCAACGGAGCAGGCGCGATGGACGGCTGGATGGACGACATCCGCATTTACCACCGCGCGCTGAAGATCGACGAAATCCGCCAGATCAAGGACGGCAAGCCCCTCACCAACCCCTACAGCGCCATGACCAGCCAGGAGCAGGAGCGCATCCGCGACCTGGCCCGCAGCCTGGGCGCGGCGGCCTTCGAAGAACGCGAAGATGCGCAGCGCAAGCTCAAAACCATGGGTCGCAAAATCTTCCCGGTGTTGCGCGAATTTCGTGCTGACGCCGACGCCGAGGTCAGCCTTCGCACACGCGATCTGCTTGGAGAATTGCCGGCGCTGCCGGACACGACGCCCACAGTGCCTCAACCCGCTGGCCAACAACTCGACTTGTCGGACATCATCCTCCCCATCCCCAATTGAACCAGAGACCTACGACTCAGCCGGCGAAGGCTCCCCATGCCGCGGCACAAACTCCTGGTAATTCTGCGCGATCGGCATGCGCCGGCCAAACCCAAACGCACGGCTGGTCACCTTCAATCCCGGCGGCGCTTGTCTCCGCTTGTATTCGCTTCGGTCGATCAACTTGATCACCCGCAACACGGTGCCCGCATCAAACCCCTCCGCAATGATCTGCCCCGCCCCTTTCTCCTCTTCAACGTAGCGATGCATGATCCCGTCCAAAACTTCGTAAGCCGGCAGCGAATCCTGGTCCACCTGGTTCGGTCGCAATTCAGCCGACGGCGGCTTGGTGATCGTGTCGCGCGGATCAGATCACGCCCGGCCTCTTCATTGATGTACTCGGCCATCTGATACACCACCGTCTTGGGCACGTCGCTGATCACCGCCAGGCCGCCGCACATGTCCCCATAAAGCGTGCAATACCCGACGGCCATTTCCGATTTGTTCCCCGTCGTCAGCAGCAGGTGGTTGAACTTGTTGGAGAACGCCATCAGCAGCGCACCGCGCACCCGCGCCTGAAGGTTTTCCTCCGTCACGTCCTGCGGCCTGCCCATAAAGGCCGGCGCCAGCGTCTCCTCATACGCATCGTGAACGGCCTTGATGGGCAGAATGTGAAATTCAAGGCCAAGGTTGCGCAAGTGCCTGGGCATCCGAGACAGAGTGACCGGAGCTGAAGCGGCTTGGCATGGCCACACCAGTCACACAATCCTTGCCCAGTGCCGCCACGGCAATCGCAGCCGTGAGTGCTGAATCAATCCCGCCCGACAGTCCCAGCACGACCGACTTAAACCCGCACTTGCGCACATAGTCGCGCAGGCCCAGCACCAGCGCCTTGTATATCGACGCGACGCCCGTGGCGTGCCGGCCACCTACATGCTCTCCTGGCAGCGCCGCCGTTTCTCCTCCGTCCAATGCAACATCGACAACCAGCAGGTCCTCCTCAAAGTCCTTCGCCTGCGCCACCAGGCGCCCCGCCGAATCCAGCACCACGCTGTTGCCGTCAAACACCAGCTCATCGTTCCCCCCCACCTGGTTCACATAAACCAGCGGCTTTTTCAGCCGCCGCACCTGCTCGCCAAAAAGCTGTAGCCGGAAATCGTGCTTGTTCACCACAAACGGGCTGGCGCTGGAATTAACAAGTAGCTCAGCCCCGGCTGCATTCAGATCGGCGATCGGGTTCTGGTGATACAGCCGCCGGTCGATGAGCTTTTCATCGTTCCACAAATCTTCGCAAACCGAAAGCCCCGCCGTCACGCCCTGAATCTTCACCAGGTTTTCGGTCTCATTAACCGGCCCCGGTTCAAAGTATCGGCTCTCGTCAAACACGTCATAGGTGGGCAACAGCGTCTTAAAGTGCCTGCTGACGATGCGCCCATCGCGCAACAACGCCACCGCATTGTGCAGCGGCCGCCCCACCGGATCGGCATTGCGATCGGCATAACCGACAATGGCGTCGATCCCCTTCACGCCCGCGGCAATGGATTCCAGCGCGCGCAGATTGTCCATGACAAACTGCGGCTTCAGCAGCAAATCCTTGGGCGGATACCCCGTAATCGACAACTCCGGAAAAACCACCAGCTCGGCACCCTGTGCCTTGGCGCGTGCGATATTGTCCGCAATCTTGCGCGAGTTCTGGACAATGTCTCCCACGGTGGGGTTGATCTGGGCCAACGCGATGCGCATGGGCGGATTGTAAGGCGATTGACGATTGTTTCACACCGCCCCACTGCTCACGCACCGCATGGCGAAAAATCAAACATTGAGCGCCAAATATTAATCTTTCTTAGGTCGTGGCGGCTTGGGCCAGGGCTTCGTAGGCCGAAGCGCGTGGGGCCAAAGAGCTGCATGCAGTTCCTCAATCAGCATCAACCGGCTCCGAGGAACGTATCCAGCATATCTATGGGAGACAGTACGCCCCATGAGGTACGTCTGAATCGTCGACCAATCTATTGTCGTCGGTGACGATGCTTTTATCTTGTCGAGCCGATCAAGGGTGTCCGCCAGTTTTCCGTACACAATCCTTCTCGCCAGCGCTCGCACCAACTCCTCGCGCTGGTGCGGTTTCAATGCGTCAGTGAACTTGTTTGTCTTAAAGAATTGGACAATTGCCCTGCGATGAATATCCCGCTGGCGTGCCAGCTCCACGGGCGAGCCCGAGCGGCCCTTCCGCCGGCTTTCAGTCACTGGCCCGTGGATGGCCTGCCGCCTTTTGAAATGCATCTATGGTCCTCAGAAGAATCAAGGGGCAGGCGCCAACTCATCGGCCGCCTTGCCCGCGGTATCCTCCGAAGGCCACCACATCTCGTCAGAAGTGAATTCCTGGTTCACGCGGTCATACAGCTTGTTCAATAGCTTCGTATCTGGGGCGGGATCATCCTCGGCGCTAAGTTGATCCAGGCGCTCATTGGCCGCGTTCAGGATCGGCATCATCTCCGGCCGCACGTCGTGGTACGCTCGCACGTCAGCCACTACGCGGCGAAGGTTGTTTGAGGCAATGTTGTAACCCGTCCACAGCTTGCTCACACGCTCAATCTTTTTGGAGAGGTTCAAGACCGGCTTGATCACGCTCAGAAATGCCGACAAAGCGGTCAGTCCCCCAAACACCACTTTGCCCCACTGAGTTTTCCAAAATGCCAGAGCAGCGAATGACCCCGATGTACCAAGCGCAATCGCAATCTCCATCGAAGTATTCAGCCGCTGCAGGGATGCCAGCCGGCGCCCATAGTAAAGGACGTTCAACCGCGACGTTCGATAGCCGTCGTAAACCTCCTCAAGCACCGCGTACAGATCCCGCGCCTGCTCAGATACGTCCGGTGCCCGTTTACCGCCGGCCCGTCGTACCGGCTGATGCGAAGCATTCGCCGTCGTCGCCACTCCAGGTGGTTCAATCAGATTCTGAGCCATGACTACCATTGTACGAAGATTCCGCCGCGCCGGTCAAACCACTTCTAACCATCACATTCGCCCCACGGGCTAACATGCAATGTTGTTACATCCCTTTTACACGCGCCACCGCCAATCCCGTTACACTGGTCTCTAACGCCGACGCATCGGCGCGATTGATGACCCTTTGGGAGACGTATATGAACCGACTGCTCTTTTGTCTTTCGATCATCGTCCTGCTGTTTGGCCCCGGCGCATCAGCGCAGACCACCCGCCCATCCACCAACCCCGCCACCAAGCCCTCCGCCGGCATGCAGGGCGCCCCCAGCAAGATCACCGCCGTCACTGTCTATGAGAGCGGTGCGCTAGTCACACGCGACGTCTCCACTCCAGACGGCTCGGGGATATTCGAACTGGTCGTCGGCCCACTCCCGGCCTCCACCAACCCCAAAACGCTCTATTCCGAAGGCGGCGATGGTGTGCGCATCCTCACCACCCGCTACCGCACCTGGGTAATGCAGGAAAACGTGCAGGAAGAGATGCGCCAAATCGAGGCGCAAATGAAAGACTTGGAAAAGGACAACAACTCGCTTCAGGAGCAGGCCAAGACCAACGACCTGAACCTGGCGCTGCTGGCCAAGATGGAAGAGTTTGCGGCTGGCGGGCTTAAGCAGATGTCCGAAAAGGGGCTGCTGAATGCAGAGGCCGTGACCAAAATCGCCGACTACATCATGGTCACCCGCGCCGCCAAGGGCGCAGATAATGTCGCGACACGCGCCAAGCTGGCCGCCAACGCCGAGCGAGCCCAGTTCCTCGAACGCGAGAAAGGCAAAGTGGTGGGCGCATCCGACAAAACCGTGCGCGAAGCGGTGATCGTCGTTGACAAGGCCAATGCCGGGGCGGCGACGGTGAGGCTGAATTACATTGTCAACGCCGCCTCGTGGCGGCCCAGTTACAAGCTGCGCATCGGAAGACAAGCAAAAGCCCGAGGTACAACTTGAATACCTCGCTGCACTTTTCCAGCAGACCGGAGAAGACTGGGCCAGCGTGGATTTGACGCTCTCCACCGCACAGCCGCTCCTCAACGCCACGCCGCCGGAATTGGCGCAACTCGACATCAGCATCGCCCCCCGTGTCGCCAACCAAGCCATTAACGTCAATGGCGGGAATCTGAACTTTGGTAAAAACACCTCCGACAACCGAAAACAGGCCGACGTCTACCGTCAGCAGGCCCAGGAACTTGGAAATTCGGGCCAAAAGGGGGAGGCCTATGCCCGCTGGAACGACGCCGCCGCTTTGCAGCAATCCGATGAAATCATCAATGCCGACGCGCAGGAAATCAAAGAGCAGCAGGCCAAGCGCAAGGGCGCTTCGCAGGAAGGGCAAAGCGTCACATTTCACCTCGAGCGCAAGTTCACCATCCCCTGGCGCGATGATGAGCAACTCATCGAAGTCACCCGCCTCCCTCTCAAGCCCGACTACTTCTACAAAGCCGTCCCCGTCCTCACCCCGCACGTCTACCGCCTGGCCAATCTCACCAACGACAGCAAATTCGTCATCCTGCCCGGCGAGGCCACGATGTACATCGGCAAGGATTTTGTCGGCCGCGCCAACCTGCCGCTGGTCGCGGTGGGCGAAGAATTCACGGCCGGCTTCGGCGCCGACCCCCAACTTCAGGTCACCCGTCAACTCATGGACAAGACCCGCAGCGTGCAAGGCGGCAATCAGGTAATTAAGCTCCAATACCGCATCACCATCAGCAGCTACAAGCAGGAAAAAATTCAACTGCAGGTGTGGGACCGCCTGCCCCACTCCGAGTCCGATGCCGTCAACGTCACCATCGGCGACGCCACCCCGCCACTCAGCAAGGATGCAACCTATCTGCGCCAGGACAAACCCAAAAACCTGCTCCGATGGGACCTGTCGCTGGACAAAGGCACCTACGGCGAAAAGGCCACCAACATCGACTACTCCTTCCAGATGGAGTTCGACAAGAACGCCGCCATCGGCAACTTCCTCTCCAAGTAATACGTCTGTCGAGACTGCTGACACCTCTCCGCCCGGCTAGCTCCAAAGCGATCCGGGCGGTTTCTATTGAGTGGCAACGGAAGCGTGCTTGCCGCATGGCCAACTTTTCCACCTCTTCAATGTGTGCGGGATGTGCAAAACCTGCGGCTGAAAAATATTTACGATGCAGGTTCACCTGCGTCTGTTAGGATTCCGTCCGCCGATGATGCGAAGGGCGGTTTCGTTGTCACTACCACCGCCACAAAATAGCGCCCCGGTAAAACCAGCGGTGTTAAATGCTTACGGTAAATCGTTCCGCATCTGCTACATTTAGTGATTTTTTGGTTGCTGAACACAAGATATAGTGTATATTGGGAAAGTTCGCTGAAAGTGCCTCAGGCAAGCGTGGAAGTGCAGTGTTTGGATTCTGGTTGGTCCTGCAAGGCATCGAGATTGCGAAGGGAAAGGCAACTGCGTTCAGCGGTGGAACCGCTGGGCCGCTCGCGGATGCGAGGCGGCCAATCATCTAAGGATCATGTGCTATTGCTCGCGCCGCGCCGGCCAGGATTGCCGGCGCCTGTTGGCAATCGCGCCTTGTTGGGGAAAGTGATATGCCCGTTCTTTGCGACACCCAGATCCGTGAACTGATCGGCATCGAGCCCTTTGCCGAAAATGACAAGCGCCCCGGGCACGTCAGCTACGGCGTCTCGTCGTATGGCTATGACATCCGCGTCGGCTCACACTTCAAAATCTTCACCAACGTCTCCCCCGACGGCGGGGCGGCTATCGTCGATCCCAAGAACTTCACTGAAGATTACTTCGTCACCATCGACACCAACAACACCGGCAAGGACCACGTCATCGTCCCCCCCAACAGCTTCGCTCTGGCCGAGACTGTTGAATACGTCTCCATCCCCCGCGACGTGCTGGCCATCTGCGTCGGCAAATCCACGTACGCCCGGTGCGGCATTATCGTGAACGTCACCCCGATAGAACCCGAATGGCGCGGCAAGATCACCCTCGAAATCTCCAACACCACCCCCCTGCCCGCTAAGATTTACGCCAACGAAGGGATCGCCCAGTTGATCTTCCTGAAGGCGGATCGGATCTGTGCAAGAAGCTACGCGGACAAGCGGGGCAAATATCAGGATCAGGCAGGACTCACGCTTCCGAAGGTGGATTAAGCTTCAAAGGACCAATTGTTCGACGGTCGAAATGAAAGGCCCGTCATGGCCGCGCCACGCCATTACATCCCATTCGCACTGCTCGCTGCATGCCTATTCGCCGGCTGCGCGAAGGACCAGGCGCTGACCAAGCCCCTTGCCGCGGGTGAAAGCCCCGCACTCCGCAAACACGGGCTGACGCAGGGAGACTGGACGCTTCTCCACAGCGCGGCCGCCATGACCTACGATCCGCCACAGGGCGTGGTCCGCATCGATGACATTACCGCGCAAAAAAATGTTGTCGACAACACCCGCATCAACCCCAACACCGCCGTCATCGTCGATCCAGCCAACGGCATCCAGATCGGCCCAGACAAACTCCTGCCCGGCCCTCTACCGCCAGGACATAAGTACGAGCTTTGGTGGAAACGATAACAGGGTCCGACTCGCCGGACCAACCGTAACAAGCGTAGTTAAAGGACTGACACTCAGGGACAGGAAAAGATCATGAAAATTACCCGCCGCTTCACGAAACAAGGCCAGGACGCTTTCTCCACCGTCGAATACGACAAGCGCACCAGTCGGATCAGCAATCCCGACGGCTCGGTTGTCTTTGAGATGCGTGACGCGGAAATCCCCAAGCAATGGTCGCAGCTTGCCACCGACATCATGGTGAGCAAATACTTCCGCAAGGCGGGCGTCCCGCAGGTGGACGAGCACGGCCAGCCCATTCGCGACGCCGAAGGCAACATCGTCACCGGCCCAGAAAAATCCGCCAAACAGGTCATCAACCGCCTGGCCGGATGCTGGCGTTACTGGGGTGAAAAGTACGGCTACTTCGACACTGCCGAGGATGCGCAGGCTTTTTACGATGAGCTTGCGTACATGCTCCTGCACCAGATGTGCGCACCAAACTCTCCCCAATGGTTCAACACCGGATTGAACTTTGCCTATGGCATTACCGGCCCGAGCCAGGGACATTTTTACTGCGATCCGCGGAGTGGCGAGTTGCTGAAGAGCAAGGACGCCTACAGCCATCCCCAGCCGCACGCGTGTTTTATCCAATCTGTGAGTGATGATCTCGTCAATCCCGGCGGCATCATGGACCTTTGGACCCGCGAGGCCCGCCTCTTCAAATACGGCTCAGGCACCGGCTCCAATTTCTCCCGCCTGCGCGGCGAAAATGAGCCCCTCTCCGGCGGCGGCAAGTCCTCGGGCCTCATGTCATTCCTCAAGATCGGCGACCGCGCTGCCGGCGCGATCAAGTCCGGCGGCACCACCCGCCGGGCCGCCAAGATGGTCTGCCTAGATCTTGACCACCCCGACGTCGAGCTGTTTGTGAACTGGAAAGTACGAGAAGAAATCAAAGTGGCCGCCCTCGCCGAAGGCATGAAGAAGCTGCCCAAAGAACACCGCGATCTGGCCGTCAAGCTTGGCCTCAAGCTCGACTACGACTTCAACGGTGAAGCCTACTTCACCGTGTCCGGCCAAAACTCTAACAACTCCGTTCGCATCCCCAACCGCTTCTTCAAATCCGTCGAGGAAGATGGAGATTGGAACCTCACTTGGCGCACCAACGGCAAAGTCGCCAAGTCCCTCAAAGCCCGCGATCTCTGGGACCAAATCGCCTTCGCCGCCTGGCGCTGCGCAGACCCCGGCGTGCAATACGATGACACCATTAACCAGTGGCACACCTGCCCCCGCTCCGGCCGGATTAACGCCTCAAACCCCTGCGTCACCGGCGATACCCGCGTGCTCACCCCCGGCGGAATCTGGCGGCGCATCGACCAGATGATCCACCTGCCCGCACGCGTGATCACCAATCTCGACGCGCAGGAAATTCACGTCACCGAAGGCGCGTTCCCAACCGGCCTGAAGGACGTTGTCGAGCTCCGCACCGTCGGCGGCTACACCCTCAAGCTCACCGCCGATCACAAAGTCTGGACCCGCACTCGCGGCTGGGTCGAAGCCCAAAATCTCACCAGCGATGACGAAGTAAAACTCCCATCGCAGCCGGCCGCCGTTCACGAAATCGGCGAGCCACAGGATGCCCGCTTCTTCCAACTTGTTGGCCTGTTTCTCTCCGATGCCAACAACGACGCCTCGGCCGTCCGTCTCGCCTCATCCCTCAAAGACACCGATCTGGTCGATGAATTCGCCCACTACGTCGCCGAAAAGTGGGATGCGCAATCGTCCTACCCGGATGATTACACCAACGAGCAGATGGTGAATGACGCCTCTGAACTGCTGCACCCCGATCAGAGCACCCTCAGCACCACCCTCACCAACCGCCGGCTTTTAAGCCGCCTTGGTTCATTCCTTCGCAATGACAACGGCACGCGCCGCCTCGCCGACGAAACTTTCACCGCCGGCCTCCCCGCCCAGAAGCACCTCCTCCGCGCCCTCTTCACGGCTGATGCCACAATCTCCAACAACACCCTCGAACTACGCTCGCAATCCGAAGATCTACTCCAGGACGTCCAACTTATTCTCCTGGGCTTCGGCGTCCAATCCTCCCTCTTCACCAGCAACCAGCAACTAGCAACCAGCAACTCTTACCAGTTCAATCTCGGAGGCTCGCCCGAACGACAGAACCCATGGATGGGTGCTGGCCGTGGCGCTGACAACACAGCGACCGGCCACGCAGAATCCAGACGCCACGGCCTGCGTATCGACTCGGGCAGCCTCCGTTCTTTTGCTAAATTCATCGGCCTCTTGCCCGGCAAGAAGCTCGAACAACTCGCCCACACTGTCACCCTCGCCATCTCCAACGACCATTCCTACGCCGGCAACTACGACTCCGTCGCCACCCTCACCCCCCTGGGCAAGCAGCAGGTTTACGATCTGACCGAACCCGTCACCTCCTCTTTCATCGCCAACGGCCTCACGGTTCATAACTGCTCCGAATACATGTTCCTCGACGACACGGCCTGCAACCTCGCCAGCCTGAATGTCCTCACCTTCTTCGATCCTGACTCCCGCCGCTTTGACGTCGAAGGCTACAAGCACGCCATCCGCCTCTGGACCATCGTGCTTGAGGTGTCGGTCCTAATGGCCAGCTTTCCGTCTGAAGAAATCGCCAAGCTGTCCTACAAGTTCCGCACGCTGGGCCTGGGCTACGCCAACCTTGGCGCAATGCTCATGCAGGCCGGCATTCCGTACGACTCCGAAAAAGGCCGCGGCATTTGCGCCGCCCTCACGTCCATCCTCACCGGCGAGTCCTACGCCACCAGCGCCGAGATGGCGAGCGAGCTTGGCGCATTCGCCGGCTATGACGAAAACCGGCAGGACACCCTCCGCGTCATCCGCAACCATCGCCGCGCCGCCTACAACATCCCGCATTCTTCCCCCTCCACCACCCCCTCTCCCAGTACACTGGGAGAGGGCAGGGGTGAGGGTGGGGGCGCCAGCCCCTCTCAGCTCCGCCACCTCGGACCGTATGAAGGCTTGGAGATCAAGCCCGTCGGCATCGACTCCACCCAGTTCTCCGACGCCGATCCCCTCGCCTCGAAGAACATGCTGAGCGCGGCCCGTGAATGCTGGGATCGTGCCCTTGTCCTGGGCGAGCGCCACGGCTATCGCAACGCCCAGACCACCGTCATCGCCCCCACGGGTACTATCGGCCTCTTAATGGACTGCGACACCACCGGCGTTGAGCCCGACTTCGCACTCGTTAAATTCAAGAAGCTCGCTGGCGGCGGATACTTTAAGATCGCCAACCAATCCCTCCGCCCTGCCCTGGCCAACCTCGGCTACAACTCCCACGAAATTCACGCCATCCTTCAATACGTCATGGGCACGCTCAGCCTTCACGATTCCCCCCATATCAACCTCGCCTCCCTCAAAGCGGCAGGCCTCACCGACGCCGAACTGCGAAAAATTGAAGAAACTCTCCCCGGCGTCTTCGAACTCTCCTTCGCCTTCACCTCCTGGGCCCTGGGCACGGAATCCATGAAACGCCTGGGAGTCTCCGAAGCCGAGTATCAGGCCCCTGGTTTCAGCCTCCTGCAAAAGCTGGGCTTCTCGCGCAAGCAGATCAACGAGGCCAACGACATCATTTGTGGCCGCGGCACCGTCGAAGGCGCCCCCAATCTCCGCGACGAGCACCTCCCCGTCTTCGACTGCGCCAACAAGTGCGGCAAAACCGGCAGGCGATTCATCCTCGTCGAAGGGCACATCCGCATGATGGCCGCCGCCCAGCCATTTATCTCCGGCGCCATTTCCAAAACCATCAACCTCCCCAACGAAGCCACCGTCGAGGACATCAAGAACAGCTACTTCCTCAGCTGGCAGCTCGGCCTGAAGGCCAACGCCCTCTACCGCGACGGCTCAAAGCTCTCGCAGCCCCTCAACGTCAAGAGCGACGAAGAACTCGACAACGCCGAAATAGACGACGAAGAAAACATTCTTGCCGCCAAGGACGAACTGGCCAAAGACGTCGCCACAGCTGCACTAGCAACTAGCAACCAGCGACTAGCAACTATCAAGAGCGACAACATCGCGGCCGCCTCGACCACACCGATCGAAAAGATCATCGAGCGCATCGTCGAGCGCCCCTGCGCCGCCGTCTCCCCGATACCCGCCGCGCCATCACCCACAAGTTCGACGTTGCCGGGCACGAAGGCTACATTACCGTCGGCCTCTACGACGATGGCTCCCCCGGTGAAGTCTTCATTACCATGGCCAAAGAAGGCTCCACCATCGGCGGCCTGATGGACACCATCGCCACCCTCGTCTCCGTCGCCCTTCAATATGGCGTCCCCATCGAGTCCCTCGTGCGTAAATTCGAGCACGTCCGCTTCGAGCCCAGCGGCATGACCCGCAACAGCGAAATCCCCTTCGCCAAGTCCCTGGTCGATTACATCTTCCGCTGGCTGGCCATGGAATTTATTCCAGGCTACCGCGCCGCCAACGCCCCCCAGCGAGAAAAGAAACAGACTCCCAGCCTCAACACCGCCCCAGCCGTCGTCGCCAAACCCACCCCAATCACCACCCCCGCCGCCACCCCAGCGCCAACCGTAAAATCCCCCTCTTCCGGTACACCGGGAGAGGGCCGGGTTGAGGGCTCTGCCGCCGATCAACTCGAACAGCAACCCGAGACGTCCCCACCCGCGTCCGACCTCCCCACGCGCAAGCCCAAAGGCGGCAACGGCCACCACCCCCGCCTCGACCCCGACGAGCACAAAACCATCGAGTACGCCAACGAAGACGGCTTCCCCGCCCCTTCCCCATCCACTACCCAGCAGGAAACCTCTCCCACCCCCGGCCGCCTCGGCGCCATGACCACCGTCATCCTCTCCGATCCGCTCAGCCAGCAAGGCACCGAAATGCAAGCCGACGCCCCAGCCTGCGACGTCTGCGGCAGCATCACCGTCCGCAGCGGCACATGCTACAAGTGCTTGAATTGTGGGAACTCGATGGGGTGCAGCTAAAGAGGTTGGATGTCGGATACTTTGCTGCAAGATCCACTGGGTTGAAAGGTCACGCTGCACGACCACACTTGGTATGCGCATATTTTAAAACGGCATCCGGATGTGCGGCTTCACCGCCGCCTCGTCGAGAATGCAATCACAGATCGTCTTGAAATTCGCGTCAGCCCTAGCAATCCCGACACGCGAATTTATTGTGGAACTGGACCTTGGCCCGGTATAGTCATGGTGGTCATTACCAGCCTTGCTGGCGAATATGTAAAAACCGCGCATTTGGTGCGGACCGTGAAGGGAGCCATCGAATGGTCCAGATAGATGCTATTGAAGGGATCGTGAATTCGGTTCCATTACGATATCAGTTCCGACGTTCTTTACCTTCGACTGCTTGCGGCAGATGATGTTCCAACTTTCGGCGACATGACCGACGATGGAGATCTGCTTCTTCGAAACGAACAAACAGAAAAGCAGGTGGGCCTCACCGTCATCGACTGGTGGAAAAGATTTGGCAACGGTCCTCTCCCCGATTCGATTGCGCAGATACAGACCCAGATCGAACCCCTGGCAAGCAAAATCGCGGCGTGAGTCATCTTTGGCCCCAAACTTGATACAAAGTCGGCACCGCTTGCATACGAGTACGAGGTTTGGCCACGAAAAATGGCGTATGTCATCGAGACATCAGGACCGCCTAAAGTACATTTAGTAGTCTGTGTCGACGACTGGTGCGACCATCAATTAGCCGATGCCTGAGCTCACACCCTATTGCGCCGCCGGAGGGTACCGAGCAGAGGCAGAGCCAGGAGCACGCGGTAGAGGGTTCGGGGACGGTTACGAGGTGAGAGACGGCGACGTTGGACCCGGTCAGGTCCCATGCGAAATCGAGCGATCCGGCGGAGGCGCCGGCAGGAAGCGTGGTAAATTGGAACGCGGCGTCCCAGGTGCGGCCGGGGGCGGCGTAGAGCTGAGACATCTGATCGAAAAGGGCATTGCCGTAGCGGAGGACGCTGAAAGATGGGGTTGTGGCGTCGGGGTAGATGTTGGCCAGAAGGGTGTTAATGTCGCTCTGGAGACCGCTGAAGTCGGCGAGGATGATCGTTGGGGCGTCGTTGGCGGGAGTATGAAGATCACCGAGGAGGTCAACGTATCCGTTGACGTCGCCAACGCCTGCATCGAACACTGATGAATCGTAAAGGCTATCGTGGCCAGTGGTGACGATATCGCCCTGGTCGGGGCCGAGGGCGCTGCCGCCGTTATTAGTGAGGGCGATCTTCCACGCGTGGTCCACAGACAGGGTTCCGTCGGCGTCGAGGTTGGAGGCATTCCATTTGAGACCGGTGGCCAGGGTGGGAAGATTGACTGACGAAAAATCGCCGACGCGGGTGGAGAAATCGAAGAGATCGAAGCTGTCGGCGAAGGAAGGGTTGAAGCCGCCGTAGAGGGAGACGTTGAGAGCGCCGCCGTAAGTGAGGGTTCCGTTGACGATGGCCTTGTCATAATGGCCGGTGCCGTTGCCGGGGGTCGTTCCGCCCAGTTCCATGTTCGTATTGCCTGCGAGAGTGAGATCGCCGTTGACGGTCATGACGCCGGGGGAGTTGCCAGGAGAGAAGGTTGCGGCGGCGGCAACGGTGACGTTGGCGTTGACGGTGCCGGTGCCGCTGAGTGTTCCGGAGAGGACGTTGAGGGCGGGCGCGGTGAGGGAGCCGCCGGTGGTGTTGAGTGATCCGCCGGAGGAGATGGTGGTGGTTTGGCTGGTGGAGAGGGATTTGTTGTTGAGGTTTACGGCAGCGCCAAGGGGACCGGAAGAGGAGATGGAGAGCGAGGAGTTGGTGAGGGAGAGGGAACCGCCGGTGAAGGAGAAAGTGCCGCCTGCGTTGAGAGTGAGGATCGGGGTGGCAAGGGAGCCGCCGGAAAGAGCGTAGGAGGTAACTTTACCGGTGCCAGTGCCGATTAACAGGGAGGAGGAGCCGGAGAAGACCACGGAGCCGGCGGACTGGTTGAAGGTGGTGGCGGTGAGGGTGCCGGCGGATTGGGAGAAGGAGCCGCCGGTGTTCAGGTTGACCATCGTCGCTGCGAGGGTTCCGCCGGACAATGTGTAGGAGTTGATGCCGGAGGCGCTGAGGGTGAGCGGCGCCCCGGCGGAGAACGAGGCCGAGCCGGCGGACTCAATGAAGAGTGCCGAATTGAGTGAACCGCCGGTTTGATTGAAGCTTCCCCCGGAATTGAGATTGATCGTTGAGGCGGAGAGAGTACCGCCGGAAATTGCGTACGCGGGCGTATTGGATGCGGCCGTTGCGACGGTCAGTGTTGGGGTTGTCCCGCTGAAGGCAGCGCTGCCGCCGGTCTGAGAAATGCCTCCAGCAGTAATGCCGCCACCGGAAACAGTGAGATTGCTGGTGGAGTCGAGGGAGAGGTTGTTGGTGACGGAGAGTATCTGGGTTGAGGTGAGAGTGGTTATGCCGCCGAGGGGGCCGGCGGAAGTCAGGGCGAGGCCGGCGGAACCGGTAATGTTCAGGGATCCTCCGGACCAATTGAAAGTGCCGCCGGAGTTTTTCATAAGGTTGGGCGTGCTCAGGGCTCCCCCAAGAAGGTTGTAGGTGGCGATATTCGCTGTGCCGAGGGTGAGAGGGGAAATTAAGTTAAAGCTGACGGTACCACCGGATTGACCTACAGTGGCAGCGGCAATGGAGCCACCGGTCTGGGCGAAAGTTCCGCCGGCGGCGACAGAGACCGATGTGGCTGAAAGCGAGCCGCCAGAAAGGTTGTAGGCAAGGACAGTGGAATTTGAAATGTTAAGTGGAGCAGTTGCGGCAAAGTTGGCGATGCCTGCAGTTTGGTTGACGGTCGAAACGGCCAGGATGCCACCGGATTCGGTGAAGGTGCCGCCTGAGCCGATGGAAAGGGTGGCGCCGGAGAGAGTGCCGTTGAGGAAGTTGTAGTTGGTGACGCTGGAGGCGTTAACGTTGAGAGAAGCGGATCCGCTGATCGTGACTACACCTGCCGATTGGTTCAATGTGGAAACGAGAAGCATGCCATTTCCTTTGGTGAGCGTTCCACCGGAACCCAGATTGATTGTGGTTGCAGAAAGTGTTCCGCCGGACAATTCATAGGATGGCGTATTTGAGCTGGAATCTCCCACGGTGATCGCATTGGTGCTGCCGGTGAAGGAAACCGCGCCGCCACTTTGGCTTACTGCTCCAGCGGTGACGCTGCCGCCACTGACAGAAAAATTGCTGGTGGCGTCAAAGGTGAGGGCGTTGGTGACCGAAAGCGTTTGCCCGGTAAGTAAATTTCTTGTGGGAGTGAGGGGACCGTTTGCGGAGATGGCAAGGCCGGCATTGCCGGTGATGTTTAATGTTCCAGAAGTCCAATTAAAAGAGCCCCCGGTGCGAATGCCATTCGCTTAAGCTCATAACTCCGCGCCCACGCGGGTCTTACAACCGCTCGCGCAAGGCGTGGCCTCCAGGTAGAATGGTGGTGTTACAAGTCACCAACTCAACCGGAGGCCACGGATGGCTATCATCGCTTCGACCCTCGAACGCATCAAGTCCAATCCCCTGGGCTGCCTGGGCGGCAGGGAGCGGGTCAACGAACTATTCAGCGCCGCGGGCCATGTCTGGCGTGACACCCTCTGGGACCCCGCCGCCACCCTGGGCGTGTTCATCCTCCAGGTGCTCCACGAGAACACGGCCATCTCCCATCTGCGGCACCTGATCAATTTCCCTGTCAAGGAGTCCACCTATTGCGATGCCCGAATGCGTCTGCCCGTGGCGGGCGTGGCCAGGGTGGTCGAGAGCTTGTGTGGCGAAACTTGCGAAAGCAGTGAAAGGGGGCTCTGGCTGGGTCGTCGTGTGTTTGTAGCAGATGCAACCAGTGCGTCCACGGCTAACCGGCCGGCGCTTCAGGACCTGTGGCCCCAGCCATCGGCGCAGAAGCCCGGATGCGGGTTCCCCATGATCAAGTTGCTGGGGCTTCTGGACCTTGCCACCGGCATGATCGTGCACCTGGCAATGATGTGCATGAACGTCCATGAGATGAGCCAGCTGTCCGGCCTGCACCAGATGCTTCAGGTGGGCGACGTGCTGCTGGCCGACCGCGGGTTCTGCTCCTTTGCGCATGTGTCGATGCTGCTGAGATCCTCGGTGGATGCGGTGTTTAGGCTGCATCAGAGACAGATCGTGGACTTCACGCCCAACCGCCCTCACCGCTCAAAACGGGGCAGGTTCAAAAAGGGGATGCCAACCTCGCGGTTCGTGCGGCGACTGGGCCACGAGGACCATGTGGTGCAGTGGGCCAGGCCGGTCAGGCCCGCCTGGATGAGCGTCGAGGAATATGCGCTGCTGCCGGAATGGGTGGAGGTGAGGGAACTGCGGTTTCGGATCGTGATCAAGGGCCGCCGCACCCGCGTGGTGACGATCGCCACGACGCTGGTGGACGCGATGCTTTATACCAAACATGCCATCGCTCATCTGTACGGCTTGCGATGGGAGATCGAGACCAACTTCCGTCACTTGAAAAAGACGATGAAGATGGAGCATCTCAAGTGTCAGACGCCAGAAGGGGTGATCAAGGAGTTGATGATATTCGTGCTGGTGTACAACCTGATCCGCTCGGCCATGACGCTTGCGGGCCAGTGTCAGGGCGTGAAGACGAATCGGATCAGTTTCATTGACGCCGCGCGTTGGCTGGCGCCTACTGCACGCCGCCCCGCAGGAAGGAGTTGATGGAACTGATTGTGAATCCAGTGCGCGACGGACGATGGAACCCGCGTGTGATCAAGCGACGCATGAAGCCTTACGATCTGATGAACAAGCCAAGAAACCAATATGCACAACCTGCTGCGGAATAGGAGGTTGCGGCTTAAGCGAATGGCATTCGCCCCCGGTGCTGATATTTATTGTGGGTGTGACGAGTGTTCCTCCCGAGAGATTATACGAGGCAATGGAGCCAGCACCGAGGTTGAGCGCGGAGGCGCCGCTGAAGCTCACGGTGCCGCCGGACTGGTTGAATGACGTTGACGTGATCGTACCGCCGGTTCCGGTGAAGCTGCCCCCGGCGAGCATGTTAATGTATGCCGCCGAGAGAGAACCTCCTGAGAGCGCGTATGCGGTGACGTTCCCGGTGCCGGCACCAAACGACAGGCTTAAATTGTTCAAATCGTAGAAGTCGGCAACGTTGCTGTTGCTGCCTAAATATCCGCCGGCGAATATCGCTCGATTGCCAACCGACGTCGCCTTGAGGTTATATCTGCCCTGGGAAAGCGTGCTGGTGGACCATAGACCAGTGGTGTTGTCGTAGATGTCGACCACGTTGCTGTAGCCGCCACTATAGGCGCCGCCGCCGAAAATTGCTTTGTTGCCGACGGTTGTAGCCGACAGATTCTCGCGTGCCTGCGAGAGTTGAGTGGTTGACCAAATGCCAGTACTGCTGTCGAAGATATCCACAGCTTTGCTGTAAGTGCCGGTGTATCCGCCGGCGAAGATTGCCTTGCTACCAACCGCGGTGGCAGTGAGATAGGCGCGGGCCTGGGAGAGCGTGCCGGCGGACCAGGTGCCGCTTGCATTGTCGTACATGTCAACAACGGAACTGTAGACATTGCTTGCGCTGTATCCGCCGGCAAAAATGGCTTTGGTGCCGGCGGAGGTGGCCGCGAGATAATTTCGCGCCTGGGAAAGGTGGTTGACCGACCAGGTGTTGGCATTGCTGTCGTATACATCGACCACGTCGCTCAGCGCACCGTTGATGCTCCCGCCGGCAAAAAAGGCCTTGTTTCCCAAGCCAGTACCACTCAGGCTGCTGTGGGATTGGGAAAGATGGGCGGTGGACCAGCGCCGGTCGTGCTATCGTAGATATCAACAACATTACTCCAGGAACCGGTCCATCCGCCCGCGAAAATAGCCTTGGTGCCCGCGGTAGCCGCGGCAAGATCGTATCGCGCCACGGAGAGAGAAGCGGTAGACCATGTACCGGTGGTGCTGTCGTAGATGTCCACGGCATTGCTGACACCGCTGGCAAAGCCGCCGGCAAATATGGCCTTGCTACCAACGGTGGTGGCCGCGAGACGATCGCGCACGAGTGAGATGGTCGTCGCGCTTTTTAGAAAAGTGGAGGGCATCGCGAAGGTGGCGGAGCCGCCGGATTGAACAATGTTTGCGGCGGTGAGGGAACCGGCGGATTGGGAGAAAGTGCCTCCGGCGGTAAGGCTAATCGTGGAAGCCGACAGCGTTCCACCCGCAAGCGTGTAATTTGACGTGCTCGAGGACCCGGCTCCAACGCTCAAGGCGCTGGTATTGCCAGTGAAACTGACGGCGCCGCCCGATTGACTGATGCTTCCCGTGCTCAGACCGCCGCCGTTGACTGTCAAGGTGCTGGTGGAGTCGAGCGAAAGCTGATTGTTGACCGAGAGAGTTTGACCGGCCGCAAGGATCCGCGCACTGCCAATCGGTCCCGCGGAGGTAATCGAAAGGCCTGAAGCGCCAGTGACGCTGAGTGTTCCCCCAGTCCAATTGAAAGCACCACCTCCATTGGTGATGTTGAGAGTTGTCAAAGTGCCGCCGGAAAGGTTGTAGGTACCGATTGCGCTGCCGCTCAAGGTGAGAGATGAAGATCCGCTGAAACTGACAGTGCCGGCGGATTGGTTGAAGGTGTTGGCCGAGAATGTGCCTCCGGTCTGGGTGAAGCTGCCACCAGTGTTCATGTTCACAAAGGAAGCTGAAAGGCCGCCGCCGGACAGCGAATAGGCTCCGACATTGCCGGTGCCATTTCCAAATGAAATGCTGACAGAATTCGCGTTGTAAATATCCACCGTATTGCTTAGCGCGGTTCCTGTCCATCCGCCCCCGAAAAGAGCAACGTTGCCGGCGCTGGCCGCCATCAGCGTGTCGCGCGCCTGCGACAGAGTGCTCGTGGACCAGAGGCCGGTGACACTATCGTAAATATCAACGACATTGCTGGCGTGGAGCGTGTTGGCCCAGCCGCCGGCGAAAATGGCTTTGGTTCCCACGGTAGTCGCGGCAAGTCGGGTGCGTGGCTGAGAGAGCACTGTTGTCGACCAAGTCCCGGCAACCACGTCGTACATATCCACGACATTGCTATAGCCGCCACCGCCGCCACCGGCAAAGATGACTTTGTTGCCGACCGCAGCCGCGGCAAGCGATGAACGAGCCTGGGACAGATTGCTGGTTGACCAGGTGCCGGTGTTGTTGTCGTAAATGTCCACAACACTGCTTACATCCGTGTTGTTGATCGAGCCGCCCGCAAAAAAAGCTTTCCCGCCAGCGGATGCGGCGGCGAGAAAATCGCGGCCTTGAAGAAGCGCAGCTGTGGACCAGGTTCCCGCGGTGCTGTCGTAGATGTCAACGGCGTTGCTCCAGCCATTGCCGAGGCCGCCGGCGAAAATTGCCTTGGTACCCACCGTTGTCGCGGCGAAGTCGTAGCGGGCCTGGGAAATATGGCTGGTCGACCAGATTCCGGTTGTGCCGTCGTATATATCCACAACGTTACTAGTCTGGCCATTTGCCCCGCCTGCAAACAAGGCCTTGCCGCCGACAGATGTGGCCGCGATAAAACCGCGCGCCTGGGACAGGGCTGCGGTCGACCAACTGTTGGTGTTTGCGTCATAGATATCGACGACATTGGTCCAAGTGTTGCTCCCTGGACTCCCTCCTGCGAACAAGGCTTTGCTGCCCACACCCGCCGCCGTAAACCAATTCCGCGCTAACGAAAGACTGGCGCTCCCCTGAGTGAGCGTTGATGAGGCGACGAAAGAGCGCTTCCGGCGGATTGATTGATTGCCGCGGCGGTGAGACTTCCGCCCGTGGCGTTCATGGCTCCGCCGGCTGCTATCAAAATGCTGGAAGCCGTCAAAGTGCCCGCGGAAAAGTTGTATGTGCCTATACCGTTGGAGGAGAGGTTAAGCCCTGCGGCACCCGTAACATTGACGCTGCCTCCTGATTGGTTGAAATTTGTGGCAGTAATGGTACCGGAGGATTGGGTGAAGCTGCCGGCGGAGATGACGTTCACGGTTGATGCGGACAGGGTACCTGCCGAGAGCGAATACACTTGGGTATTCGCCGCGGATGCACCAATCGTCAGCGTCGAACTTCCGGAATTGAAACTTGCGGTGCCTCCGGCCTGCGAAATGCTGCCTGCGCTAGATTGCCGCCGCTGACAGCGAAGCTTGTGCTCGAATCAAACGACAAATTGTTCGTGACGGAGAGAGACTGACCTGTTCCAAGTGTCCGATTGCCACCTATCGATCCCGTAGATGTCAGGGCCAACCCGCCAGTGCCTGTGATATTGAGCAACCCGCTGTTCCAGGTGAAGGCGTCGGATTATTGACGGTGTTGAGCGAGCTGGCAGTGATCGAGCCGCCCGAGAGAGTGACGGCGCTTGTACCGGCAGTCCATAAGGTTAGTGTGCCATTGACCGTAAGGGAGCCGCTGCCAGTTACATTCAGGAGACCGGTTCCGCCGACAGCGGCACTGTTCCCGCCGACATTAAATTGACTGGCCGTAACGGTACCACCCGAGAGGTTGAAGGTACCGGAGGACCCCGTTGCGAGCCCCAGATCGATGATGTTGGCCGCATCGGAGCCGCCAGTCTGTGTAAACGTGCCGGTCCCGAGATTGCCGATGACCTCGCTGCCATTGTTGGCGATGGTTAGTGCACCCGAATTAAGGGTGTATGTCGAGCCACCACCGGCGTAGGCGAGAGAGCCTATTTGAAGCTGGTTCGTGGAAAGGTTGCCGCTTTCGATCAGGCCGCTGGCTTGGTCTGTATTGAGAGAGTTGAATCCGGAGACTAGACCGACACCGAATGTGGGCGTTTGGCCATCATTGACAGTAACATTGTCGCCGGCAGCGGGGGTGCCAATAGGACTCCAATTGGTGGAGGTCCAGTTGCCGGAGGAGAGTCCAATGTAACTGTAGTTGGTGGCGCTGGCGAGCGACGTCATCCCCAAGCCGCCGAAGGTAGCCAACGCCAGTTTTTTTATCGATTTACGGCGGAAGTGCGTACCTGACAACCACGGCCAGAGAAGCCCAGATTTTTTTGAATTTTGCTGCCGCATGCTCGTTCCCTTCCGCCAAACGAGCACTTTTTGCCCACAATTGGAAATGATTACGCATGTAGATACGCCGCCGCCATGCGACCGTCCTCATCCATATACGGGGCCTGATTGGTAAGATCAAGGAGAAAACGATGATATTATCGGTACCATTACTTAAGAGTCGGGCTTGCCGATTTGATTCGATTCGTCGCAACAAGATATGCCAACCGGACGTATCACACGGATGACCGGTCGATCGGGCTTCATTTGCAAGAACTTTGTGGCAATTCATTTTGTCGCCGGGATCACAGCCCTTTTAGCGCAAGCCAATCTATGCAGCACTGCGACTGCTCCGTCTCCGCCGACGCAGATAGTGAGATTTCTTGAGAAACGCTGCTTTGAATGCCATGACGCCGATTCGAAAAAAGGTGGGCTGGATTTGACGGGGCTTCCGTTTGAGGTGGCAAGCGGGGGAAAGACTTTTGACACGTGGGTGAAGGTGCATGACCGGGTGGCGGAGGGGGAGATGCCGCCTAAAAAGAAAGGGGTTGAGCTGCCGGGGGCGGGGGAGGTGGATGCCTTCCTCAAGGCGGTGGCGGGGCCGCTGGTGGAGGCGGATCGGGTGCGGGCGGCGGCCGAGGGGCGGGCGGTTTGGCGACGGTTGAATCGGTATGAGTACGAAAATGCGGTGAGGGATCTGCTTGGGGCGCCTTGGCTGCAAATCAAGGATGCGCTGCCGGAGGATGGGGAGTCGGCCCGTTTTAATAAGGTGGGCGAGGCGCTGGATGTGTCGCATGTGCAGATGGCCAGCTATCTGGCGGCGGCGGATTATGCGCTGCGGCAGGTGATGGCGACGCAAGTGGAACGGCCGGAGACGAAGACGATGCGATACTATGCGCGCGACCAGAGATCGTTTGCGGGGAAGATGAAGTTTAATGAGTTCAATGGCAGTCCGGAGCGGGCGACGTTTCCGCTGTTTGGACGACAAGGCGCAGGTGGGTGTGCTGGACGGAACTGAGCCGACAACTGTTGGGGCAAAGGACCCCAAAAAGCGGGAGTTGGAATCGGTGGGCGTGGTGGCTAGCACGTATGAGCCGCTGGAGATTAAGTTTGAGCAGTTTAAGGCGCCGGTGGCCGGGCATTACAAGTTGCGGGTAAGCGGGTATTCGTTTTGGGCTGGGCCGCGGGACGAGAAGAAGTGGTGGGTGCCGGATCGGGCCAAGGTTTCGGCGGGGCGGAGGGCGGAGCCGGTGACGTTGTATTCGGAGACGCCGCCGCGGCTGTTGCGGTGGCTGGGGGCGGTAGATTTTGGAACCGAGCCGACGGTGGGCGAGTTGGATGTGTATCTGCTGGCGGGGGAGTCGATTCGGCCTGACGCGGCGCGGCTTTTTCGATCGCGGCCGCCGGCGTGGCATAACCCGCTGGCGGAGAAGGATGGGATGCCAGGGGTGGCGTTTAAGTGGCTGGAGGTGGAGGGGCCGATTTATGACCAGTGGCCGACGAAGGGGCACAAGCTGATGTTTGGGGACTTGCCGCTGGAGAAGAGCGGCGAGCGGGTGGAGGCGGTGTCGAAGGATGCGCGTGGGGATGCGGAGCGGCTGCTGCGAGGGTTCATCGCGGCGGCGTATCGGCGGCCGGTGGCGGAGGGGGAAGTGAAGCGGTTTATGGGGGTGATTGATCCGGCGCTGAAGCTTGGGGCATCCTTCACGGAAGCGATGATTGGGGGATATAGCGCGGTGCTGTGCTCGCCGGGGTTTGTGTGTCTGGAAGAGAGGCCGGGGGCGCTGGATGAGTATGCGGTTGCATCGCGTTTGTCATTTTTCCTTTGGAACAGTGCGCCGGACGCGGAGTTGCGAGGGCTGGCGGCGAAGGGGGAGTTGCGCCGGCCGGAGGTGTTGCGGAAGCAGGCGGAGCGGCTGTTGGCGGATGCGCGGTCGCGGCGGTTTGTGGATGCATTTTTGGATTACTGGCTCGATCTGAGGAAGATCGTGGCCACAGCGCCGGACGGGATGTTGTATCCGGATTATTATCTCGACGATCTGCTGAGTGAGTCGGCCGAGCTGGAGACGCAGGCGTTTTTTGCGGAGCTGATCAAGGGGAACCTGCCGGCGCGGAATATCGTGGCGTCGGATTTTGCGATGCTCAACGAGCGGCTGGCGACGCATTATGGGATCGCGGATGTGAACGGCGTGGCGATTCGGCGGGTGCAGTTGCCGGAAGGGTGTGTGCGCGGGGGGATGCTGACGCAGGCAAGCGTGTTGAAGGTGACGGCCAATGGGACGACGACGTCGCCGGTGGTGCGCGGGGCGTGGGTGATGGAGCGGATGCTGGGCAAGCCGCCGCCACCTCCGCCGGCAGCGGTGGCCGCAATTGAGCCGGATATTCGGGGGGCCAAGACGATACGGGAGCAGTTGGAAAAGCACAGGGCGCAGGCATCGTGCGCGGCGTGTCATGCGAAGATCGACCCGGCCGGTTTTGCGCTGGAGAACTTTGACGTGATGGGCGGGTTTCGCGAGCGCTATCGGTCGATGGGGGAAGGGACGGCGGTGGCATCGGGGTTTGGAAAGAATGGTCAGCCATTTACGTTTAAGAATGGGCCGAAGATCGATTCCAGCAGCGTGTTGCCGGATGGGCGGGCGTTTTCGGATATTCAGGGGCTTAAGAAGCTGCTGGTGGCCGATGAGCGACAGGTGGCGCGGAATTTGGTGCGGCAATTGATGGTGTATGCAACGGGGACGCGGATGCGGTTTGGGGATCGGCCGGAGGTGGAGCGGATTCTGGATCGGGCGAGGAAGTCTGGGTACGGTGTGCGGGATTTGTTGTGCGAGGTGGTGGGGACTGGGATGTTCCAAGAGAAGTGAAGACAGATTCACCACGGAGGCACGGAGGGCACGGAGAGGAAGGATCGAGGAAAGTTTTTTAGGTGGTTGAGGTGAGATTTGAGAAGAAATCGTCCGGGCGCCCATGCCACGGTAATGTTTTATTTGTGGGTTTGATATGAGCATGCAAAGTAGTTGTGGGCCGTTTATCTCTTTGAAGCGTGCGGTTTCGCGGCGGCGGTTTTTGCGGGGGGCGGGGGTGGCGCTGGGGTTGCCGCTGCTGGATGCGATGATGCCTGCGCTGGCGCGCGGGGAGGCTGCGGCGAAGGTGTTGCCGCCGCGGCGGATGCTGGCCGTGTGCAACAATCTGGGGCTGCTGCCAGAGATGTTTTTTCCGGAGCAGGCGGGGAAGGGGTACAAGCTGTCGCCTTACCTGGAGATGCTGGCGGCGCATCGGGATGATTTCAGTGTGTTTAGTGGCGTGTGGCATCCGGATGTGGATGGGGGGCACCCGGCGGATAACTGTTTTCTGACGGCCGCCCCGCATCCGGGGAGCGGCGGGTTTCGCAACACGATTTCATTGGACCAGCTTGCGGCGCAGCAGATTGGGAACCAGACGCGGTTTGCGTCGTTGACCCTGGGCGTGAACGTGCAGCGGGGGCAGCGGAGTTTGTCGTGGACGCCATCGGGGGCGATGATCCCGTGTGAGGAAAAAGCGTCGGATGTTTTCAAGCGGCTATTTTTGCAGGGGTCGGATGAGGAGGTAGATCGGCAGCTGAAGCAGCTGGAACTGGGGCAGAGCATCATGGACGCGGTGGCCGGGCAGGCCAAGAGTTTGGAGCGGGAAGTCGGGCCGCGGGACCGAGAACGGCTGGATCAGTATTTCACGGGTGTGCGGGATCTGGAGGTGCGCATGGGGCAGGCGCGGGAGTGGGAGAAACGGCCAAAGCCAAGCGTGTCGCAGAAGATGCCGGTGGACCCGGCCACGCCCAAGCAGTACATGGAAAAGGTGTGGCTGATGTACGACATGGCGCGGCTGGCTTTTGAGACGGATTCGACGCGGCTGGTGACGCTGCTGCTGGACAGCGTGAACTCGCCGGCGATTGAGGTGGAGGGGGCGCAGATCACGGATGGGTATCACAGCCTGTCGCACCACGGCAAGTCGGCAGCGAAGATCGGGCAGCTTGAGTCGATCGACCGGGGGCACATGAAACTGCTGAGCGATTTGTTCTGGGATTTGAAGGCCAAGCGCGAGGGGAACCAGACGCTGATGGATCGGACGATGGTGCTGTACGGCAGCAACATGGGGAACGCCAACACGCATGTGACGACCAACCTGCCGGTGCTTCTGGCCGGCGGCGGTTTCCGGCATGGGCAGCATCTGGCGTTTGACAAGGAGCGGAATTACCCGTTGCCGAATTTGTTTGTGAGCATGTTGCAGCGGATGGGCATCGAGACGGACAAATTTGCGACGAGCACGGGGACGATGCGGGGGCTGGAGATGGCGTGAGCCTGCTGAGCGTCCGATTGGTGGTCCAACAATGCATGCCCCCTACTCATGCCGCTTGGGCACCTCGCGCCAATCGATACGGTCGCGCGAAAGCTGACGTGGCATCTCAGCTCGTCCGCAACGCTTCCTGCATCTCCAACAGCTTCTTGGCTTGTTGTTGATGATCCCGCATCAGCAGTCGAAACTGCTCGGGCGTAATCTGTAGAAATGCTTCTGCCAGCGTCGGGTCAAACTGCGTACAGGAACATCGCCTGATCTCATTCAGCGCCACTTCCAGCGGCAGCGCCTTGCGATAAGTACGGTTCGACGTCATCGCGTCCAGGCAATCCGCCAGACAAATAATCCGGCCCATCAGCGGGATATTCTCACCCGCCAATCCGCCCGGATACCCCCTGCCATCGTAGCGTTCGTGGTGGTGCATCACCCCCGGAATAATGTCTTCCAATTGCTTCACGTCGGCCAGGATTCGCGCCCCGATCTGCGGGTGCTTCTTCATCTGCTCGAACTCTTCGGGCGTAAGCCGCCCCGTCTTCTGAAGCACGCTCTCGGGCACGCCAATCTTCCCCACGTCGTGGAGCAAGCCGGCCATGTAGATGCGCTCCACCTGCTGATCCGAAAGTTTGATCTGCGCAGCCAGGTGCCGGCTGAGCAATGCGACGCGCTCGGAATGGCCGCAGGTATAAGCATCCTTGGCGTCCACGGTGCTGGTCAGGCTGTGCAGCAAACCCATCATCAAGTCATGCACGTCACGGAACAGCATGGCATTTTCGAGATACATCGCCGACTCGTTGGCGATGGAAGTCAGCAGTTTCCCATCCACCGAATCAAATTCCCCGGTTGCCTTATCAAGCCCAAAAATGCACCCCAGCAGCTTGTCCTGCCGCTGAAGGGGAACTGCGATCAACTGCGTCGCAAACTCGCCCAGCCAGCGGTAGGTCTTGTCTTGTGGAAGATTGTTAACCAGCAGAGGCGTCGTCCGGCCTTTCAGGCTGGTCATCAACTGCCCCGCCAGCCGATGCACCTGCCCCGGCGGAAGGCTCATCTGGCCGTAAAGCACCGGCTCATCCCGATACCGGTCAGCGCTGAGCGCAACGCCCATCCCCCGCACGTTGATTACTTGCAGCACGTCAAGACACGCCTGTCGGAAGAACTCCGAAGCCCGCCGGTTCACCCGCATCCCACCGCTGATCTGATCGATCAGGGCAAGTTCCTCATAAGCATTCGACAGTTGCGTGGAGAGCGAGTTCAGTTCCCCATCCAGCGAAGCCAGGCGAAGCTTATCCTTCGCCATCGCCGTCAGCATGTTCGCCCCCAGCACGATCCGGTCTTTGCTGTGCGGGGCCAGCAGGCGGGCCTGCTCGCCCAGCCAGACTGAATCCAATCCAATTCGGCTGCAAACCCGCAGCACGTCCTCGCACAGGCTGAAGTTTTCATCCGCGCCGCCAGCAGCCAAACCCCCGCCACCTGCCGCCGCTCCATATACGGTGCGGCCGCCAGGATCACCCCAGGAATGAACCGCCAGCATTGAACCGGCGAATGCGCATTCGATCTTGCGCACCCGCTCGCGCAGTTCGTCTGCCGCCAGCTCCGGATGACGCAATAGCGGAATCACGTACCGTTCAAAGAAAACTCCCGCCCCGGCGTCGTGCCAGCTAATCGCACCAGTAGTCTGGAGAAACAGCAACCCCGTGCCCCCGCCCCGCATCTGCTGCGCAGCGCCTCCAGCACGCCCGGCGGCACGGGGGCCGTCAGCGGCAGGGTGAGAGTCGAGTTGGCAAGTGCGGCTGTCATTATTTCATGCGTTTACGCGGCCTGGAGCACATCATTCACGGTCGCCAACAACTGACGCGGGCTAAACGGTTTGCTCAACATCATCAGGATGCCGCTGCGCTCGGTGTCTTCCTTCTCGAGGTTGTAGCCCCGCGCCGTCAGCAGAATGGCGGGAATCTTGGCCGTCGCCGCGTCCTGCCGCAGCCGCTGGCACAACTCCAGGCCAGAAAGAATCGGCATGTGATAATCGGTGATCAGCAGATCCGGCTTTTCCTGCTGGGCTATCTCCAGCGCTTCCTGCCCGTCGTGCGCCGTCAACACGCGATAGCCCGCATTGGTCAACTTCATCGAAACCACATGCAGAATGTGCGACTCATCGTCGGCCACCAGGATCGTCTTTGCGCTCATGATTCACGCTCCGTGCTCAGTTAAAGCCCTGCTCCGCGGGCTAATCCACCAGATCAAGTTCAAATCCAAACGTGCTGCCCTTGCCCACCTGGCTCTCCACAAAAATCCGCCCGTGATGCACCGTCTCAACAATGTGCTTCACCAGCGACAGCCCAAGCCCGGTCCCCTTGGCCATGTGGTTGTTGGCCTCCGACCTGTAGAACTTATCGAACACGAACGGCAGGTCCTTTGGCGGAATGCCAACACCCGTGTCGCTGATCCGAGTAATGGCCTTCTTATTCGCCTCGTCGATGATCGTCTGAACCCCAATTTTCCCGCCCTGCGGCGTGTATTTCACCGCATTCGACAGCAGGTTCAGCACCGCCTGATACATCATGTCCTTATCAATCAGCGTCTGATAAAACGCGGGTGTAAGATTTTCCTCGACCGTGATTTCCTTCTGCCCTGCCTGCGGTGCGATTACTTCCACCGCTTCCTTCACCAGCACCATCAGACTCTGCGCCCGCTTGGTCACCTTCACCAGCCCCGATTCAATGCGCGAGATGTTGAGGATGTTGTCGATCAGCCGTTCAAGCCGCGTCGCCTCACTATGAACCACGTCATAAAACTCCCGCTGCGTCTTCTCATCGGCCGCCTCGCCGTCAATCAACATTTCCGTATAAGCCTTGATGCTGGCCAGCGGTGTGCGCAATTCATGGCTGACGCTGGAGACGAAGTCGTTCTTCATCTGCGCCAATTCACGCTCGCGCGTCATGTCATGCAAAACCGCCACCACGCCGGCGGGATTGCCCGAGCGGTCGGCCACGCAAGAAAGCGTTACCTTGAATGTCCGCTCCCCCACCGGCGTTTTAACCCGATGCTCGATGATGCGCCGGCCGCTGCGACTGTTGCGCTGCGCATCTCGCGGATGAGACCGATCATTTCCGCATCATGGAGAATCCGGTCAATGGGTGCGCGCCCGGCATTCAGATCAAAATCAAACGTGCGCGCTGCCGAATCGTTGGCAAGTACCAGTTCATCAAACGGATCAGTCACCAGCACCGCATCCGAAATGCTATAGATGATGGCCTGGGCGTGCTGGCGCTCGGCCGTCGCCACCTTGAGCTGGATTTCCAGCTCCTTCAGCTTCAACGAGGAACTGGAAACATTCTGCTCCGCAAGCTCCAGCACGCCGTTCATCCCCGACACCAGCGACCACATGTCAGCCTGCGGCGAATCTATCCGCGTAATGTTCCCCATCGACCTCATGTTGCGAAGCTGACGGCATAGATTCCGGCAGCCGCGTCGCAGTTCGGTGCTTGCAACCAGCCCCATCAACCCCGCGATGAAAAACAGCAATTGCCCCAGCGGCAGATAGGCGTGCTTCTGCTCCAGGATGCGAAGCAGTTCAGGTGCATCGCGGGAAATAAACGCCAGCCCCGCCGCGAGCAGCACACAGATGATGATGAATACAAAAGTGGATCGACGCACTATTGATCGCTCCGGCGAAAAACGGGGGATTCTCCTGTCTCACTCTTCGGCCGGATTACGCAAAGGCTTTTGACCAACATCCCCATAAACCGTGTCTTATGGCTCGATCTGCACCTGTGACATCATGTGCGATGCCATGTCATCCCCAGGATTCACCTTCAGCGCCCGCGCATACCAGATGATCGCCTGCGACGGCTCGCCAAGCTTCTCAAAGACATAGCCAATCATGCAGAGGCTGACCGTGTCGTTGTGATCCAGGTTGCTGGCGCTTCGGAACGCAACCATCGCCTCCTGAAGCTTCCCCTGCCGCAGACGAAGATAACCCAGCAGCAGCGTGGCCTCAGACGAATTCGCATCCAGAGAGCTCGCCTTCCGCAGCGACAGCTCCGCGCGCGGAAAATCCTTAAGCTGCATGGCCGCCTTCGCCAGATCCAGCCACACCGCCGCCGATCCTGGATCGAGTTGCGCCGCCTGCTCAAAACTCTCCCGCGCATTGCGCGGCTTGCCGATCTGCAACTGGCTTTGCCCCATGGCCATAAACAAATCCGCACGCTTGCTAAATCGCTCTTCCTGCATCATCCGGCCCAGGAGCTGCGCGGCATCGGGATACTGACCGGCGTAGTACATGGCAATCGCCAGATGCTCACGAATGATCGCGTCATCCGGCGTCAGGATGTTCGCCTGCCGCAACACGTCCGCCGCCTGGGCGAACTTTCCCTGCCGTACCAAAAGCTCCCCCACCGCATCGCGAATGGCCGAGCTGTTCTCGTAATATCCCATCTTCTCCTGAAGCATTGAAAGCGCTTCGCCCGGCCGATCCATCGCCACCAGCATCTCGGCCTTGGCCATCACATAAGACAACTCCGCCGGCTGAAGCTCCAGTGCATTGGAATAAAGATCAAACGCAGCCTGCGGCTTCTGCCATCGCTGGTAAATCACGCCGCTGAGATAACACGCCTCGGCATTTTTCGCGTCCAGGTCCCGGCACAGCTTCAGCTCCCGCTCGGCCGACTCAAGCTGGCCCTGCTCAATGCATAACTTCGCCGACAATAGATGAAGCTGAAGGCTTTGCGCATCAAGCTTCAGCGCATCGTCAACCGTCTTGCGGCATACGTCGTAATTCCCGGCCTGATACTGCTGCCGGGCGAGCCCGCCCAGCACATTCGCCCGGGCCTCGTTCCACTCGCCGTGCGACTTCTGGGCCTGCGTGAGATCCCCCTTCTTGTCTGAAGAACAGCCGGCCGTCACAAGAAGCAACAACGTAATCAACAGGAAGCGATTCAACATGGTGATCCTCGATGGCAGAAAGATTGGGCTCAGGTGCGATAGCGTCTACTTCTTAGCCCCCGGCACCTCGTCCATTGGCAACTCGGTAACCGTTGATCCGCCACCCGTCTGAAGGATCCGGTTTGGCCGCGTCGTGGCCTTTGCGCCGTCTCCCTGGTCCGAATTGTCTCAACGACAAACGCCGCGTCATCGGCGCCTTCGGCGTCATAAATGGTATCAGCGCCGCCATAGACAAACGGTGCTTTGACGGTGGTAGGCAAATGCGCGACAGGCTGCGTCGCTGGTTGGGTCGCCGGCGCCACAGCGATCGGCTGCGTCGTCGCGGCCTTCATCACAACCGGCATCGTCGCCGGCGAGGCAAATCCAGCGTCGGCCGAGGGCTGCGTCGTCGCCCGCGCCTGTTCATCCGCCATCACCTGCTTTCGCACAAAGTCGCGGATGCTGGAATTGTCGACACTACTGATCTGCTTGCCGCTGATCTTCTGCTTCAAGTTGTGCGCTTCCAGGAAAGTCGGGTTGAGGTTCGTCGCGCAATCCAGCTCCCACAGCGCCTTCTGGCGGTCCCCATTGGGCTTGTTCATCTCATCCAGCGCCCGCTGATAGGCGCTCTCGGCCAACCGCTCGCGCCCAAACCACATCATTCCCTGCCGCACGCCCACCCGCAACTTCTCGCTTTCCTTCAGCATCTCCTCCGAAGCCTGCGCATACTGCTTCTCATCCTTCACAATCCGCGGCGTCAGCAGAATGATGATTTCCTCGCGATTGGTCGTGTCATGCTGGCGGCGGAAGAGCGGGCCCACGCCCGGCAAATCCCCAAGAAACGGCACCTGCCCCCGATCAACTTCGTTGCTCTCGCGAAACAGGCCGCCGATGACCACCGTGTGCCCGTCCTTCACCATGATGTTGCTGGTGACTTCCGTGGTCGTCTTCACCGGCAAATTGTTCACCAGTCCGCCGTCCGAATCTTCCGGGTGAACTTCCATACGGATGTACCCGTCATCGCCGATGAACGGCCGAAAGATCAGACGGGTGCCCGTCTCCAGAAACTCAACGCTCTGCACCGCCGTCGACTCCGTAACGAGCGTAGTCAGATAGCCGGTTTTCTTACCGACAATCACTTCCCCCTTCTGTTTGTTTAATGCCAAAATCTTCGGGTTGGCCAGAACATGCGTGTGACCCGTCGTCTCCAGCGCCGACAGAAACGCCGCCACGTTGTTCTTCACGACCCCAACCCGCAGCCCGCCAGGCGGCACGCCCTGTGTCCCGGTGGTAAAGCCCGTCGATGCCCCGCCAAACCCCTTGTCGTTAATGCCTGATGCCTTGTTGTTGTCGAGGATGGCGCCGCTCAGCGCCTGCCCCGCCGTCGCCCCGGCCGACGAGATGGTGGAGAAATCCACGCCGCCCAGCACCGTAAAATCAATCCCAAGTGCGTTGTCCTCCGTCAACGAAGCCCGAACAATAGTTGCTTCCACGACAATCTGTTGCGGCCGGCGATCGATCTCTTTCAGCAGCTTTCTCGCCTTGTCCAGATTGTCGGTGTAATCCTTGATCACCAGCAGATCTTCCACAGCGTGCGTGTTGCCCCCGGTGCTCTTGGCGCCGCTGGATTCGATCCCCACTTCCGACGGCTTGGTCAGCGCCACCACCGCCTCAGGCGAAAGGATGGGCTTGATCATGTTCACCGCCACTTCGGCCGGTGTGTAATAAACGTGAAACACCTCCGTGCCCATCTGCCGCTCGTTACGCTCCACTTCCGTGAGCTCTCGAACCGTGTACACATAAATGAAGTTGCCCTTTTCGCGATACACAAAGCCATTGGCGCGAAGGATCGCATCCAGTGCTTCCTTGATCGTGACGTTATGCAGGTTGGCTGAGATCGATCCCTTCACATCCTTCGAAGCGATGATGTTCTTCTGCGACTGCGACGACAGCATTCGCAGCACCTTCACGATGTCAGCGTCGGCCACGTCAATCGTAAACGTCCCCGACTCCGACACCGTCACCTGCGCGTTGGCATCGGTGTCGGGTGTCGCGGATGTGGGAACCGGATCACCCGCGCCCGGCGCTCCAATGGGCGGAAGAGTCACGGCCTGTACCGTTGGAGCGGCAGCCTTACCGGCAGAAGAAGAATCCCCTTTCCCCGGAAGTGCCAGGATCGCCCCACTCGGATAAACGGACGCGGCGGCCAAAAAAAGAAGTGCGGATGCCTTGTGGAAAGTGCGCATAACGTCGTCTCCTGCTCGCTAAGGGCCTTTACGGCCTTGTTGATTCGGGGAACCATGTGGCCCCGAAAATACATCGGGCATCAACCCGCCCCTCTTTCGAAGGGCGGCACTTAAGCGAGCTCGTACGCGTTCGTGCCGCTTACTGCAGGGGGACCGAGAGCGTGATGCCCTCGCGCTCGACATAGATCCGCCTGGCCTCAATGCGAATGAGGCGGAAACCCTCCACGACGTCTCCCACTTTCGCAAGACTTCCATTCACCATGGCTTTCGGATTCTCCGGGTTCACCATGGTCGACTGCAGATGCACCTTCTGGGTCGCCTCCTGGCAGAGGTTCCCGATCATGATGCTTCTGCGCCTGCTCTCTTCATCGCGCGCGAGTTCATCGACTTTGCCAGCTGGTTCCAGAAATTCTCCGGCGTGGCGCTGTTGCTCTTGCTCGCCACCTGCGGAAAGTAATCCCACTCCACTGCAAATAGATTCCGCGACACCAGCGGCAGTCGGCCCGAAAGCCATTCCCGGAAGCTGTCACTGCTGTTTTTAGTGGGCGTCAGGGGCAAAGACGATACGGTCGGGGCCGCAGCGGCATAGTCAATCGCCGCCGAAGCCGACGCCGGGCCGCTCCCCTCGCCGTCCTTGGACATCATCTTCCCCCATAGCCCTGCCATCAGCACGATCAGCACCCCCAGCACAACCGCTTTCTTCGGCTCGGCCTTCACGCGTTGCGTCAGCCGTGTCTGCCATGAACTGTTAATGCGCTGGGCCATCTTCAATCACCGAAGTAAATGTTCATCACCACTTCCACATCAACCCGCCCCTCCTTGCCGTCCTTGTCCGGCCGCGACTTGATATTGAGATGGTGTACGCGCGTCAGGCGCTGTAAATCCTCGACTTGCCGCAGGAAACGGGCCGCGTTGCTGAAGTCACCTTCAAACCGCATCTTGATCGGCAATTCAAAAAACAGGTCAAATCGCCGTGAAGCATTCGGCTCGACCGTAAAATTCAGCAGCGCCGATTGCTGGCCCACCTGGTAAAGATCGGCAATAAACTGTCCAAGCTCCGGCTCTTTGGGAAGCTTCTTTCCATTGCGTTCAACGTCCGCCTGCAGGTGCTCCACGTCGCGCGTCAGTCGATCCAGGTCGAAACCTTTGGACTGGCTGAATGCCAGGTCGCGCCGCTTGATTTCAATCTCCTGGCGCAGCCCGCGCAGCTTTGAGTTCATGGGGAGATAGCCCACAAAATAGAAACCACCCAGCGCAATTATCAGGAATCCCGCAAGGACCCACTGTGCGCGTGCGAATAATGCTGTCTTGCTTTGGAGAGGCCGCATGGATCAGGTCCCCCCTGGAAGGCTCAGGCTGACGGAAAACGTCAACTGAAATTCGCGCATCACATATTTCCCGTCGTGGCGGTCGCGGATGTAGTCCATCGAGACATGATCAAAAAATGGCACCTTCGTCAGCTCCGTAATGAAGTTGGCCACATCCACGTCCGTGGCGCGCCACGCCAATCAGCCGCGTCTTCAGGCGGCGTTCCATCGGCGGATTCTTCGGGTCCTTCAGCGCCGCCAGTGCAAGCGGTGGAAGGTTCTGCGAAATCTCTTCGGTCTCCACCGCCAAATCCAGCAGCGACATGCTTGCGGGCATCAGGCTCGCCACCTTCGCCAGCAGACGCGCCGACTCCACGTGTACGCCCAGCTTCGCCTGAATCTGCGCCTGCTGCTGAAGCTGATCCTTGAGCTGCCGAAGCCGTTCCATCTTGTCCAGCCGCTCGTCGCTCTTCACCAGCTTGAAACGAAGTTCCTCGAGGCTTGACTCGGCTACTAGTCCATTTCGGTTCACCAGAAACAACCAGAACGCCAACCCTGCCGCCAGCGCCAAAGTCATCCATATCTGCAGAAACAAAAGGCGGCGGCGTCGGTGAAGCTCCGGATACCATGCCGGCAGAAATTCCAGTTCACGCATGCCCCACCTCCTGCACCACGCGCGGCGGCTCAGGACGAATTCCCCGCCCGGCCTCCGGCGGCACAAAGCCCCCAATCGTGCTGCCCCCGCCGCTAACACCACCCCGCGAGGATGCAGCACGCGGCCCCGCCTCTGCCAATGCCTTCTCCTCAACCGCCAACGTCTGGATCGCCTTGCCCAGATCAACCGTCTGCGCGATCGTCCCCACCGGCGCCGTAGGGTCGCGCGGCTTCCCATCGCGCGGCCCAAAACGTCCTTCTGTACGCTTCAATCCCAGCGCCAACGCCAGCGCCCACTCCGACATGGCACCCCGACGATCGGCGGGCTTCATCCGGCTGATGTTAACGCTCACCAGCGGCCTCCCCGGCTCGGCCGGAACAGGCAGTATCGAGTTCAACGTCGTTAATAGCTGCGGATCGGCCGCCTCGCCGCCGACAAGCCGCACCCGCGACGGGCGATGGCCCCGAAACGTGACCGAGTGATAGCGCAGGCACAGAGAAATCTCCCGCGCCAAACCCTCAACGACATTCCGCATCGAATCAAAGACCGCCTGCCGCACCGAGTCGCGCGCTTCATCCGGCTCCGGCGATTCCGTCAGCCGCCGCCGCAGCGCCTGTGCCTCATCCACGCTGATGCTGAGTTTCTGGCTGATCGCTTCGTGCAGGTGTAGCCCGCCAATATCAATTGGCTTAAAGAAGCTGATCTCCCGGCCCTTGCCGATCACCACCTGGCTCCGCCGGTACCCCACATCCACGGTCACGTGAACTTCCTGCTCGTCCTCGCGCCGCCGAATGAAGCGATCCACCCCCCGATAAAGCGCACATGGCTCAGCGTCCAGTGAATCCAGCGTGATGCCGCAACGGCAAAGCTGCTCCACGTAGTTGCTTAAGTCCTCGTTGCGCGCGGCCAGCACAATCACTTCCTGTAGAACGTCGCCCCCCTGCCGCACCTCCCCGGCCGGCAGCGTGTGAATCTGCGCATCATCGGCATCAAAGCTGAAAAGATTGCGCGCCTCGAAAAGCACGGCCGCTTCCAGGTCGGCCGCCGGCATCATCGGAAGACGCAGGTTCTTCACGTGAAGGATCTCACGGGGAATACAGGTAATAACCCGCCGTCCCGAAAAGCCCCCCTCGCGCAGCATCCGCCGGATCAGGGTGCCGCTTGCCGACAGCCGCAACGACGGATCGGCCCGCACCTCCGGCGGGAACGGCTGGCGGTAGGCCGCAACCACCGACAATGCGTCACCGGCGACTTCGATCTGCAGCATCTTGATGCTGTCGTGACCGATATCCAGGCCGATGGGCTGAACTTGGGATCGGGTAAGGCGAATCATGCGTCTATGGGATATTCGTCACACTAAGCTGCCCGGTATAGGCCGCGATGGTAATTTGCAGCTTGTACGCGTTGCTTTTCACCACAATCGTCCCCGTCGTAAGCGTCTCGGTCGTGCCATCGCTGTGATAAACCAGCGGCGTGCCCAGGTCGTCAAATCCCAGCGTCGACTGCTGCGCATTGGACGGTCCCACCAGATTGATCGACGCAATCGACAACGACGCATCGGTCAGGCCATAACTGCCGCCCGTGCCGAAGGTCATCGTGTACGGGGTGAGATTCACCGGCTGCGTCAACACCGCCAGCTGCGCATTCATCACTGAATACTTCTGATGCACCGTGTCAAACTGCACGTACTGATTCGATTGGTAAGTGATGGCCCGGTTCTGCGCATAAACCAGATCCGCCATCAACATCCGCGCGGCAGCGGCGGCCTTCAGATCGTCACGCGAGCCCATCTGCGGCAGAATCACTGCGGCGCTCAGGCCCAGGATCACTACCACCGCCAGGATCTCAATCAAGGTGAAGCCGCGGCGAATTACGTGAAGCGTCTTGTGCATGTGCAATCTCCGATTGGCATCCGCCAACACGCTCTCTCGCAACACCATCCTCTCCCGGCCGCTACCTTCCAGAATGACGGCCAGACTCCTTTGTATTGTCATCGGGTGACGCCACGCGCACCTGAAGGTTGCCGCTGCCCAGGATGTCCAGCAGCTTGTCCATCTTTCGGTTCAGGTCCCGTAACTCATCAACCGCCAGCGCCCGCGAATTCATCGCTTCAGGCGCCTCGGCGTATGCCCGCTGATGCACCGGCGCCCCCGTCCACTGGCCCAGCAGAATCAACCCCTGAAGCAAAACCACCACCACCAGAAGCCTGGTTGTTTTCATGTCGTTCTCCTATTGCTGCCACGAAGTAAATTTAACCCCCGGCGAAGAAACGCTCTTATCCATGTCGGGCGCTATCGCCTTGGTCGCATCAAAATTAAATTTGACGGCTACCAACGGAGTGAACCCGCTATCCACGGTTCCCCCATTGCCGAAAATCACCGCCCCGTTAAACGCCAGCGTTCCACCCAGGAACGACCCCGAAGATTTCAGGTCCCCGCCCAGCCAGGTCACCCCATTCACCGTAAACGACCTGCTGCTCAGCGCACCCTTAAATATGAAGTCACTGCTCCGAACCAGGAGCGCCGGATATCCGCTCGCGGCCGTGATCGAACTGCCGGTGCCGTTGATCGTCAGCGACCCATTGTCCACGATCAGCGTCCCGTTGATCGTCGCGTTGCCGTTGATCGTCACGTTGCCGCTGTAATAGTAAATTCCGGCAGGATTGCTCGAGCTACTACCCAGGATCGCGCTGGTGGCGATGGTCCCCGAGCTAAGCGTTGTGGCGCTGTACGTTTGGCCCTGGTAGGTGTAGGTGCGATAGTCCTTGAGATTTGTCAGCGTCGGACACGCATATTTGGTGTTTGTCGACAGCAACTGCCACACCACCGAATAAACGCCTTTGTTGCTGATCGCGTTCGAGTAGACCGTGCCGCTGATGTTGGCCCAATTGGTTAGCGTTCCATTGCATTGAACGCCGCCGGTCACCTGCACCATCGAGGGAAGCGTGACGCCCCCACTGAAAGTCGCGCCATACTTGAACTGCAGGCCGGGGTTCACTTTCAGCGTGCTGGCGATCTTTCGCTGCGTGCTGGACGAACTGCTCGCGCCGTACTTTCCCGTGGACGTAATGCTATACACATTCGTGGCCGGCGAGGTGACGGTAATATCGACGGTGCCACCCACGCTTGTCCCAAACGAATACCCCGTCGCCCCCGCCCAGAATCCCGACGCATTGAGAGACGGCGCATACGTCGGATACTGCACGTAATACGCTGCCAGATTCATTCCTGACTCCGCCAGCGAGTCCGCCACCGCTGCGTTCATCGCATTCTGCCCCGTCTGCACCTGTAGCTGCGTCCCCGACAGCATCGCGAAGCCCATCACCGCCGTCAGCCCGATGACGGCAACCACCATCACCAGCGCGAATCCTCTTCTTGGCGTTTGTAATGCGTTCATAATTTTCTCACGGCTGGGTCGTTGGTGAGCGAAGCGTCGCGGTGCCATATTCCAGCCTCGCCTGCACCGTCTGCGCGTTGTTCGCAACCGCACCGCTTGGACCCGATAGGCTAAACGTCAGGGCAAATTCCACACTTGGCCGCTGCCCCGACGCCGACACGCTCACCTGATAAGCCGCGAAGCTGGCGGCCGTCACTCCCGTCGCAATTGTCTGATACGCGCAATTGGGAAGCGCCTTAAACGCAATGGCCGCGTCCGTGCTGCTGATGTCGCTCACCGTGCAGACCGTCGCAGCGTTGGTCGCCGTGGAAGGGATCTGGTACAGCCGAAGCGTCTTGCTGGATATATCGTGCTCGATCAGCGCCATCTCACTCAACTGCATCCGCAAATCGCCGTTGGTGTCGCTGCTCCAGAACATGATGTCCGCGTTGTAATTGCCGGCCGCAAGCGTCGAACCCGCCGCCTTCACCAACTGCCCATCCTTGGTCGCCAGGCCCACATACTTGCCATCGCGAAGCAGGCGCTGAAGCTGCGCCACGATCTGCCGCGTCCCAATCTGCACCGCCTGCGTGCTCTCGCTGGCCTCCCACCCAGTCGAAACTGCCCCCGTCAGCGCCGCCACCGCGCCCGCGATAATCGCCATGATGCACAACCCCATCGACAACTCCGCAAACGTGAAGCCGCGACGGGGGCGAAAATGTGTGGTGGTGCTGAACATTATTTCTCATGGAGCCCACGGCACGTTGCTGACCAGGCGCGACAGCACCACCGGCGCTCCAATTGGCCCGGTTACGGTGACCTGAACCAAGGCAAACGTGCCCGAAGCGGCGGAGGTCCCCGCTGGCGTGGCGCGATACTCGACGTGGACCAAACGCGTGTATATCCCGCCCGACGGAAAGCTCAGGCTCGTCCCGCCAAGCGTCACCATGCTGCTGGTCTTGTCCGTGTAGGTGTCGTAATCACCGATATTGTTATATTTGCTTCGGTCAGTCTTGGTCGCCCCCAGGCCAAGGGTCGTCGAACCATCGACCGGGTCATAAAACGGTTTGGACGTGATCTCCTCCATCAGTTGCTGGGCCAGCGAGATGGCCATGCTGTTCTGCTGGAGGACCTCCGCTTGTTGACTCGATGCGATTAAAGGCCCGGTGATGCCGATCACCGACGCCGCCAGCACGGTGGCCGCGATCAGACTCTCAACAAGCGTGAAGCCGCGCGCTTTTCGCCCGGCTGCCGCTCGATTAATAGTCAATGTAAAGCTTGCCATCGGAGTCCGCTCCGGCCAGATCAGGCACCACTTCCTGTGTCGAAGGCTTGTACATCCAGCCGTACGTGCCCGTCGGCGCCGGTATGGCCTGGCCGCTGCCTACCACCAGGATCGTGTTCAAATTGCTGATCGGGTTTGGGGGCATCTTGGTCAGATACGGCCCATACTTGTATTGCGCCGATTGCGCTGAACTGATGTTGCAATATTCGTCGGTGTAGCCTGTCATCTCCGCCAGAAAATCCGTCGCCGTCGGCGCGGCCGTCGAATCTCCCCCCGGATACCCCGGCGCGATATCGCGATGCTGCGCCTTGAACACGTTGATCTGCATCCGCAGGTAACGCGCATCGTCCTTCAGCATGTTCTCGCGCGTCAGATGCGTCGCATTCGAAAACTGCGGCAGAACAATCGCCGCCAGAATCCCCAGGATGACGACGACGATCAGGATTTCGATGAGCGTGAAGCCGCCGCGCACTGTCCATCGGCGAACGCGAGAGCGAAGGATGCTGGAGTAAGTTAAGCCCATTTCGCTGCGCCCGATCTGGCCGACCATTTCAAATACGCGATCTTTTTTGCGTCAGTCGCGCTTCCACTCATTCAAGCACCGCGGCGAGGGACGACTTCGCCGGGGTGACTCTTGCTTATTCCACGTATACGCTCTTGCCGTCGGTGTCGGTCCCGAAGATTCGGCCAGTCCCCGTCCCCGCGCTGTAGTCATAAATAAATCCACAAGGCGTGCCCGACGCGGCCGAGCCATCCCCGTTCACCACGCTGCTCTTGCTGTTCAACGGATTTACCGGCGCAGCCTGCATGTACGGCCCAAAGCTGCCGCTGCCGTAGGTGGTTTGCGTCGTCAGCGGCGTCCAGTCCGTCACCATGTTCGGCAACGTGTCGCCATGCTGCAGCTTGTACAGCTGGATCTGCGACCGCAGAGTCTGGAGCTGGCTGGTCAGGCTGCTCTTGCGAGCGTCCTGGCTGGCATTGGTAAATTGCGGAATCACAATGGCCGCCAGAATGCCAAGGATGATCACGACAATCAGAATTTCCACGAGCGTGAAACCACGCGTGCTTTTTCGAACGTTGCGCATTTTCTCTGCCTCCAAAAGGGGTTTGTCTGGTAATGACATCGGCGGCGCTGCGGCGAGACTTAAGACGGCGCTGATGCAGACTGCCTGCCACACGCCGATAAGATGCCTCACCTCAGTACCAGTGCCGCCGGATCGAAAGTTCAACCCGGCACCCGTGATCTACGATTCAATCCTTGAACAAGCAAAAGAAGTGCATTTACGGAAATGTTGAAATGGCCGGCCGGCGCGATCAGTCCCCAAGCTCGATGCAATATCGGCATTTTTCCCGGTCTCCGCGCATACAGCGGATCATCTTCCGGCACCCTCACCCGCTCCACCATCACCCCGCCCAGCCGCTCACACGTGCGCCGCGAGGCAGCATTATCAGGATCACAGGTAATCCACACCCGCGTCAATCCATGCCGCCGCACCAGCGGAAAGAGCAGCCTGCACGCACGCTCCGCATAATGATGCCCGCGCGCGGCGGATAAACGTGATACCCAATGTGCCCCGCGTAAAGCTCAATGTGCGGCGTCGACGCGATCCGCAATCCAAGCCCACCCGCAATGCCAATCGGCGGCCCATACTCCGGCCGAAGTCGCATCCAGTAGTGATACGCCGGCACCAACCCGCGCTCCGTGTCCGGCCGCTGTCGCCCCCTCGGGCATTTCTCAATGAACCGCAGCAGATCCGACCGGTTCACCTGCTTTACTTCCGGAAAATCACGACGCGTCAGCGGATGATTACACGCCGCCAAAAGCGGCTCAACCCATCGCAGCGCCGGCTCAACCAACTCAAGCTCCCCATCCACCATCGGCCGCACATCCAGAAATTGAAACGTGAGAGTCTGCATGGCAACAAGAAACAACGGCACCACCCGCCGCCACATTCTACCGCCATCAAACAAAATGAGCCTAAGACAATCCCCACCGCCCCAAATCCGTAATGCGGGCGTCCCGCCCGTGGCTACTTACCAAAAATAAATTAAAGCTCCCGCCCCAAACCCCCCACCTCAAGTCCCCTCCGTGCCCCCCGTGCCTCCGTGGTGTCCACTTCCCCCCAGGACTAAAACGGCCCCAGCCCAAAGAGCGCTGTACTCCGCATATACAAAACCGCCAGCCCCCCCAACACCACCAGCGTCCCAATGATGCTCAGAACCGTGTACACATTATTCGAAGGCTTGATAACAGTCGTCTCGCCGCTGATTCCGCGTGACATGAAAACTCCTCGTCAACAACAATCTCTCAAGCTGCCCGCCAACACCTTCGCATCAATCACAGATTCGTCGTCACCCGCATGTTGGGCTTGATCCCTTCCACCTTGTCCGGCGGCCCGGTCACGCGCCCAAACGCCTCGTTGGGCTGAATATCCGTCACGGTGACCACGCCCATAAAGTTCCCAGCCTGATCCACCACGCTGAACTTCATCCCCTTCTGAACGTGATCGGCGCTTCCGACAGAGATCATCGCATAAGGCACATCCCCAACAACCTGAACCTGACGAATGATCCCATTGATCGGGGCCATGCTTCCGCCCGCCGGCGCACTCGTGCCACCCGGAACCGCCGGCCCACCCGCGCCCCCACCACCGCCGCGCTGCGTCAGTTGTACAGCCAGCGCCTTGCTGCGGTCCTTCTCGGCCGCGACCAGTTCCTGAAGGTTCGCAATCTCCGCCTGCTGCTGATCGTTGATCTTCGTCACACGCGTCACCTGAATGTTCAGGTCGCCATTCTGCTGCTGCAGCTTGCTTCGATCATCCCGCAACGCTGCGATTTCCTTCCCCGCGTTTTCCTGCGCCGTCTGCGCTCTTGATCGTCTCATTCAGCGACGTGATCTGCGCGTCCTTCACCCCAAGCTGACTATTCAGCCCGGCGATCGACGCATTCAGTTGCTTGTTCTGCGCATCGGCCGCCGCAAGCTTGTCGTCCAGAGCGCTCTTCATCGCGTTGCGCTCCGCCGCCTGGGCCAGGATCTCCGCCCGCGCCGCGTCGCGATCCGCCCGCACGTTTTCCAGGTTGGCGTTAACCAGCTTCGTGTTGTTTTGCTCCGTCGTGTATTTGGTCTTGTAATCCTCCACACGATTCACAAAGACGACATCTGCCGCAACCAGCAGAAGAGAACAAACAACCAGCAATACAACAAACAATTTGGTGAGAGCGCTCAAGGCAGGCTCCTTCTAAACAGGGGTGTCAATCAGTGGTGTTCATCCGCAAGGCAAGCGACCAATTCATCTTCACGGCAGAGCAATACACCGGAGCAAAACATCGGCAAAAAATCGCACCGGCCGGCAACTCCCTCCGCCGATCCGCATAAGCTTCTAACCTGCGGACAGTTGGCCCTGTCGGACCAGCACGTTTTATACTACTTTCCCTTTGAATATTGTCAAGTTGATCCGGCCCTCGCAACGCCGTCCGTCCACTCCCTCCTTTCCGAAGCGCAAAAGCCAGCGCATGTTTGACTTTACGACACATAAGCCGCAAAATCCGCTGCACCTTCGCGCTCACTTGCGCGACCGGGGCGCCAGGACACCTTTGAGTCTCAGCATCTTTGGCCCAGGAGATCCCTTCATGCGCAACACCCTGCCGCGGTTCGCCGCACTTGCCTTGTCTACTGCCGTCGCCGGTTTCACAATCACTGGCTGCGAAAAACTCGACACCGAATCCAACAAGGCCGAAAAAGAAGTGACCCAGAAGGTCGCCGAAGGTCGCCAGAAACTCGAGCTGGCGCGCATGAAGCGCGAAGAGGCCGAAGCCCTCCCCGCCATCGCCGCCGCCGTCGCCAAAGGCGACTCCAAGTTGGCCGCCCGTCTCAAAGGGGGCTCCGATCCCGAAACCATCCGCCGCACCGCTCAGCAGGATCTCGCTGACGCACAAAAACTGCTCGACCAAAGCGCCGCCTCCCTCAAATCCGCCGCCGACAACTCCGTCACCGCCTTCAACATCCAGGCCTACACCAAAGGCGTCTACGCCGAACAGCGCGATGAGCAAGCCCTCGCCGTGATGCAGGAAATGCAACCTCTCGAGGCCCAGGCCCGCCAGCATGTTCTTGATCTTGGCCTGCTCGCCTCGCAGATCCTCGCCAACAAACAACAAAGCGCCGTTTACGCCCTCCAAAACCCCGCGAAGGCCCCCACCGCCGACGGCCAGGCCGTGCTCGATGCCATCACCGCCAAACAGGACGAAAAGAAAAAAGAAAAGGCCGACCTCGAAGCCAAGGCCGCGGAAGTTCAAAAACAGATCAATGAACTGAAGCAAAAGAGCGACGCCCTCGCCCCCGATCGCGCCACTGCCGAGCAGCAGATGGCCGAACTGTCTAAACAAGCCGAAGCAGGCCGAAACGTCCTGCCCAGCACCAACCCCGCCGATCTCGCCAAATCCATCGAGCAGAAACAAAAGTCGCTGGAACTCACCAAGCAATCCCTCAACGCCCGCGAAAAAGCCCAGAACCTCGCCAATCAGATGGACGTCCTCGCCGCCGACATCGCCGGCCTCCAGCGCCAGTTGGCCGACTACAAACAGCGCTCCGCCATGGCCGACGCCGCCGTCGATCAGTTGAACAAACAAGTCGATCAGTTCAAAGCCGCTTGGGCACAGGTCGAGCAGCAGCAACAGGCTCTGGAAGCCGACATCAAAAACATCGTCGAAGGCGCTGCCTCCGCCGCCACCACCAAGCCCGCCCCCTCCCTCACTACCACCTCCAGGCAATTGGCCGATGTGCTCAAGCAACTCGACGAAAAGCGCACCAAGGCCCTCGCCCTCCTCGAAGATGCGAAAAAATCCTTCGCCGCCGCCTCCACCGCCGCCAACAAAGCGTTAACTGATTACCAAAAACAGATTGGCAGCCTCCCCGACACCAAGTCGCCCCGGGCCATGCTCCTCAAGGAAATCAAAGATCTCAATCGCCAGGAACCCTACCGCCTTAGCCGTGGCCGCGTATTCAACACCACCGGCTTCCTCTTCGCCTCCCAGGCCAGCCTCCTCGCCGACGCCGCCGCCGTCGCCCATCAACTTCAATCCATTGACCCCAAACTCCTCCCCGAAGATCTCGCTAAGGTAGACGACACACTGAAAGAAGCGCAAGACAACGCAGTCAAAGAATACAGCGTCGCCAACACGTCCGGCGAAGGAAGCGCCGAAAGCGATCTCAAAGCCGTCGTGGATTCCAAGCTTCCCGGCCTCGCCGACAGCGCTGCCGAAGCCCAAACCTTCGCCAAGTACGGCCTGTACAGCGTCCAGAACACCAGCCGCTTCCTGGCCCACCAGGACGCCATCCAGGCCAAGCGCATGGGCGACGAAACCAAATCAACAGACGCCCAGGCCGTCGCCACCGCCGCCGATACAAAAGCCCTCGACGCACTGAAACTCGCCAGCAGCGCCTACCTCGCCCTCGACGATAACGTCAAGAAACTTTTCGCCGCCCCCAGCGATCTGCGCTCCGGCGAATTCATCGCCTACCGCGAAGCCACGCCCGAGGAAGTGAAAACCCTGACGCAAGCCGCCAAGACCGCGACGCCCGGCGGCCCCACCACCCAAGGCGCCCCCGGCGGCGCGCCTCAAGATACGCCGGAGGTCGCGCAAGCTCGAACAGTCTACACGCAGTTCGTCGATGCACTGTGCAAAAATGATGTCGCCACCGCCAAGACCCTCGCCGAACTCCCGGCCGAGCAGGCCGCCCAATTCGACGCTGCGGCCAAGTTGTTCAGCAGCATGAAAAAGCTGGCCGATGCCGTCGCTGCAAAGTTCCCCGATCAGCAGGTGTTCCCCTTCCCTCTTGATCCGCCCACCCTGGCTAAGCTAACCCCTGGAAAACTCAACGGCGATGCCGTCGCCTTCGAAGATCTGACCCTCACCAAACAGGCCGACGGAACCTGGAAAGTGACAAACACCGGCAAGCCCGAAACCAGTGAGTCAATGATCGCCAAGGGCAACGCCATGGACATGATCACCGAGGGAATCACCGCCGGAACCTACGCCACGCCCGCTGACATTCTGAAAGCATTCACGGCCGCCATGGGCGGCCCGCCCGCGCCCGCCGGTACCCCCGCCCCTCCCGCCAATGGCGATGCACCTCCCGCCGCCCCCCCTGCCACCCCCGCCGCGCCGCCTGCGGCTGGCGACACTCCCCCAGCCACCCCGGCCGTTCCTCCCGCCGCGCCCCCCGCAACGCCTCAATAGAGATCAAAATTCTTCCTCTTCCCGCCACTCACCTCTCTATGCACAATCAAGTGGACATGCCGTCCACCGCACCTCCAACCACCCTCCTTTCCCGGCCCCTCCCGGCCCCGGACTTCGTCCTCCCCGATCATCGCGGCCAGCAATTCGATCTCCTCCATCAGCTCACCCAAGCCCCACTCATCCTCGTCTTCTTCCGCGGCCACTGGTGCCCCTTCTGCCGCCGCTACCTCTCCAAGCTCCAATCCCACCTTCCCGAATTGGAATCCTACGGCCCGCGCCTCGCCGCCATCAGCCCCGAATCCCCCCACACCTGTGCCCACCTCTCCTCAGAGCTTCAGCTTACCTTCCCCCTCCTCAGCGACGAAAACCTCACCGTCATCGACCAGTACGGTGTCCGCAACCGCAACGCCACCTCCTCGGCCATGCTCCCCCACCCGGCCGTCTTCCTCATCGACCAATTAGCCCAGATCCGCTTCCGCAGCATCGACCGCAACTACAAAAAACGCACCCCCATCCGCCGCATCCGCCTGGCCATCGAAGAACTGACTTCAGAAGTCGGGCCTCCCGCCGCGATTGAGGACCCGGGTGCCCATGAAGTGTGAAGTCCATAGTCCAGTCGCCAATGCAGACTGTTCGTGACAGCCGCGCATTAACGAGCCGCGCCCGTAAGGAAGTGGCCTTCACCACCTCGCTCACGCTCGCGGCTCGTTCACACGCGCGACCGCATGAAAAGCGTTAGCTCACGCCAATATTGCAACTCGCTCCAGTCGAATTCCCGCCCACATCATGAATCTGGATCGACACGCCAACCGTCTTCCTGCTGGTGTACTTGTGCGACCCAAACACATCCCAGTGCCCGGCGCTGTTCAGCTTGAAGCCACCCGCGGAACTGCTCCCGTCGCCCCAGAAGATCGTCGCGGCGTAGTCATGCGGATTGGTGTTGAGCGTATTGGCATCCACCAGCGATGCCACGCGTCTGCGTGAACTGCTGGTTCACCCGCGCTCCAAAGCTCCTGCCTGAAGCGCTGATGGCGGCATCGGCGATGTTGGCGTTGGAGTGGGCAATGGTCGCGAATCCGGCCCGGTCATGGATGAACACATTGATGCCGTAGTGGCCCTGCTCCTTATACGTGTGTCCCGCCAGCACCTTGAAATGCCCGGCGCTGTCCTGTGAGACCGTGCCGCCCGAATCGGCGCCATCTCCCCAGTCAACGTCAGCAAAGAATGCGCTCGCGCCCAGCGACGTGTTGTCCGATGTGAAGTACGCCGCTGCTCCACTGAAAAACTTCGCCTCCGTCGTCGTGATCAGCACACCCGTGGGCGTCAGCACGTCATGCGGCTTTACATTCAACCCAAACGCGACCGCGTCGGCCGTGAAAGCTGTCCCATCAGAACCTTTCCAGGTGAAGGCGTCAGGCCCAATGTAGTTGGCGTCGGGGTTGAACTTCAGGAACTGCACCTGGTTGAGGCCGATCTCGGTGTCCGCAACAATCGGGGTGGGCGGAGCAAGAGCCCCGGTGACAAGGCTGAGACTACCGTGCGTGGGCAGATCGATGAACTTGATGATCGACAGCGGCTTGCCATCGGGGTTGTTGTACTGGCCACTGAAGTCGATCGCCTTGAATCCGGACTTGGCATTCTGGAACACCGGCTTCACCGCCGAAAGGATATACGGCTGCCGCTCGAAGGCGCCAAGGTCCGAGTGAACGCCGAAAACGCGCTTGAACGGCCCACCGCGCTGATCGGTGGTCAATCCGCGGATGGAATTCTGTGAATCATCGCCGGCATCGATAGCTTTGCTGTCTGAAAGAAGACCGATTGTCTGGGTGGGCCCGCCGTGATTGGCCAAGCCGGCCGGATCGAGGCCCGAGGCGGAGTCTATGAGATTTGCAAAACCGACTACGTCATCATGGGAGAGCTGTTGCACGTAACCGGTAAAGATAAAATTTCCGATGATGCAGGGGGCAGCAAAATTGAGGGTTGCGGCATCCAATGGATCGCTGCTGAGGAGTTGATTCTCGATTGATGCGAAGCCGTTATCGAGGATGGAGTTGGATATCCAGACTTCGCTGGTCTGGGCTGTTGAGCCGAGGTCATAGGCGAGGTTGTAGAGGGCGGGACCCGCATAAGTGCCGGGAAAGCGTCTGGGGTTACCGCTGCGGCCGGGAATGACGTCGTTGCCGGTAAGGGTGGAGAAGAGGATTTCTTCACCTCCGTTGGCGGTGCTGTTTACATTGAAGATGGCACCTCCCGCACCCGAGCCACCATCGCCGGAGGCGGTGTCGGTGTCGGGACTGCCGGCGGCGTCGACACTGTCGGAGGTGCCGCCATTTCCGCCGGTGGTGGTGTTGCCAGTGAGCGTGGAGTTGACAATGCTGAAGCTGGCCTGTCCATCGCTGCGGCCGCTGTTGAAGATGGCACCGCCAAAGCCGCCGCCACCGCCGCCAGCGCTGCCGATATCCGATCCGCCGTTCCCGCCGCCGAAGCCGGTGGGGGGATCGGAGACGTAAATATTGGAGCCACCGCCGCCGAAGCCGCCGGCCGCCCCACCCGCGCTGCCACCGCCGAACCCACCCTTCAATCCGCCATCACTGTTCACCAGTCCACCGTTGGGCCCGCCGCCGCTGCCGTCGCCTTTTGCAGCAACCACAGCATTGCCGCCGTTGCCGCCCTGCGCCGTGTTATTCATGACGCTCGTGTGATCGAGAAGAAGGTTTCCTTCGTTAAAGATAGCGCCGCCCATGCCTGCGCCGCCCCCGCCGCCGCGCAGACCACTGCCGCCATCCCCGCCCTGGGCGTGGCCGTCCTTGAGGGTCAGGTTGGACAAACCTAATCCCGCCCCATTGAGAAGATGGAATAATCGGAGATTGGCAACGGAGGGATCGCGGGCGATGGTGATGCCTTTCTTTCCGCCGTCGATGTAGAGCGTGGTGCGGTCAGGGCCCAAAGTCGCAACGTCCAATGCCGAGGGGCCGAAGGTGGTGTCGTCGACCTGCTTGAGATAGATGGTCTTGCCTGCCAACGCGGGATCGAAGTTGATGGTGTCCTGGCCGGTGCCGATGGCCGACCCGTCAACGCTCGCATGCGTCATCGACGCCTCAATCGCTTCCCGTAGCGTCACCTGGTTGTCCACCGTGGTGTTGTCTTCCAGACTCGTGACCATGATTGTCGTAAACAGCCGCCGCATCTCCAGCGATTCCACGGCCGCCTGAAGCGCTCGCTGCGCCGTTTGAGTGCGCTGTGCGCGCAGAGCGCCTCCGCTGGTTGAAAACTTCATGGTCTGCATTGTCGGGCTCCTGATCGTTGAAGGGAGGGAAGTGTCGCCGGTTGGTCAACGCGAGGCGTCTACTCATCCGACAGGTGGAAGAGCATAACGATCAGATGACGAATAGCGAGAGCTAAATATTAAAACTAAACGTGCTTCCGCTTTCTCGCTGATAGTAGCGCCCGGCGTTCGCAAACACGTGAAAGATGTGTACAAGGGTAAAATAGCCTTCATCCGATGGAGACCAATCTTATGGAAAATCAAAAATCCGACCGTTTGCGAGAGCACCCCGAATCACGATTCGCCGCGCCGCAACATGGCTTCAATTTGGACGAAGTGGCCGAAAAACTCCGCCAGGAACTCCGGGCCGGCGAGTCCGGTCATCGTCAGGAAACGCTTTACAAACGCGGACCTCTCTCCGTGTCGCTGTTCCTTTTTGGCCGCTTGACGCGCCTGGCTCAGCATTGCGCAAAAGGGGTCGTTACCATCCAGGTGCTTAAGGGACATCTTCAGGTAACCGCTGAAGGCCAGACACATGATATTCCCGGTGGCCACTTGCTGGTTCTGGCGCCCGGCGTCGAGCACGATGTGGTGGCGCTCGAAGAAAGCCAGATGCTGTTGACGGTCTGCCTCGACACGAGCGCGGCGCGTAACTAGATCGGCGTTGACGACGAATAGCTCATCGACCAGGACACGGAAAGAGTCCCGCCGTGAATCCGTCCGCGTCGTCAAGTGCAGTACCTTGTACGTGCGGCCATCTGCAGCACACATGCGCGGGAGGCTGGAGTTGTAGGACTAGTTTTAGTGCCGTTTTTGAAGTTTCGATGTGTTGAAGGTAAGTTCTCATAGAAAAACAGGCTGCACCCGTAGCTCAGCTGGATAGAGCAACGGATTTCTAATCCGTCGGTCGGTAGTTCGAATCTACCCGGGTGCGTTTGACCCCATTTGAAGCAAAATTCATCGTCCTCGACGGCCCCGAAGGCTGCGGCAAGAGCACCCAGATCCAGCTCCTCCGCCAGCGTTTGGAAGCCGAAGGCGCAAGCGTCGTCGTTGTCCGCGACCCCGGCGCCACCCAAATTGGCGAGCAGATCCGCGCCATCCTTCTCAACCCCGACCACACCGAAATGGGTATGCGATGCGAAATGCTTCTCTACATGGCCGCCCGCGCCAGATGATGGTCCAGATCATTCTTCCAGCTCTCGCGCAAGGCCAAATCGTCCTCGCCGATCGCTTCGTCTCCAGCACCCTCGCCTACCAGCTCGGCGGCGACGGCCTGAGCGCCGCCGATATTCGCGCCGTTGCGCAGATCGCCATCCGAGGCCGCTGGCCCGATCTCACTCTACTCCTCGACATGCCCCCCGAACAAAGCTTCCGCCGGATGCAGCGTGAAAAGGACCGCATCGAACAACGGCCAATGGAATACCACCAGCAGGTGCGCCAAAATTATCTCATCCAGGCGAGCTCCGACTCTTCATTTCATGTGATAAACGCCGACCAATCCCGCGACAGTGTCGCAGCCGACGTCTGGAAGGCCGTGCAGGATGCACTGGCCCCCAAGCCCCACGCGGGAGGCTAATCAAGCAGGCGTCTTCATCGCAATTGGCGATGACGCATGATGACCCACCTGCATGTGCTTGCGCGTCAGCCCCGCCTGAAGCCAAAGCCAATCTATCGACGTGTGAAGTTCATCCACCGTCGGCCCTTCAATGGGAGAGTTGTGTCCGCCGGAAAAATGAATCGAACGCTTGGGCCCGCCAAACGCATTCACCACCCGCCGTTGAAACCGCGGTAAAACCAGTTCGTCATGCCTGGCCAGTAAAAACAATCCAGGCGCTTCGACCTTCGGCGCATTTCGAAGGCTGTCCAGGTGGCCGGGAATTTCCAGCGCCATGGCCGACGCGCCAATCCACAAGTTCCACCACCCATATTTCCCGATGATCAGGTGACGCAGCGGCGGGGGGTTCTGAAGGATCAGTCCCGCCACACTGCGCTGCGCCGCCACATACAGCGCTGCGCAGGTCCCCAGGCTATTTCCGCAGGCAAAGATCGGCCTGCCCTCCGCCTCCTCGCTCAGCGCGTCGTATGCCGTCAGCGACGCACGAGGGATCGACTTAAGCGACGCCCGCCCTGTGCTCCCGCCATACCCTGGATAATTCACCACCCACGCTTCCACCGGATGCTTCCCCCAACGCCAGGCAATGTCCGTGGCGACATATTCCGCCCGGCTGGCATTGCCGCAGAATTCCAGCACATACGCCTCGGGCTCCCGATGCGCCGCCCCCGGCGAACGCGCTGTCCAAATCTCCAGCTGCCGCTTTTTCTTAAATGGAATCAGCCGGCGCGATCGCGCCATACGGGTCGATCCTCTTCCGCGTAGGGTAGAGGATCAGCCAATCGGTAAGCGGCGCGAGCAACGGCATCTCTAGCGCATTCCTAAAAAACCCCAGCGGGGCATCGACTCAATCCCTGATCTGCCCGGGCATAAATCCAAACTTACCCGGCCCAGAGTCACCCACGTGCATCCAAGCCCCGTTCGCAACAGCGACTCCTCATCGTTTATCGGCCATCCGCCTCAAAACCATCAAGTTCTCAAAGGCACATTCACCTGCGAAACCAGGCAGCATCGAGCACGAATTTTAGCAGAGGGATATCCGCAAAACCTGAGTCAAGACATAACATTCAGATGTCATTACGATTACATCGTAAGGCATTATCATTCAGGTTGTCCCTTCGACAGGTCATACACCCACCCCTGCACGGCGGGGGCCCAGTCAATCAGTTCGCCGGGTGCAAAGAACAACGACAGCTCCCGCGCAGCGTTCTCGGCCGAATCCGATCCGTGGATCAGATTAAACGAATTGCTCACCCCAAAATCTCCCCGAATCGTTCCCGGCTCGGCCTTCGACCCAAATGTCGCGCCCATCATCTTCCGCGAGATCGCAATCACATCCTTCCCCTCCAGCGCCAGCACGACCACCGGCGAAGAAGTCATAAACTTCACCAGTCCCGGGTAAAATGGTTTGCCCTTGTGCGGCTCATAGTGCGTTTCCGCCAGTTGCTGCGGGATTTTCATAAACTTCGAGCCCGCGATCTGCAGGCCTTTCTTCTCGAACCGGGCGATGATCTCGCCACACAATCCGCGCTGAACCGCGTCAGGCTTGAGGATGATCAACGTCCGTTCCATGAGTTCGTTCTCCGTGTAAATGCCGAAAACTTATACAGGAACAGCCAATGCCGCGAAAGGGCAGGCCGACGCACCTGTTGTGGGTCGGTGAACAACGCTCCTACGGGCAACGTGATCAACTGCTCGAAAATACAGGTGCGGGACCTGATGGCTGAGCTGAGACAAAAGGCATTTGAAACAGCGGTCCAGATGCGAATCGACTCCACACCGGCCTGTAGGATAAGTGTTGATCCGACGCGTTGAATGTCACCGACTACCCCGGCCATTCTTTCTCCATCAACGTCTGGTGGCGCCAGGCAAAGTGTGTCCCCGTGCGATGCTAATCCATGCGGCCCGTCAACCACCCAACTAAAACCTGACACGCGCCGCAGAAAAATTCTAACAGACCGGTGGGTTGAACGTAACAAACTTGTCGCGAGTATAGTGCTACTTCGTCAGCCGCCATGGCCCAACCCATTTACTTCATCCCCAACGACGAAACGCTCGGCCGCGCCGACCTCGCAACCCTTCAACGCCACAAGCTCGCCACCATGTTGCGAGAAATACTTCCCACCAACCCCTTCTATCGCACCAAATTCGCAAACATCGCCTTCAACCCCGAATCCGATCCCATCGAACGCCTCCCCTTCACCACCCGCGATGATCTGGAACATGACCAGCGCCAGCATCCCCCCTACGGAACCAATCTCACCTATCCCCTGGACCAATACTGCCGTCTCCACCAAACCTCCGGCAGCAGCTTCGGCCGGCCGATGCGATGGCTCGATACCGACGCCTCCTGGAAATGGTGCCAGAAGTGCTGGGGCTATATTTATGCCGCCGCCGGCGTCCAGCGCGGTGATCGCCTGATGTTCCCCTTTTCCTTTGGCCCCTTCCTCGGCTTCTGGGCCGCCTTCGAAAGCGCCATCTCCCTGGGCCATCTCTCCCTGGCCGCCGGCGGCATGACCACACTCGCCCGCCTCCGCCTCGTGGCCGATCATCAAGTCAACACAATCTGTTGCACGCCCACCTATGCCGTGCGGATGGCGGAGGTTGCCGAGGAAGAAGGGATCGATCTGGCCGGCTCATCCGTCAGCCGTCTGATTGTCGCCGGCGAGCCCGGCGGCAGCATCGCCGCCACCCGCAGCCGCATCGCCTCGGCCTGGGGCGCTCGAGTCTTTGACCACACCGGCATGACCGAAATCGGCCCGCTGGGCTTCGAATGCGAACAGAATCCCGGCGGCGTGCATCTCACCGAAACCGAATGCATCGCGGAAGTAATTGATCCCGCCACCGACCAACCGCTTCCCGACGGCGAAATGGGTGAGCTTGTGCTCACCAACCTGGGCCGATGGGCAAGCCCGCTCATCCGCTATCGCACCGGCGATCAGGTGCGCCTCAGCCGCGGCCGCTGCGCCTGCGGGCGATCATTCGCGCGCATGGAAGGCGGCATTCTCGGGCGGATTGATGACATGTTCGTCGTGCGCGGCAACAATGTCTTCCCGGCCTCGCTCGAAGCGGTCATCCGCGAAGTCCCCGATGTGGCGGAGTTTCGCGTGGAAGTGTATGAAGAGGGCGCACTGGCGGAGGTGCGGGTGGAGGTCGAGCCGGCCGTCGGCGCTGACATCACCTCGCTGGCGCATCGCGTGGGAAGGATGATCCACGACCGCCTTTCCTTCCGCGCCGAGGTGACTTGTGTGGCGGCCGGAGCCTTGCCACGGTATGAAATGAAAGCCAAACGATTCGTGAAAAAACGTCAATCAGAGAAACAGAGAAGAGCCCATGAAATTGAGAACCAGCCTTTTGTCGCTTCCGTTATTCGCCGCCATGCTTCTGCTGGCCAGCTGCGAGAAAAACACCAGCCACCCATCGTCCCTGACCGCCGCCTCCCCCACCACCGCACCGGCTACCCAAAGCACGAGCGATAGACCACGGTTGCGCGTCGCGTTCCCGTCCCCGACGATACCGCCAAGCCCGCCGCCGCTCCGACCACCCAGCAATCCACACGCCCACGACTGGTATCGCTGGCGAGGCCCCGAGCAAAACGGCGCCTCCCGCGAAACCAACCTCCCCTCCACCTGGTCACCCGAGGGTGAAAATCTCGTCTGGCAAAACAACTTCGGCGGCATGTCGTCCCCCATCGTCATGAACGGCAAGGTCTACACCCTCACCCGCGCTGGCGAAGTGCCCATGACCAACACCCTCGCCGCCGGCCCGCAAACCCAGGAAGCCTTCGTCTGCGCCGACGCCCAGACCGGCCAGAAGCTCTGGCAGCACGTCGAAAACATGACGCAAACCGACATGCCCTTCCATCGCCTGGGCTGGTCCAACGTCTGCGGCGATCCCGAAACCGGCCGCGTTTATGCTCTCGGCTCACAAGCTGTCCTCCTCTGTCTCGACGGCAATGACGGCCACGTCATCTGGCGACGCAGCATGACCGAAGAATTCGGCATGATCTCCACCTTCGGCGGCCGAACCCCTTCTCCCGCCATTGACGAAGATCAACTCGTTCTGGGCGGCGTCGCCTTCGGCTGGGGCGATCACGCACGCGGCCAATACCGCGTCTTCGCATTCAACAAGACCACCGGTGAATTGAACTGGAGCAACGGCACCGGCGGCATCCCCGTCGATGCCCCCTACAACACCCCCGTCTTCACCGTCATGAACAACCAGCGCCTCTGCATCATCGCCGCCGGCGATGGCAGCGTCACCGGATTCCAGGCGCGTACCGGCAAGCTCGTCTGGCGCTATCCAGGCCAGCCGGCGCGGGCTCAACGCCTCCGTCGTGGTTGAAGGCACACGCGTCTATACCTGTCACTCCGAAGAAAACATGGACACACAGGCCCTTGGCCGAATCGCCTGCATCGACGTCGCCAGCGGCAAGGCCGTCGAGGTCTGGCGTCACGACGGCATCGAAGCCGGCTTCAGCTCCCCCACGCATTCACGACAATCGCCTCTATGTCATGGACAACCGCGGCGCTGTCCACGCGCTCGACACCGAAGACGGCAAGGAAGTCTGGAAAAAAACCTGCGGCACCATCGGCAAGGCCTCCATTGTCTACGGCGATGGCAAGCTTTACGTCCCCGAAGCCAACGGCCATGTTCGTCATCCTGAAGCTCACCGACAAGAAGCCCGAAGTGCTCAGCAAAGTCGAACTCGACGAGAAGCTAGGCCGCGAATACGTCATCTTCGGCTCCGTCGCCATCTCCAACGGCCACGTCTTCCTGCAGACGGCCAACCGGATGTACTGCATCGGCGAAAAGGATCACAAGACCACTTCCGATCCGATCCCCGCTCCACCCAGGAAGAGATCAGCGACAACACCATCGCGCAGGTCCAGGTCCTGCCTTACGACGCGCTGATGAATGCAGGCGACAAAAAGCCTTTCACCACCCGCTTCTATAACAAGCTTGGCCAGCCGGTAATCTCCAAGGATTCACCGAAGGTGGAATGGTCGATCGGCCAGCTTGCCATGCCTCTCCCGCCAACCACGGTTCCCTCAACCAAGCCCGTTGCCGTCGCGCCTTCCACCGGCCCTGTCCACGCCGCCGCCCCCACAACCCTTCCCACCACCGGCCCATCCGTCGTAATGGTGGGCAATCTGAAAGGAACGGTAGACGACTCCGGCAACTTCACCGCCGCCGCCGGTCCTCCGCAAGGCGGCGCGCGTGGTTGCCAAGGTGGGATCAATCACCGGCCAGGCCCGCGTGCGCGTCTTCCCCGCCCTGCCGTGGAACTACGACTTCGAGGCCGCCCCGGTCGGCCGGCCTCCGCTCACCTGGGTCGGCGCGGGCGGTAAATTCAGCATCGCCGACCTGGGCGGCAACAAAGCCCTCTATAAGCCCGGCGATATCGATCTCTACCACGCCGCCCGAACCTACCTTGGCCCAACCGCACTTTCCAACTACACCATCGAAGCCGACATCATGGTGGGAGAAAAAGTTGTGGCCGGTGTTCATCAGATGCCTGATGCCGGCGTCATCAACGCCAAGTATGGCCTGACGTTATTGGGCAATCACCAGTGGATTCAGCTCAACGTCTGGCAAGGCGCACTCCCCACTGGCAGCCGCGCCGGCGAAGGCCAAAGCCTCAACAAGACCATCGCCTACACATGGGCTCCGAACAAGTGGTATCACCTCAAACTGCGTGTGGATTCATCGCCGCAGAAAGCGCTCATTCAAGGCAAAGTCTGGCCACGGGACGGTAACGAACCCGCCGACTGGATGGTGGAGATGGAAGACACTCTGCCAAACCAAACCGGCAGCCCTGGACTTTTTGGCGAATCGCTGGTCGATCCGGTGAAGAGCCCCATCTACTATGACAATGTCGCCGTCACGGCCAACAAGTAAAACTAAAACTCCGCAAGGTGCATGAATATGAAGTTCAAACTCTTTTTTCTTTCTGCCTGCTGCCTTCTGCCCGCCGCTCTCTCCCACGCCGAAGATTGGCGCATGTGGGGCCGCACGCCCGACCACATGATGGTCAGCCCCGAGAAAGATCCCCCGACCGACTGGGACGTGGAGAGCCGCAAGAATATCAAGTGGTACGCCGCCCTTGGCTCGCAGAGTTATGCCAACCCCATCGTCTGCAACGGCCTGGTCTTCATCGGCACCAACAACGAAGGCAAGCGCGACCCCAAGTTCACCAATCCCGACGGCACGCCCATGGATGGCGGCGTCCTGATGATCTTCCGCGAATCCGACGGCAAGTTCCTCTGGCAGCAATTCAATCCCAAGCTCAAGGCTGGCCGCGTCAATGATTGGCCATTCCAGGGCATTTGCGCCACCGTCTATGCCGAAGGCGATTTCATCTGGTATTGCACCAACCGTTGCGAGGTGTGGTGTCTGGATGTCAGCCCCCTCCGCAAGGATCAGCCCGAGCCGAAGGTGGTCTGGAAGGTGGACATGATGGCCGAATACGGCGTCTTTCCACACAACATGACCAGTTGCTCCACCGTCGCCTTCGGCGATCTGATCTACGTCATCACCGGCAACGGCGTGGACGAATCCCACAAAAATATCCCCAACCCAAAGGCCCCCGCGATCATCTGCTTCAACAAAACGACCGGCAAAATGGTCTGGTCCGACAACACACCTGGCGAAAATATCCTGCACGGCCAATGGGCCAGCCCGGCGCTGGCGAATGTGAACGGCCGCGAACTGGTCATCGCTCCCTTGGGCGATGGCTGGATCTATGCCTACGAGGCGGCCACGGGCAAGATCATCTGGAGGTTTGACTCCAACAACAAAGACACCGTCTACCCCACCACCCGCAACGAGCTCATCGCAACGCCCGTCATCTTCGAAAACCGCTGCTACATCGCCAACGGCCAGGATCCCGAACACGGCGAAGGGCCCGGCCATCTCTGGTGCCTGGACATCACCAAGGAAGGGGACATCAGCAAAGAACTCGACGACCGTCCCAAACCCAAGCCCGGCGACGAACTCATCGCCCCCACCGGTCCGGCCCAGACCAAGCCCAATCCCAACTCCGGCGTAGTCTGGGATTTCGAGCGCGTCGCCGCCAAGAACGGCAAAAAGGTCGCCGCCAAAGACCAGATGCACCGCACCATCTCCTCGGTCGGCATCAGCAACGGCCTGGTCTTCGCCCCCGATTTCTCCGGTTTCTTCCACTGCCTGGACGCCAAGACCGGCCAGTTGTACTGGACCTACGACATGGAAGCCGCCACCTGGGGCTCGCCGCTGATCTGCGACGGCAAGGTCTACGAATGCAACGAAGACGGCGACGTAAAAATCTTCGAGGTCAGCAAGGAACTCAAGGAAGTGGCAAGCCACAACATGGGCGGCACTGTCTACTGCTCCCCAATCTTCGCCAATGGCGTCCTGTATGTCTCCAACCGCGAGAAACTGTTCGCGATCGAGCAGAAGAAGTAGTAGCCAAGTGCATTGAAACCCTTCGGCTGGCCCTATTAAGCCTCCCATGACAACTCCCCCTCCAAAATCGTCCTCCCCCGAGTCCGCCATCGCCAAATCCCACGCCGCCCTCCGCGCCGCCCTCGCCGATCACTCCCCCGTCGATCTCTCCTGGATCCACCCCGTCCCCGCCGACGATGGCTGGACCCTCGCCCTCGATGCCCTCCGTTTCCTCCACCGCATCGTCGTACACCTCCACCCCACCCACGTCCTCGAGCTTGGTTCGGGCCTCTCCACCCGCGTTCTCGCCCGCGCCTGCGGCCAGGAAAATATCGCCTGCCGCATCAGTTCTCTCGACCACGATCCCGAGTTTGGCCGCCCCGCCGCCGGCGACGCCGCCGACTTTCCTGCCAGCGTCCAGGTAAAGTTCCAGCTCGCCCCCGTCGTCGCCCGCGACTTTGGCGGCAAGCTCCTCCCCGCTTATCTCCTCGACCCCGCCCAACTCGCCACACCAGATCCCGTCGACCTCATCCTCATCGACGGCCCGCCCATCACCCTCGGCGGCCGCGAAGGCACCCTCTACCAGGTCATGCAATTCGCCCGCCCCGGCACCCTCGTCCTTCTCGACGATGCCAGCCGCGCCTCTGAGCGAAGCGCCGTCGCCCATTGGAAAGACGTGCTGGCCGACAACATCGACGTCATCGACCTCCCCGGCTTCTCCCGCGGCATGACAGCCGTCATCTTCAAAAAACCCATCCCCGGTGAAAGCCTCTGGGACCAGAAAATCCGCCTCTCGGCCAACGACATCCAGCGCCTCATCCCCGAAGGTCAGTCTTACATTCTGATCGACCAAAGCTGCGGCGATCAACCCGCCCCCGGCCGCCGCGCCATCCCCTTTCTCGAAAAAAATGGCGAGTTCTACGGCGCACCCCCGACGACCAATCCGCCATCGCCGAACTCGAGCGCCAACGCCGCAACGGCGTCAACACCCTCATCCTCCTCTGGCCCGCCTACTGGTGGCTCGACTATTACAGAGACTTCGCCGCCCACCTCCACACCACCGCCCGCAAGACCACCGACAACGACCGCATGCTCGTATTCAACCTCAAGCCATAGAATGGATGTAATCCCCCTCGCCTCACGGCAGCTTCGAGAAAAACCGATGCCACCGCGGCATCCAGTTTGCTCGTGATATCCAGCGAAGCCACCACCGCTACCGCCCGCCCCAGGATCAGGTGCCGGTCCACCAAGCCAAAAAACCGCGAGTCTTTGCTGTTGTCCCGATTGTCCCCCATCATAAAAAACTGACCGGCCGGCAGCGCCTGCGTCGGCCCAAAATCGCGATGCTCGTTTGTCCGCGATGGCGTGCTCATCCAGGGATGATTGTGCGTCCCCAGTTGCTCCGACAAAAACCCATGCCCATCCCGCTGCGCCTGGCTCAATTCATCCACAAACTTCTGGTCGAGCGGCCCATACGCCGCCACCTCCCCGTTCACGATCACCCGATCCCCCCGCACCTCGATCACATCCCCCGGCACCCCCACCACCCGCTTAACCAGCCGAATGCCATCCTCCGGCGAATCAAAAACCACCACATCCCCCCGCTTCGGATCCGACCACTGCGCCAGATGCATCGTCGTAAACGGCACCTTCAGATCGTACGCCAGCTTGTTCACCAGAATCCGGTCCCCCTCCAGGATCGTCGGCTTCATCGAACCCGTCGGCACATCATTCCAATCCGCCACCGCAGAGCGAAACCCAAACAGCACCAGAATAATCAGCGCAATCGGCCGCACAAACCGCCAGGCCCGCCGCCCATGAACTTTCCAACGAGGCTGCATGAAAACACTCCAGAAACAACAAACATCGACGCCAATCATAGCCGCCCAAACATAGCCTGAAAAACCACCACAGGCAGCACAATGCTGCTGACCAAATCAAAGAAAACGCTACGTCCTCGGGCCGTTCCGTCGCAGGCGGCAAGGTCTTGCCCCAGTCCCTTCCGCCTATTGCCAAACCCTTGACGACGCCGAACAATGGAATAAGGCAGATTCTTTGGCTCCTGTCGCAGGACCGCCTGTACCCTTCGGGATCGTACGGTTTCGGAGGCACCACTACTCTGGCGCTATCACACAGATCATTAGCCTCAAGAGCACCCACCACTACGGCAATCGGCCACCGGCACAGCCCCTGGGGGAGGTGCTGCGGATGCTTCCAATTGCACTGCGCCAATCGATTCGCATGGCCTTTGAAGGCCGCAGTTCCGCTAATGGGGCCTGTCCTCTTTGGCTCGAAGCTGCCTCGGATATCCGCTTCGTCGGCCAGGGAGGGACGGAAGATACACTACTCTACTTTGGGCTACCCCGCTCGGCGAAGCCGCCGAAGCTCTACGACCAGCAGGAGCTATGGGCCGCGAGGCCCCACCCGGAAAATACAGGGTTTGATTTGCTCGGCGAAGTGATCTGTGACGTAGCCCGCCGCAACGCCGACAGCGAAAAATTCGACAAGCAACTGCTGAAGCGCATTTGCCACTTCGATCATGCACTCAATGGAACCTTCGAGGAGTTGACGATTGGCACCCAGAGGATCGGATGCCAAAAGATGCCGTGGCTCAATTGTGGCGTCATTACCTCAGTAAAGAATTATCCCGTTCAACGCCCCGCACTCAGGCCGTCAGGTAAATGGGTAGGCTCGACATGATCCGTGCGAGCACGCACTCTTTCGCTCAAACTTGATGCCGGAAACGAGATTCGGGGGGTGCTGACCGACGAGGACATCCGTCAGATGGTTTCGCTCTTCCAAAAAAACGTATCGTTCTAGGCAAAGCGGTCTTCCGGCCATCAGGACGGCTACTGCGGATCGACGCCAGCGAAGTCCATCCTGCGTCGGACTCAGACAGATTCTTCTCAAAGCTCCCGCTGTCCAACGGGAGAACGACAAACCTGCGAGAGACACTTCGAGATCACGTTGGTGGCGGCATCGGTGCTATTTATGGGAAGTGGCCCGGAGACGAGACGGACGAAGAAGTTGAGGCCGCACTTAGGGAACTCAGTTGATGAGCAAGTCGGGAGGCTACCTTCTTGACACAAACATCCTGGTGGGACTGATTCGGGCTAATGCCATCGGGCAGGAGATCGACGCCCGATTCGGCCTCCGATCTAATCTCGTTCGCTGTCTCATCTCGGTTGTGACGTAGGCGAGATGTATTCGCTCTCCCACAAGCTCGGATGGGCAAATAGCAAAACCGATGTGCTTGCAGCAATTCTCCAGGAAGTGGTGTGGATTGACATCAACAATTCGGCCATTCTTGAAGCGTACGCGACTATCGATCACGCCAGTGATAAACAGGGACGATCAATGGGCAAGAACGACGTTTGGATTGCCGCAACGGCCAAGGTAACCAGCACGACTCTATTGACCACGGACAAAGATTTCGATCACCTCGAAGGTACCTTCCTCAGCCGAATCTGGATTGACCCAAATATCCGAAGGACGTCCTGAACGTGGCCACGGGTGCCTGCGATATTTTCTGAAACGGGTTCGGAATACCATGGGTAAATACCATTCAGCCAGAAGCTCGCTCGGCAAGCGTGTTGTTGTATTGATACTCACGATTGGATTGATTGCAGTCGCCGTCTACATGTGGATGGCGAGTGTCGGCGATCCAGTAACGGCAGGTGTCGTGATCATGGGAATCGTGCTTGGGACGATCTAACCGTCCGCGGCGGCTCGCTGCCCTCATCTATTCACATGGCCAGCCAATCAGTTCTTTTCGACGGGAGCGGCATCACGACAGATGATGATCCACGCAATCTGCCACCCAGGATTTACCTCCCAATCTTAGCAGTCGTGATTGTGGTTGCCGTGATACTTTTCCTCTATTACACCCATGGGCGGTGATCCAAAGATCTCAACGTGTACGAGTTGCCCGCCATTAAGGGCACTCCTGATTCTGAGTCTAAAAAAACCCCGCAGGCGTGGGTGAGACCTGCGGGGCAAGGAGGGGAGAAACACTTCGCATGTTTCTTACGCCGGCACTTTGCAGCAGGTTCATTCACCGACAAAATTTTTCCCTGTCACGCCTTCAAAAGAATCTCCCGCACCTTTGGCGTAATGCTCCCCCAGCGCACCCCCGCCTGCTTGTTCACCGTCACAAAATCCCCCAGCAGCAGCACACACGTCACCCCCGGAACCTCAAACAACTTCGTCGCCACCGGGTGCCCGCTTGCCTGCTCCGCATTGAAAAAACTGATCGGCGACTCACTGATCGGCCCGTCAAGCACAAACTTGGTCGCATCCGGATTCGGCGTCGGCTGCATCTCTTTCACCACGAACGGCATACACAACTCCACAACACAATTCTCAAAGCCTCTGCCTCACCTAAACCCTCGCCACCACCACCAACGCCCCCGGCCGCATCCCCCCTCGTCTCCGCATCGTGCTGCTTGCAAGGACAGCACCCGCTACCCACAACCCCAAGGAACGCAAAAACCAACAACAAGACCAGAATGTTCTTCATAAACAAATCATACCTATCCGCTTGCCCCCCACAATCCAGTGATCCCACTTCAGGTCCCAGCAAAACCGCTTCGCTTCAAAGCAGTTGTGCGCCAACCTCCGAACCGCAATTCCTCTTTCCTCCCATCGAAGTGATGCAGGTTAACCAGCATCTGCCCCAAACTGCCTTTTCACCGGGTTCCATGTCGGCTGGCAGTGAAATACGCCATCATCCTCGTGAGTGAATCGTCTTATTTGCAAAGGCAGCCAAATGGCCGACAATCCCGTCAACTATTCCGCCATGTCTTTTAACCTTGGCAAACCCATCCTGGTGATGATCGTGCTGGCCGGCATTACCGGCACCGGGTTGCTTATTGCCTCGCGGTCGGCGGCCAAGTCGGACGTGACGCTTTGGGTGTTTGCCGAATCCCATGCCAAGACCTACCGCGAGCCGATCTCCACCACCCGGCCTAGCCTCACCAGTCATTTTCAACTGCTCACCGGCAAGTCGCTGAACGTCGAGCTACTCTCATTCAACGCCGAAAACGTCCGGCTGGGCGAAATGTTCATGTCGGACTTGCGGGGGCCGGAGTTGCCCGATCTGGCGGAGATTGAGATTGGGAGCGTGGGGCGATTCTTTCGGCCGCCGGCCAATGACATCGGGTTTCTGCCTCTGAATCACTATTTGGAAACCACGGGCCCTGCGCGTGATGGGCCGCGGTGGATTGATCTGCTGGTGAAGTCGCGGCTGGAGACGTGGAGCAAGAACGGCCTGATTTTCGGCGTGCCGCATGACGTTCATCCCGTGACGATCACGTACCGGTACGACTTGTTTTCGCAGGCCGGGGTCGATCTGGAGAAATGCGTGACGTGGCCGGAGTTTCAAGAGGCTTGCCTGCGCTTCCAGGAGTATTGGAAGGGCAAGGCCGAGCACCGGCATGCGATGGAGTTGAACAATGCGACAACCGAACACCTGATCACCATGCTGCTGCAGCGGCATTTGAATCCGGTGGATGCGCAGGGGAATATTTATCTGACCGATCCGAAGTTTGTGCAGACGGTGGCGTTTTATGCACAGCTTTTGGAAGGCCCGCGGCAGATTGCGGCCTTTTCAGGCACGACTGAGGGGGTCATCATCCGGGACATCCGGGAGGGGAACATCTGCGCATTTCTCACACCCGACTGGAAAGTTTCGTATATCGAGCGGTACGCGGGTGAGGATCTGAAAGGGAAGCTCCGCATGATGCCGCTGCCTGTTTTTGATCCCTCCGATGCGCCGACCAGCACATGGGGAGGGACGATGATCGGCATCTCGAAAAATTCGCCCAACCCCGACCTGGCATGGAAGGCGATCGAGCTGATTTATCTGAGCAAAGAAGGGATTGAGGCGCGGCGGAACTTCGTGCGCAATCCTGCCGCCGGTGAAGTCGATGTGGTCGGATCAGGCGTATCACCGGCCCGATCCTTTTTATACCTCGGTTCCCGAACGGGGCCAATGCCGATCCAAATGGCCAGAAGATTGAGGAGCTTTATGTGAAGTTGGCCGACCAGATTCCGACGCGCATCATGACGCCAGCCAGCTCGATTGCCGGCACGGAATTGAGCTTCGTCATGAGCGAGGCAAAGGGGTATGCGGCGAGTCATGGGAATGAGGGGCTGGAAGAAGTCTGCCGCAAGCGCCTGCAGCAGGCGGCCAATGATCTGCGCGGCGCATTGACCACGGAAAGTTTGAGCCATGAAAAGCCAGCGCCTGTGGGCATTCCAACATCGCTTCGCGCCTTATCTCTTCGTGGCGCCGTTCTTCCTGCTCTTCTGCATTTTTCTGGTTTATCCGCTGGGGCGCAGCATCGTGCTGAGCATGTGGAAGATCGGCGGGCCCAACTCCCGCACCTTCGTAGGCCTGGACAATTACGTTTACTTTCTCAAGGACATCCTGTTCTGGACCTGCGTGGTTAATACGGTTGTGTATGCGGTGGTTTTTCTGGCCGTGCAGATCCCTGTTTCGCTGGGGCTGGCGCTGCTGTTGAATTCCCCGAGCGTGCGCAGCCGGAATGTGTTCCGATTCGCATTTTTCGTTCCGCTGCTGGTGGGGAATGTATTTGTCGCCATTATCTTCATGCTGCTGCTTTCGGAGCGGCATGGATTGGTCAACCAGGGGCTGAGCCTCGTGTGGAAAAGAGCGGCTGAGATTAATTGGATCGCCGACCCGATCAATGCCCGCATCGCCGTTTTGCTGGCGTGGCTGTGGCTGTCGGTGGGGTATGGGATGATCTATTTTCTGGCAGCGCTGCAAAGCGTGGATCGGCAACTTTATGAGGCGGCCGAGGTGGATGGGGCGGGGCCGTGGTCGCGTTTTTGGAATGTAACATTGCCGGGGATTCGGCCGGTGCTGGTGTTTCTGCTGCTGGTGGGGACGATTGGGGCGTTTCAGCTCTTCGAGCTTCCATATGTGTTGTTCCAGGGAGCCTCGGGGCCAAAGGGCGCTGCACTGACGATTGTGATGTATCTTTTTCAGAATGGTTTTGAGGCCGGCGACATCGGCTCGGCCGCCGCGATTGGGTGGCTGCTGGTGATCCTGATCGCAGGCGTCTCACTGATACAGCTTAAGGTAACGAAGGCCGCGAAGGACATCGACTAATCTCATGAGCGACCTGCTGCAGGAAAATCCTCCGGTTCGCGAGCTTGCCTACGAGCCTGCGATGCCTCGCAAGCCGATGCGGATGGTGGCGGCGCAGACCGTTGGAGGTGTTGCGCTTCACCTGGTGTTGATCGTGCTGGCGCTGCTGACGCTTACGCCATTTGCATGGCTGCTGTGCGCGACGTTTAAGTCCAACGAGGATTTCTTCGCATACAACTTTCTTCCCTGGGACCACCTGAACCGGCTGACTTTTTCAAATTATCACGAGCTTTTCGTCCGCCAGCCGTTTGCGCGGTGGCTGCTGAATTCGATTTTTGTTACCTCGGTCCACACCGCCATCGTTGTAACCCTGTGCAGCCTGGGCGGATTTGCTTTGGCCAAATACCGGTTCGCGGGAAAGAAGCCGATCATGCTGATGATGCTGGGGACAATGTTGCTGCCGGGGCAGGTGCTGCTGCCGAGCAGTTGGGAGTTGATGAAGGCGTTTGGATGGCTGAATTCTTATGCGGCCATCATCGTGCCGGGGGCAGTGAGCGTGTTTGGGATATTCCTATTTCGACAGGCGATGGCGGCGGTGCCCGACGAGTTGCTGCAGGCGGGGCGGGTGGATGGGTGCAGCGAGCTGCGGCTCTGGTGGGACGTGGCGCTGCCGATCGTGCGGCCGATGATCGGGGCATTCACGCTTTTGAGCTTCATGGGAACATGGAACAGCTTTCTGTGGCCCCAAATTGTGCTGCAGGAGGCATCGAAGTACACGCTGCCGATTGGACTGGCGAATATGGTGGGGCTGCCGGAATACGAAACGCCGTACGGGATGCTGATGGCGGGGACGCTGCTGAGCATCCTGCCGGTCGCGCTGCTTTTCTTCGTGCTTCAGCGCGACTTTATCGCGGGGCTGGCGACTGGGGCGGTGAAGGGCTAAAGCGTCTCAGACTTCGCGCAGGTGATAACTCTTGATCATGGTCTGCTGGAAATCGGGATAAGCGCCGATGTCGTGCTCGGCGAGGTCGAGGCCTTCAAACTCAGCCGCCTCTTTGCGCGCAGCCGCATGGTGGCCTTGAGCATAATGAAGGTGGCCAGCGAGATGGCAATGGCCAGGGCGGCGATGGCGACGATGCCGAGCGTTTGGATGCCGAGAAATTTCAATCGCAATGCGAAGGTTGCGGCGGGCGTACACAAGCCGGCCGCAAGCGTGCCCAGGAGGCCGCCGCCGGCGTGGATGGCGATGCCGCCGGAGGGATCGTCGAGCCGAAATTGCAAGTCAACGAGAACGACGAGATAGGGGACGATCATGCCGGCGACGACACCAATAAGGACCGCACCGCGCGAGCCGGCGACATCGCCAGCGCCGGAGATGGCCGCCAGTGCGCCGAGAATTCCGGAGTACATGAGAAACACGTCGGGCTTGCCGTAGCGGAACTGGCACCAGAGGAGGCTGGCCAATCCGCCCGCGCTACCGGCCAGAAGTACGTTCAAAATCATGTGCGCGATTTGGCCGAATGTCGGTGCCCCCCCCACCGCCGCGTTCATCCCCGCGACGTAAGCGCCCAGGCGATGAACATGATGAGGACTCCGCCGCCGGCAATGGGAACATTGTGGCCGGGGATGGCGTTGGACGAGCCGTCGCGGTTGTATTTGCCGTCGCGCGGCCCAACGAAGATCACTGCGATGGCGGCACAGAGGCCGCCGGTTAGATGCACCACGGCCGCCCCGGCGCCGTCGTGGAAACCTTGCTTCCGAAGCCAGCCGTTTGTTCCCCACACCCAGAGCCCCGCGAGTGGGATAAGCAGGCCCGCCAGGACTGCGGAAACGGGAAGGAGAGGAACAAAATGAGCCCGTTCGGCCACAGCGCCGGTGACGATGCCGCCGGCGATGAGGGCGGCCGAAAGCACCATGAGCAGGCTGGACGCAAGATTGAAATCATCGGTGCGCAACAGCAGGCCGCGCTGAATGCCAAAGACGCCATTGCCAGCGGCGGAGAAAAAGATCTGCGCCACCCAAAATCCAAAATGCCAGTGAGCCAGTGCAAACATCGGCGATGCCGCGCACGATGGAACCGGCCGCGTTCTTGGCGCGTACGGTGCCCAATTGATAGAACGCCATGCCCAGGCGCACCCAGAGGGCGATCAGCGCCAGAATGGCAATCGAGGCATTTTCCATGAAGGTCTCCTTCTCGGGCCGAGGAATATACACGTTGGCGGGGCCTGGGGTCGAGTAAACGGTTGGCGTCGGAAGGTCTGCCCGGATATTGCCGATACATCTCTGGAGACGCCTCACTCGAACGCGCAGTTATTGGAACCAAGGCTTACGACTATGGCTGAAAAAGCAGAAAAGAAGCCTGAGGAAAAGCCCGCGGCGGCCGCTGCCGGCCACGGCGAGGAAAAAAAAGCCGCCAAGGGCGGTCTTTTCAAGAGCACGCCAATCATGCTTGGGTTGGTGATGGTTCTGGAGGCGGTGGTGCTGTTCGCCGGGTTTAAGTTCCTGGGTGGCGGCGCCAAATCAGTGCAGGGCGCGAATGTCGCCACACCCGAAGAGCATGAGGCCGGCGAACATGCCGAGGGGGGTGAACACGGGGAGCACGGCGAGCACGAGGCGGGTACGCCGGCCACTAAAACCGATAAAAAAAAGCCGGTGGAGGTTGAGGTCCTGCATAAAAAAGAGCCCAACCGGCAAAATGGGCGGCTGATCCTCTACGACGTGCAGATTGTGGCGGTGACTCGTTTCGAGCATGAAAACAAGGTCAAAACAGTCATTAAGGACCGCGAGGCGCTGATCCAGGACCGCATTCGAACGATCGTCGCCCAGAGCGATCCAGAAAAATTAGGGGGCGGGGCAGAACCGGGCTTGGAAACTTTGCGCCGTCAGGTAAAGTATCAGTTGGACGAGATCATCGGGGAAGGAATGATTGACGAAGTGCTCGTGCCAACGTGCATTCCCTTCCAAGCCGGCCTGTAAGCCGGACGCTCGTTCGAAATTGGGCATTCGCCAAGGATGGTGAATCATGGCTGAGGATCAGCCCCCTGCCACTTCCGTTGAACCGCGATCCGGTTCTGACGCATCGCTTCATGACAATGTGCATTCCGCGGCCGCGTCGTCTGGCGGAGATGATGGCGGCCTGCTCGACCAGGATGCCATTGAGGAATTGCTCAAGCAGGCAACGTTTGACGATCCATCACAAACCCTGGCCGACGACTCCCACGCCTCAGGCGGCGAAGGCGGCACTCCGCTACCCGCGACATCGCAGTTCAAGCTCCCAAGTTTCCAGCAGGGCATGCAGGATGCGCCGCTGAGCAGCGTTGATCTGCTGCGCGACGTGGAGCTGGACGTGAAGATCGAGCTTGGCCGTTCACGCATGCTCGTGGAAGACGTGCTGAAGCTCGGCGAAGGATCGGTCGTCGAGCTGGACAAGCTCGCGGGCGATCCGGTGGATGTGTTCGTCAACGAACGCCTCGTCGCCCGCGGCGAGGTGCTGGTGCTGAACGACAACTTCTGCGTGCGCATCAATGAAATAGTGGCCGGCGTGAAGGAAGAGGGTCTGTGAGCACTTTGCCAACAGCTAAGTGGCACGGGCGCCCCGCCCGTGAAGAATCTGCATTGGACCATCAATGCAAAATTAGATTCGTTGCGCTCCTCCTCCTAATCCTCAATGTTGCGACTGGTATTCTCGCCGCCCCCCCCGCCACGCGCCCCATTGGCGAGCCGCTCGCCAATACGCCCGACACCGCCATCGTCACCAAAAAGCCAAGCGTCGACGACCAGCTGATTCCGCAATCCACCGCCCCTGCCAATGATCCGCGTACGACGGCCGTGCGCGGCCCGACTGATACAGGTTTTAGCGTGCAGCGGGTTGTTCTTTCGCTTGCGGTGGTGCTGGGGCTAATCTTCGCACTGCGCTGGGTGGGGCGGCGGTTCTTTGCGATGCCGGGCGGCGGCGGTGGATCGCAGGCGGTGCAGGTGCTTTCGCGCACCACACTTTCGCCCCGCCAGCACCTGCTGTTGATCCACGTTGGACGGCGCGTGGTGCTGGTTGCCAACAGCGGGCGCAGATGAATCCACTGTGCGAGATCGATGACCCGGAAGAAATCGCGGAGCTAATGGTGCAGGTGCGCGGCAAAGGGATTGGATCGGGCAAGTTTGGATCCATATTTGGAAAGGCTGGCGAAGAATTTGAGGATGTGCCGGCCGATGGTTCGGAGGCGACAGATAGTTACTCAGGCATGGTGGAGGAGCGCGAGCCAGCGCCGTCCGGCGGCTTGGGAAAGCTGAGCGAAAAGATCAGGAAGATGGCCCGCGACTTGAACAAGAAGCCTTGATTGCAGGCTTCGGGGGATTGATTGAGAGAAAGGACGCTCGCGTGAACATGTGGCGATTGAAATTGTGGGCTGCCCTGCTCCTGCTGATGGCGGCCGCACCCATCGCCCGCGCAGAGCGATTCGCTGAATAAGGTGGGCGATCTTCCGCCTTCCAATCTCCTTCCGGCGCATCTGGATTCCAACGGCTTAACCAACCCACCGCCGCGGCCCACCGACTCGTCCTTCTCATCGCCGCTAAGCCCATCGCGTCTCCCGGACTTTACCAAGCGCGAGAACGTTTCATCGGCGCTTCAGATCGTCGTTCTACTTACCGTCCTGTCGCTGGCGCCGGCCATCATGATCATGATGACCAGCTTCACGCGCATCATCATCGTTCTCTCGCTTTTGCGGCAGGCGCTTGGGACGCAGCAACTTCCGCCCAACCAGGTGCTGATCGGGCTGGCGCTATTCATGACGTTCATGATCATGGGCCCGACCTGGCAGCGTGTGAACAGCGACGCCCTTCAGCCATACTTCGACGGAAAGATCGAGCAGTCCGAGGCGCTTGGCCGGGCACAGATTCCGGTGCGCGAGTTCATGATCGCGCAAATCAGCCGCAGTAAAAATTATGATGATGTTTTTCTTTTCACAGATTTTGCAAAGCAGGCGCCGCCCAAAACCTGGGGCGAGGTGAAGACGCTGACGCTTGTGCCGGCCTTCATGCTCAGCGAGCTTAAAACGGCTTTCCTGATGGGCTTTAAGATCTACTTGCCGTTTTTGATTATCGACATGGTGATTTCGTCGGTGCTCATCAGCATGGGCATGATGATGCTGCCGCCGGTGCTCATCTCGCTGCCGTTCAAGCTGCTTCTTTTTGTTCTTGTGGATGGATGGCGCTTGATTACGAGCAGCCTCTTGGTAAGCTTCAGCACATAGTCGAACTAGCCCGTTGCGCTATCAAGGAAGAAGCGTTCGGCGGGCCTCCTGTCAGTTCGTAGCCGGCGTCGGGAATCATCCCGGATGTCGGCGGCACTCAAGGAAGGGTGTGAAGATGGACATCAACCTCGAACAGGCCAGCGATCTGGTTCGTTACACGCTGGTGCTTGCGCTCGATTACGGCCGCCCCGATGCTGGTGATCGGCATGGTAGTCGGCATCATCATCTCGCTCTTCCAGGCCATCACTCAAATCCAGGAACAGACACTGACGTTCGTCCCGAAGATCGTGGCGATGGTCGTCGCGGCAATCGTGCTGATGCCGTGGACCGCCCACCGCCTGATGGAATACGCCGCCGCCATGTTTGGCCAAGGCGCGCTGCCCTAGATCCTTTTCTCCCTGAAACTGTGCTCGATCAAGTTGTCCAATTCGTCCCCACCTTCGTCCTGTCCTTTTTCAGGCTGGCGACGCTGTGTCTTTCCGCGCCGCTGTTTGGCAGCGCCCGCGTGCCGCGTCGCGTGAAGATCATGTTTGCTCTGGTGCTGGCGATGGCGCACACCCAATCGGCTGTCACGCGCCTGGTCATGCCGGCCAACGCATGGATGGCCGTCGTCGGCATTGGCGGCGAGATCGTGTTTGGTCTGGCGATGGGGACAGCGCTGACGTTTGTGTTTGTGGCGGTGAACTGGGCCGGGGACATCATCGGCCAGCAGATGGGCATCAACCTGGGGGAAGTCTTTGACCCGTCAATGGGGCAGCAATCATCGCTGATCGGGGACATGTATTTCCTGCTGACGCTGGTAATTTTTCTCACCGTTCGAGGCCACCATGCCGTGCTTCGCGCCGTCGAAACCAGCTTCACCACGCTGCCGCTGATGAGCGTGGGCGTGAATGCCGGCATCTTTCAGCTTTTGACGGGTCTGTTGAATTCAGCGATGGCGCTGGCGATTCAGTTGGCCGCCCCGATGCTGATTACCGCGCTGGTGGTGGACCTGGTGCTGGGATTTATTGGAAAAACCATCCCGCAGATGAACGTGATGGCGGCCGGTCTATCGTTGCGGTCGGCGGTCGGAATCATGGTGATGATCGTGGGGCTTTCGTTGAGCAGCGAAGTCATCAAAGAAGCGATGGGCGATTCGATTCGACAGATCAGCGCGGCGTGGAACAACCCGAGCCCTTAAGGATGTAGAGCGATTATGGCGGAGGACATGGGCGACAAAACCGAAGCACCCACAGCCAAACGGCGTCAGGAGGCGCGCGAGCAGGGGAATATCGCGCGCAGCCACGACCTGACGGCGGCCGTTCTGCTGCTGGGTTTTCTGATGCTCATGCAGGCCTATGGCAACAACCTCATCAAGGCCCTGAAGTCGCTGGTGGGATATTACCTCTCCAGCGAATCTCTCGGGGAAACCACGCCAACCAACATCGGACAGAACATCACGCAGGCGCTGCTCCCCATTGGCACGGCCATGGCGCCGCTGCTGATCGGCGGCGTGCTGCTGGCGGTGGTGGTGAATCTGGTGCAGGTGGGACTGCATTTCAACACCAAGCGCCTTCAGCCCAACCTTGGCGCGCTCAATCCTTTGCGCGGGCTGGGAAAAATCTTTAAGGGGCCGGGGCTGGTGCAGTTAATCATGAACCTCCTCAAGATGTTCCTGATCACAATGGTTGCATGGTCGGCGGTGCAGGATCGGCTTGGCGAGATCATCCTGGTGCAAAACCTCAGCTTTGTGCAGGCATTCAGCTTTGGCGGGCAGATCATTTATGCCATCGCGCTGCGCGTGGGGATCGTGCTGCTAATTCTTGCCTTGATCGACTACGGCTACCAGCGGTTCCGCATCGAAAAAGAATTGAAGATGACCAAACAGGAGGTCAAGGACGAGATGCGGTCGATGGAGGGCGATCCGAAGATCAAACAGCGCCGCCGGCAACTGGCGTTGCAGATGTTGCAGCGCAAGCTGAAGAAGGACGTGCCGACGGCGGACGTGGTGGTGACGAATCCCACGGAGTTTGCCATTGCCCTGAAGTACGACGGGGATTCGATGCACGCGCCGCGCGTGATCGCCAAGGGGCAGGGCTTCATCGCCCAGCGCATCCGCGAGATCGCCATCGCAGCCGGCGTGCCGATCCTGGAACGAAAGCCGCTGGCCCGCGCCCTCTACAAGCTGGTGGAAGTGGGCCAGGAAATCCCCGAACAATTCTACTCCGCCGTCGCGGAGATTCTGGCCTATGTGTACGAACTAAGCGGAAAATTAAAAGGAAAAGCTCTAGCCCCTGGCACCTAGCCCCTAACCCCTAGAATCATGGCCGCCGCCCTCACCTCCAACCCGATCCTCGCCAAGCTGCACGAAAACCGCGGCATGATATTCCCGTTGGCGTTTATCAGCCTGCTGTTTGTGATTCTGGTGCCGCTTCCGACGGCGGTGCTGGATATTCTGCTGATGTGCAACCTGACGCTGTCGGCCATCGTGATGGTCACCACCATCTACGTGCAAAGCCCCTTGGAATTTTCGGTTTTTCCGTCGCTGCTGCTGGCGACAACCATGTTTCGCCTTGTGCTGAACGCTGCCACCACACGGTTGATTTTGACGGCCGGCGAAGGCGGCGCCGATCCAACGGCGGCGCTGCACGGGGCGGGCGAGGTGATCCTCACTTTCGCGGAATTTGTCGCCAAAGGATCGCTGGCGGTGGGCGTCATTATTTTCATCATCATCTTCGTCATCCAGTTCGTGGTCATCACCAAAGGCGCCACGCGCATTTCAGAAGTCGCCGCCCGTTTCACGTTGGACGCGATGCCGGGCAAGCAAATGGCGATCGATGCAGACCTCAATTCAGGGAATATCACCGAGCCGGAAGCGCGCCGCCGCCGCGCGGATATCACGCAGGAGGCCGACTTTTACGGGGCCATGGACGGTGCCAGCAAGTTCGTGCGCGGAGACGCCGTCGCCGGCATCATCATCACATTCGTCAACATTCTGGGCGGCCTCTATGTCGGCATGGTGGAGCACAAGTGGAGTCTGATGCCCTGTCTTCAGCTTTACACCAAACTGACCATCGGCGATGGACTGGTGGCGCAGGTGCCGGCATTCATCATCTCCCTGGCCGCGGGCCTGATCGTCACGCGTACCAGCAGCCGGAGCAACCTGGGGGATGAGGTGCTGAGCCAGGTGTTTGCCAAGCCCAAGGCGCTAATTATCACGGCCGTGTTCCTGGGCCTGATGATGCTGACGAACATGCCATTTTTCCCGTTGCTGGTCCTGGGCTCGTGCTGCGGCGGCTTGGCATTCGTGCTGACTCGCAAGGAGCAAAAAGCCACCAAGACGGCCGCCGCCAAAGAGCGCGAGCACGCAGCCAGGAAGGAACCCGAGAAGGTCGAGAAGCTACTCGACGTGGACACCATGGAGCTGGAGGTGGGGTATGGGCTGGTGAAGCTGGTGGATGCGGCCAAGGGCGGCGATCTGCTCGACCGCATCAGCATGATCCGGCGGCAAGTGGCGATGGAACTGGGCATCATCGTTCCGCCGATCCGAATCCGCGACAACCTGCAACTCCAGGCCAACGACTATTGCGTCAAGATCAAGGGACAGACCGTCGCCAAGGGCGTTGCTTATCCCGAGCAGTTCCTGGCCATGGACAACGGAGCGACGTCGGGCCCAATCCCAAGCGCCGAGCTCACGACCGAACCGGCGTTTGGCCTCCCAGCGTATTGGATCACCGAGTCGCAGCGCAGCCAGGCGGAGCTTCTAAACTACACGATCGTTGAGTCCACCAGCGTGATCGCCACACATCTGACGGAGATCATCAAAACGCACGCCCACGAATTGTTGACGCGCCAGGAGGTTAAGAACCTGATCGACAACCTCAAGACGCGCGTGCCGGCGCTTGTGGAAGAAGTGGTGCCGACGCAGGTGAAGCCGGGCGAGCTTCAGAAAGTCATGCAGAATCTTTTGCGCGAGCGCGTGCCGGTGCGCGATCTGGAAACGATCCTGGAAACACTGGGCGACTTCTCGTCGCGCACCAAGGACCTGGACGTGCTGACAGAGTATGTGCGCAACGCCCTGGCGCGCTCCATCTGCAAGCAGTACGTGGACGACACCGATCGGCTCTGGTGCGTGACGCTGGATCCGGCGCTGGAAGAATTGATCAATGGGCACATCGAGCGCAATGAGCGCGGCATGACCAACACCATGCCGCCCAAGACCGCGCAACAGGTGGTGGCGCAAATCACCGCCAAGACCGCTGAACTGACGCAAAGCGGGCGACAGGCCGTCATCCTGTGCAGCCCCCAGATTCGCCAGCCGCTTCGGCGGATGGTGGAAGCGAGCCTGCCCCTCACGGCGGTACTGGCTTACAACGAAGTTGTTCCGGAAGTGGCCGTGGAAGCAGTTGGATTGGTCGGGTTGAACGGGTAGCCCTATGCACCTCCGAACTTTCAAAGCATCGACGATGGCCGAGGCCCTCAGGCAGGTGAAGACCGAGCTGGGAGGCGATGCGGTGATCCTGCACACGCGCACCTACAGCCGGCGGCGGTGGCTGGGCCTGCGCCGCCAGGAGATCGTGGAGATCACCGCCGGCAACGGGTTGAACGTGCAGTCGCGCACCCGCCGGCAGCCCCCGCAGCGGTCGGCGCCGGCACGGCGTCCCAGCGATCCGCCCGCGCAGCCCGAGGCACGGCGGCAAGGCCTGATGGAGACGCCCGCCGCTGCCAATGCGGTGATGATGGGCCTGTCGCAGGAGATGTCCGGGCTCAAGACGATGGTGATGGATCTGGTTCGCCAGAACCACAACCAGCGCGCGCCGCACGTGCCCGAAGATCTATTCAATTACTACCTCGAGCTGATCCAGAATCAGGTGGCCGAGGAGCTTGCCGGCGATCTGATGAAATCGCTCCAGTCGCAGTTGCGGCCCGAGCACCTGCGCAACGACAAATTTGTCCGTGAAAAAATCGCGGAGCAGATTGAAAAACTTCTCCCGGTTTCCGGCCCGATCGTCAGGACCAAAACGGTTGGGCCGCACATTGTGGCGCTCATCGGGCCAACCGGCGTGGGTAAAACCACAACGCTGGCCAAGCTGGCGGCCAACCTGAAACTCCGGGAGAAGCATCGCGTCGGGCTGATCACAATCGACACCTATCGCATCGCCGCCGTCGATCAATTAAAAAAATACGCCGACATCATCGGCTCGCCGCTCCGCGTCGTGACCACCCCAGAAGATCTTGCGACGGCCATTGCGTCGATGAGCGACTGCGAATTTATTCTGATTGACACCGCCGGCCGAAGCCCCAGCGACAGCCTCAAGCTCAATGAGCTGAAAGGTTTCCTCGCCATCGCCAAGCCCGACGAAGTGCATCTGGTTGTTTCAACCACGTCCAGCCAGGAGTGCATGGAACGGGCCATCGACCGCTTCGGCGACGTGCGGGTGGACAACATCATCTTCACCAAACTGGACGAAGCCGTACACGTTGGTGTGGTCTTCAATGTTGTTAAAAAGCTGAACAAGCGTCTCTCCTATGTCACCACCGGACAATCGGTGCCCGACGACATCGAGATCGGACACGGCCGGCGCCTGGCGCAGCTGATTATCGGGAACGCTGGCAAAACCATGGTTGAACCTTTGAGTCGGGGTTGAATATGACGGCCATCATTGACCAAGCATCTCACCTTCGCACGCTCGCACGCGAGCGCACGCGGGCCACCGTCATCGCCATCACCAGCGGCAAAGGCGGCGTGGGCAAAAGCAACATCGCCGTAAACCTCGCCATCCAGTTCGCTGCAGCGGGAAAAGACGTCGTGCTGCTCGACGCCGATCTGGGCCTGGCGAATGCCGATGTGCTTTGCAATATCGATCTGCCCTACAACCTCTCGCACGTCATCTCGCGCAAGAAAGAACTGCGCGATGTGGTGTATAAGGCGCCGGGCGGTTTCAAGCTCATCGGCGGCGCATCGGGCCTGGCCCGCATGGCCGATCTCACCGACTTCGACCGCCAGCGACTCATCCAGGCGATGGGCGAACTCGAACAGCAGACAGACATCATCCTGATCGACACCGGGGCCGGCATCAGCCCCAATGTGCTGAGCTTTACGCGGGCGGCCGATCACGTGCTGGTTGTGACCACACCCGAGCCAACGGCCATCACGGATGCGTATGCCGTGATTAAAGTGATGTGCCGTGATGGGATGACGCGCCGAATCAGCCTGCTGGTAAACCAGTGCCGCAGCGCCTCGGAGGCCAAAATCGTTCATGAACGAATCTCCCGAGTGGCCAAGCAGTTTCTGCACGTGAGCATTTTCGACGCCGGATACGTCAGCGATGACGAGCACGTCTCGACCAGCGTCCGCCGCCGAATCCCGTTTTTGATTGGCGCCCCCCACTGCCCGGCCGGCGTCTGCATCGCACAACTGGCGATGCGGTTGCAGCATGGCATTGTGATTCAGTCAGAGGCCGGAGGATTTTTTCAACGGCTAGGACGATGGTTCAGAAGATGAGTCAGGTGAGGAAAGTAAGAAGGATGAATGAAGAAGGATGAATGCGGATTAATCGTGGTGATGAGATATGTTGAGCACCGCCAAGAACAACGACCTTAGAGATCGCACGAAGAAATTTGCACTCCGGATCATCCGGCTCTATGCCTCATTGCCGAGTCGTGGCGAAGGACAGGTCCTGGGTCATCAGGCACTCCGCAGCGGGACATCAGTGGGTGCGCAATATCGCGAAGCCTGCCGCGCACGTTCGACTGCGGAATTCATCAGCAAGATGATGGGCGCATTGCAGGAACTAGATGAAACCGTCTACTGGTTAGAGCTGCTCGTTGAAGGCAAAATTGTCACTGCGGCAAAGCTGGCTGAACTGAAAAACGAGGCCGAGGAGCTTGTAGCGATCTTCGCGGCATCGGTCCTTACATCGAAACGAAAGCAATGAATTCTTACTTCTTCCTTCATACTTCTAACTTCTCATGAGTCAGCGATTGGCGGCCATTCTCGCCTTGATTGTCTTTGCCGCCTGTCTTTTGGCCGGTGTGCAGAGTGACAATGCCTTTACCAGCACGGTCTGGCGGGCGCTGGTGGCGTTGTTTTGGACTTACATCATCGGCCTGGCCATTGGCGCGATGGGGCAGCGGATGCTGGATGAAAACGTGAAGGCCCAGGAGCAGAAGTTGAATGCGTTAGCACCGAAAGTAGAGACAATAGAGACGAACGACCGATAAACACGATGCGAGTTTCCTTGCAAGTCGTCCGCGAGGAAGCCACGCACCAACCCAAAGGATTGGGAGTCTTTTATGACCAAGCTGTTGCCGAAGCGCGATGTGCGAGACATCAAGGAAGTCTGGATCGAGTACAAGAAAAACAAGACAGAGCCGTTGCGCAACACGCTGATGGAGAATTATCTTCATCTCGTGCGCTACAACGCCGAGCGCATCCACACCAAGCTCCCCGACGAGGTGGAGTTGGACGATCTGATGTCGGCCGGCATCTTTGGCCTGATGGACGCGATCAACGCGTTCGACCTGGATCGGGGCGTGAAGTTTGAAACCTACTGCGCTCCGCGCATTCGCGGCGCGATCCTCGATGAATTGCGCTCGATGGATTGGGTGCCCCGGCTGGTGCGAAGCCGCTCGCACAAGCTGGAAGGCGCGACCAAACAGCTTGAGGCGGAGCTTGGCCGGAGCCCGACGAATGATGAAGTGGCCAAGCGCCTGAAGATCCCCATGAGCGAGTACGAAAAGATGGCCAAGGACGCCAGCGCCGTTGGGGTTGTTTCGCTGTCGCGCAAATGGTTTGAAACGGATTCCAACAAGGACGTGCGGGAGATCGACGTACTGGAAGACAAGCGCGGGGCCAACCCCGTGCGGGAGATCCAGGCGCAAAGACCTTAAAGAGCTGATCACCAAGGGCCTGTCTGCGCCGAGCGGCTGATCATCGTGCTCTACTATTTTGAAGAGATGACGATGAAGGAGATTGGGGCGACGCTCGATCTATCCGAGTCGCGCGTCAGCCAGATGCACAGCTCGATCCTGAACCGGCTCAAGGCGCAGATGTCGGATCGCAAGAAGGAACTGCAGCAGGCCGCCGCCGTCTGAGGACCAGCACTGGTTTGGATGCGAATGAATCTGCGCGGGCGATCTGTAACGCCGGTCGCCTGCGGATAGGCACTTCGAAGAGCCGCAATCGCCCCTTCACCTCGAATGGCGTGATGCGCCGCGCACCTTCCAGCACCCATGCAAAATCCCCGGGGTTGAGCTTGCATTTGGCCGCCGGCTCGTCGCGGCGGTGCATGGAGCGGCAGTCGATTAAGCGTACGACTGCAATCGCCTGCCCGAGGGGGAGGCCTGGCAGGTCGGGCTTGCGCGACGAGACGATCAGCAACTCGCCGCGAAAAAGCGTTGGCCAGCTTCGCACTTCGATGGTCTTGATGCCGCTGGCGATCATGGATGCCCAGGGCTGGCGAACGCTCAGTGCCTTCAATCGAATCTCCCTATACTGACCTGCGATTGCCTCTTCGACGGATCCAAGTGCGTCCGTTACAATCCAACGCGCCATGCGAAGCGAGCAGCGTCCCACCTTGCAGCCCTTCCTCAACAGCCCCGCCTTGGGCATCTCAGCGGGGAGAGGTCATGGGTGATTGTCGGCGGCCGCTTCCTGGCCGGGCATCCATTGCATTTGCCTTCTGCGCACTTTGCCTGCTCTTCAGCGGCGGCTGCGCCACGGTTCGCGTCACCGATCCTTATTCCACGGCCACCGAGCAATTCTTGCTCTCTTCCGCCGCCGCCCGCGCCGTCGATCAACTGTCATTTGACGCCTTGCGCGACCGCAAGGTGTTCGTTGACGCGACTTATTTATCGGGCGATCAGGCGTTTTTGCTTGGGGAATTGCGCTCCAAACTGCTACTGGGCGGCGTGCGCATCATCGGCGAGCGCAAAGAGGCTCAAATTATTCTCGAGGTGCGCAGCGGCGGGGTTGGCATCGATCGCTATGAATTTCTGCTGGGTGTTTCCTCCGCCGTTTACCCGGCCATCAGCTCCTTATCAACCGGCAACTCCAACGCGCCCGCCCTCTCCTCCTCTTCCCCTGAACTGGCGATCCTGAAAAATACGAAGCAGAACGGCATCGCGAGTGTGGCGTATGTCGCGTACTGGGCGACTCCCGAGCATTATGGGGAGGTCGTATCATGGTCCGGGCCGTTTGTCGGCCGGACGTTGCGCGACGACTGGTGGATCTTCGGATATGGGCCGCGAACGGTGGGTAACATTCCGCCGGCCGAAAAGAGATAGCCCCGGCCGTCCACGCGGCACACGCTCTGCCTACCATCAACATGCGACGCTGGATCCGGCGAATCCTCTTTACGCTCCTGATCCTCCTGATCCTGCTGATCGTGGGGGTGCAGGTGCTGTTGTCGACCGATCTGCCGCGCAAGCTCCTTATCACTACTATCGAAAAACAGCTTGGCCTGCGCGTGACGGCGGGGTCGCTGTCGATAAGTTGGTTTGGCCACACCACGGCGAAGGACGTGACGCTGGCGTTGCCGCTCAGCGATCAATCTTTTCTCAAAGCGCCGGAGCTGGAGGTGACAAACACGGCCATTCCCTGGCTGATGGTGGGCGGGAAAATGAAGGTGTCGTCTCTGGTCTTCAAGCATCCGTGGCTGCTGATTCGCCAGGACCCGCAGGGGCGGTGGAACATTCAGGATGTGATGGCGCTGGCGGGACGCGCGGGCGGTGGGCAGGCCGCGGCGCCGCAGGCTGGGGCAGGAAGAGACGCGGTTCAATTACCCGCGCTGGCCATACAGGATGCAACCATTGTCTTGCAGGACAAGAGCGAAAAACAAACCACGTTTAGCCCCGTTAACGTCAGTGGCACTCCTGATGGATTGCTGGTGTGGCGGTTGGCTGCAAGCATCGGCGCAAGTGCCGAACCGGAAGTTTCCGTGACCGGTAATTTCGCCGCCAGGGCGCTCTGGGAACACGAGCTGAAATATGTCTTTCGCAACAGCGGCCAACTGCTGAAGACCTGGTTCCCAGACGGCTTTGGCACGCTTGATGTGAAGGGCGGGTGGAATGGCCGGCTTGCTAACGGCGGCGTGACGGGCCAACTGCGCATCGAGGCCGGGCAGATTCGCAGTGTCAAGGTGGGCGGCGTTGCCGGCATCGACGTGGCCGACGGCAAGTACACGCTTCGGCCGGCCGGGTTGCGCATTCAGGTGGGGAATTCTCCCGCCCAGCCTGTGGTCATCGTCGGCGGCAGCGCCACCTTCGAGGGAACGGGCTTGAGCCTCGATGACATCACCGCCCAACTCATGGGCGGCAGCATGCGCGTCAATGGCAAAGCCGACGTGGAGGCGCGATCGGCCAACCTGGACAGCCAATGGGTCAACCTCGCCGCGCCCGGCGGCGTCTCCCACCAAGGCAGCCTCCACATCGCCTACACCACCCCCTGGCCAAAACAGGCGCGCATCGAAGGCGCGGTTCATTCCTCCGGCACCGCCTCCAAGGGCAACTGGCAAGCCGATCTCGCGTTCAACGGCACGGGAGAACCGGGCGGCAACTTCGACTGGACCATCAACGCCCCACAGCTTCATTGGGACGGCTCGCAGCACGTCCATCTCGACAACCTCCAGGCAACGCTGCAACAGCGCGGCCCCGCGCTGACGCTGCGGGATGTGCGCACGGCCGTGAAGGAGCAGGTGGCCGGCGAGGCGGGGATGAACCTCGACACACGCGAGTGGTGGACATGGCTTTCGATACACGATCTGCCACTGCTGCGCCGGGCCCATGCCAACACCAACATCGACTTGCATTTCACCGGCGACTCAAAGCACATCGACATCAACAAGCTCGATATCTTCAGCGGCACGCTCGGCGCGACGGCCACGGGATATTATCGCTGGGGCGTCCCCAAGCCGCTCAAGCTGGTGGCCGAGATGTGGCGGGCACCGTTTCAGATCAACAACCAGGGCGTCCCAGGCGAAAGCATTGGCGGCGACTTGTGGGGCTCGCTGACCCTCGAAGGAGAGCTTCAACCGGCTTCGCTTGCCATGAACCTCGACGTTCGCGGCGAAAACGTGGTTTTCGGCCAGCACAAAATCGGCAGCCCCATCGCACATCTCGAAGGAAGCGCGGATGAAGACAAAGTTACCTTGAAGTCCACGCAGATCGACCTGCTCGACGGCCACTGGACGCTTGGCATTAATTATCTTCTGGAAACAGATGAGGCCCGAGCGCACATTTCCGAGCGCGATGTGTCGCTGAAGGCGATCAACGACTTTGTCGCACCGCCGCCGGATGTAACGGGCGTAATGTCGGCCGATCTGGATGTCACGCTGCCTGAACACGACTTGCGGCGTCTGACGGCCGACGGAGAGTGGCATGTCACCGGTCTCAAAAAGACCTTCTCCTCCGGCCAGTCTGCTGAAACAACCGTCGTCGCCAGCAGCATCGATGGAAAAATCACCTATAAGGAAGGGTCGCTGAAGTTCAACGACATCATGGCGAAGAACGGCGAGGGCCGGCTGAACATGATGGTGCAGTTCGACACAGGCAACCGCCGCGATCTGCACGTTACTACGACGTCAAAAGATTGGCCGGTGCGGTTTCCCAACCTGGCGCTGAACCTCAGCGTTACCTCCAGTACGGACGTGCAGATCAACTTGCAGCGCAAAACGCTTAACGGGCCAATCAAGGTGGAGACGCCGCTCACGCTCCAGGACAAGGTGATGGGGACGCTGCTGGTGGACGCACAGTTGCAGGGGCGGTCGGTGGAATTGAACGAGCTTTCGGCCCAGGTCTTCGATGGCACCTTCAGCGCCAACGGCGTGTACCTGTTTGACGACTGGCTGAACTCTCACGCCAGCTACAAGCTCGATCACCTCAATCTGGCGCATGTGCCGCAATGGATTCCGCAGGTCTCCGGCATCGGCGGATCCGTTTCAGGATGGGGCTTGATCACTCCCGATCACGATGATCGCGTGCCCGCGCCCCTGCGATTTAACCTGGCGCTGTATCCCGAGGGCATGCACTACAACGATCTCACCTTCGCGAACCTTGATCTGGTCGCTTACGCCAGCGATAGCCGGTTCGTAGTCGATCGCGCCAGTTGGAACATGGCCGGCGGCAACATTCATTTCAACGGGCGGGTCACCAAGCCGGTTGAGTTGTTTGGCCAGCTCAACCTCACCCTTCACGACGTGGACCTCAACCAGATCGTCAAGGGCGCTAATCCCGCCAGCCTTCCTCAACCCGGCCGGCTCGAAGGCAGCTTCAGCGTTTTTGGGCCACTCCATGACAAGTCGCGCATCTTCGGCGACGGCGATTTAAACCTCCACAACACGGACCTGCTCAACGTCGGGTTCATCTCGTTTTTGTACGATGCACTCGGCTTGAAGTGGGGGCCGCTCAAGCCCGAAGGCACGGGCCACATCGCCATGCGGCTGGAGAAGGGGACGGTGCATATTCCGGAGTTTTCGTATTTCAATCGCGGCACGCAGGTGCGCGGCGACATCGACATTGGAAAAATCTGGGAAGGCAAGAACGCAACGCTCGATGGCTATGCCGTGGGATCGGCCCGGCCACTGCGGTCGGTGAAGCTGCCGTTCATCGCCGATGCCGAAAAGGTGTTGAGCGTGTTGCAGCAGAATGTCAGCGTCGTAAAAATCGGAGGGACGCTGGGTAAGCCCCACCCGAAGCTCGCGCCCTTTTCCGATATTGGATCGGGGCTGCGCCGTTTGTTGCTCGGAGACTTAGGCGCTGAAACCAAAGGATCGGCCGGTTAGAGGTCGCCCGAAGTTCAATCCGTCAGTGACTTGCGGATGACCCGGGCATAGTCGATGGCCCGGCGCATGACTTCCTGCAGCGTCTCCTTCACCATCATCTTTTCCCCAGTGTCGCACATCACCACTGTATCGGGCGTGGCTTCAATGGTGCGAATTTTTTCCGCGTTCATGACGAATCGCTCGCCGTTCAGCCGTGTCAAAACAATCATGACTTCACCCGGCGGCTCCGCCGCCAACTTCTTTACGTCCCAGCGGCGGTGCGTCACGCGACGATCCGCCCCTTGAGTTCTAACCGGCCCCCGCGACAGCAGAATAAACACCTGTCGCGGGGGCTCAGATCCGTCTTGTCCGCCGTGCTAATGGGCGGAATTCAAAAGTTCCGTGATCAACTGATCGCTCGTCGAGATCACCCGGCTGGCCGCCGAGAACCCGGTCGTGGCGACGATCATGTTCACAAATTCCTTGGAAATATCGACGTTACTGCCTTCCAGATGCACCCGAGCGGATCGCCCCCGCGCCAAGCTTTTGCGGCTGCGAGATCACCGCGACGCCGCTGTTGGCCGACGAGCGATACATGTTGCCCCCCTCGTCCTGCAACCCCTCAGGATTGTTGAACGTGGCGATGGCCACCTGGCCAAGCGATCGCGTGAGCCCGTTGCTGAAGCTTCCGGTGATGGTGCCGTCTTCGGCGATGGTGTAAGCGTCGAGCGTCCCAATCGAAGAGCCGTCCTGGTGTGTCATCGCCAGCTCAGAGTCTTTGCTCGAAAGAGAAGTCATGTGGCTGAAATCCAGCTTCACCGCCAGCGGCGTGCGAGCGCCGGTGTTGGAGCGATCGATGGTGATGCTGTCGCCGGTGCTGCCAAGCAGTTTTCCGTCCGTGCCGAAGGTGAGCGTCCCGGTGCCCACGGGCAGCCCGCCCGCCTTGCTGTCGGCCGATTCGGCGAAGAAACGCCAGGTGTTGCCGGTGTTACTTTTGGATTCCAGCACGGCCGTCACCCCAACGTTCACCGGCGTGCCAAGCGTGTCGTAGGCGACAAAGCTGGTGTGAATGCTCTCGCCGCTCGCATTGCTCTTGATGCCCGCGGCGTTGGTTCCGTCGGCAAATGTGAAGGGCGAATAGCCACTGGTGGTCGTGAAGCCGTTGGCCGGGACTGCCAGTGCATTCTCCGAGCCGGTGTTCCCCGTCATCACCAGCCGCGCGCTGGTGGCGTCGGTTGCATCGGTTTCGATGGCCATCCCGGGCGTGGGGATGGTTGGATCGGTGCTGGGCGGGGTGTTGGTGTTGATGCCACTGGATTTCTGGAAGAACGCGTTGAGGTCGCTGAGCGTACTTCCAGCCGTCACCGTGAACGTCTCGGGCGTAAGGTCGCGGCCGCCTTTCTTGCCGTTGTAATTGAAGGTTTGCCCAACCGTGAAAAGAGGCGTGGCGTTGTCGCTGGTGGATGCGATGTTGGTCAAAAGCGTGTTGGCCGCGGGAGGCGAGCCGCCGCCGACCTGCGTGACCAACTGGCTGGTGAGAATACTGGCGCCCGAGGCGGCGCTTCCGCTGGCATTCAGGTTCCCGGCCAGTTCCGCGTTCTGCGTTTCCTTGGCGGTGGTGGTGGTGCCGATGGGGATGGTCAGGTTCTTCAGCGTTCCAGCCTGTACCGTGCCGCTGGCGTCCACTCCATAGCCCTGCACGAATTGGCCAGAGGTTGTCACAAGCTGGTTGGCAGCGTTAAGCGTAAAAGACCCATCGCGCGTGAAGGATTGATCGGTGCCGTTGACAACAAAAAACCCTGCCCCATCAATGGCCAGATCAGTCGGCTTCCCGGTGGACTCAATGGAGCCTTGGGAAAAATCCTTGTCGATGGAGGCGATGCTGGCGCCCAGGCCGCGCTGGCTGGGGTTGGTGCCGCCAAAGTCGCTGGTGGGGGCCGACCCGCCGTTGTCAGTGATGTAGAACTGCGGCTTGAAAAGCGCCCGGCTGCTCTTAAAGGCGACGGTGTTTGAGTTGGCAATGTTGTTGCCGACGACGTTGAGCTTGGTCTGGTTGACGTCCAGGCCCGAGAGGCCGGTGAACAAAGCGCTTGTCAATGCCATGGCTTACCTTTCGATCCGTCTGCCATCTGGCGCCGCGGCGACCTCCGGCCACGGCCGCAATGCTGTTTCCACGCCGGCTCCACCAGCGCAATACCTCTCGCTCTTATGCCGCCTTCGACGCGACGGTGCTGCCCGTGGTTGCGGCCGAGGTGCCGCTTGGCCCGGGGGCGATATTGGTCACGCGCCCCATTGCCAGACTCTTGCCGTTGTCCAATTCCAGGTAGACGCTGTTGTCCTGCACGTGGATCGAGTTCACCAGCCCCGATGCGGGATTGTTGTTGTCATCCAGACCCGTCACCGATTTGCCGATGAGGTTCCCGGCCGATCCGATCTGACTCTGCAGCGCCATCCCGGTAATGCTCTGCTGAAGCATCGTGGACGACTGAAGCTGGCCAATCTGGCTCATCTGCGCCAGCAACTGATCGCTTTGCTCAGGCTGCAGCGGATCCTGGTTCTGGAGCTGCGTGATCATCATCTTGATAAAGTCGGTGGGCTTGAGCTGCAGGTTGGCGTTCTTGCTGCTGGCCGGGAGCTGATGGGTGCTGCCTGAGGAAGCGGCAACAAGGGGCTTGGTGGTCATGGAATTTAATTCGGCGGGGCATGATAAGTCCGCTCAAAAATACGACTAGGCAATTTGAGATCGCGCCGTTTCAGCGCGGTTTATGCGCAAATGTTGCGGGGTCGACTGCCGCTCATAGCAATGAAGAACCCTCACCCCAACCCTCTCCCGATTTACCAGGCGACGGGGAGGAAAGAGCGAGCAGGAGTTCACGAGGAAGTTCAGTCACCAGTTCCGGTTACTCAGCGTCCGGTCCAGATTATACGCGGCGCTGATGAGGGCGAGGTGGGTGAACGCCTGGGGGACGTTGCCAAGGGCCTCGCCGTGTGAGCCGGTTTGTTCGGCGAATAGGCCAAGGTGGTTGGCGAAGCCTAGCATTTTTTCGAATATGAGCCGCGCTGGTCGAGACGGGGGCGGTCGGTTCGGCCGGCGCGGGTGAGGGCCTCAACCAGCCAGAATGTACACATGTTGAACGTCCCTTCGCCTCCGGCCAGGCCGTCGGAGAAATGCTCGAGGTTGTAGCGGTAGACGAGGCTGTTGCTCAGCAGGCCCCCTTCGCTGGGGTCTTTGCAGATGGCGTCGAGGGTCTGGAGCATGCGCGGATCGTTGGGGGCCATGAAGAAAACCAGCGGCATGATGAGGTTGGAAGCATCCAGCGCGTCACTGCCGTAATACTGTACGAATGCATTGCGTCTGGGACACCAGCCATGCTTCATCACGTCAAGGTAAATCTCATCGCGGCAGCGCATCCATTTGGAGCGGTCGGCGGGGAAGGAACGTTTTTCGGCCAGCCGCAGGGCGCGATCGACCGCCACCCAGCACATCAGCTTGGAATAGACGAATTGCTGCCGGCCGCCGCGCGTTTCCCAGATTCCCTCATCCGGCAGGCGCCAATGCTCGCAGACCCAATCGACAAGCTGGCTGAGCTCCACCCAGAGATCCCAGGAAATGGGCGCCCCGTGCTTGTTGTAGAGATAGACGCTGTCCATCAGCTCGCCGTAGATGTCGAGTTGAAGCTGGTCGAACGCGCCGTTGCCGATGCGCACTGGCCGCGAGCCTTTGTAGCCGTCGAGGTGATCGAGCGTTTCTTCGGCAAGGTGGTGCTCGCCGTGCAGGCCGTACATGATCTGCAGTCCGCCGTCTCGCTCCCGTTCATGGCAGCGTTGCTCCAGCCAGCGCATAAACGCACCCGCTTCCTCCGTGAAGCCCACGCGAAGCAGGCCATAGAGAGAGAAGGCGGCGTCGCGAACCCAGGTGTAGCGATAATCCCAGTTGCGCGGGCCGCCAATCGATTCGGGGACGCTGCACGTGGGAGCGGCCACCAGCGCCCCGGTTGGCTCAAACGTGAGAAGCTTCAAGGCCAGGGCTGAGCGATACACCATTTCCCGCCATCGCCCTGTATAGGTGCATTTGCCGATCCATCGATGCCAGTATTCGACAGTGCGATTGAAGAGGGTCTGTTCCATCTCATCGGTAAAAACCTGCGCCCCTTTGTGCTTTTCGTCCAGTTGTCGAAGTGCGAAGGTGGCGCCGCTCCCCTGCTTCAGGGAGAGGATGGCTTCGACACCGCCGCGATCATGCTTCAATTCGAGCGGCACGTCCGTGGTCAGCTCCAGCGTAAGATTCGGAGAGCGGAAGACCGCGCCGTGTTGGACGAGATCGACCTTGTGTAGATCGCGCAGCGTAGTTGAACGCCGGATAACACTCAACGCGCACCGGCACGCAGCCGCGGATCGCTTCCACGCGGCGGATGATCTGGCGAAACCCGGGATCACCTTTTTTCATGCCGACGGGCATGTAGTCGATCACCTCGATCACACCGTCCCCCAGGAGAAACCGGTTGATAAGGATGTTGGTTTCAGGCCAGTACATCTGCCTGGCGACGAAACGCTCCGCGGTAGGCGCGATGCGGAAATGCCCTCCTTTTTTGTCATCAAGCAGAGCGGCGAAGACGCTGGGTGAATCGAAGTGGGGCAGGCAGAGCCAGTCAATCGACCCGTTGCGGCCGACAAGGGCGGCCGAGTGCATGTTGCCGATCAGTCCATAATCCTCGATGGGTTGATAGCTCATAAGTTGCCTGCCTGGGCCGCCGCGCCTTTGGCTTTGGACGATCTGCCAACGTCGGGCATCGGGTGCGGCTGGCGACCGTAAATCTCCGTTAAATCCGCCAGCCGGTCGAGCACCTCATTGATTAGCAGATCAGACGGCATGCACAGCGCCAGTTTCCAGTAGCGACGCCGGGAAGATTCATGCGCAGGCGCTCCCCAAACGCAGGACGTCCTGCAAAGGGGCGATGGCCAGGTTGGCAACAGAAGACCAGGCAAGGCGGATGAGGGCCCAGGCCGGGTCGTTGCGGGCGCCGGGAGCGTATTGATAGAGCTGCTTGCGGGCGGCTGCGCTCAACGTCTTGTGCCAGCCGCGCGTGGTGTCGTTGTCGTGGGTGGCGGTGTAGGCGACGGCGTTGGGGATGTAGTTGTGGGGAAGAAACTGATCGTTGCCGCCGAAGGCAAATTGGAGCACGCGCATACCCGGCAGGCCAAAATCGTCCCGCAGGGCTTCAACGTCGGGGGTAATAATGCCAAGATCTTCGGCGATGAACGGAAGCGAACCCAGCTTTTCTCGCAGCGTGGTAAAGAGGTCGCGGCCGGGCGCTGGAACCCACCGTCCTTTCTTGGCCGTCGGCAGGTGTGCAGGAATTTCCCAATACGCACAAAGGCCCCGAAAATGATCGATGCGCAATAGATCGGCTTGCCCCAGGGCCGAGCGGATGCGACTTACCCACCATTGATAGCCGTCTTTTTTCATGGCCCGCCAGTCGTAGAGCGGATTGCCCGGCGCTGGCCGGTCTTCGAAAAGTAGTCCGGCGGCACACCGGCAACAACCTTGGGGCGACGATTCTTGTCGAGAAGGAACAGGTGGGGGCTGGCCCACACATCCGCAGATTCGGCCGAGACGAAAATGGGAACATCGCCAATGATCCTCACACCTTTGGAGTGCGCATACTTTTTCAGAAGATCGAGTTGGCGAAAGAACAGAAACTGGATGAACTCGATATGTTCGATCTGCGAAGCCAGCTCTCGCCTGGCCTGCTTTAGAGCGTCGGGCTTGCGCAGGACCAGAGCCTTGGGCCAGCGGGTCCATTCCATATTGGGCTGAGCATTTTTCAGCGCCACGAAAAGCGCATAGTCAGGGAGCCAACTGCTGTGCACCGACTTGAAGCGTTCAAATTCTTGCCGAAGCGAACGGGAGGCGACCGATTGAAAATTGGTCCAGGCGCGGGCCAAGAGGGCTGCCTTGCTCCGGGAAGCGCGCTCGAAGTTCACCAGCGGGGCCGGAATATAGACTTGACTGATGTCAGCATGAACGACAAGTTCGTCCTCCAAAAGCAGGTCGGGGTTGATGAGGATTGGATTGCCCGCGAACGCCGAGAAACATTGGTAGGGGGAATGGCCGCTGCCTGGCGGCTGGAGGGGGAGGATTTGCCACCACCCCTGTCGGGCGCGGGCGAGGACATCAATCCAGCGATGGGCGACTGGGCCAAGATCGCCCACGCCATAAGGGCCCGGCAATGAAGTGACATGCATGAGGATGCCGGAGGAACGGGACACCAGCGCGGTTTTCGTTGAATGGTGTGTGGTCAAAGACGCTCCGACAGTTTGCCGCTCGACCGCAGCAAATGGCCTGCCGTTTGGCATATCAGCTTTGGCGACAGCCCGTTGCACCGCTGTATTCGTCGACAACGTGTTGTTGCACCTCTCAGGTAAATCTCATCGCGAACGAACGGCATTTTGTTTGCATATGCTCGAACGCGACACCCTTGCGCGGCGGGGGTGGGAAACGTACTTTAGAGGCTTAGAAGCCGGATGGAGACGCATGCGGCTACGAGTTTGGCCAGGACGCCCTTACCCGTTGGGAGCAACGTGGGACGGCGTCGGTGTGAACTTCGGAATTTATTCCGAAAACGCAACGCGCGTGGAGCTTTGTCTATTCGATTCACCTGACGACACCAAAGAGTCGCACCGCATCGTCCTGCCCGAGCAGACGGATATGGTCTGGCATGGCTATTTCCCTGATCTAGAGCCGGGTCAGTTATACGGCTATCGCGTGTATGGCCCGTATGAGCCGGCCAAAGGACATCGGTTCAATTCAAACAAGATCGTTCTCGATCCTTACGCCAAAGCCATCGGGCGCGATCTCAAATGGGACGATTCGTTGTTCGGGTACAGGATCGGCGACAGTGAGGGAGATTTGTCTTTCGACACGCGCGACAACGCCGCATTTTGCCCGCTCGGATCGGTGATTGATACCGCCTTCACCTGGGGCGATGACCGGCCGCCGCATACGCCCTGGCACAAGACGCTGATATACGAAATGCATGTGAAGGGGTACACGATGAAGCATCCGGGCATCCCGGAGCATCAGCAGGGAACGTACGCCGGCGTGGCGTCGGAGGCCTCGATCAACCATCTGCTGGACCTGGGTGTGACCGCCGTCGAACTGCTGCCGGTGCATTATCACCTCAACGACCGCCACCTGCTCGAAAGAGGGCTCACGAACTACTGGGGCTACAACACGCTGGGATTTTTCGCCCCGCACGTGGACTATGCCTCCAAGCATTCGCCGCGCAAATCGCTTCAGGAATTTAAGATGATGGTGCGTGCGCTGCACGCGGCCGGCATCGAAGTAATCCTGGACGTGGTGTACAACCACACCTGCGAAGGCAATCAGATGGGGCCGACGCTCTCCATGCGCGGTGTGGACAACGCCTCTTATTACCGGCTATCCGGTGAAGATCAGCGGTACTACATGGACTTCACCGGCTGCGGCAACACGCTCAACATGATCCAGCCGCGCGTGCTGCAGTTAATCATGGACAGCCTGCGCTATTGGGTGACGGAGATGCACGTCGACGGCTTCCGCTTTGATCTGGCCAGCACACTCGCGCGGGAACTGCACGACGTCAACCGCCTCGGAGCATTTTTCGACATCGTTCACCAGGACCCCCTGCTGTCGCAGGTGAAGCTGATTGCAGAGCCGTGGGATGTCGGGCCGGGAGGTTATCAGGTCGGCAATTTTCCCGTGCTTTGGACAGAGTGGAATGGCAAATATCGCGACACAGTCCGTCGTTTTTGGAAAGGCGACGGCGGGCTGGCCTCAGAGTTTGCCACGCGCCTCACGGGCAGCAGCGACCTTTACAAGGACGATGGCCGTAAGCCTTATGCGAGCATCAATTTCATCACCTGCCATGACGGCTTTACCTTGCAGGACCTCGTGAGCTACAACGAGAAACACAACGAGGACAACGGCGAGGGAAATCGCGATGGCGCGGATGACAACAATTCCTGGAACTGCGGAGTGGAAGGGCCAACCGACGACCCCGGCATTCGGGCATCCGCGAAAGGCAGAAGCGCAATTTGCTGGCCACGCTCATGTTCAGCGAAGGCGTGCCGATGCTGTTCAGCGGCGATGAGCTGAGCAACTCCAAGAAGGGGAACAACAACACCTATTGCCAGGACAACGACCTGACCTGGCTGGACTGGAACCTCGATCCCCAGCGAAAGAAGTTCCTGGAATTCACCAAGCTCTGCACGCGCATCTGGCGGGAGCAGCCGGTGCTGCAGCGCCGAAAATTTTTCCTCGGTCGGGCCATTCGCGGGTCGAACATCAAGGATATTTCCTGGTTCGATCCATCCGGCAACGAGATGTCGGACGAGGCGTGGGATGCCGGCTTCATCAAGTGCCTGGGCGTGCGCCTGGCAGGGGACATTATCAACGACGTCGACGAGCGCGGCGAACCGGTTGTGGGGGATACTCTGATGCTGCTGATGAACGCGCATTGGGAGGAAATCCCATTTCGGCTGCCGGAAACAAACGTGGAGCATGTCTGGGAGGCAATGCTTGACACAAGCGATTCGGAATTGCCCCTGCGGGTTTGTCGGGGCGGCGAACAATATCCATTGCAAGGGCGTTCGCTCGCCCTGTTACGCACGACGCTGCCGGCCGAGGCCGGCCAGGAATTAACTTCGAAGCAAGTCGACACGTTGCGGAAAGAGGCGCGGCGGGCCAGTCAGCCATCGCCCAACGATCCGCCGCTGGTGCGCTAATTTCTTGTCGGGACGCGAGTGGGAGACACACCCTATGGCCATCAGGGAAGCCACGGAAGAGTTGCATCGCAGAGAATCTGCACCGGCCCCCCACCAGCGTCGCCTGGCGATCGGGGCGGAGGTCGTGGCGGGCGGCGGGGCGCATTTTCGGGTCTGGGCGCCGCGGCGGCGGGAAGTTGAGGTTGTGCTTGAAGAGGGTGCGCATTCCGTAAAGCTGGTGGCCGAATTGGAGGGATATTTTTCCGGCCTGGTGAAGGAAGCTCAAGCGGGCACGCTCTACAAATTTCGCCTGGATGGAAGTGATACGCTCTATCCCGATCCCGCGTCGCGTTTTCAGCCGCAGGGGCCGCATGGGCCGTCGCAGGTGATCGATCCAGAAAGTTTTTCCTGGAGCGATCAGGGCTGGAAAGGCATCGGCCGGGAAGGGCAGGTGGTGTACGAGATGCACATCGGCACCTTCACGCGCGAAGGCACATACGCGACCGCGGAGCGGCATCTGGCGGATCTGGCAGAGCTTGGCGTGACCTGCATCGAGGTCATGCCCCTGCCGGAGTTTCCGGGGGAGTTTGGCTGGGGGTATGACGGCGTGGATCTGTTTGCCCCCTACCACGTCTATGGAACTCCCGATGCGTTTCGGCAGTTTGTGGACCGGGCACACGCGGTGGGGTTGGCGGTGATTCTGGATGTGGTCTACAACCACATTGGTCCGGATGGAAATTATCTGCGGGAGTTTTCCGAATCCTATTTCAGCCAGACCCACCAGACCGACTGGGGTGATGCGCTCAATTTCGATGGCCCAGGAAGCGGGCCGGTGCGGGAGTTTTTTCTCTCCAACGCGCAATATTGGATCGAGGAATTTCACCTGGACGGCTTCCGCTTCGATGCGACGCAGGCCATTGTCGATGATTCGCCCGAGCACCTGCTGAAGCAGATCACGCAGCGGGCACGGTCGGCCGCGGGGGAGCGGGAAATTTATCTGGTCAATGAGAACGAGCCGCAGCACACGAAGCTGGTGCGAAAGCCGGCCGCTGGCGGATACGGGATGGATGCCCTGTGGAATGACGATTTCCATCACAGCGCAATGGTGGCGCTGACAGGACACAACGAGGCTTACTACACCGATCACTTTGGAACCCCGCAGGAGTTCATTTCGGCCGGGAAGTGGGGGTATTTGTACCAGGGTCAGCGCTATCGCTGGCAAAAGCGGCGGCGGGGCACGCCCGCGCTTGATCTGCCGCCAACGGCGTTCGTGCATTTCCTTCAAAACCACGATCAGATCGCCAATTACGGCCGGGGGTATCGTGCTCATCAGTTGACCAGCCCCAGCGAGCTAAGGGCGATGACGGTGCTAATGCTCCTGATGCCGCAGACGCCAATGCTTTTTCAGGGGCAGGAGTTTGCGGCCTCCAGCACGTTTCATTACTTCGCGGATCACAATCCAGAGCTTGCAAAGTTGGTCTGTGCCGGCCGGGCCAAAGAGATGAGCCAGTTCCCCAGCGTCGCTACGCCCGCGATGCAGGCGTGTTTGCTCGATCCGGGAGATGTGAAAACATTTACGCGATGCAAGCTGGATCACGGCGAGCGGGAAGTCGGCTTTCACGAAGAAATCTATCGGCTGCACCGCGACCTGCTGCGCCTGCGGCGCGAGGAACAAGTATTCCGGCAGGCGCAGTGCGCCCGGTTGCTCGACGGCGCGGTGCTTGGCCCGCAGGCGTTTTTGCTGCGATTTTTTACCGAGCCGACCCACGCGGATGGCACCGATGATCGACTGCTGCTGGTCAATTTCGGACGCGACCTCTCCCTGCAGGCCGCCTCCGAGCCGCTCCTGGCCCCGCCGCCGGAAAAGCGGTGGTCGATACAACTTTCGAGCGACGAGCCCTGCTACGGCGGCAGCGGCACCGCCCATCCAGATACCGAAGATGAAGGCTGGCTACTGCCCGGGAGGTGTGCAATTCTGTTGAAGCCCATGGGGGCGGCCGATGCGAGCGTCGCCACCCGCGCTCGTGTCGCGGGTTCAGCGCAGGAGGCCCGACGCCGGACGGATTAGTAATTGAGCTATGGATGCGACTACGTCTGACATCATCGACACACTGCTAGAAGCAGCGCTCGCGCGCCCGCACGCTGCGATTTCTCCCTGAGTCCACTTACCGCTTGCAATTTCACGCCGGCTTCACGTTTCAGGACGCCATCGCAATCATTCCATACCTCAGCGAATTGGGGATCACGCACGTGTACGCCTCGCCCTATCTAAGAGCGCGGGCTGGCAGCACGCATGGCTACGACATTGTCGATCACCATCAGTTGAATCCAGAGATCGGAAGCGCGGCTGATCATGCGGCCTTCGTGGATGCACTCCAGCGGCAGGGGATGAGTCACATCCTGGACATCGTTCCAAACCATATGGGGGTGGCGACAAACGACAATGCACTGTGGAATGATGTGTTACGCAACGGGCGGCAGTCGGCCTACGCCGATTGGTTTGACATCGCATGGCGCGGATCGCCACGTCTTGAGTTACAGGATAAAGTGCTGCTGCCGGTGCTGGGAAAACCGTATGGAGAAGCGCTGGAGGCGGGCGAGATTAAAATCAGCGCCGATGATACCGGTCCGTACGCGACGTACTACGAGCGGCGTTTTCCGATCAGATCGCTCACATCCAATGACGGCCAGGACGTAGACGCACTGGATCAATTGCTCGATCAGCAGTCTTATCGGCTGGCCTACTGGCGGGTGGCGTCGGAGGAGATCAACTATCGGCGATTCTTCGACATCAACGATCTGGCGGCTCTGCGAATGGAGCGGGAGGACGTATTTCGCCACGCGCACGAGCTGATTTTCAACTGGCTCTCCACGGGGCAACTGGCCGGCCTTCGCGTGGATCATCCCGACGGCCTCTATGATCCCAGGCAATATTTTCGTCGCCTTCAGCAGCAGTTCATTCTTGCGTGTGCGCGGCACCCGTTGGCCGACGACGCACGCTTTGCCCAACTGAAATGGGATGAGATCGAGCCTGACATTGTTGAACGACTGAGCCGAGCCGATTTAACCGCGGGCGGGTGCCCGCTGTACGTGGTGGCCGAGAAGATCCTGGGGGCTGGCGAAGAGCTCCGCGCGGATTGGGCCGTCAGCGGCACCAGCGGCTATGACTTTGTGAACAAGATCAACGGGCTGTTTGTCGAGGCGGCCAATGAAGGGGCGCTTACGTGGGCGTACAAACAGTGGCTTGGCCACCAGACGTCTTTCGAGGAATTGGTATACGACAAGAAGCGGCTGATCCTGGAGATGTCCCTGGCCAGCGATTTCGAACGCCTGGCGCATCAGTTGGACCAACTCGCGCAAGCAGGGCGGCGAACGCGGGATTTCACCCTTCGAGCTTTGCGGGAAGTTCTGCGCGAAGTCATCGTCGCATTCCCTGTGTATCGGTCTTACGTGTCGCAGGAGGGGATCGACGCCGCTGATCAGTACTCCATAGATTCTGCCATCAAAAAGGCGAAGGAGCGAAACCCGCCCCTAGATGCAGGTATCTTCAATTTTCTTCACGACGTGCTCCTGCTGAAGGTGAACGGAACTCAAGACCAGACGCGCGAGTTTGTTGCCCGGTTTCAACAACTCACCGCCCCGGTGACGGCCAAGGGAATCGAGGACACCGCCTTCTATCTCTACAACCGTCTAACGTCCCTCAGCGAAGTCGGCGGCGAGCCAGATCGGTTTGGCGTGACGCCCGCCGCCTTGCACACCTATCTTCAGGACCGCCAGTCGCGCTGGCCTTACGCCTTGTCGCCCCTTTCGACGCACGACACGAAACGAAGTGAAGATGTACGGGCGCGGATCAATGTCCTTTCAGAGCTTCCAGAGGAGTGGCTCCAGCGCGTCATGCGATGGCGGGAGATTAATCAGGTCCGACGCCAGGAAGTTGCAGGCACATCGAGGCCAACGCCCAATGACGAATATCTTTTCTATCAAACGCTGGTCGGGGCTTGGCCGATGGAGGAAATGGAGCAGGCCAAGCGGCAAACTTTCATCGAGCGAATACAGGCCTACATGGTGAAGGCCGTGCGCGAAGGCAAAATCAATTCCACCTGGACCCAGCCGAATGAAGCGTACGAGAAAGGGTTGCAGGAATTCGTGGCAAGTGTTTGTGACGAAGCAAACCACGCGTTCCTGCAGGACTTTTTGCCCTTTCAGCGGCGCATCAGCCACGTCGGCATTTTCAATTCGCTCGCACAAACTCTTCTCCACATCGGCGCGCCCGGTGTGCCCGATACCTATCAGGGCACGGAACTATGGGATCTAAGCCTGGTAGACCCCGACAACCGCCGGCCTGTCGATTACGCGCAGCGCGTCCGACTCCTGGCAGAACTCACGGCAAGTGTTGCACAGCAGGAAGAGAATTGGACGCGAGAACTGGTTCGCACCAAGACCGATAGCCGGATCAAGCTGTTCCTGTCCTGGCGGGCCCTCTGCTGCCGCCGTAATTATCCTGGCCTTTTCTCCGGCGGGAAGTATGTGCCACTGGAGGTGACGGGGGAAAGGCAGGACAACTTCTTCGCCTTCGCGCGTTCGCACGGCGGGCGGTGGGCGATGGTGATCGTTCCGCGCCTGCTCGGCAAGCTGCTTCCTGATGAAAGCCACCTCCCCATGGGAGAACAGTTCTGGGGAGACACGCAAATCCACACCACCGCAGATAAGTCGCCGGCCATGTGGCGCGATATCTTCACGGGTCAGCGCATCTCGGCTCCCTTCAGCGTCGGCGCCATCCTGTCCAGTTTTCCGGTGGCACTTCTTATTTCGGACCCTTCATCCGTCGGTTAAACTTGCTACCTGCCATGATGCACCGCGCGCGGCGCTTTTCGACGCTCACCAAAGGATGCATGGACCTCCATCGCCAAGATCCGATTCCCAATCCCGCCGTCCGCCGCCTGAGCCTGTATTTGCGGCAGCTTGAAGATTTCCTCCGCAAAGACCGGCGAACCGTCTCCAGCAAGCAACTGGGCGAAAGCCTCCGCCTCACCGACGCCCAGGTGCGCAAGACCTGGCCTACTTCGGCCAGTTCGGCCATCCCGGCATCGGTTATCGGGTCGAGGACCTGATCGCCCAGGTCCGCCGCATTCTCGGCACCGATCACACATGGAACACGCTCCTGGTCGGCGCCGGCAACCTCGGCCGGGCTCTCATGGCCTATCGGGGCTTCGACCGCAAAGGTTTCAAGCTGGCCGCCGTCTTCGACGCCGATCTGGAACTCGTTGGCACCACCCATGGCAGTTTTGTCATTCAAAGCCTCAAGCACCTCGCCGACACAGTTCAGAAACAAAATATTCGCCTTGCCATCATGGCAGTCCCGGCCGACGTCGCGCAGGACGTCGCCGACGAGCTTGTGACGGCCGGGATTCGGGGGATTCTCAATTTCGCGCCCGTCTCCATCACCGTTCCCGCCAACGTCGCGCTGGCTTCAGTCGATCTAGCCGTGCAGCTTGAACAGCTTTCCTTCCAGGTGAATCTGTCCCAGTTCGACAATATCAAAATCTGAGCATTTTTCTGAGTGTCAGCCCAACGGGTTTCACGCTACTGTCGTCCCCACTATGCAATACACCCACCTTGGCCGATCCGGCCTGAACGTTTCCCGCCTCTGCCTCGGCACCATGAATTTCGGCCCGGAAACTTCCGAGCCCGACAGCTACGCGATTATGGACAGATCGCTGGAAACCGGCGTCAACTTTTTCGACACCGCCAACGTCTACGGCTGGAAAAAGGGCGAAGGATGGACCGAGCAGATCATCGGGCGCTGGCTCGCCCAGGGCGGCCGGCGGCGCGAGCAAATTGTGCTTGCCACAAAAGTCTACGGCGACATGGGGGAAGGGAAAAACGACCGAAAGCTTTCCGCCTATCACATCCGTCGGGCGTGCGACGACAGCCTTCGCCGGCTTCAGACCGATCACATTGATCTCTACCAGATGCATCACATCGACCGCGCCAGCCCCTGGGAAGAAATCTGGCAGGCCATGGAACTGCTCGTGCAGCAGGGCAAGGTGATTTACGTCGGCTCCAGCAACTTTGCGGGCTGGCAGATCGCGACCGCAAACCAGATGGCCACCCGTCGAAACTTCCTAGGCTTGGTGGCCGAGCAGACCAAATACAGCCTGGTGACGCGCACCGTGGAGTTGGAAGTGCTGCCGGCCTGCAAGGCGTACGGCGTCGGCGTAATCCCGTGGAGCCCCCTTGATGGCGGCATCCTGGGCGGCGTGCTGGGAAAAGCCGATACCAAGCGACGCACAAATAAAGACGCCCAGCAACGCGTCGAGAAGCTTCGCCCGCAGTTGCAGCAATGGGAAGCCCTCTGCAAAGAACTAGGCGAATCCCCGGCCAACGTCGCACTGGCCTGGCTACTCGCCAACCCCGCCGTCACCGCACCAATCATCGGCCCGCGCACCACAGCGCAATACGACGAATCGCTCCGCAGTGTCGAGATCAAGCTGGATGAACAAACGCTAAAACGCATCGATCAGATCTGGCCAGGCCCCGGCGGAGAAGCGCCCGAGGCGTATGCGTGGTGAACGTCATTTGAGACATTTCACTGCCACCGAGTCCGAATGCGCAGTTGTTGGACCGATACGTACGGCAGGAAGCCCTCGCAGAATTTCTTCGCGGCCGGCAGGGCTGATGTGTGTACCTGTGATGTCCAGGTATTTAAGCGCATGCAGCGTCAGGAGAGTCGGAACTGATGCGTCCGAGATATCCGTGCTCGTCAAATCAAGCTCCTGCAAATGAGGCAGTTGCCCCAACTTCGAAAAATCAGAATCGGTCAAATCCGAATATTGAAGGCTCAAGCACCGCAGCCTTGGGATGTCGCTCACGGCCGCGAGAGATATTTTGCGCTGACCTGCACCGAACTCGAGATCTTCCAGCATGTTCGCGCCATGCAAGTAGCGAAAGCCCTCTCCCGTGACGTGCACTTCAGACAGCATCAATACGCGCAGCCGGGGCAGTTCCTCAAGGACCTTCAAACCCTCGTCAGTCACGTGAGCATACGAAATGGACAGCTCATCCAACTGCTTCAGGTTTTTCAAATGCATCATGCCGGCATCGGTCATATGGAAGTTGCATCGAATGTGGAGCGTTCGCACATGGCGAAGGTGTTCCAGCAACGCCATGTCCGCGTCATCGCTTCCCCCGGAGGGCCTGACGATATCCGCACGCTCCAAAAGCTTCGCATGAGCCCCCAGCCTCTTGGCCAGCCATCGCGGTCCGATGCTGCGTTCGATGACGATCCCATTTCTTGAAATAATTGAACGAATGACCGGCTGCTCTTCCTGCCATTGCGCCTTCAGCCACCACACCGCCGCTGATACTCCGATCCCCGCCACCGCCAGAAGCGCCAGAACGGCGATCATCCATCGACCAAAACGCGAGCGCAAGGGCCGCCGTCGAAACGTCCGATGATTCGCCGGATCAAATGCGTGCCCGCACTCCGGGCAGCGTGCCTCCGGCAGTCCCGTCAGCGAGTAGCCGCAATGCCTGCACCAGGCGTGAGTGAGCGCAACGGAGGCCATGGATTGTGCAACTGTAGCAACTCGGGAAGGGCAAGCGAGAAAAATCCATCGGCCCCTCGCTACAATAGAGGTCAATGAGCGACACGCCAGCAAAAGCAGCACTTCTGACCGTGGCGTTGTTTCCGCTTCCAAACGTCGTCCTGTTTCCCCGTGCCGTTCTTCCCCTGCACATTTTCGAGGAACGCTACAAGGAGATGACCGCCGACGTGATTGACGCCGACCGTCAGTTGGCCATGGCGCTCCTGCGGCCCGGCTGGGAGAAACTCTACTACCAGCGGCCGCCCATCGATCCCGTCATCTGCATTGGCGAGATCTTGACCCACGAGAAGCTGGCCGACGGGGAGTACAATTTCCTCCTCCGCGGCCACACCCGCGCCAGGATCGTGCGTGAGTTGGATGGCAAGCCATATCGCGTGGCGCAAGTCGAGCCGCTGGTGGAAACGCCAACCCTGGAGATCGATCTTGAAGACGAGCGCCGGCGGCTGGTGAACGCATTTACGGCCGGGGGCGTCTCAACCCTGCCAGTCGCCGAGCAGTTCAGGAAAATGCTGGCCGGGCCCATAGCCACCGCCGACCTGGCCGACATCGTCGCCTTCAGTTTCATCGACGGCCACGCCACCAAGCAGCAACTGCTCGCCGAGACAGACGTGAAGCGACGCGTCCGCCACATCATCGCGGCCGTCGAGCGAATCGGCCACCCCCTCGACCCCAGCGTGAACTGAAACATCCACCTCCATTCCACCAATGATCCGATCAATCGATCTACCGATCACTAAACGAATCAACCCGCACCGTTCTTCCCTCCCCATCCCCTCCCCCTACAATCCCTCCCATGAACCCCAACCGCCTCCTCCCACTTCTGCTCCTGGCCCTCCTCCCCCTGGCCGGTTGCGAAAGCGCCACAGCCCTCCCCACCACCCGCCTCTCCTCCACCTTGTCCCCAACCACCGCCCCCGCTCCACTTGTTCACTCCCTCGAACAATCCATCGGCTATCTCGCCAGTGATTCCCTCGAAGGCCGCGGCGTCGGCACCGAAGGCCTCAACCTCGCCGCCAGCTACATCGCCGGAAACTTCCACGCCATCGGCCTTCAACCCGCCCCCGGCCTCGACGGCTATTTCCAACCGTTTGAAATCACCACCATCAACGGCACCGGCCCCAAGTCCTCCCTCGTCCTCGGCGACAAAACCTACCAGCCTGACAAAGACTACATCCCGCTCAGCCTCTCGGCCGAAAAGGGCTTCCCCGCAAGCCCCGTCGTCTTCGTCGGCTACGGCATCACCAGCAAAGATCCCGCTTACGACGATTACGCCGACGTCGACGTCAAAGGCAAAGTTGCCGTCGCCCTGCGCCTCGAGCCCGTCGACGAAAAAAACACCAGCCGCTTTAAAAAAGGCCCCGGCTGGTCACGCAACGCCGAGTTTGAATCCAAAGCCAAAGTCGCGGCCGATCACGGCGCAATCGCTCTCATCGTCGTCACGCCCCCCGGCAAACTTGGAGGCGACACCCTCGCCACCAACGCCACCGTTTTCGGCGGCATCCCCGCCAAAATCCCCGTCATCCAGATCAAACAATCCGTCGCCGACGAATGGCTGAAGCAGGCCGACATCAAAGATCTCGCCACCCTCATCCATGACATCAACACCGATTTCAAGCCCAACTCGATGGTGCTTGAAAAACTGGAGCTCAGCGGCAACGCCGATCTCCTCAAAAAAGTAAACCCAGTCAAAAATGTCGTCGGCGTCCTCCCCGGCGCCGGCCCCCACGCCGACCAGTACATCGTCGTCGGAGCTCACTACGATCACCTGGGCCGGGGCGGCTGGGGAAGCCGATCCCCCCTTTCCCACGAAATCCACCACGGCGCTGACGACAACGCCTCCGGCACCGCCGCCGTCATCGAGCTGGCCCGCAAGCTCGCCGCTGATGGCCCCCACGACCGCTCCATCCTCTTCATGACTTTCACCGGCGAAGAAGAAGGCCTCCTCGGCTCCGAATACTTCGTCAACCACTCCCCCATCCCCCTTCGCCAGATGGCCGCCATGGTCAACCTCGACATGGTCGGCCGCGTCCGTGAAGGCGTCCTCTCCATCGGCGGCACCGGCACCTCTCTCACGCTCGAAAAGGTCGTCAACGAAGCCTCCGCCGGCCTTCCCCTCACCCTCAAAACCGCCTGGAAAAACGGCTTCGCACCCAGCGACAACACCTCCTTCCTCCTCAAAAAAATTCCCACCCTCTTCTTCTTTTCCGGCCTTCACGAAGACTACCACCGCCCCACCGACACCGCCGACAAAGTTAACTACATCGGCGAAGCCGCCGTCGTCGAGCTCGCCTACCGCTGCCTGACCCAGCTCACCAAGGCCGACAAAATCGACTTCATCGCCACCGCCACCACCAATCCCTCCATGACCGGCGCCAGCCCCAGCAACGGCGCGGCTCTGGGCGTAGTCCCCGACTACGGCTCCGATCAGAGCATCACCGGCGTAAAAATAAGCGGCACCTCCCCCGCCTCCCCCGCCGACAAAGCCGGCCTCAAAGAAGGCGACATCATCACCCAGCTCGGCCAAACCAAAATCACCTCCCTCTACGACCTCTCCGACGCAATCAACGCCGCCCACCCCGGCGACAAATTAAAACTAACCTACAAACGCGACAACAAAGAAATCACAGTAGAAGTAACCCTCTCCGCCCGCCGCTCGATGGATTGAATGTGGACTCAGGCGCTACCCAGATCCAGCAACCTGATCATCCTGGCCCATGCGATACACCGCAATTTTCGAGCGGCGGGCCGTCGGGATGGTTGTGAAAAGCGCGCAGGAAAAGAGTTTGAGCGCGGGTGGTGTTGGGTAGATCGGACATAAGTACCTCCCTGGAAAAAGAGTTGTGGGAGTTGGAGGGGGTGAGGCAGGCACCAGGAAGCGCCCCCAAAGCGCCCCCGGAATCTCCCTCTTTTCTCCCCCGTGTCTCCCTGCTTCTGACAGTAAATCTCCCCGAAATCTCCCTCGAATCACCCCCAGCCGCGGGGCGGGAGATGTGTAATGCGGAAGGAAGAACGAGGAGTAAAATGGGTGCTGGGGCGAGTAGCGGCCGGGCGATGCCTGGGCTGTTTGATTGGCAAGGCGTGGATTGGTTGGAGGGATGGCCCCATTATTTGCTCCCCTGGTTTCTCCGGCGGCTTGGAGGTTGGCTTTGCCGGAGGGCGAGGTGGGAGGCGTTTGGTCTTGGCCTCCCCGTTCATTGGGAACTGATTGAGTGGTTCAGTTCGCTGTGGGGGAGTTTAGGGTTCTGCTAGCGATGTGTCAAGTTAAATGTTAGGAAAATCAGATTTGTATATTTGGTATATGTTTGGGTCTGGGAGTGCATAGATTTTTTTCACCACGGAGTTCGCGGAGGGCACGGAGGGGGAGGAGGTTTAGGGCTAGGGCTGGGCTAGGGGATAGGGGCTAGGGGACACGGGCGGGACGCCCGTGCTACGGCGCGGGGGGAGCGTTTAATAGTGGGCGGCGTCGGTGATGCGGAAGGGGCCGGCGATGTCGGGGGCGTTGGATGTGGGATTGATGTGGGCGATTTCCCATCTTTGGTGCGAGGTGCTTTTGGTGACGATCACGACGCGTCCGTAGGCGGCGTGGTCGGCGAGGAGCTTGGGGAGTTCTCGGGTGGTTTCGTAGGCGTATTTGGTATCGGTGAGAAGGCCGCCATCCTCGCAAGGGCGCTGGTTGATGCCGACGATGAAATCGGGACACGTTTGACCTCAGCATAGGGGATGCGCGGTTCATCGGTCGCGGACTCTTTGGCCTGGCGAAGGAGGCGGGCCAGTCCGAATTCTTCGAGAATCTCGTTGTGCGGGATGCATCTTTTGCCTGCGCCAGGCGCTTGGCTTCATCGAGAATGCGCAAATCCTCCGCGTCTTCCAGGGCGTCTTTGTTTGCGGCGAAATCTTTCATACTGAAGACGACAAACTTCGCCTTGCCGTTCTCCTGGATAAACGTGGGTTTCATTGTGAGCATCTTTGTCGGCCCCCCGTTTCATTTTTTGCCGCTTTGCGACTGTGTAATACGGCTAATTCCCGCTTGACCTGCTCGAAAGGAATCAACGGTTTGCCCGCATTGCGCTTCTTGGATTCCTCGATAATCCGAAAGTCGGCCTCGTCTTCCAGTTGCTGCCGCAGCGCCTCGAAATCTTTCTCCGGAACGACGATGAATCGTTCCCTGCCATTTTTTACCAGCACGTCGTATTCTGTTTTTTGCATGATGGACCTCATGGTTCAATTGTCCGCTTCGGATCGATGCTTGATGTCGTGAACAATGATCTTTTCCTCATCGACGTCGAACAACACACGCCAATCGCCCACGCGCAGCCGGTAGTTGGGGACAAATGATTTCAATCGCTTCACGTCTCCAGCCAGATCATTTTGCAGGCGCTCGGATTTTAGCTAAAATCCGACGCGACACCTCCGGCGACATCCGTTTCAGCGATGCGTTGGCGAGATGCATTTAACACGGCCGGCGAAGGTCATGCGGAGGTAGCGGAGAGCGTCGAAGTTGTCGCCTTCGATGATGAGGTTTTTCCAGCCCGTTGAAATGGCCCTCACCCCGTCCCTCTCCCAGAGTACTGGGAGAGGGGGAAGATGGGCAGGAGAGGGAGGGGTCGAGGTCAAGGGCGACGAAGTCGGCGTTGAGGGCGTTGTCGCGTTCGATCTCGTTGGCTTCCCAGACGAGGCCAAAGCGTGTGGCGTCGCGGCGAGCGCGGGCTTCGAGGAGGCGGATGAGGTCTGGCTTGCTGAGGTCGTCATATTTTCTGGCGGGCATGGGATTGGGGGTTGGGTTTGAGGGTGTGGGAGAGTGGGCGGTTCTGGATCGAAGGGGTGCGGCCGATTTGGAATCTTGTACAGCGGGTTGGGGTTTGTGGCCAGTGGATGGGGGTGGTGTGTGGGCAGATTCGGGAGGGGTGGTTGTGGGGGAGGGGGAGATTTTTTGATGAAGGGCGTGGGGGGGGTGCCGATGCTGCGGGATGCGATGGACAAGGAGGGTGGGGAGCGTCTTGATGAGGGACAGGGGCGGGACGCACATGCTACGGTTGGGGAGAGTATTGTCGGAGGGCATAGGCGCGGCGGGTTGGCTGGTTTGTGGTGTTGGTCGTCGCCCTTTGGGCGACTGCGAAACTTTTATTGGGAGGGAGGGATTTGTTGGAAGCTGTCGGTGGCTGGACATGGGGGATGAAACGGGGATAATTGGGGCTTGGCGTGTTTGAGAATTTGGTCGCCTTGAATGGGTGGCCGGGTGCGATGCAAGGGTCGGCTGTGAACCGGGTCAGGTCGGAAACGAAGCAGCCCTAAGCAGAATTGGCCTTGTGCCTTCGTTTCCCCGGCCGCCTTTTCAGGGCGACCGCTTTTTTTTGGGTTTAGTTATTAACACCCCCCCTACCCAATCCGATTCGGAGCTTCGGCGGATTTTTATTGTCGCCAATCTGGATAAGCCGCAGGTGCAGCAGGCGCTGGAGGGGCTGCGGGCGCGGCTGGAGGCGAGTGGGTTGCTGGTTGGGGTTGACACGGATCGGCACTCGAACTGTGTCGCTGGAGGCGGATGCGGTGCTGGTGCTGGGGGGGGATGGGACGCTGCTCTCGGCGGCGCGGCGGCTGAATGGGCAGGCGATTCCGCTGATTGGGGTGAACTTCGGGCGGCTGGGGTTTCTGGCGAGTTTCACGCCGGACCAGCTTGAGACGCATTTCGAGGCGCTCTTGAAGAAGAAGCTGCCGGTGAGCCGGCGGCAGCAGATTGAGACGTCGGTGGTGGATGACGAGGCGCCGGCGTTTGATGTTTGCAGTGTGCAGGACGTGGCGCGGGTGAGGCGGTTCTCAGCGACGGCGCTGAACGATGCGGTGATCACGGCCGGCCGGCCTTTTCATATGATTGAGCTGCGGCTGGGGATTGATGGGGAGACGGGGGTGAGTTATTTCGGGGATGGGATGATCATCGCTACGCCAAGCGGATCGACGGCGTATAACGTGTCGGCGGGCGGGCCGATTGTAAGCCCGGATGTTCAGGCGATGTGCATCACGCCGATCTGCCCGCACAGCCTGTCATTTCGGCCCGTGGTGGTGAGTGCGCAGAGCACGATTGTGGTGATGGCTGCGACGGTGAATCTGGGGACGACGCTGTTTTGTGATGGGCAGACGAGTACGCGGCTTGGGCCGGGGGACAAGGTGATAGTGCGGCGAAGCCCGAATGATGTGCTGCTGATTGAGAACCCGGACAATCTGCAATGGCGGTCGCTGGAGGAGAAATTGCACTGGGCGGTTGGGCCTAAGTACAACGGGCGGTGAGGGGTGGCGGGACATTCGGCAGGGGCTCTCCATTTTCACCTGTTGGATGGCGGTTGGCAGCAGGCGGCTTGGCTTTTATGGGTCGTCGGAAAGATGGGCGCGGTAGGATGGGGTGCATGTGCAGAGCATTTATTGTCGCGAGCGTCTTGTTTTTCGCGTCGTTTGCCCAGGGGCAGGTTGTTTTTATGCCGGCTCCTCTGGCTGAGGAGTGTGCGTGGGGGTGGGTATGAGATTCAGCCTCGGGCACGTTGTCTTTTGAATGCGGTGGCGCGGCCACGAGGCATTTTGAGGGTGAATGTGCAGATGCAGAGCGGCGTGGAAGGGGTGGATCAGCCGCTTTATTTCAGGATGGTTGATTTGCTTCCGGCGACGGTAGCTTCGCATGGGGAGGAGATGAAAGCGCCGCCGGCGACCGCGCCGACGGCTGGGCGGATGAGCATCACGCCGACGAAAACACAGTAGCATCGATCGCACGTCTGTTGACCCGGCGGACCCTTCGGACCGATACTTGTAGCAACGGTTTGGGAGCAGCGGCTTTGGAGGCCGACTTCACGAAGGAAGCATTATGCGCGTGTCAATGTTCATTTGCGTCGTTCTGTTGGCGGTGTCGGGCGCGGGCGCAGAGCACGAGGCCGGCGACAACTCGGCCGACGGGGGCGGTGGCGCCCAACGATGCTGTTCTGCGCAATTTGCTGAGGCCGTCGAATCCTTCTGCGCAGGTGCTTCAGCCGGTGCAGGATGCTCCGACGATTGACAGTACTTCCGGCGCGAACGCGGTTGCGCCGGGTGCGCCGGAGGTGAAGTTGGTGCGGGAGGGGAATTATGTGGTGAACCGGCTTGGCCGGCTGACGCGTGTGAGCGATGCGCAGATGGAGTTTTCGTTTGAGGCGGATGGGAAGACGATGCAGGATCCGCCGATGATTATTTTGCCGAATTTGAATTTGATGAGCATGGAGAATGCGCTGACGACGACGAATCGCGATTTGAAGTTTCGGGTGACGGGGGTGGTGACGGAATACAAGGGGCGGAACTGTTTGCTGATTCAGAAAGTTGTGCCGGTGAATGAGGGGAGTGAGCAGTTTTAGATTTTTTTTGGGGGGGGGCTGGTGGGCGGGCCCACCCTACAAAGTCCTTGATTTCGGGGAACCTTGCGAGGGTTGCGGGCGTAAGTCTTTTACCTATGCAAGCTGTTGCCGTGCCTTACCTTTCCAAGGGGCAGACTAATTTTGTGACACTACTGGCCGATCTCGCCGTGGGCGGGAAGCGCGTGCATGTGCCTGCCGGCGGCGTGCTTTATGAGCCCGGCGATTCGGCCGACAAGCTTTTTTATATTCTGGAGGGGCAGATTCGGTCGCATCAGATCAGTCCGGCGGGATCGCGGCGGCTGGTGGAGATTCTGGGAGAGGGGGATTGGTGTGGGGCGGCGGCGCTGGCGGGGCTTGCGCAGTACGGGGAGCGGGCGGAGGGGGCGACGGAGTCTGTGGTGGCGGTGATTGGGGTAGAGCGGTTTTTTCGACAATTGGGGGAGCATCCAACGGCCGCGGCGGGGTTGATTCGGCAGCTGGCGGGGAAGCTGTCGGCGTTTCGGGAGGAGGCGGCGGGGCTTATTTTTGATGATTGCCACAAGCGGCTGGTGCGGACGCTGCAACGGCTGAGCGATTCGCCGGCGGCGTCGCAGCTTGGTGAGGGGGTGTGTTTGCGGATCACGCACCAGCAGTTGGCGCAGGCGGTGGGGGTGGCGCGGGAGACGATCAGCCTGGCGCTGTCGGATCTGCGGCGAAAGAATCTTTTGCGGACTGGGCGGAAGCAATTGTTTTTTAATCCGCGGAAGCTTGAGGTGGTTGTGGGGGGGAATTGAGGGTTTGGTGGGCGGTGCCCACTACTTCCACTTATACGCGTCGATGATGAACGAGCTGGAGCCTTTTGGGGAAAACGAAGAACCCTCACCCCTGCCCTCTCCCCGAGTACCGGGAGAGGGGGAAAGAGAAGCGGGTGTCGCGTGAGCCGGGGAAGGAGGGTTAGTGTTTGGGGGCGGTGCCGGCTATGGCGTGTTTATCGTCTACTTTGTCGAGGCGGAAGAGTTGGGGGACGATGAGCAACACCTGCTCGCGCAGGCCGGCTTCGGCTTCGGTGACGAAGAAGTTTCGGCCGAGGCTTGATTTCCAACTGGCCTCGGTGGATGGCGCGATGATCAGAAAGCTGCCCAGGGGGATGTCGGTGATCAGGTTGCAATCGTAAAATTTTTCGGGATAGACGTACTGGAATTCTTTGTGGTCTTCTTCATCGTTGACTACAAATTGTTTGCGGAGGGTGCGGACCATGGGGCAGAGCTTGACGTGGACGTCGGCGAGCTTGCGCACGGCGGGGGAAAATTCCATGCAGAGGATGTTTGCGCTTCGGCCATAGGAATGGCCTTCGAGGTTGTTGTGGCTGTTGAAGAAGAACAACACCTGCTCGGCCATCTCGCCTTTCATGGGGATTTCGACGGTTGAGGTGCCGGCGCCCTGGCAGGCGAGGGGTTTGGTTTCGGCGGGGTTGTGGATGAGGATGTTTCGGAAGTAGTCCCAGTCGCTGACGGGGGCCTGGCCGACGCGGACGCCGTTTCGGAAGAGGGCTTCGTAGGTGCCGACGTCGATGGCCTGCTCGTCGACGTGTTTCCAGAATTCGACGCTGCGACTGACGGCGCCGTAGGGGAGGCTGAGCTGATAGACGTAGACGTGGGCGAGGCGGTCCATGTTTGGCTGGGCGTCCTGGGGGCGCTGCATTTCCATGGGGCGGACGAGGGGCGGGGTTTGCGTGACCATGTGCTGGTTATGCACCTGGGATTTGGGCGCGGATCGTTTTTGGCGCAACCGGTTGGGAGCAGCAGGAGGGCGAGAATGATTGCGCGATGGGGCATGGGGCTATTGGTTAGAGCGAGGCGATGAGCTCGATGAGCTGGTCGAGGCCTTGATCCCATTGTTGCAGGGGAATGTTGATGGGGGGTGCTAAGCGGATGACTTTGGCGGCCGTGAGGTTGACGATGAGGTTGCGTTCCATGGCTTTCTCAACGAGTTTGACAGGGGCGGTGGTGAGCTCGATCCCGAGGAAGAGGCCTCGGCCTCGGATGTCGGCGATTTTGTGGGCGATATTGGAATTTGCGCGAAGGCGGGCGATGGCGTGCTCGCCGAGTTGGGAGGCGTGGGCGAGGAGATTTTCTTGCTCGATGACATCGAGGATGGTTTTGGCGACGGCCATGCAAATGGCATTGCCGCCGAGTGTGCAGCCGTGGGTGCCGGGGACGAGGAGGTTGGCGAGGTCGGGCTTGGCGCACATGACGCCGACCGGCAGGCCGCCGCCGACGGCTTTGCCGAGAGTCATGATGTCGGGGTGGATGGCGTGGCCGGTGGCGGTGGTGAAATGTTGGTGAGCAAACCAGCGGCCGGTTCGGCCGCAGCCGGTCCAGACTTCGTCGAAGATTAGGGTGAGCTCGCGCTGGTCGCAGAGGGCGCGGACTTTCGCCGGGTAGTCGGCAGGGTAGACGTTCATCCCCCCTTCTCCCTGGATGGGTTCGATGAGGATGGCGGCGGTTTCGTCATCGACGGCGGCGGCGAGGGCGTCGAAGTTGCCGGCCTCGACTTGCACGAAGCCGCTGACTTCGGGTTCGAAGCCGGCGCGGTATTTGGGGTTGCCGGTGGCGGCGAGCATGGCCAGGGTTCGGCCGTGGAAGCTATTGTTGAGCGAGATGATTTTCCAGCGTTTGGGAGAATGTTTGCTGCCGCGGAGACGGGCGAGTTTGCAGGCGGCCTCGTTGGCCTCGGCACCGCTGTGGCAGAAGAAGGACTTGCCGCCAAAGCCGATTTGGCTGAGGCGCTGGGCGTACTCGATCTGGGGCTGGTTGTAATAGACGTTGCCGACGTGCCAGAGGTTTTGGGCCTGTTGCTGAGCGGCTTCGATGAGGGCGGGATGGCAATGGCCCAGGATTCCGCCGCCGAAGCCGGCGAAGAGGTCGAGATATTCTTTGCCGTCGGAATCCCAGACTTTGGCGCTGCGCCGCGGACCATAACGACAGGGAGTCGGCCGTAGTTACCGGTGAGGGAGTTGGCCGCACGGTCGAGGAGTTGTTGGGTGTTCGCCATCGCGTCTGGTCCTCATGGAAAAGCCGGGGGAGCATAGCAGATTTTTTGTGGGGTGCGCGAGTGGTGGGGTTGAGGACGGGGGTGGAGGTGAACCACGGATACACGGAGGGCGCGCAGGAAGAGGGAGGAGGGGAAAATTAGAAGTATCAAGGAAGAAGTATGAAGGAAGACGAGTGGGTAACGGCAATCGCAGCTTTTGCAGACCCTCACGCTTAAATGCGTGCCACGCGTCTATACGCGTCTTACTTGCCTTGCGCTGGTGAGGTATTGATAATAATTGGCCATGTGGCAGATGTTTATTCCGGGTGCGGCACGGGCCAACGCGCAATTGCGGGAGGTCTTTGGCAGAGTTGGTGAACTGATGCGAAGGTTGGGCAATTGAGCGTGCTGGAGCCGGGTGATACCTTTCCGTTGATTCAGGTGGTGGACTTTCATAAGTCCTATCGCGAGACGATTGCCGTGGCAGGTTTGTCGTTTGAGGTGGCCGGTGGGCAGGTGCTGGGGTTGCTTGGGCCTAATGGAGCGGGGAAAACCACCACCATGCGGGCGATCGCGGGAATCATCCCGGCCACGCGGGGAAATCTGGTGGTGGCGGGGCATGACGTTGGGAGCTCGGCCGGTAGCGGCCAAGCAGGAACTGGCTTATGTGCCGGATGATCCGAAGCTGTTCGACGCGCTGAGCGTGTGGGAGCACCTGGAATTCACGGCCGCCGCGTATCACGTTACGAACTTCGAACCGGCCGCAACGCAACTGCTCGAGCAGTTTGAGTTGATCGACAAGCGCGACACGCCAGCGCAGCAGTTGTCGCGGGGGATGCGGCAGAAGGCCGCCATTTGCTGCGCCTATCTGCACCAGCCCCGGGCGATCATGTTCGATGAGCCGCTGACCGGGCTCGACCCGAGGGGGATTCGAACCATGAAAGAGTCAATCTTGTCCCGGGCGCGGGCCGGGGCGGCCGTGGTGATCAGCTCGCATTTGCTGACGCTGATCGAGGATTTGTGTACGCATCTCCTGATCCTGCACCGGGGACAGCGGCTGTACTTCGGGCCGGCGCGGGAGGCGGCGGCGGCCTTCGCCGAGGCGGGGAACGATGCTTCACTCGACGACGTGTTCTTCCGGGCAACCGAGGGGAATCGGCTGGCAGAAGCGGAGTAGCGGCCGATGGCACTCTTCACGCTGATTCTGTTGCAGGGAAGAGCGGTCGCCCGGCGGATGCTGCGCGGGCGCGGTCGGTGCGGGGCGCTGTTTTTCTCGTGCTGGGGCTGGTGATATTTTCGCTCTGGCTCGGGCCGTCAGTGTGGCTGGCGACGACGACGGCTCGGACAGACCCGCAGGTGGTGCGGGGGATCGTGCCGGTGATGCTTCTGGGGATTTGCCTGATGAACCTGGTGACGTCGGCGGGGGAAAAGGCAATTGCATTTACGCCGGCCGAGGTGGATTTTTTGTTTGCCGGCCCGTTCACACGGCGGCAATTGCTGGCGTACAAGCTGGGCAAAAGCGCATCGGCCGGGCTGTTTGCCTCGGTGTTGTTGTCGGTGGTGCTGCTCAAGCACGCGACGTTGTGGATCGCGTGCTTCGTGGGGGTGTTCTTGACGCTGCTCTTTACTCAGTTTTTCAGCACGGTGGCGATGCTGCTGGTGCAGAGCGTCGCCGAACGCGCGTATAGCCGTGGGCGGAAAATCGTGCTGGGAGTACTGGCGGGGCTGCTGGTGATCGGGCTGATGCAGGCGCGTGCGGCAAGCGTGGGGGCGTCGGCGGCCGATGTGGCGAAACACCTTCAGGAGACGGCCGCGGCGCGGGTGGTGTTGGCTCCGTTTTCGGTGTTTGGGAACACGCTGACAGCTCAGCGGATTTTCCCGGATCTGCTGCAATGGGGGGCGCTGGCGATGGTGTTTGATATCGGGCTGTTGTGGCTGATCTTTTCGCTGGACGCGAATTTCATGGAGGCCGGCATTGCCGCGGGGCAGCGGCAGTATGAGCGCGTGCGGCGGCTTCGGCGTGGCGGGTTTTCAGCCCTCGGCGCCAAGAACTCCACGCGTTGGCATCTGCCCCAGTTCTGGTGGATGGGCGGGGCCGGGCCGATCGCGTGGCGGCAGATGACGGCGGCGCTGCGGGGATCGCCCGGGCTGCTGCTGGTATTGCTGTTTGGGGGGATGGTGGTCGGGCCGGGGGTGCTGATGGGGCATGGGCGGCGCACGCGGCCGGACCGATCACGAGCGGTTTGGCCTGGCTGACGGTGTTTCTATCGGCAACCCTAAAGTTTGATTTTCGCGGGGACGTCGACCAGATGGAGAACTTGAAGGCGCTGCCAATTCGGCCGGCCGCGGTGGCGCTCGGGCAGTTGGCTGCCCCCACAGTGTTGATGACGCTGGTGCATGGGCTGCTGCTGGGAACGGCGGCGGCGCTCTCGCCGGCATCGCGGCCTGTATTGCTGGTGGCGGCCTTCTTGGCGCTGCCGTTGAACGGGTTGTTGTTTGCGATTGAGAACCTGGCCTTTTTAATTTTCCCTTCACGGATGGCGACGGCGTCGCCGGGAGATTTGCAGAATTTTGGACGCCAGGCGGTGCTGTTTTTCCTAAAAGTAGTGGCGCTGGTGGTGGGATGCGGGCTGGCCGTGGGATGTGCGGCGCTGGTGTGGGGGCTGATTGGGTTCAGGCTGGTGCCGCTGGCGGCCGTGGCATGGGTGGTATTGATGGCGGAGGTGGCGGCGCTGGTGCCGTTGATGGGGCTGGCGTTTGAGCGATTTGATCCGAGCGTGGATACGCCCGTGTGATGGGGTTTTAGCCACAGAGCGTCACAGAGGAAGAGCATGCAAGGGCAGCGAGGTGCCTGGCTGGAGATTTGTTGTTCAGGCGGATCAACTGCCGTAGGCGAAGTGGCGTTTTAGTTTCAGGAAATGTTTTTCCCAGAGATGCCAGGAGATGAAGGCCGAGGCGAACGTGAGGGCGAGCAGGAGGGCGGCGTGGGCTATCACTGCGGCCGATTCCAGCCTGATTACTTTCACGAGGTATGGCAGTGGAATGTGGTCGTCCAACACATAGCGGACAAACATGTGGAGCACGTACATGCCGTAGCTATATTTTCCCAGCGTTCGCAGCCAGCGAACTTCGAATGCTCGACGGATTGGGTTGGAGGCGGCTGGACTGATGCAATAAATGATAAGGCAGGCGGCCAAGCCAGCGATCAGCGAGTAGCCAAACGTGAGCATGGTCCAATCATTGTAAATCAGTGCGTGGCGCCAAATGACGATGCCCGCGAGGGCCAGGACGATGGGTATGCCTGCACGCCGTGCGATATGGGAGAGACGGGATAATCCATCTGGTCCCCGGAGACAGATGGCGATCAAACCCCCCATCGCAAGGGAGTCCGCACGGCATGGTGTCGGGAAATACAAGGCGCCAGGACGCTGATGGGCAAGAAAGAGCCCGAGGCGAAGCGATAGCGCAAGCACGACAATTGCCCAGGAAAGCCTCATCAGCTTGCCAGGGCTGAGAACGAACACGAGCAGCGGCCAGCACAGGTAAAACTGTTCCTCGACAGCAAGGGACCAGAAATGATTCAATTGAAACCAATCCGCGTCAAACATGGCTTTTCGCAGCACGATGAACCCTAGATTGGTGGTGTAGGTCCACAGCCAAATCTGGTTTCGTATGACAAACTGTGAGTCAGGGGTATCTACCGGCAGAAGTCGCGTGAGGATGACGAAGATAATGAAGAGGACGACATAGTAGAGAGGGAACACTCGGAGGGTGCGGCGGGCGTAAAAATTTCGAAAGAAGTGTCGCTTGGTTTTGGTGTCGAGAAGGATTCCGGTGATGAGAAAACCAGACAGAACAAAAAAGAGGTCAACCCCCGCCCAGCCAGTTCCAAATACTTTCACCAGCATGTCTCCAGCCGGAGTAAGAGGGCTGTATCCAATCACGGAATGAAAGAGAATGACGGCAAGAATCGCCAGGCCACGGAGGCCATCGAGGGACAAAAAATGACGATCAGCCAGAAGTGGCGGTGATTCGGGCGACATCGTTAACGACCTGGAGCGTGGGGCCGGCGCCGGTGATTGTGGTGGTGTCGCCATAAAAATTTCGCCGGATTACTCGCTCTGGATCCACCCTAATGTCAACAAAAGTGCATCGACGGCAACTGGCCTGTACAATTGATCGAGTAAGCGAATCCAACTGTGTCTGAGGTGGATTAGGACGGGCAATCGGATCAGCCGTACAGATCTGGGAGGCAAGGAGGCAACCAGTTGTCGGTCTACAGCACATTTTTCGTATGCACGCCAGATGAGTTGACGGCTGGCTTTCCCGAATGGCGGCCACCGTTGCAAGCGCCAGTCAGGCGGCAGTTTGTTGATCCGTTGACGAAAGAAGTCGTCACGGTTGAGACAGTGGAGCCTGAATGGCCGGACGAAGCGTCGGCTCAGCCATTTGTACCGACATTCGACGTCATGCCGATGCAGGGCAATTACCAGGATTATCTCGGGGACGTTTGCCACCTGTGGTTCGCGATCGGCCTCACTGGTGCAGCAAGGGGCTGACGCAAATTCGCTGACCCGCTCGGTGAGGCGTGTGGGCTGGGTCGTGTCCTGAAGTGGGCGCTCTTTTTGTCCGCCCAGATTTGTCGTCCCAGCTTCTGCAACTCCATGCCGGCCTCGTGGAAATACTTTGTCAATTGAGGGACAGGCATTGAAGAAATGCGCCAAGCGATGGGCCAAGCTTATGTCGCACCGGAATCACACTCACTCGATGACAGGCGTAAGAATGCGTGAAGGCTGGAAGCGAGATCACGCAATGGCGATACTCAATCCGTTACAGGAACTCGCCATTCGTTGTGATAAAGGGAAGGCGGTTTATCTGCTTATTGAGATGTAAACGGTGGACACGGCGGCCGACAACCGGTGAGGCCGGTGCGGGCCTGTACGTCACTCTGTCCGCAGGGTTGGAACTGGGGCAATTTGGCAGAGAGAAGCTCGCAACGTGTCTGCCGAGTATCTGGTATCATAAGTGCGTGAGGAATCATGGGGCCAGCATTCTTCCAGGAATCTCAAAACATGAGGCGGCCGAAGCTTTCTCCTACCCTCCCCTTTGTTCCTTCTTTCTCCCTTATAAGGTCCATGATGTCGTTATTTCATTGTAGCGAGGTTCTGCCCTGTCACCATAACCGCTCGACCAACTTCCCGGCCCATCAGCTTTCTCAACGACCCGTCGGCCGATTCTTAATCCAGGGCTCATCGGCTGTCATCAGCCCGAGAAGTTGAAGGGAAAGCTGGATTTAACAACCTACAAGGCGGTCGTGGCCGGGGGGAAGAATGGGGCGGTGGTGGATGGGGGGCATCCGGAACGGAGTGCATTGTACACGTCGGTGGTGGCCAAGCCGGCGAGAAGCCGGATATGCCCAACAAAGGAATCCCGCTGTCGAGCGAGGAGGCGGCCGTTATCGAGCGGTGGATTCGGGAGGGAATCAAGGATGATTCGCCGGCCGAGGTGGTAGTTGAGGCGAAAAAGGGCAGGCTGGTCGGGCCACGCCTTAGAAAAGCCGCCGGTTTATGGAGGCGCCGGCCGTAGGGGCGATGGTCTATTCGCCGGACGGCAAGTATCTGGCCGTCGGAGGGTATTGCGAAGTGGTGCTGCACAAGAGCGATGGATCGGGCATCGCAACGCGGCTGGTGGGCGGGTCGCCGCGGATTGAGTCGCTGGCGTTTTCTGGCGACGGGAAGTTTTCGCCGTTAGCGGCGGCGCCCGGCGCAGTTTGGCAACATCCAGGTGTGGGACGTTGAGGACCGGAAGCTCGCGACTCGTACAAATATTCGCAGGACACGGTGTTTGGAGTGTCGTTTTAGCCGGAGGGAGGAACTGGCTTTCGGGTGGCCAGACAAAACGGCGCGGGTGATCGCAATTGAAGACGGCCGGGAGATCTTTCACCTGACCAGCATACGGACTGGTGCCTGGGCACCACGTTCACCAAAGATGCCGACCGTATCCTGACCGCCAGCCGGGACAAGGCGATGAAGCTGACGGACCTGGCCAATGGGCAGTTCATCGACAACATCAACGATCCGCTGGAAGGTGTGCTCTGCCTGGCGCGGCACCCAAAGGAAAGGTGGCCTGCGGCGGGGCGATGGGGACTGCGCGGATATATAAAATTTCCGATAACCAGAACCGCACGGCCGCCAAGAACAATACCAATATGGTCCAGCAGTTTGAGCGGATGGCAGGCCGGTTTATGCGATCGCCTATAGGCCGGACGGAGCGATGATCGCGGCCGGCAGCATCGGAGAGGCGCGGGTGTACAAGGCGGCCGACGGAACGCGGGTGGCCAGCATAACGGCGGTGGGGCCGGCGGTATTTGCCGTGGCGTTCGGCGCTGATGGAAAGCGACTGGCAGCGGCCGGGTATGATCGGATGGTGCGGGTGTTTGATGTCGAGTACGGGAAACTCGTCAAAGAGTTTTCGGCGGTACCGCTTGGAGAATCGGCCACGGATGGGCACAGATGAACACAGATTCTTGAGGGCGAGTGGCTGAGATGTTCTGGTGGATTTTGGCGGGAGAGGATTTGTTATGGTGCGACGTCTCTGCATTCTATTGG
>CAWBEY010000012.1:0-2731385 GCA_963788015.1 uncultured Phycisphaerales bacterium
ACCGCCACCACGCCAAAGTTCGGATAATCCTGCCCCAGCGCCGACGCCAGACAATCCCGAATCCGCTCCCCTCATCCTTGGCCGGCACCAGAATCGTCACCCGCGGCGGCGGACTCGGCATCGCATTCGCCTGCCGAAACACCTCCGCATCCGGTTGCCCACTAAACATCGCAAACCCAAAGCCCACCCACGCCAGCGGCCCCACCACGCAGTACATCAACAACAAGATGACCTGGCCAAACTCCATGCACCCACACCATCAAAACCCCACCTCCAATAATAACCCCCAATAACAACCCACCGCCATCTATCCCGTATCGGCCATTCCCATTCAACAACCCCAACCCCAAAATTCACACCCCCACCCCAAAACCGCAATCCCCGCCCCCACTCGCCGCAGATCACCACTGAACACTGAACCCTGAACCCTGAACCCTGAACCCCGAACTCTAGCCCCTAGCCCCTAGCCCCTAGCCCCCCACCCCTATCCCCCCTCCCCAGTCGGTTACCTTCCCCCATGAACCCCAAGCAGCGCACAGCCGAGGCCGCCCTTGATTACGTCGCCAGTGGCATGGTCATCGGCCTGGGCACCGGTTCCACCGCCGATTTCTTCCTCCAGGCCCTGGGCGGCATGCCCTCCACGATGGCCGCCTCCGCGACATCCGCGGCGTCGCCACCCTCCCGCCAATCCGAGCCACCGCGCCAACGAGCTGGGCATTCCCCTGGCCACTCTCGTCGAGTGCCCCCGCCTCGACGTCACCGTAGACGGCGCCGACGAAGTCACGCCCGATCTCAACCTCATCAAAGGGCTGGGCGGCGCACTCGTTCGCGAAAAGATCGTCGCCCAGAACTCCAGCAAGCTCGTCATCATCGCCGACGAAGGCAAATGCGTCGCAAAACTCGGCACACGCTCCCCCTTCGGATAGAGGTAATCCCATTCGCCCACGAGGCCCAGGAAAAATTCCTGCGGTCACTCGGCGCAGACCCCCCTCCTCCGCCGCGCCCCCGACGGCAACCCCTTCATCAGCGACAACGCCAACTTCATCTACGACTGCAAATTCGAGCATGGCATCGATGATCCCGCCACCCTCGAGACCGCCCTCCTCCACCGCGCACGGCATCCTCGATTCCGGCCTTTTCCTCCAAATGGCCACCACCGCCCTCATCGCCACCGACACAAATCTCAAAACCCTCCACCGCCCCATCACAAGTTCCTCCCGCCCAACCCCCCAGCCTTGATCGACATCGCTCAGCGGCCGATGATGAAAACGGGAGTAGTTGCGATTTGGATGGTCATATGCGGAGCGGCCTGAAAAAGGAGCAGGCGTTCGGGGGAGAATCTGGTGGGGTTGGAGGTGGAGGGGCGTAAGCGGCGGGAGTAGATGGCGTATGCCTGGCCCGTACGATCCTGTATACTCGGCACGTGGGATTTAGCGGAGTGAAGTCATGGTTCAAGTCGTGGCAGCCGCTTCAAGGACGGCGTTTTTAAGCCTGATGAGCACCCCGCCCTCCTGGAGAGCACGCGGGTGCGTCTGGTCGTGGAGACGATTAACGGGGACGACTTGGCCCGCCGTGACGAATCCTGGGCAACCCTCCAACAGCTATGGAACACTTCCGATTTCGACTCACGCGGCAATCGCTTGAACCGCGAACAACTGCATGAACGCCATTGACACAAATGTTCTGCTTTATTCAGTTGATCGCGATGAGCCGGTTAAGCAACTATCGGGCAACAGCTATTACAACAGTTACGTTCAGATGCCGAGCCGACGCTCCTTCTCTGGCAAGTGCTTGGGGAATTGGCCCAGCAACTGCACCGCTGGCGCAATCAAGGCAGGCTGACGCCAATTGCGTTCTCTCAACACGTGCAGGCGTTTCGACACCTGTTTCCATTGACGCTGCCGAGCCCTGAGGCATTTGACTCGGCAATGAGCCTCGCACCGCGGTTCAGCTTGTCGCATTGGGACAGCATGATTCTCGGTGCCTGCGTGGCTGCCGGCACGACGAGACTGTACACAGAAGACATGGGCGTCCACGAAAGATCGACGGCGTAGAGCTGGTCAATCCATTCACTTAATCGTTGTATTGGGCGATCGGCCGCTTGTGATCCCCTATCCACCCAACCAGGTATAGTTCTAGCGGCACAACCGGATAGCGTCGAAATCTGATCCGTCTGAGGAACAGGAGAACGCGAAGCGGCGGACTCGGCGATATCGTTACTTTTCCATCAAACGGCTGGAGCCACCCTTGCTGGACGGCAGCAGGGCTCCTATGTTATGGGGGGGCGGAGCCGGGAAATACATCGACCTCATACTCGCACATGCCGGACTGATACATTTTCATGGTGCATGGACGCGCAACGGAGGAAGATGCGGCTTCGAGCTGAGTTTTCTAACTAAAGGCGTTTTATGACGTTCCCGGCTCGCCAAACAGCGGCCGATATGCTGTTCGCGAAAAGGATCACGTGTATAACATTTTGATCCAGGTCCGAAATGATGGTCTTCGCGGGAAATCGATTGATGAAAAGCCTGTTGTAGATTTTAAGACGGACTTTACGCAAATGTGCCTGTTGGCACGATCGCCGCTTGTCACCACGATGATCACATTGGGCTTGGAGACCACTTGGGCCGCCGTGGTTTATCATTCAGCCGAGGTTATTGAGATAACTGGTGTGGGCAAGATCGACGCGATCCCGGCGGCGAAGCGATGAAAATTTCGATGCGGTCCAGAAGATAACCCTTCGAGAGAATTACTAACGCGAGCGCTGGCGTCCGCCGGAACCCGTCGTGTTTCCGGATGGATTACGAAGGTGGGATGATTGAGTTAATGCAGGTTCCATTCGAACAATAAAGGGAGGGGGGTTTCACGCGTTTTTCTTTCGCGCATGCCCCGTCGAATGATTAGCCTGCACCGTCGGCAATCGCGCCGATTCGGGTTCAGATTTTGGAAGCTTCGGCGTCCGAAGTCATGGGGGGAGTGGGCGGACGGGATACAGCTTTAGAGGGGGGCTTGCACGTTATTCGAGAGACGAGTGGAGCCCTTAGTCGATAACGAGCGATTTCAGTGGCCGAGAGCAGCATCAGGTGGGGCAACCGGGCGGGGGACGATCGGGAGGAGTGGAAACCTTGTTGCTGGCGGGGCGCGGGCCAGTTAGCTTCCGCTTTATGCGACACATGGATCCTGGGAGTGTGCGGCACTTGGGGTGGTAATGAGCGGGAGAGCGGCTAGGGCGGGAAATATTTTCGATGATGATTGGACACCGCCGGCTGCAAAGGTCGTGGGAGCCGGGTGATGGTGACGCCTGCGACCAAGCCGGTGGGGGTGGAGGTTTGCACCGCCAACGAAGCCGGTAAAGGGTGTGGGCCGGATGTTGTGCAGGTGAATCCGGTGGGCCCGTTTGATAAATCCTCCTGCTGCCCCAGGGGCGGAGGGCGATTCCGGGGAAGGTGGACCAGGCAAGGTCACGGGGAAGTTGATGACGGAGGTTTATTCCAAGGAACTGAAGGATGCAGACTCCACAGCACGGCGGGCCGCTGGCGGAGAAACTGGTGGGGGAGGCGGGGGAAGCTTGGGGATGAGGTCCTTCGGATAAGTTTGTCGTGCTGGGCGGGGCGATCGAGGCGGCTAAGGAAGGTGGGGGAGCCTGCCGCTGTGCTTTAAGGCGGCCGACGCGATGGCCCGCGGGGTTCGAAATCGATCCGGTGGCAGTCAAAGCAGACGCGGCCCTCGAAGGACGGGACCATCAAGACGGATGCGGACGCCGCTTTGCGAGCGAGAACGTGCAGGCAGGGCTGGACTTGATGGGGCAGTTGCAGGCGATGGGATGATCTGGATGGTGCGAGCAAGAGCTGGGCACGATGCTGCAAAAGGCGGCGGCCACGCCGGCCCTCAAGACGCAGGTACTGACAAAAACCAAGGAGGTGGAGGAGATTCGGGCGGCGCGATAAGCTGAAGCCGGCGATCGAGAAGCTGGCTGCGTCACCGGAGGATGTGGCGGAAATTTGGCGGTGGGGAGCTTCGTGTGTTTTTATCAGCGGGACTGGGAGAAGGGATTGCCAATGCTGGCGAAGGGGGATGATGCAAAACTAAAGGCCGCGGCGGTGACGGATCTGGCCGCTGGGGATGATGCCCAGAAGCAGTATGCCGCGGCGGGGATGTGGTGGGAATTGGCAGAGCGGCGACGCGGCCAATAAATCGCGTATGCGGGAGAGGGCGAGCTATTGGTATGGGATAGTGGCGCGCAAAGCTAGCGGGTGGAAGGGCTGGCGGAGAAGAGGATGACATCGGCTCCGCCGTCGGCGGTCGCGGCACCATCGGCGCCGCGAGTCGACGAATAGCATTGGCATGAAGTTCGTCCGCATTGAACCGGGCGAGTTTGTCATGGGCAGCCCGGAGAACGAAGCAGCGCAACAAGGACGAGACCCAGCACAAAGTGAAGCTGACAAAAGCATTCATGATGGCAACGACTCACGTGACCCAGGCGCAGTGGAAAGCCGTCATGGGTACCGTACCCAGCCACTTCAAGGGCGACAATCTGCCGGTGGAGAAGGTGACTTGGGATGATGCGGTGCAGTTTTGCGCAAAAACTGAGCACAAAGGAAGGTAAAAAATATCGATTGCCAACCGAGGCCGAATGGGAGTACGCCTGCCTGCGCGGGAACCACCGGCGAGTTCGGAGGTTCAGGCAACCTTGACGAAATGGGGTGGCATTCTGGCAATGCGGATAAACAGACCCATCCGGTTGGGCAGAAGAAACCCAACGCATGGGGTTTGTATGACATGCACGGGAACGTGTGGCAATGGTGCACCGATGTATACGCCGCCTACCCCGATGGCGCGGTAACCGATCCAAAAGTCGAAAAAGACGGAGAAGGGCGCATCTGCGCGGCGGCTCGTGGACTTACGGTTCCCGCGATTGCCGCTCTGCCAACCGTTTTGGGAGCCCACCAAGCCGCCGGGATAACGACGTAGGATTCCGGTTCTGCTTGGAAGTACAGTAATTGCGAGTCCGACAAGGGGACTCCGCGTCTGCGACTTTCCCCACCAGTATCTCCGCCAAGACAAGGATAATGGGTCATTTCAGTCATTCATTATTGTCCGCCGCCCCGGCCTATCCCCTCCACGCCCCCAGCCCGGCCACCTCCCCACAACCCTCCTCCGGCCCCCACGCCGCTCCCCCTCCACCGCCCCAAATCTCCCCCCACCAAACCCTCCTCTTTCATGAAGATTCGTGCGATTCGTTGCAAGTGTTTTCGCCAGATTTCCCTTGCACTCCCCCACCCTATAAGACACGAGCCCTACTGCATCCAGCTATAAATGATCCCACCACTCACCGCACCCCAATCGCCCCCAGCCACTCCACGCCGCCTCCGGCCACGCCTTCGCCTCCTTCGTGCAACGCAGCCCATACCCATGCCCGCCCGTCGCGTACATCAGCAGCTTGTTCGGGGCCTTCGCCGCGTCCAGCGCCGCGTGATACACCCGGCTCCCGGCCGCATGAGTCTTGTCGTCCTCGCTATGCACGATCAGCGTCGGCGGCACCTTCTCATCCACCGGCAGTTCCGCGCTCAGCTTCCCGTCCTTCTCCAGATACGCCGGATAAACCAGCACCGCGAAATCAGGCCGGCAGCTCTGCTCATCCACCCCATCCACCGCCGCATACGCCCGCTCCCCATACCGCGTGCTCGCCTTGGCCGCCAGATTCCCCCCGCCGAAAACCCCATCACCCCCAGCCGCTTCGGATCCACCCCCCATTCGCCCGCCCGCGCCGCACAGACTGATCGCCCGCTGCACGTCCTGTAGCGCCCCTCCCGATTATTCGGCACCCGATACTTCAGCACCAGCGCCGCCACCCCCGCCGAATTCAGCCACGCCGCAACCTCCGTCCCCTCCTTGTCCATCACCACGTACCCATATCCGCCCCCCGGACAAACCACCACCGCCGGCCGCGCCTCCCCCTTCCCCCCCAACTGCCCCCCCGCCGCAAACACCGTCACCGTCGGCCGACTCACCTCCGTCACCCGCCGAACACCATCCCCGCTCTTCGGCCGCTCCCCCTCCGGCTGCGTCGCCTCCCGCCCCGGCATCTTCCCCTCCGGCCAAACCTCCGCCACCACCCCCACCCCCGGCCCCGCCCCCGGCCGAGTCGCCTGCCCCCAAGCCTCCCCCCGATCATGAACAAGACCACCACCACCACCGCGCAACCCGCTATATGATGTTTCATTCCTATCCCTTTCATCTCGGGCCTGAAGCAATCTCCCCCAAACGACCAATCGTACACGACATCTCGCCGAAACATCGCTTCCACGGCCTGATCGGGGCTGGCCAAAGCTTCTCGATCAGCGTCGCTGAAAGTCGTTTCCGTTGCGAATCTCAGGATGATATGATCCACGTAGAAAAAGGAACCCAAATGGTCAGTCAAAATGTCGATCGGGTTCTCAAGCAGGTGCAGACGCTCACGCCCACCGAGCAACGGCTATTGCTGAATTTAATTTCCCAGCTTCCACCAACAGCCCCCCCGCCTCAAACCCCAGACCAGATTCTGCTTTCACGCGGCGTCCTTCGGTCGATCCCAGCCGGCAAGGATCCGGCCCGCCTGCACGCCTGGCACCCGGCGGAAATCGAAGGAAAGCCGCTCTCTCAAACGATCATCGAGGAGCGCCGCTAAATGGCTGGGCTCTTCCTCGACAGCAGTGCCATTGCAAAGCGATATGTGCGTGAAACAGGATCAGCCTGGATTGATGGACTATTTGACCCAAACGCGAAGAATCGAATTTATATCTCCAACGTGACCGGCGTCGAGGTCGTAGCGGCCATCTCGCGTCGTTCGCACAACCTCCGCCCCGCGAACCAGATCCAATTGCTTATCGCTGAATTTCCGAATCACTACTTGAATCTGTTCCGAATTATCCAGACTGATGAAACGCTGCTTTTCAGAGCAATGGATCTTGCCCAAAAGCATCGCCTGCGCGGCTACGATGCGCTGCAACTATCAGCAGCGTTTGAGGTCCATTCCGCCTATTTGGCGACTGCTGAGCCCGCGGTACTGATTTCCGCCGACGAAGAACTCAACGCTGCTGCCCTGGCTGAAGGTCTACTGGTGCAAAATCCGAATCAGTATCCATAATCCGTCTCCACCGCTTCCCTCCGACCAATTTTTGATCCATTCCGCAGTGCCCGTGGAGGTTTTGCCGGCACTGCAATAACGGCGGCGCGGCCTCATCCGTGGCCCTTCGCCCATTCCTTTCGCTCACACCCCACCTCCGCCCCCTCCCCATCCGCGTCCACCCGCGGCCAAAATAGTCCGAGAATTCCCTTGACTCCCCTCCCCCATCTGATGGGGTTATGTCAGTTTCCACTGGGGAAGCTCCGGACAGCCAAAAGGGAGGGAACAACCGCTCTCTCCCTCAAAGCCAGCCGCAGTGTTCTTTCAGAAGTGAATAGCTTCAAGACCGGAGTCCCGCATGCATATCCGGGGCCTCCCCCCTTTTGTCTTTCGTCATTTGGGATTTCGATTCGGGGACTCGATTTCGGAATTCGGACTCTATCGCGGCCAAATAAAACTTCGGCGGTGCATCTTGCTTGTCTTCCCCCGCGCTCGAAGTGGCTATAGGTCGTTGAACACTGCGACATCTATCCCCATCTCCCGGACAATGGCGCGGAGGGTGCCGATCGGTACATCGCCGGCATGTCGTGGAATGGGGATCGTGAGGTTTCTGGCCGCGAAATAATAAACGGAGTGGCGGCTGGTGCGGATTTCGACATAACCGGCGCGACGTGTTTTCGCGCCAGTTCCCGATACGAAATTCGGATCAGCTTAGGCATGAACGGCGTGCCGATAGACATTCACGCCTGTGTAACGCGACTTGCGAAGTTTAGTCGCCCCCACCTTGTGCCGCGCTTCGAGACAGCTTTCGATGGCATCCACCGCGTTGCGATAGGCCTGGCGGAGGGTTTTTCCAGAGGCGATGCAGCCGGGAATGGCTGGGACCTCGCAGTGAAATAGCCGTCCTCGTCCTGATAATAATCGATCTCGAAGTCCTGGTACGTTTTCACGCATGAGATTATATCACATTCCGCATTAGAGAAAATGCCACGCTCGCATAGCAACGTGCGGCAAGTCACGACATGAACCCGAAAAACGCGAAATCAGGAACTGCTGCATGGACGGGCAACGGTACAGAACACAACCTCCCCCCACGCCCCTCCAAAAAAAGATAAGGCGTCATTCAGTCATTGCCCACCGCCCCTCCCCTGCCCCCACACCAAATCCGTCCCACAAACCCCCTCCATCAGCATTAATCTGTGTTCATCAATAGCCAGCCAAAAGAAACATTTTCGTTGACATCACCCTAACATACTTCATACAATACATTCAGCATCGAGCATCTTCCGGGGGAACCCCATGCCCGCTACATCCCATCCCACCAGCCGATTCAAACCCATCCATCACATCCCCTCCTTCTTCGTGCCTTCGTGCTCTCGTGGTGCATCTTCTTCCCCCTCCAGCCTGTGTTGGTTACGTGTCGATCGTGTGCTCGTTATGTGCTGGTTAGGTGTCGATTGGTGGTCGGTTACGTGTCGGTCATGTGTCGGTTGTGTGTCGGTTAGTGGTCGCTTTTTGCAAGCCACTTTTGGCCTAACCCCTTGTCAATCCTCACCCCCCTCCCAAAACCATCCCGCAACTCATTTACAACAACCCAAAACCCACCCAAACCGATCACCTCCCCGCGGCTCCTCGCCGCATTTCCGCTCTTTCGGGAAATGGCACGCGTCTCAGCTCCTCCGGCGGTAAACTCCTCTCCTCCTCTCGTGCCCTCCGTGCCTCCGTGGCAAGAAAGTATTTCACCGTCGAAAGGGGGAGTCTTTGCCGAATACAATCCTCCCGACGATCATGTGATTGAACGAGCCAGCGGCAAAGGAGAACACTAATGCGGATTGGAGTCCCAAAAGAAATTAAGTCCGATGAGTATCGTGTAGCGCTCATGCCCGTGGGGGCCGAGCGCTGACAAAGGCCGGGCATCAGGTGGTTGTCCAGACGCAGGCCGGGGTGGGGAGTGGGTTTGCGGACGACGATTATCGCACGGCCGGCGAGGCCATCGTCCCCACGGCTGGGGAGGTGTTTTTGGCCGATCTGATCGTGAAGGTCAAGGAACCGCAGCCTTCGGAGATCACGCTCTTTCGGCCGGGGCAAATCGTCTTCACATATTTCCATTTCGCGGCCTCGCGCGAGTTGACGCAGGGGTGTCTGGACGCCGGCATCGTGGCCATCGCTTACGAGACGATCAAGGACAAACGCGGCACGCTGCCACTGCTTACTCCCATGTCCGAAATTGCCGGGAAGATGTCGATTCAGGAAGGGGCGAAATATCTGGAGAAGCCAATGATGGGGCGTGGGATTTTGCTTGGCGGTGTGCCGGGCGTCGCGCCGGCCCATGTAGTAATCCTGGGGGGCGGCGTCGTGGGGACCAACGCAGCCAAGGTGGCGGCCGGGCTGGGAGCCAATGTGTTTCTAATGGATATCAATCTTGAGCGGCTGCGTTACCTGGATGATGTAATGCCCCAAAACGTACACACGCTGTTTTCCGACGCCACAACGTCCGCGACCAGTTGCGGCTTGCGGAACTGGTGGTGGGGGCCGTGCTGATTCCGGGTGCAAAAGCGCCGCGGCTGGTGAGCAAGGGGGACCTGGTGGCCATGAAGAACGGCAGCGTGATCGTGGACGTCGCAATCGATCAGGGCGGCTGCATCGAGACAAGCCGGCCGACAACACATCAGCATCCGACCTATGTCGTGGAAGGGGTGGTGCATTATTGCGTGACGAACATGCCGGGGGCGGTGGGGCGCACCAGCACGATCGCGCTGTGCAACGCGACGCTGCCGTATCGCTGCAGATTGCCAACAAAGGGTATGAAGCGGCCGCGATGGCGGATGCCGGGCTGGCCGAGGGGTTGAATATGATCAATGGCCGAATGACCAACAAGGCGGTGGCCGAATCGCTGGGGCTTGCACATGAGGCGATGAAGGCGCGGGTGGTGGTTTGAGCAGCAGTCGGCAAGTTGCTCATTTCTGAGCGGCGGGACTAGAATGACCGCGCTTCCTGAAGGACGTGATTCATGGCCGAGACTGCGGGACGATTGGAAAAATTGATGGCGATGCTGGAGCGCGAGCCGCGCGATGGCTTTGTGCTGTATGCCCTTGCCATGGAATACAAGAAGACGGGGGAACTGGCCGCCGCTCTGGAATATTTCACGGGTGATCGAGGTGGATGCCCGCAACGCGGCGGCCTGGCAGCAGACGGGGATGATTCACGAGCAGAGCGGAGATGTGGAGGCGGCCCGGGAGGCGTATGGACGTGGGGTGGAAACGGCGGAACTAGCCGGGGATCGGCATGCGGCCGATGAAATGCACAGCGCGTTGCAGATGCTGGAGTGAGGCCAGGGAGAGAGGCGAGGGAGTGAGGGTGGGGCCCTCGATTTCAGGATGGAATTCCTCAGCAATTACCTCAAGAACCCCCACTGGCGCCGCCAGCACCGTTGGCGCAAGGCCATCTGGAACACCTTCTCGCGCGTGGGATTGACGGGGATTCACGCGCTGCCGCTGAGCCGCAGATGGGTGGAGATTCATCGCCAGCGCATGCCGCTTCGCAACCTGCCGGCCGAGATGGAAGGCTTCAAGCTGGTGCAGATTTCCGATCTGCATTACAGCCCGGTGGTCTGGCAGCGATATCTCATTCAGTTCGTCAGCTGGATCAACGAACTGAAGCCGGACCTGGTGGTGGTGACCGGCGATTTAATCACCGGCGGGTATCGCTTCGCCCATCGCATCGCCACCATCCTGTCGCACATTCACGCGCGTTGCGGGGTCATCTGCACTTTTGGCAATCACGATTATTCGATTTACGGAAAGCGCGTAAACGGCGAGGGAGGCCGCCGGGCAGATTATCTTGAGAAATGTTTGAAAGCGCGGGGGCTGATCGTCTTGCGCAATCAGGTGTGGCAACTGCCGGCCAACGGCGAGTCGCTGACGATTGTGGGCCTTGACGATGAGTGGTCGGGAATGATCGATCCAGCGCGGGCATTTGCAGGGATCGAAGCCAGTCGCGCCGATCATCTGTTTAAATCACAATCCAGTAAATGTTTTGGATCTGATGGACTATCCGTGGGAATGGATGCTGGCCGGCCACACGCACGGGCGGCAGGTGGCGACGTCGCGGTTTGGACGAACTTTTTATCCGCACCGGTACCGGCATTACACGCACGGATATTATGCCGTGAACGGACGGCATTTGTATGTGAATCGCGGGTTGTCGTACGGGCAGCGGGTGCTCGACTGGTGCAGGCCGGAAATCACCGTGTTTCGGCTGACACGGGGTGGGTAAGGAGGGCGCAGCTTACTTGTGCATCTGGTCGTGGAGGTGTTCGCCTTTGAGCATGGTTCCAAAAAGCGTGGCCGCGCCTTCGGTGAGGATGGGGACGGGAGAGAGCACAGCCTTGTATTGGCGCAGGGTGCCGGTGACGTGGTAGTCGTAGAGAAGCGTGCCTTGTGCGGTGTTGATAAGCCGCTGGAGGCCGCCGAAAAGCTCAGCGCCTACGGAGTCGAGAATGGGGATGCGGGTGGCTTTTATTTTCTCGCGCCAGTCGGAGAGCGGCGCGGCAACAATATGCAGATCAAGCGCGCCATCAAAGCCGATGGTGCCGCTGCCCTGGAGGCCCACCAGCGGAGCGCTGATGGCGGCCTGCTTAAACGTGAGGACATCATCGCTGACTGAAAAATCGGCTGCCGCCTCGCCGGCCGAGAGAGATGCGTCGGCCAGTTTCATCTGACCCACGACTGTCTGAACAACCGGGGCCGACCAGAAATAGCCGTTGGAGATGTCGAGGAAGCCGTTCGCCTGAAAGCTGTCTTTGAGGTTGTGCTCGGCGGCTTTACCCCGGCCGGCAAATTGAATCTGGCCGTTCGCGTTGCCTTTGAGTTTCGGGTTCACCTCGTCCTTCTGCAGCCAGGCTTTGGCGGCCGCCTCGACATTGATGTTCTTGACCTGCGCCTGGCCGTGATATTCCGGAACCATGTTTTTGTCGTGCAGCAGGATAAACGCCCCGGTAACCTCGCCGCCAAAGGCGCTGCCGTGAAAGCCACGCTGGCCGGTTTTTGGATCATCCGCCATTGTGCAGCTCTCGGGAGTGACCACGCAGTCGCACATGACGTGCTCCACCGGAAGGCGGCGTGGGGTCATGGCCATATGTGCGTCGTCGGTGCTGACGTTGAACTTGTAGCCGGTGGTGAAGGGTTTTTTGCTCCGGTCGGTAAAGGTGCTGCCGCTGACGCGAAACAGTCCGGCGGGATGGGTTTGATTGATGGTGGTCTGGAGCCAGCGCGGATAAGGCTGGTCCTGGCCCGACAACGTGACGGTGCCGTCGAGGGTGCGGAAACGGACTTGCTCTTTGATGGCCGCCAGCTCGAGGTTGGCCTGCGTGAGGACGATGCGATCCGCGCCGTGGCGTGCTTCGATGTTTTTGAAATCGGCGAGATCGGGGGTGATGCAGATCATGCCGCCGTGAATATCGGTGATCGGGAGGGGGAAGTTGATCGGAACCAATGCGAAGCCTTTGGGGTTGATGTTGAAGACCCATTCATCACGGACGTTGGGGCGCAGGGGCGTGAGCACCTGGCCGCGGCCTGCGCCGGAAAATTCCAACTTGCCGCGCGGCTCGTAGCGGCGGAGCAGCGTTTCGAGCTTCGGCATAAACCCGGCATAAGACCTGCCTAGATCAAGGTTGCCTTTCAGGCCGTCGATTCGCCAGTCACGCGTGAATAGATCGTAGAAAAGATTGGTTGCGGAGGCGCTCAGCGCCGTGTCGTTCATACCGGCGTCGAGATGTTCGAGGGTGATGCGGAGGGCGTAGTGATCCGGCTGGGCGCTGGGCTGGGTGGTGAGGCGGTCGGCTACGCTGATGCAGTGAAGCTTGAAATCGAGCCGGTCGGCAAGGCCGAAGAATTGGCCGCGGGCACCGGTGGTGACAACGTCAGCCGTAAAGGTGGATGCGCGCAGCTCGCGCAGGCGAACGCGGGCCGTGGCTTGAAGATCCAGCTTCGCCTTGATGGCGTGCTGCGTGAGAAAGGCCTGAATTTGTGCGGGCAAAGGGCTGTCTTGGACGGCAGGGTCGGTGCTGACTTGGGCGGTGAGTTTCTGAACGTCCAGGTCCAGCAGATCGACGTTGAAGTCGCCCTGAGAGCTGAGTTCGACCAGTTGGCCGTGTTTAGCGCCGAGGCTGTAGCCGTAAATGGCGTGCTCGCGCGGCTGGGCGCCAACGTTAAAGTTTAAGCCCTTGAGAACCAGCGGGGCGGCGTTGGCCTGGCGGCGGTCTTCGTAGATCAGCGTGCCGTTGTCCATGTCCAGATGGCGCAGCTCAAACATCTGGGAGAGATGGAGTGGCGGATACTCGCGCCACGTTCGCGCCGGCAGCGTGGCGGCCTGGGTGGCGGCCGCGGTTGGGGGCGAGGGAGGTGTTTCTTCCTCGTCCCAGTCGATCTCCTGCTGGGCGTGAGTCGGCTGGGTCAACTGAGGGGCGGGGGGCGAGCGATGCCGCACGGCGACGATGCCGTCGGGCGTCTGGATGATATGGACGGTGGGGTCGGTGATGGTGAGGCTGCGGATCAGGAGGGGCTTGTGCTTGTAGGGCAGGCGAGCGAGGGAAAGATTGATCTCGCGGAGCTTGAGAAACTCGAAGGATTGGCCGGCCGGGTCGTGGGCCACCAGGCGGATGTTGTGCGCCGTGACGCCATAGGGAAAGCTGTAGGAAACCCGGCCTATGGTGACGGTGGCATCAAGCTGGTTGGAAATCATCCGCTCCAGCCGCCGGCGGATCATGGGGGCGAAACACTGTGGAAGGATCTGCCAGATCAGGATGATAATGACGAGGACGAGCAGCGTTCGGCGCGCCCACGGCCGACGCCAGAGGGCAGGCCGGGCCGACGGCGCGACGGCAGCGGGGGCAGGGGAAGGTGAGGTGACGGGTGGCATCGGCATGGATCATACGGGCGCGGCCGAATTTCGTTCCATCCGATTAAAGACAGCGTGCAAAGCCCTGAGGATAGGATCGCTTGCTGGTTTGAAGTTCAGGACTCTTTAGTGTCTGGCTTCACTTGCAGCATCTGGGCCTTGGCCTTCATCTCGGCCACCTCGCGCTCCAGCTTCTGCGTCCGCGAGCGATCGCGCAGGCCTGCGCACCTGGCGAATGGTGCGGAACAGTGTCCAGAAAAGCCACCAACCGAAGATGCTGACAACGGCGGTGAAGAAGATCAGCGTGAGCAGCCGCACGTTGGTCCACTGGTGAAACACCAGGTCGAGGCGGCTGACATGCTCGTTCCAGTTGCCGTACAAAAAGAAGATGAACACCACCGCCAGCACGCCGACGATCAGCAGCTTTGTCCAGAGCTTGAACTTTGCCCACAGTGTGTCCATGTCGTCTTACCGGCTCTTTCTATTTACCCGTGACCAAGTCATGCAACATTTTCGACAAGCCCATAAATCCCGGCGCAAGATAGTTGGCGATCGGGCAGTAACACAACATCACTACCCCCGTCGCCAGGCTCAAGTAAGGGCCCAGCGGCAGCTCGTGGCGGCGGTGGGTAATCAGGCGGTACAGCCCGGCAACCAGCCCCGCGAAGGGAGCCAGAAAGAACGCAACGGTGGCCGCCCCGGCGCCGATGACCGCGCCCACGCCAAACATCAGGTGTACGTCGCCAAGACCCATCGCCAGGCGACCCAGTGCCAGCGTGCCGAGAATCGCGCCAGCCAAACCACCAAGCCCCCCACCATTGCACCGAGCATTGACCCCAGCAGGGCGCTCATCCAGCGTTGACCGGCCACGCCTTGCCACCAGTGGTCGATGGCCGGTACGTACATCGTCAGGCACAACCAAAGCAGCCCGATCGCCACGGCCGGCATCAGGAAGAGCATTTCCTTCCGGATCTCGGCCCGCACCTGGGCGCGCGTGTAGGTAGGCGGCGGCTCCATATCCAGCTCCCGGCCATCCTCCCGCGCCTTGGCTTTCTCTTTTTCAAACTCTTCCTGATCCAATTCTTCTACCGGCTCGCCCTTGGGAAAGCTGGTTGGGATCAGGCCAATCATCCAGAGCACGATGCTGAGCAGCAGGCCGATCGCCCCGCCGGCGGCGACTGCCGCGCTGGCTGAAACCCGGCCTTCCGAAACAAGGTTTAACGCGCCAGGCATGTGCATGTGGTCGAACGTGCCGTGTACCGCAAAGGCGATGACGGCCGTGGCCCATGGGATTTCGGGCGGGATGATGAAGAACTCGAAGTCGATCAGACTGCTGGCCAGCAGGCCCACGAGAAGGAACATGTAGAGCGCATAGATTGGCCAATCGTCCAGGAGATTGGTGGTGTGAACGTCGTAGGTTTCAATGCGCTCCAGCAGGTGCGACACCACGCGCATCTGTTCGGCGCGCAGGGGCCCACATGCACCATGAAGAACATGACGTAATAAAAAACAAAAATCGCCCCGGTAAGAAACTCGACAATGGGGTACTTCACCGAGATCGCCGCTTTGCAGTACCGGCAGCGTCCGCCCAGAAAGATCCAGCCGACCACCGGCACGTTGTCGTACCAGGCGAGCCGGTGCTTGCACTTGGGGCACTGGGAGGGCGGCCAGAGGAGCGATTTCCAGCCGCCGGTGGGATACGCGCCAGACGAAGACATTGAGAAAACTGCCCACGCAAGCACCAGCAGGAACAGAAAGATGATGAAGGTGGGGTGCATGATATGAGGTGAGGGGAGGCTTACAGCATGCGGGTGATGTAGACGACGGCGTCATCGATATTCAGGTGGGTGACGTCCAGCTCGGCATCCATCACCGCGCGATACACCGGCTCGCGCTCGGCGAGCTTGAGGTTGATCTCTTCAATGCCGCCGCCCAGTGCGGTGAGATTCGGGACGGGTGGCGGCGGAGGCGGGGTCGCATTGGATGCGCTGGCAGAGGACATCGGCATCGCAGCGCAAGTAGATCACCTTCGCGTCGGCCTGCTCGATGGTCTGACGGTTTTTCTCGAACATGAGCGTGCCGCCGCCCAGCGCGACCACCTGATCATCCAACTGCATGATGTCGTGAACGACCTGCGCCTCCAAGTCGCGAAACCACGGCTCGCCCTCTTCTTCGAATATCGCCTTGATGGTTTTGCCGGCCTTGCGGACGATCATTTCATCCACATCGACAAATGCACGCCAAAGACGGTCGGCCAACTTTCGACCCACCGAACTTTTTCCGCATCCGCGATACCCCACCAGAACGATGTTCATGGTTTGGAGCTTATCGGCAAGTCAACGGCGGGGGCAAGGCTATCGCGCCAGTTCATTTGGCCACGACCCAGACGTTCCGATAAAACACCGGATTGCCGTGATCCTGAAGGAGCAGCGGCATCGGATCGGGCCCCTCGGGCTGGCCAGCGCCGGTTTTGGTTTTGATGTCCGTCTTGTCCTGAACCACCACGCCATTGTGTTTTACCGTCACGAACGCATCCTTCACCTTCTTGCCCTCTTCGAAGCGGGCGGCGGTGAAATCAATGTCGTAGGTCTGCCAGGTGAGCGGCGGATACGACATGTTGATCGACGGCGCAACCTGCGTGTACACCGATGCGCAGCCATTCTTCAAGGCCGTGTCCCCAAATGAATCAAGAACCTGGATTTCGTAGCGGCGCTGGATGTACACGCCACTGTTGCCGCGCTCCTGGCCATGTGCCTCGGGCTTGAAGGGGATGATGAATTCGACGTGAAGCGTAAAGTCGCCAAAGGCCTGTTTCGTCAGGATGCCTTTGCCGCCGGGTGTACCGGAGATGGAGAGGAGTTTGCGGTCGTCCATCTTGGCCTGCTGCCATTGATCGGTGTTGGTGCCGTCGAAGAGAACGGTGGCGCCTTCGGGCGGCTTGGCGCCGGCGGTGGGGCTGGTGCGGGTTAGCTTCTTCAGCTCGAAGTCCATTCCAGCGCCTTCACCGAGGTGACCGGTCAACCGGTCGCCGGCGATCGCGGCGGTGTAGCCATCGCCGCCGACCGGAAAGATGATTTTGTCGCCGTCGCGCTTGCCATCAATGACCGCCCGAGAAGTAGTGTCCCAGCCCTCGCCCGGAAGCCCGCCCGTAAGAAAGACGGCTTTAAATGCCCCCTTGCCCTGTGCGACCACTTGCGCGCCCAACTTAATATTGCCGGCCTGCCCGACGTATTCGCCTTGGATTTTCCAATCCGCTCCGGCGGCGTCAGGGTCGGTGAAAACCGATTCCTTTTCAGCGGCCATTGCGTTCGCTGAGAGAAAGCAGAGAAGCAGGAGAGTCAGACTAAATTTCATTCGTCAGTTTCCAGTAGTTGAGACGCGCTGATCGAGGAGGGGCTCGAAATTTTCGGCCCAGTATTTGTCGGCCTTGTTCTGACGGAGGTTTTTAATCTGCTCGACCTGCCCCGCGGCCTGCACGGCGTTCACCTCGACCGGTCGCCCACTGAGTTTCACCGGAATATCCAGAAGCTGGCCCTGGCGTAGAACGCCCAGGTGAACCACTTCCCCCACGCGCTTGGCGCCAATGGCTGTGATCAGATCGAACTTGTTGCGGAGCCTGGTTGGAAATCGGCCTTTGATTTCTGTGATGACGTCACCGTCCTGGAGCATGCGGTAGGCCGCAAAACCCGGCAGGCGCGACATGATGATGACGGGGCTTTCGCCCTCTTCGTTGATGGCCGCTCGATCCTCCGTGGGAAGCACGACGCCCAAAAAACCAAACCCGTCAATGTCGTAAGGCTCGCCGGTGAGATAGACGTGGAGAACGATGTCCCGGAGAACAGAACTTTGGCTCGCCTGCAGCGGACGAAGATCGGCAACAACGCGCTTCAAGAGGGGGAGATCGTTTCGCCCCAGCCCCATGAGATCCACGCGGGCGCGTTCGCGGATCGACTCATCCATGTTGGCCAAATCGTTCATCCAGGCGCGGAGGGTGGTGGCGGAATCGTCGGCCGGCACCGTGGTTGGTTGCTCAGCCAGGGTAGACAACGGCAAAGCCCAGAGCAGCATGGCCAGCGCGAGATGAGGTAGTAAGTGCTTCATGGGTGGCAGCAGCTTAGACGAGCGGCGCGGCCGTTAAGTTCCGGCGAGGCCCGTGAGGCCGTCGGCCGAGTGCGTCAGCCAGTATACCTTGCGTTGCACCATTTGCAGGAATGCCAAACCATCCATTCGGCCAAAGGTCCCCGTTACGGCGATAGGAAGGACGGCTTCGGCAATAAGAGCTTCGGCCATCAGCCAGGGGATCGCTTGAATTTCAGCTTCAGACAACACCGTGACTTCATCATAGCCCCGCAGGAATCGCTTGAAGCGAGTCTCATCCAGGCGGTCAGGCCATTTCACAACGTCCTCATCCCCGCCAATGATTGAAAACTGGAGCGCGCCATTGGCCACGTCAATAACGCGGGGCAGCAGTCGTGCAGCGTCGTAGTCGATGACGGCCACCACACGATTGTCGCGGAAAAGCATATTGCCTGGATGCCAGTCTGCATGAACGAATTGTTTTGGCCAGGTGGAGAGGCCAAGATCTTCCACACGGTCGGCCGCATATTTATAGGTCTCAGACAGGAAGCTGAGCAGGGCTGGCAGGCCTTGCGCGCCGGAAGCGCACCAGGAATGAGGCGCAGGCCCTGCTCGATAGACGGTGCCTTGTGATAACTGCCCTGAGGCGGCGAGAAATCGGTGCGGAATTCGTTGAGGAGCTTGTGAAAGAGGGCAAGCACCCGGCCAGAATCAAACGTAGCTTCGAGTGTATGGGGATAGCCCTGCCCGGGGATGTACTCGAAAAGTTCGTAAACCGTGTCCTTCCATTGCAGCATGGAGTTGTTGTCTTTTTTGGTGCCGATGAGGTGGGGCAGGGGAAATTGCTTGGAGGCCAGGAAGAGCTGGAGCGAATGGCTGAAGGCCACTTTGTAAGGATCGTCTTTGCCCCGGGCTCGGCGCTTAAGAAGGTATTTCCCGTGATCGCTGACGATCAGCAGCTTTGGGGCTTTGCGGGAGCCGCGGGGATATTCGACGATGGATTCCAGCACGCCGATGTCGAAATGTGACATGATGATAGCGAGCTCATCGACGGCGAAACGCTCGCGTCCGCCACTTCCTGGGGAGCTTTGGCCCGTACCGGACATTGTGCTCTGGATCGGCGAAGCCACCGGCTGCATACGTTTAAACATAGTGCGTAGGCGGTTGGATGGCAACGCAACTGGCGGGTGTGCGGGGGCGGCGGAGGGAGAAAGGCGTGAGGCGTGTGCGGGCGGGGAGGGGTGTGAGGGGTGATTTGGTTCACGCCCGGCACTTCGAACTTCCCTTGCCCGCGCGGTATCATGGCTGACCATGAACCCACAACTCTCCCGCCGGCAAATCCTCGCCACAGCCGCCACCCTCGCAGCCTCCACTCTCGCCGCGAACGCTTCCCCGACGACCTCCCCCGCCCCACCGCGCGGAAAATTCTCTTATTCCCTCAACACGGCCACCATCATGGGCCAGAAGTTGCCGCTCGAAAAGGAGATCGAGATCGCCGCCAAGGCCGGCTACGACGCCATCGAGCCTTGGGTTTCCAAGATCGCCGAACACCAGAAAAACGTCGGCCCGCTCAAGGACCTGGCCAAAAAAATCGTTGATCTGGGCCTCATCATTCCCGACGCGATCGGCTTTGCCCCGTGGATCGTCGATGACGACGCAAAACGCGCGGCCGGCCTTGAACAGGCCAAGCATGACATGGACCTCGTCCGGCAGATCGGCGGCAACCACATCGCCGCCCCCCCGGCCGGCGCCACCGACGTGCAGATCACCGATCTGCTCAAGATCGCCGAGCGCTACCGCGCCCTGATCGACATCGGCCAATCCATCGGTGTCATCCCGCAGCTTGAGGTGTGGGGCTTTTCCAAGACCCTCTCGCGCCTGGGTGAAGCGGCCGAAGTCGCCATCGAATCAGGCCATCCCGATGCCTGTATCCTCGCCGACATCTATCACCTGCGCAAAGGCCGCTCGGGCTTTGCCGGCCTGGCGCTTTAGGCCCGTCATCGCTCCACATTTTCCACGTCAACGACTACCCGAATAACATCCCCGTCGAAAAACTCGCCGACGCCGACCGCGTTTACCCCACCTTGGGCGATGCCCCGATGGCTGAGATCTTCACAAACCTCCGCAACACCGGCGCAACTCTCATGCTATCGCTCGAGCTCTTCAACCGGGATTACTGGAAACAAGATCCGCAGCTGGTGGCGAACACCGGCTTGGAAAAACTAAAAGCTGCCGTCGCCAAGGCCGACGCTGCGGGATGAAATGAGTCCCTGTGCCGACAATAGTCCCATAACCGCGCTCAGCCGTCGCGCGTGCCGCGATGGCTCATCGCACGCATGGTTTGTCCCCGTTTGTCTCACCGCAATATGCACGTCCGATAGTGTCCGCGTCGTACGCGAAGCTCCCTGCCGGTATCGCGTTTGCTCATCAACCTCATCCGACACTTCCCTTCCATCCTGATCTTCACCAGACCCTACAAACACTATTCAACATCCATCCGGCGCTCACAACGCGCTGTCGCCCTCAGCCCGCCTCAATCAATATTGCATCAGCATTAAACGTGGCGTACCCTTGCATCAACACTTAAGAGGAACCTCCTTATGCGAATTCGATTGACCAGTGCCTTGGCGGCAGCGTCCGCGGCGGCGATCATCGGCGTCTGTCTTTTACAAGTCACGGCCGCGCCGCCTACTGGTGCACCGCCCTCTGCGCCCCCTGCTGCACCCGCCCCGCCAGGGCCCGTAAGTCCGTCTGGTGCGGCCCCAACAACTCCCGCGCCCATTCCACCCCTGACGCCTCCGCCGGTCGGCAGCGGCTCGCTCACCTCCACCTCCCAGCCCGCCAACGCCACCACGCGCCGGGCCATGGACAACCCGCCCCCCGGCTTCCTGAAAAGCTCCATCCCCGGCAGCGGCCTGGTTGTCTTCTATCTCCCCAAAGACAAAGACTGGGTCACCGATGCCCTCAAAGGCATTCACGCCACCACCCGCCCCAACCTTCCCGGTGAGCTAACCGAAAAGCTCGCATCGGCGGCCGTGCGCAGCAAAATCATCTCCGGCCTCAAAACCGATCTTGCCCTCCCCGACGAAAAAGTCATCAGCGATAAATACGACAGTCTCGTCGTCGGCGGCGAAAAAATGCTGAACGAATGGCTCCCCAGCATCTATTACATTGTCACCACGCCCCAGCAGCTCACCACCGCCGTCAAGGGCGGGTGGGGCCGGCCGCAGTTCACCTACAATGGCGTCAGTGATTCCGTCGAGTACGAGCCGCGCTACAACATGCCCGCCGAGGGCAAGGCCGACGACAGCGTCGTCCCCATCTTCTACGACGGCAGCCAAATGCCCCTGGAGATCAACAAGGCCATCCAGGGCCAGGTCGAGCAGAGCGAAAACAACCGCCTCGCCGGCGCTTCCTCAATCGCCCAGAGCCGCGCTGTCCAGCACCTGATGCAGATCATCAAAGAGCAGGGCATTGATCCCCTTAAGCTCGGCCCCGATCAGGAGTGGCTTGGCATGGCCGTCACCGGCTATCTCACCGCCCGCTATGCACCGTCCTTCACCGAGTTTACCCGCGACCGCATCCTCACCGACATCGCCCAATATGACCCGCGCGTCGTGGATGCCCGTACCGTGAATCTCTTAGATCCAACCGATCGCAAGGTTCTTCGCAAGGAAGTCGTCCCTTATTACGAGGCCGCCATGCGTGCCCGCGCCCTGGCCGTCCTGAACAACCTGATCAACTCCCGCGAAAAAGGTGACGAATTGATCGGCAAGATCATGGCCGCCGTCCGCGACCGCAAACCCGCGGATGGCCTGGCCCTCGTAAAGGTCATCCACGACGTCTCCGGCGTAGATCTCACGCGCGACTTGGGCGGCGGCGCACGGTAGTTCCAGAGTATTTTTTGCAAGAACAATGCACCGAGACCCAAGGAACATTCCTTGGGTCTCTTGGTTTCCACCGCGATTGAAAACGAGCCCCCCACCGCGACATCCACCCTCGAATCTGCTAGAACCACCGCCCCATGACCGTAGCGGCCAAACTGGGGATCCTCATCGCAGCCGCCTACCTCGCCGGCTCGATTCCCTTTGGCCTGCTGGTGGGGCTGGCAAAAGGAGTTGACGTCCGCAAAGGCGGCAGCGGAAACATTGGCGCGACCAACGTCGCCCGCCTCCTGGGAAAACGTTTCTTCTTCATCGTCTTCACGCTGGACATGCTCAAAAGCCTGCTGCCAGTGCTGGGCGGCTATTTCATCCTCCGCCACTCCGGCGACGGCGACGTGGCCCGCTATCCGGCCACTATCTACCTGCTCTGGCTGCTGATCGGATTCGCCGCCATCCTCGGCCACATGTACAGCCTTTTCCTGGGCTTCAAGGGCGGCAAGGGCGTGGCCACCAGCGCGGGGGTTCTGCTGGGCGTCTTCCCCTTTTACACCTGCGGCGCGGCCATCGTCATCGCCATCTGGATCATCATCTTCTTGACCACACGCTACATCAGCGTCGCCTCCATCATCGGAGCGGCCCTCTTCCCACTGACCTATCTCCTGATCGGATTACGCCAAGGCTGGCCAGTGCTGGGCGCACAATGGCCCCTCACAGCCTTCGCCATACTGATTGCCGCCATGGTCGTATGGAAACATCGAACCAACATCGCCCGCCTGCGCCGGCACCGAAAATCGGTTTATAAAGCGCGAGGCCCCGACGGATCCGGCATAACGAGGCTAGTGATTTTGGGCGGCGATGGCGGCGGGGAGGGAGTTTGGGGTGGTGGCGGTGGGTTGGCTTGGGGAATTGTGGAGGGTTGACGTGCCGGTCGAGGTGGAGGTGAGGCCGCCGATGATGAGGGTGGCGAAGCAGGCGAGAAGGGTGAGAGCGAAGGAGAAAAGGCCGAGATGTGCTTTGCGTCGTTGTGACATAACGAACCCTCGGGGAATGCTCGAGAACCTTGGCCGACTTGGATGACTTTACTTGAGCGCCCTCGGTGACATGCTGGTCACCTGAGTTATATATCGGGTACGCAAGAGGGCGACTGAGGTTCGGTATTAATGCTGGGATTTTGGATATTATCAGGCCGGGCGGGCGGGCGGTGTTATTTCGCTGTACAGATGGAATAGACAGATTAGACGGAAGGGCGGGGGGAGTTGGCGCTGCTTTTCTGGCCATTAATCGAAGACGCTTTTTGGGAGGAGGTGGCGGGGGTTGGTGATGGTAAGCTCGGCGATGGTGTCGAGGCCGGCCAGTTCGATGGCGCGGGCGAGGCCGCCGAGCCGCATGGGGAGGGTTTGAGAGTTGTGGGTGTCGGTGCCTAATAGGAAGTAGCGTTCTTCGAGGAGGAAGCGTTCGACGGTGGTGCGGTTGGGGGAGTCGAGGGGATCGCTGAAGCACTGAAGATTGCCCTGGAGGAGGAGGTCCATCTCCAGGAATTTTTCAACGATGGGCGGATCGTTCTGGACGACGCGGACGCGCTCCGGGTGGGCAAGGATGACCTTCATGCCCAGCGACTGGTAGCGGCGGACGAGAGGCTCAAAGAAATCGGGGACGGTCTCGGCCCAGAAGTCAGCGAGGACGAACTTGCCGTGGAGGGCGTAGCTGACGATTTCTTCATCGGGGGTTTCAAAGGCTTCGGGGCGGAGATTGATTTCGCCGCCGGGGAAGAGCTGGAGCCTGATGCCGGCTTGGGTGAGTGCGGATTGGAGATCGGCGGTGCGGCGGGCGATTTCGGCGATGCGGTTGTCGGGGAAGTTTGGCCAGATGTGGGGGGTGCAGAAGGCGTGCGAATAGCCGGCGGAGGCGAGCATGCGGCAGCAGGCAAGGGAGTCGGCGAGGGTGGCGCAGCCGTCATCGACGCCGGGGAGGAGGTGAGCGTGAACGTCGATTCGGGGCATGGTGGTAGGGGCTAGGGGCTAGGGTTAGGGGCTAGAAGAGAGAAGTTTGAAGCTTGAAGGAAGAAGTAAGAATGGCGAGCGTGGTGGTCTTTTAGATGGGTTTGTGGATTGCCAGTGTCGTATCGCCTTGGAGGTAGTCTTCGAGGATTGTGACTTGGGGGAGAGGGATTGGGCGAAGGTCATGACTTCCTTTGTGTGGTGCCAGGTGAGCCATTGGGCGGCGGCGAGGTCGGGGGAGGAGAGGAAGTTCAGCACCACCGCCTCGGCGGCCGCGTTGTAGGCGGTGCGAATGGTAGCGTAAAAGGTTTCGGCGTCGAGGGTGTTGAGGGAACCGCTGAAGACAACGACGTCGGCACCGACGAGCAGGCGGGAGGGATCGCGGACGAAATCGGCCTGGATAATGATGGCGTTGCGGTGGGATTTGGCGCGGGCGGCGGCGGCGAGGGCTGGGACGGCTTCGAGGCCGACGTAATGGGCGGGGGTGATTTTGTGGGAGAGGAGGTAATCGAGGAAATCGGCGCGGCCGGAGCCGGCGTCGAGGACGTTGCGGCCGGTAAATTCGTAGAGGCGGGTCATGGCTTCGAAGCGGTCGGCCTGGGTGCGGGGGCTGGCCCAGAGGAGGGAGCGGAAGCCGGCGCCGTGCTGTTCGACGGCGCGGAGGTAGGGTTTGAGATACGGCTCGGCGGGAACCTCGTCGATGAGGTCATGGATGGTCGGGTCGGAGGTTAAGAGAGCGGGGTTGTGGGGCATGGTGGTTGGTGGAATGGGAGTAGTATAGCAGGCGATGAGCAAGACAAATTTATTGGCGTGGGTTGAGGAGGTGCGAGGAGCGCTTTTGGCGGAGTTTGGGGGGCGGCCCTGGGTGATGATGCTGGGAAGTGTGGATACGGAGGGGCGGCCGCGTGTGCGGTCGGTGGTGTGTCGGCGGCTTGGGGAGGAGGGGACGGTTTGGATTGCCAGCGATGCGCGGAGCGGGAAGAACGGGCAGATTCGCAAGCGGGCGGATGTGGAGGTGGTCTGCTGGCTGGCGGGGCGGCGGGAGCAGGTGCGGATACTGGGGAGGGCGGAGGTCATGGGAGTGGGCGGCGATGAGACGGCGCGGCGGGAGATTTGGGAGGGGATGAGTAAGCCGAGTCGATTGATGTTTTACTGGCCGACGCCGGGGGAGGTGCGGGTGGGGGCGGAAGAGTTTGAGAGGGAGGCGGTGGCGGAGGAAGCAATGCCGGAGACTTTTGAGGTGATTGTGGTTTGGCCGACGGAGGTGGAGATTTTGGAGTTGGCGGCGCACCCGCATCGGCGGCGGAGGTGGGTGGAGGAGCGGGGGTGGGCTTGTGAGGAAGTGAATCCGTGAGGGAGCTGCGAATGGGCGGGGATGCGGCGGGACGCATTGAATCGCATCCATTGATCTCCGTTCGGCTGCTGGTTAGCGTGATTGGCCATGCAATTGTGCTTTTCGACCCTTGCGTGCCCGAACTGGACGTTGCCGCAGATCGTTGGAGCGGCGGCGGCGGCATGAGCTTCGGGGGGTGGACTTTCGGGGGGTGGGGGCGGAGATCGACATCACCCGGTTGTCGTCATTTACCTCCGAGCTTTCATCGACGCTGGAACTGCTGGCTTCGCACAACATTCAGGTGCCGTGTTTGAACACGTCGATCGCGCTGGTGTCGCCGGCGTCGGAGCGGTGGCAGATGATGCTGGATGAATGCCACCGCTACGCGGTGGTGGCCGAAAAGTTGGACACGCGGTTTCTGCGGATTTTTGGCGGGGCCGTGCCCAAGGGGATGACGCTGGATGAAGCGCGGTCGATGGCGCGGCGGCATTTGCGGCAATTAATTAAGATCACGGGGGCGCATGGGTGCATACCGCTGGTGGAGACGCATGATGACTGGTCAACCAGCGCGCGGATGCTGGAGTTGGTGGAGGATTTTTCGCCGGAGGAGACGGGGGTTTTGTGGGATCTTGAACATCCGTTCGTGCATGGGGAAACGCCGGCGCAGACGGCGGGCGCTTCGGCCGTGGCTGCGGCACGTGCATGTGAAGGATGCAAAGCGCGAGGATGGCAAGAGCCTGCCTTGCCTGCTGGGGGAAGGGGATTTGCCGCTGGCGGATCTCGTGCGGGCGGTGCGGGATGTTGGCTACGATCAGTGGCTTTGCCTGGAGACGGAGAAGCGGTGGCATGCGACGGTGGCGCCGGAGCCGGAGGAAAGTTTGCCGCAGTTTGTGCGGTTTATGGGAAAGGCCTGGCCGGGCGCCTGAAGCAGGTTTTGTCTTCCCGCCTTTGTGAATGGCACTCGCGTTGCTGCGCTTGAGCGGAAGGAGTATGCGCATGCAAACCAAGGAATATTGGCCAATTTTGAAGGAAACGTTGGGGGAGTACAGCAAGGACAATGTGCCGCGGTTGTCGGCCGCGCTGGCGTATTACACCGCTTTTTCGATTGCGCCTGTGTTAGTGCTGATTTTGAAAGTTGTGAGCGTGATCTGGAAGCAGGCGGCGGATGAGGGGCGGGTGGAGGAGCAACTGACGAGTTTTGTCGGCTCGGAAATGGCCAAGCAGGTGCAGGCGATGATGCAGAAGGCGGGGGAGCATGGGCACGGGATTATTCCGACCGTCATCAGCCTGGTGATCCTCTGCGTGGTGCTTATACGGTTTTTGGGGAGCTGCAAAGTGGGTTGAATACGGTCTGGGAGGTAACGCCGGATCCTAAGGCTTCGATCTGGACGACGATCCGGCAGCGATTCTTGTCTTTCGCGATGGTGCTGGTGATTGCTTTTATTCTTTTGGTTTCGCTGGCGGTCAGCGCGGTGTTGCAGGCGCTGGCCAAGACGGTGGGGTCTGGGGTCGTCGGGACGATCCTTGAACTGATCCTGTCGATTGTTGTGTCGGGGGCGCTTTTTGCGGGGATCTTCAAGGTGTTGCCGGACGTGCGCATGCGCTGGCGGGAAGTTTGGATCGGCGGATTTTTCACCGGGCTTTTGTTTACGCTGGGAAAGTTTTTACTCGGGCTTTATCTGAGCCACGCGACGTCGGCGTATGGGGCGGCGGCGTCTTTTGCGGCGCTGTTGATTTTTATTTATTACTCTTCGCAGATCCTTTATTTGGGGGCGGAGTTTACGCAGATGTATGCCAAGCACAGCGGCAATCCGTTGCGGCCGGCGAATGGCGCGGTGAAATTGACGGAAGAAGAACGGGTGCAGCAGGGGATGCCAAAGCCGGAGACGGTGGCGGTGAAGCAGGCGGTGCAACCACCAGAGAATATGGATATGGAAGCATGCCCGACGCAGTATGCACAGGAGATTAACGGCCAGAAATCCGGGTCTAAGATATTGCCGGCGTTGATAGGGCTGGCGGTGGGGCGATTTGTGCTGAGGGGGAAGACGCCGCCGCCACAGGTGGTGCGGCGGAAGATCATCGTGGTGCGCACGAAGCCGCGATCGGTTTTGAAGTCGTTTCAGCGGGGATGGCAGAAGGGTGTTCGAAACGGCCCAGAGTAGATGATTGGGTGGCTGGCGCGGCTTTTCGCATCACGACTGCGCAGGTGCGGTAACGAGCATGGTTTTGGCCCTTCGAACAACACCGCCCGGCTGGGCGTCTCATCCTCAATGCGTTCGGACCACTCACCCTGTCCAATCCGAAAAACAAAGCGAGCATCTTCCATCCCGGCCTTGCTGAAGCGCAGTGATAAGCTGGACGCGTGATCTCTGCGAACTGCGAAATGGTGGTCAGCCGCAATACTTTCTTCGGATAACGGTACCAGTTGAAGTCTAAAACACGGACCATCTGTCACGCTTGCCCCACTGACGACTATTTGCACACTGTCCATCGGCTGCCCATCTTCATCAACAATATCGCCTTCCGGGTGAATCTGCCGTTACTCCCGTTGAGATTCGCCTGCCGCCCGGGCGCCGTGATTACCATTGCGGTGACAAAGTATGCGTCGCCGAGCAACTCGCATCCACTTAAAAATAGTATTGGCATGAAAACAAACGCGCGAACGCTTTGGCGTGGCATTAAGAGTTAAGCAGCGGCGGCCGCGAAAAGGTTCAGATTCGGGATCCTTTGTCTTGCGTAAGGCGCACGGCTTCGGCCAGATCCACTTTCCCTTCATAGAGCGATCGACCAACGATGGCACCCCAGACGGGGAGGGACATCAGCTGGCGGATGTGCGAGATATCGCCTACGCCGCCGCTGGCGATGACGGGGACATTTCCGGCCTCGGCTAGTTTTTGCGTCTGCTGGTAGTTGGGGCCAGTGAGCATTCCGTCTTTGCTGACGTCGGTGTAGAGAATAGCACCCAGCGGCCAATCGCTGACGGCGGCGGCCACGTCGGTGGCGAGACGGCCAGAGCTTTGGGTCCAGCCGCGCGTGGCGATGACTCCGTCTTTGGCATCGACGGCGAGGACGATCTTGTCGTGAAACTCAGGCGACTTGACCAGCGATTCAAACCATGGCCAATCTTCCATGGCCCTGGTGCCGACGACGACGCGGGCGGCGCCGGCGTCGAGCAACTGGCGGATATCATCGGTGGTGCGAATGCCGCCCCCCACTTCGACTTTCAGGCCCGAGGCGGTGATGACGCGGCCGATGAGATCGCGCTGCCGGGGAAGCCCTTCCTTGGCGCCGTCGAGATCGACAATATGCATCCAGCGGGCACCGGCGGCCGCGAACGATTTGGCGGTTTCGATGGGGTTGGCGGCGTAGTTGATCTGGCGGGCGTAGTCGCCCTGCTGGAGGCGAACCACCTGGCCGTTGCGAAGGTCGATGCTGGGGATGATTTCCATGGTGGTTGAACGGTTCTAAGCTCTGAGCAGGTGCGGTCGCGGTGGCGGTCTCCTCCGGCCACGCTGCGCGTAGAATAGGTTATACTTGCGGGCCAGTCGAGTTTAGTTATGACCACACTTGCGACCCCCCTACCGTTGGCGACGCCGTTGCCGCTGATCCTTGATGGCATCAGTTGGGAAACGTATGAGCGCCTGGTGGATGACCTGGAGACGGGAGGGCGGCATGTCAATGTTACGTATGACAATGGACGGATGATGCTGATGGCGTCGCGGACGGACCATGAGATCTACAAGAAACTGCTGGCCCGCATGATCGAAGCTCTGTCGGCCGATTTGGGCATTCCTATTTCTTCGCTTGGGTCCACAACCTGGAAGCGAAAGGACCTTCAAAAGGGTATCGAGCCAGACGCGTGCTACTACATTGAGCATGAGCCGCAGGTCCGGGGCGCCTGGCCATTGATCTTGAGCGTGATCCTCCGCCGGACCTGGCTATCGAGGTGGAGGTCAGGAATGCCCTGGAAGATAAACTTCCGGTGCCCTGGCCGCCCTGGGAATTCCGGAAGTGTGGCACTTCAATGGCAGTCGGCTTCGCGTACTGCTTCTCAGGGGTGCGTCGGGCTATGAACCCTCGGCCACGAGCGAGGCGTTTGCTTTCCTGCCTGTCGCGGAAGTCGAGCGGTTTCTCACGATGCTTCCGTCTATTGGTGAATTCGAGTTGTTTGTGGAGTGGCGGAAGTTCATTCAAAGGATCCGAGACTGATTGGTAAATACGCCGGAACGCTCGGTTCTGCTGGCAGACTCACTGAGGCGATTTATGACCACGCTTGCCGTCCCCCCGCCATTGGCGTCGCCCTTGCCGTTGATCCTGGATGGCATCAGTTGGGACACGTATGAGCGCCTGGTGGATGACCTGGAGACGGGAGGGCGGCACGTTCAGGTAACGTATGACAATGGAAGGATGGTTCTTGTGTCTCCTGGTCCTGGTCATGAAGCTTACAAGACGATCCTTGGCCGGCTGATCGAGATGTTTTCATTTGTGGCGAAGGTGCCGATTAGGTCATTTGGCTCCACGACGTGGAAGCGGGAGGAATTCAAGAAGGGGATGGAGCCTGACGAGTGTTATTACGTCCAGCACGAGGCTAAGGTCCGCCGGCGCGTCGACATCGATCTTCGCCAGGACCCGCCACCGGATCTTGCCATTGAAGTGGAGATGAGCCATCTTCTTGAGGATCGGCTGGCTATCCTTGCAGCCCTGGGCGTGCCGGAGGTTTGGCGCTTTGATGGGCTGTCGCTGGAGGTTCTGGCATTGGCAGAGGATGGCTCGTACCGGCCGGCCAGGCAGAGTGCAGCGTTTCCAACATTTCCGATTGGCGATGTTGGCCGTTTTGTTGCGATGCTGCCTACGGCGGGCGAATTTGAGATGATCAATGCGTGGGCACGATTCCTGAGCGAGCGTTTCAGCTAGAATAACATAATGACGTTGACGCTCCATCTTCCGGCCGACCTCGAAACACGCCTTCGCGATGAAGCCGCCAGACGCGGCGTCGATCCCGATGCATTCGTTCTAAACACTCTCGAAAGGCATCTGGCGCGCCCGCCGTCTGGGCCTCATTTTTCGGCCGCCGAGACAGAGATACTACGCCAGATCAACATTGGTTTACCGCCGGAAGATTGGCAGCGTTACGACGACCTGCGGGCAAAGCGTGAGTCGGAAACGTTGACTGTGGATGAACATGCGACGCTCATCAAGCTCTCAGACGAGATTGAAGCGGGCAATGCGCGGCGGATGGCTTATCTGGTTCAACTGGCCCAGATGCGCGGACTGGAATTGGAAGAGTTGATGCGCGAGCTTGGCCTGCAGCCCAGGAACGAGCCGTATAATGCCTGACCCGGGACTTACGGCGGCAGAACGCTTGTCGATTGCTGAGCGCGCCAATCGCTGCTGCGAATACTGTCGCAGTCAGGAACAATTCTCACCGGATTCTTTTTCCATCGAACACATTATTCCACGGTCAGCAGGCGGAGCAACGCAGCTCAATAACGTGGCGTACGCTTGTCAGGGCTGCAACAATCACAAATATATCGCCACGCAGTGGCGTGATCCGGTGACAGGCATCATGGCCGGCCTGTTCCATCCCCGACAACAATCATGGAACGCACATTTCACCTGGAACGATGACTATACCGTGATCGTCGGATTGACTTCTACAGGCCGTGCAACGGTCGATAAACTCAGACTGAATCGGACCCCGCTCGTAAGACTACGCGAAGTCCTGCGGGCGGCTGGAAGGCATCCGCCGGGAATGCCGGAGCGCGCGTAGGTTAATGTTCAGCCAGCAGGCCGCGCCGCAGTTTCTTCCCCGGCTGGCCTACAATCCTAGCCGGGACTCCCTCATCGTGGCGTAGACGGATTCATGGACGATCGACTTACCAAGCTCAACGAGAAGGCCAAGCTGCTCCCCAAGTCGCCGGGGGTTTATCTAATGAAGGATGATCGGGGGCGGGTGATTTATGTGGGGAAGTCGGCTTCGCTGCGCGATCGGGTGGGATCTTACTTTCAGGCTTCGACGAAGCTTGAGGTTCGCAAGGCGGGGCTTTTGAATCAGGTGGTTGATTTTGATTTCATTGAGACGGATTCGGAAGTGGAAGCGCTGCTGGCGGAGAATCGGCTGATCAAGGACATTCAGCCGAAATTCAATGCCCGCCTGATGGATGACAAGACGTACCCGTATCTGATGGTGACAACGGGCGATGAGTATCCGGGCGTGTACATCACGCGCCAGCCGCGGACGCAGGGCGTGAAGCTGTATGGGCCGTTTACCAGTGTGTACTCGCTGAAAGAGGCGGTGCAGCACCTTCAGCGGGCGTTTAAGTTTCGAACCTGTCATCTGGAGATTCGTGAGGAAGACACCAGCAAGCGGTTCTTTCGGCCTTGCCTGCTTCACGCCATTCACCAATGCACAGCACCCTGTGCGGACAAAATTCCAAAAGATGCCTATCGCGAGGATGTTTCCCGGCTGCTGAAGTTTCTGGATGGGAACCGTGCGTCGGTCATTCGAGAGCTTGAAAAGGAAATGAAGCAGGCGTCGGTGGAGTTGCAGTTTGAGCGGGCGGCGCGGCTGCGGGACGAGATCAAGGCGCTGAATGCGCTGGGGCATCGTGCGGCTAAAGGCGACCAGGAATATTGGCAGCCGGAGGCGTTTGTCACCGCGCCGCAGGAAGGCGTGACAGCGCTTCAGGAGGCGCTGGGGCTTGCTGAGCCGCCGCGAATTGTGGAAGGGATCGACATCGCCCACCTGCAAGGGGGGGAGATGGTGGGGTCGAAGGTCTGCTTTATTGACGGCGTCCCGTTCAAGGATGGATACCGCAGGTATAAGATCACGCACGGCCAGGGAAATAACGATTATCTCTCGCTTCAGGAAGTGGTGTCGCGGCGATATCGGGAGGCGGGGTTGTCGAATGAGCTTTATCCCGATGTGATTTTGATTGATGGTGGGCTGGGACAGCTTCACGCGGCGCTGGAGGTTTTCAAGGACATGGCGATCAAGCCGCCGATGGTGGTTTCGCTGGCCAAGAAGGAAGAACTGGTTTACGTGCAGGCGAAGACCGCGCCGCTGCGGCTGGCGCGAAATCATAACGGCCTGAAGCTGCTGCAATACATTCGCGATGAGGCGCATCGGTTCGCGCAACATTATCACCACATCCTGCGACGCAAGGCACAACTGGAGGAGGACGTGAAGCAGGGAAGGCGGCCGCCTCGGATGGGCCGGGCGCAAAGAGCAAAGTATTGCCGGAAGGATCGGGTGGTAATCCACACTCGACGCTTCCGTTGCTTCCGATCCTGCAGCCGCCGGTGGAGGAGGATACGGACCTGCTACCGGGTGGAGTGGATTCAGAAGATGCGGCTGGCGGGGATTTATAGCGGGCAATTCGGCCAGCTTGCGTTTAAGAGGCACGCATGGAAACTTTGTCTTCTTCGCCGGAGTTTGTCTGGCATCCCAGCCCCGAAGTTATTGCGCAGATCAAACCTTCAGCGCTTCATGCGGCGGCATGGTTTTGCTTCGCTCAACGCGCTTCACCAACGCTCGGTCGAGGACATTGGGTGGTTTTGGGAGGCGGTGATCGAGGACCTGGACATCAGGTTCGAAACCCCATTCTCGCAGGTGGTTGATCTTTCCGCTGGCCTGCCTTTTCCGCGCTGGTGCGTGGGCGGCCGGATGAACATCGTGCAGAACTGTCTGGACAAATATGCCGGCACACCAACGGATGATCGACTTGCGATTAAATTTGAGAGCGAAGCGGGGATTGTTCGCACGCTCACCTATCGACAGCTTCGCGAGGAAGTGAACCGTTTGGCCAGTGCCCTGCGTGAACTGGGCATTGGCGTGGGCGACGCGGTGGGCGTGTTCATGCCGATGACGCCGGAATGCGTGGCGGCGATGCTGGCGATCATCAAGATTGGCGGGGTGTTTCTTCCGCTGTTTTCGGGTTATGGCGCGGGGGCAATCGCATCGCGGCTTAATGATGGGAATGCGAAGGCGCTGTTTACGGCCGACGTGTGCGCTCGCCGGGGCAAATTGACTTCGATGCGAAACGTCGCGGAGGAGGCTGCGGCGCAGGTGCCGAACCTCAGGCATGTGATCGTTCATTGCGAGACGGAGAGCATCGCCTCAGCAGCGCCGATGGGTGTGGGTTGGCACGATTACCATTCACTGGTGTCGCGCGCCTGGCGACTGCGCCGCCCACATTACGCCGGCCGACTCGATGATGATGATCCTTTACACCTCCGGCACGACCGGCCGGCCAAAAGGCGCGGTCCACACGCACTGCGGTTTTCCGATCAAGGCGGCGCAGGACATGGCACATTGCATGGACTTGCACGCCGATGAAACGCTTTACTGGATGACGGACATGGGGTGGATGATGGGGCCGTGGCTGGTGTTTGGAACGCTGATGTTGGGGGCGACGATGATGCTGTATGACGGCGCGCCGGACTGGCCGGGCCCGGATCGGGTGTGGGCCATGGTGGAACGACATGGGGTGACGATGCTGGGGATCTCGCCGACGCTTGTGCGGCTATTGCTGACGCATGGGGAAGGGCCGGTGAAGCAGCATGATCTGTCCGGCCTGCGGAAGTTTGGATCGACGGGCGAGCCGTGGAATCCAGAGCCGTGGCTATGGCTCTTCAACACCGTCGGGCAGGGGAAGCTTCCGATCTTGAACTATTCCGGGGGAACAGAGATCTCAGGCGGGATACTCTGCGGCAATGTGCTGACGCCGATGAAGCCGTGCGCATTTTCAGGACCAGTGCCGGGCATGGCGGCCGACGTGGTGGACGAGAATGGATTGTCCGTGCGCCACCAGATCGGAGAACTGGTGATTCGTAAGCCCTGGATCGGCATGACGCGCGGGTTCTGGAACGATTCGCAGCGTTATCTGGAGACTTATTGGTCGCGGTTTGCGGACGTGTGGGTGCACGGTGATTTTGCCACCATCGACGCCGACGGCTTGTGGTACATCGTTGGCCGGTCGGATGACACCATTAAGATCGCCGGCAAGCGGCTTGGGCCGGCCGAGGTGGAATCGATTCTAGTTTCACATCGGTCGATTCAGGAGGCCGCGGCCATTGGCGTGCCGGATGCAATCAAGGGGGAGGCGCTGGTTTGCTTTTGCGTGCTAAAGCCGGGGAAAAAGAAAGCGATGCATTGCGCAGCGAGTTGCAACAACTCATCTGCCACCAACTGAGCAAGGCGCTTGCGCCGAAGGCCATTTTGTTCGTGCCCGACCTTCCAAAGACGCGGAATGCGAAGGTGATGCGGCGTCTTTTGCGGGCGGTGTATCTCGGGCAGCCGCTGGGGGACATTTCATCGCTGGAAAATCCGGCGGCGCTGGACGGGCTGGAGCGGTTGCCGCGTTGAGCGTCTCTCAGCATCGACGTATGATTGACCTTCATGCGTGAATGGCGGCCGAGCCGCCCGCGCATTTGATGCCCACCGCCGCACACCCGGGCTTTAAAACCGCGGCGAGAACAGGATATGGCTGATGTACGAATTCGCAGGCAAATTGCGCTGCTCGCAGCGCGTTTGATGTACGAACGAACCGAGTCGGAATATTTTACCGCCAAGCGCAAGGCGGCCCGTCAGATGGGGGTGGAATATCGTTATCGCCCGCGCGACTTACCCTCCAACGCCGAGATTCGCAATCAGATTCAGGGTCTGGCCTGCCTGTATGAAGGCGAAAAACGTCATGCCAATCTGCGCGAAATGCGCCTCGAAGCTCTACGGATGATGCGACTGCTGGCGCGCTACAGGCCAAGACTGATCGGCAGCGTCTTGACGGGCCACATCCGCAAGGGATCGGACGTTGATATCCACGTCTTCACCAATCACCTGTCGGCCGTCACCACCACGCTTGACGAAGAAAACCTGCGCTACAGCGTGCAGCACAAGCGTGTTGTAAAGAACAACGAAGAGCGGGTCTTTGTGCATATTCACGTGCAGGATCGGTTTGAATACGAACTGACGCTCTATCCCGAGGACAAGATCAATTATGCGTTTAAAAGTTCGATCACGGGCCGGGCCATCGAACGCGCCAGCATTGCAGAACTCGAACAGTTCCTGGCAAACGAGTATCCCGATTTGGATCTGGAGGCGGAGATCGCCGGCCGGGAAAACCAGCTCGATCGTTTTGAGCTCTACCGCATGCTGCTCTTGCCACTGGAGGAGGTGAAGCAAAGCGCCCGGCATCATCCGGAGGGTGACGCACTTTATCACAGCCTGCAGGTGTTTGAACTGGCGCCGAGCACCGGCCATGGGATGAGGAGTTTCTGCTGGCCGCCCTGTTGCACGATGTGGGAAAGGCAATCGATCCAGCCGATCACGTTTCGGCCGCGCTGCAGGCGCTGGAAGGGTCGATCAGCCCGCGCACCGAGTTTCTGATCCAGCATCACATGGACGCGCACGGCATGCACGATGGGACGCTCGGTCACCGCGCGCGGCTGCGGTTGCAGGCGTCAGAAGATTTTGAGGAGCTGATGCTGCTGCCGGAACTCGATCAGGCCGGCCGGCGCAAAGGCGTCTGTGTATGCTCAGTAAACGAAGCGCTGAATTATGTGCGGGCTCTGGAGGAGGAGCCTGACCCATGAGAGGGACTTGGTAAACTTCTTTAACGCAAGATCGTCCACGCATGCCTGGGTCCACAGCCTGCGAAACTCCCAGTTGTTCTGGACGTGGGACTCGATGCCGCTCCAAACGCGTCCGGCGTTCGCAGTAATCCCTCACTTGGGAACCTGATACCCCGCCGGCGCCTCCACCACCTCAAAATCGCCCCCCTTCACCTTCCGCATCTCGTCATGCATCAGCGGAATCCGCTCATCGGGTGCAACCGAAATGGCCCAGTCAATCCCATTGTCCGCGTTCATCATCCCATACCGCTTCAGCCCCTCCAGAATCGTCCTGGCCTCGGCCGAAAATCCCGACGTGTCAAAATCCTTTCGCAACCGAAACCGCTCCCCCATCCGCGGCAAATTCGGGTCTTTCTTATTGCTCGCAAAATGGGTGGCCGGATAAACATACCCGCGCCGCGTGTTCTTAAATGTCGCCCGCAGCGCATGCTCCACCTTCCCGCGCTTTAGTTCGTCATACCGGACTACGGCCGGAAACACCGGCAGCCCCGCCGCATCCGAACTCGTCCACCCGTCCGGCCGAAGCTTGTTCGACGCCAGATCAAAGATTGACGCCTGCTCCGCAACCCACCCCTTGTCCGTTTTGGTCAGCCGGTAAAACTCATACAGCTTCCGATTCACCGGATCGACCACGATCCCATGCCGGTCCGAATCCAGCGTCGGCTTGCCGCGCTGCACATCGTCTAGTGTCAGCGCCTTGTGCGCCGCGTCCCCCCGCGTGAAATTGCCCGGCCATCCCTCAATCGTCGCATTGTCAGGCACCGGATACGGCCCCTTATCCGACTCCCCCGCATACACCGTCAACGTCACCTCCACCTTCTTCTGGTCCGGCGGCACCAGGATATACCCCATGTCATCATTCGCCCGCAGCGGCTTGCTCGCTCCGATCGTCGCGATCATCGCCTTCGAGTTCTTCGCCACCGGCCATTCATCCACCGCCACGTTCCAAGGATTATCCTCTGGAAAAATTTCCAGCGCCGAAACAATCGCATCCCCCTCCGGCGTGTTAAACATCACCGGCGCCGTAATCGCCGGCATCTTCGCCCCCTTAAGTCGCGCCGCCCGCCCCAAATCCGCAGCACCCCCGCCCCCCTTCCCCCCCGCCGCCCCCACCCCCAAGATCGCAACAACCATCGCAATTAAAGCAATCAACACCAACCCACGCATCCGTCCAAATATACCAACCATGTTCACTCCAACCCCCCCCACTCGCCTCCCCTCTCCAAAAACCGCCATATCCTCTATTCATCATTCATACTTCATACTTCATCATTCATCCTCCCTACCCCACCAACGACCCCTTCGTACTCGGCACCCCCGGGTTCCTCGCATCCAACCCCACCGCCTGCCGCAGCGCCTTGGCCGTCGCCTTAAAAATCGCCTCGGCCACATGATGGTTGTTGGTCCCGTACGCCACGTTGATATGCAGGTTCATCTTCGCCGACGTCGCCAGCGCCTTAAAAAACTCCTCCACCAATTCCGTCGGAAACGTCCCAATCGACTCCCCGCTGAACGGCGCATTGAACACGAAAGCGGGCCTCCCCGACAGATCAATCGCCACCTGCGCCAGGCTCTCGTCCATCGGCACGATGGCCCACCCATACCGGTAAATCCCGCTCTTGTCCCCAAGCGCCTTCTCCACGCCTGCCCGAGAACGATCCCCACATCCTCCACCGTATGATGGCTATCCACCGCCAAGTCCCCCTCCGCATGGACGTCCAGATCGATCAAACTATGCCGCCCCAGCAGATCCAGCATGTGATCAAAAAAACCCACCCCCGTCTCCGCCCGCGTCTGCCCCGCCCCATCCAGGTCCACCCGCACATTCACCTTCGTCTCCCGAGTCACCCGCCGCACTTCCCCCACCCGGCCCAAATTCTGATTCTGCTTCGCCATAATCATCACACCCATTTCAGGCACAGATCAACACAGATGCACACAGACGAAAAAACCCATCAGAACCACCAGCACCCACAAACGTGGCATGGGCGCCCCGCCCATGTCCTGCTCCACCACTCCTCTCCGCGCCACCCCAAGCCGTAGCATGGGCGTCCCGCCCATGTCTTCTCGGCTCTCCTCTCCGCATCCTCCCAAGCCGTAGCATGGGCGTCCCGCCCATGGCTTCTCCAAGCTCCCCTCTCCGCAACCTCCCTATCGTGGCATGGGCGCCCCGCCCATGTCCAACCCACAAACCTCCCCTCGACGCCTCCGCATCTCCACATCAATAATCTCCTCCTCCGTGCCTCGGTGCCTCCGCGGTAAAATCGCACCGTTAAGCCGCCTTCTCATCCACCCGCCCACTCATCGCCTTAATCCCCCCCAGCACCGCATTGTTCTCCTGGCTCGTCCCCACCGTAATCCGTATCTTGTCCGACAATCCCGGCCGATCAAAGTACCTAACCAGAATCCCCTGCTGCTTCAGCCCCAGATACGCCGACTTACCGTCCCCGCCCGGGCACGTCGCCAGAATAAAATTCGCCTGACTCGGAATCACCCCCCATCCCATCCGCGAAAGCTCTTCGCTCAGCCGCCCCCGTTCCAGCCGCACGTGCTCCCACGTCTGCCGCGAATACTCCTGGTCCTCTAGCGCCGCTGTCGCCGCGATCACTGAAATCGCGTCCACGTTATAACTATCCTTCACCTTCATCATCTCATGAATCACGGCCGGATGTGCGATCCCATATCCAAACCGCAACCCCGCCAGCGAATACGACTTGCTCAGCGTCCGCGTGACCACCACATTCTCAAATTCCTTCACCAGCCCCGCGCAGTGCTCGTCCGCGAAATCCACGTATGCCTCATCGATCAGCACCACCCCATCAAAGGCATCCGCCAATTCCGCCATCATCTTCGGCCGCACAAACGTCCCACTGGGCGCATTCGGATTCGCCAAAAATATCGCGCTCGCCCCCGTATGCACCAGCGCCTCGATCGGCAACCGCCAGTCCTTCTCCCACGGCACCGTCACAAATTGCGCCTCCCCCAATTCCGCCAGCACCGGATACAGCGAATACGTCGGATCAGGCGACGCCAGCGTCTGGCCCGGCCCCACAAACGTCCGCACCGCGATCGACAAAATATCGTCGCTCCCATTCCCCGCGATCAGATATTCCGGCGGCAAATCCAGCAGTTTCCCCGCCACCTCCCGAAACCCATCCGCCAGCGGATCTGGATACCGCCGCAAAATTTCCGGCTCAATCGCCCGAATCGCCTGCATCACCTTCGGGCTGGGCGGAAACGGATTCTCATTGGTATTAATCTTAATCACCCGCTCCCCAACGCGCGGCTGCTCGCCGGGCACATACCCGCTCATCGCGCCGACAATGGGTCTGACAAATGGTGGAGCCATAAAAAAGAGTATACACCCCAACCCCAAACCATCCCACCCACTTCCGACACGCCCAACGACTTCATCCGCGCCAGCCGGAGGAGTGAATAGCGCGCCATCCTTGGCGCGCTATTCACCGCGCCACTCGGCCTGCCCGATGCCGCCTCGTCCCTCGCTGGTGCGCTGTCCACAGTGCAGCCACCTTATCCAGCCGCGCCGCCTTCCCCTATTACCCCCTCTCCCAGTAATCTTCTGGGATCCCGCGTCAGCGGGAGGTGGAAGGGCTAGGGGTGAGGGCTCTTCTCTTCTTTTCTCTTTTTTCCAACGGTCACAAAATTAGTCATCCCCTTTCTACAACTCTGAAGGAGAGTTCCCCAAAGCCAAAGCAACGTGAATCTCGATCAACTGACCGCTCTCGCGGAGGCAATGACAGCGGATCAGCTCAAAGGAGAACATAAAATGCAAATCCACCAACCCGGCTCCCGCCCATCCAGCAAAGGCCCGGCCGATTGGTTCACCGGCACCGTCCGAATCGACCCGCTCTTCGACGCCCCGATCCAGCCCGCGTTGCCGCCGCCACCGTCACCGCCACAACCGCAATGACCCACATCGCCATCCCGGAAAAACTAAACGCCAAGGCCGTGGACTGGATGGAGAAGGTTAGCGACGTACAGTACGAGGCCCGTAATTGAAGCCCAAACAAAAGACGCCACCTTCACACCCGTCGAAGACCTTCTGGCCGGCATTTCACGACGGCCCCTCGCATTTCGCAGATCGAATAGTTCGCATGGACGGTTCCCCCGCTTTGCCCCCATCCCTCCCCCCGCTATACTCCTGAAACCTTTCTGGAGGGGCACGCCTCATGGTCCTTCAAATCCTCCGCGCCTTGTTTGTCCTGCTCATGGCGGCCGTCGGCTACTACTTCGTCGACAGCCCCGGCCGGCCCTTCGGCGACTACACCTGGCTCGCCATGTCCGTCTCACTCACCGTCGGCGTCCTGCTCGTCTGCGTCGATATCCTCTCCCCCCGCAAAAAACTCCTCATCTTTTCCGGCACCGCCCTCGGCATTCTCGTCGGCCTCTTCTTCGCCTGGGTGCTCAGTTTCGTTGTCCAGCTTCTGGTCGATCAATACCTCCCCCGCCTCGACACGGCCGCCCGTAACTACCAAACGCTTAAGCAACACCGCGACGCCATTATCCAATTCCTCGACCTGCTCGTCGGCGTCGCCTGCTGCTATCTCGCCATCAGCTTCATCATGCAGACCAAGGACGATTTCCGCTTCGTCATCCCGTACGTCGAATTCAAACGCGAAACCCGCGGCCCACGCCCCTTGCTGGTTGACACCTCCGTCATCATCGATGGCCGAATCCTCGACATCGCCCAAACCGGTATCCTCGAAAGCCGCCTGGTCATCCCCCGATTTGTGCTCCAGGAACTGCAAACCCTGGCCGACCAGCCTGACAAGCTAAAACGCACGCGCGGCCGGCGCGGCCTCGACGTCCTTAACAAGCTCCAGGAAATCAAAAAAGTCGAGGTCATCATCTCCGATTACGGCCTTCAGGAAGATTCCGAAACCCGCGGCGTCGATCACAAGCTGCTGGTGCTGGCCAAGGAATTAAACGGCCGAATCCTCACCAACGACGTTAACCTCAGCAAGGTGGCCCAGGTGCAAAGCGTCGACGTCATCAACATCAACGACCTGGCCACATCCCTGCGCCCCGTCGTCCTTCCCGGCGAGCGAATGCACGTCCGCCTCATGAAAGCCGGCGAAGATCCCTCCCAGGGCGTCGGCTATTTAGACGATGGAACAATGGTCGTCGTCGATCAAGGCCGCGTCCATCTGGACCAGGACGTGGAGTTCATCGTTAACAACGTCCTCCAAACCTCGGCCGGCCGCATGATCTTTGGCCGCATGGACGACGGCGTTCCCCCACCCACCCGACGCACCCGCCCCCGCTCCGATTCACAATCCTCAGCCCCGGCGTAAAAGCAAAGCCAAATCCAGCCATGCCCTCGTTCGCCGTCATCCTCCCCGCCGCCGGCCGATCCCTCCGATTCGGGCAAAACAAGCTCCTGGCCAACTTGTGCGGCAAACCCGTCATCACCCACGCTGCCGAAGCGTTCCTCGCCCGAAGCGACGTCACCGACCTCATCATCGCCACCAACGATCCCGCGCTGCTATCCAGTATTCTGCCCGGCGATCCGCGCTGCGCTTCTGCCCCGGCGGCCAGCACCGCGCCCACACCGTAAAGTGTGCCCTCGAAGTTCTTGACGACAATGTTGAATGGGTCGCCGTTCACGACGCAGCTAGGCCGCTGATCTCACAAAATCTGATCGACGAGACTTTCGCCTCCGCCCTCGAACACGCGGCGGCCGTCCCCGCCATGCCAGTTCATCTCACCATCAAACAAGCCACCGGCCCGCTTCCCGCAGCGATCGATCGCACCGTTCCCCGCCAAACCCTCTGGGCCATGCAGACGCCCCAAATCATCCGCCGACGCGACCTCGAGCACGCCTACCGAGTCTGCCCCCTCTCCCTCGATCAAGTTACCGACGACGTGCAATTAATCGAACTCGCCGGCGGCCACCCCTGGCTGGTCGAAGGCGAATTCCGCAACCTGAAAATCACCACCCCGCTGGATCTGCGCCTTGCCCAGATCCTGATGGAAGACGCCTCCCTTTAATCGAGCCGGGACCGCCAAAGCATTCCCAATCCCGGCATTCGATCCATCAGCCGCCCCTCAACTCAAGGCGACATCGGCTTGAGCGGCACACTCCCCGACCCCATCGCCTCCTGGATCCGCCCCCCGCGCACATGCCCTTGCTGGAGCTTGGCCAAATGCCTCTTAAATTCACCGAGGCTGGTGGTCCCTTTGTGAAGAAGAACTTCAAGAATCGCGTTGATCTCCATCTGCTGCGGCAGCGGCACCGCCGGTTCAAGAAGACGGTTCACCACCCGCCACGCATCCCGCCACAATGACCCCGCCAACCCCACACAAAGCACCCCAAGCAACCAGTCAATGCGGCATCCCCATCACCCCAAACCGCGACTCCCGGCATTCCCCGCCAACCTGGCGCCAGAGTCGGAAGTAGTTGTCATGGTACAGCCTCCCCACGGATCACAAATCAGATTTCGTTCCCATCAGAGCTCTCTGCAGAACCTGACAGATCGTTGGACTGGCCAAACACGCGACACAAGAGGCCGATCAGGATATACAGCACAAAGGTGCCGGCAATTGTCAGCGGAAATAGCACCATTGATGCAGCAACGACGCGAAGAAAAATAGCGGGTTGAAATGCAATCGCAGCAGCGAAGAAAAATAGCGGGTTGAAATGCAATTGCGCAGTATGGACAGGAATACAGATATACCAGAACCCTGCTGCCGAACAGCTGGGAATGAAAACGAAGGTAAGCAGCAGCCAAATTTTCGTGGACATGACCTGACCCTGCCATCGCCCCACAAGCTTCACTGCATCACCTCCACCTCACGGATAACTCGCCACCTGCGTCGCGATGCTGATAAACCGCATGCGGGTTTCGTAGAGCGACGTATCCAGGTTGACGATCTCTTCGGCGCTGAGATTGCCCCGGGTCTTTTCCTCAAGCATCCCAAGGACATCGATGTTGTTCTTGGCCATATCCAGATTAAGCATCGGCTCGGCCCCACGGGTCGACAGATCGCCCAGATAATAAAACACCTGAGTGGCGATGGACTGCACCAGCGTATCAAACGAAGCAGTCGGCACCTCGCGCCCCCCCGCCCCCACACCCCGACCGGCCGGCGCCGCCGCGCCCGCCGGCTGAGCCCCACTCGCCGCAGCGGCCGGCGCAGGCGGCGGCGTCTTGCGCTGCGCCTCCAACTCAGCCAGACGCTTCTTCTCCTCCTGCGCCTCCTTCTTCCAATCCGAATCAATATGCAATTCCGCCATCACAACACTCCAGTAAAAGCCCACCCACGATAATCCCACCCCGCCCAATCACGCAAGCTTGATCCCTCCCAAATCGACGTCACCTCAAAGCGCGCTAGAGTCTTCCGGTGCGCAACCACGTTCATCCTACCCAGCGCCGGATCGTCAAGCCGCAACCTGTTCATATGAAAACGGAGGAATGTCCGTCCGCGTGCTCGCGTGTTCAATAGTCATGCCCGCGATGTTCCCATCCGCGTCCAGATCGAGCAGAGTATTCTCGTCCAAATCTCGCGTCTCCACCACCGTCACTACTTTAAACTCAATATACAGCGTGTCGGTGTCCTGGAAGTATTTGATTTTCATTTCTTCCTCACGGTTTGAAGGAGCGATCAAAAAACGCCTTGTGCAGGGTCTCGCCATCGGGCAGCATAACGACCCGCAGATACTGGCCGCCCATTGCGACTATCGACGCCCATCGCCGGATGCGGGGGTCAAAATGGGGAGGTTTTGGGGAGCATTTGGGGGCGCTTTTCTCGATCGTTTTTGGCCTACACCCTTGTCACTCCTCAATCCCCTCTCCCAACTCAGAATTTGCGCCACCGCCTGCTACAGATCCTCAACATTGATTGCGTGCGTGCCCGGGTGAAGCCAGGTGTAGCTGATGTGACCTGTTGGGCTCTCGGCCGCTGACAACGGCCGGAGAATGCCGGCCAGCAGCTTGGTCGAAGCCCACGACGCACCTGACCCGTCGGCGCGATAGACGGTGTTGGTGGCCGGATCGTGATAGATGACCAACGGATCGCCGCTGGTTGGATCGACCACCATCACGCCGGCCAGGTTTGGAGCAACGGCCACCGTCTGTTTAACGGTGCTGAGGTGATCGTAGATGAGGTAATAAAGCGTGTTGGCGCCGGTGTCGTCGAACGAGATTGATGGGAGATCGTTGATGGTCTGAAGACTGATACTCCGCGCAGCGCCCACCGTCTGGGCCAGCAGATGATTGACCCAGCCGGAGTCTTCGAGAGTGGCGTAGCGAAGGCTGGAGTCGCCGTCGCGCGAGTAGGCAACGGCCCAGTGGCCGGTCGAAGCGTCGATGCCGGCGCTGCTGCTTCGGCCGGAGTTGTTGGTGTTGTCAACGGTGCTGAGGGACCAGACATGATTCGAGAGCGTCGCGAATTTGAGGGCCAGATGCGCTTCGTCATAGAAGCTGATCCCTGCGTGGCCGGCCGAGTCGTACGCAAGGGAAGGGAACAGCCCAACCTTGCCCGCGTGGGCGACGGTGCTGATCGACCAGCGCGAGCCAAAGAGGTGGGCGTATTTCAGGTCTTTGTTGGTCGCGTCGTAATAGGCGATGCCAGGCCGGCCGGCTTTGTCGGTGGCCATGGAAAGATAGCTGCCGACCTTGCCGCGATGATCGACCGTTTGAGGCGCTGTCCAGACACCGTTGCCATTGCGCGAGGCGGCCATCAAGGCGCGATGCACAGTGTCATACCAGGCGAGATAAAGGCGCCCGCCAGGTGTATACGCAATCGCATTGGCGCCGGCGGTGCTGAACCTCGGAGCGTTCGCGGCCGTGAGCGGTTCCTTCAGGTCCACCTTGGCGTTGTCGAGTCCAACCGTGACACTCCGTGTGACGGCCGTTGCCACGCCCGGGCCGCTGAAGCGAACGGTGTAGGTTCCTTCCGGCACCTGCAATTGATACCCGCCGGCCGTCATCGTCGTCGTGTTAAAAGTCCCGCCGGTGCCGCTGACCTGGATGTTAACGTGTGCAAGTCCCTCGCCGGCCGTGTAAGAGCCGTCCACGTTTCGGTCGTAGTAGGCGACGCCAACGAGAAACGGATTGCCCTGGCCAGGGCGAACGCCCAGATCCTGGGTGATGAGCAGCGGGCCGGTGGTTTTTCCGACGGTGGATTTGATGATCGAGATGCCCACTTCGCGAAAGCGGCGGTCCATCATGTTGTCGCGATGATCGGGTGGGTTTTGGATTCCCCCAGGCCCGTCGCCCCAGTCAATGGCGAACGCGGCGTGGCTGTGGAAGGTGGATTTGGCGTAGGCGTAAACGTTTTCGCCGGCGAGGGAAAAGCTGTTGTAGCCCGCGTTCACCAGTCGCTGGCCAAGGGCAAACTCGCCGGGTGCCTGGTGCGTTTGCGTGTCGGTGTCGAGCATGATGCGGTTATGGGCGTCGGCGGCTTGCGCCAACTGGTCGCTCCAAGCCAACGGCGCGGCCGGCACCAGGCTCCCCCATTGGGCCGCCAATTGCGTGCGGTTTACGCCAAAAACCGTCAGACCCGCGTCAACGTTTTTATCACCTGAGTTGATCAAGAGCGGCAATTCGTCGGCCGGATCTTGCCGCATGCGATTAAGCAATTCCAGGCTTTGTTGTTCCTGGGCGGTGGGATCAAAGCTGAGAAGTTTTCGCCGCTCAAGGCGTTCAAAAATGGGGCCGTCCATGGCACTTGGTTTCCTCAAACGCTGGCCCCCACGGCAGGCGAACAACGTGCCTGTGGCTATGCGCATGCGTCCATCTTAGATGTTTCGCGGCAGTATTGGAAACTTCGATAATAGCCCGCAACAGGGTCTGATAATCGCGGCAGGGTGGTGATTAAAAAGCAGGATGCAGGGCCGACGTTCATCTGACTGCATTCGACCAGATAGATGCTCGCACCAGCGCGATCCGGTTGCGGAACTGCGCCGATTTGCGCCATAGGTTCGGGAAGTCCAGAGTATCATTTGGAGTCCACGCGGCGGCCTTAGGCGGTGGTGCAGATGGTTCACCACGTCGCTCCTGCCGTAGGCATCGATGAACTTTCGCGACAAGGTCGCCAGTTCTGGCCGCTGGTGCGGCCCATCAGTTCGAGCAGGAACACCAGCAGATCGTCTGCGAGCCGCTCTTGTGCGTTGAATTGATTCGTGTGTGCGCATTCAAAGTCGATCAGCCGTGCGCGGTTGCTGTTGGGGTCGTAGAGGAAGTTTCCCAGGTGCGGGTCGCCGTGCGACCAGGCTGCGCGGCACTGGGGGCATTGGAGGGCGTGGGCACGGCGCAGCTCCCGCCCCGCCGCCTCAACCATCGCGACATCGAGCTCGTGCGACACCGCATGCTCACGCAAGGTGCGGCCGGGAATTTCTTCCAGCCACACGGACCGAAGCCCCGCTCTCCCGCAGGCGAAGTCCGGCGCGTGCAATAATGCGAACGCCTGTAGTTCCCACCGTTGCCATCGCGCGACTTGAGGGAACATCCGTACGCCGCTTCGCGAGGCGTCGAGGAACCAGTTGCCGGCGATGATGACCAGGTCCATCACCCGCCATCGCCGCTTAACGTATATTGCCCGGCCGCCGCGCATTTCCCGCGTGACGCGGTGCACGCGCACCGCCGCGATGAGTTGTGCCATGAAATCGCGGATTCGGGTCAATGAACTTCCCGTTGGACGAAAGACAATAGACTCACGGCGCTGCCCGGGTGGCAGGGTCGGCGGCGGCTTGGCGCATTTCTTCCAGAAGATATTCGTGAGTGGCGTTGCCACTCATTCGCTCCAGCGGCCGCCACGCCCAGCGCGGGGTCATCAATGGCTGGTAGCGCGTACGGATGGTGACGCGCGTTTGTCCCGGCGCGACCTGAGCGAACTTCCACTGTCCATCCAGCAGCCGCACCGCGCGGTCTTCGACATGCGATTGGCGGATATAGTCGAAGCCGAGAAGTGAATCTTCCACGCGCTGCGTCACGCGGATGGTTAGTTCGCCTTTGTTAAACTTGATCTTCTGCTCGGTGCCCAGGAGGAAATGTTCGTTGGGCATCGTGGTTGGGCGGGGAAGGCCCAGCTTCATGGCGGCCGCGGCGTCGGGGCGGGTATCGCGTCCGAACAAGTGGCAGCTCCAAGCCCGATGGAGGTTCACCGGCAGGACTGCCGATGTCTCCACCGTTTCGGGTGGATGAGAGAATCCAATGATCTTCTCGGCCGCGTGCACGACGCCCGGCAACAATAGGAATGCCACCACGGGTAGGTACCAGCGCTGGCTGAAGGTGGATTCTTTCAACGCGGCCCTCAGAAGCCTGCCAACGGCAAGTCCGAAGAAGGTTGGCACAAAGAAGAGCAGGACCAGGATGACGCCGCAAAAGAGACCGGCGAGGCTTGCCATTATGAGCATTGTTACGATGACCGTCAGTGCCGCGAGGGCGAGGATGATGCTCCACCAGATCGGGGCGCGGATGCCGTATCCCAGCAGGCCGCCCAGTGTGAATGGGCACCCGATTGCCAAGCCCCACCCAAGGCTGTTGGCCGAAAGAAACAGCACGCAAAGCAGTACCCCGCCTCCGACGGCCAGCAAAAATCCGGGGAGCCAGAACTTCCAGAACACAAAGCCGGGATGCCGAAGATAGGTCGATTCAATTTCCGGATCAAACTGAGTTCCGCACTCTGGACAGCGTGCCACTTCCAGATGCGTGAGGATGTAGGCACACTGGCGGCACCGGGGCGGCTGGTCGATGAGGCTGGTCTGGCTCGGGAGGGGGAAAGTGATCATGGCCGATTCGCCTCGCACAGGATCACTTCGCGCGGACAGTTGAAGCGGATTGGAAACGTGTCTGCCGCCCCACGGCTGACCAGCATGATGGTGTCTTGCTCACGGAATCGCAGTCCATGCCATTTTCCGAACCAGATGGCTGGATATAGCCGGCCCGCGCGTTCGGCGAGGACGCACTGGCCTCCATGCAGATGGCCGGCAAGCGCCAGGTCATAGCCTGCCGCGATGGCCGCCGGGAAGATGCGGGGATCGTGGGCGCATAAAATTCGCACTGGCGGCGGAGAGGGATTCGGCTTGGTCCAGTCAGATGAGGCGTTCACTCCTTCGAGACGATAACCTGCCTGTAATACCGGTCCGTTTAGCCAGTGGCCGCCGCCCTTCTCACAGCGCCTGCGCACCACATCCAGGCCGATGGCGCTGATCATGATTTCACGCGACGGCATAGACCTGTGCATTCGAGGCCAGTTGGGTCACACAATTTTGCAACTCCTGATGGGCGGTAGCGTGGTCGAGCAGATCTCCCCCGAGAAGAATGATGTCGGCGCCGTTCTGCGCCGCCTTTACCAACTGCTTCGGCATGTTGCGCGTCCAACGATGCCCCAGATGCAGATCACTGGCGAGAGAATCCGAAATGGCAAACGCAATCCAATGTTCACGCTTCGTGGCGAACGTGCAGTGGAGGTGATGCCCCCAGCTCCAGTCCACCCAGCGGTGCCGCGCGGCGGCGCGGGGCGACTCTGGGAGACGGAGGAGATCCTCGTACCAGATGCAATTGCGAGGCACCCCACGCACCACGATCGGACAAAGCCGCGGCCAATGCAGCCGCCGAGCAGCATCACCGCCGCAAGCTGCATGACCACGGGTAGTACTGAGAATGTTCCACCAGGCGGCAGGTCCAGTTACGCGATTGGCGAAACAGGCGGTGGTGCCCGTCCAGCGCGAGCGGGAACAGAAAGACCATCTGTGATCGACGATGTAAAATGCTACGAGCCGTAGTGGCTTCAGACCCCATCGCCGGCAGAGGCCGGCTACAGCAACCACCATGACAGCCGTCCCTGTTGCTAAACAATATTTCGCCAGACCCAGCCAGTTCAGCCAGGCATCAGACTGATGTTGGGGGGTTTCCGCGCCGGGGGACGTGCCGCGAATGGCCTGCATCGCCTCACGCATCCAGCGTCGCCGGAAGCGAAGCCGCCGCGCCATGCCTCGGGGGCGGCGGCCGCCAGTGCATTTTCAGCTTGATCGTAGCAGGGCCGAAGCGCGGCGCAGCAGGTTAGCCGCACTTATCACGGTTGATAGCGATTCACGCATAGGCCCCTCGCGCACAAAGCACCAATGCGCCAGCCAGGAACGCCAGGCCGTTGCCGAGGGTCAACAACCTGTGCGTGAACGTCTCGATGCGGCTGCAGCGCCTGTGGAAGACAAACTCGTCGTAGGAGATCATCACTACGGTCGCCATGACGATGATTAGAACGGGCATAAGCCAGTCGGTGGGCCTGCGGCTGAGCGACGCGGCCGACATGAGTACGAACAGCGGCACTCCGCCGCCGGCCAATGCCATGAGGTGCGCCCGGTGCTCCTTCTTTCCGACAGCGGTTTCTCCGGATCTGTGGAAGAGCCAATCAGCAGCGCCGCCTACGGTGGCGGCCGTGCCGAAAACCGTGATCGCCCAAAGCTCCCAGGGATACTGCCTCCAATCTCTTAGCCAGGCGAAGCGGGGATGATCCATGCAGAGATACAGCTCCAAGGGAAAGATCAGTGCAGGGACCAGCATGCTTAAAACACGCTGACACACCGTGTCGGCTCACCCGGCGTTTTGCTTCCGCCATGTCGGGTCGCGATTTCAGGGCCACAGTCTGGATGGTCTGCATAGAGCTTCCTTGTATGACGGGTAATTACTTAGCTTTACATTACAAAGTGGAGATTCTTTGGCAAGAGGCTTGCGCATTGATACCAACATCTCGCATGCGTGCTCCGTGGCGGCTAACCTGTGGCCGCTTTATGGCCGATTCCCGCAGTTCTTCCTTCCGCCGCGATCTTGTCAGCGCTTATGTGGCGTCGGGGGCGCGGGTGTTGAGCTGGGTGTGGGTTTCGGCCATCGTTTATCGGGTGGCCGGTGCGGATGCGTTTGCACTGCTGGCGCTGATCCGCGCGACGATTGGCGTCTTGAATTACACGTCGCTGGGCCTGCTGCCAGCGATGATCCAACGGATGAGCGGCCAGCCCGGAGTGGCATCGCTCGCGACCGTCGCGCCGCCTGCCTCTGGCTTGCCGATTGTTCTGGCCTATGCGCGCGAGGCCGTGGACGAACTCGATCCCCGCATCCATGCAGCGCAACGATCAGTCTACTCAACCGGCCTGACTGTCGCTGTTTTGACTGGGATCGTCGGCGCGGTCGTCATCTGGCTTTACGCTGGCCATGTGGGCAGCTGGCTGGCGTGCCGAATGATCTGCGGTCCGAGGCGGCGGCGCTGGTGCTCCTGATGGGGATCGGCGCGGTGCTTCGGCTTGTGAGTGATGCATCCGGCGCTGTGTTGCAGGTTGATGGACGTATTGCCCTGGACAATTTTCTGCTCGCAACTTCGGAGCTGATCTGGGCGGGTCTTGCAACGGCGATGTTGCTAAAGGGCGAGCCATTGGCCGAGGCAGTTGGTGCGGGCGCTTGTATGAGTGGCCTGTTTTTGTGGGCCGGCCGGATGTTCTTGGCCGATCGCTCAACGCGCCTGCCGATTTTTTTCTGGCGATTCTTCCAGCTTTCCACCGCCGGGCATCTTCTGTCCTTCGGCGCGATTGTGACCATTGCCCAACTGGCGGATTACCTCTACGCCCCCACCGATTTCATCCTGATCAATCGCCTGATTGACGCCCGCACAGTGGCGGTTTATGCGCCGGCGGTGCAGATCGATGCCGGCTTGCTGTTGCTGGTGACGGCGATCGCGGGCGTGCTGCTGCCAAGGGCCGCCATCGCACACGCGGCCGGCGATGCTAAGCGCATCGAAGCCTATTACGCGCGCGGGACACTTGCGAGCCTTGGGATTCTGTTGATTGCGGGAGCGGGTATTTATCTGATTTCTCCATGGCTTTTCCGCGCGTGGTTTCATGATTCGATGCCGGCCACGCGTGCGATTCTGCCGCTGGTGCTTGTTCACACGATTGTCGGAGGTTCGAGCGCCGTGGGCCGGTCGATCCTCCTGGGGATGGGGAAAGTTCAAGCATTCACGGCGGCGGTGCTGATCGCGGGTGGCGCAAACGTGATGCTGAGCTATGTGTTCGTGCGCTACCTTCACATGGGCCTGCCGGGGATTATTTTAGGGACAATAGTGGCGGTGGTTGGCCGGTGTGCGATCTGGATGCCTTGGTATGTCATGCGCCAATTGCGGAGCAATGTCGTTACTTCATCCTGATGATATTCGAGCGACGAATCGTTACCTTTTATCTTGAGAGCCCAGGCACCAAGGAGATTCATGCCATCCATCGACATGCCGCTGGACCAGATGCGCCAGTACAAGCCATCGCTGTACCGGGAACAGGACTTCGAAGAGTTCTGGGACTCGACGGTTTCGGAGGCGGTAAATCAGCCGATGAACGCGGAGCTGATCCCGTACAAGATGGCGGCCGGGGATGCGGAGTGCTTTGCCGTGCGATTCGACGGGTACAAAGGCGGGCGGATCGCAGGGTGGTATGCGCGGCCGGCCTCGCGGGGGACGTTTCCAGGAGTGTGCATTTACCACGGCTACAGCAACCGCGCCACGCGTCCGCTCGACATGCTGCATCTGGTGTCGCAGGGCATCTGCGTGCTCAGCATGGATTGCCGCGGCCAAAATGGGCAGTCGCAGGATGCGCAGGCCTATCAGGAAGGCCATTCCATGGGGTGGATGACGCAGGGCATTCGCCATCCGCGCGAATACTATTATCGCTTTGTATATGCCGACGCGATTCGGGCGCTGGAGTTGCTGGCGCGCCGGGAGGAGGTGGATGACAAACGGCTGGCGATCATGGGGGTGAGCCAGGGGGGCGGGATCTCCCTCGCGGTGGCGGCATTGTCGGATCGGCCGATCCTTGCAATGCCGGACATTCCATTTCTGTGCGATTACAAACGAGCCATTGCGATCGCCCCGGCCGGGCCGTACCCGGAGATTCCGAGTTTTCTGAAGAACTTTCCCCACCTGCACGAAGAAGCTTTCCGCACTCTGAGCTACTGTGACAACCTCAACCTCGCGCCATGGATTACCTGCCGCACCGTTGTCTGCAACTGTCTTTGCGACGACATTTGTCCGCCGAGCACAATCTTCGGCGTGTACAACCACATCACGTCGGAGAAGCAGATCGAAGTCTATCCGTACCACAAGCATGAAGTGCCATACGAGCACCGGGAGCTGCAATTCCGCCTGATGATGGAGACTCTAACGGGGCGTAAGGCTGTGGTTGAACTGTCACGAGCCTGCGCCGAATGCAACGGCTTCGAAATGATCTTCGGACTTGTAAACCTCTCGCCACGTTACAGCGTCCTTGGAAAAAAGCAGCCGGCCTTTCCAGTTGCTCCCGACGAAGACGCCCTTGCCAAAGGCCGCCGTCAGCGGCGCGTCCTTGTTTTCCTGCCGCTTCCATTCCGATCCATCCGCTGACGAATAAGTAACGCCCATGCCGATGGCGACAAAGCGGTCGGCGGCCCAGACGATGGTGTTCAGGTGCTCGCCTTCTTCGCCGCGAACGGGAGGCGTCCAGGTGACGCCGTCGCGGGTGGTCATGCGCAGGCCGTTGAGGCCGACGCCGACGAACACGCCATTGCCAAAGGCGACGTCGATGAGCGTGTCGACGGCTTTGACGTTGGCGGCGTCGGTCCAGTCACGGCCATCTTTCGACATGCTGCGCCGGCCGCGATCGCCCACGCCGACGAACAGGCCGTTGCCAAAGGTGATGCGGCGAAGGATGTTCTTGCCCTGGATCGGTGTCGCGTCCGTCCACGCCGCGCCGTCCTTGGAGGTCATGATAAAGGGCTTGGAATCCCCGACGCTGCCGGGATCGCCGCCCAGTGCGATGAAGCCGCCGTTGCCGAAGCCCAGCCCGCGAATGTAAGTGGAATAGTGGGCGTCTTTGCTGAACGTCTGCCAAGTCACGCCGTCGGAGGAGGCAGCGAAAATGTTATTGCCGCCATAAGTGCCCACGGCGACATAGCGGCCGTTGCCGAAGTAGACTGCGCGATAGACTTCGCCTTCCTTGCCGGTTTGCAGGTTGCTCCAGTCGATGCCGTTGGTGGAGATGAGCCGCTGGCCCTGGTGACCCACGGCGACGAAGAGTGCGGGCGACTTGGCCGGAGCGGTGGATGGGGCAGTGGCGGGCATGTGCAAAAGGATACACTCAGCAGACTATTCCACCGTCACGCTCTTGGCCAGATTGCGGGGCTTGTCGACGTTGCACCCGCGAGCGACGGCGGCGTGGTAAGCCAGCAATTGAAGTGGAACGACGCTGAGCATGGGCTGCAACGGCTCGAGGGTGTTGGGTACTTCGATGACGTGATCCGAATAACGCCGAATGTCGTTGTCGCCTTCGGTGGCGACGGCGATCACCTTGCCGCCGCGTGCCCGCACCTCTTCGATGTTGCTGATGACTTTGTCGTATTGAACACCCTTGGTGGCGATGAAGACCACCGGCATCCCTTCGTTGATCAGGGCGATGGGGCCATGTTTCATTTCGGCCGCTGGCATGCCTTCGGCGTGAATGTAGCTGATTTCCTTGAGCTTCAGCGCCCCTTCGAGGGCGACTGGGTAATGGTAACCCCGGCCGAGGAACAGCCAGTTTTCGCGGTCGCAGAATTTTTCGGCGATGGTTTTCACCAGTTCGCTCTGATCGAGTACGCGCTGCATCTGCTCCGGGATCGCGCACAGGCCGTCGATCATCTCGGAGGTCTGGGCCTGGCTCATGAATTTGCGCCGGCCAATGAACAGGCTCAGGAGCGTGAGCACGCAGATCTGGCAGGTGAAGGCCTTGGTGCTCGCGACGCCGATTTCCGGACCGGCGTGAAGATAGACGCCGGCATCGGTTTCGCGGGCGATGGTGGAACCAACGACGTTGACAACGCCGATGGCCGTAGCGCCTTTTTCGCGGGCCTCGCGCAGGGCAGCCAGCGTGTCGGCCGTCTCACCCGACTGGCTGATCGCGACCACCACCGTCCCCTCTTCGACGATGGGGTTGCGATAGCGAAACTCCGAGGCGTAGGTGCATTCGGTGACAACCTTGGCGAGATCTTCGAAAAGATAATCGCCAACCAGGCCGGCGTGCCAGGCGGTGCCCTGGCCGGTCAGGATGATGCGGCGGGCGCGGACCAGTTCCTTGGTGAAATCGCCAACGCCGCCCAGGACGATGCGGCCCTCGCGCTGTTCGGCCCGGCCACGGAGGCAATTTTTCACCGACGTCGGCTGCTCAAAGATTTCCTTGAGCATGTAATGTTCGTAGTCGCCAAGCTCATACTCTTCGAGCTTGTTCTCAAGCTGCGAAATCACCGGGCTGACCTCGATGTCATCAATGGTGCTGGTGCGGAAAGATCCGGGCTTCAGGACGGCCATCTCGTTGTCGTTCAGGTAGATCACCTGGGTGGTGTGCTCGACGATGGCGCTGGCGTCGGAGGCGACGATGTATTCGTCCTGGCCGACGCCGATGATCAGCGGGCTGCCCTTGCGCCACCACCAGCGTTTCGGGTTCCTCTTTGCAGATCACGGCGATGCCGTAGGTGCCTTCCACCTCGTGCAAGGCCGCCTGCACGGCGCGCTGCAAGAGGGAGACGCCGTTGGCGATGTGATCTTTGGCTTTCAGGTCGGTGTAGAGATCGCCGATCAGCACCGCCAAGACCTCAGTGTCGGTCTGGCTGGAAAATTTGTACCCCTTGTCGATCAGGAGCTTCTTCAGGACGTTGAAGTTTTCAATGATGCCGTTGTGAACCAGGGCGATCCGGCCTTGGCCATCGGTGTGCGGGTGGGCGTTGATCTCAGTCGGTGCGCCGTGGGTTGCCCAGCGGGTGTGGGCCATGCCGATGTAGGCCGGCGGAAGCGGGTTGTCTTTCTGGATCGACTCTTCCAGCACGCTGATGCGGCCAACCGCCCGGCGGATGGCGAGGTTGCCTTCACCGTCCACGACGGCCACACCCGCGGAGTCGTAGCCCCGATATTCCAGGCGCTTAAGCCCTTCGATCAACAGGGGCTGGGCAATTTTTCGGCCGACGTAAGCAATAATTCCACACATAATCAGACCTCCAAAATCCATTCAAATAGTGCGCAAGAGCCATGGCAGAGCCATGACTGGCGAGAAGACTCCATCCTCATTATCGGCCAAATCCATTGGCAGAGGCGTCGAGTTGGCGTGGGAGAAGTTTACCTTGAGTTTGACCAGAGGCAACGCGACCCTGGAAAAAGCAGCGGCGGATAATCCATCACATCTTATGGTCAGGACAAGCCCGACAAGCTGCGGGAGGCAAAAAACATGGCGTTCAAGGTCCGAGAACGGCCTGAGTTTGTCGTGGAAGGCGCAAGAGCGTTCTCCTATGATCGGCCGATCATGACCCGCCTTGCGCCCGACCTTTCGCCCGCCGCGCCATCCCTTTCACTCGGGAGAAAACTGGCGGTGTTTGCGAGCGACATCAAGATTCATCACTCGATCTTCGCAATGCCCTTTGCGCTGTTGAGCACGGTGATGGCGAGCCGCATTCGGCCCGACCACTTGCTACAGAAGATCGGACTTATCGTCGTGTGCATGGTCACGGTGCGGCACAGTGGCGATGGCCGCCAATCGGCTCCTCGACGCACGATTGGATGCCCTGAACCCGCGCACCGCCAGGCGCGCAATTCCAAGCGGCGCGCTATCACGCGGCTTCGTGCTGGGGGCCCTGCTTTTCTGTGCGCTGGTTTTTATCCTGGCGACGGCATCGTTCTGGATTGTCGATCGCAACCCCTGGCCTGTGGTCCTGGCGGTTCCAGTCTTGGCGTTCCTCGGTTGCTATCCGCTGCTTAAACGTTTCACGCACCTGTGTCATTATTATCTTGGCGCGGCGCTGGCGCTGGCGCCGGTGTGCGCGTGGGTGGCGGTGAGCGGGCACCTCAACCCCCCGCCGCTTTTCATGTTCGGCGCGGTGCTGCTCTGGACGGCCGGCTTCGACATCATCTATGCATGCCAGGATTACCACAGCGACCTGGAGACGGGGGTGGTTTCGGTGCCGGCACGCATCGGAATATCCAAGGCACTCTGGGTGGCGCGGTTGACTCATGTTGCATGCGTCGGAATGCTTATCGGCGTCGGGCTTTCATCCCCCCTGCTGCACTGGCTTTACTTTGCGGGCGTAGGCATCGCGGCTGTGTTGCTGATTGCCGAGCACAGTGTTGTCAAAGCCAACGATCTCTCGAAGCTGACGCTGGCGTTTTTTACGCTCAACGGCACCATCAGCCTCCTGCTGGGGACGCTGGGGATTGTGGATGTGCTGGTATGTTCAGGTTCTTGAATCGCAAACCGCATCACCGTTCGACGAAGCAAAACGACTCACTGTCCACCGCAGGGCGACGACAACCCGCGCCAGGAGCAGGACGCGAATCATTCGTATGTCTTTTGATTCTGCTCGTGGGGGTCTGCGTCCGACTTCCCTTCGTCTCCCAGAGCCTCTGGTACGACGAAATGTACACGCTCCTGCATTTCGTCTCCCAGCCATGGTCTGCCATAGTCAGCGGACCGTACTCCCCCAATAACCACATCCTCTATTCCCTCCTCGCCAAGCTCTCCATCACCCTCTGCGGCATTTCCGAATACACACTCCGTCTGCCGTCCGTCCTTGCGGGCGCGCTCATTGGCATCGCGATAGCCTGGCCACTTCGAAAAGAGCGTCCTTTGGCTGCGCTGACGCTGGGGCTGGTCATAACCCTGAACCCGTGGCTCATCACGCTCAGCACTGAGGCGCGCGGTTATACACTTCTCCTGCTGCTGAGCGTTCTTGCCACCAACGCTTTGCCCGCCAGGCCGCAAGTGGTTGCGTGGAAATACGCGTTGCTCGCCGCCCTTGCCATGTACACGATCCCCATCGCGCTCTTCCTGATCGTCGCGCATGGCATCTCCATGTTCGCCCTTCGCCGTGCCCTTGTTTCAACGTGGCTACGCTCGGCAACGGCCGCGGCATTGATCACTCTGCTGCTCTACAGTCCGTTTTTCGACGGCATCACGCACTATTATCTCCAGCCAGGCAAGCCCTCCATCACCTACCCTCAGTTCCTGGTAGACCTGCCAAAACTACTCCTCGGCTGGGCGACCCCCGTGGCCATCGTGGTGATTCTTGGCGCTGCTTTGATCCCCGGTATCAAACGCGCATTGCCCATCAACCTGTTGTCCTTCACCATCGCCAGCGCCTTGGCGATCCTTCTCCCGCTCGCCCTGAAAACCGCGGGCGAACCCCGATTCGCGGTCTGGCTGATCCCAACCTTCTGCCTGATGGCCGCCAGCGTCATTGCCGCGCCGATGGTAACCAAATCACCACGATTGGTTTTTCAAATCAGCGCCAGCATCGTCACCGCCTTACTCCTTTCGATCCCCATCGTCTTCCTTTATTCACCCCCAATCCCGGCCATGCCCATGCGGGAGGCAATCTCCCTTGCAAAAGAACATGCGGGTAATGCACCAATTCTCGGCCTCTATCTCGGCGCGGAAGAAGCTGCTCACATATACCCGGGCCTCGACGCTACCGCCTACACCCTGCCGGACTTGACCACTTTTGAAAACAATTCCCAGCATCGCGGCTACCTAGTCGTCTTCAACGAAGACCTCCTCCGCCGCAAAGAGTCCGCCCTTCACGCCTATATCCAGGCGCATTACCAATTGGACGACCAACTCCCTGGGCGAGTAGCGCCTTCGCGCATCTACAGACCTAAGCCCTGACCCTGTGTGCTTTCAAAATCCGCGAAAGCGATGGCTGGCCGCGACGCGCGTCCTTATACTTCATCCAGCATGTTTGATGGACTAAGACAGAAAATCACGGACCCCGCGTTGCGCCCTGTCGCCGACAAGGTGCTGGCCGGCCAGGTTCTCTCCCATGACGATGGCGTGGCGCCTCTACGCTAGCCGAGACATCTTCACGATCGGTCGCCTCGCGAACCACGTTCGACAAAAGCTCCACGGCGACAAGGTGTATTACAATCGCAACCGGCATATCAATTACACCAACGTCTGCGCCTGTCCTGTAAGTTCTGTTCTTCTACCGCAAGCGCGGCGAAGAAGGCGCGTACGAGATGCCCGTTGAGCAGGTGATCGCCACCGCCCGCAAGGCGGCCGACGCCGGGGCGACCGAAGTACACGTCGTGGGCGGCCTGCACCCGTGGCTCAAGTTCGACTACTACCTCGACATGCTGCGCGGGATCCGCCAGGAATGTCCCGCGCTTCACATCAAGGCATTTACCGCCATTGAGATTGTCCACTTTTCGCGCGTCGCCCGCATGAGCATTCATGATGTGCTCAGCGCGTTGCGCGAGGCAGGGCTGGGCTCGCTTCCCGGCGGCGGGGCTGAAATTTTCGATGACCGGGTTCACGACGAAGTTTTTAAGGGCAAGGTCGGCGCCAACAAGTGGTTTGAAGTTCACCAAACCGCGCATAGCCTTGGCATCTACTCCAATGCGACCATGCTTTACGGACACGTGGAGCGGCCGGAAGAACGCGTGGATCATCTCATTAAGCTTCGGGATCTTCAGGCGGAATCCCTCGCCACGCGAAGCGCTTCGTTCAATTGCGTCATTCCGCTCTCGTTTATTCCAGAACAGAGTGAGCTGGGTTACCTCCCAGGCCCGACGGGCTTGACCGATCTGAAAACGCTCGCAATCGCGAGACTGATGCTCCACAACATCGCCCACGTCAAGGCATTTTGGATTATGCAGGGCGTGGGGCTTTCGCAGCTTGCCCTGGATTGGGGGTGCGACGATCTGGACGGCACGGTGGTCTGGTATGACATCACCAATCGCCAAGGCCAGGGGACGACGCACCAGGAGCTCCATGTTGAAGACATCAGGCGGCTGATCCGTGAGTCGGGCCATATCCCCATCGAGCGCGACACCCTGTATCACGAAGTGCGCCGACAAGCCTCCGATTCATCCACAAAGATTGCATCCGAGGAACCTGTTCTGGCTGGATAAGACTTGTGGTTGCCGTCCGCATTGCACGCAAGTATCCTGCGCCGGCATTCTCAGAAAGGAAACCAGTTGATGTCGCGCTTCCTCACCGCCGCGTTTTTGTTTTGCACCACCGCCTGTGCCTTCGCCGCCGACAACTACAAACTTGGCCCGGATTCTGAGCCGAAGGACGGCGTGCCGAAAGGTGTCGTTACGAAACATCAGTGGTCGAGCAAGATTTTCGACGGCACGATGCGCAACTACTACCTCTACGTGCCGGCCCAGTACGACGGTAAGAAGCCTGCTTGCGTGATGGTGTTTCAGGATGGCCATGCGTATGTCGATCCGAAGGGCCCGATGCGCGTGCCCGTCGTCTTTGACAACCTGATCGCCGCCGGGGAGATGCCCGTGACGATTGGCATCTTCATTGATCCAGGCGCGCATGTCAGCGCCACCCAGCCATCAACGCAGCCCTGGAAGGCCGACAACCGCAGCTTTGAGTACGACACGCTCAGCGATCAATACGCGAGGTTTCTGCTCGAAGAAATCCTGCCGGAAGTTGCCAAGAGTTATAAGCTCACGAGTGATCCCGATGGCCGCGCCATTGGGGGGATGAGTTCCGGCGGCATCTGCGCCTTCACCGTCGCGTGGCAGCGCCCCGACGAGTTTCGCAAGGTGCTGAGCCACATCGGCAGCTTCACCGACATTCGCGGCGGCGATCATTACCCTTCACTGGTGCGCAAAAGCAAAAAGAACCCCAAGCCCCTGCGCATCTTTCTCCAGGACGGCTCGAACGATCTGGACAACGACTACGGCAACTGGCCACTCGCCAACCAGCAGATGGCCGCCGCCTTGAAGTATGCGGGGTACGACTACAAGCTGGTGATTGGCGAAGGCACCCACAACCCCAACCACGGCGGTTCGATCCTCCCCGACTCGCTGCGATGGCTTTGGCGGGATTATAAGCCGAAGGAATAGCGAGACTTCTCGACCCTTTCTCAAGGAGCACCGGTGTATCAACCACCTCTCCTCGCCGTCCTCCTCGCCTGCGTGTTTAGTTTCCAAACCCGCGGCGACAACTCGTCGAATCCGCTCCGATGTGACGTCACCCGCGACACGTGGGTTTCCAATCAGGGGAAAGAATCGGATGGCAACAATGGCGGGGCGCCGCGTCTGAAGACCAAGGGGATTCAAGAATTTTCTATTCTGGATTTCGACGTCAAGCCACTTATCGGGCACGTTATTCAGAGCGCCGTCCTTCACCTTCACGCGGCCTCTAAGGATTTTCAGCGTCGAGTCAGCGTTTCAACCATCGCCAGCGATTGGACGGAGGGGACGTCGGTCGGGTATGCGCCTGAGAAAGGAGCTGCCTGCTTCAATTGGGCGAAGCTGGATCAGCAACCCTGGGCATTTCCGGGCAGTGATATCGTCGCCGTCATCAACAGCGCCGGCCACACCCGTTGGCGATTTACCGACGCAGCGCCTCCCGACAAGGATGGCTGGCAGACGGTGGCGGTTGATCCCAGCATCGTTGCCGCTCGCGTGGCGGGCATCAGCCACGGATTCGTTCTTTTTGATGACGTGGGCTCAGAGTACGAGCGCGACGGCGATCATTTCAAGTTCAACCACATGCTCAATCGCTTCATCTCCAGCCGCCAGGAAGGCAAGAACCGCGCCCTTATTTCACGATCATCCTGGGGGCCGAAGATCGCGATGCGCCGGATCCGTTGGCCGGCATCACCTCCGATCCCGGCGACCTCCCGGCCGGTGAGGCGCTCGTGCGGTGGGCAACACCGGCCGATCATGGCCCGGCCGGCGTAATCGGATTTTTCGCGCGCTATTCCGCTTCAGCGGATGCCGAATGGGAAGCCGCGACGCCTGTTCCACAATACCTCGTGCCGATGGCGGGCGCTGCCGGCGAAAAGGTCGTGATGCACCTGCGCGACCTTCCTTCAAATACGGCCACAACCGTCACCCTTCTTCTCCGCGCCGTAGACCGTGCCGGCAATCTCTCGACGCCCACGAAGTCCGCCTTCAAGCTTTCAACCCAGCCGGCCACCGTCGAGCTCAAACCCAACTCCGTCAAACCTTTTACTGCAACAGTTGCAAACCCCACCATCGCCGGCGTGGAGGTGGCGGTTATTGATGCACTGGACAAGGTTCAGCCAGTCACCGGAGATACCATTCCACGTCACGAGCCCGCGTATCTCCAGGCAAACCACCTCTGGTCGCGCGGCCGACAAGACCATCCGACTCTTCGCCGCGAAAAATGAGTTCATCGATTTTCAGATCGTTTTCAAGGGGAAGACGGAAGGTCTGACGGTCCAGCTTAATTTTGACGACCCCGCCATCAAGGCAGACCTCCTGCGCTTTCGACATGTACAGTCGAAGAGCGGCCCGCTTCCTGATCCGCTTTTGCCTCTGGAGGGGCCGCTGTCCATCCCGGCCGCGGATGAGAAATTTGCGGATCAACAGTTCGCCGGCATTGTGGCGGATGTCTACGTGCCTCATACGGCCGCTGCGGGCCCTCACGCTGGCACGCTCACTCTCAAATCGGGGAGCGAAACCCTTACAATAAAAGTTTCACTTCACGTCTGGAACTTCTCGCTCCCTGATCACCTCTCCTTCCTCCCGGAGATGAACTGTTACGGCCTCCCTGATCCGCCGGACGAAGTCGCCTACTACCGCCTCGCCCACGCCCACCGCACCTGCCTGAACCGACTGGCCTACAACTGGCGCGGCCAGCCACACGATGGCTGCGTTCCCAAATGCGATGGGCAGAGTTTCAACTGGACCGAGTATGACAAGCGATTTGGCCCCCTGCTGGATGGCAGTGCCTTTACCGATCTGCCGCGAAAAGGCGTGCCGCTTGAGTCGTTCTATTTGCCGATCAACGAGAACTGGCCGCTCGACGTCAACAAGTCGTTCAAGGGCGGCTACTGGGCCGACGAGGCGTTCGAGCCCGACTTACGCCACGCGACTATCTCCGATGCGTGCGCCAAGTTCGCGCTGCACTTCAAGGAGAAGCAGTGGAACAAGACGTTTGTCGAGTTCTACCTCAACAACAAGGTCTACTACAAAGACACCAGTTGGAGCAAATGCTCGGCCCCGTGGATCCTGGACGAGCCGGTCAACACGCAGGATTTCTGGGCGTTGCGATTCTTCGGTAAGGCATTTCATGAAGGCGTCGATCCCGTGCGCGGAGACGTGAAGATGGCCTATCGCTGCGACATTTCCCGCCCCGAATGGCAGCGCGATACTCTGGACAACATCCTGGACGTCTACGTCGTGGGCGGCAGTTTCCGCCAGTACAACCGCATGGTTATGGACCGCACGCGCGAGACCGGGATGCTCACGATCAACTATGGCGGCTCAAATGGAATCGAAAGTTCCAACGTCCAACCGGCCGCCTGGTGCCTCGATACCTGGACGCTGGGCGGCCAGGGCGTTCTTCCCTGGCAAACCGTGGGCAATGAAAAGTCATGGGAAAAGGCCGACGAGCTATCGCTCTTCTATCCTGGCGGTTTTGTCCACAGCAAAACCCCCATTGCCAGCGTTCGGCTGAAATCTTATCGCCGGGGCGAGCAAGACGTTGAATACCTGACCATTCTCGCCGCCGCCACGCATCAATCGCGCAATGCCGTGGCAAATACCATCCGCAAGACGTTGAAGCTCTCGGGCAAGCTAACCAAGACAAGCGAAACCGACGCCGGCCAAATCTCGTTTGGCCAGCTCGACGCGCAGTCGTTGTGGGACCTGCGCCTGCGCGTTGGCGCGATGCTCGATGAACACAAACCCGAGCCGAAGGAGCAGTGGATAGAGTTGACGACGCCCCAACGCGATATGGCACATCTGCCAGAAGCGGGTGGCGTGGTTGGCAAGCGCCTGCCATAAACGAAGCGCGATATTTAACCCAACTTCCGCAGTTCGCGCCCGAATATTTTTTTCTCGGGCTGGAAATCTGTGATCCCATTTCACCAGCGCGGTTGCAACAGGCGAAAGTCGATGTAGTGAAGACCAAGTCGTCTACCCGCGTGTGGTAGATTCCTGCCATGTACTTGCGTCGGTGTTATCGAGCCAGGGACGGCAAGCGACACGCCTACTGGGCGTTGGTCAAAAGCGTGCGCACCGCCAGGGGGCCGCGTCAGAAAGTGGTGGCGTACCTTGGTGACCTGGACGAAGCCGGTCGGCTCGGGGTCCAGCAAGCGGCCGCCGTTGCTCGCGACGGATCGACGCAACAACAGCGGATGTTCGATCGACCATCATCCGTCGAGCCGCGATGGATGGAAGTGGACATCGCGGGCGTGCGTGTGGAAGGAAGCAAAGACTTCGGCGGCCCGTGGCTGGCGCTGCAAATTATTCAAAAGCTGGGACTCAAGGCGCTGCTGGATCAGTTGATGCCGGCCGGTCGCGAGGACGTGCCCTGGTCGATCATGTCGCTGGTGCTGGTGATCTGCCGGCTGTGCGCTCCCAGCAGCGAACTGCGGATCGCCGAGCATTTGTTTGAGCGGTCGGCATTGGCGCAACTGCTTGGGATCTGCGCCGACAAGATCAACGACGACCGCTTGTATCGGGCGCTTGACGAACTGCTGCCGCACAAGGTGGCGTTGGAAAAACATCTCAAGCGGCAAATGGGAGAGTTGTTCGACCTGAAGTACGACCTGCTGCTGTACGACATGACCAGCACTTACTTCGAAGGCCAATGCGCGGGCAACGATCAGGCCAGACGCGGCTACTCGCGTGACAAGCGTTCGGACTGCAAGCAGGTGTGCATTGCGCTGGTGGTGAGCCGCTGCGGCATGCCGCTGGGATACGAATTGTTCGCGGGGAACAAGGCGGACGTGACGAGCGTGAAGGAGGTCGTCACGGCGATGGAAGAACGATATGGCGCGGCCGATCGGGTGTGGGTGATGGACCGGGGAATGGTCAGTGCCGCGAACATCGAATTCCTCAAGGAGGGCAACCGCCGTTACATCGTCGGCACGCACAAAACACTGTTGCGGAAATATGAGAAGCATTTAATTGCTCCCGATTGGAACACCGTGCATGAGGGGCTTGAAGTGAAACTGTGCACTGATCCTGACGGCGGCGAGGAAACCTTCATCCTCTGCCGCTCGGCGCAACGCCGCGAGAAAGAGAAGGCGATGCATGACCGCTTCGAGAAACGCATCGAGGAGGGACTGGCGTCGCTGGCAAAAATGGCGGAGAAACGCGCGATGACTCTGGTGCAACTGTCGCATCGCGTGGGCCGATTGATGGGCCAGAACACGCGGGCGGCGGGAGGGTTCAAAACGGAAGTCGCCGCCGATCCCGAGGGCAATGCCCAACTGAAGTGGGAGAAGGTCGAGTCGTGGCGGTCGTGGGCCAGTCTCAGCGAAGGCTGCTACCTGCTGCGCAGCAACGTCAAGGACTGGACGGCAGCGGACCTGTGGCGGGCCTACATGCAACTGACAGAAGCCGAGGGCGCTTTCCGCATTCACAAAAGCGACCTCTCGCTGCGCCCGGTCTGGCATCAGAAGAAAGAGCGGGTGCAGGCGCATGTGCTGGTCTGCTTCCTGTCATATGTACTCTGGAAAACGCTCGGTCAAATGTGCAAGGCCGTCGGCTTGGGCGACGAGCCGCGAAAGGTGCTGGACGAGCTCGCGGCAGTGCAGACGGTGGACGTGATCTTACCAACGCTCTGCGGCCAGGAGATCCGCAAGCGGTGCGTAGGCAAGCCGAGCGAGCATCAGGCAATCCTATTGCATAAGCTGGGTTTGACCCTGCCTGGCAGCCTGGAGATTGTCGATTTGTAGTGAAGACTTTTTGGAATAATCCGCTGTGGCGCTATGACCAAGGCGGTTTTAATCGCCAAACTGCGGAAGTTGGGCTAATATTTGACCCTTCGTTCCAGAATGCCTGTTCTTCCCCATTCGCTTCACCGACGGGTTATTAGATATGGCCAGGCTGCGCGAATTTGATGCTGAGCAGGTGATGCAGGATGCGATGGATGCGTTCTGGGAACATGGCTACAACGCAACCTCGGTGAATGATTTGCTGGCTGAGTAGTTCCATCAGTCGTTGTTCCACTGCATCGCTGAGGATCGTATTATAAAACGCGCGCCTTGAAGTGTACCGAAAAGCTCCACCTCACTGTACACCTGCCGCAACCTCGCGTCACACACAATTCCTCACGCCGCCTTCCCCTTCACATAAAATCCCGGCATCGGCTTCCCAAGCTTCTCCCACTGCTGATTGATCGCATCGGCCTTCCCGGCGCTGTTCAATACGTGCAACTTCCGCTGCACCATGCTCGTGATCGCTTCGCGGGCCGGCCCCAAATAATTGCGCGGGTCAAACTCCGCCGGCTTGGTCGCGAATACCTCGCGAATCTTGGCCGTCATCGCCAGCCGCAAATCGGTGTCGATGTTCACCTTGCAAACCCCATAATTCCGCACGGCCATCGAAATCTGTTCCTCCGGGACGCCCTTCGCATTCGGCATCGCCCCGCCATACTTATTCACAAGATCGATAAACTCCTGCGGCACCGAAGAACTGCCATGCATCACCAGCGGCAACCCGGGACACGTCTTCATGATCTGCTCGATCCGGTTGAACGCCAGCTTCGACTCATGCTTGAACTTGTACGCGCCGTGGCTGGTTCCAATGGCCACTGCCAGCGAGTCGATCCCCGTCCTGGCGTAAAAATCCTTTGCCTCGTTCGGGTCCGTCAAAAACTTCTCGACGTTCTTCTCGTATTCCTCCGCGTCCAGTCCCACCACGTCCTCCTCAATCCCGCCCAGCATCCCAAGCTCCGCCTCCACCACCACGCCCGCCGCGTGCGCAACCTTCACCGCCTCGGCCGTCAGCCTGATATTTTCCTCATACGGATGATGGCTGCCATCGATCATCACCTGCGTATACCCGTCGTTAATGCAAGTCTTGATCAGATCGACCGTGTCGCCGTGATCGCAGTGAATGGCGATCGGAAGCTCCGGGTGCTCTTCCACCGCCGCGTCGATGATGTGCTTCAGATACCGGATGTTCGCGTACTTGCGTGCTCCCTTGCTGATCTGCAGGATCAGCGGGCTCTTCTCACGTGCCACGCGTCGATGATCGACTGCGCCAGCTCCATGTTGTTCACGTTAAACGCCCCAACCGCAAACCCGCCGTCGTAGGCAAGATCAAACATCGGCTTGGTGGTCATCAATGGCATTGGAATCGTCCTTTCAAAGCTGTCAAAAGCATAAAATCTCGGGCTCGGGAATGATAAACGAACCGGGCCGCATGTCCACCGCGGCGAACGATTCTGTTATTCCTCGCTCCCCGACTGCGCCAAGCCTTCCCACAATTCCCCATATTTCTGCCGCACGTACGGATGCAATTGCTCCCCAAATTCCCGCGTCAGCCGCAGTGCACGAATCAATTCCTGCACATCTGCCAGATCTTTCAGCCGTCCGGCGTTGGTCATCCCCGACGCCAGTTTCAGCTCGACAAGCACTGGCAAGCGAAGGTAGCGAATCCCATCAATCTCCACCCCAACCGCCGCCGGATCCGGAAACGAAACCGGCTTGGGCTTCCCATCCCCCGGGAATCCGCCGGTCAAAAGAAACTCAATTCGCACCGACGTCGCTACGTCCCGAATATTTCTGCTCCCTTGAAATGGCGGCACGTACCCCAGCCCCTCCAATTCGCGATGCACCGCCGAAAGCCCCTCCGAGGTCAGCAAAATATCCACATCCACCGTAGTCCGGTCATATCCATGCGCCACCGGCGCCATGCCGCCGGCAACGGCATACGAAATTTCCAGCTCATCCAGCTTGGCCGTTATTCTTCTCAGCGTTTCATGGACCGGGCCATTCTTCATAAAAAACTGGCTCGCCGACTGAATCGCCGCATCCCCCCCCCGCCGCATCTGTTCCTCAAACGCTTTCATCTCTGCCCATAATACCACCCCGCCATCATTCCAGCCCCTCCACCTTCTTCACGTACCCCTCCATATCGAACTTCCGCTCCAGCCCCTTCTCATTCATATACCGCACCAGCCCAAACACCGGCCGCTCCGGCCCCCATGGCCTGTCATGCAAACCAAAAATCCACCCCACGTTCGCATACGCGTTGGGGTCCCGCCCGCACAAAAAGTATTTGTTGTTCAACCACAGCAGCGTCCCATACGCCTCCTCGGGCGTCCTCCCCCACTCCAACACCTTCTTCCCCCAGTACATCCGCATGTAGTTGTGCATGAACCCCGTCACCACCATCTCCCGCTGCGCCGCGTTCCAGTACCGATCATGCGTCCGCCCCGCCTCCATCTCTTCGCGGCTGTACACGTGATACCGCTCGTCCTTCGCATGCCGCGCGCCAGCGTCGCCCGCGCCCAGTTGGGCAAGCCCTCGAAGCTGTCATACCGCGGGCAATGATGCACGTAATTCACGGCCAGTTCCCGCCGCACGATCAGCTCCTCCAGAAACGCATCCACGTCCGCCCCGCACTCCGGCCGCTTCTTCACCGCCCCCATCGCCGCCAGCGCCATCTCCACCGGCGAGATCTGCCCGAAATGCAGATACCCGCTCAACGCCGAACTCTGACCCGCCGCCGGCTCATTGCGCCCCTGTGCATACCCCAGTAGCTTTTCATCGACAAACCGCCGCAGTCGCCGCCCCGCCTCCACCTCGCCCCCCACGAAATGCCTGCTCACCGCCACCGAGCGATCCAGCTTCAACCCCGCCAGCACCTTTTCCGGCGCCCGCACGTTTAGTCCCTTCCCCAACCCCCTCTCCAGCCGCATCCCCACCGACCCCTCCGCCGCCCGCCCCGCCCGCACCGGCCTCAGATACTCCTCCCACACCCGATGAATCTTTGGCCGAATCGTCCGCGCCCATACTCCTGCTTCTCCGACGCCACATCCGCCGGCAGCACCACATCCGACTCCACCTCCACCACCCGGCATCCCGCCCCATCCGCCACCGCATCGCGCCACGCCTTCTGATGCCGTAGATATCCTCGATCGCAAACCACCATCGCCGCCCCCGCCGCCAGTTCCAGCGCCACCGCAGCCGGTGCGCCATGTCGCACCACGAATTGAATCCCCCGCTCCGCCAACGCACCCCGCACATCCGCCAGCCCCTGCAACATAAACAGATAGTGCCGCGCGTTGGCCTCCGGATAATCGTCCATCAGCCCAAACCCCACCACCACCGGCACCCCAATCCGGTTGGCCTCCTCAATCGCATATTCCAGCGCATGGTTGAATCGCGTCCGCTGCGACGCCTGCATCCAGTACAGCACATAGCGGCCGCGCCGCACCGGCCCATCGTTCAACTGCCGAACCCGGGTGGGATGAATCATCGGCCGATTGTAGGATGTCGCGAAAGCCAAGAGCCATGCCCCAAGCCGATCTCCCACTCCTCCACAAAACCTCCCCCGCCTGGGCCGTTCACGCCCTGCGCCGGCCCACTCGCGCTGCTCAACGATCACGCCCACCTGGAAAAGAAAGCCGCCAGCAACGCCCTCGAACTCCTCAACCGCTGGCCCGAGCCCCGCCCGCCCGAGAATTGGGTCGCCGCCATGACCGCCATCGCCCGCGACGAAGTCGAACATCTCGCCGTCGTCTGCCGCCTCCTCGCCCGCCGCGGCGGCCGTCTCACCAAGCAGCACCCCAACCCCTACGCCAACCAACTCCGCCAACTCGTCCGCAAAGGCCTGGGCACCTGCGAACTCGTCGATCGCCTGATGATCTCCGCCCTCATCGAAGCCCGCTCCTGCGAACGCTTCGCCCTCCTCGCCGAAGCCTGCGACGACCCCGAGCTTCAGAAACTCTATCGCGGCCTCTGGGCCTCCGAGCATGGCCACTACCGAACGTTCCTCCAACTCGCCGAACAAATCCAACCCGCCGCCGCCGTCGCCGCCCGCTGGCAAACATGCTCGAAGACGAATCCCACATCATCCAACGCCAACCCCCGGGCCCCCGCATGCATAGCGGCGAACCCGAAAAGCCTTGACAGGAGGCAGCGAAATCCTCCACGAATTACTCGCGAGTTGTGGTATCATCATCGCACCATGGTCACACTAAACGGTCATTTCGACGGCAAGGTGATCGTCCCCGACGAGCCTCTCGCGCTGAAGCCCAACCAGAAGCTCCGCATCATCCTCGAGCCGATCGATCCTTCGCCCAACCACACCGATTTCAGCCAATGGATCGGACTCGCCCGCTGCATAAACACTCCGCCCTACAACCCGTCTGAAGAAGACGCGCTATGGGAAAATGGACCGCTCCCTCCTCCATGAGGATCGCGACTCATGCCTGCACTTGTCCTCGACACATCACCCCTGATCGCGCTCTACCTCGGCGAACCGACCGCCGCATGGGTCTGGAAACATTTGCGTGATGCCGACCGACTTATGATGAGCACGGTCAACCTCGCCGAGTGCCTGATCATTCTGCGGCGGCGTAAACCTCCCGACTTCGCCGCACTTGCGCAGCGGTTGCTTTCCAGCAGTATTGAGTTCATCGCACCCGATGCCTCACACGCAACAATCGTCGCCGACGCCCGCGAACGATACCCGCTCAATCTCGGCGACTGCTTCGCATACGCCTTAGCGAAAACACAAGACTTACCGATGCTCACACTCGACCGCGACTTTCGTGCCACTGACGTCACGGTCCTCCTCCCGCCGCAGACGTGATCTCTAAACAACATGCACATCTGGCGCATCATTCCAACGCCAACCCCCGGGCCCCCGCATGCATAGCGGCGAACCCGGGGGGCCTTGATGAAGCCTATGTTGGCGAACCGGCAGCGAAGCCGGCGACTGCCCGGCAGTCACCTCTCCGCGTCAATGACTCAAACAATCTCCACCTTCACATAATCATCGTTGTAATCCAGATCGCTGTTGGCCTGGCTGTATTGATCCTCAAACGTCACCACTTTCCCGGCCGTTGCCGGCAGTCCAGAAACATTCGCCGATTCCGCTTCGTCGAACGCACCCGAGGTCGCGAAGTCATAATCAATCGTCGTGTGCGTGTCCGTGTTGCTCACGTGAAACGTCCCGCCCAGCGCCAGCCGCACCGCCTCCTGCCATGAACCGGCCGTGATCGGCATCGACTGATCCGGATGATTCGGGTCAGCGTTCAACAACTGGAGCGACCCCGTCGTCGTATACCCGGCGCTGCCGTGGTGAACCGCGCCGCCATCCGGCAGTTTCACCACGTACGACTGGGTTGCGTCCGTCGCCGGCGTCACCAGCGCTGAACCCGCCGCCGCCGACAGCGAAGTCCCCCCTGTCCCAATGCTGCTCACCCGAACCTGATAAGTCGTGCTGGTCAAAAGGCCGCTGGCATTAAAAGCACTCGACCCCGCCCCGGCCGTTCCAAGCATCTGCCAGGTGCTTCCGCTGTCGCTCGACGCTTCCACCTTAAAGCCCGTCTCATTGGTCGATTGCCCCAGCCACCGAATCGTCGCGTCCGTTCCCGACAAATCCTCCACCGTCACCCGCGTCGGAGCACTTGGAACAAACGTGGCCGCTCCAATGGCTACATTGTCGAACGTCGCGTTGGAAATCGCCGCCGTGTTATGGCTGCTGACGGCCATTCCAATGAAAACCGGATCGCTCATCGAAATCGTCGCCGTTCCCACCGATCTCCAGCTCTGTCCATCACTCGACACATACCCCGTCAGCGTCGAACCACTCCGCACCAATCGCACGCAGTACGGCGCGGTCACGCTGGGCCCCGCCGCGGCCGTTATCGTGCCGCCGGTGGTGCCGCGCGTCTGAAACTGAATCCCATTCGACGGCGTCACCAGCACCTCCGCCGACACCGCATTCGTATCCAGGCTCTGCCGAATCATCACGCCCGCCTTTGCCCATGCGTTTGTGTTGCCCTGTGACACAACCCGCGCCGTGACCTGCCCATCGCCGCTCAGCGTCTGATAGTCGTAGCTCAACTGATCCGACGTTCCGTAGATGTCACTCCCGCCGCCCGACAGCGTGAACGTGCTGGAGCCCGAGTCATACGTGCTCGAGCCGATCACGGCCGGGCTGCCCACATCTGAGTTCTGCCACGACGACGGCAGGGCGGCCGGCGCACCAATCGACACATGATCAAAATTCGCACTCCCCCCGGCCGAAGTGTTGTGGCTGGTAGTCGCCATTCCGATGTAAAGCGGGTCGCTCAGCGAGATCGTCGCCGCCCCCGCAAAGCTCCACGTCTGCCCATCCGACGAAACATACCCCGCCAGCCGATTCCCCGACCGCGAAAGCTTCAGCCACTTGGGACTCGTCCCGGCCGTGCTGGTCATGCTCGTCGTCCCCGCGGCGGCCGTGCGAGACTCAAACGCAAACCCGTTCGATGGCGTCAAAAACAATCCCGCATAAGCCGCATTGGCATCCAGCGACTGCCGAATCATCAGCCCGCTCTTGGCCCACGCGTTGGTGTTGTCCTGGCTGTTGATCCGCGCCACAATGCTGCCGTCGCCGCTGAACGACTGATACAGGAAGTGGAACTGATCGCTGCTCGACCAGATGTCCGATCCTGCCCCGTTCACGGTAAAACTCTGCTGCAGCGAATCATAACCGGCAAACCCCGCCACGCCCGGCGAGCCAATGTCCCCATCCGACCATCCCGTCGGCAGACTCGCATCAAATGTATCCGCGCTCGCGCTTGCCGCCGAAGAATCCCCCAGCGAGTTGGTCGCGATCACGCGAAACGAATAAGCCGTTGAAGCCGTCAACCCCGTCACGCTGTAGCTGGTCGCGTTGGCCGCCAGCGTCGAAAGCGTCGTCCACGTTCCGCCAATCAGCTCCTGCACCTTAAAGCTGTCCTGGTTGTTGTCCGGCGTGCCCCAGCGCAGTTTCATACCCGTGCTCGACACGGGCGGCAGCGGTAAAATTCGTCGGCGTCGAAGGCGTGGTCGCAACGCCACCCGCATTCGCAACAATCTGCGCCACCGACAGCGCCACATCATCCACCTCCGCATCGTCAATCAACCCGTTGAAAAAGTCACCCGCCGCCGCCGAGCTGTTCTTCGAGCCGATGGTAATCACGTCGCTGGTGGCATGAATCGCCCCCGTATGCGCCGCCGACGCCACCACCGCCCCATCCACGTACAGCCGCATCAAAGATCCATCGTACGTCCCGGCCACATAATGCCACGCCCCCGTCGAAGGCAGCGCCGTCGTAATGCTCCCCACCCCATTCAAATCAAACTTCAGCAGATTGTTCTCCGCCAGCAACCGGTATTGATTATCACTGTTCCCCTTCTGAATAATCCGCCGATTGGCGCCCGTCCCCCACGTCGTGGGATTGATCCACGCCGCCACGGTAATGCCGCTCGTGGGATTGAGACTCGACGCATTGGCCGCACCCGCATAATCCCCAACCGCCCCATCAAGGCTCAGGGCATTATTGCTATGCCCCGCCACAAGCCCGGCCGTGCCATGCAGCGTGGCCGTATTCGAGTTGCCTGAGGAATCCGCGGCACTCGTGCCTGAGATCTCATCAAAATGCCACAGCGCCGACGTGCTCATCAGCCGCCGATCCTCCAAAGATTCCACCACCACCTGCCGTATGAACTCCGTGGCGGTAGACAATGGTTGTTTTCGCACACTGATAGGTTTCACAGTAGACAGACGGCATCCCAGCCGACGCGCAAACGCGACGATAAACATGATCGATCCTTCTTGTTCGATGACCCACCCAAACCGGCCAAAGCCCCTGAAATGAATGCTTCACATCGAAGCCAAAGCCCGGCCGTTCAGGTGAGGCAGATTTGTATCAAACCCATGCCCCCCCACAATTCCCCTGAACCGGTATCCCCTGAACAGGGTAACCCCTTACACAAATCGCCAGGCCCCGCTAAGTCGCATCACGACAGGCAGCAGGATGGCCATGAAAACGTTCAACCCAAAAATCCAAAGCGAAATTGCCGCCACCCGCCGCACGCCGCGCAGACGCCCTTGCTCAACAAAAACAAACCCCATCACGATGTCCGCGACTACCAGCAGCATTGATTGCACAATCCATAGACCACGATCTGCCCCGCCCAAGCCGGAAAGATTGACCACGACGCCAACCATCTTCACCCCAACGCCCCAGGACATGGTCGTCAAACACCCGTCCATCCAGCTCAATAGTGAGATCCCGCCACGTCCAACGATCAGCAGCAGCAGCCCAAACAAGAGCCACGACAGGCCGGCCGAGATGCCAACCGCCGCGGCAACTCCAATCATCCTTCTGTCACTCGCCGCAAAGCTACCGGCATATGCGGCACTCCCCGCAAGCGCCAGCAGAATCAAACTCGCCCGCAGCCAACGCGACATCGCTCGGGGTACATAGTTCAAGGGCGAATGGTTCATAGGTCCGCTTCCGCGCCTGTGCCCAACAGTCCAGATGATCCAGCATGTGATCCCCCTTCCCATAAATCACTCCCGCCTTCAGCACCGTATTGTCCAGCCCCGATCCCCGAACAATCTCCTCAGCCGCCCATTTCGATTCGTGATACCCGCTCCCACAGCCCGGCCGAGCCCGCAAAAAGCTCAACATCAAAATCCTCCCCACCCCCGCCAGACGCGCCGCCTCCACAACATTCATCGTCCCCTCCACGTGTACCCGCCGATACGTCTGCTCTCCCATCTCCCGATTAATCCCCACGCAATCCGCCACCGCCTCACACCCCGCAAAAGCGCACTTTAATTCTTCAACATCCCCCAGCCCAATCTCCTCCAGCCTCACCCTCGGCAATTGAAGCACGCTCCAATCCCGCCGATCCGCGCCGCGCACAATCAACACCACCTCATGCCCGCTTGCCACCAATTCCCGAGCCAGATGCCGGCCCACAAATCCCGTCCCACCCGTAACCGCTACTTTCATGGTCAATCTCCAATATCAAAATTTCTACCCCCGCACCGCCGCGGCAATCCAATCCAAACATCCTCCACCCCCGGCGAATAATGCGCCCCCACCAACTCCGCCCGCCCCCGCCACGCCCCCGTCACCTCCAGCAAATCCTCCCGCTCCATCCGCACCTCCACCGCCGTCTGCCGCCAAGGCCAATGCCAAATCCGAAAATTCAGCGGCGTCCTCCGGCGCATCGTGAACGCGACGTACCTCTCCAGCAAAAACTCCTCCAACGTCCCAGCTCCCGCCGCCTCCAGCCGCGCTGACTGTTCCACCTCCGCCGCGTACTCAATTCTCCCCTCTCCCTCTCCACCGCTGATCCGCCCCCGCAACCTCCCTCCCTCAAAATCGTGCTCATAATCCAGCCGGCCATATCGATACGGCAGCCCAAACGTCCGCGGCCCCAGCATCGCGCTCAACCGGCTCGGCAGCCACTCAATCAAAAAGTAAATCCCCCGCTCATTCCCGCGCCGCACATAGGTCCTCACGTTCAAAAATTCATGCCCCGCGATCGGCGTCATCAGCCACGCCCCCACCCGACCCCCCGCCGCCGGGCGAAGCCGCTTCATCGTAAATGCCACCAGACTCACATACGCATAACCCTCCCACAGATCCAATTCAAACGGCACCAGCGGCCCAAGCACCTCGGCCGGCACCCGATAATGAATAAACACCACCCGCTCCCAATCACTCAAAAGCGCCGGCCGACCCTCCATCTCCACCATCCGCTCCCGCGCCACAGCGCTGTGCCGCGTCGTCCCGTCAACCTGCGTGACCATGACCGCTCCTTCTCGAATATCTGTTATTGCTGTACGAACTGAAAACCGCATCCAAAAATTTTTCACCTCTCCGAGCCCAGAAACTTCCGCACCCGGTCCCCCAGCTTCAGCAGCCGCAGCAGCGCACTGGTCGGCCAGCGCCGCAACTGCTCATACAGCGAAGTCGACGTCTCGAAAAAATCCCGCAGCGCCGTCAGCCGCTCCCGCGCATACGCATCGGCCTCCCCGCCCTTGCCCCCCGCCGCCTCGGCGCATTCCCGCAGCATCGCCAGCGTCGGCTCACACTCCCGCTTCTTGCGCTCATCCAGGATGATTCGAAACATCTCCCACACATCCTTCATCGACTCAAAATGATCCCGCCGGTCCCCCATCACATGCACCACCTTCACGATCCCCCACCCCTGCAACTCCCGCAGGCTGTTGCTGACATTCGACCGCGCCACCCCCAGCGTCTGGGCGATCTCCTCCGCGTTCAGCCCCTTGGGCGATACATACAAAAGCGCATGAATCTGCGCCACCGTCCGATTGATCCCCCACCGCGTCCCCATCTCCCCCCAATGCAAAACAAACTTCTCCATCACACCCGTCAGCCGCGGCATATTCGTCCTTTCGTTCTGTCACAACAGAAATTACTGAACACAAGAGTCGCTGTCAAGTCAATGCCGCCAGATGTTGCTCAGCTATCTCTCTTTCAGCCTCTTACCTTCCTGCCCCTCATACCTCTCCCGGCTCGCTATCGGGTTTCCGCGTCAGCGGAAGGTGGAAGGGTTCAGCTGAAAGCCCTGCCACCAAAAGTCCACGATCCACCGCCAATTCCTCCCATCCACCACCAATTTCCCCCCCGGGATGAAAACCCGCCTGATTTGCCTACAATCCCCTGCGCATGCTGACCAAGCTCCTTAAGGCCAAAATCCACCGCGCCACCGTTACCTTCACCGACGTCAATTATCACGGCTCGATCACCATCGACCGCGACTTGCTGAAGGCGGCCGGCCTGTTGCCCAACGAAGCCGTCATCGTCGCCGATTGCGAAAACGGCCATCGCTTCGAAACCTACATCATCCCCGGCGAAGCGGGCTCTGGCGTCATCGGCATTAACGGCGCCGCCGCCCGCCTCAGCCAGGTCGGCCATCGCGTCATCGTCATGTCCTTCGTCCTGGCCACCCCCAGCGAAGTCGCCTCCCACAAATCCCGCGTCATCATCGTGGACGCGAAGAACCGGCTGGTTGAAAATATCGAACATCCGACCGTGGAGTGACAAATGGTGACGACGGCGAAGACCGTTCTCTTTCTAATTTTCGGCCCCGCGTTTGGTCTTCTGTTAATTCGCGCCGGCGTCCGGCGACTTTGGAATGCTGGAAGCACCTCTCGAAAGCTTGACGCCATAGCCTGGGGTTCAATCGGCATCGTCCTTGGCCTGGCGTATATCGGCACCATATGCTGGCTGATGTTCGGCCCTTCCATGGATCCTTACGATCGATAAACCATGTATCAAGAACTTCTCCGCTTCCACATCCCCTTCCTCAACGGCACCCATCCCATCTACGGCTACGGCGTGATGCTCGTCCTGGGCTTCCTGCTCTCCACCCAGCTCGCCAAATACCTCGCCCGCCGTCACCTTCCCAAAACCGTCAAAGGCGACCCCGGCGATCTCTTCGTCAACGCCGCCCTCATCGGCCTGGTCGCCGGCATCCTCGGCGCTCGCCTCTCGCACGTGCTCGAAAACATTCACGACTTCACCCGATCCGACCGCTCCGCCTGGGACAACTTCTTCAGCATGATTGATCTCAGCTCGGGCGGCCTCACCTACTACGGCGGCTTCCTCCTGGCCTTCCCCATCCTCGTCTGGTACGCCCTCCGCAAAAAAATCCCCCTTCGCCTGGGCATGGACATCATCGCCCCCAGCCTGATGGTGGCCCTGGGCTTTGGCCGAATCGGCTGCTTCCTCAACGGCTGCTGCTACGGCGCAACCTGCGATGCAAACGCCTGGTACGCCGTCCAATTCCCCTACGGCAGCCCGCCGGTCCAGGAAGAACTGCGCGACATCCCTGTCAAGCTTTCCCCCGATGTGAAAGAAAAAATTCTCCCCCCCGACGCCCGCCGCGAGCTCGTGCGCGACGGCGAGTTCGTCGACGCCTACACCGCCCGCCACGACGCGGATCTGAAGAAATTCGTGGCCGAGGTCAAATCCCTCCCGCTCCATCCCGCCCAGTTGTACAGCGCGTTCAACGCCTTCCTCCTCGCCGGCCTCCTCACCGCCTACTTCACAATCCCCCACGCCACCGGCCGAGTCTTCGCCCTCATGATGATCTTCGAAGGCGCCACCCGTTTCCTCCTCGAAATGCTCCGCGCCGAACCCGCCGTCACCTGGCTCCGTTGGGCCCCCTACCCCTTCAAAGACTACAGCCTCAGCATGATCCTTGGCCTCCTGCTGGTAGCAATGGGAATCACCCTCTGGTTCGCCTTCGGCCCCCGTGAAGCGCAACCCCGCCCGCGCCGCCATCGCAGCGGCTTAATGGATCGCTCCCGCTTCACATCCGATCATAAACATCGTCCTCGGGATTGTCCCACACTTTGGCGAACGACCCCTCCTGCGCCGCCAGCCACAGCGACCGTTCCTCGGCTTCCACGTCATCTTCAAAAATCACGACCACCCGTCCCGGCCGCACCCCGTGCATGTTCTCAGGAAGCACAATCCGCTCCCCGTCAAACGTCGCCCTCACCGCAAACACCCGTGAAGCTCTCGATCTCGCGGCAGGACCAGCAGCGCTCATACTGCCATTATCCCCCGCCCCCCTTTCACACGTCAATGTGTTTGTGATGGTTTGTGATTGTGATGAAACCACCAAACCTTCGGCTATCCGCGAACCAGCCAGCACTTTCTCACCCCCTTCGTGTCTTCGTGCCTTCGTGGTCTTCACCAGCGTCCGCCCCCCCCTCCATCTTCCCCCCACACACGCACCCAAACGCCTTCAACTGGTGCGGCCACAACCTCGACGCCGTCCGCACCTCAATCACGCACCCGCACCGCCCGCACGCCAATCGATCCCCCGCCGCCGGCGCAACTGGTGCTGGCTCATCAATCACATTGGCCCCCGCCCCTCCCCCATCCCCCGCCTCCGTCACCTCCCCCTTCTTATCCATCGCCAGATTCGCCAGCGCGTCGGCCAGCTCGTTCTTGTGCCGCAGATTGTGCTCGATCCTGCGCTGCTCAAACTTCCGGTACAGCGCTGCGCCTTCTGATACAGCTCGCGCAGGTCCGCATTCTTCACGCGATACTCCCCCTTCATCTGCTTGATGATCAATTCACTGTCGCCCCGAACCACGATCTTCTTCGCCCCCAGTTCCACCGCTTTCTCCAGCGCCAGGATCAGCGCCGATACTCGGCCACATTATTCGTTGCCCGCCCGATGAACCGCCCCACCGTCACCAGCGGCGTCCCATCCGCCGCACGCAGCACAACCCCAATCCCAGCCGGCCCGGGATTGCCCCGGCTGCCGCCGTCAAACTCCAACGTGATTACTTCATCCATCAGTGATGCCAGCCGCAACTACTGCACAGGAGGTTCCTCTGAAGTCGCACCGCCGGAAGCCGCCCCAGACGCCGCCTCCTCTTCTCCAGAACTCGCCACATCGTCCACAGCCTCAGCGCCTCCTCCCCCTCTTCCTCCTCCGGCGTCATCGACCGCAGCACGTCCACCGCGGAACTCTGTCGCGCAACCGCCGCCGCTTTCCCCTTCCCGCCCTTCGCTTTCGGCAGCGCCGGCTCCTTGCGCTCCTTGGGCTTATTGATCGCCATATCCGGCGGCAGATCGTCCGGGATATACAACAGCCGCCGGCAGTTCGGGCACGGCATCGGCTCATCCCGCGCGTGCAGCTTGTTGTACATGTCCGCCACCAGATCCATGTGGCACGCCATGCACACATACTCCTCGCGGCGTCGATCCGGCTTGCCGATGGCCGCCATCGTCTCCCCCTCATACCGATCCGCCATCCGCTCATACAGTTCCATCGCGCGGGGGGACACTGGCTTGGCGGCCGCGTCCCGAATCGGCTTCAAACGATCAATCTCCGCCTGCAACTCCGCCAGCTTCGACGCCAACTGCTGCTTGGTCACCGCGTTTTTCTGCTGCTCTGCCTCCAACTGCGCCTGCAGGTCCTTCACCTCCGCCTGCTGCGTCTCCACCACCTCCATCGCCTTCAGCGACTCATCCTCGCTCTTGCCCTTGTCGATCTTCTCGGAACTAATCTCCGTCAAAAACGCCTGATATTCCTTGTGGTTCTTGGCCGTCTGCTGCTGGGTTCGCAGCCGCTCGATGCGCTCATCCCGCGACCGCACGTCCAGATCCAGCTGCGCCGCCTGCGACTGCGACTCCCGCAGCCGCGTCGAAGCCAGCTTCAATTGCTCGCTCAGATTGGCGATCTTCCCCTCCTGCACCCGCACGCTTCGGTTGGCCGAGTCATACCGCCCCTGTGCGGTCCGGAGCTCTTGATCCGCTCGATACAGCTTCACCAGCGCGATATTGGTTGGACCCATGCTGACTTCCTTCAGTGCCTTCGCCCCAAACCCGCCCACTGCGCCAACGGCCGTCGCGGGAAAGTGGCAAACCATTTATTATGCGGATTCATCGCCGATTGAAAAGGGGGCCGCTCCTTCATCTCACTTTCGCACCCGCCACAACCAGCCCCATCTCCAGTATCATCTGGCCAGATCATTCACCGATCCACCATGCCCACCCGCCCCAAACATCTCGCCATCTCTCTCGCCGCCGTCGTCTTTGTCGCACTGATCCTCGCCTCCCCGCGCCTCTGGAAACATCTCAACCACCCCGAGCCCCTCCCCCTTCCGCCAACCACCCACCCCGCAACCAATCCCACCACCCGCCGCCTCGCCACCAAACCTGCCGCCACCCGGCCATCCCTCACCTACCTCGACATCGTCCGCCAGGCCATTCCCGCCATGCCCGCCACCCGCCCGTTTGACGTCCCCGTCGATCTGCGCGACGGCGCCCACATCATCCTCCATCAGCCCGTCTATCTCGACCGCGACCACGCTGAGCTTTGGATCACCCACCCCGCCGCCGATCCCACTCCCGCCGTCCTCCTCCGCGCGCAACCGAATCCATGCATCTCACCCGCGAGCGCATCGCCTTCGTCCACTGGACCTCCGACGCCAGTCAGCCTCTCCTCCAGCTCATCGTCGGTCAACCCGGCGCATACGAAATCGTCGATATCCACGGCCGCCGCCCCCTCCCCGATCCTCACCACTTCCAATGGGCCGACGCCCGCACCTGGCCCGCCACCGGCCAGATCATCGTCCCCACCTCCAACGGCCTCTCCATCCTCGACCTTTCCGATCCCATCAAAGAAACCGCCTCCCCTCCACTCATCGAAAGCGACTCCACCACCCGTCCCTCCCAACACGGCCCCGTCCAATGGCTCTACGACAAACGAGGCCTCCTCGCCTGGATCCCGCCCGATCACAACCTGGCCGCCAGCAAAGGCGCCCTCCGCTTTGTCGAAGGCAAATGGCATCGCCTCGGCGAAGAACACGATTTTCCTTCCAACATCCTGCACCTCATCCCCATGGAAGATGGCAGCGTCCTCCAGATCCTCGCCGGCCACGACGGCGCTGTCACCTTTCACGTCGCCTCCCTCGATCCCGCAAATGTCGATGAAGACAAGATCAACGCCCTCGTCGATCAACTCAGCGCCGCCGACGAAGCCGACCGCGACAAAGCCTACATCGAGCTCACCCGCTACGGCCCCGGCTCCTGGCCGGTCATCCGCAAAATCATGGACGATCAAGTCGCTGAGACCAAGATCCGTCTCCAGGAACTTCTCAACAGCCAGCTCGCTCCCACCCTCGGCGGCATGACCCTCGTTGATGGGAAAATGCGCCTCGTCGGCCGCTACCCCGACCGCGGCGTCCTCTTCCACGCCCCGCGCGGCGTCAGCATCCCTCATGGTCCCGACCGCACCCCACACGTCGTCTGGCCAGCCTGGATCTGGATTCATCCCGGCGAGGCTATCCAAACCCTCGACGAGCGCCGCGTCCACGATCTCGATGCGGCCAAAGATTTCCCGTTCTTCGACCGCGATGATTGGATCGTCGTCAACGCCGACCGCGGCCCCGAACTTCTCGTCGGCCCCGTCCTCACCCCCCTTCTCCACAAATCCGAGCTCGAATTCCGCACCCCCATCGGCAGCGACCGCCGTGGCCGCTGGATCTTCAAAAACGCCGCCCCTGCCGCCTGGGCGTCGGCCGCCACCGATGCCGACGCCACATTAATCCTTGACCCCACCCTCCCCGACGTCACCCCGCGCCTCCCCGTCTACCGCATCCACGACGACGAAGGCACCATCGGCTGGAACAAAGACAACTGGCCCGTCCGCAAAGCCGGCGGCGCCTGGGCCCTCGAAGCCGACCGCTCGCGCACGATGAATGACAACGAACCCGTCTACACCCGCCCCGACGAAATCCCCGCTGTCATCGATCCCTCCGCCCAACCCGCAACCCAACCGTCAACCACCCAATTCACGGATCAACCCACCACCTCCCCCTCCACACCCCCAACCCTCGCCACCACGCACCCCGCCTCCACTCAACCGACCACCGCCACCCCCACCGCATTCCCAACCCTCGCAACGACCACCCTCGCCACGCAGCCCGCCTCCACTCAACCCACCACCACCCCCCTTTCACCCGAAGTTGATCTTGGCCCCCTCCTCCTCATCGACCCCGCCGGCAACCGCTACTACGACGGCCAAAAAACCCTCACCCTCCGCACCCGCCAAGGCATGCAAACCATCTGGCCACTCCCCGAAGACGCCCAGGGCACTCTCCCCCCAACACTCATCCAAACCAAAGACGGCCTCCTCTTCCTCTTCAACGCCCCCGGCCGCGTCCTCCGCCTCCGCCCCACCCCCGCCGCCCCCGACCCCTTCACGCTCGAAGCCACCTTCACCCACAAAATCCCCAACACCGATCACCCCACCCGCATCTGGCTCGACCCCGCCGGCCGAATCATCATCGCCCACGACACCCACAACCTGGCCATCCTCTTCCCCCAAGGCACCATCCCCCGCCCCATCAAACTCTTAATGCCCGCCTCAGAACAAGACGACGAAGAAACCCCCTAAAGCCTCCCCTCTCCAAGTCTTTTCCCCTCTCCCTCCCGTTCCCCCTCTCTCTATGCCCCCCCTCCCCTCTTTCCCCCTCTCTCTATGCCCCCTCTCCCCTCTTTCCCTCTCTCTATGCCCCTCTCCCCCTCTTTCCCTCTCTATATGCCCCCCTCTCTCCTCTTTCCCCCTCTCCCGGTACTCCGGGAGAGGGTCGGGGTGAGGGCTCTTCCGTATCCCCCAAAGGCTCCGGCTCGTTCCGCATCGACGTTTATCAGCCGTCGTAGGTGTCCGACTCGCCGGACCTCCATCGCCTGCGACAGTACTACGTCCGCCATCTACGCCGTCGCCTGGCGGTCCCCCGCCTCCTCCACATCCCGCTCCACCCGCCCGCGCCGCTGCAGATACCGCGCCGCCAGCCAGCACAGCAGCGCCCACACCAGCCCCGCCGTCCACCCCGCCAGAACATCCGTCGGATAATGCACCCCCATATAAACCCGGCTCACTCCCACCAGAAAACTCAGCATCACCGCCACCGATACAAAATAAATCTTCAGCGAGCGATGTGGCGTAAACCGCGACAACAGCGCCCCCAGCGTCAGATATACCGTGGCCGACAACATCGAATGCCCCGACGGAAAACTGCTGGTATACACCAGCGACAAATGCGGCACGATCTCAGGCCGAGGCCGATCCACCAGATGCTTCAGCACCACGCTGATCACCAACCCCCCCACCGTCGCAATCCCCACAAACGCCGCCGATCCAAACTTGCGCTGCAGCAACAGAAATCCCACCACCGCCAGCGTCACCAGCGACAGCACCGCCACCCCGCCCAGCGCCGTCAAGTCCCTCCCCACCTCCGCCAGCAGCGGCGGCCCAATCGTCTTGCTCGGATCGTCTTTCTGCCGAAGCGCCCGCACCGCCCATTCATCAAACCGCTGCGTCTTGTTGTCCTGCACCTGATCCGCAATCTCCACAAACGCCCAGCTTCCCCCAACAACCAGCAGACATGCCACAAGCACAAGATTGACGTGCCCGCCCATGAACTCAAGGAACCGGTGGAAACGGGAGCTGAGGTGCGGTCTGTTCACTCAGGCAATATAGCAGGCAACGCGCCTTTCACCCGACCTGCGCCAGCGGCAAACTGTCCCCAAACTGCTTCGCCAGCGCCTCCCGCAGCACCTTGTGCGATGCCTGCGACAAATTCGGATCGTCCCCCAGAAGCGCAATCGCATCTTCCTTCGCCTGCCCAAGCAACTCCAACTCCTGCGTAATGTCGGCCAACTTAAACCCCGGCAGCCCATGCTGCCGCGTCCCAAAAAAGTCCCCCGGCCCCCGGATTCGCAAATCCGTCTCGGCAATCTTAAACCCATCGTTGGTCCGCGTCATCGCCTTCAGCCGCGCATCCGCCTCTTCATTCATCGCATCGCCAATCAGCAGGCAATGCGAAAGTTCGCTCCCGCGCCCACGCGTCCGCGAAGCTGGTGAAGCTGCGACAAGCCAAACCGGTCTGCATTCTCAATCACCATCACCGTCGCGTTGGCCACGTCGATCCCCACCTCGATCACCGTCGTCGCCACCAGCACGTCCACCTCCCCCGCCCGAAACGCCGCCATCGTCTGCTGCTTCTCCGCGGTACTCATCTGCCCGTGCAAAATCGACAGCCGCAGGCCGCGCAACGGCCCATTGCCCAACCGTTCGTGCTCCGTTACCACCGACTTCACTTCCTCCATCCCATCATCCTCAATCTGCGGCATCACAATGTACGCCTGCCGTCCCATCTCCACCTGCGACCGCACAAACCCATACGCCTCATCCGCCTGGTTCGACCGCAGCCATCGCGTCCTGATCGGCTGACGCCCCGGCGGAAGCTCATCAATCACGCTCACGTCAAAATCCGCAAAAAACGACAGCGCCAGCGTTCTCGGGATCGGCGTCGCCGTCATCACCAGATAATGCGGCGAATACCCCTTCGACTTCAACACCGCCCGCTGCCGCACCCCAAGCTTGTGCTGCTCATCCACCACCACCAGCCCCAGATTCGCAAAATCAATGTCCTCCTGAATCAGCGACTGCGTACCCACCGCCAGATGAATCGTCCCATCCGCAAGCCGCTTCGCCAGCGCCCCTTGCTCTCCCGCCGCGTGCGGCTGGTAAACAGCTCGATGCTCACCGACGAATCCCGCAGCAAATTTGTCAGCGTCAAATAATGCTGCTCCGCCAGCACCTCCGTCGGCGCCAACAGCGCCGCCTGCATCTTGTTGGCCACCGCCACCAGCATCCCATACACCGCAACACTCGTCTTGCCGCTCCCGACATCCCCCTGCAAAAGCCGGTTCATCGGCTCCGCCGCTCTGCATGTCCTTCACGATCTCGTAAATCGTCCGGCTCTGCGCCACCCGTCAGTGCAAAAGCAAAACGCCGCCGAATCCGCTCGTCCAGCAGCTTGTCGATCCGCATCGTCGGCGCACTCATCCGCCCGGCGCGAAAACGCTTCGACAGCCCCAGCCCAAGCTGCAGCAGCATCAGCTCGTCATACACAATCCGCCGCCGCGCCCGCTGCGCCTCCCGCCGATTACCCGGCCGATGAATCGCCCGATACGCTTCCGCCCGCCCCATCAGCGATCGCCGCAGCAAAATCGCCGGCTCAAACCACTCCTCGACTTCCGCAACGGCAGCCTCCAGATGATCCCCAATCAGCCCCTCAATAAACTTGCTGCTGATCTTCGCTCCCGCGGCATATATCGCCCGCAGCCGATCCTCCCCCACACTCTCTGCCTCCGGCTCAATCACCTCCCACATCGGCTGAACCATCTGCGGAATGTTCCCCCGAAACTTCACCGCCCCCTGCACCCGCAATATCAGCCCCGGCCGAATCTTCCCCCGCAGCCACGACGCATTAAACCAGCACAACGCCAGCCGCGCCCCCCCATCCGCCAGCGTCGCCTCAAACCGTGGCCGGCCGCGCCCACCCACATAATCCACCGCCACCACCTCCCCCCGCGCAATCTGCACCCCCACGCCATTAAGCTCCCCAATCGGCCGCTCCGCGCTCTCAAGCTGATAATCCCGTGGAAAATACTCCAGCAAATCCCGCAACGTCCCCACCCCCCGCGCGCAGTTCCTTCGCCCGCGTCGGCCCAACCCCGTCCAGAGTCTCCACCCGCCGGGCCAGGACTGCTTCAGATTTTACCGGCGCCTTAACCTCGCTCATCGACCCGGCATTCTACGCGCCCAGCGGCCCAAGCTCACGCCGCACGGTGCCGCCTGAAAGCTTGCCCCCGCCCTTCACGACACCTACAAAGTAGTAGGATGCCCGCGATCGTTGAAGACGTTGAAACTTCTACCCGGCGAATTGGTCACGAGCTATTTGCCCGGGTCCGGGAGCACCCGCCTCATCTTTCACCCACCCAGTGGCTCGACGAGCGGCTCATGGACTGGGGCATGCGCGACGAGCACCTCAAGGCCCACTTGTTCCGCTTCATCGACGTCCTGCCCGGCCTCACCTCCCCCGCCCAGGTCCTCGAACATCTGCGCGAATACTCGGGCAAGGTGAATGACCGCCTGCCCATTCTTATCCGCGCCGCCCTCACCCTCCTCCCCCACGACGGCGTGCTCGGCTCGTGGATCGCCAACCTCACCCGCCTCAACACGCGCCGACTCGCCAGGCGCTTCATTGCCGCCGACGATCTGCCCGGCGCGATCGATGTCATCACCAGCCTCAAACGCCATCACCAGGACTTCACCATCGACCTCCTGGGTGAGGCCGTCCTCTCCCAGGCCGAGGCCCTGCAGTATCAGCAATCCTACCTGCGGGTGATCGAAGGCCTCACCCAGCACGCCCTGTCCGCCCACCGCCTCCTGCCCGGCGCGGTCAACGTCTCCATCAAGCTCTCCTCCCTCTACAGCCAGTTCGACCCCATCGCCCCCGAACAAACCAGCGCCGCCGTGCGCGAGCGCCTCCGCCCCATCCTCCTCCTCGCCCGCCAGCGCGGTGCCTTCGTCAACATCGACATGGAGCAATACGCCTACAAAGATCTCACCCTCCGCATCTTCCGGGAAGTCTTCAGCGAGCCCGAGTTTCGCGCTTGGAAAGACATCGGCATCGCCATGCAGGCCTACCTCCGCTCCACGGCCGACGATCTCCAAATGCTCCACGCCTGGGTAACCCAGCGCGGCACGCCCATCACCGTCCGTCTGGTGAAAGGCGCCTACTGGGACTTCGAAACCGTCAACGCCGCCCAGAACAACTGGCCAATCCCCGTCTTCACCCGCAAGCCCGACACCGACGCCAATTTCGAGCTCCTCACTACCTTCCTGATGCAGCGCCACGACCTGCTTCGCCCCGCCATCGCCAGCCACAACATCCGCAGCATCGCCCACGCGCTCGCCGAGGCCCGCCGCCTCAACCTCAGTCCCGGCCATTACGAGTTCCAGATGCTCTACGGCATGGCCGACCCCATCAAAACCGCTCTCGTCGCCATGGGCCAGCGCGTCCGCGTCTACACCCCCATGGGCCAGCTTCTGCCCGGCATGGCCTATCTGGTCCGCCGACTGCTCGAAAACACCTCCAACGAATCCTTCCTACGCGCCGGCTTTCACGAGCACGCACCCGAGGAGCAACTCCTGATGAACCCCATCACCGCCCCCATCTCGCGACACAATCCGACCGCCCGATCGAAAAATGGCAACGGCCACCCCATCCAGTTCCAAAACCAGCCCCTCTCCGACTTCAGCCGCGATGCGTCCCGCGCCGCCATGCAGACCGCCCTCGACTCTATCCAGCCACAACTCGGCCAAAACTATCCCCTCGTCATCGCCGGCCAGCGCATCCCCACCGATCGCTCGATTGACTCGGTAAATCCCTCCCACCAGAAACAAGTCGTCGGCCGTTCCGCCAGCGCCTCAGTCGATCACGTCCAAACCGCCGTCGCCGCCGCCGGCCAGGCCTTCCAAACCTGGCGCGACACCACCCCCGAACTCCGCGCCGCCACTCTCCATCGCGTCGCCGATCTGCTCCGCCAGCGCCGATATGAGCTGGCCGCCTGGGAAGTCCTCGAGTCCGGCAAACAATGGCGCGAAGCCGACGCCGACGTCGCCGAGGCCATCGACTTCTGCAACTACTACGCCATCGAAATGCTCCGCCTGTTTCGCCCCCAGCACCACGACGTTCCCGGCGAAGAAAACGCTTACTTCTACGAGCCCCGCGGCGTCACCGTCGTCATCGCCCCCTGGAATTTCCCCCTCGCCATCCTCTGCGGCATGACCACCGCCGCCCTCGCCGCCGGAAACACGGTCGTCATGAAGCCCGCCGAGCAATCCCCCGTCATCGCCGCCAAACTCATGGAAATTTTCGAAGAAGCCGGCCTCCCCCCCGGCGTCGTCAACTTCCTCCCAGGCATCGGTGAAGAAATCGGCCCCGCCCTCGTCCAGCATCCCGATGTCGAAATCATCGCCTTCACCGGATCAAGAGCCGTCGGCCTCGCCATCAACGAGCAGGCCTCCCGCACGCCCGCCGGCCAATCCCACGTCAAACGCGTCATCACCGAAATGGGCGGCAAAAACGCCATCATCATCGACGACGACGCCGACCTCGACGAAGCAGTTCTCGGCGTCGCCCACAGCGCCTTCGGCTACTCCGGCCAAAAATGCTCCGCCTGCTCCCGCGCCATCGTTCTCGAAGGCCTCTACGACACCTTCCTCAAACGCCTCGTCGAAGTCACCCGCTCTCTCAAAGTCGCCCCCGCCGACGATCCCTCCAGCTTCGTCGGCCCCGTCATCGACGCCGACGCCCAAAAACGCATCAACGACTACATCCAAATTGGCAAAAGCGAATCCACCCTCGCCTGCGCAGTCGACGTCGGTCCATTAGCTGAAGAAGGTTTCTTCGTCGGCCCCCACGTCTTCGCCGACGTCCCCCACACCGCCGCCATCGCCCGCGACGAAATCTTCGGCCCCGTCCTCGCCGTCATGAAAGCCAAGGACATGACCCAAGCCCTCGCCCTCGCCAACTCCACCCCCTACGCCCTCACCGGCGGCCTCTACTCCCGAAGCCCCCTCAACATCGCACGCGTCCGCCGCGAATTCCGCGTCGGCAATCTCTACATCAATCGCAAAATCACCGGCGCCCTCGTCGATCGCCAACCCTTCGGCGGCTTCAAACTCTCCGGCGGCGGCACCAAGGCCGGCGGCCCCGATTACCTCCTCAACTTCGTCATCGCCCGCACCATCACCGAAAACACCCTCCGCCACGGCTTCGCCCCCGGCTCCCTCGAAACCCCCGCCGGCGAATAATGCCGGTGAATGAATCCTCAAACCACCGTCACCGTCGCCGTATAAATATCAAACAGCGAGTTGGTCCCATCGGGGTTGTCGTGCGTCGAGTTGGTGTTGTCCATCCACGCCGGCCGCAGCTTCCCTGCATAAAACGCCAGCCCTGAATAGTCGCCAAAGTCCTGGTCCCCCAGCGCCCCATAAGCATTGTTGCTCGGCGACTGGCTCGACAACCCCGCCGCCACCTGCACATTCGCCGAAAAGCTCTGCCCGTGGTCGCTGCTGACCGCGGCAAATTCTTCCACCGTCGTGTTGTTCGAGCTGTTGCGCACATCATACCACGACACGCCAACGTTCCCCGTCTTCTGATCCACCTCCAACGCCGGATCAAACTGGCTGGCGCTGCCAGTATCATCGTTCACAAAACTCGCCACCGTCCACGTCTGACCCAGATCATCGGAGTATCGGAACATGATGTCCGTATCCGCCCCGCCGCTGATCTTGTCCGTGTACACCAGGTAAAGCCGCCCGTTGGCCGCCCCGCCGCTCCGATCAAACCCAATATGCGCCTCAACGTCAAAGCCGCGATTCGGCTGCGCCGGCACCGTCGTAAATCCACCAACCGCCGTGGTCGTAATCACGCGCTGCGCCGAAAACGCATTGTTCCCCCCGACGACGTCGCTATGAACAAAGTCGACGGCCCAGTCCCGCCATCCGGGTTCTGCCACACCACCGCAACCTCCCCATTGGGCCCAATCGCCACCGACGATTCATTGCCATTCGCCGTGCTGCTCACCGTTTGCGTAGAAAAACTCCCCCACTGCCCAAGCGCCGTCGCCGTCGCGTGCGCCACCTTCACCCGATTCGGCCCATAATCCGAATAGCTGATATACACCACCTGATGCCCGCTCCCGTCCGGCCCCGTCCCCATGTTCAAACCATCCGCATCCGTCCCGGTTCCGCCCGCCGCCGTCACGAACGAAAAGCTCGCCCCTCCATTGGAGCTCCGCCCGCAAACCGCCCTCACCTCATTGGTCCCCGCGGCCACCACATACGCCACATAGCAATTCCCATAAGAATCAAACGCCACGTGCGGATCTTCGCGAATCGTGTTCGCGTTCACCCCATCCTGCGCACCGCCCAGCAGACTTGATGTCCACGTATTCCCGCCATCGGTGCTGCGGCTCAGCATCACCTGGTTTCCCGCATTCGCGCCGTTCAGCGCCACCACCACAATGTTATTCGGGTTCGCCGGATTGATCGCAATCGTCGTCTCAGCCTGACTCCCGCTCATCTTCGCCACGTTCTTGTTCGCCCCCACCGTAATGCCGGCCGGCGGCGGAGGCGGTGGAGGCGGCGGCACCAGCGACGTCGGCGTGATCGTCACGCTGTCCATGTTCCCCACAAAACCCGTCCCCCCCACCGAATCCATCACCAGCCGAAACGTGTGCGTCCCGGCCGTCAATTGCACGTTCTTCACCGTCACATTGTTCCACGTCTGCCACCCATTCGTGTTCGGCAGATTCACCGTCCCCGTCACGTTGTTGCCCGGATCCTGCTCCAGATGAAACGTCCCGCCTTTCCCCGCCGACGCCACCCGAAACGCGATGTTGTACGTGTCGCTCGCCGCCACGTTCACGCTGTAATTCATCCACTCCCCAGCCTTAGTGTAGCCCACGTCAAACCCGCCGCTGTTGCTCTCGACGTCCACCCCTTCGCTCGTGCGATACGCCCCGCCCAGGTTCTGCGCCTCCGTGTCGTGATACGCAACCCCTTCCCCCCCATCGTCGTAATCTTCAATCTGAAACGTGCTCGCAGCCGTATCCGAAATGCCAATCAGGCCATTGTGCGGTGTCGATACCCCACCCGGCGGAGGCGATACGGATGCGGCCGTCAGCGTGAAATTGTCCAGATTCCCGATATACCCCGTCGATCCGTTGGAATCAAAAACCAGCCGAAACGTATGCGTCCCCGCCGACAGTTGCACGTTATTCACCGCCACCGTCTGCCAATTCTGCCAGCCGCCCGTGTTCCCCACATTGATCGCCCCCGTGGTGTTGCTGCCCGCATCCTGCTCAAGATGAAACGCCCCACCCTTCCCACCTGAAGCAACCCGGAAGCCCAGGTTATAAGCCCCTGCATCCACCACATTCACGCTATAATTCAGCCACTCCCCCGCCTTGATATACCCCACGTCAAACCCGCTGCTGGCGTTCTCCACGTCAACACCCTCGCTCGTGCGATACGCATTGCCCAGGTTCTGCGCTTCGCTGTCGTGATACGCCACCCCTTCCCCACCCGAATCATAATTCTCCGCCTCAATCGTGGCCGTCCCCGCTTTCGAGATGCTCGGCACCACCCCGTTATAAGCCGTGGACGTCCCCCCTGGCGGCGGCGACAGCACCGGCGTAATCGTGAAGTTGTCGATGTTCCCCACAAAATTGGTCGATCCATTGGAATCAAAAACCAGCCGGAAAATGTGCGGCCCCGTGTTCAACTGCACAGTCTTCGAGTTCACCGTCTGCCAGGTCTGCCACCCGCCGGTGTTGCCGACATTGATCGCGCCAGTCGTATTCGTCCCCACATCCTGCTCAAGATGAAACGAGCCCCCCTTCCCAGCCGACCCCACCCGGAAGCCAATATTGTAACTCCCTCCCGCCACAACATTCACGCTGTAATTGATCCACTCCCCGGCCTTCACATACCCCACGTCAAACCCCCCGCTATTGCTCTCAACGTCAACGCCCTCACTCGTCCGATAGCGCCGCCCGCATTGGCCGCGTCAGTGTCGTGATACGCAACGCCCTCGCCCCCCGTGTCATAATTCTCCGCCTCCACAACCGTCGGAGCAGTATTGGAAATATCCAGCGGCTGTCCGCCATTAAAGCCAAGCGACGTCCCCGACAAAAGCCTGCGCAACTCCAGCGCCTCAATCGTCAGCGGTAATTTAATCTCTCTAGAAAACATCAATTCCGATCCTTTGCAAAACGTATCAAAACTTCAATCGTGCGAACCATAGCGCCCGGTTCCTGAGAACCGGATGAGAGTCCGCCCATTCCAGGTGGAGATCAATGGCCCCGGCCACCTAAGCGACCGCCCCACCCAACGCCGAGCATCATGCATTTCTCCATTCCCCCTCGGGGTGCCTATTATGCACCACAAATCAGCCCATGCGGAACCGGCCGTCTCACCAAATGCCTCTGCGAAAGCCCATGGTTTACCCTTGCGTAATTACCGGCGCACTCCCCTCAGTGCTTTTACCGCCCCCACAACGCGTCGTGGCCAATAAAATTGCATGGGACTGCCCCCGCACAGCCACACGCCGCAGATTGCGTCAGTTTGACACTTTGGCCCATCACTGTTAATTTCCACACGGGATGTAAGCAATCTGAAGAATCAGCGTGAAGCCCGAAACGATCCAGCGAGCCGAGAAGCTCCTCGGCCACACCTTCCAAAACCCCCAGCTCCTACAGGAGGCGCTCACCCACGCCTCCATCGCCGACACCCGCCTCAAAAGCAATGAGCGCATGGAGTTCCTCGGCGACGCTGTCCTCGACCTCATCATCTGCGAAGCCCTCTACCTTCGCTTCCCCGAATACCTCGAAGGCGAGCTCACCAAAATCAAATCCGCCGTCGTCTCCCGCCGAACCTGCGCCGACGTCTCCAACGAAACCGGCCTCACCGAGCTGCTCATCATCGGCAAAGGCGTCGGTACCGGCCAAAGCGTCCCCTCCTCCCTCGCCGCCGGCGTCTACGAATCCATCGTCGCCGCCATCTACCTCGACGGCGGCTTCGAGCTCGTCAAAGCCTACGTCCTGCGCACCATGACCCCCAAGATCGACCTCATCACCCGCAACAGCCACCAGCAAAACTACAAGGCCATTCTCCAGCAGCACGCCCAGCGCACCATGAACGCCACCCCCATCTACGAACTGCTCGACGAAAAAGGCCCCGATCACAGCAAATGCTTCGAAGTCTGCGTCTGCATCGACGGCAAACGCTACAACTCCGCCTGGGGCCCCAACAAAAAAATGGCCGAACAAAAAGCCGCCCTCCTCGCCCTCGACGAGCTAGGCCAAATGACCGACGAACGCCTCGACGAAGCCCTCGAAGACCTCGCCCGCGCCGAACAAACCGCCGCCAAGTAATAACCCCCACCCCAACCCAATCTCTGCCGGGGCAACGCCTGAGGATTCTTGATGAAGAGCCGGGCCGGCGTGTTCACCCAGCACGCTTCGCGAGAAGTCTCTGAACCTTCGGAACCAGTTCCAGCGGCACTTGCATCATGGCAAACGCCCCATCCCGAAACGCCGCCTCATCCTCGGCCACCGCTTCATCCTCGCTCTGGTTCTCGTAATGCGCAATCACCGCCTCAACGCGCTGGCGGTCCCACCCCTTGGGATACACGTTCGGATCCACCTTGGGCACCTTGCGCGACAGTCTCCCGATCCCCCCACGCCCCGGCCGTTTTTTCACCGAGCTCTTCTTGCTCATGTTGACTGTCCTCTTCTTCGCATCCGGCGGCGCAACGCCTTGAGCGGCTTGCCCTGCACAACATACGCCGTAATCACGAAACAGCCTCGCCGATCCTCATCGAACGACACAATGACTTTCAGATACCGCCCGCGCCAGGTTTTTCCAGTCACAAGGACCGAGTCGTCATCGCCTCGCCGGCTCTCAATCGGGCGAACAAGGATGTGCTCAATCTCCTCCTTCACATTTCTCGTATGGGCTTTTTGTTATGCGGTTAGCTCGCCAGGCTAAGCTTCTCTCGCTGACCGGTGGTGAGGTTTTCCAGGACCACGTTCTTCCCCTTGGCCAGTTGCTGATTGGCGTTGAGCAACTCAATTCCGTAGATGCTCCCGTCCTCGGCGATATCGACGTTCAGTTCTTCGCTTACCTGAACCGTTCATACCTGTCCCGATTTTCGCCGCAGTTGGATGTACGCGATGTTGTACTGCGGGTCATAACTGAGTTTCATCGTTCAATCCTCCGATCATGCGTACTTGACGATCACGGTGATCACGAGCCAGTTGTCTCCGCCCTCACGCAGCCCCTGCCTCCCTCACCCCCTCCCCACCCCGCGCACCGCATCCGACAACCTCTGATGCGCCAACTCACACGCATAATCCACCCGCGTCGTCAGCCGATACCCTTCCATCCGCTTCAGCGCTCCCCCTCCCCATCCGCCGCCGCCAAAAACGGCCCATGCAACCGCTCCCACATCGCCATCACCCGCGCATATGTTCCCGGCGTCCCGGCCATGCTTCCCCGCGGCAACTCCTCCGCCCGCATCACCAAACACCCGGCCGGCAACAACCCCACCAACTCCTCCACCGGCCGCGCCTCCACATCCGGCAACCCAACCTCCTCCAACGGCGAAATCACCACGACGTTCCCCCCCAGAGTCGGATATGCCGCAGCCAAAAAAGTCTCCACATAAAGCCCCCGCTCCGCCTGCAGCCCGAAGTTCCCGCGCTGGCTCGATCGAACCCCACCCCGCCACCAGCAACTGCCCATGCGGAAAATCCTCAATCACCCTCCGTCCCTCAATCAGATCATCCGGCCCTCGCGCAATCAGATCCATCCGCACAATCCCCTCCCCGCACCGCTGCCGCCGCTGGCGTCGCGCTTCCTGAAGCGGCATGTACAACCGCGAAAGCGTATCAAAATCCCGCTGCTCCCACGCCGCCGCCTCCGCCGCCGCCAGCGTCCGCTCGGCCTCCAGATACTCCATCGCCATCAACTGTTCCTGCCCACGCTCACACTCCAATTGCAGCTCTTCACTCGTCATCCGCGCATTGTAACCTCAATCGCCCCCACCTCTCCCGCTCCGCCCCCAAACTCCAGATCGCCGACGCCACGCCTCAGGATTTTCCTCAAAATGCCCGGCACACCCTCTGCATACTCCCCGTGGCCCCCGGCCATGGAAGGCTGCAATTCTTTCGCGGAGTTCTTCATGGCCCTCCTTTCATTTCTCGATAAAAACCACTCCATCGCCGGCCCCAACTACAACCGCTGGCTCGTCCCGCCCGCCGCCCTCGCGATCCACCTCTCCATCGGCCAGGTCTACGCCTTCAGCGTCTTCAAAATCCCCCTCACCCAGGTCATCGGCATCAACAAAAGCATCCCCGGCCAGGACTGGACCGTCCCGCAGCTCGGCTGGATCTTCTCCATCGCCATCGTCTTCCTGGGCCTCTCCGCCGCCGTCTTTGGCCAGTGGCTCGAACGCGCCGGCCCGCGCAAGGCCATGTTCGCCTCCGCCTGCTGCTTCGCCTCCGGCTTCTTCATCTCCGCCCTCGGCGTCCGCTTCCACCAGCTCTGGATGCTCTATCTCGGCTACGGCGTCATCGGCGGCATCGGCCTGGGCCTCGGCTACATCGCCCCCGTCTCCACCCTCATCCAATGGTTCCTCGACCGCCCCGGCATGGCCACCGGCCTGGCCATCATGGGCTTCGGCGGCGGCGCCATGATCGGCGGCCCGCTCGCCATCTCACTCATGAACCACTTCAAATCCCAAACCTCCAACGGCGTCTGGCAGGCCATGACTCGCCATGGGTGCCATCTACTTCTTCTTCATGATGTTCGGCGCCTTCACCGTCCGCGTCCCCGCCGACGGCTGGAAGCCCGCCGGTTACGATCCCCGAGCCCGCCAATCCGCCATGATCACCACCCACTCCGTCGAAACCGGCCGCGCCACCCTCACGCCCGCAGTTCTGGCTGCTCTGGATCGTCCTCTGCACCAACGTCACCGCCGGCATCGGCATCCTCGAGCAAGCCTCCCCCATGATCCAGGAAATGTTCAAAGGCCGCGTCACCGCCATCGCCGCCGGCGGGTTCGTCGGCCTCCTCAGCCTCTTCAACATGGCCGGCCGATTCGCCTGGTCCAGCACCTCCGACCTCATCGGCCGCAAGCCCACCTACATGATCTTCTTCGTCCTCGGCGCAACCCTCTACATCGCCCTCCCCTACACCAACGCCATCCATCTCGACAGCGTCACCCTCTTCGTCGTCGCCTGCTGCCTCATCATCAGCATGTACGGCGGCGGCTTCGCCACCATCCCCGCCTACCTCCGCGATATGTTCGGCGCCTCCCACGTCAGCGCCATCCACGGCCGCCTCCTCACCGCCTGGTCCGCCGCCGGCGTCCTGGGCCCCGTGCTCGTCAACTATCTCCGCGAATACCAGCTCAATCGCGGCGTCCCCAAGGCCGAAGCCTACTCCTTCACCCTCTACATCATGGCCGCCCTCCTCGTCATCGGCTTCCTCGCCAACCTGCTGGTCCGGCCAGTCTCCGAAAAATATGTGGCCGATGAACACAGCCACTTCCCCGTCCCCCAACCCCACTAACCCCAGGAGTATTCACCATGACAAACATCACCAACAACCCCCGCAAATCGCCCACAATCGCCCTCATCATCGCATGGGCCGTAGTAAGCCTCCCCGCCGCTTGGGGCGTAGCCAGAACCATTCGCACCTCCCTAACCCTCTTCGAACATTCCTCCCCCGCAGCACCCGCCACGCAACCGGCATCCTCCCAACCCGCCAACTACTAATGCGACGCGCACTCATAACCCACCCGATTCCTCTTCCGGCCAAACCGAATAATTCCGCTCGCTGAGGAACCAATCCTGTTTAGTTCCCACCAGCGCGGTGAACATGTGCTTATCCCCTTTGATTTCCTTGGACGCGCAAAGTAGGTGCCGCGAGCCGAGCGGCACTGCCCGCGACAGCGGGCGAACATGTTACCGTCCCATCAAATCCCCCTCCCCTCGGCGGACACGGTAGCTGCCCCCACCCGAGCGGCACCTTCTTTTCAGGACAAGCACTACCGCGCAGCAGGAGAACAGTTAACACCTTCCATTTCCAATCGCCCCCACACCCCCCCCAAGCCCGCCGCCCACATCCGCGAACACCACGCAGCAGCCCAACGCCCTTCACCCACCGTTACCGTCTCCCCACTCGCCATCGCCGGCACCCCGATATGCAATCCCCAACTCTCGGAGTTCCGAAGTTGGAACTGTCCCAACCCAGACAAAATGTTGCTCCACGCCCCACAATTCCATATGCTCCAAAAAACCACGGAGACAATTGCCATGATCCGAAAAACAGTTCTTTCTCTTGGCGTCGTTATTTTGTTGTGGTTGTGTGTGATCGCCGGCTGTGAAAAGACCAGTCGTCCGCCTCAAACCGGTCTAAGCCTTTCTTCCAACCAGGTGACGCTGGTTCAGGGGTTTGGTGAAACCATATCCACGGGAGGGGTCGGTGCAGTGGATCAGGTAGAGGGCCAAAAAGACGGTGTCACGGCCACCATCAAGAACGGCTTCATCAACGTGAACGCTGCGAAGGACGCCAAGGTCGGACAAATCGATCTCATCGTGAAGAAGGCCGACAATTCAGCCTTGCTCAAGGTGACGGTGAAGGAACCCGTCAGCACGGGCGCGTGGTCAGTAATGGCGCATCCTCGCGTCGAAGTCGAACAAGGACAGGAGGTGACAGCCCCCTATTTTATTGCGAAGCCCGTCAAGGGAGACATAAGCATCACCCAAGGCCAGGACGGCCTCAACGCCAGGGTCGAATCAGGTGAAACCAATTACGAGTTCAAGGTCATCGCGGCCTCCGACGCCAAACCCGGCGTACAGGAACTTACGATTAAAGTAGGAAACGACACACACGATACCCTGAGGGTCACAGTAAAGCCGGCTAAAAAGTAAAGACCATCTTGGGACCCAAAAGACCCATACTGCGGCTCCCAAAATCCAAGGCGCAACAGACAATTCTAAGGGGATAAGTCCGCGGACAATTCTAAGGGGATAAGTCGGAATGCCATTCACTTTAGCGATTGCCCATAACTCCGCGCCGCATCATAGACTTACAAAGCTAGCGCAGACAGTGACCTCCTGCGATGATGTTGTTGTTCGACGACACCACCACCCACAGGAGGCCACGGATGGCAAGCATCTCACGCCACGCTGGCTCGCGGATCAAGCAGGACTTGGAGCCGTACCTGCCGACGAGTCGATCGACTCGCGGCCTGCCGGGCGGCGGGGCACCAGTGGCGCAGAGCGTAAGCTGGGGCCGGTGGCCACGGTCCACCTGTTCGTCCTGCAGGTGCTCTGCTTCAACACCGCCATCACTCACCTGCGGCATCTGGCCGGGACACGCCGTCAACGCCGCCGCGTACTGCAAGGCGCGGATGCGCCTGCCGCTGGCGGTGGTGCAGACCACTGCTGCGGCAAAGTTCCGCTGCCATGCGCAGTTCTCTGGCATGCGGCGGCGGCGACGAGGCGTGTCCGCTGGTGCGGGCTGCGGGCCGTATCCTGGTCGACGGCTCCAGCACGATCACGCCCGACACGCCCGCCTTGCAAAAAGCCTTCGGACAGCCCACCGGCCAGAAGGAGGTGTGCGGCTTTCCCGTGCCCAAGCTGCTGGGGCTGTTCGACGCCTTCACCGGGCTGGTGGTCGAAGCGATCGGGTTCCCGCTGTTCACCCACGAGCAGTCCAAGGTCTGGCAACTGCATCCGCTGCTCAAGCGCCGGCGACCTGCTGGTCGGGGACTGCGGGTTCTGCTCCTTCGTTCACCTGGCGATGCTGGCCGCCCGCGAGGTGTGGCCTGCTTCCGCATGCACCAGCGGCAGACGGTCGACTTCCGCCCACACCGCAAAGGCGCACGCCGTCGAAGCAAGCTGCGCAAGGGCAGGGCAACAAGAGCCGGGCAAGGGCCGCCACCTCGACGTTCGTGCGGCGGCTGGGCAAGCACGACCAGGTCGTGCGCTGGAAGCGTCCGTCCAACCCGCCGAGCTGGATGAGCGCCGCGCAATGGGCGTTGATGCCCGAGTGGCTGGAGGTGCGGGAGCTGCGCTACGCGCTGCAGCGCAAAGGGCAGCGGACGCTGTGGTGACGATCGCCACGACGCTGCTGGACCCGGAGCTGTATCCCAAGGCGAAGGTCGCCGAGCTTTACGGCATTCGCTGGCGAGTGGAGACACACTTCGCCCAGCTCAAGACCACGCTGAAGATGCGGAAGGTCAAGAGCAAGACCCCAGACGGCGTGCGCAAGGAACTGGCGATCTACTGCCTGGTGTACAACCTCGGTTCATGCGGTGATGGTGCAAGGCGGCGCAGCAACAGGGCGTGACGCCCGAGCGGATCAGCTTCATTGATGCGGTCCGCTGGCTTTTGGCGGCCGCGCCCGGCCAGGACGTGCCGGATCTGGTGGTGAACCCCGATCGACCGGGCTGCCATGAGCCGCGTGTGAAGAAGGACCGCGGCAGGCGGCTACAGCGTGATGACCCGACCGCGGAAAACACTGCGAAAAGAGCTGAAAAGACAGGGGGAAGTCGCTAAAGTGAATGGCATTCGTACTTATCCCCTTTTCCGCGACTGAGACGCTTTCGATATTCAACCGATACTGAAACCACTCAGTGCTTCAGGCAGTCCTACATTAGTGGGCGAAGATGAAATGTTCAGCAATAACAATGAGTTGTGCTTGCAATTCACTGGAAAACTCGATAATCGGGGGTCGATGCGAAGGAACTTGAAAGAGTTGTATGAATTCGCGCAATTGGTGCATGCGACGACTACGAAAGCCTTAAGCGCGTTGAAGACAAAGCCGCGAGATTTATGACTGTCCTCGCCATAACTGTCGCCGTCACTGCAATTTTCGCGAAGTGGTTCCTAGATTCCCCGCTAAGGCCGTGGTCTTTCCTAACACTACTCGCTTTAATCAGCGGCGCACTCTCTATTGCGGCAGTTGCAACCGCGTGGCTGATCATCTTGAGAATCCTTCGGATTGAGAAGATTCAGCATTTATGTTTGGACGAAAAAGCCATCGCTGACTTCAGCTCGGGAGAAATTGATGAGGTTTATTGGGGCTATATTGGCGCGATAAAGGAGATGGTAGTCGCCAACGGAAAAAACTTGCACTGGAAAGCGTCTCAATTAAAATGGGCAAAGCGAAGCGTATCCATGGCCGGACTGTTTGTGCTGATTTTTGTCGTTACCGTCCTCATGCGTGGATACGTCGAGCGACATGGAGACAGCGATAAAATGGCAAAGCAACAACAGAACACGCCGCAGAATTCAGGATCTGGAGGGGGATCGGACGGAAAACCGGCTGCCACAACACCGCCCGCCCCCACACAGGGACAGCAGACCGGCACGAATGGCGGCGTGAATCCGACGATTCAGCTTGTGACCGAGGGCACTGACCCAGCGCGCGCAGGAATTGTCAAGAAGACAGGAGATGAAAAAGGATAAGGGGACATTCATAATATCCACTGCCGCAGCCGCCCCCAGGCCCGTCCCTTCCACACCTCACCCCGAGAAGAGGATAAGGGGGCATTCATAATATCCACCGCCGCATCCGCCCCGGCCCGTCCCTTCCACTCCGCCCACCGCCCCACCACCCCTCGCCCACTCCCGTCCCCCTCCACCTCCACCCCACAAGAAAGGCCAAAGGGGACATTCACAATTTTCGTCCATTCTTCCTCGGACCGCTTTTCCGCTCCTCGCTCCGAATCTTCCTCTTTCTCCTTCTCCTTCTCCTTCCCAAATTAACGCACCCCCTACCCCAAATCCTCCACCACCTCCGACCCAAGTCCCTCCACCTTCACCTCGCGCCTCTTATCCCCCAGCCGCACCGTAAAGGCCTCCTCCTTCTCCGACAAATTCCACAGCAAAACCGCCCGCGCCGTCGGGTACCATGCACATACCACCGGCTTCTCCTCCTCCACCACCGGCACCCCCGCCAGCCGCGGCATCAATTCCCGCTTCAACGCAAACAGCTCTTCCATCGACTCCGCTACCGCACACCCCCGCCCCACCCGCCTTCACTCCCGGCCGCACCAGCAGCGTCGCCTTGGACTCACTTTGCGCGGCTGTAAACTTCCCTGCACGTCGGCGTTCGCCAGGAACACGTACCCCTCGCTGGGCAGCACCGTCGCACACCTCAAACGGCACCCCCGCCGCCAGAAACAGGCTGTACGGGTTGTCATCGCTCACGTACCGGCCCGCCTCTCCCCAGAAATGTTTGAACGGTCCGCGCGTTGTGTGCCCCCCCAGCTTCTCGTGCAAAGCGGCCTGCCGCCGCATAGCCGGCCCCAGCGTCGTCCAGTGCTCTATGGGGAATGGTGTCGCCCCGCTCATGAACATCGTGTTTCGCACGTCCGCGATCGTGGAGACAACCAGCTTCGCCGCCAGGTTCCGCGCCGACAGCCGGTCGGCGGGGAATGCGGTGGTTTCGCTGTACGCCAGCTCCGGCCGCACAAAACGGCGATGAAACAGCGCGCTAAACAGCTCGTTGGTTTTCCCCTTCACCGTCCCAAACGCTCCGTCGTTAAAATGTAATTCCCCCACGCGCAGGGGCACGTTCTGGTACTCCGAGAGCCGCACCCCCGCCTTCTCCGCGCCCATGTACATCACCATGTTCCCCACCGTCAGCTTCTCACCCCCCGCCTCACGCTGAGCCTTGAAACAGGCGCTCAGCTCGTCGCAGGTGAACTCCACCCACTCGCGCAGCACTGGCGTCAGCTCCCGCCGCCGCACCGCGTCCAGAAGCTGGGTCCACTCCTTTTCCGCATAGCCGGACCGCTTCAGAAACCGCTCCTTGTGCTCCCCGCAAAAGCACCCCCCGATTGTTCCGGGAGACCGGGCCAGGCGAAAATCGTCGTCCAGAAACACCTCCCGCCCCCGGCCTCGCGCAGCTTGCGAATGGCCGCGACGTTCTCCTGCGTCGCCGGCGCGTGCAGCGACGTACCGGCGTGGGTTTGCCCGTCCAAACTCGTCCCCAGCTTCCAATGCTTCGGCGGCGTCAGCGGAAAGTTCCCCGACTTGGCACCCAGAGCATCGCCTGGGTGCCCCAGCGGCAGATTGATCGACGCTGCCTCCATTCCCGCCGCCTCTACTCTCCGCCACCCCGCCACCTGCTCCTCCAGTGGCACCGGCCAATGCCCATAGAAGAACCCCGTCATCCAGATCTTCGAAATTCGCGCCTCCCGCACCGCCCGCAGCAGCTCCGGATTGTCGCCGCCCAGGCAGAGGTGAAAGCGGCGTTTGCCACCCGCCGGCTCTGTCGCCGGCGACGCCGCCGCGCTCCGGCACCGCGCCATCAGCCCCGCCCCCACCGCCGCACCCGCGGCTCCCAAAAAAGTCCGCCTGCTGAGCATCTGTATACTCCTGGGAAATGCTAAGGGGACGCCGCTAGTAAATCGAACTGTGTTCAGCAATTTCTAAGCGGTCGGGAGCCAATTCCCCATATTTCACCGGCCATATCAGCCAGAATCGCACTGTCTCCGCCTGAAAATCTCTAAGGGTCGGAACTCCACCGCCCCATCCGCCCCGGCCCGTCCCTTCCACCCCTCACCCCGCCCACCGCCCCACCACCCCTCCTCTGCCCCCACACCAAAATCCATCCCACAAACACCCTCCATCAGCATTAATCTGTGTCCATCAGTGGCCAGCCAAAAGAAACATTTCCCTTGACACTACCTTAACATCCCTCATACAATACGCTCAGCCTCTAGCATCTTCCGGGGGAACACCCATGCCCACAGCATCCCATTCCACCACCCACCAAAACCCCGAATGCAAATCCGCGGCCTCTTCGGCCTCTTCCCCCGCCAGCCCATCCTCCCTCCGCTCCACCCGACCCTCTCCTCCAATGAATCAATCCGAACGACCCCACACCCCCTCCAACAGCCCTCTTTCAGGTTTCCAGTCTCCAGTTTCATGTCTCCAGCCCCGCGTCGTTTGGTGGTCGGTTATGTGTCTTTTGATAGTCGGTTAGTGGTCGGTTGGTGGTCGGTTACGTGTCGGTTGGTGGTCGATTGGTGGTCGGTTATGTGTCGCTTTTTACAAGCCCCTTTTGGCCTAACTCCTTGTCAATCCTCACCCCCCTCCCAAAACCCCCCGCGCAACTCAATTACAACAACACAAGACCCACCCAAACCGACCACCCCCTCCGCGGCTCCACGCCGCCTTTCCGTCCTTGCGGAAAACGGCACGGGATGGTCAATGAAGGTCCACACGGCACCGCGTGCAGGTGGGGTGGTTTTTGGATATGTTTCGGCGGCGGGCGAAGCGTCAACGTCGTCCGCGTTTCGACGCCGCGGAAGATTGCGCAATGAGAAGGAATCGAAATGATTGGAAGTGTTCTTCAAGCTGACCTCGAAGAAATTATCCGCCGGAAGGCGTGGGATGAATTGCGCGAGGCTTTGTCTGAGCTGGACCCTTCGGATCTGGCTGAGATTATTGTGGATCTCCCGCCCGAGGATGAAGGGGTGATCTTTCGCGTCTTGCCCCGTGACCGGGCGGCGGCCGCGTTTTCTTATCTGCCGCTGGAGTTTCAGGAGGAACTGGTTCAGTCGCTTTCGAGCGATCAAACGCAGGCCCTTGTCGGCGAAATGACGCCCGACGATCGCGCGCGCCTGTTGGAGGAATTGCCGGCCGAAGTGACCCGGCGATTGCTGGAATCGCTGTCGCCTGAAGAACTGAAGGCGACGCGGGATTTGCTCGGGTATCCGGCCGGCACGGCCGGGCGATACATGACGCCCGAATATGTTGCCCTTCCGCCTGACATCACTGCGCGGGAGGCGCTGCAACTGGTGAAGCGAACTGGCCGGGGGAAGGAGACGCTCGCCATTCTGTACGTCGTCGATGCCGATGGAAAGCTGCGCGAAGATTTGCGGCTTGGCTCGCTGGTGCTGGCGGATGATGACATGAAGGTGGCCGACATTGAAGATCGGCCGATCGTCTCGATCCCCGCAACGGCCAGCGGCGAGGACGTGGTGGCGGCCTTTGAGCGGTACGATCGCGTGGCGCTGCCGGTGGTTGACGCTGACGGGCGGATGCTCGGGATCATCACGGCCGACGACGTGCTGGAGTTTTCGGAGAAAAAGGCGACGGCCGAGATGCAAAAGTTGGGGGGCTCGGAAGCGCTCGACGCCCCTTATTTTAGCGTCGGGTTCTGGTCGATGATTCGCAAGCGGGGCGGATGGCTGGCGGCGTTGTTCCTGGGTGAAACCCTCACGGCCACGGCCATGGGCCATTATGAGCACGCCATCTCGCTGGCCCCGGTGGTGGCTCTTTTCGTTCCCCTCATCATCAGCAGCGGCGGCAACAGCGGCTCGCAGGCGACGTCGATCCTTATTCGGTCGCTGGCTTTGCAGGAGGTGAAGCTGCGCGAATGGTGGCGGGTCTTCAGCCGCGAAATCGGCACCAGCCTTACCCTGGGCGCGTTCCTTGGCGCCATTGGTTTCCTGCGCATCTGCCTATGGTACTGGGCGGGCTGGGCCACCTACGAGCAGCACCCATACCTCATGGGCGCAACCGTCTGGGGCAGCCTGATCGGGGTAGTGACTTTCGGATCGGTCGTGGGGAGCATGCTCCCGTTCCTGCTGCGCCGCCTGGGGTTCGACCCCGCGACGGCCTCGGCGCCGTTCGTCGCGACGCTGGTCGACGTGACCGGGCTGATCATTTACTTCACCGTTGCGTCCGCAGTTTTGCGTGGAACGTTGCTGTAAGCTTTACCACGCACCGATGCATCAATCCCTCCGCCACGATCAGTCTTCGCCCCGCGCTGCCTCTTCCACCCCGGCGATCGCCGCCCAGTCAACGAGTCCAATCGCCCCCGTCACTCCGTCCGGCAGTGGCGGGGCCAGGGCTTGGCCGATCTTGTTGACACGGTCTTGCGGGACGATTGACAGGATTGACGTCTTTCCCCATTTTTCGATGGCCCCCGGGTTGGTTTCCTCGGCCGTGGGAGTCTGGTCGGCCGGGTAACAATTGATCACCACCCCCGCGACCTTCATCTTTCGACTTCGCAGGACCGACAACGTCAGCAGTGTGTGATTGATCGTCCCCAGCGACGCCCGTGCCACCACCACCACCGGCGCGCCCAGCCATTGCATCACGTCCAGAAACGTGTGCTTTGGGTCCATCGGCGTCATCGTCCCTCCAACTCCCTCGACGATCATCACGTCGCTATCGGCCGACATAATCCGGATTGATCGATCGATATTTTCCCAATCGACAGGCCGATCCGCGCTTCGCGGCGATGGCCGGTGCGAGCGGCTCTGCATAGCGCTCGGGGCAGATCAGATCGAGCGGATGCCGCGCCCGCGCAGTGGGCCAGGAACTCGGCATCCTCGCTCACCCAACCTTCCCGCCGATGCACGCACCCACTGGCCACCGGCTTGCATACCGCGACGCGATTGCCCTGTGCCCGAAACCAATCGGCGATGGCCGCGGCGATCAATGTTTTTCCAACGCCGGTGTCCGTTCCGGTAACAACGATGCCGGGAATTCCGAGCGCCTGCAACATATGTACATTCTACACGCCGCTCTCATCCAACCCCGCCCCTCCTCCAATGAATTAATGCACCGATGAATCAATGAATCAATTGCGACGACCAAACCACCGCACCTCCGCATACAATCCCTCCCATGCCCAGCCCCCTCCCAAACCCCCTCCTCCCCCTGCACGAGCAGGCCGACGCGGAACTCCAGCCTTACGATCAGACGCCCATCGTCAGCACCTTTGGTCAGCCCGAGCTTGAATACGCGGCCATTCGCAAATCGGCCGGGTTGATGGACCTACCCCAGCGCGGCGTGCTGGAACTTTCCGGCAAGGACAGGCTGGCATTTCTTAATAACCTTCTGACCAATCAGACCTGGAGCAAAGAGACTAAAACCGGACTCGCGCCCGGCCAAGGCGTTTACGCATTTTTCCTCAATACCAAAGGCCGGATTGTTAGCGACATGAATGTGCTGGAGCTGGGCGAGCGTACGCTCCTCGAAATGGACGGCCGACTTGTTGAGCCGATCCGCGCCGCTTTTGATAAGTATCTTTTCACCGAGCAAGTGAAGATGACGTCGCAGGTCGGAAACCTCCACGAGCTGGCGATCCACGGCCCGCGCGGATTGGAGCTTATCAACCAGTTCCTCGAATCGCCGCTCCCGGAACTTCCGCCGCTCGGCTCGGCTTCAACGCGCCTCATGGACGTGGATGTCGTGATCTGGCGCGATGATCCGGCCGGCGTGCCGGGGCATTATCTGCTTATCCCCGCAGCAAGCGCAACCGAAATTTGGACGGCCCTGCTGGACCGCTTCGGCGGCGGCTTGCCCACCCCTATCACCTCCGCGCAGCTTGTCCCAACAACCACTCCCGTGCGCCACCCCCTGCGCCCATTGGCTGGGCCGCCTTTAACGCAACCCGCGTCGAGGCAGGCAGGCCAATCTTCGGCATCGACTTCAACGACACGATCCTCCCCGCCGAGACTGGGCAATTCAGCCGCGCCGTCAGCGTCACCAAAGGCTGTTACCTCGGCCAGGAAATCGTCGCCCGCATGCACGCGCGCAGCCAGGTGGCCAAACAACTCATCGGCCTCCGCATCGACGACGACGCCCTCCCCATCGCCGGGACGCAAATCTACGATGCCAATCAAAACGAAGTCGGCGCCATCATGAGCAGTACCGTCTCGCCGCTTCTTTCGGGAGCGGCCATCTGTCTCGGCTACGTTAAAAAACCCCTCTTCGCTATTGGAACTGTGTTGACTGTCCCGGCTGAAGGAAAGATGCGCACCGGCCGAGTGGTCGAGTTGCCGTTTATTTGACCCGAGGCCGCCCCGCTACTTCGCGTTCTTCCCTTCGCAGCGGTCATGAACGCAGACGCAGGTGGTTTCGGTGCATTCGTACGCGCAGGTTTCGCTACAGTAAAGCTTGCCATCGCGGACCACGCCCTTGCCGTCCGCGACCGTGCAAAAACATCGCTCGCAGGCACATTTAACTTGCTCGGCCATCAGCCACCTCGATTGATTCTATTCTCCCCACTCGGCCAAGGCTGGTCAATCAAAGATATGCTCGACGCGGCGTTCTACGTAGCCGCCCGCCCGGCCTGCAACAGCGCCAGGGGCTCGGTGCGGGCGGCACTCCCAGCCGGCCACAGGCTCGCCAAAAACGCCACCGCCATGATGATCCCCAAACCGCCGAAAATGATTGGCCAGGGCACGCTCATCGGCGGGCCATACCCGATCACGTTGCGCCCCAGCGCCCCCGCATCCACCGCCATCTCCAACCCGGCCGCCAGCCCCAGCACGCACCCCACGACGCCAAGCAACAGCCCTTCGGCCAAAATCAGCCGCAAAACCTGCCCCTGCGTGACGCCGATGCTCCGCAAAATTCCAAGTTGCCAGCGGCGGGTGCGGATGCTCGCCATGATGGTGTTGGTGACGCCCAGCGAAGCCACAAGAATGGCCGCCAAGGCAACGCTGCTGACCAGATGCAGCAACCGTCGAAAGCCGTTCTGAATTTTCCACTTCACGTGCCGCACGTCGTAGGCAGTCAACCCCCAGCCGCCGACGGTGTTCTTGATACGCTCCTCGACTTCCTGCTTCGCGCCGGCCGCCGGATCAAGGTTTACCGCGGCAAATAAGGCGCCCCGCACCCCAAAGTCGCGCTGCGCATCATCCTTGCTGCCAAACACGCTCGACGCCGAGCGGTCCTCGAATTGCCGGCCCATGTCATACATGCTGACCATCACGTCGATCCCCGGCGACCACACAATACCGGCAATTGTGTAGTCCACGTCCCCGGCCACCGAAGTCGTGAGGGCGAACTTGTCCCCCACCTTCAATCCTTTCAACTGCCGAAACTCATCCGTCACAATCAGATACCGGCCCGGCACATTCGACTGAATTTCCCCGGCCGCGATAGGCGCCGATTCGCCGGCCAACGCTTTCACCTCATACACCTCCCCGTTCCGCGCCACCTGTCCATGAATCACCGTTCCACCCGCCAGCACAAGCCCATCGGCCGGCCCGACTGCCACGCCGGTGGTTGGTTGCTTCACCGCACTCACTCGCACCGTCTGCAACTCCCCTTCGTTCCACCGCACAATCAAATCCTCACCGCGCTTGCTGATGTTGCCACGCAGTTGCGTCCCGTCTTTCAGCGTCACGACATGGAGGTTCAGCTTATAAATCGCATAAGCATTCATTCGTTTCTGCTCGTCGGGGGAAGCGGCGCGCCCGTCATCGCGGCGAAAATCTAGCTGCATCATCCGCAGCGCCTTTTCGGGATCGACGCCGAAGAACATGGTGTTGCTGCTGGTCAGGCCCTTAGCCACGGAGAAAAAACTGTTCCCAATTCCGGGCACGGCGATGTGCATCGGCAGCACGTCTTGCTTGTTCACCCCCGGCACCTGCTTCAGGATGTCGATCTGTGTATCGTCCAATCCAAAGGGCGCATGAGACATGATAAACATATCCGGAAACTTGTCCGGCAACTGCCACCCGTTCAGCATGGTGTTGCCATTTGTTTCCAGCACCACCAGCGTTGCCAGCCCCACCATCAGCGCCGCGGCGGTGCCAGCGGCCCGCCAGATGTTGCCGCTGAGTTGCTGGCGGAGAAGCGAATGGTTTACCCGCAGCACTGTCGCAAGCCCGCCCCCCAGCGTCTTCTCAACCAGCCATACGCAGGCCGGCGCAGCCAGAAAGAATCCCAGCATCAGCGACGGCAGCCCCAACCCAAAGTGCCCAAAAAATCGCACCGGCTTGGGCAGGCCCGGAAACAGCGTGAGGAACGGATCGATGCAAATCAGCAGCAACCCGGCCGCCAGGCAGATCAAAGTCGTGCGGTGCGACGACGGATTGGCCAGAGGAGTCATCCCCTCCAGCGGGGTGACGCGTGTGGCGCTCCACGCCGGCAGCAGGCTCGCGGCCAGCGACGCCAGCAGCGTTCCCACCACGCCAAACAACATCCCCCCGCCGCTCATCACCGCGCCGGACGCAAAAACATCGCTGAACTTCCACGCCAGCAGCTTGATCCAGAACCACCCCAGCGGCAGGCCCACGGCGATGCCGCTCATGGCCAGCAACATCGCCTCCAGCACCACCAGCGCCCCCACCTGCCCCTTGTATGCCCCTATCGAGCGCAGCATCGCCAGGACGCGCGGGCGCTCCGCAACACCCATGCTAAGCGTAGAAAATACAATGAACGTGGCCGCCAGCAGCGAGATCGCCCCGCCCATGTAGCTCAGGAAGTCCATCCCCTGCAGGTTCTGCTCCAGCTTTTCCCGGCTATCGCGCGCCGTGGTCAACTTCAAAAACGGATACTCTTTCATCAACCCCCGCTCAAGAGTTTTAGAAAACTCGCGCGGCTCCACCCCCTGCTTTAGGTCAATCATCACTCGGTTGATCCGCCCCGGCGTGCCGAGAAACTCCTGCAGCGTCCCCAGCGGAACGTAGATCGTCTGCGAACTCTTGGCCAGGATTTCCGGCTTGTGAACGATGCCGACAATCGTCAGCTTCAATTGCCGCCCCTGGGGCGAGGGGGCTGTCGTGGTCGTTGGCAAAGTAGCGGCCCCGCCAGCCGCCACCGCCCTATTCGTCGCCGGACCAGTCGCAGCCTGGGTGCTCGGCATCGTTGTCGGCGGCGAGGGCAGGATGATCACGTCCCCCACCTTCAACGGCGGCCGGCTCTCGTCCTCGGCATCTCCCCTGGCCAGCAGCTTCGCCGCCTCCTGATCGATCACCGTCACATTCCCCGTCTCGCCGGCAAACCATCGCCCGGGCGTCCCGCCCTCCATCGGCTGGGCCATCACCGCGCTGTCCTCCGGCAATCGCACGCCAATGACATTCACGTCCCGATGCGGCAACAACTTCCCCTCCGCGTCCAGCACCTTCGTGTCCGCTTCCAGCCGTCCCGCAATCCGGGCAATCTCTCCATGCCCCGCCACCTCGGCCACCACATGTTCAGGAATGTCCCCCCGATACTCTCCCTTGCGCGTGATGGTCACATCCGTCGTCCCCATGTACTGCGTGAGATACTGCTGGATCACCTGCTTCACCGACGCGTACCCGCTCGTTACCGCCACCACCAGGCTCACCGACACCGCGATGGCTGCGACGGTTAGTCCTACGCGAATGCGATGCGAAGTGAAATTGGCAAGCGCAAGCTTTACAACGGCCATGGGTTTACCCCTCCACGCCCGCCGTCCGCAACGATTCCTGATATCGCACCGCCAGCCCTTCCCCGCCGTTGGTTTCCTGCGTGGCAAAACGCTGGATGGCGTGGCCATCGCGCATCACCAGCACCTCCTTCGCATACGTCGCCACCGACGGCTCATGCGTCACCATCACGATGGTCTTGTTATGGATCACCGACAAATCCCGCAGCAGCTCACACACCGCCCGGCTGTTGTTGGAATCCAAATTCCCAGTCGGCTCATCGGCAAGGATCACGGCCGGATCGGTAATCGGCGCCCGGCCAATCGCCACCCGCTGCTGCTCCCCACCGCTCATGACATCAGGCCGATGTTCCCGCCGATGCGACAACCCAAGTGTCTCCAGCAACTCATCCACCTTCGGCCCCACCTCGCGCCGGCTCTTGCCCTCCAGCGTCAAAGGCAAGGCCATGTTCTCGGCGGCCGTCAAAGTGGGAATCAGATTGAAGGCCTGAAAGACAAGACCAATGTGCCGCCGGCGAAACAGGGTCAACTGCCGGTCGTTCATCACCGCCAAATCCTCCCCGCGAATCAGCACCCGGCCATTGTCCACCCCCGTGAGCCCCGCCATCAGATGCAAAAGCGTGCTTTTCCCCGATCCGCTGGCCCCCATAATGGCCAAAAACTGGCCTTGAGGCACCGAAAAGCTCACGCCCTTGAGCGCAATGACCGCCCTGTCCCCTTGCCGGAATATTTTGGTGACGTTATCAACGACCAGCGGCTCCATCAGTCTCCTCAAACTACCGGCGTTACTATAGCCCGCTCATTGGGCGTCGCAACATGCAAGCCGCTTTCACCCAATTTCCTATCGGTAAACTAGGTAGACATTCTAAATCTGCTTGCTACACTTGCCCGGCTTTACTGGAGATTGTTCGTGAGGAGCTGTTTTTATGACTTGGAAAGATAGACTCGAAGGACAGATCAGCCCCGTGGGCGGCCGAGATTGATGCCTTCGAAGCACAAATTACCCTGAAGAAGCAGGGGAAGATCGAGGACAAGGTCTTCGCCGAAACGCGGCTGCGCCGCGGCGCGTACGGTCAGCGCTACGACAATGGCCGGCGCCACGACGGCATCACCACCCAGGACCTGAATTTCCCGAACAACCCGCTTGCCAAGGGCCCGGAAACGCTCTGGGACGCTCCGGGAATGCAGCGCATTAAAATTCCCTTCGGCGGCCTGAACCCGCGGCAGATGGAAGTGCTGGCCGACGTGGCCGAGGAATACTCCGACGCCATCCTGCACATCACCACCCGCCAGGATATTCAGCTCCATTACGTTCATATTGAAGACACGCCCGAGCTTGTTCCGGCGGCTCGCGGCCGTCGGAATCACCACCCGCGAAGCCTGCGGCAACTCGGTCCGAAACGTCACCGCCTGCCCCTTCGCCGGCGTCTGCAAAACCGAAACCTTCGACGTCACCCCCTACGCGAAGGCCTGCGTTATCTATCTCCTGGGCCATCCCGACACGCAGGACTTTGGCCGAAAATTCAAAATCGCCTTCTCCGGCTGCGAGCACGAAGCCTGCGCCCTGGTCTCCATCCACGACCTGGGCGGGATCGCCAAGACCCGGATCGGCCCCGACGGCAAAACCCAGCGCGGCTTCGCGCTTGTATGTCGGCGGCGGCCTCGGCGCCGTCCCTCACCAGGCGAAACTATACGAAGAATTCATTCCCGAAGAGGAATTGCTTCCGCTGGCCCGGGCCATCGGCCGCGTCTTTGCCCGGCTTGGCGAAAAGAAGAACCGCAACAAGGCCCGCCTGAAATTCGTCGTCCACAAGCTGGGCATCGACGAATTTCGACGTGTGGTGCAGGAAGAGCGTCGCACGATGCCGGAAGACCCGTCGTGGCGGAAGTTCTTCGCCGAGATTCCCGGCTATGAGGAAACCCCCACATTCGCTGCGGTGCAGCTGAACGGCGCCCGCCGGCCTGAAGGTTTTGATGAGTGGTCGGTCGAGCAACGTTTATCCCCAGCGCCAAGCCGGATATGCCACCGTCACCGTCACCTGCCCGCTGGGTGACCTGACCTCCGAACAGACCCGCAAGCTCGCCGACCTCACCCGCAAATACGCCGGTGATCATGCCCGGCTCACCGTCGAGCAAAACATCGTCCTCCGCTGGGTGCCTCATAACAAGGTCGTCGACCTCTATAACGACCTCAAGGCGCTGGGCCTGGGCGACCCCCGGCGCGGGCACCATTGTTGATGTCACCGCCTGCCCCGGCACCGACACCTGCAAGCTGGGCATCTCCTCTTCGCGCGGCCTTGCCGGCGAGCTGCGCGAACAGCTTTCGGCCAAGAGCGTGAACCTTGATGCGGCCATTCGCGGCCTGCGCATCAAGGTCTCCGGCTGCTTCAATTCCTGCGGCCAGCACCACGTCGCCGACCTGGGCTTCTATGGCAACAGCCGGAATATCAACAGCTATACCGTTCCCCATTTCCAGGTGATGATCGGCGGCAAATGGCTGCAAAACGGCGGCTCCTACGCCCTGGCCATCGGCTCGATTCCATCAACGAATATCCCGAAAGTTGTCGATCGCCTCACCGACGAGTACATCAAAGGACCGCCAGGAGAACGAAACCTTCCAGACCTTCTGCACGAGTCTAGGCAAGAAGGCTTTGAAGTCGATGATCGAGGATTGGTGCACGTTCCTCCCCACGCGGCTGCGCCTGAGTATTATACCGATTGGGGCGACCCACGCGCCTACACCATTGGCGACATGGGCATGGGCGAGTGCGCCGGCGAAGTCGTCAGCCTCGCCCAGTTTGGCTTCACTCAGGCCGAGACTGAGGCATTTGAGTCGCAGCTGTCTGCTGGACGATTATCAACTATCAGAAGGCCGACGAGATGGCATACCGGGCGATGCTGACGGCCGCCAAGACGCTCGTGCAGCTTCAATGGCTCGACGTGCCCAACGATCCCGACACCATCGTCCGCGAGTTCAGCACGCGCTTTGTGGAGCACAAAACTCTTCTGGGACAAATACCACCACGGCCAATTTGCCAACTACCTCCTCCAGCGGCACGAATCGCCTGACACCCGCTACACCCAGGACACCGCCCACAAAACTGGTGGAAGAGGCCAACCTATTCATCGACGCCGCCCACAAAGCCCACGCCAATTTCAGGAATCGCAGAATATCCTGGCAGTCCCAAAGCATGATAAACAGAACCCCGGATGAAAATCCGGGGCTTCCGCTCCACCCCTGAACCCTCACACCCTGATCCTCAAATGCACAAACTAGCCATAAAGCTCTTACTTCACCCCGCCCTCCCCGCAGCTGGCGAATCCTTCGTCCCCGTTTCCATTACTGGATTCAAACCCACGCCCTCCCCGACCATCTCCTCTTCGACGTGGCCGATTACGCCCACGTCCCGACCGGCCCCGGAATCATCCTGATTTCCCACCAGGCCAACATCGCCATCGACCAATGCCAAAACCGCCCCGGCCTCCTCTACACCCGCAAAACTCCGCTCGACGGCGCATTGCCCGAACAGGTCAAACAAGTCCTTCGATACACGCTCCAGGCCGCCCAGCTTCTGGAACAATCGCCCGACCTTCCCGGCCTAAAGTTCGCCACCAACGAACTCCTGTTCCAGATCAACGATCGACTAGAAGCCCCCAACACCCCCGAGACGTTCGCGGCCATAAGTCCCACACTTCAGCAAATCGCTGATGCACTCTTCGCTCAGAAAGTCACGCTGGAGCAGTCCGCACCCGATCCCCGGTCCCTGTTCGAAATTCGCGTCAAAGCATCGTCGTCGCCCGCCGTGCCCGATCTAATCCAAAATCTCGGCTGAGGCGGGGCGCAAGAGTATGATCCATTTTTCACGCTCTCCGCCGAACCAAACGATCCCCTTCTCTGTGGAACTGTTCGCATCTTATTCCCACCACCGCCGCCGCATTTCTTCTTCCATCACTTTGATCCCGCTTTCTTACCGGCCAAATGTCTGTTGTTCGACCACGCGTTTGGCGGCAGGACCAAGCCCAGCCGACGGTTGCTGGGTTTTTGTTGGAGTACCACGCTGGAAGCCAACGACGCCAAAACTCTGCCGATGCCGATCGTTGGCGGAATAAATACGACCAAGTGACGTACCAGTTCGTGGACCTCTCGCCCCTTTTGCTTCTTCTCCTCCATGAAAGGACGAGCCATGAACCCACGCTATCTGGCCATCATCGCCTGCACGCTCCTGACCTGCGCCGCGGCAGCCGTGGCGGCGGACAACGCCGGCGATGAGCGCTTCCCATCCCCGCCCGCCGGGTTTGACAGGCGTCGCGACGGAATCGCGCCGCGGAAAAGTGGAGCTGGTCGAATACGACTCGGCGACGATCGGCATCAAAACGAAAAGTCAGCGTCTACACGCCGCCCGGCTACGCCAAAGGCCAGAAGTACCCCGTCCTCTACCTCCTCCACGGAATTGGCGGAGACGAAAATGAGTGGCTGCGCGGCGGCTCGGCTAACGTGGTCCTCGACAATCTGTACGCGGACAAAAAGCTTGCCCGATGATCGTCGTCTTCCCCAACGGCCGCGCTTCCAAAGACCTCACCGGCCGCGACCCGATCCCCAAACAGTCGCCAGCCTTCGCCGCCTTCGAAAAGGACCTGCTCAACGACCTGATTCCCTTCATCGAGAAAACCTACTCCGTGAAGTCCGACCGAGAATCACGTGCCCTTGCGGGCCTCTCGATGGGCGGCGGCCAGTCACTCAATTTTGGCCTCGGCAATCTCGACACGTTCGCGTGGATTGGCGGCTTTTCGTCCGCCCCCAACACCAAGCCGCCAGCCGACCTTCTCAAGGATCCCCAGGCCGCCAGCCACAAACTACGCCTGCTCTACCTCGCCTGCGGCGACAACGATGGCCTGCTCCCGATCAGCGAAGGCGTCCATAAAATGCTGGACGACAACAAGGTCACGCATCTCTACCGCATCATCCCCGGCGGCCGCCACGATTTCACAGTGTGGAAGAGCGATCTATACCATTTCTCCCAGATGCTTTTCCGCGAGCCGCCGCAGGCTTCTGAGAAAAAGGCGGAGGGTCCGGCGCCGACGTCAGAGCATCAAAGCTGATAAAATAATAAGGGGTCATTCAATCATTCATGAATGCCATTCGGTTAGCGAATTCCTCCAAACTCCGCGCCGGGCCGCGCGTTGCAGCGACGTGAGCAAAAGGCGGCCTCCTGTCATCATGGTGTTGCTTTAACTCACCCTCATCCAGTCACAGAGCAGGCGGAAAACGCACGAAACAGGCGGAAGTCAACCAAGTGAATGGCATCCGCTTGTGACTTGCGACCTTGTGACCTTTTTCCCTTCTTCGTACCGGCCACTGTCCCGCGGGCCAAGGTTCGCGCCGTCTCCGCCGCCGCCTTTCATGATTCTCCCGCCTCTCCAGTACCCGCCGGCCGCAGCCCGTGAAGAGTGATCAGTTGCGCAGGTCGTCCACAGTTCGAAGTTCCGCGAGGTGAGTCACCTTGTGGCAGTTAGGGCAGAGCAAGGCCAAGTCTTTAGGGTCGGTGGTGGTCGGTCCGGTCTTGGAGAGCCACTGAAGGTGGTGACACTCGATGTAGTTGACGGCATCTGGCCCGTATCGTTCCGCGAGCACGAGATCGCAGCCTTCGCATTTCAGCTTTCCGTCCCGCTCCATCGCGGCCTTCTTCTTGTCATGGACAACCCTCGGATGGCGCTCAATTTGAAGATGAGTGACATACTTGCGATCCCCTTCCTGTCGGCGTTCGAGTTCTACGATTGTCGCCTCTGCCGTCGGCCTGATTCCTGTCGGCGCACGTTCTTCCCAAGCGTCACGCCAAGCGTTATCCAAGAGATCGCTTGCCTCTTCCAAGGCGTTCCCGTTGGACTGGAGTTTGAAGCGACTCTTCTCCTTTCTGCCGGACGCAATATGAATCGCATTCAAGTCGTTGGCGTTCAATAGCGGCGCGTTCGGGGTCTGCCATTTCTTTAAATTCGAGATAGTTCACCCAGATCTTTTCGTCGAAGTTCTTCCGATCCCTAATCCATTGCCCACTTGTTATGACTGTTCCAGAGGCGATGATGCCTGAGCACTTCTGGCCTGTTCGCCGCAGGAAGAACGGTGCGCGAACCGGAATTGAGTGATCGGCCGCCTTCCACCAGTCGACATAGGCGTTTCCGTTTTGCCACTCGCGAAACCTCATCGGAAGTTCTGGGAACATCTTCGGATTCCACAGGAACAAGTAAGATCGCATCGATTGCCTCAAGAAATTCGGGGATTCAAAATGGACGGAGCGGGCATCGGTATTGTTCATATCAACACTCTTTCACTTTCACCTTCACTCGGCCATCCCTCGCTCCGCACCTTCTGCTCAATCCCAACCGCTGCACTGTCTGCTTCACCCACCGCTCGCTCCCGAACAGCCGATTTTTTCCAGTGAAATGTGAGACTCGGTATGCTATTTTCATGAAAACCACGCTGGATCTTCCAGATGACTTGGTCAAGGAAATCAAACTTCGCGCGGTACACGAGCGAAGAAGCTGAAAGAGACTGCAGCGGAATTGTTACGCAAGGGACTGAATGTTAAATCAAAGCATTCACCGGCGACGCTAAGCGTTGACAAGAAAATTCTCAAGCGTCGCAAGACCATCACCCACAAGTTCGTATCCGGAGAACGGGGTGTGGAGTTAGCTGGCATTGAAGCCAGCCGCACGGCAGTCCGCCTTAAGGAAAACCAGGCGCCAAAGCTTTCCGACGATGATCCCACGTCATGGCCGTGCTTACCGGACACAATTCTATGGATTGCCTTAACGTGGGCTCGTTCGCCCCGTGCCGTTAAGGTGCTGGTTGCACCATATCAACAACCCGGAAGCGTGCCTTGCGGAACCAGTCATCTTTGTATTGCTTCGCCATGCCACCGACGCCGAAGCGTCTCAGTTGACAAACCATTTTCAGTTCCTGCCTCGTGTTGCCAGTCCGCCCAACCTGTCGAGCATCGCCGCGAACTCAGTCGCGCACGCCGCCGCACTGGATTGACCGTTGGTTCAATGATTTGCGGGAACGATGCGGCTGAATCAGGGGCTGGCGGCGAGCCAGTTCTCGGTGGGGATGTCCGGCAACGCGGTGAAATCCTGGTCCGATGTGCGACCGAGAGCGTCATTTGCCTGGCCAACGCGGCGAGCATCATGTCCACCTGGGAGAGCACGCGGCCACGGCGTTTAAGATCGTGGTGGATCACGCCGTAAAGCGTGGCGGTCGATGGGTCGATCGGCCAGACGCGGATCTGGCGGAGCAATCGTTCGAGGTTGAGGCGGTACACGTCGGGCTGACTGACCTGCTGGATGCCGGCTTCGATCTCGCAGAGCACCGGCACGCAGGTGCCGACCTTGATGCCCCGTTGTCGCAGATCGGTGATTCGCTGCCGCACGGATGATGTTGGCGTGACGGCACGGGAGAGGTGATTGGTGTCGAGCAGGTAGCCCGCGGTCACGGAAGTCCCCACTGCTTGCGGACGGCCTCTTTGCTCTCGCGTTCGATCTCGTCGAGTGCGTTCAGGAAACGCTCATGCTCCTCGGCGGGTATTTGGCGGTGGCGGCGTCCATCTCCTGTGCCCACTGGCTGATCTCCGCGTCGGCGTGGCCGGCCTCGGTTCCTCGACAACCAGTTCCTGCCCGTCGGCCCAATCGGGCGGCAGGGGTTCGACGGGTTGGATGATGCCATGGCGCAGGACCGCTTTGATGGTCATATCAGCTCCTGAGTAAAGCATAGGGTGATCGCGGCTTCAGTCAATTTCCGGTGCATTCAGGCGTATCGATGAAGCATGCTCGCCCACTCCCTCCGCCTGAAGGGCAAAAACTGCTGTGCAACTGGCCGGTGGACCGGCGAGCAAACGGAAATCCCCCCGCCCCGATACAATCCCCCCATGACTCCTCCTATGCTCGGATCCTGGCCCGTCCTCATCCACGCCGTCCGCCCCTTCACCATCCATGGCGATCAATACTACGAACTGCACATCACCCGCCTTGATGAATCCCCCGATGGATCCGGCAATGAGCTGCTCGCCATCAAAGTCCCACAGCACGCGCCCCCTTCCGTGCCGCTCGAAGGGCAAAAACTCTCGGTCACCTTCCTCATGGGCCAGGTCACGGCCGCCACCCCTTTATAATTGTGCGTAACACCATGCGCCGCCTCCTCAACATCCTCTGCCTCCTGGGCCTCCTGTTTCTGGGCCTCTCGATTGTCTCCTGGATCCGCAGCCATTACGTCTGGGACCGCGTCGGCCGACAGTTCTACTCCACCACCGACTGGACCTGCCGCACCATCATCATCGACACCCGCCCCGGCCAAATCCGCCTCCAGGTCGCCCGCGCTGTCCCACGTACCGCCTGGCTCATCGACCAGTTCCGCCGAAACTCGCTCCGCCCAAGCTACTACCGCTACGCCGATCCTCCCGCCGCCCGCAATTGGACCGGCCCCACCGTCTTAAACCGCATGGGCCTCCTCCTCGACGGCCGCACCACCCCCATGCCCGACCGCACCTCCTCCAGTTGGACACTCGTTCTCCCCCACTGGTTTCTCGCCACCGGCTTCCTTCTTGTCAACCTCGCGACCCTCTCCCTCCGCCGCCATTACTACCCCACCCGCCGCCCCACCCGCCCCGGCCATTGCCCCCACTGCAACTACGACCTCCGCGCCAGCCAAAACCGCTGCCCCGAATGCGGCCACCCCATCCCCGAAAAAATCTCCGATATACCCATTTGACCTACTCCTCTCCTACTCCGTGCCCTCCGTGCCTCCGTGGTGGCCACCTCCCCCCCGCCGCTTTACCTCCTCCCGCCGCCAACTATCATTCCCTCCCTATGCCGTTTCCAAAGCTTAAATCCCTGCTCCTCGCCTCGGTTGTTCTCGCCGCTCAAGCGACCCTCGCCCCCGCTGCGCCTCCCCCAACCCAACCAGCCTTCGCCGAAGCCACCAAGGCCGGCGCACGCTTCAAAATCGCCCCGGATTTCAAAGTCAGCGTATTCGCCGCCGAGCCGCAGCTAGTCAATCCCGTCTGCCTCAGCATCGACAACAAAGGCCGGCTGTGGGTCGTGGAAACAAACCGCTTCAGCGGCGGCGGAGTCTTCGACCTTCGCGAAATCAGCGACTGGCTCGACGACGAACTCGCCTGCCGCACCGTCGAAGATCGAAAGGCCATGGTCATCCGTCACCTGGGCGACAAGGCCAAGTCGCTGGCCGTCAACTCCGACAATATCCGCATCCTCGAAGACAAAAGCGGTAGCGGGCGATGCGATTCCTCAACCCTCTTCGCCACTGGCTTCAACGACATGCTCGACGGCATCGCCTCGGGCGTGCTGGCGCGCAAGGGCAACGTCTGGTTCGCCGACATTCCAAACCTCTGGCTGCTCCACGAAAAAGACGGCAAGGAAACTGATCGCAAATCCCTCCAATACGGCTACGGCGTTCGCTATTCCTTCGCCGGCCACGACTCTCACGGCCTGCGCTTCGGCCCCGATGGCAAACTCTACCTCAGCGTCGGCGACGCGGCTTTTCCATCAAGACCGACCATGGCCTGATCGACCTCCCGATTGCGGCGGTGTTCTTCGCTGCAACCCGGACGGCTCGGATCTGGAAATCTTCGCCACCGGCCTGCGCAACCCCCAAAAACTCACCTTCGACCAGTACGGCAACCTCTTCACCGGCGACAACAACTCCGATCACGGCGACCCCGCCCGCTGGGTCTACGTCGTCGAAGGCGGCGACTCCGGCTGGCGCAGTCGGCTATCAGCACATCCGCCACCCGGTCGATGTCGGGCCCTGGCTCGCCGAAAACCTCACGGCCTTCGAAAAAGATTCCACCTCGCCGCGCCGTCATCCCGCCCATCGCCCACATCGGCTCGGGCCCGTCCGGCTGCACCTACTACCCCGGCACCGGCATGCCCGAACACTACAACGAGCACTTCTTCCTCTGCGACTTTCGAGGCGGCGCGCGGCAGCGGCATCTTTTCCTTCGCCATGAAGCCCAAAGGCGCCATCGTTTGAAATGATCGACCGCCACGAGTTCATCAAGGAGATCGTCTGCACCGACGTCGAGTTCGGCGTCACCGGCGGCATGTACATCACCGATTGGGACGAAGGCTGGACGCGCCCGAGAAAGGGCCGGATCTATCGCGTCTTCAACGAAGCGGCGGCCGCCGCTCCAATCGTCAGCCAGACAAAAACCCTCCTCGCCGACGGCATGGAACAGCGCACGCCCGACGAGCTCGCCAAGCTGCTGGCGCACCCCGATCAGCGCATGCGCCAGGAAGCGCAATTTGAGCTGGCCGACCGCGGCGATCCCTCCATCTCCACCCTCGCGGCCGTCGCGCGAAAAAAGCGAGTCCCGACTCCCCCGCATCCACGCCATCTGGGGCCTCGGGCAAATTGGCCGCAAAAACCCCGCCGCCCTCGCCTCCCTCCTCACCCTCCTATCCGACCCCGATGACGAAGTCCGCGCCCAAGCCGCCCACGTCCTCGGCGACGCCCACGCCTCCAGCGCCTACGACGGCATCGTCAAACTCCTCTCCGATCCGCAGCCTCGCGTGCAGTACTTCGCCGCCCTCGCCATCGGCAAACTCCAGCACAAGGAAGCCGTCGCCCCCGTCCTCCAGCTTCTGGCCGCCAACGCCGACAAGGACGCTTATGTTCGCCACGCGGCCGTGATGGCGCTGGTGTATCTCAACGATCCGCCGGCCCTGCTCGCGGCCGCCGAGCAACCCCTCGCCTTCCGTTCGCCTGGGCATGCTCCTGGCCCTCCGCCATCTCAACAGCCCCCAGATCGCGCACTTCCTGAACGACGAAAAGCCGGCACTGGTCCTCGAAGCCGCCCGCGCCATCAACGACGTTCCCATCAACGAAGCGATGCCCGAACTGGCAAAGCTCATCAACGTCAGCAAGGACAACTCCAACCCCCTCCAGCGCCGCATCCTCAACGCCAATTTCCGCGTCGGAACCCCCGAGTCGGCCGCCGCCCTCGCCGCCTTTGCCGCGCGAAACGACGCCCCCGATGCCCTGCGTGCCGAAGCACTCAATTGCTGGGCGAATGGCAAAAGCCCGGCCGCGCGACAAAGTCGTCAACCTCTACCGCCCGCTCCCGCCGCGTGACGTCAACGTTGCCGCCGGCGTCATTCGCGGCATCCTCCCTGCCCTCATCAAAAAGTCCCCCGATCCCGTCCGTGTCGCCGCACTGAAGCTCGATCGAACAATCCGACCCCGCCGATTCGGGCCTCTTGCTGGAAATCGTGTCCGACAAGTCGCTCGCGCCCGATGTCCGCATCGGGGCTCTCAAAGCCATGGCCGCTCACAAAGATCCCCACCTCGCCGACGCCGTCCGATCCGCCCTCACCGACACCAAGCCCGCCCTCCGCCGCGAAGCCATCAATCTCGAGATCAGCCTCCCCGACGCCGTCAGCCATCTCGACGCCCTGCTCACCAGCGGAAGCGTTTCCGATCAGCAGGCCGTCTTCAACACCCTCGCCCTCGTCCAAGGCCCGGCCATCGACCAGATCCTCTCCAACTGGATGGACAAATTACTGGCCGGCAAAGTAGCCCCCGAAGTGGCCCTCGACCTCCTCGACGCGCCGCCAAGTCCAAATCCCCGGCCGTCAAAAACAAGCTCAAGCAGTACGAGGCCACGCGTCCCAAAGACGACGACCTGGCCCCCTTCCGCGAAACCTTAGTCGGTGGAGATGCCGCCGCAGGCAAAAAGATCTTCTTCGAACGCGCCGACGTCGCCTGCGTCCGCTGCCACAAAGCCGGCAACACCGCCGCCACCGGCGGCGACGGCGGCGTGGTTGGCCCCGATCTCTCCAACATCGCCACCCGCAAAGATCGCCGTTACATGCTGGAGTCGATCCTCTTCCCCAACAAGCAAATCGCCCCCGGCTTCGAAAACGCCAACATCACGCTGAAAGACGGAACCGAACTCTACGGCATGGTGAAAACTGAAACCGACACGGACCTGACCTTGGACATCCCAAACGTGGGCGTCAAGGTCCTGAAAAAGGCAGAAATCACAGAACGCCGCCACGGCCTGTCTTCAATGCCCGACGACATCTCCAAGCCGCTCTCCAAGCAGGACCTGCGTAACTTGGTAGAGTTCCTGGCCTCCCAAAAGTGATCTCATCCGAAAAGAACTCGGGCGAGGCGCACCGAGCCACGAGGGAGACGTGACACCATATGCTCCGTTCCCCCACTCGGAACACCGCATGTACATGCGGTGCTTCTTCCCGAACCCTGAACCCCGAACCCTGAACCCTGAACCCTGAACCCTGACCATCCCCCCCACTCATCATCCCCTCATCTTCCCCGCTTATGCATGTCTCATAAAGCGTTTGAACTCGGGAAGTTGTTAAGCGTAATGAACTCGTCTCCCTTATGTAATCTGAGACGGAATTGGCAGACCCTCTGGACTGGACAATGGGTATAATGCAACGGCCGGGGAAAATGCGCGGGCTGGTATCGCGGATTCTGGCAGATTTTGCGATACCGCCTGGCTGTGGTTATCATCGCAGGCTGGCTACGGTGTCTTGATGGTGTTTTGATGGCGTCTGGATGATCGCGCGGTCATCCGATTCCGCTTGCACAATTGGGTTGATTCGCTCGCTGGCCATGCCTGTGCGCACCTTCTGACTGACATCTTGGAGTTGAACTAACACATGCGCCAACCAAAGCCCTCCGCCCGCGCCCTTCGATTCCTCCGAAAACGGCCGGGCAGCACGCTCATCATGGTGGTCTGTCTGCTGGTCATGATGAGCCTCATCGGCACCTCCTTCCTCTCCACCTCCCGCATCGACCGCACCGCCTCCCGTCAACACGTCAACAACACCCAGATCGACCTCCTCCTCGAAGGCGCCCGCTCGATGACCATCGCCCGCGTCATCGCCCCCATCTTCGGCCCCGACCCCGACAAAAACGTCGACCCCAACAACCCCCTCGACCCCGCCAACCCGCCCATCTACCTTCGCCCGCGCGTCGCCGACAATGCCTGCCTCGAAGATTCCTCTTTCACCACCGACGACTGGCTCGCCTCGCGCGTCCCAGACGTCTCGGCCGCCACTCCCCTCTGGCCCTCCATCAGCGGGCCATTGCTTCGCCAGCGCCAGTTTGAATCCCCATTCCGAGCCACCCCCGCCACGCCCCCCATCACCACCTCCAAGCATCAGCGCCGCTGTCCCGACATTCATGAAGATCGGCACCGACGTCTATCCCGCCATGACGATCGACGGCCAGACGTTCCTCGCCGCCGACACCGACGGCGATGGCATCGCCGACTCGCTCCTCTGCCCCCTCCCCATCGGCACGCCCGACGGCATCACCTATTACGTCGCCATCCGAATCCTCGACAACAACTCGGCCATCAACGCCGCCATCGCCTGGAAGCACAACGACGACAGCATCGGCATCCTCCCCGGCGACTTCTTCCCCACCAACGTCAACCTCCAATCCATCCTCGCCGGCGGCGCTGCCGAAATGGGGCTCCTCAACGCCTACCGCTTCAACGCTCTTGGCGCCGGCCTTCAGCCTGTCGATGACGCCGGCAACGCCCGCAACGATTTCGCATTCATCTCCCCCTACGACGCCCTCTGGCAGCAACTGGGCCGCCGCCCGGGCAATCCCGGCTTCAACACCGCCAGCAACCGCTATCGCGCCCTCAGCAGCGCCGACGCCGCCGCCCTCGCCTACCGCTTCATGATCCGCAACCCCAAGATGTCCCCCGCCATGGTGGAGCAATGCCTCTCCACCAGCCTCGTCACCAACATACCCTCCCAGCCATTCACCCCCGATCAGGTCCCCGCCTGGGCCGCCTACTTCAACTACGCCAACGCCAACTTCGACCGCAAGCCGCTGATGACGGCCGGCAATCCGACGTCCAACATCATTCAGCCCGCTTCCATCAACGGCCCGTCCAATCCCACCGTCGCCAACCCGGCCATGCTGGCTTATCAAGGCCCCGCGCCAAAGGCCTCCATCAACACCGCCGCCTTCCCGGAACTCTTCCGCGCTTTCTGGTCCGTCGCCGCCCACACCTGTGGCGCCGGCACGTTCACCACCTATTTTGGCAACAGCACCAACACCAGCTTCAACCCCTACTCCACCGACCCCGCCCTCAACCCCCAGCGCATGTTCCGCTCCAGCATCCGGCGCTGCCCAACACTGCTGGAACCTTCGACGTCACCACCTGGCGCTTTGATCCCACCCAGCAAGCCCTCCTCCGCGCTGCCCTCGCCGCCATCAACACCATCGATCTTCGCGACCCCGATCCCTGGGTCACCGGCCGAACCATCCGCCTCAACGCCACCACCGCCACCAGCCCCACAGCAACCGCCACAGCCACCCCCGTCGATGTCACCGTCTACGGCGGCGAGCGCCAACCGTTCATCACCGAAATCTACGGCCAAACCGACGCCACCTCCATCCCCGCAGGCGCAACCGGCCCAAACACCAAAGGCTATGTCGCCGTCGAGCTCTTCAACCCCTACGACGTGCCCTCTCACGCTCGACAGCACCTGGAACATCGCCATCCTCGACCGCTCCAAGTTTCCCGATGTCCCCGTCACGGCCCTCTCCCCGGCCCCCTTCACCACACCCATCACCATCCCCGCCAGCGGCTATCTGGTCCTGGAAAACTACGACCCCAAAAACAGCGACGCCTTCGCCGCCAAATACCGCCCCTTCGGCTCGGGTCTCAATTTCTCGGCGCGGCAGGCCTGAACAATGCCGGCAAGCCGATCCTCACCCTGTTTGTCAAAAATCTGGACCAGGTCTTCGATCACGAAATGGTCCTCTGCCGCCAGGTCAGCACCATCACCGACGCAACCGTCAACGCCCCCGTCGGCATCACCTCCCCCGGCTCCTCCAAAATCGAAGACATGGCGCCGGCCGACCAGTTCGACTTCACCGGCTTCAAGGCCGCCGTCGTCGGCACGCCCACAAGCCCTGCCGCCGCCGGTCTGCTCCACTACTGCCGCGAAAGTGGCACCGACGCCAGCCGCTGGAAGTGCGTCTATCCCGGCCACTACGACGCCACAAAAACCCACGCGCGGCAGGAAGGCACCGAAGAAGATAGCTGGACGCCCCCGGCCGCCGAGCCCGACACCGCCTTCGACGTCAACCTCGGCGACGCCGACGAGCATGCCTCCTACACCAATCCCTTCGTCGCCATCCAATGGTGCAACACCGATCAACCCGGCCCGTTCCAGGTCAACGCCGCCACCGGCAACAAGTTCCCCTTCGGCGGCTTTGCCCGCATGGGTGACATCCTCCAGGTCCCCTTCATTGGCGGCTATCGCGTCCGCAAGGCGGGCAGCACCCTGGCCACCGTCGTGGAGATGAACAGCGTCACCATGGACTGCTCATTCGCCGATGACCTGGACAACAACGACGACTCCGACGAAAACGTCGGCCGCTTTTGCCCCACGAACGCCTTCAATAGCAACGCCACCACCGCCGACGTCCCCACCACCGGCAGCCGCGGCGGCTTCGACGCCAGCCGCGTAAGCCGCTCCAGAAAACCTGCTACGTCTGCAAGCCCGCCAACCCCGGCATTTGCCACGTCGAAAACGAAGTACACGGCGGCTTCACCGCCACCCATCAAAACAGCATGAAGGGCTACTTCATCGCCATCCAGCCCACCTTCAGCGGCACCATCGAGTTCGTCAACTGCCAGGGCCGCGACATCAACCGTTACATGGGCCCCGGCGAAGGCGCTGTCCACACCGACTGCTTCTGGTTTGCCTCGGGTAAACAGACGGCCGAAAACCTCATCGTTCGGTTCGTCGATTGCGACGCCCACAATGTCACCGGCATGCCTTATCTCTGGGAAAACGGCTCCTGCAAACGCGTCACCTTCGACCATTGCGCCAGTGACTGGAAATACGAGATCAAGCTGATGGGCGGCAACGTCATCCATTCCATGGTCTTCGATTCCTGTGTCGGCGAAGTTCACTTCACCAAGCTCGGCGGCAAGGTCGAAGACGTCTACATCATCCACCGCCCCGGCACCGACCGCTCCAACGACGAAGTCTGGAAATCCGCCATCACCCAGCAGGATGGCTCGGTCCTTCGCGTCCACGATTCCCCGGCCGATCCGCTCGCCCCCATCGCCAGCCCCCCGCCCGTCCTCTGCTACGAATGGACCAAGAAAATCTTCGACTACTTCAGCGTCGTCAACAACCCCAACGACGATTACCTCCCCAACCACGCCTTCTCCCAGTATTACGACGCCGTCGCCAACACCTACACCCCACTTCCCACCGCCCCGCAACCGGTTGCCAATGACACCGGTATCGCCAACGCCAACAAGGAAAACCTCGCCCCCGCGCAAGGCCTCATCAACATCAACACCGCCCCGTGGAAAGTACTCGCCGCCCTCCCCTGGACCAACACCCAGGCCACCACCGACAAGCTGGTCCAATCGATCTGCACCTACCGCGATCAAAACGGCCCGTTCCGAACCCTCTTCGATCTCTACAACGTCCCCGACGTCCAGGCCTACGTCACCGCCCTCATTGGATCTGACACCGAGCCGGGCAACGCCGACGGCGATCTCTCCCCCCTGGGCGCCGGCAAATCCGACAGCGTGCGCGGCGACTACGAGGAAAAGTTCCTCCTCATCAACCGCGTCAGCAACTTCCTCACCACCCGCTCCGACACCTTCACCTGCTATCTGATGATCCAGGGCTTCCGCGACGCCGGCACGCCAAACGCCAAAAAGGTCGTCGAGCACCGTGCCGCCTTCACCCTCGACCGCTCCGGCCTTACCCCCACCAACAAGGCCCCCAAGGTCACCAATATACCCCAAGACTTCTAAAGCCTCCCGCCGCCCCTCCCCGCCCGCCCGATCGCCGTCGCGCCCATCTGCCCCATCCTCGATGTGCCCATTCGGGGGGTCGGCAAACCTACACCCACCCAGCGCCGCCGCCAGCCAAAACACAAAAAACATCCTCCAAGGGACCCGCCCCGCCAGTGACAATCCCAGGCACCCCCTTCAAATCGCCCACCTCATCCTCCTTCAAACAACGCCACGCAGGCGGTGGTCGTACCCGACCACTGAGCTAAACACGTCCACCGTCTCCCGGCCACTCGCAAGATGTGCAACAAAAGCCCCGCCCCCTCTCGAACAATCGATGGCCAGCCCGCTTCACATCCCTGCACGCCACTTAAAAAACATCCTTCTTACACAGCCCGAGGAAGTAGTACCCGGAGGGACGGACCTAGTTTTCATTCCGCGAAATGGTACTGGCCAAATGGTTCTCGTACGGACCTGGTTTTTATACAGATCCGCCGCCAGTCGCCCCGGCCCATTCATGCTTTCACATCACTCCTCCCTCCACAGTACATCCCCCCGGAATACCCTACCCCAATGCCGTGCCAAAATAATATTCAAACCGCCAAGACGCCAAGAGCGCCAAGAAATCGCATCACGATGGTCCCCCCAGTTAACGACAATCCTGTTGAGCTACCGGATCAAAATCCCCGCGAATGACGGAAACTTTGTCACATCCCCATAAGGCAAACACATCTCTTCCCTTGGCGCTCTTGGCGACTTGGCGGTTCACATTTCAGCCCCCACGGACAATCAAATGCACCCGCAATCAAACCGTTAAGAACATAAGAACCGCCAGTTTCTGCTCCTTCGAGGAGAATGCTAAAGGGGTCAAAATCTGTTCCCGCCGGAGAAAGGATAAGGGGACATTCATAATATTGAGAAAGGATAAGGGGACATTCATAATATTGACGGAGAAAGGATAAGGGGACGTTCATAATATTGACGACTCGGCGTGGATCCGATACACTCGGCACCATGCCCAGATCAGCGCGGGCCGTCGAGGCCGGAATGATCTACCACGTTCTTAACCGCGGCAACGACCGCATGCGCATCTTCCACAAGCCCGCCGACTATGACGCCTTTATTCAAGCTCCTGGGCCAGGCCCGCGAACGAACCGGCGTCGATCTGCTTGGCCTGTGCCTGATGCCCAACCACTGGCACCTGGTTCTTCGCCCTAAGATGGAGAGCGATCTTGCGAAGTTCATGCGCTGGCTCTGCACCGCTCACGTCCGCCGGCACCACTCGCATTACCATTCCCCGCCCGGCCATTTGTACCAGGGCCGCTACAAGAGCTTTGTCGTTCAGAACGACGATCACTTCCTCACACTCTTGCGTTACGTTGAAGCCAACGCGCTGCGGGCCGGGCTGTGCCCAGGCGCCGGAGGCTGGCGGTGGAGCAGCGATGCGATGCGGCGCAGCGCCGAAGGCCGCAAGCTGCTGTGCGACTGGCCGGTGGACCGGCCGGGCAACTGGAGTAAGCTGCTGGAGGAAAAGCTGGCGGACAAGGAGTTGGACAAGCTGCGGACCAGCGTGAAACGCGGGCGGCCGTACGGCTCGGAGGATTGGATCCGGAAGACCGCACAGCGCCTCGACCTGGAGTTCACCCTGCGATCAAGAGGGCGACCGAGGAAGAATGAACGTAACTCATGAATGTCCCCTTTTCCTTTGCTCGCAGGCCAGTGATTGAATACGCGACCGGTCACACGCGTCAGCGAGCACCTCGGGTGTTTGCACCATCGCTCATTTCAATAATTTTAATGAGTCTCACCACTGCGACTGCGCTTTACCTCAATTATCACAACGAGTCTTGGAAGTGGATCAGGACGACAGTATTGGGGCCGTGGAATGCCGCCACCACCACGAATGGAACGGGCGAGCAGAACGCATTGGCCGGTGGAGGCCGATTGATAACAATGGACGGGAACAATCGTTTCACGATTCACGATGCCAAGAGCGGGCGACTGATCCACGATGTCGGGAACACCGTCGGATCTTTTCCAGCGATAGCCGGCGGACCGCATCCAACTGGCGTGCTTAACGCTGCAAGGACCCATGCACTGGTCGTTCGGCTTGAAGCGCCAAACGTTCTTTGTTTTGTGAACGTGGACTCAGGTCGTTGCGACCGATCCATCAGCCTGCCAACGGCTGCGTCACAGATAATGGATTTCTCGCAAGACGAACAAATCGTTGTCGCAACAAGGCAGCTTGCAGACCCAAAAACCAATCCTCCGACGACGCGTGTTGAACTCTGGAGTAAATCATCTTCCGGCTCATATGTTCTGCTCAGTTCGGGTATCGACACGACAGAAGAGAATGTATATTGGCTTTCGCCTCACGGTGAGACGCTCTATTGCCGTCCAAAATTACCCTTGGTGGCAAGCGCGGGCGTCTACAGTACTGCGGATCTAAGTCGCGTGCCGTGGCCACCGGGGCTCTTCCTTCCGAATGCTTTCTCAAGCGAGGGAGGGCAAGAGCTGGCATATCAACATCAGGCGCATTAATGTCACTGTCCGCAACATCCCATGCGCAACTGTGGGTCAGTGATAAATTGTCCGCCGATGTTGATGTGTCTCCTGGCTCTCGAAAGATTGTGGGACGATGGTCCAATTTGGCGGTAGTGGACGGTGCCACCGGTAAAGTTCTTGCGTCGCGGGAGACCCACGAAATGCGTTTTGTGCCACGCTTTTCTTCTGACGGAGAGCGAATTATCGCCGCCGGTCCGCGCCGAAGACATTGTCTGTCTATGAAGTGAGTTCATTGTCGCCACTTGCGACCTTCGGAATCCCTGAGGAGGCCACCAACATTGACGTGTTAGACGGACGCTTCATTCTGGTGGAAAGCGACACCGCACTTCATGTCTACGAGCGCGTTGGCTATGAATCCGCATTTGGCATTCTCGGGACGCCGCCCTGCTGGTTGCTAGGTCTTCTATTCGTGGGATCCGTGTTCTCGCTTCGACGTGATGCACGCAGCGCGCGCAGGTACAAGAAGTTGGATCGAGAACCGCCAACACTATGCAAATGTGTCTGCTCGCCCTTGGTATGTTGCTGACTCTGCAAGTAATTATCACATGGTGCTGCGGTTTTAAGCCATCCGCGTCACTGACCGTTGGCCCCCTATATGTACTATGCGGCCTCGGCCTAGCTCTCAGGTCGCGGCCATGGCTCATTGCATCAATGATCTTATCGGCCATCTCGCTTTTGTTACCCAGCCACATCATAAAGCATATGCTCCCCAGCGCGATTCACGGCGGCCTGACGAATGTCAGAATTCTTGATCGGTCCTACAACTTCCCAGCGTTCATAGTTTTTTCGTTTCCAGCCCTATGGTTCGCGACCTTGATTTTCGGTCTCGTCAGTGGTTTCCGTCGCCGTCAGGTCCCACAACCTTGACATCCATGCCCGCTACGCTCCCAGCCGCCATCGAAGCTCACCGAACGGGAAACCTCGCCCGCGCCGAATCCCTCTACCTCGATCTGATCGAAAGCAACCAAACTCACCCCGACCCAAAGAACCTCCTCGGCGTCCTTTACCGCCAACAATCCCGCTTCCAGGAAGCAATACCCCTCATCCAGTCGGCCATCGCCCTCTCCCCCAAAACCGCTGATTACCACTTCAACCTCGCCGAAGCCCTCCGCCAGCAGATGGCTCTGTCCACGAATGGTTTATCCACGAAGCGACACGAACGGACACGAAGTAGGAGACCAAGTCGAAAAAGCAGAGAAAATAACAATAGGAAAAGTTTCCACCTCCTTACAGTCCACCGCCCAAACTGGCCTCAGCCCCTCCGGCTCAATCTCCCTCCCTCCTCTTCTTTGTGAAGATTCGTGTCCCTTGGAAATTTCTAAGGGGTCGGAAATTTCTATGGGGTCGGGAGTCAATTCCCTTATTTCACCGGCCGTATCAGCCAGAATCGCACTGTCTCCGCCTGAAAAATCCTAAGGATCGCAATTCCACCGCCCCATCCGCCCCGGCTCGTCCCTTCCACCCCTCACCCCGCCCACCGCCCCCCACCCCTCCGCCCACTCCCGTCCACCTCCACCTCCACCCGCACCCAATCTCTACACAACCCCTCCTCTTTTGTGAAGTTTTCTACCTGTTCCGGCCAGATTTATCTTGACTTGCCCCACGATAGTATGTACGGTGAGTGTTTGCGATGGCCCCATGGCCCCATCAACAAAGATGCGCTCATCGCACAGCGAGAAAGGGGAGACAAATGAATACCCTCACCAGATTCGACTCCCGAATCTCCACCACCAAAACCCAGGATGAAGATCCGGCTGAACGGCGCGCCCCGAGCACCGTCAAGGGAGCCGACCCGGCACTCGCAAAAGGCCCTCTCCTGACCCTGCCAAATGGGCCTGCCCTGAGCCCGTCGAAGGGGGGAGATTCCGGGGAGAAACGGGGGAGATTTCACGTCAAAAAAGGGGAGACACGGGGGAGAAAAGAGGGAGATTTCGGGGGCGCTTTGGGGAGGGTTTCAAAAGCCTCTTTTGCCATAACCCCTTGTCAAGCCTCATTTCACTCTGCGCAATGCGTTCTCTCGTTGTGCGCGAATCACTTTCGCCCGCCCCAAGCGCCCCCGCAAGCGTCACATCAACCCCTCAACCAACGACCGCTGCACCACCGCCCCGGCCGCCTCCGCCGCTTGCCGCCAGCGTTCCGCTCTTGCTCCTCGATTGATCATTCCAACATCCCCCGGAAATAAGTCAAAAGCAGCCGCGTTCAACAGGCAGCAACCGTTGCTCCTTCTATTTCCCGAAATTCCAAACTGTAGCACCGACGTCATGAATACGCCCCAAGCCGCCTCCATCTTCGCCATCGCAGAACCGCCCAGGCCCGAACCCTCGCCGGCCATCGATTACTCCCGAAACGAGCCATACCCGCCAATCCCCTCCTCGCCCCAGGCCGACTCGCGCCTGCTGTCGCTTCCCCCCATCGACGAACCCGCCTGGAAGCGCCACCTTTATCTCGCCCTCGCCCTGGCCACAACCCTCGCCTTTTTCCTGGTGATTTTCACCTTCTTCGCCCCCGGCCCCGGCAATCCCGGCATCGACGAAAACGCCTATCTGGTCGGCGGCAAGCTCTTCGCCCGCCACCTCTCCTCCGGCCTGCACCCGGCCTCCGCCTATGCCTACGTCGGCCCGATGTGGATTCGCACTACCGACGGCTGGTACTACCCCAAATATCCGGTCGGCATCCCCGCCCTCAATGCCCTCGCCATCTGGCTGGGTGGCGGCCACAACGTCTTCGCCGCCTTCTACACCAGCCCCGTCTGCGCCACCCTCTCCATCCTCGGCATGTTCCTTCTCACCCGCCTCCTGGCCGGCTCCTTCCTGGCCCTTCTCGCCGCCCTTGCCCTGGCCACCAACTCCACCATGCTCCATCTGGCCCTGGTCCCCAGCAGCCACGCACCCGCCATCTGCTTTGCACTCTGGGGCATGCTCTGTCTCATCTCCTGGTGGAAATCCGGAAAAATCTGGATCGGGATCGCCGCCGGCTTGCTCCTGGGCTACACCGTCACTATCCGCTACAGCGAAGGCCTCCTTCTCGCCCCCCTCGGCATCGCCGCAATCCTCAGCATTCGCTGGACGCGCTGGCAGTCCTACCTCCGCGCCGCCCTCCCACTTCTCGCCTGGGCGGTGCCCGTCGGCGCATTGGTCCTCTTTAACAAAATCACCACAGGCCATCTCACCGGCTACGACTCAACCCATGAAAGCACCGGCTTCACCATCGCCGAGTTCAAAACCAAGTGGGAGTTCACCCTTCAACAACTCTACCTCTACGGCCTGTTCTTCCTCCTCCCGCTTGGCATCCTGGGCATGGTCCTGATGTTCGACCGCGCCGGCGCTTCGCTCTCATCATGGTCCTCTGGCTGGTCCCCTCCCTCCTCCTCTACACCGCCTACTACTGGGGCCAGCAGTCGCCGGGCGTTGGCTATCTCCGCTTCTTCCTCACCCTTTATCCTCCCGTCATCGCCTCGGCCATGTGGCTCATCACCGCCGTCGCCCGCAAGCGCGGCTCCATCGCCCTCCCCATCGGCGCGGGCATCCTCGTCGCCGCCGTCACCGGCGTTGGCGCCTTTGTCTCCAAGGCCGACCTTCAGTCCCAGTACACCCACAACGCCAACCTAGCCTACTCCGCCAAAACCTTCCTCGCAGCCATTCCCAGAAGCCACTCATCACGCCGGCAAACCCGACCCCATCTTCTTCGCCGACGATACCGGCATGTTTTCCGGCCTGCTCATGTACATGCAGGTCATCGGCGACGGCGACTGGTTCTCCGTCAACGCCTTCACCCCGAGCGGCGGCGGCGGCCGCGGTATGCTCGGCATGAATCGCGGCGGAGGTGGACGCGGCGGTCGCGGCGGCAACAACGCCCCCACTCCCGCCACGCCCCCGGCTCCCAACGCCAACGGCAACAACACCGCCGACAACGACCAGCCCACCCCCGTCCTGATCGACCCCCAGCGCGTGGCCTACACGCGGGAAGTCTACGGCCAGAAAACCGAAGCCCAGCTTACCGCCGAACAAACCTCCCTCCTCAACGACGCCATCAACGCCGGCCGGCCGATCTACGCGCTTCTCACGCCAAGCTCGGCCACCACCTTCCGCGAGCGCCTCGCCCCCGAAGGTTTCGACTGCAAGGTCATCGCCAAATGGAATGAGCTTCTCGGCCCCGAAACCGAAGCCGACGCAACCAACACCCCCCGCCCCGGCGGCATAGGCCAATTCTTTGGCGGCGGTGGTGGCGGTGGACGCGGCCGCGGCGGGCCCGGCGGAGGCGGTTTCGGCGGCCCAGGCGGCGGCGGCTTCGGGCGTTTCGGACCGGGCAACGATCGCGCCGCCGGCGCACTCTCACCCCCCTCCCGCGGCATGCGCAGCGAATCCCCTCAAAACCTCCAAGTCCTCCAAATCACACGCCGCCCCCCGACTCCTCCCAGCACCACCCAACCCACAGTTGCGGCCAAGCTCACGGCCACCACCACCAAGCCCGCCACTGCCCCAGAAGAACCAGCCACACCCCCGGCCGAGTTGGACAATCCCCCGGTTCCTTGAACAGCCGACTTCGCTCCTCTCGTATCTCGTCCACGGATTTTTTTCATTTTTCTGGAAAACCCGGCCGCGCCTGCGCATCTCAATAAGTGACCGTGGCCGGCACCTTGATGAAGAGTCCATGGCACGCCACATTGACGGCCTCGTTGCGCGAGCATGGGCGACTCTATTATCGCCTGGCCTGGGGCATCCTGCGCGACAATGCCGCCAGTGAAGACGTCTGTCAGGATGCCTTCGCCAAGGCCTGTGAGCGCCCTGATGTTCCGCGTGAGCCAAGGGCGCTGAAAGCGTGGCTGGCGACAGTCGTAGTCAATCAAAGTTACTACTTGGCTCGCCGCCGAAAGACAGAGAAACGCGTCGTCGAACACCGTGGGGCCAACGCCCCGCAATCAGTCGCCCCGTCGCAGGCAGAGGATCGCAGAGAGTCGGTCATCGCGGCGATGGAGCAGTTGCCCGAGCCCAGTCGCCTGGTCGTGACCTTGCGCATCATGGAAGAAATGTCAGGCCGCCAGGTGCAGGACCTGGTCGGTTGCAGCGCGGCCGAGGTCTCACGCCGCCTGCACAGCGGAATGGACGAGCTGCGCAAGCTGCTGGCCGACTGGAAAACAGACATCACGGAATGAACATCATGGACTGCCAGAACATACGCACAACCCTCCTCGACTTGGGCTTGGACCGCCAGACCCGCCAGCGCACCGCCGACGTGCTGGCCCATCTCGAAACCTGCCCCGCATGTCGCAGCGCCGTCGAGGAGTTTGACACGCTCCGCGACCTGCTCAAGCCCGACCCCCAGGTGCAGCCCGATGGCGGGTGGGAGGCTTTTGAAGAACGCACCGCCCTCTCCATCGGCCAGCGCATGCGCGGCTCTCCCCCGTTATACGCCCTGGCGGCGTGTCTTCTGATTGGTCTGGTTGGACTGGAAATTGGCCGGCAATTTCCCGCTCGCGATTCGACCCATCCACAAATGGTGCATCAAGCTCTCCCAACTGCCCCGGCCCATCCCTCCTCCGCCCCATCCGTCTTCACCCACAACGACATTCACACCGCCGTCCAAACCTTCCGGCAAGTCAGCCAGGTTTTCGAGAACCAGGCAAGCTGGGTCCTTCTGTCTGAAAGCAAGGGTGACGGCGTCGGTGTCGGCCACACCTCCGTGCGTCCAGATCAGCCCATCCTCTTGCTGCGGCTGGTGATGTTCAATGACAAGTCGGTCGTCACCAGCTCCGATCTGGTCATCATCCCCGGCCAGCCCGCCGACCTCACCCTCCCCGTTCGTGACGGCAAGCAACTGCGCTACCACGTAATGACCTCCACCGGCACGCCCACGCGCCTGACCATATCGGCCGAGCTGCACTCTCCCGAAAACGAACTCCTCGCCGCCCTGGCAACCCGGCTGAACATGATCCAGGACACGAATCTGACGGCTGGCAACCTCGCCAGCACCGCAGGCGATTACAGGCTGGAGATCGCATTCGCTCGATCCGTCCTGCCTGGTGATCAACCATGACCGTTTCCGCACTCATCATCGTGCTGCTCTCGAACCACGGCTACTGGTTCGGCGGCCACGAGGAAATTATCACCGCCCGTCGGGCAGCCAAGGGGGAGCTGCTCGCGGCGGACCTTACTTTCGACCTGATGCTCGACAACCTCAGGCTCGCCGGCGGCAAACTTCCCCTTGCCGACGGCCTCGAAGATGCCTCCGTCAAGCTCACAATTCCCGAGGTGCGCATCCGCCTCTCCATGAAGCTGGTCTACCAAATCCTCCGGCGCGACAACGGTGCCGAACTGGAGAAAGGAGAAATACCTGTCGAGGTGTTTCCAGATGATCTGCTCAAGCATCTGCCACGCCTCCTGGACGACAAAAAGCTGACCGTGGTTGACCATCCCGATGGACTGGCCAACACCCTGAAGCACGCCGGCGTAAAATTCATCCCGGTGGATTCCCTGGCCAAACTGCAAACCCTTCCCGCAGATCTCATTCTAATTGGCAAAGACATGCTCGATCCCAGCACCGCCATGCAAGCACCATTGTGTGCGCGCGCGACGCAGGTGCAGCCATTTGCCTCTTCCAGCAAACGCGCGTCAAGACGTTGGCCGGCTGCCCTATCGTGAACCGCGAAACCCGAGCCGACATCAAATGGGAATTCCGCCACCCCCTGTTGTCACAGTTTCAACCCGCCGATTTCTCCACCTGGTTGGCCGGCGCCGATGACCTAAAACCACTTCGACTCGCCCCCGATGAGCCAGCCATTCCAATCGTCTACTGGCCGTGCGAAATGCCCGGAAACGATCTTGTAGCCATCGACGCCCTGGTGGCGTCCCGAAGCACAAACGTCGGCCGAATGGTGCTCATCCAACTGCCACTCGGGCCGTGGGACAAAGACCCCCGGCGCAGCTCTTGCTTGCCAACACCATCGACTATCTACTCAGCCCCGCCGAACCCATTCTCAGGCCAACTGTTCGCCCGACAACCCGGCCCGCGCCGCCCGTGCTGATCAGTGACAAAAAAATGTACCCCGCACCCTGGCCATTATGGAGCCAACCATGACAACGCCTCGCCCAATCCATCATCGGATTGCCACGGCGCTGTTATTCGCCGTCGCATTCCCAGCAGTTCTTGGTGCAAATCCCCCCACCACCACTACAGCGCCGGCATCTCAACAGGCGCATCCGAAGCTAACCGCCGCCATCGTCGATTTCGAAGCCACCATTCCCGGCACACCTGACCTGGGCAAACAGATCGGCGAAGCGCTCACGGCCATGCTCAGCGGCGACCGGGCCTTTGACCTGGTCGAAAGATCAGCCCTTGCCCGCTCCCTGCAAGAACAGCAACTCGCCCTCACCGGCCTGATGAACAATGAACAGGCCATCAAGGTCGGCAAACTCGTCGGTGCCCGCGTCATGATCACCGGCAAAGCCTTCGCCCTGGGCGATCATTTCCTTATGACCGCCAAGCTGATCGGCACCGAAACCAGCCTGGTCGAGGGCGTTCTGGTGCGGGCCAAAGTCGGTGCTGACACCAGCGGCATGGTGGTCGAGCTGGCAGAAAAAATCGCCGCCCGCCTCCGCGAATCAGGCCCGAAGCTCACCGCCGATCAGGACGCCGGCAAAGATCCGCTCCCCGACTTGAAAGCCAAACTTGCTAAGCTCCAGCGGCCAGTGGTGGCGGTGGTGATCACCGAGCATCACGTTGCCCAGCTTGATGCACATCTGGACCCCGCCGCCGAAACTGAGATTAAGCTCCTTCTCACCCAGGCCGGCATCACCGTCAAAGACGTCGCGGCCAACAAGCTCACCGACTGGCTCAAAGACACCGACAAAATCAAAGGCGGCCAGTGGCCCCAGGAACTCTCCAACGTCGACCTCATCGTCAGCGGCGACGGCGTCAGCGAAACCGGCGCACACATCGGCGGCCTGATCAGTTGCACCGCGCGCGTCGAAATCAATCTCATCCAGCGCAAAGATGGCCACATCCTCCTAGCCGATAAGGAAGTCACCCGAGGCGTCGATCTCTCCGACACCATCGCCGCCAAAAAAGCCCTCGAAAAAGCCGGCAACGCTCTGGGCCTCAAAATCCTCAACTATCTCAGTGCCAACCTCCCACCCGCCAAGCCCGAATAACTAGCGCATGCGGTTTTGCTCACCCCGCGCATAGTCTCCAGCCGATACTCCGATAGACGCGCCGATCCGTCGCCCCGGCCATGAGCAACATCAATCCATTCACCGGCTACGTCATCGGCAGCGTGCAAGCCCAAAATCGCATCGCGGCCGACAAGGACCGCCAGCTTCGACGCGTGCGAAATCTCGCCCGCAATTCTGCGCTTCAAGGCGATCAACTCGACCTCAGCGTCGAAAGCCCCGAAGCTCTGTCCGAAGCCGGCGAAAAGCCCCACGAAGAAGCTCCCGAGCAGCGGCACCCGCATCACAGCGATGCCGAGCACCAAGAGCAGGAAAAAGACGACACGCCGGATCACCTCGACCTCACCGCCTGACTCCCCTCACTTCATCTGCTGCGTGAAGTGGTAAAGGATAATTCCCGCCGACACCGCCACATTCAGCGAATCCGTCCCCAACTGCATGGGGATCGTCACCCGACGATTACACAGCCCCACAAGATCACTCCCCAGCCCCTGCGCCTCATTCCCAAACAACAACCCCAGCCGCTCCCCACGCTTCGCCGACGCCAGTTCCTCAGCCCCTTCGCCGAGCACCGTCGCGGCCAACTCCACGCCCCACACATGCCGCAATTCATAAAGGTCCCGCGCCAAGTCCGCTGATTGAATGATCGGCAAGTGAAAGATCGTCCCCATCGAAACGCGGATCGACTGACGATAAAACGGGTCGCACGATTGCGGCCCTAAAATTAGCCCGCTGGCCCCAAACGCCGCCGACACACGAATGATTGCCCCCATGTTCTCACTGTTGCTGATGTCCGGCGCAATCACCAGCGTCACCCTGCTGCCCCACGCCGGCGCCGCCTCCTCCAGCCGAAGCGCCGGCCGGCGCTTCCCCACCGCCATCACGCCCGCGTGAAACCGATACCCCACAATCGCATTCACCACCGCCGCCTCCGCCACATACACCCGCACACCCTCCGGCACCAGCGGCGCCATCTCCTCCACCCGCCGCGTCGCCAGCAGCACTGATTCCACCGGATAATCCGAACGCCAGCAACCGCCGCACGACAAACTCCCCTTCAGCAATAAATCGCCCACCATCACGCGCCAGATCCCGATCCTTCAAATTGCGGTAGGCCGCAATCCGCGAATCCTCCACCGTCACAATCTCAGCCAGTTCCTTATCGCCCATGCCAGCCATTCTACCGCCTCAATGCATGTGACATTTCTATCGTGTTGCGACATAAAACGGGACGATGCTTATCTCTGTGTAATTTATAGATTACACTCTGAAGCGATGATCGAGGTTCGCGGATTCATAACAGAATCTGGAACCGATGTTTTCGGAACGTGGCTGGCTGGTCTGAAGGACCAAAAAGCACGGGCGCAGATCAATCTCCGGATAGCCCGCATGGCCGCGGGTAATCTCGGGGACTGGAAATCTGTTGGTCGTGGAGTCTTTGAAATTCGCATTGACCACGGTCCCGGATATCGAGTCTACTTCGCCCGAATCGGTTCCACGATCGTGTTGCTGCTTTGTGGCGGTAATAAACGTCATCAGTCAGGAGATGTGAGCCGGGCCTTCAGGCTTCTGGCCGAATACCGAAAGCGGAACTCATGAAGAAGCGCGTATCAAGCATCTCGCATCATGATGCGATTGTTGAGGAACTTCGAGCATGTCCAGAGTTCGCCAAGGAATATTTGAAGACCGCGCTGGACGACGGCGAGGAACCTCAGGTTCTGCTGATTGTGATGCGACAGATCGCTGAAGCACGGGGAGGAATTGCCAAGGTGGCGAAGGCGGCTGGAATTCAGCGGGAGAGCCTTTACCGCGCTCTTTCCGCTCGCGGCAATCCTCGCCTCTCCACACTCATGGCCGTCGCTAAGGCGGTTGGGCTGAAGTTAAAGTTTGAAGTTGATGATACGCTCCCCTCCGCTCAGGTAGCGTGAGACTCTCGATACCTCAAAATCAATGCATTCGTCGAGCTGTCATGTTCCAGCTTCGGCTCTGCCGCGTTTGCCAATTCCGGTACGATGCGCTTGGCCAGAACCTTCCCCAATTCCACTCCCCACTGGTCAAATGAATCGATCTGCCAGATCACGCCCTGCGTAAATACGCTGTGCTCATACAGCGCCACCAGCTTCCCAAGGGCCGCGGGCGTTAGCCGATCGGCCAGTAACACTGACGATGGCCGATTGCCCTGGAACGTGCGGTGGGGAATCAGCCATTCGGGCGTCTTCTCCGCCCGCAACTGGGCCTCCGTCTTTCCAAACGCCAGCGCCTCGGCCTGCGCGAACACGTTGGCCATCAATAGCGCGATGATGATCGCCCAGCGGGTTGAGCGTGTTGCAAAAACCGATGAAGTCGCACGGGATCAGTTTCGTTCCCTGGTGAATTAACTGGTAAAACGAATGCTGCCCGTTGGTGCCCGGTTCGCCCCAGAAGATCGGCCCGGTTTCATAATCCACCTTTTGCCCGCCCAGCGTTACCTGCTTCCCGTTGCTCTCCATCGTCAACTGCTGCAAATAGGCGGGAAAACGCTTGAGATACTGCTCATAAGGAAGAACGGCCACTGTCTGGGCATTGAAGAAGTCGTTGTACCAGACGTTCAGCAGCCCCATCAGCGCCGGCAAATTCTTCTCAAACGGCGTAGTCCTGAAATGCTCGTCGATGATGCGCGACCCCTCCAGCATCTCCTGAAAATTCTCCGGTCCAATGTCGATCATCGTCGAGAGCCCGATGGCTGACTCCATCGAATACCGGCCGCCCACCCAATCCCAGAAGCCAAACATGTTCTGCGTGTCGATGCCGAACTTGCTCACCTCCGCCGCGTTGGTGGACACCGCCACAAAATGCTTTGCAATCGCCGCCTCGTCTTTGGCCGCCGCCAGAAACCATTGCCGCGCCGATTGCGCGTTAGTCATCGTCTCCAGCGTCGTAAAAGTCTTTGATGCGATGATGAACAGCGTCTGCGCCGGATCCAGGTCGCGCGTCGCCTCGACAAAGTCCGTGCTGTCCACGTTGGAAACAAACCGAAACGTCAAGTCGCGCTGGCTGTAATGCCGCAGCGCCTCATACGCCATCACCGGCCCCAGGTCCGAGCCGCCAATGCCAATGTTCACGATGTTCCGAATCGGCTTGCCCGTATATCCCAGCCATTGCCCGCCGCGCACGCGCTGGGAGAAAACGCTCATCTGCTTCAGCACCGCGTGAACGTCCTGCACGACGTTCTTTCCATCGACCATGATCACTTCATCCGCGCGTGCCCGAAGGGCGACATGCAGCACCGGCCGGCCCTCCGTCACGTTGATCCGTTCCCCGCCAAACATCGCCTCTATGCGCCCCGCAAGCCCGACTCCTCCGCCAACTGCACCAGCAGCCTCAACGTGTCGTCCGTGATGCGATGCTTGGAATAGTCAAAATAAAGACCGGCCGCCTCCACCGTCAGCCGCTCACCCCGCGACGGATCAATTTCAAACAAATCCCGGAGATGCACATTCTTCACATGCTCATAATGCTCCTGCAAGGCCGCATACGCCGGTAGCGAGCGAAGCGGCTGCGGATTCGTGGTCGTTAACAAGGTTTCTCCGGCCGAGGTGGTCATGATTCCTTCCTTTGGATCGAAATTAATTTCTAACCGCATTCGGTTGCCCCGTCGACTCCCGCTCGCGGATGGTGACGTTATAATCCCGCCCAATGATACTGGCAGGAATCGACGAAGCTGGATACGGGCCGGTCCTCGGGCCGCTGGTCGTTGGCTGCTGCGCTTTCGAAATCCCCTGCGACCTTCCCAACCCGCCCTGTCTCTGGAAAATTCTCGGCCGGGTCGTCAGCAAAAATCGTGGCAAGACCGGCCGAAAGCTCCACGTCAACGATAGCAAACAAGTTTATTCCCCCAGCCTCGGACTTAAAGAATTAGAGCGATCCATCTTGGCGCTGCTCTCGGCCTCCGGGGATTGGCCGGCGGATCTGCCTCAAATGCTGGCACGCGTAGCGCCCGAGGCCGTCGAGCATCTGGCCGAGCATCCCTGGTATCACGCCCGCTTTGACGCCCGCTTCCCCATCGAGCAGGAGGCAGTCACGGTCCGCCTGATCGCAAACGCGCTCCGGGCGGCCATGGACCAAAACACCGTGCGCTGCGTCTACCTCAACGCCCGCGTCCTTCCCGAGCGTGAGTTCAACCGCCAGTTGTCCGCCACCCGCAACAAAGGAAGCGTCAACTTCTCCCTCGTCGCGATTCACCTCGACCGTCTCTTGCGCGCATGGGACACTCAAAACCTCGTGCTGTTTTGCGACCGCCAGGGCGGCCGCGAACACTATGGCCAATTGCTTCGCCTGATGTTCGAGGAATGGGCGTTGGAGGTCGTCTGCGAAAAAGACGGCTATGCCGAATACCGCCTCACCCGAAGCGGCCACACCGCCAGATTAATCTTCTGCGAAAAAGGCGAAGGAAAATGCATGCCCGTCGCGCTCGCCTCCATGCTCAGCAAATACCTCCGCGAAGCTCTTATGCGCCGCTTCAACGCCTACTGGCGCGAGATGCTCCCCCAGATCTCCCCCACGGCCGGCTATTACAACGACGGCCTGCGTTTTCTCCAGGACATCGCCAACAAGCGACAGGAACTCGGAATCGCGGATACAGATCTGATTCGAGTGAAGTGATCAACGCGAAACGGGCGGCCGAGATGGCCGCCCGTTCGCAAATCGCTGGCTCGTGCTCAAACGCTCAGGCGTTCACCTTCACGTCCGACACCTTCACTTCTTTGTAAGCCTTGCCGTCTTCGTCCTTGCGCTCCACCGGCTCGCCGGCCAGCGTCGCGGTCATCGTCTTGCCCTGCTTGCGCACGTCATGGGCGGCCTTGTAGCTGGCGCTGTCCCCAACCAGCACCCAGCGCGTGCCATCGTCGGCCACGATCATGATCGCATGCCCGGCGCTGGTCACGCCCGAACACGTCGCACACGCCGACTTGCCGCTGATCGTCTTGGGACTGGCCGCGTCTTCCGCGCTCGCCAGCCGGCCATACATCGCCATGGCCATCACCATCACGCCCAACACCAACAGATTCGAACGCTTCATAACAATCTCCTTGCTTGAAAAAGTCCCGCATCACCCCGACCGCCACGCGGCTGTCGATGAAGTGTGCCGGACCTTTCGATTACATGTGTTGTCCGCTCCTCGAAAGCGAAAAATGAACAGCCATCATTGGCCTGACATCATACGCGCCCTCCCGATCCTGCCAACGTCGATTTCATCATTCTTTACCCCCGGTTGCGCACTCCCGTTGTGAATCGCCCCCGGCCGGTTTACGCTTTGTGCAGCACAAACAAGCCAAACGCCTGACCCAGAGGACCCATGCAACGCTTCCTGCCCTTCACCACTGCCCTCCTGTTTTGCATTGCCGCCTTCGCCGACGCCCCCGCAACCACGCAAAGCGTCGAGGCCGAGATGAGCAGTCCCAAGAAGGCCATGCTTTACGCCGACCGCGTGCTCCAGCACCAGGGCGTGGATCAGGAGTTAAAGCTTTATCACGCCGTGGGCGAGCGTCAGGAAAAGATGGCCCGCTCGATGGCCGAAGCCGACGTGGCGCTGGCAAAGCTGGAATCTGCGGTCGTCGACAAGTTTGGACAGGACGCCGCTCAGGACATCATCCATGAACTCGACGGCAAAACCCACATTGACATCGCCGACGCCAGCGAGGAAGTTGACCGCGACAAAGCCCAGCTTAAATGGAAGGACGATGACGAAAACTCAGTCCCGATGATCAAGGTGGATGGAGTCTGGAAGATTTCAGTGGCCGGCCTGATGCAGGACGAAGAGGAGGAGGATGTCGCCGCCAACATCGAAACTAGCCGCAAGCTAACCGCCGGCACGTTGGCCCTGGCTAAAAAAGTAGAGGATGGCAAATTCAAAACCGCCGAAGCGGCCAACACCGCGGCCGCCGATTTCATGGCCAAACTCCACGCCGACGAAAAGCGCGAAGAAAAACCCGTGCCCAAGGTGAAGCTCTGATCCCTCTTGTAGTTGATCCGCACGACTAGCATGTCGCTCCTCACCTACACGCTTTCCCTCCTGCTGGCACTGGGCACAACTCAACCAACAACCACGGCGCCTGCCACCACACAACCTCTGTCCGCCAAACAAACCCTCGTCGCCGCCCATCGCGCCATGATCGACGCCAACATGCTGGCAGTCCTCTCCCTCTACAGCGCAATCGGAGCAGATCAAGAGAAAGTCGCCCACGGCTGTGCCGCCAACGCCGTCGCCGTCGCCCAGCTTGAAAAAGTCACCCGCTTAAAATTCGGCGAAAACACCGCGGAACTCGTGCTCCATAAACTGGGCCTCCCCACCACCGCCGAAATCGACAACGCCACCGAAACTATCACCCAAAACTCCGCCATCATCCGCTATCCCACCCGCGACGTCCCACCACTGACTCTCACGCGCATCGACGGCCAATGGAAAGTCCCCATCGCCAACATGGTCAAGGGCATGAAACCCCTCGCCATCAACCGCGCGTGCGAAAACACCAACGAGCTAACCCGCCAAATCGGCTGGACGGCCGAACAAGTCTCCCAGGACAAAATAAAAACCCCCGACGATCTGAAGGAGGCCGTGGACCGTTTTCTCGACCTGCTCAACAACCCGCAGTGATCGCCGATCCGCAAGTCACTCCCCTCTCCCCCCTCCCCTTTCCATCTCTTGCAACCCCGCCGCCGCCCGCGCCCGCACCCCCGCGTCGGCCGACGCCGCAAACTCCTTTAATCGCGGCATAACCAACTCTGGATGCGGATGCGCAGCGGCAATCGCCATCACCAGACCCTCACGCGCCAGGTAATCCCGACCAACCACCGCCCGCACGAGCGCCTCGCGTACCTCCGGCGGTGCCCCACGCACGGACTGCGCCGCCTGCACCCGCGTCGCATAGTCATTGGAAGACAATTGCTCGATAACCTCCGCGTCGGCCAGCGACAACTCCGGCGCGATTCTGGAGAGCAATCGCAACGCCTCTTCACGATGGTGCGAGTTGGTGTACGCCGCCCACAACACTGGCGTTGCGCCCGAGCTTCGCCGGCCATCGTGTAAAGTGCGCCCTCCGCCGCCCGGCACACCACAGGGTTGTCGTCTCCCACGACAACCTCCGCAAGATCCCGCGCGGCCGACGCGCCGCGCGCTCCAAGCTCCTGCAGACGCTGCGCCGCATATTCGCGTACCACCTCGTAGCGACTTTGCAAACCGGCCGTGACGCCCGGCACCGCCGCCACTGTCATTGTTGCCGCCCGGTAAAATGCTGTCACCCGCTTGTAACGCTCCATGCTGTCGGCCAAATCCGGATCGCGCACGCGATCATTCACAGCAACCCAATGCGTTGGCTCGCTGCGCACCGCTACTCGCTGCAAAACCGGCTGTACATTTTCCCGATCCACGCTCTTTGCCAGCGACAGCATCTCATCTCCAGCACTGTCCTGCGTTGCTACCGAAAATTGATCATTCGCAATCACCTCTTTCACCGCCGCGATCAGCGGGCCGCTGGATTCATCATCTACTGGCCCGGTCCAGTAGATCGCCGTCAGCGCGCTCTCGCGAACCCGTGGGGACGGGTCATGCGCCGCTTCCAACAGCGCCCGCAATGCCAAGCTCGGATCGGCCCGCACATAAGCAAGAATTTCGGAACAGTAATATCGAACCTGTTCGTCGGTGTGCTTCAACCCCACAACAAGCGCCGGCGCCACCGGCCTGGCATATTCGCCAAGTCTCGCCAACGTCGCCGCCGCAGTCCCACGCTCGAGTTGATCCTCACTCACCAAAAACTCGATCAACCTTGGTGCATACTGCGCCTCCCCTTCCGGATCCAAAAGCTCCTTTCGCTCCATGCGATCGGCCGGATAGCCAGGGATGCTCGTCAACAACTGCTCCTGAAATTCCCGCAGGAGTTCCTCCCGATCCAGCGTCCGCTTCGCCGGACAACCACTCACTCCCATTGCGCTGTTGCCTACCGGCCGACATCCACCCCCTGCGATAATCGCCCCGATGCAGATCGCACATACGGAGCCTGCCGCACGCTTCATCATCCACCTATCGTAGCATCGTTCTCCAATAATTTGCTGAGAATCTACCGCCCCTAATCGCAGAACCTTCCCACCCCGCGCAATTATTACTCAACGCCCGGCCCTGCTATAACTACCGAGGCATGGATGCACTTGATCCTGCGGCAGTGGGCTGCGGATCATCGGCCCTTCTCCATCGCAAAGGATGCGGCGTGACGTCTGAAAGCACCATCGAATATTCGCATACACCCTCCCCCCCGCCCGCTCATCCCTCAAATCCTGGCTCCGGCGCGGCCTGGGCGTTCTCATCACCCTCGCCATCTTCGTCTGGATGTTCAAGCCCATCTACAAACAGTGGGATCAGGTCAAAGAAACCATTCTGAAGACCGACTGGCGCAACTTCTTCCTCGCGGCCGCCATGTTTGCGGCCTTCCTCTTCATCTTCCGCGTTCTCTCCTGGCGCTGGATTGTCGAGGGCCTCGGCCACAAGCTTCCACTCGCCCCTGCCACCCGCATCTGGTCCACCTCCGAACTCGCCCGCTATCTCCCCGGCGCTATCTGGCAAGTGGTCGGCCGGGTTTATCTTGTCCGCCCTTACGGCGTCAGCGGCGCCGTCTGCTCCACCAGCCAACTCCTGGAGCTCACGATCTTTCTCCTCGCCAACGTGCTGGTGGCCGTCTCCTGTCTGGTCTTCCAGGCCACCAAGCTCACTGATCCCACGGCCCGCCGCTGTCTCTTTTGTTTCGCCCTCCTCATCCCCATCCTGTTCGTCGTCATTCATCCAAAAGTCTTCTACGGCCTGCTCAACCGCGTCATGCGCCGTTTGGGCAAGCCACCCATCATCCAGCGCCTCTCCGGCGGTAATCTGACGAAGCTGATCCTCTGGTCCATCCTCGGCCTGCTTTGGCAGGCCTTCGCCATCTGGCTTCTGGTGCATGGCCCTCTCCAACTCAAGCTTGCGAAATGGTGGATCGTCGCCGGCGCTTATGGTCTGGCTTGGTGCGCCGGTTTTCTGGCCTTCTGGGCACCGGGCGGCCTGGGCGTCCGCGAGTTTGTCTTCATGATGGTTATGGAATTCACCCTCCCCAAGCCCCTCCGCGAACGCATCTTCCAACACAACCATGAAGCCCTCGTCGGCTTCCTGGCCTTCCTGGGCGTCCTCCTCCGCCTCTGGGCCACCACCGGCGAATTGATCCTCACCTCGCTCGCCTACGCGTTCGACTTCAAAGGCGCCTGGGGCAGCAATCGCAAGAACGCTGCAACAATCGTCGCAAACCTTCCCAAAACAACATCAGAACGCGCCGCGTGATTCCCGATTATCCGCGACCTAAACCAGCCAAGAAACGCCTGCGTCTCCGCGAAGTAGTTGGCGATACCCGACGCGTGCAACCGTTGTCGAATAATCGGAGTCCAAAATGCCGGTATTCGCTGTGACCAGACGCCCCAGCGCGATATGGCACATCTGCCAGAAACGGGTGGCGTGGTTGGCAAGCGCCTGCAATCAACGAAGCGCGATATTTAATATTTGACCCTTCGTTCCAGAATGCCTATTCTTCCCCATTCGCTTTCACCGATGGGTTGCTAGATATGGCTAGGCCGCGCGAATTTGATGCTGAGCAGGTGATGCAGGATGCGATGGATGCGTTCTGGGAACATGGCTACAACGCGACGTCAGTGAATGACTTGCTGGCTGAGATGAAGATGAATCGCGGGAGCCTGTATGGGGCGTTTGGCGATAAGAAAACCCTTTTTCTGGCCACGCTCGACAAATACGACCAGCAGCGGTCGGCGGAGATTCACGAGATTCTTCATCGCCCCGGGCCGGTCCGTTCGGCCTTGCGGGAGTGGTTTGACCAGATTGCGGATATGTGTACGGGCCAGGCCGGAATGCGCGGTTGCATGGCGATTAAGTCGGCCATGGAGATGGCGCCGCACGACAAGGAGATTGCGGACTGGGTGAAGAAATTTCACCGCCGCAATCACAAGATGGTGGCCGAGGTGCTCCGGCGCGGTCAGGCGCAAGGGGAAATTAGTGCAGGCATTGATGCGGACATTGCCGCTAGATTTTTACTCGCGTCGCTGTCGGGACTGCACATGCTGGGCACTACCTCGCCCACCCGCAAGGAAGTGCGCGATGTGATGGACATGATTTTAAAGGCGCTGGGCTGAAACTGGCGGCTGCTACTTAGAAGCGATGGTCAATGATGAGAAATTTCATCCGTTCCTGTTTATTCACTCCCTTGCTTTGCGTGCTGCTGTGCGCCGTGTTGCTTGTTTTCGGCTGCAACAAGCATGACAGCATGGTGATGCCCGAACGACCACCCGCGCCCGTGGCCGCCACGCAGGCCATCTCGGCGACGGTCCCGGTGTATCTGGATCAAATCGGCAAGACGGTGGCCAGCGAATTTGTTTCGATCATCCCGCAGGTGACAGGGCGCATCACCGACATCAAATTCACCGACGGCGCGGAGCTTACCAAGGGGCAGGAACTCTTCATCATTGATGTGCGTCCGTATCAGGCACAGCTCAACCAAGCCGTTGCCAATCTCGATCAATCCAAGGCAACTCGCACATTCGCGGCCGCGGAGTTGCAGCGCATCAAAGATCTATTTCAAGCCAACGCCGGTTCAAAATCGGATTTGGACAGCAAGCAGAATGCGCTGGACCTTGCGGAGTCACAGATCAAGGCCAACGAGGCGGCCGAGCAGATGGCGCAGCTGAATCTCGAATATTGCACCATCCGTTCGCCGATTGATGGACGGGCTGGTTTGCACATGGCCGACGTCGGCAATGTTGTGAAGGCCAATGAAGGGACACTGCTGGTGGTGCAGCGGCTGGATCCCATATTCGCCGATTTCACCATCTCCGAGCGCGACCTCGACCAGGTTCGACGCCACATGGCGGACAACACGCTGAAAGTGCAAGTCCGATTGCCGGACGATCCGGCAACGCCCGAAGAAGGCGATCTCACGTTTCTCGACAGCGCCGTTAAAGACGGCTCCGGCACCGTGAAGCTTCGAGCCACGCTGCACAATCAAAAGCGGCGTCTCTGGGGCGGGCAGTTTGTGAACATCCGCCTCATTCTGCAGAACAAGGCCGACACGGTGCTCGTGCCGGCAGTGGCGGCCCAGGTGGGGCAGAAAGGGCCGTACGTGTATGTCGTGGGCGCGGACTCCATCGCGCAAATCCGGCCCATCACGCCGGGCCAGCGGCAAGGTGATCTCATGGTGATTGAGTCGGGCGTGAAGGCCGGCGAGCAGGTGATTACTGACGGGCAGATCGCGGTGACGCCTGGTGGCAAAGTCCGCGTCCAGGAAGGAGCAGGCAAGTCGTGAACCTCTCCGAACCGTTTATTCGTCGGCCTGTCATGACCGCCTTGATCACCCTCTCGGTGATTCTCTTTGGCGTCATGGCTTATCGACTGCTCCCCGTCAATGACTTGCCGGTGGTGGACTACCCCGTCATTCAGGTGCAGTGCGGCTATCCCGGCGCAAGCCCGCAGACGATGGCCAACAACATCGCAACGCCCCTCGAGCGGCAGTTCATGCAGATTTCGGGGTTGGAGCTAATTACCTCCAAGAGCTCGCAAGGCAACACCAGCCTCACGCTCCAATTCTCGCTCGATAAGAGCATCGACGCCGCGGCCACCGATGTGCAGACGGCCATTTCGCAGGCCAGCGGCAGCCTTCCACTTGACCTACCCGCGCCGCCGTCAATGGCGAAGACAAATCCCAACGATCAGGCCATTTTGTATGTCGCATTAACCAGCGACTCCGTGACCAGCGCCAAGCTTTACGACTACGCCAGCACGCAGGTGGGACAGCGCATCAGCATCATCCAGGGCGTTAGCCGGGTGGTAGTTTATGGCGCGAAGGCAGCGGTTCGGATCAAGGCCAATCCATCAGCGCTGGCAACGCGCGGTATTGCGATAGACGATCTAGCCAAGGCTATCCAGAACGGCACGGCCTACTCGGGCGCTGGCCAGTTTGACGGGCCTAACGAGAGCCTGCTGCTCCAGCCGCACGGGCAGCTTGATAGCGCCGAAGCGTATAACAACCTCGTGGTTGGCTGGTTCGACAACGCACCGGTTTACCTTCGGGATGTCGCAACTGCCAAAGACACCGTTCAGGACGAACGCGTGAACATGCGCTTCTGGGCTCGCGGGCATGAGACCCCCTCGGCAACGGTGGTTGTGGCGGTGTTCCGCCAGGCCGGCGCAAACGCTGTTGAGGTAGCCAATGCGGTTAAGGGGTTGGTGCCGATCATCAATGCCGAACTGCCCGGGTCCATCGATATCAAACCAGTTTATGACCGCTCTCGCAGCATCGTCAACTCCGTCGACGATGTAAAGTTCACGCTATACATCGCTTTCTTTCTGGTGGTTCTCGTCATTTTTATATTTCTGGGTCGCGCCAAGGACACGCTGATCCCGGCCGTCGCCCTTCCGCTGTCGCTGCTGCTGACGTTCATCGTGATGAACATCCTGGGCTACAGCCTGGACAATCTCTCGCTGATGGCCCTCACGCTGGCAATTGGGTTTTTGGTGGACGACGCCATCGTCTTTCTTGAGAACACGGTTCGGCTGATGGAAGACGGCATGGGCGCGCTGGAGGCGACTCTGGCGAGCGCCGAGAGATCAGCTTCACGATTTTGTCGATGACGATTTCGCTGGCGGCGGTGTTTTTGCCGCTGGTGTTCATGAGCGGGTTGGTGGGCCGGATTTTCCGGGAATTTTCCATCACAATTATCGTGTCGATTTTTGCATCCGGCATCGTTTCGCTCACGCTCACGCCGCTGATGTGCTCGCGTCTCCTCGACCGTCGCGGCCAAGGCGCATTCCAAGACGTGGATGGAACGTGTGATCGGCACGTTCGAGCATCGCATTCTCGGCACGTACGGGCGATCGCTTACGTGGTTCCTTCGCCATCGTTGGATCTCACCGGTGATCTGGCTGATCTGTCTTTTTGGAACTGTGGTCCTATTTCGCACGGTGCCAAAAACATTCCTCCCCATCGGAGACAGCGGATTTGTCTGGGGCGGCTTCCTCGCACAAGAGCGATCTTCGCCGGCCAAGATGAAGAAGTATCAGCTTCAGGCCGAGAAAATCCTTCAGGACGATCCGAACGTGGCGATGACGTTCACCATGACGGGCAATGGCCAGTTCATCTCGTCGAACATGGGAATTTTGCTCGCCTTCCTTGAGCCGGTTGAAAAACGCCTGCCCATTCAGAGCGTCGTGCAGCAGATGACGGGCAAGCTGTCGGGAATCACCGGCATATTCCCGTTCGGCCGGGCGAATCCGGTGCTTGAGATCAGCACCGGTGCTGCCAACAAGATGCAGGGCCAGTACGCGTACGCACTTTCGGGCGTGAACCCCGACGAGGTGTATGCAGTGGCGGCCAAGCTTCAGGAGCGCATGTACACGTTTGACGGCTTTGTGAAGCCGATTTTGTCCGACTATCAGGCCAACACACCAAATCTCGATATCGAAATCCTCCGCGATCAGGCCGCCACCTATAACGTGTCCGTCGGAAAGATCGAGACGCTGCTTCGCAATGCCTATTCGCAAAATTACCTCTACCTCATCAAGAAGCCGCAGGATCAGTATCAGGTGATTCTTGAGGCCTCTGACTCAGATCGGTCCAAGCCGGAAGATCTTGGCCTGTTGTACGTGCGATCAGACGACGGCAAGAATCTGGTACCACTGACTTCCGTCGTGAAGTGGCACGAGTCGCTGGGCCCACAGGCCGTCAATCACCTCAACCAGTTCACCTCGGTGACAATCTCCTTCAACCTCAAGCCGGGTGTGCCTATCGGACAGGCCACCGCTTTCATCGAGCAGGCCGCGAAGGAACTCATCCCGATCACAGTGCGCTCCGGCCTTCAGGGCGAAGCGCAAACGTTCAACGAAACCATGGGCAGCCTCGTGATCCTGATGCTCCTGGCCGTGTTCGTCATGTACGTCATCCTCGGCATCCTGTACGAAAGTTACCTGCACCCGCTTACCGTTTTATCTTCGCTGCCCGTCGCTCTGGTGGGCGGCCTGCTCACGCTCTGGCTCTTTCACCAGGAAGCATCCCTGTACGCGTATGTGGGGATGTTCATGCTGATGGGCATCGTGAAGAAAAACGGGATCATGATCGTGGATTTCGCGCTGCAGCGCGTTTCGCATGGGGAGTCGGCGGAAAAAGCGATTCATGACGCCAGCATGGACCGATTCAGGCCGATCATTATGACGACGCTTGCAGCATTAATGGGCGCCCTGCCTATCGCTTTGGGATTTGGCGCGGATGGCGAATCGCGCAGGCCGCTGGGCCTTGTGATCGTTGGCGGGCTGATCGTTTCGCAGTTTATCACGCTCTACGTGACGCCGGTGATTTACCTATACTTGGAAGACTTCCAGGAGAAGGTGCTGGATCGCACCTCGTTCTTCCGCTCCAGCCGAGCCCACCACGCCGCAATGGAGCACGAGTCCCGGGAGCGCGAGGGCCTGATTCCAGTAGCGTCGCTCGCAGGGAATGGAAACGGGCACGGGAATGGCGGCTTTGAGTAGGTTCCGCAATCTGTCCAGCGTAAAAAGCGGCCCAACTTGCCCAGCCGTCACCCCCCTGCTACCGTTTTATTGCCCGCCCGCGTAGCTCAGTTGGATAGAGCGTGGGTTTCCTAAACTCAAGGTCGCAGGTTCGATCCCTGCCGCGGGTATTCGAAAGAGATAAATACATCGGGGCAGCTCAATAAATGGTTGCATGTTAGCCCATGTCAAGTTAAGCTATAGGCGATAAACGTATCCAGAGCGCGCGTTTATGTGAGGGCAACTCATTTCGCGGTCTCTTCGTACGATTTTTGACGAGGCTCGAACGAGGCGTTTTACACATTAGGTGAGACTGAAATCCACCGCTGCATTTTATCTCCCCGTGACAAGCGGTTGAGCGAATAGCTCATCTAACCGACTTGTCCGCCTTCGTTTACGCTCGGCACGTCTGCGTATTTTCGTAAAGTTGCCCGCTAGAACGTCCGCGCCCGAATAGGCCGAAAACCAACTGAGGAGTGAGAATGTCTCACGACATCGCGTCACTTAACGTCGCACGCAAAGTTTCCAAGCAGAGCCCGAAATTCAAAAAACGAATAAGGCGCGGAACCGCCCTGGCTGCTGCTGTCGCCGGCCTGGGGTTGTTTGGAAGCACCTCACGCATGATGGCCGCGCAAACCTTCAACGGCACCAGCGGCACATGGGATGCCGGTACTTCCACCAATTGGGATAGCGCCCAAGTTTGGACCAACGCCAACGACGCCGTGTTCAGTGGTAACGGGACCAACTTTGTGCTTACCGTAGACAACACGGGCGCTGGAGGTCCGGTTACGGTCGGGGATATGACATTCAGCGCCGCCGGCTACAGCATCGGCGGCAGCACACTCACTCTTGTAAGCGGGAGCGCGAATTCTGGTGCATCGACCATTACGACGAGCGCCGACGCGACCATCTCCGCGGTATTAGGCGGTAGTGTCGGCCTCACCAAGTTAGGGAACAGCCAGCTCACCCTTTCTGGTGCGGACAACTACTCCGGCACAACGACCGTCAGCGCCGGTACACTGGACATTGCCTCCGGCGGGTCGCTTGCAAGCACGACCATTATCGTCGGTTCCAGCGGCACCTTCACCGTCGAAGTCGCCGGCAGTATCTCGGCCGCCACCAACCTCACCGACAGCGGCATCGTCAACTTCAACAACCCCACCCGGACGATCAACAGCTTGAACGGCAGCGGGGCCCTCAATCTGAACGGCACCAACCTGACGATCAGCAACGGTGGAACATTCAGCGGCGCCATTCATAACGGCGCAAGTCCCGGCAGCCTGAGTGTGAGTGGCGGCAATCTCACGCTGACCAACACCAATACCTACACCGGCAGCACTACGATCAGCGGCGGGACACTGACTCTCAATGGATCGCTGGCCTCGGCCAGCACCGTTGGTATAGGCACGTCGGGCACACTGGCCGGCACTGGCACGGTGAATGGCAATGCCACCCTCACCGGTAGCGGCATCATCAACTTTAGCGGCGCCGGCAACATCGTCGGGACCCTTGGCGTCACGGGTGGCAACTGGAATGGCGCGGGCGGTGTCAGTGGCCTGGTGACCTCCAGCAGCGGCACGTTCACAATTGGCAGTGGCGCCAATCTGACGGCCGGCAGCGGGCTGAGCGTCACCGGCGGCTCGCTTGCCGCGGGATCGGCGACGTCCACGATTACCGGAAGCGTCAACTACACCAGCGCGACGAGCAGCAACTTCGCAGGTGTCATCGCGGGCAGCGGTAAGACTCTCACGCTAAGTAATGCTTCCGCAACCCTTACCCTCACCAACACCAATACGTATACCGGCACCACCACCATCACGGCCGGTACGCTGCAGTTGGGCGACGGTACAACAAACAACGGTACAGTCGGCGGCACCATCACTGATAATGCGGCATTGGTCTTTGCCAATCCGCTATCTCTCAATTTCGGCTTTGCGATAAGCGGCAGCGGAACGGTAACAAAGAGCGGCGCCGGTACACTCATTTTGGGAGCGACAAATGCATATGCGGGCGCAACCACCGTCAGCGGCGGCACTCTGAAGATGACGAACATTCTCAGCCTCGGTACCAACGCACAGGGCACTACTGTCGCTGGCGGGGCCACCCTCGAGGTCACCACCGGCGGAACTGTTGCCACGGAAACGTTAAACCTGACTGGAACCGGGAGTGGCGGCGTGGGCGCACTCCTTGTGGACGACACCGTCACCTGGAGCGGCGGAATCACTGTCGCCTCCGGCGGAGCAACTATCAATGTCGCGGACAATGCGACCATCACCGCCAGCGGCGCCGGAACCATGACCGGAAACATGGTCAAGTCCGGGCTCGGCACGCTGCTGCTGGGCGCCGGCAATACCGGCACAGGCACGTTGTCTGTCAGCGCAGGCACAGTCTCCGTCAACGCCAGCGGAAACTGGAATGCTGGCGCAATTAGCGTCGTTTCCGGAGCAACGTTCCAAAATACTGGTGGCGGGACCAACTCGATCAGCGACACCAGTACGATCACCATAAATAGCGGCGGCGTCCTCGACACCCAGCAGACCGGCGCCGAGACCACCGGCCCCATCACCCTCAACGGCAGCGGTATTCGCGGCAACGGCGCCTGGGTCAACAACTCCGCCAACACCGGCGGCACCATCACCGTCGCCTCCCCAGGCATTACACTGGGGAGCGCATCGACCATCGGTGGAAACAACAGCGGTACAATCGCCACAGCCACCGCCTTCAACGCCAGCGGCTTCACGCTGACAAAAGCCGGCGAAACCGTTTTCAAGAGCACTGTGGCGGCCGGGCTCCCCTTCGGTGACGGCAGCATCGTCCTCAACGGCGGCAGCCTCGCCTGGGTTCCCACTGGCAGCACGACCATTTCCCTCGGAGGCGCAAATGCCGCTGCCGGCTCCACCTTTACCTATGGCGGCGGCGGAATCATTGCCTTGACCAAGGGCACCAATACAGCCATTACCTACACCGTCGGCAACGCTAGTCCATCGGGCAATGTCCTTGTCCGAAACGGTACCGGTACGCTCAGCATCGCCCCGACCGCGCTTGCGAATCTGGGCGCCAGCGAGAAATTCGTCGTGAACGGGCTGACCAGCGCCGCCAACCAGGCCGTGGGCGCGGCCGGAACCGGCATCTATGATCCATCTGTCGTGGCGGTCATCGGCGGCGCGACTACGTCCGTTGCGAGTTTCGTCAAGTACTCGACAACCGCCACAAACGGCTTTGTCGATGCCGCCTCCGGAACCAGCAGCTATACGACTCACTCCGGGGCGTCTTTCACCACCGTCAATAACGAGATTGCTGATGTCACCACGACCAACACGATCACTGACGGTGGGGCTGGCGGCATGCCTTTGCATTGCGGGTGGGCGCTGTAACTGCAACACTCAGCGGGACGGTACAGATTGGTAGCGGCAGCGGCACCGCCGGCATTATATTGAACGGCGCTACCGCTGTGTCAACCATTGCAGGTGGCACGGCTTTGGCTTTCGGTGGCGCAGAGGGCATTATTACGTCCGCCGTCAATGGCACTGCCGCTACGAGTCTCATTTCCAGCCCCATCACTGGAACCGGCGGCTTGACGAAGCTGGGCCCGGCTCCACTGCAAATTAGCGGCAATAATATTGGCCTGAGCGGGGGGCTAAACATCAATCAGGGCGTTCTCAGCATTCCCACGGGCACAGGCAGCACCAATGTCTTGGGTGCCAGCTCTTCGATTGTAACCGTGATCCCCGGTGGAGCTCTTCGGCAAAACGTCGCGCTTAATATTCCCAATCCACTGGTCATCAGCGGGCAGGGAACTGCGATTGATGGCGCAATTCAGCTGGGCAGTGCGGTTTCCGCTACCTTTAGCGGAACAGTAAGCCTCGCTGGCGATGCGCTGATCACAAATACCCAAAACAATCCTCTCACCTTCTCCAACAATTTCAGCGATACCCTGAGCGGGGCCGTTCTCACATTGTCCGCGACAGGCAGTGGTGGGATTGTCCTAAGTGGCACCAACACCGGCCGGACGGGCCCAACAATTATTACCGGCGGGCAGGCAGTCAAATTTAACGCCGCCAGTGCCATTTTCGGCGGCAACATCAACAACAACAGCGGCAATATGCAGTTCACCGCCACGGGAACTGCCTTCAGCCGCGACTTGGGGAGCGGCAGCGGCCAGATTCAGTTGAGCGGCGCGACACCTGCGTTCTCCGCGGCAACGGCAGGCATCACGACCATCGCCTTCAATCCCACCAGCGGCAACAACGTTCAATGGGGCACCCCCTTCTTCAATCCAACCACCTCGTTCAACGTCGGCAACCTCGCCGCCGGCACCACGCAGATTGCGGCCAACTTCGACCTTAATGGCGGCATTCGAACTTTTGCGGGTGGCCTGAACAACGCCACTGCCTTCACGGAATTGACCGGAAATCTCACTGATAGCGTCGGAGGCGGCGGGGTAACCTACAGCGGCGCGACCAATTACCTCATCGACGGCACCAATACCTACACCGGTGCAACCACCATCGACGGCGGCTTGGATCAAATTCATGAATAGTGCAGCGGCGTTACCGGCCGCGTCCAACCTGATCTATGGAAGCGGTTCCGGCGGCGTTCTTGGCTTTGGCGCCAGTTACGGGAGCAACACCTTCGCCCGCACCTTCGGCACGGGCGTGGACAAGTCCAGAGCGGCACCAAGCAGTTCGGCTTTGGGTCGAACATGGCGGGCGGGATGACCGTGACGATGAACAGCGGTGCTCAGCTCGTCTGGGGCACCACCCCCAGCTTCAACCCCGCTAATATCTACCTCGGGGACCAGCCCAATACTACCAGCACCCTGTTCACCAACGCCATCGATCTTAACAGTGCGACTGCACGGACTATTTTTAACAATTCCACTACCAACACCCTCGCCGCCGCCGGCACTTTTAGCGGTGTTATTTCCAACAGCAACGGAGCTCCCGGGGGTCTCACCAAGGATGGCACAGCCTGGATAGTTCTTTCCAACACAGCGAATAGCTTCGGCGGGCCGCTTTCCGTTATCAATGGTACTCTGCAAGTCGCAGCGTTCGGGAACACCACCAACGGGTCGGGCACCGTCGTCCTCGGCGGCTCGGCGAATACCGGTGTACTGGTATACAACGCCGCAGCTGGGACCGCCGCCGTGCAGACCACCCGCGGCATCCAGATCGGCAGCGTTGCAGCGGCGCTGGCGGTGGCACAGTCGATAACTCCAGCACCGACCCGTTGAGCACGCTCACTTTTAACGGCAATGTTAGCACCACGTTCGCTACCACCAAGACCCTTACTCTCCAAGGCTCGAACACTGGGAACAACAGCATCGGTGGCATCATCACCAACGGCACGGCGACTCTCAATATCGCCAAGTCCGGCACCGGCACCTGGATCCTCGCCAACACGAACAGCTATACCGGCTCCACCGCGTTGAGCAATGGCAGTCTCATCCTGGGCGCTGCCGGCGCGGTGAGTGGCGGCACCCTCACCGTCACCGGGGGATCCCTCACGGAGAACGTTGACAATGCCATCAGTGGCGCCGCCGGTCTGACCATGAATTTCGCGGCCAATACACTGACTCTAAGCCGACCCAACAATTACACGGGTACCACCACACTTACCGCCGGTACAGTCAACATCGCGGACAACTCGGATATTGGCTCCACCTCCGGCACCATCGCCCCCCTTGCCTTCGGCGGCGGAACCCTCCAATACGCTCCCAGCGCCACCAATACTGATATCTCCACCCGCACCGTTACCTTCACAAACACTGCCATCATCGACACCAATGGCAACAACGTCACCCTCACCAATGCGATCGGCGGCGCGGCGGCTTTTGGCCTGACGAAGAACGGTGCGGGAACGCTTTACCTCCGTGGCACCAATGCTTTTGGCGGCGCCAAGGTGGTCACCGTGAACGGCGGCGTCCTCAAAGTGGACAACGAGGCGAACCTCGGCGCGGCAACCAATACAGTGTTGTTGAATAATGGCACGCTGGAAATCACGACGGGGTTCACGCCCAATGCGGCGAAAACTTTCGGGGTCGGCGCTACCGTTGGGACGTTGCAGGTGGACGCTGGAACATTGCTTATCACGGGAGCCGGTAACGGTACAACCGGGCTGCAGGGTTCCGGTGCAGGCCAACTAGTAAAGAGCGGCGCTGGCACGTTGGCGTTGACTGGAACTAATTCCTTTTATGATGGAACTGGTGGTTTTCGAATCGATCAGGGTACGCTCAGCATTGCCACTGGAGCCACGTCCGCCATCCTTGGCGACAACAACCCCTCTTCCGTTGCGGTTCATCTCAATGGTGGCACGCTCAGCTACGACGTTGACGCCAACGTCGGCGCTCAAGCGGGTGTTACTTTAGACGCCAGCAGCACAATCCAGGTCAATCGCGCCACCGCCGGTGTCGGCGTCACCGACGTAATGACGTCCAATGCTTTTGTTGTGAACAGCGGCGGTCTTACGCTCAACGTCACGGGGGGCGCTAACGTCACCAGCGGGACTGCCGGTATCACCCTCGGTTCCACAACGCTCAACGGCGCCCTGGCACTCAATGTCACCAACCCTGTCGCAGCAAACACCACCACTCTCATTACCCTTGGCGCTATCACGAATAATGGGAATACCGTCACCCTCACTGGTACGGGCAGCGTGGCCGAGTCCGCCGCCACCGTCGCGGGCGCTGGCGGCTTCACCCAGAGCGGCAGCGGCACGCTGACGTTGAACCAGGCGAATCTGTTCACCGGACTCGTCACCGTCAATAGCGGTACCGTCGTAGCCACGTCAAGTGCAGGAGCGTTGGGCGCCGGCACTGCGGCCAACACGGTGACACTAGCGGGTGGCATTCTTAAGTTGACCAATGCGACGGCGACAAACCTGAGCTTCTCACGCAACACGACGGTGACAGCCAATGCGCAGATCACCTCTGACGTGACCGGAGCCAACACCGCCGGCGACACCTTCACCCTGGGCACGCTGGCTATTGGCGGTCAAACCCTCACTGTTGTGGGCGGGGCGAACGTCAACAGCGGCACCGCCGGGGTCACCTTCGGGGCCACAACGTTCTCGGCAAACCCGACATTCAGCATTACCAATCCAGCCGGGGGCGGCACGACTGTCCTTACCCTCGGAGCGTTGGCTGATGGCGGCACCGCCCGCACCATCACCCAGAGCGGCACTGGAACCCTTACTCTGTCTGCCGCCGCCACCAGCCTGGTCACCGGCACGACGTTCAACGTCAATGGCGGCATCCTCACCCCCAACGTCACCGGCTCGCTATCGATCGTCGCTACTACGCCCAACACCACCACCGTCAACGTGAACAGCACCGGCGAACTGCGCGGCACGGCGGCCGGTTCCTTCAAGAGCACTGGCACTTCCACTCCCAGCGAAGCCATCAACCTCTCGGGCGGCACCGTCCGCCTCTTCAATGCAGGCACAACCGATTTTGGCGGCAACCTGACCTACACCTCCGGCACCCTGACCCTTGACCGCACCGCCAGCGGTTTGGCCAACACCGACACCATGGGCACGCTGAGCATCGGCGGCGTCACCCTCACCCCCACCACCGTCAACTACACCACCATCCCCACGCTGGTCTTCGGAAACACCACCCTCACCGGCAACCCCACCTTTGATTCCACAAACGCCAACATCAATATTGGAGCGTTAAGCGACGGTGGCACCGTCCGCACCGTCACCAGCCAAGGCGCCAATACATTGACTCTCACCGCCGCGGCCAGTGCTCTTCAGTCCGGCACCACCTTCGTCACCGCCACCGGCAGCACCCTGTCCGTCACCAACGCCGCCGCCATGGGCACCAGCCCGATCATCTGGGACGGCGGAACTTTCGCCTCCAACGCCGCCATCACCGTTCCTCAACTTCTTTCCGGCAGCGGCGCCGCCGGCGCGAACAATGTCAGCCTGGTCTCCAGCACCCTCACCATCGGCGACGCCAGCAATCTCTCCACCACCATCGCCGGCGTGGTCAGCGGCAGCGGCGGACTGACCAAGGCCGGCACCGCCACCCTCACCCTCACCAACACCGCCAACACCGACACCGGCATCACCACTCTCAGCGCCGGCACGCTGGTCGCCAATGCCAACAACGTCAACGTCCTGGGCACCGGCGCCGCAACTTTGGTCCTCAACGGCGGCACGCTCGACCTTCAGAACGACACCGGTCTTAACTACGCCCGCAACACCACCGTCGGCGGCACCACCACCATCCAGTCCGATGTCTCCACCTTCGGCGCCACCGGCGTCACCCACACTCTTGGCACCCTCAGCATCAACAACTCCACGCTCAACGTTGCCGCCGGCGCCAATGTGGCCGCCAACAGCGCCTACGGGCTCACCTTCGGCAACGTCACCCTCACCACTCCCGGACCATCAATCTTCAACATCGCTAACAACGGCAGCGGCATCGGAACTCTTACAGTGGGCGCCGTCACCGGAGCCTTCAACCTAACCATCAAAGGCGCCGGCAATTTCGCCCAGACCGCCGCCTTCGGCACAGGGGCCGGCGCCAGCGTCACGCTCGATTCCACCTACACTGGCACGACCACCTTCAACCAGACCAACCTCTTCCAGGGCGGCATCGCCCTCAACGGCGGCACCCTGATCGCCACCACCGCAGGATCACTCGGGCCCGCAACGAACACCGTCACCTTCGGCGGGGCCGGCACCGCCAACCTGACCCTGCAGGCGGCGGCCACCACCTACACGGCCCTGCTCAACGTAGCCAGGCCAACGGCACCATCACCGTGAACCCCGCGTCTTCTCTTCCTGGCGTCACCCATATCCTGGGCGCCACCTCTTTGGGCGGCGGCAACCAGTTGACCGTCACCGGCGGCAGCCTCGTCGCTGGCGGCACGGCAGGTCTGACCCTTGGCGCGGTGACGCTGAACACCGGCGGCGCCATCCTCAATATCGTCAACCCCGCCGCCACCAACACGATCACCCAGCTGTCCGTTCCCGCCGTCACCGGCGCCTTCAACACCACCATCAAAGGCAACGGCAATCTGGTCCAGACCGGCGTCTGGGGCCCGGCCGGCGCCAGCATCACACTTGACTCGACCTATTCCGGCACAACCACCCTCAGCCAGACCAATACGCTCACCGGCGGCATCGCCCTCAACGGCGGCACCCTGATCGGCACCGTCGCAGGAGCACTCGGGCCAAACACCAACACCGTCACCTTCGGCGGCGGCAACCTGGTCCTTCAATCAGGCGCCCTCACCTACACCGCCCCCTTCAACATGAACAACAGCGGCGGCACCATCACCATCAATCCCACCGGCGATGGAGTGACCGACATCGTCGGCACCCTCACCATCGGCACGAAGCAATTGTCTCTCGTGGCCGGAAGACGCGGTGACCACCGCTACCGCCTACGCCCTGACCACCGGTGCTGTCACCCTCACCGGCAACCCCACCTTCGACGTGGCCAACAACGGCGTAAGCCCCGGCACCGGCACCTTGACGCTCGGGGCCCTCGGCGACGGCGGCACCACCCCCCGCACCATCACCATTCAAGACACCGGAACCGTGGTTCTCTCCGCTGCCGCCAGCAGCCTGGTCACCGGCACGACGTTCAACGTCAATGGCGGCATCCTCACCCCCAACGTCACCGGCTCGCTATCGATCGTCGCTACTACGCCCAACACCACCACCGTCAACGTGAACAGCACCGGCGAACTGCGCGGCACGGCGGCCGGTTCCTTCAAGAGCACTGGCACTTCCACTCCCAGCGAAGCCATCAACCTCTCGGGCGGCACCGTCCGCCTCTTCAATGCAGGCACAACCGATTTTGGCGGCAACCTGACCTACACCTCCGGCACCCTGACCCTTGACCGCACCGCCAGCGGTTTGGCCAACACCGACACCATGGGCACGCTGAGCATCGGCGGCGTCACCCTCACCCCCACCACCGTCAACTACACCACCATCCCCACGCTGGTCTTCGGAAACACCACCCTCACCGGCAACCCCACCTTTGATTCCACAAACGCCAACATCAATATTGGAGCGTTAAGCGACGGTGGCACCGTCCGCACCGTCACCAGCCAGGGCGTCAACACATTGACCGTCACCGCCCCCGCCGGCGCTCTTCAGTCTGGCACCACCTTCGTCATTGGCGCCGCCAACACCCTGTCCGTGACCAGTGCCACCGCCATGGGCACCAGCCCGATCATCTGGGACGGCGGAACTTTCGCCTCCAACGCCGCCATCACCGTTCCTCAACTTCTTTCCGGCAGCGGCGCCGCCGGCGCGAACAATGTCAGCCTGGTCTCCAGCACCCTCACCATCGGCGATGCCACCAACCTCAACACCACCATCTCCGGCGTCGTCAGCGGTGCTGGCGGCCTCACCGTCGGCAGCGGCGGCTACAGCGGAACCGTCACCCTCACCAACACCGCCAACGTTTACAGCGGTGCCACCATCATCAACAGCGGCACCCTCGTCGCCGCCAGTGCCACCGCCCTCGGCACCACGGCGGCCGGCACCACCATCAATTCCGGCGGCACGCTCAACATCAATAACGTCGCCATCGGCGCCGAGGCCATCACCCTCAACCCCGGCGGCACCCTCTCGGCCACCGGAACCGCGAGCCTGAGTGGGGGCATCACAGCAACCACCGCCGGTAGTGAAACCGTCAACGTCGCAAATTCAGGTGACACTCTGACGCTGAACGGCCCCATCGCATTGGTTCTGACCACCGGGACGCTTGTGAAAGACGGGCTTGGGAACCGTGGTCCTGACCGCAAGCAACACCGGGCTGGACGGAACCATTCGCGTCGATCAGGGAACTCTCAGCGTCAACGCCACCTCCAACGTCGGTATCTGGGGCGACAATAATCCAACTGGCGGTCCCGGCCTCCAGCTCAACGGCGGCACGGTAAGCCTTGACACGGACGTAACCCTCGGCAACCAACCGAAAATCACCCTCAGCGCTTCAAGTACCATTATTTCCAACCGCAGCACCGTCGGCACCGGTGCCGGCGTCCTGCAACTCATTAACTCCAACGGCGGCGGTGTCACCGTCAATGCCGGCGGCCTGACCCTCAATGTCGCCGGTGGCTCTCTTGTGACCAATGGATCAGCGGGCGTGACGCTTCCGGCAGTGACGCTCAACGGACCTCTTCACGTTGAACATTACCAATCCAAGCGGTGGCGGCACGACTGCCGTCAATTTCGGCGCTCTCACTAACAACGGCAACACGCTCACTCTGACCGGCAACGGGACTTTCGGCCAGACCGCAGCCATTACCGCCGGCCCGGCGGCATCACCCTGGGTTCAACCTTCAGTGGCACCGCCACGTTGAACCAAGCCAACCTCTACACTGGTGCTACGACCATCAATGCCGGCACTCTACTCTGGGCAACGCCACCGCACTGGGCGCGGCCACGGCGGCAAACGTCATCTTTGGCCCCTCCAGCACCGGTAAACTTCAGCTCAACAACCAGAGCATTACCCTGATCAGCCTCAACACCGACGCCACCGTCGGCACGCCCATCATCGAAAATGGCGGCGTGACAACTGCTCTCCACTCTGACCGTGAATAACGCCAGCAATAACACGTACGCAGGCGTCCTCCGCGACGGCTCCACGCGCCACGCTCGGTTTGGCCAAGAGTCGGCAGCGGGCACTTTGACCCTCACCAACACCAACACGTACACCGGAACCCTAACCCTTAACGGCGGCATACTTTTGGCCGCCAGCGCCAACATCAATGCCGCGAGCACCACCAGCGGTATCACCTTCAATGGTGGCACACTCCAGGCCGCCTCCGGCGGCATCACCACCGCCAAGGCCGTCCTCATGACCGGCGCCGGTACGTTCGACACCAACGGCAACGACTCCACGCTCTCAGGCAACATCACCGGCGCAGGCGTCGGCGGACTCACCAAAGCCGGCGCAGGCATCCTCACGCTCAGTGGCGTTGCCAACACGTTCAGCGGCGGCCTCACCATCAGCCAGGGCACGGTGCTGGACGCCAACGCCAACAGCGGCACCCTGGGCGCCGGTAACGTGACATTTACGACTTCCAACAGCCCAACGCTGGACCTCAACGGCAACAGTCCAACCATCGGCCTGCTGTCTGGTTCGGGGATCAACGGCATCGTCACCAACAACGCCGCCGGCACCGGCACCTCCACTCTGTCGCTGGCCGGAACCACTACCCAGACGTTCGCCGGTGTGATCCGCGACGGCAACACCGCCCATATCGCCCTCACGATGAACGGCGCTGCCGGCACGCAGATCCTCACCGGCGCCAACACCTACACCGGCAAAACCTCTATCAGCCAGGGCACCCTCAACGTCCTCTCGCTCAACAGCGTTAACGGCGGAACCCCCCTGCTCTCCAGCAGCAGCCTGGGTGCCCCCACCACAATCGCCAACGGCACCATCGCCCTGGGCGCGGCCGGCACCACCGGCACGCTGCTTTACAGCGGCACCGGTGAAACAACCGACCGCGTGATCGACCTCGCCGGCACCACCGGCGGCGGCGTCATTGATTCCGGCACCACCGCCAACGTCAACGGCCTGATCTTCTCCAGTGCCTTCACGGCGTCCGGAAGTGGCAACAAAACCCTCACCCTCCAAGGCTCCAGCACCGCCGCCAACACCATCCAGCAGGCGATTGTCAACAGCTCGGGTACGACGACTGTCACCAAGGCGGGTACTGGAACCTGGATCCTCGCCGGCACCAACACCTACACGGGTGGCACCAACGTCAACGTCGGTACGCTGAACCTCACCGGCTCGACCTCTGCCACCGGCACCTTCGCCATCGGCACCACCGGCACCCTCATCGGCACCGGCACCGTCGGCGGCACTGCCACCCTTACCGGCGGCGGCATCATCAACTTGTCCGGCGCGGGCAAACTCAACACCACGCTTACCGTCACCGGCGGCAACTGGAATGGCGGCGGCAGTGTCACGGGCTTGACCGCTGTCACTAGCGGAACTTTCGCCGTCGGCTCCAGCGGCAACCTGGCGGCCATCGGCGGCCTGAATATCGCGAAAGACGTCGCCTCCGCTTCAATGACCGTCGCATCCGGCGGCGTCCTGAGCGTTGGCAGCAGCGGAAGTCCTGGCAATGATCTCAATGTGGGCTACGCCACCGGAGCGACCAATGTCGTCGGCACTCTGGACATGACCGGCGCCACGAGCTTAACGGCCAATCTGGCCAACTTCCGCGTCGGGGTCACGGTAACCAGCTCCGGGCTATCCACCGGAACTGTCAACCTTGCCACCACCAACAACATCACCGCCAGCGCCGCCGTTCTCGTCGGCGACGCCTCGGGCACGGGCGGGGGTTCGACCGCCGCCATCACCCTTGGCACCGGCATAACCAATATCGCCACCCCCAGTTTCACCGTCGGCGGCAAAAGGTCCTCCGGCACTCTTCAACTCCAAAATGTGTCAGGTTCAACCCTGAACATCACCGGCATTTCCGGTGTCAACAACGGCCTCACGAGCCTGCTGATCGGAGAAAATAATTTTGCCACGGGTGGTACCCCCATTGATTTTCTTGACATGACCATGGTCGGCGGCGTTTCAGGCGCAGCCAACCCGGGCGCCAGCATTTTCACTGCCAACCTCAGCAATCTGGTTGTTGCAGAAAAGACCCTCGGCTCCATCGGCTCGGCCACCGCGACGTTAAACATTGGCTCCAACGCCAACAGTCATCTAAACGTCACCACCAGCAGCACCACCGTCAATGCCGTCCTCATTGGCCACACAGATCTTCCACAAAACACCGCCATCAGCACCGGCACGCTGGGCACCCTCACCATCGGCGGCGGCTCAAGCACATTCACCGACACCGATGCGACCCTCCCCGTCATGGTCATTGGCAGAATGACCGGTGCCAGCGGATCTGCCTTCACGTACCCCAGCGCCGGCGTCTTCAATCTCAGCGGAGGGACTGTCGCCGTCAATGCAGCCAATTCAACCGCAATCCTGATGGGCGATCGAACAGGCGCAACGCAAAGCACCAACACCGCCTCGGGCACCCTGAATCTGACCGGCGGCACCCTCACCGTAAAGGGTGACATCATTGGCGGTCTGGCAACCAATCCCGCCGGGACCACCTCCAGCACCGTCAGCCTCAGCGGCGGCACACTTGATCTCGGCGGCGGCGGCGTCACTCATAACCTCGGCACGGCTGCCAGTCCGATCACCAGTACATCCTTCGGAAGCGGTGCCCTGCTCAACGTCAAGGAATTCAACGGCGGCGCTCAGCTGGTGAAGGGCGCCAGCGGTTCGCTCACCCTCGGCGGCACCAATACCTACACCGGCGGCACGCTCCTGAGCGCCGGCTCCATCAATGTCGGATCGGCGGCCTCCATCCCATCCACCGGCACCTTCACGATCCAAAGTGGCGCAACGCTCCACACCACCGCAAACATCACCACCAACTCCACGTTCAGCTTCGGCGCCGGCGGCGGCAACCTCGTCGAAGACAGCTCCACCACGTTAACGATCAACAGCGCCATCGGCGGCGCCGGCTCGCTTACCAGCGTCGGACCGGGCACCCTCGCACTCACCAATGCCAATACCTTTGCCGGCGGCGCCAACGTCACCGGCGGCACGCTGAGCGTCACCAACTCCACCGGATCGGCCACCGGCACGGCGCCCTCAGCATCACCGGCGGCGCAACCCTCACCGGAACCGGTATCATTGGCGGCGTAACCTCCGTCGGCGACGGCACCACCGTCGGCCATCTCGCTCCCCACACCTCGAGTCTCTCCTCAGGAACGTTGACATTCACCAACGCCCTTACCCTCAACACCGGCTCCATCCTCGACTTTAACTTCGCCACCACCTCCACCAGCGACACCGTCAGCCTTACTGGCTCAGGAGCTTCCGGCGTCCTGACGCTCAATGGCACCGAAACCCTGAACATCACCAGCTTGTCGGGGTTCGGCCCTGGCACTTACAAGCTGTTCGGCTTCAATAGTCTCTGCGGGAATCGGCAGCATAAGCGTCGGATCACATCCCCTGGGTGGCACCTACAGCATCCTCACGCCGTCCAGCGGCGCACTCTCCGCCAACGAGATCGACCTCCAGGTCGCCGTCAACCTGAACACCTGGACAGGCACCGCCGGCAGCGGTGGCAACGGCGTCTGGGACGTCAACACCACCGCCAACTGGAACGCCCCCGCCACCAGCAGCACTATATTCCTGAATGGCGATGCGGCCATTTTTGATGACAACGGCGCCAACCGGAACATCACCATCGCCGCCGGCGGCGTCCAACCGTTCAGCGTCACCGTCAACAACTCAAACGGCATCGACTACTCCATCGGCGGCGGGCCCATCACCGGCACCACCGGCATCACCAAGACCAACACCGGCACCGTCACTCTCACCGGCGCTAACACCTTCACCAGCTCGGTGGCCATCAAGCAGGGCACCCTCAGCGCCAACTCCATCGCCGACACCGGCACAAGCGCCCTTGGATTTGGCCCCGCCCTCCTCCTCGGTGACACGACCGGCAACACCGCCGGCACCTTCCAGTACACCGGCGCGAACGCCACCACCGGCCGCACCTTGAGCATCGCCGGGCAGGGCGGCACCATCGACACCGGCACTAACAACGTCACCTTCACCGGAGCCGCCACCGGCAGTGGAACGCTCAGCAAGGCAGGCAGCGGCACCCTCACCCTGTCGTCCGCCTCCAATAACTACTCAGGATCGGTGGCCGTGCTCAATGGCACTCTTAGCACGGTTGGCGTTGGCACCGGCACCGCCGGAACCACCCTCGCCATCGGCAGCGCAGGCAACAGCGCCACTTATCAGTACACCGGCGCATCCGCCTCCGAAAATCGCGCCATTGCGACAGCCGGGACGTCCGCCACCATCAACGTCCCCTCCGCCGCCACCTCACTCACCCTGTCCGGCAATATCTCTGGCGCTACTGCCCTGACCGTGAGCGGTGCCGGCACGCTTAACGTGGGTGGAAATAACTCGCAGAGTGGGTTGAAAATCAGCGCCGGCACGGTTGTCAACGCCAACGTCACAGGCTCCAACACCATTCTCGGCAGCGGAGCGGTGACTCTTTCGGGCGGCACGCTGAATGTGGTCGGGTCCAATGTCAACCCCGTGGGCCTGTCCGCCAGCCTGTTCCTCCCCAACGCCGGAAGTCCCAACTTGGCGGCTACGATGTTAACGTTCCTCGCCAACTCTTCAGCGGCGATGCCAAAGACGCTTAACCAGGATCTGACTTTCACGGACAACCCTGCAAGCACATTTTTTAACGCCCCCATCATCGCCAACACCGCCGGCAATAACTTCAACTTCAGCGACCTGTACACTGGCTTCTTCACACCCACCGTCACCGGCGTCCATACCTTCTCGCTCACCGTCGATGACAACGCGGACTTCTGGATCGACTTGAACCGCAATGGCGTCTTCGACGCCGGCGAAGACGTCGTCACAAAACATGGCTCAGGCACACTCTCCAACACCACAAGCCTCACCGCGGGCCTGAGCTACAAGATCGCAATCACCCACGAAGATACCGCCGGCACCTCCATCATGACCGCCCAGTTCTCCGAACCCGCCGGCGGCACCATCACCTCGCTGACCAACATCAACCCCTCAACCCAGGGTACCCGTTGGACTACCGGCGTTGGCACCGTTGGATTCAGTACGACTGACGTCGTTCTCACCACCGACTCGGTTCTCAACGTCTCCTCTGCCGCCAGTTTCAGAACACTGATCCCCACCGCCGGTCAAACACTCAATCTCACAAGCGGCGCCGTGCGCTTCGCTGGCACCGACCTCAGCACGACTAACCCACTCAAGGTCAACGTCTCCTCCGGCGCCTCGCTGGCGCTTGGCGCGCTGGGCGATGCCGGCGGCGCGAGCGTCGTCACCATCACCCAGACCGGGCTGGGACAAGTCACCCTTGACGACACCACCCTCACCGGCACGCTGGCCAGCGGCAGCGCCTACAACCTCAACAGCGCCGGCACTCTTTTCGCCACATCGACCACCGCCGCCACCGCCCTTCGTGGAATGAACATCAACCTCAATTCCAGCGGCGCCGTTCTCAATCTGGCGGCCGTTTCTGCAGGTTCAGCGGCATTCCAGAACGCGATTACCGTGAACGACAATGCGGCGATCAATGTTCTGGCAAGTCAAGCCGTCACCCTCGGCGGCACGATCAACCTCGCAACCGCTGGTAAGACGCTGACCCTCGGCGGCGCTGCCAACAACACCGTCTTCAATACCATCATTAGCGGCCCCGGCGCACTGACCATCGCCAGCCCCGCAACCGTCACCCTCACCGCGGCCGACACCTACACCGGCGGCACCACGGTGAGCCCTGGTGCAACACTCCTGGTCGGTTCGGATGGCCTCAACCCCGGCGACGCCGGCCCCCTTGGCACTGTTCCAAACGCCCCCGCCGTCAGCCTCACTCTCGCCGGCGGCACCTTCCGGGCCTCGGGCTCATATACCCTTAACGCGAATCGAAACATTAACCTCACCGCTGGCTCCACCATCGACTCGGGCACCAATAACGTCACGATCGCCGGCGTGTTGACGGGCAGCAGCACCCTTACCAAAACTGGTAGCGGCGGCACCCTCACCCTCACCGGCAATAGTCCCGCGTTCACAGGTCAAGTAATCGACAGCACCGGCACGCTGACCCTCGCCGCCGGCGCATCCTTCAACTCCGCCCTCCTGACTGCCAATGCAGTCGTCAACATCAATGGCAGTTGGACTGCTACCGCCGTCACGCAGGGCGCAGCCACAGTCACCGTCAGCGGCAGTGGTGCATCCCTGACCACCGGCACTCTGACTATCGCCAAAGACATCGCATCCGGGACGATGAACGTCTCCTCCGGCGCGACGCTCGCCGTCACCGGCAATGCGGATCTCAATCTCGGGGCCTCCACCAGCACCACCAGCGTGGCCGGCATTCTTAACATGACCGGTGCGAGCAGCTTCACCGCCACTGTCGCCAAATTTAATATCGGGACTGCCACCAATACCGGAACCGCCGCCGGGACTCTCAACCTCGCTACCAACAACACCATCACCGCTAATACCTTCGTTCTGATCGCCGACCAGACCAACGGCGCTGGCGTCGCCAGTGCCCTGACGCTTGGAACAGGCACGACCACTTTCGCCACGCCCTCATTTACCCTCGGCGGTAAAAAATCCGCCGCCACTTTCCAGCTCCAAAGCACCACCGGAGGCACCCTCAATATCACCGGTACCAGCGGGAATCGTGCAGCACTTCTCATTGGTGAAAACACTATTCTCACCTCCGGCACACCCGTCGATGTCCTCGACATGACGATGGTCGGCAATGTCACGGGCGCCGCCCCCGCAACCGGCGTTTTCACTGGCAATCTCACCAGCCTCGTGATCGGCGAAAAGACCCTCGGCAGTACCGGCTCGGCCACCGGGTCCCTGATCCTCGGCTCAAACTCCGCCAATATCTTAAATATTCTTGCCACCACGGGGAACGCAATTCTTTTGGGCCACACCGATGCCCCAGCCGCTGTTTCAGTCGTCACCTCGACCAGCGGCACCCTGACACTTGGCGCTGGCACACACACGATCGTGGATCAGGACAGCAGTAGCCCGGCGGTAGTCATTGGAAGCTTCACCAACGGCGCTACCGCCAATACCAGTCCCGGCACCTACCAAAGCGACGGGTTCATGACCCTCAGCGGCGGCACGCTCACACTCAAGAGCGCAAATGCCGCCGCCGTTCTCCTGGCGAATCGGCCTTCCACCACCACCATTGCAACCGACACCAGCAGCGGCACCCTCAGCCTGAATGGCGGTGTCTTCACGATTGATCCTTCTCTTGGCGGCGGAAATATCATCGGTGGTGGCGGCAACAGCACCGTGAATCTGGCAGGCGCCACGCTCGATATGGGCGGCAAGAGCATTGGCACCGCCGCCAACCCCATCACTAACTTCAACGTCACCGCCGGAACGCTCCAGAACCTTTTAGAGTTCAACAATGGCGGCCTGATCACCAAGTCCGGCCCCGGCACCCTCACCCTCGCCGGCACGAATAAATACACCGGCGGCACCGCCATTACAGCAGGCACTGTCGTCATGAACGCCGCAAATGTGTTGGCCGGCTCAAACATCACCAGCGGACCGATGGGCAGCGGCCCCGTCACCCTCTCTGGCGGCACGCTCTCCGCCGACTCCTCCGCCCGCACCCTCGTCAACACCCTCAGCATCACCGGGAATTCCGCCCTTGGCTCTTCCGGATCCGGCGCACTCACCATCGACTCCTCCACCACCAGCGGCAGCTCCGTCACTCTCTCCAACACCCCCACCGTCAACTTCGGCTCCAACGTCACCATCAACAGCAAGGTCACCGGCACATCCGGACTTGGACTCTCGGGCTTGGGCTCCCTCACACTCGCCAACAGCAACAATGATTTCAGCGGCAACGTCACGACCGCCACCAAACTGACTCTTCTAAACAACTCCCCTGTCGCCGGCAGCATCACCGTCAACGCCGGCGGCAGCCTCAATGGCAACGGCATCATTTCCGGCGGCGGCACCGTCAACAGCAATGGTGTGCTTACCCCTCATGTCGGCGCCACTGCCAATACGCTGACAATCCGCAATGGCCTCGCCCTCGCCGATAGCTCAGTTGCCAACTTCCTCCTGGGCGCTTCGAGTGATTCCATCAGCGGCGGCAACAGCGGGATACTCACGCTGGCGGCCGGTGCTGAAACCATGAACCTCTCCGGAACCATCGCCACGGGCCAATACCATCTGTTCACGGGATTCAATTCCGTAAACATGGGCAGCAGCTTTGGCAGCTTCCACATTGGCACCACCGGCGTCCCCAACGACGTGAACGTCTACACGTTCGCCCTTGCCGCCGATACCCACGGCATCGACCTCAACGTCATCGCCCCCAACATCTGGACAGGCGCGGCCGACCATGCCGCCAGCAACACCACGGGCACGTGGAACACGACAACCGCCAACTGGTCAGGCGCAAGCAGCTTGTTCGCCGCTCATGACATTCCACGCTTTGATGATGCTCAACAACACTTCGGGGATCACCGCCATCAATGTCGCCTCCTCGGGCGTGAACCCAGATGGCATCATCGTCGCCAGCAACACCTTGAGCTACACCATCGACTCTACGGCAGCCAGCGCCAACGGCGGCATCAGCGGCACCGGCGGTATCACCAAATACGGCAGCAGCACCCTCACCCTGGTTGGCCAAAATACGTTCTCCGGCACCAACACCGATCCAGGCCGGCACCGTCTCCATCAACCGCAATTCCGCCCTTGGAACCGGCGGCATCGTGCTGGGCGATCCGTCCAGCGCCGGCCCCACAAGCACGGCCGTGCTGCAATACAACACAACTGGCGACGTCAGCTCCAATCGCAACTTCACCTTCCTCTCCCAGGGCGGCCCGTCGAGCGGCGGCGGCACGCTCGATTTCAACGGCCACAACGCCACCCTCAGCGGCACGATCATCGGCAGCGGCCAGATGACGATCAACGCCGACGCGGACATCAATAACAACGTCACCGTCGCCCTCACCAACCCCTCCAACGCTCTGACTGGTTCGGTCGTGGTCAATCGTGGCACGCTCTCCACCGGGACCGCTTTCGGCGGTTCGGTGGTCGGGTCAAGCCTTACGCTTGGCAGCCTTAGCCACAGTGCAACTTTCATTCAGACGGCCGTTGGCGCCAGTCTCACAAGCAACATGGCTGTCCTGGCGCCCCTGGCCGGAACGATCAACGTCACCGACCCCGGCACGACCGTCACGTTCAACGGCGGCCTGAGTGGTGTTGACTTCACCAAAGGTGGAGCAGGCACGCTGGCCGTCGCCTCCGACTCCGCCACGGGTTCAACCGGCATTCTTCAAGGCACCTACATCACTCCTACCTTTGCAGCAGGCGCCGCAAATACGACCCTGACGATCGGCAGCACTGGCAACAGCGCCACGTACCAATACACCGGGGCCACTGCGGCCGAAAACCGTGCCCTTTCCCTTGCCGGCACTGGCGCAACCCTCACCGTCACCCAGGCCGCCACCACCCTCACTCTCAACAACTCCATTTCGGGCAGCGCGCCGCTGACCGTCAGCGGCGCTGGTACGGTCGTTCTGACAACCGGCAACCTGCATTCGGGCGGTACGACAGTTGGCTCAGGCACCACTCTCAGTGCGACATCGGCCTCTGGCGCCAACCCCTTGGGCACCGGCGCATTAACCATGGGCGGCGGCAATCTCATCCTCAATGGAAACAGCGGCGCTGCCTACTTCACCGCCAGCGGCTTGAATGCGGCGGCCTTTACCACCCCCAACGCCATCGCCGCCGGCACCGGCGCCACACCCGCCGGCATCAATACCTACCTCACTTCCACCCCCGTTGCGGGATCCGCCCGAACCTTGACCAATGTCCCTCTCAGCTTCACTTCCGACGCCGCCTTCGGTTCGTTCTTCAACCAGAACAACACCATCGGCAATAATACGCAGAACTTCTCCGATGTATTTTCCGGCTGGTTCACGCCCGTCGTCACCGGCGCTCACACGTTCACCCTGGTTAACACCGATGACAACGCCGACATCTGGATCGATTTAAACCGCAACGGCGTCTTCGAAGCTGGCGAGGATATCGTCTCTCGCCACGCCGCCGGCACCAATACCAGCAACGGCACTGCCAACCTCACCGCCGGCTTGTACTACAAGATCGCCATCGCCCATGATGACACCGGCGGAGGTTCGGTCTTGACTGCCCAATTCGCCGAACCCAACGTCGCAGGCGCCACGTTCACAACTGCCACCACCATCAACCCTTGGGCGCAGCCTGGCCGTTTTCAATCCGCGGCAACCGCCTTGAACGATTTCAGCAATAACGATCTGAATCTCACCGCCAGTTCCTCCATTACCTCGTCGGCCACAACTCTCGCAGGGATCGGCGCCACGGCTACCACAAGTCTCTTCAAGCAGTTCACGCCCAGCGCCGGCGCTGTTCTTACCCTCACCGCTGGCAACCTGCGCTTTGCCTCCACCAGCTTCGCACAATCCCCTTCCACGACTTTCAGTTCAGCCGCCGGCACCACCATCGCTCTCGGTGCCCTCAACGCTCGCGCTTCCCCCATCACGATCACCAACAATGGCTCTGGATCGCTCATCCTGGACGATACTTCCATCAGCACCCCGCTCCTCGCCGGCAGCGTCCTCAACTTCAACACCGCCGGCACTCTCAGCGCCGTCACCTCCTCAACCGCCACCAGCCTTCGGGGCATGACTGTCAACCTTAACGTCGCTGGATCAACGCTCGCCCTCTCCAACACGTCCGCCGCCTCCGCGGCGTTTATCGCTCCGCTGAACGTCAATCAGAACGCCACTTTAGGCGTCAGCGCCCCGCCGGTGGAATCATCACTTACAGTGGTGACATTGCCATGGCCGCTGGAAAGACCCTCACCATCTCCTCCACCAGTACCGCTTCCAGCGTCCTCTCCGGCGCCATCAGCGGCGCCGGCTCCTCCATCACACTATCGGGCGCACAGACTCTCTCTCTCAGCGGAAACAATACCTACAGCGGCAACACCACCCTCGGCGCCGGCCAGACCCTCGCCATCAATAGCTCCGGAACCTCCTCCACCAATTCAGCCCTCGGCACCAGCACCCTCATCATCAACGGCGGCACCATCGACAACACCAGCGGCGGGCTCGTCTCTCTCGGCACCGCCAACGCCCAGACCTGGGCCGGCGACTTCACCTTCACTGGCTCCAATGCATTGAACCTTGGATCCGGTCCCGTCAGCATGTCGGCCAGCCGCATCATCACCACCACCGCCAGCACCCTCACCGTCGGCGGCACCATCTCCGGCACCGGATTCAATCTCACCAAAGCCGGGGCCGGTACGCTGGTGCTCGGCGGCGCAAATGCCTACACCGGCAAAACCACCGTCCAGGCCGGCGCTATCAGCGTCGCCACCATCGGCCTCCTTGGTACAAGCGGCGGTTTAGGCGCCCCCACCACCATCGCCAATGGCACCATCGACCTTGGCGCAACGACCGTCGCCGGTCAGCTGACTTACACTGGCAGCGGTGAAACCACTGATCGCGTCATCAATCTCGCCGGCACCACCGGCGGCGGCATCGTCGACGCTTCGGGCACCGGCGCACTGGTCTTCAGCAGCAATCTCACGGCCACCGGCGCAGGCGCCAAAACGCTCACATTACAAGGGTCCAGCACCGCAGCCAACACTTTCCAGGGCAAGATCGTTGACAGCACCGCTGCCACGGGCGTGGTGAAGGCCGGCGTCGGCACCTGGTTCCTCACCGGCGCAAACACTTATACTGGCACGCTCACGCTCAACGGCGGCATCCTCAACGCCACCAACGCTAACATCAACGCCTCGAGCACCACCGCCGGCATCACTTTCAACGGCGGCACTCTGCAGGCCGCCACCGGCGGCATCACGACCGCCAAGGCCGTTACCATGACCGGTGCCGGTACGCTCGACACCAACGGCAACGATTCCACCCTTTCCGGAAATATCACGGGCAGGCGCAGGCGGCCTCACCAAGACCGGAGCAGGCGTTCTAACACTCAGCGGCGCGGCCAACACCTTCAGCGGCGGGCTGACAATCAACGCCGGCACAGTGCTGGACAACAACGCCAGTGCTGGTGTTCTCGGCTCCGGAACCGTCAGCTTCGGCGCCAACACGGCCACTCTCGACCTCAACGGAAATAACCCAACCGTCGGCTCAATCTCCAGCAGCAGCGGCAACGGCATCATCACCAACAACGCCGCCGGCGCCGGCACGTCAACGCTTACCTTCAATGGCACTACCGCCCAAAGCTTCGGAGGCGTCATCGCTGACGGGCCCACTGCCCACGTCGCCCTCACGAAGATCACTGCAAATGCAACCACCAACTCCCTCACGCTCGGAGGCACTTCCGCCAACACATTTACCGGCCAGGCGCGGCTTGTCAGTGGAACGTTGGTCCTGGCAAAAACGGCCGGTCTCGACGCCATCGGCACCGGTGGAATAGCAGTCGATTCTCTGGTTTCGGCGGGGGCCGGCAACAATGCCAACGCCACCGTAAACATCTTGCGATTGGCCGCTTCGGATCAAATCAACGATGCGGCTGACGTTGTTGTGAATAACACTGGCAACGGCACCAGCAATGGCTCCAGCACCGCACTGGTGTTTGACATGTCCGGCGGCGCTGGCAACTTCACCGGAAACGTGGGGTTCAATGAGACCATCCATTCACTGACCCTTGGCAATGGCAGCGGTTCGGGCTCCGTCGTCGCGACCGGCTCAGGCACCCTGACGGTTAACGGCGACGTAACACTCGCCAATAACAAGGGCGCCGATAACATCATTGCCATCGTGGGCGGCGGCGGAACGAACGTCGCCTTCGCGATAGGTGGCGCTGCCCCCAGCAACGTCACGATCACCAACGCGGGCAATCTCGCCTTTTCATCCGGTACTCACAATTTCAATCTGATTGGCACTACCACGAGCGCGAATCTTGTTCATGCTGTCGTCTCAGGCCTCGGCGCTAACCTTAATATCTCCACATCTGTCGCCAATTCGAACGCCATCACCTTCGATCAGCAGAACACCTACACCGGCAGTACTACCATTACCAGCTCTGGGACCGGCAGCACGATTGTGAAAGCCATCGGCGGGGCCTCCGCAAACGTAACGACACTCGGCGTCGGTGGAACGATCAATTTGGTCACGACTGCATCGGCGTCACCTGCCTTGCAGTTGGCTGCTGATGGGCTTGGCAACAACTCGACCATCACCTGGGGCAGCGCAAGCGGAACGAACAACGGCCAAAACCTCACCATCTCCGGCGCCGGAGCGGTTGCCATCAGCGTCAACGCCGCAGCTTCCGGTGTCGGCAACACCATGTCCTTCGGCGCCCTAAGCCTTGGCGCCAACACCGTCAACCTGTCCACAGGTGCCAGCGGCTATGGCCTGGCCTTCACCGGCGGCGCCACCATCAATGGCGACTCGACCTTCAACAACAACGCCAGCCTCACCCTCGCCGGCGGTAATACCGTCAATGGCAACACCACCTTCAACACGACCGCCAACCTCACCCTGGCCGGCGGCACCACTTTCAATGGAAATACAACCTTCAACTCCAGCGGGAACATCTCTCTCACCGGCGGCACCGCCATCAATGGCAATACCGTATTCAACGCCAGCGGCAACCTCACAATGAGCGGCGGGGTCACCGGCAGCGGTAGCCTTACCAAAACCGGCAGCGGCATCACATCCATCGCCGTCACGCCTGACACCGCCGTCCTGTCCGGTCAGCCGGCCGTCAGCGCCACAGTCACAAGCGGCGCTGGCCTCGGTTTCACGGGCTACGCCACCCTGGATGCCGGCGGGCACGTCAATGGCGTTGTTGTCACCAACCCCGGCACCTACACCGGGACAGTGACACTCAGCATCGCCAGCGACCCCGGCACTACGCTGACCCCCACACTCACTGGGAACACCAACGCGCTTACCGTTCTGGGCGACACCAGCTACACCGGCCCCACCACCATCAACAGCGGCACCCTCCAACTCGGCACCGGCGGCGCCGGCACCGGAGGCCTCGGGAGCGGCACAATAACCAACAACGGCATCCTCGCCGTCAATCGCACCGGCGCTACTACCCTATCCAACAACATCACCGGCACTGGCGCGGTAACCCAGTCCGGCTCCGGTACGCTCACGCTGGCTGGAAATAACACCTACAGCGGCGACACCACCGTTAGCGGCCCGCTGGTTGTGTCCAACAGCGCCGGTTCCGCCACCGGCACCGGAAACGTCATTATCAATAACGGCGGCAGCCTCAGCGGCAATGGCACCATCACCCCCACCGGTGCCAATACAACATCCATCCTCTCCGGCGGCCATCTCGCCCCCCACACTGGCGCCACCCCCAATACGCTAACAATCAACAACGGCCTGCAGCTGGCCGATGGTGCGATGCTCGACTTCCTGCTCAACACTCCCCCCACCGATGCCAGCCCCAGCTTTGACACCGTCAACGGCAACAATTCCGGGGCTCTTACTATCTCCGGTTCCGAAACCGTCAACCTCACCGGCTTGGTTAATCAGGGCACCTACCGTTTATTCAGCGGCTTTACCTCGGTGACAGGAACATATAACTTCGCCGTAGGCGCTAGCTCCAACCCCCTCGCCGGCTACACCTTCACGACCTCATCGGGGGAAATCGACCTCAACGTCATCAGCCCAACCGTCTGGACGGGCGCTGCCGACTACGCAGCCAACAATTCCACCACCACCGGCACCTGGAACACCACCGCAAACAACTGGAATTTCGGCGCAGGCGGCAACAAGTTCACCAACAACGAAATCGCCCGCTTCGATGACCTGACCGCCAACGGCGGCAATAACAGTTCTGGAATCAGTAACATCCTCGTAGACGCCGCCGGCGTCAGCACGACCGGCCTTACCGTCGCCAGCAATAGTCTCAATTACACAATCGACTCCAGGCCCGCCGCCTCCGCCACCAGTCCCGGCATCAGCGGCGTCGGCGGTCTCACCAAGACCGGTGCCAGCACCCTCACGCTGCTGGGCACAAATAGTTTCACCGGCGACAGCATCATCAAGGCCGGCGTCGTCTCCGTCGACGGTGATGCGGCTCTGGGCACCGGCAAAGTCACCCTCGGCGACAGCACCACCACCGCCAGCGCATCCCTCACTTACGCCGTCAACAGTCCCCTCTCCGTCAGCCGCAATTTCGGCTTCACCACGTTTGATGGGCCAAGCTCAGGCGGCGGAACCATCACGATCAACAATAACCAAGATGCGACCTTCAGCGGCCAATTCTCCGGCACCGGCCAGGTAACGTTCGCCATGGGATCCGGCAACACGGTCACTCTTACCAACACCAACAACATCCTACAGGGTTCGATTGCCGTGCCTCAGGGAACTCTCGCCGCCTCCAGCCTCGGCACCAATCCGTCTGCCGGCGCCTCGCTTGTCCTTGGCAATGCCTCAACCGCCGGCACCTTCAGCGAAACCTCCACTGCCTCAAGTGTTACCCTTTCCCAGAACGTCGTCACCGGTTCCGCCGCCGGCAGTACCATCAACGTCCCGACCGGCGCCACCAATCTCACCCTCGCCGGAACTCTCTCCGGCGGCGGCCTTACCAAAACCGGGCCCGGCACGCTCACCGTCATCGGCTCAGCCACCCTCACCGGCAACTATTTCGTTAACGCCGGCACTCTCGCCCTGCCAAATGCCTCCAATCCCGGCCTCACCACAACCATCAACGTCGCCTCCGGCGACTACCCTTCAAGCGGATCAATCCACTCACGTCAGCCTCACTAGTTCCTCTCTCGGCACCGCCGCGATTGCCCTCTCTGGCGGCACCCTTTCCCTCCAAGCCACCTCGGCCTCAGCGCCTATCGGAACCCAAACTAACTTTGTCACGCTTGGTACCGGTCTCCTCGGCAAGTATTACACCATCACTCCGTTGACGACCCAGATTGACAGCATTGCCGATATGAACGCTGCCCTTGGTGCGCTGACACCCAACGCCACCTCCTTCACCACCGCCGGCGGCGTCACCCAGTTTGACTTCAGCAACAACAACTTCAGCAACGGCACTCCGGGTTTCGCCAGCCAGGGCTACAACGGCCTTGCCAACTTCACCTCCACCTATACCGGCAAAATCAACATCACCAGTGCCGGGCTCACTGCTTTCTCCACCAGGAGTGATGACGGCAGCACGCTCTTCATCGACGGCAATCTCGTTGTGAACAACAACTTTTTTCAGGGCGCCACCACTCGCAGCGGCAGCATCAACCTCGCCGCCGGCCTCCACGACATCACCATCGGCTTTACCCAGGGCGCCTCGAACTTCGGCCTGCAGGCCTTCTATACGCCTTTCGGCGGCGTTAACCAGCTCATCCCCAACTCCGTCCTCGGCGCATCGCTACCCACCATCGTCTACGGCAATGACGTCTCCCTTTCCGCCAGTTCCACCATCTCGTCCCCCAACGCCATCGCCGGACTCGGAAATCTCAATCTGACCAATAACAGCGGCATCAACCTCACCTTCTCCGGCCCTGGTGCTCAATTCAGCGGCGGTCTCACCGTCAACGGCGGCGCCGACATCATTAACGTCGGCGCTGGTTCCCTTGCCATTCAAGGCAACTTCAACGACGGCGGCGTCGGCACCGCGCTCACCAGCTCCGGCACCGGCTCCGTCACCCTCGAATCCTCCGGAAGCACTCACTTCACTGCCACCACCGGCGGCTCCCTGACCGCCAACGGTCTCCTCACTCTCGTCGGGTCCGGCGGTCTGAGCCCCATTGGCTCTTACGCCGTCACCCTCGGTTCCACCGCAACCTCCCTTGCCCTCTCCAGCACTGACGCCGGCCCAGTCTCCTTCCCCGGCGCCATCACCCTCGGTGCAGACACCAGCATCTCGGCCCAAACAGCCGGCATCAGCGGTATCGCCGGTACCCCAAGTGCTCCCATCATCGCCACCACCGGCGGCATCAACGGCGCTGGTCATAACCTCACTCTCCTCACGACCAATAACTACATCCTCAACATCGGCGGTGCCGTCTCCGGTGGCCAAAGCATTGCCATCACCGGCGGGACCATCGCACTCGCCAGCGGGTCCAGCCTCAATGCAACCAGCGGCGTCAATGTCACCGGAAGTTCCGTTCTCCTATCCAGCACCAATCTCTCGACGTCCAGCATGATCACGCTCGCGGCCGGCTCCGGCTCCTACATGAAGCTCTTGACGCCGCAAGGCGCCAACGTGATGGTCAATTCCAACACCGCCCTCCTCGGCGATGTCAGCGGCCTCAACTATGCCAACGTCAGCTTTGGCGCTAATGCCAGCTTCGGCCCCAACGCCGGCTCAACGAATCTGCCCAATCACGCCCAGATCGCCCTCGTCAACCCCGCCAGCGGCGGCACCGTCTATCATGCCGTCACCGATCCCACCCTGGCTTATGGCAACGTTGCTGACGACGGCACGAACATCTACAGAGGTCTCTCCTTTGGCAATTGGTCCACTGCCACCGGTTCCACCGTCACCTTCACCGGCAGCGCCTCCGCTGGCAGCCTGCCGCTCACCGGTTACATGAACGGATTCAACGTAACGCTCGGCACCGGCGGCGCAACTCCAACCGTTCCCACCCTCACCACCACCAACAGTTCCGTCGGCGCCAATTTCACCAGCACCGGCCTGCTGACCGTGAATAACTTCCCGAACGGCACCAACCTTCTAACTCGAACAGGCATTGCGGCCTCCAATTCGCCCAGCGCCACCAATGGCACCACCGGGACGAACATTCTCACTCTAAATTCCGTTCCCACCGGCAAGACCGCTGACATTCGCAATGGCATGTTCATCCTTGGCTCCGCCAACGCCGTCGCCGGTTCTGTCAATATTGACGACCAGGGCTCCTTCCGAAGTGACTTCTACAACGGGAGCGCGGCTCAGCAGTTTTCCTTCTATCCCACCACCGGCACCTTCAATGTTCTCCCCGGTGGAGTCGTCTACGCCCGCGGCAACCTCGCTTCGACCGTCACCGGCACCAATGCCCTCAACTCGGGCGCCTTCTTTAACTGGAGCCATGGTTCCAAGCTCATCATCTACAGCGAGACCGGCGGAGCCATCGACACCAGCACCACCAACTTCGCCAACGGCGTCCACACCAACGGAATCGCCGGCAATGTCGACTACAACATCCTCTGGAACAACGGCATCTCCTTCACCGGCGGAGCCACCGGCGGCGTCATCCTCGGTGACGGCCGGCGCATCACCATGAACTCCACCACCGGGCCCGCCACGATCAACGCAGGCAGCGGCATCAAGGTTGCCAACTGGACCACCACCGCCGACGACATTAACAATCCAAAGAAGACCGTTCTCCTCACCGCCCCAGTCGGTATGAGCCTCGTTGTAAAGGATACGATCAACACCAAGTATTCCACTGACGCCGGCACGGCTGTGCTCCAGATCAACGACACCGGCACCTATTTCAATACCGCCGGAGACGGAACTATACTCGCCCAGGTCGCACAAACCGGCACCGTCGTCCTCACCAACACCGTCAACGCCGGCTTGGGCGGCTCCACTCCTGCGACCATTGACGTTGCTGCCGGCACCTTCAGCCTCGGCGTCGCCGGCACCACCACCCCGCTGACTAACGTGACCAGCGCAACACCAACCATCGGTACCATCAGGCTCGAAAACACCTCCACTACCAATCTCTTCTTCGATAGTGGCACCGTTGCTCGCCAGTCCATCACCACCGGACTTGTCGCGAATGGAACCGATTCGGTCTCCGTCACCCGCACCGCCGGAACACAGAGCTTCAGCCTCAATTCTGTAACTCTCAATTCCGCCTCGAACTTCCAGCTCAACAGTGCCACCGCGGCCGTCGATGTGCGGTCCAACCTCATTCTCGCCGGCAGCGGCACGTTCACCAACAACGCCTCCACCGGCACCGTCACGATTAATTCAATTTCAACTGGCGGCAACACGGCCACAATCGCGGGATCAAATGTCACTCTAGTTGGCAACGTCACGGGCAGCAGCCCGGCACAAACGTCCGTGCGGTCTGCGGGCACAACTTGATCCTGGACCCCGCCAATGCCGCCCTCGGCGGCAACGGAACCACCAACATCGCCGGAAAGATCGAGACTGATACGCTCATCGAGTTCAAATCCGGAACGACCAACATCGGCGGAACTTCTCCCGCGACCGCCGTTGGTGCTATCACCTACGCCGGCACGGGCGGCCTCAAGGTCGATTCCGGCGCGACCGTCAATGTCGGCAGCTTCAACGTGGACAATGTCACGTTCCAGACCGGAGGCAGTCTGAACATCCAGGCCGCCAGCAACAGCACCACCAATAGCTTTGCCGTCAGTGGCATCGCCAACGCCACGACGAACATCCTGGCCGGCGCGACAATACAGTCTGGAAATTTCTCCCTCGCAAATGGCGCCTCCCTCACTGTGAGTGGCGGCGGTACTTTTGAAATTACCGGTTCGCAGTCCTATGCCGGTTCCAATTCCATCACCATCCCCAATACTTCCAGCGCTACCCCCACCCTCAAGTTCTCCTCTGCGCTTACCTCTGTGGCCGGCGCTGGCCTCACCGTCAACCTGAACAACGTCGGCTCCACCGCCCTGATCAACAACGTCAGCGCCAGCCCCTCTCTCATCAACATGTCCAGCGGCACCCTCAGCGGTTCGGGTTCCGCAAGTTCCGCCTCAAGCATTAGCGTCACCGGCGCCGCTTTCTTCAGCGTTCCCACAGGCTCCTCCCTCACCCTTAGCGGCGCTATCAGCGGACCCGGGGGCAATGGCGGCGACTCCCCCATCAAGACCGGCGGCGGCACCCTCGCCCTCAACGGCACCAACCTCTACCAGGGCAACACCTACCTCCAGGCCGGCACCACCCAGATCAACTCCTCCAGCAGCCTCGGCTCCATCTTCCAGCCCGACAACTCCACCCCCGCCGCCACCATCATCGGCAACGGCACCGCCACCTCCACCCTTCAGGCCACCGCCAATATCACCTCCAGCCGCACCATCGCCCTCGGCGATAACAACGCCACCATCAGCGTCGATGCCACGAAGACTTACACGCTGAATGGACCTGTGGGCGATTATGTTGACGGGTTCGCCCCCAATGGCTTCGCCACCTCCTATACCTCCGGCTCCCTCAACAAGGCCGGCACCGGCACCCTCATCCTCGGCAACTCCGGCAACACCTGGAGCGGCGGCAACACCCGCATCACCGCCGGCACCCTCCAGGCCTCCGCCGCCGGCGTAGTCCCCTTCAATACTGCCCTCAACATCTCCGCCGGCGGCACCTTCGCACTGGCCAACAACAACCAGGAAGTCGGCAGCCTCAACGGCGCAGGCAACATCACTCTGGGCTCAGGCACCCTCACCACCGGCAACCTCAACGCCATCGCCACCTTCAGTGGCTCCATCAGCGATGGCCCCGCCGGCACCGGCGGCGGCCTCACCAAGACCGGCACCGGCACCCTCACCCTCACCGGCAACAGCACCTACACCGGCCCCACCAGCCTGAACAGCGGCACCCTCCTGGCCAACGATACTCACGTCCTCCCCGGCGACTCGGCCACCGGCTCAGGCACCCTCACCATCGCCTCCACCGCCACCCTCGGCGGCACCGGCGCCGTCGGTACCGTAATCAGCAACGGCAACATCAACCCCGGCAACACCGGCGCCGGCACGGCCAGCATCGGCACCCTCTCCACCCTTGGCAGCCTCACCCTCAATGCCAGTTCCACCCTCAGCTTCAACGTCTCCAACAGCCTTATGGACCAGTTGGCCGTGGGCGGCAACCTCTTCCTGCCAACGACCGCCAACAGCATCAACCTCAGTCTCACCGACCCCACCGGCGGCGCCGGCCCCTCACTCACCGGCCTGCCCCACAATTATGCCCTGATCACCTATGGACTGGGCACCGTCTCCAGCGCCGCCTTCTCCAGCCTGCATCTGGACCTCTCGGCCAGCGGCTTTGACACCACCAACTACGACTACACCCTCCTGAACGACACCGCCAACAGCAGCATCGACCTGCACGTCGCCTCCCATTCCTTTGGCCCCAACCAGTGGAAGAGCGGATCGGCCACCAACTACAACGACCCCAACAGCTGGACCAACTCCACCGTCCCCAACAGCGTGGGCGCAGTCGCCACCTTCTCCACCAACGCCGGCGCCATCACCACCAACCCCGCCGTCAACATCGGCTCGGCCATCACCGTCGGCTCCATGGTGCTGGATTCAGGCGGCTCGGCCAGCCCCAGCTACACCGTCTCAGGCTCTGGCATCACCCTCAACAACAACACCGGCTCTGGCGCCGATCACGCCTCCATCCTCGATAACTCCGGCAGCCACACCATCAACGCCCCCATCACCACCGCCGACAACACCGATCTGGTTGTCGCGGGCTCTTCTGACACCCTCACCCTGGCCAGCTTGACCGTCGCCAGCGGCACCAGCCTCTCCATGAGCCACCTCAGCTCCAACAACGCCGGCACCGTCCACATCAGTGATCTGACCAACAACGCCTCGGCCAACTTCAACGCCGGCTCAGTCACCGTCGACAGCCTCCACGGCACCGGCACCTCGACCATCGCCGCCAGCCAAACCCTCAGCGCCGGAAGCGTCAACCAGAGCGTCACCAACAACGGTAGCCTGGTCGTCACGGGTACAGGCTCCAGCCTCCCCAGCCTCAGCGGCGCCACCGGCAGCCTCACGGTCAACCCCTCGGCCAGCATCGCCGTCACCGGCACCGCCACCCAGTCCAGCCTCGCCAACAGCGGCACCGCCACCTTCGGCGGCAACACCACCCTCACCGCCGCCTCCACCAACAGCGGCACCCTGAACCTCAACAGCACCGCCAGCCTCGCCGCCCTCAACAACACCGGCTCCCTCGCAGTCGGATCCCTCGGCAACGCCACTGTGGGCGCCGTCACCGGGGCAGGTTCCGCCAGCGTCACTCTCGGCGGCCAGCTAGGCACCAGTGCCAGCTTCAGCCAGGCCAGCCTCACCAACGCCGGCACCGCCACCTTCGGCGGCAACACCACCCTCACCGCCGCCTCCACCAACAGCGGCACCCTGAACCTCAACAGCACCGCCAGCCTCGCCGCCCTCACCAACACCGGCTCCCTCGTAGTCGGATCCAGCGGCAACGCTTCCCTGGCCTCAGTCTCCGGAGCCGGCTCGACCACCGTCCAGGGCCAACTCACCACCGGCGACTTCAGCCAGGCCACCCTCACCAACACCGGCACCACCACCCTGGGCGGCCAGGCCACCATCACCGGCGCCACCAGCAACACCGCCACCCTCAACCTAAACGGCGGCACCAGCAGCGCCCACAGCAGCCTCGCCTCCCTCACCGGAACCGGCGGCTCAACAACAGTGGGCACGGGTGCTTATGCCGACTTCAGCGCCAACGTCAGCCAGGCCAACTTCACCACCAACGGCACCGCCAGCCTCGCTGGCAGCCTCACAACGACGGGCGCCACCAGCATCGGCGGCACCAACGGCTCCTTGACCGCCGGCGACGTCTCCACCCACACCCTGGCTGTAAATGCCTCTGCCCCCATCGGCACCCAGGCCAGCCTTGGCAATATCACCCTCAGCGGCACGGACTCCACCCGTAACATCAGTGTGGGTTCACTAAACTCCCTTACCGCCTTGAGCGTCGCCGGAGCCAACGGCTCGATGGCCATCAGCGGGACGGCCACCATCGCCAACGCCTCGGCAGGCGGCATTGATGGCTTTGGCAGCGTCAGCGTTCTCTCGGGCGGCAGCCTTACCACCGATCATCTGGTGCAATCCAGCAATGTTATCGATTCCCCCAGCGCCACCGCCGGCTTGGTCCTCTCCAGCAACTCCACAGTAACCGTCACATCCAAGAATGATGGTGATATGCCCGATCACCGCGGGCTGAGCGTGCTGGACAACCTGGCGTTCCAGACCGATCTGTCTGGCAACCTCCTGGGCAAGCTGGACTTGGCCAACAATGACATGATCATCCGCGCCAGCGATCCGACAGACGCGGCAAACAAGCTGTCGATGGTGGAGCATGCCCTGCGTGAAGGGCGTAACGTTGCCGCCGGCGGCCTGTTTGACGGCACGTGGGATGGTTCCAATGGCATCGTCTCTTCTTCAGCCGCAAGTCATGCCGTTAATGACGGTGTCGAATCCCGTGCTCTGGCCGTCGCGCTCAATGGTGATCAGTTGTTCGGCTCGGTCAGCACCTTTGACGGCACAAGCGTTGGAAACAACGATATCCTGATTAAGTACACCGCCATGGGCGATGCGGCATTTGACGGTAGTCCAGACGATAATTCCGCCGCCATTGTCGGCATCTTTTACAATCCTGACCATGTGGCCTTCGACCCCAATGATCCTTCCACCTACGGCCCCATGCATTGGTATCAGGGTGACTTCAACGCCGATGGCTGGGTGGACGACCAGGATGCGGCCATCATGGGCATCTTCTACAATCCCGACCAGACTCCGCTGACGGCCACCTCGATGGAAAGCCTTCTGCCCCCCGCCATGCAAAGCCAGTACGGCAGCGAGTTTGCACAGGCCTTCGACATGGGCTTGGCCCAGAACCCCGCTTTTGACGGCGCAGGTGGCTTTACCGGTCCCGCCGCGGCTGTGCCCGAACCCGCTTCCCTGGGCCTTCTGGCCATCGCCGCCACAGGATTGCTTGGCCGCCGGCGCCGCAAGCTGCTCGTGGTATAATGCTCCCATGACCCAAAGCCTTCTTCTTCCCCTCTTCCTGTTTCTCCTGCTCCCCGCAGCCCACGCCGCCGATCCGGCGCCGGCCGAGGGGGGCAAGGCGCTTTACCATGTGGTCTGCCTGAAGTTCAACGAGGGCACCACCCCTGAGCAGATCAAGCCGGCGGAGGAGGCTTTTGTTGCTCTTAAAGGAAAGATTCCTGGCATCGTGACTTTGCACTGGGGCACCAACGTCAGCCCCGAAGACCATGCCAAAGGGTTCACCCACTGCTTTGTCCTGACCTTTGCCAAGGCCAAGGATCGTGACGCTTACCTGGTTCATCAAGACCACAAGGCTTTTGGAGCACTGCTGGGGCCGGTGATGGCTGATGTAATGGTGATCGATTTCTGGTCACAAGATTAGTTCGTGGGCCGGCTACCGGTGTCCCGCTCCTGTCCAATGCTCCACTACTTCAAATTTCGGCAGGACCTTTTCGACCCCGCTCCGGCCAAGGACGTTTATGTGAAGCGTGGGGCGGGGAAGGGGTGGCCCGAGGAGTGTCCGCCGATTCGGGCGGCCAATGGGTTTGGGTTTGATCTGCTGGCAAATTTTGAGGCGACGTTTATTCAGCACCGGGGGCGGTGGCGGGTCGAGACAGATCATGTTCTTGAGAGCGACTTTGACTGGTCTGGGGCGGATTCAGAGTCCGGCGTGCCGCTTAGGCAGCAATACGCGTGGTTCTGGGAGAAGGGGCAGACGCTGCCGCACGTGATCACAGACAATGTGTATGCGACCATCGACAATCAGGTCAAAGTAAGCAGTTTTCTTTTTCTCGCGACTGATCCCAATGAGCTCGTTTTGATGAGCGATCTGCCCAACATGCATCGGCCTTGGCGGGCGATGACGGCGCTGATTGATCTGGACTGGTATCCGGCGAGCTATCCGTGGCACTGCGTGATTGAGCTGGATCGCCGGGAAAAGCGGATCACGATCAAAAAGGGGGAAGCGCTTTGCCGCCTGATGCCGGTTCGGCGCGACACATACTTTGCCAAGCCAATGGCACCTGAAGAATTTGACCGGTTTTTTGAGCGGGGGCAGAAATGGCTGGCAACGCATGGCACCGTGCAGCATGAGGGGACGGTTGATATCGCGCGCGACGTATGTGCGCCAGCAGATCAGGTCGAAGTTTGTCGTGCTGCCTTGAACGCTCTGGCTACAGACTTACGCCCAGTGCGCCGCTTTCGAAATAAGCTTCGACACCTTTGGCCAGGTCGTATTGCGGCTCGTATCCGATGCCGCGACGCGATTCGGCCAGATCGGCTTGGGTCCAGTCCTGCGTGAAGTTGAAGGGGTTTTCAAAGTACTCCGGCGGCAGATTGGTTTTCAACACGCGGTTAAGCTGCTGGATGACGCTGTTGAAGGGTTCACCCGCGCCGCTGCCGATGTTGAAAATGCCAGAAACGCTCGCGGCCATGGCTTTAAGATTACCCTGCACCACATCGTCAACGTATACAAAGTCGCGGCGCTGTTCGCCGGCGGTGAAAACCCGCGGCGCTTGCCGGCGCGCATCTGTTTGGCCAGCTGATGGATCATGCTGGCGAATTTGCCTTTGTGATCTTCGCCGGGCCCGTAGACGTTGAAGTAACGCAGGCCGACGATTGGGTGCTTCAGGCGCGGCTGATAGCGATTGGCCAGATGTTCCATCGCCAGCTTGGAATAGGCATACACATTTAACGGCTGGGGGCGCTGGGACTCCTTGTTGGGGGCGGGGTTTTGGCCATAGGTGGAGGCGCTGCTTGCCCAGACCACGCGGGATGACCATTGGACAGCCAGGTCGAGCAGGTTGCGGAACGCATCGACATTGTTGTGCATCATCTTGCGCTGGTCGATGACGGTGGTGTCGGTGATGGACGCCTGATGGGAGATGAGTTCGAACGGGCCGTGGCGGTCCAGGATAGAGACAATTTGGGGGTCAGCCACGTCGCCGGTGACAATCTCGCCTTTGAAGGGAACGAGGTTTCGCCAGTGGCCGGAAGAAAAGTCGTCAATGGCCACCACTTCATGGCCGTCGGCTTGAAAACGCTTGACGAGATTGGAGCCGATAAAACCAGCCGCACCGGTGACGAGGATTCGCATCGGTCGGATTGTAATGAGAACCCGCGCTGATGTGCAGGGGTTGGTGGCGCATAGTGTTCTTGGCGGCGGGGGTGGGTTCGTGGTAGACACATGGCAGTAAATGTCGGATCAGCCCACAATTCTTCTGGCCGGCGGCGGCACCGGCGGCCATTTGTATCCCGGCATATCCGTGGCGCAGTCCCTGGGACGCGTGATGCCGGAGGTGAAGCCGGTTTTTCTTTGTACGCGCCGAGCGGTGGATGCTGCGATTTTGGAGCCGACGGGGTTTGAGTTCATCCCGCAGCCGATTGTGCCGCCGGTGCGCACCATTTCTGGACTGCTAAAATTCTGGAAGGCATGGCGGGAGACCAAGGACCTTGTGCGAGGGGTTTTGGCACAGCGCCGGCCACTAGCCGTGCTGGGGCTGGGCGGATACGCGGCCGGGGTGGCGGTGAAACTCGGGGCGTCGGCGGGCTTGGCGGCGGCCATCGTCAACCCGGACGTGATTCCAGGAAAAGCCAACCAATACCTGCTCCGGTATGTGAAGACCGCGTGCTGCCAGTTTGATGCGACGGCCGAGCACGTTTCGGAGGTTCACCGCTCAAAGCTGCGAACAACTGGCTGTCCGGTGCGAACAGAGATGACCCCCCTGCCGCCACGGGCGGCGGCGGCGGTGCGGCTGGGACTGGAAGTTAATCTTCGGACCTTTGTCATCACCGGTGCGAGCCAGGGTGCTCAGAGCGTGAATGAAGCGATCATCGCCGCTTTGCCTGAGCTTAAGCTGCAGGGGTGGCAGATCCTTCATCTGGCGGGGCGGGACCATGCGGCCGCGGTGATCAGGGCGTATCGGGAAAAGTCCCAGTCCGCCCGGGTGATTGACTTTACGCCAGACATGGCCGACGTGTGGGCGGTGGCTGACCTTGCGCTTTGCCGGGGCGGTGGGAGCACGTGCGCCGAGCTGACGTCGTGCGGGGTGCCAGCGCTTCTGATGCCTTACCCGTTTCACAGGGACATGCACCAGCGGGCAAATGCCGACGTGCTGGCCAGCGCCGGGGCGGCGATTGTGCTGGACGATCAGAAACACGCGCGGAAGAATGCGCAGCAGCTTGTTCCGCTGCTTAGCCCGCTGTTGCACGATGCGCCAAGGCGGGCGGCGATGGCGGCGGCAGCAAAGGCGCTTGGGCGGCCTGACGCGGCGGAGGCGGTGGCGAATGTGTTGAAGAGTCTGATACAGGCGGGGCGGTGTCGGCCGGCACCTGCCATTGTTTCCGGCGATCAGGTATAGGCCAGGCTCGAGATTTAACATGGCCGCACCCAGAACCAGGAAGATCGCTCGCGGCAAGGTTAAAGAAGAACGTCGGGAATTTTCCAACTGGCCGCGACATCTCAGCCGATTAGCGTTTGTTTTGATTGTTGCACTGGTGATTGCGCGGGCGCTGATGTCGGAGTCGGTGCGCGAGCCGGCCGACGTGGTGCCGGGGAGCGAGGCCGCGCGCGCGGGGTTGGGCCGGCGGCAAGCCTTGGAATGGATTTGCTGATGTGCGTGCCGGCGCTGCTGGTGCTGGCGCGGCGGTGTTTTGACAGAAGTTTCAACCTGCGATGGACGCGGGTGCACGCGGTGATGGCGCTGCTGGCGGTGTGGGTGGGGGCGAGCGTTTGGTGGGCGGGGGATAAGTTCACGGCCGCTGTGTCGGGGGTCAATTTTATTGCGGCGATGGTGTTGATCTGGGCGGCGTCGCAGGTGGTGCGCAGGTGGCTGCATCTGCGGGTAGTCGCGGCCGCGGCGTTTGGCTTACTGCTGGTTTACGTGGCGACGGGGTTGGAGAAACGATTTATCGACCACCCGGCCACGCTGAAGATGTGGAACGACCGAGAGAGCCCAGTAAGCCGGGAACGGTATCTGCGCGAGCACAATCTCAAAGCCAGCGACTTCGCGTTCAAGCAGTTTGAGACGAAGCTGCTGAGCAACGAGATTTATCCCTTCACGCGATCACCCAACTCCTACGCCGCAGCGTTGGTGCTGCTGGGCATCGTTTCAGGGGGCGTGGCGTTGCAGCGGTGGCGCGATGGGGATGGGCGCGGGTGGGTCATGTCGATTGGCGGGGCGATCCTGCTTGCGGGGCTGACGCTCTATTACACGCGCAGCCGGACGGCGGCCATCACGGCAATCGGCGCGGTTGGCGCGTTTGCGAATCCTCACGCGGCCGGGCGTGAAAGAATGGCTGGGGCGGCACGCGACGCGTGTGTATGTGGGCGGATTGATCCTGTTTGTGCTGGGTACGGCCGCGGTGGCGGGGCATGGGATGTATCACCATTCACTGCCGGGTAAAAGCCTGACGTTCCGTTGGTATTACTGGATCGGCGCGGGCCGGCTGGTGGCGCAGCAGCCGCTCATCGCGGTGGGCTGGGACAACTTCGGCGAGCACTATTTGGCCGTGCGATTGCCGGAGGCGCCCGAGGAGGTGAAGGACCCGCATAACTTTATCGTGCGTGCGTTTGCGGAACTGGGAGTGCCGGGCGGGGTGCTGATGGTTGTGTGGATGGGGTGTCTGTGGTGGCGAATGACGCGGCCGTTGGTTGATGAGGAACCCGCGCCTCGGCGCGGCCGACGCTCAAAATGATCGTAGGCGTAGCGATGCTCGCAATGGCGCTCAACGCGTTAATCGCAATAGATTTCACGAGCGGCGGAGATGCGGCCGCGTCGAGCGCGGCCATATTCCTCGATCTGTTTCGGCGGTTTATTGGCCTGCTGTTGCTGGTGGGAGGCATGGCCGTGGTGTCGATGCGCTCGGGCCAGGACGAAGCGCTGGACGATCGGCCTGCGCCCTGGGTCCTCTACGCGGTGTTGGTGGGGCTGGGGTTGTTTCTCCTCCACAACCTGATCGAGTTCTCTCTTTTCGAGCCGAGCATTTTGTTCGTGTTTGCCCTGTTGGCGGGGAGCGCGATGGGTTTGCGCACGCCGGAGAAAATCAGAGCGAGGGCCGGCTCCCGTCGAAAAACGATAGCGGCGTTGATCGTGGGAGGTGTTCTGTGGCTTGGCGCTGCAGGCGGGCTGTGGATTCCGACGCTCCTGGCCGAGACGCACGCGGCCGAGGCGGATGCGCTAGTGCGGTCTGCCGTTGGCGTCAGTGCCAGGGCCGCCTCGCTCGGAGCCGCGCGGCTATATGAACAGGCCGCGCGCGAGCAACCGCTCAATAGCGCATACTGGTTTCGGGCGGCCCTGGCGCTGATTAATGCACAAGCGCCGGCAAATGAAGTGCGGGCGGATTTGAAGAGTGCGATCCGGCGTGATCCCTTTGATGTTGTGTATCACCGGGCGCTGGGGGAGTTTGACGGCGCCGGCCCCAGCCGAGCCGGCGGGCCGTGGATCAGGCGTTTCAGGAGGCACTGGGATTGAACCCAGCGAACACCCAGACGCGCCTCGAATATGCCGACATCCTGGCGACAAAATTCCATGATCCCCAGGCGGCGCTGACGCTGTATCGCACGGCGCTACTCGACTACGACGACAGGCTCCCAAAGGACGAGCCCAAGCGACTGTCGGCGGAGCGGCGGCAGGCCGTGGAAGCCAAAATCGCAAAGCTCGCCACCGAGCTTGGGCAGCGCCTCTAGACTTCCACCGATTCAGGAATCTCGGCATTGTGCGAGACGTTCTGAACGTCTTCGTTGTCTTCCAGGGCATCGATCATTTTCAAAATGCGCCTGGCGTTTTCGCCTTCCACGGGAACCGTGTTGAGGGGCAGGTTGGTGATCTCGGCGGCCTCAATGGGGACGCCGGCGGCAGTCAGAGCATCACGCACTTTGTGAAAAGCCGTGGGAGCGGTAATGACCTCGAATACTTCAACTTCGTTTTTAACATCGTCCGCGCCCGCTTCCAGCGCCTGCTCCAGAAGCTGATCTTCGGAAACCGCGCCCGCCTTCACCGTGATGATGCCGTGCTTGCTGAATTGAAAAGCGACCGAGCCGCTGGTTGCAAGATTCCCCCGGCCACTTCGAAAATCTTTCGAAGCTCCGCGGCGGTGCGGGCGCGGTTGTTGGTGAGCGCTTCCACAAAGATCGCCACGCCGGCGGGGCCGTAGCCTTCGTAGTTGATGTTTTCGTAGTTCTCCCCGCCCAGCTCGCCGGTCCCCTTCAAAATGGCTTTTTCGATGGTGTCCTTTGGCATGTTGGACGCTTTGGCTTCGTCGATGGTATAGCGAAGCGAGAGGTTATCACGTGGATCGCCGCCCCCTTTGGCGGCAATAATGATCTTGCGGGCGATTTTGCTCCACACCTTTCCACGATGAGCGTCATTGGCGCCCTTGGCTCGTTTGATCTTTGACCAATGACTGTGTCCGGCCATTATGCTTCCTCTAAGAACCTGAAAAACGGTACTATTTTGGCTTCAACCGTATTCTACACCATCCATGCGCGTCGTTGCCATAGGATCGGGGTGCGCGTAAGATTGGATGTTTACTTCTCAGCTTCCTCTCATGTGGGGCGCGGAAACTACGCAGCAGTGGCAAGGAAAATCATTTATGACGGGCATGCGGCGGACGATTGGCTTGGCGGCAGGCGGCGGGTTACTGCTGCTCTTGGCATGGCTTTATGCCCGTGAGAAGCATGACGTCCCGGCACCCGTCAATCCGCTTGTAGCTGAAGTAGCGGCCCTTGAGCAGAGCAAAAACGCCCCCGCACTGCGCCAAGCCATCGCGACCTATTCCAACGCAGCGGCCGCGGCCTATGCAGTGCATGCTCTCGCGAACGTGGAAGGCAAGGCAGCCCTGCCGGAGGTGATCACCGCCCTCTCGGATAGCCGGCCCGAAGTCCGGATCGCCGCGGCATCAGCCATCGAAGTAATCGGCGAACCCACAAGCGCCGCGCCGCTTGTGACCGCTCTGCAGAATGACAGTGAACCGGAAGTGCGGGCGGCGGCGGCCAAATCACTCGGCGGACTGCGGGCCTATGACAGCGCCGAGGCACTGGTGGCTGCGCTAAGCGACAAGGATTTGTACGTACGACAATGCGCGATTGGCGCGGTGCATCGAATGCTGACTGTACGATTTCCGTACAAGGCCGATGACGATCCCACCAAGCGACAAGCCGGCATCGCGGCCATTCGAAAAGTAATGCCTGCCATTCGCGATAAGCTCAAGGAAGCACGCGCATCGGAACAGAAATAGGAGCAGTTATGAATCAGAGGGCACGCAACATTTTCCGCCGCGGCTTTTCGCTGGTGGAGCTGATGGTGGTGATTGGCATCATCGCGCTGCTGATTGCGCTGTTGATGCCCACCGTGAACCGCGCCCGAAGATCGGGCGCCTGTCACAGTGCGCAAATAACCTGCGGCAGTTCTATACATCCGCCGAGGGATACCGCCAGAAGAGCGCGCTCAATGGCGCGGCGACAATTATGCCCGGCGCCGCGTGGACCTCCGCGATCATGCAATTTGGATGTCCCTCAAGCATGTTACTGTGCCCGGAAGAGGATTCGGCCCTTGCGGGGACCGCCCAGATCCTGGGCCTGCAGGCCGACTTTCAGGGCCATACGGTCAATGCTCACGCGCATATCGAAGACACCAATTACGACATTCCCCTGACGCCGATGGGATACAAGCAGGGATTCGCGATCCTTGGCGATGATCCGAGTTGGCCCGGCCGTCCCAATTCTGCCGACCATGCGACCACCGCCACAGACTTCACAATCTCCATCGAAGATCAAGGCAAGGAAGGCGGCGGCGACTGGAGCTATGAGAATGCCGTGTTTCGCGTTCACAACAACGGAGACGGTACCGGCACGATCACCGTCCTCAATCGTGGCGGTTCGTACAAAGTCGATCTGGTCGATGACCTGACCGGGCAGACCTTATTCAAGGCCGTCGTGAACGGCGGCGACCCTATCGGCGCGACCAAGCCTGTTAACGTGGCCGGCACCACCAACTACGCTTTTAACGTCAACTGCGATCAGGGGATCTATGGCAACGCCGATAAGGTGCTTGCAATGGATTACAACTTCAGCCCTGTGATCGATCCCAGCTCGGACGATTGGAGCAACAAGAATTGGCTTGGGGGTTCGCCGCCACAATACGTTTTTGCGAGGCATGCTGACAAGGTAAACGTCTTGTGGGGCGATGGACATGTGACGCCGGTGGGAATGAACCCGCTGAACCGTACGCTCGACCCGGCAGTGTTGCAGAATCGGACTCAGTATTGGGTGCAGTGACGGAGTTCGGGATCATTAATTCAGATCGTACCGAGGCCACGGGTTGTTCCCGTGGCCTCGATTTTCTTCGCGGTTTAGCCCAACTTCCGCAGTTTGGCGATTCAAACGGCCTTGGTCGATAGCGCCAAGGCCGTTTTTCCTAAAAGTCTTCACTACAAATCGACTATCTCCAGGCTCCGCGGCAGGTTCAATCCCAGCTTGTGCAGCAGGATGGCCTGATGCTCGGTCGGCTTGCCGACGCAGCGTTTGCGGATCTCCTGGCCGCAGCGCGTGGGCAGGATCACGTCCACCGTTTGCACTGCCGCCATCTCGTCGAGCACCTTGCGCGGCTCGTCGCCCAAGCCGGCGGATTTGCACATCTGGCCCAGTGTTTTCCACAGCACGTAGGCCAGGAAGCAGACCAGCACGTGTGCCTGCACCCGCTCTTTTTCTGATGCCAGACCGGACGCAGCGACAGGTCGCTTTTGTGGATGCGGAAGGCGCCCTCGGCCTCGGTCAGTTGCATGTAGGCCTGCCACAGTTCCGCTGCCGTCCAGTCGCTGACGTTGCTGCGCAGCAGGTAGCAGCCTTCGCTGAGGCTCGCCCACGACCGCCAGGACTCGACCTTTTCCCATTTCAGCTGGGCGTTGCCCTCGGGATCGGCGACGACTTCGGTTTTGAACGCTCCGGCCGCCCGCGTGTTCTGGCCCATCAGCCGGCCCACGCGATGCGACAGTTGCACCGGCGTCATCGATCGTTTCTCCGCCATTTTCGCCAGCGACGCCAGTCCCTCCTCGATGCGCTTCTCGAAGCGTCGTGCATCGCCTTCTCCTTCTCGCGGCGGTGCGCCGAGCGGCAGAGGATGAAGGTCTCCTCGCCGCCGTCGGGATCGGCGCACAGCTTCACCTCCAGCCCCTCATGCACGGTGTTCCAATCAGAAGCGATCAGTTGCTTCTCATATTTTCGCAACATTGTCTTGGGCGTGCCCACGATGTAGCGGCGGTTGCCTTCCTTGAGGAACTCGATGTTGGCGCCGACTGACCATCCCCCGGTCCATCACCCAGATCCGATCGGCCTTGCCGTAGCGGTCTTCCATCGTCGTGACGATCTCCTTCACGGTGGTCACGTCCGCCTTGTTCCCCGCGAACAACTCGTATCCCAGCGGCATGCCGCAGCGGCTGACCACCAGGCGCGATGCACACCTGCTTGCAGTCCGACGGTTGTCACGCGAGTAGCCACGTTTGGCCTGATCGTTGCCCTGCGCACTGGCCCTCGAAGTAGGTGCTGGTCACGTCGTACAGCAGCAGGTCGTACTTCAGGTCGAACAGCTCCCCCAGCCGCTTGAGATGCTTTTCCAACTCCGCCTTGTGCGGCAGCAGTTCGTCCAAGCGCCCGATACAGCCGGTCGTCGTTGATCTTCTCGGCGCAGACTCCCAGCAGGTCCGCCAGGGCCGACTGCTCGTACAAATGCTCGGCGATCCGCAGCTCGCTGCTCGGATCGCACAGCCGGCAGATCACCAGCACCAGCGACATGATCGACCAGGGCACGTCCTCGCGGCCGGCGGGCATCAGCCGATCCAGCAGCGCCTTGAGTCCCAGCTTTTGAATGAGTTGCAGCGCCAGCCACGGGCCGCCGAAGTCTCTGCTTCCTTCCACACGCACGGCCGAGAGGTCCACCTCCACCCAGCGCGGCTCGACGGCTGCTGGTCGATCGAACATCCGCGGTTGTTGCGTTGATCCGTCGCGAGCAACGGCGGCCGCTTGCTGCACCCCCAGCCGGCCGGCTTCGTCCAGATCCCCCAGATACGCCACCACTTTCTGCCGCGGACCTTTGGCGGTGCGCACGCTTTTGACCAACGCCCAGTAAGCGTGTCGTTTGCCGTCCTTGGCTCGATAACACCGCCGCAAGTACACGGCAGGAATCTACCACATGCGGCGACGACGACTTGGTCTTCACTACATCGACTTTCGCGCTGTGCAACCGCGCTGGTGAAACGGAATCACGATTTCCGGCCCGAGAAAAAAATTTTCGGCGCGAACTGCGGAAGTTGGGTTAGTTTGCGGAAGCCCCTGCCTCGGCCGGTTGCGTGGTGGTATTGGCGACAGGGGCGACTTTGACGGGGTGGCCCTGGTCGTGCTGTTTGATTTTGTCCATGAGCTGCAGCTTAAGCTGTTTGGATTCGTCGCGGACATCTTCCGTGGCCGCGAGGCGGTCGAGTGATTTTTGCCACGCCTCCGCCGCCGCATCAACGCGATTCAGGCGGTACTGGGCGTCGCCCAGATGATCCAGGACCGTCGGATCGGGGCGCGGGGTATGGGTGATGGCCTGCTGGAGATAACGCTCGGCATCGGCGAATTGCCCCCGCTTGTAGAGGACCCACCCAAGGCTGTCGAGAAAGGCCGCGTTGTCCGGTTCGGCCTGGTTGGCCTTGCGAATCAACGCTTCGGCGTCGGGAAGATTTTTCCCCGAGTCGGCCCACATATAACCCAGATCATTGGCATGCCGGGGTGGCCTGGCTCGAGCTTAGAATGTCCTGCAGCGTCTTCTCGGTCATCGAAAGCTGATCCACGCGCTCGTACAGGTGGGCGGCCTGGTAGAGCAGATCGGGATCGCTCGCGATGCTGGCGCGCATCTCGTCGATGATGCGAGTCGCTTCGGCCAGCTTCTTTTGGCCAACGTCGATATCCACCAGTCGCTCGACGACCCGCCGGTTGTAGGGATGCCGTTCACGCTCTTGCTCAAAGAGGTTAACCAGCCCACGATTGTCGGCCGTTTTGGCAAAAGCCGCTTCGAGTCCAATGACGACCTCGGGATTCTGCGGGTGGTCCTTGAAGAGCGCCACCATGATTTTTTTAGCTTCGGGGACTTGATCGATCTGGAGGTAAACGCTGGACTCCATGAGCCGCGCATCGATGCTGTCTGGATCGGCCTCGCGCCAAATCTGCAGGACGCGGATAGCCTGCTGGGCCGAGCTCGTGGTGATGTAGTGGCGAAAGAGGGCGATGTAGGCATCGTCGAAGGTGGGGTGATCGCTGACGATCTTCCAGAGCAGTTGCTCGAAGCTGCGCGTCTTTGTGCTGCTGCTGTAGGGAGAAGGCAAGCGAGAGCTGGTCCTGCGGCAGACGATCGCCCTGTTTGGCGGCCGCGTTGAACGCAGCCTCGGCCTCCGTGAAGTTTTTCTGGCTCATGAGCAACAGGCCGCGCAAATCGTCAGCCAGAATGGCATTGCCGCCCGATCTGGCGGAATTAATGAACGCTGCGCTCTCACGCGCCTTCTTATCCTCATCCCAGTCCGGCCTCGCAAGGTTACGCGCCAGCAGTTCACGCCAGGCGGGGGCGAAGATGGGCCTCTGCGAAACCGCCTTTTCAAGAAGCGGCGACGCGATGCCGTCGCGGCCCCACAGGCGGGCGTTGTAGCTCAGCCAATAAGATTTGGCAGCCTGCGCTGATTCCGGCACTTCCACTTTTTCAAGTGTCGATTGGCGAAGGCGATTGATGATGCCCGGATCCGTAAGCTGCGGCCAAAGCGCCTCCGCTTCGCGAAGCAACTGAGGGTAGAGCGCAGTCGCTTCAATCAGAAGCGCCGCGGCCTTTGTCGTCTCATGCCGCTGGCCGTACATGGCAAACAGACGGCGCACCATCTTCGGATCGTCCGCGCCTTTGCGGATCAGGCCCAGGAGCATGTCCTGAGCCTCCGCATATCGGCCTTCCGACCACATCAGATCAGCCACCGCAATCTGCATCGACCGATCGTTGGGCTGGGCCTTCAATGCTTTTTGCAGATCGGGGATCAGCTCGGCCTCCAGCCCCAGGCGCTGGTAAGACTCGCGAAGAAGGTTGATCGACTCCGGGCTGGCATGGAAGCGTGAAACAAGCGACGTAACCAACTGCCGGGCCTTGTCGTTTTTGCCGACGGTCAGCGTCAGCTCCGCAATGTGGGATTGAAACTGAAAGTTTCCAGGAAGGCGGCGGCCTGCCTCGGTGAAGCTGTCGAGGGCGGCCGGATAATTGCCAAGGCGATCCTGAAGCTCGCCAATCTGGGCGTAAAGCTGGTCGAGATGCTCGGAGAGATAAAAAAGCTCGTGGCTGGCGCGGGTGGCCATCCCCGGACGCTGCAGGCGGTCGAGGACGGCCTGGTAACGCCCGAGAGAGGCGGTGTCGTAGCCTTGTTGTTGCAGTGCCCGCGCCAGCAGGAGATTGGCCATGGCGGCCTCGCCTGGCTCGGAGGCGTAGTCGTGGGTTTGCAGGGCCAGGCGCAGGTGTTGAATGGCCTGATCGACGTCGGGTGCCGGGCGGCTGAGGTATTGGCGGCCAAGCTGCAATTGCAGGTCAACGTGATCGGGATCAATTGCGGCGGCCTGCTCCAGGGCATCAATGGTGCGCTGGCTGCCATTGCCCGAGGCGGCGTAAAGCATGCCCAGTTCGTAGCGAATTTGGAAACTGGCCGGATCTTTCTCGGCGGCATCCGTCAAAAGCTTCGCGGCCGTGAGGCGGTCGCTTTTAAGCACCGCGATTCGCGCCTGCGCATACAGCGTAACGGCGTCTAACGGGGCAGGCGTGGAAGGGCCCGCCTGTGCGTCGTAGGACTTTGCAGGATAGGTTTGGGTTCGATTTGTTCCAGCGTGAGGGCGGCCTTGCCGCTGGGGAGGGTGGCCGGGGCGGGGGTAGTGGTGGACCGTGCGGCGGCGCAGCCGGCGATGGCGCTCAGGACGCAGGCGATGACAACGCGGCCGGTATTATTCATAACGAATCCTCATGGACAGTTCTGTCCCATGGGAAGATTGTAGCAAGTTGATGCGCTCAGGGGAGGATGCGGAGCGTCACTCCCCCAGCAGCCAGTCATCACCAGTTCGCACAGCCAGCGCGGCCGACGCGACACGCCGGGTGACGCCGGCGCTGTCGGTCACTTCCATGACAAATGAAAGCGTTGCCGCGCCCTTCGACCCCGTGGCCGAGACGATCAGACGCGGGAAGGCTGCAAGACGGATTTCCTTCACGCCGTGCCAGCGGCCCAGGTCGTCCCGCAGCGACTTCATCGCCAGCAACTGCTCCGCGCTTTTGGGCGTGAGGAATTTCTTTAGTCCCTCCCGATCGTCGGCACTGACAGCTGTAAAAAACCCCTTCACCAGCGGCGCGACCTGGTTTGATAGTGCGATCCTGGGGGCGCTGCGCGGGCGGCTTTGCAGAGCGAGGTGGAGACTTCCCGCAGGATGTCGGCGAATTTCGCCAGGTCGGCATTGCCATCGCGCGCCTTGTCAACGTCGGCGGCTAACTCTTCCAGCTTTTCGATGCGTTCATTCATCGCGCCCAGTATTTCGCTTTCGTCCGTGGCATTGGACTGGAGCCCGGGCAGACGCACAGCCCAGGTCTCGGCAAGGGCGGCGGCCGCCGAGAGGGCGTTGGCCCGGGCGGCAGGCGTGAGGCCGTGGTTGGCCAGCGCAGATCGAACATCCTCAAACGCCATCCGCATCCCCTGATCGGCCGCGCCCGCGGCGATATCGAGTGAGTAGCGCGGCGCTCCGTCGACCGCAAAAACGCCATCCGCGAGATAGACGGACGGCAGTCAATTGGCCCGGCCGCGCCGGGCAGTCGTTCATAATCGCCAGCAGCAGTTCCACGCCCAGCGGAGAGTTATTTCCATCCTCTGGAGACGGCGATAGAAGATATGCCGCATCATGGGTCCCCATCCTGCCGACAATAACCCCAAAGGCGTCGGCCATTTCGGCGCTGGGCGGTTCGGCTGCGTCAGCAGGCGCTTTTAGATCGGCCAAATCATTCGGAAGTTTCACACCATGCTTGACCAGCACATCGCAAAGCAGGCGCGCCAGCGCGGGCCGGAGGCGTGGTCGATCTGAGCCAGGCCGCGAATTTGCGTTTCGATATTTTGAATGGCAAGCGCGCGATCGTCATCCTGAACCGCAACTGGCTGAGTCGCCGGGATCACCTGTCCAGGAAGAGCCGCCGCGAGCGTAAGGAAGAGTACAGCCGCGATAACTTTTATTGAGTCATTGAAGAGAATTACACACCTGCTAACGATCACTGGTTCCCCAGCAGCCCGGCCACGACGCCCGAGTCTGGTTCGCCCGATGGCCGCGTCGTCGGCGTTACCACGCCCACCGACAGCGGAAGCATCGTCTCAAGTGACCGGTGCGCGGCCTCCACTTCGTCGGGCATGTACGGCTCACTTATTCGATAACCAGTGTAGCTGATCCACGCATCAAACCCGCGTGTCATCACATAGCCGCGCAAGTGGTATCGATGGGTTTCGGCCTCAAACCACTCGCGGCCCAGCGCATCCGTCCATTGGCCAATCACGTGCCCATCATCCGATTTCTTGGCATACTCGCGCATCGCCAGCCATTCGAGCGTTTTGGCTGAAAACGGCAGGGGCAAATGGATATAAACCACGCCAACACCGGTCCGGTGCGAGGAGGAGCGCCATTGCTGGTGCCTGTAAAGGGGGCCTTCCTGCAGTGGCAAAAGTTCCCATTGCGCCGGCGGGCGCAACTGGCCTTGATCTCTTCAATAATCTGCGTTTTGCCCAGGCCCCGCTCGTCCGCCACCAGCCGGTGTTGCACGAGTTTGGTTCCCGCGACTGGTTCAAATTGGCAACCAGCCAGCCAGGGAATCAAAAGAGTTAAGCCAAAGAAAAGCGCCCGCGTGTTACGTCTCGGTTCGCCCATGTTCCAGCCCATGATGTTCGCCCGGTTCCCATTTGCCCGGTTGGGTGGTTAATACTTCTCAGAATCGGCCAGATAACGCAAGTCCCCTAAAGAAAAAAAGCCCCGCCCAGTGCCGCAGGCCCGTCGAGGCATCGCGGCAGCGGGTCAGTGGGTCAGGCCCAAAACAGTTCGATCCCGCCCAGTTCGGCTTGCTTCAATTCCATCTCGTTCACTGGCGACGCACGCTCTGTTCCCGCATACACCGTCCAGGCGTGCATCCCCTCGAGCACCATAAACGCCCGCACCAGATAAAATCCGCCCTGCGCCACAAAACGAATCCCGCCGCGTTTGGCATCATCGCTCACCTCCCCAACCAATTCCGCCTTCCCTTCAGTCTTGGCCATATTCGGAAGAAAACCTTCTTCCAAGACCGTCTCCGCACCCCCTGGAATCAGCGCGGCCGGCAGCGGCAATGCCATGTAAACCACCCCATACGCCGTATGGCCACTGGGGCTGAGCCAAATCTGATGGCGGTGACGGGGATCCTGTTTCAACGCCTCGGGCGACCAACCCGCCGGCGGGCTCACCACGGCCTCCACGGTCTTCAGCGGCACCATCGCCTCGGCCGGCTGCGTCGTCAGCGCCACCTGCGTTGTCGGCGCCAGCGTATGATGGCAACCGGCCAACAGGAGCAACCCACCGGCAATAAGAACGCGGCAGCGAGACATAATGCGTCCAGCGCATAAAGCAGCGCCGCGGGCCGAATATTGACGGGGGCTCTTCGGGGCCGCGACGCTGTAAATCACTCTGATTGAAAAAGCTAGCTAGCCGCCGCCGCTGGCTTGGCAGCAGTCGCCGCGCCGGAAGTTTTCTGGAAGCTATAGGTGCCCCCAAACTTCTTGCTAAACCGCTCCACCCGGCCGGCGGTATCCACAAACTTCTGCTTCCCGGTAAAAAACGGATGACACGCCGAGCAAATGTCCACAGCGATACGCGGAAGAGTGCTGCGGGTCAAAAACGTGTTCCCACAGGCACAATGCACATTGCAGTTTTGATAGCGTGGATGGATCTTGGTTCTCATGGCGTTCCTCAGCTTTTAAGTAAATTTGAAGGTACAATCGTAGCACCGCCAGCCACAGTTAGCAAGCGCGTGAACGCAGTGAAAGTGTCACCAGTTGATTCGAGCCATAACGCCCATCCGCCCCGCCTGCCCCCTCCACCCCTACCCCTCCCCCACGCCCATCCACCTCCACAAGCCCTCTTCCATCCGCGTTCAGTCGCGGTAGGGACGGCGGTTTCCCGCCGCCCCCCGCGCGGATCCCGGCGAGCGGAACTACCGCACCGGGTAATGCCCGCATCAGCAAAGATGCCACCCATCGCACGGGACGAGAGGGGAAAGGAGAAACCGGTTCCCTCCTGCTCTGTCTCAACCCTTGGCTTCGCACACGATCATAATGTTGTGAGTGACGACGCGTAGCAGCAGCTCCATCGACCTGCGGCGGGCGGTCGTGGCCCGAAGGGCGGAGCCGAGGTTGCGTTTGATCATGCTGTTCACGGTCTCCACCTGCCACCTCTGGCCGTATTTGTTCTTGTCGGCCTTGCAGCCTGAAGCGGTTGCCATGTTACGGCGGTGGCGTGTCGTCGGCGGCTTGGCGGATGGCCGTCCCGCCTTGGGCGGGATGATTGATTGGATGCCCAGGTCCTGGCGCGAGATGCAGTGGTTGGCCTCGGAGTCGTACCCGGCATCGGCCACGGCAGTCTTGACCGTCGCCCGCCGATAAGCGTCCAGCAGCAGCGGCTCGAAAAACTTCTGGTCGCCGCCCGCCCCGGTCGTCGCCCGTGCGGCGAGGATCAGGTGGCAGGCCGTGGCAACCGCCAGCGACAGCTTGGGCAAACGTTTGACGGTGCGGCGGCGACGGCGGTTCACCTCGGGGGCGTGGGCTCCGCCTCGCTGTGTCGTCTGTCGTTTCGCCCGCCTTTGTGCCTGTTTCTCGGCTTTCTTCCGGGCTTTTTTTTTCTCCGCGCCGCCTTGGCTTCCGCGGCGGCATGTGCCTGCAGCGCTTCTCGAAGTGGCGGCTGACGTGGCGGCTTTCGAACATGCTGCTGTCCAGCGCCACCGGCTTGACACGCCCCTGGATCAGCCCCTGCTCCTCGGCCCACGCCGCCTGCTGGTCGAGCATGCGGTTCATCAGGCCGCGTTTGACCAGCCTCTCGAACGCCCGCCAGAGCGTGTTGTGGTCGGGGGCCTTGCCGTCCTTCACGCCGATGTCTTTGAGCCAGTCCGGGCTGTCGGCCAGGAGGCCTCGATGCCGCGGTAGCTTTTCTTCTGGTGCTCGCGGAGGACCAGGCAGGCGAAGAGCTGCGCCTGGGTGAAGTCTTTCCGGCTGTAGTCACTCGCATAGGCCGGCAGCAGCGGTAAAGCGAGTTGGTAGGCCTCGATCAGCACCTTCCGTGGTGATTTGCAGGTTTCCATCCCGCATCATCTACACGGAAGCCGGCGGACGCGCTACCGAACATGCGCCCTAACTTTGGGAGGTTGAGACAGAGCAGTTCCCTCCCCTTTCGGACAACCCATCTTCTTTGACACTTGAACATCTACTCTTTATCTTTATCCTAATCCCCCTCCACCCGTAGCATGGGCTTCCCGCAGCGGGCCGCCCATGGCTCCAGACTCTCCAGACTCCACCAATAAAAACCAAACCTAACGTTGCCCTCTCCCAAGCCTCCGCATCTTAGGAATCCGCGATGGGGGCGCGGGGGTTGGCGCCGAGGCACTTTGCGGCACGTGGCGCGAGGCAGACGAAGGTGGAGGTGGAGGAACCGCCGGTGTATTTGTTTTTGCGGTGAGTCTCGGCGCGGGGTCGTCGCTGCGGGCTTAAGAATCGTGGGCTGGCTCATGTTGTGGCGGTGGTGAGCCGACTATATCGTGACGCGCGATTTATGATTTGATCATGACAGAGTTCGCTTCAACACCACCAAGTCTTTCGGTTGTTCTGGTTTGTGCGGAAGGGTATCCGACCATTGCGCGGACGGTGCGCAGCCTTGCGACGCAAAGCGTGTGTGGGCAGATTGAGCTGGTTGTTGTCGGGCAGAGTCATGAAGCGCTGAAGCTTTTCGTAGAGGACCTGGCGGGTTTTCATAGTTATCAGGTGATTGAATTGGGCCGCTCGCTCACTGTGGCGGCGGGCAATGCTGCGGGGGTGAGGATGGCGGCGGCGCCGATTGTTGTGCTGGGTGAGGATCATTGCTTTCCGGATCAGGGGTGGGCCCAGGCCCTGATTGAGGCACACGCGGGGCCGTGGGCGGCGGTGGGGCCGGTGATGTGCAATGCGAATCCCGGGAACGCGGTGAGTTGGGCTGACCTTTTGATTGGTTATGGCCCGTGGGCAGAGCCCAGCGGCGGCGGGGAGATGTCGTTTTTGCCGGGGCATAACAGCAGCTATAAGCGGGATGTGCTTTTGCAGTATGGCGAGGAGCTTGAGGCGCGGCTGGCGGCCGAGGCGGTGATGCATTGGGATTTGCGGGCCAAGGGGCACAGGCTTTACCTTGAGCCGAGTGCTCGGGTGCATCATTTGAATTTGCGCGGCTGGGGAGTTGGACACAGTTGCAATATCTTAATGGCCGGGTTTTCGCGGCGGGGCGGGCGCAGGGGTGGTCGTTTGGGCGGCGGCTGATTTATGCGTTGGCGTCGCCTTTGATTCCGCTGGTGCGGCTGAAGCGGATTGCGTGGAAGGCGCTTTGGCGGGGAAGGCCGGTGTCGCCGCTGCGGATCTTTATCGCAACCATTTATGGCCTGGTGATCGATGGAATGGGGCAGATGATTGGCTATGCGGTGGGCGCAGGCGGGTCGATGGAAAAGTTGAGCGCTTTTGAATTTCATCGCTATCGGCACGTGCGCGAGGAAGATGTCGCGGCGTTCTCGCCGGTCCTGCCGCGAGCAATACAGCGCGGCGGTTCGTCTTCAGCGACATGCGTGGCGGCGTGATGTTTTTCATTGGTGATGGTTCTCATCAGGGGAGACGCCTTCGGGCAGTGGGGTTGATCGTCGTGGTGGTGACAGCGGTTCTGTTGGGGGCACGGGATATCAAAAATCTGGCCTCCGCGTTCGATTCGCTTGTGCTTGCGCCTGGCCTGGACACGGCGGTGGATTTGCGTTTGCGGTATACGGAAGTGCGGGCGTGGATGGCCGGCGAGCCGGTGTATGGAACGATTAAGACGGCGATGTACCCGCCGGCGACGTATGGAATGCTTTGGCCATTGATCGGGTGGACGTCGTGGGGGGCAGCGCGGTGGATATTCGCGATCAGTTGTGGGTTGTCGCTGATTTATCTTGTACGGCGCGTGGTTCTGGAGGGGCATGATGCGGGGTGGCAATTCAAGTTGCTCGTGGCGAGCGTGCTGCTGTCGAACTATGCGATAGGGGTGGCGATTTATACGGGGCAGATTTCGTTGCAGGTGTTGCCGCCGCTGATTTGCTCGCTGCTGATTGTGACGCGGCGCAGGTCAAGCTGGGGCGCGGACGTGGCGGCGGCCGGCTTGTTTATTGTGGCGATGGCCAAGCCGCAGGTTGCCTTGCCGTTCGGATGGTTGCTGCTGCTGGCGCCGGGGCGGTTTCGGCCGGCGGTTCTTGCTGCTGTTGGTTACCTGCTGGTGACGCTTCTCTCCGCGAGTTTTCAGGGATCGCACATGTGGGCGGCCAACTTGAATCAGTTCAAGTGGGCGGCGAAGCACGGCATGGAGGAGGGGTATGGAAACGTGAACGTCTGGCTGGCGTCGGCAGGGCTGCAACGGTGGATCATGCCGACATGGGCTGCTCTTTTTGGCGGACTAGGCGCGTGGGTTTATCTGCACCGGCGGGTGGACGTGTGGGTGTTGATGGGGGTGAGTGCGATTGTGCGCGCATCTGGTGCTACCACCGGCCATACGACGATGTGCTGCTGCTGATTCCGTCGATCGCGCTTTTTCGGCTGGCGCTGATGGGACGGGGGTGGCAGCGCGCGGTGCCGGCCGGTGGTTTTGTTTTGCTGAGTGTTTCGATGATGTTTCAGGCCAAGGCGGGTCGGTTTGCACTGTGGCCGGGATGGGTGAATGGGGCGCATGTGGGGGTTTGGGTGGTTGTGCTTGGATGCCTTTTTTGGATCGCGAGGCGGTGGAATATCGGACGTGTTGATGCGAATCAGTCAAAAGACGGGATAACTGGCGGTTCCACAGGGGTGTTTATGCCGATATAGAAATTGGCCGGCGGGCGGATTGGCTTGACGGCTGGTTGGATTGCCCCGACCATTCCGGGCAACTTGCTCTCGTGGAGAGAGGGGAGCATAGGTTGAGGTGAGCACTGTTTCCGTGATTATACCGGTTCGCAACGGCGGGCGCAAACTGCGCGACTGCCTCGCTGGCGTTACATCCTCCACGTGCGCCCGCTGCACAGATGATCGTTGTCGTCGATGGCGGTGATGCTGAGGATCGGCGCATCGCCGAGAGTTTTGGCACGACGGTTTATTCCACGCCAAAATCCAAAGGCCCGGCCAGCGCCCGCAACCTGGCGGCCCGGCATGCGACGGGGGACATTCTTCTTTTTCTGGACGCGGACGTTGTTCCTGGGCCCAACGTGATTGAGAAGGTGGGATTGGTATTCGATCAGCAGCCGCAGACGGCGGCGCTTTTCGGCTCGTATGACAGCGCCCGGCCGAGGAAAATTTTGTATCGCAGTACAAGAATCTTTTTCATCATTACACGCACCAGTGCGGCAGCGAGGAAGCCTTTACGTTCTGGGCGGGGTGCGGGGCCATCCGCCGGGAAATTTTTAACAGCGTCCGCGGGTTTGACGAGGTGCGCTACCCTCGGCCGAGCATTGAAGACATTGAGTTTGGCTATCGCCTTCGCCGGGCCGGGCATCACATTCGGCTGTGCAAGGACATTCAGGTGAAGCATCTGAAGCGATGGACGCCGATGTCGCTGCTGCGGAGTGATTTTTTTGATCGTGCGCTTCCGTGGACGAATCTGATCCTTGCAGACAAGCACGGGGGCAGCGATCTAAATTTGAACTTTGTGAATCGCGCCAGCACATTGCTTGTGGCGCTGTCTTTAGTCGCGCTTGTTGCCGGGCTGTTCTGGCGGCCGACGCTCCTGGCGCTGCCGCTCATCGCGGCGCTGCTGCTGATCCTCAACGCCGGCGTTTACCGATTCTTCGCCCGCACGCGCGGGTTGATTTTCGCCCTGCGCGTGGTGCCGTGGCATTGGATCTATTATTTCTGCGGCGGTTTTGCGTTCGCAATCGGTTCGACGGCCCATCTGTGTCGGGGACGCCCATCCACTACTTCACAACGCCTCTTGCCCGAACACGGCCAGGAGTTGAGCGGCTGATGGAAAGCAAACGCGTTGTCATCATCGGCGCCGGCCCGGCAGGGCTGACAGCGGCTTACGAGTCGTTGAAGCATGCGCTGCACCCGACTGTTCTGGAAAGCGCTGACAAAGTGGGCGGCATCGCCCGCACCGAGCTTTACAAGGGCTATCGCTTCGACATCGGCGGCCATCGCTTTTACACGAAGATCGGGGAGGTGCAGGAACTGTGGCAGGAGATGCTGGGCAACGAATTCCGCAAAGTGCCCCGCCTGTCGCGCATCTATTACCGTGACAAGTTTTTCAGCTATCCGCTGGAAATCTTCAATGCCCTATTCAATCTCGGGCTGATGCCGAGCCTGATGATCCTGGCGAGCTATTGCCGATGGAAAATCTGGCCGCACAAGCAGGAAGATACCTTTGAGCATTGGGTGACCAACCGCTTTGGCCGGCGGCTTTTCCGCACGTTTTTTAAGACGTATACGGAGAAGGTGTGGGGCATTCCCTGCCGCGAGATCAAGGCGGATTGGGCGGCGCAGCGTATTCGCAATCTGTCTTTAAAGACGGCCGTTCTTAACGCGATTTTTGGCGGCGGCGAGGCAAAGAGCCTGATTAACGAGTTTGATTATCCGATTCTGGGGCCGGGGATGATGTGGGAGAAATTTCATGCGGCCGTGGAACAGGGGGGCGGGCACGTTCACCTGAACACGCAGGTGATGCGCATCACGCACGACGGCCAACGCGTGAGCAGCGTGACGACGCAAGCTGGAGATCACGTGGCCCAGGTGCAGGGGGCGCATTTTATATCCAGCATGCCGATTGTGGATCTCATCAACCGACTTGACCCCCCACCGCCGCCGGCGGTGCTATTGGCCGCGAGCAAATTGAGCTACCGGGCATTTCTGATTGTTGGTTTGATCGTCGCCAAGCGCGACCTGTTTCCGGACAACTGGATTTACGTGCATAGCCCCAAGGTGAAGGTGGGACGAATCCAGAATTTCGGCAATTGGAGCCCGGCGATGGTGCCCGACCCGCTGAACTCGAGCATCGGCATGGAATATTTTTGTGATGAAGACGATGCCATCTGGGCAACTGCGGATGCGGATTTAATTCAACTGGCGACGCGGGAAATCGGGCAATTGGGACTGGCAAAGGAAGAAGACGTGCGGGATGGCGTGGTGATCCGCCAGCCGCGGGCGTACCCGGTTTATGATGCGGAATATCGTATTCACCTGCGCGTGCTTCAGGAGTATCTGGCGGGGTTCACAAACCTGCAAACCATCGGCCGAAACGGCATGCACCGGTACAACAACCAGGACCATTCGATGCTGACGGGGATGCTGGCGGTGAAGAACATTCTGGGCGAGCGGCACGACCTGTGGAATGTGAATACCGAGCGGTCGTACTACGAAGAGTTCTCGACAAAGCCGCCCAAGACTGTTTCTACACCTGAATCGGTGGAGATGATTGCCGTCAAGCCTGCGACCTCAACGGCCGCCTAACCAATGATGAAATCCACTGTCAACGTCGGCCTCATTGGGTGCGGCCAGATTGCCCTGTCAGTTCACCTGAGAATCATCGCGCGCCTGCCGGGAGTGAGGGTGAGCGCGATTGCCGAACCGGATGCCGGGCGGCGACAGCAGGCGGCGGCACTGGCGCCGTCGGCGACGGCGTTTGAAAACGCGGATGATCTTCTGGACCAATCGGATGTGGACGCGGTTGTGATTTCTCTGCCGAGTGCGCTGCACGCCGAGGCCGCGATTGCTGCGTTTGCGCACCAGAGGCACGTGTATCTGGAAAAGCCGCTCGCGACGAACAGCCAGGATGGACGCCGGGTGATCGAGGCATGGCGCATCGCGCAGGCGACCGGCATGATGGGGTTCAACTACCGCTTTTGCCCCCTGCTTCAAAAGGCCAGACAAATGGTGGAATCGGGAGCGACTGGTGAGCCGATCTCTGTCTGCTCGACCTTTACCTGCGGACCCCGCCCCCTGCCAACATGGAAGACAACTCGCCAGACCGGCGGCGGTGTGCTGCTTGACCTGGCCTCGCATCACGTTGACCTCGTCCAGTATCTCTTTGATCGGCCCGTGGAGGAGGTTTCAGCCCGCATCGCCGCCACCCGCTGCGAAGGCGACACCGCAACGCTCGACCTGCGCCTGGGCGGCGGCCTGTTGGTGCAGTCGTTTTTCTCATTGAGCGCGATCGATGAACACTATTTTGAGATCTATGGCCAGGGTGCCAAGCTCACGATTGACCGCTATCGCGACTGGGCGCCCCGGCTGACCGAATCCGCCAGCCAGTGGTCGCGCTTCGCCGGCGTTAAGGGCAGTCTGGGGCAACTTGGGCATATCTCCAATTTCTTCAAGAGGCGTATGTCAGTCGGGCACGAGCCCTCTTATCACGAATCGCTCTTGCGCTTTGTGCGGAGCGTTCGGGGCGAGCGCGTGGATTTTCCTGATCTTTTGGCGGGGTATCGGAGTCTTGAGGTGATCGAGGCGGCCGAGGAATCGGCCCGCACTGGCGCGACGGTGACGGTCAAGCCATGGGGCCTGGAGGCGGGTGAGTTGACGGCGTCAGGCGTTTCACCGCATCATCGGTTCTGATGTTCTGGCGGCGAAACCGCTCCCAGAAAAAACCGGCCGTGTTTGCTAATTGCGAGACAAACAACAGAGCGCAACAAGTCACAGCGCGCGAACCGCGCGTCTGTGACAGCGGATAGCGCAGCAGATCGGAATAAAAACTGGCTGGCTCAACGCTGATTTTCGCTGCTCCACGGCGCACCCGCACCTCGCGGAAGAAGTACGCGCCCCGGCCATAATTAAAATGCTGCCGCCAGAACCGGTGAAAGGTGAGCAGGTGGGCGTGGCGGACAATCGCACTGGGCGCATAGGCCATGCGATGACCAAGATTGATCCAGCGATCGCAGAATTCCCGATCCTCGGCCGCCGCCCGGGGCAAACGCGGATCAAAGCCCCCTACCCCATTGAACAACTCAGCACGCACAGCGAAGTTGTTGGAGGTGAAGAACGTGGGCGAGCCGTTTCTACCATTGTAATAGCCGTACAAATAACCGATCAGCAACTGGCTGGATTCCGAATATGGATTATTTTCCAACTGGTTGATGACTCGGCCGCCGACGACGCAGGCCGGGTTCTCCACCAGCGCCGCCGACAGTTCCCACAGCCAATTCGGGTCCGGCATGCAGTCGTCATCCGTGAAGGCCAGATACTCTCCCGAACTGGATCGCGCCCGGTGTTGCGTGCGATGGCCGGCCCGGCGTGGGCCTGGCGGATCAACTTCAGGTTCATTTGGTCGTTGAACTGGCGGATGATCGGGTCGTAGTTGGCCTGGCTTCCATCATCGACGACGAGCACTTCGTAGGAGTCGCGGGGATAGTCCAGATGCGTCAGGGCCTCGAGGCAGGCGCGCAGAGGCCGGGGCCTTCCGAAGCTGGGGATGATGATTGAAAATGAGAGGGGCGACCGGTTCATCCCGCTTCACCGACGCCTTTGCGACTTGCGAACGGCCATCGCACCAGTGAACGCCCGAAAGCCAGTTCGACGGCGCTGAACTCTCCCAGCACCACCAGCGCGGCCGTCACAGCGGCGCTGACAGCCAGCAATTTCACCGCCAGCCAGATGCCCGCGGTTGGCCAGATTGCCGTAAGCGCCCATGCGCAGGCCGCGAGGGCAAGGCTGCGGATCAGGGTGGAGATGCGCGGCCAGAAATTCCACAGTCGATGCACCGCGAAGATCGTTGCCAGGGCCCCCGTCCAGGCGACGACAGTCTGCACGGAGGCCGCGCCGATGGCCCCGAACCGGGGGACCACGAGCCAATCGCCCAGCACCGCCATCGGCAGCATCGGGGCCGTCAGCAGGAAGGTCCAGGTTGGCTTGCCGCGGGCGGTCAGGAGGGCGGTGGTGATGGACATCATCGCCAACCCCACCGCGCCGAAGGTGAGACGCGCAGAATGGGTGCGGATTTTTCAAAGGCCGGCCCGAAGCACATGACAGAAATTTCACGGGAAGCGCCGCCGGCAATGGCGGCGAACGGCAGCATCAGCAGGATGACGCGAAGTGCGTCGCTGGCGACTTTGCGCGCGGCCTGCTCCTGCCCCGCGCTGGTGAGGCGGCTCAGGGTCGCCAGCAACAGCGGCGAAAACGAGAGGGCGAAAATGCCGGGCACCAATGCCAGATTCTGTGCAGCGCCATAAATTCCGGCCGTCTCCACCGAACCTCCCAGGATGGTCAGGGCGAGGAGGTCGACTTTGTCGAACAAGCGCATACCGGCCGCATAAAGAAACAGGGGCAGCGCATAGTCGAACAGTTTTCGGATCGGAAACTGCGAAGGCCCCATCAGGCGCGGATTTACAAAACGCCGGGCGATGACAAGCTCTATCACAGACGCGCCGATACTTCCGAGAATCGCCCCTTCAACCCAAAAACCAAGTTGCACGAGAAGAAGGATCAACAGCAATCTCGAAACCCATCGGCCGGCGCAGGCGAGGCCGCGCTGGCCAAATCCTCCGATGCCGACGAGGATGTTGCGGTGCGCTGCGCCAGCGAAAACAGCGGAATGTCGAGCGAAAGCAAAATGAGATACCACGCCAGCCGAGGCTGGTGCATCGCTTGGGCGATTGGATAGCTGACTGCGCAGAGCATCGCTGCGACGCCCGCACCGGCCCAAAGGTGCAGCCGCGCCACCGTCGCGCCGATGGGCCGCCAATCATCAGATTCGCCCACGAATTTCAGCGTCGCGCGGGCGAACAGAGAACTGATGCTCCACTCCAGCCACGAGACAATTAAGGCCGCCAGCGTAAACAGCCCATATCCGCTGGGGCCCAATCGGCGTGTGAGGAAAGCGGCTGTCACCAGGCCGGTGGGGAACATGAGTGATTCGGCCAGGAAAACCCGCAGGGTGCCGCGCATGGTGTGGCGGTTTGGGTTGGAAAGTGGGATGCTTCTGCTGGTGGTCATGCGGCGTTTGGCGGTTTACCTGATGCGCTTTTCGGTATACTGCCGGTCCAAGGTTAAGCCAAGGCTTGCCAACGCCGAAATCCCAGACAAGAGCAGGTGCGCCCATGGCCGATCCAGTTCAGTGCCCCAATCCCACGCTCCCCAGAATATCCGTCGTGGCGGTTACGCCCGATAATTATCAGACGATTCGCAAATCGGTTCATGCCCTGCGCGCCCAGACTATTTGCAGCGATCTGGAGTTAATTGTCGTTGCGCCCTCGCGGGAGGCACTGCACCTGGATGAAGGCGATCTCCAATGCTTTCATTCCCACTCCATCGTTGAGATCGGGCCGATCGGCATCATGGGGGCTGCCCGGGAAGCCGGCGTGCGTGCCGCCCGCGGCGATTTTGTTTCGTTCGTGGAGGATCATGCTTATCCCGACCCGGATTGGGCCGCGGCGCAACTCGTCGCCCACGCGGCCGGCAACGTGGCAGTGGGATCGCTGATGCACAACGCCAACCCCGGCAGCATGACAAGCTGGGCGGACTTGTTCCTGGGATTTACCCCGTGGGTCGAGCCGCGCAAAGCCGGCCCGGCAACCCGGCTGCCCTGGCATCACACGGGATATGACAGGGCCATCCTTCTGTCGCAGGGTGATCACCTGGCAAGCGTGCTGGAGACTGAAGGAGTGTTCCATGCGAAGCTGCATTCTGAAGGCCGATTGATGTACCTCACCGATTCGAAAACCAGCCACGTCAACATCTCACGGTTCAGTTCGTTCCTGATCGGGCAATACCATGGCGGCCGTTCTTTTGGCGGTCATCGCGCACAGGAACAGGGTTGGCCGTGGTACCGACGACTGATGCAGGCAATGGCCGCCCCGATCGTCCCCTTGATGCGCCGTGCGCCGAATCATTGTGGAGGTTCGGGCCTGCGGCCGCACCAAACAGCTCATCCCCCGGATGCTCCCCATTTTGTTCCTTGGCCTTTGCGCGCACGCGCTTGGCGAGGCGGTGGGCTATCTCTTTGGGGCTGGAGCGGCCGCGCGGCGCAAGTCGGATCTGGAGTACCACCGCGATCATCACGTCAGTGCCCGCGATCGGCTGGTGACCGAATTTTGACCGGGTGCAAAGAAAAAATTACTGCCCGACGGACAGGGCTTTTCGCACTTCCCCAATGAGTGCATCGACCTTAAACGGCTTAAACAGCACCGCCTGCAGCCCCTCCTGGCTGGCGCGAACGATGCTGTGATTCGGGTCGTAGCCAAACCCCGTCATCAGGATAACGGGCGGCGCGTGCGGGAGGCGCTGGGCCGCGGCGAAGACGTCGTAGCCGCTCTTATCGGGCATCTTGATGTCGCTCAGGATCAAGTCGTACTCATGCTCTTCAAGCAGCGCGATGGCCTCCTCGCCATTGGCGGCCACCGTAACCGTCGCGCGATATTTGTGAAGCACGTCGGCGATGGTGGCGCGAATATTGGGCTCGTCGTCGGCCACCAATATCCGCTTGTCGGCCAGGACCGGTTCCTGTTCCCCCTTCATGTCATTGGCGCCCAGGATGGTGTTGGGTCCTTCAACGGCCTGGCGCATACAGCGGCGGACGGCGCCGACGTTGTCCAGAATGGCCTGCAGCTTGTTACGCAAATCGTCGTTGCCGATGTAATCTTCCATCAGCGATTTGGCATCTGAAACGATATCATTCAATGGCCCGGCGGCCTCCGAGCAAACATCGTCGGCCACTTTGTGGCTGGTGCTGACGCGCTCGAAAACCATGAGATCGAGAATGTTGAGCGCGATGGCCACGTATCGGCCAAAAATTTCGGCAAACTGCCGATCATCCTCGTTGAAGGCCGCGCGCTGGCGGCTTTCGATGTTGAATACGCCGATGACTTTGTCGTGCAGGCGAAGCGGGACGGTCAGCGAGCTTTTGGCCTGGTCCAGGCCGAGCACATAGCGCGGGTTGCGCTCGACGTCGGGGCAGATGTAGCTTCGGCCGGTAGCGCCGACGTAGCCGCTGATTCCGTTGCCCTCTGTGGAAGCAAACAACTCAACCGACATCGCCTCCTGCGGCAAGCCCACCGCGATCACAAGTTCCAGCTTGTTGCTCTTGCGGTCGAGGAGGCGGATGGCGAAATGATCGAAGTGCATCAGGTCGCGCGTGAACCGGATGATTTTCTCTTCCAGCAGCTTGAGGCGCTGGCCCACGTTCATCTTCGAAAGTGCGTCGGCCTCCAGACGCACCAGTTCCCGCCCAGCGCCGTCAATGGCGTCAATTTTTTGTTGCAGCCGGCGCGTGCTGGTCGCATCCCAGACAACTGCCACCACCTGCACCACCTGCCCGGCCGGATTGATGACCGGGGAGTTGATCATCTCCAGGTACTGCTGGTCATCGACGTTCAGCGTGTAACGTTTGGAACGATTAAAGGGTAGGGAGTCGGGCGTCTGGGGGGAGACCTGCTTGCTGAACAGCTCGAAGGCGTCTTGGCACGTGCGGCGGATTTTCTCATGTACCCGGGCCGGCCAGGCCTGCATCTTTTTGTTCATCCAGTTGGCCCGCCCCTCCCCATCCACGATACAGACGCCTTCGCCCAAGGTGTTGAGGATGAGGCTTGCCTGCTGGGAAACCAGCGCCCGCTCCAGAGGCAGGAAGTCGGCAGAATCTGAAAAGATCGCGTCGAAGTGTTCGTGGCGCAGCTGCTCGATGGCCTCTTCAATGGTGGCGATTTCCACCACCTCGGCATTTTCTTTGAGGGAGACGACGACCGGGGCATTGGCCGATGTATGGCTGGATAAAACGAGAATCTTGCTCTGGGTGCTGGCGACCATTCCCGAGGACCTTATTAGCGCTGGATTGTAGTTTGTGAAATATTTATCAGTCAATCTTATTCCATGTCCTTAGCTTAATCCCGCCGGGAATCGATTTTTCTGTGTCTCCGCTACTTTCCGCTATTTAACAGCCGCCGCACCCCCTGCTCGTTCAACTGGTTATAGACCTCCGCAAGCACGGCGCTGCGATGTTCTATCGCACCGGCAGCACAGGCCTTAACAAGAATCGGCTCGCCATCACGTCCCCCTACGACCGCTTTAACCGTCACCTCCCCACCCATCAGCGTTGCAAGAGCGGCGATTGGAGAGTGGCAATCCCCTTCAAGCCAAGCGACCAACTCCCGCTCCAATCCGACGCAGACGGCCGTCTGCTCATCATGTACCCCCCCCACCGCCGCCTTCACCCATTGATCATCACGCCGGCATTGCAAGGCCAGAGCCCCTTGGCCGGGTGCGGCCAGCAGCACGTCGGGCGGCAGCGCTGTCATGATTACATGATCAAAAAGATTGGTCCGCCTCAGGCCGGCCATGGCGAGAATAATCGCATCGAAGTGTCCGTCCCGGAGCTTTCGCAATCGCGAATCGATATTGCCCCGCAGCGGCTCGATCACCAGATCATTCCGCAGCGCCAGCAACTGGCAGCGCCGGCGCATGCTGGTCGTGCCCACGCGTGCCCCGCGCGGCAGATCTTCAATTCGCTTCGCTTCGTTCGACACCAGCACGTCGGCCGGATCTTCGCGCAGAGGAATCGCCGCGATCTCCAGATCGCTCTGATCCACCAGCGGCTGGGTCACGGGCACGTCCTTCAGGCTATGGACGGCCAAATCTACTTCCCCCGACAGCAGCGCCAATTCAATTTCCTTGGTGAAAAGCCCTTGCCGCCGATGTCGCGGATGGAGCGATCGGCGATGCGATCACCTGAGGTTTGAATGATCGTCAATTCCACCCGCAGCCCCGGATGCAGGCGCATCAGCGTGTCGGCGATTAAATGGCTCTGCGAGCGCGCAAAAGACTGCCCGCGTCCCAAGGCGGAGCATGCGGCCGACATCGACGCCCGTTGCCGCGCTCGATCCGGGATTGATTGCATTCGTCACCACGCACCCCTAGTGTACGAGCGCCCCCGGCTGGAACAAAAGCCACCGGCAACCCCTCTTCAAAGGAATGATCTATGCCCGACCGAGTCTTCATCACCGGCGGCAGCGGCTTTGTTGGCTCGGCCATCGTTGACGAGCTTCTGCAGCGCCACTATGCGATCAACGTTCTGGTTAATCGGCACGATCTGCGCTCGAACGTGGGGACGATCAAATCTTTCAAGGGCGGCCTGTTTGATGCCGGCGCGATTGATCGCGCCATCGCCGGCTGCAATGCGGTGATTCACGTTGTCGGCATCATCATGGAGAAGCCGGCCCAGGGGATCACCTTTGAACGCCTTCACTTCGAGGCGACGCGCAATGTTGTTGATGCCGCCGTTCGCGCGGGCGTCAGGCGGTATATTCAGATGTCGGCCCTGGGCGTGCGGCCGGATGCCGCCAGCCGCTATCACCAGACCAAATACAAGGCCGAAGAATACGTGCGCCAAAGCGGGCTGGATTGGACGATCTTTCGGCCGTCGCTCATTCATGGCCCGGCCGGAGAATTCATGAAAATGGAATCCAGGTGGGTGCGCAAGGTCGCCCCGCCGTTTCTCTTCATGCCCTACTTTGGCGCGGGCATCTTTGGCCAAAAGGGGGCGGGACTCCTTCAGCCGGTCTATGTGGGCGACGTTGCGCGGGCGTTTGTTGACGCCTTAGCCAATCCGAAAACCATCGGCGAGGTTTATCCATTGGGCGGCGCGCAGCAGGTGACTTGGCCACAGCTGCACAACATCTCTGCCCAGGCCATCCGGGGCAAAAAACGGTGGGTGCTCCCCCTGCCGGCCTGGTATGCCCGGGTCCTCACCTACCTGATGCCGGGCGCGTTGCTTCCCTTCAGCCGGGATCAGGTGACGATGAGCCAGGAAGACAACACCGCCGACCTGACGAAGTTCATCCACGACTTCGGCTGGACGCCCCGACCGTTCGCGCAGGCGCTGGCATCGTATGCAACCGAGCTTCGCCAGTGACGCCGACTTGGTGCAAAGGCACTTTCACCACCCCTCCCGCCACGAAATAGCGGGAGGGATGGAGAAGGCCAATAGATTTCAGTTGGAGGCAGCGGCCGTTACAGGCCGCGAAGCTCGCGCTCGGCGCGGTGCCAGTTGTCAGATTCGCTGCCGCCTTTGCCCGACGCATAGATCTCGAAGGCTCGCTTGGCGATCTGATCCTGCGTGATTTCCTTCTTGGCAGCAGGCTTGGGCGGAATGGCCGTGTTGCGCACTTGCGTGACAACCTTGGCCGGCGCGGCCGGGACCTTGGAAATAACAGCAGCCTTGGGGGCCGAAGTAGACTTGGACGACGTAGTGACTTTCTTAGCCATTGTAAAGTTCCTTCCTTAAAACAGCGGTGGTTACAACTCGACGGGATCCATCCCTGGCCCCGACGGCGACTCATCTACCACACCAGGCCATCCATGGCAAGGTGAGCGATGTAAATCTACGCTTTTTATCGGCGCCCTGTGCTGCCTCTCTTTAATCTGTTGCATTATTGCACAGGGGCTATCTCAAAGTGGAGCTTCTGCGGTTTGGCGGCCGTGCGGATTTTTTCGTCGGCGGATTCCACGGTCTTAGTGAGGGTGGAGAGCTGATCCTTCAGCTCAGCCGGGGCGTTGGCGGCGATGGCTTTCTGAGAGAGGCCTGCGCCATTGGCTAACGAGATTTTCCTTGGCGTTCACCTCGGCGAGGATGGCGCGCGATTGGGCAATGATGGGGGTCACCTCCTTGGATTTGGCATCGCGGGGAAGGGTGGTGAGGTTCAGCCCGGACTCAAGGTCTTTGGAGGAGACGACGGCGGCGGGAACATTGTTGATCTTGAGGGTGTATTTGCCTTCGGGCAGGCCGATGATTTTGAGGGTGTATTGGCTGAGGGCGAGAATGGTCGGGTCGAGCGGAAGGGCATCGCGGGCGTCGTCAGGGATGGGGAATGGGGAGCGTTCGTCGAGACGATCGAACTCGATCTTGCCACCGTCGGCTTTGAGGTTGTCCACCTTACAGCCTTTGGCTTGGTCAAGCTTCCCGCTGGCGATGCTGACGCTGCTGACGAAGGGATCGGCGCCAAGGTCCTTGAGGAGGGCGGCGGCCATCATGATCTGACCCGTCGGGCCGGGGTGGACGGCATCCCCATGAAGCGAAACACCTTTGAGCTTGGTTCCTTCCTGGGCCGCAAGAAATGCGCAGGTGATCGACGCCCGCAAGTGTGTCGTCGGTGGAAATCTGTTTAAGAACGGGAAGCGCGTTGGCGAAGCCTTCGTGGGGCTTGTTGTTGGCCCAGACGTCAACCAGGGCGTGGAACTGGTCGGCGAATGGAATATTTTCCTTTGCCGCGTACTCCTTGAGGGCGGCCGCGTATTCGTGCAGGCGGTTGGTGGGGCCCATGGCCTGGAGGGTGGTGCCGTTATTAATCGGGCTTGAGGTGAGGATGACGGGGCGGGCGTTGATGGCGCGGATCCGGCCGACCATGGTCTTCATGTTTTCGACAAACTTGTCGGTCGGCGTGCCGCCCTGATCGTTCATACCCAACTCGACGGAGACAACAGTGGGATGCCAGGCGGCGATGTCGTAGTCGAAGCGGGCGAGAGTGCTGGGGATGGTGTGGCCGCCGACGCCGGAGTTGCGGAAGGCGAACTTGAGGTCGGGATAGCGGGCAAAGCAGAAGGCCTCGAAGTAGTTGGAATGAAGGTGCTGGGCAGTGATGCTGTCGCCGGCCATGACCCAGAGATCGCCTTCCTTAAGAGGAAATTCTGCAGCGCGGGCGATGGGGAGACAGGACAGGAGAGCGAGAAGGAGGACAAGACGATTGCGTGGGCGGTTCATGAGATCCTTGGGTTGGGGTGACGGTTCTCGTGGCGTGGTTGTAACCGGTTGCCTGGGGGACGGGAAGCGGAGTTAGAGCTGGGGAGCTGAAGGGGAGGAATTTGGCCACGAATCTGCACCAATTGGCACTAATGGGGGATGGATCGGTGAATATTTTTTTTAGGCGCAAGATGGAAATCGGGGTCGCGTATGGCCTGTTGAACCTTAACCCCCTTTTTAGGAGATTGTCATGGCAAGGAAACTTCTCACTCTCGCGGCTCTTGGGATGTTGACGGGCGCTTCGGCGGCATCGGCGCAGACCAATGATGTAAACGGCTTGATCGGGCGGCGCGGCCCCGTCACGCAAACATCGGCCGAGGGATCGCTGCAAAGCGCCCACGGCAAATGTTTCGATTACGCGGTGCCGGCCGGTTCGCGCGTGGCCGAGGAAGGCCAATTCGCGGTCGTGCTGGTTGCGCCCGACAGCCAGGCGCTGACGGTGATGACCGGCAACTGCGGGTTGCCCAAGAATTCAAATCCGGGCCAATTCGTCGCCAACAAGCTGGCGATGTTCCGGTATCCCGACCTTCGCATGAGCGACCAGCCCCGCCAGGTGCAGGCAATCAACGGCTTCGCGGCGGCCTGGCAGTTTGACTATGCATATTCGGCTAACGGCGTGCCCTGCCGGCGGCGTCGCGACATGCCATGTGCGGCCCGGGTATGACACGTGCGACATGGTGATGACGCTGGCGGCCTCGACCAAAGCGCAGTGGGGCCAGTATGCCGGATGGCTGCCGCAGGTGCCGACGCGATTTGCGGCGACCAATAGCAGCGCCTTTGGCGCGTCCGGCGTGGCGCAGCAGAATCTGGCCAACTCCGAGGCGTATGGGAATCAACTGCGCGAATACCGCGAGTGGAGCGCAAAGACGCAGGCGGAAGTGACCCGAGACCGGCAGATTTCCCAAGACCGCAACAACTTCGACTTCCGCCAGAACCTCGGCAACGTGACGCGCTACGACGATCCATACACCGGCCGCTCCGTCGATCTTTCCTCCAACAACGTGGTGTACTGGGTAAACACCACCAACGGCCGAATCCTTGGAGACGCCAACTCCTCCTTTGATCCACGAACGGCAACGGATCCGAACTGGCAGCGCATGCAGACCAGCGGGCGGTAGGATGAAGATGGAACCTTGAGTTTCGCGCCGGTCCAGATGGCCGGGCTTTTTTTGGGAGTCTTGGATTATGCAGCCGTACAGACGGATCGATTTCTCCGTTCCTCAGACTTTCGCAAATCGCCATTTGCCCCGTGCGAAGCGCAGGTAGATTAACAGTCCACGAACGAGGAGTTCGCCGCTGAGCACCAGCCAGATGGCGACGAGGCCCTGGTGGAGCCATAGGCCGACGATGAGAACGCCGGCGAGGCGCAGGCCCAGGATGCTGGCGAGGTTGATAAGCATGACGGCGAAGGTATCGCCGGCGCCGCGAAGGCGCCGCCGAAAATCGCGGTGGAGGCGAAGCTGAACTGGATGAAGCCGGTGATGAAAAGGCACTTGGCGGTCATGTCGGCGACGTGCGGGTTGTGGGGGGACATGAGAAATGCGAGGGGCTTGCCGGCGAAGATGAACAAGAGGCCGCAGGAGACCATGATGGCCGCGCCCAAGGCGTACGACAGATAGGCGGACTTGGTGGCGCGGTCCGGGCGGCGCATGCCCAGCGATTGGCCGACCATGGTGGCGGCGGCGGTGGCGACGGCGAAGCCGGCCATGTAGCTAAGGCCTTCGATGCGAACAGCATTGATGTGGGCGGCGGGAAGTTCGTTAGAAGGGTCCATGTGGTTGATGACATAGACGACGCCAAATTGGGCCACCCAGACAAGCAGTCCTTCAAAGCCGCTGGGGATGCCGATGCGGAAGATGCGCTTCAACGTGAGCCAGTGGGGGCGGAGGCGGTGGAGGTGAAGCCGGATGCCGCCTCGGCCGGCGACGAGCACGAAAAACTGGAGAACACCGCCGGTGGTGTAGGCGATGACGGTGCCGGTGGCGATGCCGGTGAAGCCCATTTTGGGCAGGCCCATCGCGCCGCGGGTAAGGGTGTAGGTGAGGAACATGTTGATGACGTCGACCACGATCATGGCGACGGCCGGGGTGATGGTGTCACCTGCACCTCGGAGAGCCGCGTTGGCGACGAACATCAGCGTCATGAAAGGCATGGCGAAGGCGAGCATGCGCAGGTAGGAATGGGCGAGGGCAGGGGCGTCGCCGGTGAGGCCGGTGAGGTTTACCAGGGGCGTGGCGGCGATGTAGATGAAGATGCCGAAGAGAATGCCGAGAATGGTGGAGGCGGTGACGGATTGCCCGCAAACGCTGTTGGCCAGTGAGCGGTGGCGGGCGCCTTTGCGCGGGCGATGATGGCGGTGGCGCCGGTGCCGACGGCGGCGACGATCAGGCCGACGAACCACATGAAATAAGAGACCGTGCCGACCGCGGCAGTCGCGGCGGAGGAGTTGCCGGGGAGCGTGTTGGCCATGTAGGTGTCCGTGACACCGACGGCCATGTGGAGCATGTTCTCCAGCATGACGGGCAACGAAAGGGCCAGAAGCTGGCGAAGCAGCGATGAGGTGGTTTCGTGATCGCGGGCGTAGCGAAAGTGTGGCTGGTTTGGCGTAGTGCGCTGGGTCATGAATTACGGATCGTAGGCAGAAGCGCAAGAGGGTTGTTCACTCAGCCCCGAATCAATCGACCCGGGGTGCAATGAGTTGATGGGAGGATCATTGCGCTAACGCGCGGGCGAAACTTTCAAGGCTTGCCTACGCCGATGGTGCCACAGGCGATTCGGCCGCCGGCGTTGCCGACGGGCTGGCTGAAGTCGTCGGGCTTGGCATGGATGATGATGCCGCGGCCGATGATCGGGGCCTGCGCTCCGGCAATGGTGAGGCCTTCGAGCGTGAGTTCCAGGTGCGCCTTCCCGGACGCGTCGGCTTGGAGGTTGCCCATGTCGCCCGGGTGGCGCTTGTCGGCGGGGTCGGTGGGCTTGCCGTGCTGGTGGCCTTCGGGGTTGTAATGGCCACCCGCGCTTTTGCCCTCGGGATCGGAGCAATCGCCAAACTCGTGAATGTGAAAGGCATGTTGGGAATTGGGTTCCAGTCCGGTGATGTCGGCGACAACTTTCAACTTGTCAGCGCCGTCCTGGGTAAAGTGAACGACGCCCATGACTTTGCTGTCGCCCAGTGGATGAACGACGGCAACGGCGGCGGTTGGGGCCGCCGGCGCGGCAGGTCCATCGGCGGCATGAAGCTTGGCGGCCATCATGGCGACGGTCACGATGGCAAGTATAAATCTGAGGGTCGCAGCAGTTTTCAGGGTCGTCTTCATCACGGCGGGCTCCTTTGTGTATTAGGTGTGACGTGAGCATATGGCAGATGGACGGCGGAGGGAACGGAGAATCCCGTTCGTTCGGCCGCTGTGTGGTCCTATAAGGCAGATATCGCCGATGGAATAACCTGAGAGATCTGGCGTATTATGTCTTAGGAAGCTAAATAACTTTAATGCCGTCTGCCCAACCCGCCAAGATCAACGGAAAGCCGCTGCCGGAGCATTCGCTTCAGGGTCTGGTGCGCACGTTCGGACTGCTCGAGCGGGTGATGCAGCCCTACTTTGCACGGTTCGGCATCAGCGGCGCGCAGTGGGGGTTGCTGCGGATGCTGTATCGGGACTTGGAAGCGGGCGGCGATGGGCTGCGGTCGACGGATTTGAGTGACCGGCTGCTGGTCAGGCCGCCGAGCGTGACGGGAGTAGTTGATCGGCTGGTTCGGCTGGGGCTGGTGGAGCGGACAGTTGTGCTCACGGATACGCGCGCCAAGCAGGTGAAGCTTACTGACAAGGGAAAGCAGTTGGTCGAGCGCGTCATGGCAACGCATCGCGAACAGGTTGAGGGAATATTAAATGCCTTGAGCGTCACCGAACAGGCTGAGTTGAATGTCCTGCTCCATCGCCTTGGAAATCACCTGGAGCAATTGCTGGAAGAGGGTTGGATGGCAGCGGCGAAGTAAGGCCTGTTTGGCCTTGGGTATGTTGCGACGAGGAATCGAAAACTGTCAGGTTGTTTATGTCATCGCGAATGAAAACGATTTTGATTTGTGTGGCCGTGGTCTGTCTGGCACTGGCGGTTGGCGGGTGGCAATGGCTGCACGCAAGCGCATCGGCGGGAGCATTTCGCACCGTGGATGTCAAACGCGGCGACTTGATGTCCGTCATCACCGCAACCGGCACGGTCGAGCCCGAGGAAGTGGTGGACGTGGAGGCGCAGGTGACGGGCATCATCGACAAATTCGGCCACGACTCGATCAATACGAATCAACTGATCGACTACGGATCGGAAGTTGAGGCGGGGGATCTGCTGGCACACATCGATGACACGGTCTACCGATCGCGCGTTTCCCAGCGCAGCGCAGCTGGAGACGGCCAAGGCGGGGGTGTTGCGTGCGGCGGCGGACGTGAATCAGATGAAGGCGAAGCTCAACCAGGCGCAGCACGATTGGGAGCGGGCCAAGAAGATCGGCCCGTCAGACGCACTGGCGCAAAACGATTACGACATGTATGAGGCGAACTACGAGACCGCCAAGGCGAATGTTGCGGTGAACGAGGCGGCCCTGGTGCAGGCGCAGCAGGCCGTGCCGCAGGCAGAGGCGGCGCTGCAGGAGCAGCAGCGGAATTTGGACTACTGCACGATCATGTCGCCGGTGAAGGGGATCATCATCGATCGCCGCGTGAACGTGGGGCAGACGATTGTGTCCAACCAGAGCGCGTCGAGCATGTTCCTGATCGCCAAGGATCTAAGCCACATGCAGGTCTGGACGTCGGTGAACGAGGCCGACATCGCCAACATTTATCCAAAGCAGCCGGTGACTTTCACCTGCGATGCGCTGCCGGGTGAGACGTTTAACGGCGAGGTGCGAAAGGTGCGGCCCAATGCGCAGATGACGCAGAACGTGGTGACGTACACGGTGGAGGTTGCGGCCGAGAACAGAGATCGGCGGCTGTTTCCTTACCTGACCGCCAACGTGCAGTTCCTGGTGGCGCAGCGGAATGATGCGTTCTTGGTGCCCAATGCGGCGCTGCGGTGGTATCCCCAGCCGCGCAGGTTTCGCCGGAGTGCCGCGACGCGGCCGAGCGCGCCGCAGGCCCGAGCGGCAACATGGGGGAGCAAGGCAACGAGGGAGCTGGGCGGTCGACCACCCGCCCCGCCACGCGCTCCAGAAGCCGAAAGCAGAGCCGCCTCGGTCACGGGACGCTCTGGGTGCAGGACGGGAAATATGTGAAGCCTGATGCAGGTGCGGATCGGGATTACCGATGGCCTGAACACGGAAGTCGCGGGGAAGACTTGAAGGAAGGGATGCAGGCAATCATCGGTGAGGCCCGGCCACAACGCCGACGCGGGCGAGGTGAAGAATCCGTTCGCGCCGCAGTTCCCCGGACGGCGACCTGCCGGCGGCGGCGGGGGTCGGTAAATCCATGGAACTCATCAAGCTGGACAATCTCTGCAAGACCTACTTCCTGGGCGAGGTGGACGTGCCGGTGCTCAAAGGCGTTTCGCTGCGCGTGGATCGTGGCGAACTGGTGGCGCTGATGGGCGCTTCGGGATCGGGCAAGTCAACGCTGATGAATATTCTGGGCGGACTGGATCGGGCTACATCCGGGGAATATTGGCTTGACGGGCAGGAGATCACAGCACTTTCGGCCGACGAGCGTGCCATGGTGCGGAACCGCAAGATTGGGTTTGTCTTTCAGAGCTTTAATCTGCTGCCGCGCACCAGCGCCCTGGACAACGTGATGATGCCGCTGGCTTACACGGCGCAGGGGATGACCGATCGGGAGGCGCGGCAGCGGCGCCATGGAATTGCTGACGCGGGTGGGTCTGGGAGATCGGATGCATCACGAGCCCTCGCAGCTATCGGGAGGCCAGCAGCAGCGCGTGGCGATCGCGCGGTCGCTGGTGAACTATCCGCCCCTGCTGTTTGCCGACGAACCGACCGGCAATCTCGATTCGCATACAAGCGAGGAGATTTTGCGGATGTTTCAGAAGCTCAATGAGGAAGAGGGGATCACGATCATTCTGGTGACTCACGATCAAAACGTCGCGCAACATGCAAAGCGGACGATTCGGATTCGCGACGGGCTGATCGAGGCCGGGGCATATACGGGCGACGCGGCGGGTGCATAGGAGTTGTATGCGGATCTACAAGGTATTTCGAACGGCACTGCACGCGTTGCGGCGGAACATCATGCGCTCGGTGCTGACGACGCTGGGCATCATCATCGGCATCGCCGCCGTGATCGCGATGATGGAGATCGGCAACGGCGTATCCACGATGAACTCGCGGGCGATTGCGAGTCTCGGGGCCAACAATCTGCTGATCCGGCCCGGCTCGGCGGCGAGCGGCGGCTTCAACTTCGGCGCGGGCAGCAACATGACGCTTACGCCACAGGACGCCGATGCGATCCTGCGGGATTGTTCGATGGTGCGGGCGGCCGCCCCGGTGGTGAACGCCGGGGCTCAGGCGATTTATCAGGGGAAGAATTATTCGCCCGGGAACATCATCGGTTCTACGCCGATGTATCTGGATGTGCGCGAATGGCCGCTAGCCGGAAGGGGCGTGTTTCACCGATCAGGACGTGCGCAGCCTCGCGAAGGTCTGCCTGATCGGGCAGACGATTCAAAAGGAATTGTTTGGCAACGAGGATCCGCTGGGCAAGGAATTGCGCCTGGGGAGCGTGAACCTGCGGGTCGTGGGAATACTCGGCGCGAAAGGCGCGAGCACATTTGGGCAGGACCAGGATGACGTGATCATTGCGCCTTGGACGACGATCAAATTCCGCGTTAATTCCAGCGGATCGTCGGGCGGGTCGTCTTCAGGCGGCGGGGGGAACGCCATGAATTCTTTGAGTAATCCATACCCCAGCGGGTCGGTTCAACTTTATCCGTCGCTTTCTCAGATGCAGGCGGCCGACATGCCCGCGCCGATTCGGTTTGTGACGGTGGGGCAAATCCTGACGGCGGCCGCTTCGGCCGAGGACATCACGCCCGCCATGAACGAGATGACCGACCTGCTGCGCGAGCGGCATCGCATTAAGCCCGAGCAGCCCGAGGATTTTACGATCCGGGACATGACCGAGCTGATGAACACGCTGACCAGCGTGCAGACACTCTTTGGCCGGCTGCTGCTGATCGTGGCGGCGATCTCGCTGGTCGTGGGCGGCGTGGGGATCATGAACATCATGCTGGTGTCCGTCACCGAGCGGACGCGCGAGATTGGACTGCGCATGGCGGTGGGAGCGCGGTCGCGCGACATCCTGCGGCAGTTTCTGGTCGAGGCGGTGCTGCTCTGTCTTTCGGGCGGGATCATCGGCATTCTTCTGGGCCGCGGGGCGTCGGCGCTGGTGCGCTATTTTGCGAATTGGCCGACCGAGGCGTCGATTCCGGCCATCGTGATTTCGGTGATCGTGTCGGCAACGGTGGGGATTGTCTTCGGCTTTTATCCGGCTTGGAAAGCTTCGCGGCTGGACCCCATCGAGGCACTGCGCTATGAGTGACAAATTGGTTGCGAGGAGACGAATGATATGGAGTTGCGCACGCAAGACGTTGGCGGCAGTGATCGGGCTGTCGGTGGCCGGGTGCGCTGTTGGGCCTGATTTTAAGGAGCCACGACCGAATATGCCCGGCGGCTGGGTCGGCGTTGGCGGGGCGGCGGCGACACAGCCCAGCGCCGCGAATCTGTCGCCGATGCAGGTGGTGGAATGGTGGCGGACCTTTAATGATCCGACGCTTAACACGCTGATCTATGGCGCGGTGCAGTCGAGCCTGGATTTGAAGCTGGCGACTTCGCGCATTCGCCAGGCGCGGGCCGTGACGGGGACGGTGACGCCGGGACTTTTCCCCAGCGCCAATGTAGGCGGATCTTATAGCCGCAGCGGAACCGCAAACGGCGAGCGCGATGCGTTTCGCGCGGGCTTCGACGCGGCGTGGGAATTGGATGTGTTTGGAGGGATTCGGCGCGGCATCGAGGCCGCCAACGCCGATGTGCAGGCGGCGGTGGAAGATCGCCACGATGTGGAGGTGACGTTGTTGTCGGAGGTGGCCATCGACTACATCCAACTGCGGGGATACCAGCGGCAGATCAGGACGGCGAAACAAAACCTTGACCTTCAACAGCACTCAGCGAGTGTGACTCATAAACGGATCGAGGCCGGGCTGGCGGCGGCGCTGGATGCGGCCACGGCGGACGCGCAGGTGGCAACAACGGCGTCCCAGATTCCGGCGCTGGAAAGCCTGGCGCAGCAGTCGATTTATGCACTGAGCCTGCTTCTGGGCCAGCAGCCGGGAGCGCTGGTGGAGCAATTGACGTCAGCCGCCCCCATCCCCACCACGCCGCCGGCCATTCCCATCGGCCTGCCGTCGGACTTATTGCGCCGCCGCCCTGACATTCGACGGGCCGAGGCGCAGCTTCATTCGGCCACGGCCCGGATTGGCGTGGCGACGGCCGACCTGTTCCCCAGGTTTTCGCTGACCGGCTCGCTGGGATTGCAGGGGGCCAAATCCAGCAGCCTCAGCACGTGGAACGACCGGTTCTGGTCGGTTGGGCCCAGCGTAAGCTGGCCGATCTTTGACGCCGGCCGGATTCGTTCGCAGGTCGAGGTTCAGAACGCGGCGCAGGAGCAGGCGGCGACGTTATACGAGAGGGCCGTGCTGACGGCGCTGCACGATGTGGAGGTCGCGCTGGTTGCCTACTCCAAAGAGCAGACGCACCGGGAGGCGCTTGCGAACGTGGTGAATCTGAATCGGCGGGCGGTGGACATCGCAACGCGCCTGTACACGCAGGGATTCACAACATTCCTCAACGTGCTGGACGCCCAGCGGGCACTGCTGGGCTCGGAAGATGCGCTGGCCCAGAGCGACAGCAACGTGGCGGCCAACTTGGTTTCGCTATACAAGGCGCTGGGGGGCGGGTGGGACGACGCGGCGATTGGAAAATGAGCGCTGATCCTCAAGTGGCTTGCTTGCGGATGGTCATGTCGAAGTTCTTGACCATCGACTTGTACATAGCCCAGACAATCGCGCCATAGATGCCGGTGATGACCCAGCCGGAGAAGGTGAGAAGGATGCGGGCACTGGTGATGTCGCCGGAGTTTTGCGTGCCACCGAACACGCCTTTGGCCATCTCAAGGGGATCGATCAGAATTCCGGCGAGGGTGAAGGGGCTGAGCGCGCCGAGGATGACGCCGCCTGAACCAAACTGGCTGTTGGAGAGGGCGCTGAAGCCGCAGGCGCCCAGGCCAAAACAGATGGCGTTGACGATAACGACGCTGAGGATGACGGCCATGACGGTGGTTCGGCAGCGGAGGGACATCTGCATGCCCAGGATGGCCGCGAAGGCGCTGACGATAATCGAGGATGCCGGGGAGGACGACCAGGGCTTCGGGGAGCACGATCCATTGAAACGTCGCGGCCGGTTCGCCCATGGAGCGCGACGACGTCATAAGCGACAAACAACAGGATGCTGAAGATGGGAATTGCCAGCAGCGGGATCGCGAAGCTGACCAGGCCACGAAGTTTGCCCCAGACATAATAGTGGCTGGTGATGGGGGTGCTGAGGATAAGGTCGAGCGTGCCATCTTCTTTTTCGCGCGTGACGGTAGAGGCGGCGGACTGGGTGACGATGAGCAGGATGACCGCGAACTCCACAAGCACCGCCCCGAGCAGAAATCGCCGTGCGCTATCGGCCGACAGCCGGCGCGTAGGGGAGACGAGGTTCAGCGACGACGAGCTTCGTTCCCTTGTTGGCCACTTCATAAGATTCAACCACCATGCGCGGCCGAATCTCCAGCACGTCGAAGGGTCGCCGTCCAGCTTCACATCCAGCTTCGCCTTCCGGCCGTCAAAGGTAAACGGGCCTTTCATGGTGTCGTTGTCGAAGATGCTGAGCCGGGCGCTGGTGAGATCAAAGCCATCCTGTGCAATAAATTTGGCCGCCGGTTCGTGGGTGGCGAAGAGGGCGACGAGCACAATCGCGCCGATGGCGCCCGCCGCCCATGAACAGATAGCGCAACACCGTCGCCCGCGCGGCCGACGCCTTGGTCTTGGCCTCGCGCCAGGCGATGGGGTTGCTCCAGACGCGCCGGACCTTGCGGGTTTTGTCGCCGGTGCTCAGGTGCAGTTTCTGGAGGAACCAGCTTCGGATGGTGGAGGTGGACTGGGCCATGCGCCGGAGGATCACGATGGAGGGCGTCACCAGCACAAAGCTGAGGAAGAACATGAAGGTGACGTAAAACGTGTCGGGGCTGCTGAGATACCACTGCACCAGCTTGGAATAATGCGCAATCTGGGTGCTGCCGGCCTCGGGGGGCGCGTAGACGCCGTTGTTGAAGATGACAAGCTGAGCCAGGAACGGGTTGATGCCGGTAAACCAACTGATGTGCTGCGTGGGGCCGCTTTGAAAGCGGCAATAGCCCATCCACTCGATGACGAGCGGGATAAGCAGATAGAGCATGGTGAACAGATAGAAGCTGAAGATCGTCCGCCGGGTGCCGACCTTGAACGAAGCGATGGCCATCGCCAGAGCGCCCGTTACCAGCGCGGTGGAGGCGGAGATGAGGAACGATTGGACGATGCTGACGATGGCGACGCCGCCAAAGATCTGGGTAATGCCAAAGATCGGAATGCCGCTGACAAGAAGCGCGACAATGAAAAACACGCGCGAGAGCAGCGAGCCCAGAACGATCTGGCCATTGGTGAGGGGCGTGGAGAGAAGGATGTCGTAGGTCTGGCTGTCGCGCTCCTGCGTGATCGCGCCGGCGGTAAAGACGGGCGCAAGAAGCGCAACCAGCGCCAACTGCACATAGCTCATGCCAAAAAAGATGGAGCCACTGGTCTTGGTCGAGCGCGGTGAGATCAGCGCGGTCGAGGCTGCCAGTGCTGCTCAGAGGAGCATGAAGACAACGACGAAGATCAGGAGGCCCAGGTAGCCGCAGCGGAAAATGAGATCGCGCTTGCGCTTCCCGCCGGAAGCGACGACCCGTTGCAGGATCGGATTGGCCGGAATAAGGCGCCAGAAATATTGGGCGATGGAGTACATGTGAGCGTTCGACCCTGCTACTGCACCATACCTTTTGTAAGCCGCATAAACGCCGTTTCGAGATTGACTTCTTCTTCCTTCAGCATGGTCAACCGATAGCCGGCTTGGATGAGACGTTCTGGGACAAAGCTGTAATCTTCGATCCCCTGCTTCAGCAGCACTTCGATGAAGCCGTTGTTGGGGGCGGCGGTTTCAACACTGGGGTCCAGTTGCAAAAGGGCTGCGGCCTGGATTTGCTGATCGTGGGGCACCCCCACGTGAAGAACCATCCCCATGCGTGCGCGTTTCAGAATGTCGGCCACGGGGCCGCTGTAGATCAACTCGCCGCGCTCGATGACGCCGACCGTGTTGCACAGATCAGCCAGCTCGGGAAGGATGTGCGAGGAGATCAGGATGGTTTTGCCCATGCGGCGAAGCTCTTTGAGCAACTCGCGCATTTCGATGCGGCGCGGGGGTCGAGATTGCCGGCCGGTTCGTCCAGGAGCAGCACCTTGGGATCATGCACCAGCACCCGCGCGATCGAGAGACGCTGCTTCATGCCGCGCGAAAGGCCGTCCACCAGCGCATCTCGCTTGTAGGCCAGATCGGTGAGTTCCAGAACATCGTTGACGACCTTGGTGCGTGTGGGGCCATTGATGTTGTACGCGGCCGCGAAGAATTCAAGGTATTCCTGAACCGCCATATCCTCGTAGGCGCCGAAGTAGTCGGGGACGTATCCAATCAGCGGCCGAATCAGGCGGGACTGGTAGCCAATCACCAGGTCGCAGATGCGAGCCTCGCCCCAGGTGGGCTGGAGGAGCGTGGCCAGGATTTTGATGGTGGTGGTTTTGCCTGCGCCGTTGGGTCCGATGAAGCCAAAGCAATCGCCCTCGTTAATCTCGAGGTTGAGGTTCGACAGCGCCACCAGCGTGCCGTAGCGCTTGGTCAGGTTGACCGTCTTGATCACAGCGGCCATACGCTCACTCCGGGTTCCGTTCCGGACTTTGCGGAGCCGGAAGATAAAGGTTTCTTGTCGAGCAGTTCCCTGGGCTTAACGGGGCGGCTTGTCGGCTGGGTGGTGGATTCAGGGGTTTCCACGGGTTGGGTTACCGGGGCGGGTGGCAGGCTGGCTTTGGATCGGTCGATGGGCACGCTGATCTGATAATAGGTCATCCCCTCGCCGATCACCTTGTCGCCGTCCACTTCAAGATTAAACGGCAATGGGCTGGCGGGCTGGCTATGGGCGAAGACCATCAGATTGCCCGCGCTGATCGGACTGGAAGCATCCCAGAGCCGCCCACATAGTCGGCGCAGCTCAATGCGATCGTGGCCGTCGCCGGGCTGGAAGCGCATCGGGGGCAGGCGGGTGAAGAGGCCAAGCAGCACCGAAGCCTCATCCAGCTTTTCAAAAGACGTGTCGCTACCGGAGGGCAGTTGCTCATACCAGCGCTTGATCGGTCCGTCGAGGTTGGTGTTGAAGTCAATCCGGCCAAAGCGGCGGCCGCGCTGCGCATCGCTGGGCGGCATCGCATAGCTGGGCGTACCGCTGGTTTTGTCCGAGGGATCTCGCGTGAGCATGTGCCCGAAATCCAGCACCTCCCCGTTTTCCCAGCCGGCGTGGGGGTGCTCGGTGCTGTCTTTGTAGTCGGGGAGATGCAGCACGATGTCGTCATGGGTATACCGCCAGATTCGCCCTCCTGCTTGCGCCAGACAAGATAAACATCGTGCAGGTTGACGCCGGTGTCGTTTCTCATTTGGCCCTGCGGATGGACGGGTGTGACGTTGGGCTGAGCTATCATTTTCAGCTGCCGCTCACGCCGGGGGCGGCCGATTTGATAACGGCTTTGGCCTGAAATTTCTTGAGCGTGCTGCGATAGGGAACGCTGATGGCCGGATGGGGGCTGCTTTCGTCAGCCTTGATCGGCGGGACATCGGCGTTGTACTCCAGATTGGCCAAGAACCCCGAGTTGTTCGCCATGTACTGCGGATGAAGCGGGTAGGCGGTGACGTAGCCAGCCGTCGCCTCGGTGTCCTTCAACTCCACCTTCTGCTTGCCGTCGCGCGGGATGAACAGGCCAAAGCTGCTGTAGACGATCGTGTCTTCATTGGTGCCATGCGCACCAGAGTCACATGCTCCACAACGGCAGCGCCGCGCAAAACCAGCTTCACCACCAGGGCAGTGATCGCAGTTGCGCCCATGGCGCACAACGCGAACGCCGGCCAGTTGAACGTGGCGAGCTTTCGCTTGTGGAGGATCATAAAACTCCCCGGCCCGGCGGCGATCCAGTAGACGATAAAGAACAGCACCGCCAGCGTCACCAGCGCCACACCCCGGCTGGGCAATTCCATTCCTTTGATGATGCCGGCGCTGATGTCAGGCCCGCCAGTGGGGTTGTAGTGCTCCCACTCCGGGAACTGTGCGTTGGGGCTCTGGAGATATTTGTTGGAGTCGCTGAACGACCTGTTTCGCCAGTCGAAAATCTTGTCCCAGACTCCCGTCCAGCCATACGACGCATAGGGATCGAACTTGTCAAAGAAAACCGGATCGCCCAGGTCCTGCGCCACCCAGGTGACGCACCCCGCGCCATATTGCCATCGCACCAGATAAGGGATGGTTTCCTTGGCGTCGGCAAAAAGATCGGCATTGGCGGCCGGCTTTAACTGGGCACGCGCCAGCGGAAACTCGTCGTAGCGAAATGCCCGCCACGGATCGCCGATGGCCCTGCCGCCTTCAGGCGCGACTTCCAGCGGCAGCGTCTGGTTCTCGGCGTGGTACTCGATGGAATGCTCAGAATGGAACGGAGGATCGTTCCTGATGATGGCGCGGTTGGTGCCGGCCAGCAATCGCAGCGCCCGCAGGCCCAGATCGTCATAAAATTCATCGCGGGTGCCGGTGAGAGTGCCGCGCTTATCAACCTCCTTGACCGTTTGCACCATGCTCCCCGGAAAGCTCTGGATGCCGGCATAGTCCGCCGGAAAGGTGATTGGAAGCATCTCGCCAAATTGGCCGGCAGTGAACTGTCGCCATTTGTCGCGGTTCTGGCAGACCACGAGCCTGCCCCCCTGCCGCACCCATGTGGTAAGCGCCTTCATCGCATCGGCAGAGACGGCCGTCGGATCGGCGTTCAGCCACAGGACGGCATCCACCGCTTCGTAGCCGATGTCCTTGTCCGGCAAATCCTCGACGCCCAGCGTGTGAAACTGCGGTTCTTCCACCACGCCCCGCAGGTTGCCGACTGGCTCATACGCATTCAAGCGCGCCTGGCTGCCCCCTTCCCGCACCGCCAGCACCAACCGCGTGCCGCGCCGGCGAGACGAGTCGGCGTCCAGGGCCGTTGCGGAAAGCGCTGAGACGTCCAACTGCTTGATGCGCCGTCCCTCGGCCGTCGTGATGTAAACACGCAGGCTCTGCTCCAGATTAGACCGATCCCCCAGGCCGCTGGGCTGCGGGATAAAGTAGGTCCACACCTTTTGCTGGACGCGCGACCCGCTGGCCATCGGAGTCAGTTGCACAAACTCGCGGAAAATCTGGCGGTCTTTGTCCAGGTCCTCCTGCACCACCTCGATCTGGAAAGGTTTTTTGTAGAAGTCGATGTCGGTGCTGGTGGGGGTGATGGACAGCTTCATCGGCGTCCAGCAGTTGGGGCGGTAATAACCGCCGCCGCCGAAACCGACGCTTTCGACGCTGCCCTCGGCCTGGCCGAATGCAGCGCTGGACATCATCAAAAGGAATAGCCCCGCGAGCGCATCGCGCATGGCCGACAATCTAAGCCCCTGTTCTAACAGCGTCAACAAACCCGCCTCCTCATCCCTTCACGCCCGTGGTGGCGATGCCCTGAATGAACGTCTTCTGGGCCAGGAAAAAGAGGATGATGACAGGGGCGATGACCAGGACGGAGGCGGCCATGAGATAGTGATTCTGCGGCCCGCCATGCTGCGATTGGAAAGCACCCAGCCCCAGCGAGAGGGTGTATTGGTTTTGATCCTGGACATACACGAGCGGCCCAAGGTAATCATTCCACGCGGCCATGAAGGTGAATAGGGCAACCACAACCAGGGCGGGCTTCGCCAGCGGCAGGATGACGCGCCAGAAGATGCCAAATTCAGAGCAGCCATCAATGCGGGCCGCTTCCGACAGTTCATCGGGGATGGTCATGAAAAACTGGCGCAGGAGGAAGATGCTGAAGGCCGAGCCAAACCAGGCCGGCACCCAGAGCGGCTTGTAAGTGCCGAGCCACTGGCCCATGTGATGATCGCCCAGCCATCGGAAGATGGTGAAGAGCGAAACCATCATGACGGGGAACGGGATCATCATGGTGGAGAGCATGACCGCGAACAGCACCCCCCGGCCCTTGAAGCGCACCTTGGAGAATCCATAAGCAACGATGGAACTTGACAGGCAATTTCCCACGACGCTGAGCACGGCAATGATGAGCGTATTGCGCGCGAAGAGGAGGAAACGAAATGTCTTGTGGTTCCAGACCTCGGAATAGTTTTGCGCGTGCAGCGGATTGGGGATGAACTGTGGCGGGAATTGGCCGGTCTGCTCGACGGTTTTGAGGCTGGTGGAGAGCATCCAGATCACCGGCAGGAGGAAGCCGGTGCAAAGCAGAAGGAGGCCAAGGTGCGTCAGCCACTTGTCGAGGTTGCGCCGCTTCGGCCGCGCCTCGAAGGGCGGTGTCGGGCCGTGGTAGTCGATGACTTGCCGGGCGGGGGTGGGTGGGGTGAGGACGCTCATTCGCTTGGTTCCTGCTTGCCTACTTCGTCGAGTAATACACCCATTTTCTGCTGGACCAGAAAGCCAGCCCGGTCAACGCCAGCACGATAAGCAGTTGGATCCAGGCCATAGCGCTGGCGTATCCCATCCGCAGGTAGGTGAAGGCGCTGTCGTAGAGGTACATGGTGTAAAACATGGTTGCCCCGTCGGGCTTGCCTTCGGTCATGATCTGCGGAATGGTGAACACCTGGAGCGAGCCGATGATGGCCATGATGAGGTTAAAGAAAATGACAGGGGAAACCATCGGAATGGTGACGTTCCAGAGGCGGCGCAGCGGGCCGGCCCCGTCAATCTCGGCGGCCTCATAAAGATCTCTCGGCACGTCCTGCAAACCGGCGAGGTAAATCACGACGGTGTTGCCCACGCCCCACAGGCTCATGAAGGCGATGGACGGCATGGCCCAGGTGGGATCGGTGAGCCAGCCGGGGGGATCGTTGGTGATATGAAGCTTCAGCAGAAGCGTGTTGATCAGTCCCAGCTTGGAGTTAAATATCCACCCCCACAGCACCGCCGAGGCCACCGCGGGCACCAGCGAAGGCAGGAAGATGATCGTGCGATAAATGCCCTGGCCTCTCACTTTTGCGTTGAGCAGGAGCGCGATCCCGAAGGAAACAAGCAGGCCGGCGGGAAGCGCCATGCTGGCGTAAAAGGCCGTGTTTTTAAGTGCCTTCCAGAAGTTCGGATCGCCATGGCCACCCTCCGGATGGGGTTGAACCGTCATCTCACGGAAGTTGCCGGCACCCACGTGCATGGGCGGTTGGAGGAGAGAGTAATCCGAAAGCGCATAATAGAAAGAGAGGCCGATGGGCAGCGCCGTCAGCGTGATAAACCCAAACAGCCACGGCGAGAGGAACGCCATCCCTTTGCCGAACTGTGCGAGATCTTTGCGGCTCATTGCAAATCCTCCGGCCGCAAAGGCGCGCCTTGCGCAAGGCCCGGCGCTTGTTAAAGGTGTTGAGCTTTTGCTGCATCACGTCCTGTAGTTTCGCGAGCTCCTGGGCCGGATCGGCCTCTCCCAGATAAAGTCGTTCGGCCAGTTTGGTCACTTCCACCTTCACCTCCGGCCAAAGCGCCACCTGCGGCACGGCGTGCGCGTTGGGATAGGCCGCCATCTCCTCGAAAATGTCGATGTACGGATTAGGATGGTTCGCAATGAACGCGTCGGAATGCTTCGCCAGCGGCGAATTTTTGCAGTGCATCGAGCAGAGCTTTTCCATCACGTCCTGCCGATTGACGTACGCGATAAACTCCATCGCCTCCTTCTTATGTTTCGCGGTGCGGGGAATACAGAGCACGTCAAAGCCGCAATACGTGGTTGGCGCAACCCCATCGTCTGAAGGGAAAGGCGCAACGGCCCACTCCGAGTGCTGGCGCCGCTCTGCGACCGATTCACCTTTGATGACTTTGTCGGCCGGCCAGTTCCACCGATTGAGTTTTGGCGTGAGGTCTTCAATAAAGTTCGCCATCCAAGGCCCCTGCTGCTCCATGGCCACGGTCGCAATCATGAAGGGATTGGTTGCCTCGGAAAAAGATCCCATGCCACTGTGAAAGTCGTTCATCGACTTGGAGCCCAGGCGGTCGGCATAGCTTTTGACCCATTGAAAAGCTTTGACGACCTTCGGATCGGTAAAGGTGAATCGCTGCGTCTTTTCGTCAAAGAGATTTCCGCCAAACCACATCGGCGTGAACTCGATGAACCAGCCGGGCTCCATCGGCAAATAGCCTGTGCGAAGGATGCGGCCATTGGCATCCCGCAGATCAAGCACCTTGGCGTAAGCGTCAACTTCCTTGATAGTGCGCGGCGCACGATCGGGATCAAGCCCCGCAGCGCGAAGGGCATCGGCATTTTCTTCAAAAAGTCGGCGGTTGTAGTGGAGGGCGGTTGAAGACGGAGTGCTGATAAGCCCCCAAAGCTTGCCCTGGTACTTGCACCCGTTCCAGAAGACCGGCTTGTAAATTCCCTCGACGATGCCATGCAATCTGGCCAACTCGTCCAGGGGCTCAAGAGATTCCAGGGCCGCGAATTGCACCAACTGCGTGTCCCAAATCCCGGCTACGTCCGGAGGCACGCCGCCGGCGGTCGCGACGAGGGTTTTTTGCTCGATGTGGCTGACGGTGAGGTACTGAACGTAGATGTTCTTTTCTTTACCGACGGTGGCGTTGAAGTCTTTGACGATGTACCCCATCTGATCCCCCTCCCGGCCGGTCCATTTCTCCCAATAGGTGATAACCGTCCGGCCGTTTGCCTCGGGCGGCAGATTGGTCCCGCGCGGGCCAAACGCCAGCAGCCACGCCACCGCGACGAGAAAGGCGCCCACCAGCGTACCTTTGACGTAATGCATCACGCGTTGCCTGTAAGACTTGCCCCGGCCATCCGTCTCCGCGCCGGCCATTCTATCGCTTCCGCCCGCCGTTTCTAGTCAGGATGCGCGTTGCCGCACGCGATTCACATCAGGCCGCGCAGCACTTCCAGATTCACCTCATCCCAATCCCTCCCCTGCTCATTCTTGTCCTTGGGCGTTTCAAGAATCTTCGGGATCTTCGCGAATCGCTCGTCGCGGACGAACGGACGAAATCCATCAACGCCAATCGTGCCCCGGCCGATGTGCTCGTGGCGATCAACACGGCTGCCAAGCTCACGCTTGGAGTCGTTCAGGTGAAGCACCTTGACGTGTTTGATACCAACAATGCGATCCAGATCGCGCGCAAACTTCGCATATTTTCGCCCACGAAAGTCATAACCCGCGGCGAAAAGGTGCGCGGTATCCAGACAGACGCCAAGGCGTTTGGGCAGGCGCACCCGCTCCCGAATCTCGGCCAAATGTTCAAGGCGGTAACCCAAACAACTCCCCTGCCCGGCCGTGATTTCGAGGCAAGTAGTGACTTTGGCGGTAGGAACCCGATCGTGAACAACGTCCAGCGCTTCGGCCACCCGTTTCAGCCCAGCCTCTTCGCCCGAGCCGACATCGGCGCCCGGATGAGTGACAAGATAAGGGATGCCGAGAATAACACAGCGGCAGATTTCCTCGACAAAGAGGTCAATGCTCTTACGCCAAGAGCGCTTCGTCGGGCGAGGCGAGGTTGATGAGGTAACTGTCATGGCTGACAGTCTGCTTGAACCTGAGACGCTTGGCGTGGGACTGCCAGTCCGCGACACAGGTGGAATCGAGGGGAGAGCATTTCCACTGCTGCTGGTTTTTCGTGAAGACCTGCACGGTGGCCATGCCAAGTGATTCGGCGGTGAGCAGTGCATTGTGCATTCCGCCGGAAATGGAGAGATGGGAGCCGAACATTCACTACTTCTCGCTTGTGGTGACAATACCTACTTCAACAGGGCAGTGAAGCCGGCCTGCTCAAAATGGTGATCGCCCGTCAGCGCTTCGGTGATGCCAGCCCTGAGCAACGCAATCAAATTGAACGTGTCGGCGAACAAGATTCTCATTTCTTGGGTGTTCCGTGGATGTAATGGTCATGCTGCTCGGACATGTCCGCGGGAAGGTCGGGTACTGTGCCTGCGTGCCGAAGCAACTTCTCCGCCAATGTCAGCTTCTTCCCTCCAGCTTGCACAGCGACCTCGACGCGAGTCCCATCAGGCCATGAGGCCGGCTCATCCAGCACGATAGTCCCCTTTTTCAGCGTTCCATGAAGAGTCATATTAGCCTCGCCTCTTTTCTCAACCACCTTACCATGAAGAAATGATTTGAGCGATCCGTGGGATCATCGTCGGTGTGAAGTCAAAAAAATTCTTCCTAAGCGGAGTGCATCCGCCAGCCCCGCGAACCGGTGGGCACAAAGGTTTAAGCGTCCCGCGGACGTAGTGATCATGTTGTTCCGCCATCTCCACCGGTAGATCAGTCAGGCAACCGGCATGTTTCAGCTGTGGTGCAACGATCCTACTTCCCTTTCCTCAAATCCACGCACACCAGCTTCTCCTTGCTCCGCGCATACAGCAGCCCATCCGCCAGCCTCCAAACGCCCGCACCTCCCCCTCCAGAATCTTCCCCTTCGCCATCACCTTAAATCCCTCCGGCGTCGCCGCCGCCAGCGTCAACTCTCCGTGCTCCCCCAGCACCACCAGTTGCTTCCCCGCCAAAATCACGCTCCCCGCCCCAAAGTGCTCCTCGCTCCACTTCACCTTCCCGCTTTTCATCTCCACGCACCGCAAGCTCGGCCCCTCCTCCGTGCGCCCATGAAACCCATACAACATCCCATCCAGATAGACGCACGTCGCATAGTGATTCGACATCGCCTCATCCGATGCCCAGATCTTCTCCGGCCCTTCCTCCTTGAACTTCAGCAGCGCCGCCCCCGTCTGATAGCTGGCTGAGATAAAGACCTGATCCTCCACCACCAGCGGCGTCGCCGCGTTCACCGACGCCCGGTTCCGCGCCCGCCACGGAAACTCAAAAAACACCTTCCCACTCTTCGGATCCAGCACCACCAGCCCCGCCCGCGTCAACGACAGGATGTACCGCTTTCCCCCGATCGTCGCGGCCATCGGCGACGAATACCCCGCCTCATCATCCGTCGCCTGCCACAACACCTTGCCATCCTCTTTACCAAACGCCACGATCCCCGCTCCCTTTCCCCCAATGTTCAGCACCACCGCCTCCCCCTCCACCAGCGGCGCGCAGGCGATCCCAAAATATCCCTTGTCCTGCGAAAACTTCTTTTGCGTATCCACCGCCCAGACATTCTTGCCGCCCCCAAGCTTCCAGCAATTCAACATTCCCTCCGCACCGAAAGTATAAACCCGCTCGCCCACCACGGCCGGCGCAGCCCGCGGCCCTTCATCGAATCCAAAATCATCCCGATAGTGCGTCGGATACTCACTCGCCCACTGCACCTTCCCCGTCGCACTTTCCATGCATTCCACCACCTCGTTCCCCTTCACGCGATGGAACAAAATAAGCTTCCCCCCCGCCACCACCGGCCCCGCAAATCCCGCCCCCACCTCTCTCTGCCACAACACCGCCGGCCCCTCCTTCCACCACCCCTGCGCAATCTCCTCCCCCCGATAAACCCCATCCCGCCCCGCCCCCAGAAACTGCGGCCAATCCTCCCCCATCACCCCACGCACCGCCCACAAAAATACCAACCCCACCAGAATCCGCCGCCATCGGAATTGTTTCGTACTCACAGCTTTACGATCATGCCCGCGTCAAAATAAACGTCAACACGTAGAAAATTCCCGCGCCCCCCTTTTCTTCCCGGCATTTCCATGTACTATTTTCCCCGAACCATCCGATCTGGATCAACGGGCTAATGAACATATCGAGTAACGCCCGCACCGCGCTGACCGTGTCGACGTAGAAACAAGGAGGTTTCAATGTCCGTGCAGCTAAGCGATCGCCCAGCATCCGACAACTCTTCCGATACAGATTTTTCGATCAATCTCGCGCCCTTCATCGACTGGACCCAGCCGGCCACGGCCCTGGCCAATCTCATCACCTTCCTGGGCGCCGAACCCGCCGATCAAGCCAGCAATTCCCATCCCGCCGCCCGCGCCCGCATCAACGGCCAATGCCTCCATCTCCTTAATGCACGCGCCGGCGGCCTCAGTTCCGTCTACCCCCCCGGCACCATCATCCGCTGCGACCGCGAAGTCTGGATCCAAACCGGCACCGGCCATCTCGTCCTCGAAACAATCCTCGACTCCACCGGCCAAACCCAGACCGCTCTCGACTTCTGCACCGCCCACGCCCTCACCGACGGCCACCGCTTCGACCTCATTCGCCCCTGGCACCAGCACCCGAGCTCCACCACTCTTGCGGCATAATGACGGCCCTCGACAATTTCCTCCTCCCTTCCTGGCACCAAACAGCCTATAATTGGGCGGTTGTCTCGTTTAAAGGCCCTTGACCTTGGAGGTGGATCATCGCCACGGATACCGTTCAGTTGCAGGCCGCCGACCGCATCGCCGCCAGCCGTCAGTTTTCCATCGAAGCCGCCCGCGTCGCATCCCAGACCCACTGCCACAACATTGTTGTCCTCGACGTAAGCGGCCTGTCCCCCGTCACCGATTTCTTCGTTCTCGCCAGCGGCACCAGCGCCCGCCAGATGCGCAGCGTCGCCCGCGACATCGACGAACTTGGAAACGAGCGCGACTTCAAATCCCTCACACGCAGCGGCTACGAAGGCGAAAGCTGGATCCTTCTCGACTTCGTTGACCTGATCGTCCACGTCTTCAGCGACGAAGCCCGCCAGTACTACGATCTTGACAACCTCTGGGGCGACGCCAAACAGGTCCAGTGGCAACTCGCCGATGAGCCCGCCGCCGTATGACGGTTAAACCTGGTGTCGTGTGACGTTAAGGGCGGGGCGGCACTACTTGAGCGCGGCGATGGCCTTGTCGTTTGGGAACGCTTTTTTGGCGAGCTCGATAAAGGCTGGGCGGGCGTGGTCGAAGTTTTGGATCTTGTGCTCCACGTCCTTGTGCTTGCCATCGGTGGTGAACAGAAGAAGTTGGTTGCAGTCGAAGCAGAGGAGGATGTCGACGATTCCTTCGGGGCTGGTGATTCGCAGGCCGACGCCGGGGGTGGGATCGCAGGCCTTGGCAATGTCGAAGTCGTAGGTTTTGTCGTCATACAGGAGGGTGAGCACTTTGGCTGCGAAGTCGTCGGGTTGCTCGGGGGCGATGTCGGAGATGGGGTAGCCATCCATTTGTTCGGAAGCACGTTCGCTGGCATTGATTGGCGCGAGGCGGAAGGCCGTGACGGTTTTGGCGTTGTCCAGGATGGCGAGCATGCGCGGGCCCAGGAAATCCTGGACTTTCCTGGAGGGGCGGTGGGGTGCGGGTGGGTTCTCCCCTGCTATGGTGGCGATGGTGATGAGGGAGATTGCGAGCAGCAAAGGGAGGGCAATGGATATCGGGAATGTTTGGCGCATGGGCGACATCTCCAAAGAGAACCTACGGGTGCCCGTGGGCGAATGGCTGGCGGTTGTGACGATTCAGAGGGTGAAAAGTTCCGGGATGCCAGAGACGAAGATGAGGGGGCCCAGGCTGTAGGAGGGCCTGCTGCTGGTTGAATCGAGCGCATGATTGTACGCGCCTTCGGATCGATCGGCCAAACGCGTTGATCGACGGGACGGGTTAAGCCGGGCCATTTGGAGGCCGATCCTATGACGGCGGCGCAGGTTTTGACTGGCCGTAGTCCCCCGATTATCATCGTCGGTCACAAATTGCTTCCGATGCCGAAGTAGCTCAACGGTAGAGCACCGCTTTCGTAAAGCGGGGGTTGTGAGTTCGATTCTCACCTTCGGCTCATCACGCTGTCCAGACCCGCGAAGTCATCAGACTCTGCGGGTTTTTTTTCGAGATACTACTTTCCCTAAAACAGCTCCTCTTCGATACTTTTCACCACGGAGGCACGGAGGGCACGGAGGAGGAGAGGAGTTTTTACCACGGCGGCGCTGAGACGTGCAGAGGCTTGGGAGAGGGTTGAGTTATGTTTAGATTTTGATAGGAATTTGGCGGATGGGCGGGACGTCTATGCCACGGTTGAAGGGGGTGGATGCGAGCTCGGAGGGCCCTCGCGCTTCCTTTCGCTCTCCCACGCTGTATGGAAGGCGGAGCACATCATGGCGCACCGGTGCGGACGGCGGTGCCGGCTTGGACGAGGTTGGCGCTGCCGCCGATGGCGCCGGTGACTTGTCCAATGTTATAGACAAGGGCGTGCAATGGGGTGTCGGGGACGTAGATGATGTCGCCTTCTTCCAAGAGGAAGTTCTGCTTCAGGTCGCCGCGCTCGAAGACCTGGGTGAAGTCGACGACGGCTGTTTCGGGGCTGGCGCGGTTGCCTCGGGCGGGGCGGCTGACGCGCACCTGTTCGGGCCAGCCGCCCTCGCTGAGGCCGGACTGGGCCAGGGCGTGGACGACGGTGTCGCGGCCGGTGTAGGCGTGCGGGCCGGTGCTGTTGACGCCCTTTCCAAAGACGTAATAAAACTTGCTGTGGGCGGTGACGACCACCTTCACCTCGGGGTTGGAGTAATAACGGCTGACCAACTGCTTGAGGCGGTCGGCGATTTCGTCGGGGGTTTGGCCGGCCACGGTGACGGCCCCCAGGAGGTTAAAGGTGACGGTACCTTCCTGGCTGACGGTCTGCTTCTGGCCATTCAATTCCCCGATGCCGGGGGCGAGGATGGTGATCTCATCGGGCGGATCAACGACGTAACGCAGTGGTGCGATATCGTGGGCGGCAGCGGCGTGGAACAGGTGACCGGCGCCGGGAGTGCTGGAGCGCGGCGTGGTGCAGCCTGCGAGGGACAGAAGGCCGATAATGGCGAAGACGGTTTTCATGGAATACTCCGTTGAGTCGAAAGGCGATGGATGCTTGGCATCCTAAAGAAGTATTATAATGCTCATATCTACAGTGCGGATAGAACATACATCGTCGAGCTCTACAATGCAAAGCCAAATAATTTAAAAACGATCGTGCGGGCTTGGCGGGATGGGTAAGGGGTTTCTTTTTGCGGTGTTTGTTTGAAGGGCAATGGTTGCTTGACAAGGGGCGATTTGCAGCCCCATATTCAAGCGTTCTGTCCGTGGGTGAGTCGATCGGCGTGGTCTCCAAAGGGAAAGTGTTTTTCATGGCTGACGCAGAGCTTTTATCACTGGCTTCGACGGTATGCGCTGTGAAGCAGCAGGTGTCGCGGGATTTGGCCGGGGAGGCGGTGATTCTTCACACGACGTCCGGGGTGTATTACGGACTGGACGCGGTGGGGGCGCGGGTCTGGGCGCTGGTGCAGGAACCGGTGAGCGTTCAGAAACTGCGAGACACGATATTGGCTGAATATGACGTGACGCCGGAGCAGTGCGAGACGGATTTATTCACGCTGTTGCGGCGGCTGGAAGGCGAGAAGTTGATTGAGGTCATTCATGCGGTCACTGCATAAGTGGGATCAACTTGAGCCGGCGAAACGCGCGCTGCTCGTCAAGGCGCTGGGGCTGGTGATCGTCATCCGGCTTGGGCTGTGGGTCGTGCCGTTTCGGGTGTTGAAGAGGATGGTGGCGCGTTTGAGCCATGCTTCGATCAAGGCGTGGAATGCGAAATGTCGCCCGAGGAAATTGCCTGGGCGGTGGGCGTGGCGGCGCGGCGCGTGCCGGGGGCGAGTTGTCTGACGCAGGCGCTGGCGCTGCAACTACTTTGCAGGCGGCGCGGGTATCCAACGCAATTGCAAATTGGCGTGGAGCGCAAGGGGAGCAGGTTTCGGGCCCATGCGTGGGTTGAGCGTGATGGAAAAGTGATTATCGGCAACCTGGCCGACCTCGGCAGTTTTCTGCCGTTGCCGTCGGTGGGGTTGTAGAAAATACGGCTCGGTGTCGAGCCGGGATAGGTTTTATTTTTCGTCGGCCAAGTGCCGAGAAAGGTTCATGTGAAGCAGGAACAGCAGACAGTAGTGCAGCAGCCTGAGAAGGCCGCGCAGGCGAAGCAGGCGTACGCGACGCCGGAGTTGATTCGGCACGGCGACGTGCAGGAACTGACGCAGCAGGTGCCGTTGCCCGGCAACTCTAACCAGCTTCGTTTTTGATCGGATAACCAGAAGAAGGGAGAACATGATGCAAGAAGAACCCAAACAACAATCGCAGCCAGCGCCCCAGCCGCGCCAGCCTTATGCCGCGCCGGAACTGACAGTGCATGGCACAGTGGAGAAAATGACGGAGCAGGTGCCGCGAGGCGGCAGTTCCCAACAGCTCGAGAGCGACAGGAACATCAAGGAAGCGTTTCGGTCGGTTGATTCGGCCGACATCCTGGCGGCCGTCGCGGCCTTGCCGATCACCACCTGGAACTACAAGGACCAAGAACGCTCCATTCGCCACCTGGGCCCGATGGCGCAGGACTTTGCCGCCGCCTTTGGCGTTGGCGAGGATGACCGGCACATCAACATGGTGGACGCCAGTGGCGTGGCGCTGTCGGCCATTCAGGCGCTTTATGCCGTGGTGCGGGAACAGGGCCGGCAGATTGCTGAACTGGAATCGCAGGTTGAGGCGATGCGCGCCGAGACTTGCCTGGCCTGAAGACGTGGGATTTTTGTGTATTCCTATACCGCGTACGGCCTGACGATTCATTCCGACCTGCGCCTGCCGGAGCTTATCGAGCACCCGGCGGCGCAGGCGGATGTCGTCATACGCCTTGGGCAGGCACAGCGCCGGCCGCCTGAGGGATTTGAAACGGGGCGATGCTATCACGCGTCGGCCGACGAGACTTGCATCACCTGGACGGAGGCGGGGCTGTACGAGGTGAGGGACGGGAAGGAAATAGTCATCGAGCGGGTGGAGACGGCGGATGAGCGCGTCGTGCGGATTTATCTGCTGGGGGCGGCCATTTCGGTGTTGTTGCAGCATGCGGGATGCTGGTGTTGCATTCCAGCGCGGTGGCGATCGACGGAAGGGCGGTTTGTTTCATCGGCGATTGCGGGATGGGCAAATCGACAACGGCCGCATGCCTGGAGTCGCGCGGTCATGCGATGGTGACGGATGATATTGCCGCCATCCAGATTCTGGAAGATGGATCGGCGCTGATCTATCCGGCCTTTCCACAGTTGAAACTTTGCCCGGACGCGGCGGAGTCGTTGGGGCATACGCTGGATGATTTGCCTTTGGCGCATCCGGATGAAGAGAAGCGCGCGCACCGGGTGGCCGAGACTTTTGGGGTCGAGGCGCTGCCGCTCCATCGGATTTATGTATTGCACGATGCGCCGGAGCGGCGGGTGACAGCGCCTGCGCCGCGGCAGGCGTTTCTGGAATTATTGCGGTGTTCGTATACGGCGCGGATATTGGCTTCGACGGGGGCGGCGCCGCTGCATCTGGATCAGTGCTCGAAGCTGGCCAAGTCCGGGCACGTGGCCCGGCTGGAGCGGCCGCGCGATCTGACCGCGCTGGGCGAGTTGGCGCGGCTGGTGGAAGAGGATGCGCAACTCGTGTTGGGCGGGGTTTGAATGACTGATCCTGCTGTTGGCGAAGCACTGTTGAATCTGTTGCGGAGGGGGACCGCGCGGGAGATTCCTGCGCTCAGCGCGCAGGAGTGGGCGCGCTTGCGGATCAGGCGGATCGCCACCAGTTGACCCCCCTGCTGCACGCGCGGGCGGGCGCCGATGCGGCCGTGCCGCAGGAAATTCGCGGGCGGCTTCGGCGTGCGTATGTGACGGCGGCGGCGCGGAACCTGCAACTGTATTCGCAACTGGAAAAGGTGCTGGAGGTGCTGCGGGAGCGGGGAGTGGAAATCATTCTGCTGAAAGGGGTGTACCTGGCGCAGGAGGTGTATCGCAACGTGGCGCTTCGGCCGATGACGGACATCGACCTCCTGGCGCGGCGGGAGGACTTGCCAAACGTGATCGACGCGCTGCGAAGCCTTGGGTATGCACCGGAACAGGACGGAAAGATTGGAGAGCAGTGCAAGCAGGCAGCGCATTTGCCGGCCATGCTGCGGGAGAATTCTTTTTCCATTGAAGTGCATTGGCACATCGAAGGACCCGACTCCCCCTACCGTGTTGATCTGGAGGGTCTGTGGGAACGGCGGCGGGCGGTGAAAATTGGGGGACAGGATGCTTTTGCGCTGTCGGCCGAGGACACGCTGTTGCATCTGTGTTTGCATGCGGCCCGACATGCGCGGCGGGATTGGTTTGATGAGTTTGCGCTTAAATCGCTGTGCGACATCGCGCGGGCCGCCGAAGCGACTTCGCTAGACTGGGATGCGGTGGAAAGTCGGGCAGCGGAGGCGGGGGCGGTGCGGGCGGTGTTTCTGATGCTGACGCTGGCGCGGGATTGGCTGGGGGCGGATATTGCAGAGCAGATGCTGGGGCGCATGCGGCCAGTTGATTTTGATGCGCGGATGCTGGACTGGGCGCGGACGCAAATATTGTGTCCCCTGGAAGCGTCGCCCGTGGGCACGCACACGGCGCGGCTGCTGGGAAGCGAGCCGCTGCATCGGCGGGCGGGGATGTTATTGACCCGGCTGCTTCCGCCGCCGGGGGAAATTGCCAGGCGATATTCGGTGCCGAAGGGATCGCTGCGGCTTCCGATTTATTATCTGGTGCGGCTGAAGGAGCTTGTTTTCAGGGATGCGGGAAGCGTGTGGCAAATGATGTGGGGCGACGAGCGAATAGGAGATTTAATGGATCGGGCGGCGGGGCAGCGGGCGCTGCAGGAATGGCTGGCAGCGGGATAGCCACAGCCGCCTCGCATGTTTCATAGCGCCAAAATCTGATCGAGTTTCTGGCTGACCACCTTCAGGCGCTGCGCGCCTCCGCCCGGCACCTCGGCGCACGCCCAGCCCTTGTAGCCCACTTCGTCCAGGGCCTTCATCACGGCCGGCCAGTCGTTGTCGCCTTCGAGGAGCTCTACGTCAAACCCCTTCGTCAACCCCTCCTGATCACGCTTCTTGCGGCTGAACTCTTTGATGTGCAGCTTCAGAGATGCGCAGCCCGAGAATTTTCACCCACTGTTCGGGCCAGCCATAATTAATCACATTGCCCACATCAAAATGCCATCCCACCCAGGGACTTTCAAATTCATCCACGAACCGCGCCGCCTCGAGGGGGCTCAGGAGAAACTGGTTCCATACGTTTTCGATGGCGATCTTCACCCCCGTCTCCTGAGCTACAGGAATGGCCTTGCGAATTTCCTCCTGCGATCGGGCGTATGCATCGGCGTAAGACACACGTTTGTTCACCACGGCCGGCACCAGCAGCAGGCTGGTCCCGCCGAAAGCCTTGCACTCGCGCAGGGCGTTCTTGAGCATCTCGACGGCCGTGGCGCGGTGCTTCGGGTCGGGGTCGGACAGCGTGATATTCCAATGCACCGCATCCACCACCCCCTCCACTTCGATGCCCGTTTCCCTGCAGGCAGCCGCAACTTCCTCGGGCTTGTATTTCCCCGGCGCGTCCAGTTCCACCCCATCAAAACCAGCGTCGCGCAGGAGCTTGAACTTCTCCAGCAACGTGGCGTTTCCCTCGACCATGCCGAACATGACTGCTTTTTTCCAAGCCCGCCGCGTCACCGGCGCGGTGGTCGCAGGCGCGGCGGATACGGCGGCCGCAGCGGCTACGATGGCCGCCGAAGTGGCGAGGAACTCTCGACGGGATTGGTTCTCGTGAATGTTGTTGGATGAGCTCATGAATACCTTAGTGCGACTATTTTGCTTCGCCGAATCGTCCCACGTCGGCCGCCGCCGCGTTGGCCAGCGCCACTTCGACTTGGGCCCAGAAACGGTGGTAGCGGAACGTGGGGGCCCTGCCCGCCTTGTATGCTTTCTCCACTTCGGGGAAGGCCGGATCTTCGCGGTATTTCGAGCGGATGTCGATGAACTTCACGCCGCTCTTGATCGCATCTCCATTTGGCATTTTGCCTTCCCAGCCCGGCGGCACGTAGACCACCTGATCGAAGAGGCGTTTGTAATCCGCCCGCGCCTCGGGGGCCGACACGCCCTTTTCGTCCCGGCTGCTTTTCCACATCCGATCCAGTAGCTCACGCGCCATGGCCGCCGCGCGTGGATCTTCTTTGCCTGCTCTTTCCTGCGCCGCGCTGAAATACAGCAATGCCCGCGCAAGCGACGCCGCCACGCCGACATCGTTGCTCCACTCTTTCACCGTCACGTGCAGGTCGGCGTTTTTGCCGGGCTGTTTGGCGTCCCACGAATCTGGCTTTCCATTCCACTCCAGCGTCTGGGGCACCTGATAACCGGCCTCGCCTTCCAGCTTGACGCTGCCCATGGCCCACTGCGCCCATTTGCTGAGCACCTCCAGCGCGGCCGGGTCTTGCGACAGATATGCGTATTCGGCGACCCGCTCCATGGTCCATGCCTGAAAGCCAAACCAATCGTTGCTGGGAGGATCGTGATAGACCGGCTGCGCGTCGTAGGCCATGCCGTAGAACGTGCTGGACCCCGCCGGGTGGGGATCGTAGCGCCCGTTCCAACTGTTGGTGGCGCCGCCGGCGATGCCGCCCTCACTGCCTTGCAGCCAGTGGTAGAACTCGATCTGGCGGTGCAGGCTTATGTCCCAGTCGCGGGCACCATTGGTGGATTTGGGTTTGAATGCTTCCTGTGTCGAGAGCACCCAGGCCGCCATGGGGTTTTGATATCCGCTGTGGGCATGGCTGCACCCGATGCGCCAGGCCCAGCCGGCGCTGGCGTCGGCCGCGCCGCCCCAGGCGTAGTACCAGCCCAGGAGATAGTGGCGCTGTCGTAGCCTGTCCCGGCCGGTCCGGTCGGGCTTTCGCAGCCCATTTTCTTGAAATACTTGTCGAACATCGCGTAGCGCAGGGTGTCGCCCATTCGCGCCGCTTTGGCCGTCGGCGCTGCGGCCTCCTGCTTGGCGGCCTTCGCCCACGCATTCGCCCAGTACATCGCCTGCACGACCCGCGCATCCGCGTCGGGTGCATTGGTGTACTTCCACTGCCGTGCGTATCCGTTGTCCTTTACAAACAGGTCGAGAAACCCATTGGGGCCGCCAAATTTGAAGGCGTCCCAGGATGGTTGAGGAATCGTGGCCCAGACAGACTCCATCGGCCCGCGCTGGAAGGTATTGATGTAGCTTGGCCTGCCCTTGCCGTCACCTCGGACACCGAAGCCGTACCAGTTGTCCACGTCCAGCAGCCAGTGCATTCCGTACAAATCGGATGTTCCGTAAGCCTTTTTCAGTTCCTCGGCAATCGGGTCGGATCCCGCCCACGCCCGCTGCTCAAAGCGCGGGATAATCGCTGGGCTGGTCAAATTCAGGTGCGTACGTCGCCGGCTTGGCGGCGTTGTAAAAGCTGTTGGTGGGCTGATCCTGTGCTGTGGGGATCATGTATTTTTCCATGATCGTCCACGCCTGGCCGAGTTTGGACCAATCGCCGCTGACGTGGCCATACTGTGCTTCAAGCCATATCCAGTAGCTGATGGCCTCCGAGGTCGTCTCATGGCCATAGTCTGGCGCTTCGATGAGGAACGTTTCGGGGGCGTGATATGGGGATGCCTTCGGGGCTGAAATATCCGTTTTTCTCGTTGTGCAGATCCTTCCAGATCTCCAGGAAGCGCTGGGTGTAGATGTTTTTGCTGTCGGGCGGGGGGAGTTGAACCGGCGCGGCGCAGGGGCACCACCAGCGGCCTTCCCGGCCGGTGCACCGGGCTCCGTGCCCCACACCAGCTTGCCATTTCGGTACAGCGCCACCTTTGGCTGATCTGTCCATTGATCGATGCCGGCGTCGAAGGAGAAGTCATTCGACTGGTCGTAGTTGCTCCAGTCGCCCTTGGAAAAGCGGCTCTGGATTTCGCCGCTGGCGCCGCCGGCCTTTACCTCTCCGGCGGCGTCTGTGAATCCAATTTCGAGAAAGGAGTCGGCGGTATCAACGGGTTTCTCCAGCTTGCCGAACTGCGACGTGATATTGTCCTTCCCCAGCGGCGACCAGTCGCACCAGTAGGATTGTGGCTTGTCTCCGTCGATGGTGAAGAAGTAGCGGATCGTCAGTTCCTTCAAGGGCACGGCCGCGTCCCCTTCATTGACGATCTGCAACTGGGGCTTGATCTGGTTGCTGTCAGCGCGCTTTTCGCCGCACTTGTACTGGACCTTCAATGTCGGGTTTTCAGCGGCAGTCGTCCAGGGACACCAAAGTAGTGCAAAACAAATCAGTACCGATGCGAGCCAAGTGCGCGGATGTGCCAACGTTCCTCCAGATTCTTACTGCGGTCATCCATTCTATTTTGTCTGCCGACGCGCGAGGTCCTCTCGCAGGTAGGTCTTGAAGGTTGGCAATCCTGCTTCGCCCCATGCCGCCTCAATCCGTTCCGACAGCCGCTGGTTCTGCTCCATTAGCTGCATGAAGGCGGTGAATTCGGGAGATCTTTCTGGAGGGCAGCAATGCTTGTCGTGGGTGTCGGCCTTGAAGAGAAAGCTCTGATCGTCGGGGCTGAGCTGAAAGACCAGCTTCATGTGCGGGTAGGAGCTGTTGCCCAGGCGCAGGCTGTAGCGCGTCGGCGGCGTGTGAAGATCTTTTGCGAAGACGGGGGCGGAAAAGAAGTCGCCGCTAAACGTGCGGAGCGTTGAGATCAAGGAGCGCACGGTGACGGGTGGCGTGTCTTTTCCATATGCCAGCGGCATATAGATATCGACAGCCTTTAAGACCTGCGCCTGATCGGGTTTCACAGCCATCGGCCGCTCCTGGATTTGTGGGACGTCGGAACCGCAGCATAATCCTTCCCGACGCGACAGTAAATGAAATTTCACGAGCGCCGGCGGCCAGGGCGTTTTTGATCTTTATGCTCGCGAAGTTCCCTGTTGCCGTTGCACGCCGTACTCTGTACATTCAGGGGGTTGAATACGTCGCTCGCGCTCGAGGATTAATTTACCATGCAGGTTGTTCTTGTAATGTTCAAATCGGACGGGGAGCGCCGAAGCTTCTCGCTGCCCCGCGATATCACGATTATCGGCCGGCGCGAGGACTGCGATCTTCGCATTCCGCTGGGGGAGGTTTCGCGAAAGCACTGCCGCCTGATCAAGGATGGCGACATCCTCAAGCTGGAAGATCTTGGCAGCTCTAACGGATCGTTCCACAACGGCATCCGCATTCAGGAGTCGGTGGTTCAGGCTGGCGACACGGTTCAGATTGGACCGGTGGTGTTTGTGGTTCAGCTTGATGGCGTTCCGGCGGACGAGGACATTCAGGCCGGCGGAGCGGTTGAAACCACGCACCATCAGGACGATGGCGGCGACGACCTGGCCCCCACTGGCACCATCGAGGATATCGCTCCCAGCGCCACGATGGAGGAACTCATCCCGCTGCCAGGGGAGGAGCACCCGGTGGAAGAGGTGATTCCACTTGAGGCGTTTGAAGAGCACGCGGGGGATGCAGAGATTCTGGATCTGGAGGAACTGACTCCGCTGGATGAAACCGAGCACCTTCCGCTGGAAGAACTCGAAGATCATAACCATCCCTCCTGAGCATCACTCGATTTGCAAGCCGCGTGGAAGGCTTTCGCCGAAGACGCTGCGCTGTTCCTGTTCCTGCAGGCGGCCGCCTTTGGTGATCAGTTCTTTGAAATGAGTATTGTTGCCGTTGGCCTCTAGCCAGTGCGCGGCTGACTGGCACGTTGGCTCAGAGACGTCGCGGTAGCGGTCCTGGGTGAGTCGCGTCAATTGGACAAGGGTGAATGCCGCCGCCTGTCCAGCGTCCTTCAGGTGCATCAGGGCGCTGCCCAGCGCCTCAACCGTCTCCACTTCCACCAGCGCGTTCAGTGGCCCGTACACCGGCACCCTGGCGCCGATGCGGCCGAGTCCCCAGAGCGCGGCTTCGCGCAGAGATGGCGTCCGTTCCCGGCCGGCAAGTTCCAGGAGCAGATCACCAAGCTCGACTTTTGTGGACTCTTTCAACAACTCCAACGCCCCCAGCGTCCTGAGCATCTCGGCCAGTTCGTGTTGTCCGATCTTGGCCGTGGTGGCGGGTTTTCGGACCTTGGCGCGTAGGGTTGCCAGCAGGGGTTCGGCCAATGTTTGCTGCTGGCCGACGCTCAAGCCTCCAGCGATGCGCCGCCACAAAATCCACCACTCGGCCCGGCACAGTTCGTTTTTGTCATGGAGCACTTTGGCGGGGAAGAGCCGCCAGGTTTGTGCGACGCGCCAGTCATCGACGGCCAGGCCGTAGCCGGGGCGTAATGAAAAGCCGGTGAGGTTTAGCCAGCGTGCTTCGTGACTTTCGCCCTGCCGCCGGCCATCCTCCAACGCCAGTAAAGCTTCCCAGAAGCTCCGCATTAAGGTCGCCGGCCAGTCTTGTCGCGACATCGCAGTGATCTCCTCCAGCCGCTTAACCAAGGCCTCGGGCCGTTCCGTGCTTCCATTGCTGGTGCGCATGAAGGTCTGCGCGGATGACTTGCGTGCATTGGGCCACGACTCCCTCGTCCACCACGCCTTGTGTTTCGGCCTCTCCCTCATGCTCGGCGACATCGGATCGCACCGCCGAACGCACATCGAATTGGAGCCGCCACTTTCGCTCTCCGTGCAGTTCGGCGCACCAGAGGTCGAGTGTGCCTATTTCGGTGAGTCGGGCGTGGAGGTTGACGGAGACGGTGTCGGCCGCGGTCTTTCGGCCGGATTGGAGGACGGTTCGGATGGGGGGCAGCGGCGTCATCTGTTCTGCGTCCACCTCCAGCAGTGCTCCGGGTGGATCGGTGGTGCGCGTGCTGGAGACATAGAGCGGAAACTCAACGGGCTGGCGGATCAGCAGATCGAAGCGGCGGCCTGACAAGTCCACGTCGTGGCCTTCTTCCACGCCCGCGGGCAGAAGGCAGATGGCTTTGGGGGACGCGCCATCGCCGGTGGCATGGACGCCGATGTAATAGGAGTGGGCGAGGCCGCCGGAGATTTTGACCCCCTGCCCGCGGCGGACCATGCCGTAGTAGGCCGCGCCGCGGGCGACGGCCAGGTCGAGCCGATCGTTTTCCAGGATTACCGGCGCCCATGCCTTAATGACGGGATCTTTTTCCTGGAACCATCCGGTCAAGACTTCGACCAGTCGAGCTCGCAGCACGGGCGATTCGAACAATCCGCCGTTGAACAGGACAAGATCGGGACGGGATGCGGTCGCGCCGTCGGTCGCATGGGCTTTTAGAAATGCGGCGAGGTAGCGGGTGATTGCGGGATCGGAGGCATAGGGCAATCCGAACTCCTGGAATCCGGAGCGTCTACTGGCCGGGCGATCTTCCAGGCTTACCTTCGGCAGAAACCCGTCGACGAGCAGGTTTTCGACTTCGTCGCGGGATAGCTCGATTTGGATTGAACCGCCGATCAAGCGGGAGCCGCCGGCGGTGAGGTTGATTCCGGCGCGCTGGCCGGCGTCTGGGCCGAGGAGGGTTTCTTTGACGACGCGGCAACTGCGCACCAACTGCCCCCATTGCCGGGGATCGAGGGCGGGGCGAGATTGGTCCTTTAGCTTTTGCTCGACGTGATGGGCGAGGGCCAGGTCGAGGTTGTCGCCGCCGAGGATGAGATGTTCGCCGACGGCCACGCGGTGAAAGATCACTTTGCCATCGTCGGCGCGGCGGACGCGGATGAGGGTGAAATCGGTTGTTCCGCCGCCGATGTCGCAGACGAGGATGGTTTGGCCGGCTTCGACCTGCGCTTCCCACCGCTGGCCTTGGGCGTTGATCCAGGCATAGAAGGCGGCCTGGGGTTCTTCGAGCAGAACGACACGGGCGATTCCGGCGGTGGTGGCCGCTTCGACGGTGAGTTCGCGGGCGACTTCGTCAAAGGAGGCCGGGACGGTCAGGATCACTTCCTGCTGGGACATGGGATGATCTGGAAACCGGTGGTCCCACGCGGAGCGGATATGGGCGAGATAGCGGCGGCTTGCCTCGACGGGGGAGATGCGCTGCACGTCGGCAGCGCCATGCCAGGGCAAGAGGGCGGCGGTGCGGTCAACGCCGCTATGGCAAAGCCATGATTTGGCGGAGACGACCAGGCGCCCTGGGACGGCTGCGCCATGGTCGCGGGCAAAGAGGCCTATGGCGGATTTGGGAGCGTCGGTATCCCAGGCCATGCGGAGGGCACCGCCGGCGGCTTCGGCGTCGGTGGCTTCGTATAGGAAGGAAGGGAGAGTTTCCCGGGCTTCGACCTGGGCAGGGCCGACTAACTGAGGCATGGGAAAATCTTGCACTGCCCAATGGGCGGCGGCGGTATCGACGTAGGCAGCGGCGGAGTTGGTGGTGCCCAGGTCGATGCCGATCACGTAGCGCGAGGGATGTTGTTCCGGGTCGGTGGCCATGTGTTCATCATCTTTGCCTGGTTGTATTCAATGAGAAAACGCCGGTAAATTGCCGGCGTTTTCGTTCTATTGGATGGCTCGGGGGCGGCTGGGACTTATCCCACGGCGGCCGCGTCGAGGGCTTCGCGGAAATCTTTTTCCTGGCGGAGTCCGACGAACTTCTGGGCGATCTGGCCGCCTTTGAAGAGCAGGACGGTGGGGATGGCGTCGATGCGATACTTCAGGGAAATTTCGCGGTTGGAATCTGTATCGACTTTTCCAACCTTGACCTTGCCTGCGTATTCCTTGGCGATTTTTTCGATGGTGGGGGTGAGCATGCGGCAGGGCATGCACCATTCGGCCCAGAAATCCACGAGCACGGGCTCGGTGGCGTTTAGAACCTCGGCGTCAAAATTAGCGTCTGTAAACTCCTGCACATTTTCACTGGCCATGGAACTCCTGTCGGGTTTGTTGCGAGATACTAGTGAGGCATGTGACCGACTGTCAACGCAATGGAGAAACTAACATTAAGGGGATGGTTTCTTTGCCGCGGCCTCGTTTTTAATTTGAAGAAAGGTGAAGACGGCGGAGGCGAGCATGAGCAGGCCGAAGCCGGCCAGCACCATACCGATCCAGCCGCGCAGGATGCTGAAGGCTGAGTCGACGTCGGAGATAAATCCGAATGCGGTGATGAGGGGGAAGGTCGTCGCCGACCACCAGAAAGATGGGCAGCATGGTTTGCTTCATTTCGCTTGGCCGAACCATGTGACGCTTTGGGGGCGGGGGCGCGTTGGGGTTGTAGTGGAGGATGACGTCCTGGGACGGCGCGTCTAGGCCCATGTCTTCGTCGTCGTTCAAATCGAAGGCATCATCACTGACGCTGAGGGGCTGGTCCTCCAGGGGGGGCGGTTCCTGTTGCACAGGTGCCGCGGGGCGTGATGCCTGACCGGGCGTGGCGGGGCGGGAGGGAGTGACGGGGGCGGCGGGGCGGAAGGTTCCGGAGCCAGGGGAGGCGGGGCGGGCAGCGCGGGCGGGAGCGGCGGGTGCGGCGGGACGGGCTGGTTGGGCGGGGACGCCGCCTTGGGGGGTGGCGGGACGGCGGGAGGGAGGAGCGGCCGGGGCAGATGGTGCAGGGGCGGAACCTGGAGCGGCGGGGCGGGAGACTTTCGATGCGGAGGTGGCGGCGGGAGCTGCTGAGCGCGAAGGAGATGCCGCTGCTGGCGCGGCGGGCCTGGGAGGCGCGGGTGCGCGGGGCGGGGCGGATGCAGCACGGACAGGGGCCGGAGCGGAGGTTGGGTGCGCGGGCGGGGCGGGGGGTGGGGGAACTACTGGTGGGGCTGGCTCTTCGTAGTGTTGTTCGTCGTCATGGTGCTCGTCGTGATGGTGCTCGTCGTCGTGGTGGTCTTCTTCGTGATGAACCTCGCCGGCCGCCAGGGAGGCGAGCAAGTCGGCCAGGTCATCTTTTTTCTGCTCAGCCATTTTGAACCTCGCGCCTGATCGTCCTCGTCGTCAACACTCACCGAGTATCGCATTTAATCAGCCAACTTCTGCACCAGACAGGTGGCATGGGAATGATTATAGTGAAACGCATGTCCGGGCCAAGCCACAGCCCCGTGAGGGCTCCCGCGGTTGCGGGACGTTTCTATCCGGCGGATGCCGCCGCCTGTCGAGCGGAAGCTCAATCCTATCTGCAACAGGCCGAGATTCCTGCGTCCGGGAAACGGTTTATCGGTGGGATCGTTCCGCATGCGGGGTGGATCTGCAGTGGGGCAATCGCAGGGCAAACCATCGCGGCCATCGCCGGTCAGGGCGGGGCGGACGTGGTTGTCGTTTTTGGCGCTATTCACACTCCGATTCCGATTGCGCGGGCGGCGTTGGATTCCCATGCGCGATGGCTGGTGCCGGGGGGCGAATCGGATTTGCCGCTTGAACTGGAAGCAAAGCTGACAGAGATACCGGATTTGTTCACGGTGGACGGGCGCCTGCATCAGCATGAGCATGCGGTGGAGGTGGAGCTTCCGCTGATCCAGGTTGCATGGCCGGCCGCGGCGGTATTGCCGATTGAGGTTCCGCCCGTGGCGAATGCGGTGGAGATTGGGCGGCAGACGGCGAAGCGATTGGCGGAATCCAATCTGAAGGCGGTGTTTCTGGCCAGCAGCGATTTGACGCATTACGGGCCGAGTTACCGGTTTTCGCCCGCGGGGGTCGGGGCGCGGGCGTTGGAGTGGGCGCTGGACAATGATCGGCGGCTGCTTCAACTGGTGACTTCGCTGGCCGCGGATAGCATCGTGGCGGAGAGCAACACGCGGCTGAACGCGTGCGGGGGCGGGGCGATTGCGGCGATGCTGGGGGCGTGTCTGGAGATGGGGGCCAAGGAAGCACTGGTGCTGCAACATACCAATAGCTATCAGACGCTGGCGGCGGTGGCACCGCAGCCGGCGGAGAATGCGGTGGGGTATGCCTCGGTGGTTGTATTCTGATGGGGCGGGGCAGGGGGATTTCGGCTTCGGAAAGCGTTTGCCGGGAAGTAAAATTCATGTTCCCCAAATGCACCAGTGGCGTGGGCGTGTTGCGTGATCGCCACAGACGGGTCCGATAATGTTTCGCGGACACAACATCCCGCACGACTTGCGCAATCCAAATGACCCAAAAACGCCTGCAGGGGAGCGTTATTGCTGATTGAGGCGGACCGATTTTCACAGTTATCCCCTTCTGAGATTATTGGAATAGTTATTGCTAAAGGTCCCGCAGCACCGGGAATTTTAGTTGAGGAGCACAGACGATGAACGAGCAGGAGTTTCAGACGAAGCTGGCCGAGTTGATGGGCGAGATCAGCACGCTTCCGGCGACGGAGCGGGCGAAGTTGGAAAAACTTGCGGATGAAACGCGGCAGCGCCATCAGCGCCTGCGGCTTACGGTGGGGAATCTCCAGGAGAGTTTGGATTACCTGCGGCTGAGCATTAAGTATCTGGTGTTTGATCTGGAGGCGACTCGCCGGGAAAACGGGTATTTGCGGAAGATTCTGGAGGAGACGAGTGGGGATTGAGGGGGGCGGGTTGAGACAGGAGACTGGAAACTGGAGACAAGAGATTCGGGGGAGAGGGGGATTGATTCATTGGTTCATCGGGGCATTGATTTATTGGGGGAGGGGTGGGGGCGGTGGGTTGGTTTTGTGAGCATTGATTGATTGATTCATCGGGGCATTGATTCATTGGAGGAGAGGCAGGGGTGGGTTCGTTTGGTTGGGATTGATTCATCGGTTGATCGGGGCATTGATTCATTGGGGGAAGGGCGGGGTCGGTGGGTTCGTTTTGTTGTTGGAGTTTTTGGAGTTGCTGGTATTCCTTGAGGGTTTTGAAGAAGGAGCGTTCGGCGGCGCCTTCGTAGCGTTGGAGGCGGGTGAGGGTGTTGTCGGCGGCGGCGAGGGTCTGGTCGAGGAGGATGGCGGAGGAGTCGAGAGGCGCTGGAGAGGGCTGGGGAGTGGGAGGAGGGCGCTTGATGATCTTGAGGTAGGGGCGGTCGGCAACGTACTGGGCGTATTCCTGCTGGGCGGCGGCGTTGGCTCGTTCGACTGAGGATTGGCGGCTGGCGTTGGTGCGGGTGGTGAGGGCGGACTCGGCCATGGAGCATTTGAGGAGTTTCCAGGAGAGGAGGGCGAGGCGCTGGGCGAGGAGGAGTTGGATGGAGTTTGTGGGGCGGAGGGAATCGAGGAGTGATTGCTGGTGGAGTTGGAAGGGTTGCTGATCTTCGGGGGGGAGGAGGGAGGTGGAGGACAGGCCGTGGGTGAGGGCGTTTTGGGAGGAGCGGGCTTTGCCGTCGGGGGAGCGTGGGCCGGTGGAGTGCTGGGCGTTGTTGCGGTTGGCGGCGAGTCTGGCGGGTGAGACTGCGGGCATGGTGGCCTCCTTCTTTTTGTTCAAAGGGGGGAGGCGTGACACATGCACGGCCGGGTTGATCCCCCCTTTTTGGGACTACTGGAGGATAGGGAGATTGTGGTTCTGTGTCAAGTAACGTGTTTGGGTAATCGTAAAGATTCTACTACGGAGACACGGAGGCACGGAGAGGAGGAGATGAAGGAAGAATGATGAATGTTTGAGGTGACTACCGGGATGATGTGGGGAGGTTTTGTTTTTGATTGTGTGGGGGTTAACGAGGATGCGGGTATGGGGGTATGGGGGTATGGGTTGGTAGTCGTTGGTGGTGCTTGAAATCAGGGAGCTTTGGTGTTGAAGCACTGGTACTTGTCGGTTGTGGTTTGGGTGGGGCTTTGGGGTGGGTCGTGTTTTGGGGCGGGGTGGCAGTATTATGTGCCTTTTGAGACGGGGAAGGTGGGGAAAGGTGGGGCGGGGGTGGAGGGGAAGGTGTTCTTGTGGATGCCGGCGGAGGCGAAAACGTTGCGGGGGGTTTTGGTTGGGGGGCAGTTGGGCATCGAACTGGAGATTGCGCTGGACCCGGAGGTGCGGCGGGTTTGCATGGAGAATGAGCTGGGGATCGTCTATTTTTCGCCGCACGTCGCAGCGGTTTTTCATTATTGGGAGGAGGGGAATACGGATGGGCGGCGGTGGTTGAAGGCGTTTGATGATCTGGCGGACCGGAGCGGGCATGGTGAGTTGAAGCGCGTGCCGTGGATTACGATGGGGCATTCGACGGCGGGGATTTTCTGCAGGAACGTGGCATATTGGAGGCCGGAGCGGGTGGCCGGGGTGCTGCAGATCAAGAGCGGGAATTTTCATCAGAAGGCGCATCTGCCGCCGGAGGGATCGCTGGCGGGGGTGCCGCTGCTGGCGGTCAACGGGCAGTTCGAGACGTTTGGGCCGGAGGCGGGGATACAAGCGGCGCTGGGGCGGCAGACGCAATGGGTGTATGTGAGGAAGGACATTGAGGAATTTCGGTCGGGGGATTCAAATTATCTGATGTCTACATGGGTGGATCTGGGCGGGGACCATTTTCATGGTTCGCCCGAACTGTCGGCGTATGCAGCTCTGTTTATTGCCAAGACGGCGAAGTACCGGATCCCGGCTCAATTGCCGGCGGGGGAAGAGGCGGTGAAGTGTGTTGCGCTGAAGGCGGAGGAGGGGTGGTTGACGGATGATGATCTGGAGGGGCCAAAGCACCGGCCGGCAAAGTATGGGGAGTATGACGGGGACAAGAGCAAGGCGATGTGGCATTACGATCAGGAGATGGCGGAGGCGAACAGAGCGCGATCATGCGCGGATGGGAAAGCACCAGGCGCTGGCGAAGCCGGAATTGACGTGGCTGGACGAGGGGGATGGGTGGACGTTTTCGGCGGCGTCGGATTTTCTGGACGCGATGCCCAAGGAGTATGGCGGGAGCGTGGGGGAGATGAAGGTGGGGCATGCTTCCACTGCGATTGAGTATCGCTGCAAGATCAATGAGCCGGTGGAGAAGTTGGGGCCGGGGAAGTTTCGGGTGATGCGGCCTGTGAAGGCGGTGAATGTGTCGGCCGTGAATGCGGGGGATGAGACGTATCGGGCAACCAACCGATGGGGGAGCCTGGCGCTGCCGACGGTGAAGGGTCAGGGGCAGACGATAGAGTTTCCGGAGGTGGGGGAACTGAAGGGCGGGGAGGTGAAGGAATTGGGGGCGAAGGCGAGCTCGGGGCTGGGAGTTTATTATGAGGTGGAGTATGGGCCGGTGGTGGTGAAGGAGGGGAAGGTGATGGTGTCGGAGCTGCCGGCGGGGGCGAAGTTGCCGATTGCGTGCAGCGTGACGGCGTACCAGATGGGGAGGCGGGTGGGGCCGGCGGTGATGCCGGCGGCGGGGGTGTCGCGGGATTTTATGGTGGTTGGAAAGTGAGATTTTTTATGGTGCGGTGGATGCTCATTGGCGTTGCGGTGCTGGGATGGATGGATGTGGCCTGGGGTGCGCCGCCGCTGAAGGTGGTGACGGCGACGTATTTTGGGACGGAAGGGGAGAACGATTTGGAAGGGGCGGCGGCGGGGGCGGATGGGACGATTTACGTGGTAGGCAATACTGGCGCGCTTGCGAAGGAGTTGCCGGGCGGGGTGGGGGCTGCGACGTTTGGCGAGGGAATGAAGGAGGCGAAGTGCGGGTGCGGGTTTGTGGCGCACTTGTCGGGGGATGGGAAGAAGATATTGGGCTATGCGCAGTTTGGGCCGGGGGTGACGCTGCTGACGACGGTGGTGCTGAGCGGGAATGGGGTGTATGTGAGCGGGTATGGCTCGGAGGGTCTGGAGGGGGTGTTGAAAGAGAAGGCGGGGATGATGCGGGAGTTTCCGCTGCGCGAGGAGATCAAGGCGTATGAAACGGAGAAGGCGGCGGGGAAGGAAGACAAGATTGGCGGCCGGCCGGGGCTTGCGCGGTATGGCGCGCCTTGCGTGATGAAGTTGTCGGCGGATTTGAAGAAGCTGGAGAGCGGGACGTATCTGGAGGGGTGGCAGCAGGTGTGGGACAAGAAGCGTGTGGCGAAGCCAGCCAGGCAGATGCTGGGAGGTTACCAGGAGTATTACTGGCAGCCGACGGCGACGGTGGTTTTGAAGAGTGGAGAACTGCTGGTGTGCCACGATGGGGGATACTTGCGAATGTTGACGGACAAGGACAGGGAGGCGGCGAAGGAGAATCCAAAGCTGCTGGATAAGCTGGCGTTTTATGACATGTGCGATTACGTGAGCAAGCTGTCGGCCGATTTGGGCAAGCGCGATTGGAAGAAGCCCATTTATACGCCGATGGTGAACGCGGAGGTGGCGGGGAAGGTGCAGGAGGGTTGGAAGCTGGATCATTACGGAAGCCCGCGCACGCACCGGATGCGTGTGGACAAGGATGAGAATGTGTATTTGTGCGGGTGGTCTGCGTCGTACACGAGCAAGGAGCCGTGGTGGGTGCCGTATTTGTTCAAGATGGATCCTAAGAGCGGGGATGTGGTTTGGAAGGCGTATGAATACGACCCAATGTCCGGCGGCGAGAATCGGATTGGGGGGCAGATCGCCGACACGGCCTGCGTGTCCCTGGCGATTGATGAGGATGGAAATGTGCTGAGCAGTCTGCTGGCCGATGGGGGCAACTCGGTGATGGAATGGAGCCCGAAGGCTGAAAAATTGGGAGCGCCGTTTGAGGCCAAAACCAAAGGAGGCGGGTTCCCGGTTCATCTGGTTCACTGGTGGGGGCAGATTCATCGCGTGGACGCCAAGACGCGCTCCGGGCTGGGCGGGGCGCGGATCGGGGCGTGGGGGTGGGCGAGCGACGTGGCGAGTTTGCCGGGCAATTCGGTGCTGGCCTTTGGGCGGTATAACTGGAAGTTTGATTTCACGGCCGACGCGTGGTGGAAAGAGACGGCGGTCGAGAATCCCAACGCGTTCATCCGCGTCTATTCGCCGGAGTTTGACATGACGTTCAGCACGCCGGTGCCGGGGGTGGTGCCGTTTGAGATTGCGCGGGTGGGGGCGGGGCGGTACGCGCTGGTGGGCCGGGCGGAGCAGGGCGTGTCGCCGGTGCAGGATGCGCTGTTTGCCAAGCCGGTGGGGAAGACGGATGGGTATCTGATGATTCTGGATTGGGCGGGGGAGACGAAGTAACGCGGTTTGCAACGGAGATTTTGATGCGTTTTGGACTGGCGATTGTCATTGCGGCGGTGGTGGTGTCGGCGCGCGTGGAGGCCGAGGAGTCGGCGCTGGTGAATCCGACCAAGCGGGTTTACAAGGATGAATTGGTGCGACTGATGACGCCGGTGGAGGCCGAGGCGGGTTCGATGGTGGTGAAAGAGGATGGCGTCGAGGTGGCGTATCAGGTGGAGACGATTGGGGGGAAGAAGTGGGTTTGGGTTTGCTCGAATTTTGAGGCGGGGGCGGCGCACAAGTATCAGGTGGAGAATGGGAAGCCCAAGGCGTGGCCGGCGCGGGTGGTCGTGAAGAAGGAGGGGGAGGGGTATGTGCTGGACAACGGGGTGATGGCCGTGAAGGTGGCGGCCGACGGAAAGGCGGGGCCGGTGGCGGGGATTAAGATGGGAGACAAGTGGGTGGGAGCAAGTGCGTGGCATACGGAGCGGGCGCTGAAGAATTTTGTGGCGACGGTTGTGGGGGACGGGACGCTGCTGGGGAAGGTTCGGCTGCGGTATGAATTTGAGGGGATGGCGGGGACGGAGGGGGATGTGCCGGCGTTTGCGGAGGTGGAGGTGGCGCTGGGGCCGGGATGGAACCATGCTGAGATCTTTGAGAAGCATGAGATGGGGCGGGGGGATGGGTGGGAATTTGAGGCGTCGAAGGGATGGGGACCGACGCGGGGCATTTCAAAGCCGTTTAGCGGCGGGGCGGGATCGGGGGAGGTGATCGGGAAGGTCGAGCCGGATCGGGCATTGAAGCCGGGAGGGTTGCCGCTGCAGCGGCCGGACTTGTTTATCAATCTTTTTCCGCGGTGGAACCAGCATTACAAGGACGGCTGGTATTTCGCGGCCACGGACGGAACGGGATATGTGGGGGCGGTGGTGGTGCGGGCGGGGCAGTGGGTTTGGCCGCACGATAACAGCGTGCAGTGCGTTGTGAGAGAAAGCGGTGAATATGCGGGGCTGCGGGTTTCGACGTGGCACGGTCAGCGATTGTGGTGGCTGATTGGGCCGGGGCGGGCGGCGGCGGATGTGGAATATGTGGCGCGGTATGCGTGGGAGGGGCTGGATAAGTTGAACCATGAGTTTGTGCTGGATTGGGCGGGGAAGAAGGGGGGATTTAGCGGGATGAACTTTTATGATGGGGGGCAGATGAACCCCACGGGCGGCCTGCGCGGAGCGGGGCGGGCGGCCGTCGCGGGGGCGGCGAAGCTGGGGGACATTTCAACGCTGACTCGCATGCAGGTGATGATGAATCCCGATGCATATGGGACGTACTGGAACCACTGGAGCCCGGAGAACCCGAACTTTTTCACGGATTTTAATAAGGTGCCCATCGCGCTGACGGCCGGGCTGCGCGAGCATCCGCGCTTTGAGGAATTTCGCAAGGCGGCCGAGGCGAAGTTCCGGGAGGATATGGACCACTCCATCACGCTGCCGGGCGGGGCGGGGCAGGAGTGTCCCGGATATGGGGCGTATGCGCTGAAGAACTGGGGGGAGGTTGCGCCGGTGTGCAAACAGTATCTGGGGTTTGATCCGACGACGTGGGAGCGATACAAGGCGGCCGAGTATTTTCAAAAGCGGATCACGCAGCCGGATGGGGATGTTCGGCGGATGTTGCCGATGGGAGATACGCATCCGAGCAAGGATGATGGGCCGACGAAGGTGGAGGTGGGGGCGGAGGATGTGAAGAAGTTTGCGACGGAGGAGTTGCCGGGATTTGGGGTGGTTTTTAATAACAACGCCGGGAGCGCGAAGGAGACGTACGTTGCGTTCAAGGCGGGGCCGAATCGGGGGCATTATCACGGAGACCAGTTGTCGTTTCACCTGTGCTTTGATGCCCATCCGATCGCGGTCGATCATCACTGCTCGTACCATCCGCGCGCCGGGCAGGAGCACATGCACAACCGGGTGGTGTTTCACGTGGAGGGGATGCCGTATGCGAACATGGATGGGTATGAGCGGCTGATTGGGTTTAAGACGTCGGCCGAGGCGGATGTGGCCGTGGGGCAGGTGGAGTCGGACCGGCTGCGGGAGGTGGTGAAATTGCCGCCGGAGCTTTGGGACCAGCGTTATCCGCAGCACGCGTTCAAAACTCCGCTGGTTTATCGAAGGACGATGGTGCTGATGAAGGGGGGCGTGAAGGATTATCTGGTGATTCGGGATCAATACTGGGCGCCAGAGAAAATAGGTGCCACGTTCTGCATGCACGTGCTGAGCGAGAAGATGGAGCAGAAGGGGGAGGTGGTGGATTTTGGGGGGAAGCTGACGTTGTACTGCGCGGCCGGCGAAGTTTGGGTTTGAGGCGCTGCCGTGGTCGCATGAGAATGGGGGGCTGGAATCGACGCAGGGGGCGCGGCTGAGCGTGGAGGGGGAGCGTGGAGAGTTTGTGACGGTGGTATATCCGGGGGCCGCGCCGGGCATTGTGTCGAGCGAGCATGGGGTGAAGGTTGGGGAGGATGAGGTGACGTTATATGGGGAGGGGCAGGAGGTCGGCGAGAACGTCGTGACGGTGAAGCGCGGGGGGAAGGATGTGATGGCGCTATCGGGCAAGGAGATCGATCTGAATCGGTCGCAGGGAGATATCGGGTTGTTTGTGCCGGATGCGGGGTATCCGTTTGGGGAGATCCCGGATTGGCTGATTCGCCAGCGGGGGAAGAGGGCTCATTAACTTCGCAGGGGGACCAGGGCGCGGAGGCGCGGGTCGCGGAGGTAGAGGCCGATCCAGGCCAGGACGCCCAGCAGCACCGGCATGAAGAAGACGGCCTCGCCGATGCGCACGTGGGAAGCGGTTGCGCCGCCCAGATAGCCGGTCATGAGAATGGCGCCAAGGAAGGCGGTGCGGGGGAAGAGGTAGATGAGGGCGACGGCGGTTTCAAGGATGCCCAGCGGCAGGGCTAGATGCCGGCCGTAGCCAAGGTGATCGAAACCTTCAAGAGCGGACGGCGGCTTCATAAACTTCATGGAGGCGCTGAACAGGAGCATGAGGACGGGGAGGGCGCTGATGATCCAGCCGGCCAACAGATACTTTTTGGAGATGGGCGGAGATTGGGTGAGGGTTTGCACGGGTTGCTCCATTATTGCCCAAGGGCGACTGATCTGGGCACATTTTCGCAGACGGTTTTCAACTGGGCCAGACCTTTTTCGAAATCAGGGCCGACCATTTTTTCCATGTTCATGAACAGGCAAAAGCCTTTTTGAATAAAACCTTTTTTGCCTGACATGGTCCAGGTGACGGTGGTTTGATCCGACTCGGGCTTGAAGGTGAAGTCGGTGATATTGCTGCCCTTAAAGGGCTTGAGGAATTCGAGATTGATTCGCAGGGAATCGCTGGGGTGGCTGTCGGTGATGGTCATGCTGCCTTCGCCGACCTTGCTATTGCCGGCCCAGGAATATTTTGAGCCGGCGCCGGAGGAGGGGCCGTCGATGGAAGATTTCATGTCGGGATCAAGCTTGGCCCAGGGGGACCAGGCCGGCCAGTTGTGAAAGTCGTTGACCTGCGCGAAGACAACCTGGGGTGGGGCGGCGATTTTGATGGAGCGGGTGATGCTGAAATCCGCCGGCTGCATCGCGATGACGATGCACAAGATCAGGATGAGCACGATCAGGACGAGCACGGTTTTCTTAAACATGGTTCTCCTTGGAGCTGAACATCATAGCGGAGGCGATCAGTGGTTGGCGAGAATGCGAGTTTCAGGCCTGGACGAGGATCATCCAGGAGACGCCGAAGCGGTCGGCCACCATGCCGAAGCGTTTCGAAAAGAAAGTCTGGGTGAGGGGCATCTGCACCTGGCCGCCTTCGCCGAGGGCAGCGAATACGCTATCGGCCTTGGCTTCGTCGGGGACGGTGTAGGAGAGGGAAAACCCTTGAAAGGCGGGCTTGCCGGTGCATCGGCCGTCGGAGGCCATGAGGGTGGTGTCGCCGATGCGGAAGCTGGAGTGCATAATCTTTTCGCCGTCAGCAGTGGCGCACCCTTCGTTGGCGGGCATCGGGCTTTCCTTGAAGCGCATGAGCATGAGGACTTCGGCGCCCAGTGTTTTGCGATAAAAGTCCAGCGCCTCTTCGCAGCGGCCGTCGAAGAACAGGTAAGGTTGGATGGGCATGATGTTTCCTTTCAAAAAGTGAATCCGATTGAACAGTTTATTTTAGAGAATGGCGAGCAACTCCGCGAGACGCTCGAAGCTTTGCGACCAGCCGCCTTCGTGGCCGTCGCGGGTGCCGGTCGATTTGAAAAGCGCCTGGTGGAGCGTCATTTCGGTTTTGCCCTGGCGATCGGCGAAGGTGACCGTAACGAGGGTTTCGTGGCCGGCCTTTTCGTCGTTGCCTTCCCAGGTGTGGGTGAAGACCAGGCGCTGGTTGGGGATGATCTCGCGGTAGACGCCGCCGACGCGATGATCGACGCCGTCGGGGCGCGCATGGAGCTTCGCCAACGGCCGCCGGGGCGGACGTCGCCTTCGGAATAGGTGATGGTAAAGCCGTGGGGGGCGCACCAGCGGACCAGGTGCTCGTGCTGGGTCCAGGCCTGGAAGACGAGGCTGGGCGGGGCGTCGAAGATGCGGGTGATGACCAGAACGCGGTCGGCCGGCTCGGTGATCGAGATCAGTGTTTGCGGGCATTTTTCTTCTTCCTGTTTCTGGAGTTGCTGAAGGTACTCATCCAGGCGGTCAAAGCTTTCTTCCCAGAAGCGGCGGTAATGATCGACCCAGGTGGCGACTTCCTTCAGCGGCCGCGCCTCCAGGCGGCACGGACGCCACTGGGCGTTCCGGCTGCGCGTGATCAAGCCGGCGCGTTCGAGCACCTTAAGATGTTTTGAGATGCCGGGGAGGGTGATCTTGAAAGGCTTGGCCAGCTCATTGACGGATCGTTCGCCGGAGGCAAGCCGGCCAAGAATGGCGCGGCGGGTGGGGTCGGCAAGGGCGGCGAAGGTGGTGCTGAGGTGATCGGCGGTCATGAGGTATGCTAACTGGTTAATTAGCTGACTGGTAAAATAGGCCATGGAAGCGCGGTTGTCAAGCGACTTTTTTTCAATGGATGCGCAGGACGGTGTAGGAAAGCGGCGGGAAGACGAACGTTGCCGCGCCGTCTTTCATGTCGTGTCGCCATTCCAGGCGCTTGGGGATGATTTCAGTGGGATTCTCGGCAGTGTTGGCCGCGTTCAGCGGGCCGGCGAGTTGTTCCAGTGTCGCGACGGGGTCCGTTGGCGTTAAGCCGTCGAGACGGATTTTGGCCGGGCGGGCGTCGGTATCGAGGTTGATGACGTGGAGGACAATTTGCTTGCCGTCGTCGCTGCGCGTGGCAACGACGTTGAGCTTGGCGTCGCTGTTCTCGACCTGGATATCCAGCACGCGGGGCTGGTAGTTCTGGGCGAACATCTGCGTGACGTAGCCCGGCGGCTGAAGCCACGTTTTGGAAGGATTCAGGAAGAGGAGTCCCTGGTCCCAGCCGTTGTCATTTTGGCCGTCGGGCTGGAGCCCATTGGCGGAGAGCGCGACCGGCACTCGGCCGTCGCGAATGATCTCCGCGATTGCGTTGGCATTTGCCAGGGCGCGGCGGTGGTCGTGGTTGTTGGCGTTGAACTCAAAGACAACGACGTGGTGCTTCGCGCCGTCGGCGAGCTTGTCGATGGCATCCACATAGCTTTTCAAGGCGATGGCGGAAGGTGAAGGAGCGGGGCCTTGCGTCCACGTGTGCACGTCGAACCAGATTTCACGGCCGTTCTGCTTCGCCAGGTCGAGGAGTTTCTTGTGGGCGGCCAGGGAGGTGATGCGCGACGCAGCGCCTTGGACCTGGTTCGGATCGGTGATGGGGCGCTCATATTGAAAATCACCGGCCACGAGGATGACGTGCGGATCCTTGGCCCAGACTGCTTGCGCGAGGCGCTGGAATTTCTGGAAGTAGACATCGTCGATTTTTTCTTCGTTGCCCAGCTCGATCTGGCGAAGGTTGTAGGGAGCAGGATGGCCGTCGGCGGCGCGTCGGCGGCCCCAGGCGCTGTCGGCGGGGCCATTCGCGTATTCGATGAAGTCAGCGAGATCCTCCGGCGTTTCATCAATGTTGAAGTCGGGAATGGCGAGAAAGCCGGCGGCGTCGCAGAGGTCGAGAAAGTCGACGATTCCCCAGCCGTTGGTGGAGTGGGGATACCAGTGGCCATGATAGGGTGGGCGGCGATCGCGCGGGCCGATCATTTTCTTCCAGCGGTACTCGGGTTCGTTGACCATGCTTCCGCCGTAGCGGAGGACCGGTGATGCCCTGGTCAATGAGGCCCTGGACAACGTCGCGCCGTAGGGGCAGGCCCTTAAAGCGGCCCCACTCGCCGGGTTGCAGGAAGACGTGGCCGACGGTGACGGAGCCGGAAGACTTGAGGCGGAGGGCGAAGCGGGCGGCGCTGTCGGAGGCGGCGGGGGTGAGGGTGAAGTCATAGCGCCGCCAATCATCGCCGGTGACGGAGAGGCGGGTTTGGGCGTACGTGCGCGTGCCGTCGCGGCTTTCGAGGGAGGCGACAAGGTCGAGCGGTTTTTCACAGCGAAGCCAGAGGTATCCTTCGCATGGTTTGCCGCGACAAGCGCGAGGCCCCAGCGGTTAAGGCCCTGGTTTTCGATGCCGACCTCCCCTTCCCCGCGGGCGAACGTGATGCGCTGGCTTTGGGCGCCGGTGAAAGGCTGATCGGTGTCGATGGCGGCTTCCAGTACGGCGGCGCCCGAGACGATCGGCCGCCACATGCCGCTGACGGCGGCTTCTGGAGATGGCGTTGCTTCGAAGGGCAGATCGATGCGGCCGTCGGATGTGTTGACCTGGAAGTTGCGGTAGCGGGCCGTGCGGTCGCCATTGGCGCAGTCCGACCGTCCCGGCCTTAAGGGGTTTGGGATCTTCGACCTGGACGATGCTGTTTGCCGTTGACGGAAGACTCGATCGTGTCGCCGGACAGCTTGGCGGCGAGGGTGATCCATTGATCAGCTGGGGATGTCGCAAGCGGCTTCTTTGAGCAGTGTGTAGTCGTGCTGATGCCGGCCGAGGCCGACGACTTGTCGGCCGGCGTCGAGGGCAATTTCGTAGCCGTCAAATTCGTCAGCGCCGATGCCAGGGCGGGCGACGCGGAGGATCAGGCCGGCATTGTGAACTTCGCCCTTTGGGGAGTTGTTGGCGCTGGGGAGGTTGATTTCGACACTCGCTTCGCCGTCGGCAAATGGGGCAACAGTGGAGCTGACGAGTTTGGGCCCGTCGCCGGCGCTGCCGGACAGTTCGGCGTCGGCGACGCGCCATTGGCCGGCGAAGGCGGAGAAGTTTTTGGCAGGGGAGATCACGGGCGGTTCCTGAAAGCTTTCGCCGAAGATCATCTGGCTGTAGAGGCCGCCGTAAATTTCATGATTCACGTCTTCGATGCAGGCGCCGGTGAGGTATTTGCTGACGGGCCGGCCGGGCTGGGTGGTGTTGATGCGGATGGAGGTTGGCGGCTTGTCTTGCGCTGAGCGGGCGCGGGGGCGGTGGAGACGAGGGCGAGCAAGAGAACGCGGAGGATTGGGTTTGATGGATTCATTGCGTCTCTGGAGGTTTTGTTCGGATTATCGAGCGGTGTAGCCGCCGTCCATCATGAGGATGGAGCCGGTGAAAAAGCTCGCGAGGTCGCTGGCCATGTAAGTGAAGAAGTCGGCCACTTCATCGGAGGAGGCGATGCGGCCGATGGGGTGGTTTTCGCGGAGCATGGCCCAGTACTTCTCGGGATCGCCGGAGGCGTCGGCGGAGCGGTGAACAATCGGCGTATCGACGGTGCCGCAGCAGATGGCATTTACGCGAATGCCGTGGGGGGCGTATTCGATCGCCATCTGGCGCGTCATCTGGTGAAGGGCGCCTTTCGAGGGGCCGTAAGCCCCTTGCGTGGCGATGCCGGCGACGCCGGAGATGGAACCGGTATTGAGCACGACGCCCGATTTCTGCCGCATCATGACTGGAATAACGTGGCGGGCGAACCAGTAGGCAGATTTGAGATTGGTGTTAATGACGGCGTCCCACTCCTCGGGCGTGTGCTCATGAAGGGCTTTGACGACGCTGATGCCGGCGTTGTTGACCAGGATGTCGATTCGGCCAAACACATCGATCGCTATTCGTGTGGATTCAATGGACGTTCGTTCAAGACTAACGTCGCCGCGCACGTAGCGGAGACGGCTGGCTTTGGCGTGTTGGAGAAGGGACGCTGGGTGGCTCGGGTGCGATATCGACGGCGACGACGCCACGGATATCAGCATCGAGGAATTTGAGGACGGTGGCGAGGCCGATGCCCGACGCGGCACCGGTGATAATCGCGGTCTTGCTCGTCAGTTTTACTTCCACGTCTTCACTCCGCGCAGGCGCGAACAATTGGCCATTCACTTTGAAGGAGGAGTGTACCGGCGCAGCGGGCGGATGTCGTGACGAAGAAGCGAACTTTGAGTCAATCGATGACTATTGCGGCAGCGGTGAACGGCGTCTCCCACTGCGCGGTTTAATTCGCCAAGCGGCGTGCGCCTTGGGCGATTGAGATGGACAGGGCCAGGAGCCAGCAGGCGAATAGGGCGACGGGGATCAGGGGCGGAGCGGGGAAAGTGCGGTCGAAAAAGGCGAAGGGGATGCTGGCCTGCCAGATGGATGAATGGATGAAGGCCTTGAGCGCGAGGACGGGGAGGGGGAGAGTTAGGGCGCAGACAAGGGCGGTAGCAAGTCGCCAGAAACGTGAGCGGAGCGCTAGGCTCAGAGCGCATAGGAGGTAGAGGGGGGCGGGGGTGAGGTCGGTGAGGTGAAGGGGACCGAGGGCGGCGGTGATGAGGAGGTGAAGGCCGAGGATGATTGCGAGAAGGAGGAGAGATAGGAAGGCGATGGTGGTGAGGCCGGAGGCATTGTAACGAATGGCGGACGCGAAAGGCATCGCGCAAGAGGCTGGCGAGGAGGAACAGGAAACAGACGATGAGGCACCAGCACGGGGGCATGCCCAGCACGCCCAGGCGCGATTCGCGGCCGACGTGTTCGTAGAGGTACGTGCTCGGTGCGTTGGAGTCGCCAGCCGTTAGAGCGATGAACTGGCCGTCCCAGACGTCCGCAGCATCGCAATGCGGTGGGGTTTCAAAGGAGGCCAGAACGGCGAGGGACTTGACGTCATAGACGGCGGTGGTGCTGGAGGTGAGGCCGGAGGCGATGAAACGGCGCGAGTCCGAAAAGAAGCGAGGGCTAATATTTTGGTGAATACTGTCGGAACGGCGAGGCGAGAAGGGTTCCATCTGCTTCATTCCAACCGACAATGAACAGTCGCGGCCGATGAAGGCAACAGATCGACCATCGTGAGAAACAGCGGGCGACGGGAATAGTCACGGTTCGCCGTACCAGAGTATCGCTTTGCCCATTGCGGACTAGAACTCGATACCGCCGTGATAATTGGTTGATTTCGTGTCGTCCGCAGCGATGGGAATATTGATCGGCGGTAGACTATGGACCGCCTATCGACGACTTGAATGTCATATCGAGCGTTTTTGTGTCGTATCTGGAGAAGAAGTAGTCGGACTCATAGCCGTAGTCGCTTAAAAAGAGTGTGCGCCCGTCGGGCGATAGCCATCGTCGCACAGGTTGCGGCCGATCACCCTCAAAAAGGTGTTGGCATTGAAGCGAGTAGCCATTTCTCCGGCTTACGGTCCAGATTTGCTTGGAGACGCGGACTGTCTGACGGCTGGGTTGCAGGCTGTTTCCTACTGGCAAGAACACACTGCTCGTCAGACGAGAAATCCTCGATTTGACGAAGGTTCGGGCAGAGCGAGGGTCGGTCGCATGGGCGGTCAATACGTTGATCCATCGAATGGTGTTGGGAACCGGGTGGGGCGGAGAAGAACATGGGTGCGGGATTGGCGTCGAGATAGCCGGTTGGATGCGACCCGCCATCTATAAACGGGAGGGGGCCGACGGTGGTGCCGAGATGATGTTGTACCGCGCCGCTTCTTGCATCGCGGATAACGACATTCATTGAACTGTCGACAGTGACAAGACGGCCATGGCTGGCAAGAAAAAATAGTCTTCGGGACGACTTGCACGAAGTCGGTGTTGCCGCGGTTGAAAATCGTGCACCAGTCGCCACGCGTCGTGGTGGTGGCTGGAGATAGAGGAACGCGAGAAGTGTGAGAACCAGTAGGAACACCGAAATAGAGCGAAGGGCGAAAGAAGAAGGGACGCCAAGGCTGTCTGGTTGCGGTGGCGTAAGACAGTGTGTTTGGGTCGGGCATAGGGGCGGCCGCTGCTCTTCGAGTTTTGGCGAACCTTGTTATTATCCATGCAAACTTCAGTTCGTCACCTTTATGCGAGGCAATTTGTTATGGATGAAATCGAGACGCTGCGCCGGGTTCCGTTGTTCAGCAACATGGACGAGGCCGAAGTTACGGGGATTCGCGCGATTATGGAGGCCAATACCTTCGCACCCGGGCAGGTGATTTTTCGGGAAGGTGAACTGGGGGATCATTTTCACGTCATCATGGACGGCGAAGTGGAGTTCATCACGCAGGACAGCGAAGCCAATGAGCTGGTGCTGGACACGGCCAGCCAGGGTGGATTTTTTGGGGAGCTTTCGCTGCTAACGGGCGGGCCGCGGTCAGCACGCGTGCGGGCGGTGACGAAGGTTTCCACGCTGGCGCTGGACCGAACCGAGTTCTTTGATTTCCTGATGAAGCATCCCCACGCGGCCATTGATGTCCTGCAAGTGCTGGGCAAGCGCCTGATTCGCTCGGATGATCTGCTTCGAAAGAGCGTCAGCCAGAATGTGAATGAGATTGAAGAACGAAAGATGACGTTCGGGCTGCGCATCGCCGACGGCTTCGCGTCGGTGATGGGGAGCTGGACCTTCATTATCATCCAGAGCGTGATCCTGGCGATCTGGGTCACGTTAAACGTGATCTTTCGGGAGGATCCGAACAAGGCGTGGGACCCGTATCCATTTATCCTGCTGAACCTGGCGCTGTCATTCCAGGCGGCGTATGCTGCGCCGATTATCATGATGAGCCAGAACCGCCAATCGGATAAGGATCGGCTGGCGGCCGAGATCGATCACAACGTGAATAAGAAAGCGGAGATTGAGGTGGCGCTCATCATGCGGCGGCTGGATGATCTGGAGCGGGGGATGCACCATAATCATCATGAGCAGTGTGCGCTTTTGCGGGGAGGAAATTGATTCGTTGAATTATTGGTTCATCGCCTGTCCTATCAGCCGTTTCGGGGCAGCGGCCAGTCCGCGTCGATCCAGTCGGTTTTGTCGGAGGCGGGGTCGGGTTTGCCTTCGAGGTACAGTTCCCAATGCGCCTGGATTTTGGGGTAGCGGCCGATGAAGCTTTTCCAGGCGGAGTAGTAGGAGCGGTAGAAGTAGGTTTTTTCGGCCCACTGGGCCTGCTCCTCGCGCAGCTTGTCCAACTGTGAGCGCACGTCGGCCAGTTGCTTGCCAAGATCGGCGACGTTCGCCTTCAGCTTCTCGTTTTCCTGCGAGAGCTGGTTCTTGGAGTTTTGGGCATTCTCCAGGGATTTCAGGGCGTCGTCGTAGAGCTTTTTAAGCTGATCGTAATTGGGTTGTTCATCCCCAAGGCACACGCTGCCCATGGCCAGCAGCATCGCCAGCATGCACAAGCACCACCGCATATCGAGTCCTTTCACTCCACACCAGGTTTCAAAGCAGGGATCATTTTAGAATATCCGCGGCCACACACAATGTTGGCGGTTGGCGTTAAAATGGCAGGATGGGTCAACCAGACACTGAAGATGACGATGAGGAGTTGTACGACCGCGAAGACCCGGACGATGCAGACGTGGATGATTCGGAGGGGGAAGACACCTACGCGTGCCCCGAGTGCGGCCAGGAAGTGTACGAAGGAGCCGATCGTTGTCCGCATTGCGGGCATTACGGCACGGGGGCTGGCCGGGTTGCGGGGGGAAAGCGGTGGTGGATGTATGTGGTGGTGGGGCTGCTGGTGCTGTCGTTTTCGTGGTGGGTGATTCACTTCCTGGTCAACGTGTTTCATTAACGGCCATCGGCACTCATGATCTCAATGCGGTTGCCGTCGGGGTCGCGGGTGAAGAATCGGTCGACGTTCTGGATCTTCATTTTCTCCCAGGCGACGACGTGGCCGGCCTTTTCCAGTTGCTCGGCCGCGGCGTGAAGATCGTTCACCCAGAGTGCAAAATGCTGGGCGTTGCTGGGATCGGTGACGGGGCGTTCGATGAGGTGAAGATCGGCGTTGCCCAGGCGATACCACGCGCCGGGGAAGTTGAAGCTTTCGGGGCGATCAACTTCGCGCAGGCCCAGGACGCCGCCGTAGAAGGCTTTCGCCCGCTCGATCTGGTTGACGTTGATGGCGACGTGCTCGAATTTCTCAAAGATTGGTTTGGGCATGGGGCGGGATTATAATGTGGCGGGGGTTTGATGGTGGGCGGAGAGGGAGGGAGAGGAGAAGTGATTCCCAAGAATGGTCCGTGAGATCACCGTGGTGATTTATTTCATCGCTCCGTCCTCCAGTATCTGAAACTCATGAATCCCATGCTTCCTCTCGTCCCGCCACGTCCAGACCACCTTTTTTTCCGGCGTCACCTCCAGCAGCTTGACCTCTCCCGCCCCGTTCGCACCGTAACTTGTGATCACGGTGTTGCCGTTCGAGAGCCGCTGCGCGCCGCAGGGATCCTTCAACAGCGGCTCGGGGAGGTCTGCGTTCGACAACTGCCACACGACCTTCCCCTCCTTGTCCACCTCGATGCTGATCTTTCCATGGGTGCAGTTGATTAAGGTATTTCCGTTCTCCAGCCGGATCGCGGTGAAGGGCCAACATTCGGCGGGTGTCTCTGGCGTCTTGGCTTCCCAAACCACCTTCCCCTCTGGCGAATACTCCCGCACCACCTTGTCGAGCAACTGCGGCACAAGGTAATTGCCGTTGGCCAATTTCCGGGTCATCCGCGTCTGCAAGTGGGTGTCTTTTGTCTGCGCCTGGATGGCGACCTCCACCACAACCTTCCCCTCCTTGTCCACCTCCAGGATCCGCGGCTTTGGGCCGGCCTCCGTCAGCATATATCTTCCCTCCCCCACCGCCTGCACGGTGTTCACCTCCGACTGCGTGCCTTTATATTCCCACACCACCTTCCCCTCGCCGCGTCACCTCCACCGCACCGCCGCCGGGATATTCCTTTCCCCTAGTGATGGCCAACAGGATGTTTCCGCTGGGCAAAACAAAGCCGTCGCGCGTCGCCGAGCGGATAGGTCCAAGCCACCTTGCCGGTCTGGTCGACGATGTAGGTTTCGTTTCCGAGGGCCAAAAAGGAATGGGCGAACTTAGGCGCTGCTCCGGCGTCGGCCGCGTGGAGGGCGGTGCCCATCGCAGCTAGAAGCAGTCCTACGAAAATCGTCGCCTTCTTTTGAGATTGCATGACCAAAGACTATCTCCAAGGCAGCAAAAACCCAACCGGTAGACGATTCACGACTTGGCCGTCAGCGCCCGGCCTAAACATTGAACATCAGCCTGCATGGCCTAAAGCATTTTCCGTTGCAGCCCATCCCCCCTATAATCCCCGCTTTCAGGAACGGACTCTCAAAGTCGATTGCGGCACCAAGGAGTAATGCGTGGCTAAGAAATCTCAGTTGTCGGACAATCTGGACGACGTGCGGCAACGCATTGCCAAGGCGTGCGCGCAGGCTGGCCGGGATGTGAGCGACGTTACCCTGATCGCCGTCACCAAAGCGGCCGCGCCCGAACAGATCCGTGAGATTCTGCAGCTTGGCGTGGCCGATCTTGGGGAAAGCCGTGCGCAGGTGCTCGCACAGCGCACGGCCCAGTTCAACGAATTCCACAAGCGGCAGCACGCTGCAGATTCGGGTGTGCCGGCCCGTCTACGGTGGCACATGATCGGGCATCTGCAGCGCAACAAGATCAAGCAGGTTCTTCCCGTGGTGGATTGCATTCACAGCATCGACAGCCTGCGCCTGGCGGAGGAACTGGATATCCAGGCGACGCGCTGGGCAAAAAGATCAACGTGCTTCTCCAGGTCAATGCCAGCGAAGAACGCAGCAAGTTCGGCGTGGCCGTGGGCGCTTCGGTGCACCTGGCCGAGCAATTCGACACCATGCCCGGCCTTCAGCTTGTGGGCCTGATGACGATGGCCCCCTTTACCGACAGCCCTGAAGCGCAAAAGTCCGTCTTTCGGCGCACGCGCGAAATTTTTGAAGAGATGAAGTGGCAGAAAATCGGCGGCACCCACCTCCGCCACCTCAGCATGGGCATGAGCAACGATTTTGAGATGGCCATCGGTGAAGGCGCAACCATGGTTCGCATCGGCAGCGCCCTCTTTGGGGGTGAACATCACGACGATCACAATACTGAAGAACCGGACCTCGAGGCCAAGTTAAGAAAATCAGACGACTGAATACGATCCCACCTATGTTTGCCGGCGACCCCTTCCGCTTTTTCCGCTTTTTCCTGGCCGTCATTGCCAGTGTCTACGCCACCGTTATTACCCTTCAATCTTTGTGGGGCTGGTATGTCTGGCTGGCTGGCCCGGATCGTTACGTGTCTCTGGTCCGCCGGTATGTCCTGCTGCACGGCCTGCGTGTTCGCATGAAAACTTTTGGTGGGGATGCTCTTGTTTGCCTTCTCCTGTGCGTTGCGTTCTTCATCCTCTGGCATTCACAGACTACCATGGACTACATTCAACAACTTCAGCATGCCTCAAACGCCCCCCTCCACCTCCGACGCTAGCTCGCAAAAGCTGCTCCCGGCCGGCCAGCAATCGCCGGCAGTCGCCACTCCCATCGCCACCACGTCAGGCCCTTCGCGCCAACTATCTGAGCTTCCCAAGGATGAGCTGGAACATCTGGCGGAAGAATTTGGGCTTGACCCCGCGGCGTATAAATCGCGGCAGCATCTTGTGGCGGCCATCCACGAGCGGCGCCAGCTCATCGCCTCGATGGACCGCGAGGCGATGCTGGACGTTGTGAAATGGGGCCGCCGGCCTGTCACCGCCAGCGCCTCGCGGGAGCAACTGGCCCTGGAAATCGCCGCATCACCAGCATGCGCTTTGCGGGGCTGAGTCAGCGCGGGCTGCTGGTTTTGGGGCGCCTTCGGGGCCTGGACGTCCGGGACATTGATGATGTGCCTCTCCTGGTCCGAAAGCTCAAACGCAAGGAAGGCATATTTGCCCGCCTCAATCGCAAGCGGCGTAGTTTCCTGGGCTCGATGGTTTCTAAAATCCTGGGCGAGCAAATCAATGGTGACTACCAGTTTCTGCCCGGCCAAGCGGATGCTCCCGCCGACGGCGCATCGGCCTCACGCCCGGCCAGCATTAAGGAAGAGATTGAAGATGCCGGGCTGTTTGGCGGCATCACTTCCCGCATTAAGCGATCGGCCGACCAATACCTGAATCAGAAGCTGGATGAGATTGAAGCTCGCATTGACCGTAAGCTTGACGAGATTGATCGCCGGCTCGCCGATTGGCGCGACAAGGAAATCGCCAATCGAATCCGCATCCTGAAGATCACTTTGTGGGCCAGCGTCATCGTCGCCGCCCTCTCGCTGATCTATTCCTACGTCAACGTCTATTTCCTTCACCACTGACCGCGTCGCCCCCGATGTCGTAGACCTCGATCGACTTTCCGATCCGCTTTACCAGCGGGTACTGTTTTACCCAACTGTAGTCGGGCGGCAGTTCGAAATGACCGTCGGGCATCAGCCGAATTCCTTCGAGCCGAAGCTGCACATCCGCACTCAGCGCCACCAGTCCGGCCGGCCGGCGGACCACCATTCGATAGTCCAGCCCATAGAGCCGCGTCACCTCATCAAATGTGTGATCGACATACGTCGGCTGAACCCAGGGGCGTCCGGGCCCCATGCCGAGCGTCACCGAGTAAATCGCCCACGCCCGCGCCGCTGACCTCGATCCAGTACGGCCGGTCTTTCTGCTCTGTGTTCAGATAGCGCCACCAGCGCACGACGTCCTGGCCCCAGTCCAGGTTGCTGTCGGAAAGATATAGATGTCCCTTTTGGGGCCCGCCCACGAGGCGATTGAAGAACGGAATGTAATCGGGATGCGCTGCGGCCGTCTCCACCGCCGCGAGCGCCATCGCGCCATCAACAGCACCACCCGCCTCCCCCGATGCAGGTGAAATGCCGCGAAGAGATACATGAATGGCAACACCGGCAGCACGTGCCGAATGCCGATCTGCAATTTTCCCGCCGAGCTTACCAGCAGCAGAATCGAAGGCGGCAACAGGATGGCCAGCGATTTCCAGGGATGCCGGTTGCGCGAAAACGCAAAGACGCCCAGCGCGATCACAAATGCCAGCAACATGCCAATCGGGCTCTTGATCCCGATTGCTTCTATGAAGTAATACCACCCGCCGGAAATTCCGACGTGGCCATTGAGATAGCACCGAAAGCCGTGGCGGCTCAGCGTGGCCAGGAACATGTTCCCGAGCACCATGCTTGGCATGGGGATCATGGCATCCTTGACCGCCAGCGGCACCGCCCGCCAGGCCTGCTCATTTTCGAACAGCGCCTGATCGTTCAGCCGGCCAATGTCGAACAAGTACGTTCCCCATAGGATCACGAACGCCACCCCTGCGACAGTCGCTATTTGTCCCACGCTTGGCCAAACCCGCCGAAACGCTCTGACGCTACTGCCGATTTTTGCCGGCCGCCGCTGCACTGCCCGCACCGCCCGCGCCGCCAATAGCAGCCCCAGGGCTGGAATGGCGAACACGCAGGTAAACTTGCAAGACAGCCCCAGCCCCAGCGCCACTCCAGCCACCAGTGCCCGCTTCCACGTTGGCTTGGCCACAAGCCGCAGGCCGTGATAGGTGACCATCAAGAACCCCGCCGCCGCGGCCACGTCGGTCCCGGCCAGGCCGCCATGCGCAAGCAGCGTCGGATCGACGCTGAAGAAAACCACCGACAACATCGCCACCAGTGGATTGGCCAGCCACTTTCCCAGGCGATAAAGAAAAAACATCGCCAGCGCCGGGAACAGCAGGTTTGCCAGCCGCGCAACCACCAGCACCCGCCAGTACGGCACCGGCCCGTAAAACAAAATCAGTCCGCCCGCGAAGTTTGACCCGTGGCGCGACTGCACCATCGACTCACCGCGGGCATCCCACAATTCCGCTCCCGCCAGCCTTAAGGCCCCCCCCACCACCAGCCGCTGGAGGGGAGGATGCTCGATCATGTAAATGGCCTTGTGCGCTTCGTACAGGCTGACGGCGGCCGCGATATGCGCGGGCTCATCGGTGGTGTGATTGAAGGTATGCACCGTTGACGCGGCCCGCGCCAGCATCACCACCCCGGCCAGCGCCGCGATCCATGGATATGCCCAGTGTCGGGATGGAAGCTTGAAACAAGTGCGCGGGGTCATCGTGATCCAGGCAAAGAATACATGAAATCTCCTGGGATGTTATCGGGCTACCTGCCGCGGATGTTGTAACGCAATAGAAATGTCCTCTGCTAACGCAATAGAAGTGTCCTCAGGCGGGCTTCGGTTATTCCGGAGAGATGGGAACACTTTTGATGAGTCACAAGGAACGAGACAGGCTGGATGTGATGTCGCGCATTTCGCGTGGTGAAGTGGAATTGGCGGAGGGGGCGGTGATGCTGAATGTTAGCTACCGCCAGGTCCGGCGTATCCGCAAGTCCTTTCTGGAGCGGTCGGATGCGGGGCTGGTGCATAAGCTGCGTGGCAGAGCATCGAATCGAAAGACCAAGGTGGCGGTGCGGGAGGCGGTGCTGAAGCTGTACCGGGAGAAGTATGCCGGGTTTGGTCCGACCCTGGCCTGTGAATATCTGGCCAGGGAGGGGTATGTGCAAAGCCACGACACGCTTTTGCGTTGGTTGCGGGTTGAGAAGCTCTTTGAGAAGCGTCGCAAGCGTTCCAAGCACCGCAGCCGGCGGGAGCGTCGATTGCGTCAAGGGCAGATGGTTCAAATGGATGGAAGCCGCCACGACTGGTTTGAGGGTCGTGGGCCCTGGTGCTGCCTGATGGTGATGGTGGATGATGCGACGGGCTGGACGTATGCCCGCTTTTATGAACAGGAGACGACCGAGGGGGTGTTTGACATGCTGGGCCTTTACATTTCCCTCAAAGGCCTGCCACGATCTTTGTACGTGGACCGTCATTCAATTTACCGGGGCGATGAGGGCCAACTGACGCAGGTGGGGCGGGCATTGGTGGAGTTGGAGGTGGAGTTGATCATGGCGCACTCTCCGCAGGCCAAAGGGAGGGTGGAGCGGAAGAACGGGGTGTTTCAGGATCGGCTGGTGAAGGAGATGCGGTTGCGGGGGATCTGTACGATCCAGGCCGCCAACGTGCTGCTGGAGGAGAGCTTCCTGGAAGAGCTTAATGAGAAGTTCTGCGTGAAGGCGGTGGAGCGATGGGATGCACATCGGAAGGTGGCGGGTGGGGTGGATCTGTCAGAGGTGTTATGCGTGTGCGAGGAGCGGAAGGTGGGCCAGGACTGGTGCGTGCAGTGGCGAGGGCGGGTGTTGCAACTGGACAAGAGCCATGAGCGGCTGGAGCTGGCGGGCAAGCGTGCGAAGGTGAGGCAGAAGCTTGATGGCACCCTGCAGGTCGTCTGGCAGGAGCAGAAGCTGAAGCACCGCGAGGTGCCGAGGCGGCCGGAAAAAGTTCGGGAAAAGAAGGTGATCGTGAACAACCGGAAATGGAAGCCGCCGGAGGATCATCCCTGGAAGGGCAAGGGCCCGGCGGCAAGGCCTTCGTCGGCTACGCCGCCTCAGCCCTTGCCGCCGGAGTAGGGGACAGTTCTATTGCGTTGAAACAGAGGACATTTCTAATGCGATAGGACAGGGCTACCTGCCGCGGAAGTTAAGTGGGATGCTCAGCCCCACGCTCCTGCGGAGAACGCTTCCACCGACCGTTCTCTCGGCCTGACTTTCCCGCAAATATTTGTAGGGGTTCTTCTAAACTTCTTGGGTAGGCCGGGACGATGTTTGAGGTGGAGAGTAGCCCGCCCTGACGAATCTCACTCTCCCCTCCACAGCGGTCCGGGAAGCCCTCCCCCTGACCGCTGTACTTTTGCGCCCCTTTCAACCCCGTCGCGACCGTCGCAGGAGCATCAGTCCGACCATGGGCAGCAGCATCAGCGCGGTGGGTTCGGGCACGGCCGACAACTGCGTCACCAGCACCACATCCTTGAACGTTGGATCCTCATCGGGTCCACGGCTTGGGTTCGTGATCAGATTGGCTGAGAATGCCAGGTGGTTGTCATCGCTTAACCCATCTTTCAGAACGTCGGCGTCAAAACCTTTGTTGTTGTCGAGGATCGTGTCGATCCCGCCAATCGTGTTTGTTGCAAAATTCGGGTCGCCGCTTTGAAAGCTGAGGGCATCTCCAAGCGACGCCACCAGCTGCACCGTCGGGCTCGCCGCGTTCCAGGCCATGATTGCCAACTGCGAGCCATAGCCGCCGGGATTACCGTCCTTTGTCACCAATCCCTCAAAGACCACCCACCCATTGTCATTGACCATTGGCGCGAAACTCTCGGCCGAGTTCAGGCTGTCGATCGTAAAGCCGCTGCAGCAGTGCGCGCTGTCGGTCGCAATCGTCGTCGCCGTGGTTCCGTCAAAATAACCCAGTGCGGGGCCGCTAGCGGTCGGCGTGAGATATGCGGCGCGATTGAGCGCAGTCATCTCGGCCGCTCCGTTGTTGTCACTTCCCGCCACAGGAGTCCACTGCGCCAGTGCTGTATATCCGCTTCCAGCCCCGTCCTGATGAAACACCAGCGCCGGCCGCCCCCGCTTAATGACGCCGTGAACAATTCAGTGCTGTCGGTGGCCGCGAATAGCTGTAGCGGCGTGACTTGGCCAAATGTCGTGCTGGCGCCGGCATCAACCCGCGCGTTTACCGACGCATCATCCACGATCTTGTATCCCGCGCCTGACGTGGCCAGATAGACCGCGTGATTGGTGTCGGTGATCACCTTCTTTGAAAGGGGCGTGTTGAAGCCGGAGTTCAAGCCTGTCTGCACCAGCGACGATCCCGTTGCGTCGCCGCGAACAATTACATCATCCGTCGTAGTCGCTTGCCGTGTTCCCGCAAACAGGGCTGTCCCTGCTCGGTTCACGTGCAGTCCGAGGGCGGGGTCGCTTGTGTCGCCGGGTGCGTTGTACACAAATGTGCCGGTGACTGGCGTCGGATCGCCGGTGGACAAAGTCCGGCTGCCGGTGTTCGTGTTGATGTTGTACTGATAGACCCCCGCCGATCCGTCGGCCGTGGAAATGCCGGGCCGAGCGACAAACGTTGCTTGCTCGACACCCGCTGCGCGGCTGAGGGAAAGATTAACGAAGGGATGGGTGTTGCCGAATACGGGCGTGGGGGGCGGTGGCGATGTCACCGGTGCAAGCCCATAAATTGGATCACCATTTGTTGCGATTAGTTTTAGCGTCCCGCCCGCCCCGGCCTGGTAGGCGATGCTCCTGGATGTCCCGTTATACTCGACGATGGCCGCGACATCCCCGCCATCCTGCGCGACAACCTGATCAACCTGATCCAGCTGAAAAGAGCCGACGCCATCAATGGCCGTCTTGAACGAGAAAGGGGGATTCGCCCGCACCGAACTGGCCGCCAGCGCAACGCCGGCCGCCCATGCCCATTTTGGCCTCATGCCATTCTCCTGTTGCCCGCCGGCCGTATCTGAATTGTTGCCCGTATTACTCAGTCCGATAATACTCGCGCTCGCCCGCCTTCGCAAGGCGCAGAGCCCAATTCCCCCAGAGCAACAGAGAAAGCATGAATCTGACGCTGGTTTAAGGCTTTTGCCGCTCCAACGTCAGGACCCCGACCCCATCCCCATCCTTCAACTCCGCTGGTGGCGTCTGGCGCTTCTCGCCGGTGCTATAGGCCAGCTTCAGCGTGTCCCCATTTAATTCATAAATGGCCACAAATACCTGACCCTGATTCACCTCGCCGGTCCGCGTAAACGTCAGGCGTTTTTGCGTGTTCGATTCATCCAGCACAAACGTGGCCTCATCTTTTTTTCCGGCGTCGCCGCCTGATTGCGTCACCGTCGTCCCCGCAAACCGCAGCGTCACCGCCTGATCCTTTACCTCCTGCTCCGGCGTTTTTTCCCCGTTCTTGGACCGCTCCACCACCTTCCAGGTTCCCTGAATCAGATCCTTGTCGGTCTTCTTCTCCTGGGCGCCGGACAGCAGTGCCGCCATGGTCGCCAGCATTAGTACTGCCAGACAGGTATGCTTGGTCATAGGGCTCCAGAAGAATATTTTATGTCGAGCGGTCACTTCGCACACTTCAAACCGTGTTAAGCCGACGCTTCAGCACCATTGCCACCGCGCCGTATTCATCCCCCTCCAGCGCTTTCAGTTCATGTTCGATGTCCTGCAACTGCCCCAGCTTGCTGGTCCAGATCCCAGTCGGCTGCTGCCGGGCGGCGTGAGTCGGTCGGCCGTTCTTGGCAAAGATGGCGACTTTCTCAACTCGGATCTCAAGTTCCGCGCTTTGGGTGATTTCGAATCCTACCGCTTGGAACGCTTGTGCAAACGCATCAACCGACTCATCGCGCCGACAATCATTCGGCCAGTAGTAGCCATATTTTCAATGCGCAGGCCACCATACCATGTCCGTCATTCCGATTGCCCATGCGATGCAGTTATACGCATTGGTCACCGGGCTAGTTATGTCGTAAACGCTCGCCGCCAACTTCGGAAACAGCTTCTCCAACTGGTATCTTGCACCCCGCGTCATTGGATGTATCCATGACGCCGTCCCCAGCGTATCCAGTCCGCGGCCATGAGAGCCATCCTGCCACAACTGGCGGGCCGAATCGGATTCTCTCCAGTGATGGATGCCAGCGCCAGAACCAGTGTTCGGGGTGTCGGGCAAGTTCGCGAAGGATCAGTGGAATGGCCGGGCTGCCCATTCCGATGATCCGTTGATAAGCCGGGTGCATCGCGATTTCAGATATTGACGAGAGATGTGCGGTATGGCGCCGCCATTCGCCCGCCAACTGCCTAAACCGATGTTCCTGGCCCAAATGCGCGGGCTTTTTTGTTAGAGAGGATTTAGCCGGTCTGGATGTGGTTGGCATGTTCACGCCAGAAGTTCAGCACGAATGTTAACCTTGACTCCAGCAGCGTCAACATTGGCATCTTCGTATTTCGAGCAAGGCACTTGGGGCCAGAGTCAATTGCACCCGCACCCCCCGCCGCCGACGGTTGTGCCGCCGGAGGCGGCTTCTCTTGAGAAATAAATGTGGTCCAACTGGCCTGCGGCGATGGGGTCTCGGTTGGGCTGCATGATCGGGTCGGCCAGCGTTTCTCGCTGCCAGGGCTTTACCGTCGTGCAACCGCCGGCCAGGAAAAGTGAAAACGCCAGTGCTGCCATAACCCATCCACGCGTTTGACCTGCTTGCTTAGCCATCATGGTTTTGGCTCCTTGAGTAGTTGTTCGATTTCCTTGACGTACTGACGCGTGTTTTCCTCACCGTTAAAACCCGTGTGAACGAAGCGAATTTTTCCTGAGCGGTCGACGAGGAAGGAGGTCGGCATCGCCTTTACGTCGGCGGCCGCTACCAGCTTTTGTTGGGCATCGCGAACGACGGTAAAAGAGATGTTGGCGGCCTTGAGGAATCGCTGCATGTTCTCTTCTTTTTCATCCACGCTGACGGCCAGGATTGTCAGGCCTTGCTGGGCATATTTTTTCCGCAGCTCCTCCATGGCCGGAAATGAGGCTTTGCACGGGCCGCACCAGGACGCCCAGAAATCGAGCAGGATCACCTGGCCATTGAGCTCTTCCGGCAACTTGCCCTCGAGCTTGAAGGTGGCCAGATCAGGGAGGCTGTCGCCCTGCTTTAATTCTGCAGAACAGGTGACGCACAGCACCATGGTCAGCAGGGCAGCCGTCATCGCGAGTTTGTTATGCGGGCACATATGTTGAAAACCTTCGTGTTTGATGTCGGGCGTCTTCGGTGGTGATGCAGCCTTCCGCGCCGGCCTGCGAGCGAATTAGCTCAAGACCTTCATCAGCGCCGAGGATAAATGCGGCGGTGGAGAGAATACCAGCCAGCACGCAATTGGGCGCGATCACGCTCACGGCCTGGCAACCGTGACTAACAGGCATCCCCGTTCGCGGATCAAGGATATGCCCATACCGGTGGCCATCCACCGTGAACGAACGGAAATAATCGCCGGAGGTGGCAACGGCGTGATCCGTCAGCCGCAGCGCTGTCCAGCATTCGCCGGGCTTGTCGGGTTCTTCCAGGCCGATGTACCACGCATCTTTTGCCGGGCGGATGGCCGACGACGCGGATGTCCTGCCCGATGTCGACCATCACATCGGCGATTCCAAACCGGCGCGCCATGTGTGTGACGTGATCGACGGCAAATTCTTTTCCGATCCCGCCGAGGTCGATTCCCATCCCGGCGATTGGCAGGCGGATTGCCGCGCGGCCGGCGCTGCACCTTGTCCCAGCCGGAAATTTCGTGCGCGGCGAGGATGGCCGAATCAGGTGGGATGCGGGGCGGCTGGGCCTTCCAGTCCCAGATTCGCAGCAGCGGCAGCGTCGCCGGATCGAACACGCCGCGCGTCAGGCAATGCATGTCCGCACAAAGTAACAGCAGCCGATCGGCATCCTCGTCAAGCTCAAACCAGTCGCCTCCACTGGCTGCATTGATCTGGCCGACGATGCTCTCAGGGAGAAATCGTGAATAGCGGGCTTCGAAGTGTGCGATCCACTCAATTGCTTCCCGACCAAACTCTTTCGCCACCGCCGGGGATGCGGTGAATGCAATATTCACTGGCGTGCTCATGGCACGGCACTTGAGGCGATGAAAATCGCCCCGCGCTTCGACCTGCATCGAATCGCGCACGCGCGCCGACACGAAGGCAATCAGGCTTGGCGGGGGCTGGACCATGCTGAGAAGGTTTTAGATTAGAAGGTAAAGGTCAAGCCAACCGTGAAGATGTTGGCCTGCGGAAACGTCGCCTGATCCGTCACATGATCCAGCCCGCGCATCCAGTAGCGCTGGTAGCCCAGATGCAGGTCCAAATGCTCTCGCAACTTGACGATTGCATCCAGGCCCAGGGTGATGGTTTGCAATCTGGACAGGCGGTAGTCGGCTGAATAATAGTGTGGCGCACGGTCTGGATCGTTTGTCGGATCACCGGGGAACTGGATGCCGTAAAAGTCGGCGGCCGTCTGATGGTAATAGCGCACCGACGGCGACAGCACCACCGCTCGGCCGATCTTCTGAAACCACGCGACGCCGACGGTGTTGGCGAAGATGCCATAGGAATCGTGATAAAAACGATACGTGCCTTCGATGCTGGCGTCGAGCGGCTTGATGGCTTGGGTGAGCGAAAGCAAGACGGCCTCGGACGTGCGATTCGACGGCCGTTTTTCTCCGGCGAGCACAACGCGGTTGTCCGGGTCCAGGCTCGATTCATTGAACACCACCGCGCGATACGGATCAGTCAGATATCCGTGCGCGTAGCCGATGGTCGCATTGGCGCCCACCACTGTCGTCGGCCCCAGCAACTGCGTGCCGCCGATGATGAAGTTGTCGCTGTTCTTGAAGGTGCTGTGGGTGAGGAAGGTGAACGCATTGGTCAACACGCGGTCGTAGGCGTGCGACCAGCCAAGGCTCACGGTGGTGTTCTTGTCGTTGAATTCGTAGGAGTAATTTAGCGCGAAGGCATAGGACCGGTAATCCGATTCGTTGCTGAAGCTGAACTCCGGGACGAGGCGATGCGGGCCCATCGTCAGGCCGATGGCCACATCGGTGCCGACGCGCTGGTCTGGGCTGTCGGATGTGGGAAGTGTGTTCTGGGCCATCGCGCGAACCGGGCCGCTTTGCGACGCGCCGGAAACGCCATCCAGTTGCCGGGTGTATCCGGTGATCTGCGATGGAGGAATTGCACGGCCTGAAAACGGATCGCGCATGCGGAGTTGCTTGATGGGGGTGCGCCCGTTGGTGTGGCGCCGGAGATTCCGTCGTAGACTTCACGAACCGTCAAATCCAGCCAGGGCGTGATGGTCTTCTGTATGCGCAGCGTGTCAGTGTTGACCTGGATCCGGCCATGTTCTTCGGCGTAAGTCTGATGGCTGATTCCGATGGAGTCTTCGGCACGATCTCGCGAGACGGCAATCAAGGGCAAACTCAGCGCCAATGCCAGGCGCCTGGATCGGACGGCCATTCGCTTGCCCATTCAAACCTCTGATGCCCAGTGCCGACCGCTACGTCTCAAACTGCCTCCATCGCTGCAAATCGAGCGGCTACCTGCAATTTACTTGGCCGGATGAAATCTGAACACGAATTTCTGAGTCGTGGCCGAGGCGGCCACGGCAATCGTGCCTTTGCCTGCACCATGGGCGTAGGAGCCCGTGCCTTTGACGAAAAAGAAGGACAACGACGGGGGGAGGGAGCCGGGAGTCTGGGGCGGGCCGTGCAAGGACAGGGTGATCACGCCGTGGGTGGTGGTGAGAATGAGGCGGCCGCTGGCCTTGCCGTTGGCGATCAGGCCGGGCGTCTGCACATGGCCCGTCAGGGTGAACTTGCCCAGGGTGGCCGTTTTGCCCGAGCCATTCAAGATGTATTGAGAGCCGGCGTCGGGGTTGCCGAAGGGGTGGGTGTATTTACCGGCGACATTGAAGGCGGCGGGGAACAGATTTTTGACGGCCGCCGTGAGTTGCGGGCTGGCAATCAGTGCGGTGGCGGCGGTCACGGGCGCGGGGTCGGCGCCTGCGACGGCACAAAATAGCGCCCGGCCTTCCAACTGCTCCAGACCGAATGAGTGAAGATCCATGATTCTCCTGTGGTGTTCAGATTTTAGCGAATGAATTCAGGCGGCATGAACTCGTGTGCAACTGCGATAGCCACCTATCGACACGGGCGGAAAAACCTGCCGTAAAAGTGTCGTTCGTGGTGGTTATTCAAAGACATTTTCCAAGCGAGGGCGTCTGGAAGTAGGGGCTTTTGAACGCATTTCACCGACGGAGATGATTGTGCCATTTCTCCTCCTCTTGTCAACGGGGGCGGGGTTCACATGCCCCTCCCAATCCCCCGGCCCCATCCACCGGCCACGCCGACAGCATACCCTGTAAATCCCGCCCGCCCCTACTTCCGGGCCCGAACGCCCCCCACCGTCACAGACTCCAACTGACCCGACCCCCGTCCCCAATCCGAAATCCGACAATCCGCCCTCCGCAGAATCGCTTAATTAAAAGAACATGCCAAATTCTGATTGACGTTCGCTTTCCCGCCGTTCAAAATATACAGTCGTGACATTGGACTGTAATCTAAACGCAATCATCGCCAGCGGGAAGGCTTGTCCATGAGCCTCCCCAATTTCTTCCTCGTGGCGCACCCAAATGCGGCACCAGTTCCATGCACGACTGGCTCGGCCAGCATCCCGACGTCTTCATGCCCCGCATCAAGGAACCCCACTATTTCGACCGCGATTTCTCCCCCAACTCCATCTGGTGCATCCGCGACAAGGCCCGTTACCTCCGCATGTTCCGGGACGGCGCCAACTGCAAGCGCATCGGCGAGTCCACCACTTGGTATCTTTATTCCGAAGCCGCGCCCGGGAGATCCGTGCTGCGTCTCCCGGGCGCGCATTATTGCCATGCTCCGCCACCCCGTGGACGCCATGTACTCCCTCCACGGCCATTACCTCTATTCCGGCCAGGAAGGCATCTACGACTTTCTCGACGCCCTCGCCGCCCAACCCGACCGCCGGGCAGGCCGCCGCCTCAACTCCGGCGTCCTCTTCCCCAAGGCCATGCTCTACAGCGAAGTCTACAGCTACCCCCGCCAGCTCCAGCTCTACTTCAACGAATTTGGCGCCGAAAACGTCAAGGTCATCCTCTTCGACGAATTCACCGCCAATCCCGCCCGCATCTACCGCGAAACCCTCGACTTCCTTGGCTTGGACCGCACCTTCGAACCACGCTTTGATGTCGTCAATCCCGCCAAAGACGTCAGCCCCTCTCTCAGCCGCTTCCTCCTCCTCAGCCCGCGCCTCCGCCGCCTGATCCACGCTCTTGTCCCTCGAAAACTTCACCAGCGCGGCTACACCGCCCTCACCCGCGTCACCGGCCGAATCCAACGCCCCGCACGAATCCCCACCGATCTTCGCAATCAACTCCTCCCCACCGTCCGCGCCGACATCGAACAGTTGCAGCAAATCCTCCGCCGCGACCTCTCCCACTGGCTTTGCCCGGCCTGACCTCCTATTGACGCTGCAATCGCGCCAACAACACCACCGCCAGCACAAACACGCCCACGTTCCCGCTCCAGATCACGCCAATTCCCGCCCGCAGCGAGTCTGGGCCATTCTCACCCAGGTGTTGCCCCGTGGAAATCAGCGCGATCGTCAACAACGCCGGCACCACGCTGATGCCAAACGCCGTCAAAAAATCCCCGCTCTTAAACAGCATCCCCAGCACGCAACCCACCATGACCAGAATCAGGCAACTCACCGCAAATGACGCCCGGCTATGCCCCTCGGCCGTGATGTGACACAGCACATCGTTCAGCGCGCGCGACAGATCCTTAAACCTGCTCACGTCCGTCCTGGTAAACAGCTTCCATTTCGTCGCGTCCGACCCCGGCGGAATTCCCTTGTCCACTTTTTGCAGCGCATAAAATCCCGCGCCGTTGTAGACGACGATGTCATCCGCCGCGTACGCCTTCCAATCGCCCCAGTCTCCCCGCTGGCGCGCATGGCTTGCCACGCTCGGCGGCAGCTTGCTCAGATCCACATCCCCCTTGCCACGCAACGCCGCCCGAAGGTTTTCATCCACCGACTCAGGCCCAACGGCCGCCAGATTATCCGGCATCGGCATCGTAAAAATATGTTTCAGCGTCGTGTGCGCCGACGCCGGCCCCTCGCCGTTCTGGTGGCTCTCCCCCGTCAACTCAACCGACACCCGCATCTGGTTGTCTTCCGGATTCGAATTGGCCTGCGCGATCGCCTCCACCCGCACCCGGGCCGCCAGCGCATCATCCGTCCACTTGTCGCTCTCCTTTTGAAAGCTGAAATGAACCTGCGGCAGCAAGAGTTCCCCCTCGGCCGTCTTCTGCGACGTTAATCGCACGCCATCCGCGCTCAGTTCCACCTTCGGATCTCCCCGCTGAAGTCGATAGATGCCCCCCTCCGCGGCGAAATCAAATTTTCCCACCGCGTTCAACTCCGTCGTCATTCGCTTCAAAAACTCCGCCTCCGCCTCCTTGCGCACCAGCACGTCCAACTGTTCCCGCACCTTCCGGCTCTTCTGGGGCGAGTTGAACAGCTCCTTCAACTTCCGAATATCCATGAACTGCGTCTTCTCACGAATCGGCGAAGGAACATCAATCGGCCCAAAATCCCCCTCCGCCACCACCGCCTCAAGCCCCAGCGCATCGATCCGCATCCCATTGGTCAACCGCGCCGAAAAATGGATGTCCTCTCCTTTGCGCCTGATGTACGCCTTGGCGACGTCCGCCACCCAGATCTCCCGCGGCGGGTCGGTGTTTTTCCCGCCCGCGTCCCCGCCATACTTCGCAAACACCACCCCATTCAACAGCACCACCTGCGTTTCGGGCTCAAGCTCCGGCGGCGGACTTAATTCCGCCGTGTTCGCATAAATTGTATAACCCCCAATCTGAAGCTGATGCGACCGATCGATCTTTCGCTTCACCACCTCCGCGATGTTCGTGAAAACCACCTTCTCGGCCTTCAACAGATAATGCGGCGCAACAAAACAGAGGCACAGCAGGCTTACAATCGCCAGCGTAAGCCCCATCACCACGGCCGGCAGCGTCAGCGCCATGTTGCTGATCCCGCAAGCCCTGCACGCCGTTAATTCGTTGTCCGATGCAAGCCGCCCATACACCATCGTCGTCGCGAACAGTGCTGCAATCGGCAGCGAATACGTCTGCGTGGCCGGCATAAAACACGACAGCATCCGCGCCGCCTGGGATGCGCTCAGGCCATACTCCGTCAGCGGCTTCAACAGCCCCCCAAAGCTCATGATCCCGGCCAGAACCCCCGACGCCATGAGAAATATTCTGACCAGGTCCTTCAGGATGTACCAAAATAGTGTTCGACTCATCTCTGCCCCCATCCTATAGCCCCCCTCCCCAACTGCAATCCGCCCGCCTCCATACATACGCAAACGAGTTGACACCTCCCGCCCCGCATCACATGATCCATGCCGCCTTCACCGGAGGCCCGCCATGCCCGTTCATTCTCCCAGCACCTTTAGGCGAATCCTCCTCCTCATCCCGTGCCTCATCGCAATCAGCGCCGCCGCGCCACCCGTTCCCCCTGACGCCCTCATGCACCAGGGCACCGACGCCTATCGTCAAGGCCATCTCTCCCAGGCCCAGCAACTCTGGCAAGCCGCCGCCAGCGCCTACGACTTCGCCGGCCAATCCCCCATGGCCACCGACGCCCTCCTCAACGCCGCCGGCGCTGCCGAAGCCCTCGGCAACTACGACGATAGCCTAACGCTGCTCAACAACGCCGCCCGCCGCGCTGACGCCGCCAAGGACACCCGCGCCTCATCGCCGCCCTCCGCCAACGCTCGTCCATCCATCTTGCAATGCGCGAAATTCCACAATCCCAAGCCGACATCGATCGCGGCACCGACCTTATCGCCAATCGCACCGATCACCCGGAATGGCCCGCCCTCACCAACGCCCGCGGCAATCTCAATCTCTTCAAAGGCGACATTCCCGCCGCCCTTCACGACTACGACGCCTGCATCGCCTCGGCCTCCTCCGATCTTCTCAAAGCCTCCGCCGCCGCCAATGCCACCCTCGCCCAATCCCGTCTGGACGAACCGAAGCTCACCCACAAGCGCCTCGATGAAGCCCAGACCCTCGCGCAAGCCCTCCCCGACGCCCACGACAAGTCCTATATCAACCTCACCCTCGGCCAGGCCTGGGAAAAACTCGCCGCCGCTGATCCTCCGGCCCGCGCTGCGCACACCCTCCAGTCCTACAACGCCTATCAGCGCGCCGCCGGCATCGCCCGTCAAATTGGCGACAAGCCCCTCCTCTCCTACGCCCTGGGCTATACCGCCCATCTCTACGAGCTCGACGGCCGCTTCAACGATGCCCTCCCCCTCACCCGCCAAGCCGCCTTCATCGCACAAGAATCCGCCGCGACCGATTCCCTTTATCGGTGGCAGTGGCAGATTGGCCGCCTCCTCGCCCAACTCAACCAGCTTGATTCCGCCATCGCCTCCTGCCAATCCGCCGCCGCCACCCTGCGCCCATCCGCAACACCCTCGCCCTCGGCCACGGCAATCAACCCACTGAACTTTCCTTCCGCGACGGTGTCGGCCGCCTCTACCGCGACCTGGCCGACTACCTTCTCCAGCGCGCCGATACTCAAGTCGATCCCGCCGCCGCCCGAGACGATCTCCTCCTCGCCCGCCAAACCATGGAAGAGCTCAAAACCGCCGAGCTCGAAGACTACTTCAAAGACGCCTGCACCAACCTCGCCAAAGAGCATCAAAAAGCCATCGACGTTATCGATCCCCACACCGCCATCCTCTATCTCATCCCCTTGGCCGACCGCCTCGAAATCATCGTCACTGCCGGCCCCGATGTCCGGCATTTCAAAGTCCCCCTCACCCAGCAGCGCCTCACCGAGGAAGTCACCGCCTTCCGCCGAGAGATCGACGACCTCACCACCTCCCGCGAGCGCTACCAGGCCATTCAGCTTTACCAGTGGATCATTGCCCCCCTCAAGCCCCTTCTCGACCAGCACCAGGTTGATACCCTCGTCTTCGTCCCCGACGGCCCGTTGCGCGACATCCCCATGGCCGCCCTCCACGACACCCAGCATTACCTCGTCGAGTCCTACGCCATCGCCGTCACGCCCGGCCTCAGCCTCATCGCCCCCACCCCCATCCACCGCCAGAACCTTCAGGTCCTGGTCTCGGGCCTCTCCGATCCCCGGGAAAAAGGTTTCGCGCCCCTCCCCTACGTGAAGGCGGAGATTGACCAGCTCGAAAAACTCTACAGTGGCACCCAGCTTTTCAATGACACCTTCACCGTCCAGAACCTCAACACCCAGCTCACCCACAACAACTTCGGCATCGTTCACATAGCCTCCCACGGCCAATTCGGCGGCGATCCTGCCCGCACCTTCGTCCTGGCCTACGATGGCCGCGTCACCCTCAATCAGCTTCAGGCCATGATCAGCCCCAGCATCGCCAAGCTCGACCAACCCCTCGAACTCCTCACCCTCAGCGCCTGCGAAACCGCCGCCGGCGACGATCGCGCCGGCCTGGGCCTCGCGGGCGTCGCAGTCCACGCCGGCGCCCGAAGCACCCTCGCCACCCTCTGGAGCGTCAACGATCAGGTCTCCCAGCGCCTGGTCCTCTCCTTCTACCGCCACCTGAAAGACAACCCCTCCCTCACCAAGGCCAAAGCACTCCAGGAAGCCCAAAAAGAACTGATCCACGAAGCCCGCCACGACGACCCCTATTTCTGGTCCCCCTACCTGATCGTCGGCAACTGGCTTTAACCCTTGCCTTCATCGCCCCGTTGCCCACCTCCGTCTCTTCAATCGACAGGCATTCATTTGGTCTGCTTGGCGGCCCGAAGACTCTCCAGCCTCTGCTTGAGCGCATTGAGTTCCGCCTGCTGAGCGTCACTGATACCGCGACGCCGCCGCTGCGTCTCCAAAACAAACACCCGCTCACTTGCAATCGTAAATTCATCATCCCCCCGGCCCCCCCGCCCATGCCACGCCACCCACCCGGCAACGCCCACCACCACGATCGCCACCACCACAATTAACACAATCGAGAAATTGATGTTCGCCATTACACACCTGAATTCAGTTAACCCGGCAATCAAAGGCTACTGAGGCAGAATGAACGTCAAGTACGAATTTCCGAATGCCCCTTCTGCGTGCCACGGTGCTTCTGGTTTAGTTGCCCATTATGTAGCCGCTTCATTTTCTCACTCTGGCTCCCGAAACAATTTCAGGGAGGGCGCGGCGCGCTGCATGAGAACGAAATGGGCGTCACGTGTCCAAAGTTCCATGCCGTTTGCAATCGCCAGCGAGGCGAGTACTGCATCCGGAAACGGAACTGTCACGCCATGGCTGCGTAGAACACGCAGGAGGTCACCCACATCATCCCAGATATTTTCTGGCGTCGGCAAGCTGCCGAGTGTGTTGAGCATTGCAATAGCCTCTCGGCGATCTGCGTCGGAACGAGCGCCGTGAAGGAGTTCTGCCCGCACGACGCCGCATACAGCACCGCCTTGGTTGCGGAGTACTTCTATAAGTCTCCGTGGATCCGCTGCTCGGAGAACAGCGATCAGAATATTGGTGTCAATGAGGATCATTGCACTCGATCTTCAGCATCCAACATGTCGCGGGCATCCTGCTCCGCAAGTGCAGCGAAGTCATAGGTCTGGCCAAGAGCCAGGGCAGCCCGGTGAAATGTATCCCAGTCGCCAGTTCCCGGAGCAACCGCCGCAACTGGGAACGCGGACGCCGGCTGGTCCTGAATAACGATCTCGACCGAATGCCCAAGAAATGGGATCAGTTCCGGCAGGTGCAGGGTATCGGAATCAATGGTCCGGCGGATGCGAATTACATTCATAATGCTTCTCCTGCCACCATTCTATGCGGCCGCCGCAATATTCTCATCATCCCGATCCTCTCGCTACCGCGACCTTCGCACAATTTTAAATTCTGCGATGACGCGTGCTCCAGCGGATTATTTCGGCGAATGCGTGTAGGGCAGACCTGGAGCATTACTCGTCTTGGTGGCGCGCGTTCAACGCTGATTTCTGAACCTGCCGGGCTTTAAAGAGTCGCGGCATGGAAGCCTACCCGACCAAAGTGCGTGAACAGGTGCTCGGAGCGTACGAGCGCGGAATGCAGAGCCTCGGCGCCGTTCGTCGCGACGCTGGTGGACGTTACCGGGCCGATCATTTACTTCACCGTTGCGTCCGCAGTTTTGCATGGAACGCTGCTGTAAGCGGTGTAAGAAACGTGCGGCTAGTGCGTGAGCCGGGGCTCGATCCAAACGGCCTGCGCACCGTCGTGATCGCTTGGGCAGTCGACGATGAGCTTAAGTTCGTTCACGCCGTGGACATCAATTGAAAATACTTGTTTCTCTTTTGCATTTTTTATGGGCGTGGAGCCGCCAGAGCTCGGTCTCGTCACCGAGAATTCGGAATGTGAGAGGGGTGCTGCTGCCCGAACGCGAGCTATCGTTGATTCCAACGCCTCCATCGAGCGCATGAATCGCTTGTGAAGAGCATAGACGACGTTGGCCGATCCACGGCTGTCGGGATGCGTTCCAAGTCCGTTGGGGGACTTGATGCCGTTGATGGCGATAGGGTCTTTCACGCGATTGCCGATGACGCCTTTGCGCCCAAAGCCCCAGGTGCCATCGGCGAAAGTATGCACGGAGGTTTCGTGCATGTCGGCGAGGTAGACGACATCGGGGTCGCTGGATGCGAGCGTGTCGAGCTTTGATTCGATGCTGGCCTTCTCGAGTCCCTTGAGGTCTGGGAGGGCCTTTCGATACCAATACGCTGCGCGGCGCCGAAACCCACACTTCCAGCGAGTGGGCTGTTTCTCCGCGTATGCCCACCATGCTTCGCCGCGGGCACGTTGATCATTGGCCGTGGCGGGCACATTGGCTTCGGCATCGACGATCGCCCTCAGGTCCAGGTCCGCGCCTTTCGAAAAGAATGGGATTGCGGAATCCCAATCTCCCTTTCGGAGAGCGAGGAAGCGCCCAAGGGTCAGATTGGCCGTGGGGTCGGCGGGATCGGCCTTCAATCGATCGGCCGCCTCGATAGCTTTTTGAGCATCCTGCTGGCCGTCGCGGAACTGAATCATGCGGGCCTGCGCACCTTTTAAGAGTGCAGCATCTTTGGCGGCACTGGCGAATGTTTCGGCTTTTTGGACGGCCTTGATCGCGACGTCATATCCCCCGGCCGACGCCGCATCATCGGCAATCTCCAGCACCGCCTCTGCAAACGCGTGAAGATCAGCAGGCGCCGGCGCGGCGGCGGAAAAAGCTGCCACCTTCATCTCGAATTCTTTTACATCGAAAGCGGCGACGAGAATGTCCAAGGCCTTTAACAATGTAGGAAGGTCGCCAGCGGCCGCTGCAAGGTCGCTGGCATGGCGGAGCATCACGAAGCGATCGGCGCCAACGGCAGGATCCTCGGCCAGATGAAGAAGAATTTTGGCAAGAGCCAAACGGCCGGCGGGAGTGCGGTCGGCGTATTGTTTGCCATAAACGTCTTTTAACTGTTTCTCCACCGCGGTTTGGGCGGATGCGTCAGGGACCGGCGTCAAAGCTGCGCCGCCCGCGACGCAGACGGACGCGTGGAAGAGAAGAATGGTCAGGAGTATGTGGCGGAGCAGGGTGCATTTCGCGGCTGGCTGAATGTCAGGGCCTTTATTGATCCGACGGTTGTTCTTTTCTGTGTGCATTTCTGTCCTTGAAGTGATGGAACCGTTGACGACTACGATGGCTGTACTGGTCGTAGCGTAGCTTAACTGCGTGGATTTAACCGGCAATAGAGTTTCACCGCCGCATGGCGCACATTAGGATGATCCACGAATTTAATGCGGTGACGTCAGAATCCGCCGCACGCATATTGCTTCAATCTTCCGGGACGAGTGAATGGGATCATCTTCCATTGGCCGGCAGTTCTTCCCCGTGACCCTGCTTCGGGCACTTGCCGGAGTGTTTGTCATCGTGTCCTTCTCCCACGCCCAGCCGCCAGCCACGCTCCCGGCCCCACCAACAACCCAATCAACCGCGCTTCCCCTTGAAGGCACAATTCACGTCACCGGCTTTCGCTACACCGGCAACACCAAGCTGTCGGCCGCCCAACTCGACGCGGCCGTTCGAAAGATCCTGTCCAAACATGATCTGACTGTGGAAGATCTCGATTGCTTCAAACACCGGGACGTTTTCAACGCAGTATCCCGTCCAGCGGGTCGATTACATCTTCACGTTCGGCGTCGGCCCCGACCGCCTCGTAGACCAGCCTCTGCTTGAGCACATTGAGTTCCGCCTGCTGAGCGTCACTGATACCGCGACGCCGCCGCTGCGTCTCCAAAACAAACACCCGCTCACTTGCAATCGTAAATTCATCATCCCCCCGGCCCCCCCGCCCATGCCACGCCACCCACCCGGCAACGCCCACCACCACGATCGCCACCACCACAATTAACACAATCGAGAAATTGATGTTCGCCATGACGCAACTTTCTGAATTCTTTTCCCAAGCCTTTCTTACTTCGTGTCTCGTCGTCTGCCTTCCTCTCCCAAAGCGTCACCTCCAAGCCTCCCTATCACCCCCTGACTACCTACCTCTACCCCCACTCCCACTACTGTGGGAGAGGGCTGGGGTGAGGGCCCTCAGTATTATAATCCGCAACTGTCCACAACCCCCATTCATGTCCCAAGTCTTCTCCGCGTCTGGGCGTCTCCGCGATAAACTCCTCTCCTCCTCGGTGCCCTCCGTGCCCCCCTGGTCAATCGCCTGCGTGTTGAACCGTCCGCGCCTCGACAACTCCTCTCCCCCGCATCTACAATCCCCCGAATCAGAACGTCCTCAAAACAAACAACATGACCAGACGAAAAATACTCAATCTCACCGGCCTATCCATGCTCGCCGCTCTTCTTCCCTCCTGCGAGCGCAGCAACAGCCCCATCTCCACCGCCCCCGATTCAAAAAAACAGGAGCCTCCCACCATGGATCCAAAAGCACCCACCGTCAGCGTCAAGGTCTTCAACGACAAAGGCGATCTGGTCGGCCCGGTCACCATGGCGAAGGTGATCAAAACCGACGAGCAGTGGAAAGCCCAGCTCACCCCCCAGCAGTACAAGATCGCCCGCGCCAAGGGCACCGAGGCCCCCTTCTGCGGCACTCTTCTCGACAACCACCTCGAAGGCGTCTACGTCTGCGTCTGCTGCGATCTGCCTCTCTTCTCCTCGGCCGGCAAGTTCAACTCCGGCACCGGCTGGCCAAGCTTCTTCCAACCCGTGGCGAAGGAAAACGTCCTTGAAAACGTCGACGACACCCATGGCATGAAACGCACCGAGATCCTCTGTACCCGCTGCGACTGCCACCTCGGGCACGTCTTCGACGACGGCCCGCGTCCCACCGGCCTGCGCTTCTGCGTCAACTCCGAGTCCCTCAAGTTCACCGCCAACGACAAACTCGCCACCCTCGCCGATCCTGCCGCCAGCAGGGCCGCCGCCCACTGAAAATCATAATCCTCCCCATCCTCCAGAACTTCCCCCGCGCGGTCCGATAAGGGAAATGAGGGAAGAGTGATGGCCAAAGCCCGCACCACCAGATCGACCGCCAAGACCGCCGCGCCCCGTTGGCGTTGGCCACCCGCCTATACGCGCGTTGCCCTGCACCTTTCACTCGCCCTGCTCCTGATCGCCGCCGGCGGCGTGGGCTTTTATTTCCTCAAGCAGAAGGTCGATCAGACGTACCTTTATCCGAGGCTGCCCATCAAAGTCGTCCTGAAGGATCGGCCGGTCTGGATGTGCGATCTCCTGGCCGACCAGATTGAAAAATCCGCCCGCCCCGTGGGCCTGCGCTCGGCATTGGATCAGCAGCTTCTCAAAGATTCCTACGAGATGCTCCGCCACAATCCGTGGGTGCGCCAGGTCCGCCAGGTCCGGCGAGTCTTTGGCGAAAAGCCCGGCGATACCATCGAGATCGACGCCGAGTACCGCGCCCCCATCGCCCTGGTCGCCTGGGGCGGCTACTACTGGTTTGTCGATTCCGCCGGCGTGAAGCTGCCCGAATATTACACCGGCGACGAGCTTCCCCAGATCATGTTCGGCCGCGACCCCAGCCGCCGCCAGGTTAACATCCGGGTCATCAGCGGCATCCACAATCCCCCGCCCGAAGAAGGCCGCAAGTGGCCCGGTGACGATCTTCTGGCCGCACTCGACGTTGCGCGGCTGCTCAGCGGCGAATCTTTCGCCAACGAAATCTGGCGCATCGACGTCGCCAACTTCGCCGGCCGGGAAAGCCCCGCCGATCCGCAGATTGTGCTGGTGACCGATCACAAAACCCGCATCCTCTGGGGCGAGCCTATCGGCGGAGTATTTCACGCCGAAGTCGATCCGCGCATCAAGCTCCAGCACCTCGCCCAGCTCAAGCAGGAATACGGCCGCGTCGACGCCAACCACCCCTGGGTCAACATCCGATTTGACAAAGTGACCTACCCCATCGACGCCCCCAGCGTCCGCCTGGACGGCTCACGATAGCCGCTCGCTTCAGCGCATCCGGTTTCGCCATCGCTGGATCTCACCGTCAACGCGGAACAGCACCCGTTCCAGCCACATCCCGTTGGGCGGATAAAGTGGGTACAGCGTCTGCACCGGCACGGCAGTCGCCGGCGCTGAAGTGCCAGGCGGAGCATGGGCCAGCGGAAAGCGCTTCACCAGCAGCAGCCCCGCCGCGATTCCACAACCCGCGATCACCATGGCCTTGGACACAGATGTCTGGTCTGAAACCTTTCCCCACAAAGCCGCGCAGGCAAGCGATCCAAAGAGCACCGTCAGGTACATCGAGATGGCCCGCCCCTTCACCCATCCCGGAACCGACCGCTGCGTGGCGAAGTTGAAGTTGCTTGGAACGATCACCCAGTTCATCCCCAGAAAACTCAGGATGATCAAATCCAGCCAGAAAATATGCACCAGCCCCAGCAGCACCATCCCAAGAGCAAACCCAGCCGTACACACCGCGACTCCGCCATCGAGTCCAAACCGCCGCTCCATCATGGGCATGAGAAACACCCCACCCACGGCCCCCAGCCCCAGGAAAACCATGACCAGCATCAAACCGAGCGGGTCCTTGCCAAAGAACGACTCAGCGAACGGTTGAATGAGCCCCCAAAGGCAGCTTGCAAAGAAGATAAAAAGAAACACGCGAAGGAGGATCGACCGCATTGCCCGGGAGTGGATGGTAAAGCTGAAGGCAGTCTTGAGCGCGACGCCAAACGTTTCCTTGGCCGGCTTTTGCACGTGCCCTTCCCACCGCCAGAGCACCCACGCAACGCCAATGGAAGTAAACGCGCAAAATAGAATGCAGGCCCCAATGCCAGCATATTTAACCAGCAACATCCCAATCGCCGGCCCGGCAGCGCGGGCCAGATTGAGGGCCATGCTGTTAAGCCCGATGGCGAGGCTCATTTCACCCGGCGGAACAAGCTCCGGCACCACATATTGAAAAGCCGGATTGGCGACGGCTGTGCCAAAATAAAGGAGGAAGATAAAAGTCAGCAGGATAAACGGCCCATGGTGCATGCCCATGCTGGTCTGGGGATTCACAGGCCCAAGATAGTAGAGGAGTGCGAGAGTCCCAGCGGCCACGAATCGCCAGAGTTGCGACAGGATCAACAGGCGGCGCCGGTCAAGCAAATCAGCCAGCACTCCGGCCGGAAGCGAGAGCAGGCAGAGCGCCGCGCTGCCGGTAGCCGTGACCGAAGCAATCAGCCACTTCTCGTGCGTGAACATGCGCATCAGCCAAGGCCCACCGGCCTCCAGCGCCCAGGTGCCGATGAGCGCAACCAGATTAGCAACCCAGAGCGACCGAAAAATCGCGATGCGCAGGGGGCTCCAGGCGCTGGGCGCCGCCGGCGTTGCCAGCACGGGAGCGTCGGCGGCGGGTGGGGCGGCGATGTTGTTCGTCACGGTCGTCATAAGCGCCAATTGTTGGTCGAATAGCGGCAACGGGAAAGCCCGCCATCCAGATCATTTCGACGGCAGCGATTCCAGATAGGCCAGAAGCGAGCCCAGGTCCTGCGGCGTGATCTTGTCCGCAAGACCGTCGGGCATGACGGACTTGTCGCGCTTGCCACGCTCCTTAATGTCAGCCTTCTTGATCGTCGAGCTCAGGCCCTGCACGTTGCGAATCTCAACCTCCGTGCCCGACTCGCGCACCACGAACCCTTCCTGGTCCGTGTCGTCCTTCAGCGTGAACCACTGCGTCTCAAAACCCTGCGAGATCTTGGCGCTGGGTTTCAGGATCGACTCGATCAACTCCGGCCGGCTGTAGCGCGTTGCAATGCCGCCGAGGAACGGCCCCTTGGGGGGCTGATCCGCTGATGTCGTATGGCAGGCAATGCAGCCCAGCTTGGTGAACAACTCAGCGCCGGCCTTGGCGTCCCCCTTGGCCTTAACCGCATCGCCCAGTGCCTTGTCGTAGGCCAGGTTTTCGATGGCGCCTTTCTGACTCCCGGCCGCCTGCGGGTTCAATCGCTCCACCGCGAAAGCCGCCGCCTGCTGCACGTCCTTGTTGGAATCCTTCAAGTGCTCACGCACCTGAGGCAGGTATGAGTCGCTTTTGGTCCTTCCCACCGCCCGCAGCACGCTCAGCAGCGCCTCGGGCTTTTGCCAGGCGGCATCAATGACCTTCGCCGCCTGGTCCTTGGCCGGCTTGGCCGACAACTTGCCGTTCGCCAGGCTCATCAGAATCGCGTATGCCAGTTCCCGCTTCGCCGGCGACTCATCGTCCGCCAACTTCACAAACGCCTGGACATTCTGCGCGTTTTTGTTGTCATGCGTAGCCTCGTCATAAACATGGGCCAGTTCAATGTCCGGTTTCTCCAGCCCCTGAATCGCGGTCAAGCCGTTAACCACCGCCTCCATCGCCGCCGGCTTGCCTGAATTGCGCCACAAGATCCGCATCGACTTGGCCCGCATCGCCGGCGCTTCCTTGTCCGACAACGCCACATCCCTCAGCACCCCGATCATCTCATCCGAGACGTTGGCGCGAAGGTCCAACGTCTGAACCACCACGTCCCGAAACGCCGGATCTTGCGTCGCGGCCTTCACCAGCATCGCGTTCAGCTCCGGAAGATCCACGCGGTTCTTCTGCAAATCCACGATATAGCCACGCAGCACATCCGGCTTCTCACTGGTCAGCGCCGCCTTCAGCCGCTCGCGAATCTTGGATGTGTCCGACCATTCAGCCAATTTGTAATACGGGCCGGTCGTGTCGGGGCGCGTGCTCCACCACTTGCCGTCCCAATCGGCCTCCTTGAAGCAAAGCCGCGCCAGCGTTCGCAAGATTCCCTGCCGCAGCGCCGGGTCCTGCGCCTTGTCCAGCCGGGTGATCAGTCCATCCACGGCCTTTGAATCGTGCATCGCCTGAAGCGCCCGCAGGCTTCCGGGCAGCAGCGTTGGCGATGAGGAGTCAATGCCCTTCAGGCACGCATCGACGCCATTCAGCAATACCAGCGTGTTTATGGCCACGTGCGACACAATCGGGTCGGCGTCGGCCGTCAGCGGCACAAGCGAATCGCTGGCCTCCGGCTTGCCAAGCCGCGCCAGCGCCGTCACCGCCTGCAATCGCACGCGCGGATTGGGGTCGCCCAACGCGGCCACAAACGGCTTGATCTCCAGCCCCACAAGCTGCGTCTTTCGATCCGCCAGCGCCCGCAGCGCATACTCTCGAACATCGTCCTTCGCCGCCAGCCGAAACATCGCTTCCTGCGATTTGGCGCCCTCAAGCTGCTTGAGCGTGAAAATGGCCGCCACCTTCACCGCCAGCGGCTGGTCGCTTTCTGCCATCTTTTCCAGCCCCGCGACAAAGGCGGGCTTGCTTCCGCGCTTCAAAATCTCCTGCTGCGTCGCCAGGCGGCAAACATGGCTCGGCGATGTCAGATGCTTCAGCAAATCCTCATCACTGGCGGCCTTCAAATCCGGAAACGCAGCTGCCTTCACCTCCGGCCGGGTTACCTTCACGACAAAGCCAACGTTCGGCCCGGAAAAGCTGAACACCGCCCCATGCCAGCTCGCCGCGTAGAGGTTGGACTGGCCATCCACGGTGATGCCAGTGGGGTGATCGATGTGCAGGAAATTCTCCTGCTTGATGCGTGAAGGTCGATCCATTGGGCGCCAGTGGATGGCGATACACTTCGCTGCGCCCCCAGTCGCACGTATAGAGCGCATTCCCATATTCCACCGGCCAGCCCGGCTCGCTCATGAACAGCGATCCGGTCGCCGACCCCCCGCCATAATCCGCCAGCGGCGCGACAATCTCATCCTTAAACTTCATATACAGCGACGGGTAGCCGTATTCCGCATAATCGTGAATGTGGGCCAGTCGCGAATCCCAGCCGTCGCCGTCATTGGTGTTGTCGCGGGCGAAAATATTCATCAGCGGATCGATCGCCACGTCATACACGTTACGCGTATGCCGCCCGAACATCTCCAGCTCGCTCCCATCAGGCCGCACGCGCAAAATGCCGCCGCCGTGGTATTGAAGCTCTTTGCCGTCAGTCCCCACAGCCTTAATCGCGCCGTAATCGCCACTGGCGATGTACAGCCATCCGTCGATGCCCATGCGCAAGCCATTGGTCGTGTGATCCGCGCCACGAAATTTCAGATCAAAGCCAATGCCCTTGACGATGTCTTCCTGTTTGGTGGCAACGCCAGTATTGCCCGGATCGTGATAAGCAGTGATAAACGGCGGGTGAAGCACATACAACGTGTCGCCCGACCAGACCAACCCGCGCGGGCTGTCCATCTTGGCGAATTCGGTGAACTTGTCGGCTTTGCCCGTCCCTTTGGTATCTACGCACTTAATCACCCGGCCGCGATCCGGCTTGGCATCCAGCGATCCATTCTCGTCGCACCCAACAAATAGCTCGCCTGTCGGCGTCGCCGCCAGACAGGTGGGATATCGGATGTCCGGCGGCAGCGCAAAAATGCCAACGTTAAAACCAGCAGGCACCTTCACGTCTTTAATCAAATCCGCCGCCGTGGGCGCCGGCTTATCCTGCCCCTTGTCCTTTTTGGGCGCATCCGCCGCCGGAACAAACAAAGACCGCCCGCCGATCAATGCGGCGGCAACGACCAGCGGCATAGCCCTCTTCCAAATCTTCTGCATCACAAGGCTCCAGTTGGTGCTTGAATCAGCGACAGGTTCCTAAGGCCCCTTGATACTCCGCTTAGGAAAGTTAGTTGAGTGCGACTAGCGCCGCGTTCACCCTGGCGCGTGCGTGAATCAACCGGTCGCGCTGCGAACAGGTTTGGTTGCCGCTTTCGACAGGCTCAAGGCCGGCCTTTCATTGGGGAAGACTTTTTCACCACGGAGGCACGGAGGGCACGGAGGAGGAGAGGAGCTTTACCGCCGACGCGCTGAGACGCGCGGAGGGTTGGGCGGGAAGTGGTTTTGGAACTGCGGATGTCGGGGCTGCGGGGGGATGGTGTGCGGCGGGGTTTGGTGGTGGGTATGATCGGGGGATGTATCCCTTTCATCTTTTGTTTCCGGAGATTGGGACGAACGAGACGCGGGTGTTGACTGTTGCGCGGGCTGGGGATGTTTGGGACCTGCCGCCGGGGGAGTATGCGTATGTTGAGTTGTATTGCGTGAAGGCGAATTGCGATTGCCGCCGCGTGGTGTTTTCGGTGATGGGCTGGGACCAGGGGATTCTGGCGACGATCTCGCATGCGTTCGAACCGCGCCGGCCGCGGCCTGGGAGGATTGTGCTGCCGCAGACGATGCTTGAGCCGATTTTGCCGCAGTCGCGATGGAGTGAGATCTTCCTGGAGCTGTTTCAGGCGAAGCTACTGACGGAGGAGTATACGGCGCGGCTGGAGAGGCACTACCGGATGGTGAAGGATGCGCTGGCGGATCCGAACCATGCGATTCATGGACGGTTCAGGGCGGAGCCTGGGGCGTTTGGCACGGGCAGGAAGAAGCTTGATCTGCCGCCCATTCGGCGGAACAAGAGGTATCGTTGAATAATACCGCGATGGAGCAAATGGAAGTTGCACAGCTTGAGTATGGGAGGCCGGCGGGGCGGTGGGGGTGGCGGCGGCGCGGGCGGTGGCTGGTTTTGCTGGCGGGGGTCTGCGCTTTGACCCTTTGCGGGTTTCAGTGGGGGCGCGGGTGGTATGAGCGGGGGCGGGTGTTGTATGGGCAGCATCGGTGTTGGAAGGATCGGCCGGGGGCGGATTGCGTGGCTTGGGAGAGTGAAGCGGTGGCGGCGAAGATTCTGTTAGCGGGGAAGGCTGGAGAGTATGTGGCGATGAAGGCGTGGCCGCGCCAGGTGAGGGCGGGGCGGCGGCCCAAGTGCGTGGACGTTGTGCCACCGCTTGAGGGTGAGGCGTGGGGTTCATCGGAGCGGGCGGTGTTATTTGTGCATGGACGCAGGGCGAAGGGGGGCGCCGAATGCCTGGTGGTACTTCAGCTTGATGAGTCGTTTTTTGGATCGCAGCAGGTGCGGGTGGACGCGGGGGTTTACATCCCGACGTGGCGGGGTCCGGTGGAGGTGGATACCGGGGAAATGCTGCTGGTGGATGGGGATGGTCGATCGTTGTTTGGGCAGCGGGGCTTGCGCGTTTATGCGGGGCAGGTGGATGATGGGGATGAGTCGCATTTTACAATTCGGTATGCGCTGGGGGCAGAGGAGGGGATGGTGGATGGATGGCTGTTGGCGGGAGGGGTGGTGCGGATGAAGGTGCGGGAAGGGTCGAGGCGGACGCAGGAAAATCCTGTTGGCGCGGGCGTGGCTGAGGAGGGGAGTGAGTTCCGGGCGAATGGGAGGATGAAGGTGTCGGGGGATGGGGGGAGGTGAGGGTTTTGACGGCTTCGCGAATGAGCACCTACGGAGATTTCATAATGTTAAAAACAATGAAGAGTAAAAGCGTCTTCCAATTGATCGAATCCAGGATGTCGCCTGAGGCGATCGCACGTTCGGATGCGAAGGCGCAAAAGCTTCTACTGGGCGTGCGGCTTGCGGCGTTCCGGAAGAAGGTGGGTGTAGATCAATCGGCAGTCCGCGGTTTCAAGCAGCCGGCGGTCTCGAAATCGAGCGTCGTGGTGACATCAAGCTGTCAACGCTTGTCGAGTACTGCCGGGGGCTGGGGGCCGAAGTTCGAATTGTGGCGAAGAAGGGTGGAGGTAAGGGTTTTTTGCTTTTAAAGGGGTAGTGTTTGCGTTTCGGCGTCTGTGTGAAAGGACATGACCACTGTGGGTTTGGTCGTGAGGTAAGGTGGCGGATGGTAGGACACGGGCGGGACGCCCGTGCTACGCTATTGTCACGCTGGGGAGCAGGTGGATGATGGGGATGGGTCGCATTTTACGATGGGGTATGCGGCTTGACGGGTGAGGGTTTTAGGGCTTCACGGAAAGCCACGGCCGGGGCGGAGCGTGCCACGTAAAAGTTCTGCGGTGCGCGTACCACGGCGGTCAACGGGTGGTGTTCGAGGCGGGTATCGTTTTGGTCGGAGGTGGCGTCGGTTCACCAAGGGATTTTGTTTTTTTTCGAGGGATCTTCATGGCACTTCGCTGTTATGGGGTGGGGATGTTGGTGGTTGGATTGGGCTTGATTTCGGCAGGGCTGGTGGGGGCGGCGGGGCCGGTGGCGGGTGTGGTTGCTGTGCCACTAAAAATTGTTTTGCCGCTGGGGCGGGCGGCTTATCAGACGAATGAGACGATTGATTTGGCGGTGGTGCGGGCTGGCAATTCGCTTGCGAAGGGGGAGTTGACGTTGGTGGTTCGGGGGGGAGATGGGAGCGTCGCCCGGTTTGAGTTAGAGGTGGGTGCTGGGGAGGCGGGGCGGACGGAGCATTTGCATTTGGATGGGCGGCTGCTTCGGCCCGGGCGCTATACGGTTGAGGTGGGGTGTGATGGGAATATTGCGACGCAGAGTTTCGAGCTTTATTCGCACTTGCGCAAGAGCACGTATCGGCTGATTAACTGGGGGAAGGCCGAGAAGAACGAGCGGATGTGGGAGGGGGAGGATGGGCTGGGGTACAACCTGATTTATGGCGGGTACACGCGCGATGAGGATGGGGCGTATATCCGGGGCGGGGTGGATTGGATGAGCTGCTGCACGATGAGCGGGGCGCACCAGATGGACCTGCGCATGGAATGTGACTGGTCGGACCCGTATGTGACGCGCGGGGGGACGGCGCGAGTGACGCGGCGGGCGCTGACCGACCGGACGCGCGGGAACGTGCCGGGGGTGCATTTTTATGATGAGCCGGGGCTGACGTGGCAGCCGGACGCGAACAACATCGACGCTAAGACGGGCAAGCCGGTGAATACACCGCACTGGGTGCCGGCGCAGCGCCGGGCGTATACGTCGGCGTTTGGGAGGGAAGCTCCGGACTATAAGAAGCTGGATCCCGCTAATGCGGCGGGCGTGGCGGAATGGACGCACTGGGCGTTGTGGAAGCTGAGCTTTATGGATTCGGCGTGGAAGGAGGCGTCGCTGGGGGTGAGCATGGTTCGGCCGGATTATCTGTCGGTGACGCAGAGCCAGTATGGGTGGGGCGCGTTTACGGACGGGTATTATTTCAACGTGGCGCGGTCGCTGCCGGTGACGAGCGGGCATGGGGGATATGACGATCTGCCGCTGGGGTATCTGAACCCGCTGCATACGCTGGTGATGGCGCGGCGCGGGATTTGGGCAAGCCGTGCTGGTATTTACCGTGCTGGTATGGGAGCACGCCGTCGGATCGGTTTCGGCTGGAACAAAACGCGTGTTTTCAACAGGGGATTCAGGGGATGATCACGCCGCCGGACATGGAGCCGGCGAAGAATGGGACGGGGCGGGCGGGGATTGTGGAGGCCAACAAGATCATGGCGCGGCTGGGGACGATCTTTGAGGTGGGGCGTCGAACCGCACGCCGGTGGCGCTGCTGTATTCGATGTCGGACAACATCGCAGCGCAGATCAACGACAAGGTGGCGTATGCGTGGGGAACGCCGCACGGGCTGGGGACGATGTGGGCGATGGTGGCGTGTGATTTAATTCAGCAGCCGGTGCAGGCGGTGGTGGAGGAGGATGTGCTGGACGGGACGCTGGCGGCCAATCACAGGGCGGTGGTGCTGGCGGGATTGCGGCATCTGGATGCGAAGGTGACGGCGGCGCTGGAGCAGTATGCGGCCGAGGGAGGGGTGGTGCTGATGACGGACTGCACGACGCCGATTAAGGGGGCGGTGGAGCTGGGGGCGAAGTATGAGACGCCCAACGCCGAGAAGATTGAGACGCTTGAGAAAGAGATGAAGACGGCGGCGAAGGAGCAGGCCAAGGCGATGGGGGAGGAGCTTGGGAGACTCAAGTCGATAGGAGCGATCGTGCGCGGGGCGGAGAAACTGGCGGCGGCGATCAAGGGGGCGCTGGACAAGGCGGAGATTCGGCCTGTGTTTGAGACGGATCAGAAGATGGTGCTGGCGAGCGCCCATGATACGGGCGACATCAGGTACATCTTTGCGACCAATGCCAGTTATGACTATGAGAAGGACCGGTGGAACCAGATCACGAGCGCGGACGCGAACATCAAGCTGCCGGCGGAGGGGCGGACGGTCTATGACGCGATCGTGGGCGGGGTGGCGCGTGAGCTGAAGGATGGGGCGGGGAAGGTGCGGTTTGGGCCGGGACAGATGAAGGTTTGGGCGATGACGCGCGCGCCAATTGGCGGGGTGAAGCTGGGGGCGGCGCGGATGACGCGGGACTTTACGAGCAAGGGAGATTTGATCCAGGTGCAGGCGTCGGCGGCGCTGCTGGATGCAAATGGTGCATTGCTGGGCGGGGACGCGCCGATGCGGGTTGTGGTGATCGACCCGCTGGGGCAGGTGCGCCATGAGGTGTATCGGGCGGCGAAGGGTGGGGTGTTGAACGTGGCGCTGCCGCTGGCGGCGAATGATCCGGCGGGGCAGTGGACGCTGGAAGTACACGACCTGTTGGCCAAGACCAGCGACAAGCGGACGTTTGCGTATGCGCCGGCGAGGACGTGCAGCGCGATTGCGGGGGCGACGCGGCGGGCGGTTTATTTTGCGGAGGACTGGGAGAACATGTTTCGCTTTGCGCGGACGAACCGCGAGGTGACGGTGGTGTATGGGACGAGCGGTTTTGACAAGCCAGCGGCGGAGCGGATCGCGAAGGTGCTGGGGCCGTGGGATGTGAAGTGCAATGTGGTGGCCGCGACGGAAGTAAGCAAACCCCGGCCGTTGAGTGAGGAAGAGGCGCGGACGTGGATCGGGTGGGAAGGCGGGACGCGCAAGCCGGCGGATGCGAACACGAAGACGGCCGGGTTTGATCTGCCGGGCCATGCGATCCTGGTGGGGACGCCGGAGGACAACGTGCTGATCAAGCAGCTTCGGGACGGGGCGTTTTTGCCGTATGCGCCGGGCAAGGAATTTCCGGGACCCGGCAACGGATACCTGGCGTGGCAGCGGGATGGGGTGGGGCTTGGGCGGGAGTCGATTACGGTGATCGCATATAACGAAGCGGGGATGTCGGAGGCGGTGGGGACGCTGTACGAGGCGGTGCAGGGGATGGATGCGCTGACACGGTATGCGCTGCCGGCTTCGTCGACGGTGGTGAGTGCGACCAAGAGCACGCGGCCGGCGCAGCTGAAGATTGCGTGGGAGGCGGCGGTGGCGGATCGGGTGGTGGCGATCAATGGCGGGGAGAAGATAGAGGCGCTGAGTGAAGATGGGACGTGGAGCACGATTGGCGCGGAGGGGGAGGTGACGGGGACGCGCGCGGCCGGGGAGGGAGAGGTGGCGGAGACGGGGGCGGTGAAGCCGGATGCGGGGGCGTTGGCGACGGCCGCCAAGGTGGAGACGGCGGATCGGATGTTGAAGCTGGCGGTGTCATATGGAACGGGGCAGGCGATCGCGTATTGGGGCGGGACGCTGAAGGTGACGGACGGGGAGGGGAAGGTGATTGGGCAGATGCAGTTGCCGGATGATATTGGGGCGATGGCGGTGTCGGGTGACAAGTTAATAATCGGGACGAGCGATGGAGAGGTGTATGGGATTGGAAGGTGAAACGGTCAGCGGGGGAGGCAGGAGAGTTCTTCGCCGACGGCGTGCATGAGGGGGCGGAGGGTGCGGTCGGAGAAGTCGAAGGCGATGCCGGCGGCGGTGAAGAGATCGGGGAGGGAACGGGTGCCGCCGAGTTTGAGGCCGGCGCGGTAATTGGCCAGGGCGCGGCGGGAATCTTCGCGGGATTTCATCCAGAGCTGAAGGGCGCCGAGCTGCGCGATGCCGTATTCGACGTAGTAGAACGGGACGTGGTAGAGGTGAAGCTGGCGCTGCCAGAGGGATTCGCGGGTGGGCTCGTGGCCGGTCCAGTCGAGTTTGCTGGAGAAGCGATTTAAGAGGCGCAGCCACTCGGCTTTTCGCTGGTCGCGGGAATGGGCGGGGTGGGTGTAGAGCCAGTGCTGGAAGGAGTCGATGGTGGCCATCCAGGGGAGGAATCGGATGATGCCTTCGAGGAGGGTGCGTTTGGCGCGGGCGGCGCCGGCGTCGTCGTAAAAGACGTTGAAGTGATCGGCGCCAAGGAGTTCCATGCTCATGGAGGCGACTTCGCAGAATTCCATGGGGGCGTGGCGGAGGAAGACGAGGGGCTCTTCGCGGCTGGCGAGGGAGTGAAAGGCGTGGCCGCCTTCGTGGAGGAGAACTTCGACGTCGCGCTGGAGGCCGGCGGCGTTCATGAAGATGAAGGGCTGGCGGATTTCTTCGAGGTTGGACTGGTAGCCGCCGGGCTGTTTGCCTTTGCGGCTGGCGAGATCGAGGTTGTTGCGCTGGCGAAGGGTTTCGAATTGCTCGGCCAGTTGGGGGGAGAGGCGGTTGAAGATTTCCTTGACCTTGTCGATGAAGAGATCGACCTGGTTTTCGTCGAAGGGGCGGAGGGCGTCGCGGCCTTTGGGGATCGACGGAGGTGTCCCAGGGGCGAAGGGCGGGGAGGTTCATGTCGTCGCGGCGCTGCTGATCGAGCTGGGCGACGAGGGGGACACAGGTCTCTGCGATGGCGTCGGAGAATTTGAGGCAGTCGTCGGGGGTGTAGTCGAAGCGCTTGAGGTCTTTCCACATGTAGGCGCGGTAGTCGGAGAGGCCGGCGTTTTGGGCGATCTGCTGGCGGAGGGAAAGGAGCTGGTCGAAGATGTCTTCCAGCGCTTCGCGGTCGGCGAGGCGGCGGTTGTGGATCAGCTCCCAGGCCTCCTGGCGGGTTGGGCGGTCGGGGAGTTCCAGGAATTTGCCCATTTGCTGGAGGGTGTATTCCTTGCCGCGAAAGGTGACGGTCATGGCGGCTGAGATTTTGTCGTACTCGTTGACGATGCGGGTGACCTGGGTTTCGAGGGGGACGTTTTGGTCGCGGTAGATTTCGACGTTGGCCTGCCAGCGCCGGGCGAGAAGGGCGTAGCGCTGGCCGGCGAGAGCAGCGCGCCAGGGGGAGTCAAGAAACTTTTGCTGGAGCTGGAAGAAGAGGGGCTTGGTGTGGGGCTCGATGTTTTCGACGAAGTGGAGATAGGCCTTTTCGATTTCGGGATCGTCGGTGTGGCAGCTTTTGTCGATGTAGCGACGATTGCCGAATTCGTCGATGACGGCCGTGAGTTCGGAGAGATCGGCCAGCCATTTTTCCAGGTCGGCCGGGGAAGCCAGGGGGCGCCCGAGGAGCTCATCGTAGAGCGGCTTGAGCTGGGACCAGTCGGCGAGGTCGATTTTTTCGGGGACGTAGGTTCTGACGGGGGTGCTTGCTGGCATGGGTGGTTCCTCTTAAGGTCGGGGCGAAAAGTAAGGTAAATATGGATGATGGGCAACCGGCGGTGAGCCTGCACAACGTGGGGCTTCGGAGAGGGGAGAAGTGGATCTTGCGCGGCATTGACTGGACGCTGCCGGTCGGGGTGTGCGCGGCCATCCTGGGGCCCAATGGAAGCGGGAAGAGCACGCTGACGCGGATCCTGGCGTGTCATCTTTGGCCAACCGAGGGGGAGTCGCGGATATTGGGAGGGGAGTTTGGGGATGCGAACCTGCTGGATTTAAGGCGGTCGATCCGGCTGGTTCAGCCCGCCGGGCCATATGATATTGATCCGGAACTGACGGCGCGGGAGGTGGTGCTGACCGGGTTTTTCGGGACGATTGGGTTGTATGATGTGGTGACGAAGGCGATGGAGGAGGAGGCCGGCGCGGTGTTGGCGCAGGTGGGGCTTGGGGCGCTTGGGGATCATGTGTACCGCACGTTGAGCAGCGGGGAGCGGGTGCGGAGCTTGATTGGGCGGGCGCTGGTGGAGGAGCCGCGATTGCTGCTGCTGGATGAGCCGACGGCGGGGCTGGATTTGCTGGCGCGGGAGCAGGTGCTGGCTACGGTGGAGTCGATGTTCCAGACGCAGAAGAATCCGCCGACGGTGATCATGATCACGCATCACGTGGAGGAGTTGCCGCCGGCGACGTCGCACGTGCTGGTGCTAAGCGATGGAAGAGTGGCGGCAAGCGGAACGCCGGCGCAGGTGCTGCGGGAGGATGTGTTGTCGGCCGTGTATGGGTGCGCGGTGCAGGTGCGCGAGAGCCATGGGCGGCGGTATGTGGAGGTGCATCCGGAGAGTTGGAAGGGTTTGCTGGGGCGAACCGCGTGAGGTGGGATGGATGGGCGGCTCTTTCTCTGGTTGACAGCGTGCGCGGGCGATTCATACTATTCATTGCCCGCCTTAATTGAGGAGTTGCTCGATGCCGGTCCAGATGGAACTGCACAAGATCATCATTAGCGAGATGCAGGATCAGCAGATCATCTGGCTGCGCGAGGTGGACGGGGAGCGGACGTTTCCGATTGTCATTGGGAGCAGCGAGGCGATGGCGATTGACCGGCGGCTGAAAGGGATCACGGCGCCCCGGCCGCTGACGCACGATCTGCTGGCGAGCGTGATCGAGCAGATGGGGGGAAGCCTGGAGCGGATCGAAATCAACAACCTGAAGAACCACACGTTTTATGCGCGGCTGCTGATTCGGCAGAACGGGAAAGTGCTGCACGTGGATAGCCGGCCGAGCGATGCGATTGCTTTGGGGATTGCGACGACGGTGCCGATCTTCGTGGCCGAGAATGTGCTGACGGAGCTACAGATCGATCAAAAACTAGGCTGAGCGGGTGGCGACGGTATCGAGTGTTTTGTTTTGGTGCATGGGGGGAAGGGCCGGGAGTAGGGCAATCTATTCTGAAATCCGCGGATAAAAATGCGGGCAGTGCGGATTTGGGCGGGATGGGGAATACTGGCATAGCGATTGTTCGGGCGTTGGGCAGTTGGCGGCGGTGCGCGATGAGTACCGGCGCGAATGGCCTTCTGGTATAAATTCTTGAGCGGGAAGACGTTTGAGGCTTGCCCACAGGAATTTTAGCAGGAGTGCTCGCGATGCAGATGATTGAGGCCATTATCAAGCCGCACAAGCTTGAGGCGGTGAAGACGGCGCTGGCGAAGTTGGGGATATTGGGCGTGACGGCCGTGGAATGCAAGGGATTTGGACGGCAGATGGGACATACCGAGCGATATCGGGGCGCGAAGATGGACGTGGGGTTTGTGCCGAAGATTCTGCTGAAGATTTGTGTGAAGTCGGAGGATTGCAGTAAGGCCGTGAACGCGATTACCGATGCGGCGCGGACGGGGGAAGTGGGAGATGGGAAGATATTTGTGTATCCGATAGCAGAGGTGGTGAGGATTAGGACTGGGGATCGGAATGAGCAGGCTTTGTGATTGCGGATTTGGATTTGGGATTATTTGATGTGTATCGGCCGGCGCGTGGGTAGCGTGGCGGGCGGTATTTGTTTTTTGACGAGGCGGCCTTTGGCCGGTTTGTGCGGAGGAACTGATGATGGTGTGCGCAGGACTGGCATCCAAGCGGATGCTCGCGGTGTTGTGTTTTCTGGGCGTGTTGTCGTTCTCCGCGCTTTGGGTGCGCGCTGAGGATCAGGTGTCGGCGGCAGCGCCGGCGCCTGCGATCAACAGCGGCGACACGGCATGGATGCTGACCAGCGCGGCGCTGGTGCTGATGATGACCGGCCCGGGCCTGGCGCTGTTTTATGGCGGGCTGGTGCGGCGGAAGAACGTGCTGGCGACGATGATGCAAAGCTTCATCCTGATGGCCGTCGTGAGCATCCTCTGGGCCGTGATCGGCTACAGCCTGGCGTTCGCGCCGGGGGTGCCGTTTATCGGGGGATTAAAGTATGCATTCTTGCGCGGGGTGGGCGCTGAGCCGAATGTAACATACGCGGCGACGATCCCGCACACGACGTGGATGGCGTATCAGATGATGTTCGCGGTGATAACGCCGGCTCTGATCTGCGGGGCGTACGCCGAGCGGATGAAGTTCAGCAGCATGTTGTGGTTTTCGTCGTTGTGGCTGCTGGTGGTCTATTGCCCGATGGCGCACATGGTGTGGGGCGAGGGCGGCCTGCTCAGCGCGTCGCTGGGTGGCAAACTTAAGGCGCTGGACTTTGCCGGCGGGACGGTGGTGCATATCAGCTCCGGCGTATCAGCGCTGGTGTGTGCGATGGTGCTGGGAAAGCGGCGGGGATATGGGAAGGTGCCGATGCCGCCGCACAGCGTGGTGCTGTCGGTGATCGGCGCGGCCATGCTCTGGGTGGGCTGGTTTGGATTTAATGCGGGCAGCGCGCTGGCGGCGAGCGGGTTGGCGAGCAGCGCGTTTGTGGCGACGCACTTCGCGGCGGCCGCGGGGGCTTTGGGCTGGGCGTTTGCGGAATGGATCAAGGGGGGCAAGGCGACGGTGCTGGGGGCGATCTCGGGCGCGGTGGCCGGGCTGGTGGTGATTACCCCCGCCAGCGGGTTTACAACGCCAATGTATGCGATCCTGATGGGCGCGATTGGCGGTGTGGTCTGCTTCTTTACGGCCACGTCGATGAAGCATGCTTTTGGGTATGACGATTCGCTGGATGCATTTGGCGTGCATGGGGTGGGCGGCACAATTGGGGCGCCGTTGACGGGCGTGTTTGCGGTGGGGGCGATTAATCCTGACGTGACGCGCGCCATTACTGGCAGCGACAAGGGCGCGCTTGGCCTGCTGGAGGGGCATGGGCGGCAGATGCTGGATCAGTCGCTGGCGACTTTGTTGACGTGGGTGTTCGCCGCGGCGGCGTCTTATGTGCTGCTGAAGATCGTGGGCGCGCTGGTGGGACTGCGCGTGAATGAAGAAGAAGAATTCGACGGGCTGGATTTGAGCCAGCACGGCGAATCTGGATACAACTTCGAGGAAGCATTTCCGGCCCATCTCATGGACGATGCCGGACCGACGGCGCCGGCGCCGCGGGTGGCGACCTCGCCAGAGACAGCGGGAAGCATGTCGCACGCCTGAAGCAAAAACACTTTGGCCGCGGAGCGGCTTAAAAGGATTTGGCCAACGGTGATGGATCGAGGGTTCAGGGTTCGGGGTTCGGGGTTCGGGGTTCGGGTGGGGAGGAGCCCCGCATGTACATGCGGGGTTCTGAGCTGGGGCCGTCTAGTTGCCGATTGGGATTGGGTGCGGTTGAACGGGGGGTTGGGGCGGTGGTATAGGTGGGCGGGTGTGATGTGGAGATTGTCATGCGTGATTGGCGGATATTGGTTTTGTTCGCTGGGGTGGTGATGGGGGCCTCGGTGCAGGCGGAGGGGGTGGGGCCGGTGGTTGGGGGGTATTGGAAGTTGGCGGAATCGGGGAAGATCTCCCAGGCGGTGCTGGGGCAGGTGCTGCTGGGGGAACTGAATTGCACGGCGTGCCATCGGACAGTGGGGGCGGGAGCGGTTGGTGAGGGGGTGGTGCTGACGAAGGGGTGCGCCGATTTGAAGGAGGTTGGGAGGCGGGTGACGCCGCAGTATCTGCGGGCGTTTCTGGATAAGCCCCATGAGGTGAAGGCCGGAACGTCGATGCCGGATGTACTTGCCGGGATGGAGGCCGGGGAGCGCGCTGCGGCGGCGGAGGCGTTGACACATTTCCTGGCGTCTTTGGGTGGGCCGGTGAGGGTGGGGGAAAGTGCTGGAAACGCGGTGATCGTTGAGCGGGGCAAGAAGCTTTATAACAAGGTGGGATGCCTGGCATGCCACGGCCCGCAGACGCCGATGCCTGAGAAGCCGGGGGAAAAGCCTCTGGAGCTCAAGTCGCCGTCGGTGCCGCTGGGGAAGCTGGGGATGAAGACCAGCGTGGTGGAGCTGGCGGATTTTTTGATCGATCCGATCAAGGCGCGGCCGGCGAGCCGGATGCCGGCGTCGGGGCTGACGCCCGTTGAGGCGCGCGACATCGCTGTGTATCTCCTGCGCGATCAGGTGCCGGCGACGCAGCCTTCAACCCGGCCGACGACGAGAAAGTCAGTAGCGGGAACTTCGCAACCCGCAACCAGGCCCGGGGCGAAGTTGATCGCGTACACGGTTTACGAGGCGAAATTGACGGCCGTGCCGCTGGAGGCATTTGAAAAGTTCAAGGTGAAGAGCGAGGGGCGGGCGGATCATTTTGGGGTGGAGATCGCCGGGAAACAAGACGGAAGAGTTTGCGGTGAAGTACGAGACGGTGCTGGTGGTTTTTAAAGATGGAAAGTACACGCTGTCCGCCAAGTCGGACGATGGGTCGCGGGTGTATGTGGATGGGAAGCAGGTGGTGGACAACGACGGGCGGCACAAGGCGCAGGAAAAGTCGGGCGACGTGGATCTGAAGGCGGGGGAACATGCGCTGGTGGTGACGCGGTTTCAGGGGATTGGGGAGAAGGACGTTGCGCTGAAGTGGCAGGGGCCTGATTTTAAGAAGGAGGACATTGGGCAGGAGGTGTTGGGAGATCCATCGGGCCGGCCGATGCTGCCGGTGAAGGATGCGGCATTTGTGGTGGATGAAGAGAAGGCGGCGGCGGGGAAGAAGCTGTTTGCTTCGGCGGGGTGTGCGAATTGTCATGTGGGCGTGGTGGAGGGTGCGGCGGGACAGGTGGCCAAGGGGCTGCTGGAGTTGAAGCCAAACGCGGCGCAGGGTTGTCTGGCGGAGCAGGTGGGAAAGGGGTTGCCGCGCTATGACCTGTCGGCCGATCAGCGCAAGACGATTGCCACGGCGCTGGCGGACGCGGCTGGGTTGAAGGCGAAGCTAGGGCCGGCGGATCAAGTGCTGCGGCTGATGGCGGCGATGAACTGTTATGCGTGTCATCAGCGCGACGAGCTGGGCGGGCCGGCGGAGGATCGCGATTCATTCTTTGGATTGAACGAGGCGCAGGATCTGGGCGACGAGGGACGGTTGCCGCCACGATTGACGGGCGTGGGTGGGAAGCTGCGGCCGGAGGCGATTGGGCAGATTGTGTTTGAAGGGAAGCTGCACGTTCGGCCATTCATGTCCACGCGCATGCCGCGCTTTAATAAGGAAAAACTTGGCGGGCTGGTGGAGGCGCTTGTGAAGCTGGACGCGCCGGCGGCGGGCGAGCCTGTTCCGGCAACGCCGGCCGATACGGCCGTGAAGGATGGGGTGTTGCTGGTGGGGACGCGCGGGCTGGGTTGCGTGAATTGTCATGGCGTGGCGGGGGTGAAGGGGATTGGCTCGCCTTCGCCGGATTTGTCGTTTGTGCGCGAGCGGCTTCGGCCGGAGTGGTATCACAGGCTGATGTTGAACCCCGCCGAGGTGAACCCCGGCACGCGCATGCCGCAGTTTTGGCCGGATGGGGACGTGGCGTTTAAGCAGATGGCGGATGGGACGGTGGAGGGACAGATCAGCGCGATCTGGGCGTATGTGCAGCAGGGCCAGAAGATGACGCTGCCGATTGGGCTGTCGGGCGACGCCCGCGATGAGCTGGTGCCGCTGGCCGAGCCGATCGTGCTGCGGGCGTTTATGAACGGGGTTGGGCCGCGGGCGGTGCTGGTGGGTTATCCGGAGATGGTGAACCTGGCGTTTGACGCCAACGTGGTGCGACTGGCCAAGGCGTGGCATGGGCGGTTTTTCGATGCCAAGTCGATCTGGGAAGGACGGGGCGGAGCGTCCGCGCCGCCGCTGGGGGAGGATGTGATCGACTTGCCGGCCGGACCGGCGATCGCGCATCTGGCAAGCGCGGAGGCGGCGTGGCCAGTGCCCAAGGTGGATGAACGCAATGTGGGCGGGAAGTTCAAGGGGTATGTGCTGGATAAGCTGGGCCGGCCGACGTTTCGGTATGAGCTGGGTGAGATTGTGATCCAGGAGCAGCCTTCCCCGATCAAGGTGGACAAGCGGCAGGGGATTTCGCGGCAGTTTACGCTTACCAGCGCAAGCGACGCCAAGGGCCTGTACGTGCTGGCGGCGGCGGGGAAGAAGATCGAGAGCACGGGGGAGGGCGTGTGGGTGATCGATGATCACATTTTCGTGCGCGTGACGGGCGCCGGTACGCCGGTGGTGCGGGAAGGGGCGGGAGGCAAACAGTTGGTTGCGCCGGTGGTGATTGAGAATGGGAAGGGGAATTTTGTGGTGGAGATGACATGGTAAAGATTTTTAGCCACGGATGGACACGGATGGACACTGATTTAGGATCCCGCGTCGGCGCTGCTTGTTGGTGGGGGCGGTATTCGGTGTGGCTGATGGTGGGGATGATGGCGATAGGCGCGGCGAACGCTATTGGCGCTGACGTCAAGCCAGCGGATGTGAAGACTCCGGACGTGAAGCCCGTTGCGCCGTTGGTGAAGGGTGGGAAGGGGCCGACGACCGCGCCCAATCCAGAGGAGGAGTTTTATAAGCTTACGAACATTCAGATTCCGGTGGGGACGATTTTGGAGTGCGGGGCGCTGGAGGTGATGCCGGACGGGAAGCTGGCGGTGGCGACGCGGCGCGGGGATATTTTTATGGTCGAGGGGGCTATGTCGGATTCGACGGCCAAGCCGAGATTTACGAAGTGGGCCAGCGGGCTGCATGAGGTGTTGGGGCTTGCGCAGCGCGATGGTTCGCTGTATGCGGTGCAGCGGCCGGAGGTGACGCGGCTGAAAGACAGCACCGGGAGCGGCCGCGCGGATGTGTATGAGACGTTTTGCGATTCGTGGGGGATCAACGGCGATTATCACGAGTTCGCGATCAGCTCGAAGTTTGATAAGGCCGGAAACCTGCTGGTGGCGCTCTGCCTGACCGGATCGAAGACCAGCGATTCGGAGTTTCGGGGTTGGTGCATGCGCATCACGCCCGAGGGCAAGGCCGAGCCGTTTTGCAGCGGGGTGCGGTCGCCGGGTGGGATTGGGTTGGATGCCGAGGGGCAGGCGTTTATGACGGACAACCAGGGATTCTGGAACGGGACGGATGTGCTCAAGCCGCTGGTGGCCGGGAAATTCGTGGGGGCGCCGACGGGGAACAAGTGGTATTCCAAAGCGCCCGGCATGGGGCCGCAGCCCAAAGAGCCGGCCAGCCCAAGCCGCCTGCTGACCGAGGCCGAGAAGATCCCGGAGATGGAATTGCCGGCCGTGTTGCTGCCGTATCGGAAGGTGGGGCAATCGTCGAGCGGCGTGCTGTGCGACATGAGCGGCGGGAAATTCGGACCATTCAATCACCAGTTGTTCGTGGCCGACCAGCACCACAGCAACATCGCCCGCGTATCGCTGGAAAAGATTGGTGGGCGGTATCAGGGGGCGTGCTATCTGTTCCGCAAGGGTTTGGCGTCGGGGCCGGTGCCGATGGTGCAGGGGCCGGACGGATCGTTCTTCGTGGGCGGAACCAATCGCGGCTGGGGATCGGCCGGTCCAAAGCCGTTTGCGCTCGAGCGGCTGTCGTGGACGGGGAAGACGCCGTTTGAGATTCTGGAGATGAACGTGAAGCCGGACGGCTTTGACCTGAGCTTTACCCAGCCGGTGGATCGGGCGTCGGCCGGAGATGTGAAGTCGTATGACATGTCCACGTACACCTATATTTATCAGGCGACGTACGGCAGCCCGGAAGTGGACGCGACCAAGCCGACAATCACCTCGGCCACGGTAAGCGAAGACGGCCTGCACGTGCGACTGGTGGTGGATGGTCTGGTGCGCGGGCACGTGCATGAACTGCACCTGGATGGCGTGCGCGGAGTGGACCAGAAGCAGGGGCTGCTGCACGCGGCCGCGTATTACACGTTGTGGAAACTGCCGGAGCACTAGCCGCACGCGCTTTCGCGTCAGCAGTTGAGGCGGACTTACTGATCGCCGATTTCCGCACCTGGTGGGGCTGGTCGGGGCTGGCGGATAAGGTGGACGACGGTGTCTTCACCGAGTCTGCGGTTTTGACTTACAGATAGGTGGGGATCCATTTCCCGGCCTGCGTTATCGACTCCATCTTCGCCGACGCTGTAGAGGATGGGATCGTTTTCGCGGGGAAGATACATGAGTGGGTGCATGGAAATCATGGGGTCGTTCGGCACGGCGGGGAGATAACCATCGGAAACCAGATCGGCGAGGGCAGCGGGAAATTTGCCATCGTTGTGCAATGTATAGAGGCGGATGGCCAACTGGGTCGCCGCTAGACGGCGACGTGCCAGGGCAAGGTAGTGCTTAGCGTGGGTGTATGTTGGCGGCATAAGCATGGCCGCGAGAAAGTGGATCAGGTAATGCTCTTCGATATTTTTCGTCGAAGGAACGTGCAGCCAGCAGGATGCCAGATCTGGTTGTCGGATGGCAAGCTCCGTCGTAGTACAGGTTTCGCCCAAGATTCGGGCGTCGGTGAGAATAAACGGGCGAAGGAACCAAGTGACGGGGGCAGGCAAGGGCTGTTTTTGGCCGGAACTGGGATTGAAATTCATTTTCTGCCGCAGGATCAGGTTTGCCATATCTAATTGCATAACACGTTCGCCTTGCCAAGCGTGCTGAAACGCCTGCTGCACGGTCTGCTCATCCAGAAGCTCAACAATAAGGGCCCTGACCAGCCGCTCCGACACACAATGCTCATCCGATCCAATGCGCAGATCAGGGGCGATTTGATCGACCCCTGCTGTGGCGAGACTGGTAATGCCGGTCGCGACGAGGTGGGAGACTACCATCGGTTGATGATCGATGGCCCGGTCGATGGCCAGGATCTGCCCGATGAGTGCGATGGCGCGGGCGTCGTCGCCTGATGCATGTGCCTCAAGCGCTGCTGCCTTAGCAAGCGATGCGAGATGACGTTGTGCACTGAATCCGCTTCCTAAAATGCAGTCGATTAGCGGGGAGTGATATTCAATCTTCCAGTCGACGGCCGGCTTGGTGGCTGCGCTACTCAGATGGGTCATGGTGGCGGCAGAGGCCTTTACGAGATTCTGAATAATCTGCCGCTCATTCTCCGTGAGGGGCAATTGGAGCGGCCGAAGTGTTTCAAGCTGGTCGAATTCCTTCCAGAGCGGCTGCGTTTCATCAAGTGCGGCGGCGGCGGCGAGGAGGTCAACGGCCGCGTTTTCGGCGTCGGGAATGGGCGCTGAATTCAGGTCCTCCGGTGCAACCGGTTCATGGCGCGCCCGAATCTCTGCCAGGGCCGCATCCAGTTGAACCTGGGCATGATGGCCCCACCACGTGTGGAGGCCCAGCAGTGCGACGAGGACGAGCAATGCTGAGTAGCCAATCCGCTTACCCCACCCCATTTTCTTTGGCGCCGGCGGGGCGAGATTGTTCGTCAGTTTTGATTGTTGCTGGGCCATCGGTTCCTCGTAAATTCAAGTTATTCGTGCGCCGCTGCGCACAGTCATTTCAATCTACCATGATCCGCGATGCGCGTCTTTCATCGCGGCGCTTGCTCAGCCCCGCGTCGTTCTATACCCTCCCGCGTATGAGCATTCTCGTCAACAAGGATACGAAAGTGATTTGCCAGGGGATCACCGGCGCGGCCGGGGCTTTTCATACCAAGGGGTGTCTGGAGTATGGGACGAAAATGGTGGGCGGGGTGACGCCGGGCAAGGGCGGGCAGAAGGATACCAATGGGCTGCCCATTTTTGATTCGGTGCGGCAGGCGGTGGCGGCCACGGGGGCGACCGCAACGATGATCTTTGTGCCGCCGCCGTTCGCGGCCGACGCCATCATGGAGGCGGCCGACGCGGGGGTGGGGGTGATCGTGGCCATCACCGAGGGCATTCCGGTCGAGGACATGGTGAAGGCCAAGGCATTTTTGAAGGGGTATGCGGGCTCGGTGCTGATCGGGCCGAATTGCCCGGGCGTGATCACGCCCGGCGAGTGCAAGATCGGGATCATGCCTGGATATATTCACCTGCCGCGTGCAGAGGCGAAAAGCGGCAAGACGGTGGGGATCATCAGCCGGAGCGGGACGCTGACGTATGAGGCGGTGTGGCAGTGCTCGACGCGCGGGATTGGCCAGACGACGTGCGTGGGGATTGGGGGCGATCCGGTGAAGGGGCTGAATTTCATCGAGCTTCTGGAGCGATTCAGCAAGGATCCCGACACGGATGGGATCATCATGATCGGCGAGATCGGCGGCAGCGATGAAGAGGCGGCGGCCGAGTATGTGAAGAAGAACGTGAAGAAGCCGGTGGTGGCGTTCATCGCCGGCCGAACGGCGCCGCCGGGGCGTCGGATGGGACATGCCGGAGCGATCATCAGCGGCGGCGAGGGGAGCGCCCAGACGAAGATCGACGCGATGCGGAGCGCGAACATTGGCGTGGCCGAAACGCCGGCAACAATAGGCGAGACGATGGCGCGGGTGATGGGGGTGGGGGCGTAGTTCGTAGGGGCCGCTAAATCAGGATTCCAGCGACCAGCGATCTGACGCGCCTGCGCCTACCAGTTGTGCGACGGGCGGTTCGTTGACGCGGAGGGTGAGGCATTTGGCCGCCCCGCCTGCTTTCATGAACTCGTCCAGCTCGGTTTCCACCACTTCAAAACCGGCGGCCAGCAGCTTGTTCTTGAGCGAGACGCTGGCGCGGTTCATGACAACGGTTTTGCCGATGTTGACGGCGTTGCAGGCGAAGCGGATGGCGTCGGATTCCTCTACGATGATGCGCTTGGAGGGCGGGATGCGAGTGGCGATGCGGCGATTGGCGGTGGCGTCGAACGCCTTGGGATAATACATCAGGTAGCCGTCGTTTAAGGGGCAGAAGCAGGTATCCAAGTGGTAGAAGCGACTGTCGGTCAGGTGCAGGGAGACGACCTCCACGTCGAGCCAGTTGGCAAGGTAGGGGTGAGCGCTTAGATGGCTGCGGAAACCGTGGCCGGCCCAGAGCCAGGGCTCGGAGCGGTCGAGCAGTGCATCGCCGGCGCCTTCGAAGGGAACGTTGCGCGGCAGTTCATGAACGGCGAAGCCTCGATTCTCAAACCATTTTTTGAAATGCGGCTCTTCGCCCTGCCGCTCCTTGTGAAGAAAGCGGCTAATGATGGCGTCGTTGGCCAAGACCAGTCCGGCGTTGGCGGTGAAGACCAGATCCGGGAGACCGGGCTCGGGGTGTAGAAGTTCGACGTGGGCGTAGCGATGCAGGATGTCGTTCAGACCTCGCCACTGGGCGGCCGCCCGGACTTTGGAGGACTTGTGAACATTTCCCTCCATCCAGGGGTTGATGACGTAGTTGACGTCGTAGCAGTCGGGCGGGCACATTAGGATACGGATGTCGGACTTCATAGCAGATTCTTCCCTTCCACAAGCATCATCGGCACGCAGCACGCTAAGAACCAAATGCACCGATCCAAGTGATAGGCGGCCCTAAAGATGGCTTGAAAAACGGTGTTGGTCAAACGTAAAGCGGCGCATTGAAGATGCAGCGTGGTTGGTCAATCAGGAGTACGGTCAAAGTGTAACGGATGTGCGGGCGCGTGAAAATTGATGCGTCCGGTAAGAAAATTGGGGAGCGGGCGGGCGGCCGATATTACGTTTCCAACTCCCCTTTTGGGCGGGTTTTCCAGCGGCGATGAACCCAGAGATATTGCTCGGGCGCTCGGCGAATGAAAGACTCCAGCGCACTGGTGTAGCGCTGGGTGATGTATCGCAACGGGTCGTCCTGCTTTTGCCAGTCCTCGGGGTAGATAATGTCTTCGACGCCGATGCGAAAGTGGAAACGGTCGTCGAGGCGCAGGCCGTAGGTGATGACGACCGGCACCTCGTATTGCATGGCGACCAGGCCGATGGACTTGAACGTGCTGGCTTTTCTGCCAAAAAAATCGACGAAGATGCCTTTGCTGCCGGCGTTTTGATCGACGATGAAGGTGACCGTACCCCCCTGCTCAAGGACGCTGGTAACGGCCGAGGTTGCGCCGCTTTTGTCGATGAGCTTCAGGCCGTGCCGCTCGCGCACGCCCACCAGCCAATCATTGGCGTAAGGATTATCGAGGGGGCGGGCAACGGCGTTCACGGCCAGGCCGAGGCTGGCGACGGTGTAACCGACGATTTCCCAGTTCCCAAAGTGGCCGGTGATGACGATCAGGCCTTTGCGGCGCAGCATAAGCTCGACGCACTTGCCGCTGTTATGGAATTCGACGTAACGCGCATGGGTATTCACTTTCACGAGGCGCGGGGTGAAGAGCAGTTCGAAGAAGAGCATGAAGAACTGGCGCATGCTCTCGCGGCCGGTGACGTAGCGCCATTCTTCTGTCTTTTCTGGATAGCTGTGGCGGAGATTTTCGAGGGCCCGGTCGCGGTGCTTGCGGCTGATGAACCAGACGAATGCGCCCAGCGCCTTGGCAAGGCGAAGGTTGGATTCGATGGGAAAGCAATAGATGAACATGGAAACTAGGCGCAGGGCGAGGTAGACGAGTCGGTCGAGAAGATCGTTGCGCGGCCTGGCCATGGGAGCGGGATTGTAGTGGGCAAAGCGCAAGGGCAGTAGAAGCTGTTCGCGCGATTATAAAGGTGAGTGGAACGCCGGGTTTGGTAGGATGTGGGCATGACGCCAATGCGCATACCAATCCTGCCGCCGGAGTTGCAGAATCAGGTGCAGTCGGAATTACGCACCGGGGAGAAGTTGATCTGGGCACAGCAGCCGCTGCCGCGCTTGTATCGGCGGCAGGGGATTGGAGCGGTGCTGTTTGGGATTCCCTGGACGGCGTTCTCGATTTTCTGGGTGGCCATGGCAGCCATGGGGACGCACCGATCGGGATTACCAGTCGTCTCCATTGTCTTTCCAATGTTTGGCGTTCCGTTTGTGCTGATCGGGTTTGGCATGCTCTCGACACCGTTCTGGATGGGTAGAAAGGCGCGCGGATCGATCTATGCGATTACGGATCAGCGCGCGATTATCTTTGAGGGGCGGGCGTTTGGCGGGATTAAGGTGCAAAGCTTCATGCCAGAGCGGCTGACATCGCTGACGCGCACGGAGCGCACTGACGGAACGGGCGATCTGATTTTTGAGCAGTTCCAACAGCGGGCCGGCAGCGGCACGACCACCGTGCGCCGGGGATTCGTGGCGATCGAGCGCGTGCGCGACGCGGAGGATTTGATCACCAGCACGCTGCTGGCGGGGCGCGCGAGGCCTAGCGGACCTGGGGCAATCGAGGCGGCTTGGGGAAGCCCCATTCGGCCGCCAGCGCGTCGGCGGCCACTTCCGGGTCTTCGCCCGGCCACCGGCCGGCGTGCCGCAGATGGGCGTGCGCCAATTCGTGGGCGATGAGCCAGCGCACAAACTCCGGTGGCCGATGTCGTAACGTGCGCTTCAGCACCACCGCGCGGCTGCCAGTCTTTCCCGGCGAACGCAGCGGCACCTGCATCACTACACCCACGCCCGGCTCGTAGTCGCACATGGTGAAGCACGGATCATCCAGGAAGGCGTTGCGCACTGGCATGGGAAGGGAAACGAGGACTTCGACGGCGTGCAGGTGGACTGCGTGATCCAAAGCGAAGCCAGCCAGCCAATCTTCGATCTGCTTCCGCATGTCAGTGCAGTATAGGCCGGTTCAGGGTTGAACGAGCACATTGTCAATCAAACGAGTCGATCCGACGCGCGCGGCGATGGCCAGCACGGTTGGGCCATCGACGCGCTCAACAGGCTTGAGTGTGGCCGGATCGACGGCCGCGACGTAGTCGATGGAGAGATGCTGTTCGAGCAGGATGTGCTGCATCGTGGTGATGAGGCGATTGGTTTGGGTGATGCCCTTTTTCAGTTCCTCCTGGGCGCGGACCAGCGCTCGGGAGATCGACAACCCTTTTTGCCGCTCTTCGGCCGTCAGATATTGGTTGCGGCTGGACATGGCCAGCCCGTCGGGCTCGCGCATGGTGGGGCAGGAGACGATTTTGATCGGCCAGTTCAGGGCCTCGACCATGGCCGAGATGATGCGAAGCTGCTGGTAATCCTTTTGGCCAAAGACGGCGACGTTGGGGCGCACGATGTTGAACAGTTTGGCGACCACCTGGCAGACGCCTTTGAAATGGCCGGGGCGGTGTTTGCCTTCAAGCAGGGTGGAGAGGGAGGGGATGTCAACGACGATGTCGGGGACGCTGGCCGGGTACATCTCGGCCGGAGAGGGATTGAAAACGAGCTGCGCACCGGCGGCCGCGGCATTTTTCGAGGTCGGCCTCGACGGGGCGGGGATAGCGGTTGAAATCCTCGCGCGGGCCAAACTGGGTGGGGTTGACGAAGATGCTGACGGCCACATGCTCGCCGTGTCTGCGGGCTTCCTGAATCAGCGACACATGGCCCGCGTGCAGCGCGCCCATGGTGGGCACCAGGACCAGCGAAGGAAGGCGGTCGCGGATGCTTCGAAACTCAGCGATGGTGTGTGCGACTTGCATAGGTTAAAACCACGCCCGGCGGCGCGACCGGAGAGAATAACGGAGGCGCGGCCATTTGTCTTGCGGGGATGCGTCGCGCGGTGATCGAGGAGCAATGATGGGTCGGTGCTGGTTAAAACCGTCGGTCCTCCTGGTGACTCTTGTCATCACCGTCCCCAGCGCCCGCGCGGCGGACGACGATAAACCGCGTGCGCCCGCCGGCGAGGCCACGGCGGCAGCGGCGAGTGCATCCGCGGCCGACAAGTCGCGATTCACGCTGTTCAATCCCACGCCAACCGACCAGCTGCGCGAGTTCAACCCCGATCGTCCCAGCGTCACCAACAGCCCGTTCACCGTCGATGCCGGCCATGTTCAAGTTGAGCTGAGCCTTGTGGAATACGCCTATGACAGCGATCAGGGCGCTCGCGCGGATTCCTACTCCATCCTGCCTGCTCAGGTTCGCGTCGGCGTGTTGAACAATGTCGAGTTTGAGCTTGGCCTCCAGCCGTATCTTAACCAGCACACGAAGGTGGCCGGCCGAGGCTCGCAAGTAAGCGGCTTTGGCGACCTGCGCGTGGGCCTGAAGATTAACCTCTGGGGAGACGATGGGCCGGGACCGACGGCGTTTGGGCTCATCCCCTTCCTCACCCTTCCCACCGGCCACGGCGAACTGACCACCGGCCATCTGCAAGGCGGCCTGGCGCTGCCGTTCGCGGCATCACTGCCGGGCGGCTTTGATCTTGGCGTGATGCTGGAATTCGATATTGACCGTGATGCCGCCAACGACGGCTATGGCGTTGACATCCTTCACACCCTCTCGATCGGGCACAAAATCGTGGGAAATCTCTCCGGCTACGTCGAGTATTTCGGGTTCACGCCCGTGCGCCTCGGCGCCGAGTTACCGCGCGGCCGGGAGCGCGGGTTTGCTTTATGGGATTGGAGAGAACATGGAAGTCGATCTGTCTTTTCAGGCCGGCATTTCGCGTCGAGCCGGGGATTTTCAGGTGGCGCTGGGGCTGGCGTTTCGGTTGTGATTGCCTTTCAATCCATAGAATCGAGTTTCTGCAACAGGCCGGCCACCGTCATCTGGAGGGCTGGGTGAATTGCTTCGGGGGCGATTTGGGCGAGCGGTTGCAGGACAAACCGCCGCTCGTGCATGAGGGGATGGGGAACCACCAGCTCGTCGCTGCTGATGATGGCATCGCCATAGAGCAGGATGTCCAGATCAATGGGCGCGGCTCCCATCGCACGCGGCGCTCGCGGCCAAGCATGACCTCGATCTCCATCATCCAGCGCAGCAGATCATGCGCTTCAAGGGTGGTGTCAAGGCGCGCGGCCGCGTTGATGAAAGAAGGCGCAATCCTCCGGCCCCCCTACCGACGGGTTCTCATACATCGACGATACCTGCACAACCTTGATGCGCGGATTGCCGCCGAGCAGATCGAGAGCGTCTTTGATGTTGCCCGCGCGGTCGCCGAGGTTTGCCCCCAATGCGATGTAAGCGGGAATGGGACCGGCGCTGGTCATTGCCGGGGAGTTTAACCGGCATTGGGTCGTGGTAGAAGAATGGTGAAACTATGAACGGGCGTGACCAAGCTTCCGGGAACGTTCCGCTCATAGCTCTTGCATTGGCGTTGTGCCGGCCACACATCTGCGCGCATCGAGGTCAGCATCGTAATCTCGTTTAAACCCGATCTCGAACTCGCGTCAGCGAAAAGATTCTCCAAGCTTCCAGATCGGCAGATGCTTCGTCGCGCCATTGTAGCTTTCTCGCGTCATCATTGCGGCAGATTCGTGCGCCGCAACTTCCACTCCCCGTCCCCCACTTCTGTGTCGTTCACAATCTTCAACCGCTCCCGATCACCCCCGGCAAAAACCACTAACATTGTCGTCCCCTCAACCGTCCACTTCCCCGACGCATACCGCATGTCTCCCCCCTTGATCAACCGCGTAATTCGTCCATCCGCCGCAAAGTTGAACTGCGTTCCCGTATTAGCCTTGACCCATATTCCAAGTGCCGAAAACGGCTGCGCCACAGGCTGCGCCGCAGCAACCGCCCCCGGTCCCGCCTCCGCCACCCGTTTCTCCGCCAGTACCTTATTCAACCCCGACAAATTCGGCCCCGCCACTCCATACCAGTAGGCCGCCCTCTCCCGCATCCCGGCTTTGATGATCCCACTGGAAGCCTCTCCCAAATCCCACCACTTGCCCGCCGCCACAAACTGCTTTTCCGCGTCCTCTACCGCCCCAATGTCAGCACTCGCCGCCCCCTTTAACTTCGCATCCTCTCCCTTCGCCAGCATAGGCAAGCCCTTCTGCCATTCCCGCTGATAAAAACACAAACACGATCCCACCGCCAGATTCGCCGCAGCATCATCCGGCGACGAATTCAACTTCTCCACCGCCCCTTTCACCTTCTCCTTGGCCGACCGAATCTCCTCCACCTCCTTCGATCTATTCAGCACCGCCGTCTTGAGGGCCACCGTCGTTGCCGCTTTACTCAGCATCGTCCCCACCTTGCTCGCCCCATCCAGATCATCCGCCGCCTCCAACTGTCCCATCAACTCCAGCCCCGCCCGCACATTTTCCGCAGTTAATGGTGTCGCGTCCGCCTTAATTGCCGCCTTTAGCGCAGCATCCGCCTTCACCGCCAACCCATCCAACTCAAAAACAGCCGTCATCGCATCCGCCGCCTTAAAGCACAACGGCAGACTCCCTCCCTCCTTCGCCGCCTGGATCGCACCCCCCAGCACCACAAACTGATCGGATGGATTATCCCCCAGTTTCACGGCCTCCCCCACTAATTTCTCCGCCAGCGCCCGCCGTGCGGCCGCAGTCTTATCGCCCAACTCCTTCGCAAACACATCCGCCATTAGCTTCCGCGACTTGGCCAGCTCCTCTTTCCCCGGAATCGACTTCCGCACCGGAGCAGCCGGAGGCGACACCGCCGGCACCACCGGCGCCACCGGATCCACATGCACCGCCACATCCGGCCCCACCACCGGCATGGTTGCAGGTGTGACGACCGCCACCGGCTTGGTCGCTGGCGCAATCACCACTGGTTTCACCACCTTAGCTGCCTGCGGCGTCCAGTCGTCGTCAAAGATATTCCCTGCCCGCGCTCCGCCTGTCGCCGCCATCCAACACGCCATTACCCCAAAAGCCACCATGTATCGCATGGAATGAACAATATCCTTGGGCAACGGCTCGGGCAATACTTCTTTGCTGAACCCTCAAAAGCTCTAAAATTCAGCGATTGATTCAGCAAAAGGATTGCAGCCCATGCCGATACAGATCCAAAAATCGTCGTTGTACCAACGGCATCCTGAGTTGAAACTCTCGCCTGCCCAATTGAAGGACCGCAACCGACGGTTGCGAGTCACCCTTCAGAAATTCATGGACGACGGCAATGAAGTGGAGCAGCAGGAAACCGGCGCGTTCCTGATGGATGCGCTGGCCGACACACGGGAATCCAATCGCCAAGAGAATCGCCAATGATTGTAATTCTCGACTCCGGCCCCGCGGGGCTTGTCACCAATCGAAAATTATCCCCTGAATCATACGCCTGCAACACGTGGCTTGAAACTCTCACAATCGCCATGCCATCGGGAGTTGTCGCAAGTGGTATAGTCAAGGAGGACGACCGTTGAGCTGAGATGGATGACCTGTGCGTGTTGCCTTTGGCTGGGTCATCTGATAGTATTTCCCCCCCGCGTGGGCAGGCGTTGCGCCTGTGAGCGCGGCTCTGGACATTCGATTGAAGTAACATTTTGAGGATGAATCATGGCACATAAAAAAGGTCAAGGCTCGACACGCAACGGCCGCGACTCCAACCCGCAGTATCTGGGCGTTAAGGCCTATGGCGGGCAGTTAGTGACGGCCGGCAGCATCATTCTCCGCCAGCGCGGCACCCGCTTCCATCCCGGCTACAACGTCGGCATTGGCGGCGATGACACGCTGTTTGCGCTGGTGGCTGGCAAGGTCGAATTTCAGGGCCGCAAGGTGCATATCCGCGCCTGAACCCTCGCCCGCGAGCATCAAACCAAGCACGAAATCCGTGGAGGATCGAGTCTCGAACTGAAGCTCGATCCTCTCGCGTTTTAAGACGGCCATCGCTTCCATGTTCATAGACGAAGCCAACATCTACATCAAAGCCGGCGACGGCGGCAACGGCGTCATCTCGTTTCGCCGGGAAAAATACGTTCCCAAGGGCGGCCCTGATGGCGGCGATGGCGGGGATGGGGGCAGCGTCCATTTTCTGGCCGATCCCAACATCAACACCCTCCTGGATTTTTCGGGCAAGCACCACTGGCACGCCGTGCGTGGGCAGGATGGGATGGGGAAACGAATGGCCGGCAAGAGCGCGGAAGATCTGATCATCCACGTTCCGCCCGGAACGTTGATCTTCGACGCTACGCACAACATCCTGCTGGCCGACCTGGACGCACCCGACAAGGAGATTGTGATTGCCCGCGGGGGCAAAGGTGGGCGGGGCAACTGGCATTTTCGCTCCCCCAGCAACCAGGCCCCACGCTACTCCGAGCCGGGCACCGAAGGCCAAGAGCGCCATCTTCATCTGGAACTGAAGCTGATCGCCGATGTTGGGCTGGTGGGAATGCCCAATGCCGGCAAGAGCACACTGCTAAGCGCGGTGTCGGAAGCGCGGCCGAAGGTGGCGGCCTATCCGTTTACCACGCTTGAGCCGCAGCTTGGCATCGCCGAGCTTTCGGGCCATCGGCGCATGGTGCTGGCGGACATCCCTGGGCTGATCGAAGGGGCTCACACCGGCGCGGGGCTGGGCGATGCTTTTCTGAAGCATGTCGAGCGCACGAAGATCATCGTTCACCTGCTCGATCTGTATCCGCCCGACGGCTCCAACCCGGCCGACAATTATCGCACCATCCGCCATGAGCTGGAATCGTTCAGCCCCGTGCTCGCGCAAAAGCGCGAGATCATCGCCGCCAACAAGACCGACCTGGCCAACGACACCTACGCGCTGGACGCCCTGCGCGAGGAGTTGCCGGACAAGGAAATATTGCCACTCTCGGGAGCGACGCGCCAAGGACTGGATCCGCTGTTGGAAATGTTGTGGAAGATTCTTCTGGAAGTGCGGGAGCAGGCCCCGGAGAAAGCGTAACCCGGTTGGGGGATTAGAAGTGGGCTCGGCTGGCGAGAACGGGAGCAAAGTTTTCAGCATTGCATCATCGATCAGTACAATCCCGCCCCGGAGGGTGGAGCTTCGATATTAAAGGATGTTCTCATGGGATTTGCGGCAGGTTCGGTAACGTTTCGTCGTTTTGCGGTGATTGGAGAGGCCCCGGCGGCCGTCGAGCAGGAAATGCTCGACAAGCTCGCGACGCACATGCTCAAGGAGGGCGAGTTTGGCGTTCCCGATGAAGTGGAATACGGATGGTGCGGCGGGCGGCACGTGTTTGATGCGCACTTCTCCTTCGAGCACAACGTGTATGCCGATGCGATCTTGTTCGCGCTGCGCGTCGATACCAACCGCGTGCCGTCGGAGCTGAAAAAGGCGTATCAGATCATGGAGGAAGAAGCGGCCGCCGCCATCAACCCGTCGGGTTTCATCAGCAAGAAACAAAAGCGGGAGGTGAAGGACGTGGTGGGGCAGAAGCTTGAGGAAGAGCTGCGCCAGGGAAAATTTCGCCGCAGCAAGATGGTGCCGGTGTTGTGGGATCTCGCCAGCGGCACCGTCTATTCGCCTGCGTCGGCCGCGTCGATTGAGAAGCTGCTGGAGTTGTTTGAGCGCACCTTCGATTTGAAGCTGGAGCCGCAATCGGCGGGAACATTGTCGCTGGCCGATCTGGAAGGGCGCGGCAAGCGGCGCGACTACGAAGATTTTCGGCCGACGCGATTCGTCTCAGGTCCGGAGGGGGACACGCATTGGCCTGAATATCCATGGGTGTCTAAAGGGCCCCAGCCGAAGGATTTTCTGGGCAATGAGTTTCTGCTGTGGCTGTGGCACGAAGCCGAAGGGCGTGGGGGAATTGTCCAGACGGAGGCCGGGGTGGTGTCGATCGTGATCGACAACAGCCTCGACCTCGATTGCGCGTACGGCCAGACCGGCCGCGATTTTCTAAAAGGGACGGGGCCGACGCGTATGCCCGAAGCGCGCGATGCCCTGCGCAGCGGGAAGATCCCGCGCAAAATGGGATTGGTGCTGGAGGCCGGCGGCAACCAGTTTTACCTGACATTCAACGGTGAAACGTTCGCGTTCAACGGAGTAAAGTTGCCGGACATCGAAGAGGCCGAGAATCCCCGCGTGGTTTTTGAAGAGCGGATCGGCCTGCTGCGCGAGTTGTGCAAGGCGGTGGACGGGATGTTTCATGCCTTCCTGAAAGGCCGGGCATCGTCGGGGTGGGAAGCTCAGACGGCCGCGATGCGGCGATGGATTAATGCAAACCTGGTATTAAAACAGGCCGCGGTGGCGTGAGGGGTGCGAGGTGGGGGGGGACGTCAGGCTTTCCGTTTTTTCCGGCCTGGTGTTAGTCCGAATTCGCGCATGACCTGCTCGTGCGGAATTAGCGGCTTTCCCGCGTTGCGTTTCTTCGCGGCTTCTAGAATTTGCAAATCCTCTTCGTCCTCTAATCGTTCGAGCATCGACTCGTAGTCCTTGAGCGGGACCACGACGAATTGCTCCTTTCCGTTGCGCGTAAGCATGTCGTATTTCGTCTTCAGCATGGACGCCCTTTCTCACCGTTCGTATGCCTGCGATCGGTGCTTGATCTCATGGATGATGATCGCCTCTGCCTTCACTTCGAACAATATCCTCCAGTCTCCAACCCGGAGACGGTAGTCTGGGACAAACTCCTTTAACCGCTTCACGTCGCCCGCCAGATCCTGTCGCATCCGTTCAATCTTGCTTAGGATACGTCGGGCAATTTCAGGCAACAACCGGTCAAGTCTGGCCCGCGCTTCTTTGTGATAGTAGATGTTATACAACATCGACGCCTCGACTCTTGTTGCTAATCCTCATTGCACAGCCGCAGGAGTGTACCCAGAGAGCATCCATTATGAGCTTGGCACTGTTTGGAAATCCTCTCCAATGTCGCGTGGCCATGCTTGGAGAAGGCATCAGACTGCGAATTGAAGCGTTGCCCACTAATACTTCAATACCCCCGCGCTGGCTTTTCCCGTCCCATCGGCTATACCCTTTGGGCAAATTTGGCCGACAATGGGCGGTTGGCTGGCAGAGAAAGTCTGTCTGGCGGCCATTTGTCCCGCGCGATTATTGAAAGAGAGCTTGCGATTATGTCCGATTCCGCGTCGCCGACTATACGAACATTTCAGGTGTTTCCCGATCTGCCCGAACCCCTCGCGCCGCTGCTGGAGCTGGCCAATAACCTCTGGTGGGTGTGGAACCCCGACGCCGTGGAGCTTTTCCGCCGGCTGGACCGCGGCCTGTGGGACGAGGTACATCACAATCCCGTGAAATTGCTGGGCGTGATCGAACAGGCCCGCCTGGCCACCGCAAGTCAGGATGAAGGCTACCTGGCCCACATGAAGCGGGTGTCGGATGCGTTCAACAAGCACCTGTCGCAAACCGGCTGGTTCAACAAGCAATGGCCCGACTCCGGGACCGACGGCAAGAGCAAGCCGCTGGTGGCCTATTTCTCGGCCGAGTTTGGCGTGCATGAGTCTCTGCCCATTTACTCCGGCGGCCTTGGCATTCTGGCCGGCGATCATCTGAAATCCGCCAGCGAGCTTGGCATTCCGCTGGTGGCCGTCGGGCTTTTGTATCGCAACGGATATTTCCAGCAGTATCTGTCGGCCGACGGCTGGCAGCAGGAGGCCTATCCAGAGTTGGATTTCTACAACCTTCCCATCGAGCCCATGCGCTATACGGATGGGTCGAGCGTGCATGTGCGCGTCGACCTCCCGGACAATGCAGTTTTCGCCAAGGTTTGGCGCGTGAACGTCGGGCGCATCCCGCTTTATTTGATGGACACGAATTTGCAGGAAAACTCGCCGGCCGACCGGGAGATCACCAGCCGCCTCTACGGCGGCGGCACGGAGATGCGCATCAAGCAGGAGATCGTCCTGGGCATCGGCGGCGTGCGGGCGCTGGAAGCGTTAAACATCGCCCCATCGCTGTGCCACATGAACGAAGGTCATTCGGCCTTCCTGGCGCTGGAGCGCATCCGCGTCCTGCTGGAGAACAGCACGCTCACGTTCGACGAGGCCCGACAACAGGTGATGTCCACCGACGTCTTCACAACCCACACGCCCGTGCCGGCCGGCATCGACATGTTCTCGCCCGAGACGATGCTGAAGTATTTCAAGAATTTCATCCCGGCCCTGAAGCTGGATGATGAAGGATTTTTGCGCTTGGCCGGGAAAACGTGGGGGATAAGAAGCAGGGGTTTTCGATGGCTGTGGCGGCCATTCGCTTGGCCGACAGCACCAACGCCGTGAGTTGGCTGCACGAGGACGTGTCGCGAAAGATGTGGCACAACCTCTGGCCGCAGGTGCCGGCCAACGAGGTGCCCATCGGCCACGTCACCAACGGCGTCCACATTCGCTCCTGGATGAGCCAGGAAATCATGTACGTCGTTGACCGCTATCTGCCCGGCAAATGGATGACCGACCCGGCCGATCATTCGGTGTGGGAAGGTGTGACGCAGATTCCCGACGAAGAACTCTGGCGCGCCCACGAGCGCAGCCGCCAGCGCCTGGTGGGCTATGTGCGGCATCAGTTTAAGGACCAGTTAAGCCGCGCGCGGCGCGTCGTATGACGACATCGCATCGGCCGAGGAAGTGCTCGACCCCGAGGCGCTGACCATCGGCTTTGCCCGGCGATTCGCCACGTACAAGCGCGGGGCGCTGTTGCTCCGCGACATCCCGACCGCCTGAAGCGGCTTTTGGAAGACACCAAGCGGCCGATTCAATTCGTGTTCGCGGGCAAGGCCCACCCGGCCGACACCGAAGGCAAGGAACTGATTCGGGCCATCATCAATTTCGCCCGCAAGTCTCGGTGCGACGGCGCATGGTCGTTCGTTGAAAACTACGACATCAACGTTGCGCGTTATCTCGTGCAGGGCGTGGACGTCTGGCTCAACACGCCGCGCCGGCCATACGAGGCGTCGGGCACCAGCGGCATGAAAGCCGCCGCCAATGGCGTGCTCAATTGCTCCATCCTGGACGGCTGGTGGGTGGAAGGATACGCCCCGGACGTCGGCTGGGCGATTGGCCGCGGCGAGTCGTATTCTGATCCGAATCTATCAGGATCAGATCGAGTCCGAGGCGCTGTACGATCTGCTGGAAAAGCAGATCCTCCCGCTGTTTTACGATCGCACGCATCGACAACATTCCGCGCGACTGGATCGTGCGCATGAAAAACTGCATGCGCAAGCTCACGCCGGTCTTCAACACCAACCGCATGGTGCGGGAATACACCGAGAAGTTTTACGTGCCGGCCTTGCAGCGCGGCGCGGATGCTTCAGAGCGAAGGCCTGCGCCGCTCCATCGGCCTCGCGCATGCGAAAGACCGCCTGCGCCAGAAAATGGGGCGGCATCAAGATCGTCGCCGTCCATGCCACGCGGCAACGGGCATTATCAAAGTCGGCCAAAACGTGCAGGTCGAAGCGCTGGTCGATCTTCCGGAATTGCGACCTGACGAGGTGTCGGTGCAGCTTTATTCCGGGCCGCTGAATGCCCAGGGAACGTTCGACAACGCCCTGCCGCTTGGGATGACCTATGCAAAGGAAATGGCCCCCAACCGCCATGTGTTTGTGGGCAAGATCGACTGCCGCACCAGCGGCCGGCACGGATTTGCCGTGCGGGTTCTTCCCGGCAATAAAGACCTGGCCACACCGTTTGAGCCTGGGCTGATTATCTGGAACTAGAAGACCGCCCTGCCATCGCGGTAGGCTGGTCATTCAGGGGCGTCTCTCGGACGCCCCTTTTTTGTGCGCAGCCTTGTGCAAAGAGCGACGCGTCGGCGGCGGGTAAGATTCCGCAACGCGACTGCTCTTGTCCGGGTAAAGTCTTTCAGGCGGCGGATCATTTGACGCAGGGTGGCAAACGGCGGAGGCGCGATGTGGCGACGTCGATTATTTGAATGGTCGTCTTTCGTGGCAATGTTGCTGATGGCGAGCATTGTGCTGGCCGTGCCGCGCGATCGGGCGCAGCGCGACGTGGACGATGCGCAGCGCCGCCTGAACGACGCCGATGCGCGCCTGCGCGATGCTCTGCGAGTATCGCAAGACGCACAGCGCAATGATGACGATCTGCGCACCCGCAGCCAAAACCTCACGCGGGTGATCGACGATGGCCAGCGGCGCCTGGAGGTGATTCGCCGACAGGTCGCCGACGCCACCTCCGCACTGCCGGCTCTGAAGGCGACGCTGGCCAATTCCACCAAGACAGTGGCCGAGAAAAAGCCGACCACGCAGGCGGCCATGCAGACACTCGATGCCGCCAAGGCCACCACGACACAAATCCGCGCCAAAGCCGTCTCAGCCTTCGAAGCCGGCAGTGAGTATGTGGCGAAGAAGAGCGCGACCGACGCCGCCCAGGCAACCTTTGACGACGCCAGCAAAGCCTGCCTCGCCGCGGTAGAGCGCACGGCGGAATACAAAGCGTCGCTTGCCAAGGTGGCGGCCGACGAAGAGGCGCTGCACAGGGCGCGAACGGCCGCAAAGCAGGACGAGGTGGCCGCCGCCAGCACGACGTGGATCGACTCCAAGAACAAGCTGGAAAACCTCCGGGAGAAAGCGCTCGCCGCCGACGGCGATACCAGCAGCGCCAAGCTACGATTGTCGGCGGCAAAGAAGGCCCAGCGCGACCTGCGCGAAACCTTCGACGCCACCCTTCCAAAACAGCCGGAAATGGCGGCGGCACTTGCCGACCAATCCTCGGCACAATCCGCCTACGACAAGTCGACCGCCGAGTTGCGAAAGGCCGTGGCTCTCGCGGCCTCATCGCAAAAGGACATCACCGACAAGCAGGCTGTCGTCGACAACGGCGCTACAACCATCAAGCAGTTTGAAACCGACATCGCGGCCCGTCAGCGCGACCTCGCCGGCGTCACGCAAGATCTGGCGGCGGCCGATCGACGCCTCAACGACGCCCTCAACGAAACCCGCAACCGCCAGCAGGATCGAAACACCGCCGCCGCACGCCTGCGCGATGCCCAGGTGGCGCTGGAGTGCAGGGCCTTAATAGAATTCACCCCCCTACTGAGGCTATGGGCTACTCCCGGAGATCTCAGGGACATTGCCCCTATCGAACCCGCCGCCAAAAGCCGGTATAAGCTTCCGCAGCGCGTCGCGCATGCTCCGACAGATCCGTCATAACACTTTTTACCTTGCCATGATCGATCCCATCTCCTCCATCGAATATCCCCTCGGCCCGATGACCAGTCCCCGCACCCCCGGCGCCATCGATGACGGAGATCATCCCGAATCCCTCAACAACTACCACGACACCGCCAGCCGACATACTCCCCCCGCCCTCCGCGAAACCCGCTCCACCCGCATCCTCTACCTCCTGCTCGCCTGCGCCATCACGCTTGGCTTCTTCTGCGTCGTCCATGCCTTCTTCGCCCCCGCCCCCGGCGATCCCGGCATCGACGAAAACGCCTATCTCGTCGGCGGCAAAAACTTTGCCCAGCACCTCTCGCCCGGCCTCCACACTTCCACACCCTATGCCTACGTCGGCAGCATGTGGATCCGCGCCGAAGTCTGGCGTCTATTACCCCAAGTATCCGGCTGGCGTGCCCGTCCTCAACGCCTTGGCTATCTGGATCACGCCGGGCCATTCCAATCTCGCCGCCTTCTATGTCAGCCCCGTGTGTGCGAGCCTCGCCGTCCTCGGCCTGTTCTTCCTTACGCGCCTTCTCGCCGGTTCATTTCTCGCTGTGCTGGCCATGATCGCGCTGGCCACCAATCCCACCTGCCTTGAGCTTTCCATCGTCCCCAGCAGCCACGCGCCGGCCGTCGCCTTCGCCGTGTGGGGTATGTATTTCCTGGCATGGTGGGTAGAGAGTGGCCGGATATTCAGCGGCATCGCCGCCGGCCTGCTCCTGGGCTACACCTTTACAATCCGCTACAGCGAAGGGCTGCTCCTACTTCCCCTCGCCGCCGGCGTTTTGATGAGCATCCGCTGGAGCCAGCCCGCGCTCGTATCTCCAGTCCGCCGTCCCACTTTTCGCCTGGTCTCTTCCCGTCGGCGCCTGCTCCTCTTCAACTTCATCACCACCGGCCATCTCACCGGCTACGACTCCACCCGCGAAAGCACCGGCTTTACCCTCGCCGAGTTCAAATCCAAATGGGAAATGACCGTCCAGCAACTCCACATGTACGGCCTGTTTCTTCTCCTGCCGCTGGGCTTTGTGGGCATGCTGATGATGTTCGACCGCGCCCTGCGCTACGCCACGCTCATCCTTCTCTGGCTCATCCCGGGCCTCTTGCTCTACATCGCCTATTACTGGGGGCGGCAGATCCAGGGTGTCGGCTATCTGCGCTTTTTCCTCACCCTCTTCCCCCCTGTCATCGCCTCAGCCATGTATCTCTTTTCCGCCGTAGCACGCAACGATATTAAACATCATCAACCCTCCTTCTTCCGCGCCCGATTCGCCATCCCCCTGGTGCCGGCCTCCTCATCACGGCCACTGCCTCGGCCGGGCTGTATGTCGCCTTGCCCGATCTGCGCCAAGTTCACGTCCATAACCAAAACCTCGCCTTCACCGCCCACGAATTCCTCCTGCGCCGTTCCCGAAGCCCGGCGACAGAACAACAAGCCACGCCCGCTTTTCATCATCGACGACGGCGGCATCTTCGGCAGCCTCGCGATGTACATGCAGTTCGTTGGCGACGGCGAGTGGTGCGCCAACAGCGCCTTCAGCACCCTCGGCGGCTTTGGCCGGGGCATGATGGCCGCCCTGAGCCGAGGCGGCGGCGGCGGCAAAACCAACGACGATCCCGATCAGCCCAGCCCCGTCCTCCTCGACCCCGCCCGCGCCGACTATCTCACCGAGTTTTACAAGTCAAAAAGCCAGGCCGATCTCACCCGCGACGAGCAGGACCTGGTGAAAGACACCCTCGCCGCCGGCCGGCCCGTCTACGCCCTGCTCACCCCCGCCAACGCTCCGGAATTCGAAAAAAACATGATCTCTGCCGGCATGACTTGCGAAACCATCACCTGGTGGATCGAGCCGCTCAGCGAATCCGATCTCACCGGCATCCCCAAGCCCCCCGCCACAGGCCTGTTCAACTGGAACAAACGCCCAAGAGAACCCGAAAAATCCCCCGGCCTCGCCCCGCCGACACAAGTCATGCGCGTTGCACCATTGCAACAAACGCTGCAGCTCTTGAAGGTCACGGCCGGGAGGTAAGCGATTTCACACGATAAAATTTATTTTGTGGTGACAAGTGACTAATTACCCGACCTATGCACCAGTCATTTAACGAGATACAATCCAATCATGAAGACCTACGGTGAATTAAATATCCGGCTAAACGGTCTCTCACCGGAAAAGTTTGGGGAAGTTGCCGAGGCTGCGGCGGGGGGCGGATGGTGCGCGACCGGTCCAAAGATGAAGAGATGAAACGGACCGGCGGCGCAGGCGCATGGTTTACTTTTACCCTCACCGGCCATCATAGCTTGCCATCGACATTCCTTTTCTTAACCCAGAAGGCTCTGGATACGCTGTACGTCCCGAACGTCATTTCACCCGCTCGTGATCGTCTAAGCTACGAAGAATACAACGAGATTTTGAGATCCTTTTGCGATGGAGTGCTTGTCCCACTTCAAAAGCAGAACACGATCGGCTTCAGCCTAAACACCACAGACGTCGACCTGTCCGTGCAATTGCCCAGGGAAGTGTACGACCGTCTGCGCCGCTTCTCCCTGGCAGCCAACAAGAAGACCGGCAGTTTTCATCCATTGGATCAAGAGCGATGGATGGACTTTCTGATTGCGAGCGATCAAGCACAAGTCTCGCTTGACCCGCACACGATTGCCAGGTGGCTTGTCGAGGTTGAGGGGTGGGAATCGGAGCAGGCGTCACGTTTGGCTGAGGAATACGAGTTCGGCAGGGAGTTGCTCCAGCGGCGCCGACGAGCCTCGTGATGCCGATACACCAAAGCATTGCAGATACCATTACCCAGATCGCACACACGCATCTGCCCGCGATGATTATCGACACATGCGCCGCGTTTGACATCGTGCGGTGTGCGCATAATGGTGAACCGCGCGTCGCCGGCATCGCCAGGCAAATGATTGAGGCTCATATATCTGGTGAGTTATTACTCTACGGACCATCCGTGTTGGAAAAAGAAGCCGCTCGCAACCGAATCGAAGTGGAAAGCGAGGCGAGACGAAAGGCTCGCCACGTCGATCAGTCGATGGTCTCTTACAGGCAAGCGGCGCGGTATATTGGCGAGAATTACCCTCACACCGCCGTCTTCACGCATGAGAGTCTGATTCCTTCACTTATGGCTCTGCACGATCAACTGTTGGCGACGTGTATTCATATCCTTCCCGACGATAGCCTAAAGTCGGCTGCATTTGCGCGAGCGAGTGACAACCGACGGCCCGCCCGCAAGGGTGGCGGGGCGAACGACTGCCTGCTGTTCGAAGAGTTTCGTAGGGTCGCCCACGCGTTACCGGCCGCTGATCCGCTTATTCTGCTGACAACCAATCCCGAAGATTTCACCGACAAGTCGCAAGCCGGCGCGATTCATCACGAAATCGCCGGCGGTCTCATCGGAACGAAGGCCAAGTTGTGCCTCGAATGGGACTGGGCCGCCGGCTGCATTTTGAGCCAAGCGCGCCTCAGTTTAATTTGAGCAACCGCAAGTGGCGCGAACTTCAGCAGAAGCAGGGAACGGCTCGCCGGAACTCCGTAACTTCCTCCAGACAAGGAGCAAGTCGTGCGACAGCACAGCGTCACGGTAAACGGCTCAGCAGATGCAGATTGTCGATGACTTGTTTTTTGTGAGAGTGTGAAGAAATGAACCCAATGAGTCCCAAGGTCGATGGATACATTAGAAAATCGAAGCATTGGCAGGAAGAATTGCAGACATTGAGAAGGATCATTCTCGATTGTCCGCTGACAGAGGAGGTGAAGTGGCGTAATCCCTGTTACACGCTCCAGGGAAGAAACGTGCTGTTCATCGGCCGGCTAAAAGAATCCTGCGTGCTCAGTTTTATCAAAGGGGTCTTGTTGAAGGATCCCAAAGATATTCTGATCCAGCAAACTGAGAATTCGCAGTCGGTGCGCATCATTCGCTTCACCCATGTTCAACAAATAATCGACCTGGAACCCGTGCTAAAGGCCTACATCCACGAAGCCATTGAAGTGGAAAGGGCCGGCTTGAAAGTGAAGTTAATGACACCCTCTGAATATAAGATTCCCGAAGAATTTCAGACCAGGTTGAATCAGCTCCCTGCCCTGAAAAAGGCTTTCACGGCATTGACACCAGGCCGGCAAAGAGCTTACCTGCTTCATTTTTCCGGCGCCAGGCAATCCAAGACTCGCGAGGCACGGGTTGAGAAATGGATGCCGCAGATTCTTAATGGGAAGGGCATGGACGATTGACTGATTTATGTATCGTGGAACAGATCGTCCAACGCCTCGCGCAACTGCGGAAAATGAAACTCAAAACCAAGCTCGGCGAGCCTCTTTGAAACGACATATCGGCCATAAATCACCAGCTCCGGATCCGTGCGCAAAACGAGCCGCGCGCGAATGCGAACCATCCACTCAAAAGCCGGCAGGCCGACAGGCATGCGCATCGCCCTGCGCATCTCATGCATGAAAACGCTTTGGGAAACTGGATTGGGGGCCGTCGCTATATAGGCGCCGCGCATCGCAGGATTCGTTAGGGCCGCTTCGAAGAGGCGGTTCATGTCGGCCTCGTGAATCCAACTCATTCCCTGCGTGCCCCTGCCGACCCGCCCGCCAAGGCCAAAACGAACCAGCGGCCGAAGCCTGGCCATCGCGCCACAACCGGCCCCCACATCGCGGCCGATCACGAAGCTGGTGCGCAGAACCACGTCTCTCTGCGTCGGCAGAATGCTGGCATGAAACGCTTCTTCCCACGCCCGGCCAACAAACGGCGCCAAGCCAAAGCCAAAAGGAGAGTCTTCATTACAGAATAATTGTGGAGGATCTCCATAGATATGAGCGGTGCTCATCTGAACCCAGACCGGCGGAGGCGCATCCACACATCGCATCGCCTGACCAAGAACAAGCGTTGATTCAAACGCGCGACCGGAGGATTTCGTCCTTGTGATCCGGCGTCTTGATGCAGTCCACCGTGCGCCCAGTCAGGTTGAGCAGGCCATCCGCGCCGTTGAACTCCTGTTTCCAATCGCCCAGAGTGCGTGCATCCCATGCGACATGACGCCAAGGTCCGGAGATTTTCGGTGCGCTGCGAGACAGCATCACCACTGCCGCGCCGCTGGCCGCAATATGACGGGCGAACGACACTCCCAGAAATCCGGAGCCGCCGGCAATGATGTATTTGGCTTGGGGCACGCCCGAAGCTTAACGGGCAGATTGCCGCTGGACGAACAGGCAAACAAAGGGAGGGAGCAATTCGACAAGAACAGCCTCCCTGCAGCACACCACCCGCCGCCGTTCCAGTCTCGTGTCTCCAGTCTCGCCCACCCGGAAGGTCGGGAGCGGGGTCAACAGAGACCTGAACGCGTCTGTACAGCCTGTAGCTTCCGCAAAGTGCATGCGATTTGATACCCCTTTGCTGCGCGTAAACCTACCCATTATGAAACCATTCAAAAGCTTCACGTGGCGATCAACGTTGGCAGTGCTCGCGGTCATGGCGGTGTGCGCCCTCATCGCCCTTCGCGCCTGCGCGGCCGACGACTCCTATCCCGGCGCGGTTGCCAACTTTGTGCCTCCCGCGCCAGGCGAGCACCCGCGTCTTTTCTTTCGCAAGGCCGATCTGCCCATCCTTAAGCAACGCGCCCAGACTCCCGAAGGCAAGGTCATGGTCGCCCGCCTGAAATTCCTGCTGGGCGGCGGCGAGGCCATGCCAGAACACTACAGCGTGGCCACCAAAGGGTACGACAAGCCCCAAAGCCTTCCACCTGGTGCTTACACACTTTGGCATGGCATGGGGTTTGGAATGCTCTATCAACTCACGGGCGACAAAAAATACGCCGACCTTGGCCGACAGTGCGTGCAGAAGGCGTTTGATGGCGTGCGCGATATTGACGATCGGCTCGCCTGGGTCGATCCGCCCGAGTTCATGCGCGCCGGCCCATCCATCGCCGCCATCGCCGAGGCCTATGACCTGTGCTACGACGGCTGGGATGATGCGTTTCGCCAGAAGGTGGCGCAGGAAATTCAGAACTATTCGAAGAAGGCGATGAAGGGCGGGAAAAGCGACGGCCAGATCACGCTGGAGCGGATGTGCATGAACCCTTTCATGAAGCCCTCGTCCAATCACTTCGGCAATGAGGTGGGCGGAGCGATTATTTCCGTGCTGGCGATCAAGGGCGATCCTGGAACCGACAACGCCAAACTCGACCAATGGATCGGCGGCCTGGAGAAGAGCACGCTGGCGGAGCTGACCGAGGGATTCGGGGATGGTGGATATTTCTGGGAACACGAAGGACCCGGCGAATGCGCCACCGGCCGATCCTGGACCCCCGCCCTGCAGGCATGGAAAATCGCGGCGGGCAAGGATTACATCGACGGCCCGCGTGCGAATGCGCGGGCCATCACCACCAAGTGGATCTGGGAAATGGTCGCCACGCCCGAGGGCCCGTTCTACCCGAATCACACCGCCAAAAAAGGGCAGGGATCCGGTTACGGCAACGAAAAGTTTGAGCGAAACGGCGGCCATCACGGCGGCCAGTTCTGTCAGGGATTTGGGGTGGTTCCCGATGCCATGAAGCCAGCGCTGCTGTGGACCTACAACCATGTGATCGAGCCGGGCGAAGAGCAGCAATACAAGGATCAGTTTCCCAGCGGCGAAAAATCGTACGATGGGCTGGTCTACCCTCATCGACCGGTCTTCGCGCTGATCAACTGGCCCATTGGGATGACCGAGAAAAACCCGGCGGACCTGCTTCCCAAAACGCTGGTGGATTCAATCCATCAGCACTACGTCTTCCGCAACCAGTGGAAGGACGAGAACGATGTGGTGGTGGCCGTTCTGCTGGGGGCCAGGCCGTCGGACAAGCCGCGCCGGGTCATCGTCTTCGGCATGAACGAGCGGATCGACTTTGGCAGCCTTGGCGCTTCCAAACTCGCCTCCTTCGAGCGTGCGGAGGATGGCTCGGGGGTCATCGCCACAAGCACCAATGCGATCGGCACAGATTTCAGCCGGGCCTCGGGGGCCGATGCGTTAATCGTCATGGCCGGGCCCGCCGCGACCGGCGGCAAGGCCGGGCCTCATTCCACGATCACGAACCTCACAATTGCCAGCCAAAAGGTGTCTATCCTCGCCATGAGCGCCACTGCACACGCACCCGAAGCCAAGGCGGACGGGGACAAGATCGTCATAGGCGGCCAGACAATCGCCGTCGAATCCGGCAAGATCACTTTCGCAAAAATCGGCCCGCCGCCGACGCTCAAGCAGTAGACGAAACCAAAGAGGACGCGAGAGACACTGACAAACTCGAAGGCGTCGAATTCTCCATTCCTGCTTCGACAACGCCCGATCGTCTTTCGATGACTCCCCTCATCCCTCGGCCGCGTATTCCACGCTGTAATTCGGGGCTTCCTTCGTGATGTGAATATCATGGGGATGGCTCTCGGCCATGCTCGCGGCTGACACCCTGCAAAACCGCGCGTTTCTTCTTAGCTCCTCGATGTTCTTCGTTCCGCAATATCCCATCCCGGCGCGCAGGCCGCCTACGATTTGATACACAAAATCTCCCAGCGGCCCCCGGTAGGCGACGCGCCCTTCCACGCCTTCCGGGACCAGCTTGCTCCGGTCGCTGACGCCGGCCTGCCCGTAGCGGTCTTTCGAGCCTTGCACCATCGCCCCCATCGATCCCATTCCGCGATAGGTCTTATATCGCCGGCCCTGATAAATCACCGTTTCGCCCGGCGATTCGTCCAGTCCCGCAAACAAGCTTCCCATCATTACCGCCCCCGCCCCGGCCGCGATTGCCTTGGTGATGTCGCCGCTATGTCGGATGCCGCCGTCGGCGATCACAGGCACGCCCGCCGCCTCGGCCACGCTGGCGGCCGCGAACACGGCCGTGATTTGCGGCACGCCCACGCCGCTGATAATGCGTGTTGTGCAGATGGCTCCGGGGCCGATCCCGACCTTCACCGCATCTACGCCGGCGTCGATTAAATCCTTGGCCCCCTCGGCCGTCGCCACGTTGCCGGCGATCACCTGGATGTTCCAGCTCTTCTTGATCTGCCGCACCGTCTCCATGACGTTCTTGCTGTGGCCGTGCGCGGTGTCCACCACCACCACGTCCACGTCGGCATTGATCAGCGCCTCCACCCGCGCCAGATCCATCACCCCCGTCGCCGCCCCCACGCGCAGCCGCCCGCGCTTGTCCTTGCAACTGTTGGGGAACTGGTGCAGCTTGTCGATGTCGCGCATCGTAATCAGCCCGCACAGGCGGTTGTCCTTCCCCACCAGCAAGAGCTTCTCGACCTTGGCCTGATAAAGAATTCGCTCGGCCTCGTCCAGCGTCGTCTCCTCTGGAGCGGTGACGAGGTTTTCCTTGGTCATCACATCGCCAATCCGGCGCGAATCGTCCTCCTGAAACTTCAGGTCCCGCCGGGTCATGATCCCCACCAGCCGCGAGGCTTTGCCCGATCCGTTTCCTCGCCGCGCCGCCGCTGTCCTTCGTTGCTCGATTCGCCGCCGTCCACGATTGGGATCCCGCTCACGTTGTATTCGCGCATCACCCTTCGCGCCGTGGCGATGGTCGCCGTGGGCGGCAGCGTAATCGGATCGACGATCACGCCGTTCTCGCTGCGTTTGACTTTCTCGACTTCACGGGCCTGGTTTTCGATGGAAAGATTTTTATGAATGATCCCGATCCCCCCTTCCTGCGCCAGCGCAATGGCCAGCGCCGACTCCGTCACGGTATCCATCGGCGCCGACACCAGTGGAATGTTCAATTCAATGCTGCGCGTCAGCCGCGTGCGCGTGTCGGCGTCGCTGGGGACAAAGTCACTGTAAGAAGGGATCAGAAGAACGTCGTCGAACGTGATGCCGTCGAAAACGATTTTGGGGTGTTCCATGTGATAGGGATACGGATTCCCTTCGCGCCTGTCAAGGATTCAACACGATTCAACACCAGCCGCCCCACCCTTGCCATCACGAACTTCACTCGATACGTTCGCCCCCTATGTCTGATTGGCCCGGCGCAGTGCTTTTTGATTTTGACGGCATCATCGTCAACAGCGAGCCGTTGCACTTTCTGGCGTTTCATGAAACTCTGGCGGCCGAGAAGATCGAGCTGACCGAGGAAGAATATTTTCATGAGCTGCTGGGGTTCGACGACAAGGGGGCGTTCAAGCACCTCTATGAGAAACATGGAAAGACTCTCGACCCCAAAACCTTCCTGCGCGTGATGACGGCCAAGAAAGAGCGCATGATGGACCTGATCTACGCTCGTAAATACCACGCTCTTCCCGGCGTTGAAGAATTTGTGCGCGGCCTCTGGCGCAACACTCCCCTGGCCATTTGCTCCGGCGCGTTGCGTGAAGAAATTGAGGCCATGCTCGAAGGGGTGTCGCTGCGCGATTGTTTTCCGGTGATTGTGGCGGCCGAGGATGTGACCATCGGCAAGCCCGACCCGCAGGGGTACAAACTGGCGATGAAGATGCTTGGCGAGCGCCACAAAAAGACGCTCACGCCCGCCGACTGCCTCATCATTGAAGACGCGCCCAGCGTCATCAAAACCACCCGCGCCATAGGCTTCAATGTGTTGGGCGTGGCGACGTCCTATCCAATTGAAAAGCTCGCTGAGGCCAATTACGCCGTTAAGTCGCTGCGGCCGGAGGAAGTCCGCGTTCAGATCCCCCATCTGAAGGCTTTTTGAGGCGTTTTTACGTTACTCGCCTAATCGCTTGCCCGGCCAACCTGATTCCCGGTTACAATATCCACAACCACAGGAGCCTCCGTGAAGCGCATCCTCGCCCGCCGCCTTTGTCCTGTTCTTCTCAGCCGCCTGTCTCGCATTGCCTATCGACACCGCCGGCGAGACCTCGAAGGATCCGGACGACCAGGCCGCCCTCTACGACCAAATTCGCCTTCCTGCCCCCAGCCTTTGGCCTGGCGTCACGCTCACTATCGTGCTCTGGCTTTTCATCGGCGCTCTGGTCATCGGCATTGCTGTCCACGCCAACGCCTCCCCAGACGATCTTCCACCTGATGCCGCGGACCGGGCCGGGCTGGAGCGCACGCATTCTCAGCAGGGACATTGATCTGCGAAGGAGTCTTTCGTCATGATCCTGACCCCGACCATCACCTATCGCCACCTCACGCCTTCCATCGACGCCGGCCTCGCCTATTCGCATTACCGCGAAGCGGGCCTGGCGACTTACGGCGAACCTTCGCCGATCATGTCGCCGCGGGCTTATCTCAAGTCGCTCATTGGCCGCTGCGAAGAATTTCCAGATGGGCATCTTCTTGCCTTCCTTGGCGACGAATGCCTCGGTCAGCTTGAACTCCAAACCCCGTACGGCCTGACCACCGGCTACGTGAATCTCTTTTACGTCAGCGCATCGTTTCGCCGCATGGGTTTTGGCACGCTTCTTCATCAGCGGGGCGAACAGTATTTTCGCAGTTGGGAGGCCGACTCGATCACCCTCCACGTCTCCCCGCAGAACCGCCCGGCCACCGCTTTCTATCGTCAAATGGGCTATCACTTCGTGGATCGCGGCGGGTCGCTCTGGTCGATGGAAAAGCGGCTTTGATTTGACGGCGTCGCGCCCGGCCTTAAGTCTTATCAAGCTTCGACCGATGCCAATTCTTATGGCTTCTGCGTCCTCAGGCGTTGCGCCTCACAGTCCCAACATTGGCCGCAACCGGCGGCGGAGTGAGCGGCGGCCTCACGTTGCCGAGGCGTGGCTTTCGTCGCCGACGGCCACCGACGCGAGCGATCGCTTGGAAGTCACGTCGCTGAACATCTCCCGCCATGGCATCGCATTCGACCTCGACCAGCCATTGCCGGTGGGGACTTTTCACATCGTGGAGCTGGGGGTGGGTGAAAAGCGCGATTCGCTCTGAAGTGCGGATTGTCTCCTGCCGCGCCGCGGACAATGGGGAATTCACAGTGGCGCTGAGTTCTGCTAAACCGAGTTCTTATTCTGCGCGAGCCCGCGGAGCAAGACGTCGAGGTGTGTTCGCATCGAAACAGCGGCGTTCCTGAATTTCATTAGATCTTCTTTGGCTTCCGCCTCTCTACCCAGCAGCACGAGGCTCAGGCCGCGTCGAGCTAAAGCGCATGCGTCGTTGGGGTCCAGCCGCAGGTGCTTGCGGCAATTGGCCAGCACTTCAACTTTGTCCCGCTTGAGATTTTCCTGCAAGGATCGCACCAGCTCCCGGGCCGCTAGGGCCGCATCCATTCCAAATGCGCGCTCAAAATCCTCCAGCGCGCGCGGGTCGCGCAGGTGGTATCGAGCATTGCCGCGCGAGATGTAGGCCCCGCACATTCGGGGGTTCAGGCGCAATGCCTCATTGAAATCGGCCACGGCTTTGGCGAACTCTCGCTGGGCGATGCGCATGCCGCCGCGATTGTGATAAATCGACGCTTTGGCGTGTGGCGGGGCAAGCTCCAGTGCCCGGCCAAAATAAGCCAGAGCGCCGTCGAAGTCATTCAGAAGGGTGCGCGCCGAGCCACGCGCTTCATAGGGCGCGAAGCGTTTGGGGTCGCGCCGCAGCGATTCATCGTAATCGGCGAGCGCGCCGGAGGCGTCGTCGAGATGGATGCGGGCAGCGCCGCGGTTGTGATAGAGATTGGCCAGCACATGTTCCGGCAGGCCGTGGAGCGCCTCAGTGAGATCGGCCACGGCGCCGGCCCAATCGTGCAGTGCCTGCCGTGTGCTGGCCCGGTTGGCGTAAGCTTCCGCGTAATCTGATTTAATCTGCACGGCTTGATTGAAGTCTTGAAGAGCGCCGGCCAGATCGCCGCTGGCCTGCTTCGCCACCCCGCGGTTGTTGTGGGCTTCGGGGTAGCTGGGATTAAGGTCGATGGCTCGTGAAAAGTCTGCGATTGCGCCGGGTACATCACCCAGTCGATGGCGTGCCGCGCCGCGATTGGAATAGGCTTCGGCGTAGGCCGGATCGATTTCGAGGGCGGCGTTTAGATCGAGGATACGCCGGTGGCGTCGCCTGCGAGGAGCTTGCCGATGGCCTGGACGGTGTACTGGCGCGATGGGTCACTTGGATTCATGCGGTGGGTCTCTCAGGTACAATGTGCCGGTTGGGTGGACTATAACGCGCGGGATGGGCGAGTAAATCACCTATACGAGATCAAGCTTGAACGTAGGCGCTGCTGTTGTTGACACTGCATCAACGTAGCGATTATGCTCCCGCTCGGCTGGGTGAGCCTGCGATCAGGTCAGATGGACGTCCACTTCAGTTCGCGATTCATCCAAAATTGAAACGTGATGGGAGAAATATGATTCGAGAGATGTTTTACGGCGTCGTCGGGCGTTCGAAAAAAGTTCGACCGCTGACGGAGTCGATCAAGCGAAGCGGCGTCGCGCGGTGCTGAAGCAGTGCATTGAGTCATTGGAACAGCGGCTGGTGATGAGCGTGGCCGCGCCGGCGTTTGGGCCGCCGATCAGCCTGGGTCTTTCGAGCAATACTCCGAACATCGTGGCGGCGGACCTGAACGCCGACGGCAAGGCGGAACTGGTGGAGTTCACGCCTGGCAGCCCGGGTGTCACCATTGTCAGCAACACCACGACCGATGCCTCGACAAGTCCGAGTTTCTCCGGGACGACCCAGACGATCGACACCGGCACGCACAATGTGAAGAAGGTCTTTGTCGGCGACACCAACAACGACACCTTCCCGGACATCATCCTGCAGTACAGCGATTTTAACATTGCCTTTGCGTATGGTTCGGCCGGTGGGACGTTTGGCGCACCAGTGGATTTGAGTCCATCGTTCACGCCCAGCACGGAGGGGCAGGTCGGCGATCTGATCAATGGTGCCGGCAAGTCCGACTTGATCATGTTCAATAAGGGAGGCACCAGCGTCAGCATCTTCAATAATCAAACCACCGACAGCGCCACTACGCCGAGTTTCAGTTCCGCCCCTGATCAAGTGAACGGCTCCAGTCATCTGGAATCGGTTTCTTCCGGGGACATTAACAATGACGGCAACAACGATCTGGTGCTCGGATACACTGATGCCAACCCCGGCGTTTCATTCGGGACGAGCTTTGGGCGCCCAGCGATCTAGGTATTGCGACGCATGTGCCGGACCTGCTGGCGGCTGATCTCAATGGCGACAAGAAGGCCGAGATCATCGGTTTCACTCCCGGCGCCGCGGGCCTGACCCTCTACACCAACACAACCACAGACGCTTCCACCACGGGGAGTTTTGACCCGACAGCCCTGGCCATCGGCACCGGGACAAGCAAGGTGCAGACGGTTTCGGTGGCCGACATGAACAACGACGGCCTGCCTGACCTGATTGTCGGGTTCGCCAATGCCAAGGCGATTGTCTACTTCAACGGCGTCTTCGCTGCGCCCACGGCCAACCCGCAGAGCGTTTCGACGCCGGAGAACATGGCCAAGGGCATTACATTGACCGGTTCGGATCCGAACACTCCGCCGCAGCCACTGACATATACGGTGACCGTGAATCCCGCGCATGGCTTGCTGAGCGGGAGCGCCCGAATCTCACGTACACTCCTGATGGCAATTACAGCGGCCCGGACAGCTTTAAGTTCAAGGTGAACAATGGCCATACGGACAGCGCGGAGGCGACTGTGTCGATCAGCGTGACGGGCGTGAGCGCGGTGAGTGGCCGGACGGTGCCGGAGACGGAAGGCAAGCAGTTTACGACCATCGTCGGTGACTTCCATGCATCGCCGGCGAGCAACGCGTCGATGTTCCATGCGACGGTGGAATGGAACGATCACACCTTCTCGGCGGGGACGATCCTGCCGGACGGCAGCCCCGGCAGCTACCACGTGCAGGGCACGCATACTTATGCAGAGGAAGGCCATTACATCACCCGCATTACCGTGACGCCCAATGGCGGCGCATCGTCGTCGGCCACCGGCGTGATCAACGCCGCCGATGCACCCTTGACCGGCAGCGGACGGCAACTCAACCTCTCCCACACCGCGACGTTCAATGGCGTGGTGGGATCATTTACCGACGGCGATGCGGCCAATCGCAACGCGGGCGTATACCACGGCATGATCAACTGGAATGATGGATCGAGCCCGGTGTCGTTCCTGTACAACAACGGCGCGGCCCGGTGGGACGTGAGCGCTTCGCACAAGTACTCGCACGCCGGCACGTTCGTCTACACCGTGCAGATCAGCGATGCGGGCGGCGCTAAGACGTCCTTCACGGGCAAGGCGATTGTCTCTTAAATTGCAATTGCATAACTGATAACCAACGGCGGCGACTGTCATGGTCGCCGCCGTTTTTTGTGCGCTGGGCATGTTGCCAGTTCAGGAGGCTGGCGCTGAGCGGCAAAGGGTGGTGGCGTGGATCCACCAGGCCACCGGCCAAATGAGCTGTTAGGCCAGATCATTTTTCCAGGTCTGACGGCACGCCGAATCCGATGGCTTCGAAGGAATTGCCGGCTGGGACGTTCAGCTTTTTCCAGTCGATTCCGTCGCTTGACGTCCATAAGTTGCCGCCCCACGAGGCTCCGAAGTAATGGCCGTCGCCGGCGTAAAGGAGGCTGCAGGGGATTGGCTTGGGCAGCTTTTTCCAGGTGATGCCGTCGGGGGATGTGTAGGAATATTTGCCGCCGGCGGCCAGGAACTGTTTGCCGTCGAAAACGACGCTGCTGAGGTCTGCACCTTCCTCGGTGGTGGGGTCTTCCCAGAGTTTGCCGTCGGTGGAACTCTCGCGCAGGCCGCCGGGACCGACGACTACGAAACGCCCCGTGCCGAAAGCGATTGCGCGCGCGGGCGAGACTGTGCCATCCACGGACCCGAGTTTTTCTCCGTCTGGGGTTGCAGCGCGGAAGCTGATGCGCTTTTGGCCTGGTGGGTCCCAGTCGCCGATGGCGACGAACTGGCCGTTGCCGAAGGCGCTTTTGCGAAAGTGAATGCTCCCCTTGAGCTCCAGCGTTGCGCCTTGCTGCCACTCTTCGCCGTCGGCGGAGTAGAGAAACTTGTCGCCGCAGCCGGCGACAAAGCGGCCGTTGCCAAATGCGATGGTGGCAACGCGCAGACTTTTGTGGCGGCAGTTCGCGCCAGTCTTTCCCGTCGCGCATGACGAGGATCCGGCCGACGCTGGCACCCCCCACCACTACGAATTTGCCTCGCCCGAAGGCGAGGTTGAAGAGCACGTTGTTGTCGTCAGCGGCTTTGTCGGACCACTGGAGGTCGTTCTCCCAATGCACGCCATCATGAGAGGTCATGCGTCGCCCGCCGTAGCCGGCGGCGATGAAGAGGCCGGGGTTTGGCGGGGAGGGTTGCGTCGACGGGGCTTGGGCGGCGTGAAGGTCATTTGATACGAACAGCAGAGCGATCAGAAAGAAAACAATAGATCTGTGCGTATACATGGCGTAAGTCTAACCACGAGGCGCCAGATTTTCTCACGCCAACTCCAGCACAAAACAAGCCCCTTCCCCCCCACCTTGCTCCAGCCTCAATTCACCTCCCATGTTCCGGGCCAGACGGCGGCTTAGGGCCAGGCCCAGGCCCAGGCCGGGCTGTTTGGATTCGGCCGCCTCGTTGACGGATTTGGAGAATGGTCGAAACAATCGTTTTGCGCAGTTCTTTGGGAATGCCCGGGCCAAAGTCGCGCACGCGAATGGCTACGCTTTTGCCTTCGCGCTTCACAGTCACGGCTATTATGGGCCGGGTTGATGGCTGGGCGTATTTGCAGGCGTTGTCGACCAGGTTGAAGAGGATCTGCTCGACGGCGACCAGGTCTACCATGACGCGGGCCTCGCCAGCGCCGGCCGCGCATTCCACTTCGACGTTCATTCCGGCCTGCGCCGCCCGCTCTTGAAGTCGCGGGGTGGCCCGTTCCAGTAGATCGCCCATGACGGCCGTCTCCATGCGGGCGCAGCTTCGTTTGCGCTCGAGGCGCGAATAGCCCAGCACGTTTTCGACCAGATGTCCGAGGCGATTGGCTTCGCTGCGCAGGGTTCCGAGATACTGTTGTCGCCTGGCCTCGTCCTTCACCATGCCGTCGGCGAGCATTTCGGTGTACATGCGCAATGTCGTCAGGGGGGTGCGCAGCTCGTGGGTGACGGCCGACACGAAGGCGCCGCGCCGCTCGCTCAGGGAGATCACGCCGCGGAGCAGCAGCCCGATGGCGGCCGCCCCGATTACGGCCGAGCACCACGCGATCAGCAGCGTGGCGGGCACGCTGGATTTTTCTATTGGCAAGTCGAGCGGAATGTCGCCGACCTTCAGGCGCAGCGGCAAGGCAGCGAGCATGCGCGGCTCTTTGTCTTCGCTGATTACCGCCACCGGTTCCAGGTCGGCCGCGGGAAGCAGATCGCGCACGCCGTCCAGCAGTTCGCGCTTCACGGCCGGCCAATGCAGCCAGCACCCCTGCACATATTCCTGGCCGTGAATGGACACGCGCCGAGCCAGCACCAGCGCATCGTCCAGCCACAGCGGTTTCATCACACCTTCGTTTACTGTCGCGTGCATGCCGTCGGGCGACTTCGCCTGCGAATACCGGTTGCTCGCCCAGGTGGCGTCGTTGAAGGTCTGCACGGCGTTTTGGCGCTGCTCATACTCCTGCTGGCCTTTCATGCGCTGCACGTCGGCCTGGTTGGCAAGCGCCTGCTGCGGCGCCTGGTTTGACGCATCGCCATTCGCGCCGGCCTGGCCGTTGGGATTTATGTTGCCATAGCCGAAGTTCAACGTGCCGCTGTTGCGGGAGTTGTTCGATCCATTGTCTTTCGTCCCCACGGAGAGTTGTACTTTGGCCGGCCAATCCACCTGCTGCTTGACCTCCGGCAGCATGGCCACCAGCTTTTCCAGCTGTAGTTTGTTTCGCAAATCTGAAAGGCTGGAGGTGGCCGAGTCGATGCTTTGGGCGCTGGTGTACTGCGCTTTCGGCCAGGTGGCGCATGTTGCCGGTGGGCGCCTGCGGGCTGGTCATCGAGCCATCGGGCGCAATCTGAAAGTGCAGCGTGACCAGATCGGATGTTTGAATCATCAACGGCGAGGGGATGAGCAGGCCTTCGCCTTTTTTGGCGTCGGTCTGCATGAGCGGGTAGCGCGCTCGGCCGGGAAGAATGGGCTGTATAGAAAGTAAGGCCGGGAGTTTTCCTGGGCGATGATGGGGGCGAGCATGGAGTCCATGCGCCAGAGGGCGAGGCGAGCGTTTTCCTCCAACTGTCCCTGATAGGCCGCCTGCCGACGGGAGTGGGCGGTGTTGCGATCCAGTTCCAGCACCTTCAGGCTGATCCAGCCCATGGCACCGAGCCCGATGGAGAGGCAGAGGCCAAAGACCAGCCAGATGAGCCATTGTTTACGCATCAGCTACTTTCACTTGGGCGAGAGCAACGCGGGCTTATTCTTTCAATCGGCGGCCAGCATATAGCCTTTGCCGCGCACGGTCAGAATGATCTTGGGTTCGTTGCGGTCGTCGCGGAGTTTTTCCCGCAGCCGGGCCACGTGCATGTCGATGGTGCGGGTCTCCGCGCCGTGCGGATCGATCAACCAGACGCGGGATAAAATTTCTTCGCGCGAGATCGCGCGGCCGGTGTTGCACGCAAAGTATCTAAGCAGCTCGGCCTCTTTTTCGGACAATTCCGCGCGGCTGCCGTCGGTAAATTTCAGCTCTCGCCGCGCCAGGTCGGCCTTGCCCTGGGGGATCTTCACCTGGGTTACATCGACCGGCCTCTCGGGCGACCTGCGCAACACCGCCTGCACCCGGGCCAAAAGTTCCTTGATGCTGAACGGTTTCACGACGTAATCGTCGGCCCCCAGCTTCAGCCCCTGCACGCGATCCGACTCCTCGCCCCGCGCGGTGAGGATAATGACAGGCAAGACCGGCCGGGCTTGACGCACCTCTTTCAAAATCTCCAGGCCGCCTTTCCCCGGCAGCACCAGATCGAGGAGCACCAGATCGCAATCGGCCCCGAGCGCGATCTGCAACCCTTCATCGCCCCGCCCGGCCCACAACGTGGAATAGCCTTGAAACTCAAGGGCATCGACGATGCCCGAGCGAATGGACGGATCGTCCTCTATAACCAGAATTCGGCGTGAAGCCATAAGAGCCCTCGTTCCAGATGCTATCCGCCCTTGCCCCCATTGAATGTAAACAGGCTGTAACAAGCCACTCCACCGGCCGCACCTGCGCTCATCGCGCCAAAATCTTCAGCGTCACCTCATTGCTCTTCAAATCCTCAAACGCATCCGGCAGCAGGCCCTTGGAGCTGGCGTAATAGATGAACTGGATTTTGTATTCGCCCGGTTCCAGGTCTACGCCGACGTGCAGCGGGATTTCGATGGGGACGTTGCCGCCGGTTTTGAAATCTATTTTGCCGCCGGCGTCGGTGTATTCGATGGCCCGCGCCTTTTCGGGCAGGCTGCCTTCGCCGACGCGATGGATTATGATGCGGGCGTCGCCGTGATCGCTGGTGAAGACGGCCCGGCCATCGCCAAGTTCAAAATCGACGCCGCGCAGGTCGTACAACTGCATTGGCTTGGGGGCCACGTTGCACAGGATCACGTTTAACTGGATGGGACTGCCGGCCGAATAGCTGTCGTGCGCCAGCTTCAGCGTGGCCTGAAAACCCCCGCTGATGGGGCCGCCGTTTTCGGACCAGTACTTCCATACCTTGTTGATGCCTTCGATGACCGACCTCTCACGCAGCTTGAACTCGGCAGTTGTGGCATACTCCAGCGCCTGCTTCAGCGGCGCCTTCACATCCGGGCCTATTTCGATCAGCTTGGCCTCGGCCGCCTCGCGCGTTTCAAAATCCATCGCATCGAGTTGTTCGATGGAGCGCTCGATCTGCTCGCGCCACGCCGCCGCCGTCGGCCGGGTCGTGGGCTGGGCAGTGGCTATGCCGGCCAGAGAAAGCGTGATGATGACTGCGAAGAGCCAATTGCACGGGCCGGGTTGAATTTGGCAGAAGTTGGAGGGATGAATTGGCCGCATCGTCTGTGGTGCATCATAGCGGGATTTAAGGCAGCAACGCCCCGAGGGGATGATGTTCCTACTCAAGAGACGCGCCATCGCGTTGAAAGTTTCCTCCTCCAGACACGCGCCTCTTTGTCGCCCGCATGTAGTGAACTCGGCCTGCGTATTGCGATCCGCTATTATTCCTCTTTGATGCCGTCCAGCAATAGCAAACCAGCGGGCAACCCCCCCACTCCAACCAGCCCTGGCCGGCCGCGGCAGCGCGATGGGCGGGTTCATGGGGTGGTTGTGGGGATTCAGCGGGGCGACGGCCGCTGGTTGCTTATTCGGCGCAGCCGGCATGTTTCGGCGCCCTTGCGCGTCTGTTTCCCCGGCGGGGCGATGGAAGCTGATGAACCGCAGGCAGACGCGGCCGTCCGCGAAATTCGGGAAGAGCTTGGGCTGGTCATTTCACCCCGTCAATGCGTGTGGAGCTATGCGTTCGATGATTCGCCCCTGACGCTTTGGGGGTGGACAGCCATTCTCGTCGACGGCACACTTGACCCCGATCCTCGGGAGGTTTGCGAAATTCTCTGGCTGACGGGTCGTGAAGCGGCAGAGCATCCGGATGGCCTGCCCACCAATCCGCATTTTGTGGCGGCACTTGAGAAGTCATTGAACGGCTGAAGGAGAATCTCGATGGAATATCAGGAAGCACTCGGCGATCCGGCATCGAAACGATGGGTAGATGAGCTTCCCACTGTTGAGTTCGACGACGCTCACCCAGGCCCATGCATCCATGACGTTAAAGTGCTTTTGAATTTCGTCAGCAGCCGGCAACTGGAGGCGGCCGGCAAGCTTCGGCTCCTGCCGATGAATATTTTGACGGAACTGAACGGCCTGATGCTCCGCCCGTTGCCGCTGAAGATGACCCGGCCGCAGCTTCGTTCGTATCCCAACCTGGAAGCAGTCTACCTCATGGTCCGCGCAAGTGGATTGGTCACGGTTCAACAAACCGGCTCGAAGATGCACCTCGCAGTGAACGCGGCCGTAGTGGACGCGTGGCAGGCGCTCAACTCGACGGAGAAATACTTTGCACTTCTGGAAGCGGTCCTTCGTCTGGCCGAAGATTCGATGATCGGAGAGCGCTCGGGCATGGGCACCATCGGCATCGCCTCCTATCGCACCTGGCAGGCACTGCGCCACACCCACACCCGTTTCGACGAGCCAAAAGCAGTCAATGACTCATTCTATGGCCTGCTGCCATTGAGCATTCTTGATGCGTTTGGGGTTGTGACGCTCGAATCGTGGCCGGCCGTTGCGGGCAGGCGGTGGGGCCCGTCTGTTGTTCATCGCAATAGCTTTGGCGATGGCCTCATGCGATTGCTGTATCCCCTGCTCGATCCGATCGGAACTTTCGGCGACCTTTCCCTGGGAACGTGGCAAGAGGCATTTCAGCTGCATTTCCCGGAGTGGCGGCGCAACCTCACGATCCCCAAAGCGCCATTTCGCGACGGCACATACGTGTTCAAAGTCTCGCTCGGGAAAATATGGCGGCGAATCGCGATATCGGCTCAAGACACCCTTGAGGATTTAAGCGACGCGATTCTGCGAGCCGTTGGCTTTGACGATGACCACCTCTACAGCTTCGCGCTGCAGGATGAACTGGGGCGGACGAGCGACGCGGTCGGCCCGGAGAGTGACGACGGACCCGCCGCCGGCGATGTCCGCATCGGCGATTTGATATTGGCGGTTGGGGAATTGATGCCCTATATCTACGACTTTGGCGATTGTTGGAAATTTGACGTCAGGCTGGAGCGGATCGACCCGCCCGACAAGGCGATGAAAAAGCCCAGGCTGATTGCTAAGGAAGGAAAGGCGCCTGAGCAGTATCCGAATTGGGATGGGTAGGGCCAGCATCGCCATGACTGCGAACCCTGAACTCCGCACGGACTATGTGAGCGGAAGCAAGGCGTCTGCCGGAACGTGCAAGCGGATATTTTGGGGAAGGATGAAGTCGACCACTTCTCCGCGATGCTTCAGCGAGCATTGTGCGTAGCGGCCCTGGCCGGCGATGGGCTGTGTGTATTCTTCCACCACGCGCTCCGGCAAATTGATGATGATGTATTGGCCGACGCCGTGGTCGGCGTAAATGCGCATCTTGGTCACACGATCCCGCTGCAAGGAACTGTCAGCCACTTCTATGACTATGACGACATCCGATGGCCCAGGATGCCGCTCCCGATAGCCATGAGGCGGGCGCGTTACGATGGCCGCATCGGGCTCTGGTTCGCCATCCGGGGGCAACGAAAGTGGGGCTTGCGTGCGCAGCCGATAGCCTTTTTTATCCGCGAGCGGCAATAGCAGGTCGGTCAACTGATCAATCACCCACTGATGGTGGTGTCCAACCGTCGTCGGATCCTCCCCTGCATGACTTCGAACCTTGCGGACCAGAAAACCATCCAGCAACTCCGCCTGCTCGCCCTCAACCAGTATCCCCAACTCAATCATCCTGTGATACTGCTCCACCGTAATCGGAATGGTCGTCGCACGGCCCTCGGCGAGTTCTTTGATGACGTTGGCGAGCATAGATACTCCGTTGCTACACCATGATAGCACAGTCTCATTCATCCAGCGTTCCAAACGGCAAGTCTTGGGGCATGGGGTTTGGCCGGGCGTATTCGAGCTTTGGCTTGTAATACCGGCCGCTGTCGGAGGTATCGAGAAAGGCTTCCATCAGATCCAAAACGGTAAACGCCTGCTCGAGAGAGCAACGGTGCGGCCGGCCAGAACGGATGGCCGTTGCCAAGTCCGCCAAGCCCAGAGCGCGGCCATAGCCGCTTAGGAAGGTTTGGGGCGCGGTTGTCCAATCCGTTTCGCCGGCCTTGCGGATTTTTACCTCGCCGTCAAACGTGTTGGGGTCGGGCACGGCCAGCGTCCCCTCGGTCCCGAAGATCGTGATGGGCGGGTGGGGCGAATGCATCACTGCAAAGCTTTGGGTGATCGTGCCGGTCGCGCCGGATTCAAACTCCATCAGCCCCGCGATGTGGTCGGGCGTCTCAACCGTAATCTTCTTGCCCTTCTTAGGCTCACTGGTGATGGTGCGTTCCGGAATGGCGATGCTGGACATGCCTGCGACCCTGGCGACTGGGCCCAGGAGATTCAGGAGGGCTGTGAGGTAATACGGGCCCATGTCGAACATCGGGCCGCCGCCGGCCTCGTAGTAAAACTCGGGGCTTGGGTGCCAGTGTTCGTGGCCGCGGCACATCATGAAGGCGGTGAAGGCGACGGGTTTTCCGATTGCGCCGTCGTCAATCAGCTTGCGGGCGGTTTGGATACCGGCGCCCAGGAAGGTGTCGGGGCGCAGCCGATGCGCAAGCCAGTTTCATGGGCCGCATCAAGGAGATCGCGGCCCTGGGCGCGATCCAGCGCCAGCGGCTTTTCGCAGAAGGTGTGTTTGCCGTTTTTGAGCGCCTGCAGCGCGATGGGCGCGTGCGCTTTGGGTACAGTCAAATTAAGGACAATTTCAATGGACGGATCGTTCAGCAGTTCATCAACGCTCATTACCTTTGGAATCTTAAACTCCTGGGCCTTGGCTTTGGCGGAGTCCTGGTTGATGTCGGCCAGCGCAACCACATCCAGTATTGGAAACTTGACTGCATTGGTGAGATAGGCCCCGCTAATGGCCCCCGTGCCGATGATGCCAACTTTAACGCGCTCCGCCATGATTCGATCCTTTGGTTTGAAGAGCGAAGAGGATAGCGGGTGGAAGAAGTGAGGCAATCACATCCGGCCAAAATTAGCGAGGATTTGAAGCCCCACCTTCTGACTCTTTTCAGGGTGAAACTGCGTCGCTACTACATTGTCGCGCCAAATGCTGCTGACGAAAGGCCGGCCGTAGTCGGTGGTGGTGGCGATCACTGACTCGTCGGCGGGCTGAACGTGATAGCCATGAACAAAATAGACATTTGCCCCGGCCGGCAAGTCGCGCAGCAGCGGCGATTGGCGGACGGGCGTTAGCTGGTTCCATCCCATGTGCGGGACTTTCAGGCCGAAGCGAATCGTCCACATCGAATCGAATACATTGGCCTGAGATGACGCCAAGGCCGCGATGTTCTCCGTCTTCGTATCCGACTTCAAAAAGCATTTGCAGACCAAGACAGATCCCCAGGAACGGCCTGCCGTTTTCGATGTGACGCAGAATCGGCCCGTCCAGTTGCTTATCTCGCAGAGTCGCGACGGCGTCTTTGAAGGCCCCCACGCCAGGAAGCACCAGACGCTCGGCCTGCTCTACTTCGTGCGGCGTTGAAATGATGCTGGCGTTGCAGCCGACTTGCTCAAAGCCCTTCTGGACCGAGCGAAGATTTGCCATTCCGTAATCGAGAATGCTGATGGTCATTGGACATCAAGCATAGAGCGGCGACCAGACGACGGCACGAACGATTTGCCAAGACGTTTCGATACTTCGCGTCTCTGGGTGCCCCTCAGTGGAAATCTTTATTTGGTCACCACGACGATTTCGACGCGGCGGTTGGCGGCCTTGTTGTTCTTGTCGCGGGGTTTGAACTCGCCGTAGCCGCTGGTGGTGATGCGGTGAGCATCGATCCCGGCCGCGGCCAGATATCGCGAAACCTGCGCCGCCCGCTCCATCGACAAGTCGAGGTTATCGACCCACATGTCCTTCGGTGCGCGTAATCGGATCGCTGTCGGTATGCCCTTCCACGCGGATGGCCTTGCCGGTGTATTCCTTGTTCAAGGCGCCAACGATCTTGTCGAGTGTCGCCCGCGCGCTCTCTTTCAGCGTCGCTTTGCCTGAGTCAAACAGCACATCGCTCGACAGGTTTACGGTTAACGTGCCTGCGCGGGGATCGTACGTGGTGTCCATGCCTTCAAGCCCCGTCGCCTTGGGTTGCTCGGGGATGGCCGGTGCGCCCGTGCCGGCGGTGCGCAGCGGCGCAAGCTCGTCATCGCGCTGCTTCAACTCGTTTTGCAGGCGCTGCATTTCGGCCGGGTCGGCGCCGCCGCTGCTGGCCAGCACCGGCGCTGCTTTCTGGCCCGTTCCTGGTCGAGCGCGCGTTCTGCAATTCCTTGTTTTGCTTCCAGAGCTTGTCGCGCTCATCGGCCACAGCGCTTTGGCAACCGGTCGCGGCCAAGGCGGTCAAACCCAGCGTTAATGCAACAATAAACTTCGCGAACCCCATAGCGACTCCTTTCAATGTGGAGTGAAAACCTGACGGAATGCTAGGGGAATCCGGTTTGACGTCAAGAGTGGGCGGCGCTTGCGACAGTAGCCAAGACTGCCAGATGGTGTCCGCCATTCCATGACGGGATAGGCTTGTCGGCGAAAGAAACGCGGTATAATCGACAATCATCAGCGTGGAGCCGCATATAACATTGACCATTGATGTTGAGTTGCCCGCAGATCTTGCCCGCTTGCGCCTGCCGCGAGCTGTTGCGGCGCAGGTACGGCGCTGCTCGATCGTCAGGACGACGGCCAGCGGCTTACGATAGCCGCGGCTGAGTTTCTCACCCTTTTTGCGCCTGCGTGAAGAGCGCGTGGCACCGCCGACCGCGTAATTCGTGGCAGTTCGATCAGTGCACCTGTAATTTAGGCTCTTCAATCATTTAGCTCGGCTTGGGCCCATGTGCCAAGCCGAGCTCGCATCATCCCGAAATGTCGCTGTTGGCGTCACGCCTGCGCCTGCATGTTGATGTTGCTCTCGGCAATCTGGCTCAGCTTTCTGTCGGCCTCGCCTTCTTCGTCAAGCGTCCGCTGCAGCGTCTGGGCCACCTGGCTGTAACCCAGTTGCTGCGCGAATGTGCGGACGGTGCCGTAGCCGGCCATTTCATAATGTTCGACCCGCTGGGCGGCCGCGATTAAGGCGGCGTCGCGCACTTTGTCGTCCCCCTTGGCGTCGATCATTTCCTGGCCTTCGGTGATAAGGCCTTTCATGGCCGCACAGGTTTCGCGCTTTGGCTCGGCTCCGATCTGCTGGAAAACCTGCTCCAGCCGCGTCACGTGATTGCGCGTCTGGTCCAGATGCATGTTGAACGCGTTCTTCAGTTCCATGGATGTGGCGGCCTCGGCCATCTTGGGAAGTGCGTCGGTTAGTCGCTTCTCCGCGTCATAAAGATCCTCCAACTGTTGGATAAAAAGGTCGTTGAGGTTGTTGAATTCGTTGCTGCCAAACAGTCCCATGGCGTGCTCCTTTCGAGCGGCAGGGTTCTATGAGCGGACCGTGACGGCCAAACGAGCAGCCATCGAAATCCAGTCCGACTCTCCACGGGCTGTCGGCAACTCGTATACCGTGTGCGCGCAACGTCGAAGACATGAACGAGATTAGATGGATTGCAGTTTCCAGCGCCGGCTACAGCACCAGGTCGCACGCCTCGGGCGGCATCCAGTGATGGGGCTTGCCCCGCCACTTGACGTTGCAGCCGATGGGGTTTGTCACGCTCATCGGCGGCGTCTTCCCGTCCAACAGTGCGTCCACCGCATCCCGCAGTTCGTGCGTCGTCTCTTTACCGGGATTGCGAGGGTTGTCATCCATCCGCCCGGTGTAGGCTAACCGCCGGCCGGCATCAAACACATAATAGTGCGGCGTGCGCAGTGCTCCATAGGCAAGCGCTACCTCCTGCGTCTCATCGCGCAGATAGGGAAACTTGAATCCCTTTTCGGCTGCCCGCTTCACCATGTGCTCGAATGAATCCTCCGGGTGCATCTGGTCTTCGTTGGAATTGATGGCCACCAGTTGCACCCCGCGCGGCGAGTAGTGCGCATCAAACGCGATCATCCGATCCTCGCTCCCGATGACGTAGGGACAGTGGTTGCACGAGAAAACGATCACCAACACCTGCGCCTCCTGGAACTGGCTCAGCGTGTGGCGTTTCCCATCGACGCCGGGCAAGTCAAAATCGGGCGCGGCATCAGTTATTTGAAGCGTGAATGACATTCAAATCTCCTTGTTGCAGATCATGCTAACGCGTGCGCCAACCCCTGCGAAGATGGCGTGTTTCTATGAAACCAATCTCCTGCCATCACTTGCCTGCAGGCGCGGTGGCCGGGGCGGACGTCGACTTCAGGTCCGCCAGTTCGTTTTCGAAGCGGGCCTTGATGGGGTTGGTGGTGGCCTTGTCGCTTGGCGTGGTCATGAGAATGTTCACCGCACCCTGCCGCGTTCGCTCGAAAATATGAACGGCTTGCGAATCCTTGCCTACCAAGCGCACGACCGCCTTATCTTGCGTGAACTGGAAATGGGCGAAGCCGTTCATGGCCTTGGAGAAGGGCCCGCGCACGTCCCGCAACATCGCGCGGGAAGCCTTTCCTCCGCCGCCCGCGAGCACGAAGCTCATTGGCCAGTCTTTCAGCTCCAGGTGCTGAAGGTCATGATCGTGGCCGCAGAGATAAATATCGACCTTGAACTTTTTGAACAGGCTGCCCCATTCCTTCTGCAACACGCCGTTGTCGCCATGCAGGCCGTTGCTTACCAGCGTGTGGTGGGCGCAGCACATCACCCACTGGCCGCCCGCGCTGACTTTCGCGAGCTCGGCCTCCAGCCACACCAGTTCCCTGGCCCATTCGCCGGACTTCACGAGATTGTCGCGGTTGCTGTCGAGCATCAGGACGCTGACCAGCGGATGCTGCTCGGGAAAATCTACCCGATACCACTTGGTCGGCAGCTTCCAGCGTGAGGCGGGATTCTCCTGCGCGTAGGCCAGCTCGATGGCGGCCTTGCCGTCGCGATAATCGTGATTGCCTAGGGTCACGTAAAACGGCGATGACAGTTTGATGGGGTCATACATGTCCTCGAAGATCGACTTCCACTGCGGATCATTGGTTCCTGTGAGCTTGCCATAGAAGTTGTCGCCCGCCAGCAGCACCGCGTTCAACTTGATGTTGTGATCAGTGACATAGGTTGCCATCGCCTTGGCGACCGCCCCCTGGGCGGAATTGATCTGGCCCCAGTCACCCATTCCCAGAAAGTTTACTTCAGGCGCGGAGGCGGTCGATGGCCGGACAGAAGGGCCTGCCGGCTCCGCGGCGCGGCCGTCCCACACCCGAGCGAAGCCGAGCAAAAGCACAATCAGGCCAGCGATCAACCACCGAGCTTTTCGCATGGAAAGAAGTTTACCGCTGCGCCCGGGCATTGGACATACCGGCCGGCGCGACCGGACTGGGGCGTCAGCTACGCGGGTGAAACTTTCGATGCACCGCCTTCAACCGGTCCTGGTCCACGTGCGTGTAAATCTGTGTGGTGGCGATGTCGCTGTGGCCGAGCAGTTCCTGCACGACCCGCAGGTCCGCGCCGCCGCTAAGCAAGTGACTTGCAAAGCAGTGTCGGAGTACGTGCGGCGAGATGGACTTGAGCAGACCGCTCTTTCGGCCAAAGCGCTCGACCAGCATCCACAGGCCAATCCGCTCCATCGGTTTTCCGCTGCGAGAAAGGAAGAGGCGGTCGAGTGCAGTGCGCTGAAGTTTCGGCCGGCATTCTGTTAAATACCGTTGAATTGCTTCGTTGGCTGCTTGTCCCAGCGGCACGATCCGCTCCTTCATCCCTTTTCCCAGGACTCGCACACAGCCGACCATGAGATTTACGTCGTTGAGCTTCAGGTCGCACAGTTCGCTGCGCGCAGGCCGCTGGCGTAAAGCAATTCGAGGATGGCGACGTCGCGTGCGAACAGAAATGATTTGGGATTGGGTGCGCAGATGAGCTGGTTGACCTGGGCGCGGCTGAGGATTTTTGGCAGCGACTGTTCGGGCTTGGGCCGCTCGAGTTGGTCGAGAGCGCCGGCGACGTCGAACTGTTTGGCCGATAGGAAGCGGAGAAAGACGCGGATGGCGGCCAGGCGGCGCGCGACGGTTCGGGTGGACTGCCCCTTTCGCGTTTGGTCCTGCAGATAGAGGCTTAGGTCTTCGCGCCGGCCGTCGTGAGGGCGGCGTGAGCGCGATGCCAGCCAGGTTTCGAGATCTTCAAGGTCGCGCCGGTAGGCGTGGACGGAGTTGTCAGCCAGCCCGCGTTCCGACGCCAGAAAAAGCAGAAATTCGCGCAGGATTGGATCGGTGCTGCGGGTGAGGAGAGGAGATGCGGAGTTGGACAAGGCGCTGCCCGGCATGTTCGCCCTCAGTGTAGGCACTGTCGGTGGCCCGGCGTTGCTGCCGCTCGATGAGCAGGTCTTGATAGATTTCGCACATGCCATATCGGCCAAAGCAATGCGTAAAGGCGTATGGAAGCTGTTCGATGCTGAAATATTCCGAGCAGCGGGTGTCGGCGCGGTTGAGGAACGGGCAATGGTTTCCAGCAGCTAACATGCTCCGGCCGCCTCCGGTATAGACGCCTCGATTGCTTATCGGACAAGTGGCGAATGGAGCGTGAAAGATGGCGCAGTTGGGTTGGCGGGCCAGGGAGCGTTCAGTTCTCGAGGGCTTGTCATGGATTGGCGTGGTTGGTGTGCTGCGGGTAGGCTACTGTCGAGCATTAGAGATATGAGCAGAGCGACGATTGTGTATGTGGTGACCGCGGTGGGGCTGATTGTCGGCCTGTGGGCGATCCTTGGGTATGGATCGACGCTGCGGGCGGCCCCGGATTTAAGCGGAGAATGGCAAGTTTCGTGGAGCACCCCGGGTGCGGGGCTGCCGGAACGAATGGTTGTTGAACAGTCAGGCTTATTTGTTACGGTCAGGATTGATGACCAAGCTATATCGGGGAAGCTTTTGCGGTCTGGATCGGGTGAGGGTGTGGGGGTTTCGTTGAATGCGGGAGCGTCGGCGGCGGGGTATCGGCTGAAAATCAATGAAGGGGCGGGCGGGGCGGGGCGGGCGGGGTTGGAGGGGACGTATGTTTCGCGGGAGATGGGAGCAGAGGCGCGGCCGTTTGTAGCCCGCCGCGCCCCCACGGGTAAGGACAGTTCTTCTGGATCGGCCACAAGCGCACCCGATGCACGTCACTAATGTTCTCAACCTGAGTCTGTTGTTCTTGCAGGTCGGACTGATCCTTGGGCTCAGCCGGATCATGGGGCTGGTGTTTTCGCGGCTGCGCCAGCCGCAGGTGATGGGGGAAATGCTGGCGGGCATCATGCTGGGGCCGAGCCTGTTTGGGTGGATGTCGCACGCGGCATTTTCAGCCGGATGGATTTCTTCAGACTGGTCCAACGCGTTGTTCTCGCCGGGCAGCCGGGAGTATCTCAATGTTTTGAGCCAGATCGGCGTGGTGTTTTTCCTGTTTTTGATTGGGCTGGAGCTGGATCCTGGGCTGATCAAGAGCCGGGGGCAGGCGGCGGTGGTGATCAGCCATGTGAGCATCATCGCACCGTTTCTACTGGGCGCGGGGCTGGCGATTTACCTTTATCCGCGGCTGTTCAACGACACGCCGGCGACGCCGTTTCGGTCGGTGGCGCTGTTCATGGGGGCGGCGATGAGCATCACGGCCTTTCCCGTGCTGGCGCGGATATTGACCGAGCGCAATCTGCACAAGACAACAGTGGGGGCGGTTGCGATTACCTGCGCCGCCGTGGATGACGTCACGGCGTGGTGCGTGCTGGCGTTTGTGGTGGCGGTGGCGCGGTTTCAGGGCGTACACCAGGCGATGGTGACGGCGGTCATGTCAGGGGTGTACGTGCTGTTCATGTTCTTCGCCGTCAAGCCGTTCCTGCGAAAGCTGGAGGTGGTGTACGACCGGCAGGGCCGGCTCAGTCAGAACCTGGTGTCGGTGATATTTTTGCTGGTGCTGGCGTCGGCGTATGCGACGGAAGCGATTGGGGTTCATGCGCTGTTTGGCGCGTTCCTGATGGGGTGCATCATGCCCAAGGGGACGCAGTTCGTGCGGCACTTGAGCGAGAAGCTGGAAGATTACACGGTGGTTTTCCTGCTGCCGATCTTTTTTGCGTACAGCGGGTTGAAGACGCGGATCGGACTGCTGAACAACGGGGAACTGTGGTTGGATACGGGAATTATTATTTTCGTGGCGTGTCTGGGGAAATTTGGAGGTTCGACGCTGGCGGCGCGGGTTTGCGGGATGAAGTGGCGCGAGGCGTCGGCGATTGGGATTTTGATGAACACGCGGGGCTTGATGGAACTGGTGATCCTGAACATCGGCAAGGATCTGGGTGTGATCACGGACGCGGTGTTTGCAATGATGGTGCTGATGGCGGTGGTGACGACTGCGCTGACGACGCCGATATTGCACTGGGTTTATCCTTCAAGCCTGTTTAAGCGACAGGCGACGAAGTTGAAGCAGGAGCGGTATTCGATCCTGATTCCGGTGGCGTTGCCCAAGTCGGGCGGGCCGCTCGTGCAGTTGGCGGATACGCTGATCGGGCCGGACAATGAGCATGCGCGGCTGTATGCGTTGCACCTTCGGCCGCCGACGGACCATGAGGCGTATCGAAGCGGCCTGGACGAGGCGGATGCGCCGCGGGACGAGGCATTGGCGCCGTTGCTGGCGCAGGCGCGGGGACGCAGCCTGCCGGTGGAGCCGCTTTCGCTTGTGAGCCGGGACGTGCCGGCCGACATCAGCTCGGTGGCGGCGGCGCGGCAGGTGAACCTGGTGCTGATGGGATTTCACAAGCCGGTAATCGGCAAGACGATCCTGGGCGGAACGGTGCATCGGGTGCTGAGCCAATGTCCGACGCATGTGGCGATTTTCGTGGATCGCGGATTTCGGATGGCCAGGCGAATCCTGGTTCCGTATCTGGGATCGAAGCACGATACGCTGGCGCTGGAACTGGCGGGACGGATGGCGCGCAACACCGGGGCGCTGGTGACGGTGTTGCACGTGGTGGCGCCGATGCGCGGGGACAACGCCCGGAGCCTGAACGCGCGGGCGGCTGTCGATCGGGTGTTTGACGATCCAACGTCGCCGACGCCGGTGACGTTTCGGGTGATTGAGGACCCGTCGCCGGTGGGGGTGGTGCTGCACCAGGCGCAAAACTTTGATCTGATCGTGATCGGGGTGGCCGAGGCGTGGGGGCTGGAGTCGCATTTGTTTGGGTGGCGGGCGGAGCGGATCGCGCGCGATTGCCCGTGTTCGCTGCTGATCGTGCGCAAGGAAGGCGCTGTCGGGGACTTCGCCGGCGGCGGGTGAAGTGGCTGTAGAGGAGCAGAAGGCTTGATCGGGTGAAGCATTTGCGAGGGTTGTTTGATGGCGCTTGATCTTCCCAAGTTGCGGAAACTGTTGGCACTGGATCCGGCCGATCCGTTGAGCCGATTTGCGCTGGGGAGGAAGTTGCTGGAGGAGGACACACCCGAGTCGCTGGCGGAGGCGGCGGAGCATCTGACGTTTGCTAATGAGCGGGCGCCGGAGCATCTGGCGACGTATCACATGCTGGCCCAGGCGCTGATTCGGCAGGGGCGGAAGGAGGAGGCGCGTCGGGTTTTGGAGGAGGGGTTGCGGCGGACGAGCGCGGTGGGGGAGGGGATGGGGAGGGATTTGGGGCCGGCGATGGGGAAGATGCTGGGGGAATTGTGAAATGAGGTCGAGATCATCCCAAGGACGTGTAACTACACCTGCCAGTCGTCGATCGTGAGGTCGGGGACGCGGGCGAACTCACTGGAGTTATTGGTTACCACGGTCAGGCCATGGGTGAGGGCAATGGCGGCGATGAGAAGATCATTGGGACCGATGGGGGTGCCGGCGCGGGCGAGTGTGGTTCGTATTATTGAATAGAAATCTGCGGCAGCTCGTCAAACGGCAACGACGGGAACAGGGGGGAAAAGAGTTGAAGGCTCTAAATCCATACCGCTGGAGATTCTGGGCTTGGTTACTGCTTCTGCGTGCTCCGTAGAGAAGTTCCGCTTTGACGATGGAGCAGATGACTGCGTCGCCGGGATTTTAGTGTCGAAAGATGTTGACCCACTTTCGAAATGCGGCGCAGAGCGCAAATGGCTGATGCAGGTGTTGGTGTCGAGCAGATATTTCAACGCCATTCATCCCGCTGCTCGAATTCGCCCTGCACCTGGCGAGTGAAAGTCGGATCGGGAATGCTGCCGGCCGTTGCCTCTACTGCATTTAGCCACTCCTCACGGCTTATGGCAATTTGTTCTGGTTCTGGGGAGACCGTTATGACGACCTGGCGATTTGCATCGGCAGGGCCGAATGGGACGTTCAGCGTTAGTATGCCATCGGGACCGATGCGAGAGCGAAGCTGGATGTCATTCATAGAGTTGCTCCTGCATCATCAGTATACACCGACGGATTGGATCACCACTCAAAACTCGCGGCGCTGGCGGGCGGTGGGGATGTCGAGGATTTTTCGGTATTTGGCGACGGTTCTTCGGGCCAGTTCGATGCCGAGTTCTTTGAGTTTGTCGACGATTTCGTCGTCGTTGAGGGGGTTGTGCTTGTCTTCGTTGTCGATGATGTTTTTTAGTTTTTCCTTGACGGCGTCCCAGCTCATGTCTTCGCCGCTGTCGCTTTGGGTGCCGCCGGAGAAGAAGCGGCGCAAGGGGAGAACGCCGCGCGGGGTTTGCATCCACTTTTCGCTGACGGCGCGGGAGACAGTGGCGACGTGGATGCCGAGCTGATCGGCAACCTGGATCATCGGAAGGGGGCGGAGGTACTCGGGGCCCTTGTCGAAGAACTCACGCTGGGCCGCCACCACGGCGCGGATGACGCGCAGGATGGTGCTGTTGCGCTGCTCAATGCTTTCGATCAGCCAGCGGGCGTTGCGGACGTTGGTGGAGAGGAATTCGCGGGTCTTTTTGTCGATGAGACGCTCCTTGAGCATCTTGCGGTACATGCCGCTGATGTAGAGGCTGGGGGCGCGGTCATTGAGCATTTCCACTTCGTAGTTGCCAGTTTCCTCGTTGAACCAGATGCGTGAATCGGGGGTGACGGGAGGCGGATCCTGGCCGCCAATGAGCTTGCCGGGATGCGGGGTGAGGCGGGAGAGGTTTTTCACGGCGGCCTGGAGCTCGGGGATGTCGCGGCCTAGTTTTTTGCTGATCTGGGGATAACGGTTCATCTCCAGGTCTTTGATGTGGTGTGTGACGAGCTTGCGTTCGAGATCAAAATCGTGGCCTTCGATTTGTTCCTCGTCCCCTTCGTTTTCGAGGGTATCGAGCTGGAGTAGTAGGCATTCGGGGAGGTCGCGGGCACCGACGCCGGAAGGTTCAAGGGTTTGAACGAGCTTGAGGGCCTGCTGCAAATCTTCGAGGGCGAGTGGCTGCTTGGATTCTTTCTGGATCTGCTCGAGGGGGGTGCGCAGGTAGCCTTCGGCATCGATGTAATTGATGATGGCTTCGCCGGCCTCCAGAACCTTGGGCGGGGCGTCGATGAAGGCCCACTGGTGCAGAAGATACTCGGCCAGCGTTTCGCCGCGTGCGATGGTGTTGTTCATCGCATCGAGCTTTTTGTCGCGCTCGCCATCGTTGCTATTGCGGAGGCGCGAGCTCATGGAGGAGTTGGTGGAGAACTCTTCATTTTCGAGGTATTCGCTGAGCTTGGCGAGGCGGTCAAAGTCGTCGGCCTGGCTGTCGTTGTCTTTGACGACCATGGGCGTTTCGGATTCGGAATATTGGGCCTGCGGATCGCCATCGACTCCATCGACACCGGCGGCGGGGCCGTCGGGGGCGGGTTCGCCCTCCCCGCCTCCTTCATCGCGCAGTTCGAGCACAGGGTTGTTCTGCAATTCCTGTTCGATGCGTTCCTCCAACGCCATCAACGGCAACTGCAGGATCTCCATGGACTGGATCATGCGCGGCGTGAGCAACTGCCGCATTTCCAATCGCATGTTCTGTGATAACTGCATTCCCATAAGTAACTTACCTTAATGCCACATTGGGCATATCGTTTGCTGTTGGTGTTACAATATATGCGTGGGGGGTTTGGATAAGCAACCGCGAAAAAATAAATTTTCGATGCTGGTAGTGTATTGGTAACGATTTTGCTACCGCGATCCCTTAGAGGACTTAGCGACTGCTGGCGCGGGTTTTTTCGAGTGCCGGCGTAGAATGGTTGGATGGCTTCAGGCGCCTTGGTATCAATCGAAAATGTGGACTTCGCGTATGGCGATCAGCTTGTCCTGAAGCACATTTCATTGCCGGTGGAAGCGGGGACTACGCTGGGATTAATCGGGCCAAACGGCGGTGGCAAGACGACCCTGATTCGCCTGCTGCTGGGAACGCATCGGGCCACGCGTGGCGAAATATTCGATTGCCGGACTATCGCCGCGCGAAGCGGTCGGGCGGGGGAATATTCTCGGGTATCTGCCGCAGAATTTCCCTGTGCATGAGTCTTTTCCGATCAATGTGCGGCAGGTGGCGCGGCTGGGATTGGTGGCAAAGACAGGTGCCCTTCGGCCATACGCGAAGAGCGACCTGGATTTTGTGGATCATTTGCTCGAGCAGGTGGGATGTCAGGAGATTTTGCACCGGCCTATTGGAACGCTGTCGGGGGGCCAGCGGCAGCGGGTGTTTATTGCACGGGCGCTGGCGGCGAGGCCGAGGGTGCTGCTGCTGGATGAGCCGACCACGGGCATCGACCGGTCCGGCCAGCAGCGGTTTATCGAATTTCTCCAGAAGCTGAAAGCCGAACTGGGCCTGACGCTCGTGCTGGTGAGCCATGATCTGCGGGCGGTGAGCGCCATAGCAGACCGGATTGCGTGCCTGAACGTGACGCTGCATTACCACGACGTGCCGGAGCATTTGCCGGCCGAACTGGCGTGCAGCATGTTCGCCTGTGATCTGGAGGCGATGGGGATTCGGACGTCGGCTGGAGCGCCGTCAGGTCGGTGACGCGATTTCAGCAATAAATCTCACATACGGGACGTTCAGGGGTAGGTAATGATGACGATGGTTAAGGGGTGTCGCTATTTTGCTTGAGGCTTTGGGCCGTTGCACGATATATTGGCCGACTTGCGGCCGTGGGTCATTTCAAGAGAGGTTAAAAATCATGAACAAGCGCACTCCCGATTACGATCCCGCGGAACACATGCTTCGGCCGGAAGATCTTTTTATGACGAGGCGGGAATGGCTGCGCAAGGCGGGGATGGGGATGGGCGGATTGTCGCTGGGAATGATGCTGGGCAACTTGGCGATGCCGGGATCGGCAGCGGGCGGCGCTGGCGAATAACCCGCTGGCGCCCAAGACGCCGCCGCTGCCGGCCAAGGCAAAACACGTGATCCATATTTTCGCGGGTGGCGGCCCATCGCACGTTGACACCTGGGACCCCAAGCCATCCCTGGCGAAGTACGCCGACCAGAAGCTGCCGGGGTTGAACGGGCTGGCGTTCCCGTCGCCGTTTAAGTTTGAGAAGAAGGGCAAGTCGGGCATAGAAGTCAGCGAGGTATTTCCGAAGCTGGGGGAATGCGTGGATGAGATGTGCGTGGTGCGGTCGCTGTTTACCGACGTTCCGGATCACGGGATCGCAACGCGATACATGAACACTGGATCGCTGCAGCTTCCCAAGCCCAGCGTCGGATCGTGGGTGCTGTATGGGCTGGGGAGCGAAAACCAGAACCTGCCCGGTTTCATTTCGCTGGGCGGGGGTGGGGATTCGGTGCAGTCGTCGTTTCTGCCCAGCTTGTTCCAGGGCGTGAGCGTGAACTACTCCAAGGGCGCGCCGCTGGACAAGATCCTTTTGAATATTCGCAGCCAGTTCACGACGCAGCAGGATCAGATTTTCCAGATCCAACTGGCCCGGCAGCTTGATGCCATTCATGCGGAGAAACTGCACAAGGAAGATCAGCTCGAGACGCGCATCGAATCGTTTGAGATGGCGTTCAAGATGCAGACCGAGGCGACGGACGCGTTTGACATCACCAAGGAGCCGCAGGCGATTCGCGAGATGTACGGCGAGACCAACACCGGGGCCAAGCTGCTTGTGGCGAGGCGGTTGGTGGAGCGGGGCGTGCGATTTGTGCAGGTGGACGCGGGAGGATGGGACCATCACAGCGGGCTGGAAAAAGGGCTGAAGGATCGGGCGACGGACATCGATCAGCCGGCGGCGGCGCTGCTGAAGGATCTGAAGCAGCGCGGCTTGCTAAAGGACACGCTGGTGATCTGGGGCGGCGAGTTTGGCCGGACGGTGACGGCCGACACGCGGGCGGCGACTGCCGGGCGCAACCACCATGGCCAGGGCTTCTGCGCCTGGATGGCCGGCGGCGGCGTGAAGGGTGGGTCGATTTATGGCGCGACGGATGAATTTGGCACGGGCCGAAACCAATCGCATGAGCGTTCATGATCTGCATGCGACGATCCTGGCGCTTCTGGGTTTCGATCACACCAAGTTGACGTACCGATACAACGGGCGTGATTTCCGGCTGACCGATAACTTTGGTGTGGTGGCTAAGCCGATCATCGCCTGAGCGTCGAACATGGCTGTTTACGCGGATTGTTCAGGATCATTGGGGAGAAAAACACATGACTATTCGACAACTGATTGCGGGTGCATCGCTGACACTGGCCGGGCTGATTGGCGGAGCGGGTGGGGCCGTTACGCCGACGATCGCACCAACAACTGGGCCCGTGAAGGCGGTTGAATTGTCGCCGCAGCAGGCGCAGTTTTTTGAGACGAAGGTGAGGCCGATCTTCACCAGCAAGTGCTACAAGTGCCACAGCATGGAGCAGGGCAAGTCGAAGGGGGATTTGGTGTTGGACTCGCGCGAGGGGTGGCAAAAGGGTGGCGAGAACGGCGCGGCCATCGTGCCAGGCGATCCAGGCAAGAGCCTGGTGATCAAGGCGATTTCGTACAGCGATCCGGATTTGCAGATGCCGCCCAAGGGGGAGAAGCTGAGCGCGCAGGAGATCGCGGATTTGACGGAGTGGGTGAAGATGGGCGCGCCTGATCCGCGGGCGGCCGGGCCGGGGATTGTGAAGCTGAACGGGATGAACGACAAGGCCAAGGCGCATTGGGCGTATCAGCCGGTGCAGTTGCCGGAAGTGCCGCAGGTGAAGCAGAAGGCGTGGGTAAAGACGCCGGTGGACAACTTCATCCTGGCAAAGCTGGAAGCCAACGACATGGTGCCGACCCACGCGTCGCCACGGGCTGCCCTGTTGCGGCGGGCGACGTATGACCTGATCGGCTTGCCGCCCACGCCGCAGGAATTGCGGCAGTTTATCATCGACCCTTCGCCAAATGCTTTTGAGAAGGTTGTGGATCGGTTGCTGGCGTCGCCGCATTATGGAGAGCGGTGGGGACGGTTTTGGCTGGACACGGCGCGCTACAGCGATACGACTGGAGACAAGAAGGAGAACCAGAAGGAAGATTACCGTTACGCCGATGCGTGGACGTATCGCGATTACGTGATCAAGGCGTTTAACGACGACAAGCCTTACGATCAGTTTTTGAAGGAGCAGATCGCGGCCGATCTTTTGCCCAATGCGGACAAAAACCCTGACACGCTGGCGGCGCTGGGATTTCTGACGGTGGGCAAGCGGTTTCCAGATCGCAACGACACGATTGATGAGCGGATCGATACGCTGTGCAAGGCGACGATGGCGCTGACGGTATCGTGCGCGCGGTGTCACGATCACAAGTTCGACCCGATTCCGACGGCCGACTATTACTCGTTGCATGGCGTCTTTTCGAGCATCAGCGAGCCACAGGAGTTGCCGGTGATCGGCAAGCCGCCGACGGCGGCGCAGGTGGCGGACTATCACAAGAAGCTGGTGGAACTGGAGCAGAAGAACAAGGACGTTTACTACGAGATCGTCAAGGAAAAGACGGCGACATTCCGGGCCAAGGCGTCGGCTTATCTGCAGACGGCGTTGATCGCGCGCGATGAACGGGCGGACAACATCGCGATGAAGCGGAAGCTGATTGGCGACAACAATCTTTCGCCGGACATGGTGCGGTTTTTGAACTTGCGGCGGTTGGACCAGGCGTTCTTCGGACCGCTGCTGCGGTTCGCTCAGATTCCGGAAGATGGGTTTGAGAAGAAGGCGCAGGACGTCGTCGATTCCATCGCCAAGAGCGGCGACAAGGGGCGGGTGAATATGAGGGTGGCGGAGGCGTTCTCGGCCGTGAAGCCGGGATCGCTCAAGAGCATCAAGGACGTGACCGAGGTTTATCAGAAGCTGTTGGCGGGGCTGGATCAAAAGTCAGAGGCCTACATCAATGGGCAGAAAAGCTCGACCAGCAGCGACACAGCCGCAGTCGATGACCAGACACAGTTATTGATTGCGCCGTTCACCAAGGTGGAACCGTCGGGGGCGCTGACGACGGCGCACCTGAAGGAAGCGACCAACCAGTTGGCGCTGGGGAATAATCCGCTGAACCGGTTTTATTTCGGCGCGATCAATGAGCTGGAGCTGATGAACCCCGGCAGCCCGGCGCGGGCGATGGTGGTGGTGGATGCCCGGCCGACGGATTCGCCCATTTTTATTCATGGCGATCCTAAGAACCGCGGCGCGATTGTGCCCCGGCGCTTTTTGCAGATTTTGTCTGGAGCGGATCGCCAGCCTTTCAAGAGCGGCAGCGGCCGGCTGGAGCTTGCGCAGGGGATCGGGAGCAAGAACAATCCGCTGACGGCGCGGGTGCTGGTGAATCGGGTGTGGATGCACCATTTTGGCGAAGGCTTTGTGCGGACGCCCGATGACATGGGCGTGCAGTCCGAGCCGCCATCGCATCCTGAGTTGTTGAATTACCTGGCGTATCACTTCATGGAAGATGCGTCGACAAGTTCGCCAGAGGGGATGGGATGGTCGATCAAGAAGCTGCACAAGACGATCATGCTTTCGAGCGCGTATCAGCAGAGCAGCGACACCAACAACGTGTTTGCCAAGAAGGACCCGGACAACCACCTGGTGTGGCGGGCGAACCTGCGACGGCTGGATTTTGAGGCCATCCGCGATTCGCTTTTGATGTTCACCGGCAAAATGGATCAGACCATTGGCGGCAGGCCGGTGAATCTTTCGGATGAGCCTTACAGCTATCGGCGCTCGGTGTACGGATACGTGGATCGCGGGCGGTTGCCGGAGCTAATGGCGGAGTTTGATTTCTCCGATCCCAACCGCGCCAACAGCAAGCGCACGACGACGATCGTGCCACAGCAGGCACTGTTTTTCATGAACAGCCCGATGAGCGCGGACGTGGCGCGCAAGGTGGTGACGCGGCCGGAATTTGCATCAGCGCGGACAGACGACGAGCGGGTGAAGGCGCTGTATATCGAGCTGTTCCAACGCGAGCCGTACGCCACGGAGTACCGGCTGGCCGGCGATTTCTTCCGGGCGCACGCGATGTACGATTCAAAGAATATGGCTGCCAACAAACTCAAGACGATGCCGTCGAAGTCGGTTGGGAACAAAAAGACGGATGAAATGGGCCCGGGCGGCGACGCCAAGGCGATCCAGAATGAAGGGGAGATCATCGAGCGCGGGCGGCTGAACCTTTGGGAGCAGTATGCGCAGGCGCTGCTATTCTCCAATGAGATTGCGTATGTGAATTAACCAGCCGCTGACGGGAGTTGGATTCGATGCCTCCGCTGGCCCCATGGCGCGGGTGGCCCTATCCTTGCGGCCACTGTGTTTGCAATACTACTTGCCACCTGTTCGCTGTCGCTGGCTTGTGCCGTGCTCTCGGTGCCGATCGTGCTTCGGCGGTGGGCATTTATTGGGGAAGGAATCGCACACGCTGGGTTTGGCGGGGTGGGGACGGCTTGGGTTTTGGCGCTGGCATTTCCGGCCTTGGCTGGGCCGGGGGCGGCCTATGGGGTGGCGGTGATCTTCTGCATTTTGGCCGGATCGGGAATCGCGGCGCTGATGCGCTCGGGGCGGCTGAATGCGGACACGGCCATCGGCATTTTTTTGGCGGCGTCGCTGGCGTGGGGATTTCTAGCTCAGTCGATCTATTCAGCCAGACGGCACGCGCCGCCGCCTAATTTTGAGACATTTTTGATCGGTCAGGTGCAGGGGTTGTCACTTCAGTATGCGCTTGCGGCCGTGGCCGTGGCTGCGGTGGTCTTGTTGACGGTCGGGGCGCTCTTCAAGGAGATTCTGGCGTATTGTTTTGATCCAGATCTGGCCGAGGTATCAGGGGTGCGGGTGGGGATGATTCATTACCTGTTGATCCTGTTGATCACGGTGACCATCCTGCTGGCGATGCGGCTGATGGGGCAGTTGCTGGTGACGGCGCTGTTGGTGCTGCCGGGGGCGGCGGGGCTGCAATTGACGCGGCGATTGGCAGGCGTGGTGGCTGGGGCGGTAATTTCTGCACTGGTGGCGGCGGTGGTTGGGCCGCTGTTGCATGCGCGATGGGATTTCATCCCGCCGGGGCCGGCGATTGCGCTGTTGCTGTTGCTGGAGTTTCTGGCGGCGTATGGCATCGGGGCAGTGTCCCGGCGGCCGAGGTCCTGACACTGGCTGATGTTCAATCCCGATTGGCCTTGATGCCGGCCGGTTGGATGGGGAGGTTGGCTTCGTAGAGGTGGGAGACGTCGCCAACGCCAAGTGCGCGGGGGACGGCGACGTTTTTGGAACGCTCATCAAAGAGGAGGGTGGTGACGGAACTGGGCGGGAGCCAGAAGCCCGACCACATGAGGGGCAGGGGAATTTCCAGAAGATGGGCCAGCCAGCACAGGCCAAAGCCGCCGTGGCAGAAGACGGCGATTTTCTCGCGGTTGGGCTGAATGATCTTGTAGACACCGCCTTCGCGGCGATAGCCCAGGCGATCCAGGAAAGCGTCGGACTGCTGCTTAAGCTGATTGAAGCGCTCGCTGAAGCGGGGGTTGGTGAAACAGGGGGCCTCGTGCCAGGTGTCGTAGGAGGGGAAGGGTGTTTGGCCGCGAATGATTTCGCCGGGAACGTCCCACATCACCAGGTCGCCCCAGGGCTGGAGCGTGAGGCGGCAATCAGAGAACTCTGCCGTCCAATCTTCGACGGTGTGTTCCATGTGCAGCGCATCGGCGCTGTATTGCATGGTGTGGACGGCCCGTCCAAGAGGAGAGGTGTAGATGCGATCGAGGCCCTGGCGCGCCATGCGGCGGGCCAGCGCCTGGGCTTCGAGATGCCCGGCGGGGGTGATGGTGTTGTTGGGGTAATCGGGATCGGCGTGGCGGATGATGTAGAGGCGCATGCCGTGAGAATAGCGGGCTGGCAGTGAAGGCGAAACGGCGCGGGTTCCAATACGGCGCAAGTTCCAATCTTGGGTGAAGATCGACTATTGTCTGCGCCATGAAACTGCGCGACATCGTGAACGCCATGGAACGCATCGCCCCGACGCGGTATGCGGAGAGCTGGGACAACGTGGGTTTGCTGGCCGGGGACTTGGAACAGCCGGCGAGCAAGGCGCTCTTGTGCATCGACTATACGGCGGCCGTGGCGGAGGAAGGGCGGGCGGCGGGATGTGACGTGGTGATCGCGTACCATCCGCCGATCTTTGAAGCGCTGAAGCGGATCGCGGGGGACAGCTTGATTCATGATGCGATTCTGAGGGGTGTAGGAATTTATTCGCCGCATACGGCGCTGGATGTCGCGGACGGCGGGACCAACGACATGCTGGCGGATGCGGCCGGTCTGGGTGAGCGCCGCGCCTTTACGGACCTGCGCCGACGAAGGCGTCGCATTACAAGCTGATCGTGTTCGTGCCGGAAAAAAACCTGGAGCAGGTGAGCAGCGCCATCTTCCAGGCCGGGGCCGGGCGCATCGGGGCTTATACAGCGTGCAGCTTTCGATCTCCGGGCACCGGAACATTTTTTGGGGAGGCGGCGCAAAGCCGGCCGTCGGGCAGGCGGGGAAGATGGAAGAGGTGGCGGAGATTAGGGTGGAGACTGTGCTGCCTGTGGAGCGTTTGGAGGCGGTGTTGAAGGCACTGCGGGCGTCGCATCCGTACGAGGAACCGGCATTCGATCTGGTGCAATTGGCCGCCCCGCCTGAGCGCGGGGCTGGGGCGGATTGGGGATTTGGAAAAGCCAATGGGTGTCGAGGAGATTTTAACGGGCGTGAAGGCGGAGCTTGGGCTGGGGCACTTGCTGGTGGCTGGGCCAATGGATCGGGAGGTGAAACGCATCGCGGTATGCGCGGGGGCTTGTGGGGATTTGTTAAACGATGCGCTGCGCAGAAGGCGGATTTATATCTGACCGGCGAGATGCGGCATCACGACGCGATCCGAGCGGCGCGGGCGGGCATGACGGTGATCTGCACACTGCATTCGAATAGTGAGCGGGCGGTGCTTAAGCGGTTGGCTCGGCAGCTAGAGGCACTGGTTCCGGGGCTGGCGTCGCATCTGAGCCAGGCGGATCGGGATCCGTTTGCGGTGGTGTGAGCGGGAGGCCGGGGTCGGCGGGCTCCATGGGAGCGGCGATAGAGAGCGGGAACAGTTGCATCAGCGCCTGTGTGAGCCGTGGACCTTGGGTTGACCAAAGGCGGTCAAACTTCTTCAGCTGGTGTTGTGACGCCGCCAATGTTCGAGCGGCGAGCGATAAAACTTTCTGCTGCAAAAGGACATCACATTGTGGGAGGCTGTTCTCAACGGAGAGCGCCATCAGTTGCTCGGCCAGCACGACGTGATCGTGCCACAGGCCCAAGGCATCTTGCATACGTTTGAAAATTCGGATGACTTTAGCAAGGGAGAGGGGCGCTTCGCCTGCGACGTTCGACCGTCGGCCCAGTCCAGCGACTTGCGCCATCTCCAGGGTGTATCGGAGGTGTTTGCCGGCGATGCGCAGGCCGTGCAGGTTGCGGTCGGGGCCCCGATGAGAAGCTTGCCGGGCGAAAGAATCTGTTTGGGTGTGAACGGCCTCGGCCAGCAGGCAGGGGGCGGCCTCCTGGGCCAGGGCAATGTCTCCGCGCACGTTGCGCCATTTTTCGGCTGCGGCCAGCAGCTTTCGCTCTCGGCGCAGGGCACGATCGAGAAATCGCTGGCGCTGATGCTGGAGCAACGCGATCGCCCAGGCGGTGGCATCGGGATTTTTTTCGCGTGTGGTAGCTTCGCTGAGGTGCTGGAGCATGACGTCAAGGTCGCGGATGCCGCCCAGTTGGCGGCGCAGGCGTCGAAGGGATTTTTCTGCGGGGCGTCGGTTGGATTTGGACAGGACAGGGCCTAAAACTTTCAGGCCCGCGGAAAGGCGGCGGGTGGCGACACGCGCTTCGTGAACCGCCTTCGCGCCGCCCTCTTCGAGCGCCCGGGAAATCAGTTCCCCCAGGCGGCCGGCGAGATCGTCGAGATAGGTTGCCAACTGAAGTTTTTTCACAGGCCCGGCCACGGCGGTCATCATACCGGATTCGGCATCTGGGAGTACGGCACGAACGAGAGCTTCATTACAAAACCGGCCCGTTAACGTCGGCAATGTTTAATCGGAATGTGGTTTATACGCCTTGTTCCAGTGACAACTGAAGCAGATTGGATGCCGCGAGGTGGTTCGGCCGACAATAAGGCGATCAAGGCCCCGTTTAATATTCGACTGGAAACGACAAACTAAGCGGATCTTACAAGTGTCCTTGCTCTGGAGCGGCTCAAGTGAACCGCCCGGCTTTCAAATCCCCCCCACACGCGGAGAAGAAGTGATGAATGACAATTGCATGCTCGTCGAGCAGCTTGACCGTCGGCTGCTGCTCTCAAGTTCGGTCCTGTTGCACGGGACGCTCGTGATCCTGGGTGATGCCAACAAGGTGAACACCATCACGGTGGCGCTGAATGGCAGTGGCAAGGTTCAGCCGGTCGTCAATGGGAAAAATCTCGCCCCCCGCGTGGCCGCCAATGTGAAGAAGATCGTTATCGAGGGCGGCAAGCTCAGTGACACGATCGTCGTCGACTCTGCCGTGAGTGCGAAGCTGGTGATTCTGGGACATGCCGGGGACGACACCATCACGGTTGGTGACCAGAACAGCCTGATTGAAGGAAACGCCGGTGATGATGTCATCACGGCCGGGAATGGAAACGACATCGTTTTCGGCGGCCGTGGAAAAGACTCGATCACCGTGGGCAACGGCAAGGATGCTGTGTTTGGCGGGCGCAACGCGGGCGAAGGCGACACCATCCATGCGGGCGACGGCAACGACACGCTGTTCGGTTTGTCCGGGCATGACCAGATCACGGCCGGCAATGGAAACGACCGGGTCTTCGCGGGTGTGAAGGACGTGGTGACGGTCGGAACAGGGACCAACACCTACTTTGCAACATCCACCACCGCCACGTTCACCGCAAACGGGACGGCTGTGCCGAGCAACGAGATTCACCACCTGTCCGGCTTCAGCGCCGGGCACGCGTTTCAGAAGGCCATCGACAAGCTGCACCTGGAGCGGCATTTGACGATTGATCTGGATTAATCGAGTTGCAGTCATTGAAGTTAAAATAAGCCGGATGCCGCCAGGAATATTGGCGGCATCCGGTGCTTTATGGGGGTAGGTTGGCCTGCACCAGCGTTGGAAAACCATCGCGATCCAGCAAGCGGGTAGGGTAGACGGGGATGGTGATGGCGGGATATTCGCGAAGCTGGCCGGTGTCGAGACGAAACGCCCAGCCATGCCAGGGGCAGACGGCGCAGCCGTCAGCGACGTGGCCGGCCGACATGCTGCCGCCGGCGTGGGGGCAGTGGTTGTCCATGACATAAACCCGGCCGGCGTGAAGGTAGACAGCGAGCTGCAGGCCGCCAATGTCGATGTGACGGGCGAGGCCTTCCTGCAGCTCGGAGAATTTGCACAACGACGTCCATGACATGGCCTGTCACCTTGGCAAAAAGCGGATTATATGAGTTGGGCGACGTCAGGCGAGGCAGGGGGAAGTATTGCAATTGGGCGGGGTTGCTTGCACACTACCGCGTCAAATATTGGGTTGAATTTTACGCTTGAACAAGGAATCACGTCATGGCCGAGAAGACCGTTTCGACTGACTCGCTGGCGAAAGAAAAGAAGCAGGAATACACGGGCAAAAAGCTGCGCGTCGCGTTCATCGGCTGTGGCGGAATTGCGCAGGTGCAGCTTGGGGCATTTGAGAAGTTTCCCGACGTGGAGGTGGTGGCCGCCGTGGACATCGATCCGGAGCGGCTGGCGGTGATGAAGGAGACGTGGGGGGTTGAAAAGACCTACAAGGATTGGAAGACGATGCTGAAGGAGGTGAAGCCCGACGCAGTATCGATCTGCACCCCCAACGGCCTGCACTCTCAGCCGGCAATTGATGCATCGAACGCCGGGTGTCATGTCATCACCGAAAAGCCGATGGCGATGAACCCGAAGGAATGCCAGAAGATGATCGACGCGGCCAAGAAGGCCGGGAAAAAGCTGGTGGCCGGGTTCCAGTTTCGATATCACCCCAACACCGAGTTTCTAGCGCGGTGCGCGACGAGGGGACGTTCGGCAACATCATGTTCGTCAAATGCCAGGCCCTGCGCCGGCGGGGCATTCCCAACTGGGGGGTGTTCGGGCAAAAGGAATTGCAGGGCGGCGGGCCGATGATCGACATCGGCGTACACGTCATTGAAATGGCGCATTATTTCATGGGCTCGCCCCGGCCCGTGGCGGCCATGGGCAACACCTGGACCTACATGGGCAACAAGCCCAGCAAGGTGTCGAGCCAATGGCCAAACTGGGATTACAAGACCTATACGGTGGAAGACCTGGCGATCGGACAGGTTCGATTCGAGAACGGGGCGTTACTGCAGATTGAGGCATCATTCGCGGCCCACATTGAAAAGGACGTCTGGAATTTTTCGTTCATGGGCGAGAAGGGAGGCGGGAACTTCGACCCGCCGCAGATTTATACGGATCGGGCCGGGACGATGGTGAATGAATCGCCAGGCTGGCTGTCGAAGGACGTGGATTTTAATACGCTGTTCCGGTTCAAGCTGCGAAACTTCGTGGACGGGTGCCTGAATGATGCGCCGCTGCGAGCGCCGGGGGAAGCGGGGCTGGCGGTGCAGAAGATTCTGGATGGGGTGTATCGTTCGGCGGAGGCGGGGGGGAAGGAAGTGAAGATTGATTGAACGATTCAACGAGGGATGCTTCAATCGTGCTACAATGTGCAGTGTCGCGGGATGATGTTTAAATGTTTTTTCCAGAACGTGGAGAGAACAATGAATGCAGAACATGCCCAGATTATGTCGCAGGCTCTTAATCTGCCGTCAGAGCTTCGTGCGGAATTGGCGCAACAGCTTTTCGCGACGTTGAACGAGGACTGCGCAGCATGAGATTGATGCTGCGTGGGCGATGGAGGTTGAGCAGCGGATCGATGATTACGATGCTGGACGATCCGTGGGCATCCCGGCAGAAGAAGTTTTTCGCGCCGTTCAGGAAAGACGCAAACGATGAACGTCGTCTTCCACCGCAGCGCGATGGCGGAACTCAACGACGCCATCGATTATTACGATCAGAAACGTGCTGGACTGGGGGACGAATTTTTTCACGAGGTACAGAGGGGAATCGAGAATATTACGGCTATTCCAGAGGGATGACCGAGGATTTCCGCGCTGACGCGTCGCCGCAGGATCGCGCGGTTCCCCTACGGCATCCTGTACCAGACGCGGCCGGACCACATTTTTACTTGTGACGATCATGCACCTCCGCCGAAAGCCAGGCTATTGGCGCAGCCGCACGACCTGATTTCCCTCAATCAATCTCACTCAGTTTCACCGGCCTATGCTGCTCCGCACATCGCGTAGCGGCCTCCAGCACTTGCTGCGTCTTATACGCGTCTTCAAAATCCGGGAGCGGGACGACCGGCGGCTGATTGCCTAATACGTTGAATATATCTGCGGCCTGGTTGATGAAGGTGTGTTCATAGCCAATGACGTGCGCGTCGGGCCACCAGTTGCCGGCGTAGGGATGGTTGCCGCCGCTGGTGGCCATGATCTTGGTCCACCCCTGGACTTTGCGATCGGCAGTGGCGTCGTAGAAGGAGAGGTGGTTCATGTCCTCGAAGTCGAACATGATGCTCCCCTTTTCGCCATTGATCTCCAGGCCGTTCTTGTTTTGATTGCCGGTGGCAAAGCGTGTGGCCTCGAAGGTGGCCAGGGCGCCGCTGTTGAATCGGGCGAGGAAGATGGAGGCGTCGTCAATGTCCACCTTCCCCTTTTTCCCCTCGTCGGCCTTGGCGCCGCCGGCGATGCCGCCCTTCGATCCTTCGGCCGGGATGGTGCGCTCTTTCACAAATGTTTCCTGGACCGACCCAATTACTTCGGAGATTTCGTCGCCGGTGATAAAGCGGGCCATGTCGATGATGTCGAGCGCCCAGATCGCCGTGCGACCCAGAGCCGGAGACGGCCTTGGAGAATCGCCAGATCAGCGGAACGTCGGGCTTGGCCCAATCCTGAAGGTAGTAGGCGCGAATGTGATAGATGCGGCCGAGGCGGCCGGCGCGGGCAAGCTGATACGCCAGTGCAACGGCCGGCGTGCGACGATAAACGTACCAGACAAACGTCTTGCAGCTTTTGGCCTTGCGGGCCGCGTCACGCATCTGACGCGAATCGGCCAGCGTGCCGGCCAACGGTTTCTCGCAGGCCACGTGCTTGCCGGCTTCAAGCGCCGCGATCGACATCTCCGCGTGCCCGTTGTTGGCGGAGGTCACGTCAACCAGGTGGATGTCGGGATCTTTCACGGCCGATTTATAGTCGGTCGAGGCGCGCCCCCAGCCCCATCGTGAAGCAAATGCGTCAAGCTCCTCCTTATTGCGGCCACTGACGGTGTGCATCACGGGTTGAACGGGAAGGTCAAAAAATTTGCTCACCTTCAGGTAGGCGTTGGAGTGCGTGCGGCCCATGAATTTGTGGCCTATGAGACAGACGTTAACGGGTGGCTTGGGCATGGTTGGGTTTCTCCTGATAAAGAAGTTTTTGTGGTTGATTTGGAGTCTAGTCAGGGGGGATTTGCAAGCAAGGGGGGAGGAGGGTTCAGGGTTCGGGGTTCAGTCTTTTTTGTTGCAGGTGTGCGGGTGGGTCTGGATGATGAGCGTCTATTGGCAGTTGTCTATGGTGTCGGAGGTGGTTCATGCTTCATCGCGATCGCTGGATAGGGGTTGGCGCGGTGATTCTTGTTGCCAATGTCATAATTGGGTCGCCGAGTCGCGGCTTGGCCGGTGAGGAGAAGAAGACGGTTTTCCGATTTGAGTTCGGGGCCGCTGAGGGTCTGGCCGGGGCGGAATCTTTGCATGTCGCACCTTCGACGCTCTACAGCAAAGAGGTGGGCTATGGTTTCGAGCCGGGAGGAAAGCTGGATATTGGTGAAGGGGCGGGCGTCAGTAGTCATCAGCCGTTCTATTTTTCGGTTGCTGTGCCGGAGGGGAATTACAAAGTGACGGCGACACTGGGCGATGTGCGCGGGGAATCGGAGACAACCGTCAAGGCCGAGTTGCGGAGGCTGATGGTGGAGAATGTGCGCACGGGAGAGGGGAAATTGGAGACGCGCCGTTTCGTGGTGAACGTGCGTACGCCTGATTATTCCGGCGGCAAGGTACATCTGAAGGCGCCGCGCGAGACAACAACCGAGGCGTGGGCGTGGGATGAAAAGCTGACGCTCGAATTCAATGGCAAGCGGCCGAGTGTCTGGGCTGGATGTTGAAAAGGTTGACCTCCCGACGATCTTTCTTCTGGGCGATTCGACGGTTTGCGATCAGCCGCTGGAGCCTTATGCAAGCTGGGGCCAGATGCTTCCACGATTTTTCAAGCCGGAGGTGGCCATCGCCAATCACGCCGAATCCGGAGAAACGGTGCGCCTCGGCCACGTCCGCGCATCGATTCGACAAGGTGCTGAGCCTGGCGAAGAAGGGGGATTACGTGCTCATTCAGTTTGGTCACAATGACATGAAGTCCAGCGAGCCCGACGCGGTGCAGGCGTACAAGGCGGGTCTGGCCCAGTGGGTGCGGCAAATCAAAGAGAAGGGGGCGATCCCAGTGCTGGTTACGCCCATGAACCGGCACAGCTTTGAAGGAAATGTCGTTACGAACAGTCTGGGCGAATATCCGAACGTGGTGCGCGCGGTGGGGAAAGAGGAAGGGGTGACGGTGATCGATCTGAACGCAATGAGCAAGATCCTTTACGAGGCGCTCGGGCCGGAGGGTTCGATGCAGCTTTTCAAGCACACGTCCAACCCAAAGGAGTTCGACCGTACGCATCACAGCCCGTACGGAGCTTACGAATTGGCGCGTTGTGTGATTGAAGGAATCCGGCAATCCAAGCTGGACCTTGCGGGGAAGATCTCGGATGACGTTGGCGCGTTCGATCCGGCCAAGCCCGACGCGGCCGAGCAGTTCCGTGTGCCGCCGAGCCCCGGCCTCACCAATCAGCGGCCGCTGGGGGACTAGAAATATCAGCGTCGGGGAATGTGGTGCGGGAAGGGCCTACTGTTACTGCGTCTCGCGGACGCGGATGTGAAGGAGCGATTGTGGCTGTGCTGTCTCGCGCTCGTGTGGTCATAACGGGCATCGGAGTCGTCTCGCCCAATGGCGTGGGGGCCAACGCGTACGCGGCTGCGTGCGCCGCGGGTGAATCTGGAATCTCATTGTTAAATCTCGATACGGCCGGGCTGAAGTCGTCGGTGGCCGGGCAGGTCGTCGGATTTGAGCCAACGGCGGTGATGGAGGCGGCCGAGGCGCGCCGCGTGCCGCGCATGATTCCACTGGCGCTCATGGCATCTCGCGAGGCACTCGCAAACGCGAAGGTGTCAGTCGATCCCGAGGACATCGAGGCCCAGCGGCAGATAGGCGTGTCACTCGGAACGGGCGGCGGCGGAATGGCCTTCGTCGAGGAACAATACAAGACGTTTTTTCTGGAGGGAAAGGGCTCGCTTTTTTCGATCACGTCCGGCACCCATGGAAATTTGTCCTCGGAGTTGTCGATCGCGCTGCGGCTGCGCGGGCCGTCTCACGTACTGTCGACAGGATGCACTTCAAGCACCGACGCCATCCATTACGCGGCCATGCTGATTCAGGCGGGAGTGGTGCCGATGATGCTCACCGGCGGCGCCGATTCGCCAATCTCCCGCGGCATATTAACTGGGTTTGAGAAAATGCGGGTGATCTCGACGCGAAGGTGGGAAAGGCCAGCGCAGGCATCCCGGCCATTCAGCGCCGATCGGGATGGCTTTGTGCTTGGCGAAGGGGCGTGGATGTTTGTGCTGGAGGAGCGCGAACATGCCCTGGCGCGGGGCCGATATCCTGGCGGAGATTCTCGGATATGGTTCCACGTGCGACGCATATCACCGCGTGCAAATCGCGCCGGAGGTTGTTGAGCCGGTGCGGGCCATTGAACTGGCGCTAAAGGATGCAGGACTTGGCGCGGATGACGTGGAGTACATCAATCTGCACGGAACGGGAACCGAGCTGAATGACCGCATGGAGACGCTGGCAATTCACAAAGCGTTCGGGCCGCGAGCGCCTCGAATCCCGGCCAGCTCAACCAAGTCAATGATCGGCCATCCCCAGGGCGCCTGCGGAGCGGCGGGACTGGCCGCCACGGTGCTGGCCATGCGCGATGGGGTTGTGCATCCCACGATCAACCTCGAGAGGCCCGACCCGGCCTGCGATCTGGATTACGTGCCGAACGTGGCCAGACGTCTGCACGTGAACATCGCGCTGTGCAATTGCATCGCGTTTGGAAGCAAGAATAGTGCGATGATCGTTAAGCGCGGATAACGCGGATCATTTAATCGCCGCAGCGCCGGCGGCCGCCACTGCATGATCGTTTTCCACCGTCGATCCCGAAACCCCAATGGCGCCAATGATCGTCCCGTCGGCAGTCTTCAGGGGCACTCCGCCCGGGAATGAGATCAGGCCATTGTTGGAGATTTCGATCTGATAGAGCGGACCACCCGGCTGGGATAGCTTGCCAATTTCACCGGAGTTCATGTCAAAGTAGCGGGCGGTCTTCGCTTTCTTCTGGGCGATGTCGATCGACCCAATCCACGCCCCGTCCATCCGGGCAAAAGCTTTAAGATTGCCACCTGCATCAATGACGGCCACGTCCATCTTCGTGCTAATCTCCCTGGCCTTGTTGATCGCGGCAGCCAGGACAGCGTGGGCCTGGTCAAGGCTGATGTCTTTCGTAGTGAGGGCGTCAACCTTGCCAACCGGAGTGCCCGAAGGCGTGGCGGGAGCAGGATCGGCGGCATGGGCCGGAATTTGCCGGAGCAGCGTTGGCCCGGCCACGGCAACGATAGCACCAACCATAGCGCCGCAGATCCAGGTTTTGTTGAGCTTCATATTGTTTCCTTCCATCTGAATGACATGTTGGAACGGGCGGTGAGGCTAGCGGTCGGGGTGGGGCGGCGTCAAGCGAGCCCATGCTAGTCCGTCACTGGCCACAACACTTCTTGTACTTCTTGCCGCTGCCGCACGGACAGGGCTCATTCCGGCCGACTTTCGGAGCGGGCCGGCGATAGGTCGTGACCGGCTGGATGTAAGGATCATCCTCATCCTCTTTTTCATCCCTCTGGTCCTCATCGTCGTCGGCTTGCCAATCCGCATCGTCTTCGTCTTCCTCATCATCGACTTCCTGAAAACGCGAACCCGTTTGAATCCACCGTTCATGCTCTTCCCGGAGCATGTTCACCAGATGCGCCGTGGACGGCCCTGGCGGCTGCGCCTGAACCTGTGCGGCCCACTGCGCGAGTGCCGGCGGCTTGTAGTCAACCATCTCGCAGAAAACGAGCATGTCCCGTTTAAGGTCAGTAAAGCTGTCGTCGAACTCATCCGTCTCAACCATCCATGCCAGCGCTTCCCAAGCTTGTGGAAGAGTGGTGCACAAACCGATGAGGCTGTAGGCCAAAAACGTCTTGATTTCCGTATCGTTCTCTTTCAGCAACAGGTCAACGAGGGCCAGTTCCGCCTCCGGAATTTTGAACTTGCGAATGACCTCCACGAAACCCCAGGCATCGGTCGGCGGAACTTTCTGATAAGCCGCCACCAGCTTGGGAATGACCTCCAATCCATCGAGCATGGCCAGCCCGTTCAATGCGGCTTCACTAACAGCGTCGAATTTATAATCACCTGCTCTGGCCAGCGTCATCTTGTGAACCAGCAGGTCGGCCGCGGGCTGGTGTCGAATCTCACCAAGAAGGTCAATGCAGCAGACGGCCAGCGCGTCCCACTGCTGATCGTCCTGGACCACCGCCATCGCCTTGGGCGCTGCAAATTCCGGATGTCGTGCAAGCCCTTCGGTAAGCCGCAGGATCGGCATTTCATCATCCGATTCATGTTCATCGCTGATCTGTGCCTGTCCTTCCAGAAGCTCCCAAAGTTCTTGCGGCGGTGTCTCCAGCAGCGATAGCCGCGCCATCAGATGATTGCGCACGTGCTCGGGCAGATCAGGGATCGCCAGCAAATCGTCAAGGCGGCTCGTCAACAGTTGCATAGGGATTTGCATCAAGCGCGCAGCAGATAGTAACGATTGCTGATGTCTGTCTCGGCCGACAGTTGCAGAATGCTGCGCGTGATCGACGTATCACTCTGCGGCATGTCTTGCATCCTGTTGAGCAACGAGCGGCGGAGATCGTCATCGGTGGTTGCGTCAAAGGCGAGCCAGAAATCCTCGGTGGTGGCCGGTGCGGGATCAGAAGCATCGACCAGGTATGAAAGCGCGTGCTGCACGACGGCTGGGCTGGGGTGTTGAAGAAACGGAATCATCTGCTGAGGCGTGAACATGAGGAACTTTCTAATTTGAGTTAATCATCATATTGCGAACGATCAGGCCGCCGCCACCGGCCGGCCCGAGGCCGCAAGCGCCGGCAGGCGCGCGGCCGGAAGATGAACGCGCAGCACGTCGCCGGCGCTCACTGTGCTGCCGGGGGCACGGTCCATCGAGGCGCTCTCCTGGTGAAGTAGCACCTTGGCGCCATAACGATGTTCGGCGTCCGCCGCGGTCATTCCAACAAGGGCGCTGGTCGGATCGACGCGAATCTCAGCGATGACCTGCTGCACGCCATCGCGCACATAGGAGGTAAGGACGCTGCTTTCGAGAGACATCGCCGCCACCATGGGCGCGGCGAGAGTCGAGGAGGAGAAGGCGACATCCACAAGAAAAGCCTTGGCGATCTTGGCTGCAATCTGCTGGTCAAAGAGGCGCATCAGGACACGGATCTTCGGGCTCAGGCGGCGGGAATCCAAGGCCACTTCGATGTTGGCCACATCATCATTGGTGGCGATGATGATGGCGCGGGCGTGCTGAACCCCGGCATCGATCAGCGCCTGATCTTCTTTCATGTCGCGGATGAGGACGGGGACGTTCAGTTCCTTGGTGTTGGCGACGAATCGGCTGGTGGCGTTGTGCTCCAGGACGACAACCGGCACATCGCTGGCGATGAGTTGCTGAATGACGCGGTATCCCAGATGGCCCAGGCCACAGAGGATGACGTGATCGCGGTAAGTTGAAGCCATGACGCGCATCCACTCCTTTTCGCGGCGGCGACGGGATAAGAGCAGCAGGGTGAGACGGATGATCCCTTCGCCAAAGAGCAGAAATCCCAGCAAAGGATAAATCGCGGAGACAAGGGCGATGTACCAGGTTTCAGGAGGGTTCAGCGTCTGGCCCAGCAGAAACATCCACGCATAGTAAAGGCTGACAAGGAAGCGTTGGTGATGATCGCTGATGCGAATGAGGCCGGCGCCCAGCGCGAGTGCGACGGCCAGGGCAAGGAAGGTCCAGCGGAATTCTTTGAAAAGGGCACAAGCATAGAGCCATGTTACTGCGCAGGCGGTGCGTGCGCCGGGGCCGAACGTCAAAAACCCCAATGACATCATGACCCGCCGCCCAGGCAGCGAGCACGGCTTCGCGCGGGCTATTTTCATCAGCGGGAAAACGGCTCATGCGTCAGGCTCAACAACGCTTCACACCAGGATTGGATCAATCCTCTCCTGCTTGCTCCTCTTTTCAACAAATAGTAAGTGCTGGAAGGAAGGGTGTCGACGCCCACCCCTACACCGGCATCACAACCAGATTTTTCTCCATCCACTTGATACAACCAACCGGACATTTCTATCTGGATATGACACATTTTCCCTGTCCATTTTGACACCCCCACCCCCTTCCGCTAGCATCGCCCCGCTCTACAAAACCCGAACTCCACGGAGATATTCACCATGGCCCAACCGCTCAAAATGGTCTACGAAAACGAAGCACCCCTCGACGCCCTCAAGGGCAAAACCGTCGCCATCATCGGCTTCGGCTCCCAGGGCCACGCCCACGCCCTCAACCTCCGCGACAGCGGCGTAAAGGTCGTCGTTGCCAACCGCAAAGACAGCTCCAACGGCCGCCTCGCCCTTGAACACGGCTTCGAACTCCTCAGCGTCGAAGACGCCGTCAAGCAAGGCGACCTCATCATCGTCACACTTCCCGACGAGGTGCAGCCCGAAGTCTACAACAAGAGCATCGCCCCCCACCTCAAGGCCGGCAAAGCACTCGGCGCAACCCACGGCTTCAACGTCCACTTCAAAACCATCGTCCCCCCAAAAGACGTCGACGTCCTGCTCATCGCCCCCAAAGGCCCCGGCCATCTCGTCCGCTCCGAATTCGAAAAAGGCGGCGGAGTCCCCTGTCTCCTCGCCATCTACCAGGACGCCACGGGCAACGCCCGCAAAATCGGCCTCGCCTGGGCCCGCGGCATCGGCGGCGCACGCTCCGGCATCATCGAAACCAGCTTCAAGGACGAATGCGAAACGGATCTCTTCGGCGAACAAGCCGTCCTCTGTGGCGGCCTTTCGGCCCTCATCAAGGCCGGCTTCGAAACCCTCATCGAGGCCGGCTACCCCGAAGAAATGGCCTACTTCGAGTGCGTCCACGAGGTCAAGCTCATCGTCGACCTCATCTACCAGGGCGGCCTCGACTACATGCGCTACTCCATCTCCAACACCGCCGAATACGGCGACCTCTCCCGCGGCCCCCGCATCATCACCGACCAGACCAAGGCCGAGATGAAAAAAATCCTCTCCGAAATCACCTCCGGCCAATTCGCCAGAGAATGGCGAGCCGAATACGAAGGCGGCCTGAAAAACTTCAAACGCCTCTACGAGCAAGACAACGCCCACCCCGTGGAAGTCACCGGCCGCCGCCTCCGAAAAATGATGCCCTGGCTAAAAGCCAAAGAACCGCCGAAGTAGCCGAATAACCATCACGAGCATCACTTGATTCCCGCGTTCAATGCATCCGGATTCCTGCCGCCGGGCATTCACCCGGCAACCCTCGCCCAAATCCGCGACCGCTTCGGCGGAAGCTCTGAAATCCGCCGCGCCCAGATGGATTCCATAGGCTGGTTGATCAACCTCGCCGTCCGCGCGGGAATTGAACGGATTATTTTGAACGGCAGCTTCGTCACCGATATAATCGAGCCAAACGACGTGGATTGCGTCCTGCTTGTCGCCCATGCAGCATCGATAAACCCGGCCGCCGAAGAAGAGCTACTTCAGGGACTGCCGTTTCTGGACATCTCACTGGTTGGCCCACGCGATTTCGATTACTTCGTCCATCGCTTCTTCGCCGTTGATAGGGCGCTGCGGACCAAAGGCATGATCGAGGTCATCCTATGACGATGAGCAACTTCAATGAACTCAATAACACTAAGGCGAAGTTGCGCGAACTCCAGACGCGCTACGAAGAACTTCGCCTCGATTCGACCGAAGATCCGCGTATTCGAAGGCTCACCATGCTGTCACTCAAACGTCTGATCAATCAACTCACCGAAGAGATCACTCGATTCGAGTCACGCCTTCACCACGTCTGAGCATCAGAGGGCTGCCCAGACGCGAAAGCTGGACGAGGACAGCCGCCGATTGCGGCTCGTCGCACGCCGCGCGACTCGTGGAATAATCAACCTCCTTGGTCAGAACTGCTGGAAGATCAGGAGCCGCACCCCCCTGCTTCAACAGCCCCCTGACTGCGCGGAATTGTTGCCGTCGAGTGTGTTGAGGACAACTGCAACACGCCTGCCTTCAGGCCATGGCGCTGGTTGGTCAAGCACAATGATTCCACTATTGAGAGTTCCTTGCAGCGTCATACCATCCTCGTCACCAGAATGCCTTATTTATCAAGCAGCAGCCCCCCAGGCGAATAGGTTTAACCTGCTCCCCACAATCTGATCCCGTCTCTATGAGAATCCATCGGCCCGGCAAAGAGGCCGTGATCAAAGCGAAGAAAGTGGTCCAGTAGATTGTGAAACGTCAGCGGATGATGCACTTTGGCCCTGACCGATACTCCCCACAGTGACGAAAACCCCTTCCGCAGCTAAACTACCCCCAGGAGAAACCAACCATGGCCACCGGATCTGTTCACCTTCACCGCGTCCTCCGTGCCCCGCCCGATCGGGTCTACCGCGCCTTCATCGACGCCGACGCCATGGCCAAGTGGTTGCCGCCCAACGGCTTCACCGGCAAAGTCCACCAGATCGACGCCAGGGTCGGCGGAACCTACAAGATGTCATTCACGAACTTCAACACCGGCCAAACCCATTCCTTCGGCGGCCGCTACCTCGACCTGATTCCCGGCCAGCGCCTCCGCTACACCGACATCTTCGACGACCCCAACCTCCAGGGCGAAATGATCACCACCGTGACATTCAAAGACGCCCTCGGCGGCACCGACTTAAGCGTCACCCAGGAAGGTATTCCCGAAATGATCCCCACCGACATGTGCTACCTCGGCTGGCAGGACTCACTGATCCTGCTGGCCAAACTGGTCGAAACCGCCGTTCCGTAATCACGCCCGCACCAACAACAAACCTGCCCATGCACTCGGGACACATCCACCCCAACCTGATTAAGCACAGGAGCACACGGCCATGAAGCCAAAAAACACAATCTGCCTCTGGTTCGAACACAACGCCCTCGAGGCCGCGCGCTTCTACGCCGCTACTTTTCCAGACAGCCAGGTAACCGCCATTCACAACGCCCCCAGCGACTACCCCGGCGGCAAGCAGGGCGATGAGCTGATGGTGGAGTTCACCGTCCTGGGCATTCCCTGCCTCGGCCTCAACGGCGGCCCGGTGTTCAAGCATACCGAGGCCTTTTCCTTTCAGGTCGCGACGGACAATCAGGAAGAGACCGACCGCTACTGGAACGCCATCGTCGGCAACGGCGGCCAGGAAAATGCCTGCGGCTGGTGCAAAGACCGCTGGGGCATTTCATGGCAGATCACCCCGCGCACGTTAATGGAAGCGCACGCGGCCGGCGGCGGCGAGGCCAAGCGCGCCTTCGAAGCGATGATGCATATGAAAAAAATCGACATCGCCACCATCGAAGCAGCTCGGCGCGGCTGACGTGGACACTTCCTCCGGGAAATTAGTTCTATCAGTGCCCCTTGGCGGTCCATCGGTTGCCAATGGTCCGTTTTGCTGGCCGTTCCCATCCTTATTGTGATAGTATGGCACGGGTGCATTATGACAGCTATTACGGTAAGTCACATCCTTCTGGACGAGCGCGGAAGGGCCTATATTGACGGTACCCATACGCGCGTGGCAATGATTGTCATGGACAAGACCAATGGGCTGTCTCCCGAGCAGATCGCCGCATCATACCCCTATCTCTCCCTCTCACAGATCCACGGCGCACTGGCATTTTACTACGATCACAAGGCACAACTCGATGCCGAAATCGCCGTCGAGTCGGCCGAAGCCTCAAAATTGCGAGAGCAGGCGATTGCCTCCAGCACCAGCCAACCCGCGCACAACTCCAGGAACGTCTGGCGAATCGCGAGAAGCGGCCGTGACCCTGCGATTGTATGCCAATCACCACGTCCACGCCCAGATCATTAACGGGGTGCGCAACCGCGGCTTGGACGTAATCACTGCCTACGAAGATGCACGTCAGGCGGCCGATGATCCGGCAATTCTCGATCGTGCCACGGACCTCGGAAGGGTGCTCTTCAGCCAGGACACTGATCTGCTGACCGAGGCGGCCCGAAGACAGCGCCGCGGGCTCGGCTTCTCAGGCCTGATCTACGCCCATCAACTCGGAATCACCATCGGTCAATGCATCGACGATCTAGAACTGATCTGTGGCGTTTTTGACCTGGCAGATATCGAAAACCGGGTCGTGTACCTCCCGCTGTAGGTCACCCACCGCATCCGGATGCACTGGGCGAAATGCGCCCACACTACAAGGTTTCGTTGTGCGCTAGTCCCGGCGCGCCGGGATTGCGCAATGCCATTCCGCGACCAAGAAATGGAAAGAGCGAAGTTTCCGGCCGCCGCCTCTCCAAAATGATGCCCTGGCTCAAGGCCAGGGAACCGCCCAAGTAGCCGCAGATCGCAGTGGTTCATTGTGAATTGTTCGGTGGCGCCGATCCACACTTTGGGCACGGCTTGTGGCTTTGATTATCGTCGCCGCAACATCCGCATTTGATTTCCCCCTTGGGCCCGGGAAGGAAATAGCTCGCCAAAACAACGATAAAACTAACTGCGAATCCCCCAAAATGAATGATGGACATAACGTTGTCATCGCTCATGGCCATCATTTTACCGGGGGATTCTACAACGCCCAGGAAAAAATCGCCCGGCGGCGGTCAGTCGATCAGGGCCAGGAATGTTCAGCGCGCCATTCAACAAGACGGCGACGTAGTGGGTGGGCAGCTTCGCCGACGCCACGTTCAATACCCAGGTCCGCAGCTATGCGGCCACCAAAAGACGTTAAGGGGCTTGGTCGATGATCCACTAATCCTGGCGTGGCAATTACGCCGCCGCTGCTTGTACCCATGCTCGCAGAGCAACTGCATCTCACGCCCTCCTCACCCACCTCAACTTCGCCGACCGCGACCGGGGGTTCAACCGCTGTTCCTCCTCGTCTGCAATGATCGGATCCCGGGTTTCCTGGGAATAGATTCCAGCCCGCAAACCCGCGCGAAACGCGTTCTTTACCCGCCGGTCTTCGCCGCTGTGGAAGCTGATAACCGCGGCCACCGCGCCGCTTTTCAAGACATCAGGCAGGATCGCCAGCAGCCGGCCAAGGTTGTGCTGCTCGCGGTTCACGAGGATGCGCAGCGCCTGGAAAGTTTGCGCGGCCGGGTGGAGCTTGGCGCCCAAAGCCCGCTGAAGCGTAAAGTCCCGTGCGTCGCAAATAATCTTCGTCAGCTCGTCGGTAGTGAGAATGGGGCGAATCGCTCTGCGACTCCACGATCAGCCGCGCAATTTGCGGGGCATCGGTCTCATCACCCAGCTCAAGAAACGCATCGCGCAGTTCCTGCTCGCTGAGGCGTCCGATCAGATCGGCAGCCGACTGTCCCCGCTCAGGGTTCATGCGCATGTCAAGCGGACCGCTCTGTCGATAAGAGAACCCCCGTGCAGGGTCATCGATTTGCGGGCTGGCAACACCCAGGTCGGCGAGTAGACCATCAACTTTCCCAATCCCGGCCGACGCGAGAATGGCAGGCAACGCCGCGAAGTTGGAATGATGGAGCTCGAACCCCGGCCCCATGGATTCAAGTTTCACGCGCCCAGGGCCAGGTTCGCCGGATCAAAGTCAATCCCGATCAGCCTCCCGCCCGGCACAATGTCGCGGAGGATTTCGCACGCGTGCCCGCCAAGGCCCACAGTGCAGTCAACGATCGTATTCCCCGGGCGCAGGTCCAATGCCTCCAGCACCGGGCCAAGCAACACCGGAAGGTGGCGGGTTTCGCGTTTGCGGGGAAGGGGCATGTAGGGGCATCATACACGCCTGCCGGTATGATCGTTGCCCCGCTCCTTTTCATTCGCCCCGGACAATAATCGTGCATCAACATGATCCTGCGGCCAACCCCGACATTGTAGCGAGGGGCGTGGAATACTGCGGCTGATCGATCACATACGAGGGCCACTTCGGCGTCACGCCGCAACCTGTTCATATGAAAACGCAGGAGCCAACGAAGACACGAACCGTAGCACGGGCGTCCCGCCCGTGGAATGCGCGCTCGACCCGAAGCAATGACCGAAGCCGAGGTTCCGTTTTTACTATCGTGCCTCCTAGGCCGACCAAGCGGAAGTCTCAACCGCCATAGCCGGCATGATAGTTTCGTGGTCAATGTTCAGAAGATGCAAAATCGTGCCGTCGATGTCATGGATGTCGACTTCGGTCTCCTGGGCGTAGAAGCTGCATATCCCGCCTGAATCAGCCCCGCCACTCCCCCCATCAACTGAAGACGCACCAATCGTCCTATCGCCCGTCCCCACGCTGACCACCGGCCTCCACTCCCCAAACTCCCCCCACCCGTCACCCCAACACCGCCAACCGCTTCACCGACTTAGGCAGCGAAAACGAAATGTCCTCCTCCACCAGCGTCCGCGTCTCCACGCCCCCTCCATACTCCCGCTGCAACCGCTCCACCAACTGCTGCACTAAATGCTCCGGCGCCTCGCCCCGGCCGTTACCAGCACCGACCGCATCCCCACAAACCACGCCGGCTCAATCTCCGACTCATCATCAATCAAATACGCTGCCTTCCCCGCCTCCAGTGCCCGCTCCACCAGCCGCTTCGAATTCGAGCTGTTCTGGCTCCCCACCACCAGCACCATATCCACCTCCGGCGTCCATTCGCTCACCGCGTTCTGCCGGTTCGTCGTCGCATAACAAATGTCCTCCTTCGGCGGCGAAATAATCGCCGGAAACCGCGCCTTCAGCGCATCGATAATCTCCATCGCCTCGCGCACGCTCAGCGTTGTCTGCGTCACATACGCCACCCTGCTCGCATCCCCCAACTCCAGCTTCGCCACGTCCGCCGCACTCTCCACCACAATGATCGCCTCCGGCGCCTCCCCCACCGTCCCAATCGCCTCATCGTGATCCCGGTGGCCAATGAAAATAATTTTATACCCCTTCCGCGCATACCGCAGCACTTCCATATGCACCTTCGTCACCAGCGGACACGTCGCGTCAATCTCCACCAGCCGCCTCTCCCGCGCCACCCGCCTCACCCCCGGCGAAATCCCATGCGCGCTGTACACCACCACCCCCCCTTCGGGCACCTCCCCAATCTCATTCACAAACGTCACCCCCCGCCGCTCAAAATCCTGCACCACGTGCAGATTATGCACAATTTCATGAAACACATAAATCGGCGGCCCCTTCAACGCCAACACGCGATCCACCGTCTCGATCGCCATGTTCACCCCAGCGCAAAAACCACGTGGATTCGCAAGAATAATCTGCATCGGCCGCGACCGTCCTTCTTATGAAAAGCTCCCACTCCTCCTCCCAACATCCTAGCCCCAACCGCCTCCCCCCGTCCATCCCCCTCTCGCCCACAAGACAACTCCACCCTCTCCGTATACCATACCCCCCAACCCCCCCACCCAAGGAGCACGCATGAACCCCCGCAATCTTCTCACCCTTTCCCTCACCCTCATCTTCTCGCTCGCCCTCCTCACCCACGCGGCCGACGCCCCAGCCAAAAAGAACCTCCTCAAACCCACCAACGCCCCCGACTCCTGGCGCCTCGAACAGCACGAGGCCGCCAAGGCCACCATGGCCGCCGACGGCGACGCCATCCTCTTCACCATCACCGATCCCGACGGCACCGACTGGCACATCCAGGGCAACCAGGCCGGCCTCGACCTCAAAGACGACGCCACCTACGTCGTCACCTTCAAAGCCAAATCCGCCGCCCCCCTCTCCGTCCAGCTCAACGCCGCCATCGACCAGGACGACTGGCACTCCATCGGCCTCATGGAAGCCGTCGATCTCACGCCCGACTGGAAAGAATACAAGTACGAATTCAAAGCCGCCCAGACCGCCGCCAACAAAAACCGTATCGGCTTCATCCTGGGCGGCGAAAAAGGCAAAGTCTGGATCAAAGACCTCACCCTCACCGAAAAATAATCCCACCACCCTCCACACCCAACAACGCCACCCAATAACCCAATCCCGCCCCCCCTTTAGGCGGCGATAGCCTGGTCGGTTCGGCCGAGGCTGTCGCAGCTGTTTTTGCTCACGATGCATTTGAGGTCGGTAGAAGTATCGGCCGAGCCTACGCCATTGTGTGTGGTGCCGGCGACATATGCGAAACCAACGCCCTCCCCCCTACAACCCTCAACACCCCAATCTCCCACGGCGTATACACAAAGAGCGGCGTTGGTTGCGTCAGGGGCGGTTCATCTCATCTCGTATCATTATGATCCGATCCCTCGCAATCCTCCTCACCATAACCGCCCAAAGTGCATTCCTTTCCGCAGAGCCCCCAACAAGCGCTCCAACCACTACCCCCACCACCCCCGCCTCACCCACCCCCGCCCAACTTGCCTTCTTCGAATCCAAAGTCCGCCCCATCCTCGTCGACCAGTGCTACCAGTGTCACTCCAGGCAGGCCAAAAAAGTCCGCGGCCACCTCCTCCTCGATAGCCGCGAAGGCTGGCTCAAAGGCGGTGATTCTGGCGACGTCATCATTCCCGGCCAACCCGCAAAAAGCCTCCTCGTCAAAGCCGTCCAATACAGCGACGACGACACCGCGATGCCCCCCAAGCAAAAGCTCCCGCAGGAACAGATCGACGCGCTGGTGCAATGGGTCAAAATGGGAGCCCCCGACCCTCGCACCAACCCCGACGCACCCCCCCTCGCCACCAGAGTCGACCTCGAAAAAGCCCGCCACCACTGGGCCTACCAGCCCCTCTCCAATCCAACTCCCCCCGCCGTCAAAGACAGCGCCTGGCCTCGCAATGACATCGACCGCTTTCTCCTCTCCAAGCTCGAAGCCAAAGGCCTTCAGCCCGCCGCCGACGCCCCCGACACCGTCATCGTCCGCCGCCTCTACTTCGACCTCGTCGGCCTCCCCCCCACTCCCGATGAAATCGACGCCTACATCAAAAACACCTCCCCCTCCAAATCCCAGGACCTCGTCGACGGCCTCCTCGCCTCCCCCCAATATGGCCAGCGCTGGGGCCGCCACTGGCTCGACGTCGCCCGCTACGCCGAGTCCCTCACCCTCCGCGGCCTCATCCTCAAAGACGCCTGGCGCTATCGCGACTACGTCATCGACACCTTCAACAACGACCGCCCCTTCGATCGCTTCATGATCGAGCAAATTGCCGGCGATCTCCTCCCCGCCTCCAACATCGATCAACAGCGCCAACAAATCACCGCCACCGCCTTCCTCGCCATCGGCAACTACAACCTTGAGGAGCAGAACAAAAAGCAGTTGGAGATGGACATCGTCGACGAGCAGATTGAAACCATCGGCCGCGCATTCCTCGCCCAGACCATCGGCTGCGCCCGCTGCCACGATCACAAGTTCGACCCCATCCCCACCCTCGACTACTACGCCCTCGCCGGCATCCTCCACAGCACCCAGACCGTCGAGCATGCCAACGTCTCCAAGTGGCTCGAAATCCCCCTCCCCGTCGATCCCGGGCGCGATCAGATCTTCGCCGCCCACGACGCTGCCGTCGCCTCCCTCAAATCCAAAATCGCCCACGCCAAATCCCTCGCCGACGCCTCCCACAACACCAAATCCGCCAAAGACTCCATCCTCCCCCTCTCCGCCCTTTCCGGCCTCGTCGTTGACGACACCCAGGCCAAGCGAGTCGGACAGTGGCGCCACTCCAGCGCGGCCAAGTCCTACATCGGCGACGGCTACCTCGTCGACGATTCCGATCACAGCGAATCCCGCACCCTCACCTTCCTCCCCGACATCTCCCACGCCGGCAAGTATGAAGTCCGCTTCGCCTACACCGCCCACCCCGACCGCGCCGCCAGCGTCTCGGTCACCGTCTTCAGCGCTGACGGCGAAAAAACCATGACCGTCAACGAAAAAGAAGATCCCCCCCTCGACGGCCATTTCGTCTCCCTCGGCCAATACACCTTCGAAAAAAATGGCCAGGGCTTCGTCATCGTCTCCAACGAAAACGCCAAAGGCATCATCACCGCCGACGCCGTCCAATTCCTCCCCGCCGAAATGCTCGACGCCGCCCCGGTTTCCTCCACCGTCGCCTCGACCGCCACCACCGCCCCCGCCACCCAGGCCTCCACCACACAACCCTCCACCCACCCCACCACCGCCTCCGCACAAGACAACCTCAAGCGCCTGGAATCCGAATTGAAAAAGCTCATCGACACCGGCCCCCAGCGCGACGCTGTCGTCTCCGTCCGCGAATCCAAAACCATCGGCGACACCCGCGTTCACGTCCGCGGCAGCGTCCAAACCCTCGCCGACCCCGCCCCGCGCGGCTTCCTCCGAGTCGTACCCGTCAAAAACCCTCCGCTGATCCCCGCCAACCAAAGCGGCCGCCTACAACTCGGCCAATGGCTCGCAAGCCCCGAAAACCCCCTCCCCCCGCGCGTCATGGCCAACCGCGCCTGGCTCTGGCTCATGGGTCAGGGCATCGTCCGCACCCCCGACAACTTCGGCACCACCGGCCAGTCCCCCACCGACCCGCAACTGCTCGATTTCCTCGCCAGCCGTTTGCTTGAAGATCATTGGTCGATGAAAAAGCTCATCCGCCAAATCGTCCTGTCCCACGCCTACCAGCAATCTAGCACACCCCCCACCTCCGCCCTCGAGGCCGACCCCGAAAACCGCCTCTGGGGCCGCATGAACCGCCGCCGCCTCGACGCCGAGTGCATCCGCGATGCCATCCTCTTCACCAGCGGCCAGCTCAGCCCCGACACCGGAGGCCAAACCTACAAAACACCCCTCGCCTCCGACTTCGGTTTCAAACAAACCGATACCCGCCGAAGCGTCTACCTCCCCGTCTTCCGCAACGCACTGCCCGAAATTTTCGACGCCTTCGACTTCGCCGATCCCAGCGTCAGCACAAGCCAGCGCAACGTCAGCACCGTCGCCCCGCAAGCCCTCTTCATGCTGAACAACCCCTTCGTTCTCGACCAATCCCGCCACGCCGCCACCCGCCTCGCCGCCGAGAAATCCGACTGCGACGCCCTCCAGCGCATCGAATGGGCCTACCGCCAAACTCTCGGCCGAATACCCACCGACCCCGAACGTGCCCTGGCCCTGCATTTCCTCAAAACCTCCTCAACAGATGATAAGATCGGCGACATAGAAGCCTGGTCCCAACTGTTCCACGCCCTGTTCGCATCCATGGATTTCAGATACGGGGATTGACGCCGGCACAACCGCACGTGCCACGACCCCCGCCGGAGCATCCAACATGACCCACCTCTTCTCTCGCCGCGCAGCCCTGAAAGCCGCCGGTTGCGGATTTGGATATCTCGCCCTCGCCGGCCTCAACGCCCAGCGCGCCCCCGCCGCCGCTGCCACCGCCAACCCACTGGCCCCCAAATCCCCTCACTTCGCCCCCCGTGCCAAGCGCATCATCTTCCTCTTCATGCAGGGCGGCGTCAGTCACGTCGATTCCTTCGATTACAAGCCCGCCCTCATCAAAGGCGACGGCCAGATGGCCTGCCTTCGATGATGCACGCCTCCTGGCCAACACCGAAAAACGCGGCTCAACCCAGCGCATCATGAAATCCCCCTGGGACTTCGCCCAGCACGGCCAGTGTGGCCGCTGGTCCTCCACCCTCTTTCCTGAAATCAACCAGCACGTTGACGATCTCTGCTTCGTTCATTCCATGCACACCGAAGGCGTCGCCCACGGCCCCGCCACCCTCTTCCTTCACTGCGGATCCACCAACTTCATCCGCCCCTCCATGGGGTCCTGGGTCACCTACGGCCTGGGCACCGAAAACGAAAATCTCCCCGGCTTTGTCACGCATCGCCCCCTCCTCCGGCAACGGCGGCCCGCGCAACTACGGCAACGCATTTCTCCCGGCCGTTTACCAGGGCACACCCATCGGCAAGGCCGGCGGCCCCGCCTCCGATCTGGTCATCCGCAACCTCGCCAACCCCAGCGCCTCCAAAGAAGCCCAGGGCCGCGCCTTCGACCTGATCCAGCAACTCAACGGCCGAACAGCTCCGCACCCGCCCCGGCGACGCCGAACTGGAAGCCGTCATCAACTCCTACGAGCTCGCCTGGCAAATGCAGAACAAAGCCCCCGACGTCATGACCGTCGCCGGTGAATCCCCCGCCACGCTCGACATGTACGGCATCGGCAAAGCCCCCACCGACACCTTCGGCCGCCAGTGCCTCATGGCCCGCCGCCTCTGCGAATCAGGCGTCCGCTACATCCAGGTCACCTACGGCGACGGCACCGCCAACCCCGCCTGGGATCAGCATTCCAATCTCCCAAAACACGCTCGACCACGCCCGCGCCGTCGATAAGCCCGTCGCCGGCCTCCTCGCCGATCTCAAGCAGCGCGGCCTCCTCGAAGACACCCTCGTCTGGTGGGGCTGCGAGTTTGGCCGCACCCCCTACGCCGAAAAAAATGGCACCGGCCGCGACCACAACCCCCTCGGCTTCACCACCTGGCTCGCCGGCGGCGGCGTCAAACCCGGCTTCGCCCACGGCGCCACCGATGAATTCGGCCACAAAGCCGTCCAGGACAAAGTCCACATGCACGACCTTCACGCCACCATCCTCTACCTCCTGGGCCTCGATCACGAAAAACTGACCTTCCGCTACAGCCGGCCGCGACTTCCGCCTCACCGACGTCGATGGCCGCGTCGTCAAAGACATCATCGCTTAACCGCATCCACCCGAAAGATCCCATGAACCCCCAACGCCTGCTCCAACAGCGCCTGCTCCAACCTGCCCTTCTCCTCCTCTTCGCCTGCGTCGCCACCGCCACCGCCGCCGAGCCTTCCAAACCCATCGACCCCTTCGACCGCTCCGCCACTCCCATCGAAGTCCAGCCCACCGATCCCGCCGCCGCCAAAATCGTCCTCATCGCCGGCGATGGCGGCAGCGGCCATCCTTCCGGCGAGCACGAGCACTTCGCCGGCTGCGCACTCCTCATGCGCATGCTCCAGCAATCCCCCGGCGTCGCCGTCGTCATGGCCAAAGACGGCTGGCCCACCGATCCCGAAACCCTCCAGGGCGCACGCACCCTCGTCTTCTACATGGACGGCGGCGGCAGCCAGACCACCATCGAGCACGCCGACGAAATCCAGAAAATGATGGACGCCGGCGTCGGCATCGTCCACCTCCACCAGGTCATCGACTACCCCACCGAGCCCGGCACACAGGCGATGAAATGGCTCGGCGGCGTCTTCGACACCAAGTCCGGCGGCGCTCGCGGACACTGGGACGAAACCTTCGATCACTTCCCCGAGCACGAGGTCACCCGCGGCGTCGAACCCTTCACCCTCAACGACGGCTGGATCTTAAAATCCAAATTCGTCGAGAACCTGAAAGGCATCACCCCCATCCTCCGCACCACCCAGCTCTCCCCCAACAAAAAGCCCGACGCCCCCATCACCGGCGCCGAAAACATCGTCTGCTGGACCTACGACCGCCCCGACGGCGGCCGCGCCTTCGTCCTCACCGGCGGCCACCTCCACAAAAACTGGTCCCTCCCCGGCCTCCGCCGCCTCGTCGTCAACGGCATCCTCTGGACCGCCAAACAAGAAATTCCCCAAACCGGCGCCCCCATCACCCTCGACCCCGCCACCCTCATGACCAACCTGGAACCCAAAAAACCCAAACCCCCCACCACTCCCGACGCCCCAAAACAATCAAACTCCTCAAAATGACGCTCCCCCCCTCCGCCACACCTAACCGAATTTCTAAGGGGTCGGGAGTCAATTCCCATATTCACCTGCCATATCACCCAGAATCGCACGGTCTCCGCCTGAAAATTTCAAAGGGTCGGAACTCCACCGCCACATCCGCCCCGGCCCGTCCCCACTTGAGGGCTACCTGATCACTTTAACTAATTCAACAATCGTAACTGCCGATCTGACGCCTGCGGCACACGATGTGTTTCGAGTCACTGAACGGTTACCTGAATGACTCCTTATCTTTTTCGAACATTATCTTTTCTTATAGGGTGGCGGAGATCAAGGATAAATTGTCAGGAATATTGGCCGCTAATGGACAGGAAACTTTGTGAAGGAGAAGGGGTTTGTGCGGAGGCGGCGCGGGTGAACGGGGAGGGGCTTGGCAGCAACTGCGGATTAATGTGCCCAGCTTCACATTCAACCAGAGCGTGAGCGCGCAGGCCGTGTTTCTGAATATGATTTGGACGTCTTTTCGTGTGAATTTGTTGCCGCGGGGGTTTGAAGCCAATGGGGTTGGGTGTAATCTCTCTCATCGACCGCTTGGGGATCGATTGTGTCTGGTTCTGTTCAGGGTTATTGCGCAATCTTGCTTTATCTGGGTCGCGCGTGAGATCAGTGGTCGGCCTCAGGCTGGCTTCCTTCATGCTTTGCGCTCCCGACCAGGTGGAGCATGGTGATTATTGTCAGGAGAAATATGAGTCGTAAATCTGCCAGTGAGCGTCGTGGGAATAAGGACGGGAATTTGTTGAACAGCCGGCAAGCCAAGGGTCGGGCTGCCTGTGCGCGGGCGGTGGATGGGATGGAAGCGCTGGAGCGGCGGGTGTTCCTCACGGTGAATCCGATGAGCGTCACCAAGGTGGCGGCGTTCGCGCCCGGCGGGGATGTAAACGGCGACGGCAAGTTCCAGCCCGGTGACACCATCCTCTACACGGTGGTCCTCACCAACAACGGCAACACCGACCTCACCAACGTCAGCTTCGCCGATGTGCTCGACTCGAACACCACGCTCGGCAATGTGGACGTTTCGCCGCTCGCGCATAATGACACCTACACTGCCGTCGCCAACACGCTCCTCGAAGTGGGCGTGACCCACGGCTCCAGTCCCGCCGCCCAGGTCAGCGGCAGCGTCACCGCCAATGACACCGAATTCCTCGGCGACACCTTCACTCTCAAAAATCTTCAGAACGCGGCTTTCTCCGGCGGCACCGCCACCGCCACCTCCGCCCAGGGCGGCACCATCACCATGAATTCCTCCGGGAATTTCTCCTACCTCCCCGCCGCCGGCTTCACCGGCGCCGACACACTTCACCTACACCATCACCGATAAAGGCCTCGACGGCATCGCTGGTAACGCCGATGACCTCACCAGCGTCGGCCACGTCACCATCAATGTCGGCGCACAAAAGTCTGGTACGTCGACAACACCTACACGGGCGCCAACGGCACGAGCGATGGCCGCTCGACGCGCCCCTTCACGTCACTGGCACCGCTAAACGTTGCAGCCACCGACCCCGACGGCACGGGCGACATCCTCTACGTCAATACCGGCTCCGGCGCCTACACCGGCGGCATCGCCCTTGAAGCCAGCCAGACCCTGCAAGGCGAGGGCGAGGCGCTGAGCGTCGGCGGTTTTACGCTGCAAGGGGCCGGAACCAACCCGACGCTGACGAATACAGGAGGCACCGTCGTCGGCCTCTCGACCGACAACACGATCAAGGGAATCACCATCGGCGATTCCAACATCGACATCAGCGGCTCAAGCTTCGGCACGCTCACGGTGAGCAATACCGTGACGCTTAATGGCACGGGCAAGGCGCTCGATCTGACCACCGGCACGCTGGCCGCGACCTTCGCCGGCCTCACGGTCACCAGCAGCACGACGGAGGGGATTAAGCTCACCGGCGTCGACGGCAGCCTCACGGCCAACTCCGGCTCGCTGGCGAGCATCACAGGGGATGACGTCCTGATCAACGGCGGCAAGGTGGCCGTCACGTACGGCGGCACGATCACCAACACCGCCGGACACTCCGTCAACATTTCCAATAAGACGACCAGTGGCGATGTGACGTTCAATGGGGCGATCAGCGACACCGGAAGCGGCATTCTGCTGAGCACACAACACGGGTACGACGATCCATTTCACCGGCGGCATCACGGCGAGCACCGGCACCAACAAGGCCTTCTCGGCGACGGGCGGCGGTACCATCGAAGTCACGGGTGCGAACAACACGCTGGCTACGACCACGGGCGCGGCGCTCGAAGTGACAAGCACCACGATCAGCGCGACCGGGCTGACCTTCAAGAGCATCTCCGCGGGAACGGCGCGAGCGGTCCGGTCAATGGCATCTTCCTCAATGCGACCGGCGCAGCGGCGGGCTGACGGTAACAGGCGACGGCAATACCAGCGTGGGCGGCAATTTTTCCGGTGGCACGATCCAGCACACCACGGGTGCCGGCATCATGCTCACGAACACGACGAGCCCGTCGTTCACCGACCTGAACATCCACGACACGGTAAACAGCGGCATCAGCGGTACCGGCGTGGTGAATTTCACGTTCAACAACGGCACGATCAACAACTCCGGCACCGCCTCCGCGCCGGTTGACGACCGGTCCAACATCGGCTTCGGCTTCCAACCCGGCGTGAACCCGGCGAACGACAACGTTTCCGGCGTCGTCACTATCACCGCCAACACGCTGACCAACGCTTACGAGCACGGCGTAGATATTCAAAACTTTGCAGGCACTATCTCGAACGCCAACATCTCGAATAACACCCTCACCAGCGACACGGCGAGCGCGAATACGCACGGCTCTGCCATCCGCCTGCTCGGCTTCGGCTCCACCTCCGTCACGTCGAGCATCGATAAGGCAACGATCGCGGGCAATACAATTACGAACTTTCCCGGCGGCTCGGGTATCACGGCGCAGTTTGGCAACGTGGTCAGCAGCAGTCCCGTCGGCCATTGGGGAACGCCGGGCAGCACAACCAACCTTATCCTCATCCAAAACAACCTCATCAATGGCCAGAGCGCTGCCAACCCGATGGGGGCGAATGCGATTCTCGGAACGCTCTTCGATAAGGGCTCAGGGACGGCGCATTGGACCATCGACAACAATACCATTTCGAACATTGCTGGCACGGAGATCGGCATCGGAATTGAGGGCACGAGTCCCGTTGCAAAAGCCGACATCACGAACAACCACATCGGTGGCATTGTGAGCGTCGGCGCGCAGGCCATCGCGATATCTACGACCTACCTGATCGCTCCCGGCTCCGACGCCCCAACACTGAGCAGCACAATCAGCGGCAATACTATCAGCGGCCAGGATGGCGTGGGGATCCAGGTTCTGGCAACGAGCGACAATAACGGCACCATCAACGCGTCGATTCTTAACAATAACGTCACGCGCGCTGAATTTCGGCGGCAATCGCTTCGGCATTCGCGTCGATTCAGGCGGCGGCAATCCGACCGTCGCCGGCGTTCATCCGACGATTAATCTGCATATGGCCGGCAACACTGCGGCCGGAAGTGGCGTCGATACGGGCATTGGTCTCACCAGACGCGCGAACGGAACGGCATCCTATGTATTCAATATCCAAGGTTTTACAGAAGGCTCCGGGTCGTTCCCGACTGCGGATGGATTCATAGCTAATGCCAATCCAGCAGGCCACGGTGTGACTCTCGTGTCGCAGACGACCGGATTTGGAAACACGAGCGGTCTTCCGTTGCTCTTCGCGCCTTCGCCGGAGGATGTGGTCGCGCCGCACTGACCACTGCCGCCAGTCATCCAGCAACCGCCCGGCGGGACCATGACGCCGCCAGTGGTTGTCGTGCCGCCGCCGGTCGTGCAGCCGCCGGTGATCTTGGATGACGGCGTCCTTTCCCAGGCCGAGCTCAACTCCCTTGTCGGCTGCCGCCATCGCCCGCTGGGAAGCCGCAGGCATCACGCCGGCGCAGGACGCGCTCCTCCGCCACGTCACCTTCTCCGTCAAAGATCTCCCAGGCCTCTATCTCGGCGAAGCCGCCGCCGGGAAAGTCACGCTTGACAGCAACGCCGCCGGCAATTCCTGGTTCATCGATCCGACGCCGGGCGACGACAGCGAGTTCTCCGGGGCCGGCACCGAAATGACCGCAACCGCCACCGGCGGCGCGGCCGGCCGCGTCGATGCCCTCACCACCGTATTGCACGAACTTGGGCACCAGCTTGGCCTGGATGACATCTACACCGGCAGCGCGAGCGACAACCTGATGTACGGCTACATCCACCAGAGCGAGCGCCGCCTGCCCGCCGCCCACCAAGGCGACGGCGCGACGCCCCATCTGGCAGCAGGTGAGCTGGACTTTGGCGTCTTGAATCCCTTCCCCATCAGCATCGGCACCCTCAACGCCGGCCAGAATGTGCAAGTTGTCTTCACGGCCCAGATCAATCCCAACGACACCGCCACCACCATTACCAACCAGGGCACCGGCTCCTCCACCCAAACCGCCAGCGTGCAAAGCGACGGCGATCCGGCGACCGCCGGCCAACAGCCCACCGTCACGCAGGTCGCTTTCCCGGCCGTCAACCTCGCCATCGGCGCGACCACCAGCGTCGCCGAAGACAGCGGCGGCAACCTCGTCTACACCTTCACCCGCGAAGGCCCGCTGACCAATCCGCTGACGGTCAACTTCAACGTCTCCGGCGTCGCGGCCTTCACCGGCAACGCCGCCGCCGACACCGACTACACGCAGAGCGGCGCCGCCAGCTTCAGCGCCACCGCCGGCACCGTCACCTTCCTCGCCAATTCCCCAACCGCCACCGTCACCATCACCCCCCACGCCGACACCCTTACCGAGTCGGACGAATCGGTGATCCTCACCCTCGCCAGCGGCAACGCCTACAGCGTCGCCACGACCGGCAGCGTCTCCGGCACCGGCACCATCATTAACGATGACACCACCGTCTCCGTCTCCGGCGCCCCCGGCTCGGTGGCCGAGGACAGCGGCACTGGGCTCGTCTACACGTTTAAGCGCATCGGCGTGCTCACCAACTCTTTGGCCGTCAACTTCAGCGTCGCCGGTACTGCCACCTTTACCAGCGACTACTCGCAAGGCGGCGCCACGTCCTTCACCGCCACCGATGGCGTCGTCACCTTCGCCCCCGGCCAGGACACCGCCACGGTCACGCTCACCCCCGTCGCCGACAACACGGTGGAGGCGGACGAGACCGCCGTGCTCACCGTCGCCAGCGGCGCCGGCTACAACGTCGACAGCCAGTTCAACAACCTGACCGGCACCATCACCAACGACGACGCGACTGTCTCCGTCGCCGTCTCACCCGCGTCCGTCGTCGAGGACGGCTCAGGGAACCTCGTCTACACCTTCACCCGCAGCGGCTTCCTCGGCGCCAAGACCCTCAGCTTCTCCGTCGGCGGCACCGCCACCTTCAACACCGATTACACCCAAAGCGGCGCATCCACCTTCACCTCCACCACCGGCACCGTCGACTTCCTCGCCAACGCCACCCAGGCTTCCGTCACCATCGATCCCACTCCTGACTCCACCGTCGAGCCCGACGAGACGGTGACCCTCACCGCCACCACCGGCGGCGGCTTCACCGCCGCCGCGGCTCCCGATGACGCCGCCACCGGCACCATTCAGGACGACGATACCTCCCTGCACGCAGCCCTCGATGGCTCGGGAAACCTCACCATCGCCGACACTAACGCGACCGGCAAGAACAACGATCTTACCTTCAAGCTGATCAACAACGGCACCCAGCTTGAAATCACCGATGCGGCAGAAGTCTTCGACGGCGTGCCGAGCACCGCTCCCGCGAGCACCCTGAGCAACGGCGGGCGCACCCTCACCGTGCCGTTCAGCGCCGTCACCGGCAGCCTCACGATTAACACCGCCGGCGGCAGCGATACGGTCACCCTCGACCTCTCCGGCGGCGACTTCATCAACGCCGCGGGAGTCTTCTACAACGGCGGCGACCCGACCGTCGCGCCGGGCGACAAGCTCGTGATCAGCGGCGGTTCACAGGGCACGGTGACGTACAATTCCACCAACGCACACGACGGCAGCGTCGCGATGAGCAATTTCGGGACGGTGAATTACACCGGCCTGGAGCCGGTCATCAACTCCGGCACCGCCACCGATGTGATCTTCAACCTCCCTGACAGCGCGGATACCGTTTTCCTCGAGGACAATGGGTCCACGGCGAGCGACGGCCTGCTGCGGCTGCGCAGCTCGACGGCTACTTTTGAGCAGACGGATTTCGCCATCCCGACGGGGTCGCTGACGATCAACCTCGGCGCGGGCAACGACACGCTGACCGTCTCCGCCACGCCGCAGTTTACCGCCGGCCTGACGATCAACGGCGGCGCCGGCGACGACACGGTCAATCTCAATGGCGCCATCACCTTTGGCGCCGACAAGAACCTGAACGTCGACCTGCAGGATGATGCCGCGTCGCCTGGAGTCGATGTGATCAACGTCGGCGCGGGCGCCAACTACGTCCTCTCCGGCGCGGGCGCCGCGACACTGAAGGCGAGCAAGAACATCGTCGTCAACGGCACCGGGCGGATCGCGACTCAGAATGGCGCGCTGACGGTGGAAGCCAACCAGCAGGCCACGGCCACCGCCGGCTCCTTTACCGGAGTGACCGTCTCCGGCACGCTCGAGAGCACAGGGACGGGCATCGTCAGCGTGCTCGGCAAGGGCGGCGACAACTCAGCGGGCAACCAGGTCGGCGTGAGGTTGGTTGCTGGAGGACTAATTCGTGGCGGTTCCACAGGCAATTCCACCGTGGTAACGGGAACCGGCGGGATCTCCCTCGGGACCGCCAACAGCGGCGTCCAGGTGGCGGGCGGGACGATTCAATCCGTGGGTGGCAACATCGTCATCACCGGCGTCGGCGGCGGCACCGGAGTCGCCTCGAGCGGCAATGGCGGCATCGGGATTCTAAGCGCTGGTCAGGTGCTCGGCGGCACGAATGGGAACGTCACCCTCGATGGCACGCGCGGCGTGGGGACCGGAAACGCCATCGCTTTGGCTGCCACCGGCGCCACCGTCTCCTCGCTCGGCACCGGCAACATCACCATTATTGGCGATACCCTTCGCATCGACACCAGCGGCACGACAATCAACGCCGGAACAAATCAGGTAACCTTGCGCCAGAAGACCAACGCTACGCCCATCGACGTGGGTTCCCCGAGCGGACCGACCAACAACCTGGTGGAGCTCTCCAATCCCGAGCTCAGTCGCATCACCGCCGGCACCGTGCAAGTCGGCGACAGCAACAGCGGCGCGATCAGCATCACGGCTGTCATCAGCCCGGTGAATTACAACACGTTGAGCTTCGGCAATGCCGCCAGCTTCACCTCCACCGGCGGCTTCATCTCTGATGTGACCTCTGGAACCGTCTACGAAAAGATTTTGGTCGCAGGCGCCCTGACGATCGACTCGGCGGCGACCCTGACGGTGAACTCGGCCACGTACGTCCCGACGGCGTCCGATGCATTCACGATCATCAATAACACTTCGGCCGGCACCACGACCGGGGCCTTCGCCGGCAAACCGGAGAGCACCACCGTCCCGGTTGGCGGCGTTAACGAGAGGATCACCTATATGGGCGGCGCGGGGGCCAACGACGTGGTCCTCCAGAGCACGTCGGTGAGCGTGGCGCTTGGCGCGGCCACCAGCGTGTCCGAAGGCAGCGCCGGCACGCTCGTCTACACCTTCACCCGCTCCGGCGACACCACCGACCCGGTCACGATCAACTTCAGTGCCGGCGGGACGGCAGACTTCGCCAACGATTACTCGCTGAGCGGCGCGGACTCCTTCAACACCGCTACCGGCCTCGGGACGATCACCATCGCCGCCGCCAGCAGCACGGCGCAGGTCACGCTGACACCGACCAACGACAAGCTCGTCGAAGGCGATGAGACAGCGATCCTGTCCGTCAACAGCGGCACCGGATATGGCGTCGGCACCTCGCCGGCGATTGGGACTATCAACGACAACGAAACCGCGACCGTCTCCTTCGCGGCACCGAGCAGCAACGCGGCCGAGGGGACTTCCCCGCATACCGTGGGCGTGAAGCTCACCACCTTCAGCCCCGAAGGCACCGCCAGCCTGGCCAATGACCTCACCATCGACGTCGCCGACGCCGGCACCGGCACCGCGACTGGAGGCGGTGTCGATTACACCTTCAACGGCCAGCAAGTCACCTTCCTCGCCGGCGACACCGGCTCGACCAAAGACGTCTCCCTCGCCATCGTCGATGATTCAATTTCCGAGGGCGACGAGACCGTCCAACTTGGCCTGACCACTCCCTCCGCCGGCGCTCTCACCGTCGATTCCACCAAGCACACCGTCACGATCGCGGACAACGACGTGGACATGCACGTGAAGGTCGCCGGCCCGGGCGCGGCGGTCACCGCCGGCTCCGGCGCCGACAACCTCGTCTTCACGGTTACCGTCAACAACAGCGGTCTGACGGCTGCCACCAACGTCAAGCTCGACGAGCTTTTCACGCTGCCGTCCGGCGTCACCTTCAGCAAGTCCACCGCCACCGCCGGCACGTTCTCAGGTAGCACCTGGACCATTCCCTCTCTCGCACCCGGCGCCGACGAGACCCTCACCCTCAAGTTCACCGCTGACCATTCCACAGCCAACAACGCCGCCGTCACCGTTCAGTCCACCGCCACCTCCGCCGACCAGACGCTCGTCAACACCGGTGACGACAGCGACAGCCAGCAGTCGAGCGTCACCCGCGCCAGCGACATCTCCGTCAGCCTGTCGGATTCTCCCGATCCCGTCGGCCCCGGCGCTACGCTCACCTACACCATCGTCGTCAGCAACGCCGGCCCCAGCGACGCCAGCGGCGTCGGCGTCACCGACAACTTCCCCACCGATCTCTCCAACATCTCCTGGTCGAGCACCGCCTCCACCAGCGGCACCGGCGACATCAGCGACACCATCGATGTGCCGGCGGGCGGCTCCGTCACCTACACCGTCACCGGCACCGTCTCCACCGCCGCCTCCAACACCACGATCAGCAACACCGCCACCGTCAGCTCCGCGCAGGACACCAATCCCTCTAACGACTCCAAAAAGGAAGACACCTTCGTCGGCGGCGTGGACCTGAAGATCGACAACTCCAACGGCGTCACTTCCGTCACGCCGGGCCAGCTCGTCGTCTACACCCTCACCTACCGCAACGGCGGCTTCGTCACCGCCAATGGCGTCAAGATCACCGACGCCGTCCCAACCGATGCCGTTTTTGACTTCGCCCACAGCACCGCCGGCTGGACCGGCGTGATTGACGGCTCGGCCGCCGGAACAGTCGGGACCTTCGACATCGGCAGCCTGGCCGTCTCCAGCACCGGCCAGACCATTAAGTTCGCCGTCCGCCTGCTGAAATCGGTCCCCGCTGGCCACGGCACATTTGATAACACCGCCACCATCGCCGATGACGGCGCCAACGGCACCGACGTCTCCCTTTCCGACAACACCGGGAAGGACAGCGACACCCTCACCGCCGCCCCCGACTTGGTGCTCACCAAGAGCGACGGCGGCATTAACTCGAGGCCCGGCGGCACCGTTCCTTACACGCTTTCCTACTCCAACGCCGGCCACCAGGACGCGACGGGTGTCGTTATCAGCGAAACACTGCCCGCCAATACAATGTTCAACCCCAGCGCCAGCTCTGTCGGCTGGGTGCACATTGTCAGCGACCTTTATCAATTTACGGTCGGCAACCTCGCCGCCGGCGGCAAAGGCAGCACGGTCTTTGCGGTGACGGTCAATGATCCGGCTCCCTCGGGCGTGCAGTCCATCAGCAACAAGGCCACGATTGCGGATGATGCGTCCAATGGCGCGGACCCGACACCAGATAACAACACTGGCACTGACACGACGCCCATTGTTCCGCCGATCACCGGACTTAGTGGGCGCACGCTTCCAGAAAACCAGAACGTGAGCTTTACGGAGATTGTGGCCGACTTCAAGGCTCCGGTGGGGTCTAACGCCAACCAGTTCACGGCCAGCATCGACTGGCGCGATGGCACAACTACCGTTGGGACTGTCGTTCAGAGCGGGGTGGCCGGGCAGTTTTGGGTCAAGGGAACGCACACGTACAAGGGGAACGGGCAATTTATTACACGCATCACGGTTGCAGCCAAGGGTGGCGGACCGACGTCCGCCGTGACGGGGGTGGTGAACGTGGCAGCGGAGCTGACTCCCATTTCCAGGACGATCAACTTGACCCACAACGTCAGCTTTGGGGGAGTGGTTGGATCGTTTACCGATCATGACTCCAACAATCGCGACGCGAGCGTTTATCATGCGGTGGTGGACTGGGGCGATGGAACGGTGACGCCGCTGACGGTGGGACAGTTGTATTTTAACAAGGGATATAACCGGTGGGATGTGACCGGCGGCCACAAGTACACGACGGCCGGGAGGCGGACGATTAAGATCAGCATTCAACGCAAGGATGGGCCCAGCACGTTGATTAACAGCACCGCGGTCGTTTCGTAATCGCGGCTGGTCAGTTGTGGAGCGATGGCGAAATTTCTAAGGGGTCGGCGGGGTCGGCGAGCTTTCTAAGGGTCGGGGCTCCACCGCCGCATCCGCCGCTGCCCGTCCCTCCCACGCCGCCCACCGCCCCACCACCCCTCGCCCACTCCCGTCCCCCTCCACCTCCAACCGGCACCAAATCCCGCCCCACAATCCCCCTGTTCCTTCGTGAAATTCGTGGCCACTCGGGAAATTTCTAAGGGGTCGGGAGTCATTTCTCATTCTTGCCACTGCCTCCACTGCCGTCGTACATATTGCATATGGAATCATCCTGCCCGAAGGGAACCGCATCGGCTTCATCCTCGGCGGCGAAAAAGGAAAAGTCTGGATCAAAGACCTCACCCTCACCGAAAAATAGGCTCATCACCGCCCACACAAAGCCGCCGGGCCGGCCGCGCCTGCGCATACATGAATGAGCCCCTTATCTTCTTCGGAAAACACCAGGCACAGTCTAAACCAGCGCGTCACATCTGGACTCTACCTGCGTCTGGTTCCCCCTTGGGAAGGCAGGCTGATTGGGCATATGACGGGCGAAGCCGCAGGCGGAGATAGCGCGATTATCTGGCTAAATAGCTCCACCAAATACCGAAAGTGCCGCGACAGTCGAAATTATCCGAATTTCCCGGAGATGTCTGCCATGTCTGCCACAAGCCCGCTTTCGGTTCAATGAGGAGCTATTTAGTGTGACAAAAAGGATAAGGGGACATTCATAATATCCACCGCCCCATCTACCCCGGCCCTTCCCTTCCACCCCTCGCCACCTCCGCCCACCATCACCCCGCCCGCTCCCGTCCCCCTCCACCGCCACCCGCCACCAAATCCCGCCCCCACAATCCCCCTTCCTCCTTCGTGAAATTCGTGCGATTCGTGGCTAGTGTTTCTCCCCGGTTCCCCTCGGCTCCCTCACTCACCAATCCCCGGCCTCAATAAACACTTTCCGTGACACAGTAACCGTTCAGTGACTTGAAAACAGTAGTGTTAGCCCCAAGAATGGTAAGTGAACGGAGTCGAACATTCAGCAATGGATGGCTGTGGGGGGTGCCGGATCCTTCAACAACAACTCGACGAATCGCAACGGCGGATTCGCAGCCTGGAAGGCCAGCTTCTGGAGGCTGGCCGGCGGCGGGACCAGGCTCTTTCCTGGCATCAGGACCAGATTCTCCGCAACCGGCGCCTGCGCGATCTGCTGCATGGTGCGTGGCCGGTTCGGGAGTTGGATCTGGCGACATAGAGATCAATCGCATTCATGCTAAATTATGACTTTCAAATGACATTTGTACGACGGTCGAAGTTTTTTGTTGCTGGCCGGGGGGGGCTGCTTATAGTCGCCGCCTTAATTGTTTTACAGCCAGGAGGCGGCGATGCGTGCAATTTCCACTACCAGTTCGGTGCGGCCTTGTTTTGAGCGTCTTGAGGGACGGCGATTGTTCAGCGCTGGAACGCTGGACCCGAATTTCAACAACGGTGCGCCGGTGCTGGTGTCGAACGGGGGTTCGTCGGAGATTGCTAGGGCGATGGCGTTTCAGCCGGATGGCAAATATGTCGTGGTTGGCCAGGACACGCAGGAGGGAGCGATTATTGCCCGTTTCAGCGACGGCCTGACGGACTCCAGCTTTGGACCGGAACAAATTGGCAGCGCGATCTTCTACTTTGGGAAAAATCTGACGGCACAAGCCGTGGCGGTTCAACCGAATGGGAAGATTGTCTTCGCCGGCGGGTTCTCCAAAGGATCAGGGGAGAATACTCAATTTCAAAGCTTTGTGGGCTGCCTGCTTCCAAATGGAACGCTCGATCCATCGTTCAACAAAGGCCTTGGCTACATCAAGCTGACGTTCAACTCGGGCAATTCAGGCATCTACGCGATGGCGCTTCAGAAAGATGGAAAGATCGTTGTGGCAGGAAGGTCATACATGCAGGGTGATGACGATATAGCCATGGCGCGGTTGAACTCTAACGGAAGCGTGGACAAGTCTTTTGGCAAGAATGGGTACACGTATATCGATCAGGGCAACGATGAACTGGCCACGGCGGTCGCGATTGATTACAATGGAAGCGCCGCCAGCAATTCAGACTACGGGAAGATTGTGGCCGCGGGTGTTTCGACGCGCACCGACGGATCTGCGTCGAGCTTTTCGGTGGCGCGGCTGAACAAGAATGGGAAGCTGGACAGCAGTTTCGCCGGCGATGGGCGATTGATCGCAAAAGTTCCGGGTCACAAGTATTCGTCGGCAACAAGCGTGGTGATCCAGCCGGGAGGCAAGATTGTTATTGGCGGCACCACCGGCAGCCAAATGATCTCTTTTCACGACGACGTTCCGGGTTCCGGTGACGACCTGGCTTTGGCGCGATTACAGGCCAACGGGGCCGTGGACAAAACGTTTGGAACGGCCCATACGGGGTTTGTCGACACCCACCTTGGTGTCGAGTCAGTCGGCAATGCGCTGGTGAGCGATTATCGACAGAATCTGGTGCTTGGGGGAACGTCGGGAGGGAACTTCGCGCTGGCGGCTTATTCGAGCGACGGCGTATTGGATACCGGCTTCGGCACGGCCGGAATTGTCAACACGTCGCTCAGCCCGGCGACATCCCAGATCAACGCGTTGGCCCTGGGCCCGAATCGGACGCTGATGGCCGCGGGCACGGGCACCGAGTTGTCTCGATCGCGATTTGATCTGGCGCGGTATATCGACGTGCTTCCGAACGTCTCGATCTCGGCCTTGAATTCCGTCGGGTATGAAAAGGGGGAGTCGCCGGCGAACATCATCGTGAACCGTCACGTGGTGCTGCCGTATGCGACGCGGGTTTATCTTGGGATCAGCGGAACGGCCAAGCCGACTACGGACTACACCGGAATCAACATTTATACGCCGGTGTTGACGCAGAATCCGAGGGGAGGCAGTACCTCGTCGGGCGGCGGAACCGCGCACCCGGCGCTGCTTCCACCGACGCATCCCGGGAAGATCGGTTATATCGATATCCCGGCCGGCCAGATGTATGCCATTGCTTCGGTGATTCCGGTGGACCATGACATGCCCAGCGGAAACAAATCCGCCATTTTCTCACTGAATTCAAATTCGGATTACAACGTCGAGGCGCCTTCCACGGCGAACGTGACAATTGTGGGTGATGGCAATACGGGAACCTTGAACGTTGAAAACGATGCGTACGTGCAGGATGGGGATCAAACGAATATCAACTTCGGCACCGACCCGACGCTGGAGGTGAAGAACAGCGGGACGACCGGTAAGAATCGGCAGGCGTATTTGCGATTCGACCTGACTGGGATCACGAGCATTAATTCGGCAAAGATCCGGCTGATGGGGAATTTAAATAACACGTCTTCGACGAACGTAGTGACCAATGTGTACAGCGTGGCGGGCGGTTGGGCGGAGGCGGGGATCACTTTCAGCAATAAGCCGGCGGCCGGGACGACGGCGCTTGGGAGCGCGACGATCCTGGATACGACGCCGCGTTATTATACGCTGGACGTTACGGCGTATGTGAAGGCGCAACTGGCGGCTGGGCATTCGAAGATCAGCTTTGTGTTGAAGAACCCGTCAACCAGCAGCGCGGTGGTGGTGTTTGACTCGCGCGATGCGGGAGCGATCAACGGGCCTATGCTGGTGCTTGGGTGATTCGCCGCGTTGCGATCTGGTTAGAATGGATCGCATGTCTGAATCGACAGCAAATCCGATCCACTCCGGCGCTCGCATCGGCCATGTTCATCTGAAGGTGGCCGACTTGCAGCGGGCGATCGATTTTTATCATGGCGTGCTTGGATTCGACGTGACACAGAAATACGGCAACAGCGCGGCGTTTCTGTCGGCCGGGGGGTATCACCATCACATCGGGCTCAATACCTGGGAGAGCCGGGGCGGCGAACCGCCTGCGCCGGGGACGACCGGGCTTTATCATGTGGCGATTGTTTATCCGACGCGGGCGGAACTGGCGGATGCGCTGCGGCGGTTGATGGAGGCCGGGATTTCGCTGGATGGGGCTTCGGACCATGGGGCGAGTGAGGCCCTTTATCTGCGCGATCCGGATGGGAATGGGGTGGAGTTGTACTGGGATCGGCCGATGGAGGAGTGGCCGAAAAATGCGGACGGGAGCTTGAACATGTTTACCCGGGCTTTGGATCTTGCGGATCTGCTTGCGGCGCAGTCGTAAGCGCCCCCGCATAAGGGGACATTCATAATATCCACCGCCCCATCCACCCCGGCCCTTCCCTTCCACCCCTCGCCCCCGCCACCTCCGCCCACCATCACCCCGCCCACTCCCGTCCCCCTCCACCGCCACCCGCCACCAAATCCCGCCCCCACAATCCCCCTTCCTCCTTCGTGAAAATTCGTGCGATTCGTGGCTAGTGTTTCTCCCCGGTTCCCCGCGGCTCCCTCACTTACCAATCCCCGGCCTCAATAAACATTTTCCTTGACACAATCTTAACGTAACCCATACAATACCACAAGTCTCTAGCATCTTCCGGGGGAACACCAATGACCACAGCATCCCATCCCAGCACCCACCAGAGCCCCGGATGCATATCTGGGGCTTCTTCCCCCGCCCTCCGCCAAGCCGTCTTCAGCACCGATTCGACGCGTCGTTTGGTGGTCGGTTATGTGTCGCTTTTTACAAGCCACTTTTGGCCTAAACCCTTGTCAATCCTCACCCCCCTCCCAAAATCCCCCGCACAACTCAATTGCAACGACAAAAAACCCACCCAAACCGACCACCCTTATTCCATTCGAAAACCGGACAACGCGCGGCCAAAACGCCTGCGCATTGCACCTTCCCACCCGCCCAAACTTTCCGAGCAATCACCACATCGGCCGCAGCATCGGCGCCCCGCCGCGCCTCGCCATGTTAACTCAAAACAATCTTCGTCCGTGCCTCTGTGACTCCGTGGTAAAAAATCAATCCGCAATCCACAAATCCAAAAGTTCCCTTGACAACCCCTCCTCACCATGATAGGGTAATGTTAGCTTCCACTACGGAAGCTCCGGCCGCTAAAAAGGGAGGGACGCCACCCAACCCGGCCGCAGCGTTCTTTGACAACATGATACATCGAAGACTGAGATCGGTATGGTTGGCCCGGACGAATTGCTCGATGACCTTGCAGCGGCGCCAGAAACACTCGGCGCCTTGCGGCATCTTTATCGTCGCAACCAAGCCGCCCCGTGCGGATGGCATTGGCGCAGCGTGAAAAATCCGGTCGTCTTTGTTCTTTCGCCTTCGACAATAGACGGACTACGAGGCAGATTCCGCTCAGATAGCAGGTGCTTCCAGAACTCGCCTCCGTCCTTTTGAAGCCACTGGCATGTTTGAAGAGACGACTTCAGAGATCAACCGACTGCTGTTGAATTGCCGCAAGGGCAATAGGTTTCGTGTACCCAGTGTTCACTGCAACTCTGCGGGGCATCTTGAGGTTGCCAGCGCCTTGCTCGCTCATGCCGTTCAGTGGTTTGTAGACGCAAGCGGATGTGAAGAAACAGCCTCGTCGGCTGTGAAGGCGATCTGGTGCATAAGCCAGTTCGACCCAAGCGCCGCCCAGATGCTCGAGAATCGAGCCGCCCATTTTTCCGCGGTGGCAAGGTATCGGATCGGGGCATCAATTGAAGAGTTCGGCACGGATGCCGCCAAGGTCGAAGCAGTTCATTGGTACCGACTTGCAGCGGAAAAGAATTCTGACGCCGCATTCGATGCCCTGGATCGCATGTCCGCCGAGCGCTCAGATGCGATGGCCGCCCTTCATGCACTCGCCGAAGGTGGCAACGCCACGGCCTGCTTCCACATTGCTGAACTTTTGCTGCATCAACCGCAAATAGGCGATCTGGATGCAATATGGAGGTGGTACGTGAAGGCCGCAACCGGCGGTTGTCACCGAGCATTTGAAATGCTTGAAGCACGCTCCCGACAGCACCCGGAAGTTTTGAGCGCGCTCCTGTCTCTGGGCGACGCAGGCGATAGTCGTGCGCAATTTTTCCTTGGAAAACACTTCGCATGCACTGAAGATCCCAAAAGTCTTGAACAAGGTGTGACGTGGTACAAGAAGGCAGCCAAAAGCGGATGTAGCACGTCGGTTGCCGCATTGGGAAAAATAGCAGAGTGGTATCCCCCTGCCTTCGACGCCCTCGTTGCGCTGGCAGAAGATGGAATTTCGGAGGCGTTCGCCTTTATCGGTGAGCGTCACTGGAACCGAGGCCGTTTTGCCGACGCAGTGCAGTGGTTCCATCGAGGCGCTGAATTGGGATCGCCCACCGCAGCGTTACGCCTGGGCTCCGCATATCGCACGGGCCAGGGCGTCGACGCCGACCAGAACGAGGCGGCGAAATGGCTCAACCGCGGAGCAGCAGGCTCAAAGCTTATAACTGATCTGGAGTTCAGTGTCCGGTCAAGGAAGGCCTTGCAACGACTAAACATTTCCACTGTTGCCCAGTTAACATCAAAAACAGAAGCATACTTTCTGGCCATGAAAAACTTCGGCCAAACCTCCCTCTTAGAAATTCATGCGCAGCTAAAGTTGCACGGGCTGAAGCTGAGAGATGCATAAGCGGCCGGGCAGCTCTACACAGATGGACCTGATTTTCTGATCCACCCAACCGACCACCTCGGCCACCTCCCCCTCCCCAGTCCAATTCCCCCCAAGATCCCCTCCTCCTGACGAGAGGGGTCAACAACATGCTCCCAACAAGATAAGGGGTCATACTTCCACCCAATCCACCCGCCCCCACCCCCGCCGGCCACCCTCCTCCTCCTTTCCAGTCTCCAGCATCGTAGTCTCAAATCTCCAGCCCTGTCGCTTACGTGTTGGTCATGGTCGCTTTGTGTTCCTGGTTATGTGCCGGTCATGTGTTGCAGACCTCCGATTGTTCACGATACATTAAGATCACGAATCGCGCCGGCTGGCAGGGTCCTCATGTCGTAAACGTTTTTTCATGGCCGGCGATCGGGGAGAAGAGAACGATGGCTGAACCCCGCGCATTTCCGCCGCTGCCCGAGATTGGGCGGCCAGAGTCTTATTATGCCAAGCTGGGGCATCGCGCCGATAAGGCCGGCGATGTTCATGGCCATGAGGTGGCGAAGGTTGGCCAATATGTTTCGCTGGCCCTGGATCCGCATCTTTCGTGGGATGACAAGCTGAAGTATTTCCGCCACGCCCTCAAGCGCCACTGCGTGCCGCCGCCTTTTCCGGATGATGATGTGTGGATGTTTTACCGGCAATTGGCCGACGTGGTGCGGCGTTATGCAGGGCAGGAGGCGCTGCGCATTGCCAGCACCGAAGACGACATGTATGCCGCCCGCATCAGCATGGGCCAGTCCCGCGAGAAGATCGTCGAGGACGCCGAGGCCTTCTTCCCACGCTTTTTCGGCGGCGGCCTGGAACAATGCCCAGACTGGTTTAACGAGGAAGACTGGGAGCAACTGAAGTTGATTCGCAAGCAGTGGCTGTAGGTGTTTTTAAGATCGAGTCGCCAGCAGCGCATCGATCTGCGGCCGGAAAGGAATCGAAGGCTCGGCTCCCGCGCGGGTGACGCTGTTGGCAGCCGCTGCGCTCGCAAAGCCCGAAGTGGCGCAAAGTTCACCAGCACGCGGACACCGCTGTTTGGGTCGCGAATATTTTTAAAGTGCGAAGGTCGGGCTAAGGCCCCCAGCAGCATGGCAATGCTGTGACGTCGGCGGCAGGCCCTTCACTGTTCCACCTTCTAACTTCCCGCCCCCCCCTCTTTATCTCCGCCCGCCAATCCGTAACCTGTTCTGGAGAGTCATTCAGCCCTCATGCCGCCGGAGTCCCCATGCGAACCGCCCTCGCTCTCACCGTACTATTCCTGACCTGTCTGACCACGGCCGCCGCGCCTCCCGTGGCCGACCACCCCATCCCGCCCGCCGATGCCGCCGCTCACTTCACCCTTCCCGAAGGCTTCTCGGCCACTCTCTTTGCCGGCGAGCCTGATCTTGTCCAGCCCATCGCCTTTGCCTTTGACGATCGCGGACGCCTCTGGGTGGCCGAGTGCAACAGCTATCCCGCCTGGGACCTCAATGCCAATGCCGCCACCGAAGGCCACGACCGCATTCTCATCTTCGAGGACACCGACGGCGACGGAAAATTCGACAAGAAAACCGTCTTCTACGACAAGGCGGTCAACCTTTCCGGCATAGAGATCGGCTTCGGCGGCGTGTGGATCTGCTCGGCCCCCAACCTCCTCTTCATCCCCATGAACGCAGGCGAGGACAAACCCGCCGGCCCGCCTCAGGCCGTTCTTGACGGGTGGAATGTCAAAGATGCCAAGCACAACATCGTCAACCGCCTCACCTGGGGCCCCGACGGATGGCTATACGGCTGCAACGGCATCATGGCCCCCTCCAACGTCGGCCTTCCCGGCACTCCAGACGATCAGCGCGTGAAGATCAACTGCGGCGTCTGGCGCTACCACCCCACCCGTAAGGTTTTCGAGGCCGTCGCCCATGGCACCACCAACCCGTGGGGCCTCGACTTTGACGACCTTGGCCAGATGTTCATCACCAACTGCGTCATCGCGCATCTGTGGCATGTCATCCCCGGCGCTCATTACCAGCGCATGTACGGCCAGGACGTCAACCCCAACGCCTACACCCTCATGCCCACCATCGCCGATCACCTCCACTTTGCGGGCGGCGGGTGGAAAGATTCCGTCGGCAACCAATCGACACTTCAGGCCGGCGGCGGCCACGCCCACGTCGGCGCGATGATCTATCTCGGCGACAACTGGCCCGCCTCCTATCGCGGCCAGCTCTTCACCTGCAACCTCCACGGCAATCGCGTCAACAACGACATCCTCGAACCCAAAGCTTCCGGCTACGTCGCCCACCACGGCAAAGATTTTCTCCTGGCCAACGATCCCTGGTTTCGAGGCATCGACCTCCACTACGGCCCCGACGGCGCGGTGTATCTCTCCGACTGGACCGACACCGGCGAATGCCACAACTACAACACCGTCGATCGCACCAATGGCCGAATCTTCAAAATCACCTATGGCAAACCCTCCCCCGTTCAGATCGATCTTCAAAAGCTCACGGATGCCGACTTGCTCAAGATGCAGCTTCACGCCAACGATTGGTATGTCCGTCACGCCCGCCGCCTCCTGCAGGAACGCGCAGCCGCCGGCAAGCTGGATCAAAACGCCAAATCCACGCTTGTCACGATGCTTCACGACAACCCCAACCTCCCTCACAAGCTGCGCGCCCTCTGGGCCCTCCACGTCATCGGCGCACTCGATGAAAACCTCCTCGCGAGCATCCTTTCTTCGCCCGAGCCTTACATGCGCAACTGGGCGATTCACCTCGCCCTCGAAAACTCCAAGGCCTCGCCGCCGCTGCTCGAAAAGCTCGCCGCCCTCGCCAGGGATGATCCTTCCCCCGTCGTCCGTCTCGCCCTGGCCTCCATCCTCCAGCGCCTCCCCCTCGACCAGCGCTGGACCATCGCCGCCAGTCTCGTCAGCCACGCCGATGACGCGGCCGATCCGAACCTCCCGCTGATGATCTGGTTCGGACTTGAGCCACTCGTGATGAACGACAACCCCCGCGCCCTCACCCTCCTGAGCGCGTCCAAAATCTCTCTCATCCGAGAATACATCGCCCACCGCACGGCCTCCGGCGATCTGGCGCCGCTGGTCAAGCTCCTTAATTCCACCGACGACCGCGATCTCCAGCGCGACGTTCTCCGCGGCCTGTTCGTCGCCCTGCGCGGCCAGCGCCATCTGGGCGCTCCCGCCGGCTGGTCAGACTTCTCCGCCAAACTCCAGAAAAACGCCCCCGGAGACATCCGCGACACCGCCTCGTCCATCGGCGCTATCTTCGGCGACGAATCCGCCTTCGCCGCCCTCCGCGAAAAAGCCGCCGACTCCAAAGTAAAAACCCCCGACCGCATCAACGCCCTGCAAGCCCTCGTCGGCGGCGACGACCCAAAAATCGTCCCGCTCCTGCGCGACTTTCTTTCCGATCCTGCCATGTGCTCCGAAGCGCTCAAAGGGCTGGCCGTCTCCAATGACCCCGAAGTCGCCAAGGCCATTCTCACCGGCTACGGCTACTTCAGCCGCCGAACAACAAAAAGACGCCGTCCAAACTCTCGTCTCGCGTCCGGTCTTCGCCCTCGCTCTGCTTGACGCTATCGAAAGGAAGCACGCCATTCGCAGCGATCTATCCATGGCCTCGCTGCGTCAATTGGCTGGCATGAAAGATGAAAAGGTCAAGCAGCGCGTCGAGCAAGTGCTCGGCACCATTCACCTGGCCGACAAGGACAAAGCGCCGACGATCAGGAAATTCAAAAACGCCCTCACCCCGGAAGTCCTCGCCAAGGCCGACATCTCCGACGGGCGGCTGGTCTTCGACCGCACCTGCGCCGCCTGCCACACCCTCTTCGATTCAGGCGGGAAAGTTGGCCCCAACCTCACGGGCTCCCAGCGCACCAATCTCGACTACCTGCTGGAGAACGTGGTCGATCCCAATGCCGTTGTGGCCCGCGAATACAAGATGACGGTCGTCGTCGACAAAGGACAGCCGCACGATCAACGGCATCATCCTCGCCGAGACCGACAAGGCCATCACCCTCCGCACCGCCAACGAGGACGTCTCGCTCCCGCTCTCTGAGATCAGCGAGCGCTGGGTGGCACAAATGTCCATGATGCCCGAAGGGCTTCTGGAGTCGCTCCCCCTCAAGGATGCCACTGATTTGGTCGCTTATCTTGGAAGCCCCCAGCAGGTCCCGTTGCCCGCGAACCGGCAATAGTGGGGCTACTTGCGGCTCATCTGTTCCTGGGCCCGCGCCGGTCCATCTGATGTTGCCGCTCCTCGCGCCCTTGGGCGTCTGTCACCGCCCGCCCGGCCGCCTCGGCGTAGGCTGCCTTGGCCGCCTCGTAATTGATCTGGTCAGCGGGCGTCGCTTCCTGCGTCAGGATGGTCAGCTGATTATTGTTCATCTGAGCCACGCCTCCATCAATAAAATAGTACCGCTTCTCCCCGCCCGCCAGATCCACCCGCAGCGGCCCGGTGCCGATCTTCATCAGGATCGGGGCGCGCCCCGTCAGGATGCCTATCAACCCGTCATGGGCGGGAATGATGGCCTGCGTCACCGATGCATCAAGCGCTTGCTGTTCCGGGGTCACCACCACGCACTGAAATGCCATTTCGACTCCAGTTTCATTAAAAACGTTCGACTTGGCGCGAGTCTAGGGGAACGTCGTATATTCGTCAATTTTCGCCACCATCCATGCAATTCCTCTCCTGCGTGTGCTATACTGCGCATTGTGAAGGCCGATTGAACCACCGCGCAACGTCGCGGTGTTTCGCTTTTCAGGAGTAGTTCCATGCAAATGATGAGCGCTGACGAAAAGGTGGTTCTCGAAAAGAAGCGCCAGGAGCTTTTTGATCTGTTGATCGAAATCCAGGAGCGCATTTCGTAAGGCCGCCGCGCTCGGTGATCTTTCAGAAAATGCCGAGTACCACTTCGCCAAAGAAGAAAACCGCACCGTCCAGCGCCAATTGGCCGAGCTGGAATCCAAGCTGAAAAACGCCGCCGTGGTTTCCAACGAACACGTTCCCGAAGACATGGTCTTCCTCGGCCACACCGTCAAGCTCCTCGACCTCTCCGATGACACCGAGCAACTCGTTCAACTCGTCGGCGAAGCCCAGCCCCCCAGCGCCGAAAGCGATATCCTTCCCGTCTCGGCCACCAGTCCCATGGGCGATGCCCTTATGAAAGCCCGCGTCGGAGAAACCATCCGTGTCAAAGCCCCACGCGGCACCATGGAATTTAAGATTCTTGAGATCGTTTAAGTAAGCATACCACCCCCGTTCAGCCTCGAATTCCACCGCGACAACGGCGCGGAAGAGACCAATAATTGACCAGTGCCCCGCGTAGGTTTATCTTGCCCGCCTTCAATGCGGTGTGGGAGCCGCGACCTTTCTTCAGCCGTCGTCTTGATGCCCGCGCGTTAACCGTCCTTTGACCTGGGAGATTGTCTTGGCCGAGCAAGAGCCATGTCACGCTGGCGCTAGTCGAGGTGTTGGCAAGGTCATTGCGCTTCCCCAATTGTCCACGCGTCCGCGCCCCTCCGCGCCGATCCGGATACTCTTCTGGACGAATACGAGAAAAAGGAAAAGTGCGGCGTGTTCGGCGTTTGGGGAACTCCCGATGCCTCGCAAATCTGCTACCACGGCCTCTTCGCCCAGCAGCATCGCGGCCAGGAATCGGCCGGCATTGTCGTCTCCAATGGGACCAACTTGAATGGTCACGTCGGCATGGGCCTGGTCAGCCAGGTCTTCACCCCGCGCCTCCTGCGCGAAGAACTCGCCGGCCACGCCGCCATCGGCCACGTGCGCTATTCCACCACCGGCTCAAGCCGCGTGTGTAATGCCCAGCCGCTTCTCCGCGAATATTCCATGGGCCCCGTCGCTGTCGCCCACAACGGCAACCTCATCAACGCCTCCCTCCTCCGCAAGGAATACGAAGAACACGGCCATATTTTCCAAAGCAGCACCGACACCGAAATCATCGTTCACCTCCTGGCGAAGCCCCGCCACGTCGAAAAAGCCGACCCCCTCCCCCACGTGCTGAAGCATCTTCAAGGCGCTTACAGCCTCCTTTTCCTCTTCCCCGACCGCATCGAGGCCGCCCGCGATCCGTGGGGCATCCGCCCCCTGGTCCTCGGCAAGCTTGACGGCCACTGGTGCGTCGCCAGCGAGACCTGCGCCTTCGATGCCCTGCACGCTGAATATGTCCGCGAAATTGAGCCCGGCGAGATCATTCGCATCGATGACAACGGCGTACACAGCCGCCGCTTTGAGCCACCCGCGCCGGATCTCGCCCACTGCTGCTTCGAGCACGTCTACTTCGCCAACGTCGCAAGCAAAGTCTTCGGCCAGACCGTCCACACCGTTCGCCAGCACATGGGCCGGCAGCTTGCCCGCGAAGCCGCAGTCGACGCCGACTACGTCATGCCAATGCCCGACTCCGGACGCTCGGCCGCCCTGGGCTACGCCAACGAATCCCGGATCCAGTTTGAAGAAGGCATCGTCCCCAACCGCTTCGTTGGCCGCACTTTTATCATGCCCAATCAGCTTCAGCGCGACCGCGCCGTGGCCATGAAGCTCAACATCATCCCGGATGTCGTCAAGGGGAAACGCATCATCATCGTGGAAGATTCGGTCGTCCGCGGCACCACCACCCGCTCGAAGATGCGCGCCCTGCGCCACGCCGGCGCTCGTGAAATCCACCTCCGCGTCTCCTGCCCGCCCATCCGCCACCCCTGCTTCTACGGCATCGACTTCCCCACCAGCGCCGAGCTCATCGCCCACAACCGCACCGTCGACGAAATCGGCGACTTCCTCGAAGTCGACAGCCTCGCCTACCTCTCCCTGGAAGGCATGCTTGCCTGTCTCAACAAGCCCAAAAGCCACTACTGCACGGCCTGCTGGAGCGCGGAATACAAGATCCCCATCGACCAGCCCCAGAGCAAGTTCAGCTTCGAGCGCGACCAGTTGAAAATGTTCTAACGCATCATGTCCGGGCCTTCCCACGCCGATGAAGATCAGCAACAGGATGAGATTCCAGGACAGCCACGTCGTGCCCAATAAACTTCTAATTATTGCCGATTCTTCGATCGACGCACTGGTGACGTCTCACCTCAGTGGCGAACCCGTCGAAATCCACGCCTGCAACGACAGCGCGGCCGGCCTTGCCCGCGCCGCCGAGTTGCTTCCGCATCTGATCCTGCTGGACGTCGACACGACGAACCCCAGCGGCCTCGACATCTGCCGCCAGCTCAAGCAAAACCCCCTGACCATCAACATCCCCATCGTTTTCCTGACCGGAGCGTCCACCGCAGACAAGACGCGCGGCCTTGAATTAGGGGCCATCGACTACGTTACCAAACCCTTCGATCCCGCCGATCTCCGCGCCCGCGTGCGCCTCGCCCTGCGGCTGAAATATCTCATGGACCTCCTGGCCAGCAAGGGAATGATTGACGGCCTGACTGGCCTCTGGAACCGCTCCTATTTCGAAGAACGCCTCGCCGCGGAAGTCGCCGCCATCACCCGCACGCCCCGGCCGCTGGGCTGCATCATCGCCGACATCGACAATTTCAAAAACCTCAACGACACGCAAGGCCACGCCTTTGGCGATGAAGTCCTTCGCGGCGTCGCACAGGCGCTCCAGCACATCAGCCGCGCCGAGGATATCGTCTGCCGCTTTGGCGGCGAAGAATTCATCATCCTCACGCCCGGCATCGGCATGGTCGGCGCAACCGCGTTTGCCGAGCGCTGCGCGAAGCAATCCTGGACAAATCTTTCTCCCACGACGACAGGTCATTCAAAATCACCTGCAGCTTCGGCGTCGCCGACGCCAGCGTCTGCGGCTTCACCCGCCTGGTCGAATCCGCCCAGCGCCGCCCTCGACCACGCCAAATCCGCCGGCCGCAACTGCGTCATGGACAGCCGCGAAGCCGCCTGAAGACTCGCCATAGCCCCGTCTAATGAACTCGGGTAGCATCGCACTTTCTGAGAATTTCACGTCCATTTCTCCTCGCACTCACGGCGCTCTTATCGCCGCCCCCGTCTTCGCCCAGCCCAAAATCGTCGCCTACGTCCCCAACTGGATTGACCTCAAATCTTTTTCTAAAACAATCGACTACGCCAAAATCACCCACATCAACCTCGCCTTCGAGAATCCGACCAACGACGACGGCGATCTCTCTTTCAACGAGCAGAACGATTTACTCATCGAAGCCGCCAGAACCAACCACGTCAAAATCCTCATGTCCATCGGCGGCGGTTCCGCTTCCACCGACAAAACGCTGCTCCGCCGGTATGCCCTGCTAATGAGCGATGCCAGGCGGCCTGCCTTCGTCGCCTCCCTCGCCAGATATATCACGCAACATCATCTCGATGGCCTGGACGTTGACCTCGAAGGCCCCGCTATCACGCACGATTATGAACCCTTCATCCACGATCTCTCCAAGGCCCTGAAGCCGGCCGGCAAACTCCTCACCGCCGCTCTTTCCCAAGGCTACGGTGGCAAGAACGTACCCGATTCCGTCTTCGAACATCTCGATTTCGTCAACATCATGGCCTACGACGCCACCGGCTATTGGGACCCTAAATCCCCCGGCCAACATTCATCCTTCGACTTCGCCAGAAGCACCGTCGCCTACTGGTTGGGCCGAGGTCTCACCAAGCCCAAGGCCGTACTGGGCGTCCCGTTCTACGGCTACGGCTTCAACGACGCTTTCCGCAAACGCGATTACCCCTACGCGGCCATTCTCGCCGCCTTCCCCGGCGCCCAGAACACTGACATGGCCGGCGACACCATCTGGTATAACGGCATACCCACCATCAAAGCCAAGTCACAATACGTACTCGACGAGCAACTCGGCGGCATCATGATCTGGTCGCTCGACAGCGATGTGAAAGGGGAGCACTCCCTGCTCTCGGCGATCCACTCCACCCTACACAAAAGCGCCACCCGGCCCGCCACCAGCGACAGCGTCCACGCACCCTAAACTCCCCGCGCCTACCCCACGGTCCGACTTGCGGTATATTACCCGCCTTCCCCGGCCGCAGCATCGGCCGGGCTCACACTGCACCCTGAAGGACATAGAGAACCATGGCTTTGGAAGTTGGTATTGTCGGCCTGCCGAACGTCGGAAAAAGCACGATCTTCAATGCGTTGACGGCCGCCGGGGCACTCGCGGCAAACTATCCGTTCGCCACCATCGAGCCCAACGTCGGCGTGGTGGCCGTCCCCGATGAGCGCCTCCACGTCATCAACGAATTCATCAAGACCGAAAAAATCCTCCCGGCTGCCCTGCGCATCGTGGACATCGCCGGAATCGTCCGCGGCGCCTCCACCGGCGAGGGTCTCGGCAACAAGTTCCTCACCCACATTCGCGAAGTCGACGCCATCCTGCACGTCGTGCGCTGCTTCGAAGGCGGCGACATTATCCACGTCGAGGGCAGCGTCGATCCCATCCGCGACATCGGCACCATCGAAACTGAATTGATCCTGGCCGATCTGGAGTCCGTCATCGGCTCGCTTGAAAAGTCCGAGCGCACCGCCCGCTCCGGCGACAAGGAAGCCATCATCAAGTCTGAGATCCTCCGCCGGATCAAGGAGCAGTTGAACCAGGAAAAGCCGGTGCGGCAGATGGAGTTCAGCCCCGAAGAGCAGAAGCTGGTCAAGAGCATGGGGCTCATCACGGCCAAGAAGGTCCTTTACGTCGCCAACGTCGACGAAACCGACATTCACGGCCAGGGCCCGCTGGTCCAGAAAGTGCGCGACCGCGCCAAATCAGAGGGCGGCGGGGTGGTCCCGGTCTGCGGAAAGCTCGAAGCCGAATTGTCCGAGCTGGACGAAAACGATCGCAAGGAGATGCTTGAAAGCATGGACCTCAAGGAGCCCGCACTGGCTTCGCTTGCGCGAAGCCTATCGCCTTCTGGGGCTTCAAAGCTATTTCACGGCCGGCCCCAAAGAAATCCGCCCCTGGACCATCCCCATTGGCGCCACCGCCCCCCAGGCCGCCGGCGTCATCCACACCGACTTCGAACGCGGCTTCATCCGCGCCGAAATATACACCCTCGAAGACCTGAAAAAATACAAAACCGAACCAGCCATCAAAGCCGCCGGAAAAATGCGCACCGAGGGCAAGTCCTACGTCATGCAGGATGGGGACATCACGCATTTCCTGTTCAATGTCTGATTCGCTGCAGACGTCCCGCAGTCGCCGGTTGGGGTAGGGAAGGCCAGCCATTAGCCGGCCTCCCCTCATCGCCAGCGGACGCGGCTCGCCGGTCCTCCATCGCCCGGAGTCGGATCACCCCACCCCGAATGCCCCTCAACCACAGCGTTCTTGCGAACCGCGCTGTTGACACCAGCTAAACGCTCCGATCCAATTTCAGTAAGAGTATTTAAGGAACGAGAACACCCCACCTTCAACCGAGGCAATCTCATGAGCAGTCGTATCTCCCGCCGCCGCTTTATGCATGGCACCGCCACCGTAGCCGGTGCTGTCGCCGTCGGCCCGTACATCCTTCGCGCCGCTGACGTCAACACCGAAAAATTGAAGATCGCCTTTGTCGGCACCGGCGGCCGCGGAAGGCCACGTCGGCGATCTCAACCTCAAGACCGACATCTGCACCTGCTTCACCGACGTCGACAAAAACCGCTGGAAAAAAATCGCGGAGAAAGCCCCCGAAGCCAAGGGCTATACCGATTACCGGCAGATGTTCGACAAGCACGCCAAGGAAATTGACGCGGTATTCGTTGCCGTCCCCGATCACAGCCACGCCGCGGCCTCACTCATCGCGATGAAACTCGGCAAGCACGTCTACTGCGAAAAGCCCCTCACCTGGTCGATCACCGAAGCCCGCGCCATGGCGGAAGCGGCCACCAAGTACAAGGTCGCCACTCAGATGGGCAACCAGGGCCACGCCAACGAAGGCAACCGCCGCGTTGTTGAATGGGTCCGCGGCGGCCTGATCGGCGATGTCACCGAAGTACACACCTGGACCAACCGCCCCATCTGGCCACAGGGCGTCAAGACGCGCCCGGCCACCATCGCCGTTCCCGACGGCCTGGATTGGGATTCCTGGATTGGGCCCGCACCGATGCGCGACTATCACGATGGCCTGCACCCGTTCAAGTGGCGCGGCTGGTTTGACTTTGGCTGCGGCGCGATCGGCGACATGGGCTGCCACACCTGGGACTGCGTCTTCTGGTCGATGAACCCCGACTACCCCACTTCCATCGAGCTGCTCGAAATCAAAGACGCCAACAAGGAAACCTTCCCCTCCGGCAGCCATTTCAAATGGACCTTCCCTGCCAAAGATAAGCGCCCCGGCTTCGTCGCCCACTGGTACGACGGCGGCATGAAGCCCGAAGTCCCCGATGAAATGAAGAAAGACCCCTACTTCACCAAGGACGGCAAGGTCGAAGCCAAGCTCCCCGGCTCCGCCTCTATCTTCATCGGCACCAAGGGCAAGCTGTTCGTCGAAGGTGACTACGGCAATTCCCCCTCCCTCATCCCCCACAGCTTCCACGAGCAAACCAAGGAACAACGCGACGCCCTCCCCAAGATCGAGAAGTCGCCAGGCCATCGCCAGGAATTTGTCATGGCCGCCCGTGGCGAAAAGCCCATCGACTTCCCCGGCTCCAACTTCGCCGGCTACGCCGGCCCGCTCACCGAAGTCATGCTCCTGGGCGCCATCGCCCAAAAGCTGGGTGAAGTCGGCGGTAAGATCGAGTGCGACCCCGTTAAACGCACCATCCTTACCAAGGAAGCTCTCGCCCTGGCCAGCCGCGAATACCGCAAAGGCTGGGAACTGTAAGCCGTTTCCCCTTCCCCAATCAGACCCCCTCTCCCGGTACTCCGGGAGAGGGATGGGGCGAGGGCCGTAGCTCCAATCACCACAAACCAACTCTCCTCGAAAGACCATCATGCCACCCTTTTTCCGAAACAAACTCCTCAAGCTCGCCAGCGCCGCCATCGCCCTGGCGGGCGTCGTCGTCCTCGCCGAAGAACACATCGGGCCCCAGCAGCCATGGTCAAAATATAAAGTCCACGACATGACCCGGCCGGTCCCGCCGATCGTCACCCCCGGTACCTTCAGCACCCCCGACCAACCCGGCAAGCCACCCTCCGACGCCATCGTCCTCTTCGATGGCACCGATCTCTCTCATTTCCAGGCCGTGGGCGGCGGAGAACCCACCTTCACGCTGCAAGACGGCATCATGCTCTCCAGCAATCTCAAAGACCCCAAGAACAACAAGTACCTGGAGTCCAAGGACCAGTTCGGCGACATCCAGCTTCACGTCGAATGGGCCGCCCCCACACCTGCCAAAGGCGACAGCCAGGGCCGCGGCAACAGCGGCGTCTTCCTCATGGGCAAGTTTGAAATTCAGGTCCTCGACAACTTCAACAACCCCACCTACCCCGACGGCCAGGCCAGCTCCGTGTACGGCCAATATCCTCCGCAGGTCAACGCCTGCCGCCCGCCCGGCGAGTGGCAGACCTACGACATCGTCTTCACCCGCCCGCGCTACGAAGACGGCAAGCTCAAAGATCCGGCCTACGTCACCGTCCTTCACAACGGCGTCCTCACCCAGAACCACCAGCGCATCGAAGGCCCCACTGGCCACATGACCGTCGCCAAATACCCTGACAAAGCCTTCCCCGAAAAAGGCCCGCTCCAGCTTCAATTCCACGGCAACCCCGTCCGCTATCGCAACATCTGGCTCCGCCCCATCGAAGCCCTCGACATTCAGCAACACACCGGCGAAGTCGCCGCCCCGGCCGCTCCAGAAGCCCCCAAGTAATCCTTTCCGGTTGACTCAATTCAATGGGCAGGCGCAACAGCGCTTGCCCATTTTTCGTGGGTCACAGCATCAACTGCATGTAGATCACGTCCAGCCACCGGCCGTACTTAAAGCCCACTTCCCTCAGCCGCGCCACTTCGACAAAGCCGAAAACCTCGTGCAGGCGCATGCTCGGAACCTGGTCGGCCGAGATGCCGGCGATGATCGTGTGATGCCCGATGGCCGACGCCCGCGCGATCAGGTCCGCGAGCAGCGCCCGCCCCACCCCCTGCCGCTGAAATTCCGGATGCACATAGACCGAGTTCTCCACTGTCGCGTCATATGCGGCCCGCGCATGAAAACGTGTCAGCGACCCCCAGCCAACCGTTCGCCCGTCAAGCTGCGCAACCGTGACCGGATGTGCCGCCGCATGGTTCGCAAACCAGATGCGCCGATCTTCCAGCGTTTCAGGTTCGATCTGGTAGGTGGCCGTGGAATAAACCACATAATGGTTATAGATGTCGCTGATGTCGCCTAAATCAGCGGGGGTGGCCAATCGGATTTCCAACTTTTTGTTCGCCATGATCGAAGGTGCCCGTTAGACTCCGTGTCTGCACGTCGAATGAGGAGAAGGGAAAAACATGCGAGAACATTGTGCCATATTCCTGGGCGCAGCGCTGCTCTCAGCGCTTGTGGGCTGCGACCAGGGCAAGTCCGCGCGGGCCGAAGATTCCGCCGCGCCTGCGCCGGCCGTCGCCCGGGTTGACCTGCCTGTCGGCGAGCATTGCACCGTTCACCTCCGCCACAACGTGGCCCCACCCGACGGCGTGAGCGTCGTCGAAAACGCGTGGAAAGACGACAAAATCTGGCACCTCTCCATGAAGCAAGCTTCCTCCGTTTCCGGCAAAATTCTCCGAAGCGATGAACACTGGCTGGTCGTCGGCGAAGGGGCGGCCGAACATTGGATCCCCAAAGACGCGGTGCTGCTCGTCGAAATCGTCAAGGGTTACGGCGGCTAACTTTCAGGCCGCCGGAAATCCCTCCCGCGTGAACTTGCCATCGACGTTCACTTTCACGCCGTCAATCTCCACAAAGCCTCCCGTCCGAAGGTCCACCACCATATCCCAGTGCAACCCGCTCTGGTTGGTGTTCCCAGTCTCGGGATATCCCGCGCCCGACGCAAAATGCACCGTGCCCCCAATCTTCTCGTCGAACAGCGTGTTGCGCGTGTATTGCTGAATCCCGAAATTTGTCCCAATCGCGCATTCGCCCAGCAACCGGCTCCCGCCATCCACGTCCAGCATCTTGATCAAAAAATCCTCTCCCTTGCTCGCGCTGGCATCCACCACCTTCCCATCCCGAAATTTCAGCTTCACATCCAGCACCTCGCGCCCATGATGCACGGCCGGAAAGCTGAAGTTGATCTGCCCATTCACGCTGTCCAGCACCGGCCCGGTAAACACCTCCCCGTCGGGGAAATTCTCATGCCCGTCGCAGTTGATCCACCGATGCCCCGCCACGCTCATCCGCACATCCGTCCCATTGCCGGCCACGACGTGGTAATCACTCTTGCCGTTGAGAAAATCCACCAACCGCTGCTGCCGCTGGCTGATCTTCCGCCACGCCTCGGCCGGGTCGGGCTGGTCAATCAACCCCGCGGAGAAGACAAAATCCTCGTACTCAGCCAGGCTCATCTCCGCGTCTTGCGCACGCCTGCGTTGGAAACTGTGTCCCGCACCATTTCAGCTTCCCTTCCGCCGCGCGCTTCATGAACGTTTCCATCAACGGCTTGCGCGCTGCCTGCGACATCCCCATCCGCGCTGGGTCCACGTGCGTCAGCGCCCGCGTATTCTCCTCCGCCCATAGCCCAATTGAGCAGTCGATGGTCTCGTATTCATGCATCGCCAGCGGATTCAAAAACTTCAGTTGCTCCTCGGTTGCGTTCTTCAAAAAGATCTCGCTCAGTTCCTCAGGCGCCATGCCGCACCGTCGGATGCCCGCCCGCGGCCAGTACCTTGCGATAAATCTCAATCGCCAGCGGCGCGGCCACAGGCTCACCGCTGATCCGAACAATCTGCCCCGGCTTCACGCCAACGCTGTAGTTAACCAGCACATCCGCGAGTTTTTCATAACGAGGATCACGCATGGGCAAAATACCTTTTTAAAAGCGCCGTCGAGCCTCTCGCGTTTCATTCTCCACCAAGCTTCTTCAGCATCTGCTCCCGCCCCGCCACGTTCAAAAAGTGATAACGATTGAGCCCGGTGTCAAACCGGCAGATATCTCGATAATCACAGCGCGGACAAGGCGAGGTCGTGCCGATGCGATACGGGTTCAACCCGATCTCTCCCGCCATAATCTCATCCGCCAGCCTCGCCAGTTTCTGCTCCACAAGCTTCAGCAGCGCCGCAAATTCCCCCGGCCCCGCCGTGTCGGATCTCGCAGCGCTGACCTGTCCATCGGTCTTCAGGAAATGGTGAATGACCTGAGAAGCCCCGCGCTCCAGCGCCGAATCAAACGCCGGCGCAAAGCGCGCATCCACGATGCCGCGCGGCTTTGACTTCAGATGAAAGTCCGGCCCATCCGGGTCGGGCGCGTCGTCCGGATGGTCAATCGAATTGATGTCGCGCAGCAGCCGAACATAAAACGCCGCCGCCGGCGTCAGCTTTCTGCCGCTCAGCTTCTCTCCATGCGCCTGCAACACCAGCAGGTGCGTCAACAGCTTCAGCGCCAGCCCATGCTCCACCCGCCCCAGGCTCAAATCGCCATGCCCCAGGCGATAATCCATGACCGCAAACGCTGCCTCGTCCCCCAAAACGTCCACGCGGTCGATCCGCCCGCGAGGCGCAGCTTCATGACCGCCCGGCGTTTGAACCAGGAGCGCAGGAAGCCCGCGCGACTCATCCCCAAACGACAGGTTCACATGCGCCGGACGAAATTGCCCGCGATCCGCAAACGCCTTCTGCTGCGCAATCACATCCCCCAGCGTCTTCTCGATCCGCGCCAGAAGATAACGGTTCCGCGCCGTGGACAGCATCAGCTCCCCCGGAGCGATTGACCGATCTGCTCCGCATAATTGCGAACAAGCCGCTGCGCTTCCTCCTGGCTTAATGACGAAAAATCCTTCTTCCGCCGCAGCAGTTGCGTCACCAACCGCTCCAGTATCTGGTGGTAGATCCTGTCCAACTCCACAAAAGTGGGATCGTCATCCTCATCCCGGGCCGACAAATGCAGCCCGTGGCCAATGAAATGCTTGAACTGGCAAGTGGCGAAAGTCTCCAGTTGCCCCGCCGTCGCCGTCAGCGGATCGGGAAACAATCGCGCTGCCACTTCTGGCGATAAGCTTGCTTCATTGCCATACCGCAGCGCTTTCCACACCCGGTATCGCAGATTATCCAGCGGGCCATCATCGGCCGGATGATCCGCCAGCCATTGATACAGCGCCGGCCAAGGCTCCTCCCCCACCACCGCTCCTTCCGCCCGCACCCACCGCATCAGCGATGTTAAAAGCTGTCGCGGCGTGGCGATCAATCCCGCCTGCGTTCGCTCATCCTGTGGAATTGATTCCACCCCTATCTCGGGAAACATCGTGCGCAGCCGCCGCCAGAACGCCGACTCGCCCACCGCCTTCCCCTTGGCATTCGACGTCGGCCGGCTCACCCACAAGCTCTCCGACGCCCGCGTGAACGCAACATACCCCAGCAGCTCCTCGTCCAGCAGCAATCGCTCCGTCTCTGGATGAATGTCAAAATCCCGCCGCCGCAGTTCTCCCCGATCCATGTCCGACAGCAGCGAACTTTCCTTGGCCGCATATGGAAATGATCCCTCGTTGAGCCCAAGCACGAGCACCGCCCGAACCGCCGGCGTGCGCGTCCGGTCTACCTGCCCCACCAGCACCTCGTCCACCGTCGGCGGCGTCAGCGCCAGATCAAACGATTCCAGCGCCGACTCCAGCACCTCATCAAAATTCTCCAGGCTCACCGGTTCATCCCCCAACAGCTCAACAAGCTGATCGAACAACCCCGCCATCTCGTTCCAAACCTGTTCATGCTCCCCCGCCTCTTCCAATCGCCCCGCGTCCCGCGCCGATGCGATCCAGCCTGAAAGCGTCCGCCGCACGCCAAACCGCTCGAGCAATTCGAATATCGCCGTCGCGATCTCCCGCACCGGCCAGGTTTGCCCTGGCGTCGATTCAAACCTCTCAGCAAACGGCCGGATCCGATCCGACAGCCTTCGCCGCAGCGCGTCCATCCGGCTCGACTCCACCTCGGCCGGCGACGGCCCGTCCTCCTCAGAGGCGCGCGTCAGATCGCGCCGGTACTGCCACGGCTCGGCCGACCCCCACGCGCCGGCCCGAATCCGGTGCGCCAACACATAATTTTCCAGTTCATCCGCCTCCGCCAGCGACAAACCCGCCAGCGCTGTCTTCATCAGGATCATCACCGACTCGTGCGGCCAATCCTGCTGCGCAATCGACAACACCGCCCGCAGGAATTGCAGCAGCGGATGATGCCCCATGCTCCTGCGCCGATCCACAAAATAGCGGATGTTATGCTCGCCAAAACTGGCGTTGATCAGATCGTGATAATCCTCCAGTTGCCGCACAACCACCGCAATCTCGCGCAGCCGCAACCCCCTGGAAAGCAGATGCAAAATATGCCGCGCCGCCGCATCCACCTCCGCCCGCTGATTCGGCGCTTCCACCAGCGTCAGCTCCCCAATTTCATCCGCGACAGTCCCAGTCCCAACCCCCTTGTGCCCATCCGGATCCAACCCAAACAATTCTCCCTCAATCTTCCTAAGCCCCGACGTCCGAAACCGCCGCACCTCCTCCAAATACAGCGGCCCCTCCACCGCCGTCCCCTCGGCCTTTAACGTGTTCAGCAATCGCCGGCACGTCTCCTCGTTGTGATGAAACAAGCCCAGCTCCCGAGGCTTCGCGCCGCTTCTTAGAACCTCCGAGGCAGGATCCATCAGCAGCGTCACCTCAACGCGCTGGCACACCTGCCCCAGCCGGGCGATGATCCGCCGCTGAAACTCATCAAACTCAGAAAACCCATCAATGAATACCGTCGCCCCCCGCAGCGCCGGCGAGCATTCAATGCACTCCAGCATGTGCGCCATCCGCCGGGCCGGGTCCAACCGCTCCTGCCCCAGATAGTCCGTGTACTGCCGGTAAATCAGTTGTAGATCGTGCAGCTTGGCCAGCAGTGTGTCCTCCTCCAGATCCTCGGGCCGCTGCCCCGCCGACAACTCCGCCAGCAGCGCATCAAGCTGGCTCGGATCTTTTCCGCACCGCTCAAACTCCGCGATCGTTTTGTCGATCTTTCCCGCCAGCCCCGCGTGATGCGCCGCCCGATGAAAAAACTTCAGCTTGATCGCATTCTGCCGCAACAGATGCCCCAAAATCATCTGCCGCCCCAGCCCCGTGATTTCTGCCGCCGCCCCCCCGCCGCATTCATCCATCAAATCCTGCCCCAGTTGATCGAACGACAACACCCGCGCCCTGCAATAGCCCGCCAAGCCCGCCGCGCATGTCAGTTCCCGCTCGGCCGAAAACGTCGCCTGCTTCGGCAGCAGCCAATAAATCCCCGGCCCCAGCGGCCTCTCCCGCAGCATCTCCACAATCTCGTGAAAACAGCGCCACGTCTTCCCCGTCCCCGTCCGGCCAATAACAAATCGCACCGCCATGGCTCCACCTTAACCCTCCTGGCCGCTCCCAACAACGATCACCAACCCTCCCCATACACGCATTCGCCACTCCACTGCTAAGATACCCGCTCCATGACGCCGTCCCGCTACCACCGCCAGGAACTCCTCCCCCAGATCGGCCCGGCCGGCCAGCGCCGCCTCGCCGGTTCCCGCGTCCTACTCGTCGGCTGCGGCGCTCTGGGCACCGTCATCGCCGAACACCTCACCCGCGCCGGCGTCGGCCTGCTCCGCATCGTCGATCGCGACATCGTCGAACTCACCAACCTCCAGCGCCAAACCCTCTTCGACGAAAACGACGTCAACCAATCCGTGCCCAAATCCATCGCCGCCGCCCGCCGCCTCTCGGCCATCAACTCCTCCATCACCCTCGACCCTCACGTCACCGATCTCCACGCCGGCAATGTCGAAGAACTCATCGGCCTCAACTCCCCCACTCGCGTCCACCTCATCATCGACGGCACCGACAACGTCGAAACCCGCTACCTCCTGAACGACGCGGCCATCAAACACAATATTCCGTGGCTCTACGGCGCCTGCATCGCCACCGAAGGCCGCGTCATGCCGATCCTCCCGCCCGGCGGCCCGTGCCTGCGCTGCGTCTTTCCGACGCCCCCCTCCCCGGCCGATCTGCCCACCTGCGACACGGCCGGCGTCCTGGCCCCCGCCGCCGGCGCTATCGCCTCCCTCGAATCGGCGCTCGCCCTCCAGATCCTCACCGCCGCCGACCCCCTCACCCCCTCCCTCCACACCCTGAACCTCTGGCCAATCCGCCTCCACTCCATCCCCCTCGACACCGCCAAAAACCCCGACTGCCCCTGCTGCGGCCTGCGCCAATTTGACTTCCTCACCGCCCTCTCGCAAACCCACACCTCCCTCTGCGGCCAAAACGCCATCCAAATCCGCTGCCCGGCTCCCATCTCCCTGCAAGCCATGTCGCAGAAACTCACTGCCGCGGGCAAACTTCACGCGACGCCTTACTTCCTCCGCTGCACGCTGCATGATCCCTCCGGCATCACCCTCACGCTCTTTGCTGATGGCCGGATCATCGTGCGGGGTACAGCCGATGCGGCCAGGGCCAGAGCGCTGGCGGCGCGATTTGTGGGGGCATGAGCTGGAGACAGGAGACAGGAGCAAAAGACAGGAGGCTGGGGAGATATGGGGGTGGGTTTTTGGGGACTGGCATCACCAGGATGCGGGCATCAGCACGTTGATTGTGCCATACAGCCCTTTGTGCTATTAAGGTTTAGGCGGAAGTGTCGCTCATCAGATCGGGCAGGTTCAACATGGGGTTGTGCATGAATAAGCGGTTTATCGCCATCTCGGCGCTTCTGGCCGTCCTGTTTGCCGGCCGTCCTTTGTTTTCAGACGTGCTCACGCTCAAAGACGGCACGACTGTCGAGGGCGTCGTCATCAAACAGGGTGACAATTACTGGGTCAAAACCCCCGGCGGCGAGTCCCGTCAGATTCCCGTCGCCAGCGTCGCCACCATCGCCAAGGGCGCTACAACGCCAGCCACCGTTACACCGCCCCCCGTAACTCCCACCACGCCCGCACCGCCCAAGGTTGTCCCCGCACCCACCGATCCCACTTACGCACAAGCCAAACGCAAGGCCGACGTTGTTGATAATCCGGCCGCCGCGGTCGCCATCTTGCAAGCCTTCGTCGATGCCGCCAAGCCAAACGATCCCGATCTGGCCGCCGCAAAAGCTGATCTGGAAAAGTGGAAAAAGCTGGCCGACGACGGCGCGCAAAAGGTCAACGGCAAATGGGTCGGCGGCGAAGAGCGCCGAAAACTCGCCCAACAGGTCTTCAAGCTCTGCACGGAGGCGTTCGAAGATCTGGCCGAGGATCGGACCCTCAAAGCCCAGCCAAAGCTTCAGGAAGCACTCAAGCTCAATCCCGCCAGCTACAGCGCCAACGCCCTCCTGGGATACATGGCGATGATGGAGCACAACTCCGACGAGGCCCTGCGATATTTTGAGATCGCGCTCAAAGCCCAGCCCGAAGCCCCTGGCGTGCAGGTCGATGAGGGTGTGCTGCTGGTTCAGGAAAAAAAACAGTACGAACGCGGCATCATGATGATCTACAAAGCTGCACTCACTGAAGACGATCTGGGGATCGCCCAGGACCTGATCACCGCCCTGGCCCGCTCACCCGATGCCGTCAAGAACAGCGCCAAGATGAAGCCCGTCGTCGATGCCGCCCTCCTGCTGGCCGGCAAGTATCACATCAACCCCCGCCTCCCCGGCGCGGAGCAGCGATTCGTGATGCTGGTGCCAGTTCCGTTCGAAGCCAGCGGCCAGCAGCGCGACAAGCGGATGGCCGGCGTGATCTGGAGCGGCACCGGGTTCCTCATCAGCGCCGATGGCCTGATCCTCACCAACCGCCACGTCGCCAAAGACGCTCCCAAACTCAAGGTCATGCTCACCGACGGCGAGCGCTGGGCCAAGGTCATCAAGATCGACGACGATCAGGACCTGGCCCTTCTCAAAGTCGAGCCCAAGGCCGGCGAAAAGCTCCCCTTCGTCCAGCTCGCCAAAACCGACGGCCCCGCCGACGGCGCAGAGATCGTCGTCATGGGCTATCCCCTCATCGACCGCCTGGGCGCTACCATCAAAATCACCCGCGGCATCGTCAGTTCCGCCAGCGCCCGCGGCGAGTGCGATGTGCTGGTCGATGCCAAGGTCAATCCCGGCAACAGCGGCGGCCCGATGCTCGACCGTTTCGGCAACGTCGCCGCCATCGTCAGCATGAAGAGCCGCAGTTCCGAGATGGAAGACAGCTACGGCATGGGCATCAGCGCCGGCCGAATCCGCAAGTTCCTCAGCAAAAACGCCGTCCAGCCAGAAGCCGCCGCCGCCGGAACCGCCTCCCTGACTCCCGAAGAAATCGCGGCCAAGGTCAAGCCCGCCGCCGTCTGCATTCTCGCCATCCAATGATCTTCTGATATAACTCCTCCAGGAGATTCATCCATGAACCTGCGCCAACTCATCGCAGCCAGTGTGCTTGCCGGCCTTCCCCTGGCGGGCTGTGCCGGCGACGGTACAACCGCCCCTGCACAATCCGACACTAAGACCGTTCGGTTGAGCCCCGCTGGCAATCAGCAAGCGCAAAACAATCACGCAGGCGCACAGTTGCCAAATATCCCCGCCGGCACCAGTATACGATTTACTGCGCCAGCGACGCCTCCGCCAATCACGCCCGCAACATGGAAAACCTCAAGTCGCTGCTGGCCTCCAACATGCCCTCCATGCGCGACTGGTACGTCGTGGCCGGCGATACCCAAAGCACCCTCTATTACGGCTTCTACAAGGCCGTCGATCCACAAGTCGATAAGCGCGAAGGCGAGCGCACCCGTCGTGACAAACAGGCCATCACAAGCCTCAGCAACAACGCCACCCAGGAACGCCTCTTCCAATACTGTGCGTTCATGGCCCTGGAACAAAAGGATCCCGGCGGCCCACCCGAGTGGAACCTCGAAAACGCCAAAGGCTACTGGTCGCTCGAAATCGCCGCCTTCACCGGCACCCCCGACCGAAAAGAAGCCGCCGTCGAGGCCGTTAAAATGGCCCGCAAAGAAGGCATCGAAGCCTACTACTATCACGGGGACACCATCAGCTCTGTCCTGGTAGGCGCCTGGCCCGAAGCCGCCGTCAAAAGGCAGGAGTCCGACGTGGCAAAAACCGACACCGGCGAAGCCACCGACCGGCGTCTGCTCATCATGGACGGCGGCGTGCAACTGTCAGAACAGCGCCGCCGCCAATTGGACAACGTCCGCGACGAAGAGGGCAACCCGCTAAAGGTCGTCCAGCCCAAGATCGATCTCACCGATCCCACCATGCTGGCGGCCATGAAGGCTTATCCCGCCCACGACGTCAACAACCGCCATCGCGAAGGCAAACAAGTCGACTCCTTTGGCCGTCCCATGAAAGACGCGCAAGGCCACGACATCATGGCCCCCGTCGACCGCTCCTTCCTGGTCGTCATCCCCCACAAGAACAACTCCTACGCCGCCCAGCCAGTCCCCTATCAGGTGCCCCCCATCGACTCCACCATGCTAAACGCCGGCGGCGGCACCCCGCAGGGGGGCAAGCTCCGAACCATTGGCGGAAATTAAGTCCGTTGAAGCTCCTGATCGCCACCACCAACCCCGGCAAAGTCCGCGAGTTTCGCGAGATGCTCGGCGGCGACCGCATCCTCTGGTCCGACCTCAGCACCCACCCGGCCATCGAGCCCGTCGAAGAAACCGGCAAAACCTTCCGCGCCAACGCCTGCCTCAAAGCCATCTACTACGCCCGACTGCTCAACACCTGGACAATCGCCGACGACAGCGGCCTGGAAGTCGATGCCCTAGGCGGCGCTCCTGGCGTCTATCGCGCACGCTGGGCTCTATTAAACAGTGCCGGCCAAGGCGACGGCGACAACAACGCCTGCCTCCTTCGCCAGCTGCAAGACATCCCCACCGACCGCCGCACCGCCCGCTTCGTCTGCGTGTTGGCTCTATCCGATCCCTCGGGCATCATCATCCTCACGTCCCGCGACACCGTCGAAGGCCGGATTATTCACGAGCCGCGCGGCGATAACGGATTCGGGTACGATCCACTTTTCTTCATCGACTCCCTGGGCAAAACCACCGCCGAGCTTCCCCCCGAACGAAAACATCAAATCAGCCATCGCGGCAAAGCGCTCGCGCGCATGAAAAAGAGCATGAGCAGCCTGCCCATGCTCGAATAATTAATGTTGCGTGTCGTTGGAGACTACTTCCCCAACATCTTCAATACGATAAAGATCAGGATCGCCCCGCCAATCCCACCGCCAAACAGCAGATACAAAAGCGACCATCCAGCAGCCGCGATCGGAAACGCAAACAGCAGCATCAGCAGTGTCATAATCTCCTCCGGTTAGAAAGGGCCTGTTCAAGACATCTGAAGTTCCAGCTCGCGATCGGGCACCGCGTTTTCCGAATACTCCGCCAGTTGCCGGCCAACCGCCGTCAATTCATACCCGCCCCCCTCGCCGCAAATCCATCCACATCTCTGAAACGTGCTCAACACCGCCACCGAGCATTTGCCAAGTTCGCGGTGCAACAACCGGTGAAGGATCGTCCGATGCCGCACCGACAGCGAGATCACTTTCTTCCGCACCTCGTGTCGATCCATAGCGGTTGCGGCAGCGGCTAGATTCCTGGGCGATTCAGTAAATGATGGGATACTCACAAACAGTCCGAGAGCAAGAATGGGGCCAAACGCGCGGCGGAGTCTGTTCACTGCCCAGCCGATAATGCTTTCGATCAAACGAGCGGCTGAAACCCAGAGCATTGGCGGCATCAGTATTTTCGGCCGCGAGGGAGAGCGACATCACCGTTTGGCGACACAATGGCCGGTGCAACTCGTTGGCCCTCGGCAATCTCCCTTCCTTGACATCCATCTCCAAATCTCCTCTAAAAGAATGGATATGAGCCGGATTCTCGTGGCCGTCAGCAGTCCGTGGGCCGCCGAAAAAGCCATTCAGCCCATGAGTGATCTCGCTCATCGTCTGAGCGCGGAGGTGCTTGTCGTCCACGTCTCGCGTCCCAGCGCCGGCCAGATGCGCGAGCAGGAACAATCTGACGGCGAAGCCGCTATCAGCATGCTCCGCTCACAACTCGAAGAACGCGGCGTGGCCGTCCAGACGCTTCTCATGTTCAGCGACGACATCGCCCGCGCCATCCTCAACGTCGCCACCGAACGCGGCGTCTCCCTCATCGCACTCGGCCTCACCGGCAAAAACATCTTCGCCCGCCTACTCGCCGGCAACGTCCCCGTAGAACTAATCAAAAACACCAAAATCCCCGTGCTGCTCCTCCCCCCCGACTGGAACGGCGACCTGTAACTACTCTCCCGCGGATACTCTTCCCCCCTCTCCCTGTATGCAGGGAGAGGGTTGGGGTGAGGGCATCTATGCGTCCGCCCTACAACGTATCCACCGACCTCGGATAACTCCCCAGCACCGTCAACTGCAAACAGTGGTGCTTGGCCTGCCCGATGGCCGACTGCATCCGCTCATCGTCGCAATGCCCCTGCGCATCAATGAAAAAGTAATACTCCCAGTTCACCTTCTTGCTCGGCCGTTTCTCAATGTCCGTCAGGTTGATCCCCGACTCCTTGAACACATCCAACACCTCCGCCAGCGCCCCCGGCTTGTGCGCCGTCGTGAACATGATGGCTGTCTTATCATCCCCGCTGCGCCGGGCAGGCTCGCGCCCAATCACAAAAAACCGCGTCACGTTATCCGGGTTGTCCTCGATGTTCTCAAACAGCACGTGCAGCCCATAAAGCTCGCCGGCCAGGGTCGACCCAATGGCCGCCACGCCAGCCGTTTTTCCCGCCAATTCCGCCGCCCGGCTCGTGCTCGCGGCCGGCTCGATCTGCCGATCTTTCGCCACGCTCAACAGCCAGTTGCGGCACTGGCTAAAGACTTCGGGCTTGGAATAAATCCGTGTGATCTGCTCCCACGGTTCTTTTGCCAGCAGGTTGTGATGCACCGTGATCTGCACCTCGGCGCAAATCTTGGCCGATGAGTGCAGAAACGCATCCAGCGTATCCACCACGCCCCCGCCGATGGAGTTCTCCACCGGCACCAGCCCATAATCCACATGCCCCCGCACCACCTCGTCAAAAACGGCCGAGATGTCCGCCATCGGCACGTATTCAACGCTGCTCCCAAACTTCCGTACCGATGCCAGGTGTGAAAACGAACCCTGCGGCCCAAGAAACCCAATCCGCAGCGGCTTCTCCAGCGCAAACGATCCACTCATCAACTCCCGGTACACCGCCTCCAGACACCGGTCCGATAGCGGCCCCTTATTCAGCCCCCGCACCTTTTCCAAAACCGCCTTCTCTCGATCCGGCGCATAAATCGGAAAGTTCTTCTGTTGCTTGAGATGCCCAATATCGACCACCACCAAAGCCCGCGCGTTCAGCAATTCCACAATCTGCGCATCCAGCGCATCAATCCGCCGCCGCAAAGGCTCCAACTCCGGCCCAAAGCTCGCTCCACTGGACTCATCACCGGCCATAAGCAAGTTGTAGTCGCCCCCACACCCCGAGGCAAACACCGCGCCCGTCGCTCCTCAATGAATCAGTGAACCAATAACTCACCCCCTCGGCTTCATCTTCCAACTCCCCCGCCCCTCATAAGTGGTCTCGCCAGAGTTCTCCTTAACCTTCCCCTCCACTTTCGACGCCTTCTCGATATACAGCCGACCCCCATCGTTGATCGCATTTCGCCCAATGATCCCGGAGTGAATCACCTTCGCCCCCTCCTCCACGCGCAAATCTCCCGAAACATTCCCATAGACGTGCACCCGCCCCCCATTCTGCACCGTCAGGTTCCCAAAGATCGCCCCGCGCATATAAAACTTGCCCTTTTCCGTCACCGTCACATTCCCGGCAATCGTCCCCCACAACGTCATGTCATCGTTGATCGTCACATCGCCGGCAAGCTTGCCCCGCTCTTCGCGCATTTCGATTCCTCCAGTTAAGTGGTTAACGTCGCGTGAAGATAACCCAACACCCTTCGCTTGTCTCTCATCAATTCATCGTTCCCCGCTTTGGCGGTTTTCGTTACACCCATTCGTCATTGCCGCCTTGACCGCTATACTGCCCCCGACTCCAACGAACAGGGACACATGACCCAACTTCAGCAACCCACCGACGGCACCGGCCTCATCGCCCACGACCCGTGGCTCGGCCCCTACGCCGACCGCCTCCGCGAACGCTTCGCCTACTACCGCAAAACACTCGCAAAATTTGACGCCACCGGCGGCCTTCTTGGTCAAATCAGTCACGGCCATCACTACTTCGGCTTCAACCGCGGCGAGCTCTGGGACAAGCCCGGCCTCTGGTATCGCGAATGGGCCCCCGAAGCCCTCCAACTCCGCCTCATCGGCGACTTCAACAACTGGGATCGCTTTGCACACCCCATGGTCCGCGATCAATTCGGCGTCTGGAGCCTCTTCCTGCCCGACGACGATTACGCCAACAAATTCGTCCACACCGGCCGCGTCAAAGTTCATGTCATCAGCGATCAAACCCGCACCGACCGCATCCCCGCCTACATCCGCCGCGTCGTCCAGGAACCCGGCACCTCCAACTTCACCGGCCAATACTGGAATCCGCCCCAGCCCTATCAGTTCCGCAATAACTCCCCCAAAATCACCGCCGGCCTCAGAATCTACGAAGCCCACGTCGGCATGGCCCAGGAGGAAGGGCGAATCGGCACATTCAATGAGTTCACCGACCGCATCCTCCCCCGCATCGCCAACCTCGGTTACAACGCCATCCAGCTGATGGCCATCACCGAGCATCCCTACTACGGCTCCTTCGGCTATCACGTCAGCAACTTCTACGCTGTCTCCTCGCGCTTCGGAACTCCCGACGAACTCAAGCGCCTCATCGACACCGCGCACGCCAAAGGCATCGTCGTCCTGCTTGATCTGGTCCACTCCCATGCCATCAAGAATCTCCAGGAGGGTTTGAATCTCTTTGATGGCACCGACTACCAATACTTCCACGCCGGCCCGCGCGGCCAGCACGTTGCCTGGGACTCGCTGGTCTTCGATTACTCCAAGCACGAAGTCCAGCGATTCCTTCTCTCCAACATCCGATACTGGCTGGAAGATTTCCGCTTCGACGGCTTCCGCTTCGACGGCGTCACCAGCATGGTCTATCTCGATCACGGCCTGGGCAAAGACTTCACCAGCTACGATGATTACTTCGGCGGCAACATCGATTCCGACGCCGTCGCCTATCTCCAGATGGCCAACGATCTGGCCCACAGCATCAAGCCCGACGCCATCACCATCTCCGAAGACGTCTCCGGCATGGTGGGCATGGCCCGGCCAGTCGCCGAAGGGGGCCTGGGCTTCGACTACCGCCTCGCCATGGGCGTCCCGGATTACTGGATCAAGATCCTCAAGGAAAAACGCGACGAAGAATGGAACCTGGGCGACATCTTCAGCACTCTCTTAAACCGCCGCCCCGGCGAAAAACACGTCGGCTATTGCGAAAGCCACGACCAGTCCCTCGTCGGCGACAAGACCCTCGCCTTCCGACTCATGGACCAGGACATGTACTGGCACATGAGCAACCAGAGCCCTAACGTCGTCATCGATCGCGGCATCGCTCTCCACAAGATGATCCGCCTCCTCACCTTCAGCCTTGCCGGCGAAGGCTACCTCAACTTCATGGGCAACGAGTTTGGCCATCCCGAATGGGTCGATTTCCCCCGCGAGGGCAACAACTATTCGTTCCACTACGCCCGGCGCCAATGGTCCCTCGTCGACAACCCCGAACTCCGCTATCGCGGCCTCAACGCCTTCGACAAAGCCATGCTCGATCTCGATATCAAGTACAACGTCCTTACCGACCCCTTCATCGAGCAACTCTACGTCCACGAAGAAAACAAACTGCTGATCTACCGCCGCGGCCCGCTTGTCTTTGTCTTCAACTTCCACCCCAGCAACTCCTACGTCGATCTGCGCATCCCCGTCCCCGACGCCGCCGACTACGCCCTCATCCTCGACACCGACAACAAATCCTTCGCCGGCCACGGCCGCACGGGTGATGTGGTCTATCCGTGGCAACACGTGCCTTATGGCGGGCGAAATCAAAGCATTCAGATCTACCTGCCCAATCGCACCGCCCAGGTGCTTGCGCCGGCGTAGGCTTGGCATCGGTGGACAACATCGACGGGTTCCAGGATTTTAGGGCGAACATCGTGGTTGCTGGGCAATATTCATATCAGCACCCACATATGCACGAACGCCTCCCGTCAGCTCGCCCCCCGCGCCTCGTGTCTCTCGATGCCTTCCGCGGCTTGGCCATGCTCTTCATGGCCAGCGACGGCTTCGGCTTCCCCGCTCTCGCCCGCCAGCCTCAGTACCGCGCCAGCCGACTCTGCCAGTTTCTCGCCTTCCACACCGATCACGTCTCCTGGACGGGCGCCTCGGCCTGGGACATGATCCAGCCATCCTTCATGTTCATGGTCGGCGTCGCACTCGCCTATTCCCTCGCACGCCGCCAGGCCGATGGCCATTCCCTTGCCAAACTCCTCCCCCACGTTCTCTTCCGATCCGCCATGCTCATCGTCATCGGAATCTTCCTGCGCTCCGTCCACCAGAAACAAACGCTCTTCAGCTTCACCGACGTACTCATCCAAATCGGCCTGGGCTATCCCTTCCTCTTCCTGTTGGCCTGGACGCGCCTGCGCACCCAGGCCATCGCCGCCGCCGCCATTCTCATCCTCTACTGGGCCGCCTTCGCACTTTATCCCCTCCCCGCCGCTGGCTTCGATTATTCATCCGTCGGCCTTCCCTCGAGCTGGCCCCACCTCACCGGCTTTTACGCACACTGGGACAAAAGCACCCACCTCGCCGCCGCCTTTGATCGCTGGTTCCTCAACCTCTTCCCCCAGGCAAAACCCTTCCGCTTTAACGCCTTTGGCACCAGCACCCTCAACTTCATCCCCTCCCTGGCCATCATGATCTTCGGCCTTCTCGCCGGCAACCTTCTTCGCTCCATCCTCCCCGCCCAACGCAAACTCCTGATCCTCCTCGCCGCCGGCCTCGCCGGCATCCTCCTGGGCCAACTCCTCGAATCCATTGGCGTCTGCCCCATCGTCCGAAAAGTCTGGTCCCCCTCCTGGGCACTTTATTCCACCGGCTGGGTCTTCCTCCTCCTCGCCGCCTTCTACGCCGTAATCGACATCTTAGGCCTGCACGCCTGGGCCTTCCCCCTGGTCGTCGTCGGCATGAACTCCATCGCCATGTACGTCCTGGCCCACACCTCCGCCGACTTCATCACATCCAACTTAAAAACCCACCTCGGCCAAAACCTCTTCGCCCACCCGAGCCCTGCCTTCGCCCCGCTCCTCCAATCCCTCGCCCTCCTTCTCACCTGGTGGCTAATCCTCCTCTGGATGTACCGCCGCAAAATCTTCCTGCGCGTCTAAAAGCTGCTGCGGCTGGCCCAACTTCCACTCGCCCTTCAACCCGAAGGCCCTTATCGGACGTTTCGGAAGATGGCTGCAAATCCCCCGTCTAATCCAACGACCCTGCCGCGTCGATGCATCACCAGTGGGCAAACAGCGAGGTAAATCCAATGCAGGCGGCCGACGTGGGGCGGCCGTTGTCTACGTTTTGATCCTGTCGGTGGTGGTGTCGGCGTTTGTTTCGCTCGCGGTTGACGTGGGGCGGGCAAAACTGGCAAAAACACAGTTGGGCAATGCCGCCGAAGCCGCCGCGCGGGCCGGGGCGGGCGGGCTGTCTGACAGCACCGCCCTCACAAAAGCCACCAGCGCCGCACAACTCAATTATGCCGACGGCTATCCGGTTGTCTTACAGGCATCCGACATCGAAATCGGCATCTGGACGCCAGCGACGCACACGTTCTTTGCCACCGGCTCGGGCCCGAATGCGGTGCGCGTGACTGCGCAGGACGGCGGCGCGGGGCACTTCGATTTACACGCCGTTCGCGGCAATCCTGGGGCGGTCGAATGTTGACGTGACCGCGCAGGCGGTGGCCACTTACACGGCCGCTACATCGGTGGTGATCAATGTTCCGGGAAAGGGCAATCCCTGGCTGGCGGGGATGCCGGCGGGCACGACGGCCAACTGGTATGACTCGTCGCCCAACTGCGCGCCCACGCAGGCAAACGGCCTGAATCTCTCACCAGGCGCCGCCCTGAATCTTGGGTTCAGCGGCTCGGTGAGCTACTACCCCGGCACCCAGCCGTTCAACCCGGACGGCAATCCCGGGTGGATCATCAACAACTACGCCGCGGCCGGCACGGGCGAGCATGGTATTTCTGATCTGAAAGCCCCGCTCACCAGCGTCGTTGGCGTGTTTCTGGACGACAATCAGCCGGATTCGTCGCCGCCCCCCGCGTCTTTGGACTTCACCACCGCCGCCAGCCGCGATTTCGCTACACTGTCGCCTCAACTCAAGCAGCCCTTTTTCATCGGCGACGGCTATCGCGCTGATGGGACGACGCTGCAGAATTTCGTTGTGCCGCCTGGTGCAACCCGCTTCTTCATCGGGGTGATGGACGGCCAGCAGTGGAGCGACAACGCAGGTTCGCTCACCACGACCGTGGCCAAACCGGCCACCATTTCAACCGTGAAATAAAACTCGATCACTCACCGTCGCAAGGCGCAGTTCTCCTGGCCGATCATCTCATCTTGATTAGTGAAGATTCATGTTATTCGTGGCCTGATTCCACGACACGTGTAGCGGGGCCGCAGGTGTGGTAAAAAATCGGGATGAGCAAATTCTGTGGTTTCGCTTTTCTTGTTTTGCTGGGCGCGGCTGCGCTTGATTTTGGAAGCGCGGCATTGGCCCAGGGTGCGGTGCGATCATTATTACCAGCGCCTCAAGCGGTGAAGTTGGCCGGGGGGACGGTGGCGATTGGCAAGACGTGGGGGGTGAAGGTCGATGCCGGTGTCGCTGCGGATGATGTGGCCGTTCTGGCGCTGGTGGAGGGGGCGAAGGAGAGGTATGGGGTAGAACTGGCGAGCAAGCCGGCCGAGAGCGGGGCCTGTTTTCGCCTGACCGTGCGGGCGGGGGCGGTTGCCGTCGGGGCGACGTTGGATCCGGACAAGGAGGCGATTGCGCTGCAGGCCTATCGCGTCGAGGTCGGGGAGCGGGAAGTGCATATCACCGCCAACGCGCCGGCCGGTCTTTTTTATGGGGTGGAGACGGTGGTGCAGTTGATGACCCGGCGGGACGGCGGGATTGCGTTGCCGCTGGGGGAGATTGTCGATTGGCCGGATGTGGAGCTGCGGGAAATTTTCTGGGATGACGCGCATCATCTGGAGACGATGGAGGCGCTGAAGAAGGCCATTCGCCAGGCCGCGTTCTATAAGGTGAACGGGTTTGTGCTGAAGCTGGACGGGCATTTTCAATATCACTCAGCGCCGGCCGTGGTGGAACCGCAGGCGCTGCGCCCGAGGAGTTGCAGGAGCTCACGGATTACGCGCTCCACTATCACGTGCAACTGATCCCATACCTGGACGCGCCCGGCCATGCATCGTTCATCCTGAAGCATCCGGAGTACGCCGGCCTGCGGGCGTTTGCTGATTGCAACTACGAGTTTTGCACAACAAATACGAAAACGTATGAGCTGCTGTTTGGCATGTTTCGGGATTTGATGGAGGCCAACAAGGGCGGGAAGTATTTTTATCTTTCGACCGATGAGCCGTATTACGTGGGAATGGCCAAGGGGGAATGCGACGAGGCCGCGCGGCTTGTCGAGCTGGGGAGTGCCGGAAGGGTGCTGGGGGAGTTTGTGACAAAGGCCGGCGGCTATCTGCACGAGCGCGGGCGGACGGTGGTCTTCTGGGGGGAGCATCCGATGAAGCCGGCGGATGTGGAATCGGTGCCGGCGCATCTGATCAACGGCGAAACCGGCGATGCCGATTTCAACGCGGCGTGCAAAGCGCGGGGGATTCGACAGATGATTTACACGTCGACACAGGGCGAGGAGAAGCTGTTTCCCGACTATGCAATTCTGCCGGACGCCGGCCGGTTGCATCCGCGCAAAGAGGGAAAGCGCGGGTGGCGGCGGGGATGGAGACGATTCGTTCGGAAGCGAAGCGGCGCGAGGCGGAGGTGATGGGGGTATTGGTGGCAGGGTGGGCCGACGCGGGGCTGCATCCCGAGACGTTCTGGCTTGGCTATGCGACGATCGCCGCCGCGGGCTGGAACCCGGCCACGGAGCCTGCGAATGCGGTGACGGCGTTTTATCAAAACTTCTATGGGTTGCAGGGAGAGCAGGAGGTCGAGCGATTGGCGCGGGTGTACGAGCTGATGAGTCATCAGGCACAGTTTTGGGAAGACAGCTGGGACACCGTGCCGTCAACCTCGCGAAAGGGGATCTGGGGCAACTCGTCAGAGATCTACAACCCACGGCATTCCGCCCACGACCAGGCCATCTCACTCCCGGCCGCGCCGTCCGTCGAGGACCTGTCGGGCGCGTGGGACTGGCGAAAAGGAAACGCCCGCCGGCTGGAACTGGCGAAAAAGAGTTTGACCCAGAACGATGAATTGTTGGAGCTGTTGGCGCACAGCCAGCGTGATGCTCAATTGAACGCGTATAACCTGGAGGTGTTTGAGTCGGTGGCGAAGCTGTGCCGGCAGAATCTTCATCTGCTTTCTGATCTTGGACGGATGGAGGAGTTGCTGGAGACGGCCCAGCAACGGGCGGCCGAGAAGAACGACGCCAATGCCCTGGCCGGGCTAGATGCCGCGCTGGGGCTTGCCGATGCGATGCTGCGGGATGCGCCAGGAGACGATGAAGGGGGTGACGCAAACGTGGTACAAATCCTGGCGGCCGCGCGTGGCCGAGGCGAATGGCCGAAAATTTCTGGCAGAGCTGGATGATGTGAAGGACCATCTGCCGGACCGCGCATTGGGCATGGATTATCTGATCCATCGCGAGCTGATCTTGCCGGTGGGCGAGTGGGTGGAAAAAATGCGCGCGGTGCGCAATGCGTTTGCGAAGGGGCATGGGTTGGGGGTGGTGGAGGGAAACTTCCGGTGGCGGGATTAAAAGCCTCGCGAGGCAAGTTCCTCATCGCCAAATGTCACCCAGTCCCGACCCCCCTACCTTTTACACACCCGTTACACCCCATCCCCCACCCACACCCCATTCTCTGGTAAATTCCCACCACTCATTACCGAAGGACCATCATGAACCCATTCCGAACCACCTGTGCCGCAATCTTCATCGCCTGCCTCACCCTCCCCCAACCCGCCCGCGCCGCCGATGCCCTCCCCCGCATCATTTCCACCACCGGCGAATCGGTCGTCTACGTCGCCCCCGATCAGGTCATCGTCAACTTCGGCGTCGAAACCTCCCACGCCGATCTCGACAAAGCCACCACCACCAACGACGACGCCTCCACGCGCCTGGTCAAGGCCATCAAGGCCCTGCCCGTCGAAGAAAAATACATCCAGACCGACAACATGGAAGTCGAACTGCGCTACAAAAGCGGCGACCGCATCCAGATCGAAGGCTACATCGTCCGCCGGGCCTATTCCATCACCCTCAAAGATCCCAAAAACTTCGAAAAACTCATCACCACAGCCCTCAAGAACGGCGCCAACCGCCTCAACGGCTTTGAGTTCCGAACCACCGAACTGCGCAAATACCGCGATCAGGCCCGCTCCATGGCCATCAAAGCCGCCAAGGAAAAGGCCGCCGCCCTCGTCGCCGATCTGGGCGTCAAGCTCGGCAGCCCCCACACCATCTCAGAAGGCGGCGGCTATTGGGGCTATTCCGGCGGCCGCTGGAGCAGCCTCAACATGCAAACCCAAAACTCCGTGCAATCCGCCCCCGCCGCCAACGAGGGCGGCGGCGACGAAACCATGCCCCTGGGCCAAATCGGCGTCCGCGCCACCGTCAACGTCACTTTCGATCTCGTCGACTGATTACTGATCTTTGCCAGTCCGTTTTCGTTAGACAACCGCCTGTCAACTGTGTTGTAATAGAGTCGGTGACGACAATCCGCCCGTTTCATCCTGGATGTCTTATACTTCTGGGCCTGCTCTTTTCTCTGCCGGCCCACGCTGCCCCCGCCGCCCCCAGACGGCGCTGAATTCTTCGAGAAAAACATCCGCCCCGTCCTCGCCGACCGCTGCTACAAATGCCACAGCGCCGCCTCCGATAAAATCAAAGGCGGCCTCGTCCTCGACACCCCCGACGGCCTCCTGGCCGGCGGCGACAACGGTGCCATCCTCGTCCCCGGCGACACCGAAAAGAGCCGCCTCATCACCGCTCTCCGCTACTCCGACGAAGACCTCCGCATGCCCCCGCCCAAATCCGGCCAATTGCCCGCCGACCAGATCAAAAACTTCGAAGCCTGGGTCAAAATGGGCGCGCCCGATCCCCGCTCCCGCGCCGCCATCACTCCAACCACCAAGCCCGCTGGCGGGATCGACTTCGCCAAAGCCCAAAAATTCTGGTCCCTCCAACCTGTCAAAGATCAACCGATTCCAGCCGTCGCCGACGCCCACTGGCCCCTCAGCCCAATCGACAATTTCCTCCTCGCCAAACTCGAAGCGCAGCATCTCACCCCCGTCGCCCCCGCAGACAAGCGCACCCTCATCCGCCGCGCCACCTTCGACCTCACCGGCCTGCCCCCCACCCCCGCTGAGATCGATGCCTTTCTCGCCGACGAATCACCCGCCGCCTTCGAAAAAATCGTCGACCGCCTCCTCACCTCCCCCCAATATGGCGAGCGATGGGGCCGCCACTGGCTCGACGTCGTGCGCTACGCCGACACCGCCGGCTGCAATTCCGATTTCCCCGTCCCAAGCGCCTTCAAATACCGCAACTACGTCATCGACTCTTTCAACCAGGACAAGCCCTACGATCAATTCGTCCGCGAACAGATCGCTGGCGACTTGCTCCCCGCCGAAGATGACGCCGCCAGACAAGAGCAAACCATCGCCACCGGCTACCTCGCCATTTCCCGCCGCTATGGCTCCTCCGGAAAAGATTTCCATCTCACCATCGAAGACACCATCGACAACGTCGGCAAGGCCATGCTCGGCCTCAGCGTCAGCTGCGCCCGCTGCCACGATCACAAGTTCGATCCCATCCCCAACCGCGACTACTACAGCCTCTACGGCATCTTCAACAGCACCACCTACGCCTTCCCCGGCACCGAACTCTTCCGCCACCCCAAAGACTTCGTCCTCATGGGCAAGCCCGAAGATGTCGAGGCCGCCAAAAAAGCCTCCGCCGAAATCGCCGAAATTGACGAGCGTCTTCAGGCCCTCGAAGCCGACCGCAAGTTCCTCGACCAGTCCATGAAGAACGCCGCCGCCCGCGCCGCCACCCAGCCATCAACGCACCCCACCACCGTCCCCACCGCCAACGGCAAAACCCTCCCCCAAATCGTCGCCGACCAGGAAGCCAACCGCGCCCGCCTGCGCCAGCTTGAATCCAAACAGTTTAACGTCGACAAAGCCTATGCCGTCACCGAAGGCAAACCCGCCAACGCCAAAATCCAGAAAAAAGGCGATCCCAAAAATCTCGGCGACGAAGTCCCCCGCGGCTTCCTCCAAGTCCTCGGCGGCCAAACCCTTTCCCCCGACGAAACCGGCAGCGGCCGCCTCCAGCTCGCCGATTGGATCACCGACCCCCACAATCCCCTCTTCGCCCGCGTCATGGTTAATCGCATCTGGCAGCACCATTTCGGCAAGGGCATCGTCCAAAGCCCCAACGACTTTGGCGCACGCGGCAAGCGCCTACCCACCCCGAGCTTCTGGATTTCCTCGCCTCCCGCTTCATCCAGCGCGGCTGGTCAATCAAGTCGATCCACAAGCTGATCATGCTCTCCCGCGCTTATCAGCTCTCATCCGTCGAAGATCCCACCAGCGCCGCCATCGACAACGCCAACGACTTCCTCTGGCGCTTCAATCGCCGCCGTCTGTCGGCCGAAGAAATCCGCGACGCCATGCTCGCCATCAGCGGCGCCCTCGACAAATCCCCCGCCGGCCCCCACCCCTTCCCGCCCGAAAACGACTGGAAATACTCCCAGCACCGCCCCTTCGTCGCCGACTATCCCACCAATCACCGCAGCATCTACCTCATGCAGCAGCGCATTCGCCGCCAGCCCTTCCTCGACGTCTTCGACGGCGCCGACCCCAACGCCACCACCGCCGATCGCCCTCTCAGCATCACCGCCATCCAGGCCCTCTTCATGATGAACGATCCCCTCGCCCACGATCTCTCCGACAAATTCGCCGTCCGCGTCGGCATGGCCTGCTCCAGCGACCCCGAGCGTATCGACTACGCCTGCCGCCTCGCCTTCGGCCGCCCCGCCACCAAAGACGAAATCCAGTTAGGCCAGGACTATTTCCGCGAATGCCGTGCAAAAATGAAAGACGCCGGCCTCCCCTGGGACCAGCAACCCCGCGCCGCCCTCGCCAGCTACATGCGCGTCCTCTTCAGCAGCAACGAGTTCTTTTTCGTCGACTAGGCAAAACCCACCCATGCAACCCACACCCTCCCGCCGCACCGTCCTCCGCTCTCTCGCCGCCGGCTCCCTGCTCTTTCCCGGCATCCTCCAGCAACTCCTCGCCGCCGACGCCGGCCTTGATCCCACCAACCCCCTCGCCCCCCGCGCCCCCCATTTCCCCGCCAAAGCCAAACGCGTCATCTTCCTCTACATGAGCGGCGGCGTCTCCCACATGGACACCTTCGACCCCAAGCCCCGCCTCACCGCCGATCACGGCAAACCCGCCGCCGACAATCCCAAAGGCCACTACCTCCGCCCCTTCTGGGACTTCAAGCCCGGCGGCCAATGCGGCACCCAGGTCAGCGACCTCTTCCCCAACCTCCGCGACTGCATGGACGACGTCTGCCTCATCCGCTCCATGCACGGCGATCACAACGATCACTTCCAGGCCACCCTCGGCATCCACACCGGTTCCGTCAGCGTCGCCCGCCCCTCCCTGGGCTCCTGGACCAGCTACGGCCTGGGCACCATCAACCAGAACCTCCCCTCCTTCGTCGTCCTCGCCCCGGATCTCCCCTACGCCGGCAGCCAGGTCTGGAGCTCCGATTTCCTCCCCGGCTGCCACCAGGGCACGCGCGTCCTGGCCGGTCCAGAGCCCATCCCCGACCTAAACCGCCGCAGCCAATCCCGCCAGGTGCAGGAACTCGAGCTCGGCCTCCTCGACAAGTTCAACCGCATCCACCAGCAAACCCGCCCCACCGATCCCGCCCTCGCCGCACGCATCAAGTCCTTCGAAACCGCCTTCGGCATGCAGCAGGCCATGCCCGACGTCCTCGATCTCACCAAAGAAACCGACGCCACCCTCAACCTTTACGGCCTCGAGCGCGGCAGCACCAAAGGCTTCGGCTGGCAATGCCTCGTCGCCCGCCGCCTCGTCGAGCGCGGCGTGCGCTTCGTCGAGCTCATCGACACCGGCTCCCACGACAATTGGGATTCGCATGATGACATGCACCGCCACGAGCCCCTCGCCCGCAACGTCGATCGCCCCATCGCCGGCCTGCTTAAAAGACCTCAAATCCCGCGGCATGTTAGAAGACACCCTCGTGGTCTGGACCACCGAATTTGGCCGATCCCCCATCACCGACGCCCCCGTCGGCCGCAACCATCACAACCTCGCCTACTCCTCCTGGCTCGCCGGCGCTGGCGTCAAGACCGGACAGGCCTACGGCAAAACCGACGAACACGGCGGCCTCGTCGTCGAAAACCCCGTCCACGTCCACGACCTCCACGCCACCATCCTCAACCTCCTGGGCTTCGACCACGAAAAACTAACCTTCCGCCACGCCGGCCGCGACTTCCGCCTAACCGATGTCAGCGGCCACGTAATCAAAGACATCCTCGGTTAAGCGCGCTCTCATATAAAAAGGGCGGCGCCGCCGGATGTTTATTCGTCAGGTGGTGCAGTTCTTGTCAGGCTGCCAAAGCCATTTGGTAGGGTTGAACAAACTCGACGAGTTTTCGAGCATTCGCTCGCTCTTCGGGCGTCCTGGCTTTGCCCGCTCGCACGAAACGAAGTTCTTGAGCCAACGCCCAACTGGAGGTAACCTGCCGATCAGACGTCGTCTCCACTTGAAGAGCTTTATCAAACGCGGTTACAGCAGTGGCGTTGTCGTTGACCTGCAAAGCCAGCAGGCCCAGCGAAACAAAGCCGGAGAAGATCAGGTTTGATGAACTCTCAACCCGCAATGCTTCCTGCATTTGAACAACGGCCGCCGCCGACACGACATCAAGATCTGCTGGTTCTACGTTCTGCATAGCACGCGGCGCTACGATTCCGCCAGACATAAGGACAAGCCGTGGTTTGCTCGACTTATCCTCCAAGTAGCCACGAGCACGCGCATACACGTCTTCATGACGCCCGATCGAAAATATCCAGTCTGTTGTAGCCCTGAAAAACCCTCAATAAAAGGCTGCCTGCGTCCCTCAAGCCCGACACCGCGCAAGATCGAACATAGTTCAAGGGACGCTGTAAAGACATGCTGGCGAAGAAAAAACAATGCACGAATAGCCGAAACGCTAACCGCGAGGTAACTGATGGAATGAAATCCCTTGATTACGAAAGATCGCGACCGACGCAAACTCGTGAGTTCAATGCATACCACCTGTGGTGGATCATCCCGCTGCTCTTGATCCTTATCTACGTAGCGCTTGCAATATTAGTGGCCGCAATCGAAGGGGTCCGTAACTGAGTCAGCGAATATTGCAGCCCCCGCAGGGGAACGTGGACAAGACCAAAAGGAACCGACTCTCTCGGTTCTCGTACCCGTGGCATGACCATCAACAGACCCCGATGCAGCCGGCCTAGGCACAAATACATCCGGCGCTACTTCACCCGGGCCTACTCGCGTCGTCCCGGAAAAGGTGCGGGGCCAACCAACACTATCGAAAATCCATCCCCCCTCGTCAACGCCGACACCGCTTTACACCCCACGACGCAACAGGCCGTCTCCCCCGACCCTCCCAAAACATTCTGCCCAATATCCGTCAACCCCCACACATCGATAAAACCCCACAGCCCAACCCAAACCCCCTCCGCAATCCTCGCAAACCCGCGTCCATCCGCGGCCAATAAATTCCGCCTGACCTTCTCACACCCGGCACTGCTCAAACTAACCCCTTCATCCCGCAGCCCTCCACGCCCAGCCCAGCAGCCAACCCCCATAACCCCTCTCCCAACCGCCTTCATCCGCGGCCCATCGCACCCGCGGCCAATATTTGATTTTCGAGCGATCCCTGTTAAAGTTGAAGGTGTCGGGCGATTAGCTCAGTTGGCTAGAGCGTACGGATCACACCCGTAAGGTCACAGGTTCGAGCCCTGTATCGCCCATTGCGTCAGCCAGTATCGCCGAGGATGGGAAGTCCTTTAAGACTTTCGGCTTCTCAAGGGTGGACTAATACTGAAGTAGTCGATGCTCCCCGCCAAGGCATGTGCCCGCGTGCTGTCGAAGACCAGCGTCAACACATGCCGGCCGGCCGTCAGCGACACGCCCGGGCCGCTAACCTGGGTCCACTTGTGCTGGCTGCGCGTCTTGGGCACCGTCAAAAGTTCGGTCGCGTTATGCCCGTCCACCTCCAGGTGAAACTTGCCGCCACCCGCCTGCGAGGCCATGTGAAATGCCACCTTGTAGCTACTGGCGGTTGCAAAGTTCACCGTGTAGTTCAGCCATTCGCCCGCCGAGATATCGGTCACGTCATAACCAAAGGCCCGGCCATCGGAAAAACCAATATCGATGCCTTCCATCTTCCTGATGGTGTGCCAGACGCGACGTGCATGGGGGTTGTGATACGAAATTCCTTCGCCACCGCTGTCGAAGTTTGCCGCTTGGATGATCGTTGAACGATTGGCCGCCACTTCGACTGGCATCCCGCCGAAAGGTGTCGAGACCTTCTTGTTAATCGACGGAGGTGACAAGGGTGGTGGCGACACCGGCGGAGGCGACGCCGGCGGCGGTGGGCTGGCAACTGGTCCCGGCCAATGGATTGGGCGGCGGAGGCGGAATCAATGGTGGCGGCGGAACGGTGGCCGGCGGCGGGGGCACGGTCGCGGGTGGCGGCGGCACCGTCGTCGGCGGCGGTGGAACGGTGGCCGGTGGAGGCGGAACTGTCGCAGGCGGCGGGGGAACTGTCGCCGGCGGGGGCGGTGCAACTGGGGGCGGCGCGGGCGGGGGCGGCACGCTGGTCAGGGATGGTGAAACAAACCAGACGTTTGAGATGCCAAACGGGCTTCCGCTCGTCACGGGCCTGAACTGATACCACTCCGGCCCGCCCGAAAACTCGTTCAGCGCCGCGTACTGATGCGTTGTCGAGTTGTACCCGACGATGGCCACGGCGTGATCGACCTTGCCGTCGCCATTGCTATCGACGCTGGCTTCAACGGGCTGCCCAGCCTCCATCGCGGCCATGATGTCGTTCTCGGTGAACTGGCCCGTCAAGTGGCGGCTAATGCTCCAACCGCTGTAGCCGCGATACTGCAGGTAGTTGTACAACCCGCTCACAACGTTGGCCTGTTTGGTATCGGCGTCGACCGTGTGCAGGAAGTCGGCCAGGCAATCGGGGTTTTGCTCGTGGTTGGGCTCTGATCGGCTGTTGTGCCAGTCGCCGTTGCCGAAGTAACGGCCGACCGTGCCCGTAGGGCGATTCTCCCGGCCGGCGATAATATGCGCAGGGCTGGCAATGGCGTCCTTGACGTTTTGTGTCAGCGTGCTGGCATCGCCGGGGATGAGATTTGAATAGCCGCGGGCGTCCCAGTATCCGAGAATATCGCCGAAGCTGGTGGGGCTGCAGCCATAATACCAGTGGTAGTTGGGAACGCCGGCGATCATGACGGTGGTCATGAGGGTGCGCGGTTCAAGCGGCTCAACCACGATCGGGTTAAGTCGCGAGGTATCTTGCACAGACGAAGATACCTCCATTTTTTTAAACGATAAGCCCATCTCGACGGCAGATTCCTTCCCGTGTTCCAGCATATATTGTAGCAGGTCACATGACGAATTGGTGAGAGTGCTCCAGTCCTGGGGCGGCCGCCCATATGGCTTGGTTCCAAAGGGCTTCCACAACGCGCCGACCGGTTATGATGCTGCCGATCATCCTTCATCACGATCGGAAAACACTATGCGGACATTGATGCGATCTTTCCTGCTGTGTCTGTCGCTCATGGCAGGTAATTCGGCTGGCGCGGTTGAACCAACCACCACCCCTTCGGCCGCGGCAGCCAATTGGACCCCCTGTGGCTGGGGCGGCGGCGGATTCTATTATGCGACCGCCTTTCATCCCGCACGCGATGGCGTGCTGTATCTGGCTGGTGACGTCGGCGGCGTTTACAAAAGCGAAGATCGTGGCCGGACGTGGGCCATGGTCAACAACGGCCTGGTCAACTATGGCGTGTTCACGCTTGCGGTGGATCGGAAAAATCCCGAAACGCTCTACGCCGCGACCGAAGGCGGCCTGTGCAAAAGCATCGACGGTGGATCGCATTGGAAACTCCTGCCTAAGACCGGGCCCAGGGAACTGCACATCACCGGCGAAAAAGGCAAAAGCATCCGCTGCGTCGCGGTGGATCCGTCCGACGGCAACATCGTTTATGCCGGCACCCCCACCGGCAAGATCTACAAGAGCATCGATGGCGGGCAGACCTGGTCGATCAGTTACGAGAAGAAGACCTCGCCGGAAGACGGCCGACGCACTGTTCGTGCAATTTGGGAAGGCAAATGGTGCTTTCTTCGGTGGCTTTTGGATGCCGCTGGCTTTTCCCAAGGATGCCAAAGCAGACCAATGCACCGGCTTTGGCTTTTCGTTTAAGGGGGAAGGAGCGCAGCCGCGCGACGTCTTTCTGACTCTCAAGACCGCGAGCGGAATCGTCTACCGCAGCCGCAACCTCAGCGATCTCTTCAAGAGTGGCCAGTGGCGCGACGTCGTGCTGGGCAAGGACGATTTCACCGTTGATCCCGATTCGCCAAAAAGAACCCGGAGCAGGCCAAGAGCCAGCCAACGCCGGCATGGTCGACGGTGAACCGGCTGGACTTTGCCTGTGTCGGCGCATTGCCCGAGGAGGCTTCCATCGGGCACTTCGGCAAGTTCTTTTTTGCCTTTGCCCCGCCTGATGGCGCGGAAAGGTCAGTCCACGTGACAGTCCGAGAGTTCTCCAAGGACAAAGCGGTTCAATCGTACGGCAATGTGCGCACGACTCAGGACGCGGCCGCTGGCGGCACGGTGTACAGCGTCGCCGTAGCGCCGAGCGAGCCATCGCTTGTACTGGCGGCCACTTCCACCTCGGGTCTGCTCATCAGCAACAATGCCGGCGCTACGTGGCGTGCCGTCGGATGCGCCAAATAAGGCCTCCAGGCGCCGTCGCCGCGAGAGATGCCAGCATCCTCTACGCCGCGTTCCATACGGATGGCGTGTGGAAATCGGTTGACAAGGGGCAGACATGGAAACGCGCGTCCCAGGGCTTGCCCAAAGGCATCTCCATCACCGAAGTGGCGGTCAGCCCAGCCAACCCGCGCGATGTTTATGCCATTGGCGCGGTCGGGCTGGGGCGGAGGTTTTTTTCGCTCGGCCGATGGCGGCGAAACCTGGAAACCGTCCTCGACCCTGGCAGCCGACACGCAAGGCGATCCCACGCTCCCGGCCGACCCGCGCCAGCCATCCCTGAGCACCCCAACCAACATTGCTATCAACCCACTGAATCCGCAGATGCTTTACATCAGCGCCAATTGGCGGTCGTGCATGAGCGAAGACGGCGGCGCCACCTGGACCGAGCGTGATCGCGGCGCCGACATCTCCTGCATCTACGACATCCGCTTCAGCGGCAATCGCACCTACACCTGCGCCATGGATGAGGGAACATTCGTCAGCGAAGATGACGGCAAAGCGTGGAAGCAGCTTTGGCCTCTCAAGTGGACCCCCGAGCTCAGCGGCCACAACTGGCGGCTGAATGTTACAGCCATTAAGGGCGTCGATCGCGTCATCGCCACGTGCAGCCCATGGGATCAGAAATATCCCAACTGCGTCATTATCAGCGACGACGGCGGCAAGACCTTCCACACCAGCGCCGATGGCCTGCCGAATTACGTGCCAAAGATTAACACTTTGTGGGGACAAGGCTATGCTCGAGCGCTGGCGGCTGACCCGAAGAACGATCAGGTTCTTTATCTGGGCATCGACGGCGATCCCGAGCCGGGTAAGACCGGCGGCGGTTTATTCAAATCCGAGGACGGCGGCAAGGCATGGAAGCAGCTCCCCAATCAGCCCGCCAACCGAAAAGTGTTTTTTGGCCTCGCGGTCGACCCCACCGACTCCAACCGCCTCTACTGGGCCTCCTGCGGCGATGGTCTCTACCGCAGCGAAGACGGCGGCAAAACCTGGGAGCGTGGTCTTCTCGAACGAGAGGTGGGCGTTCAATGTGATGGTGACAGCCGACGGCACCGTCTACTGCCCAGGCGAAAACCTCTGGCGGAGCGGCGATCATGGAAAGACGTGGAAGCAGCTCACCAAACTGACCGGCCGCGTCGTGGTCGCGATGGAAGTGCATCCACGCGATCCCCTGACAATGTGGTTCGCGACCACCACCTGGGACAACAGCTTCAACGGCGCGGTCTACAAGACGACCAACGGCGGTCAAACCTGGCAGGACATCACCGGCAATCTCCCGCACCAAAAGCCCATCGTGCTCCGATTCAATCCGCTGACCAACGACTTGTGGGCGGGCGGCGTGGGCTTGTATCGAATCCGGCAGTAATGCAACCTGTGGACAGTTGTGGGGGGCAACCCATGAGAAGAAACCGCGTATCCAACATGATGTCTTCATTATCCAATTTGCGTTGGTGCTGGTCAGCTTTTGTCGTTGCCGTAGCACTATGGGCCCGCGTGCCTCTCCAGGGGGCCGATTACTTTCCACCCCCTGACTCCGATAGCGGCTGGCGAACCGCCAAAGATGCAGCACAGGCCCGCGAGCTGGCCGGCATGGACCTCCACCAACTCGATCAGGCTTTTGATTTCACCCAGCGCTGCACGCAAAACGGCGGCCTGCTTGTCGTGCGGCATGGCTACCTGGTATACGAAAAATACTTTGGCCGCGCTCACCGCAACGCCAACCCCGACATGGCCTCCACCGGTAAGGCTTTCACCAGCATCGCCTGCGGCATCATGCTCCAGGAGTTTCACGACAAAATCCCCGACGGCCTGGATACCAAAGTCTTCACCCGCCAATACCTCCCGGAGGCGTTTCCACTGGACGATCCGCGCAAGGCGGAGATCAAGCTCGGCCAACTGCTTTGCATGACCGCCGGCTACAACGGCGAAGGCCAATCCCCCGTGGGCATCGTGCGCGGGAAGGCCGCTCCGATGAAGCCGGTGCCGGGACAGAATATCCACGACTTGGACCTCTCTTCGATCCACGTGCCGCTCTGGACCGATCCGGGGGCGGGATATTCGTACTCCTCGCCCGCTCCGCATATTGCGTCAATCGTGCTGCGCCACATCACGGGCATGGAATTGCAGGATTACATCCGCGAACGGCTCGCGAAGCCGATGGGGTGGGGTGCGTGGGGATACTGCCTGCACCGCGGCGATTTTGACATGCCCCACGCCAACGGAGCCGGCAGCATCGCCGTGCATGCGACCGATGCAGTGCGCTTCGGCTATTGTCTGCTGCACAATGGCAAATGGACCGATAAGCAGCTCGTGCCGGCCGACTACATTGCGCTGTGCAATAAGCTCTCCGAATATAACCCGCACTGCCCGTTCAGCCTCCAGTTCGAGCACAACGCCGACAAGCACGTCGCCGGGGCTCCGGCCGACGCCTTCTACAAATCCGGCGCGGGCGGATTCGGCATCTTCATTGTCCCGTCGCTCGATCTGGTGATCTACAAGATGGGCGGCAACAACGGCCAATACGATCCGGCATTAACCGGACTGCCCCAGCCGTTTGAATACGATGGCAGCCGCGACAACTGGCAGCCCATCCCCAGAACGCCCTTCCACGAAGGCAGCCTCGGCGGCGACGACGGCCTGCGCCGCGTGCTGGAGATGGTCTCGGCTGCCGTGCGCGATTGACGACGGGATCATCTCTATTCAGATTGTCGCTGACACAGGATGATCTTTTCAGATGTGACGAGCTTTACGCGATCAGCTGCCACTCTTCATCCTAATCTTCATCCTAATCTTCATCCTAATCTTCATCCTTATCTTTATCTTCATCCTAATCCCAACGGCGCCCTCCACCCGTAGCATGGGCGTCCCGCTGCGTCCCGCCCACGTCCCCAGACTCCACATAAAAGTCAAACCTAATCCCTCCCAAGCCTCTGCGCATCTCAGAGCCGCCGCATAAATTCCTCTCCCCTCCGTGCCTCAGTGCCTCCCTGGTGAAAAAGCCTCCGTTGCCCACGGCGATTCCAAAAATTGCACGCATCAGTTGTACACCCAGACCAAATTCAATGTTTCACCTTGCTGCTGCCCAGAAACTCCAGCAGATTTTTCAGGTCGTCTGGGGAAAGTTGCTCGAAGCCTTCGGGCATGACCGACCGTTCCGACACGGTGATGCCCGTCACGTCGCTGCGCTGGATCATGTGTTTGGTGCCGGTTGTGTCGATGATTTCGACGCTGGTTTTGCTTTCGGAGAAGAGGCGGCCGTAGATGGTGTCGTCTTTGGTTTCGACGGCCCACTGGCGGTAGGTGCCCTCGACGGAGCGGTTGGGATCGATGATGTCGATGAGCAGGTCGCCGCGTGGGCGGATGCCGATACCTGTCAGTTCCGGGCCGACCTGGCCGCCTTCGCCTTCGATGGTGTGGCAGGCCATGCAGTTTTTCTGGAACACAATTTTACCGGCGGCGATGTCGCCTTTTCCCTGCACCTTGGGCGCCAGGGCGTCGATGAGTTTTTGCTTGTCAGGATCGGCGGCTCGGCCGCTGAATTGCTCTAGTTTTTTGGCCCGCTCGGCGATGCCGGTGTCCTTGTTGCGCGTCAGGATTTGCCAGTGCTCGGCGCAGGTCCTTGGTATTGACTGTTCCGGCCTCCACGCCGTCGAGGAGCGCTGTTGCCCATGTTGGCCTTCGGAGCAACACGCCCAGCGCGGTGCGCTGGGCGGTGGGGGTCAGCTTGGTCCACTTCTTGACGATGAGGTCGCCAACATTGGCACTGCGGCTGACTGAGATCGTGTTGAGCAGGCCTACCTGGAGTTCCGGGGCGGCTTGCGGGGTGATTTGATCGATAATGGCCGACAGCGTTTCGGGCGAATCTTTGACGCCCACCAGGCGGCGGGCAGCATCAATGCGCTCGTCGGTTCCCATCTTTTCGTTTACCAGATGCGCTTGGAGTTCCTGTATCACGGCGGCCGCTTCTTTGGCGAACAGGTCCTGGCGTCCCCATCGCTCGGACAGGGCCAGCATTCGGTCGCGGGCCGCGGAGGGGAGGGCATCCATCACGGCGTGCAACTGGGCCGCGTCGGCTTCAGTCAGCTTTGGCGCGACTCCTTGCGGCCAGCCGGCGACGAGGCCTTCCAGCATCACCGTCGCCAGGGCGGGGTCGGAGTTTTTGAGGGCGGCCAGCGTCTCTACCACAGACTCCACCGGCCCGCGCTGGGCGTAATGGGCGGTTACGATGCCAAGCACTTTTCCTTCAGCGCCGGCGAGTCCCGCGGAATGGGCTTTTACCAATTCGATGTCATCGAACCAGGCGGTGCCGGTTGCGAAGCCGTAGCCGCCGAACAAGCAGTTGATGCTGACGGTGTTGCGATCGCCGCTATTGAAATTCAGCTCGACTTTTTGCCAGTCGCTGGTGCCGGTGATGGCCTTGGTCTTGTAGTCCGTCAGATGCACGTTCAAAAGCGCCCGCACCGGTCGTCTTTTTCAAGTTTTCGGTTTTGATCCATCCTGACAGACGATAGTCGGTGGCGGGATCCACCTTCACGTCGGTGTACCAGCTTGTATCGGCGCCCTGCGTTGACGCGAGGCGGACGGAATGGTCGCCGGTGTGTCCTTCGTTGGCGAGGTCTTGGGTTGCCTGGCCGCCGTAGTGTCGGACTTTCCAATTTCGCGGCTTCGCGGCTGCTTCCTCTTCGAAGGAAGGATTTGGAATCAGGTTTACGTGCTGAGCCGCCGCTGGCTGTGTGGAGGCGGGTGCGGAGCCGGCAGGGTGCGCCGCGAAAGCGGCTTTGAGGAAGCCGGCATCGTTGTGGGCCGCGGCGGACGTGGCGGCGTCGGGAATCCAGCGGTCGTTGGCATTTTCGGCGCGGCCCAGGACAGCGAGCACGGCTGAACCGGCGGCGTCGGAGGGAGGCATTTCGGCAAGCGCCAGGAGCGCTGCCTTTCGCACTTGCGCATCCTTATCAGAGGGCATCTTCGCGGCCAGGAGCGCCGCCAGGCCATCGGTGTTGCGTGGCAAGACTGCGAGTGCTGCACGGCGCACGCTGGGGGATTTGTGCGCGAGGGCCTGGGCAGCGGCCGCCGTTGCGTCTGCGTTTGATCCGTCGAAAGCGCCCAGGCCGTAGAGGGTCCAGAGGGCGTGGATGGCTCCTGGATTAAGACCTATGCCATCCACGCCGGCGTCGCCTGCTAACTTAACCAGGCTGGGGATCACGCTTTTGTCGGCGCGTTCCACGAGCAGTCGCTGGGCTGTTGCAGCGCCAGAACATATTGTCGTTCTTGAGCGTCTCCACAAGCTGCTCGGGCGATGCATTGGCGAGGTTGACTGGCTGATTTGCCTTCGCATCCGCATACACAATTCGATAAATGCGGCCATGCGTCTTGTCGCGCAGGGATGTTTCGTATGCGCCGCCGCTGCCGGCGACGAACCCCTTGGGGATGGGGTTGTGCTGGACGATGAAGTTGTACCAATCGACGGCCCAGACCGCGCCGTCGGGGCCGACCTCGCCGATGATGGGGGCGGTCCACTCATCGTCGCTGGCGAGCATGTTAAAATCGTTGCGGCCGACATAGCCGCTGCCTTTGGGCTCGACGACGAATTTGCCAAGCAGGTGCCCGGTTGGCTCTGCCACCAAAGCGACGCGGTTCCAATAGTCTTTTGGATATGCGCGGGCGGTATAGATGGCCGCCCCCGCGCCGGCGGTGTAGCTGCCGTGGTTGTCCACCTGCCGCACCTTGGAGGTGATGGGATAAAAGTGCTGGGTGTCGGCGATCATCTCCAGCGTCTTGGACGACCAGCCGCGCACGCTTTCGTAGTAGCGGTTGGGGATTCCGAGGTAGACGAACGGGTTGCCATTGGCGGTCGAGGCAAAAACATCCCCCTCTTCGTTTATGCCGAGGCCCCAGGTGTTGTTGGAGGTGGAGGCGAGATATTCCATCTTCGAGCCATCGGCCTTGAAGCGGAAGATTCCGGCGCCGAAGGACATCTTCTGCCCCCCTACTTCGCCGTTGTAGCCGGAATATCCAACGGTTCCGTAGATCCAGTTGTCGAGGCCCCAGCGCATGTTGCTCGGGCCGGCATGGGTGTCGCGCGTGCCCCAACCGGTGAACAACACTTTGCGCACATCGGCTTTCCCGTCGCCTTTGGTGTCTTTCAGGAAGAGCATGTCCGGGGCCTGCGACACGATCACGCCGCCGTTGGAAAAGACCATGCTGGTGGGGATGCTCAACTTCTCGGCGAAGACGGTGAACTTATCGGCCTTGCCGTCGCCGTCGGTGTCTTCGCAGATCACGATGCGGTCGTGGCCTTGCCCCTCTTCCTGGCGCTCGTTGGGGTAGTCAACTGTTTCGGCGATCCACAGCCGGCCGCGTTCGTCCCAGTTCATGCAGATGGGTTTGTAGATTTCGGGATCGGAAGCAAAAAGCTTCACCTCAAAACCAGGCGGCACCACCAGATGCCGCATCGACTCCTCGGTTGCCACTGGCTGCTGCATCGGCATGGTCTCGCCTTTGGCATCGCCCTGGCGCAGTGGGAAGATAATTCGGCACTTTCGCATCTACGTACGCGAACGTTTTGGACGGCGACGGCCGGTCCATTGCCCAATCGCCCGCGCTCCAGCGAATCCCGCGCTCGATCAGATCCTGAAAGCCGGCGTTGGACCAGGTGCGCTCATCGTGTCCCCAGGCGGTGTAAAATACGCGTCCCTTTCCCTGCGTGCGCACCCACGTCCAGGGTTCTTTGTGATCGCCCTCGACGCGCATGGCCAGGAGCGTGCGGCCTTCTTCGTTCAGGCGGTCATGCACGTAGGTTTCATCCCAACTTTCGATGGGCTTCAGGCCCTTCATCACCGGATGATCCGCATCAACGATGGTCTCCTTGAACACACCTGTGGAGTGGCTCTTGAAGCGTCCGCCCATGAGTGCGATGAGCTTGTCGGAGTTTCCAAAACAGGCCGAGCCGCAGTGGATTGGGGCAAAGCCGTGGCCGGATTCCACATAGTCGAGAATAGCCTGCTCCTGGTCTTTGGAAACCGACGCGATGTTTGCGTAAACAAAAAGGCAGTCGTATTGACCAAGCGTTTTGGCGTTGAGGTCGGCGAGATTTTCGGTGTAAGTAAGATCAATTCCACGCTGGCCCATGACACCAAAGAGTTGGCGGGCGCGTTCGAGGGGCGTGTGATGGCCCTGATCGCCCAGAAACAGCACGCGCACCCGCCGGGCGGTGGGGGCGTTTTGAGCCTTTTCCACGGCTTGGGCCGTCACCAATATGTTTATGATCCCGAGTCCGCCCGACAGCATTCCGAGCACGAAGATAAACCGACCCACTACTCTCCCGCGCTTCATGTTGGCTCCTGTTGGGAATTTCCTGTCCACCACTGACTACATTACCACGCGAGCGATTCAAATTCATCTCATTGCAGTGATGGGCGCCGCGGCGACAGCGTTCGAGGATGCCATCATGGGGACGCTTCCCTTATACTTCTTCCTTCATTCTTCAAACTTCGTATTTAGCCTCCACCCCCTCGCCACCAAAAATCAAAAACGCCCCATTGATCCCCCTCCCCATCGACATCCACCTCCCTCAAATCACCCAGCGCATCGCTGAGTCCCGCGCCCTCGTCCTCGTCGCCCAACCGGGCGCTGGCAAAACCACCCGCGTCCCTCCCGCCATCCTCCAGTCCAATCTTCTCTCCCCCGATCATCCCAATCTCGTCATGCTCCAACCCCGCCGCGTCGCCGCCCGCGCCTCCGCCCAGCGCATCGCCGACGAAAACCGCTGGACGCTCGGCCAGCAGGTCGGCTACCAGGTTCGCTTCGAGCGCCGCATGACCGCCAATACCCGCCTGCGCGTCATGACCGAAGGCATCCTCACCCGCCAACTCGTCGATGATCCATTCCTCGAAGGCATCGGCGCAGTCATCCTCGACGAATTCCACGAGCGCAGCCTCCACACCGATCTGGCCATCGCCCTCCTCCGCGAAATCCAGCAAACCGTCCGCCCCGACCTCATTCTCGTCGTCATGTCCGCCACTCTCGAAGCCCAGCCCGTCGCGCAGTTCCTGGACAACTGCCCCATCCTCCACGTCGAAGGCCGAACCTTCCCCGTCGAGATCATCCACACCCCGCCGCGCGATCCTCCCTCCCCGATCAAATCGCCAGCGCCCTTGAGAATGCCCTGGCTGCCGCCGACGCCGGCGACGTCCTGGTCTTCCTCCCGGGTGCCGATGAAATCCGCCGCACCGTCACCCGCCTCCAGTCCCTCGCCCAGCAGCACGATCTGCTCCTCCTCCCCCTCTACGGCTCGCTCTCACCCCAGGAACAAATCCGCGCTCTCCAGCCGGCCGCGCAGCGCAAAATCATCCTCGCCACCAACATCGCCGAAACCTCCCTCACCATCGACGGCGTCCGCACCGTCATCGACGCCGGCCTCGCCCGCGTTGCCGGTTACGATTCCCAGCGCGGCCTCGACCGCCTCACCCTCCAGCGCATCAGCAAAGCCTCGGCCACCCAGCGCGCCGGTCGCGCTGGCCGCACCGCGCCCGGCCGCGCCATCCGCCTCTGGTCCCTCAAAGAACACCACACGCTCTCCGACTTCGACCTTCCCGAAATCCGCCGCGTCGATCTCGCGCAAACCGTCCTCGCACTCCACGCGTGGGGCCGCCCCGACCCCCGCGCCTTCGGCTGGTATGAGCCCCCGCCCGAAGAAACAATCGCCAGCGCCGAGCGCCTTCTCGCCATGCTCGGCGCACTCACCGCCGACACCAACGGCCAAATCACTCCCCTCGGCCGGCGCATGCTCGCCCTCCCCACCCACCCGCGCCTCGCCCGCCTTCTCCTGGCCGCCGCCGATCAAGGGCTCCTCCATCGGGCCGCCACGCTCGCCGCCCTCGTCTCCGAAAAAGACATCCTCTGGACTGGCCCCCGCGACCGCTCCAACTCCCTCAGCGCCGCCGGCCACCTCACCCAGGGCCCCTCCGATCTTCTCCTGCGCATGGACCTGCTCACCCAAGCCGAGCGATCTAACTTCGCCCCCAGCCTCGCCACCGACGATCTCGACCTTTCCGCCGCCCGCCAGGTCACCAAAGCCCGCGACGATCTCCTCCGGGTCGGACAAAGCCTCTCCGCCTCTTCTGCAAATGTGCGCCCAGCTCCGCGCCTCGACCACGAAGAGTCCCTCCTCAAGCTCATCCTCCTGGCCTATCCCGATCGCGTCGCCCGCCGCCGCTCCTCCGATCCTTCCGCAGCCGTCGCGGTTGGCGGCGCAGGCCTCCGCCTCGCGCACGAATCCATCGTCCGCAATCCGGAATTCTTCGTCGCCATCGACGCCCGCCACGATGAGCGCAGCCGATCCCGCGAAGCCCTCGTGCGTATCGCCAGCGCGATCGAAGAGCCTTGGCTGGAAAAATTCTTCCCTGACCAAATCCGCCGCGAGCGCACTACCATCTACGACCAAAACAAAGAGCGTGTCGTCGCCCGCGGCGCCGTCTACTACCGCGACCTGCTGTTGAAGGAAGACACCGACGCCGCCGTCGATCCCCAGGCCGCCGCCGACGCACTCGCCGTGGCCCTCCGCCCCCGCGCCGCCGAAATCTTCGAAGCCAATCCCCCCGCCGCCGCCATCCTCGCCCGCCTGCGTTTCCTTCAGCGCCACATGCCCGAGCACCCCTGGCCAACCCTCACCGCCGACAACCTCGCCGATCTTCTCGCCGAGGCGTGTCACGGCAAACGCTCCCTCGATGACGTGCGCCACGCCCCACTCGCCTCGCTACTAATAAACCAGTTGCCCTATCCCCTCGACCGCCTCCTCGACCAGCACGCCCCCGAATCCCTGCCCGTCCCCAGCGGCAGCCGCATCCCTCTCTCCTACTCCGACACCCAGCCCCCCATCCTCGCCGTGCGCCTGCAGGAGGTCTTCGGCTGGACCCAGACCCCCCGTGTCGCCGCCGGCCGCGTCCCCGTCCTCCTCCACCTCCTGGCACCCAACTTCCGCCCCGTCCAAATCACCAACGATCTGGCCAGCTTCTGGCAAACCACCTACTTCCAGGTCCGCAAAGATCTCCGCGTTCGCTACCCCAAGCACAAATGGCCCGACGATCCCCTCACCGCCACACCCGAAGCCAAAGGCCGCCCCCGCTCCCCTTGATTGGCAAAGGAGTCACCCTTGTCTACTCCGCGCACATCTCCGATAAATTTCCATCAGCCGATCCAGATGTGTCTCATACGAAATCTTCTCGCGCAACCCCAGCGCCCCCTCCCGCATCGCCGCCCGCTTCTCTGCATGCATCATCTCTCGCATCCCGCTGTCGCCAACCCAATCCACATCCTCCGCCCCCTCCAGCACAAATCCCTCCTTCCCGTCAGCCATAATCTCGCACGCCCCATTCTGCCGTGTGGAAATAACCGGCACCCCCATCGCCAGCGCCTCCAGCACCACCAGGCTGCACGGATCGTGTCGCGTCGGCAACACAAAAAAATCCGCCGCGGCATAAAACGAATACACATCGCTGGTGGGTCCGGCGAACACCACCCGCTCCCCAACCCCAAGCCCCACCGCCATCTTCTTCCACCGCCCCGCGTCAGGCCTCCCCACCACCACCAATCGCATCCGCTCCTCCCCCAACCGCGCCAATGCCTCAATTGCCGGCCCAAGCCCCTTGCGCTCAAAATCCTGCGCGATCATCAACCCCATAACTTGCCCATCCCCAATCCCAAACCGCCGGCGCACCTCCGCCCCCGCCCCAGTGCCCGCCGCCGGATCAAACCGCTTCAAATCCACCGCATTAAACAGCGTCGCCAGGCGCTCCTCCCCAATCGCATAATGCTTCCGCACCGTCTCCTTCACATACTCCGACAAGCAGACCACCACCGGCCCCCGCTCCGCGTTCAAAAGCTCCCGCTCCACAGCCGCAAACCTTCGTCTCTTGGCATTCAGAAAATTTCCGGCCCGCGCCAGTCCGCGCCCAAGCGTCCCCTCATGCTTCACGTCCCCCCCGGCAAGATAATCCGCCGCAACCCCCGCATGTGGATGATAAACATCACACCGCCGCACCGGCAGCATCGCATGCACGATGTCGTAAGGATGCTCTTCCAGATGCCCGTCCAGCGCATCCAGAAAACTGACGTATCGCCCCACCCGCGTCGCCCCCGTCGCCGCCAGGTGAACCGTCTTCGCCGGCCCCACATACCCTTCCAGCGACGACGAAAGCACAACCGCCTCCTCCCCGCGTTCCACAAGCGCCGCCGCCAGGTCGGCCGTATAACGCTCCGCGCCGCCGCGGTTGGGGTCCGAGCGAAATATCACCAGGCCAATCTTCACCGGCCGAAACTTAGTACCCCCCCCGCCTCCCGGCAAGCCGCCAACAAAAAAAGCCCGCCGGCAGTGGGGATGCCGGCGAGCAGGAGGGGGAAAAGTTTCAAGAGTTAAAATAGTCCACTTCCATTAGAAAATGATGAGAGCAAGATGGAATTTTCCAACCGCCAAAAATTCAGCTCACCCCACCGACACGTGCGCCGTGTACAAATCCAGCGTGTCTCCGGCCCCCGATGGATTATCGCCCGTGCTGTTGGAGTTGTCCGACCAGATTGGGTAAAGCACGTTGTGATAAAAAGCCACGTCCGTGTAGTCCCCATAGTCCACGTCGCTGCTCGCCTTGCTCACGTCCGACGTCCCCGCGCTCACCCGAACATCCTTCGCAAAACTGATCCCCGACGTCGTTGGCGTTCCCACCGTCACAAAAGACTGCGCCTGCGTCGCCAGCACCGCGCGCGAGTCATACCACCCGAGCCCCACCGTCCCCCGCGTCGGATCCACCGCCACCCGCGGCAAGAACTGGGCCTTCTTGGTCGTGTCGTCATTGACGCGAATGGCCTTGCTCCAACTGCTCCCGTTGTTGCGCGAATATCGCAGCATGATGTCAGTATTGTCCCGCGCCGGCTCGTCGGTATAGACCAGATACATCCGTCCCCGAAACGCCCCGCTGCTGGTGTCAAACGCAACCCCCGGCTCGGCGTCCACCGATCGCCCGTGTTGCGGCGGAATGTAGTCAAACCCGCCAACATTCGTGCTCGTCACCACCGTCGCCTTACCAAATCCCTTCGACCCAAGACCATCCGCATCGAGGCTGAAATAAATCTTGGCCGGCCCCGATCCTTCGCTCGGATTTTCAAAAACCACCGCCACCTGCCCCGAAGGCCCGATGGCAATGTCGCTGTAATTTCCGCCTGTCGAGCTCGGCACCGTCTGTACGTGAATGCTTCCGGTCTTCCCCAGCCCCGAGATCTTCGCCCCGCCGGCCACGATATGACTGTCGCTCTGGTACGTCACCCACAACATCCCATGCCCCGTCGTCACCGTCGGCTGATCAATTCCATCCTGCGTCTTGCCTGCAAAGCTTGCGATCAGTTTGAAGGTCTGCCCCCCATCCGTGCTATTGACGATCTCCACCTTGTCCCCCGGCGCGTTGATATACCCCACGTAAAGGTTGCCAAAACTGTCAAACGAAACGCTCCCGTCGCAGCACGCCGCCGGCAGTCCGTCCGAACCGCTCGCCATGATCCGCGTGTTCCACGTCCGCCCGCCATCGCTGCTGAAAGCGGCCGACAAGCCATTGTTCGAGTCAATATTCGACAACGCAAACAGCCGCAGCGGGTTGTGCGGATCAACCGCAATCGCCCCCTCCGCCTCGTTGTCCGTCCGCTTGCTCAAGTTGATATTCGTCCCCACCGTCGCAATCTTTGCCTTGCGAACGGCAAATGGATTCACCGTCAGATGAATTCCGCCAGCGCTCAGCAGCTTACGGTCCTCAAGGCGCTGCAGCTCAAAAATCGCCTGGCCATGTATCGCAGGTGCTTCCAACATTCTTCATCTCCAGTAGGCCACTGTATTCAACCCACATCCTATGTGACCCGTTCGCTCATGCAACGCCACATACTTCCCCTATTCTTGCCGCAATACCGGACCACACCGCACGCCACCAGCTCACTCAGCGAGAAAAACAAAAGCCGCCACCCCCCGGCCATTTTCCCGATATACTACATATCCTATGGAACATGAGATGACGTTTCCGAACCCCATCGACCGCCTTGACCTTCCGGTCAAGCGCCGCCGGTGGCCCAAGGTGCTGGCCATTGCCATCGTCCTGCTGGCGCTGCCCGTAATCTTTCTCCCGCGGATCCTCCGCACCACCATTGGCAGAGGCCTGTTTGTCACCTGGCTCGAGCACCGCACCAACACCAAGGTCTGGCTCGACGACATTGACACGACCTGGTTCGGCAACACCAACGTGCGCAACCTCTGGCTCCAGGACCCCAACGGCACCCCGCGAATCGGCGCCAACAGTCTCAAGACCCAGCTTTCGCTCAAGAACCTGATCCTCGGCAACTACGAGCTTGGCAACGTGGAGGCCGATGGCCTTCTCGTGGATTATGTCGTCGATTACGGCGACGGGCACGATCTTCTCGACAAGCTCTGCACGATGGTCAACTGGAGCGGCATCATCATCGGCCGCCGACCTGCCGAGCCTTGGCGCGTCTCCGGCAACGTCACCGTCCGCAACGGCACCATCGCCCTGACCCGCGGCGAGCTGGATCAAACCTTCCGCACCAGCTTCCAAACCGCCCGCTTCACCGGCGTCAACGGAAAGATCGACATCCCTTCGCTCAGTCAGCCCTGGACCTTTAATTTCAACGCCACCTGTCCAGGCGCGACCCGCGAAGAGCCCAACGGCTCGGCCACTTTCTCTGGACAGATCAACCTCGGCCCCGCTGCAAAGTTCATCGTCGCAGGCTCGGCCGCGCAGCTGAAGGTTCAGATGCGCAACGTCGCCACTTCGCCGATGGGTTGGATCCTCTGCTCCCAACTTCGCCGCAACGATTATCTGCAAATGTTTGGCCGAACCCTCCAAAGCGTGGACGCCGCCGCGCGTCTCCAGGACGGCAAGCTTCAGTTTGACGTGCTCCGCGTGGTGGGCCAGCCCTACAACGGCAAGCCCACCTTCATCGACGCCCAGCCATTGGTCGATCTGAGCGCCCCGCAAATCGTCATCACCAATGGCGCGAGCCCCATCTCCATGTCCTCGCGTCTCTCGCCCGGCCTCGGGCACAACTTCCTCTCCTATGCCAATCCATTCCTCGCCGACGCCACCGACGGCCGGGTCGATCTTTCCATCGACCAGCTCAACCTCCCCCTGGGCCACCTCGTCCCCGGAACCACACTTTCGGCCACGCTCGCCATCGCCAACGGCAAGCTCTGGGGCGCCACACGACTGGAACCCCACCGGCGATCCCGTCAGCGTCACCGGCCAATTGCAGGCCATTACCGGAAGCGCCAGTTCCGAACCGGCCTTCACTCTCCCGGCCATGCACTTTGCCATCGCCGACGACGAGGTGAAACTCGACTCCCACCCAATCGAAATCGAAGGCGCCAGCATCGTCATCACCGGCGTCACCAAGGTGGACGGGACGATGAAGCTCACGGCGTACATTCCCCTCCCCACCGAAGTCAGCAAAGATTTCCAAAACCTCAGCGGCCCATTCCCCGTAGCCATCATCGGTACTCTCGACTACCCCTCCCTCGATGGTCGCGGTTCGGCCCACGCCCTCACTCCCCCCGACGACGCCACCATGCTTGAGAAAATCACCAACCAGATTGCTGAACAACACAACCGACACCTGGCCGACCTGGCCAAAGAAAACAACGCAAAAATCGAGGCCGCCCTCGATCACATGAAGACCGTCACCGGCGCAAAAACAATAACGACACCCCAACCCCCAAACCAAAACCCTGAACCCTGAACCCCGACGCCTGAACCCCGAACCCCGAACCCTCACATGAAGCCCCTGCTTCCCATTCTCACCCTCCTCTGCATCGCGACGCTCGCAAGCGCCGAGCCTTCGGTTTGCCCACTGGGCCTGCGCCTGCCAGACAAGATCGACGACACCAAGCCGCTGGTCATCCTGATCCACGGCATCGACTGCAACGAAGGTGTCTTCTGGCGCATGCAGAATGCCCTGCACGAGGCCGGCTACGCCACGGCCGCCTTCAACTACTCCAGCGACCAGCCCATTTCCGGCGCAGCCGCCGCACTCGCCAGCGGCCTCCAGACCCTTCACAAATCGTCCCCCAACCTTCGCCTCCAGATCGTGGCCCACTCGATGGGCGGCCTGGTGGCACGCGATTATATTGAAAGCAACGACTACACCGGCGGCGTCGATCGGCTCATCCTCATCGCCCCGCCCAACCACGGCTCGCCCTGGGCACGCCTGGAGTTTCTCGCCCGCCTGCGCCAGCACCGCCGCGACGCTGACGACTGGAAACCGATCGCCCTGGTGAGCGAGCCGTTGAGCGCCGCCGCCAAAGACCTGCTGCCCGACTCCACATTCCTCAAGCGCCTGAACGCACGCCCCCGCCGCCCCGGTGTTCGCTACACCATTATCGCCGGCCAGTTCGACGATCCCGGCGATGCCGTTGGAGAATGGGCGCACAATCTTGAAGCCAAAGCCCCGGACCGCTTCGGCGCCCGCTGGTTGATGACAAAAGTCGCCAAAGTGGCCGATCATGTGAACGCCAAGGAATTGCTCGGCGACGGCGACGGTGTCGTCACTCTCGACAGCGCCAAGTTGGAAGGCGTTAAAGACTTCGTGATCCTTCAGTCCGACCACATCACCCTGTGCCAAGGCGACGCCACTACCGGCCCGGCCGCCCTGCCGATCATCAAGGAACGGCTGGCACTGAAGTAGCCGCAAAGCGTCTCGGCTTGTCTCAACATTCGGGCGTGAGAAAGGGTACCCATCTTGATGCCCACCCAATCCATTTCGCGTCGCCAGTTCAACCGCCGCGCCCTGCATGCAGCCACCGCTGCCGCCGCCAGTGCGCTGGCCGCGCCGGCATTCCTTCGCGGCCAAAATCTCAACAGCAAATTGAACATCGCCATCATCGGCACCGGCGGCCGCGGCGTGCCCGACACCGCCGCCGTCGCCGCCACCGAAAACATCGTGGCGCTGTGCGACGTTCACAGCGTCATGCTGGAATCGGCCGCCACCAAATTTCCCGCAGCCAAAAAGTACGCCGACTTTCGCAAGCTCTTCGAGCACGCCGACGACTTTGACGCCTGCGTCATCGCCATCCCCGAACACACCCACGCGGCTGCCACCATGCTCGCCCTTAAGCATGGGAAGCACGTGTACTGCGAAAAGCCCCTCACGCACGACATCTGGCAGGCGCGGCAGATTCGCGAAGCGGCCGCCAAAACGAAGCTGGTCACGCAGATGGGCATTCAAATCCACGCCACCGACAACTACCGCCAAGTGGTCGATCTGGTGCGTGCGGGCGCCATTGGCGCGGTGAAGGAAGTACACGTCTGGGTTTCGCGCGCCTGGGGCCTTCAAAGCGAAGAAGCATCGAAGCGCAATAAAGATGTGGTCTACGTGACGGATCGGCCAAAAGAAGCCATGACACCCCCGGCCGCGCTGGATTGGGATCTGTGGCTTGGCCCGGCCCCATGGCGGCCTTACCACGACATCTATGTGCCCGGCCACAAATCATATCGCTGGTGGGATTTCGGCAACGGCACCATGAGCGATCTGGGCAGCCATTGGAACGATCTTCCATTCTGGGCGCTCAAGCTCCAGTCGCCTCTCACCATCGAAGCCAAAGGCCCCGCGCCCCATCCCGAGATCGCCCCGGCTTCGATGAGCGCCACGTATGAATACGGCCAGCGCGGCGACATGCCACCGGTGAAGCTGACCTGGTATCAGGGTGACGCCAAGCCTGAACTCTGGACCAACGGCGACATCCCACAATGGCCCGACGGGTGCGTGTTTGTCGGCAGCAAAGGGATGCTGCTGGCCAACTACGCCAAGCACGTCCTGCTCCCGGAGAAGGATTTTGCCGAATTCAAGCAGCCGGAAGCGGTCCTGCCCAAGTCGCCCGGCCACCACGAGGAATGGATCGCGGCATGCAAAGGCGGCAAGCCGCCGCTCGCGGATTTTCAATATTCCGGCTGGCTGACGGAGGCGAACCATCTGGGCAACGTGGCCTTTCGTGTAGGCAAGAAGTTGGAGTGGGATGCCGCCAATCTGCTGGCCACCAACGCGACCGAAGCAGCACAGTACATCCGCCGCGAATGCCGAAAAGGGTGGGACCTGTAAGACCGGCGCGGGAAAGCTACAATGCCTTTTGTCGGCGCTGGCTGGTTTAACCACCGTGATAGCCATGTCGCGGCTTTGGAAAAGGTGAAGCATGTCAACTCCCCGCCAGCGTTTGGTAGTGATAATCACCGTCGTGATGGCCGCAGCACGCACGGCGCAACCACGCAGACCTCCATCAATCAGGTCGCTCCCCCCGACGCGACGGTTGCACACTGGATCGCGCAGTTGTCCGGCGAAGAATGGTCGGCGCGGCAGGAGGCGACAGATCAACTGGTGCGCTGGGGCGAAGATGCCCGGCCGGCCCTGGAAGCAGTGATCCGTGACAGCAAAGACGTCGAGGGTCGGACGCGGGCGGAGTCGGCGCTGCGGCAGATCGACGAGAACCGAATCATCGGGCCCACCTATGTCACCCTCCACTACAAGGACACGTCGGCCGAGCAGGTTTTTGCCGATCTCGGAAAGCAGGCGCGGGTACACTGGGAACCCGACGACGTGACGATGTGGAAGGACGGACGCTTGCCGCTGGTGAGCATCGACGTCCAGCGCCAGCCGCTGTGTGCGGTGCTGGCCGACCTGTGCAGAAAAACCCACCTGATGGTCAAACCGTCCAGCGATCCCGACAAAGCCTGCCTGGCCCTGGACGAGGAAGATTCCTTCGATCGCCCTTCGTCGGCGCATGGCCCCTTCCTGGTTGTGGCGGATGAAATTCACGTGGATAAGGGAATGACGCTCAAATCGGCCCGGCCGGTGACGACCGAGTTTACGCTCCAATGCACTGTGCTGCGGGAACCCAAGCTTCGCATCCTTTCGTGTTCTTCGTCGCTGGAGGTGGAGGAGGCGATTGATGAGAAGGGCAACTCGCTGGTGCAGCCCACACAGGCCGACGAGGTGGCCGCGATGGACAAGCCCCAGCCCGGCCAGCCACTGACGCTGATCGCATCGCTGCTCTACCCGCCCAACGCCGGAAAACAGATCGCCCGCTTCAAAGGCAGTGCAACGTTCGTGGTGCAGACGCGGGGTGAGCTGATCGAAATGACAAACGTGATGAAGCCCTCCGGCGCGGGGCACAAGGCGGCGGGAGCGGTGTTCACGCTGAAGAAGATGCAAAAGACCAGCGGCGGATATGAGGCAATCATGGCCGTACAGCGCAACCTCCTGCCCGACGCGGAATGGGAGCGGCTGGGCACCATCGTGGAAGGCGCATTGGCGCAGCTACTGGACGCCAGAGGCAACGCGTATGTGCCGCGAGGCAGCAACCCCGGCAACAGCTCCAATGACGTGATTGAAGTGAAGCTGCAGTTCGCGAGCGAAGGTGTTGATTCCCTGGGCGAGCCGTCGAAGCTGGTCCTGGAGGTGCCGGTGGAAACCAAGGACCTGAAGGTGCCATTCGAGTTCAAGGACCTGCCCATTCCATAATTGGCCAGAAGAGGAACCAGGATGAAATTGACTCGCCCCTGCTTGCAGCGCGTCGTGGCGGGCTTGTCGCTCGCGCTGGCATGGCCCGCTCTGTGCGCCGTCGATCCTGCCCCGGCCACACTTCCCACGACCGCGCCGACGACCATCCACCGTTCGCTGGAGCCGACACTTCTGAGCGTACATCAGCACGACGCCTCGCCCAAGGCCATCTTCGAAGACATCGCCAGACAGTCGGGCCTCGATTTTCACACGAGCGCCTTTGACGCTCTGCCGCGTGCCCTCCCCAAGGCCTCGGTTGACATCGAAGCCCAGCCCTTCTGGGCAGTGATGAGCGAGGCGTGTGTCAAGACGAATGTTTTCCCGCATGTCCTCGCGCCCCGGTCGATCGCGCTGACACTCAACGGGCGCGGGTGGATGGATGGGCAGTGCGAGGTAAGCGGCGGGTTTCTGGTGGTGGCCAACCAGGTGTGGCACAGCGTGCGAGTGGCCCGGCCCCAGGAGGGGCAGGAGCTAAAGGTCGCTTTGTCGGCCGTTCCCGAACTAACGCTTCGCTGCGTGCGCGGCTCAAAGTTCGCCAAGGTCGACGAGGCAACCGACGACAAAGGCCAATCGCTTCTGCCCAAACAGCCGCCCTCCGACACCCCCGTTCCAGGCGGCCCGATGGGATGGACCAGCGAAGCGGTCCTGCAAATGCCGGCCGAGGCGGGCACGCGCATCGCAAAGTTAAAAGGTTCTCTTCGCTTCCTCGCGCAGACGCAGGCACAGGTGTGGGAGGTGGCCGACATCGCTGCGGCGGCGAACGTCACCGCAACCATCGGTGGCCGCGCTTTGGTCATACAGGAGCTTTCGAAAAAGGATGAGTTGTACGAGTTGCGGGTGGCAGCGCTGCACAAGGGAAGCAAAACGGACGAAGAGGCCGCACAGCAGGTCCTCCACCTGGCCGACCTCACGCTGCTCGATGAAAAAGGCCAGCCGTTGTCCCGCCAGACAGCGCTACGAAACAACGCCCCGGGCCAGGTAGAAATGACATTCACCTTCGCCCGCACGGCCGAGCCAGGCAAGGCATCGCCGGAGATCCAGCGAAACTGGTGTGGGAAGTGCCCAGTGCCTTTAAAGAGATCACCGTGACTTTTGAGTTCAAGGATCTGCCGTTGCCATAAGAGAGGGAAGCAACCAATTAAGGCACCGTCCAGATGTCAGGCAACTCACGCGTCTCTTCCCCCCTGACCCCTGAACCCCAAATGTTTCAGTCGCACGACCTCGGCCTTGAGAATGGCCACCTCCCGGTCCGAAATTGAATCACTCGACGAAGACAAACTCGTTAAGGCTCATGAGGGCCTGGGTGAACTCGGTCAGGGCTAGGTGAAGCGCATCCGCATTTGGCCTGTACATCTCGGCCTGCTCGGAAATGAATTGCGTGCTGTCGGAAAGTTCTTGCGCGTCCGGCTCGCGCGAGGGCGATGAGGTAGGCTTTGCGGACGGCCGCCTCTGGCGACTTCTGTGCATCCGATAGGAGCCGATTGGCGAAGGCTTTTGCGTAGTCGCGCACGTGGGTGTTATTCATCATGGCCAGCGCCTGGGGGGCGATGGTGGTGGAGGATCGAGTGCCCATGCTGCCTAGAGCGTTGGGGGCGTCGAAGAGGGCCATCATCGGGATGATCTGGCTGCGCTTGACGAAGAAGTAGATGCTGCGGCGTTTCATGCCCTCGTCGAGGGTGCCGGGGCCGAACATCGTTTCATCGAGCAGGCCGCTGACGGACAACATGGAATCACGCAGCGGCTCAGCTTCGAGGCGACGGTGCTCGCGCCGCCACAGCAGCAGATTCTCGGGGTCCAGATACGCCGCGCTTCTCGTCATAGTCGCCGTTTTGCATGTAGACGGCGCTGGTCATGATGAGCTTATGGATCGGCTTTAACCGCCAGCCGTTGCGGATCAATTCCTGGGCGAGGAAGTCGAGCAGCTCCGGGTGTGTTGGCTTTTCGCCTTGTGCGCCAAAATCGTTGGGCGTGGCCACGATCCCCCTGCCGGTGTGATGCTGCCAGAGGCGGTTAACCATCACGCGGGCTAGAAGACGGCCGGCGCCGGCGTCTACATCGGTGATCCAGTTGGAGAGGGAGCGGCGGCGGTACGAGGTGCGCGTGCCGGGGGGCGGAGCGGTTTGCCAGCGCTTTTCTTCGCCCGGGCCGGGCATGAGGACAGTGAGGAAACTCGGTGTGGCCTCTCCGTCTTTTTGATTCACATCGCCGCGCTTGAGGAAGTAGGATTTTTCAAAGAAGTCTGCGCCCTGGGTGCGAAGCCGGAGCGGGGGCAGGCCTTCGCTTGAAACGAGCATCTTCGTGAGCTTGGGGTGCGGAGCGGCCTTGAGATCGTCCTGCTCTGCTTTCTTGAGCGCGAGCCAGGCGGGGTCGGTTGAGCGATACCATTGCATGAGAATTGAACGGTCGTCGCCGGATCGGTCGGCGGCGGGATGCGCGAGAGCGGCATTGACGCGGGCTACCAATTTGGCGTCGGCATGGTCGCCATGAAAATCGGGCGGAGCATCAGCGCCGCTGATGGCCAGCCGCAGTCGGCCGATGTTGTGGCCTTTGTTGTTCTCGAACTTAAGGGTGAAGGTGAGGGTGGTTTCAACTTCGCACTCCAAGGGTGCTTGGAGTTCGAAGGTGGCGGCGTGGTCTTTGCCGAACTCCGGGTCAACGGCCCACGCCGACTTTGGGTCGCTATCGATAGCAGCCGCGATGGGGAGGCCTTTCTGCTCGAATGTCGCCTTCGGATGGACGAGTGAAATAGGGATTGGGTCGTGGCCCTGGGTGATCGCCGTGACCTTGAAATCGGTCAGCGCGAAGTTGCCGTTGGCGGCGCGGCCGGGGCCGCCTTTGGCCATGGAGGGATCGGAGAGCGCTTCGAGCCGGACTGCGGTGATACGTTCTGCCGGAAATTTTGCGGTGAAGGTGTAGGTGTCGAAGTCGGCGTTTTTTCCTGTGGCGAGATAAGAGCCATCGTCGCGACGCGTGAAGGTTGCGCCGCCGGCGGAAGTGAGGGTTTCTGCATCGAGAATCAGCCAGCGCGGAGCAACTTTGGCGGGCGAACTTTGGAGCCATTTGTTCAGGCGCTCGTGGAGCTGATCTTTTTCGAAGTTCTCAAGCGCCTCAACCAGAGGGCGGTGCTTTTGGTCAAACGCGTTCTTCACCTTGGCGGTTTCGTCGGGATGCAGATCGACCTCGATCTCGCTGCGGACGGTGGTGGTGAAGGTGGAGAGGAGGCGGTAGTAATCTTTTTGGGGGATGGGATCGAACTTGTGATCGTGGCAGCGGGCACAGCCGACGGTCATCGCGAGCATTGACGTGCCGACGGTGGCGGTGATGTCGTCGAGTTCGTCGTAGCGTTCTTTTTCGACCTGGTTGGCGGTGATTTGCGTCGCGTGCGTGCCGGCCGCCAGGAAGCCGGTGGCCATCATCGCCAGCGGGTTGTTGGGCTCGTATTCATCACCAGCAAGCTGCCACTTGACGAATTGATCGTAGGGCATGTCCTGGTTGAGCGCCTGGATCACGAAGTCGCGGTAGTGATAGGCGGTGGGACGGTCGTCGTCCTGCTCATAGCCGTGAGACTCGGCGAAGCGTGCGAGATCGAGCCAGTGCCGGCCCCAGCGCTCGCCGTAATGGGGACTTTGCGAGGAGGCGGTCGATGAGCTTTGGCCAGGCGTCCGGGGAGTCGTCAGAGGCGAATGCCTGAACTTCTTCGGGAGTGGGGGGTAGACCGAGCAAATCGAAGAAAGCGCGGCGAATCAGCTTGCGTTTGTCGGCCGGGGGATTGGGAGCGATGCCTTTGGCCTCCAGCCTGGCGAGGATGAAATGATCGACGTCCGTTTTGCACCACGCGATGTCTTTGACATTCGGCGGCGCTGTTTGAGCCAAGGGTTTAAATGCCCAAAACTGTCGGTCTTGGTCAGTGACGGTGGGGTGGCCTTTGGCGACGGATGGCTTGTTGATCAGGGGCTTGTCATAGGGTGCGCCGGCGTCGATCCAGGCGGCGAGGGTGGCGATGTCTTCATCAGGAAGCTTCGGCGCCTTGCTGGGCATGTGCGGGTCGGCCGCGTGGGTGACGAGCGCATAGAGGCGGCTGGATTTGGCATCGCCGGGGATGACGTTAGGGCCTTCCTCGCCTGGGTGGAGGAGGCCGGCGCGGGTGCTGAGATCAAACTCACCTTTGATCTTTTCGCCGCCGTGGCATTTGAGGCAGTGGGCTTCGAGAATGGAAAGGGCGTGTTGGGTCAGGAGGGACGTGGCGGGGCCGGTGGTTGCGGGTGAAGTTGTCGGGCCTGCGAGCAGCAAACATGCGCAGGTGCCGACCAAAGCGATGATCGCCACGAAAGATGGGGAGGTGCGCCTGTGCATTCTGAACGGATCGACTGGAAATGATACCAGTCGCTGATGGCGATGTTCGGCGGAAAGTGATGCGTCGAGCGAAATTGGGCAATCAGGCAACAAGATCGAGCGGATCAGCGCCATCGCGAAGACGCCGCCACATGCGCTGGAGCATCTCGCGGCGTTGTTGCTCGTGGTGGGCTGTCGAGTCTTCGGGCTGGTGTTGTTGCTGGCCGCCGCTTTGATCCTGCCGGTCGGGTGTCTGGTGTTCGCGGGGGCTTTGCTGCACCTGAAGCTTTGCAACGGTGACGCCTTGCAGCTCCAACGACTGTTTCAGTTGATCGAGGCTGTGGGAGAGCATGCGCGTGGCCTGATCGTTGGTGGTGTGAAAGGCGGCCGTCACCACGCCATCGCGCATGGAGATCTGAACCTGCATTACGCCCAGCTCCGGCGGGTCGAGACGAATCTGCATGCTGCCGCCATGGGGCAATAATTCAGCGCGGATGCCGGTGATGATGCGGCTGTGGTTGGCCTCAATCAGTTGCGCCTCGGGCGGAGGTGCGGGCTGAGGGGCTTGGGGTGTGTGTGAGAGGCTGGCTAATTTCGGATCGGGAGCGGGTTGTGTGCCCAGGGATAGCTGGGGCAGGCCAGGCGACGAAGCGTCGGCGGAGGCTGGCTTGGACGCACCGGCGTCAGACGCTGTCAGCGGGCGGTGGATCAGATGTAGGGGGCGATTGATTATCGATTGAGGGAGCGGGTGGTGCATTGAGGAAGATTGGTTTGCCGGGGGCCTCACGAAGAGCGGGAGCATCCTGGCCAAGGGCGTCGGCGATGCGCGGCCGCTGTTGGCGGATCGCGTGCGGGTGTGCGGTCTGTGCTGGTTGTGGATTGCGTGGCGGAGGACTCAGGCTCTGGTGGCGGCGGTTGATCGGGGCTGGCGGTGGCGTCGGCTTGGGCCGGAGCTTGGGAGGTGCCAGAAGTGGCTGGCTTGTTGATCGCGTTCTTCGAAGGCTCGCCATCGGCCGGGGCGGTGTCTGGGGGCTTCACTTGCAAGGCGGCGGGAGGCATCGCGGCGAAGTCGGGGGGTGTCAGGGTGGGGACTTGATTTGGTTTCGACGCCGGGCTTGTCGCTTGAGGGTTGCAGTTTTTCATCCGCAGAGTGCTGCAAATCTTGAGTCGTTTCGGCGGAGGGGTCGGACGGGGCGACGTCGGCCGACTCTTCTGGAGCAGCCTCCTCTACTTTGCCGCTTTTGTCGCCTGCCTTTGGCTTCCTGGCTGCTGTCTTGCCGGAGGATTTTTTGGCGGCTGCTTTGGTGGCAGGCTTAGCCTCTTTGGGTTTCTTGGCTTCCCGGGCGGCCGCGAGGGCATTGTCGAAGGGGGCGAAGGGTTTGTCGGCCCGTGATTCGTGAGGCGGCTTTAACGTGATCTGGACAGCGGGCGAGGGGGCAGTTGCAACGGCGCTGGCGGTGGGCATGGTCAATCCTTTGCGGCGGCCTGCGGCTGGCGCATCTTTTCGAGGAGCTTTTTAAGCCGTTCAACCTCTTCGGGCTGCTTGAACTCCTTCGTGATGCGCGTGGCATCGCGCATCCATCGACTGGAGGTACTGAATTACTGTCGGATCATCCAGCCCCATAAATATACTTTTTACCTGCTTTGCGGGCATGGTTTTGTACATTTCGAGGCTGTCCTGGAACCCTTTATCGGATGCCAGGCGAGCCGCTTCCTTCGTTTGCTCGGCGAACTTTCTTGCGCTGTTTTTCGAGCTCTTCGTTGTTCGCGCGGTTCTTTTCCTTTTCGGCGGCCACCTGGATCTGCAACGCCGTTACCTCGCGCTCGCGTTGTTCCACCTGTGCAAGCTGAGTTTCAAAGCTGGTGCGGATCAGGTCGATCTGCATGCGCGGCCGGGATGCCGGCATGTTTGGCCAGAAGCTCATCAAGACGGGCCGAGGGGCGGGTGGTGGCGGTGGATTCAGAGGGTTGGGTGGCCGGGGCAGTGGTGGGGAAGAGAATGTCCTTGATGGCCATCGCCTTCTGATGATCGACGTGGCCGGTTCGATAAAGCCAGGCAGCGCCGCCGCAGAGGGCGAGAAAATTGACCGCCAAGGCCAGCACAAGAACATTCCATAGTCGCCGCATATTTTCGCTCCAGACTCATCAGGCGTCGCTGGCGTGCCAGTAACTCAGTTGCATGCCGATCTCGTCCATCTCTGTCGCCTCTTTGGCCGAGAGGTTGGCCTTCCATTGTTCGAAATGCCGCTCGCGCATTTTTTCCAGCACGCGGCGCTGGCGGGCCGCCTCGGCCAGCAATGCGCGGGCTTCCTCGACCTTTTTCTGCGCCTCGATCAGCCGCTGGACCAGCGCCGTCCCCTTGCGCTGCATCCCAAGCATAAATCGGCGATGCGCCACCAGAAAGTTCATATCGAGCTTTCCGACCAGGCGATCGCGCATGTCCTGCGTGACGTCGCGAACGGCGCCGTTAAGGCCCTCCACCTCCGCCTCGACATCGCGTAACTCGCCATTGGCCTCGCCCAACTCGCGCTGCCGCTGCTGCTCAATGCCTTTGCGCTGCCGCAGCACGGCCTGGAGGTTGAAGACGAATTTCGGCATGGCTTACGATTTTTTAGCACCCTTGGCGGCGTTCGCTTTTTGAGCTTTCAGGACTTTGTCGAGCTGCTCGATCCACGCCGCCAGGTCCATGAGCTGTTGACGCGACTCGGCCAGGGAGGATGGCGCTGAGGATTCCTGCTGCAGGAACGGAACGATTTTTTTCCAGGCATCGATGGCCAGGTCATATTCTGGATCGCTGCCTTTGCGGTAGGCCTCGATTTTCACGAGATCCTCGATGTCCTGATAGGTGGCGACGAGGGACAGGATGCGGCGGACAGCGACCTGATGATCTTTTTCGGTGACGTCGCTTCGCACGCGGCTGATGGTTTGGAGGACGTCGATGGCCGGAAAGTGGCCGCGATTGGCCAGCGCCCGGCTGAGCCAGATGTGGCCGTCGCTGATGCCTTTCACGGCGTCGGGGATCGGCTCGTTGAAGTCGTCCCCTTCGACCAGAACCGTGTAGAAGCCGGTGATGGAGCCGTGCTCGACCCGGCCTGCCCGTTCGAGGATTTCGGGGAGAAGTGCAAAAACGCTGGGCGGATAACCTTTGGTGGCGGGCGGCTCGTGGGCGGCCAGGCCGATCTGGCGCTGGGCCTGGCAGAGGCGGGTGAGAGAGTCCATCAGGAGCAGGACGTTTTTCCCCTGATCGCGGAAATACTCAGCCACTGTGCAGGCCACTTTGGCGGCGCGCACGCGGAGCAAGGCGGGATCATCGCTGGTGCTGACAATGACGACGCATCGTTTCAAGCCTTCTTCGCCGAGGCTGTTGGTGATGAATTCCTGCACCTCCCGGCCGCGCTCGCCGATGAGGGCGACGACTGAAATATCCGCGCTGGTGTATTTGGCGATGGAGGACATGAGGGTGCTCTTGCCGACGCCTGGGCCGGAAAAGATGCCCATGCGCTGGCCGAGGCCGCAGGTGTGCATGGCGTCGATGGCGCGCACGCCGGTGGCGATCGGCTCGTCGATATTGCGCCTGGACATGGGCTTGACGCCCCGGCCATCAATGCGGCGCGACTCGCAGACGGTGAGGGATTGCTTGCCATCGATGGGCTGGCCATGGCCGTCCAGAACTCGGCCGAGCAGTTGATCGGAGCACCAGATGCGCGGGCCGCCCGCGATGTTTTCAATGCGATCTCCGCGCGCCACGCCCGTGGGGTTTGAGAGAGGCATCAAGAGCGTGCGCTCCTGGCGAAAGCCGATCACCTCGGCCATGCAGGTATTCCCCGCGAAGCTGTGGATGCGGCAGGTGGCGCCGACTGGCAGCGGTAAATCGGTGGCCTCTACAGTGAGTCCGGACAAACCCTGGACCTGACCCACCACACGGTAGGTGATGGCCGCGTCGACGGCATCGAGTTGTGCGGCGAGTAGTGTCATCGGTGTTGCAGATATCAGGAGCCAGGGGGAGCAGATCGGCCGCGACGCGATTAAGTTGCTCGTCCAGATCGCCATCGATCTGGCCTCGCTCGGTAAAGACGCGGCATCCGCCTGGCGCGAGCGTTGGATCGTCAACGAGTTCCACGTGCGTCATCGCCGGCCACTGGAGCTTAAGGCGGGGAAGCGTTTCCTCCAGCGTGGCGGCTGGTCGGGATGAATAGCGATGCGCACATCAGAGGCGTGCAGCACGAGCTTCAGCGCTTCCTGGACATTGGCGACGGCCACGTTTGGATCAAGAAGTCCAACACGTTTGGTAACGCGTTCGGCGATGCGGATGGCGAGCTTGATGACGTCCTTCAGCGCGGCCGCATCTATGTCACGCCGCGCATCCTCAATCGCCTGAGCGCCGTCGGCAAGCGCCTTGGCCAGTTGGGTCAGCTGTGCACGTTGTTCATTCAGCGCCTGGTCGTGCCCCGCTTTGAACCCTTCTTCTCGCCCCTGCGCCAGCCCCTTCGCAAGGCCCTGGGCATGCCCTTCCAAAGCCCCCTCGGCCCTGGCTTGTGCTTTAATCTCCTCACCCGCCTGCTGCGCCTGAGCGAGAAGCCGATCCGCCTGATGGCGAGCGCGCAGCAAAACCATCTTGGCGGCCTCCTCCACATCCTTCATCGAGAAGGGTGAGAGTGAGGTGGGGGCGTTGTTGGCTTTGATGAGAGGCATCTGGGGAGGGTTCGGCGTTCAGGGTTCGGGGTTCAGGATGCAGGATTAAGGGTTCGTGAAGAGGATTGAATGACTGAACCCTGAACCCCGAACCCTGAACCCTTTCACACTATCATTTCCTTCTCGCCTCCTCGGCCGGCGATGATGATTTCGCCGGCGTCTTCGAGGCGGCGGACAACGTCCACGATCTTCTGCTGCGCCGATTCCACGTCGCTCACGCGCACTGGCCCCATGTACTGCATATCTTCCGCGATGAGTTGCGCAGCCCGTTCTGACATATTCTTGAATATCTTCTGCTTGAGCTCTTCGCTGGCCGTCTTCAGCGCCAGGGCCAGTTCCTCGTTGTCCACTTCCTTGAGCACTGACTGAATCCCTTTGTCGTTGACCAGCAGGATGTCTTCGAAAACGAACATGAGGCGGCGAATCTGCTCGACCAGATCGGGATCTTCGGCCTCCAGGCCTTCCATAATCCCCTTCTCCGTGGAACGATCGGCCAGGTTGAGGATCTCGGCGACGGTATCGACGCCGCCGGCCTTTTCGAAGGTCTGGCTGACGATGTCGCTGAGGCGGTGCTCGAGGCCGCGTTCGACTTCCTTGATCACCTCGGGGTTGGTCTGTTCCATGTTGGCGACGCGCTTGACGACCTCGATCTGCTTCTGGCTTGGCAGGCCGACCAGAATTTCGCTGGCCTTCTGGGCCGGCAGGTGGGCGAGGATGAGTGCGATGGTCTGGGGGTGCTCGTCCTGGATGAATGTCAGGAGGTTTTCGCTCTCGGCCTTTTGCAGGAATGAAAATGGCGTGGTCTGCACCTGCTGCGTCACCTGCTTGATAATCCGTTCGGCATCCATGCTGGCGAGGCTTTTGCGCAGGAGCGTCTTGGCATATTCAAGGCCGCCCTCGGCGATGTAGGAGTTGGCAAGTGCGGCGTTGTAAAACTCGTTGAAGACTTCCTTGCGCAAAATGGCCGGGACCTGGCCGATGGACGCAATCTCGCGGCTCACATTCTCGACGTCCTCGGCCGGCAGGCGCTTGAGAATTTCCGCGGCCCGATCCTGTTCGAGCGACAGCAGCAGCACCGCCGCCTTGCGCACACCTGTCAGATCAGCTACGGCCATGAAGATCCCACTTCACAAAGTTACAACTATCGAAAATTCATTGCACATAGCTCAGGCATGACTGAGCCACCGCTTCACGAGGCTGGCGGCCGCATCGGGATCTTCCCGCACCATGTTGTCCACCTGCTGGATCATCTGCTGGGCCTTCACCGCATCGTCGTTGAGTTCCATGCCGTCAAGTGTTGCATCGCCTTCGCCGACCTCAGTGACAGTTTCATCCGCCCGCAGCATCGTCGTCGAGGGCTTGGATGTCGGAACGGCGGCCACGGGAAGCGGCACGGGCGACGATTTCTTCACCATCGTGGACATCATGAACAAGCTGACCAGCGCCAGCGCGCCAATCGCGATCTCCTTGGCATGGCTGCCCAGAACAAAGCCGACGGTACTGGCGGCGGCCTGCGGCGCGGTCGTGGAGGGTACGACAGGCATGAGATCGGTGTAGACGGCGACGCTGAGTTGCTGCTCGGGAAGAATGCCAAGGCAGGCGCGGGCGCTGGTTTTCAGCTCGTCGAGTTGTGAGGTGATGAGCGTTTGCAAAGCCGCTTCCTCCGGCTCCTGCGTATCGCCGTGACGGGTTTTAAATACGCGTACGAAATAGCTGCGCGGCACGAAGACCGAGGCCGACTTGATGTTGGCTGCGCCGATCTGGCCAATCTCGCGGATGGTCTGCTCGTCGGGCAGAACGAGGTTTTTGGTTTCTTCCTTTTCGGTAGTGCTCTTGTGACTATCGCCCCCCGAGGCGCTTGGGCCGATGGAGGCGGTAGTGTTGGCGCCCACGCCCGGTTCGGGTGGCGCGGCCGAGTTGGTGCTGGTTTCTTCGGTGGTCGTCCTGGTTTCAAGGGGTTTGACGATGGGTTTTGGGCCGTAGATGCGCTTGTTCACCTCGCGCCGGATGAAATCTGGATCAACGGTGACGGTGACCATGGCGCCATCGATGAAGAACATGTGGTTCTGAAGTTTCTGCGCGAAGTAATGCTCGCATTCCTTCACGTATTCCAGCCACGTCCCGCCGCCGTAGGCCGTGTCATCGCCGCCGGCGACGATCTGGCGGACGCCATCGATGACGACGTGAACGTGATCCTTCTGGACGCTGGCCACAGCGCCGGAGACCAGATCGGCGGCGGCGGCCACGAGCTTTTTGTCGGGCTTGAGGCCGGAGCGCATGGTGATGTTGACGCTGGCGGTCGGCTCGACGGAGGCCTCGCCGATTGATCTTTGTTTGCTCGGATCGACGACAACAAACGCGTTGGCCACGCCCGGCCATTCGCGGATGATCTGAGCCAGGTTCATTTCCTTGGCCTGGTTGAACAGCACATTGGTTTTGCTTGAGCTGTCCAGCGGGCTGCTCTTGGTGATCATCTCGTCGAAGGCGTCTTTGAAGTTGTTGGGCAACAGCCGCGAGTAGGCCAGCGTCGCGAAGGCCTCAGAGCGGCGCTCGGAGGGAACGAGAATGCGGTCGCCCTGGATCTTGTAGGGGATGCCCTTGCTCTGAAGCTCTGTGGTGACGCGGGTGAGATCGTCGGCGGCCATGGCCTGGTTCAGGACCGGCTCCATGTCCGCCTGCGACGCGTAGTGCGTCCACCAGTAGAGCGTCATCAACATGATGACGACGAGCGTGGCCGACAGCATGCGCTGGCTGGCGGTAAGGCCGCCCAGTTGTTGCTGGATCCGTGCGAGCTGATTTTTAAAGACATCCATGGCTCCGCCTTCCTTGGCTTGCCGCACCGGCTCCGCCGATGCCTACCCTGATCTGTTGGTCGCTGGTCTATCTTGCCAATGCGCGCCGCGGTTGCAACGGGTGCGGCCAAAATTTTTATACCTGAATGCTTTTGATCTCCTCATAAGCGTCCATAAGCTTCGAGCGAATCGCCAGCAACGTCTTGAACGCCAGATCGGATTTTTCCATCGCCGTCATCACGCCCGTGACATCCTGCGATTTTCCAGTCGCGAGATCTTCGACGGCCTTGCTGGCATCCTGCTGAAGACGCGATACCTCGTCGATGCTGTTCTTGAGCGTGTCGGCGAAGCTTGCGCCGACGTGCCGGTGGCACCGACCGACTTGGAGGGTGAAAGCGGTGCCATCGATTTGCCGATGGCGATGTTGTTGATGCCTTCAATCATGTGCGGCTTACATCTAGGCAATCAGACGCAGCGAGGAGTTGATCATTGACTTGGTCACTTCCATGGCCGTGACATTGGCTTCGTACGCCCGCGAGGCTTCCATCGCGTTGACCATCTCGATGGCCATGTCGATGTTGGGATAACTGACATAGCCCTGTTCGTCGTGGTCCGGGTGGCTCCAGTCAAGCACTTTGCGGAAGTCGGCCTTGTCCTGCATCACCTTCTGCACGCGCACGCCGGGGGCCTCGGGGTTGTCGGGCCGGCCTGGCGAGAAGATCACAAATCGCCGGCGGTAGGGGGAGACTTTCCCGCTCGCGTCGTGCGTGGTGTTCATGTTGGCGACGTTGCCCGCGATGGTGTCCATGCGCGTCCGCTGCGCCATCAAAGCACTGGCCGATATATCTAATGCATCAAACATGGGTCTGCCGTTCCTTTCCCTTCACGTCCTTTAGCTCACCTTTTCCCGCAGCGCCATCTCCATCGTCTGAAACTGCTTTTTCAGAAGCTCGATAGCGAGGTTATGAAACATGGCGTTTTTGGCCATGTCGCTGGCCAATTGCTCCATGGACCGGTTGTTGCCGTCGTGGAACAGGATGTTGCGCGTCGGGTTTTCCACCTCGTTCTGGATGTTGTCGAACTCTGCTTCGCCGGCCGATCCTTGATCGTGCTGCTCGACCCGATCGCGCAGCATGGCCTGAAAGCGTTCCACGGACAAATCCTTCTGGCGGTAATCGGGCGTGCTGACATTCGAGATATTTTCGAGGATCAGTTTGTGACGCGCGGCCGCGAATTTCACCACCTGCTCCAGCAGCGGCGCGTTGCCTTCCTTGAGCATTCGATCGACAAACATGACCAACTCCCAACTTGACCGCCATGCGGCCTTAATCAAATCGTATGCCGGAACCCAAGGCCAATAATCCCTGATAACCAGCACATATGGACTTCCTTCGCGCCTGGCCGGGCTGAGCATGTGCCGATCCTGCGCTACCCGCGCAGATTACGCGCTCATCTCCTCCACCAGCTCACCTTCCTCGCGCCACTTCTTCAGCTTCATTCCCAGAGTGCGCACGCCAATTCCCAGCGCGCCGGCCGTCTTGATGCGATGTCCTTTGAACTTTTCGAGGGTGCTGAGAATCACGTCCTTCTCGATTGTCGCGAGGGGCTTGCCCGCGAGCGACGCGTTCATCGATGAAGCGGCCTGTCCAATCTTCAGCCACGGCTCGATGGTGACGGCGCGGACGACGCCCGGCTCGCTTTCGAGGATGCAGGCGCACTCGATGATGTTTTGCAATTCCCGCACATTGCCCGGCCACGAATATCGCTGCAGCAGCCGCACCGCCTCGGACTCAATGTGCCGAAACGCGCTCTTCTCACGTTTGGCCACTTGATGGAGAAAATGCCGGCAAAGCTCAGGCATATCATCGAGGCGCTCGCGCAGGGGCGGCAATTCAATTGGCACCACGTTCAGCCGGTAATAGAGGTCCTGGCGGAATTTCCCTTCCTGAACGGCCGACTCCAGGTCTCGATTGGTCGTGGCGACCACGCGCACGTCAACCTGCTGCGTCAGGCTCGAACCAACGCGCTCAAACTGGGACTCCTGGAGCACGCGTAAGAGCTTGGCCTGCAACGATGGGGCGATTTCGCTGATCTCGTCGAGCAGGAGCGTGCCGCCGTCGGCCAACTCAAATCGCCCGCGCCGCATCCGATCCGCACCCGTGAACGATCCTTTTTCATGGCCAAACAATTCACTCTCCAACAAGGCTTCGGAGAGGGCTGCACAATTCACGGCCAGCATCGGGCGCTCGTGACGCTCCGACGCCGTGTGGATAATGCGCGCCACCACTTCCTTGCCCGTGCCGCTTTCGCCGCAGACCAGCACCGTCGCATTGCTCTTGGCAACCAGGTCTATTTTCTTGCGCACCTCATCCATGATTGGGCTGGAGCCGATCAGCGGGCGCGGCGCGGCCAACTCCGTCATGCTGCGCAGGGCTTGATTTTCTCGCACCAGACGGCTGTGTTCGAGGGTGCGCTCGACCAGCAGCTTGATCTCTTCGCCATCGAAGGGCTTGGTGATGTAGTCATAAGCGCCAAGCTTCATCGCTTCGACGGCGGTGTTCACCGTGGCGAAGGCGGTCATCAGCACGACAGGCATCTCAGGCCGCAGGCGCTTGGATTCGGCCAAGAGTTCCAGGCCCGTCATGCGCGGCATTTTCAGATCACTGACCAGCAGATCGAAGCGCCCATTACCCAGGCGATTCACGGCCGTCGGGCCATCGCCGGCCGCGACGACGTCGTGCCCTTCGCGCACCAGCGTCGCCGCCAGCGAATCGCGCATCATTTCCTGATCATCCACCACAAGAATTCGTGCCATGCTCACCTCGCACTGCGTTGAAAATTCGATCCTCCTGAAGCCAAAGGCCACAGGTTTCAGCTCGTCCGGGACGCGTCATATGCGTATTTCAAATCGCGCTCCTTTGTCTTGCAGGTTCGTCACCACAATCGATCCGTCATGCGCTTCGACAACCCGATGCACGATGGCGAGGCCCAGGCCGGTGCCAGTGTCTTTGGTTGTAAAGAAGGGGTTGAAGATCCGGTCCATGATCTGAGGCGGAATTCCGGGCCCGGTGTCTTCAAGCACCACATAAAATGGCCGCCCCTCCATCCCTTCCGGAGGACATCCATATTCAATATGCACTCGACCCCCCTGCTCCATCGCCTCGGCGGCGTTGAGCAGCAGATTCAACAGCGCCTGCCCAAGCAGGAGCGGATCGGCCCGAACCCAAAGCGTGGCCGGGCCAAGAATTGAAAGCTCAATGTCACGTTGCCTCATGGCCGCCTGCGCAGATCGACTGCTTCGCTGACAATTAGAGCCAGATCGGCCTGCACCACATTCGCTTTCATTTCGCGCGTGAACTGCAGGACCTGACTCACAAGCGCTTCCAGCCGGCGCACGCCGCCCGATATCTTGTGAACAACCTCCAGAGCGCCGGGCGGTCCTGAACATCGCCGGCAAGCAGCGACGCGTACAACTGGATCCCGCCCAGTGGATTGCGGATCTCATGCGCCATGCCGGCGGCCATCTCGCCCAACGCGGCCAACCTGTTTTTGCGCTCCAGCAGGCGATTTTTCTCGCTGAGCTCCTGACAAAGCGCCTGCACGGTGCGCTCCAGGCGCTCGTGGGATTGCTGCAGTTTTTCGGTCACCTCGCTGTACGCCAGGATGATCCGGCCCAACTCGTCGATGCGCTTTGACTGCGCGAGTTGCGCGGCCTCGTCGGCGGCGGGAAACTCCGTGGAATCCTCGCTCGTCGAAAGAAGTTGTCCGACGGTTGCACTCATTGCGTGAAATCCATCGCGGCGGCCTTTTTCCCATAAGCCGCGGCCGCGTAGTTTCGGTTTACTTTCCGGGCGGCCGTCGCCTGCTGTATCGCCTTGCCAAGATTCAGTTTTCGGGATTGCAGCACGAGAGCGTCATTGCGGTCGGCAGTGGTAATTTCTTCTAAGAGCCGCCGCGTTTCCGCCAGCAGTCCTTCCGCCTTCGCACGCGAGTCCTCATCAATATCGTGCAGATATTCACTCCACCGCCCCTTGGCGGTCTGCAATGAAACCTCCAGCCGCCCGATCTGGTGGAGCACATCCTGCCGCCGCCCAAGCACCTCCAGCAGCCCTTCGGTCTGGCACTGCTGCACGTGCTCGTGCTGCAATTCAGCCAGCTTTGCCAGCCGGCGATAGCAGACCACCTGCTCCTCGAGCGCGGCGATGATCGCATCCTGTTCATTCAAGCGATTGCGCATAGGTTCACCACATTCCAACCTCGCCCGACCACTTCAACCACTTTTCCCAATATTCGCGTGGCATGACCACATTTCCGTTCTTGAAGGCGTCGGCCGGCATTCGGCGGAGGAGCGTCTTCGCGCGCTCATTGGCCGTCTTGGCTTCATCCATCTTTCCCAGCGCACAGTTGGCATTCACGATCTGTACATAGGCCGCCAAGGCAGACGGATCGTCGGCGTATCGAAATGCGGCAGCGTCGTACAGCTTGATCGCGTCGGGATAGTTGCCCAAATCAAACTCACAATCGGCGCGGTAAAAATGGCTGAGCCGGCAGTAGAGCTTGTCCACATCCGAGGCAGGCGAGGCGGATCGATATTGCTCAATGGCCTTGTCGTACAACTGGCGGGCTTGCGCAAGCCGGTCTTTCTTGGCTTTCATCGCTTCTGCCATGTTCACCGCCTGTTGGAGGGCATCGGCGTTTTTGGTGGATGCCAGTTGGCTGCTAATCAGGGCCGCGCTCTTGCGATAGCTGTCGGCCATCAGGAACATCAACTGCGGCATCCGCTCGTCGCGCGGGTAACGCTCGGTCAGCTCCTCCAGACGCGCGATGGCCTCCTCATACTTGGATGTGCGGTAATAAAGTTGAGCCAACTCAAGCAGCGCCTCACGGAATTCCTGTGCCTCGGGCGTAAGCACCGGGCTTTCAAGAGCGTGTTTCAGTACCGTCTCCGCACGCGGATAAAACTCCGGGCCTTTGGCGATAGGCGCCATTGCGAGCGGCACCGCTGACTTCGATGCCGCCAGACTCTTGGGATAGTAAAACTGATTGCGCTCGAAGGTGGAGATGGCGTTGTCGAACTGCGCGGCCGCCTGATATGCCTGGCCAAGCTGCAGGAGCGCTTCGGGGGCAAGCGCATCATCAGGCCGCTGGTTTGAAAATACTTCCAGGGCAGCGATCACGCGCGGCAGTTCTCCGCAGCGATTGTAAAGCTGGATTCCCTTCCACATCGCCTCGCCGTAGCGGGCGTCGTCCTTCAGCGTCATCGCCTTGGAGTAGGTGATGTAGGCGTCGCCGGCCTTGATGCGAAGATCGCGAACCTGCTCGGCGCGAGTGGCAAGATCGGCCGCCGCCTGTGGCTTGGCGGACCCTTCCTCAACGCCTTGGTTCTCCAACTGATCCGCCCGCCGATCATAGACCAGCGCCAGCCGCGACCAGAATTCCGCCGAAGGCTCTCCCTCGAGTTCCTGTTCATAGCCCAGCACCTCGATGGCGCCCGGATATTGTGCCCTTGTGATGAGTGCGCCGGCGGCCTTGCGGAGCCCAGCCAGTGCTTCCTCTTTGTATTTGATCGGGCCGTCCCCCTTGAGCGCGATCACGCCCACCACGTCGTGCAGGTCCGTCAGTCCCGCGTCATCTTCACCCAATGCGATGCGGTTAACGCCCCGGCCAAGTCGCGCCAGAGGCGCCAGCTTCGACTCTGGATGATTGACCAGCACCACGTCGTAGAAGGAATTGGCCGCGGCCGGGTCATCGCGGGCCTCATGGATGCGTCCAAGGTAATAGGCGGCGTTGGCGTCGAGCGGATGCTGTGTGCGAACCTGATCGCGAGAGGCCCGAAGATATCTCTCCGCCTCTTCGTTTTCGCCAAGCTTGAATGCGCAGTAGCCAAGCCAGTAGTTGGTAAGCCCCTGCTGCACCGGATCGTTGGCGCCGATCTTCAACGCCTGGTTTAACAGGCTTCGCGCTTCGGAAAAGTTGCCGCGATCAATCAGGACGTGCGCCATCTCCCCCTGCGCCCAGGCTCGCTCGCTGGGGCTGATCTCCAGATGGCCCAGATAATCTTCCAGGGTCACAGCGGCCGCCGAGCGGTCTTCCTGATTAACCTGGATCTCAATGATCCGCTTCTCCATCGCGATGACCTGACTCGAATCAGCGCCATGGCTTCGCGATAATTTTTCACGGCATCAGCGGGGCGGCTCAGGGCCTGATAGCTTTCGCCCAGCCGCTTATAGATGGCAAAATCACCCTGCGCCTCCCATCGCCAGAGCGACGCGCGTCTGCTCCACGATGTTTTCGTGATTTTTAATAAGATTGATCTTCTCGCGAACCTGCGCCAACTGAATGGCCTGCCCGAGCATGAGGTGGATCTGCGCCTCATGCGGCTGGTCAAGCTTTTCGGTGTTCAGCAGGTGATTGAGCTGATCGACAGCGGCCTTGGGCCGGTCGTGCTTGAGGTGTTCCGCGGCGATCGCGATTTTCTGTTCAATCGAAATGCCCGGCTTGGGATCGATGAAAAGATAGGCCGCAAAAACAAAGAGTGCGAGAGAAAGCAGAAGCAGGGGCAACTGCCAGAGGTGTTTGATGCTGAGTGTGGTGCGTCGAGACGCCATGGCATCCATGCCTTTCCCACGATGGCCCGATCATCCTGACCAGGCAAGCCAGCGTCACTCTAGTGCGCGTATCGTAAAACGCAAGAAGGAAGTCTGCTGAGATTACATAATTTCAGCACCTCACCCAGCAGCGCAGTTTTTGCGCTGGCCTCTTTAGCGCACGCCCATAATCAATTCCATCGTCAACTGGTCCAGCCGCTCATAGGGCAGCGGCGTTTCGGCCAGCTTGATGCGGTCGAGCGGCTCGGCGAGGAGTTTTTTGGCGGCTTGCTCGCTGAACTTTCGCGTGAGCCTGGAAAGGGCCGGATCCTGCACGTTGATCTCCTGCAGCAAACCCTGAATCTCCTTGTCGGCATTCCACCGCTGGGCTTTTTCCTGCAGGATCATGTACGTTCGCATGCACCCGGCCGCGAATGCTTTTACATCCTGATAGTTGCTCTGCCGAAAAGCATGCGCGTCGTATTGGCGCGGCCCGGCATAGTTATAGTCAAGCAACAGCTTCACCAGGAAAAATGCGTGCTTCAGGTTCACGCAGCCGAAGCGAAAGTCCTGGTCATACCGGCCAAACTCCTGGTCGTTCAGGTCAATGTGAAACAGCTTTTTGCATTCCAGAGCGGCGGCTACCTGATGGACGAAATTCAGCCCGGCCATGTGCTCATGCGCCACCTCCGGATTCACGCCGCACATCTCCGGGTGATCGAGCGTGGGAATGAGCGCCAAATACGAGCCGGTGACCGCGAAATACATATGCCCGCGCGGCTCGTTGGGCTTGGCCTCAAACGCGAACTTGTAGCCGTAGCCTTTTTGGATGGAGTATTCGCAGAGGAAGTTGATCGCTTCCCGAAAACGTTTTACCGCTTCGACCGGATCCTTGGTGGCATCGCTCTCCACGCCTTCCCGGCCGCCCCAGAAAACGTAGATCTTCGCCCCGCATTCAGCCCCCAGGTCCATCGCGCGCATGGTTTTCTGAATCGCATAAGCGCGGATGCGGGCATTGTTGCTGGTGAAGGCGCCGTCCTTGAACACCGCATCACTGAACAGGTTGGTGGTGGCCATCGGGCAGACAAGCCCGTTGTTCTTCATGGCTTTCTTGAAGTCCCGGACGATGGTGTCGCGCTCCTGCTGCGTCGCGTCGATGGGGACCAGATCGTTATCATGAAAGTTCACGCCATAGGCACCCACCTCGCCCAGCATGTCGCAGATTTGGACCGGCGTGATGGGCTCGCGCACTGGCCCGCCAAAGGGGTCGCGGCCTATGTTTCCAACCGTCCACAGACCAAAAGTAAACTTCAGCTTCGGATCGGGCGCATAATCGGCCATGTGTTCCTCTTTCCTCGGGAAAATCATTCAAGCGTTTTGCAGCGAATTTCGGCGGGAAGTGTCGGCGAAAGCAGCTTTGAAATCAAGATTGCTCGAGAGCAGATGACGCCCTCCGAACCCAGCGCCACTGTCTCGCCCATTGAACCTCATGCGTATAGAATCACCCGCAACTGAAAGTAAACCCGAAGAGACACATTATGCCAATCTACGAATACGCCTGCCGCTGCTGTGAGACGAAGTTCGAGAAGCTGATCCGCAGCATGACGGCCGAAGAAAAAGTGCCTTGTCCTGAATGTGGATCGACCAAGACAACCCGCGCCCTAAGCCTCTTTGCCGTCGGCGCTGAGGCGCCCGGTCTCAGCCCACTGCCGGTCCGGCCGGGTGCGGCCGGTGCGGCGGTCCCGGGCCTTGTGCCATGGATGACTGAGCAAATTTGCCATGATCAGCGCCGTCACGGTCTATTGCTCATCATCCCCGCGCGTGGCTGACGTATACCCCGCCGCCGCCGCAGCGCTGGGCAAGGCGATTGCCCAATCCGGCTGGACTCTCATCTACGGCGGCAACCGCATTGGCTCCATGGGCGCGCTGGCGGATGCTGCCCGCGCCGCCGGCGGGCGGGTAGTCGGGATCACGCCTCAAGTGCTGGTTGAAAAAGGAATCGCCGACCAGTTGTGTGATGAACTGGTGGTTACCGACGGCATGCGCGACCGCAAGGCCGCCATGGAACAGCGCGGCGACGCGTTTATCGCGCTGCCGGGCGGGCTGGGAACGTTTGAAGAAATATTTGAAATTATCGTTGGTCGACTGCTTGGATTCCACGCCAAGCCCATCGTCCTCCTGAACATCGCCGGCTATTACGCCCCCCTGCTGGCGATGATCGAACATGGCATTCAGGAGCAGTTCATCAAGCCGGTAACGCACGACCTCTATTTCGTCACCGACCAGGTCGATTCGGCCGTAGCGTATTTGCATGCCTGTTCGTCAAACAGTTGACCTTCACAGCCGCATCGTCGCATAAAGCTCGGCGTTGGTCTTGTGCTTCTTCAAAACGTCCAGCAGCGTCTTCATTCCCTGCACCGGGTTCATGTTCACCAGATGGCGGCGAATGTTGCGGGCCGCAGCCAGCTCTTTCTCGTTCAGCAGCTTTTCTTCCTTCCGCGTGCCCGACTGCGGGATGTCGATGGCCGGGAATATTCGCTGATTGGAGAGGTTGCGGTCGAGGGTCAGCTCCATGTTGCCGGTCCCCTTGAACTCTTCGAAGATGATCTGGTCCATCCGGCTGCCGGTGTCGATGAGGCAGGTGGCCATGATGGTCAGCGAGCCTCCGTTCTCAATCTTGCGGGCCGCGCCAAACAGCCGCTTGGGAATTTCAAGAGCGCGGTTATCCAGCCCGCCTGACATGGTGCGCCCGCCCGAAGGCCCGCCCACGTTGAATGCCCGGCCAACGCGCGTGAGCGAGTCCAGCAGCACCACGACATCCGCTCCAAACTCCACCTTGCGCTTGCAGCGTTCGATGACGAGCTGCGCAAGGTCGAGGTGTTTTTCGATGGTGTTGTCATTGGAGGAGGCATACACCGTCCCGGGGACATTGCGCTTCATGTCCGTCACTTCTTCCGGCCGCTCATCGATCAGCAGCAGCACCAGTTCCACATTCGGATAGTTGGCGTGAATGCCGCGCGCGATGTTCTGCATCAGGATGGTTTTGCCCGTGCGCGGCGGGGCAACGATCAGGCCGCGCTGCCCAAAGCCGATGGGCGTGAGGATGTCGATCACGCGCGTCGTGAGCTCGGCCGGATCATGCTCAAGCTTCAGCACAGGCTGCGGGTCGAGGCGGTCGAGTCATAGAGGGAGATGCGCTCGATGTATTCGCCGGGCGATCTGCCTTCGATGCTGGCCACCCTTCCCAGCGCCCGGCCGCGCTGCTCGCCTTTGATCATCAGGCCCGGGCGCAGGCGCAGTTCGCGTATGGTTTTGTTCGGAACGACGATACCGCCGCGCAAGGGCCGAAGCGGATGAAGCGGGTCGCGCAAAGCGCCGTCGCGGCGCTCGTCGGTAAGTTGGAGGATTCCCTCGAGATCGTTGTGGTTCATGCTGTGACGAAACTTCGGGCGGCGCACGGGTGCGTCGATGCAGTCCGGGCGTCCCCATGTGTTGGAACTGAAACGTTTATGGGAGGACTGGCCGACTCGATGTGGTGGACCAGGTCTCACGGTACCCGCCAGTGCTATCGCCCGACGTGCGGCAGGGGGTGCGGCCCCGGGCAAGCCACTGTAGAATACCCACAATCATACAACACCAGACCCCGGAGATCAAAACATGACGCTTTTGGCGCGATTGCAGGAGGACATGAAGGCGGCGATGAAGTCAGGCCAGAAGGAGAAGCTTGGGATCATCCGCATGCTCATCAGCGACGTCAAAAACATCGATTTACAGCCTAAAAAGCCCTCAGAAGAGGAGGCCGTCGCCGCTTATGCCAAGAAGGTGCGCAAGAGCGCCGAGGAGTACGAAAAGCTCGGAAAAACCGACGAGGTGGCCAAGCTAAAGAAGGAACTGGAAATCGTCGAATCCTACCTCCCCAGCAAGTTATCGGCCGAAGAAACCGAAAAACTTGTCGCTGACTTCCTCTCCAAACACACCTTTAAACCCGAGCAGATGGGCCAGGCGATGGGCTCGTTTATGAAGGCCCACGGAGCGCAGGTAGACCCGGCCATCGCCAACGCCGCGATACGGCGCGGGCTGAAGCAGGCTTAATCCATGGCCTCCGCGTCACTCAACATACTCCTCACCGGAGCAGCCAGCGGATTGGGACGGGGGCTTGCCACCTCCCTTTCCGAGCGTGGCCATGGCTTGTTCCTCACCGACCGCGATGAGTCGGGTTTGCAGGAGACACTCCGGCTTCTGGGGCCGGCCGTAAACTACGCATCAGCGCCATGTTCTGGACGTCACGTCCGCCGCCGCCGTTGCCGATTTCACCGCGACTATTGGAGATGCACGAGTCGATGTACTGATCAACAACGCCGGCCTGCAACACGTTTCGCACGTCGAAGATTTCCCCGAGCAACGCTGGGACCTGCTGATCGACGTGATGCTGAAAGGCCCATTTCTCCTGACGCAGGCCCTCCTGCCGCGCATGCGGCAAAGCGGATTTGGGCGGATCATCAACATCGGCTCGATTCATTCCCTGGTGGCCTCGCCCTTCAAGTCGGCCTACGTCGCCGCCAAGCACGGCCTGCTGGGCCTGGCCAAGGTGGTGGCGTTGGAAGCGGCGGACGCGGACATTACCGTCAACACCATCTGCCCGGCCTACATCCGCACACCCCTGGTTGACGCTCAGATCAAGTCACAGGCACAGTCTCACGGCCTGTCGGAGCAGGAGGTCATCGACCGGATCATCCTCGAGCCGATGCCCAAGAAGAGTTTCATCACCATGGAAGAAGTGGCCGCGACGGCAGAGTTTTTGATGAGCCATGCCGCGAAACATTACCGGGCAGACGATTGTGATCGATGGAGGATGGGTGGCGCGGTGACAAGGTCATTTTTCGGACGCGCCGATCAAGTTTAAGCAGGGTTTCCTGCCGGGGTATGTGTTTGCCGGACTCGATTCGGCTGATGGTTTCCAGGCGCACGCCGGAGCGACGAGCCAGCTCAGTCTGCGTCCAATTGTGGCGGACGCGGTCGGTGATCAGATCGCGAGCGATGGAAATATCTATGGCGGCGCGGGCAGGCACGTTGCCGTGACTATCGGCTATTGGAGGGGCATGCGTCTTCATCAAGCGATTGCGTGAAAAGTACAACCGGTTTCTCGCGACCTCAGCGGAGTCCGTTCACACCTTCCGGAAAACCAGCGACACATTATGCCCCCCAAAGCCGAAGCTGTTGCTCATGGCGCTGGTGACTTTCAGGTCGCGGGCTTTGTTGGGGATGTAGTCCAGGTCGCATTCGACATCCGGGCACTCGAGGTTGATCGTCGGCGGGACGAGATTGCGATGAACGGCCAGGGCAGTGATCACCGCCTCGACGCCGCCGCTGGCGCCAAGCAAGTGGCCGATCTGGCTCTTGGTGGAGCTGATGGCAAGTTTTTTCGCGTGCGGGCCGAACGTGGTCTTTACCGCCCGTGTTTCGGCCAGATCGCCCAGCGGCGTGCTGGTGCCGTGGGCGTTGATGTAATCAATGGAATCAGGCGTTTGCCCGGCATCCTTGAGCGCCAGAGACATGGCCAATGAAGCGCCCTTGCCGTTTTCGTGGGGCGCAGTGATGTGTGAAGCGTCGCCGCTCATGCCATAGCCGACCAACTCGGCGTAGATGCGAGCGCCGCGCTTTTTCGCGTGCTCGTATTCTTCGACGATTACAACGCCGGCCCCTTCGCTCATCACAAAGCCATCGCGGTCCTTGTCAAATGGGCGGCTGGCGCGGGCGGGATCTTCGTTGCGCGTGGAGAGGGCGCGAGCGGCACAGAAGCTGGCCATGCCCAGTTCGCACAAAGCGGCCTCGGACCCGCCGGCGATCATCACTTCAGCCATTTCGTGCTGGATGAATCGTGCGGCATCGCCGATGGCGTGTGCAGCCGGTCGCGCACGCGGTGGCGACGGCGGTATTCGGGCCGTTGATCTTAAACAGGATGGAGACGTTGCCGCTGGCGGCATTGACCATCAGCCGCGGCACAGTGAAGGGGCTGACGCGGGAGACGCCGCGCTCGCGGAGGATTTTGTCCTGCTCCTGGAGCGTCTCAATGCCGCCGATCCCAGAGCCGATGACGACGCCGCAGCGGTACGGATCTTCCGTCGCGAAGTCGAGTCCGGAATCCTTGACGGCGTTGATCGAGGCGGCGATTCCGAACTGTCCGAAGCGGTCGAGGCGCTTGGCTTCGCGGGCGTCGATTCCGTAGCGCGTGATGTCAAACTTCGCGCACTCGCCGCCAAACCGAACGGGGTAGCGCTGGGGTCCCAGCGCGTGATGGGGCCAATGCCGCTCTTGCCAATGCAGACATTTTCCCAGAGCTCGTCGGCGGATTCGCCCAGGGAAGTAATGACCCCAAGACCGGTGATAACAACGCGGCGTTTGTTCATAGAAACTAATGGTCACCCGCCGGGCACTCATCGCCATCGGCGGATCTTGCAATCCGCTGGCGGCGAAGGACGCGCGACAGAGCGACACCTTGTGATGAGCATTACTTGCTGGAATGCTCTTTGATGTAATCGATGGCCTGTCCAACGGTTTGGATCTTTTCGGCCTCTTCGTCCGGGATGGAAAGTTCGAATGCATCTTCGAATTCCATAACCAACTCCACGGTGTCAAGGGAATCAGCGTTCAAATCGTTGATAAAGTGTGTCTCGCGAGTGATCTCGCTTTTGTCCACACCCATCTGTTCGCTGACAATTTCGATGACCTTCTGCTCGATGTCGTCCATATTTTTCCTACCTGCCCTGTCTAAGCGCTAAAACCCTGTCCACACACGAGGGACTGGGGATGTGGCGCAAACTATAGCGGTGAGAGGCCGCTTTTCAACTTCAACCTATCGGGTGGGCACTGCCCACCCTACGTTCTTACATCACCATGCCGCCGTCCACGCAGATCACCTGACCTGTTACATAGCTGGCGTCGGGGGAGGCGAGGAAGGCCACCACGCCCGCAATTTCTTCCGGCTGACCAAAACGCTTGAGGGGGATGTGCCCTTTAACCGCGTCCTTGATCTGATCGTTGAGCACATGCGTCATGTCCGTGGTAATGAATCCGGGAGCCACCACGTTGCAAGTGATATTTTTCCCAGCCAATTCCTTGGCCACCGATTTCGACAGCCCGATCAAGCCGGCTTTGCTGGCGGCGTAGTTGGCCTGCCCGGCATTGCCGACGACGCCCGCAACTGAGCTGATGTTGATGATCCGTCCACCCCGTGCACGCATCATCGGCCGGGCGGCGGAGCGAATGGCCACAAACGCGCTTTTAAGATTGGTCGCGATGACGCTGTCAAAGTCTTCGTCGTCCATCCGAAGAATCAGCCCGTCCTTCGTGATGCCGGCATTATTGACCAGCACATCCAGCCGGCCATGCTTCTCAGCGGCATTTTCAATCGCTTCGGCAAAAGCCTTCGCATCCGCAATGTCGCAGGCCAATGGCTCGGCCGATCCCCCTTCGGCCACGATAGAAGCGCAGAGTTCGGCCAGCTTATCGGCGCTGCGGGCGACGGCAACGACATGAAAGCCGTCCTTGGCGAAACGCCGCACAATGGCCGCGCCAATGCCGCGCGAGCCGCCGGTGATAAATGCGACACGTTGAGGGGTCATGAGATTCTCCCTGCGAGGCTTTGGCCGGCGGTGAGGGCATCGGCGGTGGCGAGGCTTTCAACAGGCAACCGCCGGTTGATCTTCTTGGCAAGCCCGGTGAGGGTGCGGCCAGGGGCAAGCTCGACAAATCGATAATCCGGGTTGGCGATCAAAGCCGTCATCGTCTGCTCCCACAGCACCGGCTTGACCACCTGCTGCACCAGCAGCGCCTTGGTTGACCGCGGCGTCGCCGTGCGGCTTGCCGGTGACGTTGGCATACACGGCCGCGCACGGCGCCTGGAACGAAACCGATGCCAGTTCCTGGCTCATCCGATCCGCCGCCGATTGCATCAGCGGACTGTGAAACGCCCCGGCCACCTTCAGCACAACCGCCCGCAGCCCGGCACCTTCGGCGCCTTGCACCAACCGCTCGCAGGCAGAGGCCGAGCCCGAAACAACGATTTGTCCGGGTGCGTTAAAATTGGCCGGCGCAAGCACATCTCCCTGGGCGCAGTCATCGCAGAGCTTTTGCACGGCCGCGGCATCCCCGCCCATAACCGCCACCATGCCGCTTGGGGTCGCGTCGGCCGCTTCCTGCATATACCGGCCACGGGCGGCCACGAGTCGAAGACCTTCTTCAAACGTATAGACGCCGGCAAGATGCAGAGCGGTGTATTCACCCAGACTCAGGCCCGCATAGACGCCGACCGCCTGCGGATCGATCAAGGTGGCCTCGCACGCAGCGCGGAAACAGGCGACGCTGGTGGTATAGATCGCTGGCTGGCTGATGTCGGTTTGATTGAGCCGTTCTTCCGGGCCTTCAAAGCAGATCTTCGCCAGATCAAATTTCAGCACCGCGCGAGCTTCCTCAAACACTCCGCGGGCGGCCGAGGAGGATTCATAAAAATCTTTCCCCATGCCGACGACTTGCGCACCTTGGCCGGGACAGAGAATGCAGATGTTGTTGGCCATCAGTTGAGGGTTCAGGGTTCGGGTTCGGGGTTCGGGGTTTAGAAATTAAACTCGCACCACGGCATTGGCCCAGGTGAGACCTGCGCCGAAGGCGACGAAGATGATCACGTCTCCGGTGCGAATCAATCCACCCCGCCACGCCTCATCCAACGCGATTGGAATCGAGGCGGCCGAGGTGTTTCCATATTTGGCGATGTTGACGAAGGCTTTTTCAGGGGCCAGATGCAGCTTTTCCATGGCCGAATCAATGATGCGCTGGTTGACCTGATGCGGCACGATCAGGCTCACCTGATCCGTCGTCAGCTCACATTTTCGCATCGCGTCCTGCATCAATTCGGTGAAGCGCTGGACCGCAAATTTGTAGACCTCCCGGCCTTTGATCTGCATGTACTGCTTGCGGTCGGCCAGCATGGCCGCGTCAACCGGGTGACGGCTGCCCGGCTTGCAATAGAGCATTTCCCAGCCGTTGCCGTCGGAATGGAGACTAGAATAAACCACGCCGCGGTTGGCGTCGTTGTCGCGCTTCAGAACCACCGCGCCGGCGCCATCGCCAAAAAGGATACAGCTTCCACGGTCGGTGTAGTCGGTAGCGCGGCTCAGCGTTTCAGAGCCGATCACCAGGACGTTGTTATACCGCCCGGCCTTGATGAAGCATGCCCCAGTCTCAAGGGCATAAAGAAACCCACTGCAAGCGGCTGTAACGTCAAAAGCGGGAGTGGAATTAAGCCCCAGGCCGGCGGCGATGAAGCAGGCTGTGGACGGAAACTGCATCTCCGGCGTAACGGTGGCGCAGACAATCAGATCAAGATCCTGGGGAGTGAGGCCAGCCGCTTCGAGTGCTTTCTTGGCGGCCGCAATCCCCATGCTGGCAGTGGTTTCGCCGGGGCCGGCGATGCGGCGTTCGCGGATGCCCGTGCGCTGGACGATCCACTCGTCGTTGGTATCCACCATCTTCGAAATATCGTCATTGGTGAGACGCTTTTCGGGCAGGAAGCTACCGGTGCCGGCGATGATGGCTCCAACTGAACTGGACATTGATCCTTGATCTTCCAAAGGTTGTTCGCGGTTGCAAGGCGTGCACCCGCGCACGCCGAAATAATCTTCCCCATTAATCTTCGTTGACCGGGATGCTCTGGGCAATTTTTTCGATCATCCGCTGGTTGACGCCGCTCTGCACCAGTTTCTTGGCCACGCGGATCGCATTCATAATCGCCTTGCTGTCGGATCGGCCATGGCAAATAAGGCTATACCCGCTCACCCCCAAAAGCGGCGCACCGCCATGCTCCTGAAAATCGTGTATTTTGTATAGCTTGCGCATTACCGGCTTGAAGCGCTCCAGCAAGTCGGGAGCGTCTTCTTCCAACTCGCTCATGATGGTTTTAAACAGCCCCTCGGCCAAGCCCTCAGTGAGCTTCAGGACAATGTTCCCCACAAACCCGTCGCACACAACCACATCCACCACCCCCCGAAAGAGGTCGCGCCCTTCGACGTTTCCCACGAAATTGATGAGCGGCTCATCGCGCATCAGCTTGCGCGAATCTTTAACGATGGCCGTCCCTTTGGCATCTTCCTCACCGATGGAGAGCAGGCCCACGCGCGGGTTGGCAATGCCCTCGACGGCCGTCGCATAAGCGCCGGCCATGATCGCATACTGCTGGAGATGCTTGGGCTTTGGCGTGATGTTGGCGCCGCAGTCACAAATGACAACCGGCCCGTAAAGCGTCGGGAAAACGACCGCGATCCCGGGACGGCTGACGCCCGGCAAGGTTCGCATTCGAAGCTGAGCCGCCGCCACGCAGGCGCCGGTGTTGCCGGCCGATATCACCGCGTCGGCTTCCCCCTTGGCCGCCAGCTTGCACATCACGGCGATAGAACTGTCCGGCTTGGAACGAATCGCCTCCACCGGAGGCTCGTCCATGGCGATCACCTGCGTGGTGGGAACGATCTGGTAGTGGGTTTTCTGATCGGCACTCAGGCCGCTTTCGAGCAGGCCGGCGCGGATAGCGGTTTCATCTCCGACCAGGAGGATGCGATCGTCGGCGTCCAATAGAGGAGCGGCCTCCCAGCAGCCTTTAAGAATGGCTTGGGGCGCCCGGTCACCACCCATCACATCCACTGCCGCGCACAAGTGCACTCCTTCTTGAAGGGCCCGGGGTTACTCAGTCTCTTGCTCAACCTGAAGAGCAAGCTTGGGATTGACATAACCGCAGTTGTCGCAGGCACAGTGCGGGAGCTTGGCGGTGCTGCATTGCGGGCAGCGAACATAGTGTACGGGCTTGAGCGCATGATGCGAACGACGCCGGCGCTTGCGGCTTTTGCTGATTTTCTGGACCGGTTGCATGACTTCTCCGATGCTGGAGCGAAACCTGTGGACTGACTCACAAACCTTAAGCGGCAAACGTTATAATGGGGTGGCCCCGAGGCCGCCTGAACATAAAAATGCAACGGCGGGTATAAAACCCGCCGCCAACCGCGTAGGGGGAGTACGTTATGGGGGGGCGGTCCCGATGTCAAGCCATTGGCGATATTTCAAATCATCACGTAACTCGATAATGCGTGACACTTTCGGCGAGAAGGCCGGTCTGCTTCAGCAATTCCCACGCCGCCCCTTTTTTTGCCGAGCAATTCCCCCAACTCCGTCACAGTTATCCTCGCCTGCTCCACCAGCATGCGCAACACCTGTGACAGCGACACGCAGCCATCGCTCTCCCAAGATCGATTCCCCATCTGGTCACTATTCTCCTATTCCGTCCGCCATCACACGGCGCAATACATCTTCCCGTTCACCCCCATCACCTCCGCAAGGCTGCGACTTGTAATACCGCCCACGGCCTACCGACTACTGCCCACTGACTACTACTGCCCACTATCCCCCCGCCCCAGCATTCTCCTCCACCTGCCCCACATTCTTACACCCCGGGATCACGCTGCTCACCGCCGGATCGCGCAGGCACCACGCCAGCGCCCACTGCGCCATCCCCACCCCCGCCGGCACCTCCTCCCGCGCGATCTTCTCCACCTCCCGCAGCTTTTCATCAATTTTCGCCTGATCACTCCCGCTCCGCTGATCCTTCCCAAGAAACTTCGCACCCGGCCGATACTTCCCGCTCAAAAAACCGCTCGCCAGCGGCACCCGCGCCAACACCCCCAAATCCTGCCGCTTCGCAATTTCAAACACCTTCTCCTCCGGCCGACGATCCAGCCGATTATAAATCACCTGCAACACCTCCACCCCCGCCCCCGCCGACCCCTCCGCCTGATGCCCGTAATCCAACCCCCCACTGATCGAGTTGCCAATGTGCCGCACCTTCCCGGCCTTCACCTGCTGCTTCAGCGCCTCGCGCAACGCTGCATCATCAAACTCCGCATCCCGCACCGAGTGATACTGCAAAATGTCCACATAATCCGTCCGCAGCGCCCGCAGCGATTCCTCCAGTTGCGTCACCATATCCCGCGCCGACCGCTCATCGGTCCGATCCATATACCCATGAAACTTGTGCCCAAACTTCGTGGCCACAACCCACTTCTCCCGCTCCCCCTCGATCGCCCGCCCGATCAGCGCCTCCGAAAGATGATCCCCATAGCACTCGGCCGTATCGATCAAATTAATCCCCAACTCCCTCCCTCGCCGCAACATGGCCGTCACCTCCTCCTGCCCAAAATCCTTCCCCCACTCCCCGCCAAACTGCCAGGTCCCCATCCCAATAACGGAAACCTCCAGCCCCGTCGTCCCCAACCGCCGATACTTCATAAAAACTCCGTCCACCCCAAACTTCAACATGCTAATAGTGAATAGTGGCTCGGGCGCCCCGCCCGAGTCTTCAAACAAAAAATCTAATTTCCCCTTTCACCAAACGCACCGCATCCTAAAACTCTCTCCCCTCCGTGCCCTCCGTGGCTCCGTGGTGAAAATCCTTCCTCAAGACTTCCCCTCCCCCAACTCCCGAATATAAACATTCCGAAACCGCGTCGGGTGGCTATGCGTCTGCAGCTCAATCTCCTCCTTCGGAAAAATAGCCTGCTTCGCATCCCAGTAATTTTCCATCACCACCCCATCCACCACCACCTTGTCATTCAGCGTCACCCAGACCTTCTCCCCCACCATCTTGATGTGAAACGTATTCCACTCCCCCACCGGCCGGTCCGCCTTCACCAGCGGAAACCGCTCCCCCTTCTTGTTGTTCCACAAACCCCCCGATCCTTTGTCCGCCCCGTTCTTTTTCTCCGCCGGGTTGTCGGGATCCCAGATCTGCACCTGCGGCGTCCCGCGCAGATAAATCCCGCTGTCCCCACCCGCCTGGATCATCCAGTCCACCCACATCTCAAAATCCCCGTACTGCTTTTCCGTGCACAAAAACGGCCCGCCGCCATCATTCACCAGTTCCCCATTCTCCACCCGCCAGTGCTTCGCCATTTCCGCATCCGACTTCTTCTGCGCCTCCGCCAGCGCCTCGGGCGTCATCTTCGCCCGCGTCAGCGGATTCCCAACCAGCCCCTTCCACCCCGTCAAATCCTTGCCATTAAACAGCGCCACATACCCCTCCGGCGGCTTGTTTTTCGCCGGCTCATCCGCCGCCCGTGCCGCCAAGACCATCGCAACGCAAACCACCGCCGCCACAAACACCCAATGCTTCAACAAATTCATCGCTTTCTCCTCAAGCCGCCCCTTACTCATTCCACTACCACCCAGCGCGCGGCAGGTTGCATCCATCGCCTCAAAAGCCCGGCCGCGGATCAATGCTTCACTGTCTCTTTTTCCGTGAAGTTCTTGAATTTCTCAGACTCATAAACCGTCGCCCGATTGTTCTCGTCCAACACAACGATCCGAGCCGCAACCCCGGCGGCCGACTCAATCAGCCCCAGCGCTTCTGGCCCAAGGATGCTCAACGGCTTGGTCATCCAATCGGAGTTGATGCCCTCCGGCGCGATCACCGTAACGCCAATCCTGCGGGTAAGCCCCAGGCCCGTCCGGGGATCCAGGACATGCGAATAGCGTTTGCCATCGATGATGACATATCGCTCGGTGTCGCCTGACGTGGAGATGGCATAGTTGGCGAGGTTCACGTACTCGGAAGTGTGCTCCGGATCGCGCAGCGATTGGATCGCAATGCGCCACGATTTCTGGCCCGGCGGCGGATCTCCCACCCGCACGTCTCCCGCCGCCCCGACAATCGCATGGGGGAAACCCATCTGGCGCAGCAGAGCAAGGCACTGGTCGGCCGTATAACCCTTCGCGATGCCGCCAACGTCCAGTCGCATCTTTTCGTGCAGGAGTTGCACACTGTGATCGGCCGGGTTCAGGCGGATGTACTGATACCCAACACACGCCCTGGCCTCCGCCAATCTCTCGGGCGTCGGAAGCTCTCCCATATCCCGCGACCTGCGCCACAACCGCACGCACGGGCCGATGGTGATGTCGAAAATGCCATCGCTCAACTTCGACGCCTCCACGGACCGCTCCAGCACGCGCCATAAGTCATCGCTGACGTGCATGCCGTCAGCCATCGGGCCGGAATTGGTGCGCTGGGACAGGCGGCTCAGCTCACTGTTGGGGTCGTAATCGCTTAGGATGGCGTTGAGCTGATCGATGCGCCGATACGCGGCATCGGAAGCCATTTTGGCCTGCGCCTCGGTCGCAGCGTAGATCACAATCCGAAAGCCAGTCCCCATTTTGGGCTGGATAAACTCGAATTTCTGAAGCGAGGACTGGCAACCGGCCACCCCTGATGCCATGAACACCAGCCACAGAACACCGCGAAAAAATCCGAACAGGCGGCTGCATCGAAACGAATTGTCTGCGGCAACGGTAGTGCTCATTGGGCAATTGCACCGTGGCGGGTGCTGTTGTGTTTTGCATCAACGTCGCCTTCTCCTGTAAAGTAGAAGCGACAAATTACTCCATGAAAGGACTGACTGTGCTTTTACGTCTCATTTGCATTGCTGGCAAGTCACGGGCGGGCGCTGCGGCGCGGGGCGTTGGCGGTGGCCGCCGGCGCACTTTGTTTCACGAACTTTATGCCGGCCACGGCGCGGGCCGAAGAAGGCAAGCCGTTTACCGAAACCCTCTCCGGCTCCAACATATCCTTCAAAATGCTCCCCATCCCGGCCGGCAAGTTCATGATGGGCAGCCCCGACACCGAGAAAAAACGCAAGCCGGACGAAGGCCCGCAGTTCGAAGTGGAGGTCGACGCCTTCTACATGGAAGAGCATGAGGTCACCTGGGCCGAGTACAACCTGTTCCTCACCAATTACCACCGCCTGGCCGACAGCGGCCCGCCGAAAATCCCCAGCCGACAAGCGCGCCGACGCCGTCACCTATCCCACGCCGATGTACGAGCTGGAAGCCGGCCCCGTGCTCGATCGCATGGGCCGCGGGCCCAAGTTTCCCGCCGTGATCATGTCGCAGTTTGCCGCGCGGCAATACACCAAGTGGCTCAGCAAGAAGACCGGCCGCTTCTATCGCCTGCCCACCGAGGCCGAATGGGAATACGCCTGCCGGGCCGGCACCACCACCGCCTACAGCTTCGGCGACGATCCCAAGATGCTCAAAGACTACGCCTGGTACTTCGACAACTCCGACCTCGAAGACGGCGACGGCGGCTATCACGAGGTCAGGAAGAAGAAGCCCAATCCCTGGGGCCTGTACGACATGCACGGCAACGTCGCCGAGTGGTGCATCGATGAGTACGCGGCCGACTGGTACAAGCAATTCGCAGGGCAAGACCGTCAAATGGCAGCGAGGCCATCAACTGGCCCAAGAAGCAATACCCGCGCGTCATCGCGGCGGAGGCTGGAACTCCGAAGCCGAAGAGTGCCGCTCGGCCGCACGCGTCGGCTTCGAACAAGGCAATGAACGTGAAGGACCCGCAGCTTCCGCAAAGCCCGCATTGGCTGACCGAAGGATTCTGGATCGGCTTCCGCGTCGTCGCGCCCGGTCAAAGAGCCCAGCGAGGCCGAGAAGCTGAAGTACTGGGACGTGGACGATGAGTACACGAAGCAAAGTGCTGGAGCGCGACCGCGAGATTCGCGAAATTGTCCGCACAGCAAGCCAAGTAGCTCGCATCGCACTGAAGATCAGCAATCATCGCGGCGATCGCCCGTCGAACCGCACACACCACGAGCAGGAGATTCGAATGACCAACCGAGATCGACCAGCCCGGCAGCTTCGATCACGCCGCCGCGACTTTCTGAAGACCTCCGCGGCGTTGCCGCGGCCGCCGGCCGGCAACCAGCCTCTTCGTCCCGTCAGTCCACGCCGCCGGCGACGACACGATCAAGATCGCCCTGATCGGCTGCGGCGGCCGCGGCAGCGGCGCGTGCCAGCCAGGCACTGAGCACCAAGGGCCCGTCAAGCTGATCGCCATCGCCGACGCGTTCGAGGACAACGCCAAGGCGGCCCTCGGCCGAACTCGAAGCAGCAGCACGGCGACAAGGTCGACGTGAAGCCGACGATCACATCTTCGTCGGCTTCGACGCCTACAAGAAGGCCATCGACGCCGGCGCGACCTGGTCATCCTCGCCACGCCGCCCGGCTTCCGCCCGATTCACTTCGAGTACGCCGTGAAGCAGGGCAAGAACGTCTTCATGGAAAAGCCGGTCGCCACCGATGCGCCGGGCATCCGCCAGGTGCTCGCCGCCGCCGAGGAAGCCAAGAAGAAGAACCTGAAGGTCGGCGTCGGCCTGCAGCGCCATCACGAGGCCAAGTACATCGAAACCGTGAAGCGCATTCAGGACGGCGCGCTCGGCGAGCTCGATCCTGATGCCGCGTCTACTGGAACGGCGCCGGCGTCTGGGTCCGCCCGCGCAAGCCGGGCCAGACCGAAATGGAATACCAGATGCGCAACTGGTACTACTTCATCTGGCTCTGCGGCGATCACATCATCGAGCAGCACATCCACAACCTCGACGTCGTCAACTGGGTCAAGGACGGCCACCCCGTCACGGCCAAGGCCATGGGCGGCCGCCAGGTCCGCACCGGCATCGACCACGGCGAAATCTACGATCACCACATGCGTCGAATTCACCTACGCCGACGGCACCGTGCTGATCAGCCAGTGCCGCCACATTCCCGGCTGCTGGAACAGCGTTTCGGAACATGCCCACGGCACCAAGGGATATGCCGACATCGGCGGCGGCTTGTTCACGATGAAGCAGGGCCAGGGTGAGAACTGGAAATACAAGGGCCCGAACGTCGATCCCTATCAGGTGGAGCACGACGATCTCTTCGACGCCATCCGCAACAACAAGCCATACAACGAAGCCGAGTACGGCGCCAGCAGCACGATGACCGTCCATCCTGGGCCGCATGGCAACCTACTCCGGCCAGATCATCAAGTACGATGACGCAATCAAGTCCCAAATCAGCCTGATGCCCGAGAAATTTGATTTCAACGCGCCCCCGCGCAGCCTGCCCGATGCCAACGGCCGGTATGAAATTCCCATGCCCGGCAAGACAAAAGTGATCTGATCGGCGGCCGGAAAGCAGAGACTGTAAATTCGCTGGAGGGTCGGCCGCCAACGGCCGGCCCTCCAGCCGCATAAAGGAGGATTCGATCATGGTCAACAAAACATTCTCGAAGATAACGCAGGCAATTTTTTGTGCCGTCGCGGCCTTTGCAATGACGCTGCCAACGCCGCGCATAATGCAAGCAGCCGACGCACCCCCGCCGGCCGCCAAGGAAGGAAAAGAAAAGACCGAACTGCACCATCGCATGAAGGAGATGGACGATGCAATGAAAAAACTGCGCAGGACGCTGAAAAGCGCCGACACCAACGCCGATTCGCTCGACCTGATCGCGAAGATCGAGCAACTGGCCGTGACCTGCAAGTCAATGACCCCGTCCAAGGCCGCCACCCTTCCAGAAGCCGACCGCCCCAAGTTCATCGCCAGCTATCGCAAAGAAATGGCCGGCCTACTGACGGAAGTCTGCAAAATGGAATCGGCCGTTCTGGACGGCGACAACGCCAAGGCGCAGGAAATCTTCGCGAACCTGAAGGAAATGGAAGACAAGGGCCATGACAAGTTCAATGAGGATGACGAAAAGAAATAGCACCTGCGGAGCGTGATTCGTCCGTGCCAATCCCTGCGCATTACTGCCCGGACGATATCCACGACTGGTGATTCTTCCAGAAAAACAACGAAGGCCAGCAATGAAAAACACCGGACACAGTGTGAAGTACCTGATTATCGCCGTGGTCGTCGGTCTGACGTCGGCAGTCGCGACAGCCAAGCCGCTAAAGGTGTTCATCCTGGCTGGGCAGTCGAACATGCAGGGCCATGTGAACATCTCGACATTCGACTCCATGGCCGATGATCCAAAAACGGCGCCGATTCTCAAAGAAATGCGCAACGACGATGGCACGCCAAGGGTGTGCGAGAAGGTCTGGATATCATCCATCGGCTGCGCCGGTGATGACACGACTGAGCAAAAAGGCAAGGTCACGGCCGGCTTCGGCGCCTCGAAAGCGGAAATCGGTCCGGAATTCACGTTCGGCATTTACATGGAAAAGGAGCTGGGTGAGCCATTCCTGATCATCAAGACCTCATGGGGCGGAAAGAATCTGCACACCGATTTCCGTCCGCCCAGCGCCGGGCCATATCTATGGAGTGACTATGAGTTGGCCCAGTGCAAGCAGCGCGGTGACGACATCGAGAAGGACAAGGCCGACAAAATCAAAGCCACCGGTGCCTACTACCGCCTGATGATAGAGCATGTGCGGAAAGTCCTGGCAAACGTCAAGCGCGTTATGCCGGAGTACGATCCCGACCAGGGTTACGAATTGGCTGGTTTTGTCTGGTTCCAGGGATTCAACGATCTGGTCTCCAACTGGACATACGACAAGCGCAACCAGCCAGGCGGATACGACATGTATGGGCAACTACTGACGCAGTTTATTCGCGATGTGCGGAAGGATCTGTCGGCACCCAAAATGCCCTTCGTGATCGGAGTAATGGGAATTGGCGGCCTGAAGGAAGACAAAAAGCCCGGCCAGATGTACTTCCGCCAGGCACAGGCCGCGCCGGCGTCGCTTCCTGAATTTCAAGGCAACGTGGTGGCGGTTCAGACCGCACCCTTCTGGGATGATGACCTCGAAACGCTCCAAGCGCGAATGCACACCTACTGGCCGCAGGTGGACAAGAAGGTCGCTGCGGAGAAGAACACCTCAATGGAAAACAAGATGAAGGTCATGGCTGAAAACTTCACGCCCCAGGAGTGGAAGCGCCTCCAGGGCGTCTCCAACGGCGGATATCATTACCTGGGCGCCGCCAGGATCATGGCCCCCATCGGCAAGGCATTCGCCGACGCGACGGCGCATCTTCAGCAGAACGGTGCACAACCATGACTCAAACTTTCACACTTCTGTGCGCACTGACGATCGCTCTGGCCAGGCACGGCCACCGCAGCCGAGGTTCAGAAAGCCGAGATGGCGGGCTACCTGCTGGTCTCCTCGGACAAGGTCCCCGATGCCTACAACGCCGGGTTCTCGCTCTACGCCGCGGCCTGGCCGCTGCTGCAGCAGTATCCGGGGCATCGCTTCCAGACGGGCCTCTTCGGCACGTGGATGCACGCGCAGTATGAAGGCAAGCCGCCGGCGGATCTTTACTCCGACATCGAAGGCGGACTGGGCTGGTGGCGCGACACGCGTTTCCCGACCGAGACGCCGAAGTTCATCATGGGCGGCGTGGCCGTGAATTTCAAAGAGATCGCCAACGGTCCCGCGCATGGCGCGGGAAACTGGGACAAGCCCCAGGGCCTGTACGGCGTGGCGCAGCTGAGCCCCTGGCTGCTTTTCCCGATCGATGGCCTGAACGTCAAGCAGGGCACCTGCGGCGACCTGTTCGGCTACGGCTATCTGCCGCTGCCGCTGACGGCGGCCAAGGCGACCACCGGCGGAAAGAACGTCCCGACCGGCGACAACTGCTGGACGCTGTTCCTCAGCACGCAGAACTTCAAAGGCCCGGTCTGTTTCTTCACGCCTTACTTCTGGTCGCACTCGGCCGAGGTGAATCCGGACTACGCCGGCCTGCTGCTGGATTCGCGTCCGTCGGCCCCGAACAAGCCGTTCCAGATGGAGACGCAGTATGTGCCGGCCGCGCTGTCGGTCGACGAGAAGGGCGAGACCTACGCCCGCATCGCGCCGACTTCCTTTCCCGTCGGGCCCGATGGCAACACCGTCGTCCTGCACCGCCTGACGTCCTACAACAAGAAAGCCCTCTGGGACGGCGTGAAGGCGTGGTTCGACGGCGGCCCGCCGGTCAGCGGCGCGATCAATCCCGACGGCGCCTACGTGCAGACGTTCCGCGCCAACGGCGGCTCGACCTGGAAGATCTACGCGGAGAACACGCCAAAGGAAAAGAAGGTTGCGATGGCCTGGAATTCGTTCGCCACGCCGATCGCGCCCGACCCCACGACCTACGGCTACAAGTGGAACGAGCAACTCGTCACGCAAGGTCGACGCGCCCGAGCGGCGCCCGCGTGGTGCTCCCCGAATATTTCCACCTCCAGAACGACGGAAAGAAGACCCAGTGGGTCGTGGCCAAGCCCGCCGAAGTGCCGGCCACGTCGGGATTGGCCGACGCTGCGTTTCGATCGGCCCAAGGAGAAAGCCCCCGAGCCCTACGACACGCCCGAGGCTCCCGAGAGCTCGTTCAAGAAGCCCGGCCCGGTCGCCGGACCGTTCAAGGCGCATCTCGGCGACGGCAGCGTGGTGACGTATTACTGGTATCGTTTCGCCGACCAGCCGGCGCTGCTGAACGCCGATCTGACCACGGAGGAGCGCGAGAAGATGCAGGCGAAGGTCGAGAAACTGCACCGCGCCTGGACGAAGGACCGCGACTACCTCGCGCCGCCCACGGTCGGCAAACTCGCCGACCTGGACCCGGCTCAAATCGTCACCCCGCCCAAGGGATTCGAAATCGGCTACGTGCCCATCGCCACGCGGCAGGAGCAGGACACGCCACATCCCGGTAAATAAGCGACCGTCCCCTGCCCACGACGATTGCCCCGAGCAGCTAAAAGCCGTTAAAGCCCGCCACGGAACCCGCGTGTGATCAATCTCCTTCATCTTTTTCGTGCCCCCCTAATGCCGCCCGGCCAACCGCTTCACCTGGTGCAGCATCTCACTCCCCGTAAAACTCGCCTTCACCAGATACTCCTTCGCCCCCAGCTGCTCGGCCTTCTTCATCGACTGCGAATCCGTGATCGCGGTCATCAAAATTACCGGCAACGCATGCCATTGCGGGTTTTGACGAATAATCTCCAAAAACGTCAGACCGTCCATCACCGGCATCATGATGTCCAGCAACACCACGTCCGGCCTCACATGCTGTAGCGCCGCCAGCGCATCCAAGCCATTCTTCGCGCACACCGCATCATGCCCCTCCGAACTCAGCAACTTCGCCACCACCCGCCTGCTGCTTTCCATATCATCCACAACCATCACAGTTGCCACGATCTCTCCTTTTCATCCGCACGCTCAAGCAAAGCCTGGACGCACCAGACACGACTCCCTGTCGCATCTCAACGCACCATGGCCGCCAAAACGCTCGTCGCCCCAGACGACGGCAATCCGCATACCGCTTCCAGCCAATGACATTCCGTTCCGCCCCTGCCATAATCCCACTCCACCACCTCACCGGAGAATCCATGACCGACCCCCGCATCGAAAAACTCGCCGACGTCCTCATCGGCTATGCCTGTGAAGTAAAACCCGGCGAAAACGTCCTCATCGAAGCCATCGACGTCCCCCACGCTTTCACCAAAGCCCTCGTCCGCCGCACCACCGCCGCCGGCGGCCGCCCGTTCGTCCTCCTTAAAAGCAACGAAATCCACCGCGCCCTCATGCTCGCCGGCACACCCGAGCAATGGGAACTCACCGCCCGCATCGAGCGCCTCCAGATGGAAAACATGCAGTGCTACATCGGCGCGCGCGGCAACGCCAACGTTTCCGAACTCTCCGACGTCCCGGCCGACAAGCAGAAACTCTACGAACAACATCTCTGGAAAACCGTCCACCAGGAAATCCGCATCAAGAAAACCCGCTGGGTCGTCCTCCGCTGGCCAAGCCCTTCCATGGCGCAGATGGCCGAGATGAGCACCGAAGCGTTCGAGGATTTCTACTTCAACGTCTGCACCCTCGACTACGCAAAAATGAGCCGCGCCATGCAGCCGCTCAAGCACCTGATGGACCGCACCGACCAAGTCCGTCTCAAAGGCCCCGGCCGACACCGATCTCACCTTCAGCATCAAAGACATCCCGGCCATCCCCTGCGACGGCAAGGTCAACATCCCCGACGGCGAAGTCTTCACCGCCCCCGTCCGCGACAGCGTCAACGGCATCATCCATTTCAACTGCCCCACCATTTATCGCGGCACAACCCACACCGACATCCGCCTGGTCTTTCAAGAACGGCAAAATCGTCGAAGCCACCAGCAGCGCCACCGACAAACTCAACGAAGTGCTCAATGCCGATGAAGGCGCCCGCTACGTCGGCGAGTTCGCCATCGGCTTCAATCCCTACTGCACCAAGCCGATGAAAGACATCCTCTTCGACGAAAAGATCGCCGGCAGCATCCATTTCACCCCCGGCCAATGCTACGACGAAGCCTCCAACGGCAACAAAAGCGAAATTCACTGGGACATGGTCATGCGACAAGACCCCGAAGCCGGCGGCGGCGAAATTTATTTTGACGGCCGCCTCATTCGCAAAGATGGCCAGTTCGTCATCGCCGAACTTGTCGGATTAAACCCCGAAAACCTGAAATAATGTCGTTTCGGGCTCACCGAAATGATAGAAACATGTCGCTCCGATGGCGCGAGCCTGCTGCAACGGCCAACTTTTTCGCGTCAATCCTCATTGACTTCTCATATTCCGCCCTTAATTACTCCCCATCTTCAAACAGCAGGGCTTGATCGTCCAACAACCGGGATGCACCGTAATGAAAACCAAGAGCAATCCATCCACACAGCCGCGCAATCGTTCTAAGAGCCGTGTTGCACCCCGCAAGCCGCTTCACACCGCGATCGCCGCCTGGGTCGAAAACCTCGAAGAACGCCGCCTGTTTTCTCATGGCGACGACGATCATTTTCAAACCGTCACTCCCCCCTCCACTTCCACGACCCTCACCACAACCCCCACCCCCACCAACACCAGCCAAACCACAACCACCGCAACTCCGACGTTAGACACTACGGTCCCCCCAACCGTCCCGCCCCTTGTTCCCCCAACCGTCCCCCCCACCGTCCCGCCCGTCCCCGTCTCGCCCCCTCCGCCAACCAACGTCATCGGCCAGGCCACGAACGTTTCCGCCAGCGATTCCACCTTCCTCGACAAAGTCCAGGTCACCTGGACCGCCGCCCCCAACGCCGATCATTACCACGTCTTTCGCAACGCCAGCAACTCCAGCGCAGGGCGCTCACGATCTTGGCCGCGTTGACGCCACAACCTTCAACGACACCTCTGCCACCCCCGGCGTCACCTACTACTATTTCGTCCAATCACGCCAGGGCCGGCAAGTCGGCCCCGCCAGCCAGGGCGACGCCGGCACCCGCGCCCTTCCCGCGCCCGCTGCCCCCGTCATCGGTTCACTCTCGGCCGACCCCGCGACAGTCGTCGTCGGCAGCAGCCAGAACATCACGCTCCGCGCCAACGCCGTCACCGATGCCAACGGCTATGCCGTCGGCGTCACGTTCTACCAGGAATCCAACGGCACCCCCGGCCTCCAGCCCGACTCCGACACCAAAATCCGCACCGACACCTACGGCAACAACGGCTTCGACGCTTCCATCGCCGCCAAAAACCTGCCCGTCGGCACCGCCACTTTCTACGCCGTTGCCACCGACTCCTCCACCATCGATCCCCCCAGCGCCGTCGCCTCCACCACCGTCACCGTAAATCCCGCCCCGCCTCCGCCGGTCGTCGCGCCCCCCGCCAACGACAACTTCGCCAACCGCGCCGCCTTCACAACCCAGCCATCCGACTCCGGCGAGCAAGGCTCCCGCTCCGGAACAAACGTCAGTGCCACCGCCGAAGCCGCCGATCCCGTCATCGCCCAAACCACCGGCGGCCACAGCGTCTGGTGGACATGGACCGCCGCAAAATCCGGCCTCGTCGTCCTCAACACCAACAACTCCTCCTTCAACACGCTTCTCGGTGTCTACACCGGAAACGGCATCACCACCCTCCAACCCGTCGCCACCAACAACGACCAATCTTCAACCTCCAAAACCAGCAAAGTCACCTTCGCGGCCGTCGCCAACACCACCTACCAGATCGAAGTAGACGGCGCCAAACGGCGAGACAGGCCGCGTGCGGCTTGCACTCGGCGAAGCCTATACACCAGCACCGGTTCCCCCAGTCGTCCCCCCAACAGTTCCACCCACAGTTCCGCCTACCGTTCCCCCGACAGTACCGCCAACAGTACCGCCAACCGTGCCGCCCACAGTGCCACCGACAGTCCCGCCCACACGTTCCTCCAACAGTTCCCCCGACGGTTCCCCCACGGTTCCCCCGACCGTCCCCCCCACCGTCCCTCCCGCAACGCCCACCCTCGTCACCGTGCAGACCGAGGACTTCGCGGCCGGCGGCGAAGGCGTCGGATACCACGACAGCGACAACGTCAACACCGGCACCTCCACCTACCGCCCCGGCACCGCCGTCGATCTCGACAAAACCATGGACCCAACCGCAGGCACCTATCTCGGTTGGGCCACCCCCGGCGAATGGCTGAAGTACAACGTCAACGTCGCCGCCTCCTCCACCTATAACATCGACTTCCGCGTCGCCTCCTACGGCGGCGGAACCTTCCATATGGAAATGGACGGCAAAGACGTCACCGGCCCGATGGCCGCCACCAACACCAACGGCTGGGCCAACTGGCACAGCCTCCGCAAAACCGGCGTCGCCATCACCGGCGGTGCGCACGTCTTCAAGCTCGTCTTCGATTCCGTCGACGCCTCTACCCGTTATGTTGGCAACTTCGACTGGTTCTCCATCAACCCGGCCGGCGCCGCCTCCGTCGCCGACTACACCCCGCCCCCCGTCGTCCAGCCCCCCTCGGGCACCACCACCGGCAACACCGCCAGCCCCGTCCGCTTCGACCCCACGCCCGTCGCTGGCGGCTACACCGGCACCTACACCACCGTCGCCCTCCCCGCTGGCGTCTATCCCGACAGCGACGTCGTCCTGCGCCGCCGCCCCTGGACCCTCCCCGACGACAACGCTCCCGTCGTCGTCAGCAACCTCGCCTTCAAAAACATCGTCAACATGAAGGCCATCCACATCACCGCCAGTTCTCCCGACAAACAAGCTGAATTCGGCGTCAGCCACGTCCCCACCTATTCCAGCATCCTGGTTGATCACGTCTCCATCGACAACGTCACCATCGACATGACCAAGATGCCCCCCGGCACCGCCCAGCTCCACACCGACGGCATCCACATCAACGGCGGCGCAGAGCATGGCGTCCCCGTTGTCATCCAGAACACCACGATCAAAAACTGCGGCAACGGCGTCATGCCGATCATCGTCAAAAACGGCCTGATCTCCTCCCTGGTCCTGCGCAACATCACCTTCCAAAACAACGTCCACCCCGTCACCATCGACTTCAGCGGCGCCAACACCATCGGCAACATCACCATCGACAACTGCCCCGGCATCCGCGTCGCCCTCATCGGCACCCCCGGCCACTACGGCACCGTCACCGTCACCAACTCCCCAGGCGCCAGCGTCGGCAACGCAAGAGACGCCAACGGCAACACCCCCAACGCCACCATCATCTGGGCATAAGTATAACTCCTTGCCCGAGTCTCAGATTGCCGCCCGCGGTCCAGGTGATTTGTTTGCACCGCTAAAAACTGCAATCGGTTTCACAGGAAGGTGCTTTCACCTCCTGTGACACCGAGCCCCTAAATAAAACAATTGCCCTTTGGCCATTTATCCGTCCGTTCTCGACGCCTCCAAATTTCCAAGGCAACGCGCCCCCGATCGTCAACTTCAGTTAAGAACAACGTGGCACGGGCGCCCTCGCCCGTGTTCTCCGCAATCCACCTCCCAAACCCAAACCGACGACGGCGTCCACCTCTGGGTCAATGGCACGCCAAGGCAACCGACAGCGACGGCGCAACCACGACTTCCTCCATCTCGACCGTCACCGTCGCGGGGTGGAAAAGGGGTCACAAGGTCAAGAGTCTTTTAGAATAATCACGCTGCTACCCCCGCCAATCCCGCGTCAGGAAGCGAAAGGAAATGCGCAGCATTGTCGCGTACCCTCGGGCCGCAGCGCAGCGAAGTCCTGTAGCACTCCGGCCCCCGCGCAGCGGGGGAGACGCCCAAACTAATACTCTTGCCCCCCAAGGACGAAGATAATTCGTCAACCCAGAACTCGCCCTGAACTACCAGAAGGCTCGCGCCCCACACCACTGATGCGTCAGGAAGCGCAAGGAAATGCGCAGCATTGTCGCGTACCCGCGACCGCAGCGCAGCGAAGTCCTGAAGCACTCCGGCCTCGCGCAGCGAGGCGACGCCCAAAACCCTGTCCGAAAACGCCTGGCGCAAGACACAGTGAATTTCGACCCCGGCCAAGTCCAGACAATCAGTCCAATCAATCAGAACATATTGCGAGAAGGAACACCGCAGCCCGCGCGGTTGAAAGACACAAAGCGCCCGCCCGGAGTTTTCAGACAGAGCCCAGTTCCTCGGGCCGGGTCCACTGCCCGCGGGCAGTGGCGCAGAAGCGGAGAAATTGCTGAATCCAGCCGCGATAGGCTTCGATGGTGTTCCGGCCAGCCGGCGTTGCCGGGCCACCGCCTCGAATTGTTCAAGCAATTTCATGATCCAAACGGATACCATACTTGTTCTGATCGAGTCAACAGAATATTTTATTTTGACAAGTGGCCTTCATCCGGGCAGGCTGGCAAGGGTCAGCGGGTGCTATGTTGCGCCGCCGGACAGGATATTAAAAGGTTTAAACGGCAGAGGATGACGGATTTCGTGTTGGTACTGCTTCCCGGCCTCGACGGGACCGGAACGCTCTTCCGTCCTCTGCTCGCCCAGTTACCGCCGGACCTGCGTCCCCTCGTCGTGACTTATCCGACCGACGCGCTGCTCGGCTACGAGGAACTCCTCCCGCGCGTGCTGGACGCGCTCCCCGACGTCCACGCCTTTCGTGCTCCTGGGCGAATCCTTCTCGGGCCCGCTCGCGTTGATGGCGGCGGCGCGTTCACCGGTCGGGCTGCGGGGCGTGATCCTGTGCGCCAGCTTCGTCCGCAACCCGTTGCCGGCAGGGACGGCCCTCCTCCAGCACCTCGTTCACGGGTTGTGCTTTCGGGCGGCTCCCGAGTTCGCCCGCTCGTGGGCACTGTTGGGCGGGTACGCGACGCCGGAACTGCGCCGCCTTTCATGCGAGGCGATCGACGCGGTTTCACCCAGCGTGCTCGCGCACCGCGTGCGGGCGGTGCTGAACGTCGACGTTCGGCGTGAGCTCGAGGCGTGCCGTGTGCCGATTCTTTACCTTCGCGGGACGCACGATCGACTGGTCGGTCGGCGGAACGGGAACGACGTGACGGCGCGGTGTTCTTCGGCCGAAGTGGCGGAAATCCCGGCTCCCCACTTCGTGTTGCAGGCGCAGCCCGCAGCCGCGGCCGCCGCGGTGTCGGAGTTCCTGGCGACGCTGCCGTCTAACCCGCCGCTGGAGCGGACCGCGGCGGCGGTATAGTGACCGCTGGTCGGACGTCGCGCGTGCGCCGCCACGGCCGCTCAACGGCATTCCATTATGCATCGGAACTGCGATGGGGATCGGCGACGCGCGAACAAAATTCTTGCTTTGACAAGTGACGCGAGTCGCGGGAAACTAATGAGGGGACAATTCAAAGGGGTCGGGGACAATTCAAAGGGGTCGGGAGTCTTTGGGACAATTCAAAGGGGTCGGGAGTCTTTGGGACAATTCAAAGGGGTCGGGAGTCTTTGATCGATCTTACCCGTGGCCGCCCGCGCGGCCGCAGCGTCGATTCCAGCCCCAGCCGCCCCGCCGTCCGGCGCTGCCAGGTCACCGCCCCATACGGACTGCTCCGCTTCACGCTCTTCCTCAATGCCTCCAATTCCGCCGCCGTCTCCGCGCGGTTCACCCATGCCCGCCAGTCCCGAGGCACATCCACCGGCCATTGCTTCAGCTCCAACAACCACGGCGCCGGCTCAGCCCCGCGACGGCGGCGGGCCGGACTGCACCATTCCCAGTGCTCGGCCCGCTCCAACAGCCCTGCCCGCACCGTGTTCCGCTCCACATACCGGCAGACCGTCAGCAAATGTTCATCCTGCTGAATCGGGAAGCTCTTAAATCGTCCCTGATAAACCGGCCCGGTGCCGGCCGAATGATAGTGGGCATGCCATCGCTGGGTGTGCGTCACCGTCAACAGCCGCAGAAACTCGCTCAGCTCATCATCCTCCTTTGGCCAGAGGACCAGATGCCAGACTTCGGCGAGCTCAGTCGAGACCGTGGGTCGACATGAGGCAGTAGGACAGGAGGCGGAGGGGCAGCCTTTTGTGGGTCTGTTCCAGCACGCGGACAAACGCGGCATAGTCTCCTTCCTTGCGGAAGAGGTCTTGCCGGCCGGCCGCGCGGTTGAGAACATGATACGCGATGCCGCCGCTGGCGATGCGGAGTCGTCGGGGCACGAACGCAATGGTGACACTCTCGGAGCACAATGCCAATCAATGACTCCCGACCGATCAGTGCCTGACAAGAATTTACAGATACAATCTTATGTGTCGGAGATTGAACATGAGCGACATGACTTGGCAATTGCTCCTTGAGTCAATGGCTGCCTCTGATATCAAACTATTGCTTCTTGTCCCTGGGTTCCCTCCACTGGGAAAGATTGTTGGCCTTCAGGCAGCGAAGATGCCGGCGGTGGTCCGCGACGATCTACGCCGCTTGCTCGCCGAAGTCTTTGCTGGGCCCACTGGTCGCAACCAGCACCAAGGTCACTTCGATTTTGCGATCACAAATACACGGAGTGGTAGGGAATATCGGGTCGCAGTGTTTGGCAGTCCTGAACCCACCTTTTTAATCATTGTGGACGAATGGGACATCGATTCGTCGAAGGCGATCACAGCGAGTCGCGAATAGGAGATGTGTTATGGCACCTTTTTCTTGGGACAGATTGCTCCAAACAGCATTGGGCCGGGGCGGAGACCTGATCGTCACTGTCGGATCTAGTCCAATAATCTACTGGTCTGCGGGACTTCAATCTGTCCAACTCCCCCCCTTGTCCGCCACCGACTTTGAGGCAGCTCTCAGAGAAATGAATTCGGAGTCCGAAAGCAGCCCTTATGGCGTTCGAACTTCGTTTGTGCGACATGGAGACACCATATTCCAAGTCTCAATGTTGGGTGAGCCCATGATTCACACTTTGTTTATTACGCCAATGCCAAGTGAACGTGACAACAATACCAATGTTTCGCATTGATGAAAATTTCTAAGGGGGAAAATTTCTAAGGGGTCGGGAGGTCGGGAGTCAATTCTGATATTTCACCTGCCATATCAGCCAGAACTGCACTGTCCCCGCCTGAAAATCTCCAAGGATCCGAATTCCACCGCCCCATCCGCCCCGGCCCGTCCCTTCCACCCCGAGAAAGGCCAAAGGGGACATGCGCAATTTTCGTCCATTCTTCCTCGGACCACTTTTCCGCTCCTCGCTCCGAATCTTCCTCTTTCTCCTTCTCCTTCCCAAATTAACGCACCCCCTACCCCAAATCCTCCACCACCTCCGACCCAAGTCCCTCCACCTTCACCTCGCGCCTCTTATCCCCCAGCCGCACCGTAAAGGCCTCCTCCTTCTCCGACAAATTCCACAGCAAAACCGCCCGCACCGTCGGGTACCATGCACATACCACCGGCTTCTCCTCCTCCACCACCGGCACCCCCGCCAGCCGCGGCATCAATTCCCGCTTCAACGCAAACAGCTCTTCCATCGACTCCGCTACCGCGCACACCCCCGCCCCACCCGCCTTCACTCCCGGCCGCACGAGCAGCGTCGCCTTGGACTCACTTTGCCGGCTGTAAACTTCCCTGCGCGTCGGCGTTCGCCAGGAACACGTACCCCTCGCTGGGCAGCGCGTCGCACACCTCAAACGGCACCCCCGCCGCCAGAAACAGGCTGTACGGGTTGTCATCGCTCACGTACCGGCCCGCCTCTCCCCAGAAATGTTTGAACGGTCCGCGCATTGTGTGCCCCCCCAGCTTCTCGTGCAAAGCGGCCTGCCGCCGCATAGCCGGCCCCAGCGTCGTCCAGTGCTCTATGGGGAATGGTGTCGCCCCGCTCATGAACATCGTGTTTCGCACGTCCGCGATCGTGGAGACAACCAGCTTCGCCGCCAGGTTCCGCGCCGACAGCCGGTCGGCGGGGAATGCGGTGGTTTCGCTGTACGCCAGCTCCGGCCGCACAAAACGGCGATGAAACAGCGCGCTAAACAGCTCGTTGGTTTTCCCCTTCACCGTCCCAAACGCTCCGTCGTTAAAATGTAATTCCCCCACGCGCAGGGGCACGTTCTGGTACTCCGAGAGCCGCACCCCCGCCTTCTCCGCGCCCATGTACATCACCATGTTCCCCACCGTCAGCTTCTCACCCCCCGCCTCACGCTGAGCCTTGAAACAGGCGCTCAGCTCGTCGCAGGTGAACTCCACCCACTCGCGCAGCACTGGCGTCAGCTCCCGCCGCCGCACCGCGTCCAGAAGCTGGGTCCACTCCTTTTCCGCATAGCCGGACCGCTTCAGAAACCGCTCCTTGTGCTCCCCGCAAAAGCACCCCCCGATTGTTCCGGGAGACCGGGCCAGGCGAAAATCGTCGTCCAGAAACACCTCCCGCGCCCCGGCCTCGCGCAGCTTGCGAATGGCCGCGACGTTCTCCTGCGTCGCCGGCGCGTGCAGCGACGTACCGGCGTGGGTTTGCCCGTCCAAACTCGTCCCCAGCTTCCAATGCTTCGGCGGCGTCAGCGGAAAGTTCCCCGACTTGGCACCCAGAGCATCGCCTGGGTGCCCCAGCGGCAGATTGATCGACGCTGCCTCCATTCCCGCCGCCTCTACTCTCCGCCACCCCGCCACCTGCTCCTCCAGTGGCACCGGCCAATGCCCATAGAAGAACCCCGTCATCCAGATCTTCGAAATTCGCGCCTCCCGCACCGCCCGCAGCAGCTCCGGATTGTCGCCGCCCAGGCAGAGGTGAAAGCGGCGTTTGCCACCCGCCGGCTCTGTCGCCGGCGACGCCGCCGCGCTCCGGCACCGCGCCATCAGCCCCGCCCCCACCGCCGCACCCGCGGCTCCCAAAAAAGTCCGCCTGCTGAGCATCTGTATACTCCTGGGAAATGCTAAGGGGACGCCGCTAGTAAATCGAACTGTGTTCAGCAATTTCTAAGCGGTCGGGAGCCAATTCCCCATATTTCACCGGCCATATCAGCCAGAATCGCACTGTCTCCGCCTGAAAATCTCTAAGGGTCGGAACTCCACCGCCCCATCCGCCCCGGCCCGTCCCTTCCACCCCTCACCCCGCCCACCGCCCCACCACCCCTCCCCTGCCCCCACACCAAATCCATCCCACAAACCCCCTCCATCAGTGGCCAGCCACAACAAACATTTTCCTTGACACACCCTTAACATCCATCATACAATACCCCAAGCCTTCAGCATCTTCCGGGGGAACACCAATGACCACTGCCTCCCATCCCACCACCCACCAAAACCCCGAATGCACATCCGCGGCCTCTTCGGCTTCGTCCCCCGCCAGCCCATCATCCCTCCGCTCCACCGGCCCCTCTCCTCCAATGAATCAATGCACCGATCAATCAATGATTCAATTTTCCCCCATGCACGCCCGCCGTCCCCCAATCTCCTCCCTCCTTCAAGTCTCCAGTTTCCAGTCTCTTGTCTCAAGACCCACCTCTTTCAGGTTTTCAGTCTCCAGTTTCATGTCTCCAGCCCCACGTCGTTTGGTGGTCGGTTATGTGTCGTTTGGTAGTCGGTTAGTGGTCGGTTGGTGGTCGGTTACGTGTCGGTTGGTGGTCGATTGGTGGTCGGTTATGTGTCGGTTTTTACAAGCCACTTTTGGCCTAAACCCTTGTCAATCCTCACCCCCGTCCCAAAACCCCCCGCGCAACTCAATTGCAACAACACAAAACCCATCAAAACCGACCCCCCTTATTCCATTCGACAACCGGGAAACGCCCCGCCAAAACGCCTGCGCGTTACGCCGCCTCGCCCATGTTCATGCGAAACCATCTTTCTCCGTGCCTCCGTCTCCCCGTGGTAAAAAATCAATCCCCAGTCCCCAACCCACAATCCCCAATCCGCACTCCCATCCACATCCCCCAATGACAATTCAGTCGCGTAAATCCCCCTCCATCCGTGGCCAAAAAGTCTCTCGCCTTGCAAAACCCCCCAAAATCCATGAACATCCTTCCATCCTGCCCAACACACCCGTGACAAGCCGCACCCGCATCCCCCCGGAACAACACACCCCCTCCCATCGTCCCATCCCCAAGCTCCCCTCCTGTCCCCGCCCCCGCTCCATCGCCAAGGATCTCCGCCGCTCCTACCCCACCGGCCGCCTCGAATTCTCCCGGGCCTACGCCGGCGCACCCCTCGACCTCACCATCTCCACCCCCGATCAATTCCCCCCCAACGCGCAGGCCGTCCTCGTCACCACCCTCAACGCCACTCCCAACGCCGATTTGATCCGCATCCCCTTCGTCCTGCGCGACGAACAAACCTTCTCCTGCCAGATCGTCCCCGACCGCACCGGCCTCTTCTCCTTCTGGGCCCTTTTCTCCCTCGACGGCGGCCTCACCTGGCGCCACGATCCCGTCCCCGACGCCTGGGTCCTCGTCGATCCGCCCCAGGTCGATCAAATGCGCATGTACACCCTCATCCCCAGCGTCTCGGGCACGCTCCCCGACTGGGCCAAAGAGCTCCCCAAAGTCAAGGATATGGGCTTCAACACCATCCACTTCCTCCCCCTCACCACCCTCGACACCTCCCGCAGCCCCTATTCCGCCCGCGACCTCTTCAACGTCGATCCCGGCTACGTCGCCGGCGGCGAATCCGCCGACGGCCTCGGCCAGCTCGCAGAATTCGTCGCCGCCGCCAAGGCCCTCGACATCCGCCTCTGTTTCGACTTGGTCCTCAATCACGTCGGCGCCGACAGCCACATAGCCCGCCATGCCCCCGAATGGATCCTCCCCGACCCCGCCAGCCCCGACGGCCTCCGCCGCGCCCGCTACTGGTCAGAAGAAGGGTGGAAGCCCTGGAACGATCTGGTCCTCATCGACTACGAACATCCCTCCCAGCGCATCCGCTCCGACATCTGGGCTTACATGACCGAATACGCCCTCTTCTGGGCCAAATTCGCCAGCCAAACCAACGGCTACGTCCGCTTCGACAACCTTCACAGCAGCCACAAGGCCTTCGTCGACCACGTCGCCCTCGCCCTCCGCGCCCACTACCCCAACGTCGGCATCCTCGCCGAATACTTCACCGACGCCAACACGCTCCTCGACACCGTCCCCAAGTGGCAGCTCAACCTCATCCTCGCAACCCCCTGGGACAACCGTTTCGTCCCCCAATTGCGCGAATATCTAAAATACATTCATTCCATTTCCGATCACGTCCGCTTCTTCATGCCCATCACCTCCCACGATTCCGGCTCGCCCGCCGAAGAGTTCGGCGCCGTCGAATCCACCATCCCCCGCTACATCGCGGCCGCGCTCCTCGGCACCGGCGCCACTGGCATCACCCAGGGCGTTGAATGGGGCATCAAAAAGCACATCAACTTCATCGGCCGCCACCCCCGCCTCATCCACACCGACACCCCCCTCTTCGCCGACTTCCTGCGCACCGTCAATAACATCGTCGCCACCCAGCCCGCCCTCCGCCGCGGCGAAAACTGCCAGTTCGTAGACAACGATCACCACGCCATCCTCGCCGCCTTCCGCAGAGACACCCGCCCCGGCCAATCCGGCTTCCTCATCCTCTGCAACTTCGACATCTCCAAATCCCACCCCTTCGAAGCCGACCTCTCCAACCTCCTGAAAACCGACGGCCCCCTCCACTGCACCGACCTCCTCACCGGCGAAAAAAAATCCTTCCCCACCTCGACCCTAACCCTGACCCTCCCCCCTGCGCCGCCCACGTCCTGATGTTCTGACACCCCGAATTCCGCCGCAGCGTCCCGCCCATGTCCCCAGATCCATCTCCAACAAATTAACCCTAACTCAACCCTCGGCTAAACTGCGGCATGTATACCCCGTCAACTGAACGCCATCCGAACAACCGCGATGATCTCCGTATCCTGGCTTGGAAATATGGTGCGCATGTCCAGCTTTAACAATCCCCCGGCGACGTATCCCAACAGGGGCGGAGTTGAGCTGCGCAAGCGCTGGGACAAGTCATTGACCTTCATCGTCAGCGGCCGAAGTTCTACAGTCACGCTGGGCAGGAGTGACTTGGGGAGGGTGCCGCCGCCGACCTGACCTTTTGCTTCGCCGACGGTGGCCGTGAGTGGCAGATCAATTATGGCCGCGACAATGGCCGTGGCGCGGGCGTGCAGGTCATTTAAGGGGATGCGCATCATGTTGAGGATGGATATGTCACCGGAAATGTCGGTGCCGCATAAATACGTTTCCACGGTGGCCTGGAGGGCGGCGGTGGTGAGTTTGTCGCATCGGAGTGCGCGGAAGAGCGGCTGGTTTTTTAGACTTTTTATGAGCCTGGCTTTGCCGGCGACGATGCCGGCCTGGGGGCCGCCGAGTAATTTGTCGCCGCTGAAGCAGACCAGATCGACGCCGGCCTTGAGCACCTCGGTTGGCGTGGGCTCATGTTCTGCGCGAGGGAAATATTCGCAGCCCAGTACCGCGCCGCTGCCGAGGTCTTCAACGAAAGGGACGCGCCTGGCGTAGGCGGCGGCGGCGATGTCTTCGCGGCGGGGTGACTCGACGAAGCCACCCATGAAGAAATTGCTGCGGTGGACGCGTAGGACCATGGCCGTCTTTTTTCCGATGGCTTTGGCGTAATCGCATGCGGAGGTTTTGTTGGTGGTGCCGACCTCGCGCAGCTCTGCGCCGCTGGCTTCCAGGATTTCGGGGATGCGAAAACCGCCGCCGATTTGCACCAATTCGCCGCGCGAGATGACTACTTGTTTGCGTTCTGCCGAGCAGAGATGGTTTAAGATGAGCACGAGGCCGGCGGCGCAGTTGTTTACGACGGTGGCTGGATAGCCGAGCAAGACCTCTAGGGCGGTTTCCAGGTAGGCGGCGCGCTGGCCGCGCCGGCCGGTGGAGACGTCGTATTCGAGATTGCAGTACCCCGCGGCCACGCGCGCCATGAGCTCGATTGCTCCGGCGCTCAGTGGGGAGCGGCCTAGGTTGGTGTGGACGATGATTCCGGTTGCGTTGATTACCGGCTGCAAGCGGCATTGGGACAGAATGGTTGCGGCCTCGCGCACGCGAGCGACGACGACATCGAAAACATTTTCAGAACAGTGGGAGGGGGATTCGTCGCGCATGCGTGACACTTCGCGGCGGGCCAGAGAGACGACGATGGGCCTGGGGAGGCCGGTGTCGCCCACGGCCTCGACCACCTTGTGTACCGAAGGAATGTCGCGTGGCGCGGTTTTTTTCACGGTGCGATCCGAATTCCGGGGCGGCCTTTGCCCTCGATCTGCCCGACGATGGCGAAGCTGAGCGTCTTGTGTTGCCTGGCCACGGCTTGTGCCAGCTCGAGCTTTTTTGGCGAGATGCACAGGAGCAAGCCGCCGCTGGTTTGGGCATCACAGAGGAGGATGCGATCTGCATCCGAGGCGCTGCCCCAATCGACGATTTCGTCGGCGGCTTTCAGGTTGTCCCAGGTGCCGCCGGGGACGCACTGTTTGGCGATCAGGTGGAAGACGGTCGGATCGGCGGCGGGGATATTGGCGGCGTCGATGCGCGCCCGTACGCCGCTGGCGCGGCACATGGACGCCAAGTGGCCCAGGAATCCGAAGCCGGTGATATCGGTTGCGGCGCGGCAGAGGCCTTGCTCGGCCAGTTCGGCGCCAACGGCGTTTAGCTTGCTCATCAGCCTGACGATGTTCTTTTCCAGCCGCGTGTTGGTCAACCCACGTTTGATGCCCGTAGTGATGATGCCGGTGCCAAGGGGTTTGGTGAGGATGAGCAGATCGCCGGCGCGGGCGGCCGCGTTGGTCATCATGCGCGAGGGTGAGACCAGGCCGGTGACTGACAAGCCGTAGATCGGCTCAGCGTTGCGGATCGTGTGCCCCCCTACCAGGGCGCAGCCGGCTTCGGCGTTTTTTTCGCGCCGCCGAGCAGAATGCGTGCGATGACCTGGGGGGGGATTTTGTCGGTGGGCATTGCAACGATATTGAGCGCGCACAGCGGCCGGCCGCCCATGGCGTAGACGTCGGAGAGCGCATTGGCGGCCGCGATTTGGCCGTAGGCAAAGGCGTCGTCGACGATGGGCGTGAAGAAGTCGACCGTCTGCACCAGCGCCTTGGTGGCCGAGATGCGGTAGACGGCCGCATCATCTGCCGTGACGGCGCTGACGAGAAGGTTGGGGTCGGTTGAGATTGGAAGCCGCCGCAGCACCTGCGACAGCGCCTTCTGGCTTAACTTGGAAGCTCAGCCGCCGCACGACGAATACGAAGTCAGCTTGAAGATCTGCTCGCGTGTCATATGCCCATCACCTCCTTCGCGATAAACAAAAGCCCCCGGCCAATTGCCGGGGGCTTGGGATCAATGCTTTATCGGCCGGATGTTCTCACTGGCCTGACCCGAAGATGCTGGTATCGCGATGAGCGACGTCGTGGGTTGAGGTCGTGACGCTGGTCGGCAACGTCTGATCATTCGTGGCGGTGATGGCCTTCATCACCACGTCGTTCATGTTGAGCTCCGCGAGACGATTCACCACCAGCGGGTGACCGGCGACGTCGGCCGGCGTCCAATGGCGCATGTCTACGTAAGTTTCCTTGAAGCCCAAGTGATCCTTGGGGACGAAGAGCACCTTCCCGAGCCATTGTGGCTGGCCCTGGGTGCGGACAACGTGCAGTGCAGAACCCGCGAGCAGCCAACCGCCGACGAGCAACACGAATACGAACAACCGGGCAAATCCACGCATAACAGCCTCCTGCGCAAAAGTCGTTTGAATTAACCTTCAACGATAATCTATATGTTATAGCACATGCGCGCCGAGGTCGATTAGAAAGCTGCGGGAAATCTGTAGAGCTTTTGGACTGACCTCACCGGCGGCCAGCGCTGTTGATAACGAATGTACCCGGTTGGGGGGCCTGCTGCGGTGGCTGGGGGGGCTGGGGCTGATTTGGCTGCTGCTGTTGCTGGGGTGGGGGCGGGCCTTGGCCGACGATTTGCGAGCGGGGCGTGGGCGGTGCGTTCATGACGAAGGCGCCGCCGCTCATGGACATTTGGGCGGGGGCGGCCGGCATCTGCTGCTGGGGCGGAGGTTGACGCGGAGCCGTTTGCTGCTGTGATGCCAGACCCCCTTGCTGCATCACCATGGGCTGCTGCTGTTGTGCGGGGGCTGGCCGCTGCATCATCATCGGCTGCTGTTGCATGGGCGCAGGCTGGTGCATGAACATGGGCTGCTGCTGCTGCTGCATCGGTGCCGGCTGTTGCATGAGCGCTGGCTGCTGTTGCTGGGCAGGGCGAGGCTCGGCAGGGAGCGGCCTGGGGAGTGGTCCGCGTCGGGGGCCGACGGCGACACTGATGGTTTGGACGCCGGAATTCTCGACCATCATCACGCGCGGCCGCTGCGGTTGGGGGGGCTTTTGAGGGGCTTGCGGGGCGGCTGCCGGCTGTTGTGGCGCTGGCGGCGGTGTGGTGGGGGCAACTGCCTTGGCGGGTTCCGGCTCGTAGGCGATAAGGGGCTGCTCGGCCTCGGCCTCCTCATCGGCCGGTTTTTCAACGTCTTCTCCGCCGTCGCTGGCAAAGACGATTTCCTCTACAAGGGGCTCTTCCTCGTCGATGGCTTGTTCCACCTCGTCGACTACCAGGTCTTCCGCGCTTGCGGTTTCGTCGGCTTCTCCGTCTTCGCCTGCATCGTCGGCGGCCCAATGCTCATCGCCGTTGGAAGGGGCTTGAAGTTCCATCGCTTCCCCATCCACTGGCTCTTCCTCCACCTCCTGGGCCTGGGCCAGGTCGCGGCCTCGCCGGCCGATGGCGTTGGGGGCTCGGGTGGCGGCCGATGGGATGGCGCTGCTGTAGAAACCGGTGGCGTAATGGCCGTGATCTTTCTGGTGCTCAAAATCCACCAGCTCGCAGAATTCCTGGATCAGTTGCTGGCTGTTGATGTCGGTCCGTTCGGACTCCTGGATGGATTCATAATGGGCGCGGTCGCGGAAGCGCATGATCTGCACGAACCGGCCGGTTGCCTTGGAGTTGTTCCAGTTGGTGCCCACCTGTTCGTATACCTCGAAATGATCGCAGCCCAGGCGCGCCAGCGATTTTTTGAACCGCTTCATCAGGCGCGCGTGCTCGGCCCGCCGCTCTCGGGGGACTGTGTAGCTGTTGGTTTGCAGAAGCATCTGGTTTGCCTGTTCGCCTTCCACATATGGATAGGCGGGGATTGTCACATAATCCAATCATCGGATCAATTGACAATCACCTCAAGGCTGCATCTCGGCGGGCTTCATCCCCTTCTTAAACACGATGGGCGTGCCGACCAGATCGACGTTGGCCTTGGGGGGGATTTTCTCCTCCAGCCCCACCGCCCAGTAGGTGGCGTTGACCATCAGGCGGCGCATGGCTTCGTTTTGCAGGTCGGCGGCGCTGCCCATGGTGGTTGTGAAAACCCGGCCGGTCTTGCCCTCGGCGATTGAGTATGTTTTGGCCCAGGCCACGGGCATCATGGGGTCGTTCATCTTTCCCTCGGCTGGCTTATCGGTGGCGTTTGGGCCTTCGAGCACCTGGCCCATCAGCAGCGTTTTGCAGGTTTCGGGCAGCGGCAAGCGAATGCCGTAGACGCCGGTGATGGCATGGATCTCGCCATCGCCGATTCCTTTGAGGATAGGATGCTCGGCCGCTCCGGGTGCAAAGATTGCGCGGGTGCTGGTCTTGCCGTTGGGGGCATGATGGGTGATCCAGGTTTCGCCCAGCACCTGGCGGCCAAAGCCGCCGTCGAAGTTTGGGTCTTTGTTGGTCCAGGTAAACTTCTTATAGGCGCTTTGGCTGTTGGCCGGGTATGCGAAGGAGTGGGTTGCGGTGCGCATTCCGATGACCGGCCGGCCGGATTCGAGGTAATCGACGATGTGCTTCATCTGATCGTCGGGCAGTGCGCGGAAGCGCGCGAGGATGATCATCAGATCGGCGCCGTCGAGGGCCGCCAGGCCGGGGATGTTGTCATTGGTGTTGGGATCGATCGCGCCGTTTTTGTCGATTGTGAACAGGACGGTGCAATTAAAGCCATGCCGCTCGGCGAGGATGCGGGCGAGGAGGGGCAGGCCGGTTTCGGGGTTGTACTCGTTGGCGGCGGCGATGAGGACTACGTTTTTGCCCTTTCCCGCGCCGTCCTTTCCTTCCAGCGTGATCCACTGCTTGTCGGGGGCATCGGCGGCCTGTGTGACGGCGGCGAGCAGGAAAGATGCGAATAGAACAGACGCTAAGTGGATAAGTTGATTCATGTTTTGGTTGGCGAGCAATTGAAGGTTTCGTCTACTCCGATTCATGGCCGCTGATTATTTTTATCATTCCAGCGGCGGGTATTTCCCCAGCTTCCTCTGCAAGGATCGTCTGTGCAACCCCAGGCGGCGGGCGGTCAGGGAGATGTTTCCTTCGCAGTCGGCCAGGACGCGCTGGATGTGTTCCCATTCGACGCGTGCCAGGGAGGGAGTGCCTTCCGCGCTCGCGTCGGTGGCGGCCTCGGCATCACGATCGAAGGCGGCGAGGATCTGGTCGGCGTCGAGGGGTTTCTGAAGATAATTGATGGCCCCGCCGCGCACGGCGTCGACGGCCGTGCCGATGCTGCCGTAGCCTGTAAGAACGACCACCTGCATGGCCGGGTGCCGCGCCGTGAGCTCGCGCACCAGATCCAGGCCGGACATGCCCGGCATGCGAAGATCAACGACCGCAGCCTGTGGAGCAGCGCGCTCGGCCAGCGCCAGCGCTTCGTCGGCCGTCGCCGCTCCGTGCGCCTCCAGGCCGCGCATTGTCATCGCCTTGACCAGCCGCTCGCGGAATATCCGATCGTCGTCGACGATCATGATCACCCTGGGTTTGCAGGCGGCATTGGTTGCGTCAGCGGTCATGGTTAATTTGCCTCCGGCAATTCGAAGACGCATGTCGTGCCTTCGCCCAGGCGGGAGTCCAGGGAAAAGGCCGCGCCGCAGCGCTCGGCCACCAGGCGTACCAGAAATAGTCCCAGGCCCATCCCCTTTCCCGGTTCCTTGGTGGTGAAAAACGGCTCGCCTGCGCGACGCAGCAAATCTTCGGACATCCCGCAGCCCTGATCGCGGATGCCAAAGCGCACCTGCCCGTCGTGCCGGCTGATCTGCAACTCGACGGGTTTTTCCGGCCCGGACGCATCGAGCGCGTTTCGCAACAACACCAACAGCGCCTGCTCGAGGGCGCGTGAGGGGTGCGCGCACGCTTTTAATGTCTGATTCCATGTTCACGCGAAGGCGGCCCTGATCGTTGGCGCTCAGGCTTTCGCGCAGGTGTGTGACCAGTTCATCCAGCCGGGCGCTGCTTCGCTGCGTGGCCTCTTCGCCCAAGTCCAGGCGCATCCGATTCAGAATCTGCCGGCAGCGATCGACCTCGCGCCGGATGAGCTGAGCATCTTCGATCACCACGTCGCTGCCGCCGGCCGGGTTGCAACTGAGCTCGAGCTCGCGGGCAACTACGGCGATTGTTCCGAGGGGGGTGTTGAGTTCATGTGCGGCGCCGGCGGCGAGGGTCGTGAGGGCGGCGAGTTGCTCGTTTTTGGCGGCATGCTCGCGCAGGCCGGCCAGTTCATGCTCGCGCTGCCGCAGGGCCCGCGTTACCCGGCCAATGAAGCCAGCGATCAATACGGAAACCAGCGCCAGCGCCACCCAACTGCCCCCCACGGCAGCCCATCCTGGCAGCGGCCCGCCCAGCGGCAGATGCCAGCGCAACAGCAAGCCATAACACGCGGCCACCGTTCCGACTACGCCCCACGACCACCCGGCCCCCAGGACGATGACGGCCATTGTCACATGCACCAGATAGAGCGCTGCGAAAGGATTTTTTGGCCCGCCGGTGAGATAGAGCAGGCTTGTCAGCAACACGATGTCCAACAACAAAACACCTTGCACGAGCCATCCCGGCGGCCGCCTTACTTTCATGCCGATGACGAGTGCAGCGTTGGAGAGGGCGGTGATTAAGATCACGGCGCCGATGGCCGCCAGGGGCAGGCGCAGGCCGAGGACTCCGACGGCGGCGGCGCTGGCCAGGATTTGGCCGATGACCGCAAGCCACCGCATCCGCGCCAGGGCACCGAGAACGATCTGGGGCTCTTGCACCACCGACAATAATTCAGCGAACGTAGGGCGGCGCGATAGTTCAATCACAGTCAGTCATCCTCTGTTCTATCGCGGCTCTTCGTATTTTTCGGGATCATCCTGGTCGCCGGATGCGCCGCACCATCGCCCGCCCACTTGGCCAAAGCGGTACAAAAAGCATGAAGGCCACCAGCGCGGGCAGCAAATGCGGCAGCAGGCCGTGGCTGATGAGGCATCCGACCAGGCTGAATATTCCGCCGATTTCAATGGTGATCCAGACGCTCAGCATGCCTGAGAGATAATCCCGGGGCGAGACGACCTGGCCGTGCCAGTAGGCCTTGAAGACATGGCTCCGCCAGAAGATGGCCAACGGCACTGCCACGGCGAGATACGCCATGGAGACGATGAACCAGACTTGCGCAACCCTTAGATTCTTCGCCGCACCCGTCTCGTCCATCAGTGTCCATATCACGTACAAGAACAAAAAGAAGGGCAGGAGCAGCATGACCAGCCAGCTCCACCACGCGTACTGCAAGGCCGAGTTGGGCGTTAGATCGGGGCGATCGTGTGAAGCAATAGGATCTGTGGATGAGGCGAAAGCCGCCATAACATTATCCTCCAGCCAGAGTTCAACCCCCTGCTCATCAGTCTGCATTCGCAGGGATCATTTCGTCAAGAACAATCTGCTCTATTTGGTTGTCAATTCATCGCTTGTGAAAACATTCACATGGCGTGGCTCGCCTGAGCCTTGCCGGATGATGAGGCGCAATGGGTCACTCTCGCTGACCTTTCCGGCTATTTGCACGGCGAGCCATTCGACCGTTTTGGGCGGCCGAATCAGGCCGGCATTTCCCAATTCGCGAGCCACATCTGGCGGCACGGCCAGGGCTTCGCGATGCGTCACCTGTCCTGTTACCGTTTCGGCTGCGTTAACTGCCTCGACCTTCCAATCTCCGACTTCCTCCTGGGTGTCCCACACCACTAACCACACATGCATCTCGTCTGCCGCAGGCCGTGCGGCCACCACCTGCACGCCATGATCGTCCGACATCACAGGCATCGCCCCCGGCCCTGCTCCGCGCATGAGCACGTCTGAACCTTGCGCCGCTCCCGCGCCAGCGTTGCGATCCATTCGCCTGTTCGCGCCGGCACGAAGCGTTTTACCTCGGCCGGCGTCTGGAGTGGGCTCATGTAGGGCAGACGACGCAGGACCGCGTCGGGCATGGACATGGGGGCGGCGCCGGCCTGCATTTTCTTTTTTACCAGGATCACCGCGCCCGGGACGCTGATGGCCAGGAACAGGATCAGGAACAGAAGATTGGCGCGCGTTTCAGGTTTCACGTGTACGGATCATAGCCCGCTACTGCGGCGGTGGAGCAGGTGCAGCGGGCGAGGCCGGAGGTGCTTCGGGTGCGGCCGGTGCGGTTGCGGCACGCGTCGTAGCCGGACCGGTTGTTGCACGCGTCGTCGCGGGGGGTGGCGGGGGAGGCGGGATCATGGCCACGGCCAGATTTAGCCACAACTGTCGGGCGGCCAGCGTTCCGATGCCGGAGTTTCCGTAGACGTAGCCCCCCGTGGCGGCGTGGCTGATATCGACCTCGGAGAACAAGCCCACGCGTTTCCCTCCTTGCCGGACCTCGTAAAACCCCTTCTCCGAGCCAAATTCATCCCGCATGCGGCGATTTGGACGGACGCTGTCGATGCCCTTGAATAGCGGGTCACTTTTCTCATCAATCAGCTTCGTCTCCATTCCCATGTCGATGATCAAGCTGCGGGCGGCCTCTCGAAATGCGCTGCCGCCGTAGGCCGGGTCGATCAGTAGAAATGCCCCTTTGGACAAGGCCTCTTTGATGGCGTCCTTTTCTGAGTCCTTGAGTGCAAACTTGAAGTGGCCGGTGATGTGAATCAGCTTGACGTTTTTCAGATTTGCGGGGGTGGCGTCCAACTGGTCCTTCACGTCGAGTGAGATGGCCGCCTTGGACAAGGTTGGGGCGATTGCCTCATACAGCAGGCCGTCGGCATTGCTTCCGCCGTCATGCTTGATTCGCGCCACTGTCACCGGCCTGCTGGTTGGCCCCATCGCCACCCTTGGCCGAAGCCGAGTGGGCATGTCGTCATACTCCGGGGCGGTGTATAGACGTAGGTTCAGCATCACCTGGTGCAGTTCGTTCATGGTTTTGTCCATGCGCATCTGCCAGGCGCCGGCGATGTCGCCATCGACAAAGATTGCGAAGTTTCTCACGCCATCGCTCATGCCCTGCAATGGCACTGTCAGGAGCTTGGGCGCGGCCGCCCCGTGCGCGATGTAGAGCGGATCGTTCTTCTCCAGCTTCACCCACTTGTATCCTTCGGCCTTATACAGGTTTGCCAGCATGGCCTGGGCGTGTCCTTGAACAGCTTGCTGTTGTTGTGCGGATGGATCATCACCGTGCCCCCCATATCGAGGTACTTCTTCAGCTTCGCCTGCTCGTCCTCCGTCAGAATCAGCTTCTTATACCCGCTGATGAGCAACACCGGCGCATCCTGGAGGTCTTCCATCGTCCCCTTGAGATTTACGATCTGCCAGTTGTAGCGCCGCTCGGTCTCGTGGCTGATCCAATCCGTGAGGAACGCTACATCGCGAAAGTAGTAGTTCCAATCCTGCTCGTCGCCGTGCTCCAGCTTGTTGAACAAAACGGGGGCACGTCCAAAGGCCAGGCACATCACGCGCCAGCAGCAATCCTCCAGCACTCCCGGCCCGGGCTGATAGTTGGAGTTCCCGTCATGCCACGATGCCCGCACGACATGTTCCAGCCAGTCATCGCCCGCGATGTATTTGCGCCCGCTGGCAAGGCCAAGACGCTGCAGGCCGTATTCGTGATACATGCCGTTTTGCGGCGCTTCGCCCCGGTGCTTGTCGAGCCATGCCCAGCCGCGATTGATGGCCGCGAAGGTGCGGGCCATGCCGGCCTGGGCAGCCTCGTTGTAGGTGAACCCGCGCAGCCGCACGTAGCCATTGGCCCCCACCTGCCGGCTCCAGTATTTGTCGACGACCAGGTACAAGCTGTTCATGCCGGCGTCGGTCATGTTCATCGTCGCACCCTCTGACTCGCGGGCATAACTCCACCCCCCCTCCTTGTTCTGCGTCTCCTGCCAGTGCTTGTCCACCAGTGCCCAGTAGGGGTTGGAATTTTCCAGCGGCAGGGCGTCCTCGGCCGCCCACATGCCGAAAACGCCGAACTGCGTGTTGGAATTATCAAAGCCCCAGCCGGCATTGGGATTGGGCTTAAAATCAGTTGGCTTTTGCCATGGCTGCAAGCCTGGCCCGGGGAAGCAGGTGTAGTTGTACAACCCGTCGCGGTCCATCCCTTTCATGATGTAGGGCAGATCGATTCCGATGATCTTTTTATAATCATTCACGATCGGGCCATGCCCCCATCGGGCCAGATGCGAAAAGGTGTTCAAGCGAAATGACAGAGAGTAGGTTCCCGGCGGCGGGGTGGAATGGAGATAGGCGTCGATGGCCTTTTTCCAGCGGGCGTCTTTGGGGTCCATGTCACTGCACGCCAGGGCCCACATGGCCATTGCGGTGTGGCCGCCGGGGTTCATGGGCTCGGCGTTGTCGGGCTCGAAATGGCCGGCCATTTCCAAAAACCCAATGTCATTGGCGTTTAGAGCCAATACCTTCCCGTCGGCGGTCTTGAAGTGCAGGCCCGGCGGCTGGAAATCGACTACTGTTCCCAGAATGGTTGGATCTTCTTTTTTCGCCGGCGCGAGCGCCACGGCCGCCCCGCCTCCCGCTGGCCCAGCTGCCGGCGGAGGCGGCGGTGGCGGTACGGCGCGAACAATCAATGATGCTTGATCGGTCTGAAAGCTGAGGATCTTCTCCTGCAGATCATGAATCAGCTTGTCTATCTGTTCGCTGCTGGGCAAGGCGGCCGGGGCCGGAGCGGGCTTAGGCTCGTCCGCCGCCCAGCTTCGACTGGCCAAACCCGCGAGAAGCGCCACGGAGACCCAGACACGCAATGATGAAGTCACCAGAACCTCCGAAGCATCGTTTGCCCCCGCGACTCTGAAGGTGCAATATTACCAACATCCAAAGGATTCGCCGCATCCGTGCAACAATTCTATTTCCCAACTATCACCCATCACAAACTGCAAACGGACTCACGCCCCATGACACGCACCATCCCACCGTTCCTCGCCCTCTTCCTCCTCAATTTCACCTCCATCGCGTCCGCCGGTCCCGCAACCGCCCCCTCAACACCCATCACCGACACGGCGTCTCTCGTCGCCGCATTGCGCGACGCGTCGGACGGCGCTACCGTCCAGTTGCCCGCCGGCACCTTTGAGCTTGACGCGCCCCTCGAGCCCAAGCCCCACACCATCCTCAAAGGCGCGGGCCTCGATCAAACCATCCTTACCAACTCGGCCAACTGGAAACCGTCGACCAAGTCGCTGCCTGATCCTGAAATGAAAACCGTCGGCCTCGACTCCCGCGCTTATCTCATTCGTCTTCCCGATAAGGCCACCGGAGTCACCATCTCCGATCTCACCCTTCGCGGGCCGCAGGTGCATGGGGCGATTTATGCCTACGGCCCGAAGGAACTGCACCTGCACCACCTCCGCATCCAGGATTTTTTGTGGTCGGGCATCCGCACCTTCTCAATGCAGAACGCGAAGATCCACGACTGCGAGTTCATCGACGCGGGCCAGCGGTGGGAACACGGCCAGCCGGGCCTTAAAGGCGGGATTACCGGCGGGGCCATCTTTGCCATCTGGACGGCCGACACTGAGATTGCGCACAACCGTTTCACCCGCACCAAGACCGAAACCAACTGCGAGTTCTACGGGATCAAAGGCCGGCAGGGAAAACGCGTCCACATCCACCACAACACGATCGAAGTGAACTTCTCAATTGAGTTTCCATTCGAGAATGACGAGGACGTGGAGATCGATCACAACGTGCTCCACGGTGCCATCTCCATCCCCAAGCATGACGGCGGCCCAGTCCCCGCCAGCGGCCAAACGTTCCACATCCACCACAACTACCTGCTTGCCGGCTACTCCATTGAGTTCGTCCGCAACGGTGTGGAAATCGATCGCAACCTCTTCGACTTCGACCCTCAAAAAGATGGCGGCAACCTGATCTCCGGCTTCGGCAAAAGCCTCTGCAAAGGTCCGGCCTCCTTCCACGATAACCTGGTGAACAACCCCGGCCGCGGCATCCTCTGGATCGACGGTGTCTACAACAACCTCGAAATCCGCAACAACCACATCATCGCCCGCACCACCGCCACCCCGCGCAAGGACGGCCTGCTGGGATTCAATGCCGCCTGCGATTTCAAGACCATCACCATCCGCGACAACATCTTCGAATGCGATGGCCAGCCGCGCCCACTCCTGCGCAACAAGGAAAGCAGCGCGGCCATCATCACCAACAACCTGCTGACCAACATCTCCGACTCAGCCAACTACCCCAACCCCAAATCGGATAAAGCACCCGGCCCGGACGAACCGCTGAAATTCACCTGCGGCGTCCATGACGAAACGACCATCGTCGACTTCGAACACACCGCCTCCAAGAAATAGCCCAACCAGCGCGGCCAGACAGGGCAGTGCGAAATTTTGCTGACTGGTCTATAAAACGATTCGACTTCCTGTCATGCTGTGTAGATTCACACAGGAGGCGGCATGTCTTTCATCAAGTCGCGGTTGCCGGGGCAATCGAAAGGGGCAGCGGCTTACAAGTGAAGCACTGCGGCAAATGGAACTGCTCGAGGATCGCGTGCTGCTCACCACGATCACGACAACCGTGAGCAACACGGCCGACAGCGGAACGGGGTCACTGCGGCAGGCGCTCCTTAACGCCGAATTCGTCCGCGAAAATGGCTCGGGCGCGAGTTGCACCATCCTCTTCAAGTTCAGCGACCCGGGCGTGCAGACCATCGTGCCCGTCACGCCCCTCCCCGAAATCCTGGGGCATGTCATCATGCAGGGCCCGGTGGACGCCGCCGGCAATCCACTGGTACAGATCCGCGGCACCTCCAGTACGGTGGTGGGACTTTCCTTCAATCGCGACATGCCCGGCGACAACCAGCCCAGCATCGTCTCGAACCTGGCCTTTCAAGGTTTTGAGCAAACCGCCATTGTCATTAACGGGGACGGCCTGACGCAGATTTACGGATGCCGCATCGGCACTGACCTGGCCGGGAAGACGGCGATGGGCAACGGTGATGGCATCCGCATTTTCTCCTCGGACAACATCATTGGGCTGGACAAGGCCGGTGCGCGCTATCGCAACGTGATTTCCGGCAATACGGGGGACGGCATCCTGATCGGCACGGAAGGGTCAACCGGCAACATCGTCGAGAACAGTTACATTGGCACCAACCTCGCTGGCAACAAGGCGATAGCCAACGAAGCGGATGGGATTCTGCTTCATGGCGGATCGTCGGGAACGCGCATTGGGGGAAACCGCGCAAACCAGGGCAATGTGATCTCCGGCAATGCCACGATCGGCGTGCGTATCGGCGACACCAACGTCGGCGGTTCGGACAACAACATGTTGCAGGGGAACAAGATTGGCACGAACGCCGCAGGAAATGCTGCCATCCCCAATGGCAGCGGCGTCGACATTGACGATACCTCTTCGCACAATTCCATCGGGGCCTTGACCGTGGGGAGCCGCAACGTGATTTCCGGGAACGCCGGCACCGGCATCATCACTCTCGCCACTGCGTCAGGCAATAAGATCTACGGCAATTACATCGGCACCAATGCGGCGGGCACCGCCGCCGTGCCGAACACCTTTGGTGTCGCTCTCTTAAGCCCCAACAATATCGTCGGCCGTGCAGGACGCCTGGGCGCGAACGTCATTTCAGGCAATAGCGAAAACGGTGTCACCGTTTTCAACGACGTGGGCGCAGCCGGCGGCGAGCGGCAATCGCATTGTGGGAAATTTAATCGGTTCGGATCAGACTGGAACCAAGCCAATTGCCAACAGAACTGGAGGCGTTCGGATCGAAACCGAGGGTCCGGGACTGGTGCGCGGCAACGTGATCGCCTTTAACGGCGGCGGCCCGGAGGCCGACAGCTTCGGCGTGTATGTCGGCCAGAACAGGACGCAGAACATCACCATTCTCGGCAACTCTATCTTTTCAAACGTCGGCCGGGGAATTCAGCTTCATGCCGATTTGACGACGTGGAGCGGTTCCGAAGAACGATTCGGGCGATGGCGACATTGGCCCGAACGGCCTGCAGAATTTCCCGGTACTGCTTGCCGCCACGCACGGCGGTTCCGGCACGTCAGTGAAGGGGAGACTGAACAGCACCCCCAACACACAGTTTCACATCGAATACTTTGCAACCCCCAAGGCTGATCCGTCGGGGTATGGTGAGGGGCAGGTATTTCTTGGCTTTTCGAGCGTGATTACGGACGAAGTAGGCAATGTCAGCTTCACCAAGCTCCTGCCAATGGTAAAACCGGGATGGGTCATCACGTCCACGGCGACGGTGGGAACGTCGGGGCCGACATCGGAGTTTTCGAAAGCGGTTAAGGTGAGATAGCGATATTCCTCTTGACAATGACCACGCCAGCTACGACACCCACGACGCTCTGGGCGTTGGTGCTGTTGATCGGCTCAGCGGCCTTGCCACTACGGGCCGCGCCAACCACAACGTCGCCGGCATCCACGCGTCCAGCCAATCAACCCGATGGCTGGCCTGGCGATGTGCCGCTCTTGAGGCAGCAGGCGATGCGGCAGGAGCCCAGGCGTATCGAGGAACTTTTTACGGTGGTGGCCCAGTGGAACCTCAAGGATGTGACGGCCAACGAGGTTACCGACTTCTACCGCAAGGCCCTCAAGGACTGGAAGAAGATGCAGGATGAGTCGTTCACCGAAAACTCGGGGGTGATGCTGTTTGTCAAGGACAAGAGGCGTGTCGCCATCGTGTTTGGCAGCGGGGACGATAACGTCGGCATCATGCTGACCATTTCTTACGTTGACGAGCGGGGAAAGTGATAGTTTGGCTCATTTGAGTAAACCTCCCGCCGCCATCCGTGTACAATCATCATCATGACCACCGCCCATTCCCGCCGCCGTTTCCTGAAGGCCATGTCGGCCGCTTCTCTCGCGGCCATGACTGCGGGGCAGGCGCGGCAACTGCTGGCGGATGGTTCGCCGGATGTGAATCCCGACGCGCCTCTGGAGAAAATTGCCCCCACGGCCGACACGGTGATCGTTCTCTGGATGGCCGGCGGAATGGCCAGCACTGAGACTTTTGATCCCAAGCGATACACGCCCTTTGAAAAAGGGGGCGAGTCAAAGGCCGTGCTCTCCACATTCCCGGCCATCGACTCGGCCGTCGACAACATCAAGCTTTCGCAGGGCCTTGAGAAAGTCGCCAAAGTCATGGATCGCGGGACGCTGATCCGGTCTTACACCGCCGGCGATCTGGGGTTCATCCTGCACACCCGCCATCAGTACCAGTGGCACACCGGGTACGCGCCGCCGCAGACCGTGGCCGCGCCGCATATCGGCGCGGTGATTTCGCGAACGCTTGGCCCGCGTAATCCGGCCATGCCGGCATTTATCGACATCGGCCAGCGCCCCGACGCGGCCGGCGGCGAAAGCGAGGAAATCAAAGCGTTTCACAGCGCCGGTTTCCTGGGCAGCGAGTACGGGCCTTTTCAGGTTCCCGAGCCCGCGCAGGCCGCCGCCAGCATCAGCCCACCCAAGGGGATGAGCCCCTCGCGCTTCCAGGATCGTTACAAGTTTTATCGAAAGCTCGTGGAGGACAGCCCCATCGCTGAGTTTGGGAGCGACTTTCAGAAAGAGTCGCTGCTGCGGTCCATGGATAATGCGCACCGCCTGCTGTCTTCTCCGGCGGCCAAGGCGTTTGATTTGTCGCTCGAACCCAAAGATTCGTACAACAAGTACAACACCGGCCGCTTTGGGCTTGGCTGCCTTCTGGCTCGCCGCCTGACCGAAGCGGGCGCACGTTTTATCGAGGTCACCACCGAATATATCCCGTTCAAATATTGGGACACCCACGACAACGGCCACACACGGCTGGCGGATTTGAAAAAAGAGATCGACGCTCCCATCGCCCAACTGGTGCTGGACCTGGAAGAGCGCGGTTTGCTCAATCGTACGCTGATCGTGCTGGCCAGCGAGTTCTCGCGCGACATGATGATGGAGGGAAAACCGGACCTGAAAGTGAAGGACCAGGTTCCGGTTCCGGATGTGATGACCGAAGAGAAGCACTACGGCATGCACCGCCACTTCACCGATGCGGGCAGCGTGCTGATGTTTGGGGGCGGCATTAAAAAAGGCCTGCTTTACGGCAAGACGGCCGACGAGCGCCCGTGCAAGACCATCGAAAATCGCGTGGTGATCGAAGACCTGCACGCCACCATTTTCCGCGCCATGGGCATCTCGCCGAGGCTGGCCTACGAAGTGGAAAAACGGCCGTTCTATGTCACCCGCGACGGCCTGGGCAAACCGATCATGCCGCTGTTCGCATGAGGGCCAGACGACGGGGCATTCATCGCCGCGGGCGACCATGCGTTGACGCACTGGTGGATATGCCACTATTCTTCCCGCCCTTCAATATTTGAACTTCCCAAGAATCGAAAGTGCAGCCATGGCTATCAAGACAGACACATCCGCCCAACTCAAACCACTGGATGCCAGCACGGTTCAGCGCGTTAAAGCCGCGCGCCTCGGGGTGTCGCTTGACTGGTGGTCTGTCATTGTCGCGATGGTGCTGGCCGCGCTGGTGCTGTGCGGCGCGCTGAAGTCTGTGGCTTGGTAGGCGAAGTTTGTCATGGTTTGTTTGAAATGAGAGATGTGAAATGACAACGACTGGCGCGGACATTGAGATGGAGCTTCCGGAGTCTGGTCCGCTGGATCATTCGCCGGGACAAAAGAACCTGGGGCTGGCGGCCCTGAGCCTCCTGCCGGGCCTGGCGCTATTGCTGGCCATCGGGTACGCCGGGAAATACATAGAAGTTTCGATCAAGGGCTACGCTGCGTCGCATCACAAGTCGCTCCCCAACATCGAATATGTTTTATGGGCGATCCTGATCGGCACCCTGATTGGAAACGTGCTGGGCGGCATGCGCTGGTTTCGCATCTTTTGGCCGGGCATTGCGACTTACGAGTTCTGGCTCAAGCTCGGCATTGTATTGCTGGGCGTGCGCTTCCTCTTGCGCGACGTGGTGAAACTCGGCGGCGTCAGCCTTGCCCTGGTCGCCATCGAGCTGGTCGTGGCCATCGCGCTGATGGTGGTGATTGGAAAGATGTTTGGCCTGGGACCCAAGCTCACGGCACTATTGGCCATCGGCTCGTCGATCTGCGGCGTGTCGGCCATCATCGCCGCGCAAGGCGCGATCGACGCCGACGAAAAAGATTCGTCGTACGCCATCGCGGCCATCCTTGCTCTGGGCGCTATCAGCCTCTTCACCTACCCGGCCATCGCCCATGGCCTGCACATGAGCGAACGGGCTTATGGCATCTGGGCGGGGTTGTCGGTGGACAACACGGCCGAGGCCACGGCCGCCGGGGCGCTTTATTCAGAGAACGCCGGCAAGATCGCCGTCGTCACCAAGACCACGCGCAACGCCATGATCGGATTCGTGGTGCTGGGGGCCGCGCTCTACTTCTCCACCCGCGGCGGCCACCAGTTTCAAGGCTCAAAGGCCGCGTTTGTGTGGAAGACTTTTCCCAAGTTCGTACTCGGCTTCCTGCTATTTTCCGCGCTGGCCAGTTTCCAGTTGCACGACAAGGCCGGGAAGCTGACGTTTGCGGTCTTCAATAAAGATCAGATCACCACGCTTGCAAACCTGAGCAAGTGGGCGTTTCTCCTCACCTTCGCGGGCGTTGGCCTGCGGACCAACTTCCGCGAACTGCTGCAGCAAGGCATCCGGCCGTTCATCGTCGGCGCGGTGGGCGAAATCTTCATCGCCGGGGTGACATTGGCGCTGGTGCTGGGGGCGGATCGGTTGATTGGGCTTTGACGCCTATGACGACGACTGATGTTGGGCGATAACCCCATATTCGATGCGCTCAATCATGTCTTGGACCTCGCGAGCCCCCGTTTCGGTTTGTGAGAGTTGAAGGGCTGATCGCCCGCCAAAAGCAGCACGTGGCGTTTTCAGCCATCTGTCGGCCAGCATGTTGGTCACCTTCGAATAAAACAACCGCTTGGTCGTAAACAACCGCAGTTAAATCCGCTTTCCCGCCCATGTGCCCCATCCTAACCACGAATCGGGCCGTGAAGAAATCTAATTAATTCATTTCCCCAACATCCAGCTGATACTTGCGCATCTTCTTATAGAGGGTGGTGCGGTTGATATCAAGCTCAGCCGCGGTGGCCTGGCGGTTCCAGTTGTTTCTCTTGAGGGCGGCATTCCAGGATGCGGCGCTCGGGTCCTTCCATCGCCAGTTCCAGTGGCATCGGCTTGTCGAGATCTTCCAGGCGATGCCCGTTGGCAGGCGCGTGGCTGGTAAACGACTGCACCGTTTCGGGGAGATCTTCCACATCGATCTGCGGACGCCGACACAGAACCACGGCGCGCTCGATCGCGTTTTCCAGTTCGCGCACGTTGCCCGGCCACTGGTAGCGCTGCATGGCGGCCATGGCCGCGTCGGTGAAGCCGACGATCTCGCGGCCGGTTTCCTTCAGGAACTCGCGCAGGAAATGGGCGGCCAGGAGCGGGATATCGCCAAGACGCTCGCGCAGGCTGGGGAGCCGGATGTTGACAACGTTAATGCGATAATAGAGGTCCTGACGAAACTTCTGCTCGGCGACGAGCTGCGTGAGATCGACGTTGCTGGCGAGCATCACGCGGGCATCGACGGTGCGGGTTTCGGTGCTGCCGACCGGCTCGAAGGCGCGCTCCTGCAGCACGCGGAGCAGCTTGACCTGCATGGCCGGGGAGGCGGAGTTGATTTCGTCGAGGAAGATCGTGCCGCCGTCGGCCGAGAGGAAGCGGCCGGGCTTGTCGGTGACGGCGCCGGTGAAGGCGCCTTTGACGTGGCCAAACAGTTCGGATTCCAGCAGTGTTTCAGGAAGTGCGCCGCAACTGACTTCGATGAAGGGTTTGTCGCGGCGGGGGGAGCGGTGGTGGATGGCGCGGGCGAGCAGGGATTTGCCCGTGCCGCTTTCGCCGGTCATGAGGATGGTGGTGCGGCTGTCGGCGACGGCATCGACCAGGTCGAAAATCTTGAGCATCTTGTAGTCGTGCCCGACGATGTTCTCCAGGCCAAAGCGGAGATCGAGCTGTTGCTGAGGGTTTGGTTTTCAAAGAGCAGGGACTGCTGGCGGGCGGCCTTCTGCACTACAACGCGGATTTCATCGTCGATGATCGGCTTGGTGAGGTAGTCAAACGCGCCCATCTTGGTGGCCTCGACGGCGCCTTCGATGGAGCCGTAGCCGGTGATGACGACGAAGACCACCTGCGGAAATCGGCGGCGGACATCGCGGAGAAAGTCGGCCGGCTTGACGCCGGGAATGTTAACGTCGGCCAGGAGGAGGTCGACCTGGCCGGATTCCAAGTGGCTCAGGGCCTCATCAGGCTCGGAGGCGGTCTTGAGGTCGTAGCCCTCGCGTGAAAGGAACTGGGAGAGGGACTGGAGAATGATGCGATCTTCATCGAGGATCAGGACGCGGGTCTTGGGGGGGGAATTGGGCTGCAACATCCGATAACTCCTCTAAGTAACGATCCACGTTGCCGGCGGGCAACAGGCGTTCACTTTTTACATCGGCTAGATGGGATGTTGCCCAGAAGCGACGGGGGAAAGAATTGAGGTTCGAGGTTCGGGGTTAGGGTGCTGCATCTCAGGGATGGTAGGTGATTGCAAGGATTGCGATATTGCCTTTAGCGGGCCCGTAGCACCAGAACACCCTGTATGCTCCCGGCGTCCGGTTTTGCATCGCGATGGGGGCATGCACGGTGGGAGGCCGGCGATCTGATCGCCCAGAACCTTCATCCCTATGTCCTGCCATGGCCATCGCCTCCGGTTACTCAACATCACGCGTCAAACCAACTTCCCGATTCTAAGCACTCAACTAAATACCGAAGGATTCTCCCACTGTACTGCCCTCACCGCCCTCACCTCCTTCCCCACCCCCCCACTACAGTCCCTCCACCGCCTGCCGTGTGACAACAATTCGTCCATTTTCTTGTACATTCTTAAACGTGCGGTAGACTTCATTCGGCCAGCGAATGGCTTGGCCGCCGGGCAGTGCCTGAATGCCCGATTAAGAGGGGGTGTCTCAGGCTTCATTGCGAGGGTTTGAAAAATGCTGTTGTTTCCACGTCGAAAAAGTACGAACCGCCGCGCATCCACATCGCGCCCCATCGCGTTGGCGGCCGCCTCGGCCGGTCCAAAGCTCGAACATCTTGAGGCGCGCACACTCTTCGCCGCGTTTGGCGGCGGCCTCACGGTCTCCAACGCCGCGCAAGCACGCTGCAAGCGGAGAATTTTGATACCGGCGCCGAGGGAACCGCCTATCACGACACCGAAGCTGCCAATCTGGGCAACTCCAATTATCGCCCCGGCACGGGCGTCGACATCCAAACCACCAACGACAACGGCGCTGGCATCGCCGTCAGCTACATCCGGGCGACCGAGTTCCTCACCTATACCGTCAATGTCACGACGGCCAACAACTACTCCATCGACTACCGAGTGGCGTCGGCGGGCACCGGCGGCACGTTCCATCTGGAAGTAGACGGCGTCTCGACAGGCACCACGATCAATGTCCCGGACACCACCGGCTGGAACACGTGGGCCTCGGTCAACCAGGCCAGCGTCGCATTGCCGGCCGGGCAGCATGTGCTGAAAATCGCATTCGATTCCAACGGAACCAACACCCACTACGTAGGCAACCTCGATTATCTGGTGTTCACCCCGGTGCCGTCGGTGCCGCCGCCCCCGGTCCCGCCGCCGCTTCCACCCCCGCCGCCCCCCGTTGAGGCCCCCTTTGGCGGCACGCCCTTCGGCATCGCCGCCAACGCGACGAGCGTCCTCGAGGCCGAAAATTTCGATGACGGCGGCGAAACACTCGCCTATCACGACACCGACACCATCAACCAGGGCACGAGCACCTATCGCAAGAACAGCGCGCCCGGCGTTGACCTCGACACCATCAACGACGCCGGCCCGGGAATTGGCATCTCATACGCCAAGGCCAGCGAGTTCCTTAATTACACCGTGAACATCACCAAGGGCGCCGACTACAACATCGGCTTTCGCGTAGCCTCCGCCGGCGCGGGTGGCACGCTCCACCTCGAACTCGACGGCACCCCCATCACCAACGCCACGCTCAAGGTGCTGAACACCGGCGGATGGAACACCTATATCACCAGCCCCATCAACGGCGTCACCCTTCCGGCCGGCACGCATATCCTGAAAGTCGCCTTCGACAGCAACGGTGCTACGGGCTATGTCGCCAACCTCAACTATCTCACCTTCGCACCCACCGCCCCCGTCGTGCCCACCGGCACATCCACCCCCTTCGGTGGAACCGCCCCAACGATTCCCGCCACCGGATCGCTGACCATCGAAGCTGAAAACTATGACGTTGGCGGCGAAACCGTGGCCTATCACGACACCGAAAAACAGAACCTCGGCGGCAAGGGCCGCACCAACGAGGGCGTCGACGTCGAATCCAATAGCGACGGCGGCAACGGCCTGAGCGTCGGCTTCACAAAGGCCGGCGAGTGGATGAAATACACGGTGAATGTAGCCGTGGACGGCAACTACACGATCGACTACCGCCTGGCCTCTATGGGCCTGGGCGGGACGTTCCATCTTGAATCCGACGGCACCCCTCTGCCCGGCACGACTCAGGTCCCTGATACCACCGGCTGGGACAACTGGTCAACCATCAACCAGGGCGTCGTGCCACTAACGGCCGGCAAGCACGTTTTGCGAATCGTGTTCGACACCGCCAGTTCGACAACCGGCTACACCGGCAACATCAACTGGATGCGGTTTACGAAGGTTTAACCGGAACATTTTTATTACAAGACGCAGCAGTGCGCGACTCACCATCGCGCACTGTTTTTATGCGCCGCGCATTTATCCGCATCCCTCCCTCCCTTCACCTCCCCCCTCCCAACCGCTATCCTCACGCGCCTTGTTCCTCCCATTCCTACTCATTCTCCTCGCCGCCGGCGCCGCCGCCGCATTTGGCTATGGCATGGATTCCCGGTGGGGCCAATATCCGCACGGTCTGGATTACATCGTTCTTGCCCGCCGTTTCCAATGGCTGTCGGCCATGCTCACCATCCTCCTGAGCGTCTCGATCATCACCCTCGTCGCCTCCGGCAAACGGCGCATCTGGTGGCTCCTTGGCCTGGCCCCCATCCTCCTCCTGTTCTTCCACCACTTTTCCACCCCGCACGCCAGAACCAGCGTCCTGGACAACCCTACTTTCATCCCGGCCGCCCAGGCCACCTTTCTTCACGACGACGAATGGGTCGTCGGCCTCTCCTTTAACGCCAATTCCTACGCCTATCCGTTCAGCACCCTCTACACCTCCCCCGTCATCTCGCAGATCGATCGCGGCAAAGACAACCACCTCAAGCGCCTTCTTCTCATGTGGTCGCCCTATGCCAATCGCGCAACCGCTTTTCTCACCAAGGCGGAAATCCGGCCCCGCTCCCTCGACATCGTATCGATGCCAGCCAACGCACTGCTGATCTACAACACCCGCCGGGGCGAATTCATCAACGCCCTCACCGGCCAAACGCTCCAATCCCAACTCCCCACCGGCTTCATCTCCCCCATTCCCACCTCCAAGATGCGCTGGGCAGACTGGCGATCACTGCACCCCGACACCCTCGTCCTCCCTCCCACCGACGGCCAAAAGCCCGACGCACCCACCGCCCCCCTGGCGCCCCGAATGAAAATGCCGCCCGCCAAGGTGCCCCCCGATCCGGATCGCCGAATACTTCTCCTGGCCACCACCCGCCCCTACGCCATCCTCCAGGAAGCTGCGGGCCGCTCTCTAATTAATATGATGGCCGGCGATCTTCCCCTGCTCCTGGTGCGCGTTCCCCACTCCTCCCACACCTGCGCTTCAGCCGCCTCATACCCGACAATCAAACCGCCCAGTTCTCTCTCAACACCGACCCCAAGAAAAAAGGGGACCTCACCGACGACCTCACCCACAGCACCTGGCAAATCACCCCCACCGAACTGCGTGCCGTCGAAGGCCCATCTGCCATCAAAAAGATCGTCATGCCCGCCATTCCCCTCGACACCGATCTCCCCTGGGGCGTGCTTAAAGTCTGGTACCCCGCCTTGGAGATCCTCCCCGTCCCGCCCCCACCCGCGTTACCCGTAGCCGCCCCCGCAAGGCCGTCAGTCCGCCCCCGCCGCTAACTTCCGCTAGGCACAATCCTAAAGGGCCACTTGCCGCCCTAGCTTGGATAGGCTGTAGCCCGAAAGCCCATGGGCCTCGGCATTCTTAATGAAGTTTCGATCCAACAGCTCGGCCACCGCATTCTGGTTGCTCCTGGCCTGCGACATCGAGAGAAAACCCTCGTTGTCCAGCATATATTGGAGCACCCGCGCGGCCGGGCCGGAAACTTGTACCTTTTTCTCTGCTTCTCTCGATCGTTGCATGGGTCAAGCAGTATACCCGACTTTGCCGTCACCGTCACTTATCAATCATTGAATCGACAAGCATTGCCGGCAATCCCGCCCTCACAACCGCTTCCAGAGGCGCCAGCGACACTACCCCGGCCGGTCCGACACCAGCTTTACAGTAAATCCGTCCAGATTAAACGCCAGCAAATCCTGATCGTTCTGCTCCGAGCGCCCGTTAAGCGTGTAAAACACCTGTTTGCCGTTTCGCCGGTTGCCCACGATGCTGCTCATGCGCAGCAGGGATAGGTGATGGCTGACCGTTGGCTGGGGTAGACTCATTTCTTCGCAGAGCGCCGTCACGTTCCGCTCGCCACCGGCGAGTCGAAAGAGAATTTTCAGACGCGTTTTGTCTGAAAGCAGGCGAAAAAATGACGAAAGCTGCTCCAAGTCCCGTTCTGAGACTTCCTGCTCGCGTGTGATCATTGAATGTACCGGCTCCTTAGCGCGGGCTATCAGAACGGTTTGGTTGGCCTGACTATAGCCGCTTACATCCGCAAACGTCAAAGGTGGAGATAAATTAATGGGATGGTCGAATGATTCTGCCGCAACGACTCCTTGACCCAGATTAACAAAACGCCGACGATCCTTTACAGGCCCCTTGCCGGCGACGGGCCGTTGCCAAGGTCAGCCACGTCTTGCGAAACGGAAAAGACGCATGCCGATTCGACTTACCTGCCATTGTGGAAAGCCCCTCTGGGTAAAGGATCAGTTTGCCGGCAAATGGGGCAAATGCCCGGCCTGCGCCCAAATGGTCGCCATCCCGAACCCGCACGAACTTGTCCTGGCCGCTCTCCCCGTCGCTATCCCCCCCAACACACCCCGCGCCACCGCACCGGATGTCTACGACATCCATGAACCCTACTCAACCCCAGCCCAAAGCTCCCGTCGCCCCGCCGAGCGCGAAGAGGATATTCTCCAACTCCATACCGCGCCCCTCGCCTGGAAATTCGGCGGCCTGCTGCTCCTTCTCGATGCCTTTCGCGCGGGCTATCTCGCTTTCCAAACCCTCTCCCGCCCTTCCATCGACACCAAGTGGATGATCGCGGCCGTGGTTGTGGCTTTCCTTATGACATTGCTCGCGCTGGGCCTGTTTGTCGGAACACCCCTTGCCAAATGGGCGACAATCCTGCTCCAATCGGCCGCCGCCGCTGGCATCACCGCAGTTGTCTTCAAGGGCATTGTTGAGCTGCGCAACATCCCCCGGCTGAGGTTCGTTCACGATCCCAAATGGCTGCTGGTGGCCGGGGCGGCAGCGCTGATTCTCGGCTGGCTCGCCCTCCTGCGCGCAAGGCCGACGTCATCGCTGTTGTCGCGGGGATGCTATTGCTCCTGGCCGGCCAGGGCCTCTTGGTCTGGTTGCCCATCAATGTTCATATTTAATCACGCGCTGCGCGGTGTGTTGCCGACTCTCCGCGCGTCGCTACAATCCCCGCCATGCACAAAGGATTGCTCTGCATGCTCGTGGCCCCGCTGCTGGGTGCTGCGACGTTGAGCGCTGCTCCCAAATCATGGGAACTGCGCGAGGATGGCCGCTGGCAGGAAGTCTCGGCCCCCACCAGTCAGCCCATCCAGGATCCCGTCCTTGATGGCGTGGAAAACGATCTGCTCAACCGCGACTACAAGGAAGCCCATACCCGCGTTGTCGATTGGCTCAAGTCGCACAAAACCTCCCCCATTCGCGATCGCGGGCTCTATCTCCTGGGCGAGTCCAACCTGCTTGGCGACGACCGTGTGATGGCCTTTTACAACTTCGATGAACTGCTCGACTACTATCCGGCCAGCCCTTATTTCTATCGCGCCCTCGAGCGCCAATATCAAATTGCCGACGGCTATTTGAATGGCTACAAAAACAGCTTTCTGGGCCTGCGAATCCTTGGCCTGACCGATGAGGCCATCGAGATGCTTTACCGCATCCAGCAGCGCTCGCCGGGATCGACGCTGGCCGAAAAATCGCTGCGCCGGACGGCCGATTACTACTACGCCGACGGCGACTACGATCTGGCCAGCGATGCCTACGGCGCCTACGCCCGCAGCTATCCCCGCAGTCCCGACATCCGCGCATCAAGCTGCGCCAGGCCTTTGCGGCGCTGGCACAATTTCGCGGCCTGCGCTTTGATGCCACCCCGGTCATCGATGCCCGCCAGCAACTGGTCGATCTGGCGTCGGCCTATCCCGATCTGGCGAAGGAAGAGAACGTGGCCGCCCTACTCAACCGCATCGACCTTTCGCTGGGCGACAAGATGCTGGACACGGCCTCCTTTTATCGCCGCACGGGCGAACCCCGGGCCGCGGCCTATTGCTACCGCTACATCATCCGAAATTTCGCCTCCTCCCCCGCCGCCATCAAGGCCCAGGACGCGCTGAAGGGCCTGCCTTCCTTGGCGCTGGCCGAACCGCCGCCGCTTGTCCAGCCGACCACCCGCCCGCGCACCACAGGGCCGGCGGCAATCCCCTGATTACGATGAAACCAACCACCGCCGATCACTTCCCCGCATTCGCCTCCGTCCTTTCGTCCAACCGAACGACAAAGAATCTCCACCGCCTGATTTTCATCCTGCCGCTATTTCTTCTGGCCGGCTGCGGCTACCACTGGCGCTCCACCTACCGCGAGGACGTCCGCACCGTCGCCGTCCCGATCTTCCAGAACAAGACATTCGAGCGCGGCTCCGAAATCGCTCTGACCAAGGCCGTCGTCAATCGCCTTGAGCTCCACAGCCCCTATCGAGTCACCGCGCACGACAAGGCCGACACCCTCCTTGAAGGCGAAATCACTTCCATCAACATCCGCGAGGTGAGCCGCGACCTGAACACCAATCTGCCCCAGGAAAAGACCGTCACGTTTCTCATCGACTTCCGCTGGAAAGACCTGCGAACAGGCCAGATCCTCGTGGAGCGGCGGAACTTTCAGCAGCAAACGCTTTACTATCCAACGCTGGGCGAGGCCGAGTTCAATGGCTCGCAGCAGGCCATCGAGAGGGTGGCGCTGGCGATCGTGCAGGAGTTGGAGGCGGAGTGGTAAGTCCATGCTGGCCCGCGCCAAAACGATAAAATAGATAAACTGACGCCGTTCGGGGTAGAAATGCGCCAGCCTGAACCCGTATTATTGAGCCACTCGATTGATCTAAATCTCCAATGAAGTTTCGCCCGCGTCGCGCCTTTTGCGGCATTTGGGCAACAAGGAAGGTTATGTCAGAACAAAAGCCAGAACGGCCCAGCAAAAACAAAAACGGCCGGCCGACGCCCCCTAACGGCGGCGGCATGCGCTTCAGTCGCGGCCTCTTCGGCTGGTTCCTCTTTGGCGCCTTGGGCATCGTCCTCTTCATCCTCCTGAGCTCCAAGCACAACTCCGCCAGCTCCTTCACGCTCGGCCAGGTGATGACCCAGTACAAAGACGGCAACGTCGAAAAACTGATCATGGAGGGAGACGAGCTGAAGGGGACGTTTACCAAGCCCGTGATGGCAGAGACCGGCACCAACTCCACAAGTTTCCACGCGGATGTTCCACCCAACTCGCTGGCCGGCGACGTAGGCCGGTGGTTCCTTGAAAATCGACCCGCCAAAACCGATTTGCGCGCCGAAAACAGCCAGAACTTCTGGATGGCGGTCTTCATTCCGCTTATTCCGTGGCTGCTTATCTTCGGATTTATCTATGTGTTCGTCTTCCGCCAGTTGCGCAACAGCGCCAACGCTGGCGGGATGCTTGGCAACTTTGGGCGCTCGCGCCACAAGATCACGAGCAAGGAACACACCAACATCACCTTCGACGACGTGGCCGGCGTGGAAGAGGCCAAGGACGAAGTGATGGAGATCGTCGAGTTCCTGAAGAACCCCAAGAAGTTCCAGCGCCTCGGCGGCCGAATCCCCCGCGGCGTGCTGCTGGTCGGCGAGCCCGGCACCGGCAAGACCCTCCTCGCCAAGGCCATCGCCGGCGAGGCCGACGTCCCCTTCTTCTCCATCAGCGGCTCCGACTTTGTCGAGATGTTTGTTGGCGTGGGCGCAAGCCGCGTCCGCGACCTATTCAAGCAGGCCAAGGACAACAGCCCCTGCATCATCTTCCTCGACGAAATTGACGCCGTCGGCCGGCGTCGCGGCAGCGGCTTCACCTCCGGCGGCCACGACGAACGCGAGCAAACGCTCAACGCCATCCTCGTCGAGATGGATGGCTTTGAAACCAACGATCAGGTCATCGTCTGCGCCGCCACCAATCGCGTCGACGTGTTAGATCCCGCCCTCACCCGGCCCGGTCGATTCGACCGCCAGATTTACGTCCCCCTGCCCGACGTGAAAGGCCGCCTTGAAATTCTGAAAGTGCACAGCCGCAAGGTGAAGCTGGGCCCGGTGGTCGATCTCGCCCGCCTCGCCCGTGCCACCCCTGGCTTCAGCGGGGCTGATTTGGCCGCGATCATCAACGAGTCCGCCCTGCATGCGACGATGGCCGGCAAGGAATTTATCGAGCAGGACGATCTCGAAGAATCGCGCGACAAGGTGCGCTGGGGCCGAGCCCGCAAGAGCCGCGTGATCGACGAAAAGGAAAAGACCGCCACCGCCTATCACGAGGCCGGACACGCCGTGGTACAGTCCCTGACAGGCGACGCCGATCCTATCCACAAAGTCACCATCATCCCCCGCGGCGGTTTTGGCGGCGCGACGTTCTCGCTCCCCGAGCGCGATCGCAACAACTACTCCCGCCGCTGGTGCATCGCCACCGTTAAGACCTGCTTCGGAGGCCGAATCGCCGAGGAAATGTTCTGCGGCGACATCAACACCGGCGCCCTGGGCGACATTCGCCAGGCCACGGGCCTCGTGCGCCGTATGGTGCGCGAGTGGGGCATGAATGAGCATGTGGGCTTTGTTTTTTATGGCGAAGACGATGGCCGAATGAACGGCATGTTCGACTTCGGCGCTCACGCCCGCGAATACTCCGAAGAAACCGCGAAGCTCATCGACAGCGAGGTCAAGAGCCTCATCGACCGGCTTTATGAAGAGACGCGCGGCCTGCTCGAAAACAACCGTGACAAGGTGGAATCGCTGGCCAAGGCCCTGCTGAAGTACGAGACACTGGACTCCAACGATATCGACCGTCTCATGCGCGGCGAAACCATCAACAAGCCCACCGTCAGCGACCTGCTCGATAAGGAGCAAAGCCGCCGGGCCACCATCATCGCCCCCGGCCCGACCGATGCGACGCCCGATGTCAACCTCGGCGGCGGCACGTTGCCCGCGCCTGGATGAGCGGCGATTGCCGCGAATCTCAACGCTCAACCATACGGAAAAGTCTCATCCATCTTCGCCGCCGACAGCTCATACAAATAATCCCCCAGCCGCTGCGTCAATAGCTCCATCAGCTTCCGCCCCTTCTCGGCAGATGCGCCTGCCGGATCGCCCACGCCCGTATCGGCCGTCAGTAAATGCCACGGCCGGGTGATCGACACCCACCCCTGGTTGATCGCCTCAAACTTCGTTGATTTCCCCTTGCCCGGCCGCGCCTTCTCCATCTGCACCAGATCCGGCCTCAGTTCCATCATCAAACTCGTCTCCACCTCATCCGCATGTTCGCCCGGATGCTCGAAAATTTTCGGGTACTCATCGGCCGCCATCCGAAACCAGTCACACAAAGACAGAAACATCTTCGTTCGGTGGTGCAGTTCGCGCATCAGCGGCTTGAGTTCATTGCCCCCATGCCCGTTCAACAGCACCAGCTTGCGCAACCCCTGCCGCTCCAGCGCATCCACCAGATCGGCCAGCACCTTCAGCAAAGTCGTCGGCGTCATGCTCAGCGCCAGCGACCCTTTCACGTGCATGTAATTGGTGTTCACTCCAAACGGCATGGCCGGCAGCAGCAGCACCTTCCCGCCGCGCTTCGTCGCGTGCGCACACGCCCGGCTTCCGATGGCCTCCACCTGGTAGTTGTCGGTGCCATACGGCAGGTGATAGTTGTGCGGTTCGGTGGCCCCAAACGGCAGCACCGCCACTTCCCATTGCTGGCTGGAGATAAAACCGTGCGTCTGTTCCGATAACGTAAACTGATCCATCCGTTCAATTGGAAAGCCAACGTCACCCATTTTCAATCCAACCCAATTCGCGCCGCCACAGCGCCCGCCCCACCGTCCGGGAAATATGCGTTCTCATCCTCAGATTGGTCGATATCAAGCCAATGACTTCCTATCATCGACCCTACGTGTTGGAGGATTGTCTGGCGTGAATCGGCGGCCTAATACAATCTCGCGGCTTTCGCCGCCAAACCTCTTTCGCCCGGTTCTTTGGCACTGAGTACCGCCCCATGCGCATCGCCCTGGTCTCTTACGAATATCCTCCCCAGAAAGGCTTCGGCGGCGTTGGCACCTACACCTTCCGCCTCGCCGGCGCCCTCGGCCGCTTTGGGCATCAGGTCGTCGTACTCGCGGGCCCAAGCGAGGAACACGACATCCTCCAGCCCAACGTCACCGTCCACCGCATCCCCGCCCATTACGGACCGCGCCTTCGAGGCCGCGGCATGCGCTGGGCCTACTGGCGCATCATCGCCCCCCTTATGAACCGCATCAACCCCGGCGTATGGCACTGGCTCCGCTGGGACCTGGCCACCTTCGACGCACTTCAGGACATCGACCGCCAAACCCCCTTCGACATCGTCGAAGCCCCGGAGCATGCCGCCAACGGCCTGGCCGCCGGCCGTCTCAATAAATGGCCCCTCGTCATCCGCACCCACGGCCCCTGGGACCTTTTCTTCCGCCTCAACCGCACCAGCGGCGTCCCCGTCAACCGCCTCCTCGCTCATCTCGAATACAAAAGCGCCCGCTACGCCCAAACCCTCACCGCCCCCAGCCATTCCATGGCCGCCTTCATCCGCCGACACTGGAACCTTCCCCGCGCTCCGCGCGTCCTGGCCAACTTCATGGACGTCCCGCGTCAGCGCCATCCGCTGCCCCCCGCCGACGGCCCGCAGCGCATCGTCTGCGCCGGCCGAATCGAACGCTTCAAAGGCCAGGATGTCCTCGTGCGCGCCTTCGCCAAGATCGCTCCACAACATCCCCAGGCCCAGCTGATTCTCATTGGCCCGGATCAGTGGTCCCCCGATGAATCCTTCGCCAGCCTCATCGAAAAGATCTGCCCCGATCCACAAACGCGCGGCCGCATTCACCTCCCCGGCCCGATGCCGCTTCGCGCCGTGCAGGATGAACTGGTTGACAGCTCCATCGTCGCCGTCTGCAGCAGCGGCTTCGAGAGCTTCTCCTTCAGCACCCTCGAAGGCATGGCCGCCGGCCGTCCCATCGTCGCCTGCCGATCAGGGGCGATCCCCGAGCTTCTCGACAATGGCCGCTGCGGCCTGCTCTCAGCGCCAAACGACGTTAACGACCTTGCGCAAAACCTCGACCGCCTCCTCAGCGACCGCGTCCTCGCCGACTCTCTGGCCGCCGCCGCCCACGCCCGCGCCCGCGAACATTACGACACCCTGGCCGTCGTCCCCTCCATCATTGAGATGTACGCCCGCACCCGCGAGGCCTTCTCCGGCTGGACCGAATTCCCCGAGCGCAGTCCTCCACCTCCAAAGCGCCTGAGAACCTCACGCGGTTAAAATCGGAAACTTACTGCTGCTGATGTTCAGGTTCGAATACTCCTCCACCAGCCGCCGGTATTCCCGCGCCACCTTCCGCTGCTTGCGGTTCAGCGTATACAGCCCCACCGTGTTCACCGTCCCCAGGCGCTTGGTCAGCGCCGTGTCCCAGTCCTTCATGTCCAGCAATCCAAACCACGTAAACCCGATGATCGGCACCCCATCCTCCCGCAGCCGCAATAAATTCATCCACTCCTTCCACAGCCATTCCACCGCATGTTTCTCCGTGCGATTGGTTTCGGTGTGCATTACCGGCAGCCGATACCGGTCAAAATACTGCCGCGTGATCACGTAATACCCATACACATCACCCGCCCGCATGCTCCGCCCGTCGGGGTGCATCACGTGCTCGTTGGTAATGTAATAATCCGTCCCCATGATGCAGTGACGGCGCAAATCCTTCTGGCTCTGAAACCACACGTATTCCTCGGCCGTCATTCCATTGCCCAGCAGATACTTGTACATGGTCGCCGACACGTCATGGCCAAACAGCAGGTCCAGCGACAAAAACCGCCGCTCGTTCATAAAGTGCGCCAACTGCACGATGCTCGGCGAGCCCGGATGCACATACTCCGTGCTCTCACTGAAAATAAAGATCGCATCCGGCCGCAGATCCAAAATCGCCCGCATCGCCAGCATTGAGCCGCGCACGCAGTTTTTCACGCACGTCACAAACGCCGCATCCGACATCAGCCGCTCATTCCACCATCCATAAAGCCCCGAAAAAATCGCCGTCACGTAAATCTCGTTCACGGGCGTGTAATAACGCACCCACGGATACCGCTCCGCGAACTGCCGCGCGTAATCCGCGAAATAGTCAGGCCACTCAGGATTCTGAAAATTCCCCAGCCAGTCCGGCAAACCAAAGTGCAGCAGGTCGATGATCGGCACGATCCCCAACCGCCGCATCTCCGTCATCACCGAGTCCAGCCACGACCAGTCATACTGATTCCGCCCCAGGTAAATCTTATAAATCGGCGGCCCATACCGCAGGTACCGCAAGCCAAGCTCGCGCACCAGTTTCAAGTCCGTCTGCCAAAGCTCATAGTGCCCCGTGTCGCGAAGTTGATCCACGCGCTCGTTCCCCGCAATCGTCGGACACGAACATTCAATCCCCACCGCAAACATGAAGCGCAGCGTATCAACCGGGTCGGCCGACGCCGGATAGATGTTGCCCGCCAGGTCCAATCTCCTGTCCATTCTAACCCTTCACATAAGCTTCGATCCGCTCCACGATTTCATCGGTCCGGTCACGGTCATAGTAAAAGTCGTCCAGCCGAAAACGTCCACCCTTGGAATCGGCCAATTCGTAATCAATTTCCACAATTCCCTTCCGATCCCACCGCCGCTTGTCGATTCGCGTAATCGCATCCAGCGGAATGGCCGGATGACCCGGCACGTGCAACACGTTGCCCGCCAGCCGATATTCACCCCGCGACATGTAAAGCGCCCGCCCCAGCAGCAGCAATCCCAGCGGCGGAAGGATGATCGCAAACCCCTTGTTGATCGGAATGTCCAACCCCGGATGCGGCAACGGCAGCGTGACGTCTTTCTGCTTGGCCGCGAATTCCGCATTCTCGTGCGGATACCCATAGAAGCCGTGGTAAATGCACGCGATGCCAAAGCCCAGAAACAGCAGCGCCACCGCCACCAACTTGCCGCGATGCCACTTGCCCGGCCTGGACACAATCTCATTAGAATCGGCCGAAACCCCCTGCTGCTCCTCTCGCGGTGCATTCGCCATGTTCAAGTCTCTCCAGTTTCTCCACCAACGTCCCCTGTGTTCAGCGCCGACTCCGGCAACTCGCGCAACACGCGCTCCAACGCCTCCATAGCACCGCGCAGCAAAACACGGCCGGCGGCAACTTGCTCACCGCTTAGCCGCACATTGTTTCCAGATTGCTTTGTAGATAGCTGGGATAAAGTCCGAGCCAGCGTCTGATCCAGACGCTGCGCGTCTCCGCGCCTGCTCAACCATGTCCGACGCTGCCACGCCCATGGACGCAGAGTCTAACCCGACGCCGCATCCGACAAAAGCCCCACACCCATCAAGCTCGCGCCCGTTATGATCGCGAAGAGATCGCCGTCGAAATCGGCCTCAGCACCTTGGGCACCACGTGCGACGTACACAACCCGTCAGCCCGGTCAAAGATGTATGCAAACACTTTTTCCAGCGCCTCTTTGGGCCGGTCGCCCCAGTAGCGCCGCACCGTCAGATACAAGCTCAATTCTTCCTCGGAATAGTCCCCCGTTCGAACCTGATAGTTATCAGTGCGGGTGATCACATCAAGCCGCGCCTGAAGCCGGCAGTCGTCACTCAATGAAACCGAAACGCTCGGCTGCACATCCACCGGCCGCGCCCCCTCCTCATCCATCAGGCAACCCAGCGGCGAGCCATCGTACAGGCTCTCAATCACCACCTCATCGTGGTTGCCACGGAACGACAGATCAAACCCAAACAGCGCTTCCATGTGTTCGATCTCAAGCGGGCTGATCCCCAGGTAATGGGCGCTAGCTCCAGAACGAACTGATGAAACTCCAGACGCGTCATCCAACGTTGGTGGATTCACAAATCCGGCCACCAGCCGTTTCGCCTCTAGGCGAACCCAGCGATAAACCCCGCCCCGACGATCTTCCTCAAGATTGAAGTCCCCATTGTCGCACTTTCGGAAGTTCGACATTCCCTGGTACTGCTTCTGCAACCTTTCGAAAAAGTGCAGCAGCGTCTCACGCGTGTGCGGCAGGTTCAACTGCGTGCTCAGCCGCAGGTTGACATAAAAATCCTGGCAGAAAGACGCGTACGGATGTGACATAATGTTCTCCCGATGTGCCCAAGCCGCGTGTGGTCGGATAGTCGATCCATCGACAAACCGCACGCCTTTCCCACAAAACCTAAGATTTAATCGTCCATTGTCTCTTCGACCGATGAGAAATGAATTGACGCGCCACGACCGCGTCCATACAACCGTTTGCGATGCCTAAGCCCGTTTATGCCCTCATCGGATCAGATCTGTTCTTACAGCTCGATAAGCTCTCGCTGCTTCTTCGCGAACTTGGCAGCGACGTCCAACGCAACGACTTCGATGGCGAAACCGCTGACTTGGCCGAAGTTCTGGATGAACTCCGCACATTCACCATGTTCGCCGGCAGCAAGGTCGTCGTGATTCGCAGCGCCGAACTCTTCATCACCCGTTTTCGCGAGCCGCTCGAACGCTATATACCCGACCCATCTGGTACCGGCGCACTCGTGCTGCGTTGCAGTACACTTCCTGCGAACCAGAGAATATATAAACTGATATTGAAGGCAGGACAAGTATTAGATTGCAATCCACCCAAAGATTTAATTAAATGGGCGACCGACCGGGCAAAACAGTATCATCAAATACAATTATTATCGGACGCCGGACGCATGTTATGCGAGCTGGTGGGCGATGACCTCGGCCGCCTCGATAACGAATTGTCAAAACTTGCCCTTCTCACTTTCGATCAGAAAATTTCAGCCGCTCTCGTCTCTTCCAGCGTCTCCTTCCAACGCGAACAGGAGATGTGGGACATGACCAACCAACTGGCCGCCGGCAACACGGATGACGCCGTTCGCCGCTGGCGCCAGCTGGTGCAAATCGACCCCACCACCGAGTTTCGTGCAGTCACCTGGTTAACGATGTGGCTCGAAAAAGTCCGCAAAGCGCTCGCTCTCAAGCGTATGGGATATTCCCGCGGCGAAGTCATCAAAGGCGCAAAGCTCTTTCCCCCTCCACCATTGAACCCTTCTTGAAAACCGCCGAATCGCTCGGCGAATCCGCCGCCAACCGGCTCATCATGCAATTGGCGCAAGTAGATTTCCAATCCAAAACGGGGGTTGGCAACATGGCCGACAACGTCGAGCGCTTCCTCCTCTCCATCGCCGCTGAACAAACTGCCTCAACTATACATAATGGATGAGCAGGCCCGTTCCCGACACAGCGAACTCAACTATAATTACATCCTCCCGCTCAATTATAGTTAATCAAATATGCCATAGATCAAATCGCCCGCCCGCCTACCGCCCCGCCTGAAGCTGCATCGCCAGCCGCTCCTTCATCCCAGCGGCATCCAGCCGCGATGTAATAATCTGCACCGACCGCAATCCCGTCGATGTGCTCAAAACAAACCCACAGCGCATCAAAATGTCTCCCCACCGCTCATCATCCAGCTCATGCGTGTCCAGAAGCGGATTCACAAGCTCCCCCGGCACCCCAAACGCCCGCATCCGCACCGACCGCTCCAACCCCACCCCCACGTCCCCGCACAACCGGCCGGCCTGCTGTGGAAGCAACTGAAACCGGATGCTTCCCATCGTCTCGTCAGGATCCATCTCCAGTTTTCCCACGCTCGAGACGGCATACCGCCCATACCCATGCGCCTCCGTCAAATGCCCAAACCCCCCAACCAGCTCCCCGCGCAACATCGCCCCGTCCAGCCGAATCACAATCTCCTCCCCCCTTCCTTTAACGCGCTCAGAATCCCCGGAATCAGTTGCCGGCTCTGCTGCTGGCGAAACTCCGCATCCAGCGCATGCCGCCGCTCGTCCTTCTGCAGCACCAGAATCTCAAATGCATTCGCCCCCGCCGGCCACCGATACCGAATCGGCCCCGTCAGCCCATGCCCCGGCCAACCGCCTGCCTGTTCCGCCTGCGCCACCTCGATCTGATTGATGCGAACGATCATGCGATGTGTATCAAACCAAAAGGGAGAAGCTGCGATTCACTCGCATCTTCTCCCTTCAAATCCTCCGCCAATCGTAATTCTACCCTGCCGCCTCAACTCCAAGCAACTCAAATGTCGCCCCCGGCAGCCCAAGCACATTCACCAGCCCCCCCACCGCCAGCGGACCGGTCACCAGATCGTAAGCCGTCTCGTCCTTAGGCAATTCCACCACGATCATCGTCCCCGCCTGCACCACCATCACATTATTATCCAGATAACGCACCCGCCCCTGAATCGTCCGCGGCGGCCCAAAAATCGGCGCAATAAAATTCCCGCCGCTGGGCACAGTCCAGATCTTTTTCCCCACCACGCGCACGACCGCCTCAACGCGCTCGCCAACCGGGCCGGCGTATTCTCCGCCCGCCACCTGGCAATGAAGCTGGTAATTGGTGTTCAGCGGCAGAAAAACAACCCCCCCGTTGCCCACTTCCTTCACCTTCCCCCGCGCCGGAAAATCACTCGCACTGGCCATAAATACTCCTCAATTGCGTCGCGACAATATAGGGCACCCCTCCAAAATATAAAGGCCGCGCCACTCGCCCGCCGCGCTTTAACTCTTCGTCGCCACCGCGCCCGCCACCTGCTCCCGCCCCAGCTCATCACGTGAATATGTGCGCCCCTTCCACACGTTCCCCTCGCCAAAGTGATGCCGCCACGCCGACGACGCTCCAATCATGCAATACAGCCCGGAGCTGATGGGCGTCAACACGCTTTGCCACATCGGCAAGCCCAGATGCCGCACCACGCGTCCCCGCACCACCGCCGTGGCCGCGAAAATTAGCACGCACAGCAAGAGCGCCCCCCACCACGCCTGCGAACCGTGCCGCATTACCCCCACCGCCGCCACCACCAGATACACCGGCGGCAGCACCATCGCGACGAGCGCCCAGCTAATCGCCACCCAAAAACGGCTGGGCCGATATCCCACCGCCGCCATAGACGTTCTTCCCCAGCCCTTCCCACAAATCCCCAAACCCCTCATACATCCGTGTCGAAACCAGATCCCGCGTCAGCCGGCAATGCACTTTCGCCCCCGACGCCTTCAGCTTCCACGCCAGGTTCACGTCCTCAATCAGTTCATTCTTCACCGCCGCGTGCCCGCCGATCGCTTCATACGCCGCCCGACGCACCAGAATAAACCCGCCGGCCGCCAGCGCCATCGTGCTCTTGGGATCATTCGCCTGCGGCGTCGGATACACCATCGCCAGCCCCCCCAGAAAACCCGCCAGCCCAATCTCCTCAATCAAACTCCCAAACACCATCTGCGGAAACACGCTCACCATATCCAGCCCGCGCTCCTCCAGAAACCGCACCGCCGTCTTCACCGCCCTCACATGAAACGCACAATCCGCATCCGTAAATAACAGCAAATCCGTTGTCGCCACCCCCACCCCCTGCGTGACCGCCCACGGCTTCCCGCACCACCCCGCCGGCCGATCCGCACCGCGAATCACCGTCAAGTTCGAATACTCCCCCCGCAGCTTCTCCAGCACCACCCCGGAATCATCTTCACTCTGATCATCCACAACCACCACCCGCATGTCCGGATAATCCTGTCCGCAAATGGTCGGAATCGTGCTGGGCAGCATCCCTCCCTCATTGCGCGCTGGGATAACCACCGTCACCCCCGGCCAAACCCGCCCCTCCTCCTCGCGCATCGCCTCAACGTCCAACGTCTGCGCAAACGTCCCCCGATGCCGCGGGCTCACCACCAGAAACAGCCAAAACGCCGCCACAAGAACCAAAATGATCAAAAACCCAATCATCAGCGCGATTGTAGCGAATTTAAACCTGTACACCCGCCCGGCCAATTTCTATCATTCCAACCAGTCCGGTTTTTCATCAACTTTGTCCCGCGTCGGCAACATGCCCGGACGCTCATGCACGAACTTTCCATAGCCTTGAGCATTCTTGATCTTGTCGCCGAGGAAGCCCAGCGCCGCGGCAACCCCCGCGTACTTTCCGTGCATGTGAAGCTTGGGCCGCTGGCTGGCGTCATGCGCGAGGCGCTCATCGGAGCGTTTGAAATGGCTCGTGAAGAGTCGGGCTTCCCGGATTGCCGGCTGGTCATCCGCGAGGTGCCCATTGTTGTTTACTGTCCATCCTGCAAAGGCGAGCGGCCCGTTGTGTCTATCCAACACTTGGCCTGTGCCCAGTGCGGCACGCCCACGCCGCAGGTTGTTCACGGGCAGGACCTTGAGGTTGCCGCCATGGAGATCGCCAATGAATATGAAAACTCGGTTGGTTGAAGTCCGCCAGAAAGTGCTCAAACAAAACGACGTGGTCGCGCGGGCATTGCGCGAGCGATTCCGTCAGGCGGGTGTGTTCGTCGTCAGCCTCGTCTCCAGTCCTGGCGCTGGGAAGACGGCCTTCCTGGAGCGCACGCTGACGCTCCTTCAGCCGCGTTACCGTATTGCCGCGCTGGTTGGCGACCTTGCCACCGACAACGACGCTCAGCGCCTCGCCCGCAGCCAGGCGCCGGTGCGCCAAATCACCACCGGCACCGTTTGCCACCTTGAAGCCGATATGGTGGAAAAAGCCCTCGACGGCTGGAACCTTGACCAGCTCGACTTTCTCTTCATTGAGAATGTCGGCAATCTCGTTTGCCCCGCCAGCTACGATCTGGGCGAAGATCTACGCCTTGTGCTTTTCTCCGTCACCGAAGGCGAAGACAAGCCCCTTAAATATCCCACCATCTTCAACACCGCCGACGTCGCCGTCCTCACCAAAATGGATCTGGCCGCCGCCGTGGAATTCGATGTCGCGGCCGCCCATCAGAGCATCCAGTCGGTCCGCCCCGGCATGCGCATCCTGGAACTCTCCTCCAAGACCAGCGCCGGCATCGAACCCTGGCTCGCCTACCTCGAAAATCTCAAAGCTGAGCAGGCCGCCTCGCAACCCATCGTTCCCCAACCCGAAGCGGCCATTTCATAGAGCGCGTCCCGATCACTTCGCGACCGCCGCGAAGATACCGCGGGCTTTATTACCTGCTATAAAAGATCGGATGAACAACATTCCCCTCCTCGCCCGCGCCGCCGCTGCTCTTCTGATCGCCACCACCCTCGCGCCATTGCAGGCCGCCAATCCCACCAGCAAACCCATCCAGCACACCAAGCTCGCCGACCCGGGCACCGAAGGCGACGGCGACGTCAAAATCGGACCCAACTACTCCGATGCCCCAGAGTTCAAGGGCAAGGAAGGTGTGCTCAAAGGCGCACTGCACGAGTTCACCATGAACTCCGAGGACAGCAAGATCTATCCCGGCATCAAGGGCCCTTACAAACGCAAAGTCTGCGTCTACATTCCCACCCAATACGTCGCCGGCACGCCCGCCCCCTTCATCGTTGTTCAGGACGGCCTGTCCTACAAGAACACCGTTCCGCCGGTGCTCGATGCGCTGATCGCCGATCATGCCTTGCCCCCGATGATCGCCATCCTCATCAATTCCGGCGGCGGCGATGCCCAGGGCAGCGAGCGCGGCCTCGAATACGACACCGTCTCCGACCGCTACTCCAATTTCATTGAATCCGAAGTCCTCCCAAAGATCGCAAAGGACTACAACATCGCCTTCACGAAGGATCCCGAAGGCCGGGCCACGATGGGTGGCAGCTCCGGCGGCGCGGCCGCCTTCACCATGGCATGGTTTCATCCCGACCTCTATCGCCGCGTGCTGACCTACTCCGGCACATACGTCAACCAGCAGTCGCCCCTCAATCCCCAATCGCCCCACGGCGCATGGGAATATCACGAGCATTTCATCCCCAACAGCGAGCGCAAGCCGCTGCGCATCTGGCTGGAAGTGGGCCAAAACGACAACGGTTCCAACAAGCCCGAGGAATCGCTTCACAACTGGGTCATGGCCAACGACCGCATGGCCGCCGCCCTCAAGGCCAAGGGCTACCACTACCGCTACGAATTCGCCCAAGGCGCGGGGCACGTCGATGGAAAGGTTGTGAAGCAAACACTCCCCGAAGCGCTGCTGTGGCTATGGCGAGGGTATCCGGTGAAGTGAATACGCTGTCGCACAACAACCCGAAGCAGTGCCAGCAACCAAAGCTTGGCTTAACGGCAGTTTAACGGCACAATAACGGCATCCGATTCCGCCGGGCAGATGGTAATGACGCTTTTTGAACCACGATTTACCATTACTTCAACGATTGCCACCGCGTTAATGCGCATTGAAGGGGCGAAGGAATCTGTTGCCCATTTGCCGATCACGTCAGCTGTTCTTGCGAGTTTGCGCGAAACCGCGAGGTAAGCCCCTGCTAGTAAAGATTTCTTGACTATGTGCGGATACTAGGTAACGTTCCTTGACTAGCGGACGTCGCTGGGAAACGACCATTGACCAAGGCATGTCTAGGATCACGGGAAATTATCAGATCACACGCGTCGGGGGCGAGGAGGTGCGGCCGCTTCATCCCACTGCCGCTTCCACCGGCGGAACCGGCCCTGACGATGGACGGCCCTCAAACCAGCGCCTGGCGGCCGCCATGACCTCCCTCGGGCAACTCTCGGTCGCGGCGAATATGGTTCCCAGCCCCGAATGGTTCCTCTACGGGTTTGTCCGCAAGGAGGCGTTGATCACCTCCCAGATCGAGGGAACGCAAGCGACGCTCCGGGATGTGCTGGCCTTCGAGGCCGGCGAAGCCGCCGAACGCCCCGAGGACGTTCAGGAAGTCTGTAATTACGTCGACGCGCTCACCTACGCCCGCCGTGAGATGGCCCGGCCGAAGGGCCTGCCGCTCTGTACCCGTCTGCTGTGCGAAGCGCACCGGCGACTGATGCAGGGGGTGCGTGGGAATGAAAAAGAACCGGGCGAGATCCGCCGCTCACAGAATTGGATCGGCGGCACCCGGCCGGGCAACGCCCGGTTCATCCCGCCGCCGCCCACGGAAGTAGCCGGTGCGATGTCGGCGCTGGAGAAGTGGATTCACGCCACCGACCCATTGCCGCCGCTCGTGCGGGCCGGCCTGGCCCACGTGCAGTTCGAGACTATCCATCCGTTCCTGGATGGCAATGGCCGGATCGGCCGATTGCTGATCGCCCTGCTGGTGGAGCATTGGGGATTGCTCAAGTCGCCGCTGCTCTATCTGAGCGTGGCATTTAAGAGGCACCAGGAAGAGTACTACCGGCGGCTCAGCGCTGTCCGCACCGACGGGGATTGGGAAGGATGGACTGGCTATTTCCTGGACTGTGTGCGGGAGGCTGCTGAGGACGGTGTCCATTCCGCACAGCTGCTATTTGGTTTGATCGCCAGGGACCGCATCCGCCTGGCCAACCACCGCGCGGCCACCGTGCCGGCGATCCGGCTGTTCGATCACCTGCCCCGACATCCCATGGTGACGCTAAGACTGGCGATCAAGCTGCTAAAGGTAAGCAAGCCCACGGCCATCAAGGCGCTCGATGCGTTGCAGCAGGCCAGCATTCTCCAGGAGACTACGGGAAAGCTCCGTGATCGAGTTTACGCCTATCACGCCTATCTTGACGTGCTGACGACGGATACCCAATGGCGGCTTTCGGCGCTCTAACTCGCAGAATTTAACACGCTTTCAGCGGTACAAAGCGGGCGGGCGATGGAGGAAGTGAGGTATCTGCCTCCTCTCGCTGATTTGTTCGGAGAGCGGCGCTCGCGCCTATCGTGGCACGGATTCTGAGAGTGCCGCCTTGTCGTACCCCTTGTTGTACTGCCGGAAAACAGCGCGACCCCGAGAGAAGGCCTCTCGGGGTCGGGCGTTAACTGGTCGGCTACGGCGTTCCGTAACCAAAACAAAAGCTCGGCAGGTAGGACTCGAACCTACAACCAGCCGGTTAACAGCCGGCTGCTCTACCATTGAGCTACTGCCGAAAATGTCGATGCTCGCCGCATCCGGCGATCATCTGGCCCTTGGCCGTATCGTACTTTAATCGACGTATTTGCACTGTCAAGTGAGACGCTTTCACGCACCACTCCAAACCATGTGATGAATTAGGGAGCTGATCCCCCACCACCACGTCAACGAAGACCGCCCTTCAAACGCAGAAGCCCGCAGGCTTACCCGCGGGCTTCAATTTCGAGTTCGAAAGGTTTCGTTACGCCGCTGCGGTTTCGGGCTTTTTATAGGTTCGGCGGACGGGCTTCACGATGAAGCCATTGCGAATCGCCTTTGCGCTTACCTTGATCCGCACGATCTTCCCGTTCACCAGGCGCGGACCTTCTGGATGTTCGGACGGAACTTGCGGGACGTGATGCCAGTGATTTTCGTGCCCACGCCGCCCAGGTATTTGGCCTTGCCGCGGTGGGTGATCTGATTGCCGAAGGTCGTCTTCTTACCGGTGAAATAGCAAACGCGTGGCATTGAATTCCTCGTCACTCAAAAAATAGCGGAAAAATCGCGAGTCGGGAAGTTTAGGATCAATCGATCCGTCTTGCAAGAGGACTGACAACCTCAAAAAACCCCGGCCTCTGAATCGCTCATCAGCGGCCGGGGCTTCTTATATACGCATCGCTCAATGACTCGTCAGCAGCGGGAATGATCGTGCTTCCACTTCGCGCTGAATCAGGATGGTCGGCTTCACCAGGATCAGCAGGATTTGCTCATCCTTGGCCGTCGAGCGATTGGTAAACAAACGCTTCAGGAACGGGATCTTTGAGAGCACTGGCACTCCCGCTTCCTTCTCGGTTTCGCCAGCGATGGTCTCGCCGCCCAGCAGCAGCGTGCCGCCGTCGGGAACGTTTACCGTGGTTTTGACTTCGGTGATCTGAATCTGCGGCTGCTGGATCTTTCCGTTGACGTTGCCGGCCGAGCTTTGGCCGGTGGTCACAATCGTCCCGGTGCCGCCGGTGGTGGTGCCGCCGTTGTTTCCGCCGGTGGCCTGGGTGGCGCCGTTGTCCTGGAACTGGAACGTGAAGAACTGCAGGATCGTCGAAAGCTGAGGCCGCAACGTCATGGTGACGTATTTGCGGTCGGCCGACACCGTTGCCTGCACGTCCAGCAGCACGCCGCTCTGGGCGGTGCTGATCGTCGGCTGGAACAACGCGGCATTGTTGCCGACAACCGGCTGCAAGTTACTGACGTACGCTTGCTGTGTCGTCACCAGCACGTAAGCGCGCTGGCCGTTAAAGAGCGTGACGCGGGGCGCCGTCACCAGCGTGCTCGTCTGCTGCGCCTGCGTAGCGCGGAGCAGGAAGTTCACTTGGAACGCATCCAAAAACGTCCCGGCCAATCCGGGAACCGGCCCACCCACCGTCAGCGACGGCGTGTTGCTCGCTCCAGAGCCAATGCTGCCCGGGACCGAGTTGACGGGGTTCTGGGTGAAGTTGATCGAGTTTTGCGAGACGCTGATGGGGGTGAAATTGTTGGGGTTCTTGATGTTGAAGAAGAAATCGAGATCCAGGCCAACGTCTTCCAGATAATTCCGCTGCACGGTCAGGAAACGGGTTTCGACCGTCACCTGAATCGCCCGCTGTTCGCGAAGCTGCTGGAGCAGGTTCTGAAGCGAATTGTGGTTGTCGGCCGTCTGGGTGACGATCAGCTCGCCCGAAAGCTCGCGGATGGCGCCGATGGTACCGCCTGCTTCGCGCCACGTATCGGGTGCCACGGTTTCCTGAATCAGCTTGACGATGTCCTGTGTGAGCTCTTTTCGGGTCTGTCCGATTTCGGTGCTGCCGCCCTGGCCGCCGCTGCCGCCACCGCCACCGCCGCCACCCACGCCGCCGCCCACACCGCCCGCGCCGCCGCCGCCACCGACCCCGCCCACTCCACCGCCGCCGCCACCCACGCCGCCGCCAGCGCCGCCACCCGCACCGCCGCCGCCACCGGCCGCCAGGTTGAAGTTGGTTTGGCTGATGAAGTCAGACAACGGGACGATCAAATCGCGGATGTCGTACACCCGCACAAAGGTGTTCTTATTAAGATCTTCACTGGTGGAGATGGTGATGACACCTTCGTCCACGGTGTAGCCAAGTTTTACGTTAGCGCCGCCCACTTCTGATAGGATCGTCGAAAGCGCTTTGGAGAACTTGATGTTGCGCAAGCGGGCCGAAACCTGTGCGTTCTTGTCGATGCCCGCGCCTTCCAGCGCCTTCCAGTTCACAAAGATGTTGGCGCCGGTGATGTCGCGAAGGAAATCCACCACGTCGTTGAACGCAACGCCTTCAAACTTAATTTCCGGCAGCACGCGCTCCAGCGTCGCCTGGGTGGCCTGATCGGTGGTGGTCTGGTGCTGCTCGAGGCGCACTTCCTCATCACGCAACCGGCTGATGTCCGGCCAATTATCCGGATACCGAATAATGTCGTTGTAGGGGATCTTCTTCTCTTCGGCCTCGTTCAACTGCTTGGTCAACTGCGCGTTGAACTTGTCGCGATAGCTGGCCTGCTCCTTAAAGTTCACCTGATCCTCAATCAACTGCCGCACGCCCACGGCGTAATCGTTGGTGGGATCAATGGTGAGAATCTGGTCGATAACGCCCAGCGCCTGCGAATACTTGGTTTCGTAGACAAGCTGGCGTGCCGTGACGACCAGGGCCTGCACGGTGCGACGCTTCTCCTCCTGCTCGCGCCGGTGTCGTTCGTTTTCAATTTGATTGGCGTTTGCAGTGCCTTGAACAACACCCGTTTGCTCCGCCGTCCGGCGCGCTGTATCCAAGGCCCCTTGTGCATCGCTGATCGTAGCGTTGACCTGCGCCAGTTCCACTTCCGACAGGAACGGCGCGATCAGGTCACGCTGAACGCGAGCATCTTCGAGCGAGCCTTCGGCCCCACGATAGTCCCCTGCCTGAATCGCCCGCCGAACCGACGCAATGTTCGTATTGAAACGAAATCGGAAGGCGTCTCGGCGAGCCTTCACCTCTTCGGCAAAGTTCGTGAACCCCGTGGTGTTTGGCCCAGGCGCGCCGATTCGGGCGGCCGTCGCATCGCGTCCGCGAATCGCATCTTGATTGGCCGGATCACGGACGGCCGCATCGCTGTAGAGCGCATTGGCGTCGCGAAACCGCCCTTCCTTCTCCGCCGCCTGCGCCTGATCCACCAACTTCTGCGCCACGGCCGCATCCTGCTGCTGCCGCGCCTCGTTGGCCATGGCAGTGCGCCGCAGTTCCTGAACCGCCGCATCATCCGCCGAAGGCGGCGGGGTCACGGTCCCAGTACCAGTCGTCCCAGTGCCGGTCGTCCCAGTGCCAGTCGTCCCAGTGCCAGTCGTCCCAGTGCCAGTCGTTCCAGTGCCAGTCGTTCCAGTGCCAGTCGTTCCAGTGCCAGTCGTCCCAGTGCCCGTCGTCCCAGTGCCCGTCGTCCCAGTGCCCGTCGTTCCAGTCCCTGGTTCCAGTACCCGGCGTTTGGGTCGAAGGAGTACCAGTGCCAGTCGTTCCCGTCCCGGTCGCACCGGTACCCGGATTAACCGGCAGCGCATTGGGGGTGGTGTCGGTCGTGCCAGCCGCCTGCGCCAGTGCAATCCGCCGCTGGTTTTCGCGCGCGTCGGCCGCCTCCTTCTTGTCCATCCGAGCCAGGTAGTCGCCGGGCGAATCCTCGAACAGACCCGGCCGATATCCCGCATCGCGGGCAACCATGAAGTTCTTCCGGGCATTGATCCAGTCGCCCCGGTTGTATTGATCGCGCCCTGTCGCATAAGCCTTGGTCGCGTCCTGGCTTTTCGCCCCGGCCTCCTGGTCAGCCGCGTTGCGCGTCGCCCGGGCCGAGGCGCTTCGCTGTTCCGCATCCGCCCGATCCGCGTCAGCCTTGTCCTTGGCGTCCATCCTTGCCAGCAGCGTCACCGGTGACGGATCAAACGCCCCCGGCTTAAAGCCCTGGTCGCGCAGCGTTTTCAGGTGCTGGCGGGCGTTGCTCCATTGATGATTGTTGTATTCACTGACGGCCTGCGCGTACGTCGCCTTCAACTCGGCCTGATGTTGCAACTCCGGGCTGTCCTGCACCGGGGGGGCAGTGGTCCCCGTCTGCGCTTGGCCGGCCTGTCGATCCGCCGCCTCTTTGGCGTCCATCCGCGCCAGAATCGTTTCAGGCGCATCTCCGCCAAAAAGCCCGCCAGGCTTATAGCCGCCATCGCGCGCAGCGATCAAGTCTTTGCGGGCCGAGCTCCAATCCCCCTTTTTATATTCCGCCACCCCCTTCTCATACGACTGCTTTGCATCCTGCACGCCCGCCCCAAGCCCCGCCTCGGCCACCGCCACCTGCGACTTGGCCTTCTCCCGCGTGGCCGCGTCGGAGAATTGATTGTCCTGCGCCGCCTTGTAGTGCGCTACGGCATCCCCATATTTCTTATCCGCCAGCGCCGCCTCGCCCAGCTCAAACTCGGCCCGCGACTGCTTGCGCTTACCCAGCGCATCTTCCACCTGCGATACCAGAGCCTGAAGCTTTTTCTGATCCGCTTCAGATAACCCGTCAGGCTTGACCTGCTGGAGCGTAGCCTGCGCTTCCTCGAAATTCCCGGCCGCATATTGCCCGCCCCCTTGCGTCAGCAATTCGGCGTCGGAAAGCTTGTCCGCCGCCAGCACGATGTTCGCGCCCAGCGGGCCTTCAGCATTAATCGACGAAGGCAAGATCGCCGGCATGGTCATGCCAACGGCCAGCGCCAAAGCAGCCATCTGCTTCGCATTGCGCGGTCGCTTGTTGGGGGTGGACGATACAGAATTGACGCGGTTGGAGCGGTCAAACAACACGGCGTTCCTCCATTTGCAAAAGTCTGAGCCCGACGCCTGGGCCAAACCCTTCAAGTTCCCGCACAAGCTTGCACAACGTGCGCGTGCCGCGCAACCTTACCACACGCCCTATACGCATAGGGCAATTGCAGAAGATCGCGTAAGAAAAAGTTGGGGCATGCGCGGGAGAACCGGTCTTGGGTGTCAACGGTGTCAAGTCGATGATGTCAATCTCAGGTTCGCGCCTCTCAAAATCGCCGGCCATTTCCTCGCGACGCCATCGCCGCCGAAATGCACCATGCTGATTTACGCCCGTCATAGCCACGCGAGCGCCAGGCCAGTCCCGAATCGAACCGAGGAATACTAAACGAACGGCCCCGGCGTTGCAAATAAAATTGCGCAGTTTGCTCCTGGCAATGCAGGCCGCTGCGGAATCCATCAACGCGATTCGCCCCACGGGATGGCTCAAGTACACGGTTAACGTCGCTTCATCCGGAACCTCCACCCTCAACTTCCGGCTGGCCTCCGTCGCTTCCGGCGGCGCTTTTCATGTCGAGACCGAGGCCGGCCCAGTCGGCAAAGCCATTAACGTCCCCAACACCGGCGGCTGGCAGAATTGGCAAACCGTCACCGCCCCCATCCCCCTCTCGCCCGGCCAGCACACCCTCCGCATCGTCTTCGACTCCGCCGCCGCCAACGGATTCGTCGGCAACTTCAACTGGTTCAGCGCCGCCTGATCTTATCAAGACGACAATACCCCCTTCACCGCCCGCGCCGATTGGTTCTTCAATTGATTCTCTGCTCGTTCGCCTCGGTCTGTGCTTCCTCGGCCTTCTTCCAGTCCCGCGGCACATCCACAGGCCATCGACTGAGTTCCACCAGCCATGGCGCATGCCTTCCGCCGCGGCTCCGCCCGCTCCACCAAACCCGCCCTCACCGCATGGCGCTCGTCATAGCGGCAGACGGCCAGCAGATGCTCATCCTGCTGAATCGGAAAGCCTGCTTCGCCATCTGCAAAAGCATCGTCCAAGCTCACAACGGCAACTTCAGCGCCACCAGCCGCATCGGCGAAGGCACAACCTTCTGGGTCCGCCTCCCCTGCCCGTAATGCTCTCTGGACCAACTCTGCCCCGTCCGGTATGACAACTCAGGAGCAAAACCCATTCATCAAATCATTCCCATGAAAACTACCACCAAACTTTCCGCCGCCCTCCTCGCTCTCTGCCTCATCTACACCCAGGCCCACGCCCAGCCAGCGCCCGACGCACCAAAAGCGAGTCCCATTGCCGCTGCCCTCCAGCCGTTCGTCGACAGCCACACCCTCGCCGGCGCGGTCACCCTCGTCGCCTCCAAAGACAAAATCCTCGACCTCCAATCCGTCGGCTACGAAGACGTCGCCGCCAAAAAGCCGATGCGCCCCGACGATCTGTTCTGGATCGCCTCCATGTCCAAGCCCATGACCGCCACCGCCCTCATGATGCTCGTCGACGAAGGCAAGGTAAATGTCGAAGACCCCGTCGAGAAATACCTCCCCGAGTTCAAGGGCCAGATGCTCATCGCCGAGCACGACAACGATCACACCCTTCTCAAAAAACCCTCCCACCCCATCCTGGTGCGCGAAATCCTCTCCCATACCAGCGGCCTGCCTTTCATGTCCCGCGTCGAGAGCAAGATCGACACCCGCCCCTTGCGCGAGGCCGTCCTCAGCTACGCCCTCACCAACCTCCAGACCGACCCCGCCACCCACTACCTGTACAGTAACGCCGGCATCAACACCGCCGGCCGAATCATCGAAGTCGTCAGCGGCATCCCCTACGAACAATTCATGCAGGAGCGCCTCTTTACGCCCTTGGGCATGAAAGACACCACCTTCATCCCCAACGAAGCCCAGATCGCCCGCATCGCTAAATCCTACAAGCCCAGCGCCGACAAAACCGATCTCAAGGAAATCACCGTCGACCAGCTCACCTACCCCCTCAACAGCCCCAACCGCTACCCCTGCCCCGCCGGCGGCCTATTCTCCACCGCCGCCGACGTCGCCGCCTTTGGCCAAATGCTCTTAAACGCCGGCGAATCCCACGGCAAACGCTACATCTCCATCAAATCCCTTCAGCAGATGACCTCCACCCAAACCGCAAAGCTGATTGACAAGGAAAAGGGCGAACGCGGCTACGGCTTTGGCTTCTCCACCACTCACGCGCTCCGCCCCGACACCGACCCCAGCACCCTCACCCCCGCCGGCCACGGCGGCGCCTACGCCACCGATCTCTGGATCGACCCCGAGCACCAGCTCGTTTTGGTCTACCTCGTCCAGCACGCCGGCTATCCCAACAACGACGGCGGCAAAATCCTCCCCACCTTCAAAAAAACCGCCACCGAAACCTACTCCAAAGAACTCCCCACAAAAATAACCCCATCCCAGTAAAGTTAAAGTGGCTCGGGCGCCCCGCCCGAGGTTCCACATGAACAATCAACAAACGCAAGGCTGCTATGGCTATTGCAGTTCTTGCCTTGCTCGCGGCCATCTTAACACCCGCGCCCCCAAGAAATTAAAGTGGCTCGGGCGCCCCGCCCGAGGTTCCCCAGCAACAATCCCCAAACGCGAGGTTCTCATTTCTCGTGCTGCAACCAACGCCCCCTGCTCAATCCAAGATATCCAGCGTAGTAAAATGCCCATTCTCCAAAAACTCCAGCGAAGCCCCCCCACCCGTGCTCACGTGGCTCACCTTCTCGCTGAGCCCCATCTGCTCAATCGCGGCCGCACTGTCGCCGCCTCCGATGATCGTGACGGCCCCGTTCTTCGCCGTCGCCTCCGCCACCGCCTCAGCTATCCCCTTCGTCCCGGCCGCGAATGGCTTCTTCTCAAACACCCCCATCGGCCCGTTCCACACAATCGTCTTCGCCTTCGCCACCTCCGCCTTATAAATCGCCTGCGTCTTGGGACCAATATCAAAACCCTCAAGATCGGCCGGTATATTCCCCTCGACAATCTGCGTCACTGCGTCATCGCTCATCTTGTCGCTGATGACATTGTCCACCGGCAATTTGATCTTCCCACCCGCCTTCTCCAGCAGACTCTTAGCCAGTTCCACCTTGTCCCGTTCCACCAGCGACTTGCCCACTTCCTTCCCCTGCGCCAGAAAGAACGTATACGCCATCGCCCCGCCGATCAGCAGCGTGTCGCACTTGCCCAGCAACTGCTCGATCACGTTGATCTTGTCCGATACCTTGGCTCCCCCGAGGATCGCAACAAACGGCCGAACCGGCTTGCTGATCGCCTCCCCCAGAAACTTCAACTCCTTCTGAATCAAAAACCCGATCACCCGCGGTTTGCCCTGCATGGCCTGCGCCACCCCAAACGTGCTCGCATGTTCGCGATGTGTCGTCCCAAAAGCGTCATTCACATACACATCTCCAAGCTTCGCCAGGCTCTTCGCGAAATTCGGCTCGTTCTTCTCCTCCTCCTTATGAAAACGCAGGTTCTCCAGCAGCAACACCTCCCCGTCCTTCAGAGCCCCCACGGCCTGCTCCGTCGCCACCCCAATCGAATCTTCCGCAAATCCCACCTTCTTCCCCAGCAATTCGCTCAACCGCTCAGCCACCGGCTTCAGCGAATACTTCGCCTCCGGCCCGCCCTTGGGCCGGCCCAGGTGCGACATCAAAATCAATCGCCCGCCCCGATCCACGATATTCTTAATCGTCGGCAGCGCCTGCGTGATCCGCCGATCATCCCCAATCTTCCCGCCATCAATAGGCACATTAAAATCCACCCGCATCAGCACGCGCTTCCCCTTGGGATCAATATCCGCAACCGTCTTCTTGCTGGCCATGATCGTGTTACTCCTCAATGGTTTTCGTAGAGCGAAATCAAGAACGGGGCGATGCTAAGGAGAGTGATTTGCAAGTCAAGTATGCCATTTTCCCCCCGGTGTGGTAATATAAAGTCACCAGCAAATGATGACGGCAAACCATTTTCCCGACTATTTAACCCGCGAGCCCGACGGCTTTATTCATCTCACCGACCATCGGATTGGTTTGGTTGACATTGTCACCTTCTATAACGAAGGCTACTCCGCGGAAATGCTCATCAACCAGTTTCCTACCCTCCGCCTGGCGCTCATCCACAAATTGATCGCCTTTTATCTGGAAAACAGGCAGGACGTTGACGCCTACGCGGCCGAATGCGAAGCAGCATCCAACGCGTCACGCGCCGCCACGCCGAAAGGTCCAGATGCCGATGAATTAACCGGACGCCTCGAGGCTCGGCGGCGGATGAAAGCATCGTAGAATGTCCATCCGCTTTATCCTTGATGAAAACCTTCGCGGCCCGTTGTGGCAGACCGTCATTCTGCACAATCAAAAAGGCATGAATCCGATCGATGTGACGCGCGTCGGTGATCCCACGCAGCTCTCCCTCGGAACCAAAGATCCACAACTTCTGCTTTGGTGTGAACGTGAAAAAAGGATTCTCGGTTCTCACGATACCAACAGCCTTCCGTTGCACGCCAGCGCCCATTGGGCCGCCGGAGGTCATCTGCCAGGCATCTTTCTCATCCGACCGCTGTCAAAGCACTCACAAATCGTCGCCTTCCTGGCCCTTGTGACCTACGCCAGCGACGAAGGAGACTGGCTTGATCGAATCGTCTATCTGTAAGCCTCCACTCCCTCTGCCATTCATTTGACAAATCCCCCCCCAACCCCGAAAACCCCTCCCCATGGACGTCCCGGCCAACCCTCAACTCGACAGTCTCAAATTCGACGCCAATGGCCTCATCCCCTGCATCGTTCAGGACGTCGCCAACGGCCAAGTCCTCATGCAGGCGTGGATGAATCGCGAGGCCATCGAAAAGACCCTCGCCACCAAAAAAATTCACACCTATAGCCGAAGCCGTAAACGTCTGGCGCTCAAGGGTGAATCAAGCCGCCACTTCCAGCACGTCCAGCAGGTCCTCACCGACTGCGACCGCGACGTCTTACTCTTCAAAGTCATTCAGGACGTGGCCGCCTGTCATGAAGGTTATCGAAGCTGCTTCTTCCGCGAGTATCAGGAGGGCGCGCAGGACTGGACCACCGTTGCCACCAAAGTCTTCGAGCCTGAAAAGGTCTACGGTCAATGAGCAAGGCAGACCAGCGCAGACGCGAAAGGCGGGCACAACAACTACGCGAAAACGCGCCCGTACCAACGCAATACCGTGCTTCTTCAGCCCCTCTCCGACCCGAAGATCCCGGCCGCGACACCGCCACCTGGCTTATCTGCGGCTATCTCACTTTCATCGTCGCTGCCTACGTCGCCATCCTGCGCCTCGACGTCATGCTTCCCGGCAGCAACTCGCGCGACCGCGTCTTTTTCCTCGCCACCAACGCCGGCACCCTCACCGGCTTCCCACTCGATCTCTCCTACCGCGACACCCTCGCCGGCCCTCTTATCTTTTTCTGCCTCACCCTCGCCGGCGCCCTCGTCAGCCTCATCGTCGGCGGCATGGCCGCTGTCCGCATCCTGGGCCTCCCCTACTCCGATCGACAAGTCCGCCGCGCCGCCTATCTCTGGATCGCGGCCTCCATCCTCGCCGGCGTCTTCGCGCAAATGCCCCGCGGCTGGCACGACAATAACCTCGACATCTTCAGCGCCTTCCTGCGCACCCTCTGCGCGTTTTCCAACAGCGGCATTTACTTCGGCAAACTCCCTGGAATCCAGTCGTGGCAAACCCAGGTCCTTCTCATGCCACTCAGCATCCTCGGCGGGTTTGGTCTGCCCGTCCTCATGGAACTCGTGGACTGGGTCCGCACCCGCCGCCCCCTCTCCCGCCACAGCCTCACAGTCCTCTCCCTGTCCGCGGCGCTCTACCTGATTGCCTTCCTCATCTTCGCCGTTCTTCAGGCCCCCACCGCCACCTGGCATTCCTGGCGCACCGTCGTCGCCTCCTCCTCCGTCGCCGCCGTCAACAGCCGCACCGCCGGCTTTCCCTTCCAACTCGTCCTGGAGTACCCGCGCGTCATGCAGTGGCTGCTCGTCGTCCTGATGTTCATCGGCGCCAGCCCCGCCGGCACCGGCGGCGGCCTCAAAACCACCACCCTCCTCGAACTCTTCCGCGGCGTCTATCGCTCCAAAACCAACCAACCCCCCGGCCGAGGCTTCGCCATCGCCGCCACCTGGCTTGGCCTCTACGTCGCCATGGCCATCATCGTCTTCCTACTCCTCGTCTGGACCCAGTCCGATCCTTCCGACCGCCTCTTCTTCATGACCATCAGCGCCCTCAGCAACGTTGGCCTCGCCCACGACAAACTCTCCACCGTCGGCCCCGGCCTCTTCATCCTCAGCGCCGCCATGCTCTTTGGCCGAATCACCCCCCTGCTCATCCTCTGGTGGATGGCCACCTCCACAACCAAAGAAGAACTCGCTGTTGGTTGATCCGCATCACTAAACGTAGCCTCAGATCCCGCCCTCCGGCTTGGGGTCCCTCCGCATCAACTCCGTCAGCGCCGCCAGCACATCCTTGTTATCAAACAGCACCGAATACACCGCCTCGGTAATCGGCATCTCCACCTTATACCGCCGCGCCAACTCCATCACCGACCGTGTCGTCGGCACCCCCTCCGCCACGCTCGCCATCTCCGCCAGCACTTCCGCCAGCTTCCTCCCCTTGCCCACCTGTTCGCCCACCCGCCGGTTGCGCCCCTCCGGGCTCACGCACGTCGTGATCAAATCACCCAGCCCCGCCAACCCGCTGAACGTCGCCTCGGTTGCCCCCATCGCCACACCCAGCCGCGTAATCTCCACCAGCCCCCGCGTCACCAGCGCCGCCTTGGCGTTTGATCCAGCACCCAATCCGTCCAATATCCCCGCCGCGATTGCAATCACGTTCTTGGTTGCGGCCGCCAGCTCAACTCCCACCACGTCATTGTTCGTATACACCCGAAACCACTGCGTCGACAGCGCCGCCTGCACCCGCGTCGCCAGCTCCGCGTCGGCCGACGCCGCCACCGCCGTCGCCGGCAGATACCGCGCCAATTCGGCCGCGATATTCGGCCCCGACACCACCGCCAGCGCATGCTCGCCGCTCGATTTCCCGCGCATCCGCAAGCCGCCCATCACATCATCAATGATCTGCGTCGGCCGAAGCAATGTGTCGTTCTCCACCCCCTTCGCCACCGACACCACCGAAATCCCCGCCGGCAAATAAGGCCCCACCCGCTCCCACACCCCGCGCATGTACTGCGTCGGCGACGCCGACAGCACCAGCGTCGCCCCCTCAAAACAAGTGGCGTCATTCGCGGTCAGCCGCACATTCGGCGGAATGCGCACGCCCGGCAACAGCACCCGCTGCTCACGATTCTGCAACAGCCGGTCAATCGACTCCTCAAACGCCCCCCACATCGTCACCCCATGCCCCCCTTCCGTGAGGAGAATCGAGCAAACAGTCGCCATCGCCCCGTCCCCAAGAATAGTAACATGCTCCGCCATAGGGCCGATGTTGTACCGCAAGTAGACGACGCGTGGAATTCAGCGACCTCCATTGCGTCTAACCCGCCACCCCCCGCCCACACTCCGGACACCTCTCCGGCGAAGCCCGCAAATCATACCCACACCCAGCACAACACCCCGCCCGAACCCGCCCGCACCGAAGACGATAAATCGCAAAAATAGCGCACACGACAAAGAACGCGATCACATGCGAGCACGGCACGCGAGTGTCCCATCCGCGAATCACGTCGGATCCACTACCGACCCAGTACCGCGAATAATCAACGCCCAAGCCGCTGATATATGACGTTTTGGCTTCTGGATTCTCCACAGGCTTGTCTAAATGAGAATAATGAAAACCATAATCCCAAGGGGCGCCGTGTCCTTCGCTCGTCGACCATTTCACCCCTGGGTCCTCAAGACCAGGATAGGCGGCCCAGAACGACCCCCCGCCCAGACGTCCATTATCAAACGTGATCACATAAGTGCGAATTTCTCCGACCTCCACGGAAGCAATACGTTCCACCCGATTGCACGCACGTCACCCGCCCGTGATACCCCCAATACCAAAGCACCCCCACCCCAACCCAAGCACAAGCGACCCCACCGCCACACCCCTCCAAATCCACCGCCGCCACTTGCTCATCCCCTCATCCTACCCGCCCCACCAACGATCACATCACCGGTCCGACGGCCTCCTCTCCCTCCGTGCCCTCCATGCACTTCGTGGTAAAACCACTCCCTCCAACGCCCCCACCCCACAACCTCCACGCACTCCTCAATGAACCGATGCACCGATGAATCAATGAATCAATTCCCTGCCCCCACCCCCTCCCTCCCCATTTCTCCTCCACTAGCAACTAGCAACCAGCAACTAGCAACTCCTCCCCCCATTAGAATTCCGCCCCCCCACCCGCTAACTTATCCCCCGCGTCACAGTCGCTGGAACACAAAACCTCAGCCGCCCCAATGTCCCAAACCCTCGCCCCAATCCCCGCAACCCCATCACCCGCCCCCACCGATTCCCCCATCGAAATCTCCGTCATCATGCCCTGCCTCAACGAAGCCGAAACCCTCGCCGCCTGCATCACCAAAGCACAAGCCTCCCTCGCCAGCGCCGGAGTCTCCGCCGAGATCATCATCGCCGACAACGGCAGCACCGACGGCTCCCAATCCCTCGCCCATTCCCTGGGCGCCCGCGTCGTCCCCGTCTCCTCCCGCGGCTATGGCAACGCCATCATGGGCGGCATCGCCGCCGCCCATGGCCAATTCATCATCATGGGCGACGCAGATGATTCCTACGACTTTGCCAACCTCCAGCCCTTCATTCAAAAACTTCGCGAAGGCTACGACCTTGTCATGGGCAACCGCTTCAAAGGCGGCATCCAGCCCGGTGCGATGCCCCACCTCCACCGCTACCTCGGCAACCCCGTCCTCACCGGCATCGGCCGACTCCTCTTCCAATCCCCCTGCGGCGACTTCCATTGCGGCCTGCGCGCCTTCTCCAAATCCGCTCTCGCCCGCATGGACCTCCACACCACCGGCATGGAGTTCGCCTCCGAAATGGTCGTCAAAGCCACGCTCTACAAAATGCGCATCACCGAGGTCCCCACCACCCTCGCCCCCGACGGCCGATCCCGCCGCCCACACCTCCGCTCCTGGCGCGACGGCTGGCGTCATCTCCGCTTCCTCCTCCTCTACAGCCCTCGCTGGCTCTTCCTCTACCCAGGCGCACTCCTCATGTTCCTCGGCCTGCTCTTCGGAACCTGGCTCATGTTCCGCCCCATCCGCGTCGGCCACGTCTTCTTCGACGTCAACAGCCTCCTCTACGCCGCCATGGCCATCGTCATCGGCTTCCAGTCCATCTCCTTCGCCGTCTTCACCAAGATCTTCGCCATCAGCGAAGGCCTCCTCCCCGAAGATCCCCGCCTGAACAAAGCCTTCAAATTCATCACCCTCGAAACCGGCCTCATCGCCGGCATCGGCCTCGTCCTCCTGGGCCTCATCACCACCCTCATCGCCGTGGGCCTCTGGGGCAAGCACCGCTTCGGCGAGCTCGACCCGCGTAAAGTCATGCGCATCGCCATCCCCGCCGCCACCTCCCTCGTCCTGGGCTGCCAGATCATCTTCTCCAGCTTCTTCCTCAGCGTCCTGGGCATGAAACGCAAATAACCATCTTCAACCAATCCCCGTCAACCAATTCCATGACCACCACTCCCCAAACGTCTTCTTCCCCAAACCCCGATCCCTGGGAGGCCGCCTACCTCCGCTTCGAAACCCCCGAACAGGAAATCAAAAAATTCCTCTGGCGCTTCCGCAAATGGGAGCCGAATCCTGGCCGCGCGACGCCCAAATCCTCGACCTCTTCTGCGGCCGGGGCAACGGCATGAACGCCCTTCACCGCCTTGGCTTCACCAACCTCGAAGGCATCGACCTCTCCCCCAAGCTCATCGACCAGCACAAAGGCGCTGGCAAAGTCATCCTCGGCGACTGCCGCCAACTCCCCTTCGACGACAACTCCTACGACATCGCCATCGTCCAGGGCGGCCTTCACCACCTGCCCAAACTGCCCGAAGATCTCGATCAAACCCTCGCCCAGGTCCGCCGCGTCCTGCGTCCGGGCGGCCGATTCATGGTCGTCGAACCCTGGATCACCCCCTACCTCAGCTTCGTCCACTGGGTCGCCAGAAAACCATTCTTCCGCCGCCTCTGGCCAAAACTCGACGCCTGCCAAACCATGGTCGAATACGAAACCGACACCTACGAAGCCTGGCTAAGCCAACCAAAAATGATCGTCGAATTGCTGGACAAACACTTCACCCCCGAAACCCGAACCCACACCTGGGGCAAAATCATGTACCTGGGCCGAAAACCATCCGCCTAGCGGGATGTGCCGGGTGAATACCAGGAAGCTCCGCGTTGCAAATGCAGATCCAACTAAAGGTAACGTGTATGTAACGGTACGATTGAACTACACATGACGCAAACTTTAACCGCAGGATGAAAAGAAGCTGGCCGCCCTGAGCCTCTCCCACTATTGTTTCTTAAGCACAACCAACAGTCGCCCGGACTTCTCCCTGCACGTAAAATCCGTAGGACGCATTTCAGGCGGCCCACTCGCGGCCTGAAGACAAATCTTCAATTGATCACCCGCCACTTCGTAAATTCCCATTGCGACCTTGAGCTCAACCTTCTGGTCTATATCGAATGCCACGTTCAATTGATGCGGGGATTGTCCTCCATCAACTGTAAAGTTGCCTCTCAATTCCGGACCGTCGATCTTGAAAGAGATTTCTTTTACAATGGAAATTATGAATCCCGATGACACCATCCGCCGAAGTGCAACCTCGCCATTGGCGATGACTGATTCGTATTCCAGAGGCCATCGAGCGACGCACTGTTCGTCTTGAGACTGTTTGCCGTTACCCTTTTGGCTTGGACTCGCGGTTGCTCTCGTAAATCAAGCAAATTGACCTTGTAACGCCCACCAGAGCCCGAAGGCACGCCTCTCCGCGTCTACTTTCATCTGGACCCTGGATTCGACTCAGTCTTCATTTCGCGTGGGGGCAGTTCTGGTGCTGTCCCAATGACGGATTGGACGAATGGAGAACGTCTGAAAAACAGAGGCGAAATACTGTCGCAGAATCGCAGGTCAGATGACCCAAATTTTCCTCTGGACTTTCCGCAGATTTTAGCATCGCCCGAAGATGCCACATGGATTTAAATTCCTGGTTTGAAGTAAGCCGTTCCGAATCCCGCAGAAAAGGTTTGATCTTTGTCTTCGTCTGCCAGGTGCCGACGCGGTGGGCGACTACGGCCATTGGGGTGAAATCGTGAAGCCGTAAGCTTCGTCGAAGTTCGCGCGCATAGTCCTTTCGAAGGCCGGCACCTCCAGCTCGTCGTAATGCGCCTTGGCATGCCGGTGCAAGCACGCCGGCGAATCCATCTGGCCTGTGGAAATGCGGCTGCATGATCGGTGACCGTCACCAACTGCCAGTCGTCGTTCCCCCGGCGACGCGGAGCCGATGCACGCGCTGGACCAAGGTACGCACCGCCTGCGTCGTAATAGTGGAGTTTGACATCTGCGGTCGTGCGTTTGCTGCCGGATATGACCTACGAGCCTCCGGAGCTATATGCCCTGGGACGTCGAGCGGAGCAAGAACGGGAATGAGGAATCTTAAAGGTTAGAGACGGGGACATTCAAAGCGCATTCATTCTTGCCAGTGCGGCCGCCGGCGGCGATCGAAGCCCGATAGGCCCCGGCCGGATTGGAAAAGAACTTTCCCCAACCGGGTGGGAGTCCATCCGCTCAGACCTTTTCTTCAAGCGAGGGATTGGTAACGAGGTTGTCGGGAAGACCGGCGGCGAAAACGATGGACGGCCCCAGGTTGATCATCGTTACGATGAGGAGGATGGTGGCCAGAAGCGACATGCCGGAGGCCAATTGTCGCTTGAGGGGTAAATCTTCTTTGGGCGCGATGGCAACAGTGGGCATCAGAGGCTCCTTTTTAGTCTGAATACACGACAGGGATAGAACCTGTAACTGTGAGGTGCGAAGCTCAGCGAAAATCGTATTCATGATAATGAACAACAAATTTTGCAAATATCCAGATACACCCAAAAGAGCCGGATCACAAGGAATCCCGTGGTGGGAGACAGGCGTTGGGGGCGGCTAATCTTCATGAAAGGTACATTCAACTAATCCGCACATTTGGCCATTGGGAAATGGTTCGGTGACGTACCCCCATACGCTCCCTTCCTTGCTAAGGGCGGTGCACAAGGATAACCTAACCAATTGAGGCGTTGGGCCGAATGGAATAATTCAAAAATTCTAACGGGAGTCAATTCTCATATTTCCCCCGCCATATCGCCAGAATCACACCCGCCACACAATATTCACCAATGGCCTCCCCCATCAAAGTTCCAACCAGCCCGCCGCCCTAAAATCCGAATTCGTGACGATTCGTACTTCGTGGCCAAAGCTGGCTTTCCCTCAAACCGCCTGCCCGAGAATTGACTCCCGTCCCGTCAGAATTGTCCGGCGCGGCCCACCCGGGACAACTCGATCATTCGCCGGTATCGCGACATCCCTGCTTGGTGTCGTCGTGCCCGAGCGATGAGGACAGCCCGCGATGGCCGTTGGCCTGGGCGAGCAACTCTTTGGCCTTCTTCTCGAATGTCTCAACGGCGTCGGCGCCGGCGGGCCAGCGCAGCGGCGGATCGGGCTCACTTGCAAGCTGCAGCAGCGCCTTGGCGAGCTTGGCGGGGTCGCCGCCCTGCAAGCCGTTCATCTTCTTCCAGGCACTGACGGTCTGCCGCGTGTTCTCGGCGTAGTCGTCGATCGACGCCTCCGGCCACTTCGTTGACTCGTCCGTGAGCAGCTCGGTTCGGAAGAAGCCGGGTTCGACAAGCATCGTGCGGATGCCGAACGGCGCAACCTCGGCAGCCAGCGATTCCATCCACCCCTCGACGCCGAACTTCGCCGCGGAGTAGGCCGAGACGAACGCCTGCCCGCAAATGCCGCCAGTGGAAGAAATGGTGACGATGAGTCCGCGGCGCTGCCCGCGCATGACGGGAAGCACGGCACGCGTGACGTTCACCGGGCCGAACAGGTTGGTTTCGATCTGCGCGCGGAAGTCCTCGGGCGAAAGTTCTTCGAAGAAACCAGCGTAAAAGTTGCCGGCGTTGTTGACGAGGACGTCGATGCGGCCAAAGCGCTCGACGGCCGCGGCCACCGCGGCATTGGCGTCCTGCGGGCGGGTGACGTCGAGCTTGACGACGAGCAGGTCGTCGGCCCCAAGATCACCATGGCCGAGTACCTCGGCCACGGCGTCGGTGTTGCGGCCGGTCGCAACGACGCCGTGACCCGCGGCAAGTGCCGCCTTCACGATGTCGACGCCCATGCCACGTCCTGCGCCCGTCACGAACCATATGTTCTTGTCAGTGCTCATAGCGATTTCAGCACCTTTGCAATTTGCGCATCTTCCAGAACCGGATGCACCTCGAAGTTGATGAGGTCGGCCCATTGCGACACCCATCGGTATATGAGCGCTGGATCAGCGGCCTCTGCAAGCATGAACCCTTTGTTATGGCCAAGCGTGAACCAGCGGCCATGCAAGGTCGCCCCGTCAGGTGGCGGCGCGCCCGTTTCAAGAAAACGTTTAACGCGTTCTTTATAGTCGGTCGTGGTCAGTTCGAGCGTAATCATGTACTTCAAATCAAGTCCTCCGAATCGTAGGCCATGCGACTTAAACGGACCAACATTCAATGGCCGGCGCCGCGCCGACCGAATTCCAATCTACCAGAATACGCGACGCGGACCGGTCCATTACAGCGGTTGGTCAGGGCCTCCGCTTTTCCAAACCCATCGAATTCGATGGGTTTGGAAACCGCCCGCCGCTCATCTTTCCGCCCGTTTCAACGCCCGGTCGATTTTTGCGATGGTCGCGGTATCCGCCGTAACCTTGGCTTTTTCGATTCGGTTCAGCGTCTCAACCCGTATCCCCGCCAACGCCGCCAGCGCCTTTTGTGAAAGCCCAACCGCCTCCCGCCTGCGGATCACTTCGCGGGCGATCGAAACCCGGCCGGTCTGCAGCGCCGGGAAGGTCCCATCCCTTTCCGCTCCCGGAAATTCAGGCATCGCATCCCGCCCGGCCGTCAGATCGCGGTACTCCGAATCAGGCACCAGGACGAATGTCTTGCCGTTCATTTTTAATGTCGCGTGTGCCATCAGCATTTCACCTTTCCTAAAACAAGCGACCACACGGTTCAATCGTAAACCGTCCCGCGGTTCCCAATCTTCCACACGGTCAATCTCTGGCCGTCCGCGGATACGCTGAAGACAACCCGGTAATCTCCAGTCCGAATGCGATAACTGCCCTGCAAATCCCCTCGCAACGGCTTCACCCCGCTCACCGCCGGCCACTTACCCAGCCGCTCAAAACCAGCATTGATTCGATTTCGGATGACCAGCGGCGCCGATTCAAGCTCGACCTTCGCGGCGGGCGTTATCGTAACCGTCGCTGCCATCCCATCGATACTAATCCGATTGCGTTCTAAGTCAATTTGCGACAATGGCGGCCACCCCGCTTTCAATCCCGTCGAATTCGATGGGATCAAAACCCGCGAAAAGGGCGCATCCGCGACCAGGCCAACGCCGCCCAACTCGTCTGCCTCTCCGCCATAACCGCCAGAATCGCACACGCCACACACTATTCACCTACGGCCTCCCCCATCATGCTCAACCAACCGGCGACCAAATCCGAATTCGTGGCGATTCGTGGCCAAGTTGTTTTTCCTCAACCCGCTGACGATGGGTGCACCTCGCGCCTCACGACTCGATCTCGTGCATCAGGTCATCGATCGAGGTTGCACGCGTTTTGCCAGCGGCAAACTCACCGCGGGCCTCGCGTGCGTCAACACCGGAAGCGAAGGCTTGATCCTTCGTAAAGACGCGCATCCACGAGGTCCCCTCGTATCTATCGAAGCCGTTGAAGGTTTATGTTTTTCAGGTGTCTTCGCGGCGAGGCGTGAGATGGGCCGCATTAATTTCCATGTGGATTTGATCAGAGCAGAGGGTAGGATTACGACTGCACTTCTTGATGTTTTCTTTATTGCGGCACAAATCGGGGTGTTGTCATGCCTTGGGTATAGCTTATTGTCGGCGCAACTTATCAGCGACACCCAGTGGAGGATCGAAGAAGCGATTTGAATCGAGACTTTGTTCCCGCATTCAACACGTGCTGGATCGCCGGTAGGACAGGATCAACCACCCTTTATGTCACATTTCGCCGTTTTCCTCCCCCTCCCGTCACCCCGCCGGTCTCACGCCGTCGCCGAGCCGCAAGGATCCTGCCTGAGCTCCACTGGAACCTCAGCCCTAATAAGATAAGAAAACCACCCGCGGCTCCCCAACCACCACGCCCGACTAGCCATTCTTCCTTCTTGCGAACTCCATTATCCAATCTGACCGAATCCCTCCTCCGACAACGCGAGGATATTCATAACTTCACCCCGACGCTCGCCGATCCAGACGACTTCCTCGACTTCTTCGGCGGCCCGGATTATTTCGATGAAGAGTGCATCTATGACACGGTAGACGATGCTACGGCCCGATGGCTGCTGAACGATTGGCTCGATGGGTCCAAGGTCGGTTGGAGGGTTCATCTGGAACTTTCCAAGCTACTGGCCAGGCGGGGACTGCTTCTTCGCGATCGCGTGGAGCCCATCATTCGTGGCGCTGGTCACGTTGCGTCCGGATGAAGAGGGTTTCACCCTCTGGTTACAACATCAACTGTGCCTGACGTTTCTTCCGCTTCTGCCTGATGGCGAAAGTTTGGCGATAGCCCTGCTCGAGTGCGCACCAGAAGATTTCCGCGATGGCGTTCTGCACGCCTGCTACCGGCTCAACACACGCCCGATTTACGAAGCGGTGAAGGCAAATGTGCGGCGGTGGGAGCAGGACATCTGGTGCGGCGATAGCACCGGTGAGCGATGGCTGGTCCACCGGCTGGTGAAGCGCTGGGATGAGAGTTTTCCCGAAGGGGATCACGAGGACATCCGGCGCCTCTGCGAGTTTTCGTAGTTCCTGAAGGGCGCTTTGCGCACCTGTTGTCCCTCGTGTGCCCGGCCATCGGCAGACCCACTTACCCGACGCGTTGAAAGTGTCGCCTGTAAACACGCGATGGACAGGCATCGCAATCCTGGATCAGAGGAATCCGATGCGGTTCTGCATTTTGGGCAGGATGCGGTCGGCTGGGGTTCCGAGCCAGCGTTCCAAGACGGTGGCGTAGCATTCGCGGAAGTCTACGTTGTATTTGAGGTCGCCGTCTTCGAGGGTGGTGAGGCTGGGGTAGTCGCCGTAGAGGCCGCCTTTTACTGCGCCGCCTGCGAAGAACATGATGCTGGCTGCGCCGTGATCGGTGCCTGCGGAGTTGTTTTCCTTGACGCGCCGGCCGAACTCGCTGAAGACCATGACCATCACGTCCTTGTCGCGGTTCTCGGCCTTGAGGTCGGCCATGAAGGCGCTGATGGCGGAGGAGACGGTGCCGAGCAGCTTCGCGTGGCCGTCGCCCTGTTTGGCGTGGGTGTCGAAGCCGCCCATGCTGATGTAGAAGAGGCGCGTGCCGGTGTTCTGGACGATCATCTGCGCGAAGACGGCGAGGCCTTTGCCGGCGTAGTCCTTGGGATAATCGACCTTCGCTTTGCGGGGATTATTCAGCACGCCCTTGATGACCTCGTTGCCTTTGACGATGTCGAGGCCGGTGGATTGGATCGATCTGATCGGGGCTGAGCACCTCGACGCCCTTGGCCGGGCCGTCCATGCCGGGCATGGGGCCTTTCATGTCTTTGTACAAGGTGCTGATGGCCACGGATTCGGGCTTTTCATTCATGGGGTAAAAATCGTCCACGGCGTTGACGCTGATCGCCGGGGCGCGGCCTGCCTTGAAGACTTCGGGGCGCTTCTGGCCGTAGTGGACGACGGGGACGGCGCTCTTGTTGATCTCCGCGAGGGCTTTTTCGTAATAGCGCCCGAGCCAGCCGGTATTGCACTGATCGGTGGGGTCGCCGCGATGCCAGATCTCCATCGAGCGGAAATGGCTGCGGTTGGCGTTGGGATAGCCGGCCCCCTGGATGACGGCCAACTGCTTGTCCTTGAACATCTGGTGGAAGTCGGTCATCGACGGGTGCAGGGCGACTTTGTCGTCGAGCATCAGGCCCTGGGCTTCGGGAATGGCGAGGGTGGGGCGGTTGACGACGTAGAGCGGGTCGCGGATGGGGATGACGGTGTTGAGGCCGTCGTTGCCGCCGTTGAGCTCGAAGACGACGAGGATGCGGTCTTTGGTGGCCGCGTTGTTTTCGGCGGCCCGGGCGCGGGCGAGGTTCATCATCATGGTGGGGACGCCTGCGCCGATGGCGAAGACGGTAGCGCCGGATTTAATGAACTCGCGTCGTGAGAAGATCATGACCGCTCCTGGTTGAAGATTGAAAGACAGTCGGCAGTAGGCAGTAGACAGTAAAAAATATCAACACAATTGGTATTCGGGGCTGCAGAGGATCAATCGGATCAGGCCACGGAGTTTTTCTTCGCGGGCGGCTGGGGGGAGTTTGATGGCGGGTTGGCCATGCGGTGCCGGCGGCGAGGAATTCGAGGAGGGTAGCGCGGAGCCTTGCGGGGGGCTTGCGGTGGAGGAATCGGCCGATGAAGTGATCGGTCAGCTCGTCGTTGGCGCCGATGAAGTTCTGGGCGACGATTTTGTTGACATCCAGGCCGCAGACCATGCCATTACGACCGAGGCTTGTGAGCTGGCGCGACCAGGCGGATGCGCTCGAGGAGCGTGAAGGTGCTGATCCACTCTTCGCCCCCCTTCCAGCCGCTGACGTCGGGCGGGTTGTACAAGATCCTGGCCCATGGCGGCGACGGCGTCGCCGTACTTATCGACGTTCAAGTCCGCGCCCGAGGCGCGGACGGTGCCGACGACGAACTCGACCGGGCTTTTGACTTGGGTGCCGACATTCTCGGCCGCGAAGAAGCGCGGCGAGGAGAACATCGCCTTGAGCACCGGGGCGATCTCGGCGGTCGTTTTTCTGGTAGGCGTCAATCAGAGGAGCGATGTCTTCATCGGTGGGTTGCTGACTGACAAAGTAGCGCCAGAGCTTGCGGGAGAGGAAGCGTGGCGGATGCCTGCGTGGAGGAGAGGAGATCGACGACGTCTTCGCCGTTGAAGGGGCCGCTTTTGCCGAGGATGGTTTTGGCGTCTTCGTCGTGCATGTCCTTGACGAACTCGATATCGCTTGCCTTGCGAGGCTCCAGCCGGTGAAGGCGCGGGCGACTTCCTTGACGTCGGTCTCGCTGTAGTTGCCGATGCCGAGGCTGAAGAGTTCCATCAGTTCGCGGGCGAAATTTTCGTTGGGTTTGCCTTTGACGTTGAGGGCGTTGTCGAGCCAGAGGAGCATGGCCGGGTCGCGCGCCATGGCCAGCAGCATGTCGCGGAAGCTGCCGAGGCCCAGCTCGCGCAGGGTGTCGATCTGCGAGGCCATCAGGGTGGTGTCTTTGACCTTGCTGATGGCGGTGGCGAAATGGCCGTGCCAGAAGACGGTGAGTTTTTCGCGGAAGAGGTTGGGGCTGTTGAGCATTCGCAGCATCCAGCCGGCGCGGAGCCCTTCGGCGTCGCGGAGGAAGACGCCGCCAATCGCCTGGGCGGCGGCCTCTTGCTTGGAGAGGGGGCGGTCGATCTCGCTGAGCATCTTGTCGAGAGTGGGTTGAAGGCCGGCTTCGCTGGCGGCCTGGATTTCTTCGATGGTGGGACCGAGCGTCGTGCGCCGGAGGAGGTGAGCCACTTTTGGATCAAAGTCGAGCATGTCGATCCGCCTCGCCAAAAATATCAACGCACCCAGAAGAGCAGGCTATAGAGTTGAGACTGGTGCGAAAAATGCCGGAGTTGATGCATGTCCAATGCGCCGCGAGAAAATACGAGAATTTTATCAGTTGCTTTCATGATGGCGTGCTGCATCGCTTCATAAGCCATTACGCGAATGGTCACGAGGCGTTGCCGGAGGACTGAGACTTTCTGCATCGGCCATGGAGCGTCTCGGGCAACACCTGAGGTTGAGGAAGCAAAAAAAGGAGTCATGATGGGCCAACGACCGCACCCCCCTTCTTCCGCAGGGAGAAGTTTGTCGAAGAGATGGCTGCGTTGGGGTGGTTGGGGGTTGGTTCCGCTGGCGGGATTGTTGCTGCCGGTGGCGGCGTGTTGTTGGCCAGCCGAAGCCTGCGACAAAGCCGACCGATCGGGAAGCGCGTCTGGCGGCGGCGCGCGAGCGCGGATGGAGGGGGAAATCGCGGACGTGTACCGCACGGCCGAGACCACCTATCTGATCGGGGATTTTAATCGGGCGTCGGAGCTGTTTCGGCGGGTGATCACCATTGGGCCGGGGTCGAGCCTAATCGTTCGCGCTCATGCGCGTCTGGGGATTGCGCGTTTCAGGCCAAGCGGTTTGAAGATGCGATGCAGGCGTATCGGCGGGCGGCGCAGTTGGCCGAGGGAACGTCGAATGCCGATGAGCAGGCGGCCGCGCGTGCGGGCGGATTATATGGTGGGGCATTCAGCGCTGGCGGCGCGGCAATACACGCAAGCGTTTGGACAGCTTCGGCGATTCATCGACCGCCATCCGGGGGATGCGCTGGTGAATCAGGCATATCAGGCGATTGGCGATGCCCATCTTGCCTTGGAGCAATATCAGCAGGCGCTGGCGGCGTATCGGATGGTGGGGACGGTTTTGTCGGAGAAGACTTCGTCCCAGCACCGCATCACGCCTGGGCAGCGGTTGTATCTTCGCGTGACGGATGCGGACGTGAACATTGGGGACACGCCCAAGACGGTGACGGCGAGGATTAAGACCACCAGCGGCGATGTGGAAACAGTCGAGCTTCAGCCGCTGGGGTTGCGCAGCCCGGTATTTATTGGTTCCATCCCCACGGCCCTGGCGCGCCCCGGCATAGCGATGATCTGCTGGCGGTGTTTTCGCCGGCCAAGGAAAGCGGGCTGCGGGATCAGTTGGATCAGGCGGAGCGGTTGAAGCAGCAGGCGGGGGAGAAAATTGCTGAGGCGGAGAAGCTTGCGAAGTCGGCCGGCGCGAGCGCCGATCCGGCGGCGACGGAGAAGCAGCGTGCGGCCGCGGCGGCGGAGGGAGATCGGCTTACGGTGCAGGCGAACGGGATTATTGGAAGCGCGGGCAAGACGGTGGATGCTTCGTATGCGGGGGTTGAGAAGCTGGTGGCGGAGTGGTCGCCGCAGCAGTCGCTGCAAGCTGTTCGGGCACGGCGGCCGGCGACAGCGCCGTCAACCGCGCCGACGGTGGCAGCGGCAGGTGGGGCGGGGGCGGGGGCTGACGCGGGGGTGCCGGCGATCAATCTTGGGCCGTTGCCTGAGGCGGATTCAGCGCGGCCAACCACGCGGACCAGTCTTGCGGACGATGATCTTGCCCAGGCCAGTGCGACGCCTGCAACCGGCGACGAAGCGCAGCGGACGATGGACCAGGCGCACATTGATGCAAGCCGGTTGGAGGTTGCGAAGGAGCCGACGACGGCGGCGAATCTGGACAAGCGACTGATCGCGCTGACGGTCTGGAGCAAGACGCTCCACCGGCAATTTCAGCGGCTGGAACTGGTGGGCGGGGACAAGATCGACATTGAATATGTCGATGAGATCGGGCCCAACGGCCCCAACGAACCCGGCAAGGCGATTCGGCGGGATTCGCTCACGGTGGCCAGCAACGGGCAACTGTACGTGCTGACGCCCGACGGGAAGCAGCCGATTGAGCAGGCGGTTTTGGGCGGGGACATCGTGCTGCGCGTTGAAGATGCGGATCGGGATCTGACGAAGGGCCGGACAAGATTACCGTCACGCTGGCGGCGATCAGCGCTGGGGAACACGCCGCACGTCGCCTCGCCCACCACCGCGCCGTCTACCCAATCCAGCACGCCCGGACAGCTTGCCGGCGCAACGACACAGCCGCTCGAAGTCGCCGCCTGCTCAAGCCGCATGGCGTTGAAGGCATGGTGGTCACGTTGACTGAAACTGGGCCGCACACGGGCGTTTTCGAGCGGTTGGTTCACCTGGATTCCAATGGCGTGAGCGCGGATGGAAAGAAGCTGGCACTGTCGGCCGGGCAATATCTGCGGGCGGCTTATCAGGATGAACACGCGGTTCGCCGGGATGACAACTGGGTGGTGGTGAAGGAGGCGGAGTTGATTGGGGATCAGGGCGGGGCGCTGGCGGCGGTGCGGTATCAGCAGACGCAGTTGGATCTGGAGGCGAAGCTGGGACGGGCGGTTTCGGGCGGGGAGATGGGGAAGATTTACCTGGACCTTGGGCTGGCGCAGCGCGGCAAGGAATATCTGGCCAATGCGCAGCGCGACTGCGCGGAAGTGGCCAATGCCGCGACCAGGAGCGCGCTGGGTGAAAAGGCGCTTTATCATTCGTGGCGCATTTACTTCTATGCGGGTTTGCTGGACGATGCGGCCTCGGCGGCGCGGTCGCTCATCGATCGATATCCACTGAGCGAATACGCACCCGATGCGATGCTGCAGATCGGGCAGGTGAGCCTGGAGCGCGGGGAGAAGCTGATTGAGCAGGAGAAGGCGGCCGGGGAGAAGCCGCAGTTTAACGGCGATCTGCGGCGGGCTGTTTCGGAGCTTGATGCGCTGGTGGCGAAGTATCCGCGCAGCACGCAGGCGCCTGAGGGGCTGTTTTTAATTGGGCGGGCGAAGATCGCGGGAGGGCAGTCCGGGATTGATTCTTTTGAGCGGCTGGCCAAGCAGTATCCGGACAGCGGGTTTGCGGCGCGGGGGCTGATTCGAGCAGCGGATTATTATGTGGGGGTTGGGGATTTTCGCCGGGCGCAGGAATACTACGGCCGGATATTGATCGACTATCCAGACAGTCCGCAGATGGGCTCGGTTTTGCTGAACCGGGGAATTTGCCAGTACAAGCTGGCGCAATATCCCGAGGCGACGGCCACGCTTTATCAGGTGCTCGAAGAGCATTCCGGCACCGACCTGGCGCATGACGCGCAGAAGTACATTAACTTCATCAACCAAAGACGCGGGGAGAAGCAATGAACCAATACTATTCTGTGCGCGGCGAAGGATTTGGCGGCGGCTCTTGCCTACGTGGTATTGCGAAGCTCTCGCTGGCTTTTGTCCTTCTCTTCTCGCCGCTGGCGATGGCGCAGCCCAAGACTGTTCCGACCACTCAGCCTCTGCCTGAGCTGATTGCGCAAGCGACGGCGGCATGGAAGGCGCATGATCTTGCGCGGGCGGCGGCGCTGCTGGATGCAGCGCGGACGAAGGCGGAGTTTACCGCGCTGCGGATTCCGCCGGAGCTGATCCTGGCGGTGGGCGATTATCATCTGGTGCAGGGGACGAAGGCCGAGCAGGACTTGGCGCTTGATACCTACAGCACGGCGGCGGACGTGCGGCTTGCGGAGGCTGAGGCGGGGTTTGTTGATGCACAAGTGCGGGTGCGGCGCTCGACGGTGTTTGGCGTGCAGGGGCGCTACGAGCAGGCGCGGTCGGAGCTGGCGTCGATTCGGCGTAATCATCCGCGCGACCGGCGGGCGCTGTTGATGGCCGACCTGGGGGACGCGGACTTGCAGCTTCTGCAAAACCAGGCCGACGCGGCGCGTGATGGGCTGGCGGCGCTGGTGGAGGTGGATGATCCGATCATCACGCCGATGGCGCTGTTTTCGCTGGGGCGGGCGCAGATTCAGCTTAAGCAGAACGATCAGGCGATTACCACGTTTCGCAAGCTCTGGAATCGCTATGGCGAGAGCGAGTGGGTGAAGCAGGCAGTTTATCTGGTGGGGCAGATATACTTTGATCGGGGTGATTTTCTTGAAGCCCGGAAACTGTATGAGGCGGTATCGGTGGTTGGGGCGACGATGCAGGTGAAGGTTCGGCCGGGCGATGACCTGATCGTGAAGGTTGCGGACGCGAACTACTACGCCAAGACGCGCGACGAGCACCTGGTGGTGACGCTGACAGCGCCGTCGGGCGACAAGGAGACGCTGAAGCTGGATAAAAACCGCGTGAACGATCAACTCTATGTGGGCCGGATTCCCACTGCGCTTGCGATGCCGACCCCCGGCGACGGCACGTTGCAGGTTGCCGGCAGCGACGTCGTTGAAATGGCGTACGCGGGGATGAGCGAGAAGCCGTACAAGGTGACGATTGTCGATGACGGCCAGATCAACATCGACAGCGTGGAGATTGCGCCTCCGCCTTCGCGGCGCGAGCGGTCGATGCCCAAGGCGGTTCGCAAGCCGGCCAATGAGGCGGCGGCTGAGATCGTTCCGATGGCCAAGCGCACCGGCGGGGCGCTCAATCCCGGCAGCCCCATCTTTGTGCAGATCGTGGATGCCGATCTTGATTTGAGTGATCGGGCTGACGGTGTGATGGCGGACCTTGTGGTGACGAGCGCTGGCGTGGCGGGCGGTAAGTCTGCGGCGGCCAGTACGCTCACGGTTCGCCTCACCGAGACTGGGCCGCGCACGGGGGTGTTTGTTGCGACCGTTCCCACGGCACTGCCAGCGGCGGGGATTAGCGCCAGCAGCAGCGATCTTGGGCATCCCGCTTTTTTCGCGATTGACGTGGACAAGGACACCCCATCGCCGGCCACCGCGCCATCGACGCAACCGGCTTCCAAGGCCGTGACGTTTTGGCGCGGCAAGCCGGGTGAGAAGGCGTATTGGCTGGAGGTTGATCTGCATCAGCCGGCGGCGCTGGGGAAGCTGACGTGGGGCGTGGGCAGTGATCCGATCGCCATCCGCAATGCGCCGTCGGCGTTTCGTGTGATCGTTCGGGGGGATGGGGTGGATCGCACGATCGCGGTGAAGGCGGAGGCCAAGCAGCCGATTGGGAATGTGATTGATTTGGGTGGGGCATTTGCGCGGACGCTGCGCATTGAGTTTGACAAGTTTGATGGTGAAGCGCCGGCGATGGGGCAGCTTATTCTGACGGACACGAGCGGGCAGCAGCTTCTGCCCACTGGCATTGATCCGGAGTCCGCTTCGCGGCAGGGTGTGCTGGAATTCGATGTGGGCCAGCAGGTGAGCGCCCGTTACCTGGATGAAAAGAACGAGACGCCGGGCCAGCCGATTGTGCGCGAAAGCCGCAAGCTGGGGGTGCGGTACTACGACGGCGCGCTGTCGCTGGCGAAGGCGGCCGGGGATGAGGGGAAGGATGCGCAGTTGCATGTGGCGTGGCGGGTTGAGATGGATGGCCATCAGCAGATCGTGCTGAACGATCCGGACCTGGACGTTACCGACAAGCCTGACAAGGTGAAGGCGACTGTCGAAACAGAGGCCGGGGATCGCAAGGAACTAGAGCTGGTTGAGACTGGCAATTCGACTGGGATATTTGCTGCGCCGCTGTCTTTTTCCAATGACAAGGGGGCGCTTGCGAATAAGAACCAGATTTACCTGCGGCCTGGGGATGTGCTGTGGATGACGTATCTGGATGAGCGCAACATGAAGCCGGGGTATCGCACGCATCGCCACGCGTTTGTGCTGGAGAATCGCCCGACGGCGGGGGCGTTTGAGGCACAATCGCTGACGACGACGGCCAAGCCGTATGAGTTTGACATCAGCGGGGAAGCCGAGGCGCGCCTGGCGCGCGCGCGATGGGCGAAGGGCGGGTGACCATTGCCATTCACGATGCGGATGCGGTTCCCGATGCCACGACTGCCTTGCGGGCGGATGTGCGGGCGCTGATGAGCGGGACGCAGCTTGATCTGGCGCTTTCGCCATCGTCGGCCGGCATGGCGTCGCGCACGCTTGACCTTGTGCTGGCCGATCCCAATGCCGCGCCGCCGGCCGAGGGAAAACGGGCGCCGCAGGCGGGGGCGAATGCCAGTGAGATCAACGTTGTGGGGGACGACATTGTGCGGATTTCATATACGGATGCGCACGTGGCGACGGCCGATTTGCAGACGCGTCGCACGGCCACTTCGGAAGAGCTGAAGGCGGAGAGTGTCGTCTCGGCCAAGCCGGCGGTGCCGGCCGGGGAGGAGGCGAGCGTTGTGCCGATCATCACGCTGCGCGACCCGCAGCGGACGGTGGCGGCGCAGCAGGACAAGCAGCTTGCGGATTTGAAGACGGAGATGAATGGCCGCCTTGGCGGGTATGTGGCGGAGCGGGAGCTGTTCCAGAATCGCCGGGCGATTCTGGCAGCGCGGCCGGCGTCCAAATCATCATCAGACGAGACCACGAAGCTGGCGCTGTCGGCGATTGACACGCAAATTGCCCTGTTGACTGAGCGGACCCAGCGCCTGAAGGCATTGGGCGCGGTCATGCCGGCGGCCACGCAGCCGGCCGCCAAGCCCCTGGCGGTGAAGGCCGGCGCCGATCCTGAGCCTGCCGCCAAACCGGCGTCGCCAAAGCTTGATCCCGCCAATGCGGCACTTTATCCCGGCCATCCTTTCGACATCGTCATTGATGATCCTGACCTCACCGCTGATACCGTTAACGTGCGGCTGCGGAGTATGGCAGGGCGGCTGGTTCAGGGGATGTCGGTTCCCGCTCACCATCATCCTGACGGCACCTACCGCGCCCACGTTGAAACGCAGCGCAGCGGCGATCCCGGCGACACCAAGATCCTCAGCCTGCTCCCCGATGGCGAGGTCATTGTGGATTACGAGGATGCGCAGCAGGCAGCGCCTGCGGCGGCGGAGCGGTTTATGTATTTGGCGCTGGGCACCGATGCGAAGGTGCAGGTGATGAACGTGAACTATTCGGAGGAAGCCAGCCAGGTAAGCATGGGGGCGCCGGTGTACGTGCAGGTGACGGATTACGATGCGGACCGGTCGGGTGCGCTGGATCAGATTGCCGTCACGGCCAAGAGCGACAAAGGGGATTCGCTGATTGTCATCCTGACCGAGACAGAAGCCCACAGCGGCGTATTTCGCGGCAAGTTCCTGACCGACAACGGCAAGCCCAACGCCGGCGACGATCTGTTGCAGGCAAATTATTCCGCGCCCATTCAGATCATGTACAACGATTACCTGCGGCAGTCGCCTGATTCGCCGATCGAAAAGACGGTGGAGATTCGCGTGGCCGGTGGGACGGATGGAACGATTGAAGGTTTCAGCCGCCAGTTTACGGATGCCAAAGAGGAGATGCGGCTGTGGTATACGACCGGCCAAAGCGCTTATGAGATCGGCCGAAAGCTTTACACCAGCGGCGCGACGGCGCGGGCGGAGGAATATCTCACGGAAGCCAGTGATTATTTCAACCAGCTTGTGTCGCGCTTCCCTGATGATGCGCTGGCGGCCAGTTCCAACTACTACCTTGGCAATATTCTGGCCCTGAAGGGGGATGACCGCGAAGCGCTTGCCCGATACCAGGAGATCATCAATCGCTGGCCCAAGAGCGAGTTTGTCGCCAAGTCGCGGTTCAAGTCCGGCCAATGCCTCGAGCGCCTGGGGCAGTTCGATCAGGCCACCGACGCTTATGTGCTGCTGGCATATCACCACCCGGGCGATGCGCACGTGCCGATGGCGATGGTGCGGATGATGAACTTTTACGCCAAACAGCAGCAGTGGCCCGACGCGGTGGCGGTGGCCGAGAAGTTCGTGGAGAAGTTTCCGCAGCATGAGCAGGCCGGAGCGGTGGCGCTGAAGGCCGGGCAATGGTTAATGGCGGACACCAGGCCGCGCAAGGCGCTGGCGTGGTTCACCAGTTGCGAGAAAACGTTTGCCACGAATGACAAGGAAATGCCGGCCCTGCTGTACTGGCACGCGGCCACGCTCATCGGCGGCGGGGAGCGGATTCCGACGCGCGGCGAAAAGAGCGAGAAGATCCGCGAACTGCTCAATCGCGTGGTTTATGATTACCCCACCAACGAATATGCCAAGCTGGCGCAGGTGGCTCTTGACCAGATCCTCAAGCCCCAGAAATAAGGCATTGCGACTGGCGTTCGCCGTTTCATGAGCCTGCTGCCCCCCATTCTCGTTTTAGCGATGCTCGCCGCCGGCGTGGGCCTGATGCTTCGCGCCCGCCCACGCCCCCGCCGCGCATGCGCGTCCCCTCCCTCGCGACTGCATTTCTTCCTCGGGTTTTCGCTGCTCGCCCATTCGATCATCATCGGATGGTCGTTGGTCAGCTTCAGCGGATGCCTGCATGATCGGCCGCTGGGCGTGCTGGGGGGATCGGGGAATCAGATTGCCAAAGGTGTGCCTATTGGCCTTTTAGGCGCGACGGGCACAGGGCGGCAGACGCCGCAGGTTGTGAAAGTGCAGATGGAACGGCCGCAACCAACGCCACTCGACCGCCAGCGCCACGCGCTGTCGGAGGTGAAGCGCCGGCTCAGCCACACCGGCGCACTCGATCTGCTGCGCAACAGCATGACCGGGCCGATCACCATGAGCCGCGCATCGCAGGTGGAGGAGGCGCTGGACACGGTGGCGACCGCTGAATCGTCGGATGCCGGCACCGGCCCGCCGCCGCTGGGCCTGCCGCAGGGGACGGGGACAGGAAACACGGCGGCCGGGTCGCCGTGGGGTTCGCGCGTGGGCGGGAAGTTGTGGCTGTACCGGGTGAAGTACGACTGCGACGGCTGGGACGCTAATGTGAAGGCGCTGCCGGTTTTGCTTCAGGAAGTGAAGACGGCGCTGAAGGTGGAGGTGGCGGGGGATCAGGAGATCATCAAGCTGGGTGACTTGCCAAAGCATCGCGGCGATTTCATGCCGGCCATGCTGTTCATGACGGGCACCGGCCAGATCGTTACATCGGTCAGCGACCGCGCCAGTCTCCGCGATTATCTGCTGGGCGGCGGCATGCTGGTGGCGGATTCCAGCGGCGGCGACTTTGAACTGCAGTTTGTGGCGTTCATGGCCCAAGTTCTCCCCAACATGCGGCCGCGCAACATTGAACTGGATCACGAAGTGTTTCGCGGCTCCGGTCGAATTCCCATGCCCTACAAAATGCCCAATGGCTGTCCGATTTATCGCGAGCACGGCTCACCCCGCGCCAAAGGCATCTTCGCGCCCGACGGCCGGCTCATGGTGTTCATAAGCCCCGGCGACATGGGCGATGCCTGGGCCACCGTCGAGCTGGGGAAAAAACGGGATGCGGTGGAGCTGGCGTTCCATATGGGAACCAACCTTGTGGCGTATAGCATGATGACCGTTCACGACACGCGAAAGGCGGGGCCGTAATCATGCTCACGCGCACCTCCACCATAGCGATGCTCATCGGGTTGGCGTGTACCGGCACATTTTTCACTTGTGCCCGCGCTGGCCGCCGACTCCGAAGCCGCCGTTCCCGGCGCTGCCCCGGCGACGGCATTTGCCGCGATCCAGGAATCTTTTACCAAAGATGCAGCCTCGCAGGATTTGGTGGATCGACTCTACGCGTTCATGGAAAAGTATCCCAAGGACCCGCGTGCGGATCGCGTGCAGTATTGGGTGGGTCTGACGCAGCAGAAGCGCGAGTTTCATCACGAGGCCGTGAAGGAGCTGGGGTTTGTGGTGAGCGATTTTCCGTCCAGCCCGCTGGTGCTGCCCGCGCTGATGGCGCAGGCGGGGAGCTATCTGGCGATGGCGGACACCGATCATGCGGGGGAGTGTTTTTCGAAGATCGTCGCACAGCGTCCGAAGGATTTCGCCGCCGATCCGGCCACGATGGCCGCCTATCACGATGCGCTGGTTTGGCTTGCCCATCGGGCAATCAAGAAAGAGAAGCCTGATTACGAGGCGGCCGTTGCGCTGCTGCTGCAACTGCCGGATCAGCAGGAGGCGGTGAGCCGGTGCGTGCAGATTTATATCGCGGCGGGCAAGCAGGAAGAGGCCCTGGCGGCCGTGCATCGTCTACCGGATTCGCAGCGGTTCCTGGGGTATCACCTGATTCTGGAAACTTACGCGTCGCGTCCCGGGGCGGCCAATCTTCACAAGCTGCTGGATGAAGTGATCACGAAGGAAAAGCCCTCGGAGCAAGTCGATCAATTGTTGCGGCACATCACTCGGTCTATTGCCGTCAAAGGGGCCGACGAGCATCGCAAGGCCCTGGAAACGCTTTCTGAAAAGTATGAGCGGCTGCGCCGGGCGGCGCAGTTTGGCCTGTGCGAGCTTGACCGGGACAAGGGGACGGATCGCCTTGTCAAATTTATCGGCGACTACCATACCGGCGCTGACGTTGAGAGCGCCAAGACGTGGATCGGCGAGTTTTATGAAACAGTGCCGCAGCCGGACAAGGCGCGCGAGGCATATCGGCGGCTGGATGATCCAGTGGCCGCCCATTTCGCGGTGGCGCAGACGTACTATGGCCCGAGGGCGAAGGTGAAGGATTACCCGGCCGGTCAGGCGGAACTTACCAGCATCGTTAAGCATTTTTACTCTCCGACCGCGTCGGCCGAGGCGCTGTCGCGCAGGTCTGATCTCGAAGCCGGCCCGCTGTCCAAGCCCGACGCGGCCATTGCGACGTGCCGCGAGTTGATCGACCGATTTCCCAAAGAGGAGAACCACGTCGGTCATGCTTGTATGCAACTGGCCATGCTGCTCCGCGTGCAGAAGAAACAGGACGATGCGATCAAGGTTTATGAGAAGCTGGCGACGCTGTATCCGCAGAATGCGCTGGTGCGGCAGGCATGGCTGGAGATTGCGGCGTGTCATGAGGAAAAAGGGGATGCACCCGGTGCAATTGATGCACTCAAGGCCGTGCTGCACAAATATCCCCGCACGCACGAAGCGAGCGCCGCCCACACTCGGCTGGAAACAAAGTATAAGGTGGACGACGTGGACGTGAGCGATCGGTGAACGCAGGCGTGCGGCAAGAGCACGCGGAACGAATATGACCAACCACACCACCCAGCGCCTCGGCCAGAAGCCCCGTCTCAACAAGGCCACAATGATCTCCGCCTTGCGCACCCTCACCGCCCCCAACGCCCTGCTGTGGAAAATGCTGGCGGTTGCGGTGGCGGCGCACATTCTCCTGCTGCTGTTCACCACTCCCAGCCTCTTTGGATCGCGTGCGGATTCAGTGGATCAGCTTTACGAGCGTGGGGAGGCGGCGATGAAGGCCGGGCATTACACGGAGGCGACGGAGATCTTTCAGCGCGTGCTGGACGCCCAGCCCAAGCCCGCCCCAATCTTCATCAAGGCGGCAGATCAGCACAAGAACGCTGAGAAACTGGCGAAGCAGCAGGCGGGCGCGCCGATGACGCCTGCGCCCCAATCCAATGCCCCACCAGCGGGAACGGCGTCTGGGTCCCCGGCGGCCGCAGGCGCCGAAACCGCTTCGCCACGGCCGGCAACCCATCCAACCTTCGTACCCAGCGAATTGCGGCCAAAGTAACCTCCACCCGAACATCAGTCCTCGCGCCCCCAGCTCACTGCATCGCCATCGCGGAAGGTAACCCGGTATATGCCGTCATCGTCCGCGGGATGAAACATCTCCAGCACAAACTCGATTGGTTCAGCGATTGCAACACCCTCTATTTGATATTTGTCCACGCCGTTGGGCAGCAGGTCGTCCTTTGACATCGCGATCAGACGACGAGCTTTTCCAGCGTACACATCAGGATCAGTGACGATCATTCGCGCCAGATTTATTTGCCAGGGCTCGGGCGACTGCGTCGAACTCTTTATCGCGATCTGGATGTCATCCATCGACCCGAACCACCACCCGTCCCCGTAGCTGGTACACTCGCCGATCTCAGGTATCACCCGCACGATTTTCAGAGCCTCGCGGCGGCGATGGTCGCGCGATGCCGCGATCATGCCGGCCGCCAGACGAGCGAGGAAGATGAGAGGAATTGCGATCAGCGCACTGGCGATGATCACGCCGACGATGATCAGGGTGTTGCTCAAGGAATTCTTTCGATGGCGCGAGCATGGATTCGCGTCCTATCTCCCGCGCCCACGTTCGCGTCAATCGCCTTCACGATCCCCTCCTGCAGGGACTTCATCTTCCAATTGCTGTCGCCTGGCACGTTGTTCATCAGGATTGAAAATGCGTACCACTGGTCGTCCTTGGCCTTTAGATAGCCGCTGAGGGCGCTGACCTGGCTGATGTAACCCGTCTTGGCGAAAACCCGGCCGCGCAGGTCGCTGCCTTCGAATCGCTTTTCCAGTGTCCCGTCCTGGCCGGCCACCGGCAGGCTGCTTAAAAACATCTGGGCGTTTTTGCCGTGGTAGTTGTAGATCAATAGCCGGACCAGGGTCTCCGGACTCACGGCGTTGTCCTTGGACAAGCCGCAGCCATCATCGAGCCGGTATTCCTGATCGCTTGCGCCGATGCGCTTCAAAAACCCCGCGGCGGCGGCCGTGCCGTTGCTCCACGAGCCGGGTTCGCCGGTAGTCGCAAAGCCGCTGCGCTTGCACAAGGCCTCGGCGTAGAGGTTCATGCTGTCCTTGTTCATGCGCGAAATCACCTGCGCCAGCGGCGTCTCGTGAATCGCCAGCACCGTGTACCCCGCCTCCGGGTCCTTGCGCGAGAGCGCTGCGCGGGCGGTGTTATCACGGCCGACTTTCCCCGTCACGCGCACCCCCCCTTCTGACATCGACTCGGCCAATACGGTGGCGGCGAAGAGGGCCGGATCGTGGACGGTCACTGAAATCGGCTCGACATTTCCGGGCGATTTGCCGGCCAGCACCACGTCATTGCGGCCGGCGGCGCGCGTCAGCCACACCGCGTTCTCGCGGTCGGAGATGCACTTGTTCTGCACGTTGATGTAGCCGGTGGGCGGGCTTGTGGTAAAGCGCACCAGCCGCCCGGGGCCGTCCGAATGCAGGTAAAAGTCAACGCAGTTGGCGTTCAGGTTTACGCCCGCCACCTCGGCCGCGTACCGCTTATGCTCCTGGCTGGCGGCCCAGTGGGGGTGTGCGAAAGTTTGATCAAAAACGCTATCGTCCACCAGCACATCGCGAACGGCGATGATGTTGCGCTTCTTTAACTGCTCGGTCCAGTTCTGGAACACCGTCGTGACATCCCAGCCGACTTTTTTAAGCATCTCCGCGTCGCCCAGCGTCGGATCGCCGTCGCCGATGAGAATCAGGTCTTCGCCATGGCGAACCAGCAGCGTGCGAAAGCGAAAGTCGGCCCCAAGGCCGTCGATGGCGGCGGAGGAGGTGATTAGCTTCATGTTGCTGGCGGGGGCCAGCGGCACGTTGGGATTGAAGGCATAAAGCACACGTGCCTTGTCGGCCGACGCCCCGAGCTGCACGACCTGGATGCCGACGGTTGAGCTATGGAGAAAACGATCCTGCAAGACGGCGACAATGTCCGCGTCCATGTCGGCCTTTGCGCGGCTTGCGGTGATCCAGATGAGGGAGGCAACCAAGAGAAGGCGGGCAGCGAGTTTCATCCGTGAAACCTTTCAGAAACAAAAACTCCGTTATCGACCAACGTTCAACAGTATAGCCAGCGATGAATGGTTCCACAAAGCTCCGCCGGCGCCTTCAACGGTTCTTTACAGGCAACAAATCAGTTTCGGCTCATGACACCCCACTCCACCCAGCCGCAGTTGGCCATGATTTGGGAGGGCGAAACGGTCAGATAAGCATTGGCAGTGCCGGGGTTGAAGCCCCAGGGGTTGCGAAGGACGACGTGCTGGCCCGCGCCGTCGGTGTAGGCGCTGGTGACGAGGTAGGAATGGCTGCCCACGAAAACGTCGCCTGCACCGTAGTAGGTGTCAAGGCCAACCGCTTCCCCGGAATTTAATGCACTGCGGATGTAGTCGTACAAGCCGGCGACGGTCTGGAAATCGCCGGTGTTGTCCCAGCCGCTATTGAAGCCCAGGTCGGCCCACACGTCCGACGGGCTCCCGGCGGCCAGCGAGTCATACGAATTGCTGCCGGTGCGAAACTCGGCATACGCCTTTTCCATGATCCCCACCCAGAGACAGGTGTCCGCGCGGGCATAGTACGTGCCTCCCAGCGGAAGCTGGCCGTCAACGCGCACATAGCTGGGCTGGTTGTTGCGCAGGAACCCAACGGCGTAAGTGCCGTCGCCCAGATCAACGACGCTCTGGCGGATCAGGTCCGCGCTGTGACCCGCGACGCCACCCAGGGCAGTGAGGTAATAGCAGTCGCCAATAGCGCCCTGGCGGATGTCATCGCGCGATGGGCCGGTGGAGGTGAACAAGGGGGCGGCTACGCTTGAATACGGATTGTTGGACGCGTCGGGCTCCGGCGTGGTCTGCACCCATGCGGCCATGGACACATTGCCATAAAAGCCGCTGATGCTGTGGACGTGGGAGGCGGCGGTTTCGTTGCGGGAGACGTCGGTGAGGGTGTCGCGGGCGTTGACCCAGTAGCTGTCCAACCCGTCGCCTCCGGTGATGCTGCTTTCGGCGCCCAGGCAGACGATGGTATCGTCGCCGGCGCCGGCGTCGATCTGGTCGTTGGCCGCGCTGCCGATGAGCGTATCGCTGCCCGTCCCGCCAAGCAGCTTCGCTGAAACAGACGCCGGGAGTGCGGCGAGATTGGCGTAGTCGTTGCCATCGCCGGCCCGGACGACGACGCTGGAGACCGACGACAAGGTGAAGCTGGCCGTCGCTCCGTTCTCGCTGGCCTGGATGGTGCTGCCGGACACGCTTGCCCGAATTGCATCGTTGCCGGCCGTTCCGACGATCGTGAGCTGGCCGTTATTAAGCACCGCGAAACCGGCGAAGCGCGTGCCGACGACCTGCGCACTGGCCTGGCTGGCGGCTTGGCCGCTTCGGGCGACGATCCAGTAGGTGTGGGATGAGCCGCTGGCGGCGGAGGTGTCGTCGAATGAAGTGGCGGACTGGCCGGCGGCAAAAGGAGCGGCCGGCGAATCGCGATAGATGTCGTACGACGCTGCGCCGTTGACGGCGTTCCATGAAACGTGAATGCGGTCGTTGAGGGTGCTGGAGGCGGCAACGCCCGTTGGGGCGCTGAGGATGATTGGCTGGGGGGCGGGTGTGGCGGTGTCGAAGCGGAACCAGTTGATGTTGCCCGCGAAGCCATTGGAGGCGTTGGTGTCGTAAACCAGTTTGAGGGCGTGCTGGCCAGCACTGAGCTTGACGCCATAGGTGGTGACGGTGGACCAGTTGGCCCAAGACCCGGTGTTGGGAATGTTGAGTTGGCGAGCTGTGCGCAGGCCGTCCAGTTCCAGGTGGAAAAGAGCGCCGCGGCCGGCGACGCCACGCGAAAGCTGAAGGTGAATGTGCCTGTCGATCCCGCCGCACCGGGGATGTTAAGGCTGTAGCGGAGCCATTCGCCGGCGTGGGTGTAGGCGACGTCGTAGCCGCCGCCGGCGTCGCCGCAGTTTTCGACGTCAACTGCTTCGGTGGTGCGATAAGCGCCGCCGACGTTGGTGGCGGAGGTGTCGTGGAAGGCGAACCCTTCTCCGCCCCGGTCGTAGTTTTCGGCTTGGACCACGCTCGGAAGCGTGGGGGCAATCGGGCCGGGGAATGGGGCTGTGGCTGATTGAAGCGTGCGGCGCTCCAGCGCCTCCAGGCAGGCCATCTCCAGCAGTTGTTTTTCGTGGCCGCAATGTTGGCGTCGGGGGAAACATGATCGCTCCTTGTCAGAATTGTTATAAAATGCGATCCCATTCGTTCCTTTTGGAACGTGTTATCTGACCTATCTTTTGTAACCGGATTAAAGAGCGATCCTGCGGGGACAGACCTCTCGAAGGCTAACTGGCCGAATGACCAAACACAGCACCCCCGCCGGTGGGCGAGGGTGCTGGAAGTGGGTATTCGGGTTACGAAGATGGCGGCCGGCCTCAGGTCAGGGCCAATGAGTCGAAGTTGCCGACGTAGCCAGTGGAATTGTTGGCGTCGAACACCACTCTCAGCACATGCTTCCCGATTGGCAATTGCACGCCAAATGTCTGGATCGTCTGGTAGGTGCCCCAGCCGCCGGTATTGGCGACGGTGATGGGAGCGGTGGTATTGCTGCCATGGTTGGGCGTGCCATCGATCTCCAGGTGGAATTTACCACCGGCCACGGGAGACGCTTCTTTGACGCTGAGGGTGTAAGCGCCGGTGGCAGGCACATCGACAGAATAATTCAGCCACTCTCCGGCTTTCACGTAACCGAGGGTGTGGCCATTCCCGCTGGCGCCGGGTGTGTTGGAGATGTCCGCGCCGGGAGAGTCGTTGCGATAGGACGAGCCACCGTTGTTGACGGTGTCGGTGTCGTGGTAGCCGACGCCTTCTCCGCCACGGTCAAACTCCGAGAACGAGATCGTGTTGGGGAGGGAGACGGGGGGTCCATTAAAAGCGGGTGACGGCGGATCGGCCGAGAAGGAGAGTGTGTAGGGGTAGGTGTTGCTGCCCAGATCGGAGTTGTTGGTCGCCCTGACCTGCACGAAATAATTTCCGGCCGGGAGAGTCTTGGCGCTGGCCGAGGCACTGGAGGTCGTGCCATAGATCACGCCGCGCAGGGAGAGGGAGTTCACGCTACTGGCGAGATCGTTGCCATCAAGCTTGCCGTTGTTGGATTTGTCGGGATAGACCCCGACCGTGAAATCGGAAGGAAAATCGGCTTCATCATTCTTCTGGTACTGTGCGGTGGCCGAGAACTGCATGTTCACCGTGCTGGCGGCGCCAAGATGAACTTCATAAAGGCGGGTGCCAAAATCTGTGTACTTCCATGAGGTGAGTGAGGCGTCCTCGTAATCATCGGCGGGAAGGTTGTATTTGAAAACGGTGGGAGCGGTTGACTTTCCAACCTGGGAAACCAACGGGATATCCGGCGTGTCGCCAATTACGTTGGCGGTCACCTTGAACGCGCCGGTCTCAGTCTTGCCGCTTCCCGAGGCGGTAAAGCTCACCGTGCCAGACCTGGAACCAGCGATGCCGCTGACGGTGATTGCGTCCACGAAAAGATACACCGCAGAATTGGGCTGAATCGTGAGAGAAGTGTCACCGCTGCCCCGACCCCCGTTGATCGACAAATCGACATCAAACCCGGCGGGGGTGAACACGTTGCTTATTGTCACTGGAGCGTTGGTCACGTTCTCGATCTCGAAGTTCTGCCAGTCGCTGGGGCCACCAAGATCCCCCCGGCCGATGGCAGCCGCCTGTGACCCATTGGTTGTTCCGCCATCGACGTGAACCAGATCATCGGCCGACACCGGTGCTGCAAGAGTCATGGAATCAAAGTTCGCCACATAGCCAGTTGACGTGTTGGCATCAAAGACCACCCGCAGCACGTGCTGGCCGGCCGGAAGTTGTACGCCAAAAGTCTGGATGCTCTTGTAAGTGCCCCAGCCGCCGGTGTTGGCGACGGTGATGGGAGCGGTGGTGAAGTTGCCGTGGTTGGGGGTGCCATCGATCTCCAGGTGATATTTGCCGCCGGCCACGGGAGAGGCTTCGTTGACGCTGAGGGTGTAAGCGCCGGCGGTGGGAATGTTCACCGCATAATTCAGCCACTCGCCCGCCTTCACGTAGCCGAGGGTGTGGCCGCCGCCGCTGGCGCCGGGGGTGTTGGAGACATCCACGCCGGGCGAGTCAGAGCGGTAGGTTGAGCCGCCATTGTTGACGGTGTCGGTGTCGTGGTAAGAGACACCTTCGCCGCCTTTGTCGAACTGGGCGAAGGAGATGGGGTTGGGCAGCGAGATGGGTGTGCCTGAATAGGGCGAGGCCGAGAGATGTTGTCGGTTTTCGAGCATCTCCAGCAGACATCGCGAGCCATTCGGCGGCAATGGCCGGCTTTGCCTGCGACTCTTGGTTTTCGTCCTTCGATCATCATGACGCTTTGACATGTCCTGTTCCTTGCCCTGAAGGGGCGCAGATTGCCCGCGGCGGCGAAAATGCCTCCGCGATTGACCCGCGACCGCGACGACAACCATTGGCGTGCGGCGCACCGGTTCATCAACAGGAACCCGGAGAATCCGCACAGCCTGCGCAGAATTACAATTTTTATGGGAATGGACGTTTCTGCCCCCTATTGGCAGCGCGCGTTTGTGGTTGCCGAGAAACGCCCGTCTCAGGCGCATTTCTTCAATACTTCAATCCCCCGCCTCACCGAGCCATACTCATCCCCATCCGACGGACATGACTCGATTCCCCAGCACCCGCTGTATCCGGCCTCCGTAAGCATCCTGACGTTGGAACGCAGCTCCTCTTCCGTATTTCTTCCTTCGTCGTCCCAGTTGAGAATCTTCAAATGCACGGCCGTCGCGTACTTGGCGCAGCTTTGGCGGCCTTCTTTTTCCAGGCCCGCTTTCCAGTTGTGCGTGTCCAACAGCAGGCCCAGGCCGTTGATGCTCTCCACCAGCTTCAGGACGTTATCAGGGATAATCGTCGGCCCCCAGTGGTTCTCCACCACGATCTCAATGTTGTAATGCGTGGCCCGGGCGATCAGATCGTTGTATCCCTCTTCGATGATCTTAAAGACATCGCCCTTCATCTCCTCCGGCCCGCCGGAGTCTATGCGCATTTGCCGAGCTCCCAGCCGCCGGGCTGCGTCGAGCCATCGGTGCGACCGCGCACGGTTTTCTTTTCGTTTTTGAACGTCTGCCTCGTACATGTGGGCCCCGTCCACCGCGAGCAGACCAAAAGGCAGGCCGGCCGCGTCGGCCGCTTCTTTGACGCTTGCGATGTATTCTTCTTCATCCTTCGACAGATGTGACTGCGTTCCCGGCTTCACGGCCGCATCTCCGGCCTTCATCACCGCCAGATGCGCGTTCCACGGATCCAGTTGCGAGCAGCCCAGCTCCCGGCAGTCCGTGATGTATTTGAAGATGTCTTGTTGTCCGGCGGCCAAAGCTTTGTGGAAGCTGTATGAGCAAATGCCAATCTGCATGTCGTTTCTCCCGATCGAATTTACTTTACCGAGCTTCGGCCGAAGGCTACTTGAATTCCACCCCAACTGGAAAATGATCGCTGGCATATTTGGCCAGCCGGTCATGCTCGGCCCACGCGTCCACCAGACGCTCCGCGCCAACCCCAAACGTGAAAATGTAATCAACCCGCTGGCCTGGATACTGCGTCGAAAATGTTCCGGTGTTCGAAGCAAGCGCCGGCCGGGCCGCTTGCAGCGAGTCCACATAACCCGCATCCAACAGCTTCCGCACCACGCGCCGCGGCACCTTTCCCCCATTCTCGTCCCAATCCTTCTGCGTACGCGGCTTGCACGCGGCCGGGTCAATCGACTGCGCCGGCGCATTGGAATTGAAATCCCCACATAGCAGATGCGGCCGATTTGCGTCCCGATGCCGCGCGAAAAGATCCAGGATCACCCCAACCTCTTCCTCGCGAATCGTCTCGTCGGCGTCAGTCGCGTGCGGATGCAGATGCACCACCCCAATCGCCCACTCCTCCCCCGATGGCCAGCGCACCAGCGCCTCCAGGCATGAACTGCGCAGCTTCGGTTGAAGATGTCCGTGGTTGATCGTTTCCAGAATCGGCCAGCGGCTCAACAGCGCCGACGCGTGCTTTTTCCCCACCGCTCGAATGTGGTCCATTTTTAAACGGTTGGCGATCCGATCCACAACCTCCGGCACGTCCGCTTCAACAAGCGCCACCAAATCCGGCCGCTGCGCTTCAATCACCTCCGCCAGCGGATCGGCCCGGCCCTCCCCTCCGTCGAGAATGTTGTAGCTGACGATCCGCATGGTCCCAGAATGTACCCCCGGACCTGCCGGCGTGACAGTCCGATTTTCGTTCGATCCCCGAATTAAATCGCATAAAACGCACAGCTTCTCGGCCGCTACCCACCTTCCCCGCTTTCCAAATTTTGATTTGCTTCCGCCGCCGGTGAATTGAAAGTCATAGGCGTCACAGAGAAGAAGCCATAGGAAGGATGCAGTTGATCATGAACGCCAGCAACAACCAATTCGCTCTTGAATCCCTTGAAGGCCGCACGATGATGAGTGCAGCCCCCCTTACGGTTGCGGAAATCGCCATCAACGGCGGCATGCAGCTTCAGATTACCGGCACCGCCGGCAACGACAAGATCAACGTCAAGCAGAACGCCAACGGCCTGACCGTTGATAACGGTTCTGGCTGGTCAGCGACCTATAACAAGTCTTACAAGAACATCCTAGTCCATGGCGGGGCCGGCAACGATCTCATCAACATTGACGCGTCGGTCAAGACCACCGCCATCCTTTACGGCGATGCGGGCAACGACACGCTCAACGGCGGATCAGGGAACGATTCGCTCTTCGCCGGCAACGGCATCGACGTCCTGAGCGCTGGGGCCGGCAACGACGTGCTGGTGGATGTGAACAGCGCCGGTAACGACCGCATCATCGGCGGCAACGGCGAAGACAGCTTCTGGGTCAAGGCCACCGACATTCTCAGCAATGTCACCGCGGCCGAGACTGCCCATGGCGACATTCACAAGATCAGCACGTTCTGGGGCTATCACCCCGCCCAGCAGCCCACCCTGACCGATAACAGCATCACTTACAAAGACTTCAGCACCCACCAACTCTTCTCCGATAATGGTCCGGCCGCTGCCGATATCAAGCAGGGTTATCTGGGCGACTGCTACTTCCTCTCGACGCTCTCGTCCATCGCCAAGGTGAACGCGAACGTGATCCGCCAGAGCGTGGTGGACCTGGGCGACGGAACGTACGGCGTGCAGTTCACCCGCAACGGCGCCAAGCTTTTCGTCCGCGTGGACGGCCAGCTCCCCACCTGGTATGGCCAGTTGGCGTATGCCGACCAGGGCGCGCAGAACTCGATCTGGGTGTCGATCATGGAAAAGGCCTTCGCCGAGTTCCGCACCAACGGCAACAGCTATGGATCATTGGAAGGCGGCTGGATGGACGAGGTTTACGCCGCCCTTGGCAAGAACGCCAACACGCTCTGGTCGGCCAACAACGGCAACGCCCTGCTCACCTGGATGCAGCAGCAGCTTGCCGCCGGCAAATCAGTCACGATGGCCGTTGGCAACGTCCCGGCCGGCGCCCCGCTGATCGGTGACCATGCCTACATGGTTGACGCGGTGATCAAGGACGTGAACGGCAACATGACCCTCCGCCTCCGCAACCCGTGGGGCGTCGATGGGGCCGGCAACGACGGAGCCAACGATGGCTACGTGACCATCACCGCCGCCCAGGCCCTCGCCGCCTGCATGGGCACCACCGCGGCCGCCCTCTAAAAAACATTGAACAAAACTCCTTCCTTCCCAGCCGGCATGCCACCCAACAGGCATGCCGGATTTTTTTCATCATCAATTGCAGCGCACCTCACCCCTTTGCGGCAGCGCCCGTCACACCCTAAAATCCCGCATGTACCTGCTCGCGCAGCTTTTCCAGCCCCTATCCCCTAACCCCTATCACCTAGCCATGAAACTCATCATCGCCTACATCCAACCCGAGGCCGTTTCCTCCGTCAAAGACGAACTCTTCAAGGCCCAGGTGGGTAAAGTCTCCATCGTCCCCAACGCCGTTGGCTGCGGCCAGCAGAAAGGCCACACCGAGTCCTACCGCGGCCAGGTACGCGAGATCAAGGATGCCCGAAAGTCCGCATGGAAATCGCCGTCAACGACGAGTTCGTCCAGGCCACTACCGACGCGATCATCAAAGGTGCCCAGACCGGCAAAGTCGGCGACGGCAAGATCTTCGTCATTCCGCTCGACAACTGCATCAGAATCCGCAGCGGGGAGATGGGGCCGGGGGCGATAGGGTAAAGGTAGATTTCATGGCAAGCGATAACACCTTGGAACAGCTGCTCAGCAAGTACAACGAAACTCCCGATAGCGTCGGCTATCTTCTTCGCCTTAATCTCGCGGAGATGGTGATGACTGGACTGTGGCGGAAACACTGGACGCAAAAGCAACTCGCTGATGCAGCCGGAATGAAGGAGTCTTTCATCGCGCGAATCATCCACGCCGACTCAAACTGCACCTTCGACGTCGCAGGAAGGCTGCTATTCGCCCTGAACATTGACGCGGAGCTTCCCAAAAACTCGGCTGGCTGAGGCGCCTGGCGTTTAAGAAGATGGGCGACGCCATCGCTACGACCAAAAACTGAAGCCCGACCCCTCCCGCTACAGAGCCTCCCACGGTAAATTCGGTGACCAATGCGATACCTCACCGCCACCATAGGCGCACTTTTCGTCTTCGCCGGGGCCTTCATTCTCACCTCGATTGTGGTGGTGGGTTGGGTTCCTGTTCTAATCATCCCTGTCACATTTGCCGGCTTCACCACCAACAACCCCGTTGGCCTGGCCCTGTCGGTACTGGCAGCCATCTCCTCCTTCGCGGCTACCCTTCGGCGTCACCGAAAACAAAAAAGCCCACCACCGCTCTCTCCGTCATAGATGGCCATGGCACACAGATCGGGGGCAGGTCAAGGAGGTTTTATGGACAACAAGATCATCCATGAACTCGATGTTGTGGCGCTGGTTGGAGATATGCCTGAATCTCGATTGGCACGGGGTCAGGTAGGGACCGTAGTGCATGTATATTCGCCGGATACTTTCGAAGTGGAATTTGTGGACTCCGACGGCCATACGTACGCGATCCAGACGCTGAGGGCGGATCAACTTCTCGCACTTCGCTATGGGCCGACTGCGGCCGCATGAAAGGGGAAGCTATGCGCGCCGTTGTCGTTACCGCTTTGCATTCTGGTCCGGAGGCCCTGGAAGTCCAGGAAATGCCCATGCCAGTCTTGGACCGGCAGGATTTGCTGGTCGAGGTGCATGCGGCTTCGATCAATCCGGCCGACTATAAGACTCGGCGGCATGGCCGTGGCGGAAAGCGACAGCCCCCTTTTGTGGTCGGGATTGATGTCAGCGGTGTGGTGCGGGAGGTGGGGGCGGAGGCGCGCGGGTTTGTTGTGGGGGATGAGGTGTTTGGGTTTTTGTCGTTAATGCGCAACGGATCTTACGCGGAGTATGTGGCCGCCGACTCGCGGATGCTGACGCATAAGCCGGCGGGTCTGTCGCACGTGCAGGCGGCGGCGCTGCCGTGTGCGGCGCTGACGGCGTGGGAGGCGCTGTATACGCGCATGCGGGCCGAGGCGGGGCAGACGCTGCTATTGCAGGCGGCCGGCGGAGGCGTGGGACATATCGCGCTGCAGCTTGCGAAGCTGCGCGGGGTGCGGGTGCTGGCCACGGCGAGCTCGCCTGACTCAATTGCGCTGTGCCGGGAGCTGGGGGCGGATGTGGTGATTAATTATCGTGAGGAGAACGTGGTGGAACGGGCGCTGGCCGAGACAGGTGGGCGGGGATGTGAGATGGTGATGGACTGCGTGGGCGGGGAGGTGTTCGATCAATCGCTGGATGCGGTCGCGCCGCTGGGGCAGATCGCGACGATCGTGGAGGGCAAGTCCGCCCTGGTGCATCAGAAACTGTTTCCCAAGGGTGCGACGGCGCATTTTGTATTTGTGGGGGCGCCGTCGATGTATGACTTTCACCCGGAACGGCAGGGGCAGATACTGTCGGAGGTGGCGAAGTTGGCGGAGGCGGGGCAGGTGCGGGCGCATGTGGGTCGAGTGCTGAAATTAGAGGAGGCAGCCGAGGGGCATCGGCTGCAGGAGACAGCGAGGGTGGTGGGGAAGATGGTGATGAGAGTAGTAAGCAGTGGGCAGTAGTCAGTTCAGAAGGATTCAAGTAAAGGTGACGCGATTCAACTAAAGGATTCAACTAAAGGTGACGCAAACCTTTACATCCCATTTCCACCACTTTCTCCCCCTTTTCGCCATCCTACCGGCCTCCCCCTTGGCCGAAGGGTCTGCTCCAGCCTTAACTCCCGCGCCGCCCGCTTTACCCACCCCTCCTTCCCAAAGGGCCTGCCCCGCTCCATGCTCAACTTCACCGCCGCCTCCTGGGCCTCCTCCTGCTCCCCATTCACCACCCCCAGCCACCGCCCCGGCCGATCCACCGGCCAATCGCTCAGCAGCGCATACAGGGATTCAACTAAAGGTGACGCGATCGAATACCATTCGCTTAAGCCGCAACCTCCTGTTCCGCAGCAGGTTGTGCATATTGGTTTCTTGGCTTGTTCATCAGATCGTAAGGCTTCATGCGTCGCTTGATCACACGCGGGTTCCATCGTCCGTCGCCACTGGATTCACAATCAGTTCCATCAACTCCTTCCTGCGGGCGGCGTGCAGTAGGGCAGCAGGCCAGCGCACGGCGTCAATGAAACTGATCCGATTCGTCTTCACCCCCTGACACTGGCCCGCAAGTGACATGGCCGAGCGGATCAGGTTGTACACCAGCATGAATATCATCAACTCCTTGATCACCCCTTCTGGCGTCTGGCACTTGAGATGCTCCATCTTCATCGTCTTTTTCAAGTGACGGAAGTTGGTCTCGATCTCCCATCGCAGGCCGTAGAGATGAGCAATGGCCTGCCTGGTGTAAAGCATCGTGTCCAGCAGCGTCGTGGCGATCGAGCATTCAATTAAAGGTGACGCGAGCATTCAATTAAAGGTGACGCGAACCTTTACACCACATTTTCGCCGCGTCCCCCCCTTTCGCCATCCCACCGGCCTCCCCCGCGGCCGAAGCGTCTGCTCCAGCCTCAACTCCCGGATTCAACTAAAGGTGACGCGATCCTTTACATCGCATTTCCGCCTCTTTCCGCCACTTTTCGCCATCCCACCGGCCGCCCCCGCGGCCGAAGCGTCTGCTCCAGCTTTAACTCCCGCGCCGTCCGCTGCACCCACCCCTCCTTCCCAAAGGGCCTGCCCCGCTCCATGCTCAACTTCACCGCCGACTCCTGGGCCTCCTCCTGCTCCCCATTCACCACCCCCAGCCACCGCCCCGGCCGATCCACCGGCCAATCGCTCAGCAGCGCATACAGTTCATGCCCCCGATGCTGCCGTACATACGCGCTCCCCCACCGCCACTCCTGCGCCGTCTCCGCAAGATTCGCCCGTAGCGGGTTACGCTCCACATACCGCAGCACCGTCAGCAAATGCTCATCCTGCTGAATCGGAAAGCTCTTAAACCGCCCCTGGTACAAATGCCCGTGGCCAACCGCGTTGTGCGCATGCTTCCAGCGCTGCGCATGCGTCAGCGTCAGCCAGCGCATAAAGAGCGTCAACTCCCCATCGCGCCTGGGCCAAAGCACCAGATGCCAGTGATTGGGCATCAGGCAGTAATCCAGAATACGAATGGGAGCTCGCCGATGCGCCAGCAACAAAACCTGCTCGAACGCCAGATAATCTTCATCCTTCTTAAACAGCCGCAGCCGGCCATTGGCCCGATTCAGCACATGATACACCAGGCCGCCAGGCGCATTGCGAGCAATTCGGGGCATGCTACGATATTATTAGCGGGGCAGACCCGTGTAAAGGATCGCGTCACGGATCGCGTCACCTTTATTATCGCCAACCCCAGCCCGGCCAAAGCCGCACCCGCCCACCAGAGAATCAGACCCAGCTCTCCAAAGCATTATGGAGGATGTCGCGCATCAGTTCCTGTTGGGCCAAAATGCGGGCATTGTCCAGCTGGTCCTGCCCAGGATTGTCCCGGCCGGTGGGGAGAATGGGTATGATGGCTTTGTCGAAAAAGATGCTGTAGACGTACGAGTCATAAGTGATGCCACCCGAGGGGGACTTTATTGGCAGACGAAGGTAGCCGGCGTTGGTGGCGATCACGTCCTGGGTGCCGTCGCCCTGCCAAAGCCAATAACCGCCGCCCTTGGCGCCCTGCAACACATCCGCGCCAAATCGGCCGCGAGCTGCACTGCGCGAGAGTCCGATGAATCGGTGCCCAGGACGCTGCCGGCTTCCTGTTGGATGACGGTGGTCAGGTCGCCCAGGCCCGCATTGCTCTGGTTGAGGATCAGGGTCTGGAATTGCTGGCGCATGGCGGCGTTGAGAAGGCTGCCGTTGAGAATACCCGCATAGAGTTTGCCAGCGTCCTCAAGGGTGAGGTAATTGCCCGGAATCCCAGTGCCGAGAATCTGAGTCCACGTAGTATGGGCCATGCCCGCAAGCTTGGCCGTGGCGTTAATGGCGCGAAGGCCAAAGCGAATCTGCAGGGCCTTGGTGATGCGGTTGTCTGAGACGCGAAGCATCTGGGCGATGGCATTGCGGAGGTTGGTGCCGCGGGCATTTCGGTGCGTGTCCGCGAAACTCTGCGGATTGACGCCGGGGTTGGTGGGATCACTGGGCTTGACGTAGTAGACGATGTGGTCGGTGAGGCTCGCCCTGTGCGCCTGCACGGCGCAGGGCCGTTACCGCCAGCAGCGATTTGATCGCGCTGGCCGGCTCGAAACGCTGCTGGCTGTTAATATCGACGATGGTGCCGCCGCCAACTCGCTTGAGATAAATCCCGCTGACGGCCGAGTCGTTGCCGGAGCGAAGGATGTTGCCCAGATTGGTCTCGAGCGGATCGGCGTTGTTAATCAGCACTGCGCTGAAGACCCGCCTGCCATCCAGAACATTGGAATCCACGGAAAATATCCGGGCATGGTCTTGTGCAACGGCCGCGTTGATTTCGCGCTGGCTGGCGTCGGTGTACCACCACCACTCCGCGCCGTCGTTGCCCTGCATGATCGCGTCGTAGACGCCGTCGCCTTCGTTGTTGAGATCAATCAGCCGGGCATTGTTACTCGTTAACGCGCTGCTGATGTCGTCGGGCGTCGCGCCGGTATACCACCACCAGGCTTTGGCGTCCGAGCCGGTGTTGTCCACCATGATGTCGGCATATTGTGTTTGGCCGTCCCACTGATAAGGCTCCAGGTCAACCAGGCGTGCATTGTTTTCGTCAACGTGAGCGGCAACCGAGTCGGCCGATTCCCCATAATAGTCATACCACGCAATCGCACTGTCCCCGGTGTTTGGGACGATCAAGACGGCGAATAAGAGTTGGTCATCGACGACATAGGGGTCAAGCTTGACAAGACGCTTGTCGCCAGATTGCAGGATGGTGCCGAGACTGTCAGGAGTTTGGCCGTAGTACCACCACCACGCGCTGGCGTAGGCGCCGGAATTTTTCACGAGCGCCGCGGTGAAGGTGAGTGGGGACGTCGTCTGGACTTTCAGATCGACGATGCGCTCGCCGTGGCTGTCGGCTTGTTGGGCAAGTACATCCGGAGTGACGCCCTGCAGCCAATGCCAACTGGTGGGAGCATCCAGATCGGCTGTGTTGGCGGACAACAAGCAGCGGGGTTCAAGACGCTCGACCCAGGCAAGAACGTTACGCGACATACCGGCTCCAGACTAACAACGCGCGCTGGCTGGCCTTATTGCGAGATTTGAGCGTCTTCATCCGTGCGGCAACCAAGACGTCGAGTGGACGTCATCCTCACGTAATTTCGCGATGGTGGACGGGGCAGCGTTCAACTAAAGGTGACGCGACTTTCAACTAAAGGTGACGCGAACCTTTACATCCCATTCCCGCCGCTTTCTCCCCCTTTTTCGCCATCCCACCGGCCTCCACCGTGGCCGAAGCGTCTGCTCCAGCCTTAACTCCCGCGCCGTCCGCTCGCTCTGGATGGGCGTCCCGATCACACCCTCGCCGGCCCCACCCACATCTCCCGCGTCGGCCTCTCCCTCCTGTCCAACCTCGACCTCCTCGAACTAGTCGCCGCCACTCCGGCCGAATACTTCCAAATCGCCCAAGCCCTGGCCGCCGATCTCCCCCGCCTGCGTCACCTCCGCCAGACCCTCCATCAGCGCATGACCAACGGCCCCCTCACCCAGGCCAAACCCTTCACCCGGCGCTAGGAAGAAGCTTTCCGCACCCTCCACCGCCACCGCATCGGAATAGCAAGGAAGCGCACCGAATGCCCGCAACGAGCAACGAGCAACGAGCAACGAGCAACGAGCAACGAGAACGAAACTAGCAACTAGCAACTCCCGCCCCTCCTCTTGACAATACCCTAACATCCATCTACACTACCTCCAGCGTCAACTGGCCAACCCGCAGCAACCGCCGCCCCATCCCCCCCAGATGGAGCACAATCAGGGGACCCATGCTCAACCATCCCGGCAGCCAATCTCGCCTCTTTCAAGTCTCCACTTTCGAGTCTCATGTCTCAAGAACCGGAGCCCAACCAGGGGAACCCATGTCCACAGCAGATCATCATCCCGGCAACCCCACGCCTACCCGACCCGGCCCGCTCAGGCGTGTGTCGTTCCTCTTTCGAGTTTCCAGTCTCAAGTCTCCTGTCGCAAGCCCGCGTCGTTTGGTGGTCGGTTATGTGTCGTTTGATAGTCGGTTGGTGGTCGGTTGGTGGTCGGTTACGTGTCGGTTGGTGGTCGATTGGTGGTCGGTTATGTGTCGGTTTTTACAAGCCACTTTTGGCCTAACTCCTTGTCAATCCTCAACCCCCTCCTCCAAAACAACCCCAAACACGTTTTTGCGCACAAGAGATAAGGGGGAAAAAGTGACGGCAACCCTTTCCCATACCTCGGCCACGGCACCTACTGCATCCCCGTTGATGCCCGCGACCCCCACCCCGGCCTCAACCCCTTCGGCCGCATCATCGACCAAAAACCGCTCGCAACCAGCAACCAGCACCTAGCACCTAGCACCTAGCACCTAGCACCTACACCTCACCTGCACCTAGCACCTAGCACCTAGCAACTCAATGCAGCACCACAAACCCGCCATCCGCCTTGCCAAACACCGCCGGCGTGCTCCACGCCGCGATCCCGTCGCGCACGCGCCCTGTTTCTGCCGCCACCGGTTGCCCCTTTGCATCAAACACCTGCCACGCCAGGCCGCCGCCGCGATTCCAGCCTGTGCCTTCGGTCCATGCGACCAGCACGTTGCCGTTCTTGTTCACTGCCACCGCCGGATGCTTTCGGCCCTTGCCTGCACCGGGCATGGCAATCGGAGCGGAAAGGGCATGCGTCTTGGGGTTTATTCGCGCGGTGAAAATCTGGCCATCCGTTTCCCATGCCATTACATCCGCCGCCGCCGATCCGCCCAGAGCTTCGGTGCTCATGATGCACATGTTGCTCTGCATCGGAGCGATTCGGCTGGCCGTGAACGTCTGGCCGTGGTTGTCGGATCGCAAAAGATACATGTCCCGGTTGATCTTCTGACCCGCCGAGCGGTAAATGCCAGCAGCGTTCCGCCCGCGTCGGCCATCATCTGCATCCCGCAGCACCCACACGCGCCTGTCCCCTCCTGCGAGGCCGCCGACTCGGCCGCGAAGGTTTTGCCCTCGTCCTTCGACCGTGCAACAAATACCCGCCGCGATGTCTCATCTCCCTTGGCCACGTCGGGTGCGTGCCAGGCAACGAAGACGTTGCCCTCGGCATCGGCCGCCACCGCTCCGCCACCGTCCAGCCCAACCTTCTGCGTGATCAGGTTGCGCTGCGGCTCGAACGCGTCGGCCGCATCATTCAGCCGCGCATAAAGCATCGGCGTCGCGCTTCCGACCGCTTTGGGCTCTGCATCCTTCGACCCCATCCACGCCGCGTGTACCCTGCCATTCTTCCCCACCGCCAGCCGAGCCCCGCGCACGGTTCCAATCGCAATCACACTGCCGGCCTGACTATTCACGCGCAGGGCCTTCGACCAGGTCGCTCCCTCATCCTTCGACTGCGCGTAAAAAATGTCCCCAGCGTTCACATCTCCCTTGAAATAGATCAGATGCACCACCCCATTCCCATCCACAACCACCTGAGGCTGAATGCCGCCATCCATCACCCGCCCAACCTCCACCTTGGCGTCATCGGCTCGTATCCCGCCGGCCATCACCATCATCATCGCCACGCAAATAGCTCGAATCTTCATCTTCTATCTTTCGTGAAAGCGGCCGGTGAGTTTATCCCCGTCGTTTCTAATTGGCCAAACAGAACGGCCCAGCAGATTGCCGGGCCGTTCCAACTCAATGGTGCAAACTCACAGGTGTCAGGTCGCTTAAGCCACTTGCGCCAGCGGCTCGGACGTATCGACGAGGGTGGTCTGGCCAGGCTGTGGACCGGCGTGTCCGGCGCTTTCTTCGCTTTCGCGCTGGATGAGCTGATCGCACAACTGCTCGATATAGCGCGTGGTCTGGTTGAACGCGAAGTGCTGCTGGACGCGGTCGCGCATCGACTTGCCCAGCTTCTGGCGATAGGCCGGCTCGCGGATGATCTTGCTCACGCGCTCGACGTAAGCCGAAACGTCGCGCCCGCCAATGGTGCCTTCGGAGCCGACAAACGTGGCGGCCTGCGAATGCTCCACCGCATCGCCCCAGCGCATCGCGACGACCGGCCGCTCCACGCTCATGGCCTGAAGGACGCCCTGGGCGCTGGCGGAAGGGAACTCGGCCAGGTACAGATCGGCGATGCGCAGGAAGCCGGGAAGGTCTTTGCGGCGGCCGGCGTAGCCGACGCGCTTGCCGACGCCGGCCGATTCAAACTTCCGCTTCTGCCAGGAAAGCTCCCCTTCGCCGATCAACAGGTAGATGGCGTGTGGGTGGGCGCGGAGAATGTTGATGATCGAATCGACGAACTCTTCGCTCATGCTTCGATCAAGATCGGCGCCGGCGGTGGCCAGCACGATCGACTGCTCGGGGATCCCGTAGGCCGAGCGCTGGGGCATCGCGCCGGGCTCTTCCTCGACGTCGATTCCTTCGAGAATGAACTTGCTCTCGACGCCGCGGCGCTGCCAGTAGTCCTTGTCGCTTTCGTAGCGCACCTGGTCAAAGTAGGTAACGCAGTCGATGCCGCCGGCATAGAGCGGGGAGCGGCGGGCGAAGTTAACCTTCACCCGGGAGATCTCCCAGTTGGCGACGACGGCGGCGACCGGATCGGATTGGTTGGTGTCGAAGATCACGACGTCGACCTTGTCCTTCACGAGCTGGGCGGCGAGGTCCTTGCAGGCGGAGACGGTGTCGCCGTCGGTGGGGGCGATCCATGTTTGGATCCGGCCGCGGTTGAGGAAGTCGAGCGTGGCCGTGCCGCGCTTGGCGCTGGAGGGAAGGTAAACATGCTGGGCAAACTGCTGCTTATCGCGGCGGACGGAGGTTTCGGTGGAGTAGACGCAGAGCTTGAATCGCTTGGAATCGTGGTACTTGGCCAGGCTGCGAACGGCGCGGCTGGAGGCTTCATCATCGGCGATGCCGCTGACGATGTAGGCGATCTTGGTCTGCTTGTTGTTCCACTCCAGCGGCTGGGCGTTGGTCCAGCCGATGCCCTGGGCGGCGCGGTCGTACTGGGTGGAGACAAAGGTGCAGTTTTCGCGGTCGGACGTGTAGGCGCCGCCGTGCATCATGTCGTAGGAGACGCCGTTCTGGATGGCCTCGAGCCCCAGCGCATATTCGCGGCGGGCGATGGCGCTGGCCCCGAACTTGATGACCGGGCCGGCGCGGAGATCGGTGAGGCCCAGAAACCCGCTGACGCTGACGAACTGGTTCAGCACTTTCTGATCGCTGTAGTCGATGGCTTCGAGGCTCTGGAGCATATGCTGCTGGGCCCTGCGAAGATCGAGCATCGCGTGGGCGTGATGCGCCAGGAACTTCTCGGCACTGTTGGGCGACTCTTCATATATTTCCAGCGGTTCGGCGTCGATCAAGTCGCCCTTGTTGACGCGTTCCACAAGTTCCATCAATGAGGCCATGGCGAATGTCCTTTCTCCAATTCAAAAGCTTCCGTGCGCAGCATCGACTTCGTGAGGAAAAGCCCCTGCAAGCCGAGCCACCGTTCCGAAAAAATCATCGGGGAAACGGACGTTGCCGCATGAATTTCACAGGGCTTTTTGGCCAGCGCCCGGCGTCACTTTGTCAGGTGGCGGATAATGTCCCACGAGAGGACATTGGCAGCAGCGTTTTCGTGAATCGCAAGGTGCGACAGGGGCTGGCCGGCGCGGGAGAAGATTTTGCGGGCGTCTTCAAGAAAAGCAGCCCCCTTGCGGCCGACTGCCCAGAGGATGGGGCGGTTGGTCGCTTCGATGGGATGCTTGACCTGAACGGGCCAGGCGTGGAGAAGGCCGGCAGCGGAGGCAATGGCCGAGGCGAGATCATGGCGGGATGTGACGTTGCCAGCCCAGCAACTCGCCAGATCGGGGATTGCTTCCCAGCCTTGCCCAAAGAGGCGCAGCGGGACGCGGGCGTTTTGCAGTGTGCGGGCGAGGCCCTGCTGCCACGCGGGAACGATAAGTTGGTCGATGAAGCGCGGGCGATCAAGGCCTTCATCGGCGATCTCCAGGCGCCGCATCCGGCTGGCCAGGTAAATTTCAACATCATCACCCAGCGCAAACGGATCATTGGCCAGTTCTTCGGCGATGAGCTCCCAGAGGAGCTTGTGACTGGAATATTCAAATTCGCCTTCGGGGCTGACACTGGTTGTGTCTGCGATGATTGCGATGCAGCGAGGTTCGTGCGTGCGGGTTTCAAAGGTGGGTTGGGCGTCGCCCTTCTGGGCCTCGTGGCCGCGCTTAACGACAGATTTTTCTGCGAGGTCGAGGGCAGAATTGAGAACTGGCCGAGCGGCGATGGCTATGCGGTGGTCAGGCCAGCCGGCAGCCCGGGCAAGCGGCTTCCAAGTTTCGTCGGCCAGCATGAGAGCGTCGTGCTGGGCCCCCGCAAAGGCGGGGATGCGGGGCGTGGTCAGCCAGGTGATGACGGGGATTTGATCGGCGACCGCGACGGGCAGATCTCGCCGGCCGGCGTTGATCAGGATCAGTGCATCATACTCCCCGGCGATCTTTGCCAGCAGAGCGCTGCCGGCTTGGCGGGGATTGTCTGGATCGATGCGAGTGACCTCGATCAAAGGCGCGGGCGGGGTAGTGGGATGATTGGCCGCGTCGGGCGGGTTGGCGGTTATGGATGTGCGTTTGTCGCCGGCGTGGGGCTTGTCGTGTCGGGTGTCGCACCCCCCTGCTTCATTGGTAGTTCGAGTGCTTGCAGAGTCGCCAACGGCGAGGCCGGCGAGGAGGACATCCTCCAGGGTCTTCCCATCATCATCCCAGAGGCGAAAGGCGGAGCGGGCCACGACACAAAACTTGCGGGCGGGGCGGTGTCCCATCCAAGCCTGGGCCGACCAGATTGCGGCGGCGGAACGGCTTTCGCCAATTTGGGTGAAGATTTTCTGAGCGGCGGGCACCAACTCGGCCGCACGTTCTTCGGCCAGCGTCGTAGTGCGAACGAAAACCTGCGGCGTTGGCAGGCCGATGTTTTGTTCGAAGATCTGGTGGAGTTGGGCTTCCCATGCGTCGCCCGCCGCAAACCAAAGCCGGCCATTGTAGATGTCGGCCGAGAAGTTGCCGCAGCCCATGGCCACGCCGATCCATTCCGAGCCGGGGCAGACAACGACGATAGCTTGATCGGCCCGGAGTTTTTCGAGAACGATCTGGACGTGGGCGGGGTGATGGGGTTCGAGGTAGCACGCCACGTTGCCGTGGACGACGAGCGTTTTGAGCATGGCCAGCCCGGCCGCGCGGGGGACGGAGCAGTCGGCCCACCACTTGTCACCGCTGCGGAGCGTGAGTGCGCCGTCACGGGCGTAAGTCCAATCGGCGTCGTTGCGCAGGCTGAGGAGTTGTCCGGCGAGATCGGGTTGGGTGGCCGCGAGGGCGAAGAGGTTGGCGGAGCGGTTGCGATCGGCTTCGAGATGCGCGGCGGTGGGGGTTTCGAGAGTGGGCGCGGATTGGAGGGAGGGCGGGTTCATAGAGGAGGCTTTGAGGGATTATCGGACGGTTGGGGGGGATTGCTGGAGTGGAGGAGGGACTGGCCACAAATCTTCACGAAGAGGCACGAATCAATGCGGGAAGTCGGGTCCCAGGGTTCGATGATGAAATGCGCTATCAATTTCTGCGCGACGACTGGCGCGTGAAACTCGTTCGGCGGATGATTTCATGGCTTCTGGCCTGACGTGTCATTCCTATCCCGTCGGACTTTCACACGGCGGCCTTTGATTTTGGTGGATTGGAGAGTTTCAATGACGTGGGCGGCCTGGTCTTCCGGCACTTCGACGATGGAGAAGTGGTCGGCGATTTCGATGGCGCCGATCTGAGCACCGCGAGGCCGGATTCGTTGGCGATCGCGCCGACGAGGTCCTGCGGACGCAGGCCGCCGCGCCGGCCGGTGCCGATGAACAGGCGCGCCATGTTGAGGGCGGGGCCGGCATCGTGGGATGGGCCGCCACGCGGGGGCTTTCCCTTGCGCGGCTTTCCTGACGGATGCACGTCAAGGGGAGGCTTGCCCGAGCGGTCGCGAGGGGCATGCTCGCGCTTGCCCCTGCCGCCCGTTGGTCGCGGGGTGATTCAATCGGAAGAATCTCTTCCTCGGATTCGTCGGTTTCCAATCCGCTGGCCTGGTGGGCAAGCTTCACTGCCGCGAGGGCGATGTCCATAACCTCAAACTCTTCGGCCAAAGATTCAACGACGGCGCGGAAGCCGTCAAACTGGTCTTCGATGAGCGACTCGCGGACCGCGATGCGCGTGATCTCCATCCGCCGGGCGCGTAAATCGGCCTGGGAGGGGACGTGGGCGAACTCGATTTTCTGCCTCGTGGCCTGCTCGATGTTCCGAAGCATGCGCTGCTCGCGCGGCTCGGCCAGGGTGATCGCTACGCCTTCGCGGCCGGCGCGTCCAACCCGGCCGATGCGGTGGACGTACCCTTCGGGCGCGGACGGGACGTTGTAATTAACGACGTGAGACAGTTGCTCGATGTCCAGGCCACGAGCGGCCACGTCGGTGGCGATGACCAGATCGGTGGCGCCGGATTTCAGCTTTTTGATGACCCGCGTGCGCTGGTCCTGGTTCATGCCGCCGTGGAGGGCTTCAGCGCGATAGCCGCGCGCGGTAAGCGTTTCGGCCAGCTCGTCCACTTCATTGCGCGTGCGGCAGAAGACCAGCGCTGAGGCGGGGTTTTCGATGTCGAGAATCCGGCCAAGGGCGGCAAGCTTGTTGGGCCGGCGGACGAGGTAGGCAGTCTGGCGCACAAGCGGAACTTCGCCCTTGGCCAGCGGCTCGTGGCCGAGGTTGATGCGGATGGGATCGGTGAGATGTCGCTTTGCGATGGCGGCAATGCGCGGCGGGAGGGTTGCGGAAAAGAGGACGGTCTGGCGCGTTTCAGGCGTTTGCCCGAGGATCGCTTCGAGATCTTCGGCAAAGCCCATGTCGAGCATCTCGTCGGCCTCGTCGAGAATCACGTCAGCGATATTCTTCAGGGAGAGCGTTTCGCGGCGGATGTGATCAAGGGCACGGCCGGGCGTGGCGACGATCACATCGACGCCGCGCTGGAGGCCGCGAAGTTGCTGTCCAAACGGTTGGCCGCCATAGATGGGAAGAACGCTCGCACCCACGGCGCGGCCATAACGATGCACGGCTTCAGAAACCTGCATGGCCAGTTCGCGCGTGGGAACAAGAATCAGCGCGGAAGGTTTGGCGCGGCCGTCGCCGCGGGCGAGGATGCGCTGGAGGAGCGGAAGCGCGAAGGCCGCGGTTTTGCCGGTGCCAGTGGCCGCCTGCCCAACAAGATCACGGCCGGCGATGAGATGTGGAATGGCCTCGCGCTGGATGGGCGTTGGCTCTTCGTAGCCGAGGGCGGTGAGGGTTTGGAGGAGTCGCGGGTCGAGGCCCAGGGAGGTAAAGCCGGGGGTGGGGGTGGGTGGTTTGGACATGCGTGTGATGATCTGTTCTTGGTTAGAGCTTGGTTCGTGTGCAGATGCCGACGATGGGTTCACTCATTCTGGCGTCAAATTCTTCCCCTGTGGAGGAGTGATCTGGACCGGCTTCGCGTGTTGGTGGCGGTGGTGCAAAGGTTGCCATTTCACGTCAGCAGTGCGCCGACCGTTTCGGACTTCACCGATCACGCGCAATGGTCCAGCCACGCCCAAGACACTCCAGCACCATTTTCACCGATATTTGTGTGCGCTTTATCACGGCTTGCCAGAGACGACCGCCGGATCGGCCGTGATTTGGGATTGCAGTTCCATAGGCACCTCAAAAGCACTTTCAGGCGGCACGTTGCCGCGAGTGGAGCTTGCCTCGACCATGTCCGGATTTGCGCCACTCGCGGCCAAAACGCGCCGCTTTGCGATAGGTTGCATCGTTCTGAAAAGTGCCGTGGATCTGGTCCATCCAGCCATTGATGTTTGTTAACGGTGCATCAACCTTACCAGTGAGGTTGGCTAGCTTCTGTTCCAGGATTGTGAGGCGGTCTTCTAGTTCCGTGAGGGTCATTTGAACATTTCCAAGCGCGTCACTATAGCTTACGCAGCCGTTGGTGACTATCACCGCGATGCCGCAAACCACCGGAAGTCGCGTTCACATCAAGCATTCGGCCGATCGGTGCCCGCCTTCTGCATGATAAACAAATAATTAAAACCCCGCAGAAAAAAGTTCCCCTCCTCGGCCGCCGCGCGGTAGTTGCCCATCTCCAGCGTCTTGTTGTGCCGCACAACACTGATGACGTCCACCGGCTCGAACACCTTGCTCAGTCGGGCGAAGAGCTCGAAGCCCAGGGGATAAAACCCTTTGCCTTTAACGAACGAATCGCAGACGTAGAGCGCCATGTGATGGCCGGGTTTCAGGATGCGATGAATCTCGGCGATTACCTGTTCCATCGCCATGTAATATTCCGGCCCGGCGGCACTCAGCTTGCCGATGTCGCGCGGATCGGGGCCGTAGTCGATGTGGGTGGAATAGGGCGGATCGATGAAGACAAAATCGGCCTTGCCTGTCAGCTCGGGCGGGAGCTTGCGCATCCACACGGAAGATATCCTTGCGGGCTGGATGCACGTCATAGCCCAGCGCTCGCCGGCCAAGGTCGCGGGCGACGTCGAGCGTCGTGCCGCTGCCGGCACACGGATCGATGACAAGCTGATTGGGCTTGGTGTAGCGCTGCAACAGGTTCCAGATGATGTAGCTGGGCGTGGCGCCCTGATAGCCGGGAAGGCCCTGCTGCTTGTCGCCGTAGTCCTGCGATGGGTAGTCCCACAGGGTGGTGGGTTGAAGGCGAAGAGGGGGCTTGCGCGGCTTCATGAGGTTGATTGCAACTTAGATGATCGGGCCGCCATTGCAAACGGGCGCAAGTCACCTTCGGTTCACACGACGTGGAGGATCAATGCCCCTCCCGCGGCGGCACGGCGGCCATCGCGTGGGCCTCGGGCGGCGCCATCTCTTCCGTAATCACCTGCACCGGAATATCCGGCGGCAACAGCGCTTCCAGCCGCCTCTGAAAATGCCCCTTTACAAAATGATAGATCACGCCCTGACGGCTCGTGCCAATCAGCAGCCGCTCGCACGCATAAATGGCAGCGTTCTCGGCCAGCAGTTCGCCCGCATCCGGGCCAGTGTCGTACACGGGAATGATCGGCACCTTCAACTGATGAGCCAACTCAAGAAACCGCGCGAACGTTCGCTGGGCGGCCAGATCGGTGTCAATCGAAAGGGTCTTCTGGTTGCCGTATTTGAAGGAGAGGTTCACCTCGCGGATGAAACAAACGACAAGCGTCGCCTCTTCCTCTTTGGCCAGCCACATCCCGGCCATTGCCAGCGAATCCGAGCCATACGTGCCGATCAAAAGTTTCTTTGCGCGAATGCCTCGGGCGTCAATTGCTCGGCGATGGCCCGGCGCAGCAGACTCAGTCTGGGGCCTTTGCGCGTCGACATCTGCTTGTTGATCTGGCGGGCGGTGAGGCCCACCACCATAACGACGGTGACGAACAACAGCGCGTGGAGCTTCGTGCAGGCCAGTGTCACCCAGATGGCCAGCAGGACGATGCCCAGGATCATCATCGGCACCTTGCGGTGCATCCGGCGGAGGCGCGGATGGAGCGCGCACAGCGTGACGTTGATCGCCACCGCGCCGATCACGCCGATGGCGTAGAGGGCGGCCAGGCTTTCCAGATCGTGGCTGATGGCCAGGACAAGGATCGGGACACTGGCGGCAACAACGGCCGGCATCCACGGCACGCCAAAGCGATTGAGTGCCTGCATGAACTGCGGGCAGCTCGCCATCGCGGGCCATGAGGTACTGAACTGAGATCATGTCCATGATGGCGGTGTTGGCGGCCGAGAGCAGAAGCAGGCCGCCCACGATGCGCACCATCCATTCACCAGCGCCGTGGAGAAAGGCGTTGGTGTAATGGCCTGACAGATACGCAAGCATGTCCTGGTAATGCTCAGCGCGGTCGAGGGGAAAGATGGCGAGCATGCAGAGGGCGAGCAAAACGTTGAACACAGCGACTTCGGCGGTGACCACCCAGATCGCTTTTCGGGCAGTGTGGGCCACGGGTTTTTTCATCACGCCGGTGAGATTGGCAATGGCCTCGACGCCCGACAGGGCAAGGACGATGGAGACAAACGCGATCCACATGTCGCCGGGGCGGTGGTGGAGCGTGCCGAATTGCACGTTTTTCAGCGAGATCTGGGGATGGGCGCAGCAGGCGATGAGCAAAGTAATGAGCACCATGCCAACGGCCGCCACGAGCGCAAAGCCGCCGGTGTGCTTGGGGCCCATGAGATTGAACAGGCCGATCAGGCCGATGGCGATAATCGCCCACAGGCCCGGCGAGTCGATGGCCAGGAGGCGCTCGGGCTGGGATTGAGAATAAAGCTCCTCCACGGCCGTCCGCCAACTTGGGTCAGTTGAGAGGGTGGAGTAGTCGGTCAACTGCTGGCGGCTCATGTGGCCAACGAACTTTAAGCGATGTTCGTCGGGGCTGTACCAGAACTTGTTGGTCTTGGTTTCCGGCGGCAACTGGATTCCACCGGGCAAGGCCGCGAGTTTTTGCTCGAACGCATCTTCATGTTCGAGCACGATATCGCCGCCGGCATCAACCGTCGGCGAGGGCGCGAGCGACGCCTCGGCCGGCCGCTCCTGGGCCACCTGGCGCTTCATCGGCAGGCCGAAGTAGTGAAATGCGTCCAAGGCGCTGAGGCTGGCGGTGACGGTGTAGTCCGCGAACAGGAGCAGCGCGCCGACGACTGCAAGCATCCGGCTACGGTGTTTGGCGGCCGTGTAGACGCCGCCGCCGTCAGGATAAATGCGGCAGATCTGGGTATAGGCCCAGCCGACGGCAACGATGAGGAGGCTCATCGCGAGAATGAGGTAAAAACTGGTCCGGCCGGCGAACAGGAACGCCAAGCCCAGCACATAAAGGCGGCTGGTGCCCCAGTCGCCAAAGAGCAGCCCAGCGGCCTGCCGCCACGTGACGTTCCGAGGCCGTTCGCTTGATAAAAGCGCCAGCGCCGCGGGCTTGTCCTGCCCGTTGTCTGATGAATGCATAGAGGACTGCTCAAAACACGAATGTACGGTCCCAAGGCCGCTCGCGGTTCCTGCCCGCGAAAGGCCGCCGTCATTCATTGATTTGCACAGCGATAGCTCGGAGGTCGCGCCAGCAAACTAAAAGATTGCTGCCACAGGAGAGCTTACGTTGTGCCCTTTCACATGCCTACGGGGTTAGCTGACGGGCTGGGGCCTGAAAGTGCCCTGGGGTCTGACTCAAGACCCCTGCGCCCCTGTTTCTGGTTGAATCAAATTTCTCCAAAAACGTTGGGTTCCCCGCACCAGTCCAACGGGACTGATCTCGGCGGTCACATGCAGAAAATCCTAAGCGGGAGGCGGCGGCCATGTCAACTGACAGCCAGATGAACGCGTGACTCCAAATCGTTCATCTCCAAAAGACAGTGCCAGAGCTTCACCTGGCGGGGGCGGTGGTGGGCGGGAGCTTGCAAGACTGCCACGCAAGCAGGCGCCAGTGGCCATCTTCCTGACGGTAAACTGCAAGAAAACCAAGCGTCGCCGCGGCCGGACCTTTGTCCGACACAGTCTCAATAGCAGCCCGGCCGGTCATGGTGGCGATGGTGGGAGCGGCCAGAGTAAAAGTGCGCTCCTGATAATTAAACTGCGTGTACTTCAGCCGGCCGGTGGTGAGGCTCTCAACCAGCGAAGCCTTCGTGTCGATGCCGCCGGTAGAGTGGGCATAGCGAAGATCATCGGAGAGCAGTGGAGAGAGCTTGGCCGGATCGGCAGCAAGGGTGGCCGCGACGCGAGTGTCGTCAGCCAGGCGAAGTGGGGCGAGAGCAGGATCGTCGGCAGCGCGGAGGGAGAGGGTGGTGAGCGGGAGGAGGGAGAGGAGGGCGGCGAGGAGGTATTTCATTGGTGGCCTTTGGTTGACAGGAGCGGGGGAGAATAGCGGGGCCGCGCGGACTAGACAATGAATGTTTTCTATTGGATCGTGACGCCTGATTATTTGCTCATCGACACCAGAACACTCCCGGAGATATGCCCAGCATTGGGAGGCTCCGTCGAGAGGCGCGGACGAGCATGGGCTTCAAGGACGCAGGCCGATTGACTCGCTTCGCCCATTAGCGGATCACCGTAATGGGTTCCGCCGCAAATGCATCGCGAATCCGTGGCAGTTGATCCGGAAATATCTCGGCCGGAAGCTCCGTGCGGTCGAACCAGGCCATGGCGTTTGATTCTTCGTTCATCTTGAGCTCTCCGCCCGTAACGCGGCATTCGAAGGTGAGGCTGACATAGTGAACGAGATCGCCGCTGGGGTAGCGGGTGGTTGTGAAATTCGGGTCGCCGTAGACGCCGATCAGGCGGATGACTTCGACGTCGTACCCGCTTTCCTCCTTCACCTCGCGCTGGACGGCCTCGACAAGCGTTTCGCCGACCTCGATCGCGCCGCCAGGAAGACCCCAGACGTTGAAGTCCGAACGGCGCTGCAGAAGAATCCGGCCCCGCTCATCAAAGACGGCGGCGTCGGTGGCGGTGCGACGGAGGTGGGTGGGGTCAGGGGTGGGCATGGCATTCCTCCGGCAGATTGACGACCATTATGCCGGTGTTCGGGCCAGCAAAGCAGGGGCAGGACAAAACTGCGGGAAGGGCATTCAGGTGCCGGGTGTTCGCGCACCTTTGACGTGGATTTGGGCGGCGTTGGAGGTGGGAGCTGCCGAGGATGTTTCGGATTTTTGTCGGATGGACTCGAGAGACTGCGTGCGCTGATCGCCTAAAACGCGGAGCATGGCCCAGACGCACAAGATCGATCCAAAAATAAACCCGTATGCCATGTGGAGAGGCTCCTCATTGACAGCATCGGCATGATAAAGGGGGGTGGTTGAATCTACCGGCGGGTGAGCAGGGCAAAATAGCCGCCATCGTGATAATTGCCCGGATCGTCGTCTGATTCGGGCAGGGTGGATTGTTGATCGAGCAATTCGAAGGAGGGATGGCGGCCAAGAAAGACATTGATGCGCTGCTGGTTTTCGTCGGGCCAGATGCTGCACGTGCTGTAGACCAGGCGGCCGCCAGGTTTCAGGCATTGGGCCGTGTCATTCAATATGCGGTCCTGCAGTTTTTGAAGCGACACGAGTTGCTGCGACGTCTGCACGTAGCGCGCCTCTGCACGGCGCGCCATCACGCCGCTGTTGCTGCATGGAACATCGATCAGGATTCGGTCGTAAAGACGCGGATCGTCGGTCGAAAGATCTCCGATCATACCGATCTGACGGACGCGCACGTTTGTATATTCGCGCTGCTTCACGGTCCGCAGCAGTGCTTCACATCTCGCGGCCGAGGGGTCAATTGCAACCACAAGCCCCTCATCCCCCGCCATCTCCCGCATTTGAATTGTCTTGGTCCCCATGCCACTGCACCGGTCCATCACAACGTCCCCAAGTCGGACGCCAAGTTGCTCCACGACTCTGGCGGCCGTGGGGTCCTGGACCTGGGCCAACCGCCGCTGGGCCCACTCGGCCAAGAGTGCCTGCTTTGCGCCTTCAACTACGACGATGCCATTCTGCTTGTGCGGGCGAACAACAACGCCCGACCCAGCCAAGTGCTCTGGCGATACGCCTGGGGCAAGCCGCATAAGCGTTGGCGGCTCGCAATTGTCGTGGCCGCAGATTTCGATCGCACGCTCCCAACCCAGAAGCGACGCAAGCCGATCAAATAGCTCCGGCGGATGGGACAGCACCACCTCCGTATAACGGTGCGGGTCAGGCTGGGCAGCGGGCAAGGGCGGTTGAGGTTCGCGAACGGCTTTCCGCAAGACAGCGTTCACGAAGCCCGAGGCGCGGCCGAGGCCGAGCCGTTTGGCCTGTTCCACTGCCTCGTTAACGGCCGCCGAGTCCGGGATGCGCTGGAGGAAGCGGAGTTGGTAGAGGCCGATGACGATGATCTTCTGCACCAGCGGGTCGATGCTCTTCAAGGCCCGGCCGGAATAATGCTGAAGAAGGTGTTGGAGCAGGAGAAGGTTTTTCACCACGCCAATTTCAATCTGCTCAGCCAATGCGCGATCGCGCGAGTCGCGAACATCGGATGCGCTCTTCACAAACGCGCGCGGCAAAAGATCGGCCGGCCAATGGGGAAGGCTCTTGCGGTCCAGACTCGAAAGTGCCATATCACGTGCGGACAATGTGAAGCCATTGTAGCGCACGCGCAAGAATTTAATCCACGTTGTCGAGGCGCATGCCCGGTTCCCACGCATGGCCATTGCGATACGCTTGCAGGGACATGGGGCGCTTGCCTTCCGGCTGAACTTCCATGATTTCCAGCCCATGTTGATCCGCTGCGCCCACGTTCCCAACATTATCGATCACACCCGCCGGCGCATCGGTGGCCCCGACAGAACGGGCTCGCACTAGCACAAGACGGCCGAGCGTGTTGCCCGAGGCGTCGATCAGCCTGACCCGGCAGCCCGGCCAGGGAGACAGCCCCCGAATATGGCAAGCCAACGCTCTGGCTGTTTGCGTCCATTCCAGCCGAGCCATTTCACGGCTTAGCTTTGGGGCGGCGGTCGCGAGCGATTCATCCTGCGCTTGCTCGATGGCCGTGCCCGTTGAAAGTGCTTCGACCACCTGCAAAACAAGGCCGCCCCCATCCTCCGCAAGCCGGTCATGCAGTTCCCCGGCCGTCTCCGATTCACCAATGTTCAGTTCCGATTGGGCCAAAATCATGCCCGCGTCCATGCGCTGCGCCAGGCGGATAACAGAGTTGCCGGTGGTCGTTTCGCCCCGAAGAATCGCCCAATTGATCGGTGCCGCACCGCGATATTTCGGCAGCCGCGACGCGTGCAGGTTGATGCTGCCGAGCCTGGGGCGATTGACCAAGTCCGGGCCGATCTTTTGTCCAAACGCAATCACCACCATGAGGTCCGCATCCCCTATCACTTCGCTGTTGATGTTCTCGGTGCGCAGCAGCGGCAAATTCTCGGCCAGCGCAAAGCGTGAAATGGGGGTGGGCGTCACTTTGCCACCACGCCCGGCCGGTCGATCCGGCTGGGAAATCACTCGAACGATCTCGTGCCCCGCCCCGCGCAGCGCGCGAAGCGACGGCAGGCCAAACTCGCCGCTGCCGGCAAACATGATGCGCAATGGATTCACCCATGAAAGCATCGGGGTCGGAGGGCCTGTTTGCAATGGCTCGTTTTTAAGAGTGCCAACGGCGCTTTGGCGGGACGTGTACAATGTGCAGAATGGTCGATTCGATCATGACCAACCGGATGAACGAATTCCGATCCCGCATCAACCGGCGGGCATTTTTGGCGCGCACGGGGGTTGGCCTGGGCGGCATGGCGCTGGCCAGTCTGCTTGGAACGTCGGCCGCCGGCGCAGCGGGAGAGACAGATGGCCGATGGCGCGGCGTGATTGCCAAGCCGGATTTCCCAATCAAGGCCAGGCGGGTGATTCACCTGTGCATGGCCGGCGGGCCTTCGCATCTGGAAAGCTTTGATTTCAAGCCGGAGCTGAAGCGGCTTGGCGGAAAGCCATTCCCCGAATCTTTCACCAAAGGCCAGCAGTTGGCCCAACTTCAGAATGCGACGCTGATCGCACGTGCGCCGTTCGCGGAATTTCAGAAGCATGGGAAGTCGGGGCAGGAGATTTCCAGCTTATTCCCGGGCGCGGCCCAGATCGCCGACGACATCTGCATCGTGCGGTCGATGGTGACGGAACAGATCAACCATGACCCTGCCCAGGCGTTCATGAACTCCGGCTCGATCCTGAAAGGCCGGCCGAGCATGGGCTCGTGGCTGCTGTATGGCCTGGGTTCCCACAGCGACGACCTTCCCGGCTTCATCGTGCTGGTCTCGACCACCAAAGGCGGCGGCGCGCAGCCGGTGTCGGCGCGGCAATGGTCCAGCGGCTTTCTGCCCAGCCGGTTCCAGGGGATTCAATTTCAGTCCAAGGGCAACGCGGTCCATTACGTCGGCAACCCAGAGGGCGTATGCCAAAGCCAGCAGCGCCTGGTGGTCGAGGAGATCAACCGCCTGAACGGCATGCTGGCCGAAGAGCGGGTCGACCCTGAAATCCAGACGCGCATCTCGCAATATGAGATGGCCTTTCGCATGCAGACGTCGGTGCCCGAACTGACCGACTTTTCCAAAGAGCCCCAGCAGATGCTCGATCTGTATGGCGTCAAAAACCCCGGCGATGGCAGCTTCGCTTCCAATTGCCTTCTGGCCCGGCGGCTTGCAGAGCGCGGCGTGCGCTTTATTCAACTTTATCACCGCGGCTGGGACCACCATTCGGACATCGAAAAAAACATGCCGCTCTCAGCGAAGGAAACCGATCAAGCCAGTGCAGCGCTGGTCAAGGATCTGAAGCAGCGGGGGATGCTGGATGATACGCTGATCATCTGGGGCGGAGAGTTTGGCCGAACGCCGATGGGCCAGGGAAGCGGCCGCGATCATCACATCCTGGCGTTCTCGCTCTGGATGGCCGGCGGCGGCATCAAACCCGGCATCACCTATGGCGGGACCGATGAGCTGGGATACAAATCTGTCGACAACGTCGTCAGCATGCACGACCTGCACGCGACGATGCTAAAGCTGTGCGGGATCAATCACGAACGTTTTTCAGTAAAATTCCAGGGGCTGGACGCGCGGCTCACCGGAGTGGAGCCCGCCAAGGTGGTCGACGCGATTTTGGGGTAGGCGGGCGGGTTAAACGATCGTGCGTTGATTGGAATTTCACCGACGCGCTCATACACTAGGCCAAATTTTTTAGAGGCCCTGGGCGGCGCGTGCGCTCGATCCTAAACCGCCGTATGACATCATCATGCCCAAGCGCACCGACATCCACAACATTCTTATCATCGGCTCGGGCCCAATCGTCATCGGCCAGGGCTGCGAGTTCGATTATTCCGGCGTTCAAGCCTGCCGCGCCCTGAAGGAGGAGGGCTACCGCGTCGTCCTCATCAACTCCAACCCGGCCACCATCATGACCGATCCGGAGTTCGCCGACGCCACCTACATCGAGCCCATCACACCCGAAGCCGTCGAAAAAATCCTGGTCTATGAGGCCGGCGCGGGGCATCCGGTCGATGCCTGTCTCCCAACCCTCGGCGGCCAGACCGGACTGAACACCGCCATGGCCTGCTACGACCGCGGAATCTTCACTAAGCATGGCGTGCAGATGATCGGCGCGTAACCGCGAAGCCATCTTTCGCGGCGAAGATCGCCAGGTCTTCAAGGACCTGATGATCAAGATCGGATTGAAGGTGCCGCGCTCGGGCGTGGTTCATAACATGGACGATGCCCGCGAGGTCCTGGCCGACATCGGCCTGCCGCTCATCATTCGTCCCGCCTTCACTCTCGGCGGCACCGGCGGCGGCATCGCCTACAATGTCGAAGAGTTTGAAAGCATCGTCCAACGCGGCCTCGACGCCTCGCCCGTTTCCGAAGTGCTGATCGAGCAATCGGTGATCGGCTACAAGGAATACGAATTGGAGGTGATGCGCGACCGCAACGACAACGTGGTCATCATCTGCTCCATCGAAAACATGGACGCCATGGGCGTTCACACCGGCGATTCAATCACCGTCGCCCCCATCCAGACCCTGACCGACAAGGAATACCAGCGCCTGCGGGATGCGTCTATTGCCATCATCCGCGCGGTGGGCGTCGAGACAGGCGGATCGAACATCCAGTTCGGCGTAAACCCGGACAACGGCGATGTGGTCGTCATCGAGATGAACCCCCGTGTGTCGCGCTCGTCAGCGCTGGCTTCCAAGGCGACCGGTTATCCCATCGCAAAGATGGCCGCGAAATTGGCCGTGGGCTACACGCTGGATGAGTTATCAAACGACATCACCAGCCTCAAGCGCATCGACGGCTCCTACGAACGCCACACCTCGGCCTGTTTCGAGCCCACCATCGACTACTGCGTCATCAAAATCCCCCGCTGGACCTTCGAGAAATTCCCCGACGCCGATGAAACGCTGACAACCCAGATGAAAAGCGTGGGCGAGGCGATGGCCATCGGCCGCACATTCAAAGAAGCCCTCCAAAAAGGCATCCGGAGCATGGAAGTAAAACGCTTCGGCTTTGGCCTGGACAAATACGACAAGTGGCTCAACTGCCCGTAGCACGGGCGCCTCGCCCGTGTTCGACGAAACACATGGGCGGGGCGCCCATGCCACGAACGATCCCGCCTTGCCGCCCACGGCACGGTCGGCGGGGGCCAATGACGCCAGCGATAAAACCGTCCAGGGCGAATCCCCCGACAATGACTGGCCAATCTCCCTGGAAAAACTGCGCCGCAAGCTGGCCGTCCCCAGCCAGGGCCGTCTCTACTACCTGCGCTATGCGCTGAAGATGGGTTGGACGATCGATCAGATTTACGACCTGACAAAAATCGACCGCTGGTTTCTGGCCCAGATGCGCGAGCTGGTGGAGTTCGAAGATAAACTGCGCGACGGCCTGCACGAGGCCGATATCCTGCCGTCCGCAAGTGCCCCTCTCAGCGACCGCGAAATAAAAGATACATACCCGGCAGTATCTCAACTGTTGCGACAGGCCAAGCAGTGGGGTTATAGCAACGTTCAGTTGGCCGCGTGCCTTGGCGTAAGTCCGGAGACGGTGCGCCGTGCGCTGCATAACCTGCGGATCCAATCCGTTTACAAGCTGGTCGACACCTGCGCTGCCGAATTCGAGGCCGCCACCCCCTACTACTACTCCACCTGCGAAACCCCTTTCACCCAAAACGGCGCAACCGTCGTCGAAGACGAAATCCGCCTCACCCAGAAACCAAAAGTCATCATCCTCGGCGGCGGCCCCAACCGCATCGGCCAGGGCATCGAATTCGACTACTGCTGCGTGCACGCGGCCTTCGCCATGAAGGAAATCGGCTTCGAATCCGTCATGGTCAACTCCAATCCCGAAACCGTCTCCACCGATTACGACACCTCCGACCTGCTTTTCTTCGAACCCCTCACCCACGAAGACGTCCTCAACATCTGCGAACGCCTCAACGGCGGGCCCTTCTCCCCCACTGGCAACCAGCAACCAGCAACCAGCAACCTGGTGAAAGGCGTCATCGTCCAATTCGGCGGCCAAACCCCCCTCAACCTCGCCAAAGGTCTTAAAGACGCCGGCGTCCCCATTCTCGGCACCACCGTCGAATCCATTGACGCGGCCGGTGATCGCGAGCAGTTTCGCGACCTCCTCCAAAAGCTCGGCCTGAAGCAACCCGAAAATGGCATCGCCCGAAACATGGCCGAGGCCCGCGAGATCGCACGCCGCATCGGCTATCCCGTCCTCGTGCGCCCCAGTTTCGTACTGGGCGGCCGGGCCATGGAAATCGTCTCCGACGAAACGCAACTCAACTACTACATGGCCAACGCCATCGAAGCATCAGGCACCGGGGCGGCCACCACCGATTCCCCCATCTTGATCGACAAGTTCCTCGACGCCGCCACCGAAGTCGACGTCGACTGCATCGCCGACTTCGCTGCAAATCCTTCCCCCTCTCCCAGTACGCTGGGAGAGGGCAGGGGTGAGGGCTCCGGCCAGGCCATCATCGCCGGCGTCATGGAGCATATCGAAGAAGCCGGCATCCACTCCGGCGACAGCGCCTGCGCCCTGCCGCCGTTCTCGTTGTCCGCGAAAATCGTCCAGCGCCTCAAGGACCAGACCCGCGCCCTCGCCAAGGCCCTCCGCGTTCGCGGGCTCATGAACGTGCAATACGCCATCCGCGACAACGACATCTATGTGATTGAAGTCAACCCGCGTGCGTCGCGCACCATTCCGTTTGTTTCAAAAGCGACCGGCATTCCCTGGGCAAAACTCGCGGCCAAGGTCATGGCTGGCAAATCCCTGGCCGACCTCGGCGTCACCGAGCAGCCCAATCCCACGCACATGTCCGTCAAAGAAGCCGTCTTCCCCTTCAGCAAATTCCCAGGCGTCGACGTCATTCTCGGCCCGGAGATGCGCTCCACCGGCGAAGTCATGGGCATCGACCAGAATTTCCCCATGGCCTACGCCAAGGCCCAGATCGCCGCCGGCACCGTCCTCCCGACCAAAGGGACGGTCTTTATCTCCCTCCGCTCCGCCGACAAGTCCGCCATCATCGACACCGCCCGCATCATCCGCGACTGCGGCTTCACCATCGTCGCCACCGCCGGCACGCGCGATGAGCTTCTAAAAAATGGCATCGAGGCGCGCCTGATCCCAAAGCTGTCCGAAGGCCGCCCAAACATCAAAGACCTCATCAAGAACGGCCAGGTCCAGCTCATCATCAACACCCCCACCCGCAAAGGCCCACACACCGATGAAGGGCAAATCCGCGCCATGGCAGTGCTGCACAAGATCCCAATGATTACCACCCTGACCGCCGCCCACGCCTGCGCCCTGGCGATACAGGCCCTGCAATCCGGCGATTGGGGCGTCCGACCATTGCAGTCGTATTTCCAACCAGCGATCCAACGATCTTAAATCCGTACACATGGCCAGAGAATTCAATATCACTCCAGATTCGTTCGTGCAGTCGATGGTGGCATCGACAAACGGCTACATGTATCGCGGCTGCATCGGCCGACTGAAGTCTTATCCCATTCCAGAATTGCCGATGGACGGCAAGGCCGGAGGGCTGTTTCTCGATATCGGCTGTGGCTGGGGGCGATGGCTGGTGAGCTCTTCGCAGAAGGGGTTCATACCCATTAGCGTTGATATTCGGCTGGAGTCCATTCAGGCGGCGCTGCGCGTCCTGAAAGATTGCGGCGTGCAGGCCTACAACGTGGTGGCCGATCTCTCCGACCTGCCCTTCACGGACGAGCTATTCGATGCCGCGTGGTCTTTTAGCGCCATCCAGCACGCCCACCGCGCCAAGGCCAAAAGCTGCATCAATCACATCCGCCGATGTCTCAGGCCCGGCGGCCACTGCAAATTGTTCCAATTTCAAGCGGCTTGTGGAACCAGTTCGCCCAGTGGCGTGGCGAGCGCGCGTGCGCAAGGCGGCAGGATTCGGCAACGAACACGATATGACCTCGCACGTGGTTCGCTACTACTCCATCGCAGAGTTGCGCGGCCTGATGAACGAAATCTTCGGCAACTTTGACTACCGCGTCCACGCATTCTTCGGAATTGGGATTCAGCCCATTGATTTGAAGTACGTGCCGCTCTTCAGCAAGTGTGTTGTCGCGGCGTCCATGGCCCTGACAGGACTCTCGTCAGTACTGCCGCCGGTCGGCTGGTTCTCCGACAGTGTATACGCCATTGCCGCCAAGCTCGGAAACGCTGCTGGCGAGTCACAAGCCCTGGCAGCTTTCCTCCGTCAGCAGAAAGCGGGAGAAAATAACTTGGATATCGTCCATCTGGTGCGCTGTCCGATCACGGGAGGCGATCTGACCCACGATCCATATCGGCACGAATTCGTGAACGAGAGATTCGGACTGGCCTACCCCATTGAAGACAACATTCCAATCCTATTGAAGGACCGTGCACGCAAGCTGTAGCACTCAGGTGTCACGCCGCCAGCACATCGAGCAACTGTTTCAAATCCCGCTTCTGCGGATCGTCCGGGTTGTTCTTCAAATACTGATCCAGCCACACAAACGCCGGCTGGCTCATCCCACACCGCGCCAGCACCAGCGCCAAATCGCGCTGCAGCCGATCCTCGTTAGGCCAAAGCAACATCTCCATCTCCAGCATCGCCGCCACGTCGTTGTATTGCCCGGCGCTGGCAAACGTGTTCAACAGGTTTTGCAACATGCGCGTTAGCCACTGGCGGTTGGTCGTCGGCTGCAAGAGATCGTCCGACCACTCCACCTCCGGCCCATAAACCTGCTGCATCCGCGCATGCGCCTCCTCCGGCGAAAGCTCCCTCCCGCCATAAAACGGGTCGATCAGCATCAACGACCCCTCAAACTGCACCCCCGCCAGAAAGTGACCCGGCAGCGCAATGCCACACGTGCGCAACCCCAGACGCTCGCCGATGATCTTGTAGATCAGGCTCAGCGAGATAGGCAGGCCGCGTTTGGTTTCAAGCAGCTGCGGGAGATAACTGTTGGCCGTATTGTAATAGTCGTTGGTGTTGCCGATGAAGCGTTCCTCTTCGAACAGCACCTCATGCATATGCGCGAGAATCGCCTGCGGCTGATGGCCGCGCACCCGCGATCGGATGGTGTCGGCCATGCGCTGTAACCGCGTATCGATCCGAGACGGGACGATGCCGCTGAGCTGATGCATCGAAAGGGCGATCGCGCCATAAAGTAGCGCATCGGTGGATTCAATCGCCGAAAGCTGTGACGCCAGAAGCTTAAACGCTTCCGGATCGCAGCAGATCGGAAGGGTGATGGTCGTTGTCTGCATAGCTACTCCGTCAGGACCGATAACCATGTTGTATCGGCCAACCACCAATGTTTCCTCGCCCATGCCCAAACTTTTTATTAAACGCAAACCTCGTGCCGACCGCAGAATGCAAGGAAAACCCCCGATACACAAGGATTGCCAGCCTTACATGTGCCATATCCGCCCCTCTCCTGCGACAGTTGCAGAACCATCGTCCCGATCAAAAGTTAAAGCAACAGTGATCCCCCGATGAGTACCCGAAAAAGGACCCATGCCCGCCCGACCGTCAGCCCCCACCACCACGGCCCCTGCCATGCGCCGACCTCACTAGCAACCAGCAACCAGCAACTAGCAACTCTCTCCTTCACCACAATCCACGCCCAAAGTGATACAACCAGCAAAGCACAAAAGGCCCACCATGGAACTTGAAGAATCCACCGGAACCCAGCCAGTCTTTGACGACCGTCCGCGCATGAACGAGCCGATCCCCGTGCGCCTGGTCACGGTCGCCGACGCTGCGCTTCCGGCCATCCCGAGTCTCGAGCCGAAGCTGGACCAGTTCTACGTCACGCTCCTGGGCTTCGTACGCGATCCGGGCGAAGCGGGACTTACCTACCAGGCAGAGAACTTCCGGCTGTGGTTTGCGTTGCAGGAACCTCTGATCGTCCGCGACGATTTTCGGCCGCTGCAGATCGAGATCAAATCGCTGGACGCCGCGGAGATGAAATTACGCGAGGCGCAGATCGAGTATCTCCGCCAGCGATCGTTAACGCCGGGAGTTGAGCGCCTGGTGCTGAAGGACCCGGCCGGCAACTGGCTTGAGTTGATGGAAGTGCGGCTGGTCTGATCGGCGACTCATTTGAAACAGCTGCGCCATGCACTATGGTGGCCGCCGTGCGACGCCGCGTGCTTCTGCTTATCACGGACCTTGAAATTGGCGGCACGCCAACCGTGGTCCGCGAATTGTCGCTGCGTCTTCCACGAGCCGACGTTGCTGAAATACAAGTTGCCTGCCTGGGAGCGTGGGGGCCGGTTGCAGACCAGATTGTCGAGGCTGGAGGGCGCGTGACGGCACTGGGGGCGCGCGGGGTGTTGGATTTTGCAACAACGCGGGCGCGGCTGGTGCGGCTGATTCGGGAAGAGCGGATTGATACTATTCTTAGTTTTTTGGTGCACGCCAACGCCATGATCGCAGGGGCGAAGCTGCTCTTACCCAAAGTGCGCAGCTTTCAGTCAATTCAAACCACCCAGCCGCTGCCGCGATGGCATTGGGGGCTACAGGCGGTGGCGCAGCACGCGGCCGATAGGATTGTCGTGCCATCAGAGTCAGCGGCCGCCGCCGCGCGGGAATGGGCCCGCGTGCCGGCGAAGAAAATCGTCATCATCCCAAATGCCGTGGACGTGACGGAGTTTCAACTTCCGCCTGCCAAGCCGGAATCAAGCAGCGCGTTTCCGATCGGCTTTCTAGGCCGGCTGGATCCGGTTAAGCGCGTGGATGATTTGATCGAAGCGGTGGGCGAGCTGGGCGAGCTGGTGCATCTGCATATTTTTGGAGACGGGAGCGAAGGCCCACGAATTGTACGCAAGATCGCACAATTGCAATTGTCCAACCGCATCACGCTGCACGGCCCGGTGGCCCGGCCACAGGAGGCGCTGGGGCGTGTGGGGATTCTGGTGTTGCCATCCGACGCCGAAGGATTTGGCCTTGTGCTCATCGAAGCGATGGCGGCGGGCGTGGCGGTGATCGCCACCGATGTTTCCGGGATCAGGGATGTCGTTCGCGATGGCCAAACGGGGCTGCTGGTTCCGGCCCGATCGCCTCGGGCGCTGGCGCAGGCAATCCAGCGGATGGTAAAGGACGAAGCGCTGCGGGCGCGATTGGTGGAGGCGGGGCGGAAGGACGTGGAGCGGCGATTCGCCTGGACGGAAGTAATCGAGCTTTACCGGCAACTGCTCGAATGATGCTCTCGGCCGATTCAGCCATGGGAAGTGAAGAGAATGCCCGTGCCGTCGGGGGTCACTTCGATCTTTTCAAACCAGCCGAGGTTCAAGACGCTGGCAAGTTCTACTTCGAGTGCGCGGATGGCCAACTCATTAGAGACGTTGCCAAAGCGGCTGAAATTCAGGCGTTCGGCGCGGATGGCGATGCGCAGGCAATCCTTATCGAGGCTCTGCACGAGATGAATGTCGCCCGATTCCGAAAGAAGGTTCGGCAGCAGTGCCCGGACCAGCAGGCGCGCCGGTTGACGCAGGCGCGGCGTCGGCACGTCCAGAGCATCCTGGTGCGTGATGGCCGAGACGACCAGATATTCGATGCCGCTTTGCGTGGCCGGGGCGGTGATGCTCACGCGAGCCATCGACCGCAGCACCGCCGGCGCCAGCGGCTTCTCGTCTTCGGCGTGGCGCGTGAAGCAGGAGGCCTTTTCAACTGGCAGATCCGCAAACACATCCTCGCAAGTCGTGATGCGCTGGGCGGCCGGCCCTGTCTCAAGCTTGATGGCAAGTCGGCAGGCGTCATCCCCGAAATTCAATTTGATGAAGCGGCGCGGCGCGCGGGCTTGCGCCGCGTGCTTTCCTCGGCCACGAAAATCGCGCGGCTGATAGCCTGCTGCACCTTTGCATCGAGCAACGTCACCAGCGGCGTCGAGAGGCCAAGCGCCACAAGCGCTTCATCGCTGATGGCGTCGATCTCCATATCCGGGCCATAGGCATAGCAGAATTTGACGAGCTGGTTGGCGATCTGCACCAGATACAGGCCGCGCCGCAGCGCCGGCGGATCGCCCGGCTCAAAAGCTTTTTCAGGCGAATGATGCCAGCGAATGGCCTGCGTGATGTCGGCCGGCAACGACCACTGAAATCCGAGCCGCGCCCCAAAACAGCGTGATCAGCGCCCAGCAGCCGCGTCTCGCGGGCCAGGATGCCCTCGTCTGGATTTCGCGCCGCCTCAGCGCGTAGCGCCGCGGCTTTGTCTGGAAACTGAGAGTGAATGGCCAGCTTGCCGATGTCGTGCAGCAGGCCAAGGGTGGAAACAAATCCCCGATCAACATTGCTGACCCGCTCCGCCAGCGCATCGGCCACGTATGAAACCGCCAGCGCATGCACCCACAAATCCTCGGCGTCTTCCATCGCTTCAGGGGTGCGCGCCTTAAGCATTTGGTCCAGACGCAGACGAAGCACAAGCGACTTCAGGACCGCGAAGCCCAGATAGCTGATCGCTTCTGAAACCGACGTGATCTTGCGCATCAGGCCAAAGGCAGCGCCATTGACCATCCGCAGGATCGAGGCGGCAAGCGCCGGATCGGTGCAGGCAATTTTACCGACACTGGCGGCCGTCGAATTTGAATCCTGAATCTCCTGAAGCAGCTCAATCACGACGTTCGGCAGCGGCGGCAGCTGCGCCAGCCCATCGCGAATATCCGGCAGGATCTCCCCCACCGGTGCCGGCACACCCTGATCGTCCCGCGCACGGATGTGATAGCCCCCGATCACGATCTGCGGCTGCACACTGGTCTGAGCTGGCGAACCAACATCCGTCGCGGCCGGCGACGCCGAAGGCTGCTCTCCCATGAGCCGGCGGAGGAATGCAAGAAAGCCCGACGATTGTTTCTCGTCGGACGACAGCGGAGCAGTTGGGGTGTTGGTGGAGGCCATAATGCGCCAAGATTCATTTCGGCGCTTTCCCACCATGACTGAAGCGGCCCTGCTTTTTGACGTGAAGTCCGATGGCAGTGCGCGGCGATTCTCGGACCCACCATTGAATCGGCGCAACGATTATTTAATCCCCACAACCATCCATTGCGGACCGGCCAGGTGTTCCACGCGCGACTCCGCAAACCCAGCCTGACCAAGCCACTCGCGGCAGTCGCCGCCGGTAAAGTCGAACCCTTCGGGCGTCTCGATCAGCATGTTCAGGCTCATCAGCAGCCCCATCACGTTCTCGCGCCGGCCATCATCAATGAGCGATTCGTGAATGATGATCGCGCCGCCCTTGGGTAGCGTCTCGTAGGCACGCTTGAGCAGTTGTTTCTTTTTCTCCATGCCCCAGTCGTGTAGGATGTGCCCCAGGATAAACACATCCGCCGCCGGCCACGCGTCGGCGAACATGTCGCCCGCCGCAAATTGCAGCCGATCCTGCAGCTCGAACGATCGAACGTATTCTTCGAAGATCGGCTGCACCGCCGGCAGGTCAAAGCCCCAGCCGTTTAGGTGCGGATGGGCCTTGGCCAGCTGTACCGCCACGCCCCCCTGCGCGCAGCCGATGTCCGCGAAAGCAGTGTAATAATCCCAGTTAAACTTCCTGGCCATGGCCTCGGCCGTATCGAGGCTCAAGCCCGTCATCGCACCCAGAAACTGCCGCAGGCGATCCGGATCGGCATACATTGCATCGAATGGATTGCCGCCGCTCTTGGCCTCGTTCTGTGGCTGCCCAGTGCGCAGCGCCTCGGTCAACGATCCCCAGAACGGATAAAGCCGGGCGCTTGCCATTTCGAGCAATCCACCCACGTAGCACGGCTTCCCCGGCACGAGGAACTTCTCGGTCTCAGCCGTGTTGCTGTACTCGGCCGCGCTGCGCTGCAACATCTTCAGCGCCACCAGCGCATCCAGAAAATCCTGCACGCCCCGCGGGTGCAGTTTCAGGTCGGCCGTCACCTCCCTGTGCTTCGCGGAGCTTTGCTCAGGTACGAGAACAGCCCAATTTCCACGGCGCTCAGCAGCGTCTTTGAAGCCCAAAACCCCAGCCCCAATTGCAGAATCCCGTCGGCCTTTACTTCATCGCTCATTACATAACTCCTTGCAGTATTCGCTTGGTCCGGGCACTCCAGCATCCGATGCCTGGCGGCTATAATATTGCAGACAAGCGAGGCTGTCGCCATGCCCGTGCAAGCCCCAAACCCGCTCGATGAGTTTCATTTCACGCCTCAGCCCCAGGCACAGACAATCCTACAGGAACTTTTACACGACTTTCTAAACCACAGCCGGTTTGCCACACACCTTTGCGATCGAATGCGCGATGAAACCGGCACTCGCTTTGGCGACTGGATCGACTCGATCTTTGTTCCAGCCAGTGACACGCTTCAGGCACGTTTATCGGATGCTGGCTTCAAAAGATCCCCCAGTGGCGATGCGTGTGAGATCTGGTCGAACATGCGCGGTGTTTTCCCGCGCCTGGTCCTGCACGACCAGGCCGCCACGCGCGTGCTCCTGAAAGTCGAATCGGTGATTGATTTCCTGGCCGCGCACCCAGGCCGCATCTCTCGGCCCATCACCGGTGCGCCCCTGTCGCCCCTGCGCCTTTGCATGGTCGATAAGTCCGGCGATGCCGAGCTTTGGGTTGTCGAGCGGCATGGTTGTCCCGCATTCCTCCCGCCTCGCAGCAGCCCCGATCAAGCCATCGCGTCGGCCGCCCATCTCGAATCTTTTCGCATGCGCCGCCGCGGCTTTGACGACGAATTGGAGGGCTTTGCCCACGCCGAGCGTCTCGTAGAAGACGCCATCACCGACCTGGGCGTTGACTGGGCTGCCGATCTATTCTTCGCCGCCGAGCGCGAATACTGGCAGCGCCGCAACCGCGCAGGCCAGTTCCAGAAATCGCGCCAGGACCGACTCGGCCTCGGCTGGGCCAATCACGATCATCACACCTATCGCTCTTCTCGCGAGCACTTCTCACGCCTCATCGCCGTCTTTGAAAAACTCGGCTTCATCTGCCGTGAACGCTTCTATGCCGGCGCACAGGCCGGGTGGGGCGCGCAGGTGCTGGAGCAACCAGCGGCCGGCCTGGTGATCTTCGCGGACGTCGATCTGTCGCCCGACGAACTCTCGGCCGATTTCGCCCACGACCGGGCTTGCCGCCGCGCGACACGCTTGGCACGGTTGGCCTGTGGTGCGCCCTCCACGGCGAGGCCTTCCTGCAGGCGGGCATGCACCACCTCGAATGCCAGTTCGATTTCGATTCACTCAAACAACAGCTCGAATCGCAGGCGAACGTAAAAGTGATGAAGCCCTTCACAAACTTCCCATATCTCAAGCAAGCCTTCACCGAAGGAGAGCGATGGGCCGTCGATCTCACGTCGCGTCGCTCGCCTACTGGAACAACGTCAGATCACGCCAGAACAGGCCCAGCAATTCCGAGAGCACGGCGCCATCGGCTCACATCTGGAAAACCTCGAGCGCAACCAGGGGTTCAAAGGCTTCAACCAGACTGGCGTCAGCGAAATCATCGCGAAGACCGACCCGCGCCTGCACGTCATGACGCCATGACGGCGTAAGCAAATTCACGCCTTCGCAATAGCCGTGGTACAATCGCACACAATGACCGCCGTCGCTTCATCCTCAATCTTCAGTCCCCCTCGCCAATTCACCAACGGTGCCCAGTGGCTGGCCGCGCTGGGAGGCGTGCCGCTGGAGCGGGTGATTTTCGACCCCTGGCCCGGCACGGCCACCGAAGCCGACTTGCTGCGCTTCGTCGAACAAGACAAGCGCCTCTGCGAGCTCATCGACGGAACTCTTGTGGAGAAGCCCATGGGCTACTGGGAAGGGATTGTCGGCGCCAACCTCACCGCACTCCTTGGCCCATTCGTGCATCAACACGATCTCGGTGCAGTCTCCGGCGCTGACAGCACAATGCGGATGAAGTCGGGCCGCGTCCGATTGCCGGATGTGGGGTTCGTGAGCAAGGAACGCTTGCCAAAGACGCTGGAATCAATTCCCACAATCTCGCCCGACTTGGCCGTTGAGGTTCTCAGCGACAGCAACACCGCCAGCGAAATGAGCCAGAAGCTTCTGGAATACTTCCAATCCGGCACGCCGCCTCGCCTGGATCATCGACCCCTCTACCCGATCCGTTGCCGTCTACACACAGCCCGCGCAGGCCGCCGCCATAATCGATGAGCAGGCGCATCTGGATGGTGGAGAAGTGTTGCCCGGACTAAGCATCTTTGTCGCTGATCTATTTCGGAATGTTCCCCGGTCTGCCTAATGACCGAGGATTATTCTTTCTCCAATCGCCTCTTCGCAGGTTGGCTGCCCATGGCCGCCGCTCGCCGGTAATAGCGCAGCGCCTCCTCCACATTTCGCAGAACGCCATTGCCGTTCTCGTAGCGCCAGCCCAGGTTATACATGGTGTTAACGTACGCCGTGATGGCCGGCGAATGTGCATGGCCGGCCCCCTCATTTTGAAACAACTGCTCCAGCAGCGCGTTAAGCTGCTCCATATCCGGCGTGGCGTTGGACGCACTGGCATCAACCCCAAGGTCCATCCCGCAGTGCGGACAGAAGACCGCAACCTCCTGCACCGCGGCCAGGTCCTCCCGGCAACGGGGGCATCGATGTTTTCTCGCAAGATGCTCCAGCGCCGCCATCGCCTGCCGCCCTGGCCCGGCGCGCGACGTGATCCGTGCTGGCCCGAGGCGAAATTCAACGCCATCGTTCAAAACAATCTCGTTCGCGGGCTCGCCTTCGCTCGTGACCAGAATCGCCGTCTCCAGCTTGGATTGCACGATCCATCTCCCCGCCGGATCTCTCACCACCTGCGCATGGAACGGCGCAACCCGGGAATGAACCACCATGATCGTATTGGTCGGATTTCCGCCAAGCGTCATCCCCTCGCGCACAGGGTAGATCTGCTCAGGCCCGATATGCCTCACCCGCAGGATCAGCTCGTCGATGTCGCTGGCCGCGAACTTGTGAGCCATCTTCGCCATCACAAAAACACCCTACCCCACCAGCAGCAAGCCAGCAACAATGATCGGCCAACACGCGAAGCATATCAACAAGTCTACACGTAGATAAACGCCTTGCTCGCCCGCACCAGCCGATCACGAATCGCCGCCCAATTTGGCGAATCGGGAGGCATCTCAATATAGATACGCTCAACGTGATCCGAATCCAACTCTCGCAGCGCGGCATACAAAGCCCTGGCGTATTCAGCAGGATTGGCCGACATCGCGATGGTCCGACCGGCCGGAGTGGGGTGATTCGTACCGATGAGCAGAAACCCGGATCGCCCGGCGTCAGACGACCCGATCACCTGCCCCCACTGCGCCGTCTCGAACCAAAAGGCGGCGGCCTTGGGCGACATAATGCACCGCCTGTTGACCGGGACTCGCGGCCGAGGCTCCGCCAGGCACAACGCCCGTGAACAGCCTGACCGGGCCGACAACAGCCTCAATTTGTTCTCGGCTCACGCCCCCGAGTCGAAGAATTGTCGGCGGGGTAGACGTGAGGTCCAGCACGGTAGATTCAATACCCACTGCGCAAGGCCCACCCTCCAGAATCAGATCCACCGCATCCCCCAGATCATCCCGTACATGCTGGGCAGTCGTAGGCGAAACATGATTCGATCGATTGGCGCTCGGCCCCGCCAGCGGCCCATCAAATTGCCGAAGCAACTCCATCGCCAAAGGATGATCCGGCGCCCGTAATCCAACGCGTCTCCCGCCCCGCCGTCACGTCCGCAACAATGCTTTCGCCCTTAGGCACCACCAGCGTCAACGGTCCAGGCCAAAACCGCCGCGCCAGCACACTCGCCTCCCCCGGCCACCACGCCGCATACCGCCGCGCCACCACCTCATCCGCCACATGCACAATAAGAGGATTAGTCCCCGGCCGGCCCTTAACGCTGAAAATCTTTCGTACCGCTAGTAACTGCCGCGCATCCGCCCCAAGTCCGTAAACCGTCTCGGTGGGAAAGCCAACGAGCCCACCCGCGCAAGATTGAAACGGCATCGGAAACGTTCGTCATGGAATATCGGTATTTGCGTGGGATGCCGCGCAGTCAGGGGAGGATCCTGTTACACGAGGTTTTCCTTGCCGCGATCTTCGTACATGGGCCAGCCATAGAAGCCTTCAATATTTTCGACCGCCAATTCGCAGCCAGCGGCCTTTGGAAGAGGATCAAAAATACCCTGTTCACGGGCGGTGAGTAAAACATGCTTCAATGCGTCTCCGACGATGGTGCAGATGATCTCATCCGGGTTCTCCATGACGTTGACCTTCTTGCCAGCCAGATCAAGGAAGTGAACCACCGCATCTTCTGGAAGCTCATGCCAGATCGGCCAGTTTGCACGAGGGAATAAGACCTCTTCGATCTCCACCGTCCATTGACCGTCCGGCTCGGCATCGATTCGAGTGTCGAACACCAACGCCACCCAGTTAGCCTGGCCAAATTCGAAGCCAAAGTCGATCATCTTGACGGGCGGGAGATCCTTCTGCGTTGTCGACTTGGCCACATGCTCGGCCACACGCCTCTTCACGTAGTCGAGGAAGTGGGGAACGTCTTCGCGAATATCGATGGTCACAGAAACCTCGCCTGATGGAATATCACGACCACTACTGGTTACTCAAGCAACTATACCTAAAAAGGCTGCCATTGAACTAACCCTTGTCCTCGTCGCTCGCCAGGCCATACTCCGACAGGTAGATTTCCATGTTTGCATCCAGACACATTTGCATCAGGTGACGTGACAGCGGCGGGCCGCCTCCACATGCGTTGGATCGATGGTGAAAGCCGATGTCTGCCACCCATTCAAAGGCGGGATCAAGGGCTCCGGGGTGTTCCTTAAGCCACCGCTCCAGCGCCTCAACCTGCGGGCGCAACAACCATTCCCGGGATACTTCAGCGTAATTCTCGCATTGGTCCCCGATGATTTTTCGAATGATCGTGCTCATTCTCCTCCACCACGAGATCATAGCCCCCGCCCCCTCACCAAAACCACCGTCGGCCAAAACGCAAATCCAATGAAAGCCATCCAATACGGTATCTGAACCCAGTCCACCCACACATACCGCCCCGGACCATCCCGCCCCCACGCCAGCCATCGATCCCCCTTCATCCCAGGAAATAACCCCGCCTTTGCGACCCACCTCTCCGTCTCCACCAACGGCCATCGCTGCCGCGTTATCCAATTCTTCGGTCCCTCCTCCGTCTCACGCTTCAGAAACTGAAATGGCCTGTCCTTCCCATCAACCTGCAGGTTCGGATCAACGCCCTTTCGCAAGACATACCATCGCCACAGCCGAAAATCACACCGACCCGAGTAGGATTCAATGTGTATCGTCATCCCTGCAACATCCCCATACCATTGATCAAACACCCGAAAACTCCGCACCCACATCCACCCCATCGCCACACATAAAATCAGCGAGAGGCCCGCACCCGAATAATTCACCACCTGCCGCATAACCACCAGGCCTCTCCACCATAAGCAGGTCCTGAAGTTCTCGCACACGATTCAACGTCTCACTAAATTTCCACGGTAGCATACCTCAAATGACCTCCCCCCCCATCCTCACCATCAACGCCGGCTCCTCTAGCATCAAATTCGCCCTCTTCTCCCCCACCGCCACCCCCGCCCCCATCCGCCTCCTCACCGGCCAAATCGACCGCATCGCCCAGCCCACCTCCACCTTCACCGCCACCATCGCCAACCAACCCGCCACACAAATTCCAATCTCCGCCCCCACCCACCAGCAAGCCGCCCACCACCTCATCGACTTCATCACAACACACGCCCCCGCCCCCGCCGCCGTCGGCCATCGCGTCGTCCACGGCGGCCTCCACCTCCTCGACCATCAGCTCATCACCCCCACCCTCCTCGACCAGCTCCGCGCTGCCCAGCCCCTCGACCTCGCCCACCTCCCCCTCGAAATCAGCCTCATCGAATCTTTCCAGGCCCGCTTCCCCGCACTCCCCCAGGTCGCTTGCTTCGACACCGCCTTCTTTCGCGATCTCCCCACCGTCGCAAGGCTCCTCCCCATCCCCCGCCGCTTCACCACCGCCGGCGTCCGCCGCTTCGGCTTCCACGGCCTGTCCTACACCTACCTCCTCGATCAGCTCCACCACCTCGCCGGCCCCGCCGCCGCCAGCGGCCGCGTCATCCTCGCCCACCTCGGCTCCGGCGCCAGCATGGCCGCCCTCCTCCACGCCAAACCCATCGACACCACCATGTCCTTCACCCCCACCGCCGGCTTGGTCATGGCCACCCGCCCCGGCGACCTCGACCCCGCACTCCTCACCTACCTCATGCGCACCGAAAATTTAACGCCCGATCAAATGGACGATGTCCTAACCAACGACTGCGGCCTGAAAGGCATCTCAGAAACCAGCCCAGATCTCCGCGACCTCCAATCCCGTCGCCAGTCCGACCCCCGCGCCGACGAAGCCTTAAACCTCTTCGCCTATCAGGCCAAAAAATACATAGGCGCCTTCGCCGCCGCCCTTGGCGGCCTCGACACCCTCGTCTTCTCCGGCGGCATAGGCCAACACTCCCCCCAAACCCGACAAGAAATCTGCCAGAACCTCCACTACTTAAACCTCCACCTCGACCCCCACGAAAACGGAAACAACGCCCCCATCATCTCCACGAAAGAAAGCCAGGTAATCGTTCGAGTAATCCCCACCGATGAAGAACTCGTCATCGCCCGCACCACGTTAACCCTCATCCAATAGTTCGTCCCCCTCTCGACTAGTTCCGCGGTCGCCCATCGGGCGACGCAGAGGTGGTGGCACCGGGAGCTTCACCACGGGCATGTCTTGGATCAGCGTAGCCTCCTGCTGACTCCCGAAATAATCGCGGCCTCGCGCTTCCCGGTCCAACTCAATTCTGACATCTATAGCTCCTCTTCCAGATAGCCTCCCGGACGAGGAAATGGGACTATAGGGGGACGCACCTGTCGCTCCGCCATTGCCCTATCCCCACACGCTCTAGCCCAAATCATGCTCAAGCCGCCGGCCCACTCCCATCACGCAATCAGCGCCTTCACAACCTTCCCATGCACATCCGTCAGCCGGAAATCTCTTCCCGCATACCGATATGTAAACTTTTCGTGGTCAAACCCCATCAGCTGCAAGATCGTCGCATGCAGATCATGCACGTGAACCACGTCCTGCACGGCCTTGAACCCAAACTCGTCCGTCGCGCCATGCACATACCCACCCTTCACCCCGCCCCCGGCCATCCACATGGTAAACCCGTAATGGTTGTGGTCGCGCCCATTGATCTTCCCCGCATTCGCGCCCGGCGTCGGCATCTCCACCGTCGGCGTCCGTCCAAACTCTCCGCCCCAGATCACCAGCGTGTCTTCCAGCATCCCCCGCTGCTTTAAATCTTTCAGCAGCGCCCCAATCCCCCGGTCGCACTCCTTGGCCAGCCGCGCATGGTTCACCCGAATATCGTCATGGCTGTCCCAGGGCTGTCCCGCCCCATGCCACACCTGCACAAACCGCACGCCCCGCTCCACCAGCCTGCGCGCGATCAGCAGTTGCCGCGCCTGCGTCCCTTCCCCATACATCTCGCGAATGTTCTGCGGCTCCCGGCTAACGTCAAACGCATCCGTCGCATCCGACTGCATCCGATACGCCAGCTCAAATGACTGAATCCGCGACTCCAGCTGCGCATCCCGCTGCCGCTCTTCCAGATGTTTCTGGTTCAGCTTCAGCAGCAAATCCAGTTGCCGCCGCTGCTCCTTGGGCGATTCCACGTTGTTCTTGATGTAGTCGATCAGCTTCTCAACATCCGTGTTCTGCGTGTTGATGTACGTCCCCTGGTACACCCCCGGCAAAAACCCCGCCTGCCAGTTCTGCGACTCCTGAATCGGATATCCCCCCGGACACATCACCACAAACCCCGGCAAATTCTGGTTCTCGCTCCCTAGTCCATAGGTCAGCCACGAGCCCATGCTCGGCCGAACCTGCCGCGCCTCGCCACAGTTCATCAGCAGCAGTGACGGCTCATGATTGGGCACATCCGCCTGCATCGAGCGAATCACGCAGATGTCATCAATCGACTCCGCCACGTGCGGAAACAACTCGCTGACCTCAATCCCGCTCTTGCCATATTTCTGAAACTTAAACGGCGAAGCGAACGCCGCCCCCGTCTTCCGCTCCGTCTTCAAATCCAGCGGGATCGCCTTGCCGTTGTACTTGTCCAGCATCGGCTTGGGATCAAACGTATCCACCTGCGAAGGCCCGCCGTTCATGAAAATATGAATCACTCGCTTGGCCGTCCCCGGAAACTGCGGCGACTTGGGCAACAGCGGATTGATCGGCCCAGATCGCACCGTCCCCGCTCCAGCCCCCGCCGCCGCCTGCAGCAAGCTCCCCTGCCCCATCAAATTCGACAACGCCACCGCCCCCATCCCCATCCCGCACCGCGTCAGCAATTGCCGGCGGCTGAGAAATTGATCCCGAAAATTCACCCCATGCGGATGTTGCGACATATTCACACCTTCCTAATCCACAAACACAAACTCATTCGACGCCAGCAGCACCTGCGCATACTTCTCCCACGCCGAAAGCCGCGCCTGCATCGCTGCCACCGGCCCCGCAAACTGCGACGCCGACGCCCACTCCCCCTGCCCCTTCTCCGCCTCCTTCTCCGACTTCATCCGCACCGTCACCCCCCACAAAAATGAATCAAACTCAGGCGACGCCCTGCAATCCACAATAAAATCAACCGCCTCCCCCTTCTTCACCTCCACGTCGTCCAGCACCGTCTCCGCACTCCCATGATGCACGTCCCAATGCGATGAACGCATCCCATCCCCCGCGACAATCATCGCCCGCACCCCATCTCCCCGGCTCTCCGCGTGCGACACCGTCCCACTGATCGACACCTTTCCCGCCCGCGGCGCGATCCAGCGCCGAATCACCGCATGCTCCAGGTCATCCCCCGGATGCCCGCCCTGCGCCGTCAGCGACGCCCAACCCGTCTTGGCCGCCGGGAGTTTCGGCCCGCCCTGCCACACATTCCCCACAAACTTCGGCAGCGCCGTAAACGTCACCCGATGCGTCCCCTCATCATAAGATCCATAGCCATACTGCCACACCACCGGCCCAGCCGTTTCCGTCGCTCCCTGCTCCGACTTCTCCAATTCCACAAACTCTGCTCCCACCTTCGCCTCCTCCTCCGTCGGCGCCCGCCCATACGCCAGCCGATACAACTCACCCACGCGCTTGGCCGCGTCGCTTCCCGTCGCCTCGGTTCGGTGAGCAAGCCCCTTCGCCTGCTCCACCACAAACGGGCTGTTCATCATAAACAGCGCCTGCTGCGGCCCAACCGTCGTAAACCGCTGCGGGCTGGTCGCATCCGGGCTGGCAAAATCAAACGTCCGAAACAGATTCGGCAGATTCTGACGCTCGATAAACCCATACACCGTCCGCCGATGGCTCCACGACGTCCCCGAAATATCCACCGGCCGGCCATACATGCCCCCATCCAACTGTCCCGACACCGCCAGCAACGAATCGCGCATTGCTTCCAGATCCAACCGGCCGCGGTTCATCCGCCACAGCAACCGGTTCTCCGGATCGGCCGCCAGCGCCTTCTCGTTCACCACCTCACTGCTCTCCTGATACACGCTCGACAGCATGACCAGCCGGTGCAGTTTCTTGATCGACCACCCTTCGTCCATGAACTTGATCGCCAGATAATCCAGCAGCTCAGGATGCGTCGGCAAATCCCCGCGCGTCCCAAAATCCCCCGGCGTCCGCACCAGCCCGAACCCAAAATGGTGCAGCCAGATCCGGTTGGCCATCACCCGCGCCGTCAGCGGGTTCTCCCGGCTGGCGATTTTCTGCGCCAGCTCCAGCCGGCCGCTCCCGTTCTTAAACGGCTCGCGCTTCTCCGGACTCAATATGCCCAGAAACTGCCTCGGCGCCACATCCCCAGGATTCTCCGGCTTCCCGCGCTTAAAAATCCGCTGCTCCATGGGGCTGGGCAAATCCTCCATCACCATCGCCCGAGCCGGCGCCCCCGCATGTGTCACCGTCAGCGCCTCCACCTTCTTGCGCAAATCCCGAATCTCATTCAACTGTGCCCGATTGAACAAGCTCTCCACCTCCGCCAGCGCCACATTGCAAGGCGACCCCGCCCCCCGCGTCACCTGCCGCAGCGCCTCCTGCGTCGGCGCTTTCCAGCTTGTCCCCCTGGTCAAACTTCGCAAACAGCCCCGCATACACATGCGCCAACTCCCGCAACGATGCCACCGGCGTCTCCGCCAGCGCCTTCAACACCAGCGGATTGATCTTCGCCTTCCCCTCCACCATCTTCTGTATCGCCGACCCCGACTTCGCCCCAAACTCCCCGGCCGGCAGATTCGCCAGCACATGCCACGGCCCAAACACCGGATGCTTCTCGTCCGTCCCCTTCAAATACCCCTTCCACCGCTGCACAAGCCCCACCGTCAACCCATAATTCTTCGCGATCCCGCCCACATCCTTCCCCTCAGAACCACGCGCCTCCTCCCCCGCCAGCAGGCAATCCTCCAACTGCTTGGCCGACCGCATGCGCCGGCAGCATCTCCTCATGGCGTTTCTTCAAATACGCATCGACGGCCTCTTGCAGCGGCGTGAGCGCTTTCTCGTACACCAGCACTTCCGGCGTCTTCTCCACACTCCCCAGCACCGGCAGGTCTTTCGGCTCTTTCGAGCTCGCGAAAATCCCGTACAACGAGTAATAGTCGGCGCTCGGAATCGGATCAAACTTATGATCGTGGCAGCGCGCGCACGCCACCGTCAGCCCCATCGTCCCCCGGCAAATCACATCCAGCCGATCATCAATAATGTCCGGCTGATTGTTCAAAAACCGCCGCCCCAGCGTCAGGAACCCCATCGCCGCCAGATTCGACCGATCCGCCCCTTCCCGATCTTTCGCCACCACCCGGTCCGCCGCGATCTGATACACCAGAAACCTGTCGTAAGGCATATCCGCGTTAAATGCCCGAATCACCCAATCCCGATACGTGTACGAATACGGATACCGCCGCTCTTCCTCGAACAAATACCCCTTCGTGTCCGCATATCGCGCCACGTCCAGCCAATAGCGTCCCCACCGCTCTCCATAGTGCGGCGACGCCAGCAGCCGATCCACCACGTTCGCAAACGCATCCACCGACCCATCCGCCTCAAACGCCGCAATCTCCTCCTGCGTCGGCGGCAAGCCGATCAGATCAAACGACGCCCGCCGAATCAATGTCCGTTTATCCGCCGCCGCAGCAGGCGACAACCCCTTCTCCTCCAGCTTCGCCAAAACAAACGCATCCACCGGCGACTTGGCCCAATCCTGCCTCTTCACCGCCGGCAGCGCCCCCGCCCACGGCGCCTGAAACGACCAGAAACTCCTGTCCGACTTCACCACCCCCACCGCCCCCGCCACCGCCGGCCCCGTCCCACTCCGCGGATCCGGCGCACCCATCTTCACCCACGCCTCAAAATCCGCCACAACAGCCTTGGGCAACTGCTCCTTGGGCGGCATCTGCAAATCTTCATCCGTATACCGAATCGCCCTGATCAACAAACTTTTATCAAGGTCCCCCGCCACCACCGCCGGCCCAGTCTTCCCCCCCGCCAGCACCCCCTCCCGCGTATCCAGCACCAACTTCCCCTTAATCTTCTCCGCCGCCGCGCTATGGCACTTGTAACACTTCTCCACCAACACCGGCCGAATCCGAGCCTCAAAAAACTCCACCCCCCCCGCCCCCACACCCCCTACCTCCTGGCGCAGCCCCCACCAATCCCGCCCAAAAGCAGGCCGCCACAAACCCAAAAACACCAGCCAATCGCATCAAGTCCACATCCTAAAACCCCACCCCCATACTACGCCACCCCAACCCACGCGTTTGCCTTGCTATCCGCCAAAATACCCCACACCCTAAACCCGCGCCTAACCCGCTTTCGCCAGCCGAGCTTCCAACAACTCATAGTCCCCAAGGTGCATCCGCATCAGGCTCTTCCAGAGCTTGCCGTGATTCGGGACGCTGACGTGGAGCAGCTCATGGACAATCACGTAATCTTGCAAGTCCCGAGACTTGGATAGCAGCGACTCATCAAACGTCAGTCTTCCGGCGGTCGAACAACTCGCCCACTTCCTCCGCATCTTGCGTGATTGTGACTGCCCGGACGCGTCACATCCAGCCGCGCTGCCCAGTCCCGAATGCGCTGAGCGAAATTCTCTCGCGCAGTCGTCACGTTTCGTCCTGTTCACGCGTACTCCTCAGCAGCTTATCGAGCAGCTTCTCGACAATCGCTGCCACTTCGTCCAGATCATCCTTCTCCGCATACACCGCGAACGTCACCGCCTTGCGGACTTCTCGAAGCGCGGCTTCGCTCTGCCGCCAGTTCGGATGATCGACAAAGGCCTTGGCGATCTTCGCGCTGACACCTTCGGCGTCGCCGACTCCCGCCTCCTTAATCGTCGTAAACACGAAATATCGTAGCGAGTCGTATCCCTTTTCCGCCTGCTCGCGCTTCCGCTGCTCGTTTCGCTTGATCTCGGCGAACAGCTCGTCGAGCGTTTCCTGTGTCGAGGTCTGGCGGTCCTCGTAGCTTTCCTGAATAGCTTTGGCCCGATCCGCCATGGCGATCAGGAACGGGTCGCCCGATTCCTCTTCCGCTGTCTTCTCGATGCTCTTGATCAGGTTGATGACCTTCGTGTCGTCGCCGCCGTGCTTTTGCTTGATCAGGTCGATGGTCTCCTCGTTGATCGCGACGAAATCGGTCACTGCGGCGATCGGGCTCGACATGACGTGCTTCTGCACGAGTTCGTTGGTCTTCCGCTGGAACGCCTTGTCGACATAGATGTTTTCGTGTACGCCTTCGCCACCACCGCGTAGATCGCGCTCAACGACGCGTAATCGTCGATGAACGGGCGCAGAAACGCATCAGGAGAGATGATCTCGAAGAGCATCTCCAGTTCCTTGTACTCCTTGAAGAACTCTTTGCGGCGCTCCTTGTCGCGGAAGTGTTCAATCAGGTCGTCCACGTCCTTGTCGTTAAAGCCGTGTGTGACGAGCTTGAGATATTGCGGGGCCTTCTGCTCCATCTTGTTCTTGAACAGCACCTTGAGCAGCCCCAGGTCCTTGACGATCGCGTTGATTTCGTCGCTGTCGAACGCCAGCGCCTTTTCCAGCTTGTCGAAGATGCCGACGAAGTCGAGCACGAAGCCATGCGGCTTGCGTTTCTCGCGTCCTTCGCCTTCGTCCACCTCATAAGGCCGGTTGACGCGCGCGATCGCCTGCAAGAGCGTGTGGTCGCGCATCGGCTTGTCGAGATACATCGCGTAGAGCACCGGCGCGTCATAGCCCGTCAGCAGCTTCTCGGTGACGATCAGGATCTTCGGCAGCTTCCCGGCTTTGGCGAAGTCCTTGCGGACCTGCTTCTCCGTCTTTTCGTCGATGTGGTGCGCTTTCAGTTCGGCGGTGTCATTGTTGTTCCCGGTGTAAACGACTGCCGAGTATTCCGGCGGCAGGTACTTGTCCAGCGCCTTCTTGTACTTGGCGCAGGCCGGCCGATCCACTCCCACCAGAAACGCCTTGTATCCCAGCGGCTCGACGTTCTTCGTGTAATGCTCGGCCACGTACCTGGCGATCTTGTCCACGCGCTCGTCGCCTTTCAGAAAGTTCTTCAGGTTCACTGCGCGGTCGAGAATCTTGTTCAGTTCCTCGATGTCGGTGATCCCCTCCGTCTCGGCGACGGACCAGAACTCCTTCTCCATCAGCTCCGGGCTCGCCAGCATCTCGTTGGGCGCCAGGTTGTAATAGAGCGGCAGCGTCGTGCCGTCCTCGATGCTTTCTCTGGATCGAGTACTTGTGCGGGTAGCCGTGCTTGTCTGCGGTGCCGAAGGTCTTGAACGTCCCTTTGCCATAGGCCGTTGTTGTCCACCGGCGTGCCGGTGAAGCCGATGAAGACGGCGTTGGGAATCCCGCCATCAGGTAGTTGCCCAGGTCGCCGCCCGTCGTGCGGTGGGCTTCGTCGATCAGCACGAAGATGTTCGCCCGCGTGTTGACGTCCGCCGGCATCCCCTGAAACTTGTGGATCGTCGAGACGATGATCCCGCGGTAATCGTCCTTCAGCAGCTTGTTCAGTTGCGCGATGCTGTGGGCATGCTGGATGTTCCCGATCCCGAGCATCGCCAGGTTCCGCAGCATCTGGTCTTCCAGCTCGTTGCGGTCGATCAGCACCAGCACCGTCGGCTTGTCCGCGCTCGCTGCCTTGAACAGCAGCTCGGCGGCCTTGATCATCGTGAACGTCTTGCCGCTGCCCTGCGTGTGCCACACCAGCCCGCGCCGCGGCCTCGCTCTTGGGCGGAGCGGTCAGGCAGCGCTCAACCACCTTTTCCACCGCCGTCGTCTGGTGCTGGCGGAGGATGAACTTTTGCAGCTCCTCGTCCTTCTCCGCGAACAGGATGTAATCCTTCAGCAGCGCCAGCACGTGGCCGCGGGAGCAGAAGCTCTTGACCTTCGCCTCCAGGTTCCCCTTCTCCTCGTGCTTCCAGTTGAAGATGTTTCTGCGGATCAGGTTCCACGTGACGCCGTAGGCAAACCCGATTGCCTCGGTCGCCGTGAACACCATCTGCGGCACAAACAGCTCCGGCGTCTCGGCGTGATAGCGGCGCACCTGGTCCACGCCCAGCGCGATCGCCTCGTCCTTCGTCGCGTTCTTGCACTCGATCACCAGCACCGGAATGCCGTTGATCAGAAAGACGACATCTTCGCGCGTGCCGTATTTGCCGTTGTGACAGTAAAACTCCTCGGTCACCTCGAAAACGTTGTTGTCCGGGTTGTCGTAGTCGATCAGGATCAAGGTTCAGTTCGCGCCCAGCCTCTTTGTCGTAGAACGTGCGGGCGTTGCGGAGGTAGGCGAGGAAGTCGCGGTTGCCGGCAATATCCGAATGAAGATGGCGCAATTCGCCAACGAGCGCGCCCGGCCCCTCGGCGTACTTCGGGTTGAAGCGCCGCACCTGCGCGTCCAGCAGGTCGTCGAAGTAGGGCGATGCTCCGCCGCTTGCTCGGCGGGCGTCTCCTTGGAGTGGTCGAACCCGCGCCGCTTCTCCGCCTCGCCCGTGGCACGTAGCGTCCAGCCGATCTCCTGCGCGTAGGCGAGGATGCGGGCCTGAACGGTCTTGTGCTCGCCTGGAGTGGGCATGATCTCAACCAGTTCGCCCATGTCGGAGCACAAACTGCTCCTTAAGGCCCCTCAGCATCTCAAATGTGTTGCAGTATTCGACTTTGAACTCGATACACACATTGGGCACCGGTACTTTTCGCTTCGCATCGGGTGCGTACTCTTCGTGACTCACGACGACCAAGCCGTTGACCTTGGCATAGGCGATCACCCAGCCGTCCGCGACTGTCGCGTATTCCGCCTTGGCCTCCGGCGTGAATTGCGGCTGCCGCTGCACCCAATTGACCGTTTCGGCATAAGCATCGATGACTTTCTTATCGCTCGTCCCCTTGAAGAACGTGTCCGGGGCCTTTTTCTGCACCACTCCTTCAGCCGGTCGTCCATCGCAGCCAATTCTGCCTTGATCTTGTCGATGCTGAACACACGCTTCGCCTCGTGCTGCCGCACCAGCGCCTGCCAGAACCCCGGGCAAATATCAAAGCTGTAATAGGTTTGATTCGCCTCGATGAAGATGTTGGCGTCAAGCAAGTATGGCTTTACCCGCGCTCATCCTTCACCCTTTTCGCCAGCCGGCTCGCATATGTGTTGAAAGTGTCGCCCTTGAGGTCCGTCAGCAGATAGGCGTCCCGATACAGCAGCCGCCCCTCTCGCGCCGCTCGCACCACCGCATACGCGAACCTCCGCCCCAGCCGCGTATCCTGAACCGCGTAGAAATTGGGCCCTCCGCTTTTCGGCTTGCTCTTTTCCGCCGCTTTGCGGCTCCGCCATTCTTTCTGGTCCTTCTCGTAAAATGCGAAGAATTCGGCCTTGGTGATCAATCCCAGGTCCAGTGCCCGCCGCGCGGCCACCACTGGGCTGACCTTGAACACCCGCGCAATAAGCTTGAAAGGATCGCCGCTCGCCTTTGCCTGACTCCATTTCTCCCTCAGCTTGTGCTGCGGCACGAGCAACTCGGCCGCGACCTCATTGCAGAATCGCTCGGTCGCGTTGCTGTGCGGCATCATCTTCACAAGGTTGAACAGCCCGCCAACTCCGACCCAGACATGCACCAGTTCGTGCGCGATCGTGAAGATGCGGGCCGACTTCGAATCCGCGCCGTTCACGAAAATCAGCGGCACATAATCATCGCACAGCACGAAACCGCGAAACTCCTCCGGGTCCAGCGGCCGGTGATTATTGAGACCAACCACGGCGCTGCTGGCCACCAAAATTCCGATCCGCTCGGCCGCGCTGCGCAGCGTCCGGAGCGCATCCTCCCACGTCCCATGCGTTTCCGCCCAGGCCGCGTCCAGCCCGAGCCTGTCGCGGATTCGCGCGGCCCACGAGACGACATTGCCCCCATTCTTCGCGCTCCCCACAAACTCCAGCGGCTTCTGCCCGTTCTCCACGACGTTTTCCCGCATCCACGCCTGCCGGCGCTGCATCACCTGGATCGTCTCAATCAGGTTCGGGCTCGGCCGCCCCACCGCCTTTCCGTCAGCCGTCCGAAAATCGGGAACGGGCAAGTGCTCGTCGGGCGGCTCGGTAAGGAAGAGGTACCCCAACGGCGTCATCGTCTTGTGCGCCAACCGCTCCAATTGGTGCAGCGTCGGCAGCGTGATGCCATTTTGCCAGTCGTCCAGCTTCGGAAACATCTCCTCCAAGTCTTCGAAGGGCACCTGTGAGCGCGCTTGACAGCCCAACGGATCAATGCGGGTTTGATGGTGACGGCTTCTGGCATGAATCTACGGCTCCGGCGAGGATACCTCTTCATCGGCACCTGTTCGCCACCACTCTGATTATTAGTGGAATGTGGCTTTCGTCCAGTGGATCCCCACCCGGGGTGTCGCCGCCATTCACACCGCTCCTGCCGGCTGCGCGGCTTCTGCTTCGAGTGCGGACAGATCGACATCGTGGACGCGGATCTGCGCGGTCATGAGTTGGTGGAGGAGAGTGCGGCAGAGAGCCCGCAAGCACTCCGAATTCCGCTTGTGCGCTTCATCTTGGTTAGACGGCATCCAGCGCCGCTGCAATCAGTTGCTGTTCGTCCTTCTGACGGGAACGGCACCAAGTACCGCTTCAGAACCCCACACGTGAGTGCCTTTCTTCGTACTGCCCGCCCCTACGCTCATTTGCCGTAGGTGCGCGTATTGCGTTGAAGGAAGTAAAGATGAAGGCGGGCACCAAATCGAACCGATGAAATTGCGCGTAAGCCAAGTGCTGGCTTACGCACGTATCGAACTCAACCAGAGCTGCGTTTCCAAGCGTCTTACCTTCTCCGGTTATGGCCACAAGCACACTGCCAGCGGGGACCACAGGCAAATGACATTCCGCCTTCGCCAAGTCGGTCACGTACTGGTCGGGCTTCTTGATGCGGCCCTCGTGAATTTTCCCACTGGTAAGCCACGGAATGGTGCCGTTTTGCCCAATACGTCAAGTTGTCCCGTTTCGGGGTGGACCCGTTGCCGATCTTGGCCAGCGATCCAAGCGGAACAACCTCCCAACTCTCCGGCACCGGCCCGATCTCGGTCTGCTTCAGCGGTTCGCCGCGGGTGCCCTCGGTGAAGAGCCTGTGCATGAGTGCCTTCTTGAGTTCGGCGGTGAGGGCGATCAGCCGCTCCTGCCGCTCGACCGCCCGCTGCACCGCCGACAACACCGCCGCGATCTGTCGCTGCTCGGCCAGATCGAGAAGGGGCACACCAGCCGTCTCGCGATATGCCTGCCAGTCAAGATTTCGAATGCCGGTCGTTCGGCCTGCAGATGGTCCGTCTGCTTGCTGTCATGGAAATAGAGGAGGAAATAAAAGACGAACTTTGGAAAGAATCGTCCCGTGTCGATCACCCGCAGACGAGTAGTGAAATTTGAATGACTGAATAATCCGTCCTCACGCTCAAAGAAGACGACTCGACCGACCGGCTGGTTCGGTCCACCACCAGACCGCTCGATAATGATGTCACCACTCTTTAGGCGCCGACTTGCAAGCTGCTTCGCCTCGACCTCCAGTACAGCGACATCGGAGTAATCAACGCGTCCGCTCTCGGTGAAGTTCGTATTTCGGATAACCGTCGCGGTTGCAAAAGGGCCCTTTTTGCCACTCCATAGACCGCCGCCAGTCGCGAACACGAATTCGTCAAGCAGGTTTACGCGTTCCACAGTTCAAACCCCCACCTTCTCGAGCACCGCTCCGCAGCGCCGCGTTCGCCTCCGCCGCCTCGGCATCGAGCGCCTCCAGTTCCTCCAGAATCTCCGCGATCGGCCGGTGCGTCTCGGCGTCGGCGACGTGGATGTAGCGCGACGGGGAGATGTTGTAATCCTCCTTGGCCACCTGCTCGCGCGTGACGATCTTGGCGAACTTCTCCTCTTCCTGCCACGCAACAAACGCCGTCGCGATCCGGTCGATGCCGGCGGCGCGGGATGAAGTTCTTCGGGTCGCCCTTTTCCACAATCTGGCTGGCGTTGACGAGGAAGAGCTTGCCCTTACGGTCCTTGGGCTTGGCCTTGTTCAGGAACAGCAGGATGCCCGGGGCGTTGGTGTTGTAGAACAGGTTTTCGGGCAGGTAGATCACGCCCTCGATCAGGTCCTGCTCGACGAACCACTGGCGGACGGCCTTCTCCTTGTTCTTATTGGCGTTGCCGCTGCCGCGGGAGGCGGCGCCGGTGTCGAGGACGATCGCGGCCCGGCCGCTGGCGTTCAGCGAGGCGAGGATGTGCTGCGCCCAGCCCCAGTCGGCCGACTGCGCGCCGGGAAAGCCGGCCCCCTGCGGGAAGCGGCCCAGCTCGTCGGCGTCGTAATCCTCTTCCTTGAACCAGTCCTGGTTCCACATCGGATTGGAGACGACGCGGTCGAACGTCTGGAGCCGGTTGCCGGCGCGGAACTTCGGGTTCTTGAACGTGTCGCCGATCTCGATCGTCCCCTCCATGTCGTGGATGATCATGTTCATGTTCGCCATGGCCCAGGTGGTGGCGACGTACTCCTGGCCGTGCATCTTCAGCGGGGCGTACTTGCGTCTTGCTGCGCAGCTTCATCTTGTCGTCCAGCACGTGCTCGCAGGCGATGAGCAGCCCCGCCGAGCCGCAGCAGGGGTCGTAGACGCTCATGCCCGGATCGGGGTCCATGATCAGGGCCATGATCCGGGCGACTTCCGGCGGGGTGAAGAACTCGCCGGCGGACTGGCCGCTGCCCTCGGCGAACTTGCGGATCAGGTACTCGTAGCTGCGGCCGATGATGTCGGCCTCGACGTCCTTCAGGCCCAGGCGCTTCTCGCTGACCCGCTCGATGAGGTTGGAGAGGCGGTCGTCGTCGATGTCGCGCTGGCCGTGGGTCGTGGCGTTGAAGTCCATCCGGTCGATGATGCCTTCGAGCGCCGGGTTGGCCTTGGCGATGTCGTGCAGGTGGGTCGTCAGGCTCTCGCCGATCTTGCCGGTGAGCTTGCGGATGACGGACCAGACGGGCTCGTCGGGGTCTGGGGGCTTGAGCGGCAGGTAGAAGCGGACGAGCTTGTGGTCCTTCTCGACGAGCTTGAACGCCTTCGCGCGCGAGCCGACCTCGTCGGCGATGCGGTTCAGCTCGTCGTCGAAGACGTCGCAGAGCCGCTTGGTGAAGATGAGCGGGAGGATGAAGTCCTTGAACTTCGGCGCTTCCTGCGCCCCGCGGATGCTGCACGCGGCATCCCAGATCCAGGATTCGAGCGACTTCTGTTTCGAGTACCGCTCACGAATGACAAAACGACTCCTAAATTCAACCGATGACGCCCGAATCTGGCACGACTCGCAATTCGTGTTGCCCAATGCGAGCCGCTGGAAAACCACACCCGTTCAACGCCCGGGATACACCCAATTGGATATCCGTCCGTATCTTCTGTCAATCAATCGGTCCGGTCGTTCCCGTGGCAGACTGGGCACGATTGATTAAGGAGGTAAAATCAATAGCTGCGTATATAGGGCCGCCCGGTTAACTCCAAACGTCCACCCAGCCACAACTCAAATCCCGCCGACAAGGCGACCCAATCTCAACACCCCCATCCACCCGCCAATGCACCATCCCTCCCTCCACCCAGCCCCAGCACCTGGAAAAACCATACAGCCGCATCGCCCTTGCAAATGCATCACCCATTCCCCCACCCGACCAACCCCCACCAACCCAGCCAACACCCCAGCCCCCAAAATCCCTAACACCTAACCCCTAGCACCTAACCCCTAGCACCTAACCCCTAGCACCTAGCACCTAGCACCTAGCACCTAATCCCCTTGGCCTCCCCCGAGCTTGTCGAAGTGGCGCGAGACAATCTAATTCCCCAAAAAATCCCTTGACAACCCGGCCAAGACAGTTAGGCTAATGTTCGAGTATACAACATCCTCCCCCACCGGCCAAAACGCAAGGCAAGACCATGCGTCCCACCACAACCAATCCCGCACGCACTCAAAGTTCGCCGTTCAACATTGGAACTTCAACGGCCAAATTCGCCCTCCCCAATTCCGCATTCTGCACTCTGAAATCTGCATTCCCTCAGCACTCAACCCTCACCACGCAGCACTTTTCGCCCGCGTCGTTTGGTGGTCGGTTAGTAGTCGATTGGTGGTCGGTCACGTGTCGGTTGGTGGTCGATTGGTGGTCGGTTACTGGTCGGTTGGTGGTCGGTTTGTAGTCGGTTTTTTTCGCAACCCGCGTCATGGTTCTGCTCGATTCATCCGAACAACCTTCTAACACAACACTTACGAAAGCCCGCAATCAGCAGGAACCCCACAACCAAGCTCAAAACGGCCGCGTTCACCATGCAAAACATCCTCACCCCCACCCACCCATTCCTCCTCCCACGCCGCCGGTCTGGCGCCATGACGGGAAAACGTAGTTGGCGCAAGTTCGTCTGAGTGATGTGCCGCAGGCCGACCGCGTCGCCATACAGCCACGGCCTCCACAGGCAGTCCGTGCGTCGTCAGGCCACCGCGGATAAAGGATATCTCACATGACAACCCCAAAAAACATCGACGTCCTGTTCGTCGCAGGCTTCGGCCCAATCGTTCGCGACCCCGCCCAAAGCCGCAAGTTTTACTCCCAGACTCTGGGCCTCCCGTTCAAAGAAGACTCGAGCGGCTACCTCCACACGGCCGACCTGCAAGGCGTAAACCATTTCGCCCTCTGGCCATTGCCCCAGGCCGCCGAGTCCTGCTTCGGCACCCAACTCTGGCCCGCTAATCTCCCCATCCCCCAGGCGTGGATCGAATTTGACGTAGCAGATATCGAGAAAGCAACGGCCGAGCTAAAGTCACAGGGCTACCAGCTCCTGGTTGCAACACGCACCGAACCCTGGGGCCAAATCGTCACCCGCCTGCTCGGACCAGAAGGTCTGCTCGTAGGCATCACCCACACGCCCTCGATGCGCAAGTGATCCCTCGCCTAGTTGTCACAACAATAGAGATCCCGCGTCAGCGGGAGGTGGAACCACCCTTCACCCTTCACCCTTCACCCTTCCGCCTACTGACTACTGACTACCAATGGACTCTCCCCCCCACCCCGATATAATCCCGCCAACACAGGAGATTCGCCCACGTGGCCCAAGCCGACATCATCATCGCCGACGACAAGCTCCTCCCCGATGCCGTTGAACTCTACAACAGCATGTTCCGCCCCAAACGCGAAGTCGATTACTTCAAACGCCGCTTCATGGGCCGCTACAACATCCTCACCCTTCTGGCCCGCATGGACGAACGCCCCGTCGGCTTCTGGGTCGGCTTCGAGCTCAAGCCCGGCATGTTCTACCACTGGCTCGGCGGCGTCCGCGCCGATCTCCGCCGCCACGGCGTCGGCCGCCAACTCCAGGAAGCCCAGCAAGCCTGGGCCAAAGATCACGGCTACGAATACATCCGCTGCGAGTGCATGAACCACCAGCGCGAGTTCATCCATTTCGGCGTCGCGCTCGGCTACGACATCGTCGGCATCCGCTGGGATTCCACCCACGCCGACAATCTCATCGTCTTTGAAAAAAATCTGGCCGAATAACTGAGCCAACGCTCACTCCCCGTCTTCCCCCGCCTCACGCACGCTCACGCTCGCCCCCACCGACGCCCTCCCCTGCCCCGCCTCCAGCGCCCGTCGCGACAACTGCGGATTCAACGCCGGCCAGGCCGTTCGCGACGCCTCGGCCATATTCCCCGATATAAGCACCAGCGCCCACAGCCCCGCCACAATCCCTCCCGCAACCACCACAAAACGCAACCGCGCGATACACTCTCGCATCGTCACAACCACCTTTCGATGATCCTCTTCAACAGTTCATCATACGATAATATCGCCTTCATCGGATACTAACATCCGTCTTCACGGAGATTAATAATTGCCCGCCCCCGATCCTCACCATCCCTGGCAGCAATGGCTGACCGACCCCAATCGCCGCCCCCTGGTCATGGGCATCGTCAACGTCACCCCCGACAGCTTCAGCGACGCCGGCCATTCCCTCGACCCCTCCGCCGCCTTCGATCATGCCCAATCCCTTATCGCCGACGGCGCCGACATCATCGACATCGGCGCTGAATCCACCCGCCCCGGCTCCCATCCCGTCCACCCGGACGAACAGCTCCGCCGCGTCCTCCCCCTCCTTCAGCGCTGCCACAATCTCCCGGCCATCCTCTCCATCGACACCACCCGCGCCCCCGTCGCCCGCGCTGCCCTCGACGCCGGCTTCCACATCGTCAACGACATCTCCGCCGCCCGCGATGATCCCCAAATGCTCCCCCTTGTCGCCTCCACCGGTTCATCCATCATCCTCATGCACATGCTCGGCACGCCCGCCACCATGCAGCAATCCCCCACCTACAACGACGTCGTCCACGAGGTCGCGACCTTCCTCAATGGCCGCCGCGCCGCCGCCCTTAACGCCGGCATCGCCCCCCATAACATCCTCTTCGATCCCGGCATCGGCTTTGGAAAAACCGCCAACCACAATCTCCAACTCCTCAACCGCCTCCCCGAGTTGGGATCGCTCGGCCAGCCGCTGGTTATTGGCACCAGCCGCAAAGGCTTCATCGCCAACATCACCGGCGAAACCGATCCCGCCCAACGCCTCTTCGGCACCGCCGCCACAATCGCCTGGTCGATTGCCAACAGGGCTCAGGTCGTTCGTGTCCACGACGTTGCGGAAATGTCGCGCGTGGTACGGATGATCCACGCGATTTTATTACAACATACGCCGGAAAAATCTAAGGTTTGATGGCCGATTGACCGCTACGGTGTGTATAGTGTTGTGCGAATCGGCCGGGCTGCCATCCTGAGTTCGTGAAGCGCCTGCCAATCAACCGCGTACGCCGTTTGGGGCCATGAATACAGACCTGATCAACCTCCTCAACTTCTTCCAGGCCATTCGCATCCATGGCGTGTGGACGGTCACCTTCGAGCTCCTCCTCATCGGCCTCTTCGTCTACGCCGTCGTCCGCTTCCTCCGCGGCACCCGCGGCGCCCGCATGCTCAAGGGCATTGGCTTTGTCCTCCTGGTCCTCTATCTGCTCGTCACCCTCGTCGCCAAGGAATACAACCTCCAGCGCATCGAGTTCCTCTACGGCAAGCTCCTCTTTTTCGCCTCCTTCGCCACCATCGTCGTCTTCCAGCCCGAAATCCGCCGCGCCCTCATGCGCCTGGGCGAAACCCGACTCTTCCGCAACTGGTCCCAGGAAGTCTCCGACGATGTCGACGTCCTGGTCGAATGCGCCACCTTCTGCTCCAAAATGAAAATCGGCGCACTCGTCGCCATCGAGCGTGAAACCGGCCTCGGCGGCATCGCCGAAAGCGGCACCCGCCTCGACGCAGAGCTCTCCGCCCCCCTCCTCAACACCATCTTCTTCCCCAACACCCCCCTCCACGATCTGGGCGTCATCGTCAGCGCCGGCCGAATCGCCTACGCCGGCGTCCAGTTCCCCCTCGCCGAGTCCGGCGACCTCGAACGCGAGCTCGGCAGCCGCCACCGCGCCGGCGTCGGCATGAGCCAGGAAACCGACGCCGTCGTCCTCATCGTCTCCGAAGAAACCGGCGACATCAGCATCGCCGAACGCGGCCACCTCTACCGCAAGCTCAACCTCGACCAACTCCGCCGCACCCTCCACGACCTCCTCGGCCGAGGCGCCACCACCGTCGTCACCGACGACGAAAAAAAAGTAGCCGCCTGATATGCCCAACCTCAAAAACCATCCTCAACCCGATTCCTCCGCCGGCCTGAGCCCCATCGGCCGCCTCACCGCCACCTCCTCGCCCCAAATCGGCCTCCGTCACCGCTCCCCCGCCTACAAGCTCTGGCAGCAGCGCATCCTCCACGGCATCAAGACCTTCGCCTGGGTCGCCCCTCTCACCATCCTCATCTGGGTCTACGCCGAACGCGAACAGCTCGTCCCCAAGTCCGACGTCACCGTCCCCATCGAAATCACCACCGACGCCCCCGACCGCGTCATCACCGTCGTCCCGCCCCAGGACAAAAACATCGTCGTCGCTCTCTCGGGCCCCCAAAGCGGCGTCGACCGCGTCGTCTCCTACTGCCGCACCGAGGCCAGCCAAAAACCGCTCCGCATCTTCGTCCCCCGCGACGAACTCCCCCTCAACAACCCCCGCGTCAGCATCCCCATCACCGACCGCCTGGCCAACGACGATCTCTTCCGCCACAACGCCGTCACCGTCACCAAGTGCTTCCCCACCTATTTCATGGTTTCCGTCGAAAAGCTCATCAAAGTCCGCCTCCCCGTCGAGCTCCCCCCCGACACCCACCAGACCGCAGGCTTCAAAATCTCCGGCGAACAAGGCCGTCCCCTCGAAGTCGATGTCTCCGGCCCCGAATCCATCCTCACCGACACCCCCGCAAAACCCCGCCTCAAAATCTACGCCGAGCTTGACGGCTTCAAAAGCCGCAAAGGCCATTTCGAGGCCGATGTCCCCCTCAAGCTCAGCGCCCCTGCCGATCACGTTACCTTCCCCCCCACCATCAAAGGCTTCGTCGACGCCACCGAAACCCAAACCTACGAGCTGGGTTCCATCCCCGTCTACATCCTCGCCGCCCGCCCCGTCCTCGAGCAATACCGCATCGAATGCACGCCGGCCGTCCAAAACGTCTCCGTCGCCGGCCCCCCCCAATCCATCGACCTACTCAAACCCAAAGCCGATTCGGCCGCTCCCCCCACCTCCACCGCCTCTACCTCGATTGACACAACCGAGCCCTTCATCGCCTACGCCGTCCTCCGAATCAACAACACCGACCTGCGCGGCGACGATCAACAAAAAGTCCGCATCCTCACCCCCGAAGACTACCACCTCCCGAAAGACGTCGTCCTCACCGGCGAACCCAAAGAAATCCGCTTCCGCCTGATCCCCCGCCCCCACGACGCCGAACCCTGATCAAACGCCAAATTAACGTAGTATCCCTTCGATCGTAATTTGGTGAGTCGAGACCTTGTAGGGCCCGGCTCGCGGGACCTCTACCGTCTGCGGCAATGCTTGCACCCCCTCTTTCCCCCTCTCCCGGTACGCCACTGGGATCCCGCCTCAGCGGGAGGTGGAAGGGTCGGGGTGAGGGCTCTCTGCTATCCCCAACAGCTCCAGCTCGTTCCTCATCTACGCGTATCAGCCGTCGTAGGTGTCCGGCTCGCCGCACCTCCATCGCCTGCGGCAGTGCACAAAATTTAATTAACGTAGATGAGGTAGTAGGGCGTGCATCTCACGCCATCAATCCCCCATGCGAAACACATCACCCCGCAACTCGAAATAACACCACCCAACCCAACGCCACTACCAAGCCCCAAAACCAAACGTCGGAGCGTCCGCCTCGCCAGACCGTCTTCGCCCCAATCACCACCTTCCCCCAAACCTTCCCTCCCGCCCGCTTTCGACTACCTTACCCCCTCCATGATCCGCGTCCTGCACCTCCTCCCCCACCACGCCGATTTCCAAACCGCCCGGTCAGTCCAGCAGCTCGCCGCCGACCGTTCCGGCCTCATCTCCTCCACCACCCGCACCATCGGCCCCGCCGGCCATTTCCCCACCCTTCCCCGCGCCCCTCTTCTCCTTCCCCCACGACTCCACCTTCGACCTCCTCCACGCGTGGGGCCACACCGCCCTCACCCTCGCCGCCCTCAAAACCCGCCGCCCCATCCTCTTCTCCCCAACCCATCCCATCCGCCCCCTCTCCATCCGCTGGCCGCGCGCCATCATGCCCTACCGCAACCTCCACATTCTCCTCCCCACCACCACCCTCCACCGCGCCTTCGTCGGCCGCGGCATCGACCCCGCCCGCTGCCACCTCATCCGCCCCGGCGTCGATTTCTCACGCATCCGCCGCCGCCGCGACCCCGATCTCCGCCGCGCCCTCGGCTTCAACAACGACGATCACGTCTTCCTCACCATCGGCGAATCCACCCGCCCCGCCAACCACCGCCTGGCCATCTGGGCCATTGCCCTCATCCACGAAACCGACCGCCACGCCAAAATCCTCTCCTGGGGCCGCGGCGACGCCGCCCCCTCCCTCGCCGCCTTCGGCGCCTCCCTCCGCCGCCCCGGCCTTTTCCGCGACGCTCAGCAAGCCCTCCGCCGTCCCCTCGAATTCGAAGATCTCCTCCCCGCCGCCGACACCCTTCTCATCACCGCCAGCGGCATCGTCCCCACCCTTCCCATCTCCATCGCCATGGCCGCCGCCCTCCCCATCGTCTCCACCGTCACCTCCACCATCAGCGAACTTTTAGAAGACCGCCACACCGCCCTCATGACCGGCCAAGCCTCCCCCCAACCCCTGGCCCGCCGAATCCTAGACCTCCGCGACGACCCCACCCTCCAATGGCGCCTCGCCGACACCGCCCGCACCGAAGCCTACCAACACTGCTCCCTAACCCGCTCCCTCGACCAGCACCGCACTCTCTACCAGCAACTGGTAACCGGCCACAAGGAAATCGGTGCGGACTATTCCCACCATTAGAACGTCGGCCAATGAACTACAGCCGAGCGCGAATAGGCCGGCCCGAAAAGTTCTAGGCTGTCGGGGCCGATGGCACCTTCACTTCCAGAAAATGCCACTGATTGATTCGCTCCCACCCAAATAAATATTCATTCGCCAACTCGACGGCGACTTCCTCGCGACCCTTGGACTGTGGATAGGCCAGCCGGTTTCCCGGCTTTGTCCGGTGGCCATCGTGCATACAGAACACCGTGCCCACACCACGGTCTGATTTGTTCACATACACAGCACTATCCGTGATCATGAAGAACCGGCCACGTATACCCCTGCGCACACGCCAACTCCACCGCCTCTATGTCGGAGTAGCGTCAATCCGCCCATGATCTTGAGCTCCCTGTTTGCTGGTCTTGAACTTCAGCTCAATGGCACAGGAGGCCTTCTTCCCTGGAAATTCACAGGTGATGTCGATGTACTTGTTACTGTCTCTGATGCTCTCGCATTTGCTTCCAGGTCCACAACAAACCGATCATCTCGCTGCGTGCAGTAGAGAGTGCCCAGTGAAGCAATGATCTGTGCGAAGTAATGCTGGATGGGCGATTCGGTGTGAATTGAGTGGCGTTGGTCCATGAACCCGGACTTCAACAATCGCCATGACTCCGACAGAACCATTTCGAGCCGCTTCTTGTAGTCAGACGGAATTCGGTCGGCTTCACGCATCTTAACCTTCTAAAGGGAGAATTTACGGTCCATCCGGTCGTCCAAGCCATACGTCCTTGCCAACCACGAGCGGCAAAATACGGAATACGATTTTCTCTGGTTCGGCGATGCCACTATTGATGAGAGTCGAATGGATGCAAAAAATTATATTCAGGCCTTACAGTCAATAGTGGAGCACCTTGGATCAGAGGGTTGAACTACATCCTCGCCAGAAAAACATCAGAGCAAAGCACAGGACTGCGATCTCGCGAGTAGGATGGGTACAAGCCCCCGGTGCGCCATGATTCGACTTGCCATCAAACTTCCACTCCTCCTCTCATCCACACTATTCTTGTTGACCATGGCTCTCTGGACCAGAACGCAGTTTGTGGACGATACCATATCGTGCGAAGTGGTCCGTACAGTTTCTGGAGAGTCTTATCGAGGCGGCGAGAGTATGGGCACAATTCCTGGTGCTCTTTTTTTTGGTCATTCGCAATTTCGTCAGCCACCCTCTTCGGCAGTTATCGACAAGATTGCTCGCTACGCACATTTCGCGTGGAAGCACGAGGCAGCGGCCTCACCAATTGCATGGCTGGATCGCCTGGTTGGACATGCAGATTGGCTTGCATCTCCCACATTCGATCATTGTGGATTTTACTACGGCACTTTGGAAATACCGGCCAATGGAGGTGGCGTCAATTCCTTGGACAATGCCGTGCTAACAATCCCCTGCTGGAGCATGGCCGCTGTGACGGGCATATTTCCCTTCGCCCATTTCTCACGCCGAATCCGCAGGCACGCAATCCGCAAGCGGCGTCAGAAATCCGGACACTGCATCGCATGCGGCTACGACCTTCGCTTCAACGACTCCAAAGTATGTCCCGAATGCGGCTCCGCCGTCATGGCAAAATCGGCCGCATAGGAGTGCAGTAACTGTTTGCCACCAGAAAATCGGCATTCTGAGTACGTTGTTCCAGTTGTGCCCGCCCTATCCATGGCAGCCTCAACTGCATTTTTAAGGCGCAAATAGGGGTTTTGGCATCTGACGGTAAACCGTTACGGAGGGCAGGAAAGTCTAAGGGGTCGGGAGTCATTGATTGACATTCCGCTCCGAAGGCTGTCACGATTGGGAAAAGGGGATAAGGGGTACTTATCCTAATGGCATCAAGTTAAGCCATAACTCCACGCCGTTAATGCACTTACTACATTTGCGCAATACGTAGCCTCCTGTCAGAATGGTGGTGCTTTGAAAATCACCAACCAACAGGAGGCCACGGATGGCAAGTATCGGCTCGTCGCTGCAACGGATCAAGGACAATCCGCTGTGCATGCTGGACCGTGCAACCGTCGAGGAGGTTTGCCGGGAGTGCCGGCATGTGTGGCGCGATCGACAACTGGATCCGCTGGCCACCATTGGATTGTTCATCCAGCAGGTCGTCCACGGCAATACACCCTGCAGCGAAGTGCGTCATATCGCCGGCAAATCCTTTACGCCGCAGGCTTACTGCGAGGCGCGGGCACGCCTCCCGCTGGCCGTCTACCGCGGACTGCTGACGGCGGTGCATGATGTGATATACCCGACGACGACCCAGCCACAACATCTGTGGCATGGGCACCGCACTTTCCACGTCGATGGCTCCAGCTTCTCCATGCCTGACACGCCGGAATTGCGTAAGGTCTTCGGCGCGCCCTCGGGGCAGAAAGAAGGATGCGGCTTTCCAGCGGCCCATCTGCTGGTGCTCTTCAACGCCGCCACGGGACAGCTCTTCGATACCTGGGCCGGGCCACTGCGCACGGGGGATATTGCCCAGACGCCCGAGGTCCATGCTCATCTGAACCCGGGCGATATTCTCATCGGCGATGACAGCTTCAGCAGCTACGCCCATATGGCGATGCTCCAGCAGCAGGGATTGCACGGGTTGTTCCCCATCCACCATCTGCGGATCGTGGACTTCACGAAAGGCAGGCCGCACACCGACGAGGGCAAGAACGCCGTGGCGGGCATGCCTCGATCCCGATGGATCAAATCGTTGGGAAAGGAAGATCAGCTGGTGGAGTATTTCAAGCCGCAGCAGAAGGCGCTGTGGATGAGCCAGGCGGATTATGACGCGTTGCCCGAATCGCTCATCGTGCGGGAATTGCGTCGCACGGTGACGCGGCCGGGGCTGGGCCACGTGACGCTGAAGCTGATGACGACGCTACAGGATGAAAAGAAGTACCCGGCCAGCGAGTTGCTGGAACTTCGGCTGCGCCGCTGGGACGTGGAGACAAATCTGGGGCATTTGAAGACGACGATGAAAATGGACGTGTTGCGATGTAAGACGGAAGCGGGTGTTCGCAAGGAGCTGGTCATCTTCTGCATTGTCTACAATTGCGTGCGGGCGGTGATGATGCAGGCCGCCCACCGTCAGGACGTGCCGGTGAGCCGGATCAGCTTCGCCGATGCTTACAAATGGATCCGACATGCGGGTCCCGACGACACATTGCCGACATTGCTGGTGGTCCCGCTACGCCCCAACCGTGCGGAGCCGCGATGCAGGAAGCGGAGACCCAAACAGTACGATCTGATGAGCAAGCCGAGAGACGAGTTGCGGAGAAAGCTACGAAATGACGCGCAAAAGGCTTAACTTGATGCCATTAGGTACTTATCCCCTTTCCTTGGGCAACATCACCCCGCAGACCCTCAGTCCATCGGGCACGTGGTCTCCGGGAACGCCGAGTAATCCAGTGCCAACCATGGCACCAAGCGAGTTACCACATAAGGCGGTGATATGGACTGGACGTTGCCCGCCGATCGCCCTTTAATTCCTGTTTTGGATGGGTTGTAATTTCGGAGGCATGGACAATCATGCTAAGAATATGATTCCAATACCTTATCATCGGCCGAGGCCATCGAGATCAATAGACCCGGTCGGACTGGCGGGCGTATTAACGGGTGCTTCGGGAATTGCGGCGACTGTTATAATTTTTCTGCACAGATTACCGCAGTCAATTACTATACCGCTATTTTATATGATTCTGGTGGATGGGATCTCAGCCATTATCCTCGCAATGATCGCGCGGCGAAGAGGACTTAAGTACTCCGGTCCTGGCGATGCTTTAGTTATTTTGGGTGCGGTTCTCGGCATTATTGATCTAGTTCTATTCTTGTCCTTGAATGCTTAGGCGGTAACGACTAAAGGTGGCGGTAACGACTAAAGGTGACGCGAACCTGGACCTTCATAATAAGCTGGGCCAACCCGGACTTCGTGGTTCACTCAATCCTCATCTTCATCCCCCTCCGCCCATAACTTGGCGCCCCGCCCTTGCCAACAAGCCCAAGCTCAAAAACAAACCACCACCACACCCCTCCCATCCCCCGCCGGCCAATCCCCCCCGCACCGCTTCGTGCCTTCGTGCCTTCGTGCCTTCGTGCCTTCGCGACTTCGTGGTTCACCGCTTCTCCCATGGCCATCCCGCCCAAGCCCGCAGGCCCAAACAAGACAAACCCAAACTAAATCCGACGGCACCTCCGCATCTCTCTGCCCTCTGCGGTAAGTCCCCTCCTCTCCCCCTCCGTGCCTCAGTGTCTCCGTGGTGAATCCGGGTCCGCATTAAATCCCGCACTCACTTCCCCTTCGGCTTCACCGTGGCCGGCGGAATCAGCCCCTCCATCTGCTTCGCCTTCCCATCCGCACCCTCCTTGTGATACATGTCCGCCAGCTTTTGTGCGACGATCGTTCTTGCGCTGATCATGTTCTCATCCGAAGCCTTCGCGCTGCTCATGATCAACTGCATCACCTTCTCGTACGCCGTCTGCAGTTTCCCCGGGTCGGCCTTGGTGCCCAGTTCCTCGATGCGCTGCTTGGCCAGGTCGAGCACCTGCTGGTCCCGCGAAAAATTCATCAGAGGATACAGATAGCTGTCCACTGTCTTCCCCACATCGTCCCTCGCCAGCCACAGATCCCCCTCCACAACCTTGATGTCCGCGACCAGATCCGGGCGGTTGCGTTCAACCAGCTTTGCAAGCCGATCATAAATCCTTGCCTTCGATTCGGTGGTCTTGATGCACGGCATCAGCCTTTCGAGCGCGTACAACGTGAAATCCGGAAACTCCCCAACCGTGTCCTGCATCAGTCGGTCGGCCCAGAACTCCGCCGTTGGCTGATCCATGGTCCCGGCCGCGGCCTGCGCGCACAGATACAGCCAGCTGCGCGGATTGTTCGGCGAGGCGTTCAGTGAACGGACAATCATGATCCGCGACAGATCCGCCGTTGCACTCTGCTGGGCCTCGTTCTGCCGCGGCTTCTGGCGATCCATCCACGACGCCGCATCTCGAAAGGCATAGCTCTGTTCCAGGCGATCGATCGGTGAAGGCAACCGCATCGCCGCGGCCGACATCTTCACGATGGAGTCCACGTAAAGCAGGTTGTTCTGCGGACTCTGCACGATCCCCTTGTAATAGTGATTTTCTTCGTACCGGCCGACGCCAAAGTCCCAATGCATTTGCGGCTGGCTCACCAGCACCCCCAGCCATGCGTGACTCGTATCTATGTTCTTGCCGCGCCCAAAAGTGTAGATCGCCGGCACCCCGAATAGCTGGCACACGTTTTCGCTGAAATACGCCTGCTCAATGCAGACGCCGCCTAGTTTCCTGATGTTCTCCAGGGTGTATTCGATCTTGTCCCCCTTGCCGTGGGCGGGACTCAACTTCTGTGTCCAGGGGACCGATTTGTACAGCTTGTCGGGAATGAGATCCGACGCCTTGTAGTTGGCCATCACCCAGTCGCGTTCGGCCTGCGACAGCCGCGTACCAACGACGTAGATCGACAGCTCAAACGGCAATGTGGCAGGATTGATTGCCAGTTGCTTTTCATGCGTGATGTAGTGCTTGTACGTCGCGAGCATCGTGTCGGGCTCCATGGGCTTCTTCACCCAACTGGGCCCCTGAAAATCGTCCCATACGACTGCAAACGCCACGCAGAATTCCTGCCACCGCTCAAATCGCTTCGGATCCACATCCCGCAATTGCCTCAGGATCGCAAGTGCCTCGTCGATCTTGTCATCGCTGTGGAGCGCGTGCAGAAACCGGCTGCAAAATCGCGGCCGATCCAGCAGGTAAAGCGCCATCTCCTTGTCTTTCACCGTTTCAAATCGCGCGGCCGAATTCGCCAGACAGAAAATCTCCTCAAGCTGTGCGAACTGGTTTCCTTCTTCCGCCGGTTTTGTCGCCGCCTTGCCCCCTGCGATGCCGGGAAGGAGCATGTTCCCGAGCGTCGCATTCATCGTTGTATAGGTGCGCTTCAGATCCGCGCCCGAAGCAATGGCCTCCCGGACCGCCGAATACATTTCAGGGAACAACGGATACGGCCTGGAAGGATCCGAAACGGCCGCGCCCGGACAGCGCGTCGCGCACATAATCAGCAAAAGAAACGCCAACCGCCTGATAAACGTGGACATAAACGATTCTCCCGCACCGTGATGAACTTGAACAAAACGCCCCGACAGCTGCGAATCATACCCAGCGCCAGCATCCCGACAAGCACAGAACAACCTGACATTGATATGGCCTAAACCGCGCGAGCGAGCCGTCCGTAACTCTTTGACTGTGCCGGGTGAAAGCTGCTATGCAATTGCCCGGTGGACCGGCCGTTCAACTGGAGTAAACTGCTGGTGGAGTAGCTGGCGGATAAGAACTTAGACGGGGGAATTCTAAATGGACGCAGCCCCCCAATCTGCCCTAAACCACTGTCAATCCTCAATCCGCTCCCAACGCCACGTGAGCTTCCCCACGAATGGTGGGCGCGCCAAAAGACAGGACAATACCTGTCGTGGAGCGAATCATGGCAAAGCGGAAGTTCACACGGGAGTGCAAGATGTCAGCAGTTCAACTGGTCAACCAGCAAGGTTACAGCTGGAGATAGTTTAAACGGGTGTTAGGTTTATGTCAAGTATGTGATGGGCGGAAAAATGTTATATGGTGCGAATGGACGCGGGCGGTCTGGTGCGGCGAGTGGGATGCTACGGCGCGCACTTGGCGCGCGATTTAATTCAAGGATATTATGGAACCAAGTCTCGATCGGCCGGTGATGGTTGCTTATGCGTCGGGTGAGACGCGTTTGCAGAATCGGCGTGGCAAAGGGTTTTTGTGCTTGTGCGCAAATGTAGTGCTGCCGGGGCTTGGGCAAGGGCTTGCTGGCCGGTGGCGACGGGGGATCGTGCTGTTTGTCATATGGGGGTTGGTGGTGGCTGGGACGTTGTATTGTCTGGGCATCGCGAGGCCATTGCGGCCGCTTCTGCTGCTCGCGCCGCTGTGTCTGTTGACGGGGGTGTGGTCGTATATCGACGGATATATTGTCGGGCGGAACTCGGAGCGTCGGTTATTAGGGCGACCGTTCCTGCGCTATGCCGCCGGAGCAGGCCTGTTGGCGGTGGGAGGTGTGTTGCAGCCAGCGACGCTGGTGGTCCGGTCCGTCCAAAATTATTGGCGCAGACATTCCGCATTCCAACCAACTCGATGTCGCCAACGTTGGCGCCGCTGGACCGCATCATCATGGCGCGGCGACTGCCGTTGCGGCGGTGGGACATTGTTGTTTTTCGCGCTCCAAACGATCCGGGGCAGCTGTATACAAAGCGCGTAGTAGGATTCCCTGGAGAGAATCTGGAGATTGTTGGCGGTGAGGTCCGGATCAACGGGATCATGGCAGCGCGGCCGGCCGGTGTGGCACGGTATACGAGCCCCGCAGGCATGCCGGCCGTGGGTGTTGAAGGGCATCCAGTGTCGCTTGGGGAGGGGGAATTTTTTGTCCTTGGAGACAACAGCTTGATCTCGCTGGATTCGAGATATTTTCCTGCCGTGGATGGACATCAGGCGGGCGCGGTTCCGGCCGGGTGGATTCTTGGGCGGGTGACGGCGATCTATTGGCCGTTCCAGCGAATGACACAGTTGCCATAATTCCGCAGGCGCGGCCTCCGCTTTACGCATATTGATTTTCGATTAGGGTTGGCCGGCTATGGCCGGTGGGTATGACCCGGATTTTTTTGCGTTGCTGGATGCGGTCGAGGACCGGCATTTCTGGTTTCGCGGCGGGCGCGGGTGATTGGGCGCTGGCGAAGCAACTCACGGCGAAGTTGCCAGGGGGGCATCGCATATTAGAGCTGGGTTGTGGGAACGGGGGAATGCTGGCGCGCTGGCCAATGCCTGCCCGGCGGCGCAGGTGATCGGAATGGACTTGTTCGCGGAAGGCCTGCGGCATGCCCGGCGGCGGACCGCTTGCGCGCTCGTGCAGGGGGACGTGCGCCGGCCCCCTTTTTCAACGCGCTTTGAGCTGATCGGGCTGTTCGACGTGCTGGAGCACATTCCCGATGATGCAGGAATTTTGAAGCACATTCACGGGCTGCTGACGCCAGGCGGCGCGCTGCTGATGACTGTGCCGGCGCATCAGGAATTGTGGAGTTATTTTGATGTGGCGTCGCAGCATTGCAGGCGATACTCGGCCAAGGAATTGCGGAAGAAGCTGGAGGAAGCGGGGCTGGAGCTGGAGTATCTGACGCCTTTCATGGGGTGCCTGTATCCGCTGGTTTGGCTGGGCCGGAAGTTGAAGGGGATGCGGCCCGGGCGGAACGGGAGCGATGCGACGGCGATGACCGCCGACGAATTGCGGATCACGCCGGGACTGAATGGGGTGTTGGATTATCTGCTTAAACGAGAAGCGCGCTCGATTGAGCGCCGAAGGCGGCTGGCGGGGGGTACATCGTTGCTGGCAGTGGCGCGGAGGAAGTATCAGGCTGGTTCGCGATAGCGCCGCAGTAACCGCGGAGCGGCTGTGTTAAGTGTCAAGGGTCAGAGAGGGAATAAATCTGGGGGCTCTGCCCCCAAACCCCCGCCACGGCACTTCCCCCCGCTCCTGTTCAAGCTTCTGTTGCCAGAATCGTCCCAGTCCCAGTTCCTCCCACAGCAGGCAGCCCAGCAGTCGCCAAAGGAGCTTGGCCGCAGCAGACGCATCTGGGTCAACTTCAGTGACAGGGCGTTGGCTTCATCCTCGGGAATCGGCTGGTCGGCCGGAAACAGCGCCACCTGGCGATGGTCTTTCTTCTCTTCATCGAAGACTTCAATGCTCCTGCACAAGCCTGTTCCTGGCTGGAGTTGATCTCGCCCAGGTAGAGGACCTGTCGTTGCGTCGATCTCCCGTCCTGGCCGCGACGGGACTCGACCACGCTCCAGTAGTAATGGAGCTTGCCATTTTTCTTCCGTGAGGGGGCGGAGGAACATGTTCCCCAGCCAGATACCAAATCCATCGTGTGCGGATCAAGAGGGTAGGTCTGCACTAGACGCATTTGGCGAATTAATCCGCGCTGCGCACTGCGCCATGTCGGTTTGGGTCGCGAAGATTTTGGAATTGTGCGAAGGTTGGGTTAGAAGGTCGACTTCGTGGCGATCTCCGGCGGCGATGTCGGTGAAAACCTCCTTGTCGAGAAACTCAATGCTCGTGCGGTCGAGATATTCCAGCACCTGCGGGAACAATAGCTGCAGGAAGTCCGTGAAGAACGTGGTCAGCAGTTGTTTGAAGAGGCGGTCGTGGTCCATGGGTTGAGATGTGTTAGGAATCAGAAATCGAACTTGTCGATATTTTCTTTGGTGAAGATGAAGGGCTGGCCCAGAAGGATGTCGGTGCCCTGGATGGTGATGGCGCCGAGGCGGCCTGCCTGGAGGGTGGTGTCGCCGGGGTGGAGCGATCCTTTTTGGAGTGCGGCGGCGGCGTGGACGGTGAGGTAGCCGAGGTCCTGGGTGTTCCAGAGGATCACGCAATCGGTGACGCCGGATTTGACGTAGGGTTTGTTGTCGTTGGGGAGGCCCAGGCCGATGACTTTGACATCGGTTCGGCCGGACTGGGTGACGGCTTCAGCGGCGCCCGGAACGGCGGGGGAGCAGATGGCCATGATTAGTTTCACATTGGGGTGGGCATTGAGGATCGTGTTGGTTTCGTCGAAGGCTTTTTTCTGGAGGTCGTCACAGGGGCGGAGGTCGGCCATCTTGATGTCGGGGTATTTGAAGGCGCGGCGGGCTTCGATGGCGTTTTGCCATTCGATCATGTTGCCGGCGGTGAGGGAGGCGGTGACGATGGCGAACTCACCTTTGCCGCCGAGGATGCGGGCGGCGTTGTCCATGAGGGCGGCGGCGATGCCGTCGGGAGTGGCCTGGTTGACGAAGAAACTGCGGGCGTCGGATTCGGTGTCGGCGTCCCAGGTAATGACCTTGATCCCGCGCTGCTGGGCCTTGCGAAGGACCGAGGAGAGGCCCTGACGGTTTTCAACGGCGGCGGCAATGACGTCGACGCCGCGGGTGATCCAGGTGTCGACGATTTCGTTTTGTTTCGCCGGGTCGGGATCGGTGGGGCCGTCCCAGATCAGCTTGACGTTCAACTGGTTGGCGGCCTCGTCGGCGCCTTTGCGACAGGCGATGAAATAGGCGTTGCCCTTGCTCTTGGGCATCATGGCGATGGTGAGCTGCTTTTCGGATTTGTGGCAGCTTGACAGAAGCATTGGAAGGCAGAGCAGGAGGGCGAACAGGATCTTGCGCATGGGTGGTTCTCCTTGAAGTGTGGGGAGGATTTGGCGGGAGGTTGGGGAAAGAGTCAAGGCAACAGGCGCATGGGAATGGAAACTGGACATGCTTGGGTGTGATAGGATCAAGGCATGGTGCTGGCACAGTTGAACATCTCGGCGGGCGGGATGCCGAAGTTGCCGGTGCTTTCTGGGGTGCTTACGGCTGATGGACTGGAGGAGGATTGGCAGTTGAATCGCAAGTATCACGGCGGGCCGGATCGGGCAGTCTGTGTTTATAGTGTTGAGCTTTATGCAGCGCTGCGTGAGGAGGGGGTGCAGGTTTATCCGGGGCAGCTTGGGGAGAATTTCACCACGAAGGGGATTGACCTGTGTGGGCTGGCCGTGGGCGATCGGCTGCTGGTTGGAGGGTGCGTGATTGAGTTGACAAGCGTTCGTGCACCATGCCGGCAGCTTAATCGTTGGCATGCGGATTTGATGCGGCTGATCAAAGGGCGAAGCGGGTGGTTGGCGCGGGTTGTGGTGGGCGGGCCGGTGGTGAGTGGGGATACTATTTCGCTTGTCAGGCGCGAAGGGGCGGGTGGTGGTTAAGTCGGTCGTCCGGGTAGTCGATCTTTCTTTTGAACAGGCGAGATGACTATGGCCAATGAACTTGATTCCAATAATCTGCTGACTACTGATCGTAGAAACGACGAGCCCAATCCTGAAGGCCGGCGGGAGACGGTTGTGGATCGGCGGATGGGTTTGGAGCGGCGCACGCAGAGCCCGGCGGAGGCCGGATATGGGGGGCCGGATCGGCGGACGGGATTTGATCGGCGGACGGGTCTGGAGCGTCGGCGGGGGCCGGGGCGGAGGCGGCCGGAAGATCGGCGTCATGCGGAGGAGGGGGAGATGTCGGGGGAGCAGTTTGAGTTCATCATGGCGATCGAGACGTATAAGAAGGCCAACAAGAAAATGTTCCCGACCTGGACCGAGGTGCTGGAGGTGATCCGGCAACTGGGGTATCGGAAGGTACTGGCGCGGAACGTGAAGCTGGCGAACTGCCCGGAGCCGGAACTGACGAAGCTTTAAACCGACCGCGACAACCGAAAATGTTCGAGACTGGCGGGCCATCCGGAGGGTTGGGCCGCCGGTCATTATTTGATTGGCGTCGCGAAAACGTTCTTCAGCGCGCAGAAGGGGGAACTGCCCAGGCGCTTGGGGAGCGCGGCGGCGACGGGGGGAGGCTCGGCGCTGCCAAGATCGCGCCGGGCAGGGAGGCGGTTGACCAGAAGAAGACTACGTCGGCAGGTAACGGTTCGGAGGGGATCGGGGTGGTGGGGGCCGTGGTGTCGGCGGGGAATTGGGTTGATCCACCGAGTTGTTCGAGGAGTTGTTGGGAAGAGCCCTCACCCCGACCCTTCCACCTCCCGGATGCCTTCTGACCGATCCATCATGGCAATCGCTCCGTCGCTTCGATATGTCAAAATCAAAACTGCGATTCGTGAGTATTAACATTATGTACCACTTTCCCATCCGGCCATTTCTTTCCCTCGTCGCACTGCTGGCGGGCGCACTCCCTGCCGCAGGCCACGACCGCATCCTCACCATCGGCAGCGGAACCAGCGCCTCAAATACTCAGGCTTCGCTTGAGAAAAATGTTCTTTTTCTTCAGTCCTACCTCCACACGGCCGGGCTGGGTTCGATCCCCCACGACATCCTTTTCGCCAATGGCAAAACGGATGCGCGCGACATTCAGTTTGAAGATCCCACGGCCGATCTTCCCCGCGTCAATGACCTGCTCGCTCAACTGTCCAACAACGATCACCTGTTGACGGCCCAATATAGGCCCCACGCCATCCCCAATGTCACGGATGCTGCCAACCGCTCGAGCCTCAACACATGGTTTGACCGTGTCGGTAAAAGCCTCACCGCGGAGGACCGCCTCATCATTTACTACACCGGCCACGGCGGGCGCGCCAGCGATAAGCATGGCACCACCATCGCCCTCTGGGCCGAAGATGACCTCAACGTGCAGGACTTTCGAAAGCTCCTCGACAAGCTGCCCCCGTCCGTCCCGGTTGTGCTGGTCATGGCCCAATGCTTCAGCGGCGGATTTGCTGACCTGATCTATAATGAAGCCAATCCCAACCGCGGCCTGTCGTCGCGCAAGCTTTGCGGCTTTTTCGCTACCCTGCACGACCGCGTTGCCGCCGGATGCACCGCCGACATCAACGAGGCCGACTACAAGGAATACAGCACCTACTTCTTCGCCGCCCTCATCGGCCACACCCGCGCTGCGGACACCCGCGTTGACGCCGACTTCGATCACGATGGCAGGGTCTCGTTTGCGGAGGCGCACGCTTATGCGCTTATCACCAGCGACACCATCGACATTCCCCTTAGGACGTCAGATCTCCTCCTCCGCAAAAATGCCTTCGGCAAAAACGCACCCACCACTCAATCGGCCACCCGCCCCACCTCGCGCGCCTCTACCTATGCCGCGCTCCGGGCCAGCGCAAGTGCGCTCGACGGGCTGGTGCTGGATGCGCTGGCCAAGTCGCTCAAGCTGGATGGGCCTGACTTTCTTGCCGCTGCCAGGACTCTGGCCGACAGCCTTCAGAAGCAAAAGACGGTCGTCGACGACAAACGCAACAAGCTCCGCGACAGCCACAACAACCTGCGTTCGACGCTGAACCGCCGGGTGCGCGATCGGTGGCCGGAGCTGACCAACCTGCTCCACCCGCGCTCCATGAAAATCCTCCAGACCGAGGCTGACCAGATCGTCAAGCTGATCGAATCCTCTCCCCAATATCCGGAGTTCGAGAAGCAGGCCAAGCAGATCGACGATCTTAAAGAGCAGTCGATGAACTTGGAGCGGACGTGGGTGAAATCGCAGCGTTTCCTTCGCCAGGCGGAAACCGTCACGCTCGCCGCAGATCTGGCCAAGCGCCCTCACAACGAAACGCAGGACCGTTATCGCCAGCTTCTTGAAATGGAAAACACCATCCTGGAGAAATAATGTGCATTCCGACGTCGAATGGAGCGAGTTGCTTCGTATCCACGTGATGCATCGTGCCTTGAATGGCCGTCGCCTATCCCAAAAAGTGCGGCCGCATTATCACCGCAATTCCCGCTACCGACCCACGGCTGGGGTCAAAGCACTTATCTTTAGAAGCTGACGCCCAATGTCACGCCAAACGTGGTGGGCGCACCGCTCTCGCCGACGTATCCTGACGCGGAGCTGAACGGGAACGCAAGCGGCACATAATGCGTGTTAAAAGCATTATCGATGAACCCCTCCAATGCGCCAGCGCCCATCGGTCAAGCCAAGGCGGAAATTGGTGATGAGGTAATCGCCCTGCGAGGCGCGATTGGTTGGATCGTAAAAATACCTTCCGATTCCGAAGACCTCCGCCCGCGCGAATGCCCGAAGCGACTTGTACACCTTTAACGAGTACTGCGCGCCCACGTTCCAGGTTAGATCGGGGGCAAAAGGCAGATCATTGCCGCGGCCAATGCCGGCGTTGACGATGTTGTCCTGAAACCGTGTCGTCATCACGCCAAGGCCGCCGAAGAGAGCGAGGTTGTCGGTCGGCCGGGCTGTCAGTTCCAGCTCCGCGCCGGTGCTGCGGGCCTTGCCGCCGTTGGTGATGAAAAACTGTGAGGCGCTGCCGTTGGGCAAGTCGATCTGCACGTTGTCCCAGTTGATGTAAAACACCTCGGCATCGGCAGTCAGCCGATTGTTCAGCCAGGACGACTTGACGCCCACTTCGTATGTCCAGCTTGTCTCCTGCCCAAAGCTGGTCAGGCCGCTGTTGGCTGGCGGAGTCGGGTTAAATCCTCCCGCGCGATACCCCTCCGTGGCGCTGGCGTACACCATCAGGTCTTTGGTGAAATGATATCCTGCTCCAAACTTGGGCGAGAGGCGATAGAAATCGCGAGTGTCATTCACTGGCGCTCCGCCGGGGATGAGCGGTGTGCTGTTGGCGCTGGTCAAGTTGGCGCGCGAGCGCTCGTAGTCGTAGCGCAGGCCCACCGTCAGATCCAGTTTGTCCCACAGCGTCAGCGTCCCCTGGCCATAAACCGCCACGCCCAGATCGTGCAGATCAGAATCCTGAAACTGCTGGAACGGAAAGGGCGCTCCTGGCGGCGGGCCGACCGCGCCCGCACGGATGTCGTTCACGACCCGCGAACGATCCGACGAATCGAAGAAGAATATTCCGCCGACCCAGGCGAACTTCATGTTCTTATTAATCAGCACTGGCCGCTCCGTCGGCGACGAAAATCGCAGCTCTTCAATCCACGCAACCTGATGCTCCTGATTGTCCCGCCGAGCGGCATTCAGAGGCGTCTCGTCGATGTCGGTCGTGTCGCGTGCGCGCGAATACTGGTATGAGCTGCTCAGGCTCATCTCCACCGCCTGGCCAAAGTAGTTGATCACCAATGACGGCTCGACGATGTCGCGACGGGTCGATCCTTCAAAATCGTGAGCAACGCGGTTGTGATGGTGCCGCAGGGCGGCCAGGTCGTAAATTGCGTAATCACCATCGCGGTCGCGCTCGCCGTTGTACGAGAGCAGCACTTCCCAGTGCTCCGAGGGGGTCCACCGCAAGCTCAGGCGGCCAAACACGTCCTCGCGGTCATCCAGATCGTGGCCGGTGATTGTGTTGATAGAATACCCATCGCGCGTCTGGTAGCCGCCGGTCAGGCTCAGGTAAAGATTGTCTTTGACGATTGGCCCGGAAACGGCCGCCCGATATTCCTGCAACCCGTAGTTTCCGAAGGTGACTTCGGCATTACGCTCCCAGGTGTTGGTTGGCTTGTGCGTGACGATGTTGATCACGCCGCCCAGCGTGTTTCGGCCATACAGGGTGCCCTGCGGTCCGCGCAGGAATTCAATGCGGTCGATGCCGTAAAGCTGCTGATTGGTGGTGGCGTTGGACAACTGCGGGACGCCGTCGATGTAGGTCGTGACGGCCGGGCTGCCCTGGCCGGAGCCGATCCCGCGGATAAAGGGAAAGCTGAGGCGCTGGTTGGTGAAATACGACATGTTCAGGTTGGGCACGTAGCGCGAGGCCTGATTGATGTCGCGAATCTCGTCGATTGCTATCGTTTGACCGGTTACCACGCTGACGCTCGACGGCACCTGCTGCAACGGCTCTTCGCGGCGCTCGGCCGAAACCGTGATCGGTTTGAGCGTGAAGTCTTCGGGGCGAATCGGCCCCTCATCGTTGGGCGCCCCCGGCACCTGGCTGGCGCTGTGGTCGGCTGCGCCGTCCCCACGCCAAACAATCCCAAAATCACGGTCGAGAAAATCAGCCCGCGTCCCAAAGCGCACAAACCAGCCATCGTTGCCGCTCCTTCCGAGAACGAACAATTCCGAGAGATCTTAAAACCGGCCGACCAAAGTAGCGTCTGACTGCAAAAATGCGAGCCACGACGCATATCTCAATCGTCGTAATTAGAGGTCACTAGTCTCCCGGCCGACATGCGTTGAGAAGTCAAGAACACTTACCATCCCCGCCCCAAGAATCGGCGCTACGACATAGATCCAGACCGAGCGAAAATCCCGCAACATCACCCCCGAGACCACGGCCGGCGCCAGCGACCGCGCCGGGTTCATGGAAGCCCCGGAAATCGGCCCGGCGAACATTGCCTCAAACGCAATGACGCCCCCCACCGCGATGCCGGCCATTACCCCCTTTTCCTTTGGCCCGCTGGACACGCAGAGGATCACAAACATCAGCAGCGCCGTCAGAATTACCTCCAGAACAAACGACTGCATGGCCGATCCGCGCGGGATCGTCGCGCCCAGCGTCGGATGTTCTGGAAACATCAGCTTCAGCACCCCGCTGGCCGCAAACGCCCCCACCAACTGGCTCAGCAGATACGGCCCCACGCACCGCCCTTTCAGGCGTCCCGACCACCAGAACCCAATCGACACGGCCGGGTTCAGATGCGCCCGGAAATGTCCCCGACGCTGTAGATCATGGCCATGACCACCAGCCCAAACGTCAGCGCGATCCCCACGTGCGTGATGATCCCATGCGTCACATCATTGACGACAACCGCCCCCGTCCCCGCGAAGACGATTGCAAACGTCCCGACTGCCTCGGCCAGATATTTTCTCACGCCCCCTCCGGCGAAAGCGCCCCCGGCAGCGTCTCCACAAATGTCCGAATCTCATCGCGCACTCGCCGGTAATGTTTCATGGCCTCTTCCTCGCTTTTCGCGAGCTTGGCGAGCCTCGGCGGATCATCAAACCCCACGTGCGCCCGCTTCACCTTGCCGGGAAAAATCGGACACGTCTCGTTCGCGTGATCGCACACCGTCACGACATAATCCAATGGAATTTCTTTCAGCGCGTCCACATGCTTCGATGAGTAAGTCGAAATATCCACCCCCGCTTCCGCCATCACGTTGATCGCCATTGGATTCATCCCATACGGCTGCGTCCCGGCTGAAAATGCTTCAATCACATCCCCCTTCAACGCCCGCGCCCACCCTTCCGCCATTTGGCTGCGGCAGGAATTGCCCGTACACAAAAACAGGATCTTCAACTTCGCCATCTCCGGCCTCCATTCATGCTGGCTTCACCGCGTATACCCGTACGCTCGCGGCATATTCGTTCACGTTGTACCTTCGCATCACCTCCACCAGCCCCGCATGAAGACTCTGGCTCGCTGCCGCTGGACTGCACGGCGCGATTGGCAGGCTTCCTGAAGACATGGCCGGCGAACAAAATCCCGCTTGCCCCTCAACCTTCGCGTACGAATTCAGATCCGCTTGCGTATCAACGATTACAACGTCGGCAAAGCCCGCCGCCGTCAATCCCGCCTGATATTCTCCCAGGGAGATTGCACCGGCTATGCAGCCGACATATGCCATGATGCTCTCCGCCAGTTCACGCGGCAGCACTTTCTTAAGCGCGATGTCGCTGACGGCCACGCGCCCACCAGGCTTCAGTACGCGGTAAATTTCCTCAAAGACAAGCCTCTTGTCCGGCGCAAGATTGATGACGCAATTGCTGATCACGCAATCCGCCGACTCTGCCGGCAAGGGCAGTGCGTCGATCTCTCCAAGTAAAAATTCCACGTTGGTAAAAGGCTGCCCCTTGATCCCGCGACGGGCGTTCTTTTGTGCCAGCGCGATCATCTCCGGTGTCATATCAACGCCAATCGCTTTCCCAGTCGGCCCCACTTTTTGCGATGCGAGAAACACATCCATTCCTCCACCGCATCCCAGGTCGATCACCACCTCCCCAGGCCGAAGATTCGCCGACGCCGTTGGGTTGCCGCACGAAAGCCCCATGTTCGCCCCCGCCGGAATCGCCTGTAGCTCCGCGGGCGTATAACCAAACGCCTCGGCCACCGCCCGCACTCCAGCGTCCTCTCCCGACAATCCGCTGCGCCGACGTCCCCGTACTTGGATTGAATCTCGTTAAGCACCTTGTTGTTTGTCATGCCCACATTGTAAACCCTGCACCATGGTGCAAGGTCAAGCCCGACGGCCCGAAGCCAGACGCCTGTTCCCGTCCCCACCCCTCTTCGTCCGCAACTGCGTGATCTGGTCGCACAAATCCGGCCCCTTCCCTTTGCAGCACGTCTCCAGCGATCGCGCCAGCGCCCTCTCCACGCGCGCAAGCTCTTTCAGCCGCTCGCGCACCTCCCCTAATCGTTTCTTTCCCAGCGACAATACTTCCGCACATGGAGGCTCATCGCCTTGCGTCAGCTCAAGCAAATCCGCAATGTCCTTCAGGCTGAACCCCGTCGCCTGCGCCGACCGAATAAACCGCAGCCGCTCCAAAGAATCGCCGCTGTATTCCCGATAGTTCCCGCGCGTGCGAAAGTCCGGCATTAGCAGCCGCGCCCGCTCATAATCAGCGCACGGGTCAACCGCGCCACCCCCGCCGCCTCGGCCAACTGTCCAATGCTATACCCCATCTGCCCCGCCATTCAGCTTCTCGCGAATCCGCTCCGGGATTGAAATTGACACAAACCCCTCCGGCCGCATCGCCACGCAGACGCTTGTGATCTTCCCCACCGCCACCCGCAGCCCCTCGCGCACAAAATCCACCTCATATGTGAATGACTTGCTCCCGACCTTCACGACCCGCAGCCGAAGCTCGATCTCCTCCTCAAACCGGATCGGCCCGGAGTAATCACAGCCGGCCGCCACGCGCGGCCAACTGATGTGCTGCCCCTCCCACTGCATCGAAACACTCAAGCCCAAAGAGCGAAAAAATGCATGTTCCACTTCCTCCATCATCCGAAAGTAATTAGCAAAATGCACCACGCCGGCCATGTCGGTTTCGGAGAACTGGATGCGGCGGGAGATGGAGAAGCTGATCATGCGGCCATATTCTATGCGGCGACGGCATTCCGCCAAGCAGACATAGAACGCACGGATACTTATGAGCAGGACAGAAATCCTTCCGCCGCTCTCAGTCGTGCGCCTCGCGCGAGCCGACAATCAGACCCCTCAGTGGAAAGACAAAATCGGACGAATGTTCCGGATCGGCTATTACAGCCGGCAGGACGGCACCCAGTGTGTCTGGCTGGTTAACGATGCGGGCGAGTACGAGCAGACCGTGGATCAAGATCGGCTGCATGATTACTTTGAAGTGGTGGAACGTTCGACTGAACGATCGCGATTTGGAGCAAGTCGCCTCCCACTATTGCGTTTGCATGCATCGCTAAGCGCATGCGAGTAACTTCACCACGCTCCACTTCGGGCAAACACCAGAGAGTTAAAGCGGTCATGCGCTATCAGTGCCAGCGGTGCGTTCTCAACTCGATCAACTCATCTATCCTTATAGACAATCGGGACCCCCCTTTCGGATCAAGATGAACGCGATCCACGAGCCACACCGATTCTCCGCTCCGTGCCTCCGTGGCTCCGTGGTGAGAACTCCGTGGTGAACATTACTCCCTACACATTCACCACAATCTCCAGCAGCTCAATCGCCGGCTCGTCATTGCAGTAGATCGTCCCGATCCGTCCATACACCGGCTGCGAATTCTCGGCCGCCGGCCCGAACAATCCCAGCACCGGGCTCTTCTGCGGCAGGCGCAAGAACCAGCGCGGCTTGATTCTTCGCAGCACGTCATGCTTCATCAGCACCGCCCCCAGCGGCAGCTTTTTTCCCAGAATTTCCTCCCGCACCTGTTTGCTCATGTAGCTGAAATCCAGCCGCACGATCCCCCACTCCACCACCTTCTCCGTCCCGGCCGGCGTCAGGAAAATCTTGCGGGTGTACCAATCCCCTTCCAGCCGCTCCTCCTGCACGTGTACCTCCACCGGCCCGCCATGGTGCTTCTCCAGCACCACCGTCATGTGCTCATGATGGACCAGCAGATGATCCTCCGGATGCGGAATCTGATCGGGCTGAACGACGACGCACCCTCCAACGCTCCCCGCCGTCGCGAACGGCCGGCAAAGATCCGCCAGCGTCGCGCTGGCATCCGCCCCGTCCACGAGTTTGTGTTTGTTCACAACGCCCATCAGATCGTTCAAGTGTAGCGAATCCCGCGATGCTCCGGCTCATAGAATCGTGGCAGCAGCGAGTCTACCCGCAGCAGCCCATCCCGCGTCAGCTTCACGCCCTCCTCGTCCCGCTGCGCCATCCCCTCCTCCACCAGTGACGTAAACCCCTCAGCAAATTCCGCAAATATGTCCACGCCAAACTTTTTCTGAAAATACGGCGCTTCCAAGTGCCCCTTCTTCAAATTCAAAATCATCTCCCGAATCAAGAGCTGATGCTGCGTCACCGCCAGCGCCCGATGGATCGGAAGCTCCCCAGCCTCCAGCCGCGCCACGTACTCCTCCCATGTGTCCACGTTCTGATAATGCACTCCGCCAAAGTGCGAGAAGGACGCCACGCCCGTCCCCACCAAATCCGCCCCGCGCCAGAGCGAATCGCGATAAATAAATCCCGCGTGCCGCTCCGGTTTCACCAGCGTATACGCGCTCGACACCGCATAACCGGCCTGTTCAAACTCCCGAAACGCATAATCGACCCAGCGCCGCTTTGTTGCCCAATCCGCCACCCCCGATGCATGCCCGGTCAAGCGCGATTCCTTTGAGATGACCGTGTTGAACGGCAATTCCATTTGATAGATCGTCACGCTGTCGGGATCGAGCGCGATGGCCTTCTCCACCGTGTATTTCCACTTGTCTTCGGTTTCTCCCATCATCCCGGAGATCAGGTCGATGTTGATCTGCGGAAAGCCGACTTCCCGCGCCCAGCCATACGCCCGCGCAATTTCCGGCGATTTGTGAGCCCTCCCGTTGATCGACAACACCTCATCGTCAAAATGCTCCACGCCCAGACTCAACCGCGTTACGCCGATGTTCCTGATCGTCTCCAGCTTCGACTTCTGCAGCGTCCCCGGCTCGCACTCAAACGTCACTTCCTTGGCCGCGTCCCAGCGCCAGTGTTCATTGATCCGCCCAATCAATCGCTCCAACTGCTTGGCGCTTAAAAATGAAGGCGTCCCGCCACCGAAATAGACGAACTCAAACTGCCGCCCCTTTAGGCCCGCCCGATCCGCATACAACTCGACTTCCTTTGAAATGGCCTTCAGATAGGTCTCGACCTCATCCGCGTTCTTGTCGGTGTAGACCCGAAAATAGCAGAACTTGCACCGCTTCCGGCAAAACGGAATGTGCAGATACAACCCCAGCTTCCGCTCAGCCGGCGCGGGCGTATCCAGCGCCCGCATGCCTCACCCCCCTGATCCGGCGACCACACCGAAAACGGCGGGTAATTGGCGACAAAGTAACTACCGACTTCGGTCTTTTCAGCGCTTTCAACACTCATGCGATCACTCCACTAGCGAATACCCATCTTAGGCCCGCCGGTTGAAAAACCAGCGCCTTCCTACCCCCGTTCGGGGATGGCGCTTACTCGCTTGCGGCCGTCTCCCTTGATTTCCTACAGGAGATGTATATATTCCCTCCACGATGCTCGCCCGCCCACTCATTCTCCTGCTCCTAACCCCCCTTCTCACCGGGTGCGACCGCAACGCCCAGACGCGCCAGCACGAAGTTCGCATCGGCTATTTCCCCAATCTCACCCACGCGCAGGCCGTGCTGGGTGTCGATTCAAACGAGTTTCAGGAAGTGGTTGGTCCAGGCTATCGGGTGGTCCCCAGCCTTTACAACGCCGGCCCATCCCTCAACGAGGCGCTCCTCGCCGGCGAGATTGACATTGGCTACGTCGGCCCCGGCCCTGCTCTCTCGGCCCACGCTCGCACCCGCGGCCGGGGGGTGCGCGTCATCGCGGGGGCGGCCGACAACGGCGTGCTGATCGTCGCCCGCAAAGATTCCGGCATCAACACCCTGGCCGATCTCAAAAATCGCCGCCTCGCCACGCCGCAACTGGGTAACACCCAGGACATCTCCGCCCGCCACTATCTCATCAACGTGCTTGGCCAAAACGACGCCTCCAACGTCCTGCCCATCTCCAACACCGAGCAAAGCGCCCTGATGCAGCGCGGCCAGATCGACGCCTCCTGGGCCCCCGAACCGTGGGGCTCGCGCCTGATCGCCGAAACCGGCGCCAAGCTCGATCGCCCGCGAAAGCGATCTCTGGCCCGGCGGCCAATTCAATCTCACCGTCGTCGTCACCTCCCCTGAATTCCTTGAAAAACATCCCGACATCGTTCAGAAAATTCTGGGCGTTCACCAAGCATGGACAAAGCGCCTGCGCGACGAGCCTTCTAGATACGTCCCAAACCTCGAGCGCGCCCTGCTCAAGCTCAACGGCAAAAAACTCCCCCCCGGCGTGATGGCCAGCGCACTGGCCAACGTGCGCTTTACCAACGAGCCATCCGAAGCCACTTTTCGCACGCAATCCCAATGGGCCTACGACCTGGAATTTTCCCTCGTCCCCACCCGCGTCGAAGGGTTGATCCGCTCCGATCTGCTTCCTGCACCCATCGTTCCCGCGTCCGCGGCAGTCGTTCCACCGGGAAAAACACCATGAGACTCACCGACGTCATGGCCGCCTCCGCGCCGGCATTTCACGCCCAGGCCGCGCCAAGCCTCACCCCGCGCGGCCAGCTCACGCTCTCTAACATCAGCAAAAACTTCAACGGCTCTCTGCAGAAAGCGCTGAGCGACGTCACCCTCACCTGCAATCCCGGCGAATTTGTCGTGGTCGTCGGCCCCAGCGGATGCGGCAAAAGCACGCTCCTCAACGTCGCCGCCGGCATGATCCGCCCGGATTCAGGCCGCGCCACCCTCGACGGCGTCCCCATCACCAGCCCCGGCCCCGAGCGGGCCATGGTTTTCCAGGATCATGGTCTATTTCCCTGGCTCACGGCCGAGCAAAACATCAGCTTCGGCCTCAAGATGGCCGGCGTTTCCAAGTCGCAGCGCCGCGACCGCGTCGCCGCCGCCCTGCAAATGGTCCACCTGTCTCAAAGCGCCGACAAACTCGTTCATGAGCTTTCGGGCGGAATGCGTCAGCGCGTCGCCATCGCCCGTGCCCTGGTGATGGACCCGGCCGTCCTGCTCATGGATGAACCCTTCGCCGCCCTCGATGCCCAAACCCGCACCCTTCTCCACGAACAACTCCAGTCCATCTGGTGCCAGACCCGCAAAACGATCCTTTTTGTCACGCATTCCGTGGGCGAGGCAGTCCGGCTCGCCGACCGGATCGTCATTCTCCACGCCCACCCCGGGCGCATTCGCCGCGAGGTTGAGGTGACGCTGCCTCACCCACGCAACTTTGACAGCCCGGATATCAACCAAATGGTGCATCTGGTCCGCAGGGAAATCGAAGATGAAGTCAATAGAGTCAACGCGCAGATGGCCATCGATTACTGGAAGCCTCAAACGCCTGATGATCTGGGCAGCCATTCTGTTGGCTTGGGAGATGGCATATAGATGGATCGGCTGGAAGCCATGGATCTTCCCCGCCCCAAGCCACATCCTCGATGCCCTGCTGGGCCTGCTCAGCTTCCCCACCGCCTTCGGCGATCCGCTCCATCACGGCTGGCCGCGCCCTGATCTGGCTGGCATCCGCCTGCATCCCTGGTATCTCAGCCCGCTGGTGCGCGTTCCCGTCGTCAGCGCCCTGCGCCTCGTGGCCGGGTTTGCACTGAGCATTGTGCTGGGCGCGATCCTGGGATTGGCCATGTGGCGCTCCGAAGAGCTCGACAGGTTCCTTGGCCCCCTCTTCCTGGGCCTTCAAACCCTCCCCAGCGTCTGCTGGGTTCCGCTCGCCATTCTGGCCTTTGGCATCAACGAGCGCGGCATCCTCTTTGTCCTGGTGATGGGCAGTTTCTTCGCCATCGCCATCTCCCTGCGCGACGGCCTGCGCGCCATTCCTCCCCTCTACCAACGTGCCGGCCTGATGCTCGGCGCCCGCGGATGGCGACTCTACCGCTACGTCCTCCTCCCGGCCGGCCTACCCGCCCTCGCCAGCAGCCTGCGTCAGGGCTTCTCCTTCGCGTGGCGGTCGCTCATGGGCGCCGAATTCGTCTTCATCGCCGTCCCCAACCATGGCCTGGGTTATCTGCTGGAACAAGGGCGAAATGTCTCCGACGTGGCGCAGGTTGTCGCCGTGATGATCGTTATGGTCCTGCTGGGCATCTTGGCCGACCGCCTGATCTTCGCTCCCCTCCAGCGCCGCATTTATCAGCGGTTTGGGCTTGCGGTGGAATGATGCGAGATGCGAGTCGCGGACTTCATCCTCAATGAACTCTTGGCACGTCAATCCGCCGCCAATGGAACGCCCGCCCCGCGCAGCACCTCGTTGAACGTCGCCTTGGGCGAATCGGATGTCAGAAAACCCGCGACCTGCTCCCCATCGATAAATATGGCTGCTTTGGAACAGTGAAAACAGATCACGTACTCCGCTATGTGACCATACCGGATGATACGAATGCCGTGACGCGGCGAAAAGCACTTGCCCGAATGTTCCGACTGCTGAATACCCTTCAGAACTGCTTCAATGAGCTCCCGCCGAACAGCCGGATCGGTGATCCGAGTTTGTCCAATGACCCTATAGCCTCGATACGAGATTCCATCAGTTGGCTCCAATGACAGCAGCTCAAACGTCTCGGCATCCGCCAGCGCATCCATCGTGTTGTCCGGCATGGGGCGCGGCCGAAAGGAGACCACCGCGTACGCTGTAGTTGCAGTGGCGAGAAGGATGATCGGAATTGCAAAGCGTGGCTGCACGGAGTCAATGCATCACCATCGCCTCGTATAAACGACGGAAAGATTGATGGTATGATCCGCGCATGCCAGAAGTCTCCGAAACAACCCAGCCAACGATCTCCTACATCCAAACCGACACCTTCTGCGACCACTGCCATTACAACCTGCACGGCCGGCCCGTCACCCGCGACGAGCGCCTCGGCATCCTCATCATGCAATGCCCCGAATGCGGGGCATTCCTCCCTGCCGGCCACACCACCACTGCCAGCAAGCCATGGCTCAACCGCCTGACCACCCTTCTCACCGCCGCTGTGGGCCCTCTTTCTCATCTGGCTCTTCACCATGATCTGCATGGGCATGGGCGTCATCACCTACGGCTACCTTGATGACTCTTCCCATTACCTGCGCGAAGGCATCCCCGCGCCCCATTCCAGCATCTATAGCCAAAACGCGTTTAACGGCTCACTGGCCTCTGATTCCGCATCCGTTCATGCGGAACGTCAGAGGCTCGAAAGTGAATATCAAGCCCTCTGTATCGTTTCACCGCTCCTTGGCCTGTTTGCCGGCGCCGTCATCGTGATCTTTCTCTGGCACCTTCGTCGCCCCTGGTATTATTTTGCTCTCATTCTCCCAGCCGCCGCCAGCGTCACAGGCTGGCTCATCTGGCGGCTCGAAGCCTCCAACAAAGGGGCAATCTTAATTCCAAGCCACAAGCCCATGATCAGCTTCATCCTCCTCCAAACCGTCGGGCTTTTAATCTCCCTCTACATCGCCCGCCCGGTGGTGCGCACCCTCCTCCGATTCCTGCTGCCCCCACCCCTTCTGGCGCACATGGCCTTCCTCTGGCGTGCCGACAACAAAGTGCTCTCTTTCTCCGTGAGATAACTCACCTGCAAACTTTGCAGATGCCCCCGCCCCGCCGCCCGCCTCAACTACTTTCCCACCACGCCGACGCCGCCGCAGCGCACATCCCCGTGGACAGTCCCGTCGCGGCGAACAAAGATAGAGGATGTGACACCGGGCCAAAGGCTGTCGCGCCGTCCGTCTCTTGTCTCTTGTCTCCTGCCATGACCTTGAAACGTAAATTTCTCTCCCAGATCCTCCTGCTGCTCTTCAGCCTCCTCTCCCTCGCCGCTGTCGCGCTCCATGGGCTTCTCGATCTCCGCCGTAGCGTGCGCACTTCCCTTTACGAATCCGCCGAGCTTCAGCTTATCGAGTCCGCCGGCGGCCATGTCGCGGACGCCCATTCCACCCTTCGCGCCGCCTCCTTCGATCCACGCACCGTTCACGGCTCGCTCCGCGCCGCCTCCCTCGATCTGCAGAACTGCCTCTCCATCCAGGCGCAATGGCGCGACCAACCCGGCTGCCGATGAGGGCGCTCATGGCGAGAAAACGGCCGTCCGGAAAATCCTTGCCCAGGTCCAGCCCCTCGCCCAGCAGGTCAGCGCCACCCCCTTCGACCCCACTGCCCAGCCGGCCGCCCTGGCCACCACCGCCAGCCTCTCCAACAACCTCCGCCAGCTTATGGGCGTCTGTCACCAGTACATCAGCGCCGCCCAGAATGACGCCGACCGCAGCGTCCGCCTCACGCTTGCTCTCGTCAGCATCATCGGCGGGGCAACCCTTGCCTGCGCCGGCCTGATGAGCCTTTCCCAATATCGCGGCGTCGTCGCTCCTCTGCACCGCATGCGCCAGCGCGTCCGCAGCCTGGCCGCCGGCAATTTTGCCGACCGCCTCCCCCTCGAAGGCGATCGCGAGTTCACGGCCCTGGCCGAAGATTTCAACAGCATGGCCGGCGAACTTGCCAACTTTTACCAGCGTCTTGAACAAATGGTCGCTACCAAAAGCCGCGAGCTTGTCCGCTCAGAGCGCCTTGCCAGCGTCGGCTTTCTGGCCGCCGGCGTCGCCCACGAAATCAACAACCCCCTCCACATTATGTCCGGCTACGCCGAGCTCTCCATGAAGCGCCTCAAATCCGGGGCAACCCCCGAAGTGGTCGGCCAGGTTAACACGGCCCTCAACATCATCCGCGAAGAGGCCTTCCGCTGCCGCGACATCACTGAAAAACTCCTCAGCCTCTCGCGCCAGGGTGGCACCCGCGAAAACATCTCCCTGGCCAAAATCGCCGGCGAAGTCGCCGAGATGGTCCGCTGCCACAAAGCCTATCGCGACCGCCAGCTTATCCTCTCCCTCGACCACGACGACGCACTCGAAGTCTGCGCCAACATCCCCGAGCTCAAGCAAGTGCTCCTCAACCTCACCGTCAACGCCCTTGAAGCCGTCGCCCCCGGCGCTGGCAAGGTGTGCATCGAAGCACGCCGCCTTCCCACAGGCGTTGAGCTTTCCATCATCGACAATGGCCGGGGCATGCCGGCCGAAACACTCCAGCACGTCTTCGAACCCTTCTTCACCGAAAAGCGCGGCGCGGGCGCTGCGGGCACCGGCCTTGGCCTCTCGATCACCCACGCCATCGTCCGCGATCACGGCGCCCAGATCTCCGCCCACAGCGACGGCCCCGGCCAGGGCAGCAGGTTCGTCATCCTCTTCAACTCCAGCAAGCCCGCACAGCAGCTTCAGGAGGCCGCCTCATGAAACCCAGCCCCATCCCATCCTCCATGTGCCGCCAGGTTCTCATCGTCGAAGACGAGACACGCCTCCGCGACATGCTGCTGGCCAACCTCGTCGAAATGGACCTCGACCCTGTTGGCGTCGCCTCGGCCGAAAGCGCCACCAAACTCCTCTCCCGCCAATCCTTCGACATCGCTCTCATCGACCTCAATCTCCCGGGCGCGGGCGGCCTTTCTCTCTGTGAACACATTCACCGCCAGTTCCCCACCACCCAGATGATCATCCTCACCGGCTTCGGCGATCTCGACGCCGCCCGCAAAGCCTTCCGCCTCGACGTCGTGGACTTTCTCCAAAAACCGTGCGGCATGGACGAGCTAGAAATGTCCATCACGCGCGCCCGATCCCGCTGCCTCGATCAAACCAAAGAATTCGCCGCCCCGATCCCCCTCGACGACGTTCCTCCGCCTCCCGAGGCCGCCTCCCCCGGCGAGGCCGTCCCCCTTGATGAAATGGAGCGCCGACACATCCTGGCCGTCCTCACCCGTCACAACGGCAACCGCGAAACCACCGCCGCCGAACTCGAAATCAGCGTACGTAAGCTTTATTACCGTTTGCAACAGTGGCACCAGCAAGGGCTTCTGCCTGATGAGCTTTCAATCCGTGCCCGGAATTGACAATCGTGCTTCATGTGCATTGGATGTCGCTCCACACCCCGTAAATTGCCGGAGATCGTGCTTCATGATTCGTCTGCGTCGCCCCCGTTGTCCCCGCGCCTTCACGCTTGTCGAGCTCCTCGTCGTCATCGGTATCATCGCTCTTCTCATCAGCATCCTCCTTCCCGTCATCAACACTGCTCGCGAGCGCGCCAACCGCATCAAGTGCGGCAGCAATCTCGGCCAGATCGGCAAGAGCCTCCTCATCTACGCCATCGATGAAAAAAACGTCTTCCCCCGCACCCTTTACAACCCGACCACCGCCACCACCGTCGTCTACACCAACCCCTTCGCCGACGATCCGTTCGGCCCCGGCCATCCCAATGAAAATGACGTGACGGCCGCCCTCTGGCTCCTGGCCCGTACCCAGAACCTCGACCTGAACCTTTTCATCTGCCCCAGCACCGACGACACCAAAGACCAGCTTCAACTCACCGCCTCCGGCGGCGGCGCAACCACGCTGTTGCACCGCGCCAACTTCGCCGACGACACCACCAACTCCTATAGCTATTACAACCCTTATCCCACCTACCCGGATCTCAAAGTGGGCAAAAAATGGGCTCCCACCCTGCCCGCGAGAATCGCCATCGCGGCCGACAAAAATCCCGGCCTCACCAGCCCCACCGCCGACCCCGGCGTCACCGCCGCCCCGCCCATCCAAACCCTCGCCAACTCCCAAAACCACCATCAGCAAGGCCAGCAAGTTCTCTACGCCGACGGCCACGTCGAGTGGCGCCTGACCGTCTACGCCGGCAGTGCCAACGACAACATTTACGTCAGCCCCACCGTCAGCAACAGCGGAAGCAACGGCAGCGGCGGAGGCGGCCCAGGCCCCAGCGGCGGCAGCGGTGGTAGTGGTGGAAGTGGAAGCAGCGGCGGAAGCGGAAGCAGCGGTGGAAGCAGTGGGGGCAGCGGCAACACCAACAACATCACCCCCTCCCTCGACGACTCCTACCTCGTCCCCATCTCCGGCGCAAACAGCGCCACCGTTTATCACTAACCCGCGCACCCTCTGAAGCCCGGCGACCGTTGGCTGCACCGCCCGATTACTTGCGGCACCAGATTTTCGTGGAGAAAAAGCCGGCACTGGGTAACCGTTGTTTCATAGCCGGCTGATGAGCAATTCGCGCTGGAAGATCATTTCTTTGGGCATGTCGCCGGCAAGCTTGAGGAAGAGTTCTTCGTGGCCGAGGATCTCGCTTTTGACGTCGTTGTTGTCGATGGTCTGGAGGGCGCGGATGTCGTCCATCTTGATGTTCAGGCCTTCGAGGTCGATGTCTTCGGGGCGTGGCATCCAGCCGAGCGACGTTTCCTGGGCATATGCGCGGCCGTGTGCGCGGTCGATGATCCACTTAAGGACGCGCATGTTTTCGCCGTAGCCGGGCCAGAGGAATCGGCCTTGATCGTCCTTGCGGAACCAGTTGACGTGGAAGATGCGCGGGCAGTCGCGCATTTTGCGGCGCATGCGAACCCAGTGGACCAGGTAATCGCGAATGTTGTAGCCAATGAAAGGGAGCATGGCCATTGGATCGCGGCGGACGACGCCGGTTTGACCGGTGGCGGCGGCGGTGGTTTCTGAGCCGAGGGTGGCGCCAGGTAAACGCCGTGGACCCAGTTGAAGGCCTGGAAGACCAGGGGGACGGTGCGGGTGCGACGGCCGCCGAAGATGATGGCGGAGACGGGGACGCCGTTGGGATCTTTTGCGGCGGGATCGAGGGCGGGATTGTTTTCCATCGGAGCCGTGAAGCGGCTGTTGGGGTGGGCGGCTTTTCGGCCGGATTCCGGGGTCCAGGGCTGGCCGGTCCAGTCAATGCATTCCTTGGGAGGCTCGTCAGTCTTGCCTTCCCACCACACGTCGCCGTCAGGCAGGAGCGCCACGTTGGTAAAGAGGGTGTCGTGGGTCATGCACTGCATGGCGTTGGGGTTGGTCTGCCAATTGGTGCCGGGGACGACGCCGAAATAGCCATTCTCCGGGTTGATGGCGCGCAGGCGGCAGGTTTCATCATCGACCCACATCCAGACGATGTCGTCGCCAACGGTGCTGATCTTCCAGCCTTCTTCGCGGTATTTATCCGGTGGGATGAGCATGGCAAAATTGGTTTTGCCGCAGGCGCTGGGGAAGGCGGCGGCGACGTAGGTTTTTTCTCCGGCGGGGCTGGTCGTTCCCATGAGCAGCATGTGCTCGGCCATCCAGCCCTGCTGCTGGCCAAGGAAGCTGGCGATGCGGAGGGCGAGGCATTTTTTGCCCAAGAGCGCGTTGCCGCCGTAGCCGGAACCGAAGCTCAGGATGGCGTTGTCGGTGGGGAAATGGCAGATATAGCGGCGCTCGGGATTGACGTCGCCGACACTGTGGAAGCAGCGGGTGAAGTCGTCGCGGTCGGCGAGTTGTTTCCAGGCGACGTCACCCATGCGCGTCATGATGCCCATGCTGACGGCGACGTAGACGGAGTCGGTGACCTGCACGCCGACCTTGGCCAGAGGAGAGCCGATGGGCCCCATGACGAAAGGAATGACGTAGAGGGTGCGGCCGCGCATGCAGCCTTCAAAAAGGCCGCGCATGAGGGCATACGCTTTTTTGGGCTCCATCCAATTGTTGGTTGGACCGGCCATGTCCTCGCCGGGGGTGCAGATAAAAGTGAGGTGTTCGCTGCGGGCAACGTCGTTTGGGTTGCTCCGGTGGAGGTAGCAGTTGGGCAGCTTTTCCTGATTGAGGCGGATGAAGACGCCTTCGTCGACGCCGCGTTTCAGGAGACGGTGTTTCTCGGTTTCACTGCCATCGCACCAGTAGATTTGATCGGGTTTGCAGAGGGTGACGCATTGCTCGACCCATTGGCGGACGTTGTGGTTTACATGGGCGGGGGCATCGCCAGTGGTTTGAGCGACATCGTTGAGTGGGAGGGTTGCGGCGGACATAAGCATTTCCTTTCGCGTGGCGGACAAAGAGCGTCCCGTCAATCGTTAATCGTTGGCCAACTCGTCGGCAGGGCTTTCGTTTGCCTGCATTTTTTGCCACGCCAGCTTTGCCTTCAAAGATGAGGCCAAGTCGGCGAGGGTCGTGGTGTTTAGATAATCGCTTAGACGCTGGCGGATCGGCTTATACAGGTCGTGCTGGCGCACGGCATCTTGTCGTTGCAGCGGTCGAAGCCAACGACGCAGCGGTCGAAAACGCGATGTCCCTCCATGACCTGGAGAATCTGCATCAGCGTAATGTCATAAGCCGGCCGGGCAAGCGAGAAGCCGCCGCCACGGCCCTTGCGCCGTGCAGGATGTCGCCGCGGACGAGCTTCTGGAAAATCTTTGCAAGGAAGTCGCGCGGTAGTTGGGTGCCGGAGACCAGATCGTCGAGCATGATGCAGCCGGAGGGACTGCGGGAAGCCAGCTCGCTGAGGCCTCGGATCGCATATTCGGTTGAGCCACTGAAGATCATTGTTGTTCCGGTATGAGGATCGTACTATCCTTTTATACTATTGTCTGCTGCGAAACTTTTATCGTTTCGATCAGGGAAAAATTTGTGCGAGCGTGGCATAAACGCCGCCCGGGTCGGTCAGTTGTTGCACCGAATGCCCTTCGAGTTCAACGGGCTCAAGGGCGGCCCACATTTCCCGCCCGGCGAAGATAACGGCGCCGAACATGACGGCCAGGCGCAGAAGAACAGAAGAAGAGCAGCGTAGGCGGCGGCTGGAACGACGACGCTGAGGGCGAGGGAAGCTGAACAGAGAATCAAGAACCCCACTGCGCCCAGGAGGCAGACCAGGGCCAGGCGCACGAGGCGTGCGCGCTTGCCAATATGGAGCACCTGGGTTTCAAGCACGTCGATAAGGGCTTGCCGGCGTGCGGCCGCTCCTTCGTCGTGCTCGTCCAACAGCTTGTCGAGTTCGTCCTGCTGGCTGAGGCGTTCGCGATGGAACGCCCGGAGGCGCGAGACGATGACGGCCAGGCGATTGGCCAGAGCCAGCGAAAGCAGTGCGCAGGCGGAAATAATCACGGCCGGCACGACCGCCACGGAGATCATCTTTGACAGGTCTTCAACTCGCATGCCTCACATCGCTTTCCGCCCTTTGCGGGGCTATCGTGGCTAACGGGCGCCGGTCCCATGGAAGAGGCCAAGAATCTGCAGGATGCGCGCGGCGGTTTCCTCAATGGCCTGATCGGTGACGTCGATGGTAGGCCAGCCCTGGCTGGCAAAGAGGCGCTTGCTCCAGATGAGTTCGCGCTGAACCTGATTGATATCGTCGTAGGAACCGGGCGCCATTTGCCATGCCGATTGACGGCGGGAGCGAATGTCGGCCAGACGGACGGGATCGATGAGAAGACCAGCCACCTTGCCGGATGGAATTTGCAGAAGCTGCGGGGGGGGAACGATACCATGGACGAGCGAGACATTGGCGACGCGATAGCCTTGCTGGGAGAGGTAGACACTGGTGGGGGTCTTGGAAGTGCGCGAGACGCCGGCAAGGACGATGTCGGCCTCGTGGATGGTTGTCAGGCCGCAGCCATCGTCATGTTCGAGCGTGAACTCAAGAGCCGTGAGCCGCCGCTGATAGTCCTCATCCATATGATGGAGGTGCTGGAGATTGGGTGAAGCTTTTGTCCCGGAGGATTCTTCGAGAAATTCGACAAATCCGCCGGTCAGGTCGCGGCATGGCAACGACAACTTCCGAGCCAACTCCGCTACCTGGTTTTTCAGGGGCGGGTTGATCATGGCATGGAGAACGATTCCCGGCTCGGCCTGGATGCGCGTAAATTCGCGCTCCACCCGCTCATGGGTAGAGAGGAATGGGCGGCGCTGCAGGGAGAAGGTGGCGGGGGCAAACTGCGTGACAAAGGCCGAAACCATGTGATTGGCAAGGTTGCCGGTGGAATCGGATAAGAGGTGCAGCACGCGAAACCCGGAGGCGGCCTCGCCCCTGGGTGAAACTCGCTTGCGGATAGGTTTTGGACTGGGTTTGGTTTTCACGTGCTTACCCATTAGTCGCATGTTAATCGGACCTGCTCGCTTAATAGGACAACTATATCCGATTATCGGCTGGCAAGTCCATAGTGCGTTGGTGAAAACCATTGAGGAGGAAGGCAGGCGCATCGGACGGCGGTTGTGCCTGGCCGCACGCCAATGGCTCACAAGTGTTGACAAATGCACAGAAGGCCACGGCACTGCGTTTGTTTGACGACGCCCGACCGTTCACCGCGCCTGCCGGCGTTCGGCGGTGTGGTATGTCCCGCGGTCAAGGAGAGACGCTATGACAACGATGTCTGAAAGAATCCAGCACACGGAGGGCGGGCTTGCCCGGCCTATTGAAAAGTACACGGCCAAGCTGCCGTCCGATACGTTTCTTTGGGCGGCGGTCGGGTCCATCGCGGGATCCGCGATCCTGCGAATGATGGGCCGGAAACATGATGCGCTGTTCGTGGGCGAGTGGGCGCCGACGTTCCTGATCCTGGGCTTGTATAACAAGCTGGTGAAGGTGGCCGGCCACGACCGGGAAGACAACGAGCTTTGAAAGACGATGCAGCTCGCAAATCCGTCGGCTTTCCACCGGCGGATTTTTTATGCGCCTGCGTGGTCTTCGCTGGACATTGTGTCGGCGGAGTCAGCATGTTTGACCTTTTGTCGCTACAATGCCTCACAATGGAGGAAGCTGAATGGCTAAGGGTTATACACCGTCCACGGAAGTTCATATTCCATCCCTGCAGCAGAAGCAGGAGGTGTTCACTGATCCGATGCGTCCTGGGAGTGGAACGCCGTGGGAGGATCGTGGCGCGTCGGGGACGATTGTCGCATTTTTCAAGACCTGCCTGATGAGCCTTTCGCGTCCGCGGGCGCTGCTGGCTGGGATACGCCGGCCGGACACGCGCGGCGACGCCACGCCGTTTGCCATCGGATGCGGGTTGTTGTGGGGCGTGAGTTCACTGATCAACAATTATCTGCTCTTCCTCTGGTATCAGCGCGACACGCGATACACCATCGACGGCTCGTATTGGACCAATAGCCTCGTGCAATTTGTGCTGGTTTGCCTTCTGCCGCTGGTGTTTTTGCACATTTACACCGTCTTATTCGCCAAGCTGGCCAATGCCGGCGACATGAAACGGCGCGTGCCCAATTCGGTGCTGTTCAACATCTTCGCTTATTGCCTGGGGCCGAGCCTGCTGGCGCTGATCCCCGTCGCTGGGCCGCCGCTGGCGGTGGTGTGGATTGTCGTATTGCTGATCCTGGCGGCGAACACGCGCTTGAACATCAAGATGGCGGGGGCGATCGTCAACACAATGATGGTGCTGGTGACGGCGGCCGTGGTCGGCTCACTGGTGTATTACCTCGGCGGGAAGGTTGCTCCAAGCGCCATTGAGCTGAAGCCGGTGACGCCTCCGGTCGTGGGGCGGCCTGTCTGACGCAGATGATGCACATTTGCACGAACCCGCAGGATCGACTGTCGCGCCTGCGCGGGCGTCTGCTGGCGCGCATTCATCTGCGATACCAAACGATTACCGAGACGCTGAGGATCGGGGAGATTTACTTTAATTTTACGCGCATTGCTGATCCCAATCGTGTGCTGGACGAGGTGGCGCGGGATGAAGATCTGCGTGAGCGGCTACAAGGGCCGCGAAACAAGTCATTGCCGCGGCCGCAACCGCTTCACCTGCCGTATTGGGCGGAGCTTTGGGACAGGCGCTGGCGATTGCGGAACTGCTGCTGAAGGACGTGGATGCACGGGCCCAGCGCCTGCGGGTTCTGGATCTTGGATGCGGCATGGGGTTGACGGGCGCTGCCGCGGCGGCCGCCGGACACCGGGTGCTGTTTGCAGACCTGGAGCGGCCGGCGTTGCTGTTTGCGGCGCTGAACAGCCTGCCGTATCGCCGGCGGGTGCGGACGCGCGAGTTGGATTGGCGCGTTGATCTCCTGCACGAACAGTTCGACTTGATCATCGGTGCAGACATTCTCTATGAACGGAGCCAATGGGAGTATCTGGAGCCGTTCTGGCGCAAGCACCTTTGTGATGGGGGCACGGTGTTACTGGGCGAGCCTGGGCGGCAGAGCGGGGATTTGTTTCAGCCATGGATTCGCTCGCGCGGCTGGTCGCTGGAGGTCATGCATCATCCGGTGGTGACGCGAACGCAGCCGATTCGACTTTTTCGGCTGGCGGTCGGCGCATAAAAAAGCCCGCCGCCAAGCGCGATGCGCCGGCCGCGGGCATAAGAACGAATGATCCCGCATGTGCCGTGTCAGAGGCGGATGGTCAAACCCTCGCAAAAAATGTGGGTGATGACCGGATTAGCCCACCACCATTTCTGGCAGTGGCACAGGAGCGTTCTCCTGTATTACCCGTCATTCGCTTCCCGTCTGATCCGTTCGAGTACACAAAACGGATACTGCGGTCGTGCGGCCGACGAGCGGTCATCCCCGGGGGTTGCTTATCGGTTTGCCAAAAATGTGCCTCGGAACCACGAACACGGCAGACCATTCGTACTGGTTCATAGTATCGGCGCGGAGAGGCGGGGACAATCACCAAATGCAGTGCTTTTGCGAGATGACAATATCGCGAAATTTGCGTTGAACCCACAGACGAAAACGGAGCGGCCGGATTGAAGGCCGCTCCGTCGCATTAATCTTGCAAATGATTACTTGGCCGAGGTAACGGCAGCGGGGCGCACCACGCTGCTGGTGGCGCTGATGCCGCCGCCAACACCCGAGATGGGGTTGGTGATGGTGGCGATGCGATGGCCCAGCACAGTGAGCGGGGTCTGGGGGATGTAGATGATGTCCCCCTGCTCGAGCAGATAGTTCTGGCTCATATCGCCCGCGTCGAACACTTTGGTGAAGTCGACGACGGCGGTCTCGTTGGGTTTGCCGTTCTTGCCCGGGCGGCTGATGCGGATCTGCTCGGGCCAGCCGCCTTCGTTGAGGCCGGCGTCGGCGAGGGCTTCGACGACGGTATCGCGGCCGGTGAAGGCGTGCTTGAGGTTGCCGCCGCCGAGGCCGAAGATGTAGAAGAATTTGCTGTTGGCGGTGACGACGATCTTGATGTCGGGGCTGGAGTAATATTTCTTGGTCATCTCGCGCAGCATCGAGGCGATTTCTTCGGGGGTTTTGCCGGCGACAGGGACTTCGCCGATGAGGTTGAACGTGACGGTTCCCTGGGCGCTGACGGTCTGGCTGACGCCATTGAGCTCGGTAATGCCGGGGGCCAGGACGTTAATTTGATCGGGGGGATCAACGATGTACTTGTAGGACGCGACCTCGTGTTCCTTGTACTGCTTGAACACGCCATGAGCGCCTTCGGCGCCTTTGGTGCTGTGATGCTCGCTTTCGCATCCGGCCACTATCAGCGCCACCGCCACAACTGCTACTGCAAACGCCTTCATATCAATCTCCTCATACGGGCGAGAAATTTTACAACACAGTTTTAGAATAAATCCCGGTCCGCCGATTGGGAGGCCGCGGGGTTTTTGCCCAGCGACTCCCACTCGGCGACCGGTTGGAGTTCCACGGCCGCGCTGCGAATCGTAGCCGTGGTGGAGTAAAGCCAACGTTAAAAAAACCTCACGTACAACAACTAAAAGGGGCCTAGAAAGATCATCTCCGTCAGGGTGATGGCCGGGCGGAGGGGGAACAGAATATGGTTCACGGTCATTCCAAATTGGGTCATCGGCGTCGGCGGCACATAAACCAGATCGCCCTCTTCGAGCAGAATATTTTCGGTCAGATCGCCGCTTTCGTACATTTTGGTGACGTCGAGCGTAACGCGCTGCTTGATCTTCGGATCCTCGTTGGGGCGCACAACCACGATGCGCTCGCCCCACGATCCCTCAACAAGCCGCGAATCTGCAAGCACCTTGAGGATGGTGTCGCGGCCGGTGTAAGGGCGGATACCGGGGGTGCCGACGCGGCCAAAGACATAGAGCTGCTTGCTGCGGTATTCCTTCACGATCACGACGATGTCGAGGGCTTCCTTGCCGTAATACTTGCTGCACAATCTGGGCGAGCAGCGTGGAGATTTGTTCCGGGGTTTTGCCGGCGACGGGCACGGTGCCCACCAGGTTGAACGTGACCGTTCCGTCGGAACTGACCGTCCCGCCTTTGCCGTTCAGTTCGGCGATCTGGGGGGCGCTGATCTCGATGACGTCGGGTGGCTCAACGTGATAAACGCCCGGCGGGACTTCGGTGGTGACGGAGTTGAGCCACATGTTCATCTTCTCGGTCGGAGAAGGGCCTTTGGTGCGCACCCGCTGGCCAATGCCATGAGCAGGAGGGCTGAAAATGGGGCGGTGATTCGTTGCATCGAGTTTCAGTTGTTCGCGCGGCGGCGTTACTGTCCTCCACCAAAAATGACGGTCAGCGTGCGGAGCAGGATCTTCAGGTCGAGCCAGATCGACTGTTTTTTGATGTACTGCACGTCGAAGTAGATCCATTCCTGGAAGTCGGTCTCGCCCCGGTCGCGGCGGCGGCTGACCTGCCAGAGGCCGGTGATGCCGGGCCGGACGCTGAGGCGGGCTTCGCGCCAGGCGGGGCACATCTGGTTTTCGCGGTCGGGGCTTGGGCGCGGGCCGACGAGGCTCATCTGCCCGATCAGCACGTTGAAGAACTGCGGCCACTCGTCCATGTTGAGCTTGCGAAGCCAGCTGCCCGACGATGAAGATGCGCGGGTCGTCCTTCATCTTGAACTGCGGGCCGTCCACTTCGTTTTGCACCATCAGCTTGCGTTTGATCTCGTCGGCGTTGGGCACCATGGTGCGGAACTTCCAGCAGCGGAAGTTCTCGGCCGCCCCGGCCCTGGCGCATGTGGCCGTAGAAGATGGGGCCGGGGGAGTTGATCTTGATGCAAAGCGCGATGAGCGGATAAAGCGGGAGCGTGACGGCGAGGAACAGCAGGGCGCCGACGATGTCGATGGCGCGCTTGGTGAAACAGAAGGCGCTGTAGCCAAAGCCGCAGAGGGCGGGTAACGATGCCGCCTCCAGCACCGTTTCGAGGCGGATCGGCCGGCCGACGGAGAGCGACCTGGAAATCGCCTTGATCTTCAGCGGGCTGCGGGGTGATGGCCTGGATGGTGGGTTTGTCGCCGCCCAGCACGATGGCGTGGGAGAGGGCGGTGGATTTCGAGCGCCACGGTGGCGAGCGTGGTGTCGGGCATGACGACGCAGCGCTTCAAGACCAGCGCCGCGCCGATCTTGGAGCCGCTGCCGATGGTGGTCGGGCCGACGATGACGGCGTCGGGGCCGATCTCGACATCGTCGCCGATCGCGATGGGGCCGAGCAGGTTGGCGGTGCTGTCGATGTTGACGTTGTTGCCGACCCAGATGCGCTCGCCCTGATCGACGAGATTGCCGCCTTCCTGCGAGCCAGTGCGGCTTCATGCGGAGAAGGGCTTCGTTGAGCTCGATACAGATGTTCGCGGTCGTGCAGGCTGAAGCTGCGGCCGGGGATGGTGCTGCCGCGGAGCCGGAGCCCCGCGCGGAGCATCGGCGCCTGGCCACTGATTGATGCGGTGCGGCAGTCGACATCTAGCAGCGTGCTGCATGGCGGCGCTGGACAGCACGATGATGACGGGCCAATCGCGGTCGACCTGGAGCGAGCGTCCGTTGGTGCCGTTTTCATAGGATCGATCGACGCGCTGCACCTGGCCGCTCTGATCGATTCGCAGATTTTCGTCGTAGCTCTTGCCGCGCTTGATCTGCGGGAAGTCGATCAGCGTCGCATCGCAGCGGTTCTGGCGATGGACCAGGATCGCGTGGTTCAGATCGCAGATGGGAAAGCGATGGCCGTTGAAAATCAGAAACAGCGGCTCGCTCGGGCCGGAATCGGGCGCGGCGGTGAGGGAGTCGGCGTGAATCTGGAGTTGGCCGTCGTACGAGACGATTTTCTGCCGGGCGACGCTGGGGGGCGAGAGGGCCGCGAAGGTTGCCTGCTGTTCTTCGGGCACGACCAGCGACGACCACGTCAGCTCGGACTCGGCGAACAGCTGATCGAAAAGATCAGCGATTTTCGCGTTGCCCAAGACCCAGTTCCAGCCAGGGGGCATGCCTTCGCCTCGCGGATCGCCTTCGCGCGCCATGCGCCGCTCGACGACGACCAGCGCCTGGTGGATGCTGCGAACAGCAGATCGGCCCGGCAGCGCGGCGGTTACCGGCTTTTCAGAAATTGTTTGAAGGCTATCCAAGTTCGAATCCATCCCAACGATCTGTTCAGCGTCATTTCGCCACTGGCCGCGTTTACTTTAAGCAGCGTCGCTCTTGTTCAAGGACGCAATGTTCTGGTCCTGTTTCGGCGCGCTCTTGTCGGTCGGCGGTTGCGCCGCGCGGGCTGTTGTAGTAGCTGTCGTAGGCGGTTTTGCCGCGGTGATAGCTGCTGCTCTGCCTGTAGCTTCACCTGGTTCATGACGGTGCCGATCAGGTTGGCGCGGCTGCGGCGGAGAATCTCCTCCACCATCTTGACGGTGTCCCGGTCGACCTCGGCGTTGAAGCTGCAGATCACGCCATCCACCATTCCGCACAGCACGTGCGTGTCGCTGACGGGCAGGAGCGGCGCGGTGTCGAACACAATGTGGTCGTACAGCTCGCTCAGCGCGGTGAGCAACTGCGACCATCTCCGGCCGGGAAACCAACTCGCTGGGGCGGACCATCGGGGTGCCGGCCGGCAGGACTTCGAGCCGTTCGATGTCGCTCTTGCGGATGACGGCGCCGGGCTCGCTGGCTGCCCTGGATCAGTTCGGCGAAGCCGGGGCTATCGGGGATGTTGAAGACGCGATGGACGTCGGGCTTGCGCAGGTCGCCGTCGATCAGCAGCACGCGACGGCCGGCCTTGGCGATGGAGATCGCGAGGTTGACCGCCAGCGAGGTCTTGCCATCGCCGGGGGTGGGGCTTGTCACCAGGATGGTCTTGTTCTGCAATTCGGGGCTGCCGAAGAGCAACTGCGTGCGGATGATGCGGAACTCCTCGGCGATCAGGTTGCGGGCCTGCTCGCCCTTGATGCGCTTGAGCTCTTGAATCTTGGGGATCGTGCCCAGCACCTGGGTGTTCATCAGCGGCTCGATGTCGCGCGGATGGCGGAGACGGCTGTCGAACTTGTCGACCAGCATCGCCAGCAATACGCCCAGCAGCAGGCCGCCGGGCCAGCCGGCCATCTGAATCTTCGCCCGCTTGTCTTCAGAGGGCACCTTCGGCGGAAACGCCGGGGATGCGATGGTCAGCGCGGTGGCGAAACCGGGGCGTTGCTTGCGGATCACGTCTTGCAGCGTCTTCCAGCTATCGCGGCGATCGGCGGCCGCCAGTTCAATCTGATCATCAAGCTGCTTGATCACCACCTGCACTTTGGCCAGCTCAAAAAGCTGCTTGTCCAGCTTGTGCGCTCGACGCCGTAATGTTTGAGAAATGCGTCGGCCTCGTTGGCTTGCTGATCGAGTTCCTCGACGGCGATCTGATCGTTAAGACGTTGAGCGCGGTCAATTTTGGCGTCGATGATCGCTCGAATTTCTTGGTCGCGGGCGGCCACCATCTGGATCGCCTTTTCAAGACGCGCCTTGGCTTTCATGACTTCGGGATGCTCTTCGAGCTTGCCGCCGTTGCGCTCGCCCTGGAGATCGCTATAGGCTTTGACCTGTTCGCCCATCGCCGCCTGCAGGATGCTGTCTTTGGCGCGCTCGGCCTCCAGCAGTTCAAGGCGCTCCTTCTCTTTCTTTGCGGAGTCAACGGCAACCTCCGAGCCTTTGCGCCATTTTTCCAGCGACGACTGCGCCGTCATGCGCTTGATGAGCGCCTCGGCATGTTTGTTCTCGAGGTCGGTCATGAGGCGAACGATGGCGTCGCGCTCCGGGCCTTTGGTTTCGATGTTGCTCTGCAAGGCCAGCCGCGTGCGCTCGCCCTGAAGCTTGTTGAGCTTCACGAGCATCTCGTCGCACTGCTGCTGAAGGGTTTTGATTTGAACATTGTCCTGGGCCTGCGCGGTTTCGGTCACGTAGTCGATCAGCGCCTCGGCGTAGGCGTTGCAGATGGCGGCCGCCAGTTGTGCGTCGGGCTTTTCAGTGGCGATGATAACCACGCCTTTGTTTGGATCGTCCGAGCCTTCGACCACGCCGGCGAGGCGGGCCACGACGTCCTGCTGCACGGCCTTGATGGAGAGGTCCATCGTTTTCAGCCATGGCAGGGCCTGGCGCAGTCCTTCCTTCTGAGCAGCCTTTAATGTGATCTGGATATCGGTCAGCTTATCCACGCCGCGATGGATGGGGATGGTGGGGTCGCTGGGGAGGTTATCCACATTGGGCGGGGTGTACTCCAGGACTGCCTGCGTCTGGAAGACCGGCTTGATCATCCGTTGGGCCGCGAAGTAGACCGCGCCGCCCGTTGCGCAAGTCACTAGAAGCACCAGCCACCATCGGCGCAGGATGCCGGTAAGGATGTGAATGCCGGCGGGTCGGCGTGAGCCGCCGCCGTGGGGAAGCACAGGTCCAAGGCCGCCGCCCGAAGGGAAGTCGATCACTTGGATGATGGCCGGGCCTTGCGGCGTCATGATCGATGCCGCCGGGGCGTTTTGGCCTGCCCGCTGTATCGCTCGCGAATCGTTCATGGGATACCACCCCAAAAGGGGCCTTGATGCGTTATGCAGTTGTCAGTGAATCGCTCCACTGCTTTATTCTCACATTCCTTCAACGACACTCTATCGCCACGACATTACTCCACCGGATTCACTCCACGGGGGCAGTCACGGACGGTGCCGGGCGGAAGTTCTTCCACAACCGCCTCCACCAGCTATCACGGTTTGACAGTTCCGCCGCCGACAAATCAGTACTGCTGCTGAGGCTCTGTCGTTCGGAGGTGCTCATGTTCTTGTCTAATACGATTGATCCGCGCACCTCCGCGCCGGGGCGACCGATGCCTTGGACGCGACGACGGCCTGTTCAACCATGGCGCCCGCGCCGACCTTGGCGTCGCTCCAGAGGATCGACTCGTGGATAACGGAGTCGGCTCCGATTTCGCAACCCGCGCCAATGAGGGCCGGGCCAATCACCACGGCGTCGGCGAGGATCTTCGCACCCGGCCCGACGTAGGCTGGTCCGATGACCCGCGCCTGGGGGTGAACATAGGCGGTCGGATCGATCCAGAGGCCAGGCAACTTGACCGGCAAATGATCGACAAAGCTCTTGCGATGTTGGGGATCGTTAAGCAAATCGACCATCGCGTTCAGATACCATTCCTCGTTGCGAATGGCAATAATCTTTCCGCTGATGGGAACCGCCTGCACTTTCAGGCCGCTGGCGGTCAGGCGGGGAATCAACTGCTCCTTCATGTCCTGATAGCCCTTGGTCTTGATGTAATGAAAGACGTCGGGCTCGCAGATGTATAGACCGGCCGGCTTGAGCTGCAACAGGCGTTGCAGATCGCCGGAGTGATCCGTGTCGGCGGTGGCCGCCACCGTCAGAGTGGCGCCATTTTTACGATGCTCGGCGATCAGATGATCGAAGTCCACGTCCAGCAGGAGGCTTGCGCCCTGAACCACAATGAAGGTCTGGTTGCCCAGCCAGTCCTGGCAGTCCTTGATGCAGCCTGCCGCGCCGCGGGGCATTGAATCTTCGCTGTAATGGATGGAGATGTCGGGGGTGGGGTTGTACCCGAGTTGCTGTGCGATGGTGTGAGTTCGGCCATTGGCGCTGATTGCCATGTGGCCGATGCCTGCCTGCGCAGGGCGGAGAGAACATGCTCGATGATGGGCTTGTCGACCAATGGCCACAAGGCCCTTGGCGCTTGTCTGGAGAGCGGGCACTGCCCGAACTCCTGACCACCCGCTAGTACAACTGCTTTCATGTCGTGCCTATATCCCTTCCTGGGCGAAGACCCGCCGAACAACACGCGGGCTTGGCGTATCCGTCATGGACCGCCGCATTTTCACCGCCTCCGGTGCAACGCGCCCAACAACCCAAACAGGATTATCCAAATCCTATTCGAGAGCATTCTCTCACCAATCGATCTTCTCCCGGACGTTCAGATCAGTACGTTAAACTAAAATCGACAGCGTATGCAAACATTAATTGTCGGATCCTGCGACCAATAACTCTTTGAACATAGCCTGCTCGATTTGCAGCCAGAATGACTGCGCTCCGAGAGCTTGGCGTCGGCCAAGCCGCGTGTTCGATTCTTGCTTCATCGCATGTCGAGCGTCGCCGTCTCTCGCAAAGTCGGCAATGCTCCCGGCCTCACGCGCCCATTGGGCACCGTGACTGCCAGATGATCCTTTATCGATCAGGTGGGAAACAGGGATGTGGGCTTTACTCCATCTCCACGTCTCCAACTCACAAATACTATGACTTACAGCCGAACGACCGTCAAGTGGCCAGCATTCGGCGTTCGTTATACCGGGTTTCATCTGCTGCGCCAGCCCCGATGGGCCTTTGTACCGATTTTCCTTATTTTGAAGGTGGTGGGCGTCAAATTGATTGTCGCCCGCCGTCTTCTCCATATTCACATCGTCCAGTAGGGGCACAAGTCTTAATCGGCAAGGCCGATAATCTGCGTTCGATAATGTTTCAGTGCCTGACGCCATGGCCTTAAATCCAATCCCACTTCCTTGAGCGGCTGAGTGTCCAATACGCCGTTGCGAGGCCGGGGTGCCGTGCCAATCCTGTGCCGGGACCAATCTTCGGAGGAAATCGGTTCCAGATTGCCTATAACTCCGAACTCCTCCAAAGCCGCGCGGGCCACCTCAAGCCATGTAGTGCTTCCTTCATTGATAACATGCCAAATGCCAAGCTTAGCCAGATCCACAAGCTTCAGCGTAACTTCTGCGAGATCATCAACGTATGTGATTTGCGTGAGTTGATCATTAATAACGCTCAGGGCTTCCTGAGCGTTGGCGCGGTTCAGGACAGCAGAGGGGAAGCAATGAGCATACCTACCGAAAACCCCAGAGGTGCGAATGATAAGCCAGGAAAGATGATCCACCTTTGCGACCTCCCGCTCCCCCAAAAGCTTGGATTTGCCATAGGCGGACAAGGGAGCGGGGACGTCGTCTACGGTATAGGGCCTGTCGATTTGTCCATCGAAGACGTAGTTGGTGCTGTAGTGAACCATTCGTGCGCCGTACCTAAGGCATAGCCATGCAAGCAATCCAGGGGCCTGGCCATTGATGGCGTTGGCGAGGTGGACCTCGCGTTCGGCCTGATCGACTTTCGTATACCCCGCACAGTTGATCAGGAGTGTTGGCCGGTGGCGCTCGAAAAGTTGCTCAAGCTGCTGGCTATCCCGGATGTCGCAATCCTGGTGTGACACGGCCACAAACGGCAACCCCCGCCAGCGAAGGGCCACCCCCAGCGCCTGACCGACAAGGCCGCCGGCGCCGGTGACAATGATCGAACGGTAAATGTTCTGGTCAGCCAATCGCCCCCCCTACCGCGCCACGTACTGCGCTTCGTAGTATTTCAGATATTCGCCCGTCTTGATCGCCCGCCACCACGACTCGTGCGTGCGGTACCACTCGATGGTTGTTTTGATGGCTTCTTCAAACCGGCGCCTGGGGAACCAGCCTAGCTCGCGCTGCACTTTCGAGGCGTCAATTGCATAGCGCCGGTCATGGCCGGGGCGGTCCTTTACGTATTGCACGCTCTGGTCCCAATCCTTGCCCATCTCTCGCAAAATGGTTTCTGTGATAATGCGATTGGTGATTTCGTTGTTGCCGCCGATGTTATAAACCTCGCCGGGCTGACCCTTGTTCAGCACGGTCCAGATGGCGTCGCAGTGGTCCTCGACGTACAGCCAATCCCGAATGTTCAGCCCATCCCCATAGAGCGGCACCTTCTTGCCCTCGATCAGATTGGTCACAAACAGCGGGATCATCTTTTCGGGGAAGTGATATGGCCCGTAGTTGTTTGAGCACCGGGTGGTGAGCACTGGCATCTTAAACGTATGGAAGTACGAGCGCACGAGGCAATCGCCCGCCGCCTTGCTGGCACTGTAGGGACTGTTGGGCTCAAGGGGCGTCTCTTCGGTGAACTTGATCTCTGGCCGGTCCTCGGGCAGCGATCCGTACACCTCATCGGTGCTTACCTGCAGGAATCGATCGACGCCGCCGGCCCGCGCGACATCCAGCAGCGTTTGGACGCCCACAACATTCGCCTGCACAAACGGCCCGGAATCCAAGATGCTTCGATCGACGTGCGATTCGGCCGCGAAATTTACGATCTCGCGAATTCCGTGCTCGGCCCACAGCGCCTTTACCAGCGTGCGGTCGCAGATGTCACCCCGGACAAAAATCAGGCGTGAATCGTGGAGGTAGTCTTGGAGGTTTGCGAGATTGCCGGCGTAGGTGAGTTTATCGAGTGCAACAAGCCTGACCGGCTCATTGCCGGCCAGGAGCATCCGCACGAAGTTCGATCCAATAAACCCGGCCGCGCCGGTGACGAGAATGGTACGCATAGACTCAATCTATCGGCCGAACGTATCGGGGCAAGATTGATTTCTGTCTCTAATCGTCCCCACAGCATGGTGCCCATACAAAACCAAAGACTCGCCTATCTTGACAACCATCCGTCTGCCAACATGATGAGGCCGGGATTTGGTCCATGAGGCGACCGCTAATTCTGCCGATAAAAACGCATGAGGCTCTGGTGAGGGCTGAAAGCCTTTGCGCCCGGCGAAAGACAAAGCAATATAAAAGCTTATGACGCATTTGTTTAGGGAACTTCGTCGCCGCCACGACCGCCAGGAGCCGATCCGCACCGCCGTCATTGGCGCCGGCTTCATCGGGCGCGGGCTCGTCTATCAGTTGGCGAAGATGCCCGGCATGTATCCGTCGCTGGTCGTCAATCGGTCGGTTGAAAAAGCCTTGGATGCGTATCGCCAGGCGGGGTTTGATCCAGCCAGGATTTTGATCAGTGACGATCCGCACCAACTGACCCAGGCAATCGGGGAGCGCCGGCCGGCGGTAAGCTCTGCACCTGAGATTACCGGCACGATCTCCACCATCGACGTCGCCATCGAGGCCACCGGCGTGGTTGAACTTGGGGCGCCGCGAAGCATTGTCCTGCATTCGCAATAAGAAGCACTTCGTGTCTCTCAACGCCGAGACCGACGCAACCGTAGGGTGCATCCTGAAGAAAAAGGCCGACGAGGCCGGGGTGGTTTACAGCAACAGCGACGGCGATCAGCCTGGCGTGCTGATGCGGCTGATCGAATACTGCCGCGGGTGCGGGTTTGAGGTGCGGTCGGCCGTGAACTGCAAGGGGTTCATGAACATCCGCGCCACGCCCGAATCGATCAAGGAATGGGCGATCAAACAAAACACCAGCCCGCGCATGACGGCCGCCTTTACCGACGGCACGAAGATGAACATTGAGCAGGCGGTCGTCTGCAACGCCACGGGGCTTGTGCCGGCAAAGCGCGGCATGATCGGGGTCAAGACAGAATTGAAGAACGCTCTCAGGGATTTTGAGGCGGCCGGCGCAACCAGTGGCCGCCCCAACGTCGATTTCACCCTCGGCGGTGATTTTGGGGGTGGCGTGTTTGTGATCGCCCGGGCCGAGCATGAACAGATGGTCAAGCCGTATCTGAAGTATCTGAAGATGGGTGACGGGCCCAACTATCTGTTTTTCCGCCCTTATCACCTCTGCCACATCGAAACGCCCCTGTCGGCCGCCGAGGCGGTTATTTACCACGAAGCGACCGTTGCTCCCCTGGGCAGGCCCATCGCACACGCCATCGCCATCGCCAAGCGCGATTTGAAGGCCGGGGAAACACTCGATGGCATCGGCGGGTTCCTCGCGTACGGCGAAGCAGATGTTGTGGAAAACTGCACAGGATTTTTGCCCATGGGTTTGGCCGAAGAGATGAGGCTGTTGCGCGACGTGCCCCAGGACCAGCCGATCCCAATGGATGCGGTCGAGCTAGATGAATCGCGGCTGATCGTGAAGTTGTGGCGCGAGCAGGAAAGGATGTAGTCGAGTTCGATGGGTCTGATGAATCGACTATTCCGAGTTGTCAGTGACCGCAGCCGCCAGCGGAAGCTTGACCTGTTTTTTCAAATCATGCGCCCGGCTCCCCACTGGCGCGTCCTTGATCTTGGCGGCGAAGCCCCCAACGAGCATCAACCCCACAAACAACTGCTCAACTCCTATCCCCACCGCGACCGCCTCGTCCTCGTGAACTTGTTCTATCCGAACGTCAAACGTGCCGCCGAGGTTTTGCCGGGGCTGACGGCGGTATGTGGATCGGGCCTCCAACTGCCCTTCGCGGACAAAAGCTTCGACGTCTGCTACTGCAATGCCGTGATTGAGCACCTGTTTAGCTGGGACAATCAAAAATTGTTCGCCCGCGAGATCATGCGCGTGGCCAAAAGCTGGTTTGTCACCACGCCCAATCGCTGGTTTCCTTTCGAGCCGCACATGCGCCTGCCCTTCATTACCTGGCTGCCGCAAACGTGGCAGCATCGCCTTGGCTATCAATTCGGGTATCATCATCTGCGGAAACGATATAAGAAGGGCTCGGACTTCAGCGAGGTGCGCCTTCTTGGCCGGCGGCAAATGCGGAACCTCTTTCCCGGCTCGCAGGTCATCCGCAACGGCGTCGTCGGCTTTACGCCAACTTTTATCGCCGTCGGCGGCGAAGTGCTAACCCGCGAGGCCTTTGGCGAAGCGGGCATCGACGTGTTCAATAAATCGCAACCACGAAACCATGGTGTGCTGGAAGTGGCTGGAGGAGCCGGACCAAAAACATGACTGCCCCCTTCCGTTCAAAGCACGTGGTGATCCTGGTGGAGAACCTGCCGGTTCCGTTCGACCGCAGGCCATGGCAGATCGCGCAGACGCTTCGCGACCAGGGGCACAAGGTCAGCATCATCTGCCCGAAGATGTACGAGTACACCCAGACCCGCCAGCGCCTGGCCGGGATCGAAATCTACCGGTATCCGCACTGGGAAGGGGACTCCCGCGCCGCCTACGTCTTTGAATACTTCAATGCCCTCTTCTGGATGTTCCTGCTGTGCGCAAAAATATTTTTTACGCGGGGCATCGACGTCATCCACGCCTGCAACCCGCCTGATCTGCTGTTCATGGTGGCGTTGCCGTTTAAGATATTTTTCGGCACGAAATTCCTCTTCGATCACCACGATCTGAACCCCGAAATCTATCGCGCCAAATTCAAGCGCCAGGGCCGAATGTATGACATCCTCTGCCGGCTGGAAAAGATGACATATCAGGCGGCGGACATGGTGCTTGCTACCAACGAGTCATTCAAACGCATCGGCGTGACGCGTTCGCGTAAACCGCTCGACCGCGTGTACGTTGTGCGCAACGCCCCCATGGCGGGGCGGCTTGTGCAAGGCCCGCGCAAGCTTGAACTGCTTGAGGGCAAAAAACATCTCATCGCTTACATCGGCGTGATGAACAAACAGGATGGGCTTGACTTGCTGATGGAATCGGCGCGTGAAGTCATTCATACGCACGGCCGAAAGGATGTGGTGTTTGGCCTCATCGGCGACGGCCCGGAAGTGCCGGCCCTGAAGCGACTGGCCAAGGAAGCTCAGCTGAACGGTGAGCTGAAATTCCTGGGCGCATCAGCGACGGCCAGGTCATCAGCGACTATCTCAACACCGCGACTGTCTGCGTATGCCCCGATCCCAAAAATGACATGAACGATTTTTCCACCATGACCAAAGTCGTGGAATACATGGCCATGGGCAAGGCGATTGTCGCTTACGATCTGCACGAAACGCTGTACAGCGCAGGCGATGCCGCGGCGTATGCGACCAACAACGATCCGGCCGAGTTTGCGAATCTCATTGTCCAGCTTTTGGACGATGCGCCTCGCCGCGAAGCGATGGGCCAGCGCGGCAAACAGCGCTACGACTCACAGCTTGCATGGGAGCGCCAGCAGGAACAACTTCTGGCCGCTTACAGCCAGATGCTCGCGACGCAATGAACCCATGATCTGGCGTTACAACTGCTTATCAGGAGTGGCACGATGAAAGGCGTAATTCTGGCCGGCGGGACGGGCAGCCGGTTGTTTCCCCTCACGAAGGTGACCAACAAGCACCTGCTCCCGGTTTACAACAAACCGATGATCTACTACCCCCTTGAGTGCATGGCCAAGGCCGGCATTGAGGAGGTTTTGCTGGTGACCGGCGGAAACAACTCCGGCGACTTTATTCGCCTGCTCGGCAATGGCCGGGAGTTTGGCCTGAAGAACCTCAACTACACATACCAGGACGGCGCAGGCGGCATCGCGCAGGCGCTGGGCCTTGCCGAGCACTTTGTCGGCGGCGATCCATTTTGCCTTATCCTCGGCGACAACATCGTTGAATACTGCATCCGTGACGCCGTCAAAGGTTTTCGCCAGCAGAAACAGGGCGCCAAAATACTCCTGTCGCAGGTCGAAAACCCGCAGGCGTATGGCATCGCTGACATGGAAGGTTCAAGCGTCCTTCGGATTGTTGAAAAGCCAAAAGATCCCAAGGGCAACTGGGCGGTCATCGGGATTTACTTTTACGACTCCAAAGTTTTTGAAGTGATTAAGACCCTCAAGCCTTCTGCGCAATGAGTTGGAAATCACCGACGTCAACAACGCCTACATCGAGCGCGGCGAAATGACGGCCGACAAGCTGGGCGGATGGTGGGCGGACGCCGGCGAAAATATCGACTTCTACCTCCGCGCCTGCAACACCGTGGCCAAAAGCGGCGCCAACAAAGAACCCGCGGCCGCCTGAATATCACCCCGCCCAAACCACAGCCGCCCGGAAACCAACATGCAGGTCATCGAAACACCCATCCCGGAAGTTAAGATCCTGGTCCCCAAAAAATTTGGCGATCACCGTGGCTTCTTTTCAGAAACCTATAGCCGAACCGCACTGGCGGGCGCCGGCATCGACTGTGAGTTTGTGCAGGACAACCATTCGCTCTCGGTGGAGAGGGGCGTTGTTCGGGGGCTGCATTATCAGGTTGCCCCGATGGCGCAGGGGAAGCTGGTGCGCGTTGTCCGCGGCGCGATACTCGATGTGGCCGTCGATATTCGTCCCGGCTCGCCCACGTATGGCCAGCATGTGAAGGATGTGATCAGCGCCGAAAACTGGCGGCAGATCTTCGTCCCCGCCGGCTTTGCCCACGGCTTTGTCACCCTCGAGCCCAACACCGAAGTAATTTACAAAGTCACCACCCCCTACTCCCCCACCCACGAGCGCGGCATTCAATGGAACGACCCCGCCCTCGACATCGACTGGACCATCGATGAACCGGCCGCCATCCTCTCGCCGCGCGACCGCGAACACCCGCGCCTGCTAGACGCTGCCTCGTTCTGAGTCAGCGCCTGCCGCCCGCCCGATTCCTGATGTCCATGTGTCGCAGCAGGCGGCCTTTTCGTCGGTGCTGCCCGAAACCATCATTGGATGCTCGTGCTTAGTCGCTTTCCGCCGCTACCGGCACGTTGATTGCACGGCCATGTCGAGCAGATCGAGCGTGTTGGTTTGGGGGCACCGATGGATCGGCGAGAGACGAGGATGTTATCATGGCTGAGAACACTGGAAATCGCGGATTCGCCTCAATGGATGGGGAGAAACAACGCAAAATCGCAAGCAAGGGTGGCGCGGCGGTAGCGCGGAACCGGGAACATATGGCCGAGATAGGCCGGCGCGGCGGCGCCGCCGTCAGCCGCAATCGCGAGCACATGGGCAGCATCGGCAAACGCGGCGGAGAGTCGGTCAGCCGCAACCGCGAACATATGGCCTACATCGGCAAACGCGGCGGCGAGCGTGTGAGCCAAGACCGCGAGCACATGGCGGCCATCGGTCGCCGTGGCGGCGCAGGCCGTTAGCCAGGATCGCCGCCATATGTCCGAGATCGGACGCAAAGGCAGCGAAAACCGGGAAACGGGCGGTGATGCCGGCACTGAGCAGCAGGTACCCAGCAATGAGTCGTCAGTTGCACCGCAGCAGGAGACGCCCAAAGCACCGTCTCATTAGTCAGTTGCGCCGCTCTGGTCTCATCAGCGCGTCATCCGTTTCCACGCATACGGTGCCACGCCCACTGCCATCCCCAGCAGCAGTCCCGCCACATGGGCGGTATTGGCAATTGGCCCTACCCACCCCGTCATGCAGATGAACAGCCAGGCGAGCATATACCAGACCGTATTGGGCGGCACGCCTATTCCTTCGCTCGGCTGATAGCGCCCTTTCATCCACACATACCCAAACAGCCCGTACACCACGCCCGACATCCCCCCGAAAAGCGGTGATTCGGATTGATAGTATTGCGCTAAATTGGAGGGGATGGCCGTTAGCAACACCAACAGCGCCAGCCACCAGAATCCCTTCCTCCCCTCAATCATTCCCCCCAGGTCCATCAGCCAAAACATATTGAACACCAGGTGCAGAAGGCCAAAATGGATGAAGATCGGCGTCACCAGGCGCCACACTTGTCCCTGCCGCACCTCGTGCAATCCTTTCCGCGAAAAACCCTGCCCCTCCTCCACCAGCACGGGCGTGATCCGTAGCGGGTTGAGCAGCCTCACGTTCTGTGCAATATCTTCGGGCTCGCGAACCCTGGATGACCCGACAAACTCGGCCGCATAGACCAGGCAACTGATGAGCACCATCGCCAGCGTCAGCGGCCGACTCCCCTGCCCCACCGCCGCCCAACTTGTCCGCACATCCACGAAATTCTTCTGCCGCCGCTGTTCCTCTTTCTCCTTCTTCGTCCGAAGGTGCTCGGCGGTTTGGGCGGCCGAGACGTACTTTGCATCCGCAGAATTATTCACAAACGCATCAAACTCCCCCTTCGCCCGATCCAGGTGATCGTCGTGATGAACCCAGATCGACCACCCGCTGCCCCCCTCCTCCACCGAGTTGTCCATCCCCTGCGCCAGGAGATAATCCCCCAGCCGATTCGCCTCCTCCATGTCCGGCAATGATCCGATCTGACGCATTGCCCAACGCTAAGGCCAGCCCATGCCTAAATCAATCGGCCAGCGGCCGTGAATCCAGTTGTCGCCGGCCCATGTCAGAGATAAGGTGATTCGCCATCATGTTTATCGTGGATGCCCATCTCGACCTGGCTTACAACGCCTCCTGCGGCCGGGATGTCACCGCGCCGGCGGCCGCGCAAAAGCCCGATCCCGACGCTACGCCAAGTGTCGGCCTGCCGGATCTGCGTGCGGGCGGCGTGGGCCTCGTCTGTGCCACCATCTTCTGCGACCCGTGGTCAGAAAAATTACAGCAGGGATATCGTAATGCCGAGGAGGCTCGCGCTCTCGCCCTGGGTCAGCTCGAATGGTATCAGCAGCAAATTCGGGCCGGCCAGATGCACCTCTGCCGCACCGGCCAGGACGTCAGAGCCGTTTCAGAAGCGTCCAACAATCCATCGCTCCCCACGCCATCCATGATCCTCCTGATGGAAGGCGCTGATCCATTGCGCGGCCCGGAAGATGTTGCGGAATGGTTCAGTGCCGGCCTGCGCATCGTCGGACTCTCGTGGAAACGCACCCGACTTGCCGGCGGCACTGGCGACCCCGGACCACTCACGCCAGAAGGGCGGGCGCTCGTCCAGGCACTCGATGCTGTTGGTGTCATCCACGACACCTCACACCTGGCCGAGGAATCGTTCTGGCAACTCCTGGAGCAAACCGCCGGCCCGGTCTTCGCGTCCCACTCCAACTGCCGCGCCCTCATCCCCACCGACCGCCATCTCAGCGACGAGATGATCCGCGCCCTGACCGCCCGCGGCGGCGTGATCGGCATCAACTTCTTCGACCGCTTCCTCCTGGGCCCCGGCGAACTTGGCAAGCGTCGCGCCACCCTTGGCGACGTCGTCGCGCAGATCAATCACATCTGCGACCTGCTTGGCAACAGCGCACACATCGGCATCGGGACTGATATGGACGGCGGCTTTGGTTCGGAAAATCTACCGCAAGAGATTAAGACGGCCGGCGACTTGCCGCGCGTCGCCGAAGCCCTCTCCGCCGCCAGATTTCCTGATCGCGACATCGCCCGCATCATGCACGCCAACTTCGTTGAGTTCTTTAGCCGATCTCTCCCCGCTTGAACTCGCGCGGCATGTTTAGTTTTCCTCGCCAAACGCCTCGGTCCCTCTTCTTCGCAGCAGCGTATCCAGCACCAGGTACAACCCCAGCACCAGCAGCGTAAATCCAAGTGTCACCGCGAGTGCACGCCGGTGGGACAACGGATTCACCAGAGCGGCCGCGATGGAATCAAAAATATGCCCCGGCTCCGTCAAAACGTGCCAACTGTTCCAGCGCAAAAACCGTCCCATGTACACCCCCGCCCCGCAGAGCGTGGCCACCATCAGCACGGCCACCCCGCTGACCCGCGCACCCAGGCGCTTCTGGAAAATCTCATGCATCACGCGCAGCGACACCACGCCCAGCGCACACCCGTTGAGGGCAAACAGCGAGAGCAGCAACACGTTGAACCATTTTGAATGCGTCGCCAGTTGATGCAGGTGGATGAAGTCTGTCACCAGGTACGGCGCGTTGGGCAGAAAGATCAGCCAGACCAGCGTCGGCCAGGCCAAAAGCCGCCACCGCCCCGGCCGCACCCGATCAATACCCGCGGCCATCAGGCTGCACAAATACGGCACCCACGCCAGAAAAAGATTCCAAGCCAGAAAGTGGTCCTCCACCGATCGCGTGTGAATCATCTGCGCCCCCAGCACGCCGCATGCTATCGCGCTCAGCCACGCCAGCGGATAGAAGCCGCGGTACGCGAGAAACCGGCGAAGTGATCGATCTGTCCTCATCATCTAAATCTCCATTGGCACTCATGCCACAGTCACTTTACGATACAAAGCCTGCGAAAGCAACTGCTCTTCAATCGTCCTATTCTACGCTCGACACTTCCGCCCCCTACCGTTACCTTCGCGGGTGATGGTTGAAAAATCGTTCCTCGTCCAGCGCTTTGCCAAAATCCAGCTCGGCAATCTCCACGTCATTGGTTATAGCGTCGCGGGCGAAGAATCGGTCGTGCAGATTCCTGAGCTGGACGTCTGCTTCGACATCGGCCGCTCGCCTTATTTTGCTCTAACCAGCAACATCCTCTGCATCACGCACGGCCACATGGACCACATTGCCGGCCTGGCGTATTACCTGTCGCAGCGCAGCTTTCAGGGGATGAAGCCCGGCACGATCCTGGTTCCCCGCGATTTGGCTGATCCTGTCGATCGCATGCTCAAGTGCTGGCGTGATGTTGAGCGCCAAGGCACGCCTTACCGTCTGGTCCCGCTCCTGCCGGGACAGAGCTTCGAGGTGCGCCGTGACTTTCTTATCCGGGCCATGGAAACCCATCACGGCGGGGCCAGCATTGGCTACGCGCTGGTAAGCGTGCGTGAAAAGCTCAAGCCGGAATATTTTGGCCTGAGCGGACCGGAAATCGCGCGACTGCGTAAGAACGGCGTGGAGGTGCAGTACCGCGTGGAGGTGCCGCTGGTTACATATCTCGGCGACACCACGGCCGGGCGGGTCTTTGAAGAGCCTGACGTCATCAACGCCGAAATCCTCCTGACCGAGTGTACTTTTTTTGACCCCACCCACCGCCATCGCGCCAAGGTGGGCAAGCACATGCACGTTGAGCAGTTGGTTGAGATCCTGCCGCGCCTGAAAAACAAGCACTTGGTCATTACCCACGTCTCCCGCCGCAACGAGCATCCGCCGGGCCAAGAGAATCCTGGGTAGCGCGCGGTCGAAGACCTGACGAAGAACATTCAGTTCCTCATGGACTTCGAAGGCGCGGCCGATGCGGGTGAGGTCGCAGAGGCCGGTCCACCTCCGTCGGACTCGGCCGAGTGACCAGCGCGCTCAGTTAGCGGCCGACGCCGAGGCTGTCACCAGCGGCCGGCTCATCGCTCCCCAATGCACCACCCGGCAAGCCGCAATCGCCTCCTGCGCCGACAACGTGATATAGGCCCCCCCACCCACCGGGTTGTGGCCCCACGGATTACGAAGCACGACGTGTTGACCATTCACATCACAGTAGACCCGGCTGACCACATAAGAATGCTGGCGCACCAGCGTGAACGGCACGTTCCAAACCGTGTCAAACACGACGCCATCTTTCTTTTTCAACAGCATGTTGATCCGGTCGAGCAATTCATCGCCGTCGCGCGCCGCCTCGCCATCGAAGCTGCCGCTGAACAAATTCAGGTCGCGAAATGCATCGCGTGCCCAGCCAATGTTGATCGCGCGTATAGGCATGTTTCTGGTCGCGATAAAGCGCAAACGCCTTCTCCATGATTGGCGCCGAGATGGCGTTGCTGGCGCGGGGGATGCCGGCATAAAAAAGCCCGCCGCCGGGCGCGTGGGAAGCTGGTTGTCCACTGTCACGTACACCGGCCAATGGTCGCGGAAAAAGCGCACCGTATACGTGCCGTCACGATTGTCCCGAATGCTCTGGCGAATCCAGTCCGGATCTTTGACAGCAATCGACTGAAGCGCCGTCAAAAAATAACAATCGCCCAGCTTCCCCTGCACAACGTCGTTGATCGATGGCCCATGCGGGCCAAAGAGTGGCCGGTTCGGATAGGGCGCGTAATGCAGCACCTCCATGGAATAGCTCAACAGTGGAGTCGGATCGGGCTCCGGACGCGGATCGGTGGCAGGCTTGAACGCCCACGAATTGTTTAACTGGTATCGACTCGCAAATGCGTCGATTGCGGAAGTCTGGAAAATACTCCACTGGCAATCCACCGCCGGCGATTGCATCACCGCCGAAGGACTGCTTGATCCCGCAAACGTTCCCCAAACCTGCGCAAAGGAGAAACAGCATCACGAACTCCTTTTCGAGTCGAAGCGACCACTGAGATTTTTTTGACGAGAGAATGTCAGCGCCGGTTAAAGCGCGAAACCCATTCGAAATCGCGGAGACTAAAGGACGCTCCAGGCCGTTGAATGGCCTCGGTTGGTTGGGACGAACGGCATCATCGTTCTTGCCCGTCGGATGATGCCAGCGAGAGCACTTGCTTGTGCAACGCGCACGTCTTCTGCGAATTTCGGAGGCATTATATCTGTCGGCCGCGCGAAGTCAGCAGCTTCAACACAAATCCGCCGCAGCGCCTTTTCCAGCACCGCGTGTTGCGCGGTAGACTCCCACACATGAGACCACCCTTCCGCACTGCGCCGTTTCTTGCCCTGCTCCTCCTCAGCCTCTCGCCACTGCGCGGCGCCGATTGGAAACCCGCCGCCGGCCCTCTGATGACGCGCTGGGCCAAGGATGTTTCTGCCGAAAGCTGCCTTCCGGAATACCCGCGCCCCCAGCTTGTCCGCAAAGACTGGCTTAGCCTCAATGGCCTGTGGGACTACGCGATCAAATCCAAAGACGACAAAGCTCCCGACGCCTTCGAAGGAAAAATTCTGGTGCCCTTCTGCGCCGAGTCCGCGCTCTCCGGCGTCATGAAAAGCGTCGGCGAAAAAAGCCGTCTCTGGTACCACCGCTCGTTCACCGTTCCCAAAGGCCCGGCGTGGGATGGCAAGCGCATCCTCCTCCACTTGGACGCCGTAGACTGGGAAGCGGCCGTCACCGTCAATGGCAAGCCCGTCGGATCGCATCAGGGCGGCTACGACCCATTCACCTTCGACATCACTGACGCGGTCCAGAATGACGCGGCCGCCCAGGAACTCATCATCTCCGCCTACAACCCCATCGACGCCGGCACCCAGCCGCGCGGCAAGCAGGTCCGCAAGCCCGGCGGCATTTTCTACACGCCCTGCACTGGCATCTGGCAGACCGTCTGGCTTGAACCCGTTCCCGATGCCCACATCGACTCTCTGACAATTGTCCCGGACATCGACAAAAAGCTCGTGCGAATCACCGTCAATGCACTGAACGCCGCCGGCCACAGCACGACGATCGCCGTCAATCAGTCTGATGGCAAAGGCATAACGCTGGTGAAAGGCAAGCCCGGAGAGGCCGTGGAAGTCGCGGTGGAAAACCAGAGCCTCTGGACGCCCGAATCACCCACCCTCTATACCTTCGCCGCCTCTCTCGTGAAAGACGATCACGCCGTCGATTCAGTCGATTCCTATTTCGCCATGCGGAAAACCTCTCTCGGCAAAGACGACAAAGGCATCACCCGCATGATGCTCAACAACAAGTTCGTCATGCAGGTTGGCCCGCTCGATCAGGGCTTCTGGCCCGACGGCATCTACACCGCCCCCACCGACGCTGCCCTGAAGTACGACATCGAGATCACCAAGGAACTCGGCTTCAACATGACGCGCAAGCACGTGAAGGTCGAGCCGCAGCGCTGGTACTACTGGTGCGACAAGCTTGGCCTGCTGGTCTGGCAGGACATGCCGGCCGGCGACAAGGGCATCGGCGGAAACGATCCGGATCTCAATCGCACCCAGGAATCGGCGGAGAGGTATCGAAAGGGAGTGGAAAGCGATCATCGACGCCAACCGCAACCATCCCTGCATCGTGATGTGGGTGCCGTTCAACGAAGGCTGGGGCCAGTTCGACACGAAGCGCATCGTTGATCTCACGAAGCAGTGGGATCCCTCGCGCCTAGTGGATGACGCCAGCGGCTGGACCGACCGCGCCTGCGGCGATGTGCATGACATGCACAACTATCCCGGCCCAAACATGTTCCACCCCGAGGACAACCGCGCCACCGTGCTGGGCGAATTTGGCGGCCTGGGCCTGCGCGTCGAGAGTCACTCCTGGGCCGACAAAAGCTGGGGCTACAAGGGCATGAAAGACGCCGACGAGCTCACGAACCGCTACGTCAACCTGATGAGTCGCGTGTGGCAGCTTAAGGAAAAGGGCCTTTCCGCGGCCGTCTACACGCAAATCACCGACGTTGAAACCGAATGCAACGGCCTGCTCACGTACGACCGCGCCCTGATCAAAGTAAACCAGGCGCGTGCCGCCGCCGCAGCCCGCGGCGAGACCAAGCCGCCCGTCGTGATCCTCCCCACCTCCCAGGAAAAGCCCCAGACCTGGCGCTACACGTTAGAAAAACCGGCCGATGATTGGAGCAAGCCGGACTTCGATGATTCCAAGTGGAAGCAAGGCGAAGGCGGCTTTGGCACCGAGAAAACGCCGGGCGCGGTGGTGCGCACCAAATGGGCCACCGACGACATCTGGATTCGGCGCGAATTTACCGCACCGGACGAGAAACTGTTGAATCCTTCCCTGGTCCTCCACCACGACGATGATGCGGAGATTTACATCAACGGCGTTCTGGCTGTTTCCGAAAAAGGATACGTCTCCAACTACGAGGAGTTTCCGGTAAGCGCCGAAGCGAAGTCAGCCATCAAGCCTGGCAAAAACACCCTCGCCGTCCATTGCCACCAGAACTCCGGCGGCCAATACATCGACGCGGGAATCGTGGACAACAAAGAAGGCAAATAAGCCCGAGGCACGAGATTTCAAAGGCAGGATAGCCGACATGCCCAATCCTTTTGTCCATCTCCACGTCCACACCCATTACTCGCTGCTCGATGGCGCGTGCAAGATTCCTCAGCTCGTCAAGCGCGCCAAGGCGCTAGGCATGGACTCCCTCGCCATCACCGATCACGGCTGCATGTTCGGCGTGATCGAGTTTTTTAACGAGTGCAAAAAAGAAGGGATCAAGCCGATCATCGGCATGGAATCCTACATGGCCCCCGGCGACCGCCGCGAACGCTCCACCCCCGGCGGCAACGCCGGCGAAGCCGCCTATCACCTCCTCCTCCTGGCCGAAAATATCGAGGGTTATAAAAACCTCATCAAGCTGGCCAGCACCGCTTATCGCGAAGGCTTTTACTACAAGCCCCGTATCGACAAGGAAGTGTTGCGCGAGCATAGCAAAGGCCTGATCGCCACCAGCGCCTGCCTTGGTGGAGAAATTCCGTCGGCGTTTATGAAGCGTGACGCCAAAACCGCCAAACAGATCGCGGAAACCTATCTCGAAATTTTCGGCCCCGACCGCTTCTTCATTGAAGTGCAAAAGCAGGGCATCCAGGAACAGGACATGGTCAATCCCGAACTGGCCGATCTGGCCAAGCGGGTTGGCTGCGGGCTGGTGGCCACCAACGATGTTCACTTCCTGGAGAAGGACGATCACTTCGCCCACGACGTCCTCTGCTGCATCAGCATGGGCCGGCTTGTCAGCGATGAAGGCCGCCTGAAATATCCCACGGAGCTGTACCTCAAGAGCGCCGAAGAAATGCTTAAAGGCGCTGAGTCGTTCACCGCCTTCCGCGAGGCAATGGACAACACCGTGCGCATCAGCCAGATGTGCAATCTCGAAATGGATTTCTCCAAGCGCCATTCACCGGTCTACCGCGTCGAAAAGGAGAAGCTCAAGGAGCTGATCGATGCTCCTGCCTGAAAATGCCTCCTCCCCACCCCCCGACGACGAGCGCTACCTTCGCCAGCTTTGCGAAGAAGGCCTCACCTGGCGTTACGGCACCACGGAGGTTTCCAAGGGCATCCGCGATCGTCTTGAGTACGAGCTCAAGGTGATCTGCATGAAGAACTTCTGCTCCTACTTCCTGATCGTCTGGGACTTCTGCAATTTCGCCCGCGACAACGGCATCCCCGTCGGTGCCAGGGGCTCGGGCGTCGGCACCATGGTGGGCTACCTGCTTGGCCTCTGCAACGTCGATCCTCTTAAGTACAACCTGCTGTTCGAACGGTTCATGGATCCCAGCCGAAACGAGATGCCCGATATCGACATCGACATCTGCCAGGACGGCCGACAGCGCGTGATCGAATACGTCCGCAACAAGTACGGCCACGTCGCCCAGATCATCACCTTCGGCACCCTCGCCGCCAAAGCCGCCTGCAAAGATGTCGGCCGGGTATTGGGCGTGCCGCTGGCGGAGATCGACAAGCTCACCAAGCTCATCCCCGGCACGCCGGGCATGACCCTCGACAGGGCCATGAAGCAGGTGCCCGACCTGGACAAGCTCTACAAGGCAAATCCGCACGATCACGAAGGTGATCGATCTGGCCAAAAAGCTCGAAGGCATGTGCCGCAACGCCGGCTGCCACGCCGCCGGCGTCATCATCGCCGATCAGCCTCTCGATAATTTCGTCCCCCTCTACAAGGACAAGGACGACAACATCCTCACCCAGTTCGAAGGCCCCATCGCCGAAAAGTGCGGCCTGCTGAAGATGGACTTCCTGGGCCTGCGCACCCTCACCACCCTCACCCGCTCGATCGACCTCGAATCCCAAACCCGCGAAGCCCGCGGCGTCAACGTCGAAGCCTTGCGCAAGCAGGGTGTGCCGCTGGACGACAAAGGCCGGATCGACATTGAGCAAGTCGATCTCACCGACCAGAACGTCTACAAGCTGTTCCAGCGCGGCGAAACCAAAGGCATTTTCCAGTTCGAATCCGGCGGCATGCAGGACCTCCTGATGAAAATGCAGCCCGACCGCATCGGCGACCTCATCGCCGCCAACGCCCTCTACCGCCCCGGCCCGATGGAGCTGATCCCCATCTACTGCACCCGCAAGCACGGCAAAGAGCCGGTGCCGAAGGTGCATCCGATCATGGATGCGATCCTGGAAGAAACCTACGGGATCATGGTCTACCAGGAACAGGTAATGCAGATCTTCAACCAGCTCGGCGGCATCGAGCTGTCCAACGCCTACAAACTGATCAAAGCCATCAGCAAAAAAACCACCGACGTCATCGCCAAATTCAAGCCCGAATTCCTCAAAGGCACGATGTCAAAGGGCGTCACCAAAGAGAAGGCCGAAGAGATCTTCGACCTGATCCTGAAGTTCGGGGGCTACGGTTTCAATAAATCCCACTCGAGCCGCTACGCCATCGTCGCCTTCCAGACGGCCTACATGAAGGTCTACCATCCCGTCGAATACATGGCCGCCCTGCTAACCTTCGAAATGGGCTCCACCGAAAAAGTCGTTGAGTACATCGAAGAGTGCCGCCGCATGACACTCCCCAACGGCGTTAAAGGGATCAAGGTTCTTCCCCCCGACGTGAATATCTCCGACAAAGATTTCACACCCGTCTACGTCACCGAAACAACCCAGGCCGGCAAGCGCAAGAAGGCCGAAACCAAAACGGAAGGTGTCATTCGATTCGGCATGATGGCCGTGCGCGGCGTGGGCGAGAAGGCCGTCGAAACCATCATCACCGAGCGAAAAGTCAAGGGCGAATATCCAAGCCTATACGATTTCTGCGAGCGCCTCGATCTTCGCCAGGTCACCCGCGCCACCATCGAAGCCCTCATCAAATGCGGCGGCTTTTCCTCCATGAAGGCCCGCCGCGCCAGCTCCTTCACATCCTCGACAAGGCCGTCGAGATGGGACAGCAGGCGCAGGAAGACAAGCGCATGGGCCAGTTCAGCATGTTCGCGGCACCGCCAACATCCGCCGGCGCGCCGAGCTGTCCACCCCCCTCCCCGACGTCGAAGAGCTTGATCCGGGCGAGCTGCTCAAGTTCGAAAAAGAGCTCCTTGGCTTCTACATCACAAGCCATCCTATGACCGAACACCAGATCGCCATCGAGCGCTACTCCACCCACTCCACCCGCGAGGCGGCCACCGTCAGCGAAGGCGTCGAGGTTGTCATCGGAGGCATGATCAGCCGTGTGAAAAAAGTCGTCACTAAGAATGGCCGAGCCGCCGGGATGCAGATGGCCATGCTGACGCTGGAGGATCTGGATGGCCAGATCGATGGCACCATCTTCGCCGAAACCCTCGCCGCAGATTGTCCAGAAATATCCCGACGCCGTCACCGCCGAGCGCATCGTGTTCATGAAAGGCAAAGTCGACCGGAAGCGCGAGACCCCTAGCATCATGGTCTCCGAAATCATTCCCGTTGAAGAAGCCATCGGCCGGCTCACCACTAGCGTTGTGCTCGATCTTGATCGCACCCGCCACAACCCCGACGTCATCACCCAGCTCAAACCACTTCTGACCAAGTACAAAGGGATGCTGCCAGTCTTCTCGCAAATCGTCATTGAGACGGGTGAGCAAGTCCTCATCAAGCTTGGCCGCGCCAACGACATCGGTCTTCGTCCGTCCCGGCCCATGCTCGATGATCTTGAGCTCCTGCTTGGCCCCGGCCAAATCCAACTTCACGGCGCAGGCTCCAAGCGCCAGCGCATCAGACAGGAAAAACTCTTCAAGGAAGACACCCCTGAAGAGGCCATCGGGCCTGGCACATCCGACGAAACGGTCGCCGCTCAACTCGATGCGGAAATGGAGCAGGCCGATTGATCTGATCACCACTGTTGCTCCCCGTCCACGCATCGCTATAATCCTCTCCCTCCCGTAAAGGGACCCGATCCCCATGCCTCAAAACCATGCGGATTGGCCAAACGCGCAGAAGACGCTTCCTCCGTGGGTTTCGGCATTCATGCCGGCGGACTGGCGCGGCGCATGTTTTGAGACGAGCCCGCGTCGCCGGCTCGTTGGAAAAGAGTCTCACCATGGGCCGTTATACAGGTCCGAAGGTTAAGCTGTCCCGCCGCGTCGGCGTCCCCATTGCCGACATCCCCAAGCACACCGCCAAAGAGCTCACCCTCCCCGGCATGCACGGCTTTCGCGGCCGGCGCAACACCGAATACGGCGTGCCGCCTCACCGAAAAGCAAAAGCTCCGCTTTCACTACGACATGCGCGAGAAGCAATTCCGCCACTTCCTAGACATCGCCAAGAAATCCAAGGGCAACACCGCCAGCACACTCATTCAACTTCTGGAAACCCGCCTCGACAACGTGCTTCGCCGCCTCGGCGTTGGCCGTACCATCTGGGCCTGCAAGCAGATCGTCGCCCATGGCCACGTCATCGTCGATGGCCGCAAGACCGACATCTCCAGCTACCGCGTCAAGCCCGGCCAGACCATCACCTTCAAGGAAAAGATCGGCAAGCTCCTCCGCGAGAACATGGAATCCAACGCCGGCCACAACGTTCCCAATTGGCTGGAATGGAATCCCGCACAACTGACGGCCAAGATCAGCAATGTCCCCGTCCCCGAAGACGTGCCCTTCGAAGTCAACATGAACCTGATCATCGAATTCTATCGCTGATCTCCCCAGCCAAATAGCTATCCCACAGCTTCAAAGCCCGCCGGTCGCCGCCGGTGGGCTTTGCTTTTGACTGCAACCCCGATTCAACGATCGCTCAGCTCGAAGGGCGCAAACGGAATGCGCGTGGTCTTGGTCCAGGGCTCGGGCTTCAACCAGATGCGCGGCTTGCCGTCCCAGAACCGCCAGCGAATCCGCCCGGTTTTGGCTTCCACGGTCCCCGCCACGTCCGCATTATGCCGCGTCACCACGTTCAGCAGCCACCGATAATTTCGTTGAGTTTTCTTGCATTGCATAGTTACAGTTTATTACGTCTAAAACAGGGAAAAGTGCGTAGTTCTCATCGTTGAAATGACACAAATTCCACCCCGGCCGCCTGTCCTCCGGCCGCTATGCACTGGCTAGGATGATCCGGTCCCGCCCCGTTTCCTTGCGCGATACAACCCACGATCCGCCAACGCCACCAGGTGCTCCGCATGGGTCGGCCCATGCATCCGCAGCGAGGCCACGCCGATCGACATCGTTACCCCGCCGCCCTCGTTCAAAAGCGCCGCCGACGCCACACGGAATTCATCGTTGATTCGCCGTGCAACGCCGGCCGCCTCCTCGCAATCCGCGTGCGGCAGCAGCAGCACGAACTCATCCCCGCCGTAGCGCGCCGCCGCGTCCATCCGCCGCATGTTCGCCATCATCACCTTGGCCGCGAGCACCAGCAGTTGATCGCCCACCTGGTGGCCGTAGGTGTCGTTCAGCCGCTTGTACCCGTCCAAGTCAATCATCACGCAGGCCAGGTCATGGTTGTATCGCTGCGCCTCGGCATAAAACTGTTCGAGCAGACTTCCAAAATGCCGGCGGTTATACAGCGAGGTCAGTGGATCGGTCGCGGCCAGTTCCTCCACCCGCTTGAGCGACTGCTGCAACTGTCCGTTCTTATCGCGCAGCTCATTGAGCGTCTTCTCCAGCTCCTGCCGCAGCGTCTCATTTTCGCGCTTCACCTTCGCCACCGTCAGATTCTTTTCCACCACCAGCGGGATCGTAAAGAGGTATTCGCCCGTCTTCACCACATAATCCGTAGCACCCCGGCGGATCGCCTCGGCGGCGATTGTCGCCACGTTCTCCCCCGTCACCATCAACACCGGCGTGTTGCAGCTTCCAACGATCCGCTCCAACACGTCCAGCCCTTTTGCATCGGGAAGGTTGTAGTCGCAGAGGATCAAGTCGAAGGCCGAAGTCTCCTGCGCCAGCGCCTCGCGCCCCGTTCCCACGCCAACGACCGTCCCCGGACCAAAATGATCTTCGAGCGTCTCGCGCAGCAGATCCAGTTGATCCGCGTCGTCGTCGATAATGAGTAGCTTTAGCTTCTCCACGTCCCAGGCTCTTTCTTCCAAACCGCCCCCATATTCATCTACGATACGTCGCTGCCAAGAGCAAAATGCCTCATCGCCTGCACTGTTCCGGCGGAAGGTGCATCTCCGGATACTGGTGAATCTTCAGCCAATAACTGGTGCTTGCCAGCACCGTCTTCAAAAACTGCTCCGCCCGCGCCGGCTTAAGGGTGTAGCTGTTGGCGCCGTTCAGCGCCGCCTGCTCCATCTGCTCCTCATCCGCAACCCCCGTCATCATCACAACCGGAATATCCCGCAATGCCGGATCGCTTTTAATCTGCTTCAGCACGTCTTGTCCCGACAGACCCGGCATCTCAATGTCCAGGTAAATTAACCCCGGCCGCGGCGCCTCTGAGTACTGGCCAAGCCGCTTGATAAACTCCAGCGCCGATTTGCCATCCGGCACTTCCCAGACGTCATTGCAGATCTTGCATTCGCTGATCGCCTCGCGAATCAGCATGCGGCAATCCGGGTCGTCATCCACCAGCAATATTGTGATCGTGTCGAGTGACTTTTCCATGTTTATCTCCTACTTCAAAACCCTGATCATGCCGCCGCCGCCGGTCTTTGCTCTTTGGCCGGGCACAGCGCCGGCACGAACTTCTTGTCGATCGAAAATCGAAACACGCTCCCCTTGCCCAATTCACTCTCCACCCAGATCCGTCCCCCGTACGTCTCAATGATGCTCTTCACGCTGGCCAGCCCAACGCCCTTCCCGGCCACGTTGCAGGCGGCTGAGTTCTTTCCCCGCCTGAAGACAAAAAACACCTTGTGCAAATCCTCCGGATCAATGCCGATCCCCGTATCCCGCACATAGAAAACCGCATCGTCGGCCGTCAAATCGCATCCCACATGAATCTCGCGCACCGCTCCCTCCCCCATGTACTTAATCGCATTGTCCACCAGATTCTGAAACACCTGCCGAAGCCGCGCCTTTTCGCTGCTCAGCACCGGCAGGCCCTCCGGTCCCGCATCATTGATGAGCGCAATCCCCCGGCTGCGCAAATCCTCTTCAAACACGCCGTTCAAATCGCGCACCAGCCCCTGCACGTCCACCACCTCAATCTTCTGCCGCCGCGTCTTGATGCGCGACAGTTCCAGCAGCTCCGAAATCAAATCCGTCTCCACCTCAACATTCTTCTGAATCCGCTCCAGCCGGTGGATAATGTCATCATCAAACCGCTCCCGATATTTCACGAGCAGCATCGCCGCCATCCCGCCAATATTCCGCAGCGGCGCGTTCAGGTCGTGCGACACCGCCCGGAGAAAGTCTTCCTTCTCCGCGATCTCATTGGACAGGCGCTGGTTGGATGCCTCCAGCTCGTGCGTCCTCTGCCCCACCTTCTTTTCCAGATCACGGTTGGCCTCCGCCAGGTTGCGGTTGGCGACCTTCAATTGCTCCTGCTGCTGCTTCACGCGTCGGGCCATCTCGTTGAACGATCGCGCCAGCGTCCCGATCTCGTCTGGCCGATGCGCTGCCACCTTCGAGTCGTAATTCCCTGCTGCAATTTCATTAGACGCCGACACCAGTTCCCGAATCGGCAGCAAAATCCGATGCACGATCCCGGCCGCGATCGGCAGGCTCGCCATAAATATCAGCGATCCAAGCGTCAACCCCATGTAGCTGACCTGCTGAAGCTGTGCCTGCTCATGCGTCTGCGACACTCCCACGGCCACATACCCCAGCAATCGCGGATGCTGCTCAGCGGCCCCCTTCTCCTGCACCGCCCCCAGCACCGGCGCCACCACTTGCAGATAATCGCCCAGCACGCGCGTCGATTGCCGCTGCACCTGCATCAAATGCTGTGTGCTGCTTTGAAATCCCGGCAGCGACCGAAGTTCTTTGATCTTGAAATCCGGATCGCGGCAGGCGATCGCCAGCGAATTTCCACCTGGCTCAAAGAAGCCTACGAACACAATATTCCTGCTCTTGAGCAGGTCGCGGCCCATGCGGTCCAGTTCTTTGGTTTCCCCCTGGCTCAGCGATAACTTGCTTGCCAGCGCCAGCGAGATCGACAACTGCGTCGCCTGCTCGCCCATAATGTCGGACAACGTGCTGCGGCTCCGATAAACAAACAGCCAGGAACTGGCGCCAAGGGCGATGAAAAGCAACACCAGGAATCCAACGATCAGCTTTCCCTGCAATCCGGCTTTGGCCAGCCAGATTCGCCACACCGGCGCACGCCGCTCCCATTGCTGAATCAGCTCCTCGGCATCGGGATGCGACTTGCCGTGCGATTGCATTGGCTCTCAAAGAGGGACGGTGCATCCATCTCATCGTCCCTCCAAAGAGGCAGGTTAAGACCCAAGCCGCCAACGACCCGGCGGCACGCCGCTGCGGAGAATTCCGCAAGGCGTTGTCACAACATCCGATGCGCATACAATGGCTGCTGTAATACCAAAGGAATCCACCATGGCAAAAGCGAAGAAGGCCGCATCCGCAAGCGGCGAAACATCCACTCCCGAAGCATCCACACCAAAGAAGGCACCCAAAAAAACCGGCAAGCCGGCGGCCGCCGCGTCCAGTAAGCAGCCGGCCCCCATACAGGCAACGCAGATACAGCCGGCCCCGATCCCCGCGCCGAAAAGAAGCCCCCGCAAAAGCAACAGGCCAACCCCCTCTTCGATACCAATTTCGCCGCCAACGCCGCCGCCAAGCTCATCGCTCATCGCGCCAAGGCCGGCGATCAGGCGCAGCCCCAGACATCTGAGAAGGAGTCCGGCTCCTACAAGGATTTCAAACAGAGCGTCAACAAACCCGCTACCCAGCCCACCGGCGGCTCTCTATCCAATATCCTCGGCAACCGCCCGTCCAATCTTCCTTTTGGCGGAAACAAGCACGTCACCCACAACCAGACTTACGGCAACGTCAACAGCAAAGGCGTCCCCCGGCGGACGGCGGGCTGATTACCCTCCCATCGACCGGATAAGCTCCTTCACGTCCCCAATCTGCGTAATCCGCAGGCCAAAATTCTCACCCACCTTCACCGCTTCGCCGGTTGCGATGCACTTATTGCTCACCAGCAGTTGCAGCGGCTCGTCGCTGCTCTTGGAAAATTCGATGATCGCACCCGCCCCCAGCCGCAACACCTCCGACATCGTCAGCTTCCGCTCCGCCAGCTTCACAATCACCGGCACTTCCATCCGCAGGATCCGCTGTAGCTCCCGGTGCGTCGGCGGCGGCGAGGTGGTTTGTGGGTTGTGTAGAAGCGGCATTTCTTATTTCCTATCCTAATATCATCGGCCTCGCAACGTGCGCTGCAACAGCCCGGCGCTCACATAATGACGCCTCACCAGGGACAGGAGACTCCATGAGCAACTACGGATTTGGCGGCTACGGCGGCGGCTCGACCTCGCCCATTCGCCTTCTCATTGGCCTGGTTATCGCCGGAATCGCGGTCGTTTCCTACTTCTCCAGCACGCAGTACAACCAGTACGTCCACCGCAAGCAGCACGTCAGCATCTCGCCCGATCAGGAGATCCAGCTTGGCCTCAGTTCCGCCCCCGAGATGGCCTCCGAAATGCACACGCGCGAAATTCCACCGCCCAACCCGCAGGCGGTTTTGGTCCAGCGCGTGGGCCAGCGCCTCTCCGCCGGCCCCGAGCCCGGCCGCAGCCCCTACGTCGGACATTTCCAATACCACCTTCTGGGCGATCAGCAGGTCGTCAATGCCTTCGCCCTTCCCGGCGGCCAGATCTTCATCACCAAAGCCCTCCTCGACCGCCTTGCCAACGAAGACCAGCTCGCGGGCGTCCTGGGCCACGAAACCGGCCACGTCCTCGCCCGCCATTCGGCCGAGCAGATGGCCAAATCACAGCTCGGCCGCCAACTCGTCACCGCCACCGCCGTCGGCAGCAGCCACATCTCCCAATCAGCCGCGGCCGCCCTGGCCAACCAGATGCTCCAGCTCCATTTCAGCCGCGAGGACGAATCCGAAGCCGACGCGATGGGCATCCGCCTGATGGCCGAAGCCGGCTACAACCCCACCGGCATGCTCGACGTGATGAAGGTTCTTCAAAAAGTCTCGGCCGGCGGCTCCACCCCCGAATTCCTCCAAACCCACCCCAACCCCGAAAACCGCTTAGAACGCATTCGCGCCATCCTCCAGCGCGACTATCCAGACAAACTCGGCGACTACGACCGCAAAAGCTCACGCGACTTCTGAATGATGATCGCCAAGTCAGATCGCCTGGACCTGCTGCTGTTGACCATGGCCATCGCCTACTTGCCGCACCACTACGCCGATTCCTTCTGCAACCCCGCGCCAACTCCGCCGCCTCCGCCTCCTCAACATCGCTGGGCTCAATCCCAATCCGCGCCACCCGCGGCCCAATCCGGCAAAAAATCTCGTACGCCACCGTCTCTGCAACTTCCGCCAGCCGATAAACGCTCGCCGGCGACAACGGATCGCTATCCAGGATGGTCACCACGTCTCCCCCTTGCGCCTCCGGCACGCCGCTCAGGTCTATGGTCGTAAAATCCATGCTCACCCGCCCCACCACCGGTGCAGGCTTTCCATGAACGACCATCATCGCTTTGTTCGAAAATGCCCGCAAATATCCGTCCGCATAACCCACCGGCACCAGGCCAATGCGCGTGTCCCGCGGCGCGGTCCACGTCTGGCCATACCCCACGCTTTCGCCCCGCCGGATCGTCCGCACCATGTGCAGCCGCGCCGTCCACTTTAACACCGGACGCAATGGCCGCTCACACCTGGGAGCGCCACTCGGGTCAATTCCATACAAGCTCAAACCCGGCCGCACCATGTCCAACTGCGTGCGCGGTGAAAAAAATAACGCCGCCGAATTGGCCGCATGACGCACCAGGTTCGGGCTCTTCCACGCCCGCATCGCCGTCGCCCCCTCAAACGCCTTCAGTTGCTCGGCCGTCAACGGGTCCGACTCGCTCTCCGAATTCGCAAAGTGCGTGCAAATCCCCGTCAGCCGCAGCGACGCATGCGCGTCAATCGTCCGAAATATCGTCTCGGCCAGATCCAGCGGCACTCCTCGCGCGCCATTCCCGTATCCAGCATCACCTGCACCCGCGCCGCACCCCGCACTTCAACGCAATCCGCGCCACATCCCCCGCGGCCTCCGGCGAACATACCGTCAGCGCCCATCCCTCATGAATGGCCGCCTCCAGTTTCTCACGCTGCCGCCCCAGATAAACATTCTCCACCGGCCTCAACACCATCACCGGCACGTCCACCTGCCCCAGCGCCGCGGCCTCGTCAATCGTCGCCACCGCCAGCGCGTCCACCGCCGGGGCTTCTGTTCCGGCCGCCGAAAAATTACAGAGCGTGTCCGCCACCAGCCCCGCCGAATGCCCATAAGCATCCGCCTTCAGCACGGCGCATATCTTGACCCCCGGCCGCAAATGGCGGCGCAGCGTCGCCACGTTGTGCAACAAGGCAGATCGTGAAATGTAAACTCGGGGTTGACCCAGGGAGTGATTCGCATCCATGCGTATATCCATTCCTTTTGCCAGAATCCTTCCGGCCCAATCACTATACCACGTGCCCTTGCAGAAAAAAACATTTGCAAAAAAATTGCGATCATCCGCTACCCATCGATCATGACGCTCGCAAGCCCCTCGTCCACCCCCACCGGCCGGCGCCTCACCACCACAATCGTCTGGTCATCCGTCGGATCATCCTTGGGCTGCCAGGCCTGCGCCGCCTTGCGCAGTGCTCCTAGCATCACGGCAGGTGATTTGTCGCGCGTCGCATCCAGCGCCAGCATCACCCGTCCGATCCCGAACTGCTCACCGGTATCATCGTGCTCTTCGAAGATGCCGTCGCTAATCGCAATCAGCGCTCCCCCCGGCTCAAGCTGCACCGGATCTGGCCCCGGTTCATCCAGCCATTCCTCGATCACCCCCAGCGGCAACGCCGGCACCTGCAACGTCTCCAACTCCCGCCGCACCGTATTCCGCGCAAAAACCGGCCCATGCCCGGCACTCGACCAGTGCAGCGTTCCATCACTCGCCATAAACCCCAGAAACGCCGTCACAAATCGCTCCGGATCCAAATCCTGGCACAGTCGGTCATTCACCAGCGACAACAGCTTGTGCGGCCGAGTTTCAATCTCCGACAGCGCCCGCACCAGCGTTCGCGCCTGCGAAACAATCATCGCCGGCGCCAGCCCATGCCCCGATGCATCGGCCAGAAAAATCCCCAGCCGCCCATCGCGCAATTTCCAAAGATCAAAACAGTCCCCTCCCGTCGTCGAGGCCGGCTTCGACCATCCCACCGCCTCCAGGCCTTCCATCTCCGGCGCACACGCCGGGATTAATCGCTCCTGCACCCGCTTGGCCAACTCCATCTCCCGTCGAATCACGGTGTTCTGCATCGCCTCCACCACCAGCCGATGCCGCTGCACCGCCACGCCCCCCTGGTCGGCCAGCAACTGCATCAACGCCTTGTCGTTGTCAGTAAACGAGCCCGAATTCTTGTTCACCGCCTGAATGACGCCCACCGGCATGTGATTCAGGTCGATCATCGGCGCCGTCAATAAATTTCGCGTCACATACCCCGTCCGCCGGTCAACGTCTGGATTAAACCGCGTGTCCTCGTAGGGAGATGGCACATGCAGCAACTGGTTGGTCTTGAACACATGCCCTGCGATCCCCGCGCTGCACGGAATCCGAATTTCCGCCGCCTGCAGCGCCACTTTTGTCCACAGTTGGTCCTTCTCAGGATCGTGCAGGAAGATGCTCGCACGATCACAATCCAGCAACGAAGTGGCCGCCTCCGCGATCCGCACCAGCAGCACATCCAGATCAAGCGTCCCCGCCAACGTCCGCGAGACGTCCAGCAACGGCCTCATCTGCTCGGCCGATATCGGAATGGGATGGGCCATGCCTCATCTCCCACAAACTTGCTTCAAAAATGTGGCCCCAATCAAGCGAAAGTCAGTGTAATCAATGCGACTCAAAAGAGAAGCACGCGATTGGCTCGCCAGCAGGCCATGCTACAATCGGACTCTCATCTTCAGGAGTTCGTATGGCACGCATCGACCAGATGGCTCCCGGCATCTACCGCATCAGCGATTTCAATCCTCTCTACCACATCAGCTTCAATCAGTTCCTGATCGCCGACGACCGCCCTACCCTCATCCACACCGGCATCTTCTCCGCCTACGAACAGGTTCGGGCGGCTATCGCAAAAGTCCTCGACCCCAAACGCCTCGCCTACATCGTCGTTCCCCATTTCGAGGCCGACGAATGCGGCGGAATGAGCCGATTCGTCAAGGAAGCCCCCGGCGCCACGCTCGTCTGCAGCGATGTGGGCGCGGGCGTGAATCTATCGGGTTGGGATTACAGCGGCCCGGTGCAAGGCGTTCGCGAGGGCGACCTCCTCCCGCTGGGCAACCACACGCTCCGCTTCATAGAAACGCCCCACGTCCATCATTGGGATTCCATGATGGCCTTTGAGCAAACCACCCAAACCCTCTTCCCGGCCGATCTCTTCCTCCAACCCGGCGAACAGCCCCCCGTGGTGACGCAAAATCTGTCGAAGGAAATGTGCCACCTTTACCGCGAGGTCGGAATCTTCGCGAGCGAGATTCCCGTCAGGCAAGCCTTGGACCGAATCGAACGCCTCAACCCCGCATGGATCAATCCCATGCACGGAGGAAGCTTCAATCGCGAAACCGCAACCCACTATTTCCAGGCCCTGCGCTCCCAGCCATTCGCCTACCAGGGCAAACTGCTCGGCCGAATGCTGCCAACATAGTTCGTCCGGTCGGACTAAAATGAATGCCATGAGATATATCGTCATCATCGAACCCGCCGACGACGGCACCTTCAGCGTCTACGTGCCGGACCTGCCCGGCTGCATCTCCTCCGGCGCTATGCGGTCGAATCCATCCGCGAAACGATCACCGGCCACGTACAAACGCTGCGCGAACTGGGCGAACCCGTCCCCCCGCCGCGATCACAGTCGCAGGATGTCGCCGCTTAGCGAGCGAGTCATCCCGTCTTAAATTACAATCCGTCTCAACTCCCTCGGAGGACCATGAACCAATCCCGCTTTCTCACCTCGATTCTCACGCTCACCCTGCTCGCACAGTGCGCCCATGCCGGCGATACCGTGCAGGCCATCACCGAGCCGGTCCTCGAACGCGCCACGCTCCACTCACTTGGCGTGTATTGGATCGTCCGCGGCGACGACAACCGCAATTCGTCCATCGCTCTCTCCTACCGCAAAACCGGCCAGCCGACCTGGAAAATCGGCCAGCCGCTTTTCCGCGTCGAGCGCGGAGCACACCTCACCGAGAAATATTCCAGCAAGCTCAACGTCCCGGCCGACGGCTGGCTCTTCGCAGGCAGCGCCCTGCTTCTGGAGCCCGACACCGCCTACGAGTTGAAGCTTGCCCTCGTCGACCCCGACGGCGGCAGCACTGAAAAGACGCTGTCCGCCCACACCCGCGCTGAGCCCGTCGCTCCCGCCAACGCACCAATCGTCCACGTCGCGCCAGGAAAAGGCGGCGGCTCGGGCACCGCCGCCAACCCGTACCTCGGCCTCGAAGCCGCCCAGTCCGCCGCCAAGCCTGGCGATGTCATCCTCCTGCACGCCGGCGTCTATCCCGGCGTTTTCGAACTTCACAAGTATGGCCAGGCCGGCAAGCCAATCGTCTACCGCAGCGCCGGCGACGGCGAGGCCATCCTCGACGCCCAGGGTGACGCCTCCAAACGCCCCGGCCGCTGCATCTCTGCCAGCGATTCCCACGACGTCTGGTTCGAAGGCCTTACGCTCCGCAACGCCGAGTATGGCATCGTCGCTCACGAGGCCGCGCGGATCGTTATCCGCCGCTGCCACATCCATCATTGCGACTTTGGCATCACCGCCACGCGCAACGACAAGGATCTCCTCAACGATTACTTCATCTGCGACAACCTCATCGAAGGCCCCTGCATCTGGCCGCGCACCAAGGGCATCGAAGATCCGCGCGGCATTCAGATCAGCGGCTCCGGCCACGACGTCTGCTACAACCGCGTGCGAAACTTCAGCGACGCCATCGACACCTTCCCCTCCCCGCGCTGCTGCGCCATCGACATCCATCACAATGATTTGAGCGAATGCACCGATGACGGCGGCGAATTGGATTTCTCCGAGCGCAACGTCCGCTGCTTCTACAACCGTTATACCAACGTCTTCCAGGGCATCTCCGTCCAACCCGTCTTCGGCGGCCCGATCTACGTCTTCCGAAACGCCCTGTACAACGTCGTCCTCGAACCCTTCAAGATGCACAACAGCCCCTCAGGCGCGCTAATGTTTCACAACACCTGCGTGAAAAAGGGCATGCCTTTGATGATCATGTCCTCCGAAAAAGTGCGCAACTGCGTCTACCGCAACAACCTCTTCGTCGGAACGTCCGCCCCCTACGCCTACGAGGCAGGCAGCCCGATGGCCGACTGCGATTTCGACTACGACGGCTTTGCCGGCGGGCCATTCAATAAATTTCTCAAGTGGAACAACACGCGCTACGACACCCTCGACGCCACCCACGCCAATGCGCCCGTATACAAGCACGCCATCCAAGTCGACGCCGCCACCGCCTTCGCATCAGCGCGCATCCCCCGGAAGACGAGAAAAAACAAGTGGAGTCCCCGCCGGATCTGCGCCTCTCGCCCAAAAGCACAGCCATCGACGCCGGCGTCGTCCTGCCCGGAATCAACGACGGCTTCACCGGCAAAGCTCCCGACCTGGGCGCGTACGAACTCGGAGCCGATCCGCCCCACTACGGCCCGCGCCCCGTTCGTCCCTGATCCGCCGCCCCTCCTGATTGGGGCTCACGCCCACGCCATCACCAGTTGCTCCCCCACGGCCATCGGGGAAAGAGGAGCGGGTGTTCCGGGAATGGGGGAAGAGGGGAAGCTGCAAGTATTGCCACTTGCGAAGCAGGTCCGGCGAGCCGGACCCTACGATGTTTTTTGCCCGGCCAACTTTGGATCGAAGGGGTATCACTTTGCTGATGGATGATCTTGAAGGTTATCAGCGGGAAATTCGTCCCCGCGACATCCGGATGCTTGTTCGTATAATCGCGCTCCTATGACTGCTCGTGTTATTGATGGTGTTGCTCTGGCTGAACGGACTCGGGCGGATATTCGGGGGCGGGTGGGGGATTTGGCTGCGCGGGGGCGGACTGTTCATTTAACGGCGATCTTGATTGGCTCGACGGCCGCGGGGGAGTTGTTTGCTTTGCGGCAGCAGGAGGCGTGCAAGGCGGTGGGGATTGATTATGAGCTTATGACTTTGCCGGGGGACTATACTTTTGAGCAGGTGACGAATGTGATCGACCGGCTGAACCGTGATCCGTCGGTCACGGGGATCATGCTGCACCTGCCGGTGCCGGGGCATCTGGATGCGACGGAACTGCAATATCGGATCAATCCGCGAAAGGATGTCGAAGGGGTGAACCCGGCCAACATTGGGTATGTGGTGTATGGACACACGCTGATCGCGCCGTTTACGGCGCTGGCGGTGGTGGAATTGATTGCCTCAACGGGATGCGGGATTCGGGCGCGGAGGCGGTGGTGGTGGGGGCGAGCCAGATTGTGGGACGGCCGATTGCGCTGATGCTGACGGACCAGATGGCGACGGTGACGGTATGCCATATCGCGACGCGGGATTTGATGGAGCATACGCGGCGTGCGGAGATTCTGGTGGTGGCGGTGGGGAAGGCGAACTTGATCACGGCCGAGCATGTGCGGGAGGGGGCGGTGGTGATTGACGTGGGGATTAACCGGCTGACGGGGACGGATGGGACGCGCAAGACGGTTGGGGATGTGGACTTTGAGGGGGTGAAGGAAAAGGCCGGGTGGATTACGCCGGTGCCGGGTGGGGTTGGGCCGATGACGGTGGCGATGTTGCTGAAAAATACGGTGAGGAGCGCGGAGATTGGCTAGGGGATAGGGGCTAGGTGCTAGAAAGAAATGCGGTCGCTCGTTGCCGGGTGCTGGCTACTTCGCCTCTTTCAGGGCGTCCTGAATTGCTTTCTTTAAGAGTTCTTCGCTGCCGTCGCCGAAGCCTACGAAAACTTTTTTCACGGTGCCGTCGCGGCCGACGATTACCGTCTGGGGGATGCCGCTGACGTTGAACTGTTTGGCGATCGCGCCGTCGGTGTCGAGGAGGACGCCGAAGGTGAATTTTTTGTCGTTGATGAAGCCCTGGACTTTGTCTTTGTCTTCGTTGAGGTCGATGGCGAAGACTTTTAGCCCGGCCGTCTGCATGTCTTTGTCTTCGCTGATCTGGTTGAGGTGGGGGAGCGACTTGCGGCATGGGGGGCACCAGGTGGCCCAGAAGTCGAGGACGACGACGCTGCCTTTCCAATCCGCGAGGGTGACGGGTTTGCCATCCAGGCCATTGAGGGTGAAGTTGGGGGCGGGCTTGCCTTCGAGGGCGGCGGCGGGGTTGGCGTCGTCATCGCCGCCGGCGGCGAGGGGGGCCGGACCGGAAGCGACGGCTTCTTTTGCGCCGGTGGGCGGGGTCCAGGCAAAATCGTCGGCGTTGATCTCGCCGTCGGTGGTGATGATGTCGTAGTTCACGGCGATGGTGGCGGACCTGACGTCGGGGGCGCCGGATTTTTCGTAGACGTCCTTTAGGTCGGTGGTGACGCGTTTGAGGAGGTGGGTCTCGGGGTCGATGAGCAGGGTCATGTTGACGCTGCTCGGGCCCATGGCGAGTTTGAGGGCGGTGTAGGTTTTGTCGGCGATTTTGACGTCGTCGGCCTTGGAGATTTCTTTGGCTTGGCTACTGAGTTCAGCGGCGGGATCTTTGGAGAGGGCGAGCATGAGGGAGGGGTTGGCGGAGGGATTGGATTGGCCGCTGGTGAGGGCGAGGATTTGGGACAAGGGGGCGGGGAGTTCGTGCGTGGCGACCTTGGCCTGGGGGGCGTCCTTCATCGCGTATTTCTTTTCTTCCTTGTTGAAGGCGTAAACTTTTGACCCGGTGGAGCCAACCAGCAGGCTGTCCTGCATGTCGTTGCGGAATTTGTTGGGGGACTGATAGGAGGTTTTGAAATCTTGTTTGGGGTCGCCTTTTTGGCCGGCGACGTCGAAGTGGCCGGTGATGCTGCCAGAGAGGACGAGGGTGTTGAGCTTGCTGTAGGCCTGGCTCATTTCGTCGAGGACGGTTTGGGCGTCTTTGGAGATTTTGGCGCTGGGGGCGGCGGGTTTGGTGGCCGGCTTGATGACGAGCTTTGCGCCGGGCTGGGTGGAGGGGTTGGTGGAGGGTTTTGTGGTAACGGAGACGACCAGTTCGCTTTCGGCGAGGGCGGCCGGGGCGAGGATGGCGATGGAGAGAAGGGCGAGTGTTTTGAGTTTGGATGCGATGGACATGAGAACTCCTTGGGAAATCAGAGGCCGGCCGGCATTCGGCGCGACGGCTATTGTAGGGACACGCGTGGGCGGTGGGAAAGTTTCTAAAAATGTAGGGGATGGGGGAGGGGTTCAGGCGCTGTCTGCGGAGCTATTCGGGACGCCATCAGGGGCATGGCTTTTGTAGAGGGCGATTGTGCGCTGGGCGATGTAATGCCAGGTGAAGCGGCTTTTGACGAGTTTTTTGGCGGCGCGGCTCATGCGCTCGCGGCGGGTGGGCTCGCACAGTCGGCAAAGGGCGTCGGCGATGGCGCGAGCGTCCAGGCCGGCCACTTCGCCAGCGCCTTCGCTGACGACTTCGGGGAAATTGCAGGCTTGGGAGATGACGACGGGGAGGCCGGCGGCGAGGGCCTCGATGACGGCGACGCTGAAACCTTCTTGGCGGCTGGTGAGGGCGAAGCAGGTTGCGCCCGACAGGATGGCAAGCTTTTCGCGGCCATAAACCGCGCCGACAAAGTGGACGCGGTCGGCGACGCCGAGATGTTTGACCTGATCCTGAATTTCACTCTGAGCGCCGAAGTCGGGGCCGGCGATGACCAGGCGGATGTTTGGATTTTCGTTTGCCAAAAGGGCGAAGCCGGCGGCCAGATAATCGAGGCCCTTTTGGAGGTGAAGGCGGGACATGAAGAGGATGTAGGGCTGGTTGTTCAGCTCGGGATGGAGGGTGTGGAATTCGTTTGGGGCGGGCAGGGGCTCGATTTCTTCGAGGAAAATTCCGTTGGGAATGAGGGCGCGGGGGGCTCGCAGGCCCAGGGGTTGGATTCGCTCTTCTTCGCGCGGGCTAAGGACATGGAGTGAGGCCGCGTTGTCGAACATTTTTCGCTGGGTGAGAAGCATGGCGACCTTTTTCTTCAGGCGCTTCTGGCTGAGGGCCCAGGGGTCGAGCATGCCGCTGAGGAGGACGAAGTAGGGCTTGCCGACGCGGCGGGCGGTTTTGGCGGCCAGCAGGAGCAGGGGCTCCCAGATGGCGTGCAGATGCACAACGTCGACTTTGGAGATTAATTCTCGAAGAAGCTTTCGCGCTGACCAGGATGAGATCATCTCAAAGCGGTTGAGATCGCGCACGCGGTGAATGTGCAGGAGGTGGTGCTTGGAACCTGGGCGAACTCGATGGCCATGCGCTCGTCAGCGCCGGGGCGGGTGTAGCAGAGGATGTGGACTTCGTTTCCAAGCGCGGCCTGCGCGGACGCAAGACGGTAGGCCACGATGGGCACTCCGCCGTCCTGGGGATCGAGCGTGAGGATCACATGGAGAATCTTCATGCGGCGTTGCGTGCGCACCTCTTCATCCACGCTTTGGCTGGAGATGGGCGGGGCAAAGTCAATCAAACTCATCACCACGGAACATGCTGCCGAGATACGCGCTTCGGACGGCGGGGTTGTTGATAATTTGTCTGGGCGTGCCTTCGGCGAATTTCATACCGTCGTTGATGATGATGGCGCGGTCGCAGACGCGCAGAGTTTGGCCGACGTTGTGATCGGTGATGAGGACACTTTTGCCGAACTCGTTCTTCAGGCGTTTGACTTCGATTTGGAGATCTTCGACGGCGATGGGGTCGACGCCGCTGAAGGGTTCGTCGAGGAGGATGAGCTTGGGCTGGGTGACCAGGGCGCGGGCGATTTCGAGTTTGCGGCGCTCGCCGCCGGAGAGCGTTTGGGCGAGCTGCTTTCGGAGTTTGGTGAGGCCGAACTGGTCGAGGAGTTCTTCGCCGCGGCGATTGCGTTCGGCGCGGGTGATGTTGAGGGTTTCGAGAATGGCCTGGAGGTTTTGCCAGACCGTGAGGCGGCGGAAGTCGCTGCGTTCCTGGGAGAGATAGCCAATGCGGCGGCGGGCGCGTTTGTACATGGGGAGGTGGGTGATGTCATAGCCGTCGAAGGCCACTGCGCCGCTGTCGGGGCGGACCATGCCCATGATCATCCGGAAGGTGGTGGTTTTGCCAGCGCCGTTTCGGCCAAGGATCCCGACGATTTCCTCCTGCTGGAGGACGAAGCTGACTTCGTTGACGACCGTTCGCCCGTCGTAAGTCTTGACTAATTTGGTGGTTTCGAGAAGGTTCATGCCTGCCTGTAAAGGGTGGCCATCGTGCCTACCGGATGGGGAAAATCAAGCGCGGCGACTGCTTGTGGAAAAGTGGTGGAAAACCTGCGATGGCTCAGGAAAGATTTTTCGTGCATCGCGAGTTGTGTACTTATTGCTGGGACCTCAGCGTTGACTCAGGGAAAGGGCGTACGCACGGTTAGGGTTTTGCGCAGATTGCAAACTTGGTTGACTACTAGGCTTAAGTGCGAACGGGTACGCCAGTCGGCTCTGGACGGCGCTAGTGGCTTGAGATTAGTGTAATGTTCATCTTGTTGTTAACGCAGGGGGAAAAGAGGCCGAACTTCGGGATTTGATTCTCGCATCGTGTGGATAAGTGCATAATTCAGCGGCTGCATGGGCATGGCAGCTGTGTCGTAGTTGACAGATCGTAGCTTGCGCAAGAATGGCTAACATGATCGCATGGAAACTTGCCTAAACCCAGGCTTGTTTTGCCGGCGCTGCGGCTATCCGCTGCTTCATCTGGACCGCAACCGCTGCCCGGAGTGCGGCCGGGAATCTGATCCGGCCGACGCCCGAAGCTTTCGGTCCGCTCCGAAATTGATGTGGTGGAAGTATCTGAAGCGGATCATTGCCCGCCTGCTTCTGGGCGGGTTGGTGCTGAGTGCGCCACTTAGCTGGACGTATTGGAAGTGGCGGCAGTATCAGGAAGCGATTTCGGTTCTTAAGCCGTTGGGGTTCAGCGTCGTCGAAAGAGATTGCGGGGGCGGGTGGATGAAAAGTGTCGCGCGCGAGGTGCGTTTTAAGCCGAAGTAATCCGTGGCCAGAAGGATCTCGGGGAGGCAGTAATCTGGTAGCCTCGGACGGCTATCTCATCCGAGCAACGGCAACTGCGGTTGAAGTTTATGGCGCCGCTCCGTCTGGCGAGTAGCGATTTGGGCACGACCAATCCGCGGAGTGTGATGTGCACATGACGAGGAGACGGTCGCGCTTTATGCGGGGCGATCGTCTTTTCATTCCCATCCGCCCCGCATAGGCTGTGTTCACGCTGCCAGCCATGCTCACCGCGCTCTCTCAACGACTCCTCTCTGCACTGCAATTCACGCGGATGGCGCTGGTGTTTACGGCCATCTCCAACGCGCAGTGTACGCTGCTTCTCCGGGCGGCGCGGCAGGCGGCGGTGGAACATGTTCCCCTCATCGATGTGCTGCCCACCCGACTCATGCTGGCGATGGCGGTTGTCTCGATTGGGCTCTATGGGTTTGGCATGTCGCTCAATGACATCATCGACCGCCGGCGCGACAGTGCCATCGCGGCTCATCGGCCTCTTCCGTCTGGCCGGATTGGTCTGCTGACGGCGTACCTGATCTGTGTCTCACTAATCACGGCGGCCGTTGCGGGGGGAGCGCTTTTGTGGCCTGGTATGACGGGGGCATTGAGGGGTGGATGAGTTTGATACTCATTTTGTGGACGGCGGCGCTGATTGGGTTTTATGATTTCGCGGGCAAGTATCTGGTTGCTCCGGGGCTACTTACTCTTGGCCTGATTCGGTTTTTTCATGCAGTGATTCCGGCTCCGCGGGTTCCGCTTCTGTGGCATCCGCTGCTGCTTCTGGATCACACGGCGATTCTTTCGGCCGTCGCTTACTGCTGGGAAGAGAAGCGGCCAAACCTTACCCGCAGCCACTGGTGGGTAGTGATGGGCGGGTTGTTCGCGGTGAATGCTATCGCGATTGCCGGTTGGTGGTGGCGGACGAGCACGCACCACACGCCGCTGGGACTATGGATCAAGCCGGCGCTGGCGTGGCCAGTGATTGCGGGAGCGGTATTTCTTTTGTTGGCGTGGCGGATTCGAAGGGCGACGCCCACTTCGCGCGTGGCTGGGCAGAAGCTGATGCTTTACGGCTTGCTCTGGCTGATCGTCTATGATGTTGCTTTCGCTGTTGGATATGTGGGGGTGAGCGCGGGGTTGATCCTGCTTGTGCTGCTTCCGCTGGCGTATTTGAGCGTTCAACTGATGCGCTGGTGGTCCAACCTTTTGCTCCTGTCGCAGCGGCCGGAATTCCGGCGAGCCTGAATGACAGCAAGATTACAGCTTAATCTAGGCGATTTGGGCAATTTTGTTGAACCAATGTCTTGACGAGCTTGACTGGTCTGTTTACAAAGGTGCTGCTTCAATATCACGTTGACCCTCCTGAGCCCGATCGCACGCCCTCCAGCGGTCGGGCTCACCTTTTTTTGTGGGCCCGGGGATCTGGCAGGTTGAGGGCATCTTAAAAAACAATTCATGTTTGCCGCCGTGGCCGTCCGATAATGGCGGTAACGAGTCATCGCGGGCATTTGCAGACGGGAGAGACAGGTGGGTGGCAAAACCAGGAAATCAAAACGTAGCGGCCGGGGCATTGTCGTTGCCACTGCGCTGCTGGGTGCGCTCGGTATTACTAGCGTGATGCTGCTGGTGCTTTCGCCGACGCCGTTGTCGCCTGAGGTGGCGGCGAATCTTTTCGCCGTGGATGCCAGCGATTCGTTTGAGTCTGTGTTTGAAACCAAAGTACCCTTCCAACCGACCCATTGGCGTGCGATTTACATCCACCACAGCAAGATGCCTTCTGGCGATGCAGTTTCACTCGCACGCTCGACGGGGTTTCTGCCAGACCACTTTGTGATTGGCAACGGCTCGGGCCTGGCGGACGGGGAGGTGCAGATTGGGCAGCGCTGGGCGCGTCAGGCGGCGGCCACCAATGTCGATCTGGAGGATTGCATTTCGATTTGCCTGATTGGGGATTTTGACCAGTCGACTCCCACGGCCATTCAGCTTCAGCGGCTTGGGGAACTGGTTCAGACGCTGCAGGGGCGGTGCGGCATTGCGGGGCCGGAAGTTCATCTCAACGCCCACGCGGTTGACGCGACGGGCATTGGCCGCTGCTTTCCGGCGGCGGTTTTTCGCCGGCAATTGCTGCGATAATTTGTTAGCGGGCGGGCAGGTTATGGCCTGATTCAACGCACTCCCACATTGCCTTGTATTGAGGGGCGGACCTGCCGGGAACCTGCTTGTCATCCATGGGCTTATGTCCTACGCTATGGGTGCAGCAAGGAGCCGACTTGGAAACCGGCGGTCGGGAGTAAACACGTCGCCAAGTAGCGGGGTCCATGCGTGTCAGGCGATTTGCGCGTTATCGACGCTGGTGCGTCGTAACGTGAAGTGGAAGTGTACTAAATTAGGTATCTCGTATTTCACGCCGATACGAGTAATTCAACCATGATGATCGACTCATCCCGCATGCTCCGAAGGTTCCAATGGCTGTGATGCCTCAAAAATTATTCAATTACGACGTGCTGGAATGCCTGGGCGAGGGCGCACGGAGCACGATCTACGCTGTGAGCGATCCGGCCACCAAAAAGGTGTTTGCCCTGAAGCACGTGCTGCGAAACGATCCGAAAGATCTCCGGTTTGTCGAGCAGATGCAGGCTGAGTTTGAGATCAGCAAACAATTCACACACCCCAATCTTCGCCGCACTTACGAGCTCAAGATCAACAAGACGATGCTGCTGAAGGTTGTCGAGGCTTTTTTGCTGATGGAGCTGGTGGATGGCAAGGCGCTCGACGTACGCCTCCCGTCGGCTTTGCTGGACGTGGTGGATGCGTTCATCCAGTCCGCCCATGGCCTGCAGGCGATGCACAACATGGGGTTCGCGCATTGCGATATCAAGCCCAATAACATCCTGCGCAGCGACGACGGCAAGGTAAAGGTGATCGACTATGGCCAAAGCTGTAAGATCGGGACGATCAAGGAGCGCATCCAGGGCACTCCCGACTACATCGCACCCGAGCAGGTGAAGCGCCAACCGGTGAGCCAGCAGACTGACATTTTTAACCTCGGAGCCACGCTTTACTGGGCGCTGACTGGGAAGCACATTCCGACGCTTTACACCGTGGGTCGCGGCGATAACAGCTTTCTGGTGGATACGCGCATCGACACGCCGCTGGATCTGAATCCAAAGCTGCCGCCGGTGCTATCGAATCTGGTGATGGAGTGCATTTCGACGCGGCCCCAGAAGCGGCCGGCGAGCATGGAGCAGGTGATTCACCGACTTGAGCTGGGGAAGCACATTCTTACCAAACAGGCCGTTGCCACGCCGCAACGTGATGCCCTGGAAAAAGAGTCTGATGCTGAGATGTAACTTTCGATTGTTGATTCGCAATCGCCCACTTCCGTTGACGCTTCTTCCCTGCCCAAGCGAAATTGCAAATCGCCGACTCACCCCCTAGACTCCCCGGCCTTATGAAATCCCAGCGGCGTCACGAATTGCAGCAGAATACTCTTGCCTTGTGGATGGTGCGCGGCCCGGAATGGCTGAAGGAAAATGCCTCCCGGATTCTTCTTGGTCTGCTGGTGGTGGTGGCGATCATTCTACTGATCCGCCGGCATCAAAGCTCGGTGCAGGCAACGACCGCGCTGGCCGAAGCCAACCTCGCCGATGCCCGCTCGATCATTTCGCGCATGAAGGGGCAGGTTCAATCGTTCAACACCGGTGGCATTGGTGCTGAAGAAGCGAAGAACGCGCACGACCTGGCCCGCAAGGTAATCGAAGAAGGGCCAACGCCGCAGCTCAAGGCGCACGGCTACGTGGCTTTGGGCGACTATTTCCTTGCCCTGGCCCATACACCCCCCTCCCCTACCGCCGGCGGGGTTGACGTTGAACAGAGCCTGTCGGACGCGGGCGATGCGTATAACAAGGTGCTTTCGGACTATAAAGATCAACCCATGGAAGATGCCATCGCGCAATTTGGACTGGCCACGATTGAAGAGGATCAGGGGTTCGACCAGCTTCAGTCGGCAAAGAACCCGGCCACCGCTCCCTCGGATCACTGGACCAAGGCTCGTGAGCATCTGGAGGCGGTCGCCAACGACGACAAAGTTTTGGACGTGGTGCGGGATGAGGCAAAGTTGCGGATCGAACAGCTTCCCAATCTTCAGCGCCGGGTGATTATCGCGGCGGCCACCCCAAGCACCCGCGCAGCCTGGACAATGCCCGCGACGATGCCGCACGCCACTACAGCGACGTCGGGCCCCACCACCGCCGCCGCGGTCACTATCCCTCTCCCGGAACGCCTGCCGACGACCGCGCCGGCGGCCTTTCCCATGAACGCCACGACACGCCCGGCTAGTCGCTGACTTGCAGGGAGCGATGGTTGTTGATCGGACGTACATCCATGATGAAAACAATTAGAGCGCTCGCGGACGCCGCGCGCCTGAAGGCATTGGAACAGGCGGCGTTACTTGATACGCCGCCTGAAGAAGCTTTTGACCGCTTGACGCGGCTGGCGTCGCGCGTTCTGGGCGTGCCGATCTCGCTGGTGTCGCTTGTGGACAAGGACAGGCAGTTCTTTAAGAGCGCGGTGGGACTTCCAGAACCGCTGCTGATGGCCCGTCAGACGCCGCTTACGCACTCATTTTGTCAGCACGCGGTCTTATCAGGCGAACCGCTCATCGTTCAGGACGCGCGGGAGCATCCGGTCCTTAAGGACAACCCGGCCGTTCCGCTGGGCGTGGTGGCTTATGCGGGGATTCCGCTGGTGACGTCGGATGGACTGGTGTTGGGATCCTTCTGCGCTATCGATACCAAGCCGCGTGAATGGACGCAGGAGCAGATCCACCTCTTGCGCGATCTGACGGCGGCGGCCATGACGGAGATCGAGCTTCGGCGTTCCAATGGGGAATTGCGGCGGGCGAATCAGGCCAAGGACCGTTTCATGGCGATGCTGAGCCATGACCTTCGCACGCCCCTTTCCCCCGCGCTGATCACGGTGGCGGAGCTGGCGGCGGATGAAAACCTGCCGGAGCGATATCGGGAGGACGTGAAGCTTATCCATCGGAACATCGAGTTGGAGGTGCGGATGATTGATTCGCTTCTTGACCTGACCCGCATTTCGCATGGAAAGCTTCACCTGAACGTGGAGGATGTTGACGCGCACGCGCTCCTGCGGGCATCGGTGGGAATGTGCGGGGCAGAAGCGTCGGCCAAGTCGATTGACGTGCGGTTGGACCTGCGGGCGTCGCGGAATCACCTGCGCGGCGACCAGCCGAAGCTGCAGCAGGTTTTCTGCAACCTGTTGAAGAACGCGATCAAGTTCAGCAAGCCCGAAAGCGTGATCATGGTCCGTTCGTCGGACGAGGCGGATGAGTCGTTGAGGATTGAGATTACCGACAGCGGAATCGGCATCACATCGGAGGTGCTGCCGCACATCTTCGAGGTGTTTGAGCAAGGGGATAAAGCTGTGACGCAGCGATTTGGCGGACTTGGGATCGGCCTGGCGATCTGCAAAGGGATCATGGACGCTCACGGCGGGACGCTGTCGGCCGCGAGCGATGGGAAGGGTCTGGGGACGAGAATGAGCGTGGTGCTGCGCGAGCCGAGCGCCCGCCGGTGGCCGAGATTGCGGCCGGTCCAAAGGGTGGGAGTGAAAATAAGACGGCGCTGAGAATACTCCTGGTGGAGGATCACGAGGATTCGCTACGGGCGATGTCGCGGCTGCTGCGGAAGCTGGACCACACCGTGACAACGGCCACTTGCGTGAGCACGGCGTTAAAGGCCGCGGCCCATGAATCCTTCGACTTGCTGATCAGCGACTTGGGATTACCGGATGGGACGGGGTTGCAGCTGATGAAGGAGCTTCTGGCGCGTCGGCCGATCAAGGGCATCGCGTTGACTGGCTACGGGATGGAATCGGATATCCAGCAGACGCGCGAGGCCGGGTTTCAGAGGCATTTGATTAAGCCGATTAATTTCATGGATCTGCAGACGGCGATTCAGGAGATGGCTGGTGGGCGGTAGTCATTAGTCAGTGGGCGGTAGGCGGTAAAGCTTAGCTTCCGGTGATTGGTTCGGGGGTTTCTTGTTCTTGGAGTTGTTTGTATTGGCTTGAGAGGGGGCCGGTGTTTTTGGCTAGGCGGACTGGGGAGAAGTCGCCGGTGCCGTCACGGGATTCGCAGAATGTCGCGGCCATGCGGACGCGCAGATGTTGTCGCAGGACGCCTTGGGTGAATTCGGCAGTGAAGATGTAGCGGTGGCGGTCTTGCTGCAGGGCGTAGATCACGTCATAGACTTGCAGACTGGCGGCGCCGGGGACGGGGAACATGGCCGCGACGCGCGGGGCGAGGTTGAAGGGGTCGGTGGCGGCGAAATGCATTTTCCACTGCCGCGCGAGCGTGCGCAGGATGGCCCGGCGATGAGCGCGGCGACGCTGGTCGATAATAAATGCGCCGGCCGTGATGGCCACGAGGAGGGCGAGCAGGAGGGGAGGAGACATGGAAGGATTTTACCGAAGCTGGCGATCAGGGTGGCGGCGCAACGGGTGCGGGGGGAACAGTTGGCGGGGCGGGAGGTGCGGTGGGCGCTGGAGGGGCGGGAGCGGGGGCGACGGGAGCGGGCGCGGGGATAGCCGCACCGCCGGGGGTGGGCGCGGGCGTGGCGGCCGGGTCAGGCGGCGGGTGTGGCGGGGGCGGCGGGCTGGGTGGAGGGCTGGCCGGTGGGGATCTGATAATCGACTTTGTAGTCGGCCGTCGGCAACAGCACGTTGGTGATCCAGTTCAGGACGGACTGATAGTTGCCGGCTCGTGGCCCCGAGTAGGTGGGGCGAAAGCCCTGAACCTCTTTGTGGGGCAATTCAGCACGATCGCGCTAACCCGAACTGGAGCACCAGCGATTCGTTAGGCCGGGTGCGATCGATCATCTTGTGCTGGACCTTGTTAATCGTGGTGGCGTATTGCGTGAGGATGAAAAAGTTGGTGTAGGTGGTTTCGGTGTCGTTGCCAGTGAAAAGAAGAAACTTGGTCTTGGTTTGCTCGTTATGGCAGCCGGAGATTGCACAGCCGCTCAGGATGGTGGGCTGAATGGTTTTGAAGGCGGCGATGGCTGACGGATCGTTAAGAAGTTTGACGTCCTGGCGCATCTCGGGGGTGCCGCGAGTCAGGATGGCGATGGCCTTGTCGAAATCAGAGTATTGAGCAAATTCGGCCGGGGTGACTTTGGTGTCGAAGTCGGTGTAGCGGCGGACGACGTTGTTGGCGAGGGTCATGCGCAGGCCGGTATCTTCCTGCTTCATCTCCCCCTGCTTGATGATCTGAATCTGCTCGGGCGAGAGGAGATGGCGCGCGCCTGGCCGCGGGGCCGTCACCGTGGCGCCGGTGCCAGTCGCGGTGCCTGTGCCGGTTGTTGTCGTGCCGGTGCCGGTGGTGCCTGTTCCGGTCGTGCCGCTGGCTTGCGTGCGATCTAAAACCTGCTGGCGGTTGATGGTGGTTAGGAGGAGATCGGCGCTGGCGTCCTGCGGGTTGATCTTTTTGGCCGAGGCGACTTCGGTGCGGGCCTGCTCGTAAGCTTTTTGATCATAGAGCCAGCGGGCGAGGGTGAGATGATCGGCGGCGGTGGCGTTGGGGCCGAGCTTGGCGAGGCGCTTTTTATATTCGTCTTCGAAGCTGCCGACGTAATCGAGCGAGGCAATGTTGGTGCGATTGATACTGAGCTGCGCGCCGTGGACGCCGATGGTGATTTGATCCGGATGATCGACGGATTCGACGATGTCGCCTTCGATGGTCCGGCCATCCTTGGTTCGCACCACGCCAGGCCGCGCAAGCAGCACCGAAGCCAGCATCCCCACCACCGCCACCCCCACAACCGCCATCCTCCCCGGGATCGAGCGTCGAATCATAAGGTGTCTCCTCGCAGAATGTCTGAACAGGATCGTAAACCCCAGCGCCAAAAGCCGCAAGCGATAACCAGGCGCGGCCCTTTCGCGGGCGTTACTCTTTAACGATGCGCGGCCCGACAATGCCAATCCAGATTTCGTACCCCTTGCGATTCATGTGCAGGCCGTCATCCACGAACAGTTCCGGTTTGGGCTTGCCGTCCTCGCCGAGCATCGCGCCAAAGACGTCGATGTAGCCAACCTTTTGGCCGGCCGCTTCGCCTTCTTTGCACCAGGCTTCAACGAGACGATTGGCTTCCTTGATCTTGTCGATCAGTTTCCAGCGGGCGAGACTTGGCTTGATGGAGATGAAGTCGATGCGAGTGTCAGGCAGCTTCTCGTGGATTTTGTTGACGAGGGCCTTGAAGTTCTCCAGCACCTTCTCGGGAGTCACCCCGCTGGCGATGTCGTTGTCGCCGGCATAGAAAATGATTTGGCGCGGACGATAGGGGATGGCGATGCGGTCGGCGTAGCGGACGCTGTCGGCGATTTTAGAGCCGCCAAAGCCACGGTTAATTACCTTCTCATTGGGGAAATCCCTGGCCACGGTCGTCCATTTGCGAATGCTGGAGCTGCCGAGGAAGAGGACGGCGCCGGTCGGCGGCGCTTCACGGTGGTCGGCGGTCTCAAAGGCGAGGATTTCTTTTTCGTAGGGCTGGCTGGTTGGGGCAGTCGTTGGCGCAGTCGTTGGCGCGGCGAGAGTGCGCTTTTGCAGCATCGTCAGACAAACCAGCCCGCAGAGGAAGGTGAGGAGGCAGCGCTTTAGCATCGCCGCATCATATCGAATCTCACCGGGCGTGCATCAACAAAAACGTCTCTCAAAGTTGACGCATGAAGGCCACCAGATCCGTCTTTTCCTGGGCGTTGAGTTTCAGTTGCAGAACCAGATTGAAGAATTCAACGGTGTCCTCCAGCGTGAGGCAGCGGCCGTCGTGGAGATACGGAGGGCTTTCCTTGATGCCGCGCAGGGTGAAGGTTTTGATGGGGCCGTCGCCGGGCTCGGGGAGGAATCGCTCCAGGTGAAGATCGTGCAGTTGGTGGTCGAGGTAGGCCAGGCCGCTGTGGCACATCGAGCACTGGGCCTTGCCCATAAAGAGTTTTTCGCCGCGCATTTCGGATTCGGTCGCTTTGGAGGGATCGAGGCGCACGGTCATGGGATCGAGCTTTGGGGCGGGCGGGAAGTCCAGCATGTTTTGGAACTGGGCCATGTGGCTGACCTGAACGCGGTCGAGGATCATGGCGCCTTTCTTAAACGCGTGGACCTGATCGCCATTGAAGTAGGCCGTGCGCTGCTCGAATTCGGTGAAGTCTTCGACGGAACGGAGAGAGCGTTTGGACCCGTGAATCTGTTGCTGGCTAACGCCGCGCAGGCTTGTCGTGTCGAGGCGGAATCGGCGCTGCTGCGGGCGGTCATCCGGCGTCAGGTGGAATTGGGCGGTGGTGTGGCCATTGACGTGGCAGTCGAGGCACGTGACGCCAAGCGATGGCTGCGGGGTTTTGCGGTCGTCGGTCGGATTGAATTCCTCCTGCGGCAGGGGCGTGAGGAGCATGCGCAGGCCGTCCAGTTGCACGGGGGTGAGGATGTCCTTGAAGAGCTTGTAGTAATTATTGATGGAGATGACTTCCCCGCGCGAGACGTCGCCGAGCTCCGGGCGGTTGGATAAGAACATGGCCGGGGGAAATTCCGGCAGGAAGGCTTCGGGGAGGTCGAAGTCGACGTCGAAGCGCTCGAGCCGGGGGAACATGGCGATCTGGATCTGGGGGAAGACCTGGCCGCCGGTGGCTTGTTTGGGATGGGGCAGCGAGGGGTATGGGAAAACGCCCTGCTGCTTAATGTCGCTCGGCGTCATGGCCCCGAGCTTGTCCCAGTTCATGCCCTGAGCCAGGCGCGCGGTGGGTCCAACGGCCAATGGTTTGCCGCGTGACATTCTGGCTTCGGGATCGAGCTTGGGCGTCAGGTTGTACCGGCTTTCAAGCAGCTTCTGCTGCTCGGCCATCACCTTCGGCTTTTCGGCCACATCCTGCTTCACCACCTCCTCGGGAGACTGCATGGGGGTCTTGGCATTTAATGGGTCGCGATAGAAATCGAACCCCTTGATCTTTCCCTGATCCGGCTGATTTTTGAAGGCGGTGGAGGTGGGCGGTGCGTTGTCGGCGAAGAACACCTCGGAACGGTCATGCTCGCTCTTTTGTTGTTCGGGCCGGGTGGTGGGCGCGTTGACGGGAGTCTGGGCGTCGGCGACGGCGTCGGGGAGACGCATGGCGGGGCGGGTGGATGGAGGAGTGGCCGAGCCTTGGGGCGGATCCTTGGCAGCGACGTTGACCATGATGATGCCAGTGCCCACCAGCGCGGCCGCGAGTCCGGTTGCCCAGATTTGTTTTGATTGCATCGAATGTCTCCGCAAGTGTTCCGTCAGAACGTGGGATTGACTGGCCGAGCGGTTTGCAATCGCCGTGCCGGGTGGTGGGCGGTGCGGGGGGGGTCTAGCGTGCTTTGCGGAGGAGGGGGCCGTTGTGTTCGAGGAGGCCGCCTCGGACGGCGGCGCGGAAGGCCCCGCCGGCGACCATGCAGTAGGTGATGCCGATGAGGGGGAGGAGGGTGGCCCGGTTGGTGGCCGGCGTGAGGGCGCGAGGGGATGAGTTGGACCTTGCCAGGAATTCTGCGCTTCTTCCTGCTTGTTTACATTGGCCGCATTGCGTGGGGCCGCTGGACGCGGAATGATAACGTCGCAGGTTGGCGGTCGGGAGAAAGAGCGTGTTGTGGGCGGTCGGTTTTGGGGATTTGATTGCGCTCATTTTGAGTTGGGTGGCGCGGGTTGCGGATTGACAAGGATTTAGGTCAGAAACGCCGGAAAAAAGCGCCCCCAAATTCTCCCCAAAGTCTCCCCTTTTCCTCCCCTTTTTGAACCCCTTTTCGACATAAAACCTCCCTGTTTTCTCCCCGGAATCGCCCCCCTTTCGACAGGCTCAAGGCTTGGCCTTTCGACGGGGGAAAACTTTTCACCACCGAACACGGAGGGCACGGAGGAGGAGAGGATATTACTGCGGAGGCGCTGAGAGGCGCAGAGGCTTGGGAGAGGGTTGAGTTAGTTTTTTTTTGATGGAGGCTGGGGGGACATGGGCGGGGCGCAGGCAGCGGGGCACCCATGCCACGGGACGAACTGCTATTCGATTGTCAAAGAACACTGCGGACGCGTTGGGGTGGCATTGGGTTTGTCCCCTCCTTTCTGGCGGCCGGAGCTTCCTCGGCAGCAACGATTCCAATCAGGAGAAACTGATTGGCTATTGTGCCACGCAGACGCTTGAGAATGGCTGGCATCTACAATTAGCCTCGTGGGTTGAGTTCCGGGGGCTGCGCCAAGACGCTCGGGTTCATTGCGTCACGCGGTAGACGTGTACCGCGTAAGGACGATCAAACACGTCAGTAAAAGTCTGCTGCGAAACGGTAACTTTTCGAGGTTCGAAGAGCAACTTAATCCCCCGCGCCGCGGCCGGCAATGTAAACCCCACTTTGATTGGCTCGGTCTCATCTCCTGGATTGCGCATCGCGACAATATCCCGCCCCGCCGCCGTTTGCCGCTCCCAGATCGAAATGACCTGGTTGTCGCATGTCGTTGCCACCTTCGGCGCCGGCAGGGCAAGCATCTCCTGCATCGCCGCCGTCTGGGCATAAAGCTCCCTCAGCAGCGACACTGATTCCGGCCGCGCACAAAGCATCCCCGATGGACATATACCCAGATCGTTCACCCCCTGCCGCATCGCCTCATACACGCGCCATCGAAGCACTTCCGGCGGCTGCGCGTAATAACATTCCAACCCACCCAGCACACAGACTGGCCGACCGGCTTTCTCACGGAACGCATTCGCATCCGGCAACCATGTCAGGCCCGGCTCAACATCGATTAGATCCAGAAACCCAAAATACTCCGCCATCTCAGGCTTCAGGGCCCCGTGCCCGAACAGCCACTCCGCGCTCATGATGACGTGATTCGGATCCACCTCGCGCCCACCCGGCCACCTTCCGCTGGCATGCCGCCATCCGCTTCCACTCGTCAAACCAAAACGTCGTCTCACCGTTGTGGTCAAAGAAATAGCCGATCAATTTTGGGTCAGCCTTACTCGCCCGCACGAAGTCCTGCGTCTTCTGCTTCCACTCATCTTCGCCCTGAGTCGCAAAAACCAACTCCTTTGGATACGGCAGCGCCAGAATCTTATATTCTTTGGGAAGATTCAATCGGCGCGAGATGCTCCCGAGGTCCGCCTTGTCCAGCGGAAATGGCCGAAACGAAAACGGCTTGCCGTTCACCGTCAGCCATCCGCCTTCAACAACTTTCGTCTGGGTAATCGTCTGTGGAAGAGCGTTGGGCACCGGCCTCTCCATGATGCCAAAACGCTCGCTCTCCTGCGTAAAGAGCGTCTTACCCTGGGCATCCTTCAACGTCACCCGCACCCCACAGTCCCGCACCGGATTCGATGCCGGATGCACCGGAAGATCCGTCGTCTCAGAAACTACATCCACCAGGTTCCGCGCATCCACGTGTCCCTCGGCCAGCAACCAACCACGCTCCTTCGATGGCGCCAGCATTGACCTGACGTCCCTGGATTCAAGCAGACTTTTCTCCCCGGCCGGATAAACCGCCACGATCTGGCACGATGCGATTTGCGTGAGCATGTTTTGAGCCAGATTCAAATTGACCCCCACCTCCAATTTCTCTGTGGGATAAAGACAGATGTTGGCAATTCGAATGGCAATTGGCGGAGACGGTGAAAATGTAAAGGATGTCACGCCGGCAACATGATAAAACTTGCCGCCCGACCCAGTCTCCGACAAGGTATAGGGAACATTCACCTCCGCCTCCGAGTGGCCCGCGACCGCATCTTGTGAAGGATGAAGATTGACCGACTCTCCCGATGGCCTCGTCAGCGTAAACGCAAGTGGCAAGGGCTGATCCGATGGATTCCGCAGGCGAAGGCGCAGAACGTTCTCACCCGACAGGCGCTCCCCCAGATCAAACTGGCTGACAACCAGCCCGGTTGGTGTTTCCACCGGACGGGTGGCAGGGATTTTCACTCCCCGCGCTGCGAGATCCTCCCGCGAAGTTCCTGCCTCGCTGAGCCTGATCTGATTCACCCATGCGGTCCCCACCACATGCCGGTTCATCAGCTTGCCGTCCATCCCCCGGACAGCCACAAACAGCGTCACCTTTTTTACCGCCCGCCGAGGAGAAAAGTATTTCTGGACGTATTCCCAATCATGCGACCCCGCCGCCAGGAGCCGATTGCGATAATCGGAATCCGTCCCCATACACCCCGAAAAGTCCTGTTGCGGCAGCCACGCGCCGGTCTCATCCTGAGCCATCAGTTCAAACCAGCGAAGGTTGTCCGCCCGAACACGCGCCGACACCCGGATCGGCCGCGCTTCTGTCTGGTTCAACGCTATCGCGTCACTGTGAACCGCAAAATTATCGCCCGGCAAAACCGTCAACTGCATCACCGCTCCCCCATTCGCCCCCAGCGCCGGCCACTCGACGCCACCGGTCATCTTCCCGTCCCCATGCGACCACCCGGTAAAGCGATAATAGTCCCGCCGCGCCCAGGACCAGATGGCCGGCCGCGACCACTCCGCCGGCCAGTCCGTCTCCATGGTCTGGAATGTCCCATTGCCCAGGAGATTTGGCTCATCGTCCGGGCCCTCCTCGACTGCAAAAGCACCGTCGAACCAAACCGTTCCACCCCCGCGATACGTCAAGTGGACTCTCGCGCTTGACATCGGCCCCTGCGCCGCGTCGACCGGGACAAGAATCTCCTGGTATTCCCAATCGTGCGTCCCCTTTGCGAACGCCGCGGTTTGCGCCTTTCCTCCCTTGGCCGCGTCCACATATTCTGCCTGCACTCCAAGCGCGGGCGGCGCTGTCGCATCCTGCGTTTTGCACCACACCCCTACCCGCAATGGCCGGGGCTTAACCGCCTTCCTCAAGTTTGATGGCAGCGGCCCGAATGCGTTGTAGTTCGCCCCTCCATCCTTGGAGTCGGTCTGGCCACAGATATAGACCACCTGCCACGCATCGCCCTGCAATCGCAGTGACGCATGTCCAAGTCGATGGACCTCCCGGTCCAACCGCCCCTCCCGGCACACCCATGAATCCGGGATCCCATCGGACTGGGCATATCCCCAGTCGCTTTGCTCCAGAAGCAAAAATCGCGTCTTGGATGAAGTCGCGTTGTGCATCCAATCCATTTCAAAACTCGCGTTTTGGATCAGGTTTTGCAGCAGCGGATACTCCGCATCTGTCGGCGGCGCCGCGAACGCGCCGACGGCAGTGAATAAGAACAGAAAACCCCACGCCGCCGGCCTGGTAATCCAACGCGTCATCCGTTGTCTTCTCCGATTTAGATAATCTGCCTGATCGGATCCGCCCCTTCAACCCCGACCAGTTTCTGATCCAGCCCGCTGTGGAAGTAGGTCAGCTTATTAGGGTCCAGCCCCAATTGCTGTAGCACTGTCGCGTGCAGGTTCTTCACTTGCAGCCGATCCACGACCGCGGCCGATCCAAGTTCATCCGTTTCGCCCACGCTCACGCCGCCCTTGATCCCCCCACCGGCCATCCACATCGTGAAGCCATACGCGTTGTGGTCGCGGCCGGTTCCTTCTTTGTATTCGGCCGTCGGCTGCCGCCCGAACTCTCCGCCCCAGATCACCAGCGTTGAATCCAGCAATCCCGTGCGCTTCAAATCCTTTAACAGAGCGGCCACCGGCTTGTCGGTATTTCCCGCGTGAAACGTGTGGTTCTTGACCAGGTCGCCGTGCGCAGTCCCAGTTATCGTCGTTGTGCGCGCCGCCGGAATAGACCTGCACGAAACGCACACCGCGCTCCACAAGCCGACGGGCCATGATGCACCTTCGGGCGAAGCTTGCCGTCCGCTTCTCGTTCAGGCCATACATCTCTTTGATCTCTTCGGGTTCGCGGTCGATGTCCGTTGCCTCCGGCGAGGAGCTTTGCATCTTGTAGGCCAGTTCATAGCTGGAAATGCGGGCGGCCAGGGCGGAGTTATCGACGCGGGCCGCGTGATGTTCGGCGTTGTAGTCCCGTAGCGTGTCGAGGAGTTCTCGCTGCATCGGCCGGGTGATGCCGTCGGGGGTTTCAAGGTCGAGAATCGGCGCACCGGCCGACCGCAGCACCGTTCCCTGATAGACTGCGGGCATGTACCCGCTGCTCCAGTTCTTCGCGCCGCTGATCGGGCCGGCCTTGGGATCCAGCATCACCACGAATCCCGGGAGATTTTCGTTGAAGCTCCCCAGGCCGTAATTCACCCACGATCCCATACATGGGCTGCCGCTCAGGATCTTCCCGGAGTTCATTTGCAGCATGGCAGAGCCGTGGATGGGCGAGTCGGCCGTCAGCGAGTGGATGAAAGCGATGTCGTCCACGCACGTCGCGACGTTGGGAAATAGTTCCGACACGTACTTGCCGCACTTGCCATACTGCTTGAACTTCCACTTGGGCCCGACCACCCGGCCCTCGTTCTTTGATCCGCCGCGCCCCTTGGTCTTGATCTGGATGGTCTTGCCGTCCAGGTCGTATAGCTTGGGCTTGTAATCAAATGTATCGACGTGGCTCGGCCCGCCATACATGAACAGAAAGATCACGCTCTTGGCCTTGGGCGCAAAATGCGGCGGCTTGGGCGCCAGCGGATTTTGATACGGCGTGGCCCCGTCCGCCGCCTTCGCCTGCGATGCCAAAAACCCATCCTGGCTCAGCAGCGACGTCAACCCCAGGGCGGTGAAGCCCGCCCCTGCCTGCCAGAGAAATTCCCGCCGCGTGCGGCCACAAAATGAACCGCCGGGGGATGCTGATTGTTCTCGCATAACACTGCTTTCTCAATCCAGATACACAAACTCGTTCAGGTTCAGCACCAGCAGACAAAACTGGTTCAACGCCACGTCGCCGGCCACATGATGCTCATCCTGCAACTTCCGCATGAACTTCACGCCCCGCTCCACCTGCTCGTGGGCAGGCTCGCGGCAGAGCGCCAGCCGAAGCGCCAGATGCACTTGCTTCTCAGGCGAATCGCCCGCTTCCTTGCGCATCCGCTGCGCAAACGCCGTTGCCTCGGTGTTGGTGAACTCGCTGTTTAACATCGTGAGGGCCTGCGTTGATTGCGTGGTCACGAATCGGACAGGGCATGTGAAATCGGTGTCGGCCGAGTCGAGTGACGCCAGCGCCGGCACCATCAGCGAACGCTTCACATGTACGTAAATGCTCCGCCGCGCCTGCTCCTCGGGCGGCGATTTGCCCCACCCGTCGCCCGGCCGCGACTGGCCCTGCATCACCGCCTCGGGAATCGTCGGATAGACACCCGGCCCGCCCATTTTCAGATTCAATTTTCCGTTCACGGCCAGGATTGAATCCCGCACTTCCTCGGCCTCCAGCCGGCGCATGTCAAACCGCCAGAACAAATCGTTGTTCGCATCCTTCGCCAGCCCCTCCGGGTTGCCGGCCGAGGACATTTGATACGCGCTCGACAGCATGATCAGCTTGTGCATTTCTTTCAGCCGCCAGCCTCGCTTTACAAATTCGCTTGCCAGCCAGTCCAGCAGTTCCGGGTGCGTCGGCCGTTCTCCCACGCTGCCAAAATCATTGGACGAGCGCACAATCCCGCGCCCAAAGTGATGCTGCCAGATCCGGTTCACCATCACCCGCGCCACCAGTGGGTTCTTGTCACTCGCCAGCCAATCCGCCAGCACGCGCCGCCTTCCCGACGACTTGGCGTTTTTATCCGGCGGTGGAATCACTGCGGGCGGCGGCGCGAGAACGGATGGAAACCCCGGCTGGACTTCCTCCCCCTGCGCATGCGCATTGCCGCGCGAGAGTACGTATGTCGGCTCGACCGAGGTGCCGCGCTCCCGCGCGCACAGCGCTTGCGGCAAGGCGGCCGGCGCTCTGCCTTCCAGCGATTTGAGCTCCTCGCGCAGCCCTTCGTATCGCCTGAATTCTTCACGCCCCGCCGCCTCCAGCACCCGCGCCCGCAGCAGCTCATCCTTTTTGCGCGCGGCATGTCGCGATTCTGAATCCAGCGAAGTCAGCGCCTTCTCCTCCACTTCCTTGATGTGCTTGCGCAGCTCGTCTTTCTGCCGGCTGATGTCCAGCATCTCATCCTGCCTGGCCTTGGGCAGCTCATCGGGCGCGATGTCGCGCAGGATGTGTTTCGGATCGTTCGCGTACCCCTCCAGACCCTGAAAGAACGCCAGCAGCCGGTAGTAATCCTTTTGCGGAATCGGATCGAGCTTGTGATCGTGACAGCGGGCGCAGTTCATGGTCAGGCCCAGAAACGCCTGGCCGGTCGTCGCCACGATGTCGTCCAGCTCATCATATTTGGCCTGCACCCGGTCGCTGGGCTCATCGTCCCAGATGCCAAGGCGATAATAGCCCGTCGCGATAATCCCCTGCGACGTCACCTGATCCAGCTCATCGCCGGCGATTTGCTCGCGCACAAACTGGTCGTACGGCTTGTCGTTATTAAACGATTCGATGACGTAATCGCGATACCGCCAGGCGTTGGGCTTCACCCCGTCGCGCTCGAAGCTGTTGGTTTCGGCAAACCGCACCACGTCCAGCCAATGCCGCCCCCATTTCTCACCATATCGCGGCGAGTCCAGCAGCCGATCCACAATCTTTTCATAGGCATCGGGCGAACCATCCGCCACAAACGCATCCACCTCCGCCGGCGTCGGCGGCAGGCCCGTCAGGTCGTAATACGCCCGCCGCAACAGCGCCACCTTTTCAGCATGGGGCGCCGGCTTCAATCCCGCCGCTTCCAGCTTCGCCAATACAAATGCGTCAATGGGCGACTTCACCCACTGCTGCTGTTTCACCTGCGGCAACTCGGGCCGCTTCACGGCCACGAACGACCAGAACTTCATGGTCTCAGGCGTTACCTTCGGCGCCATCCGCTTTGGCTTTGCCTCCACGATGGCCGGCTCGTCCCCCGGCGTCCATGGCAGGCCCATCTCCACCCACTTCGTCAGGATGGCAACTTTCTCTTTCGACAGTTGCTCCTTGGGCGGCATCTGCAGATCTTCATCCTTATAGCCAATGGCCTTCAGGATCAGGCTCTTGTCGGGATGATCCAGGGTCACGGCCGGCCCGGTGTCGCCGCCCTCTATCAACCCCTGCCGGCTGGTAAGCCTCAAGCCCCCCTTGATCTTCTCCTCCGCCCCATGGCACTTCAGGCAGGAAGTCACCAGGATCGGCTTCACCTGCTGCTCGTAATACTCCACCTTGTCGGGGGCAAACGCGGCCGGCTCGCCGCTTAGCGCAAGCGAGGGCGCAAACGACAACTGAGCGCATGCGGCAGCAACCAGCAGCAGCAGAGTACGACAATCTTGAATAAGCACTCTCAAACGCCTCCAGCACGCGGGTCTACACTGATACCAGCGACCCATCGCGTCGTATCCTCAATACCCCAGCGGCGCTTGAATGTTCGTCAGGCTTTGGCCGACGGAATCGTCTCCATCAGCCACCCGGGCGCGATGGGCTTGCCCTTTGTTCCCGGCGCCTTCTTCCCTGCAACAGCATCCAAAATCGCCAGCGTAAAGGCGGGCAGATCATCCGGGCACCGCGCGGTGATGATCGGCCCATCCACCACGCATTCCTCGTCCACCCACTTCCCGCCCGCGTTCACCACATCATGCGCGATGGCAAAGAAAGATGTACACCGCCGCCCCTTGAGCGCATCGGTCGAGCAGAGCATCCACGGCCCATGACAAATAGCGGCCATCGGAATCTTCGCGGCCGCCGCATCGCGCACCAGTTGAACCATCCCCCCATCCCGCCGCATAAAGTCGGGCGACGTCCCGCCCGGAATCACGATCAAGTCATAATCAGAAGCCTTCACATCCTTCGCGGCCTTCTCCGACTTCTGCGGATACCCCCACTTGCCCGCATAAGTCTCGCCCGCTTTTGGCCCAATCACTTCCACCAGATGCCCGGCCTCCTTCAGCCGCAATCGCGGGTATTGAAGCTCGAGGTCTTCGTAAATCTTCTCAACAAGAATTGCGATTTTTGCCATGCGGCAATTCTCTCCGCATGACGTCCTGCGGGCAGATCGCTGCTCGCAGCTCGCCCCTCTCCCAATACCTGAAGTATCTTCCCCCTCTCCCAATACTTTGGGAGAGGGTCGGGGTGAGGGCCAATCGTTCAAATACCAAGATTATCCAAAACCTCCCGCACATCCCCGCGCACAAACACGCTGTCAATCTCCGCCAGCCCCGCCAGCGCCCGCGGGTCTGCTCCAACTGATCCATGGCCGGGGCGTCCTGATCGATGAACAACTGCCGCGCGCCCTTCACGAAAATCAGCCCACCGCCGCCGCCCCCCAGCCGCGCATGCCGAACGACAATCCCCAGCCGCTCCGCAAGCGCGATCATCTCATCGAACGTTGATCCGCCGCCGGTTTCCATCTTTCCCTTCTACACCCACACCTCTCCTGCCGCGACAGTCTAACCCGCGTCGATGCGATGCCCATTTGCTGAGCAAGCATCGCTGGCCTGTGAAACAAACAAGCGATTCGCTTTGCACAGCGCCGCATCCTCATCACATGAAAACCATTGTTTTTCCGCGTAATTGATCCATTCCATTCTAGAGTTCTGAATTAATCCGCTCTGGCACCACCTTCGCTTTAGGGCAGAGCGTAGTCGTCACCACGATGGCTAACGGGTGAAAAGATCACCACTTTATTTGAGCGCGGTTGGTTCCCACGGGCAGTGTCGTCCGGGAGGCGGTCTCCCGGACGACACGATAGCCCGGGGCGACAAACAAATAGCGGCCATCTCTTTGGCTGCGGGTTTTTTCGGGAAGGTAGGGTTTCGGGCAAGGACGGGAGAAAGCACAAAGGGCTGAAGTTCACGCGTCGCAGGATCATCACGATCCCATGGCAGTGAACTTCGGCCCTTCTGTGTTTCGCCCCCGTACTTCTCGCTGCTACGCCTGCTCAAACTCCACCATCGGCTCACGCCGAATGCGCAGCAGGCGCAACGGCTGGAGGATCGCGTGGAACAGATTGTTGTAAATGTTGGCGGCCATGAACCGCACCGCCTCGCGCGTTGGCCTCGACGCAGGCTCGTGAATGTGCGGCAGGAACACCACCACCGCCGCCAGCCGCAAGACGGCACTCATCGCAAACAGCACATCAAACGAAGTGAAGATTTTCCATCCCGTCTGCCATTGCCAGTTCTCCAGCAGCTGTGCCACCAGCCCGAACGTGAGGTTCCCCAGACACCCGGCGATGTTGATGATCACGCTGTTCACGGCAACGTAACTCGTGCCGCCACCCTCGTTGTCAGCGCACATCTCCATCGCCAGATTGAAGTTTGCGATCTCGACGCCCGTCCAGAGCGCCGCCCCCGCCGCCGACAACAGATATCCGAGCCAGATCGTCTCCCGCGAGACAAAGCACCATCCCAGCGCCACCGGCACCAGCCCCAGCGCCGCGACGATCAGTAGCGGCCTCTTGCCCATGCGGTCGGCCGCAATGCCCCACACCGGCAGCACCAGCAACTGCGCCACCGCCGGCGCCACGATCACCATCAACTGCGTCACCATGTTCATCTGCCGGCCTGCCCCATCCGCCGACATCTGCTTCATAATGTAGAGCGTCACAAACTGCCCCATGAAACCCACCGCAAACGTCAATGTCCCGACAAACCCCGCGAACCACAAAAACTGTTTGTTCCGCAGCGGCTCGCGCCAGGCTTTGAGCAGGCCCTTGCCGCTCTGCGGCGCTTTGGGCACGTCGGGCACGAACTGAAACAAATGAATGTCCGCAAATCCAAACACCGCCGCCGCCATGAACACCACGCTGCACCACCCCAGCATGATCAATGGCCGGTCGCTGCTTCCGTAATGGTCCAACAACCATCCCACGCCCAGCGCCGCGGGCACCGCCGTTAATATTCCCCACTGCCGGCGGCGAGAAAAATATTTGCCGCGCACCCGGTCGGGCACGATGTCTGCCATCCAGCTCACCCACGCCGGCCCACCCACCGCCTGTCCCGTGTGCATCAGGAACACCAGCCATAAAAACAGCGCCATGGCCGGCCCGCTTCGCGCGAAGCCCCACTGCTTCACGATCAACAGCGGCAGGATCGCGATCGGAAACCACATGAGCCGCTGAAAATAAAGCCCCCACAGAAATATCCGCTTGCGCTTGCCGGTGGCCTCGATCAGCAGGCTGGCCGGAATCGACATGAGCGACGCGATAAACGGCAGCGCGCCGAGCAAACCGAATTGGAACTTCGACGCCCCCAGCGCCTTGGCATACCCCGCAAACGGCGTCCCGGCCGTTGCGTTCATCCACACCGACCCGAACACCCACGCCAGCGTAGCCAGCGCCATCGCCTTGCGCACCGGCGGCCCAGTCATTCTGGAAGATCTTTTTTGCTCCTGCACTGCCTGCATCTGCTCACAATCCCTCGCCCACATGGCCTGAAAACGCGGGAATTGTAGGACCCGCCATCATTTCAATAATGTAACCCTCGCCCCCTCCCCTTCCATCGGCAGCCAAACCCCCACTCTCCACGAAGATCGCGCAGACAATCCGCCGCATCGCCGTCACGGTGAATTCTGCAATTCGTAAACCCCCAACCCCAACCCAACCTTGGCACCTAGCACCTAGCACCCTCCTCACCCCCCCTTGCTCTCCTCCCCCGGCGGAATCTCGGCCTCCGGTTCGGTCTCCACCAAATCCTGCGCGAGTCGTCCCAGAAAAAACTGAATCTCCTGCACCGCCACGGACGCCGGCAGCGGGTCGCGCAGGTCATACTGGTGCGAGTGGTCCTCGGCCGAATCATCGCCCCGCTTTTCCCCCTCCGTGATGATGTGGTGCTCGAATGTCACGCAGTCTTCATGGCTCTGCACGATCACCAGTTCGCCCCACCGCCACGCCAGATGAATCCGCAGCGCCAACTGGTTGCCCCAGGTTGAAACGCGATGCACGATGTTGTTTCGCGCCAGCACCTTCACGATCTGATCGATGGAAGGCAGCACCGCCTGATTTAAGAACGTGGCATAGTTCCCGTTAAACTCCTGCTGCCGCTTAAGCGCCTCCCGGTCGGCCGCCAACTTCTCCGGCGGCACATCCTTAAACGGCTCAATCCGCGTTAACCACCACTGTGCGAAGGAACGATCAAACATAGATCTGCAAGGTAGAACACCGCGCCCCATAAAACAACTGTTGTGGGAACGCGCAACGCGTGGCGTTGCGGCTATTGCCCGTTACCTTTATCCACGTGCCCGTTTATCTGTTTACCTTTCACGCTTATCGGACATGGATGCCTGACCACCGACGCGGATACGCGCGTCGCGGAAAGGGCTATCTTCCGCCCGACCAAAGGATGGCGCAGAGATACAAAGAGAAGGCGAACAACCCGATGCAATTGCTACCACGCGCTCTCCAGCAGGCATCGATCGAAGAGGTATCGTTTTCCTGTCCCCAGATTCAGGCGCGGCTGCACGGCGCAGCCACCGATCCGACGCATATGCATATCCTCGTCAGCTGGAGAACGGAGCGCTCGTGGATGAGCATCCGCTCAAGCCTGAAGACGTCCCTGACGAAGCGACTGCACATCGAAAGCCACATGCCGTGACGCCACGCGTCGCGTCTTCCCCGCCCTTTTCACTTTCCCGAGGCGGCAGTCGTAAAAATGTTCGCAATCACAGTCACTTCGATCACCTCATGCAGCATTATCTGCCAGACCACCGTGGCGTTAAATGGTTTGAGGATCGAGGATGGCTGCAGAAATAAAAAGACCTGGGCGTTGCCGCACAGGCCTTCTTGGTTGGTTCTAGATTTAGCGTTTGAGAGCGTCGAACTACTCCTTCACCTCATACTCCGCATCAATAACATCCTCATCCTTCTTCCCACCCGCCGCGCCGCCAGTTGCGCGGTCGCCGCCGGGGGTGGTGTTCCGCCCGCCGCGCCCCCGCCGCTTTGCGCACCGGCCGCTTTGTAAATTTCTTCGCCCAGCTTGTGTGACATCTGGTCGAGGTTTTCGATGCTCTTTTTGATGCGGTCGCCATCGTCGCTCTTCAGGGCTTCCTTCAGTTGATTCAACGCGCTCTCGATCTGCCCGCGCACGTCGCCGCCGACTTTGTCGCCGTGCTCGCGCAGTTGTTTTTCGATTTGATACACGCGCTGATCGCCCTGGTTCTTCAGGTCGATCGTCTCGCGCCGCTTCTTATCGTCGGCCGCGTGCGCCTCGGCGTCGCGCTTCATTTTCTCGATTTCATCCTTCGACAAACCGCCGCTCCCCTGGATCGTCACCTTGTTTTCCTTGCTGGTGCCCAGATCCTTGGCCGAGACGCTCAGGATGCCATTGGCGTCGATGTTAAAACTCACCTCAATCTGCGGCATGCCGCGCGGTGCGGGGGGAATGTCCGTCAACTCAAATCGCCCCAGAAGCCGGTTGTCCTTGGCAAACTCCCGCTCGCCCTGCAGCACGTTGATCGTCACCGCTGGTTGGCTATCCGACGCCGTTGAGAACACTTCTTTCTTGCTCGTCGGAATAGTCGTATTTCGCGGGATCAGCGTGGTCATCACGCCGCCCAGCGTTTCCACGCCCAGCGAAAGCGGGGTCGCATCCAGCACCAGGATGTCCTTCATCTGGCCGGTCGCGATGCTGGCCTGAACGGCCGCGCCCAGCGCCACCACCTCGTCGGGGTTCACGCTCCGGTTGGGCTCCTTGCCGTTGAAAAGTTCCTTCACCAGCCGCGCCACCATTGGCACGCGCGTCGAACCGCCCACCAACACCACTTCTGAAACCTGCTCCGGCGTCAGCTTCGCATCGCGCAGTGAATCCAGCACCGGCTTGCGGCACTTTTCCACCAGGGCACCAATCAACTGCTCAAATTTCGCCCGAGTGATCGTTTCCTGCAGATGTTTTGGGCCGCTCTGGTCGGCCGTGATGAACGGCAGATTTACCGTCGTCTCCATCGCCGTCGAAAGCTCGATCTTGGCCTTCTCGGCGGCCTCTTTCAGCCGCTGGAGCGCCATGGGATCCTTGCGCAGATCAATTCCTTCTTTGCGCTTGAACTCGTTGGCCAGGAAGTGGATCAACTCTTCGTCGAAATCGTCGCCGCCCAAGTGCGTGTCGCCGTTGATCGACAACACCTCAAACACGCCATCGCCCACGTCCAGCACCGAGATATCAAACGTGCCGCCGCCCAGATCGAAGACGGCGATCTTCTGGTCCTTTTTGTTTTTATCCAGCCCATACGCCAGGGCCGCCGCTGTCGGCTCGGGGAGCACGCGCATCACCTTCAGGCCGGCAATCTCGCCCGCATCTTTGGTGGCCTTGCGCTGGGCATCATTGAAGTAGGCCGGCACGGTGATCACGGCGTCCGTCACCGTCTCCCCCAGATACGCCTCGGCCGTCTTTTTCAGGTCGGCCAGGATCATCGACGACACCTGCTCGGGGGTATAATCCTTCCCGCGCACGCGCACCTTCACCATTTCCTCGGAGCCGCCCACCACCTCGTAGGGCACCATCTTCTCTTCCTGCGCCACCTCGCTGTGACGCCGCCCTACGAATCGCTTAATCGAAAAAACCGTGTTCTTCGGATTGGTCACTTGTTGATGCTTCGCTGGCTGACCCACCAGCACCTCGCCTTTATCCGTGAACCCAACCACCGACGGGGTCAGACGGCTGCCTTGGGCGTTCACCAGCACCTTCGGCTGATCCCCTTCCATCACGGCGACAACGCTGTTGGTGGTACCCAGATCAATTCCAATTGGCTTGGCCATAATCGTTTACTCCTTGCAAAGCGGGCGTCGACAACAACGCCCGCGCAAACCATTTTCAGGGATTGCGGCAATGTCTAACGCAACATGTGTGCCATCAACCCAGGAGACGGTGGCATACATAATCTCTTTTTTGATAAGCATTTACATCGAAAGAAATTACCACCATCCCCACCCCCTGCCGCATCTCAATATGCCAATTCGACAGCTGCCCCACCCCATCTGCCAGTGTGGCGGGTCGTACCAAGATCAGAAACGCGGTTTATGTCCCACCAGCGTCTTCTCCACGATCCGCTCCAGCACATCGCACACGCGGTAAATCTGACGCGCGGTCATCTTGCTGAAAAACGGCAGCGCCACCGTTCGCGCCGCCACGTACTCACACACTGGAAAATCGCCCTCTCGATACCCAAACTTCTCCACCATATATGGCTGAAGGTGAATCGGCGGAAAATAGTTGTTGGTCCCGATTCCCTCGGCCCGCAGCGCCTGCAAAACCTCGTCCCGGTCGGCCGGGCCGAACAGATCATTCAGCCTCACCACAAAAACAAACCAGCTCATGATCGTGTCTTCCATCACCGTCGGCAGGATCAAAAACTTGTTGGTCATCAGCCGTTCAATGTAATGGTGCGCCACCCGCCGCCGGTTCTCCAAAATCTCTTCCAGCCGGCGCAACTGCGCCACGCCGATGGCCGCGTTGATCTCGCTCAGCCGATAGTTGTATCCCAGCCGCTGATGCGCCAGCCACGCCATTCCCTCGCGCCCCTGGTTGCGCAGCGCCCTGCACACGTCGGCGAACTTATCGTCATCCGTCAGAATCATGCCCCCCTCGCCCGTGGTGATCTGCTTGTTGGGGTAAAACGCAAAGACCGCGGCCCGCCCAAACGATCCAATCGGCCGCTGCCCAAGTTTTCCGCCAAGCCCCTCGCACGCGTCTTCGATCAGCACCAGCTCATGCTTCTGCGCCAACTGTTCAAGCTCCGCCATTCCGCCGGGATGGCCAAACACTTCCACCCCCACAATCGCCTTCGTGCGCGGCGTGATGGCCGCCGCCACCTTGTCTAGATCCATGTTCAGCGTCTGCGGGTCGATGTCCACAAATACCGGCTTGGCGCCCACGTACAGGGCACAATTGGCACTGGCGACAAATGAAAATGGCGTCGTCACCACTTCATCGCCCGCATCCACGCCCGCCGCGATCATGGCGCAGTGCAGCCCCGCGGTTCCCGAGCTGACACCCACCGCATGCCGCCGCCCGGCCAGCGCAGCGCACGCGTGTTCAAACTCCGCAAGCTTGGGCCCAATCGAAAGCGTCGGCGTCCCCAGCACCTCCACCACCGCATCAATCTCCGCCCGCGTAATGTCCGGACGCGACAAAGGAATAGCAGCCGCCATACTCTCCTCTTCTTCTCATCCCCTCTCAATCCAACACCCCTCCACTATGACCTACAAATAACGACCCAACACTTCCCACCGCACCCCCTCTATATCCTGCCCCCTCTCCCTCTACCGTGGGAGAGGGCTGGGGTGAGGGCTCTTTCCCGCCTACCACCTACCCCATAGCCCCTATCACCTATCACCTATCACCTATCACCTATCACCTATCACCTATCACCTATCACCTATCACCTATCACCTACTCCCCCCCACTAGTGTACAATCACCCCCCTTTCGTCCGATAAATATATCGACCCAAAGGCCACGCCCGCATGAGCGACCCCCAAGCCACCAAGCCGCGCAACAACGCCGACTTCTTCCGCGCCTGCCGTTATCTCGGCCCGCATCGCCGCATCGTCATCATCTCCATCCTCTGCGCCTTCTTTGTCGGCGCTGCCTTCACCGGCGGCCTGGGCACCATGCTCCCGGTGTTCAAAATCCTCCTCTCCGGCCAAACCATCCAGGACTGGATGAACGGCCGAATCGTCGAGCATCGCCTCCACCTCAAACTCGCCGACGACCCCAACACTGTCCGGGTCGCCCAGATCGACCACCACGCCAGAATCCACGCATCTCCAGGCCAATCCCTTCATGCCTTATCCAAGGACGCCACCGCCTCCGCCATCCTCAATTACCTCGCCAACCCCAACACCACCGCCGCCCACATCACCACGGAGCAACCCCTCGATCTTTCAGCCACCGAGCCAGGCACCTCCCTCCCCCCCGTCCCCTGGCACTACCGCGTCGGCCGCCGCCTCGTCGCCCCGCTTCCCACCCAGCCCGTCTACGCCATCGCCTGCATCCTCGCCGTCATCGCCACCCTCACCATCGTCGGCAACGTCGTCCGCTTCTTTCAGGAATACCTCTCCGACAAGGCGGCCATCCTCGCCGTCAACGACATCCGCCGGCAACTCTACGATCACGTCCTGCACATCCCGATGAGCTATTTTGGCCTCAAGGGCACCAGCGACGTCACCAGCCGACTCGTCCAGGATTCTCAAGGCCTTCAAGATGGCTTCAAAACCGTCCTCGGCCAATCCATTCAGGAACCCATCAAAGCCGTCATGGCCCTGGGCCTTGCTCTTTTCCTCTCCTGGAAACTCGTGCTTTTTCTGTGCCTCTTTGGCCCCCTCGCTGTTGTCGTGATCCGAAAATTCGGAAAAAAAATGCGCCGCGCCAGCCGCCGCGCCCTGCAAAACTCCTCCTCGATGCTCGGGCAGATCGAAGGCTCGCTCATCGGCATCCGCGTCGTCAAAGCCAGCCTCGCCGAACGCTTCGAGCGCCGCCGCTACCGCACCATCATGCACGGCCTGGTGAGCGAACAACTCAAGATGAGCCGCATTGATGCCTTCAATCCTCCGATCATGGAGACCCTCAACCTCATCGCTGTCGCCACGGTCGTCCTTTATGCGTCTTACCTCGTCCTGGTCACCAAAACCCTCGAGCCCAGCACCTTCCTGCTGGTCATGGCCTGCCTGGTCGGCATGGGCGAAGCCCTTCGGCGCATGAGCAAAGTCAACAACGTCCTGCAGAAGAGCAACGCCGCGGCCGCCCGCATTTTTGAAACACTGGATATCCCCGTCGAGATGGGCTCCGGCATCCGAAGCCAGGCCACAGAGCTAAAACGAAACCAACGCGCCCCCTCCAACGGCGATCCCACTCCCGACCGCCTCACCAACATTCCCCCATCCGACAATCCATCACCTTTCAGGACATCACCTTCTCCTACCACAACGCCTCGACGCCCGCCCTCCGCAACGTCTCCCTCACGGTAGAAAAAGGAAAATGCATCGCCGTCGTCGGCCGAAATGGCTCGGGGAAAACAACTTTGCTCGCCATGCTTCCCCGTTTCTACGACCCCCAGCAAGGCCGCATTTTTATAGACGGCGTCGACATCCGCCGCGCCACCCTACGATCCCTCCGCCGGCAGATCGGCATCGTGACGCAGGACTCTGTCATCTTCCCCGGCACCATCGCCAGCAACATCGCCTACGGCCAGCCCCTCGCCACGCGCGACGCCATCATCGCCGCCGCCAAACGCGCCTTTGCCCACGATTTCATTTTGGAAAAAGCTGACGGCTACGACACGCTGCTTGGCGAGCACGGCGCAAGTCTGTCAGGCGGGCAAAAGCAGCGCCTCTGCATTGCTCGCGCCATCCTCCGCCAAACCCCCATCCTCATCCTCGATGAAGCCACCAGCCAGGTCGATTCCGAAAGCGAACACCTGATCCAGCAGGCCATCGAGTCCCTCATCCACGAGCGCACTACTTTCGTCATCGCCCACCGCTTCAGCACCATCCTGAGCGCCGACTCCATCGTCGTCATGGACAAAGGCCAGATCGTAGGGCAGGGCAGGCACGAAGAACTCCTGCAAACCTGCCCGCTTTACCAGCAGTTATACGAACGGCAACTCTTCGCCGCGCCCGCCGCCACGGCGTAAAGTCCATTCCTTCGATCCTATAGTTTAAAACCGTGTCACGGCCGTTCGGTGAACTTGCCCCATCACCAACGCCTGCTGCGGGCGTGGGCCGTATTTTCCTCCCGGCCTTGAGGTGGCTAAAATGCCCGGTTGAAATGGAATGGCGCGCAGCTTGCGCTACGGGAAGGTTGTTAGTTCTCGTGGAGCGGCGAGCCTATTTTGAATACGAGATGGAGCGGTCATGGCGAAAAAAGATGGATCGGCGGGTCGCGAGCCTCGCAATGTGCCGAATAAGGACATCAGTCCGGTGATGGAGGGGTGGGAATACGAGACGGGCACGATCAATGTGCGCAAGATCACCGGCCTGGACGGGCAGCCCAAGCTGCAAATGCGTCTGGACCTGGGCCTTTTGCAGATGGAAATGAATGGCCGGCCTGATGGCGTTCGGCCACATGGGCATGAGTCGCTGCTGGACTATTTCGAGGACCAGCTGAAGGAGCACAAGGCCCGGACCGGGGCTCAGGATCCTTTCCACCTCACCCCCGCCCAGTGCCAATCGCTGCGGGAGGAAGCGATGATGTATTATCATCGCTACCTGAGCCTTTTTGTCTTGGCTGAATATCCTGGCGTGGCGCGGGATACGGCCCGCAACCTCCGGGTTCTTGACCTGTGCGGGGAGTTTGCGGATGACGAGCAGGATCGGCTGTATCTTGAGCAGTATCGCCCTTACATCATCATGATGAACACGCGGGCGCTGGCTTCGATTCAATTTGAAAACGACAAGCCGCGAAAGGCCATTTCGATTGTCCGGCGCGGCCTTCGACAGCTCAAGGACTTTTTTGCACGCTTCAATCAAGAAGAAGCGTATGGCCGATCCAATGAAGTCCGCATCCTGAAGCGGTTTGCGCGACATCAAGAAGAAGCTGCCGATCGATCCGTTGGAAGATCTGCAGCGGCAATTGTCGAGAGCGGTCAAAGAAGAGCGATATGAAGAGGCAGCGCGGCTTCGGGATGAGATCACGCGGCAGACCGGCGCGGGCGAGGCGCATGCATGAGAGCTAGTCACGCCCGTATTTCACCGGCTGATATTTGAATGTTCAATTAGAAAGCGCCACCCGAACCTCGCGATCGTCTTCGCACGGTTGCACGGTGATCGCTTCCCCCTGCTGACATCCGCAGAGATCGGCCGCGACGCTGGTGGCCTGCTGTTGCTCAGGCGCCCAGATCGTGCCAATAATTTTTTGCTCGTTTTCCCGCTTGAGTATTACTGAGAAGGTCATCGGAGGCCGTCACTTTCAAGTTAAATCCCACGGGCCACCCACGAAATTCGACATTCGCGGCAGGCTTCATTTCCTCGAAAGCAACCGACGTACCACCTGGTAAAACGTGATTGGGAGCGAACGGAACAGGTTGGCGATAAGGTGTCCGCGCATTTTCGGCCTCAGCAGTGCGGCCGCTTGCGCTGGCGAGTGTCTTTGAGCCTTACTTCTTTGGCTCGACAGGTCGGACCTTCACGTTGCGGAACGCCACCTGGCCATGATCGCCCTGAAGGGAGATGTAGCCGGTTTCTGATTTGGCGAAATCGGGCATCTTGCCGAATTTGCTTTTAGCGACGCGGTCCTTGAAGTCATCGCTGCCCAGGACGTATACAAAATATTTTACGCCGTTGATGACGTGCTCACATTTCTCGGGGCTGATCAGCAGGCGCACGTGATTCCACTCGCCGGCGGGCTTGGTGGCGTCGAGCGTTTTGCCGGTTTTGGGGTCGATGGGGGGCTGATACAGGGCGTAGAGCCAGCCGCATTTGATCGGATCGCCGGCCTTGGGATTGTCCTCCAACTGAAACTCCGGCCCGGTTGCCCAGACGGCGTTTCCCTTGTCCGTCACGTGGTACATGATCCCGCTGTTGCCGCCGACTGAGATGTTGTAATCCAATTCCAGCTCAAACCAGTCGTACTGCTCGTTGGTGCATAAGTCGCCGGCGTTGTGTGGATCGACGCAGGCCAGCGTGCCGTCCTTCACCTGCCAGCCCGGCCGAATCTCCTTGGCCTTGAACGTGTGCCAGCCGTCGAGGCTTTTTCCGTCGAAGAACAGTTTCCAGCCGGCCTTTTTTTCGTCGTCGGTGAGCACATTGGCGTTGGCGTCGTCAGGCTTGGCGGCCGGAGGTGCATCCGACTTGGCCGGGGCGTCGGCGGCGCACGCGCGGCTCATAACTCGATTCATGTAGAACGAGCCGAGAACAAGTGCCACCATCAGACTTTTACATAGATGCGTCATTTTTCTCTTTCCTCAAATTAGGACGATGAACTTAACGATGCCCGCTTGCCCTTTCCCAGGCTTTAATCGATGTGAACCGCGCATCAATTGTCGAAGATGATGAAAACGTTCCGCCTGCATCGCCCCGATCATCGGGTGAGAGTTTATCAATCGACTACGAATGAGTGGCCTCCACCGGAGTTGAACCGGTACGCCCTTTCGGGCAATGGATTTTGAGTCCATCGCGTCTGCCAATTCCGCCAGGAGGCCGGCAGATACTTCAGCAGGCATCATTGCGTTCGACGCTGGTTGCGTCAAGCCGCGCCCTCTGCGCTCACCCCAGCCCCGGCGGGCGGAGGTCTCTTTTGTCGATGGGCAGTTCGTCGGCGTGCAGGTCGGCCCACATGGCGGCCTGGCCGTCGAGGGGGCTTTTGATGTTGTAGGCCTGATAGGCCAGCATCTCGCCGATGCGGATGACCAGATCGACCAGTCGTTCGCCGGCGGTCCAGTGATCGCCTACGCAGATGGTGGCCGGGTCGATGTTGGGATGGAATGAGGGCGTGAGCATCTTGCACCTGGGGCTTTGGCGCGGGTATTCGCTGGTGAGCTCGATGCGAACGCGGTGGCGGTCGCGCGGCGCGGGCGTGTTGCCCTTGCCTGGGCCAAGGCCGTTGACGTGATAGTCAACCTCATAAGCCTCGGGCGGATCGCCGGCCATCGCATGCACCTGGATCAAGTCGAACCCGGCGAAGGCCGTCGCCATCTGCTCGGCCTCGGCCATCAGCCGGCGGGTACGCACGGGGATTTTGGGCTTTGGCGACGGCGCCGGGCCCGCTGTTGCAACTGCCGCTCCCTCTCGCGCGCTACTGGTTCGAGCCGAATGGACGGCATCGTCGCCACTTCTTGCCAACTGACTTGAGGCGCGGCCGGCCGCACCAGGGGCAGCGGTTCGACCACCTCGACCAACTCATCGCCGTCAGCGCTCGTTGGCGACGGCACGATCACTTCGGCCCCGCACCCCTTGCATTTGGCCTTCCGACCCGCGTGCTGGTCGCCCACCACGAACTTCTTGCCACAACCTGAACAAGCGAACTCGATCATCGAAGAATCCACTTCAAGTGCCGGCCGTGCAGCCAGCGGTAATCTGAAAGCGCAATACCTGCGACACATCCCGCCAGCCCAAGCATCGCGGCCAAAACCAATACCATACGATGCCGCTGGGTCTTGCGCCGGCCTAGGTACACCATAGACACGAGCGTGATGAGAAGCGAGGGAACGCCAAAGGCCAACGCTCCCAAGGCCGCACCAAGGGCACTGCCAGCCAACAGCACATATTCCCAGGGGAAACCTGGCACCTCGTCCAAATGCGGCGCATCAACGTGACCAGCCAACCCCGTGCCCGACTCAATGGCCTGTAGTGCGTCGGCGGTCGAATGCGGCATGTGGTGATGCGAAGCATCTTGAACGGCCTTGGGCGCCAGGGCGTTGACCTGCGCAGCCGTAGGCCGAGCAGCCCTGATTTTCGGCCCAGCACTCGGCATGAAACGGCAGATGACAATCCGAGCAGACAGCGCGCTCTTCCGCGGCCTCGATGGGCCAATGGCAAATGCTGCACTTGGCCGAGGCGGGTGCAGCTTCGATGCGATCGATGACGGGTGCGGGGATGGCCGGCACCTGCACTAGGGTTCGACAAAAGCGGCAATTCCCCGTCTCGTTCGCGTGCCGGGCGTTTACCCATAGGGGCGCGCCGCATTGGCAGTCGAACTGGATCCCGCCGGCCGAGAAATCCAACGCGTCATTCTTGGCTGGGATGTCGATGGCCGGGACGTCGGCCGGCAGGGCCTCGTCTTCCTGAAAAGTGAGCCAGATCGGGCCGATGCGAATACGGTCGCCGTCGGCCAATGGTTGGCCGTTGCCAACTGGTTTGCCGTTCAGAAAAGTGCCGGTACGACTGCCGCCGTCGGCAACGATATAGTGGCCATTGGTGCGCGCGATCCACGCGTGGAGGCGCGAGACGGCCGGATCTGGAACGACGATGCTGTTGGTCGCCTTGCGGCCAATGAGGATTCGGCCGGTCACAGGACCGGCGTGCCGCTTGCCGTTATGTTCGATGATGAGGATCGGCATGGGCTTATGATGATCAACTGCTCGGACCCGATGTATTAGTTTATCGGCTTTACGCAAGGTTTACTTGTCGCGGCACGCCCTCAAATTCCCTTGAATTTGCCCGCCCTGGCCACCGTTGGACCAGCCGAAGTTCCGTTCGTCGCGTTCGTTATCAGACATCTACGGTGAAAGAAAAGCGAATGCAAGTCATGGCATATCAAGATGCGTAGCACTGGGCCCATCAAAAGCACGCATTGGCAATGGTGACCACCCTTCAAGATTGACTACCGTCTTACATTGTCTACCGTTCCCATTGATGGATGAGAAGGCAAAATATTGGGATGCCATTTGGCCGGTAGACGGCTCGGCGGTCGTGGGATCGCATCCGTTGGAGCAAGACCTCAAGGACGTCATTCAGCAATATCATCTTAAGGGAACCCGCATGCTCGAAGTTGGATGCGGCGTTGGTGCCCTGCAAAATTTGAGCTGCCAATATATGGGCACTGATCTGTCTTCCTCGTCCGCTGTTTATCTGCCGCCGGAAAAGTTCCGCTGTTGTTCCGCGTCGGCACTCCCATTCCCTGACAATTCTTTTGATTTTTTGTTCAGCATCTATGTTCTAGAACACATCAGCAATCCGGGCGAGGCGCTGGTTGAGATGCGCCGGGTCGTGCGGCCCAATGGGATCATTTACCTTAAGCCCGCCTGGTTTTGCCGGCCTTGGAATGGGCGCCCGTGGCACCACAAGCAATGGCAACAATGCAATCCACATGAGAAGATATTGAAGTCGCTCGTGAAGTTGCGCAACACGGCCGCATCGCGATCAGTGCACCTGCTGCAATGGCGCATCCGAGGCGCGCTTCGCCGCCTGATGCGGCCTTTCGGTGTGCCACTCCGCTTCAAGAAGCTTGATGCCAATCACCAGATGCCCCTGGTTATCGATGCGGACGCCGAATGCTGGCTTGATCCGCTTGACGTGATCAAATGGTTCAAAGGGCACGGCGACATATGCTTATCACACCAGAACCTGCGGGAACAATGGCTGAAAACAGCTGCGGCTGTAATAGTGCGCGTTGTTAAGAATTGAATCCGCGACTACGTCCTATGCGCTGTGGGCTTTCTCCTGAAACACAAAGGCGGTTGAACCAATCTGCACCCGGTCGCCCGCGCGTAAACGGGCGCGGCTGACTGGCTTGCCATTCACAAAAGTCTGGCCTCCCAGCGGGAGATCTTCAAGTTCGTAGCCTTCACGGACAATATGCACGGCGGCGTGACGGCGGCCCACTTGCGGGTCTTTGAACAGATAGACCTGGCATTGGGGCGCGCTGCCGATGTACGTTGGATTGCGATACAAGACAAACTGCTTGCCGGCGATCAGCCCCGCCACAACGCGGAGCCAGCCCGATTTGGCGGCGTTTTCGATCAGGCCAGTAAACAGACCCGAGAACAGCCCGATGGAGACGATGCCGATCAGGCGGCTGATGTGATGTTCCGCCCCGCCTTCAAATTGAGCGATGGGGTCAAACACAGCGCCGCCGATCAAGCCGCCCACGAGGCCGCCGAACATGCCGACGATCAGGCGTTTGCGATTGCGCATCACCAGGCCTGGCGCAAGGCTGATGAATAATCCAAGGATGCCCCAGGTGATGGAGTGAGCGACGATTTCGCGGCCATGTTGGAGATTGTGGAGGAGGTGGCTGTCGACCAGGTGCTGATACAGTCTGTCCTTGAACAGCGACGCGGCCACGCCACCCACCAGACCGAGGGTTGCGCCACCGCGCCGTTGATGACAGCCGCCTGGAAATTGCGCGAAACAATTGAGTCGGCTGCTCCAAGCGTGAGGGCGATCATCAGCCCGCAAATTCCGTAGAACAGGACGTTGGCGATAAAATTTCTTCCCGCATCCCGCTCCAAAAGTGGCCTTTCGCGATCCTTGCGCTCAGCCTCATTCAGGCTTCGATCCGCTTCGATTTTGTAATAATCGTTGCCGCCGATGTTCTGTTCGATTTCACCGATGGCAAAGTCCGCCTGCTCCTTTTTGATCTGTCCTTTGGTGAGGGCATCTTCGATTTGCCATTTGGAGGTTGCGAATTCCTTGGCTTCGCTGAGTTGATCGGGGCGGAAGTGGAATAGCTCGCCGATGGCCCATCCGCACAACCCACCGACGAGGCCGAAGAGGGTCATGTAGAAGACGGTGTTGTACCAGATGCTGGTGCGCTGGTTGCGGAGCAATGCCTGCGGCGCAGGAGCGCTTTCGTAGGCCTTGCGGGTTTCCTCGATGGCCTGCTGCTGCTTGATCTTTTCCTCAACGCTTTCGCTGTTGAGGTCGTCCCAGGAGAGTTTCATCTTTTGATCTGACATTACAACTCGTCTCTCTACTGTTGAACAACATCACTATCGACATTCGATGGCTGGGTCGCCGAATGCGGCTGCTGGGATGGCGGATCTTCTGTGTGATGCGGCAGCAACCGCACCACCGCCAATGGCCAGGTCATGGCGGCCACCGCAAGCAAGGCGAACCAGAGCGGGATCCACTTCTGGCGGTCTTCCAGGGCGCGAAGGCGGGCGGTAATATCCTCCAGCGTCTGCGCACCGGCCAGCATGTCGCCGCCGGACTTGCGCCCGCCAACATTCATGGTGATGTTGGGGTTTTCGTCGGCCGCGTCTTCTTCGACCAGGAACCGGTCATGATCCGGGCTGCCGCCTTTCCAGACGAATAACCCTTCTTCCCGATTGCGCGGGTCGTACACCAGCGCCACCTGCCACGCCTCATTAAAAAAGTTTTCGTGGATGAACAGGTCCATCCCTGACAGAAATATTCCAAAACCCGGATGCGTGTGATACCAGCCGAGTATACGTTTGTCGGGATGGCTTTCCTCCATCACCTTCTGGATATGGTTCCAGGTCTCGGCCGTGAAAGTCACCTGCGCATTGGCGCTGCCGGCGTGCTCTCCACGAATCCCGGCCTCCACATATAGATATGGCCCACGGGCGTCGCGATAAACATTGCCCACCAGCACGCCGCAGATTTCCACCTCGGTCGTGGACTGGCCATGTTTGTGAATCTCGTTCAGAGCCGAGCGCTTAATAACCGCCTGGAATCGCCCCTCGCGCGTCCCGATGAGGTCGGGCAATGGCCGAAGCGGCAACGCCTCGGCCGGGATGCCACCGACGTCTGGCCGGCCTGGTGGTGAAGGGATGGGTTTTAATGGTTCGACAGGTGGCTTGGCTTCGGCTGGAACGGGGTCACTGGTTGTGCCTTCCGAAGAAGGTTCAGGCGCGGCGGGCGCCTCAGGGGACGGCGCATCGGCGGGCGGCGCATCGGTCGTGATGGATGCCTCGTTTAAGCCCATTCCAGTGCCTCGCCGTCCCACACCGGACCCAAAACGTCTCTTGCGTCTCCCCATAGCTCAAATCCAATGGACTTGCCGCCGCCTCGGGCGATGACAATGTCAAAAGACGGCACGCCGATCTCCGCCAGCGAACGATCCAGAAAGTCCTCGGTCCCACGGACTTTGTAAAACGTCACGGGCTCTCGGCGCACGTCGCCGCAGGTGGGGCACATGGCCTTGCTCTGCGGCACCTTCCCCATCGAAACGAACAACACTTCCTCCCCATGGCATTTCGGGCAGACCAGCTTTTCCAGAATATCCCGGCCAAACTCAAGCTCGGCGTTGGGCCCAAGCTTCGCCCGCGCCTCGGCCAGCAGTTGCCGCGGCGTTAGATCGCCTGCCCCGCCGTCCAATGGTAAAATCTCTTCCAGCGTATCGTGGCTGTAGCAGTCTTCCTTGCGCTGATATTCCACCTGATACGAGTCCGTACTTAATCCAGAAAAGGCCCACCCCTTGCCCTGAATGGTCTCCATCCCGTGGAGCAACTTAACGGCCTCCTGACACTGCACGCCGGCGATGATCGAGCTGATGGTGGGCGTGGTTGGGGTGCGCTCCTGCATCATCTCTTCGCGCGACAGCAGATTGCAGGAGCGCCGCATGCGCAGCAACCGCCAGTCGGTTTCCGACATCGTGCATTCGTAGCACGGGCCATCGGGCACGAACACGCGCGCCATACCCTGAATCTGCTCAATGGCACCGTCAATCCAGGGGCGATTGACTCTCCAGCAGGCGCGGTTAATGGCAAGCCGCGCCTCGCGATTGTCCAACCCGCCCAGCACGACGTCGGCCCATCGAAATACGCCCATCCCAAGGTCGTAAACGACGTTGCCGTTGAAGCTCTGCACGTTCACGTCAGGATAAATTTCCTTGGCGGCCCGTGCGGCGGCCGAGGCCTTGAACGTGCCATTGTCCGACTCACGATAAAGGATCGAACGGGACAGGTTGGAATTTTCGATGCGATCCAGGTCGGCGATAAAGATGTTGCCAACGCCCAGAAGGGCCAGGTTTTTGATGATCTCGTTGCCCAGCGCCCCGCGCCAATAACCAACACCTTGGCCCGCGCCAAACGAGCCTGATCCCACCAACTGATCAATTTGAAACGATCAAATCGGTCCGACGGCGAAGCCGCGGCGTCCTGGTTCGTGATGTGCAGTTTATCGGACATGACTCAGCCGGCCGTGATCTCAGGCTGCAGGCGCAACACGTCGCCTTCCTTGACCCCCACATCCGCGAGGCACTGCGTATCCAGAAGCTGTTTGCCTGAGGCTTTGTGCTGAAATTTGTAACTCAGCGGCTGCCCATCGGGCGCGTATTGCGGGAACTTCATGCGCTCCAGCAAGACGGCCAGAATCCGATTCATGGGTGCATCGTCGGGCATTTCGACGTCCTGTCGCTTGTTGCCGGTTGCATCCCATATCTGTACGGTCACCATACCCATAGGGCTTCATCTCCCATAACCAAAACTCGTCCACGCGGTTGGCGGGGCATGATACCAATTAGGCCATCGGCTAACAGTGCCCGTGACGTAAATTAAGGGAAATACTTAATGCCCGGCACCCGGTGCGGCGACCCTCGTCTTTGCCTTCCAACGCGTTGCGGGTTGAAATAGGGCAATGGACCAGATCCCGCTTCCAAGCCGCCGGCAAGTCCTCCTAAGCGCAGCGGCCGCCGCGATTGCCCCGGCCGCTCTTGGCCATCCAGCCACGACCCAGAGCATGAATACACCTTTGATTATCGACACCCACCAACATCTCTGGGATCTGAAGTTCGCGCCGCGGTGGCTCGGACAATGCCTCCGAAATCCTGCGCCAGAACCATCGAACGCAAGAATACCTGCTGGCAACCCAAGGCCTGAACATCAAAGCCGTCTACATGGAGGTGGGATTCGAGCCCGATCAGCAAGCCGCCGAAGCGCGGTACGTGGTTGACCTGTGCCGCGCCAAGACCAACCCAACCCTCGCCGCCGTCATCGGCGGCCAGCCGGCGGCGGCGGGCTTCCACGATTACATCAGGCGATTCAACGAATCCGGGTTTGTCCGCGGCGTCCGCCAGGTGCTGCATGGCGATGAAACACCAGCCGGCACATGCTTGAAAGCCGATTTTGTAAAGGGCATTGAGTTTCTTGGCCAACAGCGTCTGTCATTCGACCTGTGCATGCGCCCGGCTGAACTTTCCGATGCTCTGAAACTATGCCAGCTTTGCCCCGATACCCAGTTCATTCTCGATCACTGCGGAAACGCCGACCCCAAGGCGTTCATGAAAAATCCGCCGGCCGACCAGCCCCCGGAGCACGAGGCGGACCCCTGGAAGCGCGATGTGGCAGCCCTTGCCAAAAGGCCCAATGTTGTCTGCAAAATCTCCGGCATCGTCGCGCGTGCCACGCCTGACTGGACCCCTGAGCAGCTTGCTCCAATCGTGAACCATTGCCTGGATGCTTTCGGGCCGGACCGGGTTGTCTTTGGCGGCGATTGGCCGATCTGCCTGGCGCGCTCGACTTTTATCAAATGGGTGGAATCCTTGCGCCAGATCATCGCTTCGCGACCAGCAGCGGATCAGCAAAAACTATGGGCCGACAATGCCAGACGAATTTATCATCTTGAGCGCTAAGGCCCGCGAAGAGGCCCTCAAGCAACCGCCGGCGCCCGGCCCCTGGGGACTTCGCCGAAACATGGCGCGCATGGGCTGTTTGTCCGCCATCCTTTTCTTCAGCTGTCGTCTTCGTCGTCTTGGCCATCATCGCCACCGTGTTTCACAAGTCAGCACTTTATCCATTTCTTATGGCGGTTGTCGTCGGCCTGATCTTCGGGGCGTTGACTTCCTATGGCTCCTGGCACCTGCAGATGTCCCGACACCGCATTGCCCACGGCCTATGCCCCCGCTGCGGCTATGACCTTCGTGCGACAACGATCCGTTGCCCCGAATGCGGCCGGGCGATCCCAGCCTGAACCTACAGCTTTTCATTGCACCTATGTCTTTCCAGTGCTGATAGGCATTAATTATCAGCTATTCATTACAGCCTGCCGAAGGCCGCTCACCTCCACATGTTCCCAACCAGCCTTTTCTTCACTCCAAAAGCTGTTTTTCGTCAGAGTTCGCACGCCTCCCTTCTCACATGCTCGCCACCCGCCAACTCCCATCGGTTGCTTTGTATGGCAAGGCGCGGGTATGGTAAATGGGTTATGTGCAGGGGCCTCACGCGGGTAAAGCTATGATCAACGTCTCTTCTCAACCTTGGCAAGCTGTGCGCAACGACTACTCCTCCAACTTCTCCTCCTCCTGGCTCCGGCGATGGTCCGCCGACCGTCAGTTCCGAACCATGGTCCTTATCGGCGCGTCGGCCGCCGCCCTCCTCATCGCAATGCTCATCTGGATCTTTGCCGGCGGCCCCGGCAAGCCTGGTGCTAAAAACCGCCTCACGCCCGCAGCCTTCGATCCCAAGTCCATGGAAGAAATCGACGCCCGCAAACTCCCTGACGATAAAAAGTGGCCCAAGTCCGACGTCATCTTCCGCCGCCGCCCCTGGACCGCCGACGATGACAACGGCGTGCTCGAAGTTGAGAATCTCAAGATCCATCACTCCACCAATCAAAAGGCCATCGATATCGGCCTGGTCTCCCCCGATCGCGTTCCCGGCAAGACCATCTGCTACGCGAAAGTCATCGTCCGCAACTGCGACATCTACGAGATCCGCCGCGATGACAAAGGCCAGCAGCTTGGCCTCCACACCGACTTCCTGCGCATCTGCGGCGGCGGCAACGATCAGCCCATCGAAACCGAAATCCTGATCGAAAACGTCCGCATCCACGACGGCAGCTCCCTCCCCCTGCTGGTGCAGGATGGCAAGTACAAGTCGATCACGCTCCGCCGCGTCTCCATCGAAAACACCACCAACGGCGGCGGCCAAATTTCTGCCATCAATACCGGCCATGTCAAAGACATCATCGTCGAAGACTGCCCCGGCCTCGGGCTCGCGATCATGGGCCGGCCCGGCAGCATCGAGCGCTGCGTCGTCCGCAACTCGCCCGGCTCCCGAATCGCCGACGTTCGCAACGTTGGCGGCCAACTCAGCGGGGTCCAGATCACCATCGACAATAAAAGCAAAACCGACACCGTCGGGGCCGTCGGCCAGCCCCACACCGCCCGCCTTGATCCCTCCGACACCAACATCCGCGAGCCCGCTACCGCGCCCGCAACGGCCGTCGTTCCCGTTCCCGCGCCCGCACCCGCCGGCCCCGTCAAACTCCAGGTCAGCGGCGACGTGACCGGCGGCCATCTCCGCTGCCTCATGACCGGCGGCCTCCCCGAAGATCTCGCCTTCATCGTTTTCGAAGCATTCGACAAAGATGACTACCGCATGGGCCAGGCCCAGATCATCACCCAAGCACCCTGGGAAGCGACCTTCGACATCAAAAAGGCGGGCACCTACCGCATCGAAGCCCAGGTCCGTCACCTGGGCGGTGATCCGGATCCAATGATCAAACAAGTGGTCGACGTCACCTCCCCTAAATGAAAATTTGGATCAACGTTCGGGCGTCAACGGATACATCTCGTCGCGCAGCGGGATCTGCTTGTACCGGCCGGGATCATACTGATTTAGCGTGTCGACGATCTTGTCCACGTTGCCGAGATTCACGCTGGTTCTTTCCCCCGTGCTGGTGTTTTCCACCGTTCGATAGCCGCGAATGACTTCGTCAAAATCCGCATTGGTCCGCGCCTGCTGGGTCTGCCGCCGCTCCCACGCCTTGTTCTGCCGATCGTAGCTGTCCATCTGGTCGCGATGCGCCTGCTGCATGATCGCAAACCGGCGGTTCTGCTCATTGATCGCATCGCGCGTCTTCTGCTCGATCACCGCGTCGTTGCCTTTTAACGATCCGGCCATCGCCAGCATCACCGGCACGTCCGTGTCAAACGTCTTGTCGGGGGCGGCCAATTCCACGCTGTAAAACATCCACGCCCCCTCGCCTACCGGGTCGGTCTCGACCTGCGCCAAAGCGCGATAGTGTTTCTGCTCGTTGGCCGTGATGCGCGTGACGCCGTAGGTCAGGAGGGCGGCCGTGCCGTTGGGCAGATTGGGCTTCACCTTCTGCATCTCGGTCAGCTTGTCGATCTTGATGGCCGGCCCGCGGTTGGCCTGACTCACGCGGCTCAGTTGCGGCACCAGATTGTTCATCGCGTCGGCCGGGCCGGTGAACGGCGCAACAAGCAACTGAAGCGGCGGCGGCGGAGCGAAGCCCATCTGCCGGGCCTGCGCCTCCAACTGACGCTGCATCTGAACGGCCGTCGAATCCGGCGTCACGACCGACACCGAAAAGCCAATCGTCAATGTCTGATCCCCCGGCCCTTCAATGGTGATGCCATGCAGGCAGGACGTGGCGTTGGTCTTCCAGCCAGGCGCCAACCCCATCGTCCCGGTCCCGTCGGAAAACTTGTACTCCTGAAGCTTGATCTCCTGGGCCGCCGGCGCGTCGGTCGGCCTGGCCTCCAGCGACGGCGTGGCCAGCTTGTTCCACTCCTCGGCCGGCGCGTTCGCGTTACAATAGACCAGCGCCACCGCCGCCCCTTTCTCGCCGATTCTGCACGAAACCAATCCCTTGACCGGCTGGCCATTCAGCTTGGCCGTGAACGAAGCGCCGCCGGACTTGTGGTCGCGCGTATCTTCAAAGGCATTGGTGATCGTCGGCCGGCCATCAAAGTATTTCGCCAGATCCGGAAACGTCGCCTCCAGCGCCGCCTGCACGGAGGTGGCCTTCGCCTTCTGCACCGACAAGGCCTTGCCCGAATCGGTCGAAGCGACCACCAGATACTCCGCCAACGGTCCCGCCGCCTGCGGCCTGGCCAATGGATTGGCCGGCCCAGCCAACGGGTTCACGGGCGCTGACACCTTCTTCAGCGTGTAAGTGGTCCCGGCCGTAACAAGCGTCAGCCCCTCGGCCTGCAGGCTGGCCGAAAAGTCATAGTCATGGCCCTGGCTGTTAAATGCCCCTTGGAGATGCCCACCGGCCTCGCGTGCCTTAAGAGGAAACGCCTGCTGGCCAAGATGGATCTGGCCGGCATAGGCATCGCCGTCAGGAATGATCTCGACTGAAAGTTTGGGGCTTTCGTACTTGCCGGCATAGTTGTCAGCAGCGCGGGCGGCCGGGGAGAGAAGGCAAATGGCCAGGCAGGAGAGGGAGAGAAGTTTGGTCATGACGGGTCCTTTTCCAGAAGTCGGTGATTTTCCAAAGCATACCTGGGGATTCTGGATGGTCGAGAAAAAACTGCTGGGGAGAGCAGCGTATTTGGAGAGAAACGGGCGTTGGAAGGTGGCCGGAAAGCGACGTGGTTGAGTCGTTATTGTGTGGGCAAATCGTGTTTGCGTGTCCGCTTTGGAGGGGCTGGATTGCGTAAGTGGTTTGCGGGACATGGATTGGCCGGAGAGGGGCATGGGGCAGGGTGCGAAAAAAGTGACCAGTAATCGACCACCAACCGACACGTAACCGACCACCAATCGACCACCAACCGACACATAACCGACCACCAATCGACTACCAATCGACCACCAAACGACCTGCGGTTGGGAGTGGAGCGGGAATGCGGATTTTGGAGTGCTGATTGCGGGATGAAGGGATTGATTCATCGGGGCATTGATGCATTGTTTCATTGCACCGGCCGACTGGGATGATGGGATGCGGCGGCTGGAATGTCGCATGGTGGACCCCTCTGGTTTGGCCGGATCCTTTGGACGGATCGGGCGGCGCACGGGGCGGCGTTGGTGGCCGGGCGTGGCTGCGCCTAATTGTATGGTTTGTTTGGTGTTTGTCAAGGCCGGGATTTCCTTTATGCGCCGTGGCGAGAATCGACGATGCAAGGGGCGAAGCTCCCAAGCCAATCGTCTTGCCGCCCATGTCACACGGAGGCCCGACAGATCTTCTCCGGCGGCCACCTGCGTTTGCTAAGGGTAGATTCAGCCAATTGAGGCTTCGACAGAGACCCACCGCCTGTTACAATTCCCATAGCCAGCGGCCGGTTCAGTTCAACAGACTTTATGTGGAGTGCGACCGGCCCTTCTTGAGAACCGCTCGCCACTGGCGCATTCCGCATAAAGTCCTCTTCGTTATACGGCAGGATGACGACGCACTTCCTATTCCCGACCCACCCTCTCAAAGCGACGGCGGTCGAGGAGATGTTCGCTGATCAGCTGTCGGCGGTCCGCGAGTCGGGATACTCGGCGTCTCTATGTTCAGACTCCGTGATCCAAGAAGGCAAGCCCCTTCGTAACGTGCGAGCTGGCGCAACGCTGGTCTACCGCGGATGGATGATGAACGCGACAGAGTACGGGAGGCTTACAGAGGCGATCCGTGCCGCGTCGGCCACACCGCTCACGTCGCCGACCGAGTACCTTGCAGCGCACCACCTCCCGAACTGGTATCCGCTCATCGCAGAGTTCACCCCCGAAACGCACGTCTTCGCTTCCGATGCGGACTGGGAGTCGGAGATGCGATCGCTGGGGTGGGCGGCGTTCTTTATCAAGGACTATGTGAAGTCGTTGAAGACCTCGCGTGGTTCCATCGTCCGCGACCCGTCGGAGATCGGTGCCGTGGTCGAAGAGATGGAGCGATTCAGGGGCGAGATCGAGGGCGGGCTGTGCGTCCGTCGTGTCGAAGCATTCGTCACCGAGTCTGAGCGGCGATACTTCGTGCTCGACGGCAAGGCGTTCTCGCCTGACGACCAACCTATTCCGGATTTGGTGCAGCAAGTCGCATCGCGCATCCCGTCGCCGTTCTTCTCAGTCGATATCATTCAGCGAGAGGACGGGGCGCTGCGTGTCGTCGAGGTTGGAGACGGACAGGTGTCTGACTTAGTGGGATGGACGGCCGACGCTTTCGTCCGCATGTGGGCGGCGGCGCGGCCTGCCATACAACCCACCAATGCAGTGGACCGAGCCGGCGGGTAAGCTCGTTGTCATTTAAGGGTCGGCGCGGCGCCGGCTCGGCCAGTGATCGGCTTTGTTATGTGGCGGAGGTTCTGCCCCGAAAATGTCAATCCGGCTCGTAGACGATTCCGGGGAGGTCTTCTGGTTTACCGGCAGCAATTGGCGGCGGGTACTCGCGTTCGCATCCCGTCATGGCTGGCAACCCAATCCGTTGCTTGAGCCGGACAATTGGGACGATTCGCTGACGTGGAATGAGAAGTATGAGATTGTCGGTGGAGCGTCGTTGAACAAAGCAGAGTCGGTCGCCCTTGCCGATGCAATTGATCGCGGGCTTCGGGAGGATCCAATTAACGCGAGCGTCGCAGAGGAATTCGCGGTCGACGTTGAAGCCATGCGGGAGAAGCTTCCTGAGTATGATCCCGCACGGCACGCCGCCGACTTGTTGAAGGACTGGTCGAGGTTCCGGGACTTCGCGCGTGACCGTGCGTTGCGGATTGACCTGACCGATTAGTGATCGCGGCCGCCCGGCCCGCCACATAACCAACCGTTGGAATGGACCGGCCCGGCGTAAAGGTCCTCGTAATTCGAGAGTTGGTCGGCACGGGCCGGCCATTGAACGTTGGTACGTTGAACTAAACCCCTGCGCGGTGGGCGCGTCCGGTGCCCGTCCCTGTCGCACTCCCTTTTCAATCGCGGCGTTGCCAATCGCCCGGCATCATGGATCGCTTCTCTTACAAGGAGCGATCGATGACACCCCTTCGCCAACGGTTGATCGAAGACATTCGCCTGCGCAATTTCTCGCCGCACACGCTCGAAGCCTACGTGCGGCGGTGGCCCACTTTTCCAAACATTACCAACGCTCGCCCGCCGGATGGTCCCCGGCCCGCACCTGCGGCCGCTGGGGATCCAAAAGATCGCCTTGCGATTGGATTCCTCGTGAAGCTAAAGAGGCCGCGGATCCTCGATGCTCAATTGGCCACCCTGCGGCGGCCTGGCTCTTCCTGCGCACTGTGGATGAAAACGGACCGCACGGGTGCCGCTACGCGTGCGATCACCCTCACTTCACCGCCACTGCGCCGCCGAATATTCCCGCCCATTGTCGGCATTCACGCCGGCAAGACAGCCCTTGGGGCTACAACCGGCCCTCAGGTGTTGATACAATCCCCATAGGCAGCGGCCGGTTCAGTTCTACCGACTTTATGCGAAGTGCGACGAACGCTTTTGGAGAGCCGCTGACCTATCGGCGCACCCGCATAAAATCCTCTTGGTTATCCCCCTATGGCCACACTCTGGATCGACATCAACTTAAAGAACGAGGGAGGCACGGCCGAAGATGCCATGGCGGATCCGAAACACTCTTGAGCAGCGAATCGTCGCCGCGTCCGCAGGCTCCGTCATCGGCGGCGGTGTATCCCTCGACGGGTCGTCGTGCGACATGGAAGTTCAGTGTGAGAATCCTGCCGGCACGGAGGTGTTCGTGCGCAGGATCCTAGACGACGCCTCGCTCGGCCACACAGTGAGATTCAGTACGGCGGGCGGCGGATAACTCGCCAATGGACCGGACCGGGCCAGCGGTATAGTCCTGTCGGTGAGCGTGGCGCGGTGCCAGCTCGGACGGTGATCGGCAATCCTTATGCCCCCCGAACCCGCTACTGAACTCATCACCGTCACCCGGACAATAGCCGATCGGGCGACTGTCATTCGGCTGACGCGCACGTCGGAATGGAAGAATCGCTTCCGCGCGTTTGCGGTGTTCATCGATGGAGCGAAGGTGGGCAAGATTCGGAACGGGCAGTCGGTCACATTTCCGATCGATCCCGGTGACCACGAGTTGTTCGTTAAGATTGACTGGTGCGTGAGCAACGCGGTCGGCCTGAGTGTACCGAAGGGCGTCACTGTAGAATTGTCGTGCGGCAGTGGCTTTGCCGCGACGAAGCCCGCTGCCGCAGCACTTTCGGGGATCGAAGGTGCATACGTTGCAGTCTGGCCAACGGGGGCATAACCCGCCGCTGGAGCGGACCGCGGCGGCGGTATACTTTACTTGTGGTCGAGCGTCGCGTGTGCGCCGCCGCGGCCGCTCAACGGCGTTACGCTATCTGCCTTGAAACGACGTCACCTCATCATCGCTCTTGTCGTCCTCGCGCTCGCCGTGCTGATCTGGCGTCCTTGGCGGGCGCAGCTTCGGCTACCACTTCAGCTTTCCGCTCCCACCGACCGCGACGCTGGTCAATTACGACCACAGTTGGGGGCTAGATTCCGGAGACGAGTTCGAGTTCGCAGTCACGGACGACGCTCTGCGCGACGCGATCATCAAGGAATGGAACCTCAAGCCATCCACAGCGGAGGATGACTCGGAAGTAATCAGTTTCGCAAAGATGACTGGCGCACCATGGTGGCCTCGCGAGCCTAACAAGCAATTCAGCGTGCGATACGGACGAGTCGATCGAGCTGCCTCTAACTATTGGAGCTTGTGGGTCGATGGCGAGAACGGCAAGCTGTACGCGGAGTACGGCAACTGGTGAGGGCGCACGGCCGGCAGATAACCATCCGCTGGAACAAACCGGCCTGGCCGATCGGTCCCTGTTGTTCGGAACGCGGTCGGCGCCGGGCGGCCATTCAACGTCGGTCCTTTATCTGACCGCACGTCTCGCGAAATGTCGCATGTAGGGAACAAACCTCGCCGTGACTCAGCCCTCGGACGCGTATTCGAGGTGGCGAGCATTCCCCTGTTCGCGTTCGGTGTGATCCTCTTAGATCCCCTGTTGAGTTATTCCACGGAGCGAAACTACGCTGGGGCAAGCCAATTCTTCGCAGTATCAGTGCCGATGTTCATTATCGGCTGGTGGCTCCGGCGTCGTGGACGTTAGCCAGCCGGAGAACCCGTCGCTGGAGCGGATCGCGGCGGCGGTGTACTCTATTCGCGGCCGGGCGTCGCGCGTGCGCCGCCCCGGCCGCTCAACGGTCTTACGTTATCCCTATACGACTATGACAAAGAAGAGCACCGGACAACGGAGCAAATCGACGGGACAGAAAATCGCTGCGAAGCTTGTGAAGCCTGCCGGGCCGGGTGCGATCTACATTGGCCCTTGGATGTTGTTTCGCCGTGTTGCCGGTGCGGACGATACAAAACAAGCAATTGGATGGGTTCGAGAGAGCATAGCCGAGGCTGTGGACGCTGAGTTGGCGACGGCGAACCACACGAGGGATAACCCGCCAATGCAGCGGACCGCCACGGCGTCCACCGCCGCAGTAAAATCGAGCAGGCGCGGTCGCCGTGGCGACCGCTGATCGGCCCTACGTTAGTGGGGCTCACCTATGGGCGTGTTAACCGATATCTATATCTCGACTCCGGATGAGGCGCTCATCTACGACAGTGAGCCGCGCCGCTTCGACGGCTCCTCGCTCAGTGCAAAGGGGGTTATGGATCTTGAGTTGAGCACCCTCTGGTGCATCTACACCAGCGAAGAATGGGACGTAAAGATTCTCGAACGCTTCAAACAATTGATGAGTGTCGACGGAGGGGAGCGTATCATCTTCGAGCTACCCAATGAACTCACATCGCTGCTTACAGCTACCGACGAACGTCGCATGGCGGAGATTCTTCCGAGATGGGCCGCGACCGAAGAATTAAATGCTGATCCGTCGGAAATTGAACCGTACCTACGGGACCTGATTGTCCTCGCGAAGCGAGCGTCTGCTGAGGGCAAGAGCCTCTATCTGTGGGTTTGTGTTTAAGCCATTCAGCCGGCTCACTAACAACCGTTGCAATGGACCGGCCCCGCGTCGCACCTTTTGGTAAATTGAAAGTCGTCGGCGCGGTGCCGGCCATTGAACGCTGGTCCGTTATGTTCCGCCGAGCGTCAGGGAGATCGAATGAGTTTTGACGTCTTCGCACAAGCTTTCCGAGACGGCACCGCCGGCACCGCCGATGCCGCCGCTGCCCGCGCTATCCTTTCAAAGATCCCGCACAGGCACGACCCGCAGTTCAACTCGTACGACGTGGAGTTGGCAGACGGATCTCACCTTGAGATGTACGCGGATGGTCTTGATGGCCAGAAACCGTTTACGGGAGCGATGTTTGCACTTCGGGGCATCAGCGACGGGATCGGAGATTTCATCTTTGGGTTTACTCGCGCCGCGGGCTGCGTGCTGTTGCCGGCGATGGAGCCGGTTTGCGTCCTGTTGACGGACGAGGATCAGTCGCAGCACCTGCCGTCGGGCATGCGCGGCGACTTCCGAGTCATCGTGATTTCCAACGGCGCCGAACTGTTGGCTGCGTTAGAGGGCGGCTACGACACCTGGCGAGCCTATCGCGACCGCATCGTCGGCGGCCCGGCGGGCAGGACATAACCCGCCGCTGCACTGGACCGCGGCCGCGAACGTATCCGCGAGCCGGTCGTGTGGCCGGCGCGTTCGGCTCTACCTCATGCCATGCGTATCCGGTCGTTGGAACACCTGATCGGAAAGCCATTTATTTCTCGGCCTATTTTTCCCTTGACATGTACCTAACATTGGCCGTATTGTTGTGTCAGGGTTTAAGCAGAGTTGAACCTGATGGTCGAAAATTTGGAGGGTTTGATCTTGTGGGATTTTCATTTCTGGGGCAGGTGAGGGACGTCTGGGTTCTTTGGGGCGTTTTTTTTCGCTTCTTTCAGAGGCCTGTCATTTGTCATCCGGTTTTATTTTAAGGAGGTGGGTTATGTCGGGGCTAAATCAGGCGGGTTTGAAGTGTTTGATGACTACGCGGGCGCAGCGGGTTTTTTTGCGGGGGTTTCGGGAGAAGGTGGATGGGCCGGGGGCGGGGGATTGGCCTTCGCCGGCGGTGTTGCGGCGGTGGATGCGCCGGCCGGGGTTTCGGGCGGCGATGCGGTCTTTGATGCAGAGTCTGCAGATGCAGCATCGGATGGGGATTTGGCTGGCAGCGCGGGGGGCGGGGGAGGCGGTGCGGACAGGGGATAGGGTTTGGTGAGGTGACAGGGGCTGCGTGTCAGGTGATAGAGAAGGAGGGGCAGGAGCGGCAGGAGACGGGAGGGGGGCGGGAGATTGGGAGGAAGCGGGCTGCGGGGGAGTGTTCGCCTTCGGAGCTTCAGCGGCGGTATGTGGCGGATCTTTTTCGGGCGCTTCGGTCTGGCGGTGGGCGGGGGAAGAAGGGGGTGCGGAATGGGGGCGAGGCGGGGGATGGGGTGCGGGCGGCTAATGACTGCCTGGAGTTTTTGCGGTCGCTGAATCAGGGGATTGCGCTGGGAAGGGGGTTGGATTTTTATGAGGTGGAGAGGGGGGCGGGGGAGGGTTCAGGGTTCGGGGTTCGGGGTTCAGTAGGCAGTGGGGAGTAGTCAGGTGGAGGAGATTTAATCATTGATTCATCGGTGCATTGAGTCATTGAAGAGCGGGAGGGCGTAGTCAGCAGTAGGCGGTAGGCAGAAGAAGGGTTTTATGTCTTCTACTTTGATTGAGTCTAATGGGCGGCGGATTGGGTGGCGGGAGTGGCTGCATGAGTGGGTTCTTGTGCATGCGGGGATGTGGGTGGGAGGCGCGCGGTTTGTGTGGGGAAGGATGTGGCGTTTGCGTATTTAATGGCCGCTTATATCGAGCCAGGGCGGGATTTGGTGGTGTGCCGCCTTCTTTTTTTCCCGGGCGTTGGCAGTGGCCCCCGGCACCTCATGGCCGCCCGGCCATGGATCAACATGCCGCCAATCAACCTTGACCGGCTTGCGCATGCAGGCTCAAACCCAGCGCCGCTACGACCTTCAGAATCGTGTCAAAGGTCGGTGTGCGCCTCCCCTGACAACGATTTGTAAAGGCTCTCTCGAGATAGTCCCGAATCCCGCGCGACCTGCGCCATCCCCTTGGCACGCGCAATATCTCCAAGTGCTTTGGCGATGAAGGACGCATCGCCGTTAGCGTCGGCAAGACACGCTTCCAGATAGGCCGCCATCTCTTTTGGAGTTCGAAGATGTTCGGCCACGTCGTAACGAGAGGTCAAGATTTTAGCCATTTTCTACTCCAAAATATTTCGCGCCATGCAAACGGCATTTCGTATGTCCCTCGCCTGTGAACGCTTGTCTCCACCTGCTAGGAGAATGATCAATCCAATGCCGCGTCTTTTAAAATAGACCCGATAGCCGGGCCCATGATCGATCCGCAATTCCCACACGCCTTCACCAACCGATTTGGAGTCACCATAGTTCCCAGCTATCAGGCGTTGGATCCTGGCCTGAACCCGCGCCCTCGCACGGACATCCCGCAAGCCATCCAGCCACCGCGCAAAAAAGCTCCGTCTTGCGAACCTCAATCATCTGGCCGAATCGTATCCAACTGGATACACACAGTCAAACCCGTCCAACCTTCCCCTCCCCCCGTCTTCCTCTCCTGGCCGCTGTGGCAACTCGCTTCAAACGAATTTTTTATGCCGGATTCATCCCGCACCGGCCGAGCCCAAACACATTTATGCGCATTGCAGTCGTCCGAACCGTGCTCCCCCCGCCAATCCCTTACCTCTCCCCCACTGGCACGCGTGCTGCTCCCCACTGGCGGAGAACCAGCCATGCCCAAGCCTTTCCTCCGCATCGGCCAGATCGTTCCAAGCTCCAACACCACGATGGAAACGGAAATCCCGGCCATGTTCCGTGCCCGTGAATCCGTTGCGCCCGAACGCTTCACCTTCCACTCCAGCCGCATGCGCATGATGCACGTGACCAAGGAAGAACTCGAAGCGATGGACCATGATTCTGACCGCTGTGCGCTCGAACTGTCCGACGCCCGCGTTGATGTTCTTGGCTACGCCTGTCTGGTCGCCATTATGAGCATGGGAAACGGCTATCACCGTGAATCTGAATCGCGCCTCCACCGCGCACCGTGGACAATGGCGGCGCGGCCCCCGTCGTCACCAGCGCCGGCGCCCTGGTGCATGGCCTGCACACACTCGGTGCTCGCAACATCGCCCTGATCGCCCCCTACATGAAGCCGCTGACCCAGCTTGTCGTTGATTACATCGAGGCCGAAGGCTTCCATGTTCAGGACCACATCGCATTGGAAATCTGCGACAATCTGGAAGTTGGCGCACGCGATCCGATGGCGTTGGTCGATATCGCCAAACAGGTGAATGTCCACGGAGCCGACGCCCTGGTTCTTTCCGCCTGCGTCCAGATGCCCTCGCTGCCCGCAATCCAGGTTGTGGAAGACAAGCTTGGCCTCCCGGTCGTCTCCGCCGCCGTCTGCACGACCTTTCAGATGCTTCAGAAGCTTGGCCTCGAGCCGCGCGTCCCGGGGGCCGGCGCTCTTCTCTCAGGCCGATATCCAGCCGCGCCTGAGCGGCAGGAGTCGCGCTTCAAGACTGAATATGCCACGACCCAGGCCGCAATGTGATTTCGCAACAGACTCGAAAGGACCCACATGCGCCCCACCGAAAAATTCAACCCGCCTTCCGACCGCCTGGATGGCCGGAACCCTGCCGCCAGTGATCGCGCCAGGATTTTTTCTGAATCCATCACCTCGCCCCCCGCCGCCGGCCCGGATTGGTCAGGCGGCCGCAGTCCCGACATTGCACGTGCCGGACTCACCGCGCCCGCCGCGACCTCCCTGCCCGAAACTTCTGAGCGAATACGATCGCCCCACGGCCAAGCACTACCAGATATTCTTCCTGGCCTGGGCCGGCTGGATGTTCGACTTTTATGATCTGCTTCTCTACACGTTCCTCCTCCGCCACATCGGCCGCGACCTCCATCTCAGCCGCGTCGAGCTGGGCTATGCCTTTGGCGCTTCCTTGGCCGCGACTGCGGTGGGCGGCGTCATATTTGGCATTCTGGCTGACAAAATTGGCCGAAAGAAAGTGCTCCTCTTCACCATCCTGACCTTCTCCGTCGGCACCTTTCTCTGCGGATTTGCCGGCACGTTCGCCTCCCTTCTGGTCTATCGCATCATCACTGGGCTTGGAGTTGGCGGCGAGTGGGCGACCGGCCAATCGTTTGTTGCCGAAACATTCCCGCCCAAAGTTCGAGGCCGCTTTGGCTCCTTCATCCAAACCGGGGCTCCACTGGGCATTGCCATCGCCTCCATTGTCGGCGGCTTCCTCGAACCGCACATCGGCTGGCGCAACTGCTTCCTGGTCTCGGTGATCCCCGCGCTGATCGTCGCCTTCCTCGTCCTGGTCCTTCTCCCGGAGTCCGATCTCTGGCTACGGCGACGCAATCAAGGCCGCACCGCTCGCACCAGCGGCTCTGGCGCGGCGGAAGGCGGTTCTCTCCTGCCCAATGAAACACCAGTCCAGTCCGAAGGTTTCGCCAGCCTCTTCGTGGGCCGTCATCGCCGTATGTTCTTCCTGGCCCTCATGCTCGCTCTCTTTGATCTCTCCGCCTACTGGTTTACGTATTCGTGGCTCCCGGATTATCTCCAGGAAGAACGCCATTTCGCACAGAGCAAGTCGGCCGTCTGGATGCTCATCATGCAAGGCGGCGGTTTCCTGGGCTACATCACCTTCGGCTTGGTTGCCGACGTCATTGGCCGCCGCCCTGCGTACTCCATCTATGGCGTGCTCTGGGCCGCGGGGTTGATCATGTTCACCCTCCTCTGGGACCGCGTTGGCGGCAACGCAACCGTCATCCTCGCCTGCATGTTTCTCGTTGGCGTTGGCACCGGTATGTTCGGCGGCTATGGGCCGCTCTTCGCGGAAATTTTCCCGACCGGAATCCGCAACACCGCGATGGGCGCGGCCTTTAACCTTGCCCGCGGCGTGCAATTCTTCACGCCTGTCATCATCGCCGTTATCGCGCGCCATTACGGTCTGGCCGGCGGCATTTCACTTGCGGCATTTTTCGCCGTGCTTTGTGGGGCGTGGGTATGGCTTTTCCCCGAAACCCGTGGCCGGCGTCTAACTGAAATGGAGTTTGTCTCGCCGCATTAATTACTGCCGAATTGCATCCAGGGCCCGCATCAACTGCTTGGCCACTTTTACCTTTCGCGCATCGCGTTGATTTTCTGGCAGCTTCAGTTCTTCCTCCACGTACCGCTGCAAATAGGGCCGACCCTCCTGCCGCCCCACCCCGGCATACGTCTGGCCTAGATTGAACAGCGCATCCAGGTTGGGCGGGTTGGCCGATGATGCAGCCTTTAACGCTGTGAGGATCTGATTATCGAACTTCCCCCCCTCGTTCTTGCTCGCCAGCGCAGCGGCCAAATCCGCGTACACCACGCCCGTGCCCGCCGGGGACATCTGGGCGGCTTTGGCGTACAGCGCCTGTCCGGCGTCAAAGTTGTTTCGCAAAATCTCCAGATGCCCGCTGATCATCACAAACGCCGAGTCATTGGGCGCCAGCCGCGCTGCTTCCTTGATCTGCGTCTGGGCCTCCTCGAGCTTGTTGTCGTTCATCAGGCTCACCGCCAGCGCCGCATGCGCCCGCGGCTCGTCAGGGCGAATCTTCAGTGCTTCCCGATATTTCGCCGCCGCCGCCCCGTGGTCGTGCTGCGCCTCCAAGGCCCGTCCCTGCTGAAGGAGCGCCTCGACCGGATCCGCCTGCGTTGCCGGGCCGGCCGCATCCAGATACTGCACCGTCCCTGTAGCCAGCGCCGCCAGAAAGACGACCACCCGAAACATGGTTACTCCGTTATAAAATTTGCCGGCCCGCGCGTCGTCCGAGTCGCCGCCGTGGCCGGAGCAGGCGGTTGTTTATACACTAGCGCGCTCAGTTTCGCTGACCCGATGGAGATTTTGAAGATGGCGCTCTCGCAGGCATTGTCGGTTGGATTGAAAGAATGGGCCTCCGTCTGCCAGGCCCTCGCCTCCGGGCGGCAGATGCTCCTGCTTCGCAAGGGCGGCATTTATGAAGCCGCGGGCGAATTTGAAGTCGAGCACGATCAGTTCCTCCTCTTCCCGACCTACCTCCATCAAAACCTGAAGATGCTCAAAGCGGCCGAGCACGCCGATTTCCAGCCTGCCACCGCCGAGCCCGCACAAATCTCTATCAGCGCCGCCGGCCGCGTCACTGACATCATCCCCCTCCGAAGCCGCACGCAGATGGACGCCCTCGACGACCAGCACATCTGGGCCCCGCCCCTGATTGACATGCGCTTCAACTACCGACCCGAAAACCCCCTCTATCTCCTGCTGGTCCGGGGCTATCGTCTGCCGCAACCAATCCTCATCGACAACACCCCCGCGTACGCCGGCTGCAAAAGCTGGGTGCCTCTTGAACAACCCGTCCCCATGACCGGCGCAATTCCCGCCATCGATGACGAAACCTTCGACAACCGGCGACGCCAGATCCGCGCCCGCCTCACATCTGCTCTCGCAGAAACCTGATCACCAGAGGCTCGATGCGATTATGCAGCGTTTCATTGGCGTATCCCGCCCACGACAGCGCCGTCGTCACGTCGAGCGGGCCGTCGAGCTTGCTGCCAAGGCCATCGGTAATGATCACCCCTGCTTCCTCCGCGATCAGTTGCGTGCAGGCATCGTACGGATGAACGCACAACCCTTCCGGCTGCTTTTGAATCCTGTAAAACAGCGACCGCAAGTCGGCATTGAACCGATCGTGGCCCATGATCAGCTCATAGAACTGCCCGCCGGTCGAGATATATTGATCCTCGAACACCGTCGCCCGCGTGACATCGGCCGGGCCGATCAGCTGCGCCACCAGATACTCCATCAGCTGCGAAGCCAGCACCTTTGTGCCTGGGAAGAAGTTGGACACCATTGCAAACCCATGGTCGATATTGTCGGAGCAACTTGGCCGGATCGCCAAAGGTTCGCCCCGCCCCGTCTCCAGATCATCCCGCACACAATGCGCCCCCTGCCCTTTCACCGCCCACAGCACATCCGCGCGCCCCATCTTCGACGTGGGCAGTTCGCTCATCACCGCGACTTCAATATCCGATAGCCGCGTTTCATCTCCCTTGTTCGGCGCAACCCCCGCCAGCGCCCACGCGGGGCGTTTGTCGTACATCAGCCCGCGCGTGCCATCCACGGGATCAAAGATCACCCGCACCGGCGTATCCGCCGCCTTAGCGCCTTTTGGAAATACCCGTCCCGTCTCCGGCTCCAGTCCCTCCGCGATCACCACCATCGGCAGCGTTTTGCCCCACTCCTCGCAAAATTCCTCCAGCACAGGCTCAATGAGCATGTCCAGCTGATAGATCGTGTCGGCCGACGATGCACGGCTGACCAGGTGGAGGTTTGCCTCGTCCCGCGCTTTGACAATGGTGTCCCGGATTCGCCTTTGGAGTTCCCTCAGCTTCAAAACAATCGCATCGGTGTTGGAGAGCATGTTCCTGTTCTAATGCCGCGCTGTCCGCTTGGGGAGGCGGATAACCGAACCTCACCCATAAGCCTGCCAGAAATAAAGCCCGGTCATGGCCAAGCCTATCGCGAGGATCAGCAGCCGCAGCGCCTCCTGCGGCACCCTGCGGGCGATGGCCATGCCCCAGAATCCGCCCACCGAAGAGGCGATGGCCATGATCAGCACGAACATCCAACTGATGTTCGGCGCAAAGAGGAAGATGACGGCCGCCACGCCGTTGATGAGCGTCACCAGAAACACCTTCAAGCCGTTCATCTGATGCAGATTGTCCAAGCCCGCAAACGAGAGCCCCGCCAGCGTCAGCACGCCCACCCCCGCCCCGAAATAGCCACCATAGACCGCCACCAGCAGTTGAATCACGCCCACCAGGATCAGCCACTTCAACGATTGATCCCCATGCTGACGGCCCGCCCACCGTGCGATTTGTCGGCTGAAAGCAAAGAGGATGGTGGCAAAGAGGAGCAGCCACGGAAGCACCAGTTTGAATGCCTGCTGACTGGTGACCAGCAGCAATATCGCCCCGGCGATCCCGCCGATCGAGCTGATGATCATGTACATGAGGAGCATGCGGCGCGGGATTGTGCGGAACTCGTCCTTGGCGGCCACCACCGACGCCGCCGATCCAGGCCACAAGCCGATCGTGCTGGTCATGTTGGCGACCCAACCGCTCAGACCGCCCGGCCCGGTGAGCACCGGGAAGGTAAGGAATGTTCCACCGCCGGCAATCGCATTCATCGCGCCCGCTATGAATGCGATGAAGCCAACAAACGTGTAGATCATCATGCAGCGCACACTCTACCGCTTGCACGGCTGCACGCCAACGCTCCTTCGCCCGCCGCGCATATTGACATGCCCCCCGCCGTGGCGACAAAAGGGTTCATGCAAACCGATCTGCCGCTTTCGCGCGGGCCATTCTTCGTGATCGCCGGCCCCTGCGTCATCGAATCACCCGAACTGTGCATGACCATCGCCCGCCATGTCAAAGGCGTCTGCGACCGCCTCGGCCTCTCGTACGTCTTCAAAGCCAGCTTCGACAAGGCCAACCGTTCCAGCGCCTCCAGCTTTCGCGGCCTGGGGATCGACGCCGGCCTTGAGGTGCTGGCCGGCATTAAGCGCGACTTAGGACTGCCGCTCCTGACTGACGTTCACGAGCCGGCCCAGGCAGCGGCCGTCGGAGAAGTGGTCGACATCCTCCAGGTTCCCGCCTTCCTCGCGCGGCAGACTGACTTACTCGTCGCCTGCGGCGCCACCGGCCGAGCCGTTAACGTCAAGAAGGGACAGTTCATGGCCCCTCAGGAAATGGGCAACGCCGTTGAGAAAGTTCGCAACGCCGGCGGCCGGCAGGTGATGCTCACCGAGCGCGGCACCTTTTTCGGCTATAACCGACTGGTCAACGACTTCACGGCATTGGCGGTCATGAAATCCTTTGGCTGCCCCGTCATCTTCGACATCACGCATTCCACGCAACAACCCGCCGGCCTGGGAAACGCCAGCGGCGGCAACCCGCAGTTCGCCCCCCTGCTGGCCCGCGCCGCCATCGCCACTGGAGCGGTTGATGGTTTATTTCTGGAGTGCCATCCCGATCCAAAAAATGCCAAGAGCGATGCCGCCACCATGCTGGATTTGCGCGATGTGGAAGAACTGCTCACCCAGTGCAAACAGATCGCCGACATCGTCCGGGAGCGATAACCATGGCTGACACAAAACTCACTCATCTCAATGCACAGGGCCAGGCCATCATGGTGGATGTCGGCCAAAAGCCGGTCACCCGCCGGGAAGCGGTGGCCGAGGGGTACATCGCCCTTCAGCCTAAAACCCTTCAAGCCATCGCCGACGAAACCGTCCCCAAGGGGGAGGTGCTGGCTGTCGCACGAGTGGCCGGCATCATGGCCGCCAAGCGATGTGGCGAGTTGATTCCCCTGTGCCATCCACTTCCGATTGAAAGCGTGGAAGTGGAGTTCGACGTGCCGCAGCTTGAGAACGTTGACGAGCGGCCCCTGCAACTTCGCATCAAGGCCATCGCCCGCATCTCCGCAAAAACGGGCGTGGAAATGGAAGCCCTCACGGCCGTCTCCGTCGCCGCCCTCACCATCTACGACATGTGCAAGGCCATCGATAAAACCATGGTCATCAGCAACATCCGCCTGCTCGAGAAAAGCGGCGGCAAGTCCTAGAGAGTTCGGGTTAAGCCACCATCGATGTCAATGATCGCACCCTGTAAATATGCGCTACGCTCGCTGGCCAGGAACGCCACGGCATCGGCGATTTCTTCCGGCCGTCCGAAGCGCGTGATGCCCATCTCCCGCGTCATCCGTCTCGCGGCCTCATCGTGGGTAATCCCCTTGTCTTCTGCCACCTTCGCAATGCGCACTTTCAAACGCTCTGTCATGATCGACCCAGGATTGATGGCGTTGACCCGCACGCCGTCGGTGATGCCCCGGTCGGCCAAGGTTTTCGTGAGGTTCAGCATGGCCGCGTTAACCGCGCCGCCGATGGTGAATTCTGCACTGCCGGTCCGCCCGCCGACGCCGGCGATGTTGACGATTGACCCGCCGTTGGCGACGAGGTGGCTCCACGCGGCCCGACAGAGGCGCACCGCTCCGAAAAACTTCAGCGCGAATCCGTCCGCCCAGTCTTCTTCCGTCAGCGCCAGAAAGTCCCCCCGTTTGGTTGCGCCGGCATTGTTGACCACCAGATCAATCCGCCCGAATTTTTGCACCGCCGCCCGCACCAGTTCATCTGGCGCGGCCGGCCTGCTCAGATCGAGGGCGTGAGCGAGTGCCTGTCCGCCGTGCCGGGCAATGTGCGCCGCCACCTCGTTCAGGCGGTCGGCGCTTCTGGCCGCCAGCGCCACGGCCATTCCTTCCTCCGCCAACCGCCGCGCGATCGCTTCCCCGATGCCCCTGCTCGCCCCGGTGACCAGCGCGACCTTGCCTGTCAGGTTGAGCTCCATGGACTTCAAGATAATGCACCCTCCGAGAGATGCCATCCCTGTTAATCCGGCGCAGCGATTGCATCCTGTCGTGCCTCTTATGAAGGAGTCGTGATGCGGATTCAAATGATCTATGCGAGCGGCGTGATCTGTTTTGGCTTCTGGTTCGCCGGCGGTTGCAGCGACAGCAATTACGCTGCCCGAAAACAGGCCGACGAAACCACCCCCATGCTGTATCGAAACGTACCCGAGGGAGACACACCCTCCCGCAACCCGGCGATGAACAACTCCGGCACCGGCGGCCAGGATCGCGAAGGCGAACGCACGGGCCTGTTAAACTTCGACAAAGGACGCTCGGACGTCGGCACGGTTGGCAAGCCCGGCGAGGCCCCGCCCAATCCGCCGGTTGTTCCCCCCGCCGCTCCCAAGCCATAAATTTTTGCAAGTGACACACGCAGCAACAAACCCGCTATGCTTGATGAAATTGCAACAGGAGATCGCACGATGAATGACGTGAGCGTATACGGCGCCAGTTGGTGTGGAGACACAAGCCACACCCGCCAGCACCTTGAGACATTGGGCATCGGGTATGACTACATCGACATTGAGGAAGACTCAAAGGCGGCCGAATGGGTGAAGGAAGTTAACGGCGGCAAACAAAAGCTACCGACCGTTGAGATGGAAGATCTGGTTTTATCGGTGCCTAGCGACGCCGAATTGGACGATGCGCTGCGATCAAAGGGACTGATGGCTTAACCGCGGCTGTATGCTGTATACCGACAACATGAATCCAGCGCCAGACCCCGAACAACCGCAACGAGATTTCCGCGTCACCGCGGAACTGTTGGAGCGAATACGGCTCCAAGAGATCGCAGCCCTGAGCGACGAAGAAGCGTTGCGCCAGATCATGTCGTTGTCAGTCCCACATCCGCCGTGGCGAGAGCGGCCAGATTGGTCCGGCCTGGTCGAACTACAGGCTCTATTCCATGGCCGGAGAAAATCATGACTTGGCTGGCCGGCGTCATCGCCGCCGCGGCCGAGGTTGAGGCTTTTTGCCGAGGTCAGGGCTGGCGATTCTGCTTCATCGGCGGGCTGGCGGTCCAGCGCTGGGGAATGCCGCGTTTTACCCAGGACGTCGATCTCACCCTATTTACCGGCCTGGGCACCGAGGAACATTTCATCGATGTGCTGTTGCGGCAATACACCGGCCGCCTGCCCAACTCGCGGCAATTCGCGATTGACCAGCACGTTCTTCTTGCGCGGACCGACGGCGGAATAGATGTTGATATTTCGCTGGGGGCATTCCCCGAAAGCTCCTTCAACAGGCGGGGGTGGACGTCTGCCCGGGCTTCGTATTGATGATCTCAGCTGGTGCACCATCACTTCACTTCGTCCGTCCACACCGTGAACTTCTGCAGCGTCGCCACTCCAAACGCCGTCGTCAGCGCCACGTCCGTGGCATCCCGGCCGTGCGCCATCAGGACCCGCCCGATTCGTCGCATGTTATGACGTGCATCCCGCGTCCACCATCGCCCGCCGAGATAAACCTCAAACCAGGCGCTGAAATCTCCTGGGGGGGCGGGGGGCACGCCGATCTCGCCGAGGTATCCGGTGGCATAGCGGGCGGGAATGTTCAGGCAGCGGCAGAAGGCGATGGCCAGGTGCGTGAAGTCGCGGCACACGCCGAGGCGGTCGCGGTAGACGTCGGCCGCGCTGCGCGTGGGGCTTGCGTGTTCGTATCCGAATTTGACGTTCGCATGAACCCACTCGCAAACCGCCGCCACGCGCTCCACCCCCGGCGCGGCCTTGGAAAAGAGCTGCCACGCAACGTCCTTCAACAAGTCCACTTCGCAGTAACGGCTGGACATTAGAAACTGCAGCGTGTCGGTGGGGAGCTGGTCAACGAAATGCTGCTGGGCCGACGGATCGAAGGCGTCGGGCTTGCCATCATCATAAACCACGGCATCGTTTTGAAATCGCAGTTGCCCCGGCGGCGCGACGATCCGTCCACAACTGTTCCCAAAGGAGTCGACAAAATGTTCAATGGGCACGAACGGATCAACCTGAAGCGCCTCGGGCCCGCGCAAGGAGGCGAACCGCGACGGATGCACATTCAGCAGCAAGAGCATCGGCGTGGGCGCAGCTATTTCGAACGTCAGATCGAAACCGATCCGGATCAACATTAAGAATCCAATGCACAAAAGCAGCGGGTGATGGTTTCACCACATTAACCGCGCTACCGGCGGCGGGCAATATCAAGATTGGCCAACATTGCCGGCGGTGCAGCGAAGATTGGCTGCTTTAGTCCCCCTTCGTCCACCCCTCCTTAAAAACGCGGACCACCTGCCCCGGCCGATAGCGCTCCGGCGCCTTTTGGGCCAGAAACACCCAGCGGCACCCGCTGCATCCATACGTCCCGGCGGTGTTGCCCTCGGGAAGATGCGTTTTGAACCCCACCTGCTCCACCTTTTCCGTCGCGTGTAATTGATCGTCTGCCAGCGACACAAATAATGGCTTGCCGTATGGATCGCCTTCGAGTTGCGCATCGAAACCATCCCGGGTGGCCGAGAAAAAAGTGATTGTGACCTCGTTGCCTGAAACACTGTCAACCCACGCGGGAAGGCCGCGCTTTTTCAGGGAGGCGACATGCCTGGCCCGCTGCTCCTGGGCGGCCATCTTGTGCGTCTGTGCGCCCACCCAGATCTCCAGACATCGGCCACGACTCGTGGGCGTTCTTCCAGTCAGGTTGCACTGGACCTCATCCCCCACTGCCAACTCCGCCAGCTTGATCTCACTGTCGGCCTTCCAAACCCGCGTTTTATCGTCCACGGCAAACTCCCCCCGCCCCACGGCGGGCGGCCGTTCCAGTTGGTCCTTTGCATTCTTCACCATCGCAAGCTGCCGCGCCAACACCAGCTTGCCCTCCGCCAGTTTCAGCTCTTCCACCCGATAACTGCACCGCTCGGATGCCAACTGCGAAAAATCGTCCATGATCACGCTGGCTTTGGTAAACGCCCCCTTCTCATCCTGGTGCAGATAGAAAATATAATGCGCCCCCAGCGGCAGATCGCTTAAATCCGCCTCGCCGTCGCACCGCATCACCGTGCCGAACGGCGGCATCGTGAAGTCTGCCAGTTCCCCCGTGCGATCCATCCGAAATTGTCCCGAGCGATGCAGTTCGTCGGACTTCACTAGTTCGCCGCCAAGGCGATGCTCTGATCGGTATGGCGGGAACTCGCCGGCCTTTAGCTGATACCAGGGCAGATTCTCATTGGCGAAGTCGGTGCGAAATGGAAACTGGTTGGCCGACTCCTCCAGCGGCAGGGCCCCTGGCACTTCGGTGTAAAGGCTCTCGCCCACCGGCATGTCCTTGATCGGCCAGCCATCCTTGAACAGCCTTACGATGTGCCCTTTGCGATGGCCCTCCAGCAATAAATTAGGCTGAATCACAAGCCGCACCCCGCCGCATCCAAACACCTCGGCCGTTGGCACGCTCTGATATTCCAGCACCGTAGACCGCTGCTGATCCACGGGCGGGTTGTACGTCCGCAATTCTTCATTGGCCACCGCATTTCCCAACGTGCGATGCTCCTTCACCCACTTTTCCGGTTCGATCCCCTCCTCCTTGAACAGCCACTGCAACCACTGGGCATCGCCCAGCAGCGTGACCGTGAGCTTCTTGCCTTCGACCTGATCAATCCACGCCGCAAACCCGCGAGCCTTGATGAAGGCCTGATGCGTCTTCCGCTGCTGCAGCGTCGCGGCCTTTTGCGCATCCGCTCCCACCCAGAGATCCGCACATTTTCCACCGGTCAGGTTCGCCAGTAATTCATCCCCAGCCGCGATTTCATCCAGCGTGATCTGCTTTTCGTCTTTCCAAATCCGAGTTGCCGCATTCACGACAAGCTGGTGATGCCCAAGGTCGTCCTGCTGCCCCGCGTGTTGTTTGACCACCCGCAGTTTGCCGTCTATTTTGGCCTCCACCCGATACGTCATCCCCTCCCGCGACAACATGGAAAAGTCGTCGCGTAGACTCGCTGCGCGGTTCAGCACACCCTTCTCATTCTGATAGAGGAAAAACGTCAGACGCGTCCCCAGCGGCACATCCCGCAGATCCGCTTCGCTGTTCAGATACAACACCGTTGCGAACGGCGGCATCGTGAAATCCACCAGATCGCCGCTTCCGTCCGCGCGGAATTGGCCGCTTCGATGGATGAAATCCGCCTCCACCAACTCCCCGGCCACCCGGTGTTCCGACCCCACCGGCGGAAACTCCAGTGGCTTCAACTGATACGCCGCCTCTTGGCCCCTTAAGCTCCCCACGAGAAACATGCGCAGCAAACCAGCGCCGCCCACCTCACGCCGTCACCTCGGAGATCGGCCCAAGGCTGTCCACAAAAGTCTCCGCCTTCACTTCCATCTTCTGCAGCATCGTCAGCATGAGATTGCTCAGGCGCGCCTTTTCATCCTTGGGCTTGCCGCAGAGGTTCAGCCACTCGTCATAATCCAGCTTGTAATCGCCGCCCTTTGGCCGGTTGTAATCAATGTGCTGCCCGTGCTTCAGGCCCAGGCCGCGTGCCGCCGGCCAGCAGGATCGGCAGATTGCTGTTCGAGTGGCTGTGGCCGTAACTCATCCCGCTGCCAAACAACACCATTGTCCGGTCGAGCAGGACATCGCCGCCGTCCATCTCGCTTTTGAGCTTCTCCAGGAAATAGGCGAACTGCGTCATGATGAACGCATCGCTCTTGGCCAGGCGCGCCAGCACTTCCTTGTCGCCGCCGTGATGCGAAAGCTGGTGGCGCGACTGCGTGATGCCGATTTCCGGAATCGCCAGCCCGTTTCCCTCGCTGCCGTTCATGTACGTCACCACGCGCGTCAAATCGGTTTTCAGCGCCAGCACGATCAGATCGAACATCGTTCGGTAGTATTCCCCCGCCCGCTCCTTGGTCACATTGAGCTGAAATTTGGCCCCATCGACTTTTGGCTTGGGCTTGTCGAGCCACGCATTCAGCCGATCCGTCCGCTGCTCCACGTCGCGCACCGAGTGCAGATACTCGTCCAGCTTTGATTGATCGTCCGAGCCGAATCCGTGCCGCAACGACTTGGCATCCTCCAGCACCGCATCGAGCACGCTGCGCCGTTTGTTGAGGTTGATGCGCTGGGCCTCGACGCCGCCGGGCTCGACGCCAAACAGACGGTCGAAGATATTTCGGGGATTGTCCTCGGCCGGCAGCGGCACGCCATCGCGCGAAAACGCCAGGGTGGTTGAGTTGTTCGGCTGACCTGTCCCGGAGCTGATCGACAATTCCAGCGACGCGAACCGCGTATGCTGCGAGGTCACCTCGGCCATCATCTGGTCGCACGAGATCGTGTTGTGATACTGCCGCGCGCTCTGGGCATCGATCTTCGCACCGGTGAGCCAGGTGTCGGCGCAGACATGCGCCTGGCCCAGGCCGTTGGGATGATGCAGGCCGCTGAAGACCGTGAATTCTTCACGATGCTTCTCCAGCGGCAATAGCGAAGGCGAAAGCTCATACCCGCGTCCAGGGTTGGTCACCTGCCACGTCATCCCATTCACGCCATTGGGAATATAAACGAACACCGCCCGGCGCGGCTTGGCGCTGGCCCCGGCGTCACTGGCCCGCAAAGACGTCATCGCTCCCAGGAGCGGCAAGGCCACGGTCGCCCCGATGCCGCGCAGAAAGTGACGTCGCGACAAAAGCCAACGCTGGGAAAGAATATGGGCCATAAAATACCGTTCCCTATTGCTATCTCTTCTGAAAGAGATCGCTCAACACGAGTGATTCCACCAGCGTGGCCAATCCATAATTCTGCTTCTTCGACTGCTCCGCAATACCCATCAACGATTTGCGATCTCCAAACGTCATCCCCCGCCGCATCCCATACGTCGCCAGCTTCGTCACGAGCGCATTCGCAAACTTATCCAGATCATCCACCATCAGCTTCTTCAAACCATCCGCATCCGCAAACGTTCTGCCGTCGGGCAACTCGCCGCTCGGGTCCAGCGTCGGGTTCATCCCCGCGCCGTCCTTTAACGTCTCCTCCAGCCGCCAATGTCCCACCGCATCATAGTTCTCAAACGCCAGCCCCAGCGGATCGATCTTTCGATGACAGGCCGCGCAGTTCACGTCCTCCCGGTGCTGCTCGATCTTCGCACGCAGCGATGTTTTGGGCGCTCCCTGCGGCGGCGGCTTGAGCGCGCTCACGTTCGGCGGCGGCGGGGGCGGCGGATTGCCGAGGATCGACTCCAGCACCCACTTCCCCCGATGCACCGGCCGATGGCGCGTGCCGTCGGACGTCAGGCTCAGCACCGACGCCTGCGTCAGCAAGCCGCCGCGATGATCCTCCGGCCGAAGCGCCACCCGCCGCATCTCCTCCCCTTTCACGCCCTCAATCCCATAATGCCCCGCCAGCCGCTCGTTCAACATCGTCCAGTCCGAATCCAGAAACTCCCGCACGCTCAGGTTCTGTTCCAGCACCTCGTGAAAATAGCTGGTCGTCTCCGCGATCATGCTTTTTTCCAGGTTCTCGTCGTAATCCGGGTAAATCTTCTTGTCCGGCTCAAACATCCCCACCCGCCGCAATTGGAGCCACTGCCGCGGAAACGATTCCGCAAACGCCTTCACCCGCGCATCCTTCATCATCCGCCGCACTTCGCCGCGCAACACCTCCGGCCGATGCAGGGTGCCCTCTCGCGCCAGATCCATCAGCCGATCATCCGGCATCGTGCTCCAGAGAAAGTACGACAGCCGCGAAGCCAGCTCAAAGTCATTTAGCCGGTTTGACGGCGCGGCCGGCGACCCTTCCACCAGATACAAAAAGCTTTTCGAGCACAGCACCGCCAACAGCCCCGTCTTCACCGATGATTCAAAACTATCTCCCAGCTTCCGCGCGTTCTCATACAGCTTCACCAGCCGATCCACCTCGACTTCCTCCACCGGCCGGCGAAATGCTCTGGCTGCAAACCGGGCCAGAATTTCCCGCGCATACGCCGCATCCTTCGCCGCCCCCTCACCGGCAAAAAAGATTCGCTGATGCGCCGAGCGGCGGCCACGACTCCTGCACCGGCCCCTCCCACTCCATCCAATCCAGCAAGATCGTCGGCCAGATCGGCTTCCAATCCTCATCCGTCAGCTTGATCTGCCACGGCTGCCGCGCCTTCATCGTAAAAAATGGCTTGCTATTCAGAGGCCGTGACGCCCGCTCCTCCGGGTTCGGCCCGGCCACCGCGTTCACGATCCGCATCAGATGCGTCCCGGCCGGAACATGCACTCGCGTCTCGATCGTCACCGGCCGATCCTCCGGCGCCTCCACGTCGCGCTCAAATATTGTCCGATTTAAATCCGTCGCATACACCCGGAGCCGCGCTGCCCTTCCACCCTCCGGCCGAAGCCCGCTCAGCTTCATCCGCAGCACGTATTCGCCCGTTGTCTTCACCGTCAAATCGCGACATCCAGTGCGCCGTTGTTGGGCACAATGTCCGCCCGCACCTTGTCCGACAATCCTTTGGTTACCAGTTCGCGCGCCACATTTCCCCCGGCCCGCATCTGTGCCCCCGTCCACCGAATCACCTCGACCTTCGGCGCCGACGGCCCCAGCGCCAGCGCCTCGTTCAGCACCGTCTCCGCCGCCGCCAGATATTTTTCCACGTGCGCCGCCGACAGCGTCAAGACCGTTCCAATGCGTTCGAAGCCCTGCCAATCCGGGTCCTCCGGGTAAGCCGGCCGGGTCTTTCGCATCAAACGTCACTCCCAGCAGATCACGGATGGTGTTGCGATATTCCTCCCTCGAAAGCCGCCGAAACGAAACCTTTTCTCCCTGCCCCGATTGCCGCGTCGCGTCGGCTTCGGTCAGTTGTGCCGAAATCCATTCGGCGACCTTGGCCACCGCCTCGGCCTTGGGCCGCGGCTCTTTTTTGGGCGGCATCTCTCCGGAATTGATCCGGTCCATGATTTCCGTCCAATGCGTCGCATTCCCCGTGCTTAAAAACTCCCGATCCAGCGTATCGACCCGAAAATCGCCCTTCTGCTTCTTGTCCCCATGACAACTCACGCAGTGCTCTTCCAGAAACGGCTTCACATCCGCCGTATAATCTCCAGCCCCCGCCGGCCCAGCCTGCATCGGCGCATGATAAAGCAGCAGCACCAGGCAGCATCCACCTATCAACAATCGGCCAGTCCATTGCTTCATCAGAAAGCGTCCCAAACGCCCGCCCATTGATACACCTGATGGCCGTCGGCGTGCGCAGCCAAATCCCGCGCCTAAACTGGAATCGTGTATTACCAGCTCACCGATCGCTTCACCGTCACCGCCTCCCTCGCTCAATCCTGGGCCTTCTTCACCACGGCCGAAAACCTTCCGGCCATCACGCCGCCCTGGCTGGCCTTCCAAATCCACACCTCCGCCCCCATTACTATCCAACAGGACACCCTCCTCGACTACACCATTCGCTGGAACCATTTTCCTATCCGCTGGCGAACCCGCATCATCGACTACTCACCGCCGCACCAGTTCATCGACCTGCAAATCAAAGGCCCCTACCGCCTCTGGCATCACCAGCACCGCTTCAGCCCAGCGGATACTGGCGGAACGCACTGTGAAGACCGTGTCATCTACAGCCTCCCCTTTGGCCCCCTCGGCCGGGCTACCCACTGGCTCTTTGTGCGCCGCCAGCTTTTAGAAATCTTTCAATACCGCCGCAAAGTGATAGCCGAACGGCTCGGGCTGATTCCTGAACATACTCCACAGGACATTGCCCGAACCGACGATCACCGCCCTCCTCCGCTGAGCGTGTAACATACCGCCAAAGTTTTTCCTCGCCCGCGTCCGCACGAACGGGCCCCATCACCAGCTATGTGCAAAAAACGATAGACCATCGAAATATTCGTCGGACGCCCCACGTTGTTGTGGGATGCATAGCTCTCATCTCCAAAGTCGGCGTTCGCCTTTCACCGGGATCCGGATCATGCTGATCGTCCTCCTGGCCATAACGATAAATGACCTTCAGATGACGACGTTCAGCACCCAAAAGTCTTACGCGCTAGATCAACCTGCCGACAAACCAGCAACCAACCCCGCGGCGGCCGGCGCACTCGTGCTGCGTCGCCAGATGATCCCCGACGCGGTGATGGGGGTTGACGCATATTCGATTCTTATTCCCGATTCCTGGAAGTTGGAGAGCGACATCTCCTGGGCTCACGTCAAGGTCGCACCTGCCGTAACCATTAACGTTTCCAACCCAGCGCTGCACGCCCAGTGGCGTCATTACCCACGCGGCTTTTACGTCGATGGCATCCGCGAAAACTACAGCCGCGCCTTCCCCGCCCTCAAGGCCGAAGCTGAGAAGAACCTCGCCGAAGGCAACATGACGCTCATGGGCGACATCATCCACAAGTTACCCGCATCGCCCCACGCCTTCCTGGAGCAGATCCTGATTCCTGCCAGTTGCCCGGCTCATCGCCGCGGACAAGAATGCCAAAGTTGATCGCGGAAACCGACATGCCCGATGTCGCCAAAACACAAACCGAGCACGATCCACTGCATCGACCGTGTCAGATGAGCATGGTTCGCTTTGCCTACGACACCCCAGACGGGCCAATGGAGACTGAGTTCATCGCCGCAATGGCCGTGCCTGGACCTGAGACAGCCGGCAGCACGCATTTCCATGGGACCCAACTACGCCTACGTCACCGAAACAACATCCCACACCGCCCCGAAAGGAAAACTCGACGCACTGCTTCCCACGTTCAATACAATCGACGCTTCACTCACTCAGCAGCTTCCCTGGTTTAACCTGCAAGTCACGCTCGGCCAGGAGTTCCTGCAAAAGCAGCAGCAGATATGGGCCCAGGAGGTCCAGAGCCAGCGCGATCGCATCGCCGCCGAAACCAAAATGCTTCAGGACCAGCGCACTCGATCACCGAACGCCAGCGCATCATGCACGAAGCGGCGGTTCAGCAAAGCAAGGACACGTCCGACCGCATCCGCCAGAATTTCGCCAACCAGCAGGCGGCCAAGGCAGACGGACAGGAACGGTTCATGCACTACGTGACCGACACCAATAAATATCGCCAGCCCGACGGCTCATCGATCACTCTTCCAAGTCACCGCTATCAATACGAAGACAACCACGGCACCATCATCGGCACCGACGACCCCACCTATCGGCCGCCAATCGATCCGAGCACAAGCTGGACCTTGATCGAGAAGGTCAACTAGACCGCGCCTACTGCGTAGGAAAATCTTCGCCCAACTCCGGGTTGACAGCCCGAATTTTAATGTTAGTATAACTAACATGAAATTGGCCCGGCCGAAACCCCCACGCCCCTACGCCCAAACGAGCCGTGCCCAGTCGGCCGAAGAAACCGGCCGCCGCATCACCAACGCCTTTATCGCCCGTCTGATGACCCACTGGTTTGATCAAATCACCCTCGACCTCATCGCCGCCGATGCCGGCGTGACCGTCCAGACCGTCATCCGCCGATTTGGCGGCAAGGAAGGTCTCCTCGACGACGCCGCCGGAATACTCACCCAGCAGATCAACGCCCAGCGCGGCCATCCCTCCAACGACGTCGCCGCCCTCGTCAACAGCCTTTACACCGACTACGAACGCACCGGCGATACCGTCATCCGACTCCTCGCCCTCGAACCACGACACCCGGCCATCCAGCGCCTCACCGCCGTTGGCCGCCGAGAACACCGCCAGTGGATTGCGGACGCCCTCGCCGAGGCGCTCGGCAAGTTAAAGCCCAGCGCCCGCCAGCGCGCCCTTGACGCACTTGTCGTCGCCACCGACGTCTACATGTGGAAACTCCTCCGCCGCGACATGGGGCGAAGCCTGTCCGCGGCCAAGGCAACCACAACGGCTCTCGTTAACGCTGCAATCAGTCAGAACTGCGAACCCGTTAGTCTGAAAGGAGAAACCACCATGTCCCACGAAATTCGATTTTCTCTTCGCCACATGGGAAGGCGGCGGCAACATCAGCCCCGCCCTCGTCGTCGCCAAAAAACTTCTCGCGCGCCGGCCATCGCGTCCGCTTCATGAGCGAAGCCTGCAATCGCCCTGAATCACAGGCCGCCGGCGCAACCTTTATCTCCTGGAACCGCGCTCCAAACCGCCCCGATCGAACCCCGAATCCCAAACCTGCCGCGACTGGGCCGCCCCAACACCACAGGAAGGCTGCTCGCCGGTCATCCGCGACATCTGGTGCGGCCCACGCCCTCGCCTACGCACAGGACGTCATCGAAGAACTCCATCGCCGGACCCGCCGATCTCGTCGTCACGTGCGAAATGACTTTTTGGCGTCATGGCCGGCTGCGAAAGCCTCAACCAACCTCTCGTGAACCTCTGCCCCAACATCAGCCTCTCCCCAATCCCCGGCATCCCGCCCCTGGGGCCGGGCCTCCCTCCCGCCCGCAACGAGGAGGACCGCGAATTGCACCGCCAGATCGCCCAAGGCTCCCAGCAGCTGTTCGACTCCGGCCTCGCCATCCCTCAACGCCGCCCGCGCTGCACTCGGACCTGGCGCCGCTCGCCCACGTCCTCGATCAATTCCATCCCGCCAGACTCGAACTCCTCGCCACCAGCCCCGCCTTCGACTTCCCCGCCGAAGTCCTCCCGGAAAAAGTCCGCTACGTCGGGCCGCAGATCGCCGATCCCCATTGGGCTGGGCCCTGGCAATCCCCCTGGCCAAAATCCGACACCGCGCCGCCTCGTCGCCGTCAGCTTCTCCACCACCTTCCAGGGCCACACCAGCGTCCTCCAAAACATCATCGACGCCCTCGCCCCGCTCACCGGCCCGAGTCCTCATCACCCTGGGCGGTTCGATTAAATCCACCGACCTTCGCCCCGCCCAGAACACCGTCGTCGTAGACAGCGCCCCCCACTCACACGTCATGAAAGAAGCATCTCTCGTCATCAACCACGGCGGCCACGGAACGGTGATGCGCGCCCTGCTCAGCCGCGTCCCCATGCTCATCATCCCGCACGGCCGCGACCAGAACGACAACGCGATCCGCGTCACCCACCGCGGCGCGGGCCTCTCTCTCATGCCGGACGCCTCCGTCGAAGCCATCCGCCACGCCGCTGAAAGAATCCTGAGCGACCCCTCCTTCGCCGCCGCCGCAAAGCCGCTCGGCGATCGCGTCGCCGCCGATGCCGCCAATTCTCAAGTGGTCGAAGAGCTTGAAGACGCCGCTGCCCCAACTCTTGTAACTGTCTAGGCCCAGCAAAATTCGGTCTGGCCAAAGCCTCCGACTTGAGACACATGCAGATGGGCCGCCTATAAAAGGCGGCCCATCTGCCGTCGGCACCAACTGATCCCGAACCACCGCTGTTCATCCGCATCACATTCCTCATGCATGCGACGACACTTCTCACTTCAGGCGAACCTCAAAAATACCAGTACCCGGCCGAGAGATTCACAACTATCATCAAGCCCACCTCGCACCAACCATTCTCAGAAAAAGAGAAACCATGAAATCCATCCGCATCCACAACTTCGGCCCGCCCGACGTTCTCAAGCTCGAAGAACTCCCCGATCCCCGCCCCGCCTCCGGCCAGGTTCTCGTCCGCGCCCGAGCCATTGGCGTCAACCCCGTCGAGGCTTACATTCGCTCGGGCATCTACGGCCAGCGCCAGTTCCCCTTTACGCCCGGCACCGACGCCGCCGGCATCGTAGAATCCGTCGGCGACGGCGTCACCGCCTTTAAACCTGGCGACCGCGTCTATACCATTGGCTCGCTCACCGGCGCCTACGCTGATCTCATTCTCTGCACCGAGCCGCAGCTCCGCCCCCTGCCGGAAAATGTTTCCTTCCAGCAAGGCGCGGCTCTGGGCGTTCCTTACGGCACCGCCCACCGCGCCCTCTTCCATCGCGGCCAGGCCCAGGCCGCTGAAACCATCCTCATCCACGGCGCAACCGGCGGTGTCGGCATCGCCTCCATCCAACTCGCCCGCGCCGCCGGCCTCACCATCATCGCCACCGGCGGCAGCGAAGCCGGCCGCCGCCTCGTCACCGAACACGGCGCCCACCACGCCCTCGATCACCACGACCCCAACCACTTCAACCAGATCCTGGGTCTCACCAACAACCAGGGCGTCAACCTCATTCTGGAAATGCTCTCCAACGTCAACCTCGGCAAAGACCTTCCCGTCCTCGCCAAATTTGGCCGAGTGGTCATCGTGGGCAGCCGCGGCCCGGTTGAGATCAACCCCCGCGACGCGATGGGAAAAGACGCCGACATCCGCGCCATGACCCTCATGAACGCCACCGAAGCGGATCTCAAGGCCATCCACGCCCATCTCATCGCCGGCCTCCAAAACGGCTCCCTCCGCCCAGTAATAGACAAAGAAATCCCCCTCGCCAACGCCCCCGAATCCCACACCCAAATCATGCAAGGCGAATCCCACGGCAAACTAGTTCTGGTGCCATGATGAATAACCAAGACCCATTGGAACTTGATGAAGAAACCCTCAACGCCATCGACGAAGCCGAAGACCAAATCGATCGTGGCGAATACCGCGACTGGAAAGAAGTCTCGGCCGAGTTGCGAGCGAAATACTTGGGCGAATCTTCCTCCTAGTCTCAAGTCTCCGGTCTCAAGTCTCTCGCGCACCTGTCCTTCCCCACTCACCACCCACTTATACGTAGTCAAATCCATCGCCCCCATCGGCCCGCGCATGCAGCTTGTCCGTGCTGATCCCCACCTCCGCCCCCAGCCCATACTCCCCGCCGTCCGCGAACCGCGTGCTCGCGTTCACCATGATCGACCCACTGTCCACCCCCTTGGTAAACTTCTCGGCCGCCTTCAAACTCCCCGTCAAGATTGCATCGGTATGGTGGCTCCCATATTCATTGATATGCCCAACCGCCTCCTCCAGCGAATCCACCACCTTTACCGCCACAATCAAGTTTAAATACTCCTCCGGCCAGTCGCTCTCCACGGCCGCCTTTGCCGCCGGATACAACTTCCGCGTCCGCTCATCGGCCCGAATCTCCACTCCCTTGGCCGCCAGGTCCGCGCACACGCTGGCCAGCAGTCCCGCCGGTGCATCCTTGTGAAACAGGATCTTCTCGGCCGCATTACAAACTGCCCCGCCCGGATATCCCGTCTTGGAATTCACACAAACCGCCCGCACCATCTCCTCCATCCCGCTCACCTGGGCATCCACATACACATGACAGTTCCCCGTGAAATGCTTCAGCACCGGAATCGTGGACTGCTCCACCACCGCCTTGATGAGCGATTCCCCACCGCGCGGAATCACCACGTCGATGTACTTGTCCAGCTTCAGCAAATGCGGCAACAGCGCACGATCCGTGTGCTCAATTAGCTGCACCGCCGCCGGATCGATGGCTGATTGCTTCAAAGATTCGGCGATGATCTTCGCGATCGCTCGATTGGAATGAAACGCTTCCTTCCCCCGCGCAGGATGATCGCGTTGCCCGATTTCAAGCAAAGCGCGGCCGCATCCGACGTCACGTTCGGCCGAGACTCATAGATAAACAGGATCACCCCAATCGGCACCCGCATTTTGGATATCCGCAGCCCATTGGGCCGCACGTACCCCTCGATAATCTGCCCCACCGGATCCACCTGCTGCGCGATCTGCTCCACCGCGTCGGCCATTGCCGCGACCTTTTTCTCGCTCAACTTCAGCCGCTCCACCAGCGGCCCCGCCAGCCCCGCCTCCTTCGCGGCCGCGATATCCAGGCCGTTCGCCTCCACCAGTTGTGCGGCATTCGCACACAGCGCCTCCCCCACCCGCCGCAGCGCCGCGACTTTCACCGCCCCCGTCAGCTCCGCCAACTGCCGAGAAGCCCGCCGCGCCGACCGCCCCAGTTCTTCCACGTATGAAGTCCAGTCACTCATAGGTAAATTGTATCACCGCCGCCTCACTCGCCCCAGCCCTCTCGTCGTCCTACAGGTGATGTTCTCGTCGCAAGCGCCGGCTTCGGCTAGAATCAAAGGAATGGAAACAGGCGCCACAACTGATCGGCCAGTGAACGAGGGCCCGGCCGAGTATCGTCTCGACAAGACAGCCTTCTCGGTCGGCCGGCTCGATGATGAGCCAGACGAACGTGCCTTCTGGTTTTCAAAAACACCCGAAGAACGCCTCCACGCCGCCGAGTTTCTTCGCCAGAGTCTTTATGGCTACGACCCTCTTACACTCCGACTTCAGAGAGTTTTTGAAGTTGTTGAATTCAAACCGCGTTAAGTATCGCGATTCTTCTGTGCTGGCCATTCCTGATTCGCCACCCACAGTGAAGGTTTTATTATGCGCTCCAAGCCTCTCCTCTGGCTCGTAGTTGTCCTTGGTTGCGCGGCCGTTATCCAAGCCCGGCCCAGTCCGCCGGAAGCCCACCTGGCAATTGTTTTTCCGGCCACAACAACGGCACGGGGTGATGTGCCGGTGAGCCTCCACTTTACGTTTGCGACGGACGAGGAGCACACCATCACGAGCGATTCGATTATGTTTGTGCTGCTGGACGATTGCGGTAATCAAGCCGCACAAGAAGTGTTCATTCCAATCGACTTGCCGCAAAAGACAACATCCAAGGAAAGGGACGTCAGTATTCAGCTGAAGCTAAGATGGGACCCATACATAGCGCCGGCCATTTCTCTCAGCAGAAAATACCAGCTCGTCTGCACATGCAAGTCTTTAGAGGGCGCTCTCGCCGGGTCGGCATGGTTCACCGTGGTAAAAGAGCAATAGGTTGTTGCTCCACCGCCTTGGCCATCCCTCTCATTCTTTTCCATCAATTTCAGTCGCTCCGGACGGATCTACGTGAAATGGGTGTCCCTTCCCAGCATGCCTTGCGGGCCAGGAAAAGGACTAATTAAGGTGCGTCAATGATCGCCAACGATGAAGATCTCCAACTCGTTCAGTCCCAGATAACGCGATTGGAAAACGGACTCGCCTCCCTCGCCCACGAAGTGCGGCCAAAGAATGAAGCACGTTTCAAGCTCATGGCCGAAGGTTATGTGGACCAATTGTCGAAACTTCGCGCAGCAATCGGCCTCTATCTCGGCATCAATGCAGTTTTCGAACCACAGAACGCGTCCCAGCACGGTTGAATTGCTCGTACGCCTCTTCAAGCCGTAGGCCGCTTTTGGCAACTCCTTCTGATGGATAGTTCCCGCAATCCTGCCGGAATTTAATTTGAGTGGGTTGATCCAGATCCCTCCCCATCTTTAGCAAAGATCTTTGCTGCAATCTTTGCAGAATCCGCCTCACAATTCCGCCTCCCCTCTATTCTCCCCCTCAGCCCAGCCAGTTGTTGGCGAGGCAAAATTTTTACTCCCATGAACAGGAGGCATCATGTTCAACCGTCTTTCCGCCCTCGGCCTGGGCATCACCATTTTGGGCGTTTCTGCATCCCCCGCCGCCGCCAAGCACCACAAAGGCGAGCCGCCCGAGCCGGCCCACCATCGCGGCGCGGACGACGCCCCCAGGCACAAGTCTCGCACGGCCGATGACCGCAACAAAAACCGCGGCCACAACGGCGCTGCGACTCCGGACAAGGACAAAGGCCGCCACGGCGCCGACGATCCGCCCAATCACGGATAGGCGTCTCAACGCTCTCTACGGTCAATCCCTCTTCCACCCCAACTTCCTCTGTGAAAGAACGTGCCCTCCTCAGGGCACGTTCTTCATTGCAACCCCTGAAGGGCCGCGGCGTTCGTTCACAATTGCAATAGCAGTCATTCAAATCTGCATCAATCAATGAACCAATCCACCCATCCACCCCTCACTCGCCTGGCTCCTCCAGCGGCACCGGGCACACGTCCTTCCTCCTGCACCCCTCGCACCGCCTCCCTTCCCACAGCGCATTAAACTCCTCCAGCACCGCATCGATCATCCCGGCCGACTCCGTCCACACCCCCATCTCAAAATTCCGCTTCCCGTCGGCCTTCGCACCCAGCCCCGCTCCCGTCAGGTTTGCGCTACCCAGATACATCGCCCTGCAATCAATCACCACCGCCTTCGCATGCAATCGCGGACACCTCCGAATCGTCAGCCGCTCCGGCAGCGCCCGCTTCAACTCCGCCAGCGCCGGCCCACTGGGCGTGCCGGCGTGCAGCAGCCGGATCTCAACGCCCCTTGCCGCCAGCCGCCGAAAATGCTCCACGATCGACGGCGCTCTCCGCCGCCCGGCCGCCGGCACCAGCATGGCCTTGAAATCCGCCGTCATCACGTCCAGACTCACCCGCGCCTGCAGCATCCCATCCAAAACCACCCGACGAAAGTGCGCCTCGTTCGTCACCAGCTCGCAAAGCCCGGCCGGCGAAAAATTCTCCACATTCAGCCCAACCGCCGTCAAAACACCCATGTCTCCCTTATCGGCGTCGTCACGGATCCACGGTGAAGTAACCGTCCCCGCTGGCACGCCGTTCGCAAACTATGCCTATGGAGACCCCATATGAAAAAGATGTTTTCAACGCTGTTGATCAGTTCTGTCAGTCTCGCCCCCCTCGCCAGCCTCACCGGATGCGAGAGCCTCCCGGGGAATAAAAAGGAGCAAGGCGCCGTCATCGGCGGCGTTGGCGGCGCGGCCGCCGGCGCGGCAATCGGCAAAAATAACCGCATCCTCGGCGCGCTCATCGGCGGTGCCTTCGGCGCTGGCGGCGGCTATCTTGTCGGCAGCCAACTGTCCAAGAGCGACAAAGCCCATCACGACGAAGCCATTCAAGCCTCCCGCAACGCCGAGGCTCGCCCCGCTACCGCCGCCGACGTCAACAACTCCAATACCGCCGATCTCAATCGCGACGGCTACGTCACGCTCGACGAAGTGGTCGCCATGCGCAGCGCCGGCCTGAGCGATCAGGAAATGATCCGCCGACTGCAGGCGACCGGCCAGATCTTCGAGCTTACCACCCAGCAGGAGCAATACCTCCGCGAGCACAACGTGGACAACAACGTCATCGACCGCATGCGCACCATTAATCAGGATGTCCGCGACCAGGCCATCCGCGAACGCGACCGGGCCAACAACGACATCGGTAACCAGCCGATCAACTCCCGCCCCTGATAATTTCACCCGTCGAGAAACCCACAGCCGCCGGCACACCTGCCGGCGCGACTCTACCCCTTGTCCGCAAACATCGCCCCCGCCCGCCGGCGCACCACCACCCCTCCTGGAAAAACCTGCGTCGCCCCCGAAGCCGCATCCTCCACCATGATCATCAGCCGCTCCACCGTTTCAATCCCGACATCATCAGCCCCCGCCCCGCGCGATCAGCCATCGCCGCCCCGCCTCGGCCGCCACCAGTTCCGGCCATCCCCGCAACTCCCGCACGTCAAACCGCTCGGCCAACACCGGTGTCACCTCCCCCAGCCACCGATTCAGCCCCCCCATCCTCTCCCCCAGTTCCAACAGCGCCGCCACCAATCCCGGCCTCTCGCCCAAGCAGCTTCCGCAGCCGATTCCGTGCATATTTATCTGACGCGTTGCTCGAATCCTCCCGCCATTCCTGCCCGATCTCATGCAGATAAGCGCGGACCGCCTCCCGCCGCACCGCCAACAACGGCCGAACAATCCGCATCTCCTTCACCGCCACATCCGCCTTCATTCCGCTCAGCCCCGCCGGCCCAGCTCCGCGCGCCAGTCGCTGCATAATCGTCTCGGCCTGGTCATCCGCATGATGCCCCAGCAGCACGCCCGACAATCCCCGCTCCGCCGCCGCCCGCTCAAAGAGCACCCGGCGCACCTCGCGTAACCGCGCTGATAGATTCGACGGCAAATCAGTCAACCCCGCTTCCACCTCCGCCCGACGCGCCACCACACATTCAATCCGCCAGCCCCTGCAAAGCTCGCGCACAAATTCCGCATCCCCGCCGCTTTCCGCGCCGCGCATCTCATGGTCCAGATGCACGGCCACCAGGCGCAGGTCTGTCCGTTCCCGCAACAGCGCCAGCAACCCCACACTGTCCGCGCCCCCGCTCACCCCCACCGCCCACGCACCGGGCGCCACCACGGCCATCGCTCGCAACAATTCATCCCGCATTCGTTACAATGTTACGGACCCATCGCCCCAAAGGAACAAGCATGCGGCTCCCCGTTGTCACGTTTCCTCCCTTGTTCACCGCCTTGATGTTCTGTGGACCAGTTCCCGCCGCGCCCCCAACTACGGCCCCGGTGAAACAAGCTCCTGCCGGCCAAGACGATCTCTCCTGGCTTCTATCACAAGGTAAGCCCACCACCACCCAGCCCGCTGCCCCCGCTTCCCAGCCATTCAATCCTGGCCCTGAAGACGACCGGGGTGCGCAAGGCCACGCTTGTCATGAGCAGCGGCGAGAAAATCCACGGCCGATTCTGCACCACCCGCGACAAACCAATCCGCGTCTGGAACGACACCGACAAAGAATACCGCGACGTCCCCTACGCGCTCATCAAATCCATGGAGGCCAAGGTGCTGTGGGAGCGCGATCAACCTGAATGGCATTTCAAGGACAGCGGCAGCGACATCAAGGAATACAGCGGCAAAACCTATCCCGCCCGCGAGCTGCAATACATCCTCACGCTCGAAAACGGCCAAACCCTCACCGGCGGCGTCGTCGCCCCCCTCTACATGCTCACCAAAAACGACGACATCATCTTCCTCCTCAACAAGCGTCAGAAAGGCGAAGTGGACACCAAGCTGAAAAGCCTGGAGTACGTCAAGCAGGTTATCTTCGAGTGATGTTCAATTCGACGCATCTGAAATCGTCGCGCGAATCACGCGCCACCGGTTTCATGTAACGCGGGACAGCAGGGCTTCGGGGAAGGTAGGATGGGCGACATGAAACACGTTATTTTTCCGCGTGCTCATTTTTGGTGCGCGCTGGTGGCAAGCGTGGTGATGGCGTGGGCGGGCGGTGTGGAGGGGGCGGGGGTGGGGAAGCCGAATGTATTGATTATTCTGGCCGATGATATGGGGTTTTCGGATCTGGGGTGTTATGGCGGGGAGATATCGACGCCGAATCTGGATCGGCTGGCGAAGGAGGGATTGCGTTTTACGCAGTTTTATAACACCGCGCGGTGCTGGCCTTCGCGGGCGGCGCTGTTGACGGGGTATTATGCGCAGGCGGTGCGGCGCGACACGGTGCCGGGGGTGGTGAGCGGGGTGAATGGGGTTCGGCCAGGGTGGGCGCCGTTGTTGCCGGAGATGCTTGGGCCGCTGGGGTATCGCACGTATCACTCGGGCAAGTGGCACCTGGATGGGCGGCCGATGCAGAGCGGGTTTGACCATTCGTATAGCCTTGATGATCACGACCGGTATTTTTCGCCGCGGGTGCATCTGGAGGATGGGAAGGCGCTGCCGGCGGTGAGGCCGGAGAGCGGATATTACGCGACGACGGCGATTGCGGAGCATGCGATCAAGTGTTTGCGCGAGCATGCGGAGAAGTATGCGGACCGGCCTTTTTTTGAGTACCTGGCGTTTACTTCGCCGCACTTTCCACTGCAGGCACCGGCGGAGGATATCGCGCGGTATCGGGACAAATACATTCGCGGGTGGGACGTGATGCGGGAGGAGCGGTGGGAGCGGATGCATGCGATGGGCATTGGCGGAAGCGGGTTGTCGGCGGTGGAGCGGGACCTTGGGCCGCCGTGGGCGTATCCGGAGGCGATCAGAAAGCTGGGGGCCAATGAAGTGAATCGGCCGGTGGCGTGGGGGGATTTGACGGAGGGGCAGCGGGAATTTCAGGCGAAGAAGATGGCGATTCATGCGGCGATGGTGGATCGGATGGACCGTGAGATTGGGCGGGTGCTGGAGCAGGTTCGGGCGATGGGGGCGATGGAGAACACGCTGATTTTGTTTCTGTCGGACAACGGGGCCAGCGCGGAGATGATGGTGCGCGGGGATGGGCATGACCCGGGGGCGGAGTTTGGATCGGCCGGGACGTTTTTGAGCATTGGGCCGGGGTGGTCGACGATGTCGAACACGCCGTTTCGGAGGCACAAGTCGTGGGTGCATGAGGGCGGGATTTCGACGCCGCTGATCGTGCACTGGCCGGCGGGGATGGAGAAGGGGATCGCAGGCAAGGGGGAGTTGCGGCACACGCCGGGGCATTTGGTTGATATCGTGCCGACAGTTCTGGAGGCGGCGGGTGGGAAGCGGGCGGAGACCTGGGCGGGCAAGGCGGTTCCGACGGCGCCGGGGCAAAGTTTGCTGCCGGTGCTGGCGAAGGATGGGACGGTGAAGCATGAGTCGCTGTGGTGGCTGCACGTGGAGAACCGGGTGCTGCGGGTGGGAGATTGGAAGATCGTGGCGGATGGGAAGGGGACGCCATGGGAGTTGTATGATCTGGCGACGGATCGGGCGGAGTCGAAGAATCTGGCGCAGGAGAAGCCGGAGCGGGTGAAGGAGATGGCGGAGATTTGGGAGAGGCAGGCGGAGAGGTATTTTGAGCTGGCGCGGAGGGGAGCGGAATAACCGCGAAGGCGCGAGAAGTCGCGGGAGGAAGCGAATTGGATTAGAATGGATTGTCGCTGCGCCTCCGGGTGACATGGCTCGACAACGTCTATGGTCGATGGTTAAAGATGGGGATTGTGTTAGTGAATCAGAGAGCGGCTGTGCAGGTTTGACACCCCCGCGTATTTTCCTTGCCACAACCACATGCAATCGCTAACCTCCCCCCACGCGCCAAGCCGGCGCACTGTCCGATTTTGATCCTGGAGTGGAGAGAAATGGATTCGGCCGGGCATCAGCTTCGCCACCACGCGACGCCCCTGACGGCAATGCCCTGACACTGGTCCGATTCACCCCATCTCAATTCCACAGTTTTTTATCATCAGGCCCTCATTCGCAAGGAAAGTGGTCCCCATGTCCAAGCCCCAATCGCAAATCGCCAGATCTGTCGCCGCCGCCAGCCGTGCTCTCCTCGACCGGCTTGAGCCACGCGTCCTCTTCTCAACGATCACCGTCATCAACACCAATGATGCCGGGGCCGGGTCTCTGCGTGATGCGATCAATCAGGCCAATGCCAACACCGGCCTTGATGTCATCGATTTCAACATCCCCGGCAGCGGCGCCCACACTATCACCCCCCTCTCCGCCCTCCCCGCCATCACCGATGCCGACACCGATATCCTGGGAATGACCCAACCTGGCTACGCCGGCGCCCCCATCATCCAGCTTAGCGGTCAGTTTGCCGGCAATGCCGATGGCCTCACCATCGACGGCACCGCCAACGGCGCCGGAAGCTGCCAAATCCGTGGCTTGGTCATCAATAAATTTCATGGCAATGGCATCTATGTCCTCAATGCCACCGACGCCGAAATTCAAAACTGCTACATCGGCACCAACCTCGCCGGCGACACCGCTCTCCCTAACTTCAAAAACGGCGTCTTCATCCAGAATACCAACGCCTCCGTCAACAACCGCGTCGGCCAGCTTCCCAACTGTGTCGGCGGCACCGTTGCCGCTGGCGCAGATCGCAACGTCATCTCCGGCAACCGTGGTTCGGGCCTCCTCATCGTGGGCCCGCCCCTTGATGCAACCAACCAATCGTCAGCCGGCACCATGATTGAAGGCAATTACATCGGCACCGACGCCACCGGCACAAAGTCGGTCGCCAATCTCGGCTCGGGCATCACCATCCAGGACGGCCAGCGCAACCAGGTCGGTGACGGCAGCGCCGCCGGCCGAAATCTCATCTCCGGCAACGCCGAAAACGGGATCACCCTCACCGATTCCTCCGGCGCCGGCACCGTCTCGGGGGGCAATTCGATCTTGGGGAACTACATCGGCACCGACCTCACCGGCACAAAGGCCCTCGCCAACCACCTCGACGGCATCCTCAATGAAGCCGAGGCGACCTACATCGGCGGCTTAGCCCCGCCCGCCAGTCCCCCGGCTGGCCCACCGCCCTCGGCCACCGTCAAACCCGCCGTCAGCAGCGCCGGTGGCGGAGCGGGCGCGGGAAAAGTCTCTTTGTCCGGCAACCTCATCTCCGCCAACGGCCAATACGGCATCGAAGCCCGTGGCGAAAACGCCACCGGCGGCTTCATCATCAATAACCTCATCGGCACCGCCGCCGATGGCACCTCCGCCCTCGGCAACGGCGCGGCCGGGATTCTTGTCGGGTCGGCCGACTTCCCCGGCGGCACAGGTCACCATCGGCCAGGACAATTTCAACAACGCCGCCCCCAACACCATTGCCTTCAACAAAGGCGCGGGCGTGGCCGTCGGCAACGGTTCGGCCACCCGGCCCAATCCTTCCAACCTCCCTGCCTTCAATTCCGCCAACATCGTTAACAACTCCATCTACTCCAACACCGGGCTGGGCATCGACCTTGGCAACGACGGCCCCACCGCCAACGACGCCCCGGCTAACTTTGACGCCGACACCGGCCCCAATGGCTTGCAGAACAAGCCGGTCCTGAGCACCGCCGTCAACGCCGCCGGCACGCTCACCATTACCGGCGTCCTCGACAGCGCCGCCAACACCGATTACCGCATCCAGTTCTTCGCCAACCCCTCAGCGGGCGCCAGGGAACGACGCTGCTGGGTGAGACCACCGTTCACACCGATGGCAATGGCCACGCCGCCATCAGCTTCTCCCCGTCAAACGCGGCCAGCGCCGGCCAGTTTATCACCGCAACCGCCACCGATCCCCCGCCCGCCAGCACCATTCACAACACCTCTGAATTTTCCAACGCCGTGGCTGTCACCAGCAACAACCCCCACAACGTCTCGGCCTCCCGCAGCAACTTCACCGTCAACCACGGCCAGCCGTTCCGCGCCACCGTCGCCTACTTCACCGACGACCCCTCCTTCACGCCCAGCGATTATCACATCGTCATCGACTGGGGCGACGGCACCCCCACCTCCGGCGGATCAGTCATCGCCGACTCCAAACACCCAGGCCATTTCATGATCTTCGGCACCCACAACTACGCCGCCAAAGTCAACCGCAATGTCCACGTCACCATCTTCGACAACAACAACCACCAACTCGCCAGCCGTCCAAGACCTTGCGACTGTGCATTGAGCGCCAAATATATGCTCAACCCAACTGGCGGCGGTGAGGGAGTCTCAACTTCCAGGATCACCAAAGACAATGCCAACACCCGTCACCAGCACCGCAAGTAAAACAACAACAATCACGTGAGCTCGGCGAACGTCTTGCGGCGACTCGCCAAACCCCAGCTGTGAACTCACGCGATCCCAAATCCAAAAGCCCAAAGCCGTGGCGATCACTCCAGAACCCGCCAGGGACCATCGCGGCATCCCGAGTTTGATCAATTCCCTGGCATCCCCAACCGGATGAACCGCGCCGATTCCGATGTACGCGCCATTTGCGATCAGACAAAACCCCGCTACCACCAAACCAGATACGCGAAATTCAATCGCGTTTTCGACGCGATCCCCGCCAGCATCAACGGAATCAGGCTCCCTATCACCGGCCCGGCCCAAACCTCAATCACCGGATGCGGATTCGGCCAGACATCGGTCCGCGAGATAACGGCCGGATGCCAAACCACGCGCTGCAGCCGACCGCCTGTACTCCACGCCCCCACGACATGCCCCACCTCATGCACGAGCATCATGCTAAGCCACGACAGCCAAAGCACGCTGACAAGAAGCACAGGCCGTCGTAACCGGTCAATCATGAATCGTCTGTTAGTTGGAGGGTCCGTGGATTGCCGGTTTGAACGCGACGCCAACTAATGTCGATCTCATCGCATCTTCTTCATTTCGAACTGCTCCCCGGCCAGCGCCTTCTTCACGAACGCTCCCCAGAACGGCGTTGGCGTGTAGTCCCAGTCGAGAATGACGCGCGGCGTGGACTTGGGGTGAAAATTCCATGCCGTCCAATTCAGTTTGTGCTTCTGGATCAGGCCCAACATGTCGGGCACCCAGGTGGCCGGATCTTCCTGGCGATTAGCGGGGATGAAATCCATTTTCTGCGTGTCTGCCCCCACCTCACCGAGGAACAACGGGTACTTCTCCGCCACCTCGACGAATTTTCCCTTCCAGCCGCTTTTCCAGGGATAGACGTGACTGGAATAAACAACTCCATGCCCATCCAGATCATCCAACGCGAAGCCATTCAACACCCCCGAGAGGTCATAACTCCAATCAAGTCCGCCGGCAATCACGATATTCTTCGCGCCTTCTCCGCGCACAACGGCCACCAGCTTCTGCATGCCGATGGTGGTGAAAGTGGTTAGCTGCTCCTTGTTCTCGGCCGCCACGTCCTTGGCCTTCTTTTTGTCTGTCACCGTTCCCCCATTGCGCCAGACTTCCCACGTCAGATCATGCGGCTCGTTGAACAACTCGAACAGTACGGCCGGATGGTCTTTGTATCGTTTGGCCACGTCCTTCCAGAAGTCGGCATGCACTTCGGTGGGCGCACGAAAATCATGTAAGTCGATCACGATATAAACGCCGTTGCCGGCGCACGCGTTGACGGCGTCATCCACCAGTTGCCGATAGTGCATCCCGCCGTCGTTTTGATAGGGGCCATGTCCGGTCCAGAAGTTTTCCCGGATCGGCAGGCGAATGCAGTTCACCTTCCACTCCTTGATCGCCACCCCGATCGACTCAAGCACATGCTCTCCCCCGCCAGACCATTCCAGGCTTGGAATCGCAACGCCCTGGAGCCAAACCGATTTGCCGGCAAGAGTCTGAATCTCATTCCCGGCAACGTGCAACTCCGGCGGGAGCTTGTCGGCGCTGGGAACCGCCACCTGCGGCTTGGGCTTCGGGATGCCGCGATTCGCGCCGCTTCTTTGGCCGCCTTCTCCGCTTCCTCCGCGTTGATCACATCCGCTGGAATCGCAATCAATCGAACATCATCAAAATCCAGTTGGCCCGCCTTCGCATTGAATAACGTGAACATCATCTCCAGCGTCTTTGCCCCGTCCGGGACCTTGAACTGCTGCGTCTGCTCCTTCCACTGCGCAACCGTCCCGTGAAAGCTGGGCGCGCCTGGGCCGGGATTCACCGTCTCTTTTTGGGCGTCCTTAAAATTCATCATGATCCGGCCATCAAACCAGTTCTGCTTCCCGCGCTCGATCCCTTCATAACGCACCTTGAACGTTAACCACAGTGCCTTGATCTCCGGCTTGAGAACAACCGCCCGATACACCAGCACCTCCTGGCCCGGCTGCGGCGTCTTGAGTCGCAGAAAATGATTATCCCCCTCCTTCTCCCACGTCGCTCCTGAACCCAGCTTCCAATCAACAGGGCCTCCATCCGCCACCGCTTCAAGGTCGCCATTGGAGATGAGGTTCGCCGCGTCATCGGCCCAGGCCGCGTTTGCGCAACACATAAGAACGCACAACATCAAGAAATTTTTCATGGTCCTCTCCGCGTTTCACCCTGTTCAGAAAATCGAAAGTTCATTTTGGCCGCGTCGTCGCGCCGGCCGCCAAATCTGCACGCTGCCATACGCGCACATAATCAATTGCAAAATCACCGGGCAGTTGCGCATCATCCAGCTCATCATTGTCCCAGCCGCCCGTCGGCAGTGTGAACATGATCTCCGCCGGCACGTTGCTCACGCGAGCGTTATCCCATCGCAGCACTTCCCGGCCGTTGCCGTAATACACCAGCGACCCCGGCGTCCACAACAACCCCGCCGTGATAAACCCGTCCTTGTCTGGACGCACATAAATCTTGTCAGAGCCCGTCGACTTGTGCTCCTTGCCGTACCCATCCCAGTGCATTGCGATGTTGTAACGATTTGGTCCCCAGCGCGTCAGATGCTCCATCACATCAAACTCCATCCCGCCGTTGCCCGTGTCCTGACGATTGGTCGTACCCGGCCCCCGGTCGGGCATCATCCAGAAAGCCGGCCAAAGCCCCGGCCTGGTCGGCAATTTCATTCGCGCCTCGAAGTACCCATAGCGCTGACTGAACTTGCCAAGCGTGTCCACGAAGCCCGTCGCATAATCAGTCTCGGCCCGCTTGGCGTCGTCATTGTGATGGCCGCGTTTCTTGTCGAATCGCAGCTTTACCACACCCCCGCCGATGATCACGTTGTCCTTGCTGAAATGGCTCGACTTGTCCCAATAGTTTTCGCCGTAGATGTTCCACTTCGCGGGATCAATCGCATCGCCATTGAACTCTTCGCCGAAGGTCTGAGCCCAATCGCCGGGCGTCGGCGGCTTTTTTCCAAGCCAGTCCGGCGCCTCCAACGCCATAGGCAGATCAGCCTGAATCGCCTCCACTCGTAAACTCGAATCACCGTCCGTGTGCTCTACGGAAACGGTCACTGCCGAGACAGCATCACTGCTGACTTTGTTCCCAGTCCCTTTGTCGCCCGTCCAGATCGTCGAGGCCGTAAATGGAATTGTCAGCTCTGCCGTGCCGCCGGATGGCAGTGGAGGCGTCACGGCCCAATCCGACATCCCACCATTGCTCTCCAAGCGCGCCGCGGCGCGACGGGACCCTTTCCCGTGTTCCGCACCTTCACGCGAACCTCCATGCTGTCGCTCAAGTTCCACCGCCCCACCGCCGGCTTGAGCGTTGCCCACTGTTCACCCTTGGCCGACGGAAATGCAATCTGCAACGCCTGCCGATCATCTTCCAAAATAATCGAAGCCTGTGCCCCTTTCGCACTGATTTGTTTTGCAGCATCTATGACCAGGCCCTCCCCAAGCAGCAGCCCACCCTTGGGCCACACCCGAATGGACTCTGGATCCACCGGAGGCTTTTCACCGGCCGCGCCGCCCGCCTCCAGGGCTTCAAGTCGAAACGACTGCACTGCATCCGATTTTCCGGCAAACAGTAGCAGATTCGTCACCGCCCCCGGCTTGAGTTTGTAGCTCGGCTTATGGCCATACGCATAGCCGAAGATCACTATCACTTTCGCCGAAGCACCCGGTTTGATGGATATATTTTCTGTGTTCCACGGGTTATTCCGCCAGTCCCCCGCGTTATCCACCCGCAACGAAAGGTTAAGGTCCCTGCCACCGGTGTTCACCACCCTCGCCTCGACATGGCCAAAAGCCGACAGGTCCCACGCGGCCGCCCCCACCGGCTTAACATTGATTCCCGGATATCCCTCCTTGCCCGGCTGGATCGTCACCACGATGCCCGGCGCAGCCGAATCCATGCTGCGCACAACGGTGACCTGATCGGATGTGGGTGATACCCCTTCAACAACGCCCGCACTGCTGACAGTCAGCAGCGGTTTTCTCACGGCTTCAGCGAAAAGCGGTTCAGAGGCTAAGCAAACAGCGAAAATCCAAACGAGAACACGCGCCGTGTTGTTCGGCGCGATCCGCAAAAACCGGCCCGCGAACTTCTTCATGTTCAACACCTCCACCAACCCCGTCTCCCATTTTGCGTCATCTGCCCCAGTAAGCAACCGCCGATCATCTCATGTACTGTCGCTTAGCAACCAGTTTCTGTTCATCGACGCATCGGCCATTTGTCCCACCGCGCTCATTGACCCTGCCCAGCGGGAGCACTACCGTTCCACACCTGAGAATGACATTAACATCAACTTGGAAGGAAACCGCACATGCCTTACACCGTTCCCCCCCTCCCCTATGCGTTTGACGCTCTCGAGCCGGCCATCGACGCCAAGACCATGGAGATTCACCATGACAAACACCACGCCGCCTATGTAACCAACCTGAACAAGGCCATCGAGCAGGCCCCTCAATTGGATGGTAAGCCGGTGCATGAGTTGCTCCAGAACAATCTTGCCATCGTTCCCGATGCAATCAAGATCGCCGTGCGCAACAACGGCGGCGGCCATCACAACCACTCCCTCTTCTGGGAAATCCTCAACCCCGCAAACAAGCCCGGTGCTCAGCCCGTCGGTAATCTCGCCACCGCCATCACCAGCACCTTCGGCGGCTTCGACGCATTCAAGGAAAAGTTCAACACCGCGGCCACAACCCGTTTCGGATCAGGGTGGGCCTGGCTGGTCAAGAAGGGCCAGAATATTGAGGTGATCTCCACAGCCAACCAGGATTCCCCCATCATGGAAGGGGCCTTTCCCGTGATCGGGCTGGATGTCTGGGAACACGCCTACTATCTGAAATATCAGAACCGCCGCCCGGAATACATCGCCGCCTGGTGGAGCGCCGTGAATTGGCAAGTCGCCGAAGATCGCTTCAACCGCGCCAAATAAGAATGCTCAGGTTTTGGGCTTGCCCTCTCCCGATACCGCGGGAGAGGGCCGTCCCTTCATCCCTGATCCGCCCCCTTCGCAACGTTGAACTTGGCGCATCGTTCCCCTCGTGCGTCACCGTCACGGCAACCATGTGCCACTTGCCGTTGGCCGTCACCTTCTTCTGAAACGTCGCCTGCGTTCCCTTCGGCGCGCAAATGCAATGTGCAAGTCGCCGGGTTCAAACCCAGGCTCCGCCGGCTGCTGTTTCTTCAGCTCCGCATTGGCCAGCGCAATCTCCTTCTTCAGCCCCTCTTCCCCGCCCAGAATCATCATGTACCGAAAATGATTAAGCCGGCTTAAAACCGCCACATATCGCGCCGCCGGTGAATGCGGACCGGCCTCGCTGGCCACCGCGTCCACGGCGTAGCCGCTCGTGGTGACTGTCTTGCCATCGGCGTTGATGAGGATAGTGGTGGCCAGGCCGTCACCCACCCTCACATTCCCCTTCATCTTCAAATCGTCCGGCCTGATCTGGGCAAACTGTTGGTCATCAAGAATGTATTGCAACAGCGCCTGCAACTCCTCGCCGGTGACTTTCCCCTCAACGCGCGGCTCGGTGCCCCACGCGTCGCCAACGATGACAGTCCCATCTGCCAACACCGTCAACGCCGGGTCATTTCCCTTGCGCAGGATCATGCCGCCCTTGAATTCCATGGTGATGACCGCGGCTTTCGGGTCGGCCGGAAGCTTGTAGGGTTTACCCTTCTCGTCGGCCGCCGCCGGCGTTCCGGCCAGCAGAACCAACACGATTAAACCCGCAAAACGCCTAATATGCATCTCTGCTCCTTCGCTTCCCCCAAACGCACCAATGACCAATTTAAGATTGTACCAGTGGACTGCCCGTGGCGCTTCGAACCCGCGCGGCAAGCTCATGGTGCAGTCGAAGCGTCAGCGGCCCGCACCGATCCGCCACCTGCCGCCCATCGATATGAGAAACCCAGCTGATCTCGCGCGTCGTGCTCGTGATAAAAACCTCCGAGCCCGCATGTGGCTCGCTAACCTGGATGCCTCGCTCCACCGGCTCAAGCCCAATTCCGGCGCAAGCTCCAAGAGCAACTGGCGGGTAATGCCCGGTAAAACCTTCTCCCCCACCGGCGCGGTTAGCAATTGTTTATCGCGAACCAGAAACAAGTTGCTGGCCGAGCATTCACTTAACTGATCGTCCTCCACAAACATCGCCTCGTCCGCCCCGGCCGCCAACGCTTCATTCTTCGCCAGCACATTCGCCAACAACGCGATCGACTTGATCCAGCACTTCCTCCACCGCTCGTCAGCCACGCTCAACAAACGCACGCCGGCCGCCTCCCCCGGCGCTGCCAGCGGCGGCAACTCCCGCACATAAAACAGCAGCGTCGCATTTGCCTGCGCCGGAAAGGCGTGATTCCTCGGCGCTGTCCGCGCGTCAGTTGCAAGTACAACATTGCGTCTTGGCGGCCGCTGCGCTCGATGAAATGTTGAACCTCACGCGCCAGATCATGCAGCGCCAACGGAAGCGGAAGAAGAATTCCTCCCGCCGAACGTTGCAGGCACGCCAGGTGCTCGCCCATCGCAAACGGCCGGCCGTTGTAAATACGGATCACCTCATAAACGCCATCAGCAAACTGAAAGCCCCTATCCTCAACTCCGATCCGGGCGTCGGCCATCGGAAGAACTTCACCATTGATCCAAACCATCTCGCTCATGCAACACCTGAAACCAGTGGCTTCGCTCGCGATGGGACAAAGAGGGCAGCGCCATAGATGAGAAGCAGTGCGACTCCGCCCGCCGCCGAAGTGAACAATCCCATCTTCCACGCCCGCGGCCGATATTCCAGCGTCATTCCCACGTATTCCGCCGGCCCGGACATCGCAATGGGAATCGCCCGCACAATGCCGTACGCCGGCACGATGAACCGATCGATGTCCCTAAACTCCTTGATCTTCAGCGGATCACCAACCCCGGCCTTCACCGTCCACCCCTCGCTATAGGTATCCGCCAGCACCAGCCATCCCGGCGTGCAATTCTTAATGCGAATACGAATGCGCTCCGGGCTGTCCTCCAGAAACTCCACCTTATTCGCATCCGGGCGTATCTTCGTCCCGGCAACAAACGACTGCGTCGTCGGCTGCGTGGTGACGATCTTGAACTGCTTTCGATCCGCCCGATCCTGGTCAACCGACTGCGCCATCTCCGCGTCGTAGCGATTCATCTCCCGATCCAGCAGAACCAACTGCCGCGGATCAAAGTCAAAATTGAGTAGCCGCTCCCGCACCTGCTCCGGAGCGTCATACCACTGCGCCGCCGGCACGACCCATGCCCGTGGCAGCGGGCTTGGCCGCTCGTAGATCGTCGCCCGGTTGTCGGTTGTCCCCTCCGGCGGATAGGCAATCTTCCACCCCTCGGCCGTCACCGGGTGATCTGGAGCAGTCAGAACGTAACGCAGCCCCAGCAACGAAAACGCCGGGTTGTCCGGATGCACCAGCCGCTTCACATCAGACTGCATTTCATCCGGATTCTGTCCATCAATCTGCCGGATCCATTCCCGGTATCGCGCCGGGGTCAGCGCGTCATAGCCGCGCGTATCCAGCAACGAAAAACCAGTCGCCGAGTCAGGATGCATCGCCCGAAACGTCCCGGCCATCCGAAACGGGTTGCTCTTAAACTCCGCCTGACGAGCGTCCAGAAACGATGTCGCAGGCGTGGACGGAAAGTAGCTGGCCGACGATGAACCGAAATTGTACGGAATGGCGAACGCAAGCAGATCAATCGCGGCCAGCGCGATCCAGGGAAAGGCCGTTTCCAAAATCCCACCTTCGCCCCTGGGTCGTCGCAGCAAGTACCACGCTCCGCCAATCATCCCGGCTGGAATAAGAAGTCGAAGCGAAGTCAAAACCAGCTCGGTATGGATTCGCCGAACCACATTGTGCGAATATTCCCGTGTATGCTCGTGCCCCTGCGACTCCGACTCATAAATCTCATCCACCTTCCGCTCCCCCGATCGCACCAGCGGCCCGCGCACCACCAGCAGGCCAAGAGCAAGCAAGATAGAAACGCCGGCCACAACAATGGCCAGATATTTCAGAGTCTTCACCAGGCGCGGCATCGCCAACCCCTGTCGCAGGCGATCCAGAACCGCGTCCAATCCAAAACCACTTAAAAGCGCCAGCGCAAAAGCGGTGGTCACAATCAATCGGCCGTTTTGCAGCAGGCGCAGCACCGGCATGCGCTGCACAAGCCAGTTCACCCCCGGAAACCGCATCGCGATCAGCAGCGCCACCCCCCCAATCACCGCCCAGGCGACGGCCATGCGCCGCCCGCGCATCCACAACAGACCCAGGATCGCCAGCAACAGCGGGACAGTGCCAACAAAACCTCCCGCCAGTTCATTTGGATTGGAAAGACCCGTCGCATATTCCATGTGATACGGGCCAACGCGATCCGGCGGAAACCCGTTCGCATAAGGGAAAAGCGTTCCAAGCAGTAGTTGAGGATGAAGCGCTTCACCCGCTTGATGAATGTTACTTTCGCGATAAATCGACGCCGCCGAATCATGCACATACGCCATCAGCGGCAGCCATTGCGCTCCCGCAAGCGCGAACCCCACGCCAACCGCCAGAACCGCCAGCGGCGCCGCCACCAGCGCTTTCCTCGGAGCCAGCCAGAGCAGGTGAATCAGAAAGAAAATGCCGCACGTAAACAGAAGATGAACGCTCGAAGCCGGGTGCCCACCCAGGAATTGAAGAGCAAAAAGAATCGAAGCCTCGCCAACATGCGTGAAGCGAGGCCGCTCGATCAGGCGATGGAGGACAAGGATTGCCCACGGCAGCAGCACCATCACATTGGTGTGCGGATGATTCAGCCACACCACGTTAAACCCGCAAAGCATGAACGCCATCGCCGCCAAAATCGCCCCGGCCGCCCCAACACTGTACCGCTTCGCCAGCAGCCACGTTCCCAGCCCCGCAATCCAAAGTCGCAGCGCCGCGCTCAGCGTCCACGACCACTCCGGCCGCATGAAAACGTGCAGCCACGTCGTCGGGAAAAACACCGCCGATTGGCCATTGGCGAGAAACGGCACGCCCAGTTGTTGATACGGATTCCACAGCGGAACCTGCGGCACCCATTTGCCGGTCTTGTCATCGCGATGCCGCAGGCGCTCCACCGTGTATTTCATCCACGGGACAAACTGCACCGTCTGATCCAGCAACACTTCATTGCGAGGCCGAAAGTCCGCCGTCGGCCGGCCCCAGGGCGAAAACAGCTCCAGCGCATCCGTCGGCACATACACCCGCCCCGGCATCCACCCCGGCAGCGTGGCAACCACCGCCATCACCAGCAGCAGAAGCACACTCCCAACATTCAGCCCCACCGGCCCACGCCACCATCTCGATGTCGAAACAGCGGGCACCACGGCATCGTGTATGGCCGGCGGTTGGGGCGGCGGGGCAACGGCTAGGGTCTGTTGAATCACATCCATGCGGGTCTCGGCGATCTAAAAGCCATTCTGCGGAGTTTCACTGCTTTTGCAAAATGCAAAGCGACGCCGCATTCCTATAATCGGCGAAGAATGATCTCCACCGATTCAACTACTCAAGTTTGGGACGATGCGCTGTTGCTTGATCCCCACCATGTGGCGGACAAGCGCGCCCGCGTCCGCCAGATGTTCGCCGCCATCGCCCCCAGTTATGACCTGAACAATCGCCTCCACAGCCTCTGGATGGATCAAAGCTGGCGGAAAAAAGCCGTGAAACTGGCCGCCGTCAAACCCTCCGACGTTGTCCTGGACGTCGCCTGCGGCACCGGCGACCTCACCCTCAAATTCGCCCGCCGCCTCGCGAAGTTGTCCGCAACCGGCGCCATCCCAGCCCGCCAGATTATCGGCCTCGACTTCACCTACGAAATGCTCCCCATCGCCCGCCAGAAAGGCTTGGCCGTTTCTTCCGGCGATGATCCCAGCCTCCTCTGGCTCAACGGCGACGCCATGCGCCTGCCCCTCCCCAGCCAATCCACCGACATTGTTTCCATCGCCTTTGGGATCCGAAACGTCGCCGATCCCGCGGCCGCCATCCAGGAATTTCACCGCGTGCTGCGCCAAAGGGCCGCCTCGTGATCCTCGAATTTTCCCTCCCCGGCAATCCCGTTCTCCGAGCTCTCTACAACTTTTATTTCCGAAAAATCCTCCCCCGCACCGCCACCCTCATCAGCGGCGACAAAACCGGCGCATACAAATATCTCCCTGAATCCGTCAACACCTTCATCGGCCGCACTCAGATGATGGAGATGATGCGCACCGCCGGCTTCGATCAAGTCGAGCAGCACGCGATGACGTTTGGCGTTTGTGTTTGCTATCGTGGGACAAAGAGGTGAAGCATGACCTATAGAGTCAACATCAAGAAGTCGGATGAAGGATATGCTGTCTGGTGCCCCGGCCTGCCAGGCTGCTGGTCGCAAGGTGACTCGGAGGACCAGGCACTCGAGAATATTAAAGACGCAATACGAGAATATCTCCTGGCAGTGGATGAGTTATCGCAAGACGAAGAGTCTCGCCTGGTAGACGTGGGCATACTGAAACGCGCGGACTCTCAACCTTCACTCGAAGAAATTCTTGCGCCCTTACGAAACGAGTTCGACCGCAGCGGGATGACCGAGGATGAACTCACTCAACTTCTGGAGCAGGCTAAACACGAGGCAAGAGCCGAACGTCGTGCCAATAAGACCTCATGAGTGCCCCACACCCCGTATGCCTGCTGCTCCGCAGGCGTCGCCATCACGCACTATCGCGCGTCACAATCTTATAATTTTCCCGCTCCCCAACCCCACGCAATGGATAATCCTTCCGAAGCGGATAGCTCGGAAATCCATTCCACGTCAGCACCCGCCGCAGGTCCGGATTCCCCATGAAGATAATCCCGAACATGTCATACACTTCCCGCTCCATCCATTCCGCGCCCGGCCAAACCGGCGTCACGCTCTCCACCTTCAACCCCGGATCACCCTTCTCCGTCACATCCTCATCCCGAATCGCATGATTGGGCGACGTGTCCTGCGTCGGATCGAGAAAAACTTTCAACCAAAGCCGATTCGAGTTGGGGATGCTCACCAGCCCATAATTCACCCCGAACCGATGCGAGGCCCCCGGATAATTCAGGTAGTCAACGCCATTGAGTTCCGAAAGCAGGTTGTACTGCAGCGTCGGTTCATCCCGAAGAAAGCGGCAAACGCTCAGAATCGCCTCGCGCGGGACCACCACCGTGATCATGTCGCGAAACTCACCGACAAGGAACTTGTGCTCGGGAAATTGGGCCTTCAGCGGCTGCAATGCAGGATGTTCAATGGTTCGCGGCATAGGTGTAGGTGCGGGTATTAAAGTTGTTTAAAAACGCCGGATGATTGTGCGGCCCGTCACTCCTCGCGTCAAGCCAATACATATGCCCGTTTTCCGGCCCCACTGCCTCGCCTTGTCGCCTTCACTAGCGCCCCTTATCATCCACTCAGTATCCTCGCGTTTTGGAGATTGAATGACCACCACTGCCGCCCCTGACCGCACCGTCACCCTCCGCGTCCGCCGCCAGGATGGGCCAGACAAGCCGTCCCGCTGGGAAGAATTTCTGGTGCCCTACCGCGCCAACATGAACATCATCTCCTGCCTCCAATACATCGCCGCCTACCCCACCACCAGGGACGGCAAGGCCACCACGCCTGTGGTCTACGACAGCGGCTGCCTGGAAGAAGTTTGCGGCGCCTGCACGATGCTCATCAATGGCCGAACCCGCCAATCCTGCTCCGCCCTCGTCGACAAGCTCATCGGGGCCGACAACACCATCACCCTCGAGCCGATGAGCAAGTTTCCCCTCGTGCGCGATTTGTTCGTCGATCGCCAGCGCATCTTTGACGATCTGCGAAAAACCAGGTGCTGGGTCCCGGTGGACGGAACCTACGACGTCGGGGCCGGCCCACCCATTTCCCAGGAGCTCCAAGAAGAGCGCTATCCGCTCTCCCGCTGCATCACCTGCGGCTGCTGCCTCGAAGCCTGCCCGCAATACACGCCCACCAACCAGTTCGTCGGGGCGGCCGTCATCAGCCAGGTGCGTCTCTTCAACGATCACCCCATCGGCAAGGCACTCAAGGCCCAGCGCCTCGATGTATTAATGGGCGACGGCGGCGTCGCCGATTGCGGCAAGGCCGGCAATTGCGTGGAGGTCTGCCCCAAGGACATCCCGCTGCTGGAGTCGATCGCACATGTCCAGCGGCAGGCCACGGTTCACTCAATCAAGCGGTTCTTTTCAAAATAGCCGCCTTCCGATTGCATCGGCGAAGGTGAATGGAGTCACCTGATGAAGCGAATTTTAGTTTTAATTCTCGCGCTGATGCTCACCGCCGCCTGTGGCTGGCACTGCCTTGGCCGAATCAGTTACGCCTCCGGCCCCATCCCCAACGAAGTCTACATCTGGCAACGCGCCTGGACCCCGGCCCTGCGGGATTCAATCTCAGCCAACGCTCCAGTTTTCTCCGCCATCGTGCCGCTGGCGGCCGAGGTTTCATTCGTCGGCGGCCGTTCAGTCGTTACGCGCATCGCCATTGACTATCCCGCGCTTGCACGCGTGCATGCGCCACAGGCTTAGCACTCCGAATCGGCCCCTACGCCGGATCATTCGCCCCCGACGCCCCTCTCACCAGCCATCTCACCGATGCTGCCGCGTCCCTGATCGCTGACGCGCAAGGCGGCGGTGTCGAACCCACGGAACTTCAGATCGACTTCGACTGCCCCACTTCCAAACTGGATGGCTATGCGATCTGGGTCCATGCCATCCGCGCCCGCCTTGGCGCATTGCCGATCATCATCACCGCTCTCCCCAGTTGGCTGAACCACGTTGCGTTCTCGCGCCTTGCTCACGCCGCCAACGGGTTCGTGCTCCAGGTACACTCGCTGCATCGTCCCGAATCTTTGGCCGATGCCATGACGCTCTGCGATGTCGCTGAAGCCCGAATGGCCGTGGAAAAGGCGGCCAGGCTCGAAGTGCCTTTCCGCGTCGCTTTGCCCACCTACGGTTACCTCATCGCGTTCAATCCAACCGGCCAGTTCATTGGTCTCAGCGCCGAAGGCTCAGCAGAAAACTGGCCGCCAGATACCCTGCTGCGCACACTCCAGGCCGATCCAGCCGCCATTGCCGAGCTTGTCCGCGAATGGACTGCCCGCCGCCCCGCCTGCATGCGCGGCCTGTTGTGGTATCGCCTGAGCGTGCCGGATGACCATCTGAACTGGCGTATGCCAACCCTGCTTGCGGTGATGGCCGGGCGCAGCCCATCCGCCAGCCTCCGCCTCACTACCACTCCATCCGAGCGCGGCCTCGTGGAACTGTCACTGGAAAACCAGGGCGAGGCCGATGCTCCCCTGCCCACGTCCATCACCGCAAAGTGGCGCGCCAGCCCCCTTGCTCGATGCAGACGCACTGGGTGGCTACGAGCGTTGCACTACCACAGACCCATCCACCCTCACCCTGCATTCCACGCCCGCGATTCAAACCCAACATCTCGCCCCCGGCCAGCGCCGCACGATTGCGTGGCTTCGATTCGACAACGACACGGAGGTACAGGCTTATGTTTCAAACAAAGCCCCTTAGCACGACGCGGGTGCGAATTGTGTTGTGGTTCTGCTGCGCCTGTGTCGTCTCCGCCGCCGTCCCGGCCTGCGCCTGCGGGCCGTTCTTTCCCAGCACCATTCTGGATGCGGATCGGATCGACCTGCTCCGGATGCCCATTGCTCAGTTTGCAAAGGAAGTCGCCTTGCTGAAACCTGGGACCGTCCCGCCATTTCGGGCTGTGGTCCGAGACGCCAAGGAGCCCAATCCTCATCACACGGTGGACATGGATCTGGCAGACCTGTCGGCAGCGCTGGATGAACTGAAGGCGCCCGCTGCCAGGCGGGATTCCATTGTCGCTGCTTATGAGAAGGCCCGACGACCACTTGCCCGATATGCAATTGAGCTTGAGCAATCGGATCCCAAAACGGCTCCGGCAATCCCCTTCCCCAACGTGATCGAGCCGGCCGGCCTTCCTCTGGAATTTGCGGTGTATTTCCGAGGTGCGATTGCCTTCCATCATAATCAATTGCCTGAGGCGCGGGCCCATTGGGAAAAGCTGTTGGCGCTTCCGGAGCAGGAGCGCAAATATCGGTCGGTATGGGCGGCTTATATGCTGGCCCGCACTCCCGGCGACGGCATCCCCGTTAAAGAAACCCACGCGCGATATGAGCAAGTTAAAAAGCTCGCTACCGCCGGCTTTCACGACAGCCTCGGCCTGGCCTCTGAGAGCCTTGGCTGGCAGGGCCGGATCGAGCTGGATCAAAAGCATTACGCGGAGTCGATCGAGTTTTACCTGGAACAGGCCGCCACCGGCGCCGACAACTCAACCTCCCTGCGGGATGTGGCGCGGGTCATGCTTGCGGACGGTGTTGATGCGTTGAAACCATACGCTCTCGACCCGGTCATCCGCCGCCTCCTGACCGCCTACATTCTCGCCCGAGGCGGGCCGTTTCAGGAATACGGCAAGGACCAGGAAAAGCTTGCCCTTGTGTGGCTGGAAACAATAGAAACGGTGGCCGCCAAGGACGTGGAAAATGCCGACCGGTTCGCATGGGCCGCCTATCAGGGCAATCAAATGGAGACCGCCAAACGCTGGCTCGCAAGAGCCAAGACCGATTCTCCGCTGGCGGCCTGGATCAACGCCAAGCTCGCTATGCGCGCCGGCAAGCGCGATGAAGCCATCGACTTTTTAGCCAAGGCCATAAAAGGTTTCCCAGAAAATCCGCAGTGGCGGCATGATTGGTGGGACGAAAATGACGACTCTGAACCTGTGGATTCAAGGTGCCGCGCCAGGCGGAGCTTGGCACCCTCCAACTCTCGCGTGGACAGTACGTCGAAGCACTATCTCAACTTCACCACGCGACCTACTGGCAGGACGCGGCCTATGTCGCCGAACGCGTGCTGACGGTGGATGAATTGGTCCAGTACGTCGATCAACACTGCCCTTCTCCAGCCGCCATCGCGCCCAACAAACAGCCATTATGGGAGCGCCTCAAGACCGATCCCAACGCCGCCCTCCGCGGTCTTCTCGCCAGGCGCCTCACGCGGTTAGGCCGTTGGAAAGAGGCTCGCGCGTATTTCCCTCCCGACGTGCAATCGGTCTTGGACCAATACATCACGGCTATCCGGTTCGGCCACGACCGCAACCGCCCGGCGGACGAGCGGGCCGCAAGCCTCTGGAGCGCCGCACACATCGCCCATGACAAGGGCATGGACCTTCTTGGGACGGAGATGGTGCCCGATTTTTATTGGCTTGACGGATATTTCGACTTCCACTTCAGTCCCCAGTCCCGCTGCAAAGATCCCGATGCCCTCACCGCGCCCACGCCCGATGAGCAGCGCCGCGCCGCCGACGCCGCGCCCAAACCCAATGCCCGCTTTCATTACCGTTACCTCGCGGCCGATCACGCCTGGGCGGCCGCCCAACTTCTCCCGGATGAGAACGATCAAACCGCAAAAATCCTCTGCATCGCGGGCTCGTGGTTGAAGCGCCGCGACCCCAAGGCCGCCCAGCGCTTCTACAAAAGTCTCGTGAGCCGCTGCGGCACCACGGAATTAGGCCGCCGCGCCGACCGCCTCCGCTGGCTGCCTGACATCCCGGATGAATAATAGCGCAATTTGGGCCCGTCAAGGCATTGTGCTTCAGTCCGGGTCGATTGAAACGGAAGGCCGCGGGGGATTACCGGCCGGTTGAGATAAAAGGCACAACCGTCAGTTTACTTTGATGCGTTTACTTCCCGGCGGTCCAGCCGCCGTCGATGATCAGGGCGGAGCCGGTGACGAAGGCTGATTCATCGGCGGCTAGGTAGAGGGCGGCGGCGGCGATTTCTTCTGGAGTGCCCATGCGCTTGAGGGCCTGGGTGGAGGCCATGTCTTCGTAGGCTTTTTGGGGATCGGGGTATTCGCTGATGCGGGCCTGGACGAAGGGAGTTTCGACGCGGCCGGGGCAGATGCAGTTGCAGCGGACTTTTGATTCGGCGTGATCGAGTGCGATGCACTTGGTGAGGCCAACGACGGCGAACTTGGTGGCGCAGTAGGCGATGCGCTCGCGGACGGCGACGACGCCGCCGATGGACGCGAGGTTGATGATCGAGCCGGCCTGGCGCTGGATCATGCCTGGCAGGAAGAGCTTGCTCATGTGGAAGACGCCCTTGACGTTGACGGCGTAGATGCGATCCAGATCTTCGGTGGTGGTGGTGAGCAGAGTGCCGACGTGGCCGATGCCGGCGTTGTTGACGAGGACGTCGCAATGGCCGGCCGCGAGCACGCGCTGGGCGGCGGCGTAACAGGATGGTTCGCTGCTGACGTCGGCTTCGAGGAAGGTGGCGGTTGCGCCGGTGGCGCGGATGGATTCCACGACTGTGGTTGCGCCGGCCGGATCGCGGTCGATGATGAACACCTTTGCGCCGGCCTGGGCGAAACAGTGGGCGATGGCAGCACCGATGCCTGATCCGCCGCCTGTGATGACGGCGGTTTTGTTGGCGAGGCTGAACATCAGGTGCAATCTCCGGGATCGGTGACTTGCGGGCCGTCCTGATCGCGCTGGTCGCCGGGAGGATAATCGGCGACGTAGTTGAAGATGGTGCGCACGCAGTCGACGGACTCGAGGGCCTCGATGCTTTTGATTTTGCATGACTCGACGATTCCATCGACCACGCCATTGCCAGCGTCGACGTCGGAGACCTCCAGGCCCATGCCTTTTAGAGCGAGCACGATTTCGTCCACTTTTTCGGGCACAAACCGCTCATCCAACACCACCGTGACGTTAGAGATCAAAGCATCGCGATGTTCCATGGCCCACACTCCCATTCGGCGCTGGCGTGACTCTCCCCCAAGCTCGCATGGCGTGTTATGATAGCCCCTCGCGATGTTGCCTCAAACCCTTGCTGGAGCCAAATAACCGATGTGGGACGATCCGGCCGCTTCGGCCCCCGATCCTGGCGATCCGGAACTACTTGCGCCGACGTCGGTGCCGGTGGCGTGGACGCAGGATCAACTGCTGCGCCTGGAGAATGAATGGCGAAGGCTGCAGAGGAGTTTTGCGTATCACAGCGCGGTGCGGATTCAGCCGCTTCATGGCGATCCGCCGGATGAATATCAGATTGATTTTCAAGTGCGCACGCTGATCGTGGATGAATCGGGCGGGCTGGCGTATGCGGAGAACTGCCCGATCCACATCTGGCTTCCGCCCGGTTTTCCACACCATCCGCCGCTGGTGCGGCCGATGATTGGGGTGTTCCATCCCAACGTCACGCTTGACGCCATATACCTGTCGCAGCCCTGGACGCCGACGACGACGTTGGCGGACCTGGTTCCGCAGATTGGGGAGGTGCTGACGTTTCGGACTTATGAGCCGGCCGTGCCGTGGAACCCGGCGGCGCTGGATTACATTTATCAAAATCCGCAGGTGGTGCCGACCGACGCGGCCAAGGATTTTGGCATGAACGCGGGGGGCGATCCGCTGGAGCGCATCTGCCGGCACGGCACTCCGCTGATTGCGAAGATTCGGGGGCAGCTTGACGAGGTGTGTGATGCGCTGGCGACGGGGGAAGCGCCGGATGAGTCGCAGGTGGGGGAATTTGCGAAGCGCATTCGGCTGACGCTTGGGCTGTTTCTGGAGGATGACGTGCCGGATTCGCTGCGCGGGCCGGCCAGCGAGCTGGATGAGTTTGCGCGGGAGCTGGCGCTATCGACTTCGCTTTTTGCGGCGATTCGGGAGCAGCGTGAGGCGGGGAAGAAGGCGGCACACGCGGCGCACGCGATGCACCTGGCGCGGGAGATGCTGGCGGATGCTTCACGCGTGCTGGATAAGCTGGTTCGGCCTGCGGAGGTGCTGGAGGCGCAGCAACTTCTCAAGCAGATACCTGATCCGGGGACGCTCCAACATCAGGAGGGGACGATCACGACGCTGCTGCTTCAGGCGCGGCAGCGGGCGGCGGACGTTGAGGCGCGGCTGCTGCCGTTAGAGGGTCTTGGGCGGGTGCCGGTGATGTTTACGAGCCTGGTGGGATTGCGGCTGGATTTGGAGTCGGACAAGGCGCTGAGGTCGGCGGAGGATGGGCGGGAAAAGGCGCTTGGAGAGCTTGGCCGAAGCAAGCCAATGTTTCAGCGGGCGCAAGAACGGCTTGAGGGGCTGAAGCGGATTGAAGGGTGGCGGGAATATTCGGATCTGGTTGCCAAGGCACATGATCTGGAGCGGAAGTTGGCGCAGTGGGGATCGGCGGGGATTGAGGCATATTTTATTCAAGGTGAAGACGGACGGTTTGGCCCGTTTGCTTTTGAGATGCCGCTGGTGATTGGGGCGCACACCGTGGCGGTGCGAAACCCGGCGGGGGCCGTGATTGAAGTAATCGATGCACTGACGGGCGATCTGCGGGCGCACAACGACAATGGCACGACTGTTCTGACGCTGGCGAACCCCAAGACGAATCATCCGGCCAACACGGGGGTGCAGCTTACGCCGCGTTGTGATGAGCTGGCGGTTCAGATTACGTATTTGATTGCGCAGACGCGCGAGACGTTGCCGAAGCTGATCGGGCCGATCGCGGCCGGGGAGTGTTGGCTGACTTGGTTTAACGATGCGCTGACGAGCGCCAACGCACAGCAGGCGCTGCGGCAGGCGCAGGAACAAAACGAGAAGACGTGGCAGACGCTGGTGGCTGATCTGGAGTCGCTGGCGCCGTTTAAGCAGCGGGTTGCGACGTATTACCTTCTGGAGCGGGTGGCTCAGGCTGCGCCAAAGCTGAACGCGCGGCTGGATGAATTGAAGAATGCGCTGGCGGCGGCGACGGGGCGGATTGCGACGATTGTTTCTGGCAGCTCGACGAATATTGATACGGGGCAGTTGCAGGTGCCGGCGAAGTTCGCGAAGGAATATCCCGAGCAACTGGTGCGGCGCGACCGGTGCAACAAGGACATCCCGCGGATTCAGCGGCGGATTGACCGGGCGATTGCGGAGGTGAAACGGCGGATTGAATCGGCCGATTTGCTGGGGCTGTATCGGTTGCCGACGCTTGGGCTTCTTCCGGGACTGTCGGCCGATCTTCTGGAGATTCAGCCTTCGATGTCGCCGGAGAATTTGCGTGTGAAGATCGCGGAGCTTCAGCAGTTGCTGCGGACGGAGTTGAAGCTGGCTGCTCCTGCGGCGGTGGAACCGGAACCTCCGCCGCCGGTGGTTCACGCTGAGGTGGCGGCGGAGGTTCAACACGCGGGTGGAGAGTTTGAGGAGGAGGAGTCGGCGGGGGCGGAGGAGTATGTTGATTTCACGGCGTCGGAGAATGAGGAAACGTGAGGGGGGATTGGGTTTTCTGGGGCGAGTTTTGTGTTGTTCAGGGTCGAACAACGGGGCGGTGTGCGCGTATGGGTTAGCAGGAGGGACCACGAATATTCTGTCCCACTGAATTTGGCTTGGAGCGTTTGTTGTGCGTGTTCGATTTGTCGCGATTTCTATGATTTTTGCGGCTTTGCTGGCCGCTCCGGTTGCGCTCGGGGATCAGAAGGTCGATTTTAATCGGGATGTTCGGCCGATCCTTTCGGGGACTTGTTTCAAATGCCATGGACTGGATGAGAAGGCGCGGAAGGGGAAGCTTCGGTTTGATTTGCGGGAGGAGGCGCTTCGTGGGGGGAAGTCGGGCGAGGCTGCGATCGTGCCGAATCGGCCGGAAGAGAGTGAGGCGGTGAAGCGGGTATTTTCGTCGGACCCGGATGAGCTGATGCCGCCGCCGGCGAGTCGGTTGGTGTTGAGCGACACGCAGAAGAAAATATTTCGACAGTGGGTGGCGGACGGGGCGGAGTACAAGACGCACTGGGCGTTTGTGCCGCCGGTGCAGGCGGCGCTGCCGGCCGTGGCGCAGAAGGATTGGCCTAAGACCGGGATTGATTATTTTGTACTTGGGCGGCTGGAATCGCAGGGGCTTCATCCTTCGCCGGCGGCGGATCGGTACACGCTTGTGCGGCGGGTTTATCTTGATCTGATCGGCCTGCCGCCCACGCCGGAGGAGGCCGATGCGTTTGTGAAGGATGAGTCGCCGGAGGCGTATGGGAAGGTTGTGGATCATCTGCTGGCGTCGCCCCAATATGGGGAGCGGTGGGCGCGGAGGTGGCTTGATCTGGCGCGATATGCGGATACGAACGGGTACGAGAAAGATCGGCCGTGTTCAATCTGGCCGTGGCGGGACTGGGTGATCAACGCGTTCAACGCGGACATGCCATTTGACCAGTTCACGATTGAGCAACTGGCCGGCGACATGCTGCCCGACGCGACGATGAATCAGAAGATCGCGACCGGGTTTCATCGTAACACGATGCGCAATGAAGAGGGTGGGATTGATCCGCTGGAGTATCGGTACTACTCGATCGTGGATCGGACGAACGTGACGGGGGCGACGTGGCTTGGTCTGACCGTGGGGTGCGCACAGTGCCATTCGCACAAGTTCGATCCGATCACGCAGAAGGATTATTACCAGTTGATGGCGTTTCTGGACAACGCCGATGAGCCTGAGACCCCCCTGCCGACGGAGGAGATTGCATCACGCACCAGGGAGATTGAGCAGAAGGTTGGGGGCCTTACGGCGGATTTGGCGAAGAAATGGCCGGTGGAGGAGGTTGAGTTTCGGGCGGTGAGCGGTGCTGCTGTCAGCGCGGCCAGCGGGGTGACGGCGGAGGAGCAGACGGATCACTCGTGGCGGTTTGGCGGGGATGTGCCGGAGAAGGATACTTACACGTTTGAGTTTGATTCGGATGCGGGAAGCGTTGACCGCATTCGTGTGGAGGCGATTGCCAGTGACAACACGGGGCCGGGGCGAGCGCCCAACGGGAATTTTGTGCTGAGTGAGATCAGCGTGAAGGTGAAGTCGGCGGGGGCGGAGTCTTCGCGGGACGTGAAGCTTGTTAAGGCCGAGGCGGATTTTTCGCAGAAGGATTATCCGGTTGCCAATGCGATTGATGGGGACGAAGCGACGGGGTGGGCGGTTGATCCGCAGGAGAAGAAGAATCACGTCGCGAGTTTCGCGTTTGATAAGTCGGTGGTGATGGAGAAGAGCGCGCATTGGACGGTTGTGCTGAAGCAGGCGTTTGGCACTCATCATGTGTTGGGCCGGGTGCGGCTCAGCCTTGGAGCGACCAAGGCCCAGGATGGCTCAACGGAGGCGCGGCGGGAGAGCGCGGTGAAACTTGCTTTTGCGCCTGGGAAAAGCGCGAGGCGGTCAAGGCGGTGCATTGGACGGTGCTGCGTCCGACGGCGCTGAAGAGCAATTGCCCGACGTTGGATTTGCTGGCGGACGACTCGGTGCTTGTGAGCGGGGACATCACCAAGTCGGATACTTACGATGTGGCATTTCATACTGATCTGCCGGGGATCACGGCCGTTCGGCTTGAGGCGTTGCCGCATGAGAGCCTGCCCAGGCGTGGGCCGGGCATGATTTATTATGAGGGGGCGTTTGGGGATTTTCTGCTGAGCACGATCACGCTGAACATTGGCGGGCAGAACGCGCCGTTTAAGACGGCCGTGCATAGTTTTGCGGCCAAGGGATTTCCGGCGTCGGATGCGATTGACGTCAACCCGCAAACGGGGTGGATGATTAACGGCGGGCAGGGGAAGGCGCACCAGGCGGTGTTTGGTCTGGCGACGCCGGCGACGCAGACGGGCGACGTCCAGATTCGGATGTTGTTTGAACGGTATTATGCTGCTTCACTGGGGCATTTTCGTATTTCGGTGACGAACGATCCGCGCGCGGCTCAGAGCAGTGCGCTGCCGCCGGAGGTTGAGGAGGCGCTTGCGGTTTTGGAGAAGGAGCGGACGCCTGAGCAGCGGGACGGGTTGCTGAAGTACTTTTTGAGCATCGCGCCGGAACTGGCCGGGGCGCGCAAGGAGATTGATGAGCTTCGCAACAGCATTCCTGCGCCGGCGACGACGCTGGTGATGGCCGAGCGGGCGGCGGCCCATGCGCGGAAGACGCATGTTCATCACCGGGGTGAATTTCTTCAGTTGGACGACGCGGTGAGCGCGAACGTGCCGGGGTTTCTTCCGCCGCTGGCGAAGGACGTTCCGCACAACCGGCTGGCGCTTGCGCGTTGGCTGGTTTCGCCAGAGAATCCGCTGACGGCGCGTGTGACGGTTAACCGGCAGTGGGCGGCGTTTTTTGGGCGGGGGCTGGTGCGGACGACAGAGGATTTTGGGTATCAGGGAGAGATGCCTTCGCATCCCGAGTTGCTGGATTACCTGGCTATTGAGTTCGTCAGGCAGGGGTGGTCGTTTAAGAAGCTGGACCGGCTGATCGTCACCAGCGCCACTTACCAGCAGTCGTCGCGCATGAGTGCTGATCTACTTGCTCGTGATGCGCAGAATATTCTGCTTGGCGCGGCCCGCGTTTCCGGGCGGAGGCGGAGATTGTGCGGGATTCTTCGTTGCGAGCGGCCGGGCTGCTGTCGAGCAGGATGGGGGGGCCGAGTGTTTTTCCGCCCCAGCCGCCGTCGATCACAACGGAGGGGGCGTATGGTCCATTGCAGTGGAACGTGAGCGGCGGGGAAGACCGGTATCGGCGCAGCGTGTACACATTTGCCAAGCGCACTGCGCCGTTTGCGCTTTATAGCACTTTTGACGCGCCCAGTGGCGAGGCGACGTGTCCGCGGCGGGAGGTATCGAACACACCGCTGCAGGCGCTGATGCTGCTGAACGACGCGACGGCGATGGATGCAGCGCAGGCGCTTGGGAAAATGGTGGCGAAGGAAAAGGGGGAGGATGAGGTGAAAGCGGCCGAGATATTCAGGCGCTGCCTGACCCGGCCGCCGGCGACGGAGGAGTTACAGTTGCTGACTGAATTCGCCGGGAAGCAGAGAGCCGCGTTTTGCGTCGAAGGAATTGGATGCATTGAAGATCGCCGGGCCGGGCGAAGGGGACGCGGCGGAGAGGGCGACGTGGACGACGGTGGCGCGGTCGATTTTAAATCTGGATGAGGCTGTGACGAAGGATTGAATCCCCTGAACTCTGAACCCCTAAGACACCAAATGTCCACTCCCCTACAAATCACGCGTCGTCATTTTTTCCGCGATTGCGGCGTTGGTGTTGGCAAGATCGCGCTGGCTTCGCTGCTGGCGGAGTCGGCGGGTGCGGGGCTTTATGGGGCGGCGGCCACGCAGCCGGCGAATCTTCTGTCGCCGCGCGCACCGCATTTTGCGCCAAAAGCGAAGCATGTGATTCATTTGTTTATGGCGGGAGCGCCCAGCCAGCTTGATCTGTTTGATTATAAGCCGCAGCTTGCAAAGCTGGAGGGCAAGCCGCTGCCGCCTTCGGTGATTGGGGATCAGAGGCTGGCATTTATCCGGTCGGATGCGGCCGTGCTTGGGCCGCGATTCAAGTTTAACAAGCATGGGCAGTCCGGGGCGGAGCTTTCGGAGATGCTGCCGCATCTGGCAAAGGTGGCCGACGACATTTGCATCATTCGCTCGTGCAAGACGGATCAGTTTAATCACGCGCCGCGCAGATCTTTTTTAACACGGGTTTCTCGCAGCCGGGCCGGCCGAGCATGGGGTCGTGGGTGACTTACGGGCTGGGCGCTGAGACGCAGAACCTTCCGGCGTTCGTCGTGATGTCAACGGGCGCGGGCATCTCGGGCGGGGCGGCCAACTGGTCGAGCGGCTTTCTGCCTACGGTTTATTCGGGAGTGCGCTTTCGGAATCAGGGCGATCCGATTCTGGACGTGACCAGCCCGGACGGCATTGATGCAAAGCTGCAGCGCGACTCGCTTGATCTTGTGAGCGCGTTGAACCAGCGCCGACTTAACATTGACGGCGATCCGGAAATTGCCACGCGCGTGGCCAGCTATGAGATGGCGTATCGCCTTCAGACCTCAGCGCCGGAGCTGATGAATTTGAAGTCGGAGACGAAAGAAACCCTTGATCTTTACGGCGCTGACCCGGCCAAGCCTTCGTTTGCGCGGGCGTGTCTGTTGGCGCGCCGGATGGTGGAGCGAGGCGTGCGGTTTATCAACATTTATCATGAGGGGTGGGACGCGCATTCGGACGTTTCGGGAAATTTGAAGAAGAACTGTGGGGATACGGACAAGGCGGCGGCGGCGCTGGTGGCGGACCTGAAGCAGCGCGGTCTGCTGGAGGATACGCTGGTGGTGTGGGGCGGGGAGTTTGGTCGAACGCCGATGGTGGAGTCGAATCCGAGCCTTGGCCGAAGCCTTGGCCGGGACCATCACCCCAATGCTTACACGATGTGGCTGGCGGGCGGCGGCGTAAAGAAAGGGATCACGTACGGCGCAACCGACGAGCTTGGGTATCACATCGCGGAGAACCCGGTGCATGTGCATGACCTGCAGGCGACGATCCTGCACCTGCTGGGGCTTGACCATGAACGGCTCACGTTTCACTCGCAGGGGCGGGACTTTCGGCTGACGGACGTGCATGGGACTTTGGTGAAGGGGATTCTGGCGTAACTTCTTACCTATCCCAATTGCAGCGGGCTGGGCTACAGTAAGGCCGGTCGTTCTTGCACGGAGTTATATGGCTGAAGCAGGTCCCCCCGTCAGCAGTGATCCTTCCTCTTTCCCGAGCAAAATTTTCACGGTCCTTTCGCTCACGGTGGTGATCGTTGCGTTGTACGCCGCGCAGGAAGTGCTGATCCCGCTGGCGCTGGCGGTTTTGGTGTCGTTTCTTCTGGCGCCCGTGGTGCGGCACCTGGAGCGGTTAAAACTTCCGCGGGGGCCTTCGGTGCTGGTGGTGGTTCTGCTGACATTCGCGGTGCTTGGCCTGATTGGCTGGATGATGTTTCATCAGGTTCAGTCGTTGGCGACTGATTTTCCGAAATATCAGGTGAATATCCGGACCAAGTTCGAGGCGCTGTCGAGCCATATGCGGTTTCTGGGCAAAATCCACGAGTTGGAACATCCAAGTGCCGCCACTCAGCCGACAACAGCGTCGACAGCGATGCCGGTGCAGATGATAGAGCCGCCGCCGAATTCGCTGGTGCTGCTTCGAAACACGCTGGGGCCGGCACTGAGCCCGCTGGGCACCACCGGCATTGTCATCATCTTCGTCATTTTCATGCTGCTTGAGCGGGAGGACGTGCGCGATCGGGTGATTCGGCTTGTGGGCCGGGGGCAGATCACCGTGACCACGCAGGCGATGGACGACGCGGCCAGCCGGGTGAGCCGGTATCTGCTGATGCAGTCGATCGTCAACGGCACCTTTGGAACGTGCGTGGGGCTGGGGCTGTGGTTCATCGGGATCCCGCAGCCGGCGTTGTGGGGGTTGCTAGGTGCGATCCTTCGGTTTGTGCCTTACATTGGGCCGTGGCTGGCGGCATCAATGCCGTTTCTGCTTTCGATGGCGGTGTCGCCGCCCAATAGCTGGGTGATGCCGGTGGAGGTTTTGGGATTGTTTGTGGCTTTGGAATTGAGCATCAGCCAGTTTCTCGAGCCGGTGCTGTATGGATCGAGCACAGGGATTTCGCCGCTGGCAATTCTTGTGGCCGCTGTTTTCTGGACGTGGCTTTGGGGGCCTGTGGGGCTGCTGCTTTCGACTCCGCTCACGGTATGCCTGGTGGTGATGGGCAAGTATGTTCCGCAGCTTCAGTTTCTGGACATCATGCTGGGTTCGGAACCGGTGCTGGATCCGCCCGCGCGGTTATATCAGCGCCTGGTGGCTGGGGACACGGAGGAAGCCAGCGACTTGATTGACGAGTATTTGATCGAAAAGACGCCGGTGCAGCTTTACGACGACGTGGTGCTGCCGGCGCTGTCGATGACCGAAGAGGCGTTTAAATTTCAGCGACTCACTCAGCCGCAGCGGTCGTTGATCATAGATAACGTGGCGGAGCTGATGCAGGATGTGCCGGAGCGGCGGGAGCAGATTCGCGCGAAGAACAACAAAGCATTGAAGAAGGACGCGGACGAGGACGGCAAGTCGCTTGAGACGATTAGTGAGCAGAGCGTTGGCGTGCCTCTGGAGCAACACGTTCGGGTTCTGTGTCTGCCGGCGCATGACGACGCGGACAACGGCGCATCGCTGATGCTGGCGCAGGTTTTGAAGCTGGAGGGTTATGATGTGGCGCACGTGGATGTTGAGGCGCTGGCGGCGGAAATGATGGACAAGATCGCGCAGGAGCGGCCGGATATCGTGTGCATTGTGGCCATACCGCCTGACGCGGTGATCTATACCCGCTACCTCTGTAAACGTCTTGTGCGGCGCTTCGAGGGAGTTCGCCTGATCGCGGGTTTGTTGGGGGCGAAGAGTCAGCCTGAGCAGCTGGCGGCGCGCCTGCGGTGCGATCAGGTGAACAAGGTGGTGGTGACGGTGCGGGACGCCCTGGCGGAGGTTGGACAGATTGCCCACGCGTTGATCGTGGAGAGGGCTACGGCCGCGGCAACGACGCCGGCGGTGGGTGGTGCTCCGGCGCGGCTGCGGGCGGTGCGGCGATCGTTGCTCCAGCTTCGAACTGAGAATTGGTCAAATTGAGGCTTTGAAGGTCAGGCTTTCATGGCTTCGACGCCGCCCATGATTTCGGAGAGTTCGGTGGTGATCTGGCTTTGGCGGGCGCGGTTGTAGCGCATGGTGAGGGACTTGACCATTTTGTCGGCGTTGTCGGTGGCGCTTTTCATGGCCACCATGCGCGAGACGTTTTCGCTGGTGACGGCATCGAGAAAGGCCTGGAAGAGAGCGGTCTTTACCGTCAGCGGGAGGAGCTCGTCGAGCAGCACTTCCGGGCTGGGGGAAAATTCGTAGACGACTTCTTCGCGGCCAGCGACTGTCTCGGGGCCAGCTTTGGCGGGGGCGGCGACCATGTCGGCCAGGGGGAGGAGCGTGACAACTTCCGCGCTGCTGGTTGCTGGCGCTGACGAAGTTCATGTAGGCCACATAGACCGCGTCCACCTCGCCGCGGGTGAATCGGCCGATGAAGGAGTCGGCCACGGCGTTCACGTCAACGAATCGGGGCAAGTCGGCGAATTGTTCGTAGCGCTCGGTGATGGGGCGCTTCTGGAAGTTGAAGTAGGCAACGCCCTTTTTGCCTGAGACGTAGAGGTCGATGGCGCGGCCGGCGGCTTCCTGCTCCTTGAGGAAGCCATTGGCGGCGCGGAGGACACTGCCGTTGTAGGCGCCGGCGAGGCCGCGATTGCTGGTGATGACGATGAGGGCGATGCGGTTGGTGCGATCGTGCTCGCCGGGGCGGCGCAGAAGCGGATGCTCGACGTTGCCGACGGTGGACGCAAGCTCGCCCACCAGCTCGCGCACTTTGAGGGTGTAGGGCTTGGTGGAGACGGCGCGTTTCAGCGATTTCTGGAACTTCGCTGTGGCGATCATCTGCATGGTCTTGGTGATCTTGCGGATGTTCCGCACCGCCTTGCGGCGCTTCACGATTGCGCGTGCCTTGGCCATAGCTCCTCAATATCCGTTGAACCGACTCTTATTCCGGCAATTCCAATAGGCCCGTGACGTTACACGCCGACCCCGCTGTTTGCAATTCGGGTGCAATTGAGTGCAATGAGCCGACTTTGATGGCCCCCGGTGCGCCGATACAGCAGCTTTCCACAGGAGTGATTCATGCCTTGCCCCAAATCGTCCGGCGAAGCCGATTACATCCAAGCGTGCAACTGCGACTATGGTGGTCGGTTTGGGTGGGTTTTGTGTTGTTGTTATTGAGCTGCGCATGGGATTGTGGGAGGGGGTGAGGATTGACAAGGGGTTAGGGCAAAATGTCTGGTAGAAAGCGCCCCCAAAGCGCCCCCGAAATCTCCCTCTTTTCTCCCCTGTTGCTCCCCGTTTTTGACATGAAATCTCCCCCGTTTCTCCCCCGTTTCTCCCCCCTTCGACAGGATCAAATTCGTTCACCACGAAGGGCTCGAAGACACGAAGGAAGAGAGGATTTGCTGCTGGGTGGGGGAGGAGACTGGGCGGTCGGTGATGAGGATTTGGGTTCGTTTTTGTATGCAGCTTTCGGACACGGGCGGGGGCCGCCCGTGCCACGTTCCGAATCGTGCGAATCAAATGCTAATGACCAATGAGCTAATGACGAGACGGAGGAAGCCACGGATGTGCATCCGGGGCTCTGTGGGGTGTTGGAATGGATGGGCATGATGTTTCCCCTTGTTGGGCTTCATCTGGGGGGATGAAGCGGCGTGTGCTGGCGTAGCTGGCCAGTAGACGCTGGAGGTAGCGTAGCGGGGCGTTAGGGTATTGTCAAGGGGAAGATGTCAACTGTGGGGGGACACGGATGGAGGAGGGGGACGAAGGTGGGTAGGGGTAGTGGGGCGGTGGGCGGGGTGAGGGGTGGAAGGGATGGCCGGGGCGGATGCGGCGGTGGAATTCCGATCCTTCGAGATTTTCAGGCGGAGACAGTGCGATTCTGGCTGATTTGGCAGGCGAAATATGTGAAGTGACTCCCGACCCAGAAAGTTTGTCATGTAAAGGTTTGCGTCACCTTTAGTAGACCCGTCGTCGGCCTATTGCTGCCGCGAGAGCAGCTCCCGCCAAAAGAAAAACAGTCGATGGTTCTGGAACCGACAGAAGCTGAATGTTGTCAAGCAAGATGGAGCCGTCCGGCGTAGATTGGCTATTTAGTGCAAACAGCAGCGTATCCGTCTGACCATTAAGATCGCCGACGTAAATTGGATCCGACGCAATGAATCCACCTGTCACCATATCTATCATTTCGAATCCGAGAATTTGCCCTCCGAAACTAAGTGTCATGTAGTCCCCAGCGCCAGCACCGTCAACGTTGAAGTCAAATGTTATAAATTGCGCGCCCTCGGGAATCGTTACCTGCTTGAATAAGTTCCCTCCTGTGCCACCGGAAATCTTCATGGCAAATCCCGATGCCTGAGAGAAGCCTTGGGCATTCTGCCCGTTCCAATTTCCTCCATGATCGAAGTCTTCAAGGATCGAGCTCTGGAACGCTTGGGTATCTAGAGAAGCCGGTGGATCAACGAAAAGGCCAGTGTTGGACCCTTGTTCCGCGTAGAACCCCGATGCGATACGTGCGGGGCGAGTTGGACTCAGGATCGACCAATTTATAGCCGCAGTGCCTGCATCACCTTGAAGTGCTAGGTTCGAATACCATGAGGTAAGGCGAGAATGCTCGAGTTGACTCGCTTCAACCACGCTTCCATTAAAAATGTTGTTCGTTGATCCGCCCAGCGGAGCTCCGAAGCCAAGATGGACGCGATCGCTGCTGTAATAATTCTCCACCGTCTGAGCGGCGCTGGCATCAATGTATTGATGGGAATTCACACTGGTATTTAAAATGAAAGGATTTAGCGGCACAGCGAATGTGAGGTTAGGCCCCGCCGCGGCGATATCATATACCGATATGTCGGGAGCATCCAGCAGGGTGACTTGCTGCACTTTCGATCCAGTGGTTTTGCGAAAGTACTTCGCGGCGCTGCCGACGACCGCAGATCCATTAGAGTGACCAATAAGCTGGAGAGTATCTGGGTGGATACCGATTAACGCTAAATCGAGCGCCAATAATTTACCCTGTTGGTCTCCATTTGACGCCGATTTGGCGGCATTCTTTAACCCGTTAGTTTCTATTTCTAGTCCCAAGCTTCCGAAGCCATCGCCCCAATTGCCCGGAGTTGAACCTAGCGACCCCGAACCGCTCCAATCCCACGCAAGAATATTAGGTGCAGATATACCGGCAGCCAAGGCCTCTAGTTTTAGCCTAGACGCCATGGTTGCAACCCAAGCGTCGGAACTCGAATCGTGCCAGCCATGTGCGATGACAACGGTTGGATTTCCGGGAGCCGTAATATCGCCCACGGCGTTCACATCGGTCCATGCGACTCCGTTCCACTGCTTCAAATGCCCGAAGAGCCCGGCGTTATTCGGAGCCACTCCAATGCCGGGGTTTGAGGGGGGGGCGACAATTGTTATGCTCGGCGGCCTCAGCAACGGAGTTGTTGGAGTAAGCAAGTAAGCGTGCGTCTGACCATTGAGCGTTCCAGTCCCCGCTATTTGCCCTACGTTGTTGATACTATTTGCCTGCTGCAGATCCCAACCCGAGTTCAGGGGCAAGACACTGTTGAGATCGGTCATTAAGCCACCATAATATAAAAATGCGTGCTGATCGGCGCCCTGATTCACCTCGGAGTAACCTACAATCTCGCCAACTGAATTGATCGAGTATGCAGTACTGCTTCCCCCAAGCGTGCCAAGGTCGTGCATTGTGCCATCGTAGAGGAAGGCATGTTGAGCGGATGATTGTGCGGATGTGGAGGATCCGACTACCTGTCCCAGTCGGTTGATGCCATTAGCTTGACTCGAACTGTTGAGACGGGTCCCGAGGGTGCCCAGATCATGCATCGTTCCGTCATAAAGAAAAGCGTGCTGGGCGCTGCTGGCGTTGAGGGCTCCGCCGACAACTTCGTCAATGTCATTTAGCCCGCGCAAGAGCTTTGCGGCGCACCCAATGTTCCTAGGTTGTGGAGCCTACCATCGTATAGGAAAGCGTACGAATTTTGGGGGCTGAATGGAATGTTGGCCCCAACGACATGACCGGCAAGATTAATACCATATGCTCCACTGGCAGCGCCATCCGTGGTCATATCGTGGAGTAAGCCATCGTATAGGACCGCGTGCTGATTGCCGGCGATCCTGGAGTAACCAGCAATTTGCCCGGCAAGGTTTATACCCCTTGCGGCGCTGGAACCGAGACCGCAGCATGTAAATCCAACTGAGCTGAGGCGGTTTATCGCACCATCAAAGACGAACGCCTCCCCAAAACGTGAGCCAGCCACTTCACCGGCGTCATTTAGTCCAAACACACCGTTCCCGGAGAGAACGTTGATGTTGATGTCGGTCGACCCAATATTGCCAATGTCAGTAATGGAATACGCTATGTTAGACGGCGCGGTAGTCGGTCCTGCCTTGGCTAAATGGGGCAAAAAGGTTACCACGCCCAGAGCCGCAGCACAAAGAGTAACACGTGAATGCTGCAAATGTGTATATAGTGTTCGCAATATGTTACCAAAGCTGAAGTCTCGACTTTCGCATCGGCATCTTTCACGTCATCGTTTTAATCGCTTAGAGGACAATGGCGTCGGTCGCGAACAATACATGCTGCGCTCATTTTGCCAAGCAACGGCCGTAATCCGCGTATTCGGCAACCGAATTCGGTCCAACATTCGCCAGGTGCTTGTTTAGCGTCCCGCGAACCTTCTCCTGTGTGAATCGTGCCCGTATGTGGCATGGACGCTACACCCCATCGCACGGATGCTCCTCTTTGTCCTGGCTGCGAAGCTCGCGACAAACGCATCGCGGAGCTTGATGCCCGCAACTCCCAACTTGATGCCCGTATTGTAAAGCTGGAAGAACAACTGGCCGCCGCCTCGCGTTCGGCCAAGCGTCAGAAAAGGAAAGCGGATTGCGTCAAGCAAGCTCGCGAAAGGAGAACGATATGTGAAACTGACACATAGCTGAAATCTTTCATTGGAGACCCAGCGGGTGCAAGCCCCGCCCGGCAGGGCGTAGCCGCGCAGCCGGAAGCGAGTCTTGCGTGGCGGCGGGTGACCGCCGCTGCGAAGCGTAGACAGCGCGTCGTCGAGCCATGCGATTGAGCCTCGAAAGTCCAGTCGAAGAAGCCACGGACGTTCCCCTCACCGTGGCCGCGTCGGACTAAAGCGACAAGGCAAGTTCCGTCCGAATCTTCCGGGGTCGAAGGAGCATGAGCGCGGCGGCAAGGGTTTTCGCGGGAACTTGGGAGATCCAGCCATTTCCACGGACTATAGGCGGCGCATAGGGTGGCCGCCCGCATCAACACCCCGGCCCCGCCACGACGCGTCAGTCGTGGCCGGGGAGCAAACCTCTGACGCAAGCCGGGGTGCCGCCCAAGTGCGGGCCCAGAATAGGATGGGGATGCGGTATTGCGTGGACCTGTCTTGCAGGCCCCCTTTGCCATCATGAGATACGTTTTCGGCCGGTCTGAGCGTTGCGTGCCTCTCATTGGACCTTCCCAAACACGCGCCGGAACGCCGCCGCCGCTTCCGGGAACTCTGTCTTATGCTCCGCCTTTTTCCCCGGCGAAAGCTGGTGATGCCCGTCGGGCGCTTCGACGTCGAAGTAACAGTGAAAGGCCACGTTGTTCTTTGGGTCGGCAATAAACGCGTGCATCTGCTCGACGAAATACGCGTTGTCCAAGCCCCCATGATGGTCCTGCCGATCGCTCACTCCCCATTCCGGAATCGTTAACGGCTTGTGATGCTCGGCCGAAAATTTCTTCCAGAACATCAGCCCATGATCCCCGTTGAGCAGCACCTCATTCCACACCTTCTTCCGCCGCGCCTCCACCTCGGCCGCATTCGTGCCCTCCGGCCATGGATACGTATCCTTCGTCCACGAATCGTCATAGAGATCCACCCCCACAAAATCCACGAACTCATCTCCCGGCCAGGCCTTCTCGGCCGGAAACTGCTGATACCCCATCGCTGGGTTCCAATCAAACTGCAACCCCTCCGCCCCCTTCACCGCCCGCATCGTCTTGACGATCTGCCGCCAATACTCCGCCAGCGCCTCGGCCTTCCCATTCCCGCGCCACGCGTACCATCCCCCGTTAAATTCCCACCCCAGCCGCAGGATCGAATTTCCCAGCCCAACGGCCACCAGATTCTTCGCCAGCGCCTCGTAGTGCCGGTTGTAATCCCCATGCGCCCCCTTCTCCAATGACACCGCCTGTCCCACATCAATGGTCCCTTTTTGCGGCCCCGATCCATCCCAGGGCCCCGGCAAAATCGGCACCCCCATAATCAACCGTCGCCCCTCCTTCGCCTTCACCCACGCCGCCCACGGCTTGAAGAGCCACCCCGGATTTTCCACATTGTCCCAAGACGAGTTGTCCGTGAAATCCTCTCCTAATGTCACCGGCGCCCCAGCCCACTCCCCAAACGCATCCACCGCCTCCGTCCCCAGCGCCCACCGATAAACCCCCATCTGCCCAACGGCCGGGCGCGTCGTCTCGACTGCGAACGTCACCCCCGCCAACATGCCCATCCACAACCCCGCCAGAATCTTGTTCAACATAAGATCACCTCAAGAAGCATTTTTCGCTAAACCCTTGCCAATACTGGCCGGACGCCACTTGATGCCACTACCTGACCCGCCCTGTCTCCTCCCCCTCAAGCCCCGCCTCCCCTACGTCCGATAAACCTTCAACGTCCGGTATTTTTGACGGCCTGCCGGAAATGTCTATCATGCTCGCGGTTCTCTTTCGCCGGCGACGGATTGGCACGGCGCGTTTTGTTTCATGCGTCACAGCCAACGGAGTTCGCCCGGGAACGCCATTATCGCCGTCGAAGGAATTCTATGATCGTCGATTGTCATACGCACGTCTGGCAGTCTCCGGATCAGCTTGGTCAGTTGGTGCTCGGCGATCTGCCCCGCGCTTCCCGGCCGCGCAGTCTCCGGACAGGCGTCGAGCGCGGCGGCTTTCGAGCCTCCATCCCCGCCGCCGATGCCGAACACCACTGGGCCCAAAACGCCTCGGTAGACAAAACCATCGTCCTGGGCTTTAAGAGCCGCTATCTCCGCGCTGAAATTCCCAACCGCTACGTCTCCGATTATTGCAAACGCTATCCCCAAAAGCTCATCGGCTTTGCGGGCATCGACCCCACCGAGCCAGAGGCCGCCGACGAAGTGCGTATGTCCCTCGAAGATCTCCGCCTCCGCGGCATCACCCTCTCGCCCCCCAATCAGGATTTTCATCCCACCGATTCCCAGGCCATGCGCATCTATGCCGTCGCCGAGGAACTTGAGATGCCCGTCCTCTTCCACCCCGGCAGCCCCTTCACCGAGCAAAGCAAGATGGAGTTTGGGCGGCCTTACCTTCTGGACGAAGTCGCCCGCAGCTTTCCGCGCCTCCGCATGATCATCGCCCAGTTCGGCCAGCCCTGGGTCGATGAAACTATCGCGCTCCTGGGCAAACACGCCAACGTCTTTGCCGACGTTTCGGGCCTGCTTAAGCGCCCCTGGCACGCCTACAACGCTCTTGTCCTGGCCTACCAATACGGCGTCATCGACAAGCTTCTCTTCGGCAGCGACTTCCCCTACACCAGCGCCACCGAGTGCATCGAAGCCCTCTACAGCATCAACCAGATCGCCCACGGCACCAACCTGCCGGTCGTCCCCCGCGAATCCCTCCGCGGCATCGTCGAACGCGATACCCTCGCCCTCCTGGGCCTCTCCTGATTTCCGCCGCAGACATTATTCAATGAACAACCACCACCGGCTCCTGTTCGCTGTCCTACTCCCCCTTCTCTCCGGCTGCGCCTCCGACCCCGGCGGCCAAATCGGCTGGGCGCCCCTGGGCTCCTCCGACTCCACCGTTGCCTCCCAGGACTTCACCAGCGGTGTTGTCAGCAACATCAACGCCGGCGAGGCCGATATTGTCCTGACCTACGACCCGGCCGAAAAGATCGAAGCCAAGTCTGGCCCCGGCGTGATCCAACCCGTCCCAATCGCCCCTCTCCGCCAATGGGTCCATATCCATATCTACTGGCGGCCCGAATCACGCATGAGCGCGGGCCATCCCGCCGCCGTCAACGCATCGCTCGACTGGTACATCCTCAGCGGCGACGACTTCAAAACCGGCCAGTGGCTTTATTACGGCGGCGCAGGCTACGTGCTGCTCTCCAGCAACGGCCGAGTGAAAAGCGTTGATATCGTTGAAGCCGAAATGGAGCCGCGAAATCGTCAGGGCAACATGTCCGACCCCATCGGCCGGGTCCGCATCCATGGCCGAGCCTGGGCCGTTCAAAACGAAGGCAAGCTGCAGGACCTGATGAGCCAGTTGCAGGCCGTGCCCAAAGATCCCGCCACGCCCGCCACCCGGCCGGCCACCGCACCCAAATAATATTCCGTTTCACGCCCCCGGTTGGGGCGGACCCGCATACCGCACTTTGATGAGCGGGAGGCTGGTTCCACCACACCCGCATCGGGCCAGCGTCGATCCGCATCGTCTGCAATACACCCGCCCACACGTCGTACACATCCGCCCCGATTCCACGCCGCCGGAGAAAGGGTCGGCGTTTTCGGCCAGCTTCAGCATCCGCCGGCCGCAGAGGGCGCAGCTTTTGGCCGCCCCCGCAATCATGCTCGCCACCCAGATCAGCCCCGCCCCCAGGTAAATGCAGATCACCACGATCACCCATCGTGGCCACCCCTTGCGCATTGCGTGGATCAAGAAGACCACCCCGAAAATCACCAGCAGACACCCCCCCACTCCCCGCATCGCCTCCGGAACCTCCTGCGGGTTTTGAACCGGCGGCGGGGGCAGAGGCTTTGTCGGATCATCGCTCGCTGCGCCCACTTCAAAGTGCCGCAGAATATGTTGTCTTGCCTCCTGCTTCTCCGCCTCACTGACCGGCGCATGGTCCTTCAGTGCTTTAGCAAGTTGCGGATCGGTCCGCTCCCACTCAAGCTGCATCGCCTCGCCTAATTCCCGCCACTTTCCCGTCCCCGCCGCCGCCACCGTCACCACCGACTGGCGGTAATACGCCCGAATCCGATCCAACTCCGGCCCAACGTGCAATGTCATCAGCGCCAGATACCGCGTCGCATCCCGCCGCTCCACGCCCTGCAGCGTGCGCCGCCACGTACAACGCTCCCGCAAGCAAATACTCCACCGCCTTCGCATCGCGTTGGAACGTCTCGAGACTCGCCAGGTAGGCGATCTCCGGCGTCATGTCGCTGAGCAACTCCGCCGCCAGTGGCACGTACCCCTTGATCGGATTGCCCCGCACTTCCGGCCGATTCTGATACCCCACCAGACGCTGCGCAATTGTCCCCGGCGTCGTTACCCCCTTCCACCGCGCCAGCCGCGCCTCGGCCTTGCACCACCGCCTGATCCAGCACCATCCGCGCAGCTCGGCCACTACTTGCGACTCCGGCCGAGGCGGCGCGGACACAATCCGCAGCATCGACTGGGCCGCCTCCACGTCCGCCGGCGAATCCCCTCCAGCCCGCGCCGCGCTACCGCCTGCCGCGCCGTCTCCTGCGCCTCGGCAAGTCTGCCAAGCCGCCAAAGTGCAACGGCTTTGTTATGAAACGGCCGGTCGTATCCCTCCGGGCGCAGCTCGATGGCGCGGTCGGCGTATTGGATCGCTTCCTCATCTCGCAGCAGCAGCGCGGACCAAGCGCTGCGGTAGTTCCACAGCGTCGCGTCATACTCATCCATCTCAATCGCCCGACCCAGCTCCAGCATCGCCTCGTTCAACATTACGCGCTCGGCCGGCGGCGTTTGCTCGGGCTGGCGCACCTTCTCGGCGGCCGCGTCCAGGGCGCGCAACGACATCGCCCGTTGCTTGCGCACCTCGAAAGCGTCATGCCCGTCCAGCGATGGATCCTGCAGGGCAATCTCCAGCAGCGCGGCCGCCAGACCATGCTGCCCCTTTTGCGCCACCCTGAACACCTCTGCGCCAATGATGACGTGATACGCCTCCCCACTGTCCATCCGCTCAATCACGGCCGCCCACATCCGGCACTCGTCTTTGTCCTGGCCATAATCACGAAGAGCGACCTGCGCCCAGCGCCGAAACTCCGCCTCGCTGGGCGACAGCGGGATCATGTTGCAGAGGGAAAACCAGCGGGTTTCCTGCTGCGTTGGCAGCGTCGATGCTTCATAGCTTCGCACAAAAAACTGATGCGCCGCCAGTCCCTGCCCAAGATAATCCCGGCGTAGCAAGCCCTGCGCGTAAAGCACATGGGCGTTACCCGGAAACTCCTCCAGCAGATCTTTGATTCTTTCAATGGCCCAAAACGCCAGCCCGCAATCGGCATCAAAAAAGCAGCGGTCAATGGCATACTGAAGGTCTTCGGCCGAGCGCTGGTAGATTCTTCCCATAATGATTTCTCCTCCATCCGCTATTGGGGCACTTTGGACATATGCACGCGCACCAGCATCAACTGCCCCGACTGGCATCCCAGCGCGATCAGGTTTCCGCGCACTGGCGAGGCTGGTAATCGACGCCGGCGTGGCAATCGCCGCCACCGTCGGCAACCCGGCCCAACGCTCCACAATTCCAGCCATGGTCTCGACCACAGCACCACCGCCAGCAGCTTGTCCTGACAGACGAACCCCGCCCGCTCAGCGGGGGTCTGGCGTTGCCAGATCTGCTTCCCATCCGCCTGAGCGCGCGATGAAGAGTCGCACATCCGAGCCGGCCGTGCAGACAATCCGGCCATCGCGGCTCGCCGCCACATCGCGCACGGGCTGCAAGCGCCGACCAGATGGTCTGCTCCTGATCCGCCCCATCGAAGTACGACAGCACCATCTTCTGATCGCCAATGCGCTCGCGCCTCAGGCTAACGTACGCTCCATCCGCCCCGACGGGAGCCATGGCGACTTGTCGATGAATGCCATTGCCGTGGCGGCGCGCCCGGCCGTAGCTGCTGGTCAAATCCAGTTGGACGACCGTATCCAATTGTCCCGCCACGACCGCTGCATTCTCGCCAACCGCCGCCACGCCACACACCCCCTCGCTCATCGCGTTCAACAACTCCTGGCGATTCGCGGGCCGTTGCGACCTTTGCCGCCACGCCGTTCCATCCTGACCGCCCACGATCACATCATCCCCCTGGCCAATCGCGACAGCAGCAGCCGGTGCGTGAGCCGGCTGAACCGCCAGCGGAACCAACCCCGCTGCCGACCACCACCGCACAGTCCTGTCCTGGCGGCTGATCGACGCAACCTGGCCATTTCCCGTAATCGCGCAAGCGTCCACGCTGGCGGAGTGCCCGTTGACGCGCACTGCTCCACCCTGCTGGCAAGCGTTCGTGCTTCCGACGTCGTGCTCATCAGAAGCTCGCCCCCCTCCAACCCTTCCAGGAACAAGACCGTCAGCCGATCGGTGCGCGAGAACAAATCCGGAAGCTTCCACGCATTGGCCGCTGCGCCAATTCCAGCCGGCGATCTGCCCGTCCTCGGTCAGCACAAATGCAGAGCCTGCGACCGGCCCGCGTCCCCACGTGCAATGCGACGGCCAGCCGCGGATGGTCACCTGCTGCTGCCGCTCGTACATCCATTCCGCCACTATTTTGCGAGTGTCGAGCTCAACGACGCGAAGCGCTCGATCCTTGCATGCCAGCAGAATGAACTTCCCGTCGAAATCCAGTTGGCCGTCGCTGATTTCAGGCAAGTTGATGGCCGCCAGCGTCATGCCCGACTTTTCGCCTGTTTTTTGAATGGCGCCCACCATCTGTCCACGTCCGCGACCGGCGACAACGAGAACGTCGCTGTTGCCATTGTCTCGCAAGACGATGAGTGGACTGGGCACATCCCGTTGCAAGACCACTGCTTCATCGCGGCGAGGGTCCCACGCCACCAGCGCATGATCCTCCCGCACCACCAGCACATGCCCGCTCTGGTCGAATAACAGGCGCCGCTCTCCCGGCCGGCCGGGCAGTTGCGCGTCAGTCGTCTCAGCGCCCACCGCGCCGTCCGTCTGAATCCACGCGACCCGCCCGGCGACCGGCGCCGGCGCTATGCCGGCAATACGGCGCCCGGCTAGTTTCCGGCGGTCCAACTCGACGCCAGCCGTTAGATCATAAATGACCGTTTCTCCAGAAAGTTCGGCCACGGCAAGCCGACGATCTTGAGCATCCAATGACTGCAATGCCGTTGAGATCGCAAGTCGCGTCAGATCCGAAACGCCATGAGCGCTCTGCGGAAGGGGCGCTTCCGCGCTCAGCCAGACAGGTCGATTGCGGTCCAGCCAGTCCCGCGCCGCCGCCACACGCCCGACCAGCGCCCCGTCCGCCTGCGCATCCGCCATCCAGCGCAACTGGTTGGCGCACGCCTGCAGCGTCAATCCCGGCCGCTCGCGAATGTCCGGCGACGCCACCGCCACCGCCGCCCCCACGATTCCCACGCGCCTGATCGCGTCATCCTCCGCCGGCCCAATCCCGGCCGCTCGCTGATAATCCGCCCGCAAATCCGCCAGCATCCCCGCAAAACACTTGGCATGGACGAAATGCAGATCGCCCAGCGACGCGTCAAGGGCGGTCCACATTTCCGCCTGCGTCTGTTGATACGGTAACTCGGCAAGCGCCCGCCAATCACGCCGGCGCCAGCGCGGCTCGAAATACCCCGCCAGGTGCGCGTGGGCGCGTTTCTGGGCAGGCTCGTCTTTCAAATAGCGACCCACAACGGCCTCGCGAACCTGCCGGTGATAGAACGACAACAGAAGGCTCCCGTTAGCCCGGCGAAGGGTCATGTAACGTCGAAGGTCCGCGTGAAGTCGCGACCAGATCACCGGCGGAAGCCGATTCGTTTTCGGGCTCTTGGGCGAGCGGCGGCGAAAATCCACCATCACCTGCTCGTCGTCCGACAGCACCTCCATCAGCTCTTTTTCACTGAGACCTTCCCGAGCGGCCGCCAGGTAAGCCAGCGCCCGCTCCACAAGGATTCGTCCATGATTCGGCTCCAGTTCCAGCCGCGAAAACAGATCATCGAGCACACCCTGAACCCCACCGGCGAGTTGCGGCGATTCATCATAACTTTTCCACCGCCGCGCTTCCTCGAACGCCAGCTTGAGATAAAGGGGAAGCCGCCCGCTCCGCACAAAGGCATCGTGGACGATCGCCCGCTGAGACTTTTGCAGCGACCGCCCCGCCTCCGTCAGCCACGAATCCAGCAAAGTGTCCCCGTCGTCCGGCGACAGCGCGCTGATTGGCACATGCTGCGACTCAGGCAGCAGGCGACCGCGCCGCCGCCAAAGCCGCTCCCGCCTCGCCCTGTGCGTCCAAGGCCGAGATCACCAATCGCACGTGCGGCGGCAGGCACTGCGGCAGCCATCCAAGAAGGCTCGCGCTGTCCGCGGAGCTCAGTTGGTCCAGCGCATCCAGGAAGATCACCAGCGGCCGGGATGCGCTCGCGAGCGCCAGCCGCTTTGGAAAATCCCGCACCAGCTCATGGAAATCGCCCGGGATGGGATGCGCACTCAGGTCCTGCTTGTACTCCTGCGCAATTTGTTCACAGACCCCCTCCAGAAGCGACCGCACCTCCACCGACCCAGGCGTCACGCCAATCAGACGCATGATGACCATCGCTTCGGGATGCCGGCGCCGCGCTTCAATAACGGCCTTGGCCACGAGCGCCGTCTTGCCCGTCCCTCCCGCCCCAAAGATCAGCAGCGGCCTGTCCGTCTCCGGGCTTTGCAGGTATTGATCAATGCGCGCCAGCACCGACGTCTGACCCACGAAGTTCCGGCATCGCTCCAGCCCAAACTCCTCGTGCACCTCCACCTCCCGCGCCAGATCCGCCCCTTTTCGAAACGCCCGCAACTCCTGGCGGATCACGTCAAACAAATTCCGCTTCACCCGCCGGCACAACGCTTTCAAGTCCGACTCCGCCCTCCCCTCCCGCCATTGTGCCCGATACTCGTACACATGATTCGCCGGCAGCAACACCTTCAGGTCACGCTTCAACTTCGCCATGCGCGTGACCGCGTCCTCGTCGGGAACATCATTCAACAGGTCCCGAAACCCCTTCGCCTCCGGCCCGGCCGGCAGGTCTGCAATTGTGCGGAAATAGCCAAAGACATGACTTTGCACATCCCGGCTCTCCATCGCACCGGCCGCGATTTCCTGATGCGTGGCGGCCCATTCGTACTTGTGACGCCGAGCATCTTGGACATCTGGAAACGCCCGCGCCACCGCTCCCAGCAAAATCCTTCGCAGCGCTGGCTCAACGTCCTGCGCCCATTGCCGATCCTCCTCATTGGAGGCTGCGTAGCGCTCGACCTCCGTCCCATCCGGCGGAACGACGACATGCCGCGGCTGCAACACAAACTGCGCCGGCACCGCGTTCTTGTCTTGGCGATACCACTGGTTCAACAACGGGAGATCGACCTCGGCCACCAGCGCCCGCAATGTCTCAAACTCTCCCGCCTCAATCTGCGGCGGCAGCGGTCGCCATCCATACCGCTCGCCCAGCAGCACAATAAAGTTGGGCCGCGGTGATAGGTCCTGACACAACCGCAACTCCGTCAGGCACAGGTTCATCGTCTGCTGGTCGCGCACCGCTTCTTCGCTCACGCCCCAGCGCAAATCCACGGCCTGGAATTGGCCGCCGTACCTTTGGCAATACCGCGCCAGCCACGGGTAGACGCGCTGCTCGAGCGCATCGCGCTCAGCAATGAGATCGCTGAACGTGGAACTGACAAACACGCGAAAGATGAGGTCGCGGCGCTGCATGATGACGGGGCAGACAGTTTCCGCCCCTGCGCATCGAATTGCAACACGAAGGAAAAAGAAGGATAAACCCGACAACCCAGCAAGTTGCGGGAGATGCATCCGCACCTTACATTTCTGCGGCACCCTCTCCACATGCCGGCGGTGGCTGAAATGGCGCGTCAGGAGCAGAATATTTCGAGTCTTCGTCAGCTCCACCTTCAGTGATTTCATCGCGGAGCGCAACCAGCTTCAGGCGAAAGTCTTTCCGAAATTGCGTCAGCTCTGCGAGGCCGCCGGATGCCGCTTCCAGGCGGTTGACTTGCGCTGGGGCGTCAGCAGCGAAGCCTCGCTCGACCAGCAGGCGATGCGCATCTGCCTGGAAGAGCTGCGCCGCTGCCAGCAGATCTCACCCAAGCCAAACTTCATCGTCCTCCTGGGCGACCGATACGGCTGGCGGCCACTGCCCTCCGAAATCCCCGCCGACGAATTCGCCTTGCTCGCGGAACTGATCGACACCGAACATCGCAGCGATCTATTGAAGTGGTATCGCCGCGACGATAACGCATCCCCCGCTGCCTTTTATCTTCAGCCGCGCGTGGGCCAGTACGAGAACTATGACGTCTGGAGCGAACTGGTGGAACGGCCGCTTCATGCAGCGCTCCTGGCGGCCGCGCGCCGCGCAACTTCTCGCCCGCGCAATTGTGGAAGTATGAATCCTCCGCCACCGAACAGGAAATCCTGCAAGGGGCGCTGGGCGTGCCGGATGCGAAGGAGCATGTCTTCTGCTTTGCCCGGCATATCGTTGGCCCGTCAGGCAAGTCATTCCGAAAAGAAGTGCCGCCCAGTCCAGCCGTGCGCCGTTTCGTTGACACCATCGGAACCATCGATCAGTGGCGTCTCGATGCCGAGGCCGGGCCGCATCTCGACGCTTTGGAAAAGAAACTGGCCGGGCTGGGGCCGAAAAACTTTCATGGCTATCAGGCAACATGGCAGGTGACAGGCATCAGCGATACGCATGTGGCGCAGCTTTGCAACGATGTGGAGCGCCGGTTGACGAGCGTGATTCAGGATCAGATCGCGGAGCTTAAGAAGTTGGCGGACGAGGACCGCGAAGTTGAAGCGCAGGAGAATTTCCGGCAAGAGCGCGCGGCAAATTTTATTGGCCGAGTTTCAGCCATTCAACGGCTGGAGGCCTATGCACACGTTGGCCAAGCGACGATGACGGTGGTGGGCGAATCCGGTTCTGGCAAGTCAGCGCTATTGGCCAAATTCATCGGGGATTTGCAGGCGTCACCGAATTCGCCCACGCTGATTTATCGATTTGTCGGGGCCACGGCACATTCCACTAACCTTCGCTCGCTGCTAAGCGGGATATGCAGGCAGATCAGGGATGACGGCCCGCTGCCGCAGGAAACGGCGCAACTGATTTTGGAGTTCAGCAGACGCCTGTCGCTGGCGACCGAGTCGAGGCCAATAGTCGTGGTGATCGACGCCCTCGATCAACTCGATCCCGCCGATGATGCGCCAGCCTCGGCTGGCTGCCGCGCGAACTCCCCCCGCACGCGCGGCTGATCGTCTCCGCCTTGGAGTCACCGGGATTGGCCGGGGACAGCATCGCGCCCTGCGCCAGTTGATCGCGCCTGAAAACCTGTTGACGCTGGAGCGACTGGCCGAAACCGAAGGCGAAACGCTCCTGAATCAATGGCTGGTGCAAGCGGGCCGAACGCTTCAGCCGCATCAGCAACGGGAGGTGATGCGCAGCGTTCCGTGCGAATGGCTTGCCCTTGTATCTGAAGCTGGCGTTTCAGGAAGCGCGCCGGTGGAAGTCGGATGATCTTCCGCCGCACCGCCCGCTGCGCGACAACATCCCCGATCTACTGCAGGACCTGCTCGCGCGGCTGGAAGAAGAGCGGCATCATGGACGGGCGCTGGTGGAGCGGACCCTGGGCTATATCGCCGCCGGCCGGCACGGGCTGGCGGAGGACGAGTTGCTTGATCTGCTCTCGCGCGACCTGCTGGCGATGGCTGAATTTCGCCGCCGCTCGCCTGAATCCCCTCCCGTCGATCATCTGCCCCCAGTAATCTGGTCGCGGCTGTACGCCGACCTGGAGCCATACCTGAGCCGGCGGATCTCTGGCGGCGCGGAGCTGCTGGCGTTTTATCACCGGCAACTGGAGGAGGCGGTGCGGCTGCGCTATCTGGACGAAGACAACAGCCGGGCTGCACACTCTCGAATGGCCGAATATTTCCTCCTGCGTGCCGACCCGAAGCAAGACCGCTCCTGGCAAGGCGGCGAAACTCGCGCGCTCACGCAACTGCCGTTTCATCTGGCCAGCGCGAATCTGTCAGACACCGTGCGCAGATCTGCTTCTCGATCTCCGCTACCTCAGCGAACGCTGTGAGCGCACCCCAATGCGCGATCTGCTGGTGGATTACGACCTGATCCAGCGGCGCCCGATGACCCCACCGATCAACTGCGCAGCCTTTCTCCACCGCCACCTTCAACACCTCATCGAACACCCGCGGGGCCTGTTCTCTCTCGTGCATTTTGAAGGGCCGCCGCAGTCGGCCCAGGCAGCGCAGGATCTGGTGCAAAGGAAACTCTGGCCAAAGCCCTGGATCCGAAGCACGCCCGCATGGCTGCCCCCGTTGCCGCAGGCAAAACACGCGGCGGCGACCATTGATATCACCACCCAGTTCAGGTTCGCCAACAGCTGCGCCGGCGGTTTGGCCATTGATGCCGACCTTGCCTTTTTCGTAAAGCGCCTCGGACAGATCGGCATTATCCACCTTCAACGTCAGGAGGAGCTGCCGCATGTATTGTCGGTGCGAGCCCAACGCCCACTTGGCATGTTTGCTAGCGACGATGCGCGGTTTCTCGCGGTCGCATTCGACAATGGCCAGGCCGACATACTCCGGCTCATTATCCCCACCGGTGGCGTTCCAACCGGACATGACATCGTCGCCACGGCGAAATATCTCATCCCGGACATGGACCCGCCCGTGATGATGTGGATCGGCAGTGTCCTCCTGTTTCAACCTGACGCGAAAAGACTGCGCGGTGGACGCCAAGCCAGCCCGCCGCCCTTGAACATATTGACCTGCCAGACGAGGCGGTTGGAGAGATGACCGGCGCAGTCAGCATCGGCAATCGTCTGGCAATTACTATCAGCGCACCCCAAGGCTCCTGCCTGCTAATCCTGGATGCCAACGGAACAACAAGCCTCCTCCAACGTGAACGCGTGCGTGCAACGTGCGTCTGCGCCTGTGGCGCTGAACAAGTTGCCTTAGCGTGGTCGGATGGGCGGATTGAACTCTATTCTCTCGAAACCAGCGTCGTGCAGAAGCAACTCACCTCCACAGGCGAAGAAGCCCGCGTGATCGCGTGCCATGACGGCACGCTGTTGTCGATCACCTCCCGGCAGGAGATTCACGCCTGGGCGATGGATAGCCAGGCGGAACCCGTGCGACTTTCGGACACGGCGATATTCCCGCGCGGCATCCAGGAGCTTTCGACGCGTCTGGTAGCCCGGCCAGACGGTGCATTCACGTTGATGACCAACAGACAAATCGCGTCCTTCCGCATCACCAGCAACGCTCGGGAGAAATCACGGTTGCACCGCCTGTTTGAGATTGCATCAGGCCAATTAATTGCGGTTCAAGAACGGGAGGATGGTCTATGGCTGCTCGACCAGAAGACCGGCCGCCAGACGCAACTGACAGATGCCACCCAGGCGCACCAGAAACCCGAATGCGGCTGCAGCAACTCGACGCTCCTCATCGCCAACCCCGTCGGCGCTTCCGTCCTTGTGGATCTGGCGTCCCATGAACTTCTTCCATGCCCGCAGGCGCCTCCCGCCATGGCAAGCATCGCCACCGATATCGCCGGAAATTTCTGGCTCGCCGACCGCTTCGGCCAGATCTTTCGCATGACGCCCGATGGCAGTTGTACAAATGCCGCCACCGTTCCCTTGCGCAGCCCCGTCGGCCCCCGGTTGGTGTGCGCCGGTAACATGCTCATCTGGGCCGGCTGCTGCCTGGCCCACACCGACGCCGGCACCGAATCCGTGGCCGCCTTCGTATTCTATCGACGCGACGAGGCCGCCCTCACGCAAATCGGCCATCGCATCTTCGCCAAACGCGACGGGATGTTTTACACCTGGGACTATGACCCGGCCGCCGATCGCCTCCTGATCGCCGCCGGACTCAGCGCCATGGCCCGCCGAACCGTTCGCACCGGATCGCCAACAGACTTTATCCATCACCGCGACGTCGAGCGGCCGCTCGAAAATGTCCCCTCGCCCGCCCTGCGCATCCGAGCGGGTGCGGGCGGCCATCATCATGTGTGGCTTTGCCAGGACGGTTCACTGCTCTGGATTGATTCAGCCAGCCTTCATGTTCAAGCGGCGCTCACGCCGTCAATCCCACTCACAGACATCGTTCAATCGTCGCAATCTTCAAATCATGTCCTGGTTATCGCCGACGATGCCCAGCCCATTCACTTCCAACTGGAGACCCCATAATGCCAATGACGCTTGACTATGCCCTCAAGGAAGCGATGTCCCTCGCCAATCAAAAACGCTTCGGCTCTGCCCTGGAAGCATTGCGCATCCTTCAGGAGGATACATCGTCGGCACTTGGCAGAATCGTCATCCAATTCAATCGGGGAGTTTTATATTCGGCGCAAGTCGGCGACGGCGAGGCCGCCCGCGAATGTTTTATTGGAGTGGTCGAGCAACATTCCAACGATCCGCAATTGGCCCAAAGCGAAGATGCCCGAAGACTGTGTGCCAACAGTTGTGAAAACATGATGCTCCTGTCCCTCTCCTACGACGAGTACGAAAATTGGGCGCGGCAGCTTGAAGCGCTCGAGCCAGGCAGCGACATTCTCCGTGGGCAACGCCCCGGCGTGCGCAAGGAGCGGGAGGCCGGCCGTCCCTGGGCAGATATTCTTCAAGGCAGCACCGCCTCCTATTACAACCGCAACGATCCCAGCAGGGACGCCGGCCGCTACGGGTGTGCCGCATCCATCTGGCAGCTCGTGCTCAAGCACCGCAAAGAGCTGCGCCTGAGCCGCGACGACTGGGGCATCGCGGTTTTTGAATACTACGCGCTTGCCGAGCGCATCGCGGCCGATGCGGGAATCACCATCGACAAGTCCGGCCAGCCGATCAACGTCGACGATTTCGCCTTCATCGTCGAAGCAACCGTCCCATTCATCGACGAATACCTCGCGGCCAACCCGCACGATGCTGTGGTTCAAAAGGCCAAAGCGGCGGCAGACACTTTCGTAAAAACCGTCCGCGAAGAAGCGCCCGCCTCGCCAACCATCGCAACAGCAACACAACCCCCTTCTCCCGAACCGGACTACTCCCCGGCGGCCGCATATCCAGAGCCCGACTTTGAAGAGTTCATGTCCTCAACCGCCGGCGACAACGTCGTCCGCCACATCTGCCAGAAATGCAATCGCGTCCTCGGCCAAGTCAGCTCCACCGGCGGCCAAGGCGGCCTCGCCGCCCGTATCAACATGATGTCCAGCCACGACATGGGCATCTGCCCCCACTGCGGCGGACGCGTTGTTGCAGTGGGCAATGGTGATTCAAGCGGGGCTCGTTTTAGTGCGCCCGATGCATTCATGCTCCATCAACGCTCCGGCTCGGCCACCGTGATGATCATGTTCCTCTGGGTCCTCGTCTCCGTCATCGGCTGCCTCGTTTCTGCCGAACCGCCCAAAGGCGCGCTGAGCAAATCCGAACAAGCAGCCCTCGGCAAGCTGATGCTCTCCTTCGGCGGGCGTATGGGATTGGCTGGGGCCTGCGTCGGCGGACTTCTGGCCATGATGACCAGCGGACTGACCGTCAACAATATTCGCCGCGACAAGATCAGCCGCAGCCACGGCCGCCAATCCGCGGGAATGGCGGTGTCCTCCGGCCAGACCATCCTCCTCAGCATCGCCGCCAGCATGGTCTTCTGGAGCATCGCCGCACATCGTCTCGTGCCGCCGGGACTGGTCCTGCGCTCCCTGAGGGGCCGCCTCACGCTCGGCGCGATCCTCGGCCTTATCCTCGGTATGCTGGCCGCCAACACCCTGAATCGCTTCTCTCGATTTGCCCGCTGATAAGACCCAGACACGTTGCGGGCACGCGCTGCGCCCCATACATTTGCTGCCGCTTCTCCAACGCATGAACCTCCCAGACGAAGGAACTTACATGCCACAAGATCAACGCCCGCGCACGTCAATCCTGGTCGCGGGAGACATCAGCCAGGACTACAACGTCTACATCCCCCCCGGCGACTCAAACCGCGACGCTGGAAATACGCAAACCCGCTTCGTCGCCAGCCTGGGCGGCGCGGCCATCATCCTCCGCCTGCTGCGCGAAGTATCGCAGTTGCCGCGCCAATCGTCTGTAGCCCTCGACATCGGATTCGCAACCGGCGGCGGCCAGGTGGTCGCAACAAGCTCCCCCGTGGCCGGACTGTGGCAACCCCATCCAGGCGGCAAGCTTCTAGGGCCCTTCCGCGCCGCCCATGTGGCGGCTCTTGCGGTCCCTCCCCCTGGGCGATGCCGCCGACCTCGCGGCCGTCGCCGCCCCCATCAATCTCGAACACGCGCCCGACGATGCCGATCCGCAGGTGCTGGTCCTCGAAGATGATGCCGGCAAGTTCCGCAACGGCCCACGCTCCGGCTCGTGGCCGGCCGCCCTCTCCGCGCCCTCGGATCAGTTGAAATGGGTGGTCCTCAAAATGACCGCGCCCCTGTGCCAGGGTGAGCTGTGGTGGCACCTGACCAGCGACCGACGCTGGCACGAACGTCTGATCGTGGTGCTGTCAGTAGACGATCTTCGCGGCGAGGACGTGCTGGTCAGCAAGGGAATTTCCTGGGAACGCACGGCGCTCGACGTCGCCAGGGAATTGCTGCAAAGCCCGGCCCTGGATGGACTGCGTCAGGCAAGGCATGTGGTGGTGGTGATGGGCTCCGAAGGCGCAATCTGGATGCGGCGGAATGAACAACAGCCCCCGGAGTTTCGGCTGATCTTTGATGCCCAGTGCATGGAAGGAGAGTGGCCGGCCGTCGCCGACGTGCGCGGCGAAGCGTATGGCTTCATGGCGTCCTTTACCGCAGCGCTGACGGCGCCGCGTCGCACTCTCGCCCGACCCCGCCGCTCCGGACATTACAGACGGAATCATTCGCGGCCTCAAAGCGATGCGGCTGCTGCGCCTGTTTGGCCACGGCCCGGTCGGCTCGGCCACGCCACAGCTTCCCAACGAGGCGCTCGTCGCGGCTGATCGGGGAAGACACACCCGCCAAATTAAGCGTTGGCGATGTTCAGGTAGAGTCAAAGAAACTGGCGCATACGGTAGAGCGATCCTACCTTCGGAGAATGTCGAAGCTGACACAGGTCGCCCCGCCGAGAACGCGTCCAATGCCGCGCGGCCATGGCGAATCCTCGAAGGCACCGATCTAGCCAGGCCCCCCGCAGAACCTCTCTACGGCGCAGGCCGCCGAGTTGCGCTGTACGGCCTACGGTCGCTCCAGGACGCCCCCTGTGCACGCTTCGGCAAACTGGTCACGGCCGATCGCGACGAGATCGAGGCCCTGCGAAATCTCAAAGGTCTGATCAACGACTACCGCGATCAGAAGGAAGAGGTCAAACCGCTCTCACTGGCAGTCTTCGGCCCCCCCGGTGCGGGCAAATCGTTTGGCATCAAACAGATCGCCAAGCAGGTATTGCCCGACAAGACGCCGGTGCTGGAGTTCAACCTGTCCCAGTTCAGCGACGAGCGCGACCTCATCGGCGCATTCCACCAGGTGCGCGACAAAGCCCTGGAAGGGTTTATCCCCGTCGTCTTCTGGGATGAATTCGACTCGCAGAAATATCGCTGGCTCCAGTTCCTGCTGGCCCCCATGCAGGATGGCCGGTTTCAGGAAGGACAGATCACGCACCCCATCGGCAAGTCGATTTTCGTTTTTGCCGGGGCCACCAGTTTCGACATGGAAAACTTCGGCCCGCCCCCGTCCGACGCCGAAGCATTCGCCGACTTTCGCCTGAAAAAAGGCCCGGATTTCGCCAGCCGCCTGCATGGCTACCTCAATGTCCTGGGCCCCAATCGCCGCCAGTACAGCGCCGGCGCCGCCGGCCATCAGCGCAACTGGCAGGAAGACGCCACCGACGTCTGCTTCCCGGTGCGCCGGGCCATGCTGCTACGTTCGATGCTCGGCCTTGTCGGCCCGCGCGAAAACGAGCGCCTGGAGATCGATCCCGGCCTGCTGGCTGCCCTCCTGGAGGTGGACAAATACACCCACGGCGCCCGCTCCATGGAAAAAATCGTGCTCTCGCTTCGCCGCGGCACCGAGCCTGTCATTCGCCGGTCGGCGCTTCCTTCCGACGAGATCATGGGCATGAACGTCAATCAGTCCCAGTTCCGCGCCATCCTGAACCGCGCCCGGCGATTTCAGGAATACGCACCCAAGCTCGCCAAGTCGATCCACGACGATTGGCGTCGAAGAAAAAAGCAGAAGGTCGCGGGAACGTTTCCCAACGACAAAGAGTTTCACGAACTTCCGCAGGAGATGAAGGCCGCCAATATCGCCGCCGCCATGCGCATGCCGCGCATCCTCGAACTCGCAGGCCTGTATCTCGTGCCAACAGTCGCATGGGAGCCGCCAACGGCAAGGCCAGCCCCGCATCGCTCCAACAGGTGATCGACCCGCTGCTCGAAATCCTCGCCGAGGAAGAGCACGTGCTCTGGGCCGAGTTTATGTACTCCAATGGCTGGAAGCCCGCGTCGCAAAAACCCGCCCCAGGCCCCGACGAGCAGCACGCCAGGGACAACCGGCTGCATCACTGCCTGGTCCCGTTTTCCAAACTGGACGACGACACAAAAAACTACGACCGCGATCAGATCTGCCAGTACCTGCGTTACGCCGACGCCGCGGGCTTTTCAATCGTCTCCTCCCTCCCAAGATAAACCAAGATAAAAAATGCACCCTTACGTACCCGCCCCCATCGACACGTCGAAGATTCTTCTCTCCCCGGCCCTGCAGGCGCTGACAGAGCGACTGGCTGAAAACACCCACGACAACTGGTCCCAGCAGCGCTGCGCGACGGTTGGACGCTGGGCCCCCGCCGGGATGACCAGGCCAAGACTCACCCGTGCCTCGTTCCTTATTCGCAATTGCCCGAAACTGAAAAACAATACGACCGCATCACGGCGTTGGAGACCTTAAAGGCGATGATCGCCCTGGGCTACAGAATTGATAAAGACGCCTGAGGAGCCGCGACACTAAAGCGACGGGGCACTCATTCTCACCACGGAGGCACTGAGGCACGGAGAGGGAAATTCCGGATTTCGGATTGGGATTGGGGGTTGGGTCAGTTGGAATCTGTGGAGGTGGGGCGCGTTGTGGGGGCGAGCGGGATTGCGGGGTATCCTGTCGGCATGGCCGGTGGGCGGGTGGGGCATTGATCGTCGGCGGCCGCGCAGAAGATTCGTGCTGCGCACGAAAGTCCGCCTCGGCTCGGCGGACCTACAGCATGCACAGTAGGTGCCGCGAGCCAAGCGGCACTTGGCGCGACCGTTGGGGCAATGTTACTGGGCTGCGATTTGCGCAGTCAGCAGCTGGATGCGGTGGGCGATGGTGCGATCGCTTGCGGCGGAAAGGCCGCCGGCGCTTCTCACTTTCTGGAGCATGGTGATCATGGCGGGCGGAGGGAGATTTTGCGATTGGAGCAGCGCGCTTCCGATCGCGTCGGCACGCTCTTCAATATCCAGCGCGGACGACGTGCCATTCAGCGCAACGACGGATTGGAGTTGGCCGCCGTTGAGGAGGTGGCCTAGTTCGTGGGCGATGGCGGCGCTGAGCTCGTCGTCGTTGAGCGCGTTGGCGAGGCCTTCGGAGATAAAGAGTTCGCCGTTGGGCCAACTGAAGGCGGTGAGGGTGTCGTTGGCGAGGATGTGGATGGAGATGAGTTGGCCGTGGCAGCCGGCGATGAGGGGCTGGGCGAGGCGGGCGGCGCGGGCTTCCACTGGGCCGGATTCTGTGCCGCCGTGTGTGGCGAGCCACTCGGGGGGCGTGGGTTGCAAGGTGTGCTCGAGCGATGCGCAGCCAGCCGCGAAGGTTGAGAGCAACAGGACCAGAACGCTGAGTTGACGAGGGTCCACTGGCGTGGCCCAGAACAAAGTGGGTGCCAGTGACTAAATGCGGGATATTCCGCCTATTGGGTGGTGACGGCCCGCGTGGCGGTTGGGGGCGTGCCTAGTTTTCGCGCGGCAATTCGATTGCGGGCGGCGCGTTCACCGGCTCTCGATGTTCTTCGAGAGCCGGTGGTGTGCCGCGTTGCGTTGCGTGATTACCGGCTGGAATCCACCTGAGGCACCCAGAGGAGTTGCGCCTGGACAGCGCCGATACGCTCGGGGACGAGTTGGATCGGGCGGGTTTGGCCGTTGCCGGTGAGAGCATACGGGGCCGGGGGCGTGGTGGGGACGGGAACGAAATAGTGGCCGCCCTGGCCGGCCTGGAAACTGACGACCTGGGCGGTGTACGGGTGAGACTCGCCGGTGTAGCCTGTTGCTCTGGCGATGGCCGGAATCGCGAGGGCCGCGAGTGCACCTACAAGAATGGAACGTTTTGACATGTGATCCTCCGCTAAAAGGATTTCGCCAAATCCTTCCGCGGCCGATCCGCGGGAGCGACCTTGGCATCTCTATTAAACGCTCGCCGCTGCTCAGGTCATTTAAAAAATCAAAATAAAATGGATGTATCGGCTCGGCTGCATATGATGCGGACGGACGTATTTTAAGAGCACGGGGAGATGGCATTACTAAACGTGCTGCCTGGGGCGCGTCACGACATCCACGTCGGCGCTTCGATGCACCTGCCGTCAGAGTTAAGCTCGATCACCCCGCCGCGGCCGCACATGAATCCTCCCGAGCAATGATAATCACATTGCAATGGAACACTGATCGAATCCAGATCGGGAAACTGCCGAAGATCAAGAACCACCGGCGAACGGTCTTTCAACGGATGCCAATTGAACAGGAACCGCGAGTGGCTGGGGGGCGGCTCGACGAACCGGCAACAGTGCAACCGCCCATCCTCGTCCCACTCAATGTGATACGCTTCGGCTCGGGTCAACGCGATGCACTCCCGCAGCAGAAACGCATGCCCCTCCTGCCAGCCCAGCTTCCGGCTGATCTCCAAAAGCAGCCGAAGCAGAATCCGGTCAACCGTCCACTCTTCCGCGGAGTCTTCAACAACGACGCTTGGAATTCCTTTGCCTTGCATCATTCCTCCAGTTCCATGCATGGTCCCATAAATCACCGATCCATTGCAAGACTCTTCATGCCGTCTTCAGGTTGGTCTCGCTAAATTTCCATGCGTTCCGCAATTGCGGCCTTTCGAACCACGTCACAGGGAGTAGCAAATGTTAACTAAAATCTTCAGGCCGTTGGCAACTGCAGCCATAATCGGCATGGGCTGCTATGCCGCGCCCGTCAGCATGGCGCAGCTCGCCGGCAGACAAGGCGGTGCAGACGACTGCCCCCGGCGCCAAACCGCCAGAGCGTCTCAAAGCAATGGCGGCGGACAAACCCAGCCCAACCGCCGGCCGCCCCCGCCCCCGGACGAGAGGCGTGCAAATGGGGCACAGGGTCCAGCTGACCAGCAGGATGGCCCACCGCCACCTCCACGACAGGCAAAAGATGATGGTCCAGAGCGGGGCGAAGACGGCCCGCCGCCGCCGCGCCGCCGGCCCCCTCCGCCGCCGCCCGGACAGGACGGCCCAGGCGGACTGCCAGATGATGGCCAAGGCCCACCACCGCCACCACCGCCGCCCCAGTGGGAGAACGGCGGCCCTGGCAATCATGACCGTGGCAATGGCGATGGCCCACCGCCGCCGCCCGGACACCGTCGCCCGCCTCCTCCCGGGCACAGGCCTCCTCCCCCTCCAGAAGGCCAGCGTCCCCTCGATGGTCCGCCGCCGCCTCCCTAAGATAGGCGCGGTCGCACCTCCATGGATCTACTTGACACCCAGATTTACGGCCTGATTGGCGAAGTAGGCTTCACACGTCTCGTAGCCGCATTTTACAAACGAATCCCCGCCGACGATCTGCTCGGACCCATGTATCACCGTCGGGACCTGCAAGCCGCCGAAGCGCGGCTCCGCGACTTCCTGGTCATGCGCTTCGGCGGCCCCGATCACTACCTCCGCCAGCGTGGCCACCCGCGCCTCCGCATGCGCCACGCCCCATTTCAAGTCAATCAAGCGGCCCGCGATCGATGGATAAAGCTAATGAGTGAGGCGCTTCAAGAAGTGCAACTGCCAGAATCGGCGGAAAAGCCCCTCCGAAAGTTCTTCGAAGAAGCCGCCACGTTCATGATCAACGCTGAGGAAGGTTAGACCCTCACTGGATCTGATCCGCACAAGGCCCATCATCATCGTCATCCACGCCCCGCCCACGATCGCGCCCGTGGCCGCCGTTGTTCCCACCATTGCCGTCACCGCCCCCGGAACCATCGCTGGGCGTCGCGGGCGTGGCCGGGGCCGCCGAGGGGTCGGTCTCCAAAATGCCTTCGACGCGAATGTGATGCCCATCAGCCGTCGCGATGTTGGACACAAATCGCGCCGTCTTTAATTTCTTGCCGTTGCCGTCCTCGCCCGTCGGATCAAGTCGGCCATACACCGTCACCGTCTGCCCCAGCAGCGTCCCCTGGCCGCTGACGTAGTTCCCCGAAATAGCCAGGTTGGCGGCATTCAGTTGGCCCTGCTCACCATGTTCGCCGATGAGGGTTGCCGTGATTGTGATAAAGTCGCCGTTGACAGTCGCGCTGCCGGTGCCGTGGTAATATCCGCCCACGTGAATGGTGTAAGCGCCGTCGGTTCCCTTGGGCTTTGGCCCGCGCGGGGAACGCCCGCTGCCCTGCGTGAGGTTCACGCTGACAAGCAAAAGGATGATAACGACGAGCACACGCGACATGAACTTTTCCGACTACTTTCCCTGATTAACCAACCAACTGTATCGGGCCAATATGAAAGCTGCATGAGAGGCCCGGACATGAGCTTAGCCTGAAATAGCTTACGATGTTTTAGGCCTTTCTGTTGAATTTCCTTCCGGAAGATCGGGAAGATGAATCTCAAAGACTGTCCCCTGGTCCGGCCGGCTTTGAACCGCACAATCGCCCCCCATTGCATCCAAATGGGCTTTCACCAACGCCAGCCCCAGGCCCAGATGCCCCGAATCGCGCTGCCGCACCTGGTCGGCCCGGTAAAATGGCTGAAAGACATGCGGAAGCTGCTCGGCCGCAATACCTACGCCCGTGTCCCGCACACTCAGCACAAATCCATGCCCGTTCCTCCCGCACTGAATCTCGATTGAGCCGCCGGGGCGGTTGTATTCAACGGCGTTGGACAAAAGATTTGTCACCACGCTCCGGAATCGGTGCGGTGGAGCGGACAGAGTGATGCCAGGCGCAAACGACCGAATCACCCGAATCTCCCGCTCCTGCCCAAGGGCGGCGGCCATGTCCGCACATTCATCCAACACCCGGCTCACATCCACCGCAGCGGCCGGCTCATCGTGGTCCAGCGTTTCACTCCGCACCTGCTCCATCAGCCGCTCGACAAGCTCCTTGAGCAGCCGCGCATCCGTCAGACAATGGCCAAGCGCCACCCGATAATCGGCAGCCGGCCGCTCGCGCCGGAGCGTCACCTCCAGATTGGTCATCAGCGCCGCCACCGGCGTGCGCAGTTCGTGCGACGCATCCCCCAGAAACTGCCGTCGCTGGTCAAACGCCACCTGTAGCCGCGCCAGCATCTCATTGAGACGATCAGCCATCGGCGAAAGCTCCGGCGGGAGCCGGCTAATATCAATCCGGCGATCCAGAGATCGCTCGTTGATCGTCCCGATCACCGTCGCCGTCTGGCGCAGCGGGCGCAGGGCAATGGTAGTGGCGCGGCGTGCAAGGGCGGCCGCCAGAAGTCCGCCCACAATGCAGCACGCGCCAGCGCCAGCGCCAGTGTGTTCAACAGCCGATCAAATTGGTCCGTCGGCGCACTGTACGTCACGACAACCGGAGCGGCCGCGCCGTTCATCACCCGCAGCGTCACGGTCCGCAATCGCGTTCCGTCCGCAAGCTGCGTGAACGCCGCACGAATAATCTGCGCCTGCTGCGCCGTCGCTGGGGCAGTCGTAGACGTTGCCATCGTCTGGCCAAGCTCCGTGCGAACAATATACCTGATCCTCCTTCTGCGGCACCGTCGCAGCCCGGCGCGCAGCGACTGGTCCATATCCCGCAACAGCACGGCCCGCGTGGTGATGTACGCGGCCAGTCCGCCGACGATCAGCATCGCCCAGACCGTAAAGAGGATTGCCAGCGTGATGCGGCGAGTCATTGAAGGGTTCAGGGTTGGGGGTTCGGGTTGGGTTCAGGGTTCAGGGTTCAGGGTTCAGGGTTCAGGGTTCAGGGTTCGGGGTTCAGGTCTCCTGGCCCAGCACGTAGCCCAGGCCGCGACGGGTATGGATCAGTTTCTTGTCAAAACCTTTATCGATCTTGTTTCGCAGGTAGCCGATGTAAACGTCCACCACGTTGCTGGTCGCCTCATCGTGCTGGTCGTACAGGTGTTCCCAGATATCCGTGCGCGAGACGACGTGATCCTGCCGGTGAGCCAGGTATTCCAACAGCGAAAACTCCCGGGCACTCAAATCGATCGTCCTCCCGCCACGCTTCACAAGCTTTTTCACCAGATCAATCTCAAGATCGGCGATGGTGACGGTGGCCGTCTGCTGGCCATGCCCGCGCCGCACAATCGCCCTCACCCTTGCGAGCAATTCATCCCAGTTGAAAGGCTTGATCAGATAATCATCCGCCCCCAGATCCAGCCCCCGAACCCGATCCCCCACCGCCTCGCGGGCGGTGAGGCAAAGAACCGGCGTCTTGTGGCCGGCCTTGCGCAGCGCATTGAGGATCGACCACCCATCGCGCTTGGGCAGCATCATGTCCAACACAATCGCGTCGTACGGATTCACCTGCGCCAGATGAAGCGCTTCTTCCCCGTCAAACGTCAGGTCAACCGCATACCCTTCCTCGCGCAAACCGTCCGCCAGCGAACGAGCGAGAGTGGGATGATCTTCAGCTACCAGAAGTCGCATGAGGCATTCTCTTTTCTCTGCTTTACGGATCGCCCACGGCCTGATCGAGGTCCCTGAAACACTCTTCCTGATCCATCGACTGGGCCGAACCGTCCAGACGCGCAACATTCATCTGGCTGTGGACGTGCCAACCTGGAAATGAATCGAAGGCTAAAATGGGATTGCCATGTATCTGCCCCAGCGGCCGCCCGGCCAGCGACGCGGCCGGATTGCCCGTATCGCGCCAGTCATAACTGGAACCCAGGCCCGCATAAATTTCGCTGTCGGCCGGACAGTGAAAAATACCCAGGCTGTTCAGGTACGGACTAATTGACTGCTCCCATGGACTCCCCGTCACGGCCGCATCCGGAAATCGCTGGTTGTCCGATTCATACAGGCGAAAAGCCGTGGAGATGTTGCGCAGGTTGGTCAGGCAGTGCAGCGTCCGCTGCGCCTGCTGAGCCCGGCCAAGCAGTGGCAAGGCCAGCGACATCAAAATACTGATAATCCCAATAACAACCAGCAGTTCCAGCAGCGTAAAGCCGCGACGAACGCAGCGGTCTGCTTCTCTGCCAATGCGCAATGTCCGCCAGACTGTCAACGACGCAAGTCCGCAGTCACGCGCAGCCCCCAGGATTGGGTATGACGCCTGCAAGATGGCCGGTGGTTCCTGTTCCCGATCCGTCCCCCAATTGTTATGTCGTTCACAGTTGTTGTCGGACAGCCCTAAAGCTATTTTAAATTATCACTTTACCCCCGAGGAAGCAAACTCGGGATTAACGCCAAAAGGCCCATCATGTTTGATTCAACCCTCGACAAGATCCGCTGGAGCAACGCCCACCTCCATTTCCTGGCCCATCTGGCGGCCATGCCCGGCTGGCACAAACTGGTCATCCTCATAGGCATGCTCATGGCCGCCGGCGGCGGACTGGGGAAACTCACCACCAGAGCCGCAGGTCCCGCCCCCATCGAAAAGACGCCGGCAGCCAGACCCGTTGTCGGCCCGGGCGCGCCCAACGCACGCGAATTTGTAAATCCCCAAAACAAGGCAACCGCCCAAAGCGCGGCCGAGCCAACCGATGATGCTGCACAAACGCCCGTCGTCGGATGGCTCTCCCCCCCGCCATGCGCATCGGCGTCAGCATCCTCGCCGGCTTTGTGCTGGGCTGGCTGTTCCGCGCGTTCATCCGAACCGTCGCGTTCTTTGCACTGCTCGGAGCAGCGGTGTTGGGCGCGTTGTCCTGGTTCCGCGTCGTCAACATCGACATGAGCAGCGCGCAAGGCGAATACGCCACGGCCATGCATTGGCTCTACGCCCAGGCAACACTGCTGAAGCACGCGGTCATAGCCCACCTCCCCTCAACAGGCGGCGGCACCTTGGGCGCATTTCTCGGCCTGCGAAGGCGATAAGTCGCAACCCCTGTCCAGGATGGTGTGACCTCCGCGCCGTTTGCGCTTCCCACCCCACCCCTGTACGATGCACCCATGCGCGTCATCGCCACAGGCCAGGTCGGCGTCGATAAAGGCCCATTCCTCGAAAGCGTCCAGGCACTCGCCCGCTCGCGCGGCCAGGACCTTCAGGTCTTCCACGTCGGCCGCATGATGTACGAAGAAGCCCCCGACGTCCCGCCCGGCCGAATCCTCAACCTGCCCATCACCCGCCTCAACACCCTCCGCCGCGCGGTCTTCAAGGAAATCCTCCGCCGCGCCGACCAGCACCAGCACGTCATCATCAACACCCACGCTACCTTCCGCTGGCGTCACGGCCTCTTCGCCGCCTTCGACTTCGACCAGCTCAAGGCCTTCGACGCCGATCTCTACATCACTGTCCTGGACAACATCGAAGACGTTCACGACCGCCTTACCCGCGAGCACGACTCCGCCCACTCCCTTAAAGATCTCATGGTCTGGCGCGAAGAAGAACTCCTGGCCACCGAAATCGTCGCCAACATCGCACGCGGCTACGGCCACTTCTTCATGCTCAGCCGAGGCCGCGGCGCCGCCACCACCGCCGAAACCCTCTACCGTCTTCTCTTCGAGCCCCACCGCCGCAAAGTCTACCTCTCGTTCCCCATCACTCACGTCATGGACCTCCCAGACACCCTCGCTCAAATCGACGCATTCAAGTCAGCCATGAGCCAGTCCTTCACCTGCTTCGACCCGGCCGACCTGGACGAATATCTCCTCCACGTCCGCGCCCTCCAAGCCCTCCAGGAAGGCAAAAACACCGTCCAAATCCCCTGCGCCTCAGGCCAGCTCACCCTCAAAACCGCCGACGTCGCCCAAATCAGCAGCGACATTCTCGGCCAGATTTATGCCCGCGATTTCAAAATGATCGACCAGTCCGACATGATCGTCAGCCTCATTCCCGAACTCCCCGGCGGCACACCCGCCATCTCCAGCGGGGTAGAGCGCGAGCTCCAGCACGCCTTCGAAACCGGCCGCGAAGTCTACGTCATCTGGCAATCCAAAAAACCCCCCTCCCCCTTCGTCACCGGCACCGCCACCAAAGTCTTTCTCAGCATCGACGAAGCGTTGCAGCACTTCCGAGAGAAGAAATACACTGCCGGCGCCAGTCCATCGCAACCTGAATCGGCCGTAGTGGGTCAGTCTGAAATGTATCCGTAAGCGTTCGGGGCAGCAAAGGAGATTAGCGATGGCCGCAAAAAAAAGTGAACCGAAATACGAAATCGGCAGTGGAAACGATGTCTCAGCGCCTCGGCTTGCCGGATGTCAATGAGCAAATCAAGGCGAAGCTGGCCCATCGATCTCGGTCTTGATCGAGGCCGCGGGATTGAATCAGGCTAAGGCGAGCCCAGCGTTTGTCGTAGTCCATAGGTCTAAACCTGCACGTTCAGACTCCTCCCTGTTTGCGTCGGACTGTTCGAGTCGCAATTCGAGGCGTAAAATCTGCTTCTTCGCACGAACACACTGACAAAATTGTCCGGTTCGCCATTCTTGGCCAGGCCGATGTAGAATTTGTTCATACTTAAAACTCCAGACTCCGATCGAATGTGTGGATCGTCTTCAGCATTTCATCGGCCATCCGCACCGTTTCCTATTGTCCCTCGTTCCTCCCAATATGTGCGGTCTGTGACGGCTTGTATTTCTTCGTCCTCGTCCACTGGTCCCCTCGTGATCTCGTCCATCACTGTTGTGAAAACCAGCCAGTACATGATCGCCGAATCTGAGGCATTCATTTGGAGTGCAATCAGAGGTATAGTCCCGTTGAGAGTGAGATGACATTAGAAATCTTGCAGTGATATTCTCCGCGACAATCACGGCGAATGATCGTCTTGTCGGATACCTCTTGCGTTCGATGTCCCAATATTCGATCGTTCGTAAGATGTGGCTATTCGTCGGTGGCACCCAGTTGCACCTCCACCTCGTATCGGCGGCTTGACTCCGAGTCCTGCAACAAGAGATCTAACCGACCGCCCGTGGCTGGATTCGCTCCTTGTCTTCAAGCACAACGTGATCCAAGCCGAGAATTGCAGGATCTTCCGCAATGCGATCTTGAACCCACTTTTCGGTTAGCACGGCATGGACTCTCAACGCAGATTCGTTCCGGCTTAACAAATGTGAATGCGCTCTATGCGGCGGCCTAATATTGATCTATTGCAAGGGCAATACGGTCATATCACATGATCGTCCGAACCCTTCAGCTCAAACCTTCTGCATTTCCCGCAACACCCGATGCAATATCCCCCCATTGCGGTAATACTCGATTTCCACCGGCGTATCGATCCGGCAAACCGTTGTAAATTCTACTTTCGCTCCGTTATCACCCGTCGCGATCACCTTGATCTCCTGCCCTGGCTTCAGGTTGTCATTCAGGCCGGTGATCTCGAACGTCTCTCGCCCCGTAAGCCCCAGTGATTCCCGGCCCTGCCCCTTCTTGTACACCAGCGGCAACACCCCCATTCCCACCAGGTTGCTCCGGTGAATGCGCTCAAAGCTCTCCGCGATTACCGCCCGCACTCCCAGCAACAGCGTCCCCTTCGCCGCCCAATCCCGGCTCGAACCCATCCCATAATCTTTCCCGGCCAGCACGATCAGCGGCGTCCCCGCCTCCTGATACTTCACCGATGCGTCAAAAATGCTCGCCACCTCGTTGGTCGGCAGATACGTCGTCCAGTTCCCCTCCGTCCCCGGCGCCAGCTGGTTCTTCAACCGGATGTTGGCGAACGTTCCGCGCGTCATCACACGATAATCTCCGCGCCGCGCTCCATAACTGTTGAAGTCAACCGCCTCCACGTGATGCCCAATCAGAAACCGCCCCGCCGGTGAATCCTTCTTGATGGAGCCGGCCGGCGAAATGTGATCCGTCGTCACCGAATCGCCCACCATCACCAGCACCCGCGCACCGGTGATCGGCTTCACCGGCTTCAGCTCGCGCCCCAGTCCCACAAAAAACGGCGGCTCCTGGATATACGTGCTGTTGGCGTCCCACTCAAAAAGCTGCCCGCCCCGCACGGGAATCGTCATTCCACTGCGCGTTGCCGCTCTCTACGCCGTTGTACTGCTTCTGAAACATGGCCGGGTCGATGCAGGCCGCAATCGTGTCATGCACCTCCTGCTGGCTTGGCCAGATATCCCGCAGATAAACTTTCTCCCCTTCCTTCCCCAGCCCGATTGGCTCATCCATCAAGTTCGCATCCACCGACCCCGCCAGCGCAAACGCCACCACCAGCGGCGGGCTCGCCAGATAATTCGCCTTCACGTGGGGATTGATGCGCCCTTCAAAGTTCCGGTTCCCCGACAGCACCGCCGCGGCCACCAGATCTCCCGCCTCCACCGCATCCGATACCGCCTCCGGCAGCGGGCCGGAATTGCCGATGCACGTCGTACACCCATACCCCACCGTCTGAAATCCAAGCTTGTCCAGATACTCGTTCAGCCCCGCCTTCTCAAAATAATCCGTCACCACCCGGCTACCCGGCGCCAAGCTCGTCTTCACATACGGCGGCACCTTCAGCCCCTTTTCCACCGCCTTCTTCGCCAGCAACCCCGCCGCGATCATCACACTCGGGTTGCTCGTGTTGGTGCAACTGGTGATGGCCGCGATCACCACATCCCCATGCGTCATCGGCACCGATTTCCCATCAATGATCGCCACCGAACTCGTTTTCTCATCGTGCAGGTGCTCCGAAATCGCAGCCGCGCCGCTCGTCGTCCCCCTTGCTCACCACCCCTTCCGCACCCCACCGATCCAGCCGCGGCGTCGCATTCTCCCCAACGTTCTTCTTGTAATAATCCACCAGCGCCGATTCAAACGACGTCTTAAGCCCCCGAAGCTCCACCCGATCCTGTGGCCGGCGCGGCCCCGCCACGCTCGGCATCACCGTCGACATATCCAATTCCAGCGTCTCCATAAACTCCGGCTCCGAATCCTTAAACCGCCACAGCCCCTGCTCCTTGCAATATTTCTCCACCAGATCAATCTGCTCCGCGGTCCTTCCCGTCAGCCGCATATACGTCAGCACCTGCTCATCCACCGGGAAAAACCCCATCGTCGCCCCATATTCCGGCGCCATGTTGGCAATGGTCGGACCGATCCGCCACCGACATCGTCGCCAGCCCCTCCCCATAAAACTCCACAAACTTTTCCACCACCCCATGCGACCGCAAAATCTGCGTCACCACCAGCACCAGATCCGTCGCCGTTGAGCCTTCCGGCAGTTTTCCCTTCAGCTTGAACCCCACCACCTGCGGCATCACCATATAAATCGGCTGCCCCAGCATGCACGCCTCGGCCTCAATCCCGCCCACTCCCCAACCCACTACCCCCAGGCCATTGATCATCGTCGTATGGCTGTCGGTCCCCACCAGCGTATCGGGAAATGCCACCCCATCCCGCGTCTGCACCACCTTCGCCAGGTATTCCAGGTTTACCTGGTGAACAATCCCCATATCCGGCGGCACCACGCTGAAATTCTGAAACGCCTTCTGCCCCCATTTCAAAAACTCGTAGCGCTCACGGTTGCGCTCAAACTCCCGCTCCGCGTTCTTGGCAAACGCGTCTCCGGTGCCAAAGAAATCAACCTGCACCGAATGATCGATCACCAGATCGACCGGCACCAGCGGATTGATCCGCGCTGGATCGCCCCCGGCCCGTTTCATCGCCGCCCGCATCGCCGCCAGATCGACCACCGCCGGCACGCCCGTCAAATCCTGCAAAATCACCCGCGCCACCTTGAACGGGATTTCATGCGAGTCCAAATCCGTCGGGCTCCAATTCGCAAGCCGCCGCACGTCCTCCGAGCGCACTTCAAACTCATCCAGATTGCGCAGACAACTTTCCAGCAACACCTTGATCGAAAACGGCAGCTTGTCGATGTTCCCGATCCCCTGCTCGGCCAATGCCCGCAGCCGATAGATGGTGAATTCGCCTGCCTTGGTAACCAACTTTGCTTCCGCGCCAAACGAGTTTTTAATCTTGCTCATGGTCCTCTGTGCCTTGGGTTTAATGCCGCGCGATTGTATGCGCGGGGCCAAGGCTCGCAATGGACGAAGAGCGCGTAGCTCGAATAGCGCCGATCAATCCACCCTCGCCGCCACCGCCAGCACCGGCTCAAACCCCCGCTTGGCCACCGGCAGGCTATACGAAAACACCGCCGTCCCACTCAGCCGATCATGCAGCGCCTGGCGCCTTGGCCCCAGCACAAACACAAACCCGCCGAGCACCGCCAGCAGCAACGACTCCCCCACCACCCGCCCCGTCACACTCTCCAGCGGCTGATGCCAGAAAAACGCCAGCCCCAGCCAAACCGCCGCCCGGCGCAGCGTAATGCTGACGCTCAGCCCATCCAGAATCCCAAACAGGCGCGACGAATATTTAATAAACCACCGCAGCAACAGCGCCTCGCGCCGCATTTGCCCCATCGGCCCCGCCAATCCGCAGCCGAAGCATCCGCTTCCCCGGCGTCGCCGCCCACACCACTTCCGATAGCCCATACACCAGCGCCAAGCTGTTCCCCACAAACACACTCACCCACGCCGGACTGCGGTGCAGATAACGCCGGATCACCAGGCTCAGCGCCGAATAAATCGAAAGAAATATTAACAGATCCAGCACCCCCGCCAGCAGGCGAATCCCAAACCCCGCACGATTCCCCTCACGATTCATGGCCACTCCTCCGTGAGTCATTTCCACCATTCTACTCCCCCGCCCGACCCACACCCAGCCTCGATACCGTTAGATTCTTATTGACGAACCCCCCGCCACAACATACCAATAATCCCATGACCCTCACCGCCGACGCCGTCATTGAGAATTTCGAGGCCGCCACCGAGGAAAATAAAATGTCCTCGCTCCGCGAGCATCAGGTCGTGAATCTCCCGGCCGACGGCGAAGTCTGGATGACCGGCGACATGCACGACCATCGCCGCAACTTCGACAAACTCCTCCGCGTGGCCGACCTTGGCAACAATCCCCAGCGCCACCTCGTCCTCCATGAGCTCATCCACGGCGACTACTACGACGCCACCGGCGCCGACCTCAGTTGGGCCACCCTTCATCGCGCCGCCGAGCTCAAGCTGGATTTCCCCCAGCAGGTTCACTTCATGCTCGCCAATCACGATCTGGCGCAAATCCATGGCGAAGGAATCATGAAAGCCGGCGCCAGCGTCTGCGAAGCGTTCACCAAAGGCGTGAAAAACCATTTCAAGGACCAGGGCACCGGGGTCAACGTGGCCATCACCGAATTCCTCCTCTCCCTGCCCCTGGCCATCCGCTGCCCCAACGGCATCTTCTGCTGCCACAGCCTCCCCACCGACGCCCAAATCCCCACCTTCGACTACACCATCTTCAACCGCCCTCTCACCGGCCCCGATTACGCCCGCAAAACAGGCCCGGTTTATCAGCTCATCTGGGGCCGCCACATGACCCCCGCCGGGGCAGCCCATTTCGCCGCAGCAGGTCGGCGCCAACATTCTCATCACCGGCCATCAACCCCAGGAAAACGGCCACGCCGTCAACGGCCCCAACCACCTGATCATCGCCTCCGATCACAACCAGGGCGTTTTCCTCCCGATCGACCTGACACGCGAATACACCATGGACCAGTTGGCAGGATCAATCCGCAAATTTGTCGCCGTTGAGTGATCCGTCACTTCCCCAAAATTTTGTAGATGATGCGGGCGGCACGCGTGACTTCTTCTATCGTTCAATCGACGTGTGCTTATAATTCATATAATGATGAAGATTCATCCGGTTCAAGTTCAGGGGGCATGGCGGCTGGGCTGGGCGCTCGACATGCACACTACCTCCAGTGAGTTCCTCGGCTACGACCAGAATGGACATCCCCAATTCGATACGACTCGCTCGCCGCTCGGTGAACTGCTCTATCAATTGAAATATCGCAACCAGCACAACGCCGCCGAAGTCGCACAAGTGATGGCGGAGTTCTTCGCTGACAAGCGCATCGCGCGTTCCCGCATCGACATTATCGTCCCAATGCCCGCGTCCACTGCTCGCGCGGTTCAGCCCGTCGCCGAAGTCGCGAAAGCGCTAGGGAAGAAACTCAAAAAGCTGGTCATCATCGACGCCATCAAGAAGACGCGAGAAACACCCGGACTCAAGGGAATCCAAGATGCCGAGGAGAGAAGAGAACTACTGGATGGCGCGTTCGAAGCCGCTTCAGTTCACGTGGAGGGGAAAGGCGTCTTACTGATAGACGACCTCTATCGCTCCGGCGCAACCGCCAACGCCGTAACGCTCGCGCTCATCGCCGCCGGTGCCTCCCGCGTCTATTTTCTCGCCGCCACCCGCACAAGGAGCAACGTATGAGTTCCGTTTTCATCGGGGGCTCTAGAAAGATCAGCCGCATGAATGACGAACTGGCGCGCGGCTCGAGAACATCATCGCCAAAGGGTTCCGCGTGCTGATTGGCGACGCCAACGGATTCGATCGTCTCGCGCAAGCGTATTTCGCTGAGCGTCACTATCCGTCGGTGGTCATCTACTGCACGAACGGAGTCTGCCGGAACAATGTCGGCGATTGGCCGCTGCACGCGGTCGAGTACCGCGGCCGCGATCGTGGACTAGAGTTCTACACCGCCAAGGACGATGCCATGCTCGAAGACGCCGACTTTGGCCTTTTCGGCTGGGATGGCAAAAGTAAGGGCACGCTGCGCAACGTCCGCATCATGGCCGAGCGCGGCAAACCCTCGGCCGTCTACCTCTCACCCACCAAGAGATTCGTAACGATCCACAATCCGCAGGACGTTCGATCGCTTTCGCTTGAGATCGATGCTCCGGTCGCGCAGTCCGAAGATTTGTTTTCCGAAACACGGGCCGCGCGGGTGAGTTCTGAAGACGCACAGCATTTGATTGCCGAGTGATCAATCTCACTTCGCGAGCGTCGCGACCAGCCTCCAGACCAAATGGGGCGAAATCGCCCGCGACTGCGTCTTGTTAAACGCATCCACAATCGCATCAAACCGCGTCGTATATGGCAGCCGATCCCGCTTCCCCAAATCCTCCGCGACCAGCGCCGCCAGTTGATCCTTCGCCTCCGGCGATATTTCCGGCGGCTTCGACCGCGCCTCCCCCAGCTTCGGCAGCTTTCCCCCTTTCCGCAGGTTTAACAAATGCCGCCAAACCTCCCCCCGCGTCGGCTTCGCATCCCCGTGCGCCGCCACATAATCCGTATAAAGCTTCTCAAATTCCGGCGTGTAAGGCAGATCGTCGGCCGTCCTGTTAATCCTCTCGTACGCCTTAATCAGCGCCTCTCGCTTCACCGGCACCTTCTCCTCCATGCCTGGGAAAAGCGCTGAAGGCGGCTTGCCGTCTTCGATGGCGGAGTCCGACGCTCCATCCTGCGTGCTGCGGTCCACGATCATCAGCACATTCCCAAACGGATCTTTCAGGACCGCCCGATACCCCCGCGCCACCGCCGTTGGCGGATGCATGAAATGCAGCTTCAGCGCCTCCCGCCGCGCGTAAAGATCGCGCACGTCCTTTACGCGATAATAAATCGCCTCGGCCGGCAGATCCGGGTCTGTGTGCAGAATCAGCTCCGCCTCATCCTCCGCAAATCGCAGCGAAACCAGCCGATTGTCCTGCTTGAGGAGCTTGTATCCAAGCGTTTGCGTATAGAAGCGTGTCGCCGACTGGAGATTGGGGACCCGGAGAATCAAACGGTCGATGCGGAGCAACATGGTGCCGCTTTAACTTTCCATCGTCCCAATGCAAAACCACCGGTTCGGATGAAACGGCTGTCACTCGAACGTCGAATTAAAGCGGATCATCCCGATCAGAGGTGGCCCGTTGACTTCCTGCGCGGTGAACAAAATCCACCGCAAGCCGATCGATCTTGCCGTCCTTGATTTCCAATTCCCAAATCACGAATTTTCCGCCCACCTGATTCGCCCCGCGTCCCTGGCCCGAGAAGTTTAAGCCCGGCGACTTGTCATGAAATGGATACCGTTTCGCCTCCGGATATTGGCCCACCGCAAGTTTGCCTCCCTGCGGGGCGGCAAACTGAACATCCCAGCCCCCAACATGAATGTTAATCAGCACGTCCGACCCGCTGACCTTCAGGTCCTTGCCGTCATAAGACAAAACCTTCCCCTGCCCGATGTAGTCCCCCGGCGAGCTGACGGCCTTCAAATAAGACGTCGGCGCGGCCGACGCCAGGGGTTTGAAGAAATTGCCGTCATGAATATTGTCCAGGGTGTCCCGCTGCGTTCCTTCGACATATACGTTTTGTTCCAGCCGCCCAACTTCATGCCCGGAAATGCTGGCGACCACCGCGCATCGCAGACAACTATCCTGAGCATCCGCCGCGCCCGCAATTCCGTCGCATGCGCCAGCTTCACCTCAACCACCTGCCCTCCCAGACGCATCGGAAGGGATTGGATGTCCGGCGGCCCATGCAGTCGCTTGCCACTGCGCAGTTCCGCCCCGCCATTCTCCCCCATCTTCATCTCCCGAATTTCGCTCAGCGCCACCGTTTCATGATCAATCTGCACCGGCCCGTCCCGCGCCACCCCCGCAACCGACCCATCCTGAAATTTCACTTCCAACCGCACATCCCATCGATCTTCCGTGCCCGGAAACGCCACGGCGTCCGCGGAATACTTTCCCTCCGACAGTTTCATCGGGATCCGTCGCTCAGATGCCCCCTGCGACAGCAGACAGAGTTCGAGGCTCAGCGGCTCCTGATCGGGCACAAAACTGGTTGCCGTGGCGCGGAATGTCGTGGGCATGTGCCTGTTCTTCAACGTCACCACCGGCGGCGTCAGCGTGATCACCGGCCGCTCGATAAACTTCTGAACGTGCCGCACCGGGATCACCAGATTGATCCCCGCTCCCATGATGCCGCTGACGACGACGCCGACAACCTTGCCCGAACGATCCAGGACCGGGCCGCCGGAATTTCCGGGATTAAGGTTTGAATCCACCTGGATGCGATTGAGTTCCCGCGCCGAATCCATCCGCAGCGAGCTGACGTTGACCGCGTTGATGCTAACCGTCGGATACAAATCACCCGACCGCTCCATCGCGTTCCCAAACGGAAACCCCAGGACCACCAGCTCCGCCAGTTCCGTCACATTCGCTTCCGATCCCAGGGCAAGCACTGTAAACGGCTGATCGCCCGTCTCAGTTTGAAGCAGCGCGAGATCCAGGTCTTTGTCACGCCGCAGGACCTTCGCCTTCACGGTGCGTTGTGCCTTGAGCCCCGCATCCAACACAAGCGTGACCGTCCCGTCCTCCTTGACGCCCTGGACAACATGCTCGTTGGTGATGAAGAGGCCCGACGCATGAATACAGAACGCGGTCGCCATTCCATGCGGTTTGGCGTCCACCAGCACCGTCGCCGGCTTGGCCATCCTGGCGACGTCCCGGCGCGACAGATTCTCTTCCGCGCTGCCGCCTTGAGACATCCACATCAGCAGAAAAACAATCGCCGCGAAAACCCGCCCAGGCATTGGCATATTTTAGAACTCCAGGCATCTCAGGAGTGTTTCATCAGTCGGGCCGAGATACGAATGTCGGCCCGTGATTGCCACTCAAGATACCGCCCAGCCAGTGCTCTACAAGCCATCTGCCAAAATCCCACCCTCACGCCGGCGCCAGCGCCGCGTTGGGATCCACGTCATCATCCTCTTCCCGCGCATGCTCCACCGCCGACTTCTCATCTGCCGTGGGCGCATGATAACCGCCGCGCAACACCAATATCCCCCCCGTCAGGTTCCAGAAAATCTGCACCAGCCGCACCGACATGCTCAGCGCAAATGCCTGCGCCACCGTCGTCCCCTGATGCTCCGTCATCTTGATCGCAAAATATTCCATCACGCCCGCCCCCTGCGGCGAAATCGGAATCGCGCTCACCAGCACCATCACCGGGATAACCACAAAGTAATAGCCCCACGTCAAATTCAAGTGCAGCGCCTTCCCGGCAAAAAGAGCCGACACCGCAACGGTGATATGCACCGGAAACGTGACAAGAAACGACCACAACACCAGCCAAGGCCGCCTCCGATACATCTCCATCACATGTACCGCGTTCTGCACCTGCTTCTGCATGGGCATCTTGCGGATCAACCAGTCCAACCCGCTCACCCGCCGCAGCATCGGATGATAAAACACATACAACCCCACCGCACACCCAGCCATGATCGCGCCCGATCCGATGGCGATCTTCAGACACGTGTGCGCCACGTTCGACTCGGGGTTGCTGAAGTACTCAACCGCCGCCATCGCCCCCCCCATCATCACCAGCGCCAGCAATCCGATCACCCGATCCACCACCACCGACATTACCGCCCGCGTGCGATGGACCGTCTGCTTGCTGGCGTAATAGGCCTTGAGCACATCGCCGCCCGTCGAGCCAGGCATAAAGCTGTTATAAAACGCCCCCACCATGTTCAGCACGAAGGCCCGCGCCAAGGAAATGTGAATATCCAGCGCCTTCAGCAGCTCATGCCAGCGATAGCTGGTCACGATGTACGTCACCGGAAAAATAAGCAGCGCCAGCGCCAGCAGCCACATCTTCGCCATCGACACCATGCGGATCAGCCCAATGTCCACAATCGGGTACGGCACTTTCACCGCATACCGACCCGCCACCATCTCCGGCAAGATCTGCTGCACCTTGTCATTGCTCTTATTCAGCACCACCAGCGGCCACGCCGTCCGGTCATCATCCTGCCCCGGCCTGTCCGGATCGGCCGACACCTTCAGCCCCAGCACCTTCCCCTTCACCTTCGATCCCCCCTCATTGAAGATCACTTCTTTGATATCTGACGGCGTATACAAATCATACCGGCTGACAGTCCGAACCGTCGTCTGTCCCGGCTTCGAATACTGATCGGCAATGGCAAATTCCAAATCACTGTCCTGCGCCGGCCGCGCCCCCACCAGCTTCACCGGCTCCGGCCGTCCCGTCGCCGGATTCTGGATCATCACCCGGTCATGCAGCGACATGCCGCTGATCACCCACGCGATGCCGGCCACGGCAACGCCCCAGCGCACCACAAACAATGTCCACTTCTTAACCCGCTTATCCATAGACGCCGCATTCTGGCCGACACTCCCCCAACTCGCAACCTCTCTTCAATATCGGACGAAAAAGCCGTCAACGAAAGTCCCCCGCCCGGCGATAAGGGTCCAAAGCGACGTCCATCTGGTGGTAGCCGGAGAGGACATGCAGAAGAGGAGGTTGGAGTGGGCCTGGGAGAGGGCGGGGTTGATCTGGAGGGCGTGTTGGAGGAGGTCGATGGCCTTGGCGATGTTGCCCTGGGTTTTGTGGACGTTGGCTAGGTTGCACCAAGCTTCGGCGTAGTCGGGTTTGAGGCGGAGAGCTTCGTGGTAGGAGGCGATGGCGAGGGTGTGGTGGGCGTTTTTGAAGTGGACGAGGGCGAGGTTGTTGTGGGCTTCGGCGTAGTCGGGGCGGAGAAGAAGGCATTGGGTGTAGGCGGCGATGGAGTCGGCGAATCGGCCGGCATCGCGGTGGAGATTGCCGAGGTTGAGGAAGGCTTCGGGAGACTCGGCCTTGAGAGCGATGGCCTTCTCGCAGTGCTCGGTGGCTTCTTTAGTTTGGGCGAGCTTGGAGAGGAGGGCGCTGAGGTTGATGTGGTGATCGGGGGAGTCGGGGGCCAGGGCGATGGCTTTGCGGTAGGAGTCGGCGGCTTGGTGGAGAAGGCCTTGCTTGGCGAGACAGTTGCCGAGATTGGCGTGGAGGCCGGCGGCGGCGGGATGGTGGGTGAGGGCGGTGGAGAGAACGTTGGCGGCGGCGGGGTAATCGGATTGGGAGGCGAGGAAGGAGGCGTAGGAGGAGGCGAGGTCAAGATCGGCGGGGGCGAGGGAGAAGGCGGTTTGGTAGGAGGAGAGGATAGTGGCCACGGATGGAGAAAGGGGGGAGGAGGGTTCGGGGGAGGGTTCAGGGTTCGGGGTTCGGGGTTCAGTGGAGGAGGGTTCGGCGTTTGGAGTTTGGGGTTCGGGGGTGGGGTTGGCGGGCAGTTGGATGTCCTTGGCTTGCTCTGGCTTTGCGTTTATCTGTGTGCATCTGTGTTCATCAGTGGCTCTGTGTTCTTCGGTGGCTTCGCGTTGTTGGCGGAGGGCTTGGGCGAGGTTGAAGTGGTATTCGGCGGTGCGGGGGGAGAGGGCGATGGCCTTTTGGATGAGGGGGATGGCCTCGGTGAAGCGGGATTGCTGGCGGTAGAGGACGGCCAGGAGGTTGTGGGGGTCTGCGTCGGCTGGCTCGTCTCGGATGAGTTGGAGGTAGAGGGATTCGGCGTGGGCGAGGTGGCCGGACCGGTGGGCGGAGAGGGCGGTGGGGAGAGTGGGCATGTGGAATGGAGAGCTCGCGAGGCCGGCTACCTTCATGAAACAGGACCGAATGCGTCGTTGGGTTCGGTTGAGATCCCCGCGCATCATTTGGCGGGTTGTGAGGCTTGGGTAGCTTTCGATCGCGCTTCGCGAATTGACCGTATTTCACTTCCTGCTTTCCTGGCTGCGGTCTTAGATTCAGGGGATATTTTCATTTGCTGCGCTTTCGTCGGCGAGGGAGGCAAGAATCTTCAGGGTGTCCGTGGTCGCCTCTTCCAGAGGCTGCTGAGGCGGCAACCAAACGTCTTGATTGGCCCACTCCTTGTGATATTGAAATAGACCGTCGACCAGCGCGTCTTTCAACTGGTCGTCCACCTGAGCATGGAGCAGGCGATCATACATCTCTACAATTGTGCCAGTGGCCCGGTATTGTACGAGGATTTCCTGGCATATTCCCTGCTTGAAATCAATGCGATAGTCGGGCGAGCGAAGGCGTTGTTCTATGATTGCGACCGCTTCGGGTGTTGTCATCGCGGCGAGCGATTGAATTGCGGGATAAAATTCTTTGTGGAGCTCAGCGACAGAGTCCAGAAACTGGAGTATGCGCTTGTCAGGCTTCTTGATGTATCGAAGCGATCTTACCACGCCATGACGACGCTCTTCCGAACCGATATCGCCATCTTTGTAGAGCTCGCATTTAGTCAACGCAAGAAGCCCGTCTTGAGCAGCTTGTGAATTTTGTATCGCGATGCAGTCCAGGAGGCGGTAGAGGTTGGATGTACTCCAATCTCTGTCCTCCTCGTTGCCATTGAGCTGCATGATGAAATTCAAATTTTGGAGCTTTTCGATAATGGATTTGATTTCGCTGGGGGATCCGGTTTCTATCACTCTTGCCGTTCGCTCCAGGAGCTCATCGGGAGTTGACGACTCGGCCGATTGAGGAGCAGCCCCCGATATAATGGGGCAGGCGGCGAGAACGATGAAGATCGTCGTGATTGTGACAAACGTGCGATTGTGGAATTTCATTCTGTCCACCGTGCAATCCTCACTGGAGGATAAGTTGACTGTCGTGCAGAGCGATTGCCTGTGCGATATCGATGTCTTCATATCCTTTTCCATAGTTGGGCTGCATCAAGTTCCCGAAGGTCGTTCCGGTAATGCCATCCGCGTCTGTAGCTCCGTCCACACCGCGATGGTTCAGCCCGAGGACATGGCCTAGTTCATGGGCGATAACACTACCAATGACCCGTGGGCTTTTATCGACGTCCGGCAAATTCAAAGGGGTCGGGAGTCTTTGATTGATCTTACCCGTGGCCGCCCGCGTGCCCGCAGCGTCGATTCCAGCCCCAGCCGCTTCGCCGTCCGGCGCTGCCAGGCCGCCTCCCCATACGGACTGCTCCGCTTTACGCTCTTCCTCAATGCCTCCAATTTCGCGGCCGTCTCCGCACGGTTCACCCATGCCCGCCAGTCCCGAGGCACATCCACCGGCCATTGCTTCAGCTCCAACAACCACGGCGCCGGCTCAGCCCCGCGACGGCGGCGGGCCGGACTGCACCATTCCCAGCGCTCGGCCCGCTCCACCAAACCCGCCCGCACCGCGTTCCGCTCCACATAGCGGCAGACCGTCAGCAAGTGTTCATCCTGCTGAATCGGAAAGCTCTTAAAGCGCCCCTGATAAACTGGCCCGGTGCCGGCCGAGTGATAGTGGGCGTGCCATCGCTGGGTATGCGTGACCGTCAACAGCCGCATAAACTCGCTCAGTTCATCATCCTCCCTTGGCCAAAGCACCAGGTGCCAGTGGGTGGACATGAGGCAATAGGACAGGATGCGGATGGGCAGGCGCTGGTGGGTCTGTTCGAGGACCTGGATGAATGCGGCATAATCCGCCTCGTTGCAAAAGAGGTCTTGCCGGCCGGCCGCGCGGTTGAGAACATGGTAGGCGATCCCGCCGCTGGTGATGCGAAGTCGTCTGGGCATGAAGCCAATCGTGACAGTTTCGGAGGGGAATGTCAATCAACGACTCCCGACCCCTTAGAATTTCTTCGACCCCTTAGAATTTCTTGGAATAAGGAGACGATCTTTTTCATGATTAACTAGTTGAAGGGCCGGAGTTGCGAAATGAGTTGATCCGCTGCGGCGATGGCGATGCATTGTCGATAAATGCGTTACGTTATCTTTTCTCCGTTCAACAGGTCGTTGATCTGAACTGCGGTTTCGAGAAATATTTTGCTGGGAGGGTTTCCCGTCCATTCTTCCTTGCTACTACCAATCTTTAACAGATCGAGAAACTGTTTTGGAATAGTGTCCCCAAACTGCTGCAGGCACGCGAGCACATTCGCTGAGATCTTACGAGCAATCTCCAGTCTTTGCTCACCTGTCAAATATTCGTTAAACTCTGGGTCAAGAATTCCGCCCTCGGCTAGGTCTGCGTCCCGGCGTAGTCGCTTGCGCCATTCCACCACCCAAGGCTCTGGGCTTTGAACCTTATCAATTTCCTCGACGGCAAGGGCCATCCAAACCGCCAGCGCGACATCATTGGCAAAGAAGCCTTCACCCCGATAATCCACCACGCTATGGCTCATTACATCTCCTGTGTCTCACCTAAGGAATATCCGGAAGTAGGAGTTCAATGCGCTCTTGACCCTCGGCAAGACCATTTTCAATGAAGGCATCAATCTCCTTAATCTGCTCCGGCGTCGCGTCGAAAAGATCGACCACAATTTTTACATTAAGGTTTTTTGCTATACCCTTTTTCACAAAGAACAGAAGGGGTCATTCATGGCCCAATGATGCGTTTGTCCACACTCCGGCGGCGCCCCTTGGGGTTTCGACTATGACGCCGACGACGATTCAGCTCGACCTCACTCCTCTGATTCACCCGGAGGACATCAGCGGCCGAGCATCTCCGCCATCTTCTCGCCCATGGCCTTGCCGTTGAGATACTCGCTCTCGCCGTTGTGGTTCCAGTGGTAGCCGAAGTTGCTGGGGGAAACCGAGGCGTCGCGCCAGAAGGGGCGGGTGTCGGTGGTTTTCACGTTGCCTTCGAAGGCGGGATATTTTTTGGGGTCGGCCACGGCGAGCTGGGCCAGTTCCACCGCCGTGAGTTCAGGCGGCGGCGCCATGCCGGTGGTGGTGATGGACACCGGCAGCTTCGGGTTGCCGAACTCGGCGCGCAGATCCTTGATCAGATCGACGAGGTTGGCCTCGTAATTGGCCGAGCCGGCCTTGTCTACGCGGTCGTTCCATCCCTGGTGCCAGCCGATGCCGGCGATGCGATAGCCCTTGCCCTTCCACTCGGGAAACTCAGTGCCGAGGTTGCTCACGCAGTCGTGGGTGTATTCGATCAATGCCTTGTAATAGGGCCCGACCACGCCGCCGCGGGCCGCCGCGGCACCTGGCGGGCGGAAATCGACGTTGAGGCTTTTGCCGCCCCACGCGACCTTGATGATCAAGACCGGCTGCTTGAGGCGATCGGCGATCGTCCAGCCGAAGCCGTATTCCGGGCCGATCCAGCCTGGGTTGCGGTTCTGCGCGTAACCGATCTTCAGATCGCCCTTGATGACGGCGCGCGGGGCGGTGATATCGCTGTCGCGCCACCAGACCTTGACGTCGTCGCGGGTTTTCCAGGTGCCGTCCTTGTTCACCAGGTGACCGTAGTTTTCGGGATCGTGTTCGACCTGATACCGCAGGCTGCCGATGCCTCCCTTCACATTGTCGTGTCCCTCATCTGCCTTGCCGTGGCCGACCATGTTCGACTGTCCGGCAAGAATGAAGACCTGCACCCCTTTGGGGTCGTTGTCCCAGGTGTAGGTCTTGTTTGAGGGCTCTTCAGCAAAGGCCGCTCCGCTGCGCCACGAGAGCGAAGGCCAATACCAGAACCAGCCGTGGGGAGTATATCTTCATATTATTTTTCTTATTTACCGCTCATTTTTTGGGGCGCGTTGCTTTCACAGGAAGTTTCTCCACCGCAGTTTCAATCCTTGTGCCCTCCGAGACCGAAAACGACGCGCTGGCCCAGTTTTGACACTCCGTCACAGCTCAGCATACCAAAATATCCGGGCCGATCAGGCACTCATTTTTTCGGAAGGGGGCCCCAGATATTCTGAAGAAGAGCATAAATTTCCGGCTCGTCCCTTTTCAATTCGCCGGCGACAAAGGGATAGAAGTCATTGGTCCCCAGATAGCATTCAGACATCTCCGCGAAGAATTCCATCTCATTGGTCAGCGCATAATGCTCGCGCATGGGCCCATCGATCGTCAGCACCGACTTGTACTTTCCGCTGTCGCGAAATTTCTTATAGGCTGCGATGATTCGGGCATCGTCAAAGCCGAGCACCTGGTCATGGTAGGCGTGCGACAGCTCGTGCAGGATGACCCACGGACCCCGATGAATTTCGAAGCGAGAAACGAAATCCTCTGTATTGGGAATGTGGACACATTTGGCCAGCGCTTCGCTATATCCGTTCTGTTTCAGCCAGCCGGCCGCGGGATGGTACTGCATGTTGGTCAGCCCGCCGTAGGTCAGGTCCAGTTCAATATTCACCGCGCAGCTTGGCCAGTGGCTCCTCGCGCAACACGGTGGTGATCAGGAACAATCGCGCCTGCAGTAGTTTCAGCGCTTGCTCGCCAACGGCGGCGCCATCGCCACTCAGCAGCCGATCGTCGACACGGACGGTCCATCCTTCGATCTGCCGCGTCGTGTGGGAAGTGGGCAACGGCCCCTGGGGTTTGGTTTTCCCTTGATCGGCAAGCAGGGTGTGCGCACGAAAATAGAATTGCAATAACCGCGATGCATATTTGCTTCATGATTTTACGGGTTGGGGATTTCGTTCAGGGTGTAATAAGCCACATCATGCAGCAACGGTTGACCGGCATTGTCCCGAAGGCCCGGCAAATGCAATTCGTGAATGTGTCCGCGAACCAGCTTGTTAACCACGATGCGAACGCTCCGGCCGTCGTCGCTGGGCGTTGGCCGAGGTGATGATCTGCCCGGCACTCTCGATTTCCGGACCGCCGTAGGCGCGGTAATAGTGGTGGGTGAAGGTTTCGAGCGTGTAGCTGGCAGGATCGCGGGCAGTGGCCGGGGCGACGGGCGTGGTAAACTGCAGCTCGAAGCCGTCAGGTTTGACGTGCATGGTTTGGATTTCGAAGGGTGCTTTTCCGCTCCAGTCCAGGCGTTGCAACGCCGCTGGGCCAAGCCGCGGACCGGCCAGCCACGCTTGCTGCCGCCGACGAAGATCTGGCCGGCGGGGGTGAGTGTGCCGCCGATGATGCCCGTGGAAAATCCCTGGCGAAACGGGAAGCAGGCGCCTTGGTAGACGCCGTTCACTTGTTCCAGATCAGGCGCATCACGGTGCTGAGCGTGTAGTCGGCGACGAAGAACTGCCCGGCAAACGGGCCGAATTTCCCATTGGAAACATCGAGCATGATCGCCGATGCGCTCTGGCCCATTTTTTTGTACGGGAAGACGACGGCCGGCATCAGCAGTTGCGGGATGCGCTTGGCTTCCAGGTCCCGACGGTCGTCCTCGCCGCCGATCGGGTCCAGCGGACGGGGTCCCATGTTCGAGGCCAGGTCGTACCATTTGTTGCCGGCGGGGTGTCCCTGAAAGCTGCCAGGCTTGAGATGGCGGAGGGCACAAAAGCTTTGCCAGGGGCCTTGATTGTCGGTGTAGAAGGCATCGCCGGCGGAGTTGAACGCGATGCCCCCGGGGCTGCGCAATCCACTGCACATGGCCTCCCACCGGCCGTCGGGCCAGTGTCGCAGCGCCCACCCGCGAAAGGGATGCTCGGAGTTGTAGCTGCCGGTGAGGCAGTGAACGGTCCAGATAGCGCCGTCGCGATCGAATCCAGAGCCAAAGGTGAACTCGTGTTCGCCCCCCCACGCCCAGGCATCGCTGACCGTCTCGTATCGGTCCGCCTTGCCGCTGTTCTTGGTGTCGCGGATGCGAGTAATTTCGCTTTGCTGCGTCGCATAAATTGCGCCGTCACGCCAGGCGAGGCCGAGGATCTCGGTTTGCCAGGTGGCGAAGAGCTTCCAGGATGGACGTGGCGGGCTGGCATCGGCGCCGGCTCGCAAGGTAGATCTCGCCTCGCCGCGTGCCGACCGCGAGCCGGCCGTCGGGGAGCATGAGAATGCTGCCGGCTTCCATGACGGCGTCGGTCGGCATTGGGACGTCAACCATCGGGTAATACTCTGCCTCGCGGGCATTCACCGAGACTTCAGCCAGCTCCTCGGGGTCCAGGTTCTGTGGCTTTTTGCTGGCCGGCGCGGTCGTCGGGGCGGCGATGCAGAGCGCGGTGACACCAAGCACAAACCAGATTGCGCAAGCTTTCCAGCCTGCACGCGACTGCTGCAACGCAGACTGGAAAGCCGTCGCCAGAGATTCCTACCACGCATATTCCACCTCCAGGCGCTGACCTTTTGCATCGCCGGGAATCGCGATGATAAGCTCCTGCTTCTCGCCGGCGCCGCGGACGGTGGCGGTCGGGCCCTTTACGCCGATCGTGAGCGCGTCGTTAAGTCGCCACGCCTGCTGGCCGGTTGCGCTGAGCTTTCCTGTCGCCAGGCGCATTTTAAGATTCCGCGGCGGTGCATCGACGAATGTAAGTCTGCGGCGAAGCGCCGATGGCTTGCCTTCCACGGGTGTGATCCAATCCTGGATCAGCCGGTCCTTGAACCCGTAGAGAAGCGTCGGCTGATTCGTACCATCGAGTTCATAGCCGCGGAACCTGAAGCCCAGCTCGCGTGGCGGGGCTTCAGGCCAGGGCGAGTCGGCGTCGGCGAGGATCGCCAGGGCTGAACCATGTGGAAAGACCACGATATCCTTCCCAAGCGGCCTGATCTGCCCCATCCCCTGCACCGTCCAGTGCGGGCCAGCGTTGAGGAATCGACCACGCCACAGGAGCGACAGTCGGCCTTCCTCGGCGTCGAAAGCCAAATTAAGTTCCCCTGGATATCCGACGGCAATCGCGCGGAATCCGGCTTCCCACAGCTTGCCCCGATACATGACCGCTTCTCCGCCCACCACCAACTCCACGCTCTGGCGGCTGAGGCCGACGGGGAACTTGGCTCGGCCGCCCTCGGAGAGGTAAGTCCAGAGCGCCGACTGCTGACGCGAGGTGTCGCCACCGAGGACTGCCGGCAGCGGGGATTTTCCGTCGGGGAAGAACGAAGGCATTCGCGTGCCGGGATGAAAGCTGCCGGGATCAATCAGGAACTGGCGGAACCAGTCCTGGTTCAGCCGATCGGTCACGCTCACGAGATCGATAACCTGCAACGCCTGTGCGGGCTGGCGATTGAAACGATGGCAGGCGATGCAGGAAAGGCCATCCGTGCCGACGAGCTGGCGGCCAACCTCCCGCTGCACTTCCGGCGAGTCGGAAGTGGGCTCGAGGGCGACAGGCTGGCGATCGATCGCGACGAAAAGATCGGGAAGAGACGCCACGTTGGCTTCGCCAAACTGCGGCATGCGCGTGTTCAGGTAGGGACGGACGGGCGCACCTTTCAGCACGTCAGCAATAGCTTGACGGCGGAGCTTGTTGCCCACCCCATCCAGCAACGGCGGCAGCCGCCCCTCGTCACCCAGATCCTCTCCGGCAGAGGTGAAGTACTCGTCGCGATCGGCGGTCACACCGCCGATGCCGTCGCGGCCGTGGCAGGCGGTACAGCGAAAGGTGGCAAGCATGTGGGCAAGCCGCTGGCCCGGCGACGGAGCGTCAATCTTCTGCCGCTGCAGATCCACGACCGTCGCCCGCAGCACCGCGCGCTGCGGCGGCGCGAGTTTAAAATCGGCCGCGCGGCCCGACGGCACGTCCGCCAGGCAACCGCGCGTTGGATTTATCGCCGAAAGCGACGGCGGCAGGACTGCGGAAGCTTTGCTCTCGTGACACACAGCGCAGTTCAGTTCAGCATACAGTGCCCGGCCAATGGCCACCTTCGTTGCATCAAGCGTCCATGTGGCGGGCTCCGCCACCGGCGCCTGCGTGCTGCGCAGCTTCGCGGCGGGAATCTCCTGACGCGCAGTCCCTGGTCCTTCCCATTCAACTTTGAGCGATGGTTCCCTCTGCCCGCGCTGCACGAAGTCCACGGCGATCGCCTGCGCCTCCCGCTTCCAGCCGCACTTTGCATTGCTCGTCGACCCGCTCCCGCTGCCAGCTCTCCCGACCCAGAAGCCATTTTCCGCCTACCGCCAGGCGGCTGGGCCCGACGCTGTTGAGGAACAGCGTGTAGTCGCCGGGCTGATCGACCAGGACCCAGCCCGTAAATCGCAACGCGCCGCCGCGCTCATGACCGGCGCCGGCGAGTGACAGTCCGGTGGCGGGAGAATTGCGAGACGGCTCGAGAAATCCAGATCCTCGAGCGCGCGAATTCTTCCCCGGAACTCCGCCACCTCGAGCGTCGCCGGCACCTGCGTTTCGCGAAGCAGAAAATGAGCGATTTCGGCGGCCTCGGCATCCGAGAGGTTCATCGCCGGCATTCGACCCGACGGATGAACCGTCAGCGGATCGTGAAGAAACGTGCGCAGGCCGTCGAATCGCCATTTCGTCGCCAGGTTGTTCAGCGCCACGGAATCTTTTGGTGGCGATTTGCCATCCAGCGGCGCATGGCACGCGACGCAGCCGACCTGGTGATAGAGGGCTTCGCCTCGCTTCACGGCCGCGCGGTCCGGCAACTGTGGTCTGGCTTTGGGCGGCGACTGCGAGAACAGGAAATGCGTTAACGCTTCGGCGGCGGTGAGGCGTTCGGCCGCGGTGCGCGTGCTTAGCAAATCGGGCATCGTGATGCCCGGCGACGTGGCGTGTGGGGCCGCGAGGTACTGGGCGACCCACTGCGGACTGACACGGCTTCCGATATCATTCAGTCGTGGAGCGGCTTTGGCAGAAATCCAAAGCGCCTGCGCCGCCGACGCCACGTGGCATGATGTGCAGTTAAACTCTCCAAGCAGCAAACGCCCAGCCGCCGCGCCGTCGTCTGCCGGTCGTGTGGCGGCCGCTGCGCATGCGACACCGGCCATCGCCGCTCCTGCCACAAGAAAAATGACCAGGTATCGAATCATGGCATCCGGTTGTTTATAGCCCGTTCCAAAGTGTCAACCGCCCGCAGCCCAGCATCTCCGACTTCGGCTTCACGCCAGGATCGTCACCAAGTCGGGAGCCGACCCTCAAAAACGCCCATTCCACCACTGAGTTTTTACCAGAGTATTCGCAACTGGGGTACAAATCGATACTCCGCGACGCATCGCGCCGGCATTCAAGGTCGCCGCAAATTTTTTTGGGCCATTCGCGGCGTCAACCCCGAAGAATACTCGTAAAATAAGGCGACGACCCCGTATAAGAATCCGTAGTGAACGCAGTGACTATCCTCGCCTCAACCGCCTGAGTCCCAACAAGGAGAGCCGCAGTGAACCAGTCTATCCCAAGTATTCCTCGCCTCGCGATTCTCATATACGTCAACCTGATCGGCTTCATCGGCGCCGCCTCAGCGGAACCTCCGGCTTCGGTCAGCGACAGCGCCCCCTCCAAAGACTCACAGGCCGAGGAGTTGATCAAGCCGCAGCAGAAGGACCCCGAGAAGGTCGACGCGAAGCGGCCAACGGACATCAAGTTCATCGACGTCCACGTCCACGCCAATTCCTGCACGCTGGGCGGCCTGGACATTGTCGCCGACTGGATGAAGCGCAACGATATCGACCGCTGCATCGTCAGCCCCCTGGATCACAAGGGTTCGCGCGACTACACCGAGGACGACCGCAAGACGATGCTCGCGAACTTTGCCAGGTACAAGGGTTCGATCGATCGAATGTGCATCATCGACGCCGGCGAGGTGCAGACCGCCGACGAGGCAGTGAAAATCCTTCAGAAGGAAATCGCCGACGGCGCGATCGCGTTTGGTGAGCACTACGGCGTGGGCCTGACGTTCGACGACCCGAAGAACCTGCTGCTCTACGAGGCCTGCGAGCGGGTCGGCCTGCCCGTGATGTTCCACATTGACCAGAACAAGAACATGGTGGAAAAGGGCATGGAGCGCGTGGACAACGTGCTCAAGAAGTTCCCCAAGTGCAAGCTGATCGCCCACGCCTACTGGTGGCGGCAGCTAAAAGACGCGGACCGCCAGCTCCAGCAATACCCCAACCTCTATGCCGACCTTTCCGGCGCGGTGGTCCCTGATCTGCTCAACGGCGACCGCAAGTATGCTCGTGAGTTCATCATCCGCAATCAGGACAAACTGCTCTTCGGCACCGATGAAGGATGGTGGTCGTTCAAGAAAGACCCTTCGCCGTACAAGCACTATACATTCTTCGAGGCCCTCGATCTTCCCAACGCCGTCCGTCACAAGATATATCGCGGCAATGCAGAAAAATTGTTCGGGTGGAATGGGAAAGTAGGGGACCCTGTGCCCCCCATAGAAAAGCCCGAATAGGCAGAGGAATGAGATGGGGACGGAGAGGAATGAGAAAGGAACACCGCAGCCCGCGGTCGAATGACACAATCGCCCGCCCAAAGCCGCCCCAAAATAACATTCAACCGCCAAGACGCCAAGAGCGCAAGAATTCGCATCATGATGGTCCCCCCAGTTAACGAGAATCCCATTGAGCGACCAGATCAAAATCCCCGGCAAACTTAGCCCCGAATGATGGAAACTCTGTGAAATCCCCATAACGCAAACACATCTCTTCCCTTGGCCCTCTTGGCGTCTTGGCGGTTAATGTTCGCTCGAAGCAACCCAGCAACTGGTCGAGCCTCGCCGTCAGATCAGGCCGCGACCCCGACCGCCGCAAACTACTGTGCGACTGGCCAGTCCCCCGCCGCGTCGACGCTTTTCGGCAGGCTGGCAAATCCGGGGCTTTGAACTTTATGTGCGGTCGCGACTTTCTGAGCGGGTGTGGGATTTGGGCGCTGCAAATTTTTTTGGGGTGGGGTAGAAGGGTGGGTGGAGTGGTCGGGACGCGCACTGCTTCTTGTAGGAGACTGGTGATGATCAAGCTGCCGTTTTTTGTTGGGCGTGCCAATGGGAATGGGGATGGGCGGGCCAGGCGCGAGCCGCAGCCATTTAGCGGGCAGTCGCTCGATAAACATTCGAGGTTGAAGGGGGCGACTGTCACCGACAGCCTGTGCCCGTACTGCGCAGTGGGGTGCAGCACCCAGATCTATACCAAGGATGGGGAGGTGATCGACATCGAGGGCAACCCGAAGAGCCCGATCAATGAAGGCACGTTGTGCCCCAAGGGGGCCAACACGTTTCAGTTGCACCACAACGAACATCGCGTGAGGCACGTGCTTTATCGGGCGCCTTATTCGGATCATTGGGTCACGAAGCCGTTGGAATGGGCGATGGATCGCATTGCGGAACTGGTGAAGAAGACGCGGGATGCTGGGTATCGCCAGAGGGATGAAAAGGGGAACTGGCTGAACGCGGTGACGAACATGGGAACGCTTGGCGGGGCGACGATTGATAATGAAGAGAACTACCTGATCAAGAAGCTGTTTGGGGTGGGGTTGCAGGTGGTGTCAATCGAAAACCAGGCGCGGATATGACATCGCGCATCGGTGCCCGGTCTGGGCGCCTCTTTTGGCCGAGGAGCGGGGACGGATTACCAGCAGGACCTGGCCAACAGCGACTGCATCCTCATCATGGGCTCCAACATGGCCGAGGCGCACCCCGTGGGCTTTCGCTGGCCGATGAAGGCAAAGGAACGGGGCGCAAAGATCATCCATGTTGATCCGCGATTCACGCGCACCAGCGCGCTGGCCGACCATTTTGTGGGCATCCGCGCGGGGAGCGACATCGCCTTCCTGGGGGCGCTGATCAATTATGTGCTGACGCATGAAAAGTGGTTTAAGGAATACGTGGTGGCGTACACGAACGCGGCCACGATTATCGAGGAAGGGTTTCTGGATACCGAGGAACTGGAGGGCATTTTCAGCGGGTATGACAAAGAGGCACGCCACTACGACGGCGGCGAGGGACACTGGGGATATGAAGCGTCGTCGGCCGATCAGAAGAATCCGGTGAAGCCTGGGGAAGAGAAGCAGTGGAAGCCGCAGGGAGAAGGTGGAGAAAGCGGCGGGGCGGAGGAAACAGGCGGCCAAAAAGGGATGCATGGGCCGGGATTGATGGGGGGATCGTCCAGCCATGATACGCAGCGCAAGTCGGCGACAGACGGGCCGCGGCCGCGCGACCCGACGCTCCAGCACCCGCGCTGCGTGATGCAGATTTTGCGGCGGCACTTTGCGCGCTATACGCCAGAGATGGCGGCGCAGCATCTGCGGATGCACGGCGGAAGAAGTGGTGCGGGTGGCCGAACTGCTGTGCGAAAATTCGGTGCGCGATCGGACGTCGGCCATTGTGTATGCCGTGGGTTGGACGCAGCATACGACGGGTGTGCAGATGATCCGGGCGGCCGGGATATTGCAGCTTTTGCTGGGGAACATGGGAAGACCGGGCGGGGGCATCATGGCGATGCGCGGGCACTGCACGATTCAAGGGTCAACCGACATATCCACGTTGTATGACCTGTTGCCAGGATATTTGCCGCAGCCGACGTGCGCGGCGACGCATGAGAAGCTGGATGGGTATGTGAAGTACGAGGGGCTGACTACCGGGTACTGGTCGAACTTCAGAAAGTTTATTGTGAGCCTGCTGAAGGCCTATTACGGAAATGCGGCGACGCCTGAAAATGATTTTCATTTTGACTGGCTGCCGCGCATGGACGGGGATTATTCGCAGCTTCCGTTTTTTAAGCGCATGGCCGAAGGAGAGGTGAAGGGATACTTGCTGTTTGGGCAGAACCCGGCCGGAGGCGGACCCGAACGCGCGGTTGCACCGGGCAGGGTTGCGAGAGCTTGACTGGATGGTCTGCGTGGACTGGTTTGAAACCGAGAGCGCGGTCTTCTGGAAGGATGATCCAACGGGGCCGCCGGCGGAGCAGATCAAGACAGAGGTGTTCCTGCTGCCGGCCGCCTCGATTGCCGCGAAGGAGGGAAGCTTTACCAACACGCAGCGATTGGTGCAGTGGCATGACAAGGCCGTGGACCCGGAAGAGGAGACGCGGTCGGATTTGTGGATCGTCTACAACCTGGGCAAGCGGCTGAAGAAATTGTATGCCGGATCAACTCGGCCGGAGGATCAGGCGATTCAGCATTTGACGTGGGATTACGATTATGACCAGCCGCCAAAATTGCCGGATGGTTCGCTGAGCAAGATTCAGGGCGAGCCCGACGCAAACAAAGTGATGCAGGAGATGAACGGGTACAAGGTCAACGAGAAGGATCCCGCGACCGGGAAGCCGAAGCTGCTGAAGGATTTTTCGGAGTGCAAGGAGGATGGATCGACGGCCTGCGGGTGTTGGATCTATTCAGGCATTTATCCGGAGTATGACCACAACCGCGCGCGGGACCGCAAGCGCACGCCGGGCAATCCGGTGGACCCGGACTGGGGATTCGCCTGGCCGCACAACCGCCGGATTATGTACAACCGTGCCAGCGCCGATCCGGAGGGCAGGCCGTGGTCAGAGCGGAAAAAGTTGATCTGGTGGGACGCCCAAAAGAAGAAGTGGGAAGGGCCCGACGTGCCGGACTTTGAGCCGGACAAAGCCCCCTCCTACCGGCCAACGCCTGGAGCCAAGGGGATGGAGGCGATTGCGGGCGATCAGCCGTTCATCATGCATCCGGACGGGGTGGGGTGGTTGTTTGCACCGGGAACAACCAAGGACGGCCCGCTTCCGACGCACTACGAGCCGGTGGAGTCGCCGGTGACGAACCTGCTTTATCCGAAGCAGGAGGAGAGCCCGACGGCGCGATACTTCGAGGGGCCGATGAACGTGATCGCGCACACGCCGGAGAAGGAATATCCGATAGTCGCCTGCACGTTTCGGCTGACGGAGCATTATCTGAGCGGGCCGATGAGCCGGTTTAACAGCTGGCTCAACGAGCTTCAGCCGGAGATGTTTTGCGAGCTAAGCCCGGAACTGGCGGCCGAGAAAGGGATCGAGCACCGCGGCTGGATGGTGGTGCGTTCGGCGCGGGGCGCCATCGAGGCGCGGGCGATGGTGACACGGCGGCTTAAGCCGCTGGAGGTGCAGGGGCAGGTGATTCATCAGATTGGCCTGCCGTTCCACTGGGGCTATGCGGGAGAGGCCGTCGGAAGCATCGCCAACGATCTGACGAGCCTGGTGGCCGACGCAAACGTGAGCATGCATGAGGGAAAGGTGTTCACGTGCCAGGTGAGCGCGGGCCGCCTGGCGAATCAACCCGTGAAGCCGACGATGAACTTCGCCCCTTGGGCGACGCGGGAGAATAGCCCCTACACCCGGAAGTCCGCGCAGCCGGAGGGGCATATGAAGCCCACGCAGTGAACGCTTACAGCATATCTATTGAGAGGCGGCGGCGTCCAGGCGGTTCCAGACGCTGGTGGGCAAGCCGGGGATATTAAAATCTCCGATGACGAAGCCAACGTGGCCGTCGGTGTAGGCGACGTTCACGCCGTTGGGGTGGGTGAGGAACCTGCACGTGAAATTCTTGCCGGTTGCACTATCGATCAGGTTCACGTCGCTTTGCATGTCGAACAGCAGCGCTTTCATCTTTGCCATCTCGGCCGGATTTTTCGGCGTCTGGTCGAAGCTGCCGCGCTGGGCGTAGAGCGTCACCGCAGTCTGACCGGGCACGCCTACGTTTTCAATCGGGTAGGTGTCTTCCAGTGCGCCACTCGAGATCGAGGAGGGGCACTTGAACTGCGGCGGCTTGCACAGGCCGGCCTCAAGCAACTGGCCATACTGGCGGTATCCCGAGCCCTGCCACAAGGTAAGGGTTGAGTTCAGGTAGCAGGTGAGGAGGTGCTTGTTGTCGGAGATGTAGATGGAGTTGGCGGCCATAATGCCGCGAAGATTGGCCGCGCAGGTGATGCGGTTTGCGCTGCTCGCGTGCCCCACTGAGCATGGGGAGCAGCAGGCTGATGAGGATGGCCATGATGCCAAGCACCACCAGCAACTCAACCAGCGTAAAGCCGTTTCTGGAGCGATGTCGTTCCATGTGCGGCTTTGATTATATCGTATTTAGGCGCGACAATGCGGCAGCCGGCGAATTACGCGGCCTGGAGGAGCAGGCCGTTCTTCGCGCCCCAGCGAATCCGGCGGTAGGTCTGGACTTGTACCGTCTGGGCCTGAAGCATCGGCTGGAGCAACTGGGCGTTGGCGTCGGACTGGTCGACCAGAAGGCGAAGTTGCGGGGCTTGATGGGCGTCGATGGAGAACTGTGGAAGCGCCATGGCCACCAGTTGCCGGTTTTCGTTGAGCCAGCGATACGCACCGGCGATAGCGCCCAGGTCCGAAAGCCCCTGGCGGTCGATGGCCAGCAACACCAGCCGGCGGTCGCGGCTGATCGCCAGGCGTGCGCCCTCGCACATCGGCGGGCGGATCGGGCATTCGGCCAGGTCGTTCTTGAAGCGTTCCATCACGGCTGATAGCACGGCCGATTCGGAGACGTCAGCGCCCGGCAGGTCAACAACTTCATCCAAACTGGCGGCGGGATGGGGATCGAATTTCATGGTGCTCCCGGCGGTGGGTTGAACGTCGTTGTGCGCAGGCGCGGCCGGCGCGGCGATGGCGGACAGGATCAGGTCGGCGACAGTGCGGGCGGGAATACTTTTTGGCGAGGCGGCCCGGGCAAGAAAATCGCCCACCACTTGCCAATGAAGGGTGGCGTGCGGTTGATCGGGTGAGGGACGGCAGCACATGACCAGATGCTCGGCCACCTCGGGGGCGTCGGTGACGGCCTGGCCCGGCTTCGAGCGGCCAGTTGAGGAACTGATCGCAGACGCCACTGAGCTTGCGGTAAATTTGATCGGCCTCTGCCAGGCTGCGGGCATCGAGCACGGAAAGCGTGAGGGCGGGGCGATGCAGATCGGCCAGGCTTTTGAGGGTGCGGTAAGCGCCGACGACGCCGTCGTGATCGCAGGTAGTGAGGAGCGTCCAGCTTTGCGTCTGGGCAAGAAGAGCGCGGGCCTCGGGAAGCTTGGGGTTGGTGAGCAGCAGGAGCCAGCAATCCACATCGCTGCTCAGCTCATTGATGGCGTCGGCCATCGCACGTGCATCAAAGGCGATGGTTTCCTGCGGCTCGGAGTTGGAGGACTCGCCGGATCGTTCAAAAGTCATCAGGCGAAACTCGGCCACGTCCAATTCAATCAGGCCGACGCGCTGGTCGTCGGCGGCAAGAAAGCGTGCGTAGCGTTTGACGTAGTCGAACTGCTTGCCGTTGAGGTGCGGGGCAATGATGGCGCGAATGGGCGGAATGAACGATTCAGATTCAGGGGCGTGCGGCTGATTGACGGCGGCCAGTTCTTCGGGCGTCAGCTCGTTGACCGGGGAGATGAAGCATGACGCGCAGCGCCGGGGGGCGTACGCTCAGGGCGGGGCATGCCGGCGGTGTGGCGGTCGCGCACGCTGCTGAGGAACAGGTGGCTGATCTCGCTGAGGCTGCGGTTGGGAATCGGTTGATCGGACATGAATTGCCCTCAAGCTGAAGAACGGGTTTGGCGGCCGGCATCACTCCACTTCGACAATGTTATTCCATTCGCCGAACTGGTTTTGCTCGACATATTCGTTGTGCGGGTCGGTCATCCATTCACCGTCCACGATCAGGCGGTAGCGGTATCGGCCCGGAGCAAGGGGAAGACGCATCTGCCATTCGCCGGGCCGCCGGCCGGTCTGCATGGGCGTGGAAACCGAGGACCAGTTGTTGAAGTCGCCGGCGATCATCACCTGCTCGGCCTTTTCAAATCGGGTGGCGAAGACGACCGTGTGGCCGATCTGCTTCACGCCATAAAACTCATCCAGCTTTTGCTCGGTGGTCTTGGGCATGGCTGGAGCGGGGGCGGCAGCGGCCTGGCGAACGGGGGCCGGCGCTGGCGACTCCTCTGCTTCATCCTCCTCATAGACGGCATGCTCATGGGCTTCGGCGACCGCAATTGCGCCGTATTCAGCCGCGCCGGCATGGGCGGGGGCGGTGCTGGAGCTGAACGGAGCGGTGTTGGAGATGAACGGCGTGGTGTTGCGGCCGAACTGGTAGTTGTTGAGCTGCGCCAACTGGCGGGCGCGTTTGCACCAACTCGGCCGGCCGGGAGATAAGCTTGTCCGCCTCGCGCGGGGCTTCCGTTTCGAGCGGGCGATGCCCCATCAGCTCGCGGGCGAGATTCACAAAGTCTTTGTAGCCGCGGCTGCCGGGATCGTACTCCGTGATGGGCTGGCCAAAGCTGGCGGCCTCCTTCAGCTTGGTGTTGAAGTTGATCGTGCTCTGCATGAGCGAGTCGCGGAACTTGGCGCGCAGCTCCTGCAGCACTTCGCGGGCGAGCTTGGTGCGGGTGTCGTAAAGGGTGGGGAGGACGCGGACGCGCACGTCGCTCTTGCACTGCTCCTTGAGCAGCTCCAGCGTTTCCATCATGCCGCGCCAGGCCGTGCAGGCTGAAAAATCCGGTTTCCACAGGGACGATCACTTCATCGGCAGTGCGCAGGGCATTGAAGGTGAGCAGGCCAACGCTTGGCGGGCAGTCGATGACGCACCACTCGTACGTGGCGCGGACATTTTCCAGCGCGGCGAAGGCGGTCATCGCGGCCGGGACGGCCGGCGAAAATTTGCTCGAACGCCGCGAGCTTCAGGTTTGAGGGAGCCAGATCAAACTCGCTGGCGATCTGCCAGACCACCTCGCTGAGCCTGGCAGTCTTGCCGTCGGATTCATCGATGACCGCATCGTAGACCGTGCGCTCGATCTGCTCCTCGGGCACGGCCAGGCCCACGCCGCAATGGCCCTGGGGATCGAAGTCAACGAGAAGTGTTTTGTGGCCGAGTCGTGCGAGACAGGCGGCGAGATTAATGCTGGTGGTGGTTTTCCCACAGCCGCCTTTTTGATTCATGATCGCGATCGTTCGCATCGTTCACCTTCCCTGGTCAAGTCAGGCTCCGTCCGTGGAGGCTTGCGTCATGTTGCCCGGACGCGAGGCGTTCGTGTATTGCCCGTGTGAATGTCATCGGGAATGCCGCCCGAATTTCTTTAGGTTTATGGGACACCTCAGGCGGCCGGCGCAAGACGCATGGCGGGCACGGGGGCCGGTGCAGCGCCAGATGGCCGGTATTCCGCCACGCAGCGCCGCAGGGCCTGAATCACTTGCTCCGGCCGGGCGTCAATCACGCCGGCAAGCGTCTGCATCATGCGCTCAACCTGCCGGGGCTGGGCGCGCGGGAGTTGCCAGACTCGAATTTTTTCGTGGGAGGTGGGAACGGTTTCTTCCGAATCCAGCGCCAGCTCTTCGTAAAGTTTTTCCCCAGGTCGGATGCCGCTGAACTGGATGGCGATGTCCTCATCAGGCCGCAGGCCGCTGCGGCAGATCATCTCGCGGGCCAAGTCGAGGATGCGCATCGGCTCGCCCATGTCCAGAACAAAGATCTCCCCCCCCTGCCCGATCGCACCGGCCTGCATCACGAGCTGGCTGGCCTCTGGGATGGTCATGAAATATCGCTTCATGTCAGGGTGCGTCACGGTGACCGGCCCCCCCGCTTCAATCTGCTTGCGAAAAATAGGCACGACGCTGCCGCTGGAGCCCAGGACGTTGCCAAAGCGAACGGCGACAAAACGGGTGGCGCGGGCGGAGGGTTCGTGGGAGGGTTCAGGGTTCAGGGTTCGGGGTTCAGGGGAAAAGGGTTCGGGGTAAATCAGGGTCTGGGGTTCAGGATGGAGGACCAAAGGGTCGGTATCAGAGCTTCGCGGTTGAACTTTGATTGCCCGAATCCCCGCAGTCATGGGCGCGCCCACTGAACCCTGAACCCTGAACCCTGAACCCTCCACTGAACCCTGAACCCTGAACCCCGAACCCTCATTCAACGACTGAATATACAACTCCGCACAGCGCTTGGTCGCCCCCATCACGCTGGTCGGGTTGACCGCTTTGTCGGTGCTGACCATGACAAACGCGCCCACCGCGGCAGCCTGGGCGGCGTCGGCGATGACGCGGGTGCCCAACACGTTGTTCTTCACCGCCTCGCCCGGATTGGCCTCCATCATCGGCACATGCTTGTGGGCCGCGCAGTGAAACACCACGTCGGGCTGATGCTGGTTGAAGATCTGCTCAATCCGCGGCCGGTCGCAGATGTCGGCCACGAGGGGAACAATGTCAGCGCCGACCCAGCGGTGGTTCAGCTCGCGGTCGATTTCAAACAGGCTGTTCTCGGCGCGATCGAGCAGGAGAAGTCGGCGAGGGCAAAACTTCATGGCCTGGCGGCAGATTTCCGAGCCAATGCTGCCCCCCGCGCCGCTGACGAGAATAGTTTTGCCCGCGAGAAAACGCTGGAGCTCAGGCGTGTCGAGATTGACGGGTGCCCGGCCAAGAAGGTCGAGGATGTCCATGGGGGGCGGCGCGGACGCTGGCATGGCAGCTACGGCGGGAAAAGAGGGAGCGAAATTTAGACGACAGTGCTGCAAGCATGGAGGAGCCCGGTTCTATTATCGGCCCGGGAAGGGTGGGGGGTTTACATTAGATGAAGCGGGCGTTGGTGGAGTGATTTCGGGAAACGGATGAAAGACTCGGGCGGGGCGCCCGAGCCACGGGTTGAAAGGTCGAGGCGACCATGCATATCAAGGGTTGACGACATTGACCGGATGGCCAGCTTGAAACGCCGCGATATTGCTCGCCGTAGCGTGCATAAGCCGGCGGCGGGCGGCAAGCGCGGCCCAGGCAATGTGCGGCGTGATGAGGCAGTTTTTTGCTTTCAGCAACGGGTTATCGGGGGAAATAGGTTCGCTCGAGACAACATCGACAGCCGCACCCCCGAGCCGGCCGCCGTTGAGCGCATCGGCCAGATCCCGCTCGTTAACCAGCGCCCCCGCGCAGTGTTGAGCAGCATGGCCGTTGGCTTCATCCGCGACAGCGAATCAGCGTTGATCATCCCGGCGTTCGTGGAAGTCAGCGGGCAGTGAAGGGTGAGAACGTCGCAGCGTTCGATAATTTCACCCAGATCGGCAAAGGCGAACGGCTCATATTCGGGCGGCGCTTTACCCCGGCCAGTCGCCAGGATGTTCATCCCCAGCGCGTGCCCGATCAAACCAACCGCCCGGCCAATCCGGCCAAAGCCAATGATGCCCAGCGTCAGGCCCGCCAACTCAAGCTGCGGAGTCTTCCAAAACGAAAAGTCGCGGCACTTGCTCCACTCGCCCTCTTCTACGGCCCGCCCATGCAGGCCGATATGGTGAGCAAGTTCCAGAAGCAGTGCGATGGTGAACTGCGCGACGGCCTGGGTGCCGTATTCAGGGACATTGGAAACAGGAATATTGCGGGCCCTGGCGGCCGCGATATCAATGATGTTATACCCCGTCGCCGTAACTGTAATAAAGCGGAGACTGGTGCGCCGGCGATCATCTCCTCCGTCAGCGCAGCTTTATTGGCAATGACGATCTCAGCGTCCGCAATCCGGGCAGGAATTTGACCGGGCGAACTGCGCGAGTGAACCACCAGATCCCCCAACGTCGCCACCGGATCCCACGGATTATCACCAGGGTTAAGCGTCTGCCCATCCAAGGCAACGATCTTCATCCGATCCTCCCACGTGAATGCCAGCGTCAACCGCGAAGTTAGCAAGCATGGTATCCATAACGAAAGGAGCATCAAATCAGTTTCCCATCGCGACAATTGCGCAAGCCCGCGGGTTTTGCCCAGGCCATGGGACATGAAGAAGCTGCCCTTAATGATCCAAAGGAGTCGAACGATCCAAGGGGGTCGGGAGTCGGGAGTCGTGTTCGCGCGTCAGGAAGCGAAAGGAAATGCGCAGCATTGTCGCACCCCGCGACCGCAGCGCAGCGAAGTCCTGAAGCACTCCGGCCTCGCGAAGCGAGGCGACGCCCAAACCCTGTCCAAAAACGCCTGGCGCGAGACGCAGTGGATTTCGACCGCGGTCAAGTCCAGACAACGAGTCCAATCAGTCAGAACATATTGCGAGAAGGAACACCGCAGCCCGCGGTCGAAAGACACAAGCGCCCACCCGGAGTTTTCAGACAGAGCCCAACTCCTCAGCCGGGTCCACTGCCCGCGGGCAGTGGCGCAAAAGCGGAGAAACTTCTGAATCCAGCCGCGATAAGCTTCAATGGTGTTGTCAGCCAACCGGCGTTGCCGGGCCACCGCCTCGAAATGATCGAGCAATTTCATGATCCGATCGAATACCATACTGCTGCTAATCGAGTCGACAGGATATTTTGTTTTGACAAGTGGCCCCCATCCGGGCAAGCTGGCGAGGGTCAGCCGGTGCTATGTTGCGACAGCGGGCGGGAGACTAAAAGGTTTATCCATCACATGCAGGCCTCGACGCCAACATGGAAAGGCACCCCGTTTGAAATCGGTCGCCGGTATCGCGTTCTCAAAGCTGCCTCCTCGCTGCCACCAGAACAGAGCTTAGCGCCAGGCGAGGTCGTTACATATCAGCAGTGCGGATACAGTCGCTATGACAGTACCTCCATCTTCGCCTTCACGAATGAAGAGGGTGTGGAACGGTCCTGGTGGCTGCACGATGACGAGCCGCTTGAGAACCTGCGCGATGTTTTCGCCGCGATCGAGAGTGGTGGATAACCCGCCGCTGCACTGGATCGCGGCCGCGGAGCGCTTCACTCTGATTCAATGGGTCGTCGGCTCGGCCGCGGCCAGTGAACGGCAGATACGTGATGGCACAAATGCCTTGGAAGTCGATCGACATACGCGGAGACCTAGCGGCGCTCGATCGCCTCGTGGTGGCGGACGACTCGCGCGTGCTGGAGTTGTACGCGTCAAAGCTCAACGAGCCGTTCTTCCCGCAGGATGTATGTCGCGACGGCTATCAGCACCTCAACTGGCGTCTCGTGCTGCAAGGGTTCACAGCTGACGCCGCGTTCGTTGAAGTCGTCTTCATTGCATGCGACGTATTGGTCTGGTCGTGGATGCAGGGGCCGCATTTCGACGGGAGAGTCGATAGCCTTCGACGCGTTGAGTTGTACGGCCCCTCGAAAGCGACGCACATCCGGTGTGCGCGATTGATCTATCGCACTCATTCCGACGACGCTGCGGCAGTCTTGGGGATCATCGCTGAGGATATTGCAGCGGCCCGGCGGGTGACATAACCCGCCGATGCAGTTGGCCCTCGGCGCGGCCGCGGCCAGTGAACGGCATTGCGTTTTCCTGCACATGAGGACCACCGAATCACCATTTCGCGAGGTGTGGCTTGAGTCGCCGGACGGCAAATCGCTCTGCGCGCTCGTCAACGGCGACGTCGGCTGGTTCGCGGCTTTGTCCTCGAAAACTTCTCCGGCTTCTTTAGGGAGGGGCGTTGGGAGAATAACGACGCGGTGTACCGCGACAGTGGAGTTCATTCCCCTCCCACCTCATCGCCTCATTCTACGCTCCGCCGATTTCCGTCAAGGTCCCTCCCCGCCGGGGTACGGCGGGTCCCCTCCCTCCGGGCAGTTCCACCTGGACTGAAATCGGCTCCGCTGCGGACGCCGGCCATGCGGTGGGAGGGGAAGGAGTGCGGGCCGAATCAGCCGTGGGATATGGTCAGGATTCGCGCTGGGTTTGCGGCGGGGACTGCGCCGCATTCCGGGCAGCGGTCGGGCGTGGCGCGAAGGTCATAGCCGCAAACCTGCGACGTGAAATCGCGCCGGCCAATCGCTCGCGGCGCAGGCGACGGCGGCGGAAGAAGCGGGCGATGCTGAGGGTGGGCCAGAGGCCGCTGAGGAGTGCCGGCAGCGCGAGAACCCAGCCGGGGGCGGAGAGAGAGCGAAGGTTGTTCGTCGCACTGGAATAGAATTGTTTCTGCCTCCGCCAACGCAGCACGCCCAAGATGCGAGTTTCCGACTCCGGCCATTTCTCTCGCCACCATGGCTTGTCGCGCTCGAAATCGAGATGCCACCCGGGTCCCTGCGGGTCTTCGAGATTAAGAATCGCCAGAAGCAACCCGACGCGGCCCTCCCACCACCCGGCAGAAATCGCCAGGATATGTCGTCGTTCGCCCTGATCGCTCGTGCGCTGACGTAGGCAGATCCGGGCCTGGAATAACTCAGTACCCACAGCCCCACCATCCCCGAGCGCGATCAGCAGCAGGACACCTTTGACGAGCCAGAGGATGACGCGGAGGATCTTTCGCAATCGTTCCCTCAAGAGGAAGGCCAGTGACCGCCGCGAATGCTAACGCTCGCGACTCCGCCCGGCCAGACGCTGCGCCGGGCGGGGTTCCATTCCCTTTCCCATTGCCCTCGCCATCGAAGTCCCGCTCCTGGGGCCCCTTGCCCAAGAGGCGGGTGATTCGGGCAGATCAGGGTCGCGGCTGGTCCGCGAAAAGGACTCCGGCTTCGGCGGGAGCGGTGACAAGAGAGAAGGACGCGGCGTACCGCGACCGTGAGTTTCATTCCCCTCCCACCTCATCGCCTCATTCTACGCTCCGCCGATTTCCGTCAAGGTCCCTCCCCGCCGGGGTACGGCGGGTCCCCTCCCTCCGGGCAGTTCCACCTGGACTGAAATCGGCTCCGCTGCGGACGCCGGCCATGCGGTGGGAGGGGAAGGAGTGCGGGCGAATCAGCCGTGGGATGTTGTGAGGATTCGCGCTGGGTTTGCGGTGGGGACTGCGCCGCATTCGGGGCAGCGGTCGGGGGTGGCGCGGAGGTCGTAGCCGCAGGCGGGGCAGGAGATAATTCCGTCGAGGCGCTGGCGGCGCTTCATGCGGCGGCGACGGACCAACAGCACGATGCCGAGGGTGGGCCAGAGGCCGGTGAGGAGGGCGAGGAGCCAGCAGGGGGCGGAGAGGGAGAAAAATCGAACAGAGCAAAGTGAGGTGTCGTAGCTTTCGCTCTGCCAACGAATCGGGCTCCAGGCAGGAGGCGGAGGTAAGAGGTTGGTCGATGTGCCTTCTATCCACCCGGGCTTGCCCGCCTCAAACTCGCGATGCCAGCCAGGGCCGTACCTCGCGAAATTGCTCTGGAAAGATATCAGTATGTCATCGAAGTAATTACTCTTGCCCGCGCCGATCCCCACGCGTCCATTCCACCACGTCACCGCGAGCCATCGTGCTTCATGATCGGTGAAGTGGTCGACGGTGGCGGTTGCTGGATGACCATATCCCCATCCCCACAGCCCCAGCATCCCCAGCGCGATCAGGAGGAGCGTGGCTTTGAGGATCCGGAGGATGACGCGGAGGGTCTTGCGCATGGATGGGGGGAGGACGGCCAGTGCACGACGCGAATGCTAACGGTCACTTGAGCGCGCCGCCAGATGCCGCGGCTGCGGTTTGAATTCATTCCCCGCCTGACTGCGCAGTGGACGGGACGCTGTGCGCAGTCGTTCGGGCGGCGCAGTGAATGGGAACGCTTTCGCAGTGGACGGGACGGCGCAAGCAGTGGACGGGAAGGCGTGCGCGGAGGATGGGACGATGGGCGCAGATGAGCAATGGCCTGCGCCGCGGCTGCTCAACGGCAGTACGTTATCAGGGATGAGTTTCCGCCAACCGAAAAGTCATCGGGATACCGAGCAGCGCGCATGGCTGTCGCAGCACGAGCGGGAACTGAAGGCAATCGTTCTTTTGCCGAGCGTGACGCTGAGCGAGGATCACTGCACCGACTTTCTTCAGGACGGATACCATGCTCAGGCTTGTTTTTGCCGGGTTTCGCCGCTGTAGAGGTCGAGATAGAAGTAGAGGAGGTTTTTGGCGCCGAGGCTGCGGTCGCTGGAGAGCTTGAAGCGGAATTTTTCAAAGAGCTTCAGGGCCGGCTCGCGCTCCATGAAGGTGTCGAGCTTGACCTTGAGGTACTGGTGGTCCTGACAGAAGCCCAAGGCGGTTTCGACAAGCATGGTGCCGATGCCCCGGCGGCGATGGTCGAGGCGGACGCGCAGGCGGCGGATCTCGCCTTCGCCTTCTTCGTGATGCTGGACGCCGACCATGCCGACGATTTGGCCGTCGGGCGTCTGGGCGACCCAGAAGTGGCTGCCCGGCTTGGTCATGTAGGCGGATTGGATGTCGTCGATGTCCATGCCGGTGTCGTTGTCGGCGATCTGGCCGCCGATGAGGCCTTCGAGATAGAGGGTGTGGCAGGCGTGCGCGTCGGCCGGCGTGAAGGAGCGAATCTGGATGGGGTAGTCTAAATCTGCCACAGGGGGTTTATCTTAGCAGCAGGGGAGGCAGAATCGACAGTGCCCGCAACCTAAGGAAGTTGCTCCATGTTTGGGCGTGTTATTTTGCATCACGGCTGGCGCGGATCGATGACGAGGAACTCGAGAATGTTCTCTGGTCAGGTCGAGCAGCGCCACGCTTTTGACGCTGGCGCGCTGGAGAGCGCCGGGATTGATGTGGCGGGTTTTGCCGACGTAGATGTCGCGCTGGACGTGGGTGTGGCCTTGCAGGAGAAAATCGTGTTGTTGATCGGCCAGGAGACGGTCGCGCAGTTTGACGTCATCGCCGTGGACGAAGGCAATGCGCTTGTTGTCGAGTGTGAGGTCGCCGAATGTGCCGTAGCACTGGACGTTGATGCTTTGGGCGTAGCGCTGAAGGCTGATGCGGTCGAAGTCGCAGTTGCCCCAGACGAAGGCGGCGGGAAGGCCGGCGAGGTGGTCGAGGATGGCCGGGGAGCAGATGTCGCCGCAGTGGATGAAGAATTCCGCGCCGCGCTGGCGCAGGAGAGGGACTGCTTTGGCGACGGCGGGGGCATTGTCGTGAGAGTCGCTGAGGATGCCGAGGAGCATGGGGAGATGGTGAGCGCGGGGGCGGGAAATTGCAATGCGGCGGGCTTTGGCGGTTGTGACTATGGGCGCGGGAGGGTCGTGGGGGGTGGCGGGAAGTCGGAGGGATGCAGGGGACCTGCGCCGTCTGGTGTCCACTGGTAGAGGTAGATGGACGAGCCGACGATTTCGACGGGCTGTTGATCGAGGAGGCGGCGGTAGATGCGGTCTTCGGGCTTCTGATAGATGCCCTGAAGATCGGTGACGCTGATGGCGAGGATGCCGGGGGCGTCGGGGATTTGTTTGCTTTTCGGGTAGGCGTAACCGCCGAAGATGTTGGTGAAACGGATGCCGTAGAAGTTGGGGTCGGTGGTTCCGAAGTAGGCGAGGTAAAGGGTGGTGCCAGGGTGCTGATGTTGCCAGCGGGCGAGGGCGGGGAGGTCCTGACCCCAGTCGATGTTGCAATCGCCGGCGAGATGCGCGCCGCCGCGCGGGCCGCCGGCGGCGGCGTTGAAGAAGGAGAGGTGGTTGGGATGGATGTGGGCGGTTTCGAGGGTGAGGCCGATGGCGAGGAGGGCAAGGAGGATGCCGGTGAGGCGGGGCCAGGCGGCGTGGGCGCGGGAGGCGCAGAGGCCGATGAGGAGGAAGAGGAAGGGATAGATGGGGAGGATGTGGCGCAGGCCGAGGTTGATGTGGCTGCGCATGGCGAGTGCGCCGTAGAGCAGGAGGGGAAGGGCGAGGCAGATGGCGGTCCAGCGGGCCGTTGGGGATTTCAGGCGTCCGGTGCGCAGCGTGATGAGAATTACTACAGTTGCAAGGCAGAGCGCGGCGAGGGTGGCGAGGGGTGTTTTGAAGAGCATGACGAGCGGGAAGTAGTACCACCAGCCGAGGATGCTGTAATTGCCCATGAGAAAGGTGGGGCGGATTTGGGTGGTGCCGTGGGTATAGAGGAGGCCGGCGATGTAGGTTTGCGGGAGCAGATGGCGGCTTTCGAGCCAGGCGGCGAAGCGGGTGAAGCTGGAGGTTTGGCGGTGTTCGATTTCGGTTCGAGTGGGGACGTGATCGGGGGTGTCGGCCCAGGCTTCGCCTTTGGTGGAGATGTCGATCATGGACTGGATGTCGAGATAGGTTTTGTGATCGGGGGTGGGGCGGAATCGGAAGCGGTAGACCGCCCAAATGGAGCCCCAGCCGACGAGGAAGGTGATGATGAGCAGGACGGCCGCCCCGCGCAGGCGGGCGAGGCAGGTGTGGCGGAGGCGTCCAAAAAAGGACCAGGGATGCGGGAGAAGGGCGCGAGCCATGAGGAGGAGGACGAGGAGGGGAAGGAGGATAAGGCCGGAGAATTTGACGGTTAAGCCGACGCCGCAGAGGAGCGCCATGGCGGCGACGCGCGGCCAGGTGACGGCGCGCCCAACCCACCAGGCGGCACAGGCGAGGGCGGTCATGGCGAGGGAGAAGACGACGTCATTTTTTACAAGCGGAGCGTGGGCCAAAAAGTTGGGATCGAGCGCGAAGAACAGGCCTGCGACGATGCTGGCAACCGCGCCGCCGAGTTTCCACCCCCACCAGCATATTAGGCCGCACAACGCGACGCCCAGGACCAGCATGATGGCGCGGGAACGGTTGATGAACGCGACGCCGTCGTTGCCTTCGGTGCGAAATAGCAGTCGGATGCTCCACCACCAGTGATGATTGACGTCTTTGGGGATGGCGATCCAGTCGGGATCTTTCCAGTTCATGCGCAGGGCATCGTGAGGATGGGGGAGTGCGGCCCAGTATTGCCAGAGCGGCGGATCTTCAGGGTTGGCGCGATAGTCGCGGTAGCGGGAAAGGGTCCAGGCCGAGGCGGCGTGGAGAGGTTCATCGACGGTCGGGCTTTTGGTGCGGACGGCGGACCAGGAGACGGCGTAGAAGAGGCCCATCAGGCAGAGGGAGATGGCGAGGGTGAGCCATCCGTGGTTGCGGCGCTGCGATCCGTCCGGCGTCATGGGGGTAACAATCGCGGCTGTCTTCAGAAAAAACAACTCACGCCCGCTCTACCGGCGATTTCAGGTGCCTTCAAGCTGTGTAACGCGCAGAGGTGAAACCAAGCGTGGCGATCCGTGGAGGTAATGGTCATGGTTGCGGGCCAGATCCGCCGGCCCGTCCTTGATGACACCCGTAAATCTCAATAGCCCTTCGCGCAGCTGATTAATTTCCGGGGTAGTCTCCGGTGAGCGCTGTGGGCTCAATATCGGTTCGACCCGCACGTCCGTTCCCTCGCGCAAGTCGGCGCCGGGCTCAACACAACACGCCATTTTGGATGCGGCCTCGGTAATTCATAGTTCACCCGTTTAGATCATACGCAAGGCTGGGCGCCGCGTGAATTGGTTGGGGATGCGCTTCGACCCAGGCGCTTGCACGATCCGCTATGATGCAGCACACTCTTACGCCAGGGACATGCAGTAGGGACATGGAATTTTTAGCCGACATGCCGGATCTGAAGAACCAGTGGCCGGTGTATGCGCTGGGGGCGGCGACGATTTTTTACCTGGTGATCATGCGGCCGATGATGGGGCGTAAGAAGAAGGATCCGCTGGACACCATCCCGCGGATCGGCCTTTCGCAGCAGCGCGGGGTTGAGCGGGAGATGAACAATGTGCTGGTGGAACTGTCGGAGATGGCGCGGCAGGTGACGGCGCAACTGGATACGCGGTCGGCGAAGTTGCAGGCGCTGATGGAGGATGCGGATCGGCTGATCGCGCGGCTGGAGGAGTTGACCAACAGCGAGATTCACGTGGATGGCGTGCCGGTTTATGTTCCGTCGGCCGACGACGGGGAGACGGCTGGGGAGTCGGGGGACCGTGCATTTGGGAACGCGCCGGGGCACGACGATATTTATGCATTGGCGGACAAAGGGCGCAGCGCGCCGGAAATCGCGATGCAGTTGAGCCGGCCACGGGGCGAGGTGGAGCTGATTCTGGCGTTGCGGCCGAAATAAGCCTGCGGAACGCAATTGGCGTGAAAATCGACCTTTAGCCTCTAGTCCTGTACAAGTATTGGCGTGAACGTTTTCTGGAAGATCGTCGCCACGCTCGGATTGGTGGTGCTCAATGGGTATTTCGTTGCCTGCGAGTTCTCGGCCGTCGGGTCGCGGCTGACGCGCCTGGAGATTGAGGCGCAGAACAGCATCCTTGCCCGCATCGCGTTGATGGTGAAGAAGCGGCTGGTGCTTTTTCTCTCCAGCACGCAGCTTGGCGTCACGCTAGCCAGTCTTGGCCTTGGGGCGGTGACCGAACCGGCGGTGGCGACAATGCTCCACCCGCTGCTGGTATTCATCGGCGTGCCCACGGCGGACGAGCACGCGGTTGCATTTGCGGCGTCGTTTGGCATCAGCACGATGCTTCACATCATTGTTGGAGAGCAAGTCCCCAAGAACTGGGCCATTCGGTACGGGGACAAGGTGCTGCCCATTCTCGCGCCGCCGCTGGTGGCTTTCACTTATCTGTTTTTTCCGTTGATCTGGCTGCTCAGCGTTACGACAAAATCGGTGCTGCGGATGCTGGGGATGGAGGTGACGGATGGGATTCATGGGGAGATTCCGCATTCGGCCGAGGAACTGCGCACGCTTGTGGTTGAAGGAATCGCGCAGGGGACGGTGGCCGGTGGAAGTGAACAGATCCTGGAGAGCGCTTTTGATTTTGGAGATTTGAAGGTTCGGCAGATCATGACGCCCCGGCCCCAGGTGGCGTGGCTGACGCTGGACCAACCGATTGGGGAGGTTTTGCGGGTGGTGCAGAAAAGCGAGTTCACGCGGTTTCCGCTGTGTGATGGCGATCTGGATCATGTGGTGGGGCTGGTTCACATGAAGGATCTGTTCACGCATCTGAATCTCATTCCCGGCCGGCTGCGCTTTGCGGACGAGAAGACGCCCAACGGCGAGGCGATTGCCATTGCAAACGGACTTCCCGGTTCGGCCGTTCACGTCATTGGATCGGGGGACATTGACCTGCGCAAGGTGAAGCACGAGGTGCTGTTTGTCCCGGACATGCTGGCCGTGCCGAAGCTGCTGAGGCAGTTTCAAACCAGCCACGTTCACATGGCCATCGTGGTGGACGAGTACGGGACGACGCAGGGAATTGTGACGCTCGAGGACGTGCTGGAGGAGATCGTGGGAGAAATCGAGGATGAGTTTGACGCTTCATCGCCGGCGACGTTTATCGCAGAAGGGGAGAATTACCGGGTGAGCGGGTTATTTCCGATTCACGAGTTGAAGGACCGCCTGCCGCATTTGAAGCTGGAGGATGGAGATGTGGATACGATTGGGGGGTACATCATCAGCGAGCTTGGGCGTTGGCCGAGGCCGGGGGACACGGTGGGGATTGGGACGTATGTGGCGCGGGTGGTTTCGGTACACCAGAAGCGGGTGGGGCAGATACTCATTGCGCCCGCGACACAGGAAGATGCGCGTGCGGATGGGCCGGGGAAGGTTTAGGTCGACCGGAAGATGGGTCGGGCTGAATCACACCACAACTTCCCCCGCCGCCTCGACCACCTTTCTCAGCCGTCCCAGTTCGCGCTTGCTGAGCATCCACGCGATGACGAACGCCGGAAACGCGAGGAACGCGCAGACGGCCAGTGGATACCAGGGCATAGGCCGCTGGGGCGTGCCCAGGAAGCAGAAGATCAGGCAAAGTGGCAGGGCAAGCGATGCGCCCATTCCGAGCAATCCAGCGCGCCGTCGCGCTTTGCCCGCAGCAAGCCGCGCTGTTTGCACGTTGAGCTCACGCCTTGCCGTCAACTGCGACTGCAACTCAGCGGCGCGGCGATGGTCGTTTATCTGGGCCCGCTCGGCCTCAATGCGAAGATAGTCAATGACTGCACCGGGGCGGGCGACGGCGAACATCGTCCCGCAATACGCGCACAAGTCATGTGCTGCATCGATGGGCGCCCCGCATCCCGAGCACGTTGCGATATTGGCCTGCTGCTGGAGTTCCATATCAACCACCTTTCAAGAATCCATACGCGCGCCGTGGGCTGTTCTTGCGCGGGCCTCTGGAGCAGAATCTTCATAAAAACTGTTCACGCGCAAAAATTGCTTGCTTTCTCTGCGCTGATGGTTAACCTCTTTCGCAAAGAATGGAATAACGCCTTGGATCAGGCCGTGTTTGGAACGTGCCGATCCGGGCTTGTCTTGGGGCTGCTACATGGAGGTAGCCATGATCGATTCTCTTCGTACCACTTTGATCGTTTCCTTACTTTTGGTCGGCTTGGCCGGTTGCGCCGATCAAATCACCAACTCCCGCGACGCCCGCACGCAAGGTGTGCGTTTGTTGGCTGACAAAGACTATGGCCGGGCGCTGGGCGCGTTCCGCAACGCCGCCAAGCAGGAGCCGCGCGACTACAAGTCCCACTACTATCTTGGCGTTTGCTACGAGGAACTTGGGCAATACCAGCTTGCCATTCAATCCTACAAGACCGCTCTTGGCGTTCCGCAAGGGCCAGACGAAGACGGCACACCCGCGGACTTTCGGCCGCAGATGCTTGATGCGCTGGCGAAGGCCGTCGCCGCCCATGATGACCGCGACAGTGAGTTGAATGCCTTGGAAGCCAAGGCTCGCACGGGCGGCAAGGCTGAGAATTATCTGATCCTGGCGCGGGTTTATCGTTACCGCCACGATCCAGATTCGGCCCTGCACGCGTACAAGCAGGCGCTGGTTTACGGGCCGAGCGACTTCGGGTTGTACAAGGAATTTGGTCTGTATCTGCTGGATAATCTTCAGCAGGAGCACGAGGCGGAGGTGCCACTCCGGCGTGCGTATACGCTCAATACAAACGACGAACAGGTGAACTCCGCGCTTCGGCGGATCGGCATCATCCCCGGCCCGGGCCTGAAAGAACAAAATCAGCTGGCCACGCCATTGATCCCGCGCGGGCCGATTCCTGAAATGGACCTCAACAAGCTTTTCAACGGCAACCCCGGCAACGACAAGAGCAACAGCGCTCCAGCGCGCCCATCGGCCGCCGCCCCGCGCGATTGATCGCGAGTGGCGGCCATTACCCGCCCTTGTCGCGATCATGCCGCAGTCAGGCGTTCATGAACACCTTGTGCCGAGGCCGTGAGACGCAGGATTTCGGCCTTCCCCCACGCCACCACCTTGGCAAATTCGGGGCTGTGAATAAATTGCTCGAAGGCGTCCTTGGTTTCCCACTGGCTGAGGATGACATAGCTGCCGGTGGAGGCGACGTCCTCGTACATGTGCGACTCCTGATGGCCGGCCACGCTGTTGAGGTGCTCGATGACGGCAAGGAAACCCTTTTCGAATTCCTCTTCCTTGCCGGGAATTACTTCGTAGTGCATGCCGATGGTGGTCATTGAATTTGTCCCTGTTATCTTTCAGTCGCAGACTAATTGAATTAGCTTAACATTTCTCGAGGAACAAGCTGGCATTCACCCCGAATTTGTTCGAGAGCCGCGAGATCAGCGTCTTGCTAAGGCCGCGCTTTCCGTTCAGCACCTCCGAGGCGAGCCCTCGACTCCCCAGCACCTGTCCCAGGTCCGTTGTGGTCATGTCGTTAGCTTCCATGAGGTGCTTCAACAACTCCACTGGAGTCAACTTTTTCATCTGGAAGAACTTCTGATCTCGCTCGTAATCCTCCACGAAGTGACTCAGCGCTTGCAGATAGTCACGCTGACCGGGGGTGAGATCCTCTCGTCCGACCAATTCATCCAGGATCGCGCCGCATCGGCATGATCGCGCCGGCTGCGAAGTGGCCGAATGGGGAACCGCTGAACCAAGTCCAGATAATCCGACTGCACTATCGTTTGGCGGGGTTTGGCGATTGCGCGGCTCATGATCTGCCTTTCCAAAGTTGCTTGTCGTATTCCGAGTGTGTCATCAGCCGAAGCACGTTTACGATGCCATCAGAATAATCTATCGAAACGGCCAGGCGGTAACGATTGCCTCGGATGTTGAAAATAGTGGCTACACTTCCGTCATTCATTTTCACAGCATCGGCATGCGGATAGGTCTGGCGTACGTCGCGGATGCTATTCCAACATGCTTCCTGCGTGCATTTAGTCCAAAGTGTCAATGCCGTTTGTGCATCCGCATGTTTGGCGGATGCCTCCTCCAGACGATCCAAGCGGAGAATCCTCATTGCATAGCCTGCTGCTCACATTTTGTGATCATCGGCCTCATTTGTCAAGCAGAATGATACAACTACCACAACAGCTCCGCCCCACGAAACACCGGCCCGTCGGTGCATGCCAGCCGGTAGCACCAATCTTTTCCCACCAGCGGCGGCCGGCGTGGGTCGGGCTTTTTGACTCGAATGCAGCAACTCTGGCACGTCCCCATGCCGCAGGCCATCGCCCGCTCGACTGCGATCTGGCATTCCAGCCCGCGCTGTGCCGCGATGTCGGCCACCCTTTTCATCATCAGTTCCGGCCCGCAGGTATAAATCGTCGGGGCCGGCCCCCCCCACCGCTGCATTTCATCCAGATATTTCTCCAGCGCCTGCGTGACGTAGCCGCGAAACCCGTAACTTCCGTCGTCCGTGCTGATGACCGCCCCCACCCCGTGCCGTGCAAACTCCAGCACGTTGCCCAGCGGCTTCACCGAATCGTGCCCCGGCGCCTCTTCATTTTCCGCGATCGTAAATGGCAATAAGTCGCGCGACAGCGCCCCGGCGAACACCACCGCCTTCCGCCCTTCCAGCGCACCGGCCAGATAAAGCATCGGCGGAATCCCCACGCCACCCCCGACGAGAGTGCCGGCGCTTTCACCGACTGGCAGGTCGAAGCTGTTGCCCAGCGGCCCGAGAATATGCACCGAATCCCCCACCGCCAGCTTGGCCATCCATTCGGTGCCCACGCCCACCACGCGATGGATGATTTCCAATTCCACGCCTGCCGGTTGATCGCGCCGCCCCGCCAGCGAGAAAGGCCGGCGCAGCATCGCCAGCGGCGACATCAGTTCCTGGCCCTCGACATCCAGCAACTGACCGGGTTGCCAATCGCTCTCGCGCTGGGGGCTGTAATCAATGTCCAGGTCCCGGCAGGAAATCTGCACGAACTGCCCCGGCCGGGTGGGAGGAAACTGCTCCAGCGCCAGCACGAGCAAGAAGTGTTCGCGGCAGAGCGGACGGTTTTCAACCACCCGCGCCAGCGTATTGGCCGTGCGCGGACTTTTGAGATGAAGGATTAGAGGAAGAGTCCAAGGGGGATGGAGCGGCCGAAGAAGGAGGCTGAGGCATCGTGGCTGCCCGAAGAAGTTGTGTCTAAAAAAAAGCTTCCGGAGGGGTGGCTCCTACCTACCTCCGGAAGCGCGCCACGGCTGAAACAGCCGTTCAATCTTAATGTCATGTTGAAGTGCATGGAGATGCGGTTCAACGGGTGTGACTATACCTCTGCCCACAGAGCGTGTCAATCAGTTCTCCAGCCGCTATCTAAATATTAAAAGTACTCATAAAATCATATTGGAAATGCACTTAGATTAAATGCACGGTCTGGTTATTCGGCTTCATCTTCGCGGACCAGAGGGCGCGGAGGATGGCCGGAATGGCGCGGGTGGGCGGGCAAATTTATAGTGGGGCCAGGACGGCCCCACGTCGAGGTGGGGCATCATCACGTGCAGGAAGATGATGCCCAGCTGAAAGTCGTGGGAGGGCTGCACGAGATGGCGGCATTATTTCCTGACCCACGTCACAGGCAAGGGCGTGCTCCAGGTTCAGGCGGAGCATGGCCCGTGAAATTGGGTTTGTCGTCGTTAACGATCAAACCCCAGCGGCACCGCAGTGTCTCGCTCAGTACCTTCGAACGGTCGCAGCGCGAAGTTAGCCGGCTTTGGCGGGGTAGTAGGGCTTTGAGTTTACTGGGTTGGTCACGGCCGGGTGGGGAAAGGGGGCGGGGGCGGAGGAGCCGTCCACCGTCGAACATGTGTGGGTGGTCCGAGTCGTACACCTCTTTCATGCGGCTGGTGGTGAGGTGGGTGTAAATCTGCGTGGGGCGGTCGCTCCGCTGACGTCGATGCCGTCGTCAAGGTTGGCCGTGAACGCATTGCTGAAGGCCGCACCGGTTTGGTTGATCCCGATGATGTTCTGAGGCGATTTAATCTGGGATCCCCGATCCGCACGAATCGACGACAAACCCCTGAACGGTTTGGTGCCCATCCCCCTCAATCAGTATGCCGGGCCCGCTGAAGCTCTCGAAGGTAAGCCCGCTCACGACGGCCTGGGCGGTGTTGCCAGGCGTGCTGCGGTTGAAATGAATGCCGATGGAGTTGGGGCCGAGCTTGTCACCTTCGATCTGGATCGCGGATTTGCCGCCGGCGTACATCTGCCCCTGGATGCTGGTTTGGCCAATGATCGTGGGAAGTTCCGTGAGCGGTTCAAGCAAGATGCCGGTCGAACCGCCGACGCGTGCGATGTTAAACGTGATCGTGGAAGCGGAGGTGGGGATCGTTGTTAGCGTCAACAAATAACGGAGAGCATCGTCAGGCTTCCCTCCAGTTGGTCGTATCGTAGGATAAGCAAATGTCCGGTTGACTACCATAAATCGATACCCGGGAGAGCACACCGATTTCGAGAATTTCGCATCAAGTTCACTGGCATCCATTAGTGGATCATTTCTTGGTGACATACAAACGACCTCGCCGCCAATGTTGGTCACGATCGCGATGCTGCGATCGGGTCAGCTGCAGCCGGCCCGGGCAGGCTCTTCCATCTTTGGTCGCGCCTCGTTGTCCTCGCCAATGCACGCCTCGCCAATACACGCTTCCTCAATACATTCAAGGAGCTGGGGCAAACTCAGCAACTTGGGAAGAAACCGCCGCCCGCCACTCGGAAGGCCCGCCACGTCCGCTTCGTCTTCGCTCACCAATGCGGTCAGGAAGATCACCGGGATGGCGCGGGTGGCCGGGCACACCTCCAGCGCCGCCAGGACGTCGCCACCGTCGAGGTGCGGCATCATCACGTCCAGGAAAATGATGCCAGGCTGAAAATCCATGGCCGCCTTCACCACATGGCGGGAGTCATTTTCTTCGCGCACGTCGCAGGCAATGGCATGCTCCAGGTTCAGGCGAAGCATCGCCGTAAAATTCGGGTCGTCGTCCACGATCAAAACACGTCTGCTGCTGCTCATGATATGAACTCCCTGATTGTTCTTCGTTGAACAGGACGGCAGATCTCTATCGCAACCCGCGACGCCAAAAACCCCTTCTATGAAGGGCTTTTGTAGCTACCTGGCTGCCAGCGCGTTTTCCCAAGACTCTGCACCCTGATTCAACAAACCTTGATCTGCTCCGGATTATAACTAAACAATGACCCAGTGTAACAGCAAAATCCTCTTTATTTCCAGATGATTAGACATGAACTGAAATGAAGTATTGCGAGCAATGCTGCCGGATCTCGTGAAGTGCGCGGGGACAAAATAGAACAAGACACCAGCGGCAAGCGCGGTGTCCCGTTCATTGGCGTCGAATTATCCGCACGCGCAAATCAGCCGGCTTTTGCGGGGTAGTAGGGCTTTGAATTAACCGGGTTGGTCACGGCCGGGTGGGGAAAGGGGGCGGGGGCGGAGGAGCCGTCCACCGTCGAACTGTTCGCGCGCGCGGGTGGGCCGAGTCGTACACCTCTTTCATGCGGCTGGTGGTGAGGTGCGTGTAAATCTGCGTGGTGCTCAGGCTCTGGTGGCCCAGCAACTCCTGCACGCTGCGCAGGTCGGCGCCGTTGTTGAGCAGGTGCGTGGCGAAGCTGTGGCGGAGCGTGTGCGGGCTGATGCCCGGATCGAGGCCGGCGGCTACGAGATATTTATCGAGTTTCCGGCGGACGGAACGGGTGCTGAGCGGGCCGCCGTGTTTGTTGAGGAAGACGCGCTGGCCGTGCTGGCCTTGCATGCGTGCGTCGACGCGCGCATCTCGAAGTAGCGCTGCACGGCCTTGATCGCCTGGCTGCCAATGGGCGTGAGGCGGTCCTTGCGGCCTTTGCCTTTGAACGCGCAAGCACGCCTTCCTGAAGGTCCAGGTCAGACATATCCAGCTCGACAAGCTCGCTGACGCGGATGCCGCTGGAGTAGAGGATTTCGAGCATCGCCTTGTCGCGGGCGCTGAGCATATCGGCGTCGCCGGGGGCTTCGAGGAGCTTTTGCACCTGCTCCAGGTCCAGACACTTGGGCAGGCGCTTTTCCTGCTTGGGGGTGCGGATGGTGGAGAGCGGATTGAGGCGCACCAGCCCGCGGCGGATCAGGAACTTGTAAAAGCTCCGCAGCGTCGCCAGCTTTCGGGCGGTTGTGCTCTTGGTGTAGTTCTGGCCGTAGAGGTAGGCGAGAAAATCGCGGACACGGTCAGCGGGTCGCAGGCGACGAATCGTTCGTCGAGCTGCGTGACACCGACGGCCGTGGCGTTCGCGCCGCCGTGGCCGATCTCGCCGGCCAGGATATTGGCCGAACTGGATCAGGTCAGCGCCGTAGCTTTTGATGGTGTAGTCGCTGAAGTGGCGTTCGAGTTTCAGGTAGTCCAGAAACCCGCGAACCAGCGGTGTAAAGACTTTGGGGGCGCAACATTACCAGAGAAGCAAAGGGTTGTCGCAGCGTTCATAGGCACCGGTCGTATGGCGAAGGACTCTTCGTGAGCGGGCATCGTCGGAAGCCCGCCGGCCAGATTCCTCAAAAGGAAAACTGGCCCTGCACTGCCATGCGGCCGGCGACTCCGCGGTGGCCCGACTGCAAGACGCTCGCGCCTCCTCCTGAAGCACCGCGGCCTGCGCTGTTCTTCGCCATCCTGGCTTTTTTCCAACCCCTCCATCATCGGCAAAATTGATGGGTTCAATAAATATGTTCAACCCATAATCTTTCAGGCTGCCTTCTTTGGGAGGTATGTTTTGAGTTCCTTAGCCAAATGACGTCCCAGTTGATGCGACAAAACCGCCGCATCAAACCAGTCAAATTCCAGCTTCGCGCTGGTTCACCATATCGATCAGCGCATCAAGCACTTTCACTTCCTGCCCCGTCTCATAACGAAAGCAAAAGTGCTGCTGCCCTTTCACCAGACTTAAGGTCCGCAACTCTGACATGTCGCACACTCCTGGAATCGCAATGATTCCGCCCATAAAAAGCCCACTGAGGACCGGCCCTTTGCCCCATTACGCATTCAACGTCTCAGTTGCGGTTTGTTCAGCAGATCAGCCAGGAGGCTGTGGTAAACAAATCCGCCATATCGATCCATATCGACCAGATATTCGCGTGACCGAAATGGCCCGACGGGATCATTCCGGCCGGCGGCATATCGCTGCTCGGACGCCAGGGTGGACCCGTTGGCGGCATCAAACATCCCCACAACCTGCACAAACGTTCCGCCCTGCGGAAGCGGGCTCGTTTGGCGAGGGGGCGGCCTGGTCGCGCCAGCTCGTGCGGGTCAATTTCTTTGGCGAGCGCGGTCGTGCCCGATCCGCGAAACAACTGCATGGCCGCCCCCACCTTGGGCGGATAGAACGGGTCGTACAGCGTGATCGACGCCACGATCAAAGCGTCGCATCCGAGGTAGCCGCACACCTGGGCGGCCTGCTGCTCGGACTCCACGCGGTCGATGCCCATTCTTGCATAGACCTCGACCACCCGATTCACCGGGATGGCCGTCACGCCTTGGATCTGCTGGAGTTGCCCAAATAGGATATCGGCTTGCAACAAAGGATCAACATGGCGTTGCGCCGCTGAGGTTGATGATGGGGGCGACGGCCCACGCCTGACGCTTCGGGCCCGGCAGTGAGAGAGAGGTTTCGACGCCGTACTTGGGCTTTTCGGCCTCGCAGCCGCCGGCGGCGCATCCAAGTGCCATCAGCGCCGCCATCACCAACTTCTGCAACATTCGCATGGCTTCATCCTTGAAGCGTTTACCGCGCCAGCATCAACGGATCCAACCGTCGGCGGCCGCGATGCGGCCGGTTCACTGACGAGCGTTTGAGGGACTAGATTCACAGGCATTGACCAAATGCTTTCCCGGCCCCCCCTGCTGCTGACGAAATAGATCCGATTCGATCCGCTCCACGCGGGGGAGAGATTGCGCCCTTCCCGTCGGTGATTTTTACCTTCGCCCCGCCATCGGCATTGAGCATCCAGATGTCCTGGCGCGGCTGGGCCTTTGGATCGGACGCTTCGATAATCGTGGTAACGGCCAGATGCTGGCCATCGGCACTCCAGGCGGGCGTGACGACGGCGGCCTTGGGGCTCGCGGCAATTTCCGAGATGTGGCGCGGCTCGCCTTCCACCAGATCAAGGGTCCAGACACTGAACAATCCATTAGCCCGCTGCGGAGCCCGTTGAAATGCAATGCGGTCGATGGACTTGTCCGGCGACCAGACCGGGAACATGCCTGCGCCGATTTTCTGGCGCGTGTGCTGGGCGAGATCAAGAACCCACATCTCCCAGACGTTGCGTCGAATGTCGAGGCTGGAATAGACCAGCCGCGTGCCGTCCGGGGCGAAGCTGGGATGCATGTCCTGATTGGGGCCGGTGCTGAGTTGAACCAGGTTTCGGCCATCAATATCCACAGCGAAGATGTTCCAGTTGCCGGAACGGTTGGAGGCAAACGCGATGTGTTTGCCATCGGGGCTGAAGGCCGGTTGGACATTGGAACTGTTGCCGCTGGTAAGCTCGGTCACAGCGCCGCCGGCCGTGGGCTGAAGGTAGATGTGGGGCCAATCACTGTCGCGCAGTGCTGGAAAAGGCGAGAAGCTGGCCGGCGGGATCGACAGCCACGTCGGCGTCGTATCCGGCGCTGGGAGAAGATTCCTGTTTGTACTGGGTGTCGGACCTGGGGGTGTTCCAATTAACCGCCGATTCACGCGCGGCGGCGGGGTAGGTTCGGGCCGGGATGGGAGTGGGCAGGGGCTTGGACGGCGTGGGGCTGGCGGTATCGGTAAAGATTTCGCCATCGCCCACGGCCGGTACAAATTCCCGCATCGTGTGGGGGGACGGAGGCGTGATGGCGGACCCGTTGCCACAGCCACAGGGATGGGCACACCCGCCGGTCATCGCGCCAAGGGAGAGCACGCTGGCGGTGGTGCCGCTGAGGATTTGCCGCCGTATCTGCATAAGCCTCCATGCTTCTCAAGGACAACCCGCAGCGCACCTGCGCCTGATTGATGCTTATCGGACGAGGCGGGACAAAAGCTTGATTGCGTATGAGCGCGCTAGCGTTTGGGCTGAGGCTGGGGAGGCGGGAAAAGCTCCAGGCCGCCGATTTGCCAAACGCCGTTGGGGGTCTGCTCAAATTCAACCATGAAGCGCTCGGTAAATTCTTCCTTGCCGCCGGGCCGATCGGTGGTCAGCACCAGTTTGGTCAGTGCGATATGGCGCTCTCCTTGATCGGCAAACTGCACGATGCCGTTGCCCTTGATGGATTTGATCTTTCCGGCATAGCTGCGCGGGTCCTGAAGCATTTTCCAGCGCGCTTCGAAAGTAGGTTGCTGGACGCGGAAGCGGAAAGGCTCGGAAAAGAGGCCATAGGCGCTGGCGTAATTACCGGCCAGCACGTCATTGCCCAGTTGCTGAATGATCTGATCAATTTTCTGTCGATCCGGGGCGTTGGCGGCATCGCGCGCCAGTCGGTCCAGATTCGTCCGCCACCCAGCCCAAGAGCAAGCAGCAGCCCGAGAATCGCCAGCGGGATGCCGGTTTGCGTGCCACCGCTGTTGCGGATCTGGCGAATGGCGAACAGCGCCAGAACCACTCCCGCGAACGGGATGACAAGCAACACCCAGGAGTCGGCGAAGAATACAAATGCGCTGAGCAGGCCCAGCAGGACCGAGACGACGGCGACGGGGTTGATCGCGACGTAGTCCTGCGTGCCGACGCCGGCGGTGGTGGACATCTTGTGGAGCTGTGCGATAGGGTCGGCGGCCGGATGGGCTTGCGCTTCAAGTTCTGCCATGGGGGAATCCGATTAATTACAAGTCGATTTCAGGTCGGAAGTCGCACCGGCTTGGACGAGCGAAAGTAGTAGATAAACCATGATTAAACGTCAACTCATCGATGAAATCCGCCGGTACAATCCCAGCGCCCAGCCGGAATTTCTGGGGCAGTTCGAGGAGCCGGACCTGCAACAATACCTCGACAACCTGAAAGACGCTCAGACCCGCCGCCAGCGCATCACCACCTACGTCCACCGCCAGCCAAAATATCGCATGGTGTCCTAAACACACCGCGCCCTTCACCGGCGCTTCTTCTTGTTGCGGTCTTTCTTCTCCATGAAGCCGGACTTCTTGGTCTTGATCATCGGCCCGCCGGGCATGCCCAGATTATTCAAGTTCCCGGACATCAGCGACTTCATCAGCCCGATCTTTCCCATCGCCCCCATGCCGCTGACGGCCTTCATCATGTCGCGGCTGGTTTCGTACTGCTTGATAAACTGACCCACGGCGTTGAGCTCCACCCCCGCCCCGCCGCGATGCGGCGGCGGCGGCCGGCGTCGAGCAACGTGACGTTCTTGCGCTCCTTGCCGTTCATCGAATTGTAAATCGCCTGCATCTGGCCCATCTGCTTTTCGACGTCCCCCTCCTGCAAGTTCATCTGCTTGGTCAATTGGCTCATGCCCGGAATCATCCCCATCACCTTCCCCATCGGCCCAAGCTTCTTCACCTGCGTCATCTGGGCCATGAAATCTTCGAGGCTTAAGACCCCCTTCTCCATCTTCTCCTGAAGGCGGCGGGTTTCTTCGTGGTCGAACTTTTCCTGCGCCTCATTCACCAGCGAAACAATGTCCCCCATCCCCAGAATCCGGCTGGCCATCCCTTCCGGCCGAAACTCCTCCAGCCTGTCGAGCTTCTCCCCAACGCCCAGGAACTTCACGGGCTTGTTGGTGACAGCCTTGGCCGACAACAGCGCGCCGCCGCGGGTATCCGAATCCAGCTTGGTCAGGATCAGGCCATCCAGCTCAAGCTGCTCATTAAAAGCTTTGGCAGCATTAACCGCGTCCTGGCCGGCCATGGCGTCGAGCACCAGATAAATCTGCGCCGGCTTGATCTGCGTGTTGATGTCACGCAGCTCGCCCATCAGATCGTCGTCAATATGCAGTCGCCCCGCCGTGTCCAGAATTACAACGTCCCGGCCCGTGGTTTTGGCCTGGCTGATGGCCGCGCGGCAAACCGCGACCGCCGCCCCCTTGGCCACCTGGCCGTGTGGGGCAGCCTTGGTAATGTCCGTGTAAACCGGCACGCCAACCTGCTGGCCAATCGTCGCAAGCTGCTCGATGGCCGCAGGACGCTGCAAGTCGGCGGCGGCCAGCAGCGGATGGCGGCCTTTGCCGACAAGGTATTTGGCCAGCTTCCCGCACGTGGTGGTTTTGCCCGACCCCTGCAACCCGCACATCATGATGACCGTCGGCCCCGGATCGACAAACAGAATCGACGTATCCACCGGCCCCATCAACTGAACCAGTTCGTCATAGACGATGCGAACCATCAATTGCCCCGGCTGAAGTGACTTGATCACTTCTTCGCCGCTGGCCTTCTTGAGCACCTCATCCGTGAAGTTCTTCACCACGTCATAGTTAACGTCGGCTTCCAAAAGGGCAGTGCGCACCTCGCGCATCGCATCGCGCACGTTTTCTTCCGATATTCGGCCGCGCCCCGAGAGGTTCCGAAACAGGCCGGAAAATTTGTCTGTCAGTGTCTCAAACATGAGGTTCCTTGAATGTCCGCCCGCATTGAGCTTCAGCCTATTTTGGCCGCGCGGATATTGTAGGGTCCAACGCGCCCGATGGGGAGAGGCGGCCACAGCCTATGGCTCGCACTAGCAAGACACGACCACCACTCAACGCCCCCCACCACTCCCCGGTAACTTTTAACGAGGCCGCCCCGCTCCGCGCAAAGTTGTTACCCGGCGGCCCGCCCGATTGCATTTGCCTTTGAAGGAACCGCATGTCCGTCGCCACCAACCATCCCGCTTTCCCCCAACCGTCCTACCCGCCCCACGACAAGGCCGCCCCCTCCCCCGTTGATTCCCACGCCCTGCCCACCGCGCCCACCGCGCCCACAGCCCACGCTTCCCCCGCCCCCGTCGCCGTTTCCTCCCCCTGGCCACTTCCCCTGGAATCCAAGTCCCGCCCGTGGCTCACCTATCCCGTTCTTTTCATCGCCACCGCCCTCTACGCCTGCTTCATCCTCGGCTTTCACGTCCCCGCCCACGGCGGCACCGATCAAAACGGCTACATGACCACCGCCCGCCTCATCGCCGATCAGCGCCGTCTTGGCTTCACGCGCGAAACCCTCTACCAATTCGCTGGCCACATGATGGTCGTCACCCCCGAAGGCCGCATCTATGCCAAGTATCCCTTTGGCCTGCCCCTCTTCTCCGCCATTGGCCGCGCCATCGCCGGCATCAACGGCATGTACCTTGTCAATCCCATCTGCGCCGTGCTGGCCTGCTTCATGAGCTTCTTCCTCTTCAAGACCGTCCTCCGCAATTACATGGCCCTCATCGGCGCGATCTGGCTGGCCTGCAACCCCATCAACCTCGCCTTCGCCAACGACGCAAACTCCCACGCCTCCACGCTCCTGTGCGTCGTCGTCGGTTTCTGGGGCCTCCTCCGATGGTGGCAAACCGGCGTCACCTGGCGCGGCGTCGTCGGCGGCTTTGCCCTGGGCTACGCCTGCACCATCCGCTACACCGAATTCCTTCTCGTGCTCCCCGTCCTCTTCGCCAGCTTCGCCTACATCCGCTTCGACCCCAAACGCCTCAAGCACGGCCTGGCCCCACTCATCGGCTGGGCCATTCCTATCACCGCCCTCGCCATCGTCCTCTGGGCTTCGTACGGCGCCCCGTGGCGCACCGGCTACTCTCTCTGCAAAGAACAAACCGGTTTCGCCTGGAAATACTTCGTTGGCTACGACGAGCCAACCTTCCGCCAGGGCAACTGGGAAACTCTCATCTTCCAGCTTAATCACCTGGGCCTCTTCCTCATCCTCCCGCTGGTAATCGCCGGCATGTTCGCCCTCTTCAGCTTCAGTTGGAAACTCGCCACCACTCTCGCCCTCTGGATCGTGCCCCCCACCCTTCTCTACTTGTTCTACTACTGGGGCCCCGTCGGCGAGGGCGCTGAACATGTACCTCCGATTCTTCCTCACCGTCTTCCCCGGCGTCATCCTCGCCGGCCTCTGGCTTCTCGACCGCATCGTCCGCCGCCAGAAAATCGCCGGCGCAATCGGCGTGGGCGTTCTCACGGCCATCGCCTGCCTCATCAACGTCGCCAACATCCTCCCCCACATCGAGTCCGCCCACGACCAGAAATTGTCCCTCAAGGACATGGTCGATCACGTGTACGCCGCCTTCCCCCGCGATCGCGGCCACGTCCTCTTCGTCGACGAAAGCGCCGGCAATTACCTCGACGCCGTCGGCGGCTACACCCTCTACGACATGGACCTGATGCGCCCCACCGCCTTCGACACTTTCAAATCCCGCACGATTCACCAGGCCGAAGACGATCCCAGCCCCCTCCAGCGCACCCGCGCCGTCGAGTACATGCACTTCGTCGGCAACCCCCTCCCCAACGGCGAATGGGTCGCCAAGCCGCGCACTCAGATCGACCAGATGACGACTGAGCTGGTCGACCGCGCCTTCCAGCACCAGCGCCGCGTGGCCTTCATCTTCCACGGCGAACCCACCCAGAACCTCATCCCCGCCCGCCCCGACCTGCGCCTCAAAAAACTCTCCGTCTCGCGCGACCCCCCACCCCCCGAACGCATCCCCGAAGGCCTCTCCACCCGCTGGCACGCCGGCGCCCGCGACCACACCCCCCCGCGCGGACCAGGCTCAACTTGGACGATCTACGAACTAATCCACGTCGACCCCGCCAGCCCGCTGTGACCCTGCCTGCACCGCAGATACATCCGCGGCCAGCATCTCTTCCTTCGCCTTAAGTGCCATCGAAGATAATGCGCCTTGGATTCCCGCCGATCAATAATTGCACTTTCCCCAATTCGCGGCCCGAACACTCACGGCCGCTTGGGCAGGTTGCGGATGGTGAACTCGGTCATCCCGGAGACGAATCCCGCTTCGGGCCTTGCGGGATTCTTCAGGTGTTTCCAGTAGTAATCCGTGCAGGTGTCTTTGTTCACCAGCACCTTTCCTTCGACATCCGGCACGTTCGCACCTGGCTTGAAACCGCCCCAGCCTAAGACAGCCCCTTTCAACGTCTGTGGGAAGTAAACGACGAAGCCGCCGTCGGGTTCTTTGTATGCGGCCGCCCGCAGGTTTGTTCCGGGATTGCTGGACTCCTTGCCGGCGCCCATCGGCTGGACCTTAAACTGCACGCCGGCAACGGTGTTGGTGTACCAGCCGTCGGAACGATTTATGAGAAATTCCTCGGGCAGGCCTTTGAAGATGACGATCTTGTCCCCCTCTTCCTGAAGGAATTGGCCGGCGATGATGCGTCTGGCCTTTCCGTCGGCCATCTCCGCGATCTTGATCCACATCCCCTCTTTGATGTCGGCCACTTTGCCGGGAGCGAGGTTGATGGCAACGGATGTCTCGCCACCGGTGGGGAATGGCTTCGCGTCGGCGGCCTTCATGCCCCAGGGGATAATGCTGACCACGCCGGAAGCGTCCACCGTGGCGACCGTGCCGTAATTGCCTGAGACGGTTGGGGCGGTGGCCGGCGCGGTCGTGGGCGCGGCTGATGCGAGTGCCGTCCAAAGCAGCGTTACCAGTGAGATTATTCGACTCGACAATTTCGGATCCCTTTTCATATTTTCGCCTTCGTTCGAAGTCCACGGGGCAGTGGCACAGCATATCGGCTCCTCCCGCCACTGGCACGGCGGCTACTGAAAGCGGGTGGGGGTGATTAGAATGCGAAGTCGGAAATGTAAGACATCGCACTGGGAGACAACGATGAAGCGATTTGCATGGGCTGCGACGGTGATCGCCACGGTCATTCTCACGGAAACGACGCGGGTGCGGGGGCAGGAAAAAAAGACGTATGACGTTGTCGTCTACGGCGGCACTTCGTCGGGCGTGGTGGCCGCCGTGAAGACGGCGCAGATGGGCAAGAGCGTGATCCTGATCGAGCCGGGAAAGCACGTGGGCGGCCTGACTTCGGGCGGCCTGGGCGCAACCGACATCGGCAATAAGGCCGCCATCGGCGGCATGAGCCGCGAGTTCTATCGCCGGCTTGGCAAGCACTACGGCAAGGATGAGATGTGGACATTTGAGCCTCACGTGGCCGAGGAGTTGTTCCAAGAATCGCTGAAAGACGCGAAGGTGCCCGTCGTGAAAGGCCAGCGCCTCGACCTGAAAGACGGCGTGAAAAAGGAGGGCAACCGTGTCATCTCCATCAAGATGGAGAGCGGAGAAACCTACGCCGGTAAAATTTTCATCGACGCCACTTATGAGGGCGATTTGATGGCCAAGGCGGGCGTGGATTATCGCGTCGGCAGGGAGGCCAGCGCGGAGTTTGATGAGCCGCTTAATGGCGTGCAGAAACCATCACTGGCTCATCAGTTCAAGAACCCGGTGGATGCGTATGTAACGCCCGGCGATCCTTCCAGCGGCCTGTTGCCCGGCATTCACCCCGGCGGCCCCGGCACGCCCGGCGAAGGGGACAAGCGCGTGCAGGCCTACAACTTCCGCATCTGCATGACCGACGTGAAGGACAACCAAATCCCCTTCCCCAAGCCGGTGGGCTATGACCCGATGCGCTATGAGTTGCTCCTGCGCTACCTCAAAACCGGCGTATTCGACGTGATCGGCAACAGCCAGCGCATGCCCAATGGCAAGACCGACACCAACAACAATGGCGGGTTTTCCTCGGACAATATCGGGATGAACTACGATTTCCCGGACGGCGATTACGCCACGCGCGACAAGATCTTTCAGGACCACGTCACTTATCACCAGGGCATGTTGTGGTTCCTGGTCAATGATCCGCGCGTGCCGGAAAATGTGCGGGCGTTCATGGGCAAGTGGGGCCTCTGCAAAGACGAGTTTCAAGACACGGGCGGCTGGGGCCACCAGCTTTACGTCCGCGAAGCCCGGCGCATGCGCGGCGAATACGTGATGACGCAGCACAACTGCCAGGGAAAGACGGCCGCCGCCGATCCCGTGGGCCTGGCCGCCTACGGCATGGACTCGCACAACACCCAGCGATTCGCCGACGAGGCCGGCCACGCCAAAAATGAAGGCGACGTGCAGGTACACGGATTTCACCCCTACCCCATCGCGTACAAGTGCCTCGTTCCCAGGGAAGTCCAGTGCGCCAACTTGCTGGTCCCGGTCTGTCTTTCAGCGACCCACATCGCTTACGGCTCGATCCGCATGGAACCGGTCTTCATGGTGCTGGGCCAAAGCGCGGCCACCGCGGCCTGCGACGCGATTGACCAGAATGTATCAGTGCAAAAGATCGACTACGCGAAACTGCACGCGCAGCTTCTGGCCGACAATCAGGTGCTTGAATGGACAGGCCCGCCGGCAACCGGCACGGGCGCGGGCGGTGGAATCGATCCGGCGAAGCTTCCCGGCGTTGTCGTGGACGACAGCCAGGCGCAGCTTCGAGGCAAATGGAATCAGGGCAACACCACCGGCCGCTTTGTCGGCGCTGGCTACCGCCACGATGGCAATGAGAACAAAGGCGAAGCCAGCGCCATTTTCGAAATTCCAATCGCACGGGAAGGCGATTATGAGATCCGCTTGGCTTACTCCGCCCTCGCGAATCGTGCGTCCAACGTCCCCATCACCATCCGTGGCTTCGCCGGTGACGGCCAAAAATCCATCACATTGAATCAAAAACAGGCCCCGCCAATCGACAGGCTGTTTGCCTCGCTGGGCAACTTCCATTTTGAGGCTGGAGCCACGGCAAGTGTTGAAATTTCTAACACAGGCACCGATGGCCATGTCATCATCGACGCCGTGCAGGTGATCCGAGCCGAGCAGGATAAGTGACCAACGGTTGATCGGTTATCGATCGATGAGATCGTTGGTGTGCCGGCACAGAAACCACGCCCCCACCCCCAGCATCAGCGCCGCCCAGTGGCGCTGGGGCGTGCGAGAAATCGGCCGCGAGCAGCGCCAATATGCCTGTGGATCCGAAAAAGATCGATGCCCCTGCCACCACCAGGATCAGCCCCATGATGGTGGCCCACAAGAGAGAATGAAGTACGCGGTCCATCGCGCCTTGGATCGGCAACATTCCAACTCGCGGGTGAATTTTGCGGACACTTTGGACTTCGCCCATCTACTGTCCGATAATGTGTGCCGCCATGAACAGTATCAAGAGCTACTTTTTAAACATTCACGATACGCTCAAGTCGATTTCCATCGGCCTGAAGATCACGCTGAAGTACTGCTTCCAGAAGACGGTCACCGTTCAATACCCCGAGCAGCGCCTCAGCTTTGCACCGCGCTATCGCGGGATTCATGAATTCGAGCAGGACAAGTGCATCGCCTGCGACCTGTGCGCCAAGGCCTGCCCTGTCGACTGCATCTATATAGACAAGACGGCCCCGCGGAAGATCGACAAGCAAACCGGGACGGCCGTCGGCGGCGAATTGTTGCGCTTCGCGATCGACTACAGCAAATGCCTCTTCTGCGCCCTCTGCACCGAGCCCTGCCCCACCGATTGCATCCACATGGGCAAACTGCACGATCTCTCCTCCTACACCCGCGCTGACGTTGTCGTCGAGTTTCAGGAGTTGCATAAGAAAAATCTGCGCACGCCGATTCCGCTCTGGATGGAACGAAACGCCGATAAAATCCCCTGGGTGAAGGAAGAATACGACCGCGTGAAAGCCGGCCAGATCGCGACGACGGCGGCGGATATTCCCAAAACAAATTAGGACGCTAATTGCGCGGGGGCGGGATCGCAAAAACAAGCATATCTTCATAAAGGCCCCCACTGCGCCTACCGATGAAACCGGTGCAGTCGGATCGTTTTAGCGCGGCAAAAGCCTTTGGCCGTTCCTCGCAATAACCATCCGGAGAGTTTGTCGCGAGCGCAAGCGTCATCCTCAGCGAATCGACATCGCCTGCACTCGTGGATCAAGCCAATGTCGGCTTGAAAATCGGCAGGTGCCGGCACGAGAACCCAGCGGTTTGTCGAAGGAGGTTTCTCATGAAAGCGCTCAAGACTCTTTTTGGAAAATTCGTCAGCGACGATCGTGGCGGCGAAGTGCTCGAATACGCCCTGATCGCCGGCCTGATTGTGGTTGCCTGCATCGCCGTCATCGGCACCGTCGGCACCAAGGTGCTTGCCCGCTGGAACTCCCTGAACAGCTCGATGTAAATCGAGTCGGTCCAGGCCTCGAGGTTTCTCATCTCGGGCCAGTGCTGGAATTGCACGCCATCGACCTCGGGGCCCGACGCCGGATGCAAGCTGGCCGGGCCCATTTATTTCTAACGCACGTTTATGGAGGACGCGATGAAAGCGTTAAAGAACAAACTCTTCCACCTGCTCAGCGACCAGAGCGGCGGCGAAGTGATGGAGTACGCCCTCATTCTCGGCATGATCATCGTCACCGCCATCGCCGTTGTCGGCGCAGTCGGCACGAAGGTGCTGGCCCGCTGGAACAACGTCAACTCGTCCATGTAATCATGACGCTCTACACGCTCATCCTGTGTCTGCCCATGCTGGGGTTGCTGGTCGCGGCCGCCGTCATCGACGTCCGCGCACGCCGCATCCCCAACTGGCTGACCCTCACGCTGATCCTCAGCGGCATAGGGCGCAGCCTGCTGATCCATGGCCCCGTCACGCCAGGCCGCTCGATGCTTGGCCTGCTCATGGGGTTTGGGCCGGCTTTTCTGCTGTTTGCCATGGGCGCTCTGGGCGGCGGTGACGTCAAGCTCCTGGCCGGCATCGGTGCGTGGCTCGGGCCGGCGGCGGCGCTTTGGGTGTTCATGCTCTCGGCGATTGCCGGCATGCTCATGGTGCTCGCCATCAGCCTTCGCCAGGGAAAGACCCAGGCCCTTCTGGGCAATACGGCGATTTTGACGGTTCGAATGTTTCAGCATAAGCGGCTGGACATCGCCGCTACATCTGAAACCGCCAGCGCCTTCAAGAGCGTGGACAAGCCGCTTCCGTTCGCGGTCGCGGTCCTCATGGCGATGGGCTTTCTGTTTGCTGGAATGCCATTAATGGAAGGAAAGTTCCTGTGATCATTTCCACTCGAAATCACGATCCGCGCAAGCCCGGGCGCTCCCGCCTGGCACGCCGCGGCGCTGTCATTGTGGAAGTCGCATTGACACTTCCCATCCTGCTCTACCTGGCCTTTGGCACGGTGGAATTCGGCTATTACTTCTACGTCAAGCACACGCTGGAGGCCGCCGCCCGTGAAGGGGCCCGCGCTGGGATCGTCAGCGGCAACACCAACACCGACGTCACGACCGCCGTCACCAACGCGATGTCGAGCACCGGCATCGCCACCTACAGCACCGCCATCACCGACACGAGCAACGCTGCCGTTACGGTCAATACCGTTGCAGCCGGCAATTACATCAAAGTGACCGTCACCGCGAACTGGGGCACCGTGGGAATGCGCCCATTGCAGTTGATTGGCTCCAGCAAGACCGTCACCGGGCAGATGGTTATGCGCCACGAATAGGGCGGCGGCTTCTCGCTCCGCCAGTTCACAGCCCTAAACGTCTGGCCCGCCAGAGATGGGGGCCATTCACACTCAACATCAATGTCAAATTCGTACCTGGACCATGCGTCTTTAAGGGATTTCCGGTTTCTTCGGATTTTTTCTCCTGCGCTCCCTAAACCGCACAGTCCACTCTTCCGAAATCCAAGCAGGGGAAGTCGCCGTACTGGGAGATCGATATGAACATGAAACTGTGGGTACCACTGCTCCTGGCCGGCGCAATGGGGATTGTCGCGGCCAAGCTTGGAAGGAACATGCTGAGCGGTCGCTCGATCACCGCGACTCCGGGAAGCTCCATCAGCGTGGCGGTTGCCGCGGCTGACCTGGAGCCGGGTCACGAGATCACCAGCGCCGACATCAAGGCCGTGAAGATGCCGCTGGAAAGCGTTCCTAAAGGCAGCTTCGCCCAGGCCGACGAGCTCCAAGGCCGCGTCGTCACGTCACAAATCGTGACCGGCCAGGCCGTGCTCGAACCGGTGCTGGCGCCGAAAGGCTCCGGCCGCGGCGCATCCATCTCTGGTGCCCCAGGGCATGCGGGCGGTTTCAGTCGATGTCAGCGAATCGACTGCCGTGGGCGGATTGCTCGTCCCCGGTTGTCATGTGGACATCATCTGCACCATGAGCGACGAAAAGAGCGGCGTGAAAGTCACGCGCACCGTTGTCGAGAACACCAACGTGCTGGCCGTCGGTCAACGACTCTCCAGCAGCGCGGCGCCCGTACAGCCGGGGGCTCCCGAAGCGCCCATGGCGCGAACCGTCACGGTGCTGGTCGGACCCAAGGAGGCCGAAGCCATCGAGCTTGCGACCAGCCTGGGTCGAGCACGACTGGTCCTGCGGGGCAGCCTGGACGTCGGAACGTCCAGCACCAGCGGCCTGACTGTCGGCGAACTGCTGGGCATGAGCGAGCAGCAACCGGCCGCCAGTGCTATTCGTGTGAACAACGAGCCGACCACGCGCCCGATCGCACAGAAGTGGACCATCGAGGTGTTCAAGGACGGCGTGCGCAGCAGCCAGCAGGTTGACCAGCCGCGCACCATGGCCACTGAAATTACCAACACGGATGAAGGCCCGGCCAGCAATTCGATCAAGACAACGCCGGACATTACCTTGACCCCCGACACGAGCTCGACTGCGGGGACGACGCCCGCCACGACCACCGATCAAAACAAAGCTGACAACGCCCCAGTTTCTAACACCGATGCCACCCCGGTTCTTCCGGGAGCGTCTGCTGATTAACGCCACCTCCAACTCCAGACACACCGGAAGAAGAAGGACGTACGCCATGTACAACAACATCAGTTTCAAACACAACGCATTCTGCAAGTGGGCCGCCCGCGCCGTTGCGGTAGCCCTTGGGGCCGCGTCACTCGCACCATCACCGCTCCTGGCAGCGACGCCGACAACGACCACCCAGCCCACAGCGACGCGGGCCGGGGGAATGATCATCGACGGGGTCGATGCCAGCGGGCAAATGCACATGCTAGCCGGCAAGAGCAGCGTGCTGACCGCCGCCCGCAGGATCACCCGCTACAGCCTCAGCCCGTCTGAAGTGGCCGACGCCAGCGCCGTCGCCGCCGACAGCCTGCTGCTGACGGCCAAGAAAGGCGGCAGCGCGCAGCTGATCGTCTGGGACGAAAACCAGCGGTCGCAGATCATCGATCTGATCGTTGAAGTGGATCTGCCCGCGCTCCAGAATCAATACAAGGCGATCTTCCCAATGGCGAAGATCGATGTCAGCTCCGCCAATGGCGCGGTCGTGCTCAGAGGCCGGGTTCCCAGCCTCGCCTCCGCCGACCAGGTTGTGGAGATGGCCAAGCCGTATGGCAAGGTGATGAACTTCCTGGAGATCGCGGGCGGCCAGCAGGTGAGCCTGCAGGTGCGGTTCGCCGAAGTCTCCCGGTCGGCGGTGTCGGCCCTGGGCGTCAATGGCTTCCTTCAGCACGCCAGCGCCGAGTTCGGCAGCAACATCGGGCAGGTTAATCCTGCTGGTGATCTGGCCGGCCTGTCGCCGGCGGTGAACCCCGCCGTCACGCTCTTTGGCGGCGGCAACATTGGCTCAACCAAGATCAACGTCTTCGTCAACGCACTGCGGCAGAACAACCTGCTGCGGGTGCTGGCCGAACCCAATCTCGTCGCCATCAGCGGCCAGGAAGCCAGCTTCCTTGCCGGCGGCAGCTTCCCCATCCCCGTTACACAAGGTGGCGGCAGCGGCTCAACGTCTGTCACGGTGGAGTTCCGCGAGTTTGGCGTGAAGCTCAACTTCGTACCGGTGGTGCTGGGCGATGGACGCATCCGTCTGAAAGTGGCGCCCGAAGTAAGTGACCTGGATTTTACCACCGCCGTCCATTTCAACGGCTTTGTCATCCCCGGCCTTACTCGGCGCAAGGTGCAGACGACCGTCGAGCTGGGCGAAGGACAGACGTTTGCCATCGCCGGCCTGCTGAACAGCAACATCAGCTCCACCAAGGACGTCACGCCGGTCCTGGGAGACATCCCGGTGCTGGGCGCCCTTTTCCGCTCGGTCCGTTATCAGCGCAAGGAGACGGAACTGGTCGTGCTGGTGACGCCGCGGCTGGTGGAAGGGATGAATTCAGATCAGATCCCGACACTGCCAGGCGAAAAATGGCAGCAGCCCCAATGAGAGCGATATGTTTCTGAAGCAGGACCTGGGCGGTCCCGCACCCGACCTGAAACACGCTCCGGCCGCCGCCAAGGCCAGCGGTCCCGCCCCCCGCTTCTACGGCGCTTACGGATATGCACCGGCCACCCAGCCCTCGCAGCAGAACTAGATAGCGCTCTTTGTCAGCGGGGTTCATTGGCCTGTACGGATTGAGGAACTTGCAATGCTGGTTCATCTGAACTCAGTTGTGATTGATGCCGACCCGGGCAACCGCCAGGAGATGGCGACCTTTCTTGCCGGCTACGGCGTACAGGTCATCGCGCAGTTGCAAACCGTCGAGCAGCTTCCGGCGATCCTCGCACGGGCCGACGGGCTGCAGGTGGTCGTGATAAACCTGGACCCGGCCCCGCATGAAAACCTCAAGAAGATCGCCGGACTGGTTCGAATGCATCCCACCGTCAGCTTCTTCGTGCTGTCGCAGGTGATGGACCCGCAACTGCTGATGGAGGCAATTCATTCGGGTGTACGGGAATTTGTGCAGCTTCCAATCGATCCAGCCAAGTTCGCCGCCGGCATGGAACGCTGTGCCCAGACGCACGGCATGGGAAAAAAGGCCCGCATCATTCACATGGTGCCGACCGTTGGCGGATGCGGATCGACGACCGTCGCCTGCAATGTCGCCGCATCCATGGCCCGCGCCAGCAAGGCGGTCCTGGTTGACCTGGATCTTATCTGCGGCGCTGTCGCAAGCTCGTTTGATCTTCGGCCGCGCTACACCATCGCCGACCTGATGGAATCGTCAGAGAAACTCGACCAGCAGATGCTGGACAACGCCCTTGCCATCCACCAGAACAGCAAGCTGGCAATCCTGGCCCGCCCCGATTTGCCCGAGGACAGCCAGCGCGTCAATGCGGCTGGTTTTTCGCGGCTGATGAACGTCCTGGGAAGGATGTTCGATTTTGTCGTGCTCGACTCGCTGATGAGCATCGACCCCGTCTACGCCGCCGCCGTACACGCGGCCGACTTGAACGTCATCGTGATGCAGCTCAACGTCCCCAGCGCCAAGAACGCCGAGCGATACATCGGGGCACTGCGCCAATGGGCATCGAATCAAGCAAGATTCGCATTGTCGTCAATCGCTTTGTGAAGAAGGGATGGGACATTGAGCCCGATGAAGTGGAGAGGGCGCTGGGATTGAAGATCTCCTGGCTGATCCCCAACGACTTTAAGAACGCAATCGCGGCCATCAACTTCGGGGAGCCGGTTGTGATGCGGGCGCCCAAGTCCGAGATGAGCACCAGCCTGGCAGGGCTGGCGGGAATGCTGGATGGACGCAAAGCGGTGAGCGTGGCCGCTTAAGAAGACCGATCATGCCTTCGCCGGCGTGGTGAGCCGTTTCGGGTTGTTTAAGGAAGCATCATGGGCTTGTTCTCAAAAGGAAATTCGAACAGCGCGACGGCGGTGGCTCCCGCGCCGTCGGCATCGGCAGTCGCGCCCGCGCCGCCCCCGCCGCCCGTGATGGCGGCCTCCCTGCCGTATCAAGCCGTGATGCCCGTTGCCCAGACGGATCGGCAGATCTACTTCCAGAAAATGAAAGTCCGCATCCACCAGCAACTGGTGGAGCGGCTGGACGTGCAAAATCTTCGGACACTGCCGCAGGATGTGGTGCGCCAGGAAGTGCGCATGGTCATCCGCGAGCTGTGCCAGTCGGAAAAGGGCCTGCTCTCGTCGGTGGAGCAGGAACGCCTCATGGACGAGGTGATGGACGAAACCTTCGGCCTGGGCCCCCTGGAAACGCTGCTCAAGGATCCCGGCATCAGCGACATTCTGGTCAACCGCTTCGACCGCGTCTACGTCGAACGCAAAGGCCGCCTGGAGCTGGTGGATGTCCGCTTTCGCGACAACCAGCACCTGCGTCAGATCATTGACCGCATCGTGGCCCTGGTTGGCCGCCGCGTGGACGAAACCAGCCCGATGGTCGATGCCCGACTCGCCGACGGCAGCCGCGTCAACGCCATCATCCCCCCGCTGGCCCTGGAAGGCCCGGCGATGTCGATCCGGCGATTCGGCTCAAAGCCGCTGCAGTTGGAAGATCTGATTCGTCACGGTGCGTTCCCCCACGCCGTGATGGATTTTCTTTCCGCAGCCGTGCAGGCACGATGCAACGTGCTCATCAGCGGCGGCACCGGCTCGGGAAAAACAACCCTGCTCAATTGTCTGTCGCGCTACATCTCAACCGATGAGCGGGTCATCACCATCGAAGACGCCGCCGAGCTTCAGCTCCAGCAGCCGCACGTTGTGCGCCTGGAAACCCGCCCTCCGAACATCGAAGGCAAAGGGGAAGTGACTCAGCGCGACCTGGTGAAGAACTGCCTGCGCATGCGGCCCGACCGCATCATCATTGGCGAAATTCGCTCCGGCGAAGCGCTCGACATGCTCCAGGCCATGAACACCGGCCATGAAGGGTCGATGACCACGATCCACGCCAACAACACGCGCGATGCACTGGGCCGGCTTGAAGTGATGATCGCGATGGCAGGCTTCGACATCCCCTTGCGGGCGTTGCGCCAGCAGATTGCCGGCGCCATCCAGATCATCGTGCAGTCGCGCCGCATGGTCGGCGGGCGGCGCAAAGTGGTAAGTGTCAGCGAGATCACAGGAATGGAAGGCGATCAAATCCAGATCCACGACCTGTTCGCGTTCGAACAGAGCGGTGTGGACGGCGAGGGACATGCCCAGGGCCAATTCGCGGCCACCGGCATCCGCCCCCGCTGCATCGAGCGGATCGAGCATCGTGGCATCAAGCTGCCGTCGGACCTGTTTATGCGGCGGAAAATCGAACAGTAGATCGAGAGGCTGGTTATGGATACGGAATCCACTGTATTCGCGGTGGCCGCGGCGGCGGCGATCTGGGGCTTTGCCCAGATCATCATCGTCGCCACGCAAGGCGAGAAGCGCAAGCTCAAGAAGCGCCTGGTGCGCGATGCGGACGCACAGCCCGACACCGCTGCGCGTTCCAGCGTGGTGCTTGCCAAGGAAGCAGAAAACATTCCCACCTCGCTGGCCAACGTCCCGCTGTTTCAATACCTCAACCGCTGTCTGCTCCAGGCGTTTCCCGAAACCAAGCTCAGTAAGTTCCTGCTGATCATGGGCGTCATGGGCGCAATGTCCATGTTCGTCGTCACCGGCTTCAGCGAATCAATCTTATTCGGAATGATCGCGGGCGCCGGGGCGGCCATGCTGCCGATCCTGTTCATGAACAATCGCCGCGCCAGCCGGCAGCGGCGTCTGTCACACCAACTTCCCGAAGCCCTCGACTTCCTCACCCGCGTCCTTCGCGCCGGCCATAGCTTAAGCACCGGCCTGCAGATGATGGGCGACGAGCTCCCGGAACCCATCGCTTCCGAATTTCGACGGGCATACGCCCAGCACAGCCTTGGCCAAAGCCTGGAAGATTCCATGCGAGACATGGCCAAGCGCATTCAGTCCAGCGACTTCGCCTTCTTTGTCACTGCGGTGCTTATTCAACGGCAAACCGGTGGCGACCTTTCCGAGGTGTTGCAAAACATCAGCGGGATGGTGCGCCAGCGCATTCGGCTGATCAGCCACGTCAAGGCCATCACTGCCGAAGGCCGGCTCACCAGTTATGTGCTGGTCGGGTTCCCGGTGGTGTTGTACGCGATCTCATACGCGCTGAACCCTGATTATGCGGGTCAGCTGATCCGCAACGATGTAGGACGGATGTTCATGATGGGAGCGGTGGGGTTGCAGATCATCGGATTCATCTGCATTCGCAAGATTGTCAACGTGAAAGTGTAGGGTATGCCTGTGCAAGACCTGATGTTTTACGGCTGCGTGTTTGGCGTCGTCATCGTGCTCGGCTTCTGCGCCTCCCAGTTCTTCGGCGGCGGCACGGAAAACAAGCTGCGAAAGCGCCTGCGCGAGAACGGATCAGCGCCCAGGCCGGCGACGCACCCGAGCGGGACGGCCTAAGCGATGTGCTCCAGCGCATTGGGCAGGCCGCGTCGAAGCCATTTGAGGCCAAGACGCGCGAAGAGCAATCCGCGCGGCGCCGAAAGCTTGCCATGGCCGGCATCTATTCGCCCTCCGCCCAGCGCCTGCTTGATGGTTTCAAAGTCATTCTCGGAAGTGCTGGCCTGATCGGCGGATATTTCCTGGGCGCGGCGGTTGGGAATGTCCTCCTGGGTGTCGCCTTCGGCGGATTAGGCGGATATCTCTGCCCAATCATCTGGCTCAAGCAGCGGATCAAAAAACAGCAAAAGTCGCTGGACCGCGCTCTGGCCGATGCCATCGACTTGCTTGTGGTCTGCGTGGAGTCGGGATTGACGGTGGACTCGGCCATGCAGCGCGTCGGCCAGGAGATCGAGATCGCGCATCCATCGCTGTCGCGAGAGCTCGAGATCGTACACATGGAAACACGCGTGGGCCTCCCCCGCAGCGAAGCGCTGAAAAACCTTGGCGTGCGCACCGGATCACCGGCGCTGCAGGCGCTGTCGGCCATGCTTATCCAGGCCGAACGATTCGGCACCAGCATCGCCAGTGCTCTGCGCGTGCATGCCGACACGCTTCGCGTCAACCGGCAGCATCAGGCCGAGGAGATCGCCGCCAAGGCTACGGTGAAGCTTAGCTTCCCGGTGGTGTTGTTCATCTTCCCGGCGGTGCTGATCGTGCTGGCCGGGCCGGCGTGCATTGGATTGTTTAACAGCGCCCTTTTTGACAAGTAATGTTCCGCGTGGAACGGTCGAGAAACAGATAGTTACTTTCGAGACAACCAACAGGTGGAAATATGAAAAACGCAATGATCAGATGGTGGATGGGTCCGTCGCTGGTAAGCCTGTGGCTCGGCGTTTCGGGCTGTGCCAAAAACGATGCGCCGGCCGAAGACTTCTTCGCCGGCCAGGGCGACTCCAGCCGCCACATACTTGAGGTGCAACAGGCTGTGGGCGCCCGCAATGATGGGATGCTTTATCCCCGTCACTTCGACGGCGCCATGCTCAGCGGCCTTGGCCGTGACAAGCTCGACCTCATGCTCAAGGACAACTCCAAGAGCTTGCCGCTGGTGGTCTATCTTGACCTGCAGGCCAACGACTCTCTGAGCCGGGACCGCCGCGAGGCAGTCGCTTCCTATCTCCGGGAGCAAGGCCTGCTGGACAACCAAGTGTTCCTGGAGAACGGCGTGAACCCCGCGACCGTCGCCCCGGCCGCGACCGGACTTGCATCGCTCAGCAAGACCGACAGCAGCGCCAGTGACGCCGCCGGCGCCGCAGGTGGTGCCGCGGGGGCCGCCAGCAGCAGCAACGCCGGCACCGCCAACGGCAACAAATAATCTTGTCCTCCGGAGAGGATTGGGGACTCAGGCGGTAATCCGAGCAATCGGGTGACCGCCTGGTTGGCGTTGTGGGGCTGCGTAATCATTTTTTTGTAAGCCGCGCCAGATGGCCCTCCCAGTTGCGTAACTCCTCCTGACAAGGTCAGAGACCGCTGCAAGCACTGTGCTTTAGCTGTTGATGGCCAGGAAAACTCAGCAGGAGCCGATCATGTTGCGGAAACTTATTCAAGCGTGCGCCGGTATCGCCCTCAGCGGCGGAACTCTTTTTGCCAGCGATTTGGCGGGTTCATATGCGGGACAGGCCGATGGGCAGAGCGTGCAGGTCAGCCTTCACGATGAAGGGGACGTTCTTCGCGGGACGATGCAGGTTGCCGGCCATACCCTTCCCATGGCCGCCCGTGAAAACAATGGCCGCCTTGAGGGCGTCTGGCAGAACCCCGCTGGCCAGCAGATTCCGTTCACGGCCACGACCAGCGGGTCCGGCATTTCGCTCAGCACCAATGGCGGGACTTACACTTTGCAGCGCGGCCAGCAGGCAACGGCGCCGGCGCAGTTCCAAGCCGCGCCAGAGGCGGTTCAGTCTGCTCCTGCCGGTGGCCGCCTTGATGCACAGATGCTTCAGGGGCAGATCTTTTCCGTTCCGGTGCCCGCCGGCTGGACGCACAGCGAGTCTTCCAACGAAACCTTTATTCTCGCTCCCGATGGCTCGATGGGAATCGGCTTCGCCGGCCTCGAGCGCATCACGCCATGCACACCCGCGCAGTTCCTGCAATACATGGCCACGACTGTGTACAAGTTCCAGAACTTCCGCGTGCTTTCCACCCAGCGCATCGCGGCTGGCGGCGGCGACGGCATTGAAGCCGTCATCAGCTATTCGTCTAATGGCCAGGCGTATCAGAGCTGGGTGCGGGTCATCGTGGTGCAGGCTTATGGATCGGCCAATGGATACATGCTGATTGCCGGCGCCAACCCCGATAAGTTCGAGCGGGTGATGGCGGATCTCAAGCCGCTGGCTGAGAAGATCCAGATCACCAACGCCGGGGCCGCGTTTGATCGGGCCAATGCTCTGGCGGTGCAGCGCAACGCCGGTGCGAGCCTGAATCACCCGATGGATGACACCGTGACGTCCGGGTACTGGCAGCGTCAACATACGCAGGAAATGGCGGCCGCCCGTGACAGCGACGTTCGCCGCGGAACCTACACTTCCCACGACACAACCACTGGCACGGCCTATACCCACGGAGCGGATGCCTATAACGCAGCCCGAGGCGGCGTGGTCAACCCGGAACGCCCCACTGAAATCCTCACGCCTTCCGAGCAGTGGCGCGGCTGGTAAGGGACGTCGGCCAGACATTTGGAATTCGATGGGCGACCCCGCAACATGCGGGGTCGCCTTTTTGTTGGCTAGTCGGCCTTGGCCTTTTCCGCTCCGATCTGGATCTGGCCAATGTCGACGGATTCTTTTCGGTCAACCAAGCGCAGGGTGAGGGACTGGCGAGTTTCGTCGGGGCGGCCAAAGTGGGTGATGACGGTGGCCTGCACGGTGCAGGGGCCGGCGAGGGATTGCTGGTTGGAGCCGTAGAAGTTGGCCTGGATGCGGTATTGGCCGGGCATGGCTTTCTTGAGGCAGTATTCTTCCGGGCCGTAGCCCTGGGTGAAGTCTTTGCTGAGATGGCCGCCGATGACGGTGCGGTTGTGGCCGTAGAAGCACTTCTCACCAGAAGGCTCGGTCACCCACAGGTCGATGTCGGTCAGGTCGGCGTCCCAGCTCATGACGATGCGCACGTCACAGTCCAGGTTCTTGACCAGGCGCTTGTCGAAGGGGTTTTGGATGCCAGTCATGCCTTTGGTCTTTTCGATCAGGCGGTTGGCTTCCATGAGTGCGATGGACTCGATCTCATCAAAGCGGTCCCACTGGTTCATGCAGACTTTGTGCAGGAGTTCGAGGGAGCGGTTGTAGTCGGCGAGGATCTGGCCAGAAGGTGCTTTGTCTTTGGCCGCGTCGGCACGGTCTGCCAGGGCGAGGGCCAGGTCGCGGTAGCTCTGGGGTTCTTCGGGCGCATCTGGAGGACTTTGTCGAAGAGGTCGATGGCCAGGTCGAGCTCGCCAACCTGCTCGAGGCGGTGGGCGACGACGCGGAGGAGGGGAGCGGAGTCGAGCTCGAGTTCGGCGATGTCGGAGAGGACACGGATGCCAAGTTCCTTTTGTTTGTTCTGGAGGAAGAAGTCGCCGCAGTCGAGGTAGAAGGCCGGGGAGGCGGCGTTGGTTTTGCGCTGGTCGAGATAGGCGGCGTAGGCTTTGTCGGGTCCGGCATCTTTGAGGGCGTGGAGGTATGGGGTGTCGGGGTTCCAGGGCTTGATGGCGATGGTGGGCGTGGTGTCTTCTTCTTGTGCGTTTTGCTTCGCTTCTTTGCTTGCACCGCTTAAGAGAGCGAGCGCGTTATTGCGGTTGCCAGGCGCAGCCTCCGCTTGCTCAAGTCTTTGCACTTGCGCGGCCATCCTTTGCGGCTCGTCAGCGCGCCCCTGTGCCTGTTGATCAGCAGGCCCGGGCAATGGAGTGCGAGGGGCGCCACCGGCTGCGCCGCCACCCGTTCCGTGCAGGACTCCGCCCGCATTCGCGTTCGTTAGGTCATCTTTATTATTCTGCGGCTCCTTATACTTAAAGTCGCTGGCATACTTGTTCTCCTGCTCCCACCACTTGACCTTCTCCTGCCAGAGGGCCAGGACGTGATCCAGCTTCTGGTTGTCCGTCTTCTTCGCCACCTCCTGCTGCTGCTTGATCTGCTGCTGATACTGGGTGTACATCTCGCCACGGCTTCTGGGCGGGGTGATGTGGTAGGTGAGGTACTGCTGGAGATTGTCCAGAACCAGCAGCGAGGTGTTGGGGGTGACGAGGTTGAAGGACTGGCCGATCTTCGCCAGTTGCTCGTGGTTTTTGTCCTGGAAGATCGACAACTGGGCCACCTTCTGCTGGGCCCAGTAGCGGCTGATCAGGCCGGTGGCGGTGGCTGATTCTTTCTTGAGCGTGAGGGTGGTGGTCTTGGTGATCTGGTTGCCAAAGCCGTAGTTGAGTTTGATCGTCGCCTGATCTGAGAGCAGCTTGCCGGCAAGGGCGAGACGGCCGGTGGGCAAGGGCTGGCTTTGATCTGGATACACCTCCGTGACCTGGTTTGCATCGTACTCGGCCGAGATGAAGCTGAAGGGGCTGGAGGTCATGCCATCCACCACCTGCTGGTTGGAGAGACGATGGAGGTTGAAGTACTGGCCATTGCTTTTGGAGGCGATCAGCTTGAGGAGGCTGTGGTTGGCCTTGGCATCGTTGGAGATGGCGTAGACGGGGGCATCGAGCTTCTGGGGGATCTCCTTGCCCATGTTGCTCAGCCCATCGCTGAAGAGCAGCCAGTAGCTGTAGTCACTGTTGTCGCGGCCTTTGGTGAGGGAGAGGCTGCCGAGGCTGGTAGCGCCGTCGTAGGCGAGGTTCTTTAAGTGCTCGAGGAGTTTGCCGGCGTCGCCTTTGTCGATGTGGAAGCTGACGGGGGCTTCGGAGACGTTGCGGAGGATGATCAGGTCCACGTCCAGGGTGAGGGGCTGGAGGATCTTTGCCAGCAGATCGAGTTCACGCTGCTTGTCGTTGGCGCTGCGGCTGAGGGAAGCGTCCCAGACCAGGCCGATGCGGGTGGGGGCCTGCTGCTGCTGGATGTTGCGCTGGGGGATCTGCTCGAAGGGGCGGTCGTTGACCAGGAAGTAGTGATCGAGCTTGGAGTCATCTTCGGGATTGGGACGCTGTTCGACGACGGCCGAGGGACGAATGAGCTGTGGGAGGCTGATGAGCAGATCGTCGATGAACTGCACGTTCTCGAAGGATCGGCTGGCGGTGTACTTGTTGCCCTCCTTGACGAAGGCCATCTTGCTGACCAGGGCGCTTTTGCCTTCGAGCTTGGGCTGTTCTTCGGTGCCCAGCACTTCGATCTTGATATTGCCTTCCTTGATCTGCTTGCCCCAGTTCAAGGGGAGGGCGTAGGCTAGGGCGGAGTTCTTGTCGAGCAGATCTCCTTCATACTGCACCTTGATGGTGCGGGTGCCTTTGGCGGGGATGGGGTAGATGCGGGTCTTGAAGTTGTTGCCGACGGTGTGCTCGACGAGGCCGGGGTCGATGCCTTTGCGGACTTCAGTTTCGAAGCTGATGCGTGCCTTTTGCTTCTCGACGGCCACGGCATCGACCATCTGGCCATTGATGTCCAGGCCATAGCCGCTGACGCTGGTGCCTTCGGGGAGGGGGAAGGAAAGCTCCCCTTCCAGCACGCGGTCGGTGTCGTTGGAGAAGGTGAGGGTCATGGTGGTCTGGGCGACATAGCCATCGACCAGCACCTGGATGTCGGCCTTGGAGAGGGCCAGGAGTTTGTCCTTGTCACCATCCTTGACGATCAGGGCCGGGGGACGCAGGGAATCGTCGGGCTTGGGAGGTGCAACATCGGCCACCTGGGCAAAGGAGGAGAAGGGAAGGAGGAGGGCGATGAGGAAGAGAGTGTGTTTCATGCGAGGCTCCGTGAGAATGTTTGGGGGTTGGACGCCTCGGGGGTGGGAAGGTTTCAGGGATTGATTCATTGATTCATCGGTTCATTGATTCATTGATTCATTGGGGGATTGAGTCATGTTTGGTTCGTTGGCTTTGGTGGGGGCGCTTTTTCGGGTTGCGTTTTGTATAAAAATTGAGTTGGGGGCGCGGGTTGAGGCTTGACAGGGGTTTAGGTGAAAAACGCCTTTGAAAAGCGCCCCCAAACCCTCCCCAAAACCTCCCCAAATCCTCCCCTGTTTTGAGCCCCTTTTCGACATAAAACCTCCCTGTTTTCTCCCCCGAACCGCCCCCTTTCGACGGGCTCAAGGCGGGCCTTTCGATGGGCTCAAGGCGGGCCTTTCTACACGGGGAAGAAGATGCACCACGAAGGCACAAAGTCACGAAGGGGGTTTTGGGGCGGGGGGCGGCGGTGGAGTTTGGGCGCATGGATAGCTCCTCATTTCTTGTCTTGGGTTGCGCGGTTTGGGGGCAAAGCGCGCAACTGTTTTTTGGGAAGTGGGGTTTTGCTTGGGTTTTTAAGCCAATTATTTTTTATTTTGGGTTGGGAGGTGTTGCGCACTTTGGGGCGTGTTCGCGCAACTTCAGCTGAGATGGACGGACTGGATGGACAGGATGAATATCGGGGCGTCTTGGATGAGGAGTGGTGGTGTCAATCAACCTGCAACCTTCCGGCCCCGCAGGCGTCCAACCCCAAACATTCACGGAGCCTCGCATGAAACACACTCTCTTCCTCATCGCCCTCCTCCTTCCCTTCTCCTCCTTTGCCCAGGTGGCCGATGTTGCACCTCCCAAGCCCGACGATTCCCTGCGTCCCCCGGCCCTGATCGTCAAGGATGGTGACAAGGACAAACTCCTGGCCCTCTCCAAGGCCGACATCCAGGTGCTGGTCGATGGCTATGTCGCCCAGACCACCATGACCCTCACCTTCTCCAACGACACCGACCGCGTGCTGGAAGGGGAGCTTTCCTTCCCCCTCCCCGAAGGCACCAGCGTCAGCGGCTATGGCCTGGACATCAATGGCCAGATGGTCGATGCCGTGGCCGTCGAGAAGCAAAAGGCACGCATCAGCTTCGAAACTGAAGTCCGCAAAGGCATCGACCCCGGCCTCGTCGAGCACACCGTCGGCAACAACTTCAAGACCCGCATCTACCCCATCCCCGCCAAAGGCACCCGCACCATCAAGGTGCAGTATGAAGGAGATCTGCTCGACAAGAACTCCGCCCTAGCCTACGCCCTCCCCTTGAACTGGGGCAAGCAGATCAAGGAAGGCAATATCAAGATCGAAGTGCTGGGCACCGAAGAACAGCCCAAGCTCGAAGGCAAAAGCGCCCTGGTCAGCAAGATGGCCTTCGTCAAGGAGGGCAACAAGTACACCGCCAGCCGATCCTTCGAGAACGTGCAGTTCATCGACGATCTGCTCATCAGCCTCCCACAGCTCATTCGTCCCTCGGCCGTCGTCGAACAGCGTCCCAATCCCGAAGATGACTCCAAGCTCGATCACTACTTCCTGGTCAACGACCGCCCCTTCGAGCAGATCCCCCAGCGCAACATCCAGCAGCAGCAGGCCCCCACCCGCATCGGCCTGGTCTGGGACGCTTCCCTCAGCCGCAGCGCCAACGACAAGCAGCGTGAACTCGATCTGCTGGCAAAGATCCTCCAGCCCCTCACCCTGGACGTGGACCTGATCATCCTCCGCAACGTCTCCGAAGCCCCCGTCAGCTTCCACATCGACAAAGGCGACGCCGGCAAACTCCTCGAGCACTTAAAGAACCTCGCCTACGACGGCGCTACCAGCCTCGGCAGCCTCTCCCTCACCAAAGGCCGCGACAACAGTGACTACAGCTACTGGCTGCTCTTCAGCGATGGGCTGAGCAACATGGGCAAGGAGATCCCCCAGAAGCTCGATGCCCCCGTCTACGCCATCTCCAACGATGCCAAGGCCAACCACAGCCTCCTCAAGCTGATTGCCTCCAAAAGCAATGGCCAGTACTTCAACCTCCATCGTCTCTCCAACCAGCAGGTGGTGGATGGCATGACCTCCAGCCCCTTCAGCTTCATCTCGGCCGAGTACGATGCAAACCAGGTCACGGAGGTGTATCCAGATCAAAGCCAGCCCTTGCCCACCGGCCGCCTCGCCCTTGCCGGCAAGCTGCTCTCAGATCAGGCGACGATCAAACTCAACTACGGCTTTGGCAACCAGATCACCAAGACCACCACCCTCACGCTCAAGAAAGAATCAGCCACCGCCACCGGCCTGATCAGCCGCTACTGGGCCCAGCAGAAGGTGGCCCAGTTGTCGATCTTCCAGGACAAGAACCACGAGCAACTGGCGAAGATCGGCCAGTCCTTCAACCTCGTCACCCCCAACACCTCGCTGCTGGTTCTGGACAATCTCCAGCAGTACCTCACCTACCACATCACCCCGCCCAGAAGCCGTGGCGAGATGTACACCCAGTATCAGCAGCAGATCAAGCAGCAGCAGGAGGTGGCGAAGAAGACGGACAACCAGAAGCTGGATCACGTCCTGGCCCTCTGGCAGGAGAAGGTCAAGTGGTGGGAGCAGGAGAACAAGTACGCCAGCGACTTTAAGTATAAGGAGCCACCCGGCCAAAAGCCCGCACAACAAGCCGCCCAGCTCGCGCACCAACGCCGGCGATCTTCCAGCCGCCCACGGCCTGGCCGCTGGAACAACATCACCTCCCGCGCCGCGCTGCCGCTGCGACCAGGCCAGGCCGGTGAATCTCGTCAGGCGATGCAGGCTCGTGAACGCGACGGCGCCAGCCTCAGCCTTGATGAGTTGAACGACGCTACAGCCGCTGTAGGCGGGCGCGGCGCGAACGGTTATTTTGGTGGAGCTCGCCTGAAAAAAGCGTCCGGCGAAGAACCGGACACCACCCCCACCATCGCCATCAAACCCTGGAACCCCGACACTCCTTACCTCCACGCCCTCAAAGATGCCGGACCCGACAAAGCTTATGCCGCCTATCTCGACCAGCGCAAAACCAACGCCGCCTCCCCGGCCTTCTACCTCGACTGCGGCGACTTCTTCCTCCAGAACAAACAAAAGGAACTGGGCATCCGTGTCCTCTCCGACATCGCCGAACTTGAGCTCGACTCCGCTCCCCTCCTCCGCGTCGTCGCCCACCGCCTCGAGCAGGTTGGCGAGCTCGACCTGGCCATCGACCTCTTCGACAAAGTCCTCCAGATGCGCCCGAAGAACCCCAGAGCTACCGCGACCTGGCCCTCGCCCTGGCAGACCGTGCCGACGCGGCCAAAGACAAAGCACCTTCTGATCGAATCCTCGCCGACTACAACCGCTCCCTGGAGCTTTTGCACAAGGTCTGCATGAACCAGTGGGACCGCTTTGATGAGATCGAGTCCATCGCCCTCATGGAAGCCAACCGCCTGATCGAAAAGACCAAAGGCATGACTGGCATCCAAAACCCCTTCGACAAGCGCCTGGTCAAGAACCTGGACTGCGACGTGCGCATCGTCATGAGCTGGGACGCCGATCTCACCGACATCGACCTCTGGGTCACAGAGCCTTCTGGCGAGAAGTGCTTCTACGGCCACAACCGCACCGTCATCGGCGGCCATCTCAGCAAAGACTTCACGCAAGGGTATGGCCCCGAAGAATACTGCCTCAAGAAAGCCATGCCCGGCCAATACCGCATCCAGGCCAACTTCTACGGCTCCAACCAGCAATCCCTGGCCGGCCCCTGCACCGTGCAGGCCACCGTCATCACCCACTTCGGCCGCCCCGACGAAAGTCGCCAGTCCCTCACCCTTCGCTTGGTTGACCGCAAAGAATCCGTGGACATCGGCCAGATCCAGATCGGAAAGGAGAATGCCAAACCTGAGTGAAGGACTCTAATAAACTTTTCCCGCTACAATCCGTCGGCATGACCCAGTCCGCCCCAGAACCCAGCGCACCGCCCACTCCACCACATCACCGCATCAGCTCCGATCTCCCTTTCCTCCTCGCTCTGGGCGTGATCGGCGGCCTCTATGTTCTCCTCATCGTCGCCATGCTGCTGGCCGACGTCTCCTTCACCTCGCCCCACCACATCGTCGCCGCCCTCGCCAGCCCCGAGATCCGCTATGCCATCAAGCTCAGCCTCATCTCCTGCACCATCACCACCATCCTCTCGCTCTGGGTCGCCGTTCCGCTGGGCTATCTCATGTCCCGCTTCCATTCCACCCCCCGCCTCGGTCAACGCGGCCTTCGCGCCGCCGTCGGCCTCCTCGACGCCCTCCTCGACATTCCCATCGTCCTCCCGCCCCTGGTCATCGGCCTCAGCCTCCTCATCCTCTTCCAACTTCACATTCACGGCCAATCCCTCGAAACCTGGATCAACACCCACATCCGCATCGGCAACTGGCATCTCTCCATCACCTACGCCATCCCCAGCGTCATCCTCGCCCAGTTCGCCGTCGCCTGCGCCTTCGCCGTCCGCACCATGCGCGTCACATTCGACCAGATCAGCCCCCGCAGCGAACAAGTCGCCCTCACCCTCGGCTGCACCCGCGCCCAGGCTTTCTGGATGGTCGTCGTCCCCGAAGCACGACGCGGCATGCTCACCGCCGCCACCCTTTCCTGGGCCCGCGCTCTGGGGGAGTTTGGCCCGATCCTCGTCTTCTCCGGCGCAACCCGCAAAAAAACCGAAGTCCTTCCCACCAGCGTCTTCCTTGAGCTCAGTGTCGGCAACATTGAAGCCGCCGTCGCCGTCTCGCTGCTCATGGTGTTCGCCGCCGTCGTCGTCCTCCTCATCGTCCGCCTCTTCGGATCCGACGCCCCCATCGGGAGGGTCATCTAACCATGATCCATCTCCAAAACCTCCGCGTCCGTGCCGGCCCGTTCATCGTTGATAATGTCAATCTTCACGTGCCCACCGGCGCTTATGGCGTTCTCATGGGCCGAACCGGCACCGGCAAAACCACCATCCTCGAAGCGATCTGCGGCCTGCGCCCCACCCTCGCCGGCCGAATCCTCCTGATGAACCGCGACGTCACCCCTCTCCGCGTGGCTGAGCGCGGCGTCGGCTATGTCCCCCAGGACCGCGCCCTCTTTCAGACCATGAACGTCCGCGAGCATCTCGCCTTCGCTCTAGTCATCCGCAACTGGAGCGACCAGGACATCCACCAGCGCGTCCTCGAACTCGCCGACCTGCTGGGCATCGACCACCTTCTCCACCGCCGGCCACAAGGCCTCAGCGGCGGCGAAGCCCAGCGCGTCGCCCTTGGCCGCGCCCTCGCCAGCCACCCCGGCATCCTCCTCCTCGATGAACCATTAAGTGCCCTGGACGATCAAACCCGCACCGAGATGTACGCGCTGCTCCAATCCGTCAAACAACGCACCGGCGTCACCACCCTCCACATCACCCACAACGCCGAAGAAGCCCAGCGCCTTGCCGACTGCGTCTTCGTCATGGTGGGCGAGGGCAACGTCAAGCAGGTTCATCTCAGTGATCTCAAGGGGAAAGACAGATGAGGGTCACGGTTCAATATTCCGCGCAAGCCCGACAGGCGGCAGGTCGTTCCTATGAGGAGATTGTGCTCCCCGACAATGCCACCCTCACCGCCCTGCTTCAGCACCTCGCGCAATCGCACGGCGACCTGATGCGCCGCCTCCTCCTGGACGCCGACAACAACCCCCACCCCTCTGTTCTCATCTTTGTCAATGAAGAACAAGTCACCTGGTCCGCTCCGCCAGTCCTCCACGACGGTGACGACATCATCCTTCTCTCGCCCGTCTCCGGGGGCTAATCAGAAGTCCCCGCAACGCTCCCGCCGATAAACCAGTACCACTCACTGGAACCCAACAGAACCATGCACCGCCGCAAAGCCTTTACGCTCGTCGAACTCCTGGTCGTCATCGGCATCATCGCCGTCCTCATCGGCCTGCTCATGCCCGCACTCTCTCAGGCCCGCCAGATGGCCTCCCGCACCGCCTGCCAGAACAACCTCCGCCAACTGGCCTCCGCCGTTCTCGCCTATGCCGGCGACTCCGACGGCTTCATGCCCTTCTCCAATTCCGACACCCTCGAATCCACTGGCCAGTGGAAAGGCCCGGGCTGGCTCTACCAATACCCAAACCGCGACGTTACCGACGACGTCAAGACCGGGCGCTCTACCCCCTGCTCCAGGGCACAACCGTTTATCGCTGCCCAGACGACACCGGCCCATGGATTCTGGGCCCAACCCAGAACCTCACCAGCTACATGATGAACAGTGCCGTCGATGGCGAGGCCAAGAAAATCCCCCCCTACAAAATGACCAGCTTCAAGCCGGACGATTTCATGCTGGTCGAGGCCAGCGAAAGCCAGGGCGGCGGCACCTGGAATGACGGCAACAACAACGGCTCAAACGAGATGACCGCCCGCCACCATTTCGGCGGCAACGTCGTCTGTTTCGATTTTCACGTCGACTACCTGCGCAGCGACGAGTACGAAGCCGAAATGCAAAAGCGCCCAGGCCGCCTCTGGTGCAACCCCGCCACCCCAACCGGCGATTGAGTTCTCAACCGCGAAGAACGCGCTTCGTCAGGTTCAAATGATATTCGGTATCCACCCCCGCCTGGCGCACCACGCGCCACAAAGTATGTCCCATCCCGCAAGCTCTTTTGAATCACGTCCAGGGAATGCGCTCCGCGGCTGGAAGCGCCGATCAGTTGATGTCGCGCGTTGAACACCTGTAAATTCGCATCGGCGCTGACGCTCTCCAGCGTGAACGTCACCACGGCGCGCCCGGTCAAATCAAAGCGGTAATAATCGTCGGGATCGTCGGCCCCTACAAAGTCGCTGAAAGTCTGGGTCGCGCAGGCCGCCAATGGGCTTGGCCGCCGAGAAGGTGTTGCCCGCCGAATCCGGCGTGGTGCCCTGATAGCGATTAAGCACCAGCCGATTGTTCAATACACCGGCCGTCATGATCTCGCCCGCTGGCGTCAGGGCGATGGCGATGGCCGGGTCAGCCATGGGGGCTACTCCGTTTTCTCCGAACGTCACATCGGCGGTGCCGTCTGTATTGAATCTCGCCAACTGCCGGTTACCGAGGCAGAGGAGTTTCCCATCGGGCTGTTGGACAACTTGCGTGCTTGAAAAATGGCCGGCAGCGCTGCCGCCAAACGCAACATCCTGTCGGCCATTGCGGTTGAACCGAAGCAGATGCCCCGCATCGGAAACAATCAACCCGCCGCCATGCTGAATCGTGATGGAGTCGGCCTGGTTGTTACCGGGAAGACCTGCAAGAACTTCCCCGCCGATTCCAAATGAAGAATCAAGACTGCCATCGGTGTTGAGGCGAAGCAGGGCCAACTGCGTGTGCCCCGAGTTGCTTGCGTCAACAAACCCTCCGATGACAATCTTGCCATCCGCCTGAATCGCCCCGCACAGCGCCGCCGCATGTTCGCTCGGATTGGTGGTGAAATGAAAAGCCGTGGCGCCGGTCGTCGCGAAGGAGAGATCAATGTTCCCCTGCGTGTCGTATCGCCCGACGGTGAACGCGAAGTCGGGGGCAAGGATACTGTCGTCGGTGTTGTGCCCGATGAAGACCAGCTTCCCATTCGCCTGCCGCAGCATGGCGCTGTAGTAGCCGTTTTGCCCAAACTTATCCGCCACAAAATCGCCGTGGTTGCCGAACAGGATGTTGATGTTCCCCTGCCGATCAAACCGCACCGCCCCTCCATACCTGTACGTCGCCGAGTCTACATCCCCGCCCAGAATCACCTGCCCATCCGGCTGAGTCACCAGCGCCACCGGCGTCGAAGATACCGGTCCGCCATCGGCCGCCACGTTTGCGTTGTATTCAAAATCGCTTTGCGCCGATCCCCGATCTCCGAAAGTCGCATCCACCCGCCCCGTCGCCTTGAATCGCGTGAGGAGAAACTTCCCGCTGTTCTGATCGCCAATCCGGCCGGCCACCAGAATCGCACCGTTCTTCTGCACGTTGAGAATCAGCGGCATCGAGCCCGCGGGCAATGGAGTCAGCGTTCGCCCCGCCCGTCCAAAGCTCGCATCCAGTTCCCCCGCACTCATCAACCAGCGCGCCTCCAACATTTCCAGCAGCAGTTCCATACCCCGGACCCTACCCCTCCCGCGCCCCCGCCGTCAATGCCCACACTGTTTGGCCATCTTGCAGGCACGCTACTTGTCGCCAATGCAGTAAAAATTGAATTGACCATGCACGTACAGCCGATTCCCCTCTGCGATGATGGTGCTTTCAAACTGATCCTGATCGCCGTTCTCGGTCAGGCTCTGAACCACGTTTCGCGCCACCTGCTTGTATTGGCCCCCCGGCTCCAGAACCAGCGTCTGGCTCTGATCATCGGTAATAAAAATGTGCTTGCCCGCCAGCACCGGGCTTGAGCAGACCCCCACATTGAACACCCACGTCAGCCGGGGATTCAGCGCGTCCAGGAGACGCCGATAAACGATTCCCCCGGCTTTCGCATCGTACACCACCAGCCCGCCGCTCTCGGTCAATAGATACAGCAGTCCATCCACCAGCAAGGGCGAGGCGATGTGGGCGTTGCCAAAGCCGGCGCTGGTTTCCGGCAGCCCAAGGTCGTCGGTGTCCGCCCTGAATCGCCGCGAAAGCGCGAGCGGGTCCGTCACTGCGGCCGGCAGGTCATATCCGCTGCGCGTCCAGAAGATCATTCCGTCGCACAGCAGCGGGCTGGATTGCTGCGTGTTCTCCGGGCAACTGAACAAGACTTGCCCGTCCGACATTCGATAGACCAATCCCGGCGGCGTGAAGGCCACGTCCTCGTCCCCGATCTTACAAGCGGACGGCGAACCTTCGTTCCAGCTTTTCTTCGTCGACCACAGCGTCTTGCCCGAAAAGCGGTCGAGGCACCAGACCACCCCGCACGACCCGAACAACAGACGATCCCCCACGATCAGCGGCGAACTGTGGCACCCATGCTCGGCCCCGCGGACGATGAAATACCGGCTCCAGATCTTCTTGCCCTGCAGGTCATAACACGACACCGTCTGCGCCCCGTCGCTCTTGCCCGATCCCAAATAGGCTGCATAGACAAACTTCCCATCACTGCACGGCGTCCCGGTGCTCTGGCTCACGTGCTGCCGTGTGTCCTTAAACTGCTTCTTGTCGAACTTTTCCAGCCCACTCACCAGGCTGTTCTCCAGATCCCCTTTCGTTTTCATCAGTTTGCGAATGTTCTCCTGCGGCCCCGCTGCTGCGCCATTCAACATGTCTGTCTCGTTTAACGCCCGCATCAAGTCGTTGAGCACCTCCTCCAGTTTCTGTGCGATTGGCCCGAACTGCTCCTTGAGCCCACCGGCCATCCGCTCTTCCTCGCTCAACGATTCATACGATCCGTTGCTCCGAATCCACAGGATTTTCCCATCGGCCTTGTTGATGCACACCAGGCACGCCATGTCCGTCGAAACAAAAAGCTTATCCCCCACCACGATCGGCGACGACCATCCTGCTCCGGGCATCTGCGTCATCCAGCGGATGTTCCTGGATTCATACTGGTAAGGCCCAATCGGCGAAAAACGCGCGAAAACGTTCCAGTTGCCGGCCGTCGATCCAACCTTCACCATCAGGCTGTTCCACCCTTTTTTCAGCTCGACGGCCGGCGACTGCTCATACTGCCCCGGCACCTTCACGCCAGTCCCATTGAGCCAGGCCTTGCAGGGCGTGCCGACAATGCGAAGCCGCGCCTGCCCGGCCTCCGGCGACCAGACATACGAATGCGCGTAAGCCGCCAGGGGCTCAATCTTCCCCGGCTTGTTCTGAGCCTCGATCTGCTCCCCCATCCCGTACGCCATCGCCAGATCCAACATGATTCGGCCATACGAACTCCCCTGGTTGCCCATCGTCGATGTGAACGCCTTCCACTTCTTCTCCCCCACGCCTTGGCCGACCACGGGCTGAACCTGCTCCTCGTTCTCCAGGAACGATTCAGCGGGTCCGTCCTTCTTATAGTCCTTCATGGGAAACGGCCCGAGGATGGACCACTCATGAACCTCTCCCACCGTCATCTGAACGCCCCCGATCAAATCATCTTTGGGCTTGTCGGACTGATCGTGCAGATCAAACACAAAGCTCTTGACCCGTCGCTCCCACGTCATGGGAGGATCAGCGGCCGGGGTACGCGCCCCGTGCCGTCGCCGCGCCATCCCACCGGATGTTGCGGGCTGGGCCGGAAATCAAGCGATCCCAAAAGTGCGTCCCCCTTCTCCGCCGCTGCACACATCCCACATGCCCCCAACACCCACGCCGCCAGCACGAATAATCGCATCATTGCAGCTAACCCTTTATTTTATTGCTGATCCGCGGCTGGCGCCTTTCCATCACGCCCGGTCACGCGCCGGATCACCGCCTCCAGCCGCGCCACGTTCACCGGCTTCACCACGTGATCCACAAACCCGGCCTCCCGGCTCTTGCGCATGTCCTCTTCCATTCCGTAACCGCTCAATGCAATACCCTTGATCCCATGGCGATCCCGGATCTGTTCCATCAGCTCGTAGCCCGTCGCATCGGGAAGGCCGATGTCGCTGACCACAATGTCAAACCGCTCCTGCGCCGCCGCCTCCAGAGCACCGGCCATGCTGTGCGCTGTCCTGACCTGATATCCCGACTGCGTCAAAAGTCTCGCCAGCATCCGCGCCGTATCCACATGGTCCTCCACCAGCAGCACCCGCAACGGCGCTCCATCCGTCCGACCATCGGTTTCCCCACCGAGATCGCTCACTTCCGCCAAATCACCTTCAACAGCCGTCTGCAACCGAACGGTGAATGTTGCACCCCGATCCCGCCCCCCGCTGGCCGCGCTCACGGTTCCGCCGTGCATTTCCACCACCGCCTTGGTGATAGCCAGCCCCAATCCCAATCCACCAAAACGATTCGTCACCCGCGCATCGCCCTGCTCAAATGCATCGAATATCCGCGGCAATACCTCGGCCGGAATCCCGACTCCGGTGTCCTCGATCTCGATGGTCAATTCCCCCGTACCAACATTCGATGTCCGCACGACAATGCCGCCACCCTCGGGCGTGAATTTCGCCGCATTCCGCAGCAGGTTCCAGAAGACCTGCTGCATTCTGGCCGGGTCAGCAATCAACCCATCGTTTTGCGCCCGAAGTTCCTGGCGGATATTCAGCCGCTTGCCCAGCACGTCGCTCATGCTGCTGTGGATGGCGTGGCGCAGCAACTCGTGAACATGCACGCGCTGCATCTGCAATCGCAGCTTCCCGCTGGTCACCAGGCTCAGGTCAAGCAGATCGTCGATCAGCTTCACCTCCAGGTCGATGTTCCAGCGCACCATGGCCAGGTCTTCGCGAAACTTGGCCGGCAGCGCCGGGTCCGTCTCCATCGCCGCAACCGTCATCACCACCGGCGACAAGGGCGTCCGCAGTTCGTGGCTCAACATCGCCAGAAACTTGTCCTTCGCGCGATTCGCCGACTCGGCCGCGTCCCGCGCCAGGCGCTCGCTCTCCAGCAGCCGTTCGCGTTCCGCCTCGGCCCGCTTTCGATCGGTGATGTCGATTCCCGTGGGCGCGACAAACAAAACCCGCCCGGCCTCGTCGGTCACCGGCGCCAGCGTCAGCTCCACGATTCTCTCGCTGCCATCCGCGATAAAATAGCCCGTCTCGCATCGGAACGTCCGCCCCGCCGCCGCTTCCATCGTGCCCGCCCGCACCATCTCAACCAGCGCCGGCAATGGACTCCACCACCCGCACTCCCAGAACTTCCTGCCCAATACTTCTTCCCGCGTAAATCCGCAGGACTCCAGGCAAATGCGGTTCGCCTCGATCACCGTGCCATCGAGGGTGATCACGCCCGCGAAATACGTCCCCTGCTCAAAGAACGTGCGAAACTTTGCGTTTGCCTCGGCCGCCTCCACCGCGGCCGCCGCCGCACGCCGCTCGCGCTCCTCGGCCTCCTTTACATCGGTAATGTCCCGCGTCGATCCGGCCACCGCCTCGACCGACCCATCAGGCCCAATCACCGGTGAAAAAATGTATTGATAGTATCCGCCGATCCCCTTCAAGCTTGTATAAGGCGTCTCGTCAACCACGCGTTGGCGAGTATCGATCACCTGCTGGATCTGCCTCTGCAATTTCGCCGCGAGATCGTCGGGATACTGAAGGTCGAAGAAGTTTCGGCCCACCGCCTCTTCGAGCCTCAGCCCCCAGAGATCCAGCAGCGGCCTGTTGGCGAACGTAAAGCGGCCTTCGAGATCAAAGGTGTAAGCAAAGTCGCTAATCGAGGAGAGCACCCGGTCAAAGAGCCGGGATTGCACGGCGTGTCGTTCCACCAGCGCGCACCGCTCCTCTTCGCGCTCCTGTTCGGCCATGTCCATGGTCGTATCCACGGCCTTTAGTGTACCGTCGATTTCTCGCCGCGCCAGCAAGTCAAGGCGCTACTTACAAACCTTACATCAGACCAAAGCCCCGCGCGTCAGGTAATAGACGCCAATCACCACAAAAACGGCCGCCGTCTTGATCAGCGTCATCGCAAAAATGTCCCGGTACGCCGTCCGGTGCGTCAGCCCCGTCACGGCCAGCAGGGTGATCACCGCGCCGTTGTGGGGCAGCGTGTCCATCCCGCCGCTTGCCATGGCCGCCACCCGGTGCAGCACTTCCAGTGGGATGTGGGCAGCCTTGGCGGCCTGAATGAAACTCTCGGACATGGCGGCCAGCGCGATGCTCAAGCCCCCGGAGGCCGAGCCGGTAATGCCCGCCAGCGTCGTAACCGTCACGGCCTCCTTCACAAGTGGATTGGGGATGTTCTTCAAGCCATTGGACACCATCGCAAAACCCGGCAGCACCGCAATGACGCCTCCAAAGCCATACTCAGAAGCTGTGTTCATCGACGCCAGCAGCGATCCCGCAATGGCCGACCTGGACCCCTCCGCAAACCTCCCCCGCATCTGCCTGCGGCCGCAGATCATCACAAGCACAATGCCTCCCACGAGCGCCCCTTCCACCGCCCAGACGCCCGCCATCTTTGCAACGTCCACGCTCATTTCATGTCCGGCGATGCCAACGTTCGCCACGTTGCCAAGCCAATGCGGAATACCCAAAGTAAAAAGCTTGTTCAGCGCGGCCACAAGGATCAGCGGCGCAATAGCCAGCCATGGATTGGGCAGCCTTTCCACCGGCAATGCTTCAGGCTCATTCACGTGCCCCGTGCCATATCCCTCGCCTGACGCAGCGGCCTTCCTCAATCGCCGCCCCAGATAAAGCAGTCCCGAGCCGAAGATAAAGATGGAGCCAATCACCCCCAGCCAGGGCGCGGCCCAGGCATCGGTCTTAAAAAAAGTCGTCGGAATGATGTTCTGAATCTGCGGACTGCCAGGAAGCGCGTCCATTGTGAAGGTAAAAGATCCCAGGGCGATCGTGGCCGGAATCAGCCGCTTTGGGATATCGCTCTGCCGGAACATTTCGGCCGCGAAGGGATAGACCGCGAACACCACGACAAACAACGAAACCCCGCCGTAAGTCAGCACCGCACAAACCAGCACGATGGAAAGGACTGCCCGTTTCGGATCCACCACCCTCGCGACAGCCGACACGATGGACTTGGAAAAACCGGCCAGCTCAATGACCTTCCCGAACACCGCCCCAAGCATAAACACCGGAAAATACAGCTTTAAAAACCCCGCCATCTTCTCCATGAAAACTTCACTGAAAATCGGCAGCACGAGCGAAGGGCTGGTCAGCAACACGGCCAGCAGCGGGCAAGCGGCGCAAAAAGGATCACGCTGAACCCGCGATAGGCGACGAACATGAGCAGGGCGAGCGCGGCAAAGACAACGAAGAGGCCCATTAAATCAACCTCTCTCGCAGCACGCGCCCCTTATATCGCCAGCCGTGTCCCCGCCCCCACGTGCTCTTCCCCATGCTCCGCGGCCACTTGATCCGGCGCATCCGTCTCGTCCATCGGTGCTTCATGCAACCGCATTTCCTCGTGCCCACCCCCCAGGACCGTGAGGAGCATCAATCCGGCGAAGATCAGCACCAGACCCCCTTCCGCCCCGGCGATGTACCAGCCGCGGCGGATCTTCAACGGATGCGTGAATGTTCTCGGCCACCGGCGGCAAAGGCTCGATGGCGTCCTTTACCGCCGCCGCCAGTTGATCCAATTCCAGGTTCATCGCCGCCAGCTTCGCACTCTCGGCCTCGTGAAGCTTCCGCTTCTCATCCAGCGGCCCACGGCTCAACTCCTCCTGCGCCTGCGCTGCCTGCTTCGCGGCCCAATCCTTGATCTTGGCATCATAATCCGCCGCCGCCGCAGTCTCCGCCGCCTTGGCGACCTTCAGCTCCTGCTCCCTGGCGGTTGCCGCGGCAAGCTGCTGCTGGCCGAGCATCTTCGCCTGCGAAGCCGCGGCCGAGGCCTGGTGCTCGGCGATCTGCCGTTTCAATTCCTCCGCCCGCGCTTTCATGTCCGGGCTCACCTCATCCCCCTGCCTCCACCGTCCGTGCATACACGGCTCGCGCCTGCAGCATCCCATCGGCCTTTTTCTGCAGCAGGTCGGCCAATTCCGGCTGGCTCTGGCGCAGTTTCTCCATCGCCGGCGCGCTGTGCGCGACACGCCCCTCCAGGTCCTGCATTCGCTTTTCGCTGGCCGCCCGATCCGTCTCCATCTGATTCTTCACCGCCGTGATGCTGCGGTTTAAATTCTCAGCCAGCCTCTCCAGCGCCTTGTCGCTCCCCACCAATAGCTTCTGCCCCTTGATCTGTTCGTTCAGTCCCTCCACTTCACCTTTCAACGTCTTGACCTTCTCCTTCGCCTCCGGAAGCTGGCTGGCCGAGACGGCGTTGTATTCTCGCGCCTCGCAGTTCCAGGAGTTGTTGCAGCCGCTGAAGCTCTGGGTCGGCCGCCCACTTCTCTTCCCGCCGCGACTCCATCTCCTCTTCCAGGTGTCGCTTCAAGTCCGTCAGCGCATCCTGATAGCTCTGCTCCCGTTGCAACAGGTCCGTCGAATATTGCACAGTCGCCTTGTGCAGCCCGTTGGCCGAGTCGATGTACGCATCCAACCCGCGCACGTCCTTGAGCCCCTGGGCTTTCTTCACTTCCTCCTGAAACTGCTGCATCGCATCATCCAACGACTTGCGAGCTTGCGCGGCGGCCTCGGCGGATTTGCTTCGCCCCACCGTCAGTTGCTCATCCAGCTTTCCAAGCTCGGCCTGCATGCTCGCAAGTTCTGTGTCCGTGGTAATCGGCGCCTCCGGTCGCCTTGCCTGGCGACTGCGAACCTGCCTGCCTTAGCCGCGCCAACTCCGCCGTCAGGTTGCTCACCAGCGCCGTCGCCGCCGCCCACTTCTGCTGCGCGGCATTGGCGGCCGCGCTTGCCGCCGCCACCTCCGACCGTTCCGGCGCGGTGTCACCCTTTGCCGTCAGCTTGTCCACGTCAATTTTCAATTGCCTGACGTATGCTTCCTGCGAAATTACCTGGTCGCGCAGCGCCTGATGCTTCTCGATGTTCTGCCGCCGCTCGTCGCGAAACTCCTGCGACACCCCGCTCTCATACATCGCCTGCAACAACGCCTGCATCCGCGATGTCTCATCGCCATTGCCCTGACCCGCATACCGCACGAACATCGTCGCCCCATGCCCACTGGCATCCGGCCGAAGCTCCCCCTTCACGCGCTTCAACGCCACCGGATCGGATAAAAATCCCCCAGCCGTCACTCCAAACTGCTCGCCCAGGATCGTCTTTGCACGGGCCAGTACGGCCTCATCACCCAGCAGCTTCATCTCGCGCTGCATCACCAACTGCTGTTTCTCAGGCGACACATCCGCAAAATGCTCGAACCGCAGTGTTCCGTTCACCGCCACCTTCGGCGACATGAACTTCCAGACGTAAATCGCGGCCGCCGCCATGCAGATCAGCATCAACACCATCAAAATGGCGAGCCACTTTCGCCGCCCCTGCGAATGCCGCTCGCGCGGCATCACCATGGTCTGCATCTGGCTCACCATGCGCGGCGGCACCCCCGGCTTCAGCGGCGTGCGCAAGGGCCTCGCGCTGGACCTTTCCTGATCGCCATTGCCGGAGTTCTCCGCGCCAAACCCGCCGTGCCCCTGCACATCATCCCCAGCATCCTCATCCTCCCCAGCCGAAGGTGACGCAAACGCCTCCGACGCCGCCCGTGCCTGCGTCACGCGCCCCCGTCGCGGCGCTGGCCGCTCGGGCGCGGCGTCTCCTCCAACTGCGCTTCCCCAATGACGTCCTGCTCTACCACCCCAAACGCGTTCTCGGGATCAAACGGAGCGGCCTCCTGCTCCATCTCCGGGATCGTGCCGATGTGTTCATGCTCCTCGACCGGCAAAGGCTCGGCCGCCGGCGCGTAATGAGACTCAAGCGGCTGGCCAAGCCCCAGCACGTCGTCCATCACCGAGTCCTGCGCTCTCCACCTCGCTTTCCAAATGCGGTGCGGCGTCCTGGGCTTCAAGCTCCAAGCCACCCGCCAGCCCTGCGGTATCCGCGCATCCACATCAGCTTTGGGCTCTGGCTCCAGATCATGATCGTGATCGTGATCATGAAGCGGCGCAACTGGCGTGGCCTTCACCTCGATGGGCTTCTCAACCTTCGCTGGTGTTTGAGCGGCTTCATCCTCTCGCGCCGTCCGCGCCGCCGGCATGACCGACCGTTCTGAAAACACGTCGGCGGGAATCGCCTTATCGCCAAAGACGACGCGCACCTTCCCGAAATTGGCCGGCCGGCTCAGGTCCGGCAGCCGCAACGTCATCCCGCCCAGGAAGCTGGATTGATCGTTCCCATAATTGAAATCAGCAGGCGGCGCAACCGGTCCAGCCCCCTTCTGCACCGGCGCACTGGGCAGCGCCGGAATCGGAGCAGGCGATGCAACTTCACCAACCGGCGGCTTCGCCTCCGGCTCCAGGCCGGCCAACATATCCTCGGCCGCTTCCCCCGCTGTGTCCTGGCCTGGCGAAACCAGTTCGCTGTCGATCCCAAGCTCTCCACCCCCGGCCGCCGGCGCGTCGCCCGACAGCATCTCCAGCACATCCGCATCGTCCACCGGGACCGCGTGCCCGCCGCTCGCCAAGTCCGGCGAGCCTGTCAACCCCACCGGCTTCACAGGCGTCACACTCACATCGCCGTGTCGCCCGCTGATCTCTTTGGGCGATACAAGCCCCTGGCCCCGCGTCGGCGCGGGCGGCGTCACTCGACGCGGCGTTATCTCTCCCGCTGCGGCCCCAAGGACCTCATCCAAAGGCGACATCTGCAACGACCGCCCCGCCTCCCCACGGCCGTGATCCGCCGGCGGCTCATCGAAAATCTCGGTAATCTCCAGCGGACTTTCCTCAACCCCGGCCGCCTCCACCTCGTCAAACTGCAGTTCCTCCTCCGCCGTCACCGATGGCGCGGCATGCGCCTCATTCGACACTGGCTCCCCATGTTCCAAAGTATCAAGCCCCAGCACATCGGCGAAATCCAGTTCCTCTTCCGCTGGCGCAGCCGCATGCGCGTGCTCCTCGACCAGGTGCCCTTCCGCCCCGCTGAACTCCTCGATCATCCGCCCAAACGTCGTATCCGTCAGCTCTGGCGGCGGCATTGGCTGTTCCTCAGCCGATTTTTCAACCGCGTCCTCCACCGCCTCCGACACCCCGCTGAGCGCCGAGTCGGCCGTCGGCTGCGTCGCCTCCACAACCTCAACAGCCCTCTCGTCCACCGCCTCCTGCTCTACCTCGACCGGCTCCACCTCTGTCGTTCCCGCTTCATCCGCCTCCAGTTCCGCCCCCGCCGACGGCGTTGTCGGCATTGCCGCAGTGTGCGAAATCTCCGCAGGCAGCGGCTCTTCCAAGGCCGCTTTCTTTTTCCGCCCCCAACCAAACCACGATCGTTTCTGCTTCTTCGCACTCTCCGGCACGCCAATCATCGGCAGCGCAGCGCCACCTCCTGTGCCGCAGGCGCTTCTTCCGCCGCAGGCGCAGCCTCTTCCATCTCAAACGCCGGCATCACTAGTTCCGCCGCAGGCGTTGGCGGCGTCTCCCGCACCCCGCCCGTCACATCCCTCCCCTTGCTGCCAAGCAAGTGCTGCGGCGATTCAACCAACTCCTCCAGATCCATCGCATCCAGCGCCTCAAGGCCGGTCGATCCCAGCACGATTGGCTCAACCCGCCCCTGCTCATCATGCTGATCGAACTGAAGGTCCGCGAAATTTACACCCTCCAGATCCGACACGACACGCGGCCCGTCTTCCGCTTCAGGTGCCGGCGCAACCGTCAGCACCGACTCGGCCGCCAGATCTTCAACATCAAAATCCAGCGCTTCCTCCCCAAAGGCTTTCTCCGTCACCGCCTCCGCAGTGCCCGTCAATGAAGCATCCACCAGCGGCGAATCCGCATCCAGCTCGAGGGCCCCGCCATCCAATTCTTCGTCGGCATCGCCTTCCAACTCGATGGCCGCCCCACCCATGTCAACAACGCCCCCCACCGTATCATCCGGCGAGATGGGCGGGCTGGCGACATCGTCCTCACTCAGCCCCAGATCCAACGGCGCTTCCCCCGCAAGCTCCATCTCCTCGGGCGCCAGATCCAGGCTGTCAAAGAAATCCCCCTCCTCCCCGGCCGGTGCCTCTGCTGCCTCTATTGTCGAACTAACAGAAACCGCCGGCGCAATCTCCACCGGCGCAACCAGTCCCCCGTCGGCCGGCAGCGGCGTTACCGCAACCGTCTCACGTGATTCTTCCAGCACTGGCGCTTCAGCCACGGCTGCGTCGCCGGCCGTCATTGCCTCTTCAGGATCTGGCGAGATCGCAGTAGCAACCGTCTCATGCAGATCCGCCCCTTCCACCCCGCCCACCGTCACAGGCTCCATTGCCAGTGATTCATCCGCCGTCTCCTCCATCGACTCGAAGTCTGCCGGCGTCCAAACCTCCGCCTCGTCCCCTGCGTCAACCGCATCGCCCCCGGCCACCGTCACAGCCGCCTGCTCCGACCCAATCGCCGCTTCCTCCTCCACATCAAAATCAAACGGTGCCTCTTCCCCCTCCGTCGCGGCGACAACATCTGTCTCTGAGGCTTCCCCCTCTGCTTGAACGAGTGCATTCTCCACATCCGCCGCCACTTCCTCCACGTGAACCGAAGCCAATTCAACAGGCGCAGCCTCAGCAACATCTGGCGCTATCTCAACGGGAGCATCGGCAACCACTTCCGAGTGCAAATGAGATCCGTCCACAACCTCCCCACCTGATCCCTCCTCTTCCGCCGCACTCGCCACGACGTCCCCACCAGCATCCGCCTCCGCACTCGCCAGCGATTCCGTCCCCTGTGCCACCACCTCGGCCGGCGGTTCAACCGCCACCACGTCCTGCGTCCCCTCGATTTCCAGCGCAACCTGTTGCGGCGTCTCTCCATGCTCATCCGGCCGCGCCGCGTCGGCCACAATTTCTGATTCCGCAGGCGCTGGATTCTCCGCAGCTTCCACGGCCGAAACATCCATCCGCGCTGGCTCATCCCCATGCACATCCGCCGCCAGGTCCAGTTCAACTTCGTCCGCAACCTCCGGCGTCCGCGCCCCGGCCTCCTCAGCCATCAATTCCGGCGACAAATCAAACGACAGCGGTTCCTCCACCGCCGGCACTTCTACACCCGATTCCAGTTCAGCCCCCGAAGACTCCTCCCCCTCCGGCCCAACCACCAGCGCCTCCTCACTCGCAACTTCTGCCGGCCTCTCAACCGCCCCCTCCGGCGCAAGATCCAGTTCAAGCTCCAGCGGCTCCTCAACAACATGCCCAGCCTCACCCTGCACTTCCTCTGGCTCAGCCGCCTCCGCATGAACAGCTTCGGCCTCCGGCTCAACTGCCCCCACCTCTTTACTGCTCTCCCCACCAAGCTCCATCTCCAGAGGCGCCAACTCCAGCGCCTCAGCCTCCTCAGCAACAGTTAATTCATCAACGCCATCCGCCCCGCCAACATGTTCCTCCACCTTCGGAAGTTCAGCCTCCGCCTCCGCCCGCGGCCGAGTTTCCTCTTCCCCCGCCAATCCCATCGCCTCTTCCGCCACCGGTTCCACAACCGAAGGAACATCCAGTTCCACGGGCGCCGACATCTCCCCCGCCACAACCTCAACCGCCGCGTCCTCCGCGGCCAATGCTTGGGTTTCCTCCGGCTTCAGGTCCACCGTATCTTCGGTCGCGACGTGCCCCTCGCCTGCCTCCTGATTAACTTCCACCGTCTCCGCGGGCTGCAACTCCGGCGCAAATTCCAACCCCTCTTCTCCGGCCGTACCCGGCGCATGTTGCACTTCCGGCGCAACCTCAACCGCCTCAACCTCTTTGGCGCTCTCCTCCCCAGGCTCCGTGTCTGCCCGGTCGTGCTCAAACGCCGCCCGCCACCCGCCCCGCGCGCTCAGCACCGGATCAATCTCCACCGGCTCAGCGCCATCGGCCGTCGCCTGTTCCGGTTCGAGCGGAATCGCCCCATCCTCCACCGGCACCGCCGGCGATGGCACAATCGGCGCAAGTTCCAACTCCAGCCCCAGCAGCTCATCCTCAACCGCCGGCTCGGCAACCGGCTCAACAGTCTCGGCCTCGGCCTCAACCGGCGCAACCGGAGAAAAATCCATCTCCAGCGGCCCTTCGTCCACTGGTGCTGCAACCGGCATCACCCTCTGTGCCGGCGCTGGCGGCGCACTCGCCACCCCCGTCTCGGCCCCCACCATCCCCAGCAATTCATCAAGATCATCATCCGTGCCCGCTGCGTCCACCCCCGCCACATCCGCCTCCATCACGCTCGAACCCGCCAGGTCGACGCTCGCCTCCTCGGGCGTTGCCGCCTCGTAGCGCAGTTCCGTCACCCCCACCCGCACGATGTCCTCAAATTTTAACTCCGACTGCCGCACCAGTTGGCCATTGACGTACGTCCCGGTGCGCGAGCCCAGATCGCGCACGTAATGACGCCCGTTCATCGTGAACAGCACCGCGTGTGACGTTGAAACATCCGGATGCGGAATCAGGATGTCCGAACCCTGCCGACGCCCGATCAGCAGCACCCGCCCGTTTAACCGCACCGGCTCAAGCTCCCCCTCCACCGCCAACTGCGCCGCCGGCGCACTGCGCTCTGCGGCCGGCGTCCTGCTTCAGGCGACGTAAACTCGAAGGTGAAACTGCCCACCTGAATCTTGTCCCCCACATTCAACGTCGCCTGCTTCACCTCCCGGCCATTGATGATCACCTTGGTGCGGCTGGCCAGATCGTGAATGTAAACCCGTCCATCCGACTGGATCAGCAGCGCATGCGCCTTGCTGATGCTCCGCGATACAAGGTGAATGTGTGCGTTCTGCCGCGCCCCGATCAACACCACCGGCCGGTTCAGCGGGATTGGGGGCTTCCCCTCATGATGCCCCAGAGGAATCAGCGCGGGCGTTGCCGTCAAGCCATTGTTCAGGAAAGGTTGCCCAGCCATTTATTGATCCAAAACCAGTCGAAAGACAAGATGCTTCAAAACCTGTTTGACCGCGATAGAACCGCCTCAACCGCCCTGAGCGACGGAGCGTGGCCCTGATAAAACGCACTATACTCTCGCCGGTTCGCCCCGCCAGAGCACCGACGGCCCCCTCCGTGGGTGAAACGCCAATCGACAGAGTCCTCCAACGATTCGCCGCGCCATCGTCCCTCAACAAAAGCGCCTGCGCCGGCAATGATAACAAATAATCGGCCCGCCATAGACAAATAAAGCCGGAAATCGCAGCATCGATATTATCGGACGATCTCCTCTGCCCCATGCGCCCCCGCCCCCCACTCACGTGCCCCCGCGTGTCCAAAGCGAAGCCCAAGCGCCTTGACCAGACCCAACGCGTCAGGTGCTGTCACATCCGCCCCCACCTCGCGTGCCAGCGCAGGATTACAGTTAATCACCCGCCCTCCCACGGCAATCAGCCCGCCGAAGCCGCGCCGGCGCAGATCCGCAATCAACCGCGCGGCCGGCGGCGATGCTCCAGTCCAGACCCATGCTCAGCAGCACCGCCTGCGGCTTCAGCCGCTCGGCCGCCTCCGCCACCGTCGCCCGGTCGTTGGATGATCAGCCAATGAATCCGCCAGTTCGCCCACTTCAAGAAATCGCACACCATCCGCAGCCCAATCACATGACTATCCTGCCCCACCCCGCTTGCCATCGCCAATGGACCGGATGTTTCCTCCGGCACAAACTGCCGCCGCACGCGCCGCATGAATCGCAGCGTCTGATACGTCACGAAATGCTCGTCCCCATACCCCACGCGCCCCTTGGCAAACAATGTCCCGCTGAGCGCCAGCGCCGGCTGAAACAGCCGCATGTAAATCCGCTGTGGCGACCACACCCGCAGCGCCTCGTCTACATACGACTCCGCCCCCATCACATCACGCTTGTATAGCCGCAACCAATACCGGCGATAGCTCAGCGGCCCGATCCTGATGTTGCTTTCCTCAGCGCGAGGTTCCATACGCCCCCATCATACTGCCCCAGCCCGACGGCGAATGCCCAAATGTTAATGCTTGAAATGCCGCTGCCCCGTAAACACCATCGCCGCCCCGTGCCGATTCACCGCCTCGATCGTCTCTTGGTCTTTCATCGCCCCACCCGGCTGAATGATGGCCGTCACACCCGCATTCAGCAGCAATTCCGGCCCATCCGGGAACGGGAAAAAGGCGTCCGATGCCGCCACGCCGCCCGCCGCCCGATCACCGGCCTTCCCAATCGCAAGCCGCGCCGCCGCCGGCCGATCCATCTGGCCCGCTCCCGCCCCAAGGAGCATCCCCTCCTTCGCCACCACGATCGCGTTGCTCTTCACGTGCTTGCAAACCAGCCACGCAAATCGCAGATCGTCCATCTCCTTATCGCTCGGCCGCCGCGCCGAAACCACCTTCCAGCCCTCTTCATCCAGCCCCACCAAATCCCGCCGCTGCACCAGATACCCACCCACGATCTTGTGCAGATGCAGTTCCGCCTCGTCCAATGCCTCCACCGGCCCCACCTCCAGCAGCCGCACGTTCTTCCACCGATCCCGCAGAAGTTTCAGTGCCTCTTCGTCATAACGAGGGCGCAACAATCACTTCCAGCAACTTATCAATCGAGGTAATCGCCTGCGCCGTCGCCAGGTCCACCGGCTTGTTCATCGCGACAATCCCGCCAAACGCCGCCAGCGGATCGCCCGCATAAGCGCGTAAAAAAGCCGCCGGCAAATCGTCCGCCGTCGCACATCCGCACGGCGTCGTGTGCTTCACAATACACGCCGCCGGCCTCTTAAATTCCTTCACCGCCGCCAGCGCCTCCGTCCGCATCCAGCAGATTGATATACGACAGTTCCTTCCCATGAAGCTGCCTGGCATAAGCCACTGAAGCCTCCGCCGGCCGACGCCCCTCCACATACAGCGCCCCCTTCTGATGCGGATTCTCCCCATACCGCAACCCCGCCTTCTTCCGTAGCGACAAATTCAACGTCTCCGGCAACTCCCCTTCCTTCTCCTCCTGAACCCCGAAGCCCGAACCCTGAACCCTCCCCGCCAGATACTCGGCAATTTTCCCGTCATACCCCGCCGTCAGCGCAAACGCCCGCGCCGCCTGTTTCAGACGGTGCTTCCCGCACGACGCCCCGCCATGCTCCCGCAAGTCCCCCAGCACTTTTTCATACCGCTCCGGCGACGTCACCACCAGCACGTACCGATGATTCTTCGCCGCCGACCGGATCATGCTCGGCCCGCCAATGTCGATATTTTCAATCGCCTCCTCAAACGTCACGCCCGGCTTCGCCACCGTCTCCTCAAACGGATACAGGTTGATGCAGACCAGGTCGATTGCCTCAATCCCATGCTGCTTCATCGCGGCCGCGTGCTCCGGATTGTCGCGCACCGCCAGCAATCCCCCATGTATCTTGGGATGCAGCGTTTTAACCCGCCCGTCCATCATCTCTGGAAACCCCGTCACCTCCGAAACATCCATCACGGTCAGCCCCGCCTCCCGCATGCCCGCGCCGTCCCGCCCGTGCTGATCAACTCCACCCCAAACTCCTTCACCAGCGCCGTCGCAAACTCCACCAGCCCCGTCTTGTCATAAACGGAAATCAAAGCACGCTTCACGCCAACAAGATCCGACACCCAAATACCTCAACAGTTGAACTCAAGTAATCCGTAATCCCAAATCCCCACTCCCTCAATCCGCAATCCGAAATCCCAAATCCGCAATCTCTCTCTCCCCCCCAACCGGCCGCGCCTCCAACACCAGTTCCCCCATCAACCCCGGCTTGGAAATAGCCCGGATCGCATACACTTCCTTGTTGTTGGCCGCGTAAATCGTGCTGTCTTTCAGGTTGGTCCCAAACACCGTGAAATCCGCTCGCGCCGACAGAAATTGCACCCCGCCCTTAACCTTGTCCACCGCCGCGATGTGATGGTCCTTCATCGCCAGGTACGCATATTTTTCGTCTTGAGCCAAAAATTGCACCGCGTCTGCCACCGACCATTTCGCTCCCCGAAGCGGTGCATCGGTGCTGGTCTTGTCAATGGCCACCACACCCTTCACCGGCACGTACATGTAGATCGTGTCCGGCGTCAATTGCGGCGTGCTCACCTCTGTCAACGGCGCGCCCCCATAGTAAATCCATTTGAGCGCGCCCGTGTTCACGTCCAGGCAATACAACTTCGAATCCCGCGATGCCGCGTATACACCGGAGCTATCGGCCTTCAAATCCGCCAGAATCTCGCCATCCGTCTTAAATCCATAATCCGTCTTCTGCAACAACAGCCAAGCCGCCTGCCCGTCATCCGCCCGAAAAGCGTATACCGCCCCATCCCGGCTTCCCGCGAACACCAAGCCCTGATAAATCGCCGGCGTCGCGGAAAATCCGCCGCGGCTGGTCACCATCCGGTCCCACTTGGCCCTCACAGAATACGGCGACGGCGTCACCGCCACGCACAACACGTGGCCCCCGTTCGAATAGTCCGCACCCACGTACACCCGGTCCCCCGCCCCCACCGCCCCACTGCGCACGCGCCACGTCCAGCGGCAGCGTCCGAAGCAAATCATGCCGCCCCTTCCTCGAGTAAACCATCAGCTTCGTCGTGCTCGGAAAAACCAGCCAATCCTTCAGCACCACCGGCCCAAACAGCGCGTTGTCCCCCTCCACCACCTGCGTATCAAACGCCAGCGCCCCGCTCAGCCGATCCATCGCCACCACCCGCCGGGCCGACGTATAGGTATAAATATTGTCCTCCCCCACAAACATCCCCGTCGCCGATTGGCCTCGCAGGTTCACCGGCGCATGCCACTGCGCCGACAGCCCCTGCCCCGGCAACTCCTTCACCGTCGGCCCCGCCGCCTTCTGAGTTTTGCCTGTTTCACACCCCGCCACCAATCCCAACACAATTACGACCGACAAGAGCTGCTTAATCACGCGATGAATCTCCTGAATTTACAAAGCGCAGATTATCACCCCGCAAGCCACATCGTCAAATTACAGGATTTCCACAACCGCCCCCACGCTCGCCCCACTCCGCCCTTACTCTCAGTGCCCCGCCGCCATCTGCTCCCGCTCAATCTGCTCCAGCTTCGCCACCCGCCGCGCATGCCGCCCGTCTCCAAACGGCGTCGCCAGAAACACCTCAATGATTTTCCGGATCTCCAACTCGCTCAACAAATCCGAACCCAGGCACAACACATTGCAGTGATTGTGCTCCCGCGCCAGCCGCGCTGTCACCTCATCATGCGCCAGCGCAGCCCTCACCCCATAAATCTTGTTGGCAGCCACCGACATCCCAATCCCGCTCCCATCCACCAGAATCCCAGCCTCGGCGCGCCCCTCGGCCACCGCCCGCGCCACCGGCACCGCGTAATCAATGTAGTCACAACTCGACGGCGCATGACACCCCATATCCTCCACCGCATGCCCGGACTGCGCCAGCAAAGGCAGCAGCTTCCGCTTGGCCTCAAACCCGCGATGGTCACACGCTAACGCGATTTTCATTCGGCTCTACTCCATCCGCCGCTCGAATCCCTCAAACAACTCCCATAGCTCACGCAACCGGTGCTTCATCCAACCGCTTCTGGATCAGCTCACGCAAGTGGCCGCTCAATTCCACATAAGTCGTCAGATCGCTTCCAATAGGGTCATCGATGTCACGCTCGGGGTCGAGAGTTGCAACCTTGTCCGCCGCCGACGGAACCAGTGATTTTACATCCCGGGCATGGCTGCGGCCCATGGTATAAATCCGGTCCGCCTGATGAATCAGTTCGACCGTCAGCGGCCGCGACCGATGCCGCGTCAAATCCGCCCCCATCTCCCGCACCGCTTCCACCGCCGCCGGCGTCGCCCGCGCCCCGGGCATCGCGAAGCTCCCGGCCGATATCACCGAAATCCCCTTCTTCTCAAGCTCCGGCTCGGGCACGTGCAGCTTCTCGGCCAATATCTGCCGCGCCAACGCCTCCGCCATCGGCGAGCGGCAGGTGTTCCCGCTGCACACAAACAAGATCGTCGTCCGCAACAGCCGCTCAATGATCCTCTGATCGTAAACCCCCGCCCGCACAATCTCGTAACCATCCTCCTTCACGTGGACGATTGTTGACGGCTTGAGATACTGCGGCGGCCCAGCATCCAAAATCAAATCCACCCGATCCGCCCATTCCTCTGCCACGCCCCGCGCCTCATCATAACCCCCCGGCACCCTCCGAATCACCACCGGCCCGCCCGCCGCCGCGATCGTGTCCGCCGCCACCACGTGATCCGGGCAACGCAGCGTGATCGAGTTGCCATCATAAATGTCCGAAACCTGTACCCCAAGCTCCGCCGCCACTTCCCGCTGCCGCTCCGGGCTCACCTCAAACACCAGTGCCACCGGCCCCGGCCAAAGCTTCCGCGTCATCCGCTTTGCCAAATCCGAAAGCTCTCCCAGATACCGCTGCGCTTCGTCGGGCCTCGCCAGATGAATGATAAATGGCTTGGGTTGCGGCGGCGGATCTAACGCCCGCAGCCGCGCCAGTCCCTGCGCCTGCGTCAGCAACGCCGCCGCCCCATACACAGTCTCCGTCGGCAAAACTACAACGCCCCCCTGTCCAAGCAACTCCGCCGCCCGCGCCACCTGCGCGTCGTAGTCGCTCGCCTCGAACATTTTAACCAGTTGAGCCGTTGTCATCGCGCGGGATTATCTGCGCCTTGGAAGCGGAGTGTCAAGCTGGGAGATTCCCCACCTTCATTCACGCCTTTTAAGCACCGGCCACCCCACCCCGAAGCCGGCCACTTCAAGCGCTCGACTTCTGGCGCCCCCGCCCCGCCGCCTTCTTCGCCTTTCCACTTCGTTTTCCCTTCTTTTCTTTCTTCTTCGCCTTCAGCTCCCCGGCCCGCTCGATCACCTCCCGCAGCATCGCCCCCGCCGCCCCCCCCTTCTCCGGCTGGTGCGACTCCCAGATGTACGGCTTGTCTTCCGCCAGAATATCCTCAAAATCCCCGCCGCTCTTCACGCTGAGCGGCGCAGCCTCAATCACATCCACCTCCCCGGCCCACTCATCGCGATGCTTGATTAGGAGCCACGTCCGGCTCTGCTGGCCGGCCGTCTCATCGCGCCGCCCCGTGCGCACCAGCACCCACGATCCCTTCAACTTCACCCCCTTCAACGTGAACTTGAAATCCCCCTTCTCCAGCGCCCCGTCAATGTCGTCCCCCTCCGGCGTCCAGGTGCCCCGGTCCCACAACATCACGATCCCCTGTCCATACCCCTCTGGAATCACCCCCTCAAACTCCCCGTAATCAAAAGGATGATCCTCCACCCGCATCGCCAGCCGTTTGTCCGTGGGATTCAGCGACGGCCCCTTGGGCACCGCCCACGACAACAACACCCCACGATGCTCCAGCCGAAAATCGTAATGCAGGTGGCTCGCCAGGTGTTTTTGCACACAAAAGAAAAGCTCCTTGACCTTCCCCTTCCCCTTCTTCTTTGCCGCTTCACTCCCTGACGGCTCGGGCGTCTTCTTGAAATCGCGCTTCGCCTTGTACGTCTTCAGCGGATCTGATTTACCCGATGCCATGGCCTGCCCTCATTTCTGGACAAGCCTCAGCTTACCGTCGCCCATCCGCACGGCGAACCCACATTTTCACGAACGTCCAAACGGGCATTCATCCCCAACTGCTTCCCGCCGCACCACCGGCGCCGCCACCCGCACCGCCGGCCGGCGCGTCAGCCGCGACGACAGACTCTCAATTTCCCGCATCTGCTGCGCCAACATCGCCTCCGCCAGCGCAAGCTGATCCAGCAAGATGACCACCCGCGGGTCCATCCCCTCCCCCGCGTATTCCGCCCGCATCGCAAAACGCTCAGCGGGATTGAGTCTTCCCGGCGCCTCCGCCACACAGCAGTTCATTCCGTCCATGATCGCCGCCCATTTGTAAGATCCAGCGCAGCCTTGCCCGCGCCCTGTGCCCGTTTGTCAAACTGCACTGTCTGCGGAAGATACCCCCTTTGCCATTGGTATAAATCGTATTTGTGAGTCAGGTAAAGCCGAAACCTCACCCCGATCATGGCGTCATCAAAATCGGCCCTGTCGTCGGCTGCTGCGCCAGAAGGTTGCCCCGCTGCTCCTTCACCGCCGGCAACGTCCTGTTGTCGTCATTCTGCCGCGCATTCTCTGGAAGCAGCACCGCCGGGTTCAGCATCACCCCACCCGCCACCATGCTCTGCCCCGTGATGTTCACCAGCGTATCCGCCGTCCGCGCCACCGGCACGCTTCCCACCGGATACCCCTTCACATCCATCACCCATCCAAAATCCCAACCAGCCTTTCGGTCCAGACGATCCTCCCGGATCAGACTCGCCAACAGCGAAAGATCGGCCAGGTTCTGCAAGTCCGCGAAGATCGGCATCGCCGACGCCAGGCCCGGCACGTTCTGCGTAAACCGCTTCGCAAACGCAATCCCCGCGGCCGTCGCCCCCTTGGGATCAAACTCCTGCGCCCCCGCCTTCAATTGCAGCCGCTGCCCGCGAAACTCATACGCATTGGCCTCGTGCGACACCAGGATCGGCTCGTACATCATCTCAAACCAGAACCGGTTGCTCGCCAGATCGGAGTTGTCTACTGAATTCCCCACGTCCGCCACCGGGCACCGGTCCAGCGCCATCGACAGCCGCTTCATCTTGTAATCCGCCGCCACGCAAACAAACGCCGTGCGCGTGTCTGCGCTGGTACCAAAAACCCGCACACTTTGCGGCCCAATCGCCCGCACCGCCTGCTCCTTCAATTCCTTCCGCGACACATTCGCCGAGTTCTGCAACACCTCCCCGAACTTCTTCAGCGAATCCGGCGGCAGATCAATTGAACACCCAAACGGCGTCCCCCGGGGTGCCGCGCTGTCCCGCAGCGCCACCACCAGATCATCCAGATGCATCACCGGCCGGCCACTCCGCTTCCCCACCGGCTCCACCGCCACGCCCGCATCCACCGGCTCGGCCGGCCCCGCGATAATCAGATCCTTCTCCTCCGGATAAAGCAGCACGTACCGAATCTGCGTCATCCCTCCCAGATACTTCAGCGAATCCGGGATCGGCTTGTTGGCCGCCATCAATTCCCGCACTTCCAAAAACAGCTTCGGTAGCGATACATAGCAAAGCTTGGGATCTTTCGCCGTGGCCGCCGAATCCCGCGCCTGCTTGCGCATCTTCGCCAGTTCCTCGGAAGAATCCGCCTGCCGCTGATGCACCACCCCCTCGGCATCAATGTACACACCGCTTGGGTTGCTGATCAGCGTCCCGCCTCCGGCCGTAATCTGCCCCCGCCCCGTCGCCGCCAGGAGCAGGACAGTCAGACCAAAAAACGATGCAGACCAGATTCGATGCCGTTGTCGCATGGCGAACACTCCAGATGGGACGTCCGGGCCCCATACTACCCGACGCCTCAACATGCGTGAAGTTGCACGGGCCTCAACTTGCCATCCCCCCCCGCGCTGTTATTATTCCTCATCGCTCCTGCGGGCGTAACTCAATTGGCAGAGTGTTGGCTTTCCAAGCCAAATGTTGAGGGTTCGACTCCCTTCGCCCGCTCATTTCCCCATCCCTGACGGATGGGGGTTTTTGTTTCACGCCCGCCATTGCAGGACCTATTCAATAAAAAAGACGCGCCAACTGTCGGAAAGATGATCGCCGCGTGTACAAGAGGGGATAGAGCCCTAATTCAATTATTCAACGGCTCACCGGCGAGCGTCCCAATGCTTCATTCCACAAACGCCAGCCCCGCCAACACCCGCGCAACGCTGCTCCTGCGGCTAAACTCCGAGGCCCCCGCACGCGAAATCGCCTGGCGCGAATTCCATGACCTTTATGCCCCAATTATCGTCGCTTTCGCCCGCAAACTGGGAGCGCGATCCCAGGATATCCCCGACGTCCTCCAGGACGTCCTCACCGGCTTCTTCGCCGTCGTCCCCAAATTTGTTTACGACCCAGCGATAGGCCGCTTCCGTGGCTACCTCAAGACCTGCACCTGGCGCATCTTCCAAAAACGGCTGGGAAAACAGTTACTCTTTGCCGGCCGATCACTCGAACACATTGATCCCAGCGAAATCCAGGTCGAAGACACCTGGAACGACGTCTGGGAACGCGAAAAACTTCATCGGGCCCTCGGCATTGTCCGCGACCGCTATCTCGCCCGCCCATCCAAGGCCAAAACCTTCCGTGCTTTCGAGATGTACGTCCTGCTCGAGCGCGACGCCGACTCCGTCGCCCGCGAGCTGGGCATGAACGTAGATAGCGTCCACAAAGCCAAGCAACGGGTAAGTCGCGCCCTGCGCATCGAAGCCAACTCAATCGACGCATCCACCGGCTGATTACAGGAGCCACCCTTGTCCACCTCCAACGATCAACTCGGCCAATCTTCCAACCCGCGTGAAAACGTCACCAGCGCGGGCGACTAGCTCAATCAGCAGCCCCGGCCTCGATCCGGACATGCTCTCTCATCTCCAAATCCGCATCCCCGGCTATCAACTCCTCGAAGTCATCGGCCGGGGAGGCCAGGCCACCGTTTACAAAGCCATCAAGCTCGCCGCCTCCGACGGCTCCGAAGCAAACCAGACCGTCGCCATCAAACTTCTCAACTCCGGCCCCTACGCCGACGGCCCCGCCCGCCAGCGCGCATGCGCCGCGAAGTCCTCGCCATGAAGGCACTCATCGGCGCTCCAAACATTGTCTGCGTTTCCGACAGCGGCCAGACCCAGGACGGCCGCGATTACCTTGTCATGAACTACGTCGAAGGTCACACCCTCGATGAGTTCTGGAAACACCATCCCTCCAAAGCCTCCCTTCCCGACGATTCCTCCGCCCATCTCCTGCTCTTCAAGAAGATCTGCGACGCCGTGGGCCTGGCCCACATGCGCGGCATCACCCACCGCGACCTCAGCCCCTCCAACATCATGATCGACCAGCAAGGCGAACCCCACATCCTCGACTTTGGACTGGCAAAAACCGCCTTCGACGGCCTCTTCTCTTCTGATTCCAAAACCGTCAGCGTCACCGGCCAGTTCATCGGCAAGCTCGCCTACGCCAGCCCCGAGCAGGCCAAAGGCGACCCCAACAACATCGACATCCGCACCGACGTCTACGCCCTGGGCGTCATCCTCTACCAGATCGTCACCGCCGGCCGATTCCCCTACGAAGTCGTCGGCAACCTCGTGGACGTGTTGAACAACATCATCCACACCAGCCCCACGCCCCCCAGCAAGATGCTCGATGCCCGCAACACCACCATCGCCCACAACCAGCGTCGCCTCAAATCCCATCACCCCTCCGCCGTCAACCAGGTCATCGAAGCCATCGTCCTCAAGGCACTGGAAAAAGACCCCGCCCACCGCTATCAGTCGGCCGTCGAACTTGCCCGTGACATCGAGTGCTACCTGTCAGGCCAGCCAACATTGGCCAAGCTTTCTCCGAACTTCGCGCCCAAGCAAAAGCCCCGCCGACGGCGCCTCGTCGCCGCAGGCGTGGCGGCAGTCCTATTACTCGCCCTTTTCGCCCGCCTCGCCGCCATTGCTTATCATCATTGGCCTGATCGTCCCGCACCCGTTGCAAAAGAGAATGTCGTTCCCATCGCGGCCACACCCGCCGCCGCCGAATCTCCATGGGTCGACCTGTTCAACGGCAAAGACCTGGCCGGGTGGGAAGGCCCGACCAAAGTATGGACGGTTGAAAACGGAATATTAAATGGACGGGGCGGTCCCGGTTACTTGACCACCTTAAAAACGGACTACGCGAATTTCCGTCTGCGCGTCGAGGCGATGATTAACGATGACGGCGATAGCGGAATTTTCTTCCGTGTTCCGCCCGGCGATCAATTGGGCGGGTACGAAGCTCAAATCATGGTCAATGGCAACAATTTCGCCAGGACCGGCAGCTTATTTGCCGCATCGGCCCGGGACTCCAAAGTAAAAGTCGGTGTGCACGAGTCGCCGGCGCCGGCGAATCAGTGGTTCACCATGGAAGTCGTCGCCGATGGCTACCACATCACCATATTCGTCAACGGGAAGATGGTGGCAGACTACGATGATGGCGAAAAACACTCATCCACCGGCGTCATCCGTCTTCAATGCGATTACAGCAACAGCAACACCGAGGTGAAATTCCGCAAGATCCAGATTCAGGAGCTACATTCTCAGTCCTCCCAGCCCCACTCCAGGCAGCCTATAGGTTTAAACGATGTCTCAACCGATGTTCACGCCGGTCACGATGAGCGGACAATCGATCTCCTGCCGCTGATCGATATTCGTCGCGATGAACTGAAACCCAAATGGGAGAAGCGTGTCGATGGCCTGGTATGTCTTCCATCTATCAGTGAATCGTTACTCCGCACGTCGTATCAACCGCCCGAGGAATATGACATCAACATCGAATTTTCAATCCCAGTCCTCTCTGGCAACCACTACATGCTAAATGTGCTCGCTTCGCGGGACGGTTTGCCGTTTTGCGCATTTGCAAAGGAGGAGGAAGGGCAAACCCATATGGAGATTTTCAACTGGACGGATAAGTTAAAGGTGACAACCAACGCGGCCGGCGTGTTTGATACAGTCAAGCGGCGACGCCTGTCTATGCAGGTGCGGGACGCGACAATCAGCACGTTTCTCGATGAGAAACTGACGGCGCTGACTCATGTAGCAGGTGGATACGCCTCGCCACCGCCGCCTTGGCAGTGGCTGGGCGAGGAGAATACCATCGGCCTTAATATCCGATGCCCCCTGACCATATTTCACCGCTTTGAAGTCAAAGAGATTCGAGGAAAGGGTCGGTTTGTCGATCTGACGCCACAGGGGTTCATTCCGACTCTGCATAAAGCGCCCCCGGATGACAAACCCAGCCGTGTTATGGACCTGATGCCCTTCGTTGACCCCGCCAAGGACAAAGCCAAAGGCAACTGGACGCGTCACGGCAGCGAGATCATGTCCCGGGTGCACGCACCGGCTTGGATCCCAATCAAGTACCAACCTCCCGAGGAATACGATCTGCATGTGGTCTTCACGCGGACTTTTGGAGATCGCGAAGTTTGTCTGGTTCTCCCGCACTCCGGCCGTAGCTTCAGCTTCAACCTCGGAGATCTCGAAAACAGCTCCTGTTCCTTCCCGTTCCGAAACGGCGATCGACAGAAGGTCGACGCACGCGCCGGAACGCGGCGAAGCCCCAACATGCTCAACACCGGCCAGAAATACGACGTTATCGTTTATGTGCGAAAAGCCATGGTCGCCGCTTCCATCGATGGAAAGCTGATCGTCGAGTACAGAACTGATTTCAGCAACCTTGAAGTCAATCGTTATTGGGAAATACCGGCAGGCGTGATGGCCGTCGGCAATGACTGGAACGACACCACCTTTCATAAGATAGAGATCGCCGAAATTACGGGCCAAGGCAGGCCGTTGGGGCCAACGAGCATGCCGACCACCGCAAATTGGATCACCCCGCCAGCCCCCCGACCACTGTACCGTAACGCTGGCAGAAATTGAGAACGTTTTAATGCTGATCCGACACTTCCCCACCGGCCCACGCTTCAGCTCCCTCTCCATCGACTCGAAGAGCGCCTCCTGGGCAACCCCGAAGAACTTCCCATGCACTGGTCGAAAGTGCAGGGCCCCGACTTCCCCCATTACGTCAACGCCCGCCTCTCCGACGACCGCGCCAGGAGCGGCAAGCATTCCTTCCGCTTCGACCTCAACGGCGGCTCGCGCAAATGCGTGGCATGTGCGTAATACGGTTGATTGTCTGGCGGCAAGGTGTAGAATGCGCGTGTCCGGGGCGTAGCTCAGTTTGGTTAGAGCGCTAGACTGGGGGTCTAGAGGTCGCAGGTTCGAATCCTGTCGCCCCGATCGGATACGACGAACTGGGGGGGTTGCGGCGCATTCAACATGCGAAGCCGTCTACTTCAATCAGATCACTGGATCAACTGTCCAAGAGCGTGGCGAGCTTCTTAATCGTCCGCCAGTTTCGCGTCGTTGAGCGCGGTCCCATCGCACGCGCCACGGCCTTGGCCAGCGGGCTGTTTTGCGCTCCCTTTTCACACCACGCATATACCGCCATTTCACTAGTGATGACTTGGTCTGGCGACCAATCCTTCTCTTCCAGATGGGTGAATCTTACGCGGTCGGTTGCCTGGCCAAAGATGGTGATGAGGAGGCGCGACGGGTCGGTGCAGCACTTGGTCACCGCGTTATCCTTCGCGATCCGTCGCAGCTCCTGTGCCGAAAGCACGACAACCTCCGCTGTCACGCGCATTTGATCTTTGAGGACCTTGACGATCAGGGCTTCTGCCTTCGCGGCGTTGCCGGTGTGGTTGAACAACACGTTCCCGCTGTTGAGCAGCGTCGTCACGTCGGTCAAGCCGTTCGAAAGAAGGTGCGCCCGCAGATCCGCCATGGCGACGCGTTTTGCACGGCCGACGTTGATGCCCCGGATCAAGGCTATGTATTGGTAGCTCATGTCGGGGGCCGGATGACGTCAAGGACAGGCGGTCGCACGGGAAAATCGTTATTACTTTGACAATCGCCGAACCATCCGCAATGGCGTCCCGTAAAAGATTCACGTGCAGAGGGTATCTGCGATAATGACATTGTGTGCCAACGAGGGCTGGCATGCTACGAGCTCCTGCCAGACCAGGCAGGAGCTTTTTTCGCGGCTGCTTGAGTTTGATTAAGCGCCTTTTATTTGCTCCCCGCTCACCAGCGCTGCAGGGGCCGCATTGCGCCGCACGGCCTCCACCCGCGTGCGCTGATCTTCCGCGCGATGAATCAACTGCGCGTAATCGCAACCGCGCAGTTCCAACGCGCTGTCCGACGCCTTGCTCAAGGACAGCCAAAGCAATCGTTTACCTTCAATGCCCACTGAAATCGCTTCGGTGGCTTCAAGCAATCGCAGCGACCCGCCGCCCCAGTCGTCCATGTGCAGCTTCAACTGCGCAAGCTTTTCCGAAATCCACGCCGAGGCCTTCCGCGGCACGCTCTGCTTGATCTGAAGCCGGGCCATCAGGGCCTCCAGTTCCAGCCGATCCGCCAGCACTTCTGCATGCAATTCAGTCGCGACCCGGCTGACGTCCTGGTCTTTGAAGGTGGAGGCCACATGGACCAAAAGCTCCAGCACAGCGCTCGATCCGGCCAGATGATCGTTCAGGTATGTCGCAAGATTTTCGCTGAACATGTTCCTCCGGGTCAAAGTGCTTCGGGATTTGTCGTTGTCTGCTGACCGTAAAAGATTATCAGGGGCCGTCGGAAACTCATACGTTGATTCGTAACGTGAGACGCCGCCGTCTGAAATCCCACGAAGCACTTCGTTGACTCTCGCGCTCGCGCCGCTATATTGGCTCCTCACGTGACACTTATCGGAAACGAGCTGCGAATGGAGTCGCACTCGGCCAGTCGTTTTGCCGGGCGTGTAGTGCATTTTATCGGTGTCGGCGGCTCAGGAATGAGCGGGCTGGCGAAAATGCTTCTGGACGCGGGCGCAACGGTGACCGGATCCGACCCCTCCCCCAACCAACAAACGCTCGATCTCCAACGTGCCGGCGCACGCATCAGCCGCGAACAACGGGGCGAGTTGCTGACGAAAGCTGTTGATCTGGTGGTGCGCACGGCGGCGGTGTCGGACGATAATCTTGAGTTCGTGACGGCGCGCAAGCTCGGCTTGGCGCATGTCAAATACGCGCAGCTCCTTGGTCAGGTGATGGCCGAGCGGTTGGGTGTGGCCGTGGCCGGCACGCACGGCAAAAGCACGACGTCGGCGATGGCCAGCTTTGCCCTCACCGAGTGCGGGGTAGATCCCAGCTATGTGATCGGCGGTCATGTTCCACAGTTGGGGGGTTCCAGCCATTCGGGCGCGGGCAACGCCTTTGTGGTCGAGGCCTGCGAATTCGATCGGAGCTTCCACAACCTCCGGCCTAAAATCGCTCTCATCACCAACATTGAGGCGGATCATCTTGACTGCTATCCGGGCGGCCTTCCTGAGATTATTCAATCCTTTCGGGACTTCGCCGCCCGCGTTTCGTCCGATGGGTTGATCCTCATTAATGCCAACGACGCAAACTCGCTGGCTGCGGTGCAAGGTCTTGATGCGAGCATTGAAACTGTTGAAGTGCTGGAGGACACAGGCGGGGCGCCCGTGCCACGAAAGGGAATGCCTTCCGATTCCACCTGGCTCGCCCTCTACGAGGGTCTGAAAAACGGCTGCCCCACTGCGCAAATCCTTCACGACAACCATGCAGTTGCCGACCTCTCCCTGTCCGTCCCTGGCCTCCACAATCTGGCCAACGCCACCATGGCGCTGGCCGCGTGCGCCGCCTGCGGCATTGCCCCCGCCCATGCCGCGGAGGCGCTTGGCCGATTTACCGGCGTCGAACGGCGTATGAGCCTTGTCGGCGAATATCGCGGCGCGATTGCTGTTGATGATTACGCCCACCACCCCACGGAAATCCTCACCACGCTCAAGGCACTCCGCCAGCGTTACAACCCGAACCGCCTCATCTGCGTCTTCCAGCCCCACCAGCACAGCCGGACGCGCCTGCTGCTTGAGGAGTTTGGACGATGCTTCAAGGACGCCGACGAAATCGTTATCGCTGACATTTATTCTGTCCGTGATTCCGATCTTGATCGCCGCAGCATCTCGTCGGCCGATCTGGTGGCGCGAGTGAATTCCAATGGACAGCGCACCGGCACGTGCCGCGGCTATCTGATATTACCCAGTTGCTGCGCCAGGAGGCGCGGGACGGTGACCTGATCGTAACCATGGGAGCGGGAAGCGTATGGCAAGTAGCGCATCAACTGGTCGGGCGATGAAAGCACCCAATTCAACCATCTTCGCGGCAACAGTTGGCGCACCGGCCGATTCCGCGCAAAATCCCTTCGCAGCCCTAACGGCCGAGGCGTCAACAGTGTCAGCCCCGATGATGCGCATCGCAAATACATTCTCAGGCCTGGAAGAAGTCGTGGCCGAGAATGCGCCTCTTGCCCGTCATACGTGGTTCAAACTAGGCGGGCCGCGCGCTGGCTCATCACCCCGCGCTCGATTGAAGAGCTTCAGGACGCCGCCATTCGCTGCATGGAAAATGAGATCCCGATCTATGTTCTGGGCCTTGGCGCGAATCTTCTGGTGTCGGATCAAGGCGTGAACGGGGCGGTGTTCCGCCTCAGCGAAGATTTCTTCCGCCGCGTAAAGCTCGACGAGACCGGCGTGGAAGTCGGCGCGGGCGTTGACATGCAAAAGCTCCTGCTCCGCACCGTCCGCCAGGGTCTTTCCGGCCTGGAATGCCTGGCCGGAATTCCCGGCACAGTCGGCGGCGGCATCCGCATGAACGCGGGCGGCAAGTTCGGCGACATTGGCGCCCGGGTTACGCGCGTCACCGCCATGGACGCCCGCGGCCAGATTTTCGAGCGCCTTAAGGATGATCTGGTCTTCGACTACCGCTCGACCAACATCTCGGCGAAGTTCATCCTCGGGGCGCACCTTGAACTGGAGGAGGACGATCCGGCGCGCATCATGCGGAAGGTGAAAGAAATCTGGATGTACAAGCGCAACAGCCAGCCGCTGAACACCAAAAATGCGGGCTGTATATTCAAAAATCCGCGCGGCCTGAGTGCGGGGGCATTGATCGATCAGGCCGGCCTGAAAGGCCTCCGCATCGGCGGCGCTGAAGTGAGCGACAAGCACGCCAACTTCATCATCGCCCACCCCGGATGCACCGCCGACGACGTGACGAAGCTGATACGAATCATCCGCGAAAAAGTGGCCGAGAAGAACGAGATCGAGCTTGAGAGTGAAGTACAGATTTGGAGGTAGTTGCAGAGCGGTTGCTAGTTGGTAGTTGCTAGTTGCTAGTAACCTCCGTCCTGTCTAGCAACTAGCAACCAGCAACTAGCAACTATGCTCATTACTGTCCTCTACGGCGGCCCCAGCGCTGAACGCGAAGTCAGCCTCGTCTCCGGCCGCGCCGTTGCCGCCGGCTTGCGGTCCATGGGCCACACCGTCTTCGAGGCCGACATCCAGCCAGATGATCTCTCCTGCCTCGACATCCCCGCGGACGTCATATTCCCCGTCCTGCATGGCGAATGGGGTGAGTCCGGCGAGCTTCAGGAAATCCTCGAATCGCGCAACCTCCCCTTCGTCGGCAGCGGCTCCAAGGCGTCGCGCCTCGGCATGGACAAGCTGGAAACCAAAAAAGCCTGGCACGCAGCCGGCCTGCCCACCCCTGCCTGGCAGGTCATCGAAGAAGGCGACCCCATCCCGAATATCCCTACGTCGTGCGTGGTGAAGGCCATCTCCAGCGGCAGCAGCATCGACGTCCATCTCTGCAAAGCCCCGGCCGAATCGCCTGCCCAGGCGACCAATGCGATTAAGGAAGTCCTCAAAAAACATGGCCGAGCGTTGGTGGAACAATTCATCGCCGGGCCGGAGTTGACGGTTGGATTGCTGGAGGAAGAGCCGCTGGCGCCGATCCGCATCGTCCCGAAGCGAGAGTTCTTCGATTACGAAGCCAAGTACAAGGCGACGGATACCGAGCACCGGTTCGAGACCGGATTACCGGAGCACGTGATTGGCCAATGCCGAGAATTGGCGCAGCGGGCCAATGCGGTCGTTGGTGTGCGCGATCTGGCGCGGATCGACATCATGATTGATGAGCAGAACAACCCGTATCTGTTGGAGATTAATACTCTGCCCGGGTTTACGCCCAAGAGTTTGCTGCCCGAGGCCGCCAACCACGCTGGCATCCCTTTCGGTGCATTGGTAGACCGCTTAGCGCGACGGGCGGCAAATCGTTAACAGTCTGATTGACACTGTTCACGATGATCATAGCCATTCATTCTTCCGGCATCACAGTCAAAATCGATTGGCGTCCATACTTCCTGTAGATCTTGAAATGCTGATCCAATGTCAGCATCCTCGCCGTCGGACGACTCTCCGCCATCCGCACAAGACACGCGTCGGCCAATGACATCGGCGAATCCTGATACTTCTGGACCAGCTTATCCAACGCCGCAGCCTCGGCAGCCACTCCAAAATCAACGATCAGCAGGCCGCGCGTCAGCAACTGGAAAAATTGCTTTGGGCCTTGCCGACTCCGGCTCAGTAAAGGAAAAGTCTCAGTCAATACCGGTTCACAGGTGAAAAACGGCGCCGATAATAATTTGAATTGTTCTACCGCCCAGGAATGTCGCGGTTCGTCCTTTACCAGAAATGCCACCAACGGCCCGGTGTCTGCTATAACCGGGCGCTCAGCCACCGAAGTTCACCATATGTTGAGGATTGGTCAAAAGGTCCGCTGGAGCCTTCACGCTGCCAGAGAGGTCCATGACCAGATCGAACGCACGTGACGGCCGCTTTCGTTTTTCGCGCTCGATGCGGACCTCCAGCGCCTTGCGCACGATCTGGGACTTGCTGACCCCCTCCTCCCGGGCAACCGCCTCAAGATCCGCGTCCAACTTTTCCCGCAATTTACACGTGATGGTTTTCAGAGTTGGATTGTAATACCTCCGTTCAACCCGTTGCAACCGCGTGCAGCGGCCCGTCCAAACACTTTACGGTCGTCAAAATGATCCGCCCATTATTTTCACTTGACATATTCCCATATCGGAATATACTTCTCTCGTGGCTCGCGCATCCACAACCTCGGATGTATTCAACGCCATCGCCGAACCGCGCCGGCGGCAGATTGTGGACCTGCTTGCGGTGGGCGTCCAGCGCGATGTCACTGAAATCGTGCTGAAGCTCGGTCTTCCCCAGCCGGCCGTCTCCAAGCACCTGGGGGTGCTGCGAAAGGTCGGATTGGTAGCGGTTCAGAAGGCAGGGCAGCGCCGGTTCTATCGGCTCAACCCGCAGGAGCTCAAACCCGTGCATGATTGGATACAAAACTTCGAGCGCTTCTGGACCGGCCATCTCGACGCCATCAAGCAGGCCGCCGAACAAAAAGCCAAACTTGTGGCGCATGATCGCGCTGCATCGAAACGATAACCTTTCTCTAAGGAGCAAGTCATGGTCGCTGAACAAATGCAATCACCCATTAGAACCCTGCACGTCGTCAAGGAGGTGCTGATCGCCGCTCCGGCCGATGTGGTGTTTGAAACCGTGCTCGAACCGCATGGCCCGATGAAGGAAATGAACATGAAGCTGGAACCCTGGCCAGGCGGGCGCTGGTTCCGCGACCTGGGCAACAACACTGGGCACCTGTGGGGTTTTGTGCAGGTGATCAAACCGCCGAAAGTGCTTGAGCTGTTTGGCCCGACGATGATGTCTTACCCTGTCGCCTCTCACATCCAGTACCGCCTCACTGAACAGGCCGGCGGCACCCTGCTGAAGTTCACGCATCAGGCCTTTGGTTTGATCGAACCTGAACTGGAGCAAAACGTGACCAAAGGCTGGGGCGAGATGCTGGACCTTCTTCGCACGGCCGCGGAGAAGAAGCGTGGATGAAGCTGGTTTCATGGCGAATGTTGCTGCCACTTGTCATTCTCCAGTCATTCTGCTGCGGGCGCACCCCTTAGCCGAACTCGATACGTCTGAAGTTGTTGACGGGCAAACGTCGCGGTCATTGCGCCCTTTGGCGAGACAAGAGCGGCTTGTATGTCTGTCTCAATATGGGTCGTTCGGGTCGCGGCGGCTATGCCGGGTTGGAAAGACAGGTCGCTTTTGGCAGGTTTGTCGGAGAGATTCCATAGCCGGACGATCACACCGCCGGCGATGCCTTCCTCGGCCGGTTTCAGCGCCCAGAGAAGAACGTTGGGGTTGGCCACCGTCAGCAGCGAGTAAGTGTCTGCGGGATATGGAGTGATGTTTTCCCCGATCACAGCGCCGGTTATGAACGGGTTCTGATGCTCGAGCGCGAACTTCATGGCGGCGGCGGGATCGTAATCGCCGTGCGGATGGAGCGCGAATCGCTGGACGAAATGCGATGCGCCGTTCTGGTCTTGAATGCCCAGCGAGCGCCCATCTACCTGTCCGCCGGCCAGCATGTTGATTTGCGGAGTGCGCGTGTCGAGTGAGGCAACGGTGCTATTGCCAAGGCGCGCGAAGGCCAGGTCAGCATTGGAGAGGGTGACGCCTTTCTTTCCCGATCCGTCTGTCAAGTCGGCAAAATGATTGACGGTGATATGGTCGTAGCGGGCATGTGTGTTTGCGTAATCGCCGCCATCCGATTTGAGCTTGTTGAGGTTGATGGCGCCGACTTCCTCGGTGTGTACGGCCGGCGCATCTAGCGCAAAGGAGAAGGTCCAATAGCGAACATCCGAAAAGTTTGCGTTGATCTCATTTACGATGTCAACGCGATCGGAGTCGCGGTAGAGCGTGATGGCGGTGGTGTGGGCCAGACCGGCCTGGCTCCGGGCCGAAGGGTGACGGAAACCGGGCCGCGATTTTCCACTTCAAGCGCTGCGCCTTCCTCCAATCCCGCTGCGATCTCGTTCATCTTATGATCACCCGCCAGTTCGACATTGCCGTGGAGCTTGTCGATGAAGCTACGAACAACGCCTTCGCGATTAACGACCAGCTTCACGGCCGTATTTTCGATGATTCTTTTGTCGTCGCCGCTGATTGCCGCTGCGTCGTCAGTCGATGCTGTGCCGGGGCCGGGGAGGATCTCGTAGACCTTGTATCCGGCGGCCGGGACGTCGCTGGCGAGAATCCGCAATCGCTTGGCACCGCTGAGCTGGACGAGTTGGTGAGGCACATCTTTTTGGCTCACAACGTCACAAACGTGTATGTCCGGCGAGCCGGAATATGGGAAGTCCGCGAAATCAGTGCGCGGCCAGCCCAGCGGATTAAGCATGAAAAATCGAGTGGAGTTTTCAGGACGGTTGATCATGCCGCCCAGCCGAAGCGCCGCCTCGGCGTAAACCGAGTTCACGTAAGCTTCCACCTCCGCGGCCTGAAGCTCCTGCCACGCCGCTCGTTGCCCGCGCGAGATTGGCCCGTCGGCGGTCCAGTCATGCTCCCAATAGAGGCCGAGACTGTTAAACGCGCGGTCGCGGGCGGCGGTGTGGCGGCGCATGAAATCGGGATAATGCAGGCTCACCAGTGTGGCTAACAGTTCGGCCGAGCGAAGCTTTTCCACCGCGCGTTTCACGCGCCGACGTTTCGGACATAGAGGCGGAGTACAAATCCCACTCGTTGCCATAGGTGACCCGCTCGCTGTCGAGGGTCTTGCCATAGCGGGCTTCGAAGTCCTGGAAGAAATCGACTTCGTTTGACACGATCACTTCACGCTCGCGCGTGGTCAACCTTTTCGCGATGTCGTGGAAATGGTCGCAATAGGGCGAGGCCGCGATCTTTGGCAGACCCGGTGCGCCGGGAACAGTTGCGGGTGGCTTGACGCCCGTCTTTCTAGCAAGGTCATCGCCGCCAAACCCGAAAAGTCCCACGACGAAGTAGGGTTGGTTGCTCACGGGATTGACGTAGCGTTCAAGGAATCCGGCGTCGGACTGCACCCACGCGATGGCCGCCGCCGGGTTGCCCACCTCGGCATACGTGCCGACGTTCTGCGCCCCGAGCGAATACCATTTCATCAGCACGCGCTGGTCGTCGGGCCCGGTGTACCAGTAAATTTCATGGTCGCGCTGCGATAGGATTTTATTGGGCAGCTTGCTGGCGCATCCGCACACTCCCCGCCAGGAGTAGCGGGCGCCCGCGCCAGCGAACAATGACGAGAGTCCAAGCGGAAGCGTCTGATTCTCCATTGCGCAGGCCAACGGGAATCGCATCTTGAAGCGCCGTTCCAACCGACCGGCATAGTACATGCCGCGAAGCACCGCCTCCGCGGGTTGCGCGCCGTAGCAGGAAACCAGCGTAGTCAGCGGGGCCCTGAGTGTTCCATCTTTCAAATGGGCGATCACTCGTTCAAATTCGGCCGATGTTTTTTTGTGTTCGTAGCACCATAGCCAATAGCTTCCGTCCGCGTTGAAGCGACTGCGGAGTGCCGGCGGATTGGCGGCAGTGTCGTCGGAGAGTTTCATGTGGAAGTCCAGCATGTCCACAAAAACATCAGCGTAGGTGTCGGCGTCGGCCGTCCACATGAAATCGGTGTGGTCGTCGTTGGCAATGTAGATCCGAGTTGGCTCGGCCGCGGCCGCCGAGGCGGCCAGGACGCTAAGCGCGACTAGAAATATGCACAGTCGCCGGAGCACTAGAGTGGTTCCGATCATGAGGTCTCCACGATAACGGAGGGATTGAGTCTTGAGGAGGACGAGCGGCCCCCCTGTGGTCCGGCGTGGGTCCCACAATTTTGTGGCACGCGTTGATCCCCGGTATGCTGGGCCAACTGCCCGTCGTTGGTCGGGCGGTGGTTGATTGGACAACTCGCCGAAGGATATTTCATGTCGCCTTATCTGTTTCAGGGGTGTTACACGTCGGCTGCCATCGCGGCGTTGGTGAAAGATCCCGAGGATCGGTCGGTGGCGGTGCGCGGGCTGGTTGAGGGGTTGGGCGGGAAATTGGAGGGGTTCTGGCTGGCGTTTGGCGAGCATGACTTTGTGGGAATTGCGCAGATGCCGGATGCCCAGACGGCGGCCGCGTTCGCGCTGGCGGCGACGGCGGGCGGTGCGGTTCACAACTTCAAGACGGTGCCCCTGCTTACGTGGAACGAAGGGATAGCGGCGTTGAAGAAGGCTGGTGGGGCGAAGTACCGATCGCCGATCACGGCGGTAAAATAGGTCGGCCTGCAATCGGTGACAGATTTCAGCCGAAACGTGTCGCCTTTTGTGCGCAAAAACGAGTTTGGGAGTTTGGTTTTGCGGGGGTTGAGGATTGGCAAGGGTTTAGGCCAAATTGCCTGGAAAAAAGCGCCCCCAAATGCTCCCCAAAACCTCCCCATTTCCTCCCCCTTTTTACCCCCTTTTCGACGTAAAACCTCCCTGTTTTCTCCCCGAAACCGCCCCCTCTCGACAGGCTCAAGGCGGGCCTTTCGACTGGGGGAGGATGATTCACCACGGAGACACTGAGGGCACGGAGGGGAGAGGAGTTTTGCCGCGGAGGTGCCGAGATGCGCGGAGGATTTGGAAAGGGTATAGTTAGGTAGTTGTGGAGATGGATCTGGGGGACATGGGCGGGACGCCCATGCTACGAGTGGAGGGAGTGGAGGGGGGATTAGGATGAAGATAAAGATTAAGATGATGCGTTCGCTATTCGATTGTCAAAGAACACTGCGGACGCGTTGGGGTGGGATTGGGTTTGTCCCCTCCTTTTCTGGCGGCCGGAGCTTCCGTAGTGGAAGCTAACAAAACCCTATCATGGCGGGGAGCGATAGTCAAGGCTTTGGTTTTTAGTTTCTGGTGCGAAACAATCTCTTCACATTGGCGTTATCCGTTATAGTACCGATTGGTCCAACGCTCTGCTCATCTCCACTTGCCGGAAGAAGCCCGATGAAAATCTCTCGAATCCTGCCCATCGCCCTCCTCGTCATTCTCTGCCTGTTTGTCCAATCCTCGTTCGCACGCGGTGGTGGTGGCGGCGGCCGCGGGCCAGGCGGTGGAGGTGGCGGCGGAGGCTTCGGCGGCGGCGGCCGGGGCAACAACAACGGCAATAACAGCAACGGCAACTACAACAATAACAACGGCAATAACGGCAACGCCAACCAGCAGCAGAACCAGGCCGATACCTCCAAAGACACCGCTGCGATCATCGCCGCGCGCAAGGAAGTGGCCGCCTCCAACACTGAAGTTGAAAAGGCCGAATCCAACCTCAACACGATTGCCGTCAACCTTCGCTCGGCGTTCGAATCCTCGCCCGATTACGTGGCCGCCCTCGCTGCCCAGACGCAGGCGCAGGCCGAATACGACGCCGCGGCCAACGCGGCTAAGGCCCACCTTGCTGACAACGCCGCCTACCAATCCGCCCTCAAGCAGAAGGCCAAAACCGAAAAAGAAATTGATGCCATGCACCAGCGCGGCGAAAGCGGCGAAGACGTCATGAAAGCCACCCAGCAGTCGATCCAGTTTGGCGCTGAAGTTCACCGGCTGGAAGGCGAGGCCCTCCTGGCGGACCCCAAAGTCGCCGACGCCAAGGGCAAACTCGTCGCCGCCACCACCAAAGTTTCCACCATGCGGAAGGAATTTGAAACCTCGGTCCACCAGAACACCGTCTGGCAAACCTCCAAAACGGCGCTAGACGAAGCCCGGGCCAAACACCAGAAAGCGCAGCTCGCCCTCACCCAGCTCCTCAATGGCGGCAAGCCTCTCCCCGCAACCCCCGACGCCCCCAAACCCGTCGCCGCGAACTAAAATCGCAAACGATCCTCAATACTCTTTCCACTCGATCAGCCCGCCGTCGATGTTCAGCTGCGCCACCTTCCGCCACTCCTCCCGATCCGGAAAATAAACCTGCGCCCGTAGGCGGTCCATGTCATACTCCGCCTCCCGCAGTTCCTCGGACGCTGCCTGGCTCAATCTGCTCCCATCATCCGCATGCATCAGCAAGGACCACCGCCCGAACACCGTGGCGAATTCCTTAAATTCCTCCCCCGGCTCAAAATCGCCGTAATGCCAGGAGGCCTCGCACCCGCGCACCTTCACCGTCCCGACAACCTTGTCGTTGAGATACAGCCGACATGATGCCTCAGCCCCAGCCATTGCATAAATGGTATCGCCACCCGCTTCCCATGACCACGCGCAGTCTTTTCAGCAACACTTAATGCTCCACCAGCAACCAACTCCCTCCTCCACCTACTCTTTCCCCGGCCACCCGCTACCATGTCCGCTTCCTTACCGGGAGCATCCGCTATGTTGAGACTGATTCTGATCGTGACCCTGTTTTCCGCTGTTGCATTGGTCGTTCCCGCCCGGGGGGCAGACGCGCCGGCGGGGGCTAAAGGAGATTCGATGCTGGTTTATGTTGGCACTTATTCCGGGCCTAAGAGCAAGGGCATCTACATGATGCGCTTTGACCCGGCAACGGGTGCGCTAACGCCGCCCGAGGTGGCGGCGGAGTCGGCCAATCCTTCTTTTCTCACGCTTCATCCCAATCGGAAATTTCTGTACGCTGTTAATGAATACTGGACCAACAAGGCTGGGGATGTCAGTGCGTTTTCCATCGGCGCGGATGGGAAGCTGACTCTATTGAACACGCAGTCGGCCGGGGGCAACGGGCCTTGTTTTGTGGCGGTTGACTCCACTGGGAAAAACGCCCTTGTCGCCAACTATGGGGGCGGCAGCATCGAGGCGCTTCGCATTGCCGAGGATGGCAAGCTGGGTGAGCAGACGGCCTTCTTTCAGCACAAGGGCACGGGGGGCGATCCCAAACGCCAGCAGGGGCCGCACGCGCATTGCATCGTTCCCGATCCGGCCAACAAGTTCGTGCTCGCGTGCGACCTGGGGCTGGACAAGGTGCTGGTGTATAAGCTGGACGCGGGCAAGGGGACGCTGACGCCGAATGATCCGCCGGCCGGGATTTCGCCGCCGGCGTCGGGGCCGCGGCACCTGGCTTTTGCCCCCAATGGGAAATTTGTTTACGTGGCCAATGAGCTGGCTTCGACGGTGACGGCATTCACGTATGATGCGGATCGCGGGGCGCTGGCGGAGATTCAGACGCTGTCGATGCTGCCGGCGGATTTCAAGGAAAACAACTCGGCCGCCGAGATTCAGGTGCATCCCAATGGCAAGTTTGTTTATGCGTCAAACCGCGGCCACGACAGCATCGTTATTTACAGCGTCGATGCACAGAGCGGGAAACTGACGGTTGTGGGTCATGAGCCGACACAGGGTAAGTCGCCGCGGAACTTTGCCATTGATCCATTCGGCGCGTATCTCATCGCGGCGAATCAGGAGTCCAACAACATCGTCGTGTTTCACATTGACCCTTCGAGCGGCGCGCTTAAGCCAGTAGGCGGATCAATCGAGCTGCAGGCGCCGGTCTGCATCACGTTCGTGCCGGGGCATTGAGTGAAGGTTAGCGCTGCTCATGGAGGGGAAGGTTTGCACCGATGAAAACGTCTGAGGGCGAGAAACCGGCGAGCTGGCGAGACCCTGCGAGGGGAACCCGCCAGCCGCCGGCATTTGGTGGCAGAGCATCCTGCGTGGCGGGGTATGTACGTGTTGCTCAAGGGGGAACTTTCCATGACGCCTGATGAGCCGGATGAAGCGGCATTGCCCCCCGAGCCGCGCTGGCCGGCGATTGTGGCGTGTCTGGCGGTGGGCGGGCTGTATCTATCGTTGCCGCCGACAATCGCGGTCGGGCCGCGGTGGCTGCCGCTGTTGATCATCTCGCTGTTTATTATCCCCAGCGTCATCACGCACCGCACCGGCAATCACGCGGCCAATCGGGTGCTGGGACATGTGTTGTCGGGTGTGCTGACGGTCTACATGCTTTGGTCATTGGTGTTGCTGATCAAGGCGCTGCCGGCGCACAAGGAACCGCCGGTATTGCTGATGCGGTCGGCGGCGGCGCTGTGGGCGACGAATGTGCTGGTGTTTGCATCGTGGTACTGGCGGCTGGATGCGGGCGGGCCGTATGGGCGGGATCAGCGGGCGGGGCATACGACGGGGGCGTTTTTGTTTCCGCAGATGACGCTGCCGCCGAAGAAAGTGCCGAGCGATCAGCGGCCGTGGTCGCCGCTGTTTGTTGATTATTTGTTTCTGGCGTTCAACACCAGCACGGCGTTTTCGCCGACGGATACGCCGATTCTGTCACGATGGGCGAAGGTGCTGGTGATGATTCAATCGGTGATTTCGCTGGCGGTGGTGGCGCTGCTGGCGGCGCGGGCGGTGAATATTTTGTGATGATTTCAGGAGGGGACGCGGAGCGTGAGATGAATGATTTCGGCCGGGGCCTGGATGCGCAACGGGAACCAGTTGCCCACGCCGTTGGAGACAACCAGGGTGTTGTTGCCTTTGCGGTAGACGCCTGACCAATAGCGAAACATGACCGGCCCGCAGCCGAGGCGCTCGTTGAGCATCAATTGGCCGCCGTGGGTATGGCCTGAGAGGGTGAGGGGAAAGCCTCGGAGGGCGGCGGGGTCAAAGGCGTGGGGATGATGGGCCATCAGAATCGGGAAACCGCCCGGCCGGGGGCTGAGCTTGTTGACGGCGGCGATGAGCTTCTTTTCCTCGCGTTCCCAATTCACGCCATACAGATCGATGTAGCCTTGCGGGAGGCGGAGGGGCATGACCTGATCGACAAGGAGCGGCACGTTGGCTCGGCGCACGCCGGCGACAAAGTCATAAGCGGAATCGACCAGATCGTGGTTGCCGATGCACATGGCCAGGCCGTGGCGCGGGTCGAGTCGCTTCACAAAGTCGAGCGCGCCGGGCAGATCGGAGACGGAGTAGTCGATGAGATCGCCGGTGAGAAGCACAAGATCGGCCTTCAGGCCGTTGGTGGCGTCGGCGACGTTGGCGAGCATGCGGTTGGTCGTGAAACGGCCGACGTGTATGTCGCTGACGTGGGCGATTGTGAGGCCGTCAAAATGCGGCGGAAGCCCGGCGAGGGGAAGGTCGATGCGGCGGATGCGAAAGGTGCCCAGTTGCTTCATGCCAGCGCCCACGCCACCCACAAGCAGGAGAGGAGGCATGGCAACACCGGCCGCCGCGAGTAACTGTCGGCGGGAAGGCTGGGCGCCGACTACGAACTGCGACGCGGTTTCGGGCGGGGGCGACGCAACGGTTTGGCCCTTCAAACGTCGGCGGGCGGTGGTGGCGATGTCGAGAAGGCCATGTCCGACGGCGGTGATGGGCAGGACCAGAAGGTGCCAGATGAATACGCAGGCGACGACGGGGGCGGGGATGATGCCGTTGCGGAGCATGCGGATCTGAACGATCCACATCAGGAGAAACACCATCTGCGTCCCGATGAACAGCCCCAGGAGGCGGCGCCAGATGAAGGCCGTGCGCAGTGGACGCAGGCGGCGGTCGGCCCAGATCCACCAGAGGATGTCGAGGGTGGCGAGGATGAGAAAGAGCACGCGGAAAAACATTGTGTTCCGGAGTTTAGCAGAGGATTGGCGAAGGTCACGGGATTGTACGCCCGCGGCGTTGAGGCAACGCTTGCCCTCGGCCGGCTGGCCTCTATACTTTCGACCATCTTGCGACGCGTCTTGTTTATCATGGGTTTGTTGATGCTTGAGCCGGGGTGTGCGAGGCAGACCCTGACGGTAACGACCGATCCGCCGGGGGCGGTGGTGATATTGAACGATCAGGAGCTTGGGCGCACGCCATTCACGCGGGATTTCACATGGTATGGGCCGTATGACGTGATCGTTCGCAGGGACGGTTACGAGACGATCAAGACGTGTCAGGACATGCGTTCACCGATTTACATGCAGCCGCCGATCGATCTGTTCGCGGAGATGGCCGGGGCACAGGATCATCACCACTGGCATTTCAAGATGCACCCCAAGACAACGCAGCCGACGGAAGCGGCGGTGCTGGCGCGGGCGGATCAGATGGCAGGTTTGCTTCAGTCGAGCGAATTTACGCGAGCGGCTTCTCAGCCGACGACACGCGCGACAACACGCAGCAGCACGCGGCCGACAACTCGTACCACGACCCGGCCGGCGACGCAGGTGGCGGCGGTGGAATAGTTTTATCGGGGGGCGGGTTGGCTTCGCTCTCAACCATATCCCAGCTCTTCGAGATCTTCTTCGCTCATCCCAAAATGGTGGCCGATCTCGTGCAAGACCGTGACGCGCACCTGCTCGACCAACTCCTCTTCGTCCTGGCAGACCAGCTCGATTCCGTTCTGGAAAATGTAGATCACGTCCGGCATTCGCCCGGACTCCTCCACGCTACGCTCCGTCAGCGGCCTGCCGACGTAGAGCCCCAGCAGCACCCCGCCCTTGCGGTCGCCCAATCGCCCAAGCTGCTTTGTTGTGGGGCGCTGGCGAATCTCCACCGGCACCTCTTCCATGAATTGAGCAAACTGCTCGGGCAATTGCGCCAGGGCCTCCTCCACCAACTGCCCGAACCGCTGTTTACTCACGTGATACGCCACGGTATGACTCACCTCCAGATTGAATACCGTATCCTATTCTGGAAGGACCCTGAAGATGCGCCATCCCCTGTTTTGTTCTCTGGTTGCTTTCGCCCTTGCCACGCTGGCGGGCGGTTGCGGCGTGCCTAGTTTTCTAATTACTCCCGTGTCGAGTTCCAGCACGCTGGAAGAGAGCGTCGTCAAGGAAGGGCAGGGGTGGTCGCCTAAGAAGATCGTGATCATTCCGGTTGAGGGGATGATTCTCAACGCCAAACAGGGCGGTCTGCTTCAGGCTACGGAAAACGATCTGAGCCTCTTCACCCAGCAGGTTCAAAAAGCCCAGGCTGATTCTGATGTCGCGGCCATTGTCCTGCGCGTGAACTCGCCGGGCGGAACGGTGACGGCCTCGGATGCGATGTACCAGGAGTTGCTGCGTTTCCGGGAGAAGAGCAAAAAGCCCATTGTGGCCGATTGCCAGGACGTGGCGGCCAGCGGCGCGTATTACGTCTCTTGCGCGGCCGACAAGATTGTGGCCTCGCCCACGAGCGTCGTGGGGAGCATTGGGGTCATCTTTCAATCTTTCGATGCGCGCGATTTTCTTGAAGGCAAGCTGGGCATCATTCCCCGCGCTATCCACAGCGGCACGCTGAAAGAAATGGGCTCGCCATTCAAGCACGCGCAGCCGCTTGAGGATCAGATTATGCAGGAGATGGTAAACGAGTATTTCGCGCGGTTTGAGTCGATTGTGAAGTCTCGCCGGCCAGTTACTGAAAATCCACCCGCCCCGCCGGCCACGCAGCCAGCGACGTATGCCGGCATATACAGCGGCCGGGTTTTCAGTGGCACCGAGGCGCTTCGGCTGGGGTTGGTGGATCAGCTTGGCCTGCTGGACGATGCGATTGACCTTGCCAAGACGCTGTCGAATGCGAAGAACGCGCAAGTGGTGCTGTACAAGCGGCCGTATGGTTACACGGGATCAATCTACGCCAGCAGCCAGTCGCCTACTCCGCAAGCCAACGTCATCAACATTAACCTGCCCCAATCCAGTGCATTTGTGCCTGCCGGGTTTTATTACTTGTGGCAGCCCTGATGCGTAGCCGTTAAAACTGGCATCATCTGGGCGCGGTGTATATGATCCAATCAGGACAATCGAGTCCGTCGCGTCTCCAACCCTGGCGGCCTGTTTCATGATCCGACTTACCTGCACCAACTGCAAAACGGTGCTCGATATTGATGACGGTTTCGCGGGCGGCGTCTGCCGCTGCCAGCATTGCGGCACGATCCAGACCGTGCCGGCCCACCTGAAAGGCAACGGGCCTTCGGCCGACCAGGGGTCTAAAACGCTTTATCAGAACCAGCGTCAGGTGGAAACGGCGGGGACTGGCTTGGACGATCTGGCGAACGTCGTGGCGAGCAGCGGCATCACGGGCAGCGGCAGCGGCCTGTCGAATCGTCTGAAGTCTCCGCACGCTTCCGCGACTGATCGGCCTCCCTCATCTCGGCCGGTTGGGCTGATCGCGGGCATAGCGGCCGGGGCGATTTTGCTTGCGGTGCTTGTCACGTGGCTGGCCATGCGCAATTCCGGGGGGAACATCGGGAACCCTTCTACGGGAACGCCGGTGGCCGGCACTGATGGCGTGGCTCCTCCGGTTGTTAAAGGACCGAGTTTCCTGGGCCTTCCCCTGCGCGGCCCGTCCGTGGTCTATCTGCTTGATCGGGGTGATGCGACGCGAAGCGTGTTCGACCTGACGATCATGGCCTGCCAAAAATCCTTAGAGACTCTCTCTCCCAATATGAAGTATCAGGTTGTCTTCTGGGAGGTGAATGGGAAGGTTGAGAAGTATCCGGCAGGCGGCATGGAGCAAGCGACGGCGGAGAACACGGCCAAGTGCCGGGCGGCCATCGAAGACATCATCGCCGGCGGCCGGGGAGAGCCAATTCCGGCCCTTGAGCAGGCGATGAAACAGAAGCCGGAACAGATCATCCTGGCCACCGGAAAATCGCTGGAACCCGAGGACGCACAGGCAATTGTGACGGCCGCAAGGGCAAAGAAGGCCAGGGTTGACACGTTGGCGCTTGGGCGTGCGTCGTCGGCCGACATGATGAAGACAATTGCTGACAAGACGGGCGGTACGTTTCGGGCGGTGTCGGATGGAGAACTGAATGCTATGAAGCACTGATGGGAGCGCTTCGCGTTGTCTTCTTTAATGAAACTTAGGTGACTTTATTATTGCCATTTGCGATTGGCTATCGGTGAGGTAAGATACAGTGGCAATTTCCGAAGGTTCTCCTGTTGGCTGCAGGAGATACTGTTCATGAACCAGGCTTTCGTGTGAGCGCAGGGCAATGTATCAGGCGGGTGTCAAGGGCTCTTGGCGAAATGGTGAACCTTTCGTTCTATTCGCTCGTTAGATTGAAGTAGAAAAGCGGCCGAGGGAATTCCCGCGGAATCCGCCCATATCTTGTATGGCATCATCATATCTTTGTTCTTGAACGTGGTCGAGGAATCGCCGCGGCACGCGGCCAGTCGGTCGAACTCAACTGAGGAGCGAGAATGTCTCACGGCATTGCATCCGGGAACGTGTCTGCCAAGAAGCAACAATTTTTAAAGAGCTTGTCAAAACGTCGGGCAATGATTGCCGCTGCCGTCGCCGGAATGGGCGCATTTTCCGGCGTTGGAAAGGTATTGGCTGACTCCGTATGGGACAGCACCACGAACAACTGGAGCACCGACCACTCCGTCCGATTGGACTGGAAGTGGTAGTAGCGGCGCACCGTCGAGTACTGGCAGCACAACGACCGCCTTGGACTTCCTGGGCAGTGGGAGCACAGGCTACGTCTCCACCGACGACTTTGCCAATGGGTTCCAGCTCAACAAGCTGGTTCTGAACAGTTCTGCGACGGTGGCTGAGACCATCGGCGGCAATTCGTGGGCGTTCGCCGGCACGACGCCGACAATCACCCAGAGCGGGACGGGCGCATTTAATATCTCCGATGCCATTACGTTTAACGTGGCTCCGACCTTCAACGGAAGCGGTACCGGCATGTCAACATGACCGGGCCGATCACATTCCTGGCTGCGGCGAATTCGATCACGCAAAGCGGGGCGGCCGCTATCACTCTGGGCAGTTCCAGCAACGCAGTGACGCTGGGTGCGGCTACCACGATCAATGCCAATAGCGCTGGGTTAGTGACGATCGCCGGGGCTTTGAGCGGCGGCAACGCTCTGACGATTACGACGAACCTGGCCAACAATAGCGGTACGACGGGCTACACGACCTCCGCATTCGCAGGCTTTCAGGTGGGTGAAGTTGTTTTAAGCGGCAATAACAGCGGCTACTCCGGGAACATTGTAGTTTCGCCTACGGCCACAACGGCGTCCGTCGCGGTCCTTTCGGCGCAGGAATGTGAACGCACTTGGAACGGGTAACGTTAATATCCTGAATGGCTCAAATAGCGGGATCGCGATTCTGGAAGTCGGCGCACAACTTGGCTTCGGCATTGGCAGTACCTCCACTTGGGATTTGCGAGCGGCAATCGGCACGGGAGCTGGTCAAATTCAGTTTCCCGGTGCTAACGGCTTCTCGAATCCGGGTTTCTCGGCTTGGGTTGCTAATCCGACCTCAAGCAGCGTTCGTGCAGTTGAGTTGACACCCAATGGGGGTCCGACGGGAATCATCAACGTAGTCGGGCAGGTTATTCAATCCAAGGCAACCGGCCAGGTTCCTAATGGCGGCGGTGACGGCTGGGCGTTCGGCTCACCGACGGCCAATGCCATGTTGATCCTGCAGAACGGTATTGATTTCGAGGGCACTGCTGCTAATCGCAACATTCGCACCATTCGAGGCGTCGGCAACGTCCCTGAGGCAATGCTGATGGGGCAGATTCGCAATGGTAATAGTGCCAACTTCTTGAACTACGACGGAACAGGTGGCGTCGTCATCAATAATATGCGCTTTATTGGCGGCTCGGGTGCGAATGCGCCGACGGGGATCTATGCCAACTTCGCCGCGCCCGCTGTCGTTGCTGGAAATGGCGCAGTGGGAACTGATGCGGGAACCGTTACTGCGACAACTGCATTAGTGTTTTATTCAGGCGGAATGTATGTCGCCGACAACGACGCGGCCGCGGCAGGCGTCTCGAGCCCACTCGGTAACAACGCCGCGACGATGCAGGTTGGAAATAACACTTCCGCCAACAACGCCACCCCGCTGGGCAGCATCAACACCGGACTCATGACCTTCGGACAGAATGGGACGGCCGGCGGACTGGGGACCTCGGCGAGCCCTGCGATCACGATTGCCCGCAATATCACCTTTGGTACCGGCGGCACCGGCCAGCTTTCCCTGGGTGGTTTTACTCCTGACTTCTCCAAGTTCACCGGCGGCATCACTCTCAGCGCTAACGCAAGCGCCGACGCCGTTCACTTCGCACAAGCCTCTGGCGGCCAGACCGAATTCTCAGGCGTCATCGGCGGGACCGGCGGCCTGAACGTCGGCGGGGCAATCATCGAAGGCACAACGCTGACCAACGGCATCAACGTCAGCGGCGGTACCGTCAAGATCAGCGGCAATGCCAACACCTACACTGGCGCCACCGTCGTGCGCGGCGGCACGTTGCTTTACAACAGCACCACAACACCTACCACGACAAATGGCCCGCTTGGCCCGATTGCCGCCAGCGGCAACACCAATGTCCTCACTATCGCGAGCAGCAACACCCAGTTCGCGGCCGGCAATTTGAGCGGCACAGGGACGGTCGGATATGCGACGACTATCCAGAACGGTGCCACCCTCAGCCCACAGGCCACCTCCGGCACCAGTTATTCCACCCTATCCTTCAGCAACGGCCTGACGCTGAACACCGGCGCGAACCTGAACTTTAACATCGGTTCGTCAACGGCTGCGGGGAACTTCGACGCGTTTGCCGTCACCGGCGGGAGTTTCGCACCGTCCGGAACAATCAATCTGGCACTTACGTTTCAATCCACTGTCATTCCCGGCACCTATAAAGTCGGCACGTATTCCGGCGCGCCGTCGGCGACTGCCAACATTTTTTCGAATAATGGCACGTCAACCTTCAATTACAGCGCCGCTTTCAATAGCGGTGAACTTGATGTGCTCGTCACGCCCAAGACCTCGACAGACACTTGGACGGGCACCGCGGATGGAACGACATGGGACAATGCCGCCGCCAACTGGACGACCACGGCGAGCACGAACGTCTTCACGAACGGCGACACTGTCATCTTCCCCGATCCCGCCAGCCTATCGGGTTCACCGGCGCTTACGACTGTCGCGGTTGCGGGCGGTGGAGTGCTTCCCATTTCCACCACGGTGCATACATCGACCGGGCATGACTATTCAATCGGCGGAGGGTCGATTGGTGATGCGGTTGTGAGCTCAGTTACCGTGCCAGGCACGTTGACTAAGGATGGCGCTGGCGTCCTCACTCTCACGAGCGCCAACGCATACTCGGCTGGCACCACTGTGACCAATGGTACGTTGACGGGACAAGCGGTCGGTGCTTTCGGCTCAGGTTCATTGACTATTGCCCCTGCCGGTAACACGGCCGCCGGTTCGGTCACGGTCAACTCCAATGACAGCATCGGCCATTCCGCCGCCGTGACGATGACACCCAATGGATTGGCGACCGCGACGCTGATTATGAACGCTACTGCACCGCAAATCGGCACACTTGCCGGTTCGGGAAGTGTGGTTCTTAACAATGTAGCCGGGACAAATTTGACCCTCGGCAACAGCAACACCTCCAGTTTCGCCGGCACGATCGCCAATGGCGCTGGCACCGGCAGTCTGACCAAAACCGGCAGCGGCACACAAACACTTAGCGGCGTGCTCTCCTACACCGGCACAACCACCGTCGGCGGGACGGGCGGCGCTGACACTGACCAATACCGCCAACACCATCGCTGGCACCGTAAGCGTGGCCACCGGCGCAACGCTGATTGCCGGCGATCCCACGTCGCTGGTCACCACCAACCATTCCATCGGAACGTCCGCCGTTGCCCTGCAGGGAGGTACGCTTTCCCTGCGTTCAGGCAATAACTCCATCACCTTTGGTTCCGGGTTGCAGGGCAAGTATTACAACCTCACTCCGAATAGTACGAATAACGCTGATCCCGATTTTGTCGATCTGGCTCACCTTCAATCGCTTCTTGCGTCACAGACGCCGGCGGTAACTGCCAACACGACCACCGGTGGGGTGACGACTTTTGATTTCAGCAATGCGGGCTACGGCACCGGGACGGCGTTCTCAAGCCAGGGCTACAACGGCACCGGCAACTTCATCGCAACCTGGACTGGCAAAGTGAACATCGCCACCGCCGGCGTGACGAACTTTTATACGACCAGCGACGATGGAAGCATGCTGTTCGTGGACGGCAATACCGTCGTCAACAACAACTTTTTCCAGGGCCAGGCGACTCGGAGCGGCAGCGCGAATCTCACCGCGGGGGCACACGACATCACCATCGCGTTCTACCAGGGCGGAGGCGGCTTTGGAGTTCAGGCCGGCTTTGGAACGGCCACCGGCTCGCCTTTCAGCAACACGCTTCTTTCACCACAGACCATTCAGCCAACAATTACCTACGGCAACAACGTTAACGTGACTGGCGCCAGTTCCACCATTGACGTGCAGACCTCGAATATCGCTTTGATGGGCGCCTTGAGCCTCGATCCGGTCATTACCCTGAACAGCACGGGCAACACGGCACGGTTTACAGGCACGACTTTCACCGGTGCGGGCGGCTCCAGCACCTACAACCTGAACCAGGCAAGTGGTTCTGAGATCGACCTGAATCAGATCACCGACAGCGGCGCGGCACTCACCATCAATAAATCCGGCGCGGGCAGCCTGCTGTTGGATAGCACGACCACGGCCGGTTTCACAAATGCTTCGACTGTCGTCAACGTTGCTGGCGGCGCGCTGATCCTCGCCGGGAAAACAGGGGATTCAAATCCCACGGCCATCGGCTCTGGCACGGTTTCGCTTGGCCTGAACGGAATCCTCAGCCTGACCAGCAAGGCGGGGGCGATCACCTTTAACACCCCCATCACCGTCACTGACACCTCAAGCGTTGTGTCAGGTGGGGTGGCGCTTTTTTCCGGCAGGACTTCAGTTGGCCAGACGGTTACTTTGGGCAGCGCCCTGTCGATTCCCTCGACTAAAGTTCTGAGCCTCGGTGCGAATGATGGAACTCTCGTTGCGACTGGGTTGATCAGCGGCAATGGTATTCTCGGCGTGGCCGGCAGCAGCGCCGGCGTGGTCAGCTTGCCCACCGCAAACAGTTACCTTGGGGGCACAAATCTCTCGGCCGGCAGCACACTCCAGGTAGGCAATAAAGGTTCACTTGGTTCTGGCACTCTCACGTTCATGAACGGCACGTTGTCGTCTACGCTTGCGTTGACGACCGCGAACAGCGGCAATGCGATCACCAATGCCGTCGCTTTCGGTACAGGTCAGGGCGGCACCATCGGCGGCAGCCAGGACATCGAGTTGTCGGGTGCTGTTAATCTCGGTACCAGCGTGCGCAGCCTTGTTATCAACGACACGAGCGCCAATGGGCTTAACCTCTCTGGTCAAATCACTGGCACGGGTGGAATCAGCAAGTCCGGCGCGGGTAACCTGATCCTATCCAATAGCACAAGCACCTTCTCGGGCGGCTTCACTTACGCCACGAATGTGGCGGGCGGTGCTGTCGGGATTACAGGCGGCAGCAGCGGAACGCCCGGAGCGCTCACCAGTGGCCCATTTGGCACGGGAACCGTGAACATCGGCAATGGCGGCAGCGGCAATAACCTGAATTCAACCGGGGCCAGCGTCACGCTTGGCAACGCCTTCACGATCAACGGCGGGCTGGGCATCACCACCGCTGGCACCCTGACTTTCAGCGGGCTTGTCACTCTCGCAACGGCGCAGGCGGATTTGTTCACCAATACTACCGGCACCACCTCGCTGATCTTCTCCAACACCATCAGCGGCAACCAGAATTTCAATCTCCGCAGCGCCGGTGCAACCAATAAAGTGGTGTTGGCTGGCGCCAACAGTTATACGGGTAACACTTCCGAAACCATGGGCGTCCTGATCGCCGACGTCAGCGCTCCATTGAGCGCCGTTGGGGCCTTCGGTAACTCGGCCACTGCGGTCACTCTGGGCGACGCCAACACCCTCACCAACTCCATCGCGCTCCTCACCGGCGGAACCGCAGGGCAGGGCACGGCCGGCCCGGTCATCGCCCGCGCCGTTACGGTAAATAATCTCGGTACTGGCGCAGTGACCATCGGCGGCAGCGTGGACAACAATTCCTCGTTCACAGGCGCGATCACCCTTGGCCGCAGCGCCAATCTTCAATCGGTGGCGACTGTTGCCAACGCTACAACGTTCTCGGGCCTGATTTCGGGCGCCGGAACGGCCACCAAGACCGGAGCAGGCATCGCGGTTATCAACAACGCCAACAACACCTTCGCCGGTTTTGCCCTTAGCGCCGGCACGGTGCAGTTCAATGGTACCGATACCGTGGCCAGCGGCGCGGTAACCAAGAGTACCTTGGGCCTGGGAACAATTGCGCTCAACGGCGGCATCTTCCAATACACGGGCGGCGCGGCCCTCAACTTGGCCCACGCCGTCAGCTTCGGGGGCAACACCGCAATCACTAATGCCGGTGGATCGGTCACCTTCGACTCCACCGCGCTCACTGTCCCAGGTCAAAGCTCCGTGAGTGCGGCTTCAATCCTCACGCTCAACACGCCGCTCATCATCAAGAATTCCATGAACGGCACGGGCAGCCTCACCGTCAGCGCCAGCAGCACGAGCCCCAACCTCACCCTCTCCGGCGCTAACACTTATTCAGGCGGCACGACGTTCAACGGCAACGGGTCGGCGGTTCAAAGCGGCCTGGCTTTCAGCACACCGGGGGGTATCCTCACACTCAACAACGCCAGCGGCTCGGCCACCGGCACCGGGGCGCTGACCGTCAACAACGCTATCCTCACCGGCACGGGAACGTCTACCACGGCGAGTGCGAGCAGCATCAGCAACACCGTGATCTCGCCGGACATCAACGGTGTCGCTGGCACCATCGGCACCCTTGCCGTCAATGCGCCTCTCACACTTACCAACGACATCCTCAATTTTGACATCGGGACGAGTGGAGCGGGTGACCGATTTACCGGCACCAACACCCTGGCATCCTCGGGCACCAACACCATCAACATCCTGAGCAATGCGGGCAGCGCGGGCACCATCAACCTACTGTCCTTCGGCGCCGTCAGCGGCTCGACGTTTGTTCTTGGCAGCCGGCCCAGTGACGGCCGGACTTACAATCTTGTGGCTTCCGCAGGGCAGATCAATCTGCAAATTCTCGGTGCGCTGAACTACTGGCATCCGGGCGTGGGCAGCCAGACCTGGGACATTGGCACAACGGCCAACTGGAGCAACAGCAACAACAGCATCTATACAGATCTCGATCAAGCAGTCTTCGATGACGCCCACAACACCAACGGCATCTACACCGTTAACATCTCGACCACTGGCGGCGTCGGCGTGCAGCCTTCCGACGTTCAGGTCAATTCGAGCAACAACTACACCATTGGCGGCGACAAGATCTACGGCACGACCGGCCTGACCAAGAGTGGATCGGGGTCACTTTCCCTCACTGGCGCAAATACCTTTACCGGTCCGGTCGTGGTCGGCAATGGCACCTTGATCGCTAATACTATCAACGACACCGCCAGCTCAATCGGTGTCGGCACATCGCTGACTCTGGGCGACGCGGCGGGCGGGACTTCGGGCACACTGCAATACACGGGCGCTTCTACAAGCACCAACCGCGGCATCGGCGTCAGCGGACCGGGTGGCACCGTCGACGTCGGCACTGCCAACGTCACATTCGGCGGCAACGTCACTGGATCAGGGACGTTGACCAAAGCCGGCTCTGGCACGCTGACCTTACCATCGACCACCAACGGCAATACCGGCTCGGTCGTTATCAATCAGGGCATTCTCAGTGTGGGGAGCCTGGGCGCTGGATCCGGCGCATCACTTACCATTGGCAGCACCGGCAACAGTGCCACCTATCAGTACACCGGTACAGGCACGCCGACCGAAAACCGTACGGTTTCCCTCGCGGGTACGGGCGCCAACATCACCGTCACCCAAGCCGGGACCAACCTGAACCTGGCAAGCCAAATCAGCGGCAGCACCCCCCTTACGCTCACCGGTCCTGGCAGCGTCACCCTGAATGGTGCGAATATTCACACAGGTGGGACGACTATCACCGGTGGCAGTACGGTGATCGGGAATTTTGTGGGCGGCAATACGCCGATTGGGACCAGCGGCGCGCTGACCCTCAGCGGCGGCACCTTCCAAGTCAATACGGGTTCCAGCTCCACGACCGGCCTAATCGGAAAGTATTTCAGTGGTACGACTGGTAATTATGCGAACATCACTCCGTTGCTTGCTCAATTGAACACCACGGCGACGGCGACGACGACCCTCACTGCCGGCCCGACCGGCACCGGACTGGACTTCGGCGGCTACGGCGACTTCAACACCCAGTTTGGCACCAGTGGCAACGGCGGTTCGGGCCAATACTACTTTTATGGCACGTATACTCCGCAGGTTTCCGGTACGACTCGCTTCGAATTCACCCGCCAGGACGACAATAGCACCTTCTACATCGAGAGCACCCCGGGCTCGGGCAACTACACAAAATTGTTCACCGGCGCATGCTGCGGCGTGGCCGGTCCGGGAAGCGCCACCCTCACCGCGGGCTCGGCCTACGGGATCATCATCGCCGATGAAGACAACGGCGGCGGCATTGCAGAAACATTTCAGTTCGACGAAGGCAATACCGGAACATTCTCGATCGTCAAACCCAGCACGCAGGGTACGCGATGGCAATTTACGGGCGCGGGGACGGCAAATAATGTCAGCCATCCAGTGAACGTCACCGCCGATTCAACGATTGCTCTGGCGTGCAATCACGGGGGCGATAAATACCCCAACATCAAATTTCGGCCAGCTCTCATTCACCTTCGCTGGTGCGGCAACGACATCACCCACGCTTCTGACCAGCGGTACGGGTACTGTCGGTTTTGCCAGCACAGCGGTCGCTAACGGCAAAACATATGTGTTCTCGCCGGGAACGGGTTCTATCGTTCGGCCGGGCAACATCATTGACAGCGGCGCATCCTTCAACATCAACTCCATCGGTGCCGGTACGCTGCAGTTGGATGACACGACCTCCACTAACTTCGCCGGTTCGGTCAATATCAATTGACCGGCGGCACGCTCGCCGCCATCGGGGCAGGGGCGGGCAATAATCCGCTTCGCGGCGCAACCGTCAATCTCAACACGGCCGGCGTCACTCTCGCCCTCAGCGGCACAGGCACCGGCACCGTCGCGGCATTTGCTGATCCGATCAACGTCAACGCAAGCGCCGAACCTCACCTTCGCTACCGGCTCGCCCAGCGCCTTGACCGAAAGCGGGGCCATTACTCTCACCAGTGGAACGCTCTCTGTGGGTGGCGGCGCCACGAATGCCGTCATCAGCGGGGCGGTAGGCGGCGCTGGCGCCATCGCGTCAGTCAGCCCAGTTATGTTTACGATGTCCAACTCCGGCAGCACGTACTCGGGCGGCACGACCTTCGGAAGCGGCACCACCATTCTCGCCGGCGCCAGCAGCACCGGCGCCAATCCACCAACTGCCGGTCCTTTTGGCACGGGTGCTCTCACATTCTCAAATGGCCAGATCGCCGCCAGCACCACCGGCCTGACGATCGGCAATGCCATGAATTTTGGGGCAACCCGAAACGTCTACGTCGGGGGCAGCAACAGCTTCACCCTCTCGGGCAACATGGACATCGGAACCGCGGGTGCAAGCATCACCAGCAATTTCACCAGCGGCTCTTCCTTGTCCACCACCTTCTCCGGCATCATCAGCGGCACCGGCACGCTGACCAAAGCCGTCAACGGCGGCGCTAACGGCGGGTCGATCACCCTGAGCGGCGCAAACACCTTTGGCAATTTCAGCCTCCCCACCAATGCCGGCACCGTCAATATCATCGGCAGCAGTGTGCCCACCACCGGCGGCGGAACCATCACCAGCGGCCCGGTTGGCGTCGGGACCGTCACCTTCGGCAACGGCGGAATCAATCTGGTCAACACCAGCGGCGCAATCGAAACTCTCGCCAATCCGCTCAGCTTTGGTGGCAGCGCCGGCTTTGGCGTTGGCCCGGGCATGGTCTTCAACGGGGCTGCGTCCCTGACGGCTGGCACCACGCTTTCTGTAACGGGCACCGGCCAAATGGTTATGAACGGCGTTATTTCCGGCTCCAACGCACTCACGCTTACCGCCGGTGGTAATCTGGTCCTCACCAACCTCGCCAACGCTTATACCGGCGCAACCACCGTCAGCCAGGGCAACCTCATCGCCGGGGCAAACGTCTCCGCGACAGGAACCACCAGCCTTTTCGGCAGCACCGCCACCGGCGGCGCTGCTCGTGGGCGACGCCGGCACCACCGCCGGCACGACCGCCAGCCTCCTTACCCAAGGCAGCGGCACGACCATCAGCCGCAACGTGACGGTTCAAGCCGCCGCGGTCGGAACAACTCGGATCGGCGGAAGCGACGACAACAACTCCACATTCGGCGGCCTCATTACCCTCAACCGTGGCGTTGCCCTGACCTCCGCCGCTACCACCACAGGCAACTCCACCACCTTCTCCGGCCAAATCATTGGCGCGGGCGGCATCACCAAGACCGGCAACGGCCTGGTTGTTCTTTCAAACGGCACGAATAGTTTCAGCGGCGGCGTCACCGTCACTTCGGGTATCCTTCGCTCCACCGCGACCGGTGCAATCCCCTCCACTGCGACAAGTTCCCTCACCGTCAACGGCGGCACCCTCGACCTGGCGTCCAACGGTAACACCACCGCCACCACCCTCAACGGCACCGGCGGCACCATTAACCTCGCCAGCACACTCACCGTTGGCTCGGGTAACTACGCCGGCGTCTTCAGCGGAACCGGTACGGTTGCCCAAGCCGGCGCCGGCACGCTCACCCTCTCAGGCAACAGCACCCACAGCGGCGGTGTGACCGTCACCGGCAATGGCAGCGGCACCGGCGGCCTTGTCCTCCAACAGGCTCTCACCACGGCCAAGCCCCTTGGAACCGGCACCCTTAACCTCAATGGCGGCAATGTCACCATTAGTGGCGGCACCAATTCCCTCACCGCCAACCTGTATCTTGCAACCAACCGCGCCAACCTCCAGAACGACAACTTCCCTGCCCTTCAAGGCGGCGTTTATACCCTGTCCAACACCGCCAACTTCACAGGGACCGTGACTGGCAATCCCGCGGGCTTGAATTACCCGCAGGGCAACGGCGCCGATGCTCAGTTCACCAATGTCTTTGGCGGCACCAACCCCGGCGGAAATAACTTCACCGCCATCTTCACAGGCTATTTCCGTTCCACCGTCGCCGGAACTTACTCGTTCCAAATTAGCGGCCAGGATGACAATGCGGCTTTCTGGCTCGACAAGGATCAAAGCGGCACCTTCGACTCGGCAGCCAACGAAAGGTTGATTGACGCCCCCTGCTGTGCCACCACAAACACGGCCACGGTTTCTCTCGCTGCTGGCCAGCTTTATAAGTTCGCGTACGCCGTCGAAGATACTGGCGGTAACTCCGGCCTGGTTGCCTCGTTCCAAGATCCGGGCGGGACGATGACGGTTGTCAACCCCAGCGACCCTCTCCAGGCAGGTCGTTTCAGCACTATTGCCGCAGTCAGTAACTCTGATTTCTCGGGCAATGCGGTACACGTTACCGCGGCTAACTCGACTGTGACCCTCGGCACGGGCACGACCAGCGCCAGTTACGGCGATCTCACCATTGATTCCACCCTTGGTGTTGGTCTCAACGGAACAGGAACGTTTAACTTCAACAGCACCACGGGCGGCGCGGCCACCAGCGCCATCACTGTGACGTCGGGCACCAACATTGGCTTCAACCGCTCCACCAGCGGGACCTTCGCCAGCACGATCGGAGGCGCGGGTGGATTACTTGTATCGGGCACCGGCGCCGTCACCGTGAGCGGCGCCAACACTTACACCGGGAACACCGCCCTTAACTCTGGCAGTTTCGTCGTCGGCGGAAACTCATCCGTCTCCGGCGGCAACATCACCGGCCCGCTGGGCAACAGCGTCGTTGCATTGGCCGGCGGTAATCTCAGCACCGACAGCTCCAGCCGCACGGTCCTGAACCAAATCAACATCTCCGCCAACAGCAGCCTGGGCACCGCGGCCGCAACCAGCGTTCTGACCCTCGACGGCACGAGCGCTAGCAAGACGGTCGCTCTCTCGAACAATCCGGTTGTTACGGTCAATAGCCCCGTCACCATCAACAGCCAAATCACTGGCACTTCCAATCTGACCGTCTCGGCGCTGGAGCGCCTCTCACTTGCCAATGGCGCTAACAGTTATGTCGGAAACACGATCGTCAATGGCACGCTTTACGCCACCAACACGACAGGTTCGGCGACCAACACCGGCAACGTCACCGTGAACAGCGGCGGCATCCTCGGCGGCACGGGCATCATCGCCCCCACCGGCGCCAACATCACCACCATCGCCAGCGGCGGTCATCTCGATCCGCACATCGGCCTGACTCCAAGCCAATTGACGATCAATAACGGCCTGACGCTCGCTGGCGGATCTATTCTGGATTTCCTGGTCAACACCAACGGCACCCCCGCCAATTCTCCGGCGACGTATGACAACGTCAGCGGTCTCAAGGCCGGCTCGGTCAATGGCCTCCTGACCTTCAGCAGCGGCGGTGAAACTCTCAACCTCAGCGGTTCCATCAACTCCGGCACCTATCACCTGTTCAGCGGCTTCTCCAATATCACCGGCTTCGGCAATCTCAGCGTTGGCGCATTCGCTAATTCCGCTGCAAGCTACAGCCTTAGCCTTATTCCGGCGCGGCATCCTCCTTCAGCGGCATCGACCTCGTCGTTCAAGCCCCCACTACATGGACCCCGGCATCCAATAGCAATGGTATTTGGGACACCACAAGCCCGAATTGGTCGTTTGGCCCCGGCGGTTCAGTCTTTGCCACGCCCGACCCCGTCCGATTTGACGACACGTCAAATCCATCCAACACGACCGCTGTCAGCGATCATCAACGGTGGCGTGACTCCTGGCTCCGTGACAGTCGCCGGTTCGCGAAATTACACCATTACCTCCCCCGATTCGATCGGCATCGCCGGTAGCGGCGGCATCACCAAGACAGGCTCTGCCACCCTCACCCTCAACGGCACTAACACGTTCGGGGGCGCTACCAGCATTCGCCAAGGCGCAATCACCGTTAACGGCGACGCGGCTTTGGGCAATGGAGGTGGCGTTGGCCTGGGTGATCCAACTTCGACCTCGTCTGGCACGCTCAACTACAACGTCTCGGCCGACATCGCCACGCCAATCACCCGCAGCTTCTCTGCCGTTACCAATACCAACGGCGGTCCGAATACCGGCGGCGGCACCATCGACTTCAATGGCAAGAGCGTAACCATCGGCGACGGCACCACCACCACCGGCGGCATCGGCGGCAATGGACAACTTACGATCCAGAACGCCGGCACGGTTACCTTCGCCAATCCTTCCAACACCATCAGCGGCTCAATCGTCGTGACCAACGCGACTTTGGCTGCCTCCAGCCTTGGCACCACTCCCGCGACCGACGCGACCCTCACCCTCAACACCGCCGGCTTCACCGAGACCTCCACCGCCACTGCCGTCTCCGAGTCCCGCCCTGTAACGGTCAATACTTCCGGAACCATCAGCGTCACCAGCGCCACCACCAACCTCAGCCTCACCGGCGGCCTCACCGCCACGGCGTTGACCAAGACCGGCCCTGGCACCCTGACGCTCTCCACCGCCGCAACTATCAGCGGCACTTCAGCCGTCACGGGCGGCAAAGTCGTCTTGGGTGCGGCCTCTAATTCCCTCACCGGCTCGGTCGCCATCGCCACCGGTACGACACTTCAGACCGCCGTCGCGGGCTCGGCCGCCGGTTCTCTGGGCACCGCTTCCATGATCCTCAACGGCGGAACTCTCTCCCTCCAGGGCCTCAATCTCTCCTCTGGATTGATTGGCCGCTACTTCCAACTGGGCGGCAGCCCTCAGACCTCTGATTTCAGCACCTTGGCAGCCCTCAACAACGCCTTCCCAGTCTCTGGGGTCGGCAACCCCACCGGCCTTACCGGTGTCGCGGCCACCGTCACGGCCCCCACCACAACCGGCGGCAACACTCAGTTTATTTTTGATAATGGCAACACCTTCAACGGCAATGCCCCATTTGCGTCGCAGGGCTTCAATGGAATTATAAATTATGCCGTTCGCTTCGACGGCTTCTTCAATGCCGCAACCGCCGGTGCCTACTACTTTGACACCCGCAGCGACGACGGCTCCGTCTTGTACATTGACGGCAATCTGGTTGTAAACAACAACAACTACCAGGGGGCCGTCACCGTCTCTGGCACAACTTCTACCCTCACCGCCGGACTTCACAATATCACCATCAGCTACTACCAGGGCGGCGCCGGCGAAGGCCTCCAGGTCCATTACCTGAATGGCACCACCAACCTGGTGAATACTGCCGTCAGCTATTCCTCCGGCATCGTCAACTACGGGAACAACGTCCAGGTCAACAACAGTTCTACGATTGCGACTCCCAATGCAACCGCCAGCCTTGGCAATCTTAGCTTCGCGGGCACCGGCACCGCCGGCTCCCGCCTTGCCCTCTCCGTTTCTGGCCAAGGCGCTCAATTCTCTGCCCTCAATCTCACCGGCGGCTTCGACACGATCGCCGCTGGAGCAACGCCGATTACTGTCAAGGGCACCTTTGGTAACTCAGGCGCCACCAACCTCCTCTCCTCCAGCACCGGTCTTCTTGACCTTGAAACCACCAACGGCTCAGGCTTCACCGGCACCGGCGGTTCGCTCACAACTTCCGGCCCGCTCACCCTGGTCGCCGCCGCCGGCACCGGCCCATTGGGCACCTACGCCCTGACCATGAATACCGGCGTCCACGTCCCTCACCCTCTCCAGCGCCGATAACAACAGCGGCACCAACACTGTCAACGCCCTCGCCGCCGGGGCGCAACCCTCAACGACAACACCACCATCGCCGCCAACAGTCTGGCCTCACCGGCAGCGCCGGAACCAGCACCTCCCCCATCACCGCCAATGTCGGCGGCAACGTCACCGTCGCCTCCGGCAAGACCCTCACCCTCAACTCTGCCAACAACTACATCCTCGGCTTCACCGGCAACGTCACCGGCGGCACCGGCGTCACGATCAACGGCGGAGCGGTCTCCCTGGCCAACGGCGCAAAATTGCGCCCGCCAGTGGCGGCATCACCGTCAACAACGCGGGCCTGATCTCCTCTGCTGATCTCACCAACTCCTCCGCCATCTCCCTGACCGCCGGCAGCGGCGCTTACCTCAGCCTTGCCGCCGCCCAACCCGCCGCCTACTCCATCAACATCCCCACCGGCACCGCACTGCTGGGCAATCTTGATAATCTGAATTTCGTGCCAGCGTCACTTTCGGCGCGAACGCCTCCATTGCCCCTTCCACCGCCTCCGCCCCCAGCCCGAGCCCAGTTACCACCGGCCTGCTGTACCAAGCTATCACCAACCCCGCCGCCATTCTTGGCAGTGTGGGTGACACCGGTAGCAACATCTACAAAGGCGTCTCCTTCGGCGCCTGGAGCCCTCTGGACACTGGTTCAACTTCCACAACGACTTTCACCGGGCAAATGCAGGAAGCGGTGGCGGGCGCGGGCATCCAGGTCTACATGGCCAACCACAACGTGGCGCTCGGATCGGGTGCCACGCTTACGACCACCAACAACAGCACCGGCGCTAATTTCCTCAACACCGGCGTTTTGACTATCAACGCTTTCCCCTCAGGCACCAGCGTCGTCTCCCGCATGGGGATTGCCGTTCCCAATAACGCCGCTACCGCGCTCGGAACAGGAAACTTCGGAACCACCGGCCGTGCCGATGGTGCAACTCAGAGCGCATCCTCCGATGCCGGTTCAGGCACCGCATTCGTTTCATTCCTGAATGGCGCCGGCGTCATCCCCTCCGGTAAGACACTCAACGTAACGGACGGAACAGTCAGCCTCTCCAACGCCCAGAACATCGCCGGTACGTTAAACATCAACGACCAGGCAACTCTCTTCGGCAGTACATTCCAGGCTGCCGTGCTTCCTACGACGGGCAACTTCCACTTCTTCGCCGGCGGTGGAATGGATCTCACCAAGGGTCTAACCCCGTTCACAACGGCGGGTACGGAATCCTTTACCTTTGATTCCGGCTCATTGGTGATGTACCACACCGGCATCAGCACTTCAGTCCTCGGCCTGAGTGGCAACGCGAAGGTTAACAGCGGTGCTGTGGCGCCAGTTGACTATGTCCAGGACTATCAAAACTCATATACACTCGGCACGGGTGGATTGATCCTTGGTCAGAATGCCCGCGTCACCACGACCGCGGTGATGAACGCGGCTGGCAACAGCACCGGCTTCGGCACCGGCACCCTTGCCGCCGGCGGCGGCGGTATCCACGCTGCATCGGGTGTCACCAACGTCATCATCTCGGCCGCGGCAAGCAACGGATTGACCGTCGCCGACAGCGTTGCCCTGGGGTCAACCGTTAATCTTCAGATCGGTGACACCTCCTTGTACGACACGTTCCGAGCTTATGACTCCGGTGCGCGGGCCTACGCGGCCCAGACCGGCACTGTCTCACTGACAGGCGCGGTTGCCGCCAATAACGTCAACGTTGTCGCCGGTACTTTCAATCTCACCGGCAATGCCAATTTCTCCAGCGCTAATGTTTCCGCCGTCAACCTCTCTAACTCTACTGCGTCAACATTCAACATTGATGCCACCAGTGCCTTCGCGGCCACCACTTCGGTCACTGCAAGCGGCACTTCCAATCTCACGATCAACAGGACGGCCGGAGGCGCCGCCATTGCCTTCAACAATGTCACGCTGAATTCCGCCACCCTTAATCTCGCCGCCACTGGGAACGCCGCGATCAACGCGGTGATAAACACCACCGGCGGCCCCAGCACTCTCAACAACTCCACGGTTGCCAGCGTCACCGGCCCAGTCACCGCCCCCGTCAACAACCTCACCGGCACCATCAAACTCGCCGGCGGCACCATCGGTGCCAACACCCTCACCCTCACCGGCCAGCAAGCGATCCTCGCCGCCGGCACCTTCACCGGCACGGCCGGCACGACGGCTATCGTCGCCGCGAACACCAACACCATCATCGACCCCGGCGTGAGCGCCACCGCCAACATCGGCGGCAACGTTCAGGTCAACAACTTCCTCGAAATCAAATCCGGCACCGCCAACCTCGGCACCAACCTCATCACCGGCAACAGCAGCGGCGCTGGTACCATGCTGGAACAGTATTTCCGCCCCACCGATGCAGGCATCAACACTTATCCCGGCGTTCTTGGTCAGGCATCCGTCGGCGGTTTTAACGGCCCTTTAGGCACCGGTGTCGCGGGCAGCCCCGGTTACAACACCACGCTACTTGATACCGCCACGGGACTCACCAACTTCCGCCCCGGTGCGATCCGCACCCTCGGCAACACCAATCTCAACTTTACTAATGCCGGGGGCGGCACCACCCTCAACACCCGCTCCGGCAACCTCTTCTCCACTTCTAATGCGGCAGCTCTATGGCAATTTAACTGGAACCATGATTGACGATCAGGAAGCCGCGCTCTTTACGGGCACCATGACCATCGGCGGCTCATCGAGCATCCCCGCCGGCAAGGTCACGTTTGGCCTCAATAGCGACGATGCCTCCAGCATCTATGTTGATCTGAATCAGGATGGCGTCTTCACCGCCAATGAACAGATTCTCCTGCAGCCCTGCTGCGGCAGCAGTATCGCTACCACTGCCAACGCTCTGGCCGCCGGAACCTATAAGATCGCCGTTGCCCAGGAAAACGGCTGGGGGGGTTCCTACATTGAAGCCAAATACGGCGCAGGCACTGTCGGTTCGTTCGCGGCCCTCACCGACATCAACCCCGGAGCGCAGTCCACCACGTGGAGCGCCCGACCGCGGGCAACGTTAAGATTGATGCCGGCGCAGGCACTCAGTGCAGGTGGGTTTACCGCCGATAACCTCACGCTTCAGACCACCGGCACGCTGAATATCACCGCTGCCACGACCAGCGCCGCCAAGAGCCTCAGCATCACCGGCGCCTCAGGTACCAGCGGCACCGCCAACATTCTTTCTGGCGCAACTGTCCAATCCGGCATCTTCACCATGGCCATTGGTACCTCCCTTGCCGCCTCTGGCCCCGGTACCCTCGAAATCACTGGCGCTCAGTCCTACGCGGGCTCCAACGTCATCAACGTTAACAACGTCGCTAACCCCGCCAACTCCACCCCCACCGTGAAGTTCTCCTCCGCCCTTACCTCCACCGCCGGTGCGGGCCTCATCGTTAGCCTCAATAACGTCGGCTCCACCGCCGTCATCAACAACGTCAGCTTCAATCCGTCCGCCATCAACATCACCAATGGCACCCTCTCCGCCCTGGGCACCGCCAGTTCCACGGCCAACATGCTCCTGAACAGCACCGCCACCTTTAACGTCCCCACCGGCGCTAGCCTCACCCTCGGCGGGACGCTCAGCGGCGTTGGCGGCTTTGGCGGCGACTCCCCCATCAAAACCGGCGCAGGCACCCTTTTCCTCAGCCATGCCAGTACCTATGCCGGCAATACCTACCTCCAGGCCGGCACCACGATCATCGACGGCGATAACCGTCTTGGTTCCCTCACCCAGCCCTCTCCCGACGCCAATCCCGCCGCGACCGTCATCGGCAACGGCACCGCCACCTCCATCCTCCGTGTCGCTGCGAACACCACCTCCAGCCGCACCATCGGCCTGGGCGACGACAACGCCACCATCAGCGTTGATCCCCTCGTTACCTACACCCTCAACGGACCTGTTGGCGACTACACCGACCCCTATGCACCCAACGGCTTTGCCGGCAGCTATTCCGGCTCCCTCAACAAGGCCGGCACCGGCACCCTCATTCTCGGCAACACCGGTAACACCTGGTCCGGCGGCAACACCCGCATCACCGCCGGCACCCTCCAGGCCTCCGCCGCCGGCGTAGTCCCCTTCAATACTGCCCTCAACATCTCCGCCGGCGGCACCTTCGCACTGGCCAACAACAACCAGGAAGTCGGCAGCCTCAACGGCGCTGGCAACATCACTCTGGGCTCGGGAACTCTCACCACCGGCAACCTCGGCGCGATCGCCACCTTCAGTGGCTCCATCAGCGATGGCCCCGCCGGCACCGGCGGCGGCCTCACCAAGACCGGCACCGGCACCCTCACCCTCACCGGAAACAGCACCTACACCGGCCCCACGAGCCTGAACAGCGGCACCCTCCTGGCCAACGATACTCACGTCCTCCCCACCGACTCCGCCACCGGCTCAGGCACCCTCACCATCGCCTCCACCGCCACCCTCGGCGGCACCGGCGCCGTCGGTACCGTAATCAGCAATGGCAACATCAACCCCGGCAACACCGGCACCGGCACGGCCAGCATCGGCACCCTCTCCACCCTTGGCAGCCTCACCCTCAATGCAAGTTCCACCCTCAGCTTCAACGTCTCCAACAGCCTTCTGGACCAGTTGGCCGTGGGCGGCAACCTCTTCCTGCCAACGACCGCCAACAGCATCAACCTCAGTCTCACCGACCCCACCGGCGGCGCCGGCCCCTCACTCACCGGCCTGCCCCACAATTATGCCCTGATCACCTATGGACTGGGCACCGTCTCCAGCGCCGCCTTCTCCAGCCTGCATCTGGACCTCTCGGCCAGCGGCTTTGACACCACCAACTACGACTACACCCTCCTGAACGACACCGCCAACAGCAGCATCGACCTGCACGTCGCCTCCCATTCCTTTGGCCCCAACCAGTGGAAGAGCGGATCGGCCACCAACTACAACGACCCCAACAGCTGGACCAACTCCACCGTCCCCAACAGCGTGGGCGCAGTCGCCACCTTCTCCACCAACTCCGGCGCCATCACCACCAACCCCGCCGTCAACATCGGCTCGGCCATCACCGTCGGCTCCATGGTGCTGGATTCAGGCGGCTCGGCCAGCCCCAGCTACACCGTCTCAGGCTCTGGCATCACCCTCAACAACAACACCGGCGCCGGCGCCGATCACGCCTCCATCCTCGATAACTCCGGCAGCCACACCATCAACGCCCCCATCACCACCGCCGACAACACCGATCTGGTGGTCGCCGGCTCTTCTGACACCCTCACCCTGGCCAGCCTGACTGTCGCCAGCGGCACCAGCCTCTCCATGAGCCACCTCAGCTCCAACAACGCCGGCACCGTCCACATCAGCGATCTGACCAACAACGCCTCGGCCAACTTCAACGCCGGCTCGGTCACCGTCGACAGCCTCCACGGCACCGGCACCTCCACCATCGCCGCCAGCCAAACCCTCAGCGCCGGAAGCGTCAACCAGAGCGTGGCCAACAACGGCAGCCTGGTCGTCACGGGTACAGGCTCCAGCCTCCCCAGCCTCAGCGGCGCCACCGGCAGCCTCACGGTCAACTCTGCCGCCGACTTCGCCGTCACCGGCACCGCCAACCAGGCCAGCCTCTCCAACGCCGGCACCGCCACCTTCGGCGGCAACACCACCCTCACCGCCGCCTCCACCAACAGCGGCACCCTGAACCTCAACAGCACCGCCAGCCTCGCCGCCCTCAACAACACCGGCTCCCTCGCAGTCGGATCCCTCGGCAACGCCACTGTGGGCGCCGTCACCGGGGCAGGTTCCGCCAGCGTCACTCTCGGCGGCCAGCTAGGCACCAGTGCCAGCTTCAGTCAAGCCAGCCTCACCAACGCCGGCACCGCCACCTTCGGCGGCAACACCACCCTCACCGCCGCCTCCACCAACAGCGGCACCCTGAACCTCAACAGCACCGCCAGCCTCGCCGCCCTCACCAACACCGGCTCCCTCGCAGTCGGATCCAGCGGCAACGCCTCCCTGGCCTCAGTCTCCGGAGCCGGCTCGACCACCGTCCAGGGCCAACTCACCACCGGCGCCTTCAGCCAGGCCACCCTCACCAACACCGGCACCACCACCCTGGGCGGCCAGGCCACCATCACCGGCGCCACCAGCAACACCGCCACCCTCAACCTAAACGGCGGCACCAGCAGCGCCCACAGCAGCCTCGCCTCCCTCACCGGAACCGGCGGCTCAACAACAGTGGGCACGGGTGCTTATGCCGACTTCAGCGCCAACGTCAGCCAGGCCAACTTCACCACCAACGGCACCGCCAGCCTCGCTGGCAGCCTCACAACGACGGGCGCCACCAGCATCGGCGGCACCAACGGCTCCTTGACCGCCGGCGACGTCTCCACCCACACCCTGGCTGTAAATGCCTCTGCCCCCACCGGCACCCAGGCCAGCCTTGGCAATATCACGCTCAGCGGCACGGACTCCACGCGTAACATCAGTGTGGGTTCACTAAACTCCCTTACCGCCTTGAGCGTCGCCGGAGCCAACGGCTCGATGGCCATCAGCGGGACGGCCACCATCGCCAACGCTTCAGCAGGCGGCATTGATGGCTTTGGCAGCGTCAGCGTTCTCTCGGGCGGCAGCCTTACCACCGATCATCTGGTGCAATCCAGCAATGTTATCGATTCCCCCAGCGCCACCGCCGGCTTGGTCCTCTCCAGCAACTCCACAGTAACCGTCACATCCAAGAATGATGGTGATATGCCCGATCACCGCGGGCTGAGCGTGCTGGACAACCTTGCGTTCCAGACCGATCTGTCTGGCAACCTCCTGGGCAAGCTGGACTTGGCCAACAATGACATGATCATCCGAGCCAGCGATCCGACAGACGCGGCAAACAAGCTGTCGATGGTGGAGCATGCCCTGCGTGAAGGGCGTAACGTTGCCGCCGGCGGCCTGTTTGACGGCACGTGGGATGGTTCCAATGGCATCGTCTCTTCTTCAGCCGCAAGTCATGCCGTTAATGACGGTGTCGAATCCCGTGCTCTGGCCGTCGCGCTCAATGGTGATCAGTTGTTCGGCTCGGTCAGCACCTTTGACGGCACAAGCGTTGGAAACAACGATATCCTGATTAAGTACACCGCCATGGGCGATGCGGCATTTGACGGTAGTCCAGACGATAATTCCGCCGCCATTGTCGGCATCTTTTACAATCCTGACCATGTGGCCTTCGACCCCAATGATCCTTCCACCTACGGCCCCATGCACTGGTATCAGGGTGACTTCAACGCCGATGGCTGGGTGGACGACCAGGATGCGGCCATCATGGGCATCTTCTACAATCCCGACCAGACTCCGCTGACGGCCACCTCGATGGAAAGCCTTCTGCCCCCCGCCATGCAAAGCCAGTACGGCAGCGAGTTTGCACAGGCCTTCGACATGGGCTTGGCCCAGAACCCCGCTTTTGACGGCGCAGGTGGCTTTACCGGTCCCGCCGCGGCTGTGCCCGAACCCGCTTCCCTGGGCCTTCTGGCCATCGCCGCCACAGGATTGCTTGGCCGCCGGCGCCGCAAGCTGCTCGTGGTATAATGCTCCCATGACCCAAAGCCTTCTTCTTCCCCTCTTCCTGTTTCTCCTGCTCCCCGCAGCCCACGCCGCCGATCCGGCGCCGGCCGAGGGGGGCAAGGCGCTGGTTGTCAATTCGTGGACGTAAGGCTGAACTCCTGCAATCGATCCTCCATCTATAACAACGGCGACAACAGCGAGATCGCCCGATCCCCATATTGGCGGAAAAGCCGCCGGCGCGACCACTCCTCCGCATCCAGCCGAAGCGAGTCGGCCAGATAGCCTTCTTGGATCGCCCGAAGGCGATCGGTCACCTCGCTGCCATACAGCACCACGCTCAACTCGAAGTTGAGGTTGAAGCTTCGCACATCGAGATTGGCCGAGCCGAAAATGGCGAAGGCGTCGTCCACGGTGGTTGTCTTCGCGTGGATCAGGCCCGGCTTGAACAGGAAAATGGAGACCCCCGCGGCTAGGAGGGAGGAGAAGTGGGCCCGGCCGGCGGCGGCGGTGAAGAAATGATCCGGGCACTGCGGCAGGATGAGGCTCACCTCGACACCCCGGTCGGCCGCCATCATCAACGCCACGAGCGTAGGCTCATCCGGCACGAAATACGGCGTGGTAAGAATCAACCGCTCGCGCGCACACTGGGCGGCGGCCAGCAGCACGCGCCGGAAGGTGTCGCCTGGCGCGCTCGGGCCCGTCGGCACCACCTGCATCGGGGTTGATCCGGTCTCCACGTCATCAGCCGTCTGCACCTCGAGCACCTCGTCGGTTTCAAATGCCCAGTCTTCGGAAAAAAGCACCGCCAGTTCGTTCACAATCGGCCCGGTGAATCGGCCGGTGAGGTCAACCCACGGCCCGCCGGTTCGGCCGCCGTAATCGGCGTTGATGAGGTTGTGGCTGCCGGCATACGCAATCCGCCCGTCGATCACCGCCAGCTTGCGGTGGTTGCGCAAGTCCATGCGCGGCAGGCCGCGCTGGATGGGCGCGACTGGCAGCGCTTCGATGACTTTCACGCCGGCGGCCATCAGGCGCGGCCCCAGGCCGCTTGGCCTGAAGAACGCCCGCGAGGCGACGGCATCGGCAAGGACGCGGCACGTAACGCCACGCGCTGCGGCCTTTTCAACAGCGGCCGCCACGCGATTGCCGGTCGTATCGGCCTGGAAGATGTAATACAGCAGATGCACCTGCGTGGCCGCGGCGTCGATGTCGCTGACCAGATGATCCGTGTGCTCACCCGCATCGCGGATGAAGTCAACGCTATTGCCGCCCAGCACCGGCATCGACCCGATCTTGCGCGCCTGCAATACCATGGGCTTGTAAGAACCATCCACGTCGGGAGACGGATGCTCATCCATCAGATCGCCCCCCCACCGCTCTGAACGAAAATGTTCAACCAGTTCGCGGTGCCGCGCCACGCGCCGCGGCCCAAGGCGCGTCTCGCCCACCAGCAGATACAGCCCAAAGCCGATGTACGGATGAAGAAATACAATTCCCAGCCAGGCAAGCGAGGCGCCCGGCGCCAGTTGCCGCCGCAGAACAACCGGGATCATCAAGACCCGGATCATCCAGCCAATCGAAGTGTAAAGCAGGAGCCATGTCATCGGAGACAGTCGTCGCAGATTACGCAGTTGTGCGAGGATTGAAAGCAGTCGGCGCTGAAGCCTGCCGCTATCCGTCAGGGCCCAACGCAGCCACTTCGTCGCCAATTGCTTTCACAATAGTGGCCAGGTCTGACTGCTCCATGGCCAGAGGCGGCATCATCACGATGACGTCCCCCAGTGGGCGGAGGATCACACCACGCCGGCGGATTTTTTCACAAAGTGCTGAACCCACGCGCCGGGCTGGATCAAACGCGGTTCGAGTGGATTTGTCAGCCACCAATTCGATGCCCACCATAAAACCTTTTTGCCGGATGTCGCCCACATGCGGGAGGGGCAGCAGCGTGGCCAGCATTTCCCTCAGGGCCCGGGCATGATGCCCAACGCGGATCAGCAGATGGTGTTTCTCAAACAACTCCAACGACGCGAGGGCGGCGGCGCAGGCCAGCGGATTGCCCGTGTAAGTATGACCATGATAAAACGTCCGCCCTTCAACGGGATCTCCCAGAAATGCATCAAAGATTTGTTGCGTGGCGAACGTGGCGGCCAGCGGAAGATAGCCGCCGGTAATCCCTTTGCCGACGCACAACAGATCGGGACCAACGCCCTCATGTTCACAGGCAAACATGCGCCCGGTTCGCCCAAAGCCGACGGCCACTTCGTCGGCAATGAGCAGAACGTCGTACTTCGTTGCCAGCTCGCGCACGCCACGTAGAAATCCAGGCGGATGTACGATCATCCCCGCAGCGCCTTGGACGATGGGTTCAATTGCGATGGCGGCGACGGTGTGGTGGTGCTCGCGCAGAATCACCTCCAGCGCGAGCAGGCACTTCTGCTTGACGGCCTCCGGATCATCCGGCGTGGCGCTGTGATACACGAATGGCGTTGGGGCGAAGTGAACCTTAAAAAGCATCGGAAAATAAGGCCGGTGAAACGCCGCTACGCGCCCAACGGAAATGGCCCCCACAGTGTCGCCATGATATGCATTGGCGAAACCGACAAACTCCGTTTTTGCCGGCCGGCCAACATTGTACCAGTATTGGACCGCCATCTTAAAAGCGATCTCGGTGGCCGTTGCGCCGCTGTCGCTGTAAAAAATTTTCTTCAGGTTCGGCGGAACAAGCGGCATGAGCCTATCAGCCAACACAATCGCAGGCTCATTGGAAACGCCCAGCATGGTGGTGTGAGCCACCTTGTCCAGTTGGGCTCGAATCGCGTCGTCAATCTCCTTAACGCGATGGCCATGCACGTTGCACCAGAGGCTGCTGACGCCGTCGAGATAGCGCCTGCCGTCGGAGTCAATGAGGTGCATCCCCTCGGCCGCCACGATCACGAGCGGATCCCCTTCCAGCCATAGCTTCATGGGCGTGAAAGGGTGCCAGATGTGCAGTTTGTCGAGATCCTGAAGGGACATCTTTGCGTCTCGTTTCATCCAACTTGAACCGGATCACCCACCCGCAAGCCCAGAACGTGCATGGCCGATCCATCGCGCACCGCGATTTCCAGCAAGCTGCTGCTGCCGATCAGGGCGAGGCTTTCACCCGCATGGACAGATGCGTAAGTAGAAGAGATCAGGCCGATTTGCGTCCCTTTGACACTGATGCAATGCTCGGCCGTGTCACGCAATAGTTCTTCGGGAATGTTCGTCGTGGCATTGCCGAAATGGTCGATGTGGATGATGCGTCCGGGATGCGCCAGATCGGTCAGCAGGGCAAGGTCGAGAAGGATCGGATCGGTAATGGAGCGCACGACCTGGTCGACAGGCATCCCGGCCGCCAAACACCCCGCGACCGGCGCCATGATGTCACGACCATGAAACGTGGCGCTGTATTCTGCCGGCCGCCAGGTCAACTCGTAAAATGCGTGCGGCCCCGGATGCCGGCGAAAGGCCCACGAAATCAAACCGTTGTCGGGGCAGACGATAAACTGTTCCTGAATTTGCGCCACAAGCAGGCGGCGCGTCGAACCCACACCCGGGTCAACAATGGCCAGATGAACAGTGCCGGGCGGCAGTTTCATGGCCAGTGCGCGCTCGAGGCAGATCGAACCGCGGACAACATCACTCTGGGGAATAAGGTGCGTGATGTCGAGCAGGCGGGCCGCGGGGCACTCTTGAAGGAGAACAGCCTTCATGGCCGCGACGTACCAGTCGTCCAGACCGAAGTCCGTCAGTAAGGTGATGACGGGCGGCACGGGCCGGTCTTCCCTGGGCTGGGCCCAGCGCGGAGGCGTCGGAGGCATAGGGGCGAGAATAAGGGTCGCCGCAGGTAGGGTCAAACGCCCGCGGCACGCATACAATCAAAGACAATGGACGATAAACGAACTATGGACAAGGTTAAGGAGTCCTCATCACTGGAACGGATGATCCAGTACCAGATCGTGGACCGTGGCATCCGCGACCCGCGCGTGATCGAGGCGATGCGCGGCGTACCACGGGACAAATTCTTTCCAGCCAATTCCCGCGATGCCGCCTTCGCCGACCGCGCAGCGCCCATCGGGCATGGCCAGACCATCAGCCAGCCCTACATCGTCGCCCTTATGAGCCAGCGCCTCGACCTTCAGCCAAACCATCGCGTCCTCGACGTGGGCACCGGCAGCGGTTACCAGGCCGCCGTGCTTGCGCGTCTGGCCGGCGAGGTCTACACCATTGAGCGGGTGAAACCACTGCTGGATGAGGCATGGGAGTGCCTGATGGGGCTGTCAATCCGCAACGTGCATTTCCGGCATGGCGATGGGAGCAAAGGCTGGCCGGATGCCGCCCCGTTCGACCGCATATTAATCGGCGCAGTGCGCACGATCTACCGCGCGAACTGCTTTTGGACCAGCTTTCCGATGGCGGATTGGCCGTCGTTCCCATCGGCCAGGCCGATCAGCAGATGCTGGTCGAAGTGCGCCGCGATGGCGACCAGCTATTGACCACCGACATCTGTCCCTGCCGCTTCGTAAAACTGATCGGCCAAGCGGGTTGGCCCGCCGACGAAAAGTAGTCGTTACGTTCGCGGCGTTCAATGATTTAAGACATTCCTCCATCGCACAGCCGCATGTTACCGTCCGACCTGATCGGAGGTTTGCATGCAGGCAGCGCGTCTTCACGTCGGGACGGGTGCAGCGCTGTTCGCACGCGCTGCGTGCGTATTTGGATGTCAATGTGCGATACAGGGACGGGCAGGCAGGTCAGGGCCGGCTTGCTGGACGGCACGCCAGCCATCAACCTGCTGGCCATCCTCCTGCCGTTTTGCATCGCGGCCGGGTTGGCTGCAATAATTCACTTCGGAATGCCCTCGGGGAGGAAGCGACATGAACGCCGTTAATCGACGTCCCCTCACGTCGGCCGGCCTGCTCATTGGCGTGGGCATGGGCGGTTTCATCGATGGGATCGTCTTTCACCAATTACTACAAACGCACACATGCTGTCGGCAAAACTCCCGAAGACAAGCATCGTTAATATCGAGATCAACATGTTCTGGGACGGCCTGTTCCACGCGTTCTGCTGGCTGACCGTCGCCGTCGGCATCAGCCTGCTCTGGAAGGCAGGAAAGTCGCCGGGCGCTCACTGGTCGGGAAAGTCGCTTGCCGGTTCAGCGCTGGCGGGGTGGGGGCTGTTCAATCTTGTCGAAGGGCTGGTCGATCATCACATGCTCCAAGTACATCACGTGGTCGAGCGGGCAGGGCTGTCGATCTGGGATTGGATCTTCCTGGCGTCAGGCGCTGCCATGATCCTCGCCGGCTTCGCCATCGCCCGCTCAACGACGGCTAACTCCGCATGACGAGATCACGCTGGCGGCAAATGCGCCGCCTGCCACTTCTCCTCGGCCTCGGCCATGCGAATGTAGATCGGCGCCAAGCCAAGCGGGTCGGCGAACTCGCCCCTGCACGCCATGGCCGCGCCGATCTCGGCCACCGCCGACACCCGCGCCCGCCAGAGCGACTCGGCTGTAACGTGAATCTCAGCATTGGGTGGAATGAACTGGGAGTGATGCGGGATTCCCTCTCCCAGCAGAAAAACCGGCCGCGGCGCCCGCCCAAGCATCGCCGCCAGCGAATCCAGATGCGCCGCCTCCCGCTCGTTCCACATCCCCCCATCGCGCTCAAAGCGGGCCGTGAAAATCTGATCGCGTTTGGCGTCCAGAACCACAATCACATGCTCCGCCTCGGCCGGCGCATTCGCTACCAAGACTCGGGCAGTCGGAACCGCAACAATTTTCACACCCGTGGCAAAGGCAAGCGTTTTGGCCAGCGTGGTGCCGATCCGCAGGCCAGTAAATGAGCCCGGGCCGGCGGAGACATAAAGATGCTCAAGATCGTTTGGCTTCCACTGTTGTTCACGGCAGAGGCGGTCGATGAGGGGAAGGATGCCGGCCGCGTGTTTCAGGCCATGGGAGAATTGCTCCTCGCAAAGGACGGCCCCATCCCGCACAACCGCGACCGATCCAATCCGACCCGAAGTCTCAATCGCCAGTGCTCGCGCCATGGAAGAATTTGTACCAGAAACCACCGCCCCTTGATCGCATGTCGCTCAGGGAGGCGACGTGGGCAGAATCTCCTCATACTCACTCTTGTCTTCCTGATCCCCCAGCGTGGCCTTCGCGATCAGCAAGTCATCCTCCATCTCGCCTTTGGTGAAAGTCTTGCGCAGCTTGGTCAGGAACATCCCCTTCTGAAGGTGGCCCTTGAGCAGTTTCAGTTTCTCCACATCCTCTTTCGGCGCTTCCCGCACCAGATACCCCTGAGGATGCTCCTTGCGGTCCTTCTCCATCCTCTCCCCAATCACCTTCCACTGCTCCTGATTGTCCGCCCCCGGCTTCAACCCCGCATCCAAATCCGGCAGGGTTTCGGTGTAAGGCGCGTCGCCTGAGAGCATCTTGATGTCATTGTCACTGAGCATCTTCGCCCACTCCAGGGTGGTGGCGATCCTGCCTTGCTTGTTGGGCTGTGGACGCTGGGAAGGCTGAAAGCCAAAACCCAGTTCCTGCGACTTCTTCAGCAGATCCGGAATCTGCGGCTTGATCGCAGCCAGCCACACCGCGCCCTTCCCCGGCACGCCATCGGGCGTACAGCCCATCGACTGCTGAAGACTCGGCACCCACTGGTACTGATACGTCATCTCTCCCGGCAGGTCAGTCTTCCAAGGCGCCTGCACGTACAGCAATGCTTCAGTCGTGTCCTTCACCGACAGTTGAGTAATCTTGAGCGGGTAGACCAGTTTCTCGCTGGAAAACTCAAAGCGGGTGGGCGTGACTTCGCCGGCGAAGGAGCCATCCGCGTTTTTCTTCATCTGCTTGGCGTCGATCTTCATGGTGGTGAAGAACCACTTCTTCTGGATGTAGTGGTCGAGGGTCTTCTGGTCGCCGCCAAAGTTGTAGTGGTTGTCCTTGAGCCACTGGAAAAGATCATCCGCCTTCTCAGCCGACACGATCTTGTAGTCGAGGCTCCCGACGATGCCGGCTTCAAGGACTTTCACAGTCGATTCCCTGGCTTCCACCACCATCCCGCCCCCAGCCCCAAAAGCCGCGGCGGACTTCGGAACCGCTGGCATGAGCCTCGACTGCGGGTACTCGCGCTTCTTGAGGATAGTGAACACCGCCAGTTCCTTGAAGAAGTCCCGCGGCATCTCGTCCAGCTTAGGCCGGCCCGGCGTCGGGATCACCATGCCAAAATCCTCAGCGTTGCCCTCGAACTTCGGCTGGACCGTAAAACATTCCATCTTCTTCTCGTCATCCCAGCAGATAAAGGCTTTCTGGCTCGGCTGGTTCACGTCCTTGTCCTTGGCGGCAAAATAACAGCAGGCGGCTGGGGCGGCTGCGGCAACCAGACCAACAATCGATCCGACGGCGGCGGCCAGAATTTTTCGGTGCATGGATGGCTCTCCTCTACATTGTGTGCGATTCACCCGCTTCGACGCTCCCCGCTCCATAAAGTTTTGCTCAAACATTGGGCGATCGCGCAAGATCCATCGCCCCATTACGTATCCCCATCAGAACCAAGACACCCAACACCAAAGGAGCCAGCCATGACCGCCTTCTACTGCTACGATCATCGGGACCAGTTGCTCACTACCATCGAAGCCGTCAACCGTGAAGCCGCCGAAATGCTTGCGGCCGTCATCGCCCCCGGCGTCGTTCACATCACGACATCCCGCATCACCTACAACCTGCAGATCGCCGCCTGAAACTCGCTACTTCCGCTTACCCGGGTACAATAGGATCAAAACCGTTCAACGTGCCGCCCGGAGCCGGCGCTACGGCATCGCCGACGACAACAAAACTGCTTGCATCGCCGCTAAGCCGTAACGTACAAGAATCCCGCAAACGCGCGGCCGGGTCTTGAAAAAACGCCGGCAGCCGAGCCAGCCCCGACACAACACTCGGCGCGACGATGCTGACACTTCCCTGCACGCCAAGATCGGAAGTGGCCGTAATCGTACTGCCCGCCGACCGCGAAAAAGGATCGGACAACACCAGGATCTGCCCACCCGCGCCGACCCGTGCATTGGCGCTCAGATGGCTTGGGTCGAGCACGACAAGATTGTTCCCGATGAACAGATTGCCCCCGTTGTTGTTCGAGCGGGCAGAGATCGTGCTGTCATTCAGCGCTACACGCAGCGGCGCGGCCAGATGAATCGTCCCGCCATTGTTGCCGGCTTCGGTGGCGATGACGCTGTTGGACAGGTTGATGGTCGTTCCAGCCTCAACATTTATATTTCCCCCGTCAGTGTGAAGAGCGGTCGTGGCGATCGTGCTCTGATTGCGCAGGCTGATCTCATCATCAACATGCACATCGACATTGCCTGCCAGACCACTGGCCGCGCTGGAACTGGAAATGATGCCCTCATCAAGCGTAAGCCGCTGGGCATGGATAGTGACATCGCCGCCGGCCCCCGAGCCGAAGGCCGTGGCCGAAAGTCTTCCAAATCGCAGCACTTGCATCTGGCCCACGTGAATCAGCACATCTCCCGCATGTCCGCCGGCCGAGGCGCTGGCGGCGATGCCGGTGAAATCCGCACTGCCCGCCCCGTCCAGCGTTAACGCTCCCAAGTCTGCGACGATGCTTCCCCCAAGCCCACTGCCTCTGGTCGATACCGCGATTTCCGCACCACGCCGCACTGTCAACGAATGGCCGCTCAAATAAATGCTTCCCGCATCACCACCATGCGCCGCCTCAGTGGTGGCGATAATCCCCGTCGACACGCTCGCACCCAACCCATCAATAATCGCGTCGCCGGCTTTGAAAATAACATCCCCACCCGCGCCCCGGCCGAACGTCGAATTGGAAAACAGCGCACCGTTTTCTATCGCTGCACTGTTGGCGACAACGTTGATCGTGCCGCTGCGCCCAGACGCGAACTTCGACGCGCTCGCAAAAACCAGGCTGTTGTTCACCCGGAGTTGATCCGCCCGCAGTTCAATGTTCCCGCCCGCTGCCGGGCCTCCGGTCCCTGCATTGATCTGAGACTCGCCAGTAGTTTGCGGCGTCGCGGGATCAAAGGACGATCCTATGATGTCAATCAAATCGGCGCGAATCGTGATATTTCCCGCATGAGCGGTCGACACCAATGAAACGGTGGGCGCGTTGATGACCGAACCGTTGGCAATCTGGATGCTCTTGGCCGTGAGCATAACGTCTCCGCCGGGTGCGCTTCCTGAGGTGGTGACATCGATCGTGGACCGATCCAGCACCAAGTCTCGGGCGGCGGTAACGGCAACCGCGCCGCCTGAATTCTTGCCGAGCGTCTGCGCACTGACGATGGATTCACTGATAACGATGTCGCGGCCGCGCATGGTGACACCGCCGCCGCCGACCCCGTCCAGTAGCAGAAGGGCCGCCGAGAGGTCGATGTCAGCCAATCTCGGAAATCCGATTAGGCGCGCCGACGACCCCGGGCCACCCAATGCGACCTCCCCTGCCGACCCAACGGCGATAAGATTCACCCGGCCGCCCTCGGTTTGGAGAGTTGCGCTGTCAAGACCGACGTCGCCGGCGATAATCGAAATCGCTTTGCCCGGAGCAACGGTAAGCGGCTTCCGGGCGCTAACCGGCCCTTGAATGCTGACCGGCCGGGGATTGTGGCGCAGGAAACCAAAGGCCGCCGGAGGTGCGGAACTGAGAACACTATGGGCAGGATCAGCGGCGTTGAAGTTTCCGCCGGAGCCAAGCTTCACAGTGTCGGCCGTCGTAACAGCAAACGAGCCGCGTACGTCAAGCTGCGCATCTGGCCCGAAGACGACACCGTTGGGGTTGATCAGATAGAAATTCGCCGCCGGGATGGTGCAGCGAAGCGTGCCGTCGATGTTGCTTGGGGTGTTGCCGGTGACGCGCCAGGACGTTGCGGACCGACGCCGGGCCGGTGAAATTGGCCGTTTCCCCCCTGGCAACATCGAAGCTGCTGAAGCTGTGAAACAGGTTCCCGCCGCGCTGCTGGCCAGCCGACGCAGGTATATTGTAAACGTTATTAATGCGTGGAATCGCCCCCGCGCACCCCATCGTGCCATCACGCACCACCTGCCCCGCCGCCAACCGGGCTAGTGCAGGCAATCCCACAAGAACAACCATCCCGACGAAGTAGTGTCTGCACATGCGAAGATGCTCCCGGCCAGGCGTTGCTTAAGCATCATAACACCTGATTTGAAAACGGAGCAAAATCGCTGGGTTTGAAACAGCGTTATTTCAACTGTTCGGGCAGTTCCAGCATCACCACCGTGTTCTCCCGCCCGCGCAGGATTTGCAGCGGTGTGACGCCGGTGCGGGCCGATAAAAATGCCGCAAACGTCGCCATGTCTCCCACCGGCTCTTCGCCGATGCGGAAGATCAAGTCGCCCGCGTGCAGGCCCGCTTTGGCGGCGATGGAGTTAGCGCTGACATCCGTGATCCGCAGTGCCGGGTTCTGTGCCAACAGCGCGTTCTGCCGCCGGTCGGCATCATCCGGCCTCACGGGCGCCAGCCGCATTCCCAGCGTCGCCCGCTTCACTTCGTGGTTGGTCTTTAATTGTTCAAGCACCGGCTCGCAGGCATGGGCGCTGAAGAATTGCCCATACCGGACGAAGCCCGCCACCGTCCCATCGACGTTGGCGATGATCCCGGCGGCCTGCACGTTCCCCGTCCACACAATCGGCCTTGCATCGCCGCTATTGGGTGACAACAGCAACACCAGCGATCCCACCGGCGGCAAAATCTGACTCAACACCACCGGATGTCCCAACGCCGTTGCCTGACCGGCCGGTTTTTCAATCTTCAGCAAGGTGACGTTAGTCGGCTTGTCCGATCCGACAAACCGCGCCGTCGCCTGCTGATCACCAATTGCGACTTTGATCCCCTTCTCGCCGACGGTTTCCTTCTCGACATAGATCGGCACCAGGAAATGTCCCTCGTCGTCCAGAAGCAGGCCAACGTTGTTGGGAGCAAAGTCCCCGGCCTGCGCGAAGTTCATCATAAGCCGGCCGCCGGGCGCCATCTCGCCAGTGATGTTGCGCTCGCCGCCGCTGTGGATCTCGATGGCCGTGTTACCGCCGCGCGGCTCCAGGACCATCGTCCCATCGCCGGAGGTGGACATGCGCCACGGCGACAAGCCCGCCGGCATTGTCGTGGCGCCGGCAGCCGCCCCATCGGCCGGTGAAGACGTCGGCGTGATCACGGCCGTATATTGCTGCACCTTCCCCTCGCGCAGCGCCTTGCGCTGCTCCTCCAGCTTTTCCTTCACTTCCTTTGACAAAAGCGGAGCAACAGCGGGGTCATCCAGCGGATTATTTTTGTCCGCCTCGGCCACAAGCCACCTGGGCGCGGGCAACTGCACGCGCACCACGCCCCGTTGCACCTCATGGTAAAGCTGGCGCAGTTCACGGTCTAACTGCCCCAGCACCGGATAAGAAGTCTCCGATTGCACCGGACCCGCCCAGCGCCAATGGTTGCGACTACTACCATCGCAAGCCAAAACGGCAGAAGCTGTGAAAATTTCCGATTACAACAATTCATCGGCTACGCTACTTAAAACTGATCGCCCGCCGGCGCAACCGCTCCGCTACGCACGCGTTCCTGCCGCTCCTGCCACTGGCCCAGCGCCTCCGACAGCTTTCGGGCCTTTTCCAGCGAATCAAAGCTCTGTCTGGCCACCACATGTCCCGAATCGTCCACCAGCGCCACCTGATACATCACCGGCGCCGATGCCTGCGGCTTAGAGGAAACAACGCCGCGTCCGTGCCACAAAACGCCGGCAAGGATCGCAACCCCAACCAGCGCCGCGGCCGCCGACGCATACCGAGCTGAGCGACTGGCCCACCTCCACACCTCTCGCCTGCGAATGGCCGAGTGAATGCTGGTCATCAGTCGATCCGCGGCGCGGTCGTCCGGCTCGTTGGCTTCCCAAAACTTGGCGCACATCGCGCGCTCCTGGCGAAGTTCCGTCATCGCCGCAGCAAGCACCGGCTCGTTGGTCATACGTTGGCGAACCTCCCCCGCATCCGGCCGGCTCAGCGCCTCGTCCAGATAACTCTCCAACAGCTCAAGATCATTATCGTTCACCGCGTTCACTGTTTGACTCCTCTACTTCTCCAAATCCGCAGTCGCTCTATCGCTCCACCGCCTCGGCCTTGCGTCTGTCGTCCATAAAACCCTTCAACCGCTCCGCCAGTTGCCGCCGGCCTCGATGCAGCCACGTCTTCACCTGCGGCACCGACGCATTCAAAACTTCGGCAATCTGCACGTACGACATATTCTCATACTCACACAGCACCAGCGCCGCCCGGAAATGCTCCGGCAACTGCTCGATGGCCCGCCGCACCGTCGCCACCGTCTCATCCTCGATCATCCCACTCATCGGCGTTGCCGAGGTTCCTGGATGATCGTCGGCCACCATCGTCATCCGCGGCTGGCGAAGCACGCGAAGCGATTCATTCACCACCGTCCGCCGCAGCAATCCGCCCGGCTCGCGCCAGTCGTAGCGGTCGCGATGCTCGTACAAATTAAGCACCGCCTGCTGAACGATGTCTTCCGGGCTGGCACGGTTGCCGACGATAGCGCGTGCAATCGCCAGCAATCGCCGGGAGTGCGACCGAACCGCCGTCTCAAATAGTTCGGCCGTCGTCTGGGCCATACCCGAATCCGCACTACTCATCATCAAACACGCGCTGTTTACAAAAAAGTTACACCCAATCCCCCGCGTCTTGACCAAGGGTTTCGGGTTGAATCCACAGGCCCGATTGTACCGGAAGCGGCGGCAAGCCAGCCACTATGAGCAAGCCTCTTCATCCTCTTGGACGCCCGCCACGCATCCACTACCATCCCCATCTGGGAGGACGGATCAGGAGGATAAATGCAACCGCTATTGGAATCTCTGGAAAGCCGGCTTCACCTCGCCGGGCAGGTCCTTCATATCAAAGATTATTTCCCCCTGCCCGCCCACGCCACCTGGGTCTACAGCACCGCGTCGGGCGCCAGATCGATCACGGTAACAGACACGCTCCTCGCCACCACGCGCGCCTTCGGCCACGAAAAGGCTCGCATCATCCGCGAAACCGGCAACGGCCCGCTGATCATGGACACTTTCGACAACTTCGGCCCCGACGGAAGCGTTCATCTGCACGGATCGTCCACCAGCGGCCTCCCCGTCGCCGGCGGCGCCTTCACCTATACGCCCCCACTGAAGTTTCCCGCATCAATGCAAACCGGAAAAAACTACCTGACCACCGGAAAAATCGTACAGGACGCCGCCGGCTTTCATCAAACCGGAACTTTCAAAGAAACCGTTCGGGCCATCGGCCTTGAGTCCGTAAGCGTGCCGGCCGGCAAATCCAAAGCGTTACACTTCCGCGTCACCATCGACTACACCCTCGACGGCTCATCGCATATCCAGGTCCACACCGTCGACGACGTGTGGCACCGCAGCGGCGTGGGCATGGTCAAGTCCTTGCTGACCGGCACCAGCAAATCATCCATCAACGGCGGCACGCCGCACGTGACGCCGCTGAAGAACACCACCCTCCTGCTTTCGACCACCCTTCATGGGAAATAGATCGGTCATCCTGCGTTGTGAGTTTTTCAGGCCCATGTAAAATGGCGAAAAACCCCGTCGCCGACCGGTGTGCGGAAGACTGAAAGTTGGAGTTGGATTTTTCAGGGTGAATCATGAATCCTCCCCCCCTGCCGCCTCCGCCGGATGACTTTCGTCAATGGGCGGCGCCGGTGCTTTATGCCTCGCTTGCAACCCCACCTTACAAACCGGGGCGGCCTGGGCTGGTTCAGTCTATTGGCATTCTCAGCTTGTGCTTCGGCGTGATTTCGATCCTGATCAACGGCTTGGGGTGGGTGCGCTACCGCGAAGCGATTCAGTTCGAGCAGGCTCGCGTCAGTCGCCCCAGCGCTGTCACTTTCTCGCTTGCCACGCCTCGTCCGCTGCTCGCGCCTGGTCTTGTGCCCTACCCTGGTGACTTGCATGGACCGGCCGGCTTCGCCCGGGCCGGGCGGACCGCGGCGCTCGCCCTTGTCGAAGAGAAGATCGGCGCACGACTGTCGGATGATCGTCGGGTCATGGTGCGCCGCTTCCTGGGCGAATTTGGTCAAATGGCATTTCCGGGAGCGGCGGCCGATGGATCGGCGGGCCTGGCAGGCATTACTGAGGCGGGCCAGTTGCCAGCCGGGCCGGATGGTCTTCGAACCCTCGGCACGCACTATTTTCGTACAAGTGCCGGCGTTGTGCTGATCGATGATGCATGCGTACGCTTCAAGCCGGTCAAAAGGGGTGGAGATTGCCTCGTCCGCGGCACACAGGCTCAGGAGGCGGGCGTCGAGCGCGAGGCGTTGGTTGTAACCGTTGAGCAACTGGATGAATTGCACAAGCGCCTTGGCCCAACCTTCAACACAATGCAGGCCGCGACGGTCGTTCGCATGCGCACGGCGCCGCCGCCCTCATATACGCCGCCGCCGCGCAATCCCGGCGATACTCTATTGCCTGATGCACAGATGCGCGGCCCGGTGGTGTCGTTTGGCCATAATCCCGAAAACTGGATTCTGGCGAACGGCGCCGTGACCTGGATCAGCGATCCATCTCAAACCGATCCCGCGACAGGCATGCCATTTCCGCCCAAGCCGACCGTGGCTGCACCGGTTCTGTCTATGGACCTACTGCAAAACCTGAAACTGGATGCATTCATCTGCACTGCGCTTGGCCTCCTGCTCACAGTCTGCGGTATCGTGCTGCTGGCCGGCGTGCGCACCGCAGGGCGGTGGCACGCGTTTTACCTGCTGCTGAAATTCGCCTGGGCTCCGTTTTCGATCTACCTGGTCAGCCGTGTAATTACCGTGGCCGCTGCCCACACGACCGGCGCGGCCAGGACAGGCTATTTTGCCGGCGCGGTGTTGGGGGCGTCAACGACGCTTGTGTATCCTGTCGTTCTCTTCTTTCTGCTGCGGGCAAAGACTGTTCGCGACCACTACGCCCTCCTCGGCGGCGGCATCGCGCCGGTAGCAGGTGTTATTCAGCAATCAACACGCGGCGCCGCCCGAAAAATTCTTCAAACTGCGATGGGTCGCGTCGCAACACTAATAACCTGTATGGTCGCGCTGGCTGTCGTGGTCGCCGAATCAATGCTGCTCCTTAGAGGACAATCCGTCATCGGCGGCGGCATTTGGCACGAAGAAACCGCCTTTCGCGCTGGAGCGGCGCTGGCCTGTGCGGCGTCCACTGCCGTACTTTTCTTGATGTTTCGGTGGTCACTTCAGAAAGGGGCGGGGCGAGCATCCCCCATCGGCCGATCCACCGCGGCCCTTGCTCTATTCCTCAGCGCTGCCATTGGCATCATGCAACCGGCCAGCGCTGCCGATCCTTCTACGCGGCCTTCAACCGCGCCGGCGACGCAGGCGCATTTAGCATTAAGTCCCGCCGCACGTGCGCTGCGTGAAACGATTCTTGCAGCATCGGACCTTCCGGCGGCCAAGCAGGCCGTATTGCGCCGTGAAATCGAACTTCGGGCGATGAAGGGTGATCAGCCGGTGCTCGATCTGCTGTCGGATGACGACTCTTCCGTGCGCAATGGTGGGCAGTTCTCTGGGCGCCATTCCATGCGGACGCCTGGACGCCGCAGGGCGCGATGCCATGCGCCGCGCTGGTCCATACATGGCTGAAATGGTGGCCAACGTACGCGATCAATGGAAAGTGAATACCCTCAACGCATTGTTTTACGGCGGGCCGGCTGGGATGACCGAGCTGGCACGGATCCTGAAATCTCCTGATCGAAAGCTTGCAAGATCGGCGGCGTCGAGGTTGCACGGAGCGAAATCGCCCGAAAATACAGCCGAAGAGTGTGAGGTGGTGGGAAAAGCGTTGCCTGATCTGGTGCTCGCACAGGCTGGAGATAAAACCTGGGGGCCATTGCACTTCAACCTTTCAAAGCCAGCCTTGGAATCGCTGCGAAAGTTTGTTCTGGCACATCCGGAAAATGCCGAGTTGACTGCGCCACTTGTTGAGTCAGGAGCCATCTGTTGAAGTGGACGAGCTGGTTTTGACTGTGATTGGAATAGATCCTGCGCCACGAGACGAGTCAAACTTCGCGTGGTATATGGATTCGATTTACCACAATCGCAGCGATCTGGAACGTCCAGTGATTGTCCGGGAATTGCAATCCCAGGACGCGGTGATTCGACGGGGCGCCATGCGGCTTGCAGTACAAATGCCCGATCCGGGTCAGGAAGTGGATAAGATTTTACTTGCTGCTGACCAGGATCCATCCGACAAAGACCAGCGCGAGGCATGTGCGCTGGCGATGTGCCGGCGCGGCTCTGATTATTTTGCAAGCGTTTGCCAGGACGCTTTGACGGGGAATGAGGCAGAGCGAGCTAGTGCGATGAAGTCGCTAAAACTCGCGGCGGGACGCCAGATTCCAAGCACGTACGGAACTCGATTGACAGCAGTCAAGGTGTAGCCTCTGCCGAGTTGTTCAGCTACGTCACCGGGCCGTCCTTCCTCATCGCGGCCGAGCCCATGCGAACTGGCGTCTACGACACCCCCGATGCAGTTGATGCACACCACGCTGATAAGAAGCTGCGATGGGGATTTGCACCAATGCTCATGAGTCCCGATGGAAAACGGATTGGCCCGGTCTTGAAATGGCTGGCGATGAAACACTCGGATCGATTTTACGTCGAAGGCGTGCACCCCGCTTGTCTTGTCGTCGATCCAAACGCATGGAGTGCGCCAACAGCCTCGATCGTCTCACCAGGACCAGGGCCTGGCGATATCGCCGCTGCTGATTCGTCAGCGCTCTTCTCGTGGATCGTCGGCTGGACTGGCATCATATTGCCCGCAATCGTTGTATTGACCGGTCTCATGCTAGGCACACTGAACCCCCGTCTCTGGGCGGCGAATGAGCCCACGGCAGCCTAGGCGTGCCGTGGACACGGACGCATTTTACTATCCGCCGGCAGCCGCCCCGGCCCCACCACTCCACCCCCACTCCGGCCACCCCCACCACCGCCCCTCCGCCCGCCGCTACCTCCCTCCCCCACACCAGATCTCCCACCCAAACCCTTCCTCCTTCGCGAGGATTCGTGCGCATCGAAGCACTTACTTTAATCAACTTTGCCCGCAATAATGCAAACCGAAGGAATTGCGCGATGGCGCCTACATCCCCGTGCGCACCACCGCCGCCGTTTGATCCGACTTTTGGCGCTGGTGCACCACCTGCTGCTGCTTGGCCTCGTGCGGCTTCGAATTCGACTGAGTGTCACTCGGTGAAAGCGCACACCACGCCGCAAAGACAACCACCGCCAGCGCGAGCGTCATTTTCAGCCGGCCCATGACCCGATCAAACTGCCAGGTCAGGTCCGGCTGGTGGCCAAGGTCGTGCAGATAGCGCATCCGTTTGGCGATGCTGCCGTGGCACCAGCTCCGGGCGGCGATGGGGATGTTGTTCACCACGGCCACCCGCTCCAGCGCTGATGCGAAAACCATCGCCCCATAATGCCCCACGCGCGAAGCCTTCACCGGCAGCGGCCCGGCCGAAGGCGCGGGAATGGAATCGTTGGCCGGTTCTTGAAGGGCAGCGCCCGGCGGCATGCCTTCGCTGCACCAGTCGGTTTGGATCATGCGCGCCGCGAACACGTCCGCCTGCCGCTCGAAGCGCCGGCTGATGTATCCAAACACCACAAAAGTCAGCCCCATCAGCACGATGGCGATGGACATCTCCATCATGTCCTTCAGGTGTTGCGGCTCGAAGTGGTGATGGTTCTGGATCAGTTGATAGATCCAGTTGGCCAGAGAATTGACGGGCCCCGCCGCCGCCAGGACGAGCACCACGAAGAAGACGACAAACCACCCCATGTGATGGTGTTTCACGTGGCCAAGTTCGTGGGCGAAGACCGCCTCGATCTGCCGGTCGTCCATCGTTTCCAGCAGCAGATCGGACATCAGGATATATCGAAGACGCGGCACCAGGCCCATCACGGCCGCGTTGCCCATGCTGAAGTCGGTGTGCCAGAGCAAAATCTCGCGGTATTTCAAACCGGCCCGCTGGCAAACCGCCTCAAGCCGCCGCCGCACCGGGCCATCCGGCAGTGGACGCGTATTGAGCACCCAGCGCAGCAGCAGGGCGCAAACAGGTACACCCCCGCCGCTCCGACAAGCTCCATCGGCTGATCGAATTCCTCGCGCCAAAAGCCTGTGAGGCGCAACACAGCCGCCATCACGTCGTGGGCCAGAAGGATCATCAGCACCGGCAGGAGCATGAACAGCAGGCTTTGCCGCACCTGCGCCAGCACATACTTCCAGAGCGACGGCGGGGCATGAATCGGCAGATCGCGGTCGATGCTGACCAGCAGCGTATGTTCCCGAAACGCCTGCTCCGCAGGATAAGCCGCCCACCACAGGCCGATCCACGCCAGCAGCGCCGGCAAGATTCCCAGCAGGCAACCGGGCAATTCAAGCGTGGGCTGGCCAGTCGCGCCGGCAGGCTCAGGGCAAGCGTCCAGTTCTGAACGATAAATTTCCAGCCCGGCCCGCCATACATGCTGAATAACAGCCAGGCCGGCACCATCAGCCGCGCCGATCGCAGCACCCAGTCAAAGCGGTCCAGGCGGCGATGCACGCCGTTTTCGCCAATGCGCCCCGCCAGTCGCCTGGCCCACACCCCCACCGCCAGCACCATCATGAGATATCCACCCAGCACGGTGGCGATGGACGCGCCGCTGCTCATCGACGGAGGCTCTCCGCCCACCGGGGGGAGCATCCAGACGGCGAAGATCAATAAAATCAGCAGTCGGGTCACAGTCGCTCAATCATACGTCGGCCAATGGGGAGAGTTTACCTCATACGTCGGCCCCCTGCCGGACCGATTTACAGCCGATAACACGAGCACCATTTCACCCACACAAGTTACTACTCAAGTGCGCCGATATGTTCTATGGAAAGTTACCCATCTTAACAGGAGACAATTCCATGACGACACTGCATGAGTACGGCAAACGGAAACAGCAGGTGACGGCCGGCAGCAGCGCGCACGGCAGCGACCGCCGGCAGACACGCCGCCACGACATGGAAAATCATCGGATCAACATCGAGCGCTGGGACTCCAAGCGCCGCTCCGGCGAGCCCTTGGGTGAGATTGTGGACATCTCTTCCGGCGGCGTGCGCATCCGCGCTGACAAAAATGCCACGATTCGCCCGGAGCACCAACTCCGCGTGCGCATCGAGCTTCCCAACTATGCCGGCATCTGCCCCTTCGTGGATACTTCCGCCACCACGCCCGAGCCCAAGAACGAGTGGATCGGCTGGATGGCCGTCGCACGCGTCCTGCCTGTCGACTCCAGCCGCATGGAAATCGCCGGCCGGCTTGTCGATATGGAAGAGATGGACCGCGGTATGCTCGGCCTATATCTCTCCACCCAGCCTTTGGCGGCCTGAACAAACTGCACATTAAAACGCCGGTGCTGTGGATGTTTTTCCTTTCCCATCCGCACGCCGGCTTTTTTCTTCCTACATCTCATCCGGGGGGCGCTGGTCATCGTCGGCCGACGCGCCAATCGCCTCCAGAAAACGCGCCCCATACATCCTGACCCGCTTGGGCCCCATCCCCTTCACGCGCTCCAGCGTCGCCAGACTGTGCGGAACCAGCTGCGCGATCAGCCGCAGCGTGCTGTCATGGCAAATCACAAACGGCGGCACCTCGGCCACTTTCGCCAGCTCGCTTCGCGCCTGCCGCAGTTTCTCAAATCGGCGCAACGCCTCGGGATCGCGCATCTCGTCTGATCGCCCCGTCAAAGTTGAATCACCCGATTTCATGTCCGATCCGCGCGAGGCCGTCCCCCGCCCGCGCGGCACCAGATCTGCCAGCATCGCCGGCGGCGGGTTCTCACCCTTCATCACCGCCACGCCACTGGCCGTCAAATCAACCACGGGCAGAAACTTTCCCGTGCCGCGCGTGGAGTCGGCATCGTGCTGCTGGGCCAGCCCCGCCTCCATCACCCGATGCAGCATGGCGATGATCTGCTTCACGGCAAACTGCTTCATCAAGCCGTACACAGTCAATTTCTCAAAGCCCCAGCGGAAAATCTTTTCGTTGTCCGCGCCGCTCAGCACCTCCGCGACCGTCCCCACGCCAAACTGCCCCTTCATGCGAAGGCGGGCGATGGCCGACAGAAGCTGCCGCACCGTCTGCACGGCCTCCGGCGGGACAACCACCGGCGCACCCTGCGCATCCAGATCATCGGTCGCCCGGCAAATATCGCAGTGGCAGTCGATCACCTTCGCCGTATCCCCAAAATAGTCGAGGATAAGCTGCCGCCGGCAGCGGTGGGCGCGGGCATAAGAGAGCATCCGGTCGAGCTTGCGCTGCGCGTGCTGGCGCATCTTCTCGACGATCGTTTTGTCCCGCTGCTGGTTGTCCTCACCGATGCGGTCAATGAAATACTGCTGCGTGTGCTTGTCTTTGAAGCTGAACAAAATCACGCACCGCGCCGGCCTGCCATCGCGCCCCGCCCGTCCCGCCTCCTGGTAATACGCTTCAACCGAGCCCGGAAAGTTGTAGTGAACCACAAACCGGATATCCGGCTTGTTGATCCCCATTCCAAAAGCATTGGTCGCGACCGCGATCGCGCGGGCGGTCTCCATGAACCGATCCTGATTCGCCTGCCGCGCCGCCGGGTCCATGCCGGCGTGATAGGCAAAGATCGAACGGTCGGAGAGGGCGCTGGACAACGCGCTGGTCACTTCATCCACTGCCTTGCGCGTAGAGCAATAGACGATGCCAGTGCCGGTTTCCTTTTGCAGCATCGCCACCAGCTCCGTCATCTTCTCGTTCTCCCGCGCGATCGCCCGCGACTCGTACCGCAGGTTTGGCCGATCAAAGCCGGTAATGAACACGCCCGGCGTGCTCAGTCGCAATTGCTCGATGATGTCGGACCGCACGTCGTCAGTCGCCGTCGCCGTCAGCGCGATGGCTGGCGGGGAGCCAAGCCGCGCCCGGATTTCTCCCAGCCTGGAATATTCAGGCCGAAAATCGTGCCCCCACATGCTCACGCAGTGCGCCTCGTCCACCACGAACAATTTGGGCTTCAGCCCCTCAATTAACCCCACAAAGCCGGCCGTGAAAAAACGCTCCGGCGCAACGTACAGCAGCCCTTCAAACCCCCCGCGCAGCTCCTCAATGATCTCGCGCTGAATCCCTGGTGTTAGCGAGCTATTGAGCAGCACGGCCGGAATGCTGTTGTCGCGCAGCTCCTGCACCTGGTCCTGCATCAGCGAAATAAGGGGCGACACAACAATCGTCAGCCCCCCCTGCACCACCGCCGGCAGCTGATAACAGAGGCTCTTGCCCGCCCCCGTTGGCATCACGCACAGCACGTCCCGCCCGCGCAACACGTCTTCGATCACCTCGCGCTGCGAGGGACGAAAGTCGTCGAGTCCAAAGACGTTTTGCAGGCGCTCCCGAAGATCCATCACGCGAGCCGGATTATACGGTGCAACATTGTCGAAGGGCACTACGACCCAAACACCGCCGCGTGCAGCAACTCAACCGGGTGTACCACGTCGATCTTCTGCCCCGCGCCGCAGCCTCGGATTGAATGTGCATGGCGAAGCCGACATTCCCCGTCACGCAAACCCCGCAACCCGTTTGCGCGATGTTGTTCAACTTGCGACCCGCCAACTGGCTGGCCATCTCGGGATGGTCAATGTTGTATGTCCCGGCCGCCCCGCAGCACATGTCGCTGTCGGGCAGCGGCACCAACTTCAGTCCTGGAATAGCCGCCAGCAGCTTGCGCGGAGCGGCCGTCACCTTCTGCGCATGCGCCAGGTGACAAGCATCGTGATAAGTGACATTTTGATTCACCGCATGCGCCAGCGGCGGCAGGCCAAGGTCCATCAACACTTCAGTAATGTCGCGCACCCTGGACGCGAACATTTTCGCGCGCTCCGCATAAGCAGGATCGTCGCGCAGCAGCGTATCGTAATCCCGCAGCATCGCCCCGCACCCCGCGATGGTGGTGGCGATCACGTCCACGCCCGGCTCGCCTGCCGGCAGAAAAGCATCGATATTCCGCCGGGCACGTTCCTGAGCGGCCGCATGCGCCCCGTTGTGGTGGTGAATCGCGCCGCAACAAGTCTGATCCGGCGGCACGATGACCGCAGCACCACTCGCCGCCAGCAGTTCCACCGCCTGCCGGTTCACCTTGTCAAACATCACCGCCCCAATGCACCCAGGCAGAAACCCCACCCTCTTCGCAGCCTCGTCCAACGCCGGCACACTCGCCAGCGAGCGAGGCCAAAGTCTCCCCGCCGCCGGCAGCATCTGCTCCATCTTCTGAAACTCCAGGGGCAAAAGCTTGAACAGGCCAGACTTCCGCAGCAGGCCATAAAGCCCGATCTTCTGCATCAGTCGCGGCGGCAGAAGTGCGAGCTTCAGACGCGTGGGATGGGTAAAGACATGGAAGAAAATCCGGCGCAATAGGCGCGACTTGAACGGCGGCTTGGTCTGGCCGGCGAGCTTTGCCCGCGTCTCCTCAATCAGCTCGTGATATACCACCCCGGACGGACAGGCCGTTTCGCAGGCACGGCAATCCAGGCACAGGTCAAGGTGATATTGAACGGACGGCGAGGCATCAATCACGCCATCCGCCAACCCGCGCATCAGTTGTATTCGCCCTCGAGGCGAATCGGCCTCATGCCCCGTCTGCGTATAAGTCGGACACGCCGGCAGGCACAAACCGCAATGCACGCATGCGAGAGCGCGGTCATAAGTACGCGGATCAAGCCGGATGGCAGGCGGATCGGCCAGAATGGAAAGCGGCGAAGCCATTGTTCAAGATTTCATATCATTGAATGCGCTGCGCAACCGTTGGACCAGTCGCTGCTCGACATCGCTCGGCTGCCAGTCTGCGGAAACACCACCAGCGTCAATGACATAAGCAGTTCCCCCGACCGCTTCGGCCGCCGCTTTAACTTCGCTCGCATCCGATCCAAGCACGATGCCAAACACCGGGTCGGCAACCCAATCGCCCGGCCGGCACGCTTCAATAAATTCCAGAATTCGCGCGGGTGGCACCGCCGCACGAAACCCACCCACCCGGCTTCTCCACAGCCTCGCACGCTGCTCAATATCCTCCTCCACCGTCCTGCGAACAACGTCCAACGTATCCGCCCCCGCTAGAGCCTTCTGGTAAAAATCCAGCGTCCGATCATCCCCAAGATAGCCGCACAACAGCGCATCAGCCTTCAGCAGCATCCAGTGCGGCCGAAGCGGCGAAGGAATCAACTCATGAACAACCCGCAAATCCGGCGTGTACGTCGCGACGATAGTGCCCGCAGGCATGCGATAGGTCCGCGTGGTCAAGCTGACAATCTCGCCAAATGCCCCACGTTGGCCCACCATGAACTTTGTCAAATCGTAACCAGCAACATTTTTCACCGCCCGCCCCCCCGCGGTAATCAGTTCCCCCCGGCCATTGCGAAACTGACACCCCAGCAGCAAATCACGCCACGCCCCATACCCCAATCGCAGCGGCCCGCTCGAATTGCCGGCAACAAGCAGTCCCACCGCAATAGCCGGGTCACCGTCAATCGGCAGCCATTGCCCCACCGCGCCCAGCTTCTCTTGAATCACACCCAGCGGCAGATCGGCGGCAATCGTGGCCGTCATGTCCCGCTCAAAAATAATCATGTTGCCAGGTGCGACGAGGGGTTGGTGGGGCAAACGCGGCACTGACATTGCCCCAAATTGTACCGGAGAAGTCGCAGTGGGCCATGCGCAGTCAAACAGCCGTGAAAGCCTGACATTATCAGACCCGCCTCACGCCACGTGTTAATCTGCAAAAGATCCGTTGAAGGCGCCGTTTATTCCAGTCGATCTGATTTTGCAGACTGGGGTTGTGGCGATTAACCTAGGGCAGGCGATGCCGGATCGAATGAGGAGTGAAAGTTCTCTGTTGCAATGCTGTGAGAAATTTCTACAGTAAATGCTTGGCCGGGCCCCCACCGGTCGCGGAGAACACTGTTGGCACGGGCTTAATCGCCGTGGGCGCGGGTTGTCATACCCGCTTGCTACGGTTGCCCAATGGCCGATTCACCCCCTTCTCATCTTGATTGGTTAGCCCGGCGCAGGCAAATGCAGTTGCGCCGCTGACACCGTGATGTAAGACTGCTTCCGGTATCCCGCGCGTTGCTGAGTCGGGATCAGGAAAGGAGTTCGAGCTTGATCGTGAACCAGATGTACAAGAACAAGAAGGTGCGACGGCTGTTATCCTTGGCCGCCGTGGCAAGTCTGGGCATATTGAGCGGCTGTGCCCGGGACTATCTCTCCAACAGCTTCATTGATCCCAGCGAGTTGGTAAACAACCCAAACCGCATGAAGCCCGCGCTGGTGGTTCCCATCCTGAGCAGCATCGACCCGCTGGATGAACCCCCCGGTGAATTTGTGAACGCCGAGGACGTCACGCCCCAGGATTTGAAGGTGGTTGCCGCTGAATACGTTATTGGCAAAAACGACACAATCTCAGTCTCAGTGTTCGATCTCACTGCGCCAGGTCAAGAAACGGTTCGCACGGTCAAGGTGAGCGAAACCGGCATGATCAATCTGGTGCTTCTGCAACAGCCAGTGAAAGCGGCCGGATTAACCGAAACAGAATTAACGCGCCTGGTCGCCGAGCGCTACCGTGCTGCCGGAATCCTGACCGACCCCAGAGTAACCGTCACCGTGAACGAAGCCCGCCAGCGCACCTACAGCATCATGGGTGCCATCGCCCGGCCAAGTCAATATGTTCTCAATGAATCTGAGTTTCGGCTGATGGACGCCTTTGTGACGGCCGGCGACGTGACCGCCCCGCCCGACTATATCTTCGTCATCCGCCGAAGATCATCCGAACAACCCGCAACCCGCCCCGAAGATGCAACCCAGCCAGTAACGCCCCCCACCACTGACATCCTCGCCCCGCGCTCCGAAGCGCCCGCCAAAGGCCCCCCGGTCCTCGGCCAGATCAACCTCATGGAGCCGGGCCCTTTTGATGCACTGCTGGCCAAAGACGAACTGGCCCCCTCCGGAGACGACACAGGCGGCCGAATCGGCACCATCGACGGACGCACAAGAGTCATCGGCACCCAGCCAGATGGAGTCGAGCCAGGCCCCGCCCCCGAGACCCCCCCAACTGGCACAGCCGGCGGCGGTAACGTACCGGCTTTACCGCCGACCACCGGCCCCGGCGCCAAGCCCTTCGAGTTTGGCACTACCACCCAGGAAGACAGCCCCACCCGCGTCATCCGCGTCCCCTACGACGCCCTGCGTCGCGGCGAATTTCAATACAACATCGTCATCCGGCCTTACGACAGCATCGTCGTCCCCCAGCCCTTAACCGGCGAGTACTACATGGGAGGCCACGTCGGTCAGCCCGGCGTGTACAGCCTCACCGGGCGAAGGATCAACCTCATGCAGGCAGTCGTGTCAGCCCACATGCTCGACGGCGTCGCCGTACCCGAGCGAGCGTATGTGGTCCGCCGCGTACATCGCGGAATGACCGATCAAAGCCTGTTCGTGAAGGTCGATCTATCGCAAATCTTCGCAGGCAAACAGGCGGACGTCTATCTCAAACCAAATGATGTCGTCTTGGTCGGGACAAGCGTCTTCATGCCGTTCATTTCGGCCGTGCGAAGCTCGTTCCGCTTCACCTACGGCTTCGGCTTTCTTTACGATCAAAACTTCGGACCGCAGGGAAGTTCCGGTGGCGGCAGTGGCAGCAGCAGCGGAAGATGAGCATCGAAAATCATGAACCCCCGTCAGGTAGGCCCGTATAAATTGCCGTGGGTTGACTGACTTTCCAAAAGATCATGCGGCGGAAAATGGGTGCAATTAGCACCCCGAATGCGTTTTGGCGAAAGAGGACGAAACCGTGAGTGCCATCTCCGACACATCAATCGGTTTTTCGCCTTCAGTGGCGAACCAGCAGCAGCAACCCAGTTATCTGGGACTCAGCAAGCACGCATGGACCATCATCGGCGTCGTCGCCGCCCTCATGATCGCCCTGTTCCGCTTCAACCTCCTGCGCCTTTGGGCCAAGACAAACCCGTTCAACGGCGAACCCAATTGGGGCCACGCTTTTTGCGTCCCGCTGATCGGGCTTTATTACCTCTATCTCAACCGTGAGGCCCTTCTCAAGTCCGAGGCCAAGCCACTCCTGTGGGAGCCGTTTTTACGTCCAGGACGTCTTGGAGTCGGCGGCGGTTTGGCCTTACTTGGCCTGATTCTCTGGCAAGGCGCGCCCATCTTCACCTGGCGCTGCCGCAACCATCATTGGCCAAGCCCTTTTTGCCTTGGGCGCTTCTGTTGTTCTTTTCGACTGGGGCCTGGGCAACCTCCTCTTTGGCATCCTGGTTTTCGCCTGGGGCATCTACCCAGGCCAAAACGACTTCGTCAAAGACATGGGCATGATCTGGACCATCTTTGGCGTCGTCCTGCTCCTGGGGGGTTGGCAGGTGATGCGAATCGCCTGGTTTCCCATCATCTTTCTGGTCTGTGCGATTCCCTGGCCACAGCTTGTCTATAGCCGCGTCGCCGGCCCCCTCCAGGAGTTGGCGGCCAAGGCTGCCGTCTTGACCTTGAAGATGACCGGCGTAACCGCCGCACATTCCGGAACCAAAATTTACGTTGACGTCGGCGCCGCCAAGATGCGTGCGCTCGACGTGGCCGAGGCCTGCGCGGGGCTTCGCTCTCTCATGACATTCATCGCCGTCGCCGGCGCCGTCGGCTTCCTCTCCACCCGCGCGTTGTGGCAGAAACTCGTCATCACCTTCTCGGCCATCCCCATCGCCATCTTTTGTAACGTCATGCGCGTCGCCGGCATGGGCCTGCTGGATCGATACGTCAGCCAGAAATTATCCGAAAGCTTTGCCCACCAATTCGTCGGACTCATCATGTTGATCCCCGCCTTCTTCATGATCCTGCTGGTGGGTTGGATCCTCGACAATGTGTTTGTCGAGACGGCCGATGTGCGAAGACTCGCCAGAAAACACGCACCCGTCATCAAGGAACGCACGGCCCGCCGCGAACTCGAAGACGATCTGGTCATTGAGGTGCGACGAAAAACCACCACATCCGCCGCGCCTGTAGTGCAGGCAAAGTCGCCCGCTGTTGCCGCCAGACCCCCTGCGGCAGTCAAAACAGCCCCGGCTAAATCTCCTCCGCCTGCCGCCCCGCTACGGGCGGAGTCCACCCCCACCCTCCGCGTCGCTGCAAAGCCTGTAACGAAGACGCCCATTGCGAACGCGGTGTCCGCCGCGCCCAAGGCAGTGGCACCAAAAGCAACAACGCCCGCACCTATTTCCCGACCCGCACCAGCCACCCTCCGCCCAGCCGCGCAGGCTCCCCCCGCACGCCCCGCGCCCGCCAATCCAGCTGCAAAGCCCAATGATCTGGCCGAAGCCACCAAGCGCCTGACCGCCTCGCGATCCCTCCGGCCCGCAAACTCCGCCCCGTCCCCTGCCCAAGGCGCTGCCAAACCCTCAACCCAAAAAGTAAATGGCGTCGCGGCCGCCAAAGTGCCCAGCGCAGAGCGGCAGCCCGTAACCGCCGCCACCGCCCGACCCGCAACCCAGTCGCCCGCTAATTCCCCCACCGCTATCAGGACCACCAAGCCGCAGGTGACGCGCACCACAACCCCCGCCCAGTCGAAGGAATGAAATGAACACTCAAATCGCAACTTCCGTTGTCCCCTCCCCCAACACCACCACCGCCTCACCGCGCCGCCGTCTCACCCAGCCGGCCTTCATCGCCGCTGCAATCGTGTTGCTGATCGCGGCCCTGGGCTTAAACGGCGCGGTGGAATACCTACGTCTTCATTTCAAAAAGCTTCCCGTCGAGCTGCGCCATCCTCTCACGGAACTCCCAAGCACGCTGAACCGATGGGTGCAGGTTTCCAAAGACAAGCCGCTGGATAAAGAGATGGAAGAAAATCTTCAGACCAAAGAGTACATGTTTCGCGACTATGTCGACTCTGGAGCACTGGGCATGACGCCAGCGGCCCTGCGTGAAAAGTTTGAAAACAAAAACTCTGCCGAACGCGAAGAAGAAGTTGGAAAAATCCGCGCGAAGAACCCCGAGGCCGTCGTCTTGCTCGCCATCACGCATTACACCGGCAAGGCCGATACGGTCGCCCACATCCCCGAGCGTTGCTACACCGCCGACGGCTACACCGAGCGCGATGCCTCGACCGAAAAGTGGAAAAAAGAAGTGCGCTACGTCACGTTCGAAGGTCTCTCTGATACCTTGTCAGGCGGCCGCCTCTGCCACGTTGCCTACGCGTTCCAGGTCAACGGCGCCTGGACCAGCAGCTCCGACGACGTTCGCCGCACCCTTCAAGACCTGACCTGCAAGCACGCCTACTACTCCAAGATCGAGCTGATGAGCTCCATGCGCGATCGCGATGGCGCGGCCCGCGTCATGCAGCGATTTTTTGATGCCACCCTCCCGGAACTGGAGAAGCTTCTGCCCAATTGGGACGAGTACAAGAATCGCTGAAATTTCAAAACTCAAGTGGATGGTTGGGTAACGCACATTCAGAGGCAGGCGCTCTTTCATGGCACGTCAAGTCAACACCAAGTTTCTCACCACCCTTACCGTTGGTTTTCTCGCCGCTCTGGTCGGCCTGTTCGTTGTGCATAAGCTCCTCACCCGCCGTCACAACCCCCAGCAACTTTACGAGCTTGCCCAGAAGTACGAGAAACAGGGTAGCACCGAGTTGGCCATCAGCTACTACGGCCAGGCAGTCGATGCCGATCCGCGCAACGTTTCCTACCGCGTCAAATTCGGAGATGTCCTCAGCGCATTGCGCGCCGATAGCCAATCCATCGACAGCAGCGTCAAGCAGTGGGAAGCCGCGCTCGAGGACGACCCCAAAAACCCCCAGGCATTGAAGCGGCTGATCGACATGTATATCAGCGCCTGCGAGAACGACCCCAGCGTCGGTTCATTCGACCGCCTCCAGCGCCGCTCCAAAACCATGTCGCAGATGGATCCGCAGACTCTGCCCGATGACATCAAGCCATATCCCCTGCGCGCCAAGGCCTGGATGCAGATCGCCGCCCTGGGTCAATGGATACTCGGCGCTACCAAGACCCAGGCAGAAGTGGAAAAATGCATCGCCGCCCTGCGCGAGCTAATGCCCCAGATCCCGGACATGGTCGAGATCCCGTACTACGCCGCCCAGGCGTACGTGAAGTTTGGGCGCGGCCTCCGCGAGCAAAGCCTCCCCGACGCCGCCGAGGCCAGGTTCGACCAGGCCCGCGGCGTCTTTGACGCAGCCATGAAGCTTCGTCCGGATGATCCAATCCTCTGCTTCCGGTATTTCCAGACCCTTCAGGTGATCGCCCCCACCGGCAGCGTGGACAATGATAAGAAGTACGCCCCCCTGATGAAGGATTTGATCGACAAAGCCTCCTCACTTGTTCAAAAAACCGATCGCTCCAAATACATCGAGATCAAAGTAGCCGCCGCCCAATTCTTCCTCCGCGACGGAAAGTTGAAGGAAACCGACGCGGCCATGAAGGCGCTCCAGGAGGAATTCCCCGACAGCCTCCTCACCCAGGTCATCTATGGTTCGCTGCTGCGCAACATGCCCTCCCGCCGCCAGGAGGCCGTCGACGTGCTTTCAAAGGTCATCGAAGACCCAACCATGGTCGGCTATCGCGCCCGTCAACGAAATCGCCTGGAGTTTCGGCGCGCTCCGAGCTGATTCACGCCCGCATCGATATCTTTCGCGCAACGCCCGATGACGAGGCGCGCCAACAACAGTTGCAGTTGATCAATGATGAATACGCCCGCCTGATGGCGTCATACGATCCCAAGGAACAAAGCGCCGAAATCCTGAAGCTCAAGGGGCGAAAGCTCCTTCTGGACGGAAAGCCATCCTCGAACGTTGACGCAATTCGCGCACTCAAAAGCGCCCACGACATGTTCGAAAAAGGCCGCGTCTTCGACGAGGAAACCACCCTCTCGATGGCCGAGGCATTCTTCGCGCTCCACGAGTTTGGACAGGCCCGTCTTTATGCCGCCGAAGTCGTCAGCCACCGCCCCAGGGAAGTGGCCGCCCGCAAGCTGCTGGCCAATGTATCTCTAATGGATGGCCAACCCGATCAGGCAAAGCTCCAGCTTGATGCGCTCGAGAAACAGGGCGTCAAGGATGCCGACGTCATCCGCATGCGCATCGAAACCCTTAAAGGCAGCGAGAACAAGGAAGCCATTGCCGAGTTGCTAAAACAACTTCCCGAGGCAAGCGGTTCTCAACAGTTCTCCAAGGCCCGCGCCGCCCTTCGGGCCGGCGACAAAGACATGGCCATCGGCCTCCTGAAGCAGCTTCAGGCCCAACAGGATTTTGTCGTACGGGCCACACGACTCCTGGCCCAGATCTACCTCGGTGACAAAGACGAGGCCAAGGCGATTGATGCCGTCGAGCATGGCCTGGAAGTCAAGAAGAATGACAAGCTCCTCCTCATGACCCTGGGCATCCTCAAGAAACAATCGCCCGAGGAAAAGCTGAAGCTCGCTGCGGGAATCCTCGACGAGATTCCCGATGAAGCCGAGCGCGAACTTCGCCTCTACGATCTCGAACGCAGGAACAACCACCCCGAAGAAGCGCTCAAGCACCTTGAGGCCGCCAAACGGATCAAGCCTGAAGACGGCCAGGTGGTGCGAACCGTCTTTGAGTACGACCTGAGCCAGAAGAATTACGATGACGCCCTCAAGTGCATCGAAAAACTCTCGGCCCTGAACTGGGACCACATGGGCGGCCTGCGGTTCAAATATCAATACGCCCTCGCGCGTGATCGACTCCCCGAAGCGCTCACCGCGGCACAGGGTATGACCTCCTCCCTCCCCGACTTCGCATACACCTGGCTGATGCTGGGCGACGTACAACAGGCCATGGGCCAATACGAGCCCGCCTCCCTGAGCTACGGCAAGGCCCTTGAGCGGGAGGGCAACAGCGCTGTGGCCCTGCGAGGGCTGATCAACTGCAACTATCAAATGAATCAGCCGGAAACGGCCCGCCAATACATCGCCCGCGCCAACACGATCTTCCCCGACAGCGCCGAGTTCAAAGACATGGCCCTTCGCCATCAAGAATCGTTTGACGATCCGGAAAAAGTGACGGATGCCCGCCGCAAACAACTCAAGGACAATGATGCATCCCTCGACAACTGGATAGCCCTCGCACGCAACTATTTCATGGCCGGCGCAAAGCACAGCGCTAAGAACGACGAAAGCGGCGCGGCTAGTCTTTATGCCCTCGCCCGCGCCACGCTCAACGAGGCAAAATCCAAAGGCGACTGGGGCGATCAGGAAGTGATCTACCGGCTACTCGAAGAAATCGGCCTGCGCACCAACAAGCCCGAGGACAGCATCGCGGCCCTCCAGGAATTCGCCGCACGCCCCAAATGGAAAGACAGCCCCCGTCCCAATCTCCTGCTGGCCGAGCGCTATAAGAGCATGGGAAAGCTCGACGAGGCCGAAAAGGAATTGAAAACCGCCCTCAGCAAATCCAACAACGATCAAAAGGTCCAGCTCGAGCTGGCGCGGTTTTATGAGGACACCTCCGGCAACGTGAAAGGCCAGGCTGAGAAGGCCATCGCCCTGCTTGACCAGCTATTCGCCAGTTCGCAAAACATCGACGTCCTCAAAAAGTCAATTGATCTTCAAATCCGCTCAAACCACCTCGACGAAGCCGAGAAGATGATCAACGAGCAATTGGCTAAGCATGCCGACGACGCCGACCTCATTACCCTGCAGGGCCTCTTGTTCCTCGCCCGTCAGGACCCAGCCAAGGCCGAGGATCGCTTCAACGCCGCCTTGAAGCTCGACTCCAGCAACCCACGAGCCCGCTTCTCGCTGGGCGTGGTTTATCTGGCAACACACAAGGTGAATCAGGCCGTTGACCAATTGGAGTTGGCCGGCAAAATGTCCGCCGCCGCCGACGTGCATTCCGCACTGGCCGAAGCTTACGCCCAAAAGGGCGATGTCGAGCGTGCCATCACCGAACTTGAAGGCCTTCTGCGGCAAAATGCCCTCAACGGAAGCGTGCGAATCCGGCTGCTCCAGCTTTACGCGGCGGCCGGCAACCTCAGCCGCATGGAGCAGCTCCTGGACGACGCGGAGAAAAATTCCAAACTGTCCAAAGACGCCATCTGGTTCAAGATTCACGCCCAGCGGCTGATGACTTCCAATCCAATCGTCGCACTCGACAAAATCCAGCGCGCCGTGCAGCTCGCGCCAAACGACCTCGACACCCTTTACCTCTACGTCGAGCTGCTCCTGCGCAACAAGGCCTTCGACAAGGCCACCGGCGTCGTCAACCAATTAGCGCAAAGCAAAAGCCTGGAAAACGACTGGCGTCTGCATATGTACGAGGGTTCGGTCCTGTATCAGGCGCAGAAAAAGGATGAGGCATTCAACGAATTTGACACCGCCCTCAGCCTTACGGCCGATAACGATGCCGCCCATGCAATGACCGTCCAGCGCCTGATCGAAGCCGCCGGCATGTCCGATGCCATCGCCCGCGCCGCCGAAAAAGCCAAGGACGATGTCCGCTGGCGCATCCTCCTCGCCACGCTCTATCGCAACGACGGCCAATGGGACAAAGCCGTTAAAACCATTGACGGCATCATGGAACCGGCCGAGCTCGCCAAGCTCTCTCCCGACCGCAAAGAGCAGGCTTATCGGGCCGCCGGCGCCATCTACATCGCCCGCGGCGCTGAAGACCGCACACTCTACGACAAAGCCATCACTGTCTATACGTCCTACCTAGCCCAGCTCACGGACATGGGTGATAAGGCCAATGTCAACGCCCGTTTCTGGGTCCTGAATAATCTCGCCTATCTCATTTCCGACATTCAAAAGCAGCCGGAAAAGGCGTTAAAATACAGCACCATGGCCATGGACCTCATCCATCAGACCAACCAGAAGCACCCCGAGATCCTCGATACCCACGGCTGGATTCTCGTGCAATGCAAAAAGATCGACGAAGGCATCACCGTGCTGAACCAGGCCTTATCAGGCGCCCCGATCTCCCCGACGCCGCCTTCCACCTGGGCGAGGCCCTGCTGCTGAAAAATCAGCCAGAGCAGGCCCAGGCCCCCCTTGAAACGGCCGGCCGCCTTCTGGATGCCCGCAAGAAAGCCGGCCAGCAGGTCGATGAAGTGATGAGATCGAAGATTACCAGCGATCTCGACAGGGTCACGAACCTCCTCAAGGGTCGCGACGTTAAGGTTAATAAGATTGAACCCAAAACCCCTTAAACCCCTTCTGGTCCGAGAATGTCCGCCGCAGACGCTGGCGCAAAGCCACCCTCTGCGCGATCTGCCCGCCGTGACCCGGTTGGAGAACCCTCTATGACAACCTTGCCACAGACTTCCACAGCCCGACTCCCTCGTGCCATGGGTCAAGCCCCGGCCGGCCTTGCTTATCCCGTCGCCGCTATTCCCACCGCCGCTCCACAATCTGTACAGATGACCGGCTCGGATTTCATCCGCGTCGTGCGCAGCAATATCTGGCTGCTCCTGCTCCTTGGCATTCTCTCGGGCATCGCCGGATACATGATCAACATGTATCTCGCCAACCACCACCCCAAGTACACAGCTACCGGCTACATCGAAATCAAAACCCTCCCCACGCTTGGCCGGGGCAATGCCGACGACACCACCAGCCTCTCCAGCCTCCTCCGCGCCCAGGCCACACTCATCCGAACCGATGCTCTCTTTACCGAAACTTTGAAAAACAACGAGCGGCTGCGCCAAACCCAGTGGCTCGCCAATCTCGGCTCCAAGATGGCCAAGATGGACTTGGGCGAAAACTTCCATGTCGGCATCGTCCCCGACTCCAACCTGCTTTCGGTTTCAATGACCGGCCCGAGAAAAGACGAATGCAAAACGATCGTCGAAGAAATCGTCCAGGCCCACCTCGACGAGCAGAAAAAAGGGTATGAGTCGCGCGTCAGCGATCAAACCCGGCTCTATGTCAGCCTTCAGGACAAGTACCGCCAGAAGCTGTTCGAATACCGCAACAAGATCCAGGAACTCAACCGCCGCCTCTTCGAGCAGGGCGGCGGCCGCGTCTCGGGCGGAAGCCTGCTCGAAAGCACCATCCTTGAATTATCCAACGCCGTCTCCCGCTCCACCAACAACTACAACCAGGCCAAAGCAGTCTTCGATGACGTCATGCAGAAACAGGCGGTCGGGCAATTTCCCCAACAGGCGCTGGATGCCGTGGAAACCGACCCGCAAGTTCGAGAATACAAGAACCGCATCGAATCGCTGAATCTCGAGCGCACCGTCCAGTTGCTGAAGGTGGGTGAAAAACATCCAACAGTCGTCGAGCTGGATAAGCGCATCGAAGAAACCCAGAAGCTCCTCGACGATCATGCCCGCCAGGTCCGCGTGGAAACCACCAGCCGCCTCACCGAGGCCCTTCGCAACGCCGTCGATAGCAGCGGCAAAGACGTTGACACTCTGAAGAAGACCCTCGCGGAATCCCAGCAAAAGCTCGGCACGATGAGCAGCGATCTCGCCGAACTGCTCACCACCCAGGAAGACGAGCGGGCTGTCCACGAGCTCAACCGCCAAGTCACCGAACAACTCCGCGACATCGAGGCCGTCCAGCAGCAGGCCAGCCAGTCCCGCATCGACTGGGCCCCCAATGGCCGCCCGCAGGAGCCCGAAGTTCCCAGCTTCCCCGTCCTCGCCAAAACCATGAGCGTCGCCATCATGCTCGGCATCGCCCTGGCGCTGGGCATCGCTTTCCTCCGCGAGTTCATGGACACCACCATCCGCACCGACCGCGACATCACCCGCGCCGGCCCCGCCCGCATCCTGGGCATCATCCCCGATGAAGGAGACGACCCCCAGGCCATCAACAGCCAGCTTCCGCTGGTGATCTTCGAAGCCCCCCACTCTGTCACCGCCGAGCAGTTCCGCCAGCTCCGCACCCGCCTCCAGCACTCGGCCGCTCTCGACACCACCCGCAGCATCATGGTCACCGGCCCAAGCCCAATGGACGGCAAAACCACCATCGCCTGCAACCTCGCGGCCGGCCTGGCCCTTAACGGCCGAAAGATCCTTCTCGTCGACGGCAATTTCCGCCGTCCCGAGCTTCATCGCGTCTTCAACCTCCCCAACGACCGCGGCTTCTCCGACGTCCTGAACGGCACCGTCAACTTCGATGAGATGCTCCACGAAACACAGGTCCCCAATCTCACCGTCATGCCCAGCGGCCCGAAGCCCATGAACGCGGCCGAGCTTTTCGAGAGCCAGCTTCTCATCGACTTCATCGAGCGCGCCCTCGAAGAATACGATCACGTCCTCTTCGATTCCGGCCCCCTCCTCGTCGTCAGCGAATCCGTCGCAATGGCCCCCCGCGTCGATGGCGTCGTCACCGTCCTCAAAGCCCACGCCGACAGCCGCGGCGTCGTCAAACGCACCCTCGACCTCCTCCGCCAAATCAAGGCCGAGCACCTGGGCGTCGTCCTCAATGCCGTCCGCGGCCAGCGCGGCGGCTACTACCTCCGCAACATCAAAACGTACTACCAATACCAGGACGATCAGTAACCCACCCTCACCACCCTTAAACCCAGAAACGCCGCCTCATCGGGCGGCGTTTTCTTGCGCTGCCTGGTTGCGGGCCAATCAAATCACCGTCTCCATCGTGGCCGGACTCACTTCACTCAACGGCGTGATCGCATCATCATCCGCCACCCCCAGCCGCCCGATCAGCGGCGTCGCCAGCGCCGCCGCCATCATCATCAAGCCAAGCGTGGCAAACGGCGCCACATATGCCAACGGCATCGACGCGCGTGCTCCAAGCAGATCCGTCCAAACTCCCATCACCCAGGGACTAAATGACGCAAACGTCCCCGCAATCGAAAGAAACAGCCCCACCACCCGGCCGCGCACCGCCGGCGACACCCGCTCCAGCATCCCCGCATCCGAGATCGCATAACTCGCCATCTGAAACGTCTGAAACCCCGCCAGCACCAGCAGCGCAAACCGCACCGGCGCAAACGGAACACAAGCGAGGATCACCCCGCCCCCCACCAGCACCGCCGACAGCGCCGGCAACCGCCTGCGCCCCGGCGTCAGATACACCGCCAGCGGATTCACCACGCTGCTCAAGAGCATCATCGTCCCCACCACAAACCCCGTCCGCCCCACGCTGTAATGGTGCGCCTTCTGAAGATAAACGCTCGCGAGCGTCAGCGTTGCAATGCCTGCAAAGTCGCGAAACATCAGCGTCACGGCAACCCCGATCACGCGCGGCCGTAAACCCGCCCACGCATCTCCAGCCTGTTCCGCGCCCGCCAGCGTCCACCGCCGCAGAGCTCTGCCCCCGCCCATGCACCTCCCGCGCCGTCAGCAAAAACAACACCCCAAACACGATCCCCACCAGCCCCATCTCCACGCAAGGCCGCTGCCAATCCGCCACCTGCCACAAGTGCCACTGCCCGCTTTGCGCCCGCCACCCCGCGTACTGCGGCCCCGCGAAAAATCCCACTCCCGAGCCGATCCCCAACAGCCCAATCGCCATCCCCGGCGACTCAGGATAATGCTCGGTAATCAGCGCGCATTGGCGGACGGATGAAACAGCGTCCCAAACAGCCCGGCCATCACCGCCAGCGCCAGCACCACTTCATATCGCCGCGTCAGCCCCATCAGCATGATCGCGGCCGCATTGCCGATCAGCCCCACCCCCAATAGCGCCTTACGGTTGCGCCCATCCGCGAACACCCCCGCTGGAAAGCTGCCCAGACAATAGACCAGCCCATACACCGTCACGATCAACGAAGCCGCCCGTGTGCCGCTCAACTTCAAATCATTCTGGATCAGCAGATACAGTGGAACCAGAACCGTCCCATACGCATGCGTGAACGCGTGCAACACCACGCCCAGCGCCAGAGTCAGATGAGAGCGAACGCGGCCTGTGGTCATTTCACCAGCCTCAGACCTCTTCCTGCTCTTTCAGCTTGGCCACCACGCTGAAATCCTCCAGCGTCGTCGTGTCGCCCTTGATCTCTCCGCTGCCCGCCAGCTCCTTCAGCAACCGCCGCATGATCTTCCCGCTGCGCGTCTTGGGCAGCGAATCGGTGAAGCGAATCTGATCCGGCTTGGCCAGGCTGCCGATCTGCTTGCCCACCCAGTTGATCAGCTCCTTCTTCAGCTCCTCGCTCGGCTTTCTTCCCGCTTCCAGCGTGACAAACGCCGCGATCCCCTGCCCCTTCATCTCGTGCGGCACCCCCACGCACGCCGCCTCCGCCACCATCGGATGCGCCACCAGCGCCGACTCAATCTCCATCGTTCCAAGCCGGTGGCCCGACACATTGATCACGTCGTCCACGCGCCCCATGATCCAGAAATATCCATCCTGATCGCGCCGCGCGCCATCGCCCGTAAAGTAATAGCCCGGCACGTCCACCCAGTATTGTTTCTCAAAGCGATCGGGATCCTTGAATATCCCGCGCAGCATCGACGGCCACGGCTTTCGCACCACCAGCAGCCCGCCCGCGTTGGCCGCAAGCTCCTTGCCCGAACGATCCACGATGGCCGCGTCGATGCCAAAGAACGGCAGCGTGGCCGACCCCGGCTTCGTCGGCGTCACGCCCGGCAGCGGCGAGATCATGATCCCGCCCGTCTCCGTCTGCCACCACGTATCAACAATCGGGCAACGCTTGTGCCCGACCACGTCCTGATACCACATCCACGCTTCGGGATTGATCGGCTCCCCCACCGTCCCAAGCAGCCGTACCGACCCCAGATTGTGCTTATCCACCAACTCCCGCCCGGCCCGCATGAATGCCCGAATGGCCGTCGGCGCGGTGTAAAAAATGCTTACCTTGTGCCGCTCGATGATCGACCAGAACCGCGAAAAGTCCGGGAAATTCGGCGCCCCTTCGTACATCAGCGTCGTCGCGCCATTCGCCAGCGGCCCATACAAAACATAGCTGTGCCCGGTGATCCAACCAATGTCGGCGGTACACCAGTAAACATCACCCTCCTGCAAATCAAACACGTACTTGGCTGCTCAAATACGTCCCCACCATGTACCCGCCCGTGGTGTGAATGATCCCCTTGGGCTTTCCGGTCGATCCGCTGGTGTATAGCACAAACAGCAGATCCTCGGCATCCATCGGCTCGGCCGGGCAATCCGCCGATTGGCCCGCCACCACATCCGCCCATGACACGTCCCGCCCCTCCGTCATGCTCACCTCCTGCCCCGAATGCTTTAGCACCACCACGTTCCGCACCAGCCCCTGCGTTGCCGGCTCGGCCTCCAGCTTCTTGATCGCCTCATCCACATTGTTCTTCAGCGGCACGATCGCCCCGCGCCGGTGCCCGCCGTCCGCCGTGATGATGATCCGCGACGCCGCATCCGTCACCCGATCCGCGATGGCCTGGCTCGAAAACCCGCCAAAGATCACCGAGTGCGCTGCACCGATCCGCGCACACGCCAGCATCGCCACCGCCGCCTCGGCCACCATCGGCATGTAGATCGTGACCACGTCCCCCTTCTTCACCCCCAGCTTCTTAAGCCCATTGGCAAACTTCCCCACCTCATCGCGCAGTTCCCGAAACGAAATGCGTCGCACCCGCGCCTGCCCTTCCTCCAGCGGCTCGGCCTCCCACAAAATCGCCGTCTTCTCCCCGCGTCCCTGATTGATCTGATGATCCAGACAGTTGTACGCCACATTCGTCTTCGCCCCCACAAACCACTTCGCGTACGGCAGGTTCCAGTCCACCACCTTGTCCCATTTCTTAAACCAGTGCAGATCATCGGCCGCCCGCGCCCAGAACGTGTCCGGCGAATCGATCGACTCCCGATACAAGCGGTCATACTCCGCCCGCGTATTGATCCGCGCCTTGGCCACAAACTCGGCCGGCGGCGGAAACACCCGATGCTCCTGAAGCGTCGATTCAATGGACGTGTGAGATTCAGACATGGTTATCGCTTCTCCTCTAATCTTGATGATCGCGGCACAAAACCATATTACAAAAACCAATCCCCCCCGTCGCCCCCGCCGCAACCCACTCCCCTATTCTTCCCGGCACACGCCACCCGATTCTTCCGCGATCCGCCGCAGCAGCCGCGGCGCATCATACTTTCCCGACTTGTACCGTAGCGTCGTATTGATCGGAATCCCCAGCAGCTTCGCCTTCTTGGCCAGATTCACCATGCCCGTCGGATCAGGCAAATCTCCATCCGAAATCAGCTCCACCTCCGTCGGCGACTTGCCCAGCGCCAGCTCCAGTTGATGCGTGATCTCCCATTTCTCCCCCGCCGGCTTGTACTTCTCACGCAAAAATATCCCCGCCAGATCCTTGGCCGACTCCGTCGCATCCAGCAACACCGGCCGAAACACAATCGCCTGATTGCTCGCGATCACAATCCCAAAATTATCCTCCACGCTCATCGCCCCAATCGCCTCCCCCACCCGCCCACGAATCGCCCCGGCCTTCTCCGTCATCCGCTCCCCGGCATCCAGCAGATAAATCGTGCGATGCCGCGCCGACTGCGTAGTCGCTGGCCCCGCCCCCATCGCCAGCATCAGGGTCACCATCAAAAAGCTTTTCATGCGCCACCCATTCAGCCATCACAAAAAAACTCATCGCTCCAGCCCCTTCTCCTTCTTCAACCGCTCCAGCAATTCCACGTCCGTCGGCAGCGCATCCGGCCGCGACCGATCCAGATACGTCCCCGGCGGCAATCCAAAAAGCACGTTGATCATCCGGCTGATGTTGTCAGGCTGCTGATGAATATGATCCCAAAACGCCCGCGGGTCCCCGTCGTAACTTCCGACATCCGTAAAATCCCGATACGTCGCCCCGCGCGATGCGCATAGCGCCGCGATCCGCTTGCTCAACTGCTCGCGCTCCCCAACCACCTCCGGCACAAACACCGCCCGCTCATACTCCGGGTTCACCGGCAGCAGCATCACCTTCAGCTCAATCCCGTTCTGCTTCGCAAGATCCACGAACTGTTCGAATCGCCGCCACTGCAACTCCGCCACCCGGATGTGCCGCTTCTCGTTGGGCAGCGTCGGCCATTTCCGAATCGCCCCCTGAATCTCATGCTCCAAATCATATTCCCCCTTCGCCTGCTGCAGCGCCCGCGTCCTGTAGATGAAGTACCCATTCTCAATCGTCACGTGATCCGCCACGTTCACCCCCGCCTTCACCGCCTTCGCCGCCGGCTTCTTCTTCTCCAACCCCACCGCCACCAGCCATTTCCGCGGCAGCATCGCCTGCACCGATTTCCACGTCGAATCCGGGCTCACCGTCTTAATCACCGACATCGCCACGCTCAGGTTCTCCGGAAACGGCACCTGCTTAAACAGCGGCCAATGCGAGAACAGCCCAAACTCAAACTCGCTGTGATCCGCATTAAACCCGTCCTGATCCACGCCCGCGATCACCATCTCCGGCTTCGCCCCCGCCGCAATCGCATACCGCAACTGCGTCAGCGCATCCAGCGGCGTCGCTCCCCCAACCCCAAAGTTAAACGTCCGCTTGCCGGTGATCTTCTCAATGTGAAACGGCCTGATCTGCATCGTCCGCGACGAGCCCAGCACAATCACCTGCGGCGGCTTCCCCGCGGCCACCAGATTCTCAAGCTCCCTGCAATGCCCCGACCGATCCGTCCGCGGCGGCCGAACCGCGCTGGGAAACGTCTGCCGCGGATTCATCTTCACGTTCAACCAGAACGACGCTCCCAGAACCCCGACAAAAGTGACGACCATCACTCCGATAAACGCCAGCGGCGACCGCTCGCGCCCTTGCACAGGCGCTTCATCCGGCAACGAAATGGGCAATGCTTCAACCGTCATATCTAAAACTGGAAGTACAAAAACACCGACCTCTGCCCAAACGACAGCACGCAAAACGCCAGCGTCGCCCCGGCCAGCACCGCATATCGCTTCTTCAGCTTAATGTTCTCCGCCACCTCAAAGCTGTTGGGGAAAAAGCTGCACCAGATGCAGCAAAGCCCAATGATCACCCACATCTGCCCCGGCTCCTTCACCAGGTCGCGCCCATGATCGCGAACCGCGACAAACATCCGCCCCAGCATCCGCCAAGCCGCCGGGAGGTTGTCGGCGCGGAAAAACACCCACCCCACCACCGCCAGGAAAAACGTCAGGCAGCGATTGAACCAATACCCTTCTAACCTATCGTTCGACGGCAGCCAATCCCGCTTCCGCACAGCATGATGCACCACCAGCATCAGTCCCCACCATCCTCCCCAGAAAACGAAATGCCATCCCGCCCCATGCCACAATCCCCCCAGCAGCATCGTGATCATCAAATTGCGATATTGAAAGATCGACCCGCGCCGGTTCCCTCCCAGCGGGATGTACAGATAGTCCCGCAAAAACGTCGAGAGCGTGATGTGCCACCGCCGCCAGAAATCCGACGCGTCCGTCGCCTTGTACGGGCTGTCAAAATTCTGGGGAAACTTGATCATGAACATGTGCCCCAGCCCCACGGCCATGTCCGAATACCCCGAAAAATCAAAGTAAATCTGATACGTATATCCCAGCACCGCCGCCCAGCACGCCCCAATCCGCATCGGATGCCCCACGTGAAAATCCGCCCAGAGCGGGTTCACCCACTCCGCCAGCCGATCCGCGATCAGCATCTTCTTCGCTAAGCCAATCGTCAAAAACACCAGCCCCCGCCCCACCCGCCCCCACTCCGGCGCCGGCCGCGTGAACCGATCGTCCTCCCGGAACTGATGCAGGATGTCCGAGTAGCGAATAATCGGCCCGGCCACCAGGTGCGGGAACATCGACACAAAGCATGCATAATCCAGATAACTCGCGGCCGGCTTCGCGATGCCGCGATACACGTCAATCGTGTAGCTCATCGACTCAAACGTATAAAAACTGATCCCCACCGGCAGGATCAACTCAACGATCGGCAGCTTCCCCGCTCCCACCGCCTGCGACAATCCCGAAGCGATCTGCGTGAAGAACCCGAAATACTTAAAAATCGCCAGCAAGCCAAGATTCGCCGTCATCGACGCCGCCAGCAGCGCCTTCCGCACCGCCGGCTTCTCGCTGCGCACAGCCACCTGGCCGCAAAATAATCCACGCTGGTGCTCGTCAGCATGATCAGCGTAAATCGCCAATGCCAGAGCATCGACCGTGCGCCCGCCCACGACGAAACATCAAACGACTGAATAAAATCATCGATGCTCTGAAACTGCCACCACGAATAAAAAAAGTAGCTGGCAAACGTCAGCAGCATCAGCCGATAGCGCACGCTCCGCCCGCCAAACCAGAACAGGCCAAAGACCAGCGGCAAGAACACCAGAAGAAATTCGTAGCTATTGAACAGCATAAAAGCGGCGAAATTAGAACCCGTCCTTCATGCGGGTTCAATGCCTTTCTAAAATGATGATCATGCCAGCGATCGCGCCTTGGTGCTGGCCCACCGCCCGCTCATTGATATCAGCGGCAATGTTGAGCGTCAGGCCAACGATGGCTCCGACGCCTGGAATGAGCCACGCTCCGGCCTGAATGCCTGAGGCGACATATCCCCATCCTTCGGAGATCCCCACATCCGTGCTCACCGCCCCGCCCACCTCCAGGAACGAATGTTGATCGGCCGACAACGGCCCACCGCTGTACGGATCGACTTCCTTGCCAGCCAGATAAGTCAATCCGCCGATGTCATTGCGGCCGCCCCGGTAGTTGATGTGCCAGTTGTAGGTATCGGCCGAGAGGCCATTGCTGCCGCCCGGGCCGCTGAAGCAAGGGGCATGAACCCGCCGTCCGGGTTGCACATAAACCGCTCCAGCACCGTCCCGGCCGCATTGGTTATCGAGGTGACGTTGCCGGAGGTGTCCTGCAGGGCGTAGATGCGCTGGTGCAGGTTGGAGGAGGAGGAGTTGCCGTAGGTGTTGCGTGTCCCATCATTGGCTGTGGAATCGCGGGAAATAAATGGAATTTTCAGATGAAAAGTCCTGAATACTCTGGTGCCCCGTGGCTATTCCCGCACTTAATCTACCGTCCACAAGATCAATAAATTATCGGCCTGCCTTTGGTTGGGGGCTCGAATCTCCATCCGCAAGGGAAATGCCCTTTCGTATACCAATACGCATGCCCGGCATAAAAGGCGGGAGGCACGATATCCGCGTACTCCGACTCGATACACACATGCAAAATGTCCCACTGAACTGCATCTTCAAACGCCTTGGGTAGTTGTTAACTCGGACAACCGTTTCAATTTTCTCTCTAACGAATGGAATTGTGGCGCGCTTCAAGTCAACTACGATGTTGTTCCACTCGTCATATTGCTCTTTAGACCGTTGAAGCAGTTGGACATGCAGCTTGTTGGCAGCCTCGACGCAAATATTCTGCCATTCGACAGTGCTGGCATGATCAACCGCTTCACTCCAAGACGACAAGATTATTGCGTTTTTGGTGTCTTGAATTCCAACATTGCAGAACCAATTTGGTATCGCAAGTTGTTCCAGTGTTGCGTACGTACGGGCATGCATGACTGGCTCCTAAATTTTGGTTTTGGCTTGTCCAAGTTTCGGCGGAATGTTTGGAACATCTGCGGTCTCGCTCAAGCCATACAAGAAAACTTAAAGGGGTCGGAAAACTTAAAGGGGTCGGGAAAACTTAAAGGGGTCGGGAGTGAATGCCATTCGCTTAAGCCGCAACCTCCTGTTCCGCAGCAGGTTGTGCATATTGGTTTCTTGGCTTGTTCATCAGATCGTAAGGCTTCATGCGTCGCTTGATCACACGCGGGTTCCATCGTCCGTCGCGCACAGGATTCACAATCAGTTCCATCAACTCCATCGTGCGGGGCGGCGTGCAGTAGGCGCGCAGCCAACGCGCGGCGTCTATGAAACTGATCCGATTCGTCTTCACCCCCTGACACTGGCCCGCAAGTGACATGGCCGAGCGGATCAGGTTGTACACCAGCATGAATATCATCAACTCCTTGATCACCCCTTCTGGCGTCTGACACTTGAGATGCTCCATCTTCATCGTCTTTTTCAAGTGACGGAAGTTGGTCTCGATCTCCCATCGCAGGCCGTACAGATGAGCGATGGCATGTTTGGTATAAAGCATCGCGTCCACCAGCGTCGTGGCGATCGTCACCACGCGGGTGCGGCGGCCCTTGATCACGATCCGAAACCGCAGTTCCCTTACCTCCACCCATTCCGGCAGCAGCAGCATATTCCTCAAGGCTCATCCAGGCGGGTCTGGCCGGCCTGGCCCACTGCACCACATGGTCCTCATGGCCCAGTCGCCGCACGAACCGCGAGGTTGGCATCCCCTTTTTGAACCTGCCCCGTTTTGAGCGGTGAGGGCGGTTGGGCGTGAAGTCCACGATCTGTCTCTGATGCAGCCGAAACACCGCATCCACCGAGGATCTCAGCAGCATCGCCACATGCGCAAAGGAGCAGAACCCACGGTCGGCCAGCAGCACGTCGCCCACCTGAAGCATCTGGTGCAGGCCGGACAACTGGCTCATCTCATGGATGTTCATGCACATCATTGCCAGGTGCACGATCATGCCGGTGGCAAGGTCCAGAAGCCCCAGCAACTTGATCATGGGGAACCCGCATCCGGGCTTCTGCGCCGATGGCTGGGGCCACAGGTCCTGAAGCGCCGGCCGGTCGGCCGTGGACGCACTGGTTGCATCTGCTACAAACACACGACGACCCAGCCAGAGCCCCTGTTCACTGCTTCCACAAGTTTCGCCACACAAGCTCTCGACCACCCTGGCCACGCCCGCCACGGGCAGACGCATTCGGGCATCGCAATAGGTGGACTCCTTGACAGGGAAATTGATCAGGTGCCGCAGATGGGAGATGGCCGTGTTCTCGTGGAGCACCTGGAGGATGAACACGCCCAGGGTGGCGGCGGGGTCCCAGAGGGTGTCACGCCAGACATGGCCCGCGGCGCTGAATAGTTCGTTGACCCGCTCCCTGCCGCCCAGGCAGCCCAGGGGATTGGACTTGATGCGTTCGAGGGTCGAAGCGATGATAGCCATCCGTGGCCTCCGGTTGAGTTGGTGACTTGTAATACCACCATTCTACCTGGAGGCCACGCCTTGCGCGAGCGGTTATAAAACCCGCGTGGGCACGGAGTTATGAGCTTAAGCGAATGGCATTCGGGTCGGGAGTCTTTAATCGGTCTCACCCGCGGCCGACCCCGTTCCCGCAGTGTCGATTCCAGCCCAGCCGCTTGGCCGTCCGACGCTGCCAAGCCACCTCCCATATGGACTGCTCCGTTTCACGCTCTTCCTCAATGCCTCCACTTCCGCGGCCGTTTCCGCCCGGTTCACCCACGCCCGCCAGTCTCGCGGCACATCCACCGGCCATTGCTTCAACTCCAACAACGATGCGGCGGCCGAAGGCATCGTATTTGAAAGTCAGGCCGGCATCCGCAGCAGCCCCCCCGCCCGCTGCCAGTACGCCTCATCAAACCCAAGCCGCCTCTTGATCAGCACATCCCGCTTCAACCAATTCGGCTCCGCCAGCAACTCCAGCGAGTCCGACGCCCCCAGCTTCCCAAAGCGCGGCACGGGCACGATCGGCCAATCACTCCCATGCACGATCTTCCCCCGCACCACCTCATCCTCAAACATCACGTCATATCCCCGCCAGCGCATCGGCAGGTTCAGCGCCGCCGTGTCGCCATAAAGATGCTCGTATTCCTTCGCCATCCGCACAAAATCCGGCAGATAATCCGGCTCGCTGGGCCAAAGCCGCGTCCCGCAATGCGCCGCAATCACCCTCACCCCGCGCTTCAGCGCCGGAATCAGCAGCTTCGGGTCGGCCGTCGAATAGTCCAGCACCGGCAGCGAATTCTCCGCCCCCGTATGACTCAGCAGCGGCAACTTGTAATGCGCCAGCATCTCGTAAAACGGTATGCACCGCGCATCGGCCGGATTAAACCCCTGCACCATCGGCAGCCATTTCAACAACACCGCCCCGCCCCGTATGCACCGCTCCAGCTCCGCCAGCGCATCCTTCCGATACGGATGCACCGACGCCCCAAATAGCGTCCGCGGATGCCGCGCCACAATCTCCATCACATAGTCATTGGTCACATAGAGGTGCGTGTCCTCCGCGTTGAAATTCCCCTCCTCGTCATGCACCGCGTCAAACGCCAGCACCACCGCCTTATCAATCTCCGGCGTCTGCTCAATCGTCCTCACCAGCTCGTTGCGCAGCGCCTCTTCCGTCGCGGCCGACGCCCCGCGAAATCCAAACTTCCACTGCATGAACCGAAACGGAACCGTCCCCAGCAGCTTCCGAGACAGCGACCCATGTCCCGGCGTGCAGGCGGCGATATGAACATGAACGTCAATAATCATGCAACACGATTAATCCAGTGAACGTCCCCGCGCCTACTTTCCCGCCACCTCTACAAACCGACCATACGCCTGCTCCCATCCCTTCGTCTCGCGCGGCTCGTATCGCTTCACGTCAAAGCTGTGCCGCACAATGTTCCGCAGCTCTGACAAATCCTTCACCTCCCCCACCGCCATCGCCTGCGTCAGAATATTCCCCGCCGCCGTCGCTTCCACCGGCCCCGCGATCACGGTCCGCCCGCACGCGTCGGCCGTCATCTGATTCAACAACGTGTTCTGACACCCACCCCCCACGATATGAATCACCTCAATCCTCCGCCACAGAATGTCCTCAAACCCCTCGATCGTCTTCCGATACGCCAGCGCCAGACTCTCCAGGCAAACCCGCACAAACTCCGCCCGACTGTGCGGCTCCTTCTGCCCCGTCTTCGAACAAAACGCCTCGATCTTTTGCGGCATGTTCCCGGGAACCAGAAACGGCGGATCGTTCGGATCAATCAGCGACAAAAATGCCGGCGCCGACTCGGCCATCGACACCAATTCCCCATACGAATGGTCATACCCTTCCCTGTGCCACTGCTTGCGGCATTCCTGCACCAGCAGCATCCCCACGATGTTCTTCAAAAACCGGATGCTCCCCCCCACGCCCCCCTCGTTCGTGTAGTTATATCGAAGCGACTTCTCGTTAATAATCGGCCCCCGCAACTCAACCCCCATCAGCGACCACGTGCCCGAGCTGATATAACACCAGTCCGGCACTTCCTCGCCGCTCCTCTCGGCCGGCACCCCGGCCACCGCGCTTCCCGTATCATGACACGCCGGCGCAATCAGCGGCACCCGCTGCACCCCGCACTCGGCCGCCACGTCCTCCGTGATATCCCCCAGCACCGTCCCCGACGGCACGATGCGCTGAAACAGGTGGGCCGGAATATCCAGCTCCTTCATCAACTCCGTCGCCCACGCCTTCTTCCTCGGATCGTAAAGCTGGCTCGTCGATGCAATCGAAAACTCATTGGCCTTCACCCCCGTGAACAGGTAGTTAAACAAATCCGGCACAAACAGCAGCGACTCGGCCACATCCAGCATCGGCGACTTCATCTCCGCAGCGCCAGCAACTGAAAAATCGTATTAAACCCCATCAACTGTAGCCCCGTCACATTAAAGATCCGCTCCCGCGACACCCGCCCAAACGTCCGCTCCATCACCCCCTGCGTAAACGTGTCCCGATACATGTACGGGTTGCCCAGAATCTCCCCGTTCTTCGCCAGCAATCCAAAATCCACGCCCCACGTATCAATCCCAATCCCGCTCAATTCCGTATCCCCCCCGGCCTTCCGCAGCCCGGTCTTGAGCTCTTCCCACTGCTTAACCAGGTCCCAATGAAAATGCCCCGCGATCTTCCCATGCGGATTGGCAAACCGATACCGCTCCTGAAGCGTCAATCGCTCCCCCTCCAACACCCCCACCATCGCCCGCCCACTCTCGGCCCCCATATCAAACGCAAGAAAATTTTTGGCCATGGCAGGTCCCATCTCCTTTGGTGTCGCAAGCAGCCATCTTACCCGTTGCTCAGTGAAAGATAAAAAACCTGCTCCGGCGGCTTTGGTTAAGGGTGTGACGGGGCGGGCATGGCACCAGTTTGGGCGATGGGGCATTGTGAAAGATTGATAACGGGTGCTGCGGTTGTGTTGGCATTGGACCTGTCTGACGTGCACACATTCTCTGTTTCTGTCTTCGCGTCGGCAGCGGCTCGCCCGACCATCACCACAGCCGCGTGCGAAGCACGCCGAAATAAAATCAATGTGCGATCGCGCAAGATCATTTTTTCTTGACCAATCCCCCCCTCCTTGTCCCTATCCCCCAACCCGTTAAAGTCACGCCATGTCCATATCAATCATCCCCATGATCCTCATCCTGTCCACAGCCCTCGCCCTCCAGGCCCCCGCCGCCGACTCCTCCAACCTACCTGCCATCGACGCCCGCATGAAAGACTTCATTGATCAGCACGAAATCGCCGGCGCTGTCACCCTCATCGCCACCCGCGACGGCATCGTTCACCTCGGCGCAGTCGGCCACGCCGACATCGCCTCCAACACTCCCCTCAAGCCCGACTCCCTCTTCTGGATTGCCTCCATGACCAAGCCCCTCACCGCCACGGCCATCCTGATGCTTCAGGAAGAAGGCAAACTCTCCGTCGATGACCCTGTCAGCAAATACCTTCCCGATTTCGCCAACCTCAAAACCGCCGACGGCAACGCCGCCGTCGTCACCCTCCGCCACTGCCTCACCCACTCGTCCGGAATGACGGACGTCACCCCCGACGAATCCAAAACCGCCAAATCCCTCGCCGACTTAATGCCGTTCATCATCCTAAAACCCCTCAAATTCCAGCCCGGCAGCAAGTGGGAATACAACCAGGCCGCCATCAACACCCTCGGCCGAATCATCGAAGTCGCCTCCGGCCAATCCTACCCCGACTTCCTCCAGAAGCGCCTCCTCGATCCCCTCGCCATGAAAGACACAACCTTCTACCCCACCCAGGAACAGGCCGCGCGCCTCGCCAAATCCTACCGCAAGGTAGACGACAAACTGATCGAAGCCCCCATCCTCCTTCTCCACGGCGCAGATCCCACCTCCCGCGACCGCTACCCCGCTGCCAACGGCGGCCTCTTCTCCACCGCCTCGGATTATGCCCAGTTCTTCAGAATGATCCTCAACAACGGAACCCTCGACGGCAAACAATATCTCAAGCCCGAAACCATCAAGCTCATGACCACCGTCCAAAGCGGCGACCTCAAAACCGGCTTCACGCCCGGCCACGCCTGGGGCCTCGGCTGGTGCGTCGTCCGCCAGCCCCAGGGCGTCACCGCCATGCTCTCCCCCGGCACCTTCGGCCACGGCGGGGCCTACGGCACCCAGGCCTGGATCGATCCCAAAAACGCCACCATCTTCATCCTCATGGTCCAACGCGCCAACTTCCCCAACTCCGACGACAGCGTCGTCCGCAAAGGCTTCCAGGAAGCCGCCATCGCCGCTCTGAAAAAGTAGTCTTTCCCGCTCCACCAAAACCGACCTTTACACACCCAGCCCCACCGATCACACTCCCCCAATGCCCGAGATCTCCGAGCCTCCCCCCCTCCACAAGCTGTTCTGGGCCAGCCACGACCACGCCGACATCTGCATGCTCGCCATCCTCACCTGGATCGCCGCCTGCGACGGCTGCATCGCCCCCAAAGAGATCCAATTGCTCGAGAAGATCGCCGACCAGCACGGCTCACGCCAACATCTGCGCCAAGTGATAGAAGTCGCCCGCCTCGCGCGCGATGACGACCTCGAACTCGCCTGCCACTTCCTCCGCGCCCACTTTGATCGCCCCCAGCGCCGTATGTTCCTGCGCCTGGCCATCACCATGGCCATCCAGGACGGCCATCTCACGGTCAGCGAAAACCATCTCCTCCAATTCCTCGCCGATCTCCTGGAAGTCCCGCCGCGCACTTTCTCCAAACTATTCCACGAAATCGCCCACCGCCCCTTCCCCGTCGCCGGCGATCCCAGCTCCATCGCATGGTGGCACCAGCGAGAGGCCGGCCAACAAGCCCAGGCCCCCGCCGACAACTGGGGCCCCGACCGCCCCACTCACTCCACTACCGCCACCACCAATTCCACCGACTCAGCCACCCCACCGGCCAAGCCCGCCGAGCCCCTCACCGACCGCGCCGCCGCCCTGCGCCTGCTAGGCCTTCCCGACGATGCTTCCGCCCCCGCCATCCACGCCGCCTTCCGCCGCCTCGCCAAAAAGCGCCACCCCGACCGCTTCACCCAACTCGGCCCCGCCGCCGTCTCGGCCGCCACCGCCGCCTTCGAACAACTCCGTCAAGCCTACGAAACCCTCGCCCCCGGCTAAATCCGCAATGCTCGACCTCTACAAACGCCTCAACCTCGACCCCCAAGCCAACGAAAACGCCATCCGCGAGCAACTGCGCGCCCACCCATCACCCGAGACATCTCTCGACCCGCAATTGATCCAGGCCGCGCAGCACATCCTCCTCCACCCCAAGCGCCGCGCCGTCTACGACCGCAATTACCAGGTCCTTTGCACCATCGGCCAGCTTCGCTCCCACCTGGGCATGAATCTCCGCCCCTTCTGGGCCCGAGCCAACTCCCACGACTTCACCCGCATCTCCGCCCCGCATACCCCCCCTACCTCCGCCTCCACCGACCCCGTCGCCGTCATCCGCGCCGCCAGCACCGGCCGCCGCCGCCGAACCCGTCACCGCCGGCTAAAACGCCTCACCCTCCTCGTCGTCATCCTCCTCTTAACGCTCCTCGCTCTCCGTTACGTCGGCCTCCTCCAATAGCCCCGCTTAAACCAGCACCCCAAGTGGCACGGGCGGCCCTCGCCCGTGTTCCGTTCAGTTCCTAGTTCCAGAACCAAAATAGGATTCCTAACCACCCATCACCATCTCAAGCGATTGCGCAATCAGCTTCGCCCGACTGAGCCCCCGCCGCCGCGCGTACAGATCCACGCGCGACAGCAGGTCACGCTCCATCGTCACAGATATCTGCTGCGCCCCGCGTCCCCTCGCCGGCCGCCCGCGCCGTCGGCCGATCCCCGCCTGCTCGAACATCGCCCGCTCCGCTGGAGTCAGCGGCCGGGACTTGGCCCGCCCCGCCGCTTCCGCTTCGCCCCTCTTCTGCTCATCGGGAATCGCCAGAAACCGATCATACTCCCGCTTGGCAGCGGCCTTCACCGCGTTGATTTCAGCTTGCGTCGGCTTTTTGGATTTTTTCATATTGACCATCCGGCTTCAAAGAGGCATCGCATGAATCACGTAAACCACGCCCGGGGGCGAATAGATGAAGATCACCCGCACAAACCGGCCACCCCGCCCTCGGGCGATCACCTCGAACTTGCCATTGCCGGTCTTTCGCGGAAAATCCGCGACCGGCACCACGAACAACCATCTCCGCCTCCGCCGGCGTGCATCCATGCTTCTGAACATGCTCGAGGTTCCACTGCTCCCAGCGGAAGCAATAATTCATGGTTTTTAATATACGTCTAATTGATGGTCGGCGTCAATGAAAATCCACGAGCCATCAGCAAGACCATTGTCGGCCAGGTCGAGATGGACGCCGGCCCGCCAGCGCAGCACAAATCCACTCATTTGCAATCTGGTCCGCGGCAAGGGCTTCGCCATCGGCGTCGAAGGGAAGCCGCTTGAAGCCACAACCGACGAGCCGAATTGAGGGTTCGAGAATTACGGCCGGCTAGTAGACCAAGACGGATTTCGCAGGAAGGCCGCCGACATGGAGAGTTCGGGGGTGCTCGGTATACTTTTCAGTCACAATGGCCGTCAAAGATCGAGATAAGCCCGTAGGGGAACGTCACCCGGCACCCCCGGGCGGCGGTGGGCTGATGGCGGCGCAGGTTCGTGCGATGGATTGGTCGCAAACACCCGTCGGGGCAATTGGAAATTGGCCCGAGAGTCTTCGGATTGCGGTTGACCTGTGTTTGAACAGCCGGTTTCCGATGCATGTGTGGTGGGGATCCAAGCTGATTAACATCTACAACGACGCACATATCCCCATCCTGGGCAAGCGGCACCCGGCTGCACTGGGCCAACCCGCGGCGGAGGTGTGGGCCGATGTGTGGGCGCTGCTGGCGCCGCAGGTTGAGGCGGTCATGCTTACGAGGCGAGTCAACCTGGAATGAGCGAGCCTCCGTCGTTTTGGAGCGGCACGGGTTCCGCGAGGACGCGTGGTTCACCTGGTCTTACAGCCCCATCTGTGATGAGGCGGGCCGAATCAGTGGATTGATGTGCATCGCCACGGAAGACACGGCCCGCGTGCTTGCCGAGCAGGAGCGCGATCGGCTCGAAGAAAATCGGCAGAAGCAGCGAGTCGCGGAGCAGGCAAAGGCTGAAGAAGCACTGCGGGAGAGCACCACTCTCTTGCGGGCGATCGTCGAAACCGCTGTCGACGCCATCATCACCATCGATGAGAAGGGAATCATCACGTCGTTCAATCCCGCCGCCATTCGCCTCTTCGGCTACACGCCCGACGAAGTCCTTGGACAAAATATCAAGCGGTTGATGCCCGCCCCATTCCACGAGGAGCACGATGGGTATCTCGAACAATTATCGCAACACATGCGTTAAAAGGATCATCGGCATTGGACGCGAGGTCGTGGGGCGACGCAAGGATGGCACTCAGTTCCCGATGGATCTGGCGGTGAGCGAGACGCGACTGGCCGACCGACGGATCTTCACGGGGATTGTGCGGGACATCAGCGAGCGCGAAGCGGGCCGAGGAAACACAAGCAAAACTCGCGGCGATCGTCGAATCGTCAGATGACGCGATCATCGCAAAGACGTTGGACGGCATTATCACCACCTGGAACGACGGTGCCGCGCGGCTCTTTGGCTACACTGCCGAAGAGGTTGTCGGCCGTTCGATTTTGCTTCTCATTCCACCGGATCGACAGCATGAAGAGGTGAGTATTCAGGAACGGCTGGGGCGAGGAGATCGCATCGAGCACCTGGAAACAGTGAGAATCACGAAGGATGGCCGGAAGATGTATGTGTCTCTTACCGTATCGCCTATCAGGAATTCAGCCGGGCGAATTGTTGGGGCTTCGAAAATCGTGCGAGACGTCACCGCACGAAAAAGGACTGAAGAGGCATTGGCGCGGCAGGCAGACGAGTTGGCGAAATCGAACTTGGAACTGGCGCGTCACGCTGAGGAATTAGCCCGGTCAAACGTGGAACTGGAGCGTTTTGCCTATGTCGCTTCCCATGATTTGCAGGAGCCGATGCGCACGGTCCAGAGTTTCGCTCAACTCCTTGACCGCAAGTGTGGCGATAGTCTCGAGGGCGAGGCCGAGGAGTTCCTCCGCTTTATAGTGGGTGGCGTGCAGCGGATGCAGACGCTCATCAATGATTTGCTTGCCTACTCCCGCGTCAGTTCAGAGGGTGCAAAATTCGCTCCAGCTGATTGCAAGGAAATTTGCATCAGGGTTTTGGAGAACCTCAGGGCTTCCATCGACGCGAATCAGGCAAACGTGACAGTCGACCCGCTGCCTGTCGTCATCGGCGATGCCACCCAGCTGGGGCAGGTCTTACAGAACCTGCTTGGTCAATGCCATCAAGTTTCACGGCCAGCGGACGCCAGTGATCCACGTATCCGCGAAAGAAACCGCCGAGCGAGTGGGTTTTCTCGGTCGTGGATAACGGGATCGGCATCGCGCCTGAATATTTCGAACGCATATTCATCATTTTCCAGCGATTGCACACGATTGAGGAATATGGAGGGACGGGCATCGGGCTGGCGATCTGCAAGAAGATCGTGGAGCGACATGGTGGACGCATCTGGGTAGAATCGAAGGTGGGAGAAGGGTCGACGTTTCATTTCACGATTCAAAAGCGGTAGGCAGTCATGAGCAACGAAATCTCTCGACATCCTGATGGTGGAGGACAATCCGGCCGACGTCCGGCTGACGCTCGAAGCATTCAGGGAATGCAGGGTCCAGAACACGCTGCACGTAGCCAGGGATGGCGTTGAGGCCATGTCGTTCCTGCGACGCCAGGACAAGTACGCGGATGCCGCAAGGCCGAATCTCATCTTTCTGGATCTGAACCTGCCTCGAAAAAACGGCCGTGAGGTTCTTAAGGAAATCAAGTCCGACCCGGACCTCAGGCGAATTCCCGTCGTGATTCTAACAACGTCTCGATCGGAGACGGACATCGGCAACTGCTACGATTTGCACGCCAACTGCTACGTCGTGAAACCGGTGGACCTTGACGAGTTCATCCAAATCATCCACAGCATTGAAAACTTCTGGTTGACCGCTGTTGCGTATTCGTCACGGTAAGGGCAACCGCGTCCCGCAATCCATCCGATATTATCAGACCGGCAACCGAATCTCTCGGCGTTGCACGGCATGACCGTTTTCAATTCCGTGTATCGGCATTCCGAATGAGGGGCTACCACTGCGAGCTCTGTGTTGCGGGTAAGTCATTTCGTCGCCCGATAAGCGGACTGGATACAAATGCTGGTTTATCCGCCATAAGCATCCGTCGATACCTCTCAATAACAGAGTGTTGGCGGCACACCGTGTTCCGCCATTTCACGGATTGCGGAACCACTATGTCGACCCCAGGCAGTGCCAGCGAAACGACAGATGCCCGTAACCAGGGCGGTAATTCGCGATCCGCAATGTCCGGGAATCACAGCGGGCCACACGCCAGCAAGCGGGTCCTGGCGCGGTGGCGTGCACTCTACTGCTCGGGGAGCGGTTTGGGCAATCGCCTTACTCGGAATATCCTGCATCGTCGGCGGCTTGTGCTGGGGGCTCCACACTCCAAAGACGCCAGGCCGCAGCATCTTCCGGGGAATTATCCACCCTGTTGGAGACGGGCACCACGCTCGAAACGGAAATCACGAGGACCGTTCGTCCGGCAATCGAACGCACCGAAATCCTGGCAAAGGATCTTCAAGTCGTTCAATTGCTCGCCGCGCGTGACACCGCCGGGACAAACGGCCTGGCTGAACCGGGCGGTCACCACGTCAACCGAGATCGATGCGCTCGCCCTTTTCGATTCGGCCGGGAAAATCACAGCGATCAACACCCAGTACGCCGATGGCAAGCCGATTGCCGCGGCGCGTGTCGGGCGTATTCTGGGCGCGGACTTCGACAAACGAGAAATTATCCAGAAATGCCTTCGGAACGGCGTCAACACCTCGGTCCTGGAGTTTCAAACCCATTGCGACATCACGCCCGCTTTTTTCGATTCGACGGGGTTATCTGTCGCCTATTCGGTGCCTGTGTTCGATCCAAAGGGCGGGGCCAAAATCGGCGTGATCAGCGCGCGCCTTCGATTCGACCGGTTAAGCAGTCTCGTTCTTGGAAGAGTCGTTGGCGCCGGTGCCGCTAAGGTGTACCTGGTCACGGATGCAGGCGCCTATTTTTCAGAGGCGATCAATGCGGTTAAGGAAGCGCCGCCGATTCCGGTTAACGAATTGCGAGATATCATCCGACCGCTGATAGGCGGACAAATCTCGCAGGTGCTTACCCAACGTGCTGACAAATACATGATGGTCATCCCGCTTAAGAGTTTCCAAACCTTGGAAGGCGGGGGCATTAACGTTCTGGTGATGGCCGACAAACAGTGGATCATGGAGGACACACGGCGGGGTCAACTCCTCACGGCTGTTTCAGCCGGGCTCGTCGGCACGTTGCTCCTGATCGTCGCTGGCCTGCTCCATGCATATCTGGCGGCGCGACGGATGAGGGAAACGGCCGAGTTGGCAAGCGCCGCGAACGCGCGGCTCGCCGCAATCGTGCATTCCTCCACCGATGCGATCATCGGCGAGACGTTGGACGGCACGATCATGAGTTGGAACCCGGCGGCGGAGCGGATTTTCGGTTTCACCGCCGCCGAGGCCGAGGGACGCCCGTCAGAGTTGCTGGAACCGCCGGACCGATGCCATGAGATGGTTGACCTGCGAACCGCCGCCCTCGCGGACAAGCGGGTCGACCACGTCGAAACGCAACGCGTCCGCAAGGATGGCCAGTTCATCGACGTCTCAATTTCGCTCGCGGTCATCAAGGACCGTGAAGGCGCAACGATCGGCATTGCCAAGATCGCGCGTGACATCACCCGACAAAAGCGATCGGAGTATGAGCTGCGCAAGGCATTCGACGAGATGGAGCGCCAAGTCGCCGAACGCACCAGGGAATTGTCGGAAACCGTGATCGCGCTCGAATCGCAGATTGCCGAACGACAACAACTCGCTGGTGACATGACCAGACAGAACGAGGCGATGGACGAATTGCGCAAAAGTGAGGCCAACCTTGCCGATGCCCAACGCATCGCTCATCTCGGCAGTTGGAATTGGGACCTCGAAACTAACGCCATCCAATGGTCCGACGAGCACTACCGCATCTGGGGCATGGAGCCGCAAGAGTGCCCCATGACAGCAGATTTCGGCATGAGTTTCGTACATCCCGCCGATTTGCCGTCGCTGAAAGCAACTATCGAGCAAGCGATTCGGAACCGTCAACCCTACCAAAGTGCGAATCCGCATGGTTCGCAAGGACGGAACCATACGTATCGTGCAATCTGCCGGAAGAGCGGTATACGACGAGGCGGGCAAAGCGATCCGCATGTTCGGAACGGCCCAAGACATCACCGAACGCCAGGTAGCAGAGGACAAAGTTCACCAGTTGAACGCGGAACTGGAACAGCGCGTGGAAGCGCGGACTGCAGCGCTGAAAGAAAGCGAAGAGCGATTTCGCCAGTTGGCCGAGAATACCAAGGACGTATTCTGGATGAGCTCAGTCAGTGGGGACCGCATCCTCTACATCAGTCCCCGCTATGAAGAGGTTTGGGGGCGAACTTGCCGCAATCTGTACGACAATCCCCATGACTGGATCGACGCGATCGAGCCCGAGGACCGGCCTTCGGTAATGACGTCCTGGCTGGCGCTGCGGACCAGTGGGGAGTACGACAGCGGAGTATCGAATTCGACGTCCCGATGGCACGATTCGATGGATTCGTGACCGAGCACTGCCCGTCCGCGACGAGCGAGGTGAGATTTACCGTATCGCCGGAATCGCGGAAGACTTCACAGAGCGGCGCGCTGTCGAGCAGCAGGTCATCGAGGCAAAAGAAGCGGCCGAGACGGCCAACCGCGCCAAGAGCGAATTCCTGGCCAATATGAGCCATGAAATTCGCACGCCGCTCAATGGCGTGATTGGGATCACCGACCTGCTGTTGGACAGTGCGCTCGATCCACAGCAGCAGCGTTTTGCAAGGCTCATCAAGACGTCCGGCCAGACGCTTGCCGATCTCCTCAACGACATCCTGGACTTCTCGAAGATCGAGGCTCGGAAACTGGAATTGGAGTCGATCGACTTCGACATGCACGCGGTCCTCGAAGACGTCATCGAGGTGATGGCGCATCGGGCTGCCGAGAAAGGGTTGGAGCTTGCCTCCTGCGTTGGGCCGGAGGTTCCCACGGCTGGTACGGGGAGACCCGGCGCGCGTGAAGCAGATCCTGGTGAACCTGGTCAACAACGCAATCAAGTTCACCGCGGCCGGATCGGTCAGCACCCGGCTCACTCTGGATTCACAGTCGCCGGAATATGTCATGGCGCGCTTCGCCGTTGCGGACACCGGGATCGGTATTGCCCCCGAAGGGTTGGACCGCCTGTTTAAGAGCTTCTCACAGGTTGAAGCCTCAACGACGCGTACCCACGGCGGGACGGGCCTGGGTCTGGCGATCGCCAAGCAGCTTGCGGAATTGATGGGCGGAGCGATCGGCGTTGAGAGCGCCCCGGGGCAAGGCTCGACGTTCTGGTTCACCGTGAAACTTGGATTCGTGCCCTCAGCCCAACAGCCTCACCCACGCGGCGGGTGTCGATCTGCACGGCCTGCGCGTACTCGCGGTGGACGGCAACGCCACCATGCGGGAAATCCTCCGCGAACAGATCGGGAACTGGGGATTGGATGTTGCCACAGCAGCCGACGGCGCGGAAGGCCTCAAGATGCTGACCACGGCGGCTTCAGAGGGGCACCCCTACCGCATCGCCATTCTGGAAAGTGAGATGACGACGATCGATGGCTTGGCGCTGGCACAAATCATCAAGTCGCGCCCGACGTTTCTGAAACGCGGTCTGCTGATTCTGCTCCCAATGGATAGCAAGATTGAGCCGACTACGCTTAGAGCGGCCGGTTTCTGCGGGCACTTGCTCAAGCCGGTCCGGCAATCGCACCTGCACGACGCGATCATGAATGCCATGGCCGCGCCCCGTTCACTGACGGCGGCGGACCCAGCACCGCCGGTTCGCATCGCGGCGGAATGTCCACCGGCGACAGCTCCGGTGGCGGCGCGGAAGGCGCGAATCCTTCTCGCAGAAGACAATTCGGTCAATCAGGTCGTCGCGTCCGAGATTCTGGCCCGGCATGGCTACACCTATGACATCGTTGACGACGGGAAGAAAGCCGTTGAAGCGGCAGCGCTGCGGAACTACGACTTGATCTTGATGGACTGTTCGATGCCGGAGATGGACGGCTTCGAGGCCACAGCGGAAATCCGCCGCAACGAGGCCAGTGATACGAGCCGCGCCGGACGCCGGGTTCCGATCGTTGCCTTGACGGCCAACGCGATCAAGGGGATCGGGAACTGTGCATCGCAGCCGGGATGGATGCTTACGTGAGCAAGCCGGTCGATGCCCGGCGGTTGATTGAAACGATGGAGTCCCTCCTGGCAGTCGGTGAACGGCCGGACGGCAGTGCGGTGAACGCTCCAGTTCAGGAACGTGAGTTATCCGCTGTCCAACTCGCATCGGCCACGCCCTTCGCAATCGACGAGTTGCTCGATCGATGTATGGGCAGCGTCTCAACCGCTCTCACGATTTTCGACGAATTCGAAAAGGAGGTCGCGAACGATCTGCCGGAGCTGGCTTCGAACTTGGCCAGCGGCGACGGCGCGCGCGCCGCAAAAGTTGCCCATGCGCTGAAAGGCGCGCAGGGGTATTGTCGGCCGCCGGCCGTCCATCGCAGCGCCGCCGAGTTGGAACGACTCTGCCGCGCCGGCAATCTCGCCAACGTCGATACGTTGCTGTCAAAGCTTCGCAACGAGGTGCAGGAGTGCATCGAGTTTATCCCAGCGGCGCGCGGACAACGATCTCTGCCGGCTCGCGGACACCACAGATCCAAGGAACATGAAAATGCGCGTTCTGATCGTCGATGACAATCGGCTGGCCCTGACGGTCCTGCGCAATGCGCTGGTCACCAGCGGTTACGACGTCGTATCCGCCGGTAACGGCCGCGAGGCACTTGAGGTCCTGCGGGACGGCTCGTGCCGACTGGTCATCTCCGACCTGGAGATGCCGGAAATGGACGGCCTTGAACTCTGCCGCGCCATCCGCGCCGATGGACATGCACGGCTACGTGTATGTGATGCTGCTGACGAGCCACGATGCGCGCGAGGAGCGGGTCGCGGGCCGCCGCGCCGGCGCCGACGACTTCATTTCCAAACCATTCGACCCGCAGGAGCTGCTCGCGCGGGTTCGAGACGGCGGAGCGCATCCTCTCGCTGGAAACCCGGGATGTCGCCATTTTCGCCATGGCCAAGCTCGCGGAATCGCGCGACCCCGAGACCGGCGCCCACCTCGAGCGGGTCCGCGCTTATTCGCGCGTGCTGGCCACACACCTGGGCGGCCTGGACAAATTCCGCGGCGAGATCAACGCCGAATACATCCGCCTGATCTATCTGACGAGCCCCTTGCACGATATTGGCAAGGTCGGCATTCCCGATTGCGTCCTGCTCAAGCCGGGCCGCCTGAGCGACCGCGAATTCGAGATCATGAAGACGCATGCGATCCTGGCGCGCAGACGCTTGATGCGGCACTGCGACAGTTCCCTGGCGTGAAATTTCTGCAAATGGCGCGCGACATCGCCGCCACCCATCACGAGCGGTTTGACGGCACCGGCTATCCGAACGGACTCGCCGGTAGTGCGATTCCCCTGTGCGGCCGGATCGTCGCGTTGGCTGACGTATACGATGCGCTGACTTCCAAGCGCGTCTACAAGGACGCGTTCACGCACGACATTGCCCGCTCCACAATCGTCGCGGAGGTCGGTGCTCACTTCGATCCCGACATCGTGGATGCGTTCACGGCTCACGAGCAGGAGTTCGCCTCGATCCGAGCGGAGTTTGCCGAACGCCAGGCCGTCGCCGCCTGATTCGCGGTATCGCAGACCGTCCCGGTCTTCGAGGATTCGGCGCGCCGTTTCGATAGGAAGTCGCTGTCATGAAGACCATCCTTGTCGTCGACGATATGCCGATCATCCGCGATCCGATCGCAGCCATGCTTGGCACGGCCGGCTACCGGGCGCTGAGCGCCGGGAACGGGTCGGATGCGCTGACGTTGGTGCGCAGCGATGGGGCGGACCTGATCCTCCTCGATGTCACGATGCCCGGGATGGATGGACTGACGTTCCTCCGCCGCCTTCGGTCCGACCCCACGACGGCGAAGATCCCGGTCATCATGCTGAGCGGCGAGGAAGACCGCGAGGATATCGTGCGGGCTGGAAAGCTTGGCATTCAAGGGTACGTGCTTAAGTCGAGTTTCTCGCTGAAGGACCTGCTGCAACGGGTGCGAAACCAGATGGAAGCCAAACCGTTAGTCGCACCCGCCGATTCATCCACGAAGCAGAACAGCGGCCAGCCAGCGACATTTACTGGCACGAATACCCGCTACGGCAGTGGCATCCCGAGGATGGGATACCACCGCGAAGCCGAACTCGCCTGCGGCGGCGCGATCGCCGGTGATCGGACGCGATTCACCTGTGCCCGGCCAGATCCTGACGCGCGAGGTGTGCATTCAACGGGCCGAGCCGCGCTGCAAGGCAAGACGCTGTCAGGCGTCGCGGCGCAAGTGATTTCGATGGCTGCTTCGCCGCGCGGCGAAATAGGGGACTTGGCAACGCTGGTGTCGCGCGATGCAATGCTCACGGCAAGAATCCTGCAAGCGGCTAATAGCGCCGTCTATCGAACCGCGCGTCCGGCGTCCACTGTGGCCGATGCCGTCCGTCAGATTGGATTTTCGGGCGTGCGAAACATCGCCGCGTCGATAGGCATCTACGACGCAATGCCCGTCTCGAGCGCAGATGGGTTCAATCCCCTGCTGTGCTGGCGGCACTCTTTTGCCGTCGCCACGCTTTGCGAACGTCTCGCCGCCGCCGGTGGCAGCGCGCCAGCGTGACCGGCCATGCATATCTCGTCGGCCTCTGTCACGACCTGGGTGAAATCCTCTTTCAAATGCAGTTTGGAACCGAATATCAGGCTGTTGTCGATGCGCAAACGCGAACCGGCAGACCGCGCAAGGATATCGAGCTTGCCTTGCTTGGGATCACTCATGGCGAACTGGTGAGCACGATCCTGAAGCATCTTGGTCTTCCCGAGGCGGTGCGCCACCCAATCGAGTTATTCCACAGCGGACGCCAGACCCCTGACGCCGATGCCACGCGCCTCGTGAATTTGCTCCATCTCGCGGAGCGCTTCGCGAACGCCTCATTGTTGGCGGCAGCGGATGATGCGGATGTGGAACCGCTGAGCGGCGCAGACTTCCGCACTGCCACCGGTGCCGACAACGTTCCACCGCTCGACTGGAGCGCTTTTCGCGGCGAGATCCTGGCCATGACGGCGGTGCTGGCCCGGCTGTCGGCGGGCGATCAGGCAAAGCTGATGGGGCCGCTCTTTCCCACGCAAACGACCCGGGTCTGGCTGGCCCGCGATCCGTCGATATCAAGTCTCGACCCATTCACCACCGCATTGGAATCCATGGCCCAGGTGACCGTCCAAAACGCGCTTCCGGCCGTCGAAGCGTCTGGCGCATATGACAGACTGATCGTCCTGGCACGTCACGCGGCCGTCCCCGGCTTCACGGCACACGACATCGCAAAATTGTCCTTGGCGCATACCGAGAAGACGCCCAGATTGCTCTGGTTAGTCGGCCGGCTCGAACCCGACGGTATCATCGGTCGGGGCGGGATCGCAGCGTCGTCGTGGCGAGGTGCAACTCAGCTCTCTTGCGACCTTCGTCGCGCCAAAATGAATGGCGATAAACAACGGAACTGCAGAAATGCGCGTGGAAAGATTCTTTGCAATTCGATCGGTGAGGTCTTCGCAATCAGCGAACTTCATTCAAGTCGCGACGCAAGAATTGTAGTATGTGATTCCACGGAATTGTCGTACTTGATGTTCTAGCCCAAAAGCCCGCTCACCCCAGAAACACCAAACGCTAAAAAATTGGGTTTGCATCATCGTGGGTAACACGATTTGAACCTGCGACCTCTTAGTATTTTGCCAAAGCTCGTACTAGAATTTCCCCGTGCCGCAACTCATTTAAAATAAACCACTTACAATCGGGGTGACAGGATTTGAACCTGCGACCTCTTGGTCCCGAACCAAGCGCTCTACCAAGCTGAGCTACACCCCGGAATCGCCGGATAATTCCGACCTCCGAACAGTTAGTCTAAGCACCGTCCCAGCCGTATGCAAGGCGTGCCGACGCGTGCCGGCGATGGCCGCGACGAACTGCCCGCCTACTGCTGAATCGCATGCAGCAAGTCAATGCTCGCCGTCCGCGTCGGCGCCGCCGACTCTTCGGAATCCGCCAGAAGCTGCGACGCCCCGTGGCGCACGGCGGCCACGTCCATGTATCGGCCGGGGCAGTCGGTGCTTTTCGTGTCGCGGTGCCCAATCACCCGCTCTGACGAAATATGGTAAGTGTGCTCAAGGTAAGCAACCAACTTCACCAGCGACCGCATCTGGGCGGCCGTCGGATGGGTGTTGTCGAAGTTGCCCACCAGGCAAATCCCCACGCCAAAGTCGTTAAAACGGTTGTCCGGCGTCTTGGCGTGTGCGCCCCACTTCTGCTTGAGCCAGCGCGGCCCCACCTCGACCTGCCCATCGGCCGTGTCGGTGCCGTTGCCGATCACGAAATGATATCCCAGTTCATCCCACCCCTTGTCCTTATGAAATCGATCGAAGGCCGCCGCGCCGCCGCCGGCGGTGTCGCTGTGATGCACCACAATCCACTGCCATGGCCGCGGCTTCACGCCCGACGGCGGCACCCATGCCACGGGAATGCCGGTGAACGGCGCAGGCTTGGCCTCAAGCTTCGGCCTGGCCTGAGCAGGCGGCGCATCCTGGGCACGCACCATGATCGGCGCTGGCCGCTGCGGAGCCAGCGTCGGTGCGTCGAATGTAGGTGAAGGGAGGGGATCGATCATCGCCGTGGGCTGCTGGCATCCTGCCATCAGCGCGGCACCCAGAAGCAGTGCAGCAAGTGTCTTAGCCATCCTTGGCTCCTTGTAGAAAAAAGGCGAGAACATCGGTGTTGTATCGGATACGCGCCCGCAATTCAAACGCTAGAACTGAATTTCAACGCTTTTTCTTCTGGGGCCAGTTTTAACCGCCTCCCAACGCCGCTTCCAGCTCCTCCCGAGACAGCCTATACCGCGAGATCACCCGCCCATCCACGCTCACCACCGGAATTTCATCTTTGAACGATTGAAAGTCGCTCGGGTCGTCCAAAATGTTTCTCTCCTCAAATGCAAACGGATGATCACCCTGCACCTCCAGAATCGTCCTGCGCACCGGCCCGCAAAGGTGGCAGCCCGGCTTTGTGTAAAGAATGACCCGCTTCATGCAAAAACGCGGTTCAAAAACGCGTGGCTCTTTTCGGCCGCCTCCTGCGGATTCTCGGTATGGGTGTACAACTCCACGGTGAGGTATCTCTGGTAATTGATCGACTCCAGCGCCCCCTTCAGCCCCGCCCAATCCAGCGTGCCTTCGCCCGGAATAAGGTGATAGTGCTTTCGGCCTGGAATATCCTCAACGTGCAGGTTCCAGATCCGCCCGGCCAGCAGCTTCACCGATTCCGGAATAGGCTCCCCCAAAACCTGACTATGACCAACATCAAGGTTGGCCCCAAACCTCGGATGGTTCAGCCGATCGATCCACTCCTTAAGCTCCGTGGCATATTCCAAAAACAACCCCGGCTCGCACTCGATGCCCACGTCGATGCCAAGAGTGTCAGCGCGATCCAGAATCGGTTTGATGGATTCAGCAAACTGCCGCGCGGCCGGCGCAGGCGGCATGCCGCCCAGCATGCGCCCGCTGGTGATGCTGATGTTGTGCGCCCCCACGGCCTTCGCAAAATCGAGCGTCTTCAAGATCAGCCGCGTCCGATCCGCCCGGTACTGCGGATTCGGACTAATCAGGCTCGGCTCGAAATACGGCTCGGGCGGTGCGTGCTTCCAATAGCCAAAACTACAATTGCAATTGATGTTGCTGACCGCCAGGCCCAGTTTGTCCAGCTCACGCCGGATTTCGGTGGTTGATGCCTCGTTCATCAGCTCCGGATAGGCGTGCGGCGCATCCGCCAAAATCTCCACTCCCGCAAACCCCGCGGCCTTGATGCCGCGCAGCGCCTCCAGCAGCGTGAAACGCGTGTAAGCATTCGTGGAAAAAGCCAGCTTCATCATGTTCAACTCTGCATTCACTCCCCCGCGTTAGTCATGTCATTTTCGCCGCCAGCTCATCATACCGGCCGACCATTTCAAGCAATCGCTCCCGCGGCTGCATCCCGAAAAACATCTCGCGATCAAACAGCGGCGCCTGCGCCGCCGCCAATTGCCGCGTTTCTTCCAGCCGAGCTTCCCACTGCTGAAACATCGGCTGCGTCAGGCCATCCTGAAGCTTTGCGTGCATCTCGTGAAACAGGCGGCTCCGCTCCCGCGAGTGGCGCGGCAGCGATTGGATCTGCTCCACCATGCGCATCTTCTGCTCGCTCAGCAGCCCATGGCGCAGCCGCCGGCCCTCCAGCAGCACCGGCCGCAGATTAATCCGAGGCCGATCCAGCGCCTCCGGAAAATACATCGTTGCAGTGGTCACCGAAAACGCCGGCGGCTGTATTCCAAAATAACTCGCGATAACACGATCCGTCACCTGGTCATAACGCCCGCCGCCGATGCCATGCACAAACTGGTCCGCGATAAACATTCGAAAAAACATCGTCAGGATCAAGGCGCGGGGCGACAAGACCATATCGTTTCGCCGCAGAAATCGTGCGAGTTCCTCCGCCGCCGACCACCCTTCCACATCCTGGCGAAACAGGAACTCCTCGCCACCCGCACCGACGATTTTCCATGCCCCTTTATCTCGAATGACCATCGCCCGATCGCGCGTCCCCATCGCCAGCGAATCCATCCAGAAGGGGGCTTCGCAAGTTGCATCCGACACCCGCAGGTCCGGCCAGGGCCGACCCGCGCTGCGAATCCCCTGCTCGCCGCGAAACTCCGCCAGCGCCGCGTTATACCCGGCCGCGAAACGCTCCGCCCCCGCCAAAATGTGATGCACCATCACCAGGTACGCCGGCGACATCCACATCGGCCCCGCCAGCATCGCGTGATGTCTCAGCCCAAGCTCCCACTCAAGCTGATGAATCGCGTTGGTCAGAAGCCACGCGAGGTTTGAAGATTCCAGCGTCAGCCGCTTAATCGACGACAGCAGCGAAAACGCCATCGGCGCAAACGTCCACCCTTTCGCCGCCTGCTCGAGCGCAAGTTGAATCCCGTCCACATGCGCCGGCGACGGCCCTTCCAGCAACCCCGTCCACGCCGCATCGTTCTGCCGAGCATCATCCGTAATGGAAAACGATTCGCCCGGCCAGCGAACGTGCAAATGCTTGGGCGCATCAGTCTCCACCGCAAAATGAAAAGCAGCACCATCGAGCCTGTGCGCGATCGTATTGATCAGCACATTCTTCACCCATACGCCAGGATGAAAAAGCTCTGTCTGATGGCCGGTGGCGATGAGAAATTGACCGTCGTCCTTGTGCCCGATCCATTGGCGCTGCGCCCGCCGAAGCTCAGGCAGCGGAATCCGCTGAAGGAGCACATCGTCTGCCGCTGCCAGTTGTCGAGCATTTTCCCGTGTCTGCCGCGCGATAGTGGCGGGTTCCGGCCAGATCAGCATCCGGCCGTCCTGGCCCGGCGCTTTCCAATCCGAATAACGCGAAACAGCTTGGATCATGGGCAACAGCAGGAAACCGCCGCGTCTGAGGGCTTCTCCTGTGCCTCCAGCCGGGCAAGTTCCCTCTTCAAGACGCCCATGTAATGACTCAGGCGCTCGGTTGCGTCATCCAGCAAACCCCCAAAATGCCGCGTCGGATCGTTGTAAATCAGACGCACCGGGATCTCGGTAATCCGCAGCCCCGCATGCACCGCCTGAGGCCAAAGCTGCATCGGAAACGCATACCCCGGCTCATCAAGATACACCCGCCGCATAGCGCTCACGCGATGCGCCTTAAAGCCGCAAAATGAATCCGTGATGCCCAGATGAAACAGATCATTAAGCGTCTGCGTGATCGTCGCATTAATCAGCCGCCGATCCCCCGGCGGAAGATCGTCATTCTGCCGCGGCATCATGTACCGCGAACCGCTGATCAAATCCCACTGATCCGTCTCAATTGCCCGCACAAATTCCGGGATCATCTCCGGCTCGTGTTGCTCGTCGCAGTCCAGTGTGATCACCCAGTCAAACCCATGCTCATCCGCATACCGGAACGCGTCGATCAGGCTTTGGCCATAACCACGGTTGACCGCGTGACGAATCACCCGAATATCGCTGCGCTCGGCCAGCAGATCGCCCGTGCCATCCGTGCTGCCATCATCAATCACCAGGATGTTGCGATGAATCGTCTGGACCTTGTCCAGCACCCGATTGACGTATTTATGCTCGTTATGGACAGGAATGGCGATGAGCAATTGCACGTTCGATCCTTCCTCAAAGTGCCACGAGGTTCGCCCAGCTTCCGCGAGCCTCGCAAATCTCGCACCAGCAACCAATCCTGCGTCCATCGCACGTTAACTCACGGCCAAATAGTAGAGACGCCTTTGGAAGGGGTCAACTTTCAGCTTTCGACACCCTTTGGCTGGGGATCGCGCCTCGATTTGACCGACATGTACAACGGTGCGTATATTCCGCTTCGCGTTTTTCCAACGTCGTGATCGCGTCCCATAATCGGTCCAATGAAGCCCGGCAAAACGGGCATTCGACCACGATCAAGCTTCCGGCCGTTCAAGCCTTTGCCAAGTGTTCATGCCCCCACTACTCGCCGCCCCCCGATCATCCTGCCGCCGAGCCCTCGCGGCCGCGTCGCTTGCGCTGGGCGTGATCGGCTGCGGACAAACTTCTCCCAGCGATCCCGATCCCCCCTCCCTCAAGACTCCCACGGATGCCTACATCAAAGGGGCCCTGGCCTACCAGCAGCACGACCCGGCCAAGGCCATCCTCAGCCTCGAGCAGGCCCTGAAGACCAATCCCAAAAACATCATGGCCCATTTCATGCTGGGCAACATCTACCGCGACAAGCAGGACTTCGCCAAGGCCCTCGAGCATTACAAGTTTGTCGCCGAGATGGACCCGTACGTTTACAGCAACCACTACAATCTCGCCCTCACCAACCATCTGCTCGATCATGTCAAGGAAGCCATCACCAGCTACCTCCGGGCGCTGCGGCTCAAGCCTGCCGACATGCGCTCCAACATGAACCTCGGCCTCGCCTACGCCACCCTCGGCCATGCCGATCTTGGTGCTCCATATTCCCAGCGTGCAGTCGAAATCGATCCCAAGTCGGCCGAGGCATGGGGGAACCTGGGCGTGGTGCTGGATGAAAAACACGATTACATCGCCGCCGAGCCCGCCTACCAGCGTGCCCTGGAACTCGACTCCAGCCGCCTGGAGATCGCCCGAAACCTGGCGCAAACTTAATCGCCCAGGGCAAAGGCCATCAGGCCGCCGCGGTGTATGAAGAGGTGCTCAGAAAGCTGGACAACAGTCAGGTTCGAGAGCGCTACGCCCGGGCCCTTCTGCTGGCCGACCGTCCCGAAGATGCCTTTCGGGAGTTCAGCTCCGTCTTCCGCAAACAGCCCCGCAACCTTCTGGCTCTCAACGGCATGGGCGACGCCCTGATCGGCCAATATGAGAAGAGCAACGAGCTCGATGACTCCAAGCGCGTGGCCGCCCTCAGCTACTATCGCAAGAGCCTTTCCCTCAAGCCCGTTCAACCCCGCATCTCAGACATGATCCGCAAATACGAGCAGGGCGGCATTCTGCCCCATAAGTAATCAGCCCACCTAACCCAACCCTCCCGCTCACCAATGCCCGCCTCCCTCTCCATATTGTTCGAGGATGACCTGCTGGTTGCGATCAACAAGCCCGCGGGGCTGGCGACCATCCCCGGCCGAGCCGAAGCCACCAGTTGCCTCGAAGAAATCGCCGCCCAGACAGGCTTGCCCCACGCCGGGGACACCGATCCGCGCATCCGCGTTGTGCATCGTCTCGACAAGGAAACCTCCGGCGTGTTGCTGTTCGTGAAAACGCTCGACGCCCAGCGATTCCTCTCCCACCAGTTTCAGAACAACACCATTCAAAAAGAATATCTGGCCCTGGTCGTTGGACGCCCCATCGAACAATCCGGCGAGATCGACGCCCCGCTCGCCCCCCACCCCACCTCGCGCGACCGGATGACCGTCTCGAAACATGGCCGACCCGCGGCACGCTGTGGCAAGTGGAAGAAGCCTATCGCGGCATGACATTGCTCCGCATCCGCCCCCAAACCGGCAAGACCCACCAGATCCGCGTCCACCTCAAGCACATCGGCCTGCCCCTCGTAATCGATCCCCTCTACAACCCCACCGGCGCCGGCGCCCCCGTCGGCCTCTTCCTCAGCTCCTTCAAACGCGGCTACCGCGCCAAACAAGTTGAAGAGCGGCCACTGATCGAACGATTAACCCTCCACGCCGAAAAACTGCGAATCGCCCACCCCTCCGGCCACGACCTGGAAATCATCGCCCCCCTGCCCAAAGACTTGCGCTCGACGCTCAATATGCTCGGCAAATATGCGCGACGCTGAACTCCCCTACCCCATCAGCACCGCCAGCAACCCCTTCTGAAAATGCAGCCGATTCTCGGCCTGCAGGAAGACCAGTGATCGCGGACTCTCGATCACTTCGTCGCTGATCTCCAGCCCCCGATAAGCCGGCAGACAATGCAAAACCACCGCGTGCCGGGGCGCAAGCTCCAGCAGCTTTTCATCCACCTGGTATCCCGCAAAGTCCCGCAGCCGCTGCGCTTTCTCCGACTCCTGGCCCATGCTCACCCACGTGTCGGTGTAGATCACGTCCGCCTCGCGCACGGCGTCGGCCGGGGCGTCGATCGTCAGCAGGTCCATCTCCGGCGTCTGCGTCATGATCCGGTCCAGCGCGTCGGCCGGAATCCGATAAGCATTGGGCGAGGCGAGGATGAACCGCATGCCGAACTTGCCGCACGCAACCGACAGCGACCGCGCCATGTTGTTCCCATCGCCGATGAAGGCCACCGTCCGCCCTTCAAGCGATCCAAAATGCTCCTTGATCGTCATGATGTCGGCCAGCGCCTGGCACGGATGGCTGCGATCGGTCAAGCCGTTAATCACCGGAACGCTCGACCACTTCGATAATTCCTGAATCTTCTCGTGCTCGAAAGTCCGCGCCATGATCCCATCGCACATGCCCGCCAGCACGCGGGCCACATCCTTCACCGGCTCGCGCCGGCCCAGGCCCACCTCCTCCTGGCGGATCATGAACGCGCTTCCGCCCAGGTGATTCATCGCCACCGTGAAGCTCACGCGCGTGCGCAGGCTCGGTTTTTCGAAGATCATCGCCAGCGTCTTGCCCGCCAGGATCGGATCATTCCGCCCGCGCGTCAGATATTCTTTCTTAAGCCGCTCGGCCACATCCAGCACGTGGGAGAGTTCCTGCGAGCTGTACTCGGCAACAGTAATGAAATGTTGCATGGCTGCATCGACCTCGGCCCCCGGTGCGCGCTGGCTCACAAGGTTATCTCGGTTCCGATTCCCGCTTCGGTGTAAATTTCCAACAGCAGCGAGTGCTCAATGCGCCCGTCCACAATATGCACCTGCTTCACCCCGCTGTTCAACGCCTTCACGCACGCCTCCACCTTCGGCAGCATGCCGCTGGAGATGGCCCCGCTCGCCGTCAATCGCTCAATGTCGGCCGCCTTCAAGGTGGGCGCGAAGCTGTTGGGATCTTTCGGGATCCAACCGTATCCCATGCGTATCTGAGACAATCACCAGCTTCTCGGCCTTCATCGCCGCCGCCACCGCCCCGGCCGCCGTGTCGGCGTTCACGTTCAGCGTTCCACCCGCCGCGTCACGCGCCGTCGACGCGATGCACGGAATCGAATCGGCCTGCACCAGCAACTGCAGCAGCCGCGCGTTCACGCTTTCAACCTCCCCCACGTAACCCAGGTCGATCCGCCGGCCATCATCCCCCTGCAAATACAACTTCTCCGCGAAAAGCACGACGCTCGACAGCGAATGCAGCCCCATCGCCTCGCACCCCTGCGCCTGAACAAAATTCACAATGAAGCGGTTAATCTGGTTGCACAGCACATGCTCGGCAATCGCCAGCGTGCGCTCATCCGTGTAGCGACGCCCCTGCACCATCTGCGGCACCAGCCCCGCCTTCTCCATCGCCTGATTGATCGCCTTGCCCCCCCCATGCACCAGGATCGGCTGCATGCCCACGTAATTCATGAAAACAACATCCGTGAGGATATTGGACAGAGCATGCTCATCGTCCATGATCGAGCCCCCGACCTTGACGACGATCACCTTGTTGTTGAATCGCTGAATGTACGAAAGCGCCTCCACCAGCGCCGACGCCTTCAAGATCGCCGCATCCATCATGTCGCTACATCTCCGGGGCCGAAAATCGCGAGTCTAGGTTCCATGCGACGGCAAGTCAAAATCATCCCGCACGCCTATTTTCCACAGAAATCCACCAGCCGCGCAATCTCGCTCCGCACGTCCTTTCGATGCACGACAAAATCCACAAAACCGTGTTCCTGCAAAAATTCACTGCGCTGAAACCCCTCCGGAAGCTCCACCTTGATCGTGTTCCAGATCGTCCGCGGCCCGGCAAATCCCACCAGCGCCTTGGGCTCCGCCAGAATAAAATCCCCCAGCATCGCAAACGAAGCCGTCACGCCGCCCGTGGTTGGATCGGCCAGCAGGGAGATGAACAAACCGCCCGCATCATCCAGCCGCGCCAACGCGGCGGAAGTCTTCGCCATCTGCATCAGCGACAGCGCCGACTCCTGCATCCGCGCGCCGCCCGAACACGACACGATCAACAGTGGCAGCGAATCCTCAGCCGCCGCCTCGATCGTCCGCGTGATCTTCTCTCCCACCACGCTTCCCATCGAGCCCATCATGAACGTCGGGTCCATCACCGCCATCATGATCGGCCGGCCTTTGATAAACCCCTTGCCGCACACCACCGCGTCGGCATTGCCCGTCTTCAGTTGCTCAGCTTTAAGCCGATCCGAGTAAGCCTTCTTATCCACGAAGTCGAGCGGATCGCTCGGACTGACATCCGTAAACATCTCCTCGAAACTGCCCGGATCCGAAAGCTGCGCCACGCGAATGCGCGCTGAGATGCGAAAGTGATACTGGCACGAGGGGCACACTTGCAGCGACTCCTCCACGACCTTCCGAAAAAGCATTTCCGAGCAATCAGGGCAGCGCAGCCAAAGCCCCTCCGGCACGCCATCCGAACGTTTGGCCAACGCGGCTTCTTGATTAGGAATCTGAGACATAAAGCGTTCGCAGGTTAGAAGTCCAATAACAAGGGGGAATGTTCCCCGCATGCCCCCCCTCTTGCAAGCCCCCTCAGCCTTCCTGCCCAAGTCGCCTGCGCAGCGTGTTGATAGCCGCCGCCCGATCCTTCTCCCCAAAAATCGCGCTCCCCACCACAAACCAGTCCACCCCCGCCTCCGCCGCCGCCGCGATGGTTTCCGCATGAATTCCCCCGTCAATCTCCAAACGCTGGTCAGCCCGCAATCGCTTCTTCACCTCCCGCGCTTTCGACAGCACCTCCGGCATAAATTTCTGCCCGCCAAACCCCGGATTGACGCTCATGATCAGCACCACGTCAACCTCATCCAGCGCCGGAAAAATCCGCTCGACGGCCGTGGGCGGATTCAACGTAATCCCCACATTGCACCCCAATTTCCGAAGCTCCCGCGCCGCCGCCGCCGGATCGTCCACCGTCTCCACCTGAAACGTAATATTCTGCGCCCCCGCCTTCACAATGGCCGGCGCGTACCGCAGCGGCTCGGAGATCATCAGGTGCGCATCAAAATAAGCCCCCGTCACCTTCCGCGCCGACTCAATCACCGGCGGCCCAAGGCTGATATTCGGCACAAAGTGCCCATCCATCACATCCACATGAAAAAAATCTGCCCCCCCCGCCAACGCCTCCTCCATCTCAGCACCAAGCCGAGCAAAGTCCGCCGAAAGTATCGACGCCGCAATGAGGGGAGCAGTCGTGATGAACGGATTGGTTTGCATCTTCTAGATTTCGTCCATCATCATAATCCCAAACCGCCAGGGCAAGAAGCACCGTGCGGCCACAAACCCCTCCTCCCTCGCCTCAAACCCCTTCCAGTCAACACAAGAACTCGAACCCAAAAAACCTTGACATATTATAACATCACCCGTACACTTCATCCACCGTTTGTGTGGTCCGACCCAACAAACGCCGCCCCATCCCCCCGATGGAGCACAACAAGGGGAGTCCATGCTCGCACCATCCCATTCCACCACCCATCAAAACCCCGGATGCACATCCGGGTCTCGCAAAGCCCGATTTCGAGTAGTGATTCGATGCGTCGGTCGTGTGTCGGTTGTGGTCCCTTTGTGTGCTGGTTATGTGTCGGTTGGTGGTCGGTTACGTGTCGGTCATGTGCTGGTTATATGTCGGTTAGGTGTCGGTTTAAATCAGCCCCTTCTGCCATAACCCCTTGTCAACACTCATCTCCCTCCCAAAAACCCGCGCAACTCAATTACAACAACACAAATTGCACCCAAACCCACCCACTTGCTCCATGCGACGACCGCCATGCACCGCAAGAACGCTCAGGGCATTGCACCATCCCACCCCACCGACTCAAATGTAAGCGGGGCATTTAGGAAAGGAACCTGCCATGTCTTACGCAACGCGCATTGTGATCGTGCTCGCCTTGGGCCTGATCGGACTAACCCTCGCGGCCGACGAGGCCAGGCCGGCCGCGGTCGAGCTATTCAATGGGAAGGATCTAACCGGCTGGGGCTACAAAACCGGCGAAAAGTTTGACGGCAAAACCGAGTCCGACGACAAGCGCTTTTCAGCCAAAGACGGAATGATCGTCGTCAACCCGGGGAAGGGAATCAAACAATTGTGGACGACGGCTGAGTTTCCCAAAGACTTCGAACTGCGCCTGGAGTTCCGGGCGGCCGTCAACGCCGACAGCGGCCTGTTTGTGCGCGGCCCGCAATTGCAGGTGCGCGATTACCTGGTGGCCGGCCCGTACAAGGAATTGAAGAACTACAAATGCAGGACTGGAACGAGATCGTCGTGGTGGTGAAGGGCCAGGAAGCCTATTGCACCTGCAACGGCGAAGTGCTCGAAAAAGCCCTGAAAGTCCCCGCCACCGGCGGCATCGGCCTGGAGGCCGACCGAGGCCAAATGGAATACCGAAATCTCCGCCTCAAAGTGGCAGAATAGAAGACAAGATGCATTCAACAGGAACGCTTCCGACCAATCATGGAATAGGCCGTGTCCCAGCTCGTGGCATGGGCACCCCGCCGTGCCCCGCCCATGTTCACTCAACACAATCTTCCTCTCCGCATTCCTCCTCCGTGTCTCCGTGCCTCCGTGGTTTTCCCCGTATTCATTCAAAGTTCTTTTCCCCAAGCGTGTTGATAGTGTTGAACAACGTCTGATCCAGCGAAACCCCGTCCTGTGATTTAATCTTGAACTTGATCATCATCTGCATCACGGGTTTCAGTTCGGAATTTCAAGGATGACGGTTTTGCGGTCGGCGGAGATTTTGACCGACTTCACCTCAACCGGATCATGGCCATGCTTCTTCGCATCCGTCGTGGAAACTTCCGGCGAGCCATACGTGCTCGACCACACGTAGTTCCACTGCTCCAGGTTCCAGTTGTTGGCATCCGAAGCCGATTCAGTGTCCAGCGGCTGAGTAAAGGTGATGGCGATCTGCGTCTTGCCGACGTGGAACTTGTCGGGGGTGTAGACGGGCTTGCCGGTGTAGCGGACGCGCTGGAACATCGCGTCCTTGGCCCCGGAGGTTTGCCAGCCCTTCAGGCCGACGATGTAAAGCTGGCCATCGACAGGATTGAACCGGGGCGCGCATGGTGCCGCTCTCGAAGGAGAGGGGGAAGCGGGTGAAGGCGCCTTGGTAGACGTTGCCGACTTTTTCGTACATGACGTGGAAGAGCGAGCAGGTGCCGTAGGAGAGGTGGAGCAGGTCGCCTTTGTAGGGGCCCCACTTGTCGGAGGTGACGAAGGCTTGGCCGCCGCAGGAGTTGTCCATGCTGGGATGGCCACTCTCGCCGTTGTGGGGAAGCCAGATGACGGGGTTGCCGTAGTTGTCGGGCTTCGGGTCCATATGAGAGGTGTCGGAGACGCCCAGGAAATCGCCTTTGTGAACGAAATTCACGCGCGACGAGGGGACCCACGATCCTTCGTTGTCGCCGTTGGTGATCTCGCCATCGGGGCCTGCGCCAAGGCCATTGGGGGCGCGGGTGCCGGTGGCGAAGACTTCAAACTTGGAGCCGTCCTTGGAAACCTTAAGAATGCAGCCAGAGTTGTCAGACTGCTTCATAAAGCCGCGCCCGCCGCCGTTCACCGGGCCGCCGCGGCCGTAATAAAAGTTGCCTTCGGTGTCGGTCTGGAGATCAAATGCAAATTCATGAAAACCGCCGGTAACCTGTGAATCGTTATTAAAATTCTCGTAGAAGTCAGCCTCGCCATCACCATTGAGATCGTGCAGGCGGGTGATCTGGTCTCTTCCCAGGACATAGATCACGTCATCCACGATCTTCAGACCAAGGGTTTGAAACATGCCGCTGGCCACGCGTTTCCAGACAACATGGTCGAGTTTCTCATCAATGCCGGAGACGACCCAGACATCGCCGTTCCAAGTCGAAACCGCAGCGCGATGGCCATCCTTAAAAAAGTCCATGCCCCCAAGGCGCATCTTCGAGTTGTACGGGTTTTCAAAGGGGATGGTGATTGTGTCAACGACATACGGATCAGCCTTCGTGCTGAGCACGCCCTGCGTTTCGACCGTCTGTGCAAAACGTGCCGGCCCGCCCTTGGTGAGACTGGAGAGATCAGCGATCTGCGGCTTGCTTTGGAGAGAGGAGGTGACTTTCTCGGCACTGGCTTTTGCCCCTTGCCAAAGGGAGATTTTAAACGTGGCCGGGGCAGTGGAGGCCGGAAGAGTGAGCATGACTCGCCCATCCTGCGCCTCCAGCTTCGCACCAGCAGGAGCGCCGCCAAGACCCACCGCCGTCACGGTATCGTTGCTAGTTTCAACAGTGGCAAGCGATTTGTCGGCCGTCGAGGTTTTAGCATTATCAACATCGCAGATCAGGATTGCGTTCGCCTCCGCCGAGGGAGCAATCTGAATGGTGCGCGTAAAAACGGCGTCGTCACCTTCGCCTTCGAAGCCGGGCATTTCAAGGACTTCAGTCTTGCCGACAGTGTAGAACAAAACAACGTTATTCCCGCTGATATACCGCCCTTTGTAATGCGCCCAGTTGGCCGGGAGATTGCCGTAAATGCCGGTGCCGGTTTTGGCCGGCGTGCGAGGATCCTTAAAGTCGCCACCCTTGGCCCAGCCGGGGCCAACCTTGGTGTAGAACTGGATAGCGCCGGCCGCCCCAGACCCGGACCATGATCGCCCTTGAACGCGACGTTGTTAAAAGTAAGAAAGCCGTTGTTCCACCCGGCCGAGTAGCGCATCAACTCAGTGTCGAACACAACCGTAGCCTGGCGGTCCTGGCCAAGCCGAATGGCGACACCTTTGTAAGTTTGCTGGCCTTTGGTGTCGTAGGTGGCGGCGAGGCATGGGCCGTAGTCCATGCGGTCGTACCAGTCGTTGCCTTTGGGTTTGGCCTTGGGCTTGGTTTGGGTTTTCGCGGTGGTCTTGTCGGGCTGGGGAGCTTCGGCGGCGAAGGCTGGGACGGATATACCCGCGAGGGCGAGGACGAGAAGTCGGGGAAAATAGGGCATTTTCATAGCGCAGGGGCTCCTTGAATGACACTGGTGGATGTTGGCCTGCTCCGAAGGTGGCCGGTATTCGGTACGCGAGCGGTGCGCGAATGTTGAAGATAGCGGAGCGCAATAGAAACGCCGGCCGATGCTTGTTGAGCGTCGGCCGGCGAGTGTCGTTGCGAGAAAAATGCTACTCAGGCCTGCTGCGGGGAGGCCGCCGCTTCGATCGCGTCTTCTTCGGCCGCGCCGTGAGCGACTTCAATCTCCCGGCCGCTGGAATCAAGGTGGACGGCCTTATAGCCACCGCGTGTGATGAAGTAGAAGACGAGCAGGAGGTAGCAGATGGCCATGGTCACGGGAATGGCCGAGGTGATCTGCAGCGCGCGCTTGCCGCCAAAAACGGTGGCAGCCACGACCGGCGCCTGGTCCTGCTCGACGAATGGCTTCTCGGTGTTCTGGAACCAGTCGTTGAGCTTGTTGAGGTTGGGGTCGTCCTTGCCGACCTGCTTGGCGAACGCGAGGTCTTCAGCAAGGGACTTGCCAGCGTCGGCCACCACTTTGACCTTAGCGCCGTCGAGACCCTGGATAGGCGAGAAGAAGAGGAAGTGGTTGGTCTCGTCGGACTTGACGCGGGCGTAGGTTGTGGGGGCATTCTGCTGGATGTGCTGGACAGCCTGGCGATCCTGGGTATAGCCGATGCCTGGCCCGCCGAGGAAACCGGCCGAGAGCATGCCGATGCCGCCGGAAAGGCCCATGGCGATTGCGCCGGCCTTGGGAAAGCGCTCGCCGATCACGCCGAGCATTGTCGGCCAGTAGAAAGTCTTGCCGAGCGCAAACACCGTGGCGGCGGCGAAGGCCATGGCGACGGTGGTGACGGTGCCAAGCCAATAAAGGCCCAGCGCGCCGCAGCACGCGGCGATAAACAGCAGGCCCAGCGGGTTGATCCTATGAACGATCGGCCCGGCAAAGAAGCGGAGGACGAACATCAACATCGACGTGTACACGAACAGGAGAAACGCCTTGTTACCGATCACGCGGTTCAGAATGTCCTGCACCCAGCCGTCGGTGCCCAGCTCGACGTAGCCGACCATGGCGTGGATGACGAACAGGAAGATCAGCAGGGGAGCGAAGACGTGCGTGACCATCTGCCCGACATTCAGCCCGGCGGCGCGTGCTTCGGAAATGGGGAAGCGGTTCTTAATCACGACAAAGCCGTAGTACAGCGCGGGACAGAGTACGCCGCGATCAGGATCTCCCAGCGTACGTGCTTGATGGCGGCGGCCGGGCCGGCAAACATGTAGTTCAGCAGGCCGCCCAGGACCAGCCCAAGAGGCCAGCCGGCGTGAAGGATGTTGAGGTAATGGGTTTTGTTGCGTGGGAACAGCGTGGCAGTGAGAGGGTTGATCGCGGCCTCACACAGGCCGTTGCCCAGTGAGAAGATGAACGCGCCATAGAGCAGCGCGTTGTAAGCCGCCGGGCGACCCATGGAGGCGAAGATCGGCGTGGCCGCGACCTGAATGCCCGCGGAGATCAGGTGCAGGACAAATGCGCCGATAAGCAGCGCCTTGTAGCCGAAGCGGTCGGCGAAGAAGGAGAAGAAGATGATGGTGAAGCCAAAGCCGGCAAGGCCGCCGCCCGTGATGTTGCCCAGATCGGTCTTGGTTAGTCCGAATTGTCCACCCAGATCTGCCAGGACGCCGCCGCGAACGCCGAAGCCGACGCCCGCGGTGACGAGAGTCATGAAGCTTGCGAAGAAGATGGAACGCTGCTTAGCGGGATCCATACCCGCGTCAGTCAGACCGACGCCGGAAAGGGCGCCCTGCGCCCTGATTTGTCGACAATGCCATACGAACTCCTCTGCCGCTAGAACGATGGGAATTGAAACGGACGGGTATGATGACGTTTGAACGCGAAAATTCAAGGGTTCCCGCGCGATTCGGCCAGCAGAGCTACGTCCGATATTCGAGGGGCGGAGTGCGGTTTACTGGGCTTACCGATGGGTTTCATGTGCTGTTGGAAAAGATTTACCGGAAAATCTGAGGACGTGCGCACTTGGATCGAGACGCCCCAATATCCAAACGTCTGCCCCGGAGTCGTTACATGTGAACCCGGTAACGAATATGATTCAGGGTCACAATCCTTCCTGCCATCGAGGTAAACATGCTCCCGAGTCGAAAAGCTCTCTTGGTTTTGATCTGCACCATGTCGCTTCTGCTCGCCGTGCAGCCGCGAGCTTTGGAGGATAAGAAGGGGGCGAAGTTCAGCCTTACCGACAACGGCGTTAAGGTCGACGCGGGAACGATGGGGGAGTTTACGCTGGCGTATCCGTTGCCGTTTGCGGGGGACAAGGCGCACAAGATCGTCGAGAAGTCGGTTAAGGACGGCAAGGCGCAGCTGAAGTATGAGGGGGGCGGATCGGCCGTCGTGAGCGTGGCCGCAGACGGCCAGATCTCCATCGCCTTGTCCGGGATTCCCGCGGCCGCCAAGAACTTGCGCATGGACATGCTGGTCAATTTCAAGTTCAGCCAGGGCGGAACGTGGAAGGTGGCCGACGGCGAGGAGAAGCCGTTCCCCGCCCAGAAGCCGGCCAAGCCGACGCTCTATCAGGGCAACGCCGACCGCATTGCCTTCAAAGACGCCGACGGCCATGGGCTGGCCTTGGAGTTGCCCAAATACAGTTTCATGCAGTTGCAGGACAACCGCGAATGGAACTGGAACGTGTTTGCGTTCTGGTTTCAGGCACCGATTGACGTCAACGTGAAAGAGTATCACGTAAAGGTGAACACGAGCGGATTGGGCGGGCCGGCAAAGGTGACGGTGGATCAGTTTGGCCAGAGCATGGGGAGCGAGTTTCCGGGGAAGGTGAAGAGCGTGGAAGAGCTGAAGGCCGACGTGGAAGGCGAGAAGCAGTGGCTGGCGTCGCTCAAGCCGCCGGAGACAGATGCCTATGGCGGGTTGCCCGACAGCGGCCGGAAGCTGGGGCTCAGCAAGACCGGGTTCTTTCATGCACAGGAAAAAGATGGCCGGTGGATGCTGGTCGACCCCGAGGGCAACGCTTTTTTCCAGTTGGGCATCTGCGGGTTTGGCCCGAGTGATGATTACACGTATGTGTCGGGTCGCGAGGGGATTTACGAGTGGCTGCCGCCGGCCGATGGCGAATTTTCAAGCGCGTATCGCGACAAAGATAGATCAGCGTTTTCGTTTTATCTGGCCAATCGCATACGAAAATTCCAAAAGCCCTTCGAGTTGAACGACTTCATGGCCGGCATGATCCCGCGGGTGCGCAAATGGGGGTTTAATTCCGGCGGCGCGTTTTCACCCACCTATCTGCCGGCGCAGAAGGAGGCGAAGTTTCCTTACGTGGGAGGTTTGCCCTTGTCGCAATGGGAGGGCATCGCGACGCTGCCGGGCGTGGCAGGAGGGTGGGATGTGTTTGATGCGGCGAATCGAGAGCGGGTCGAGAAGCTGATGGCCGAGCGGATCGGGCCGCACGCGGACGATCCGCTGATGATCGGATATTTCTTGTCGAATGAGCCAATCTATGAGCACCTATACACCGTGATCCCGTCGCTGGATGGGAAGTTTGCGTGCAAGAAAAAGCTGGTCGAATGGCTGAAGAGCAAGTACGCGACGGTGGAGGCGTACAACGCCGCGTGGGGGGCGCATGCCAAGTCATTTGATGAACTGACGGATCGAGGATTGGCGCCCGGGACAAAGCAGGCGACGCAGGACGTGCATGATTTCGTCGGCGTGTTTCTGGAGGAGCATTACCGGTTTTTGACAGAGACCTTTCACAAGTTCGACAAGAACCATTTGCTGCTGGGAAGCCGGTTTCAGCCGGGAACGATTCAGGACGAGCAGCTTTGCCGCATTTGCGGAAAGTACATGGACGTGGTGTCGTTCAACTATTACACCAAGTATTTCGACAAGGCCCTGCTGGATCGCGTGCATGGCTGGACGGGAAACCGGCCGATGCTGCTGAGCGAGTTTTATTACGCATCGCCAGCCGGGAGCGGCCTGCGCGGCGGCGGGGACATGGCCAGCCAGGAAGAACGCGGACAGGCCTATCGAAACTACGTCGAGCAGGGCGCGGCAGAGAAATTTGTCGTGGGCATCGAGTGGTTCACGCTGATCGACCAGGCCACGAGCGGGCGGTTTTTTGAAAAGTACAACGGAGAAAGCGCCAACACAGGCTTAATCAGCGTTGCCGACCGGCCATGGAAACCGATGCTGGAGGAAATGATGAAGACGAATTATTCGACGTACGACATCATGTTCGGGAAGAAAGAGCCGTGGCGCTTTGAGAAGGCGGGGTTTGATAAGCCTGGGAAGTGACAGGAGAAATCACCACGGAGGCACGGAAGCACGGAGGAAGACACGGAGTAGGAAGAAAGAATTTGAGTTTGCGGTGTCGGAGATGGCTTGAGGTCATAGACACGGGCGGGGGCGCTTGTGCCGCGAAGGAGGGGCGAGGGGGTAAGGGCTGTCGTGGCATTTGCCTGTCGGGCCGCTGGGGAGTTACGCTTTCATCTATGGAAGATTTTGAATCACAGACGGAGCGGGTTGAGGAACAGACACACGAGCATGCACACGAAACGCACGATCCGTGGATCAGCATGGTCGCGCTGAGCGTGGCCATCCTGGCGGCGCTGGCGGCCGTCGCCGGGATGATCTCCGGCCACAACATCAACGAGGCCATGCTCGAGCAGATGGACGCCAACGGTAAGTGGGGCTACTACCAGGCCAACAGCATCAAGGCCAGCGGGATCGAGAACCTAGCCGCGCAGCTTGAGGCAGGAGACAAGCACCTGTCGCATGAGCGCCAGGTGAAGCTGGAAAAGTACGAGACGCCAAGGAGAAACTGGGCGAGGAGGCCAAAGAAAAAGAGCACGAGGCGGCCATGCACGTGAGGCGGCACGTGATTCTTTCCTACGGGGTGACAATGTTCCAGGTCGGCATCGCCGTGGCGGCCATCTCCGCATTAACCAAGCGTCGAATGGTCTGGTTCGTTGGCCTTGCCTTCGGCGCGGCCGGGCTGGTGTTTCTGGTGTACGGACTGGTCATGAAGGCGGCCGTGGTTTATTAGGCGCCGTTCGCTGTTGAAATCTCAGCGGTAATCGGAGCGTGCCAATTCACCATCGACGCCGGCCAAAGAACATGTACTCCCGCTTTGGAACTGCCTTCCCCGCCTTCGCGGCTTCGCCATTTCGTGGTATTTAGTCCCCCATGCCCATCCTTGGCCACGGCATTGACATCGTGGAAACCTCCCGCATCGCCCGTCTGGTCCACGAGCATGCCCAGCGTTTCCTCGACCGCTGCTTCACCCCTCTCGAACAGGAATATTGCCGACGAAACCCCAAGCGCTACATCGAACATCTGGCCGGCCGATTTGCCGCCAAGGAGGCCGTACTGAAGGTCCTGGGCACCGGCTGGAGCGGCGGCATCGCCTGGACCGACATCGAAATTCTCCCTGAGCCTTCAGGCCAACCAAAAGTCACCCTCGCCGGCGAATGCCTCCGCGTCGCGAACACACTGGGCATCGTCCGCTGGCACCTCAGCATCAGCCACATCGAAACCCACGCCACCGCCAGCGCCATCGGCCTGGCTAAAGCCCACGCCCCTTAACTCACCGTCGCATGAACGCCCCCCGGAAACTCCCCATTTCACTTCTTCCTTCATCATTCTTCTTCACACTGCCGCTTCCCCCCCACCTCCCCTCACGCTAACCTTATCTCCAAAGGACACCCATGTTCACCGGCGCACTCACCGCACTCACCACCCCCTTCCGCGAAGGCCGACTCGACGAAGCCCGCCTGCGCGAGCAGATCGAATACCAGATCGCCAACGGCATCGACGGCCTTGTTCCCGTCGGCACCACCGGCGAATCACCCACGCTCGACATGGCCGAGCACAAACGCGTGATTGAGATCGCCGTCGAAACCGCCGCCGGCCGCGTCCCCGTCATCGCCGGCACCGGCGCCAACGCCACCGCCGAGGCCATCGAGCTTCACGCTTTTGCCAAGAAGGCCGGCGCCACCGCCTGCCTCAGCGTCAATCCGTATTACAACAAGCCAACGCAGGAAGGCCTCTACCGCCACTTCATCACCCTGGCCGACCGCGTCGATCTCCCGATCGTCCTCTACAACATCCCCGGCCGCACCAGCATCACCATGTCGGCCGCCACCGTTGCCCGCCTCAACGAGCACCGCAACATCGTCGCCATCAAAGAAGCCACCGGCTCCATGGACATGACCAGCGAAATCCTCTCCCTCACCGACATCACCATCCTTTCCGGCGACGATTCACTCACCGTTCCCGTCATGTCGCTGGGCGCAAAAGGCGTGATCAGCGTCCTCTCCAATCTTCTGCCCGCCCAGATCAAAAGCATCACCCACGCCGCCCTGAGCGGCGATTTTGCGACGGCCGCCGAGATTCACCACCGGCTTTTCCCCCTCATGCGTGCAATGTTCCTGGATGGCAACCCGGCCGGCATCAAGTTCGCGATGCACCACGCCGGCCGGGATACCGGCGAGATGCGCCTGCCGTTATGGGAAGCGAGCGACAGCACAAAGGAACAGATTGCCGATCTGATGCTGCGGCTGGACGTTAGCCGGGCAAAATAATCCTGACGTGCACTGCGACCCGTGGAGGCGATTATTAGTGAAAACCCGGTTGATCCAACGCAAAGTCAGGCAATTTGCCGTTGTGCCACTTAAAGATTTCAAGCAGTTGGTGCAAGACGCCCAGATGCTTTCCGACATCCGCGCCTTTGATGCCGCCAAAGCTCGAAACGAGGAATCTTTCCCCTCTGAAGTCGTCCAACAGTTACTCGCCGGTGCTTATCCCATCCGTGTATTTCGCCAGCACCGAGGCTTAACTCAGGCCAAGCTGGCAAAGACAGCAAAGATTGCCCGGCCATATCTTGCCCAACTCGAGACCGGCCGGAGGCAGGGTTCGGTGAATGTACTTGGTCGAATCGCTCAAATACTTGAGGTGGAGCTCACGGATATCACTGATTGATAGAGGCTTCCTTCAACCGACAGAAACCAATCTGATTTGTCCGCCGATTTCCGACTATGTATCATCGCCCTCATCCGACTCTTCGCCACAACTATCATGGGCACGCCGATCTGTTTAAAGCTCGGCGCTTCACCAATCCGGGAGAAAAAATGCCGTTCCAACTCCGCACGCCTCTCGCCGCCAGCCCCAGCACATACCCAACCCCTGTTCCACGACCGTTCACCATCGAAACAATAGAACGCCGCGTATTCCTCTCCGCCACCATCGTCTACGCCCACCAATTCGGCGACGTCACCGCCCCGGCCGGCACGTCGGCCAGTTGGGTCGCTGTTGATGCGGCCGGAAACTCCTACCTCACCGGCATCTTTTCCGGCTCGGTTGACTTTGACCCAAGCCCCAACAAGGCGTTCAAGCTCACTTCGGCCAGCGGAAAGAGCAGCACTTTTGTCGCCAAATATGCTCCCAATGGCAGCTTCCTCTGGGCGGTGCAAACCACCGGCGCCAACAACGCGGGCGCCAACGGCATCGCCGTCAACAAGGACGGCAGTATCTGGGTAGGCGGCGACTTTACCGGCACCGTTGACTTCAATCCCGGCAAGCCAACCTTTCAACTCAAGGCCAAAGGCGCCTCGGATATCTTCCTCTGGAAACTCTCATCGGCAGGCAAATTCATTTCGGCCGTCAGCGCCGGTGGCGTAGCCGGATCGCCAGGACTCTTTTCCATCGCGGTTGATGCCTCCGGTGATGTTTATGCATCCGGCTACTTTACCGGCACCGCCGTCTTTGGCTCTACAAAAATCAAATCCCACGGCCTCTACGACGCCTTTGTCACCAAAGTCTCCAGCGCCGGGAAATTTGTCTTCACCCGATCCTTCGGCGGCCCACAGCAGGAAAGCGGCGGCGGAATTGCCGTCGACAAGTCCGGCAACGTCTACATGACCGGCCTGTTTACCGGCACGTTCAACTTCAACCCCGGCGGCGCAGGCGGTCGACTCGTCGGCCTGGGCGGCCAGGACGCATTCGTCCTCAAGCTCGACTCCGCCGGCCATTTCAAGTTCGTCCGCAAGCTCGGCTCGCCCACCACCAACACCGCCTTTGCCACCGACGGCTACGCCATTGCCGTCGACGCCTCGGGAAACATCTTTACCACAGGCGCCTTCACCGGCACGGCCGACTTCAACCCCGGCACGGGCGTCCATAATCTCACCAGCGCCGGCTCGAGCGATGTGTATGTGTCGAAGCTAAACTCGGGCGGTAATTTCGTCTGGGCGGCGCGGATGGGAGGCAGCGGCATCGACGGCGTTCACGCCATCACCACCGACAAGGCCGGGAACGTCTATTTGGCCGGCCAGTACACCAGCACCGTCGATTTCGATCCGGGCCCCGGCACGTTCAACCTCGTCGGCACGCCCTCGCCCGTGGCCAGCGGCTTCGTCTGGAAACTTTCTGCGGCCGGCAAGTTCGGCTTCGCAAAATCATTCACGGCCGACGCCAACAGTTTCGCCGAAGCAAACGGAATCGCCATCGACCCCAAAGGCAACATCTACGCGTCGGGCCGATTCGAGGGCAACGTCGATCTCGACCCGGGTCCAAATCACACTGCCCTGGCGAGCGGAAATCGATTTGAACTCGCAGGCATTCTCGTGAAAATCAAGCCATAATTCGACGGGAGCATTTATCCAGGAAACCATCGGCTTCATAGGATTGGGCAACCTCGGCCGCCCCATGGCGGAGAACCTCCTCGCGGCAGGATACGCGCTGCGCGTCTATAATCGCACTCCCGAAAAAGCCGCGTCGTTAGTGGACAAGGGCGCTTTCCTCGCCGCCGCCCCGCATGAAGTTGCCACCCCTGGCGGCATTGTCATCACAGTTTTGTCGGATGACCGCGCCGTCGACGCCGTCGCCGACGACCGCCTCGCGCAAGCGCTCGGCCAGGGCGGCATCCACCTCTCCATGAGCACCATCCTCCCGGAAACCTCCCAGCGCCTGTCGCAACACCACGCCGCCCACGGCGTCGGGTACGTGGCCGCCCCGGTCTTTGGCCGGCCCGAAGCCGCCGCCGCTCGCAAGCTGTGGATCTGCACCTCCGGCCCCGACGCTCAGAAACAGCGCAGTGCGCCCGCTGCTTGATGTGCTGGGCCAGGGCGTCTTTGATTTTGGCGAGGCTGCCGGCGCTGCCAATGTCGTGAAGCTTGCCGGTAACTTCGTCATCAACGCCGCCGTCGAAGCGATGGCCGAGGCATCCGCGTTCGCCGAAAAGAGCGGCATCCCACGCGCTGCGTTGCTCAACTTCTTAACTCAGACCCTGTTCAATTGCCCCATCTACGCCAACTACTCCCGCAAGCTGATCGACTCCAGCTACCGCGACGTCGGCTTCGCCCTCCCGCTGGGCCTGAAAGACACTGAACTGGTCCTGCGCACGGCCGCCGCAACCCACACGCCGCTTCCCCTGGCCAGTCTCCTCCGTGACCGGTTCCTTGCAGCCCTCGCAAAAGGAAGGGCCGACTTGGATGCTTCCGCTTTCGCACTGGGCGCGGCCGACGACGCGGCGCTGGAATGGTTCAAGTAACCGCTGGTCTACCCGATCACCTTGTGCCCATCTCAACCTCAACCATCGTCGGGCGCAAGATCCACCTCCTCCCCGCGTACCCCCTCCCATCGAGAAGCCCAAATCCCGGCACGTCGCCAGGCCAAGCTTCTCCCAATCCCTGAAAGGACAAACGTCATGTTCAAGCGCACCCTCATCACCGCCGCTGCCTCCCTTTTCCTCGGAACTGCGGCCTTCGCCGATGTTTCCGGCACCTACCTCGCCAACACCGAGCAAGGTCCAATCACCATCGAACTGCACCCCGATCAAGGCCACCTCGCCGGCACGCTCACTGGCAACGGCAAATCCCTTCCCGTCATGGCCGGCGAGTTTGGCGATCGCGTCAACGGCGTCGTCGAATGTGAGGGACGCCCCGTCGCCTTCACCGCCACCCTGCAAGGTACATCGCTCAACCTCAACACCAACGGCGTCACCTACCGCTTTGAAAAAACCGGCGCTGCCGCCGCCAATCGCCCTGCCGCGGGTCCTGTTGAAGTGCGCGGCCCCATCACTGCCGCAGGCCCGATCCAACCCCAATCCAACGACAACCCGCTGGCCGTTCCCACGCCGCAAAACCAGCCCCTTCAGCCCGCTCAACCAGCTGCACAGCAAGCTGGAGTTCAACAAGGCCAATACTTCCGCTTCGCCGTCCCCGCCGGCTGGCAGCACGAAGAAACTCCCAACGGCGTCGATCTTGTCGGGCCCGACGGCATCACCGCCGCCTCCCACGCCCTGATTCGCGGCCAGGGCAACATGACCGCCCAGCAGTTTACCCAGCTTCTCCTGCAGTCCCTCGGCCAGAAAATCTCCAACCTCCGCATCGTCTCCTCCCAGGAAGTGCCTGGCCAGGCAGGCCCCTGCCTCGTCACCGAAGGCACATACATCACGGCCGGCAAACCCGCTCATGGCCTGATGATCGTCACCGTCTCCTCCAACGCAGGCAGCTACTTCGTCGACGCCCTGGTCATTCAGGCTCCCGAAGAATCCTGGAAGCAGAACGTCCAGATGCTGATGAACATCGCCCAAAGCGTCACCCCCGCCAACGCCGACCAGGCCCCCCGCAACGCCGGCCCCATCCGACCCGGCAATAACTACAACAGCGCCCCAGCCATCAATCGCAACCAGCCCGTTGACGACGCTTCCCTCCGCAACGGCTACGAATCCCGCAACCAATCCATGGACCGCGTGATACAACGTCAGAACGATGCCCTCCGCGGCCACCAATCCTCCAACACCCCGGCCGGATTCGACGGCCGCAACCCCAACGTGTGGGCAAACAACAACGGCCCCATGACTGGCAGCAATAGCCGCAGCCACAACAGCCCCGACCCCGACGACTTTGACGATGTCGAATCTGACCGCTGATCCGACCACCACATCCTCACCACAAGCAAAGGCGGCCCCAACAGGCCGCCTTTGCTTTTGTACCTGGACGAGCAGAAACATAACGAGGAGGTGCATTTTGACACCCGGATTCTCGATGCCATAATCAAGAGGTGAGCACTGAGTTGATTTTTGAAGTGACCGACGCGGATGAAGGTGGCTATTGCGCAGCGCGCTGGGCGTGGGCATCACAACTCAAGCGGATTCGCTCGATGAATTAAGAGCAATGGTACGCGAGGCCGTTACCTGCTATTTCGACGATCCGGCTACCGCTCCACGCGTAATCCGACTCATCGGTCGAACTTGACCCGTAGCTTTGCGAGCGTAACCCCCCTGCGGCTCTTTCATCCTTCGGCGGCTTTCCGCCACGTCGCCGGCGTCTTGAGCGTCTTGCGCAGTCCTGCTTCGCGCCTGCGCGACGATTCGTTCAAAATCCGGCTTGGCTGCAACGGCGAATTCCCGCCTGCGAATTTTCAGCGTCTGCACCGTCATCTATGGCCTTTCTAATGGTGGTAGTGTATCACCGGTTCGACTATCAAACCAAGGTCAATGACCCACCTCGCTGTCGCCATTTTCGTCACCGACTTGGCCAAAGCCAAAGCCGACATCGCTGCCGCCGCCGAAGCCGGCGCTGACATGGTTGAACTTCGGATTGATACGGCCTTCGAATTCAACTCCGAAGCCGAGCTGCAGGAGCTCATATCAACCACCATCATTCCCTGCATCGTCACCTGCCGCCCCACCTGGGAAGGCGGCCAATGTTTGCTCGCCGATTCCGACCGCATCCCCACCATTGAGCGAATGGCCGAAGACGCGGCGTACGTCGATCTGGAGCTACACGCCGACCGCTCCGCCAGCACGCTGATTCATCTCCCGCGCGACAGTCGGCCTGCCCTGATCTTCAGCTCTCACGATTTTCAAGGGCGTCCCGAGCGCCTCTACAACATCGTCCTCGAAATGAATCGCCTTCCGTCCGAGGTCAACAAAATCGTCTGGACCGCCCGCACCCTCCGCGACAACCTCGAAGCCTTCGAACTCCTCCGCACCCGCCAGAAACCCACCATCGCCCTCTGCATGGGCGAGACCGGCCTGATCTCTCGCATCCTGGCCAAAAAGTTCGGAGCCTTCCTCACCTTCGCCTCGCTCGACTCCGCGGCCCAAACGGCCCCCGGCCAAATCCCCATCTCCGACATGAAACGCCTCTACCGCTGGGATTCGATCACCCCCAATACCAAAGTGTACGGCGTCGTCGCCCAACCCGTCATGCACTCCATGTCCCCGGCCATCCACAACGCCGCCTTCACCGCCACCGAACACGATGGCGTTTACCTGCCGCTCCTGGTCGAAGGCAGCTACGAAAGTTTTAAAGCCTTCATGGAAAGCTTCCTCCACGCCGAAGGCCTCGACCTCGCCGGCCTAAGCATCACCCTCCCCCACAAACAAAACGCCCTAAGGTACCTGCAATACAAAGGCGCAGAAATAGAACCCCTGGCACTCCGCATCGGCGCCGTCAACACAATTGTCATCAGGCAAGGCTTCAGAGTTAAGGGTTCAGGATTAGAAACCCCTGAACCCGAAACACTTAACCCTAAACCCTCCTCCCCTGAACCCCGAACCCCCAACCCTGAGCCCTTACTCGGCCTCAACACCGATTACCCCGCCATCCTCGACTCCATCACATCCGCCCTCAACATTCAGCGCGAAGATCTCACCAACTATCGCGTCGCCGTCATCGGCGCTGGCGGCACTGGCCGAACCGCCGTCGCCGCCCTCGCCCACTACGGCGCCACCGTGGTGGTCTACAACCGCACCCGCGACCGTGCCGACGCGCTGGCGGCCGAGTTCAATGGCCAAACCGGCAAAGTCGTGGCCGCATCCATGGAAAAGCTCTGCGACAGTTGCTGCCAGATCTACATCAACACCACATCCGTCGGCATGCACCCCAATGTCGATGAATCGCCGCTCGGCGACTCCCCTCCCAACTTCACCCCCGACACCCTCGTCTTCGACACCATCTACAACCCGATGAAAACCAAGTTTCTCCAACAAGCCCAGGCCGCCGGTGCGAAAACCATCGGCGGCATCGAAATGTTCCTCCGCCAGGCCGCCGCCCAATTCCAAGCCTGGACCGGCCTCAATGCCCCCACCGCCACCATGCGTGAAGTCATCGAAAACCGCCTCACTCCTCCGGCCGTCTAAGCACTGTTTTGACGCCGAAACCCTCCTTTTTGACCGGGAAATACTTTTTCACCACGGAGGCGCGGAGGGCACGGAGGAGGAGAGGAGTTTACCGCGGAGGCGATGAGAGTCGCGGAGAGGCGGGGAGGTGTGATAGGCTCTCACTTGGTTTTGTTTTGTTTTGGGGCTGCGGGCTTGGGGGGAATGGCCATGGGGAAGGCGATGAACCACGAAGCCGCGAAGGCACGAAGCGGTGCAGGGGTGAGTTGGCCGCTGGGGGGTGGGAGGGTTGTGGGGTTAGTTTGTTTTGGGTTTGGGCGGTGGGCCATGGGCGGGGCGCAGCGGGGCGCCCATGCCACGTTTGATGGGATGACGAACTGCTATTTGATTGTCAAAGAACGCTGCGGCCGGTTTGGGGGACGGGAGTGGTGTGTCCTTCCCTTTTTGGCTGGCCGGAGCTTCCGCATGGGAAGCTAACATTACCCTATCATGTGGAGAAGGGGTTGTCAAGGCAATTGTGTGGATTGGGGATTGTGGATTTCGCATTTTTGGATTGGGGTTGGACGGGGCATGTGAATGCGGCGTTGACGGCGAAGGAAATGGGGCGGCTGGGGGTGAGCGTGAGGCGGAGTCGGGTGGTTCTGGGGCAATCGGCACTGCTGGCAGTGATAGGATGGGGGTCGGTTTGGGTGGGTTTTGTATTGTTGTAATTGAGTTGCGCGGGGGATTTTGGGAGGAGAGTGAGGATTGACAAGGGTTTAGGCCAAAAGTGGCTGGTAAAAAGCGACACATAACCGACCACCAATCGACCACCAACCGACACGTAACCGACCACCAAACGACCACTAACCGACTATCAAAGGACACATAACCGACCACCAAACGACGCGTCGAATCGGTGCTGAAGATGGCTTGGCGGAGGACGGGGGAAGAAGCCCCGGATGTGCATCCGGGGCTCTGGTGGGTGCTGGGATGGGATGCTGTGGTCATTGATGTTCCCCCGGAAGGTGTTGAGGCTGATGTATTGTATGAGCGGTGTTAGGGTGATGTCAAGGAAAATGTTTCTTGTGGCTGGGGATTGGGGGGGGGTGGTGGAGTCGAGGGGAATGTGGGAGAAAGACTGGCCACTGATGGACACAGATGAACACTGATGGAGGGGGATTGCGGGGGCGGGATTTGGTGTCGGTGGGGGTGGAGGGGGACGGGCGAGGGGTGGTGGGGCGGTGGGGGGAGTGAGCGGTGAGAGGGACGGGCGGGGCGGATGCGGCGGTGAATATTGTGAACGTCTGAACGTCCCCTTACCACTTTCTGTCCAAGAGCACTTCGCGAACGGCCAATGCTTCATGCGTAAAAGTGTCGGCAAGCTGCGATCAGAGAAGGGGTCGTTCGCTCGTTCACTTTTTGCATCTTGCCGCCCATTCCGCTATCCTCGGCGCATGCCACGCTCCCCTGCCCAGAGGCCGGCCCAGGAAGAATGGCCGGAAGTTATGAATTACCTTATCTCGCGTGGGTTCGACAACTTTGAACTCTCCGAAATGGATTGAATGGATGATGTGCGGTGCTAGCTAATTCTAAAAAGCGATATTATTCACAGATCTCGGAACGCGCAATCCGTTGTGTGATTGGAATCTTGTCAGTTACGGCAATGACACACGTTGGAATTGCCGCAGGCCACGGTGCCGCGTCGATTCGCACCTTTCTCGTAGCAGGAGCTTGGCAGGAGTGGGGCATTCAATTTGTAACGATGTTCTTCGCGGCTAGTCTAACAGTAGTTGCGCCATTTATATCCCACGGTTCAGCATCGATTTATACATCAGCTATAAGCGCTGCTGTCCTTTTGGCGTCTTGGGGCATGTTTTTCACATGTAGTCGAAGTCTTGAATTTACAATTAAGTCATCAACAATTTTTTTTATATCCATGGGCGCCTGGGCCTTTGTGATTGTTACTCAATATCGGGGGAGAAGATAAGGGGTCATTCATGTTTTCTGGCGGTTCTTCCTCGGGCGGCCTCTGGGGCGGAGGGTGGATTGCAGGTTCAGGCGCTGTGCGGCGGCTCGCGTCCACTGCTCCGAGCCGTAGGGCCGGCCGCGCTGGATGCTGGTGCGGAGCCGCTGGGCCTCGGTGTCCGGCAGTTTCTCTTCCAGCAGCTTGCTCCAGTTACGCGGGCGGTCCAAAGGCCAGTCGCACAGGAGTTCCCGGCCATCGGGAGTTTGACGCAGGGCATGGCTGCTCCATGGCCAGGCGCTGGCGGCCGGGCAGAGGCCCGCGTGCAGGGCGCTGGCCTCGACGTAGCGCAGGAGCGTGAGCAAGTGAAGATCATCCTGGACGGGGAAGCTTTTGTAGCGGCCCTGGTAGAGGTGGCCCGGGGGAGAGTGGTAGTGGGCATGGTGGCGGCGGACGTGGGCGGTGGAGAGCCAGCGCATAAAGGCGGCGAGGTCGTCGCGGCCAGATGGGCGAAGGACCAGATGCCAGTGGTTGGGCATCAGGCACAGGCCCAGCACGTCGAGGGGGATGCGTTCTTTGGCCTGCAGGAGGAGGTGGAGAAAGGCATCGTAGTCCGTAGGCTTGTGGAAGATGCGCATCCGGCCATTGCCGCGGTTGAGCACGTGATAGATCACGCCGGCTTCGACGGCGCGAGGGGAGCGGGGCATAGGCGGAGGATAGCGGAATGGGCGGCAAAATGCAATAAGATGAATGACCCCTTATCTTATTCCTTCCCCTCCCACCGCATGGCCGGCGTCCGCAGCGGAGCAACAGCGTTCCTCCGGTCGCATAACGTAGAGGACTTTATGTGGAGTGCGCCAGTGTCGAGCGGTTCTCACAAGGGCCGGTCGCACTCCACATAAAGTCTGTTGAACTGAACCGGCCGCTGGCTATGGGGATTGTAACAGGGGGTGGGTGTCTGTAGAAGCCTCAATGGCTGAATCTACCCTTAGCAAACGCAGCGGCCGGGCGGGCACCGAGCCACTTCACGAAGTACAAGGACCGCGACGCCGGCCCGGTCCGCTGTAATGTTAGGCAATTCTAAGGGGTCGGGAGTGAATGCCATTCGCTTAAGCTCATAACTCCGTGCCCACGCGGGTTTTATAACCGCTCGCGCAAGGCGTGGCCTCCAGGTAGAATGGTGGTATTACAAGTCACCAACTCAACCGGAGGCCACGGATGGCTATCATCGCTTCGACCCTCGAACGCATCAAGTCCAATCCCCTGGGCTGCCTGGGCGGCAGGGAGCGGGTCAACGAACTATTCAGCGCCGCGGGCCATGTCTGGCGTGACACCCTCTGGGACCCCGCCGCCACCCTGGGCGTGTTCATCCTCCAGGTGCTCCACGAGAACACGGCCATCTCCCATCTGCGGCACCTGATCAATTTCCCTGTCAAGGAGTCCACCTATTGCGATGCCCGAATGCGTCTGCCCGTGGCGGGCGTGGCCAGGGTGGTCGAGAGCTTGTGTGGCGAAACTTGTGGAAGCAGTGAACAGGGGCTCTGGCTGGGTCGTCGTGTGTTTGTAGCAGATGCAACCAGTGCGTCCACGGCCGACCGGCCGGCGCTTCAGGACCTGTGGCCCCAGCCATCGGCGCAGAAGCCCGGATGCGGGTTCCCCATGATCAAGTTGCTGGGGCTTCTGGACCTTGCCACCGGCATGATCGTGCACCTGGCAATGATGTGCATGAACATCCATGAGATGAGCCAGTTGTCCGGCCTGCACCAGATGCTTCAGGTGGGCGACGTGCTGCTGGCCGACCGTGGGTTCTGCTCCTTTGCGCATGTGGCGATGCTGCTGAGATCCTCGGTGGATGCGGTGTTTCGGCTGCATCAGAGACAGATCGTGGACTTCACGCCCAACCGCCCTCACCGCTCAAAACGGGGCAGGTTCAAAAAGGGGATGCCAACCTCGCGGTTCGTGCGGCGACTGGGCCATGAGGACCATGTGGTGCAGTGGGCCAGGCCGGCCAGACCCGCCTGGATGAGCCTTGAGGAATATGCGCTGCTGCCGGAATGGGTGGAGGTAAGGGAACTGCGGTTTCGGATCGTGATCAAGGGCCGCCGCACCCGCGTGGTGACGATCGCCACGACGCTGGTGGACGCGATGCTTTATACCAAACATGCCATCGCTCATCTGTACGGCCTGCGATGGGAGATCGAGACCAACTTCCGTCACTTGAAAAAGACGATGAAGATGGAGCATCTCAAGTGTCAGACGCCAGAAGGGGTGATCAAGGAGTTGATGATATTCATGCTGGTGTACAACCTGATCCGCTCGGCCATGTCACTTGCGGGCCAGTGTCAGGGGGTGAAGACGAATCGGATCAGTTTCATAGACGCCGCGCGTTGGCTGCGCGCCTACTGCACGCCGCCCCGCACGATGGAGTTGATGGAACTGATTGTGAATCCTGTGCGCGACGGACGATGGAACCCGCGTGTGATCAAGCGACGCATGAAGCCTTACGATCTGATGAACAAGCCAAGAAACCAATATGCACAACCTGCTGCGGAACAGGAGGTTGCGGCTTAAGCGAATGGTATTCGGGTCGGGAGTCATTGATTGACATTCCGCTCCGAAACTGTCACGATTTGCTTTATGCCCAGACGACTTCGCATCGCCAGCGGCGGGATCGCCTACCATGTTCTCAACCGCGCGGCCGGCCGGCAAGACCTCTTTCCCAAGGAGGCGGATTACGCCGCATTCATCCAGGTCCTCGAACAGACCCACCAGCGCCTGCGAAGCGGCTGGGGCTGGAATCCGACGCTGCGGCCGCGCGGGCGGCCACGGGTAAGATTGATCAAAGACTCCCGACCTCCCAACCCCTTTGAATTGTCGAGATATTGCAAAGCATGATGAAAAAGACGCCCTCAACTATGGCTTGGCAAAAGGTCAATCTATGCCTCCCTTCGCGGTCGCTCGCGGGGATGCTAACAAGAATCTGCACCACCGCCGCCGCGTGCTGGTTTGTGTTGTTCAGCGGCTGCACCATGCCGCCGTCCTCCGCACCGGCGGGGCCCGGGGTATTGGATTCCGAACGGTCGCCGGCGGTAAACGAACGCGGCTCGGAGGCAGGAGTCGGATACCCTTTCGCTCCAATGCGCCAAGACCCACGCACGCCCAGGCAACAGGAACTGGACCACGAGCTGAAGGAGGCGTTGAATAAGGCAAATCTCGAGGGGGCGAAGGAGGCCTTGGACGACGGGGCCAATCCCAACGGGTTCGACGGTGACTTCGCCGCCCTTGACGGTCGCGGCACAGTTTTATGAACCCGACATTGCCCTCTTGCTGCTCTCGCGTGGGGCAAAAATTGACCTTGTAAAGAAGCCAGAACGGGGCTCCCGCACCCCACTGGTCACGGCCGTGGTCGGCGACCACCCGGCGATGGTTAAGCTCCTGCTAGGCCATGGGGCGGACATTCGCGAACGGGACAGGTTTGGGGACGGGCCTCTACGCGAAGTACGCAGCGTTGCAATGGCGAAGCTCCTGTTGGAGCAGGGCGCCGAAGTCGATGAGGAAGGCCACATGGGGTTCACCCCGCTGCAGTACGCTGCCGACGGACGCCAAATTGATCTTGTCCGTTTCTACTTGGAACGGGGGGCGGATCCGAAGCACCACGACCAGCTAGGTGACACTCCGCTGCACTACGCGTATAATTCTGAGATTGTAAAGCTTCTTCTGGATAAGGGGGCGGATCTTGAGGCGGCGAACAAGCAAGGTCAAACGCCTATCATGGGTGCCGTGAAGCACTACAGGCTCGATGTATTGCGGCTGCTGATCGCGCGGGGCGAAGCTCGACGCTACCGACAAGTCAGGCGGCACCGTCCTGCACGTCGCGGCCAAGAACTCAAGCGGCGAAGCCGCCGAAACCCTCCGCGCCGCGGGTGCCAACCTGCTAGTCAGGGACAAGCAGGGGAAGACGGCACTAGATTGCGAAAGGCGCAAGGTCCCGCCCCCCTGGCCTGGGGTCTCTGGAACAGGCTAATCAATGCTCTAACACCGGATTAACTTCAGCACGGGGATGCCAGTTACTACGCCACCGAAACTAAAAATTTCTAAGGGGCCACCACGCATAATTAATCCCTTTATCTGTGGCTTATCTTTAGCCAAGAGGTTTTAGAAAACAAGAAGGGGATAAGGGGGAATGCCATTCACTTAGCGATTGTTCATAAGTCCGCGCCGCAGCATAGATTACAATAGTAGCGCAAACAGTGGCCTCCTGTGATGATGTTGTTTTCCACGACACCACCACGCACAGGAGGCCACGGATGGCAAGTCTCTCACGCACACTCTCGCGGATCAAGCAGGACCTGGAGCCGCACCTGCCGGAGTCGTCGATCCTCGCGGCCTGCGCCCAGGCAGGGCACCAGTGGCGAGAGCGCAAGCTGGAGCAAGAAAAGGGGACATTCATAATTTCCGTTGATTCTTCCTCGGTCGGCCTCTGGATCGCAGCGTGAAGTCCAAGTCCAGGCGCTGTGCGGTCCTTTTGATCCAATCCTCCGAGCCGTACGGCCGCCCACGCTTGACGCTGGTCCGCAGCTTGTCCAACTCCTTTTCCGGCAACTTCTCCTCCAGCAGCTTACTCCAGTTGCCCGGCCGGTCCACCGGCCAGTTGCACAGCAGCTTTCGCCCCTCGGCGCTTCGCCGCATCGCATCGCTGCTCCACCGCCAGCCTCCGGCGCCTGGGCACAGCCCGGCCCGCAGCGCGTTGGCTTCAACGTAACGCAAGAGCGTGAGGAAGTGATCGTCGTTCTGAACGACAAAGCTCTTGTAGCGGCCCTGGTACAAATGGCCGGGCGGGGAATGGTAATGCGAGTGGTGCCGGCGGACGTGAGCGGTGCAGAGCCAGCGCATGAATTTCGCAAGATCGCTCTCCATCTTAGGGCGAAGAACCAGGTGCCAGTGATTGGGCATCAGGCACAGGCCAAGCAGATCGACGCCGGTTCGTTCGCGGGCCTGGCCCAAGAGCTTGATAAAGGCGTCATAGTCGGCGGGTTTGTGGAAGATGCGCATGCGGCCGTTGCCGCGGTTGAGAACGTGGTAGATCATTCCGGACTCGACGGCGCGAGCGGTTCTGGGCATGGCGTTAAGCGTATCGAAGTGACGGGGAGTCCTCAATATTATGAATGTCCCCTTTGACTTTCCCCTCAATATTATGAATGTCCCCTTTGACTTTCCCCTTGCGGATGTTCCGCACCGCCTTGCGGCGCTTCACGATTGCGCGTGCCTTGGCCATAGCTCCTCAATATCCGTTGAACCACTCTTATCGGTGGCGATTCCACAAGGCCCGTGACCCCGTGTTTGCAATTCGGGTGAAATGAGTTGACTTTGATAGGCCCCGGTGCGCGAATACAGCAGCTTTCCACAGGAGTGATTGATGCCTTCCCCCAAATGGTCGATCGAAGCCGATTACATTCAGGCGTGCAACTGCGACTACGGCTGCCCGTGCGAATTTGAAGCGCCCCCGACGATGGGCTACTGCGAGGGGATGGGGGCGTACAAGATCAACTCCGGACAGTTTAACGACATCTCGCTGAATGGTTTGGGCATCGCGTTTGTGCTTCACTTTCCTAAGGCGATGCACCTGGGGAACGGGACCGGGGGCTGGATGATTGATGAGCGCGCCAATGCAGCGCAGCGCAAGGCGCTGATGACCATCACCAGCGGCAAGGCCGGGGGGATGCCGTTTGAAATTTTTACGATGATCTTCAGCAAGTTCATGGATTACCAGTTTCTTCCCTTTCAGTTCAACCTCGATGGACGCAACAGCAGCGTGAGCGTTGGGCAGAGCATCAACGTGGCCGTTGAGCCGATCAAAAATCCGGTCACTGGCTCGACGGAGAGTGTTCGCATCGAACACGCCACCGGGTTTATCTTTAAAGGGGCCGAATGCGTTTCGGCGCGTCAGAGCGTGGTGGACACGCCGCTGATTAAGTTTTCGTGGCCGGGCAAAGCGGGGTTTGTGACGCAGATCAAGTACGGGAACTAAAGACGCACTCCATGACTGCCCTTGCGCCTGCTACGTTGCCGCCAGATCGTACACTCCGGCACGACCGTATTCTTATCCTCGTTGGCGCGGCTTTTATTTGCCTGCTCTCCTGGGCGTGGCTGATTCGGGATGCGATGCGCATGCAGCGCAATCCGATGGCGTGCTGCGCCGTGCCGGCGATGACGGGATGGCATGGGGCGGAAGTGGCCATGCTGTTTGTCATGTGGAGCATCATGATGGTGGCGATGATGGTTCCGTCGGCGACGCCGGTTGTGCTGCTGTTTGCGGCCGTGAACAGGCAGCGCCGGGCACTGCAGCCGGCCTTATGTGCCGGCCAGTTTTTTTCTGGGGGGTTACTTGCTTGCATGGACTGGTTTCAGCTTTCTAGCGGCCGTTGGACAGGCGGCGCTTCATCACCTTGCGCTGTTGTCTCCGGCCATGGTTTCGACGAGCGCCCGCCTTGGCGGGGCGATTCTGATCGGCGCTGGGGTGTTTCAGTTCACGTCGCTCAAGAGCGCCTGCCTTCGCCACTGCCGCTCGCCGATGGATCTTCTGCTAGTTCATTGGCGCGAGGGCACGTGGGGAGCGCTGGTGATGGGCTTGCGCTATGGCACGTTTTGCCTGGGCTGCTGCTGGCTACTCATGTGCGTTTTATTTGTGACTGGCGTGATGAACCTCATCTGGGTTGTGGTTTTGACGCTGGTGGTGCTTTTTGAGAAGGCCCTGCCGCGCGGGCTATGGGTTGCGCGATTCGCCGGCGTGGGGATGATCGGATGGGGCGTTTGGCTTGCTGTCAGGGGTTGAGGGGAGCAGGACCTCTGCGTAGGCGTCGCTGAAGACCATTTGCCAGCCCAGTTTTTTGAGGGCGGGGTGGAACACGCTTTTGTGTGGGAGGATGGCCGCGTCTGCCGTGATGGATGCCAGGAAACGCAGGCGGTCTGCCTCGGTGCCGAGGTAAGTGGCTTGCCACAACTCGGCGGGGTAAACCTGTGTGCGACCATCGAGTAGGACTTGCCACGGCTCGCCCAGTCGCCAGCCGACATAGCCGCCCCAGGTGAAATCGGTGATTATTTTTTCAGTGTGGGGCGGCACGTGTTCGAGCAGGTAATCGGCGGCCGCACACGGGTAGCCGGGCGCGTCGGGTCCGTGGCGGTTTAGCCATGCCGACATCTTCGTATCGCGACGCGGAAACTCTTGTGCGACGTGCCATGCGCCGAGCGCGAGCAGCGCTGTCATTACGGCAACGATCAGTCTTCGCCCGAGCACTCGATCGGACAGGCCGGCGCAGGCCGCAAGTGCTGGTGCGGCGACGAGCGCGAAGACGGGTGCGAAGCGTCCCCACCGCAGTAGGAGGAGTGTTGAGCCAAGAAGCCAGATCCATTCGCCGGCGCGCAGTTTCCGGCGGTTGAGGAGTGTGACGATGAAGAATGCGAGGACCAGCAGGCCGGAGACTTTGCCCATGGCGCCGTGCATGAATGGCTGCATTTCAGCGATGATCGTGCTGTGGACCATGGGGTCGTGGAATTGGTAGTAGATGGCCGTGGTCCACATGCCCTTGAGCATGGGCGTGGCGAGACATGCAGCGGCGGTGAGCGCCAGCATCGCGCCGTATCGACGGATCGAGCGTCCGTGCCGTTCGATGATTGCGCTCAGCCAAAGCGCTACCAGCCAGGCCGGCATCAGGAGGGCGTACAGGTGCACGTTGGCCAGGATGACTGTGATTGGCACAACCGCCCACACTGCACGGGAGCGCTCGTGCGATCGCCGGTCGCGCACGAGTAGCCACGCGCAAAGCGCCATCAGCAGGATGGCAAGTGTTACCGGGCGAAAACTGAGATATGCGAGCGATAGAAACGCGCCGCCCGCCGCCGCGACGGCGCTGGAAAGGGCCTGCCCGTTGGATATTTCTCTTCCGGAGAGTCCGATCAGGAGGACGATGGCCGCTGCCATCAGTGCCTGAGTGGCGATGGCGGCGCGATAGCCGCCGCAGCGCCAAAGGCGTTCCATGGCGATCTCCGCCAGCCAGGAGTAAGGCGTCCACGCCTCTTTGCGGGCCGCGAAGGAGATGTGATCCACGACTGGCCTTACCCCCTCGCGCTCGATCTGCTGGGCAACGCGCATGTGCCAGAAACAGTCGGGGTCGAGCGTATCAAACAAGACCGCCTTGGCCCCGGCCGACAGGCAAATCAGTGCCAACAGGAGCCAAAGTCCGGCGGTTGTCGATGTTCTGGGCGCACGCTCTTCCACACCCTCTAGTTCGGTTAGCCCTGCTTGTGGCGATAATGTGTGTGAAGACGGTTTACCGCCTCGACCACGCCTGTACGCATGGCGCGTTATTATCGACATTTTGGCGCTGTGGAGTTGCACATGCGCGCCGTTGTCGATTAATACGCATTCTCCATGAAGCTTTACAACACCCCTGGTGGACCGATCCTTGAAGAAGACGGTGCTTTCTACCGACTCCCGCACGTGCAGTGGGATCATCTATTGAATCTTGATGATCTGGTGGCGACGCTTCGCCACCAAGTCCGCAACTTGAACCTTCGGCCGTTGTCCCAAGCACTGCGCCAAGAGAGCTGATCGCCACCATTGGCTCACAGGAAGTCTGGGCGGCCGGCGTGACCTACCACCGCAGCCGCGATGCGCGGATGGAAGAATCGCATCAATCGGGCGGCGACGATTTTTATGCCAAGGTTTACGAGGCGGACCGCCCGGAGCTTTTTTTCAAGGCCAGCCACCACCGCGTGGTTGGGCCGGGGAAGCCGGTGCGGATCCGGCGGGACTCGAAATGGAATGTGCCTGAGCCGGAGCTGACGCTGGTGGTTAACGCGCGGGGCGTCATCATTGGCTACACCATTGGCAATGATATGTCGTCTCGCGACATTGAAGGTGAAAACCCGCTCTATCTCCCGCAGGCCAAAGTGTACGACGGCTCGTGCGCGCTGGGGCCGTGCATTTTGTTGAGCGCGGAAGTTTTGCCGGCGGAAACGGCGATTCGGATTTCGATTGAGCGCGGGGCGCGGCCGTCTTTGAGGAGGCCACGACGCTGTCGCGCATGAAGCGGACGCCGGAGGAACTGGTCGGGTGGTTGTTTCGGGACAATTCTTTTCCCGTGGGGTGCTTCCTGATGACGGGGACCGGGATCGTGCCGCCATCGACATTTACGCTTCGGGCGGGGGATGTAATATCAGTTGAGATTTCTCCTATCGGGGTGCTGACCAACAGTGTTACCTGAACGTCAGTGACGGCGTCGGATAAACTTTATTCCGTAGTTGGCGGTCAAGCGAAACCCAATCGTTTACGCACCTCCACGTACGGAACTTGCCGGTCACGCGAATTCTTCAGCAGGCGCAGGGCGTCTGCGACGTCCCCTTTCTCTTGAGCAGCCGGTGGCCGCGGCTTGGGAGAAGGCGATTTGGGAGCGATCACGGGTTTGTGGCTGATTGGTTTCATTTTCCTGGCCTTTGGGTGATCCGGAATTACCCCGCGTCACTTTCTAACATCCGGATTGACATCCGGCGCGTCGAGGAGGATGCCGATGCTTTCGGCGGCCGGCGCGTCTACGCGAATGACGAGTCGATTGGTTCCCGTGTGCAGCTTTACCTCGATGGGTGACTGACGGATTTCTCCTGTGAAGGCGAGTGATCCGTTTATGGTGACGCGGGCGCGGCCTTCGTCGAAGATCCAGAGCCGCGCGGCCTGCTCCTTTGGAGACTCGACTGACAGGCTGATGGCCGCCGTGCCTTTTGGGCTGGCGTAGGCTCGGATGTTGAAGCGGCGGGTGGAGTCGGATTCGACCGGCTGCCAGTTTCGCTTGCCGTGCAATGTGTCGATTGATCCTGATGCATCGCCACCAGCGTCGGCGGGGTTTTCAATGTCGATCGGGGCTGCGATTGGGCCGGCCACGAAGGCGTGCGTGACCATGGAGCGCAGGGTTTTCTGTGCGGCGGGATTCATCAGGAAAGCCAGCATGTCGGCGAAGTCTGAGGGCTTGAGCGTCGCGACGGCCTCCTCGGGCATGATGCTGAGCTTTCCGGGTTCGAAGGACTGAATTTGATTGGCCGGGATTGTGACGAGGTTGCCGCTGGTGTCGCGCAACACGGTTTTTTCCGAGTCGGACGACACCTTGATGCCGTAAATCCGATTGCCCTCCTTTGTTTCCAAATCGTAGGCCTGGAAGCCTTCTTTGATTTCATTGGAGGGCTCGATGATGGATTCGATCAGCTTGTCGAGTGTGATGGTCTGGGTGAGGTTGGTGAGTTCGGGCCCGACTTTTCCGCCGAGGCCTTCGAGCGTGTGGCAGAACGTGCAGCTGACTTTTGAACGATCGAGAAAGATGGCCCGGCCGCGAATGGGGTCGCCGGAACTGGCGACCATTTCCTTTAAGGCGGGAACCTTGGTCGGGTCCCAGCCGGTGGTGGACTTGGGGAGGGGCACGCCGGTTTTTGCGAAGGCATTTTGCAGCATGGGGTCTTGCAGGAGCCAGCCGGCGACTAGCTGGGTCTGCCATGGCCAGTCTTTTACCTTTGACGGCTGGGCGCCGACGTAGCGCGTGCCTAATTTTTTATGGAGCTCTTTGATGGCCAGGTACTGCACCTGTGGGTCGGTGCTCTTCTCGACAATCTGAAACAGGTTCACGATTGAGCGCGCGTGGCCGTTGCGTCCGAGTGCGGTGACGGCTCCCTCGCGCACGCGCGATACTGAATCATTCAAGGACAAATCCAGGAGGCGGTTTGCGGACGGTTCATCGGAATAGGCTGCGAGCGCGTAGGCGGCGCCGGCCCGGACGCCGGGGGAGGGGTTGTCGAGGGCTTGTTCGATGATTGGCCGGACGTCTGGGGTCAGGCAGTGCGACAGGCCGATCAGGGCGGCTTCGCGGACACTTTGGTCGGGATCATTGGCTGCAGATTGGGCCAATGTTTCGGCGGCGCTGGCGCTGCCGGAGTTGGCGATGTGATTGATGCGCTCGATGCGCGAGGAGGCAGAGGCGCCCGAGACGCGTGACCTTGATGCATGAACAGCGAGTCCAGCGCCGACGGCGAGGAGCAACGTCAGCACGATTGCGGCGCTTCTGCGATGTGCGGCTGAACCGGTGGATGAGAGAGTCATTGTTCACCAGCCGCCAACAGATTTTCTAGGGCGTCCAGAACGTGGAACTTAGAGAACTCGCTGGGTTGAACGTGGGATCATCGGCCCGGAACTGCTGTACGGAGCCATCGGTCATCAGCACGTTCAACTTGCTGCGATGGCGTGCTGAATCCACCAGCTTCCCGGGTGCGTCTGACAATGTGGGATCGACAATGCGTTCGTTGTAATCCATTACCCAGGGCTTGCCTCCTACGGGCAGTTTCTCGGCCCCTTCGGTCATCCCATAGTTACAGGGCGTGGAATGAAGTTCGACCACCATCCCGGTACCGCCGGCGAGTGCGGATTTCTTTTGAGCTGAAGGATTTGTGTAATCGGATTGCAAGGTGCCCGAACCGAGCCAGCCGTAGGCGGGATTTGAAGGATCGAGGGTGTCGCCGGCCTGGTAGAAAACGGGCTTGCCCTGGTACAGCACGTTATTGTATTCCGAGGCGCAGGCGTAATCCTTCAACGTAGCGGTCACATTGCCGCTGCCGCCATCGTTCCTATATATCCTGATCCAACCGTCGTGGCAGTCGCCGCTGATGTCGGGGGCGGTGGTGGTATCGCTAAGCACAATGTCGATGAAGGGACCACGGGAGTCGCTACCATCAAAAGTCGAAATATTCGAAAATTTCTGGTTCGTCGGGTGGGACGAAAACGAGATGCTGATGCTTCTGTTTTTGTTAATGTAAACCATTTTCGAAAGGTCAAAATCGGCATTTCCCCAACCACTGGCGACGCCGCTCGCCGAACTGGGCACGTTTCCAGTGCCGTTGAGCGCAAATACCTCTGGACAAACGTAGATCCCGGGCGAGGCCACCGACGCCATCGCCTGGCCCGGCCACGCCTCGGCCATTGGCCGTGCGCCGTTTCCCTGCACCACGACGTCTGCAAGGGCCGTAGCAATTTGATGCAAGTTACTGGCGCAGCCCGCAGTCCTCGAATGCTGCCTGGCTACGGAAACCGCCGGCAAAAGTATCGCCAGCAAGACCGCGATGATGCCGATGACGACCATGAGCTCGACCAGGTTAAACGCGCGTCGCTTCATAAGGGGCCCTTCTTGCTTGAACGCATCAGTATCATTCTTCCAGCAGCGATTTACTCTCTTCGCCGGGGATTAACGGCTTCCAATTGGTAACCCGTGTTGGGTATCTTGGCAAGGGAATTCCGGCCTTGGCATAGGCCGCCTTGACCGCTGGAAACTGTTTTACTTTTTCAGACTGGTACAGAGCGTACTTTTTCCAATCTTTGACTTCGACTGGATCATCGCCGACGTAGGTGACATCTGTTTTCTTGTAAATCTCTTTGATGGCGCGGTGCTGAGTTTCGCGGTTGGTGTTGGACTCGATGATTTCGCGTAGTGCGATGATTGCACGGGTGTCGTTGTTGCGGCCAAGGCCTGTCACGGCCCCTATCCGCACGGCCGGTTCTGGATCTTTGGCACAAACCTCGGCCAGCTTTTCGACAGCAGGCTCGTCGTTGAACGCACCCAAAACCTTGGCGGCGGCAGACCGCACTTGAGGAGAGGGATCGTTTAAAGCCGTCTCAATCACCGGCCTCACCTCCGGCCGCAATGACTGGCTCATTCCAAGGATCGCCGCTTCGCGGACCTGCGGATACGGATTGTTGACGGCGGCCTGGGCGAGTACGGACGGGGCCTTGGATGAACCACCTGCGATGATACGGTTGACGGAATCGACTTGTTCTTCCGGGGTTGAACCGGTCACCTTGGATGGGGCAGTGCCGAACGTGAAGTAGGCCGCGACCGCGGCGACAATGATGATGCCGGGTATGCCGAAGCGGACTAAGGGAGGATAGTTGCGGATGCTCAAGCAGGACCTCCAACGATTGCGTTTTTCAGAAATGACGCCCGGGTGCAGGTTGCCTTCGCCGATTGCCTTCCACAGTGGAGTATAACAGTGCTGGGTGCTAGGTGCTAGGTGCTGGGTGCTAGTGGGTGAAGTTAGAAGGTTGAAGGAAGAAGTAAGAATGGCGGAGGGTGGGGTGATGGGGGGCAAATAGACTGCGCAAAATGTGTTTTGGCGCTGGTTGCGGCGGATGGTGTTGGCATAAGAGTAGTTTTGGGCGGGAGATGCGTCCTGAGAGGGCGTGTGGGGCCGCTGAGAAAAGTGACCCCAAAAATGATATAAAACGGACCATAAAGCGACCCTGTTCGACCCCTTTTCGATGGAAAGCGACTACGTTTTGACCCTAAATTAGAGCGACACGCTTTACTGCGGACGCAGGACTTGTTCAACTTGGCCTCGCAGGCCTGGCGGGTCGGGCTGTGCATTGTCCCAAGTCTGATCCAGATCTTGTTTCAGCAATTCGGATCGTGAGGGGCCTCGAAAGGTACTTGTTTTGGGCGTCTCCCCCGCTTTCGCGGGGGCCGGAGTGCTACAGGACTTCGCTGCGCTTCGGTCGCGGTTACGCGACAACCGCTGCGCGGTTTCCTTTCGCTTCCTGACGCGGCAGTAGTGTGGGGTGTGCGATTCGTGGTAGTTCAAAGCGAGTCCACGGTTGAAGCCTTTGTCGATGGAGAGCACACGCGTGGTGATATGGGCGTCTCCCCGCTGCGCGGGGCCGGAGTGCTACAGGACTTCGCTTGCGCTGCGGTCGCGGGTACGCGACAACCGCTGCGCGGTTTCCTTTCGCTTCCTGACGCGATGCGGCAATGCGCGGAATGTCGGGCGACCGGCGGCGGCCGGACTGCTGCTCGCGCCCGTATTGCTCTTCATCTGGGCACCGTGATGAGTGTTGGCATCATGGCCGTTGCCTGGCCAGTGAGTGATGTTTGGCACTATGCTCGTTACCCCCCCTGCTGTGCGCGGGCGATGGCGGACAGTACGCGCTGGTGGACTTCGGCGGGTCTTCGTACCATTTGCCAGACTGATCCTTCGCGCTCGCATCCGCTCGCCGTTTGCGCCTCCGTTTGCGGGGGTTATGGCGATGGATCCGAGGCCCAGCAGGCGCTCTTTGACTGTGTAGATCAGTTCCGCGCCGGCCACCTTTCGCAGGGGGCAATCGAAGATTTCGGTGCTGAAGATTCCGGATATCCGCATGATGCGGTAGTCGCTCAGGATGTAGAGGTGGCCAAACCACTGGAGGGTGGCGAACATCAGACGGCCGGCGAGCAGGAACACGAAGGCCTCGATGTAGGCGTAGGAATGATATTCGAGGCGGTCGCGATTCATTGCAAACAAGACGATCAGTATGGACATTGCGATGATGAACGTCAGGCAACTGAGCGGGATAAACCAGAGGGACGGCTTGATCATCAGTTGAACGACCTCGCCGTCGCGCAGGACGTGGTTGGCCAGGAGTGCGCCGACGGGGGTGCCCGCCAGGGCGCAACGGCCACGCCTTCGCTGGTATGCATCGTTCCGGCCCCGGCACCCAGGACGGTGCGCGTCGGCGGCGGTGCGGGTGGCGCTTTGCCGGCGTCGGCGGCGTATATGGGATGACAATGTCGCTGGGGCGTGTGGCACTATTTGGTCCTTGTGAGCACCTGCTGCTTCAGGGTAACGATCTGGGGCAGGTTTCGATAGTAATCGTCGTAGTCGAGGCCGTAACCGACGACGAATTCGTCGGGAATGTCAAAGCCGACGTAGTCAACGGCCACCTCTTTGGCCGCGGGGCGATTTTTTCGCAGCAGCACGCAGGTTTTTATGGCCGCCGGCGCGAGGGCCTCCACCATGGGGCGGACGGGCGCAGTGTGCCGCCGCTGTCGAGAATATCGTCGATGAGGAGCACATGGCGTCCATGGAGGTCGCCAAGCTGGTCGGAGAGAAATTTCGGGCCCTGCGAGCGGACGCTTTTGCCGGGATAGCTGCTGACGCCCAGCAGGCCGATCTTCATGCGCACGGGCAGATGGCGCATCAGATCGGCGCAGAAGATCATGGCGCCGGTGAGGATGGGGACGAGGGTAATTTCATCGGCCGCCGTGGAATGGTCGGCGAGGATTTCGGCCGCCAACTCGGCCACCCGGCGGGCGATCTGCTCGCGTGTAATCAGGACCGTTTCGATATCGCCTTCCATTGGGATAAAGCGTATTGCAAACGTCCTTCACGCGGTAGCGGGGTGGCTTTCAGTTACCCCCCACCACTGCTGTCCCGGCCACGATCAAGGCGATCCCGATCCAGCGCCTCGCTCCTACCGCCTCCTTCAACCATAGGCGTGAAAGGAGTGCGATGGCCACGAAACTCAGGCTTCCGAGGGGGTAGGCGGCGCTGATGTCGAGGCGTGCCAGCGCCAGTGTCCAGAAGAGGGCCTCGATCACATAGCAGCCGACGCCAAAGCTTACCCATCCCAGCCGCCAAGCTTTCGACTGCGGAGAATCGCCCCTGCCGCTGGCGTTGGCGACACGTTTGAAGGAAATCTGGCCGAGGGCTTCGAGGCTGATGGCTACTAAGATGTAGCCGACTCCGGCTGCGCGGGTGTGGAATATGTCGGTCACGCGGTTCCCTCGCTGGGCGCAAGGAGCGGGGCAACGCGTTTGCCGCCCTGGGTGGTCTTGTGGGGTGTGCTGCTGATGAACACTACTCCGGCGAGGATCAAGGCGATGCCTCCCATGCGTTGCCAGGAGATGACCTCGTGCAATTGGAAGGCGGCACAGACGCTTACGGAGATGTAGCTGATGGCCGTGATCGGCAGGGCGTAGCTAAGATCGGCCTTGCCCAGCACGACCATCCAGTTCACGAACTGGAATGCGAAGAGGACAAACGTGAGGAGGAAGAGGGGCTGATGGAAGGTTCCCAGCAGCGTGCGTGGAATATCCGCGCCGGCCGGGACATGCATGACGGCGGCTTTCCAGGTGATCTGGACGATTGTGTCCAGCACAATCGCCAGCCCCAACCCCATCCAAACGCCCAGAGGAATCTTCCGCATCATTGCAATGTACCGCCGACGCGAAGGGGGTTCTACCGCGTTGGCTTGATATTGGGCTTCTTCAACAGCCGCCTGCCTTTGCATCTAAAGCGGGCCGCTGCTACAGTTGCGGACTTTCCCTGGACCCGGCTGGCTGGCTGGCCGGGTTTTGGTGTTTGATCGGTTAAGGAGTCCTGTCTTGATTATCGTGATGAATTCGAATGCGGCCAGTGACGCGGTCGACCGTGTGGTGGCCGAGATTGAGCGGATGGGGTCGCAGGCACACCTTTCGCGGGGGAAGTTTCGCACCGTGATTGGCGCGGTGGGTGAGGAGGGGGCGCTGGATCAGATTCATCTGGCTTCCCTGGACGGCGTTGAAAAAGTCGTCCCGATCATGAAGCCGTACAAGCTGGCGAGCCGCGAGTTTCATGAAGAAGATTCGATTGTTGAGATTGGCGGGGGAAGTGTTCCGGTGGTGAAGGTGGGGGCGAATCATGCGGCCTGTATTTCCGGGCCGTGCGCGGTCGAAAATGAGGAGATGCTGAACACCATCGCCCGCCACGTTCGCGATGGAGGCGCGACTGTTCTTCGGGGCGGGGCGTACAAGCCCCGCACCAGCCCCTATTCGTTTCAAGGCCACGGGGAGCAGGCCCTGAAGTGGATGCGCGATTGCGGGGACGACCTTGGCATGCCGATCTGCACGGAGGTGATGGACACGCGGCAGGTGGAGTTGATGGAGCGTTACACCGATTGCTTTCAGATCGGCGCGCGCAACATGCAGAACTTTGACCTCTTGCGCGAGGTGGGCAAGACCCGCAAAGCGGTGTTGCTGAAGCGCGGGCTGGCGGCCACGGTGAAGGACTGGCTTTTATCGGCGGAGTATGTGCTGAGCGAGGGGAACCGGAATGTGATCCTATGCGAGCGGGGAATTAAGACGTTCGAGGATTCGGCCCGCTACACGCTGGATATCACTTCCATCCCGGTGGCGCATCAGTGGTCGCACCTGCCGATTATTGTTGATCCGAGCCACTGCTGCGGGAAGCGGGAGTGGGTGCCGGCTGTGGCGGCGGCGGGGATGGCGGCCGGGGCGCATGGGATTATCGTGGAAGTTCACTACTGCCCGAGCGAAGCGCTGTGCGACGGTCCGCAGGCGCTGTTGCCGGAGACGTTCAAAGAACTGATGGGACAACTCCGGCAGATCGCGGCCGTGTTCAAGAAAGAATTCGCCGAGATTGCTGAACCGATCCACGCGTGATCTATATCCTGCACTAGTCTCTAGTCTTTAGTTTTGAGTTTCTACTTCGAGCACTATGCGTACTCCATTTATTGCCGGCAACTGGAAGATGAACACGACGAAGGCAAGTGCAACAGCGCTTGCGAAGGCGCTTGTCGGGGCGGCGCCGAAGGCGGGGGTGCAAGTGGGCGTCGCGCCGCCGTTTGTTTACCTGGACGCGGTGGTGCAGGCGCTGGCGGGGTCGAATGTGCTGGCGGGGGCGCAGGATGTTTATTTTGAAAAGAACGGGGCATTCACCGGAGAAATCTCGGTGGAGATGCTGAAGGATCTGGGCGTGGCATTTTGCCTGACGGGGCATAGCGAGCGCCGCCATGTGCTGGGGGAGAGCTCGGAACTGGTGGGGAAGAAGGCCAATGCGGTTTACGTCAGTGGACTGATCTTGATTCACTGCGTAGGCGAGAAACTCGAGCAGCGCGACGGTGGGCAGACGCTTGGGGTGGTGCAGGCGCAGCTGGACGAACTGGATCGCACGATTGAGGATCCGTCGAGGCTGGTGATCGCTTATGAGCCGGTGTGGGCGATTGGGACGGGGCGGACCGCGAGCGATGCACAGGCGCAGGAGGTGCATGCTTATATCCGTGAGTCGCTTGGGAAGATGTGGAACAAGCAGTTTGCGGATCAGGTTCGGATTCAGTACGGCGGCAGCATGAAGGCGGAAAACGCGGCCGGCCTGCTTGGACAGGCGGATGTGGATGGCGGCTTGATTGGCGGGGCGGCGCTCAAGGCTGAAAGTTTTCTTCCGATCGTTAATGCCGCCCTATAATTTGAGTTCGACGGTTTTCTGAGGTTTTATATGTTCAACTTTTTCTTTGGCACGCTCATGACGTTTTTTGTGATCATCAGTCTGCTGCTGATCATGATCATTCTGATTCAAAAAGGCCGCGGCGGCGGTTTGGCCAGCGCGTTTGGCGGCGCGGGGGGCCACACGGCATTTGGCGCCAAGACGGGTGACGTGCTGACGTGGGCGACGAGCATCATCTTCGGGATATTCCTGGTGCTGGCGATCATCTTGAACCTGATGGCCAACGCCAGCCACACCACTGCCACCACATTGAACGCGCCTGTGCTGCCGACTCCTGCAAGCCCGGCGGCGCCGGCGGGAACGGGCGGCGGCACGACTCCAATATCGGTTCCTTCCACGCAGCCTTGAGCTTTCGTCAGAGAGGCATTGAGAATCTGAGAAGGCGGGAGCGGAGCTTTTTGCATGATCGTGAGCATGACAGGTTTTGGCGACGCAACCGGCGAACGGAGCGGCACGCACTACGCCGTCGAAATCCGCTCACTCAACAACCGCTTTTTCAAGTCGATCATCAAGCTCCCCGAAAACGTTAGCGGTCTGGAACCGGAACTGGAGTCGATGCTGCGTGAGAAGCTTGGCCGGGGCTCGATCACGTACATTCTGAAAATGCGCAGCGAGACGGCCGAGGCGGCGTATCTGGTGAACACGCAGGCGCTGAAGTCTTACCTGCAGCAGTTGCAGGCGGTGCGCGATCTGGACAAGCTGGTGCAGATTGACCTGGCGAGCCTGCTTCAGTTGCCGGGGGTGTGTCAGGAGCCGCGCGATGAGACGGACGAGATTGAGCGGCACGGCGGATCGATTCGAGACCTGACGGCGCGGGCGATCGTCAAGCTTAACGCGATGCGCCAGCGCGAAGGAGAAGCGCTTTTTGGCGATCTGATGAAGCATTCGCGTGGCATCGCGGCGGATCTGACGGAGATTCAGAAGCTGCGCGCCGTTTGTGATTGATGATTACCACAAGCGCCTGACGCAGCGCGTGAACCAGTTGATGAGCAAGGCCGAGCTGCACGTGAACCAGCAGGACTTGCTGCGGGAAGTGGCGGTGTATGCCGAGCGCGCGGACATTAGCGAGGAAATCCAGCGACTGACGAGCCATCTGGAAGCGTTTGAGCAGGCGTGCCGCACGGGAGAGCATGCCGGCCGAAAGCTGGACTTTATTACGCAGGAGATGCTGCGCGAGGCGAACACCATTGCCAGCAAGGCGAACGATTCTGACATCGCCCGCCGGATTGTGGATATTAAAGGAGCGATTGACCGGCTGAAGGAACAGGTTCAAAACGTTGAATAATATGGCAACGCCGACTTCAAAACCTGGACTGCTGATCGTGCTTTGCGGCCCTTCGGGGGTCGGCAAGAGCACCATCTCCAAATGCCTTTCGCAGGTGATGCATGTTTCGTACATCGTGAGCGCCACCACCCGCCCAAAACGGCCAGGGGATGAAAAGGGTAAGGTGTATGACCATGTGTCGCGCGAGGAATTTTTTCGCCGGCTGGACCACGATCAGTTCCTGGAATATGCGCAGGTGTATGATGAGTATTACGGTACGCCGAAGCACCCGGCGCTGGACCTGCTGGCGGAGGGGCGCGACGTGCTGCTGGAGATTGACGTGCAGGGGGCGTTGCAGATTCGGTTTCAGTATCCCAACGCCCTGCTGATTTTCATATTGCCCCCGGACGGCCAGACGCTTTTGCAAAGGCTGACCGAGCGCGGGCGCGACAGTGATTCGGACATTGAAAAACGTTTCCGCCTTGCAAAGCGGGAGATTCACATGGCCAAGGGAAGCCGCGCGTTTGATCATATCGTGATCAACGATGACGTGGACCGGGCCGTGGAAGAGATTGGGCTTGTGATCAAGCAGAAAAAATCTGGAGGTATCTAGTGATTGAAGCGTTGAAGAGCGACGAAATCGTGAACAAGATGGGCGGCCGGTTCAAGCTGACGGCCCTGATCCAGAAGCGCATGCTGGAGTTGATGGACGGTGCGCGGCCGCTGGTGGATCGGGATAACATGACGGACCTGGAGATCGTGATTCAGGAGATCCTGCAGGACAAGATCACCATCGACTACGAGGCCAGCGGCCTTCCGCGTCCATAGTGTCAACGGTTAACCCCAAGAGGTTAATCCCATGCCTGCAAGCGACATCGATCCCATCGCTGACCAGCCCCAGGAGCCATCGCGCCAGGAGCCATCGCGCCAGGAGCCATCGCTTAGGGGCGCGAGGTGATCGTTGCCGTCTGCGGCGGCATCGCGGCATATAAGGTCGCGGACATCGTGAGCAAACTGGTGCAGCGCGGGGCGGGCGTGACGGTGTGTATGACGCGCGAGGCGCAAAAGTTTGTTACGCCGCTGACGTTTCAGGCGCTGTCGGGCCGGCCGGTGCGGATTGATACTTTTGATCTGGTGGATTCTTCCGATCCGCAGCACATCAGCTTGAGCGAGCGCGCGGATTTGATGCTGGTGGCCCCTGCGACCAACAACATCATTGCGAAGGTGGCGGCCGGGTTGTGCGATGATCTGGTGAGCCTGATGGTGTGCGCGGCGGCGTGTCCGGTCGTTTTCGCGCCGGCGATGAACAGCCGAATGTGGGACCACCCGATCGCGCAGGAAAACTTCGCCAAGCTGGCGCGGCTGGGGTATCGCTTTATTGGCCCGGAGGAAGGGTGGCTGGCATGTCGAAACGTTGGGGCGGGGCGCCTGAGCGAGCCTCAGAAGATCGTTGAGCAGATTGTGCGGATGCTGAGTGATCCGGCCGCGATGCCCAAGGCTGTTGGCGCGGAAATGGCGGAAGAGGAAGAGGATGAGACGGTTGAGGCGGGAAATGGTCCAGCGGTCGCATGAAGGCGAGGTAGGCAGATGCCATCTCCTTTTCCGGGAATGGACCCATATCTGGAAGATCCGCGGCGCTGGCCGGATGTTCACCATCGGCTGATCTCCGTCACCAGCGACCTTCTGATGCTGCAACTGCGGCCAAGGTACTTCGTGCGAATCGAGGAGCGGGTGTACATTTCGGATGAACGTGATCCGGGCCGCCAGGTGATTGTTCCCGATCTGCACGTGCTGCAACGACCCGGCAGCTTCAAAACGCCCGCGCCTGCCTCAGAGAGCGGTGTGCAAGTAGCTGAGCCGATCGTCGCGGTGACGATGATTCGGGATCAGATACGCGAATCGCGGCTGCAGATTATCGATGGCGCTACCCGGGATGTTGTGACGGTGATAGAAGTGCTGAGCCCTGCCAACAAGGTCAACGGCTCGCGCGGGCGGCAGAGCTATGAGGAGAAACGCGACTCGGTTTTGGACTCGCCTACTCATCTGGTTGAAATTGATCTGCTTCGGGCCGGCGAACGGGTGGTGCCATCGCCTCGCGCGGCGTTCAATTACATCCTGCACGTTTCACGCAGCGAGAATCGGCCTCGCGGGATGCTGTGGCCGATTCGACTTGCGCAGCGTCTGCCGGTTATTCCCATCCCGCTTCATGCGGACGATCAGGATGTGACGCTTGATCTGCAGGCCGCGATTGATACGGCCTACGACGGTGCGGCGTACGATTTGGAAATCGATTATCAACAACAGGCGAATCCGCCGCTGGCCAGCGAAGATGCCGACTGGGCCGACGGGATACTTAGGGCCAAGAATCTTCGATAGACGCCGTCAGCATGTCGCTTTGAGTTTCTCCATCATCTCGCGCAGTGTCTTGTCGAGCAGCGCGACGATCTGGGGGGCCTTCATATTCTCGACCTGAAGCGGCGGGCCGTACATGACGCGTATGGGGGCGGGGTGGAACATGCTGGTTCCGGTGGGCCAGGCCTCGAACGATCCGTGGATGGCGACTGGGACGACGGGCACGCCGGCCCGCCGGATAATCAGTGCGACGCCCGGCATGATCGGGCCTAGTTCTCCGGTTTTGGTGCGTGAACCTTCGGGGTAGATGTTGAGCAGGTGCCCTTCCTTCAGGCGGCGGATGGTTTCTTTTACCGCACCCACGTCTCCCTCACCCTGCCGCACCGGGAAAGCATGCAATGACCGGATAAACCAGGAGAAGAATCGGTTGGCGAATAGCTCGGATTTGGCCATGTAGCTGACCGGGCGGTTAAGCCGCACGGCCAGCAGGACGGGGTCGAGATAGCTCTGGTGGTTGGCGACGAGCAGCACGCCGCCGTGTTTTGGGACGTGCTCGCGGCCGTAAACCTTCAGATCGAACCAGAGCGTGGTGAATATCCTGGCAACGATCTGGAGGGACTTCCACATGAACGAGCGTTGGGTCGCATCGTGTGGATTGACGGGGGAATCGGTCATGCCGGCCGCCTTGCCCGCACGTTGCTTACGATTTGATCGACGACTTGCTGCTCGACGAGGTTGGTAGTGTCTATAACAATCGCACCGGAAGGAATCTTCAAGGGGCCAACAGCGCGGCTGGAATCGCGCTTGTCGCGGGTGATGATTTCCTTGAGCAGCTCCGCCTGGTCTACCTGCTCGCCCCGCGCCGAAGCTGCACCGCCCGCCGGCGGGCGCGTTCCTGCGGGGTGGCGTCGAGATAGAACTTATTGGGGGCGTCGGGGAACACCACCGTTCCCTGGTCGCGGCCTTCGGTTACGAGATCGCCGCGCTGGCGGCCAATTTCCTGCTGCTGCTCGACGAGTTGCTGGCGGATGGCGGGGACCACGGCCACGAAGGAAGCGCCGCGGGTGGTTTCGGCGGAGCGAATCAGATGGCCAACCGGCTCGCCATTGAGCAGTACATCCGGCGGCTCGGTCTTCCAGTTAAACTCGACGCGGCAATGCTTGCCGATGAAGGCCAGTTCGCGCTGATCGTTTAGATCGGCGTTTCGGCGAAGGGCCTCGAAGGCTACCGCGCGGTACATGGCGCCCGTGTCGAGGAATTGAAACCCGAGTTGCCTGGCGACGGCGCGCGCAACCGTTGATTTGCCTGTGCCCGCGGGACCGTCGATGGTCACTATCATGTCGCCGCCCAGATAAATCCCCGGCGCATCAAGGTCTGGACTGGCTGTCTCTCCAGCACGTCGGCGTGGTGGCCAAGGGCGTTGTAATAGACCTTCCCCTTGCCATACACCTTGATCCAGACCACCGGCATTTCCACCGGCCCGTTGCCCACGTGCGGGCCGTCGGCGATGGGGAATTGCGTGGTTGCCAGGACCTTTACGCCCGGATCGACGTGCATGTAATACTGCTCGGAGGAGACCTCGAAATCGGCGATGTTGCGGGTGATGGGGTTGTCGTGATCGGTGATATGAACTGTGTAATTGACGCCGTCGTTGCCGGGATGGGCGACCCATTGGCCGCCGGTCATGAACTGCCACTCGGTGGCTTCCCGAAAGGCATCGCACATTCCGCCATGACACCCGGCGATGCCCACGCCGCTTTTCACCGCTTCCAGGATGGGTGTGAGCTGTTCGCTGGTGATTTTTCCCATGGTCCAGACCGGCACGATCAGGTTGAGCGCCTTGAGCTTGTCGGCATCGGCGAAAGCGTCCAGGGTGTTGGAAACCTCCACGTCGAATCCGTCCTCGATGAGGAACTGGTGAAATAGTTTGGCCACCTGCTCGGGCTGGTGACCGTCCCAGCCGCCCCAGACAATTAATGCTTTTTTCGCCATCTTCCACTCCTTCGCTTGCGATACGTTGCTCGGCTGAGTCAGGTGCGTATCTTACGAAAGGCAGTTGGAAAATAAACGGTGTGAAGCTTTCGCGCCTTTATCCCTCGGCGAGGGCGACGAAAGGGGCGATGCCGTCGGCCGTCACCAGGAACAACTTGTCGGTGAGCTGATGGGGCATGGTTTTGAAGTCTTCGCCGATCTGGGCGGCGAGCTTGGCGGCCATGGCGGGCTCGTTGCGAAAGCAGATGAGAATGTCGCGGTTGGGGATGCCGGCGAGAAACGGGCTGCCCAGGTGCTGCTTGAGTTGCTCGTGGAGGGAGGGCAGCAAAATCCGGCTGGCGTCGTAGCCATCCAGCGTCTGCACGAGAATGAGATTGGTGTTGCCCTCTTCGTCCTGCGCGGCGTGGGCCTGCATGGAGGCGCTGTGGGTGACGAGATTGCTGATGGCCGCCTCGTGCAAGTCATCGACTGAGATGTTCCAACCCTCAAAGAGCGGGCGGGGGATATAGGTGATGGTGCGATCGGAGTCGATGGCATAGGCGACGACGAGGCCGGCCACGAGGGGTTGCGTGACGGCCGACTCGTTCGGCAACTCCGAACCGCTGGTGGGCAGCACCATGGGATAGATCCGATCGCGCAGGCTTTGGAACGATCCGCGCTGATCCGGCCGGCCCTCCCCAGCCCGCAACAGTTCGACCACCCACCGCTCCACCTGATGCTGAACCTCGCCCGGCTGATAAGCGACGATGCGGTAGAGGTTCTCGAGCGAAGCCACATGGTCGTTGAGACGCACGGCAAAGTTGACGGCGTCGGGGACCACTTTCACCAGCGGAAATTTGGCTTCGACAATTCGCGCCACCTGCTCCGGAAATTCCTCGCGCGACACGCTGCTCATGACTTTACCATCGTAGCCATGGGTATAGCGAATTGCCATCGGATGTCATTGCCGGCCGTACGTCACCAGGGCCGGGGGACGCCCATGTCGAGGAGGGCGTTCATGGCTTGCTCGCGCACGTGCTCATCCGGGCCGTGGGCGAGCTTTTTTAATGTGGCAACGAGCCGGGCATCGACCTCGCCCGCCTTACCGATTCGCCGGGCGAGGGCGGTGCGGATCAGGTAATCGCCTGACGTCACGGCGTCCAGGAGTGCGTCGGCCGCTTCTGGCGATTTTGGGGCCAGGGTGGCCAGGGCATTGGCGGCGGCGAAGCGAACGTCCGCGGAGGCATTTTTGCGCAGGCGTGCCAGGAGCGGGATGTTGACCTCCGGGTGCGCGCCTGCTGCGACGAGAGCGGGAAGAATCTCCGCCGCCACATGGACGTCCAAAGCTTCGTCGAGAATCTTCCAGAGTTCCCCAATGCTTTGGTCCGGCAACGGAGACAGCCGGGCCAGCGCTCGCGCCGCGCCCTGCCGCACCTTGGCGTCCTTGGAGCGCAGCAAATTGACCATCTCAGGCACAACCGGAAGCGACTGGGGACGAAGGGTGATCAGAACATCCAAGGCATCTTCGCTCAATACATCCATGTGCTGCAGTAGGATGGCAACAGTCGAGAGATGCGCGGCATCGGCGGCCAACAGCGCGGCCTTTGCCGCGTGTCTGACCTCCTCACTCTCATCGGAGAGTGCCTTGACCAGGATCAAAACGACAGAACGCATGGCCATTCCAGAATGAAGTAACCCGGGCATCGCAATGGCGCGAATGCGAGGATCCTTTCTTTGGACGAAGGATGAAATGGCGTCACGTGATTCTTGAGAATCGTCGCCAGAACGAACCAGCGCCGTTGCGGCCACCTCCGCCGCAATGCCATCCGCACGGACGCAGAACGCAATGAGACTGGGAATCGCATCGTCCATGTTGCCTGTGCCGATTAACCAAGCGCTGGCGATTGCTGTCGCGCGCGTGAAACTGCCGTCACGATCCTCGATTTTTAACTGCGCTCGTTTGGCAACGACCAAGTCGATGGACATCTCAGCTTCAGCATTATTCCGAACGTACATGCCGTCTTGTTCAATGACGTGGATCATCGCATGGGCGACTATGCCGGGATCGTATGGAGTGGTGGCCAGGCGCTGGGCGGCAGGGAGTTGGAGTGCGCCGACGTCGCTGCAGGCGTCGTCGAGAAGCTCGCACAAATTCCCTGCCCAGAGCCGGTCGCGGTATTCAAGTATTCTGGCGGCGGCGTTGCATACACCCGCGTCAGGATCGTCCTGTCTTCTCGCGATGGCGTGGCGGACTCGGGCTTTGGTTAGTAGATCGTCGAGCCGCGGGTATATCGTCCAAAGGACGAGGATCGCATCGCGCTGTTCGTCGGGCTCACGTGACTTGACCGACCTAAGCAGGCGAACCAGATCGTGCGGCGAACCTCTGCGTAGAACAGACAGCAGGTCCAGCACATTCGCTCGAAGTTCCGCCCTTTCCTGCACAATCATCTCGCTTAGATGAATCGGATGGACGTGCTTTGGCTCCTCCACGCACAGGATTGAAAAGGGAGGCGGCCAGTTGTATCCCCCCCAACTCGGCGGCGTGCTTCCGGGTTTTAGATCGGTCTCAGAATTGCGCAGGTATACCTTCGCCAGGGCGGCAAGCCCGTTGCCTTCGGCCGCGACAAGTTGAAGGGCCTTCTTCACCTCCGGCTTGTCGATACCTATTTGTCCGAGTCTGGTACACGCCCACGTTCGCCGTTGCAGCGGCTCGCTCGGCGAGTTGAGAATGCGGACCAGGGACGCAATGTCTGGTGACGTCGTGGCGGCGGGAACATCATCCGCGCGGCAGGGGATTAGGCCTGACAGAAGCATCACGGAAACGATTAGCCGTTTCGCTCCCCGCATATCGCCTCCCTCTGGAGAGAGATCCGCCGGCCAAGGCTTGCCTTTAGCGTTCCTCTTTGACTGGCAGTTTGCCAAGGAGTCTTCCCAGCAGTTTCTGGGCGTAGACTGTCGAGCGTTCGCGCAGCTCTTTTTCTTCCATCTCCCCTTCGTATCCCAGATCGGCCGCGGAAGTGATGGCCTTGCCTTCTTCGGGCTTCAGGACGATCCAGGCGCAGATCTTGATGAGGTCGTCTTTGGGAACTTCTTTCTTCAGCCGCTCAAAAATTACATATGCGGTTTCGCCTTCGAATTCGCCTTGCGTCATGTCTGCCAGCGTCGCGAGGCAGATGAAGTTGCGGACGCGCTGGCCGATCTCGGCCTCCTGGCCGGGCTTCCAGTCATCGAGCTTATCGCACCATTCTTCAAAACGTTTCTTCGCGTCCCCTTCAAGATGCTCCAGATCTTTGCTGACTGGGCCGACAAAGCCGTTGTCGGATTCGCAGTCTTCGTAGGTGATGGATTTCACCTGTTCGTCGGTGATCGCCTCCCAGGCCGGCTTGTCTTTTTTAGCCGCCTTGTCGGCAGCGAGTGCAGGCGATGCGAGAACCAGAAGCGCCGGCAAGAACAGTGTCATATAACGGATGATTTGCATGCCAGGCATAACGATCCTTTTGCTCAATTCACTGGGTCGAAAACCGTTCCTGAATCAACCCTTCACGGCAAAGAGTGTACAATATTCAATCTCTTATGACGACAGACGTTCTTAAGCCGCCGAGGCCATGGTCGGAGCAGTTCCGGCACATCACCTTTCCCCATTCGGCCTTGGGATCGCGGCCGGCGGTGGACTTTTCGGGCAGACCAGCGGAGCAGACGCCGGAGCGATCAACTGATTGCACGCAGGAAGAGGAATCGTTCTTGCAATGGCTCCTGCATGAAGGTGGGCTCAATGTTAGAGCGTATCGGTTGCGCACGCTGCAACGGCGGCTGTCGGCCTGCCTTCGAAGCCTGCACACGACGTCCCTCCTTGAAACCAAGCGGTTGCTTCAGGCCAAACCGCATCTGGTTCAGAGCTGCGCTCAGCACCCTCATCATCGGCGTGACGTCCTTTTTTCGCGACGACTTTGTCTTCGAGACGCTTCGCACGCGCATCCTTCCGCCAATCGTGTCTTCGACTCCGCATGGCTTATCGGCCTGGAGCGTTGGATGCTCAGATGGCGCGGAGTTGTATTCCGTTGCAATGATTCTCGCGGACATGGGGGCGCTGGAACATTGCCATCTGCTGGGGACCGACTGCCGCGCCGATGCGATCAAGCGGGCCCGCCTCGGGCGATTTGATGCAACGGCCATGCACACACTGCCGACCCAGTACGAGCGGTATGCCGTGGAGGATTCGGCCGGGGGAGTGATCGTGCCGAAGATAAGGCATTCGGTGCATTGGCGGGTGTCGGATGTTTTGACGTTGCAGGAACCAGGAGTCTGGGACATGATCCTTTGCCGCAACATGGCGATGTACCTTTCAGGCGGAGCGGCCGCCGGATTATGGGAACGCCTGGCGGCGTCATTGCGTCCGGGTGGCATTCTGGTCACCGGCAAGGCAGAGCGACCCACCGGCGCGTCGGAGTTCACGGCGGCGGGTCCCTGCATTTTTCGGCGTAACCGGGGCTGATGCCACTTATGCGGCAAGACATCACTACTCAAAACCACACCCCGCCTTCGGCAATAACACTTCAGCGGCCGGGGTTCGCCGTCTCGCTGATCGCCTGCATCGTTCTGGTGGCGGTGATGGCATTTCTGCGGCTGAGCGTTTGGGCGGGGCATCTGTTTCCGGTGGCATACGGGATGCCGCTGATTATCTGCGTTTTGTTTCGCGACAAGCGGCTGTTGTGGGGAATGGCCGTTGCGTTTGCCACGATCACGTTCATTAAATTTATCCAGCTTGGGCCTATGCCGCACGGGCGGGTGGACCTGACGCTCGTTCTCCTTGACACATTTTTCATCGCGGCGGGGATCCATTTGCTCATTGCCTATCGTGAGCATATCGAGCGAGCAAATGCGGATCTGACGGCTGTGAATGCCGAGCTTTCGACACGCGAAGAAGAAATCAGCCGGCAGAATGAGGAACTGCAATCGCAGAAGGAGGAGCTGGAGCGGCAGGGAGAAGAACTGAGGATCGTCAATGACGAGTTGGCCCGGCGCGAGCGAGCGCTGCAGCGCTGCTCGAGCTTTCACGGTCGCTCGTGGCGGGCTTGAGCCAGGGTGAAACGCTAAGCCGGATCTGTCAGGCATTGGGGCAACTGGTGAATTCACAGACGGCCGCGTCGGCCATCCTCGTTCGTGAAGGCGATTTGTTGTCGGTGCGGTGCCATTTTGGATTTGGCCCTGAAGGCGTTGAGTCGCAGGAGTGGCCTTACGAGCAATCGTTTGCGAAGCTGGTGATTGATCGCAATCAGGTGGGATACATTGAGGACATCGGTCTTCGGCCTGATTTGACTTTGCCGCAGCCGAAAAAGGGGCCTCGAATGAACTCGGCGCTGGGCCTGCCGCTGCGCGTGCGGGGACGGCCTATCGGCACGCTGGAATGCTATTCCACGGAAAAGCAGCCCTGGAGTCAGGAGCAGATTGCGCTGGTGGAGTCGCTGGCGGCGCAGGCGTCAATCAGCCTGGAAAGCGCCGACTTGTTTGACGAGATTGACCAGCAGCGGCGGCAAGTTTGAAACCGTTTTTGAAACTCTGCCTGTAGGCGTTGCGGTGGCTGACGGCGGTTACAGCCACATCCGCCTGAACCCGGCGGCGGCCGCGATGTTTAATGTTCCGACCGACTTCAACTTCGCGAGTCCCGCGCGGTTTTTGCAATGGAAGTCGTATCGCGACGGCCGATCTATGAGTGCGGATGACATGCCGCTGCGCCGGGCGGTTGAAGGTGGGGCGATCATTCGTGCGGAGGAAATGGAGATTGTGTTCGTGGACGGTCGGCGGATGAACCTGCTGTTGTCGGCCACGCCTTTCCGCGACCGGGAGAATCGCATCGTGGGGGCCGTGGCCGCTTTCACCGACATCACTACATTGAAGGACTTGCAGCGGGACCTGGAGACACGGCGGCGGGAGGCGGAGGAAGCGTCGGTGCGCAAGACGCGGTTTCTGGCGGCCGTATCGCACGATATCCGCACGCCCGCCAACGCCATTAATCTGCTGGCCGAGTTGATCCGGCGCACGGCCAGCAATCCTGCTTTCGTGGCGGAGATTCCGGAGATGGCCGGGGAGCTTCAGTCGAGTGCATCGACGCTGGTCGAGCTGGTGAGCGACGTGCTGGACGTGGCACGGTTTGACTCGGGGAAGGTGGACTTGCAGGAGAGCGAGTTTGCGCTGCAGGAGGTGCTTTCGGACGAGGTGCGGCATCTTCAGCCGCTGGCGGACCAGAAGCAGATCGCTCTGGAGCTTGTGCCGCTGGATGGAACGGTCTGGATGCGCGCAGATCGCATCAAACTTGGGCGCGTGCTGGGGAATCTGGTGGGCAATGCGATCAAGTTCACCAGTTCCGGCAGCGTGCGCTTGAGCGGGCGATGTGATGACAACGGTACGGTGGAGATGGATGTGATCGATACCGGCATCGGCATCGCAACCGAGCACCTGCCGCACATCTTTGACGAGTTTTATCAACTGCGAAACCCGGAGCGCGACCGCAACAAGGGGACGGGCCTGGGCCTGGCGATCAGCAAGCGCCTGATGGACGCGATGGGCGGCACCATCAGCGTGCAAAGTGTGCCGGGAGAAGGCAGCCGGTTCACGGTGACGCTGCCGGCGTCGTGCATCGCCAGCCGAAATGAAACCACGGCCTCGCCACCAGCGCGACTGGAGACCGATACGGTCGGGTCACGGCCATTGGAGGGGCACAGGATTCTGCTGGTGGAAGATCACAATGCGACGCGCAACGCGGCCTCTCAATTACTCGGCAGGCTCGGGGCCACGGTGGTGCAGGCGGGGACGGGGCAGGAGGGCTTGGCGGCGCTGACGCTACAGACGCCGGAAATATTGCTGCTGGACCTGATGCTGCCGGACATGGATGGACGGGAAGTGCTACGCTCGATTCAGGCGAATCGGCCGGCGGCGTTGAAGGCGGTGGTTGTGCTGACGGGCGATTTAATGAGCAACCGCCTGGACGAGATCAAGTCGCTGGGGGCTGATCTTTTTGTGTCGAAGCCGATTGACCTGGCGCGCGTGGTGCAGCTTATCCGGGAAGTAATCGATCGGGCCGCGCCCGCTTCGTGAGAACCGATGCCCCTGCCACCGTTGATATTTCACTTGCTGGGGAACTGGCGTCCGGGGCAGATTCGTACCGTGTCGGCCGAAAGCTCGCACCGACTGCCAAGGGAAGTCGAGCCGCTGGTGGAAGAGGAGTGGCAAAGGGTGGCGCGGTCGGGGGTTCAGCTCTTTGATGGGCCGATGTGCCGGTTGGAGTCGTTTGCGGCGGAGGGTGAAATTCTTCGGCTCGCCTTTAGCCGGACGTCGTATCGTGTTTTTCTGGGGACGAATCTTTCGCATCCTGAACTGGCGGATCGATGTGGCACGGCGTGCATGGCCAATCCTGTCGGTGTCAGCAGTGCGCTGGTGAGCAGTGATGGGTTTCTATTGATGGGGCGGCGGAATCAATCCGTCGCGTATTACCCAAGCCGCGTACACCCTTTCGCGGGCGCGCTTAGAGCCGCGCGATCCGCTGGATGTGTTTGACGAAGTCCGGCGGGAATTGGGTGAGGAATTGTCGTTTGGCCCGTCCGACATTGGCGGCATCGCTTGCGTGGGATTGGTGGAGGATCAGGCACTGCGGCAGCCGGAACTGATTTTCATCACGCGCTCGACTCGCAGGCGGGCGGAGATTGAGGCGCAGGTGGACAAGAAGGAGCATGATGCGAGCTGGTGTATCGCGACGGACCGGGCGATGGCCGACGGGGTATTGGCAGCGCCGGCGGAACTGACGCCGGTGGCGGTGGCGACGGTGCTGTTGTGGGGCAAGGAGGAGTTTGGGGAGGGATGGTTTCGGGGGCATGTCGAGTCTCGAAGTTGACGACGATGAACTACGAAGGCATACGAAGCGGCTAAAGTCCGGTGAATGCGGCAACGGGGCGGGGGGTTGGGCATTATCAATGGTGAGCGGGTCAATTTTTTCAGGAGAACCTATGCGGCGCAGCACCATTTTTTCGACGGTGGTTTTGGGCGGGCTTGTGTGGAGCGGTTTTGCGGCGGGGGCGGAGGATGCGGACGGCTTGAAGAAGCAGAAGCAGACGCTTGAAGCGCAGATCAGCAAGGACAACGATCAGCTTCGGGAGATTCGTCATGCGCTGGCGAAGGGGGATGACCTGGCCGAGGCGACCAAGGCCGTGGCCGATGCGCGAAAGGCGATGGAGGACAAGGTGGCGGCCGACGCGAAGCTGGCAGAAGTGAAGAAGGGGGCGATAGCGGCCGAGAAGGCGGTTCGCGATGCGATGGATTTGACCGCGACGAGCACGGAGGTTGTGGCAGCGCAGAAGCAGGTGACGGCGGCGGAAGAGGCGGCCGAGGATGTGCAGTCGCAAATGCGGATCGCCATGTTTACGCTGAACGAAGTGAAGCGGAAGGTCGCCCGCGATCCGGAGTTGAAGAAGCTTTTGGCGGCGGTTGCGAAGGCGGAGACCCGTTATCACGAGGCAAGTAAAGAGAATAAGCAAGTGGAGACGGTTGACGCGAAGGGGGCGCGGGATGCGGCACAGAAGGCGTATGAGGATGCGCTGGCCGCGAAGCTGCCGGCCAATGCGGAGGCGGCGGCGCTACAGAAGAAGATTCAGGAGCTTGAGCAGCAGGCCAAGGAGAGCCAGGCGGCGGTGCGGGAAGCGAATAAGAAGTTCATGGAAACGAAGGACAAGGTTGCCAAGAGCGACCCGAACGTGATCGAGGCGCGAAAGGCCGCGGAGGTGGCCAACGGGACGTATCGCAAGGCCGTGAACGAGGCGACGGCCACGGAACAGGCCGCGGTGGAGGCGGCGCAGAAGAAGCTTACGGAAAAGATGGAGGCAAAGCTGGCGGCCGATCCGAAGGCGGCGGCGATCAGGAAAGAGCTGGACGATTTAAACAAGCAGGCGCGGGATGTTTCGGATCAGCTTCACAAGCTGGAGACGCCCGCGAAGGGGGAGAAGACAATTTGATAAACGTCACGGGCTAAAATCTGCTGGCGCGTGATGTCGTCCCAGGTCAGCGTCTATACGGTCATTGTCCGCACCCCTGGGATCGCCGGTGGACACGGCGCCAGCGTGCTGTTTGAGTTTATTCAACGATGCTTCTCGTTCAGGCACGGTGGGAATGGCCCCTGATTCCTTTGCATGAGTTCGCAGCCATTGAAGGGCGGTCGCCTCCACTGGGAGGCCCGAGATCTGTGGCGTTGCGCTGAATGAGATCGAATACCTCATCGGGCAACTCAATCGTCAGCACTCTACTCCTATGAGACGCTCCATCGGCATGCGACATTGGGCAGCTGATTTCAGCCATTGAGCGACCTGACGCCAATCCAACAGCTTTCCTACTTTTTATGATCCGCGAGGAGCAGCGCGAAGACTCCCATGGTCTGAGCCTGAAGGGCGACTGGAAGTTCAGGTCGCTTCTTCACTTCCTGACGCTGGCTAGGAAGAACTCCTCTCGCGGGTCGATTGCCTTGGCCGTATGATCGTTGGCATTCATGTTTCGCCATGTTCCTAACATCATCACCGGCGGGCGGCTTCTCCTGGCGATTGTGTTTTTCGCCATGCTTGCCTTTTATCAGTATGACGGGCGCGGGGGCGCCGCTGCTGAATCTGGCGTTTGTCGTGTATGCGGTGGCGCTGTTCTCGGATTTTCTGGATGGGTATCTGGCGCGGAAGTGGAAGGTCGAGGGGGCGTTTGGGCGGGTGGTGGATCCGTTTGTGGACAAGGTGCTGGTGCTGGGGAGCTTTGCGTTTTTTGCCGGCAAAAACTTTATCATTCCAGAGAGCGTCACGCATCTCAAAACGCCGGATTATGTGGTGCGGACGATATCCGGGGTTGCGCCTGGCATCGTCGTGATCCTGCTGGCGCGGGAGCTGCTGGTGACGTCACTTCGCGGCATGAGTGAGTCAGGGGGCAAGAACTTCGGGGCGGCTTTCAGCGGCAAGCTGAAGATGGTGTTTCAATCCGTGACCATCCTGGTCATCCTCATTTACGTCAACTATCTGAAAGCCATTCAGGATCGCGGATTCGAAGTTTATGCGCGGGCGTTTCGGGATTTTTGCATCTGGGTGACGGTGGCGATCACGGTGCTGAGCGGGCTGCTGTATGTGCAGCGCGGAGTGGTGCTGTTTAGAGCCAAGTCGGGTGAGGCGTCGAGTTGAACGTCCGCAAATGGCTGGTCACGTTGTTTGGATCGGGGCTGTCGCCGGTTGCGCCGGGGACGGCCGGGAGCTTGTTGACGATCATTTTGGCGGCCGTCGGTTATGGGGTACTGGGGCATTTCGGGTGCCCGTCGCCGGCATTGTGGAACGGGGTGCTGGTGGCGGGGCTGGTGGTGTGGAGCGTGGTGTGCGTGTGGCTGGGGGAGTTCGCGGTGGAGTATTTCGGACGAAAAGATCCGGGGCCGTGCGTGGTGGACGAGGCGGCGGGGATATGTCTCACGCTGTTGTTTCAGCCGATGCTGCCGGGGATGCGGGAGGGGTGGGTGCTGGGGGCGGCGTTTCTGGCGTTTCGGCTGTTTGACATCACCAAGCCGCCGCCGGCGCGGCAATTGGAGCGGCTGCCGGCCGGGTGGGGCATCTTGATGGATGACCTGGCGGCCGCGGTTTATGCGAACCTTCTGTGCCAGTTGCTCTTGCGGCTGGCTCTTTCGCACGTATCCTAGGCCGCCGCCGGGGGGCAAACTTCGCCGGGATTTGCACACGGATGTGCCGCATGTTCAGAACCATTTCTTCGCTCTCCTGATTCATTATGTTTTTATTATTTCTCGTCATCATTCTGGGCATCGTCGAAGGGCTGACTGAATTCCTGCCCGTCAGCTCCACTGGCCATTTGTTTCTGGCCGAGCACATGATGGGAATCAGCGACAAGGACGCGTTCTGGAAGATGTTCACCATCGTGATTCAACTGGGTGCGATTCTGGCGGTGGTGGTTTATTTCTGGGATCGGATGATGGGGCTGTTGAAGGGAAGTTTCTCGAAGCAGGCGGCGACGCCGAATCTGATGGAGGTGAGGGCCGGCGCGGCGCAGGGCGTGGCCGGTCCGATGGGGTCGATGCTGGACTACCAAACCGGTGGGCGACCCAGCTCACAAATTTCGCCGCTGCTCCTGGTGCTTGTGGGGACGATCCCTGTGCTGATCGTTGGAAAGCTGACGCACAAGTGGGTTGAGGCGAACCTCGAAGGGCCCTTTCCAATTGCGTGCGCGCTGCTCATCGGCGGGCTGGTGATGCTGCTGGTGGAGTATATTCGGCCGCCCGCCAAGACGCCCAGTATTGAGGAAATGACGCTGACGCAGGCGATGGGGGTTGGACTGTTTCAGATTCTGGCGGCGGTTTTTCCCGGAACCTCACGCTCGGCGGCGACGATCATCGGGGGCATGGCGCTGGGGATGTCGCGCAAGGCGGCGGCGGAGTTTTCGTTTTTCCTGGCCATCCCGGCGATGTTCGCGGCCGGGAGTTATTCGATCTATCACCACCTGAAGGAACATGGGCGATTACCCGCGGACCAGACGCTGTTGCTGGTGGTTGGGACGCTGATCTCATTCATCGTCGCCTGGGGGATCATCGGGGCGTTCATGGCGTACATTCGGCGCAATAGCTTTATCCCATTTGCAGTGTATCGGATTGCGCTATCGCTGCTGATTTTTTTGCTGCTGGCGACGCACGCCCTCAGGGTGTGATTTTTTGCGCGGGCTCAGGAACAGAGTCTGGATCAGGGTGCTGGTTTTGCCTTGGCGGGGGCCAATTCAGAAATCCATTTGGCGGCCTCGTCATAAGCCTCCTTTGGCAGGAAATGCCCGCACTCATACCAGATTTGGTGTTTGGGCTCGGGGCAGGCGGCGAACAGGCGTTTGGAAAGTTCAGGGGCGACAATGTTGTCGGTCTTGCCATTCAAGAGAAGGAGGGGCCTGCCCGCGAAATGGGCCATCGCCAGGCGCGGGTCGGCGGCTGCAACGCGGGCGTCTTTGAACGCCGCTTGCGGAACATCGTATGCCCCCCCAACCATCAGCACCATCGCCTTCACGCGGTCGTCGCATGGGCCGACGATGCTGCTGATCCAGGAGCCCATGGAATATCCGACGAGGACAATGCCGGCCTTGTGGTCGATCTGGGGCAGTTGGTCGGCCACATCCATCAACTGCCGGACATCAATGATCGCTTCCTGATAGAGCGGGAATTGTTTGTCGTGGTTAACGTGGTCCACCAGGTTGAAGGGATTGCCGGGCCGCTCGCCATGACAGGGCATGTCGGCCGCCAGGACTGCATAGCCGAGGCTGGCGAGGGCGGGGCCGACTTGAGCACAGACCTGGGCCTTGTTGCTGAGCAAGCCATGGACGGCCACGACGAGCGGAAACGGGCCGGGCTTGTCTTTTGGGGTGCAGAGAATGGCCGGGACGATTTGGCCGGCGGCATCTTTGAAGCGGAGGGCGATGACGTTGGCGGATCCAACCACGCGGCGGAGTAGCGGCGGGAGTGGGCTTTGGATCGGGTGTGTCAGCGGTCAGTTGTGGCGGGCGGGTAAAGAAACCGACCTGAGCGTCGGTGGGCGTGGATTGTTCCACGACCATGTTGGCGGGGTGCTTGTAGTCGAACTGGTGGGGGTCCCAGCCATTTTCCTGATCCGCAGCCAGGGCAAGTTTAGAACAAACCAGCAGGAGCAGGAACGATTGGGCGAGATGACGTATGGTTATTTTCATAGGTGATTCCGGGTGCTGTTGAGCATATCGAGCCGGGCAATGTGGGAGATACTTCATCAAGGGTGTTTTCGTTACGCAAATCAGAGAACTTCTGCACCGCCACATCACCCTAACCGGTTGCTGCTGTGGTATTAATGATCGATCAAGCTTGACCTTAAATAACTGGTTTTGAACAGCCGAATTTGCCGATGGGTAGAGGATGGAAAGGTTATTGGACCTGCGAACGGCCGGACGGGTGATGGGAGCAGGCGTATTGTCGCTGTGCTTGGTTTGCATGAAGACCTTGTTGAAATGGGCAAGCGAGTCCCTTACGCTACCGGCTTGCATGGGGACGCCGTTCGATCGGTTTAGGCACGTACGAACATGATATTACAGGTGAAGGCGGCAACCACCGGGCGTGGTGGTTTGCTGGTAAGGATATGGCTGATCTTCTTGCGATAGAACGAGTTGAAACCCCGCGCGACAAGTCGGAGCCGGCCGCTCCGTCTTTGCGGCATGTGCTGGAATTCGAGAAACCGCTGGCCAAGCTGGAGCAGCAGATCCGCGATCTGGAGGCCGCCCAGTCACACAGGCAGGTGGACTACTCTCGCGAGCTTCGGCAGCTTCGAAGCAATTACACGGCGCTGCTTCGCAAAACCTATGACAACCTTTCGGCGTGGGAGACGGTGCAGGTGGCGCGGCACCCGCAGCGACCGCTGTTTAAAGATTATGTCGAGATGATCTGCCGGGAGTTTCGGGAAATCCATGGCGACCGCACCTACGGCGACGACCGCGCCATCCAGTGCGGCTTGGCGCGACTGGGCGGGCACAAGGTGATGCTGATCGGGCATCACAAGGGGCGGGACACCAAAGAAAAAATTGCCTGCAATTTTGGCTTGGCGCATCCGGAAGGGTATCGCAAGGCCCTGCGGGCGATGAAGCTGGCGGAGAAGTTTGGCCTGCCGGTGGTCACCTGGATTGACACGCCGGGGGCGTATCCGGGCATCGGCGCTGAGGAGCGCGGGCAGGCGCATTCGATAGCGATCAATCTGATGGAAATGTCGCGTTTGCGGACGCCGATCGTGAGCATTGTTTGTGGTGAAGGGGGCAGCGGCGGGGCACTGGGGATTGGGGTAGCTGACCGCGTGGCGATGATGGAGTTTGCCTGGTATTCGGTGATCTCGCCTGAGGCGTGTTCGTCGATCTTGTTCAAGGGGAACGAGGCGGCGTCGCAATTGGCTGAGAGCCTGAAGCTTACGAGCAAGCACCTGAAGCGGCTTGATCTGGTAGATACGGTGATTTCCGAGCCGCTGGGCGGGGCGCATCGGGACCCGCACACGGCCGCGCACAATCTCGAGCAGTATATTTCAAAGACCATCCGGGATTTGAAACGGTGCAAGATTGAGAACCTGCTAGAGCGCCGGTATGCGAAGTTCCGGGAGATGGGCGTGGTGGTGGAGAATGTACGGCGGGCGGCGAAGGCGGGGTGAGAGGGAAATTTTTATCACTGAGATCACGAAGGGCACGGAGGGGTTGAAAGAATTTGGGGCTTAAAGGGCGGGACATTTCTTTTAATGAATCACGGGCGGGGCGCCCGTGCCACTGTAGGTCGGCGGTGGGTTCGGGGGAGGTGGGGGATCAGTTGCTGGTAGAGGGTGATGAAGGATTGTTTTAATTCGGTCTCTAGTGTGGTGGCGGCGGTGGGTTTGTCTTGGGTGGGGTTGAGGTATATGGGGGGGCCGTAGATCAGGCCGTAGTGGATTCGGCCGAGGGGGAGCCAGGATTTGAAGTTTTTGTATGCATCGGAGTGGACGATGACGCAGGGGATGACGGGGACGTTTGCCATTTGAGAGAGCCGGCCGATGCCGGGCGCATTCGGCCGCCGGTGACTACGGAATCCTCTAATTTACGGAAGCCGCCCTCGGGAAACATCGCCACGGCCCGGCCGCGCTCGAGGCGATCCAAGATGATGCGAACCGTCGGCGAATCGGGCCTGGAGCGGTCGAGGGGAAAGGCGTTCATCGAGCCGTAGAACCAGGCGACAAACGGGTTGCGGAAGACTTCGACGATGCTGACGAAATCCAGCTTGCGGGGGGTGTGGCGAATCAGGAGGGGCACGTCATACGGGCTGTGGTGGTTGGCGGCGAGGATGAAGGGGCCTTTTAGACGGGCATGATGCAGGCCGATGACCGTGGGCCTGGCGGAGGCCCAGAAAATGGGGGTGCCGATGGCGCGGATGAGGTTGTAGAAGGTGTCGCTCACGCTTTGGAATATTACGCGACGGCAGCGTCATCGATGGAGCAGGTGGCGCAGAGCTCGCGGTAGATGGATTGGAATTCGGCTTGGAGGTCCTGGGCCATGAGATCGCGGCTGACGCGGCGGCGGGGTTCGCCAAGGTGTGGGTGGACGGGCTGGCCGAAGATAAGCCAGATCTTGGCGCGGCGGAACGGGAGCCAGGGTCGGACGCAATTGAGTTTTTCCGTGCCGACGACGACGACGGGCAGGATGGGAGCGGCGGCACGGTGGGCAACGACGCAGGCGCCTTTTTTAATCGGGCCGCCGCGAAGGATCGAGGCCGGGCCGTGGACGACGCCGCCTTCGGGGAAGATGCCGACGATCTTGCCCGCGCGGACGCGGCTAATCGAGGTGCGGATGGCTTTGACGGGGACGCCGGTGCGGTTGACGGGGAAGGCGTCGAGGGCGTTGAGGAACCACGTCGAGATGCGGCTGCCGTAAAATTCAATGCGGGCCATCCAGTCGATCCGGCGGCGGATGAGGGCGGCGACGACGAAGGGCTCAAGGTGGCTGAGGTGGGAACAGGCCAGAACAAAGCCGCCGGTCCGGTCGGCGCGTTCGGGGTGGAGGACGACCGTGCGGACGCATTGGAAGCCGATGAATCGGGTTATTGCCTTACCGATGGGGTAGGCGAACTTCTTCATGGGGGCGGAAGTATAGCCGCGTGGAACGCCATGGGCTATCGTGTAGGCGAACGCTTGCAAATGGACGGGCAATCCTGAAGATTCCCGCCCGCGAAGCACTCCAAAAACAGCGGCAATGAGCTGATGCCCCCCAACGCCATGGAAGCCACGCCATCACAAGAAATTCTCGATCAAGTGCGGACGATCCTTCGCCGGGATTTAAAGCTGGGTGCGGAGACCGCGCTGCCGGAGGACATGCCGTTTTTCGGCGGGGATGTCGATCTGGATTCGCTGGACATGCTGCTGCTGGTGACGAGCATCGAGCGGCAGTTTGGGGTGCGCGTTCCCAATCAGGCGGTGGGGAAGGAAGCGTTTCAAAACGTGGGGACGCTGGCGCGGTATGTGGCGGCGAATCAAGCCGTGAAGCCCACAGAGGTGATTGTGGAGCAGTCGATAGATTGGCTGGCGCGGCTGCCGCATGGGGAGGCGTTTCGGTTTGTTTCGCGGGTGGATGAAGTTCGGCCCGGAGAGTGGGCGAAGGGGGCGTGGGTGGTGCGCGGCGATGAGGCGTTTTTCGCCGGGCATTTTCCGGGCAGGCCCATGGTGCCGGGGGTGTTGATCGCGGAGGCGCTGGCGCAGTTGTCGGGGATTGCCGGGGCTTCGGAGGGTGCGTCGCAGGGGAAGCTGGCGCAGGTGGATGTGCGCTTTGAACAGACGGTGGTGCCGCCGGCCGAGATTGAGCTGGAGGCGCGGGTGACGGGGACGCTTGGGCCACTGCAACTGTGCGAAGTATCTGCCAAGGTGAAGGGGGTGGTGGTGGCGCGGGGAACGATTGCATTGCATCGGCGGGATGGAGGGGCCGCGTGAGAATTGCACTGGTTTTGGTGATGGTGAATCTGGCGATGGGGGCGGGGCCGGCGACGTTGCCCGTGGCCGCGCCCGAGGGGTTGGACGCGGCGCTGTGGGCGCGGATGACGAAGGTGGATCAGAAGGCGGGGGCGATCGTGGATCTGGTGGCGGATTTCGAGCAGCAGAAATTTACCCCGCTTTTGAAGAAGCCGATGGTGAGCGCGGGGACAGTGCGGGCCAAGGGATCGGCCATGCTGTGGGATACGCGCACGCCGGCGGCGACGGTGATGCGGGTGGATGAGAAAGAAGTAAGCCTGTTTTACCCGTCCGAAAAGACGCTGGAGATTTATCCGCTGGCGGGAAACCTGGGGGCGATGGCATCATCCCCCCTGCCGCGGCTGGCGATGCTGATCGAGCATTTCAAGTTTGCGCCCGCATCAGGTAGGGAGATGGGGGCGGCCGACGACGCAGCGCACCTGGCCCTGCGGCTTGACGCCCGTGGACGAGGCGATTCGGGAGCACGTCGATCACGTTATGGTGTTGATCGACGCCGAGCATGGATACATCCTGGCGTTTGAACTGGTGGACAGTGATGGGGAGAAAACCGTGATTCGGTTCTCGAATGTGAAGGTGAACACGGGGATTGCGGAGGGGGCATTAAAACTGGAGTTGCCGGCGGGGGTGAAGACGGTGCGGCCGCTGGAGAACCTGGGGGCGGCTGGCAAGTGAAACAGGTTGTCGTGGAAAAGCTGGTGCCTATGGTAGCGGTGCCCAAGGGCCGGGAGGAGGCGGGCGTGGGAATGGGGGTGCGGGCGGTGCTGGGGTGTGTGTTCTTTCTGGCTCGCCGGGCGCCGTGGCTGTTGCGGGCGATTCGACCCATCGGGGTTTGGGGGGCGATGCGTTTTTCAACATCGGTAGTACGCGGCACGAGCGCCAACGCCCGGCGGATTCTGGGAGCAGGAATCTCAGCCGCGCGGCAGCGGGCGTTTGGGGCGGCGGTGGTGCGGAGCTTTTATAACTTTGTCATGGATGTGGGCCAGAGCAGCGGGATGACGGCGGAGCAGTTGCACGAACGCATCGCAGGAGTGGAGGGGCGCGAGGCATATGTGGAGGAGCGGCGCAGGCGGGGCGGGGGTGCGATTATTTTGACCGCGCACATGGGATCTTTCGAGGTGGGATTGGCAGCGCTGGCGGCCGTCGAGCCGGTGATTCATGTCGTTTACAAGCGCGATGCGATGGATGGCTTTGAGACAGTGCGGCGGGAACTGCGAAAGACGCTGGGGGTGCGGGAGGCGGCCATTGACGAGGGTTGGGATACGTGGATGGGCCTGCGGGATGCGCTGGAACGGAACGAAGTGGTGGTGATGCAGGCGGATCGGGCGATGCCGGGCCAAAAGGCGCAGGCGGTGCCGATGTTTGGCGGGCACTTGATGTTGCCGATCGGCCCGGTGAAGCTGGCGCAAATCAGCGGGAGCCCACTGGTGCCGGTGTTTGCCGTGCGAACAAACGATGGCCGCTGCCGGCTGTTTGCCGAGCCGGCGATTGAGGTGGACCCGGAGGCGGAGCTGGTGGATGGCGTGCATCCGGCATTGCTTGAAGTGGGAAAGGTGATTGAGAAATACGTCCGGGCATATCCCGAACAGTGGCTGGTGCTGGAGCCGGCGTTTGTTGAAGATGCGATCAATTGAGAAACCGCATGCGTGATACTGTTGAACAGGTGGTGATCACTGGGGCGGGTCTGCTCTGCAGCCTGGGGCTGTCGCCTCAGGCGACGTGGGAGGCGGTGCTGGCGGGCAAGTGCGGCATGGGGCCGATGGGGGCGATGGAGCAGGCGCTGGCGGCGGGGAAGGATGGTGGGCAGGCGCTGGATTTGCCGGACAGTTTCGCGCCGCAACTGCCGCGCGAGGCGCGTTACCTGCGGCGGGCCATTGGGGATGCGCTGGCCGATGCGTGCATCACTACCCCCCTGCCGTATCCGGCTCGGCGGTGTGCGTGCATGGTGGGGACGACGCTGCACGGGATGCGGGCGGCCGGGCGGTTCATGCGCGGTGGAGACTTTGGTGAGCTGCGAAACTTTTTGGCGGGCGACACACTAAGGATGGCGATTGAAGGCTACGGGATCGGCGGCATGACGGCGACGACGTGCTCGGCCTGTTCGTCAAGCTTGGGGAGCGTGGCGCTGGGGGTGACGCTGTTGCAGACGAAGCAGGCGGATCTGGTGATCGCGGGGGGATACGACACGATCAGCGAATACGTGTACGGCGGGTTTGGGAGCTTGCGGCTGGTGGCCGAGGGGCCTCTTCGGCCATTCGCGAAGGATCGGCAGGGGATGAAGCTGGCCGAGGGATACGGCATCGTGGTGCTGGAGCGCGCAGATGATGCCCGGCGGCGCGGAGTACGTGCATTGGCGGCGATTGCGGGCTGGGGAGAGTCGGCTGATTCACATCACCTGACCCAGCCGCACCCACAGGGAGATGGGGCAGCGCGGGCTATTCGGCAGGCGGTGACACGCGCTGGCCTGAGCGCCCATGAGATTGATCTGGTGGCGGCGCATGCGACGGGAACGCCGGACAATGATCTGAGTGAACACGCGGCGCTGGCCAGCGTGTTTGGCCAGCGCCTGCCGGAAATTCCGGTGGTGGCGTTCAAGAGTCATCTGGGGCATACGCTCGGGGGAGCGGGGGCGGTGGAGCTGATCTTGTCGGCCATGGCGCTGCGGGACCAGGTAGTCCCAGTGTGCGCGAATGTCAGGAAGGAAGAGGTGGAGTTCGCCAATTTGAAGCTGTCGACAGGCGAGGTGCACAAGGCAGCCATCCGGCACACCCTGAATACTTCGCTGGGATTTGGAGGGTCAAACGCCTGCGTGGTGCTTGGGCCGGAGGGTGAATCGGCGAAGCGAGTTCATCCAAAATCTGGCCAGGAGGTGCTGATCACCGGGATCGGCGTAGTGCTGCCGAAGATCGTGGGAAATGAAGCGCTGGTGGCGCGGCTGAATGACTTGGAATCGCCGGCGTGGGAGCGAGACGCGGGGGCGGTGGCCGAGGAGAGTTTGGAGGGATTGCTCAGCGCCCGGCGTGTTCGGCGGATGAGCGATTATGTGAAGCTCACACTGGCGGCGGCGACGTTGGCTTGCCGGGATGCGCGAATTGAGGACATGGCTGCCTTCGCGCAGGAATGCGGCGCGGTGCTGGGGACGATGCATGGGTCGAGCAATTACAGCAACGCTTACTATTCGCAGATTGTGAAGGAAGGGCTGGGCGCGGCTAATCCGATGCTGTTTGCCGAAGCCGTGCCTAACGGAGGCGCGGCGCAGTTGAGCCTTATGCTGGGCTTGAAGGGGGCGTGCCAGGCGGTGATTGGTACGCGCACGGCCGGCCTGGATGCGCTGGCACTGGCGGCGGCGCGCATCAGCAGCGGCGAGTGGGATCGGGCTATCGTGGGGGCGGGCGAGGAATACTGTAGCGTGGTGAACGAGGCGTATCGACACTGTGGGCTGGCGGCAGCGGGCGCGGGTGGGGTGCCGTTTGGGAATGAACGAGGATTTACCATCGGCGCTGGGGCGGTGCTGTTGGTGCTGGAGTCGCGGGAGCAAATGCAAAGGCGCGGCGGGAGGGCGCGGGGGCGGATTGACGCGACCGCCGGTGCGGCCAGCGCCCAGAGATCGGGAGCGATTGAGGCGGCGGCGCAGGTGCTGGAGGAGCTTGGGGAGGTGGGGCATGTGATGAGCTCGGCGTGCGGGACTTGGGTGGACCGGGCGGAGGCGGCGGCCATCCGGCGAGGCGGCGGGAACGCGGTTGTTTCAACGATGTGCGGGCACGTGGCCGAGACGTTCAGCGCGACGCCGCTGATCGGCATGGCGGCGGTGCTGCTGTCGAAGCGAATGCCGAAACTTCTGGGACTAGCGGCGGGGCGGGCAGCGAGAGAGGATGAGGCGATGCAGTCGTTTATAAGCCTATGCACCGACTTTTCCGGCTCGTGCAGCGGCGTGCGGGTGAGCGTGTTGTGAATCAAGGGGGCTTGAACATAATGCAATTTTTGATTGGAGCGAATCCAGACGATGAACGTGTTGCCCAATCCAATTGCACATGCACGACCTCAGCCTGCAGCGGACTTGACGCCGCCGTCATGGGCGCGCGAGTTGACGGGAGAAGAGGCGCGCCCGCGCATTTCCGACGGATTTGAAGTGACGATCCGAGAAGGTGCCGCGACGCTGGTCAGCGTGCGGTCGCCACGGGCAGGATTGCTTGGGGCGGTTGCGTTTGAGGAACAGACCACTGCGGCGTATGCGTGTATTCGGTCGGCGCTGGCGGGGTGTGGCCATCATCATGCCGTGCGTTTTTGGAACCATCTGCCCGCCATCCATCGGCCGATGGATGAGCGGCGCGACCTGTACATGGTGTTTAACGCGGGGCGATTTCGGGCGATGGAAGAATGGTTTGACGGGCGTGGATCAATTGCCCAGGCGCCTGCCGGCCGCATCGGCGGTGGGGCATGACGGGGAGGATCTGGTCATCCATTGCCTGGCGATGAAAGCACCGGGCAGAAACTTTGAAAATCCCCGGCAAATCCCGGCCTTTCGATATTCAACCCGGTACGGGCCCCTGCCGCCCTGTTTTGCACGCGCAACGGCCGTGGCCGACCCGCTTGGGGGCGGCGAGATGCTTTTGATTTCCGGGACGGCCAGCATCTGCGGAGAACGGAGCGTGGAGCACAACAGCCTCAATGGCCAGATGGGGCAGACGCTGGAGAATTTGCGCACGCTGCTGGAGCGCGCTGGCGCGGCGGCGGGTCTGGCGGCCATGAACGAGGTGCGCGTTTATCACGTGCGGCCGGAAGATGCACGGCCAATCGAGAAGATGATCCAGCGGGAGTTTCACCCGTCAACGCGCGTGCAGATGGTGCAGGCGGAATTGTGCCGCTCGGAATTGCTGGTGGAGATTGAAGGGGTTGCGCCGATCTTATTACTGAGATGCGGCATGAGCAGCCCATTCGACGCCATCATCATCGGCGGCGGGCCTGGCGGCGCGGTGAGCGCCATCGTGCTGGCACGGGCGGGCTTGAAGGTTTGCGTTTTGGAGAAGGCGCGGCATCCCCGATTTCATATTGGCGAGTCGATCCTGCCGCGGGCGATGCCGCTGATTCGCGAGCTTGGGCTGGAGGAGAAGTTGCGCCAGTTGCCGCATGTGCCCAAATACGGCGCGGAGTTCGGGTTCGGAGACGATTTTAAGACCATGTCGTTTGAGTTTGCCGATGGCTTGGTGCCCGGGACGAGCGTGTTCAATATCGAGCGGTCGTATCTGGACAAGATGCTGCTCGACGCAGCGCGGGAGGCCGGAGCGGAAGTGCGCGAAGAGACGGCGGTGAAGGGCATCGTGCGCCTGGAGGAGGGGGCGGTGGAGGTGATGACCGATGGGGAGCAACTTGCCGCGAAGATATTGATTGATGCGTCGGGACAGAGCACGGTGGTCGGGCGGCATCTGGGCACGCGGCGGGTCTTTGACGATCCGATGCTGCAGAAGGTGGCCTATTTTCAGCATTTTGAAAATGTCGAGCGGCCGGCGGGAAAGGCCAGCGGCGACCCGGCGATCATCATGTGCTCCGAAGGGTGGTTCTGGCTGATCGGCTTGAGCGACACGAAGACCAGCGTGGGATTTGTGACCCGGCCAGGCTTTGTAAAAGAGCTGAACGTTCCGGCCTGATGGAATGTTGCAATGGGCCGTGAAACGCTGCCCGGTGGTGCGTCATCGGATGCGAAACGCGAGCGGACCTGAATCCAACGAGGTGCTGGCGGATTTCAGCTACACATGCAGGCCGCACGCGGGGCCGGGATATTTTCTGGTGGGGGACGCCGGTTGTTTTCTGGACCCGATTTTTTCGACCGGTGTGACGCTGGCGATGATGAGCGGTCAGGAGGCCGCGCGGCGGGCGACGGAATTGTTGAGCAGGAAGCTGTGCTCCCCGGCATCTGGCGCGGTGGAAGTATTGCCGGTTTGTGCGAGGGAAGCACAGGAGTTTTCTGGAGCCTGATTCGCAATTACTACCGGCACGGCTTTCGAGAGCTGTTCATGGAAGGCCAAGGGCCGTTGCAGGTACATAAGGCCGTCATTTCGACATTGGCGGGACAGGTGTTTCCAAGGCCCGCGTGGAAGCTGCGGTGGCGGTTGTGGTTTTATCGTTTGTGCGTGGCGCTGCAGCAGTATTGGCCACTGGTGCCCAGGCGGGCGGAGTTTTCGCTGGTGAACGAGCGGCCGGTGGAGGTGGGGATGCGCGAGCCGGCAGGCGAGCCTTTGGGGGCGGCGTGAAGCATTCTTTGAAGTTGGTGGAGCGGTTGGACCTCCATGCGCGGGAGCGGCCGGGGGCGTGTGCTTATCGTGATCCGCAAGGAGGGGAGCTAAATTATGGGGAACTGGCCGGCGGGGTGGGTCTGCTTGCGCAAGAGTTGGCGGGAAAGCTTAAAGCTGGGTCGGTGATTCTGATCTCGTGCGCGAACTGGGCGGAGTTTGCGATTGCGTTTTTGGGTGTTCTGTCTGCCGGATGCACCGCGTTTCCGTTTTCATGCGAGGCGGCCGATGTCGAGCTGAAGCGGGCGGCGGAGGAATCCGGGGCCGTGAGCGTGATTGGCGATGAGCGGGCCGTGACAGTTTTGGGCCCAGGCATGACGTTGGCGATGCGGATCGAGAACGTTCGTGGCGCCGGCGTGGCGGAGTCGGACGTTAGCGGGCGCGGCGTAGGCGATTTGTTGTTGCAAAGCTCCGGCACAACCGGGCTGCCGAAAATTGTGCGGCGGAGCGGGCGCTCGTCTGGATGCGGTGGCGCAGGCGATGGCCGAGACGATTGATTTTCGTGCCTCGGATCGCGTGCTGATGAGCGTGCCGCTGACGCATTCCTATGGGCTGGAACATGGCCTGCTGGCGCCAATGTGGGGCGGAAGCTGCGTGCATTTGTGCAGGGGTTTGGACATGGGCGTGGTGCTGCGCGAGCTGGCGGAAGGCGGCATCACAATTCTGCCTGGAGTGCCCTCCACGTTTGAAATGCTGGGACGCATTTCCGGGAAAGTTGCGGCATTCGCTGCGGACCGCCTATTCGGCCGGGGCGGCGCTGCCGGCCGCGGTATTTGAAGCGTTTTCAGCGAAGTTTGGCGTGCGGGTTTCGCAACTTTACGGCGCGACCGAAATTGGATCGGTCACGTTCAATACAGTTGGCGAGGAATTTGATGCACGCAGCGTAGGATGCAATATCGGAGAGGTGAGCATCCGCATCCTGGACTTAAACGATCGGACGTGTTGTTGCCGCCAGGGAAAATTGGGCAGGTGGCGATTCGCGGCAGCTTCGATGTTCAGCGGATATGTCAACGAAGCCGCAGAATTGATCGATGGACATTTCGCGACAGGGGATCTGGGATACTTGGATGCGTCAGGACGACTGTTCATCACCGGGCGGGTGAAGCTGCTGATTGACGTGGGGGGAATGAAGGTGAACCCGCTGGAGGTGGAGGCGGTCCTCGAGCAACATCCGGCCGTCGCGGCGTGCGTGGTGGTGCCGGTGCGGCAGAGCCACACCGTCTTTCGCCTGAAGGCGATCGTGACGCTGCGTGATGGATGTGCAAACCGCCGCTGGAGGAGCTTCGGCAACTGGCGCGGGGGCAACTGGCGGGGTACAAGGTGCCGCGCATTTTCGAAGTGCGCGAGAAGCTGCCAAGATCGGCCACGGGGAAAATTCTGCGGCATCTGGTGGAGGCGCGTATGAACCCACGCTTGCTGGTGATGGTGGGTCTGGTGCTGGCGGTTGGCTGCGCACGAGCGGATACCAACCTATCCGCAAATGCCGGCCGGGCAGTCCATGCAGATTATTCACGATCGCTCAGCGCAAATCTACAGCGTTTCAGGACAGGGGCTGATTACACTGACGCGCGCAAGCGGCGACACGGTACGCCTGGACGCGGCGGTAGTAATCCAGATGCCCGATCGCGCTCGGGTGCGGGCGTGGAAGTTTGGGCAGGCGGTCTTCGACCTGACGCTCACGCCCGACGGGCTTTGGGTGATTCCGCCAAAGGACAAGGAGCAGCGCGACCAGATCATGGCGGCCGGGGCCAATGTGGGAAATCTAATGCGCGAGTGGCTGAGCCTGATGGGAGGCATGTTGGACGGGCAAGTGGAGGAGCGCGGGGAGCGGCTAACGGTGACGCAGGCGCGAGGGGATGGGTCGGTGCTCACATGCGAAGTGGATCGAAGGACACTGACGCCCAGGAAATATGTGCTGAAGGATGCGGGGGGCTTGGAGCGGTTCACGCTGGACTTGAAACAGTATTTGGAAGTGAGCGGCACGGTTTGGCCAGGGGAGATTGAAGCCAGAAGCGCCACCGGCACGATTCACATCGAGCTGCGCGACGTGGAGGTCAACGGCGAAATCCCGGCCGGTGCGTTTCACCCGCCTGCCCGGGCGGAGAAGCTTCAATGAGGGGGGCGATTTTTCATTGGCCGGCCCGGCATCCGTGGGCGACGGTGGCGATTGCCGCATTGGTGGCTGTCGCGGCGGGATTGAGCGCGCTCCGCCTTCGGCCCGATACGTCCCTCGAAAGTTTATTTTCCCCCACCGATCCGGCCGCGCGGGCGCTGGTGCGCGTTTTAAACGACTTCTCGGCGGCGGATGAACTGCTGGTGCTGGTGACGACGCCGGCAGGGGAACCGCGGCCAGAGCGGTTGCTGGCGTTTGCGGATCGGCTCACCAATGAGATCAAGCGCGACGCACAAGGCGCGGGCACGGTGTCGCGGATCAGCTATCGGGCCGATGCACAGAGCCGGGCGTTTGTAAGCGAGGTGATTGCTCCAAACGGGTTGTTCTATTTAAGCGATGTAGATTTTGAGGCGGCCAAGAGACGGCTTTCTCGTGCCGGAGATGGAGGACCAGTTTCGACGCAATGAGGCGATGCTGGCGGCGCCTGGGCCGGCGGCGGGAGCACTCGCCAAGGCAATTTTGCAGGACCCGCTGCGCCTGCATGAGTTCATCGAGAAGCGCCTGGTGGCCTCCCGGCCGTTTCAGACCTATCAGAACAGCGATGCGTTCTTGTCGCCCGATGGACGCAGCTTGCTGATTCGCATCGCAGGCACCAAGCCGCCAAGCGATATGAGTTTTTGCAGACAGATCACGGCGGCCGTTTCTGGTGCGGCGCAGCGCGCTAACGTCGATCATCTGGAGGTGGAGCTGACGGGGGCGTACCCCATCGCAGCGCAGAGCGAGCGGTCGATTCGCAGAGACTCGATTGCGACGGTCGTGGGATCGGTGGCCTGCCTCGCGGCATTGTTCTTAATTTTCTTTCGCAAAGGACTGCGGCTGTTTGCGGTGACGTTTGTACCGATAGCGCTGGGGGTGCTGTGCGGGTTTGGCGTGTACGCGATATTTCGTCGAAGCGTAACGCCGCTGACCGCCATCATCGGCGGCGTGCTGGCGGGGATAGGAATTGACTACGCTATTTTTTATTTGGTGCATTTTCAGGAGCGGCGGCTTGCCGGATTGACGCCGGTGGAGGCGGCGGCCGACACGATGCAAACGATAGGCGGGGCGCTGGTGGCCGCGTGGGTGACGTCGGTGGTGGGCTTCGTGGCCATCGTGTTAGCGTCGGTGCGCATGCTGCGCGATTTTTCCATCGTGGGGTCGATGGGGCTGGCGGGGGCGCTTCTTGGCGCCATGTTTGTATTGCCGGCGCTCCTGGTGTTGCTGGATCGACGTGGAGCGGTTGCGGGACAGAGGGCGGGGGCGCGGGTTTCAATCCGGCCGATGTTGGCCTGGATCGACCGACACGCGGCGTGGTGCCTGAGGATGGGAATCATTTCGCTCCTGGTAGCGATGGGGTGGCTAGTGTCGAAAGGCCCGTGGCTGGCGATGGAGTCGGATCCGACGATCCTGCATCCACGGCCCAATCCGCCCCTCTACGCACAGGCCCATGTCGCCCAGCCGCATGGGCAGCGCCCCCGATTCGTTGATCGTATACCTGCACGCAGATTCTTCAGAACAATTGTTGTTGCTGGCCCACCGGGTGGATCGGCAAATGAGCAACCCCGCGGCGCGGGACGCCGGAGTGGCATCGACGTTTGGTATTGCAACGCTCCTCCCGGACCCGGCCGTCGTGCCGGGGCGGGTAGAGCAGGTCGGGCCGGAGTTTGCCCAGCGGGTGCTTGCCGATTTTGACGCGGTGGTGAGCGAGAGCTCGTTCAGCGCAGAAGCGTATGCACCCTACGCAAAGTTCCTGCGGCAACTGTTGACGCAGACGACGGCACCCGGGGTGGCGGAGTTGATGAAGTACAAGCAGGTGGCCGAGGCGCTGTTGCCAAGGCCGGGAGTTTCGAGCAACGTGCCAACGGAGGCGATGACACTCATATTTTTGAAAGACGCAATGGAAGGCCGTGCCAGCCGTGAAGAGCGGGTGGCCGCGCTGCGAGGCTTGCTTCGCGATGAGCCGGGCGCAACACTGACAGGGATGAGCGTGCTGGCCATCGATACCGAAACCACCATTCACCGCGATCTGCCAAGGCTGATCGCCGCGGCGGTCATCATCATCGCGGTGTATCTGCTCATCCATTTCCGATCCGTGACCGATGCGCTCCTGGCAGTGGTGCCCACGCTCTGCAGCCTCGCGTGCCTGATGTTCCTGGCCAAGCTGGCCGGCGCAAAGATGAATCTGGCGAACATCGTTTCCATCCCGCTGCTGATTGGCATCGACGTGGATTATGGAATTTTCCTGGTGAGCGTGGCGCGGCGGAGCAAAGGGCGGCCCGAAATGCTGGAGAAGGTGGCCGCCAGCAGCCAGGCGGTGGTGCTGTGCGCGACCGCCACCCTACTTGGTTTTGGCTCGCTGATCTTCACTTCGGTGCCGGCGATTCGCTCACTGGGATGGGCAGTCGGCATCGGCGTAGTCGCCTGCGCCGTATCGTCTTTGTTCTTCCTGTTGCCGCTGCTCTTAACGTTGCGCGGGCGGGCGGTGCGCAAGTTGGGAGCGGGGGCGGCCGCGCTTCTCGCGGCCTGTTTTGTCGGGCGGATGCTGGGCGCCAGGAGCACGGCTTTCGTTTCCACAGCGTGCCGTGCAGCGGACGAAGGAAGTGGAATGGTTTGATATTCATCACACTGGCACGCACGAATTCGGGATGACGTACGATGCGGAGGGGCGCGTGGATCGGCTGATATATCACGATCCAGAGGGGCGGCGGAGCGATGCGGTGTATCGGCTGGCGGATTATGCAAATGCCCAGGTGCCGCATCTGATTCTGCTGCTGGATTCGGTGCCGTTTGAGACGATGCTGGACCGGTACAACGCGGGTGATTTCGGTTGGTTTGATCCGCCGCAGAAAATGATCGCGCCGTTCTTCTCGTTGACGGAGGTCTGCTACACGGACGTATTGAAGGCGCCGCCGCTGCCGGGTTTCATCGACCAGTATTTCGACCAGGCTACGCAGAAGCGGCAGGGCAATCTGTGGCGCGCGTGATGGGATACGAAGAGCCGTGGGAGAGGCGGCTGCACTATCGGGCGAGTTTCATGGAGCAGGGGTTGTCGTTCCTGGACCCCGACGTCTGGTTCGCGGCCGAGTTGGAGCAGGCCCGCCGGGCGCTGGAAAAATCCCCGGATCGCGTCAGCATCGTCTATATCGCCAGTGCGGCCAGCGTGATCTGCAAGCACGGGAAGATCGGCGCCCAGCGCGTCCTGGATGGGGCCCGGCAGTTGTGCTTGCAGTTGCTGTACGAGCGCCGAGGGGCGATTAAAATTTCCATGATGGCCGACCATGGGCACAACTACATGCCGTCGCAAAATATCTCGCTCGACAAGATGCTGGCGGACGAAGGGTTTCACGTGGGGGATGTGCTGCGCGATGAGCGGGACTGCGTGGTGGAGATCAACGGGCTGGTGACGTGCGCAGGGGTGCATACGCGCAGGCCCGCCCAGGTGGCGGCCGCGCTGTGCCGGCATGACCCGATCGAGCTGGCGATTTACAGCGAAGGAGGCCGCGTCATTGTTCAAGGCCCGCACGGCAGGGCGGCCATCGAGTGTCGCCAGCAGCGCTTGCGCTACGTCGTAATCGATGATGACGTGCTGGGCTATACTCCGGTGGTGGCGCAGCTAAAAGCCGACGAACAAATGGACGCCGACGGATTCACCGACGACAACACCTGGTTTCGCAAAACGCTTGACCATCCCTGGCCAAACGCCCCGCGCCGGATCTGGGATGCCCTGCATGGCAAGGTGGTGCATGCGCCAACGGTGCTGCTGTCGATCAAGGATGGGTATTGCGCGGGCGATCCGACGTATGAGCGGTACATCAAAATGGCCTCGACGCACGGCGGCTTGAACCAGCTAAACAGCGCGACATTTGTAATGACCATGACGGGAAGACTGGACCGGGCCGTGCGGCATGAGGATGTGCTCGAGGCGCTGGAGCCAGGGTATCGGCCACGGGTGCAGCGATGAACGCCGTGGCGCTGGCGGCCGGCATTGGCGGGAGCCTGGTGACGGGCAGCGCGGCGCTGTGGGCTTCGTTCTCGCCAACCAATACCTTCTGGGGCCCGGTGCATGCGCGGGGGCCGGCCGACGGCCGGCCGCGCTATGCCCTCACCTTTGACGACGGTCCGACGCCCGAATCCACGCCCGCGATCCTGGATATGCTGGGCGAACTGAATGCGCGAGCCGCGTTTTTTGTCATCGGCGCCAACGTGCGGCGGTGTCCCCAGTTGCTTTCGCGCATGCACCGCGAGGGGCACGTCGTCGCGAATCACAGTTTCGATCATCCGCGCATGGGCATTTTTCGCGGGCCGTGGTATTGGGAACGGCAGGTGCGTCAGACGGATGCGATCATCCAGCAGGTGATCGGTAAACGCGCCATGATGTTTCGCCCGCCAATGGGGATCAAGACCTGGTACGTCATGGGCGCAGCGCTGCGGGCGGGGCACGCGGTGATCAATTGGACAAGGCGGGGCGTGGACGGGATTGCTACAACGCCAGAACGCATTCTGGCGAGGCTCGTGCCAAGCGCACAGGCCGGGGACGTGTTGTTGCTGCATGATGGCGTTGAGCCGCGAAGCAAGCGCGACCCATCCGCCACGGTGGCCGCGATCAGGCCGCTGATTTTGCGACTGCGCGATCGGGGACTGGAGCCCGCTGCCCTGGATCAGTTTCTTGGTCTGCCGGCTTATGCAGAGGCACACAGCGCAGCGCAAGTTGCGTAATGACGTACGCCAGGCCGGCAAGGATCAAGCCGACCACGAGGCTGCCGACTGCCCATTCGAGAAGAACGGATTTAATGAGAGCCTTGTATCCCATGACGGCCGGGTTGAAGGTCCGAAGATCAGGGAGCACGCCGTGGATAAGGAAGTGTCCGACAGCGATGGCGGCCGCGATGAGGATCGGCCCAACCGGCGGCGTGGAAAGATGCGACCCGGCCACGACGGCCAGTGGATTCAGCCGAAATCGCCTGGCGGCATAAAGCCCAATGACCGTTTGAACGCCATAAAGCGGCAGATTGGCAATAAACACGCCAACCGACACGGCGGCTGCGAAGCGAGGACGGTGGGCGGGATCTTCTTTAATGGCACGCCACGCACGCCCGGGGCTGAGCCACTGGGCGAACCGATGAAAGAGCGTGCCGGTGGGGACGGGATCCGCGATGCGGAAGAATGGCCAGGGAAGCAGCGATCGTAGCAGAAGCAACAAATGCATCTGGACCGCGCGAAGCGAATCGCGCCAGGGGCAAAAGTGAGTGACCCGGCCGTCGGGAAGGCGATAGACACATTCGACCGGAATCTGCTCGATTGGCACACCAGCCCACGCTGCACGGGTCAGGACTTCAGTCTCGAACCCGTACCGTGTCGCGTGGCAATGAAGCGGTCGAAGTTGCTGCAACGGATAAACACGAAACCCGCATTGGCTGTCGGCCACACGCGCGCCGCTTTCAACGCGAACGAGAAAATTAGAAATACACCGGCCAAATCGGCTGGCAAAGGGATAGTCGACAGAAGTGGAATCGCGAACGCCCAGAACAAGAGCGGTAGGGTGATCGACTGCACACTGGAGAAGCTCAGGAATTTGAGCCGGATTAAGCTGCCCATCGGTATCAATGGTGATGGCGTGGGTAAAGCCCACGCCCAGGGCATGGACAAAACCAGTGGACAAAGCGGCCGCCTTGCCTTGATTGCTGGAGTGCGTGAGGAGGGTGTGGGTGTCCGCTGCACCGGACCAAGTGTCAAGAATGGACGCGGTTGCGTCAGTAGAGCCATCGTCAATCACGATGACAGGGAGGTTGTTGAGGTCGATCTGTTGGAGGATACCGGCCAGCGTGCGCGCGTTATTGAAAGTGGGCGCAATCACAACGGGGTTGATAGAGGGAGCGGGCCACATGATGCGAGTGCGATATATACGAAGTCGCGGGCACAGCGGCAACGCCAGGGGGACGGTCGTGGCTTTCGTCACGCGATGGGGATGGTAGACTTTCGCAAATGTCCGCCCAATCGCCCGCGATCCTGCTGCCCCCCCACCCAACGCTCGATGCCTACTACGCAGGCGCCGCGGTAAAACGGCCATTTCTGCAGCGCATGTTCGATGCGACGGCCGGGGATTATGACCATGTTGAGCGGCTGTTGTCGTTTGGCAGTGGGCGGTGGTATCGCCGCAAGGCGCTGTTGCGGGCGGGGCTCTCCGCCGGGATGAAAGTACTAGACGTGGCCGTCGGAACAGGACTGGTGGTGCGCGAGGAGATCGGGATCGTCGGAGATTCCAAACTGGTGATCGGCCTTGACCCGAGCGCCGGCATGATGAAACGGGCCGTGGAGGCGCTGGGCATATCGGCCGTGATGGGGGTGGGGGAACAAATCCCGCTGGCCGCGGAGCAGTTTGATTTTGTCTCGATGGGGTACGCGCTGCGGCACGTGGGGGATGTGCGGCGGGCGTTCGCGGAGTTTTTCAGAGTGCTTCGGCCGGGCGGAAAGGTCTCTATTCTGGAAATCACCGCGCCGCGGGGAAGGGTATGGCGATCCATGTTGCGGGCATATATGCGATGCGTGGTGCCGATGCTGACGCGCGTGAGCACGGGGCGGGCGGCGTCGCAGGTGTTGTGGCAGTATTACTGGGACACCATCGAAGCTTGCCTGCCACCCCAGGCGCTGATCGACGCGCTGAGCGAGGCCGGGTTTGTCGATGTGAAGCGGCACGTGGAGCTTGGAATATTCTCGGAATACACGGCCCGCAAAGGGTGAGGAACAGCGATGGCACGTTGGAGTTTTTTGATTGTTGCGGTGGTCCTCTGCGGCCTGACGCATGATGCTCTTGCTGACGGCCATGCGCCCTCATTCCCCAAGGGAACGCTCACACTTCAAGGCTATGGAACTTACGCCGGTGGGATTGATGCCGATTCCGATTTAGGCTCGGCGGCTTTTGGCGTCGGCTATTACGTCTGGGACAACGTCTCACTCAGCCTTGAAGCATCGGGATATCGGGTGTGGCAATCCAACCAAAACGCGTGGGCGTATGGCATGTCCGGGGTGTTGCGGCATCACTTCCTGCAACTCGAAAAAGCGACAATCTTCGCCGATGTTTCCTTCGGCCCGGCCGAGGCGACGCGGCGCGTGCCCGAGGGCGGCACACATTTCAACTTCATCACCCGCACCGGGATCGGCGTGACCTATCCAATCCAGGAACGGCTCCACCTGATGGGCGGCGTGCGCTATTTTCATCTGTCCAATGCGCAAATTGAAGGAAAAGTGCGGAATCCGAGCATCAATGGGGTGGAGGGGTTTGTGGGGGTGATGTGGAGTTTGTGAGGTGGAGATTTTTTCACCACGGAGAACACGGAGGCCACGGAGGGAGAAGAGGTTTTTGTGCGGAGGTGCGATGCCTATATTGCAATTCTGGCGATTAGTATGAAGACGCGGGCGGGGCACCGTGCCACGATCTGGGCGCTGACTTTTAGAGGTTGATGGTTTTCATGCCGGCCGGGTGGTAGCGGTCGCCGGCGGCCAGGCCGGGGGGGAGGGCCTTGTCGATGCGTTGCAGATCGTCGCTCGTGAGTTGGACTTGAAGTGACGCAACATTTTCTTCCAGATACTTAATGCGCTTCGTGCCTGGGATGGGGATGATGTCCTCCCCCTGCGCCAGCACCCATGCGAGGGCGAGCTGCGAAGGCGTGCAGCTTTTTTCCCGGCCAAGCTCTTGAATTTCGCCAACCAGGTCAAGGTTTTTCTGGAAGTTCTCGCCCTGAAAGCGCGGAAATTTTCTACGGACGTCATCTTCTGGAAAATCGTCTGGGCTCTTGAACTCCCCACTCAAAAAGCCCCGGCCAAGGGGGCTATACGCGACAAACGCGATCCCCAAGTCGCGGCAGACGGGAAGAACGTCGGCCTCTGGCTCGCGCGAAAAGAGCGAATATTCCGTCTGAAGTGCCGCGATCGGATGAACGGCCGCCGCGCGCCGAATGGTTTCCGGGGCGGCCTCGGACAAACCGAGATGTCGCACCTTGCCCTGCTTCACCAGGTCGGCCATGGTTGAAACCGTCTCTTCAATCGGAGTGTTGGGATCCACGCGATGCTGGTAATAAAGATCGATGTAATCCAGACCCAGCCGACGGAGGCTGGCGTCGCAGGCAGACCGCACATATTCAGGCCGGCCATTCACACCCAGAAAACTGCCGTCCTGGCCACGCACGTTGCCGAACTTGGTGGCTAAAACATAGCTGTCGCGCGGGCGGCTTTTAAGGGCTTGCCCGACGAGTTGCTCATTGTGGCCAACGCCATACATGTCGGCCGTGTCCAGAAAATCAACGCCCAGGTCCAAAGCGCGGTGAATGACCCGGATAGATTCCTCGTCATTGCGGCTGCCATAAAACTCCGACATGCCCATGCAGCCTAGACCGATGGCCGAGACGGACAGACCAGATCGGCCGAGGGTGCGGTGGGGAAGTGTTGGCATGGCGGCTCCTTGTGTTGAGGGAGGCGGTGTTGCAAGCCACGTGCCCAATGCTTCATTGTCAGGCAGCAGGAGCACGCATTTTCGAACGCCGGACGCGGGGCGTTCCGCTAAGCTTTAGTTTTGACGGAAGGAGCAATTCGATGTCCACCCGTTTCTGGTTGAACATCAGGCCAATCACTTCCCGCACATTGGAAAAAATCTCATCAAGACTGCGACCCTGCGTGATAACGCCCGGTTCCTCCAACCCCTGGGCGATGAACCAATCGTCTTCCTGCTGAACTCGCACATGAAGGACCTTCATTGCATCTCCTATGCAGGGTCTGCCGTCGTGCGCCTGCGCCCAACCGGCTTTCGCGTCTTTACTGATTTCACACGCGGCACGGCGGGCAAAGCATTTCCGGGAATCACCAGTTCAAGCTGAACGCCCTTCTCATTCCACATGAGATCAATGGCATCGCGCACCATAAAAACCAGCTCGTCCAGCGACCGTCCCTGCGTGGTAATCCCTTCGCGCTCCAGAACGCGGCCAATAAGCCACTTCTCCTCTTGCTCAACCAATACGTGATAAAGTTTCATCTGACGTCCCGCTGAAATTCATCACCGATTGCGAGTGTCACATGTGCTTGATCATCTCACTCGCAAACTCACTGCACTTAATCTTCGACGCCCCCTCCATCAACCGGGCAAAATCGTACGTGACGGTCCTGGCGGCGATGGCGCTTTCGAGCCCTTTCAGAATCAAGTCTGCGGCCTCGTTCCAGTTCATGTATTCAAGCATCATGACCCCTGAGAGAATGACGGATCCCGGATTGACCACATCTTGGTTGGCGTATTTCGGGGCCGTGCCGTGGGTAGCTTCGAAGACGGCGTGCCCGGTGATGTAGTTGATGTTGCCGCCGGGCGCGATGCCAATGCCGCCGACCTGTGCCGCCAGCGCGTCAGACAGATAGTCGCCGTTGAGGTTGAGCGTGGCGATCACGTCGAAATCCTCCGGCCGCGTCAGCACCTGCTGAAGCGTGATGTCAGCAATCGCGTCCTTGATAATTATGCCCGCGCCCGCCTTGCCATCAGGGATTTTGCACCACGGGCCGCCGTCGATTTCAACTGCGCCAAAAGCATCCCTAGCCACCTTATAACCCCAGTCGCGGAAACTGCCCTCGGTGTACTTCATGATGTTCCCCTTGTGGACCAGCGTGACGCTCTTGCGCTTGTGGGCGATGGCGTAGCTGATCGCGCTGTGCATCAACCGCTCGGTGCCCAGGAAACTGACGGGCTTGAAACCAATCCCAACTTCAACGCCAACGCTTCGCCCCGGCCCGCCCACGGCCTCCAACTGCTTTTGCCAACCCTGCGCCGCCTCCTGCGTGCCGAAACGGATCTTCTTAAATTCCTTCGGAAAATTCTGCTGGAGGAAGTCGAGGATCTTCTGCGAATCGGCCGTGCCGGCCGCGTATTCGATGCCCGCGTAAATATCCTCCGTGTTCTCGCGGAAGATCACCATGTCCACCTTTTCAGGCCGCTTCACCGGCGAAGGAACGCCAGTGAAATACCGGACCGGGCGCAGGCAAACATACAGGTCGAGCATCTGCCGCAGCGCGACGTTCAGCGACCGGATACCCCCGCCCACCGGCGTGGTCAGCGGTCCCTTGATGCCCACCAGGTAGGCGCGAAAGGCATCCACGGTGTCATCAGGAAGCCAGTTGTTAAACTTCTTAAACGCGGTCTCACCGGCGAACACTTCCATCCACGCAATCTTGCGCTTGCCGCCGTAAGCCTTCTGAACAGCAGCATCAAACACCCGAACGCTGGCCCGCCAGATGTCCGGCCCAGTTCCATCCCCTTCAATAAACGGCACGATGGGATGATCCGGTACGTTCAGCTTGCCGTTCTGGATGGTGATGGTCTGGCCGCCCACGGGCGCCGTAACGTCTTTGAACTGTGGCATGTAAATGGTTCCTTTTGTGGTTATCGCGCAAGGGGGAACGCGCAGGTTCCCGGCCGCAACGGCGGTGCTTTGAATTCTTACAAAGCGGGCTGGAAACTAGCGGTGGCGAGGAGGGAAGTCAATTTTGGCGACGAAAAGGCTGGACCAAAAAATGTCGAACCACCTGGTGGGCTGGGGGTCATCGTGGAGCTTGATTCAATGACTCATCTGTGCATTGATTTTCATTCAACCCCCGCTATTCACGGCACCCAATATCGCGTCTGAACCGCGGCCGAGTTGGTGGGGTTGATGTCCGGCGCTGCGAGTTGCTGGATTGAGCCATCCCCAAACAAAACGTTGCACCGGCCGCCGTGTCGGGCAAACCAGAAGTAGCCCAATCCCGTCGGGCTTGCCCACTGCGACCAGTCATCATTTTTCGGGTCGGCTTTGTCAGAGGCATAGTCAAGCGCCATGATCAGGCTGGGCCGGTATGCCGGGTCGCCTGCGTAGATGTTGAAGCCATAGCTGCCGTCGGCCTGCCAAAGCCAGCGGCTGGCGCCGCCTGCGGCATAGCTGCCGTCGCTGCCGCTACCGCCGGCCGAGTAAGTGGTAGTCCCCGTGATGATGGCGGTGGTGCCCACCACCGACGTGCCTTTACCTCCACCACACATGTAACTAAATCCCGGAACGACATTCCCCTGTGAATCGTCGATCTCATAGGAATAACCCGCGCCGCCACCGTTGTATTTGATCTGGGTCTGGCCGGTGGGCAGCAGGTCAAATTGTATGTAAATGTCAGACCAGTTCTGGTCAACGCCATCCTCGAATTCCAATTGAAAGCTTGTCGGCGTGGGGGTTGTGCCAGTGCGAATGCGCCAGCCGGCAACGTTCGTTGGGCTATTACGGTAAAACTGCGCCGGCGCCGGCATGGTGAATACGCCTACCTGAACCGTATACATGTAGTTCCTGTTGCCATCCATCACCTTCATCTTCAGCCCGGTGTCCGACGGATAGCTCGTGCTGCTGCTGCCGCTCGTGCCGGTGGTGCCGGTCCCCGTTGTTCCCGTGGTGCCGGTCGTCGATCCGGCCACGCTGTAGGGGTTGTTGTCCTCCATACAGTAAAGCACCCGCATATCGCCATTGAGAAACGGCAGGATCTGCGATTGCCAGCCAGGCACGGTCAGTGGCGTGGGCGGCGTGGCCCGCGCCTGATCAGTGGTGTACCCTCCCGTCGCGGTATAAATCATGCGTAAGTTGTTCGTGCAGGAGGCGAGCTTTGCGGCCGATCGCGCCCGCCCCATCGACGGCAGCAACAGGGCCAGCAGGATCATCAGGATGGCGATGACCACCATCATCTCAACGATGGTGAACGCCCGACGCGGAAGACTCATTTTCATATCGGCCTCTTTCTTCAAAGCTATTTTGGCTTGTCCCCGCCACGAACCGCCTGCACATATTTATTGAACCGGTTGATCGCGATTTGCCGCTTCTCTGGAGTGTCATTGGCATTAAACCCAAAGCTCCGCCCCATCATCCGCTCCAGGGCGTTACCCGCCGCCGCGGCAATGTCGGATCAGGATCGTGCATCGCCTTCAGCAATTCCGGCGTCGCCTCCCAATGATGCATATGGCCCAAAGCCATCGCCGCCGTCACCTTCACCATCTTGTTGTCGTCGTTGGCCAGCATCGTTACCAATTTCGGCGCCTGGATTTCTTTTCCAACATTGGCCAGACCTTCAATGCCGGCCGATCGAATCTCCGGACTTGCGCTGTCGACCGCAGCCTGGAACAGTGGCAAATCCGTCTGAGTCGCTCCGTAAGCGATGGATCGGATCGCCGCCGCCGCCACCGTCGGACTGGTGTTTTGCGTCAGACTCCGAAACCGTGCCGACGATCGCACGGCCGGATCGGCCCCAAGCTGCGTTACCGCCGACGACTGCTCCTGGGGCGTCCCACTCTCCACCTGCTTCCAAAGCGGCCGCTTGCTGTCATGCAACAACAGCCACGCAACGCTCAGCACGGCCGCAACCATCACCAAAAACCAAACTCTGCGATTTTGCAATCCCATAAAAGCAGTGGGCTGGAAAAGATGGGGCGTGAACGACAACCGCAAATCGCAGTATACGCCTACTTTCCACCTTTTCCAACCGCTATTTGTCCCTCCTCATCACTGCCTCATCTGCCATTCAACCTTTGCCTAAGCCGCAAGCAGCGCCTGTTTCAGCCAGGAATTTCCTTGGCAGTCCTCCCCTATCCTTGCTACACTCACCTTGTTCGCCGTCGGGACAGCGTCAGAGGGATCATTTCATGCATCGTCGGATCGTTCATTTCAGCGGCCATGTTCAGGGGGTTGGCTTTCGCTACACCACGCAAAACCTCGCCATCCAATACGACGTCGGCGGTTTCGTGCGCAATTTTCCCGATGGCCGGGTGCAATTGGTGATCGAAGGCCCCGATCCAGACATGGACCAGTTGATTAACGGCATCCGCTCGAAATTAAATGGACACATCAAACGACTGGATGTGGACGAGGCCCCGGCCACCGGCGAATTTCAACAGTTCTACATCCGCCATTAGCCCATCCTTCGCCATTGCCACTGGCCCAGTCATCAGTCTTCATTATCATGTACAGGTGATCGCCCGGCGCTTCCATCGCCGAACTGGATTCGCATTGTCCTGACCCAAGCCTCATCACGCTTCACCATCATGTCCCAGATTGTTCAAGATAATAGCGTTGCTTCAGTGCCCACTTCGACCGGAGCAACAACCCCCCGCTCCAGCCGCTCCGCGCCGCCAGTCAGCTTTTACCGCACCTACGTCATCTTGCGCCACACCTTCACCGAATCCATCGTCCAGCCAATTTACCCCCTCCTCCTGGCCCTCGGGTCGGCCGTCCTGGTTATCTTCAGCGTCCTGCCCTTCTTTACCCTCAGCGAAGATTCCGTCATGTACAAAGTCGTCACCCTCGACTTTGTCCTCCTCTTCGTCCTCATCACCACGCTCTTTGCCACCAGCAAATCCATCTTCGACGAAATCGAAGACCGCACCATGCTCACCCTCATGAGCAAACCGGTTCAACGCTGGGAAGTGCTTCTGGGCAAATATCTGGGCATCATCCTCTCCTCCCTCCTGGCCGTAGCGCTCCTGGGGCTTGTGCTTGGACTGTGCATGTGGTGGCGAATCCCCGGCGATTACCTCATTAACGCCAATTCACTCGACGACCTCGAACTCAAACGCCTCCACGGCCTGCGCCTCATGCACCTGGCCGGCCTCGCCCCCGCCCTGGTCCTGCTCTGGCTCCAGATCAGCGTTCTGGCCGCCGTCGGCGTCGCCCTCTCCACCCGCGTCTCACTGGTCGTCAATCTCCCCGTCGTCATCTTTCTGTATATGGCCGGCAACCTCACCCGCTTTCTCTTCCCCTCCACCGCCCAGCAAAGCGCCCTCACAAAAGCCACCGCCTGGACCCTCGCCACCGTTCTTCCGTATCTCGAAAACTTCGACCTCCGCCAGAAGACGGTCTACGAGAAGATCAAGGTCGCCCAGTTCATCAACGACCAGCACGCCATCGCGCTTTCAAGCATCTGGGGGTATGTGGGCTGGGCGCTGCTGTATGCGGCGATGTATACGTTCTTCGCGCTGACAGCGGGGATGTGGCTTTTTCAGACGCGGGAACTGGGCGGGGCAGAAGGGTAGGTCCCAGCCTAAGATTTACATGCGATCCCTGTCGAACAAATCCAAAAAGCGATCGGCCAAGAAAAAGTCGGCCGCCGAATTGCGCCGCCCCTTCGCCCCGAAAGTCTGGAAGCAGGCGACAGACCTGGCAAAGCGATATCAGGTAATCATGCACTTTGAGGATGGCGCCTATTATGGCACCGGCCTGGAAATCCCCGGCGCTAACGGCGACGGCCCCGATCCGGCGGCATGCTTGAAGGACGTTCGAGAGGCCATGGCGGCCGTGGTAGGAATAATGATCGAAGACGGCCAACAGCCGCCCGTGCCCGCGTCATCGGCAGGCCGGGCGGTCCAAGTCAACATCCGCATGAGCCCCCGGGAAAAGCTGATGGTGGAAGAGCTGTCGCGCCAGCAGGGATTTCGTGGAATATCCGACTACATTCGCGCAAAAGCGATCCACGCATGAGACGCGTTGGGGAGGCGGGTCCGAACGGAGAGGGTGGGAATCGAACCCACCTCGCCTCTTAACGAAGCGACAACGGTTTTGAAGACCGCGAGGGCCACCGGGCACCCATCACTCTCCCGTGTATCTCCTCGGATAATACCCCCGCATCATCCGATCTGGTTCCCCGCCGCAAACCTACGACTCACGACGCCGCGATGAACCAAACCACATCACTCCTCTTCCGCCTTCGGTTTGAACTGAGCCGCAATCTGCTGCTGCACCTGCGGCGGCACCGGGTCGTAGTGGCTTAACTCCATCACAAACGAACCCTGCCCGCCCGTCACGCTCTTCAGTTGCGACTGGTATTGCATCACCTCCGACAACGGCGCCGTCGCCCGGATGATGGCCATTCCTCCCGGAATAATGTCCGTGCCCAGAATTCGTCCCCGCTTGCCCGAAAGATCGCCTGTGATTGGCCCAACCTTATCCTCCGGCACCGTCACCTCCATCGTGACAACCGGCTCCAACAGCGATGGCCGGGCTTTCAGCATTGCGTCCCGGAACGCGAATTTGCCAGCCGTGCGAAACGCCACTTCCTTGCTGTCCACCGGGTGATGCTTCCCGTCATACACAATCACCCGCACATCCTGAATCGGATACCCCGCGATCACGCCCTGATCCAGCAGATCGCGCACGCCTTTCTCCACGGCCGGGACGTATTGCCCCGGAATTGATCCGCCAAAAATTTCGTCGACAAACTCAAAACCGCTCCCCCGTTCCATCGGCTCGATGCGCAAGAACACTTCGCCAAACTGCCCCGCCCCACCCGTCTGCTTTTTGTGCCGATGATGCCCCTCGGCCTTCATGCTGATGGTTTCGTGATACGCGATCTTCGGCGGCTTGGTATCAACATCCAGCCCGCGGTTTCGCAGCCGCTCAAGCACGAGCCGCAGGTGCAACTCTCCCAGGCCATAAATCACCAGCTCATGCGTCTGGCGATCGATGTTGATCCTGAACGTCGGATCTTCCTCCTGGATCTTGTGAAGCGCTCCCGAAATCTTCTGTTCATCGGCGCGATTCTTCGGCGTGATGGCCAGCCCATACATGGGCGTCGGAAAAGTGAGAGGCTTCAGATGCACGCTGTCCAGTGCATGATCATCATGAAGCACGTCCCCCACCCGAATCTCCTCGATCTTGGCAACCGCGCCAATATCGCCGGCGATGATGGCGTCGGCCTCCTTGTGATCTTTTCCCTGCAGGTTGAACACATGCCCAAGCTTGACGGGCTTTTTGTTGTGGCCGATGAATATCTGCGAGTTACCCGTCGCCTTTCCCTGATGCACCCGAAAGATCGCGAGCTTCCCGATGAACGGATCAGTCGTGACCTTGAACACGTGCGCCAAGAGCGGCCGGCTCACGTCATCCACATACGGAAACGGCCGTTCATTTTCTCCATCCCCCATCAAAAATGGCCTGGCGTTGCCTTCGAGCGGCGACGGGAAATGCAAAACGATTGCCTCCAGCAACTCCTGAATCCCCACCGCGTTCTTCGCATCGCGTGAACAAAATCGGAACCACGTGCCCTTCATCCATGGCCATCTCAAAGGGCTCGTGAAGCGCATCATAATTTGGCTCTTCGCCCCCGAGGTACTTCTCCATCAGTTGCTCGTCCATCTCGACGATCTGGTCGAGGATGGCCGCATGGCAGCGTTTCACGGAGTCAAAATCACTGGTTCCGTCCCGCCCTAGGAGGCAATCGCACACCGTCGTCCCCTTTTTGCACGGCAGGTTGATCGGCAGGCACTCGCTTCCAAACATCTCGCGCACCTGCCCCACCAGCGCTCCCAGATCAAGCTCCGGCGAATCAATCTTGTTGATGACGATGGCGCGGGGCAGGTTTCGTTCCCTCGCCGCCTCCATCAATCTCCGCGTCACCACTTCCACCCCGTTTTGCGCATTAATGACCAGAACAACCGTCTCGACGGCCGGCAGACACGCAATCGCCTGCCCCATCAGGTCAGGCGATCCGGGCGTGTCAATCACGTTGATCCGTTTGCCCTTGTAGTCCATGTGAAGCAGGGAGGGGAAAATCGAATGCTTGTGTTCCTTCTCCTCCTTCTCGAAATCGCTGAAGCTGCTTCCGTCAACGACCGAGGCTTTGCGGTTGACCGCGCCGGCCGCCAGCAGCATCGCGTCAACCAGCGTCGTCTTCCCGGCCCCTCCATGGCCTGCGATCAGCACGTTATGAATATCAGCGGTGGTGTACGTGGGCATGAACCTGCTCCTTGTGGAATGAGGCCACAAGTATACCGGCACCCGCTCCCGAGGCGAGTCATAAAGCGCCAGCCTCCATGCCGCCTCAATGCCGCCGCCCCACCGATCTTCGCCCCCGCCTCCTCGTCCCCCGCCCACTGCCGTGTCCAGCGCCATCGTTCCCTCTCCCCCGCTCCTGTCGCTCCATCCCCATCTCCCCCACCAGCGTATGAAGCTGCTGGTGAATCTCATGCCATTCCCGCATGCGCAAGTACGACACAAAACTCTCCTTGCACAGCTTCCGCAATTTGCTCCCCGACAAATGCCGCTGCTGCTCGTGAAACCATTTCCACAGTTTCAGGTACGTCAGAAAATCCGACTCCTGGTCCCGAAACTGCGCGTGCGCCGCGTCGGCCGCCTGCGTCTGCTCCATCGGCCTTTCGCGCGGGTCCTGCACGCTCAGCGCCGCTGCGATAATCAGCACCTCCTCCAGCACATTCTCCTCCCGCGCCGCCAGGATCATCCGCCCCACCCGCGGGTCAATCGGCAATCTCGCCAAATCCGCTCCCAGCGGCGTAATCTGGTTCAGCTCGTCAATCGCCCCTAGCTCGTGCAGCGTCTGATACCCATCCTTGATCGCCCGATAGTCCGGCGGCTCCAGAAACGGAAAATCCTGAATCTCCCCCAGCCGCAGCGCCTTCATCTGCAATATCACGCTCGCCAGGTTCGTCCGCAGAATCTCCGGCGCCGTAAACTCCGCCCGCCCCTGAAAATCCTCCTCCGAGTACAGCCGAATGCACACCCCCGCGCTCACGCGCCCGCACCGCCCCGATCGCTGCTGGGCACTCGCCCGCGAAATCGCCTCAATCGGCAGCCGCTGAATCTTGTTCCGCGGCGCTATACCGGCTCATCCGCGCGTACCCCGGATCGATCACGTATTTTATCCCCGGCACCGTCAGTGACGTCTCCGCCACGTTCGTCGCCAGCACAATCCGCCGCCCCGCGTGCGGCTGAAACACCCGCATCTGCTCTTCCGCGCTCAGCCGCGCATACAACGGCAGAATCTGGGTCCCCGCCGGATGATGCTTCCGCAGCGCCTCGGCCGTCTCTCGAATCTCCCGCTCCCCACTCAGAAAAACCAAAATATCCCCCCCGCCTGAACCCTCCCCACACAACTCATCCACCGCCGCCAGAATCCCATCCTCCATCGCCAGATCCTCTTCCTCCGGATCCGGCGACACCAGCGGCCGATACCGCACCTCCACAGGAAACGTCCGCCCCGACACCTCAATCACCGGCGCATCATTAAAGTGCTTCGAAAACCGCTGCGGATCAATCGTCGCGCTCGTCACGATCACCTTCAAATCAGGCCGTCGCGGCAAGAGCTGCTTCAAATACCCCAGCAGAAAATCAATGTTCAAGCTCCGCTCATGCGCCTCGTCAATGATGATCGTGTCATAGCTCTCCAGCAGCCGATCCCCCTGCGTCTCGGCCAGCAAGATCCCATCCGTCATCAGCTTCACATACAGTGTTGGCGCTAAGCTTGTCCGCAAACCGCACCTTGAATCCAACCACCTGCCCCAGCGGCGATTCCAATTCCTGCGCAATCCGCATCGCCACCGACCGCGCCGCAATCCGCCGCGGCTGCGTATGGCCGATCAGCCCCGCCACCCCGCGCCCAAGCTCCAGACAAATCTTCGGAAGCTGCGTGGTCTTCCCCGACCCCGTCTCGCCGCAGATCACCACCACCTGATTCTCCGCAATCGCTTTAGCAATCTCCTCCCGCCGCTCCACCACCGGCAGATTTGAAGGATAAGCAGGCCGAGGGCGATTCGCGTCGCGCTCCTCCCGCCACAATCGCGAGCACTCAATGTCGGCCATCAAATCCCCAACCGCCCGCTCAACATTCCGCCCCTGCCCGAATGCATTTTCCAGCGCCAACCGCCCCCGAAACAACCGCCGATCACGCAGCATCGTCAAAGCAATCGATGAGAAAACAGCATCTCGCCAATCAACCACCAACGCCTCCATCAGCAATGCACAATCTACAACTCCATTATTCGCAATCCGCACTCCACAATCCGCACTCCACAATCCGAAATCCGCAATCCACCCATTCTCAACGAATCAATGAACCGATGAATCAGTGAACCCCTCCTTCAACCCCCCTCCCCCCCGCCCACCCCACCCCATTCACCAGCATCCTCCTAAACCCCTCCTCCTTAAAGTCCTCCGGATGCCCCAGCGACGTATAAAATACCCGCGCCTTCTTCTGCCCATACACATTTACCCACGCCACCGGCTCCGCCGGCCGGCCTTCGATCTCCCCCACCAATAGCGCCGTCGCCGATTCCCCCAGCGGCCTCACCTTGTACAACGAACCGTTCCCCACCAGCTTCCCCACCTCCACCCCCTTCAAAATCGCATGCCTCTCCGCCCCCGCCGCCAACGTCACCTTCGTCACCGGACCGGCCGGCCAGTGGTCATCGTAATGCCCTCCCAGCACCTCCGGATCAAACCCCGGCCAATCCACCAACCCCGCCGCCAATTCCCGCTTCTCCTTCCCCCGCGGCGCAACGCGTGACACGCCGTGCGAATCCCCACCAGCCCCTTCCCGGCCGCCAGGTGCGCCTTGATTGCATCCATCTGCTCAACCGGCATCGCCCGCCTTCGCACGCTCACCACCAGCACATCCGCATCCCGCAGCGCCTCCACCAGCCCCGGAAAATTGTTCTTGTCCTTCTCATCCGCATGCACCACCCTCACCCGAAACCCCGCCGGCTCCAGCTCCTCCTTCGCAAACGCCGGCAACGTCTCCCACGTCTTGTACTCCTCCTCCCCGATCATCATCACCACCCGCCCCACCACCTTGGGCGTCTCCCCAGCGCTCACAGCGCCCGCCGCTACCGCAATCAAAACCATCGCCTGTAAAATAACTCCGCGCATGCACACTCCCATCAGCCTTGCCGTTCACCCCGGCTCATCATAAAACTCTGGCCACTCCATGTCGCCCCTCCCCAACACCATCGAAACCGTTGCCCAGCTCGACGATCTCCTCTCCACCCCCACCCCCCGAGTCATCGAAATACTGAACCATCTTGATGGAGATTTCCTCATCCTCGGCGCGGGTGGCAAAATGGGCCCCACCCTCTCCCGCATGATCCGCCGCGCCCTCGACGCCAGCGCCAGCCGACGCCGCGTCATCGCCGTCTCGCGCTTCTCCAACCCCGCCAATGCCGCCGCCCTCCACGAATGGAACATCGAAACCATCAACGCCGATCTCCTTGACCCCGCCCAGCTCAGCGCCCTGCCCGACATCGCCAACGTCGTCTACATGGCCGGCATGAAATTCGGCTCCACCAATCAGGAGCCGCTCACCTGGGCTATGAACACCTTCCTCCCCGGCCTCGTCTGTCAAAAATTCCACAACAGCCGCATCGTCGCCTTCTCCACCGGCAACATCTACGGCCTGGCCCCCGTCACTTCCGGCGGCTCAGTTGAATCCGATCCCCTTAATCCCGAAGGCGACTACGCCATGAGCTGCCTTGGCCGCGAACGCATCCTCGACCACTTCAGCCGCACCTTAAAAATCCCCATCTCAATCATCCGCCTCAACTACGCCACCGAACTCCGCTACGGCGTGCTGGTCGATCTCGCCAAAAAAATTCATGCCAATGAACCGATCAACCTGGCCATGGGTAACGTGAACGTCATCTGGCAAGCCGACGCCAACGCCCTCTCCCTCTGCGCCTTCGACCGCGCCGCCAGCCCCCCATTCATCCTCAACGTCTCCGGCCCCGAGCTCCTCAGCATCCGCCAACTCTGCCAGCAACTCGCCCACCTATTGAAAAAATCCGTCACCTTCACCGGCCATGAATCCCCAAGCGCCCTCCTCAACAACGGCCAGCTCGCCCACCACCTTTACGGCTACCCCCGCATCCCCATCCAGCAGATCCTCGAGTGGACAGCCAATTGGGTCACCCAGGGCGGCGCGTCCTTGTCAAAGCCAACGCATTTCGAGGCACGCGATGGCAAGTTCTGAATCACATCAGCCAACCAATCTACGTATGATTCCAGATCGGCGTATAGCGCGGTGCGCCCGGCGAGTTGCTTCTTGGCGCTCTTGGCGACTTGGCGGCAAACATTCGTCTTCGACAACCGCACGCAATAATCGCGATCCCGCAGTCACGGTGTCGCGACATTCATCAGTTGCAACCGCCAAGACCGCCAAGAGCGCCAAGGAAAGAACCTTTACTTTGGCAGATACTTCGGTCGATTAAACAGCGCAAATCCCTCCAATGATCCCCCCCTCCCTCCATCGCGGCGTAGTCATCCCCGCCAACCCCCTCGCCCTCACCGCCCAGCGCAAGCTCGACGAGCGCCGCCAGCGCGCCCTCTGCCGCTACTACATCGCCGCCGGCGCGGGCGGCCTGGCCGTCGCCGTCCACACCACCCAGTTCCAAATCCGCGATCCCAAAATCGGCCTCTTCCAACCCGTCCTCGCCCTCGCCGCCGAAGAAATATCCCGCGCCGACGCCACGCGGCCCGAGTCCCTCGTCCGCATCGGCGGCATCTGCGGCCAAACCCCGCAGGCCGACGCCGAAGCCGCCACCCTCCGCGACCTGGGCTACCACGCCGGCCTCCTCAGCCTCGCCGCAATGAAGGACGCCACCGAACCCCAATTGATCGAGCACTGCTGGAACGTCGCCGACACCATCCCACTCATCGGCTTCTACCTCCAGCCCGCCGTCGGCGGCCGCGTCCTCTCCTACGACTTCTGGCGAAGCTTCCTCGATATCCAAAATATCGCCGCCATCAAAATCGCCCCCTTCAACCGCTACCGCACCCTCGATGTCCTCCGCGCCCACGCCGACTCCGGCCGCGACGACGTCGCCCTCTACACCGGCAACGACGACAACATCATCCTCGACCTCATTACCCCCCATGAATTCATCGTCAACAACCAACCCGTCACCCGCCGCTTCGCCGGCGGCTTATTAGGTCACTGGTCCGTCCACACCCAGTGCGCCGTCCAGCAGTTAAAGCTATGCAAGTCCACCACACACCAAAACCCCTCTCCTACCACACCTCTTTCCCAGGCAAACCATCCCGACCGAAGTGAAAAACTTCTTTCCCCCTCTCCCAGTAATCTGGGAGAGGGCAGGGGTGAGGGCTCTCCCCTCGCCCCCCTCCTCCGCCTGGCCATCCAGGTCACCGACACCAACGCCGCCTACTTCGACGCCGCCAACAACTTCGCCGGCTGCATCGCCGGCCTCCACGAAGTCCTCCGCCGCCAGGGCCTCCTCGAAGGCATCTGGTGCCTCGACGAAAACGAAACCCTAAGCCCAGGCCAGGACAAAGAAATCACGCGCGTATTACAAGACTACCCCCACCTCCACGACAACGATTTCATCGAAGAACACCGGGACCAATGGCTAAAGTAGCCCACACCGCCCGGAACGATCCCCCCAGTCTCTAGCCCCTAGCCCCTAGCACCTATCCCCTAGTCCGCGTACCCCCCATACACCTCCCCGACCTTCCCCTCCACCGCATCCCCGCCGTGAAAATACAGCCGATACCGCAGCACAATCGCCTCCCCCTTCTTCATCTCATAATCCCCCTTCACAAAAAAAACATTCGCGGCGAACAGCCCATACCCGCGCACATGCCAATCCGTCGGATGCCGGAAACTTTTCGGATGGTCCATGATCGCCACCCCCACCGTCTTCCCATCCACCTTCCCATAATCATCGGCCCACACGGCCGAATGCTCCCGGATCGCCGGCTCTCCCTCATGTCCTTCCGCATCCACCATCTTCCCCCCTTCCTTGTCCGTCATCCCCTGCGCCACCCGCACGCTGAATCCTCCCTCCTTGGTTTTCCCCAGCACCACCGGCCCATTCTCCGCCTTCAGCGTAATCACCCAATCCATCACCACATCCTCCCCCGCATTCAAAAACGTAATGTCCTGAATCTCCGTCAAATCCTCCCCCCAATGATTCTCCCCCACAATCCGCGCATAAACCGGCCCGGACACCCGCTTCAAAAACCTCACGTGCGTAATCGGCAGCTTGCTCCAATACTCCTTCCCATTCACCTCTCCATGCGCGAAATACACTCCCGTGTGATGCGGATGATCCGTTGCCTCCCCCTCCTTTGGCCACATCGGAAACCCCCGCGTCATCGACACCCCACGCGCCATCACCGGCGCCAGAAACGGCTTCTTAAACTTCTCCAGCTCCGCCCCAAAATGATACCGCGTGATCTCCCGCCCCCCCGCATTCACCCCCAGCCATCCCCCCGCATCCTCCTTCAACGTCACCCCATCCTTCCCAGCATCTCCCGCCTTCTCCGCATGCTCCAATACAAACGTCCGCGCCTTCCCACCCTCAATCACCGGCACCACCCACTTCACAACATTCCCGCCGTCCTCCCCCGCTTCCCACTGACAAGCAACCCCCTCCCCACTCTCCGCATCCCGCATCTGAAACGGCGGCCTCAACTGCCCCGCCCCCACCACCTGCTCCCCCACGACCCACCTCCGATTCTCCTTCACCGCCTTCAATGTCACCTTCATACGCCCACCACTATCCGCCGCACACGCCAACCCCGCGAAAACCATCAACCAAACCAACCCCCCCCAGGAAAAAGTAGCACGGGCGTCCCGCCCGTGACTCCGAAAAAAGAAACCAAAATTCAACATAAAAAGCCAATCTCCTCTCCCCCCTCCCTCTGCTCCGTTAAACCATTCAACCATCCCCAAAGAATCACCCATCCCCAGTCAATCACAATCACCCAGAAAAAAGTGGCACGGGCGCCCCGCCCGCGTCTGAGAACTTACTCCCATCCCTACCAAAATATCCCTCTCCTCCCTTTCCTCCTCCGTGTCCTTCGTGTCTCCGTGGTGGCTATTCCTCACACCACTGCCGGCACCACAAACGACGCCCGATACTCCCGCCCCACCAGCGCGTTGGCCTTCTCTTCCTCAAAATTCTCCCCCATCGAATCCAGCTTCACCCGCCCCACCCGCAGCGCCGCCTTGTCCAGCGGCACGGCTGTTCTCCCCAAGGTGCGCCCGAAACCGCTTATACACCTCATTCACCGCCTCATTCGCCCCCGCCACTCCCTCCGCCGGCATCGCATCGTCCACGCCCGTCCGATACGCAATATTCCCCACATGACACAGGCGCCGTCGACGTCACCCCTTCGCGAATCTCCGCGGCCAAATCTCCCGACTTCCTGCTCCGCACCGCATCCACAAAGTTCGCGAAATGGTCCTTCTCCCCGGCAAACTCCATCAGCACTTTCCCATCCCCATCATACGCCGTCACCTTCTTCCCGCCTCCAAACGGAATCATCACATGGCCATCGGCGCAGTGGAACACCACGGCGATGTCCTGCTCCATGTACTTCTCCGTCTCCAGCCCGCGCACCTCAAAAATCAGCTGCGCCTTTCCATAATCCATCCACGTCACGAGCGTATTGGGCGTCTGCCCATCATCCTCATACCCATATCGCCCGCCAAAGCTCAGCGTCTGCGCCGGCAACCCGCTGGCCCCGATGCCCCACCGGCAAATGTCCATCTGATGAATTCCCTGGTTGCCCAGATCCCCCGCGCCGTAGTCCCAGTTCCAGTGCCATTCATAATGAAACCGGTTCTGGTTAAACGGCCGCACCGCCGCCGGCCCAAGCCACAAATTATAATCGACCCCCACCGGCGGAATCACCTCATCCACCTTGTGCCCGATGCTCTTCCGCCGCTTGTAGCAAAGCCCCCGCGCGATCTGCAGATCGCCGATCTGCCCGGACTTCACAAACTTAATCGCATCCTTGATCGACGTCATCGACCGCGATTGCGTCCCGGCCTGCACCACCCGCTCATACTTCCGCGCCGCCGCCAGCATTTGCCTCCCCTCGAAAATATTGTGCGACACCGGCTTCTCGACATAAACGTCCTTCCCGGCCTCGCACGCCCAGATCGTCTGCAGCGCATGCCAATGATTGGGCGTCGCCAGCGATACCACGTCAATCGTCCGATCCGCCAGGATCCTCCGATAATCCTGCACAAACGCCGGCCTCTTCCCCGTCTTGTCCTCCACCACCCGCATCGCCGGCCCCACCACGTTCGAGTCCACATCACAAATCGCCGTCACCTCCACGTTGCCCTGCTTCAAAAACCCGTTGACATGCTCCATCCCCCGCCCCCTAACCCCCACACACGCCACCCGAATCCGCTCGTTGGCCCCGATCGGCCGAGTCGTCGCAGACGTACTCCGCGACACGCGCTTCGTGGCCTCGCCCCCTCCCGTCCCCCCTGCTCCGAAGCGCATCCGGCCACCCCCGCCGTAACCGCCAAAACCGTCCCCTTCAAAAACCCGCGCCGCGTCGGAATGTTCCGTGATGTATGTCCCATAGACCGCCAATTGTGCCACCCCACCCCCCCAACGTAAAGCCCACCCGCCTCCCTCTTATCCTCTCTCCAAGGCTTTCGCATGTAGCTCCTTGTCAGGGCTGAGCCTCCAGTCCGATGAATAGGGTTTGGAAGAGATATTCTTCCGACCAGCTGCACCGTTTACGCCCAACCCAAACCGCGCCGGGACCGGTACCGGAATCAATGCGCGAAGCCCAACCGCCTGATGGGCGAAGATGCGTCTTGTACATGCCGGTGTAGAATCCATTACCGATGACCGCTCCAGGCCAACCCATCACAACCCCACTTGGCTACGAATCTCGATCTTCGCGGCGGCCGTGGGGACCGTGGATGTTCTGGCCGGGCCGTTGGTCGCTGCTATTAATGGCAACGGTTATCGGGGTGGGGATTTGGCTGCGTTTTCGGCATGAGCCGTGGAAATTAGTTCGCACAATTTCCACCCAACGTTTGGGGTTGCATGACTGGGTTAGTATTGATGACGACGGCCGCGTCCTCGTCGCTTACAGCGATGTTTTAATCTTCGATACCGTTACTTGCCGGCAGCTCCCGACACTCCATGACTCCGAATCGAAAGACGAATACGATCCAGTCGGACCTCGGCACGTCCAACCGTCAGCAGATGGCAAGACCGTGTGGTTCATGGATGAGCACGCGCTGAGGCAGGTGGACACACGAACCGGAAATTGCCTGCGTCAGCTTCCAACCACAACTGGTTTGACACCGACTGTCGTAAGCCCGGATGGTCGCTGGTGCGTGGGCAAAGTGAATCGCTCAAGAAGATCGGGAGCGATCGTCATCGACTCCGACACGCTTCAGGAGCGATTCTTTGTCCCCAATGGATCCTTTGACGACACTGTATTCCCTTCTGGTGATCGAGCGTTATTTGGGGTGGCAGCGGATACCTTGCAAATCTGGTCAATGTCTTCAGCAAAGATGTGCGGATCGTTCAAAATATCGCCAGACTCCCTCGGTGGTGATGCTTTATCTCCGAACAGTCGCATCATGGCAGCGATCGATTTCAACCGGTTAAATCGAACAAATGGCCTGCTGTTCTACGATGCAAACACAGGGAATTTTATTTCGCGGAGCGGACCTCTTCTTCGAGGCTATGGAACCAACATGGTTTTCCAATTCTTCCCTGACGGCCAGCGTGTTCTCGCCCCGGCACCGCATTTGATGCAGGGCTTGGCGGTTTATGTCGCATCCTGCCATATGCCCGTCGCCATACTTCCCGAGCCAGACGACGTATTCTTTCAGGCCGCCATTGCCCCCAATGGCCGCCAACTCGTAACGGTTGGGGACCAGAACGACGAAGGCTTCATCCACCTCTGGCAACAAGTCGGCCACGAATGCCGCGAATCGCCCCTCGGCGTCCTCGGCATGCCCCACTGCTGGCTCCTGATCGCCCTCTGCGCCCTTCTCACGATTTCTGTTTACCGCGACGCAACCCATGCCCGCCCCCCGGCGCAATCCCGCCTCCAATCCTCGTCACCATCCCGCTCCTCATCGTCGGCGTCACCGGCTCCATCAAAATGCTCATCGACCTCTGCCTCGGCCACCTCCCCCTCGAACCCTGGCCCATCCTCCTCATCACCGCCCTCGGCCTAACCACCGCCTCCCGCGCCTGGCGCGCCATCACTCTCGCAGTCCTGGCCGCCGCCCTCCCAGCCCTGCTCTACCTGGCCCATCACCTCAAGCAGATGGGATGGCACGGATCGTCTCTCCACCTGATCCTCAACCGCGTCTGGCCGGTGCCTCACATCGCCCTCGCGGCCACGCTGCTCCTCGCCGCACTCCTCACCCTCCCGGCCATTGCCCTGCTCACCCACCGATGGATTCGAGAGTCATAACACGAAAAATCTAAGTGGTTGATGATGTCCGGCACGCTGGACCTCGGCACCGCCACCACCGGCCGCATCCTCGCCGTCGCATTCGCCGCCGGATTGAGTCAACGCCTCATCATCGGCGCAGTCAATGGAATCACAGGCGACAAACATCCAAAGCCCAGAGCAGAAACTTGAACCCCTTCAGACTCGCTGGCGGAGGGCTCGGATCTTCACTTCACCTCCACCACCTCCTCCGCCCCCCACCGCATCTCCGCCCGCACCACCCGCTTGTTGTACGTGTCCAGCACGTAAATCGCCTTCTCGCTGATCCCCGCACCCGTCGGCCACGCCAGCGGAATCTCCGGCGTCCCCACCGCCGCCTTTGCCTCCCCATTCGCATACTGCGAGTCAAAATTCCCATACCCGCCAAACTCCACGATCTTGTTCCCCGCGTTGTCGATCAGCGTGGCCGAGCACGTCACTGCGTTGGCATAAACCAGTCTCCCAAACCCGTCGATCCCAAACCGCGACACCCGGCACACGCACGAGCTGGGGTTACCCCCGAATCCCCCGCCGCTGAACGGCCCCACCCCCGGATACACCGCCGTCGCCCCCACCAGCACTTTCCCTCCTTTGCATTCAATCCGATCCCCACCCACGTCCGTCGGATCATCCCCCTTCACCGCCCCGATCACCGCCCCGCCGCCCGGCCCAAACCGCACGATGCTCCCCGTCCACGCCCCATACGCCGCATCCTTCTCCATCCCCGCCGGCGCAACATAGTCCTTTGGCACCACCCGCATCCCAATGTAAATGTTCCCCGCCAGGTCCACGCACACCCCCCCACACTCCGCCGGCACCGGCCCCACCACCGCGCTGTTCACCAGCCTCTCCTCCGGCCATTTCGCCAGCGGCGAATTCGCCTCCGGCTTCTTCATCTTCCCCTGCAAATATTTCCCCTGCATCGCCCTCCCCTCCCCATCAAAACCGGCCACGAAATACTGGTTCCACCCATACATGTAGCAGTTGTAACACTCTCCCTTGGGCCCGGCCCCCACCCCTTTGTCCGAAAACCCGATCCCCATCCGATTGTAAATCTCGTACAGCACGTGCGACCCGGTCGCAAACGGCGCCGGCGTCAGATCCCGGGTATACCGTCCCAGCGGCCCCGCAAAACTCTCCCCCGTCCGCGCATAAAGCAGCCCGTCATATCCCACCGACAGATCCACACAATAAAACGTCTTGCCCCCGGCCCGCATCAATCCCCCCTCCCCCGTCTTCCCATCGTACCGGTACGTCAGGCTCGTCCCGTTATTCGCATACACCTCATCCCGCTGCCCATCCACCATCAGCCGCGCCCAGTCCAATTGCCGCATCAGGCCGTGGCACAAACGCCGTCTCCACCTTCTCAAAATGATCCCCCGCATCCCGCAGGCAAATCAGCCCAGTCCCGCCCGCCACCCACAACACCGCTTTCCCGTCCCGCCGCCCCATCGCCATCGCCTCTCCCAGTCGTCCTTCCAGCAGCATCTCCGCCGCCACCTTCGCACCCTCTCCCCGCCCGCTGATCTTCAGCAGCTTCTTCCCCACCCGCCCGTCTTTGGGTTTCTCCAGCCGGCTCACCACATACAACTCACCGCCTGGCCCCTCCTGCACCAATTCCGGCCACGGCGCATGCGCTGGCCGACACCTTCTTCCCATCCGCCCCCACCTCCACCACCTGCTGATTCACCAGGTCGCACACCAGCACCCTGCCTTCCCGCCCCGCCGCAATCCCATACGCCGCCGTCCGCTTATTCCACGCATCCGGCAGCCAATATTTCCCCTTCTCCCAATCCGGAAGCTGCAAGTCAAAAAACACCTCTGGATCGCCCCCGTTCTTCGCATCCTGCCGATACACCCGCCCCTGCGGCCACGCCGCCTCCGTGTCCGCGGGCGTCTCGGGCTGATACTTCGTCCCCGCCACATTCGAATAATAAACCCACCGCCCATCCGCCGACCGCGCCACCTGCGGCGTGTTCCAACTTGGATTCTTCACCCCCGCCCCCTTTGACCATATCCCCGTCGGCCCCTCAAAATTACCGCCCTTCAAATCCATCCGAAACAGATTCATCCCCGACGTCATCAAAATCCCCTCCGGCCCCGCCCCCACGATGCGTACCGATTCCGGCCCAACCTCAAACGGATACGTGATCGGATTCCCCGACTGAAAATTCTTCGGCACATAACTCTTCCGCCCCTCATCCCACCGCGCAAGCGACGCCACTTCCTCCGCCTTCAACTCCGCCGAAAATGGAATCAGCGTCCGCAAATACTTCCCGTCCGGCCCATACACCCGCAGGATCGGCGAATACTGATTACAATCCCCCGCCGACGCAGTCACATACAAATTCCCCTGCGCATCACACGCCAGCGAATTGATGTTCCCGACAGTGTACGGATCCTCCCCAATCAGCCGCCCGAATTTCACCCCCGTCCCCGCCCGCACCCGCACCTTAAACGGCGCACCGCCAGCGACCCCCGCCGCCTCTTTGCCAAAATCATCCTTCCCATCCCACTCCAGCTTCTGCGCCAGCCCCGCCGCCAGCGGCGCCGGCGGCGCCTTCTCCCCGCCCAGCACTCCAGCCGCCAGATGTCGCACCACCCTCCCATCCGCTCCGATCACCGCCACCTCCACATCCGTGGCCCCCTTCACCGCAAACTCCACCACCGCCCCCCGCCCCTTCCCCACCACCGTCGGCCGCCCCACAAACCCGCCCCCCTCCCCGCGCCCGCCACCCCAACCCCAACCACCACCAGCGCCCCAACGAATCCAATTATGCTCATTCCGCGCATGTTGCCTCCGAGAAAATCCCATACCCACCGCACTCCCCCGCACAGTACACCCCCCAACACTACAAGCCAGCCCCACCCCCGTGGCCACCTCCCAAATCCAACCCACAAAATCCGCCGCCCCCACCAACGCCAGCAAATTGCCACAAGTTCCCACCAAAGGCGTAATCCCCCGGCCCACAAGCAGGATGGGCTTAACGGGGTCTTGCGTCGGCCACTCCCTCCGTGCGTTCCAACCCCCCACCCTCTATAAACACAGCCCGATCCGCTCCGTCGCCATTCGCCCTCATCCAATCGCGTAGGCCTGAAAATGTTAAACCCTCTCCCTCCCCTCCTCTGCCTCCTCTCGATCCTCCTCCTCCCGCCTCATTCCCAGGCCGCCTCCCCCGAGCCCCCCATTATCCCCGTCGGCCTCGACGCCTACCGCATGTGGGACCGCTGGCCGTGCCAGCGCATCGGCTGCCGCGCCTACATGCGCAGCACCTACGACCGCAACGGCGGCAACGAAGGCGCCGACGCCAGCCATTTCCTCTTCCAACTCGCGCGACGACTTCAACGTCACCCTCGACGTCGAAGGCCCCGGCATCCTCTACTTCGCCCGCTACAACCACTGGCACGGCAGCCCCTGGCATTACGTCGTCGACGGCACCGACCACGTCGTCCAGGAAACCACCACGGCCGATCCAAAGCATCCCAAAGACGCCTCCACGTTCCTCCCTGCCGAAGCCTTTCCCGCCCCGCTCGCCTTGACCTGGTCCACCACCAAGGGCGCCGACCTGTCCTGGGTGCCCATCCCCTTCGAATCCTCGTTCCACATGGCCTACGAGCGCACCCACTACGGCACCGGCTACTACATCTACCACCAGTTCGTGCCGCGGCGCGAAGCTCTCGCAGCCCCATCACCGCCTGGGACGATCAAAGCCGCCGCCGCCACAGGACGTCCTCGACCTCCTCAGCCGCGCCGGCCAGCGATCTTCGTTCCGCCGGCCGACTCGCCCGAATCCGACAAGCTTCATCTCCAGTCGCGCACGCAAGACGCGCCACCTTGCCGCCGGCGCAACGCAGCTCCCTTGACCCCATTAATCGAGGGCCCCGGCATGATCCGCGCCCTCGAGTTCTCGGCCCCCAAGTCCGCCGCCGCCGATCTGGCCAAGGTCCGCCTCCGCATCACCTGGGACGACCGCCCCCAGCCGTCCGTCGATGCTCCCGCTCCCCCTCTTCTTCGGCGCCGGCACGCTCTACAACCGCGACAGACAGGAATATCTCGTCAAGGCCTTCCCCATGACCATCCGCTTCGACGCCGACCGCGTCAACCTCGCCTGCTATTTCCCCATGCCCTTCTTCCGCTCGGCGCGAATTCGAACTGGTCAACGCCGCCGAGCAGATCCCATCGACCTCCACTGGATCGTCCGCTGGGCGCCCCTCACCGATCCGCTCCAACCACGTCGCCTATTTCCACGCCACCTACCACGACCACCCCAAGCCCGAGCCCGGCCACGATCTGGTCCTGCTCGACACCACGCAAAGCCGAAGGCGGCGGCGACTGGTCCGGCAGCTTCGTCGGCACCACCTTCATCTTCTCCCACAACGCCAACCTCGGCACCCTCGAAGGCGACCCGCGCTTCTTCTTCGACGAAGCCAACACCCCCCAGGCCCAGGGCACCGGCACCGAAGAATGGGGCGGCGGCGGCGACTACTGGGGCGGCCGAACCATGACCCTGCCCTTCGCCGGCCATCCCGTCGGCGCCCAGGGCAAGACGCCAAAGAACGCGACGACGGCATCGAATCGGCCTACCGCTTCCTGCTGGCCGACCTGATGCCCTTCGGCAAAAACGCCCGCATCCAGCTGGAGCACGGCGGCGACGAACGAATCCACCGAGCACTACGAAACCGTCACCTACTGGTACGGCCTCCCCGCCCCCTCCCTCGTTCAGACAGACGACGTTGAACATCGCCGACGCCGACAGCGAAAAGTCCCACGACTACGTTTCACCCGACGCCAGCGCCCCCGAAGAGATCACCTCGCGCTACGAGTGGGCCCCGATCACGCCGGCAAGACCGAGAATCTATCCCGCCCACGCCGAAAACGGCCGCCACACCACCGGCACATCCGAGTTCACGCTGAAACTCCGTCCCGAAAACTTGGGCGTGATGCTGCGTCGCAAGCTCGACTACTCCTACCCCAACCAGCGCGCCGAAGTCTCCATCGCCGACGCCTCAAATCCAGCCGATCCCGGCGCCAAGCCCGACTTCAAGCCGGCCGGCATCTGGTATCTGGCCGGCTCCAACACCTGCGTCTACTCCAACCCCAAAGGCGAGCTCGATCCCGCCGAGCACACCGTCCGCACCTCCAACCGCCGCTTCCGCGACGACGAGTTCCTGATCCCCCGCGACCTCACCCAGGGCCGCTCCGCCATCCGCGTCCAGATAAAATTCACGCCCAGTCAATCGACCCCTCTTCCCCGGCCATCCCCTCCCGCCCCTCGCCTGGAGCGAGATCCGCTACCACGCCTACTGCTACATCATCCCAGAATTCCCTTGACAACCCCTCCTCGCTCAGTGTCCTCAGTGTCCTCAGTGGCATTAACAATACACACGGCTAGACCAACCCACATAAACCCTGTCAAACCTCAACCCCCTCCCCAACTCAAAAAAACCACCGCCGCAGCGTGCAATTTCTGCATCAGCTTCCGCCAAGAATCTTGCCTTCCGCAGGGGCGGAAAAGCTGAATTTTCCCAAAGGCGGCGCTGACGTCCGTGGCTGTGGTAAGGTGGCTGGCATGAGAACGAGCAAATTATATAAAATCGGATCGGGCTGTGTTTTGGCTCTGGCGATCGCGGCCGGCTGGCCCGCAGCGCACCCCAACGCGCACATTGCCCGCGCCGACACCCCCGAGGCCAACGCACAGTCGGCCGCCACTGCCGTGGCGGCGGCGAAGGAGGGGCGGGAGGTCTTGGACAAGGCCCTGAACTTTCTCAAGTCCCAGCAAAAGGCCGATGGCGGCTGGCAGGACCCCAGGCAACCGCCCGCCCTGACGGCCATCGTCCTCCGCTGTTTCTCGGAGGATGGAAAGGCGAAGGCCGATTTCGTGCAGAAGGGATATCAAAAACTTCTGTCGTACCAGAAGGCCGACAACGGCGGGATCTACGAAGACATGCTGGGCAACTACAACACCGCCATCGCGGTCAGCTCGCTGGCGGCGGCCGATGATCCGGCCTACAAGGCCGCCATCGACAAGGCCGTCGCCTACTTGAAGAGCCTGCAGTGGACCGACAAGATCGCTGGGCCGGACGGCAAAAAGATTGATCTTTCGGATCCAAAGTTTGGCGGCAGCGGATACCCCGCCGGAAACCCCGACGGCAGCAACACGGCCATGATGCTGCAGGCCCTGCACGACGCCGGCGTGCCCAAGGATGATCCGGCCTATCAAAACGCGCTGAAGTTCATCTCGCGGATGCAAAACCTGTCAGAGACCAATGATCAGCCGTGGGCTGTTAACGATGGAGGGCTGGTCTATTCGCCGGTGGGCTCGGACAAGGAGCATCCGGGAACGTCCAAGGCCGGCGAATACGTGGATTCCAGCGGCAAGCGCCTGCTGCGAAGTTACGGTTCAATGACGTACGCGGGGCTCAAGAGCATGATGTACGCCGGCCTGAGCAAAGACGAACCGCGGGTAAAGGCGGCCTGGGAGTGGATTCGCAAGAACTATTCAGTGGATGAAAACCCGGGCATGAAGCTGAACGATCCCAAGGACGCGCAGTGGGGCTTAAACTACTACTTTCACACCATGGCCCTGGCCCTGCACGCGTATGGGGAACCGGTGATTACGGATGCCAACGGAAACAAGCATGACTGGCGGGCCGACCTGATTCACAAAATCGCCACCACCCAGCGGCCGGATGGCAGCTTCGTGGGCGAGAAGAAGTGGATGGAGGATAATCCGGTGCTGACGACGGCGTATGTGGTGTTGGCGCTGGAGGAGGCGATGGGGGATTTGCGGCAGCATGCGGTGAAGTAATCCAGGGCGAAAACGAAGTGCCAGGCATATATTGCGTTTGTAGTACAGCATAGAAAGAAATCGCGGGCGGGGTCGCCCATGCCGCGTTTTACTTATCTGGACGGGGTCTTTCTGGAGATGTAATGATGGTTGCACAACATTGGAGGTCGTGGAAGTTCTGCGCAATGGTTGCGGTGGGGTGGATCAGCTTTTGTGATCCGAGCTGCGGGCAGAACGCGCGGGCGGCAAGTTCGGCGGATAGATTGGAGACGCCACTCAGCTTGATGCAGCTTGCCAATCCGGCCGATGCCGCGCGTGAGCCATCGACCACGCACGCGATCCCTGAGACGGGAGAGGCCATCTTCCAACCCATCACCGTTCGGGCCAAAGGAGCGATTGCAGACGAGGATCTGGTGGGAAGTTACCTGCAGCCGCGCTGGACCGCCGATCGTCGCTTCGCCGGCACGCGAACCTATGTAATCCCAGATGGTGCGTTCGAGGTTGAGTATTGGCTCAAGCCCGAGATTCCACGAAAGGGATCGACCACCATTGAGCAAAAGTTTGAAGTGGAGATCGGACTGCCGCATCGGTTTCAGCTTGATCTGTATCTGAACCTCGATCGCAACGGCGAAGGCGGAGACACCAACGTCGGCACCAGCATCGAGGGACGCTATGCCCTGGCCGATTGGGGCAAACTCTGGGGCAACCCCGCCCTCTACCTGGAATATACCTTTGGTTCGGGCGGAGGCGAGGACGCCATCGAAGGGAAACTGCTGCTGGCCGACGAGCTGGCGCCGCGCTGGCATTGGGGCATTAACTTGTCGTTTGAATACTCACTGGGACACGAACATACGGCCGAGTACGAGTTCACCGGAGGCATCAGCTATTCATGGATCGATCGCGTGCTTTCGGTGGGCGTCGAAACGGAGTCGTCCTTCACCAATGCACACACCACGCGGGCGACGTTCGTGCATGACATCAAGTTCGGCCCAAGCATCCAGTTCCGGCCCCGGCCAAACATCCACCTGGACTTCGTGCCCTTGTTCGGTGTGACAGGCGGGTCGCTGGCCTCGAAAATTTATCTGGTGGTGGGATATGAGTTTTGAAAATCGTGCACTTGTTCAGGGTCACGCGGGTCAGATGTTGGACCAGAGTTCGGCTGGGACAAACAGCGAGATATGCGTGACGTTGGAGGAGGAATTCAAGACGATTGTTTTCACGGGATGAGAGTCCTCGCTCCGGGGCCTTCCATCTCAAGACGGTTGCGATCGAGGGCGCGCTGGAGTTCAATTACTTCCTGATGGCGACTAGCTATTTCAGCGGGATCGTTGGTGTGATCTTCGGCGTCCCACTCCGCGAATAGCTCCGTCAGGGAAGAACCGCCAGCGGCCGGCGGAAGATGTGCGAGGATGAGTTTCTGAACGTAGTCCTCCGCAGCCAGGCCAAGCTGCGATGCCTCGCTCTTGAGGCGATCTCTATCTCGAGCGGGAGTGCAATAGTCATCATGGCTGCATCTTTCTCGTCAGAAAAGACAGTATAGACGTTCGGCGTGGAGACAATCGCTGGCTGCGGCGTGCCAATGAGTTCTAGCCAAGCCAGACAAGCAACCCCGCGTATGCCGCCATGCCCAGAACAAACCAGGCAACATAGTCGCCGACCTGGCCGCTTTGCAGAGCGCGGAGGGGACGTAAAAGTGATTCAAGGAGAGACCCGCCAACTTCGGCGATTCCACGGCCAAAGGCACGGGGGAAGAGGGAGAGCCAGGCGACAATCAATGCCCCGGCCAGCGTGATGGCCTGCCGCCACGCGGCGGGAAAGCGCTCGGGTGGTTCGACGCCCGGCGGGGGAAGAGGCTGATCAGTAAGGACCAGTGCCGCGTACCCCTTCGAGTCCTGCATCCGGCCGGTGTGGGCGAGAACGGCCGTGCGGAAATGGAGAGAGGGGGCGATGACCAGCGCAATGAGTAGCAAGACGGCGGGAGGCAGAATCATGGTGAGAGGAACTCTGTGATGGGCGCTGGTGGTCTCGTGATCCATGTCGATCTTCGGAGCTTCGGAAGGCGGCGGTTCCTGCTGATCGCCCCAGCCCAGAAAGATTCGCCCGGCCACCCGAAGCACCGCGCCGGAGGTGAGCATGGCACTGCCAATGAAGATGATCGACAGCCAGCCCAAGTGCAGCTTTTCGGCCGCGTCGTCAATGAGCGACTCGCCAAAGAAATTTGCGAAAGGAGGTATGCCCGCCAACCCTATGGCACCGATGAGTAGCAGGATGCCAGTTACCGGTGTCGCGCGGCCGCGACCTTGTAGCTCAAATTCATCGACAGTCTTGAAACGGTGCAAAAGGATGCCAGCGCAGATAAACAGGCTGGCCTTCACCAGGCCGTGGCCGATCAGGTAGAGCGCCGCCCCCGCGAGGCCAGTGTCGGACAACAGGGCGAATCCAATCATCATCAAACCAACGTGGCTGATCGTTGAAAAGGCCAGGAGTCGCTTGAGGTGTCGCTGGCCCAGGCATTGAAGAGCGCCCACGACCGCAGTCAGAACGCCGATGGCGATAAAGAGGGTTCGAATGGCTGCGGCGTACGAAGCGAGAGGGACGGCGAAGACCGTCCAGTAGATGCGGGCGATTGCGTAAAGGCCCAGTTCAACCATAACGCCGGAGAACAGGATGCAGACAGGTGTAGGGGCGACGGCGTGGGCGTCGGGGAGCCAGAAGTGGAACGGAAAGGAGGCGGATTTGACAAGAAAGCCTGCCATCACAAACACCATCGCGATGCAAAGGAAGACATGGCCGGGATTGTGCTGGGCGAGGGCCGATCCGATTTCGGCGAGATTGAGTGAGCCGGTCCAGGCATAAATAAAGGCGATGCCAGTGAGAGAGAGGTAAGCGCCAGAGTGTTCATCACGGCAAAGTTCAGCGCGCCCTGAAGCGGGCCGGTTTCCTCGGCCATGTAGCCCGCGAGGGTGACGGCGGTGGCGGTCATGACCTCAAACCAGACAAAGAGGTTAAACAGATCGCCGGTGAGGCAAAGGCCGCACATCCCCGCAAGGAAGACAAGCATGAGCGCGTGGTAGAGCGATTTAACGGACTTGAAATATCGGCAGGAGAAGACCAGGGCGGCCAGCACCAGAAGAGAAACCAGCCCGGCCAGACCAGCGCCGATCGGGTCGATCACGAAGGAGATGCCGATGGGGAAATGGTTATACGGAGTCCAGTGGCCAAACCAGTAGACGATCGGTATGGGCGAAGATTTGAGCGTGAGATAGCCGCACACAAGGGTGATCGCGGCGGCGGTGAAGCAGGCGATCACGTCCAAGGCGCGACGGTGAAGGAGAGGCCCGAGGCCGGCGAGCAATGCGGCCACGAAGAGCGGGATGACGACTGGAACGGGCGAGAATTGCATTTAGCCTCGCATGACGTCAATGGCGTCCGGGTTGGCGCGTCCGGTGCGCTTGTGAATTTGAACGGTGATTGCGAGCAGCAGCGCGACGACCGTAGCTTCCACGACGACGTCGGTCAGCATCAGCGCCTGCACCACGGGATCGACGGCCGGCGTGCCCACGGCGATGTCAACGAAAATGGGGGCGGCTGAGTCAGGGCGATAGCCAATGGCGCTCAGCAGCACATAGGTCGAGGACTGCACGACCACCAGGCAGAGGCACAGGTGAATCAGGTTGCGGCTGGTCACGATGCCAAAGAGGCCGATGAGGAATAGCCAGGCGGCGACGGAGAATGCGACGTAGGTCATTTCTGCCCTCCCTCCTGCTGCATCGTTTCCTGGAGAAAGGCATAAAGCAGCAGGACAAAGCCGGCCGTGACTTCCAGACCGGTGGCCGCGTTGATGGCGAAGACTGTTCCGCCGGACATGACCTTTCCGCTGGTGCCCAGGGGCAGAACATTGGTGAGATATTCCCGGCCATAAAACCAGGCGATCATCCCGACAAGGACATAAAGACCCGCGCCAGTTGCTTCGGTGATCTCGATGAGCCGATGGGAAGTGACCCGCTTGAACACGTCGAAATTTTCAGCCAGGTATATGAGCAGCGGCGCGGTTGCAAGCACCACGCCGCCTTGGAAGCCGCCACCCGGCGAAACCTGCCCATGGGCCACCATGTAGAGACCAAATAGAACTGTCGGGCCAGTCATGCCCAGGGTCCAGACGTGCAGCGCATTGGAATGCTCAACGTCGCGCAGCGGCGTGACGGCGTCGTTGAAACCGGTCGCGGGCTTCTCCCCTTCCTGGCGGAGCAGGACAAGCGTGCCCATGACCGATGCAAAGAGGATAAATTCCTCGCCCAGGGTGTCGAAGCCACGGTAGTCGAAGTTAACGGCCGTGACGGCGTCGGTGATGTGACGCTGATCCACGGCCAGGCCATTGATTGCCCGCGCATAGCGATCGCGCAGATGGAGAGGGCCGGGCAGATGAATGAACGCCGAGACGTAGAGCAGGCCAAGGCCTGCCGCCCCGACAAAGAAGAGGATCATGCGATGCAGGCGGCTCATTTGGATTGCCTCCGCATGCGTGCCAGTGCCAAAAGGATCATCAGCGGGAGTGCCACCGCGCCGATGGCCAGTTGCGAAAGCGCCACGTCAGGGGCCTGGAAAATGTAAAACATCAGCGCGAGCATCAGGCCAAAGAGGCTGATTCCGATGACCTGGTTCGTGGGAGTGCGCGTGAGAACGACGGCCGTTCCGCAGGCGGCGACAAGGGCGAGGATGGCAATTTGGATGCCGATCATGTTTGCTCGTTGCTGATGTCGCGGATCGCGCCGGCGATTTCATCTCGGCCAACAATGGGAATCTGCTCTTCAGGGCGCGGCGGCCAATGGCCTCGGCCGTGGATGCGAACCGCCTTCGCGGTGGCGTGCGTGAGCAGAGAGTTCATGACCAGAAGCAGGACGGCGATCAGGAGCGACTTGATGCGCGATTGGGGATCGTCGTCTTCGACCCAGACGGCGGCCGCGATGAGGAAGGAGCTGATGCAAACGACGGGGGAGCAGAAGTGCATCCGCTGAAAGGCGTCGCGCATGACCAGCACGCCAATAGAGCAGACAAGGGCGAGGGCAACCGCAACGCCAAGGAGAAGGCCGGTGATGATGGGGTGGTGGATCACAGCCAGCGCTCCATAAAACGTGCGAAGACCAGGCCGCCGCCGAAGGCAAGGAGGGCGAGCGTGAGCGGGAGATCGTAGAAAATGCTTCGGCCAAATCCCTCAGCCAGCAGGACCATCTCCAGGACAAGTAGCGCGCTGGCGGCCTCCAGGCCGACAAGACGGTCACCCGGTTCGCCCCGGAAGGTGACGATCACGCAGGGCACCAGCGAGAGAAGCATGATGGCCGCCATCCAAAGCCAGAGGTTCATGGCTTGGCCCCCAGGTTGATGGTCATCTGGAGGACTTCGCCGGGAAGGATCTGGTGATAAAGGAGAATGCGCTGTTCAGGGATGATTCCGAGAACGACGAAGTTGGGGGTGAGGGTCGTGTAGGCGACGGCCAGGGCTCGGCGGCCGACGGAGCGCGGATCGTCGCCGCCGACCTGATACTCCACGGCTCGAATCAGGCTGGGCGCCCCATTCTTTGTAAAGAGTTGGATGGCGAGGCCTTTAAGAATTTCCCATGTGCCTGAGAAGGTGTACCCAAAGATGCGCCAGATTTCGGATAGCTCGCGGAAAGTGGGCCGGAAATGAATCGGGCTTTGAACGCCGAAAATTCCGGCGGCGATGGTCGCAACCACGGCCGACAGGACGCCCAGGATGATCTCCTGGCGATCAATCTTGCCGACGAACAGGAACCAGAGGACCAGGAGGAAGAGGCACGTGAGTAGGCGGGAGAGCCAGGAGGATGGTTGAGTGTTCTGAGCCATGGCACGTGGATTTTTGCGGGGATGTGGGCAACAAAACCAATGCCGTGCGGACGGCCGGTCATCAGGAATTTCGGCGAGCATCAGGAGGCAGGGGATTCGACGTCGTTTTGTTTCTGTCGGCGACACGAGGCCGAATCGAGGTCGGTCAAGATGTCGCTGGAACTTGCGATGCAGTGGGGCGAAAAATGCGATCGTCGTTGGAATGGATTTCAGGTGGCCTGGGTGGCGAGAACCTGGAGTAGTTCGTGGTGGAGCTGGGTCATGGCCTGGGGGACAACGCGCACTTCGCCGACGACGGACATGAAGTTGGTGTCGCCATTCCAGCGGGGGACGAGGTGCTGGTGAATGTGGCCGGGGAGGCCAGCGCCGGCGCAGCGGCTGAGATTGACGCCAAGATTGAAGCCCTGGGGAGACATCACCCGCTTGAGGAGTCGGATGGCCTGCACGGTCTGGAGTTGAATGTCGAGATGCTCCTCGGGGGTGAGATCTTCGGGATCGGCCTTGTGTGCGCGAGGGGCGATAAGGAGATGGCCATTGGTGTAAGGGTAGCGGTTGATCACCACGACGCAGAGATCGGTAGACCAGAGGACAAGGCGCTCGCGACACTCCTGCTCCGTTGATGCGGCGGCCGCCTCGCAAAGAAAACAGCCGGCATCGCCCTTGTCGAGAGCACGAATGTAGTCGATGCGCCAGGGGGCGAAGAGGTGGGGGCTGTCCATGGGGGAATGGTAGTGGGCGGCGGGCGGAGGGGGTAGCGGGGGGTTGGATGCCTGGATGGAATGTCGACGAACTTGATGTTTGATTCTAAATAATCGTCCGTAACCCGCGCCGGACCACTTCAGTCGTTATTCCATAGACGAGGTGCGCCGCCAGTGACATGGCGTGGGTTGAAATCGGATACTCGGTGGGCGGCCGCGATAGTTTCAGCAGCGGCACTGCCACCTCATCGGCCAGCACCCACACGGCCGCCCCGTAGCCGCTCCCCATCCCGATCCGCGTTGCTGGCCACGCTTCGGCGGCCGCCCCATAGGCCGCGCCTGTCAGCGTTCCGTAGGCATAGTGCACCACCGGCTCGGCGACCTTCTTCTCGTTCTCGCTGAGCTCATGGCCAAAGAGGCCGCGCGAAATGGCCTGTGCCGTCTTCACCGTCGCGGGCTCCTGCTCGGTTCCTTCCACTCGCCTGGCCTCGCGCTCCTTGCCTTCCTGCGGATCTTGCGGCCGCCCGCGCCGCTCCGCCGCCTCGGACGCTTTGGTAACGGCCGCCTGAAATTGATTCATCACCCACGACCCCACCAGCCCCCCGATCATTCCGGCCACGGCGCCTTTGAGTACATCCAGCGAATGGACGTAGGAGCAATTGTGCATGTGATCTCCTTTTGAATACAGCCGCAAGCAACCCGCGTTCCGGTTCAGGCTTAATGTCCTCTCTCAGCCTGATAGCGTTTGGCCATCTCTAAGCGCACGCGAATGAGGTTTTGCCCTGCTTTGATCAGCTCGGGGTGATTGACAGGCAGCGATTGACGCATCATCTCGTACGTGGAGGCAAACACCCTCTCCGCGTCGGCCAGTTTTCCCTGCTGAAAATATGCATACCCAAGCGCTTCAGAATACATCCACAACTCACTCTCATGTTCCTTTTTTCCCGACAGCAGCGAACACAACTTACAGTACGGCGCTTCCGCTGCGTTCCAGTCTCCCTCTTCCGTCAGGACGACCGCCAGATTGCCGAGTATGCGCAGCGTGTAAGGATGATCCGGCCGAATCCTCTTGCGCAGATTCAGAGCCTCGCCATAAATGTTCTCAGCCTCCTTTCGCTTCGCGGCCGCTGCCTCAACTGCTTTGAGGTCCCACGATTTCAAAGTTGCCTCGCTGATGCCGACGATTCGTCCGGCCTTTGTCAAAGCGCTTGAAGTCCCAGCCAGTGCCGTCGCCTGTCGCCGCAGGTTAACCGCAAGATCATTCCTCCAAAGCACCAGGTCTGGATGGTCGGCGTCCTTCAGAATTTTTGCCCCTGACTCCAGAGATTCTCGAAACAGTTGATCCGCGCTGCCCAGGTCGCCGCGCTCGCTGCGCACGCAGGCCAGATCGTGCCTCGCCTGTTCGGTATCGCGGCCATGCTCGCCGTACAGTCGCCGGCTGGTATCAAGGTTGTCCGTGCATAACGCGTCCGCTTCGTCCAGATAGGCCTGTCGTTTCGCCGTCACATCGGCTTGAGCATCTGCGCCAAGGTCACGAAGGATCAATGCCCTGGTCGCTCGCAGCGCCAGTTTTGCTCTGGGCTCGGCAGTGCCCGCAGCGCGAATAGCTTCATCGACCGTTTCCAGCGCCTGGCTCCGCAGGCCTTGATCGTTGCGAATCTGCGCCAGCGTGTTCCTCGCAAGCAGGATGCTGTTGCCGTCTGCTCCGTGAGACTTTTCGCGCTCTTTTAGAGCGGCCTCGCATGCTCGCGCGGCCTGGTCGAAAGTTCCCTCTTCTCGCAGCGCCTGCGCCGAGTCGTCCAGCGCGAATCTTCTCGTTGGCGGCGACTTTTGATTCGCGATCATTCAGCTCGACCACCCGCCGCAATTGCGGCTCGGCCAGCTCAAAGTTCCCGGCCGCCAGTTGCAATGTTCCCAGTGCGTGGCGCAACGCCGCCTCACCGGCAGCATCTTTGCCAAATAAACCAACGATCCGCTGGTCAGCCAGTTCCATCTTCCGATCTTCGGCCAGCCCCAGTTGTCCGGGTATGCGGCTGTCGAGCCGGATGTACCAGTTGATGAAATCATTGGCCGACCGGGTTAACGCGGCCTGTCTCGCTTCCTGAAAATAGCCGCGCACGGCGATCCCGCAGACCAGCAGAATTACAGCCAGCGCCGTCGTCACTCGGTAGCGATGTTTCCACACGCGCTTGCGCAAGAAGTAGAAGACGGTGGCGGGCTTGGCCGACACAGGTTCGCCATTCAGATACCGCGTCAAGTCGTGCGCCAGATCACCGGCCATCGCGTATCGCTTGTCGGGATCGCGATCCATCGCCTTGAGGAGGACTGCTTCGACATCGCTGTTGAAGCCCTTCTTCAGGTCGCGCGGCCGGCGCACGTCCATCTCGGCCACCCGCTGCTGCACTTCATAGGATGACCCCTCAAGACTGTGCGCCGGCTGACCCGTGAGCAGCAGAAAAAGGATTTTGCCGAGGCTGTAGACGTCCGAGCGGGTGTCGGTCTGCCGGACGAGGCCCCGAGCCTGTTCGGGCGCCATGAACGCAAGCGTGCCGGCCACCGCGCCAGGCAGAGTGGCCTCGCTGCTGATTTCTTCCATGCCTTTGGCTAATCCAAAATCCAGCACATGCGGTTGCCCATCGGCGCTTACCATGACGTTCGATGGCTTCAAATCCCGATGAATGATCCCCTTCACATGCGCCTGCTGAACCGCGTTGCAGACTGCAATCATCAACTGCACGATCTGGTCCTGACTCAATTTCGCTCGGGTCACGTACTGGTCGAGGTGGGTGCCTTCAACCAGTTCCATGGCGTAGTAGTAGTTGCCTTGATAGACGCCGCTTTCATAAATGCGGGCGATGTGGGGATGCTCGAGCCGCGCGGCCAGCTCTACTTCACGCGCAAACCGCATCCGTGCGGTGGCCGTTGCGCCGCCCTCGCGAAGTAGTTTGATCGCTACCTCGCGCTCGGTTCCCAGTTGCCTTGCCCGCCAGACGACCCCCATGCCGCCGGCACCCAGCACTCCCACCACCTCGTAGCCATCGATTCGTGGCGCATCGTCCCAGCCACTGCCCGCCTGCGACTCCAGCAGCGACCTGGTTGCAAGCGCCTGCGCCACGGGAGCCTGAACTGGCCCAGTGCCGCTGACGATTGGCATACCTTCAGTCACGCACACCGCCCATCACTTGCAGTCACCCCAGATTAACTTTATACTTTCCTGCCGTCGTTTGTCCAAGCCGCGACGCGCTTCCATTGGGGCTTGCGCCATGAGTCAACCTTCCGGTGTTCGTTTTGTCCTGACGTTGGCTTTGATGCTTGCGCTGGTCACGGCCTCGCCCGCCTCGCAGCACTCCACTGCGCTCGTAGCGGACGGTGCAAAACTCCTTCAACAGCAACAGTATGCCCCGGCGCTGAAACTGTTCGATCAGGCAATTCAGGAGGATCCGGCCGACGCGGAGGCGTTTTTCTTCGCCGGGGCCGCCCTCAATCGCCTGGGTCAACATTCCGCCGCCCTGGAGCGCCTCGACCGTGCAAAAGCTCTTGCTGACAAAAATCCACATCTGGAGTTTGAACGTGGCTGGAGCCTGCTGCTCAACCACAAGTGGCATGAGGCGATTGAGGCGTTAAAGAGTTACGACAAAACTCACCCCGGCCGGGGACAGACGAGCGAATTTATTGGCCGGGCTTATCTGGCATTGGAAGATTTTGACGAGGCGGATGCGTGCTTTAAGGAAGCCATTCGACGCGACCCGCGATTGCAGGAGTCGATCGGTCCGTATCAGGCGGCCATTGATCTTCACCGCGGCCACCTGGCCCGGGCCGCTGAGCAACTGAGTGAGTTCATGCCGGTCAACATCCTCTCAACAACCGACAGATTTTTCTCTAACCATCGAATTTTCGGTGATCCACTATCTGACAAATCGTGGCAGCTGAGTCTTATCACCGCCTATGGCTACAACTCGGACGCCAGAGGGTTCAAGACAGATTTATCCACGAATAAACTTCCAGGCGAAGATTCGATGTTCATCCGCACTGGGGTTGACGCCATCGCACTTGTATTCGCAAGTGCAACTGATCACGTGACGCTTGGATACAGTCTTCAAAGCGATTTCTACACCCGACGCTCTGCGGACGCGGACTTAGTTGACCAGACCCTTTACCTTGAATTTACCCGCGATCTCGACCAGGCCATATCTGTCTCACTTTTCGCCGCCGATGAATTCACGCTGGTCAACGAACGAGCATTCCGGAATCGATTGAGTGGTCAGATCACATTGCATTGTAACTTAATGCCCGGCCTCTCCCTCGAACCAAGTTATTCGTACAACTACGACGTTTACCCCCAGACACTTCAGATTCATCTCAAACCAGTCCCTCTCGATCCGTCCCTCCCTCCCCAGAAGACCGTGATCGATATTGATCCAGATGCACAGACCCACAACTTGATCCTCTCCGTATATTGTGACGTTCCGCGCACGCCCTTGAAACTGCGCAGGATATGTTCGCGTCTCCAGTTTTACCACCAGCCCCGACTTTGCCCGCGACGGGGATGGATTATTCGCCGGCCTTTCCACGCCCCTCTTCTTCGGATTCTCATTCGACGCCCTGTGCACTTGGACGCATGATCGCTACAGACACCCAAACGGTGCCGACCTGGTCCAGATGCGCCGCCGATTAGACTCCAGCAGCGACTATTTTCTGCGAATTATCAGGGCTATCACGCCTAACGCGAATGCCTTCATTGAGTTTGAATATAATGTCGAGAGATCAAATATTGTTTACTATGCGTATCGACAAACATTAGTTTCTGGCGGCATTGTCTGGCGTTTCTAAATTCATGTGTGGTTTCCATGCGAATACTTGTCATCATGGTGCTTGCGGCTGGTATGTTCTGCTCCACGGCGGCAGTTGCTCGCCCAGTCCACCATCGCCCGACCGGTGCACCCGAAGGGGGGACCACGCCCCTCTTCATCGCTCCTCAAAGTACCCTTGAGTCGATTGAACTAGAGAATGCTCGACCGCCTTCGGTGGAGCTTGCCCTCAGTGCGCTGCTCCGCGCGTTGGGACTTTCTCCGACTCAGGCAAGAAGCAATGCCGTCCCCGGCGAAGCAAATGCGCCCGATATACGGAATGTGATACATGATCTTGACGTTCGCCACGCCGCCGACGTTAACATCGTGCCCGCAGGGTCGACATAAGGAGACGTGGCGACGTTATGTTTGCGCCGCTTAATGTTTTTTGACCCAATCCAGTACGTCCTCCGTCACTTGGATGCCCGATCCATCGCGGGTGTGGATTCCGACCGCCGCCCAATCATTTGTCTTCACCTTTGCAAATACTGGTCCACCGCTCTGTCCTTCAGTCGTATACATATTGTAATAAAGACAGTTGTACGCCGCCGCGATGATCTTCCGGCAATCCATGACCTGGCATTTATATTGCAGCGATTGTGGATAACCTGAAACCGTACCTTTCACGTTCAGACCTCCGTTTTTATACCCACCATCGGCCAAGTCAAACCTGTAAACATCTTCAACGTCTGTGTCGAGATGAATTATCGCATAGTCGTATCGGTCATCTAAAAACATCTTCGAGTGCGTCGTAGCCATGCCAGAATATGTAGGCGACGGTTTATTCCCATCCCGCTTCACGTACACTGTGACGGCAACGGGCTTGGAATGCTTTCGCTGTCTGGCACTGCGGATGACATGACCGGCCGTGATGATTGTGTTTTTCTTATTTTTATTCCTGATAAAAAAGCCACTTCCGGGCGATGGCCCTCCAGGAACTTCGACAACGACCACGCCAGAGTAAGGATCCTCATTGGGATCGGCGGAATCCAAAATGCACAGCCCAGGCGCAACCGCCCGCCGCAGCGATTCAAATAATAGAATGACTTCGGCGGAAACCTTTCTCTCATTCATGTCGGGCAATATATCTATCATTTCTAAGGGCCTTCTATTAGAGACGCGTGACATTTGAGCAACTTTGTTGCGTACACGCAAATGTTGTTCGCGCCCAGAACACAGGAAGCTTAGCACCCATTCTCACTTCCGCATCAAACATCATCCCCCTCCCCCACCGCCTCCGCCAGCTTCCTCAGCCCTTCCCGCAACATTTTCACCTCCGCCTCCAACTCCGCGACCCGCTGCGCCAGCGGGCTGCCGGAAGGCCCCGCCCCGGCCGTCTCCACCGCCCCTTCTGACGCCGATGTGTTTAACGGGTGCAAATCTGGATTTAATAGCTGCGCAATCCTCTCCGCCCTGCTCCCAGGCGCTGGCGGAACCTCGCGCACGAGCGGCTCCTCGCCACCCATCAGCGCTTCGATCACCGTCTTTACCACCTCCAGCGACTCAAATGGATACATCCGCCCGCCCCGGCTGCGCAACTCCCCCAGCGTTTGCGGCCCGCGCAGCAGCAACTCGGCCAGCACCACCAGCCCCGGCTTCGACACCCCCAGCTTCTCAATGGCAAGGTGCCGGTACTTGGGCACCCGGCTGCCGGCCATGTCCACCCGCATTACCAGCCCCTTTTCCCGCAGCGCGTTGAGCGCATCCAGCACCGCGTCCTCATCCAGGCTTGTTACCGGATCGCGGTTGTTCTTCTGGTTGCACCCATTTACCAGCGCGTTCACGGTTAACGGATATTGGTCGGGTGTTGTGGTGGCTTTTTCCACCAGCACCCCCAGCACCCGGCATTCATCCGCGCTCAGGTTCACCATGCTCATCCCTCGCCGATTGTCACGCTGTTAATCTTATCCCCCTGCTTGATCGCATCGACCACGTCCTGCCCGGTTTTCACTTGCCCGAACACCGTGTGCTTTCCGTCCAGCCAATTGGTGGCCACGTGCGTAATGAAAAACTGGCTGCCATTGGTGTTGGGGCCGGCATTGGCCATCGACAGCGATCCGGGCTGGTGCTTGCGCGGATTGTTCCGCACCTCATCTTCAAACTTGTATCCTGGCCCGCCCGAACCTGTCCCGGTTGGGTCGCCGCCCTGCACCATGAAATCCGGGATCACCCGGTGAAACGCCACCCCATCGTAAAAGCCATCCTTGGCCAGGAACACAAAGTTGTTCACCGTTTTGGGCGCATCCTTGGCGAACAGCTCGCACACGATCGTGCCCTTGGTGGTGTCGATCGTCGCGGTGTACGCCTTGGTTGCCTCAATTGTCATCGCCGGTGGTGCGGAATATCGCTTGGCCATTTGGTTTCTCCTGTAAAACGCTAAGCGTACCGGCCATCGCCGCCGCCGCCAACTGCCTCCGGTCTTAAAAAAAGTCGTGCCGCCCTCGCAAATCTATAACAATCAACGATAATCAAGACCCGCTATGATCAGCGACTACGAAACCAATGATCTGGCCGTCCGCGTCGTTGGCGACGTCGTCATCGTCCGCTTCAAAGGCGAGAACCTTTCCAGCCCCCACGAGGTCGATCGTGCCCGCGCGGAAGTCACGGGTCTGGTTAACAAAGGCGCTCTCAAGCTGGTCGTTGACTTCAAGTACGTTAAGTTTGCCGGCAGCCAACTTCTGGGCATGCTGCTGGGGCTGCGGCAACAAATGATCCCCTTGCATGGCCGGATGATCATTTCCCATGCCGAGCGCATCAACCAACTTCTGGTCGCCAGCCGCACCAGCAAGCTTTTTGAACTTGCCCCCGATCCCAAAGAGGCGGCGAAGTTGTTCGAAGCCTGAAGAATCCCGCGCCAATCATTCCGCCTTCCAACCCAAATCCCCCTCCAGCGTTTTGGCCAGCTTGTCGGCCATGATCTGGTGCGTCTTCACGCTCGGGTGCCAGTCCGATCCCATGCCGTTTTTCATGTCCTGCGGCTCAAACTCCAGCACGTGAAGCTTCTTGTCGCCGCCCGCTGCTTCGTCCTCGACGATCTTCGTCAGATACTTCCGCAGCGTCGTGCGCGTCTTCTGCTCGGCCGGCCAGGCATCGTTCAACATCGATCCCGATGCGCAATAAATCTCGGCCTTCGGGTAATTCTTCCTCACCCGGTCCACAAACGTCTCATACGCCTTGGTCCACTTTTCCTCATCCGGATTGCCGGAACGAAAGTCATTGGTAGCCAGATTGATGACCACTGCGTCGGGGGTCCAGGATGAAAAGTCCCACTTGCTTTTAGGATCGGCCGGCAGCGCCAGATCATAAATCTCCGGAATGGTATTGTCCGGCCACATCTTCCGGCCCGACCACGCCACGCACACATACTCCGCCCCCAGCGCCCGCGCCGCCAGCGCTCCATAGGCCTCATCCGCGTTCTCGGTGGCCGCGGCGAAATGCTCGTTCTGGTTTTTCCCTTCGTTCCCGTAGCCGCAACTGATGGAGTCGCCAATGACCTCAAGGCGATGCGCCCGTTTCACGGGCGGCAGCATCTTCCCGCCCTCGTTCAATTCAAACCCCAAAAACTGCGTCACTCCCACGAACGATTCGGTCCGCTTCACCATCTCCACGCGATGATCCGCCTCGGGCAAACCGGCCGCCAGCGGATACGTTCCCTCGCCCTTCTTCAATGCAAGCACCGCATCGACTTTCCCGTCTACCACGACGTCGTAGCGATCATCCCCGGACTCATTCACTTTCACGGCCAGGTTCGTGCCATGAAAGCGAACGATCACACTGCTGGCCGGCCAGGCGCAGCGCGGCCCGGCCCTGTCGCGGGTATCAAACCTGCCAACATATCGCACGTTGGGATCGGTAGCCGCAACCGCTGCCGCCCTCGCGCCCGCGGCCGCACACAGCATGAACGACAAACCCAACACCACTCGAATCACAGTCATCCGTCGCATGTTCTGTCCTTTCCAATTGCGCACATGATAACGTCACCGGCCATGAAAGCCGCGCGGGTGCATTTTGATTTCAACTGCCTACAATTCCTTCGACTATGGCGGAAAAACTCATCATCATTGGATCCGGGCCGGCGGCGTGGACCTGCGCCATCTACGCAGCCCGCGCCGACCTCAAGCCCCTGGTTTACGAAGGGGCGATTACTCATGAAAATCACCTCAAGGGCATGCTTCCGCTGGGGCAGCTTAACCTGACCACCGAGGTGGAAAATTTTCCCGGCTTTGCCAACGGCATTCTCGGCCCGGAGCTGATGGTGGCGATGAAAGAACAGGCCGAGCGATTTCAAACGCGCGTTGTCACCACCGACATCGTCGATGTGGATCTCTCCCGACGCCCCTTCCGCCTCACCGACGCCGAGGGCAACAAGGTGGAAACCCATGCCCTCGTCATCGCCACTGGCGCCAGCGCCAATTATCTGGGATTGGAATCGGAAGGCCGGTTTAAGAACCGAGGCGTCTCCGCCTGCGCGGTTTGTGATGGGGCGCTCCCGCGGTTTCGCAACAAGCCGCTGGTGGTCGTGGGCGGCGGGGATTCGGCCGCCGAGGAGGGGACCTATCTCACAAAATTTGCCAGCACCGTTTATCTGGTCCATCGCCGCGATACCCTGCGCGCAGCCGAATCATGGCCGAGCGCATCCTCAGCAATTCGAAGGTGAAGCCACTGTGGAACTCGGCGGTGCAGGAAGTTCTGGGCGATGATGAGCGCGGCGTGACCGGCGTTCTGGTCAAGAACGTGCAGACCATGGAAGAGCATGTGGTGGAGGCGGCCGGCATGTTTGCGGCCATTGGTCACACGCCCAATACCCATTTTCTCCGCGGCCAGATTACTTGCGACCCGCGCGGCTATGTCATTCTGAAAGATCCCTATCGCACCACCACGAACGTGGATGGCGTGTTCGCCGCCGGCGACGTGGCCGACTCGGTCTATCGCCAGGCCATCACCGCCGCGGGCATGGGCTGCAAGGCCGCCCTCGACGCCGAACGCTGGCTGGGCGATCAGGGCATTCACTAATCTCCAATCGCCTCACAATTGGTGAAGACTATGGCCGCGCGCGATGCCATGTCGCTGCAAGTTTCAAGCGGGAGGCGCGACTGCGCGCTGGACCATCTCTATCCTCGCCATCCTGCTTCTGGTTGCCGGCGTTCTTCGTTTCCATCATCTTGGCCAGCGCAGCCTCTGGCTCGACGAGGCGCTGACGGATTATCTCATCTCCAAGCCTTTTCCCGCCATGATCGACGCGGTGAAGGATTGGGAGCAAACCCCGCCGCTTTATCACACGCTGCTGTGGGGCTGGGTGCGTCTCTTTGGCCATTGCGAAAGTGCTCTGCGATTCCCGTCGGCACTCTTTGGCCTTGCCGCCGTGGGCATGATCTTCGTCCTGGGCAAGGAAATATTCGGCCGGCGCGCCGGGCTTCTGGCGGCACTCTTCCTCGCGCTCAATCCCTACCACATCCACTACTCACAGGAAGCCCGCGCCTACAGCCTTCTGCTCCTGCTCACCATCGCCAGTTGCTGGTCGTTCATGAAGATGGTGCGCGGCGGCGGCGTCCGGTATCAAATCGCTTACGTCGTATTCTCCGCGGCCGCGATTTATGCGCACCTCTACGGCGCATTGGTGGCCATCGCGCTGGGCATCACCTATCTGCTCCTTCGACTCACAAAATCTGAGACGCGCATTGGCCTGCGCCGCTGGCTCATGCTGGAGGCTTCAATCCTGCTGCTCTTTGGCCCATGGATCAACGTCGTGCTCTTCCCCTGGCGCTGGATGGTCAGCAACAAGATGTTCTGGCTGACCCGAGCCGATTGGCGACTCATCCCCGAAGCGTTTGTCACTTACGCAGGTGATTGGGTCCTGCTTCTGTTCCTCGCAGCGCTTGCCACGCTTGGAATGATCCTTGCCATCTCGCGCAATAAGCAATCGCGGCCCGGCGCGCTTCTGGCCGTCTTGCTCATGTTGCTGACCGTGCCCGCCGCGGTCGCCATCAGCATTGTCTGGACACCGGTTTTTGTCTCGCGCTATGGAATGCCGGCGTTGGTGGGGTTGATTTTGCTGGCAAGCGCCGGCGCGGGAATCGGCCGGTGGATTGCGATCGTTTGTGCAGGTCTCTTCTTCGCCCTGTCGTTCCGGCCGCTTCCGCCCATCGCGCCGCCAACTGACTGGCGCGGAATTGTCCATGACGTGGAGACATACGCTCAGGCGGGGGATTTGATCTGGATTCAGCCAAACTCCTACAGCATCGCATACGATTATTACTCGCGGCGCATTGATCTACCGCGCTGGCTTGAAGCCAAGCCGCCGCCCATCGACCGGCTGCAGCGCCAATCGCTCTGGATCGTGCTCAGCACCAGTTGGATCAGCGCTGACAAATGGATAGCCACCGTCTGCCCCCATTGCCGCGTGGTCGAGCGGCGGCAATTCCCTGGGATGGAGTTAATCCGCATCACGTTCCCAGAAAATTTCCCACCTCAATGAGCCGGCTGCGTGGCGGCCGACGTTTCCTTCCGCACCTTCTCCAACTGCCCCGTCAGGTCAGTCACCTTTGCCTGCACCCCGGCCAATGCCTTGGCGGCATTCTCGGCCGCGCCGGCCGCCGCCGATGCCCCAGCCGCCGCTTGCGACGTCTGCTGGCGAAGCTTTTCGAGGTTATTCCGCATCGCCTCCGTGTCTGCCTTGTCTTTGCTCATCGCCTGCTGCGCCGATGCCAGCGCATCCGATGTTTGCTTCACTGCCTCGGCTTTCGCGCCGGCCGTCTGCTGCGCCGACGCCAGGTCGCGCTTCAACAACTCCACCGTGGCCACCGCCTTGGTTCCTGCCTCGACAAGCGCCTGATTATCTGGAGCGTGCTCGACGCTTACCTTCAGCTTCCCAGCCAAATCCGCAGCCGCCTGCACCAGCGCTTCCTTGTCGGCCGCCGCCTTGCGCCCCGCCTCTGCGCCGGCATTGGCCGCCGAGACTTTCTCCGTCAGTTGCGCGGTTTTGTCCTGAGCGTCCTTTAGACGGTTCGCAAGCGGGGCCATGGCCTTTTCCGCTTCCGCCAGTTGAGCCGCCAGCGCATCGGCCGCCCCTTTCGCGGCCTTGGCCGCCTCGAGCGCCTTCTGCTGCTCGGCCTGCCGCGTCGCAAACTCCTTCTTCGCCCCCTCCAGCGCCCCCGATGCATCCGCCAATTTCTTTTTCGCGGCTTCGATAGCCGCAGCCCGCTTCGCCACCTCCGCGGCCGTCGGCGGGTTCGAGCTCAATTCGCCGGCCGTGGTTCCATCGGCCGAGTTGGAAACTCGAATCTGGCCGCCCCAGTCTCCCGCGATCACTTTCCCCGCGTCGTGCGTGAACACCGCGTGCAGCGCGATGTCCGGAAACGCATCAAACCCGCGCACCGGAGCGCCGTCGGGGGCCCATATCTTCGCGATGTTATCCCGCCCGCACGACACCAGCCGACCATCGTGCGCAAACGCCAGTGACAACACGCCGCCCGCATGCGCAACCCAGCTCTTCACGAGCGTTCCGTTTTGCATGTCCCAGAGCTTGATCGTCCCATCCTGGCTGGCGGATGCGAAGATGTTGGAATCATCGCGGAAGGCGACGGCCGTGATGGCTTCCTTGTGCCCGGACAACGAATAAAAGTCACGCCCGGTCTTGGCCTCGAAGACGTACAAGTTGCCTGCACGATCGCCGCTGCCCAGCAGCACCCCATCGGCGCTGAACGCAACGGCCATCACCCAGTCGGTGTGCTTCTTGATCGCGTACGCCATTTGCCCGTCGCGGGTGGTATATCCCTTGAGCACCTTGCTCGGCCCGCCCAGGGCGACCATGGTCTGGTCGGCCGAGATGTCCGCGGCCAAGACCGCGTCAAACTCATCGCCCACCTCGGCCACGCGCTTGCCGGTCTTTACATCCCACAGCACGACCTTCCCCGACTTGGACGCCTCGCCGCCCCCGGCCATCAACAGCCCGCCGTTGCGGCTGAACTGTAGAATGTACGGCAGCCCTTCCTTGAACGGCACCACCCCCAGAAGCTGCATCGAGTCGGTGTTGTAGAGAAGCACCTGATGCTCGCTTCCCACGGCCGCCAGCGGTGCCCACGGGCTGGCCGCCAGCGCCGTCAGCGCGCCGGGACGCTGCCCGCGCACCACCGGTTCCAGCGGCAAACCCTCCGGCATCGGCGGAGCCCCTGTTGGCTTGAGAGAACTACTTGCCACTACCGCCAGGTTGTTCTTCTGCGCCGATGCGACGGACTTGCTGCCGGAAGTCTCCAGCGCCCCGCCGGCGATCCAATCGCGAAAAACGTTCAGTTCTTTGTCCGGCAGTTTGTCGGCCTTCTGGGGCATGTACGGCTCTTCGGCCCGCGTCATGCACCGATACAGCTTGCTCCCCGAAGCATCGCCCGGCGTCACCACCTTTCCATCATCCGACCCCGCCATCGTGCCCGAATAGCTGCTCAAATCCAGTCCAGCTTTTTTCTTGTCGGGGTTGTGACAGTTGAGGCAACTGTTGCGCAGCAGCGGCATCACGTCGTCCTGAAACGTCACCTTTTTTGGAGCATCCGCAGCGTATGCCGGCAGACCGGTGGCGAAAAGCAATACCGCCATCGCCACGACGCGTGCCCTGCTGCCCTGCGATTTCTTACGACCAGACATCATCCCAGAACCCAGGCCCTTCTCATCAATGATTAAACAAAAACTCCTGCGAGTTCAGCATCGCCCAGAACAAATCGTTCAGCGCATTCTGCGTCTCATCCACGCTCGGCTGCGTCGTCCCCTTCGCCTGCGGCACGAAACCGTTCAGCTTCGCCATCTCCTGATCCGTCGGGCCCCGCGAATAACACACTGTGTAAAGCTCGCGAATGATTTGCTCCGGCGTCTGCTTGGCGTCCAGACGCTGGCGAATCATGTTTCCCTTGGCGATCTTCCCCTGCACCGTGTCGCCGTTCAGCAGGTGCAGCGCCTGCGACAAACTCGGCTGCATGCTCACCTCGCACGAGCAAACCGTCTCCCGCGTGGCCCGTCCAAATGTGGTGAGGAAGTAATTGCTGGTCTGCCCATCGGCGATCTGCACCGCCCGCGCCCCCAGCGGCAGGCCGCGGAATTTTTCCTTGGTGTTCGTCACCTCGCCGATGCAGTCCAGCAGCACCTCTGCCCGCATGCGCCGCACCGTCGCGTGCGAGAAATTGCGCTCGTCCAGCTCATTGGTTGGGTTGGTCTGTGTTGCAAGCTGGTACGTCCGCGAGGTGCAGATGTCGCGCACCAGCCGCTTGAAGTCGTAATTGTATGACTGAAACTTCTTTCCAAGCTCCTCCAGAAGTTCCGGGTTGGAGGCCGGGTTGCTGATACGCACATCATCCACCGGCTCGACGATGCCTCTCCCAAAAAAGTGCGACCAGACAATGTTCCCCATGTTCTTCGAGAAGTACGGGTTCTCAGGCGATGACAGCCATTCCGCCAGCACTTCCCGCCGGTCGCGGCCTTTGGTCTCGGGCGACTCGCCTCCGAGAAATTTGGGCGCCACCACGCGATCGCCCAGCGGGTGCTTCACGTCGCCCCCCCCGCCGTTGAACACGATCACCTCGCGAGGATCGTCGGCCGGCTTGCGGGCGATTTGCGAGAAAAACGCCGCGAAGCCGTAGTAATCATCCATCGTCCAGCGGTCGAACGGATGATTGTGGCACTGAGCGCACTGCACGCGCACGCCCATGAAAACCTGTGCCGTATTTTCCGACAGCTTCAGGTTGTCATTGGTGATCTGGTAATAATTGGTGGCTGGGCTCTTAAAGGTTCCGCCGGTCGCGGAGATCAGCTCCCTCACGATCTGGTTGAACGGCACGTTCCGCGAGATCCGGTCCTCCAGCCACTGGTAATACAACAGCGCCGACTTGTAGCTGACCTGATTGTTGTCCGAGCGGATCTGAAGCAGTTCCGCCCACTTCATCACCCACATCTCGACGAACTCTTTGCGCTCCAGCAGTTCGTCCACCAGCTTTTCGCGCTTCTTGGAATCAGTGTCGCTGACGAATCGGTCGTGCTCCGATGCGGTGGGAAGCTGGCCGACAATGTCGACGAACGCCCGGCGGAGAAACGTCTCATCGCTGCAAAGTTCCGACGGCACGATGCGCAATTTCTTGAGCTTGTTGTTCACCAGCGTGTCGATGTAGTTGTTTTCAACGACATTAGGAAATTCGTACTTCAGGTCTTTGGGGATCACGATGGTTTGTGCGCCCACCGTAAACGTCGCGAACCGCGCCATCACAAACGCCTCCCCACGCTTGGCGGCCGTGATCAAGCCCGTGGGCGACACCGTGGCCGAATTGTCGTTGTTGGTCAGGAACAGCGCCTGGCTGGTCACGTCACGCTCGGTGCCATCTGAATAATGCGCCACCGCAACCAGCTGCTGTTTGGCCCCCTCCCCCTCCAGCACCATCTGCTTTGGCAGCACTTCCAGTGACACCGGCTTGGCAACGCTTTCGCCGTCCTTGGGCGCACCAGCCTCCAGCCAGCGCATGATCGTTGCATACTGCGGGCTATCTTCCGCGAATCGCTTGCCTCCCGTGTGCGGCACCGCCCCAATCGACTTCAGCAGCAGCAGGCTCTCGCGCGGCTGGGCGAGGTTGATCCGGCGCGTCGCCATCTCGCGCGTGATTCGGAAATAGTCGCCGTCCGGATCGAATCCAAAAAGCGACAGCCGAAATCCATCTTTCCCCCGCGCCGCCCCATGGCAGCTTCCCACGTTGCACCCAGCACTCAAAAACACCGGCATCACATCCAGCTTAAAGCTGATCGGCCGATCCAGGGCGGCATTATGCACCGTCACCGCCATAGTCTGCGTCTGTCCCGAATGGCTTACCCGCACTTCTGTCGTCCCGTCGGCCAGCGGTTTAAGGACGTTGCCCTCGACGGCCGCAATCTTCGGATCGGCCACCTCAAACTTCACTTCGCTCGTCACGTCGCGCGTGACGCCGTTGGGCTGGGCAATCCGGCTCACAATCGACTGCCTGGCCCGCGAGGTCTCCAGCGTGGCATGGACGGGGAACACCTCCAATCGCGGCCCAGTCTGCGGCGCCTGCGTCTCCTCCGCCAGCAGCCACGGCAGGGCGCAAGCCGGCATCAGAAGCAGCAGCCCGATCATCATCCGTCGCATATTGGCCATAGTAACTGTCACTTTCTCTCGATCGCCTTTACGGCGACTTTCCCTCTTTGGCCGCCTCTTCCTGCTCCAGGCGCAGCTTCTCCAGGCGCGTCAGCGTCTTGGCGGGTGCCGTCGTCGGTTTCTCGGCAGGCTTTGTCGCCGCCTGCGCCACCTCCACCGGCTTGGTCGTCGCACTCTTCTTCGGGGGCAGCGGCGCATCGATGCGCAGCGTCCCGCCCCTGCCGACTCCCTGCACAATCGCCTCCCCATCCTTCATCATCGTGATCTGGCACAACAAACCCGTCGTCTGCCCCGGCGGCGTCTTGGCCGTGGTTTCCACCTCGAACACGATCTTCGTGTCCTCCGGCCCCACTTCCTTCTCCTCAACTTTCATCGTCCCCGGTATCCCCACCAACTGCGCCTTGGCCTTCCCAACGATCGGCGTCTTCTGCTCAATCTCGCACACGACGCTCGCGGTGTGCCCCTGCTCGGCGGCCGCCATGTTGATCTTGCCGACAATCATCGCCGGCACGACCTCCAACTCCGCCAGTTGCGACGACACCCACAGCGGCCCCTTCACATCCGCCGTCCCCAGCACTGCGATCTTCCACTTGCGCGGGCTGCCCCCGTCGCCACAGCTCAACGGATACATCATCTCGCTCTTGTCCCCCGGCATCTCCACCGACGCCGCCGACCCCATCCCCGGCGGGTTGAACAGCATGCGCAACGTGATTGGCCCCTTAAAACCTTCCCTGCGATGCGCCACCACTTTCAAATTCATCGTGCCGTTCTGCACCAGCGGAATCTTCGGCTCGACGATCTCGATCTTGAACGGCGCTTCCTCCGTCACCGCCGACGCAAGCCGATCCACCGGCACGCGGTGGTAGGACGTGTTGTTCTGCCCCGGCACCATCTCCACAACCTGCCGAAACGCCCCAACGGCGTCCTTTGCGTTCGGGTCCGCCGCATGCCCCTCAATTTTGCACAACTTCCCCGCCACCGGCGCATCGTCGGCCGCCTCAAACACCACCGGCGCCACGTCCCCGCCATTCACCACCGGCGCGGCCTCCATCTTCACGCCTTCGGGCAAATCACTGGCCGACAACGTCACGTCGCCCCCCATGTTCACGCGCGTCGCCCGCATCAGCGTTGCGTATCGATTGCCGCGCGGCACGGCAATCGTCTGCCTCTCCTGCGATGGCTGGCCGCCGTTGTTTGGGATCGACACCGTCAGCCCCGGCTTGGTCTTCGTCAGCTCGATCCGATACACATAATCAGGCCCGCCCCCTTTGAGGTGATCCCGAATCCGCAGCACATACTCCCCGTCCGCCGGCGGGCTAAACCGCAGATAACTGTCTGGCCCTCCCGAATCGTCGTTGCTCGCGATCTGTGCCCCGTCCGCGCCATAGATCGTCAGCACCGAATCCAGCGGAGAATGCACGCGCCGCGCGTACACGTTCACCTCCAGCGATTCCCCCTTCTTCCCCTTGAACCTGAAGAAGTCGGTGTCCCCCTTCTCCGCAATGATCCCATTGAACGCAAACGGTGGCGACAAGTCCGTCGCGGTCGCCGTCTTCAAGTCGTTGTTGGGCTCCACCTCCATCACATTCGGAAACGGCGACACCCGAAAATAGTTGGGCGACGGCGGCGATTGCCCATCGTGTTCCACATAAAATCCCGCGTCGTCCGAAGGCGTCTCTGGAAGCTGCAGCGTCTTGTTGATCGTCCCCAACACGTCCCCGATAAACTGCACCGCGACCGCCTGCCCCGCGGGGCCGCCACACGGATACATCGCTCTTGGCCGCGGAAACGTCCCGACGTGCAGCCGATATCGGCTCTCCCCGCTGCCCGCCAAACGAGCTCTCGCGCACCTGCACGATGTACGTCCCATCCTCGGGCGCCACCACCGACGCAAATGCATCCTGTTTCAAAAGCGCCGTATCATCGGCCGACGCCAGCACAAACCGCTTGGAATCCAGAATCGCTACAAAGGGATCAAACATCGCATCCCCCAGCCGAATCCCCTCCACCTCGGCCGACAATCGCTGCCCCTTCTTGGCCTCAATCTGAAAGTAATCCACATCCTCGTTGTCGATCACCCCTTCCACCGTGACGTTCAGATCAATCTTCTGCGGATGCTCAAACTCGCTGTTGGGCTCCTTCTCCTGAACAATCGGAAAAGGCCCAACCCAAAACGTCCGCAGCTCGGAAATTCCGCTCCCACAGCGCAGCCGCATCGCGTGCTCACCCAGCGCCGCGTCGGATTCAATCTTGACGCTGCGCCTTCACCTGCTTGTCGTTCACCACGTCCAGCTTCATCACCGTGATGCCCGGCGCATACAGCATCACTTCCTTGGCATCCTCCAGCCGCACGCCATCGAGCGTCAGGTCGATCTCCGTCCCGCGCTGCCCCCCGCGCGGCAGCACGCGATTAAGCTGCGGCGTCGCCGCCTGCGCCACGGTCCCGGCCAGCAGCAGCCCCACAATCCACGCCAGCGTGACCCGCATCGTTCGCATAATTCATCCCAATCCACATCCCACTTTGGACCGTCCTCGTCCTGATGTCTTAACGAATCGCTACGCCAGCAGGTCCTGCACAACCTTCCCGCCGCGCACGATGTCGATGGGCCTGCCTCCCGGCGACATCAGCTTTTTCTCACCATTGATGCCCAGCCGGTTGTAAACCGTCATCGCCAGATCCTCGACCGACAGCGGATTGTCTGCCGGCTCCGTCGCCGTCGAATCCGAGCTGCCATAGATCGCGCCGCGCTTGATCCCGCCGCCGGCAAGCACAATGCTGAACACCTTTGGATAATGATCCCGGCCTTCGTCCTTGTTGATCTTGGGCGTCCGTCCAAACTCGCTGGTCACCATGACCAGAGTCGTGTCGAGCAGTTTCCGTTGATCCAAATCCTGAATCAGCGCCGCGAATGCCTTGTCGAACAACGGCATCTGCCCCTTAAAGCCATCCAGGATTTTCGCGTGATGATCCCAGCCGCCGTAGGTCATTGATACAAACCGCACCCCCGACTCCACCAACCGCCGTGCCATCAGCATGCGCTGCCCGGCCGGGTTGCGCCGATACTGATCCTTGATCGCATCCGGCTCGGCCGCCAGATTAAACGCCTCGCGCGCTTCCTTCGAGCTGATCAGTGCATAAGCCCGTTGATAAAACGTGTCCATCGCGTCGAGCGCGTCGGTCTTTTCTAACTTGCGGAAATGATCGTCCACGGCCTCCAGCATGTTCCGCCGCTTGGAAAACCGGCTATCGTCCACCCCCGCCGGCAACTGCAAGTCGCGCACGCTGAAGCCCGGATTCCCGGGATCCGACCCCAGGCTAAACGGCCCATACGCCGTGCTGAGATATCCGCTCCCCGCGTTGACATTCGGCACCCCCGGAATGCAAACATACGGCGGCAGATTCTTGCGCGGCCCGTACTCGTGCGACACGATGCTCCCGAAGCTGGGGAACTGAATGGCCGGGCTTGGGCGATACCCGGTAAACATATTGTGCGTGCCCCGCTCGTGGGCCGCTTCGCCGTGGGTCATCGAACGGCAGACCGTGATTTTGTCGGCAATCCCCGCCGTCTCTTTCATCAGCTCGCCAAAAACCTCCCCGTCCAGCTTCGTCTTCACCGTTCCAAACGGCCCGCGGTATTCGATCGGCGCAAACGGCTTGGGATCAAACGACTCCTGCGCCGACATGCCGCCGGGCAGGAAGATGTGAATGATCGACTGCGCCGCCGGCGGCTTGGCATCGGCCGCGGCCGGCGCTTCCTGGGCCCGCGCCTTCTGCAATCCCAGATAATCCCCGAGCGTCAATCCAAGCCCGCCAATCATGCCGACATACATAATGTCGCGCCGACTGGGCTTGCGAAAATGCGATGGATCGCCGCACCAGGTGCCATCGGAATGCCGTGCCATAAATTCTCCTTCAAAACCGCAAGTGACTGTTCTTCCACAACCTCTGGCCAATGTTCCAGACGAAAATCCCTTAGATTCGCCCGCAACCGGCCAACCACTCAAACCGCCCGCCGCCGCCCATAATCGGCCCGCAGGCGCGCTTTGACTCACTATTGATACAGCGACCCCCGGCCACGGTTGCCATCGGTTTCACTATGTTTTTCCTTACCCTTCCCCCCGCCCTCCGCCGCCTCTATGAGCGAATCGTATTCACCCACTAATTTGCTGGGGTCCGGCTTGTACTTAGCCCATTGTGTTCCAGAGCACTCCCGCCATCGCCGACGGACATATCTATTTCCGAACCTTCGGGCACTTGGTCTCGCTGAGGAAGAAGCCATGATTTTCAAGCCCCGCCGCGCCGAATGGCCGGCTTACCGAGTCGGGCGTTGATCTGATCCACCGCCCGGTCTAGGTTCTGCTGGCGCTGCGTTTGAGGGTCGGCAAAGAGCGGCAACTGGCCGGCCCCGGCGACAAGGCTTTTGACGGATGCCCCGATGAGGCGAATGGGCTTGAAGTCCGCCGCTGCCCACTCATCAAATAGGCCCCGAGCCGCGTGCCACAGCTGCATGGTGACGTTGGTGGACGCGTCGAGGGTGCGGGAGCGGGTGATGGTTTTGAATTCTCCAAAGCGAATCTTCAGCGTGACGGTGCCGGCCAAAAGTCCATGCTTGCGAAGCCGGCGCGATACCTGCTCGATCTGAGTGAGGATCACCGAGCGGATGGCGTCAGGATCGTTGACGTCGATCACGAAGGTCTCCTCCTGGCCGATGCTCTTGGCCTGGCTGTCGGGGGTGACTTCGCGGCCGTCAAGACCCATCGACAGCTGGCGATAATGCTCCGCATCCGCGCCAAACTGCCGCGTGAGCCAACCGTCTGACTTTGCGCGAAGATCACCGATCGTGCGGACGCCGATCGACTCGAGCTTCTTAGCGCTCTTGGGCCCAATGCCCCAGATGCGCGACACAGGCAGGGCCGGGAGAATTCGATCAACATCTTCCGGATTAATGACAGTCAGGCCGTCGGGTTTTTCCATGTCGGATGCAAGCTTGGCCAGAAACTTGTTGTGCGAGACGCCGATGGAGGCGCAGAGGTGCAGCTCATCGCGAATGCGGCCTTTGATCGAGCGCGCCGCCTGCAGGGGCGGGCCATGCAGACGCTCGGTGCCGGTGAGGTCAAGAAATGCTTCGTCAATGCTGATGGGTTGCACCGCCGGCGTGAAGGCATCGAAAATGGCGAAGACCTGATCGGAGAGCTCGCGGTAACGGCCAAAGCGCACGGGGACGATGATCGCATGTGGGCAGTTGCGCTTGGCCACCACCATCGGCTGGGCAGAGTGGCAGCCGAACTTGCGAGCCTCATAAGACGCGGCCGCGACGACGCCGCGCGGGCGATCCGAACCAACCAGCACCGGCTTGCCGCGCAGGCGTGGATCATCGAGCTGCTCCACGGACGCGAAAAACGCGTCCATGTCCACGTGCAGGATAGAGCGGAGATCGGCCATGAGCCGATTGTATCACCCGCAAAATCGGTGAGTCGCGTGCCGGCCTTGTACTTCACGGCAGGCGTCCCCGCCGTATGATCCCGCCAATCGGTCTCAGGTAAGTTTCTCCCGCGCTGGGTTGTTTCATGATTCGTACGAAGATTGTTGCGACGCTTGGCCCGGCCGTGGGTGACGTGGAAACGCTTGTGCGCCTGTTCGAGGAAGGGGCCGACGTCTGCCGGCTGAACTTTTCCCATGGCACGCTCGACGATCATCTGCTGATGCTGCGAAAGGTGCGCGAGGCGGCAGCGCGGTTTGACGATCCGATTGCCATTCTGGGCGATCTTGGCGGGCCAAAGATTCGCCTGGGAAAGGTGGCCGATCAGGCCGGCGCCGGCGGCATTGTCATGAATACGGGAGACATGCTGACGTTTCAGCGCCAGCCGATCGAGGGCGCGATGGCCGGGTCAGCACCAACTATCCGAATTTCGTCGATGACATCCGCCCGGGAGATCGGGTGCTGATTGAGGACGGGCTGCTGCGGTTTCTCGTGGTGGATAAAAATGCCGACGAGGTGATGTGCGTCTGCAAGGTCGGCGGCATTCTCAAGAGCAACAAGGGAATCAATCTGCCAGGCACGCCCGTAAACATCTCGGCCATCACCGAGCGCGACTGGCAATGCGTGGAATGGGCGATTGAGAACGACTTGGATTACCTGGCGCTCTCGTTTGTCCGGCGGGCCAACGAGGTGGAGCAGCTGAAAGAACATCTCAGCAAAAAGGGGAAGAACATCCATGTAATCGCCAAGATCGAGAAGGCCGAGGCAATCGAGGAAATCGATACGATCATCGAGGCGGCCGACGGTCTGATGATCGCGCGCGGCGATCTGGGCGTGGAGATGGATGTGGCACAGGTGCCGATCATCCAGAAGGACCTGATTCGCCGTTGCCAGGCCGCCGGCAAGCCCGTGATCGTGGCCACGCAGATGCTGCAGAGCATGATCGAAAACGCCTCCCCCACGCGGGCAGAGGTGAGCGACGTTTCCAACGCCATCTTCGACGGCACCGATGCGGTGATGCTCAGCGGCGAAACGTCGGTGGGCAAATATCCGCTGGCGGCCGTTCATACCATGGCGCACGTGGCAGGCGTGACCGAAGAATACCTCGTGCGCACAGGCGGATTCAGCGAGCAGCGCCGGCCGCGCTCGCCCACGCAGAACCTCGCAACGGCGATGGCGCGGGGCGTCTGGGAGATCGTGCGCGAAATGGACGTGAAGCTGGTGGTGGTCTGGAGCGAGCGCGGCTTTACTGCGCGGGTGTTTTCCAAGCAGCACCTGCCGGTCCCGGTCATTGCGCTATCGAGCAATCACAGCGTTCTGCGGCGGATGGCGCTGCAATACGGCCTGATGCCGCGCGAGATGTTGGCGCCCGACGACATGGCATCACTCATCGAGGCGGTGGACCACATGGTGCTGGAGCGGCGGTGGGCGTTTCTGCATGACCGAATCATCATCGTCGCCGGCTGGTCGCCGGGCACGCCCAACACCATGAACGGGATCGTGGTGCACAACATCGGGGATGAATGGACGCCGGTAAGCCCGCAGGCGCAAGGCTCGCGGCATTCGCCGGAATGGGAGAAGGAATGAAACTATTTTCGCGGCCTTTCATTGTTCTGCTTGCGCTGTTTGGCACGCGCCCTGTTCATCCCTGGTTGCATGGGCGGGCCGGCCAACCCGTCGGCCACCCAGCCCGCCACCGCCATCGACCCGGCCACCACCCAGCCCTCTTACTGGATCGACCAACCCGGAGTGACACAGGTGCGCGGGAGCGATTTCCAAATACTGTGGAACGCCTGCGAGCGCGTTCTGAACCGTGCGCAGTTCAAAGTAGACCGCCACGATTATCGCCAGGGGCTTTTGACGAGCGTGCCGGTGATCTCCAAACAATTCTACGAGTTCTGGCGCGACGACGGACCAACCGCCGAGGATGTGGCCGAAAGCTCGCTGGCCGAGATCCGCCGCACCATCCTCTTTCAGTTTACGCGCACAGACGACGGGGATTGGACAGTGGTACCGAAAGTGCTCGTAGAACGTTACGTCCTGATCGAGCCAAAGCTACGCACGACACTGCTGTACCAGCCCTATTACTGGTATCCGCTACGGCGCGACCACGTAATGGAAAAGCGCGTGGCGAAGCGGGTGGAGCGGGAACTCAGCTCGGCCTCATCCAATGCCTCTGCGGAATGAACGTATTTCTTCACTTTGGAAAACATGCGAATTTACACGATTGCCTTGTCATTCATTTTCACCTCTCTCCCACTATTTCCTCTCCGCGCCCAGGAGCTCAAGCTCGACACAGCAAAACTCGATGCCGCCGCCGGCGCGAAGGGAACACTGAACAAAGAGGAAGGTGTCTTCAAGTTCACATTCCCGCGCTCCGACGTGAAGGTGTCGATCGACGGCGCGTCCATGCCCCCGTTCATGGGACTGACAAGCTGGGCCGCCTTTAAGGACGGGGTGAAGGTTGAGGCCATGGTCATGGGCGACATTGTCCTGTTTCAGGACGAAGTTAACCCGGCCATGAGCGTCGCGCTTGAAAATGGCCTGGCCGTGACGGCCCTGCACAACCACTTCTTTTTCGACGAGCCCAAGGTCTACTTCATGCACATCGGCGGCGAGGGGAAGGCCGAGCAGTTGGCGGCCGGGGTGCGAAAAATGATGGACAAGGTGAAAGAAATCCGTGCGGCCGCACCGGAGCCTTCAAAACGCTTTGGATCGAAGGCTTTCGCGGAGAAGAGCAATGTCACGCCCGGACCGATTGACGAAGCGCTTAATCGCAAGGGCACGGCCAAGGATGGCATGTACAAGGTGACCATCGGCCGCACCACGAAGATGCCGTGCGATTGTGAGGTCGGCAAGGAGATGGGGATCAACACCTGGGCCGCGTTCTACGGCACGGATGACCATGCCTTCGTTGATGGCGACTTTGCTACCTTTGAGGGGGAACTTCAGCCGGTCCTCAAGCCGCTGCGCGAATCAGGAATCAACATCGTGGCGATCCACAGCCACATGGAGAGCGAGAACCCGCGCATTGTCTTCCTCCACTATTGGGGCATCGGCCCCACTGCGGAACTAGCCAAGGCGCTGAAGGCCGCCCTGTACATCCAGCGAAAATGACCAAAACGACGCGATTCCATTGCAGCATGGAAGCAAACTGCTTCCCGCTCTGGGCGCGGGCAGCTAACTCATTGCCCGAAGTATTCCCATTGATTGCGGAGTTTGGCCGATTATAGTGTGGTGTCCCCCCACATGGAGCTTTTCATGATTCGTCGGATTCTTTCTGTTGTTCTCTTGTCGGCCGCGATGGTGGCAGCCAGGCCGACCACCAACCCTTCGCCCTCCACCCGCCCTTCGCCGCTTTCCACGACCAAACCAGCCACGCAGAAGGCCCAGATCAAGCTTCCGACGCCGGCCGAGATCATCGCCCAGCGCAAGCAGGAGGAGGACAAGAAAAAGGCCCTGCTCCAGGTGGCCTACATCGACTTCGACCGGGGCGTCGTCGAAAAACCCTCCGACTTCGCCCTCTTTGGCGACACCGCCATGACCCTTCAGTCGGTGCTCACGCGCCTGCAAAAGGCACATGATGACGCCAACGTGAAGGCCGTTTTGCTCACGCTCGGATCGACGCACTTTAACCTCTCGCAAGCCTCTGAAATTCGCGACACGCTGCTGGAACTGAAGAGCGCCGGCAAGCGCGTGTTTGTCTATGCGGACGGCTATGACACGGATGAGTATGTGATGGCCACCGGCGCTTCCGACATCTGCATGCTGGAGGGCGGGGAGATTGAGATTCCAGGCGTGGGGCTGGAGACCATGTTCGCCAAGGGGCTGCTCGACAAGGTTGGCGTAAAGGCCGACTACGTGCAGATTGGGGAATACAAAGGCGCTGATGAAGAATACACCCGCACCGAACCAAGCAAGGAGCTGCGTGGGGAATTGAACAAGCTTGTGAACGGGCTGTATTCGCAGATTGTTTACGGCATCGCCCACAACCGGAAGCTGGATGCCGAGAAGGTCGAGGAGTTAATTGACCAGTCGCTGGTGACCGGCAAGGCCGCCAAGAAGGCGGGATTGGTAGATCACCTGATCGACATCGACGGCATGCGCGATCTGATCACCAAGCAGATGGGCAAGGAAATCGACGTTGTTCACGATTACGGCCTTGCGCCCAAAGAGCAGCTCGATTTTTCCAATCCATTTGCGCTCCTGAAGTTGCTAACCCAGAAGCCGCAGCAATCTGACAAAACGGCCGTGGCGGTCGTGTACGCCCAGGGCGTGATCGTTGACGGCGGCGGCGAGGGCTCGCTGTTCAGCGAAGAGCAGAACATCGGCTCGGAAGACATGCGCCGCACCATGCGCATGGCCGCCCGCGATGACAGCATCAAGGCCATCGTGCTTCGCATCGACTCCCCCGGCGGCAGCGCCCTGGCCAGCGAAGTGATGTGGCAGGCCGTGCGCCGCGTCGCCAAGGACAAGCCGGTCATCATCAGCATCGGCAGCATGGCCGCCAGCGGCGGCTATTACCTGGCGTCGGCCGGCGACCGCATCTTCGCCGACCCAACCGCCATCGTCGGCTCCATCGGCGTGGTCGGCGGGAAGTTTGTGTTCAAAGACTTATTTGAAAAGCTTGGCCTCAACACCGAAACATTCTCGCGCGGCAAGAACGCCAACCTGTTCAGCTCCAACGAGCCCTGGACCGACGTGCAAAAGCAGATGGTGACCAAGTGGATGCGCGAAACGTACGAGCAGTTCACCGAGCGCGTGATGTCCAGCCGCAAGGGGAAGATTCAGAACATCGATGAGGTGGCCAAGGGCCGGATATTCGTGGCCAAGGACGCGCTGAAACTGGGCATGGTCGATCAGATCGGCGGGCTGCAGGAGGCCATCAAATACGCCGCCGGCGCTGCAAATCTCCAGTCGGGCGAATTTGAAATCCGCGTTCTCCCCCCTACCCGCACGCTGGCCGACCTCTTCCACGGCGGCGACGGCGCTGAAGAAAAGCTGCCCATCCGGCCAAGCATTCACATCGACGAACTGTCGATCCTGAAGACCCTCAGCCCCAGCACCGCCCACCTGCTCAAGCAGCAGATTCAGATGCTCCAGCTCCTGCAAAAGCGGCCGTTCATGCTGGTGTCGCCTTACGTGATCACGACGCACTGATTCCGGCGCGTGGCCGGGATCAGTACAACTAATGCTCATGTCGGACGCCCCGCCCAATCCGGCCACTCCGCTCCGACCGGAGATGAGCATGCCGCTCTACATGGACGGCGCACAGGCGGCCGCCGAGCCCCTCCCCAACATCTCCGGCTATCGTATCCTCGAGCTCCTTGGCCGCGGCAGCATGGGTACGGTCTGGCGCGCGAGCAGTTGGGGATGAAGCGCCAGGTGGCCCTGAAGTTCATCGGCGCCTCCGCCGCCAGTTCCGAAACAGCCCGCAGGCGCTTTGATCGCGAAGTAAAGCTCACCAGCCTTCTCCAGCATCCGCACATCGGACGGATCTACGACAGCGGGATCCTCGATGGCAAGTTTTATTACGCGATGGAGCTGATCGAAGGCAGGCCGCTCGACGAGTACATCGCACAGGAAAAGCTTCGGCCGCGGCAGGTGCTGCAACTGATGCTCCTGGTCTGCCGCGCCCTCGAGCACGCCCACGCCCAGGGCGTGATTCACCGCGATCTCAAGCCCTCGAACATTCTGATCGGTAAAGACGGCCAGCCGCACGTGCTAGATTTTGGCCTGGCGAAATCGCGCATCGCCGAAGAAGAAATGGCCGGGATCTCGCTGGAGGGCGAGACGGCCGGCACGGTGGCGTATATGTCACCCGAACAGGCCGGTGGGGATGTGAATCTGAATGTGCAATCCGACGTCTACAGCCTGGGGGTGATTCTGTATTGCCTGCTGGTGGGGGAGCCTCCGCATGATCTATCCGGGAATTTTCTGCAGGTGATGCGGCGCGTGCGCGAGATGGAAGTGCGCCGCCCAAGAACGGTGAACAAGACGCTCGACCGCGAGATCGAGGCGCTCTTGCTCAGGGCGCTGGAGAAAAACCCCGTGCGCCGATATCCCAGCGCCGGAGCGTTGGCCGACGACATCGACAACTACCTCAACCGCAATCCGCTCACCGCCAAGACGCCCACTCTGAGCTACTTCATCCGCAAACGCGTCAGCAAATACCGCGTGCCGGTGGCCGTGGTTTCTGGCGTAGTGCTCGCCCTGCTCACAATGGCAATCTATTCCTACATCCGCGTCGGCCGCGAGCGCGACACCGCCATCGCCGAGCGCACCAAGGCCGAGCTGCGCCTTGCCGACGGCCTGATTTTCCAGGGCGATGTCCTCGGCCGCGAAGGCTCTTGGGAGCAAGCCCGCCAGCTTTACGAGCAATCTGAAGATCTTTTCCGCCGGCACCGGATCAGTTCAAACCGCGCACAATTGGGGCTCTGGCAAACGCACCTCAACGCCCCCCTGCCGCTGCGCGAATATCAACTATCCAACACGCGCATCGTCGCCATCGCCATGCTGCAGGACAAAGACAACCAAAAACTGGCAATCGCCTGCGGAGACAACAGCGTCCGAGTTTTGGACATGCCAACCGGACGGGAGTTGGAACGAGCAAATAGCACGTCCGAACGCATCGCGGCCATTGCCGCCGGCGACGGAAACGACGTCGTCTTCGTCGATGCGGCCGGGCATATCCACACGCTCGACGCGTCAAAGCCACGCAACGACATCAACGGCGGCGCGGGCGTCACCGCCCTGCTCCGACTGCCGGGTCGCGCCGGCATTGTCACGTTTGATGACTCCTCCAACATCACCTGGCGCGATGACCAGGTCGTCAAGGCGCATATTTCCTTCGCCGGCCACATCAACCAGGCCGCAATGTTCCCCGACGCCCGGCACGTGGCCCTGGCGGCCGATCATCTCACCATTCTCGACCTCTGGGGGAAAGACCCGCCAGTCGTCCTGAATCAATGTGAAGATCCGACCACAGTCGCCATCAGCCCCGACGGACAAACCGCCCTCTGCGGCTTCACCGATGGCGGACTGAAACTCTGGGACTTGGGGGCAGATAAGCCACGAGCAAGCTTCACCACAAACGCAGCGGCCATCTGCGCCGTCGCATTCATCAACGGCCAGCAACAAGCAGTGTCAGTGGACGAGCGCGGCACCGTCGCAGTCTGGTCATTGGCGCCACCTCAAAACCTAATCCCTCAAGCGCCAGCGCCGACCTCCCCAGCGACAACCGCCCCCGCGCAAGCCCCCCCTCGCCTGCTCCGCCTGCGCCGGGAGGCCTCGGTATCGCCCGATGCACTCTTGGTCGGCTCGTCCATCTCAACCGATGGCACCCTTTGCGTGACCGCAAGGGCCGATGGGCGGCTGGTGATCTGGGACCTGACCGACGATGCCATCTTGCGCAGGGTTGGCACGTTCTCCGGTCCAGCCCAGGCAGCTTTCCTCGCCGCCCCCGCCGCCGATCAAACGCCAACCCTCTTCATCGTGGCCGGCATACTTCACGCGTGGCACGCATCAAGTGGAGCGCCTGCGACGGAGTCAACGCCCGCAACGAGCCAACCTTCCCCGCTGAATACCGCCGCAGGCTGCACCGACGCCAGCGTGATCGCCATCGGCCTTGCGAATGAAATTACCCTTCGCGAAGTAGGCTCCACGCGCAGCATCCACACCTTCAAAATCGACGTCATCGTCGAGCGCCTCGCGCTCAATCGCGACGCCACGGTCGTGGCCGCGCTCAGTCGAGCCGGCCAACTGTTCGTCGCCGACACCACCAGCAACGCAATACGCCCCATCGCCGCCGACTCGCGCGAAAGATTCAGTTGCCTCACGCTCAGCCCCGACGGCTCACTCCTTCTGGCCGGCAGCGCCGACCGGACGCTCCTGCTTTACGACCTGCACGCCAACCAGCCGATTCATCTTGCGACTGTTCACAAGGCGGCCATCAACGCCGTCGCCATTTCCCGCGACGGCCGCTACGCCGCCTCCGCCGGCGGCGTGATCGGCGATGACTTCGCACAGCCAGACAACAGCATCTGGCTCTGGGACATCGCCGCACGCAAGACCATCGCGCGCATCGGCCAACATTCCCAGCGGGTGCGCAGGCCTCGCGTTTCTCCCCGACAACCAGACACTCCTCAGCGCCGCCGACGATGGCCAGCTGCGCATGGGACATCTCCCCCCTTCAAACCAACCCCGCCGCCAATGTTTCAGCTCGCACGTTAATCCAACTCACCGCCCCCATCGCCCACGTCGCCACCTCCCCGGACGGCCAACTGCTGGTAACCGCCGGCGACGATGGACCAATTTACATCTACGACCTGGCGTACCCGGCCCGGTGCCGAGAAGTTTCTGCGGAATTACGTTCGCTTGCCATTGGCGACGTAAGCGCACGTGCGCCTCGCCATCGAGTCAGAATGGTACTCCCTTCACCATCGGCCTCACTGGTCGGCTCAACCCTGAACCTCGCGCGCTTTCAAATCGCCATCTCCCTATACAATCGCTCCCATGGACAACCTCACTCCCAAGCAGATCGTCGCCGAACTGGATCGCTATATCGTCGGCCAGGCCGATGCCAAGCGGGCGGTGGCCGTGGCGGTGCGCAATCGCTGGCGGCGCCAGCAGCTTCCAGAAGACATGCGCAAGGATGTCGCGCCTAAAAATATCCTGATGATCGGCCCAACAGGCGTGGGCAAGACGGAAATCGCCCGCCGGCTCGCCGGTCTCACCGCCTCGCCCTTTATCAAAATCGAGGCGACGAAGTTTACCGAAGTCGGCTATCACGGCCGCGATGTCGACTCGATCATCCGCGACCTGCTCGACTCGGCCATCAACATGGTCCGCGGCGAAATGACGGATTCCGTAAAAGAACCGGCCGAATTGCAGGTGGAGGAACGCCTGCTGGATTACCTCCTTCCCGGAACACCGGCCGCATCGCCCACCCCGCCTGAAGGTGCTGAGGCCGCCGAAGAGGAGGACGTCGCCGCCAAGCGCAAGCGCACACGCGAAAAGCTGCGGGAAAAACTGCGCTCCGGCAGCATGGAAGACCAGCCCATCGAAATCGCCGTGGAAGAGCGCACGACTGCCATCGGCATGTTCGGCCAGGCCGGCATGGAAATGGACGTCGAGCTTCAGTCGATGGTGGAGAAAATGCTCCCTGCCAAACGCGAAACCCGCCGCCTCAGCGTCCGCGACGCGCAAGATGCTCTTCGCCCAGGAGGCCGACAAGCTGATCGACAAAGACAAGATCTACCGCACTGCGACAGAGCGCGTGGAGCAATCGGGAATAGTTTTCCTCGACGAGATCGACAAAATCTGCGGCACCGACAACAAGCACGGCCCCGACGTATCCCGCCAGGGCGTACAGCGCGACCTGCTCCCAATCGTCGAAGGAAGCACGGTGGTCACGCGCTATGGCCCGGTGAAAACAGATCACATCCTGTTCATCGCGGCCGGCGCGGTTCACTCCAGCAAGCCCAGCGATCTAATGCCGGAATTGCAGGGCCGCTTCCCCATTCGCGTCGAGCTTCAAGACCTCACCAAGGAAGACTTCATGCGCATCCTGAAGGAGCCGCGCAACGCACTGACGCGCCAGCAATCCGCCCTCCTCGCCACCGAAGGCATGGAAATCATTTTCGCGGCCGATTCGATTGACGAAATGGCCCAGATCGCCTTCGATTTCAATCGCCGCACACAAAACATCGGCGCACGCCGGCTTTACACAATTCTCGAACGCGTGTTCGAGACAATCAGCTACGAAGCACCCGATCTGCCAGAAAAGAACATCACGATCACGGCCGCTTATGTAAAAGAGCGCCTGGCCGAGGTGCTCAAAGATGAGGATTTGAGCAAGTTTATTTTGTAACCCGTCATCGCCCGCGCCGTCTCCCCTTACCGCCCGTCTTTGGTCCCGCCACGGCTTTCGACGGCCCCATCTTCATCTTCCCCCCCGGCCGCCGCCACGCGCCGCGTTGTGGCCGCTGCGTTCCACTCGGCCCTTGCCCCCTTTGCCTCGTCCACCTTTGCCCGCCGTTGTTGGCGGCGCGGCCCGTCCAAGATGTTCAACGATCGCCAGGTCCAGCTCGCGACGCGGCACGTCAACCTTCACAATCAGCGCCTTGACCACATCGCCAATGCCAATCTTTTTGCCGGTGCGCTGGCCTCGAACCACGCCGCTGCGCTCGTCCACGTCCCACCAGTCGTCCATCAGATCTTCATACCGAATCAGGCCGTCAGCCAGATACGCCTGAAGCTGAATGAAGATGCCAAAGCCCGTGATCCCAGTCACCACGCCGCTGAACACGTCGCCGATCTTGTCCTTTAATAGCTCCAGGATCTTCACCTGCCGCAAATCCCGCTCAGCATCATCGGCGCGGCGCTCCGTATAGCTAAGCTGGCGGCCCAGCGCGATCAGATCGTCATACGGCATGGCATCCGGAATTTCGATCTTCTTGTGCTTCGCCGACCCACTCTTTTTTCCCTGCCCTCCCGCATCGCGCGCCTTAAAATACGAATCGAGCAGTCGATGAATCGTCAAATCGGCGTATCGCCGAATCGGCGAGGTGTAATGGCAATAATGCTCGCTGGCCAAGGCGTAGTGCCCCAGCGGCTGGGGCGAATATTCAGCCCGGCTCAGGCTCTTAAGCACCGCCAGATTAATCGCAAACGCCTCCGGCTTGCCGCGCACGTGCATCAGCAGCGACTGAAGTGCTTTTCGATCCGCCAATTTGGGCAGCCGATGCCCGGCCACCTCCACAAAATGCCGCAGGCGCTCAGAGCTGTCCGCCTCCGGCTCGGGGTGGATGCGCCGCATGAACGGCACGCCAATGGAATTGAACAGGCCGCACCACCGCCTCATTGGCCTCGACCATGAACATCTCGATCAGCGTATGCGTGAAGCTCTGATCCTCTGGCTCCGCGCCCACGACCTTTCCTTCCTCGTCCAGCAGCAGTTCCACGTCCGGCAGGTCAAGCACGATCTGCCCCTCGGCCCGCCGGCGCTTCTGAATCCGCTTCGCCAGCGCATCCATGCTCCCCAGCAGCGTGACGACACGCGGATCGTAATCGGCGATCGCACGCGCCCCGTCGGGATGCGGGATCGAATCCGCCTGGTCCAGAATCGCCTGCGCCTCACGATAGCGAAGCCGCGCTGCGCTCTTGATGATCGTGTTGGCAAACTTCGCCCGCACCGGCTTGGCTTCCCGGTCGAAGGTAATAAATACGCTTTTGCAAAGCCTCGGCACCCCCTGCTGAAGCGAGCAAACCCCGTTGCTGACAATCTCAGGCAACATCGGAATCACGTGCCCCGGAAAATAGCAGCTATTGCCGCGCCCGCGCTCCTCGTCCATCGGCGAACCCTGCGGGACAAAAAACGACACGTCGGCAATGTGAACTCCAAGCTCCCACAACCCCTCGTCCACCTGATGCAGGCTAATGGCGTCGTCAAAGTCCTTGGCGTCGTCGGGGTCGATGGTACAGATCAGTTCAGCGCTCAAATCGTAGCGCCGAGTCGCCTCTTCAAGCGGATCAAACGAATCCACCGCCCGCCGCGCCTGCGCCAGCACTTCCTCCGGAAATGGCCCCGGAAGATTGAACTGCACGATCACGCTTTTAAGATCAACGTCCTTCTCCCCGGCCGCCCCCAGCACCTCCGTGATAACCCCCTGCGGTCGCTGGCCGTCCTCCGGATAGGACGTAATCTCCACAACAACCTTGGTGCCCGGCTTCAGATGGCGCGAGGCCGCGTCAGGCGTTTCGATGGCCATCGTCATCGTGTTGCCATCCGGCAAAACAATCCACGCCGCCCCCTGCTTGGCGACGCTGCCGACAAAGTGCTTGGTCGAGCGCTCCACCACCTCAGTTATCCGGCCGCTGTAAATCGCCTTGCCATCGCGATGGCCGCGACTGGTGATCTTTGCTCGCACCACATCGCCGTTGATCGCGCCGCTGTTTTCCCCTTGCGGGATGTAAAGATCCTCACGGCTGCCCGGGTCCTGTGGCACGACGAAACCAAACCCGCGCATTGTTGTGCCGGTAGATGCCTGTAAATTCATCGCTGCTCGACTTCTGCGACGGCAGCACCACTGCCCCGCGCGCCCCAGAATCACCCGCCCGCTGTGCATCAGCTCGCGCAGCGTGTCGCGAAAGGCGTGGTAATCCGTCTCTTCCACGGCCAATTCCCGCGCCAGCCCGCGCGGCCGCTGCGGACGGTACCGTTCGGACTTCAAATGTTCCAAAATCTTTTCTTGCAGTTGTTCTGCCATATCCACCTTCTGATCCGGCATCTTTCATGCGGATCGCTAGCGTGGGCCCACAATGGGAGCCCACAAGTTTATTCTGATTGAGATGCTTGAGAAGTCCAGCCCCGAGGAGGGAACGATCAAAACCGGGTGGTAGCAAACACGGGGTCGAACGGCTTTCCTGCGATATGAATCTTCCAAACTAACGGCAATAGTATCACCGATCGCCCGTGGAGAAGCAAGGACACGCCGGGGAAATTATTTTGCTGAGGTTTCGACGCTGTTGCTGCAGCGTGTCCGACAACCAACGCACCATGCACCCGGTATGCTCCAATGACAGGAAACCATGGATCATCTCACGCCCGATATAATCGACATCCGCCCCCGCCGTTTCTACTACGGCTGGATCAACGTGCTCGTCGCCGCCCTGGCCATGGTCGCGACCCTCCCCGGCCGCACGCAGGGCCTCGGCCTCATCACCGAGCCGCTTCTGAAAGAACTCCATCTGGGACAGGTGCAGTATGGCGTCATCAACCTCTACGCCACCCTGCTGGGCGCTGCCTTCTGCCTCGTCTGCGGCCCGCTCATCGATCGCTTTGGCACTCGCCGCGTGCTCACAATCGTCGTCTTCGCCCTTGGCTCAGCCGTGCTTTTCATGGCGCACATCACCACCGTCCGTGGCCTGGTCATCACCATGACCCTCACCCGCGGCTTTGGCCAAAGCGCGCTCTCCGTCGTCAGCATGGCCATCGTCGGCAAATGGTTCGTTCGCCGTCTCCCGCTGGCCATGGGAGTCTATTCCCTGCTGCTGGGCATCGGTTTCTGCATCGCCTTCCCCGGCGTTGGATACGCCGTGATCAAATCCGACTGGCGCACCGTCTGGACCTGGATGGGCATCGCGCTGGTGGCCGTGGTAGCGCCCCTGGGCTGGCTCCTCGTGCGGCGCACCCCCGAAGCAATGGGCCTGACGGTCGACGGAAACGCCCCCGGCGGCGAACCACACCCCTTCGTTCAAACTGAACCCTCCCCGCCCTCCTTCACGTTCACTGCCGCCCTCGCCACGCCGGCGTTTTGGGTTTTAGCGTTATCCGGCGCAATGTACGGCCTGCTCAGCTCCGGCATCCTCCTATTCAACGAATCCATCCTCCGCGAGTTGGGCTTCGCCAACACCATGGTCCCGCTGGTTCTCGCCATCATCACCCTCACCGGTCTGATCGCCAATTTCGGCGGCGGCTGGCTCGCTCTATCCTGGCCAATGGGCCGACTCATGGGCCTGGCAATGTTCCTCCTGGCCATCGCCCTCGCGGCCCTGCCGCTCGTGCATACGCGGGCGCAAGTCACTGGGCTACGCCGTCGCCTTCGGCGTCTCCGGCGGCATCATCGTCGTCGTCTTCTTCGCCTGCTGGGGCCACGCCTTTGGCCGGGCCCATCTAGGAAAAATCCAAGGCGCCGCCCAGGTTCTAACCGTCCTTGCGTCGGCCGTCGGCCCCCTGCTTCTGGCCAACTCTTACGCGGCCTGGGGCGCCTATCGCCCCTTCTTTTACTCCATGGCCCCTCTCGTCGGCGCCTTGGCCATCTGCTGCTGCGTCGTGGATGTTCCAAATGTACCCGAGAGCCGCGCGATCGCGTCCGCCCCTGCTTCGTAACCGACCACACCGAACTTCAAAACTCGCGCTGGACCCGCTTTCGACAACCCTCCATGGCAAATAGTCGATGAGCTGGCCACTTAAGCTCGAACGGCGATTGGCGCGTCTATCTCCTCCCCCCCACCACACTCGCCACCCCCGCCATCGCCACGCTGATTATCAATATCCCCCCCACCGCTCCCGCGCCGGCCGCGATGCTGCCCGGCCAGAATAGCTGCGTGGACGCGCCGGCAAGCGGGCCAACGATTTGCCCGCAGCCGATGAGCGCTTCGTGATACCCGCCATGCTCCGTGCTGCCTTCGCTCAGAACCATGCCAAAATACAGACTCGCACAGTAGATCATGCCGATCGCGGTTCCCAGCAGCGCCTGCCAGACCACCATCGACAGTAAGTCAATCCTCACGCCCGCGCCTGCGGGGAAGATGAGCGAAGGACGCATCACCACGCCCACAAAGGAGACAAGCATCAGCACGGCCGCGCCCAGCAGAATGCGAGGCCGGGCATGCCACCACACCGACGTGCCCAGCACGACAAACATAACAGTCCGCACCGTTGACCAGACGCTTCCGATCAGCGTCGCCGATGTCGTCGGCAACCGCGCGATCACCGGCAGGGATGGCAGCATGGCCGACAGGCTATAGACAACAACGTAAGTGGCCGGCAGGCAGATGCGCGACAGCCACAACGCCAGCCGGCGCAGATGCTGCAACTCATCGGCCGGCCTGGCCTGTGCGACGTAAGGCGTTGACTCCTGGATCACCGCCTCGCCGCGCCAGAGAAGAAAAAATGCAATCGAAGAAGATGCATTCAATAGTGCGGGAACCACAAAGACGCCGGCCGGCCAGATGGTGATGATGCTTCCCTGGACGGCCACCGCCAGCGCACCCGTCGAGGACCAGATCAAGTTGTAAATGCCGATCCGCCGTGACAGAGCATGTGGCTGGACGCCGCTGGAGACCAGGCTTTCCAACGCCGGCCAGCTCATCCCGGTCAGTAGCGTGTACAACACAAGCACCCCCGCGACCGCCATCGGCGTCCGCATCGCCGCCCCGCTTCCCGCAACCAGCGCCATGCCCAGATAGATCAGCCTCAGCGCCGCCCGCCGTCCCGCACACCGCGTCAGTCGCGCTGACAACAGTGCGCCGGTGACGTACACCACCCCCTGCGCGGCCGCAAGCAGGAAGTTTTGCAGCAACCCCCATCCGAAAACACGCTTGGTGTAAAAGAAAATGCCCACCAGCAGAAGAGTCGCCGCCAGCGAGGATGAACCATCAACAACGAACAGCGCAGTCAATCGCGCACCGGTCGCCGTGACGACTGGGCTGCGGACATTCGTATTTTCTGATGACGTTGCCATACGCTGGGCCGCAGAGGATAGGCAATCCAAGTCCCAGAACAATCACCGCCCCAGCCGTGCTCGACGTCGTCTTCCCACGCGCAGCATTTGCAGTCTATGACAGTTGGTCTGTCGCACCTCTGTCGATCCGTCACGCCCCATAACTTCGCACCACGCTAAGGCGCCGCAACACCAGCTTTTATCGGCCAGACAGCCTCATCCAAGCTGGCACAGATCTTGATATACCCACCACGCAACGATGTTAAACTGGGCAATATAAACAGACGAACCACGAGGAGCCTATCTTGACACTAACCCCCACCATCAACCGCACCGTTCGAGTTCGCGGCGCTTTCAAAGGCCACACCATCAGCGAGCTGGAGTCGGCCGCCCGCGCCTTCCTCATGCTCAAGCGCGGCGATGACGTCCGCCAGGACCGCGTCGAGCAGGCCCGTATCGCCATCGCGGCCGGCGAATACGACGACGATGCCAAATTCAATGTGGCGATGGATCGAATGCTGGCGGATTACGCAACCTGATCCGCCCGACGAAGATGGGAGAAGCAGAAGCGGCGTGCAAGCGCTGCTTCTTTTTGCGCCGCCGTAGCCTTAACGCAGCCCCGCAAGCACATGCGGGCCTTCTTCCTCTCACCCGTTAGGGCCCCTCCCCAAACAACGCCTCCACAAACCTCTGCGGATCAAACGTCTCAATATCGGCTGGCGTCTCGCCCAGGCCGACAAACTTCACCGGGATATGTAGCTGATCGCGAATTTGGAACACCACGCCCCCCTTGGCCGTTCCATCCAGCTTCGCCAGGAATATCCCCGTTACGTTGATCGCCTGCCCAAACACCGTGGCCTGCTGAATGGTGTTTTGGCCCATGGTGGCATCGAGCACCAGCAGCACCTCATGGGGCGATCCTTCCACGCGCTTGGCCACCACGTCACGGATCTTTTTCAGCTCACGAATCAGCGGCTCCTGCGTCGGCAAACGCCCGGCCGTGTCCACGATCAGCACGTCCATTCCCCGCGCCTTGGCCGCCTCGCACGCGTCATACGCCACGGCGGCCGGATCGGCGTCCTGCTTGTGTTTGACGATGTCAACGCCGATTCGCTCGGCCCAGATGGAAAGCTGCTGCACCGCCCCCGCGCGAAACGTATCGCTGGCGCACAGCATCACCTTCAAATTCATCTCCGTCTTCAACAGCCACGCCAGCTTCGCGATGCTGGTGGTCTTGCCTGCCCCATTCACGCCCGCCACCAAAATCACCGTCGGCGCCACCCCCGACAGCTTCAGTTCCCGTTCATGGGCCGGCCAATTCGCCAGAAGCTGCGCTCGAATGATCCCCTCCGCCTCCGTCGCGTTCTTGATTTTTCCCAGCCGCCACTGCTCGTGGATCTCCCCCATGATCTTTTCAACCAGCCGCACCCCCATGTCGGCCCGGATCAGCTTCTCCTCGGTCTCATCCAGAAAACGCTGATCGATCTGTCGGCCTGGAATGAACAGCGTGCGAATATCGGTGTTCAACACTTGCGCCGTCTTGCGCAGGGCACCTCGTATCTTATCGAAGCTTTTGTAGAAGAAGCGCATGAAGGCAGGGCTTAGGGTTCAGGGTTCGCGATTCGCGGTTGAGGCTCAGGCGGAGGAAAACTGATGAGTGCCACGTGTTCCTTAAGAATCGCATCGAGCAGCCCGTTAACAAAAGCCGCGCTTTGCGCGGTTGAATAGTCCTGGGCCAGTTCCACCGCCTCATCAATGACAATGCGCGGATCGGTTTTAGTGTTCGTGAGTTCCCAAACCGCCAGCCGCAGAAGCACCGATCCACGGCCGGCTGACGCGGCGCCGGCCATTGCGGGGCCAGCCGCGCCACCCATCGATCCGTCACCTCGCGCTGTTCCCACGCCCCGTTGGCCATGTCAATGCCGTTCTGGCGGATGGTCGCGTCGCTGCTGGTGTCATGGGCGAGTTGCCCGGTGCTTTGCGCATCGACTTGCCCGCTCGTGTCCCACAGGAACAAAAGCTGCATCGCCAGGCGCCGGGTCTGTCGCATGCTCATATACAGGGTCAGTATAGGCCCTGCCGCCCACCCCGCAAATCAACAACATCATCAGCCAGATACCACATTGTCTGCGCACATGGAGCGACTTACAGTTGCACCGGCATGCATCACCTCCACTCCCTCGAACCCCGCGCCTTCTCTCCGCCCCGCCAGGCTTTGCCATGCAGCGCCTGGTTTCAGCGCTTCACAATCCCACCGCCATGGAGATCGCCCCCGACGGCCGGGTCTTTGTCTGTGAGCAGGCCGGCGCTATCCGCGTGATCAACCATGGCAAGCTTGTCGCCCAGCCCTTCGCCACCCTCCCCACCCAAAGCCAGGGCGAGCGCGGCCTCATCGGCATCACCGTCGATCCCCACTACGCCACCAATCATTACGTCTACGTCTATTACACTGCAAGCAGCCCAACCACCCACAACCGTGTCAGCCGTTTCACGGCCGACCCGACAAATCCCAACGTCGCTGAAGCCGGCAGCGAGCACGTGATCTTCGACCTGCCTAATCTCTCCGACGCCACCAACCACAACGGCGGAGGCCTGCATTTCGGCAGGGACGACAAGCTCTACATCGGCGTCGGAGAAAATGCCAACGGCCTGAACTCGCAAAGCCTCCACACCACCCTCGGGAAATTGCTCCGCATCAACGCCAACGGTTCCATCCCCACCGACAACCCTTTCTATCGCCACACAAGGGGCCAAAATCGCGCCATCTGGGCGCTGGGGCTTCGCAATCCCTACACCTTTGCCTTCCAACCCGGCACCGGCCGACTGTTTATCAACGATGTCGGCCAGGACACATGGGAGGAAATCGACGACGGCATCAAAGGCGCCAACTACGGCTGGCCCACCACCGAAGGCCCAACCACCAACCCCCGCTTCCGCTCGCCCCGCTACGCCTATCAGCACGGCCCCAACGACTCCAACGGCCAAGCCATCGTCGGCGGCACTTTCTACAACCCGGCCCACGTCAACTTTCCAAAACAGTACACAGGCCGGTATTTCTTCTCCGATTTAGGCGGCAATTGGGTCCACGTACTCAACCCGGCCACCAACAAGGCCACCACCTTCGCCACCGGCATCCCCACCCCCGTTGATCTCGACGTCGCGTCGGATGGCACGCTCTACTGCCTCGCCCGCGGCGGCGGCGACAACACGGGATTCGTGGAACGGTTTGTCTACGTCGGCACCAGGCGTCAAGTCTCGGCATTCTCAACAGGTCCAGCCATCAAACATATACTCGCCAATCGCATCTGATTGGCGAATCACGAACCGCTAAAGGAGTCCCCATGAACGGCAGCGTCTACAAAGTCATCGAATTGGCCGGCACCTCCAGCACGTCCGTGGAGGACGCAGTTCAAACTGCCCTCGCCGAGGCCGCCAAGACAGTCCGAAACATGTCCTGGTTTCAAGTAACCGAAACCCGAGGCGCCATCCAAGACGGCAAGGTGTCCGAGTGGCAGGTCACGCTGAAGATCGGCTTCAAGATTGAGACATAACAAACCTCCCCGTTTCTCCGGGAGTGTAACTTACTTTCTGTAAATTAAGTTAGCCACCGTTCGCATCGATCAAAGGTTTACCGGACTTTTGACCAAAGGAGACGAACGATGGCTGCGACAGAGAATATCGACGGGATTGTGGAATACCTGCAAGGGCTGTTTTCTGGCAAAGCGGGCCTCAAGCGGCTGCTGGAGACGGTGGTGAATATTGGCATGCGTGAGGAAGTCTGTGCCCATCTGGGGGCAGCGAGCCTCACGCCCGCCAGGAACACGCCGTGGCTACCGCAACGGCAACAAGCCGCGGATGCTGTCCACGCGGGCCGGAGAGCTGGAATTGTCGGTTCCGCAGGTGCGTGGCTGCGAGCCATATCACCCCAGTATGTTTGCGAAGTGGCAGCGGAGCGAGCGGGCGCTCCTGGTGGCGTGCGGCGAGATGTACTTTCAGGGCGTCAGCACCCGCAACGTGCAGAACGTGCTGCAGGAGATGTGCGGATTGGATGTATCGTCCATGACAGTCAGCCGGGTGGCGGCGGAGCTGGATGAGAAGTTATTGGAGTTCCAGCACCGTTCGCTGGGCCACACGGCCTGGGAGTACCTGATGCTCGACGCCCGCTATGAGAAGATGCGCGTGGAGGGGAAGGTGGTGAGCCAGGCGGTTTTGACGGTGGTGGGATTCACGGTGGAAGGCCGCCGGGAAGTGCTGGACTGGCGGATAGCCGACAGTGAGAGCCAAGAGAGCTGGGGAGAAGTATTCCTGTCGCTGAAGGACCGGGGGCTCAAGGGTCTCAAGGCGATCGTCAGCGACGCCCACAGCGGGATCCGGGCTGCGATCGCCCGCCATTTTCAGGGGGTGGTTTGGCAGCGTTGCCGGGTGCATTATAAGCGGGAGATGGGCCGCAAGGTGTCGTACAAGAAGCTGAAGGAGTTGAACAAGGACCTGTCGGCGGTATTCGCCGGCGAAAGTAAGAGCGAGTGCCTCTTGCGTGGAGAGGAGATGGCAAAGAAGTGGGAGAAGAGCAGCCCTGCGGTGGCGGCGATGCTGCGGGAGGGGATGGAAGACTGCCTGGCGGCCGAGTCGCTGCCGGAGCACCACCGTCGTCAACTGCGGAGCACAAACCTATTGGAGAACATGATGAAGCGATTGAAGAAGCGAACGCGGGTGGTCGGCGTGTTCCCCAGCCGCTCCTCGTGTGAACGACTGATTGGATCACAGTTGCTGGAACTGCACGAGCAGTGGCAGACCCAGGAGAAGGCATACTTTAACATGGAGATCGTGGGAGCGTGATAGCATGATTTTCCCGGCTGCGTCCCATAACTCGCCTACGGCTCGTTAAGGGACGCAGCCGGGCAAGAGTGATCGAACGACAGTGGTAGGAATTTACAGAAAGCATGTTGCACTACTGTTTCTCCGCTCCTCTCAGCGTCTTCGCGGCAAACTCCTCCTCTCTTCCTCCTGCGCACTCCGTGGCGAGCCTCCTCCCCCTACGCAATCAAGCTATTTTATTCTTTTCCTCACTCCCCCACGCTACACTCAATCCCGCACCGCTCCGGCCGAGGCGCAGCCAACTCACCAAGCCCCGGCCGACGGTCGCAGAAAGGCCTCCCATGACCCCCGATCCACAAAACCAGTCCGCCGCCCCCAAACGCAAAGTCGCCGAGGATCCCTTTACCAGCCTCTCCACCGGCATCGCCCTCGTCAAAGTCACCTTCCTTAACTCCACACCCAATTTCGGCACCGCCTTCTTCGTCAAAACGCCCCCCGGCCACGACAAGTTCATCTTCGCCACCGCCGCCCACGTCCTGGTCCGCCCACACGCAACCATCGACCGAATCGAGGTTCACCCCGGCTTCGACTCAACCAATTCCCTAACCTACCACTACACAGGAACCGCCATCCCGAACCCGTTCTACAACAACGTCGAAGAAAGCGAATACGATTTCGGTGTCATCGTGGTCCACGGCAACCCCGATCCTCGAATGAAGCCTTTTGATCTTGGCCCTGGCAACCTCCCGGCCCGCAAGTGGGTCACCCGCACCGGCTACCCCGTCAACCCGTTTGGCCACCTTCGCCCCAAAGGGCCTTTTTGCCACGCCCCAGGATCCATTCGCCGCTTGCGACGTCGCAGGTCTCGACGGAGAAAGCGGTTCCCCCATCTGGTTAACTGATTCCACCGGCAAGGTCAGCGTGGTCGGCATCCACGTGGGAGGTAATGTAGGTAACACGGCCAAAGGAATACTGATGAAATCCACCGTCGCCAACTGGATCTTGAGCTGCGGCTAAAACCAGCCAACATTCATACACCCATGTCCGACGTCTACCCCGAAACCCGGCTGCCCTCTTCCGGCCTCGCGGACACCGCCGACTGGTCTCCACTCACTGTCAGCCAAGGCGACGCTCCCTCCACTGAAGATCCCCCGCCCACGATCGAAGGCTACGAAATCCTCGGCCGGCTGGGCGCGGGCGGCATGGGCGTCGTCTGCGCAGCGCGTCAACTCGGCACCCACCGGCAGGTCGCCCTCAAACTCCTGGGCGGCCGATCCATGGACCAGGCCGGCCGCGCACGCTTCGCCCGCGAAGTCGAACTCGCCTCCCGTCTCACCCACCCCAACATCGCCCGCATCTACGACAGCGGCCTCCACGAAGGCCGATACTACTACGCCATGGAACTCATCGAAGGCTCAACCCTCGATACCTATGTTCTAGGCAACCGCCTGGACTGCCCCAAAACTCTCGAGCTGATGCGGATCATCTGCCAGGCCGTCCAGCATGCCCACAACAAAGGGGTCATCCACCGCGACCTCAAGCCCTCCAACATCGTCGTCGGCAACGACGGCCAGCCCCACGTGCTCGACTTTGGCCTGGCCAAAGCCATCGCCGAAACCGACGTCTCCTCCGCCACCACCACCGTCGGCCGGGTCGAAGGAACCCTGGCGTATATGTCGCCGGAGCAGGCCGATGGCCGCACCGATCACATCGACACCCGCAGCGACGTCTACAGCCTCGGCAAAATCATCTACCTCTTCACCGCCGGCCAGCCCGCCCACAATCTCGACGGCTCCAGTTATGCCGTTCAGCGCCGCGTGGTCGAAGAAGAAGTCCGCCGCCCGCGCCGTCTGCGGCGATGTCGATCGCGAGCTTGAAGCGCTCCTCCTCAAAGCCCTGGATCGCGATCCCGAAAAACGCTACGCCTCCGCCGGCGAACTCGCCGCCGACCTGGCCAACTACCTCCGCGGCGATCCCCTGCGCCACAAGCCGCCAACGATGCTCTACTTCCTCCGCAAGCGCATCGCCAAACATCGCGCCCGGTCATCGCCGCCCTGCTCATGCTTCTCACCCTGGGCGCTATGGCATTCAACTCCTATCTGCGCGAGTCGCGCGCAAGCGCACCGCCGAGATGCAGGCCATTAAAGCCACCGCCGTCAGCGTCTTCGCGCAGGACATGCTCACGCTCATGGACCCAAAAAACGCCCGCGGCCACGTCGTCACCGGCGAAGAACTCATGCGCTGGGTTGACGGCGAAGCCACCCGCCGCTTCGCCTCACAACCCGACATCGAAGCCGACGTCCGTCACAAGGCCGGGCAGGAGTTCCTCGCGTTCGGAAACTTCAACGCCGCCGAGCCGCAGTTTGCCCGCGCCGTCCAGCTTCGTCGCGCTGTCCATGCGCCCCAATCCGACATCCTGGCCTCGATGGAATCCTGGGCCGAGTCCCTCCGCGAGCAAGGCCGGCTCGACGAGGCGACCAAGATCTGCCACGAACTGGTCGATGAACGCTCCAAGGCCCTGGGCAAGCAGCACACCGATACCCTAGCCGCCCGCAGCACCCTCGCCCGCATCCTCCACGACTCCGACCGCTGCCCCGATGCCCAGGCCACCGCCGAGGAGGCCCTGAGCGACGCCGCCCGTGCCCACCTCCCAATCGACCATCCGGTGGTTCTCACTCTCCAGGCCACACTGGCGCTGGTTCTCCGTGACGAAGGCCGCACGCTCGAATTGCAGGGCAATCCTATTGAATCCAGTCGCCTGCTTCAGCGCGCCTGGATCTGTGCAAACAAACGCTTGCCACGCGTATCCGCCTCTATCACGACGACCACCCCGATTCCCTTCAATCCCTCCACGACCTGGCCTCGGTCTACAGCGTGATCGGCGACGAAAACGCGGCCCTTGCAAATTACCGCCAGCTTGTGGAAATGGGCTCGCGCGTCCTTGGTCCCGAGCACGCCGATGTCCTGATCTGGCGCAACGACCTGGCCTTCACCCTCCACAGCCGCGCCGCAAAACGGCCGCCCTGCAGGCGCAGCTCAAACGATCCCTCATCGCCTGCACCCATCTGCTGGGAACCGACCCCGCCTCCCTCAATTACTGGATCGCCCCCCTTGACCCGCTGCTGCACAACTCGGCCGAGAATGATCTTCTGGCCGCCCGCGAAATCTACCAGCAAATCCTCCCGCTGGTCGAGTATCTGCGCGGCGAGGCCCACCGCTACACCATTCTCATCCGCGGCAATCTCGCCAGCGCCCTCAGCGAGCTTAATCAACCCGAAGAGGCCGAGCCCCACTACCGCCGACTCGTCGATCTGCTCAGCAAAACCCAGCCCCGCGACCCCCAGACTCTCATGTATTGCGATGCCCTGGCCTATTGCCTCTGGTCACAAGGAAAGGTCAACGCCGCGGCCGCACGTTATGCCCAGACGCTGGAAATCCGAAAACGCATCCTTCCCCCCAACGATCCCGAAATCCAGAAGTGGACGCACAATCTTCAACGGGTTCTCGCCTCCCGGCCCAACCCCCCTCGCCGCCCCTCGTCTTCGCCAAGTCAATGACGACGCATCACGGCTCCCGCATGGGTCGCAACGTGTGCCGCGACACACTGGCCAGATCCTCGCTATACACCCGGTCGCGCAACCCAACCACCTGCGATATCTGATCCCCCTCGGGCCGATCAATCTTCATCAAGTACGTTCGCAAAAAACGGTTGGTGTCCGCGATCAAACCTCCGAACGTCAACCCCGCGCCCGCCGCCTCCTCCACTTCCATCACCGCCGTCTGCGGCACCACCGACAACGGCACCGTCCCCGCCTGCCCCTGCGGCCGGCATCCGCCCGACGTCGCACGCCCATTCGGCTGCGCCCTGCCGCCGGCACTCGCGCCCGCCGCCACTCCCATCAAGACCACACCAAGAATGAGCATCAATCGTTTCATGTTCCGTCTCACTCAAAAGCGCCAAGTCAGGCCGCCGCTGAAAATGTGCTGCTCGTAATCATACACCCCAATTCGATTCACCACGACGTTGGAATCGTCCCGGTTGAAATCATACTCCAGATAAGCCGACAAATGCGGCCCCAGAGGCCGCTCCAGATGCACGCTCAGCGTGTCCACCACGTCATGCTGCTTCAAGGGGTTGCTCCCAAGACTGTCCAATTGCACGGCCGTATTCAAATGCCGGTAATGATCAAACGATCTGCTGTAAAACGCATTGAGATACAACTTCCACGGCAGCGTCGAGTTCATTCCCACAAAGAACCCGTTGCTCTGATAAACAAAGTCCGACCCCTTGGCAAAGTTCCACGTGTGAAAGAAACCCCCCTGCAACCGCACCGGCGTGCCCGGCACCTGCCAGTCCGCCCCGACTGCAAGCGTATGCACCTGGGCATCCCGGTTCAGCACCGGATTGCACTGACAAAACAGATAGTCTTCGCCCGCATACCGGTACGAAAGCGACAGCATCAAATCCGGCCGCACGTTCCAATCCAGCGCCCCCGCGCCGCCACCTCATTGCGAAAATTCTGCCCGCCAATCAGCGTGTAATCGTCCGACACCCGCAGCGAAGTCCAAAGCTCCCGCGTCAGCGCCCTCCCATATTCCACGTAAAAATATTGATCCAGCAAATCCGCATGCGACTGGCGGCGCGTGTCCGTATCACTTTGCAGTTCATAACCAAGCGTCAGCCGATTCGATGCGGTGGAGATCACCGCATACCCCGCATCAACCCCCAGGTGCCCAAACATCGTGTTCTCGCCCAGATCAAGCTCCTGGGACGTGCTGTTAAAGCTCCGCGCATCAGAGTTATAACCAAACCCCGCCGACAGATTCACCCACCACCGCCGCTCCCCCTCGGGCGCATCCGCCAGAAGCGCCGCGCTGCGTGCCCCGTCGGGATGTAGCCGGTTCCCTGGTAGTTGGCCAGCAGCGTCTCCCGCGCGGCCGCTTCATTGCCGCGCCGTTTCTGCGACAGCGCCTGATACAGCGCCACGGTCTTCTGCAACGATGGATCAAGCTCAAGAGCCTTCGCGAAGGCCGCGTCCGCCTCGTCATACTTCCCCAGCGCAAGCCGCGCGCGCCCCAGAAACTCCCACGCCTGCCCGCGCCCCGGATGCTCTTTGTTAAACAGTTCCAGCGCCGCGATCGCCTCCTCGTTTCGGCCGGCCTGTTGCAGTGCCCATCCCAGCTCGAAGTTCAATTCAGGGTTGGTGTCGTGCAACTCCCGAGCCTTCCGCAACCACTCGGCCGCCTCAGCGGGCTTGTGCAGACGGTTCAGCGCCGCCCCCGCAAAAAACGCGGCCTCCGCATCGGCCGGATCCTCCCGCGCCGCTTGCACAAAATTCCCAAGCGCCGCCTCATACCGCCGCCGCTCAAGCAGGTTCGCCCCTTCATCCACAAGCCGTGCGGATCGCTCCGAAGCCCGCACCGGCCCCGCGTGCGGTGCCAGCACGAGGCAGCACATAAGCAACAAAATTGGCGGAACCCACTTCACCATAAAACCCTGTCATGCTTTGCGGTAAGCGGACTGGGATTGTAGTCGCAACCGACGCCACGACAACCTTGCGTGCGCGGCCGACTATTTCGCTCCGGTTCAAACTCTGGTTAAATGAATCCCGTGAACAACGCTTGTCCAAATCGCGGATGTGATGCGCAATACAACCTGGGTCCCCAGCATGTGGGGCGGCAATTCGCCTGTCGGAAATGCGGCGCAATGCTGTTCGTCGAAAACGACGGCCTGAAGTTCGCCGACCCCAATGGCCTGCAACTTCCCGCCGACGCCCCCGCCGTCCTGCCGCCGCAGCCCAAAGCCGCCCCGCTCCAGTCGCTCCAGTCATCCGACCAGTTGCCGGCCGCAACCCCCTCGCCGCGCATGGTGCAGATCATTCAACCCAAAAAAACCACTCCTTCAGGACCCGGTGCCTTCAGCGGCTGGGGAGCACGCATCTGGAGCGATCTGTTCAGTTGGCTCTTTGGCCTGGGTGCGGTGCTGGTGGTCACATTTCTATTCCTGCCCATCATTGACCAGATGCACCTCCTGCGCCGCTCAGCCTACATCCAGGCCCGCGATGCCCGCGAAGCCCTGGCCGACCGAAAACTCGACGAAACCGACAAGAGCGGCAAGCCTAACGTCCCGGAATCCGCCGAGCGCCGCCGCCGCCGCGAAACGCGCGAAGACTGGTTGAAACAAAAAACCGATCTGGATGCCGAAATCGAGGAGATGCGCTTCGATGGCCGGCAAAACAATTACCTCTACGCCTGGGGCATGCTCGTGGGATTCCTGCTGCTCGCCATCGCCGCCATAGGCTTTGTAAACCCGCGCCAGACAACCGTGCGCCGCGTGCTGGGGTGCATCATCATCTCGGCCGAGTTGCTCCTGATCTTCACCACCTATGTAATCCGATCCGCCTCTCTCACCGGCGGCCCCTGAACGATTCTGACATTGGAGAACTCGCCATGAACAGAATGGTCCTCTTTTTCGCCCTCTGGTTCGCTATCCCAGCCTCGGCGGCCGCGCCCGCCACCGCCCCCGCAATCAACCCCGCCCGCGGCGTAAAGGCCGAAGTCGTGCAGATCTCCATTCAACGTCCCTTGACCGATACTGAGCGCGACGTGGTCATCGGAGGCGTGGAAGGAACCACCCTCACGTTAGTCCTGAGCGGCTTCGACCAGTTCATCGTCGGCCTCGACGAAACCAAATGCCGCCTGACCACTTTCACCGACGACATGAACATGAACCTGAACAAGGCCGAAAGCTTTGGCCTGCGCCCCGCCTGGCTCGGACCTTTCGGAGCCCACGTTTCTCACGATGGACATGCCTGCTCGGTCCAAATCGTAACGCCCGCGATCCCGGCGGCCGGCGCGAACCACATCGCCCTGAATGCGGAACTGTCCTTCACCGTCGGCAGCGCCCAGCAGACCGTCGAAAAAAACCTACTTCTGAAGATGGATGAACAAATCACCGCCGGCCCAGTCCAATTAAGGATCACGGCTGTGGAAAATGACGTCGGCGGAGAGAACCAGCTCATCACGTTCAGCAGCGATAAGCCAATCAATAGCATTCGCGGCATCACCTTCATCAGTGTCGAAGGGGCCGAAATAAAAGCCCATGCCGTCGCGCACACCGAGCTTGGGACGGGGAAGCACTCCACCTACAACGTCCAATACGCGCTGCCCACAAAAGCTGATCGTCTCACCGCCAGGGTCAGTTATTTTGAAAAACTCGAAACGATCGCAACGCCGGTAAACGTGCGCGTGGGAATTGGTCTCTAACAGTGTCCGCGTTCGCCAGGGGAGGAATCAAGCCGCGTGAACACCCCGCTCCATCCCGACCCCCGGAGCGATGCCGAGTTGGTCGATGCGCTAAATCGCGGCGAGTCCCCGGCCTTCGACACCATCTACTTTCGCTATCGCGATTGGGTGGCGGCGCTGGCCCATCGCTTCACGGGCAACGCCGAGGATGCCCTCGACGTGCTGCAGGAAACATTCTCCTACTTCTTCCGCAAGTTCCCCGGTTTCCGCCTCTCCGCCGCCATGACGACGTTTCTCTACCCGGTCATAAAAAACCTCTCCATCGCCGCCCGCCGCAAGCGCTCCCGCTTCGCCGGCGGCGATGAATCACTAAACTGGTTGCCCGCACCTTCGGAGCACGAGAGCCAGTCATCTCGCCACGAATTAGCAACGGTGCTGGCCGCCGTGCCTGAACCACAGCGCGAAGTGCTACTGATGCGCTTCGTGGACGACTTCACCCTGGACGAGATTGCACAGGCGCTGTCGATTCCGCTGGGGACGGTGAAGTCGCGCCTGCACAATGCCCTGGCGACGCTGCGGAAGGATGAACGGACTCAGCGTTATTTTGAGCAATGACCGGTTCAAGCAGCCGTAACAACTGCTCGGCGTGGTCCGGCTCAAATTCAATCTCCAGCGCAATGCGCCAGATCGGCAAGGCACTGTCTTCAAGATTCTGATGCCGCAGCTTGACCCAATCCTTTTCAGTCACAACCAGTGTGTCAGCTCCAACGGCCATGGCTTGCTGACGAATATATCCAACGTCGGCCGCGCCGTAGGCGTGGTGATCGCCGGCAAACCAGTGGCCAACATAAGTGCCGGGAAGCTCCCGCATCTGACGTTCAAGACTCTGCGGATTACCAATCCCCGCAACGACAAAGAACCGCCTGCCATCCAGTGCCGAGAGAGAAATGTCCGGCAAATCCCCGGCCGAGGCGCTGGCCGAGCGAAACCCCGTATGCGCATGGCGTGCCGCAAAGATTGGAGCACGGGGATTGAACTGTCGGACAGTCCTCTCAATATTCTCGCGAGCCACGGCCGTGGCTTGATCACATCGAGTGATAATAAATCCATCCGCCCGCTTCAGCCCAACCAGCGGTTCGCGCAGCAGCCCGCGCGGATGAACATGCCCATATCCAAACGGCCTGGTAGCATCCAATAGAACAAGATCAAAGTCCCGCGCAAGCCGGCGATGTTGAAACCCGTCATCCAGCACCAGCACGTCAACCTCAGGGTGCCGGGCAACAACAAATTCCCCGCCCGCCACGCGGTCGGCCTGGGCATGAACAATCACGCCCAAGGCTTCGGCCAGCAGCGCCTGCTCATCACTAATGCCGGCGGCCGACTTGTATCCCCGCATCAGCACCGCCGGCTTGTGCCCCGCCTCGCGCAGGCGCTGCACCAGCCACGCAACAACAGGCGTCTTGCCCGTCCCACCCGCCGTGATGTTTCCAACGCTAATCACCGGCCGCCCAAGTCGATGAGCAGCAAACCATCCCGCGTCATATAAAGCATCACGCACCCGCATGAGGCCCGCATATAGCGGTTCGGCGCACGCCAACACGCCGCGAAGCATGGAGGCCCCCACGCCGCCTGCCTCGCCGCTCATAACATCCTGCACAAATTGTCTCGTGCGACTGGACATTCAAGAACCTTCACCCGTTAACAGACGGTCATTGCGCTCGTCGAAGATGATCGGCCGCTGGCTCAGCCGCGCCAGGTCAAACATTCCAAGCAGATCAGCGGGCATCACTTCAGCTTCATCGACTTCCATCCCCGACCATCTCGCAAGCATCGCTACAACCCGGCCAGGCGATACACCCATCTCCCGGTAATGGCTGATGCGGGTATCGCCATGCCGCTTCGCAAGTCGGCGACCGTCGGCGCCAATCACCAGCGGAACATGACAATACCGTGGAATGGCCGCTTCAAGGCCCAGCGCGCGATACAGCACGATCTGACGCGGCGTGGAGTCCAGCAGATCGTCGCCGCGCACGACATCGCTCACGCCCATCCCGGCGTCATCAATTACCACCGCCAATTGATACGCCGGCGTCGAGTCCGCCTTGGCAATAACAAAATCACCCAGACTGCTCGTATCAAACGTCTGCCGGCCAGCAAACAAATCATCGAACTCGACATGACAAGCCGGCACTCGAAAACGAATCGCCGGCTCGCGGCCAGACTTCTCCCGGGCGTCTTCCACGCTGGTATAGCGGCCAAGGCAGGTGCCGGGATACACGCCCCCCGCCTCCTCCGCGTGAGGTGCGCTCGCGGCCATCTCCACTTCCTTCCGACTGCACACGCAAGGATACGCCAGCCCAAGTTGAATCAGTTTAGAAATGGCAACCTCATACTGCCGGCGCCGCTGCGATTGATAGAGCACCGGCCCGTCCCAGTCCAGACCCATCCAACTCAGATCTTCCAGCGCCTGCCGATCCGCATCCTTCTTAATCCGCGGCCCGTCCAGATCATCCATCCGCAGGGTAATCTCCCAGCCGAATTGACGCCCCAAAAGCCAGTTGATTAAAAAAGTGCGGGCATTGCCCAGATGCAAAGCGCCAGTCGGGGACGGCGCAAGACGGCTGATGTTCAATGTTGCGGTGGGATTATTAATCACAGGCTGCAAGCGCGAAAACCCAGTGCCTCAATTTAACAAATAACAACGTGGAACTTTAGCCCGACGAAGGAGTATTAACTACTGAACGTAACGACGACCAAGGGGTATCGCGGGCGCCGATGACTGCCGCCCGCGATCTTCTTTTTTCAGCGCCGGGTTCCATCCCCGTCTCCTTCCCAAGCACCCGGTCATATCGAAGAGTTCCCATGATCTGGCGAAGGAAGTCCTGATCCTTTTCAAACTGTTCCCGAGCCAGATCCATAAAGCTCAGCTGGTAAAGTCGAAAACGCTGCTTGTACGGGACAAAGACGCTGATCGTCCACTTGATGCTCTCGGCCGAGCCAGACAGCGTGTGGCCTTGCCCATCCTCGCCGCCTGCCGTGGCTGGCTCAATCTGCTGTTGATCGAGCGCTCTTACATCATTGTCCAGGGTTCGCACTTCGGCCGAGATATACTTCTTTGGGTTCTGGCTCACCTGCTGGCGCGCATGCTCCACAATTGCGTTCACCTGCTCCTTTGAATAGCTGACAGGATCGGCGGCTTCCGAGGGATCGATGTTCAATGTAGGGAGCGCGGCTGGCACCGGAAGCCTCGGCTCCGAAAAACGAATCGCAATCGCCCCGCTGGGAGCAAGACCCATGATCAGTGGGATCTCCCCGCGCGTGATCTTCCACGATTCCGGCAGATCAATCTCCAATGGAAGGCTGCCAAGTTGGCGAGTTACCCGGCGGGCGACTCAGGATAGCCTGGGTGGTCGGCCCCGTGGGAGCCGAAGATGCTGACTTGCTCGACTGCGTGGTTGGAAGCGGCGGCGGGCCCACCGGTTTGTCGTCGCACCCCATTGCGAATAACAACGCGTAAACGAACATTGCAATCAGTACCGTCTTCATCATCGCTCCTGCTTAAAACCGCCGAGCCTGTCGAAGCCGGGACGCGTGGATCAACCGCTCCTACTCCGCATCGCTATTGTTGCCCATGAACATTGTAGCGGCAAGCGTTATTTTGCAGATGCATACCAACCCATTGTAGCTTGCATTGTTGTGACGCTTTCCCTATATCTATTCTTCGGTACGAAGTTATCACAACCAAGTGGAGAACATTAACTATGGCACGACCAGCACGAAAAGATCTCTTGAGTGTGTCGCAACTGGAACAGTTGTTGACCCGGCGCAAGTCTGAGATCAACGGACTGTTGAAGGATCGAACCTCCCTCCAGAAGAAGCTCGACGCCATTGATGAACGCCTCCGCAATCTCGGCGGCAGTGGCGGCGGCGGCCGCGGCGGCCCCGGGCGCAGCCGTGCCCGCAACGATCGCAGCCTCGTCGAAGTCATGGAAGAAGTTCTCGGCAAGGTCGGAAAGGCCATGCGCGTTTCCGAGATCGCCGACCTCGTCCAGGAAACCGGTTATCGCAGCACCAGCGACAACTTCCGCAGCATCGTCAATCAGATGCTGATCAAGGACAAGCGATTCAACTCGCCCTCGCGCGGCGTATATCAGATCAAAAAGTAAGCGCAGATCGGCGCTTTGACGCGGGGGAGGCTGACCCGGTTTTGACTCACCCTCAAACCGTTGCAACCGCACGTGCGCGGCGCCGCGGATTTGGCGGCAGCCTCTTTGTTGGCCTCAAGCAGCCGATCAAACTCGCTCATCTTCGCCTCAATCACGGCCGGCTGAATCAGGTCGTTCACAACCACTTCCTGCGTCTTCAGGCCGTTGCCCGTGATGCTGATGACAATCGAATCATCCTTGGGAATCCGCCCCTGCTCGATCAGCTTCATCGCAACCGCCAGCGTGGTGCCGCCCGCCGGCTCCGTCCAGATGCCCTCGGTCTGAGCCAGAAGCTTGATGGCGTCAACGATCTCACGGTCGGTCGCGCTTTCGCCCCAGCCGCCCGAATCCTTGACGGCGTGGTAAACGTAATATCCATCGGCCGGGTTGCCGATGGCAATCGACTTGGCAATGGTGTTGGGCTTCTGCGGTTCGATGATGTCGTTGCCACTGTGAATCGCCTTCACCACCGGATTGCAACCGGCCGCCTGCGCCGAGTAAATTTTCGGCTTGTTGTCCTGCACCAGCCCCAGTTCGATAAACTCCTGATACGCCTTGTAAACCTTCGGCAGGATCGTGCCGCCCGCGGTCGGCACAACCGTGTGCTGCGGCAATTCCCACCCAAGCTGCTCCGCGATTTCAAAGCCAAAGGTCTTGGCCCCTTCCGTGTAATAAGGCCGAAGGTTCACGTTGACGATCGCCCATCCATATTTGTCCGCGATCTCCGTGCAAAGGCGATTCACGTCATCGTAGTTCCCGCGAATGCGCACCATTGTGGGCGCAAACACCAGCGAGCCCAAAACCTTCCCCTGCTCCAGGTCATGCGGAATCATCACATAGCAGCGGATGCCGGCCTGCGCCGCGTGGGCGGCCGTCGAGTTGGCCAGGTTGCCCGTCAAGGCGCATCCAACGGTGTCGAACCCAAACTCGATCGCCTTGGTGATGGCCACCGACACCACCCGCTCCTTGTAGGAATAAGTCGGGTAATTGCAGGAGTCGTCCTTGATCCAGAGGTTTTTGCAACCCAATTCGGCCGCCAAACGGACCGACTTTTTCAGCGGCGTCATTCCCGAATAAAGACCGGCCTTCGGCGCTCCTTCAATAGGCAGCAGGTCCTTATACCGCCAGAGGCTGCGCGGCCCGCGCGAGATGGACTCGCGCGTAACCTTCCCCTTCATCTTTTCATAATCGTATTCAACTTCATACGGCCCGAAGCACGCTTCACAGACATGCAGGGGCGCGATGGGAGCGCGATTGCCGCATTCCTTGCACTTAAGACCCACAACGTAGCTCATTGGTTTCTCCGTCGTTTCGCATCCAAACAAAAAAGCCTCTTCGCTAAGAAGAGGCTCTCGTCGTCCGCAGAAAGAAACTCTTCTTATCTTTCCTGTCCCGGCCTTCGCCGGCAACAAGGGGGAGTTAGCACCAATCTTCAGGCCTGTCTGGTGTAAACAAGCACAGAGACGGTTGCTGTGGCGTCGCAGGGCCCTGCCCTCAGCCACTCTGGATAAGAACGCTTATTCAGTTGTCAGAATCGCATTATTCACGGCGTCGGCGGGATGTCAAGAACGAGCAACTCAGCCTAAAACCTTCGTTTGGCGTCGAAAACAGCGTTTTGACGAGTAAATCTTGTCTATCTAAACGAGCGGGCTCATTCAAAAGAAAGAATTGCACAAGCGCTGTCATTCGTTAGTAATCCCGGCCTCGTTCGTGTATAATCCACTTTGGCACTCCAACACCGAAAGGCATTTAATGGCCCGCACCCGCAACGATTTTCTCAGCGATTGTGACACCGACGAACGCACTGCATTCGAACAAATCTTCGCCGATATTGAAGCCCTCTCTGAGCAACTTGGTGATCCCAACCCCCCCGCTGAGGAGGACCTGAAGACCCCCCTGGCCGACACCCCCCTTCGGCTGCGCTTTGCCTTCGAGGCCGGCCCCGGCGCGTCCTTGCGTCTCCAGCATCCCAAGCTCAAGAACCAGGTGCCCCTGCTCCTCTGCTTCCCCAGCAAAAACCTCGCTGAAGATCAGCTTCGCAATACCATCTCCGTCATCGCCAAGAACCTGACGGCCGTCGGCATCAAGCAGCCCGACGTCGAAGCCTACGGAAAAGATCTCAGCGATGCAGAGCTACAACCCGTCGGCCGCACAAGCTGGCGCACCAGCACTTCCGGCCTTTCCGACGGCCTGACCCGCATTTTCCGCTATCCCACGCACCGCACCGGCTTGGTCGTGGCCATCCAGAAACTCGTTGGCAAAATCAACTTGTATCCCGATCTCCCTCCCGCATCGGCCGAAACCCCCAAGCCGCCCCGCACGCGTGTCTCCAAGCCCCGCGTCGCCCGCCCAGTCGCGGTGGCCGAGGCTGTCTCTTAGTCTTCACTGCCTCACGCGCGACCGCACGTTGTCCAGCACATTCATAAAGTTGATGTAGCTGTCGTACGGACTTTCATAAGGGCTAAAGTATTTGTGAACGTCCCCGTCCGCAAAATATTTCGTGCAGATGTAGTAGAAGTGGTCACTCGTCTGGAGCTTCCGCCAGTCGGATAGAAGCTGCTCGTCCCCCTTCTCCTTAAGCTCCGCCTCCAGCTTATACAACTCATGCAGCGCGTTGGACTGCATCGCGTTTCCCAGCCAGGCCGACAAGTCCCGCTCGCTGTCCGCCCACGACACCATGTGCGGGCAGTCAATCTCACCCGCCGGCTCATACTTCTCCGCGATCTGCACGGGGGTGAGGAACTGATTTTCAGGGTTCTTCAAAATCTCCGCGGGCAGATGCTCCAGAAAATCAAAAATCCCCGTCACCGCCCACTGGTGCTCTCCAAAAGTTTCATAGTCCATGAACAGGTTGCACAACGACCCGTTCTGATTGATCTGGTTCACCCACCTCGAAAACTTCTCGGCCGTCAGCGGCCACTGCTCCCAGTTCCTGTTGCTGAAGCGAAATGCGATGTCATCGCTCAACCTGTAATTCTTCAGCAGCAGCTTCAGCGTCGGCGAATGCGGCGGCCGATAAACCAGATTCGGGCTGCGCGTCCCCAGCACATGATCCGCCCCCTCTCCAAGAATCGCGTCATATCCCATGTGCGCCACAAAATGCGCCAGATCGTTGTTGTAAATCAGCTCGGTATTGCGAAAGACGCGCGGCTCCTGCCCGAATAACTCCTTCATCAGCTTCGCATGCTGGTCCACCTGCGCCCGAAATTCATCCCGCGAATAAAGAAACGCCAGCGTGTGGTAATACGTCTCGGCCAGGAACTCCACGCAACCCGTCTCGGCCAGTTGTTGAAACGTCTCCAGCGCCTCGGGCGAATACTGGCGCATCTGTTCCAGCGCCGTCCCAGTCACGGAAAATGCCACCCGAAATCGGCCATCCAACCGGCGAATTTGTTCCAGCAAAATGCGGTTGGCGGGGATGTAACACTTCTGTGCAACCTTCCGCATGATCTCGGCGTTCTGGGCGTCGTCGAAATAAAACCGGTCGGTGTCGAAGACGCTGTATCGCCTCAGCCGAAAGGGTTGGTGTACCTGAAAGTAAAAACAGACGGAGGCCATGATTAACCGAGTCCTCACTCGCCGGCGCAAGTCGGCCATGCGGTGGGGCCATTCTACGCGCGACGGGCAAAGGGTCTATGGCGTATGTTCAATTAATAAGCAAGCTCAATCCATGTTGAGTGCTTCATCTCACCGCCTATTGCACAACCTCCCCGACGGGTTACAACACCACCATGCCCAAGTCAAAGGAAACCTGCCTCAGCGACATCACAAATTCCGGCGTGATCGCCATCATTCGCGCCAGCTCCACCAACAATCTCGCCGACATCGCCAACGCACTCTTCGCGGGAGGCGTGCTGGCCATCGAAGTCACCATGAGCACGCCCAAGGCGATCGCCGGCATCGAGATGCTGGCCGACCTGCTCGGCGACAAGGCGGTTATCGGCGTCGGCACCGTGATCGATGCCGCCACCGCGCGTGACGCTATCTCGGCCGGCGCACAATTCGTCGTCTCCCCCACCTTCGACCCCGACGTCGTCGCCGCCACGCGCCGCTACGGAAAAATCAGCGTCCCCGGCGCATTCACCCCCACCGAAATCCTCCGCGCCTGGACCGCCGGCGCGGATGTCGTCAAGGTCTTCCCCTCCACAACCCTCGGCCCAAATTATTTCAAAGACATCCTCGCCCCGCTCCCGCAACTCAAGCTCGCCCCCACCGGCGGTGTCGATGTGAAGAACGTGGCCAACTGGATCAAGGCCGGCGCGGTCTGCGTCGGCGCTGGCTCATCACTGGTAAGCAAAGACGCACTGGCCAAGTCTGATTGGCCGGCCATCACCGCCAACGCCAAAGCGTTCGTCGAAGCCATCCGCGCCGCACGCGCCTGACTGGTTTGTTTTGCACAGCCCGGTCGAACCACGTCATTTGAACCCGAATTTTCCGGCTTTTCCTGAGCAGGCAGATTCCCCTTCGCAAGCGCAGAGTCTCTCCACACACAGACGCCGCGCTTCCCGCGCCTTTTTCTGGCCGGGCGGCGTCTGTCGAAACAATGGCGCCGGATCTCACGCCGGCGCCCGAAAGGCAGGTGGATTATGATGACGCGTAAACTTTCTTCACTGGCATTGGCGGCCGGCATGGCATTGGGAGGCGTTGCCCTCGGACAAGCAGGCGGCACACACGATAATGCAGCCGGAGGAGCGGCGGCAGGCGCGAGTGGCGCAGGCGCGTCTGGCGCTCAGCAGGGCCAGCAAGTCAATCAGCAGATCTCCGATCAGCTCAACAAGATCGGCCAGGACCCCAAGACTGCCGGCGACAAGCTGTTCCTCCTCAACGCCGCCATCGACAGCATGGCCGAGGTGCAACTCAGCCAACAGGTTCAGCAAAAGTCCCAGAATCAGGACGTCAAGAAACTGGCGCAGCACATCACCGACGACCATCAGAAGATGAACGAGCAGTTGAAGCAGACTGCCCAAAAACTGCAATTGGACGTTCCCCAGGGTCTGCCGCAGATGAAGCAGCAGGAGATCCAGATCATGACGTCCCTGCCGGCCGACCAACTCGACAAGCAGTACGTCGCCCACATGCAGGCGATGCATGCCAAGGACGTCTCCTGCTTCCAGGCGGCCGCACAACTGTGTCAGGACCAGCAGGTCAAGCAGTTCGCACAACAGCAACTGCCTAATCTGCAGCAGCACGCGCAGATGATCCAAACCAGCGCCACCGCTATGGGCCTGCCCGGCCGGGGGCAGCGCGGTTCCGGCAGGTGCGACGATCGGCGGAGGCACGGGCGGAGCGGGCTCCAGCACGGGCGGTACCGGTGGCAGCGGAACTGGCGGCGCCGGCTCCACCACGCCCGGCAGCGGCGGCGGCGCAGGACGATAAACCTTCATTCCTGTAGATGTCGAATGAACTTTAGTGGGCGGCACTCACCGGTGCCGCCCCCTTTTTATTGATCCGGCCGAGGTCTGCTTCTAGCCGACGTCTGCTTCTCACTGGCAAGCCGCACGCTGCACCGCTCCCCCGTCAACTCATTGATCACCCATTGCAACTCCGCCAAATCCCTCACCGGCTTGCCACCCACCTCACTGAAAACCGCCCCGGCCACAACGCCCTTGCCGACCAGTGGGCAATCCTTCCCCACCGACAACACCCTCACCCCTTCCACCGCCGATGCCTCCCGCGAAGCCGCCATGCCCATCACCACCCCGCGCCACCGCAAATGCTGCGTCTGACGCGTTACCGCCGCCACCGCCGCCGGCCGCTTTTGCAGCACCACATCCACCACCAACTTGCCGTTCCCCCGCATCAGTTCCATCCGCGCAGCCTTTTCCACAGGCAGCGTAAATATAGTTGCGATCAGTCCCTCCACACTCTGCACTGGCACTCGCTCCATGCTGCAAATGACATCGCCGCCGGTCAAACCAGCCATCGCCGCCGGCGAGCGGGCTCCACGCTCTCAACAACCGCGCCCCCTTCTTTCAAGCCGGCCATCGCGCGCTGCGCCAACGTCTGCGCACCCAGGCTCGCACCCAAAAATGGATAAACCACCTCCCGCCCCTCCTTCAAACTTTGCACAATCTCCATCAGCCCCGGCGTCCACGGCATCGCAAATCCAATCCCATTGGTCCCGCCATACGGCAACACCACGGCCGTATTAATCCCCAGCACCCGTCCTTCAATATCCAGGAGTGGCCCGCCTGAGTTGCCCGGATTGATCTGCGCCGTCGTCTGGATCAGCCCAGCATAGATCCGCCCTTCGCTCCGCGCTAAATCCGGCAGCGATCGATCGGTAGCGCTGACAATCCCCACGCTCATGCTCATCTCCCCCTCGCCCGCCAGCCCCCACGGATTCCCCAGCGCAATCGCCCACTGCCCGCGCCGCAATGTGCCTTGTGGCGCAAACTGCACCGCCTGAAGTTTCCGCGCTGGAACCTTTAATACCGCCAGGTCCTGCCGCGGGTCGGTCCCCAGCACAATGGCAGGAAAAACCCGCCGGTCATCACACGTCACCCAGATCTGCTCCGCCCCGCTCACCACGTGCTCGCTGGTCAGAATGTACCCGTCCGCGTCAATCAGAAACCCGGTCCCGACATGCCGCGTGGCATCTCTCAGCAGCACGCGCAGCTTATCGGGCGTGAGGCGGTCGCTGTGCATCGCATCTTCGGATTCGATGGGCACGGTGACGGCACATATTGCCACCACCGACCCTGCCGCGCCTTTGCTGATCTGCGTAAATTTCTGCTCAATCGCGGCCGAATCATCCCCATCGATCTTCTTCACCGCCGCCGCCCCGCCAGCGGCCTCCAGCATCCCGCCGCCCAACAACGCCACCATCACCCCCGCCATCAAAGCCAGAGGCGCAAGACGGCCTCGCACAAAAAGGCGTCTGCATGCAGTCATCTGAATTAAATAATCGGTGGTCACAAAAATACGCGTTTAGCCCGGACCCCTCTTTCTTAACCGCCAACGGCACAAAACTCAAGCTCTGCCCGCCATAGTTATTGACGTTGAATAGGCGGATCAGAACACCAATCCATGCCATGCTCACTGTCAGAAGAGGGACAGACAGACGCGGGCTGGTGAGGAGGTCGTTGCAAGTCAATGCGGTGTTGGAGTGGTGGGCGGCTGGAGGCTGCGGGCAGGTTGGCCATGTTACGTGGAGAGACTGTGGAGGGTGGTGCGGTGAGCGAAGGTGCGGGAATTGTTTCCCCTTGGCGGGTGGTGCGGCCGGGGGTTCAGCAATTTAGATCGGGCGTGGTGCGAGTTACTCTTTGGGTAATAGCCTGAGTAAATAGGCATGAATCACAGACTTCAAGACGCTTCCAGTCAAATGCCCCCTGTAATGCTGGAGTCGATCGCGTTCGACCGGGAAAATGCCAGCGTGGTATTGCCCAGCAGGGTTTGTCTAATCCGCTTCTTGTCTGCGGAATAGTTGTGCGATCTGGAAGTTTTACCTGGTCAGGCTCGGAACGGCGATTCTTCGTGGTGCAGGCCATCACGATGACAGGACCACCGGCCTTAATTGAGGCGGGATCGTCTACCACAATGACCGGGCGATCTTTCACGTTATCGTCATCAAGGGGCTTGCAATTCTCCAGCCAGTAGACGCTGCCTTGCCGAATTGCGGCGCGGATGGTTGGCGGCGAGGGTGTTCCACCCGGGTGACTCCAGACGTTCGCTACAGGCGATTTTTGCCGGTCAGCTTCACACAGTTTTCCTCAGCTTTAGCAAGCCGCTCATTCCTGGTCCTGGCTAGAATTTTGTTCATCTGGGCGAGAGACTTAGGGCGAGTTGTTTTCGGTTGTGCTTTTGCTCGGGCCGGCGCGACGAGCCGTACCGACGGTGCGGACAATGACTGCTTGGTAGGCATTCAATAATCATACCTCGTCAAGAACGATTATCCACGGCGACATTCGGCTTGGCAGGCGCTACGGAAGGTGCGGAGCGAGGGAGGCGTGGAGTTCGCGGGTGTCGTAGTTGCGGGAGGCAAGGACGTGGACGAGGGGCAGGCCAGCGGCTTCGAGGAGCAGCTCGATTTCTTCGTCGCGCGTCTGACGTTTTGGGTTGGCATGGGTGGCGTCGTCCATCTCGATCGCCACGAGCGGGCGAAGGGTTGTGGGGTGGCAGATGACGTAATCGAGACTGCGGGAGTTGATTTTGTTTTGCCAGATGGCGCGGCCGGGATTCGACTGGTTCTTACCTGGAAGCCAGAGCAGTTGTCTCAATGAGACTTGTACGAGGATGATTGCGCGGCCGGCGGTGACTTTTTGCAGGACGCGGTAGAGGTTAATTTCGGCGTCAGAGAAGAAGTATTTGTTGACCTGGACGCGCGGGAGCTGATTGCCCGGACCGGGCAAGGATTGTTGTCGGCGACCGAACAAGAGAGCGATGATGCGGGGTAGACAACCATGGGGTTCTTTAGACATCTCATTTACTCATCGGATTCGTTGAGGCTTTCAGGAACGTAAACGCGCTTCAACGGGATGATCGCTTTGTATCGAGAATCGAACTGCTCGTAATGAGCGAGCACCAGGTCCACAAACTCCTCCCCGTCAATCAGTCGCAAATTGGTATTCGCACTGGCGAATTGTTTTGCTTGTAGTGTAAATGTTGAGAGGGTAACGAAGAGCCCAAATTCGCCATGTCGCACTTTGCCCACGAGCGCTGAAACCATCGGGTCGCCGATGCTTGATTCGACGGCTTTGACTTGCACTTTAATAATGGGCGGTTCGAGCCCAAGTTCGTCCTTGTGGGCTATGATGTCGACTCCACCGTCTGCACCTTCGGGCGAGACACGGGTTCGATACCCCATTTTTTCGAGCACATGGGCAACGAATTGCTCGAACGGATGACCTTTCAGCTCTTGTAGTAATCGCTTTAAGACGAAGTTGCGCGTGGTCTGTTCAATCTCCGCGAAAACGACCGATACGGTTTCATCAGATTCGGTCTGCTCGCCCGCTGATCTTGTTTTCCCTTCGAGGGCTGCGACAAACTCCTCAGCGTACTGTTTGACCGTGAAGAAGGTGGTTGGGATGTTCACCTCGTACAAAGCTCCCTGGCTAAACATCGCACGAGGAAAAGCGCCAATCCATTCCGCTGTTCTAGAGTGGGGGTACCGTGGATCTGTGACCGGATCGTAGTGATACGGGCCAACGACACGGCCGATGTGAAGCTTGCGATCAATCTTCGACGGATAGATTACAAGATCTCGCGGCTTCATTTCGTGAACAAATCGAAACAGCTGACCGGCGTTATTGGCAATGCCGCCATTCGATTTTTCCGGCCACGCTGCGGCCACCACTTTCTTGAAAGTTTCCCGGTCTGGTTTCAGCTTCGATAGGTCCGAGAGTTTTTCCCAGCCAAGCGCAATGCGATTGCCCTCAAGAAATAACTTGTCGGCATCACCTGTCCTGCCACCGCGTATCGCCCAGAGCATCGGCGCGTCTTTCATTAGCGGCCACTCCTTCATAATTCAATGTAGTCGTCGTAGATAAGCGGGATACGATTGCTTCAGACGGGTGGGATTCTTATCTCGCCAGCGGCCGAAGCCGGATGTTGCGAAGGGCGGCGGAGGTCTGGTAGCTGGCGATGCCCAGGGGCTGGCAAAGGTCGATATCGGATCGAGTAGAGATTTTTTTGCCTTCAATGTCGGCGTCCACAATCTGCTCGTCGTCAATCCATGCCTGCAGTTTCTTGGGCGTGACTGCGCAGGCGGATCGCGTACCAGCGGCCGGACTCGAACTTGTGAACTTTGGTGGTGTCGTTGTTGGCCGCGTCGTAGTCGTCGATGTTGGAGATGCCGGTGACGCCGCCGCCCCAGCCGCCGATGATGAGGGAGGCGAAAGATTTGTCGACGGGAAAGGTCAGGCCGCAAAAAAAGTCCGTCCCCTGGATGCGTTTGGCTTCGAGGGAGATTTCGTAATTGTTGGTGGGGAGAGCTTCTTTGGAATCGTAGGTGACGCCGGCGAGGCGTTCGCCAAAGGGGAGGATGAGGCAGGCGTCTTTAACTTCGGGATCGTTTTGGCCGGCAAAGCCGCTGGGTTTCCAGCCGGCCAGGTCTTTGCCGTTGAAGAGGGATCGCCACGGCGCGGAGGCAATTGTGGCGGGCTTGGTGGAAGGGCAGGCCGGTGGCGGGACTGATTGATTGGAGGTCGTGGCGCAGCCAGTAAGGGAGGAAAGGAGCAGGAGGGTTGTGAGGCGGAGCATGCGCATATTTTCGCGAAGGGGTGCGGGATGGCAAGGGTTCAGCGCGGGCCAGGCCGATGCCTCCACAACTATCAGATCAACAACTCCAATCCTCCCCCACCACCTCAAAAGTCTCGCCATCTCGGCGCCCACGACACTCCCCCCGGCCGCCACCATACCCCTCCGCACCCACGCATTAGCTCCCCACAAAATCCGAAATTCCCAATTCATCCTTCTACCCCCGTACCTTCGCCGCTAACCCCTGGCCCTTGGCCCCTAGCCCCTGGCCCCTAACCCCTAGCAATGAATCTATTTCCCCCCTCTTCCTCCGTGTCTCCGTGCCTCTGTGGTGAGTATTCTCCGCCCGATTCACCTTTTACGCCAAAACCGACAAACGTCCCTCAACCCAAACGCGTTTTTGCGCACCCATTCCACCGATTCCCCTATTCCCCTCCCGCCGCCCTCCCGTCACAATCCCGGCCGTGTCCTTCACCTCCCCCACCATCCAACCCCTCGAACCCCGTCGCCATCTCAGCGTCGGCGCCGTCAGCCTCGCCGGTTCCCTCAAGCCCGGCGCCGTCTTTGTCTATCAAACCACAACCAATGCCCACGTCCTCACCACCGCCACCCAAACCGTCATCGGCCCGGCCACCCTCGCCGGCCATCCCGCCACCCGCGTCGATTCCAGACAATCCATCGGCGGCGCCACCATCATCGATTCCCAGTACCTCCTCCTCGACCCGGCCAAAGGTCTCCTCCTTGACCAACTTGTCGAAAACCAATCCCTCGGCGCCTACCAGACCATCACCACCGACACCTTTTCGCCCATGCAAACCCTCTTCCCCAAATCCCTCACCCCCGGCAAAACCTACACCTTCAAGTGGACCGACACCGCCGCCACCGACATCCCCCTGATCCACTCCCATTCTCAATCCGTCACCACCGTCGCCCGCTCAATCAAGCTCCTCACCGCCAAACCCGCCAAACTAAAAGTCCCGGCCGGCACGTTCAGTTGCTACCGCATACAACTCACCACCAGATCCAAAACCGGCAACGCCTCCAGCATCACAACAAAAACCCAGTACATCGCCCCCAACATCGGACTGATCAAATCCACCGACTCCACCACCAGCCCCAACACCCCCACCCGCACCTCCACCACCCTCCTCAAAAAATACATCAAACCAATAGCCAGAACCTGAGAAACATGAACGACGCTTTCACCAAATACCAAAAACCGTCGGCGGGCGAATGGCGTATTGTTAACGTGGGATCGTGACGATCATCTAGTTGCAAGGAGCGGAAAAGGTTTTATGTCAAAAAAAGTTATACTGGTCGGGCATTGCGGCCCGGATAGCAGTTATCTGCGAATGGCCGTCCAGCGGGCGGACCGCTCGGCCGTAATTAAGGCGGTCGACGATCCGCGTGAACTGGAGCATGCGCTCCAGGGCGGGGCCGCCCTGGTTCTGTTGAATCGAGAGCTCGGATATGGCTTCAACGACTTGATGGGCGTTGACCTGGTCCGTGAACTTCACACGAAGCACCCGAATCTAAAAGTCATGCTGGTGACAAATTACCCGGACGTGCAGGCCGAGGCGATTGCAAACGGCGCCCTTCCCGGCTTTGGAAAAAGGGAACTGGGCACGCCGCGCGTCAGCCAATTGCTGGCCGAGGCCATCGGGCAGGAACAGACGGTGTAAGCGTGTCCTGCTGTCCATGCAGGGGGCGAGGCACTTACGACACCTGATGCGCCGGGGCCGGCAGATCATCGTGAATGGTCTGCTGCTTGGGCTGATCGCCCGCGAAACTGAACAGGATCATTTCATCGTCAATCCGCGCCTGCAGATGGACTGGCCGCTGCCAAATGCGATACACATTCTTCAGCGTCTCGATGGCGGCCTTGATCTCCATGTCCAGCCCATTGTGCTGGTGGGCCAGGTACAACTCGCCGCGATTGGCATAGTTGCCATCCGCCACGTAAATGAACGGCTGGCCCATGTTCGTCAGCTGATACAAAAGCGTCTGCTTGATCCGCACCGGATCGCGGCTGACGATGCGAAGCTGGCCGGTGTGCGGGTCCCGGCCGTACTGATAAAACTTGTGCTTCTCGATGAACTCATCCGTCATGAACTCATCAATGAAATTTACGTCGTTATAAACGCGGCGCACCTCGAAGATTTTCTGGCGGCCAAGCCCCACGCCTTTGTCCCATCTCTTCTTCTCACCAAGATTCTCGGCCTCTTCATACTCCTTGCCAAACCTGCCCTTGTTCCAGCGATCCTCAATGTCGCGGAACAGCTCAATGCCGATCTTGTACGGATTGAAGTTGCCGGGCGGCATGTGAACGGTGCCGCTGTGATGATCGGCGTAGTCAATGATCTCGGTGGCCTCCACGAAATGCTTGGTCATCAGCGTGCTGTGCCAATAACTGGCCCATCCCTCGTTCATCACCTTCGTCATCGCCTGGGGCGCAAAGTAATAGCTTTCGTCGCGGACGATTCCCAGGCAGTCGGCCTGCCAATCTTCCAGGCGCGCGTGCTGCAATAGATAGAGCAGAACATCCCGCGTCGGCCGGGCCGGCGAAACGTGACGGCGCTTGGCCTTCTCATCGCGAAACTTCTTATTCTCCGCCTCGAGCACTTCCCGCGGATTGATCCAGCGGTCCATGTAATCCTTCGACTTAAACTTGCCAGTCGGCTCTTCCCGCCGGGGCTCTTCGCGATCAGGCTCCATCGGCCCGCGCTTCAGGAACATGCTGTGAGCATCGATCAAGTGCTCGATGGAGAGGCAGATGTCCAGGAACTTTTCGACAACGTCATAGCCATGCTTCTCCACATGCCGCCGGACGCGAGTCGCATGGTTGGCCATCTCGTCCATCATCTTGCGGTTGGTCTGGCTGAACCACAGGTTGTTCTTGAAGAAATCGCAATGGCCATAAACATGTGCGATGACCAGTTTCTGATCCACCAGCGCATTGGATTCCTGCAGATAGGCGTAGCAGGGATCATTGTTAATGACCATTTCGTAGATGCGCCCCAGCCCATAGTGATGGCGTTTACGCAGTGATTCATACTCCATGCCAAATCGCCAGTGCGGATACCGCTGCGGAAACCCGCCATAAGCGGCGATCTGGTTCATCTGCTCATAGTCGCACATCTCGAAAATAGTCGGAAAGAAGTCCAGGCCATAAGACCGCGCCTGCTCGCGAATCTGCTTCTTGGCCGCAAGGAGCTCTTCAGGAAACGGGGCGAGGGTGTGAGAAGGCATATAGGGATTCCTTCTACCAAGCGGTTTTTGCCGCGTATTTATTGATCTCCTGATCGTCCGTCAATAGCGTCAAATCCTCCACCATTGCAGTTGCCACAAGCAATCGATCGAAGGGACCTCGATGATGCAACGGGAGCGTTGACAGGTGCGCCGCATGTCTCCCATAAAATGGAAGTTCGGTCATCTGACTGTTGCGCATACCAGTGGTCACAAACTGGTCAAGTGGTAGATCAAGTGACAACTTCCCTATCGAAACTTTTAGCGCCATCTCCGCAATGCTGGCGGCACTGAAGAACAACTCGTTGTTTGGATCCCGCAGCAGTTTCCATGCCGATAACGACATCCTCGAATCATTAGCTTTCGACCAAAGAAACATATGCGTATCGATCAACAGTCTCATTTTTCCCATTCCGCAAGGTCGCTTCCGGCAAGAGGAGCGTTGAAATCATCCGCCATACGAATTTTGCCGACGAACTCACCAAAGACTCGTTCACCTGAGGCTGGAACAAGCTTGGCAACAGGGGTGTCCGAATCGAAAATAATCACCTCTTCCCCCGCACGAAGACACCTCAAGAGGTGATTGAAGTTGGGCCCTAGGCTTTGGATTTCAGTCCTTGTCATGGGGTAGTTCATGCCTTCCATCTCAATGCCCCTTCCCGAAAAACGTCTTGAGCGAATCATAAATATCATCCTTCGAATTCACCCGACTGGTTAGCACCTTCTCCTGATTCCGCAAATGCTCGTGCAGCACATTGATGAAATTCCCCGACCCGTAGGCGCTTGCCACCTGGCAGTAGCCGAACATGTTACAGATCGGCAGCAACTGCTCCTTCAACAGCTTCACACAGTCCCTGCTGTCGGCCTCTGAGCTGTTGTCGCCGTCAGAGAAATGAAACAAATAAATGTTCCATTCCTCCGGGCTGTAATGCCCATCCAGCAGCGACTTGCAGCAGCGAAATGCGCTCGAAATCTTCGTGCCGCCGTCCTCACGCAGGTGGTAGAAGGTGTGCTTGTCCACTTCCTTGGCCGACACGTCATGCACGATATAGCGGCTCTCAATGCCTTCGTAATTCTTCCGTAGCCAGGTGTCGATCCAGAAGCTTTCCAGGCGCACCAGCTCCTTCTGCTCCTCCCCCATCGATCCTGACACATCCATCATGAACACGATCACCGCGTTGCTCTGCGGGCTCTTGACCTCTTTCCAACTGCGATAGCGAATGTCTTTTCGCTCCGGAACGATACGCGGATCGTCAGGGTTGTAGTCACCCAGCATGATCTGCCGCTTGAGTGCCTCTTTGAACGATCGCTTAAAGTGCCGCAACGATTCCGGGCCGACCGTGCGAATGCCGCTGTACTTGTCCTTGAGCGTTGTGATGCGGTGCTTCCCCTTGGGCTCGATGCGCGGCAGCTTAAGTTCCTCCGCCAATATCTCCGCCAGCTCATCCAGGCTCAGGTCCACTTCCATCAGATGCTGCCCGGTCTGCGTTCCCCCCTGGTTGCCCTTGCCTTTGCCCTGGCCAAGCTGATCGCCCTCCTTGCCGTCCCCAGCGCCCACGCCGCCACTGTTATCACCGTAGCGAAAGTGGGGCAGATCGATGCCCCGCACGGGGATGGAAATCAGGTGCTTACCTTCCTTGCCAATCAACTCCCCCTTGGTCAGAAACTTGCGCAGATCCTCCCGAATCCGGCCTTTGACGATCTGCCGAAACCTCTGATGATCTTTGTCGATCTTAAGAATCATAAGACCAGCATTGACTGTCAAAAAACACTCAATCGCTATGCCGTCCGCCGCGTCATCAGCCAAATTCCGATCCCCAAGACCAAGAGCGACCCAACCAAGCCCAATACCGTGCTGACAAAAGCATGATTCGCATCATCCACCGGATTCCCGGTCGATCCCAGCCGGCCAAACCACCCATAGTGCGGATCGGTCAGCCAGAAGAACAACAGCCCCAGCAGGCCGGCGATGACCAAGCTGCGTCCAGACTTGCGCATTGCTTCATCCTCTTATTCGCTGAGCAGTTTCCGCAAGATATTACGTGCCAAATGATCCTTGATCTCTCGATGTCGCGGGACCGGCTGACATGTGCCCGTTTGCGGATTCTGATACCAATCATGCCGCCCACCGTGGCGGATTAAAACGCAACGGCCTTGCTCAAGCTGCCGTATGAGATCCACGCGCTTCATGCAATTTGAAGTTCGGCAACGCGCCGCACTCCCGGAATTTGACCGCTGGATAGGTCATTAAACAGATCTTTCAAGTTCTCCTGCAATTCTTCGTAACTCTCGCCTTGCGTCATGTAATCAGGGTACTCCTCCAAGTAGCCGAGCCACATGTTTTCGTCCTGCCAATAGACATAACGCACTTTGCTCATGCTCAATCCTCCTGCTTGCTGTCCCCACGCGCAAAAATGCTCGCCACGTAATTCAGCACATCCGTCGCGCTGCACTCGTTGTAGCCGAAGTACTTGATCAGTCGCTGCTTCACCACGTCGATCTTCTGCTGCGTCTCGTCATCCACCACACTGCTCACCAGGTTCTTCAACTTGATCGTGTCGCGCTGATCTTCAAACAGCTTCAGCTCCAGCGCCTTGAGTAGCCGGGCGTTGGTGTTGTATTCAAACTTCTTTCCATCCAGCGCCAGCGCGCCGATGTAGTTCATGATCTCCTGCCGGAAGTCGTCTTTCCGGCTATCCGGGATCTCGATCTTTTCCTCGATGCTGCGCATCAGCCGCTCATCCGGATCCTCGTCCCGCCCGGTATAACGGTTGCGCACCCGCTCATGCTGGGTATAGGCCCGCACGCTCTCGATGTAATTGGTGGCCAGCCGCTTGATCGCATCCTCGTCGGCACTGATTGCCCGCTGCACCTCGGCCTTCAGGATGTCTTCATACTCCTCGCGCACCACCGCCAGCAACTCCTTAAACTCCTTCTTCAACTCCTCATCCGTAATCAGGCTGTGATGGCTCAGCCCCTCCTCCAACTCGTTCATCACCATGAACGGGTTGATGCACTTGTCGAGCTGCGCCTGCTGGCTTACCAGCGCATTGGAAATCTTGTCCTGAATATAGCGCGGCGAAATTCCCAGCATCCCTTCCCGCGGGGCCTCTTCCTTCAACTCGCGAATCGAGTCCTCGGTGAAGCCGGCAATGCTCTTGCCGTTGTACAGCTTCAGCTTCTGGAGCTTGGTAATCCCCGCCTTTTTTGGCTCGGCCAGGCGTGTCAACACCGCCCACATGGCCGCCACCTCGATCGTGTGCGGCGCGATGTGAACGCCTTTCACCTTCTCAGGCCCAAAGTCCTTCAGGTAAATCTTCACTTCATCGTCCAGCCGCACGTTGTAAGGCACGTCGATCTTGATGGTGCGATCCCGAAACGCCTCCATCATCTCGTTGCCTTGCAGCTTCTTGTATTCCGGCTCATTCGTATGGCCGAGGATCACCTCGTCGATGTAGGTTTGAGCGAACTTCTTGGGCTTGATCAGGTGTTCCTGGCTCGCGCCCAGAAGGTCATACAAAAACGCCACATCCAGCTTCAGCACTTCGATAAACTCGACGATGCCCCGATTGGCCACGTTCAACTCGCCATCAAAGTTAAACGCCCGCGGGTCGGAGTCGCTGCCGTACTCGGCGATCTTGCGATAGTTGATGTCGCCTGTCAGCTCCGTCGAATCCTGATTCTTTTCGTCCTTGGGCTGAAACGTCCCGATGCCGCGCCGATCCTTCTCCGACAAAATCAGCCGCTTCACCTTGATATGCTCAACCACCTTCTTCCAGTCCCCGCCGTTCTGCTCCAGCAGGTCCGCATAGGTCTTGCGGCAGAACGGGCAGGGTTCGCCATACAGCCGAATCTTTCGGCCTTCCGGCAACTTCTCGTTCAACGTGTCCAGCACTTCCTTGCGCGCCTCCACTGGGATCAGCAAAAGCGGCTCTTCGTGCATCGGGCAGGCCACGAATTCCTCCCCCTCGTCTCCTCCCCTCAGCGACCGCGGCAATCGCCAGCTATAGGTAAAAATTTTCCCGTTGTCGGTCTTCGAGTACGCCTCCAGCCCCTTCTTGAGCAGGCGCGCAATGGTCGACTTGCTCGAGCCCACGGGCCCATGCAGCAACAGGATGCGACGTTCTGTCCCATACCCCTGGGCGGCCGACTTAAAAAAGTCCACCAGCGTCATCAGCGGCCGCTCCAGCCCGAACACCGCATCAGCGCCATGCTCGACCGGGTCCCCAAAAAAGCTGTATCGCATGTACTCTTGCTTGAACTGCGTAAACGGCTGCGATCCGTACGTCAGGATCATGTCGTAGCACCGCTGGAAGGCATTGCGCGCGACCAGCGGGTTTTCCACCACGATGTCGAGGTATTCCCAGAAAGTTCCCTCCCAGTGCTGTTCGCGAAACTGCGTGACATCCAATCGACGGTCGATGATTGAGATTAGCTGATTCGGCTTCGCCATGACCAACCTCCAAGATTGCGGCCTGGGTCGCGATCCAATTCTTCCTACCCTTAATACGACACAAATTCGCCCACTGCGTTACATGCAAATTTCATGCGCAAGAAAAAGAACGCCGGCGCCATACTTATTCGTGTCGAGCCTGGCTCGGTGGGAATTAGCGGGCTTGGCCCGCCGCTGCGCCCCTGTCAGAGCTTTCTTCGCAAGCCCCGCATTGACAGCGCGACTGAAGCAACTGCTGTCGTGCCACTTATTTAACCATAGGCATCTACTCTGCCCAGGTCGAACGCACTGTCCATCCTGAAACGTCGCATCTCGACCCCGTCTTATGCATCGGGCATCAGGGCCTGAAAAGTCCAAGGTGGGTTCCAAGAGGTCCCAGTTAACGGAGACGTCACCTCTAATCCCGTGCGCCATGACTACCCAACTGACCGGCCCCCGCCCAAGTCTTCCGCACAACCACGCCAGCGATCTATATTTTCGCGTCCTGATTTGTCCTCGTATCACACCGCTCTTCTCCGTGTTCTTCCTCCGTGACTCCGTGGCTCCGTGGTGCAGATGTCAAATCTCCTGAAACAACTTCCTCTCCCCCGCCTCCTCCTTATAATCCGCCCATGCCCCAAGAACTCCCGCAGCAACTCCTCCGCCTCGGCCACTCTCCCGATCCCGACGACGCGTTCATGTTCTATGGCCTCGCCAAGGACAAACTCCCCACCGGCCGCTACCGCTTCGAACACGTCCTCCAGGACATCCAAACCCTTAACCAGCGCCGCCGCCGCGGCGAACTCGAAATCACCGCCATCTCCATCCACGCCTATCCGTATGTGGCCGACAAATACGCCCTCACCAGTTGCGGCAGCAGCATGGGCGACAACTACGGCCCGATGGTGATCGCCCCCAAGCCGATGACCCTCAACGACCTCCGCGGCAAAAAAATCGCCATCCCCGGCGAACTCACCACCGCCTTCCTCACCCTCCAACTCGCCCTGGGCAAAGCCGCCCCCGCCTCCCCCTCTTCCTCCCCCCCTCTTCCTCCCCCCTGAACCCCGAACCCAGAACCCTGAACCCTCCCCTTGAACCCCGAGCCCTGAACCCTCAACCCGCTTTCACCTACGACATCGTCCACTTCGACCAAATCCCCGCCTACGTCCGCGACGGCAAGGCCGACGCCGGCCTCATCATTCACGAAGGCCAGCTCACCTACCAGCAACTCGGCCTCCATCTGGTCCTCGACCTGGGCGTCTGGTGGCACGAACAAACTGGCCTTCCCCTCCCCCTGGGCGGCAACTGCATCCGCAAAGATCTCGGCCAGCAAACCATGCAGGAAGTCACTGACATCCTGAAACAATCCATCCAATATAGCCTCGACCACCGCGAACAAGCCGTCGAATACGCCCTCCAATTCGGCCGCGACCTCAACCGCGACCTAGCCGACAAATTCGTCGGCATGTACGTCAACCACTGGACCCTCGACTACGGCCAAAAAGGCCGCCAGGCCATCACCCTCCTCCTCCACCGCGGCGCCGAGGCCGGCTTGGTGCCCGCGATCGGCAACATCGAATACATCACGGCCTCCGCGTGACTTTCCAACATGCCAGGCCTGGACGCTGAAGCCGAGCCTTGGGAGCCAGACTCGGTCAAACACACCATCAGATCGGCCAAGCTCGTGGCGGATTGCCCACGTCAGTAACTGTGTGTTGCCTTGGGAATTCCAGGGAATTTCAGGCGACCAACGCGCTCAAATGGCTATGCGATACAGCGACCCGCTGTTTTCAATCGTATAGAGCTGGCCGTTTGAACCGTACATCAGGCGGGTTTCACCGAATTCGGTTTTACCGATCTGGGCCCATTCGCCGGTGGCGAGATTGGTAACGTACAGGTTGCCGTCGCTTTCGACCGAGTAGAGCTTACCGCCGATGACTGTGCTGGCGATGGTGGGCTTCCAGGCTTCGGCCGGCCCAACCTGGACCCAGGAACCGTCGGCAGTGTTGATGCGATAAAGGCTGCCGCTGTTTTCGATTGTGTAGAGCTGGCCGGCGGCGGCGAACATCAGGCGGGTTTCCCCAAATTCCGTATTACCAATCTGCGCCCATTCGCCCGTAGCAAGATTGGTGGCGTAGAGGTTGCCGTCGGTTTCCACCGAATAATATTTACCGCCAATCACCGTGCCGGCGATGGTTGCTTTCCATGCTTCAGCCGGCCCCACTTGCACCCAGGAGCCGTCGGCGGTGTTAATGCGATAGAGGCTGCCGCTGTTTTCGATGGTGTAGAGCTGGCCAGCGGAGGCGAACATTAGCCGGGTTTCGCCGAACTCAGTTTGACCGATGTGGGCCCATTCGCCGGTGGCCAGATTGGTCGCGTAAAGGTTGCCGTCGGTTTCCACCGAGTAGAGCTTGCCACCGATGACGGTGCCAACGATGGTCGGTTTCCAGGCCTCGGCGGGGCCCACCTGAACCCAGGTGCCGGGTTCGCCCGCTTCCGCGCTTTGGCAGGTAATCAGCGAGGCAAAGGCCAGGATGAACAGAAGAATCGTTTTCATTGAATGCTCCTTCAGGCACTAATTGTTCTGGTTCAACAGAGATATAACGGGACCGGCCAACAAGTATTTCCAGCCGGCGGAAAAAGCAGACTTAGAGCAGTGCCTTGTTCGGGGGTGGTGAGCGCGAAGCAATGTTGATGGATATGTTCCAACCATCATCTCCCTCTGCCACTGATCCTTTACCAGCATGGCGGCGGTGATAACATGACGATCATGTTCCGACGCCCTTGGATATTCCTGTTGGCTTCTCTGCTACTGCTTGCCATTCCGCTTCTCGGCTGGCGGCTCTTTCGTCACCGCATGGTGGAATATATCCCGGTGGTAATGGACGCAAAGCAAAATCTTGTTGCCGCCCCCTTGTTGGTGACGCCTGACCACTTGGACCGTCTTGAGCGGGTGTTAGACACCGACGGCGAGCTACACACCCGTGTCTCATCCACCAAGCTGCTGATCCGCCCCAGATTGGCTTTAGACACAGAGCTGATCTGGAATTATACAACGAAGGCCAACGACCAAAGTTGGCATGATCCCACGCCCGCAGCACCAACGAGAAAGCCCAGCGGCACACCCAGCAAGGCCATCGCAGCTAAGATCGGAGAGAACTAAAGGTGACGCGAGATCGGAGAGAACTAAAGGTGACGCGAGCCTTTAACCATTGTTTCCGGCCTCTCCAGCCATTTCCGCCTCTTTCCGCCACCCCACCGGCCTCCCCCGCGGCCCCAATCCAAGCGGCATCCACTTCGGAATCAGCACCTTTCGGAGCGAGAGCGAACGACATGAATAAATTATTCCATTTCGCAGGCGCGGCCGTTACTGGTTTTCTAGCCTTGGCCATCGAAGCATCCGCCGACGGGAACGTCGTGCCCAAGTCCGATGTTGCCAAGGCCGAGTTCATTAACGCCACCACGCTTTATACGCAGGGAATCAACACCCACAATTCAGTCCACGGGCTCTTTACTCCGGTGCAGCACTATCGCGGCAAGACTTTCGTGGTCGTGCCCGATGGTGATCTTCGGCCTCTGGTGACGCAAATAAACGACGCCACAGGAGAGACGATCACGGTTCCGTTGGACCCCAATCCGAACTATCGCGCCTTCGCCGACGGGCATAACCGCTTCACCATGGGCATCGATCCGGATGGCTTCCTGCACATCGCCGGCGACATGCACGGGTACGCGGAATTCTCCAGCAGCACCTACGTCGAGCGCTACCAGCACCAGAACATGATGTACTGGCGGTCCAATAGATCCCTCGACGTGACCGGCGGCTTCACCTTCACCGGCGGCGCCAAATCCACCTCCCACCTCCCCGGCGTCGAGTGGGGAGGTGACAGCCGCTTCTTCAACGACAAAAACGGCGTCCTCTATTTCTCGTCGCGCGTTAGAGCGTTCGCGGGCAGCAAGCTTTCCGGCAGCGAGCCCTTCATCGCGTACGGCCTTTACCGCTACGATCATACGACGGGTGTTTGGACCGCAATCGGCGGCACCGTCGAAGCCGCGGTGCCAGACGCCTGGAACTTTAACAAAGTGTTGTACTGGGAGCATACCATCGCCTTCGAGGCTTTTCAGACCCTTCCGCGCTTCGACAGCCACAACCGACTCCACTTCTCCATCTGCGGCAACTCGGCCGACGCGCCGGGCGCCGGACAAATCTACGCCGTTTCCGACGATCAGGGCAAAACCTGGAAAAAAGCAACCGGTGAGATCATTCCCGGCCTGCCTTTACGCGGAAAAGATGGGGAACCGAATCAAGGGCAGCTCATCATCCGCGCCACCGGCGACCAGCCGCAATCCGGCATCAAGATCGACAAAGACGGCAACATCGCCACGAGGGTCAAGGCCCGCTGGAGTTCCTGGGACGGAAAAACCAAGACGTGGGTGCCGTTCGAGGGAGGCAAGGGAATCCTCGGACCCGATGGCATGTTGACAGGTGAAGACGGTGGGGCCGGAATTGAAAGGTCAACGGGGATTGCTCAGCCCGTCAAAGGCTATCCGCTGACGTTCAACTTCAATTCTTTCAGCGAACTCGGACTGCAGACCACCAATGCCCTCTACGGCGTCGGACTCGCCCCGGGCACCGGTGCCGACTCGGCCAAGCAGATGTGGGTCGCCAAGGTCGCATTTGGCCCCGCGGAGAACACGGCCAGAAATGGCACCGCCACCGCCAGCTCGTCCAAAAATCCGCCCGCCTTGGCCTTCGACGCCAAAGAAGAAACGCAATGGACCACCGATGCTGCCGCTCCCGGCTGGTTGGCTTATTCCTTCGCCGGCAAAGCGGGCAAAATCGTTTGCCGCTACGATCTCACCAGTGCGGTCGATCTGCCCCAATGCGATCCCATGAATTGGGAATTCCAGGCTTCAGCCGATGGCGAGAAATGGATCACGCTCGACGCACGGAAGAACCAGCTATTCGTGAGAAGAAACCAAACCAGGAGTTACCTGGTCAACAACCATACCGAATATCCCCATTACCGTCTGAATGTTTTGGCCACACGTGAAGCCGTCGCCAACGCAATCCAGTTGGCTGAACTGAAGCTGCTGTCGGTCGATATCTCCGCCGTGCCGGGCGTTCCCGAAATCTTCTTCGCGCAAAACGACAACGGAAAAGTGTGGCTCAGTTGGACCCAGCCGAACCATGCTGTCACCTACACCGTCAAACGCGGCACCAACGCCAAAGGGCCATTCACGGTCATCGCGAAGGAATTGATCGACCCTGCCGACTTTTCGGACAGCACGGGCGTTGTGAACACCCCTTATTATTATGTTGTTTCGGCCACAAACCCGACGGGTCAAGGCCCCGATTCCGACCCCGTCCAGGTGACGCCGGAACCTTCGTCGCCGCGGCCTCCATTGATCCTGACGACCGAAGGTCGAAACCAACGTATCGTTCTAAATTGGCTTCCCCTCTGGCCGCAGGCAGTCAGTTACACCGTCAAGCGATCTGCCACGCCGACCGGCCCATACAAGATCATCGCCAAGGGCGTCCCAGGCCTGACGTACACCGATATCGGGCTGCAAAACGACCAACCGTATTATTACGTCGTGAGCGCATCCAACGCCCAGGGCGTCGAGAGTCCCAACTCGCGCGAGATCGAAGGCGTTCCTTTCCGCTGGATCAAGCTCCTGCACTACAAGAGTCGAGACGGCCACGATAAAGGCACGGTGTCCGCCAGTGCAGAGAATGCACCAAATGAAGCGGCTTCCGCGGCGTTTGATGGCGAACGAAGCAAATGGCTCTTCAGCGCGAGCACCGCCTGGCTACAGTACAAATTTGCGGATGGAACCGCGCCGGCCGTGAGCCGTTACCAGATGATCAGTGCCGCCGACTACGCCGAACGCGACCCGAAGGATTGGAATTTCCAGGGTTCAACCGACGGCACGAACTGGGTCACCTTGGACACTCAAAAAGACCAGAACTTCGACGAACAAACCCGCCTGGCCCGGCATTGTCTCCGACTGGAAGATATCCCCAATCGAGGGCCGGATGCCCCCAATGTCTATTCATTCGAAAACGCGAAAGGTTATCAATATTACCGGCTGAATATCACCAAGACCCGCGGCGGCGGTCTTGGTTCACTGGGGGAACTCGTTCTATGGGAAGATGATGTCGTCTTGAAGACGCCACCTCCGCTCACCCCCTTCCCCGTTGCAGAACCCGTGGTGCCGGCACCGGGAAGTTCAGCACATGCGCTGGGGACCGAGTAATCCATCGATCGGCGGAACCTGGATTATGTGCGGGAGCAGCTTGCTAGAACGGCTCCCTGAAGCTGAATGACGCAACGAGGGCGGCCTGTCGCAGAAAAGGAAAAGGAGCCATTCATAGTTTTCCAGCAGTCTTCGTCGGCCGGCCTCGTGGCCGAAGCGTCGATGCCAGATCAAGCCGCTCCGCGGTTTTCCTCGTCCATTTGCTCCGATCCTACGGCCGGCCTCGCTTGACGCAGGTCCTGATCCCGTCCAACTCCTTCTCCACCATCTTCGCCTGCGAGCGGATGTTCAATTTCGCCGTGGCAACGAACAACGGTTGCTGGATCGATCTGCGTTTGCCCAAAGCCACCTGACACGTCCGCCGTCACAAGGCGGCATTTCAGCGCGGGTGTTCATTGGCGTCATGAAGGGATTCTCCGGTTTCGCCACGGGCTGCTAGGGGGCGGTGGAGGCTGATTGGTTCTGCGCGCATAAAGGGCCGACCGCCTGTGCGCGGGCGGCTTTTGGATTCTGGGTTTGCGGTGGGGTTGTGGCGCTCGATTTAACGACAGTTTAACGGCATAATGACGGCAGGGTTGCCGCCGGCGACGCAACTAATTGTCAGGAGAAAATATGCGTTACGTATCCCCATCTGCCGTCCACAACGCAAAACTATCAATTGCGATTGTTGTATTTGGGCTTCTGCTTGGTTGCGATAAATCCGATTTGAGCGGCGGCGCTTCGTCCGGGTCGAACAGCGCCGCGCAGGCTCCGCTGGCGCCAGGACAGCTTGCGGGGCTTTACGTTCGCCAGCAGATGATTCCGATGTCGTTTAATGGCCGAATGACTTTTAATCTTCGGCGCGAGTTCTTTTACTTTTTTCCGGATGGCCATGTGCTATTCGGATCGCCGATTGCCGAGATTAAGGAACGGCCGGCGGCGGCGGACTTTGCTGCCTACAAGGATGTTGCGCCGGAAAAGCGCGGCACGTACACCATCAAGGACAACCAGATCACCTTCAAACCGGAGAAAGGCGACCCGCACACAGAGCCGTTTTCCATTCCCAAGGCCGGCGATGACAGTGTGCTGCAGATCGGGCCGCCGAGCACGATTGGGTCGGTGAAGGCGATGCCGTTCAAGGACGGCCAGAAAATCGACGGTTCTTACCAGTATGACGGCACGGTGGGGCTGGGCGGCGACAACACGATCTTCAACGTGAAAACGCTTGCGTTCCATTCCGACGGGACGCTGGCTTCGGATCAACTGAGCGGGGTTGATACGAAGGGGATCGACACGAAAGCGGGCAATTCGGGCGTGACGACTGGCGGCAATACGACGGCCGAGGGAACGTATCAATTGAGCGGGTACACGTTGACGACAACGATCAACGGCAAATCGGAGAAGCAGACTGCCTTTCGATGGGCGGGGGATGACAAGCCGGAAACACCGGGGCTGCTGTGTATTGCCGGGAAGGTTTATTCTCGCCAGGAGGCGAAGAAATAGTATCTGAAAACAGAAAGGGGCCGTTCGTAATTTTACGGCATTCTTCGTCGGCCGGCCTCGTGGCCGAAGCGTCGATGCCAGGTCAAGCCGCTCCGCGGTTTTCCTCGTCCATTGCTCCGATCCGTACGTCCGGCCTCGCTTGACGCTGGTCCTGATCCCGCCCAACTCCTTCTCCGCCAGCTTCGCCTGCAATCCCCATTCTTTGATTGCAGGTGCTGACCGCTGGTGAAGTATACCGCGGCGGCGGCGGGCTATGCGGCACTCGTTTTTTGCCTTGTAACCATGTCGCGAGCTGCGCGATGCTCAACCAAACCGCGATCCCAAGGATGATGCACCATTTTGCGGCTTCCACGAAAACATCGCTGAACACCGATCCTGATACGTCCAGGTACGTCGGAAGACCGACGAGGTGTCCTGCCAGCAACTGCGGCCGAAAGTAAACTGCAAAAGAATAAACGTCTGTTGAAGTGACGCTTGAAGAGCCAAGGCAATATCGGCCGGCTTGAACAAGGTGCGTCAGCGAGAACAAAGCGAGCGGAACGAGGAGGAACGCCGCAATGCGTCTCGGACCGCTGCTGCAAAGCGCGTCGAAGAGCGGAACACATGCCAGCAGGATGGCGATCGACGAGAACGCAACAAGGACGACAATGGAGATGTCCTTTGGACAGGGCCCATACCGAAGATACGCCGTGCTCACGCCAACGAAAAACCGCGTCGCCTCCGGCTGGTATTTCAGCGGCATACTTAAGAAGAGCGCCGCAATGCTTACCAATACCAGCGCGCCGACGCAGAGGACTTGCGCGGTGCTGAGCAACCACACCACGTAACTGCATACGACGCCCCAGCGACGCGTCCAATCGAGGCGGCCGGGCGCCGTCCCCGCTCTTTTGAGAACAGCAGCACCACGCCGATGCAGAACACCAATGGCGCATACACACCGAAACTGGAGAGAAGAGTCTCGTCCAGCCGGAGGGAGCCTCGAAAGCCGAAAACGTTCGGCACATGCACGCTCCAGTCGCGTCCAAAGGTCTCCAATGCGTCCATGAGCGGCATGAGCAACAGAATCCACGCGCCGGCAAGAATGCGCCGTCGCCAGCGCGGGTCCCTGTCCCGCCAGGCGGCGTGACGCGGGATCGCTGCCAACCGCGTTGACTCCGCTACCGACGCCCCGCACTCCGAACATTTACCTTCCTTCGGATGGGCGCGTAGGTCGTATCCGCATCGGTGGCAGGCGAGTTCAGCAAATATCCCCGGAGTGTGATCTGTCATCATTCTCATCAATCGTCGGTGTACATTCTCAACTCCGATGGCGGCAGGCCCATCCTGCGTTCTTGCCGCATCGCGATCGCGCGAGCGGCGACCGCATCATCTAAAGGAAGAATCGTCATCCGCTCGAATGTCGTTTCGAGCCACGCCCTCTCCATCCCCGAAAGCCGGTGAAATCCCAGCGTCTCGATCCGCGTGATGCTGGCCGCACACAGATCGGTGCGGCCGAGAATCGCATCAAGCTCGGGAACTTCGCCGTTCGCGCCATAGATGAGGATGTTGCTGTCCAGAAGCATCGCTCAGTCTCTGCCCGGAAGAGGCCGCTCTTGGCGTTGTTCCCGCTGCCACGCCACCGGATCGGGAATCACATGACGCAGCCCGCCCAGTTTCCGCAGTTCCTTTAACGCCTCGAGCGGCGTGCCCGCTTTGGCGTCTATGCTCGCGGCAGGTCCCTCCTCTTCGGCCTGCAACGTCGCCACGACCCTGACCTTGCCGCTCCGCAAATTCTCCGGCACAGGCAGGTGAAGTGTCCCGTCCGGATGAGCCTCCAGGACAACAGTAATCGTGCTCATAACTCAAAATCTTATTGCGTGCGATGCGCTGCGTAAAGCCGCCGCGAGGAGACCAGGTCACTCCACCGTCTCCGTGCTTTCCGACTGAAACATCTCTCGCGCCCTGCTCGGCCACCGCCTCATCCCTCCCCTGAACGTCCCCCGCCTCCACGACCGCCGCCCGATACGCCGGATACTCCTTCACGACAACAACCCCCACCTCCCCCGGTTCCGGAAACCCGGCTGGCAATTCCGCCTCTCGCACCAAAAACGGTCCATCCTTCTCAGCAGGCCCATTCGCCGCCCCCGGCTGCGTAGCCGGCGAGCCAAACCGGGCCCCTTCACCATGCCATTTGCCGACCCCCGATGCCCACACAGACCGCCGTGTCGGTAATCCGACTCGTCGCATTGAATTTAATTCATGGGCATTGGGTTCCGTGGAGGCACACGGCAACGTGAAATCAGGGGCCTGCCGACGCGGTGTCGTACGCGACACAGCAGCGTCGGACCCGTTACGAAGTACACGCAGTTACGACTTTTATGAAAATACTCCGGGGGTGTCGAGTACGACGCCCGCACAGTTGCACTTATCCAGCGTGTACTCTGTATAAGGGCATCACGGTAGGAACCGCCAGCACCGCCCCGACAAGAGCATGGATCAGCTTCACGGGAAAATGATATGCCCCTCCAAACAAGCTGTTCTGCCCGCCGCAAGAAGGTCCCGTAAAACCTCGAACCAGGCGTGACGCCCAGCGCTTCCGCCGCATCAACCGCTCCCGCGGACGCCGGCCAAGATTTCCCTTGACCTCCCCCACCCCCTAAGATAGGTTAATGTTCGCCATGGCCGCATCCGCCAAAGATGCCATCCCTGGCACGGGACGAGAGGGGGACCAGAATCCAGCTTCCCTCCCCCTTTCGGACAACCCATGTTCTTTGACAAGTGAATAGCGAACTCTTTATGCTAATCCCCTCCGCCCCCTCTAACCGTAGCATGGGCGTCTCGCCCATGTCGCAGGCCCAAAACAAGATGAACCCAAACTCATACCGTCCCAATGTCTGCGCGTCTCAGCGCATCCTCGGCAAAACTCCTCTCCCCCTTCGTGCCCTCCGTGCCTCCGTGGTGAAACGAATTTGACCCCGTCGAAAGGCCTGCCATGAGCCTGTCGAACGGGGGAGACTCCGGGGAGAAACGGGGGAGATTTCACGTCAAAAAAGGGGAGACACGGGGGAGAAAAGAGGGAGATTCCGGGGGCGCTTTGGGGGCGCTTCTTTTCAGCGTTTTTGCCCTAACTCCTTGTCAATCCTCATCCCCCTCCTCCCAAACCCCCTCAAAGAAAATTCTTGCGCACCAAAACCAACCCCACCCCCCATATCCCGCATCCCCTGACGCCAATCTTGTCTCCAATCTCTAGTCTCTAGTTCGCTTCCTTCAACACCTTCACCAGATCCTTGGCCCCGCGAATCTCCGCATACCCCGCCGGCAAGTGATCGTTCTTGTCCTTCACGCTCGCCGACGCCCCCGCCTTCAGCAGGAGCTTCACTGTGTCCAAATCACCCCCATAAGCCGCCCAGTGCAGCGGCGTCATCCCTTCCCGATCCCCCGACTTCACATCCGCCCCATGCTCGATCAGCAGCGCCACAATCCCATTCCGCCCCTTCCCCGCAGCCACCGACAACACGCTTGTCCCTTCCTTGGTCTTCTCATTCACGTTCGCCTTGGCCTCCAGAAGCGCCTTCACACTCTTCTCCTGCCCCGCCTGCACCGCCACAAAAAGCGGCGTCAGCCCTTCCTCCGTCGTCGCGTTCACATCCGCCTTCCCCGCGATGAGCGCTGCCACCGCCTCATCCGCCCCGCCCGCGGCCGCGTAATGCAGCGCCGTCGCCCCGCTCTTATCCTTCAGCCCCGCGTCCGCTTTAGCATCCAGCAGCGACCTTGCACGCCTCGCCCCGCCCATGCTGCGCCGCCACCATCAGCGGCGTGATCCCATCCGCGTCGGTCGCGTTCACATCACACTTGCCCCCTCACCAGTCGCCGTCAGGATGTTCGCGTTCCCCGCCACCGCCGCCGCGTGCAGCGCCGTCGAGCCATCCTTCGTCTTCGCCGCCGCATCCGCCCCCGCATCCACGAGCATCTTGGCGATCTCCTCCTTCCCCGCCTGTACGGCCACAAACAACGGGCTCAGCCCGCTCTCCGTCGGGGCGTTCACATCCGCCTTCCCCTCCAGACAGCGCCTTGACGATCGGCCCATTCCCCGCCTGCACCGCAAAATGCAGCGCCGTCGCCCCCTGCTTGTTCTTCAGATTGGGATCGGCCTTCGCCTCCAGCAGCATCTTCACGATCTCCTCCCGCCCGTTCTGCGCCGCCAGCACCAGCGGCGTCGACCCCATCTCCGTCTGCGCATTCACATCCGCCTTCGCCGCCAGCAAAATCGCGACCGTCTTCTCCGATCCCGCCGACGTCGACGCGCACGCGCTGTGCAACAGCGTCATCCCATCCGGCGCCTTCGCGTTCACATCCGCCCCGCGCGTCCATCAGCAGTTTCACGGCCTTCTCATGCCCATTCTGAGCGGCCGCGAACAACGGCGTCATCCCATCCCCCGTCTTCGCATTCACGTCCGCCTTCGCCCCAATCAACAACCCCAGCGTCGCCCACGTTTCCGGAGTTGGCCGCATAATGAATGGCCGACGCCCCCACCTTGTTCTTCGCATCCACCTTCGCCCCCGCCGCCAGCAACACCTTCACCACATCTTCCTGGCTTCGCCGCCGCCCGGATCAACGGCGTCAGCCCATCCTCGGCCGCCGCGTTCACATCCGCCTTGGCCTCCAGCAAAACATTCACCAGCTCCACCGAGCCCCGATCCACCGCCCACAGCAGCGGCGTTACCCCGCCCGGCCCCTTCGCGTTCGCATTCGCCCCCTCCGCAAGCGCCGCCTTCACACGCTGGGTGTTCCGCGACTGCAGCGCATCAAACATCCGTTCGTCGGCCGACCGCGTCGCCGGCCCCGCCCCCACCGACGCCAAACCGATCACGACCAATAAAATCCCGCGCCAATCCACCATGAATTTCTCCTTCAATAAGCCCACTCACCTCTAAGCACACACGCAAGCGAAGATCCGTTACAATGCCCCCATCATTCTCGACGCAACGACAACACACAAGTTCCAGCCCACTCTTCCCAACGATCCTTCTGGAGGTGATATGGCGGCCGTCCGTCTCGCAGTGCTCATCGCTCTACTTCTTCTCGCCACCGGCTGCACCACCCGCGGCGAATGGCTTGTCGGCGCTAAAGGCGTCGAGATCCTCAAACACCCCTCCAAGGTCGAGGCCTACCACTCCTCCGTCAACGTCCCCCGCCCCGGCGCCCGCGACGCCGTCGATGCCGAAATCCAGTTGATGGAGCCGGCCCAGGAACTCGATCCAGGCTTTGGCCCGCGCCTCGCCAAACTGCTCCTCAGCAACCGTTCCTACTACGCCCCCGGCCTGCGCCACCGCACCGGCCGTTTCTATCCCATCGTCGCCTATCGCGTCTGGAAGGGCCTCGACTGGGTGGACGTCCGGCTCGACTTCGACCTCGACGTCCTCCAAGTGCGCACCTTCAACAGCGCCACCGACGAAACCATCAAACACACCGCCTTCTTCGACCCCGCCCACCAAAAGCTCCTCCGGCTCACCAAAGAAGCTTTCATCACCTATGGGCCAATCATGGTGCTCAACTGATTGGGAAAGGGAACCTCGGCTGCCAAGCTCCGCCATACGCATCTAGATCTTGAGCTAATAAACCAGGAACATGCCTGCGATTTGTGGCCGATGTTCTAACACGGATTTCGCCACGCCTACCACTATTTAATCCCAAGCTGCATGAGGAAAACGTTGTTGGGAGAATCAAACCCCTCCCAATACAGGCACAGCTCGCGCTCCTCGCCAGTGGGCGTATGGCCTGCCGCCTTCGCGGCCGGTATCAGCTTCTGCCATGCCTCGCCCTGCTGATTCACCGGCCCGGTATATAGCACCGACGCGCATTTGAACGCCGCCGTCTTACGCACCTTCAGATCAGCTGGGGTGGCCGTATCCGGGCCGACGATCACGCCGATCTCCATCTGAAACGCCTTGTCCGGCGACGCATGCGGACTGCCCTGATAAACCAGCATCGTCGGACGGGCAAAGAATATCCGCGCCTCAACGGCCGACGCGAAGATCTTGTCAAACCCCTGCTTCACCGGTTCCGCCATCTTGGCGAAGGTGGTCTCGGCCGAGAGGTGAAGGTAAGGCAATTCCGGCACAGTCTGAACCCGCATCTCGCCAATCGTGACAGCGTGCGCGTCGGCCGCGACAGGCGAAGACGTGTTAACATCCGCGCCGCGCCGGCCGAAAACGTCCACACAACAAGACAACCCAAGAACATCCCAGACAACAATTTGGTCATCATGATCTCCAAAAAAGAGGTGTGCCGGAGATTATCACCGCCCCTGATGATTATATCAAGATTTTTGCGCACGCTGGCTGGACCACCAGCACTTGGCGTAAATGGTGCCTGACTGGTGTATAATCTCAGGTCGAGAGGCTGGAGGCTGTTATGCGTTTGATGCCGATTCTCATATTTATTCTGACGCCGCACGGCGCGCTTCTGGCGGAGCCGCCGGCCGCCGTTCCGGCCACGCAGCCCACCTCGTCGGGGCCTGATACTGTACTCATCATGCCGTTCGCTCCCCTGGGCGATGCCTCCCGCATTGCGTGGGTGGGGCAGGCGGTCCAGCAGAACATGGCAAATGAGCTGTCGCGCATGCGCAGCATGAAGGTTGTCCCGGCCGCGCAGGCTCCAGCACAAAATGATGCCAAGTCGGTTCGGAAAGCGGCCGCAGAGGCGGGGGCCGCTTACGTGGTGTTCGGCAGCTTTCAGATTGTCGAACCGGATCTGCGAATCACCGGCGAACTGCTCGACGTCCGCACCGGTCAATCGCTGGCCGGCTTGAAGGCGACGGGGGCACTTCGGGATCTGTTTGACATGGAGGATACTCTCGCGGCTCAGGTCCGCCGCACGTTGACGGCGTCTCAGGCGGCACCGGCCGGGCCTGCGGCTGGGGTCGCGGCGACAACCCCGCCCGCCGCGCACCTGCCGTTGCGGGTGTTGAGCCTACCGGCCCCCTGCGCGCTCCCTATCCCTGGGAAACCGATGCCGTTGGCGATCCCACTTATCGACGGGTGGCGCGCGAGTATCGTTACGACGTCCCCGATTACGGCTGGTACAACGGCCTGATCGGTGGACCGGGATATTACGGGTATGGCCGGCGATATTACGCGCCAAACTACGGGTACACGCCCTTCTACCCCTCGCAGACGATCATCATTTACAATGCACCTGCCGCTTCGGAAAATACGTCGAAACGCTGATTTTCAACCACTGCGTCCGCGACAAATCTTCAAAATCACACGCTGGCCGGGCCTGCCGATAAACACCCTCCCACTTTCATCCGATTCCAATATTGACGCGGTATATCCGCCTGCCCATAGTACGCGGCCATGACCCGTGAACAATTGGCCAAACGGATTGCCGACGTCGCCCTTCTGCGCGGAGAATTCACACTGCGCAGCGGGCGAAAGAGCAATTTTTATCTCGACAAGTATCGCTTCGTGACCCAGCCCGACGTGCTGGCCGAGCTTGGAAAAATGTTCGCCGCCAAAATACCCGATTATGTCGACCGAATCGCCGGCCCGGAACTGGGCGCGGTGCCGCTGGCGGCGGCCGCGTCGATGGCGTGCGGCAAGCCGTTCGTCCTCGTGCGCAATCAGAAAAAAGACTACGGCACCGCCAAGCAGGTCGAAGGTCTTCTGAACGTGGGCGAGAGTGTCGTCATCATCGAAGATATCATGACCACCGGCGGCCAGGTGATCGAGGCGGCCAAGTCGCTTCAGGCGCTGGGAGCGAAAATCGATCGCATCCTCGGAGTGATCGATCGCCTGGAGGGAGCGCGGCAGAACATCGAGTCGGCCGGTTTTGTTTTTGAAAGTCTGTTCACGACGGAGGACCTGGGTGTTCGTTAAGTTCTACAAAGCCCGACGCATCGCCGACCGCATCCGCCGGCGCGTTCGTTTTGCCCTGGGCAAGCCCGACCCAACGCCCTGGATCATCCATCCGCGCGGCAGGAAATCCTCCTCCGCCTATGTCGATTTCGCGTTTGGCCTCGACTACGTCTCCCACAGTGGCCGGCTCGTGCAACTACTGCGCGAGGCGATGGAGCCGATGGGCCTCAGCTTTCTGCTGGTCAACAAGTCCAATGTCGAGCAGATCATCCGCCAGACCGAGCAGGGTCTTTTTCATCCCCACGTTTACCTCGACCTCTGCGCCAGCCCCAACAGCCCCTTCGATCAACTGATTAACACCGCCTATCGCCACGGCATCTATACGGTTCGCAAGCCGCAGGACAACCAGTGGGTGTTGAAGGCCGACTCGCACGAGCGCCTCGCCAAAGAGGGTATGCCGCTCCCCCCCACCGTCATCCTCCGGCGGGACCAGCCCGATCGCGACCTCACGCCCGAAGAGCGCATGCGCCTGGGCGATCGATGCGTCATCAAGCCATCGTTCGGCGAGGCGACCAAAGGCGTGAAGTTAAACGTCAACCCCACCCTCGACGTCATCGCCAACGCGCGCAACTACAACCGCAAGGACGATTACCTCATTCAGCGGATGATGACGTGGGGCCGCCTGGGCGGCCGTCCCGCTTATCTCCGGGGCTACAACGTCCTTGGCCACCGTTCGCTGCTCTGGTGGGTGCTGGGACCCAATTCCTATGCCACGCTCACCTGGGCCGACCTCCACCGCTACGATCTGCTCCCCTGCCTCGACATCATGAACCGGCTGGCCGACATCACGAAGATGGATTTCTTTTCCACCGAGATCGCCATCACCAGCGAGCCGGGAGTGAATCGTTTTTGCCTGATCGACTACGTGAACGATGCCTGCGACATCGACCCGCAAAGCGGCAAAAACGTTCCGCCGGAAAGCTGGGTCAAATGGGTGTGCGAGCGCTTCGCCGAGTTCACCTGGCGGCGGAAGCACAACCTGCCCCAGTCGGATTGTCCGACGGTTTACCTGGGTCCGCATAATGGCGGGCAGATTCTGGATCAGCTCAAGAACCGGGCGCCGACGACGAGTGCTGCGGCGTGAGCTTCGCCCTACCGCACCAACTGAAACTCCGGCAGCATCAAGAGTGACCACAGCAGATCCTCCACCCCTTCCGCTTTGGGTTGCTCACCGAGCAACTCCAGCCCCAGCTTTTGTCTCCGCATCACTGGGTTTGCGACCAAGTGCCCGTGCATAGATTCGCTCAATGAGTCCCGCGCTCCCGCCGCCGGCCGTCGCAGCTTCTTTCACACAGGCCGCCGACCCGCGTCGAAGCAGGTCGGCGAGGGTTTCTCCGTTGGTCAGTTCCAGCGCCTCCAAGGTCGTGGCGACAGTTGCCCGGTCGGTGATGACCTGCTCGCGGGCCGGCCGCCCCAGCGCCGTCGTCAGCGCATCAGCGTTAGACAGGGCCGTGCGGTTTGGCGGCGGCGGCGCGACGCCTTCCAGCTTCACCGCAGGCTTGGCGGCCGGCACGCCTGTCACCGTCGCCACCGCATCGACAAATTCTTCGGCGCTCATCCTCCGAACCAGCGGGCCCCGAAACGTGTAGGCGGTTGCCGTTCCTTCTTTGGCGGTCGCGGCCGGCAGTTGATACGCCCGCGACGTCAGCACCCGCTCCATGGTTTTTTTCAGGTCATAGCCGTTGTCGCTGAGATCAGTCGCTAGCCAGTCCAGCAGATCCGCGTTCCAAGGATCCTGATCCATGTCGTCAGCTGGCTCGATGATGCCGTGCCCCATGAACCGCTTCCACAGCCGGTTCACCACAGTTCGCGCCAATCGCCCGTTCTGCGGGCTGGTGATGATTTTGGCGAGCTGCGCCGCCCGCTGCTCTTTTGACGCTTTTGGATCGATGGACCCCAGTTGCGGGAAGAGAAATTTCATCGGCGCCACCTGCCCCAGCGGCTTGGTACATCGCTCCATTTCCAGCGGCTTGTCGGCGTAGATGCCCGCCAGACCGTAGGAATCCGACAGCTTCCACTCATTGATGAAGCTGTCATGGCAGCTGGCGCATTTCAGGTTTACGCCCATGAACACCTGCGAGATATTCTGCGCGGCCTGCATCTGCGGCGTCTGCGCCGCATTCACCACACCCCGCCAGACGATGCCCTTGATAAATCCGTCCGATCCCCCCGCGCCGGTGGTCAGGTCCTGCACGAACTTGTCATAGGGCACGTTGTTCAGGAGCGCGTTGTACAGCCAGTTGGTGATCTGCTTGCGTCCGCCGTCCACGTAACCGGTGCCGCGATAGTCATTCCGCAGGGCATCGTTCCAAAACGTCAGCCAATGCTCCGCATAATTTGGCTTGTCGTCGAGCAGCCGGCGAACCAAAGCAGGCGCTTGTCCTGACTTTTATCTGCTTCAAACGCATCCAGCTCCCTGGGCGGCGGCAGCAGTCCCAGCACATCGTGATACACCCGTCGTGCATAAACCCGATCGTCAACGAGCTGATCGGTCTTCACCTTGGCCGCCAGCAGATACGGCTGAAGGATCAGGTCGATCGGATTGGTGATCCCCCCTGCTGCGGCCGGAACGACTGGCCGGCGCGGCTCCAGCGGCTGATGCTTCGCGCCAAACGAAAACCCTTCCGGCCATTTCATCCCCTGATCGATCCACGCCCGCAGCAGGCCAACTTCCTCGGCCGTCAGTCGTCGCCCTTTTTTCGGCATCACTTCTTTCGGATCGTCACTGCTCACCAATTCGATCAAACGGCTCTTATCACTTTTCCCGGCCAGCGCCGGGCCCATCCTCGCCGCCCTTCAGCATCGTCTCGCGCGTGTCGATTCGGAAGTCGCCTTTGGCTCGACCGTTGCCGTGGCACTGTCCACAGTTGTTTTGCAGGATCGGCTTGATGTCGTTGTTGAAGTCAATGGCCCTGTTAGCCGCAGGCGGGATCGCACCGAGCGATGCCGGCACGAGGATCATTGCGAGCATCGAAATAATGGCGACCGCAAAATAAATTTTACGCCAACACCGCTGCATCGTTCGGCGTACGGGGGATAGGGAAAACTGATTTGTAAAATTCAGGGTCATGGATTGTCTGCCAAGACGATACCGTTGCGCTGTTAAAATGCGAACGCGGGGTAATCCGCCGTTCGCACGAATATTCAATGCCTTTAGAATCAACCCAGCATGAAGGGACTTGCCGCATGGACCTGGAGAGGTCGCATTTTCGTCAGATCTTCACCTGTTTAAAAAACAGCCCACACGCTCCTTCACACTTTCCATCATTGGGACTCTGCCCGCAGGCGCCGCTGGAGATCCTCTACGGCACCGCCCTCTACAGCGGTGTGCCAGTGGTGGTCTGGATGCGCGACATCACGCAGTCGCTCATCAGCATCATTCACGCCGATAATTTACCGCGCGGGAGCAAGTTCGTCGCCTGTCTGCCGCTAAGCGATGACGTGCATCTGGAGTTGGTCTGCCGCGTCACCTGCTCCCAGGCCGTCGGCACGCGGCTCCATCGACTCGACGCGCATTTCGAATCGATAGTGGAGGTTGACCAGCACCACATGCCGGCTGCGGGCAAACATAGAAATAATTTCACCGAGCCAGACACCCTCGACCGGCCGATGGAGCACCGCCGCCACACCGACGACTAATCACCGCCGCTCAAGCAGCATCGCCGCCCCCTGCCCGCCTCCCACACAAAGCGCTGCAATTCCCAACCCAACATCCCGCCGGCGCATCTCGTGCAGCAGCGTCAGCACCAGCCGCGCCCCCGTCGCCCCCACCGGGTGACCAATGGCAATCGCACCGCCGTTGACATTCACGCGATCCATGTCCAGTTCGCCAACCGCCTCTTCTCGTCCCAAAAGCTCGCGCGCAAACTGCGCCGAACCCAGCGCCTTTGCACACGCCAGCACCTGCGCCGCAAACGCCTCGTTAATCTCAAACAGCGGCACGTCCGCCAGCGTCATGCCGGTCTGCCGCAACAGTTGTTCAATCGCATAGACCGGCCCAAGCCCCATCCGCGCCGGATCAAGCCCCGCATAGGCATAGGCGTGCACGTACCCCATCACCTCCAGCCCCTCGGCCTTGGCAGTGGCGGCATCCGTCACCAGCATCATGGCCGCCCCATCCGTCACCTGACATGAATTTCCCACCGTCACCGTGCCATCGCGCTTGTCGAAGATCGGCCGGAGCTTCGCCAGCGCCTCCATAGTCTGCTCGGCCCGCGGCCCCACGTCCTGCGTCACCGGCTGATACTTATGCCCCGCATAAACCGGCGTGATCTCCTCCGCCAGTCGCCCCGCCTGCATCGCCGCCACCGCCTTCTGATGCGAGCGCAAGGCAAACGCGTCCTGCTCCTGCCGCGAGATGCCAAACTCCTGCGCCAGCACCTCGGCCGTTTTGCCCATGATCATGTCGCAGGTCGGATCCGTCAGGCCGCGCTCCAGCCCAGCAACGGGTTTGAAATGCCGGGGCCGCAGTGCCACACCCGCCGCCACTTTCTGCAATGCGCTGCGTGCGCGTCCGAGCCGAGCCATCGGCCCGGCCGCCTCCTCCGGGAAGAGCAGCGGGATGCTGCTCATCGACTCCGCACCGCCCGCCAGAATCATCCGCCCCTGCCCGCCGCGAATCCGGATGGCCGCCTCCGCAACAGCTTCCATCCCCGATGCGCAGTTGCGCTGCATCGTCAGCGCCGGCACGCGCTGCGGAACACCCGCCCACAACGCCGATACCCGCGCCGGGTTCGTCGCGTCCACCGGCATCACCACGTTTCCCAAGATCACTTCGTCCAGCCGATCGGCCGGCCAATTGCTGCGATACAGGGTCTCCTGCATCGCCCGCTTCGCCAGGTCAGCCACGTGGACTTCCCGAAGCGCCGTCCCCATTTTCGCAAAGGGGGTTCGCGCCCCGCCCACGATCGCGATATCAATTTTGTTCGTTATTCCATGCAACCATCACGCCGCCTCCTTGGGTTTTTCAACTTCCAACTCCACGGGCACATGAACCGCCGGCGGCATGCGCAACTCCTTCTTCAGCACCTTCCCCAGCGCCGACCGCGGAAGCTCATTCACAAACTCAAACGTCCCCGGAACCTCGTACACCGCCAGATGCTCGCGGCACAGGCATCGCAGTTCCTCGATCAATTTCTCCGGGTGTTCCGGCATCTCCACCGGCACCACGACGGCCGCCACGGTTTCGGTGTGAATCTCGTCCACCCGCCCCACCACCGCCACCTCCCGCACCTGCGGATGCGTTGCCAGCACCTTCTCAACCCGGCCGGGATAAATCTTTAAGCCAGAGTGGTTGATCATGTCCTTGCGGCGATCCAGCACGTGGAAGAAACCGTCGGCATCAAACCGCACAACGTCGCCCGTATGCAGCCAGCGATTACCCTGTTCATCTACCGTGATCGCCTTTCGCGTGGCTTCCGGATCGCCAAAATAGCCAGCTCATGATTTGCGGCCCGCTCACCCACATCTCTCCCGCCTCGCCCTCACCCAGCATCCTTGCTCGAATCCACCAGGTCCACCACCCGAACCTGCGTGTCCGGCATGGGCAGGCCAATGGCCGCCGCCCGCGCCTCCACGATCAAATTCGCATGCGTCACCGGCGCCGCCTCGGTCAAGCCATATCCTTCAATGATCGGCATGCCTGTAAGCCGCTGGAACCGCTCCGCCAGCGCCACCGGCAACGGCGCAGCGCCACTGATGCATAGCCGAGCGCCTTCCCACGTCGCGCCAAATTCCATTGACTCCAATTGCTGGCACAGCGCCTCGCACATCGTCGGCACCAGCGGGTAAATCGTTGGCCGATATCGCTTCTGCAGGTTCAGCACCTGCTCGGCGTCAAAGCGGGTCGTCATGATCATTTCCGACGCGGACGACACGCACGCCAGCATGCAGAGCGTCAAACCATAAACGTGAAACAGCGGCAGCACCGTCAAAAATCGCTCCTGGCCCGGCCGCAGGTTCGACCACACCGACACCTGCGTCGCATTCGAGATCAAATTCCGATGCGAAAGCTCTGCCACCTTCAGCGATCCCGTCGTGCCGCCTGTCGGTTGCAACACGGCCGTCTCCTCCAGATCCGGCTCCACCGTCGGCGGCCGCGCAGGCGCTTGGCCAGCAGGTCAGCCATGGTCACATCGTGCAGCTTTTCACCGTTATGCCGCCCGTTGTGCCGCATCAATTTAATCTGATATCCCAGCCGCTTGAACACCGTCTGGTAAAACTGCAGCGTCACCCACACCAGATGCCGAATGCTGGATCCCGCCGCCACCTTCGCCAGCAGAGGCGACTGCAAATCCAGCCCAATCGCCACGCGCGGGTTCGTCATCGCCACCAGTTGCGTCATGTCGTCAACGCCCATCAGCGGCCCGGCGTTGACCACCACCGCCCCCAGCTTTTGAATCGCAAAAAATGCCGTCACAAATTCGGGACAGTTGGGCAGCGTGAGCAGCACGCGATCTCCCCGCCGCACCCCAAGGCTCGCCAATCCACCCGCCAAACGGTTCACCAGCGCCAGCAGTTCTCGATAACTCCAGCTCTTGTCGTTGTAGATCAAGGCAGTCGCGTCGGCGAAGCGATCGGCCGCCTGATCAACCAACCGCCCCAGCGTCGTCCTCGGATATACAAGCGTGCGCGGAATGCCGGCCCGGTCGAGTTGTGTCAGCCACGGTGGCTCGCGATGCACCGGAGCCTCCGGAACTTCACGCGCAAGCGTCGCCGGCGATGTCATAGCGATTGGAAGATCGCTATGCCTCCACCAGCGTTTGACTGTCTCGATCGGACTGATCATGGGAATAATCCTCCGCTGCACACCGGCCGCCGAGAAATTCCAATATTGCAGGCACGACACGCTCCGGGCATTCCAACAGCGGATTATGACCGGCATTTTCGATCAGCATGAACCGGCTGCCCGCAATACGATCCGCCATCCGCCGCGCATAACAACCCGGAACCAAACCGTCATATTCGCCCGCAATAACCAGCGTCGGGGCCAGGATGTGATAATCGTTTTCGTCCACCTCGCTGCATGACAGACACCGCAACTGCCGGGCCAGCGCCATCTTCGAACACCGCTTCGCGCACTGCTCCTTGATCCGCTTTTCCACCGCCTCCGCGTTGGCGTCTAAATATTCCGGGGCGCTGCTTAAAAGCTCCACGGTGCGCACGAACAGTTCCGGCGGAAATCGCCTTAGCGCCTGCCCGAGAAGCTTGGTGATCTGGCGAAGATACGGCGTGAACATGTCGGTACACGACACCAGCACCAGCCGGTCAATGCGGCTGGGATGGTCCATCGCCAACCGCTGCGCCACGATCCCGCCAAGCGACAGGCCCAGAACGTGAACCCGGTCCAGTTGCAGATGATCGAGCAGCTCGATGATGTCGGCCGTAAAGTCGGCCAATGATGCTGGAGGGCGCTTGGCGACCGACTGTCCCATGCCGCGGTTGTCGAATTGGATAACCGAAAATCGCCCACACATTTCCCCAGCGAATCCGCCCCAGCTTTCACACGTTGCACCAAGGCCGGCGATAAGCAGCAGAGGTTCGCCAAAGCCGCTGATCTCGTAGTAGCACCGGGAGTCTGTTAGCTCTGCAAATGCCATCGTTCCTCGCAATTATTGTACGCACGCTAATCGGCCAAGTTCTGCCGTCTGGCGCCTTGCAGGAAGTCGATGGCTCTTAATCGCTGACGACCCGCCCCCACGAGCTTTTGGTCCCCCAGATGCCGCTGCGCAACGCCTCCAGTTGCACGATCTGGCTGTGATCGACGAACAGGTTCACGTCCAGACCAAAGTTCTTCACGTACCATTCGAAAACCGCGGGATCGGCCGCCTCGAACATCAGCTTGTCCAGGCCCAGCGCGTTGGCGAACAGCGCTGGCACATCCGTCCGCCAGGTGGTGACGCTTTCGGTGATCCCTTCAGATTCGATCATGATCATTTCAACGCCGGCGCTCAGGAACTGCCGCGCTTGCGCGATCGCCCATTGCGGATCGCGCGTCCCCTCGGCCTCCAGCTCGCCGGCCGTCGTCGCACCGCCTGCTCCAAATTGAATCCCCACCTCCGGCTTGGCCTTCATGCCGGCCCGCTGCACCTTTTCCACCAACCTTAGCAGGACATCCATTGTCGTCGTGATAAAGCCGCTGGAAATCTCAACGATGTCGAAGCCCAGTTCTTTGCAGCGCGTAATGTACTGGTCCACCGCCCCCGATCCCTGCGTGATCACAAACTCAATAAACCCACCGGTTGAAACCAGCACGTCGTGCGCATGACACAGCTCGATCAGCTCGCGCAGCGCAGGAGCGGGAATCAGCGCAAATGCGCCGCCGCCGAATTTGAAGTGATCGAGGTACTCCCCCATCGTTTCCAACACATCCTGCAAATAGCGCCTTCCAACAGGTGTGTAGTACGGCCCGCGAATTTCGGTCACACCGAACTTGCGCGGCTTGGCAGGTCGACGATTGGTACGCAAAAATGGAAGGCTTCTCTCCACCTTATCGGACGTTTGGTCGGCCATCATCGTCTCCTCCACAATCGCACCACAATCTTTGTTGCCCGCACCCGAACATGAGCAATACTATCAGTCGTAGAAAGGAGGCGTCATGGCAGATCTTAAGACTCTCAAAGGCGTCGCCGAAAAAGATCGCAGGATGATTGAGGATGCTGAGGTCCTCCTCGGCCCCGAGCCCTCTTCAATGGGCTTCGTCAAAAACCTCTTCTGGGGCCATGTGCGGGAAGAATTGGTTTTTCCCTATCCGGAGGTGAACCCCGAGGAAACCGGCCGCTGCGATAAGCTCCTGGCCGACCTCGACATTTATCTTCGCAACGAGCATCCCTCCATCCAGATTGATCAGGAGCAGGAGATCCCCCGCTGGGCCATCGATCGGCTCTTCCAGATCGGCGTGCTGGGAATGACCATCCCGCACGAATTCGGCGGCGGCGGCCTGGGCATCACCAGCTACAACCGTGTTCTCCAGCGCATCGGCGCCTCGTGCGGCTCGACGGCCGTCATGGTCAGCGCTCACCAATCCATCGGCTGCAAAGCCATCATGCTCTTTGGCACCGAGGAACAAAAACGCCGCTGGCTCCCCCACCTGGCCACCGATTGGCTCTCGGCCTTCTGCCTCTCCGAGCCCAACGTCGGCTGCGACGCCGGCGGCCAGGAAACGCGCTGCGAGTTGTCCGAAGACGGACAATATTACATCATCAACGGCGAGAAAAAATGGTCCACCTCCGGCGCGATCTCCGGCCTCTTTACCGTGATGGCCAAGCAGAAGCTCACAGATCGAAAAACCGGCAAGCTGACGGACAAAGTGACCGCGCTGGTTTGCACTCCCGATCTTCCCGGCATCGATATCTTCGAGAAAAACCGTTCCAAGTGCGGCATCCGGGGCACCTGGCAGGCGCGCATCCGTTTCAACAACGTGAAAGTTCCCCGTGCCAATCTGCTGCACGAAGAAGGCAAAGGCCTGCACGTCGCCCTCTCCTGCTTAAACTACGGCCGCTGCACCCTGTCGGCCGGCATGCTTGGCGGCGCCGTTCGTGCCTTCGAGCAAGGCACCAAGTGGGCCCAGACGCGATTCCAGTTCCAGCGTCCCCTCGCTGAGTTCGAGCTTGTCCAGGCCAAGATCGCCCGTATGTCGGCCTACACCTATGCGATGGATGCCGTGCTCTACATGACCACCGGAATGCTCGACCGCCACGATGAAGACATCATGCTTGAGACCGCCATCTGCAAGGTCTTTTGCTCCGAGATGGGCTGGCGCGTCGTCAACGATGCACTTCAGATCATGGGTGGTGAAGGGTACATGACCGAGAACGAAGTCGAACGCATCTTCCGAGACTCGCGCATCAACCTGATTGTCGAAGGCGCCAATGAAGTGATGCAATCCTTCATCTTCGCCTATGGCGGCAAGCAACTGGCAGAAAAGATGCTCGGGGTTCAGCAGGCCGTCGGCTGGGATCACGGCGAATCCCCCACGCAAAACCTCATGCGCATCCTGCGCACCATCGCCCACCCCACCGCCATGAAAGCCGCCGCCGCCATTGGGGCCGAAGTGTTCCTCGGCGTCCGCCGGGCTTCGCCGGCCATCCCGCACGTTCACGAATCTTTGCGCCACCAAGCCGAGCAGCTTTGCCACCTGGTTCGCGAGCACAGCCACCAGTTCATGATGGTTAGCAAGCATTATGGCGAGCAGATCATCAGCCGACAAAGCGTGCAGGCGCGCCTGGCCGACAGCGCCATGTGGCTGCACGCCTGGGCCTGCACCCTCAGCAGGCTCGACCGCGATCTTCGCTCCCACGCCAACTCCAATGGTGCTGCCAAACGTTTTGAACGCGACAAAGCCGCCGCGCTTTACTTCATGGAGATGGCCAAACAGGAAATCCACGACAGCTTCCGCCACCTCCTCGACAACCACGACAAGTCGATGCTGCACGCCGCCGAGGCGGCCATGCATTACAGCGATACCCTTCCCAACACCGCCTTCGCCATTCCAGAAGCTTCCCCCACCGCCCGCGGCACCGGCCGAGTTCCCAATCGCAGCGCGATCAAACAATTCCCGGGCGACGCAAACTCCACATCGAAAGGACGAGGTGATTGATGCCTCGCAAGACGATATATCAGGCCCAGATCGAGTACCTCCAGATCCTCGACGAGAACGGCCAACTCGACGAGGAGCTAGCCGAGAACACCCTCACCGACGACGACGTGCGGTTCCTGTACGAGCAGATGGTCGTCGCCCGCGAGTTTGATGAAGTGGCCTTCAAGCTCCAGCGATCTGGCCGGATGGGCACCTTCCCCCAAAACAAAGGCGAAGAGGCTGTCGCACTTGGCTCTGTTCGCGCTCTCCGCAAAGGCATCGACTACATCGTCCCCTACTATCGCGAAAACGCCGGCCTCTTTCTGCACGGCCTCCCCATGCACTACGTCCTCCTCCACTGGATGGGCGACGAGCGCGGCAACGCCGTTCCGCAAAACCTCTCCATGAGCCCACTGTGCCTGGCCATCGGCACCCAAACCCTTCACGCCGCCGGCATCGCCTGGGCATTCAAGCTGCGCAAGGAAGACCGCGTCGTCCTCAGCTTCTTTGGTGAAGGGGCCACCAGCACCGGCGATTTCCACGAGGCCATGAACTTCGCCTCCCTTTTCAAAGTCCCCGGCATCTTCTGCTGCGTCAACAATCAGTGGGCCATCTCCATCCCCTGCTGCAACCAGACCGCCTCCCAAACTTTCGCCCAAAAAGCCCTCGCCTACGGCATGCCGACGGTGCAGGTCGATGGCAATGATATTTTTGCAATGTTCAAAGCCACACGCGACGCCGTCGATCGCGCCCGCGCCGGGCAAGGCCCTTCCTTCATCGAAGCAATCACCTATCGCCTCGGCGACCACACCACCGCCGACGACGCCCGCCGCTACCGCCCGGCCGATCAACTCGAAGCCGCCATCGCCCGCGATCCAATCACCCGCACGCGAAAATACCTGGAGTCAAAACACCTCTGGACCCAGGAGCAACAAGACAAGCTCGTCGAACGCGCCAAGGTGCTGGTGCATGACGTGGCCACCCTCGCCCTCAACACCGAAAAGCCCGGCTCCGCAGGACATGTTCGACTTCACCTACGAAACGCTCCCCAACGCCCTCGCAATCCAAAAAGAGTCTCACCGCACCAGATTCCCTAGGCCAAAATCCCGCTCAACCCACCCTCACTCCCCACCCCGACGTACGAATTGGAACAAGTCCCCGAAACCTCCTAACACTTAACCTGACCCCTGAATCCTGAACCCCGAACCCCGAACCCTGAAACCCTCACCATGCCCAAGCTCGACCTCGTAGAAGCAATCAACCTCACCCTCTCCCAGGAGATGGCCGCCGACGACCGCCTCATCCTTCTCGGCGAAGACGTCGGTAAAAACGGCGGCGTTTTTCGCGTCACTGATGGCCTGCAAAAGCGATTTGGCGCGCACCGCGTCGTTGACACCCCGCTCTCCGAATCCGGCATCATCGGCACTTCGATCGGACTCGCCATGGCAGGCATGCGGCCAGTTCCGGAGATCCAGTTCGAAGGTTTCCTTGGCCCCGCCTACGACCAACTCGTCAACCAGGCCGCCCGCTGCCGCACCCGCACCCGCGGCGCATTCACCTGCCCCATGACCGTCCGTGTCCCCATCGGCGGCGGCATCCACGCCCCCGAACTTCATTCCGATTCCCCCGAAGCCATCTACGCCCACACGCCCGGCCTCAAGGTCGTCATGCCCTCTCACCCTTACGACGCCAAAGGCCTCCTCCTAAGCGCCCTCCGCGACCCCGATCCCGTCATCTTCTTCGAGCCCAAGCGCGTCTACCGCTCCTTCCGCGAGGAAGTCCCCGAAGACGAATACACCATCCCCATCGGCCTCGCCAAAGTGCTGAACCAGGGCGCCGACGTCACGGTCATCACCTGGGGCGCGATGGTCTTCCAATGTCTCGAAGCGATGGACCACCTGCCCGAGGACGTGAGTGTCGAACTGATCGACCTGCGCACGATCTACCCCATCGACATCGACACCATCGCCCAGTCTGTCAATAAGACCGGCCGCGCCGTCGTCGTCCACGAAGCCCCCCTCACCGCCGGCCTGGGCGCCGAAATCTCCAGCCTGATCCAGGAACACTGCTTCCTCCACCTCGAAGCCCCCGTCCAGCGCGTCACCGGCTTCGACACCGTCATGCCCTATTACAAGCTGGAAAAGGAATACCTCCCCGACCCGAATCGCATCCAGATGAGCATCCGCGATTGCCTTGCGTACTAAAGCTGACGGCGCCGACGAGCGCCTAACATCGATAGCCCATGCCTACTCCCAACACAACCGCCAACGACATCTTCCACCTCCCCGACCTCGGCGAAGGCCTCGAAGAGGCCGAGCTGATCGAATGGTCCGTGCAGGTCGGCCAGACCGTGAAGGAGAACGATCTGCTGGCCAAGATGGAAACCGCCAAAGCGCTGGTCGAAGTCCCCAGCCCCCGCGATGGCATCATCGCCGCCCTGCACGGCAAGCCCGGCCAGGCCGTCAAAGTCGGCGCACCGCTGGTGACTTACAAAGCCGCCGAGCCAACCCAGGCTCCAACCGCGGCGCCAGCCCCCGCGGCCGCCCTCACCTCCGAATCGTCCATGAGCATTCCCATCCCCGCCCCCGCCCCATCCGAGGCCGAGGCCGAGCGGCGCAACGCCGGCACCGTCGTCGGCAATCTCGGCGACGCCCCTGCCACCGCCTCCAACGGCAAGCCCCTCGCCACCCCCGCCGTGCGCCGCCTTGCCCGCGAACTCGGCGTGGACATCGAACATCTCACCGGCACCGGCATCGGCGGCCGAATCACCGAACAAGACGTCCGCGCCGCCGCTGGCACATCCACTCCAGTTACCAAATCGCCGCCTCCCGCCGCCGCCGCACCCGAAGCCGCACCGCGACCCTCCCTCATTCCCGCACACGCAGACGAAGGTGCACAGCGCATCCCCTTCCGCGGCGTTCGCCGCACCATCGCCGAGCATCTCCGCTACAGCGTCACCCACGCCGTCCACTTCACGGTAATGGACGAAGCCGACGTCACCGATCTTGACGTCCTTCGCCGAAAGCTTGTCGCCGCCTCCAACGAAAAGGTCAGCCTCCTCCCCTTCGTCGCCTCCGCCGTCTGCCGCGTCCTGACCGGCCGGCGCGGGCGCATTTCCGCCGCCTGAACTCCACCGTCGATGACGACACCCAGGAAATCGTACAACACGCCTCGGTTCATCTGGGCATCGCCACCGACACCGAAAGCGGCCTGATGGTCCCCGTCATCCGCGACGCCGAGCGTCTTGGCGTGCTCGAAATCAGCCGCCGCATCGCCCAACTCGCCCAGGCCGCCCGCGACCGCACCCTCACCCCCGGCAAGCTCAGCGGCTCAACTTTCACCATCTCCAATTTCGGCTCCTTCGCCGGCCGATTCGGCACCCCCATCATCAACTACCCCGAAGCCGCCATCCTCGCCGTCGGCCGAGCGCGTGAAGGTGTCGTCGCCCGCAACGGCATGATCGGCGTCGGCAAACTCCTCCCCTTAAGCCTCAGCTGCGACCACCGCGTCATCGACGGCGCAACCGCCGCGACCGCCTTGGCAAAAATCATCGACCTGCTCCAGTCCCCAGAGGAGTTGCTGCCGCCCGGATAGGCAAACAACGGCCACACAATGACTCACCTCATGCACAACCCGCCACACCCTGGAGAAGTGATCCGAGGTCGTTGCCTCGAACCCTCCGGCGTCACTGTAACGCGTGCGGCCAAAGCGTTGGGCGTCACGCGCAAGGCACTGTCCGAACTTCTCAACGGCAAATCTCGAATCAGTCCCGAGATGGCCCTCCGCCTTTCCCTCGCGTTCAACACGACTCCGGAATCCTGGCTCATGCAACAGGTGCAATACGATTTGTGGAAGACTCGCCTCAAATTCAAGAAGCTGAAAGTGTCAAAGATCGCCGCTTGATACCAATGCCGTCCCCCACCCCCCGCTACTCCCCCACCCTCCTCCGAGCCGGCCCACTCCTGCTCGACGGCGGCAGCATGTTCGGCGTCGTACCTCGCGCTGTCTGGTCCCGCCATATCCCCACCGATGACCGCGGCCGCATTCTCGTCTCCCACAATTGCCTGCTCCTCACCCGCACGGACGATTCCTCCGCCCCCAAATACGTCCTCATCGAATCCGGCAGCGGCGACAAATTCAACGCCAAGAACCGCGACATCTTCGGCCTCACCGATCGCACCATCACCACCGCCCTCGCGGAACAAAACGTCCGTTGCGAAGACATCGATCACGTCATCCTCAGCCACCTCCATTTCGATCACGCCGGCGGCGTCACCCGCATCGCGCGCGAAGACGAAACGCCTGATTTCATCGCCGCCGACGCCACCATGCTCGCCTCGCCCAACATTAAGCTCACCTTTCCCAACGCAAACATCATCGTTCAAAAGCGCGAGTGGGCCGACGCACTCGTCAATCGCTCCGTCATGACCCGCACCTATTTGCTGGAAAATCTCCACCCACTTCGCCAGCGCCTCCACCTCCTCACCTCGCCCGATCCATTTACCGCCGCCTACCGCCCCCTGCGCGACCAACCGCCCCCAACCAACGTGATCGATCGCATGACTGACGCCCTCCCCGGCATCCAGGTCTTCCTCGTCCCCGGCCACACCTGGGGCCAACAAGCCATCCTCTTCCACGACCCGCGCGGCCAGCCCATCGTCTTCACCCCCGACATCCTCCCCACCATTCACCACGTCGGGGCGGCCTACAACATGGCCTACGACGTCGAACCCTACACCAGTACCGTCACCCGCCGCTGGTTCCTTGAGGCCGCCGCCCAAAACAACTGGCTCCTCTTCCTCGATCACGAGCCCGCCAACCCCTTCCAGCGCGTCCACTCCGACGGCAAAGGGTGGTTCACCCTCACCAGCGACAACGCCTATTATGACGCAAATGACGTGGCACGGGCGCCCCGCCCGTGACCCCCACTGATGAACCAGTCTCCCCACCCAAACAACCTCCATGACCCACCGCTCCCCTCCAAAAAAAAACAAACCCCAACCAGAGCCACCACCCTCCCCCCTCCGCTCCCTCACCGACCAAATTGAGCAACAGCAACAAACCCTCCGCGAAGGCGGCGGCCCCGCCGGCCATGCCCGTCAGCGCAAGCTCCACCGCCTGCCGGTTCGCGAGCGCCTCGCCCTTCTCCTGGACCCCGGCGCCCCTTTTTGGAGATCAACCTCTGGGCCGCCTTTGAAATGTATCCCGAGGCCGGCCAAGTTCCCGCCGCCGGCGTCGTTACAGGCGTGGGCGTTGTCCATGGCCGCTCCTGCATGGTCATCGCCAACGACGCCACCGTAAAAGCCGGCGCCTTCTTCCCGGCCACCTGCAAAAAAGTCCTCCGCGCTCAAAAGATCGCCGCCCACTGCAATCTCCCCCTCATTTATCTCGTCGATTCCTCGGGCGTCTTTCTCCCGATGCAGGATGAAATCTTCCCGGATGAGGACGACTTTGGCCGAATCTTCCGCAACAACGCCGTCCTCTCCGCCGCCGGCGTTCCGCAATACGCCGCCGTCATGGGCAACTGCGTCGCCGGCGGCGCATATCTGCCCGTCCTCTGCGACAAACTTCTCATGACCGAAGGCAGCGCCCTCTATCTCGCCGGCCCGGCACTCGTCAAAGCCGCCATCGGCCAGGTCGTCGACGCCGAAGAACTCGGCGGCGCAACCATGCACGCCCAGGTCAGCGGCACGATCGACTTCCACGAAAAAAACGACGAATCCTGCCTCCTTCGGCTGCGCTCCCTCATTGACTTGCTTCCCCGGTCATCCTCCCACTCGCAGCCCGATATCCATACTGCAAAATCAGCACCCGGCAAAAAGTCCGATGACCTCTACACCCTAGTCTCCCCCGACGGCCGCCACGAATACGACGCCCGCCACCTCCTCAATTGCATCGTCGACGCCGACTCCCTCCAGGAATACAAAGCCGAATACGGCCAATCCCTCGTCTGCGCCTACGCCGCCATCGCCGGCCGAAAAGTCGGCGTTATCGCCAACCAGCACCTCCGCACCAAAACCGCCGCCGGCGAACTCCACATCGGCGGCGTCATCTACCACGACAGCGCCGACAAAGCCGCCCGCTTCATCATGGACTGCAACCAGACCCACCTTCCCCTCGTCTTCTTCCAGGACGTTGTAGGCTTCATGGTCGGCAGAGACTCCGAGCAGCACGGCATCATTCGCAGCGGCGCAAAACTCGTAAACGCAGTCAGCAACTGCACCGTTCCCAAAATCACCGTCATCGTCGGCGGCTCCTTCGGCGCAGGCAACTACGCCCTCTGCGGCAAAGCCTTCGACCCCGCCTTCATCTTCGCCTGGCCAAACGCCAAATACGCCGTCATGGGCGCAGGCCAAGCCACCGAAACCCTGGTCTCCCTCGAACAGCGCCAGGCCGAACGCACCGGCAACAACCCAACTTCATCCGACATCGACCAGCTGCGCAAGCACGTCAAAGCTAACTACGAACGCCAGACCGACATCCGCTACGGCGCCGCCCGCGGCTGGGTCGACGCCATCATCGCCCCCCACACCAGCCGCGACATCCTGATCAACGCCTTAACGCTCGCCACGCGCCCACCACCAACCGGCGGCTTCCGCACCGGCGTCTTCCAGGTGTAGGGGACGGAAATCGTGGTACGGGCGCCCCGCCCGTGGCGCCATGTAATACAATTCCCCATCCTTCACCGCCCCCCCAACCACCCAGCGCAGCACATCGAGTTGAACGCCACCACCGACCTCGACAACCCACGCCACAAAGTTATCATCCGCAAATCCATCCGCGCTGTTTGAGGAAATTCTATCATGGCAAGCCCCACTTCAATCTCGCAGCTTGATCTGTCCCCGCTGCCCGGCAAAACCTATTTCAACACCACCCGCGAATGGCGCGAGGAGTTTATCTACTTCCTGATGGTCGACCGTTTCCACGACGACGCGGCCCGGGCTCCGGTGCTGCAGCCTGGCCGCAGCCAGGGCATCGCCGCGGGAGGTAACTTCTACGGGGGCAAGATCAACGGCATCACCCGCAACCTGGACTACATCGCCGGCCTGGGCTGCACCGCCATCTGGCTCTCGCCGGTCTTCGAAAATAATCCCGGCGCCTACCACGGCTACAACATCAACAACTATCTCGACATCGACCCGAATTTCGGCACGAAGCAGGACCTGATCGACCTTGTCGACGCCGCCCACAACTTCCAGAAGAACGGCCAGCCCTATCCAATTCGTATCATTCTTGATGTGGTCATCAACCACTCCGGGGATAACTGGCAATACCCTTTCAACGCGACCTACGACTATTCCAACGATCAGCAATTTGACTTTGGCGGCTGGCGTCGCGACGACCGCCCCATCCCCACCGAGCTGCGCAACCCCAATTTTTATCACCGCCGCGGGAACATCACCGGCAATGGGTGGGACACCTACCCGCAGATGCAGCATGGGGATTTATCAGGGCTCAAAGACTATGCAAACGATGATGATCAGAACGGCTCAGATCTAATTAACGTCCTGATCCAGGCCCACTGCTACTGGATTCGCGAAGCCGACATCGATGGCTTCCGCGTCGACGCCGTCAAGCACATGGGGGAACTCGCCTGTTCCCGGTTTTGCTCGAACATGCGCGAGTTCGCTTACTCCCTGGGCAAGCGCGGCTTTTTCCTTTTCGGTGAGCTTGCCTCGCCCGATGATGACGTCATCGACCGCTATATCGGCCAAAACACCTCCCGCCAGGACGGCGGAAAGACCGTCTTCTTTGGCATCGACTCCGTGCTGGACTTTCGGCTGGCCGAAGGCAATAGCGCCAACGCGCCGCTTCGCGACGTCATCAAGCAGTTTGCGGATCCTTCCACGCTCTTTCGCCGCCTCGCCGCCCAGCAAAATCGGGCGCTTAATCGCGGCGAAATCGGGCGATACCTTGTCAGCTTCATCGACAACCACGATTCCTTCTGGCAGCCCGGCGGCCGGTTCAGCAATGGCGCGCCCGACGAGCAGACCATCGCCGCGATAGGCTATCTGCTCTGCGCCCTGGGCACCGCTTGCATCTACTACGGCACCGAGCAGGGCTTCCAGGGCAGCGGCGGCGATGAACAAATCCGGGAGGCCATGTTCGATAAAGCTGCGTCGGGCCGAAACCTTCTCAACACCAATTGCACCATTTACAAACAAATCGCCCTCATCGCGCAAGTCGCCCAATCGCATCAGGCCATCCGCTTCGGCAGGATGTACTTCCGCGAAATCTCCGGCGACGGCATTAACTTTGGATTGCCCGTCGGCACCGACTACACGCTCGCCTTCTCGCGCATCCTTTATCCGGGTGAAGTGCTCATCGCCTACAACGTCTCCGGATCGCCGCGCAACGATTGCGTAATCGTCGATTCTGCCATCCGCCGGCCCGGTGACATCCTCACATTCCTCTATGGCGGCGCCGGCAGCGTTACGAGTCGAGCAGGCTCCTACGGGTGCCCTGTTCGTGCGCCTGCCGCTTCCAGCGAGGCAATTTGCCATCCTTGCCTGAAGGAACAATTAGAATCACGCGGGTGAAGGTAAGGAGACCCCTTCCCCTTCCACCCGGTGCGCGCCTGCATTACTTTGATTGCCAGCACTGCCATGACTTCCACCCCGGTTATCCGCATCGCCAACGCACAGGCCTTCTGGGGCGACTCCTCCACCGCCGCAGCTGATCTCGCCGCCCAGGCCCCCGATCTGGACTTCATCACCCTCGACTACCTCGCCGAAGTCTCCATGTCGATTCTCGCCAAGCAGCGTAACCGCGATCCGGGCCTCGGCTACGCCCGCGACTTCCTTGGCGTCGTGGAATCGCTCATTCCCTTCTGGCAAGCTGGCCGGCACCTGCGGGTCGTCACCAACGCCGGCGGCCTGAACCCGCGTGCCTGCGCTGCGGCCTGCGTTGATCTTCTCCGCAAATCCAATTGCCCGCCTCTAAAGATCGGGGTCGTCGCAGGCGACGATGTTCTTCCCGAACTGCGCCACCAACCCCCAATCGTTCCCTCACCTCGAAACCCAGGCGCCCCTGCAGAGCGTCCTTGCCAGCCTTGCCACCGCCAACGCGTACCTGGGCGCGGCGCCCCTTGTCGACGCCCTGAATGCGGGCGCGAACATCCTCATCACTGGCCGCGTTGCCGATCCCAGCCTCAGTGTCGCACCCTGCATCTCCCACTTTGGTTGGAATCTGAACAATTACGATAGAATCGCGGGCGGCGACAGTCGCAGGCCATCTTATTGAGTGCGGCACGCAAGTCACCGGCGGCATCAGCACCGACTGGCTGAACATCGACAACGCCAACATCGGCTTCCCAATGGTGGAAGTCTCGGCCGACGGTTCCTGCGTCGTCACCAAACCGCCTGGCACGGGCGGTGTCGTAAACGAACGTACCGTCAAAGAACAACTCCTCTACGAGCTTGGCGATCCCGCCCACTACCTCAGCCCCGACGCCACCGTCTCGTTCCTGACCCTGCGCGTGGCCGATGAAGGGAACAGCCGCGTTCGCGTCTCCAACGCCACCGGCCACGCCCCGCCTCCCACTTACAAAGTCAGCGCCACCTACCGCGCCGGCTATCGCGCGGCCGCCAGTCTGACAATTGTCGGGCAAAATGCCGTGGCCAAGGCCCGGCGCTGCGGCCAAATCATCCACGAACGCCTCCGCGCCGCCAACGTGCAGCCCGCCCAATATCTCGTCGAATGCCTCGGCTCGGGCGACGCGACCGGCGGCGTGGCCGGCACGCGCAATGATCTTTTTGAGACCGTTCTCCGCATCGCCGTTTCCGATCCCGATCAGCACGTCGTCGAACGCTTCACCCGCGAGATGACCCCGCTCATCTCCGCCGGCCCGCAGGGCACCACCGGCTATGCCGAAGGCCGGCCAGTCGTCCGCGAGGTTTTCGGCTATTGGCCCACCCTCATCCCCCGCGATCAGGTTCATCCCACTGTGGAACTACTGGAGGTCTGACATGAGCACGCGCCTGGCCGACATCGCGTATGCCCGCAGCGGCGACAAAGGCGCCAGTGCCAACGTCGGCATCATCGCCAACACCCCGGCCGACTACGACGTCCTGCTCCAGCACCTCACCGCAAACATCGTCGAACAATTTTTCCAGCCCCTGGGCGGCGTGCCACGTCATCCGCTACGAACTCCCCAACCTGCACGCCCTGAACTTCATCCTCCCCAACATCCTCACCGGCGGCGGCAGCCTAAGCCTCCGCACCGACGCCCAAGGCAAAGCCCTCGGCCAGGCCCTCCTCCAACTCGAGCTTCTTCCTCCCCACTAGCAACCAGCAACTCCCACGCCCTCAAGGATTCTGCGCCGCCGTCACCACATCCAGCGGCGTATTATTCGGCTTCAAATCAAGAGTATCGGTGTCATTGGGACCGCTGCCGTTGTTGTACTTGTCCTGCGAGCCATCGCCCTGCATGAAGATGACATCCGTTCCGGTGCCGCCGAACACGTTGTCAAAGCCCTGGCTGGCCACAAGCTGATCGTTGCCGCCAAGGCCGAAGATACTGTCATTCCCGCCGCCGCCTGAGATGAAGTTGGCGTTGTTATCACCGACAAGTTTGTCGGAGTTGGTCCCGCCCCAGATGTCCTCGATGTCCTTCTGCGGGATCTTATCACTTTCGCCGGTCGCCCCGGCCGTGCCTGTGAGCAGATTTACGGTAATCGAATCCTGGCGGTGAGAGTAATCGATGACGTCCTTGCCGGCCCCGCCGTGGATCTCATCATTCCCGTCGCTGCCATTCTGGAAGCTGGCGGTTCCGCCGCACAACACGTCGTTGCCGCCCTGTCCGAACAACGTGTCATTGTTCGCCCCACCGTAGATGAAGTCGTTGCCGTTCCCGCCGATCAGCGAGTCATTCCCATCGCCGCCGTTAATCGTGGAAGGCTTGGTCACGGGATTAGATCCATTCGTTGCCGAAAGCCGAACATTGTCGGCCCCGCCGTTGGCGTTCACGACGATGTTCATCACCGTCGCCGCCGTGTAATCCGTCGTCTGCCCGTTGAGCGTCACGTGAACCTTCGTCGCATCCTGCGTAATGATGATCGTATCCGCGTTGTTGGTCCCATCTACGGTGATCGTTCCCGCGTTGATCGAAACCGCGTGCGGCTGCACCACCAGCGCCGGCGCAAAAAGCGGCGACGCCTTCACCGTCGCAAACGACGATGACCTAATCAACGAATTGTCAGGCCGAACCACCTGCGGCACCGCGAATCCCTGGCCGCCGCTGAAACTGTCGTTGGTCACAGTGATAAATGCGGTTGCACTTCCCCCGTGCCCATCGAACACCGTATAAGAAAATCGGTCCTGGTCCACGGTGCTATCGAAAGAGGCATTAGGTGTATACGTCACCCCCTGTCCATCGCCGTCAACGGTAACGCTGCCGTAAGACGGCGCGCCCCCCTCGCCGCTGCCCGCATCGCTGATAAAGACGGTGTCGTTCCCGTCGGGGTCATATCCATTTTCGCTCAACGGAATGTCGATGGATGTATCCGTGGTCGGATCCATATGCGTGCTGAAGTCCGACGCAATCGGCTCAATGATGTGTCCATCATTGTTGATAAAGATTGTGGCCATATCCGACCCGCCATTTCCGTCACTGATCGTATAAGTAAAGCTGTCGTTAATGGTCGTCGGCCCCGCAGGCTTGCTGTAATCAAATTGCCCTGTTTCCGAGTCGAACGTCACTGATCCCGTCGATGGCTGCGTGTAATCCACCACGCTCAGCGTGTCCTCGTCTGGATCGCTGTCATTATCCAGAGGGCTCACGAAGAAATCACCCCCGCCGCTGTTCCCATCCGGCACCGCGATCGCATCCTCACCCGCCACTGGCGGTGTATTGTTCGAAGTTTCGCTCGTCGAGATAAACACTGTCGCCGTCGAAAACCGGCCATTCCCGTTGGTCACCTGATACACAAACTCATCCGAACCGCTGAAGCTGTCGTTGGGCGTATAAACGACCTCGTTGTTCACAATGCTCGTGGTTCCAAATTGCGGATCGGCCACGTCCGTGATCGTCAGCCCCGTATTGTCACTTGTGTCCGGGTTAACGTCGTTTGCCAACACATCAATCGTGTATTGCGGCCCTTCCGTGATGGGCGCCGCCAGTTTCGCTGCTGCTTTGAAGCCAGGCGTAACCAATCCGTTATTGGTATCGAAGAAATCAGTCTGCGCCGACGGAGCTCCATCCGGCTTCGGATCGAAGGTCGTCAACACCCCGCCCACGTTATTATCCTGCCCGCCCGATCCCGCATTCTGCCAATAATTCGTTCCCGTCCCGCCGTCGATTGTGTCGAGCTCCTGGTCGGCGTTAATGAAATAATCATCGTCAGCATCACCCGAAAGGCTGTCGCTTCCGGCCCCGCCGTCAATCGTATCATTCCCGTTCCCGCCCGAAACCGTGTCCGTCCCGTCCTGCCCCAGAAGCACATCATCCCCCTCGCCGCCGCTGATGCTGTCGTCGCCGTCGCCGCCCAGGATCGTGTCATTCCCGCCCATCCCGTCAATCGTGTCGTTCCCGCCCCGCGCATCTATATAATTTGCCTGGTCGCTGCCCGTGATCAGGTCCTTCCCATCCCACCCAATCACGTTCTCAACATCGCTGTGAACGTTGTCGTGCTCAACCTGCACCCCGTTCTGGTACATCCCATCGTTGGCCACGTCATCCAGCGAAACCTGATTCACATTCGTGACGTCAGTCGTGTCATACCGGCCGTTGTATTCCGTGTAATCGACCGTATCGATCCCCGCCCCGCCGTGCAGGTCATCGTCGCCGCCGCCGCCCACGAGCGTGTCATTTCCGCCATTGCCCAGCAGCGATTCGTTCCCGGCCGAGCCAGTGATCTTGTCATCGCCCGATCCGCCCTGCACCACTTCCACATCCGTCGCAATGGTGTCTGTCTCCCCCGCCCCGCCACTGTCTGCCTGCCCATCAATATTCAGCACCAGCGCATCGGTTCGTGCCGAATAATCGGCCGTGTCGGTGCCCGCGCCGCCATTGAACGTATCATTCCCCGTCCCGCCGATCAGGGAATCGTTGCCGCCCAGTCCATCGAGTTCATCGTTCCCCGCTCCCCCATCCAGCACGTTTGCCCCACCGTTGCCCGTCAGCGTGTCGTTGACGAACCCGCCAGTCAGGTTCTCCACGTCGCTGGAAATGCTGTCATTCTCACCGCTCGTCCCGTTCCCGCTGGAAGATCCGGCATCCGGTATCGTGGCCGTCACGTTCAGGTGCTTTTCGGAATACGTCACCGTATCCGTCCCCGCCCCGCCGCTGATGTTGTCTTTCCCCGTGCCGCCGCGCAGTAGATCGTTGTTGTTGTCCCCCGACAGCACATCATCCCCCTCGCCGCCATCGAGTGAATCGTTGTTGTCGCCACCCGAAAGCGAGTCGTTCCCGCTGCCGCCCAGCAGCGTATCATTCCCCGCGTTTCCAAAGAGCGTGTCGTTGCCGCTGCCGCCGTCGATCGAGTCGTCCCCGCCGTTGCCCGTCAATGAATCGAATCCATCCGCTCCCTGAATGTTGTCAGCGCCCGCTCCGCCCGCGATGGTGTCATTCCCCAGCCCGCCGCGCAGTGTCGTCGGCACGGTGATTGTTGCATCCAGCGTGATCGTATCATTTCCATTGAACCCATCGACGGTGATAGTCTTCACCACGCCATTGAAGTTTGTGGCCTTGTTATTCAGCGTCACCGTCGTCGTCGCACCGCTCTTGTGTACGACGATGATGTCATTGGAATTGGTGCCGCCCACCACCAGCGCCCCGGCATTACTTAACGTGGCCGACAATAACCGGCGAAGTTCCAGCAATTCAAACATGCCCTCCGACATCGTACACGGCTCCTCTCTATGCGGCGACGCCTCTTCATAAGCGCCGCCACTGGGTTGCTAATCAGCGGTTTGGCCTTTGGCCCGCTCTAACGCCTATCGCGGGAAATTGCTTCAATGCAACGATTCAAAACACAGTGGGTTCGTCCCCATGCTAACACGTCCCCCGCCACGTTCAACCAAAACACCCCTCCATATCACGCTTACGCCAAAAACCACCCGTCCCCAGCCCCTACACCCCGAACCCCAGCCATATCCCCCACAAACCCACCTCCGCCCTCCTATGTCCGCCAGTCGAAATGACTCGACGCCAGCGTTGCCACTGATCCTCTTGGTCCCCTTACACTGAGCCGAGCAACTGGAGCATCTAATTACAATCCTTCGCCTCCTCCATCGGCCGCCCGCAGGATATCAAAATGGGCGTTTACGGGAAAGCATACTGAGCTTCCCCACGAACGGTGGGCGCGCCGTGATTAACTGAGACTGGCCTCGAACGCTTCGGGGCTCTTGTATCCTAACGAGCTGTGCAGACGCTTGCGATTGTAGAACACTTCGATGTACTCAAAGATCGATCTTCGCGCCTCCTCTCTGGTCGCATACCGCTCATGGTTCACCAGTTCCGTCTTGAGCGTGCCCCAGAAACTCTCGATGCAGGCATTGTCCCAGCAGTCTCCCTTGCCGCTCATGCTGCAGGTCATGCCGTGCAGGTCCAGCATATGCCGGTAATCCTCACTGCTGTACTGCACGCCCCGATCACTGTGATGCAGCAAACCATCCTGGGGCCGGCGGTGAGCGATGGCCATGAACAGTGCATCGCTCACCAGGTCCACCTTCATGCCCTCTCCCATCGACCAGCCGACGATCTTCCGCGAGCACAGGTCAATCACCCCCGCCAGGTACATCCATCCTTCATCGGTGGGAATATACGTGATGTCCACCGCCCACTTCTGATTGGGCAGCGCTGCTTCAAACTGCCGGTCCAGGAGGTTGTCGGCCACCGGCTGATTGTGCGAGCTGTCGGTGGTGCGGGGAATGAACTTCTTCTTGCTTTTGGCCTGAATCTGCTCCTCTTTCATCACCTTGGCCACCGTGTTCTCACAGACGCTTTGTCCCTGGGCCTTTAACGCCTGGAAGATCCTGGGGCTGCCATACACCTTGCGGTTCTCCTCATGCACCTGCTTGATCTTCACCGCCAGTTCCTTCCGGCGGACGGCTTGATCGCTTACCGGCCTCTTGAGCCAGGCATGGTAGCCCGAGCGGCTGACCTCCAGAGCTTCGCAACAGGCCGTTGCTGGAAACATGCACAACGATGCTTTGATGAAGGCGAACTTCACAGCTGCTCCTTCGCAAAGAACACCGCCGCTTTTTTTAAAATGTCACGCTCCATCGTCAGCCGCGCGTTCTCCTTGGCAACTGCCGCAACTCCACCTGCAATGCTCCCTCGCCGCTGGGACCCGCTCCCGCCTGGGCCGAGAACTTACCCACCCAGTAACGCACGCTGCTGGGATCGACACCCAGGCTCTTGCCGGCCTGGCTGACGCTGTAACCCTGCTGGTTGACTAGTTGAACTGCTGACATCTTGAACTCCCGTGTGAACTTCCGCTTTGCCATGATTCGCTCCATGAACAGGTATTATCCTGTCTTTGGGCGCGCCCACCATTCGTGGGGAAGCTCATACCTATTCCGTTTCGCTTCTCCTCACGCCTATCTCTTGTCTTCCAATGTCCACGCCTCCTCCAGGCGCGCCTCGTCCACCTCCGCCTTCCTCGGCAGGTTCGCCACGCGCACCTTGCCATTAGGCCGGATGCTGAACACCAGGTATTCCATCCGATCAAACTTCTTCGTGCTCACCAGGTCCTCATGCCGCTGGCCATTCAACCCAATCCACGTCACCCGCACCCACTCCGGCACCGGCCAGGGCGCACGCCCCACCCGCGCCTTCTCGCCTGGCGCCAGTCTTCCCTCGGGCCCATCCAACCGCTCAGTGTCGCTCCACGTCATTCCCGAGTCCACAATCTCCCGGCCCGTCCCGTTGTGAATCGCCACGTCCACCCGCGCACATCCGCCGGCCAGTAGCAGCACCCAACACCACACCACCTGTAATCGCATCGCCAGAGCAAACGGCAGTGTGCCTTTCATGTCAACGACCCGGCGGCCGCCCCGGAATATTTTTTGGATTATTCCGACCTGTCGTGGACGAAATCCGTTTACAACACTAGCTATGATGTCGATTAAGATACGATGCAGCGAAACTTGATGAGCTTTGATCCCAAGATGACATTCAACCAAGGAGCAGCGGACACCCCGATGGAAACCTCTCTCGAACCTAACACCAGCAGCAACCACCTCGCTAACCCCACCCGCCCGGCCTCCAACGGCAACGGGTCGTCCAATGGCAACGGAAATGGGCATCCCCAGAACCGCGTGGCCGTCCCCGCCAAGCCTTGGACCTGCGAAGACGCCACCCGCCTCTACAGCGTCCAGCAATGGGGCCAGGGCTATTTCAGCGTCAACCCCGAAGGCCATGTCGCCGTCCATCCCACCCAGGACCCCAACCTCCAGATCGACCTCAAAAAACTCGTCGACGAACTGCGCGAGCGCGACATTCAGGTTCCCCTGCTCATCCGCTTCACCGACATCCTCAAGCACCGCGTCGGCCTGCTTCACGATGCCTTCGAGCATGCGATGAAGGACAACGACTACCGCGGCGACTATCGCTGCGTCTATCCGATCAAGGTCAACCAGCAGCGCCACGTGGTCGAAGAAATTCTCGACTTTGGCCGCCCCTTCGGCTTTGGTCTTGAAGCCGGCTCCAAGCCGGAATTGCTCGCCGTGATGGCCCTCGTCGATGACGATCAAACCCCCATCGTCTGCAACGGATTCAAGGATGATGAGTTTATCGAGGCCGTTATTCTCGCCACCAAGATTGGCAAGAACATTATCCCGGTGGTCGAAAAATTCAGTGAGCTCGAGCTCATCGTCAAGTACGCCAAGCTCCACAACGTCAAGCCTTCCATCGGCGTCCGCGTCAAGCTCTCGGCCAAAGGGGCAGGCCGCTGGGAATCTTCCGGCGGCGTCCGCTCCAAGTTCGGCCTCTTTATCTCCGAGATCGTCGATGCCCTCGAGTTCCTCCGCCGCAACGGCATGGGCGACTGCCTCAACCTCCTCCACTTCCATCTGGGCAGCCAGATCAACTCCATCCGCAACGTCAAAGGCGCCATCATCGAGCTCACCCGCCTCTACACCGAGCTCCAGCGCTCGGGCGCCGGCATGAAATACATCGACGTAGGCGGCGGCCTGGGCGTCGATTATGACGGCTCCAAAACCGACTTCGGCTCCTCCATCAACTACGGCCTTCAGGAATACGCCAACGACGTCGTCTTCCACATCAAGGAAATCTGCGACAAGGCCAGCGTCGAACATCCCATCATCATCTCCGAGTCCGGCCGCGCTATGGTCGCCTACCACAGCGTCCTGGTCTTCAACGTCATCGGCTGGTCCGGCTTCGCCCGTTTTGACATCCCGCACACCATCACCGACGAACAGCGCGCCGCCATGCCCACGCCCGTCCAAAACCTGGTCGACTCCTACCGCGACGTGAACGACTCCAACTACATGGAATATTATCACGACGCCCAGCTCGCGAAGGATTCGGTCCTCAGCCTCTTTAACCTCGGCTATTGTTCGCTCGAACACCGCTCGCTGGCCGAGCGACTGTTTTTTGGCACCTGTTTCAAGATCCTCCAGATTATTCGCAAACTCGACTACGTCCCCGACGAATTCCGCGGCCTGGAGGCCATGCTCTCCGACACCTACTTTTGCAACTACTCGATCTTCCAGTCCATGCCTGACTCCTGGGCCATCGACCAGCTCTTCCCGATCATGCCAATCCACCGCCTGAACGAAGAGCCGACCTGCCGCGGCATCCTCGCCGACATCACCTGCGACTCCGACGGCAAGGTCGATCGCTTCATCGACCGCCGCGACGTCAAGAGCGTCCTGGAGCTTCACCCCTACGACGGCAACGACTACTACCTCGCGACCTTCCTCGTCGGGGCTTATCAGGAAATTCTCGGCGATCTTCACAATCTCCTGGGCGACACCAACGCCGTCCACGTCAGCGTGGACGAACACGGTCGGCCTTCCATTGACGAAGTCATCGAAGGTGACACCGTTCGCGAGGTTCTCCAATACGTCCAGTTCTCGGCCGACGATTTAATGCGTTCCATGCGCAAGCGAGTCAAACGCGCCCTCCGCGATCAGAAACTCACCATTGACGAGTCGCGCGTCCTCCTGAAGTTTTATGAAAATGGCCTTGAGGGCTACACCTACCTCGAATGACACACAGTTGATGGCTCCGAGAGCGTTGCCAGCATCTCCTGGATCGCCGCCGACGCCGCCTCAAGCACCTGTTTCACGGCCACCCCGGCCGCGTCCGCGAGCTTCCGGCAGTCCTCATATTCCGGCGATGCGCCCGCCGGCTCTTCTGCGAGCCATTTCACCTTCACCCGAACCGGCCCAAAGCATGTTTCCACGCTCCGCATCTCCCGGCGGACTTCATGGCGATGACGAAACGTGTGCATCCGCACGCCCAAAGTGGTGGTCTCGCGCAGGATCAGGCGGGCGAGGGATGACTCGACATCGGATGTCGTCAGAACGCTGAGCATGACACCCGGCCTCCCCTTCTTCATCTGAATCGGCGTGAGCCAGACGTCTTTCGCCCCGGCCTCAAACAGCCGGTCGCTGACAGCGGAGTAGATCTGTGGGTTCATGTCGTCGATGTTGGTATCGATCTGCACCAACTCGGCCGAACCGTTGGAGCCGTGGGCGGGCGACGCCGGGATAGGAGCACCAATCAATAGGCGGGCGATGTTGGGCCAATCAAAGTCGCCTGCACCAGCGCCAGACCGATTCGGTGAAGCTGCATAGCGGGCTGCTCAAATTTGGCCAGTTCCGCGAGCAAGGCCGCGCCCGTTGGCGTAACCAATTCGCCCGGGCCGGGCGCTGGACGGGCAGGCGCTTTGGCGGCCGTGAGGATCTCCAGCGTGGCCGGCGCGGGCAGCGGCAAGCGACCGTGCGCGGTGTTTACCCAGCCACTCCCCAGCGGCAACGCCGAGGCGTACAACTGCGTGATTCCCAGTGCGTGCAACCCAGCGACAGCGCCGACAATGTCCACAATGGAATCCAGCGCGACCCACTTCGTGAAAATGGATCTGCTCGATGGTGGTGCCATGAACCTTTGCCTCGGCCTGCGCCAGGCGATGGAAGACGCCGATGGCTTGGGCTTTTACATTGGATGGCAAGTCGGCCGGCTCGATGATGGCCTGGACATCGCGGAGGTTGCGTTGGGGCTGGCGGTGCGGGTGTTCGTGGGGGTGGGGAAACTGGGCGTCACCATCGGCAACTCTTACGTCCACGAACTTAGCGCGAAGCACACCTTTCATGGTGTCGTGCGCGGAAACGGCCCAGCTTTGCGGCGGGAGGTTCAGGCGAACCAACACTTGCTGCAGTTCCTCAATTGGCCAGCCACCGTCGACAAGGCAGCCAAGAAACATATCGCCCGACAGGCCCGAGGGAAGGTCGAAATAGCCGATCATCGTTTGGCTCCTCTCAGTTGGCGGCGACTTTTACATACCGGGCCAGAACCAGATCCGCATCCGGCGAAATCCCTCGGAGCAACACCGGCGGATTACGCTATTATTAAGATTGTGCGCACATTTGATTATGCCGTTGGCCAATCCGCGCGTCCTCGCACCATGTCGCGCTCCTACTCCACGTTCTGGTTTTGCTACTGGCTGAGCGTTGTCTTCGCCGCATGCAAGGCGACGGGCCTTCGGCTTTTTGGCGAAACGTCGGAAGGGCGGTTTGGTCATCTGCGGGATTTTCTGCTCGCCTGGCAGCGGATGTGCTGTACGTGGTCGCACTGGGACTGGCGGGGCAGGCGTGCTCCTGCTGGTGCGGCGGTGGCCACACCTCGGGCGGTTGGTGTGGGGCGGCTTCGTGATTTTTGCAACGTTGAGCGCGAGTTGTATGGGATGGCCAGTATTCGCATCTTTGCATATCTGCGAACGCCCTTGACTTATCCGCTGCTGTATCTGGCTGGGGACATGAAGAACATGCGGTCCTCGGTGGGTGCGTTCATCACGCCGCCGATCGTTGCGCTGCTGGCCGGGGGAACGCTGGCATATGTGGTGGTTTCGCTGGTGACACAGAGAATGTTTCCGCCGCGGGCCACGTGGCGGTGGCGCATGATTTACGTGCTGGCGGCTGGCTGGCAGTGGTTGGCCTTTGTATTGCGGGAAGGCGGCGGGTCGGCGATGGCTGGGGAGATCGGGATGATCGGCGAATCGCCGAGAACCCGCACTGGGTGTTGATCGCGTCCACGCTGCGAGAGCTCATGGGCGGGCAGGCAACGCAGCTTGAGAAGGATTTTCCGCCTGAGTATCTGGCGGATTTTCAGATTGTCGCAGAGCGGGAGACACCGCCGGCAACGGGGCAGTTGGAGGGGGACCGGCCCAAAAATGTGATTCTCGTGGTGCTGGAATCCGTGGGGACGCAGCATCTGCAACTGTACGGCAGCCCATATGCCACGACGCCCCATCTGGCGGCGGAGGCTGCCGCCAATGGGCTTGTGATTGAAAACGCCTACGCACATGTGGGGCTGACGGCCAACTCGCTGGTGGCGCTGACGCTCTCGATGTATCCCGGAATGACCTGGCATGAGTACACCGTCGAGCAGCCGGATATTCCCGGCACAAGCCTCGCCAGCGTGCTGCACCAGAAGGGCTATCGCACCTCGTATATCACGTCAGCCGACAATCGCTATGTGGGCATGAGCCACTTCCTGGCCAATCGCGGCTTTGATGACGTTTGCGATTATCACGACATGCCCTCCGGCGATTCGGTTTCCTCGTGGGGCGTGGAAGACCGCTGCCTGGTCGATTCGGTGCTGGGTTGGATTGATCGCGACCGCGCCAAGCCGTTTTTTGTCATGGCCTGGACGCAGGCGACGCATCATCCATATGAGCCTTCGGCCGGGCAGGAACTGGTGGACTTCTTCCCGGACAAAAACAACCTGCCGGAGGACGACTACGACCTCGGGCGCTATTTGAACAACCTGCGGGAAATGGACCGGCAACTGGGCCGGCTGTTTGACGCCCTGCGCGAGCGGCACCTGGATCAGAACACGCTCGTGTTGATTACGGGAGACCATGGAGAGGCGTTTGGTTGGCCGCACAAGACGTACGGCCATGGGGGCAAGCTGTACGAGGAAAACGTGCATGTTCCAATGATGCTCTGGAACCCGCGACTGTTTCATGGTGAACGCCGGGCAATGGTTGCCAGCCACATCGATGTGAACCCGACCATCCTGGATGTGCTAGGCGGCGGCACGGCCGCGCCGGCGGGTTGGCAGGGCGCAGTTTGTTTGACGAAAACAGGCCAGCCCGTGCCTATTTTTATGCGGCCAACTACGACTATCTGCTTGGAGTGCGGGAAGGCAACTTGAAGTACATCTACAACGCGACGGAAGGTGCGGAGGACTTGTTTGACCTGCCAAACGACCCGCGCGAGCAGCACAACCTCGCCGGCCAGCAGGCGGAAGCCTGCAGCCGACTGCGGCAGCGTCTTTCGGCCTGGATGGACTACGAGAAGCGGCATTTGCCTCGGCCAAAATGATTGGCCCTGAGATTCTCTCACGCCGCCACCGATGCACCAGTCAAACCAACCCCTCCCCACCGCTCCGTTCTTAGCCATTCGTCCTACGCCACCGTTTGACGCGGCCACCGTCCCCGCTACCTTACACCCTTCAACAGCCCGCACTTAAACACCAAGGAAACTTCCCATGCGCTGGAGCCAAACCCTCATCCCCACCCAGAAGGAGACGCCGGCCGATGCACAGATCATCAGCCATCAGCTCATGCTCCGCGCCGGCCTGATTCGCCAGCTCACGGCCGGGGCCTATGACTTTCTCCCGCTCGGGTGGCGCTCGCTTCACAAGGCCATCCGCATCGTCCGCGAAGAGATGGACGCCAGCGGCGCTGCGGAAGTCTTCCTGCCCGCCCTCCAGCCCTTCGAGCTGTGGCAAAAGACTGGCCGCGACATCAGCTATGGCGACAACCTCATGAAGCTCAAGGACCGCCACGGCCGCGTCAGTGTTCTTGGCCCCACGCATGAAGAAGTCATCACCGAACTGGTTTCCGCCTACATCAGCTCCTACAAGCAGCTCCCCCTCAACCTGTATCAGATCCAGACCAAATTCCGAGATGAATTCCGCCCGCGTTTTGGCCTCCTGCGCATGCGCGAGTTCACCATGAAAGACGCCTACAGCTTTCACGCCACGCCCGAAAGCCTCAGCGACACCTACGAGGTCATGTACCGCACCTACGAAAAAATCTTCACGCGCTGCGGCATCCCCTACGTGGTCGTCGAGGCCGAGGCCGGCCCCATCGGCGGCAGCGCCTCGCATGAGTTCATGACCCCCTGCGTGGCCGGCGAGGACACCATCGTCACCAGCGACAAAAACAACTACGCCGCCAACGTCGAAAAGGCCGAAACCGGCCCACGCCCCCACACCTTCGATGCGCCCCCCACCGGCGATCTGGAGCGCGTCCACACGCCCAACCTCCCCAGCATCGAGGACGTCGGAAAGTTCATGAAGGTGAAGCCCAGAAACCTTCTCAAAACACTCGTCTACGTCGCCACCCGCGTCAGCGACGATCCCGACCCGGCAATTGCAAAAAACCCATGGTACGTCCTGGCCATCGTTCGCGGAGATCACGACATTAACGAAGCCAAGCTGCTGAAGGCCGCCGGCGTTTTGTTTGACGGGCCCATTCGCATCGCCCTCGCCCCCGAGCACCTTGCCAAGGCCGACGGCTTCGTCATCGGGTATGTCTCCCCCAGCATCTGATCGGCCGGGATGATGCGTATATGCTGGTCGATCCCGACGCCGCCCAGCCCGGCTTCTGGGCCGCCGGCGGCAACGAAGTCGATCACCACGTCAAGCATTTCAACTGGCGCCGCGAGGTGGGCCAGGCGTTGGATGATCCAAATAAAATAATCGTCGCCGACATCCGCAACGCCGCAAGCGGCGACCCGTCGCCAAAAAACGACGGCGGCAAATTACAGGCTTCCAAGGGCATTGAGATCGGCCACGTCTTCAAGCTGGGCACCAAATATTCCGACGCGCTGGGCGCCACTTTTCTGGACGACAAGGGAATCGCCCACCCCATCATCATGGGCTGCTACGGCATCGGCGTCGGTCGCATCCTCATCAGCGCCATCGAGGCCTTCCACGATGAAAAGGGGATCATCTGGCCAGTCCCCCTCGCCCCCTACTCCGTCATCATCACCCCCATCAAGTATGACGGCGAAGTAAAGGCCGCCGCCGACAACCTCCACGATCAACTCAACGCCGCCGGCATCGACACCCTCCTCGACGACCGCGACGCGCACCCCGGCTTCAAGTTCGCTGATGCCGATCTCATCGGCATCCCCGTCCGCCTCACGGTTGGCGATCGCGGCCTGAAGGAAGGAAAAATTGAGCTCAAGCGACGCAAAGCCGCCGAGCCTAAAATGGTTGGATTGGATCAGGTGACACAGGCCGTTCGCGACGCACTCGCGAAGGGTTAACGCTCACGCTGCACCGCGCGTTAGCTGGGCGAAATAATTTCATCGACCACCGGCACAACCGGGAACCCCTCAATGGCCTCATTGGCATCGCGGCTCATGCGGTATAGCGTGACGATGGAACTGAACCCCACATAAAAGAACCCGCCCGCGAAGATCAGCAGGAACGGCACGGTGCCTATCCCCGACATGCTCTCCTGCCCAAACAAGCCACACGCCCACCGCACGCTGATGTACAGGCACGATGTCATGTAAATGCCAAACGATATTTCGATCAATGGCAGCAGAAGCTTCTTGAACGTAAAGACACGCTGTGGGCGATAGTTCGGGTTCCGGCCCCTCCCCGTGCTTCCGTACTTCGGAGTGCGGACAAATACGCTCGGCTTCTTATGGTACGAGCTCCAGATTGCTTCAAAGACGGCCTTGGCATTGTTAATCGCCATCCCCACACCCAGCGCCATCAGGAACGGCAGATACAACACGGCCTTCCAGCCCGCTTCCCTTCCGAACAATTCCCGCTGGCCAAACACAAAGAAGCTACTGGCCGAGCAGGTGGCAAGGACAAACAGGCTGCCGCTGAAGATGTACTGGCTCCAGGTGTGCGGCTTAAACGGGCTAAGCGCGTTAAAAAACGTCGGATACATCAGGAGCGTCAGCAGCACCATCAACGGATAGACGACAGTATTGGTGAGGTGGAAAAAAGCCTCGCTCTTGATCCTGTACGACAGTCGCTTCGATCGCAAAATCCCCGGCAGCAGTTTAATGCCTGTCTGCAGGCTCCCCTTGGTCCAGCGGTGCGCCTGCTGCTTGAAGCTGATAATTTCTGGCGGCAACTCGGCCGGCGCCGAGAACTGTGGCAGGTAGATAAACTGCCATCCCTTCATCTGTGCCCGATAGCTCAGGTCCAGATCCTCGGTAAGCGTGTCATGTTCCCAACCGCCTGCGTCCTCAATGGTCTTCCGACGCCACACCCCGGCCGTCCCATTAAAATGCATGAACCGCCCGCTGCGATTGCGGGCCGTGTGCTCGATGGCAAAATGTGCATCCAGAAATATCGCCTGCGTCCGGGTCAGGAGCGATGCATTGCGGTTCAGATGATCCCACCGCACCTGCACCATGCCGATGTGCCGATCAGTGAAGTAATGCACGACGTTCTGCAGGATGTCCCGCGGCGGAATAAAGTCAGCATCAAAGATAGCAATAAACTGACCCGTCGCCTGCTTGAGCCCTTCCTTCAGCGCCCCGCCTTATACCCCTGCCGATTCTCTCGATGAATGAACTTGATCGGATAGCCCTTAGCGGCCCATTCTTCGCAAGCCAGCCTGGCAATCTCGCCCGAGTGATCCGTGCTGTCGTCCAGAACCTGGATTTCCAGCCTGTCCAACGGGTAGTCAATCTGGCACGTCGCGCGGATGATCCGCTCGGCCACCATGTCCTCGTTGAACATCGGCAACTGGATCGTGATGCGCGGCAATTCGTCAAACCGCCCCACCGGGATATAGATGTTGTGACGGTGCTTGATGTACAGGTAGACCAGCACATACCGGTGAAACCCGTAAAAAGCGATAAAACACAGGATGAAGAGGTACGAACCAACGAGTAGGTACCCAAGAAATTCATTCCACATGAGCAATGACTTTCGCGTTTATGTCTCGCGGCGAACTTGTCCGGTCTAGCAAAAACCGGTCCGGCGGATAGGAACTATCATCTGTCGCGTAGATAGGAACTATTCACGTGTCGCGGCGAAACAGCAACCCTCGCCCAACGTTTTATGATACCAGCGCGGCGGCGAGCGGTTGTGAGATCATACCAACGGCGGGCGATTGTAGAGAAATCCGCTCCCACCTGTCAACAACCGGGGAAACGACCGAGAGTTAACTCGCCGATTTTAAACGCCCTCCTGGGCGAGTTGGGAGGTTTGAAAGGCTGATGCCACGGCCAAATTGAATTAAAAAAGCCCGAGCCAGTTCGGCCCGGGCTTCCTTCTCGCGAAATTAACGTTCAAAAATTGAGCAGAATTACCGCTTGGAGAACTGGAACTTCCGGCGTGCACCGCGCTGGCCGTATTTCTTGCGTTCCTTCATGCGGCTGTCACGCGTCAGGAAACCCGCCCCCGCAACGGCGCTTCCAGGCTGGAATCATATTTCAGCAGCGCCCGCCCAAGTCCCATGATGATCGAATCGGCCTGCCCGGTCGGGCCGCCCCCATCTGTATTCACCCAGATGTCCATCTTCCCGCCAGTGTTCGTCACTTCCAGCGGGCCAAAGATCGCCTTGCGGTCCCGCTCTCCCGTGAAATATTCATTAAGCGTCCGGCCATTGATCTCAATCTTCCCCGTCCCCGGCGCCACGCGCACGCGTGCCACGGAACTCTTCCGCCGCCCGGTTCCCCAGACGTATGTCCGGTTCTTTTGCGGCGCTGCGGCGCCGCGGCGGGCTGGGCTTCAACTGGTGCTTCAATGACTGGTGCTTCAGCGGTCTGCGTTTCGGCCATGTGATCTATCCTGCATTCTGCTTGTAAAGCGGGCCGTTGGCGGCCGCGCCATTCACGGTCCACTATTTCGAAAACTTCAGTTCCTTGGGTTGCTGCGCTGTGTGGATGTTCGCTGCCGCGATAAATCTTCAGCTTGCCCAGGATGTTCCGCCCCATCTTGCTCTTGGGAAGCATGCGCCGGACAGCCAGCTCCACCAGCTTTTCGGGCTTGTTGGCGTGCATGTGCTCGAAAGAGTAAAGATGCCGCCCGCCGGGATAGCGCGAGTAGGTGTCGTACTCCAATACGGCCGCCTTCTTGCCTGTCACTCTCACCTTGTCCGCGTTCAGCAGGATCACAAAGTCGCCGGTGTCAACGTGCGGCGTGTAGCTCGCCTTGTTCTTTCCCTGAAGAACCAGGGCAATCCTTGAGGCAAGCCGGCCAAGCACCTGATCGGTGCCGTCAACAACATGCCAGTCGCATTTAATCTCGCCCGGCTTGGGCATATACGTGCTCATTCGCGTTCCTTCAGCGTCACTCGCAAAAAGTAAAAACTCCCTCCTCGCCAAAGCCGCCTCGACGGCCGGTGAAAGGGAGTGAAAAGTCTAGCGACAGCCTAGGCGATGTCAAGCCGCGAGAATCGCTCCAGCGGGCAAAATCACTTCATTTTCCGGTAGCCGTTTGCCGCTCAACGCCGACTTGTTGTTGTTAATAACCACCGTCTCCCACAAATCGATGCTCTCCAGCTTGTACCGGTAGTCGATCTGCAACCCCGTCCGACGGATCAAATCCTGCAGCGCCAGGTCAGTCCGCCAACCCAGTTTTGTGCAGAGCGGGCACAGCCACTTCTCCACCAGCGCGATCAGGCGATTGGTGGACTGAAAATGATTCACCATCACAATCCGGGCATCCGGCTTGGCCACCCGCTGCGCCTCCCGCACCAGGCGGTATGGGTCGCTCACCACGCTGATGACATGGCTGATGAAAATGTGATCAAAGCTGTTATCCGCAAACGGCAGATGCAGCGCATCCGTCTGGCAAAGATACGTTGACTCCAGCCGCCGCTGCGTCAACTTTTTTCGGGCCTCCCGGAGCATGCCGCCGGATAGGTCGATACCGACAATACGTGCCCCATTGGGATAATATCCAAGCGAAGCCCCCGTCCCGATCCCCAGGTCCAGCACAAACTCGTCCGGCTGAATGTTCATGTGCGAAATCGCCCGCGCGATTCGCCGGCGGACCAACCGGCCAAACGTCACGTCGTAAAACGCCGAGTGAAAATCATAAATCGACTTGGTCGTCGCTTCCTGCATGGCCACGCCTTCCCTTGCACCACTCCCGCAAGCTATCGTCCCCTTCTGGTGTGGCCAATGTAGTCGAGACAGCAGCGCTTGCCAATGCCAAAGTTAGAGCCTTCGAGCACGCTTCATCGCACACAGGTCAATTTCACCCAGTCCCGCCAGGCCCGAAGCATGGTGGTCTGATCCTGCTCCGGCAGCATTCGCAGAAACTTAACCATCTCCACCGGCCGAAGAAATGGAAACGCAAGACTCACTTCCGCCACCCGATATTCACCATCTGGCCCCAGATGCATCGTCTCCAGTTGATCCCGACTGTATCGCCAGACTTCCGGCACCCCCATGGCCGCATATATGCTCCGTTTGCTGATGGTCAGGTGCGTCAGATCCACCTCGACCACCAGATCCGGCGGCGGATCCCGCAACAGGTCGATATCCTCCACCGCGCGCACGTCCCGCTCATGCTGCACGTAATAACACTCATCGGCCTCAACCCCCTTGGCCAGGTCTTTCCGTTTGAACGTGGTGGAACCCGCCCGATACATGGGGATGTTCAATTCCAACGCCATCGTTTCGATCATGCCGCCAATGATCGTCTTCCACGATTCGTGGGCTGAACGGGGGGGCATCAGTTCCAGCGCTCCTTCGTCATAGGTGATTCTGACATTCTGGTCCCCCATTTCCTCCAGAAGAGCCTCATAAAACTCCCAGCTTATGTCGTAGAGCACCACTGACTGCGAAACCTTTTCTGTGGGAGGTCTGGGCGTTGTTGCAAGTGCCGTCATAATTAATCTCCGATGGCGTCCAGCATTTCTTTTTCAGTCCTTGTCGAGGTTCTTCACCAGCCAATCACGCCAGCCCCGGAACATTGTCGTTGCCCGTCCCTACTATATGCAAAATCCCCCGACACCACGACGCCATCAACCCTCCTACACCCGACCCGCCCCAGCCCGCACCTGCCGCAGCGCCTCATACAACCCAATCCCCACCGCCGTCGATAGATTCAAACAGCGCTCCCCCGCCGCCTGCGGAATGCGCACGGTTCTCTCCGCAAACCGCTCCAACATCGCCGCCGGCAAGCCGTGGCCTTCGTTGCCAAAGATCAACCAATCTTCATCCTGAAAATCAGCCTCCCACAAGCTCCGTCGTCCCTTGGAAGAAAACAGCCACACCCGCCCCTCCCCCACCTCCTTCAAAAACGCCTCCAGATCATCATGCACGCTGACCTTTAACCGAGGCCAATAGTCCATGGCGCTCCGCCGCAGGTTCCGATCACTCAGCACAAACCCCAACGGCCTGACCAGATGCAACTCGCTCCCGCTTGCCACGCACAATCTCGCCACGTTCCCCGTATTGGGCGCGATCTGTGGCGCAACCAGCGCCACTTTCAGCCGATGCTCCCCCAGATCAAGCTCCATCGACTACGCTCCATCCACAATCTTCTTCCGCTTCCGCGGCTCCACAAACTTCCCAAAATGATCCGCCTGCAACGACTGCCCCGTCTCCGCGCAATACGCCGTCAGCCGCCCCCCGGCTGACAGCGCCGCAGCCGTGTCCACCAGCACGATATTCGGCCCCTTCACCGGCATCAGGTCATCCGAATGCCGCGCGTCAATGTAATGCGTAATTGGCGTATGCCCAAAAAAGCCCGTCCGCTCCCAGGGCTTATCCGAAAGAATTTCGCTCGCCGTGTACCGCCCCCAGATAATGTTGTGCCGCAAAATCGGCTTAGCAGCCAACTCCACCGCCAGGCTCGGCAACTCAGTGGGTGCGTGTACGCTCCATTTGGCATGCGCGATGAAAATGTCCGGAAACTCGATCAACCCCGGCAGCGACCGCACAAACTGCCGATGCTTCGCCGGCACCAGTTCCACCAGCGCCGCCACGCGGTCAGGGGAGGCCTGAGCAATCAGGTATTCCACGTCGGCCGCGTCGGCCCCATAGCTGATGAACGTGCGGTCCAGCCCATGCTGCAAAAACCATCGCAGCGCGGACATCCGGTTGCTTTCCGTGGCGTTGTCCGCATAGCACCGCCCATTCAGCACCAGATCAAAAACGTCGTCATGATTCCCCCGGCAAAAACGCGCGCCCGGCAGCGCCAGCAACAACTCAATCACCCTCTTTGAATCCGGCCCGCGATTAACGTAATCCCCCACAAACAAGAACAGCGGCTCGCGGTCCGCCCGCCCTACCGCCTCCAACAGCGTCTCAAGCGGACCGAGCATCCCGTGAATGTCGCCAATGATCCATCGCATATTGCCCTGACCAAAATAGCGGGATTCGATCCTCCACGCCAAGCGTATACTACCCGCACTGTGAACCACCGTCCTCACACCCAAAGACCGTAACGAATCGTCCAGCCGAGGCTTGTTCATATCACAGGCGACGCAGTGCATGGGACGTACATCGGTTTGGCGCATAGAAAAACCCGCTAAGGTGCGGGTTTTTCAGTGACCCCAAGGGGCTTCGAACCAACGTCATTAGCCCCACTTTCTCCGCAGGATAGTCAAAAGTGCCCGAAACTGTGCCCGAAACGCTGTACATCGGATCGCCAGCCGCATAAATTCGCCAAGCATGACAAGCAAGCGGAAAACAGGACGAAAAATCGGGTACTACGACGCCCGCGACGGCAGGCCGGATCGACGGCCTAACGCGGAAAGCTGACGGGCGCTGGAGAGTGGGACTGACGGGAAAATGTTTCACCGAAGTTGACGAGGATTTGGCAATCGCCAAGTTCCGGCGGATGCAGCAGGAGTCGGGCGATAAATTGATCGCGCTCCCAGTGAATACTGCAGGCATGGACATTGCCAGGGCGATGGACGCGGCCACAACTACCGACATCGAAATCAGGTTCACGCCGGGCGATTCGCCAAAGGTGTCGCGGATGATCGCGGAGAGTGAAGTATGGGCAATGGTGAGGCGCGAAATCCTGCGGGACACTAGGCGCGTCGCCGAGCTGGTGGGCATCAAGGAAATCGGGTACCTCGCCGAGCTGAAAGCGCCGACGCCATCGCCGACGCCATCGCCGACGCTTGACGAGATCGGCAAGCTGTACTTTGCCAAGCCAGGACTAAGCGACAACGAAGTCAGCCGCTCAAGGCTCCACTGGAGCGAATTTACAAAAGCGGCTGCCGTCGAAACGATCAGACAGATTGATCATGACGCCGTGGCACGCTTCGAGAAAGAGGTTCTCAGCGACGATCTGAAACCCAAATCCATCAAGCATCGGTTCGGCAAGGTACGAACAATCCTGAAATTCGCCATCGAGCGGGGAAAGGGAATCGCTCGACTCTCGGGCTGCACTGGATTGTCTCTCAATGCTCAAGGTGAAGGGACACAATCCGATGGACCCGCGGCCGATCGCGCCGGCGACGTTCACGAAAATTTATGCCGCGGCGCTCAAAGCTGGTGACACCACGTTCGCAGCGCTCATGCTGACCGCGCTCAACTCCTGCATGTACAGCGGCGAAATTGCAGCATTGAAATGGGGCGAAGTTGCTTTGAAAGCAGCCGAGCTAGTTACGCGGCGGCCAAAGACTGAAGTAGTGAGAATCGCCAAGCTTTGGCCCGAGACAATCACGGCGCTAAAGGCCCTGCCCCACCAAGGCGACTATATCTTTCACACTTCCCGACGGTCGTACACGACGTTTTCCGTGTTGGACAAACGGCCAACAGGCGTTTTCTCGCCGCGCCAGCTTGATGCGAGCGATATCTGTCCGCGTCACCCTGCGCTTGCGGCCGGGCCGGCGGGAGAACTGCTGGCGGTTTACGAGTGGGAAGCGGGGGTCGCCCCGAAATGTCGGACACGAGACCGAAAGCTGATCGGAGCGTCTGTGTAGGCCCGATTCACAGCCGCCGGCCGAGACGTTGGCTGGCACAGGCGAGAAATGAGTGGCCTTTGGTGGAGCCCCTGAACCCCCCCGAAATGTCAATGAGGAAAACGGGCGTGCAATGGCTAAAATTCTCACGCCTGTCTTGACGCGTTTGGGGCCGAAATTTCCGCGACTCTGCGTCTCCGTCCCGTCTTTTTGGCGTCGTAGTCGGGACATACTGAGGATGTCGAGTTGGAGGCTGCACCATCGCCACTCTCCGCACCCCCAAACTTCTATCACAAGGACCTCCAGTAAGACCGATTTTGGTCGGCGTTCATCTAATGCCCGGCTCCCACTCTCAGCTTGTCCTTGCTTAGAATCGCCAGCCTTCCATCCTGCACAACCGTGGACATGTGACCGTGCTCGCCCCAGTTGCCGACGCCGCTGATGGCGATGCGCTGGGCCATGCGGCCGGTGGGGAGATCGAAGACCTTCAGCTCATAATCCTGGCCGTCGCTGATGGTGGTGATGGCTTGAGTGCCGAAAAGCTGCGGGAGCAGTTGCACGATTGGCTTGGCGTGATAATTCTGCTCCTCGATGCGTTTGAAGAGGGGCTTACCGGTTTTGCAGTCGAGGCCGACGAGGTAGAAGCCCTGGCCGGCGTGAGGCTCGACGCCAAATAGCCGCTCGCCATCGATCAACATCGAGTAGAGCGGCGGGGCGGGATCGGGTTTCTTCGGATCGTTGCGCCAGAGGATCTCGCCGGTGCGGCTGGAGAGCATGTAGATGGCCTTGCGGTCGAAGTCCTCCTTTACGACGGCAAGATAATCGCCTTTCAGCGCGAAGCGAATGGCGGGGTCGCGGGTGGGGTCGCTCTGGTCGATGAGCCGCTTCCAGACGATCTTCATCTGCTCGATGTCGAGCATGAGGTAATACCAACTGTCGGTGAGGACAAGGTATCGGCCGTCCTGCGACGCGGGGAGCTGGGCCGGGCCGTTGTCGAGCAGCGGATGCTGCGTGTTGAGGGAAAGGTCGGGCAGCGCGAGCCGGCCGATCAGTTTGCCGGTGGAGCGATAGCGGACGGTGGCGTTGTAGGGGAGCTTGCGAACGCTGACGAGGCGGTCGCCGACGAAATAGGGGGCGAGGTAGATGTCGCCCTCTTCCTTCTCCTGCCAGATCACTTCGCCGCGGGCGTCGTCGGTCGGGACATAGAGGGCGAGCGTCTCGGCCTTTCCCGCGAGGGCGAGAATATCGCCGCTGATGACGGCGTGCTTGATCTCAAAATCGAAGGGCACGCGATAGTGCCAGCGAAGTTTGCCGTCGGCCAGCGCGAACGCGAGCACGTCGTACAGGCCATGAACGACTACGACATCGCCGACGACAAACGCTTCGAAGAAATCCCGGCTCGTTGCCTTTGCCCTGGAGGCGGATTTCTTCGGTCCAGCGGTCGGCACGAAGGCTCCGTGCCCTGCCAGAGCACTTTGCCGGTGGTCATATCCACGCACTGAAGGAGGAAGGTGAAGTAGTCGAGACGTTTTTTCAGCCGGCCGCCCATGAAGAGACAGTTTGGGCTTGATGGATGGGTCGCCATGGCGATCCAGCAGAAGCCAGGCGATTTCCGGAGTCGGTGGGAAACTGATACTCACGCTCGGCCAGGGGGAGGGTCGGCGCGCTGCTCCTGCGCAGCGGCGGCTGGAGCAAGCGCGCGCTGACGGCATTCGTCGGGAAGCTTCAGAGCGCAGACGGAGGCGAGGTCGCGCCAAGCGCCAGAGCGTTCGGCGGCCCTCGGCGACCTTGTTCCGCAACTGCCTTGTGCGCCAGCTCATCGAGGGTGGATTGCGCGGCGGCAGTGCCTGGGAACTGCCAGAGCAGCTGCAACTGCTGCTCGGCGTCCTTGCCGGCGAGCTGCTTTTTTGCAAGCGATTCGAAACGGAGCGGCAAATTCCGGTGAGGCTTTTTGCAGGCGCGTCAGCCGTTCAACGGCAAGGTCGCCGGCGCGGACGTTCAGGTCCTTATCCAGCGGCGAGAGCGACGAGAAATAGAGGGGCAGGCCCTTTCGCGTCAGGTCCTGGGCCTGGTTGATCTGCGGGCCGAAGAGCGTGTCTTTGGTGAACGCACGGCCTTTATCGAAGACACCCTCGGCGGCCGCAATCAGCTTTTCCTTGCCGGCGCCCAAGGCTGAAGGGATCGGATATTCGTTGTGTCCGTAGGTGCCGATGATGCTGTGCAGCATGCGGGCGGCGGCGTCGAACTCGCCTTTGCGTTCGTAGGCTTCGGCCAGAGCGAACAGTGTCTCGGTTTCCTCGGCGAGCGTGCTGACGCTCCGACTCATCGACGCGGCAATCGGAAGCTCCTGCTCGATGCGATGGGCGCGGATGTCGCCCTGTGCGAGCGATTTGTAGACCTTGTAGAGCTGCTGGTTCACCGCCGCGCGAAAATCCACGTCTTCGGAGGAGATCGTGGTCAGGCATTTGCTCATTAAGCGAAGCCGCTTCGTCGAGATTGCCGTCACCCAGCGACAATTCCGCTCGGGCGAAGAGGCTGTCCGGGATCGTCACGGCCGCCGATCGATTTCTTTCACCGCTTCGCGGTCGTAAACCATGGAAATGCCGCGCGGGGTCGTTCGCAGCTCAAAGGTGGTGCCATAGCGAATCGCGGTCAGGCGAGAGAACGGGAAGGAATGGGCCGTGCGGATTGACCGGCACGCTGTCCGCCGACACCTCTTCCAGGATCTTGAGCTCCTGCGTTAACTGGGCGTCTTTGAACGCGGCCGTGTTGAGACGTTTGAAGGTGGCGGGCGCATCCTGGCTGATGGTCTTGTGCACATGCGCAAGAATTTCGCCGCCGATGTAGCGGCGCTCCTGGAGCACCTTTTTTTCCGGAAGTGAGATTTCGGCGAGGTGGCTGACGTTGCCGAAGTACGGGTAGGGGAGGTAGTGATGGCTGGTGATGAACAGCTTTCCATCAGAGGAGAGAAACGGGCGGGCGGAATTCTGCCAGTACCACCGGTTTGCATCCGGCACGTAGGCCGGGCCGGTGGGTGAGTTGCCGTCGCCGTGGTTGTACTTGAGGGAGGGCTGGGTTTCTTCGGCGACGATATCGCCGGATTCCCAGACGACCTTGCCGGTGGCGGGGTCAAGCAGGTGGACGGCGGCGGGGCCGTGCGCGCGCTGGCCGCTGTAGGTGACGACGAGCTCGCCGGTGCGGGCCGGCCCGAGGAAATATGCCGCGCCGCCGGTGCCGGAATCGGGGGAATGGTCGCCGTCTTTCAACGGTGCCGCCGGTGCCCTTGGCGTAGCTCCAGAGGACGCTGCCGTCGCGGCGGTTGATGCAGAGCATCAGGGGCGAATCGACCGGCAGGACGTACAGGTTGTCGCCGACGAGGAGGGGGCGCTGGTTGTACCAGAGCATCGGCTGGTGGGTCCATGCGCGCTGCTTGGTGAGGCCGTCGAGACCGCCTTCGCCGAACTGGCGGCTGGCGTCGTGGATGTCGGGGCCGAAGGAGTAGTATGGGTAGCGCATCGCCCACTTCACGCGGCCGGAGATGGCGTCGATGGCGACGACGGCGCCGGCGTTGGTGCAGTAGTAGACGGTGCCTTCGTAGTAGAGCGGCGGCGAGGAAAAGCTGCGGATCCGGTTGCGGATGCGCGACGCCATGCCCGCCGGCAAACAGCCCGGGGCGATAGCGGCAGACGGGGCGGCGCCAGAGCACGCGGCCGGTGGTGCTTTCGAAGGCGATGACGCCGTATTCGGAGTCGATGTGCGTTTCGCCGTCGATGTCGTCGAGCACGTAGCCGGCGTATACGGTGCGCGGTCCGCCGGTCGGCGCCGATTCGAATCGCATCTGCGATTCTTCTTTGGTGGAGGCGACCATCGGGCCGTACGCCCATTTGAGCTGGCCGGTGACTTCGTCGAGGGCGACGAGCGTCGGCCCCATCTTGTGCATCGGGGCTGAACACAAAACCGTCCTGCACCAGGACGTCTTCCTGCGGATACTGCCGGGCGATGACGTCCTGCCAGCGCGACGCGGCCGCCCATGTCGTTTTTCCAGCGCAGAGCGCCGGTGAGCAGTGAGCGGCAGTAGACGATGTTTTTGTGGCGGAAGATGACGCTGTTCCTGGTCACCACCGGCTGGGTGTAGACGAAGCTGTCGTAGCGGCGTGCCGGGCAGCTCTTCCTTCCAGACCGGGTCTATCAGGCCCAGCGGATCGGTGGTCGGCGGGCGAAGGGTATAGTCGTCGGCGCTGTCGTTGGGGCGCTGGCCAACTGTGAATGAAACGGCGGCTTCTCGTGCTTGGCGGAGGCGACAAGCTGCTGCAGCTTGGCGCGGTCGTCAGCGGACAGGGTGCCGGGCCCGTCCGCGGCGGCGGCGGCTTTGGGTGCGGGGTCGCCGAGCATTTTGTGGCAGTATTCGATCTTCAGGCGAAGCTCGGGCGTGTGAAGGTCTTGATCGGGGAAGACGTCGCGGATGGTTTCGTAGTGTTCGAGCGCTTCGAGGAAATGGCCGCGGTCCAGTGCGGCGTCGGCGAGGGCGAGCGACGCCCGGCCGCCGTAGGAGGTGGCCAGCATGCTCTGAACGATCTCGGCCAGCCCCTCGAGCGAATTCTTTCGGACGGCCTGCTCGTAGGCCTCCTTGGCGGGCGCGTCGTGCTTGGCGCGATAAAAGGCGAGGTCCTGCGGCGGGATAGCGGAGGATGCGGCGCTGGCAATATTGCGAGACGGGCACGTAAATGCCGAACTTCGACATGCGGTACAGGTCGTCGGGGCGCTGATCGATCACCTTCTGGTGAATCTCCATGGCCTCGCGAAATTCGCCCTGCTGCTCTTTCTCCATCGCCGCGCGCACCAGGGCGCTGGAGCGCGGCTCAGGCTTGGAATAGCCGGCCAAATCGTTGAGCGTGTAGAACGTCGGCTCGAACGACAAGTCCTGCTGTTTTTCGAATTCTTCCTTCTGCTTGTCGTGCAGACGCAGGACGTGTTTCTGCAGAAAGTCAGGCGGGACGGCGTAAGGCTCGGGATACGACTCGCGCGGATCGGCCGCCGACGTGATCGACGCGAGCAACAGCGTTGGGATCAACAACAGGAGCCGCTTCATCGGACCATCCTTCGAGCTTGGCGCAGTGATAGAAAGGCGGAGAGGACGCCGTCGAGGCGGGCATCAGTGGGCATGGCTTCGAGGTGGTAGCCGAATCGAAGGCAGGCGGAATGGATGGCGTCGATGTGGCTGCGGCGCTCGGCGAGGTAGATGTTGCGGAAGTCGCGCGGCTCGCAGAGCAGCTTGCCCTCCTGCTCGGGGCCGAGAAAAACGGTCGGGCCGGTGTAGGGAAAATCGCGCTCGGCCGGGTCTTCGACGTGAAAGACGATCACGTCCTGGCCGAGAAAGCTAAGCTGCCCGAACGCGAGTGCGAGCTGTTCGGTGTCGCTCAGGAGATCGCTCACGATGACTACCAGCCCGCGCTGCTTACACTGGGGGGCGATGTTGGAAATGGCGTTAGAAAGATCTGTTTCGCCTTGGCCGGTTGCGCCGCGAGAGAATGCATCGACGACTGCGCGGAAGTGCGAGCGCGAGCCTCGCGGCGGCAGCATCGCCAGGACCTTCTGGCTGAAGAGCGATAGGCCGAACGTGTCCTTCTGCTGCATCAGCAGATACGCCAGCGTGGCGACGACGGTGGCGGCGTAGTCAAACTTGCTGATGGCGGCGTTCTCGCTCTTGAAGAACATCGACTGGCTGGTGTCGAGGAGAAAACGCACGGGCATGTTGGTCTCGGCCTCGTACTCCTTGAGATAAAGCCGGTTGGTGCGGGCGAAGACCTTCCAATCCAGGCGGCGCGTGTCGTCGCCGACGGCGTACTGGCGATGCTGCGCGAACTCAGTGCTGATGCCGCGCAGCCGGCTCTTGTGCATGCCGGCCATCAGGCTCTCCACCAGCCGCTGGCTGCGCAGCGAGAGGCTCTTCACCCGGCCGATGATGTGCGGATCGAAATAATCGCTCATGCTTCGGCCTTTATGCGACGACCTTGAGCAGCCGCTCGACGATCTGGTGCGAATCAACGCCCTCGGCCTCGGCGGCGAAATTACGAAGAATGCGATGGCCGAGCACCGGCTGGGCGACGGACGAGACATCGTCGACCGTTGCTTCGCTTCGCCCGTTGAGGATGGCGGCGGCCTTAGCGCCGATGACGAGGTTTTGGCTGGCGCGCGGGCTGGCACCGTAGGTGACCCATTTCTTGATGAAATCCGGCGCGCCGGCTTCGGAGCTACGCGTGGATCGCACCAGCCTCAGGATGAAATCGACCACCTTCTCGTTGATCGTCACCTTGCGCACGAGCTGCTGAAGCATGAGGATCTCGTCCTGATGCAGCACCGCCTGGATGTCGGGCTGATAGCCGGAGGTGGTTAGCGCCAGGATGTGCTTTTCCTCGGCCTCACTCGGATATCCGACGTTGATCTGGAACATGAACCGGTCGAGCTGCGCCTCAGGGAAGGGGATAGGTTCCCTCCTGCTCGATGGGGTTTTGCGTCGCGAGAACGAAGAAGGGCGCTTCGAGGTCGCGCCGCACCCCGCCGACGGTCACTTGCCGCTCCTGCATCGCTTCGAGCAAGGCGGCCTGTGTCTTGGGGGGCGTGCGGTTGATCTCGTCGGCCAGCAGGAAATTCGTGAACAGCGGGCCTTCGAGAAATCGGAAGCTGCGCTCGCCGGTGGCTTTGTCCTCCTGAATTACTTCTGAGCCGGTGATGTCGGAGGGCATGAGGTCGGGCGTGAACTGCACGCGGCGAAACTTCAGCGACAGGCCGCCCGCCAACGTGCGCACGAGAAGCGTTTTGCCCAGTCCTGGCACGCCCATGAGCAGGCAATGGCCCTGGCCGAAGAGCCCGATCAGCGTGAGCTCCACCACCTTGTCCATGCCGACGACGATCTTGCGCACCTCGCCCATGAGGCGTTCGTGTGCATCTTTGAGGTGCTTGATCCGATCAATTTCGGTGCTGGTCCACGGCTGGGGGTTCTTGAAGACGTTGAGGACGTCCTGATAGTTGGTCATGGACTATTGCTCCTTCACGGATGTTTGAAACGTGCCGAGCTCGATAAGCTCGCGGGTCCAACGCGACGGCGCTTGAATCAACCGGCTGCTGGACGTGAGCGATCAGGGCGGAAACAACCTGGTGAGCGCCGATGCCATCAGCGGCGGCGCGAAAGTCGATCAGGATGCGATGGGCTAAGACAGGCTCGGCCACCTCAATAATGTCCTGGCGGCTGACGTGTTGCCGACCGCGGGCCAGTGCAAGCACCTTTCCAGCGAGCAGCATCGCTTGCGCCGTGCGCGGAGATGCGCCGAGGCGGATGGACTTACTGAGAGCGGGAACGGCCTCCGCCTCGCCAGGCCGGCTGGCGCGGACGATCGCCAGCGCGAAGTCGCGCACCGACGGCACCACGGGCACTTCCCGCGCCAGCCGCTGCATCGCGACGACGGTTTGCGGATCGGCGATGCGGTTCAGCGGCCGCTGTTCCAGGCAGGTGGTGCGGGCCAGGATGAGCTTCTCGTCGTCGGCGGTCGGATAGTCCTGCTCGATCATCATCATGAAACGGTCCACCTGCGCCTCGCCGAGATGAAACACGCCCTCCGTGTCGAGCGTGTTTTGCGTGGCGATCAGGACGAACGGCTGCGGCAGCGCATGGGTGCGGCCACCAGCGGTCACCTGCCGCTCCTGCATCACTTCCAGCAGCGTGTTTTGCGTGCGCGTCGGGCTGCGGTTGATTTCGTCGGCCAGGAGAAGGTTGGCGAAGACCGGGCCTTTGTGAAATCGGAAATGGCGCTCGCCCGTCACGGCGTTGTGTTCGAGCACTTCGGCGCCGACGATGTCGGTGGGCAGGAGGTCGGGCGTGAACTGGATGCGCTGATATTCCAGCCCCAGCACCTGCGCCAGCGCCTTCACCAGCAATGTCCGGCCGAGACCCGGCAGGCCGCTGAGCAGAACATGGCCGCCCGCGAAGACCGCCGCCAGCAAATGCTCGACGGCGCGCTCCTGCCCGACCACGACCGCGGCGATCTCCTCGCGGGCGCGTGCGAACGTGTCGCGGAATTCCTGGATGGTCAATTCATCGGCCAATCAAACTCCAATCACTGCTTCTTCTGAAACCCGATCTCCTCAAATTTCGCCGGCACGTGTTTCTCCGGCGGGGCCGCCTGCCACTCGCTGTAGTCGAGCATCTTCCCCGCGAAGTATTTGTCGAAGAGGCTGCGCGACGGCTTGAAGCTGATGCTGCTGCCGCCGAGGAACCACATGTGTTGCGACCCGCGCGGCGTGAAGAGGGGAGCGTCTGGTTATTCTCGGCGTCGCGGACCTGGGCGGTGATCACCGGCGAACTGAATTGCCAGCGCGCCAAGTCGAGCATGACCTCTTCATTGGACAGCAGGGCGGCGCCGGACTGGTCCATGTCCTTGTCGGTGAAGTGAATGAGGTCGATTGAATTTGTCCGGCTGCGGCGATTGCGCACAGGGAGAGCGGAGGAGAGTGGGGCGTAGGCCTCGAAAGTGAAGCGAATCTCGACGTCTTTCAGCATGTCGCGGAAAAGCGGCGCCAGGTCGCGGTAAATTTGGTTGTCGAGCGGCGCGGGGCCGGCCGGCGCCGGAGCACCTTCCGGCAGATGCGGTTCCTCGACCGGCTTTTTGAGATGCTCCAGAGACACGCACATTTCGCCGGCGCGGCCGCCGAGGTAGGCCCGGCTTTTGTACAGCGGCTCCATCTTGAACTTCACCGTGCTGTTTTCGGCGAAGTCGGGATAGGCAAACCAGGGCGAGACGTATTGAAACTTGTTCAGATCGGCAATTTTGTACGTGATGACCGCTTCCTTGGACGCGCCTTCCGCATCGCGCTGCTCATGGCTGACGATGGTGACGCCTTCGCCCATGCGCTTCAGGCGATCCACCGCGGCCTCTTTACTCAGCAGTTTCAGCAGCTCTTCTTTGCGGTCGCCGGCCAGATCGATGAGCTGCCGTGAGAAACGGATGCGCTCGGTGAGGTTTGCGGTGCCGTCCTCATGGACGGTGAGGTGCGCCTCCAGTTCCAGACAGCCGCTGACCGCAATCGCAACTAGCGAGAGGAAGATGAAGTTCAGAATGTGGCGGCCTTGTCGCATTGAATTTACTCCCTATTCGCCCGCGGCCTTGACGCCGCGCAGCACGCGAGCTGAACCCCAATTCGCCACATCGCCCAAATCTCCGTTTCCGGCATGCGTTACCTTCAAAGTGAGTCGCTTCACATCCTTGATCGGCACGACAATGTCACGGGCTGTTGGGTCGACGCCGCGAACGCCGGGGCTTTCGTATAGGACCTTACCATCGCCGAGCACGAAGAATTGAACCGCGCCGCCTTCGGGCGCACGGGTATCAAGGCCGACGGCGGAACGGAATTCTTGGTAGCGCGCGTTCAAGTCGAACGTAAGCTGTGAATCGGCATGCACACCGATGCCCCACGGATAGCGCCGGCCGGCGATGGAAATAGCATTGCCCTGGCAGGTGCGGTCCATCTGAAACGGCTGCGGCGGCGCGAGCAGCGTGTGCTCCACCGCTTCAGCAGGCATGAGCTGCGACAGGTACTGCACCCGCCCGCCGAGTGTCTGCACCAGGGCGATTTCATTCAGGTCCACCTCGATTGGAGAATCGGGCTTCCATGCGGGGCGAATCTCCCACTTGCGCTGGTGGATCCCCGACAGTTTGCCTTGAATCATGCTTCCGTCACGGGCGCTGAGAAACACCTGCACGTCCCCCGTCCACGGCGCCTTGGCATCGCGGCCGCCGTCCGCGAGGCGAATTCCCTTCACATAGTGCAGCGGGAACGCCTTTACCTGCAGCAGCGAGTCCACATCGAACAACAGTTCCGTCGGCTTCAGGCCGCGCACCACGCCCGGGTAAAGCCCCCCCTGGCGATCGAGCACGGTGTCCTCCGAAGCGATGCGCTCGCCGCGGTCGCTCTCCACGAGCTCCTCGGCCTTTCGCCCGGTGAATCCGGAAAGGGGCAGGGCGAGAAATCCTTTGAGATGAGCCAGGTTTAAATCCTGTGGGCCGGCAATGGCGGTCTGCACTTTGAGCAAATCGCCCTGGTTGCCCATCACCTGCCCGCGCAGGCGGCCGCCGTTAACGAAGCGAAACTCCTGTGTCCCCGCCTCGACCAGCAGCGGATCGCGGCCGAGGAACCGGATGGAGATGATGTCCGGGAGCGGAATCTCCATTTCCAGGCCGGTGGTGAGAAGGACGGCGAGCTTCTCATCCGCCGTCACGCGCTGCACGAGGCCCCAGATTCGCGTGTTGTCGTGAAGCCAGATCTCCTCGGCTTTGGCGAGACCGGCAGTCCACGAAACGAGGAGGAGAATGGTGATCGTGAGGATCTTCATTCCTTCTTTTCCTCCGCCACGAATGACGCGTAATAAGCAGCAAGCAGATCGCGGTACTTCGGCGGGAAGTCCTTGCTGAGCGACCGCAGCATAATCTCTCGAACTTCTGCAGGCAGTTTTTTGTCCGTCTGAAGCTGCGCCCGCAGCGCCTCGGGCGTGCGAAGCTTCTGCCACTCCTCCAGCGTAAGCGTTTTGGGCTGCGTGGCGGGCGCGGCGGCGATGACCATCGCCTTCTCGCGCTCCCCGAGAAGATCCTTGAGATTACGGAGGACCTGCGCTGCCGACTCCGCCGCTTCGTTGAGCGAAACGTGCAACGCGGCGTCCTTCGCCCCGGCGTCGATCTCGTCGGCAGCACTTGCGAGCTTCAGCGACGCCAGGGCGGCCGCGCTGTCGCCGAGCTTCACCGCCACCGGCCCCGAGAACGAGACCAACTTCTGTTGAACGTTCCCGAGGAGCGCCGCCGCGCGTCGCTGTTCCGCCGACGCCCGCGCGGTTGTTTTTTTCCGTAGACGCCGACAACTCGTCTTTCGCCGGGCATTTCGTGAAGCGATCCAGCTTGCGCACTACATCTCGTTCCAGAAGCTGCAAACTGGTTGAGGCCGTCGATCATCGCCACGGCCTGATCGAGGTCGTTATCGCGAATGAGATACTTGAGGCTGAATGCGTCCGCGCCACCTTGCCGCGTGTTTTCCTCGGCCGCTTCCTTGACGGCCTTTTGCAGCGGGATGAACCGCCGGCGCAGGTCGTCGAGCGACTCCAGCACATCAGCCTGAATCTGCTGGGTCAGGGCCGAAAGCTGCTTCGCTTCAATCAGCGACTTTGACTGCGTCAGTTCGTGCTTCACGCCCTCCAGCATCTCCTGAACCGCAACCGCCTTCGACTTCTGTGACGCCTCGGTTGCCTGATCGACCGCCTTCAACCCCCCGGCCAGCTTGTCGAGCAGAATGCCCCGTTTCAGCTTGACGTACCGCGGCATTTCGGCGTCAGCGCTGTTTTGCGAGAGGTACCGCGTCCGCGCCAGCGCCGCGTCATTGGCCTCCCATGCGGCATTGATGGCGGCCGTCACCGGGTCCGCGCCAACGGACAGATTGCCCAGCAACTCCTCGGGACTGACCGTCGCCACATCCGCCGGTTCCGTCGTCGCCGGAGCGGTCGTTGCGACGTCTTGGGCCTTTGGTTTCGGCTGCACGTCAATGATGTCGCTGGGCGTCATTGCGGCGGTAATCTGCTCTTCCAGATCCACCTTCTCGCCGGCGCCAATCAGTCCGCCGCGGACGATGCTCAGCACTTTCAGCGCCGCCTTCTGGTTCGGGATCACCTGGAACGACTGATTGATCTCGATCTTGCCGGCGGCCAACTTCAGGCTGTCGTTGATGCGCGTCTCGCGAAGCCCGCGATACGCAGCCTGCAACGGCTCTAGAATCGTGCGCGCGCTTCTGCATCTCGGCGCGGTAGATCTGAAACTCCAGCTCCTTTTCCAATTCCCCCTCGACGTCGAAGAGCGTTCGCTGGCGCTTCCCCAGCGTCAGCAACTTATCCTGCACGTCGTTGGCAAGATCCTCCATTTCCCAGCCCAGCGTCTTGGGCGCAATTTCTTCGGTCAGCCCCACCACCTCGCCCTGTTCCTCGTGAAGCAGGGTGGTGCGAATCAGCGTGGTTTGCAGATCGCGCCAGTCGAAAAGACGCTTCAGGAGTCGTTCAAGGCACAGAACCGCGAGCTTCTGATGGTCCGTGCATTTCATCAGCGCTGCCGCTCGAAGTTCCTTCAGGCGCTGCGGGCTCGCATCCGCCTCCGTCCGCGGGTGCGCCTGATCCAGCGCCCCGGCAATGGCGGGATGCTCCGCGATATTCACGCGGCGAAGCAGTTCCGTGATCACGCCCAACCGGCCGGCCATGAACTCGCGGGCCATGTCGTTCTGCTCGTAGTTTTGCACCAGGTCATGCAGCCCCGCCTCCATTCCTTTGCACGCCCGATTCGCGGCCTCCTGCTTGTCCTTCAACTCCTGCCAGACCGGATCGTCTTCCCTGCCGCTTCCCTTTTTGCGCGAAATCGGCGGCCAGCTTCCACGCGGCGAACTGGTTCTCCCAGGCCAGCCGCGCCTCGGCCTCGATGCGTTTGGCCTTCTCGAAGGTGTCAAAGTGAAACTCGCTTGGCTTTACGAGCTTGATTTGAAATTTGGCTGATTCGGTAACGTCCCCGGGCGGTGGGGTTCATGCCCGTCACGCGCACGAAGTATTGGAGCAGCGCGGCCGGCGGCAACTCCATTTTGCGAAGGTCCCAATTGAACCGCGCCTCCAGATTTTTTCCTTTGGGCTCGAGCGGGCCGGTGATTCGGTCCGACAGCAGCACGGGGCGGCATCCCCAAGCTGGGAGAAGAACTCCACCTTCTTCAGCTTAAACGCATCGCTGGCGCGTAATGCGACGGGAATCGCCGCCTGAGGCGTACAGACGATGTTCTGCCCCGGCGACAGCAGTTCCACCTCCGGCGGGTTGTATGGCGTTACGCGAATCTCATATCGCTCGGGTTTGGCCTCCCGAAATCCGTTCTTCTCGAACAATGAAACTGAATAGCTGCCGTCCGCGGTCAGAACCAGCGACTTCTCAAAGGTTGTGGGGTACGTGAGCGCCAGGTCCTCAGCCGGTTTTGCGTCAAATGCGATCGCGCCTTTGGTCAGCGGCATCGAGGATTCAAACACCATGCGGACTTTCGTTCCCTCCAGCGCGAAAAGCTGTCCGCCTTCCACCTCGCGATTGGGGAGCTCAGCGTATTCCGGATAGTCATAGTGGGCGGTGATGCGTTTCAGGTAAGGGCGCTCGATGACATCGATGCGCTCGGTATCCGTGGCGTCGTCGCCGCCCTCGAGATAGAACCGAATTGGCTCGCGCACCTCGGGAAACGAGTAGCGAACCAATCCATCCGGCTTTACCGGCAGCTTTTCCTTGATCCAGTACCCACTGTTCCCGCCGCGATAGGCCAGGACCAATTCAGAAGGAACCGCACCGCTCACAGTGGCCTTGATCTCGAGCGATTCCAATTGCGGCACCGCAAATCCCGCCGCCGGGCGGTCCAGCGCGATGGTAGTCCGATGCGGCCAGCGCCGCGAGGAGAGGGGATTGAACAGCCGCGTACAGCCGATGGCGAGATATTCCCCGAGCGGCACAGCGGCCGCGGCAAAAAGCGCCACCCCCATCCCCGCCGCGATGCGCCAGCGGGTGAGGCTCCTGCGATTGAAGGCATCAACTGTACCGGCCTGCTGGGTCAGTGGCGTCAACTGCCGCACCGCATCCTGCATCAACATCTGCCCGATCGGGCGAGTGGATTCCTCAATCCCCTCGCCGCCGATCAGCTCGTACAGCTCAAGCAGCGTTCCTTCTTTGCCAGCCGTTTTTGCGTCCAGGTAAGACAAGACCTCGCGGTTGCTCCATCGCCGCTTCAGCGGCGAAAGCAGCGTCCACCACGCGGTGGCGCCCAGTGCCGCCGCGTATCCGCCAGCGCCACGAACCGCCACGGCTTGGACAGATGCGTCAGCCAGTCCAGCGCGAGCAGCGGCGGCAGCAGCACGATCGCCACCAGCACCAGCCGGCAAATCCCGCTCTGCACCAGCAGCAACCGCAGTCGGCGGCGAAACGAGTGGCAGAGGTTGTCCAGCAAACGCGTGTCCATTTTAACGCTCGTAAACCGGCAGATAGCCCAGCGGCGCCTGGAGCACGATCGCCGCCATCGCCGTCGGATAAACAAGGTTGTCGCGCTCGTCCCAGAACTCGCCGTCCTTGCGCTGGATCGCCGCGAGCAACTCACTGGCCCGCTTGAACCACGGAACCCAGTACTCGTCCCCGCAGGGGTAAATCGCCACGCTGGCGTAGAAGACGCCGTAGACCAGGTAACGCCGCGCCTTGAGGTCGTCGATCGTGTGCCGGCGATATTCGTACATGATGCGGTCGCGGGCGCCTGGGAATCAGCGGATGATCCATCCGGCCGTGGTTGCACAGGCCGATGATTCCCGTTCCGCCGAGGCTCGGCGATGCTTCAAGGCCAAAGGTGCGGTAGCGAAACGTGCCGTCCGGCTGCGCGCACTGCTCGACATATTTCACCGCCTTGTCGATGCTCTCCTGGCGGACGGTGAAGCCGCATTTCTTCGCCGTTCGCAGCACCCACAGCACATTCGCCGTCACCGACATGTCGCTCGCGCCGGTGTTGCTGATGTCGTAGCGCCAGCCACCATCCTGCTTCTGGCTCTTCTTCAGCACCTCCAGCGCCTCGGTCAGCACGTCCTTAATTTCTGGCCGCCACGGCATATCGCCATACGCGAACAAACAGCGCCAGCGTCGCATAGGCGTGCTCGTACATGGGGCCGTAAGGATTGTTCCCCTTGCCCGCGATGACGCCGCTGCCTTTCTTGACGTTGTTCAGGAGGAATTCCAGGCCGTTATTCAGTTGCTTGCCAAATCGTCCCACGCGCGGCCGCGACCCCTCCGCCATAAAAGCCATGCACACCAGCGCCGTCACGCCGGTGTTGGAAGCGTAGTGCCCATCCGACCAGCCGCCGTCGGGGTCCTGGGTGCGGGCCAGGTACGCCAGCGCCTTTTCCGTCGTCTCCAGCACCTGCGGCGAGAGCAGTTCTTTGGCGATTTGGCTGCGCTCGGCAGGGCGCGGCAGCACAAGAAACGCCGGGTCTTTGCCGGGGAACCGGCGCTCCAGCGCCTTGTCGCGCTGCGCCAGCAAAGCCTGCGTGTCGTCAATCGAGCTCCTCGTCGTCGCCGGCCTGGTCGCAGTTGGCTTGGTGTCGCCAAGCGTCAGCGCCGCCACAAGAAGGAGGATGGTCAGAATCCATCGAATCATAAAAGACCGTACAACTTTCTGAGTGACCATTCAGCCGAAATCAGCGCCAGGAACAAGAACAGGAACGCCAAACCGTCCCACAGTTCGAGCGTCAAATCCTCGCTCAGCACCTGCGGATCGGCGGGGATGGCGGCCGCGAGATCGCCGACGTTTGCCATGTTGTGGTAATCGAAATACTGGCCGCCGGTCTGCTTCGCCAGCTTGCGCATCGCTTCGAAGTCGGCGCTGGTGTCGCGGGCTTCCAGCGATTGCATCCTGACCTGAAAGACATGCTCGACGTCAAAAATCGGCTTCTGGTCGCTGGCCGCCCCGGGCGCCGCGTGCTTCGCCTGGACCACCATGCTGCCGATGTGGCGCGACCGGTGTGTGCCGAGGTACAGCATCTCACCGCTCGGATCGAGCTTGAGCGGCACCATCTGCACGTCCTTCTGAGGCGAAGTGACGGACGCATAAAGCGACTGGCCTTCCAACTGAGCCATCAGCGCGGGATCGAGGATGCGCAGGCGTATTTGGACTTCATCGCCCGGGCTGTAGCTCATGCGATCGGTGCTGAGGGCGACCTGTTGTTGCGATCCGCGCAGATCGGGTTTCGCCGAGATAGCGGATCACGTTGGTCCAGAACCGATCGTAGTCGTAGCTTTCGCCGGGAAAGCGCCAGCGCCAGACGCTGTCCAACCCGTAGTAGAAAACCGCCCCTTCGTAGTAGCGATGGATCGCCATCAGGCACGTGCGCTGATCGACGCTGCCGCCGGCCTCCTCCAGCAGCGTGACCGACTGCGGCTTGGCGCGGCCACCGGATGCCGCCAGTAAAACTGCGGGAAACCCGCCCACGCCGCCTCGTTGGCCTGGTCGTCCCGCTCCAGCCGCATGATCGGATGGCCCCGGCCCTTGGGTGTTCGCTCCGCTTTGAAGGGCTTGTCGAGAATGTCGAGGTAGTTGGGCAGGAGGTTCTTATCCAGCTCAATCGGCAGCATCTCCCGCACTTTCACCGCATGTACCTGGATCAGCTTCGCCAGTCCCTGATTGCGCCCGGCGAGCACCATCAGCCCTCCGCCGGTGCGCACCATGTTCTCCATCTCCGCAACCTGCTGGCTGGTGATCTTGTTCGGATCCACATCCAGCAGGATCACCACGTCGAACTGCTTCCACTCCTCGATCGATCGCGGCAGGCGCTCGATCGCCACGTTCCCCTGCTGCACGTAGTCGACATCCGCGCATTGCAGGAAACAGGACAGCTCCACCACCGGATCGCGCAACAGCGCCGGCGTCAGATAAAAGTATTCCCGGCTGGGATTCCCGGCGATCATCAGCACCGCTAAGCGTCCGCTTCACCACCTTCACCTGCACGACGGCCTGGTTGTTCTCGATATCCACCTCATCATCGAAGTGGGGCAGAACAAGCTGAAACTCCCGCGTTCCCTCGGTATTGGCGATGGTGGAAATGGTGGCAAGGTTTTCGCCGCGGGCCAGCACGAGCGGCTTCTCGTTGACCTTCTTCCCGTCCTCCAGCAGCGTAAGCGTGGTGTTCAGCGGCGCCTCGATCTGATTGGTGATCTTTACGCGAAAGCTCAGCACGTCCCCGAGGCTGACCTCCGGCGCCACCACCACGTCGTCAATTCGCAGGTCGCGCAGCGGAAATTCGCTGCCCAGCACAACCGTGTGCACCGGCACCTTCGCGTCGGCCACCTGATTCGCCACATCCTGGAGGTTTCGCCCGCCGGTCTGGCGTCCGTCGCTGAGCAGCACCAGCCCCGCGATGCGATTCCCCGCCAGCTCGCGCAGGGCATCCTGCAAGCCATCGCCGATGTTGGTGTAGTCGTTACTGGGCTCGGGAGCATCCTTGAACAACTGGGCCCGCGGCGTCACCGGATCGACGTCGCTGGCGCGGTTGGGCAGCTCCTTCAATAAGTTCAGCGTGTCCGAGAAGGTGTACATCTGCACGCGATGGGTGCGGGTGAGCTTTTCCTGAAGCTTCTGGACCACCGTTTGGGCCGTGTCATATCGCCGCCGCTGGTCACGCGGGTTCGCTTGCGCGAGTGGATTCTCTCGGGCATCCGGAAAGCTCATGCTGGTGGAATCGTCTACGAGCATCGCCACCACCGGCAGGCGTCTCGTGTGGCGCGTGTACGAAACGGCCGGCCGCGGCAATGGCGAGGATGACCATCGTCGCCACGACGATCCGCAGCGCACGCAGCGTCCACTGCCTGGGTCGGAAAAGCCCGTGCGCCTGCCGCCCTTCCCGGCGATACACATACGAATAAAACACCGCCAGCGCCGCGGACAACGCCAGCAGAAACACCGTCATCCCCCCGGCCGTCAGCGTCGTCAGCCTCATGCCGCCACCCCTCCCCGGCGCCGTCCGAAGACCATCGCCAGCAGTGATTCCCCGCCCAGCACCAGCACCAGCGCCCACAGCACCGCCGGCGCCAGCTCCGTCACGTCCAGCCGTCGCGACACCAGCTCCTCAAACGGCGCTTCCGGGCCGATCCATCGCCAGTTGCCATGCCCGAGCGCATCGGCCACCTCATCGCGGCTCAGCCGGCTCAAGTCCCCGCCGGCCGATTTCTGATTCACGACAAACCGCAATCGCGGCATCACCTCCGCCGGCGCATCGACTACCTCATACAGCCCCTGCTGGCGCGTGTCTTCGAGGCTGAGCATCCAGGCGTTTTTCCGGTCGACTCGCGGATGCGGCGCAAGACGGACTTTGTGCCCATCCGGATATCTCACCAGCAGATGCTGTGTCGAAACAAAAACAGGTTGCTCGAAGCGGTCGCCGACGTTGAGGTTCACGCTCGCATCGAGGTTGCCGACGAGATAGCGCATCAACTCCTGGACGAGGATGGGATAGTCGGCCGTCGCGGGAAGGTATGTCCAATCGACGCCGGCGGTGAAATCCGCCAGCATCACCTTGCCCCGCCCAAAGGACTTCTCCACCAGCACCGGCGCCCCGTTCGAAAGCGCAAGCACAACCCGGGCGCCCGCTCCAACTTCCATCCCCATGTATCGCCTAAACGGTGCATCAGCGCTCCCCGCGACGCTCAGCGCGGCCAGCGCCGGATGCCCCGCCTCACCGAATCGCGCGCGCGGCGGCTCGTCGTTCGTCGGCTGCGTCGCGACAGCCGCCGTAAGCCGGCATGGCAGCACCCCTTTCCCCTCCTTGTACAGCACCTTGTTGTACTGATAGAGATCCACCCGCGGCCCAAGAAAGAGCCACAAGGCTCCCCCTTCACTCACGTAGCTCTCCAGCTTCGCCGCCGCCGCCTCGCTGACAACGCCCGTCCCGGCCAGCACAACCGCGGCATACTTTTCGATGTTTTCAAAATCCAGTCTGCGCCGGCTGAACCACCTTCACCGAAAAACGCGACACCCGCTCCGCGCCTGGATGTGTCGGCGGCGCCAGCGCCCGCGCAAAGTAAGCGCTGTCGGCGCTCATGCTCGACGCATCGCCGTTGCCACTGGCCGGAGCGCTCTTCGTCCAGCACCAGCACCTGCACGTTCTCCGGAACCGTGCACAGGCAATAGCGGTGGTTGTCGATTCGATACTCATCCCCCTCCAGCACCGCCTCCACTAAATATTCTCCCGCCTGTGTGAAACGATGCTCGAATGTGATCAGAACCGGCTGCTCTCCCGGCTGCACTTCCCGCACATCCTTCTTCACCCCATTCACCAGAAAAGTCACTGTCGCCTTCGCATCCTTCGGCGTTTTCCACGCTTCCACCACGCTGCGGAAACGCACCGGCATCCCGGCGGACATCAGCCACTCCTCCGGGCCGAAGGTCGGTCAGCATGTAGTTGAAGGCGGGCTTGCCGCCGACGTCAATGAGGAATGTGTCCGACTTCCTCGACAAATCCCCCAGCGCCTGCGCTGCCGTCTTGATCGGCTGGCGTCGCCGGCCCAGGTTGCTTCTGGAAATCGCTGAAGATGCAGATCTCAACCTGTTCGTCCTTGCCTTTGCCCAGCAGATCTCGCGTCGCCTCCAAAGCCGCTGCCATCGGCGCGCGCGCCGGATCCGCAGCGCAATGAATCGATGCGGGCAGCGGCGGTCTGCGCATCGGTGCCGCGCTCCAAGACCGTCTCCGCCTTGTCCCCAGAAGCACAACGCTTACCAGCCGCCCCAGCTGGCATCCCCGCACCATCGCCGATGCTTTTTTCTGAGCCAGTGAAAAGGCCGTCGTCACGCCGACCTGCTGATTCATGCTCGCCGTCCCGTCGAGCAGCACTACGACATGCCTGCGGCTCGCGCCGCCGATCAGCCCGCGCCGGATCATGCGGCCGCGCCACCGCCAGCACCAGGCACAACACGCCCAGCATGCGAACGGCCAATAGGATTCGGTCCTGTCGCTTGACCTTCTTCTGTTCCTTGTTGCGAAGCAGAAAGCGAATGGTGGGAAGCTCAACGCGCCTTCGACGGCGGCGGAATAGCCATTCAATCAGGATCGGCAGCAATACCGCCGCTAAAGCAGCCAGAATCCAGGGATGAGTGAATGGCAACTGCATCAGGGGGTCAACGGCTCCAAGTCTGTCTGTGGGATGTGGCTCGCGCCAGCCACAAATCGTACAAAATCAAACCCACAGTGTTGCCCTGGCCGCAACAGCGTTTGCTCCGCGCGTGTAATATCACCGGCAGCGAGATTTTACGCCATGAACACATCTTGCACTCTCATCGCTATCCTCCTTGCATCATTTAGCGCAACACCTCTAGCCTCGGCCAACGCGCTTGAAGAGTTCAAGATCAAGCGCCAGGACATCTTCGAATTTGCAGAAAAGCCGCAGCTCGTGCGCCATGGCGATCACATCACCATCAACTTCGCCAGCAAAGGCGCCTGCGACGCGACCGTGGCAGTCGAAACCGCGGACAGACGCATCATTCGACATCTCGCCAGCGGCGTTCTCGGCGCCACTGCGCCCGAACCGTTCCAGAAAAACACGTTCAAGCAATCGCTGACCTGGGACGGGAAGGACGACAAAGGCGACTACCGCGACGACAAGGACAGCCTGATTGTCCGCGTTTCCCTCGGACTCAAGCCGTCCTTCGAGCGCGACCTGCTTTCCGAGCCCAAGCGCCGCCACGGCCGCGACACGCCGCTCTTCCAACCGACATCAGACGGCGTCTATGTCTACGAAGGCGGCGACGCCCGCGACTTCGTCCGCCTTTACAGTCACGACGGAAGCTACGCCCGCACGCTCTATCCCTTCGCCGCCAACAAGATCGACAGAGTCAAAGGGCTCCGGCGCACCGACTATCCGCAGGACGGCCTGAGCCTTCCCGTCAAGCCGACGTTCCTCCAGCAGACCTTCCTCACCTGCGGCAACCTCTACGGCTACGAATATCCGCGCAAGTATGCCATCGATGCGCTACAGGCCGACGGCGATTGCCACTTTTCCATGTACGGCAACGCCTCTTCCATTCTCGCTGTCCAGAACAATCGCGTGGCCCTGGGTAAAACCTATCTCTCCCGCCTCGCCACCGACGGCACCTCCGGCGGCCTTGACCTCGAAGGCCCCGCAATCTCCCTCCTCACTCCCGGCGATGGTCCGCTCACCAAAGGCCGTCGCGTCGCCATCCCGCCGCGCACCGCCGCCCTCAGCCCCGACGGCAAAACCCTCTACCTCAGCGGCTACACCTTCTGCCACTACGGCACCGCCTCCAACGACATCCTCACCAGCGGCAACTGGCACACCTTTCACTGCGTCATGAAGATGGCCATTGACAGCGAAGATCCGCCAAAGCTGTTCGCAGGGTCCCTCGATCTCGACAACTTCGGCAGCGACAACAAGAGCTTTAAAGTCCCCGCTTCCCTCGCTGTCGACAACGACGGCCGGGTCTACGTCGCTGATTACATGAACGACCGCGTCCAAGTTTACTCCGCTGAGGGCGCTTACCTGAAAACCATCGCCGTCCACCGGCCCTCCATCGTCAGCATCGACGGAAAAACGCAGGTAATCTACGTCTTCTCCACGCTGGTCTACAACATCTTCATGTTCAAGAACCCGGAAGAAGTGATGCCGCAACTCACCGTCTTTGCGCCCTTCCCGAACCCCGCCAAAAAGCTCTCCTGCCCCTTGCCCGAAGCCTATGCCAGCGGCAAGCCCGGCTATCTTTACAGCGGCACCGGCTTCCCCATCTCCGCCGCCGTGGACGGATTCAGCAGTCCTCCCACGGTCTGGCTGGCTCGCGAATGGGACCGCGAGAACGTCATGCGCCGCGGGAAGATGTCCTTCAGCAATGTCGAGCTTTACTCGCTCGAAGGTGGCGCGCTGAAGCGCAAAGACAGCTTCGACGAGGACGTCCGCAAATCCGTCAAACGTACCGAGCCGCCGCGCTACGCCCGCGCCCGCCTTTACGCCAATCCCAAAAACGGAAAGGTTTACGTCGGCGAAGGGGAGGCATTCGACTACAAATCGTTTAAGTCGCTTCTCGAGCTGGATCCGCACACCGGCGATGTCAACGTCGTTCCCATCCCTTTCGACGCAGAGGACATGTGCTTCGATCAGGACGGCCTGGCCTACCTCCGCACCATCGGCGTCGTCGCCCGCTATGACCCGTCTAATTGGCGCGAAGTCCCCTTCGACTACGGCGAGCAGCGCAACGGCGTCTGCACCAGCGCTGGCTCCGACCGGAAAACCGCCGACGTCCAGAGCGGCCTGGCGCTCCCCGCCAACGGGGGCTGGCACCACGGCGGCATGTTCGTCTCGAGTAACGGCAACCTCGCCGTCGCCTGCGGCGTGCAAACCGAGCCGGTGACCGAGAAATTTGAAACCGGCAAAGTGGAGCAGCCCGGCAAGCCTTACACGCCGCGGATGTATCCCGGCCGATCCAACGGCGGCCGCGGCGGCGCGCCCCTCATCCACATCTGGGACAAGCACGGCACCGTCGTCCACGAAGACACCGTCCCCGGCATCGGCGGCACGACGTACGGCATCGGCCTCGGCCGCGACGACAGCCTGTACATGATGTCCAGCGCCACGCGGGTCATCGACGGCAAACCTTATCTCAACAAGCTCACCGGCACGCTCCTTAAAGCAAAGCCCAACAAGTCGCGATTCATCAGCCAGAAAGCGACCGTGCCACTGGCAGAGGCCGAGTACCCCAACCGCCCCATTGATCTGGTGGGCAACGGCCAGGGGCCCGCCTGGGCCGAGGGCGTCGAGTGGATGTACGGCGGCGTCGGCTACGACGGGAAAAACGCCGGCAACGGCTGCGCCTGCTGGAATGCCCGCGCCGCCTTCGACTATTTCGGCAGATCATTCGCGCCGGAGCTGGATCGCTACCGCGTCGCGGTTCTCGATTCCAACGGTAACTTGATCCTTCGCATCGGCCAATACGGTAACGCCGACAGCGCCGGGCCGAAGAGTTCTGTTCCTCTAGGCGGCGACGAGGTCGGCATGGTCCACGGCGCTTACCTCGCCACGGATACCGATCGCCGCCTTTTCGTGGCCGACGGCGCCAGTGACCGTATCTTCAGCGTAAAGCTGGGGTATCACGCCGAAGAGAAAATTGCCCTGAAGGATGTTCGCGACGCTGGAAATTAAGAGTGTGTTCGAGGTGATTGGTGGGAAAAGGAAATGGCCTATGCGCCGCGTGTTGTTCGTCATTCTGATTGGAATCAGTCCCGGAATTCTCGCGGCGGCAACGGCGGTGGAGGAGTTCACGCCCAAGCGTCAGGAGATCTTCGAATTCACAGAGAAGCCTGCCCTCCGCCGCGAGTCCAACCAGACCCTCATCACCTTCAGCAGCAAGGCTTATTGCGACGCGACTGTCGCCATCGAAGACGCCGGAGGGAGAATCGTCCGCCACCTGGCCAGCGGCGTCCTCGGCGCCAATGCACCCGAACCCTTCCAAAAGAACTCGCTTGCCCAGTCGATCGCGTGGGATGGGAAAAATGATCAGGGAGATTACATCGACGATCTCGCCGGCATCACCGCGCGCGTTTCCCTTGGCTTGAAACCGCAATTCGAGCGCACCCTCTTCTGGTCGCCGCACAAGCGCATCGGGCTGTCCTACCCGGTGCTTCGCGCCGCCCCTGAGGGCGTTTACGTGGCCGAAGGGTACGCGGTGGACCACGTGCGCCTCCTGGATCATGACGGCAATTACCTTCGCACGCTCTATCCGTTCCCAGCCGGGTTGATCGGCAAAATACCTGGGCTGAAGATGCACACCTTCGTGCAGAATGGTCAGTCCCTTCCCTTGAAGCAGGGGTACCACCAGGCCACGCTGCTCACCAGCGGCTCCAGCAAAACCAGTGACTCCAGCGAGGACTTCGCCGTCAGCGCGATGGCCGCGGGCAACGGCCTGCTCTGCCTCGTCAATTACAATCTCAATCGGCTCGGCCCAGACGGCAGCAACGCTCCACTGTCCCTCGAAGGACCGGTGGTCGGCATTCCCGTCCCTAAAGACGTGTGCGGCTGGGCGAACCAGCCGTTCACTTACACGCCGCTCAGTGCCACCTTGAGCCCCGATGGAAAGTGGCTTTACCTGGCCGGCTACCACGCCGAGTTCAACCGCGGTTGGGGCGGCCAAGAGTGGATGAATGGCGTGTTCCGCATGGCCGTCGGCCAGAACGATCTGCCCAAACTTTTTGCCGGCAGCGACAAGCCCGGCACGAAAAACGGCGGCGACAAGGATGGGGAATTCCGGGTGGCGGCGTCCGTGGCGTGCGACGCCCAAGGCCGCGTCTACGTCGCCGATTACATGAACGACCGTCTCCAGGTGTTCGACGCAAACGGCAAACACCTTCAATCGATTCCCGTCACCAAGCCCGCGTATGTCGCGGTCCACCACAAGACCGGCGACATCTACGTCTTCTCCTGGATGCTGCGGAACTTCCTGATCACGTCCGACCAGCTCAAGGTCGAACCCACCATGTCCCACCTCGGGCCTTTGGATAACCCAATCGTCAAATCCAAGTGCCCCCTGCCCCTCACCGGTTACAACCCTACCGTCTCCTGGAACACCCCCGGCGGCGTGCAACACCGCGTCGAGCTCGACACCTTTGCCGAAAAGCCAACCGTCTGGATCGTCAACGGCAGGGTCGGCGAAGTCATGGGCCACGACGACGGCAGCATTGAAGGTATCAAAACCGCCTTCGACGGCGGCTGCCCTCAACTTTTTGAGGAGGTCGGCGGCAAACTGGTCGCCAAACGAAACTGCGCCGACGACGTGAAGAAATCCGTCACCCGCCTTCAACCTCCGATTCTCTGGCGGCAGCGCCTCAGCGTGAACCCCGCCAGCGGCAATCTGTATGTCGAGGAGGGCGACAGCGGTGTCATGAAGTCTTTCAACCAAGTCGTTGAAATCGCTCCCGACACCGGCGCCATCAAGCTGCTCGACCTTCCGCTGGGCGCCGAGGACCTTTGCTTCGACGCCACCGGCCTCGCATACATCCGCACCGACCCAATGGTCACTCGATACGACTCATCGAGCTGGCGTGAGGTCCCCTGGGACTACGGCGAGGAGCTGCGAAAGCACAGTTTCGGCATGGGCGCAAGGAGGCCGACACCAGGTCCTCCCTCCGCACGCCCGGCCATCGCTCCTTCAACTTCTGGCACATGGGAGGCCTGGACGTCTCGGCCAAAGGCCACCTCGTCGTCAGCACCTGCAACGGCAGCAAGATGGCCGACACCCCGCAGTGGCACCGCGGCGAGGCGCATTTCGACTATCAGGGTGAACCGTACGCACCCGCGCTTTATCCGGGACGCATGCGCTGGGGCGAGGTCCACATTTACGACAAGCACGGCAACCTGTTCCTCGCCGACGCCGTGCCAGGCGTCGGCCACATGAACGGAATCAAGATCGACCGCGACGACAATATCTACATGATGTTGGCCTCGCGCCGGCTGCTCGACGGCAAGGCTTTTGACCCCGGCCTGCCGCGCGACACCTCCTGCACCCTGGTCAAAGTGGCGGCTGGAAAGGCCAAGGTACTCAGCAACAGCGGCGCCATACCCATCCCCCTTGGCCCCGACGATAAGCCCAATCGCCCGCCTGATATCTCCGGCTACACCAGTGGCTGGATCAAAGGCGCGCAGTGGTTTTACGGCGGCGTAGGCTTCGGCACACCCGGTGCCTGCGTCTGCTGGAACTCGCGCTTTGACATGGACCTTTTCGCCCGCTGTTTCGCCCCCGAGCCGCTCTGCTACAGCGTCGCCGTCCTCGACACCAACGGCAATCTGATTCTGCGCATCGGCAAGTACGGCAACGTCGATGACGGCAAGCCACTGATCCTCGCCGGCGGCCCCTCCGCCCCGCGCGCCATCGGCGGCGACGAGGTCGCCCTCGCCCACGCCTGCTACGTCGCGGCCCACACCGACCGCCGCCTCTTCATCGCCGACGCGGGCAATGCCAGAATCGTCAGCGTAAAGCTCGAATATCACGCAACCGAACGACTGCCGCTGCGATAGCAACTGATGCCCATGCGTGTCCCTCAGCTCATTTTGTTGTTCTGTTCGTTCTCCTGCGCATTGGCGTCCTCACCGCCGCGTGCCTGCGCCGCGCCCGCCGACGAATTCAAGATCAAACGCCAACAAGTATTTGAGTTCACGCTGCAACCGTCTCTTAAACGCGACGGCGACAAGTTCATCATCACCTTCACCAGCAAGGCCTACTGCGACGCCACCGTCGCCGTCGAGGACGTCGGCGGACGCATCATTCGGCACCTGGCCAGCGGCGTTTTGGGCCCGCGCGCCCCGAGCCTTTCCAAAAGGACTCCCTCCAGCAGACTGTCGTCTGGGACTCCAAGAACGACGCCGGCGAATACGTCGAAGAATTAGACCGCATCAGCATTCGCGTCTCCCTCGGCCTTAAGCCGCAGTTTGAGCGGACTCTCTTCTGGTCGCCGCACAAGCGCATGGCCAACGCCTGCCCGCTGCTCTGCGCAACCGAGGAGGGCGTGCTGATGTTCGAAGGCCGCGGCGTCGATGAGCTGCGCCTATACGACCACGACGGCAACTATCTTCGCACCGTCTACCCATTTCCCGCCGCGAAGCTGAATGAAATCGCCGGCCTGGAGACGCAGGCGGCCCCGCAGGACGGCGCCAAACTTCCCGTCAAACACGGCTTCGTCCAGGCCTCGCTTCTGACCAGCGGCACCAGCGCCGTCGTGGCACTTCCCTACAAGTTCGGCGACGGCTTCGGCGCCACCGCCATGGCCGCCGCCGGCAATCGCGTCGCCCTCGGGTTCGATCAGGTCAACCGCCTCGCCCTCGACGGCGCCAGCGGCGGCCTGAACTTGACCGGCCCCAAGATCGGCCAGCGCGCCAAGTGGTCAGGTTACGGCGGCCAGGGCGGCGGCGAAGAAATCATCGGCCCGTCCAGCCTCGCGTTCAGTCCGGACGGCAAAACCCTGTACATGACCGGCTACGTCTGGCGCGAGTTCTACCAGACTGGCGCCAACTGCCTACACGCCGTGCTCAAGATCAACTACGACCAGGACGCCGAACCCACCGTATTCGCCGGCGTCCTGAAAACCGACGCCGGCGCCGGCGACGACGCCGAGCATTTCACTGTGCCGACCTCGGTGGCCTGCGACGCCAAAGGCCGAGTCTATGTAAGCGACGCCCTGAACGACCGCGTGCAGGTATTCTCACCCGACGCCAAGCTCCTCAAGACCATCAGCACGCCCAAGCCCGCAAAGGTGCTCGTCAGTCCGACCACCGGCGAAATCTGGGTCTTTTCCTGGCCGATCATCGGCGCTTCGAACAAGATCGCGAAGGAGCGCGACTTCCAATGGGACAAGGTGAAGCCCACTTTACGCCGGTACGGCGCGCTGGAAGATCCCAAACTTATTTCCACGCAGCCGCTCCCCCTCGACATCAACCTGACCGGCTTCTTCCTGACCGGCCCGCTCGTAAACGTCGCCGTGGACTGGTACGCGAAAACGCCCACGCTCTGGACCGTCGCCCGCAAGCACAACATCTCGCGTATCGACGTCGCCTGGGGTGGCGTCGGCGCCTACGAGCGCCGCGACCGCGACCCCTGGATGAACGATGGCGCGCGCCTGCTGGTGGAAAAAGTCGGGCAGTGGATGGTCCATCGCAACTTCGCCGACGACGCGAAATCGGCAGTCGTCCAGATCAAGCCGCCGGATTTCGCGCGCCAGCGGCTGGTGGTAAACCCGAAAGACGAAAAACTCTACGTGCTGGAAGATTCCGGCTTCAGCAAGTCCTTCTACCGAATGCCGCAAATTGACCCGGCCACCGGCAAAGTCCAGATGGTGGAAATCCCCTTCGACGCCGAGGACCTCTGCTTCGATCAACAGGGACTGGCCTACCTCCGAACCGACACGCTGGTCGCCCGCTATGACTCGCGCACCTGGCGCGAAGTCCCATGGGACTATGGTGAGGAACATAAGAACGTCGGCTTTACCTCGCTCGGCGGCAGTAAACGCGCCGACGTTCTCTCCGCCCTGGCCACCCCCGGCATCCGCCCCGTCTGCTGGAACCAGGGCGGCATGAGCGTTTCCCCCAAGGGCAATCTTATCATCTCCTGCACCAGCCGCGCCCAGGAAGTCACCCGCACCGACCACGACAGCCCCTGGGAACGCTCCCGTGCCGAGATCACCGCCAAGCCTTACACGCCGCGCCTGTTTCCAGGGCGGGTGCGCTGGCAGGAACTCCACATCTGGGACTCGCACGGCACGCTCGTCACCGAGGACGCCGTGCCCGGCCTCACTGGCATGAACGGCGCGTTCATGGACCACAACGACAACATCTATGTGATGGCCTCGCCCACCCGCGTCCTCGACGACGGCAAGCCCTATTGGAATGAGATGACCGGCACTCTGATCAAATTCAAGCCGAAGGAGGGCAAGGTCATCAGCTCCAGCGCCGCCGCCGCGATCCCGCTTTCGAAGATTTCCTGGCCCAGCCGCCCCTTCGACCTGATGAACGGAAAGCTCGGCAAAGCCTGGGCCGACGGCGCCGAATGGTGCTACGGCGGCGTCGGCTGGGACGGGTTCAATCCCGCCCATACCGGCGGCGGCTGCGACTGCTGGAACTCACGCTTCTGCCTCGACGATTTCGCCCGCTCCTTCGCCCCCGAAATCGACCACTTTAGCGTCGCCGTCCTCGACCAGAACGGCAACCTGATCCTGCGCATCGGCAAGTACGGCAACGTCGATGACGGCAAGCCCCTCATCGCCGACGGCGGCCCGCCCAACCCGCGGTCCATCGGCGGCGACGAAGTCTCCCTCTTCCACGCCTGCTACGTCGCGGCCCACACCGACCGCCGCCTCTTCATCGCCGACGCCGGCAACTCCCGGATTGTCGCCGTGAAGCTGGGATATCACCTTGAGCAAAAGCTGCCGCTCACCACCGTGCTTCACAACTGACGGCGGCGTCCGGCGAGAGAGCCTAGATCCGCGTTCCGGCGGCGATATCGCCTCACCGCGGAGCAATGTCTGCATGCCTGTATAACGGGCAGCGTCCGGGGGCGCAGGCCATAGTCGCATCTTGGATCCTGGCGATTGTCCTTTATTGTTAATCTGGCTGAGGTTGACCCGCGCGGAACTGTGTTCACGGATTAGGAAGAATTGTGCTGACCCCGTACGGCCGCAAGGCACGGGGCTTTGTTTCTGATCATGTTACCAGTAATACGTCCGCCGGTTCACCGGCCTCGGCCGCAAGGTTCGGATGGTCGCAACAAGGTAAATTCGTCCCCTTTGATTCAACCCTCGTTCATCCACCTTCATCCGTGCCCGGCGTTCCCGTCGCGCCGCCGCTGGTATTGCGGCGCACGATGAAGCGTTCGCGTTTACCCTCTTCGTCGGCGTGGATCTCGCGCGGTTTGAGCAGATCACTTCTGGTGATTATCCCCACCAGTTTCGTCGGGTCGGCGGGATCGACCACCGGCAAGCGGCCGACGCGGTTTTGGGCCATGCGCTCGGCGGCGATGCGGCATGATTCCCACGGCTGGATCGTGATCGCCTGGCGCTCGACCAGGTCGTAGGCGATGATGGGATGTGCATCGGCCATGCCCCCCGGCCCGCCGGGGCGCTCATCGCCTCGATCCACTGCTTGAGCATGTTCGAGCGCGCCACGACGCCGATCAGGCGGCCGCGGTCGTCGACCACGGGGTAGCTCTGGTGCTTGCGCCCGCCAGAGGAGAAGAAGTAATTCTCCATCAGCTCGCGCACGGGGGCCGCGGCGGCGATGGTGACCACCTCGCGCGACATCACGTCGCCGACGCTGTGCCGCTCCAGCGGGTCCACGGAATACTCGCGGGTGATGTGGAAGCCGCGGCGGGCGACCTTCTCCGTCAGGATCGAGCGCTTCATGCACAGGACGGTGAACGCGTGGGCGACCACGGCGGCGATCAGCAGCGCCGGCAGGCACTGGAAGTCGCCGGTCAGCTCCAGGGCGAACAGGATGCCGGTCAGCGGCGAGCGCATGGTCCCGCCGAGCACAGCGGTCATCCCCAGCAGCGGCCAAAGCGCCTTGTCGCCGCCGGGGATGAACGTCGAGGCGATCGCGCCCATGCCGCCGCCCATGATGAGCAGCGGCGCGAGCACGCCGCCGGAAGTGCCCGAGCCCAAGGCGATCGACCAGATCAATCCTTTGACGATGAGAAGGCTGAGGACCGCCGTGACGACGTAGTCCCCGCGCAGCAGGTGCTCAATGTTGTCGTACCCGACGCCCAGTGCGTGCGGCTGGATCAGGCCGCCGATGCCGATGACCAGCCCGCCCATGGCCGGCCACCACATCCAGTGAGTGGGGACTCGCTCGAAGAGGTCCTCGGCGGCGTAGACGGCGCGGGTCAGGCCCATCGACAGCAGGCCCCCGAGCAGGCCGATCAGGACCGCGAAGCAGAGGGCGCTGGTGGGGAGGACCCCGTGCAGGACGGCGGGTGGGAAGATTGGCCCGCTGCCCAGCAGATAGGGGCGCATCAGGCCGGCGACGGCGCTGGCCAGCGCGACGGGGATCAGGCTGCGCGGCTTGAGCTCGAAGAGCAGCAGTTCGACGGCGAGCAGGACGGCGGCGACCGGCGTGCCGAAGGTCGCGGCCATGCCGCCGGCGGCGCCGGCGACGAGCAGCGTCTTGCGCTCGTTGGACGGTCATGTGGAAGGCCTGGGCGATGATCGAGCCGACCGCGCCGCCGGTCATGATGATCGGACCCTCGGCGCCGAACGGCCCGCCGCTGCCGATCGAGATGGCCGACGAGAGCGGCTTGAGCACCGCGACCTTCGGCTGCATGCGCGCCCGGCCGATCAGGATTGCCTCGAGCGCCTCGGGGATGCCGTGCCCGCGGATGCGGTCCGAGCCGTAGCGGGCCATCAGGCCGATGATCAGTCCGCCGGCGACCGGCACCAGCACCGCGACCCACCCCAGCATGTTGTGGGCGGGCATGCGGCTTGAATCGGCGGAAAGCGTCTGGAAGTAGAAGAGGTTGGTGAAGAGAGCGATCAGCCAGAGCAGGAGCCGGGCGATCAGCGCGCAGATCACGCCGATCACGATGGCGATGCTCGAAATCCAGAGCAGCCGCCGGTCGGCGGTAAAGTCACCACGGTGATCCATGGTTGTGGGGTCCTTTCAGGCGGCGGTCGTGCGGCGCGGGAAGGGGTCGGGTCCGAAGAAGAGGGTCGGGGCGGCGGCGTAGCGTCCTAATCAGACGCTGGGACCGGTAGTCGCCAACGCGTAACGATGTCGTCAGCCTCTCATCGAATACCGGTTCCAAGAGAAACATACCCGGAACTGTACCCTGAAAATTGAAAAACATAGTGCATATGGTAAACAGGGAAGCATATAGCTCGCGATCGTAAATCGCGAGGTCACCGCTAAATAGCTCCACCAAATACCGAAAGTGCCGCGACAGTCGAATTCTCTGAATTTCCGCGGAGATGTCTGCCATGTCTGCCACAAGCCCGTTGTGGATTCGGAAGTTATGGTTTTAGAGTGAAAGCCGCTCGCTTTGGCCACCTTCCTCGAACATGCCGCAGTCGCATCCCAGAGTGGGTACAATGAAACCGCGCCGTCGGTGAGGTTGCTTTAACAAAGGATTGCAATGACAGAAGCTCAAGAAGCCGATAAGACGTCCGCCTCCATTCCATCAACCGCAGCGGCGGATTTGTCCGAGGCCATAAAACAAACGATGGATCGGCAACCCAATGAGCAAGTGGATTGCGTTCATCTCTTTGGCGACCGCTATCGGTGCAATTGGTGGTCACGAAAGACGAGCGACGATTGGCGTACATTTGGGACCGGCTCCATCAGCAAAAGTATGTTCCTTCGAGCCACAAAGACTTCTGACGGTCTGGTGATCGAAGACCTGACTCAGTGATTCAGGGCCGATTCGATCAAATGCAGGGTTCCCCTCCGTCACGGCATTCCATCATGAACCAATTCGCTCAGGATCGACACGCTCGGACGTGCGGGTCTGCACGATTGAGCGGGCCGCACCTTCTATTGCAGAGCGAGCTACTGGCCGCTTGGCAGGAGATCAAGGGATTCTTTTCCGATTGAAGGATGTCATCCTGCGAAACCGCCGGCAACTAATCCGCCCCTGGGCGTTTCTCGTCATCCTGTTGATCGTCACCTATGCACAGTGGGCCTTTTCGGGCTGCCGGCGGTACCCGCAAGTACTCATTTCACCACGCAGACGGCGACGCAGCCATCTGGTTTGCGGCTTGGATCCGCATCACTCACTACGTGAACTTCCTGTTCTTGGTCCTGCTCATCCGCAGCGGCGTTCAGATCCTCATGGATCACCCGCGACTCTATTGGAACGTCCACTGCACCCCCGGCACCGAGTGGATCCGTTTCACGGCTGACGCAGTTCATTGTTGGCCACCCGCAGCCGCTCATTGGCGTCGGAAAGTTCCCTTGCCCGTTGTAAGACTTCTGCTTCCACGCGGTCGGCACGGCCCCGAAGCTCCTCCGATTGCCGGTCTAGCTCCCCTTCACGTACTTTCATGTGTACGAATCGGTTACGTCCTCGACGCGATGAATGATGTAGGCGACCTCGCCTCCCGGCCCGATCACCGGCGAGTTGATTGGACTCCAATAGCGTTCCTCAAAGCCGCCGCCCTCCGACGCGGGTAGGGGAATGTCGTACTTCTGCACCGCCATCGTGTCGGCGGCGGCGGCCCGCCAGAACCCGTTGCAGCGAGGCCCGCAGGTTGCAAACGCCGGTGGCCTGCGGGTCGCCAGGATTGTCAGGGAAGGCGTCAAACAATTTCCGCCCGACCAGATGCTCGCGCGTGGTGAGCGTAGCTGAGAGGTAAGCGTCATTCACCGCGAGGATCGTGAAGTCGGCATCCGGGGCAAGGAGCAGATATGGAGCGGGGGCGGCGGCGAAGATGGAAGAGAAGTCGATGGGGTCCAGACGGGTCACGGCTTAAATTGGCGTCAAGTAATCGTCCGAGCCGAGATGATACCCGCCCCTTGAAAAGTTACCGAGAGGCGATTGCCCAAGTTTTTGCGATGGCGTTCGGCGACCGCGCGATCGAGCTGATGCGGCGGCGGAGAGGCGTCGCCGATGACAGTGGAGTCTACGGATCACCTCCATCAATCAAGGCGGACATCTCGAAGGTCAGATTGGGACTTACCCGAATTCGCAGCCACGGGTCGCTCTTCCGCCTTTTCAGATGAGTCATCGCATTGGCGACATTGAAATGTGCAGCAGCAGAACATTTTCTGATAGCTCCTCCCAGGTAATCTGGTACTGGAAACAGGTGCATCCTGTCGTGCTCGTGTGGAATAAGGAGCGACAGCGGTCGAGCCACGCCCGTTGCGGTGATAGTCGATGTACACCTTCCCGACCACGAAGATCCTTGCGGCATATTCACGACAAATCATGTACGGATGACTCAGCTGAGGGACTTGGTGACTGGTATCCGCTAGACAGTATCTTTGCTGTAATCCCAGTCGATCGCTGGGAATTTGATTGCTCGGCACACTGTCGCATAAGAAAACCCGCGAATAACGCGGGTTTTCAGTGACCCCAAGGGGATTCGAACCCCTGTCGCCGCCGTGAAAGGGCGGTGTCCTGGGCCTCTAGACGATGGGGCCATTCAACAAACAACTCCGCGCCAGGCCGCGAAGCAGGAGGGAAGAATATGCGGATTCTGCGCTGACAGTCAATGTCATCGCTTAAAACACCCATCATGAGCGCCAGAAATGGTGGCTGTCGTGAAAAGAAGATTTATGTGAATCTTCAACAATGTATTGCTAAGGTAACGCCTCGGCGACAGGCTGTGGCAACGGGATGTCGCGGCCAGCGGTGTGGAACCATCTATCAGGGTACGGGCATCAATGACCTTACATCATCTGAACGGCGGACGATCTGCCAGGCGGTCTGGGTCGAGTGTGAGACGAATCTGGCTGCTATCGGCGAGTGTCGGCGTTGCGCTGACTGGTCTGCTGCGGCTCCCCACCTGGGGGCAGGAGGCGGTTGGCACGCTTCCAACTTCGCGGCCAGCGACGAAGCCCGCTTCGCCGGCATCGCACGCGGGAGCCAGCGACCCGCAGGCCGCCAAGCTCAAGGGGATGAGCCTGGAAGACCTGATGCAGGTCCAGGTTTCAACGGTCTCGCGTGTGAATGAACGGATTGATGAAGCGCCGGGAAATATCTACGTCTATCCCGGATCTCTCATTCGCCAGCGCGGCTATCGAAGTCCCGGCGAACTGCTTCAGGTCGTCCCCGGATTCACAGTTTTTCACAGAGACCTGGATTACGTGGTGGGCGTGCGCGGCCTGCTGGCCAACGACAACGACAAAATCAGCATGCTGATCAATGGCCAGAATTTCAATGGCCCCCATGAGCAGGACCTGAGCATGAACGGGCCGATCAACCTCGACACCGTTGAGCGGGCGGAGATCGTTGTCGGCCCGTCGTCGCTGTTTCAGCCCGCCAATACCCTCGCCGCCACGGTGAACCTGATTACGCGCGACGTGGACGGTGTGGAGATCGTGAGCGCCATCGGCAACTACCTGCAGTATTCCGAGACGCTGATGGCCGGGCACCACTGGGCGCCAGACCAGTTTCTAAACGCCACCTTCACCACCGAGGCCATGCGCGGTTTTGATGCCTGGGATGCGGACTTGGTGGTGAATGGCAAGCCAACCCACAACGTGCCGCTTGGCCGGGTCGGGTCGCACGAAACGGGGGATATTGACTGGCCCAGTTATTTTGGGCTTGTGAAGGGGCAGTATGGCGAGCTGTTTGGCCAGATCATCGCCTATCGGAAAAGCTGGCCGGAGGAGCATATCAACAATGGCTCGCCTCAAAACAACGGCGAGATGGGTGAACAAATCTATTCGCTGTTTTTGAAAAACGAGCACGCGTGGAGCCCGACACTGACGACTGTCGCGCGTTTTGACGTCTCGCAGCGGGAGCAAACCCGCCTGAACGACGGCGGCCCGCCGATCAACGCGGTGCAGCAGTCAGTCAAGGAGTGGGAATACAACGGCGAGCTTGGCCTTCGCTACACCGGATATGAAAATCATCTGATTCAGGCCGGCGTTCAGTATTCCTACGATCACAACTACGACACCTTCTTCACCTACAACTCCCCGGCTTTTCCCGTAGGCAGCGGGCCGCACGCGTTTTATCCGCAGACGACGCTCGTGGACAAAGACACCTACGCCCTTGGTCTTTATGCCGACGACGAATATCGGATCAACGACAAATGGAAGCTGGTGGCTGGCGTTCGCATCGATCACAACACGCGGCTCAACGGCGACCGGTGGTTCCCGGGCTGGCGATCGGGAGTGATCTTCGAGCCGACCAAGACGTGGGTTTCCAAGTTGATTTATAACCGCGCGGTGCGCATGCCCTCGGCCTTGGAGTCGTTGAATCAGGTGTGGGGAAGCGGGCACAACGCCCCGCCGTTTTTTGCCGCACGCTCGCCGCAGCCACAAAAGCCCGAAGCCCTTGAGACCGTGGAGCTGGACAACATTTTTTACGTTGGCAACGTGCCGCTTGGGCGCCAACATCTATCACCAGGAGCTGCATGACTTCATCAGCTTTTTCAATCCGCACACCAACGGCGGCAATCTGCGCGGCAACGGCGTGGAGCTGACGATTCAAGCGCCCCTCTCGGATCGTCTGACGGTCTGGGCAAACGGCGCATGGAACGATTCCCGCCTGAATCTCTTTAACAACAAGCTGTTCGGGCCGAACTTCACCACCGGCGGAACCGAAGCCATTCACGCGTACGTCAACCAGCAAGGCCGGATCATCGGATCGCCGGAATACACCGCCAATCTCGGGCTGGATTTTGCCATCACCCGCAACGTGACCTTCTCGCCCACCCTCCGATACTTCACCAATCAGGCCGCAGTCGATGACGCATCACAGAACGTGTTGATCCGAAACCGCGCCTACGTCGATGCGCACGCTGTACTGGAACAACGTGATCGGTAAGAATGTCGATCTGGGATTTTCAGGGTACAATTTGCTCAACAACCGCGACAAGGTGGGCTCCCCATTTAATGGCGACACCTATAGCCCACGCGGAACGAGTTTCGTGGTATCCTTGTCCGTCCGGTTTTAAGAGGTGCGACGTCAGCGCCGGTCTGGTTCGGCTCTTTCCTACCTCAAGCGGTCTTTCTATGCACCTAACTCCGCCATGTGCCACAGTTGTTCGGCCCGCGGGAATTGAACCGCGCGGCCCAACACAAGGTCTGGGACCGTCCGGCTCGTCGCGATCCTCATCACATCCGTGATCGGCTTCAGTGCCCGCGCGGATGGGCCTGTCAATGAGTATCAGGTGAAGGCGGCATTCCTTTTCAATTTCGCGAAGTTCGTGGAGTGGCCTGACAAGGCCTTTGCCAACGCCAAGTCTCCCATCTACATCGGGGTGTTGGGCGACGATCCCTTCGGAGGGACGCTCGACCAGATCGTGGAGGGCGAAACCGTGCAGGAGCGCAAGCTCATAATCAAACGCTCCAGGCAGGTGGAAGACCTGAAGGGTTGTCATCTGCTGTTCATCAGCAAATCTGAAAAGGCCAGGATTGCCCAGATCCTGACGGCGGTGGATGACGCGAGTGTCGTTACCGTAAGCGAGGTCGAAGGTTTTGCCCGGCGCGGCGGAGTGATAAACTTTTTCATAGCCGACGATAAAGTCCGGTTCGAAGTGAACGCCGACACCGCGCGTCATAAGGGTCTTAAGATCAGCTCGCAACTGCTCAGGGTGGCGGGGAAGGAGCGAGATTAGGTGCGCTGGTTCTCCGATATGCCCATCCGGCGAAAATTAACGCTGGCCATTCTGCTTACCTGCCTGTCCGTGCTGCTGATGGCCTGTTTTGCGATGGTGGTGCGCGAGATCGTCACTTTTCGCCGCACAATGGCCCAGGACATGACGGTGCTGGCCGATGTGCTGGGGCGCAACAGCACGGCCGCCCTTTCCTTCCAGGACGAGAATGCAGGGAAGGAAACGCTGTCGGCGCTGGTGGCTGAGCCGCACATCATCTCCGCCTGCCTTTACGGGAAAGATCAAAAGCGATTCGCAGAGTACACACGCAAAGGCGCTGCTGAGGTGTTTCCGGCCGCGCCGCCGGAGGATGGACACCGTTTTGCCAATAACTCGCTGATACTCTCTCATCCGATCCTGATGAACGACAAGCGCCTTGGCACCATCTATCTCCGCGCGGACCTGGAGCGGATGAACGAGCGTCTCAGGTCGTACGGAATCATTCTTGGCATCGTCGTCGTCGTTGCGTTCGTAGTCACGTTCGCGCTGTCCTTTGGACTGCAACGGTTCCTGACCCAGCCGATTCTCGCACTGGCGGAGACGGCCCGGGGTGTTGCGGAGCGCAAAGACTATTCCGTTCGCGCAACCAAAAGAGGCCGCGATGAGATTGGCCTGTTAACCGACGCCGTGAACCACATGCTCAGCGAAATCGAAGCCGGGCAAAGCGCATTGCAGGATGCGAACAAATCGCTTCAGGCCCACGCCCTGCAGATCACCGAAAGCGCGGGCGTCTTGGGTTCATCGTCCACCGAGATCCTCGCCCTCAGCACTCAGGTCGCAGCCCGGGCGGCCGAGACCGCCAGCGCGGTGAGTCAAACCAGCACCACCGTCGAAGAGGTCAAGCACACAGCGCTTGTTTCCAGCCAGAGGACCCAGCAAGTCTCCGAAGGCGCTCGAGCGCGTTGCCCGGACATCGCAGAGCGGGAAAAAGTCGACCGAAGAGACGATCGCCGGGATGGGTCGGATCCGCGAGCAGATGCAGTCCATCGCACAAAGCATGGTGCGTCTGAGCGAGCAAACACAGACCATTGGCGACGTCATCGCCACGGTGGACGACCTCTCCCAGCAGTCAAACCTTCTGGCCGTCAACGCCGCCATCGAGGCCGCCAAGGCTGGTGAACATGGCAAGGGGTTCGCAGTCGTTGCGCAGGAGGTCAGGAACATGGCCGAGCAATCGCGCCAGGCCACCACGCAGGTGCGCACAATCCTGAGCGACATCCAAAAAGCCGCCGGCGCCGCGGCCATTGCAACCGAGCTGGTGCAAAGGCCGTCGAGGCGGGCATGCAGCAGTCGCAGGAGGCAGGCCGGTCCATCGACTCACTCGCCAGCAGCGTCGCCGAGGCCGCCAACGCCGCCACCCAGATCGCCGCCTCCAGCCATCAGCAACTGGTCGGCATGGACCAGGTCGCCATGGCGATGCTAAGCATCCAGGAAGCCAGTGCCCAAAACGCCGAATCGTCCAGGCAGTTGGAGGCGGCCGCGCGCAACATCAGCGGGCTGGGTCATCGCCTCAAGGATCTTGTCGGAAGCTACAAAGTCTAAGGAAGCGCCCGATGACAATGCAGCCCGATCGGCCGCGCACTTCACCACTTACCTCTCTCGCAAGAGGCTCTGCGAATCTCATCATCCTGATGGCCCTGTTGGTGCTCGTCGGCTGGATCTTCGACGTGGCCGCCTTCAAAAGCGTCGTGCCGTCGTGGGTCACCATGAAGGCCAATACCGCCTTTGGTTTCATCCTGGCTGGAATCGGCCTGCGATCACTGGTTCGACCGACTTCCGAGCCAAACCACCCAACAGCCCGCGCCTGTGCAAGCCTGATCATCCTGTTGGGCGTGATGACGCTTGGCGAGCATCTGTTTGGCTGGGATCTGGGAATCGACCAACTTCTCTTTCGCGAAGCCCAAAACGCCGCTTCGACTTCATCGCCCGGGCGAATGGCGCCAATACGGCCGTTGGGTTCGTGCTTGTCGGGATCGCTTTGCTTCTGCTGGACCGGCGCACGGCCATCGCACATGTATGGGCCCAATACCTCGCCATCGTCTGCACCTTGATTGCGTTTATCGCACTGATCGGTTTCGCCTATGGCGTTGATTCTCAGTCGCTCTATGGAATGGCGCGATATACGCAAATGGCTGTACACACCGCACTGGGCTTTACGATCCTGGCGGGCGGAGTACTCTGCGCCTGGCCGAGTCACGGACCGGTTGTAGCACTCATGAGTCCCGGCATCGGCGGCTTCCTTGCACGGCGTCTGCTGCCGGCCGCGGTGGTCATCCCGGCCGTGCTGGGGTGGTTTAAACTCGTCGGTGAGCGCGCTGGTTTATTCAACAGCGAGGTGGGAACGACGCTGGTCGTAATAGGCAGCATCACCGTCTTCAGCGGCCTGTTTCTCCTGACCATCCGGGTCCTTCACCGCATGGACAACGACCGCCAGGAAGCACAAGCAGCGCAGGTCCAGGCCAACACCGAGCTGGCCATCCGCGTGCGAGAATTGGCTCGCATCAACATGCTCACCCAGGAGCAGAGCGACGAGATCCTCCGCAGCGTCAACGTGCTTGGCTCCTCGGCAATCGACATTGTCGCCAGCACGTCGGAACTGGCGGCCGGCGCCTCGCAAACGGCAACCGCCGTCAGCCAGACCACGGCCACGGTCGAAGAGGTAAGACAGACCGCACTATTGTCAAATCAGAAAGCGCGTGAGCTGGCCGAGGCGGTTCGTGAAAGCGCCGCGGTGTCTGAATTGGGCAAGAGCGCAACCGACGAAACCGCATTGGGCATGGCCCGGATTCGTGAACAGATGGAGGCGCTGTCGCAGGGGATTGATCGGCTCATTGAGCGAAGCAATGCCATCGGCCAGATCGCCGGCACGATCGATGGGCTTGCCAGGCAGTCAAACCTGCTGGCCGTCAATGCCGCGATCGAAGCCGCCAAGGCTGGCGAGCAAGGCAAGGGTTTTGCGGTCGTTGCTCAGGAAGTTCGGAGCCTGGCCGAGCAATCCAAGCAGGCGACAGCCCAGGTGCGGGCGCTATTGGACGACATTCAGCAGGCCACTGCCGCCGCCGTCATCGCTACGGATCAAGCCATGAAAGTTGTCGACTCAGGGGTGCAACAGTCCACCGCGGCCGGAGCGTCGATCCTCACGCTCTTCGACAGCATGACGGCCGGCGCTCAGGCCGCCACGCAGATCGCGGCGTCAAGCCAGCAGCAATTGGCGGGAATGGATCAGGTAGCCGCCGCCATGCTGAGCATCAGGCAGGCAAGCAATCACAACATTCAGTCCGCGCGGCAACTGGAAGATGCGGCCCGAAAGCTCAGTGCGCTGGGCCAGCGGCTGAAGGAAACCGTGAACCACACCGACCTGGTCGGAATCGCCGGCACTGGTTCCTGACCGAACCCATACCATGACAGTCACATTGCGTTCAAAAATATTTTGCATTCCAACCCGTTTTGTCTCGTTATTGCCTGCGCCGTTGGTTAGGATTCTGAGATCACCACAGGGGTTGCCTATGAAAAAGCGGATCTTGATTGTTGACGATGAGCTTGCGTTCAATCACATGATGAAGCTCACGCTGGAGTTGACGGGGTTGTATGAGGTTCGGACTTCCTACCTTTCCTCCCAATTTCAGCAGTTGGCCTACGGCTTCAAGCCGAATCTGATTCTTCTCGACTGCATGATGCCGGGCATGGACGGAGGGGAAGTGGCCGCCCGGTTGCAAAAGGATCCGGGATTGCGAGACATTCCTTTTGCGTTTCTCACCGCAACCGTCTCCACGATTGAAGTCGCCTCCAGCGGTTGCTACGAAGGTCCGGTCACCTACCTCCCCAAGACGATTCGGCTGGAGGATCTGGTGGATTACATAGAGCGCACAACGCAATCGAGCCAGGCCAGGCAAGAGGCTCTGGCAACTGTGCCCAGCGAAGCGGTGCAGGAACTTTCTGGATCGTGATCAGGGGACCGTGGCCTCCGCGTGAACCGGCTGGCCGCGGTCGTTTAGTTTCAGGGACCGCGTCAGGCGTGCGCTCGCCCGCAAGGGGCAGGCTCGCATGACGGGGGACGACATCATGAGCGATGACATCGAGCAATCGCTTGCTAGGGAGCGCAACCTCCTGCGCACGCTGATCGACAACCTTCCCGATCTGATCTACGCCAAGGATTCCCAAAGCCGCTACATCCTGAACAATCTGGCTCATCTCCAATTCCTCGGCGCCGGCAGTCCGGAAAACGCCATCGGCAAAACCATCTTTGACTTTCTTCCGAAGGATCTTGCCGAAACGTTCTACCAGCAGGAGCAGGCGATGATGGCCTCGGAGCGGCCGATCATCGGCTTGGAGCAGCGCACCGCTAATCACGCGGGCAATGAGTATTGGGTCTCGGAAACCAAGGTGCCGCTGCGCGATGAGACGGGAAAGGTTGTGGGCCTGGTTGGAATGAGCCGCGACATCAGCGACCGTCGTCGCTTCGAGCAGCAACTGTTAAGCGTCATGGCCCACGCACGCTGCATTCTCTGGCACGCCGACATCCGCGCAATCGACGGCGACGATTCGTCGCAGGGCGGCACTCAACGATTTTCCTGGGCCCTGCATGTGAAAAACGAAGAGGCGGCGCAGCAGATCCTGCCTTTAAATGTTTCGCCCGACTCCACGTATGCCATCGAGTGGGTGAAAAGCCGGGATCCGCAGGATGCCCTGGAGATCCGGGAGCGAAGCTCGTCCGCTCTATCGCGAAAAGAATCCTCCTACAACCAGGAGTTTCGCTGCATCGACCGCTTTGGCCAACTGCACTGGCTGTTCGAGGATGTGCATCTGGAACCGGCCGGGATCGGCGCTGGCAGGCCGTGGGCGTCTGTGCCGACATCACACGCCAGAAACTAGCCGAGCAGCGACTGCGGGATTCCAACGACCAGCTCCATCGCCGCGAGCTGGAGCTGTTTGGTGCGCTCGAAAGCTTACGCGAATCGCACGAGCATCTGTCATCCGTTCAGATGCAACTCGTCCAGTTGGAAAGACTCCACTCGGTGGGACGCCTGGCGGCCGGCGTCGCGCACGAGGTCAAGACCCCCCTGGCCATCACCTCCATGGGCATCGACTACCTCGCCTCCAACCCCCCGCCCGATGATGGCAATCTGCCCACCGTCCTTAAGAACATGCGAGAGGCGGTGAAGCGCGCCAACACGGCCATCAATGGCCTCCTGGATTTCTCGGCTCCCAGAAAAATAAATGCGGTTCCTGGCAACCTCAACAGCGTGATTGAACGCTCCCTGCGCTTCGTCAAGCACGAGCTCATGCGTTGCCACATTACACTCAAACTCGATCTCTCACGAAGCCTGCCGCCATGTCTGCTGGATGCTGATAAAATCGAACAGGTGTTTGTGAACCTCTTGATGAATGCAATCGAATCCATGCCCAGCGGCGGCCAGCTAGTCATCCGCACGCACGCCCATTCTCCGCACAACAACGGCGACCAAACTGCTCCTGACTCTCAAGGCGACGACATGCTCGTGGTGGCAGAGATTGATGACGCCGGCCTTGGCATCTCGCCGGAAAATCTCGCCAGGGCGTTCGACCCATTCTTTACCACCAAACCCGAAGGCAAAGCGCCGGGGATGGGATTGACGGTAGCCAAAACAATCATGGATTTGCACGGTGGCACCATCAAAGTCCATAATAGAGCCAAAGGCGGCACGCGCGTGGCGATAACCTTCAAGACCACGTCATAACGCATTAGCATCGTCCCGATACAAGTTGCAACTTTCTCGTCTCCATCCCCATCCGCTGCAACATGCCCACAAACAAATCCAGATTCTTCATTGACTCTCCCACCGCACCATGGTAGCCTATTGTTAGCTTCCACTACGGAAGCTCCGGCCGCCAAAAAAGGAGGGGACAAATCCAATCCCACCCCAACGCGTCCGCAGTGTTCTTTGACAATCCAATAGCGGACTCTTCATCTTAATCTTAATCTTTATCTTCATCCTAATCCCCCCTCCACTCCCTCCACTCGTAGCATGGGCGTCCCGCCCATGTCCCCCAGATCCATCTCCAAAAGTCCCTAACTATACCCTTTCCAAATCCTCCGCATCTCGGCGCCTCCGCGGTAAAACTCCTCTCCCCTCCGTGCCCTCAGCGTCTCCGCGGCAACCTCCTCCTCTCTCCTCCGTGCCCTCCGTGCCTCCGTGGTGAAAAGCATTTCCCCTTCGAACGGCCAGTCTTGAGCCTGTCGCAAGGGGGCGGTTGCGGGGAGAAAACAGGGAGGTTTTATGTCGAAAAAGGGGTCGACAAGGGGAGGAAATGGGGAGGTTTTGGGGAGCATTTGGGGGCGCTTTTCAACGGCGTTTCTGGCCTAAACCCTTGTCAGTCCTCAATCTTTCAAAACCAAACAAAAAAAATGCATTTTTGCGCAACACAAAACAGAACACTCTGCAGTCCAGAAAACAATGTTCAAGTCCCCCAAAAGTCGATAATATACCTCTCCGTCGTTGCACCATTCCCGGGCTTGAATCAATTTAAGAAGAGGAACCTTACATCCGATCCATTGACACCGGTGCTGCCGCGCCGACTCCCATGCCTCTCCTCAATCCTATCGTCGAGCCCCTCGAAACCCGCCTCCTCCTCAGCAGCACCAGCGGCGCACTCGATCCCACCTTCGGCCACGGCGGCAACGCCAGCATCCCCGTCGTCGGCAGCGCCAGCGTATTCGACGCGGCCATCATGGACGGCGGCAAGCTGCTGGCGGCCGGCAACGTCGCGGATTATTCCGGAACCGGCGGCAGCCGATTCGCGCTGGCGCGCTTCAATGCCAACGGAACACCCGATGTCTCGTTCGGAAACAATGGCATCGTGCTCGGCCCCGAAAATTACCAGAGCAACGCCTCCATCGAGCGCATCCTGATCGACCCCAGCGGAAAGATCATCGTCGGCGGCGAGTCCAATGACGATTTTGCACTCGCCCGCTACAACGCCAACGGCACTCCAGACAACACCTTCGGCGACGGCGGCATGGTGGTCACCGACCTCGGCGGCTACGAAACCCTTTCTGGCCTGGCCATTCAGGGCAACAAGATCATCGCAACCGGCAGCTCTGACAACAGCATCGCCCTGGCGCGCTACGACAGCCACGGGGTGCTGGACACAAGCTTCGGCCACGGCGGATCAACCATCACCGCCGCTACCGGCGACAGCGCCATGCTCGACGGGAAAGGCGGCGCCGCCATCCTCCCGGATGGGCGAATCCTCATCGTTGGCAACCATACCGACGACAACGGCAGCAGCATCGCGCTGGCCTATTACAGGCCCAATGGCGGCCTGGACACGATCAAGCTCGGCCCCTCCCAGGACGCTCCAACGGCCGTGACCGCTTTTGCGCTCTTGCCCGGTGGGCAGGTCCTGACGCTGGGAAACAACAGCGACTACGCATTTTCCCTCGAGCGTCACAACGCCGATGGAACGCTCGACACCGCCTTTGGTGACGGCGGCAGCGTCACCGATCTGATCGACTCCGGCACCGGCCTGTCCGTGCAAAACAACGGAAAGATCGTTGTTTCAGGCATGGCCCAGGCCAATGGCGGCGCATCCGTGGCGCGGTTCAATCGCAACGGGTCGGTCGACGAATCGTTTGGCGTCAATGGACGGGTCGGCACCTCGGCCGTCGAGGAGCCCGGGCCGGTGCTGGTGCAAGCGGACGGAAAAATCGTCATGGTGGGAAGCGCATTTCGGCTTTGACACCAGCGCCTTTCAGGCCGCCCGGTTCCTGCCCAACGTGGGGATCGCCCGGCCAACAGCTTCCATGGTGGTGTCCAACCTCACCCGCGCCGGCCAATCGCAGGTCGCCCTTCTTGTCACCTACCGAAGCGACGTGGGCATCGATGAAAGCAGCTTGTTTGATTCCAACCTGACCGTCACCGGCCCCGACGGCCAGGAACGTTCGGTGACCCAAGGCAATGTCACGCACAATGGCGATGGCTCGATCACGGTTGAATACGACGTGCAAAAGGACGACGCCGGCCACAACTTCAATGCCACCGACAATGGGAATTACACTGTCGATCTGGGCGACGATGAAGTGGTCGACAATCAGGGCGTATCGGTGGCCGGTAAACGACTGGGGACCTTTCGCGTCGACATCCCCATGCCCCCCGGCGGCATCCAACCTCCAACGGCCACACTACACGCTCCTACCCTGACCACTCCCGCCACAGTCGAGCAAATCGTTAGCGTCACCTACAAGGGCAACGCCCCCATCGACGACTCCTCCTTCGATGATCAAGATCTCGTCCTCTCCGGCCAAGACGCATCCCACCTTGCCGTCACATACCTCACCTCCACCTCCAACTCTGATGGTTCCGTCACCGCGCAATACAGCATCCAAAAAGACTCGCACGCTCAGTTCACACAAGCCGACAACGGCGAGTACACGGTGTCAATCGCCGAAGGCGAAGTAAGTGACAACGAAGGCACTTTGGTATTGCCCGGCGCGATCGGGCATTTGATCGTCAACGTGCCGGCCGCGCCCGAAGGCGCGCTCCCGACAGCCGTCGCCCAGGCTTCCGATCTAACAGGAAATCAAACCCAGGAAACCATCCACGTCCTCTTTCGCGGTGATGCCCCCATCGCACGTCAGACACTCGACGACAATGACCTGATCGTAAAAGGCCCCGATGGCCAGGTGCGGACCGCCGTTTTTGCAAGTGCCTCCCCCAATCCCGACGGTTCGATATCGGCCAACTATACCGTCAGCTTCGGCGGCTTTTACCCCATCGGACCCGTTCGGGGCCCCATCCCCCTTGGCGGCGGAGTCGTGGCGACGGCCGCAGGCACCGCAGCGCCGCGCCGTGTGGCGACCAGCAACGTGATCCGTTGGCCAATCCCCTTCCCGCGCCACCTGCAGGGCACTTGCGATATCTCGCTGCAGCCCGGACAGGTCAGCGATTCGCAAGGCCGAACAGCGGCCGCGGCAAACATTGGCAGCTTTCAAGTGGATATCAATCTGCCCAACTACTGGCCGATCCTCGAAGGCGGCGCCGCCTCGGATGGTAACGTGGTTTCCATCAACGGATCGAGCGGAAAAATTATCACCCAGCCCCTCCCCAAGATCGCCCGCCCACATCCGCCCAAAACCGCGCCGCATGTAAAAAAATCCTTCAACAAGGAGGTAAGCCACACAGCCCTCAACGTCCGCGATGATCCATGCCGCCCAATCCCCCCGGCCCCCTGCACAATCGTGGCACGGGTGCCCCGCGCCCCCGCCCGTGTTCCTCGCCTCCCCTGATCCTCGCCCCAACTTGACCGCACCCTTCTCCGCTGACACCATCTCCCCCACCTATGAAACCCAACCCACCCGCCGCCCGCCGCCTGATCTTGATCGGCCTCCTGGCCTGTCTCTTGAGCTACCGCCCCGCCCTCACCGAGCCCCCCACAACGGCCCCAACCCCCTCCAGCGCCTTCAACGTCCGCGACTACGGCGCAACCGGCGACGGCAAAACCCTCGACAGCCCCGCCATCAACAAAACCATCGACGCCTGCGCCCAGGCCGGCGGCGGCACCGTCCGCGTCCCGGCCGGCAAGTACCTCTCCGGCAGCATCCACCTCCAAAGCAACATCAACCTCCTCATCGACACCGGCGCGACCATCCTGGGCGCGCCCCAGAACATGCAAGCCTACGATGCCCCCGAGCCGTTCGAAGGAAAAGCCTTCCAGGACGGCGGCCACACCTATTTCCACAACAGCCTCATCTGGGGCGAAAACCTCACCAACGTCTCCATCACCGGCCAAGGCATGATCAACGGCGGCGGCCTGATCCTCAACGACAAGGACGTCAATCAAGGCCCGCTCAACAAGGGCGACAAGGCCATCGCCCTCAAAAGCTGCCGCGCCGTCCTCTTCCGCGACATCACCATCTTCCACGGCGGCCACTTCGCCATCCTCGCCACCGGCTGCGATAACATGACCGTCGACAACGTCACCATGGACACCAACCGCGACGGCATCGACATCGACTGCTGCCGCAACGTCATGGTCTCCAACTGCCGCATCAATTCCCCCGATGACGACGGCCTGTGCCCCAAAACCACCCTCGCCCTGGGCAAACCAATCATCACCGAAAATCTCACCATCACCAATTGCCAGGTCTCCGGTTTCAAGGAGGGCACATTGCTTGACGGCACCATGGTCCCCAGCAGACAGCGCATGGGCCGGATCAAGTTCGGCACCGAATCCAACGGCGGCTTTCGCAACATCACCGTCAGCAACTGCACTTTCCGCTGCTCGCCGCGGCCTGGCCCTCGAAGAAGTCGACGGCGGCATCATGGAAAACATCACCATCACCAACCTCGCCATGATGGACGTCGCCGATTACCCCATCTACATCCGCCTGGGCCGCCGCAACCGTGGCCCCGCAGGCACCGAAACCGGCCACGTCCGCAACATCTTCATCTCCAACGTCATCGCCACCGGCATCGACCCCATGAGCGGCATCCAGATCACCGGCATCCCCAACCACCCCATCGAAGGCGTGCGCCTCCAGAACATCCGCCTGATGTTCAAAGGCGGCGGCACCAGAAAAGACGCCGACCGCGCCGTGCCCGAAGATGAAAAAGGCTACCCCGAACCCAGCAACGTCGGCACCACGCCCGCCTACGGTCTCTTCGCCCGCCACGTCCGCGACCTCGAACTTTCGGACATCCGCGTAGGCTACGAAAAAGAAGACCAGCGCCCCGCCCTGACTTTCGACGACGTCGACGGGCTTGAAATAGACCACCTGAAACTCCAAGCCGCCCCCGGCATCCCCCCCGCGCACATGACCAACGTAAAAAACCTCCTCATCCGTAACACCCCCGCCCTCGACGGCATCGTCATCGCACCCCCAACAACACAGCCCACCCTCGAAGATGCCGGAAAGTGATTAAGGTCGCCGCATGGCCAACGCTGTAGAAGAAATCTGCCGGGAAGTATATTCGTGGCACGGGCGCTCGCGCGCCTCGCCCGTGACTTCCTTCGCCTTATTTATCATCTCCCCGCAGTCACTATTTTCCTACTTCTCCACCTTCAAAAACGCCCCCGCCTGATCCCACTGCTTCTCGGCAAACTGCTTCGACGCATCCACCAGCACCCGTCCCTTCGCATCAGCGCTGATCCCCAGCCGCGGCAGCGATTGCTTGGGCTTCCCACCCGTGGCCGCTCCCTGCAGGTTATAAAAGCCCTTGTGCTTCGTGCATGATAATTGTGCCGGATCCTTCGCGTCATACACCACCTGCCCACCCTTGTGCGTGCATTGTGATGAGGTGGCATAAAGCAACCCGCCCCGGCGGATCACAAAAAAGCCACCCTTCTCCGCAAACTTGTCCACCACCCCATCCTTCGCAAAATCCTTCAGCGCTCCCACATCAATCGGTTTGGCGTCTGCCGCCAGCGTCGTCTGAAAAGGACACATTGCACACGCGCACGCCGCCGCCGTCGCAACAACAAAATCCCGACGAGTCATTTCCATGAAAGCTCCCAGCATGCAGCACAGATTGTCCCCTTCACCATCGCTCAAACGTCCGGTCGGCCCGATTATTCCAGCCAGGCTCCCCAGCCACCCTGCGAGCCTTCGCCACCACGCCAATCCGCTCTCCACCATCAACACCAACTCACAACAATCGTACCTACTTCGCCGTTACATCTGCATTACTGGAACATTTCATGCTCGCACCCGTCGTCGATCAAAATCTCCCCCTCCCCGCCGCCTCGCCCGCGCTGCGCACGCCAGCCAAAGCCCCTCTTCGCCCCCCTCGGCCAGCTCGCCGATCCCGAACCCCGCTGGAAACGTTACCTCTATCTCCTGCTCTTCTCCGGCCTCATCACGCTCTTCCTCTCTTTTCACCTCTCCTACTGGGTTCCCGCCTATGGCGGCGTCGATCAAAACGGCTATCTCGTTGGTGGCCGCATGCTCGCAGAGCGCGGCTCCATGCGCATTGACGGCACTAACCCCGACACCGGAAAAGTCGATCCCTTTCTCTTCGTCGGGCGCATGTGGGTGGGCGCCGACCTCGGTACCGACGCCCAGCGGTTTTATCCCAAGTACCCCATTGGTTTCCCCGCCCTCGTTGCGCTCATGCTGAAAATCGGCGGCCCCGCGTTCGGCGCCTGGCTTGCGTATCTCATCAATCCCATCAGCATGATGCTCGCCATCGTCGCCGTCTTTTTCCTGGTGCGCCGCGTCGCCGGCTCATTCGCCGCCTTCCTCGCCTCGGCCGTTCTCGCACTCAGCCCCGTCACCATGGCCCTCACCACCAACCCCAACAGCCACGCCTCCACCTTGTGCTTCGTCAGTTGGGGCATGTTCCTGCTGGTCCGGTGGTGGCAGGACTCCGGACAGTTGCACGCCGACAAGCGTCCCCTCCAATCCGCCCTCACCGCCACCCTTGCCGGCTTCCTCCTGGGCACTGCGGCCACCGTCCGTTACACCGAAGGTCTCCTGGTCGTCCCGCTACTGACCGTCGCCCTGTTCAATCTCCGCCCGCGCAGCTTGCGCTCCTGGCTCGAATCCGCCCTCCTCTTCGCCGGCTGGGCCATCCCTGTCCTCATCCTCGCCTGCTACAACGTCAAGGCCATGGGCACGCTCACCGGCTACGACCCCACCAACGAATCCAGCGGCTTCCGCCTCGAATTCTTCAGCGTCAACTGGTACACCATGCTGCACCAGCTCCACGACACCGGCCTGGCCTTCATCCTCCCCATCTCCCTGACCGGCCTGCTCTTCATGTTCTTCTGGAACTGGCGCTTCGCCACCTTCATGTCCGCCTGGATCCTCCCCAGCGTCACCATCTACACCTTCTACTACTGGGCCCCCGACACCAGCACCGTCGGCTATCTCCGCTTCTTCCTCACCGTCCTGCCCGCACTCACCCTCTGCGCATTCTGGCTTGTCCCGCGCCTCGCGCATCTGCCCGATGGGCCAGGTTCATTCCGGCCGCCGCGTCGTCATCCTCTCCGCCATTGCCTGGTGCTCGGCCCTCCTGATCTGCGCAGCCCTCTCCACCACCATCGAAGAAGCCGGCGCAGCGCCCATCTTCCCTTCGCTCCATCTCGCATTCGAATGGCTCTCCAGCCGCGTGTTTCATCTGTCGCTCCCCTGGGCAATGGTGCCCGCCACCCTCATCTGGATGATCTTCTTCGCGCTGCTCACGGCCATCTGCCTCCGCCTCGACCGCCGCACCATCTGGCAACATTCCGGCGTCGCCGCCGCTATCGTCGCCGGCGCAATCAGCGCCTCGGCCATCGCCCTCAGCAGCGAAACCGCCATCAGCGGCGACGATCAGGACCAGCACCAGCGCCAACTCCTCAAAGACAACACCGACCAGATCACCGCCGCCCTCGCCAAGGTCAACTGCACCTCCTCCGACGCCGTCATCTTCACCAATGACGAGCAACTGCTCCATCACCTCCAGTTCATCACCCAGGCCCGCCTCTACGACTCCAAGATGTTCTACGAAACCAGCCTGCGCGAGATGATGCACCCGCCGATCCCGATCAACCCCAATTCCTTGATCCCAACCGCCGCACCGATCTCTCCGAACGAATCGACAAGATGCTCCAGGACCGCACCGGCCAATCGCCCGACACACTGCGCGGCGATCGGCGCATCAACGAAATCCAGAAACTCCTCACCGACGAGCGCCGCAAAATCACCGACGCCGCCCTCGCCCACGGCCACCGCGTCTTCATCATCGCCCAGGCCGCCAGCGCAGACGCCGTGCGAAGACAGGCCGAAGCGCTGGGCTATCCGGTAAAGGTCCTGACAAGCTGGAGCCCAATCATCGTGCCCCTCCCCCGCCACGAGCGCCGCATGGGCGGCCGCCCCCAGCGCCAACGCGATTGGTCCGGCCGCGGCGGCGAACGCGCCCCGCTGTTCCACCTTCTCGAGCTCACCAAAGCCCCACCCAAAATCATCCCCACCACACAAGCCGCCACACGAACCGACGACATTGAAACCTCATCCCCATCCCCCACAACCTCCAGCGCCCTCTCCCCCCTCGACCGCACCAAAAAACGCCAACGCCCCCAGCCATGACAGCTACCCTCCCTGGCTTTCATCCCAGCGCGATCACGCGCCACGGACAATGCACGGCTACATCGCACACCCAGCACCAAAGAGGCCGGCAACATGCCAAACCCCGATAATCTTGAACGCCACATCGACGCCCTCGCCCAGTGGATCCTTCAGAGCCACCACCTCGTCGCCTTCACCGGCGCCGGCATCAGCACCGACTCCGGCATCCCCGACTATCGCGGCCCAAACGGCGTCTGGACACGCCGCGATCAAGGCCTGCCCGCCCCCAAATGGGCCGTCCCCGAATCAGAGGTCATGCCCAACGCCTCCCATTTCGCCCTCGTCGAGCTTCATCGTCTGGGCAAGCTGAAGTTCCTCATCTCCCAGAATATCGACAACCTCCACCGCGCCTGCGGCATGCGCCCCGAGTCGTTGGCCGAATTGCACGGCAATCGCTCCCTCATGCGCTGCGTAGACTGCGACCAGCAGTACACGCTCAAAGAAGTGGAATGGGATCAAGACCGCTATGGCCCCGGCTATCGCACCCAGCGATACGTCCCCGGCCAGCCCGACTGCCCATCCTGCAGCGGCCGGCTCATCTCCTCCATCGTCAACTTTGACGACCCCATGCCCGCGAAGGAAATGCAGATCGCCACCCAGCACGCCCAGCAGTCCGACCTAATGCTCGCCATGGGCTCCTCCCTCCTCGTCGAACCGGCCGCCTCCCTCATCGGCCTGTCCCTGAAGTCCGCCGCCCGTCTCGTCCTAATCAACCAGGGCCACACCCCCTACGACCACGCCGCAACCCTCCGCATCTGTGCCAGCATCAACGACGTCTTCCCCCCCGCCGTAACACGCGTCAAGCACGCCTTGGAACGCCGACCCCCGTAGAACTTTATATCTTGTCAACTGTCTATAGTGTCGCCGAACGCCGGGGTTCAGCTTCTAGTTTGTAATCGTCGTTGGACAGCATGATAGCTTCAGTCTTGCAGTCTCTAAGTCGAAGGCATCGCCGTTGCCAAGTTCGACGGAGGTGAAGGTGGAGAAAGAATTACCCCCTGACGCCAAGCCTGTTCAGAAGTAAGGTGGGCGCTGTCACCGTGTTTTGAACCACCGGCTGCCCAATGCCCACCGCGCGTTCTGGAGAAGAATCGTGTCTGACGAATTCATCCACCCCAACTGGCACGTCATCCTGATTCACTATCCCCTTGGCCTGCTGAGCCTCGGTTTGATTATTGAGTTGTTCAGCTTTCTCTGGCGGCGAAGCGCTGCGCGTGCTGCCGGGCGGTGGATGCTTGCTATTGGGGCGTTTTCCACTGTCCCGGTGGCCACGTCCGGCATCTACGCTTTTCGGGATGCCGTGGGGAACATCCGGCATGGCGGATGGCCGTGGTATTTTGTCAAGCAAAATTCGCTGTTCACGACGCAGGACCAGTGGGAGTTCATGCGACTTCACATTGGGTTTAATGCGTCGGGCTCGTTTCTGATCCTGGCGCTGGCGGTGGCGTGGATCGGATGCTCAGATCGACTGCGCCAGAAGCTTCATGCACTATTCCTGCTGCTCTTGGTGGCCGCGATGGGCATGATGGCGATCAGCGCCTGGCATGGGGGGGAGGCCGTCTATCGGTATGGAACGTCGGTGGCGAAGGAAGCGCCCGTGACATCAGAAGCGCCACCCTTGAAATCACCGGCAGTGGAGATGCGCAAGGGCAGCCTCGAATACTTTATTCCACGCATGGAGCTTCACCTGCTGATGGCGGGGCTGGCGGTTTCGCTTTCGGCGGCCGGGTTGGCGCTGGCGATCCGGGCCATTACGCAGACGCTGACGCCGGTGAGCTCGATGGCCGGTTCGTTTGCGCCTACATCGGGGGCTCATCCGGACACGCTGAACGTGGAGCCCCGCGGCACCGGCGTAGAAGCGTCGGCGGCCACATTCGGGCGTAACGATTGGTCGGTTGCCGCGCCGGCGGCGAGATCGGTTTCGGCGCGGTTTTGGCTGATCGCGTCACTGGTCGGAGCGGCCACCGTTGTGGGGGGCTTGTGGGTTGCCAACATCCTGACGTTGGACAAGGTCATGGCCAGCTATAAAGGCGATGAAGGGACCCGCGACCAGGTCCACATCATTCTCGGATCGGCCATCTTCCTCCTCCCCCTGCTGCTGACCGCCCTGGTTCTCTGGTTCACGCGCAATCGGATCCTGCTCGTCCTATTCGCGTCGCTGCTGTTCATCGCGATCGGGTTGCAGATCTGGGTGGGCGTCGACCTGCTCTACGACAGCCACCGCGGGCCGATCTTCAGCTTCAATAAGCCTGGGACTGTCACAGACGCCGAGCTGCACGATGAGCATAAAGTCCATGATCCTAAGACCCCGACGATTCCGGCCACCAGCGAACCTGCGGCGACGCAGCCTTAAACATGTCGAGCCCGTGCAACTGATTTAATCACTGACGCGATCGCGAATCCGCGTTGCGATTTTTCGGTTGCACCATCTTCCTCTATCATGCGCAGTGGTCACAGTAAGAAAGGAACCGCATGCAGAGCGTCATCACCGGCAAGGCTTATGTCCTGGGCGATAATGTCGATACCGACCAGATCATTCCGGCGCAATATCTTTCATTCAATCCGTCGATTGCCGAGGAACGAAAGTACTTTGGCATGTACGCGATGAGCAGCGTCCCGCCCGGCCAGCGCGGCCTGCCGGATGGCAACATCAACTTTGTCCGCGAAAACGAATTTCGCAGCGACTACACCATCGTGGTCGGCGGCAAAAACTTTGGGAGCGGCTCAAGCCGCGAGCACGCGCCCCTGGCCCTTGCCGAGGCCGGGGTGCAGTGCGTTATTGCCGAGTTTTATGCTCGGATCTTCTTCCGCAACAGCGTCAACGGCGGCTACCTTGTGCCGCTGGAATCGACGGCCCGCCTGGTGGATAAGATTCGCACCGGCGATGAGTTGGAAGTTCACCTCACGGACGGTTTTGTCCTCAACAAAACCAAAGGCGAGCGCTACGATCTGCGGCCACTGGGGGACGTGCTGCCGATCATTGAGGCGGGCGGGATATTCAATTATGCCAAAGAGGCGGGAATGCTGAAGTGATTGCGACACGTCACGGATGTCACGATTCATGGCCTGGTCCTCCGTCAAAGTATAGAATTGATGGTCGGTGGACTTGGTCGCTATCGACAAAGGAGTTTTGACATGAGTGCGTCTCCCTCGGTTGCGCATGATCGGGCGCCTGAAACAATATCCAGTTTGCAGGCAGAATTCTGCCGCGCTGCCCAAGGTCTATATCTTCTTGCCTTGGAAGGACGAATTGGATTCGTCAACGCGTTAAAAAGCCTCTTGGACGTTTTGCGTCGAATCCGTAGAAACGGATATGAGGTCGACGCTGCCGACGTGTCGGCGGTTCAATCGGTTGCACAAGGTTCGTCCTCTGCCTTGACCCCTTTAGAGCGTGAGCTCCTTGTTGACAGCATTGCATTCATCGAATTTGCGTTCCGCAATGGCTTGAGCTTCGGTTCGATCAACGCTGTCTTAGGTCACGACGTTGCGCAGATCGCCTCGTACGATTGGAATCTGGAACGCGCCAAGTCCGACGGCTTCCTGCCGAAAGCGCATAGGTGGAGTCAGGTTGACATTGGTGAATCAGCCGAAGGCGGGGAGTGACGTGTGGAACACCATCGATCGGGGAGACATTTATTTGGTACACCTTGATCCGTGCTTCGGCCGGGAAATCGGCGGCTTCGTCGTCTCCGTGAACTCCATCCATCAGAAAACGCGAATTGTGAGCGTCGTCCCCGGAACGACCACCCCCTCCCCGCACTCGAACGTGGTGCGAGTCAACCCGGACAAGATCAAACCTTTATCGGAAGCAACCCATTTTCAGTGCCATCAAGTGAGGGCAATTGATCAGGGGCGAATGACCGCCGCGCGGATCGGAAGGTTGTCTCTTCCTGTTTTGGCACGAATTGAAAATGCGATCCGCACGTGCCTCGGATTCCGTGAGTTTCACACTGGAACTTAATGCCCTCCTCCAACGTCATCGTCATCACGCACCCGGTCATTCAGACGAAGCTCACCGAGCTTCGTGATCACGCCACCGATCATCGTCATTTCCGCGCGCTGCTGGACGAAATCGCTGGTCTGATGGTGTATGAGGTCACGCGCGACTGGCCTACCCGTGCGTGTCCGGTTCAGACGCCGCTTGAACAAACCACCGGCCAAGTGCTTGCCCGGCAGGTCACGCTTGTGCCGATCCTTCGTGCGGGGCTGGGGATGGCTGACGGTGTGCTGCGCCTTTTGCCAGATGCCCGGCTTGGCCACCTTGGGCTGTACCGGGATGAGACGACCCTGGAACCAATCGCCTACTACCAGAAGCTTCCTCCTGATATTGCCAGCACGGAGGTGCTGCTGATCGACCCGATGCTGGCGACCGGCGGCAGCGGCAGAGCGGCTATCAAGTGCCTTAAGAAAGCGGGCGTGACGAGCATGAAGTTTGTCAGCCTCATCGCCGCGCCCGAAGGCATCGCCGCCATCCACCGCGATCACCCTGAGGTGTGCATCTACTGCGCCGCCATCGACCGGCAGCTTGATGAGCATGCGTATATTCGGCCGGGGCTGGGTGACGCCGGCGACCGCCTGTTCGGGACTTAGCAAACGCGCCAGCGCCGCGTTAGGCTCTGCCCCACGTAGAAATGTTCGGCCAGACTTTTGAAACTTACGACCTTGCCATCATCGGCCTTCTGACCGTGCTTGAAGGGGTCTTGTCGATTGACAACGCGCTGGTGCTGGGCCTTCTTGCCCGCCGACTTCCCCGCCGCCTCCGCCGGCGGGCACTCACGTATGGCCTGGTCGGCGCGTTTGATGTTTCGAGTTATCGCCATCTGCCTGGCCACCTTTCTGCTTCGCTGGACGTTCGCCAAGTTGCTGGGTGGTGTTTACCTGGTCTACATCGCCATTAGACATTTCTTTCCGAAGCGAGATAAAAATGCAAACCGCCCACCTACTGAACCTGCCAAGCCGCCGCAAGATGGCCCTCCTGGTTCCACACCCGCCACTGCCAGCGCCAGCAGTTATTTTTTCTGGTCCACGGTCGCGATTATTGAGCTGACCGACATCGCCTTCGCCATTGACTCGATCCTCGCGGCGATCGCCCTCGTCACCGGCTCGCGCATCGAGACCGGCCATCCGCATCCCAAGCTCTGGGTCATCATGACAGGCGGGATGCTGGGCGTGGTGATGATGCGCTTCGCGGCCATCGTCTTCATCCGCCTGCTTGATCGTTTTCCCCGTTTTGAAACGTCGGCCTACCTTCTCATCCTCATCATCGGCGCTAAGCTGCTATTCGACTGGGCGCTTAACACTCCGGATCATCCCCACACCCTCAACTTCCATGACTTCCATCGCATGGAGTTCTGGTCGCTCTGGCTTCTGATGCTGCTCTGTTTGCTGATCGGGTTCATCCCCCTGCGCAGGCCCGCGGAAAATCGTTGATGCGCAAAAGCGGGCACGAGTTTGGCTCGCGCCCGCTTTGGGGTCGCTGAAAATGTGGGTTTTGGACGGGCTACTTGGTGCTACCCGCGCCGTGCGCGCGGAGTCTTTCACGTCATAGAGGGCCATGAAGACATGGTGGGCGACGAGGCGATAGGCGTCGTTTTGATCGGCGGGCCACTGGTCTTTGGCGGCGGTGACCATGCCGATGTGGGTGGCGAGATTTTCCTGCAGGCGCTTGGCATCGACGGAATCGGGGAGGTCGATTTTCCACGTGCTGGCCGTGGCGGTGGCAACGCCGCTTCCAGAGGCGGAGGCCGTGCCGGCAGTGGCGTTGGGGCCGGTGCCGGCGGCATTTCCGCTGGCCGTGCCGGTGCCGGGTGCTGTGCCTGTGGCGGTGCTACCGGGATTGACGTTGGTGGCGCCCGAGCCAACGGCGGGAGTGGCGCTGCCCGCAGCACCGGCCGTGGCATTGGGGCCAGTGCCGGCGGCGTTGCCGCTGGCGGCGCCCGTGCCGGCCGCAGCGCCGGTGGCGGTGTTCCCGGCATTCAAGTTCGTTGCGCCGGAGCCGACGGCGGTTGGGGCGGAACCCGAAGCGCCACTGGGTGAGTTGGGGCCCGTGCCGGTGGCATCGATGCTCGAAGCGCCGTGACGATCGGGGGTTGAACTGGATTTGGCCGGATCGGCAGCGCCGCCGCTGTTTGTGCCGGCGGAGGGCTCCTGGACGAGGGAGACGTGCAGTTCCGGAACGTTAGACTCGGCCGGGAAGATCACGACCGCGACAGTTTTGGGATTCATGTCGGCCCCGGCGGCCGCGCCAGTCCCGGGATTTGAGCCGGTGACAGGCCCGGCGGTGGCGGTGCCGGAGATGGACGCGCCCTGGGTGCCGCCGACGGTTGCGCCGCTGCCTTGGCCGCTGGCATCGCCCGCGCCGGTTCGGCCGGCGGTGACGGTGACACCGCTGGTGCCAGCGCCGGAGGTGGCTGTTCCGGTGACGGAAGCGCCTTGGGTTCCGCCTACGGTTGCGCCGCTGCCCCGGCCGGTAACGTCGCCGCTGCCGGAGGTGCCGCCAGTGCTGCTCGACCCGCCGCTCTTGCTTGCCCCTGAGCCGGTGGGATCAACTGGCCAATTGTTGAGGAGAGTTGGGCGCGTGACGTCGCCCTGGATGATCTCGAAGCCCTTGTAGTTTTGGCCGAAGACGACCTGATCGTTTTTGGCCAGATCGAAGTCGCTGTTGTACTTGTCTTTCCACGCCTTCTTGAAATCGGCAATCTTTTGCGCGAGCTGATCTTTGTTGTTCGCGGCGTCAGCGCCTTGCGTGAGACGCTTGGAATCGGCTTGAGCGAGATAGGTGGTGAGCTGGTTGATCTGGCCGCTGAGGGCGGCGGAGGTGGCCTGAGCGAGGGTGCGGTCGATACCGGCGTTGTCGGTGGCGGTGGCTTTGGTTACGCCGTTGGGCAGGCAGGAGGCGTTGCCAGACGCCCCGCTGGAAGAAGCGGCCGCCGCGCTTGCCCCGGGGTCGGCGGCGATGACGCTGTTGTCATAGCCCATGAAAGTGAGGGCACCGGCGGCAAGAACTGTCGCGGCGACGAAGGAGAGTTGTTTACGCATGGCTGGTCCTATTATGAAGAAAACCCCGCTTGGTGGTGGCCGACCGTGGCCACTCGATAACAGTCTGTGCCGGGTACGCAAATGTTGGGCCGGGCTGTTGCTCAACAGCGAAACTGTGGCGTGGTGTATGGTTATTTATCTCACATTCTACGTTGTTGATGCGTGCGGTCCGCGGCGATGAGACATCCTGTCGGACCAATGCAGGAGCGGCGGGGGCAGATTTGTCACCCTTGGTTGACGCCCTTACCATGGCTCTTGATGCCCACTGAAACACTGTCTGATTTTTTGAAGGTGCTGGAGGAAGAGGGGGAATTGACTGCGCGTGAAGGCGCGGGTGAGCCCGGTGCTGGAGATCGCGGAGGTGGCGGATCGGGTGATGAAGTCGCCAGCGCCGCATGGGCATGAGGAACTTGACCGCAACCCGGCCGGCCGGTTGGGCGGCAAGGCGCTGCTATTTGAGAATGTCGAAGGGGCGGAGATGCCGGTGGCGATCAACACGTTTGGTAGCTATTGGCGCGTCAACAAGGCGCTGGGCACGGAGAACCTGGAGGCGCTGGCGACGCGGGTGCAGCAACTGGTGAAGCCGGAAATTCCGACGACGCTGCTGGAGAAACTGAAGAAGCTTCCAGACCTGGTGAAGATGGGGAGTTATCCGCCGAAGGTGGTGCGGACGGGGATTTGCCAGCAGGTGGTGCTGGAAGGGGAGAAGGCGGATTTGGGGCGGTTGCCGATTATTCAGTGTTGGCCGATGGATGGCGATCTGTCGAGCGGGCAGGCATTTGATAAGGAGGGGGCGTCAAAGGTGACCGAGCGCGGGACGGGGAGGTATATCACGCTTGGAGGGGTGTACACGCGGAACCCGATCACGGGCGACCGAAACATTGGGATGTATCGGGTGCAGATGTTTGGCCCGCGAAAGTGCGCCATGCACTGGCACATGCACCATGATGGGGCGCGGCATTTTCGGCTTTGGCAGCGCAGGGGGGAGAAGATGCCGCTGGCGATTGCGCTGGGGGGTGAGAGCGTGCTGCCGTATGCTGCGACTTCGCCGCTTCCGCCGGGGATTGAGGAGTTGCTGTTTGCGGGCTTCCTGAATGGCGGCGGGATTTCGCTGGTGCAGTGCAAGACGATTGACATGCAGGTGCCGGCCAACGCGGAGATCGTGATTGAGGGGTACGTTGATCCGAATGAGAAACTGTTGGAAGGGCCGTTTGGGGACCACACGGGTTTTTATTCGCTGGCGGATTGGTACCCGGCTTTTCACGTGACGGCCATCACGCATCGCAAGGATCCGATTTATCCGACGACGATCGTGGGCAAGCCGCCGATGGAGGATTATTTCCTGGGCAAGGCGACTGAACGCGTGTTTCTGCCGCTGCTGCGGATGCTGATTCCGGACATCGTCGATTATTCCTTGCCCATGAGTGGGGTCTTTCACAACTGCGCGTTCATCAAGATCAAGAAGGAATATCCGTTTCAGGCGCGGCGGGTGATGCATGCGATCTGGGGGGCGGGGCAGATGGCGTTCACGAAGTTTATTGTGGTGGTGGATGAGCATGTGAACGTACACGATGAGCAGGATGTGTACTTTCACCTCTATGCAAATTGCGATCCGGCTCGGGACACGGAGGTGGTGCATGGGCCGGTGGATATTCTGGATCATGCATCGCCGGACCTGGGGGCGGGGAGCAAGATGGGGTTTGACGCGACAGTGAAACTGCCGGCGGAGGGGCGGGTGCGGGTTTGGCCTGCCGAGATGGAGATGGACGGGAAGATTAAGGAGTTGGTGAGCCGGCGGTGGGCGGAATATGGGGCGTGAGGCATGGGGGAGAAATCTCGTGTTCTTGAATTTGGTTGTTCACGAGCGGAATGCAAGCCACGGGCGGGGCGGGGCGCCGTGCCACGGAAGAGAGGCATGTCAGTTTGGTAGTTGGTGGCTTTATCAGACTTGGTGGGCGCCGGGGAAATGTGCGGCGAATCTGATGGTGTGGACCCGGCGGAAACTGGCGTTGGGGGGGCAGGATGACGATGCATAGAGGGCCAGCGGAGGGATTGTGCAAATGTAAACGGCGTGGCTCGGGCATTGGTATATTTTGAGTCGGGCTTGGCAGATGGGCGTTTGCAAAGTGAAGGAATGGGACTGTGGATTTTGATCGTGGGTATCAGATGTCGCGTCGGGTGATGAGAGACCTCGCGCTGCTGGCGTTGGGGATGGCGGGGTGCGTGCCGGATTCTTTGCCGACGTCGCGGGGTGGCGAGGAACCCATTGGCGCACAACTTCGGCGAGAGGAACCACAACTGCGCGACGATGTTTTTCGCGACCTGCTGGACTTCGAAGGCGGGGCGGATGGTGTATTTGTAAAGACTGACGGATCGGCGGCCATCGATGCGCGGCACGCTCATACGGGGCGTTCAAGCCTGCTGCTGTCGTCCACTTCGACCTATGCGGCGGTGAAGCTGTCGTCATTGCTGTCGGGGCAAAAGCTGCCGGGGCAGTGGGCGCTTCTGGGCGGGTACTTTTATTGCACAGAGCCGGGGAAGGTGACGATCAGCATGTCCTCGGTTTCGCCGGCGACAGCGCCGGCCAAGCCGCTTCGGCGATCGGTGGCGCTGGTGCCGGGGCGGTGGACGCCGGTGATGCTGGACATTTCGCACGAGCGGGAACAGGTTGTGGGCGGGGCGTTCACCGGGGAACTGGTTTTTTCATTTGATAATCCGCGGCACGGGCCGATCTGGTGTGATGATCTGATGGTGCTGGACAACACGCGGATTTGGGTGGAGCCGGGAGAATCGGCCGCAGGACCACAGGGGGCGTGGACGATTCGGCAGCGGGGTTTTGGGACGCAGGTGCTTGTCCCGGCGAAATTTAATTTGTCGCTGGCGACACCGGAGAGTGCGGAGAACGGGTGGCGGGTGGATGAGGCCAATGCTGTTCGCGCAAGGTTCTCTTCGACGGGGAAGCAGAAGGCGATGACGGTTTATCCGGATGGCCGGCAGTATCTGGATGGACGCCTGGTGGCGCTTGCGGAGGCGCTTTCGACGGAGGCACTGGTGGCGCAGCACGGGCATCCGGGGACCATTGAGATTGCCGAGACGATGGGGAAGGTGAAGCGCGATACGGCGGGTGACCCGAACAATGACGGATATAATGAGGCGGTCGGCGCGTATCAAATCGAGGCGATCGGCGCGCGACTGGATCTGAAGATCACGCCATCGTCGGCAACGCTGCATTCGGTGGTGCTCGAGATTTGGGGCATGGCGAAAGGTACGCTGCTGGTGACGATGGAAGGGCGGCTGATTAATGAGGTGGTTCGCACGGTGGACGACCATGTGCTGATTCAACTTCCGGGGGAATTGGAGCGGGAGACGGCCGTGAGCATCACGGTCAGGTAAGCGGCGAATGCTGCAGGCTCAGGCGAGAGACTTGAGCATGGCGACGACCTTGTCGAAGAGGACGGGCTTAAGGACATGGCCTGAGAAGCCGGCCGCCTTGCACTTGGCGACGTCTTCTGGGAAGCCGGAGCCGGAGACGGCGATGCCTTTGATGGGGTACATTTCCAATAGCGTGCGCATCAAGTCACAGCCGTCGCCGTCGGGAAGACCGATGTCGCACATCAGAACGTCGAATGGCCGCTGCGCCGCGGCCTCGAGCGCTGCTTCACAACCTCCGGCGGTTTGGACGTCATAACCCTGGGTGCGCAACAGCCGCGCGAAGGCCTTGGCCGAGTCGTCGTGATCTTCGACCAGCAGTATTCGTACAGGCTGTCCTGAAGGTTCTTCCATGGATGCGATTTGTTTTAGCCCGGAGTGCGGCTGATTTTATGCACTCAGACAAGAATGTCATCGGCAGGTTAGTCAGGTTATTCGCCTGAGATTGATAATTTTTTAAACAAGCGACTGGCGCAAGGGTTTTCTGCGGAAATATTTTATTTGGGTTTGGTGGTGGGCTTTTGACCTGTGAGGCCACCGAGGAGGTCGTCGGTTTTGCCGCCGAGGATTTTGCCGGCGTTGCCGCCGATTTTTCCGGTTTGTTTATCGAGTTCGCCGTGGAATTTGTCGGTGACGCCGCCGATGGCCGCGGTGGCGACGGCTTTCATGATGGCATCGGGGTCGAGAAAGAGGTGCGGAGAATCCAGAGGGCCGGTGACGCCCAGGGGAATGTCGAGCTTGGGGACTTTTTGGCCGGCGACGGCGGTGTTGTTGAGCGTGATTTGCAGGGGGAGATTGACACTGCCGGGCTGCCAGGTGCCGTTGGTGGTGAAGTTGATGGTGCCGCCCTTGAGGACGTTGCTGCCGCCGATGAGGTTTTTGGCGAAGGCATCAGCACTGAGGTTGGCGTAGGTAAGGTTGATCGTGTTTTGGCCGCCGGTGGCGGAAGAACCGGCCAGGGCAACGAGGAGGTCCAGGGTCTGTTTGCTGGTGTTGATTTTGACGGTGGGAATAGCGGCAAGGAGGTTGGGGTCGGTGGAGAGATCGTGGGCGTTGATATCGACGGTTTCGTCGCCGAAGAATGGGACGCGAAGCTTCTTGATCTGGAGTTCCTTGAGGAGAAAGCGGGGGGCGCCTTGGACGAGGTGTGAAGCTTGAACGTGGGTGTAGCCGCTTTCGCGGATTTCGCGTTCGAGGCGTTCTTGGAGCGTCTCGGGCTTTTGGGCGGGAGTCTGGTCGGTGCCTTTGTCGGTGCCCTTGTGGGAGGAGAGCTTGTCAAGCCATTTGCGGGCCTGGGCGAGGCGGTCTTTCCAGACCTGAGCCTGCTTGAGATAGTCGTCGAGAGTTTTGTCGCCGGGCTTTTTGGAGGGGTCGGGAAGGGGCTTGGGGGCCGGGCCGACACGCTTGGCCTTGGTGGCGCGTTTTTCACCTTGTGAGGCATCGGAGACGATCACCTGGTCCATCTGGAAACGCTTGCGCAGGAGATCGGTGGTGGAGACTTTGGCGGTGAGTTGGGCGGCGCGGAGCAGATCAGTGTCGAGGGCGTTGGGGTCGGCCATGGCGAGGTTGCTGACGGACATGTCGCCGGTGCCCAGATCAAGCTTGAAGTCGCCAACGTCGACGGTAGCGCCGTTGGCGCGTTCGAGGCCGGCCTTGAGGTAGCGCTTCAGGATCGGGCCGGACAGGAAATAGCGTGCGCCGACAAGGGATAGGACGAGCAGGCCGGCGACGACAACGCCAGACCAGCGGATGGGGTTGCCCCGGCCTTTTTCGAGAAGCTCATTGTAAGTCGTCTTGCCTTTGCCCTTGCCCAGGAGCAGCCACACCAGAAATCGAACGTACCACCTGGAATTGAGGTTTTTGAACTTGTCGGAGTTTTCTTCCAGGTGGGCCATCCGGCGCGGAAGGAGGAGATGAATTTCACGAGGACGATGCCCAAGACGACGCCAAGAACGAGGCCGACGAGTAGGCCGCCGGTGACGACGTAGTAGTCGAAGCCAAAGAGGGCGAAGACGGGGGCGTTGATGAGTGAGCGGAAGAGGGGCTGGGTGGGGCCGTCGAGGAGTGCTTCCCCGACGCGGAAGGTTACGGGGAGGAGGGGCAGGGAGATCAGCTTGGCGGCGATTGCGGCGATGGCGGCGATGCCGAGGTTGGCGTTGAGGACGAGAACCAGGAGGGCGATGAAGATGATGAGGCCCGGCGCCTGGCCGAAGCCGGGCATGAAGCCGGCGATGCCGCCGAGGGTACAGGCGAGGAATAGCTGCGTGGGAGTGCAATCGCCGCGGAGGACGCCGCCGATGGAGCGAGTAATCATGGCGGGCATTGTAACCGAACGGGCGGCGGGTTGCCTGTAGCTCGAGCGATCCGTGGGCTTATTCGTTGAAGGCCATCTGGCGCTGGGCGGTGATTTCTTCGTAGGCGATTTTGTGCATGTAGTTGTTGAACTCTTTGGAGACGGCGGCCATGTCTTCGCCCAGGTACCATTCGATCATGGGTTTGACGGCGTTGCGGTTCCAGGGGAGGCCGGCGCGGTTGTGGGAGCGGGTGGCGTCGTGGACGGTGCCGTTGGCGGTTTCGGTCATCCACTTTTGCATGGCCGGGCGGTACTTGCCATCTTCGGCCTCCCAGAGGAATCGTGCGAAGGCCCAGCTCTGGGCGTAGAAGGCATCAATGCGGTCCATCTTTTCAGAGACGATGTCGCCGGCGTGCATGGTGACGAGCTTTTCGAGGGGCCAGAGTGCGTCGGCGTCCATGGCTTTGCGGAGGCTGTTGGCGCGGTAGTGGTTGGCAGAGAGATTCCAGCGCGGGAGCTTCTTCTGCCAAGTGACGGATTCGAACATGCAGGCGATGCCTTCTTCGAGAAATGGAGGAAGGCGGCCTTTGAAATGCCGGCCGCAGTATTGGTGCCAGCCTTCGTGGGCGGCGACGGAGAAGGTGGCGCTGCGGCCGATGTAATAGGAGACGTAGCGGTCGTAGACGGTGTAGCCGCCGGAGCGGATCTGGAGATAGATTACAGAGTCCTGGCCGGTGGACTTTTTGGTGAACGTGTCCCACTCGGTGCGGGTGCGGAAGATGTAGCAGTCCATGGGATGGGCGGTGAGGGCCAGGTCGGGGGTGAGCTCGTGATAGCGCGAGAGGCGCCTTCCATGAGCTGGGGGAGCATTTCGAGCGTGTCGTCGTCTTCGATGGTGGTGTGGATGTGATAGTGGGGAGTGGCAAGGAGCTTAGCGGGCTGGCTGTCGTAGGACCACGCTTCGACATCGCTGCCGGCGGCCGCGGCGGGGCCGTTCCACTGGCCAAGCTTGGAGGCGGCGGTGGTGCAGCCGGCGAGGGTGAGGCCTGCCAGAAGGGCGAAGAGGCTAAGGACGCGGCGGGGACTGATCATGGTGATCCATTTCAAACGGGGCGAGGAAGCGCGGCGGCGACAGGCCGGCGCGGCTCCCCTACCATTGACACCCATGAGCACCATCCGATTCGACGTTATCAGTATCGGCACGCTGAGCCGAAACCGATTATGGAACGAGCAGCAACCCGTAAGAACCGCTCATGCCACCACAACGCTGATCCGCGCGGGAAAGCGGCACATTCTGATCGATCCTGGCTTGCCCGGCGTTGCGATCGGCGCCCGCTTGTTTGAGCGGACGGGACTGAGACCCGAGCAGATCGACACGGTCTTCCTGACCAATTTCCGCCCGTCGCACCGGGCGGGGCTGTCGGCCTTTTCGGAGGCCACGGTGCTCATCCATGAGAACGAGAAGCAGTTCGTTCAGGAGCAACTCGATCGTCTGATCGAGGAGGCGCCCGAGGAAGATATCGACCGCAAACACGTGCGGATGGAGTTGCAGTTGCTAAATTCTTTCAAGAGCGCCCAGGACGAAATCATTGAAAACCTCGATCTTTTCCCTCTGTTTGGCTACACGCCCGGCACGTGCGGGCTTTTGCTGACGCTGCCGACGCAGACAGTTTTGATTGCGGGCGACGCGGTGGCGACGCAGGAACATTTTCTGGCCGGCCAAGTGCTGAGCGACGCGTACGACCTGGACAAGGCGCGGGAGTCGCTGAGCGAGGTGTACGAGATCGCGGACCTGGTGATCCCGGCGCACGACAACCTGTTTATGAATCCGCGCAGCTATGGGATGTAAGGCAATTGCCGGCGGGATTGATGCGTATCTTTCCGCCGCGGCCGATCCCAGAGAACCAAGTTTTTTTTACGAGTTATCGGACGATTCAAATTTCGAATGGCATTGCCAGCGTGTCCGCGGGCGAGTGTTCATGGGCAGGGCAGTTATTGCCGGTGATTGAATTGACGCTGAATGCGTAGGCATGGACAAGCTACCTTTCCAACGATTGCAAGGCGAGTGAAGGGACTGGGAGGGGCAGAGCAAAGATGGTGCCTTTGTGAAATCAGGACTGCACTGGAACGTTGCCGGTGGTGTGCAGGGTATATTTCCGGACGTGGTCGAGCATCTCGCTGATGGAGAAGGTGGCTTTGATGAGATAGGCCTTGGCGCCGAGTTGCTCGGCGCGGCGGATGCAGTGGGTGTCGGAGACGGCGGTCATCATGATGACCGGGAGGGATCGCCACGCGGCGTTTTCCTGGAGGATTTCGAGGAAGGTGAGGCCGTCGATTTCAGGCATGGCGACGTCGAGGAGGATGAGGTTGGGGAGATCGGCCGACAAAGCGTCGAGGGCTTCTTTGCCGTTGTTGGCGGTGACGGTCTGGTAGCCTTCGCGCTGCAGGAGGCGGGCGAGCATGTCGCGGGCCGAGGCGGTGTCATCGACGATCATGATCTTTGGCATCATCACAATCCACTCTCCGCATCAGTGCCGCCGGAAAGTTACCATGGGTTGGCGGCACTGCAATAGTTACGAAACGCGTTTGGGATATGTTCAGGGGGACGGACGGGCCGAGCTAGGTTGTCAACAGTATTGCGATTCAAGTAGATTCAACTAACACGCGCAGCTGCTCGTGGCAGCGGTCTAACTCTTGGCGGATTTGCTGGAGGGTGGATTCGGCGGCGGGGAGGCTTGCCGGATCGCTTAGTGCTTCGAGTTGGGCGGCAAGCTGGGCGAGTTTGGCGGCCGACAGGTTGAGGGCGGTGCCGCGGAGGGAGTGGGCGTTGCGCGTGGTGGCAGGGATGTCGCCGGCTTTGTAGCCTGCTAGCAATTGTTCCCATAGGCTGGAGCTTTTTGATTCGAATTTCTGCGCCACGCCGCGCAGCAGGGCCACATCGCCGAGGCAGCGCGCCAGGAGGCTGTCGTAGTCGATGGCGGGATTGGTGGTGAGGTTTTCGGGTAGCAGTTTGGAAGCACGAGTTTTCAAGTGAGCTTCGATGGTTCGGATGAGCTTTGCGGGGTTGAGGGGCTTGGTGAGGTAGTCATCCATGCCGGCCTCGCAGGCAGCGCTCGTGATCGCCTTTCACGGCGTTGGCGGTGAGCGCGATGATGGGGAGATGGGACGTGTTGCCTCTTTCGAGCTCGAGATTGCGGATGGCGCGGGCGGCCTCAAAGCCGCTCATTTCGGGCATCTGGCAATCCATGAGGACCAGGTGGTATTCTCTTTTGGAGATTGCTTCGAGAGCTTCGCGGCCGGTGTTGGCGATGTCGCAGGCGTAGCCTTCGCGGGCGAGTATTTCGCTGGCGACGTACTGGTTGACTTCCATGTCCTCGGCCAGAAGGATTCGCACGTCCCTGGCGGGCTTGGCGGGCAGGTTTGAATCGGGCGCGGTTGACGCAGCGGCGGCGGGCGGGGTGCGGCGGACGAGTGCGGTCATCATCGCGTCGAACAACTGGGACTGGCGAATGGGCTTGGCGAGTGTGCTGACAAAGCCGTGTAATTCCGCGTCGGCGGATTCGATGGGGCTCTCGACATCGCTCATGAGGATGAGCGGGAGATTGCGCAAGTGCTCGGCTCTGCGGACGGTGCTGGCGAGTTCCAGGCCATTCATGCCGGGCATGGTGAGATCGACGATGGCGGCGTCGAAAGGCCGGCCTGCGCTGGACTCGGCCGAGAGGAGATCCATGGCGACTTGGCCGGAGGTGGCGGAGGTGGATTGAATGCCCCAGGCGCTGAGTTGCTCCTGGAGGATCTGGTTTTGGGTGGTGTTGTCGTCGACGGTGAGGACGCGATGGCCTGCCAGCTCGAAGGAGCGTTGCTGGGGCCGATCCTGCCGCTTGAGTGTGAGAGTGAACCAGAAAGTGGAGCCGTTGCCGGGCTGGCTTTCGACATGGATCGCGCCGCCCATGAGCTCGACGAGTTGTTTGCAGATGGCCAGGCCCAGGCCGGTGCCGCCGAATTGGCGGGTGACGGAGGCATCGACCTGCGAGAAGCTTTTGAAGAGGCGATCGAGGCGGTCGGAGGGAACGCCGATGCCGGTGTCGCTGACGGAGAAGCGAATCGTTGCGCTCTGGTCGGGGCGGTTGATCATCCGGGAGATGGGCGGGGCTTCCAACGAGACGCGCACGACCACTTCGCCGCGCGCGGTGAATTTGATAGCGTTGTTGACGAGGTTCATCAGCACCTGGCGCAGGCGGTCCCCATCACCATGCACATAGGCGGGGACGGCCGGATCGATGTTGCAGACCAGCTCGAGCTTCTTTTCGGCAGCGCGCTGAGCGAGAACGGCCATCACTTCTTCAACCGTGAAATGCAGGTCGAAGTCTTTGGAGTCCAGCTCAAGCTTGCCGGCCTCGATCTTTGAAAAATCGAGGATCTGGTTGACAAGGGAAAGCAGTGCATCGGACGAAGAGCCGATGACCTGCGCATAGCGCGCCTGCTGGGGGCTGAGGGGTGTGCTGGAGAGCAGCTCGATGATTCCGATGACCCCGTTGAGGGGTGTGCGGATTTCGTGGCTCATGTTGGCCAGGAAATCGCTCTTGGCGATGTTGGCGGCTTCGGCGGCCGCGCGGGCAATTTCGGCGGCGGCGTGGGCGGCTTCGGCGTCGCGCTTGGCGCGGAGCTCCTCGGCTTCAGCTCGCTTGCGCTGGGTGATGTCTTCGATGGTTCCTTCGTAGCAGAGGACGCGGCCGTCGGTGTCGCGCACCTCGCGGGCGTTTTCGCTGATCCAGCAGATCGTGCCGTCCTTGCGGTAGATCTCGGATTCAAAGTTGGTGACGCTGCCTTTCTGGGCCATCAGGCGCATGAATTCTTTGCGGCGGTTGGGATCGGTGTAGAGCTGGCGCTCGATGTCGGTGACGCTGGCGGTGAGTTCTTCGGCGGAGGCGTAGCCGTAGGTGTTGGCGAGGGCGGCGTTGGCGCTGAGGTATTGGCCGGCCGCATTGGTCTGGAAAATGCCCATGACGGAGTGCTCGAAGATGCTGCGGTATTTCTCTTGGGCGCGTTGGAGAGCGTCGTGGCTTTTTTCGACGCGCTCCTGGAGGAGCTCGCGTGCGGATGAGAGTTCTTTGTTGGCGGCGGTGAGCTCGGCGGCCTGGCGCTTGAGGGGGCCGCTGATGCTGCGGGTGATGAAGGTGACGAGCATGAGGGCGGCCCCGAGCGCGCCGGCCGCCACGCCTAGGCTTTTGGTGCGGCGGAAGGCGTAGTAGTCCATGCGTTTCTGGACGATGCCGTCGAGGCCTTCGTCGGCGACTTGCCAGAGCTTGAAACTGGCGTCGCGGGCGGCTTGGGCGCCGGCGAGCCACTGATCGACGGTGACACTTGACTGGCCGGGTTTGCAGAGGGTGGCTGCGAGATCGATGAAGCGGTTGCCGGTTTCCTGGTAGGTTTGGAGCGCAGCGGGGACCTGGGTGGTGAACCCTTCGCCCGAGCCGTGGTAGTTGCTAATCTCACTGAGCGTGGTTTGGGTGCTGGTGACGATGCGGTCCATGTCATCGTATTTCAACTGGCCCATCTCGCCTGCGAGGCGGACTTTCAAGCGTTCCGCTGCGTCGCCAGTAGATTGGAGGACGGTGAGGCCGTCGATGATGATTTGGCCGAGGCGGTCCTGGGTCTGCGGCAGCGCCATCAGGGTCGCGTCGACGAGGTAATAGCTGTCGAGCTCGGGGTCGAGGATCAGGTTGGACATGTCGCCGGCGTGGGCGATCATAGCGCGGATGTCGGCGATGATCTGCAGGTGTCCGCGATCGGCGGCTTCGGGGCCCATGACGGGCATCTGAGTTTTGAGCTGTTTCCACTCGCCCTGGACGGCCGGGGCGCTGCAGCCGCTGCGATTGCGCTTGGCGAGGCCGTCGGGGGTGAATTGGAGCTTGTCGCCGATCTGGGCGTCGACCTTGATGAGATCATCGAAGGCGGCGTCGATCTGGGCCTGCTTGGCCGCGAGGCGCTGGGGGCGCCGTCTTCCGCGGGGTTGCGGGCGAGCATGCGGTGCTGCGGGATGAGTTCGAGAAGGCGTTCGAGAGGGCGCTGATATTGGTTGCCTTGCTGCTCGAGTCGGCCGAAATTGATGTTCTCGTTGATGCCTGTGATGAAGAGGTAGAGCATGACCGAGTCAGGGACCATGAATAGGACGCTGACGAGCATCAGCTTCTGGGAGACTTTCAGGCTGTGGAACCACTTGGTCATGGGTTTCCGGTCGAGTTCATGGGCGCGGAGCTTGCGCGTTGGGCGACGAGACAATTTTGGCCGCTGGATTGGTATCGTCTGAAATGGGAAGGAAGTTTCTTTGGGAATTGATTCATCGGTGCATTGATCCATTGAAAAGCGTGCTGTGCGTCGTTGGGGAAGAGGACTCACCTGAGCTTCCCCACGAATGGTGGGCGCGCCAAAAGACAGGATAATGCCTGTTCATGGAGCGAATCATGGCAAAGCGGAAGTTCACACGGGAGTTCAAGATGTCAGCAGTTCAACTGGTCAACCAGCAAGGTTACAGCGTCAGCCAGGCCGGCAAGAGCCTGGGTGTCGATCCCAGCAGCGTGCGTTACTGGGTGGGTAAGTTCTCGGCCCAGGCGGGAGCGGGTCCCAGCGGCGAGGGAGCATTGCAGGTGGAGTTGCGGCAGTTGCGCAAGGAGAACGCGCGGCTGACGATGGAGCGTGACATTTTAAAAAAAGCGGCGGTGTTCTTTGCGAAGGAGCAGCTGTGAAGTTCGCCTTCATCAAAGCATCGTTGTGCATGTTTCCGGTAACGGCCGGCCAAAAGCAAGAAGAAGTTCATTCCCCGCACCGAAGCGTTCGAGGCCAGTCTCAGTTAATCATCGTGCGCCCACCGTTCGTGCCTCAATCCGCTCCCAACAACACGTTTGCAACCCTCCGTTTTATCTACCTCAAACTAATCCCTCCCCCCTTTAATTGACTCGCGGCTCCCCAAAAGGCTATACCCTAACATATAGCAAACTACGGCGGGAGCCATGCGGTTTATTACTTGTCATCGCGGCCAACTTCAACACGTGGGGCTTGCCCAGCTCATGGCCGGGCGGGAATACGCGTTTTCAACTGGCATTCCCGAACTCGATGATCTGGCCCCGGCGGGAGGATTTGCTCGGGGGGCCGTGCATGAAATTCTCTCCGATCCCGCTCAGGGCGAGCCCCTCTCTTTTGCACTACTTTTGGCGCGGGCCGCCTGTGATCCACAGCGCGGAGATGAAGCATTGCGGCTGCCAGGGGCGGGATTTTCTGCACCATGGAAACCGGCCGCGCCAATGGTTTGGTGCGATCCCGCTCGCCGGCTTTATCCCCCCGCGCTGGCGGCCGCCGGGGTTTCGCTCGAGCGGCTTTTTATTCTGCGCCCCACAACCCCGGCCGACTTGATCTGGACAATCGCCGAGAGCCTGCGGTGCAAGGGGGTGGGCGCGACGGTGGCGGGGGTTTCGCATCTGTCACGCATCCAGGCAAGGCGCCTGCAACTGGCGGCCGAGAGCGGAGGGGGCGTGGGGCTGCTGCTGTCGCCCGGCGGGGGCGGCTTCAGCCCATTACGCCGCCGCCACGCGATGGCTGGTGTCGCCCGCGCCCGGAACACGAGTTGCGCAACGATGGAAGATCCAACTGATTCATAGCCATGGAGGGGGCCACGGAGGGCAATTGAACAAAACTGTCCTTCTGGAGGTGTGCCGTGAAACAGGTCATGTGCGTGCTGCTGCCCCATTGGCCGATCGATCGATTGCGACGCAAACAGCCGGCTTATCGGCATAAGCCGGTAGTTTTAATTGAATCGACGGCCACCCGTCAAAAAGTGATCGCCGTTTCGAAAGAAGCAACACATTTGGGCATCCGCCCCGGCATGACGCTGGCCGAGGCGCGGGCGTTGTATGCGCAGGTGATGCCCGCCCCGCACGAGGCGGATCGCGATGCACGGGCGCTCGTGGCGCTTGGAAAATGGATGACGCGGTTTAGCCCGGTGGTGGCGACTGGCAGGGGCTTGACTCCCATCGACTCAGAACAATCTGCTTCGCTCTTCCTAGACGTTACCGGCTGCGAGCGTCTTTACGGCGGATTGGGTTGCCTGATGAAGCAGGTGGCCGATTGCATGCACTCCCTTGATCTCACAGCGCGAGTGGCCATCGCCCCCACGCCCGGCGCGGCCTGGGCGATTGCCTTTGCCGGACAAGATCAGAGCGTTGTGGGGCAAGAGGATCTGTCAAAGGTTTTGGCCACCCTGTCGCCGCGGGCGTTGCGGATCGAGGAAGAGATTGTTAACTGCCTCCGCCACCTTGGCCTTCAAACCATTGGGCAATTGATCGCCCTTCCACGGGCGCTTTTGCCGGCGCGGTTTGGCAGGCAACTCCTGCTGCGCCTGGATCAGGCGCTGGGTCGGGTGGCCGAGCCTCTTGTTCCGCTGATCCACGAAGAGCCTGTTCAGGCGGCGATGGATTTTGATGGGGTTATTCAATCGCTGGAAACCCTGTGGGTGGTTTTTCAGCAGCTTTTGCGTGACATCATCACGCAGCTTGCAAAACGGGGTGCGGGGGCTCGCCGGCTGGATGCGCGGTTTCTTCGGCCCCATGCCGCCCCCATCGAAAAGACAATCCTCCTGTCACGGCCAACGCGCGACGCACAAAATCTCTTCAACCTGCTGCGCTGCGCACTGGAGGATGTGAAGGACCCGGAATTCAGGGTGTTGGGCTCGGGAAGAAAAAAACGGATTGCCGCTTCGCACCACATGCAGCAGGCGGAATTTACTCCAGATGGATTTACCGGCCTGCGCCTCAGCGTCCCCCTTTTTGAAAAAATCAGCGCTGATCAAATCGGCCTGCTGCAACACGAGCAACACGCAGGAGAAATTGAATTCGACCACTTTATCGAACGGCTGCGCATTCGCCTGGGCCCCAACGCAATTACGCAGGCGGATCTGGTGGAATCGTATATTCCCGAGCGCGCCTGCCGGTTGGTCGAACCAATCTCAACGCGGGTTTTGAGCGCACGAAAACGGCCGGTGATCAAACAAAAGAGGAAGAATGTGGAGGAGGAAAAGTTTGTTTGCCCATCGTTTCGGCCGCTGCACCTGCTGGGTCAACCCGCGGAGCTGCGCGTAATGGTCTCGCCCTCAGATGATCGCAACGGCCGGCCTGTTTCGTTCACCCATGCCGGGGAGGTGCATCGCGTAATCCACTCCGCCGGCCCGGAGCGGATTGCCGGCCAATGGTGGGACGCCCATCACAAAACCCGCGATTATTTTGACGTGGAAGACCTCGAAGGCAAACGCTTCTGGATGTTTCGCGTGGTGCAAAGCGGGAAATGGTATCTGCACGGTGTCTTTGAATAGTCGCTTTATTTCCTATGCCCGAATACCCCGATGCCAAACTTCGCGAAGCTCTGACGCCGCCCCAGTCGGTTTCGGCGGCCCATTGCGCTTATGCGGAACTGGATGTCACCACCAACTTTTCATTCCTGCGCGGCGCATCGCATCCGGATGAGCTGGTGTATCGCGCGGCCGAATTGGGATATCGCGCCATTGCCGTGACCGACCTCAACAGCCTCGCCGGCGTGGTCCGCGCCCACGATGCCGCAAAACAGGCGGGCCTGAAGCTGCTGGTGGGCTGCCGCCTCCGGTTTACCGATGCGCCAGACTTGCTGGTCTGGCCGACGGATCGGCCTGCATATGCCCGTCTCTGCCGATTGCTCACCCTCGGCAAGCGTCGCGCGGAAAAAGGCATGTGCCATCTCACCTTGAATGATTTTCTCACCAACAACCACGGGCTGCTGGCGGCCGTTGCTTTCTCCCCCTCTTCACCAAACCCTGAATCTCGGGCTCTTGGCCTTCTTCGAGAATCACTGGGCCAACGCATCTCCCTGGCGGCCAGTTGCCTGCACGGCCCCGACGATGCTGCCCGCATGCGGCGGCTGCGTTCTCTTTCCCGCCAGTTCAACATCCCCCTGCTCGCCACAAATCACGTTCATTATCACGATCCCTCCCGCCGGCCGCTCCAGGACATTCTTACCTGCATTCGCTACGGTTGCACAATTCAGGAAGCGGGGTATCGCCTCTTCTCCAACGCCGAGCGCCACCTCAAGTCGCCGGCCCAGATGCACCGTTTGTTCATCGACTATCCCGAGGCCATTCGGCGCGGCATCGAGATCGCCGAGCAATGCACCTTTTCACTGGATGAGTTGAAGTACGAATATCCCGATGAACTGGCCCCGCCGGGCGAGACAGTCGCTTCAGTACCTCACCCGCCTGACGTGGGAAGGTGCGGCCCAGCGCTATCCGGAAGGGATTTTGGAGAAGGTACGGTGGCAGATCGAGCATGAGCTGGAACTGATCGAGCGGCTGAAGTTCGAGGCGTATTTTCTGACGGTTTACGATCTGGTGCGCTTCGCGCGCTCGCGCGAGATTCTGTGCCAGGGGCGCGGATCGGCCGCCAATTCCGCGGTCTGCTACTGCCTGGGCGTCACCTGCGTCGATCCGGCCAGGATGGATGTGCTGTTCGAGCGGTTCATCAGCGCCGCCCGCAACGAGCCCCCGGACATCGACGTGGATTTCGAGCATGAGCGGCGGGAGGAAGTGCTCCAATACCTCTATGAAAAATATGGCCGCGAGCGCGCGGGCATGACGGCGGAGGTGATCACCTACCGGGGCCGATCGGCCGTGCGCGACGTGGGAAAGGCCCTGGGCCTGAGCCTCGACACCGTGGACCACATGGCCAAGCGCCTGGACTGGTGGCACCGCGGCACGCTCAGCGAAGAACAGCTTCGCGAGGCCGGCCTCGATCCGGCGGATCGAACGGTGCATCAGGTCGTCGCACTCACCGGCCAGCTTCTGGGCTTCCCCCGCCACCTCAGCCAGCACGTGGGAGGCATGGTGATGACGAAGGGGCCTTTGTGTGAGATGGTGCCAATCGAAAACGCCAGCATGCCGGATCGCACCGTCATCGAGTGGGACAAGGACGACATTGACGCACTGGGGATTTTGAAAGTCGATGCGCTGGCTTTGGGGATGCTGACGTGCATTTCCAAGGCGCTGAAGTTTGTGAACGACCTTTCGGCCACGGACGCGCCCCAATTCATGCCAGTCCGAAAAACGGATTTGCCGGTTGCCTCTCCGCCAGACAATCCCCATTACAACGCCCCCATCACTTACGCACGCCGTCAGCCCCGGTGGGTGAAACCGGCCTCCTCGCCCCCGGCTCTGGTTGCCAGGGCAAAGCCGGTGACGAAATCCACTTCAACAGCGCCAGCACCCATTCAGTTCCCCCTCCACCTCCACACCATCCCTCCCGAAGATCCGGCCGTCTACGACATGATCTGCCACGCCGACACCATCGGCGTTTTTCAAATCGAATCACGGGCACAGATGTCGATGCTGCCCCGCCTTCGGCCGCGATGTTTTTATGATCTGGTCATTGAAGTCGCCATCGTGCGCCCCGGGCCGATTCAGGGAGACATGGTTCATCCTTATCTCCGCCGGCGCAATGGAGAGGAGGCGGTGTCGTATCCCAGCGAAGCCCTGCGGCACGTGCTGGAGAAGACGCTGGGCGTGCCGCTGTTTCAGGAGCAGGCGATGCGCATCGCCATGGTCGCCGCCGGCTTCAGCGCGGATGAAGCCGATCGCCTGCGCCGCGCGATGGCCGCCTGGAGACGCAATGGGGCGATCGACGGCTTCCATGAAAAGATCGTCAGCGGCATGCTCAACAATGGCTACACGCAGGAGTTTGCCGAGCAATGCTTCAACCAGATCAGGGGCTTTGGCGAATATGGCTTTCCCGAAAGCCACGCCGCCTCCTTCGCATTGCTGGTTTACGTTTCGGCCTGGCTGAAGTGGCATCACCCGGCCGCTTTCGCAGCGGCGCTGATCAACAGCCAGCCCATGGGTTTCTATGCCCCCGCCCAGATTGTGCGCGATGCAAAAGAGCATGGCGTGAAAGTGCGGCCGGCGGATGTGAATCAGAGCGATTGGGATTGCACGCTGGAGGGTTCGGGGGGGAGGGTTCAGGGTTCGGGGTTCAGGGTTCAGGAGTTGGAGGCGGAAGGCAATGGTCCCGTATTGCGTTTGGGACTGCGCATTATCAAGCATTTTAAGTCGGATTATGCGGTGCGGATCATGCAGGTGCGCCAGGCCTCGGGACAGTTTGCGTCCATTGCTCATTTTCATCGCGCCACCGGCTTGCCGGTTTCGGCTTTGCGCCTGCTGGCGGAGGCGGATGCCTTTACCTCACTCAATCTCACGCGCCGGCAGGCGCTGTGGGAGGTTCTCTCTCTCTCCGACGAAGCCGCTCCCCTTTTTGACGCGCCTCCCTCCGACTCCCCTTCGCCGCTGCTTCCGACGATGTCCCTCGGCCAGGAGATCATGACCGACTACTCCACCGCCGGCCTGTCGCTGAAGAACCATCCGCTCGCGCTCTTGCGCGATCATTTCACGCAGAACAAGATCATCACCGCCGCCCAGCTGCGCAGCATCCCGCATGGAAAGTGGGTGCGCGTGGCCGGGCTGGTGTTGATCCGCCAGCGGCCCGGCACGGCTTCGGGGATTGTGTTTGAAACATTGGAAGACGAAACGGGCATCGTCAATCTGATCGTGCGCCCGGATATTTACGATCGCTACCGCCCCGCCGCCCGCCACGCCGCGCTTCTGCAGGCCGAGGGAAACGTAGAGCGCCAGGGCGAGATCATTCACATCATGGCCAGACGCCTGACCGACCTGAGCCCCCTGCTCACCGGCTATGAATTTCACTCCCGCGACTTTCATTAACACGCCCCGCATGCCGCGGGTACGATGTCGCGCATGTCCTACAGTCGCTTTCAACAACACCTGCACGATCAACTGGCAGGCATCACCTCCGCCGGCCTTTCCAAGGCCGAGCGCATCATCACCACACCCCAAAAGCCCCACCTGGCCACCAGCGCCCGAGGCAAGGTCTTAAATCTCTGCGCCAACAATTATCTGGGCCTCGCGGATCATCCCGACGTAATCCAGGCCGCCCATGAAGCCCTGAATCGCTGGGGCTACGGAATGGCCAGCGTCCGCTTCATCTGCGGCACCCAGCAGATTCACAAAGACCTTGAGGCGGCGCTCAGCAGTTACCTTCACACCGACGACACGATCCTCTATTCCTCCGCATTCGATGCCAACGGCGGCCTGTTCGAAACTCTGCTCGGCCCGGATGACGCAGTGATCTCCGATGAACTCAATCACGCCTCCATCATCGACGGCGTGCGCCTCTGCAAGGCAACGCGGTATCGCTACAAGAACAACGACATGGCCGATCTGGAAGCGCGGCTGCTCGAAGCAAAGGACGCCCGATTCCGCATGATCGCCACCGATGGCGTCTTCTCAATGGATGGCGTGATTGCAAATCTTCCGGCCATTTGTGACTTGGCCGACAAACACGATGCACTGGTCATGGTCGATGACTCCCACGCCACCGGCTTCATGGGAAAAACCGGCCGCGGCACACACGAATATCACAATGTCATCAATCGCATCGACATCCTTACCGGCACCCTGGGCAAGGCATTAAGTGGCGGATCGGGTGGATACACCTCGGGGCGAAAAGAGATCATCGAACTCCTCCGCCAGCGCTCCCGCCCGTACCTGTTCTCCAACTCCCTCCCCCCGCCCATCGTGGGCGCCGCCCTCAAGGCGGTTTCGCTATTAAAATCATCCACGCAGTGGCGCGACCAGTTGGAAGAAAACACCAAATTCTTCCGACGCGCAATGACCGAGGCCGATTTCAAGATCGTGCCCGGCACGCACCCCATCGTCCCAATCATGCTCGGCGACGCCCCTCTAGCGGCCAAGATGGCCGAGCGCCTGTTGGATCACGGCATCTACGTCATCGCCTTTTCATTCCCGGTCGTACCGCAGGGAAAGGCGCGGATTCGAGTGCAGGTTTCGGCAGCCCACACGCGGACAGACCTGGAGTTTGCGGTGAAGGCCTTTGCGACGGTGAAGGGGGAGCTGGGGCTGGCCTGAGATTCATCGCCTGCTCAGCGGCTTCATCCCAAGCTCCACCCGCACCTGATTAACCCGCGCCACACCGGCCGATCTTCGTGCAGGAAACGCATCAGGGCGCTGGTGGATACGCCCAGCATCACGGCCGCCCGCGGCACGCTCCATTGCTCGGCCTTCAGAACGTCGAGCACGAGCGCGATGGTGTCGGGGTAGCGGGGGTTTTTGGGGGACATGTGCAGGCCGGGATATTCCGACAGCCAGGGCGGGGGTTGGAAGTTGATCGCATCAATCTCAACGCGTCCGGCGGCCATGGCGAGCTTGTGACGGAGATTGCGCAGGGCGTGGATGCGGTTTTCGCGCTGGGAGCGTGAATCCGTGGCGGCGGCGGAGATGCCGGTGGGCAGGTGGGTGATGCGGACGGCGGCGTTGGTTTTGTGACGCTTTTGGCCGCCGGGACCGGAGCCAACGAAGGCCTCGAAGCGACACTGGGCCAGGAGCTTTTCGTCGGAGAGGTCCCAGGGGGCGTCGGGGGTGGGCGCGGGATGTTCGGATGCGCGGCTCATGGCGTGATGGTATGTTTCGATAAAGCGTTAGGTCGAATGAGACATTATTCCCGAACGGTTACGCCAAGAATTCCAGCGTACTCGGAGGTCGATGCGGTGTTTGGATCGTTGGGCGGGTAGAAATCCGAGATGACGCCATCGAGATAGAGTGCCTGCCGGCAGTTCAAGGTCTGCTTGAACAAGACCGCGATCTCGTGGAACGTGACCGGCTCGCGCGATAGCACAAATAGGACGTGGTCCTTGTCTACAACTCCTACACCGCTGCGAATGCGACGATTTTCTGAATCCTTTGGGAACAGCGCGTTGATCTGTCCGTCGATCACGAGGGGTGGCCCGGATTGCGTGGCGAGGTGAACGCCGCTGTAGTCACATGAAGCCGTGGTCGAGTCAGCGATTGACGCTCCGGTTTGGTCGACGCGAAAGACTCCGTTGGGCTTCAGATAGAAATTCCCGTCGCCATCGCTCAAATTCAATGAAGAAAGCTCCCGACCCTCCTCGATATGCAGTCCGCAGGGGGTGAAGTCTGGATTGAACATGCCGGCATTGGTGGCAAAGAGGAGGCGCTTGCCTTTGGCAGCCAGTTGTTTCTTGAGTTGCTCGAAGCTTCCATACCGCACCCCATCCTGATCCTTCCAGTAAAGTCGCAAATCCAATGTGCGGCAGATCGGCCCTTGCGATAGTGAATCCGTGCCCGCCATCGGACATGATTTGGATGTCAACGTCACCCCGCGCTGATTTGCCATTACAGGCCTTCGCAAAACGGTAGGCGATCATGCCAAACCCAATGGTCAAGGCAGCGGCGCCCAAGAGGGCGAACTGGAATCGCCTTCGCATGAATCTATACTACCCGATCGTTCCAACTCCAAGGCTGATCTTCCCTCCCATCTTTCCCAATTTCCCCAAGTCGCGTTGAACGCTTGGGCTCGCGTCCTACAATACGCTCCTTCCGCGTTTCTTAGATTGACTGGCAAGGATGGGTGAGTGTTCGACGCTGATCATCTGAAGCTGACCGACTTCATGGACCTGCCCACCCTGCAGGAGATCCAGGACAGCTTTGCAGCAGTGGCCAATGTGAAGGCCACGATTACCGATGCCGACGGCACGCTCATTACCCAGCCAGTCCCGACGACGGAGTTTTTGAGGCGGCAGAAGGCCATCGCGGCTGCCGAGGCAAACGATGAAGGGCCACAGCGCGATGGGGCGGAATATGTCGCGCCGATCATTGTCAACAACCAGCGTCTGGGGACGATCCGCATGGCGGCTAACGGGTCGTCCCGGCCCCCTCTGGATGAAGCGAAGCTGAGCCAGTTGGCCGAGAAGTCGGGCCTGGATTTGAAGCAACTTCGGTCGATTGCCAGCCAGCTTTCGCGCGACCGCAACACGCGGTCGGCGGCGATTCACTTTTTGTTTCTGCTGGCCAATGCGATCGCGCGGTTGTGCTTTCAGGAGTTTCAGCTTCGCCGCCGGATTGATGAGCTGACGGCCGTTTATAACGTGACAATGATGCTGGCCGACGTGCGCGACCTGGCCAAGGTGCTGCAGCGCACGGTGGAGGTGGTGACGGACGTCATGAACGTGAAGGCCAGCTCGATCCGGCTGATTGACCGGGAAAAAGATGAGCTAGTCATCCGCGCCGTACATAATCTGTCCATCGAATATGTGGACAAAGGGCCGATTCTCTTGAGCAGGGCCGAGATCGATCGGGAGGCGCTTTCGACGAAGGGGTTCGCATACGTGCGAAACATGTCGCAGGACCCGCGCGTGCAGTATCCTCAGCAGTCGGTGCGCGAGGGGATCGTTTCGATGCTTTCAGTGGGCATGCGCTACAAAGGCCGTCCCATCGGGGCGCTGCGGGTTTACACGAGTGAAGAAACGCATTTTTCGCAGTTGCAGATCGACTTGTTAAAGGCGGTTGCGGCACAGGCGGCGGCGGCGATCGAGAACGCGCGGCTATTGGCTGAGACGATTCAGGCGCAGGCGCTGGAGCGGCAGGTGCAGATGGCCGTGGACGTGCAGCTTCGGCTTGTGCCCCAGCGGGCGCCCGACATTCCCGGCATCGACGTCGCAAGCGTCTATGTGCCATGCTATGAGCTGGGGGGCGATCTGTTCGATTTTATTCCGCTGGCCGACGACAACCTCGGGCTCGTCATCGCCGACGTCGCGGGGAAGGGCGTACCGGCCAGCTTGATTATGGCCAGCGTTCGGGCGGCACTTCGGGCGCACGTGGACAATATCTACTACCTGTACGAGGTGATGCATCGCGTGAACGTGATGATCTACCGCGACACCAAGCCGTCGGAGTTCGTCACCCTGTTTTACGGCGTGCTCGACACCCGCAACAAACGGTTTACCTACTGCAACGCCGGCCATCCCCCGGCCATGCTGCTGCGCAACGGCGAAGTGACGGACCTGACCGGCGGCAGCCTCGTGCTGGGGGTTGATCCGGAGGAATCTTACCGGCAGGAAGTGGTGCAGCTTCAAGGGGGGGACGTGCTGCTGCTGTACACCGACGGGCTGACGGAGGCGATGAATTTTCAGCGGCAGGTGTATGGCCGACAGCGCGTGGTGGAGTCGCTGGCCAAAGGGGGCGTGACGGCCGAGGTGATCGCTCAAAACGTGCTGTGGGACATGCGCCGGTTCGTGGGCCTGACGGCGCGAAACGATGATGTGACGATGATCGTGGCGAAGATTTTGTGAGGGGCGGCAGTCAGTAGTCAGTACTCAGGTGGCCATGCGTTTTCTTCTCACTCCCATTGGCTCCAGCGGTGACGTCCAGCCGTTTGTGGGCCTGGGGATGGCGCTGCGGCGGCGGGGGCATGATGTCACCGTCATTACCAACGATCATTTTGAGCCGCTGGTGCGGCGGTGCGGGCTGGAGTTTGTCACCAGCGGCACGAGCACGGAATACCGCGCGATCATCGACAACGCCGACATCTGGCACCCCAGGCGTGGGTTTCGCACCATCATGCAGGCGTTTACCCACAAGCTGCCGGCGCTGTACGAAACAGTGACGCGGCTTGCCGCCGGGGGCGAGACGACCGTGGTCGCACACAGTCTCGACTTTGCCTCGCGCGTCGCTCACGATGCAACCGGCCTGCCGCTGGTGACGATGCACCTCTCGCCGATTATTTTTCGCTCGATGCATGAGGTGCCAGTTCCGCGCGGGCGGATGGACATCTCTGGCTTTCCGCAGTGGTTCAAGCGCACGATGTATTGGGCAGCCGACCGGTTCCTGCTAGATCCGTATCTGGCCTCGCCAATCAATGAACTGCGGCGTGCGCATGGGCTTGGGCCGGTGGAGCGTGTGCTGCAAAGCTGGTGTCACTCGCCGATGTTGACGCTGGGGATGTTTCCCGATTGGTTCGCCGCGCCGCAGCCGGATTGGCCGGGGCAGGTGCGGCTGACGGGCTTCCCATTATTTCAGGAGCAGGGTGTGAGCGAGGTGTCGGAGGAGTTGGATACGTTTCTGGCGGATGGGACGCCGCCAATCGTCTTCACGCCCGGATCGGCGATGGTGCATGGGCAATCGTTTTTCAAGTCGGCGGCGGAGGCGTGCAGGCGGCTTGGGCAGCGGGGATTGTTGCTGACGCGATTTTCTGAGCAGGTGCCGGATCATCTGCCAGAGACGGTGCGGCATTTTGATTATGCGCCCCTGAGTGAAATTCTTGGCAGGTGCGGCGCGCTGGTGCATCACGGCGGGATCGGGACGACGGCCGCGGGGTTCGCGGGCGGCGTGCCACAAATCATCATGCCCATGAGTCACGATCAGCCAGACAATGCGGCCCGCATCCTGCGGCTGGGCGTGGGAGATCGGCTGTTTCCGAAACAGTTTACGGGGCGGGCGCTGGCCAGGAAGCTCGAGCCGCTGCTGGAATCGGAGCAGGTGCGGCAGCGCTGCGCCGTGTTGGCGACGCGATGTGCTGCGAACAATGCATTGGAGGAGGCGTGTTCGCTGATCGAAGCTCGGCGGCCGGGGCGTGTGGTCGCTCATTGAACAACCCTGCGCTTCAATTACAGTCCACCCATGCCCGCCACCCCTCTGCTTCCCGAAGACGATGACTTGCCGCCGGATGTGGATGCGGCCGCGCCTTCGATTGAGAAGGAGGAGGACGAAGATCTTGAGCATTTTCACTTCAAGCCCAGCCGCACTCTCACCCGCCGCATTGACCAATATCTCACCGACCGCATCCCCTACCTCTCCCGCGCGGCCGTGCAGCGCCTGATTGACGATGGGCTGGTGAAAGTCAATGGCAAGGCGACCAAAGCGAGCTACAAGCCCAAGGCCGGCGACCGCATTGATATGGTCGCTCCCCCCGAGCCCACCAATGAAATCATCCCCGAGCCCATCCCCCTGGAGATTGTGTACGAAGACGAACACTTCATGGCAATCAACAAACAGACCAATCTCATGGTCCACCCCGCGCGGGGCGTCTGGACGGGAACGCTTGTCAACGCCCTGGTCTATTACGGCCAGAAATGGTCCACCATCAACGGCAACTGGCGCCCCGGAATCCTTCACCGTCTGGATCGCAATACCACTGGAATCATGCTGGTCGCCAAGAGCGACGAAGCCCACTGGCGCATCGCGCGCCAATTTGAAAACCGCACGATCCAGAAAACATATCTTGCCGTCATAGAAGGCATTCCCCAATTCAAATCGGACGTAATCGATCTGCCGATTGGCCGGGATCGTTATCAGCGTGAAAAGCAGGCGATCCGCAAAATCGAAAACGGCGGGCGCAACGCCATCACGCGCTATGATGTTCTCGAAACATTTGACTATCCCAAAGCTGCCGTCGAAGGGGCGCCCAAGCGCAGAAAATATTCGTTTGTAAAACTGACGCCCAAAACCGGCCGGACCCACCAGCTTCGCGTCCACATGCTGGCGATTGGTCACCCGATGGTGGGCGACAACATGTATACCGGGCAGGCGTTCGACGCGGAGGGCATCCACTTCACACGCCAGGCTCTCCATGCGGCCGAGATCACCTTTACGCACCCCGGCACGCTTGAGCCTATTACCCTGGCCGCCCCGCTGCCGCCTGACATCACTCGCCTGATTGAGGTGCTGCGCGGCTAAGTTCACTCTTATTATCAGAACCAGGCACCGCAATCAGCGTATTTGCCATAGTCGCGCGGAATTTCCCTGCCTGTATTAACCCCGGCGGCTCTGGGGCGTATAATAAAGACCGATCGAGTCTTCAATCGCAAAGGGACCAGCATATGTTTTTCAGCCTTGCTCAATCGCTCGCACTCGGAATGCCCGGCCTGGGCGAGTGGATCGTCATCGGCGTCATCGCCGTCCTGCTCTTTGGAAAACGTTTGCCAGAGGTGGGCAAAAGCCTTGGCAAAGGCATTGTCGAATTTAAAAAAGGCCTGCGCGGCATCGAAGACGAGATCGACGTTCAAGCCACCGCCACGCCCCCTGCCCAAGCCGTCCTTCCCGCCGCTCATCGGTTCGATCCCTACACTGGCCAGCCGCTGGCGGGGCCGGAAACCGTCTCCGCCGCCCCACAGAAGTTTGATCCCTTCACCGGCAAGCCGTTGGAACACGCCGAAACCGTGAACCAGTCCGTCAGCGTGGGCGCTGAAGAGCATCACGGCTGATTCCAATTCCGAGAATTTTCATCAACTCCGCCATCGCGGTGCGCGATTCTTCTACGAGTTCGATGTCGGTCAGATCATCGTGACCGAGCTGACACCGGTAGTGCTTGCCCACCCAATTCACCAGCTCACCGTAGAGCGCCTCGTTCAGTAGCACCCCCTGATGCATCACCGCCAGTTCCTCGGGCGTGAGGACGACGCGCAGGCGCAGGCACGCCGGCCCGCCGCCGTTGCGCATGCTTTGGCGTACTTCGACATACTGGACTGACTGGATCGGCGTGTCACGAGCTGGCAGCGATTCGAGAAACTGGCGCGTCGCCAAATGCTCGCGGCACTCGGTCGGCGCGATCATTGTCATGCCGCCGTTCGGCAGCGTCACGATCTGGCTGTTGAACAGATACGACTGCACCGCCTCGTCCAGCGGCACCTCCTCCTCCTTCACGTCAATGACGAATAGTTCTGCCCCCCCTGCCCGCTCATACATTGACCCCAGTTGCCGCAGCACGGCGTCGTGATTCGCAAAGGCACGCTGGTGGCAGAGCAACACGTTCTCGTTGGCCACCGCCACCACGTCATTATGAAACACGCCGGCTTCAATCGCCTCGGCCGATTGTTGAACTAACAACGTGCCGGCCGGATCAAGCGCATGCAGCCGCGCTATGGCCGCGGAGGCTTCCAGCGTCTGCCGTGCCGGATATCGGAGCACCGCGCGCTCCTGGGCCAATGCCTCGCGGCCCCACACAAACACTTCGACTCCCCGGCGGGCGTGCGACGGGCAAACCCGCATATGGTTGGCCGCCCCTTCATCACAAAAATGCATCCCGGCCGGCAGTGGCGGGTGATGGGCGAAATACCGCTCCTCAGGGAAGATCACCCGAAGAATTTCTGCCGTCTGCCCCGCTTCCAGTGAGCGGTGAAACTGCGTCACCAGGTTCGCTGGCGTGAGGTGAACGCGCCGGTCCGGCGTATCGGCGCTGGGGGAGACTGTCGCGGCGTTCGCCGCCCACATGGCCGATGCACTCCAGCATCCGGCCAGCAGGACGCGGTTATGCCGATGCGCCTGCTGCAAAACTTCCGCATCGGTTCCCGAGAAACCAACCCGCCGCAGCATGTTCAAATCCGGGCGATCCTGCGGCGGCAGCACCGCCTGCTTCAATCCCAGATCCATCAACACCTTCATCTTCGCCAGCCCCTCCAGCGCCGCCTTTCTCGGGTTGGAAATCGCCTGCGCCGACTTGGCCGAAGCCAGATTGCCCCACGCCAGCCCGGCGTAGTTGTGCGTCGGCCCGACGATGGCATCGAAGTTAACCTCGATTGCGTTTGCGCTCACGGTTCTTGAACCTCATTCAACGATAGGTCTCGTGTGGCGAAAAGTTCATCTTGACCCCGCCGCCATGCTGCTTGAAGATGGCGCGTTCCTACTGGTATTAAGGCCGGTGAATCAACTGGAGATACGAAAATGACTACCCCAACTTTCAGCGTCCTGGTTCTTACGGCCGCTCCACCGGGCCAAGCCTCCGAAGCCGGCGGCGCGTACGTGAAAATCGACGGCCGGGAGGCGCTTCTGCGCAGTGTCGAGCTGTTCCTGAACCGTGATAATGTCAAACAGATCCAGCTTTGTTTCCTGCCGGACATGGCCGAAGAAGGCCGGCGAAAGTATGGGCGCATTTCTGGATTCTCCGGCGTAAAAGTCATTTCGGGCGGGCCGCGCTGGTCGGACCAGATTGCCGCGGGCGTTGAAAAATTGTCTGACGAATGCACGCATGTGATCGTACACGACGCAGCGCGGCCGGCCGTGGCGTACACGGACATCGACGCACTGATGGAAGAGGCCGGCAAACATCCGGCCGTCACGCTCGTCGCTCCTTCCCGAAACACGCTGGTGGAGGTGGACGAGGGGGGCAACGCCATGGCGTTCCACCTTCCCGCGCAGTACTTGCAGGTGCTCGCACCACAGGTTTACACCATCGAAAAGTTCAAGCAGATGGCTAAGTCAAAACAGGAATTGCATGCTTCGCAGATGACGTTGCTGAAAGGTTCGCCGCTTAACGTCCGCATCGGCGGCCCGGGCGATGCCGCACTGTTGAAGACGATGCTGGCGATGATCCCCAAGCCCAAGACCCGCGCGGCCAGCAGCCCATTTGAAGAGGCCCAGTGGTGATGGGCGGCTTAAGTCTCCAGCATCCCCGCTCGCGCCCATAGCCCGGCCGAGGGGGTCTGGATGTAATACACGCGCTCGCCGTCGGGCATGGTGTTCCATCCTTCCTTCATCACATCCGGCCGATAGCGCGCCAGCGTCTGGCCCGGATCGGCATACGCAAAGCCCACCTGCTCCACCTCGGCCCGCGTCAGATGGCCCGGGGCGTAACGAATGGTGAAGCGTCCCTCGGATGAGCCGTGCATCAGGTGGGCCGCCCCGTGTGCCAGATCCTGCAAGTCCGCATTCTTTTTGTACGCCGCCAGCGTTGCGGGCGTGCCGCGATAGCCGTACTTGCGGATTAGTGCATCCACGTCATCCTGCTCGCCAAAACGATCGAGGCCGGGCGCGATGACCAGAAGTTCGCCCCCGTCGGCGATTGCCAGGCGAGTGCGATAAACGGCCTTGTTCGACACCCATGTGCTGCGAAATTCATCGGCCTGCATCACGGCGACGCATTTTTTAACTGGCTCTTCGATAATTGTAATATTCTGCTTCGCACTCAGCCGGGCCGCCTGCAAGTAGGTCTCCAGATCATCACCCACGAATACGCCGCTGTGGACGAGTTGGCCGGCCGTGTTGCGGCGCAGGACGACTTGAAAGTAGACGTCGGGGAGGTGGGTGAGGAAACGTTCTTCGGCCCAGTTGAAGCAAGCGCGCAGGGGCGTGATGAGGCGGCCGAGGTTGTTCTCGATCCCCCACGTGGCGGCGGCCATGTGGGAGGTGCAGAGCGTGTCCTTGCCCCCCAGGCCAATGAAATAGTTTTTGTTGTGGTTGGCAAAGCCAAGAACTTCGTGGGGGACGACGTGGCCGACGTTGATGATGAGGTCCCACTTCTCGCTCATCAGCATTTTATTGAGCAGGATGGGGATGTCCCAGTCAACTTTCCCCTGGGTCTTCTCGCGCACAACGCTGGCGGGGATGGTCCCAACGCTCACGCAGCCGTTGCGCCAATCGTGGGCATGAATGCGATCTTCGGGAATCGATCCAAACATCCAGCGGTTTTCCTCCGGCGTATGCGGGCGGTGCTGTCCAAGCGTCGGGATGACGTGGACGTCGGAATCTGGCAGCAGGTTGTAAAGAGTTTCCGTAATCCAGCCCGCGCCGCTGTGGGCGCGGGTGAGGTCGGGGGGAAGAAGCAAGACACGTTTGAACGGGCCGGGAAGCGCGTTTGCGCTTCGTCCAGCAGACGCTGGCACACGGCTTCTACTTCAGGTCGGGAGATTTCATCGGCTTGGTGGGAGAACCAGGGCATAGGAGGGATTTTATCGACTCGCGCGGCGGATGAAACAGATGGTGTGCGGGAGGGTTCCGCAGGCTACGCTGGGAGTTTGTTCCTTTGGAACCTCGGGCGAGGGTGCCCGAGCCACTGATCTGATGACTTGTAGTGATAGAGCTATCTTCGGGGGCCGGCTGGCGGCCATAGTTTGGCCGGCGTTGCTGGGCGTTACGCTCTATCTGGTGACGCTTTGGGGCGGGTACGTCTACGACGATCAGTTTATCGCGCGGGACGATCCCCGGGTTTGGGAGGCGGGACGGTGGACGGGATATTTGCGGGAGCCTTATTTTGGGCCGGTGGCGTCGGATGCCCCGCTTTGGCGGCCGGCGGCTTCGCTCACTTATGCACTGCAATATCGTCTATTCGGGACGTGCGCCTGGCCGGCGCATCTCATCAATGTTCTGCTGCATGGAGTGGTGAGCGGGCTGGTTGGTGCGCTGGGGATGCGGCTGACGCGAAGCGTGCGCGTGGGGCTGGTGGCCGGGCTGTTGTTCGCGGCGCATCCGGTTCATGTGGAGGCCGTTGCGAACATTGTGGGGCGGGCAGAGCTCCTCTGCGCGATGGCGGTGCTGTGCGGGCTCCTGCTCTTTCTCCGCAATCCTCTAACGATGGGGCGGGCGCTTCTCATCGTCGCCTGCTTCATTTTCGCCATTGCCTCCAAAGAACACGGCCTCCTGCTCCTGCCGATGCTCATCGCCGCCGCGCCACTGCGCAGAGCGCCCGTCGACGCACCCGCAGGTCGCGGCGAGCGCAATCGCCTGGGCCTCCTCTTTTTTTTCCTGTGTCTCTGCACGCTGGCCTATACAAGTTATCGAGAGCGTTTCGCGCCTTTCGAATGGGAGAAATTCTTTTTCCAATGGGACGTCAACCCCCTCTTTCGTGCCCGAGGCCTTGACCGCGCCCTGCTCCCGTTCACGATCCTGGGGCGTTACGCCTATCTACTTTTCACGCCCATTTCCCTGTCTCCAGACTACGGCGCGAACGTCACGCTCTACCGCCTTTGCTGGAACGATCCCTGGTTCTACGCCGGATGTGCCGCGTTGCTGGTGTACACGGTTACGCTGGTCTTCTGCATCCGCCGTCGAAAGTGGTCGGCCGGGTTTTGCCTCATCAGCATAGGCGTGGCGTACGCGCTCATCGGCAATGCGTTCTTCCTGATCGGCACCGCCGTCGGCGAGCGACTGCTCTATCTGGCTTCCGCCTTCTTCGTCATCCTGGTCGCCATGCTCCTCAGCCGGCTTCGGCCACGCGTGCTGGCGGGGGCGTTGACGCTCATTCTTGCACTGGCCGCAGTCCGAACCACCACCTACGCATGGGAATGGAACAACGCTCTGCGCCTCTTTCACAGGGCACGGCTGCGGCATCCAGAATCGGTCAAGCTGTATCTGATGGAAGCCCGAACGCTAGAGTCGGAAGGCCGCGCGGAGGAGGCGGATCAACTACTGGCGCAGGCCCGCGCGTTGGTGCCGGAATGTGCGGAGGCATGGCAGTTATCAGCAAGGCTGGCGTGCGCTGCCGGACACGATGAGCAGGCATTGCAATACGAGCGCCGGGCGTTGGAATTGGAGCTTAACCCGCCGCACATGCGGTAGCGGTGCGCTTCGCACACTCGAGTCGCAATGCACACTCTCAGGCGGCGGCGGGGCCGTGGGGAGCGGGTTGTGGGAGGGCTGCCGGCCCTCCCGGTGCCACGATCGCCAAGCGCTGGCCCGGCTTCAGCGTGTAGCGCACCAGCACCTTTTGGCCGTTGAATTCCGCAAGCAAACCCACTTGCCGCGTGGCCGATCCCACCAGCCTCGGCGAGTTGGCCACCAGCGCCAAAAGCATGTGGTAGATGTAATACATCTCCGCGAAAACCGACACCACCAGCATGGCCAGCAGCGACGCCAGCATGGTTGAGAGCAGCGACCAGAGCAGCCACTGGTCCTGCACGCTGGTGGCTTTGTTTTTGGCTTTCCACAGCACATGAAACAGGGCGGCGAGGAAGCCGTAGAAACCAACCAGCCCCAGGATCCCGGTGAAGACAAGGATGGAAACCCAGTGGATGCACAGGTCATGGAAATGGCCGATGCTGGCCGGGACTTCCGTGCCGTAGCCCGCCAGCCAGTGCCCGGCCATCGCCCCGCGGCTGAGCACCTGGTCCTGCAAGCCCACCCGATACCACGAGCTGGTGGGGTCCATGCCCTGGTTGGCGATGATCTGCATCAGCGACCGATTGGACATTGGATAGGTGACGCAATACGCGATAACGCAGCCCCAGAAAGCGATCTTCCCAAAGCGGCGAAAGGGGAACATCGCCAGCATGAAGAGGCTGAATGCCATGAACATCATCGGCCCGGCGGCCACCGCGCTAATCGCCCCCACCGGCAAAACACACCACGCCAGCACCCAGGGGAACAGGCTTTTCTTCTCGAAGAACAGGTTGGTACACATCGGGATCAGCATGGCAAAGAACCAGCCGAACATGATGCACTGCATGAAAGGGGACGAGGCGCGATAGTACATCTCCCCCAGAAACTTGCGCATATCCCGGCCGAAGTTGGTGGGGCCGGCCCAGAGAATGCCGTACTTCTGAATCTCAAAATAAGGATTGTCGCCGGTCTGCATCTGATAAAAGCCCACGCACGCCAGCGGAATACGCGCCCCAGATCCACCCTTTCAAAAGCGCATAGAGCGCCTCGCGGTCGGTGATGAGCATGCGGGTACACCAGAACGGCACCATGGCGCTCAGGAAGAATCCGGCACGGTTCACCAGGGCCGTCTGGGGGTTCATGCTCAGAAGCTGCGCGAGCAGCAGCAGGCCAAAGTACGTGGCCGCGACGGTGTCGATGATCTGCCAGCGGAACGCCTGACGGATTGGTTTGGAAAACAGGCAGCGAAGGATCAACACAGCGCCGATGACGCGCTGTGGAGTGAGCCCCGCGCCATCCGGAGGAAGTAGCACGTTGCTGGGGTACAGGCAAAGCGACAGCGCCAGCGGGACCAGCGCGTAGCGGCGCGGCAGCAGCAGCGACGCCACGCCGCCTGCGATGGCGACGAGCACGGTCAGGAGTATGACAAAGTCGTAGCTCACGGGATCAAAGTTCGCAACAATGGCCGGGCGCAGAGGGCGATTCTATCCATCGGCAGTAACTCCCAACAAGCAACAAGAAGGCCCCGGCAGTAAAAAACCGCCGGGGCCGTTGGGTTCGTTGACGCATTCTCACTCTCGGCCTGCGCCAGAAGTATGGGACGCGTCCGCCTTAGCTCCCGGCCTGCGGGACGGTCTCGCGAATCGCTTCGCGAGCCGGGGTCGGGGGCGCTTCTTCCTCGACGCGCGGCTGGGCCAGGTGCTTGATCCGCAGGTTGAGGTACGGGCTGAAGGCGGTGCCGGCCGGGATCAGGTGACCCAGGATGACATTTTCCTTCAGGCCCACCAGCGTATCGACGGCACCGGCCAAAGCGGCTTCGGTAAGCACCTTGGTGGTCTCCTGGAAGCTGGCGGCAGAGATGAACGACTCACTCTGCAGCGATGCCTTGGTAATGCCCAGAAGCAGCGTCTTGCCGCGGGCGGGCCGGGGCTTTTTGCCCTTGGCCGGTTCCTTGCCGGCGGCTTCGGCCGCTTCGTTGGCGTCCTTGATGTCCTGACGGGCGACGACGTCACCTTCCTTGAAGTTGGTGCCGCCCGGCTCGGCGATCCGCAGGCTGGTGGCCAGCTGATCGTTGGCGTAGCGGAAGCGGAACTTGTCCACGACTTCGCCGGGGAGGAACTTGCTGTCGCCGGCATCTTCAACTTTCACCTTGCGCAGCATCTGGGTCAGGATGATCTCGATGTGCTTGTCGTTGATCTTCACGCCCTGCGAACGATAGACGTTCTGCACCTCGGTGAGCAGGTACTGGTGCAGCGATTCCTCGCCTTTGATGCGAAGAATGTCGTGGGGGATGAGCGGGCCGCGGATGAGCGGGTCGCCGGCCTCAACGTAGTCGCCCGCGTGGACCTGAAGCTCCTTGTCCTGCGGGACGTGGTGCTCGCGTTCCATGCCGGCCTCGGAGCGGACGACAATGGTCATCTTGCCGCGGCGGCGATCGGACTTTAGCTCGATGACGCCGGTGATTTCTGAGAGCACGGCCGGGTCTTTGGGCTTGCGGGCCTCAAAGATTTCGGTGACGCGTGGCAGACCGCCGGTGATGTCCATGGTGCCGCCGGCCTCGCGCGGCTGGCGGGCGATCATCTGCCCGGCAGTGACCTTCTGGCCATCGGTGACCTCGATACGCACCTTGGCGGGCAGGTAGTGGAAGTCGAGGATCTTGCCATCAGCGCCTTCGATAGTGATGCGCGGGTGCCGCTCGCCCTTGTGCTCGATGACGACCAGCTTGCCGCCGGCGCCCTTCTTTTCTTCCTCAACGCGGGCGGTTTCACCCTCTTCGATGTCCTCATAGCGGACAATGCCGGCCTTCTCGGCCAGAATCGGGGTGATGTGCGGATCCCAGACAACCAACTGCTGGCGCGGCTTGACCTTTTCGCCATCACCGACGGTGACGACTGCGCCATATGGGACTTTGTATTTCTCGATCTCGCGGCCTTTGGCATCGAGAAGAGCCAACTCGCCATTGCGCTTCAAGGCGACCATGCGCTTGATGCCTTCGGCGTCGATGGTCTCGACGGCGTTGATGTCGCGGTGCTGAACGGTGCCGGCCGCGATGGCCTTGATGTCATTTTCGATCAACGTGCTGGCCGCGACGCCGCCGGTGTGGAACGTACGCATGGTGAGCTGCGTGCCAGGCTCACCGATGGACTGCGCCGATGATGCCGACGGCAAGGCCTTCTTCGACCACACGGTTGGTGGACATGTCGATGCCGTAGCAGTGGGCACAAACGCCCCGGCGCTTTCGCAGGTAAGCGGGGAACGAACGCGGATCGACTCCAGCTTCAGGTCGCGGATCTTGTCGGCCAGCTCATTGGTGATGATCTGGTTTTCCTCGACGATGGTTTCGTCGGTGATCGGGTTGCGAACCGTGTCGCGGGCCGTGCGCCCGATGATCATGTCCTTCAACTCGACTTCGACCGTCTCGCCTTTGTAAATGGTCGTCTTGGCGATGCCGTTGAGCGTCCCGCAGTCGTCCTCGTTGATGATGACGTTCTGCGCCACGTCGGCCAGCTTGCGGGTGAGGTAGCCCGAGTCGGCCGTCTTGAGGGCCGTGTCAGCCAAACCCTTCCGCGCCGTGTGTGCTGGAGAAGTATTCGAGCACCGACAGGCCTTCGCGGAAGTTGGCCTTGATGGGCGTCTCGATGATCTCGCCTGACGGCTTGGCCATCAGACCGCGCATGCCGCCCAGCTGACGGATCTGGTCGACGTTGCCGCGAGCGCCCGATACCGCCATCAGGGCGATGGGGTTGAGATACTTCAGGTATCCGTGCTTGGCGGCGTCTTCCTTCGAAACCGACTTGCCCTCGGGATCGCGATAGTCGGCCTGAATGCCGGCCATCAAATCTTCCGTCACCTGCTTGCGGGCGTGGCCCCACGTTTCGATAAGCTGGGCGTAACGCTCCTGCTCAGTGATGGCGCCCATGCGGAAGTTCTTCTCGATCTTGTCAGCACGCTTCTGACCGTCATCGAGAATGCGCTGCTTGGATTCTGGAGCGCGGATGTCGGTGATGCCAAAGCTGAGGCCGGCCAGGGTCGAACGCTTGAAGCCCAAAGACTTCATGTCGTCCAGCAGCTTGATGGTCGCGGGCCGGCCAAGCGTGGCGTAGGTGTCGGCGATGACGCGGCTGGAGCCTTTGCTGGTCAGGGCGTAATTGTAAAACGGCATCTGCCGGAGCAGGATGTCGTTGAAGATGCAGCGGCCAACCGTTGTGAGGATGACGTTGCTCTTGAACCCGGCGGGCATGGACTTGGTGACGTAGCTGGGGTCCTTAACCTTGCGCTGCGCCTCGACGGCCTTCCACGCTTCGTTCTCGATCGGGCCGGGGGCGGCCTTGTCGTCAGGGACGACCTGCGTGCGCCCTGTCAGCCGCACGAAGATGCGCGAGTGCATCGCGATCTTGCCCAGGTCATAAGCAAGCAAGGCTTCCTGTACGCTCTTGAAGAGCGTGAATTCGCCGCGGTCGCCTTCGCGGTCGGAGGTGATGTAGAACGTGCCGAGCACGATGTCCTGCGACGGCGTGATGATCGGCGCGCCGTTGGCCGGCGAGAAGATGTTGTTGGGCGCCAGCATCAGGATGTGCGCTTCGGTCTGGGCCTCGATGGAGAGCGGAAGATGGACGGCCATCTGATCGCCGTCAAAGTCGGCGTTGAAGCCTTTGCAGACCAGCGGGTGAATCTTGATGGCGTTGCCTTCGACCAGCACCGGCTCAAACGCCTGGATGCCCATGCGGTGAAGCGTGGCGGCCCGGTTCAGCATGACAGGGTGCTGATAGATGACTTCTTCAAGAATGTCCCAGACTTCCGGGTCACGCCGCTCAAGCATGCGCTTGGCGGACTTGATGGTGTCGGCCAGGCCATGGTCCTTGAGCTTGCGGATGATGAACGGCTGAAAGAGCTCGAGGGCGATCTTCTTGGGAAGGCCGCACTGATGGAGCTTGAGTTCCGGGCCCACGACGATGACGGAGCGGGCGGAGTAATCCACGCGCTTGCCCAGGAGGTTCTCGCGGAAGCGACCCTGCTTGCCCTTGATCATGTCCGTCAGCGACTTGAGCGGGCGGTTGGAGCTTCCAAGCACCGGCCGGCGGCAGCGGCCGTTATCGAAGAGTGCATCCACAGCCTGCTGGAGCATGCGCTTTTCATTGCGGATGATGACCTCGGGGGCGTTGAGGTCAACCAGCTTCTTCAGGCGGTTGTTGCGGTTGATGATGCGGCGATACAGGTCGTTCAAATCCGACGTGGCGAAGTTGCCGCTTTCCAGGAGCACCAGCGGGCGCAGATCGGGCGGGATCACCGGGATCACGTCCATGACCATCCACTCGGACTTGTTTTCCGACCCGCGGACGGCTTCCACCATCTTCAGGCGCTTGGTCAGATCTTTCTGCTTCTGCTTGGAGTTGGTCTTCTCGATGGCCGCGCGGATGACGGTGCCTTCGTGGGCAAGGTCAATAAAGCCCAGGAGCTTTTTGACGGCCTCAGCGCCCATCTCGGCTTCGAATTCCTCGCCATACTTTTCGTAGGCCGAGCGATATTCTTCTTCGGTGAGGATCTGCTTTTTCTTCAGCGGCGTCTTGCCCGGATCGGTGATGACGTAATCCTGGAAGTAGATCACCTTTTCCAGGTCGCTGGTCTTCATGTCCAGAAGGGCGCCCAGACGGCTGGGCAGCGCCTTGAAGAACCAGATATGCACGATCGGGGCGGCAAGATTAATGTGGCCCATGCGTTTGCGGCGGACGCGGCTGTGCGTCACCTTGACGCCGCAGCGGTCGCAGATGATGCCCTTGTATTTCGTGCCTTTGAACTTGCCGCAGGAGCATTCCCAGTCGCGCTCCGGGCCAAAGATGCGCTCGCAGAACAGGCCGTCTTTCTCGGCGCGATACGTGCGGTAATTGATGGTCTCGGGCTTTTTCACCTCGCCAAAGGACCACGAACGAATATCGTTCGGGCTGGCGAGTTGAATGCGAACCGAGCCATAGTCGTTAATGCGATCGTAGACGGTTTCAGCCATGGTCAATCACTTCCTTATGTGGCACGGACGGCTAGTCCGTGTAGTTCTTTGCAATGACATTCCAGGAGGCCTTGCGCCAACTCGGACGCCTCAACTTGCTGGCAGAACCCGATGGTTCGACCGCGACGATCTGGTTGATGCGCAGAAAGGCAAACTTGTCGCCCTTTGGGAACGCGTAGAAAAATTCCGTCCGCATCTCCACCAGATTCTCGCCGACCTCGATCTGATATCGATCGCCGCTGGTGAGCACGATCTCAAACGGCAGGAAAGGATCCCGTCGCTTTAGATCGCGTATCACGTCCAGCAGGTTCGTGTGATCTTTCTCTTCCGGCATTTTCCAGACCTCTCTTTCACATCAAATCCGCATCCTCTTCCTCACGCCCGGCGCCTTTCTTCTTCTCAAGCTGGATATTCAATCCCAGCCCGCGGATTTCGTTGCACAACACGTCGAAGCTGACCGGTGTTCCGGCTTCCAGCGTGTTGGTGCCTTTGACCATCGATTCATATATCTTCGTGCGGCCTTCGACGTCATCCGACTTGACCGTCAAAAGCTCCTGCAGGATGTAAGCCGCGCCGTACGCCTCCAGGCCCCACACTTCCATCTCACCGAAGCGCTGGCCGCCGGTGCGGGCCTTGCCGCCCAGCGGTTGCTGGGTGATGAGCGAGTATGGACCGGTTGCGCGGGCGTGGATTTTGTCGTCCACCAGGTGATGCAGCTTCATCATGTAGATGTAGCCGACGGTGGTCATCTGCTCGAACTTTTCGCCGGTCCGGCCATCGCGGAGCTGGATCTTTCCGCCCCACGGCATTTCCACGTCAAGCTCGCGGTTGTCGAGCGGCTTGTGCTCGTGCTTGCGCGTCTTGCGGCGCTCGCGAATGGCCTTGTTGGCCTCCTCGACTGCCTTGTGAATCTCATCCTCGGTAGCGCCATCAAACACGGGCGTGAGGGCTTGCTGATTCAACACCGCCATCGCCCAGCCAAGATGCGTTTCAAGAATCTGGCCGACGTTCATGCGGCTGGGAACGCCCAGCGGATTGAGCATGATGTCCACCGGTGTACCATCTTCCAGGAACGGCATGTCCGCCTCGGGCACGATGCGGGCGATGACGCCCTTGTTGCCGTGCCGGCCGGCCATCTTATCGCCCACGCTTAGCGTGCGCTTGGTGGCTACGTAGATCTTCACCATCTCCAGCACGCCGCTGGGCAATTCGTCGCCGCGCTTCATATGCTCGAGGCGGCGATTCTTTTCCTTCAGCACCGCCTGCACGCGCGGCCAGAATCGCTGGTAGGTGTTGTCGGCCTGCTCCTTGGATTCCTTCGAACCCTTCACCCAATCGATGGCAAAGGTTTCGATCTGCTCCATGACCACGTCAACATTGTCGGAGATAGCCACCTTCTGGCGGGTGTTTGGATCGACCATCTGCTGGCCGGTCACTTCATTAATCTCGCCGATCATCTGCCGGAAGATGCCGATTGCCCGCTGGTTCATCTCTTTCTCGAAGCGGTCCATGTCCTTCTTCAAAACCTTTTTCTGCTCGTCGGTCATGTGCATCCGGCGGCTGAACCGCTGGGTGTTGATGACCACGCCTTCTTCGCCCGCGGGCATTTCCAGTGAGTCGTTCTTCACGTCCTCACCAGCCCGGCCGAAGATCGCGTGCAGCAGTTTTTCTTCAGGCGTCAGCTCGCTCTTGCTCTTGGGCGCGACCTTACCAACCAGGATGTCGCCGGGCCCGACTGCGCGTTCCGGTGCGCACGATGCCGTTCTCATCCAGGTTCGCCAAGGCCCGTTCGCTGACGTTGGGAATATCCCGCGTGAACTCCTCGCGACCCAGCTTGGTCTCGCGAATTTCAACGTCGTATTCTTCGATGTGAATCGACGTGAAGACGTCTTCCTTCACCAGCCGCTGGCTGATGACGATGGCGTCTTCGAAGTTGTAGCCGTCGAAAGTCATGAAGGCGACCAGCACGTTGCGCCCGAGGGCAAGCTCGCCCTGCCAGGTGGCCGCGCCGTCGGCAATGATCTGGCCCTTCTTAACGCGCTGGCCCTTCTTGATGATGGGCTTCTGGTTCAAGCAGGTGCGCTCGTTCAGGCCCACATATTTGCGAAGAATATATTCGTCAGCGTTGTCGATCAGGATGCGCATCGAATCGACGTAGGTGACCACGCCGGATCGCTCCGCACGCACCACCATGCCGCTGTTCTGCGCCACCGAGCGTTCCATGCCCGTGCCCACCACCGGCGGATCCGCCAAAAGGAGCGGGACGGCCTGGCGCTGCATGTTCGAACCCATCAACGCACGATTCGCGTCGTCGTGTTCGAGGAATGGAATCAGCGCGGCCGAGACGGAAACGGTCTGCCGCGGGCTGATGTCGATGTACTGAACTTCCTTGCTGGGGACGGTCGCAAGGTCGCCTTGCACGCGCGCCAGCACGGCGCCGGGCGTAATGTGATGATCTTTCTGAACCACGTCGGGCGGGGCCAGAACGGCCTTCATTTCCTCGTCGGCGCAGGAACTTGTGCTCGCCGTTCACCTTGCCGTTCTTGACCACGCGATAAGGCGTGACCAGAAAGCCGTAGTCGTCGATGTCGGCATAGATCGCCAGCGAAGCGATCAAACCGATGTTGGTGCCTTCCGGCGTTTCGATCGGACAGATTCGGCCATAGTGGGAAATATGCACGTCGCGCACTTCGAAGCCGGCGCGTTTGCGGTTCAACCCACCCGGCCCAAGGGCGGACAAGCGCCGCTCGTGTGTAAGCTGCGACAGCGGATTGGTTTGATCGACAACCTGAGAAAGCTCGCCCCGGCCAAAGAAGAAGTCGATGGCGCTGGAGATGCTCTTGGAGTTCACCAGCTCGGCGATCTTGCCAAGCTCGTTGGGATCCTTGAGGCTCATGCGCTCCTGCACGGTGCGGCGGAGCTTCAAAAAGCCCTTGCGCAGCTCTTCGCTGGCAAGCTCGTCGATCGTGCGCAGGCGGCGGTTACCCAGGTGATCGATGTCATCGATATAACCTTCACCGCTACGCAGCTTGAACATGTACTTCAGCGAGTTGACCAGATCCTCGCTGCGGAGCGTCATCTCGGTTTCGGGGACGTTCTGATCGAACTTGCGGTTGATGCGGAACCGGCCGACGCGCCCAAGGCGATAGCGATTTTCGTCGTAGAACTTTTCCTGGAAGAGTGTGCGGGCCTTGTCAATCTGCGGCGGGTTGCCAGGACGCAGGCGGCCGTAAATCTTCAACAGCGCGTTTTCGTGCTCGTTGTGTTCCTTGGTGGCGGTGATGTTGTCTTCAGACAGCGTGTTGAGAATGAGCGGATCGCTCACCTTCGTCACGACCTCAACGCTCTTGAGGCTCGAAGCCTGAATTTTCTCCAGGGCCTCGCCCAGCATAGCGCCCCCCTTGACGATCTCTTCACCGCTAGTGGTGTCGATGATCGGGGTGACGGCGTAATAGGTGGCCTGAAGCTGGGCGACCTTGATGGTCTCAGTGGTGTAGAACTCGCGGATGATCGATTCGGTGGTGCCGTATTTTTCATCCAGAGCGCGAAGGAAAGTCGTGGCCGGGATCTTGCTTGATTGATCGATGCGGACCGCCAGCACGTCTTTCTTGGTGACGGAGACTTCGATCCAGCTTCCGCGTTCAGGAATAACGCGGCAGCCATGCAACGGCCGATCGCCTTCTTGAACTTCAACCAGAAAGTCAACGCCGGGCGAGCGGTGAAGCTGGCTGACAATGACGCGCTCGGCCCCGTTGATGATGAACTCGCCGCCGCCGATCATAATGGGCACTTCGCCCAGATAGATCGAATCCTGCATCACCTCGTCCTTGTCCTTGCGGACCAGGCGAACTTCGATGCGGAACGGCATGCCGTAGGTCAGGCGCAAGGCGCGGCATTCGTCGGTCGTATAGCGCGCCTCCGCCAGGTCATAGCTGATATATTCCAGCCGTAAGTTCCCATCATAGCTCTCGATAGGGAAAACTTCGCGCAGGAGGGCCTCAATGCCGTCGTTCTTGCGCTTATCGGAAGCCGTCTCCTTTTGAAGAAATTTCTGATAAGACTCGATCTGAATGTCGATCAGATTAGGGGTCGGCAGCGCGTTACCGCGCTTGCTGTAATCCCGTGGATCACGCGCCTCGTGCAATCGCATCAGTTTGTCCTTTTCCGTTCAAAAGAGGAGGGATCTGGTCAGTCGATAAAATCGCCGCCATCAACGACTTGAGGCGGCTTGGCTCCGGGCATGTGTGTCACCACAGCCCATCTCTAACGCACAAACGATTATAAACCTACCCATCATCTGGTCAAGCGCAACAATCCAGAACATATCCCTGCTCGTCGCAGCGAATGCTCTGGTTACGCGTCCGATGATGTTATGATTTCTCGGGTCAATTCTGACCAAGTTAAACTAACCCGCTTCTTGATGATTGTCAAGCGACTTTTCGCGCAAAATGCGGCAGGAGCGCGAACGCATTGTCGCGCTCCTGCCGTTATTCGCTCTAAAGGTGGATACCGAGCTTACTTGAGCTCGACCGAAGCGCCTTGATCTTCAAGTTCCTTCTTGAGCTTCTCGGCGTCTTCCTTGCTCAGACCTTCCTTTACCAGCTTGGGTGCCCCTTCCACAAGGTCTTTGGCTTCCTTCAGGCCCAGGCCAGTGGCCGTGCGAACGACCTTGATGACCTGGATCTTCTTGTCGCCCGCGCCCTTCAGGAGCACGTCGAAGGTGGTCTTCTCTTCAGCCACCTCAACGGGGGCGGTCGTGCCGCCACCACCCGCTGCCATCATCACACCGCCGGCGGCGGCTTCGATGCCATGTTCGTCCTTCAAATACTTGGCGATTTCCACGGCCTGCTTGAGGGTCAGGCCCGCCAAACGGTCTCCAAGTTCCTTGATGTCTGTTGCAACTTCTGACATGACTTTCACTCCAGGACGTATCGTGTCCCACACGTGTCGAAAACTCGGTGCTAGAAACTAGAGACTAGAAACTAGAACCTGTGGTCCCGTCCGAGAGCAGGTTTCACTTTGAAACCTTTTAATCCCTTTGGAGGGAGCAGTCGGAGCAGTCGGACCTATGATCAGCGATCTCGAGGGTCGAGATCTTAATTCCAAAATTATTCAGCGGCCGGTGGTGGTGTTCCTTCAGACGCTGGTGCAGCCTCAGGAGCCGCTGCGGGCGTGGCTTCGGCCGCCGTTGCGGGCGCCGGGGCCGCTGCGGCCGGCTCTGCTGGCGCTGCGTCGGCCGCGGGTCCGGCCTTTTCCGCCTTCTCTTCAATGCTCTTGAGGATCGCACCCAGCTTGCCGCCGGGGCCCTTGAGCGCGCCAGCCAGTTTCTTGCCTGGCCCGAGGATGGCGGCCACCACCAGCGCGATCGCCTCCTCGCGGGTCGGCAGCTTGCTGACCTGCTCCATCCCCTTGTCGCCGAGGTATACCTCGCCGTCGAAGAACGCGCCGCGCAATTCCAGCTTCTCGTCGTTCTTCTTTTCGTCGAGCACCAGACGCGCGATCGCCGCGATGCTGGCCTCGCCAAACACCAGTGCGCTTGGCCCGTCCAGCAGTTGGTCAAAGCCTTTCAGCTTCGACTCGCCCAGCGCCCGCCGCGCCAGCGTGTTCTTCACCACCATCATCCGCACCCCCTTGGCGCGAAGCCGGCGGCGCATCTGATTGTTCTTGCTCGCCCCGATCCCACGCGGATTAATCACGGCCACGCCATCAATCTCTTTCATCCGCGCGCCCAGATCACGCATGATGAGGTTCTTTACAAATTTGCTCATAGCTTCATTCCAGTTGCTAGTTGCTCAGTTCGTATGTGCCAGTACTGGTAATTGCTTAGTGAACATCAAGAATGACGGCCGGCGTCATGCTGCCCTTGAGGACAGCCTTCTTGAAGTACGCGCCCTTGCTCGTTGGCGGCTTCATCTTCCGCAATTGCGCCAGCATCGCGTGTACGTTGTCTGACAGCTTGGGCTTGTCAAAGCTCTGCTTGCCGACGACGCAATGCACGTTGCCGCCGGTGTCGTTGCGGAACTCGATCTTGCCGGCGACATATTCCTTGATGGCGTTGGTGATATCCGGCGTCACCGTCCCAGCCTTGGGCGAGGGCATCAGGCCCTTGGGACCCAGCACCTTACCCAGTCGGCCAACAAATCGCATCATGTCGGGCGTCGAGATGGCGACATCAAATTCAGTGAAATTTTCCTTCTCGATGGCCGCCACCAATTCCTGCCCGCCCGCCCGAATTGCTCCCGAAGCCTTGGCCTGCTCGGCCAGGTGCTCCGGGCAAAAGCAAATGACACGGTTGGTCTTGCCTATTCCGTGCGGCAATGAGATCGACCCCCGAACCGCTTGGTCGGCCTGCTTGGCATCGATGCCCAGCGAGACGATCAACTCCACCGATTGATCAAACTTGGTTGGCTTGAAGCTTTTGACGGCATCGATGGCCGCGTCGATGGCCACCGGATTGGCCGGCACCTTCTTGACGTCCTCGACGTACCGTTTGGATCTCTTAACAATGACTGGCATGCGTTGTCGCTCCTGTTCGCGGGAAAAAAGCCTCCCGCTGAAGCTCCCACTGTTACAGGCCGTGGTGCGCCTTTAGTTTTTGAGATGGTGGCACATCAAGCATCTGCTTGATCCGATCCGGGCTCATCTCATCCCTCGACCGTAATACCCATCGACCGCGCCGTTCCGGCGATGACCAATGCGGCCGCGTCGAGATCAAACGAATTCATGTCCTTGATCTTTTCCTCGGCGATCTTCTTGCACTGCGCCATCGTCACTTTCCCGATCTTGTTCTTGTTGGGCTCGCCGCTGCCCTTCTCGGCCTTCACGGCCTCTTTCAGCAGAGCGCTGGCCGGCGAGCTTTTCAGCTCGAAGGAGAACGTGCGATCCTTGAACGTCGTGATCACCACGCCAACCACCTTGCCCTTGATGTGCTGGGTGGCCGCGTTGAACTGCTGGATGAACTGCCCAGGATTCACGCCATACTGACCCAAGGCCGGCCCAATCGGAGGCGCGGGTGTCGCGGTGCCGCCCGGAGCGTAAATCTTGAACTGGTTGGTTATTTCTTTCTTGGCCATATCGAACCTTTTCACCCCGCATCTCGGGGTCGTGCGATCACTCAATAATGGTCACTTCAATCGACCGTCTGGGCCGCTGGGGCTGACCATCACTCACCTCTTCCAGCACACCGCTTTTCACTTCCATCGACGCGTTTTCGCTCGCCGCGTCGACCTCGTCCGTCACGTCCCGGCTCTCCACCTCATGCACCTGCCGCTCATCCGGCTCCCAACCCGCCGGCCCACCCGAATCCTCATAGTTCCCAACCAGCGCCTTCATCACCCGAAACACCGGCATCGCCAACAGCAAAAGGGCGAATAGACTAACAAGCAACGCCACGATTGACAAGGCGATGCCCACAATTCCCGGAAGAGCAAAAAGGAAAACTATCCACTTGGCCCAACCCGGCAACCGCCCCATCGACCCTTTAACGGCCTGAAAGCGGGCAAAATACTCAAGAAGCTTCAGCATGCGGAAGTTGCTAGTTGCTAGTTGCTAGTTGCTGGTTGCCAGTAACTTTCGGCCGGTGACTAGCAACTAGCAACCAGCAACTAGCAACTCCTCCCCCCCTACAGCTTCTCAATCTGCCAATACTCCAACTCCAGCGGCGTGGGCCGGCCGAAAATCGCGGTGATAATTCGCACCTTGCCCTGGTCCGGCAGCAACTCCTCCACTTCGCCTTCAAAGTTGATGAACGGACCTTCGGTCACCTTGATCCGGTCGCCCTTCTTAAACTCCACATTCAGCTTGGTCTCACCCTCGGGCCGTTCAGCTTCCTCGAGCATCTTGGCCTGGTCCTTGGGCGTCATGGGCGAGGGTTTTCCGTTTGAGCCGATGAAATCGCCCACCCCTTCCGTCTCCTTGATCATGAACCAGACTTTGTCGGGAATGCGGCCGTCCTTGTCCAGTTCCAGCTCAATAAACACATAGCCCGGATACAACTTGCGATCGGTTTCCCGGCGGACGTTTCCCTTCATCGAGCGCAGCGCGCTCGGTGGGAACGAGGATTCGCGCGACCTGGGTTTCGAGGCCCTCGATCTTGACCTTCCGCGCCAGCTTCTCACGAACCTGGTCTTCCTTGTTGCTCGCGACTCGGAGGACAAAAAAGTTCATAGTGCAGATCGCCTTCAACCAAACGGGCCCATTTGCAGCACGTGGATAAACTTAAAGAAGTAGCCAAAAAACACGTCAATCAAAAACAGCAGCAGCGCGATCAGAAACATGAACAGGATGACAACCTTCGTCGAGCCGATCAGCTCCTGACGCGTCGTCCAGTTCACCTTCTTCATCTCGCTCTCGGTCGCCACCAGAAAATCAACCACCTTCGGCCGATTCAAAATCTGAAACGCCCAGAACGCCAGCCCCGCCAGACCAAGAGCGATGATGCCGACGATCATGCCCATCTTGGGATGGCCCGTCGCGTCCTGGAAAACTGACCAGGTGCGCATTCGCTCGAAGAAAAAGCCGGCCGTCAGGAACGCAATCAGCGCCGCCGCTCCCACCGTCCCCATGCGCGTCCAATAGCCCTGCCCGGACTTGTAGATGGAGAAGTAGCCGGCGTTGGCCGTCCCGGGACGCGCGTATGGCACGACGCTCTTCTCACGCCGCTCCGCGCGCTCGTTGGCTTCCTGCGCCTCTTGCTCCTCGCCAGCCGCTTCATCGTCGGCCATTGCGCTGTTCCCTTCTTTGCCTTTTACAATGGCCATCAATACATCCTAATACAAGCATCTCACGATCAACACGCCAGGAGGGAATCGAACCCCCAACCTGCCGCTTTGGAGACGGCTGCTCTACCAGTTGAGCTACTGGCGTATGCTAGGCTGCTAGTTGCTCGTTGCTAGTTGCCAGTATGAATTACCAGCAACCATCAACCAGCAACTCCATCCTCATTTCCTCTTAATCTTATGCAGCGTGTGCTTCCGCAGGCGCGGGCAGAATTTTTTCAACTCGATCTTCTGCACGCCGCCAGCCACTTTGATCTCGGTGCGATAGTTTAGATCGCCCGTCTCCGTACACTGCAGCCAGACCATTTCACGATTTTCTTTCGCCATGACAGCACCAAACCGACTAGTGTCCGAAGTTCAGTAGTCAGTAGCACAGCGGCGATTCCTCGCCCGTCCGGCTACTGACTACTGCCTTCAGCGCAAATCTATTATTGAAGGATCTTCGTCACAACGCCCGAGCCCACGGTCTTGCCACCTTCACGAACGGCAAAACGGAGCTTCTCTTCCATGGCGATTGGAGCCTGCAATTCGACTTCAATCGTCACGTTGTCGCCGGGCATGACCATTTCCGCGCCGCCCATCAACTTGGCCGAGCCAGTGACGTCGGTGGTCCGGAAGTAGAACTGCGGGCGATAGCCATTAAAGAACGGCGTATGCCGGCCGCCCTCTTCCTTGGTCAACACATAAATTTCCGCGTTGAACTTGGTGTGCGGCGTGATCGACTTGGGTGCGCAAAGCACCTGACCGCGCTCGATGGCTTCCTTTTCAACACCGCGAAGCAGCAGGCCCGCGTTGTCGCCGGCGATGCCTTCGTCCATGCTCTTGTTGAACTGCTCGATGTCGGTCACGACCGTGCTCGTGGTCGGCTTAAGCCCGACGATTTCAATCGTCGCGCCCTTGTTCACCTTGCCGCGCTCGATACGGCCGGTGGCGACGGTGCCGCGACCCTTGATCGCAAACACGTCTTCCACGGGCATCAGGAACGGCTTGTCGATCTCGCGCTGCGGGATCGGAATATGGTCGTCCAATGCCTTGAGCAGATCGTCGATGCACTTGGTCGCCGCGGCATCGGTCGGATTGTCCAGGGCAGGCTTCGATGAGCCCTTGACGATTTCAGTATCATCGCCTGGGAAGCCGTACTTGTTCAGGAGTTCACGGATTTCCAGCTCGACGAGTTCCAGAAGCTCAGGATCGTCGACCAGATCGATCTTGTTGAGGAACACGACGATCTTCGGCACGCCGACCTGACGGGCAAGCAGGATGTGCTCGCGGGTCTGGGGCATCGGGCCGTCGGCCGCGCTCACCACCAGAATCGCGCCGTCCATCTGGGCAGCGCCGGTGATCATGTTCTTGATGTAGTCCGCGTGGCCGGGACAGTCCACGTGGGCATAGTGGCGCTGTTCCGACTCATATTCCACGTGCGCGGCGGCGATGGTGACCGTCTTGGTGGCATCGCGATCGATGCCGCCCTTGGCGATGGTCTTGTAGTCCTTGGCGGTGGTGCCGTACTTGGCCGCCGAACGCGCTGCCAGCGCGGCCGTCAGGGTCGTCTTGCCGTGGTCAATGTGACCAATCGTGCCGACGTTCACGTGGGGTTTCTTACGCTCGAATACTCCCTTTGCCATTGTCACAAACCTCCGAATCGCATTTCTGTGATTCGTTTTCTGGGCCGCTGTCGATCGGCCCACTTTTCATTGGCGAAACACTCGCCTTACCAGTCACCGACATTCGACATTAGGCGCCAGGTACTGAAACACCTTCTCCAGTACACGCCGCCAAATGCCGAATGTCGCCAGAGCTGGCACAGGGGCTTGAACCCTGGACCTCCACCTTACCAAGGTGGCGCGTCTACCACTGAGCTATGCCAGCGACATTTTCAGGAAACGCCTTTTAAGCAAATTCCTCGCACCAAACCAAGCCGGTGGCCTGCCACGCCACCCGGTTTACCGCACAAAAACAATTGCGCACGGGAAGCGTCGAAGGGCAAAAAGTATAAACCCCCCAACCCCAATGTCAATCCTTTGCAAAGTCATCGTTCAACATCGTCGGTCTGTGTTCAACGCGCACGTCCAGGCAATCATCCAGTCAGAGGAGTTGATGGACGAATTCCTACCCTTCGATCTAACGTGATTGAAAGAATCTGGCCGCACCTCCCCGCCGGCCGCACATGGTACGAGCCTATTGGAGGGGAGTATTGACCTAAAAACGACCGCGATTCGACACGATGTGGACGTGACGGGGAATCGACATCCTTTCGACAGGCTCAAATTCGTTGGCCAGGAGGACGCGAAGGCACGAAGCAAGAGTGAGGAGATTGGCCACGAATTAAGCCCATGGGCACGCATGGAAGAGAGGCGGGGGCGGGTGTGCTGGAGGGGGCGCTTTTTTGGTGCGTAAAACTTTTCGAAAGGGTCTTGAGGAGGGATGTGAGGATTGACAAGTGTTTAGGCCAAAAATGAGCTTCCCCACGAATGGTGGCGCGCCCAAAGACAGGATAATACCTGTTCATGGAGCGAATCATGGCAAAGCGGAAGTTCACACGGGAGTTCAAGATGTCAGCAGTTCAACTAGTCAACCAGCAGGGTTACAGCGTCAGCCAGGCCGGCAAGAGCCTGGGTGTCGATCCCAGCAGCGTGCGTTACTGGGTGGGTAAGTTCTCGGCCCAGGCGGGAGCGGGTCCCAGCGGCGAGGGAGCATTGCAGGTGGAGTTGCGGCAGTTGCGCAAGGAGAACGCGCGGCTGACGATGGAGCGTGACATTTTAAAAAAAGCGGCGGTGTTCTTTGCGAAGGAGCAGCTGTGAAGTTCGCCTTCATCAAAGCATCGTTGTGCATGTTTCCAGCAACGGCCTGTTGCGAAGCTCTGGAGGTCAGCCGCTCGGGCTACCATGCCTGGCTCAAGAGGCCGGTAAGCGATCAAGCCGTCCGCCGGAAGGAACTGGCGGTGAAGATCAAGCAGGTGCATGAGGAGAACCGCAAGGTGTATGGCAGCCCCAGGATCTTCCAGGCGTTAAAGGCCCAGGGACAAAGCGTCTGTGAGAACACGGTGGCCAAGGTGATGAAAGAGGAGCAGATTCAGGCCAAAAGCAAGAAGAAGTTCATTCCCCGCACCACCGACAGCTCGCACAATCAGCCGGTGGCCGACAACCTCCTGGACCGGCAGTTTGAAGCAGCGCTGCCCAATCAGAAGTGGGCGGTGGACATCACGTATATTCCCACCGATGAAGGATGGATGTACCTGGCGGGGGTGATTGACCTGTGCTCGCGGAAGATCGTCGGCTGGTCGATGGGAGAGGGCATGAAGGTGGACCTGGTGAGCGATGCACTGTTCATGGCCATCGCTCACCGCCGGCCCCAGGATGGTTTGCTGCATCACAGTGATCGGGGCGTGCAGTACAGCAGTGAGGATTACCGGCATATGCTGGACCTGCACGGCATGACCTGCAGCATGAGCGGCAAGGGAGACTGCTGGGACAATGCCTGCATCGAGAGTTTCTGGGGCACGCTCAAGACGGAACTGGTGAACCATGAGCGGTATGCGACCAGAGAGGAGGCGCGAAGATCGATCTTTGAGTACATCGAAGTGTTCTACAATCGCAAGCGTCTGCACAGCTCGTTAGGATACAAGAGCCCCGAAGCGTTCGAGGCCAGTCTCAGTTAATCACGGCGCCCCCACCGTTCGTGGGGAAGCTCAAAACGCTGGAACAAACCCTCCCCAAAGCGCCCCCGGAATCTCCCTCTTTTCTCCCCCTTGTCTCCCTCTTTTTGACCTGAAATCTCCCCTGTTTCTCCCCGGAATCTCCCCGCTTCGACAGGGTCGAATTCTTTCACCGCGGAGTCACCGAGGCACGGAGGAAGAGAGGATTTGGTTGTGGAGTCGGGGAGGAGACTGGGCTGTCGGTGATGGGGGGTTTGAGTTTGTTTTGTTATGGTGCTTGCGGACACGGGCGGGGTGCGGCGGGGCGCCCGTGCCACTCAGTTAATGACGAAACGGGGGAGTTGGAGTGAGCCCCGGATGTGCATCCGGGGTTCCGCTTTTGAAGATTCGATTTCGAAGCTGCGGAAAGCTACCGCTTTTGAAGGTTCGATTTATCGAATCTGCTACAGCTATTCACTTGCCAAAGAACACTGCGGCTGGCTTTGGGGAGAGATTGGTTGTTCCCTTCCTTTTTGGCTGGCCGGAGCTTCCGTAGGGGAAGCTAACATTATGCTACCATATAGTGGGAGAGGATTCAAGGGAGAATCAGGGATTTTGGCCACAGATTCACACGGATGAACACAGATGGGGAGGGAGTGAAGCGGTGAGGGCGGGGCGGTTCGCGGAGAAGGGCGGCGGCCGGCGGTTTTGTGCAAAGCGCCGAAAAGGTGTGCGCAATTGGGTTGGGCGTTGGTTTTCGGGGGCGTGTTTTTCTTAAGTGTGGTGGCGGCCGATGGTTTAATCGAGGTGGGGGTGGTGCAGGGTGCAAAAAAAACCGACCACAAAGCGACCACTAACCGACCACCAACCGACACATAACCGACCACCAACCGACCATGAACCGACCACCAACCGACTACCAACCGACCACCAAACGACCACCTGCTTGAACGCGGAATTTGGACGGCGGAATGGTGAGCTGGGGAGCGGGGATCCAGCCGCGAGGCGCTTTTTGGGCAGGGTCAGGGCAGGCTGAGACGACGAGGCGGACGCGGAGAGATTACAGCTTTGACGAGGGCTCGCGGGGGATTGGATGGAGGTGGGCATGGAGCACTTCCTGATCGGATTACTGCATCAGTGTCATCCTAACATAGGCCATACATGCGAGCAAGGGGAATGTTTGGGTTGGTGAGTTTTTTGTGATGGGATGAGGGATGAGGGATGAGGGGTTTCTGGTGCGCGGTGGGAGAGACGCGGGAGGCGGGATTTGGCGAGGTGGGATTTGGTTTTGTAGTGGAGGTTATGAAGTTGAGCTCGGTTTTCGCCGACGAGGAGGCGAACCCTCCACAGCCGGATGCGGCCGCTCTTGGCGATCTGGCTGGGGAGGGGTGACTTGGTCGCGCCAAGGCACCACTCTTAACGCCGCTTATTCTGCAATGATCATCGCTGAGTTGGGAAGGGTATTTTTAGAACGTCTTAGATGAAGAGTCGGTAGTCGTAGGACACTGGCCCAAATCGATTCAGCAATTTACTTAATTGGGCAATTTGCTTCGAAGAATCGACCGTAGCCGGAAGGTGAGAATACAAATCGGCTGAGTTCCAGTTCATTTTCGACAGACCAAGGATTTCTTGTGCTAAGACGGTAAGCTCAGTCGTTCCCGCATGGCGTCGCACCAGAACGGGAGCCGGAATACGGCGCTTCCCTTTGAAGTAAGGCCGGGTTCCTTGTAGTGCTCCAGTCGCTCCATGAATCCACAACAGTGCCGAATACTCATCGAGTCGAATGACAGTACCCCGTCGGACAGGGTACGTGTCTTGCTGCAAGCCATCGTCAGCGACGACTGATGCAACATAACGCATTGCGTCGTCAACGTTGATCTCGACCATGTCGATGTTCGAAATGCCAGTTAACCCTTCGCGCAGACCATCGCGCTCGTCGCGAAGAAAAGGGGTGAGTTTGTGAAGGACAATTCGCGATGGGATTTTGTGATATGTCTCAAAGAAAAGCTGACGAACGGTATCGCCAACCCGGCAGGCATCTTCCTTTGACATGTGTGGATTTCTGTTAATCCAGGTTGGCGACTCAATCTGGCTCAGCCGATATTGTAAACCTTCCCCTTGTGCGTTGTACAAGTGACTGCAACCTAAGGTGATCTGCTTTCCCCGCTCTGCACGACGATCAATGCTGTGGCCGATGCCGACAAATGCCGTGTCGTCGGCCAATGAGTTGAGCACCCACGGTGTGCGCATCGCCTTGACGTAAAATGCCAAGGACAGCCACCACCAAATTCGACACTGCTGCCCCAAACCGAGCGTATGTTGTTCGAGGAATTGTGATGACATACCTTTCTGAACACAGAAAGCCTTGACAAAGTCATGCAGGTCAAATGTTTCGGTGTCTGTCTCAAAGCGACGAAAGTGCTTCCATCGTTCCGGAATAAAGATGAGTACCACGTCGGGCTTATGTCCGGCTTGGAGCTGATTGATACACCGAACCAGATAATCGGCGCATTCACGCGATCCTTTTTCTGGGAGATGGCGCGGTGATCTCGGGACATACCGCCCATCCGTCCGTGCCGATTTGTGGAACTTCGAGCGGCACGTGGAACGCCTTTTCAAACCCAGGATAGTCCAATAGATAGTCAGCTTCGGTAGAGGCGGGCTTGGACACTACGGAACTTTTTTGCAGATATGCCGCAAGGATGCGCGACTCTGCTTTTGGACAGATCACCCCGACGCGAATCCGCGATGCTAGTCCATTTTGCGTCAATGAAAAATCAAAGGGGCGGTTCTTGAGTAAGCCGCGCAATGGATGAGAATCTGTCGCTGTGGGCTTTCCCGCTATTCCCACGAACCGTAATGGCGGTTCTTTCACGACTGTTCCAGCATACAGGATGTTCCTTCCAAACTTGGCCACATTGATCGCATCATGTGCGAGCGTAGCGTTTCGGATTTCTGCCAAAACGGGTGCATGACTGACGCTAAAGCGAAAGGCTGACGCGGAACTCGGCGGAAATTCTATCACGGTTGGACTACTCGGAATTAATTTAGTGCGCCAGCGATCCAGTTCTTCGTTGAATTTGTGATTGTGCTGCCAACCGAATACTTCCATTTTGACAGGCAGGCCCTCATCTTTGGATACTTCTTTTCCTTGAAAGTCTCCAACCACGACAGATGGCTTTAAGACTAGGAAGAGCTTGACTCCGATCCGTCGGAGGAACAGTACGGCAGACCGATAGATGCGATACTGCTTGCCGCCGCGCGTTCTTGTCTCATAACTTGTTCGCTCGGATAGCCGATTGCGTTCATCGGTGTTTAGAGCGAGTTTATCGGCCAACGACTTGACAACAGTTCGCAATAGAAGCGACATCATTGCGCTGTCGTCGTGCCGAATATCTTCATCACCGATCGGTGTCCGCTCGATGGTTTTGACACCGGCGTCCGAAAAAGCTGCGCGGACTTCATCTGCAAGGCCGAAAGCCAAAACTCGGCGAAGATATCCGTCGCTTCCAGTGGGAGTATTGGTCGTCGGAAGTTTCTTCCGGTACGGCACCGCGACAAATCCATGATTACGAGCAACCTGTCGAACCCACTCCCAAGACTTCTCTGTGGGCCAATTTTGAATTTCTAGTGAAAGAACTTCGCTTGGAATGGTGATCTCAAAGGCGTTGCTTTTGACGATTCCACTAATGGGAGCAGAAGCGATTGTAAACGGTGACCGCGAGAAGCGTGCCGTTTCAAGGGCCTTACTAAGAATCTCTTCGTACTGCTTGCGCTGTGCTGCAGTCAAGCAAAAGCGAGCAAGACGGGATGTGACATCGTCAAAGCCCGACGTTGGCACAAAGTACGCAGTTCGAGCGTTGGCCTTAGCAACAGCCAACAGGTGTTGGACCGACGCTGGAATTGCATCACCGAATCCACACCAGTACAAGGTCCCGGTACCGGCTAGCGAGTATGCCGTTGTGAGCGTCTCCATGATCGAATGATCACGGCCACTGTAACCGCATACAATCAGCGAAACGTCCTTCGTCAGCTCGACCAGGGCTTGTAGAAGCTTTGCCTCTTGGTCGGGAAGCTCGCCGGCCGTGTTCTTCAGCGGGTCATAACGGTAGTCGCCATGCATTGCGACACTGACAATTTCCCCCTTTGCCGATTGGCGAAAGACCCGGTGTTGGGAATCCATACCGATTTCTACGGGAGTCAATGAAAAATTTGCGGCCGCACGGGACGTCAAGTTGTCAAAATTGGTTGTCCAAACGGAGCGAACGATTTCAGCTTCCGCCATTGCGCAGACAAATTGGTATCCAACGTGTGGCTTCGCCGCTTGGATTTTGGATTGGAAATATGGCGCCGATTTTCCGCAAGCGGGTAACACTCCTCAATATAATGGCTGTATTCTTCGTCAGCGCCCTCGGAGGGATAGCCGCCTTTGGCGTCCAGCCAACTCTGAATTCGCTTTTTGACGGAAGGGAGGGAGAGCTCTGCAAACTGATCTTCCAGCCCCGAATTATTGGTCAAGAAAATATCTCGCTTCCACTCCCAAATACATAGCCCAGCGGAGGGTATGCCAGAAGTGATGGATGCACCGGCACCGAGAAACATTGCGTGAGGCGACGTCTTTTTGATGCCGACGGCCCGGACAAAGGCGTCCAATGGGAGCGTTAATATCATTGGCTCATTCATTCCGAGATTCCCTGAAGAAGTGAACGGATGTTACCAGAGCTTTGGCGTGACACCCAAATCCTAGAGGAGTGAACGCGGCGAGAATGTGATTATATACGGCTTGGATGTGTGGCACAGACTCAACATTTGCCGGACCACTGAAATGACTGGCAAGCCTTGAGAAATACAGGATCCCCGGAGACCTCACTGACTCCCCACCCGTTATTATGCTATTCGATATGATCCGAGTATCTGAAAAGATTGAGTCTGAATTTTGAGTTGTCCTACTTTGGGAGACGCTGATGACCGTGTCCGGCGACCTCACTAACTCGGGCTCGCGACCTTACTGACGCAGGGTGGAGACACTGCTGTCGCACGCCGGGGGGTTGTTGAGCGGTGATCAGATAGTTTTAATATCCCCTCATCAAGGAGCAGTCATGAGCGCAGTAGGTGTAGTAAAGTCGCGGCCAACACTGAAGGTGAACGAAAAAAAGTGGTCCAAGACGTTGATGGACGCTGGCTGGACGGCCCTCCCCTCGGTGATCCTCGACCGGCAGCAGGCGCTTGGCCTATCTGCTCTCGACCTGAACATCCTGTTGCATATTGCCAAGCACTGGTGGGAAGCAGACGACTTACCGTTTCCTGGGAAAAAGTCGATTGCCGCGTGTATCGGTGTGACGCCTCGTACCGTCCAGCGCCGGATCGCAGCGATGGAGGCAGATGGCTTGATAAAGCGGGTCGTCCGTAGGTCGTCGCTGGGTGGTCAGAAGACCAATGCCTACGATTTTGCCGGACTTATTGCAGAGGTAACGCCGTACGCAGAGGAGGCTATCAAGGCTAAGGAAGAGGCGCAGGAAGAGAAACGGGCAAGGCTAACGCGGAAAGGGCTACTACCCCGAATGAAGATTGCCAGGTGATCGTGATAACGCTGGTGGGCCAGTTGGTGACGTGCGGTCAAGGTACCTGACACCGCATGATGCGAGCCTTCCAAAAGCTCGCGGGGCAGACTCCAGATCTGCTTCCCCAATCTGTCCGACCAGTCGTCCATTTCATCGCTGCTATGGGCCGATGCCGGTCGATACCCTGCCACATCCGTCCGGATTACAGCAGGGTTTCGAGTTAATCGTGGGTGAGGTCGCAATCGCGAAGGATTTGGGCGAGCAAGCCGGGGTCGATGATTTCGCCGACGTGGACGGGAACGGTCGTCACTCGGCGTCGGCGTGACGGAGACGGTGATGACTGCCCTGGGTGCGAATGTCGTTGAAGCCAGCCTTCTTCAGGGCGCGAATGAGTTGTTTTCCGGTGAGTCGCTTGCGGCGCGGCATCAGGCCACCTGGACCTGTTGCACGGCGATGAATTTTCGGCGGGGCGGGCGCGGCTGGTCGGCGAGGCAGAGCGTGATGGCCTCGGCAACGCGTTTGGTGAGCATGTCCAACGACCTAAATAACCTTGCGCAATCAGTGTATCCATAGTTGTCGCTTCACGCTGCCTTTGCCGCCACGCGGGTCTGGCGGTTGCGGGCAACCATGTACAGAACCACCTCCCGCATCAACTGCTCCATTGCCTCACAGCGATGGTTGCGGGTGACGTTGGCGTGCAGGTCCAGCCACACCCGCTCGATCCTGTTGTGCTGCGGGCAGTAAGGCGGCAAAAAGTGCAGCACCACCCGCCCCTCCAGCGCCTCCACCGCGCTGCGGCTGATCTTCGAGTCGTGAATCTTGAAGTTGTCCAGCACCACGTGGATCACCGACGCCCCCGCGTACGTCTGGCCGGCCAGCTTCCTGAGCATCTGAATGAACAGCAGGCTGTTTTTCTTCTGCGCTTTCACCCACGCCAGCAGGCCGCTTTTGGCATCCATGACCCCGCACAGGTAACGCTTCTGGTTCTGGCCTGGCGTGGGCACCTCCTTTTGCTGACCTTTGTTCATCCAGTCACAGCCGATCTTAGGATTCAGGTGAATGTCCACCTCATCCAGGTACACCGCCACCTGGCCTGGCCCAAGCGACGAGAGCATCTCCTGAATCTGCTCCAAACGCCTTTGTTTACGCCCATTTTCCCACGGGCAGCCCACCACCGGACGCGGTCTGCCCAGCCTTGCTCCAATCCTCTTGAGCACCCGGCTCATGGTCCCGACGCTGATGAACACGCCGGTGAGCATGGCCATCACCTTCACCAGCAGTTCCTGCGTCCAGGTGGGCCGGGGGTAGCCGTAGGACTGCGGAGAGTCCCGCTCCAGCACCTGGCGGAGCGTGGAGCAGAACCATTCGTCTGCCTTCAGGTTGCCGTTGTCTTCCCGGCGGTCGTAGAGACCGGCGATGCCCCAGTCGCGAAAGTGGCCAAAGACCCTGTTGACCCACGACAAGCTCAGCCCCACCGCCTCGGAAACAGCGGGGCGGGTCTGGCCTTTTGCGATGAGCAGCACAACCTGGCAGCGCTGGGCCAGGGCTTTATCTTTGGTGCGGCGGTGCAGACGGCGGAGGCGGAGCTTGACGTTGCGTTCCAGACGAAAGACGATCTGCGGCATTGGGGACTCCTTTTGCTGGTGAATTGCTTGATACAACCACCTACATTAGGAGTCTCCTTTTCACTGAAAAGGCCGTTTTTGAGGACAATTCCTATCAGCGCGCATTTGCGCAAAGCTATTTAGCCTGCGTGTGACAGCCACGAAGTTCGGGAACACTGGCGACGAAGAAACCTTCTTCATCCTGCTCGACGATGACGGTGAAGGGATCGGAGCGCTGGGCATGGCTGGATTGTACGTTACGGGGGGCGAGGACAATAGCCGGATATAGTAGGCGGTCGACAGATGTGAGGGTTCGGGGTTCAGGGTTCGGGGTTCAGTAGGCAGTAGGCAGTGGGCAGAAAAGAACCCTCACCCCAGCCCTCTCCCACAGTAGTGGGAGAGGGGGCAGGATTGGGAAGGCGGCACGGTGGGCAGTGGGCAGTAGTGGAGTTAAAATATCGCTCTTCGCTTACGAAGTAGAGCCAGCGCTGGAGTTTTGCAGGACTTGTAGGACACGCCACCGATTGAGGATGGCTTATCGTTCGGCGGATACGAGGTCTTCCAGGGTTTCGCGGCGGCGGATGATTTTGTAGGTGGCGCCGTCCACTAAAACTTCGGGGGCGCGGGGGCGGTTGTTGTAGTTGCTGCTCATGGCAAAGCCGTAGGCGCCGGCGGTGAAGACGGCGAGGAGATCGCCGCGCTTGGTGAGGGGGAGGGGGCGGGCTTTGGCGAGGTAGTCGCCGCTTTCGCAGATGGGGCCGACGACGTCGACGATTTCGCCGTTGGCGGGCGAGACGTTTTCGTCGCGGGCGGCGGGAAGATTGGCGGCGGTCGGGCTTGACGGGCCAGATGTGGTGGTAGGACTCGTAGAGCGTGGGGCGGATCAGGTCGTTCATGCCGGCGTCGATGATGACGAACTTTTTCTCGCCGCCCTGTTTGCGGTAGAGGACGCGGGTGAGAAGGATGCCGGCGTTGCCGGCGATGTATCGGCCGGGCTCGAGGGCGATGCGGTAGGGCTTGTCCTGGAGCAGCGGGATGAGGGCTTTGGCGTGCTCGGTGACGGGGAGGGCCTGGTCGGGGCGTTCGTAGTTGACGGCGAATCCGCCGCCGATGTCGAACCATTCGATCTTGTGGCCGCGCTCGGTCAGGCGGTCGATCAGGGCGGTGATCTTCTGTGACGGCGTCGACGTAGGGCTGGATTTCGTAGACCGGGCGAGCCGATGTGGATGTGGACGCCGGCGATGCGGAGGTTTTTGAGGTTGCGGTATTGCTCGAAGACGCGCTCGGCGCGTTCGATATCGACGCCGAATTTGGTTTCCTTTTTGCCGGTGGTGGTTTTGGCGTGGGTCTTGGGATCGACATCGGGGTTGATGCGGATGGCGCCGACGGCGTTTTTGTCGATGGAGGCCGGCGACGCGGTCGATGTTTTCGATCTCGGCTTCGGATTCGAGGTTGAACGCGGCGATGCCGGCGTTGATGCCGTCGGCGATTTCCTGATCGGTTTTGCCGACGCCGGCGTAGATGATTTTTTTGGGATCGCCGCCGGCTTGGAGGGCGCGATAGAGCTCGCCGCCGCTGGTGACGTCGAAGCCGCAGCCCTCGGCCGCGAGGAGCTTGCAGATGTTGATGTTGCCGCAGCTTTTGATGGAGTAGCAGACGGTGGCGTTGACGGGCTTGAAGGCCTCGGCGATCTGGCGGTAGTGGTGGAGGAAGGTGGCCTTGGAGTAGACGTAGGCGGGCGTGCCGACGTCGCGGGCGATTTTTTCGGCCGGCACGTCTTCGCAGTAAAGCTCGTCGTTTTTGTAGGTGAAGAAGTCCATGGGGGGTGGGTAGTTGCTGGTTGCTAGTTGCTGGTTGCTAGTGTTCACTGCTGGTGCAACGGGGATTGTAACGGGGGGTAGGTTGATTGGCGAGATTGGTTTGCACCTTTAGCGAAACGAGAAAATGACGATGCGACGGAACCTTTTGCTGTGCGGGCTGGTGTTGTTGGTTGGGGTTGGGCGAGAGGCGTTTGGGGAGGGGGATGCTTATGAAAATTACGTGAAGACGTCGAAGGATTTTCAGGCGGTGAAGCAGGAGAAGGTGTGGGCGTTGAAGGCGTTTCCGTCGTGGACGTACATGCCGTGGACGTATCAGTGGACAATCGGCTATACGCCTGAGTCGGGGAAGTGGGCGGTGGAGCATGGATACAACGGGGCGTTTGTGGATCATGGGGGAGTTGAGGCCAATGGATCGAAGACCGGGCGGCTGGACTGGATCAACGAGTTCAAGCTGCGCTTTTACACGGACCACATTGCGGGCAAGGGGGACCTTCACCAGTGGGACCAGTTTCCCAAGGCCGAAGCCAACAAGATTCATGGGAACGGGGTTCGGATTCATCCGGTGAATGCGGCGATGGCGACGCGCTGAAAGAGAATATTCGCAAGACGATTGAGAACGTGAAATCGTCGCCGTATCGGGCGGCGTATGCGCTGGATGATGAGATTTCGTGGGGACATTTTGTGCATCCAACGATGTGGTGCGTGACGGATGACAAGGGCGCTTATCAGAAGTGGCTGAAGGAAGTGTATGGGCCGGGTGCGCCTGCGCGGAACGACTGGATTACGTACAACGACATTCAGCCGAAGCTGAAAAGCTGGACGGTGGGGACGTTTGATGCCAGCCAGTTGATGGACCAGTGGAGCTTTAACGATTCGTACTGGAACAACTTCCTGGGCGACCTGGTGGAGTATGCGAACACGGTTGATCCGGCCACGCCGGTGGGGTTTGTGGGCGGGCAGGCGCCAATGCGTTTGGAGGATATGACTATGCGAAGCTGATGCGGAAGGTGCAGTATCTGGAGGCGTACAACATCGGCGGCGCAGGCGATCGTGCGGTCGTTTAATCCGCACGGGGCGATCCCGGCGGTGACGACGCACTTTCATCGCGATTCGGCCGACGATGTGTGGCAGACGTGGTATTACCTTGCGCATGGGAACCGGGGATTTATTGGATGGGTGCAGGGGTGGTTTGACGGGGACAAGCCCAAAAGCTGGCATGATGAAGTCGCGCCGACGTATCTGGAGGCGGCGAACAAGATTGGGCCGCTGATGGCGGGGGCGGAGTGGGTGCATGATGGGGTGGCCGTTTATTACAGCCATGCGTCGATTCAGCTTGGCTGGATCATGGACGCCGAGGCGCACGGGAAAACGTGGATCAGCCGCAACGGGGATGATCGGCTGGCGCATCGCACCATGTGCGGCATGCGTGGGAAAGCATGCTGCGCGACTCGGGGGTGCAGTACAACTTTTTGAGCTATGCGGACGTGATTCAGAAAGGGGTGCCCAGTGAATACAAGGTGCTGATTCTGCCGGCGTGTCTTTGCCTGTCGGATGTGGAGGCGAACAGGATCAGGGAGTTTTGCAAGAATGGCGGGACGGTGATCGCGGATTACATGCCGGGGCTTTGGGACCAGCATGGGAAGGGGCGGGCGGAAGGGGGCGTGCTGGATGATCTGTTTGGGGTGAAGCACGATCCGAAGATGAAGGCGGAGGATGTGTTTGGCGGGAAGCTATGGTGCGAGGTGAACCAGGATGCGAACTTTGGCTGGAAGACGTATGACGAGTTTTTGACGAAAGCGAACACCTGCATCAAGGATGCAACTGGTTATGACAAGGCGGTGCGGAACATGGAGGTGGGGAAGGTGAACAAGGTGGGGAAGGGGACGGCGGTGCTGATGAACCTTTCGCCGCAGTGGTACAACGCGTACCGCGTGCAGGGTTTTGAGGCCGCGGCGAAGCGCGACGTGTTTATGAAGCACCTGTCGGATGCGGGGGTGAAGCGGTGGGTGGAATTGAAAGGGGCGGGGGCGAAGGAGCATGGGTATGAGATCACGTATTGGCAGAAGGAGGGGCGGACGATTGTGTCGGTCTGCCTGAACCCGGAGATCTCGGTATCGTCGGCCGGCGGCGGGAATTCGGTGGGGCTGAAGACGGACGTGGTGCCGGTGACGCTGCATTTCGCGACGCCGATGAGCGATGTGAAGGATGAGCGGACGGGGAAGGCGCTGGGCAACGGGCAGGACTTTAAGATGGATTGGACGATGAATCAGGCGGTGGTGGTGTCGGTGAAGCGGGGGGGATGAGAAGCGGGGGGATGAGAAGCGGGGGGCTCAAATGGTGTATACTCTAAGCGGTATGGCTATGCCTAAAATTGTTTCTGGGATGACGCCGGAGGAGTATTACCGGTTAGAGGAGTTGGCGACGGAAAAGAGTGATTACTATCAAGGGGAAATCTTTGGGATGGCCGGGGGAAGCATTTGGCATAGTCGCATTTCGAGCAACATCATCGCGGGTCTGCATAATGGCCTTGTCGGCAAGGATTGCGCGGAGTTTGATCCGAATCTTCGACTGAAAATTCAGGCGACCGGATTGCGGACGTATCCTGATGTGAGCGTCTATTGCAAGCCATATGAATTTGACCCAGAGGACCGAACCGGTCAAACGATGACCAACCCGGTAGTGCTTATTGAAGTCTTGTCGCCGTCGACCGAGGCGTATGACCGGGGGCTCAAGGCGCAGAGTTATCGGCAAATTGAGTCGTTGAAAGCTTACGCGCTGGTTTCGCAGAATGAGGCGCATGTGGAGATGTATGAGAGACAGGGGGACGGTTTGTGGGTTTTTCGGGAGGTTCGCGGTTTGAAGGGGACGCTGACGTTAAGCGCGATTGGGGTGGACCTTCCGCTGGCGGATATTTATGGGGGGGTGGAGTTCACGAGGGCGGATGGGACTGAACACTCAGTTCAGGTTTAGTGATGCCGCCGAAATAGCAGCAGGTAGATCAGAACAGCGGCGGCGTTGAAAAGCGTGAGCAGGCCGATCTTGCCTAACATGTCGCGAACGGCGGTGGGCAGGTGGGCGAAGGGGGCGTTGAACCATTCGAGCGGTAGCAAGAGCAGGGGAACGTGGGGGCTGTTTTCTTCGGACTCATCCTCGTCGTCAGGCGTGGTGACGCTTGTTTTGAGCAGTGGGTCTGCTTCGTTTTCGGGCAGGGGCGCGGTGAGGGCGGCGCGTTCGGCCAGGGCGTGCAGGTCGTCGTTGGCGGCGAGTGTTGAGGGTGGCGGCGCCTCGGATTCGCGGTTAACGACGGGGACCGTGGGGATGTTGTCATGGGGCAATGGGGAGGTCGGCGCGGTCGGCAACGGCGCCTCGGCGGCCTGTGCGGATCGCACATCCTGGAACAGTGCATCAAGCTCGGTGTCGATGTCGCGCTCGCCGGCGGGTGGGATGGCGTGTGCCTGGCGCGCTACCTGGGTGGCGGGGTCGGATTCGGTGTCGGTATCTTCTGATGGTGCGGGGCTTAGTGACGCAATGGGCGCGTCCGAGATTTCTCGCTCCACGTCGTTGTCGGCCAACATGCGGTCGATCTGATCGCCGGCGAGTTGCGACAACAGTTCATCTGCATTCGGCGCATTGCCCAGCGGCGCGACGTTCAGAGGATCGGGCAGGTCGAGTGTGGCCTGGCCCATGGCGTCTCCTTAAAAACAGTGTCCCGATGCTCTTATCGGACGACTTGAGACGCATCATAACCTGTGGCGCGCGGCATTTGAAAGACGGCCGGCCACTCCCATAATCGCCCTCAGCATGGTCAGGCGAATCCACGTGAGGGCGCTGCAACCGGGCGTAATGATTCTCGATGCGGTGCAATCGCACCACGTGCGGGATGTGTTGCGCCTGGTGGCCGGGGAACCGTTGGAACTGTTTGATGATGCGGGCAACACCGCCGGAGCGGAGATTGCCGTGGTGAGCTTGGCCGTTCATGTGCGCGTGGGCGAGATTAAAGCGGCCGCGGCGCAGGGCGCTGGAATGGACGGTTGCGTCGGCCATTCCCAAGGGGCCTCGGGTGGACTGGATGATCGAGAAGCTTGCGGAGCTGGGTGCGGATCATTTTATCCCACTTGCGGCCGAGCGGAGTGTTGTTTTGCCTGAGGGCGCGGGCAAACGGCAACGGTGGGAAAGGTTGTCGGCGGAGGCGGCGAAGCAGTGCCGCCGGGCGGGGGTGATGAGGATCGGGCCGCTTACACCGCTGGCTGAAGCAATGGCTGGGGCGGTGAGGGGGGAAGGTTCGGTGGGGTGGTATTTGTCGACGGCGCTGGGGGCGGTGGCAGTGGCGGAGGCGATGGCTGGCCTGGTGGAGTGGCGGCCGCGGCGGCTTACGTTGTTTATTGGCCCTGAGGGTGGTTGGAGTGATGCGGAGATTCAGGCGTTTGATAAAGCGGGCTTGACGGGTGTGGCGCTGGGCGCGACGATCCTTCGCATTGAGACGGCCGCGTTGTGTGCGGCGTCGTTGGTGGCCGCGGTTCTGGTTCCCCAGCTGATGTCAATCGCGTCCACCGGGGAAACAAAGACTGTGGTGGACGCGGAAAAAGGCGAGACAATATCTTGAGTCAGCAGTCCGACCCTTATCAGCGGCCGCCATCGAACCTCGACTATCGTCAGGTGGCCGACCCGTACGGCCAGTTGCGCGCCCCGCAGCGGCGGGCGGGGATCATGGTGTTTGTGATTGGCGGGTTGTTTGTGCTGGGCGGGTTGTGCTTTGGGATGGCCGCTTCGGTTCCGTTTAGCCAGCTTCAACTTCAGCCGCAGCAGGCGCAGCAGTTCCGGCAATTCGAGACCACCTATGGAATCCCGATCGCGCACCTGATTCTGGGCTTTGGCCTGACGAGTGCAGTGATTGGCCTGATCTATCTGGTGCTTGGCGTGTTTGTGCTGCGGGGCAATCGGCGTGTGGCGCTCGTCACCATCATCCTCAGCACGCCGCTGGTGTTGTTCCTGATTTTGGCGGTTGTGAGCGGGCTGGCCCAGGGGATCAATCCGGTGGGGCTGGTATTGCCGATTATCGTGCTGATTCTGCTGGGGCTGTTGATTGCGTGGTTGATCGAGGTGTATCGCACTGCGCCACGGGTGGAGGCGGCGCGGGTGCGATCGCAGGCGAAGTATGCGCAGCACTTTCAGCAAGCCCAGGAATTTGGAGCAGCGGGATATCGCGATCAAGTCAGTGGGATGATTGCCGGCCCGCCTAGTGCGCCGCCGAAAGAGCCGCCTCCAATTCCAAATCAGGGGGCGACGAAAGCCGGAGAAGGCGATTGATTACCATTTTCGGTTGGAACGTCGATAATGAGGCCAATGGCCGGTAACCCAGAGAGTGACGATGTGATGGAGGCGCAGATCCCCAAGGCGCCGCCGGCGAGCCTGCGCGGCGGCTACACCACCGTGAGCCGGGATTACGTGTTTTGGTGTCTGGGAATGCTGGTCTGGGCGCTGCTGTGCGTGGTTTATTTTGTTATGACCGACCAGGGGGTGATGATTGCGATCAGCCTGTCGCTGGGTGTTTTGTCGACGCTCATGATCGTTTTGCCCACAATTCTTTTTGGCGGAGAAACCTGGCATAAGCGGCTGGGCTGGATCACTATTTTGCTTTCGCTGGCCTGCGTGCTGTACCTGTATCCGGCCCTGGGTTTCATCTGGGGCGTCATCAAGCGTGCGCGCGTGGGGAGCTATTCCCACCGGCCGCTGATGACGGATGTCGTCCACTTGATTCTTGGCGTCTTGGCACTGGGGCTTTATGCATGGACGGCATTTTCTGCTCGGCGGGCGGCGCTGCTGGTACGGCGGCTTGCGAAGGGGGAGTATGGGGAGATGGAGATCAAGGTCGGGGAACTGCGAAAGTAATGGCCGTTAAGCGCTGGTGAGTTCACGTCGATGGCACAGACGGGGCTTTATGCAGGAGCGTTTATGACGATGCCAAAGTTCTCGCGGCGTAATCGCATCTTTTTCCTTACCTTTGGACTCGTCGGAGTCACGTGCCTGATCCTGGTGTGTTTCCAGTGATTGGGCTGCACTTTGCGCTTGCGCAAAATTGAGTTTGGGGGGAGGCGGGAGCGCAAGGCGTTTATCGGGCGGGGTTTGTCGTTTTTGGGTGTGGAATAAGGTGCCCCAAGCCCTCCTCATTTCCTCCCCCTTTTGGACATATCGACGGGGAATGCTTTTTCACCACGGAGGCACGGAGGGCACGGAGGAGGAGAGGAGTTTGCCGGGGAGGCGCTGAGATGCTGGAGATTGGGGGTATGGTTGAGTTAGGTTTTATTTTTATGTGGAGTCTGGGGACATGGGCGGGACGCCCATGCTACGGTTGGAGGGGGAGAGGCTGGAGTCGGTTTCGACCAGAGGAATACTTTTTCACCACGGAGAACACGGGAGGGCACGGAGGGGAGAGGAGTCACTGCGGAGAGGCGCAGTGTATCTCGGTTGGGTGCCGTTAGGTTTAGTTTTTAATGTGGATATGGGGGACATGGGCGGGGCGCCCATGTTGCGTTGGGAGGGGGCGGAGGCGGGATTGGGAGAGGCTGGAGTCGGTTTCGGATGTTCATCCGGGGTTCTGCTATTGAAGATTCGCGGATCGAATCTGCTGAGGCTATTCACTTGTAAAAGAACACTGGGGCTGGATTGGGATGTCCCTCCGTTTGGCGGCCGGAGCTTCCGCAGGGGAAGCTAACATTAGCCTGTCATGGTGAGGAGGGGTTGTGAACGGAAACTTGGATTGGGGGCAGTTGGAGTTTGGCTGGAGGATGGAGATGGTGCGGCGGCTTTAGGAGTGGGGTGTCAGGGCTGGGGTGTCAGGGCTGGGGTGTCAGGGCTGGGGTGTCAGGGCTGGGGGGTCAGGGCTGGGGGGTCAGGGCGGCTTACAGCGATTTTACCCAGGCGGTTGCCACTACCGCTGCCAGGCTCCAAATGGCATGATGTCTACGGATGCTTACGACGAATAAAACCTGCCTCCTCGTCCTGCTCACGCTTGGCGTGCCGCTCGCCGGCGCGCCAGGCTCCGGGCCTCTTATTCCGGCCGATTACGATCATGCCAAGTCAGCCCTCTATTCCGCCGTTGCCCTGCAGGAGGCCATCCGCGATCGCCATCAATTTGAGGCCACCGCGAAATCCGTCGGGCCGTTGCGTCTGGAAGATGTGGTTGAGATCTCCAATCTCCAGGGGCAACTGCGCGTGGCGATCCATCCGCCGCCTGCCGTTCTTGAACTGGCCGAGGCTGGGCGGCTTGTGATTCTTGAAATAGGTGGATCGGACGGACTCTGGACCATTGGCCGGACGGTTCCCGAAACCGATAAGCCTAATGCGCATCCTGATTCTGTATGGACCCTCAGCCGGATTGACTATGATCAGCGTCCCCCGGCTAACCCCGACGCGGCCGCCGGCGCGGCCGACGATGGCTTCTGGCATGTCAGCGTCAGCGTGTCCGCGGCCGGCGTCAGTATTCAAACCGACCTTAACGCCGGGGCGTCTATCCGCTATGCGCAGGACGCCAAATCCGCCCGCCTTAGCGTGGCGCTTCCCAATGCGCCGCTTAATCTTGACGCGCCGACACTGGGCCAGCTATTTGCCCGGCACCCCGAAGAACTTTCGCGCTATCTCGCGCCGCTCCTTCGCCGACTTTGCGGCCAGGATCTGCTTGGGCCCGGTGCGGCTGACGTTTACGCGGTCTTCGATCAACTTCAGCCCGATGCTGCCGTGGTTTTGAAACTGCAGAAAGCGCTTGAAGATATCGAAAGCACCGACGCGGAGGCTCGCGCCGCCGCTGGCCGCGAGCTTTCCGCACTTGGCTCTCCGGGCGTCCTGGCCGCCCTGCGGCTGCCTGCCGACGCCCTCTCGGCCGAGCAGCGCATCAGTGTCACATCCCTCATCGCCCAGCACCGCCACCAACCGGCCCTCGACCCCGCCGCCGCCAGAAAGGATGCGATCTTTCTTGCCCAGTGCCTGACATTCCCGGACCCGCTTGCACGCAAGGCCGCCAAAGAAGCGCTCGAAAAGCTGCTGAATCGCCCCATTAACATTGATATTGACGATGCACCCGAGGCTCGGGCCAAGGCAGTTAACATGCTTCTTCGGGAAATTCGTACATCAGCCACAAAACCGTCTTGAACAAGCTGTCCGTTCGATAGTAGTATGAGGCAGCGGGGCACTTAATGCGGACAAGAACCCAGCGGAGGCAACGACCCGATGCGCAAGCTCTCACTCTCAATCGCCTTATCTCTCACCCTGGCTTCTCAAGCCATGGCCGAGCCCGCGACGCAGCCGGCAACCCAGCCCGCCGCGGCAGCGCCGCAGCGTCAACCCGCTGCCAACGCGGCGGCCGTGCCAGTTAAAAATATCGCCGTCATCAACGGCCAGCCCATTAACTTCCCTGATCAGCGCAAGCAGATGAAGGAAAACCAGAAGAAGGCCGTTGGCAACTGGCCTCTCAAGGGCAAGTACAAGCTCTCCGACATCATCCGCTTCTCCATGAAAGATGGCCTGCTTCAAGCCGATTGGACTGGCGCTGTCATGACGGCCACCCCTGTTCGGATCGAGATCGAAGGCTCCAGCGCGACGTGGGTTGTCCAGCAGGCGCAGGTTATTCAGCATCGCAACTTCCCCCAGGGCTTTACCAATATCAACCTCAGCCGCTACGACTTTGACCGGCCGGATAATGAAGGGCCTTATGTCGTGAGCATGAGCATCAACAACCGCACCTTTGGTTTCAATGCGATGTATGGGCCGGGGAGCGACCTTTACAACGTCAGCTATTTCCAGGCCAACAACGCCGTTCACCTCAACTGGATGGACGTGCAGAATGGCCGGCCTATTGGGAACAATCTCAACATGTCGGCTCCGTCCCTGCTCCAGCTTCGCGCCGATCATCCAGACGATGCTCGCCACGCGCCTTGAACCGCTCCTCAAGGACTTGACGGGCGTGGACTGGCTGCGCCCGGGCCTGGCCGACCTTTACCGTGCGTTTGACCAGATTCAGCCGGATCTTAACGTCGTGGAGAAAGTGGAGGACATCCTTCCCCGCCTGGACTCGCTGTCGTTTCCAGATCGCGAGGCGGCCAGTGCGCAGTTGGCGGCTCTTGCCGCTCCCGGCGTGCTTGCCGCGGTCCGCGTCGATCAAGATCTTCTCTCGGCCGAGCAGCGCAACCGGATCATCGCCTATCTCGCAGAATTCACCCGGCGCAACTTCGATTCCCCGGCCGCCGCGCGACAGGACCTTAACTTCCTGATCGAATCGCTGGAGGACGCGGACCCGGCCGTGCGCCGCGGCCAAGACAAGCCTTGAGTCGCTTGTTCATCACAAGGTCGCTCTCGATTTGACTCAGTCTGGCGCTGAAGCTCAGCAGCGCCGTCAACGCACTGCGCCAGACTCTCGTCAAAGAAGTTCAAGCACCCGCGCCGCAACCCACCGCCGTCGACCCCAATGTCAAAGAACAGGCGGCGACCCCGTTCAACAATCGTCCTGTGAATTGAGATAGGATCGGGATGTCTGCCCAGGCCCACAACATCCCTCTCGATCGCGCGAAGGTTAATAGCGCAATTGCATCACATCCAACCAAGCCGCTCCTCCTCTGGCTGCTGCTACAACTGGCGCTTTGGCACTGTCGGCCGGCCAGGTTCCGCTCTCTTACCAGTTTCCAAACCCGCCTGAGCGCCTTGCGCTGCATGAGATGCTCCTGACCCAGATCGCGGCGGCCGCGCTTTTTTTTCCGCTCCTTTTGCGGTCGAGCGCAAGCGCTGTCATCGTCATCGGTGCAACACTTCCATTCACCCAACTGGCTGGCTATCTCGCGGTGCAATCCGAGACGAATATTCTTCTGGCGATGGCCTACTCCACTGCGTGGATGATTGCGCTGTGCTTGTGGCGATTGGCCCTGCCCACTGGCCGCGCTGCCATGATCGGTTCCGCTCTTGCCACCGTTTTCGCAATCGGCGGCCCGTTGCTCTGGTATCTTCGCGGGGAGTTTTCAATCAAATCGGACGCGCTGGATTTTCATCGCGTTGGTGCATGGGGGCCGATGATGGGAAGCGCGGCGGTGCTCACTGATGCGCATCTACCGCAGCCGTGGCTTGTTACAGGCGCTGCGGCAGGTGGGGCGATTGCCGCGATTTTTCTTTCCCGAATCTTGCGCCAAGTTGTCCACCGTTCATCCACCGTTGCCGTTTGAGATGCCGATAACCACGTCCGATAATTCAGCCCGTTGGGGCACATTTCATCTGCCGCGTTGCTGATCGAGAACAACTCTTATCGAAAAATGTCGCGCCGGAAGTTTAATCTTGACTGGTGGAGAGAAGTGGGTAGTATGCCCACATCAACAGCGGTCAAAGAAAGGTGAGTGGGAAAAAAAACCTTGGCCTTCTTCTACGGCGAATTTGAAATATCTCCAGACGACAAGCATCGGCTCTTGATACCTGCCGAGATTCGCAAGGAGATGATCGACCCGCAGACCGATGGCGAAGCGTTTTTCATGATCACTGGAAAAAACAGAAAACTCTGGCTCTACCCAGAAAGGCCGTATCGCGCCATGGCCTCCCAGCAGTCGGCCACGATCACGCCTTCGGATGAGATCCTGGCCCTGAATCGACTGAAGTTCGCGATGGCCAGCAAGTTGGTTTGGGACAAGCAGGGCCGGGTACTGGTTTCGGAAAAAGCCCTGAAGGGCGCGCAGCTGGGTGAGACAGTGGTGTTGATTGGCATGGTCGATCACATTGAGATGTGGCAACCCGAGGCGTGGGAAGAAGAGAAAGAACGGCTGAGGCAAAGCCTTGGCGAGATTGAATCAAAAGCGACGCCGCTGATTGGGAGATCATCGGCGCTGTAGTGAGTTTGAGGTTGGAGAAAATGCAGCGGATCACAGGTCGTTGGTCGGATCCGCGAGTGGGAAGAAGGCAAACGGCCCGCCCCACTTCTGGGCCTTGAGACATGTCCAGGGAAGGATGGTCTCCAGACATCAGAGAAGTTGTTTGAACCGCCTCTGGCGGCGACATGGACGGTCCGCGCCGTCAGAAGCGGTTCAACAATCTATTCAAGCCCTTCATGGCGGAAGGGCGCCGCAAGGAGGCGGCGTGATACAGGCCTTGGCCGGGATGCGAGTCAGGGATGGCTCGCACCGGCATGTCGAGACTCCCGGGGACAGGAAGTTCCCGGATCGAACCGGCGATGGCATGGATGGTCAATCCACCGCCGCGGAGCGCGTATCGGGCTTTGCAAGAGCCACGAGACGCGAGAGTGAAGCGTACGGTACTGCAGAGACCTCAACGGATTGTTCCCTCACCTGGGATCGGAGGGATGGGCACGGATGCCCGCTCTGTGGTATCGCTTTGACCGTAGACCGTTGTCGTATCGTCCGGCCGTCCATGTCCTAACGAACAGGCACCTAATATACGCAGGCTGGCTGGCGTTGGCAAGGGTATAAAAGCCCACCTACGCTATTTTCCTATGACCCTCCCCCCCACCGGCCACGATCCGGTCCTTCTTCGCGAACTCCTCCACTTCCTCCCACTCGCCTCCCCCCCACGCCCGTCGCCGGCCATTCTCGTTGACTGCACCGTCGGCCGGGCCGGCCATGCCACTGCGCTCGCCGAGCATCTCGCCCCCGACGGCCTGCTGATCGGTTTGGACGTTGATCCCCAGAATCTCCAGTTTGCCCAGACCCGCCTCGCCAGCGCCCCCTGCCGGGTTCGGCTTTTCCATGCCAACTTTGCTGAACTGCGCGATGTGCTGTTGGAACTCAAGCTGACGCATGTCGATGCGATCCTGGCCGATCTGGGCGTTAGCACCAACCAGCTTTTTGAAGCGCCCTACGGCCTCTCCTTTTCAGAGCCCATGCCTCTGGATATGCGCCTGGACCCGCGCCTGCGCCGGTCGGCCGCCGATCTGGTCAATCATCTTCGCGAGGACGATCTGGCCAACGTCCTATACAACAACGCCCAGGAGCGTTACTCCCGCAGAATCGCCAGAAAGATTGGGGAGGCGCGGCGCGTTTCGCCGATTACCACTACGGACAGGCTGGCTGACCTGGTGAGGTCGGCCATGCCGCGACGGGGCGGAGCCCCGGAGAAAATTGATCCCGCGACCCGCACGTTCCTCGCCCTCCGCATGGAGGTCAATCAGGAGCTGCAAAACCTGGAGTCTCTCCTGAAACAGGGGCCAGGTTTCCTCCACAAGGGTGGGCGGATGGCGGTGATTAGTTTTCAGTCGATGGAAGATCGGGTGGTGAAGCAGGCGTTTCGGTCGGCGGAGCAGGCCGGGCTGGTCACGATTTTGACGAAAAAGCCCCTCTCCCCTGCCGATGATGAAATCGCTGCCAATCCGCGAAGCCGATCGGCCAAGCTCCGCGCCGTTGAGAAGTTGTAGGACGGTGTGCTGACCCTGGCGGTGGCGCCGTCGCCACGCTTTGTCCTGTCGATGAAAAACGTAGCTGAGGTGCGCCATGACTCGGGAAACAAAAATCGGACTACTCGTTGGCCTGGCCTTCATCATCGTGATTGGCATCCTTCTGGAAGATCACTTCTCCAGCGTCAATGAGCCCAAGCCCGCACCCCTGGCCATGGTTGGGCCAAACGTCCGGGCCGGCACAGGCAATCCCGGCGGCGATTCCAACAGCACTCTCCAGGCTCAGGAAGGTGCGCCGCACAACGAAGTCCCCATCGGCCACGACAATCAGCGCCACGTCACGGAGATTCGCGGGAGCGACTCGCGCACTGCCGCGCCGCGCCAGGACAATGGCATCGCTGACGTCCATGTCGGCCCCGGCGGCGGCAACACGCTGCCCCCGGCATCACAACAGCGCCTTCCAGGCCAACAGGATCCCGGCCCCGCACGTAGTGAAACCCCGGCCACTCCGCGTGGAAGCGAGGGCACTGATGACCTGACCGCGTGGGCTCACAATGCGGGGGAACCGCTTGAACGTGTGGACGCCCATGGCCGCCGAATTCCCGAGCGAACCAACGAAAGCGGCGCCGCGGCCGGTACTGGACAGGAATACGTCGCTGTCGCGGGTGACAGCCTCTCGAAGATGGCCCGCAAGTACTTTGGGGCGGACACCAAGGCCAACCGCGAGGCGATCGTTCGGGCCAATCCCTCTCTGCAACAGGACCCCAATAAAGTGATCGTTGGCCAATCCTACATCATGCCAGGCAACGCCCCCGCCAGCGCCCCGCCCGCCCCCCGCACCGCCGACATCCGCACTCCTGAAGTTCACACTCCCCCCGCCGCCCCGGCCAACACCGAAAACTGGTACACCACCCGCCAGGGGGACAGCCTTTCGCGCATCGCCGTCGATCAATGTGGAACGCCCGCCGCCGTGGCGGCCATCAAGCAGCTGAACCCCGAGAAGTTCACCAACGGCAACACCAACGTGCAAGCCGGCTGGAAGCTCCGCCTTCCTACGAAAACCGTCGCCTCCGCCGGCAACTGAATCTGCCCACTGACTGCTGACTGCTGACTACTACTGACTACTACCATGGTCAAACTCCTCGTCTGTTTACTCTCGGGTCTGGTGATCTCCATCGCGCAGCTCCAGCTTCGCCAGCAACGCCTCAACCTCAATTATCAGGCCAATCAACTGCACAACCAGATTGAGGCCCAGCAGGCCAAGCTCTGGAATCAGCAGATGCAGATCTCCGTCTACACCGCCCCTAATGCAATTGCCCAGACCGTGGGGGCGCTGCCTGTGAAGATGGTTCCGCAATCCAACGGCCCACAGAAATCGCCGGATTGGCTGCACGCGGCCGTCAATCCTGACGCCGAATAATCTTAGTTTCCTGGGCCTGATGCGCTCCTGAAGCCCGCGCTCGCAAACGACGATGAGCAGGTAAAGGAGCCTCCATATGTCGTTTGCCGCGCCCTCCTCCGCTACCGCGTTCGCGCTCGAATCATTGGAACACCGCCAACTGCTGTCGGCCGCGCCGTGGGGGATTTATCCGAAGCTCATCCGGCAGGATGTTGCCGCACAGGATTTTCCAAACATCAACGGGAGCGGCGAATCGGTTGCGGTCATCGACAGTGGTGTTGATTACAATCACCCCGTCCTCGGCCACGGCTTTGGAACCGGCCACAAGGTGATCGCGGGCTTTGACTTTCTACAGAATGACAGCGATCCGAACATCGGCCAGGGCGTCGAACCCCACGGCACGGGCGTGGCCGGGGTCATCGCGGCCGATCCTTACACGTTCAACGGCAAGTTCTATCAGGGGGTTGCCCCTAAGCTGAACATCATCGCTCTGCGCGAGCACAATGCTTCGCAGGTGAAGCAGGCTCTGGATTGGGTGATTGCCCACCGCACCCAATACAAAATCGTCGCGATCAGCATGCTCGATTTCATCAGTTGGGGCCCCTACCACCCCAGCTACACCGGCGAGTTGGCAACGCTGGCCAAGGCCGGAGTCTTTATCGGCAGCCCTGCCAGCAACGGCGGCGCGAACGCGCAGCCGTCCTACCCCGACCTTGACCCCAACGTCTACGTCGCCAGCGGCATTAATCGCGTTGACCAAATTCCCCAGAGCGCTGAGCGCAACAGCTCGGTTGATCTGTTGGGCCCAAGCGACAACGTCACGCTCCCCTACGACTCCTCTGAAAAACCTATTTTCACCGACTACGGCCAGGGCACCAGTTGGGCGGCCGCGTATATGGTTGGCGCGGCCGCGCTGATCAAGCAGATCGATCCCACGTTTTCGGCCTCCCAGGTCATGAAGATCATGCGAGACAGCGGAAAGCCAATCTTCGATTCGGTGACGCACGCGACCTATCCGCGGCTCGACCTGGACGCGGCGTTGAAGCTGGCCACGCAGCAGGCCCACCCGACGCCCCCGCCGCCACCGAACGGCGGCGGCCCCATCAGCGCTCAGCGCCGCAATTTCACCGTCAACCACAATCAACCATTTCAGGAGATGATCGCCGCATTCACCGACGCGGCCGGCGCAGGGCCCACCAGCAACTACACCGTCACAGCCGACTGGGGCGACGGATCCTCCCCAAGCGTCGCCAGCGTCAGCGCCGACCCCTCCAACCCCGGCCATTACCGCGTCTACGATCACCACAATTATGTGAACCAGGGCACATTCAACCTGAACATCAAGATCATCGACGCGGCCGGGACCGTCGTGGTCCACGACCTTGTCACCGCGCGGTAAACGGCTGTCAGTGGTGGCAGCACCATTACTTCTGCGGCGCCACCACAACGATGCTAAACCCCTCGCCCTTGGGCGGCCCCGACTCCCCCGCCGCCGGAGCATCCATGGCCGGCAGGTATATCCGGTGCGTTGCGGGATCCAGGATCATCGTCCGTGCGCCCTTGCGGGTCTTGACGCTCTGGGCAACTTCAAATTTCCCGGCGGATGTTTCCTTGATCACGGCCAGTGTGCCATCGCCGCAGCTTGCGAAAATCTCGCCCGTCCCGGCATCAAACGCGCACGCATCACATCCTTTGCCAATCGGCACCGTCGTCACTGTTTTACCGCTCTGTGTATCGACGACTGCCAACACACTGTTACCACACCCGACGAACAGATGGTGATGCGCCACGTCGATGGCCATCCCTGTCGGCTCTTCGCCCCCTTCCAGCTTCCACACATCCGTCACTTTCATTGCCTTGGTATCGATCACCGCGACGCTGCTCTTGTCTTCCACATTTACATAAACGTGCCCCGCGCCGTCGGCCTGCGCAAACTCCAGTTTCCCCCCCACCGCGATTTTGGCGGCCGGCTGATCCGGCGCGGCCGAGGGATCGATCACCGTCACATCCCCGCTCCTGCCATTAAACGCCAGCACTTTTTTGCTGGCGGGGTCGTACAGTATCGCATCCGGATTCTCCCCAGCCTTGGCCGTTCCAAGGATGTTGAAGGTTTTGAGATCAAAGATCGTAATCGAGTTGCCTTTGCCGTTGCTCGTAAAGCCGCGGTTCAGCTCTGGAACCAGTGCAACGCCGTGAACGCCGGGCGTGTCTTTCAGGTCGGCCACCACCTCGCCGCTCTCGGTACGAATAACCTGTGTGTGCGTTTGCCGCGGCAAAAAGAGCAGCTTTCCAGAGGGATCCAACGTCACGTAATCCCACCGCCCTTCCCCGCCGATGTGGAAGACACGCTCCACGCCATAGTTTGGCCCCGCGACGTCCGACGCCCCGATTGGCGCGGCACAGGCGGACAGTCCAAGTGCCAATGTCAAGGTTAACAACGATCGTCCAATGCTGAATGCCATAACTCACCACCTTCAAGAATGCTTTGTCCCCACCAATGCACCGCAGTACACCAAGGTCGGAATCTGTTTGGCCACGTCCAAACCGGCCTGCTCTAGCCATCGCCGGTATTCTAAAGCGCTGTATGCCCGCCCCTCGGTGATCGAAAACAGCGCGGCGGAATAGAGCGCCGTCGGCAGCGGCCCGTCCAGGTTGTCGTTCAAAAAAACATCGTGAATCACCAGCCGGCCGCCTCGAGCCAGGCCGGCCGCGCAGCGATTAATCAGCGTCTGACACTCGGGCACATCCCAGTCGTGCAGAATATTTGAGAGGAGCATCACATCGCATCCACCGGGCACGGGGTCGCGGAACATATCCCCTGCCTGAAATTCCACGCGCTCACTCACCCCATACACCTCCGCAAGTTCCTCCGCGACCTTCAGCACCTGGGCCCGATCCCAGATGATCGGCGCAGTTCCGGGTTGCGCTGGAGCAGCGCATAACTATAAATCCCTGTCCCGCCACCCACGTCCAGCAGCACCTTCGCTCCTGGCAGCGCCAGGCGCTCCGCTAAGACTGGCGCCACGTTTTTTGCCCGCCCCGCCAGGGCCAGTGTCAGCCGCCGGGCGCTTTCTTCCGCGTCCATGGCCGAGCGCGTGCCGGGCTTGAAAATAAATGCCGTCCCTTCCGCTTCTTCGGGCTTCGCGCCGGCGGGCCGATTTGTGCGCAGCCGCTCCACCATCTCGCGCACCCCCGGGCTATCCGCAGTCAGCCCGACGTAATCCCCCACATAAAAAGCCCCGCCCGGCAGCAAGTGTTCGCGCCCCAAGGCCGTCAAATCGTATTGAGCGTCATCCGCCACCTCGGTGCGGCGAAGCAGCCGCATCCCGCAAAGCGCGGTGAGCAGAACGATGGCCGCCCGATCCGCCAATCCTGTGTTTTCACGCAGTTGAGCGAACTTCACCGGCCCCCCTTCAAACAGCGGAAAGATATTGAAATGTGCCACCGCCGCCGTCAGAAGCTCCGTCGCATAACTGCCACGGAAAGCCTCAAATATGGGTGTTGGATCGGTCGTCGGCGGTTGGAACTGTTCGGCCACGCGCTCTCCTTCAAAAGAATTCACAGTACACCCGCATTACCGCTCAACGGCGCAGCCGCCGCCTTCTTCTCCGGCAAAATCCCCCGCCCGCGCATCCAGCGCTCGCAACTTTCCGGCCACGTTGAACAGGGCTGCGTTGATGGACGCAAGCCAAAACCATGCCCCCCGCTGGAATAAATATGCACCTCCGCCGGCACCTTCACCTTTTCCAGCGCCCGCGCCCACTGCATGCTGTTGTCCGGCGTGATCTTGTCGTTGCCGGCATGCGCGAAAAGGCCGGCGGCGTCTGCGCCGTCACCGGAAAATCGCTGCTTAGCTCCCCCTTCTTCTCATCCACCAGCCACGCCGGATAGACCAGCACGCTGAAATCCGGCCTGCTGCTTACCTGATCCACATCATCAATCGCCTCATAGGCCCGGTGTTCATAGTTGGTTGAAACCTTCGCCGCCAGATTCCCGCCGGCCGAGAAACCCAGGATGCCGATCTTCTGCGGATCGATGTTCATCTCTTTGGCCTTCGAGCGCACCAGGCTCATCGCCCGCTGCGCATCCTTCAGCGGCAGTTGGTGCTGCGGATCATCCTTGCGCCCCGGCACCCGATACTTCAACAGAACCCCGGTGACGCCCACGGAGTTCAGCCAGTGCGCAACCTCTTCCCCTTCCAGGTCCCACGCCAGGATGGAATACCCGCCGCCGGGGCAGATCACTACCGCTGCGTGGGTGTCATTGTCTGAGGGAGCCCGAAAGATCGTCAGCGTCGGATGCGACACGTTGGTGAGCAGCTTGATGGGCGCACCCACCGCGTTGCCGGCGGTAGTCTTCTCGGCCGCCGCCTCACCACTTTCCCCCGGCACCTGCCCCGGCCAAACGTCGATCACCTGCTGATCAGCAGCGACGGCAACCGAAGCGAGTGTGAGAAGAAGCAATGCCGTGATAGGAAGGTGGTGGTTCATGAGTTTCAAAGTTTCGCCAGTCAAGCTCGCCAGAGCAAGCGGCAATGGCATGGAATTGCCGGAGCGTGCGTTTGCCTCCATAATTTCCGCCAATGAACCCCCTTTACCGTGCATCGCTCGTTCTCTTATTGCTCGTCCCCCTCGTTCGCGCTGAGGATTGGAAGCCCATCCCGCGCCGCCTTCCGCCGTCTGGCATCAATCTTCCAGAGTCGCAGCGACAGCAGGTGCAGACTGCTCTTACGAAACTTCAGGCCCACCTGAAATCGGCAAAGCTCGCCGAAGCCAGCGCGGCGCTTCTTCCCGACGTCGAGGTGTACGAGAAGGCGGTGCGATTTGCGCTGCGGTTCGATGAATTTTACGGCGATAAGGACGCCGCGGCCGCACTCGATCTGCTTGCCCAGGCCGAGAAACGCCTGGACGCCTTGGAGAAAGGCGAGCACCCCTGGGACCAGCAACATGGCTCCAGCGTTCGCGGCTATCGCTCGGCCATCGACGGCTCGGTCCAACCTTATGGCCTGGAAGTCCTTGAATCGCTCGACCTTTCCAAGCCCTGCCCCCTTTACGTCTGGCTGCATGGCCGGGGAGAAGGAGACGGACATGCACTTCATCCGAGGGCGGCAGGGCGGGCACGGACAAATTCAGCCGGCGGGGGCAATCGTCCTGCACGCCTTTGGACGCCAGTGCATCGGCTTCAAATCGGCCGGGGAAGTCGACGTGATTGATGCCATCGCGGACGTCTCGAAGCACTACCACATTGACCCCGACCGCGTCATCCTCATGGGCTTTTCCATGGGCGGCGCGGCGCGTGGCACGTGGCGCGCACTACACCGATCACTTCGCGGCCGTTCATGCGGGAGCGGGTTTTGTTGATGTCGTGAAGTTTCAGAAAGTGCCGCCCGAGAAATTTCCGGCCTGGTACGAGCAAACCCTGTGGGGCGTTTATGACGTTCCTGATTACGTCCGCAACCTTTTTAACGTGCCGGTTGTCGGCTACGGAGGCGAGATCGATCCGCAGGCGCGCGGCCGGCGAGATCATGGCCGCCGCTTTTAAGGCCGAAGGCCATGAGCTTCCTTTGCTGGTCGGTCCGAAGATGCCGCACAAGTACGATCCGGCCTCGCTGGCTGAGATCATGAAGCGCATGGCCGCCGCCGCGGAGAAAGGCCGGGATATGCACGCGGCCACTGTCTCCCTCCAAACCCGCACCCTCCGCTACAACCGTATGAAGTGGGTCATGCTCACAGCCCTTGAAGAACACTGGAAAGACAGTCGCGTGGATGCCCAGGTGATCGATGACATGCACCTGACGATCAAAACCAAAAACGCCGCCGGCCTGTCAATCCACTGGCCCACCGCCGACAGCACCCAGCGCGACATTGAAGTACGCATTGACGATCAGGTTCTGAAGGTTGCCTACAAAACTTTCGCCGACCATAAAGCATCCTTCATCCGCACGAACAACGCCTGGCAGATTGGCGACGTCTGGGACTTTGCAACGCCCAACAGCCTGATCCTCCACAAGCGCCACGCCCTTCAAGGCCCCATCGACGATGCCTTTCTCGACCCGTTCCTCTTCGTCATCCCTACCGGCCAATGCCGCAGCCCGGCCGTGCAGAAGTGGGTTGAGTTTGAGATGCATCACCAGATGGAGCGCTGGAGCGAAGTATTCCGCGGCGATGTCCGGACCAAAAAGGACACCGAAGTCACTGATGATGACATCCAGAAATATCACCTGGTTCTCTGGGGGGATGAGACCTCCAACCAGATCATCAAGCGCATCGCAGACAAGCTCCCGATCAAGCGAGCCGGCGATTCACTGACGATTGCCAAAGAAAAGTTTGACGCCGCGACGCATGTTCCCGTGCTGATCTATCCCAACCCGCTGAACTTCACGAAGTACGTTGTTGTCAACAGCGGCCCGACCTTTCGCGAGGAGGATGACCGCACCAACTCCCGCCAGAATCCCCGCCTTCCCGATTGGGCCATCATCGACATCACCGTGCCACCCGACGCGGAGTCGCCCGGCAAAATCGAAGACGCCGGCTTCTTCAACGAACAATGGCAATGGCAGCCGCACGCCGCCGCGAAATAGTGACAAGCGTCAACCCTTTCCTATCCGCTCCCACCGTCTTAGCATTAGACGCATGGCCGAAGGTGCAAAGGTCAATTCGCTGGATGCGCTCAAGCACTTCAAGACCTACCTCTGGAAGTTTGCTGAATCCGCGAATCTGGCACTCGCCGATGCCGAATCGGAGATGCAGCGCATGCTGCTCTGGCTTGAGACCGAGCAATACACCTACTGGCAAACGCAGATCCGCAAGCGCACCGAGATCCTCTCTCGCGCAAGGAATTGCTCCGCCACAAGCAGCTTTACAAAAGCCCCACCGGAAGCCGCCAATCCACCATCGAAGAAGAGAAGGCCGTTCAGGTTGGCGCTCGGCGCCTGCAGGAGGCCGAGGAAAAACTTCAGAACGTGAAGAAGTCCAACCGCCGGCTGACCAAGGAGATTCAGACCTACAAAGGGGGCGTTCAAAGGTTTGCCACCGCCGTACAGCTCGACATTCCCGTCGCGGCCAGCAGGCTCGACAACATGGTGGCATCGCTCGAAGCTTATCTTTCCCTTCAATCCGGCGGAGGCGGGCGCCGTCCGCAGCAGGATCGTCGGCCGCTGCTTTTACGCGACCCGAATTGCCCGCTGAACAAGCCGTAGCGATTCCCGCTCCTCAAGAAAACTCCGAAATCCGGCCGGCCACGCCTGGCGAAGCGCAAACCCTCAGCGACCTCGCGATCCGCTCCAAGGAAAACTGGCGCTACTCGCCGGAAACGATGGACGAATGGCGGCCAGTGCTGACGCTGCGGGAAGATTACATCGCCACCTCGCCACTATTTGTACTGGAGCGCGAAGGGCGCATTCTGGGTTTCTATGGCCTGAGCGGATCTGCCCCGGTGGTGCGCCTCGCCCACCTGTACGTCGATCCTGACAAGCTGCGGCTGAGCATTGGCAAGGCGCTCTGGCTGCACGCCGTGCAAACCGCCCGTGACCTCGGATACGCTGAGCTTCAGATCACGGCCGACCCCAATGCCGAGGGATTTTTCGTGAAGATGGGCGCCCAGCGTATTTCCAAAACCCGCTCTCCGGTGGAGGGAGAAGAGTTGCCCGTCCTTCGCTATGGCTTGTCCTGAAACTTAGACGAAATGCGGTGAAACCATGGGAGTATTCGAAGGCCGGGCACAGTTGGGCAAAGCGATGAAAGAGCTGGCCATGCGCTGGTCGGAAACGAGAATGTCGTGGGACGACGTCCAGAGCACGCAGTTTGAAGAAACCTTCATTGCCGCCCTGGAAGCTGATCTTCGAAATGCCACCGGCGCGATGGACCATATCGCCATCGTTCTTCAGCAAATCCGCCGCGATTGCGAATAACCAGTGCGTGCCGGGCGTACATAAGTTTGTTACACTTGTTCCAAGGCCATTTACCCGCCTTCGCACGACCAATAATTAACCATGCAGGAACTCACCGAAACACCGTCCGACGCCAATGCGCCAGCCGGCGAACACCCCAGCCACCGCGACTTGCAACGGGCCGCCCTGCGCGATCTGGTGGCTCTTGCCACCGAGTGCGCCACTACCGAGGACGAGATCGAGCGGCGATACAAGGCGGCCACCGAATCCGCCAATCAGGAAGGACAGCGGGGCAAGTTTTCGATCCAGCAACGCTGGACGGCCGCCGAAGAGCAGCTTCGCCAGAAACATCAGGACCGGCTTCAGAAAGCCGACGCGCAATTCAAGGTGGATCATTCCGCCCTTCGCCAAGCCGATGCCACGCTCCGCGCCCGCGTCGATCACGAGCATTCCAAGGTTGAGCAGGAGGTTAAGGAAAAGTTTGACCAGGCCCGCTGGCTGGCCGAGAGCGTGTTTGAGTCCGCGCAAAACCAGTTGCGCGTCGAGCAGCGAAAGCTGAAGGAACACGGAGCAGCCCAGCGCGAAGCACTCGACACCATGCAGCGCGACGCGGCCGGGCTGTTGCAGAAGTATCGCATCATGCCGGCGAGCGCCCCGCCGACGCGGAGCTCATCGCCCCTCCCAAGCCGGCCGAGGCTGCACAGGCTTTCGCTGATTATCAGGCGCAGGTCGAACACCTCATCGCCGCCATTCGCGGCGTTTCCTCGATTCAGCTTGGCACAGGCGCCCTTCCCTGGATCGTCCTGCTGATCCTTGCCGGCGCGGCCGGGGGCGTTTCTCAATATCTCGGCCTCTCTCTCAACATCGTCATGGGCGCAACCGGCGGCACGCTGGTCCTCTCGCTGCTGGTCGGTGTGCTGATGCGCATCTCGGCCAAGAAGCACGTCCAAAAACTGTACGCCAGCCTCCAGCGCGCTGACGCCGCCGCCCGCGATGCCGCACGCGTTGAGGCCGAAGAGGGCGAACGTCAAATTCAGGCGAAGCTTGCGGCCGCGGCCCAGCAAGCCAAGTCTGAGGTTTTGGCGGCCCGTCAGAAATTCCAGCCCATCATCGCCAAAGCCGCCGCCACCCGCGACGGCAAGCTCCAGATCATCCAGGCCGACTTCAGCAAAAAGCTTGCCGCCTTCGAGGAGCAGCGTACGAAGTCTCGCGCCGAGGCCGACGCCTCGCTTCAGCGGCATCTGGCGGATCACACACAGCGTCAAGGCCAGGAGTCACAGGCAGCGCAGCAAAAGAACGCCCAGCAGCTTCAAAGCAGCAAGCGGCAGTACGAGGAAGCCAAGGCCACCTTGCGCGCTCGCCTCCAGGAAGGCCTGGCCCGCATCCAGGCGCCCATCGAAGAAAAGCCCGGCGCAGCGCCCGCCCCGTTGAATTGGAATGATCCGGCCTGGAAAACGTGGATCCCGCCCAAGCAATTCGCCGCCATGGTGCAATTCGGTTCTCTTCAGGTCGACCTGAAGCGCATCGCCGACAGTGTTCCGTGCAACAGCCCGCTTCAGCTTGAACTGCCTCCCACATTCTCGATGCCCGCCGCCCTCGCCTTCCCAAGTCAGGCCTCCCTGCTGATGCAGACCGACCGCGACGCCCGCGATTCCGCCATCCGCACGCTTCAGATGCTCATGGCCCGCCTTCTCACCTCACTCCCGCCCGGCCGCGTCCGCTTCACCATCATCGACCCGGTCGGCCTCGGGCAAAACTTCGCTGGGTTTATGCACCTGGCCGACTATGACGAAGCGCTTGTTGGCGGCCGAATCTGGACCAGCGGCGAGCAGATCGAGCAGCGCCTGGCCGATCTGACCGAGCACATGGAAACGGTCATCCAGAAATATCTGCGCAACGAGTTCGAAACCATCGACGACTACAACGCTCAGGCCGGCGAGCTCGCCGAGCCATACCGCTTTCTGATCATCGCCGATTTTCCCGTTGGCTTTTCCGATGAAGCGATGAAGCGCCTCAGCAGCATCGCCGCCAGCGGCGCCCGCTGCGGCGTCTACACACTCATCATGCGCGACACACGCCAGCCCCTTCCCAGCGGCACGCACCTCGACGATCTCGAGCACGACAGCGTCAACCTCGTGCAGGAGGCCGATCGCCTTGTCTGGAACGACGACGTCTTCCGGCAGTTCCCGCTCATTCTTGACGGGCCGCCCACTGAAGATTTCCTCACCCAGATCCTCCACGTTGTTGGCGAGGAAGCCAAGCGCGCCAAACGCGTTGAAGTTCCCTTCGACACCATCGCCCCGTCGCCGGATGAAATCTGGAGCCGCAGCACTGCTGAAGATCTATTGGTCCCCATCGGCCGCATGGGCGCGACCCGCCTGCAGTACATGCGCCTTGGCCGGGGCGTCGCCCAGCACGTTCTGATTGCCGGCAAAACTGGCTCGGGCAAATCCACGCTCCTCCACGCCCTGGTGACCAATCTTGCCATGTGGTATTCGCCTGACGAAGTTGAGTTTTATCTCATCGACTTCAAGAAAGGCGTCGAGTTCAAAACCTACGCCACCCACGCCCTCCCCCACGCCCGCGCCATCGCCGTCGAAAGCGACCGCGAATTTGGCCTGAGTGTTCTCCAACGTCTTGACGCCGAACTGGGACGGCGTGGCGATCTATTCCGCAAGGCCGGCGTGCAGGACCTCGCCTCCTACCGACCCACGCCCAACGCCGTCCCGATGCCGCGCACGCTGCTGGTCATCGACGAGTTTCAAGAATTTTTCTCCGAAGACGACAAGCTCGCCCAGGACGCGGCACTCCTCCTCGACCGCCTTGTCCGCCAAGGTCGAGCCTTCGGCGTCCACGTCCTTCTGGGGTCGCAGACCATCGGCGGCACCTCCGGCCTGTCCCGCAGCACCATCGGACAGATGGCCGTCCGCATCGCCCTCCAGACCAGCGAGGCGGATTCGCAGATCATCCTTGGCGACGGCAACTCCGCCGCCCGCCTTCTCTCACGTCCTGGCGAAGCCATCTACAACGACGCGGGCGGCCTGGTTGAAAGCAACAGCCCCTTCCAGATCGCCTGGCTCACCGATGCGCAGCGCGAACGCTTCCTGGCCCACGTGCAATCCCGCGCAGCGAAGTCGGCCTCCATCACCGCCAACCATCCTGCGCCCATCGTCTTCGAAGGAAATGCCGCCGCCGACATCGCGAAGAATCCGCAGCTTGCTAGACTTCTTGAATCGCCCAGTTGGAACGGCAAGACCAGCGCGGCTGCGTGGCTGGGCGAACCGGTTGCCATCAAAGACCCCACGGCCATCAACTTCCGCCGTCAAAGCGGCTCCAACATGATCATCGTCGGCCAGCAGGAAGAATCGGCCCTCGCCATCCTTGCCAGCGCCTTGCTCAGCATCGCCGCCCAGCAATCTCCCGCCGCCGCCATTTTTTACGTTCTCGACGGCACCCCGGCCGATTCACCCCTGGCCGCAGTTTTTCCGCGAATCAAGGAAGTGCTTCCTCACACCGTCAACCTCATCGACTACCGCGCTGTGGCCGACATGATGAACGAACTGGCCCAGGAGATGCAGCGCCGCCAGGCCGCCGAAATCCCCGATGCCCCGTCCATTTACCTCATCATCAATGGCCTGCAGCGCTACCGCATGCTGCGCAAGCAGGAAGACAGCAGCTTCAGTTTCTCCGCCGGCGACGAAGACAAACCCCCAGCGCCCGAGAAACAATTCGCCGATCTTCTTCGAGAAGGCCCTCCCAATGGCATGCACGTTCTGGCCTTTTCCGACACCCTCGTCAGCCTCGACCGCACCCTCGACCGCAACGCCATGCGCGAGTTCGACAACCGCATCCTCTTCCAGATGAGCGCCGCCGACTCCAGCAATCTCATCGATTCCCCGGTCGCCAACAAAATGGGCTTCTACCGCGCCTTGGCCTACAGCGAAGAACAAGGCGTGATGGAGAAATTCCGGCCCTACGCCCTTCCTGTCAAATCCTGGCTGGAAACGGTAAAAAACCAACTCGCCTCTCGCGCCCTGACCCCCGTCTCCTGACAATGAAAACTCTCATTTCATTTTCATCATACCTCCCTTATCCTGCTCCCGACGCTCATCCCGAATCCGTCTGAAATAATCTGGCCATTAAGACGTTTGGATTAACGACTGACGGTTGAAGAATATTCTCTTTGCAGGAAACGGAAAACTCCCATGGCGCAATTCAACTTCACGGTGTCCGCACTCGAACCCCGCACCCTGTTCTCCGTTTCCCCAGCCGATCTCACCACGCTTAAACAGGCCGTCACCGACGCGCGAACACAACTGACCGCAGATCGTCAGGCCGCCCACGATGCGTTGAAGCTTGACCGCCAGGCCGTAAAAACCGCCCGGGGCGGCTTCAAAGACAGTGTTGCCGCCCTCAAGGCCATCCTGCAGAACGACGAAAAGGCCGCCAGCGATGCCCTCGCCGCCGATCGGCAGGCCATTAAAGACAAACGCGCCACTGACAATGCGGCGGTGTTCAGCGACTACAAGCAGATCCAGGCTGACGCCGGCAACACCGACGCCCTGGCGCTGGACCTGGCCAAGCTTAAAACCGATCGCGCCGCCGCCAAGGCGCTTCTTGCGACCGACCTGCCCCCCCTCAAGCAGAAACTGGCAGATGACGCCAAGCCGTTCAAGGACAAGATTACGGCCGACCGCGCTAACATCCTCGCCGCCCGCCAATCCGACACAGCCCTCACCGACGCCAAGACCAAGCTCGACTCCGACCGCGCCACCTGGCAATCAAAGCTGGCTGATGATCGCACTGCCCTGGCCGACGCCCGCGCGGCCCTTCGCGCAGCCAAAGGCGTCACCGCCCCCCCCACCACCAACGCCTGAATCTCTCCTCACTGGCCCGAAGGCAACGGAGCGACCTCGTCGCGCAGCGGGATCTGTTTGTATCGCCCCGGATCCGTTTCATTGAGCCTGTTCACGATTCCATCCACGTTGTAATAATCCACGCTCGCCTTGGTCCCGGTGCGCGTGTCCTCCACGGTGCGATAACCGCGAATCATTTCCACGACGTCGGCGTTGTGCCGCGATTTGTCCACCTGCCCCGCCCGCCACGCCTGGTTGTGCGCATCATATCCCGCCATCTGAGTCCGATGCGCCTCCTGCTGCGCCGCAGAACGCTGCTTCTGCTGCTCCTGGAACTGCTGATTCGAAATGGCCAGATTGTCCCTCGCCTGCTTCGCCTGTGCATCAAGCATGGCCTGCGACTTTTTCTGGATCACCTCCACGTTTTCCTTCAGCGAGTTGATCATCGCCAGCATCACCGGCTGGTCGGCGTCAAAGCTGGCCACCGGCGCTGTCGCCTCAATCGCCGAATACATCCACGCCCCCTGCCCTAGGCCGACGGTCTCGACGCGTGCGAGCGTGCGAAAGTGCGCTGCCACGCCGCGTGTGGTCTTGGCCAGATCAAAGCAGACCAGCGCCGCCTTCCCATCGGGCAGGTTTGGCTTCACTTCCTTCTCGGAGATGATCTTTTCCAGCGCAAATGTGAAACCGTTGGCCTGCTCATTCATCCGGCTGAGCTGCGGAATGATCGCGGCAAGCGCTTCGCTCGGCCCCGACTGCGGCGCAAATACAAACGGCGCGGGCGGCGGCGGTTTCATCCCCATCCGCTGCGCTCGGATTTCGTTCTGCCGGATCATCTGCGCGATCTGGGAGTCGGGCGTCAATACGCGCATGCTAAACCCGATGACAACCCGCTGCTCCGCCGGCCCTTCAATGCGCACTGCGCCCAATGCTGAAGGTGCATTGGTCTTCCATCCTTCGGCCACGCCCACCGATCCGGTGTCATCCGGAAACTTATACTCCTGCAGTTTGATCCCGGAAGTATCTCCGCCGCCCGAAGCCTCGGCCGGCGCGGCCGTCAGCTTGTCCCACGCCCCCGCCGCCGCATCCGCCCGGCAATAAACCACTGCCACCGCCACCCCCTGATCATCTGGCTTGCACGACACAAATCCCTTCACATCCTGCCCCTTCAGCTTCGCCTTGAACGATGCTCCACCCGTCAAATGCTCCTTCGTGTCCTCAAATGCACCGCTCACCACCGGCCTGGCGTCAAAGTAATGAGCCAGGTCGGAGAACGTCTGCTCCAGCGCGCTCTGAGCCGATGTCGCCTTCGCCTTCGTGCCTGACAAGGATTTGCCCGCATCCGTGCTGTTGATTACAGAATATCCGGGCAATCCCGCCTCAACGGCCCCGCCGCCGCTTGCCTCGGCCAGCGGATTCGCGGCCGGCGGCGCAACCTTCTTCAGCTCATACCGCGTTCCGGCCGTCACCAGCGTCAGCCCCTCCCCTTCCCGCGTGGCCGTAAAATCATAATCATGGCCCTTGCTCGAAAAGGCACCGGCAAGCCGCCCAGCCTCCTCATGCGCCTTCAGCGGAAATTGCTCCTGCCCCATGTGAATCTGCCCAACGTACCCCCCCGCGTCGGCCACCATCTCCACCGACAACTTCGGATTTTCAAATTTCCCGGCATAATCCCCCGCCCCTTGTGCGCACGCCGCCGAAAGCCACACAAACAATGCACAAGCCAATGCTGCTCGCATAATCACTCCGATCCAAAAACACCTGCCGCCGGTTCAAACCACGGCATCATCTTAACCTCTCCAGATGACGCGACTCCAACAGAATAATGTCAATCCGCAAGTCTCGCCTCCGCCGCCGGACGCGTTACAATCCTGCCCATGAACCTCCGCCATCTCCTTTTCACGGCCCTTCTCGCCATCGTCCCCGCACCGCTCTTCGCCGACGCCCCGGCCACCCAGCCTGCCACGGCCTACAAACTCCCCGCTCCCGACGCCGACGGCTGGGTCCATCCCGTCAACGCCAGGGACCTCGAAGGCTGGTATGGCGACACCACCCTCTTCCACAACGAAGATGGCCAGATCGTCGGCAAAACTTCAACCGGCATCAAGCAAAACGAATTTCTTAAAAGCCGCTTTGAGCTGGGTGACTTTCGCCTCGTCGTCCAGATCAAGCTTGTCCCCAACAGTGCCAACAGCGGCATCCAGTTCCGCAGCCAGGAATACAAGGGCAACGAGATGAAAGGCTATCAGGCCGACGCCGGCGCAGGCTGGTGGGGCAAGCTGTATGAGGAAAGCGGCCGCGGGCTCCTTACCAAAGAGAGCGGCGAAAAGTGGCTCAAGCCCGAAGACTGGAATACCTACGAAGTCGTCGCCGTCGGCGACAAAATCCGCACTGCCATCAACGGCCACGTCTGCGTCGATATCGACGATCCCAAAGGGGACAAACGCGGTCTCCTGGGCCTGCAGGTTCACGCCGGCGGCCCCACTGAAGTCCGCTTCAAAGATCTCAAGCTGCAGATCGACCCCAAGGACGCCAAGTTCTCCACCGTCGAAGAAACCAAATAATCCCACTTCCTCGATCCGCCCGTCAATCCTCTTCCCACTCCAACACCGGGATCGACACGCCCCTGGGTGTGGGCGGCGCAATCGGCCCCTCCACCTCCGGCACGTCCATCAGCGTCCGCACCATCGCAATCTCATCGCATCCATCCCGTTTCGGACAGCGCACGCAATCGCTCCACACCTTTAGCGGCAGCGTATCTTTCGAAACCACCTCGAACCCCAGCTTCGCAAAAAACGCCTCTTCGTAGGTCAGGCTCATGATCTTCCGAATGCGAAGTCGCCGCGCCTCCTCCACCGTCCATTCCACCAGCTTCCGGCCAATCCCCCGCCCCCGGCACGAACTCTCCACCGCCAGCGACCGCACTTCCGACAAGTCTGCCCAGATAATCGTCAACCCGACGCAACCCAACACCTGCCCGTCCTCTTCATACACCGCCAGATCGCGCAGCGACTCATACAACTGCGCCAGGCTCTTAAACAGCATCCGGCCCAATTCCGCATGGCTGTTAATAATCTCCTGCATGCGCGGAACATCATGAATCGTGGCGGTTCTGATCATCTTCTTTCGCTCGCAATGCATCACTCGATCAACAGAGGCTGATTGTTTGCACCCGCCGCCCCGATATCCATCACGTCCGGGCGATAAAAATGAACTCCACCTCAACGGCCGCATCCAGCGGGAGCGTATTCACGCCAACCGCCGCCCGCACATGCCGTCCCGCATCGCCGAACAGCTCCAACAGCAATCCGCTCGCGCCATTCGCCACCTTCGGCTGCTCCGTAAAGCCCGCATCACTGCTCACAAACGCCCCCACCCGCAGCACCCCGACACAGATATCCATGCTCCCCTCCAGCGCCGCCACCGCCCCAAGGGCGTTAATCACACACTGACGAGCCCCGGCCTGCGCCTGCTCCATCGAACACCGCGACGGCACCTGCCCCACCGCCACCAGCTTCCCCTCCTTCATCGGCAATTGCCCCGCCACATAAATCAAATCCCCCACGCGCTTTGCCGGCACGTACGCGCCAAATGGCCCGGCCACCGCTGGCAACAAAATCCCAAGAGACGCAAGTCGATCGCTTAGCATGTCGGAATTGTGGATACAAAACGCCCTGTTTGCAAACATCCCTCAGGCAAACTGAAGGTAGTTTGGCGGTACAAACAACCCCCGCTTCTTGAAAGGCAGCGGCGATTCCTTTTCGCACAATGTCCGCAATCGCCGCATTGTTTGCGCGGACCGCACGAGAAAAATTGGCTCGGACACCCCGCCCACTTCCCGACTCCAGTCCGGCGGGTCCCGCTGCAGCCTGTCCGCGAACAGTTCCGCCAACGCCGCCGCCACTGCCAACACTTTCGGATCACTAGTTCTCGGCTTTGACCAATCCTGACTCCCCTGAAGCTGGCCTAGCCAGTCCTGCACCATACTTCGGAGCAGCAGCGCCTCACCTGCCAAGGCAGCCGTGGCCATTTCTTCAAAGGTCGCCATAACGTTGCTCCCACAAGTCATCGAAGGCGTACTTCGCTTTCAATTCTTTTCCAGGCGCTAAAAAGGCGATCAGACGGTTCCAGATCGTATCCCGATCTTCTTTCAACTCTTCCATAAGGCGACGGGCATCGGCAATATCCACTTCATCTCGCCAGGCACACAACTTCATTGCCAGCAACTGCTCCGTCGATGGTCTTCTCACTCTCAAACCATCGGATGCAAACACCTCGGGCCCAAAACTGACGCCGTGTAGGAATCCCTTGGCTGCATCATTCAACCAATCATCAGGCCAATTTCGCTCTGCTGCAACTTGTGCCGCAAAGCTTCGAACGATGCGAGCCTCACCCGGCGCAAGGATGGCTACATCAATATCCCGAGTTGATTCTCGCGCATTGAAAGCCAACACCATGACTCCCCCTCCCAGCAACAGCAGTTCGACCACCTCGCCCGCTTTGGCCGCCAGTTCGCCCAAGCGAGTCAGAGCACTGATGATTTCTTCCCGATTGAGCGTCGCCATCTGGAACTACAGCAAACTCCTCTCATCCGGCAGCCCCTCCACCAACCCATCCAGCGGGATCCGCATCAACTGCCACATGACCCACGCCTCCAACCCAAACGGCAAAAATCCCAGCAGCCCCGGCAGCGGCATTTCAAAATATTTCACGTGCTCGGCCGCACCCAGGAACGGCAGGTGATAGGTCCACTTGGTCAGCGCCCAGTAATTCCAGAACTCCCACAGAAACCCGCACGCCAGTCCCCCGGCAAACGCCGCCAGCGTCCGGCCCCACCACCCCTTCTGCAAATCGCGAAACATGCTCGGCCGACCCAGCTTCTGATTAATTGGATCCAGTAGCAACACAAGACTCGTCCACAACGTCAGGTTTGTTACTGGGTTGGGATGCACCAGCGGCCAGATGAACATCAGCAGCCCCACCACCAGCGCCACCCATTTGGCCCACTTGGGCATCCGCCATGATGCGCTGCGTGCCCAGTCGAACCACCCCAGGTTGATCAACACCTGCCCGCTCATCAACATCCCCGGGGCGATGGCGGCATACGCTACAAAATACCCCCACGCCCGGCCAACAAAAAAACTCTCCGGCATCCCAATGTAGTCCCACGCCCGGATGTAATAAAAATTCACCCAGTCGAAAACGCACCAGATCAGCACCGACGCCAGCGTCAGCATCGCAAAATGGTTGGGCCGCCGCCGCACCGGGCTCGTCCCCGTCTGCAGCGTCAGCACGCCTTCCAGAAAAATCAGGTACCCCGCCCAGACCAGCGGCGTCATGTTGGCGGCCACCCACCGCGCTGCCATTCCAAAAGCCGTTCGCGGCTCCTGCTGCTGAATCGTCTCAATGGCCGCCTGCGTATGCACTGCCCCGCGCCCCGACAATGCCACATCGCTGAACAAAAGCGCCTCGCATGCCAGCATGATCAACAATCCGACCCAAAGCGTCGTCGGCCAGCGCCGTCCCGCCTCACGCTCCATTGCATCGGAAAATGTCTCCACGCTGCTCATCGGGCGCAATAGTACGCAAGCATTGAAGTAAAGGGAATTGCCGCCCCCATTTCCCCACAAACCCCGCGTCAAACCCCTGCCTACACCGCTTCCAGCCAGTGCATCACGTCCGAAAGATTCAATGGCTTCTTGAAGATCGCGTCGGGATTCAAATCCGAGACATTCGAAAGCAGCAGTGCATCGCTGCTGCCGGTGGTTACCGCCACCCGGATCGGCAGGTGCTGCCTGCGAATCCGCTCCAGCAGCACGGTCCCCAGCCCGTCAGGAAGATTCAGATCCAATATCAGGCAGCGCGGATGCTCCCCCAGCTTCGCCTCGGCCTCCGCAAGCGAGGCGGCCGACGATGTTTTATACCCCGAATGGCTCAACAATCTCGAAAGAGCATGGCGGCTGGCCCCATCGTCCTCCACCAGCAGCGCATCACACGCCTGCGCCTCCCCGCCCCGCTGGTTCTCGCCCCCCGCATCTCCACCTGCCATCAATCCCGGGCATAGCAGTTGGGGAAGATTGTACCGGCTGGCCAGGGCCTCAATCTCCGTCGCCTCCACCCGATGCACCTGCGCCCGTCCAGCCGATCGATCCTCAAGACAAACACATGATGATCGTCACGCGACTTGTAAATGAGCGGCATCGCTGTATTTGCCGTCTCATACCCGATCATTTCCCGCGTGTCATACGTCTTTCCATGCCATCGAAATGTCATCAAATCGCCCCTTTCATATAAGTACGACCCTATGCGGACGACGGGCTTAAAAAATGATCCACCCGCCGGTTGGCCAGAAAGTCAAAGCGAGCCTTTGTTCGAAGCGCGCCCCGAACCCGCGCCACCAGCTCCTCTGGATCAAAAGGCTTCGTGATGTAATCCGCCGCCCCAAGCTCAAGTCCGTTTACCTTCTGCGCAATCGTGTTGGCGGCCGTCAGGAACACCACCGGCAGATTCAACGTTACCGGGTCCTCGCGCAGCCGCCGGCACACCTCAAACCCATCCGGCTCGGGCATGTCAACATCCAGCAATATCAGGTCCGGCAGCAACCGCTCGGCCAGCGCAAGCCCCGATTCCCCATCGCGGGCCGAGATCACTTCCACCGGCTCGGCCGCAAGGTGCGCCCGCACCAGGGCGTGAATTGCAGCATCGTCATCAACCAGCAAAATCTTTCGTAGCATATCCATGATCTCCACGAATGTTCACGCGTCTGTTCATATCATCGAGAGTGGCGGGATGCTTGGCGCGCCCCGCCACTCTTAAGAGAGACAGCCACGCCAAATTTAGGCCACCGCACGCAGGTCATCGCCAGGCTGGCGGGCAATGAACACGCAGTTGCGTCCATTCTGCTTGGCGCGGAACAGCGCCGTATCAGCCCGATCCAGGAGCGCTGCATCGCCGGCGATCAGCGAGTCGGCCACGCCGAAGCTGCACGTTACGCCCAGCTCCACCCCGCCGCGCGTCGCCAATTGCCGCTGCACCTCTCCGCGAAGCCGATCCGCCAGCCGCGCCGCCCCGACGCGCGTTGTTCCCGACAACAGCATCACAAACTTGCCGCCCTGCGAATGGCAGATCGCATCCTCCGCCCGGCACTGGCTCAGGCAAATCTGCGACACCGACCGCAGCACCTCATCCCCCAGCGCCTGCCCATGCTTGCCGTTGATCAGCTTCAGGTGATCCACGTTCGCCACAATGCAGGCCACAGGCCGGCCCGAACGATTCGCCAGCGACAACTGCGCCGCAAGATGCTCTTCCAGATAAGCCATGTTCCAGAGGCCAGTCAGTCCATCCAGCATGGCGCGCTTATCCAGTTGGTTCTTGGCCCGCAGAGCCGCGCGGACGCGTGCTCGCAGTTCCTCGGGCTTAAACGGCTTGGTCACATAATCCATCGCCCCCAGATCAAGACCCTTGACCTTATCGCTCAGCATCGCGTCGCCCGTCAGGAATATGATCGGAATCGTTGTGGTCGCGCCGTTGGCCTTCAACCGGCGGCATACTTCAAAGCCGTCCAGTTGCGGCATGTCCACGTCCAACAAAATCAGGCTCGGCCGCAGCTTCAAGGCCATTGCCAGCGCCGATTCGCCATCGTACGCCGACTGCAGATCCAAGCCCTCCGCCTCCAAGTGCGTTCCGATCAGCTTGTGAAGCAGAACAGAATCATCAACAACCAAAACAGTCTTTGACATGGCTCTCTCCCTTGTTGGCCGAAACGACAGCCTCTCCTCACTTGATCGAGTTTGCCGCTTCGGAAGATTAGATGAAAAAAATCGGTCACACCGGCGCCACGCGATTCCATGGGTTGGCAGAACGCGCCATCAGCAACTCACCCACCGTCACCCGGGCATTCAGCCGCCGCGTTCCCGGCGCCGGCGGCCGGCTCACCTCGCCAATCGCACCCAGGCGCTTGGGCACCAGGTCCAGCAGCAGCTTGTTGCGCAAAGCCGCCCGAACCCGAACCCGCAGCTCCGAAGGATCAAACGGCTTGGTGATGTAATCCGTCGCCTGAAGCTCAAACCCGCACACCTTCGCCTCCGAAGATGCCGCCGCCGTCAGGAACACCACCGGTATGCCGCACGTCTCCTTCTCCTCCTTCAACTGCCGGCAGACCTCAAAACCATTGATCCCCGGCAAATCCACATCCAGCAAAACCAAATCCGGCTTTACCGAATACACCATCGCCAAGGCCGTCTCTCCGTCGAATGCCGAATGCAGCTCAAGCGATTCCTCAGCCAGGTGATTGCTGATCAGCTTGTGCAAAGGCACTGCGTCATCCACGATCAAAACACGTTGCGCCATCTCTTGACCCTCCTGTAGGTGCGGCCCGGTTTTCAAACCGCGACCCGCAGTTCCGTTAGCTCCGGCCCGGCGTCAATACAATTTCCGCCCGCCTGCCGCGCGTGATAAAGCGCCGCTCCCGCTCCATGAACCACCGATCGTCCAAACGAGAATCGCGATACCGCCACGCCAAAGCTGCATGTGATCCGAATGGCCGCGTCGTCGCTCACGCGGGTCATCTGCTCGACCGAACTCCGCAGCCGCTCCACAAACTTCTCTACGCTCTCCGTGTCCGCATCACACGCCAATATCGCAAACTCGTCTGGCCCAAATCGGCACAGCACGTCCTCTTTCCGGCACGTCTCCTGCAAGCCGGCCGCCACAGTGCGCAGCGCATGCTCCACCGCCGCCACGCCGTATCGATCCTGGATCGACTTGGCCCCATCGAGGGCGATCCGGATGCACGCCAGAGGCCGGCCCGAACGGCGCGATGTCGCCAGGTCAGAATCCAGCCGCCTGTCAAAATAGGCGCGGTTGCTCAACCCCGTCAGTTCGTCAATCATCGCCTTGTCGCTCAGCACATCGATCCGGTGCTTGTTGCGAAGCCCCACCCCAATGCGCGCCCGAAGCTCGCTTGGATCAAACGGCTTGGTGATGTAATCCATCGCCCCAAGGTCCAACCCCCGGATGCGATGGTCCACCGATCCCTTGGCCGTCAAAAACAAAATCGGTATCCCCTGCGTCACCGCCTCGGCCTTCAGCCGCCTGCACACCTCGTAACCGTCCATCTGCGGCATGTCCAGGTCCAGCAGGATGAGGTCCGGCTTCCGCTCCGCCGCCAGCAGCAGCCCCGATTCACCGTCGTACGCCGACACAAACTCCAGGCGATAATTTCCCAGCCGCGCAATAATTATAGCGTGAATGGAGAAGTCATCATCAATGATAAGCACTTTCTGGCTCATGCGATCCTCCTGTTCCAAACAACGTCATATGACAGTTCAGGCCATGGGCGCTTCCACGCCCACTGGCCCTTGTTCCAGTTCAACCTTGTACCCCGACACACTCCGAATCAGCCGCACCAATTCCTCCACCCGCCCCGTGATCGCCTCCATTGCCTCCCCCCGATCAATCGTCTCCTCCGCCCGACCAGCCAATTCCGTGATCGCGTCAAACCCATATCCGCCCCCCGCCCCCCGAAGCTGGTGTACCGAGCGGCGCAGCGGCGTTAACTCATTTTCCTCCAATTGCGCCATCATCCGCCTCACGCGCTCGGGAAGCTCCTCGACAAACTCGTCCAATATTTGCCGCATGTTCGCAACACCGGCATAGCTGCTATGCATCACCATTTGTCTCTGCGGCGCCGAATTGCTTTTCGCCGTGCCGGCTTTCGCAGCCGAGGTTTCGTGACCTGCCTTCCCCTTCACGTACTGGTCAATGGTGGACAAAAGTCGCTCCTTATCGATTGGTTTCGACAAATAATCGCTGCACCCGCTGGCAATGCACTTTGCCCGGTCATCCGCCATCGCATGCGCGGTCAGTGCGATAATCGGAAGGTCCACGCCGCGCCCCCGAAGCTCGCTGGCGGCCCCATAGCCGTCCAGTTCCGGCATCTGCATGTCCATCAGCACCAGGTCAAATCGCTGCGACATCACCAGCTCGACGGCCGCCCGCCCATTCTCCGCAACCACCACCTCCGCCCCCGCATTGCGCAAGTGGGTGCAAATCAGCCGCTGGTTGTCGCGGCCGTCCTCCGCGAGAAGAATCCGGCAGTCCAGCGTGATGTGCCGCGTCGCATCGTCGGCCACCTTGCCCGGCAGCATCGACTCGCTCAGCCCGTGCAGCACCTGCTCTTCGTCCTCGTGCGCGCCAGCGCTCACCCACACGCTGAAGACACTCCCACGCCCCGGCTCCGACTCCACGCTGATGTCCCCTCCCAGCAGCCTCGCCAGCCTCCGGCTGATCGTCAGCCCCAGCCCCGTTCCTCCAAAGCGCCTCGTGGTCGATTCATCCGCCTGCGTAAACGGCTGAAACAGCCTCGACAGTTGCTCCGACGTCATCCCAATCCCCGTATCGCTCACCGCACATCGCACCACATCGCACGTGCCATCATGCCCGCACGATACCTTCAGGCTGATGGACCCGCCGGGCGTAAACTTGATTGCGTTGCCCAGCAGATTCACCAGGATCTGCTTCAGCCGCAACGGGTCGCTTCGAATTCGGCGCCGAATCGCCCCTTCAAATTCCACCTTGAATTCCAGTCCCTTTTCATTCGCCCGCGGCCGGGTCATCGACAACACTTCCGAAATCAATTGCGGCAATTCAAAAGGTATGCACTCCACTCCCATTTGCCCCGATTCGATCTTCGACAAGTCCAGGATGTCGTTAATCAGGTTCAGCAAATGCCGGCCATTGCGCCGAATCACCTCCAGCGATTCCTGCCGCTCCGACAGCGATTGCTCGGGCTCCAGCATAATGTCCGCATAACCCACGATGGCCGTCATCGGTGTGCGGATTTCGTGGCTCATGTTCGCCAGAAACTCGCTCTTGGCCACGCTGGCCGACTCGGCCGCTTCCTTGGCCTCCTGAAGATCAACCTCCGCGCGCTTGTATGCCGTCACGTCCCGAAACACCGCCACCCCCCCGCACACTTCTCCCCCGTCCGACCGCAATGGCCGCGCGGTCGCGCTCAGCCATTTTCCATTCGGTGCGTCAGGGTGGCGCACAAAAGCCTCCATCTGATCCACCGACTCCCCCCGCATCGCCCGCGCCAGCGGCCTCTGGTCGCGCGGATAGGGTGTGATCATGTCCGACAGATACAACTCATAACGCGTAGTCCACTGCTCCGTGCTGGTTCCCGGCAGCACGCTCCCCAGCAGCGCCGACGCGGCCGGATTGAACAGCAGGATCTTCCCCGCCGAATCCGCCACCACCACCCCGTCTCCCATGCTGTCGAGAATCGACCGCAAAATATTCGTCTGCGTGCGCAGGGCCTCTTCCGACTGCGCCCAGGCCGTCGCCCGATCCTCCGCGGCCGCACTGCGCTCGGCCACCCGCGCCTCGAGCGTCTCATTGATCGCCTTCAGCGTCTGCTCTGCCCGACGGCGGTGCGAAATGTCCCGCGCGATCCCCACCACCCCCACCATCTTTCCCTGCCCATCGCGCAGCGGCACCTTCGTCCGCGAAACCCACACCCGCTTGCCGGCGCAGTCCACCGTCTCCTCTTCATCATTGACCAGCGCCTCGCCCGTCGTCAGGACTTTCTGGTCGTCGATCACATACGCCTGCGCCAACTCCTCGGGGAACAATTCAGTCGTCCGCTTTCCCACGACGTCTTCCTGTGCATTCACGCCCAGAAAGCGCAGGTGTGCGCGGTTGTTTAGAACATACCGGCTGTCCAGGTTCTTTACATAGATCAGGTCGGGCACCGCGTCGATCAGCGTGCGCAGCAGGTTCCGCTCTTTGGCCAGTTCCTCCGACGCCCGCTTGTGCTGCTCCATCTCCGCCTGCAGCGCCCCGTTGGCCTTTTCCAGATCCTGTGTCCGCTGCCGCACATATCCTTCCAACACATCCCGGTTCGCCCGCGATTGCTCCAGTTCCATGCTCAGCCGGTCGCTGCGCTCCAGCCCCTCATAAATGACCTTCAGTTCCCGCGCGCCCCACGCATAACGCCAGGTGAAATAGACCAGCACTCCCAGAAACAAATCGTACAGCCGCCAGGCCGGCCAAAACATCTTGATGGGGATGAACAGATACCCGCACAGGCCGCAAAAGATAAAAATGTTCTTAAGTTGCCCCAGAGACTTCTTGGAAGGACTGTCCTGCACAACCTTTTCGCTCCGCCACCACTGCATGGCGATCAGCACGTACCCGCTGGCAACCGCAAGATCGAGCGCCACTGTGATAGTCACCCACAGCGTGTCCTGCCGCATGCAATGAAACAGGTTGTGGTAAGGCCGATCCCCACCCGTGAACCATCCAGCAATATCCATCACGCTCATCATGTCAGGCCTCTCTTGATCCTCGCAGCCCATCGACCCATCGATGCGGCCTAAGGTTCATCGGAAGCCCCTCACTTGGCCTCTTGGCGCTTTACAAAAATGCAAACAATTTTTTCACCCCGCCCGCCACTCTCCACACCCGATAATCAAAAAGTAGAAACGGCGCTTCGCCCTTGTCTTCTATAGACAATCGCGCAGGACATGCTGCTAGTCCGGCGATTCTTGCGCGAAAGAATTGTGGCGATATCAACCGCCAAGCCCAAACTGGCGAGTTCAATTGATTATCCGTTCAATCGTTTAATCGTGAAGACAACAACTGTTATGGCGGGTTGCGGCTGGCCATTTCAACAAGCCCAGCCGCATCGGCACATCAATTGATTCATGCACGTCGCTTTGACCAGGAGCGATGGATGTCGATTGAAACTAAAACGCTCGGAGAGCGTGTCGTGCAAGCCGCCAGGATGGCGGTCGGGCAGCATTTGGCTGCGACGCTCCTTGAAGAGATGAACAGGCGGCGATGGCGGGCCGGCGGAGCCGGTTCGGAAGGCGGCGGCGATGCCGGCGCTTTCCAGGGGCGGACAAGGATGTCCAGCCCCGCCTCTTTCACGGATGAACCGCCGCACAACGCGGGCAACCCCTCGGATCATCCCGGGCGGTTCCCTTTTGCCGACGGAGGGCCGCAATGATTTACGGCCTCTACCTCTCGGCCACGGGCGTCCTGACCAACTCATACCGGCAGGACGTCATTGCCAATAACCTGGCCAACTCCGAAACCGTTGGCTTTAAAAGAGACGTGCCGCTTTTTCGCCAGCGGCTGACCGCGTCGCAGGAAAACCGCCTGGCATCGCACGAGTGGAGCAACGATCTGCTCGAGGCCATGGGCGGCGGCACCTTCGCCTCGCCCGTTTCCGTTGACACAAGCCAAGGCGATCCTGAACAAACCGGCACCCCCACCGATGTCGCCATCGAAGGCAAAGGCTTCTTTGCCGTCCGCGATAAAGGACAGCTCGCGCTCACCCGCGATGGCCGATTCAGCGTCAGCAACCAGGGCCGACTCGTCATGAACGCCAGCGGCAATGAAGTGCTGGGCGCTGACGGCAAGGCGATTGAGATCAATGGCCGTCTGCCGATCGCCATCGGCGCCGATGGCACGATCACCCAGAACGGCGCGGCCGTCGGTCGCATTGGGCTGTTCGACGTCGCCGATCCCGCCCAGCTTCGCAAACACGGGGGATCGCTCCTCACCTCCGAAAATCTCGACTTCAAGCAACTTTCGGCCGGCACCGGTCGCATGCGCAGCTCCTTCTACGAACGAAGCAATGTCGAGCCCTCAACAGAATTGACAACCCTGATGGACGCGCAGCGGCAATTGGAAGCCAACGCCAACATGATCCGCTATCAGGACCAGACCCTCGGCCGGCTGGTGAACGACGTCGGCAAGATCGGTTAGCCCTTGACACTTCTCATGCCCCACCCGACTGGCGTCCGATAACTTAAAGAGACCATGGCGATAACCGCTCTTAATTCGGCCGCGACAGGCTTGCGGGCCCTTTCAACCCGCATCGACGTCATCGCCAACAACCTGGCCAACGCCGAAACCACGTCCTTCAAGCGCAGCCGGGTCAACTTTGAAGATCTGATGTATCTCATGCTCAAGCAGCCCGGCGCCACCAACGCCAGTGGCGAAGTCTCCCCAGCCGGCATCTTCGTGGGTTTGGGCACGCGCATCAGCAACACACAATTGGATATGGAACAGGGGAGCCTCGAAAGCACCAGCCGCCAGCTCGACGTGGGCATTTCCGGCGACGGCTTTTTTAAGGTCAAGACCAATCTGGACGATGGCGTTGCGTATACGCGTAACGGCAACTTCTTCGTGAACAAAGATGGCGAACTCGTGCTGGGCATGGGCGATGGATACAAGCTCATCCCGCCCATCAACATCCCCAAAGGCACGACCGACATCATTATCAGCCAGGATGGCCTGGTAGACGTTCTGCAGTCGGGAAGCGCAACGAAAAAGAACGTGGGGCAGATGAAGCTGGTGCAGTTTGTAAACCCGCAGGGTTTGAAACTGCTGGGCGGTAGCCTTTACCAGCGCACCGAATCATCCGGCCAGCCCATTGAAAGCAATCCAGGCGTGTCGGGCGCGGGAAAGCTGCTTCAGGGCAACCTCGAAGGCAGCAACGTCGATCCGGTGAAGGAACTGGTGACGCTGATTAAGACACAGCGATCGTTTGAACTGAACAGCCAGTCGATCCAGACCGCCGATCAGGCGCTGCAGACGATTGGAAACCTGAGACGGGCGTGATGCGAGAGGTGGCAAATGATGTATCGAGGCCGGCCTAATGCCAAGAAACAGGCACAGATGATCGTGGTGGCGCTGGTGCTGGCGATGGCAACTCAATTGCTGTTGCACCAGTGGGGATACGGTGCCAACATTACCGCCCAGCCCACCCCAGGTCCGGAAAAATTCATCGGCCCAGGCGCCGGCGCCGGTGCCGTGTTGGAGCTTCGTGCCGAGGCCATCGTCATTGGCGAAGCGGTCACCCTGCGGCAGGTCTCGCGCTGGTCCAGCGCCGACAATGCCACAATGGCGCCGGTGGCCGACCTGGTGCTGGCTCGCTTTGCGCCTGACATGCCCTTCGAGCCCATCACCGTCGAGCGCATCAAAGCCACACTGCGCGGCGCGGGCATGAATCTGGCCACCGTAAATTTCACCGGCGCAACCGCCTGCACCGTGTCTCGCGCCGACGCTGACGTGGAGCCCGCAACCTCCATTCAAAAATGGGCCGACGCCAGGGAAGCGGCCGTCGCGTCTCCAACTACCCGCTCCGCCACGGCGATGCCCGCGCTGTTGGCGCAGCAGAGCGAGCCTGATGCCGGTGCCGTCCGCACGTTGAAGGACGTTCTCATCTCCGACATCTCCGAGCGCCTGTATCTCCCGGCCGAATCCTTGCAGGTCCGTTTCGAGCCGCAGGATGAAAAGCTGCTTCGCGCCGCCGAGCCGCTGTATCAATTCAATGTTGAGTCGCGTCAGTTTCGCGATCTGGGGGATGTCAGTTGGGATTTATCGATCACCACCGGTGCAACCCGCCGCAAAGCAACCGTGAAAGCTTATGCCCGCGCCTGGCAAAAGCAGGTCATCGCCGGCCGGCCGTTGGCGGCGCGGCAGGTCATCCGCGAAGAAGACGTCATCGAGCGCCGCACTTTGTGCGACACGGTTCCTTCCGAACCCCTTGCGGCAAAGGCGGCCCTCGTCGGCCAGCAGGCGTCGCGCGATGTGCCCGCCGGAACGGTGTTAACCTCCCGCATGGTCGAGGCCGTGCCGCTGGTGCATACCGGCCAGCTTGTGACCGTCATCGTCGAATCAGGCCGGATTCAAATCAAAACCGTCGCTGAAGCCCGGGAGACGGCCTGCTTTGGCCAGACCATCCGCGTGAAAAAGCCCGGCACCGAGGAAGAGTTCAACGTAATGGTCACAGGCCCGCAGTTGGCGCGGGCGACGGTTTTCTCCGAGGCGGGGGCGGCCATGCCCGCACTCTCCGTCAACGACGCGCATCCGTGAAAACATTTTCGCGCGGGCGCTCTTCGCCCGCGTCGCTTCAAGCAATCATCGGAGGATGGTCGCAGGATTCTCGGCGGAGGCCGATTGATCATGTCAGGGACGACGAATGATCCGATTGATTCTGGCCCTCGCGGCCACGTTTGTGTTCTGCTCCGGGCTCGCCCTGGCACAAGACTCGGCCGGCGCGCACCTGCTCCCGGTTCCACCTCCAACCGCACCCGTCCCGGCGAGCGCTCCTCCCCAGGCGATAAGTTGCGCCCCTCCGTTGACGTGGCCGCCAACACCGCCGCCATCATGCAGCGCACCGGCGCCACCCTCTACCAGGCAACGCTTCAAGCCTCCGATCCCGGCCAGGCAAAAATCAGCTCCGTAAGCCTGATGGCCGTTCCCGATGCCGAGCCGCGGACCATGAAGAAGCACGATCTGGTCACCATCATCATCCGCGAAGAAAGTGATTTTTCATCGAAGGGGACCAGCGATCTTAAGAAAGATCTCACCCTTGACGCAGGGATCGATGATTTCGTCAAGCTGAGCCTCAGCAACTTCGAGATTAAAGGGGGCGGCTTGGGCGCTACGCCGCCGCAGGTCAAGCTGCACGGTTCGCGCGAGCACAAAGGCGACGCCACGGTGGATCGACAAGACACCTTCACCGCCCGCATCACCGGCGAAGTGCTTGACGTAAAGCCCAACGGCACGCTCGTCATCCAGGCCCGCAAGCAGATCAAAACGGACGAAGAAGAGCAGGAATTCACGCTCACCGGCATCTGCCGGGCCGAAGACATCGGCGTCGACAACACGCTGCTCAGCACGCAAATCTACGACCTTTCCCTCCAGAAGAACCACAAAGGCGCGGTGCGCGACACCAACAAGCGCGGGTTCATCACGAAATTATTGGACTTCATCAACCCATTCTGACCGATAACAAACTGGTTATTGGTCGTCAGCCATTTCACCATGCGTCCATCTGCCTCCATCCCGCTCGCCTGCCTTGCCCTGCTGCTCTTTGCAGATTCGGCCAGCGCGGTGAAGGTTGCGGATATCACCAGCCTGAGCGGCCAGCGCACTTATGTCTTGGCCGGCTGGGGATTGGTTGTAGGACTCAAGGGCACCGGTGACGGCGGCGACTTCCAACCCGCCATCCGCCCCCTGGCGGCGATGCTCTCAAAACTCGCGGACCCCTCCACCGTGCGCGACCTCGCCAACGCACAAAACGTCGCCCTCGTCACCGTCAGCGTCACACTCCCGGCCACTGGCGTTCGCAACGGCGATCACATCGACGCCTACGTCTCCAGCGTCGGCGCCGCCTCCAGCCTCAACAATGGCCGGCTGCTGTTTACGCCCCTTCAGGTTCCGCTCCCCACCGGCGGCGTCTTTGCTTTTGCCGAAGGCCCCATTGTGCTCGAAGACGTTACCAGCCCGTTGTCGGCGGTGATCAAAGGCGGCGCGGTGATGGATGCAGATCTACCCGCCAAAACCATCGACGAAAAAGGCCAGCTCATGCTCGTGCTGAAAAGCCCGGCCGCCAGTTGGACGGCCGCCAGCACCATCGCCAAGATCATCAACGACGCCGAAGGCCAGGGTGGCGAAACACTCGCCATCGCCCTTGATCCTAAAAACGTGCGCATCACCATTCCGCCCCTCGAGCGGGAACGGCCCGATAGCTTCATCAGCCGGGTTCAGCGCCTCCCGGTGCCGATGTTCTCCTCTGAAGCCCGCGTCGAAATCAACGAAAAAAGCGGGACCATGGTCCTCACCGGCGACGTGGAGATCAGCCCCGTCGTCATCAGCCATCGCGGGCTGACCATCAGCACCATCACGCCCGCCCCCATCGCCACGGTCCGCACGCCGGTTGTCACCGAGAAAGGCATCGTCGCCCTCGACACCGCCAAAAGCGGCGGGGCACGCCTTCAGGATCTGGTGGACGCGCTGGATCAACTCAAAGTCCCGGCGGCCGAACGAATCACCATCATCAAAGAGCTGTATCAGACCGGCAAGCTGCACGCCAAGCTGCTGGTCAATGGAGTTGAACAGTAGCCAACAAACGCACTTGCTCGTGACCAGGCTCGCGTCGGAGACGCCATGAACCCTTCCCTCCTCCCCATCCCGTCCATCGCACCCAGGGACTCTCGGCCCAATCTGCAGTCCATCGGCGGCAACGACTTCCTCGCCACCACCAAACCCTCCAAAGACGCCTTCCGCGCCATTTTTCGGCCGACTCCGACCTCTGGCACGGTGCCAAGCCGACCCCGCCCGCGACTCTCCAGCCGCTCGGACCCGATGCCCAATTCACCAAAGGCGTCGCCCTCGCAGGCGCGGCCCACACCACGTTGAAGGCGAATCATCAGGAACCGCAGGCCGAGCCCCAATCCGAACATGCCCGTATCGAGCAGCAGGTGCAGAAGTGGGTGGCCCAGACCTTCTTCGGCACCCTGATGAAGCAGATGCGCAACAGCCCGTTCAAATCCGAAATGTTCGATGGCGGCCGGGGCGGCCAGGCATTTTCTGAGCTGTACGATCAGCGCCTTGTTGAGCACATGTCCAAGGCGTCGGGCAAGAAGCTGGTCGGCCGGATCGTGCGCGACATCGAAGCCAAAAAAGCCTACGCCAATCAGCCGAAAACCAAGCCGAAGTTTCAAGAATGGCACGACGCCAACGATGCTGACAACCAGCAGGTTTCCGCTCCCTCTAACGAAGTGAGGATCCATGTCCCGCCAGCTCGTTGAGCTTGAAACCATCCTCCAGCACCTGATCGCGGAACACGCGAAGCTTCTCAAGCAACTGGAGGCCCAGCAGGCCGCGATGCGCGAGATCGACCTGCGCGCCATGGACAGCGCCAGCAAGTTGCAGGAAGCGACCCGCATCCGAATCGCGACCCTCGAATCCCGACGCCGCGTCCTGGTCCACCAACTGGCCGGCATGCACGGCATCGCCGCCCAACCGACCCTCAGCGCCCTCGCCCAGAGCCATTCCCGCATCCTCCGAAAATCTGCTCCGCCTGCGCGATGAACTCAAATCAATCATCCAACAGGTCGCGGCGCGTGCAAGCATCGCCGGAAGATTGGCCGGAGCGGTCCTGGGCCACCTCAACACCGCCGTCCGCCTCATCGCCGGCGCAGTAGAACATGCCGGCCTCTACACCCGAGACGGAATACCCAAAGTCTCCAACCGAATCGGAGTAATCGAAGCCATAGGCTAACATGAACCCCTGAACCCCGAACCCTGAACCCTCCCCCCAATGTCCCTCATCGGCGCCCTCAACATCGGTAAGTCAGCTCTGGCTGTTCAGCAGGCGGCGCTGCAGGTGACGGGCAACAACATCTCCAACGCCGGCAACGCCGGCTACACCCGCGAGTCGGCCGCCCTCTCCCCCAGTCCCGATCAGCAGATCGGTCCAGGGCATGTTCGTCGGCACCGGCGTCAACATCACCGGCATCAGCCGCCAGATTGACGATGCCCTCGAAGGCCGGATTCGCACCAGCGTCAGCGATTCGGCCAATGCCGACACGCAGCAGCAATATCTCAGCCGGGTGGAAGGCGTGTTCAATGCCCTGAGCCCCGACGATCTCTCAACCCGGATGAGTGCGTTCTTTAACAGTTGGTCCAGCCTGGCCAACAAGCCGCAGGACATGGGGCTGCGCCAAGTCGTGCTCGACACCGGCGGTGCGCTGGCCCAGGACATGCAAACCACCCGCTCATCACTGGCGGCCTTGCAGGATGACGTGAACACCCGCGTGAACGGATTGGCCAAGACCGCCAACGATCTGGCGCAGAAAATCGCCGACCTCAACGGCCAAATCACCACCGCCGAGGGGGCCGGCCCCGGGCAGGCCAACGCTCTGCGCGATCAACGCGATACCGCGATCAAAGATCTCTCCCAGTTAATCGACGTCAAGGTCATCGACACCGGCAACGGCTCGGTCAATCTCACCGTCGCTTCCGAACCGCTTGTGCTGGGCACCACCAACCGCGGCGTGGGGACAAAAATCGACAGCAGCAGCGGCAGGCCCGTCGCCGAGCTTATTTTCAAAGCCGACAACAGCACCATGCAGATCACCAGCGGCCAGATCGGCGCACTCAACCAAGTGCGGACAAAGATCGACGCCGTGATCAACCAGACCGACTCGCTGGCCAAGAACCTGATCTTTGAAGTCAACAAGGTTCACGCGTCGGGTCAGGGACTTAATGGCTATTCGCAAGTGACGGCCGACAATGGCGTAGCAGATCCCGCCAAGGCGCTCAACGATCCGGCCGCCAATCTCCCGTTTACTCCCGTCAACGGCAGCTTCGTCGTTCACGTCAAGCAAAAAGGCACCGGCCTGGTCACCAGCACGTTAATCAAGGTCGATCTGAACGGGCAAAACAACAACGACACCACGCTCAACTCCCTCACCGCCAGCCTTGATGCCATCGATGGCATCTCCGCCAAAGTGGTGGGTGGCAAGCTGCAAATTGCCTCCGACAACGCCGACACAAGCTTCAACTTCAGCCAGGACAGCAGCGGAACGCTGGCGGCCATTGGAATCAACTCGTTCTTCACCGGCAGCAGCGCCCTGAACGTCGCCGTGAATAAATCCGTTGCGACCGACGCGTCCATGCTCGCGGCGTCAAAGAATGGCGAAAGCGGCGACAACCAGACTGCCCTCGCCCTGGCGAGCCTCGAGTCGCAGGCGGTGGCGGCGATGAAGGGAACCAGCCTGAAGGACAGTTATCAGCAGATGATCAACGGCGTCGCCGGCGACGTCGCCACCGCCAAGAGCACGGCCGAGGCGGCAACCGCAATCAAGGACACCCTCTCCGGCCAGCGCGAAGCCCTCAGCGGCGTCAGCCTCGACGAAGAGGCCATCAACCTCGTCCGCCAACAGCGCGCATTTCCAAGGCGCTGCCCGCTTCATCTCAGCCGTAGACGACATGATGAAAACCCTCTTAAGCATCACATGATTCACCTGAACCCTGAACCCTGAACCCTAAGCCCATGGCCATCATTCCCGTCCAACTCGCCCGCGTCAGCAACCTGCTGCGAAGCAGTGTGGCCATGCAGACGATTGCACAAACCCAGCAATCGCTGCTGGAGACGCAGAATGAGCTGACCACCGGCAAGCGCATCAACGTCCCCAGCGACGATCCGGGAAACGCCGCCATCGCATTGCAGCTTCACAAGGTTCTCGACCAGCGTGACGCTTACGCCGGCAATCTCAAGAGCGCCCAGAGCCAGCTTGGCGAAGTCGATACTTCTCTTGGCGATCTCACCGATCTGCTCCAACAGGCCCAGACGATTGCATCGGCCAACGTCGGCTCCGACATCACCCCGGAAGCGCGCAAGGCCGCCTCGGCCGTGGTGCAGAGCCTGTATGATGAGGCACTCACCATCGGCAACCGCGACCTCAACGGCGTCCACCTCTTCGCCGGGGATCGCCAGCCCGATCCGCCCTTTGTCGTCGCACAAGGCGGCGTGAAGTTTGTCGGCGACGATCAGGTCCTTCAAAACCAGGTGGATGACGGCACCCAGTCGGCCTTCATGATCGACGGCAACCGCGTCTTTGGCGCTACCTCCACCCGCGTTCAGGGAACCGTCGATCTCACTCCCACACTCACGGCGCAAACGCGCGTGCAGGATTTGCGCGGCGCCGGCAACGATGGCGTCCATCTCGGCCAGATCCTCCTGAGCAATGGCACGGTGAGCGCGTCCATCGACTTGTCAGAAGCCAACAGCGTGCAGGACGTCATCAACACCATCAACAAGGCCAGCATCGGCGGCATCACCGCCTCCATCTCCGCCGATCAAAAAGGCATTCAGCTCAACGGCGCCGGCACCGAAAACATCACTGTCAAGGAAGTGGCCTTCGGGTCCACCGCGGCCGATCTTGGCCTCCTCACGCCAAACTCCGCCGGGGCAGGCGCCGCCGTGACAGGCGCGAATCTCAATGCCAACGTCACCATCTTAACGCCCGTTTCCTCCCTGCGCGGCGGCCTGGGCATTGACCTCGCCCACGGCATCACCATCCAAAACGGCGCGCAGTCTGTAAACATCGATCCATCAGCGGCGCACACCGTCGAAGACATCTTGAACGCCATCAACGGCTCAAAGGCCGGCGTGGTCGCGAAGATCAACGCCGCCGGCACTGGCATCGACGTGGTGAATCCGATTCAAGGTCCGTCCTTGACCATCTCCGAAAACGGCGGCACCACGGCCGCCGATCTGGGCATCCGAAGCTTCGCCCCCGACACCCCCTTAAGCCAACTCAACGGCGGCAAGGGCCTGCGCACCGCCGCCACCGGCGCTGATATCCAGATCAACCGGCGCAATGGAACTACTTTCAGTGTTGAGCTCAGCAGCGCCAAGACCGTGCAGGACGTCATCAGCGCTATCAACACCGCCGACGCTGGCCAGGGCGTGTCGGCAACATTTGCCGCCTCCGGCAACGGCATCGTCCTGACCGACACAACCGGCGGCGGCGGCGCTCTGTCCGTGAAAGATCTCAACAACTCCAACAGCACAATCGACCTGGGCCTGGATTCACCCGCCGCCGGCGCGACGCTATCTGGCAAGGACGTCAACGCCATCCAGGCCAACGGCATCTTCGCCAACATCGCAAAGCTGCGTGATGGGTTGCAGACCAACAACTCCGACGCCATCACCCAGGCGGCCGTCAACATCAAGCAGGACCAGGACCGCGTGATCCAGATGCGCGGCGAAACCGGCGCAAGGTCAAGGAGCTGGAGGCCCGCTCGCAGCACCTGGACGATCAGAACGTCGCCACCAAATCGCTGCTGTCATCCTTGGAAGATACCGACTTCGCATCGGCGGTCACCAAATTCCAGACGCTCCAGCAGGCGCTTCAGGCCAGCTACGAAACCACCAGCAAAACCATGAATCAGTCGTTAATGGATTTCCTGCAATGAACAGTAACTTTGGCATCATGATTGCTTTGGCATATGCAGCGAATAGTGCGACCGCAGTAAATGCGATCAATCGAGGCCGCCGCGCAGCAAATGATGCGCATCAGCGCAGATGCAGCCGAACTGGCCGGATGCCAGGCCGGCAAAACTAAACCGTCTGTTGAAGCAGCTTGCATGACGGCTGCTCCAACCGTGAAGAATGGATTTTTGTTCGCGGCGGATGCCGCGAGGGATTAGCGGCTTTGGCCGCGCAGAATGGAGTTCTTATGGACATCGAATCGACCCGTTTCGGGCTCTTGACGGTGGATGATGACCGCATCATCGACTTTCCCCGCGGCCTCCTGGGCTTTCCCGAGCACAGGCAGTTCGCGCTCATCCAGACCGGCGAGGAGAATTACTTCTTCTGGCTGCAAAGTGTGGATGACGCCAATCTCGCCTTTGTCATCACCGACCCCAGCATCTTCTTCAAGGAGTACGGATTCTCCCTGAAGGATGAAACGCAGGAGGAGCTTGGACTGACCGATGAGGCACACCTCCAGGTGTTCGTCATCTGCAATAAGGTCGGCGACTGGCTCACCGGCAACCTGCAGGGGCCGCTGGTGGTCAACGCCCAGAACCGCCAGGCCCAGCAGATCGTCCTCAACGAGAAAAAGTGGACAACCCGCCAGCCGCTCCTTCGCCTCCAAAGCCAGGTGCCGCTTGCCATGTCTGCCTGAAGTCGAAGGGCGGCGTGTCCGTGGTCAGGATGACCGCGGGCGCCGTGAGTGGAGAAAAATGCAGGCGCGTCGCCATCCGTTCTGCGGAAAATCGGCGTGCCAGGGAAGCGTCGTGCGGGCCTACAATTAACAAAGGCCTGTTACAGCGCGGTGCGACAAGGATGTCGCGCTTCACAAGCGGGCCTGAACTGGAACACAAGTTTCAGGCCCCTTACCCAGGAAGGAGCCAATATGTTGGTGCTGTCCCGTCAACGCGATGAAACGATCATGATTGGAGACGACATCGAGGTCACCGTGGTGGATATCCGCGGCGACAAGGTGCGTCTGGGAATCAACGCCCCCAAATCAATCAGCGTCCATCGCAAGGAAGTCTATGATGCCATCCGGCGTGAAAACCGGGAGGCGGCGCAAGTAAAACCCGAGGATCTTTCGGGTCTCGGAAAGATCAATCCCAAGTTGCCTCGCAACGAAGAACCTCGATAGATATCGATTCAACGTGATGCCCATTGCCGGCGCGACCCACGCCGGCCTAAGGCATGGAATCGGACTCGAAAGGCTCGCCGCCTCAAGGGTCCCAAGGAACTGGGACTTCAATCATCCGCGCTCTGAAGCGCGGGATGCCATCAACAATCATGGAGGATTGCTATGGCCCGGATCAATACGAATGTTGCCGCTCTGACCGCCCAACGTGGCCTCGCTAAATCGCAGCACCAGCTCAGCGATACCCTGCAGCGCCTTTCCAGCGGGCTGCGCATCAACCGCGGAGCCGACGACCCGGCCGGCCTCATTGCCAGCGAACAGCTGCGCAGCGAGATCTCCGGGATCAACCAGGCCATCGACAACTCGCAGCGCGCCAGCAACGTCATCGCGACCGTCGAAGGCGCGCTCAACGAAGTTGCTTCGCTGCTGCTGAACGTTAAGAGCCTGATCGTGCAGTCCGCCAACAGCGGCGCGATCTCTCCCGACGAGATCAGCGCCAATCAGTTGCAGGTGGACTCGGCTGTCCAGAGCATCACCCGCATCAGCAACACCACCACCTTCGCCGGCCTGCAACTGCTCAACGGCGGTCTGGACTACATCAGCAGCGGCGTGGCCACCAGCGCCATCAATAATCTGCAGATCCACCAGGCCAGCTTCGGCCAGGCCACGACCGTCCCCGTGCAGGTGCATGTCCTGACCTCCGCCAAAACCGCCGATCTCCAATTCCGCACCAGCGCCGTCCAGAGCACCGTCACACTCGAAGTGAAGGGCAACAAAGGCGTCGAGGTGCTGACGTTCCTCAGCGGCACCAAGGCGTCGGCCATCGCCTTCGCCGTCAATCGCGTCAGCGACTCCACCGGCGTCACTGCATCGCTCATCAACAACGCCAACGCCAACTCCGGCATCACCTTCAACAGCACCGCCTACGGCTCTAAAAACTTCGTGTCAGTCTCGACGCAGGCCGGCAAGTTCGCCACCAGCGACAACCTCGGCAATGTCAAGACCCGCGAAACCGGCGTGGACGCGGTGGCGACCATCAACGGCGCCCTCACCACCGGCGACGGCCTCAATCTGCACCTCAACAACGCCACGCTCGACATGGATTTGACGCTGGACAAAACCTTCGGCGCCAACACCACCAATTTCACCATCACCGGCGGCGGCGCGAAGTTTCAGCTCGGGCCGCAGGTCAATTCCAACCAGCAGGTCAGCATCGGCGTGCAGTCTATGGCCGCCAGCAAGCTGGGAAACTCGGCCGTCGGCTATCCTCAGCGACATCCTCACCGGCGGCCACGCCTCCCTCGTCGGCGGCAATGCCACCAAGGCCAGCGACATCATCGAGCAGGCCATCAGCGAAGTCGCCATCATTCGCGGCCGCCTGGGCGCCTTTGAGAAAAACACCCTCAACACCAACGCCAACTCCCTGGGCATCACGCTGGAAAATGTCACCTCCAGCGAAAGCACGATTCGCGACGCGGACTTCGCCCAGGAAACGTCGAACCTCACGCGTGCGCAGATCCTCACCCAGGCCGGCACCAGCGTGCTCGCCACCGCCAACAGCACGCCGCAAAGCGTCCTGTCACTGCTGCAACATTGATGAATGATTTGAACGACTATCAACGATGAACGTGGCCGGCCCGTCATTCACCAATGACACCCGCATGTCCGCGCCAAACTCACCCGTGGCAACAGGCACCCCCGTCGCCTTCAGTTGATCCACAAGCTTCTCGTAAAGCTCCCGCCCGCGCTCGGGGCTCGCTGCCGCATCAAACGACGGCCGGCGCCCTTTGCGAGTCTCGCCCAGCACGGTGAAGTTGCTCACCACCAGGATCGCTCCCCCCACCTGCTTCACATCCTGATCAAAGTGCTTGTCCGCCCCCCGAAATATCCGTAACCCCGCGAGCTTATCGCATAACCACCGAACGTCGGCATCGCCGTCGTCACGATGTACCGCCACCAAAACCAGCAGGCCGTGCGAAATCTCACCCACCGTGCGATCCGCCGCCACGACCGCAGCCTGCAAAACCCGCTGCACCAGGGCTCTCATGGCCCGCCCACTTCACCCACGAGGGCTCCAAAAGTGCGATCCCGCGTGACCCGCTCTACGCGCACGGCCACCGATTCCCCCGTGCGCGGCCGATCACACTCAAAATAGACTGGAAAATACCGCTCGCATCGACCCTGCTGCAGCGTCTCAAACCGCGCAGCCGCCGCCGGCTGTTCCACCAAAAGCTCCACCGTCTGCCCCAGAAACCCCCGCCGGTAAACATAACTATCTTCGCGCGCCATCGCGTTGAGCATCTCAATGCGCTCATTCACGATTGGCCCCTGAACAAAATCCTTCGTCCACCGCGCCGCCGCCGTCCCCGGCCGCGGCGAAAAAGAAAAGGCGTGAATGTGAATGAACCCCGCCTGACGCACCACATCCAGCGTCTGGTCAAACTGCTCGTCATTCTCACCGGGAAATCCCACGATGATGTCGGTGGTGATCGCCGGCCGATCAAAAGCAGCCCGCACCCGATCCATCATCCGAAGAAAATCCCCGTGCGTATATTGCCGGTTCATCCGCCGCAGCAGATAGTCCGACCCGCTCTGCAGCGGAAGATGAAAGTGCGGAGCTACCTGCGCATGCGTTGCAAGAACGGCCACCAGATCTGGCGTCAAATCGCCTGGCTCAAGACTGCTGAGCCGAAGCCGCCGCAGCCCCGGCACTTGCGTGCAGAGCGCCTCAATCAGCGTAACCAAGCGCGACTTGTCGCCACCCGACTGCCGCCGCCGCAGGGCCGTCTCCTGCCCAAACGCCCCGAGAAAAATACCCGTCAGAATAATCTCCGCGTGCCCAGCCGCCACCAACCGCCGGGCTTCCTCCACTGCGTCCCCCACGCTTTTGCTCCAAAGTCCCGGCCGAAGCGACGGAATGATGCAGTACGTGCAGTGCGCATCGCATCCATCCTGAATTTTTAAGAACGCCCGCTGATGCCCCGTATGCCGCTGATCCAGCAGCGGCAACGAAGTGGTGCCCGCCTTGCGCACCCCGTCACGTCGCGCCGCATCTTCAAACCCAATCGCAGCGTCGTGTGAATTCTGATCCTGTACTTTCCAAGCCTCCACCAGCCGAGTCAGTTCCGCGTTCACATCCTCATGATGCGTCAACACCGCATCCACCCCCGCAATCGCCGCCGCCTCTTTCTTGTTGCTGGTCGCCCAACACCCCGTCGCCACCACCCGCCCATGCCCCGCCCCACCCACAACCGCATCACCCTCCGCCCCCAACACCGACAGCCGCACCTCCCGCCGCACCGTCTGCCGGCTCTTGCTCGCCGCCTGCACGGTGACACTGCACGAGTTCACAATTCGCAGATCAGGCGCGTCCCCCGCATCCGCCTGCGTCAGCCCCAGCCCGCGCAGCAGCGTCGCGATCTGCTCGCTCTCATACTGATTCACCTTGCACCCAAGCGTGGCGATGGAAAAAGTTCGCATGGCGTGCCTGCTTTTGCCCCCAACCAGCGCAACCGAATAAAGCCGCCGCAGACTGATGGCAGACTGCGGCGGCTTCAAAAAAATTTCAACGGTTCATGTTCAGACTCAAAAGCCCTATTCCTCAGTCGCCTGCTGTTCCTTCTCCGCCTGGGCCGCCGCCTTGCGCACCGTCTCCATCACCTCTTTGCTCTCGGCATCCGGCGACACCCACACCTTCACATCCGCCGACAAATCTTCCGCCAGCTTCACCACCACCGTGTAGGTATTCACCTGATCCAGCCTGCCCGGCAGGTTAATATCCGGAGCCTCGATGTTAAAGCCCTGGGCCTGCAGCGCCTTGGCGATATCCGTGGCCGACACAGCGCCATACAGGTGGCCCTGTTCGTTGGTCTTGCGCTCCAGCGTCACCTCCGCGCCCTCCAGTTGCTTGATGAGCGCTTCCTGCTGGTTGCGCCGCTCGCGTTCCTGACGCTCAATCTCCTGCCGCCGCGCCTCGATCTTCTTCACGTTGCCCGGCGTCGGCTCCACCGCCAGCTCATAGGGCAGCAGATAATTCCGAGCATAACCAGCCGACACTTCCACCACGTCGCCAACCTTGCCAACGTGACGAATACTTTCCTTCAAAAGAAGCTTTACAGTTGCCATTGATGTCCTCGTCTCATGTCCTGAATTTCAAAAGTCTAAAACTGCACTACGCACTAATCAGCCGGCCAATCAGAAAGGAATGTCGTCTTCCTTGAACTGTTCTTCCTCGCCAAAAGGCTGTTCCGGAGGCGGGCGCCGCCCGCCGGCCTTGGCGGCTGCTGGGGCCCGCGATTCACCGCCGGCCGCTGCTGTTGCGCCCGAGGCGGCGAACCGCCACCGCCAGCGCCTCCATCACCCGATTCTTCGCCACCACCGCCGCCCGGCGCATCGCCCCGGCCTCCCAGAAACTGGAAGTTGTCGATGGTGACTTTGTGCTTGCTCCGCTTGCCGCCACCCTGCTTGTCTTCCCATGTGTCCAGCTTCAACCGCCCTTCCACCAGCAGCGGCTTGCCCTTCTGGCAATACTGATTGATCACCTCGGCCTGCTTGCCAAAGGCCGTGCAATCAATAAAGCAGACTTCCTCCCGATCCTCCCCCTGGGCGGTTCGATATTTGTGATTCACCGCCAGCCCTATGTCCACAACGGCCATATTGCTCGGTAAATACCGAAGCTGCGGGTCGCGGGTCAGGTTGCCCACAAGAATGACGCGATTGTAACTGGCCATACGATGCCTTTCTGATCCCGATCCAAACAAGCGACGGTTCTACGGCGACTCACACAACCCTTAAGCTTGTTCCACCGGCGCGCCCTCAGGCGCACCCTCCTCACGACGCGGCCGAGCCGGACGATCTCCACCACGGTCGCCCCCGCGATCTCCATACCCGCCACCCCCACCACCGCCACCATATCCACCGCCCCCGCCAAATCCGCCACCGCCACCGCCACCAAACCCACCGCCGCCCCACCGGTCAAACGTCCGCTCCTCGCGCGGCTGAATCGGCTGCGGCTCCACGGCCGCCATCTCCGTCTCATTGATGTGATCGGCCCGCAGGATCATCACCCGCAGGATTTCCTCACTCAGCTTCACATCGCGCTCAATCGCGCCAACCGCCGCGCCTTCGGCCTTGAAAAAGGCGATGACGTACGTGCCGCGCTTCTGCCCGCTGATCTCATAGGACAGCTTCCGCTCATCCCACTTCTTGATCACCTGGATCTGCCCGCCATGGCTCTCAATGAACTTTCGGCAGAGACTGATCCCCGCCTCCGGTTCAGTCGCGGCCAGCGGACCAACTAAAAACATCGCTTCGTACTGATTCGTTGCCATCTGCTTTCATCTCCCAAGCATGGGTATAAAGGCCGGTTCAAAAACCCCCGGCCGCCCGGGTCACGCCGCACATGCGCGGCAAACTCTTACTTTGATCTAAAACACACGTCGGTCATGCATCTTTCTTTCCATCCGCGTCGGCGTTGAACTTGTTCATCGACGCCTCAATTCCTTTTTCCATCCACAGCACCGTCGCATCCACGCCTCGCGCTATCGCCGGCGCCAGCGCCCCCCGCTGCTCTTCCGAAAACCGTCCCAGCACGTAATCCCGCGCTGGCACGCGCGGCGGCGGTGCATCAATTCCCAGCCGCAGCCTCGAGTAGCCGCTTCCGCCAAGCGCCCGCTCGATATCCTTCAACCCGTTGTGGCCGCCGCTGCTGCCGGCCGCCCGCAAACGGATCTTTCCACACGGCAGCGCCATATCATCCAGCACCACCAGCAAATCACGAAACGGCAACTGATAAAACGCCAGCGCCGCCTGCACGCAATCGCCGCTCAGGTTCATGAACGTCATCGGCTTCAGCAGCAGCGCCTTCTCGCTGCGCCGCCGCCCAGACTTACGATCCCGTCCATGGCCAGGGCGTCAAACTTACTCCGGGCCGCCCGTTCAAACTCGCCCGCGCTGCCGATCCAGCCCAGCCGAATCGCCAGCGCGTCCACAAGCTCAAAGCCGATGTTATGCCGCGTCCCGGCATACTCGCGTCCCGGGTTGCCAAGCCCAACAACCAGCTTCATAAAAACGCTTCCAGCCTTACTTCTTCACTTCCGCTGCGCCTTCCTCGCCCTCGGTCGGCTTGCGGCCGATCAACTCAGGCTCGGCAGTCCCTTCAGCGCCCTCGGCGGCGGCCTCTTCAACGATCTCGCGCACGCTCGCCACGATCAAATCTTCGTCCTGCATCACCTTCACACCCGCCGGCAACACAAGGTCCTTGATGTGAAGCACGTCATTAAGCTTCATCTCCGAAACATTGTGCCGAATCGCCTCCGGAATCTCCAGCACCAGGCACTCCACTTCCAACTCCGAAATCACCTGCTGCAGCACGCCGCCGTCGGCCTCGCCCTTGGGCGTTCCCTTCAATTCCAGCGGCACCGTCACCTCAACGCGCTCATCCGCGCTCACCCGCGCAAAGTCCACGTGAAGCACCTCCGACCCCAGGTGATCGTACTGCACCTCCTTCACCAGCACCGTCTCGCTCTTGCCGTCAAGCTGAAGCTCAAACACGTGCGCCCCCCGCGAAAGGTGGCTCACGACCTCCCGCCTCTGAAGCGTCACCGGAACCACCGCCTCCTTGTGCCCGTATATCACACCCGGAAGCAGCCCCTTGTCGCGCAGCCGCTGGTTGGCCCGCGAGCCAAGCTCCGGCCGATTCTTTGCATCCACCGAAATAGTCTTTGCCGCCATGAATATCACTCCTCGTTGCTCAGAAAGACTTTTAAAAAGTCCAAACCAAATAAAATCGTTCTCAATCCTCTAATTCGTTCAATCCTTTAAGCGTCCTTCTTTTCATTCGCAAACAGCGCGCTCACCGACTCCTTGAAATGGATGCGATGAATGGCGTCGCCCAGCAACCCCGCCACGCTTAACACCGTCAGCCGATCTTTGATCGCATCCGCCCGCACCCCAATTGGAATGCTGTCCGTCACCGCGATCCGCGTAAACGGGCACGCCGCCAATCGCTCCATCGCGGGCGGCGCGAACACCGCATGTGTCGCCGCGATGTAAATATCCAACACCCCATTGTCCTTCAGCAGCTTGCACGCCTCCGTCACCGTTCCGGCGGTGGTGATCATGTCGTCCACCATCAGCACGTTCTTCCCCACCACGTCGCCGATGATATGCACCGCCTTGATCTCCGATCCGCTCTTGCGCCGCTTGTCGATGATCGAAATCTCCCCGCCCAGCATGTTCGCATATACCTGCGACCGCTTCACGTTCCCCACGTCCGGCGACACAAACACCTTGTTTGACAGCTTCAAGCTCCGCATCCATTTCGCCAGCACCGGCGCAGCGTGCAGATGATCCACCGGAATATCAAAAAACCCCTGCACCTGCGCCGCGTGCAAGTCCACCGATACCACCCGATCCGCCCCCGCCTCCTGCAACAGATTTGCCACCAGCTTGGCCGTGATCGGCGTCCGCCCCGAATCCTTCCGGTCCTGCCGCGCATATCCAAAATACGGGATCACCGCCGTCACCTGCTCGGCGCTCGCCCGCCGCAGCGTGTCGATCCAGATAAACAGCTCCATCAGGTGCGCGTTCACCGGATGACTCGTCGGCTGAACCACATAACAATCCCGCCCGCGCACGTCCTCCTCCACCTTCACGATCAGCTCACCATCCGGAAACAATTCCGTCCGCCCCTTCCCCAGCGGAATCTCCAGGTGCTTGCAGATGTCCTCCGCCAGCTTCGGATTCGCCCGGCCAGTGAAAACCTTCAACTTGTCCGCGTCTATCTTCGACATACCCTTATCCACCCGCCTGCAGGCTGGCCGTCTCCGGCGAAATGTTCCCCGCCACACTGGTCCCCTCCGGCACAATCGCCTCCCGAGCAATCGTCGCAAACGGCCCGATCACGCACTCCGCCCCAACGCTCGCGTCCCGCCCCACAAAGCTAAACGGATAAATCGTGGTATCCGCGCCCATCGTCGCCCCATCTTCAATGTATGTGTTGGCCGCACTGATGATCGTCACCCCCGCCTCGCGCAGCCGCCGCTGAATCCGATCCTGCATCACCGCATCCACCTGTGCCAATTGCTCGCGCGTGTTCACCGCAAGCGTCTCCTCCGCCGTCACCGCCTGCAGCGCCAATACTTTCTTCCCCGCCCGCTTCAGATGCCCGTAAATATCGGTCAGGTAATACTCCGACTTCTTGTTGTCATTCTTCAGCTTTGACAGCCCCAGCAGCAACTCCTCCACCTTCACGCAGTAGTAGCTCGGAAAAACCTCCCGAATCTCCCGCTGCTCCGGCGTGCAATCGATCTGCTCCACAATATCCAGAAAATTCCCCTCCGCATCCCGCATGATCCGCCCATACCCCGTCGGATCGTCCAGGATCGCCGTCGCCATGCTCGCGGCCGCGTGGTCCTGATGATGCGCCTGCAACAGCGTCTTAAGCACCTGCCCCCGAATCAGCGGCCCATCCCCGGCGAGGATAAACACGTCGCCCTTTACCTTCTTCAATTCCGCCTCGCACACCCGCACCGCATGCCCCGTCCCAAGCTGCTCGGTCTGTTCAATCCAGTGAATCCGCTTGTCATGTCCAAACTGTCCGATCACCTCATCCTTGCCATGCCCCACCACCACGATCACCCGCTGGCACCCCGCCTCGTAACACGCCCGCAGTACATAATCCAGCATCGCCCGCCCGCAGATTTCGTGCAGCGGCTTAGGCCGCCGCGACTTCATCCGCGTGCTTTTCCCGGCCGCCAAAATGATTGCTGTCAGTTGCGACATATCTCTCTACTTATGACGTTCTCAACGCGCCGCCCAGCACAACCTGCGACGCGTTCTTCTTCCGATACCGCTGCAGCACCCTCATCCCGCGCCAGCGGCAACAGCGCCGTAATCGTCACGAGAAACCAAAACGGAACGGCCGCCACCCGATACGCCGGCGTGCTGGGCATAAAAACAAACAGCGGCTCCACCGCCGGCTGATCGATAAAATGAAACCCCAGCGTCGAAACGTGATGCTCGTTCTTCACCGACGTGAAACCTCCCAGAAGACCATCCGCATCCGCCATCGACATCGAGCTGCGCTTCCAGGACGTAGACACTGCCCCCACCGCCGCAGGATGATCAATGCTCAGCGAAACAATCCCACCCCGATACGCCCCCACCGCCACCTTCGCATAGGGCGTTTCACGTGTCATGTAGCTCAGCGTCCGGTAGCTCCGCACCCACAGCCCACCCGCCACCGTGCAAAGCAGCAGCGACACCCAGCAGACAATATTCCAAACCGCTCGTTTCATGGAAAAGCTCGAACGAACTGGCCCGCAAGGATTCGAACCTTGACGCTCAGTACCAAAAACTGATGTGCTACCGTTACACTACGGGCCAATCAATTACCTTCTCGATTCACCAACCGGTCGGGAAAACGACCAAATCGAAAGGCAACCCCTCCCCCGAAAAGTCCAGCCAGCGGCCAGACATCAGGAAAGGCAAATAAAGAAGGGTCCAGCCGTTCGCGGTGCGTCGGATGCTCAAACGGGCTCAAAAAGCGCCCAGCAAGCAAAAATTCCCGGGGGCCCGCACCGGTTCAAACCGCGATCCGGCTCGGCTCGTCTACCCTCCCGGCCAACAAGCCAGGCCTCTCGACGATCGCCCCATAAAGAGGAACAACCATCCTATGGGAAGGGGCGGGGATGTCAAGATCGTCCCAAAGTTCAAAACATGGATCCAGACAACCATGATCAATAATGTGCCTTCGTCTAATTTGAAATATGCTTTATTGCGATCTACGTGATCCGTTCCATTCCATGTATTTAACCCGATGCCCAAGAGCGCCGCGAGCGCAGGAGGGACAGATGAACAAAGGCAAATCAATCTACCTGAAAAAACCGCTCTTCACTGCGGAGCAGTTGCATGAAATGGCCAAAGAATTCGATGGTCCCAACTACAAGCCCAAGCCCCGCCGGCCATTCCCCCCGCACCTGGTTCTTCGCCCAATGGTGCAGAGCATTCTATCCTTTCGACCAAGGAACGACCCATGAACTCGAACGCGTTGCTTGAACTACCGCTTCCACAATACGGTGCTAACAGATGCCGTTGTCGCCATGAATCGCTGAAGTTGTTTATTGAGTTCGATTATGACGGACCAGATGAGTCGGAGGTAACGGGAGTCGTCGCGTTTACACACGTCGTTGCGTTTCGTTTCCTAGACGAACCGCACTGTCGCAAATTTGTCGTTCGCGAAGGATTCGACGCCGTCGTCGAACTATTTGACTCGCCGTGGTTTTACGACATTATTTGGACGGAGCCCGATGGCCTTCAATGGCCTTGGCCTCGACGTCACTTTGGCCTTTTTGTCACGAATCACGGCTATTATGATATAATTGCAGATGATGTTCAGTTGCTTTCGCGGGATTCTGAAGTCTGATATAGATCAATTCGACGTGACCAAATTTGAAGGTCGAGAGATGGCCAACGAAGTCAGCAAATTATTGAGCCTTGTGCTTCGACACCAGCCGGCCGCAATTGGAATCGAACTCGACAACGCCGGCTGGGTAGACGTTGATGTTCTCCTGGCCGCATTGGCCAGTCACGGCACGAGTATTACCCAGCAGGAGCTGCGCCAGATCGTATTAAGCAGCGAGAAGCAGCGCTTTGCATTAAGCGACGATGGGTCGCGTATCCGCGCCAATCAAGGCCATTCCGTAGCCGTCGATCTTGGATATCTTCCAGCGATCCCGCCACCGATTCTCTATCATGGAACCGCCCAAAAGAACGTTGAGTCTATTCTCATGCATGGGTTGCGACGGGGTGAGCGACAGCACGTCCATCTATCCATCACCATTGAAACCGCAAATGCTGTAGGGCAACGACATGGAAAAGTCGTTGTTTGTCAGGTTGCCAGCGGGCGGATGCACCAAGCACGCATGATATTTTATCTCGCACCGAATGGTGTCTGGTTAACTGACTCCGTGCCACCGGACTATTTAACGCTGTTAAAAACGGTGCCTTCAAAGAGAACGGATTTGGGAGACTTTTGAAAATAACCATGAAAGCCGAAGGCGTGGGCGAGCGCTTCCGAAGATGTCATTCTTCATCCATCGACCATTTCCCATGCCCTCCCCTCCGCGCAGCGCGCTAACCGCTCACCGCTCCGGCCACCTCGCCCAGGCCGAATCCCTCTAACTCCAACTCATCCAAACGGAGGCGCGGGCGACACTGACCCCCGCAACCTCCTAGCCGTCCTCTGCCGCCAGCATTCCGCTTCCACCACCTCACCCGCCTGTTTCGGAGTGACGGGGGTGTTGGTGAAGGAGGGATGGGTGGCGATGGGGCATTGGTCGCTGGTTTCCCGACTTCGCCATTATTAGCACGCCTCCGGCGTGTTGGCTGTTGGGGATCCGCGTACGTCGGCGGGGTGGCGGATGCGGCGGAAGTCTCTTGTGCCGCGCTCTACGCCCAGCACCTCGAAGTCAATTTCGCTGTTGATCTCGGCGCCGATCAGCAGCACCACCGCGTCAATGTAAAAAAACAACAGCAGGATGCAGACTCCCCCTACTGTTCCATAGGTGCGGTCATACGAGCGCAGGGCGAAACGGTCTACGTAGATTCGGAATGCGATCCCCAGGATCAGCCAGACGCCAATTGTGAAGATTGCGCCGGGGGATAAGGCGTTGAAGCGCTGCCGGATGTTGATGCCAAAGTAATAGATCACGGCCACCGTTGTGATCATGAAGACCAGCCCCAGCGTCCAGCGCGATGTCGAGCAGGTGGATCAGCCGAAGCGGAATGTGGAGCATATCGCTGTGATCTTCCAGCCAGCGGATGGCGATCGTGCCGATGGGGAGCAACATCAGGACGGCCAGCACCAGCACCATGACGATTACGGTGAGGCCCATGGCGATTGGCCGCTGTTTGTAGAAGGGGCGGCTGGTTTTGCCCATTTCGTAGCAGCGGTCGAGGGCGGCCATCGTCATGTTCATGCCGCCGCTGGCGGCGAACAAGGTTACGAGGATGCCGACGCTCAAGAGTCCCTGGCGGGGGCTGTTCAAGAGGGATTGGACGTTCTGCCAGATGGTGTCGGAGGCGCCCGGCGGCAGTTGTTCCACCAATTTGTGAACCTGTTCGCTGGCGCTGTTGCGGGTTTGGAGAGGGAGGTATGGGACCAGCGACAGCAGGAAGATGAAGAAGGGGAAGACGGCGAATAGCCAGGAGTAGGCCATGGCGGCCGCCCATGTCATGAGGCTGTCGTCGTTGACCTGTTTCCAGACGCGCAGCAGGAACCGGAGGAACCCCACCTTGCGCAATACCACGGGCACGTCTCGGATGGCTGCCATTGTGATTAATTGTTCGCCCCGGCGAGAGGAAGGCAAATGGCGCGTAACGAAAGTAGGCGGGCAGGCTCGGTTTGGTGTCGCGGAGGATTTCGAGGATGGCCTGGCGATCTTCGGTGCTCAGGCGAGCAAAATCTTTGCTCTTGTCCTGACGACTCAAAACCTCCCACAGCCTGCGATACACATAGTCCAGCATCGGGGCCGGCAAGGCGTCGAAGCTGTCTGAATAGATCAGGTAGCTGCAGGGGTACTTGAACAGGCGGCGCTCGAGGTCGAACGTGCGGAGCGAGCGGCCCTTTTTATCTTGCGGCCCCTGGCTGGCAAAATCCTTTGCAAAGCTGGAGGTGCCCAATATCCGATCCGAGAGCGGCGACTTCGTTGGCGAAGAGCAGACATTTGAGCAACGGCTCGCCCAGCGATTTGATCCGGGACCGGGTGCTATCGAGCTGATGATCCGGCCGTTCGCCGAGGGCAGCGTTGAGAATGGTCTCGTCGCGCTGGGCGAGCCTGGCCGCGTAGTTGGCGCAGGGTGATCAGGTTGTGCATGCCGGTCTGATGCTCCAGCACCATCAGGGCCACGATATCGCTGTGGGGCGTGAGGTACTGCGAGGCGTCGAGCTTCGTGGAAAGGTCGGTAACGTTGGCCCCCGCCTCCACATCCAGCGACTCTGGGTGTTCTTCGTCATCCAACACCACATTGCCCATGTGCCGCTGCGCCGTGATGGCCGCTGACGTACCAGCCGCCCCAGCGCTCCTTGAGCGGGCTTTCCTGATCGATCAAAAATGTTCCATTTCGCAAAAGCGGCTGGCCGGTTGCATCCGCGAAGACGGATCGGACGATGTAGCCGGGCGTGTCGCGGGTCATGCTGGAGGCGTGACATTGAAGGCAGGCATCGTTTTGCCGCACGAAGGCTGGCCGCTCGGTTTTGCGCTGCTCAAGGGTATAGAAGACCGGACCCAGTTGCGGATCGGTGGAAGCGATCTCCAGCACCTCTCCGCGTGGCACCCACCCCACATGCACATCGTCGTTGAAGTAAAGCGCCCGCGGGTGCTTTGGCGAAATCAGCCGGGCTTGAAAGCTGGTCCTGGAGAAGACCAGCGTTTGGGATGCAGTGGATATTTTCAGCTCGCGCAGGACCGACGCCAGATAGCCATGCTGCTGGTCATATTCCAGCCGGACTTTCCGCGCGTCGATGCGCTTCTGCAGATTGGCAACGGGGTCGCGCAAGCGGCCGAGGTGTAGTTGATCGGTTCCTGCTCGTAAGTTTCGCCCGCGCTGACGCCGGTACTCAAAATCAGCAGGATAAAGATGAAGGGGGATTGTTGCATGTTGGCAAAATTGATACCGGTGTCTCGGGCGGATGTGGCCAACTGACAACGGTGTGCCGGTGACGTTGTTCTTCGCGTCAAGGTGATTTGGTCAATCCCCGCAGCTCGCGACGGATCTCTTTTTTTCGCAGCTTCTCGGCCGAGCGAATTTCCGCCGGCGATTGTGTGCCTTTGCGCAACACCACTGCCACCGCCTTCTTTGCCACCCCCAGCAACACCACCACCACAGCGCCGATGCGCCAATGCTTCCATCCCCTGCCGGCCGTCTTCGCAGTCATAACGATTTTCTTTCTTTGAAACCCACGATAGTTGCAAGCGGCGGACCACCGGGCAGGCACACTGAGGCGGGAATAGCCCGAAGTGCACTCATCGGATATATCATCGCACGCACTATTATAGGCCGCCGCACGCATGCGGTTTGGCCGCAGGCGCAGGATGCGAATGCCGGGTCGCTCAAGGAGGTGCAACGTGATTTCGCCGCTTAACGACAAATGCGTTACTGTCGCGGGCCTTGGCCGCTTCGGCGGGGGCATCACCGTCGCGCGCTGGCTCGTTGAGCAAGGGGCGAAAGTTCTTGTCACCGATCAGGCCAAAGCTGACGCGATGGCTGACTCGGTGGAAAAACTTCGCGACCTCCCGATCGAATTCAGGCTCGGTCAGCATCTTGAAGAAGACTTTACGCAGGCGGACCTGATCGTTGCTTCCCCGGCCGTGCCGCCCAATAGCCGGTACCTTCAGGCCGCGCACCGCGCGGGCGTGCCGGTCACGACTGAGGTTCGCCTTTTCATTGAGCGCTGCCCGGCCCCGATCGTCGGCGTTACCGGCACGAAGGGAAAATCAACGGCCACGGCGATGCTCGGGGCGATCCTCCGCCGGCGCTACACCGCCCACGTCGGCGGCAACCTCGGTGGGTCGCTTCTTTTTGATCTTCCCAAGATTCAGGCGGATCATGTTGTCGTGCTCGAATTGTCGAGCTTTATGCTGGAGTATTTGGCCGAGGCGCGTTGGTCGCCGAATGTGGCGGTGATCACGATGATCGCGGCCGATCATCTTGATCGACACGGCACCAAGAGCGCCTATGTCGAAGCCAAGAAAAACATTGTGCGTTTTCAGAAGCCGTCCGACATTGCGGTGCTTAATGAAGATTGTCCGGACTGCCAGGCGTTTGCCCATGCGACGGCCGGCAGGGTGATGTTATTTGGCCTTCAAAACAGGCGGCCGTTCCAGCTACTGGTGCCCGGGCGGCACAACCAGCTCAATGCTCAGGCCGCCTTTGCGGCCGCCGGTATCTTCGGGCTGTCGTGGGACAATGCGCAGGCAGCGCTGCGCAATTTCAAGGGTTTGCCGCATCGGCTGGAGTTGGTGGCCGAGCGAAACGGCGTGCGGTTTTACAACGACTCCATCGCCACGATCCCCGAGGCGGCCATCGCCGCCCTGGAGTCTTTTGCTCCGAGGACCGTAATTCAGATTGTCGGCGGGTACGATAAAAAGCTCCCGATGGACAGTATGTGCGCAGCGCTGGTTAATCGTGCGAAGGCCGTTATGTGCATTGGTCACACCGGCCCGGCCATGGCCCAGGCGATGGGGGAAGCCTCCCGCATCGGGTCGGCCCCCGCGTACCAGTGCGGCGATCTTCAAACGGCCTTTCGCATGGCTCGGAAAGTAGCAGCTAGCGGTGACATTGTGCTGCTGAGCACCGGCTGCGCGAGCTATGACCAGTTTCCCAATTTCGAAGAGCGGGGTGAAGCCTTTCGGCGATTGGTGTTGGAGGATTCGGATAACATGCTCAGTGCGTCGTCCCATCCGATTGCAGGCGCGCCGATTCCGCCCGCTTGATCTCATGGCCGCCAAACTGGTTCCGCAGCGCTGCGCAAAATCGGGCAGAAAAGTTGAACGGATCGCGTGAGGCAAAACGTGCGAAGAGCGCACTGGCAATCACGGGTACCGCGACGTCTTCTTCGATGGCCGCCTGGATTGTCCACCGGCCTTCGCCGCTGTCCGACACGTAGGGCGCGATCGACTTCAGGTCCTTCTCCTGCTTCAGCGCCATCTCCCCCAGTTCCAGCAGCCACGAACGGATCACGCTGCCATGGTTCCAGACGCCGGCCACCTTGGCGAGATCGACTGCGAAGGGCGACTTGTGCAGCACCTCGAACCCCTCAGCATACGCCTCCATCAAGCCGTATTCGATGCCGTTGTGAACCATCTTTACAAAGTGTCCCGCGCCCACCGGCCCGACCTGCGCCCATCCGTCGGCGGGCGCGAGCGTGTCGAAGATCGGGCGGCATCGCGCGATCGTGTCCGCCTGCCCGCCCACCATCATGCAATATCCTTCCTGCCGGCCCCAGACGCCGCCCGACGTCCCGACATCGACGAATCCAATCCCGCGCGTCGTCAAGCCCTGAGCACGCCGGACGGTGTCTTTGTAGTAGCTGTTGCCGCCGTCGATGATTAAGTCGTCGGCACTCAAGAGGGCGGCCAGACCGCTGATCACTCCCTCTGTTGCCTGCCCCGCCGGCACCATCACCCACACCACCCGCGGCGGCTCAAGGCTGGCCACCAGCTTTTCAAGCGAATCGACGATGGTGATCCCGTCCACCTGATCCAGTTCCGGATGCGGCTCTTTGGCGAATCCCACCACCTGATGCGCCCCCTTCACCGACCCATCTGGCGTCCCCACGACAAGGCGCAAGGCCATATTGGCGCCCATCTTCCCCAATCCAATGAAGCCGATTTTCATAAATTTCCCGCTCCCGGATTCAAAGACGCGACGATCCACTGGCCAAAATAACCAGTGGATCGACGTTTCTATCGTTTGATTTGAACGGACCGCCAGACGTTATGAAACCACGCCGCGCCCGACATTGTGCGAGACGCTTTCGCCGGTGGAGTCCATGGTGGAGACGCGCTTACCGCGGCCGGGGCCGGTGATGTTGCTTCCGCCTCCGAAGCTTTGACGGGACGAACCCTGGGGCCGTGATTGCTCGCCTTCGCCACCGTCGGCCTCACCTTGACGCGCCATCATTTCATTGCGCAACCCGTAGGTGAGCTGGTAAAGCGTGTATCCGAGCAACCCGTAACCCAACATGCGAAAAATGCTCATATGAACCTCCGAAAGGATGTTGACAGTTTAACATGCCGCGTTGACCACGACTATTGTCCCGCAAATCCCGCGCCAACCGCCCCGCCGCCCATTTCGACGGCTGCAGGTTATGATGCTGCTATGGCCCGGCCTGCTGAAGAAAAATCTACCAATAGTGCATTTGGCGGGGCACGGCGCTGGACGGCCGCTCAGCGCGAAGCGATTGAGACGACGGGCATTGGCCTGCTTGTCTCCGCCGCCGCCGGCAGCGGCAAGACCTCCGTTCTTGCCGAGCGCTGCGCCACCTGGTTTGCGATGCGGCACCTCGGTGCAATGTGCATCAGCTTCTGGTTGTCACTTTCACCGAAGCGGCGGCCGCCGAGATGAAATCGCGCATCGAATCGGCCTTGCGTACGCGCCTGACGGCCGGGCCGACCTCCGCGTCTTCTGACACCGATCAGCACCTTCGCCGCCAGCTTGCGCTTGTTGAACACGCGAATGTCAGCACGGTGCATGGATTTTGCCATCGCCTTCTCCGCCAGCATTTTCACCGTCTGGGGCTCGACCCCAACTTTCGCGTTCTGGACGCCGACGAAGCCGCGCTCCTCCGCACCGACGTCGCGCGCGAACTTTTTCTGGATCGGTACGAGCAGGAGGACGCCGGCCAGTTCCAGCGCTTCATCGATGCCTATGGCGGCGGGAACGACGATCGTTTGATGGCCCAGGTGATCGCTACTCACTCGATGCTTTGCAGCGTGGTCGACGCGGCCGACTGGGTTCGCCGCGCGCGTGACCGCATTGCACAGGGGGCCGCCAAACCATTGGCCGATTCTCCCATTGGCCAGGAATTTCTGGGCGCCTTGCGGGCCAAGCTATTGGCGCTGAAAGCCGAGGCCGACGCCGCACTCGCCAGTCTCAAGCCGATGGGTGGCTTCGCGAAGTACGTCGAATATTGCCAATATCTCCATGGCCACATTTGCGGGTGGCTGGCCGCCTTCGATAAGCGCGGCTATGCAGCGCTTGTTGCCGCCATTGGGGCGTTTGATCCCGGGCGCATGCCAAGTCTCGGCGAGCGCCCCGGCCGGGAGACCGCCAACTCTTCGCTTAAATCCGTGCAGGAGCAATGCAAGAGCGGGCAACTCCTCAAGAGCCTTCGCTTCACGGCCGAGCAACTTCGCCAGGGTTTGGCGGACATCCTCCCCCATGCTGAAATGTTCCTCGAACTGGTTGAGCAGTTCGGCCAGGCCTACTCGCGCGAGAAAGATCGGATTGGCGGGGTTGATTTTTCTGATCTTCGAGCGCCTCGCCCTGCGCCTTCTGCGCGATGACGCAGTGCCGGGCCTTCATCCGTCGGCCGTCGCGCGCTCGTGCCACAAGCAGTTCCAGCATGTTCTGGTTGATGAATACCAGGACATCAACGAAGTGCAGGACGCCATTCTCCACCTCGTCAGCCGCGAATGCCTCGCCGCCGCCGGGCACGGCCCATCCAATCTCTTCTGCGTGGGCGACGTCAAACAGAGCATCTACCGCTTCCGCCTTGCGGAGCCGACCCGTTTCCTGAACCGGAGCGAAGAGTTCCGCCGGCCCGGCGCGATTGGTAAGGTCATCGACCTGCAAGCCAACTTCCGCAGCCGCGCGCCTCTGCTTGACGTCCTCAACAACCTTTTCGAGCGCCTGATGACTAAGGCCGCTGTTGGCATCCAATACGACCAAACCCATCGCCTCCACGCGCACGCCCAGTTCGCGGTTGAAAAGCTAGACGTTGTCTCCTTCACCGGTGCGCCGGTCGAGCTTCATCTGCTCCCCAAAGGCTACGCCAATGACACGTCGGACGATTGCGACTCGGCCGAAGAAGAACTAGGCCGAGCCACTGCCGAAGCCACTCTGGTGGCCCACCAAATTCGCACCTTGATGGGGCTTTCAACCACCAACACTTCCCCTTCCCCCCTGAACCCTGAACCCAGAACCCTGAACCCTCACTCCCACATCTCCACCCCCTCCCCCACCGGCCACCCCACCCTCCGCCCACTCCAATTCCGCGATATTGTCATCCTGCTCCGCAGCGCCAAGTTTCAGGCCGAAACTTACGCCCAGGTGCTACGGGACTTTGGCATTCCCGTCTACAGCGCCTCGGGCGTCGGCTATTTTGAGTCCATGGAAGTGCGAGACGTCCTCTCCCTCCTGCGCCTCCTCGACAACCAGCAACAAGACATTCCCATGGCGGCTGTCCTTCGCAGCCCCCTGTCGGGCCTTCCCCATCCCGAAGACAACCTGGCGCGCATTCGTCTGGCATATCCAGCCGAGTCAGCCGCCGCGACCCCGATTCCGTTTCACCAGGCCGTCGTTCGATACGCGGCGGAGATCGACGATGAACTGGCAGCCAAGCTGCGTGATTTTCTTAATGACCTGGGCGAGTGGCGCGAGATGGCGCATCGCCGGCCCGTGGCCGAGGTGATCTGGCAGATCTACGACCGCACCGGCTTCCTGGCCTTTTGCAATGGCCTGGAGAACGGGCAGCAACGCTGTGCGAACCTCATCAACCTTTATCACCGCGCCCAGCAGTTCGGATCGTTTTCGCGTCAAGGCTTGTGGCGCTTCATCCAGTTCCTGCGCAGCCTGAGCCTGCAAAACGAGGCGGCGCAGGCTTCGGAGATCAGCGAGGCTGAGGACGTCGTACGCATCATGACGATTCACTCGGCCAAGGGCCTTGAATTTCCGGTTGTCTTCCTTCCTGACATGGGCAAGAAGATCAACATGCAGGACTGCGCGGGAGACGTTCTCGCCGACCGTGAGGCATTGCTTGGGCTGTCGGTCGTGGATGAACGCAAGCAGGTGAAATATCCATCCCTCGCCAAGCGGCTCGTCGCCGACCGCCTGCGCCAGCAAGCGCTGGCCGAGGAGTTGCGCGTGCTGTATGTCGCTACCACGCGCGCCAAAGAACATCTTATTCTTGTCGGCAGCATCAAAGACGCGGCCGAGGAAAGCTGGGCCAAGCGCTGGACCGGACACGCCGGCCCGCTGCCCGCCGAAACCATCCTCGACGCCTCAACCATGCTGGACTGGCTTGGTCCGGCTGCTGTCCTGACTGAGGGCGGTCTGCAGATTCACCGCCACACCGAAGAAGATCTGCATCAATACCGCCAAACGTCCACCAAAAAATCTCGCACGGCCCGCTGGGCCCGATTCCCTGGCCGATCTCCAACCGCTTCCCACCACACCTCTCGCAAACGCCGTGGCACAGCAAGTCATAACCCGCCTCACCACCGCCTACGCCCACCATCCTTTCAGCGCACTCAAAGGCTCCGAATCTGTAACCGCCTGGACCAAAGCCACAACAAAAACCAAACCGATCTCGCCTGAGCGTCCCTCTCCCCTGAACCCTGAACCCCGAACCCTGGACCCTCTCTTCGACTCCCTCCTCCCGCCCCCTGAATTCTTCGCCCAGGAGAAAGACATCTCCGCCACCGACCGCGGCACCGCCGTTCACCTGGTGCTCCAACATCTGGATTTCTCGCGCCCTTGCACGCAAAGACGATCTGGCCGAGCAAATCAGCGTGCTCCTGCAGCGCAAGCTCATCACGCAGACTCAGGCCAGCGCCGCCGGCTACGACACAATCCAATGGCTCCTGAACACCGACGTCGGCCAGCTCCTTCGCAACAGCGCCCACGGTCTCCGGCGGGAACAGGCCTTTAATTACGCGCTGCCTCCCGAGCTGTTCATCCAGCGCCCCAGTTCTGATCCCCTGGACCGCGTTATGATCCGAGGCCGAATTGACGCTTTGGTTCCCGACGGCGACGGCTGGATCATCATCGACTACAAAACCGACCGCGTTTCAGGGGCGGCCCTTCAAGACCGCGCCGCCTACTACACCGGCCAGATGAAACTCTACCGCCAGGCCCTTGAAGACATCACCAACACCAAAGTCACCGGCATCTATCTAGTCTTCCTGACCGCCAAACAAGTCGTCGCCCTGTAACATAGGATGCACTTGCCAGAGGTGGTGATCCGACTTGGCACAATTTGGATCTTTTTCTCGCTCTCCTCCTGTATAATGCTCACACTTCCACTCCGATCTCAGGTGAATCCAGGCTGCGCTGCATGATCAAAAAGACCCTGGCCATTTTCCCCCTTCTTCTTATTCCGCATCTCACCAACGCGGTCCCCACGTTGTATGGACCAAACCAGAGCCCAAACACCTATTCCTCAACCCTCCGCCTCACCACCTTCGCCACCAATCTGAACTATCCCACCAGCATGCAGGAATTCGGCCCGGCCGGCGACTCGGGGATCCTCGTTGGCACAACCTCCGGCGGCCCTTTCTACTCCGCTTCGTCCTCCGGCAAGCTCCTCTTCCTCAAAGACACCAATCACGATGGCGTCGCCGATCAAACTTTCGATATCACACCCTCCGGCGGTCTTCCCGGCAGCATCACCGCCGTCCGCAAGGCGGGCGATCTCCTGCTCGTCACCAGCGGCGTCGGCTCCACCGCGCCCGTCATCAACGTTCTCCGCCAAGGCGCCAGCCCCACGGCCCCACTCACCTCCGTCGGCACCATCACCCTGAATTTTCCCGCATCATGGGAGCACGAGTCCTACTCTCTGGCCGTCCGCCCCAGCCCCGCCCAGCCCGGCAGCTTTGATGTCCTCTTCAATGTCGGCTCCCAATTCAACGATGTGTCCGCTGCCACCACCATCACCGCCACCACGAGCGGCAGCGCCACGGGCTTCACCACCGTGACGCTTCAACCTGAGTCCATTTACAAAACCACTCTCACTGACACCGGAACCAGCGCCTCCTTCACAAACCCACTGCAAGTCGCAAAGGGACTCCGAAACGCCGCTGGCATAGCTTTTCATCCCACCACAGGCGATCTCTATTTCACCGACAATGGCATGGACGGCACCGCCACCAACGGCCATCCAGCAGACATCTACGGCAACGCGGCCTACAGCCTCGACACCCTCCACGCCATTAGTGCCGCCACAATCGGTACGTCGGTCCCCGACTACGCCTTTTCCAGCAGCTTCTTCGAAAACACCGCTCCGCCCACGACGCATGGCGCGCCCACCGCTCTGGCCGCCTTCGCACCCCTCAACGGCCAATCCACGGAGGAATCCGAAGGCCCCAACGAAATCGCCTTCGCCCCCTCCTCCTTCCCCCAAGGCCTTAATAACGGCATATTCATCGGCTTTCATGGCCAATTCGATCAAACCGGCAACCCCGACCCCAACACCGGCACTGGCAATGAAGAACACCCGGTAGTCTTTTTCAACCTCAACGATGGAACCTACTGGCACTTCATCGACAACACCAATCCCACCCCCATCGGCCATCTGGATGGCCTCCTCTCCACCGCCGATTCTCTTTACCTCTCCGACATCGCCACCGGCAGCCTTTTCAACACCCCCTACAACACCGGCGCCATCTACCAGATTCAATCTGTCCCCGAACCCGCCTCCCTCGGCCTCCTCCTCCTCGCCGCCGCCCTCACCCTCCCACGCCGCAATCGTACCTGAAGTCTCCATTCTGACTTCTGCTCGCCAGGCAAGAATTGCTCTACGCCCAGGCTGTCAACTACGCCTTCGGGCAACTCATTCGTGCCGATTGGTGTTGATTCGTGGCAAAAATTCCCGCCCCAATCCCCGCTAGCTCGGCGGCAGCGCCTGCGCCGCCGGCGCATCCAGGCTTCGCACCCGCTTGGCAGCCGCGGGCGCGCTCGCATCTTTGGCGTTCTGCGTTCCCCGCGCCATCGCGATTACCCCTGTCCGCGCCAGTTCCGTAATCCCATAACTCGACATCAAATCCACAAACGACTCCAGCTTCTCTTCCGTTCCCGAAAGCTCCACCATCAAGCTCCCTTTGGCCACATCCACCACCCGGCCACGAAACAACTTTACGATCTCAATCACTTCCCCGCGATTTTCCGGCGTGACCGAGACCGTCAGGAGCAAAAGATCGCGCTCGATATATGCCAAGTCCTTAAAGTCGCGCACCTTCACCACTTCAACAAGCTTCGCCAATTGCTTGCGCACCTGTTCGACGGTGTTGTCATCGGCATTGACCACGATTGTCATTCGCGACAAATCCCCGGTTTCTGTTCGCCCCACCACCAGCGAGTCAATGTTAAAGCCCCGTGCCGAAAACATTCCAGCCACCCGGGCCAACACACCCGGCTCATTAATTACCAACGCCGAAATCACATGACGCATGAAGTCTCCTCTAAGCCAATTGAAGGCCGGGAAGTGTACGCCAAGCCGCCCGGAAGAAAAAGCCGGATCACTTTCGCAATTCCGCCTCCACGTCTCGATACCCGCTTAGCACCCGAACGATCTGCAAGGGATGAGTCTCCGGGCGGTAGACGATCATATAGGATCGCACCGTCCAGACGCGCAGCGCCTCATCCGTCAGATCCTCACGCACATGCCCCATCCCCGGCATACGCGCCATCGCACCATCGCGTCGTGAATCTCCGCCAATACCCGATTGGCTGCCACCGGATTATCAAGAGCGATGAAGTCCCAAATCTCATTAACGTCGCGCCGCGCTCCACGTCATGCGATATTCATTCATTGCGCGTGCTCCTGCAGCGCGTTGCTCTTGCGGCGAATCTCTTCAAAAACCTCCTCGCCATCTACAAGTTCCCCCCGGTTCGCCTGCTCCATGCCCACCGCAATCTGCCCGCGCAGGCGCTGCAACTTCAGCTCCCGTAAACAGTCGTGGTCGTCCAGCAGGTGCAGGGCCTCCTGCACAACCTCTTCAGCCGATGCGTACCGGCCGCTGCGCAGCTTTTCATTAATCAGATTCTCAACTTCAGGCGGAACCGTTATTCGCATCGCATGCTCCTTGGTCACTTGCGATTATAGAGACCCTGCGCAGGCGCATAGTAAAACCGAGTTGCCGTTGAACATCGAGTGAGGCATCGTATGGCGACATCAGCCCCGTGCTCCCTTAAAATATCCTCACCATGGAAACCCTAACCGCCCCTATCTCCACTGACGATCCCATCAACGCCCAAATCCTCGCCGTCTCCGAAGATAAAATCCGCGGCTTTCTTCCCGATCCTTTCGGCCAAATCGCCGCGCAGAGCGGCGTCGAGCTGCCCGTCGTCCTCGAACGCATCCAGGCCATGCTCCGCGCCGGCACCATCCGCCGTGTCCGCCAGACCCTGATGGCCACCAATCTCGCCCGCGGCTCGCTGGTCGCATGGGTCGTCCCCGCCCGAAAAGCTCCAGTCGGCCTTCGACTACATGTTCCAGCACGACCCCTTCTCCGGCCACGTCGTCATCCGCTCCACCGACACCGCCATTACCGGCTCGCAATACCGCCTCTGGACCACCATTAAGGTTCCCCAGGGTTTCTCTCTCGAAAAACACTGTCAATTTCTCGCAGCCCAGTGCGGCGCGACCAGCTTCCGTCTTATGCCCGCCAAGCGCCTTTTCGCCCTGGGCGTCGGCCACGTTCGCCGTCGGGGCATGGAACCCGGCAGCAAGTCGGATGAACTGGCCGAAGTGCTCGACACTCAGATCGTCGAGCTCACCGATCTCGAATGGCGTGTCCTGGTCGCCCTCAAGCGAGAGTTCGAGCCCGATGAAATCCACGAAAACCTCTGGCAGCCCGCGCGCCGTAGAAGCCGGCGTCAGCCTCGACCAATTCTATGAGGTTGCCCACAACCTCAATCAGCCGCGGCGTCGTCGGCCGATTCTCCACCTTCCTCGAGCACGTCAAGCAACTCTCCACCGGCGAACGCGTCACCAAATTCAACGCCCTCTTCCACTGGGCGGTTCCGGAAGGCCGGGAGATCGAAACTGGCCGCCAAGTCGGCCGATTCCACATCATGACCCACGCCTACTGGCGCGAAGGCGGCCCGGAATTCGCCAACGTCAACATCATGGGCGTCGCCCACGGCACCGAGAAGGAAATGGTCCTCGCCCACAAAAAAGCCATCGACGAACATCTCGAATCCGTCGGCATCCCCGTCAGCTACACCAACGTCTTCTGGGGCGGCCGCAGCGAAATCAAGCCCAGCGAAATCTCACCGTTCGCATATCTCGACTGGTGCAAAAGCAACGGCATCGATCCGGAATCGATGCGTGAGAACTCATAAATGAAGCCGAGGCGTCCCATACAATCTTGTTGCATGAGTAAACGAGGCTTACACCGCCTCGACCCGATCCTCGCGGTCCCGCCACACCAGCAGGAACACCGCCAGACAGATGGCCGAGCCAATGGCCGGCACCATCCAAACCCGTGACCACTGGATCACCCCGTTCACCGTGTAATGGTCCACCACGCGACCGGAAATTTCGTTCCCGATCCACATTCCCGCCCCGTACACCAAAAACGCAAACAGCGCCTGAGCTGATCCTCGAATCGCGGCCGGGGCTTTCTCATCGGTGTAGATAAATCCGGCCGCCAGGAAAAAGTCGAAACACACTCCATGCAGCGCCACGCCCACCAGCACCAGCGGAATTGGGTGCCCGATGCTGAACAGCAAGTACCGGATCGCCCACGCCGCCATCCCCACCCCCAGCACATACTTCATCCCCAGGCGTTTCAGCGCAAAGGGCAACAGCAGCATGAACCCAAGCTCCGACCATTGGCCAATGCTCATCGTCGTCGCGATGTTGTTGATCTTCAGATCGCCCAGATACGTCCCGGCAAATCCGTAATAAAACGCCAACGCGATCGTGATGACAAAGCTGATCCCGAAAAAGATCCCAAAGCTCGGCACCAGCAGCAGGCTAAAGGCCCGGAGAAACGGAATTGCGTCCCCCTTCTTTCCCGACGGCGGCGTATGCGGCAGCGCTAGGCCGAACACGCCCAGGATCACCGACAAAACCGCCGCCATCATCAACGGCCGATTGGTCGCCGCCGCCCCCTTGGGCAAGAGCGCGTCAATCGACATCCCGGCCGCGATCCATCCAAAAGTCCCCAGCACCCGCAAGCTGGGGAAGTCGCGCGTCGCGTCGGGAATGTGCGCAAACGCGATGGAATTCGAGACCGCCAGCGTCGGGTTATAAAGCAGCGCATAGGCCAGAGAAATCCACCACAACTCGCCATAGCTGTGGACGTGCCCCATCGCATAAAGCAGCGCTGCCCCGCCCAAATGACAGCCGGCCATCAGATACTCGCTTGAGATAAAACGATCCGCCACCTGCCCCGCAACCATTGTGGACAGAATCGCCCCCAGCGCCATCGTGCCGTAAAGGCTTCCGATCTGCGTCCCGGAAAAGTGCAGCGTCTCTTTGCAGTAGACGTTGAAGACCACAAACCAGGCCCCCCAGATCGCAAACTGCAAAAACATCATCACCGACAACCGCAGCCGCAGGCTGAGTTCCAGCGGCGGCTTGGAAATAACGCTGTGATACGGCAATGTTCCGACGTCAGACATGTCAATACTCCTCAGCCTTGGCCCATGGCGATGAATGGGAATGTACGCGGGAAGTTATCCTAATCAAAGTGCGGTTAGCGCGTAACCCGCAGCGGCCCCGATCTCACCACGCCCACCACCCCCACCGCATCCAATCGGCTCGCAAAATCGATGTCCGCTCCCAGCCCCACGGCCAAGACATTCCTTCCTCCGATCGAATCCGCCAGCACCTCCCGCAAGTTGCAGCGCGCTGACCTGAAAAACTCTCCGGCCATCCGCGCCCGATCTGACGCGCACTCTACCTTCGCTACCGCCCCCAGAGCATCCAGCACCGCCCCCGCCCCGACCACATCCTCCAACGCAAACTCACCGCCCGTTCCCGCGCACAGCAGCGTCACGTCCATGCCAAATTTTTGAAGTTGCCGCGCCACTGCGGAAGCATTCACCAGTGCTCCCGTTAACACCGCCCCGGCCCCGGCCGCCGCGATCAATGCACGCGTGCCGTTGGTGGTGGACATGAACACTGTCTTGCCGCCATGCTCGATGCGCCCTGAACGCTCCGGGACTATTCCCCAGATCGAACCCGGCCGGCGGCAGACATTTCTCCTCACCGCACAAAACCCGCTCCCCTTCAAACCCCCGCGCCGCGTCGGCAGCGTCGTGAGTGCTTCCAAAAATCCGAATCTCGGCCACCCCCGCCGCCAGCGCCGCGGCCATCGAGGTTGTCGCCCGCAGCACATCAAACACCACCACCGCTCGCCCGCTCAAATCCCTCTCCCGTAAATCCGCAGGCAAAAAGATCACGTCGGCTCGCATTACTAGTCCTTTCATCTGCCTCCCTTTCTACTTCTCGCTTTGTCTGTAGGTGGCTTATTCAGGCGAGGATGGGGTGGATGATTTTGCCTTCCACGTCGGTGAGTCGGAAATAGCGGCCCTGGAATTTGTAGTTGAGGCGGGTGTGGTCGATGCCCATGAGGTGGAGGATGGTGGCGTGGAGGTCGTACACGTGGACGGGGTTTTCGGTGATGTTGTAGGAGTAGTCGTCGGTGGCGCCGTGGGTGATGCCGGGTTTGATGCCGGCGCCGGCCATCCAGACTGAGAAGCAGCGGGGGTGGTGGTCGCGGCCGTAGCTGGTGGCGGTGAGCTCGCCCTGGGAGTAGACGGTGCGGCCAAACTCGCCGCCCCAGACGACGAGGGTGTCTTCGAGAAGGCCGCGCTGCTTTAAGTCGGCGAGTAGGGCAGCGGTGGGCTGATCGGTGTCACGGCATTGCTTGCGCATGTCGCGGGGGAGGTTGGAGTGCTGGTCCCAGCCGATGTGGAACAACTGCACGAAGCGGACGTCGCGCTCGGCGAGGCGGCGGGCGAGGAGGCAGTTGGCGGCATAGGTGCCGGGCTTGCGGACGTCTGGGCCGTATTTCTCGAGAACATCGGCGGGCTCTTTGGAGATGTCGGCCAGATCGGGGACGGAGGCCTGCATGCGGAAGGCGAGCTCATATTGGGAGATTCGCGTGGCGATTTCGGGATCGCCGACGATGGGCTCGCGAAGCTGGTTGAGCTTTGAGAGGGTGTCGAGCATGGAGCGGCGGTCGGAGCGTTCGACGCCGGGGGGATTGTTGAGATAGCTGACGGGTTCGCCCGAGCCTTGCAGGCGCACGCCCTGGTGCTGGGTGGGGAGGAAGCCGCTGCCCCAGTTGCGGTCGGAGAGGGGCTGGGCCTGGCCTTCGCCCTTGGAGATGAGGACGACGTAGGCGGGGAGGTCCTTGTTTTCAGAGCCGAGTCCATAGGAGAACCACGAACCGATGGAGGGGCGGCCGGCGATTTGGGAGCCGGATTGGAAGAAGGTGACGGCCGGGTCGTGGTTGATGGCCTCGGTGTACATGGACTTGATGACGCAGATGTCGTCGGCCATTTTTGCGGTGTGGGGGATGGCGTCGCTCATCCAGGTGCCGTTTTTGCCGTAGCGGTCGAACTTGAAGGCGGAGGGGGCGACGGGGAAGGACTTTTGGCCGGAGGTCATGCCGGTGAGGCGCTGGCCCATTCGGATGGAGGCGGGGAGGTCCTGGCCGTGGAGTTTCTGGAGATCGGGCTTGTAGTCGAAGAGGTCGAGTTGGGAGGGGCGCCGGCCTGGAAGAGGTAGATGACGCGTTTGGCTTTGGCGGGGAAATGGGGAAGGCCGGGGAGGGCGGAGGAAGGTTTGGCGGCGATGTCGAGGGCGGCGCCGGAGGAGGCCGATTGGGCGAAGAGGGCGCCGAGGGCGGCCATGCCGATGCCGGCGGCGGAGTGCTTGAGGAAGGTGCGGCGGTTCAGGGCGTCCTGCATCTGGATGATGGAGAGTGGATCTTTCATAACGGCTTTCGAGGTTCTAGGGCTTGTTGACCATCTCATCGAGATTGAGGATGACGCTGGCGATCATGGTGTAGGCGGCCAGATCGGAGACATCGAGCTTAGGGTCGGGCTGGGAAGCGCCGACGCTGATGAGTTTTCTGGCGGCGGCGGGATCCTTGTGGTAGCGGTCGAGTTGGGTGGCGAGGGCGTCTTGCAAGAGTTTGGATTCGGAGTCGGTGGGGCGGCGGCAGGTGGCGCGGAGGAAGCCGTAGGCGATGCGGTCGGCGGGGGTTTGGCCGGCGTCGGTGAGCATGTGCTGGGCGAGGGCGCGGGCGGCTTCGACGTAGGTGGGATCGTTAAGGGTGTCGAGGGCCTGGAGGGGGGTGTTGGTGCGGGAGCGTTTGACGATGCAGTATTCGCGGGTGGGCATGTCGAAGACGTTGAGGTTGGGCGGGGCGGCGGTGCGCTTGAGGAAGGTGTAGAGGCTGCGGCGGTAGAGGTTGTCGCCGGTGTCGAGGTTGTATGTAGTGAGATTGCCATAGAGGTTGCCGGCCCAGACGTTGGCGGGTTCGTAGGGCTTGACGCTTTTGCCGCCGATTTTTTCGACGAGGAGGCCGCTGACGGCCAGGGCCTGATCGCGGACGGTTTCGGCGGGGAGTCGGAAACGGGGGCCGCGGGCGAGGAGGCGGTTTTCAGGATCGTGTTCGAGGAGATCGGGAGTGAGTTTGGAGGATTGGCGGTAGGCGGCGCTGGTGACGATGAGCTTTTGGAATGCTTTCAGGTCCCAGTGCTGGCGGAGAAGTTCGGTGGCGAGGTAGTCGAGGAGATCGGGGTGGCTTGGGGCGTCGGCCTGGGTGCCGAAGTTTTCGCTGGTTTTGACGAGGCCGACGCCGAAGAATTTTTCCCAGAGGCGGTTGGCCTGGACGCGGGCGGTGAGGGGGTTGGCGGGATCGACGATCCACTGGGCGAGGCCGAGGCGGTTGGCGGGGGCGCCTTGGGGGAGGGGTGGAAAGATCGCGGGAATGGCGGGGAGGACTTTTTCGCCGTGCTTGTCGTATTGGCCGCGGAGGAGGATGAAGGTGTCGCGGGGTTTGGGGAGTTCCTCCATGACCATGGTGGTGTTGCGGGGATCGTTGGCGAGGGCGTCGAGGGATTTGCGGTCTTGATCGCGATCGGTGGTGGTTTTGGCGTAATCGGGATCGGGGGCGAGGAGGATGGCGGCGATTTTGGCTTGTTGTTCGGGAGTTCGTTTCGCGGGCGCGATTTTCAGGAGGGATTCGGCGTCGGGACTGGAGGCGAGGCTGGTGACTTCTTTGGGGGTGAGGACGCGATTGTAGAAGCGGACGTCATCGACCACGCCGGTGAGGGGGGAGGAGGCGATGCGCTTGCCGATGAGCAGCGGGGACTTGCTGAGAATGGAGGCATCGAGCTTGTCGATCTCCGTCTGCGTTTCCTGCGGCTTGCCGTCGAAATAGATTTTGACGCCGGCGGCCTTGCTGGTGCCGTCGTAGGTGACCATGACGTGGGCCCATGTTTTCATGGGGAGGGAGTTGCGGGTCATGACCTTGAGGGCTTGTTTTTCGTCCCAGTTGTGGACGAAGTGGGGGGCGACTTTGCCGGCCTGGACGAAGAAGTCGATGCCGGCGAAGGATGGGCCTTCATCCATCTTGTTGACGATGCTGCCGTCGGGGGCCTGAAGATTGACCCAGGCGCCGACGGTGAAGGCGTCGGTGCGTTCGAAATGGATGGCGTCGCCGGCGTTGATGGATGCGTCTTTGTCGGCGAGCTTGAGGGCTTTGGAGATTTTGCCGTCGGTCCAGGGGCGCGTGGCGGGGCCGGTGAGGGTTGCGGGGATGCTTTTGCCGGAGGCGTCGATGCCGCTGGGATCCTCGTCGAGGGGGAAGCGGGCGAGGAGGCCTTCGGGCTCGCGCAGCTTGCCGCCGTCTTCGATGAACTTCTTTTCGATGTCGGGGAGGCGCTGTTCGATTTGCTTGAGTCGGGCGTCGGCGGAGGCGATGTGGGTGGTGAGATCTGCGATGTGCTGCTTTTGATCGGCGTCGAAGACTTTGAGGATGGGGGCGGCGTTGATGCCTTTGTCGATGCCGGCGGAGAAATATTCGCCGCGTTCGTTAATGCTGTTGAAGAAGGCGTAGAAGGAATAAAACTCTTTCTGGGTGATGGGGTCGAACTTGTGATCGTGGCAGCGGCAACAGCCCATGGTGAGGCCCAGGAAGGTGGCGGAGGTTGTTTCGACGCGGTCGATGACGGTTTCGACGTGCCACTCTTCGTCGATGACGCCGCCTTCGGAGTTGATGCGGTGATTGCGGTTGAAGCCGGTGGCGATTTTCTGATCGTCGGTGGCGTTGGGGAGCAGGTCGCCGGCGAGTTGTTCGATGGTGAATTGATCGAAGGGCATGTTGGCGTTGAAGGCGTTGATGACCCAGTCGCGCCAGTGCCACATGAAGCGTTCGGGATCGGATTGAAAGCCGTGGGAATCGGCGTAGCGGGCGCAGTCGAGCCAGGCGATGGCCATCTGCTCGCCGTAGTGGGGGGAGGCCAGGAGGCGGTCGACGAGCTTTTCGTAGGCGCCCGGAGATTGATCGGCGAGGAAGGCTTCGACCTGAGCGGGGGTCGGGGGGATGCCGGTGAGGTCGAGGCAGACGCGGCGGATGAGGGTGGGTTTGTCGGCCTCGGGAGAGGGAGAGCGGCCTTCGCGCTGTAGGCGGGCGAGGATGAAGTGGTCGATGTCGTTGCGCGGCCAGGCGGTGTCGGCGATATCAGGGACGGGGGGGCGGATGGGTTTGAGGAAGGCCCAGTGTTCCTGCCAGTGGGCGCCTTGTTCGATCCACTTGCGGATGAGATCTTTTTCGCGGGTGTTGAGCTTGAGGTGGGATTTGGCGGGGGGCATGATTTCGTCTTCGTCGGTGGTGATCATGCGCTGGTAGGCGAAGCTGTCAGCGGGATGGCCGGGGACGAAGGCGCGTTTGTCGGTGTGCTTGGGGAGTGGATCGAAGGCGGCGTCCTGGCGGTCGAGGCGGAGGCCGGACTTGCGTTTGTTAGAGTCTGGGCCGTGGCAGGAGAAGCAGCGGTCGGAGAGGATGGGGCGGATGTCGCGGTTGAATTGGAGGGTGTCGGGGGAGGTGTCGGGGGCAGGGTCTTGGCCGGCCCCGGCGGCGGAGGCGAGGAGGGTGGCGAGGAGGAAGGGGGCGAGGCGGATGAGGGGTGGTTGGGGCATGGGTTTCAGGGGTTGATTGCGAGTTAGAGGGTATCGAGCGAAAGTATTGCTGTCATGTTGGGGGTTGGTGCAGGAGTGCGTCCGTTCATTTGTATACGGTGTGGGTGGCGTGGTGTTTTGGGTTGGGGGGGAGGGGAGGTTAGAAGTATGAAGGAAGAAGTGGAATGGGGGTCGGTTTGGGTGCTTGTTTTGTTGTTGCAATTGAGTTGCGCGTGGGGTTTTTGGGAGGGGATGAGTGTTGACAAGGGTTTAGAGCGAAAATGGCTGCAGAAAACAAACACATAACCGACACATGACCAGCACATGACCGGCACGCAACCGACACGTGATCGACACGTAACCAGCACACAAAGCGACCATGACCGACACGTAAGCGACCGACGAGGAGAGTGTGTGCGCCAAGGGGGTCGGTGAGGCGTGGGGGAAGAAGCCGCGGATTTGCATCCGGGGTTTTGGTATAGCATTGTTCCCCTTGTTGTGCTCCATCTGGGGGATGGGGCGGCGTGGGCTAGTGGCTTGCGAGTCGACGCTTAGGGTAATATAGGGGTTTGTTAGGTGAGTGTCAAGGGAGTCAAAGGAAATGCTGGACCGATGCGGAGGGTGGGTGACTTAATATGGGAGAAGGGAGCCACGCTCGCTATTTTTCGGGCTTTTCCTCCAGCTTGATCTTTTCTCCGGCCCGCTCGATGTCGAGGGTAAGTGCTTTCTTTGCGTTCATTGCAGCCTGGCGGAGGTCCTTTACGGATCGTATGGGCTGGCCGTTTACTTTTTCGATCACGTCATCTTCCTGAAGTCCCAGTTTGGCCGCCCGCGAATCTGGGAGGACTTTGGCCACCTTTAGGCCGGCCGCGTCCCCGTTGAAGTCGTCTGGGGCCACGAGCGAGACGCCCAGGCGGGCCTTGGCTGGGGGCGGGAGGGCGTCGCCGGGATCGCTGAGCTTTAACTCGTCGATCTTTTTGCGAAGCGAGTCACTCTGGTCCATGAACTTTGTGATCCGCTGCTGCTCCTCCTCCGCCGTCGCGTCTGGGTCGACCCTCTTTAGATTGTCCAGTTGATCTAGTTGATCCAGTACCTGTTGCTGTTTTGCGTCGGGCAGGTTGGCCTGGGCCATCTCGTCGGTGAGCTTTTTGCGGAGGTTGGCTACTTCATCTTCGTTGGCCCGCTGGATTAGTCCGTTCAGGTTCAGGTTTCCGTTGTTAACTATGACCTGGCCGCCCCCTCTGACGATCAACTGGCCCTGCCCGCCGATAACCCAGCCCGGTCCCGCTCCGCCGCCCCACCGCTGGTAAATGGCGTAGGCCTCGGGGTTTTCTTTTTTTAGTTCTTCGGGGCTGGCGGCCTTGTATTCTTCGGTGACCTGCTTGCCATCCCGCGCCGGTGATGGCCATCTCCACGCCATTGGCGCCTGTGGAGATATGGATGACGCGTCCGTTTTCTGTGACATCGACGATTTTGTTGCCGCCTGCTTCCGAGATGCGCACGCCGTGGCCTCGGATGGGACCGCCGATGGCGGGGTCTGGGCCGGGGGGCGGCCGGCGCTCGAGCCGCTTGACCAGATCTTCTGCGCGCATGCGAACTTCGGGGTCTTCGCTTTTGGCCGCTTCCTTGATCTGAGGCAGCGCACCTTTGCCGATCTCGCGGAGCTTTCTGCTGGCCTCCTCGCGGACCGAAAATTCGTTGTCGCCCAGATTGGCAATCAATGCTGCCACGTCCTCCCCCGTGGCTGGTGCGGTTGTGGGCGCACCGATTGCGGCCCCCGCGATGGCCAGGACGAGAACGCTTCCGACCATTAAGGCTCTGGAGGTCTCTGTCATGATCTATCCTCCGATCGTACTGTCCCCGTCGCCGCTGCTTTCGCTCCTATAGCCCGTGGAAGCAGGCTTCAAGGTCTACCTTTCCCCGGCGCATGGCCACTCCTTCTTCCGCCAGCATTTGCTCCTTGCGCTCCAATCCTTGCGCAAATCCGGTGAGCGCCCCGCCGCTACCGACGACGCGATGACAGGGGACGGCCGGGGCGTACGGGTTGCGATTGAGGGCATTGCCCACGGCGCGATAGCCTTTGGTTTGGAGCTTTCGGGCGATCTCGGAATAGGTGGTGACCTTCCCGGCGGGCACGCGCACCGTTCAGCGCCCAGACCTTCTCGTTGAAGGACATGCCTGGCTGAACCTCGCCAGACTTGATCGCCTGTTCGGATTTGGTGGTAGTCATCATGGCGGCCATTCTACCCCTTCCGGGCAACGATGGAACACGTTAATCCCGATGCGGCTTACTTGCCGCACTTTCGTCGCCTCATGCGGTCTGGTAGCGTTTGTCGCGTGACCTCGCCAATCGTCTCTGTACAAGACCTGACGAAATCTTACGGGCCCGTGCAGGCCGTTCGCGGCCTGAGTTTCGATGTCGCGCGGGGGAAATCTTTGGGCTTCTTGGACCCAATGGGGCGGGCAAGACCTCGACCATCGAGTGCCTTTGTGGCCTTCGCCCGCCGACCTCGGGGCTGCTTCAGATTTGCGGCTATGACATCACCCGGCAGCCTCGCGAGGTAAAGCAGCGCCTGGGGGTGCAGCTTCAATCCACCTCGCTTCAGGACAAGATAAAAGTTGTGGAGGCGTTGAAACTGTTCGGGAGCTTCTATCGACAGGCGGCCGATCCTTACCTGCTGCTGGAGCAATTTTCTTTGTCGGAAAAAGCCAATGCGCGGTTTGAGACTCTTTCGGGCGGCCAAAAGCAGCGGCTGGCCATTGCGGTTGCGCTCGTGAGCCAGCCGGACGTTTTGCTGTTGGATGAGCCGACGGCCAACCTTGATCCCCAATCGCGGCGGGAGCTTCATGCGGTGGTGAAGCAACTGAGGGCCGATGGCCGAACTATTCTTCTGACGACCCACTACATTGAAGAGGCGCAGCAACTGTGCGACCGGTTGGCGATCATCGACCATGGTCAAATCATTGCTGAGGGGACGCCGGATCAGCTGATTGCTAAATCCAAGAGACTTCCCCGTGTCACCGTCAGCACTGCCAAGCCACTGGCCGTGCAGCAGCTCCAATCGCTGCCGGCAATCGCTAACGCCGACATCAGTGGCCAGGGCACGTGGGTTACCACGACCAGTGTCAGCCAAACTGTTATTGCGCTGGTGAAGATGCTGGACGAACAACAAAACGAACTCCTGGACCTGCACGTCCACCGCCCTAGCCTGGAAGACGTGTTTATTGAACTGACTGGGCGAAGTATCCGAGATATACCGCAAATCCAGACCGCTCATCCATGACCTGAACCCTGAACCCTGAACCCTCCGATGCAAGGTTTCCTCACCCATCTTCTGACTTCGCTGCGGCTCAACTTTCGCAATCCGCAGGCTGTTGTTTTCGGGTATGTTGTTCCCATTTTTTTTCTGGTCGCATTCGGCAGTGTGTTTGGGCACGGGAGCAAGCAGCCGCTTGGGTCAGACGTTCTTGCCCAGCTTCTGGCGATCAGCGCGCTGGGCGGCGCTTGTTTTGGGATGCCGATCCAGTTTGTCACCGAGCGCGAGCGGGGCGTCTGGCGCCGTTACCGACTTACGCCGCTGCCTCCTGTGTGGTTTGTGATCAGCATGCTGCTGGGGCGATTCTTTCTGGTGCTGACGGCGGCCGTTCTGCAGCTCATCCTTGCGATGACGGTCTACAACAGCCCGATGCCTCAGCACCCGGCTCTTCTCTTTGCGGCGTTCTGCGCGAGCAGCTTTGCGTTTCTTGGCCTTGGGCTGCTGATCTCGATGATCGCCAACGGCACCAGCGCTGTGCAGGCACTTGGCCAGACGCTGTTCCTTCCGATGATCATGATTGGTGGCGTGGGGGTGCCGCTGCGCATGCTTCCGGTGTGGGTGGCTCATCACGTCACCATTTTTCTCCCGGCCGGTATGCGGTGGAAGCGATGCGCCTGGCCATTGCCGACCCGACTCGCGCCAGCGTCACCCTACGCCGGCTCTGGTGGCGTTTAACTTTATTGCGTTGGCGGTGATCGGGGCGGCCGCGACTTTGTCGGGGGCGAAGCTGTTTCGATGGGAAAATGACACGCGTTTCCAGCGGAGCGCAGTTCGGGTGGGTTGCGCTGGCGGTTCTCGCCTGGGCCGCCGCCGGTGTGGCGGCCGAAGGGTTGAAGGTGTGGTGACTTTCCACATGCATTCTTACGTTCACACCTGCGGTTCGCGTCGGTAGACTCGCAGACAACTATGCCTGAACCGATCATCAAAGTTTTGCCGGACGCCGCGGCCGTCGCTGCCGGGGCGGCCGACCGGATTGTCGCCGCGGCCGATCAGGCGATCGTGGATCGCGGCCTCTTCTCCATTGCGTCTCGGGGGGCAGCACGCCCAAGGCGCTCTACGAGATGCTGGCGGATGAGCCCTATCGCAAGCGGATTGAGTGGGCCAAAGTGCATGTTTATTTCGGGGACGAACGGACCGTGCCCCCCTACCACCCCGACAGCAATTACCGCATGGCCAATGATGCGCTTCTGAGCAAGGTGCCAATCCCGCGAGCAGATTTACCGGATGGCTGGGGAGATTGATGCGGAAGCGGCGGCCATCGCTTATGGGCAGATGCTCAAGCAGAACTTCGGGGATGATGGGCTGGACATGATTCTGCTGGGAATGGGTCCCGACGGCCACACTGCGTCTCTTTTCCCCAACACCAAGGCGCTGGGGGAGATCCATCACCGGTGCGTGGCGAATTACGTGGAGAAGCTGGACACCTGGCGCATCACGCTCAGTGCACCTTTTATCAACCGCGCGAAGGACATTCTGATCCTTGTGGCGGGGGCGGATAAGGCGCAGCGTGTGCAGGAAGTGCTGGAAGGGCCACGGGAGCCGCAGCGGTTGCCGATTCAGCTTGTTGACCCCCCCACTGGCCGGGTTACGTGGCTGATGGATGTGGCGGCCGCGGGGATGGATGCGGCGTTGTGAGGATAACGACGCGGGGCTTTTGAACCTGTCCGAAAATCCTGTCTATCAATGCTGTCTGCTTTCGCTATAGCATCGCGATGTAGGTGACGATGCACGTTGTTGATGGCAATTCTGCCCGCGGCTTCCTCGAAGGTGTTGCGGACGCATCGCTCGAATCAATCCAGCCGCAAACGCTTAGCCTTACAGCGTCGTCATCGGGCGCTGAACCTTATCTGGCCGATCCGGCCATTCGGAAGCTGCTCGAATTTTTTGAATCCAAGGGGTTGGTTGCGCTGAAGGAAGAGGATCGCCTTGAACGATGGTACGACGACTGGATCGCGTACCAGGCCGCCCACGGCCTGTATGCGGCCGTGCTTTCACCGCGAGCGTATTCCAGCCGTGGGAGCCACCTTGATCTTCTGCCGCCTTGCGCAGTTTCGTGGAGTCGATCGCCTATTGCAGTCCCGCCCACGGATATAGTTTCCAGGCGACACTGCTGGCCCACTTTTCCATTCAAATCGGGACGAATCATGCGATCAAAAAAGAGGCTGTGGCGTCGCTCGAAGGTGGCCATCTCCTGGCGTTTGGGGTGTCGGAACGGGAGCACGGGTCGGATCTTCTGGGCAATGAATTCACCCTGACGCAAACTGGCGAGGATCACTTTGTCGCCACTGGCGCTAAGTTTTACATTGGCAATGTGAATGTTGCGTCGATCATCGCGATTCTGGCGCGGCGGAAGGACCCTCGCACTAACGGTCATGTCCGGAGGTTTCCGTTTGCGCTTTTTGCCCTGCGTCCTGCGCGATCTGAGGTCATCAGCGGCCTGCGGAAAATTCGGACTTTTGGGGTTCGCGCCGGATATGTTGGGGCGTTTGAAGTGAAGGATCATCCGGTTGAAGCATGCGATATTATCGCCGAAGGGCGAGATGCTTGGGATGCTGTCTTTGGCGCGGTTACGCTGGGAAAGTTTTTTCTGGGGTTCGGCTCTATTGGCATGTGCGAGCATGCTTTTTCTGAAGCGGCCGAGCATTTGCGCAAGCGCATGCTTTATGGCAAATCGGTCCTGAGCATGCCGCATATCCAGTCGCTGATGGCGCAGGCTTATGCGCGGCTGTGCGGCATGAAGCTTTATGCTTTTCGCGCGCTGGATTACGTCCACGCGGCGACCGACGCCGACCGGCGGTACCTTCTCTTCACGGCGGTGCAGAAGGCACGCGTGAGTGCTGAAGGGGTGAAGGTTATGGCGCTGATGCTTGAATGCGTGGGGGCCAAGGGCTTTGAGGCGGACACTTACTTTGAAATGGCTCTGCGCGACGTGCAGCTTATTCCTGGACTGGAGGGAAGCACGCACATTAACCTTGCGGCCACCGCCCAGTTTGCGCAGCGGTACTTCGGTGGCCGTAGGAGCAACCTCCAGCGACCAGCGTCGCTTATTGCGTCTCAAGGGCCGGCCGATGAGAATTTGTTTCTCTTTCGTGCGCGGACCAATGCCATCCACAGCATCACTTTTCCGGCCTTTTTGGATGCTTATCGGCCGCTCTGGGCGATTGGCAACGTGCGTCTTTTTGTTCGACAGGCGAAGGCGTTTGAGATTGCTTCGCGGCGAATCCGATTAAACGCTGAGTTTCTCACCGATATGCACATTACCCTCGCCGCTGGACATTGTCTGGCGACTATCGTCTACGCTCAGTTGATCGCTGAAAATTGTGTGCTGTGTGACGTGCCACAACAGTTGGTTGCCGCCATTTTTCATACGTTGGTGGCGGACATGACCACGGCCTGCCTGTGCCTGGCGTCAGTGCCGGGGTTGGAATGCCTCAGTAGCAGTTGCGTGGCGGACATGATTGTCATTCCGAGGACGTCGGGGGGGGATTGGGAGTTTGTGGCGGAGCGCGTGGCGGGCGCATGAGAAAAGGGAGCCGGGTGGTGCAGCTCCCTTGTCGTTGGATTTCATATACAAGGCGTTCAGGCGGTTGGCTTGCCCATTAATACCAGCCAGCGGCAATGGGAGACCAGCGCCGACCAGAACGTTTTGTGGGCCGAATAGCGCACGCCGAATTCCTGGCAGGTGTTTTCCACTACCTTGGACAGGGCGGGATAGTGAACGTGGCAGATCTTGTGAAACAGGTGATGTTCGATCTGGAAATTCAAGCCGCCCAGGAACCAGCAGAGCATGCGGTTGCCGCGGGCGAAATCGACTGTGGTCTGAACCTGGTGGACGGCCCAGTCGGTGGACATTTCCGCCTTGCCTGCCCCGGTGGGGACGGGAACGGGAAAATCGGCTTCGCCAACGCAATGGGCCAACTGAAAGACCACGCTCAGCACGACGCCGCTGACAAAGGCCGCCAGTGCATAGACGGCCAGCACCACCCACACTTTGTGGAGGAGCATGGGAATCACAAAGGCCAGCGAGAAGAAGGCGAGCTTGCCGACGATGAAAGTTGCGAGGGCCTTGCCCTTGGGACGGGGAATCTTGTGGCGCCGATGTGGCCGGTGGCGACGTTGTGAAAGTCATCAAACAGGTGCCACTTGATGGCCAGGAAACCGTAGAGCAGCCAGAGGTAGACGCCTTGGAATCGATGAAAACCGAGGCGCTTTTGCTCGGGGGATAGCCGGCCCAACAGGCCGATGTTGATGTCATCGTCGTATCCGCTGACGTTGGGATACGTGTGGTGAATTGAATTGTGCTTCCAATCCCACAGATACGAACTGCCGCCCATCAAATCGAGCGACAGGGCCATGATGCGATTGACCCACTGCCGGTCGGAATAGCCCTTGTGGCCGCCGTCGTGCTGGATGTTAAAGCCGATGGCGGCGACGGACAGGCCGAGCAAAATGGCGAGCGGAATCACCATCCACCAGGTGGATGCGACGAACAGGAGCAGCAGGTAGCGCGCAAAAAACCACGCCATGATGGTGGCGGTTTTGAAGTACATCTGGGGGCAGTCGCGCTTTTTCTTTCCGGTATTTTCAAAATAGGCATCGACGCGCCGGCGCAGTTCCCGGACAAACCGATCGCTGCCGCTGAATTTCAACTTGGCCAATTCGTCCGGCTTTTCAACCGATGTTGTCGATGCCGCTGCGATGTCCATTGCCGGGGCGTCCATTGCCGGGAGGTCCATTGTCGGGGCGTCCATCATGCCGGCGGGTTCATGTAAAAGTTGCGTCATTCAGGTCGCACTCCATTTAAGTTCAACTCTCTAGCGTGATGGCTATTCGAGCGTCCTGGGGCTTGTCCCAGGCGCTGAGAGCCAACATCTGCCCCTCTCACATCGGATAAGCTGCGGTAACACCACCCAAAAATGCGGTCCCAACAGATTGGCCCAAGGGTGATGCAGCGATTCTAAGGCTTTTGGTAATAAAATGCCAGCCGCGATCCTTGGATTCTCGATCTTTTGGCTTCACCGACCAAGGCCAACTGGAGCGAGTCCATAGAACCTGACGAACACCAGCGGGTGGCCGGCTTGAAATTGCAAATCGTCTGCGAGCCTATATTCTGCCCGCATGGACGTTGGGCTCTCTGACATCCCCCGCGAGCGCTTTCCGCGGCATATTGCCATCATTATGGACGGCAATGGCCGGTGGGCGGTGCGGCAGGGGCTTGAGCGCGTTCTGGGTCATCAGGAGGGGGCTAAGGTTGTTCGCAATATGGTGACCGAGTGCGTGAACCTGCGGCGGGATTATGGCGCGCCCGACTTTCTGACCCTCTATTCTTTTTCTATCGAGAACTGGAAGCGGCCGCTCGAGGAGGTCAGTTTTCTCATGCAGATGTACATCGACTATCTGCGTGAGGAGCGGCCTCGGATGATGGAGAACAATGTTCGGTTTCGGCAGATTGGCCGGACCGATCTTCTGCCCCAGCCGGTGCTTGATGAGATGCAGCGGACGCTGGATGAAACCCGCCACAACACGGGCTTGAATCTGGTTTTGGCCCTGAATTATGGCAGCCGCACGGAAATTCTGGACGCTGTGCGGGCCATTGCTGAGAAGATAAAGTCAAATGAGCTTCAGCCGCGCGATATTACGCAGGAGACTATTTCGGCCCACCTGTATACGGCCGGCATGCCCGACCCGGACTTGCTGATTCGTACTGCGGGGGAGATGCGGATCAGCAACTATCTCCTGTGGCAGATCAGCTATGCGGAGCTTTTTGTCAGTCAGGTGCTGTGGCCGGACTTTGGGGCTGGGGAGTTGCACGCGGCGATCCGTTCCTTTGCGGGCCGGAACCGCCGCTTTGGCGCGCTGGACCACTCTAACACGCTGGCCAGATGAAGCGGCCGCATTAGAACGGGGGGGTTTCGCCGTTCTTCCACCAGTCGGCCGGATCTTTTTTGGGTTTTTTCTTGGGCTCCTGTACCGGCGCATCGCCGGGGATGTCGCCGGGGATGTCGCCGGGCATTTCGTCTGTGGCTTCGCCGGCGAACTCCTCGTCCTGCCCCTTCTCGGCGGCCTTGACCGCGCTGGTGAGGGCGATCGCGAAGAGCGGACTGACCGTTTTCAGCGCTTCCACGTCGTCGGGGCTGAAGGGCGTCTTGGCGTCTCTGAAGAGCAGGATTACGCCCAGCGTGTCTCCCAGATAGGTGCAGTTGACGGCCAGGACTTCTTGCTCTGACAGGTGCGTCAGCTCGGCGGGGGTCAGGAGCACCTTGAGTTCATCCCCCTTGGCATGGACCAGCGTCTTGCGCACGACGGCCCGCACCAGGTTCTTTTCCAGAGGCTCGGTCAGGGCGGGTGAGCCTTGGATGGTGTATTTCATGTAGGCGCCGAGGTTGAACCGCTCTTCGTCGGCCGCCAGCCAGATGCCGACGTTGGCGTACCCCAACTGCCGCAGCAGCCAATCCATGGTGTGACAGAGTAGCTGCTCCAGGTCGCGGGCCCCGGCGATAAATTCGCGGTAACCCTGCTGCAAGCGAACCGTATCAAACTGCCGGGACAAATCGCTGTAGGCGCCGATCAGATCGTTGCAGAGCAAATCCACTTTTCGGCTGACCAGTTTGCGGGCTTCGTTGAGACGGCGCACGGCGGTTCGAAGCGTCTTCATTCGGCGCTGCTTTTTGCCTTCCTTGGCCTGCTGGTCCAGCGCCCGCGATACCCGTTCGGTGAGCAAATCCACAGTGAAGGGTTTGGGCAGAAAATCGACGGCACCGCCGCGCATGGCGCTGACCGCGCCGTTCATCGTTGCCCCGCCGGAAATCACGATGGCGTTGGCCATCGGCTGCGTCTCTTTCAACGCCAGCAGCAGCATGTTGCCGTCGCCGTCGGGGAGATTCACATCCGTGACCAGCAGATCAATCTCGTCCCCCGTTGCCAGGATTCGTTGTGCCTCGCGGACGGTCTTGGCGACGCTTACGCGGCATCCCAGGCGGGTGGCCACCACGTCCCGGATCAACTCCAGGACAGATGGCTCATCATCGACCACCAGCACACGCCGGGCCGATGACCCAGTCTTTTCACTTGTCTTCAACTGCATTGTTCACCACTCCCGAACCATCCAACTCCTGCCCTGGTCCTCCCTGCCCGCACTTGCACGCCGGCTTCCAGCCGGCGGCCCTCACTCCTCCATCTTCGCGTTCGTGGACGCGCTCATGCGTCGGCGGCCTTGCGGCGTGTGCTTTCCTGTCCCTCGCCAGGCCACGCCGCCGGCAGCAGCACCATTGCCCGGGTGCCCGCGTTCTGGCGGCTTTCGAGCCGGATCGATCCGCCGCTGGACTCCACCCACCGCAGCGCCTTGGCCAGCCCCAGCCCGCGTCGGCGGCCTGCCGGCTTGGAGCTGAAGAACGGGTCGAAAAGCGCGCTTGAGCGTCTGTTCATCCATGCCGCAGCCGTTGTCGTTTACGCTGAGCACCACCCGTCCTGAGTAACTGTCGTAGGCGGCGTGGATGGTGATCTGCCCGTTTCTTTCGTCGGTTGCCTGAAGGGCATTGTCGATCACTTCGACCAGCGCCGCTTTCATCTGCTCTGGATCAACCACCACCGGCGGCACTTCCGCCAGCGTTACCTCAAGATGTCTATCGGCGACTTCCGTCAGCATCTTGGCCTCGTGCAGGGCGCAGGCCCACCAACTCCGAGAGGTCGGTGCTGACGGGTTTGGGCGGTTGGGGCTTAGCGAAGTCCATTAGATCGGTGATGATCTGGCTGAGGCGATGGCTTTGCTCGACGATGCTGGTGGCCGCATGCTTCATCCTGGGGTCTGATAGTTGCGATGCCAGCAACTGCGACCGGCCGCTGATTACTGCCAGAGGGTTGTTCATCTCGTGTGCGGCGCCTGCCGCCATCTCGCCGACGATGACCAGCGTCCGGCCGCGTAATAGCTCGCTTTGGGCATCTGTAATTTGCGATTGGTCTCTGCTAACTGCTCGGACAACGTCCGCGATTCCTCGCGAATTTGCGCTGTCCGAAGGGCAAGGCTCCACCCTCCCGCCAGCGCCATGAGCTCTTGCGCTTGAGTGCTTAATCGCTGCCCTTCGCCAGTCCGGGCACCCCAGACCACACCACCGATACAAGCCCCCTCCGCTTCGAGTGCGATCCAGTAGCGTTGATCGCCCGACAGTCGGGGCGACACGTCGGCCAGCAACCACTCGAGCTCGGCGCCAGTGCTCAGGACCGGCCCTTCTCCAGACAACGGCCGGCTTAATTGCGGCGGACAGTCGATGATGCTTGTCGCCAGCACGTCGCCTGATTCATCCAGCAAGACCACTTCGGCCAGCTCCTGGCTGGGCAACGTGGAGAATGCGGCGACTGGCGACACCTGCAGGGCCGTCACGGCTGTCTGGGCAATGGCCTGCAGCACCAGTTGGGGCGGAGCGTCGGGGCGAAGCTCACCCTGGAACTGGGCCAATGCATCGAAAAATTTGGCCCGGATCTGTAGCCGCCGATTTTTGGCCGCCAGTTGATCGCCGATGCGGCCAAGCTCGCGATTCGCCTGTTCCAGCGCGGACTGATATAGCTCGGCGCTGCGCGCTTCTCCCAGCCCCAGCGCCTTCGCGCGCGGTTCGACGTGTGCGATTAAATGCTGCTGGGCCTCCCGCACGGCCTCCTCGCTTAGTCCGACGGCATCGGCCAAAACGCTCCGCGCCACGGGAAAGGTGTAGTTGCCGCTGTAGCCCAGGTGATGTTCGCGGACGATCAAGTCGGCCAGCGTTACCAGGTTTACCAGGCGCGGATTTCGCACGGTCGCCGGCAGGGCATCGGGGGATTGGCCATGCAACCAGATGCAGTCGCGCAGGGTGGCCGGGAATTTCCATTGCTCGGCCAGACGCTTGCCTACCACCATGTGATCCAGCCCTACCACCGTCCGCTCGACATCGGCGATGTTTCCGCGGAGCAGATCGGCCGCCTCGACTACGCGGTCGTAGCTCTTGGGCAGGGCCGCGTCCAGAGCCACTTTTCCCACGTCATGCAACAGCCCGCAGACGAAGGCCTCGGCCGGGACAATGCCGTCTCTGTCGCCTTTTCCGCCGGTGAGGGCCTCGGCCATCAGTTCCGCGCAGCAGGCGACGGCAATGCAGTGTTTCCAGAACTCCTCGCGTTTGAAGTGGGTTGAGCCTGAACTTTTGTCCGCTGAGAACGATTGGAAAACCGAGGCCGCCAAGACGGCGGACCGCACCGCTTCAAACCCCAGCAGCACCACCGCTCGTTCAACGGTATTGACATCCCCCCGCACCCCGCTGTCGGCCCGATGCACCAATTGCAGGATCCGCGCCGTCAGCACGGGATCGCCTGAAATCAGGTCAACTACTTCCTGGGCCGATGAACTGTCATCCTGCGTAACCTCCAACACCCGCACGGCCACGGTCGGCAACGTGGGCAATTGCGAAAGTTGCTGGAGGATCAGTTCGATGCGTCGATCGGACATAATGGGGAGTAGTCAGTTGTCAGTAGTCAGTGGCAGTAGGGGGCTTTAGGGAGTGATCAGGCCGTTCAATAGGCGGCCTACTTAGGACATCAGCTTCAGTTTGTCGATATTTCATTTTTCGGCAGATAGGCAAGTTGAACCGCAATCATGAACTGCGTTTCCAGTTCGCAAAGGACCCGTAGGCAATCCGCAGATGCCTCCGAAAACCTTTTTTGCTCCCAAGTCCCTCCCCCTCTTCGATATTCGAGGGGGTTGAAACGGCGGCCCGCCTCATTTGCGATGTCAGCCCGTAAATCTCTTCCCGAGGCATTGATCTCGCGGCCTGATGCACTTCTATCACAGCATTCTTCCAAGTGCTGGGGGCCAGGAGCCGGACACGGGCGAGACGCCCGTGCTACTGCTCGGGCTCACACGGAAAGTAACTCGCCGACTCGCTCAATCAGTTTCTCGATGTTGAAAGGCTTCTTTACGAATTCATCTGCGCCGGCTTTGAGCAGATCGTTAATTTCTTCCTGATTTACCACGCCGCTCACGATGATGATTTTGATGTGTTCGAAGGCCGGGTTTTGGCGGATTGTCCGGCAGACTACGTTTCCGTTCACGTCCGGGAGCATGTAATCCAGGATCACCAGATCGGGCATGAACTCGCCGGTTAGAATCCCGGCGTCGTAGCCGGTGCCTGCGGTCTTGACCTCGAAACGGCCGTCGCGCTCCAGGACGTCCACGAACAACTCCACAATTTCTGGATCATCATCGACAACCAAAATCTTGCGTTTCCCGTTGTCGAGCGCATCGGCCGGGATGCCGTTTTCTTTCATGAAGGCGATGAGAGCATCGCGTGGGATTCGGCGGAACCGGCTTCCGGGTACTCGAAAACCCTTTAGTCGTCCGCTGTCAAAGCAGCGAATGATCGTCTGCTGTGATACCTTGCAAATGTCGGCCGCCTCGCCGGTAGTGAAAACCGTCTTCATAGCCCGTGCCTCAACAAGAAACAGTCACCCATTCTTGAAGGTGGAGAAGGCAAATCCGGTACAACCGTCTTTACTCAATTCCCCATCTTATCCATTTAACCATCGGTGCAGCTTTTTAGCAACTTGAGGAAGAAGCCGCATGGACTGCTCCTGCTGGCAGGCTGCAGGCGCAGTTCTTGCACAGATTGTCTATTACCGGCCTCAGGAAGGTGATCCCCCGTGCCCTCACTCGTCCAAACAGGTAAGTAGTCTTACGGTAGCCGCGCCCGTAATATGGCTACCCGCTCGACCGTCCCTGCGTTGCGTTGTTTTCAGAACGCCATTCAGCCGTTATCGCTGGTTGGCGAGTGTACGGCGAATGGCCTGCAAATCCAGATACTTCCCGGGGCACTTGGTTTTGCCCGTCACCAGCCCATGTGTCAGCACTTGGGAGGCGGGAATATGAAATTCCGCCGCAGCAAAGCGCACCAACCGCTCCAGACTGGCCAACTGTTTGGCGGTGGGCCGGTGGTTGTCTAGATTTCCCACCAGACAAATTCCGATCCCGTGCTCGTTATAGAAGGAATCGTCGGTCTTGCAGTGGGCGCCATGCTTCTGGGTTATCCATCGCGGCCCAACCTCTACCTCGCCATCTTTGCTTTCACTGCCGTTGCCGATCACAAAGTGATACCCCAGCTCATCCCATCCGCGCTCGCGATGGGCCTCATCGAAGCGTTTGGCACCGCCTGCCTCGGTCGCGCTGTGATGGATCACGATGCACTGCCACCGATCGGAAGGGATGGCCGGCATCCAGCCCGCCTCCGGGGCCACGACCGGCCGTGCTGCCCCCGAAGCCCGTGACGAGGCCGCGCCTTTGCCGGACCAGGCCAGTGCGGCGGCGGCCAGGGCGATTACCACCACCAGCAGCGGCCACAATCGCCCCTGTTCGTTTTGCGCACTGCTTCCAGCCATACGGCTACGTATCGTCCAACCTCTTGGCCGCGCCGGACTATTGCCTCTGGTCCGATAACCAATGCTCACAAGCTGTGGCGTATACTTACGTCCATGCCCGGCTTTTTCGACGGAACGTCCCTTCAGCGGCAAGTCACCTGCGAACGCTGCGGAGCGGCTATAGCCACCTGCCAATGCCCCCGCGACGCAGCCGGTCAAATCCTTCTCCCCGCCGACCAGATCGTCAAAGTCCGCATCGAAAAACGCGGGAAGGGCAAGCAAGTGACGCTCATTGAAGGGCTGGACCCGGCGGCCACCGATCTTGCTGAACTGCTCAAGTTGTTGAAATCAAAATGCGCCGCCGGCGGCACACTGCAAGGGACTACGCTTGAAGTCCAGGGGGACCACCAAGCCCCAGTGATCGCCGCGCTCAAAGCCGCCGGGTATCGAGTGCGATCCTGAGCAAAGGCCGGCGCGACGCAGATCATCCGCCCAAGCGGCTATCCTCACGTCCGCTTACTTATTTCCCCACCCCATACCCCTTCCAGACATACTCCAGCGCCTCTGGGAGCAGTTGGCCTTTCATGCCGCCGTCGCAGTGGCCGGCGTTTTTGGCGAAGACGAATTGGTAGTGGTAGCTCTTGGCGGCGAGGGCTTTGGCCATGTTTTCGTTGGCGACCACCCAGTCGTGCATGTCGTCGCGCATGACATTGGGGTTCAGCAGGTCGCGATCTCCGACTTCCATCCAGATGCGGAGCGGCTTGGACGGGACTGCCGGGGATCAGGTGCTCGTGAAATTCCCAGGCGCCGTGCGGCGTCTTCGGGATTGCTCGGCCATTGCTGGTTGACGTAGGTGCCTGAGAACGTGAGCACGCGGTGGTAGAGATCGGGGTGATACCAGGCCATGATCATGGCGCATGATCCGCCGGAACTGCAGCCCATGGTGGCGCGGCCGTCTGGATCGGTTGTCAGTTTGACGTTGCACTCTTTTTCGACCAGGGGGAGGACTTCTTTTTCGACGAACTCGGCGTAGAGGCCTGACATGGTGTCGTATTCGAGGCCGCGCTGGCTGCCCTGGGCGTCGCCGCTGCCGTTGCCGATGGAGATGGCCACCATGGCGGGCACCTTCTTTTGCGCGATGAGGTTGTCGAGGGCGGTAAAGAGTGAGCCGTCTGGCCCATCGGCGCCGACGATGAAGGGCGCGGCCGTGCCGGCAACGTATTGTTTGGGGACATAGACTGCGACGCGGCGGGTGTAGGGGGCGGGATGGCTTGTGGTGACGATGATTTTGGCGGGATCGGCCGGATCGACCGTGCCGAGTGGGCCGGGATCGCGGGCGATGCCGGGATAGATTTTGCTGTCGGTGGATTTCATCGTCAGCTGGTGAATCGTTCCCTGCGGCACGCCTTCCTGCGCGCTCATCTCGGGGGCTTTTTTGTGGGTGGGGCCGATGATGAAGTTGCCGTCGGCGTCGGCAGGGGGAACGGCGCCATCCTCAAGCTCTTTGGCCTCTACATAGCCGGGGGTGTGCGGGTCGCGGCCTGGGGGCGTGGGCCTGGCTGGTTTGGTTGCGGGTTGGGTGGCCGCCGCCATCGCGCCGCCGGTTACACACAGAAGCAACGCCGTCATCGGAATCAGAATGCGCATCGGCCAATCCTCCACGTCTGCAAAAACACCTATACCGTAATGTAACCACGCCCCCTACTGCTGCTTCGAGCGGCAGGACTATAGCATCGCGCGACAGTTCCCGCGATAGGAGCGTGGGGCGGGTGAGGGTTTCAGACGCGCCACTTCAGGTTGATTGTGTCTGCGTCCTTGCGGAGATCTTTTCCTACGCAGTGGAGCGTGAGGCGGGCGCTGTCGGGGGCGAGGTTGCAGTTGACCCAGCCGCTGGGCTGGCCGGGGCGGAAGGGGTAGGCGACGGTGGGGAGGTTGAGAAGGTGAAGGCCTTCCTGCTGGAGGGTCCACCACTGGTGAGTGTGGCCAAAGAGGAGGGCCTTGACCTGCCGGCGCGGGAGGAGGATGTCCATCAAAGCCTGGGAGTCGGTGAGGCCGGCGGTTGAGACTGCGGACGCCCATGGCTGGGTTGCGGCGGCGGCGGTGGTGGGTTTTGTGGTTGCCGCGGCAGTTGCGATGGGGAATTTTGGGTGGTGGTGGGAGAGGACGATGATGGGCTTGGCGGATTCTTTTGTTGGGGGCGAATCGAGTTCGGCTTTCAGCCATGCGAGCTGCGCATCGCCGAGGAGGCCGGGGGTTTTGTCGGTGACGTCGAGGGAGTCGAGCATGATCCAGTTTGCGCGGGGCGAGTCGATGACCAGGACGTGGCGCTGGTCCAATGCTTTGACGCGCGAGCCGTTGGTGGCGGCCCATTTTTCGTAGGGGAGGGTTTTCCAGAAGCGGTCGCGGCGGTCGTGGTTACCCATGGCCAGGTGAATGGGGATGCCGGCGTCGCTCAAGGGGCTGAGGAGGTTGACCAGCGCTTCGTAGTCGGCGGCTTCGCCGGTGTGGTAGGCGCAGTCGCCGTTGATGAGGACGGTGCCGGGAAGCGGGGAATCGTCGGCGGTTTTTAACACGCCAGCCACCGCTTCACGGAGGTGGTCGGTCATGTTGATGCCTTTTTCGGTGAAGGCGGGATTGGCGTTGATGTGGATGTCGGAGAGGAGGGCGATGCGATTGGGATCGAGAGCGGTGTTGGCGCGGGCGAGGGAGAAGCGGCTGACGACGAGGACGGCGGCGGCGGCGAGTGAGGTGGTGAGGAAGCGGCGGCGCGAGAGGGGGAGGATGGAGATGGGCATGAGAAATTCCTTGAGGGATGGCTCGCTCGTGCGCGGAAGAATATGAATTGAAGCCACGGGCAGGGCGCCCGTGCCACGATTAAACGCGGGGTTTAGTGGTCGATTTCGTGTTTATTCGGCCAGGAGTTTGGGGATTTCGGTTTCGAAATCTTCGCGGGCTTTGATGGAGCGGAGGATGCCTTTTTTGTCGATCAGGAACATGGTGGGGATGCCGCGGATGCCGTATTGGGTGGCGAGGGGGTGCCAGCCGGGCTTGGTGGCGTCGAAGAGTTGTTGCCAGGGCATGTCGGGGTTGGCGGTGAGGAACTTCTTGAGTGCTTCGCCGGTTTCGTCGCAGGAGACGCCCAGGACTTCAAGGCCTTTGGGGTGGAGATCGGCGTAGATCTTTTTCACGCGGGGGAGCTCGGCGCAACAGGGGCCGCACCAGGTGGCCCAGAAGTCGACGAGGATGACCTTGCCCTTCCAGTCGGCCGTGGTGAATTGCTTGCCGTCGGGATCGACGCCGGCGAGGACGAGGGGCTTGTTTTCCATGTCGCGCATTTTGGCGTCGGCTTGGAGTTGATCGGCCATTTGTTTGGCGGCCTCGCCTTTGAGCTGACCCGTGATGATTTTTTCGGCGCGTTGGCGCAGCTCGGGGGTGGCGGCGCCCTGGGAGGCGACTTCCATTACGGTTTGCGCTGTCGCGTCGTTTTCGGGGTCTTCCTTGGCGATGGCTTCGAGGCCTTCGAGGACTTTGGTTTGGGCGGCGGCGTCGCCGGCGGCGCGGATCCATTGCACTCCAAAGAGGGCGTCTTTGGCTTCGATGGCAGCGGGCTTGTCGGCGCCGGCGGCGGTTTTGGTGAGCTGGGCTTCGGCGTCTGCGTCGCCGAAAATGGCGAGGAGGGGCAGGAATTGCTGCCGGGCCATGGGGGCGCGCTGTTTGTCCATTTCATCGCCGACAATGGCGAGCTGGTCGAAGATGGCGAGCATGCGCTTAATGACGGGAATGGCCTTGGGGGCGGCGGCCTCGCGGGTGGGCTTGTCGAAGATGACTTTTTGAGAGGTGATGATTTCGCGAAGCTCTTTATTGGCTTGGCCGACGTCGGCGCGCAGTTCGTCGGCGGTGCGTTTGGCACCTTGCGTGGTGGGCTGGGTGGCGGGCGCGGGGATGGGATCAGCGGCGCGGCGCGGGGGGAGGCGAGGGAAAGGGCGAGGGCCAAGGCGGCGAGGGCGGTGGACTGGAGGGATGGCTTCATTGGGTTCCTTTGAATGTGAGCGAAATTGTCGCAGCGGCACGGAGACAGTTGCGGGGATGATTATGCCAGGCCCATTACATTTGGCCAGCGGCTTCCTGTTATATCGCGGGAATGATAGGCGGTTGAAACGGGGGAGTAGTTTATGGGCAGATCGAGGTGGCGGGTATGATTGGGGCGCGGAGATTTTCATGGGATGGGCGCAAGACGGGCGGGTGGGTTGCGTAGGGCCTGATGCGGGAACGGTCCCGCGGAATTGAATTTGTTGGGGGGGCTGGAGGTGCGTTATGAGAACTTTTGTTTTGGCCTTGGTGTGCAATGTTCTGCTGGCGGCGGGAGTGGGGGCGCAGGAGCGGCCGGCGACGCAGGCGGGGGAGAATCTGGTGTTTGTGGTGCCGGCGGATGCTCCGGATTCGATGAAGATTTTTTCGCAGTCGCGCGGGGTGGAGGGTGATCTGGTGTTGTTGGCGCTGTCGCCGGATGAAGCGGTGACGACACAGCGGCAGCCGACGCTGTTCTGGTATTTGTCGACGCCGACGACGGACAAGATTCGCTTTACGCTGACCAAGGCCGGGCAGATTGAGCCGGTGCTGGAGCTGGAATTGCCGGGGGATAAGGCGGGGATTGCGAAGGTGAGTCTGGCGGAGCACAAGGTGACGCTGGAGCCGGGGGCGTCTTACAAGTGGGGGCTGGGTGTCAAGGGGAAGCCCAAGGGGCCGGGCGTGCAGGTGCTGGTGCGGTGTGAGGAGGCGAATGCTGGGCTGGTGGCAGCGCTGCAGCGGCGGTCGAACTCGTATGAGCGGGCGAAGGTTTATTTTCGAGAGAGCTGCTGGTGCGATGGGTTTGCGGTGTTGTCGGATGACATCGATGCGCATCCCGGAGATCGGAAGCTGCGGGAACAGCGGGCGCGGCTGCTGGAACAGGTGCGGCTGTCGGCGGTGTCGGATTGGGAGAAGAAGGCGATGTGACGAACAGTAGTCAATGGCAGTCCGTAATGCAGTAGGCGGAAGGCGGCAGAGCCCTCACCCCATCCCTCTCCCAGAGTACTGGGAGAGGGGGTCGGATTGGGGGACAGCGTGAGGTGGTGCGGTACTATTCAGAGGGGCGGCGGGCGGTTAGTTGGAGGTGGCCGGCGGTGGCGGGGGTGGTGGGGTCTTTCGAAAGCTGGAGTTCGAGGCGGAGGAGGCGCTCCATGGTGGTGGGGTCGGCGAGGAGGGCGGGGTTTTTTCGGATCGGGAGGAGGGGCTTGCCGATGAGATCGAGCACTTCGAAGCCGGACTTTTCGAACAGCTTGCGGAGGGAGGCGGGGGTGAAGGTTTGCAGCTCGAATTGCTCGCGTTTGTCGGCGGTGAGCCAGGTGGTTTGGCCGGTGTGGACGAAGGCTTCGAGGGCGTCGATGTCGCCGCTTTGGGCGAAATGATCGAGGGCTGCGAGCTTGTTGTCCGCGGTTGCGATGACGATGCCGCCGGGCCGGGTGATGCGATGCATTTCGCGGGCGGCGCGCTGGGCGTCGGAACAGATCGAGAGGGGGTCGCCCATGGCGAGGGTGAGGGTAAAGGTCTCGGATTCAATGGCGGAGAGATCGATCATGTCGGCCGCGAGGAGGGTGGCTCGCTTCGCGCGCGGGCCCTGGGCTTCGACCTTGCGGCGGGCTTGTTCGACCATGGCGGCCGAGTGATCGACGAACCATGTCGCGAAGCCGCTCTTGAGCAGGCGCAGGCCCCACTTGCCGGTGCCGCAGCCGAGATCGAGGCAGACGGAAGAGAGATCGCGGGGCAGGTGGGGCTTGATGGCGCGCCAGGTGAGCTCGTCGTGGTATTCCCAATAGGCGTCGTCGTAGATGCTGTCGTACTGGCGGGCGACACGGTCGTGGTATTTGCGGGATTTGTGAGACATGCGGGTTGGGCGCTGTGAGAGTTGTATAGGGATGGGATGCTGGCGACAAACCTTTTTTTCGGTGCGATCGGGCGGGCGGCGTTTAAGTGTCCAGTTGGTTTTGGGCGCGCCCGTGTTGAGGAGGCGGTTGTGCTTGGGTATGAGGTGGGCTAAGGGCGACATCTGAATTCGACGGGAATTTCGGGGCTGAAGCGGTTCGAGGCCGAGTTTGAGCGAGAGGGCGAGGAGGGGGCTGCGTAATCTTTTGAAAGTCCTGGCCGGAAGCCGGCGCGTAGCATGCGGCCGAGATCGCCACCGAGCGCGTTGGTTTGTCGGGTGGCGAAAAGTTTTTGGCCAGCGGGCGTTGGACCGCTTAAGGGGAGTCCGCGCGCCGGTTGAAAGGACAACGGTATGGCCGTCAAGGTGGTTGTTGTTGGTGCCGGGCCGGGAGGGCTGGCTTCAGCGATGTTGCTGGCGAACAACGGATGTGACGTGACGGTGATTGAACGCCTGGAGCGCGTGGGCGGCCGGACGTCGACACTGTCGGCGGATGGTTTCAAGTTTGATACGGGCGCTACGTTTTTTCTTTATCCGCGCGTGCTTGGAAGAAGTGTTTAGGGCTTGTGGTCGCAATTTGCGGCGCGAGGTGGATCTGGTGCAGCTTGATCCGCAGTATCACCTTGTGTTTGGCGCGGGAGGCGAGATTCGGGCGACGCCGGACGTGGAGAGGATGGAGCGGGAATTGGAGCGCCCTGAATCCGGAAGATGCGCGGCGGCTGAAGCTGTATTTTGAGGACAATCGTGCGAAGCTGAAAAGTTTTAAGCCGATATTGGAGTCGCCGTTTGGAAACCGCCTGGCATTGCTGCGGCCGTCGGTGTTGCGGGCGGCGACGAAACTGCGGCCGCGCAAATGCGTGGATAGTGATCTGGGGCGATTTTTTGATGATCCGCGCATTCGGCTGGCGTTCAGTTTTCAGAGCAAGTATCTGGGGATGAGCCCGTTTCAGTGCCCGAGCCTATTTACGATCCTGAGTTTTCTGGAATACGAGTATGGGGTGTGGCATCCGATTGGCGGGTGCGGCGCGATCACGGCGGCGATGGCCAAGGCGTGCCGGGAGATGGGCGTGAAGATGCGGCTGGCCGAGCCGGTGGAGAAGATTTTGTTTGAGGGAAAGGCGGCGGTGGGGGTGAAGACGGCGCGGGCGGATTATGCGGCGGATGCGGTTGTCATTGGGTCGGACTTTGCGAACACGATGATGCGAATGGTGCCCGATGAATTGCGGCGGCGCTGGAGTGATCGGAAGATTGAGTCGCGAAAGTTTTCGTGTTCGACGTTTATGATGTATCTCGGGATCGAGGGGAGTTATCCGCACCTGGAACATCACACCATCTGGCTGGCGGACAACTATCAGGAGAACCTTGCGGACATTGAGGACCGGCACGTTTTGTCGAAGCGGCCGAGTTTTTACGTGCAGAACGCGTGCAAGACCGATCCGACACTTTCACGCGCCGGGCAGAGCACGCTGTATGTGCTGGTGCCGGTGACGCATAAGACGGACAACGTGGATTGGGAACGTGAGCGGGGGCGGTTTCGGCAGGTGGTGATCGACCAGCTTAAGCAGATTGGAATCGACAAGCTGGAAAAGCGGATCCGCTTTGAGCGGATCGTGACGCCGCGCGACTGGGAGACCGAGCAGCACATATTTCGGGCGCAACATTTAACTTGGCGCACAGCCTGGATCAGATGCTGCACCGCCGGCCGCACAATCGGTTCGAGGATTTGAGAAATGTTTATCTGGTGGGCGGTGGAACGCATCCGGGGAGTGGGCTGCCGGTGATTTTTGAGTCGGCGAAGATCAGCTCGCGGCTGCTGCTGGCGGATCATGGGTTGGAGATGGCGTGGGAGGTTGAGAAGCGGCCAAAACTGGGCCGGGTGCGGCGGGAGACAGCGGATATTTTTCAATGTTCGCCGGAGGGAGAAGCCTTGGAGATGTGAGGGTTCTGAGAATTGGTGTGATTCGCACATGGTATTTGAAACATTAGAAAGCTGGCCGGCCTCGGATCGCGGGGTGCCGATGCGCGCGCGGGTGGGGTCGGCGCGGGAGGCACAGCGGCGATGGGCGAGTACGCCGATGCGGGTGAGGCTTTCGATCCTGAAGCGACTGCGACACGGGCTGGCGCTGCACGGGGCGGATTTGGCGGGGCGCTGTCAAGCGCGAATCGGTCGGCGGCGGATGCGATGGTGGCGGAAGTGATTCCGCTGGCGGATGCGATTCGGTTTCTGGAGAGGCGGGCGGGGCGATATCTTGCGGGCGACCAGGCATGGACGCGACGGGCGGCCGGCGTGGTTGATGGCGTACGCGATTGGAAATACGGCGGGAGCCGTTTGGCGTTGTATTGATTATTGCGCCGGGGAATTACCCGCTTTTCCTAGCTGGGGTGCAGATCGTGCAGGCGCTGGCGGCGGGGAATGCGGTGGTTGTCAAGCCGCCGCCGGGGCGGTCGACGCCGCTGCATCTGTTTCACGCGCTGGCGGTGGAGGCGGGGGTGGATCCGGATTTGTTTGTGTTGAGCGAGTGTGATCCGGCGGTCGTGGATGAGGTGCTGGAAGCGGGGGTGGACAAGGTGTTTTTGACAGGATCGGCCGACACGGGACGGGCCGTGATGAAGAAGGTGTCGTGGCGGATGATCCCGAGTGTGATGGAATTGTCGGGGTGCGATGCGGCGTTTGTGTTGCCGGACGCGGATATGGAGATGGCCGGGCGGAGCATTTGGTATGGCATGACGCTGAACAGCGGCACGACCTGCATTGCACCGCGGCGGGTGTTTGTGCCGCGGGATTTGAAAGATGAATTGGTGGCGCGGCTGACGGCGCTGGCGGCCAACGCCAAGCCCGTTGAAGTTGACGGGAAGACGCTGGGCCGGTTGAGGGTGCTGGTGCGTGATGCTCTGGAAGAGGCGGAATCGAGGGGCGGCGGGATGTCGGCGTGTCTGGAAGACTTTTTGAGATCGGAGAGTTTGCCCGAGGGGGTGATGTACCCGCTGATCCTGACGGAGGCGTGGCCGGAGATGGCGATGTTGCAGCAGGACGTTGCGGCGCCGGTGCTTTGCATTATTGGCGTGGAGGATATGGAGGAGGCGCTGCGGCTGAATGAGTTGTGTCCGTTTGCGCTGGGGGCGAGCGTTTTTGGATCGGAAGGGGCTGCGCGTTTGCTGGCGGCGCGCGTCAACGCGGGGGTCGTTGTTGTGAACGATATGATTGTTCCCACGGCCGATCCGCGATTGCCGTTTGGGGCGCGGGGCGGCAGCGGGTTTGGAGTGACGCGGGGAGCGGAAGGGTTGCTGGAGATGACGCGGCCGAAGGCGATCACGGTGCGGCGTGGCAAGTTCAGGCCGCATCTGGACGAAGCGCGGCCGGGGGATGAGCGACTTTTTGGGCGGTATCTTGCGGCCGCTCATGGACCATCCGCGTGGCGGAGGCTGCGTGCGAAGATGCGCCTGCTGGCGCTGCTGATGAAACGGGGGAAGACGCGGCATGCGATTCACGATATTCAACGAGCGGAATTGCGAATGAAAACGAGCGATCATCGCGTTGGCGTTATCGGCGGCGGCCTGGGCGGACTGGCGGCCGCATGCACCTTGGCGGTGCGCGGGCACCAGGTGACGGTATTCGAGTCAAATTCGTGGCTTGGCGGGAAGGCCGCGGCGTTGAATGACGGCGGGTTTCGCTTCGATATGGGGCCGACGATCCTGACTCTTCCGGGTGTGTTGCGGCGGATTTTTGAGGAGAGTGGGCGGAAGCTGGAGGACTATCTTTCGCTGTTCCCGCTTGATCCACAGTGGAGATGTTTCTTCGATGGCGGGGGCGTGCTGGATTTGTCAGCGGACGTTGCATTGATGCAGGAAACGCTTGGCGCGATTCTCCACTGCATCAGCGGACGCGGAGGGATATGGGGATTTCATTGATTATTCGAAGCGGCTGCATGACATCAGCGAGCGGTTCTATTTTTGGCGTTCGATTGGGGGTGTGCGGGACATGATGGACGTGCGGTCGAGCTTTAGCCTGTCGACGTTGAAGGACGTGCTGGCAATGCGGATGGGGCGGTCGGTGGCGCAGACTGTGCGGGCGTATGTGGCCGACCCGCGTGTCGCGCAGATGATCGATCATTTCACGCAGTATGTTGGCTCGTGCCCGGACTCCTCGCCGGCCGTGTTGTGCGGGATCGCGCATATGCAGACGCAGGGCGGGGTGTGGTATCCGATGGGCGGCACGCGGGCCATTCCAATCGCCCTGGAAAAGCTGGGGCGGGAACTGGGCGTGGAGTATATCAACGACGCGTGGGTGGCTGGGATTGAACAGAAGGAGGGGCGCGTAAGCGGCGTGACGCTGCGGGATGGACGGCGGTTTGGGTTGGATGCGGTGGTGAGCAACATGGATTCAGTGCGCACGTACCGGGAGCTGGTGGGTGGCAAGCCTGCAAAGAATTTCGAGCGGCGGCGGACGTATGAACCGGCGTGCTCCGGAGTGGTGCTGTACCTTGGCCTGAACCGGCGGTACGAACAACTGCTACACCACAATTTCATCTTCTCGCGCAATCCGCAGGAGGAATTTCATGCGATCTATGATCTTGGCGAGCCGGCGCCTGATCCGACGTGTTATGTCGCAGCGCCGGCGGTAACAGACCCGGCCGTTGCGCCGGCGGGCGGGGAGGCGCTTTACGTGCTGGTTCATACGCCCTACCTGCGGCCGCACCATGACTGGTCGAAGACGTTTCCTGAGTACAGGCGGGTGATCCTGAACAAACTTCGCGAAACGGCGGGGCTGGAGGATATCGAAGAAAGGATCGTGGTTGAACACGCCTTGACGCCGCAGGACATTCACGATCGATATCACGTGCTGAATGGTGCGATCTATGGTCTGGCGAGCCATGGAAAATATTTCGGCGCGTTCAAGCCGGCCAATCGCCGGAGTGATTTGCCGGGACTTTATCTTGCGGGCGGCGCGGCGCATCCGGGGCCGGGGATGCCGATGGTTTTGATGAGCGGTTGGATCGCTGCCGATGCGCTTCATGTGGATTTTGAGCAGAGTTCGCGACGCAAGTTTTTTGGTGTGGTCGGGCCGGATGTGACGTGCGAAAGCGCCTTCCCAGCGGCCACCGATGGCGGCTACGTTGGCGGAAGGTTCGGTGGAATGAGTGACGATCATCCAACTGCCGCCGGGCCACCCGCGATCTCGCGATTTCTGTGGGGTTGGTTCTCGTGGTATGCCCGCCGGTTTGTGCGGAATCATTTTCATGCGCTGCGGGTTGGGCAAGCGCCTCAGATTTCAGACGGTGTGCCGCTGGTGCTTTACGCCAATCACCCGGCGTGGTGGGACCCGATGACGGCGATTGTGCTGGCGAATCATTACTGGCCGGGACGGCGTCACTATTGGCCGATTGACGCGTTGATGCTGAAGAAATATCCGTTCTTCGCGAAGCTCGGCTTCTTTGGCGTTGGTTCCGACGCGCGGTGCGGCTCGATTTTTACAGATTGCCACGAAGATTCTGGAGGATCCGCGCTCGGCCATCTGGATTACGCCGCAGGGGGAATTTAGCGATGTTCGTCGGCGGCCGCTGCGATTTCGGCCGGGGCTTGCGCACCTAGTGCGGCGTGTGGCGGGGTCTGGAGTGGTGCTGCTGCCGGTAGCGGTAGAATATACGTTTTGGACCGAACGCCGGCCGGAGGCGCTGGTGAATTTTGGGCGGCCGAGGGGGATTGATTCGGCGTTGGGTGATTGCGTCGTGGGGATCAATAGTGTTTTGGAGGAGGAATTGGCGGTGGCGATGGATGATCTTGCGGCCGCTTCGATGAGGCGCGATTCATCCGGCTTTACGACTTTACTTCATCGCACGGCGGGCACCACAAGGATGTACGATGCATGGCGATGGGCGAGAGCCCGACTACGTGGCCACGCGTTTGATGCTGCCCATATGCTTGACGCAGCGCCCCATGAAACATGATTGTCGTGCTTGCCATGCTGTGTTTGTTGCTGGCGGTTATTCCGTCGGGGCTGTTCTTCGTGAACCTTCGACTATACCGGCCGTTGCCGGCGGCAGCGCCGGGCCGGCGTTGGGGCGTCTCGGTGCTTATTCCTGCGCGTGATGAGGCAGGAAATATTCGTGCATGCCTGGAATCGGTTTTGGCCAATGAGGGTGTGGATTTGGAGGTGATCGTTCTGGATGACCAGTCCAGTGATTCTACGGGTGCCATTGTCCGAGGCATGGCCGGGTGTGATGCGCGGGTGCGGCTTGAGGCGTCGCCGCCGTTGCCGGCGGGGTGGTGCGGGAAACAGCACGCTTGCCATGTTTTGTCGCGGCTGGCGACGCATTCGGTTCTGGTGTTTCTGGATGCCGATGTGCGCATTTCCCCTACCACGCTGGCCCGCGCGGCCGCGACGCTGGATGGTGGGGAAAGCGGAGAGCGTGTTTCGCTGCTCTCCGGGATTCCGCTGCAAATCACCGGCACGCTGATGGAGCGGCTGCTGATTCCGCTGATTCATTTTGTGATGCTTGGTTTCTTGCCAATGGGGCGCATGCGCGCTTCCCGTTCGACAGCGTATGGCGCGGGTTGTGGGCAGATATTTGTGGCGCGGCGGGACGATTATTTCAGGGCTGGCGGTCATGCTGCCATACGCCAATCATTGCATGATGGGCTTGGCCTTCCGCGCGCGTTTCGTCGCGCGGGATTGAGAACCGACTTGTTTGATGCCACCGATTCGGCGATTTGTCGGATGTATCGCAGCGGATCGGAGGTGTGGCGGGGGTTGTCGAAGAATGCGACGGAAGGGATGGCTGGGCCGGCGGCGATTGTGCCGTGGACTCTCATCCTGTTTGTAGGGCAAGTCGGGCCGTTTTTGCTTGCCGTGATGTTGCTCTTCCAAGGTTTAAAAACGCCCGGGGCGGTGGGGGCGTTTTGTTTGAGTTGTGTCGGCATCATAGCGGTTTACGCGGTGAGATTAGTGGCCGCGGTTCGCTTTCATCAGTCGCGGCTGGGGGCGGTTTTGCATCCGGTGGGCATAGTGATTCTGCTCATAATTCAGTGGTCGGCGCTGGTGCGAAAGGTTGTGGGCAAGCCGCCGGAGTGGAAAGGGCGGTATATCGACGCGCCAAATAAAACAGCAGGAGCATGATTTGCGTCACGCTCCTGCTGCTTTCATTCATTCAAACCAAGGATCAGCCGACTTCTTCCAGGATTGCGTTGCGGACGTTTGTCGGGACTGGAGCGTATTTCAGGGGCTCCATGACCGAACTTGCGCGGCCGGTGCTCATCGAACGAAGCTCGGTTGTGTAACCAAACATCTCCGACAAGGGGACCTCGGCCTCGACCATTCTGGTGTTGCCGCGCTGTTCGCTGTTGACGATCAGGCCGCGGCGCTTGTTCAAGTCGCCGTTGATGTTGCCGACGAATTCTTCGGGCGTCGTCACGACAACCTTCATGATCGGCTCGAGCAACGTCAGACCCGCCGACCGGCACGCGTCCTTGAATGCAATCTGGCCGGCCAACTCGAAGGCGATCTGCGAGCTGTCGACCGGATGGTAGGAACCGTCCAGCAACGTGATCTTGCAGTTGATCAGGGGGTAGTTGGCCAGGACGCCTGTCTTGGCCGATTGGCGTGCGCCGTACTCGACTGATGGGATGTATTCCTTCGGGATGGTGCCGCCGTAGATCTTGTTCTCGAAGGCGACCTGATCCGTCCACTTGAGCTCATCTTCCTTGGCCTGCGCTTCGGTGTAGGGCTCGACGCGGAGGGTGCAATCGCCGAACTGACCACGGCCACCCGACTGCTTGACGTGCTTGCCGCGTGCTTCGGCCATGAATGTGATGGTTTCCTTGTAGGCGACCTTGGGCTTGCCGACGATCACGTCGACTTTCATGTCACGGGTGAGCTTGTTGCGCAGAATTTCGAGGTGCAACTCGCCCATGCCGGCGATGATGGTCTGGCCGGTTTCTTCGTCGTACTTGGCCTGGAAGGTCGGATCTTCACGCTTGAGCGTTGTGAGGGCCTCGCCCAGTTTCTGCTTGTCGGCGGCGGTCTTGGGCTCGATCGACATGCTGATGACCGGCTCGGGGAAGGTAGGGCGCTCGAGCAGGATCGGATGATCCTGATCGCAAAGGGTGTCGCCCGTGAGCGCTTCCTTGACGCCGATACAGGCGATGATGTCGCCGGCTTCGGCGACGTCGATGGGAATACGGGCGGCCGAGTGCATCTGGAACATGCGCGAGATGTTCTCGCGCTTGCCGCGGTTGGCGTTGAGCACGCGGCTGCCTTTTTCGAGTCGGCCGCTGTAGACGCGAACGTAGGTCAGGTCGCCGTGTTGATCGTTGACGATCTTGAACGCCAGGCCGCAGAAGGGTTCTTCGGGAACGAGCCGCCGCACAATTTCGGTTTCGGGATCGCGCGGATCGTGGCCGACGATGCTCTTCATATCGGTCGGGGCCGGCAGATAATCGATGACCGCATCCAGCACTTTTTGCACGCCCACGTATTTCAATGCGGAGCCGCACAGCACCGGATGACACTTAAAGTCAATCGTCGCCCGGCGAAGGGCAGCGCGAAGCTCATCCTCGCCGATGGGTTCACCGGCCAAGTACTTTTCAGTCAGGGCATCGTCGGTTTCCGAGACTTTCTCGATCAGCTCTTGACGCCACTTTTCGTAGCGTTCTCTTTCCTCTTCAGGAATCGGCTTCTCGGTGACGGTCTTGCCCTTGTCTTTGTCGTCGTCCAGCTTGTAGTAGATCGCAACGCCGCGGATCAAGTCGATCATGCCCTTGAACGTGCTGGCCTGGCCGATGGGGATTTGGACGGCGACGGCGGGAGCGCCGAGGCGCTCGCGAATGGACTTGAAGCTGAAGTCGAAATCAGCGCCCACCTTGTCCATCTTGTTGATGAAGCAAAGGCGCGGCACGTTGTATTTGGTGGCTTGGCGCCAGACGGTTTCTGACTGGGCCTCGACGCCTTCTTTGGCGTCGAAGACCGCGACAGCGCCATCCAGGACGCGGAGGGAACGCTCGACTTCGACGGTGAAGTCGACATGGCCGGGGGTGTCGATCAGGTTGATCGTGTAAATGTCGCCGTTGCGCTCCCAAGGACAGGTGGTGGCGGCGGATTGGATGGTGATGCCGCGCTTCTGCTCTTCTTCGAGGGAGTCCATGACGGCCGTGCCTTCGTGCACTTCGCCCATCTTGTGAATTTTCCCGGTGTAGTAGAGGACGCGTTCAGAGACGGTGGTCTTTCCGGCGTCGATGTGGGCGGCAATGCCGATGTTTCGAATCTTGGTCAGGTCGCGTGACATAATCGGTTCCTTGTTCGTTCTGTTGCGCTGTGGGGTTGAAGTTCTGCAAATGACAAACCCGCAGCAGCCTGCGGCGGTCGTCACCTGGCGACACACCATTCTCATCGGCAATTCTGGCCAGATGAGTCGGCCCCTGCGGGTCAACGTCCGCCGATGGTCGGCGAACCGAGCTTCGAATGTCGCCGGATCGAAGCTGCTGCACGGTCTGGGGCCAGGCGCCCCGCTCATGCTGACCATGCAGGGCTTCGGTCAGCATGAGCCATTAATTTGGCTCGATCTTCAAGGTTACTCCTTGTTCGGGAAAGCGTCTCACACGCCAGGGCATGCCTTTTGGGCCGGCCCGCGTGCGCGAGGCCACCGATCTTTTACGTCAGTGGCCGCCGCAAGTTTGGCTGGTTTGAAGTCAAGCCATTTGCGGTGCGCAAGGGAGCGCGAGACGCAAAATAATCTATCGACATTCCCAATTTCGTCAAGCGTGCGGAATGGTTGCTTGTCACAAGAGAATTTTCTTGGTCGCCGCGCGAACCACCCACGCGTGCCCTCGTATCACAGGAGTAAGTTGATCACATAGAACACAAATCACAGTGACGTCCGCAACTGAAGGCGCTGGTGAGTGAACCGGTTCCAAGTGGAAGAGATCGCTGCCTGTCGCTTTGGCGACGATATCAAAATCAATGAGAGCCGATTGGCCGATTCGCATTGTTTTGCGGATCGGAACATTTTTCGCGCAAACCCCTTGCGGATGAAAAACTCCGCGATATCATTCGCGACCCCAATCGGGAATCAGACAATGCTTGTCACGCAGGTGATTAGTATTTTTTGATATGTTCTTTGACAAGTGAATACATCGGACAGCCGCGAGGATGTGAGCATACGGAGCGTTTTAGTACAGCGTTGCCGTTGCGGTTTGAGGCATACCCAATTGCCTCGACTTACTCAACATATCCTTGTGGTGCACGCAAGTGAGATGATCTTCTTGATCATTTCTTTTGAATGAAGCCAACAATGAATGTTGAGCCTTGCTGGCTGGGTGCTGGAGACAAGGGGCTAGGGGCTAGAGAAATCTAGTTTCTGGTTTCAAGTTTCTCGTATCTGGCCCTGTCCTTCCAGTCCTAGCCGTCTGGAAGGCAGTAACAGCCATAACGGAGCCCTGCATGCAAATGCGGGGTTGCTGGAGTGGTTTGGACAGACTCGTTTTGAGGATAAACGCTGCTTCTGAAAGTGTAAGTCATCGCAATGCCTGAGCAATCGGGTGTTCGTGATGCGGCAGGAGGAAGCGGTGCCAAGAAATTAAATTGAAGAGTTTGATCCTGGCTCAGCCTGAACGCTGGCGGCGTGGCTAAGACATGCAAGTCGAACGGGCCTAGCAATAGGTCAGTGGCGAAAGGGTGAGTAATGTATCGCTAATGTACCCCGGACTCTGGGATAGCTGCCCGAAAGGGCAGGTAATACCAGATGATATGACGCTCCCGCATGGGAGTGTTCTCAAAGGTCAGCCGGTCTGGGCGCAGGCGATATCGTATCAGCTAGTTGGTGAGGTAACGGCTCACCAAGGCGACGACGCGTAACCGGACTGAGAGGTCGGCCGGTCACATCGGGACTGAGACACTGCCCGGACTCCTACGGGGGGCTGCAGTAACGAATCTTCCGCAATGGGCGCAAGCCTGACGGAGCGACGCCGCGTGCAGGACGAAGTCCTTCGGGATGTAAACTGCTGTCAGGGGTTAGAAAGTTCTGATCAACCCCAGAGGAAGGCACGGCTAACTCTGTGCCAGCAGCCGCGGTAAGACAGAGGTGCCAAGCGTTAGGCGGAATCACTGGGCTTAAAGCGTGTGTAGGTGGATGCCTAAGTGCCTTGTGAAATCCCACGGCTCAACCGTGGAATTGCTGGGCATACTGGGTGTCTTGAGCCATCCAGGGGTCGCTGGAACAAACGGTGGAGCGGTGAAATGCGTAGATATCGTTTGGAACGCCAATGGTGAAAACAGGCGACTGGGGATGAGCTGACACTGAGACACGAAAGCCAGGGGAGCAAACGGGATTAGATACCCCGGTAGTCCTGGCCCTAAACGATGTCCACTAGATCGTGGCCGCTCTGACGTGGTCATGGTCGAAGCAAAAGTGATAAGTGGACCGCCTGGGAAGTACGGTCGCAAGGCTAAAACTCAAAGGAATTGACGGGGGCTCACACAAGCGGTGGAGCATGTGGTTCAATTCGAAGCAACGCGCAGAACCTTACCTGGGCTTGACATGCTTGGATTATCTCCATGAAAGTGGAGTAGGCCCTTCGGGGTACAACAAGTACAGGTGCTGCATGGCTGTCGTCAGCTCGTGTCGTGAGATGTCGGGTTAAGTCCCTTAACGAGCGAAACCTTTGCCCTTAGTTACCAGCGGGTTATGCCGGGGACTCTAAGGGGACTGCCGGTGTCAAACCGGAGGAAGGTGGAGATGACGTCAAGTCCTCATGGCCTTTATGCCCAGGGCTACACACGTGCTACAATGGCGTCGACAAAGCGATCCTAGAACGCGAGTTCATGGAAACCGCAAAAATGACGCCCCAGTTCAGATCGGAGGCTGCAACTCGCCTCCGTGAAGTTGGAATCGCTAGTAATCGCGGATCAGCTACGCCGCGGTGAATATGTTCCTGAGCCTTGTACACACCGCCCGTCAAGTCATGGGAGCCGGGAATAGCCGAAGTCGCCTCATCTCAGAGGTGCCTACGCTAGGCTCGGTGACTGGGACTAAGTCGTAACAAGGTAGCCGTAGGGGAACCTGCGGCTGGATCACCTCCTTTCTAAGGGATATCTTAGAACCTTGTGCAGAGCAATCTGCTCAAGATCAAAGTCAGCACAACCTCGTGCCCCCTCAACAAGGGCAAATAACGTCAGCAATGACGTTGGATGGTTATCCGATGTATTTATTAATACGGCCATGCCGGTGAATAGCCGGTGTGGCCGATTTGAAAGCGGAGCGGGAAACCGCCGAGCTTTCGACCTCGACGAGCTTTAACAGGCGAGTCGTTGCAGCCCTTGCAGGCATGTTCTTTGACAAGTGAATAGTTTGAGGTCTTAGTCCATTTTTCTGCGATGTCCGACGGGACGTTGTTGGGGAGAGGCCGCTTCAGCGATGGTGCGGCGTTTTTCTGGCGATGTTGGTGTCGGATTGATTGTATTGAAGTGCGAGCACCTTTTGGCGAATGTTGATCCGTTGCTGATCCGGAGTGCTTGTCCAGGTTGTCTAGGCCTGGGCGGGTGATTTAGGCTGTTTTGTCTGCCCTGACAGGACGGTGATCGGTAAATGTGGTCAAGCTATTAAGGGTGCAGGGTGGATGTCTTGGGATCGAGAGGCGACGAAAGACGTGGTAGCCTGCGATAAGCTACGGGAAGCTGGCAAACAAGCGTTGATCCGTAGATTTCTGAATCGGGAAACCGACCCGGGGTCATTCCCGGGTATCTAGCGCTGAATGTATAGGCGTTAAGAAGCGAACGTGGCGAATTGAAACATCTTAGTAGCCATAGGAAAAGAAAGAGACATCGATTCCGCAAGTAGCGGCGAGCGAACGCGGAAATAGCCCAAACCGGGCTAGGAACTAGGTGCTGGGTGACAGGTGCTGGAAAGAAATTTTTAGCTCCTGGCCCCTAGTTTCTAGCTCCTAGCCCGGGGTTGCGGAAGCAGAGAGGGGTTACAAAACCATCGATAGCGGAAGTGTCTGGAAAGGCACACCACAGAGGGTGAAAGTCCCGTATGCGAAATCGACAGGTCCCCGTTACCATCTGCTCTCCAGAGTAGCACGGAGCTCGTGGAACTCCGTGTGAATCCGGGCGGCCCACCGCCCAAGGCTGAATACTCCTCGATCACCGATAGTGAACCAGTAGGGCGATTGAACGATGAAAAGCACAGCGACAAGCTGAGTGAAAAGCACCTGAAACCCTGCACTTACAAGCGGTCGGAGTCCTATGGCCCCAGCAATGGGGCAATGGATGACGGCGTACCTTTTGCATAATGGACCGGCGAGTTAATGTTTGCGGCAAGGCTAAGCGTCACACACGCGGAGCCGTAGTGAAAGCGAGGCTGAAATGGCCGACAAGTCGCAGGCATTAGACCCGAAACCCCGTGATCTACCCGTGAGCAGGCTGCATGCCCCGTAAAAGGGGCAGAAGGGCCGAAGCCGTTAACGTTGAAAAGTTATGGCATGACTTGCGGGGAGGAGTGAAAGTCTAATCAAACGGGGAGATATCTGGTTCTCTTCGAAATGCCTTTTGGGGCAGCCTCGAGACAACTACCTCTGAGGGGTAGAGCTACCGAAAGGGGACGTGGGGCTACCCGCCTACACGCCCCTATCGAACTCCGAATACTCAGAGGACTATCTCGGGAGTGAGTCCGCGAGGGATAATCTTCGCGGTCAAAAGGGAAACAACCCTGATCGCCTGCTAAGGTCCCTAAATTTAGCTTAGTTCGGTAGGAAGTTATTGTTCTGAGACAGCCAGGATGTTGGCTTAGAAGCAGCCACCATTTAAAAAGTGCGTAATAGCTTACTGGTCGAGAACAATAGCGCCGTAAATGATCGGGAATAAGCTAGATACCGAAGCAGCGGGTTCCAGGTGCTTTTAGCATCTGGAGCGGTAGAAGAGCGTTGCATGCCGCGTTGAAGCGGTACCGTAAGGAGTCGTGGAGCGCATGCAAGCGAGAATGCCGGTATAAGTAACGATAATGCAGGTGAAAATCCTGCACGCCGAAAGCCTAAGGTTTCCTGGGGAAGGTAAATCCGCCCAGGGTTAGTCGGAAGCTAAGTCGAGGCCGAAAGGCGTAGACGATGCACAGCAGGTTAATATTCCTGCACCAGTCGTAAAGGTTGAGGTTGCTGCGACGTGCTGCCAAGGTCGATCCCCCGATCAGACGTGGGGGTTGTGACGCCCGTAAGGGCGTACCTCCAGGCCATTTTGTTGCCAAAGTCGATGGCGGAAGCACCGAGAAAAGCCAGCAGCGGACGATACGGCTGCCCGTACTAAAACTGACACAGGTAGGCGAGGAGAGTATCCTCAGGCGCTCGAGAGAACTGTGGTTAAGGAACTAGGCAAATTTGCTCCGTAACTTCGGGATAAGGAGCCCCGTCTGGATTTATCCAGCGGGCGCAGGAAGCGGATCTGGCGACTGTTTATCAAAAACACAGCTCTGTGCCAACTCGCAAGAGGATGTATACAGAGTGACGCCTGCTCGGTGCCGGAATGTTAAGGAAGTAGGTCAGAGGTTCGCCTCGAAGCTTGCAACCGAAGCACCGGTAAACGGCGGCCGTAACTATGACGGTCCTAAGGTAGCGAAGTTCCTTGTCGGGTAAGTTCCGACGCGCATGAACGGCGTAACGACTGGATCGCTGTCTCAACCACAGACTCGGTGAAATTGAAGTGGCGGTGAAGATACCGCCTTCCCGCAGCAAGACGGAAAGACCCCGTGGACCTTTACTGTAGCCTGGTACTGATGCCGGGTGAAAACTGCGTAGTATAGGTGGGAGGCGTTGATCCGCTGGTTCTGGCCAGCGGGGAGCCGCAATGTGAAATACCACCCTGTTTGCATTCGTCGTCTCACCCTGAACCCGTGAAACCGGGCAGGGAACCGTGCTAGGTGGGCAGTTTGACTGGGGCGGTCTCCTCCAAAAGAGTAACGGAGGAGTGCAAAGGCAAACTCAGAGCGGTTGGCAATCGCTCGTCGAGCGTAAAGGTATAAGTTTGCTTGACTGCGAGTGCTACGGCACAAGCAGAGCTGAAAGGCGGCCTTAGTGATCCTGTGGTCGCGTGTGGAAGCGCCATAGCTCAACGGATAAAAGGTACCCCGGGGATAACAGGCTGATCGCTCCCGAGCGTCCATAGCGGCGGAGCGGTTTGGCACCTCGATGTCGGCCCATCGCATCCTGGGGCTGAAGGCGGTCCCAAGGGTTTGGCTGTTCGCCAATTAAAGCGGTACGCGAGCTGGGTTCAGACCGGCGTGAGCCAGGTCGGTCCCTATCTGCTGTGGGCGTAGGAATTTTGACGGCACCTCTTCCATAGTACGAGAGGATTTGGAAGGACGGATCCCTGGTGTACCAGTTGTCCCGCTAGGGGCATGGCTGGATAGCTATATCCGGAACGGATAAACGCTGAAAGCATCTAAGCGTGAAGCCTATGCCAAGACGAGAATTCCATGGGAGCTTGCTCCCGAGAGACCCCGGGTAGACCACCCGGTTGATAGGCCGGATCTGTAAGAGCCGAGAGGCTTTGAGGTAACCGGTACTAACGGTCGATTGCTTGACCACTTTTATCGATCACCGTTTACCCCTCACACCCCCTTGCAAAAGGAGATGAGGGATCAAACGAATGATTCGATCAGAAGCTGGATCAACATAGTCCAGAAGGTAGCTCTCACTTATGCAGAAAATGAAAAGAGACATTGAGACATTGGTGCATCGGTCCATTGAAAAGGCAGCGAGTTGTTGCCTTATCGATGAATCAGTGCATCAATGAACCGATGGATCAATCTTGACCAGACCTCAAACCATCACTGTTAAAACATCAGCCCCGGCGGCTTGAAACATAGCCGCCGGTGCTTTCGTTGGTGGCCATATCCGCAGGGTCACACCCGTTCCCATCCCGAACACGGCCGTTAAGCCTGCGGAGCCGATGATACTGCTTCAGCGGGAAAGTAGGTCACTGCCAGCGTTCAAACAAAGAGCCTTGGTCCTCACCGGATCAAGGCTCTTTTTGTTGCGCTGAAATGTGAGGGGTGAAAGATCAGGGCGTCCAAGCGGGTGCCATCAGGAGCGGCCCGATCAACTCGCTATGGGAATCGTCGACATAATTCAGAAACCACTGCTGGGTGGCCTGCTGATCGTTGGGCACGGGGTAGGCTGAAAATATCCACGGCGGGCCGGCGACGGCGGCGCTGCTTCCAATATTCACCACATGAACCGGCGGGTTGGTGGAGTGAACACTAATGGGCAGCGTGAGGCGGGGGACATGCATTCGACTGGGTAAACCCGGCCGGACGCTTCCCACGCCGTCAATGGCCTGGAGATCCTGATCGTCGATGTACTGCGGTGTGCTGCCGGCCGTCGCGTTGTGGATGGCCGTGAAACTCGAGTTGGCCGTGGTGCCCATTCGACCCAGCGCGATCTTCATTGCACTGCGCACGACAAGGAGAAGGCTGATCAACACCATGGCCGACAGCAGGAGCTCGATTTCGGCGGTGCCGCGTCGGCGCCTCCAAAGCTTAATGCAGGACGATGTCGTCAATGACTTGCGGATCATAGCCCACCCCCCCTTCTTCAATGAATGATCGGAACTGCGGATGATTGTCCATCACCTGACCGAAGCCGTCCGACAATGACAACCGCGGCTGCCAGTTCCAGCCGCCGATGGTTGAGACGCGCCACGGGTCCGGGGGCATGCGCCTGTCGTAGCGGTCGCCGGCGCCGTAGCTGCCGTTGAATTCCATCCAGTTGAAGTTTTCTGACTGGGCGTAGGCCACCATGGGCTTGGTGTTGGAGTTGTAGAGACGCGGGAGCATGAGTTTTACAGCGTTTTCGTCGGTGGTTTTGGCCGCGCCGACCATGGTGAGATATTGCAGGCGGTCTTCCTTGGTTGGGCCTTGCGCTGGCGGCACCTGGGTCTGGGGCGGGGGCAACTCGTAGGGCCAGGTGCGATTGATCCACTGGGTGGCCGCGTCGTCGGCGATCTGGGTTGCGCCGATGGTGGCGATGCGCGTGGAAAATTCATCGGCCGCCGCGCGCGCCCGCTGAACGGCCTGCTGCTGTGGCACCTTTTGCTTGAGGAGCTGGGCGCGGACCTCGTTGAACCGGCGCCACCAGAGGCGCACGTGATTTCGGCCGTAGACGTCGTTGTAGACGTAGGTGTGGGCATCGTTGTAGACGCCCGACTGCGCCCAGGCTGGGATTGGGTAACGGTCGTAAGTGACGAATGCGAATTGGGGAGTTTCGCCCATGCTGTGAAGCACGGATTCGCGCATTGCGTTGACGTTGTTGTGCCAGATGTTGACCGCGAAGAGATCGGTCAGGCGCATCCGGCGAACCTGGTTGGCGGCGTCGGTATAGCCCCTGGTGATTTGCTGGATCAGAGCGGGGTCGGCGTTTGGGGCCCAGGCGTTGGCGGGGATGCCCAGGAGCTGATCGAGGAACTGTGCCAGTTCAGAGCGTTGATCGTCGAGAGGTTTGAGCAGGGATTCGAGGCCGCGCTGGTCGCGCCAGACGCGGTCGTTCACGAATCGCCGGAGCGGGGGGTCGTTGATCCATCCCCAGCTTCCGCCCTCGACCCAAACCTCGCCATCGTCGGGATCCGGAACATTTACGCCCCACATGGTGACGCCTTCGACATTGACGTCGTTCACCGACTTTACTGGCGGCGTGAAGGTGTCGCTTTGAGCGTCGGGCAGGTTTGTCTGGCTGGGATTGGCCAGCAGAACGTCGCACTTATAAAAGGAGGCAAGCTCGGCGCGCTGCTCTTCGACGACCTGCGGCGTCAGGTCGATGATTTGCTGCTGATAATCGTAAATCTCCGTGCGGCGGCGCGGCAGCTCGGAGGGGTCCATGATGGCCAGGCCGACGGAGGCCTGGGTGATGAACTGCTGGGCTAGGGCCTGTTCGGATTTGAGCTCGGCTAAAAGCTGGGGGAGGACGCGGGTGAGGAGCGCGAGCCGGGCTGCCGCCGACGGATCTGGATTGGGAAGCTGCTGGTTTTGCCCCTGGCCTTGCTGCGCCTGGCCGAGGGCCTGGGCGATCATCTGTGCTTCGCGGTTGAGGCGCGAGCGCAGGCCGCTGATGGTGGGCGGGATGGCGCGAAGGATGATTTCGGCCGAGGCATTTTCGCCCATCAAAACATTAGACGCGGCGAGGAGATTGGTGGTGCGACTGGTCCATTCGACCGCGCTGTGGGCGGAAGTATCGACGGCGTTTTGAACGTGCTGGCGGCGGGTGGCGTATTCGGAGGTGTTCCAGACCATGCCGATGAGGCCGATGAGGGCCCAGATGGTGAGAAGAAGGAGGATGCCCAGGTTGCCGCGATCATCGCGATGCAGGCGGAGAATCAGGCGGAAGGGTAGTCGGAGCATGACCGTTTCTCGCATCATAAAGGCCAGCCGCTGTTCTCCGTCCAGGCTTTGCGGCCGTGCGACGTTTGCACGCGTGAGGTTGCGGTGATGGTGTAGAAGCGTCCGTTCACGCCCCCTACCGTTCCGTTGAATGCCGGGGTGAGCGGGCCGCGCAGGAAGTTCATTGCGCCGGGGACCGTGAGACAGAATTTGTACTCCACTGTTACATCAATCTGCTTCCCCTTCCGGTCAACATAGGAATCGGTCAGGAGATGGGGCGGTTTGATCGTCGTGGCATCCATTGCGTAAGTGTAGCGTTGTGCGAAGGTGGACGGCACGTCGATCCCGTTGCGAAGCAGGGCTTCGTAGACGGCCGAGGCTTCGGCGTCTGTCTGGGTTGATTGGGGGGACAGATTCGCGAGGGCGATGCGTGCTGTTTTCAAGATATTTTCCGGATGCTCATCGGGGAGGCTGGTGGCGGCGGAGCGGGCGGCGACATCGGCTGCGTGCTGCACCATCACCTTGGCGTTAATCAGCAGGGAATACTGGACAAAGATGCCGACGATGGAGAGGAAGATGGGGAGGGCGAGCATGAAAGAGACGGCGGCAGCGCCTTGGTCGCTGTGAATGGCCGCGACGACGGCGGCGGGGTGGAGGCGGTGGAGCCGCGGAGGAGTCGGATGTTGAACCTTATTCGACGCCATAAAAGTTCTTTGTCTCTTACCAGCCAAGGATACGTTCGACCAGCGGGGTGCGGGAGAGGAGCAATCCGAGGAGCAATGGGACGGCCAGCGGGATGGTGGATTTTGAAACGGCCGGGACGGCGAGGGGTTGCTTCAGATAAGCGAGGGAGAGGAGATTTAAGGCGCCTGCGCAGGATGCGGTTGAGTTTGCCCAGCGCCAGCAGGTTGAGAATGGCGTAGGGCACGGCCACCACGAGGGCGCAGATCATCACGAGGCTTGCCTGATGTGATCCGAGCAGTGCGCCGATAGCGGCAAGGAGTTTCAGATCGCCGCCGCCCATGCCGGCCAGGAAGAGGCAAAGGAGTCCGATTCCCGCGCACAGGCCAAAGCCCAGGAGGGATTGGGAGGGGCCGGCCGCGCCGATCCATTGGGTAGCGCCGGGGAATCCGAGCAGCTTGAACATGCCCGGGAGGGAGTTGAGCAGGAAGCCGGCGAGGATGGCGGTGTAGGTGAGTTGGTTGGGGATGCGGGAGGTGGCGGCGTCGTAGCCGGCGGCGATGAGGCAGATCATGAGGCAGGTGGTGCTGATGAACAGGCCGGGACCAGCGCCGTGGGCGCGCTGAGCGATGTATGCGCCAGTTGCGCCGAGAATGAAGATGACTGCCCAGAGTGCCGGCCAGGACAACGACGCCTCCGCCTCCCCCACCGCTGCTGCCCGCACGGCATTAGCCGGCGGCTCTACGAGTTGCGAAGGTTGAGTGCTCATGGGACGGCTGCGCCACCGGCGGCGTTTCCCCCACCATTGCCGCCAGTGTCGTCGGTGTTCAGCTTGCCGCTCTCGCCATTGAACCAGGTAATAAGCTTGTCGCGGAACAGCAGCATGACGATAATGATGGGCAAGGCGATGATGGCGAGAATGAGAATCTTCTCGACGGACATTGCGCCCTGGGTGTCGTCGTGAAGCCGTCGCGAGAACCGACGCATGCTTGAGATCATAAATCGCTCCAAATCGTTGTTATCTTCTTTATACCCGTTGAACGCCCGGCCGTGACCACTATTCCGCCAGCAGGTCAAGGAAATGGCAAGCCCATCATTGAGGTGGTTCGGCCACAATAGATGCGAATCATCTTCAGAAACATCGGCAGCATCAGGCCGATAGGCAGAACAATCAAGGCCAGGATCATCAGGTATTCGGTGGACAGGGCTCCGGCGCGGTCGAGATGCAGGCGCTTCAACGCATGTTTTGCCCCGACAAAAATTCTCATGTTGCGCTCACTTTGCCGCCGGTCAGCATTTCTCGGGTATGAGACATTTGCTCCACAAGGCCCTCTTCCATGATGTCGTCGAGGACGCGCGGCTTGTGGCCGGTCCACTCCAGCGTACGCAGTTCGGGGGTTCCGCCCAAGTGGAAAATGTCGTTGACCACATATTTTTGCGTTTCTTCATCGAACGCAACTTCGCTGATGGCGGTGATAAGGCGCCGGCCGGTCGGGAGGCGGGCCGCCTGAACGATCATGTCGACCGCGGAGGCGACCTGGCGGCGGAGTGCGAAGAGTGGGATGCCGGTGTCGGCCATCAGGGCCATCGTTTCGAGGCGGTGGCAGGCGTCGGTGGGGCTGGAGGCGTGGAGGGTGGTGAGCGAGCCGTGGTGGCCGCTGGTCATGGCCTGGATCATGTCGAGGGCTTCGCCGCGCCGGACTTCGCCGACGACGATTCGGTCGGGACGCATCCGCAGGGATGCGACGAATAAATCACGCACACTGATCTGGCCGCGGCCGTAGGCGTCGGCGGGGCGAGCTTCGAGTTGGACGGTGTGCTCGCGCTGGACCTGAAGCTCGCGGGTGTCTTCGATGACGACGATGCGCTCGTTGAGGCCAAAGGCGGTGGTGAGAACGTTGATGAGGGTGGTTTTGCCGGAGCCCGCGCCGCCGCTGACAATGACGTTGCGGTGGGCTTTGACGGCGAGCAGGAGGAACTCCAGGGCCATGGGGGTGATGGCCTGGCGGTCGAGGAGAAACTTGGGCTCGACGGCGACGCGCATGAAGCGGCGGATATTGATTTGCGTGCCGGCGAGGGCGATGGGGCCAAGGACAATGCAGACGCGCGATCCGTCGGGCAATCTGCCGTCAAGGATGGGGCGGTCGGGGGAAAGGGGCTGGCCGACAAACTGGGCGATGTTGTTGGCGGCGGCCTGGACGTCGAGCTCGGCGGTGAACTTCGCGTCGGTGCGGCGGACCAGACCCCCCTTCTCGACGTATATGTAGTCGGGGCCGTTGACCATGATTTCGGTGACTTCGGGGTCGCGCAGGAACGCTTTAAGGGGTGCGAGGAAAAATTCGAGGCTGGCGTCGAAGGCGGTTCCGAGGCCCGACTTTGGGGGGGCGGCGGCGGGGCCAGCGCCTTTCATTGGGGTGGCGGAAGTGGGCGGCGTTGCGGCCGGGGTGGGGGTTGCAACAGGCGGCGCTACGGCCACGGGATTCGCAGGCGGCTTCGGACTGGTTGTTGTTGTGCCTATGGCCATTCGATGATCTTCCACTAACGCATGAGCAAGTATAACAAGGCCTCACGGCTTGGATATCAGCACCAGGCTGCCTTCGGGCAGGGATTGGGCGGCGGCTTCGTCCACGGCGAACTTGCCGTCCTTAAACGTGCCCAGCAGCACCAACGACGCCGGGCGCGATGGAGCGGTTGCGGGCGGGGCTGCGCCGGTGGTGGCCGGGGCGGGGGGGGGCGGGCCGACGCCCCAGGCGACTTGGCCGGGGCCAGCCCCTCGGGCGTACACCTGCCAATGGGCGGTTTCGTCGCGGAGAAGGATGCCGCTGGAGGCGTAGGTGATGGAGAGGGCCTTGAACAACTCGGATTTTCTGGCGGCGAGCTGCGATCGAACGGTTTCGCCTTTGGGCAAGGCGTCCATGATGCGCTTGAGCGCGGCTCGGGTTCCTTCCGTGACGGGATGATCGCCGTCATACCAGATCACGCTGTCGAGGGCTTGACGGCCTAGGTCTTTGATGGGTTTGTCGTACAGGTCATTGATAGCCCAACCGGCCACGGCGTCCTCCCCTTTGAGCGCCTGTGCGAGAAAGATGCCTTTGACGACGGTGTCCATGTCGTCGTGCTTCATCAACTTGTCGATGATGTCGATGCCCCAGGTTTCCCAGTTGGTTTCGTCCACGAGCTTGAGTTGGTCGTTCAGCTCGGCGGCGAACTTGGCGTGGGCCGCTTTGACCGGCTTTTCACTCACGAGCGTGCGCGGCGGCGAAATGGCGACGGGCTTTTTCTTGGTGAGGTTTTTGGGATCAATGGTGTCGAAGGTGGTGAGGATGATCTGCCCGTTAAGACGTTGATCGGATCTGTGAATGTCGCCCAGAACGTAGTAGCGCTTGCCGTCGGAGATTTCGATGTAGGCCAGATCACTGACGAGGGGATTGCTGAGCAGGTCGCCGAAGACTGTTTGCCAGGTTCCTTTTTCACCCAGCGCGTCGGCCGCCCGTTTGAGGTAATCGGTGTAGGTGGCAAGCTGGGGCGCGAGCGGCGCGGCGGGGAAGGCCGTGAGGTAAGCCTGGACGGTCTCGATGCGCTGCTGAGCGACGGTGGCGCTGCCGGGGGTGAATTTCTGTTGCCACGACCCGGTCAAGTCGCGCCAGGCTTCAAGGGCTTTGCCGGCGGCGGCGGCTTCGGCGGCTTTAGCAAAATCCCGGCTGACGGCGGCGTTTGGATACTTGGTGACAAACGTCTGCAGGGCGTCGCGCACCTCGTCGGCCGAGCCGCCTTTTTGCGCAGCGCCAATAGGTCATCGCGCTGGACCTTTGCCTGCTGCATCAGATCGCGCTTGTCGTCAATGGTCTTGGCGGTGGCGGTGATGGCGGCCTTGGTTGCGTCGTCGGCCCAGTCGAAGTTCAGCAGCGCGCGGGCCTTGCTTGAAAGTTCGTCGAGTTGGCTCATCGTGGCGGGCAGGTCCGGCGAGCCGCCGGCGAGGAGGGCGTCGGATTGCTGTGCGATGACGTCGGCCTGCCGCTTCAGGACGGAATTGGCCTTTTGTCTGAGATCGCCTTTGAGCGTTTCCAGATTTTTGGCGGCCGACTGAAGGCTTTTGCCCGGATCGACCCAGGCATAAGGGGCGATGTTGCTGCCGCGACTGAGGGCGTCGCTGACGGTGCTGGCTGCGTTGATCAGGTCTTGAGGCGTGGATTTTTCGGAGGCGTTGATTTGGTTGGCTTCGTTTTGCGCTTTGGAGAAGTCTGCCAGGATGGCTTTGGCCGCCCCGGCATCGCGGTCGAACTGCTCTTGGAGGGTGGCCGTCTCGGACTTGGCTTTGGCGACTTCGATGTTGGTGTTGAGCTTCGGGGCCTTGCGCTCTTGTTCCTGGATCAGTTGCTGGGCGAGCGTCAGGTTTTTTGCGGCATTGGCGTTCTGGATGCTTTTGGCCCACTGCCGCGCGGACTGCGACTCCATGTAAAAGTAGACACCCAAGAGCGCCAGAAGCACGAAAGCGGCGGCGATGCCGATTTTGAGTTGGAGGCTGCGCTTGGCGGCGAGTTTTCTGGAGCGCAGTAGTTCGGCATAGCGCTGCTCCAGAGGCTCGGGGATAGGCTCGTCGAAGCTTTTGAACTTGTCGTGCAGGGTTTGTAACTCGCTGTCACTCAGCTTCGCGTCGAGGGCGCGGCCGAATTCCTTGCAGGTTGAGTCGAAGGCCTGCTGTCGTGCCAGCACCTGATTTTCGCGCTGGACCCAGATCACCATGGGCTGGATTTCCATGGCGATCTCGTTGGGCATGCCTTCCTGGTTGGCGGCCTTCATCGTCTCTTTGAGCTGTTCGAGCAGGCGGCTGGTTTCCTTATGGGATTTGGCGGCAAACGCCTGGCGCAGGCCCGGCATCATGGCGCGGATCTGCCCGAGGACTTCGACGCGCTGCATCTCATTGCCGGCGGTGGCGGCAGCATTCTGGAGATCAGCGGGGATCGGTTCGATCCACGGGTTCTCTGAAAGCTCGGTCACCATGGTTTTAATGGCGGCGCGATCGCGGCTTTTGAGGGCGGTCTGGAACTGGCCTTTGATCTCGCGCAGGCGGGCACGTTCGAAGACGATGATGTCTTTTTCCCACCCTGCTCCGGCGGGGTCCAAAGCTGAGATTTGGCGCAATACATCCAGGCGTTTTCGCACGGGGGAGCGGCGCAGGGCCAGGAGGCGGTGGCGTCGGAGCAATTGTTCGAGGGGTTGATCCTGCCCATACGCTTCGTTTAACTCGGCCGCGCGATCCAGTTGCAGCGGCGGCGGCACGGGCATGTCGAATTGCTGGCAGGTTTCGGCCCAGGCCTGCGCGTCAGGAAGATCGAGGGCGGAGACAAGGTCGAGCAGATTTGGGGATTCTTCGGCAAGGTGAATGGCCTCGGAGCGAAGACCCTGCTGTAGAAAGACGGAAGATTGCCGCAGGCGGTCATTGGCCTGGCGGCACAGATCGGCGTACTCGGTTGCGTATTGGCGCAACTCGTCGGTGACATTCTGCACCGGCGCCATGCGGATGTCGCGAAGATATTCGACGATGCGTTTATAGTCAGTCATGCTTTTGGTTCACCGCTGAAGTGGTGGATTGAACCGCACCACACCATCACTTTCCGGCCTCCACCTTGCATCGCAACGTGGCGATCTTGAGCCCATCGGGGAGCGTCACCAGCAGATCAAAGTCGCCCAACTCCGAGTAGCCGCCAACGGCCGCAGTATACCCGCGGCAGAGCGTATCGCATTGGGCTTTTTGCGTCTTGATGGGGGCCAGGTCCTGCTCCAGCTTTGACTGGCGCAGGGCGATACGATTCTGCAGATCGGCAATCACCGCCCTAAGCGACTCGGGGGTGAAGTTGTGGTCGAGCAACTTTTCAGGCTTCAGGCGCAGCAATGGGTTGTACTCCTGGATTTGCTTCAGCCACGGCTCGATGGCCATCGCGGCATCGGTGGTGGCCTGCTCGATCTGCATGTTGAGATCGCGCAGCTCGCTTTGACGCCGAATCAACTCCGAGTCCAGGGCGGCCTTTTGTTTTTTGAGATCGTTCTCCACGCGCGACACACCCGGGCGGACGAAGATTGAAAAGACCGTGGCGATTTCACCCACCGTCGATGGCTTGCGCAACTGCACCACTTGCGTCGCATTGTCGGGTGTGTGCTTGGCGCTGTCCTTGACTTCCCATTCCTGGCTGTAGCTGACCTGCCACTCGCGCGGGAGTTCTTTGTCGAGCTTGACGACAACCGGCCCGGGCGGCTCGCAGGGCATTTCAATTGCCATGCCCGCGTCGGCGAGATTGATGCGAAGCGGTTCTAGCGGCTTGGGCTCAATGCGCTGCGGGCGGGTTTTGGCGGCGTCGTTGAGCACGAAGGTTGAGTTCTGGATCACCCAGTAGGTGAGGGCGGCCACTTCCGCCCGCCGCAGCACAGCCCCCGACTTCCACGTCACCTCCAGGCCGGGCTTTCTGGGATCGACGCGCAGCACGGCGACCTCCGTAGCCGGCGTTCCCATCGAATCTTTCCACCGCAGGCTGACGCTGGGATGCGCGGGATCGGGCACGGCGCTGAGCGTGCCCGACAAGTCGCTTTGTTTGAAGACGTAATCCGCGGCAGCGCCGGCCAACTGTGCGGTGATGGAACGCAGGCCTTTTAGATTGTCGAACTCGCGTGCATCGATTGGGAACGTCTGGATTTTGTCGCGCAGGCCATTGGCGGCGGGAGTTTGGAAGGCCACGGGCAGCACGATAGTTTTTGGGGGAGGAGCGGGAGTATCTATGTGTTCGACGATGGCGGGCGCGGTGGCGACGGCTGGCATGGTCGCAGGCGGCGGAGGCGGTGGAACATAATTTTTCACCACCGTCTGCTGTGTCGCAGGTGGAGGCGTCACCGGCGGCGCTTCGGCCGGCTCGGTGGCCGCCGGCAGGAGCGGGGGCGGATGGAACTGCACGTGCGGCGGGGATTCGGGGGCCGTGTTGCTGAAGGCCATGCGCAGTAGCCAACTTCCAACGGCCAAGGCCGCGATAGCGCCGAAGTAGACCAGCGCCAAGCGCCGCCAGGGCCGGGATGCTGATTCAGGAGGCAACACGTCAGGGGCTGGCATGCCGCTTCGGGAGGCCGACGCGGTTCGCCTGGGCGAGAACTGACTTGCGAACGCGGGAGCGGCGCGCGACGTCTGTTTTCCATCCGCCTCGGCTTTGGCTTCATCGGCGAACGCAAGCACGTCAGCGCGAGGTTTGGTCGTCGCGGGCTTGCCTTTTGGCATGGCCGGGGCAGGCGCGAATATCTGCGTCTGGGGCATGGCCGCCCCTGTGCGGGCCATTGTTACCCATGGGCTTTCGGGAACTGGGCCGAGCTGATTGAGTTTGGTGAGGTCCAGCAGCAGGCCATTGCCGGCATAGCGCATCGCGGCGCTGGCGGCGGGCGTACCGGCCAGGCAGCATCGCCAGGTACAAACCGCGCTGGTGGGGACGCTTGTGAAATAGGTATTGAAGGTAACACCCCAGCGCAGGGCGCTTGGGAGCAGGCGGATCGACTCGGCGATCAGGGGGAAGACATCTTGTTCCGGCGAGTACAAAATGCAGACCGGCTTGAGCGGGTTTTTCTTAAACGCCTCGGCCAGCACGCCACCCCAGCCCGCCTCGCCGGTCATGCGCCGCCAGGCTTCACAGGGGGCGGGGGAAACGTCGGCGCGCGGCAATGGGTGGGAACGCGTGATCGTGCCAAGCTGATTGTCCCACGTTTCTCTCATCACGCCCGGCTGGGCCAGCAGCCAGGCCGGCCCTCCCGGCGGCAACTCCGAATTTTCCAATGCGATGTGGTGGGCGAAGGCGTTGGTTCGCTGGGTGTAGTCAAAGCCCGCGTCGGTGATGAGCGAAAGGACGTGATACTCTTTGCCTGAAACGCTCAACGTCCAATGGGCTCGGGTGACGGGGTTTTGGCCGCTGCGGTCGCCGGCCTCGAAATGGTGGCGATAACCGCTGAGAGATTCCAGGCGTTCCCAGAGCGGCTTGGGGATGCCGTCGGTGCGCGCCGACCGTCGAGAAACCGGTGCTTCCGCGCTTCATTCCCTCCGGGGCCGACGTGTAATAAATCTCATGGCTCATCGGCTTGCCCACGTTCTGGTGTTCCAGGCGACATTTATCCCGCAGTGCTGGCCGCTTCGCGTAAACCGTTGATTAATCCGGTGGACCAGCGCGGCGTAGGAGTAGAGCATCGGCGCGGTGACCCAGTGTGGCCGAACGTCCCTAGGCCGTACAAACAGTCCGGAGCTGTCGGCCTTTTTCTCCGGCGAGCCTCCCAGCGAGCTCACAGGGATGTAAATCACTTCTTCACAAAAATCCTCGGCGACGGTGACGACTTCCGGGGCCACGCGCAACAACAGCGCGCGGAGCTTGCGGGAGACATTCTCGATGCGGTCGAGATCGACAGAGGCGAGTTTTCCGTTGGCCGAGGAATCCAGCACGATGGGCTCGGTGACGATGTCTTCGTCCAGGAGCGTGCCCCAGATGTCGGACTTGCCCACGAGGATCAGGAGGGGCACCTGGTATCGCTGATACGCCGACAGACCCGCGTGCCGGCGCACGGCGCAAAGCGGCTTCGCTGAGGATGCTTTCCTGTCTGACGGTTTGCAGGGCGTCGGTGATCTGAGGATCCTGCGAGATACCCTTGCACCGCTGGCGGAAGCGCGGTCCTGGGTGGGATCAAACAGGAACATCAGCACGCGGGCCTTGGAGAGGTGGCGCGTCACAGGCGAGAGGGCGGTGTCCTGGCCGACGTTGTAATGCTCGCCGGCGTTGTCATACATGCAGAGGATCGAGCCGAGCCTGCTGCGCATTGCCACGCGGGGATGCTCGGCGGCCGGGTGGAGCGAGAATAAAAACGGCTTGGGCAACTGTGTTTCCTGCCCGTTGATCCGCACCGAGCGGTACAAATCACCTTGCGTGCGAGTCTTGTCCAGAACCACCGGTCGATCCGGATCGTCGGGCAAAAACAGCGTCTCCTCGTAGCGGTTGAGGATCCAGTTGGCCTCCTTGTCGCCGTCGGCGAACATGATGGCAAAGTGCTGGGCCAACTGCTGGCGCAGTTCCCAGGCCATTGTCGCCAGGAAATTGGATTTCCCGCTGCCGACGCTTCCAATGATGGAGAAGAACGCCACCGGGTTTTCCAGGAGCAGGCGCGGGATGATGAGATGGCAGTTGGGGCAGGCCAGGGAATGACAGACCATGCCGCGTGCGTCGAGGGCCTGGCCTTCGAGGTTGAAGTGGGTCGGGAGAAAACGCAGCGGCTCTTCCTTCAGGAGCGGATCGCCCATCAGATCTTCATGCTGGGAAACCCAGAGAATGTCCTCCGGCCGGAAGTCGTGCCAGCAATGGGGGCATGTGACCCATGGGACGAGGGGAATCTCCCCCGATCCATTGGAAGAATCACCTGACGCCGGCTTTTGACTGGGAATTCTATCGCTCACGGTTGTTCCGCACAGATTGTACAGGCAAAGTCGCTTCAATCCCAACTGCACTCGATAACGCGATCTGGGCTCGTTTGTTGTGCCAGCGGGCCGCTACAATGCATCATCGGACTTATCGGCTTTGGCAACTGAAACAGGAGCAATGCGATGGTTGAGATTCAAGTGGCGTATCAGGGCGAATTGCGATGTGAGGCGACGCACATGCCATCCGGCACGGCGATGAACTCTGACGCGCCGGTGGACAACATGGGCAAGGGCGAATCGTTTTCGCCGACGGATCTCGTGGCGACGGCGCTTGGGACGTCGCGCGCTCACGACGATGGGGATCGTTGCGAAGCGCAATGGCATGGAATTCCCGGGTGCGACGGCGCGGGTGACGAAGGAAATGGTCAGCACGCCACTGCGGCGCGTGGGGCGACTGGTGGTGGATATCACGTTTGGCAAATCGCTGCCGGCCGAAGATCGCGTGCGCATGGAAAACGCAGCACTGACCTGCCCGGTAAAGCAGAGCCTGCATCCGGATGTGGAAGCGCCTATGACGTTCCACTGGCCCGAGCAATGAGCGGGACCACATCGCACGCCAGTTGACGTGCGGCGAGAGCGTCGTTGATTGTTCCGCGCGCGAAGGGCAGCAGGATCAGCGGTTCTGTGCCTTCTTCACAAACCACCACGTCAAGATCAGGCCAACCCCCACAATAATTCCGATCCAGCTCATCATTGGCATAGGACCCACCATCTTTTAGAGAGACACAAACCGATCAAAAACTCACGCCACCTTGAATGCATTATTGTGCCGGGGCGGGCGGCACTAGTGCGGCTGCGCCGGCTGGCGCGGCCGCCGCGGGCGCTCCACCTGCCGCGGGCGCTGCGGGCGGGGCGACCTGTTGATTCAGATTAAGCAGGTCCGGGCTGCGACTGTCGGTTCTCCAACTCCGCGTGACCGCGCGGCCGCCATCATCAATGAATGTCACAAGAAAATCGGCCCCATCCGTCTTGATATCGACCACAGTCCAAGGCGTCGCGCCAATAGGATCGCCCGGGTTTAAGTTCAATATCGACCGGGCCATCTTGCCCCCCTGCCACTGAAACAGGGTGACATCAATCGCTTTCTTGGTGGGCGGGAACGGAGTTTTGGGCCCGACGAAGAAGTGCGTGTGGCTCTTGACAGCGATGGGCGGCGTCCACTGGCTCCAGCCCGTGTTGGCGTCCTGGGGAAGCGTAAAGATTTCGGCCATCTTCGGATCGGCCGTCAGGCGCACCGTGTTGAACATCGGATTGTAAACCACGACGCGCACGCGATAGCGATAAGTATGACCTTCGAGCACGGAATCGTCATGCACCCAGATTTCCTCGGCCTTGGGAGGAGCGGCCGGGGCCGGCGCGGGGGCAGCGCCTGCGCCGGGGGCCGGCGGGGCGGCGTTGGGATCGAATACGCCGCCAGCCTGGGCGAGAAGCATGCGGTCAATCGCAGAGTTGTTCACGTCGAAGTAGACCGGGGCAAGTATATTCGGCGCAAGGCCGGTGGGACCTTTCTTAGGCGGTCCATTCTTGGGCGGGTTGGTGCCGGTGGGCGGAGGCTTTGGGTTGCCGGTGCCAACGGGGACCGTCGCCCCATTTGGATCGGCGTCGGAATACTTCCGCCATTTGTTGCCGGCGGCAATGTCGTAGAACGGCGGCCGAAGAATCAGACCAGAATTCTCCAACGCCTTGCGCTGAAAGATGACCTGCTCGGCCTTTGCCGTAGGGAATTTAGTCAGCTCCGGATGAAGTGGAAGTGGCGGAACAGGCGCACTGTTACCCCACTTGCCATCGGGCAGCAGCTCTTCGCGAACGGCCTCAATTTTGAGGATCTGTGCGTTTTGAAACCTGGGTGGAACCTCGACGCGATTGAATTCTTCGATGATCTTGGCCGGATCGTAATTGAAAAACAGCGACACCCAGTTGTGATCGACAGTCTGAGCCGCGTTGGCCGCCGGAGGTGCCCCTGCAGCGGGTCCAGGAGCAGGAGCCGCTGCGCCACCCGCCGCAGCCGGCACAACGGGCGCACCACCAGCGCCCGGCAACTTGACGACCGCTCGATCCTGAGCCACACCCAAAAACACCGGCGGCGCAAAATTCTTAGGGCTGGGCAACTCCCTCACGATCGTCTCTTTGGGCCCATGTTCGATGATAGTACCAATGTCCTGAACTCCTGGACTAAAGAACGCCAGCGGCTTGTATACGAGGCTTGCTCGATCGTCTTTCCCCATTTCGCCGGCGAATGCATCAAGAGGGTTTTTACTGTCGAGCGTCGGAACACCCGGCTGGTTCATCGCGACATCGAGCTTGGTGGCCGCCTCTTTGATGGCTGGATCGAGGGTGGCGGGATCGTACTTCCTGCCTGCCATCGTTACGGCGACCGGCGTGCTGAACCAGTATGCCCATCCGACATAAGCCAGCCAGAGCACGGCCACCGCCATCGCGATCCATTCCACATACTTATCAAGAAATTCGTTGTTCTTCTGCATGATGCACCTCGCAAAGTTGTGTGGAACGCCGCGTTAGCGGATATCGGCGCTGGTGGTCTTGTCGTCGGTGATGCCAAGCCTGTCTTTCACTTCCTTGGGCATCCATTTTTTGGTCCAGTCGCGGAGGAACAGCGCCTCGCAGTCGTAGGTCACCTTCACGACCGGTGCGTCGCCGTACCAGTAGCCGGCGGCTTGATCCGCCGCACGATCGACGGCCACCACATCCATCTGAAGCACGTTGATAAATCGGTTGTGGCTGAGCTCGTTGTTGAACTCCAACATGCGGTGCGCGTCGAGATAAACGACGAATCCAAAACGCACGACGTCGTACAGCGCGTTGGAACTTCGGCCTGTTGGAGAGCCTGCGAATTTGCCGCCCGCGCCGCTGCCCTGCACCGCGCCGGTCGCGACGGTGCCCGAGGAGGAGATGGGGCCGCCTTCGGTCGAATATCCCTCGTGCAACTGCATGTAGGCCAGGCGCTTTACAACGCCGGTCTGGATATTGGCCGAAGCCCCATTGGTGTCGAGAATGGCCTGCGCCAGGTCCTGCTCGAGCCAGACTTGCATCTGGGCATACCAGATGGACTCGATCGTGGGGGCGGTGCCGCGCTGTTTGGCGTCGGCCATCGCGGGGTTGTAGTAAAGGCCCCCGGAGTCGAGATAAAGCATGTGGCTGGTGGCGCGGTCACGATGCATGCCAGGTTCGAGCGAAGCAGTGCGCGTGCGCGAGTTCGTCATCCAGCGCCGGCTGATTAATCACCTGATCGCCGGCCTTTTGTTCATGGCTCTTGACGTCCTCAACAATCTTGTCGTGCTCGGCCTTGATCTCTTCTGGCGACACCGGCCGCGTCGCCTTCAGCATCTCCACCATCTTGCCCGGCGGCTGAACTGCTTCGGGAGTTCCGGTGGCCGCCGGTGCGCCCACAGGCCCAGCCACGCCCGCCCGCGCCTGTTGCGCCTGGAACGGTCGCATCAGGTCGTCGTAGGCGTTGCGGAAGTTCATCTGCGACGGGCCGGCATTGTCAGGCACAGGCAGCACGCCCGGCGTCAAAACCGTACGGGCGGTTCGGGTCGGAATGTTGTTGGAATTGATGGCGACGGCCTTCTGAAACATCTGATCGGCGTCGCCTTTGAGCTTCTTGGCCTTGTCCGTGCCCCAGTCAATGATCTTCTCGGTGGGGAACTGGTTCAGGTTTCGAACCATCGACGTTTTAAGGTCGATGGCGGGCAAGCGTTCGCGGTTTCTTCAGCAGGCCGTTGATCTTCGCGATCTCCGTGGTGCGCTGAGCGAGCTTCTTGTTGAGCTCTGTAAAGTACCCGCTGAGCGGGAAAAACGTGGCGATGATCGCAACCAGCGCAATCGTCCCGCAGATCAGACTGACCAGGTTCTTTTTGACAAAATCCATATTCGACCTCGCGCAATAACGACTGATTTTATTTTGCTAACGCGGTGGGTGTGTTGCCACCGGCGGGTTCGGGCGCGGGAGGCGGATCGAGCACGACCGCCACCAGCAGAGTAAATGCCGTTTCCTTGGCCGCGTTGGATGCCGCCGTTGCCTGCGCGGCAAGCCTCGCGGGAGAAGGGTTGCCGCCGCCCGCGCCCGCGGGCGGAACGCTCCCGGCCATCGCGGTCCGCACGGTTGCGGTGGCCGACAGTGACCGCGGCTCAGTTTTCACCAGCGAAATTCGCCCGATGTAGTAAGAGCGATGGTTTTTGCTGGCGTAGTCAACGTTGTACTTCTTGAGGCTGGTCATCAGCGTATTGCTGATAAACGTTGTGCCATCACCCGCGTGCGGATGGGGCGTGTAGCCGCGGATGGTCAGCAGAAACCCGCGTTTGTCCCCCGTGCCGCCGGGCGTTTGTTCCGCCCCTGATCCGACAGCAGGCGGCGATCCGCTGCCATTGTCCTCTCCAAGCGCCTGGCCATTGAAAAACGCTTCAGGGGATTTGGCCGGGTCGATCATGGCGCTGATGTCGGACATGTAACGCGGCTGAATGTGCGTGAAGACGATTTCGTTGCGTTGCTCGCGTGGGGTGCTTTCGGGGATGGAAGGCGGGTTGGGCAGGGCGTGCATCAGATCGGACATCATGTCTGTCCAGAGCGTGCGATAGTTCAGGAGTTCGTTGACCGCCAGCACGCGATCGCGGTCGGCCGCGCCCACGCCTTCCACCTGGCTTGTCCAGCGGTTGCTAAGGCCAGTGGCGCGGGTGATGGTGGAAGCCGTCGTGTCGCGGATGGGTTTGTTCTGCTCAAACTGCCAGTTGTCGTAAAAGTACCGGCCGAACGCCGCGCCGGTGCCGACGACAAATATCGCAGCCGCGGCCGCAAACCACTTGGTTTTCTGACGCCAGATCTTCTCGCGGCGAATGCGCTCGGGGAGCAGCGAGCTATTGATCTGCCCCTGGCCCATCGCCTGGGCAGCCAGGCCATAAGCGGCCGCCATCGACACCACGTTTTCCGAAAAGAGCGTGGCCTGCTTACCGTCAGCCGGAGCACCGGCGCGGAATGAGTCGATGCGTTCGACATCAAGCTGGAGGTTCTGCTGGAGATATTTCTGGAGACCCGGCAATCGAAACGTGCCGCCCAAAGCGCAGATGCGCTTGATGCGGGCATCGCGGTGTACCGAAGCGTAAAAGCCGATAGAGCGTTGCACCTCAGCCACCAGGTCGGCAAAAACCGGCCGCATCGCCTGGAAAATCTGCCGGGCGTATTTGCTCGTCGCGGCGTTACGCTTCAGCTCCTCGGCCTTGGCGAAGTTCAGCTTGAATGCCTTGGCGAGCGCCTCGGTGAAATTGTTGCCGCCAACGGGCAGCGTGCGAAGCCAGACGGTGTCCGCATCGGCGATGATAAGGTCAGTGTTTTCAGCGCCGGCGTCCATGAACATGGTCGTGCCCTTGACCCGGCCATCGGTCTGCATGGCGTTGAAGACCGCCAGCGGCGCCATCTGCACTACCTGAACATTCAATCCCAGATCGGCAAAGTACTTGATCTGCTTCTCCACCAGCTCTTTGCGCATGGCGAAGATGCCGACTTCGACGTCGGGCGATTCAGGGCTTTGGAAAAGCTGATAGCTCCACTCGACGTCATCCAGCGGGAAGGGAATTTGCTGGATCGCTTCGAAGCGGACGATTTCCGGGATCTTTTTGGGTTCGACCGGCGGCAGCTTGATGAAGCGGGCGAAACTTTCCTTGCCGCTCACGCTGATGGCGACCGGCGTGCCCCGAAGATCATGGCGCTGAAGGAAATTGGCCAGGGCGGTTTGAAGGATGCCTTCTTTATTGTCGCCGGCGTTGGAAAGGATTTGCTCGTGCTCGACAAGATCGAAGTCGTCTACCTTCAATCCGTCAGGCCCCTGAACCAGCTTAATTGCTTTGAGGGCACGGTTGCCCAAGTCGATGCCCCAGGCGGCGCGGGTGTGGCCATAAATTCGCTCCTCGTTTGCCTGCCGCGGGCCAGTCGACGCCCAGCGACAAGCTGATGCTACAAGCTTGAACCTCGGCGGACTCGTGTGGGACAACCCGCCGCTGGAATGCAATGCAATGGTTTAACCGTTCAGGGCGGACGATTCAACTGTTTGGTCCGCCGCTCAAGGAGATTGCAGCAGGTTGTTACGTCTGATAATAACATAGTGATAATACACGCCGGTTCGAGGGCCTTCCACCAGCAACGATCGCCCGAATCCACAGGTGACACTTTCACTGCGTTACAACAGAAGCGTCCATAGATCACTGGCGTTGGGTAGTTGGGAGGTGTAGAATATCGGGCGTAGTGGCACGGGTTGAGGCTTGCGGGATTTTTCGGTTGCCTATCCTGAAGAGGATTTTGGGGCAGTCGGGGATCTTGTAGTGTTGGCGTGTGTGGTGGCCGCATGAATGTGGATGTTAGCGCATTTTCACCTTCGCTGGGCGCCGGTGGCGCGGGCGGGGGATCCGCGCTGAATGCCAATGTTCTTGTTCTTAATAAGTATTACCAGGCGATTCGGGTTATCAATGTCCGCCGGGCTTTCTCGCTTTTGTGCAAGGAACTGGCCGAGGTGGTGCATATTGAGACGGATGCCAAGGGGCATAGCCAGTGGCAGAACTTTGACTTTGACAGTTGGCGGGAGTTGTCGCAGTTGAAGGCGGAGTTTGAGCCGGAGGGGCATGACTGGATTCACACGGTGCGGTTTCAGATCGCGGTGCCGCGGATCATCCGGCTGCTGGTGTATGAGAAACTGCCGCGGCAGGATGTGAAGTTCAATCGGCGGAACATCTACGCGCGGGATTCCAGCCGCTGCCAATATTGCGGGAAGAAATTTCCGACGACGGAGTTGTCGCTGGACCACGTGATTCCCGCAGCCAGAATGGGAAGACGACGTGGGAGAACATTGTGTGCTGCTGCGTGAAGTGCAACGTGCGCAAGGGCGGGCGGACGCCGGAGCAGGCGCGGATGCATTTGATCAGCAAGCCGGTGAAGCCGCGGCGCAGCCCGGTGATTAATATTCGGCTGGCCGATGAGCGGTATTGGAGCTGGAAGCAGTTTTTGGATAATGCGTATTGGACGGTGGAGTTGAAGTGAAGGGGGAGGTTCGGCCCTCACCCGGCGGCCCTCACCCCTGCCCTCTCCCACAGTAGTGGGAGAGGGGGTAAGACGGAGAGGGGGGGGTAAGACTAGGAGAGGGGGGAGTTGTGATATTTCCTGGTGATTTGTGAGTATTGGGCTTGGGCCATTTTCGTTGGAGCGGGTGGAGAGTGCTGTGGAGAAGGTGCATCGGCGATTGTTGCGGGCTACTGGGGTGTTGGAGGCGGCGGGGATTCCTTATGCGGTTGCGGGGGGAAATGCGGTGGCGTTGTGGGTTTGCGCGTGGATGAGGCGGCCGTGCGGAATACGCAGGATGTGGACATCCTGATTCGGCGGGACGATCTTGCGGCGGCCAACGCGGCGATGGAGAAGGCGGGATTTGTCTATCGGCATGTGGGAGGGATGGATGTGTTTCTGGATGGGCCGGGGGCGAAGGCGCGGGATGCGGTTCATCTTATATTCGCGCAGGAGAAGGTTCGGGCGGGGGAAGCTATGGCAAATCCGGACGTGGATAGCTCCGAAGCAGGGGAGCTATCTGGGGAGCGATATCGGGTGATGTCGCTGGAGTCGCTGGTGCAAATCAAGCTGACGGCTTTTCGCGACAAGGATCGCGTGCACGTGCGGGATTTGATTGATGTGGGGCTTGTGGATGCGGGGTGGCTGGAGCGGTTGCCGGAGACGCTTGCGGAGCGGCTGCGCGGGTTGCTGGAGACGCCGGGAGGATGATCGGAAGATTACGTGGGGTCGACGCGTTTTTTCTGGTCTGGGGTTAGCACTTTTTCGTAGACGGTTTTGTAGGTTTCGACGTCTTCGATGCTGCGCTCGGGGGTGTTGTTGATGTGGCCGTAGGTGGCGCCTTCGGATTTGCATAGTTCTTTGATTTGTTTTTTTTGATCGGGGGTGAGGGTTTGGGAGATGGGGGCGAGGCTGTCGAGGATGTAGCGGTTGATCCACTGCGCGCCGAATTCACACTGCATCGAGCTCCTCCGACGCCTCACTTCATCAAAAACTCCCGCCCCCCCACCGCCGCGGCCATTCGATTCGCAAGTTCCAGCGGATCGATGCTGATCCAACCGGCGTAGCCGGCCTGGTCCAGATCGGCCAGCAGTTCGCCCCATTCCACGCTTCCGCGCCCGATGGGCATCGGTTGCGTTCGCCGTTCGCTTCCGCGCAGCGCGTCGCGCGCCGCACGTGGCGCACTGATTCTCCAAGGCGTGCGAACACCTCATCCATCGGCCAGTCATCCCGCAAAACGGCCACCGGATCCAGATCCACCCCGAACCACGGACAGGCCGCCGCCCGCAGCGCCCGCTCCAGCGCTGCGAAACCCGATAGGTCAGTTCGCATCGCTACAATCGCATTGTAACGGTCGGCCCGACGCCCCAGTTCCACCAGCGCCCCATCCACCTGCGACATGAACGCCGCATCGGCCGGCGTTATGGGGATCGCCGGTGGCGGCGGTGGCGGAGCAATCACGGTGTCGGGCAATATCAATATCCCCGCCTGCTCCTGCGTAATCACGGGGCGCGGCGTCTCCCGCATCGGCGCGGCCGGCAGCATTCCCACGTTCAAGCAGACCAGCGGCGACCCCATTCCCGCCGCCGCCTCCATTGCCCGTTCGATTCGGGACATTTCCCGATCCACATCCGCCCCCAGCCCAAATCCCTTTGGCCCCAAGTCCACCCGCAGCCCCACCAGTTCCTGCTCGTGGCTCGCGAGAATCTGCCGCACCTCACGCCGACCGCTCCCGGACAGATCCGGCACGTTGAGCGCCGAGCCATACGCCTCAACCAACAATCCCGCAAACTCATTTACCCGCGCCAATCGGGCCGCCTCCCGAATATCCCCTGACAGCGCCGCCGCCAACACGCCAACTTTCATGAATCGCATCGCCATGAGTTACTTTCTGGATTTTAGTTACTCTTTGGCCTTGGGCACGCCCGCCCCGGCCGCCAGAGATTTCAGCCATTCCTCCGACCGCTTGAAATACGCCGCCTGCGCATTCCCATTCCCATGGTGATCCGAGTTCACCAGCACCAGCACCTCTTTGTTGCCCCTGCAATTGATTGCACGCCGCCAGCACACCGGCCGGCGGGCAGGTCACATCGATCAGCCCCATCGACACCAGCGCGGGGCATTTGATTCGCGGCGCAAAGTTCACCACATCGTAGTATCTGCCGGTCTCCACGATCTTGTCGTTTTTCTTCCACTTCGCCTGGTCGGCCCAGTATGGGAAACCCGCCGCCCGACCAACGGCCGGGCCGGTGACGTCACATCCGCCCGGCACGTTCGCCATCATGGCGGTGATCTTCGGATAAATCGCTGCCGTGATAAACGCCTGCTGCCCGCCCTGGCTAGTCCCCATGACCACCAGCGTCTTGCCGTCCCAGTCCTCCCGCTGCGCCAGATAATCCGCCGCCCGATAGCAGGCCAGATACATGCGTAAGAAATAGCTCTTGTCCCGGTCGTCGCTGCCGATGCCGGTGTAGTCCTTCAGCGTCGTGGCGGCCGCCTTTTTGTAGAAATCCTCGGTCTCGTCCGAAGGCAGATCATGCGCCATGATGTTCAGCGCCAACCACCCCGCCTCCGCCCGATTCACCACATTGGCCTTGGGCAGCCCATACACCCCGGCCCACTGCACGACAAGCAGGGCCGGAAATTTTCCGTCTTTCTTCGGCTTCGCAAGCTGCCCGTAAATGTGCGTCCCCCGAATGTTGTCCATCTGCACTTTGAAATAATCCACGCTCGCCTTGCCGCTCTCACCGGCCTCCAGCTTCGCATTGGCGGGCACCGCGCTCAATTCTTCCAGCTTCGATTTCCAAAACGCGTCGAAATCTTCTGGCGGCGGGGCCGAGGGCTTAATCTTCTCTGGCGCCACCACCGCCCCCGCCGCCACGCTCAGGTCCTTCTCCCCGACCTTCGTCCTGATCTCCGCCAGCACCGTCCCCGGTTCTTCCAGCGTCGCCTGCAACACCGCAGGCCCAGCGGCCAAGTCGAGCGTCCCCTGCTTCATCACAGTCAGTCCCCCCTTCTTCAAAACGTAAGAAGCTTGAGTGGTCGGCACCGCCCCCTTTACCTCGACTCGCCACTCCACCGTCTGCCCCAGCTCATAAACTCCACTCACGTTTTTCGGGGTAACGACAATCTGCTGAGCCGCGGCAACTGCCGTCAGGTACACCAAACAGACAACGGTCAGGCTGATCTCACGATAACGACGGCCACTCATAATCCTCCAGTGTTCGACGCGCAGAATTGTAGATTAAATTACTCGCAAAGCTGCGAAAGTCCCGTTCAAAATCCTATTTCACCGGCCTCTTCCCGTCTGTCGATCGCAGCGGCACAAGTTTCTGGAGCCAGCAATCGCCGTTTCCCCAACCGACCGGCGTACTGCCGCCATTGGGCGTTGATCCATACCCCGGATCGCCGCCATACTTCTCTTGAAATGCTTTGGCTGTTGGAAAATCCCGGCTGGTCGTCACTCCGCCAAGATACAACGTGCCGTCGCCGCCAACGAAACAGGCCCGCGCCATGTCGTCGCCGCTGCCGCCGACATAACTGGAATAGAGCAGGCTGCTCAAGTCATTGGACACAATCGATACAACACCATCATAGGGATATTTTCCCCCCGCTCCCGCATTGTGCGCCTGCAACGCGCCGGGCGTGATCGGATAATCATCCGAGCTGCTGCTGCCGGCGATCACCACCTCGCCCTCCGGCCCCACCGCGATCTGGTCCGGGCCGTTGATTTCATGGCCTCTGCCGCCCAGGTAAGTCGCGGCGAGCAGTTTGCCTGTCTGCGAAAACTTTGCGATGCCAAAGTCCTCCGCGCCGCCGCCAAACGTGCGTTGAAACGCCCCTTGCGTTACCGGCCAGCTTTTGGTGCATGTGCCTAAAAAGACGTTCCCCTCTCGATCCACCGCGATGTTGTGCGTGCGCGGGAAAGCATCCGCGATGTAACTGCCGAAGATCAGGCTCGATCCATCGGCCGACAACTTTCCGAGCCACCCTTCGCTTGGCGTCCTGCTGAATACACCCGCCGTCGTGGGCATGTCTTTCGAATAGGTTCTCAGGAGCACGACCGGGCAGCGGTCGGTCCCCACGCCCAGCGATGCAACCCAGTCGTTTCCATCCGATCCGCCGATCCATGTCGCCCAGACCACTTTCCCATCGTTGGAAATCTTGATGATTCCCGCATCGGATTTGCCGAAATGATTCCCCCCACCGTGCGGCTTTTTTGCGAACGCCTTTGCGAACCAGCCCTCGGGCAAAACCTCTTTGCTTTCGGCGAAATAGTCCAGCACGCAGTAGACGTCGCCGGCGTCGTCCATCGCCATGTCGCGAACTGCATATCCCGTCCCCACATAGCTGGCCCAAACCCACTCCGACGCATCGGGCTTCAGCTTGCCCACGAAGCCGCACGGATGAAGACTCGTCGGTTGAAAAGCGCCAGGCGTGGTTGGAAACGCCGGCCGCATCCGCCCGGCCACCAACACCCCGCCCGCCCGATCCACCTTCACGCTGTAAAGATATTCCCCGGTGAACACGCGCGACCACAACATCGCGCCCGCCCCGCTGAACTTGGCGACCATTCCCCCGCCAGCGGCGGATTGGCCTGCGGCCCCGCCTGGCGTCCTTGGAAAATCATCAGAGCCGGTCGATCCGGCGATGTAAATGTTGCCCTCCGCGTCGGCCGTCATGTCGCGCAGCAGCTCCCCTTTCTTGCCGCCAAAGTAGGTGGAAAAGGTAACGTGATAACTGGCCGCCGGCGACGTGGTCGCCTGGTGCGTTGTCGGGGAAACTGCATCGGCCGCCATCGCTGACGCTGCGCCCGTCAACGCGCTAGACAAGATCATCAACCAGCCCACCATCGGCCGATGTTCCAGCAGCTGCACAGTATTCATTGCTGCCCTTCATTCGAGTTCCTCAGTCTTTCAATATCCCCGATCACGATCAACGTTTCAGCCGCGCGATGGCCGCCTTCCCGCCCGGCGTGTCGGGAAAATTTTCCGCCGCCTGCCTCCAGAGCGCCTCCGACGCTGCGTGATCTCCATCTTTTTCGTCGCGAATAAGGCCGTAATGAAACAACGCCCCGGCCACCAGACGCGGGTCCAGCTCCCCGCGCTGCGCCGCTGCCGGTCCCGCAAGCGCCACCTCGCGCAAGTCCTGCTCCGCCCCCTTCGCCCTGCCAAAAAATCCCGGCAGCCGGTAGCTGGTCATCCCTCTCAAAAACAGGATCTCCAGATTCCCAGGCCGGGCGGCCACCGCATCATCCAGCAGCTTTAGCCCCGCCTTCGACAACTCCCCCTTTTGCCAAAACCAAGTCGCGTCGCGCACCTCCAACATTTTGCAAGCGCCAGATACGCAGCCCCCACCCAATCATCCGCCTGGGCGATATGCGATTGCTCGAAATACTTCAGCGCCGCCGCCAGCGCCCCCGCATCCCCTTCCACGGCTGCATAGAAATTCGTTTTCGCGCTGACCAAATCCCCGCTCATTACCGCCGCCGTCGTCGTCGCCCGCCCCGCCCCACTCCCCGCACAACCGGCCGCCATGACAAATAAAAGCAGTCCCGCCACCGCGACAAAATTCTTCATTCTGCACTCTTACTTCTAACTTCGCCTTCACTCCCCCATCACCTTAATCACCACCCGCTTGGCCCGCTTCCCATCAAATTCCGCATAAAAAACCTGCTGCCACGGCCCAAGGTCTGGCAAGCCCTTGGTAATCGGCAGTATCACCTGATGATGCACCAGGATGTTCTTCATGTGCGCATCCCCATTGCTCTCACCCGTCTGATGATGCCGATAGTAGGCATCCTCCGGCGCAATCCGCTCGAGCAAATCATCCAGGTCTTTCAAAAATCCCGGCTCGTTGTCGTTCACAAACACCCCTGCGGTGATGTGCATGGCCGACACCAGCACCATCCCCTCCTTCACCCCCGCCTCGCGAACCGCATTTTCCACCTCGGCCGTGATGTTGATGTACTCGCGCTTCTTCTTGGTATTGAAAGTCAGGTAATGCGTGTGCGATTTCATCACCGCTCCCCTCTCCGCCCGGCCGTCCCGCGCTGCGCCGGCCGTTTCACCGCGCTCCGCTTCACGGGCCCGCGCTTTGTTCCCTTCAATCGCGTCCCGCGCAGTTGGCCGCCTTCCCCTTCGCCACGCCCCCCGCCTTCCGCACCACCACATCCTCGCGCACCTCGATCCCATCTTCCGGACTCGATACCCGCGTCCCGATTGGCCCGCCGCGCTGCCGCGCCCGAAGCTCGAGGCGGATCGGCACCTCCGAAAACGGAAGCGTCTCCCGAAAGCGGTTGATCATAAACCGCATGTAAGCCTCATCGAAGTACGCGGGGTTGTTCACAAACAGCAGAATGGTCGGCGGCGAGCTATCTGTCTGCGTCGCGTAATAAATCCGCGCCCGACGCCCGCTCGACGTGCTCGGCCGGCGCACCTCCAGAATGTCCCGAATCGTCTGATTCAGCCGCCCCGTCGTCACCCGCTCACTGGCCTGCTTGAACAAATACTGCGACAAGTCCAGCACCATCTGCACGTTCTTTCCCTCCTTGGCCGTGATGAACGCGATGGGGGCATACTTGAGGTGCTTCAATTCCTCATCCAGATACGTGCGATATTCCTCCATCAGCTCGCGCTCATCCACTTCCTTCGCGTTGTCCTTGCGCCGCTCGCGCAGCTTATCTTTGGCCAGGTCCCACTTGTTCACCACCAGCACCACCGGCTTATATTCCGACGCCACATATTGCGCCAGCTTTTTATCCGGCTCGCTCACCGGCTCGGTGGCGTCGATCAGCAGCAGCACCACCCCCGCCCGCCGCACCGACCGCTGCGCACGATGGAAGCTGTAAAACTCGATGTCGTTGGTCGCCATGTGCCGCTTCTTGCGCACGCCGGCCGTGTCGATCACCACCAGCGTTTTGCCTTCTTTTTCAAACCGCACGTCGATGCTGTCGCGCGTCGTCCCCGGCACCTCCGACACGATCACCCGCTCGTCGTCTCCCTCGTACAGTTTGGCCACGGCGTTCACCAGCGTGCTCTTGCCCGCGTTGCGCTTCCCGACAATGGCCACCAGCATTTCCGGCAGCGGCACCTCCGTCGGCGCCTGCGACAGATCCACATTCTGCCGGATCGCCTCGACCAACTGGTCCAGGTTCCGGTTGTTCATGGCCGAGACCCCCAGCGGCGTTCCCAGCCCCAGCCGCGCAAAATCTCCAAGCGCCACTTCCCCCTTGGGCCCATCGGCCTTGTTCGCCACCAGAATCGTCTTCACCCCTTTGCGCCGCAGCAGCGCGGCAATCTCCTCATCCACCGACGTCAGCCCCACCTGACAATCCACCAGGAACATCACCAGGTCCGCCCGCGCCATGGCCAAGTCGATCTGGTGCCTGATGTGCTCCGTCAACTGGTCTTTGTCGATGAATCCATAGCCGCCGGTGTCCACAAGCTCCACAAATCGATCATCAATGCGCAGCATCATCGACACGCGGTCGCGCGTCACCCCCGGCATGTCCTGCACGATGCTGATCCGCTTGCCCACCAGCGCGTTCAACAGGCTGCTCTTGCCCACATTAGGCCGACCAACAATCGCAATCACGGGAAGTCGATTCATATATCCAGTCAGTAATCCGCCCCAAACTCTGGGCAACAGTTATACAGGAGCATACGCACACCGAGAAACGACGCGGCGTAAATTCCCATTCCCGATGTGCTTTACCGGGCTGGCGGGGGCATCTACGATGGAAAAAATGGATCCTTTTATGAAGGTCATCCGTTGCCTCAACGCGTCAGGCGTTCCGTACGTCATTGTCGGAGGCTTCGCCGCCGTGATGCACGGCGTGAATCGAATCACCGCTGACATCGACATCGTCGTTGATCTCAATTCCAGCCGGATCGAGTCGGTCGTGCGTACGCTCATAGATGAGGGGTTCGTCAGCCGTCTGCCGGTTGACCCTTTGCTGTTTGCCAATGCTGAAGTTCGAAGTCAGTGGGTCAACGAGCGGAACATGCAGGTCTTCACGCTCCATCATCCTGATACCCCGTCCTTCGCCGTTGATTTGTTCGCCAAGCCGCCATTGGACTTCGAAACCCTAAATCAAAACGCCAGCGACTTCCCTCTGGGCGGCCAAAGCGCCCGTATCTGTTCAGTCGATGATCTGATACGAATGAAGACTCAAGCCGGAAGAGCGATTGACCGTCGTGACATTGAAGATTTAACGACGATTTACCGGAGGAAGGGCCAGCAGCCATGAACGAACAGTCAGAGCAATCATGGGGAGACAAAGCCACCTTTGAGGGAACCCGCCGGGAAAATTTGCTTCTCTTCGCGAGCGCCACTCCCGATCAAAAGCTTCAATGGCTGGTACGGATGCTGGAGTTGATTCAAGAGGGGCGGAGCCAGCAGAAACACCTTCCTCCCTTTAAATCCAGCGATGGATAATCTGCCGATTCGGTGACTTGCCCCTTACCGCTCCAATTCCACCGTCACCGCCCCATTCACGAATTTCGGCAGGGCCGCCACCGTACTGTCCTTGGGATTGAACTGCAGAAAATCCCCCGACAACGTCACCACCCACCGGCCCCCCATCGGCACGAACTGCACGTGTGCATCGACCGGCTGAAGGTGCGTCTTGCCCCCTTCCAGGAACAGCCCGTTCACCGAATCCACATGATCGCTGCTGGATGCGTGATAGTTCCACATCAGCGTCGCCAGTTGATGCGGATCATTGCAGTTGAGCGCCAGCTCGAAGTAATAACTGTTCCCCTGATAGTTGTCGTCGATGGCCGTGTTCGGGTCATCGCTGAACAGCATCACCATCAGCCTTGGCTGCGTCTGCCGCACCCGCAGCCGCGCCCGCGGAAATTCCACCCGCCTGTCGTTGATCATTAAAAATGACTTGCTCGGCAGCGCATCGACCACGGCCGGCTCGGTTGTCGCCACGCTCAGCGCCATCGGCTGCGTCGTCGCGGCCGGCTGGGTTGTAGTGGTTGTCACCGTCACCTTCGTTGCCTTGGGTGCATCATCACACCCCACGGCACATATGCCGAAGTTCGCGAGCAACGTCGCACCCGCAAGCCATTTTGAAAGGTTCATCGAGCGCTCCTCTCAATTGCCATTTCCGGCGTAATTCCGCCCGAATGACAATCGACTGTTTAGGAGTATACCATCCACTCGTGTCGCGTGTCATAAAAACCGTCCCGGCCGCCAACACCGTCCTCTGCGAAGGGTGCGGCTATATCCTCGACGGCCTGCCCGATAACGGCCGCTGCCCCGAATGCGCCAAACCTCTGGTCGAAAGCAACGGCCCGCACGTTCGCACGCCCCCGGCCTGGGAACAGCCCGTCGCCGGTGCCCCCCTCCAACGCTTCCTCCACACCACATTGGCTGTCCTGTTCCGACCCACGCACTTTTATCGGACCATCACCACCCGCGCCCAACCCAAAGCCGCCAATGATTTTGCGCAAATCCATTTCATTCTCGCCTCCACCATCCTGGGCGCTACCCTCTTCGGCCATCTCAACTGGTATTGCACCCGTCTGCTCGGCCTGCACCCCTTGAGCTTTCTCCTGATCCTCCCGGCCTCCATCGCCTGCTGGATCGCCTTTACCCTCATCACCCGCCTGGCCGCCCGCCTGAGCGCCTGGGAGGCCGCCTATCGCGGGATGCGACTCCCGCTCGCCGTCGTCCGACGCGGCCTGGCCTACCACGCCGTCCACTACCTCCCCGTCTGCCTCGTGGCCGCCCTCACCGTCTTTGGCCATTCCTGGCTCCTCACCACCCATCGCCTGGCCGACACCTCGTTCTCCCCCTACCTCTACACCCTCTGCGCCGAGGTGATTCTCTCCAGCATCTACCTCTTCAGCACCTATTGGATCGCCATGCGAAACATGATGTACGCCAACCAGTAGCCATCGCTCCGCCACCCCCGTTCCCTTTACGCTTCCCCCGCGCCCCCTTACGTTTTCAGCACCCAATGTCCGTCCCCTCGCGCCGATTCCTTCGCCTGCTCTTCGCACTCCTCCTCCTGGCCCTCGTCGGCACCGGCCTTTACATCCTCTTCTTCACTGCCACCGGCCAACTCATCCTCCAAAACCCCCGCCACTTCCGTAAATCCATTGAGGGCGACGTGCGGAATTGGACCGCCGCCCACCACGTCATCGCGCCCACCACCTTCGCCGCCGTCTACCTCCTCTGCGGCCTGTCGGGCCTCCCGGTCTGGTGGCTCCAGGTTTTGGCGGGCATCGCCTTTGGCCTTCTCCCCGGCATCGTCCTCTCCCAACTCTCCGCCTCCGCAACGGCCGTCACCGCCCTTTGCGCCTCACGCTGGCTCTTAGGAGAATGGTTCCACACCCGCATCGAATCGCGCCTGGAAAAACTCCGCCGCGTCGAATCGTTTCTGGGCCACAACGGCTTTCTCGTCGTCATCACCATCCGCATCATCCACACCATCCCCTTTGGCATCAGCAACTACCTCCTGGGCCTCACCGAAATCACCATCATGGACGTTGCCCTTGGCACCTTCCTTGGCAGCGCCCCGGCCATCACCTTCTACGTCACCCTCGGCATCAACCCCCACCAAGTCCACACCCTCCGCTTCCTCATCGCCATCATCGCCATGCACCTCATCCTCCTCATCCCCCTCATCCTCCGCTACCAGCGGCCGCAATGGTTTAAAAAGATCGGGGTCGAGTAATCTCCCGCTCGGGCCCATGGCATCCACACTCGCCCAGGATTAAATTTGATCCCCACCATGCTCGGCCTCTGTATCCACCCCAACTTCGCCAACCACCATACCGGCCCCCACCACCCCGAGCGCCCCGACCGCATCCGCGCCCTCTACGCCGCCTTCGCCCAATCCCACATGCTCCCTGACAACCCCTTCCCAGATTTCGATCTCGACTTGGGCCAACTCCCCCAAAACCTCCCGCGCGTCACGCCGATCCCCGCGAGGCCCGCTCCTGAATCATCCATCCAACTCTGCCACCCCGCCTCCTACATCAATCGCATCCGCCGCGTCTGTTCCATTGGCGGCGGCGTGCTTGACCACGGCGATACGCCGGTTTCGCCCGATTCCTTCGATGTCGCCCTCCTCGCCGCCGGCGCAGTGCAAAACTGCTGCGATGCCGTCCTCACCGAAAACGTCCAGCGCGCGTTCGCCGCCGTCCGCCCCCCAGGCCATCATGCCGAGCCCGACCGCCCCATGGGCTTCTGCCTCTTCTCCAATCTCGCCATCGCCGCCCGCTATATTCAGCAAACCTACAAGATACAACGAATTGGCATTGTTGATTTCGACGTTCATCACGGCAACGGCACCCAGGCCTGTTTTGAATCGGATCCCAGTGTCTATTTCGTCAGCCTCCACCAGCACCCGAGCACCTGCTACCCCGGCAGCGGCTACGGCTGGGAAATAGGCACGGGCGATGGCCGGGGCTACACCCTCAACATCCCCTTCGACCCTGGCGCCCAGGACGACGACTACCTCGATGGGATCAACAACAAAGTCCTTCCCGCTCTCGATGATTTCAAACCCGAAGTTCTTCTAATCAGCGCCGGCTTCGATGCCCACTTCGACGATCCGCTCGCCCAGATCGACCTCAGCGAAGAGGGCTTCGGCCGAATCACCTCCGCCCTGGTCTCCCTGGCCAACCAGCACTGCCAGGGCCGAATCATCAGCACGCTGGAAGGCGGGTACCACCTGCGCGCCCTCGCCCGCTCCACCCTCCGGCATTTGCAAGCGCTCGCGTAACCTGCCCCGCACTTGCCTCCCCCCTCCGGCTCTCATACCTTCACACCATCCCAATGCCCGATCAACAAGCGCCATCCTCCCCCGCTCCCGAAAAGCTCGCCCAGCTCTCGCCGGCCATGCGGCAATACCAGCAGTTCAAATCGCAATATCCCGGCTATGTCCTCTTCTTCCGGATGGGGGATTTTTATGAAATGTTCTGGGATGACGCCATCGTCGCCTCGAAAACGCTTGGCGTCGCGCTCACGTCCCGCTCACGCGGCGGCCCGGACGCGCAAGACGCGATCCCAATGGCCGGCGTGCCGTTTCATGCCGTCGAAGCCTACTTGCGCAAGATGATCGCGGCCGGGCATAAGGTGGCGATCTGCGAGCAGATGGAAGACGCCGCGGCCGCCAAAGGCGTCGTTAAGCGCGACGTCGTGCGCCTGATGACGCCCGGCACCATCACCGACGATCCGCTGCTGGACGGTCACGCCGACAACTTTCTGGCCGCCCTTGCCTTCCACGTCACCGCCGCCGAGGGATATCGCGTTGGCCTGGCGTGGGTAGAGCTTTCCACGGGTTCGTGCGTCGCCATGTCCGGCGCTCAAAGCCAGGTGCTGGATGAAATCGCACGCCTTGACCCGGCCGAGATCCTCGTCCCCGAAAACCCGTCCGGCGAACCCCACGAGATCACCAAGGCATTGAAGGAGCTTGGCGTCACCGCCATCACCGCCCGCCCCGGCTGGCAATTCACGCTGCACCATGCGCGCGAGCAACTTGCCCGCCAGTGGCAGACCGCGACGGCCGGCGGCTTTGGGTTTGCCGACGACGATCCGGGCGTCTTCGCTGCCGCCGCCGTCCTCACCTATCTCGAAGAAACCCAAAAGACCGCCTTGGCCCATCTGCGCCCCTGCGCCGTCACCTGGTCGATGAACATCTCAACATTGATCCGGCCTCCTGGCGCAGCCTGGAGATTGACCGCACCACCCGCTGGGGCAGCACCGAAGGTTCTCTGCTCAGCGCTATCGACCGCACCCGCACCCCCATGGGCAGCCGAATCCTCCGCCAGTGGCTGCGCACGCCATTGCGCGATATGGAGCACATCACAGCCCGCCAATCCGCCATCGCCGCTCTTCTGGAATCGGCCAGCGCACTCAAGTCCGTTGTCGAAAGTCTTGATGACATCTGCGACATCGAGCGCATCCTCGCGCGCCTGGCCGTCAACCGCGCGATCCCCCGCGACCTCTCCGGCCTTGGCCGCTGCCTGCTCTCACTTCCCAAACTCCTCGACAACCTCCAGGCCGTGCCGCGCCCTGACGACGTCGCCCCCGAACTCATCGTCCTTCGCCCCTTCTGCGCCGACCGCGGCCGCTTACCTCGCAACCGCCATCAAACCCGATCCCGCCACGCACCTGCGCGAAGGCAACGTCATCGCGGGTGGCTTCGATCCGGAACTCGACCGCCTCCGCGAGATCGACCACAACAGCCAGCAATGGCTTGCCCGATACCAGGCCAAACTCTCTACTGAAACAAGCATCCCCTCCCTGAAAGTCAGCTACAACCGGGTGTTCGGCTATTACATCGAAGTCACCAACGTCCACCGCGACAAGGTTCCCACGTCGGCCGGCTGGATTCGCAAGCAGACCACCACCAACGCCGAGCGCTACATCACCGAGGAGCTCAAGAAATTCGAGGAAGAGGCGCTTGGCGCCCGCGACCGCTCCATTCTTTTGGAGCAACAACTCTTCGAGAAAATCCGCCAGGAGCTTCTTCCCCACCTCCCAAAATTTCAGGACCTGGCCGACGCGCTGGCGCGTCTCGACGTCCTTTCTTCCCTCGCCGCCCTTGCCCAGGAACGCCGCTACTGCCGGCCAGTTCTTTCCGAGGAGCGCGTGTTGGAAATCATCGACGGCCGACACCCCGTCCTCGAGCAGCAGCTTGGATCGGAGTTCGTCTGCAACGACGTGCGCTTTGGCGAGGACGATTCGCTCATGCTCATCACTGGCCCCAACATGGCCGGCAAATCCACCTTTATCCGTCAGGTCGCCCTCATCACCCTGCTCGCCCAGATCGGCTCTTACGTCCCGGCCAAGTCAGCCACCATTGGCATCGCCGACCGCCTCTTCACCCGCATCGGCGCTTCCGACGAGCTTCATTCAGGGCAATCGACTTTCATGGTCGAGATGACGGAGACTGCCAACATCCTCAACAACGCCACCGACCGCAGCCTGGTCATCCTCGACGAAATAGGCCGCGGCACCAGCACGCTCGACGGCTTGTCTCTCGCATGGTCCATCGCCGAACATTTGGCCTCCAACGTCTGCGCCGCGCCCTCTTCGCCACGCATTACCACGAGCTGACTGATCTGTCGCGCCAGTTCAAAGGCGTGCGCAACTTCAACGTCTCAGTGCGCGAATGGGAAGACACGGTAGTCTTCCTCCACCGCATCGTCGAAGGCGGCACCGACCGCAGCTACGGCATCCACGTCGCCCGCCTCGCCGGCGTCCCCAAGACCATCCTCGAGCGTGCCAAAGAGCTCCTCTCCCAGCTCGCCGTCCACCACATCAACCAGCCCAAGCTGGGAAAAGCCAAACGCGCCGACGATCCCAACCAGCTGCCCCTCTTCGTCGATCCCTCCAAAGAGCTCCTGTCAGAACTGGCCCGTCTGAAGCTCGACGCGCTAACCCCCATCCAGGCGTTCGACCTGCTCCGTCAGTGGAAAGAAAAGTATCAGTAAGGCTTAGGCGAAATGAAGACCATCAGCCAGGCCAATAATATAAGGAATAACGTGGCACGGGCGCCCGCCCGTGTCCCCAAAAAAATCAATCCCCGCCGCGCCCTCCCTCTTCTCCGTGCTCTCCGTGCCTCCGTGGTGAAAATTTCCCGCAGCCTCACCCCAGAAACCCCTTCACTCCATACAGCGCGATATACCAATCCTTCGCCAGCTTCGCGAAGAAAAAATTAAGTACTATGATCGCAATAAAACTGGCCACGAAGCTCTCCGTGCATGCTCTTCCCACCCCGCTCGCCCCGCTCCCGCACGTGAAGCCTTTGTAGCAGCCGATCAGTGAAATCGCGGCTCCGAAAAACAGGCTCTTCACCAGGCCTTCAAAGATCGTCCAGTTTTCCACGGCCTGCATCGAATATTGCCAGTACGGCGTGGCGGGCACGCCAAGCGATTTCACCGCGATCAGCCATCCGCCGAATATACCGAGGATATCACTGTAAATCGTCAGCATCGGCGTCAGCAGCACGCACGCCAGAAAACGAGGCACGACCAATATTCGCACCGGGTCGGTCCCCATCACGCCGCAGCGCGTCGAGTTGCTCGGTGACGTTCATCGTCCCCAGTTCGGCGGTCATCGCCCCGCCCACGCGGCCGGCAAGCATCACGGCCGCCAGCACCGGGCCAATCTGCTTCACCACCGAAACATTAATCACTGCCCCCAGCCGCGCCTCCTGGCCGATGCTCTTGAACTGCGTGTAGCTCTCAATCGCCAGAACCATCCCGATGAACATCCCCGTGATCCCCACGACCGGCACCGACGTCACCCCCACCTCATAAAGCTGCGGCAAAACCCGCCGAACGTTCCGCATGTTTAATGGCGCCCACAGCATCCGAAACGTATGGCCCACGAATCGCCAGAACGCTCCCCACGCCGCGATCAAATTTGACGCCCCCTCCCCCACCTGCTCAATAAACTGCGTCGCCATGGCCAACATAATACACCCCTACCAACAATAAGCGACGCCCAACCCGCGACTCACTCCACAACACCATTCATCCTTCTTCATTCATCCTTCTTCATTTCCATCCCTGGGACATTTCCACCTTCCCCCTTCCCGCCACCTCCCGCTAGATTCCACCAACGCCAGGAGAAGCATCCGCATGAAACCGCATCGCAAGAAATCCGCCCATGACCGCCAATCCCAACCCACCGCCCGCGGCTATCCCCGCCCGCAACTGGTCCGCGATCATTTCGCCCTTCTCAACGGCCAATGGGATTTCGCACTCGACCCCGACGCCCAGTTCACACTCCCCCACCACGTCACCTTCTCTGAAACGATCAACGTCCCCTTCGCGCCGGAAACCCCCGCCTCCGGCCTTGCCCACACCGGCTTCTTCCGCGCCTGCTGGTATCGCCGCAACTTCCAGGCCCCCGATCTTCACGACGGCCAGCGTCTCCTTCTTCATTTTGGCGCCGTTGACGATCACGCCTCGGTCTGGGTCAACGATCATCTGGTCATCCAGCACGAAGGGGGCTACACCCCCTTTCACGCCGACATCACCGATCTTCTCATCGAAGGCTCGGAGCAAACCATCGTCGTCCGCGCCCACGACGATCCGGCCGATCTCGCCAAACCTCGAGGCAAACAAGACTGGCTTAAAGAACCCCACTCCATCTGGTACATGCGCACAACCGGCATCTGGCAATCGGTCTGGCTCGAAACCGTCCCCGCCACCTATATCGAATCTCTCCGCTGGAGCTGCAACGTCGAACACTGGCAAATCCATCTCCACCTCCGCATCGCCGGCCAACTCCGCGACAACCTCCGCGTCGCCGTCACCCTTACCCATCAAGGCCAGATAATCGCCGATGACATCTACTCCCTTGCCGGCCGGGAAACCTCCCGCACGATTTCCCTCCCCGATCCTGGCATCGACGACGCCCGCTTCCACCTCCTCTGGCAACCCAACAACCCGACGCTGATCGATGCCCACATTCGCCTGCTCGACGGGGCTGGCCAAACCCTCGACACCATCCAAAGCTACACCGCCCTCCGCTCCGTCGGCGTTCTGGGCAACCGATTCATGCTCAACGGCCGGCCATACTACCTCCGTCTCGTCCTCGACCAGGGCTACTGGCCGGATTCCGGCCTGACTGCCCCCGACGACGAGGCTCTCAAAAAAGACGTCGAGCTCGTCAAGGCCATGGGCTTTAACGGCGTCCGCAAACACCAGAAAATTGAAGATCCCCGCTTCCTCTACTGGGCCGATCACCTTGGCCTGCTGGTCTGGGAAGAAATGCCAAGCCCCTACACCTTCACCGATCAAACCATCCTCCGCGTCAGCCGCCAATGGCCGCGCGCGATCGAGCGCGACATTAGCCATCCGTGCATCATCGCCTGGATGCCGTTCAATGAATCATGGGGCGTTCCCGATCTGCCCCTGGTCCCCGCCCAGCGCCATTTCGTCCATGCCATGTACCACCTGACAAAGTCACTTGATCCCTCGCGCCCCGTCATCGGCAACGATGGCTGGGAGAATCAGATCACCGACATCATCGGCATCCACGATTACGAGGCCAACCCACAGCGTCTCGCCCACCGCTACGCCCACGCCACCGAATCTGTCGAGCATCTCTTCCAGAACATCCGTCCCGCCGGCCGACTTCTGCTCCTGCAGGAAACGGTCCACACCCACCGCCCGATCATGCTCACCGAATTTGGCGGCATTGCCTTCTCAAAAGAACATGGCGCCTGGGGCTACTCCCGCGCCAACACCGCCCCCGACTTCGCCGCCCGCTTCGGCCATCTCCTGGCCACCATTCGCCCGCTGGAACTGTTCGCCGGCTACTGCTACACCCAATTCACCGACACCTACCAGGAAGCCAATGGCCTGCTCTACATGAACCGCATGCCCAAAATTCCCCTGGCAGAAATCGCCACTGCAACACGCGGCCCAGAATCCCCACGAGATAGAAAAATAGAATCCCAATGGCGCCACCGCCTGGCCGCCCTCCAAAAACAAGAAGACACCGCGACGGACTAACGCCTTTCATTCTGACTTCATCACTCATACTTCTAACTTCCCGCCTGAACCCCGAACCCTGAACCCTCCTTCCCCCTCACTCCCCCTTCACCCCCTCCGCATCCCAAATCTTAACATCATCAAAATACCCCTCCTTCCCCGCACACCCAAGCTCCACCTTCGACTTGGTTTCATGCGCAATCCCCGGCGATTGCAAAAACGCCGCCGGCTTCCCATCGATTGTTGCACGCATCTTGTCCCCCACCGTCTCCAGCACCATCGTGTGCCACCCGTCCCCTTCAAGCTTCAGTGGAAACGTCGCGCTTCGGCCTTTCAGAAGCTTCGCCCGCTCCTCCTTCTTCGAAGGATCCTTCGACATCTCATACACGTCATTCCGCATCGACCCCTCCTTCTCATCCCGCAGCGTCACATCCCTGGGCGTCACCACCACCCGGCAGATATGCCCGTAGTGCGACCCCTTAAACTTCCGATCATCAAACTCGGCCGACAGCGCTGTCGCTCCGGCAAACCGAAACCGGAACTCCACCACGCTGTCCTTCGTCGGCACCTCTGTCCCAATCACCGCCGCATGCCCCACCACCGCCGGCTTGTCGTCCTCGGCCGGCGCGTTCACGCGTGTCTGCGTCCCCTTCAGCGCCCCGTTTTCAATCGCATATGTCGGGACTACCACCGCCCACTTCTCCCCAAGCTCCTCGCGGTTAAAATCATCCGAAAACAAGAGTTCCTTCTTCTGGGCAATCCCCTTGTCCGGCACGGCCGTCAACGCCTCGGCCGCCCCCGCCATCCCAGTAAACAGCACCAAAACACCGATCAAAACCACCGCCAAAGAAACAAATCGCACCATCGAAACCTCCATTGCCGACGATAGCACCCCGCATAACCTACCATTCAACAGCCATCCCCTTCCCCAATCAACTCAAAACCTAAGTCCCTATTCGCCACCTGTCGCCGACGTCGCGGCCAGTCGCGGCCCGTCGCGGCCACCTTGACTCGCACCACCCCCGCGCCGATAATCCGACGTCGTCAAAAGCACCGGGGCCATCCCCCACCGTCGGCCGAATTCTCCAGGCGATTCGAGCCGCCGCAGGCGTGCCAAAGACCAAAGACGCCCCCATCGTCTAGTGGCCTAGGATATCTGGTTCTCAGCCAGAGGACACGGGTTCGACTCCCGTTGGGGGTATCAAACCCACACGAAAGTGTGGGTTTTTTTGTCAAGACGTTACCTGATGATGGATAAGCAGGCGCTCGAAGCATCGGTGTTGCGGATGCCGCCGGCGCCGGCGGGGCCCTGGGCGAACGAGGCAAACCACTTCGAAGATCGCGTGATTGAGACGTATGCCAGGCAGCACTCAATGCTGCGGCCGCCCCACGGTGTCAGGTATTTGCAGCAAGTGGAATCGGCGGCATTGCTGAAACGGGAAGTTGAAGCGCAGTGGAGGGAGCTTGCCTACGTACCCGGCACAACCGCAGCAAGCATCGTCATGACCCTCGAAGAGTGGGTGGGGCTAAAATAATCTCCCTCTCCCCCACGTTTGCATCCCCCCAGTTTTCCCCTTATCAAATCCCCATGGACGTAAAACTTCTAGATCTTCAGTCCCAATACCTCACCATCCGCAAGGACATCCGCAAGGCCATCGACGACCTGTGCGATGCCCAGGCCTTTATTCTCGGCCCCGCCGTCGATCGCTTTGAAAAAAACCTCGCCGCCTACTGCGACACCAAGCACGCCATCGGCCTCTCCAGCGGCACCGACGCCCTCCTTTGCGCCCTCATGGCCCTGGACATCAAGCAAGGCGATGAGGTCATTTGTCCCTCGTTCACCTTTTTCGCCACGGCCGGGTCCATCGCCCGCACCGGTGCAACCCCCGTCTTTGTGGACATCGACCCCAAGACCTTCAACATCGATCCCGCGCAGGTGAAGGCCAAAATCTCGCACCGAACCAAAGCGATTATGCCCGTGCACCTCTTCGGGCAGATGGCCGACATGGAAGCCCTGCACGCTCTGGCCGACCCTCTCAACATCCCGATCATCGAAGACGCCGCCCAGGCCATCGGCGCCAAGCGGAACGGCGCGAAAGCCTGCTCGTCGGGACTCTGCGGCTGCCTCAGTTTCTTTCCAAGCAAGAACCTTGGCGGCTTTGGCGACGCCGGCGCCATCTGCACCAACGATGATGCCTTCGCTGCAAGATGCCGCCTGCTCCGCGTTCACGGCACCGAGCGCCAGTACTACCACAAGCTCGTCGGCGGCAACTTCCGCATCGACGCGCTGCAGGCGGTCGTCCTCGACGTCAAACTTCAGCACCTGGAAAGCTGGCACGAAGCCCGCCGGGCCAACGCCGCCTTGTACGACAAACTCTTCGCCAACAGCAGCGTCACCACCCCCTTCATCGACGCGGCCAACTGGAGCATCTACAACCAGTACGTCGTGCGCGTCCCAAACCGTGACAAGGTCCGCCAGCACCTGGCCGACAAAAAAATCGGTGCGGCCGTCTATTACCCCCTCCCGCTCCACCTCCAGGAATGCTTCGCGGCCGTTGGCGGCAAACCCGGCGATCTCCCCCACAGCGAACAAGCCTGCCACGAAGTTCTGGCGCTGCCAATCTATCCGGAACTAACCGAGGACCAGATTCGGCACGTGGCGCAATCTCTGCTTGAAGCGGTGTCCGAATGACAGCTAATGGAAGTGGATAAAATTATGCGTATGAGATCAGCCAACGCTTCACGTGCTGGAGGTTAAAGCCATGGAGTTCGTCTTGTGCTTGTATGTGCGACCCATGAAGGTGCCATTACTGTGAAGGTCAACGCCCTCTTTGCCTCCTGATGAATTATCTCCCGGCCATCTTCGCCTTCCTCGTCGCTGGCGCCGGCGCGTTTTATCTCTTCGGCTCGCGTGCCGCCCACCATCTGGCCGGCCTGGAATGCCCGGCCGACAACCGTCGCCGAATTCGCCTGCGGCGCGCCAATGGGCTCGTGATGATCCTCCTGGGCGCCTTCCTCTTCTCCGGCTTTTATGGCGTAGATTCCAATCACCCCTCCAAAGCCTTCCTGTTCATCTGGCTATGCGTTTGTCTCCTGCTGGCCGTTATAGTATTTCTGGTGTTGATCGACCTGCGGCTCACCTGGAAAATGCGCCAGGTCCGCCAGCAACAGAGCCAGCAACAGAGAATGACATGATCCCTATCCAGCGTCCTTTTCCGCGCTCCCCCTTGGCGTCCTGCAACGTTCCCGCGCACCTGCTGCTCACCCTCACGCTCATCTTCACTCTCGCCGGATGTCCTCCCAAATCCCGCAGCGTCGTCCCCATGCGCATCGGCAACACCACCTTCCAACTGGAAGTGGCCAACACCGACGCCGTCCGCGCCAAAGGCCTGATGAATCGCTCAACAATGCCGGCCGATCACGGCATGATCTTTGTCTTTGGCAAAGAGCAGGTTCAATCGTTCTGGATGAAAAACACCTTGATCCCCCTCGACATCATCTTCATCAGCGGCGATGGACGCGTTGTCTCCGTCCGCCAGATGAAGCCCCTGGTCGAAGACCCCGCCACCTCAAGCACCCTTCCGGCCAAATGGGCCATCGAACTCAGCGACGGCGCCGCCGCCAGATCCGGCGTATCAGTCGGTGATGTGTTGTCCATCCCCGCCGACGCTCAGGATGCCGTGAATTAGATCCGCCCGCCCCGTTTCCCTGCACTACCTCGCCCGCCCGCGCATTACCGCGTATGTGCCACCGTTTCTTCCAGCGGATTCCCGAATGCTATGTCCTGCACGCGCAGTTCCCCATCCTCCATCGTCGCCCGCACCAGCACGAACACCGCCTCCATCGCCGCCGCCTCCGGCTCACTGTTGCCCCCGCTTAACGACGGCTTCGGGCACCACAGCACCATCACTCCCACGCTGTCCCCCTCCCTGGCCGCCACCGCCTGCTCCAGCCATTTAACCGCCAGGCGATTGGCCGTCTCCATGTCATCGTCGGCCGTGTCAAACCGCCGCTTCACGTCCTCCCCCACCAGCTTCGAACGCTGCACGAATGTCCGAATATCACCCGCCATCCCGGAAGGCGCATGCACATACCCGGCCGTCCCCAACACCGTCCCGTGAATCGTGCCGCGCCAGCAATCCCTTCATGTCATCCGACTTGACGTTAAACGAGTGAATGGCCACATCCCGACCCAGCGCCCCCGCGCCGCCGCGTCATCCCCACCTACAAGCGCCTGCGCAAATCCCTGCACCATCTGCGGCCAAACCCCCTCCGCCGCCTGCGCCGTAGCGGGTGCCGCCGGCGCAGTCGAAGCCGGCACAGCGCCTGCGTTCGCCATCCCAAACGCCGTCAATATCAAAACAGCCCAGCGCAGCATACGTGGAACTCCACTTCCTACATCGACCACAAACGGGGCGGACCACAGTCGTCGCGGTTCCGCATCATGATCGCATCATTGCATCATGGCACGGGCGCCGTGGCAGGGTTGCCGTAGCATGCTTTCAACGCCGGTCAATCTCGTAAAACGACCCCGCACACTCCCCACCATAATTATCAGACCTGCACCCCCCTCATAGACACCCGCCCCCCCTACCGTTCCAATGCCCCCATGCCTCGCTCCCCGTCCATGCACGTCCGCATCGACCTCGCCCGCCTCCGCCGCAACGTCCAGGACATCACCTCCAAAACCGCCGCCGACCTCCTCGCCGTCGTCAAGGCCGACGCTTACGGCCTGGGCCTGGCGCAAATCGCACCCGCCATCGCTGATCTTGTCACCAGCTTCTGCGTCTTCTCCCTCGCCGAAGCCGCCTCCCCCAATCTGTGGGATCTCTCCAAAAAGCCCATCCTCGTCCTCGGCCCCCCTTCCACGCTCGATCCCAATGATTATCTCCCCCACCACGCCCGCCCCGCCGTAGCCAATCCAGAGCAGGCCGCCGCTCTCCAAAAAGCCCGTCCCCTCCTCAGCGTCGACACTGGCATGCAGCGCTTCACCTGCCCTCCCAACCTCATCGACCAAACCCTCCGCGCCGGCCAATGTACCCAAGCCTTCACCCACGCCATCCATCCATATCAGGCCCAACTCCTGCAAGAACTCACCGCCGGCCACAACCTCTACCTCCACGCCGCCGCCACCGCCCTCCTTGATGATCCCTCCACCCACTTAAGCGCCGTCCGCCCTGGCCTCGCCCTCTACCGCGGCGCAGTCCGCGTCAGCACCCCTCTCGTCGAAGCCCGCGACTCCACCGGCCCGGCCGGTTATTCCGGCTTCGTAGTCCCCCGCCACGGCGTCATCCTCGCCGGCTATTCCAACGGCCTGCGCCCGGGCCCCTGCCTCATCAACTCCAGACCAACCCGCCTCCTCGAAGTGGGCATGCAAACGTCCTTCATCGAACTCGCCCCCACCGACAAAGTCTCCGACGAGGTCGTCCTTCTGGGCGATTCGCTCTCCGAAGCTCAAGTCGCCGCCGCATGGAACACCAGTCCCCAGGAAGTCCTCGTTCGACTTTGCGGCGCTGGCGAACGCCATTATGTCGGATGACCCGCACCCACGGATCATTTCCCTCCACCCTCCGCCGCCATCGACGCACAAACAACCTCCTTGTCATTCCGCCAGAAAACACACCGCCCCGCCAGCGCTGGATGACACCACAACACCGGCCGCCCCGCATCCATGTTCGTCGGATCGAGCATGTGCGCCCGGCTCACCTCCCGATACCCCTTCGCATCCAGATCCGCCAGAATCAAATCCCCATGCTCGTTCGCGATCAGATAACGCGTCCCCGTCTCCCCAAGCGGAATAAGAAACGCCGCCGCCCACTTCTGCGGCCCAGCCTCATACGTTGTCGCATCATTGGTTTCCCAAAGCCGGTCACCCGTCTTCAGATCCAGGCAGCGCAGCTCCCCATACGCATCAACACCATAGATGTGCCCATCCCGAATGAACGCCGTCGACATCAGCGTGTGCAGCGCATCGGTCTTGCGATCGCTCTTGCCCGCGCGCTTCCACAACACCGACGCCTTGGGCCCCTCCTCCAGCTTCAGCGCCAGCGCCCCCTCATACTGCGTCGAAACAAACAACACATCCCCCACCTCTTTGTCATGCGCAAATCTTGGCGTCACCACCGACAGCCCCATCCGCGCCGGCCCAAACGCCTCCGACCAATACGCCTTCCCCGTCTCCGGATTCAGCGAATGAACCGCCCCCGGCTCCCACACAATCAGTTGCCGAACTCCGCCCGATTCATAAATCATCGGCGCTGAATACCCCGGCTCCTTCCCCGCCAGCACCGACCAAATTACTTCTCCATTCGCCTTGTTAAACGCCGTCACCAGTCCCTTCCCATGCTCCGGGTCCGATCCTCCCGTCAGGCAAATCAGCCGCTCGCCATCCACCAGCGGATGCGATGCATATCCCCACATCGGCGTCGGCGACTTCTCATCCGAAAACCGCTTCGACCAGATCACCGTCCCCTTGGCCGCGTCCATGCAAAGCAAATCCCCCTCGCCCCCCAGCGTATAAACCCGCTCCCCATCCACGGCAGGCGTAGCCCGCGGACCGGCCGCATATGACATGCTGTATCCCCGCTCATCCGAATGCGTCCACAACACCTTCCCGGTCCCCTGCTCAAAACACTGCACCCGCTCCGTCCCCGCCTGCGTCACCCGCTCAAATGGACTCTTTGGCCGCTTGGCATCCACGCTCCGCACAAAATCAATCACATAAACCCGCCCTCCCCCAACCGCCGGCCCGGAATATCCGCCTGCCCACCGGCGCTCTCCACAACACCTTCAACCCCTCCTTCGGAAACTTCTCAATCAATCCCCCCTCGCGCCACACCCCATCCCGCTTTGGCCCCATCCATTGTGGCCAATCATCTCCCCGCGCAGCCATGCCGCCAAACACGCCAAAGAAAACCACAACCCCTATCAGCTTGAGCGCAGCTCGCCTCATCATCAAACTCCCGTAGACAATGGAATAACAAAACATGCGTCGCCCGAAAGAGTACAACCGGAGCAGGCACGCGAGAAGAGGATAGGCTTGCCCGCGTACAATGTATTGCCAAGTGCGAATGGAGCTTTCACCACCTTGAATTGGCGGAACGTCACCGACTGGGCAAAAAAAAGCCCCCTCACCCTGCGCCTCGCCAACTCCCTTGGCCGCAGCCGTGGCCGCATGCGCCTTCTCGACCGGGTCCACCCGCCACGCCTGGCCCGCATCAAGCCTGATCTTTCCAACTGGCAATCCCACGAATTGGCCGCCGTCTGGATCGGCCACGCCACCGTCCTCCTCCGCATCGCCGGCCTGACCATCCTCACCGATCCGGTCATGAGCAACCGCGTGGGCCTCGGCCTGGGCCTCATCACCGGCGGCCCCAAACGCCTTGTCGCCCCGGCGCTCTCCTTGCGCGAGCTTCCTCCCATCGACCTCATCCTCGTCTCCCACGCCCACTTCGATCACCTCGACCGCCCAACCCTCGCCCGCTTCCCCAAGCGCATCCCCATCATCACCTCCCACGGCAACGCCGATCTCATCGACGACCTCGGCTTCCGCAATGTCACCGAACTCGCCTGGGGCCAATCCCAATCCGTCGGCGCGCTCACCATCACCGCCCGCCAGGTAAAGCACTGGGGCGCCCGCACCTTCTACGACAACCATCGCGGCTTCAGCGCTTTTCTCCTCGAAGGCGCAGGCCGTCGGGTCTTGTACGGCGCCGACACGGCTTTTCACGATTATTTCCGCGACATTGGCAAGGTCGATCTCGCAATCGTTGGCATCGGCGCTTACGACCCCTATATCGCTGCCCACGCCACCCCTGAGCAGGCCCTCGCCATGGCCGACCACGTGCAGGCCGATTACATCCTCCCTATGCACCACAGCACCTTCCGCCTCTCCCACGAGCCCGTCGCCGAACCTCTGCAGCGCCTGCTTCACGCGGCCGGCCAGCGCTCTCACCGCGTCATCATCCGCGAAGTGGGCGGGCAGTGGTCAACCTGAGCGACTTGTGTACCATCTGCCAGGACAGTCAATTGACGAGCTGACCGCGCTGGAGCCTCAATCTTGCAGATCACCGACCCCACCGAGCCCGACACCGACACCCACCAGCCCTCCCCCTTCCACAAGCTGCGCAATTCGTTCTATTACGCCTTCGCCGGCCTGGGCTATCTGCTGCGCACCCAGCGCAACGCCCGCATCGAAGTCACCCTCGGCGCAATCGCCTGCGCCGTCGCCGCCTGGCTGCACATCAAGCCCGAGCAATGGGCCGTCCTGGTTTTCACCATCGCCCTGGTCCTGATCCTCGAAGGGTTAAACACCGCCATCGAAGCCGCCGTCGACCTGGCCATGCCCCGCCGCCACCCCCTCGCCAAAGCCGCCAAAGACCTCGCCGCCGGAATGGTCCTCATCGCCGCCATCGCCTCCATCGCCATCGGCCTGCTAATTCTCGGCCCGCCCCTTTGGCACAGGCTGTTCCGTTGATACGGCGGAAAACTCAGAGTCGGCCCTCCATCATCGCATCCATATCCCGCGCGCCATGCACAACGGCTAAAATCTCAACCGTCGAGTCGTTGAATCGATAAAGAATAAGATGGTTCGGAAAACCACTTATTGTCCATGATCGAACATCTTTTAATCTGGGATCTACAAAATCACGAAAAGAACCTTTGCCCGGAAAGTCAATCAAGCCAGCAATTGTTGATTCGGCTTCAGCTATGAATCGAAGGGCGGCGTCGAGGCTGTCGCGAGCGATGCAATCTGCCAGTTCAATGATGTCGCGTGGCACAAGGTTATGCCGTCGCACCGACCTCACGACTCTGGCCCGGTGGTTCTTCGACGATCTGCGCGGGCGACCACCTCTTGTCTCATCTTTTCCCAATCGTCGCCGGTCATTTCGGCCATAGTTCCGTCCGTTCTAGACAACAGAAGGCTCTCAAGCTCAGCATACGTTTCGCATCGCGAGGTGCGGGGGTGCGGCTCGTTGGCGATTGATTTCGCTTCGGCAGCCAGAAGAGACTGAACAAAGACTTCAACGCTTGCATAGCCAGTTTCGGCCGCGCGATTTCAAGCGTCGTCTGTACGTCGTCGGGAACTGTGATTGTAAGATTCGCCATTCAACTTGCCTCGGCCCAATTCTATCACGGTTCGATCACTCCGACAATTTCCTTGGCACCCCACCGGACCAGTGGCCGCTATCGATTCATCGCCGAGATTCGGCGTCACTCATTGGATTCAAAGGTGCCCCAGTGTGGTGCCCCAGTCGAGCGCCTGACGGCTACATCGGGTATAACTCCCAGCGGTTCAAGTACCCTGGAATCCTGCCATGGCCCAATCGTCGATCTCCGCTCCGACGCCCCTCTCACCATCGCCGGATCCGTCTGGCCAATACATCATCGCCAAGGTCATGCTCCGACTCATCCCGTTCATGATCCTCCTCTACCTCATGAACTACCTCGACCGCGTCAACATTTCCTTCGCCAAGTTCCAGATGAAGCAGGACCTGAACTTCAACGACGCCATCTACGGCCTGGGCACCAGCATCTTTTTCATCGGATACCTCCTCTTCGAAATCCCCAGCAACCTCATCATGGAAAAGCTTGGCCCGCGACTCTGGATGGCCCGCATCATGATCACCTGGGGCATCATCTCCACCTGCATGGTTTTCGTCCGTGGCGCCGAAGTCGTTCTATCTCCTGCGCCTGGCCCTGGGCTTCGCCGAGGCCGGCTTCTTTCCCGGCATGATCCTCTACCTCACCTATTGGATCCCCGCCCAGCAGCGCGCCCGCGCCGCCGCCTGGTTCCTCACCTCCACCGCGCTCGCCGGCGTCATCGGCTCGCCACTGGCCAGCATCTTCCTGAAGATCACCGCCTATCACCTCCACGGCTGGCAATGGCTTTTCCTGATCGAAGGCATCCCCACCATCCTGCTGGGCTTCACCGTCTTCGTCTTCCTTCCCGACCGCCCGGCCACCGCCCGCTTTCTCACCTCCATCGAGCGCGACTGGCTCACCGCCCACATCCAGACCGACGCCGGCCCGGCCCATCACCACCACCACCTTCTCTCCCACGCCCTGGCCAGCCCGCGCGTCTGGCTACTGGCGGGAATTTACGGCTGCATCATGTTCGGCTTCTACTGCATCAACTACTGGAACACCTCCGTCATCAAGCCGTGTCCGGCCTCTCCGATTCCAAAACCGCCCTGCTCAACACCATCCCCTTCACCAGCGCCATCATCGGCATGGTCATCATCGGCCGCTACGCCGACCGCACCGGCAAGCGCCGCCAGGTCGTCTTCTTCTCCTCCCTCGTGGGCGCACTGGGCTTGGGCATCTGCCCCCTCTTCCACGCAACCCCACTGGTCGTCGCCTCCCTCTCCATCGCCGCCGTTGGAATCTGGGGCACTCTCGGCCCATTCTGGGCCCTCCCCAGCCTCTTCCTCCGCGGCACCGCCGCCGCCGCCGGCATCGCCCTCATCAACTCCATGGGCAACTTCATCGGCGGCTTCATCGGCCCAAACATGATGGGCTACGTCAAAGAACACCTCCACAATTACAACCTGGGCCTCCTCATCTTCTCGGCCGGCCTCCTCACCTGCGCCACCCTCACCACCGCCCTGCCTCGCGACAGTCAACCGACCTAATGCGGCTTGGACATGGGAGATCGTGGGTAATTGCTGGTGCGCAAAACTTTTTTTGACGGGGTCGGAGAGGAGGGAGATGAGGATTGACAAGGGGTTATGGCGAAAACGCTTTTGAAAAGCGCCCCCAAAGCGCCCCCGAAACCTCCCTCTTTTCTCCCCCGTGTCTCCCCGTTTTCGACGTGAAATCTCCCCCGATTTCTCCCCGGAATCTCCCCCGTTCGACAGGTCTCAGGTCAGGCCGTTTCGAACGGGGGCAAATTCTTTTCACCACCGAGTTTTGGAACTTGCGGACACGGGCGGGGCGGAGCGTGCCAGGTTCCGAATCGTGCGAATCAAATCCCACTGACCAATGACGAAGCGGGGAAGCCCCGGATGTTCATCCGGGGTTCCGCTTTTGAAGATTCGATTTATCGAATCTGCTAGAGCTATGCGATTGTCAAAGAACACTGCGGCTGGCTTTGGGGGAGAGTCTTTGTTCCCTCCCATTGGCTGGCCGGAGCTTCCCCAGTGGAAGCTAACATCATCCTACCATGGGGTGGAGGGGAGTCAATGGAAATCTGGCCACGAATGTAGGCGGAGTGGGGCGAGGAGAGGAGCGGGCGGGAATGCGCCGGGTACTTTGTCCACGGCGCGAAGGAAATGACCAAGGCCCAATGGCCAACAAAATCCCAATGGTCAAATGACCAAGGAATGCAGCATCGGACATGACCAACCAGTTGCGCCAACCTGCAGCAACTTCATTGGATCAGTCAAGACATGGGGTCGTTGAGACGAAGGCTGTATTCTCCGCAATCGCCGAATACTACCCATAGCCTGCAGTCGTGGCCAAGCTTTCTTCTTTGAAGTATCACATCCATTCCACATGAAACAATTCCATGCCATCGCCATTGTGTTCCTCGCCACGGCCATCGCCGCGCCGCCGGCTCTGGGCCGCACCTGGTTCGTCAATGTCTCCCATGCGCTAGCGGATGACGCCGGCGATGGATCAGTCGAGCAACCCTTTCGCTCAATCGGACCGGCTTCAATCGCCGCCCAGCCAGGCGACACAATCCGCGTCGCGGCCGGTGTCTACCGCGAGCGCGTCGCCCCGGCACGCGGCGGCGAGCCGGGCCAGCCCATCGTCTACGAGGCCGCCGCGCGCGGCGCCGCGATTGTCCGCGGCAGCGATGTCTTCACCCCTCAATGGGAGCGCCAGGATAACCGGGGCCCGGCCGCCATCTTTCGCGCACCGCTCGATCCCAGTCTGTTCGCCGGCGACAACCCATTCCATCGCGGCATCAGTATCAACGGCGAAGACACCAGCGCCGCCGTCAGGCCGGCCAAGGGAGAACTGCGCCCTGTCCTCGGCGAGGTGTTCGTGGACGCCAGGCCCTACACCCAGGTCACCACCGCCGACGCCCTGCAAACGAAGGAAGCAAGCTGGATGACGCCCGCCGAAGGCGGAGCCATCCTCGTTCACTTTCCCCGCGACACCCTGCCCGCGAAATGCCAAGTCGAGATCACCACCCGCGACCGCATCTTCGCGCCGCTGCGCCGCGGGCTGGGCAACATTCATGTGCGCGGCTTCACGTTCGAACAGTGCGCCAATCAAGGCCCCTTCCCCCAGGGCGGCGCCGTTAGCGTCCGCAGCGGCCACGACTGGGTCATCGAGCAAAACATCATTCGCTTCGCCGCCACCATTGGCCTGGACTGTGGCGGTGAGTACTGGGACGGCGCGAAAATTCCCGGCACCGCACCAGAGGACCGCAAGCTGATCATCGGCGGGGGCCACCTCATCCGAGACAACGATGTGTCGGACAATGGCCTGTGCGGCATCGCCGGGTGGTCTTTGCGCGACAGCCGAATCGAGTACAACCGCGTCGAGCGGAATAACCGCCGCCAGTTCCCCCACGCCAGCGGCGGCTGGGAGGAATGGGCGGGCATCAAGCTGCATAACTCCAACTCCCTGATCCGCGGCAATGTCGTCCGCGACAATCTGGCCTTCGGGATCTGGATCGACAACGGCTATTCCGACGTGCGCATTGATTCCAACCTGCTGCTGCGCAATCGCGGTGCGGGGATTTTTCTGGAACTGGGGGCCAGCCCCGACAAGCCGTGCCGCATCACCAACAACATCATCGGCGGCACAACCGCGCTGGCCGAAGCCTTCTACGGCGGGTTCGGCATCTATGCACACGATGCATCGGACATCCTCATCGCCCACAATCTCGTGTTCGACAGCGCCGGCTGCGGGCTTCTTCTGCGCACCATCACCGATCGCAAGACGGGCGGGAAACTGGTCGAGTCGTCGCGCAGCCGCATCGTCAACAACCTGTTTGTAAACAACGCCGGCGGCACACTCAGCCTGCCGTACCCCAACGAGCGATCGGCCCAGTTGGCATCCGACCATAATGCCTTCTGGGCAAACGGCCCGGCCCAGGCCGCCTTCGCTGTCAACCAGTACCAGGGCAAATTCAAGATGGACGATGTGGCCCAGGAACTGCGCCGGCGGTTGCTGGCGGCGGGCGAGCCAAACGATCGCCTTCCCGAACCTAGCCGCTGGGGAAAGGATCCGCGCCTGACGCTCGACGAGTGGCGCTTGCTGATGGAAATGGATGCCAACAGCGTCGCGGGCGAGATCATAGTGCGCTGCGACGACCAGGCGCTGCCCGCACAACTTCACATGACGCTGGACCAGCGCGTGCGCGACCTGGCCGCCACGCCCCTCGACGGCATCGACCAGGATTTCCGTGGCCAGCCCCTGCCGAAAGGCCGCGCCCTGCCCGGTCCGCTGCAGGGATTGGGCGCGGGCGAGACTACCGTGACACTGGAGCCGGCCGTGCGCACGATTCCGTAGCGATGATGTCAATTTGTGTCGATTCGTGGCCTCCCCTCCCCGAGGGCCTCCACTCAGCCATCCCCCCGATCACTAATTCCCCCCCTGCAACTCCTCCGGCAGCGCCAACTTCCAGATCGCCCACTCCCCTCCCCGGTTCGACCTGAAATATATCGCGTCCCCGCGCGGGCCCCAGATCGGCCGATCATCCCAACTGCCGTTGGTCGTGATCTGCACCGGCGCATCCGGCCTCGACACATCCAATATCCAAATGTCGTAGTTGTTCCGCTTCTCCTCATCCAACCCCCGGTCCGACACAAACGCCAGCTTTCGGCCATTGGGGCTCCAGGCCGCGTCCGTCTCATCCGCATCCGGCGTCTTGGTGATGTTGGTCGGAATTAACTTCCCCGTCAGCGGATACACAAACAAATCCCGCTTGCCGGTCTTCTCGTTCACGTCGGCCACCAGCAGCGTGTTGATATCCGCCGGGTTCAAGCGCGGCTGCGTGCCTCCCGCCTGCGTCAGGTCCGTCCGCCCCACCTTCCCCACCTCCGTCATGTAAACGCGCGGGTCCGACCGGTTGTCCACCAGCCCCTCGTAATAAAGCTTCCCCGCCGGGTCCAGCACCGGCCAAAGATCATTCGTCTGATCGTTGGTCAACTGCGCAAACCCGCCTTCCCCGCTCGCCATGATCCGCCAGATCGACTGCCGCTTGCCGCCGCGGTTGGACGAAAACACCACTTCTTTCCCATCGGCCGTGAAGCACGGATGCAGATCCAGGCTCTTCCCATCCGACAGATCCTTCACCCCCGGACTCCCATCCACGTTGATCTGTTTCAGCAGCGAGCGCAGCTCCGACTTATCCGATACGCTCAAAACGCTGAACACCAGCAGCCCGTCGCGCGACAGCGTCATCGAATCAATCTGCGTCCCTTTGGGCAGGGCCGTCACCTTCACAGGCTGCGACCGCCCCACCCCTTCGTTCACATCCTTGCGGGCAGTCGTCTTGATCGTCTTGCCGCTCAGTTGCCAACCATCGCCCACCCGCTGCGTGTCTACGGTCAGCAGTTCCACATCAACCGTCTTGATCTCCCTGAGCGGAACATTGTACTCCGTCTTGCCGTCGTCCCACGCAATCGTCAGCGTCTCCGGCGACCAATCCGAATTGGCCGTCTTGCGGCTCACCACCGCCGAATACGTCCGCGGCGTCCCCGCCTCATCGGCGCAAACGTCAGAGTCGCGACCGCCGCGCCGTCCTTGTCAACTGCCGCCGGCTTTCCGTCGATCGTCACCGTCCCGCCAGGCGGATCGGACACGATCTTCACCGTCTTCGTGAACGGCTTGAGCTCATATTTATAGTCCGGCCGGGCGTCATCCCAACTAATCTGCTGTTCAAGCGGCTCATACCCCGGCTTGATCACCTTCACCTTGTAAGAATTCCACTGGTTGGTCTGCGCATCAGTGAAAAACGGCAGGTCCTTCTCCGTCAGCGGCGTCGTCCCCAGCTCGCGATCATCCAGATAAACATGCGCCCCCGGCGGCGTCGAGCTCAGGTTAATGCTCTTGCGCATCGGCTGAAGCGTCACCGCCCACGTCAAATCTTTATCAGCCCCCGAAACCGTCTTCTCCACCTTCTGATACCCCAGCCGTTCCACCCCGATCCGATAACTCGTCCAGTTCTCATTCTCATCCGGCGAAAACTCTAGCTCGCCGCCCCAAACCTTCACCGGCGTCTTGGTCACCCGCTGGCCGTTCACGCTGACGTACGCCGCCAGCGGCTCCACGTTCACCTTCACAAACCGCGTCTGCGGCTTCAGGTCCAGCACGATCTCCCCCGGCGACGACAGATATACCGTCACGCTCGCCTCAGCAAACCCCAGACGCGTCGCCCGCACCACATGCGCATCCGTCGTCCCCGTGAACCGAATCGGCTGCACCACCGGCGCGGTTCCCAGGCTGACGTCATCCACCACGATCGTCGCACCCGCCGGCCGCGAGTCGATCACAAAGTTTCGCGTTGTCGTGCATCCGCCCGCCAACATCAAGAGGACACAATAACCAGCCAGAATCTCGAATTTAACGCGGTGCATAAGCCCATGACCTACTGGAAACGCCGCCCGATGTAAATCTTAAAGCGCCCGGCTACATGCGCCGATTGACTCTCCAATGGGTCCTCCCGATTGCACGCGACGCCGCCCGGGAGCAGTAGTCGGCCTGTAACGAATATCCGGCCAGGCGCCCGCCCGCCGCAGCGCCCAATCGCAATCTTTCGATCAACGGCGCCGGCCCGTAAGGTAAAGTTCGACCTGCCCGCGCGACTCGGATGGCCAGGCAGCAGCCTCGTCCAACGCCATGGAGATGTGGTAGCTATGCACGCAGATAAGCCGAATTTTCCAGAAGGGTTCACCCTCGAAACCCTCGAAGGCCGCCAGTATTTCACCTGGGGCGCCTTTCCCCGTCTCCTCAACCAGGACGTCGCCGCATCTTCCTATCCGAAAATCACCGGCGCCGGCGAAACCATCGCCATCCTCGACACCGGCGTCAACTACAATGATCCAGTCCTCGGCGGCGGCTTTGGCCCCGGCCACAAAGTCATCGCCGGCTATGACTTTGTCGATCACGACTCCGACCCCATGGACAACGACGGCCACGGCACCGGCGTCGCCACCATCGCCGCCGGCGGAACCTACACCTTCAACGGCCAGACCTATCGCGGCATCGCCCCCAACGCCAACATCGTCGCCCTTCGCATCGACGATGGCTCCGGCAACATCTCCGACGCCACCTACACCGCCGCCCTGCAATGGGTGCTCGACCACCAGGCCCAGTACAACATCGTGGCCGTCAACATCTCCGAAGGAGGCAACGCCGACTACGATTCCCCCACCACCCTCAACTCCCCCTACAGCGGCCTGCTCGCCCAGCTCAGCGCCAAAAAAGTCTTCCTCTCCATCTGCAGCGGCAACGACGGCCTGAGCCTCGGCATGGGCGTCGAATATCCCGCCGCCGATCCCTCCGCCTTTTCCATCGGCGCGACTGACATCAACGATCAGGTCTGGAACCTCAGCTCCCGCGGCCACAACCTCGACCTCCTCGCCCCCGGCGTCAACGTTCCCACCGTCTACCTCAATGCCAGCCACCAACACATCGTCCTGCAGGCCAGCGGCACAAGCTTCTCCTGCCCCTACGTCGCCGGCATCGCCGCGCTCATGCGGCAGGTGGACGACAACTTCACGCCCAGCCAGATCATGGGCATGCTCCAGTCCACCGGCCATCAGGTCTACGATCCCGCCACCAAGCTCAGCTTCAAACGCATCGACATCGCCGGCGCACTCACCGCCGCCAACGAAGCCGCCGGCGGACAAGTCACCCCCCTCGCCCTCGCCAGCACCGACACCTCCGTCGCCTTCTCTAAGGACAGCACCCTGAACATGGCCTTCTACGACTCAGGCAATGGCCAACTGATGGCCGCCTCTCACACTGTGCAAAACGGCTGGTCCGATGCGCAGATCGTCGATGACATCGGCCGACGTCGGCGAAAACTGCTCCATCGCCGTCGATCGCTACAACCATTCCGGCATCGCCTATTACGACGCCACCAACCACGACCTCAAATACGCCCACTTCAACGGCACCACCTGGAACGTGATGCGCGTCGATACCACCGGCGACGTCGGCCTCCACGCCTCTCTCGCCTTCGACTCCTCCAACCGCCCGGGCATCAGCTACTACGACAACGCCCACAGGGACCTCAAATTCGCCGTCTGGAGCGGCACTCGATTCGTCATCTCCACCATCGACGCAACCGCCGGCTCAGGCCGATCCAGCAGCACCGCCTTCAACACCGCCACCCGCCAATGGGACGTCGCCTACGAATCCCACGCCCACGGCCAATTCGTCTTCGCCCAGCAAGCCTCATCCGTCTGGAAAAAGACTATCGTCGATCACACCTCCCTGGGCGGCGGCCATCTCTCCCTCGCCTTCGGCCCGCACACCCAGCCCGCCTTCAGCTACTACGACGCCACCACCGGCAAAATGAAGTTCGCTCAGGCGAGCGGCGCGGTCTGGAAAACTACCTCAGTCGCCGCCAGCAACTCCCCCACCAGTGGATCGAGCCTGTTCTTCGACAGTACGGGCGCCAACATCGTCTACTACGATCAAACGGCCGGCAAAGTCCGCATCGCGGATGGCAAGCCAGGAACCTGGCAGTTCCTCGACCTCCTCAACAACATCAGCTCAATGACCTCCGCCGCCCAGGGCCCCACCGATCAGGTTGATTTCACGTACCTACAGAACGGCTCCAGCTCGCTTCATCTCCTGGACGTGCCGTAAGCATCTTAAAACTGAGCGGCAGATCGAACTCCTGACCAAGAACCAGGAAGGGCTTCTCCACCTGTCGCCCGGCCCTCCGACGATTCGCCCGAGTCGCGCCTGCCTTGGCTCAATACCGATATATAGCGGCCAACCCCGCATCTCCCGGCATCATCTCCGGGGGCAGCACCAGCACCGCCCCATCCCGCCGCAGCACCATTTCCGCCAGGTCATCCAGCACATCATCCGCCCGCGGGTCACCCGCCTCGACCGACGCAAGCTCGCCGCTCTGCTGGTCAATCCACCCGGGAATCTCGCGCGAACCGTCCACCAGTAGCGTATCCACCCGCCCCACCGCCGCCGCCGCGACCTGTACCAGCTCATCCGATCCCCTCTGATGCGCCTTGGCCGTCATAAACTGGTCCTTCAACCGCTCCACCTCCGTTTTGAATCTTGATTCCATGATCGCCCATGCTTCGCGTCGCAACCGCTCCACGCTCATCTGCTGCGGATCATGCCGGATCCCCTCCTCCGACAACTTATCTGGGTATGACATACAGAATTGAGGACGTTCCGTCGGTGTAAACGTTGTGCTACGGTGTACCGATGAAATCTCAGTTCCAGAGGTTCATCTCCGCGTACGGCCGTTCGTCTTTATCGCTCGTATTGTGCGCTCTGTTTGCATCGACTGGACGCCCGACACAGACGGCGTTTGCTCTCCCTGCGCCCGCCATCGCGGTTGCGTACGTCCCACGAGACATTGCGGAAGTGCAACAATTGGTGTCGCCGATCGCACTGTATCCCGATGCTCTGCTGGCGCAGGTGCTTGCGGCGACTACCTACCCCGACGACGTAATGGCCGCGTCGCGGTGGGAGGATCAGGGGAATAACCTCCAGGCCATCGACGCTCAGCCGTGGGACCCAAGTGTAAAGGGTGTGGCGCGCTACCCATCCATTTTGCACTACCTGGCCGGCCAACCCGATTGGATGAACAATCTGGGCGACGCCTTTCTCAATCAGCAGAGCGACGTCATGTCGGCGGTGCAGAATCTGCGCGGCAACGCGCTGGCCGCCGGCACCCTCACCAGCACGCCCCAGCAGACCGTCATCAATGAAGACGGATACATTCAGATCATCCCCACCAATCCGGCGATCGTATACGTTCCGATCTACAACCCGCAGGTGGTCTATGCGCCGCCGCCGTATATTCCCGGCGACCCCTACCCGCAATACGTTACCTACGGCCCCGGCGTGGATGTGGGCGACTGGCTCGGTTATGACATCGACTGGCACGACCGCGCCATGTACTACGGCCATTGGGGCCGCGATCGGCCGTGGTGGCATGAACACGATCGCGATCATTCGGACTTTCACCGATACGTGGATGATCGGCCGGGGATTTATCGACCCGGACTGTTCAGGGACCGGGGAGGCCATCCCATCGAAGCCCAGGCTTCGCACTGGGCTCGTGACGAACACAGGCCGGCGCCCCGGCCGGTGGATCGTCCAGCACCGTCGCGCCCGATCGAACGACCGGAGCGCGGCTATCCGCAGCGTTCTCCCGCACCCCCTGATTCACGCGCGCCGACTCCACGCACACCCAACAACGTCCCGACCTATGGCCGCGGCACCGATGTTTCCCGCCAGAGTGATCGTGGCAGGGCCAGTCGCCAGAATGCCGCGCCTCAGCCACCCCAGCCCGCACCCCATCCCGCCCCGACGCCCAAGGCCCAACCGCGCCCGGCGCCGCAGCCAGCGCGGGTCGAACCGGCCCGGGCCCAACCGGCCCGAGTCGAACCGGCCCGAGTCGAACCACCTCGCGCCCAACCCGCGCATCCCGAACCGACGCGCACGACCCCGCGTCAATCAACCCCTCCCCCCGCAGCGCGGCCCAGCGCCCCGGTGAAGGGCGGCGCCATGGGCGGTTACCAGCGCGGCGCCGATGCCTCGCACAACGCCAGCCGTGGCACCCAGAGCCGCGGCGGCCACTGATCGAAATTGCAACACGTTGAACGAAGCTCTCAGGAGAGAACCCATGAAGGCGTCCTGGCATCATTATCATCGTCTGCTCGCGCTGATGCTCGCAATCGTCGGGCTTTGCGTCATGCCCGGTTGCGCAAAACACCAAGCCGGCGGACATGGACGAGAACGGCGTCCTCCGTTTCTCCCAGGAGAAGAGCGGAGTGCCCCAGCCGGGGCAAACACTCTTCGCTTCGCCCGAAGAAGCGACCGGCGTGTTCAAGGACGCGGTTTTGGCCAAGGACCGCCGCACCCTGGTCGGCCTCTTTGGCGCCGAGGGAAAACAGTTGATTTTCATCGGCGACCGAATCGAGGAAAACAACGACATGCAGGCGTTTGGCGAGCGCATGAGCGAGTATCTGCACATCGATCGTCCATCCGACACCACCGCGGTCGTGCACGTGGGCAAGGAGAACTGGCCCTTCCCGATCCCGATCGTCAAGTCCCCCGGCGGGTGGTTCTTCGACACCGTGGCCGGCCGCGACGAGCTGCTTGACCGGCGCATTGGCGAGGATGAACTCAACGCCATCTCCGTCTGCCGCGCTTACGCCGCCGCGCAGCAGGAATACGCGCGAAGGGACCCGATGGGAGATCACATTGTCCAGTACGCGCAGCATGTCATGAGCCGTCCGGGCAAGAAGGACGGCCTGTATTGGGAGGCCGGCCCGGGCGAAGAAATCAGCCCCATGGGCCCGTTGATCGCCGAAGCTCGAATGGAAGGCTATCCCGCATCGCAGCCCACCAACAGCAAGCCGCATCCGTACCAGGGCTACATCTTCCACATCCTCAAAGCACAGGGCCCCGCCGCCCCCGGCGGCGCTATGAGCTACATCGTTGACGGCCGTATGACCAAAGGCTTCGCGATGGTGGCCAGCCCCAGCAAATACGGCGCGTCGGGGATCATGACGTTCATGGTGGGCAAGGACGCCAAGGTGTTCCAGAAGAACCTAGGCGATAAAACTCCCGAATTGGTGACCACGATGACAGAGTACAACCCCGATCCCAGCTGGGCCGAGGTGAAGGAGTGAGTGTCATGAGGCTCCCTGCTTCGTGGCGCTCGCCAAGAGGTCGCGTCCGGTACATCTTCAATGCCAACAATAAACAGGGGTTCCCTCACACCCTCCCTTCTCGACGCCCTTTGACAACGCGCACCCCGCCCGATGTGCGCGGAGACATTCGCGTACCTGACGCGGCAGTGGGGCTGTGTCTGATTGGGGGGGGAAGTGGACGGTGCGGGGGGCGGTTTATTTTTGGGGGGGGCCGAAGGATTTGGTGGATTCTTCCATTAGCTTTTTGGCGGTGTCGGAGTTGGTGATGATTCGGAAGTTTGGGGGTTTTGGTTTTGGGTCCTGGATTGTCTTGCCGTCGGTTGTGGAGATTCCGAATATTTTTTCCGTGGTGGGGACGTAGAGGGTTTGATTGGCCAGGACGGCGGGGCCGGTGATTGTGGCGGGGGCGGGGGGGCTCCAGAGCCAGCGGACTTTGCCTGTTGTTGGATCGATGCCGTGGATAAAAGTGCCGGCGAGGATGCCGACTTCAGCGGTGGCGGCGACGAGGGTGGGGGAGGGTGGGTTTGGGTCTTCGAACATTAGTTCGCCGGTCTTGAGGGAGAGGCCCAGGAGAATGGCCGAGTCTTGCGGGGCAGAGAGGAGGATGGGGGAGGGGCCGTAGAGGCCGGCGGCGCGGGGGGTGTTGTTGTAGCGCTGGAGCTGGAGGGGGTTGGTGGGGATGGACTCGCGCTCTTCGCCGCGATCCCAGCGGCCGTTGCGGCGGTTGGGGTCGACGTCGGCCTTGGACTCTTTGTAGGCGCGGAGCCAGCGGAGCTTGCCGTCGAAACGATCGACGGCCATGACCATGCCGACGCTGGGGGCAACGCAGACGAGATCGCCGGCGACGCAGGGCTCGCTTTGCTCCCAGAGTGAATCCCAGCCGTGCTGGCGGTCGGTGTCGCGGAAGCGGGGCATGTCGCGAAGGGTGCCGAAGGAGGATCGCCAGAGCAGGCGGCCGTCGAGGACGTCGAGGGCGCAAAGGGACAACTCGGCAGGGCTGCCCTGAGAAAAGGAGAGGCCCATCACGTAGACGTAACGGCCGGCGACGCTGGGGGCGGAGATGAAGGCGATGTCGTCGACATGCTTGCCATTCTCGGTGCTCCACAAGAGCTTGCCGTCGGTGGCGCGGAAGGCGCGGAGGGCGTAGTCGCCGACGTAGAGGCGCGGTTGACGGACCACGAGGATTTGCGCGCCGCTGACGCCGTTGAAGGTGGCGACGTTGACATTTGGGCCGCGGCCGACGGAGCGATCGCGCTCCAGGCGAAAGCTCGGGGCCTGGGGGGAGGACCAGTTCCAGATGAGCTGGCCGCTCTCGCGCATGGCCAGGACGCTTCTGGGGGTGGCCAGGTAGATGGCGGTGTCGGAGGCGGTTGGGAAATATTTGGCGGCGGCGACGGCTTCGTTGCGGTTGTACCAGGAGGCGTCGAAGGGGATTGGGCCGCGGTAGGCGGGGCGATCAGGGTGATCGGGGTGATCAGGGTCTTTGGATTCTTTGGGGAGGATACCGCCGGGTTCGTCATTGAGGCCGTGGCAGGCGGCGAGGATGCTGGCGTGGCGTTCATCGGGTTTCCAGCCGGCGTCGCGGGCGAGTTCGAGGAAGGCGGCGGCGGCGAAGGAGTCGCCGTTGCGGAGGGCGCGATCGCCGGCCTCGATGAGGGCGGGAGTGGCGGCGGCGCTGAGCGGCCAGCGTCGGGCGAGGAGATAGAACTGTTCGGGGGAGGCGGTGGGATTTTGCTGGAGGGTTTTGAGGGCGGCGTCGGCCGGGGCGTCGAACTGTTTGTGGTACTCGGATGCGAGGGCAGCACGATCGGGGGGTGAGAGGGCGGCGATCCAGCCAGCGATGGAGATGAGGCGGCCTTCTTCGGGGGACATGAGCTCGTTGGCGTGATCGCGAAGGAGGGCGTCGAGGCGTTTGGCGGCCTGGTCGGGGGATTGGTGGATCTCGGTGCGCAAGGCTTCGAGCTGGGCGGGGTTGCCGAAGGTTTCGACAGGGGCGTCGAAGCGGGCCATGGTGCGATAGGAGTGCTTGGCGTGGGCGCTGGTGCAGGCCAGTAGGGTGATGAGGAAGAATATGCACTTGGACTTCATTGAGACAACTCCCGGCCGACGAGTTGAAAGGGAAGGTTCATGTGGATGATACAGTTTTGTGGCGGGGGTGTTGGGGGGGATTGACCGCGGAGGGGGGGGTTGGGTTTGTGTTGGGGACATGGGCGGGGCGCAGCGGGACGCCCATACCACTTTGGGGAGGGAAGTGGGGGTTTGGTGTTTGTGACCGTGTGGAGGACATGGGCGGGGCGCCCATGCCACGAATGGGTAGTATAGTGTTTGTGTTTTGTTTAGAGATGATGGGTGGGACGCCCATGCTACGATTTTGAGGATGTGAGATGGGCGCACGAAGAAGGCGGCCTGGGTGGCCGCCTTCTGGGTTGGTTTGGGTTGTGCGAATGGATTAGTGGGGGCGGGGGACGGTGGTGTGGGCGCTGAGGGTGGTGGCAGCGGTGTGGGAGGTGTTGGAGCGGGCGATTGCGCCGGTGCGGAGGGCGGCGCGGGAGGCGCTGAGGGTTGTGGCGGGCGGGGCCCACTTGGAGGTGACGGCCGGGCGGTGGGTGCGGACGTGCTTGGCGAGGGTGTGGTGGATGGCGCGGTGTTTGGTGGCGGCGTGGCCGACGTGGCGGGCCGAGCGATGGTGGACCACTTGGCGGGCGTGATGCGCGGCCGCGGGGGCGGTGTGCGTCGCAGTGGTGTGCGAGGCGAGGGCCAGTGGGGCGGTGTGGGGGGCGGTTCGATGGGCGGCGCGATGGGCCCGCGCTGCGAAGGCAGGGACGACGGGCAGCGCCAGGACGGCGGCGGCGGCCCACTTCATAAGACTGGATCGGATCATGGCAACTCCTTTGCCTGGCACGCCCGAAGCCATGGCCTGATTCCATCAGGTGGCGTTGGGGTGCGCACCGCCAGACGAGCTGCGGTGTCAGGTTGTGCGAAAGCCCGCGACAACCGCGGGCGATGCTTTGCTTATCGGGCGATTGGCGAGCGTGACCTTGAGTTATTTTTCGCTGGCGAGCGCCTGCCGGGGATAATCGTCGTTTTGGGGCCTGCACGGTGGTGGGGCTACTGCGGGGTGGTGGGAATGTCCGATAAAACTTGTCGGCTGAGGCTGAGTCGGATAGGTTGCCGCCGACGTTTAAGGAGACTGCACATGTGGAAACTGTTGTTTGGCGGGATGTTGATTGGGCTGGGGGGCTGCTGGGGAGGTTCGCCCGAGCCGTTGAAGCCGGCGCAGTTTCAGTCGCAGGAGCGGCCTGGGGAGCGGTCGGGGGAGCGGGTGGCGGAGAATGCTCCGGCGGCGCCTGCAAGTGGAGAGGTGGCGGCGGCGAGTCCGGCGACTGTGCCGGCGACGCAGTCGGCTTCGAGCGGGCAGTTTATGACGCTGGGGACGGTGGTGGCCGAGGCCAACGGGCATCCGATTTATGCGGACAAGATTTTGACGCAGCTTGAGCCGGCGCTGTCGGGGAAGGCGCGGCAGCTTGATGCGCGGGCGTTTCGGCAATTCGCGACGACGCTGATCCATGACAAGGTGCTGGAGGAGTTGAATGGGGAATTGGAATTCGCGGCGGCGTCGCGGTCGCTGACGGAGGATGATAAGAAATTGGCCGAGGCGCTGACGATGCAGTGGCGGCAGAAGAAGATTACGGAGGCCGGGGGGGCGCTGGCGGTGGCGAAGGACAAGATGAAGAAGGATGGGATGGACTTTGATGAGGCGCTGGATCGGCAGTATCGGCTGTACACGATTCTGCTGGACCAGGAACGGCGGATCAAGCCGCGCGTGCAGGTGGGGGCGGCGGACATCCGGCGGTATTACGAGACGCACATGGACCAGGAATTTTCCAGGCCGTCGAGCATCAAGGTGAGGGTGATCAAGATCGACTGGGAGAGCACGACGGATGGCAAGCAAGGGGCGGCGACGCGGATTGGCGAGCTCTTACAGAGGGCGCTGCATGGGGAGGATTTTGGGGAGCTTGCGGGGTCGATGAACGATGACAAGTTTCTTAAGGATCAAAAGGGCCTGATCGGGGACCATGGGTGGACGCAGAAGGGGGCGTACGGGAACAAGGAAGTCGAAAAGGCGATTTGGGAGCTTCAGAAGGGGCAGATCACGGAAGTGCCGATTGAGTATCGGGGGGCTTATTATATTGCGAAGGTAGAAGATCGGAAGGATGGGGAGGTGACGGCGTTTGAGAGTGAGAAGACGCAGGAGAGCATTCGCAATGTTCTGGTGGCGTCGCAGATGAGCAAGCTGCGGCAGGAGGAGCTTTCGCGGCTGAGGAATTCGGCGTTTATGCGGTTTGATGAGGGGATGGTGACGCCGGCGATTGAGATGGCGATGCAGAAGTATGTGATGTGGAAGGCGGGGGAGAGCCCGACGGCGGAGATTTCGCGATAACGAATTTTCACCGCCGAATTTTCACCACGGAGGCACGGAGGCACTGAGGGGAGAAGAGTTTTATTTGGGTTTTTTTTTGTGATTGTTTTTGTTGAACATGAAAACACGGGCGAGGCGCCCGTGCCACGATCACCTGTGTCGGTTGTGGGTGGATTAGTATGGGGGTTTGGGTTCTAGTGCACGTTGTTGGTGAGTTGTGGAGTGAGTTTGTATGGGGTGGGGTTAAACCATTTTATGCGCGCCCGCACCTCGTTGAGGTCGCGGGCGATTTGTTCTTTTAGGGGGTCGATGCCGCTGTATTTTCGCTGTTCGCGCAGCCAGTCAAGCATTTCAACGCGGAGGAGCTTGCCGTATAGGTCGCCGTTGAAGCCCATGAGATGGGCCTCGACCTGGCGCTTGTTTTGGCCGAAGGTTGGGAGGGTGCCGATGCTGAGGGCGGCGGGATAGGTGATGGCGTCGACGGTGCATCGGGCGGCGTAGACGCCGTCGAGGGGGATGAGCTGCTGGTCGCAATTGAGGTTGGCGGTGGGGACGCCGATTTGCCGGCCGCGCTGGAAGCCGGTGACGACCTCGCCTTCGAGCACATAGGGCCTGCCAAGGCAGATAGCGGCGTCGCGGACGCGACCGTGCATCAGCAGCCAGCGGATGAGGGAGCTGCTGACGGGGACGAGGGAGAGATCGAGCAGGACGGCCTCGACGGGGGCGGCGACGTGCAACTGGACGTTGGTGTCGCGTGACCACTCGCGCAGACGATCGACGTTACCGCCGCGGCCTTTGCCGAAGGTGAAGGTGGCGCCTTCGACCAGGTGGGAGACTTTGGCCTGGTCGCGGAGAATTTGCCAGAAATCTTCGGCCGAGAGATTGAGGATCTGGGGCTCTGGGGGCAGGACGATGAGGTAGTCGGCGCCCATGGACGAGAGCAGTTCCTGCTTGAGGGCGGCGGGGGTCAGGCGCGGGGGGGCTTGCTCGGGGCGTAAAACGGTGAGGGGGTGGGGCTCGAAGGTGACGATGGCGACTTCATGTTGGCCCGCCGCCAGGTCTGTGCATGTTTGGATGATGCGGGCGTGGCCGAGGTGGAGGCCGTCGAAGTTTCCGATGGAGGCGACTGCGCCGGGGGGGAGTTGGGTTAGGCCGGAGATGCCTTGGAGGGTTTGCATGGGGTTGGAGGTGGAAGATTAAGGTCGTCTGAGGAGCCCTCACCCCAACCCTCTCCCAGAGTACTGGGAGAGGGGGAAAGAGGGCGTTCGGGCGAGACGGTTGGCGCTGTGCTCATGGTCTTGCGGGTCCTATGGCTGGGGCGGTGGTGGGTTGGGTGGAGGGGACCATGGAGGAGAGCAGGCGGGCTTCAATGGCGCCGTTGGTTTCCTGGAGGGTGGCGAACTTGCCGGCTTCGACGTCTTTGGCGGTTGCTTCGAGGGCGTCGGCGAAGTTGCCCATGCCGCGGAGGGCTTCTTTTGCTGCTTCGTCGCCCAGGGGCGGGAGCATGGAGGCGACGGCGACCTTCCACAGGCCGTTTACCTTGACGAGCTTCATCTGGACCGATTGGCCGGGCGCTTCCTGCATGGTTACGGTTGCCTTGTCGGCGTCGATTGTTTCCGTGGCCTTGTCTACCTTGGCGAGGTCTTCTGGACCCGGCTGGTGCATCTGGAGTTTTTGTGCGGAGCCAGCGCCGAATTTCGCGTTGACGGCGGATCGCAAAAGTCCGGCCGCCACGGCGGTTCGCTCCATGGTTTGGACGAGTTTTTCTTCCGTGGGGTTGGCTGTAGACAGCACGGCCTTTAACTGCTTCGCGTCGGCGTTCTGGATGGCGATTGCGTAGGATTTTAATGCGCCGCGCGGGTGGATTGATCGGCGTTGACGGGGTTGGTGGCTGGGGTTGTGGATGGGGAGTCGGCCAGGGCGAATACACTAATAAAAACGATCAGGAGTACGAAAAAACCTCGCATTGGATCCTTTGTTGAAGGGCGCATGCTCGCGGGCGTGCTTCTGTTCTGCTTTTATGCTTGTCGCAAGAGGGCAATTCGTCAAGAATGGCAATCACCTCCATGGGCTGGAACTTTCACCGCTCGAATACATCCATCGGCCGCAGACGACTTCCGCCGGTTTAGTGGGCCGTCCTCGAAGGCGGGAGTTGGGGTATGACCTCCTACATCGCCTACACCCGTCCCACGCTCCCGCAATTGTTGCCACAAACGGACTCAGCCGATAGTATCCCACAGGCGGAGCGAGGCTCTCGGCCTCGTTTCCTTGCTCGGGACGCATTTACCGGCCTGCCTCATTGCGCATATTTACCGCGCCAACCCGGCGGCCACTAGGGAAAGGAGACATCATGTCTTTCTGGAAATCGCTTACGGGTGCTGCCGGCTCGGTGCTGCTCACCTGTGGATCGGGCGTCTTTGCCGCCGACCCCACACCTGTTTCGGACAACTCAAATCTCACCCTTCATCAGCCCGTTCTGCTTCAGAACACGGCCGAATCCAACGCCCCTCCTCGCGGCCTGCTCATGTCAGGCCTAGACCAGGTCGGCGCTGGCCAGTTCCTCGACAAGCTGGGCATCAACCTCTACGGCTACATCGAAGGCTCGTACACCTACAACTTTGACAACCCCTCCAGCAAGATCAACACCTTCCGCACCTTCGACTTTCAGGACCAGGCGCTCCTGATGGACCAGCTTGAGCTGACCGTCGAACGCGCCGTCGATTATCGCACCCGCCGCTTCGACATTGGCTTCCGCATGGACTGGATGTACGGCGCTGACGCCGGCATCATTCACTCCAACGGCCTCTTCGATTACTACCGCGGCGTCCGCAGCCCCCAAAACCAGGTCGACCTCACCCAGGCTTATCTCGACATCGACCTCCCCATCGGCACCGGCCTGCGCATCCGCGCCGGCAAGTTCGTTAACTTCGTCGGCTACGAAACCGTCGAGCCCACCGTCGATCCTTCCAACAGCGGCGTCGTCGATTTCTACTCCCGCGGCCTGATCTTCTTCCAATACCCCTTCACCCACACCGGCATCATCGCCACCTATGACGTGGCCAAAAACGTCACCGTCACCGCCGGCATTTCCCGCGGCGACAACCAGTCCGTCGATGACAACAACGATTCCATCTCCTTCCTGGGCTCGGTCAACTGGGTCATCAACAAGAGCTTCTCGTTCTATCTCTCCAACTCGACCGGCCCGGAGAAAAACGACAACACCCGCGACATCCGCACCACCTGGGACGCCACCCTCTTCTACACGCCCACCAAGGCCTTTACCGCGGCCCTCAACGCCTACTACGTCTGGGAGCAAAACGGCAGCGTGTTCGGCGGCAACGCCAACTTCTACGCCGTGGGCGGTTATGCCGCATACCAGCTCAACGAAGTCCTCACCCTCAAAGGCCGCGTTGAATGGGTCCACGATGAAGACGGCTTCCGCCTGGGTACCGGCGTGGACAACATCTACGAAGGCACCATCGGCCTGAGCGTCCGCCCGTTCCCGGGCAACGCCCTCGGCCGCAACCTCAAAATTCGCCCCGAAGTGCGCTGGGACTACTCCCCCGATTCCCCCTTCAACGGCCGCAACAACCAGGTCACCGCCGCCGTCGACGTGGTGGTTACCTTCTAAACCGCAGGAACATTCTTAAGCGATCAACAGCCCACGGAGTTGCATCCGTGGGCTGTTTCGTTCAAACATCCCTCGGCTGATCATGGACCCTTGTTTCATTCGGACCGGTATCGGGAGATCGCCAAAGGCAAACATAATGGCGGACAGATGAAGCCGTTCTCGATGTCGTTGTGAGAGGAGTATGGCCGGAGGAGGGTGACCACGCGGGCGGCCGGGGAGGTGGGGACGCGGAAGTGGGGGTCTTTCGCGCAGCAGGAATCAGCTCAAATCGGATCTCCACAGAATCTTTCCTCCCCATCACCTCTCGGCGACTTCCCGTCGATAGCTGAACTGGATGGACGTGAAAGTGCCTGGCAGACCTGGCCAGTTTCGAATCGTTGTCTCATTACTCGTTCCACATTCTCAGGAGATCTATGAAGTCATTCCAACGCTTGTTTCGCAGCCTTATTTCCAAGCATGCCATCCAGCGTCAACCGCGTCGGGCTTTCTCCGCTTTCGAGATTTTAGAGTCGCGCGTATTCCTATCAGGCAACGTGCAAGCCTCCGTCGTTGACGGAAACCTTCAGGTCAGCGGTAACAGTAGTGCCAATGTGATTTCCCTGGATCAGACAGGTTTGAAGCACCACCAGGTGCGCATCTCAGGAGCGGGCGGCACAGCCATCAATCATCATTCCACGCCAATCGTGCTGAACGGCGTCACCGGGAGCATCCTCATTCAAACCGGCAATGCCGCCGACAGCGTGAGCGTTCACGATCTCAACGTGACCGGCAGCCTCACCATCAACGGGCAAGGGGGCGCCAACAACGTCATCATCGACAACCTCCACGTCACATCGAGCCTCAACATCCGCAACGCCTTGCGGCTCAGCATAACCTCGATCAGTAATACCACAGTCGACCAGAATCTGAATATCATTGCCGGCAACGGCGGTCAGGATGTGGCTCTGCAAGCGGTTCATGTTCACCATCAGACCCGCATCACCAGCACCGGGAAGGGCGTCGACATCCTGAAGATTGATGACTCCGCCTTCCGTGGCGTCGTCTGGCTTACCACCGGCCAGGGCTCAGATACGGTCTTGATCGATTCACGCGGCTCGGCGCAGGGCCCGCCAACCGTCTTTCGCGGACCCGTAGCCATCGCCCTGCACGGCGGCAACGACACACTCCAATTGGGCATTCCCGGCCAGACCGGGAATACCTCCGAATTTTTCAAACACGTCTTCTTCCGAGGTGGACCCGGCACGGACACCCTCCACAACTTTGGCGCCAGCACCTATGGCCCGTCGGCACGGCACTGGATCACCAGTTTCGAAAACAACACCGTCCTGTCGGATTCCACGGCCCCCACCGTCACGTCGGTCAAGCCGACTGACACGCAGTCCAACGTCCCCATCAACAAGAAAATCACAGCCACCTTCAGTAAGGCCATGGATCCGCTCACCCTGACCTCAAACTTCACCGTGAGGCGGCCGAATCATACCGTCGTGGCCGGCACGATGAATTATGATGCGTTGAGCAAAACCATCAGCTTTCAGCCGTCAAGCAACCTGGCCCCCGGCACCCTCTTCACCGCCACCATTTCCGGCGGGTCCAACGGCGCAAAGGATCTGGCCGGCAACCCGCTGGCAAGCGACGAAATCTGGACTTTTACCACCGGATCCCAGGCGGCCCAGGCCCCCATCAGCCTTGGCTCTGCCGCCCCATTCGCCGTGATGGCGACGGCGGCCGTCAGCGGCACGGGCGCCATCCATATTGATGGAGATGTCGGACTCAATCCCGGAAGCGCCAGGGGATCTCTCCGTCACAAATTAACGGCACCATCCACATCGACGACGCGGCCATCAAAAAAGCGCAGCTGGATCTGGCGGCCGCCTATCAGGACGCCGTCAGTCGTTCGCTGACCTCCGTCAGCTTGCCAGGCAATATGGGCGGCCTGACCTTCACGCCCGGCCTGTACACCAATTCAAGTTCGGTCAGAATTTCTGGAGCAGGCTCGAACAACAACGTGACGCTCGACGCCCAGGGTGACGCCAACGCGATCTTCATCTTCAAGATGGGCTCGACGCTCATCACGGGACCTGGGGCACACGTTGTCCTGGCCGGCAACGCCCAGGCAAAAAACATCTTCTGGCAGGTCGGATCTTCCGCAACGTTGGACACAACAACGATCTTCAAGGGCAACATTCTCGCCAATGTCACAATCACGGTAAACAACGGTTCGGCGATCGTTCGGCGCCTCCTCGCCGGCTCCAACTCCGCCGGTTCCGTCACCATCAACGGAAGCACCCTCACAGTGCCTTCGTGAACGCCACGGCTTCAGTTCAACCAGATGCGACCATCAAGCCGGGAGCAGTCAAAGTGGATGAGTCCACATGGCGTTAAACGGCAGGCAGAAATTCTGTTCGCCGCGGATGGACGCGGATTGAAGCTTTTTTGAGGCGTCGGGAAGGCCATCAATAAAGCGGGCTGGTAGAGTGATGATGAGCAGCGCGACTATCAGCAGGAACAGGAGGGTGGAGAAGCGTTTGGCGGGGTGATCGGCGCGGCGAAGCGTCATCGCACGGCCGCAACAACCAGGTCACCGCCGCCGTCGACGTGGTGGTTACCTTCTGAACCGCCGAAATATTTCGCACACCAATCAACAGCCCACGGAGTTGCATCCGTGGGCTGTTTCGTTGAGCGAGGCGGCTTACTTGTCTGACCAGACCAGGCCCTGGTCGATCCAGGCCCGCAGGATGCCAATCTGCTCCTTGGTCAGGCGCTTGTCTTCGTCGGGGGGCATGATGTCGTCCTTGTCGTCCACCATGCCGGCCACGCGGGCCATCATGTCGCTGGCGGCGGCCTTGCCGGGCACGGCGGCGGGGCCGTTCTTGCCGCCTTTCAGCACCGCGTCGCGCGAGTCCATCCGCAGCTTTCCCTTTTGCTTCTTCTGGCCATGACATCCAAAGCAGGTTTCGGCCAGGATTGGGCGGACGTCCTTCGCAAAGTCCACCTTGCGATCCGGCGCGGTCGGCAGTTTCTTGACCTGCTCGGGGGTGAGATCACCAAACGACAGGCCGGCGAAAATGCCCAAAGCGCCCAAAAGGAGTACGACGTTTCTACGTAGGGATTTGCTGTTGCTCATAGCTGTCCACCTATACCGCAAGTGCGTCCGGTTGTTAAGCGCGCCCTCGAACGCCGCTGTCTTGAGACGGGACCGATTGTGTCATTTGGGCAGATCGCCGGTGCGTTTCAACTCGTTAATGACCTTGGTCATCTGGTTTCCATGGGCCTTGAAGAAGGCTTGCATGTCCCTGGTCTGCATTGAAAGGACACGATTTTTGCGGGGAGGTTGGTCGGATTGGGTGACGGTCACCTCGACAACCTTGGCATCGGTCGCGTCCATGATGTTGCTCTTCTCTTCAAAGGACCAGATCTTGAGGTCTTTTCCTTCCCTGGTGAGGCGGTTGATCAGGTGCCATACCTTGACGGCCGGCTCGGTGGCCGTGCCTTCTTCCACCGGGACCTCCATATCGCTGAAAAGCTGATCGCCCAGTTTCACAAGATGTACAACGCATTTTTTGGCCGGCTTATCGTTGTCGGCTTTGATCGTGAACAGGTAAGACTTGTCGGGGCCTTTTTCGAGCGGGGAGTCGCCATATTGGCCCACCAGCGCATCGTCGAAGAACAGGGTGTCGTCCGACCAGAGGGCCGTCAGAGAGGGCGTGGTGCAACCTCGGGCCAGTGCGATAAGAAAACTAACGGCCAAGAGCATCGCGAGTTTTCGCATGAGAGCCTCCAAAAGAAATCGGAGTGGCGAATGAAGAACTCAACCCCCACTCACCCGGCTTTCTTCTTCTCCCGCAACTTCTTAATCCGCGACTGCGTGTCCAGATAATTGAAATCCATCTGCACTACCCGGCTATACGACTTGATCCCATCATCCAGATCCCCCCGCTGCTCCTGCGCACGCCCCAGCCAATAGTGCAGCGCCTTCTCCCGGTCATCCCCGCGCCCCTGGTAATCGTTGATCGCCCCCTGCAACGTCTCAATCGCTTCATCCGGAAAACCGGCCTCCAGAAACGATCTTCCCAGGTAAAACAGCGACATCGTCCGCAGCTTCGGATCCTGCCGCGCCTGCTGGAACGTCGGAATCGCCTCGTCAAATTTTCGCAACTGAAACATCCGCGTGGCCACCTCAAACCGCCACTTCATTTCCGTCGGATAGTTGTCGGCCATCAACTGATATTCCTGCAATTCAAACTCAATCTGCTCGCGCTTGAACTGCTGGTAATCCGCCTCCAGCGGCTTGTCGGCCTTGTTCTTGTCGTGCGCTGCCTTCAGCGACCGCTCCATCCGCCGAAGCTGGCTGATCTTGATCTCTCCTATGCGCGCCCGAAACCGAAATGTGTTGGTCTTCTGATATGCCTTCTCCAGCACCTCCAGCGCGATGTTCTCATACTCCGTCTGCTCGGTCTTCAGCAGCGCATCGACGTACTTGCCGATCTTCCCAATCTCATTGGGCTCGGCCTTGTATTGCTCCTCGGCCTCCTTAATCGACCGTGTCAAGAAATCCATCGACCGAACGTCGCGCGTATCGTCCATCAGCTTCTGCTGCTGATCGGCATCCTTCAGGCTCTTGCGGAAGTTCCCGCTGTCGGATTCATACTTCCCCTCCGTCATCGTGTGCTGCGCCCCAAGGTTCTTAAGCTCCGTCTGCAAATCCATGTCGTCGGTCTTGATCCGCAACGCGTAATGGGCCGCCTCCGTCGCCTCTTTCCACTTCCCCACCGCTTTATACGCATCCTTGAGAATGATGAATTTGTTGAACTCCGGCTTGGGGCTGTCGGCGTTGGCCCGCAGCAAAATTGGCCCAAGCCACAACACCGTCTCAAAAAACCCCGCCTTCTGCGCGTTCTGCAGCATCATCACCATGTAATCCGTGTTGCCCGGCTCGTAGGCCAACAACTTCTCAGCGTTGAGCATGTTGGTCTTGTCATCCTTGGTCGGGCGCTTCACCTTCATCGCGTCGAACATCCCCATCGACTTGCCCCCCGTCGCCCGCCGCTTCAGCGAATACTCGCGCAACAACTGGTGGGCCGCCACTTCCTCGGGGTCGATCGCCAGCCCCTGCAAGTACATCTCGATGGCGTAATCGTAGTTGCCGGTGTCGGCCACCACTTTCGCCTTGTCGAAAAACGCCTTTGCGCGCCGGCGCTGTTCTTCTGGAATATCCTGGTAATCAGCCACGTGAACTTTCCTGCCAAAGGGCAATGGCCCCAAACCCATCCATCCGCCGCAAACCACCCCGCCGCTGGGGACGTACAACACGCACGTCAAAGCATACTAATCCGCCGCGATTGAAGCTGTCAACCAAATGCCTTACTCTTTGTGCCCAAGCGAGCTACAGCACGGTTTTTACACATGTTTGAAGACCTGAAGATCATCCTCTGGCCCCACCCCAGCCTCCTGAAGATCAGCCAGCCCGTCACGACCTTCGACCCCTCTCTCAAGGCACTCGCCGCCCGCATGATCGACCTGATGCACGATGCCCGCGGCGTGGGCCTCGCCGCCCCGCAGGTTGGCCAAAACCTCCGCCTCTTTGTCATGTCCCACACTGGCAAACCCGAGGACGACCGCGTCTACGTCAACCCCGTCCTCTCCGATCTTTCCGGCGACGAGCAGGCCGAGGAAGGCTGCCTAAGCCTCCCCGGCATCAACGTCAACATCTTCCGCCCCCACAGCGTCCAGATGTCCGCCCAAACCCTCGATGGCCAGCCCATCCAGGAGCTCGCCACTGGTTACATCGCGCGCATTTGGCAGCACGAATACGACCACCTTAACGGCACGCTCCTGATGGACCGCATGGGCCCCGCCGACAAACTCGCTACCAAACGCATCCTCCGGGATCTCCGCAAGCGGTGGGATGATGAACATCCGCCGAAGAAATAAACGGCGTGCGCGATCATCTTGAAGCGTCCTGCCGCTTCCCGCGAAACAAGATGCGTATTTCAGTTCCTATCTCTATCTTCTTGCGAAATCCTTGCGGCGCGACTCTCCGCACTATCTCCGACTGAAGCAGATCAGTGCCTGGTGGCGAAGCAGCTCAGTCGCCTGGCAAAGAACGCGGCGGCCGCTGGGGATGGAATAAGTTTTTTTCATCAACGGTGAGGCCGGCGACGCGGGCATCGTAGATCATGTGTCCTTTGTTGTGATGCGGCGCCTGGGCATCATGGATGTGTTCAGCAACGACCGGCACTTCAAAGCCGCTGGTTTTAGGACGCTTTTTTGACCTTGAGTCGCTCATCCCAGCAATTGGAGGCGAGTCCTGTTTAATCAAAACTTGATCCCGCCGAATTCTTTCTGCTGGGACTCCAGGAGTTTCGCATCGGGCGGCCCGGTGTGGATGATCAGGCGGTAGTGGAGGCGTTTGTCCTGGCCGGCGGGGATTGACCAATTGCCTTTGAGGGAGGGGGAGGGGTTGATCATGCCCTGGCCGTCTACGCGCCAGGGTGGGGGGAAGTCGAAGTTCTGGGGGTGGGCCAGGACTGCGATGCCGTACTGCTTACCGTCGTAGGCGTTGGTGACGTCGCACCAGGCGGCCGGCTTGTTGGAGGTGTCGGCGTTATTTTCGCCGGTTGAGTTGAGGTGGGTGTGGCCTGGGGCTTCCTTCATGCGCACCGACAAACCGCCGTAATCGAAGCGGCCAATGTCGACGGCTTTATCTTTGGCGCGGAGTGTCCAGTCGAAGTCGATGCGGTAGAACTGCTGGGATTCGATGGAGTAGACCGTCACTTTCTGCTCCTCTTCGCAGACGGCCGTGCCATCGGGACCTGTCCAATCGGAGAGCGTGCGGGCGCTGACGTGATCGGGGGCTTCCTCCACGTCGAGCAGTTGCTTGAAATGCTGGCCGTATTCTTTTTTGTCGTCCCAGAAGTCCAGCTTGTTGACCTCGTGCAGCCCCGTGAAAATGCCATGCTGCCAGGGGTGATCGGCTGGGGCGTTTTCGGTGAGCACGATTTTGGCGGAGGGATCTTTCACGGGGTGAAGATACGTCCGGGAATTTGGGTCGATGACGTATTCCAGCAGTGGCGTCATGGCCTGGCTGCCGGGAAGCTTGGCCTTGATGACGAGCTTTTTGTCGCCCACATCCAGCCGCACTTTTTTCTGCGCGTCATCCTGCGGGGGATTGAAGACGTACCAGATCAGATTGCGAAATTCCTCTTCCGGGATCGATTCGAAGCCTTCGGGCATGACGGATTGGGGTGTGGTGCGGCGTTCCTTGATGTCTTTTACGGCCACCGTTAGCTCGCCTTGCGCGTTCACAATTTTCAGGTGATCGGGGGTGTCTTCGATCAAGCGGCCGGTGACGAGGGTGGTGTCGTTGAGCTCGATGATGGTGTTTTCATAACCGCTGCCGACGATGAGATTGGGGTCTAATACATTGGACAGTAATGCGTCGATGCTGGATCGGCCAGAGCCGGTGAGGTCGGGGCCGACCTTGCCTCCCTCGCCGTAGAACAGATGACATGCCATGCAGTTTTTCTGCATGATTTCCTTCCCCTTGGCCAGATCGACCGGGCCGTTGAAGACGCTGGGGCGGCGGGCGGCGATCAGCTTGGTGCGTTCATCGCTGGAAGGGTTGTAGGCGCCGATGGTTTTGGGCATCAGCTCCTTGATGCGCTTGTCGTTCTGATTCGCGAGGTTGCGAACGGCGGTGAGGGTGACGTCGCTGCGGTCGACGATTTTCTGTTCGACGCCCTGAAGCAAGGAGCGGCCCCAGGCTGTTTTGGCGGCCAGAATTTCGGAGGAGGCGCGGCGCGTTTCGGGTGAGAGTTTTGGCCAGGCTTTGAGCACCTCGTCGCCGAGCGTGTCGCCGCCGAGTTCGGCCAGGGATCGGACGGATTCAAGCTTCAACGGCTCACTTGAAGTTGAACCAAGAACGCCGAGCACGCGCCGTGCGCACTGATTCACCTTTTAGCGTGCGGGCAAACCGGATGGCGGTGAGGCGTTCGCTTTCGGTGGCCTTGGGGTCGCTGATCTTCGCGATGATCTCCGTGGCCGCCTTATCGCTGCCCCAGGCGGCCGCGAGCTGTCGCGCGCGATCGGCGACAGCGGAGTTTTTGCTGCCGGTGAGCTTCGAGAGAAGCTCGTCGCTGAAGGCGGCGGGGCGGGGGAGGGCGGCCTTGCCGGCGTTTTTTTTCCAATCGAGCAGGCCGTCAATGGCGGCGGCGGCCAGGGTGGGATTTTTATCGGCCAGCGACTCGATGAAGGGTGCTGTCTGGCTCATGCGGTCGGAGTCGCCGGTGTCCCAGATCCGGCGAATGGTGCGCTGGAGGATGAGGGCTTGCGTGGCCGAGGGATCCGAATCTTGTGGGGGCGCGGGTGTCGCCGCCGCGAGCAGCACCTGGCCTTGGGCGACGGGCAGGTCAATGCCGCCGGCGGTTTGAGTGCCATGGAGGAGGAGCCAGTCGAAGAGGGGCTTGGGATCGTTGGCCACCTTTGCTTCGGTGGCACGCCAGATCAGGAACGGGAGATTCGGGTCGGAATCTGTCCCCTTCTGCTGCATGAGCGTGCCGATGACGGGGATGGTATCGCCGTCTGAAAGCTTGAGCGCGGCGGCCGCGACGGCGGCACGGACCATGGGGTCGGTGTCGGTCGCCAGCTTCATAAGGCGCTGCATGGAGGCGGGGCTTGTGTCGCCGCGCTCGGCCGTGAAGCGGGCTGCCCAGGTGCGAACGGGGGGCTCTTTGTCAGTGCTCAGGAGGTCGAGCGTGGTGGCGTCTAATAGCTGGGCGCTTCCGAGCGTCCAGAGGGCGGCCATGCGGGTCTCGAAAGTCTTGCCGTTTGTTAACAGCTCTTTGATTGGCGCGACCGCCTTGGTCTTGCGCTCGGTGAGGAGGCGCTGGGCGGTGCGGCGCTGCCAGATGTTGGTGTGAGCCAGAAGCGCGACCAGTTGCTCGTCGGTAAAGCTGGCCAGATCCATGCCTTCGGGATGCGGAGCGATCTTTTTGCCTTTTTCTTTTCCTGTGTAAACCACCCGCCAGATTCGGCCTTTTTCGCGGTCGAGATCAGGTGCGATGCGCATTTTGGTAGCAGGGATATTTGTCGTACCAGTCCATCAGCCAGAGGGCGCCGTCGGGGCCGGTTTGTTCGCTGACTGGCCGAAACCAGCCGTCGTGGGCTTCGAGCCATTCACCGGAATCGGTTGGCTTGCGCCCGTCCGACGCGGTGAAGCTTGAGCCGTTGGGCTTCAGCGTGTCGTGGTCCAGGCAATTGCCGTGGATATTGCCCATGAAGACCGTGCCGCGATATTCTTCGGGGAACATGTCGCCCTGGTAGACGTTGATGCCACCGTAGGCGGCGCGGAAATGCTTGTGATCGTTGACGCTCTTCAGGAGTTCGTAGGTGAATTTCACGTTGGGCTGACCCCCCTGCCGCACGTAGACGCCGCCGGGTTGGATGTGCCAGAGATGATCGACGACGCAGGCGCTGACAAACGCATTGCCGGCCCGATCAAAATCCACGCCCCATTGATTCGACACCCCGTCTGCAAAAATCTCGACCTTCTTGGCGATTGGGTTGTAGCGCGCGACTACCGCGTCCATGTCGACGCCGGGATCATTTGGATTGGTTGGATCTTTTACTTTCGAATGGGTAAACACGCCCTGTGTGAAATACATCCACCCATCCGGCCCCCAGCAGAAGCTGTTCAGCAGCTCGTGGCGGTCCTGCATTCCGAAGCCGGTGAGGATCGTCTGCCTTGGCCCGGTGCTGATCTTCCCGTTTTCCTCTTTTACCGGGAAGAAATACATGTCCGGCGCCTGGCCGACGTAGATTCCGCCATTGCCGCAGACGATGGCGGTCGCGAGGGAAAGATCGTCGGCGACGATGGTCATCTTGTCGGCCTTGCCGTCGCCATCGGTGTCCTCCAGCACCTTGATAACGTCCCGGCCTTTCTCTCCCTTTTTCGCGCCATCTGGATATTCGATCAGCTCGACGACCCACAGTCGGCCCTTTTCGTCCCAGGTCATGGCGACGGGGTTCTTGATCATTGGCTCTGAGGCGAAGAGCCGTACTTCAAATCCTTCGGGGACGGCGAACTTTTTCTCGGAGTCTTCGGGCGAGAGGGGCGGGGAGGTGTCGGCCTTGTGGGGGTCGGTGGGTTTGCCGACGGTGAGGGTGCCGGCGCTCTGGGGCTTGTCGGCTGCAAACCCTCGACTGCAGAGACAAAACAGCATAGCGATAGTGGCGAGTTGAAGGGCCTTGTGGTTTTTCATTATGCGGTTCCATTGAAACACGTTGCGAATCGCTGCTTTTAGTACGCGCAGCAAACACAGCGACGATTCACAATTTAGGAGCCACGGGCGTCAACGCAATACCGCGTGCGTGGCGCACGGAGCAGGTACACGCCGTCTCATTGGCAGCGGACTGGTGTTGGCAGTCGTGCGTACCGCCGTTCAACGCTACAATATGCTTTGAATTGAAAGGTCGCTCAGATGACTAAATTGCGCGCGCATTTTGACGGGCAGGTGCTTGTGCCGGAGCAACCGCTGGATCTGCCGATTGGCGTGCCGCTGGACATTGATGTTCACGACGCCGATGAGGCGATGTTGGGAAGTGCCGCTCATGTGATGCGGGCGGTTCGTAGCGAACCTCATCTGGCAGCGGAGGACGTTGCGGAGATGCTTCGCGGCATCGACGCAGCCATGTCGCCCGCACAGGACGATGACCCATTCAAGGACCTCGACGGAGAGCACATTTGACCTTCCTGCTGGATACGAATGTCATAGCTGATCTCATGGTGGAGAACCCGGTCGTATGCGGAAATCTGGATGCCAGGACGGCTTTGGATACTTCTGTTATCAACCCCATTATTCGAGGGGAGGTGCTGTTCGGTCTCGTTCGGATGCCGCATTGGCAAGCGCCGCCAACATTTTGAGGTGAAAGCCGCGAAGGTGCTTAGAACGCTTGGTGTCGTTCCCTTGGATTCCGCGGTGGCCGACGTATATGGGACACTGAAGTTTCAACAGCAGCGATCGGGTTTTGCGGTCGCTGAGAACGACTTATGGATCGCCGCTATGGCGATCGCAAAGCGTTTTACGCTCGTGACCCGGGATAAGGATTTGTGGCGTGTCCGTGGCCTGTCGGTTGTGGACTGGAGCAGATAACGTTGGCGTCATTGGTCCGCCGTTGTTAGATTGCTGTCGCGTTCTTAGAGCTCGGGCCGTCGTACGTCTAAATCATAAGGAGCAGGAACATGGCCAATCGCGTACGCGTTGCGATTGTCGGGCTGGGGTTTGGGGCGGAGTTCATTCCGATTTACCAGAACCATCCCGACGCTGAGATGTACGCCATCTGCCAGCGCAATCCTGATACGCTTAAGCAGATCGGCGATGCGTTCAAGGTGGATCACCGCTACACGCGATACGAAGACGTGCTGAACGATCCGAACGTCGACGCGGTGCATATCAACACGCCGATTCCCGATCACGCCCCGCAGAGCCTGGCGGCGCTGAAGGCCGGGAAGCACGTGGCCTGTACTGTGCCGATGTCCACCACGGTGGAAGAAGTGCAGGCCATCGTGAAGGAAGCGCGGAAGCAGAAGAAAAATTACATGATGATGGAGACGGTCGTCTTCGCGCGCGAGTTTCTTTACGTGAAAGAACTTTATGAAAAGGGAGAACTGGGCCGGATTCAGTTTATGCGCGGCACCCATCAGCAGGAGATGGCCGGCTGGCCTGGGTATTGGGAAGGGCTGCCGCCGATGTATTACGCGACGCACTGCGTCAGCCCGTTGCTGGCGCTGGCCGACAAGCTTGCCGAATCGGTGCAGTTGCCTGGGGTCGGGGAAGATCTCGGACAAGCTCACGGCCAAATATGGTTCGCCGTTCGCCGTGGAGTCGCGCGCACATCAGGCTGAAAGACTCCAATCTCGCGGCCGAAGTCACGCGATCGCTGTTTGAGACGGCCCGCCAATATCGCGAATCGTTTGACATTTACTGCGATAAGGTTATCTTCGAGTGGTCGCAGATCGAGCATGAGCCGATGGTGCTGCACCGGGGCGAATCACCCGAGCGCGTCACCGTGCCGGATTATGCGCATCTGCCTTCCCGAAGGCATTCGCCGCTACACCACCAAGGGCGTGTACGATGAACGAGCATGTCCATCTCTCCTTCAAACAAGGCAGCGGCCACGGCGGATCGCATCCGCACCTGGCCCACGAATTTCTCCGCAGCATCGTCGAAAATCGCAAGCCGTACGTGGATGAGGTGAAAAGCGCCAACTGGACCTGCACCGGCATCTGCGCCCATCAAAGCGCCATGAAGGGCGGCGAATGGGTCAGGCTGCCTGACTTTGGTTGATGGCAACCCTGCTGCGCATCACGCGAGCGCCATCCGACATCGGCAAACGCTGCACTGCACGCTGCAGGCGGCCGGGTTGTCACATCGCCAGACGCCCGAACCGCTGCGCTTGCAGCATGATTCCGAGCGTTCGGATGATGTCTCGAAATGCATCGCGCCAATCGCGCTGTCGGGAACGGCAGTCGAAGCTGCCGGCCGAGTCAACCACGGACGCCCGCACCTCGTAACCGCGGCCGACGCGGTGGAGTGTGAGGGTGAGCACAAAATTTCCAAGCTTTTCGCCCAGACGCAGTGGCCTCTTGAGCCAAGACATGAGCTGCTTGCGGTGGGAGGGCTTTAGAAGCACATTACCCAAGTCCAGCTTAATCATTAGGCATCTCCTTTGATTTGGAGCGGTGGTATTGTAACCTGAGCAACACTCGTGCCGCCAGTTAAATCCACCTTGCTGCATCAATAAGATGCGCCCTTGCTGTCGAGCGGTTTTTGGATACCCTATGGCCCCTCGATAACGAAAGGAGACTGCGAATGTCGAAGCCTCGCCGCCGACGTAAAGTCGGCAGCAAGAAGCGCAAAGCCCGTCGCGACCGGCGTAAGCGCTGAAGATAACGTTTAATACCCACGGAATAACCAGGGCGCAGACACGCCCGCAGGTGCTTCAACCTGCATCGCGTGTCTGTGCCCTTTTGCTTTTAATTTTCACCGTCAGCCGGCCCTGGCGACTTTCCCCGGCCAATCTTTAGTGTCGCGCAGGGCTTCAATCTCCTGCTGGTCATATTGCTTGCCCACGTTCATTCCTGGACAGCGCGTGGCCGCATTGGACCAATTCTGCGGGTTGTCCAGCAGTCCATCCCAAAAAAGGCCAGGTTCGGCATTGCAATGGCCGGACTGGATAGATTGTGCAGGTGCGGCGGACCTGCGGGAAAATTCAGCCCCTGGGCGTACCATGGTGACCCGTCGGACGGGATCACTTCCAGCTTCATTTCGATCCTCACAATTAAATGGCTTGTTCAGGGCTGCGTCGCCGGCACCTCTCCTGCCAGTGTCGAATCGGTTGTCGCCAGCGTAGCGCTGTGCTGCACGTAGCTTACACGGGTCAGTCCCAGATAACTCTTGATCTTCTCTGCCGCGACGTTCTTCATCGGCCCGGGCGAATCGGCCTTCCCCGGCTCCGGCTGCGGGAAGGCCGTGGATCGCGCCGAATGAAACGTCACGTTTCCCTCCACCTTCTGCAGGATCTGATGGATGTGGCCATTGAGCACGCTCACCGATCCAAACCGCTTCAGATAACCCAGCGCCTGGGCGCTGTCCTGCGTTCCCCAGCCCCATTTCTCATACACCGTCCACAGCGGCACATGCGCAAACACCACGACCGGCGTGCTGGCGCCGAGGCTTGCCAGATCCTTCTCCATCCAGGCGAGTTGCTCGTTGCCTAGCACACCCAGGGCCGTCTGGCCATTGGCGATGTTGGCAACGTTCACCAGGCCGACGAAATGGACGCCCTTGTAATCAAAGCTTTGCCATCCAGCGCCCCGGGTCCCTTTGCCAAAGCGTTCCAGATATCGCTTGCCGTTGTCGACAAAGTAGTCGTGTTCGCCGGGAACATAGAACGACTGCTCGGTCTTGATCGAGCTCATCACCTGGGCCACGGTATCGAACTCATCGGGCTTGGAGAGATGGGTCAGATCCCCGGTATGCAAGACCAGGCGCGGCCTTTCGGGCAGCGCGTTGATGCGGGCGACGGCGGTCTGAAACGTTCCGACCACGTCCGAGTAAACGCCCTTGTTGAAGCCAACGTGGCTGTCGCTGACCTGCACAAAGGTAAAGTCAGCATCGTTGGCTGCCTCTGCACCAAAGGCGCGGGCGCTCAATATTCCTCCTTTCATGGCCCAAACCACTCCCGTCCCGGCCCAGGCCATGCACTTGAGAAAGCCGCGTCGATCGATCCCGTCATTGCTCGTGTCGTTTCCAATGTAGTCTGACATTTCAGCTCCTGAAAAAAGTAAAAGGGGTAAACGCTCACTTCACCGTGACAACACCTGTCATGTGCGGGTGAACTTTGCAGAAGTAGGTGTATTTGCCGGGCTTTGTGAACGTGAATGAGAAATGGCCGTCGGTATCCAGAGGCCCGGAATCAAACGCCTGTGGATCATCCCTGGAGGTGGCCGTGTGCGGCACATCATCGGCGTTCTCCCAGCTCACCGTGCCGCCGGCCTTGATCTCCACCTGCCTGGGCTGGAACGTGAAGTTGTCGATCCGCACCTTCGCTGCGCTTTGGCCCGAATCGCCTGCGGCGGACGCAGGGGTGTGATACTGCTGTATTGCAACCAAGCCAGATACAATGAAACCCATGCACAGAGTGAACCTTGTGATGTTCATAAAGAACTCCTGTAAAGCCGAGCCCTATTGCTTCGGTAATAGCCAGACTCGCAGGAGCGATTTGTTATTCCATTGGATTTGGAATTGAGGCCGGACGCGTGGAAGCGGCCTTTTGCGCCATGAACAACCGGGCGAAGCGTTGCAGTTCGTCCACGTTGAGCTCGGACACGGCCCAGCAGACCATCCCGTTGCATTCAAAGCGGATCATGTTGAATCCCTGCGCCGCCGTGATCTTTTGCGACCCCGCGCCCGGCCAGACGAAGACGTTGATTACGTGCCGGTTGCGCTTGTAGATCAGCGCGGCGACTTTCTTTTTTTCCAGATAGTCCAGGCGACCGCCAATGAGCGGATATCCCTGGGCCGCGAAATCCGTCACTGGCGGCGAGTAATCCACCTTCCCCTCAAACCACGGCTTGACCGTGTGCTGGTCGGTCGACTCCACGTCCAGCAGGTGGTTTGCCTCAAGGGAGCGCACATGCGAAGCGATAAGCTCGGCGATCGGCGCGTTCGACGGGCCAGACGGCAGGAGCAGGATCATCGATCCAACGGCGACCAACAGCGCCGCCGCCAGGCCCGGCAACAGCATCGGCCTTCGCCACCAGGGGAATGCGGATTGGGTCGATTTCAGATTGCCGGCCGTTTCGCCTTCGGCGCGAATCGCCAGCGCCAATCGCTCGCGGAGGGCGGCCGACGCGGGGAAATAAGGCGAGGCCTGTGCCACGACGCGCACGACCGCCTGCGCCGCCTCCAGTTCCTTGCGGCACTTTTCGCAAGTGGGCAGATGCCGCTCGATCTGGAGAGCGGTTGCGATATCCAGTTCGTTATCCAGGTAGGCATGCAGAAGTGGGTGGGCTTCGGTGCAAGTCATCGCGCACCCTCCTGAGCGGGGTTCACGGCCAAAGTTAGTATCTGCTGCAATTGCGTTCGCCCGCGCCAGCCGCGACATGACCGTGCCAATTGGCACGCCGGCGATCTTCGCGATCTCCTTGTAGCTCAGGTCTTCCATCTCGCGGAGGATCACCACCTCCCGCAGCAGCGCCGGCAGCTCCTGGATTGCCCGCCGCACCAGCTCGGCGTCGGCCGCTCGCATGGCGATGATTTGTGGATCAAAGGCATCGCAGTCGGCCGCGATCTGGGCGCCGCAGTCCAGGCTTTGCTCGTCTGCGAGTTGCCTGAAATCCTTGCGGCGATGCAGCCAGGTAAAGCTGGTGTTGCGAACGATGGTGAAAAACCAGGCCCGGAAGTCACCGCCGCGAAATGAATCAAACGCGCGAAAAGCCTTCATGCACGATTCCTGAATCACGTCCTGGGCATCCTGGTCATTGTGCATCAGCCAGCGCAAGGTTGTGGGCTGCGTCCAGGTGCTCCAGGACTGCAAGCTCAAACTTCGAAGGCGACGCATGCAAAGTCAAAATCGTTCCTCCACACAGGACTCCAATGGATGGGGGTTTATTCCCCTGAATTCTTAATGGATCAAAACAGAAAGCAGCGGGGAATAAGAACGCTTCGTCGTGAGTCAACCAGCGTAAGGAGATTCAAATGACAACGCTCGTAAATTATTGCCCAATTGCCCGGAGGCCGCTTTCCCGCGTGCTGGTCCTTATCCTGGCCGGTGCATTCGCCGGCCTCATGACCGACCTGCGTGTTGAACACGTCGAAGCTGTCCGGGACCACCCCATCGCCTGGCTCCCCATCCTCTATTGCGGCGCAATGGCCATTGCCTGCTTCATCGCGTTCCTCCTCTGGAACAACGCCGCCCGCCGAGTGCTCCTGATTTTCTTCCTCTTCGCGTTCGTGCTCGGGGGCACAGGCTTTTATGTTCACAATCACGGCCACGTTGAAAAAGTGGTGAAAGCCTCAATTGACGCGTGGATCGATCCCAATATGAATCACTCGGAAGCCCCGCCCCAGCAAGCCCCCCTCGCCTTTGCCGGCCTCGGCGTCATCGGCGCGCTCGCCTCGCTTAAACGCTTTGACAGTTGAGGTTCATGCACGGATTTGAGTCATTCACGTCTTGGCGCCGAGCCGTCAGGAAGACGAAGGGGGCGCATCGGGCCAATCCTTGGCATCCCGCAGCGCTTCCATTTGCTGGAGCGTATACTTCCTGCCGGTGTTCATTCCCGGACAGCGTTTGGCGGCCAATTCCCAGTTTTCGGGGGACTCCATCAGCCCATCCCAGAACGGCCAGGTCCGGCACTGGAGAGGCCGCACGGAGTAGATCGTGCAAGTTCGGCGCACCTGGGGAAGCCGCTGCCCGCGCCCTGGAATTTTCGTCTCCTTGAGGAAGATGCAGTCGAAATTTCCCTCGGGGGTGCGAAGCTCTTTCAAGCTGATCCGGCCGCCGATCTTGCGGCAGTATTTCTTGAGCGTCTCCGGGCGGCTGATGTTCAGATGCCCGGCAAGGCGGTCAATCTCCTCCTCGCTGATCCAGACAAACCCTGGCCCGCCGGTGCAGCAGTTGCCGCACTGCGTGCAGGTAAAGCTCAGCCCCTGGGCGTACCATGGTGACCCGTCAGACGCGATCACTTCCAGTTGCATTTCGATCCTTAGTAAAGTGGCTCTTACTACTGTCTGTGCCGTGCCGCCATCATATGGCCATTCGGATATTTTATCGGGCGGTTTTCCCTATGCGAATTTTTGCATTTGGGGGGTGGACTTGCCGTTTGCGTGCGACGATAATATTCATTCAGGTTGGTTCGACGATCGAGTCCAGGGTACGTGAACGGTTTGTCTCTCGCACCTCTTCTCTCTTCGCCCCTCCTACCTTGGGCCAATGTGGGCCCCTTTCATGGACCCGGAAAGTGACAATGGGTCGAAGCCCAAAGACAGGAGATCGAAATGGGCAAGAAGTTGTATGTCGGGAACCTCAGCTACAACGTGAGCAGTTCCGACCTGGAGCAGTTGTTCGCGCAGCACGGCACCGTGCAAAGCGCCGAGGTGATCGCTGACCGGGACACCGGCCGAAGCAAAGGCTTCGGGTTCGTTGAGATGGGCACTGAAGATGAGGCCCAGGCGGCCATCAGCGCTCTCAACGGCCAGCAGCACGACGGTCGCGCACTTACCGTTAACGAAGCCAAGCCGAAGGAAAATCGCGGCGGTGGCGGCGGCGGCGGTGGGGGTGGTCGCGGCGGTTACGGCGGCGGTGGCGGTGGTGGTCGCAGCGGCGGCGGCGGCGGTGGCCGCAGCGGTGGCGGCGGCGGCTACGGCGGTGGTGGCGGTGGTGGTGGCGGCGGCCGAGGCGGTCGCTACTAATTCCGCTGTTCTACTCTGCTTTTAAGCATCGGGCCCGGGAAGTTTATTCTTCCCGGGCCTTGTTTCATCAGTGTTCATTCAAACGCACACGGTGGGCGGTGTCGTTGGAGCATATAGAATTCTGTTGTTTTCGGCGTAAAGACAGGCCATTAATCTTAAAGAATAGCCGGTTTGCAGATGCGCGCCTGGCGGTTACGGAGAGCTAAATAGGAGACCCGATGATCACCGAGGGTTCTGGCCTGAAAACGCTGTTACTCGCCCTTGCCCGGCACATCGCCCAACTCGCCAGTCGCGAGCCAGTGGTGATCGTGTCGGAAAAGCGGATGTTCCGACTAGAGAGGCTTGCAGAACTGCAGGCAGCGGAGCGGCGCGGTGACACCGCATATCTACAAGCTGAATTAGGTCGAATGCAATTCAGCCGAGAGGAAATTGACGCCCTTGGATTCAAGGCAGCAAATCTTGAAGACTGGCCTGAGAATCAGGACTGCATGACGCCATCGCACGTTAAGGAACAGGGCGGGAGCGATTCACGGATTTGAGGGAAGGCCGCTGCGGCAGAGCTGCTCGTTCATCGCGATTAGAGTTGCCGGCGGAACGACGCCGCCGGTAGGTTCAAGTTGTGACTTGTCCACCAATCCAGATAAGTTGAGGCAGACAGCACAGTCGACCGTTAGCCTTGTCGATATCTGCCCGTTGGATCGCCAAGGCAACGGAAAGCTGTTGGGGTCATCTGGATAATAGCTCTTGCTGATGCCAAATATTTCAACAGCGGTTCGCAGAGGTATCAGCTCCGTTGGCGTCCAGATGACGACGTGCCGAAATTTGGTGCGCCTCTATCAGGCGTCAGCCATGCCATGGCGATCATGCCCTGATATAGCTTCATCCTGATTGCTGGCCTTTTCTAAAAATGGCGAATGGAGTTTAAGCGGTGCCCGCATTACTGCCAGCGAGGTTTCTCTCAGAAATTGACACAACTCCGTAGCCCGTCTTTCACACTCACCCCATCTCCACCACCACCTCATGCTGCCCGCGGTCATCCACCAGCGGCACCGTTTTCTCCATCTGCTCAACGCCGTCCATCAGCACCCGCTCCACGTTTACGCCATTCCCGCCGTTCATTACTGTGATGTGATACAACGTCTCTCGATAGCGGTAATGAATTTTGTATGACGGCCAGGCTGCGGGCAGACGGGGGACGAATCGCAGTCGATCGACTTCCAGCCGCAATCCCAGCAGCGATTCGGTGATGAGCCGGTACATCCATCCGGCCGAGCCTGTGTACCACGTCCACCCGCCGCGCCCGGTGTGGGGCGAAACTGCGTACACATCGGCGGCCGCCACGTATGGCTCAACGCGGTAAACGGCCACGTCCTCCGGCGTCAGGGCGTGGGTCACGGGGTTGATGAGCGTGAAGAGTTCCCATGCCCGCTGTGCATCACCCATGGCGGCGAACGCCATGACTGTCCAGATGGCGGCGTGGGTGTACTGGCCGCCGTTCTCGCGAACGCCTGGGACGTATCCTTTGATGTAGCCGGGGTTCAGGTGTGATTTGTCGAAGGGCGGATCGAGCAATTGGATCTGCCGCGCATCCCGCCGGACCAACCGCTTCTCCAGGCTGGCCATCGCTTTCTCCGAGCGGTTTTGCGTGCCGGCGCCGGACAACACCGACCAGCTTTGGGAAATGGAGTCGATCTGACATTCCTCGTTGGACGCCGAGCCCAGTGGCTCGCCGTCATCAAAGTAGGCCCGCCGATACCACTCGCCATCCCACGCGTTTTCTTCGATGTTTCCGCGCAGCCGCCCGGCTTCCACGACGTATCGATCCGCGATCACATGGTCCCCGCGCTGCCGCGCAACCTCCGCGAAATGGGACAGCACGTCATAGAGGAAAAAGCCCAGCCAGACGCTTTCGCCTTTTCCGTGCTGGCCGACGAGGTTCATCCCGTCGTTCCAGTCGCCGCAGCCCATGAGCGGCAGGCCATGACTTCCGAAGCGCAGGCCATTGTTGATGGCCCGCACGCAGTGGTCGTACAGCGTTCCCACGTCGTCCGAGATATGCGGCAGATCGTAATAGGCCTCCTCGTCGGCGCGCACGGGCCGGGAATCCAGAAACGCAACGCGCTCATCCAGCACGCCGGTATCACCCGTCATGGTCACGTACCGGCAGGTCGCGTACGGCAAGCCAGAGGTAGTCGTCGGAAAAGTGCGTGCGCACGCCCCGGCCCGCCGGCGGATGCCACCAGTGCTGCACGTCGCCTTCGCGAAACTGATGAGCCGCCGCCCGAAGAAGCTGTTCGCGCAGCAGCGCCGGCTCGGCATGCACGATGGCCATCGCGTCCTGAAGCTGATCGCGAAAACCGAAACGCTCCGCCCGATTGGTAAAACCCTGTGCGGGCCCACATGCGGCAGGCCAGCGTTTGATAGATCAGCCAGCCATTGGCCAGAAAATTCACGGCGGGGTCGGGCGTCTCCACGTACACTGCTCCCAGCGCCCTGCTCCAGTAATGCCATACTCCTTCCAGCGCCCGCTGGGCGCTGGCCGCCCCTTTGAATCGCTGGACCAGTTGCCGCGCTGCGTCTTCGCCGTGCGCTACGCCGAGGATGAACACCACGTCGCGTTCTTCGCGATCCTGCAAGTCAACGCGGCACCTGCATGGCCGCGCACGGATCGAAGCCGGCCCCCACGCGGCCGGAAAGCCGAAGCCGGCGGAGCGCGGCAGGATTGGCCGGCGTGCCGTTGCGGCCAAGGAACTCAGTGCGGTCGGCGGTCACCGTTCGCAGCGTCTCGCTGCTGTCCACAAACACTGTGCGGCCAGGAAAGTCGGAGTTGTAGCCATTGCGCACGAACAGCGCCCCGCTCACCGGGTCCAATTCCGTCACTACGTGCATCAGCGACTTGTTGCGCAACTCGCCCAGCACCCACTCCCAATAACCCGTGACTGAGAGGGTCCGAGGGCGGCCCGAGCGGTTGGAAATTCGCAGCCGCGCAAACTTCACAGGGGCATCGACGGCCACGAAAACGCATAGCTCTGTTGTGATTCCGTCTTCGGTGTATTCGAAGATGCTGTACCCAAACCCATGGCGTGTGACATACGGCATCGCGCCCGCGCCGGCAGCGGCGTAGGCGACCAGAACCGGCCATTTTCCTCGTCGCGTACGTAAAACGCCTCGCCGGTTGTGTCGCTTACCGCATCGCTGTACCAGGGCGTGACGCGGAATTCGTGGCTGTTTTCGGACCATGTGTACGCGCTGCCGCTCTCGGAAATTACTGTTCCAAATTCGGCGTTCGCAATGACATTCACCCACGGCGCCGGCGTGGTCTGGCCAGGGGCAAGAATCGTGATGTATTCGCGCCCATCGCGGCTAAACCCGCCCAGCCCGTTGAAGAATGCAAGGTCGCGCTGGGGCACCTCGGCGGCCGTGACTGGCTCTGCCCGCCGCCGGGGCGGCTTGAGGGCCGGGATGGAGACTTCCGTTCGGCCGCGCCGCTCCACCTGCTCGCTCAACGACCCCGCCTCATCCAGCAACACCACCCGCGCCACCGTCAGCAGCAGCGTTCGATCCTCTTCCGACATCTGCTCGCCGCGCCGCACAAAGATGCCGCCTGGCTTGTCCACCAGCCCGGCCTCCGGGCTTGCCGCGATCAAATCCATGATCGCATCCTGCAGCGTCTGGCGATAAACCGAATCATCCTCGTTCCAGATCACCAGATCGACGGCCAAACCTTTCAACCGCCAGTAGGCGTGCGCCTGCACGCACTGCCGAACGATCTCGATCTTTGTGCGGTCGCGAACCCGCAGCAGCACGATGGGAAGATCGCCTGAGATTCCATACCCCCACAGGCCCGACTGCCCACGCCGATTGCGCCCAAGCACGCTTGCCTTCGCGCGTCGCAGCGCTGAAGCATAAATCACCGATCCGGCCAGCCGCCCATATGCCTGCGCATCGGCCTCTGTGGCGTTCAACTGCCGAAGCAGAATGTGACTGTGCGTCCAGGCCAGCTCGAACACCCGATTCGCCAGATTGGCGTCGCGATATTTTTCCATCATCGCGCTGACGCCTTCGCGCGTCTCGGCCACGCCGGTCACCAGGTCCACGCGCACGCTTTGGTATGGCTTCAGCCGGATCACCTGCCGAATGCAGACGACTGGATCAAGGACGGGGCCCTCGCTGTTGGAGAGCTTAGCCCCAGGCTCCATGGCCGCGGGCGAAGCGAGTGTTCGTCCGCGTCCGATGAACTTCATTCGATCGGTCTCGAAGGACACCTCGCCAACGGTCGCGCCTTGGACGGTCATCAAATGCACCATCCAGGGCGGCTTCTCCTCAGCGGATCTTGGCCGGCGCGTGCAGAAGATCGCCTGCCGATTCCGCACCAGTTCCGTCTGCACAAAGAGGTTGCTGAAGGCCGGATGCGCCAGGTCAGCGTTCTGCTGCGCCAGCACCACCTCGGCATAGCTGGTGATCTCAATGGTGCGCGGCGATTCCGAGCGGTTGGTCAGCGTGATGCGCCGCAGTTCAATGTCATCCTCCGGCGAGATGCTGATCTCGGTGTGCGTTTCGATGCTGTCGTCTCGCCGCCGAAATTCCGCACGTGCCTGCGTAAAGATGGCCTCGTATAACTTGGCCGTCTTCAGCGTTGGCTGCCATGCGGTCGACCAGAGCGCCCCTGTCTCCAGGTCGCGCAGATAGCAAAAGGTTCCCCAGCAGTCGCGCGTCGGGTCCTCGCGCCAACGCGTGACGGCGATGTCTCGCCAGCGGCTATACCCGCCGCCCGCGCTGGTTATCACGGCGTGATACCGCCCGTTGGACAGCAGATGCACCTCCGGCACGGTGCCGGCGGGATCGGTGAAGATGCGCATCGTCCCCTGCTCCTGCGCGGTGGCGGTCTCGCGCACGCCCGCCTCGGCCGCATGGGGGTAGACCGGCGGCGCTGGCCTTGGGCACCCGCTCCTGTAGGAGCAAGTCCGCTCCCCGCAGCATCGGATCTGACTCAAAGCGCTTTTGCATCGGCCTGTCCAGCAGCAGATACGCCAGTGACAACAGGCTCATCCCCTGGTGATGCGCCATGAACTGCTTCACCGTCACGCTCGCCGCCCCGCGTGGCAGCCGGCTCGGCGTGTAATCAATTGCCTCATAAAGCCCGTAAGCGCCGGTCTGACCATCCGCGTCAAGCCGCTCGAGGTTCCGAGTCGCGGCCTCCGGCGCTACCATCAGCGCCATTACGCTCGCGTAGGGGGCGATGACCAAATCTTCTGCCAGCCCGCGCTTTAATCCCAACCCCGGAACGCCAAACGCCCGGTACTGATAATTCGACTGCGCATCGGTGGTGTTGTAGCCGGATTCGGAAATGCCCCACGGCACCCCGCGCTGCCGCCCATAATGAATTTGCCGCCGCACCACCGCCTTGTAAGTCTGATCCAGCACCGTGTTGTCATAGGTTGGCATTACCAGCAGCGGCATCAGGTACTCGAACATCGACCCGCTCCAGCTCAGGAGGGCCGGCACGCCGCCGGTGTAGGTCAGCATCCTGCCCAGCGCAAACCAGTGGTCCTGCCCCAATTGCCCCTGCGCAATGGCCACAAAGCTTCCGAGCCGCGCCTCCGACGCCAGGAGATCGTAAAAGCTTCCGTCCAGCCGCTGGTCGGCCACGTTGTACCCGATGGCGAACAGGTCGCGCGACTTGTCGAACAGAAACGAGAAATCCATCTCCGCCAGCTCGCCGCAATCTTGCGCTGCCTGCTCCAGCGCCTTGATTCGCCCCGTCGCTCGCTGAGAAGAATCGGCCACCGCCTGCCGCAGCCGCACCAGCCATTCCGAGGATTCGTCGGCGCCGCCCACCGCACCGCTATCGCCCTGATGAAGCGGCGCAAGCATCTCATCCAGCGCCGGCACGACCGTCGATTGGAGAGCGGCCACCTGCCGGAGCGTTGCACCCCCATCCAATTGCCCCAGCATCTCCCGCACCTTCTCAAGCCGACGCGCCTGCTCCGGCGAACCGCGGCCCCATACTTCGTGCGAAGGCCCAAATTCAGCCCAGGCGGCGATGTAAAGAATGTCTTCCCGATGCTGCGCGCACGAACCTTCAAACGACTTTGCCCACCATTCCAGTTCGTCGATCGTGCCGGCCGCCGCCGTGATCTCCCGCGCCACGGCCAGCAGCCGCGCCAGGAAGGCCAGCGCTCCGGAGACCGTCCGCTCTCGCCTCACCAGTTCTTCTTCCAGCGCCTCGATCTTCCGCAGCAAATCCGACGACGCCAGCGGCCCCGATCCATCATCCCCCGGCCGATGCAACCCACGGGCGACATCCAGCAAAACCCGCAACGTATCCCGCAATCCTTCAAATATCCGCGGCGGCAAAATTGGCCCGTCCGTCAGCCCCAGCAGCCCGCGCCGCATCACCAGCAGATGGCCGGCGAGGTTCCCGCTGTCCACCATCGACACATATAGCGGCGAAAGCGGCTGAAGCGATGCGCGTGTCGTACCAGTTGTAAAAGTGCCCCCGATACCGCTCCATCCGTCCCATGGTGCTCAGCGTCTTCTGGCTCAGGTCCAGAAGGGTGGCGGCCGTGCAATAGCCAAAGTCATAGGCCGACAAATACGACAACAGCGCCATGCCAATATTCGTCGGGCTGGTGCGCGGCGCGACCACGGCCGCGGGATGTTCCTGGAAATTATCCGGCGGCAGCCAGTTTTCCTGGGCGGTTACAAATGTCTCGAAATACCGCCACGTCCGCCGCGACAGCTTGGACAAAAACGCCCGCTGCTCCTCCGACAATTGCGCGGGCGCGGCCGTCAATGATCGACTGAGCCACCATGCGATCCCCGGCGACACCAGCCACAGCCCCAGCAGCGGACCCGCCATCGGCAAAATTCCGGGCCGCCACACCGCCAGCAATACCATCACCCCGGCCCCGATCAACGGCGCAATCCACATGACATCGAAAAATCCCCACAGGTCTGTCCGGCGCTGTCTTCGCGGCGCTGGCGGTTTTCCATTCCAGCAGCTTCTTCTTGGTCCAATGCACCCGTACCAGCGTCCGCGCGATGGCGTCCAGGTGGGTGTATGCGTCATATGGAATAAAGATGAGCGTGAACAGAAGCAGCGCCGCCTGCTTCGCCAGTGCGGCAAGTGTGACTCGTAAGTGCGTGCCGAACGGCAACTCGGCCGGCGGCCTCAAAAAGTTTACCAGCGCCGACAGAAGCGACGGCAGCGCCACCACCGCCAGCACGAATATCGTCGCCGTCGCGCTCACGCGCGGCCCCGCGAAAAGCCACGCCCCCAGCAAGAGCAGCAGCATCGCCACCGGCACCAGGCTGCGACGCAGGTTGTCAAAGATCTTCCACCACGACAAAGCGGAGATTGGATTCTTCACGCTCTTGCCGTCCGCCCCCGGCACTCTCGGCAATAGCCATCGGGCGATTTGCCAGTCGCCCCGAATCCACCGATGCCGCCGGCTCACATCGGCCGGGTAGCGCGAGGGATATTCCTCGAACAACTCCACATCGCTCAAAAGCGCTGACCGCGCAGTGCGCTCCCTCCAACAGGTCATGGCTCAGAATGCAGTTCTCGGGAAACTGGTTGCAGGTTTTCTCGAACGCCTCCACGTCATAAATCCCCTTGCCGATGAACGACCCTTCGCCAAACACATCCTGATAAACATCCGACACCACCCGCGTGTACGGATCAACGCCCGCATCGCCGGCGAACAGCCGCACAAACCATGACCGCTGCGCCGTCGGCAAGCTCACCCCAACCCGCGGCTGAAGAATGCTGTAACCCTCCACGATCCGCCCCGCCTCCGCATCATAGACCGGCCGATTCAGCGTATGCGCCATCGCTCCGGCCATCTCGCGGGCCGCGTCGCGCGGCAGTTGCGTATCGGTATCCAGCGTGATGACGTACCGCACCTGCGACAATACCGACGCATCCCCGAGGATCTCCGAGAACCGGTCAGTCTCGCCGCGCAGTGCCCCGTTAAATTCCGCCAGCTTCCCGCGCTTTCGCTCATACCCCATCCAGACTCCTTCCTGCGCGTTCCATCGCCGTGGCCGATGAAACAGCAGGAAGATATCCGAGCGGTGGGCGCGGTATTTTTCGTTCAGCTCTTCGATCCCCTCCCGCGCCAGTTCGAGCAACTCTTCATCCGCCGGCATCACTTCCTCAGGCGCATCCTCAAAATCCGTCAGCAGGGCAAAATGGAGATTGTCATCCCGGTTGGCCGCATAGCGCACCTCCAGCGATTCCAGCAAATCGCTAAGCGCGTCGGCATTCGAGAACATTGTCGGCACCACGACCATCGTCCGATGCTTCTCGGGAATGCCCTCGCTGAAATCCATGCGCGGCAATGGCCGGGGATGAACCAGAAGATTGGACAGCCAGTTTGCTATGCCCACCCCTAGCTGCGCGGCGCAGACCAGCGCCGGCACCGCCAAAAGCCACGCGGCCAGCGGCGTCGATCCGCGTGAAATCGCAAAATGAAAAAACGCCGCCATCGCCCCGGCCGTCACCACCGCCATCACCAGTGCATAAAACGCCAGTGGAAATCGCCGCCCCACCTTCCCCATCAAAATGCGCAACGACAGCCGCATGTCGGCGATCCGCTCCAGCGCCGGCCTGCCCCGATCGATCAGGTAATACCCCACATGCGCCGAGCGATCCTCCGGCTTGTCCCCGGCCGCCGCCTGCGCAAGCTGCACGGCCTTGCGCGCGACGTCATACTCCGACAGCTTGCTTCGCCGCGCGATCTCTTCCACGCCGTGGCGATACCGATCGCGCGTAGCAAAATCCATCTTCGCGTAGACCCGCGCCGGGTCGCCTTTGAGCGTCTCCTCGACAAGGCTGTGCGACTCGACAAACTTTCGCCAGTCTGTTGAGCTGAGCAGGCGCAGGCTCGTGATGCTGTTGCCCATCGACACCTGGTCGGCCGCCTGCGCCTGGGCGTCGGCCTGCACCAGTTGCTCAATCGTCTGCCCCTGCTCCGACACCCGATGTTCAAGCCAATTGTTCGCAAACGCCAGGTGCGGGCTCTGCCCCTGAAGATGCCGCGTCAGTTCCGCCAGAAATGCGCTGGACATCGGCGGGTTCGCCCGGGCCATGTCCGCCAGCACGAGGATCAGATCGGTGGGGTTCTTCTCGACCACCTCCAGCATCTTTTCGGCCCAGTCGTCAGCCAGATCACGATCGCGCCGACCGGCCGCGATTCGCACCGCCACGCGCCGAAGGTTCTCGATCAGCGCCAGCCGCATCACAATCGGAATCGCCCAAAGCTCACCCAGCTTCAGCGGGCTGATGGTCTGGTACGCCGCGATAAACGCATTTAGCCCCACCGCGTCGACGCGCCCGTCCACATGCGCGATCAGCTCCAGCGCAATCCCATACGCCCTGGGATAATGTGCCGCCGGCCCGCTCGCCAGGCGCGGCAGTTCCCGGCTGTACGCCCGCGGCAAATGCCGCCGCGCCGTGCGTATCTGCTCTTCCAGCAGATAGAAATTGTCCAGGAGCCACTCGGCCGCCGGCGCAATGCGCCGATTTTTTTCAACGGCCGCCAGCACAAGATCATACGTATGCACCAGCACCCGTTCGTTCTCATCCAGCCGCGGGATCAGCTTGTCGGGCGCGGGGCCACTGGCCAGCTCATGCGAATGGGCCATGGCGCGCGCGTGCCGCTCAAGCTGGTCAACCGTATAAAGCTCCCCCCGCAACGGAAGCTCGCGCGTTGGATCAACGGGCTGGCGGTCGCCATTCAACGATTTGCGCCAGGGAATCAAGCGTTGCAATCTCTCGGCAATCACGGGAACAGCCACCAGCAGCTCTCTTTCGTATATTTTCAGCGACCAAAGCAGGCCGCGGGATGTAGTCTAAGCACAAGATGTCTTGAAGGGTGGGGTTAGCAGCGGAGGCGGCGCATGGGAGCAACAGCCGAAGCTGGCAATACCCACGCAGCCTGACATCAGTCTTCATTCTAAACGCATCCCCTCTCCATAGCCATCGCCCCCTGCACTCCGTGCCCTTCTCAGATATAGTGAAAGCCAAAGTGGAAGGCGCGGGGGGAGATTCAGGAGATGTTGTGGCTGCTGTTCTCAATGATCTTTCGGGGCGGGTGGCGTTGGTAACTGGCGCTTTGCGCGGGTTGGGGACGGCCATTGCGCTGGGGCTGGGGGCGCGGGGGCGCGGGTGGCCGTGAATTATTTTGGCAGTGAAGAGAAAGCCCAGCGGGTGGTGGAGGGAATACGGGCCGAAGGCGGTGAGGCGGCCGCCTTTCAGGGGGATGTGCGGGAGGAGGAGGACGTGAAGCGGATCGTGAAGGAAGTGAGCAAGCAGCTTGGGGCGGTGGATGTGCTGGTAGCGAACGCCACCGGACCCCAGCCGTTCGTGAAATTGGAAGAGCTGACGTGGCGGGCGTGCCTGGATCAACTGGAATTTTTTGTGAAGAGCCCGATGCTGCTGGCGCAGGCCGTGGTGGGAGAGATGAAACGGAAGCGGTTTGGCCGGATCATCAATATCGGCTCGGAAGTTTTTGAGTGCGCGGTGCCGGAGTTTTCGAATTATGTGTCGGCCAAGGGGGCGCAGCTGGGCTTGACGCGGTCGTGGGCCAGAGAGCTTGCGCCCTGGGGGATCACGGTCAACCTGGTTGCACCCGGATGGATTCCAACCGAGCGGCACGCGGGGGACCCGGAGGCGATGAAGGAGGCGTATGCGGCCGGGGTGCCGATGAAGCGGATGGGCAGGCCGGAGGAGGTGGCCGAGACGGTAGCGTTTCTGGCGTCGCACGGGGCGGGTTTTGTGACGGGGCAGAAGGTATCGGTAAATGGCGGGAACACGGTGGAGTGACGGGGAGGTCGAAAGAAGACTTACCCCGGGTTGTTCAAAACGCGCGTTACTTCTGTTGCCCGATGCTGGACCGTGAACTACGCTCGGGTTATGCGAATTCAGTTTTGCGGCGCGGATCGGACTGTTACCGGGTCTTCCCATCTTCTTGAAGTCAATGGGCTGCGAATATTGCTGGATTGCGGCATGTATCAGGGGGCGCGGGCGGAGGCCGAGCGGCTTAATCACCTTCTGCCGCAGGACCCTTCGCGGATCGATTGTGTGATCCTTTCGCATGGCCATCTGGACCACTGCGGCAAGCTGCCAACCCTTGTCAATGCCGGGTTCAAAGGCTCGATCTACTGCACACCGGCCACGGCGGCGGTGGCGCGGATTGTTCTGGAGGATTCGGCGAAGATTCAGGAGGAAGATGCGGCGTACCTGAACCAGCGCGCTCGGGGTCCGGGCGAACAATCGGTGCAGCCCCCCTACCGCCGGGCCGATCTGCCAGCGCTGTATAACCTGATCAAGCATGTCTCCTATGAAACGAAGACCGCGCTCGGCGGCGATGTGTCGTTCACTTTTTTTGACGCGGGACACATTCTGGGGTCGGCGTATGTGCTTCTGGAATGGAAGCAGCAGGGTGGGCAAATCTCGACGCTTCTCTTCACGGCCGATGTTGGGCGTTATGACACGCCGATCCTGCGCGATCCGCGGGAGCTTTCTGGGCCGGTGGATCAGGTGATTACTGAAAGCACATATGGCACGGAATTGCACGGGCCGATCGAGCAGGTGGAGCCGCAGCTGCTGGACGCGGTGCAGACGTGTGTTCGTAATCGCGGGCGGCTGATTGTTCCGTCGTTTGCGGTTGGCCGGACGCAGACGGTTTTGTGGTACATGCAGAAGTTCATTTCGGAGAAGAAGCTGGAGCCGCTTCCAATCTACATTGACAGCCCGATGGGCGTTCAAGTGACACGGGTTCACTCTCAATTTCCAGACAGCTACGACGATCAGACCCGCGCGATCATCGGGCAGCAGGATTTGTTTGGGATTTCGCACGTCACCTTTGCGAGCACGCCGGACGAGAGCCGGAAGATCAATTCGGATCATGGGCCGTGCGTGATCATTGCTTCCAGCCCCACTTGCGAGTTTGGGCGTGTGTTGCATCACCTTTCGATCAGCCTTGAGCGGCCGCAGGACATGGTGGTTTTTGTGGGGTGGGTGCCTCCGCAAACGCTTGGGCGGCGGATTCAGAACGGGGAGAAGCGCGTGCGTGTTTTGGACCGGTGGTATGACGTGCGGTGCCAGGTGCGGACGATTCACGGGCTGAGTGCCCATGCGGATCGGGATGAGTTGCTGCGGTTTCTTAAGCCGACGCTTACGGCCGGCACGCGGTTTTACGTGGTGCATGGCGAGGCGGACCGGGCGGAAGGGTTTGCGCAGATCCTGCTGGCGCATGGGGCCGCGGAGGCGATTGTGCCGGCGATGGATACCGCCATTGTGTCGGGCGCGGGCGGCGGGGACTTACCCAAAGCCGGCCGGGGCGGTGATGAGGACTGATCGCGCGGGCCTGCTGCCCGACTGGCAAAAACTTTCCCTGGCTGCAACATTTTTGAGACGAGACCGTGAACTCATCCGCCGCTGAATCTTCGCTGCTTGTGTCGCCGCAGCCTTCGGGTCGGCGCGTGAAGCCGCGCGCGGTTAGGCTTCTTAAGCTGCTCCTCTTTCTTGCCGTGGTGCTCGTGATCGCGTGGAAGGTTCATAAAGATTTGAAGGACGTGCGCACTGTCCATTTCAACATCCCGTTTCTGGTCCTGACTGCGTTGTGTTTTGTGGCAGGTGGGTTTGTGAGCGTGGCCATTCGCCGGCTTCTTCTGGCCGGGTTTTGTGCGCCGCCGCCGTGGTCGGCGATGGCGGCCATTGCCTGGATCCCGCAGCCGGCGAAGTATTTGCCCGGGAAAGCGGGGGCACTGCTGGGGACGGTTTGGATGCTTCGCAGGTGGGGCGTGCGCGAGCCTGTGGCCCTGACGATGCTGTTCATGATGACGGCGATGTCGCTGGCGGTGGGCATCACGCTGTCGGTGCCGCTGATGTTCTCTTATCGCGTGCGAGAGCATGTGCCGTTTGCGGCGGCGTGGGGGCTTGGGGCGCTGCTGCTCTTTCTCATTTGCCTTCATCCGCGCGTGTTTGGCGGCTTGAGCAACTTTCTCCTCCGCAAGCTGAAACGACGGCCGCTGGAAGCATTCCCCGCTTGCGCAACTACGTTGAACCTCTTTTGCTGATGGCCTTAAGTTGGACGCTTCAGGGCCTGGCGCTCTGGGCGGCGGCACGATCTCTTACGTGGATTTCGGCCGGCGACTTGCCGGTGTATGTTCCGATGTCGGCGATGGCTTCGACGCTGGGCTTTCTGGCGCTGACGCCGGGGGGGCTTGGGGTTAAGGAGCTGACGCTGATATTCGTGCTGCAGATGTGGATAGACAACCACGCCGTGTGCGCCATCACGCCTATTGTTCTTCGGCTGGCGCAGATGCTGGTGGAGTTGCTCCTTGCGGGGGTGGGGTTGATTATCCAGTCACGGATCGTGACTCCGCCCTACGTGAACGTTGGCGGCTGATCTCATCATCCACTGGGGCTCGTGGTGGATTTACGCGTCGAGGGTAGGCCGCCGCGCACGGTGAATTTCTGCAACCACAGTGCGGATGCGGCAAACGTTGGTTCTTCGAGGATGACGTTTTTGGAGAGGAAGCCGCAGGTGAGCGGGAGTTTGCCGGGTTCGGGGTTTTCGAGATCGCGATAGATTTCCGGGGGAAAGACTGCCCATCGCAGCTTGAGACGGCGGGCCTCGACCTGGGGCGTTTCGAGCGGTGAGCCTTTGCGCAGATCGCGGAGCAGGACGACGCGATGGCCGCTGATGTAGGTCATGATCTGCGGTTCGGGACCGATGACGCTCACGCCGGCCGGGGCTTTTTCGCGAATCACGTCGCTGATCTCGCACAAGTCATAAAATTTGCCGTCGCGATAGACTCTTAGAAAATCCGCCTTCACTACCGGCAGAAAGCGGGCGATGCGCTGGCCGCCCACGGGCGACTGTTTGCTGGCGAACGTCAGGCCGTGTTGTTCCATGATGATGGTGGCGGATTTTCCCAGGCTTGGCACAATGACGATGCCCATGCTTGCGACCACGAACAACTCAGGGAGGTAGAATCGTCGCGGGATGAGCTTCTGGAGGTAGTTCATCCGCAGCCCCCATCCCAGCAGGAGCAGGGGCATGAGCATGAGAAAGTAGCGGGGCACGCTGGCGAACACTGCAAACATGATGGCGCTCATCAGGACAAGCAGGCCCCACAATGGCTCGTGGCGCGCGGTGGCGATCGCGGCGGCCAGGACCAGCACGCTGACGATGATGCCGAAATGCCAGAGCTCCATGCCGAACATGGCATAAGGGATGTGGTGACGGAGCATGCGCACGACGGGCGTTTCTTCCAGGCCAGTGGAGAAGATTGCGAAGGCGATGCCCAAGCCTGCGACGGCCAGTTCCCAGCTCCTGAATTGCCGGCCGCGCCAGACACCGTAGCCTATCAGCGCGGCGGAGATGGCGAGGCCGGACCACATGAGTGCGGGCTGTCGCCGCATGGTTTTGGCGATGCCTCGGGTTGGCCTCTGGTTGCGGGCTTTGATTTCCTCCTGATCGGCCGAATCGGAGGCCGTGGCGATGAGGCCTTTGACTTTTCGCACCAGTGACTGCGCGTACCCCTTCTGAGCCTTGTGCGGATTTTCCCGGGGGTCTAATGCGACCGCCGCGATCATCATCAGAGCCAGCAGTCCGAGCACGAATGCGTGCGATCGCCGATCGTTGCCGCGCAGGATGTGCCACACGCAGGCCAGGCCAATGGCGGCGGCAAGGCCGATGACTGTTGGCCGCATTGATGCGGCGATCCCGAGGCCGGTTGCTAGAAGCATCATTGCCCGCAGTTTCGGCGGCGTCTCTTTTGCCCGGCGCATGAGCCCATATCCCAGCAGCACGAGGCAGAGTGCGAGCAAAAACGGCATGTCGGTCATGAGTTCGTTGGCGTGTTCGAGAAAGCTCCAGTTGATGCCGAGGGCGGCCGTGACCCAGACGGCGGCCCAGGGTGGGAAATACATGAGCATCAGGTGATAGACAGCCACAAGCGTCATGGCCGCCATTGCGACCATCACCAGCACAGGAAAGACGGGGCGATGGATTTGATCGTGGGTGAGTTGCGGGCCGATGCCCATGAGCTTTTCTTCGGCGGCCAGAAGCAGGGGCAGGCCCGGGAGGGCCAGGCTGTTTTTTTCTCCCTGGAAGGCATAGCCCTGGCCGTGGGCAAGGCTATGGCCGAGGCCTCGGTATAGAGAACTATCGCGACCCAGGCGCCACCGGCCGTTGAAGGAGAGGATGAGGAAGAGTGTGACGAAAGAAAATATGACGCGTCGGTGGCGGACCATCCAAATTAGCACGGCGTTTTCGTGCGTGCTCTGGGGGACAGTCTGTATGACGAGCGTCATTGCCCCATTATCCATATTTGTGTGGAGAAGATAGGTGGGTTGGGGTCAGTAGTCAGCGTAGTCAGTCGTCGGTGGGCAGTGGGCGCGGCAGTGAAAGCTCTAAGACCTTCCAGCGCATCTTGATCTAACAAGCCTCCCCCTTCTCCCCCTCCTCCACCCGCCTCAACTGCACAATCCTCTCGAGCTTAAATGTCCTGCGCTCCTCGCGCATCCGGCAGTGCGCTACCAGCAGCAATTCTCCGTTCGAGCGACGCACGTGTAGCGGCTCGATGACCGCGCTCTGTTCGCGCTGCGCGTGCATCTAGATATTCCATCATCACCGGGCGGCGCATCTCCAGAGCTTCCTCCAATTCCAGCGGCAGCAAATCCGGCCCCGCACACGCCTTCAGATCAATGGCCCCGCCCTGCTCCTGCAACACATCACACAAACACCCATTCCACCCCGGCTGCGTCTGCATGAACAGATCAAACAACGCCGCCGTTGTCTGGGCATCCGCCAGCGCCCGATGCGATTCCGTCGGTTCAATCCCCAGCCGCCGCGCCAGCACACCAAGCGAGTTGCCGCCCCGCCCAAACCGCCGCCGGGCGATCCGCACCGTGTCCAACACCGGCGCCTGCCCCAGCGCCTCACTCAGATCCGTCCCGGATCGCCGAAACTCCTTGTGCAAAAATGAGAGGTCAAATCGGGTGTTGTGCCCCAGGATGGCCGCCCCGCCCATGAGCGACAGCATCGCCTCGGTGCATTCTCCAAACCGCGGCTGCCCGGCCACCATCTCCTGGGTAATGCCCGTCAGCGCCGTCACCCCGGGATTGATGGACCGCACAGGATCGAAGAGTTGCTGATACTGCCCGACAACCTGCCCGCCCTCCACCCGCACAATTCCGATCTCGATGACATGATGCCCCAGCGCAGCGGAAGCACCCGTGGTTTCCACATCGACCACGGCGATCGGCATCTCTCTCACCGGCTTGAGCAAAGAAAACAACATCAGCGCCACGGCCTCCCTGCGGCGGCAATCCCCAACGTACCCGTATAAATTGTACGCGGGGGAAACCAGAATTGTAATCGATCAGGCCTTCGTCACGCCATCGTCGGGCCTACATCTCCGCCCCGGTGATCCCCGCCTCAAACACCAGCGTTCCAGCCACGAGCCCCTGCACCCGGCACGCCATCCGGCGATGGCGCGTCCATAGCCGCTCCACCAGCATCACCAGCTTGGCCGGTGGCGTCACCGCCTGCCGAAACCGGGCATCTTCAACGCCCCCAAATCCAACGAAACCAGTCCACCCCGCCCCCTTCTTCGTGAAAAATCCACACAACTGCGCGGCCGCCTCGATCATGATGACGCCCGGCAACAGCGGCCTGCCTGGAATGTGCCCCGGCACCCAGAATTCATCCGTCCGCACATTCTTATATCCCACAATCCGACCCGGCCCGGGGTCCAGCCAGTTCACGCCATTCAGATGTTCCATGTCACCCCGCTGCGGATTTACCGCGCGGATCGCCTCCTGGTCATACAGGTCCTTGTCCAGGTCAATCTGCGATATATCGAACAACAGCTTCGGCGGCATGGTGGTGGATCAAAGCGAATCAGAAAGTGCAATCACAGCAACTGCAAATTGAAAAAAGCAGAAAGGGACAGAGACAATCAGGCCTGCCGCCAGACCCCTCCATCTCCTTCTACCTTTTCATTGCAGCGCTAAGGCCGGCCTGCAACCGGCTATTCAGTCGGGCTGGCTTCATCCGCCGCGCCCGCTTCGCCGTCTCGTCCTTCCAGGACTTTCTTGCGAACTTCCTGCGCGGCCGACTTGATGTCCTGCATTTTCTTGCGAACACGGGTTCCGGCGGCCTTATTGCCGCCTTGCGCTTTGGCAACGTCCTCAGCGACTTCTTCAACCAGTTTCTTCAGAGTCTCATATTCCTGCATGTAATCCTCCCTGGATCGTAAAACAGTGGGGCAAACTCTACTGACAACCCCGAACAGTGTCAATTAAACCTAAAAAAACCGCATCGGGTGAAATCTTCCAACCCCAATTTCATCAGCGTTCCAGCCCATTTTTGACACCGCCCCTCCCCGCACTATGATCGTTTCACGGCCCCTTGCTCACCGTCCCAGAAGCCAACGAAAGCCAAGCCGCCCCGTGTATAAGCTCCTCCTTATCCTCAAATATCTCCGCAAGCGCCGCATCGCCTGGGTCTCCCTCATCGCCGTTACGCTTTGCACGGCCATGGTCCTTATCGTCATCAGCGTCATGGGCGGGTGGCTCAACATGTTCCGCGAGTCGGTCCATAACATGAGCGGCGACATCATCATCCACGGCAAGTCGATCACCGGCTTCGCCTACTACCAGGACATGATCGACAGGATAAAAAACGACGTCAAAGAAATAAAAGACGCCGCCCCCGTCATCCACACGCTTTGGCCTGATCAACGTCATCAACAAAACCCGCAACCCTGTTCAGGTCTACGGCTATCCCGACAACATCGGCAAGGTCAACAACTTTGCCAAAACCCTTCAGCGCGCAGCCAATCCCCTCATCCATTCACCCTGCACAATGACGTCAAGTACGAGCAGCACCTTCCCAAAAACTACTCCGAAAGCGGCGTCGACCCTACTTCCTGGGAAGGCATGGTCATCAGCCCCGGCGTCATCGGCCTGCAGAAAAACGAGGATGGCACCCTCGAACGCTACCCCTCCATGTACGGCTTCTGGGTCAACATGACGTTTCTCCCCATCTCCGAAGGCAGCGCGCTTGACCCCAAGGACAAAGTCGTCAGCAACTACTGGATGGTGGACGTCTCCCGCACTGGCTCATGGGTCTACGACAACGAAACAGCCTATGTCCGCTTCGCGCCCCTCCAGCACCTCCTGAAAATGGACGCGCGTCCGGCCACCGATCCCGACGGCAACCCCTTCACCGACCCCGCCCGCACCAACGATGTCCAAATCTCCGTCAAGGACGGCGCGGACCTCGTCAAGGTCCGCGACCAGATCAAGTCTATCGTCAATGACGTTTACACCCACGCCGGCGGCCGGCGCACCCTTTTCTTCAGCGACGGCGCCGAAGAAAATCCCTCCTACCCCTACACCGTCGAAACCTGGCAGCAGATCAACGCCCAGTTCATCGGCGCTATCGAGCACGAAAAACTCCTGGTCACCATCCTCTTCAGCGTCATCAGCATCGTTGCCGTCTTCCTTATCTTCTGCATCTTCTACATGATCGTCATGGAGAAGACCCGTGACATTGGCATCATCAAAAGCGTCGGCGCGACCAGCCAGGGCGTGGCCGGCATCTTTCTGGGCTACGGCCTGGCCATCGGCATCGTCGGCGCCGGTCTTGGCCTCCTCTGCGGCTGGGGGGTTGTCCACAACATCAACACACTCCACCACTGGCTCGGCAAGCTTTTGGGCATCCAGATCTGGGATCCCAAGGTCTATCAGTTCGACACCATCCCCAGCCAGATGAATCCCAAAGAAGTTTCTGTCATACTCGGCGTCGCCGTCCTGTCGGCCGTTATCGGCGCAGTCGTCCCGGCCGTCCGCGCCGCTCGCATGCACCCCGTCGAATCACTCCGCTGGGAATAATCCGCCAACCATGCCCCCAACCATGCCCCTAGCCGCCCATCAACCTCTCCCCTCCCGCTTCGCCGGTCAAGTCCCTATCCTTCGCGCCCGCGGCATCACCAAGACCTATCGCATGGGCGACAGCGACGTCACCGTCCTCAAAGGCGTGGATCTCATCGTCCACCCCGGCGAATTCCTCGCCGTCGAAGGCCGCTCCGGCTCGGGCAAAAGCACCCTCATGCACCTGCTCGGGCGCCCTCGACACCACCGACGGCGGCTCCATCCTCTTCGACGAACGCGACCTATCCCGCCTCAACGGCGCCGAGCGCAGCCATCTGCGCAACACGCAGTTTGGTTTCGTCTTCCAGTTCTACCACCTGCTGCCCGAGCTTAACGTCCTTGAGAACACCATGCTGGCGGCCATGATCAAATTCTCCTGGAGCGCCTTCCGCTCCAACCGCCAGGAGCACCAGGATCGCGCCGCCGATCTGCTTAAACGCTTTGGCCTCTCGCATCGGCTCAAGCACCGCCCCAACCAGCTTTCCGGCGGCGAACGCCAGCGCGTCGCCATCGCCCGCGCCCTCATGAACAACCCCCGCGTCCTCTTCGCCGATGAACCCACCGGCAACCTTGACTACGAAACCGGCCGCCAGATTATGGCCGTCATCGAACAACTCCACCGCGACGAACAAAAGACCATCCTCATGGTCACCCACGACCGCTCCCTCGCGAGGCAGGCTGACCGCGTTCTGCTCCTCAAGGACGGAAAGCTGGCGCAGCCGGTAGAACGCGAGACCTGAGCCGCATATAAAAAGAAGTCCGCCCTGCTATGACCCGACCTGATGTTTGGAGATGTTGATGCCCCTGAAAGTCTGGATCGACCAAAAATTCTACGACAAAGCCGACGCTAAAATCAGCGTCTACGACCACGGTCTCCTTTACGGCGATGGCGTCTTCGAAGGCATTCGCATCTACAACGGCAAAATCTTCGAGGCCGCCGCCCACCTCAAGCGCCTCTACGATTCCGCCCGCGCAATCCGCCTCACCATTCCGATCGCTCCCGAACAACTCCGCCTCGCCATCGACCAGACGTTCAAGGCCAACAACTTCACCGACTGCTACATCCGCGCCATCGTCACCCGCGGCGCCGGCTGCCTGGGCCTCAACCCCAACCGCTGCGCCGACCCTTCCGTCATCATCATCGCCGACACGATTGAGCTTTATCCCAAAGAGATGTACGAAAACGGGATGGCCATCATCACCGCCTCCGTCATCCGCAACCACCCCAACGCCGTCTCGCCGCGCATCAAAAGTCTTAACTATCTCAACAACATTCTGGCCAAGATCGAAGCCCTCGACGCCGGCGTGCCCGAAGCCGTCATGCTCAATCACGAAGGCAACGTCGCCGAATGCACCGGCGACAACATCTTCACCGTGCGGGACGGCCACGTCTACACGCCCACCACCGCTGATGGCATCCTCGAAGGCATCACCCGCGACGTCATGCTCAAGCTCTGCGGCCGCAACAACATCCCCTGCACCCAGAAAACGCTCCAGCGCCACGATCTTTACGTGGCCGACGAATGCTTTCTCACCGGTTCCGCCGCCGAAGTAGTTCCCGTCACAAAGATCGATGGCCGCCCCATCGGCACAGGCCAGCCCGGCCCCATCACCCGCCGCCTCACCGAAGCCTTCCGCCATTACGTCAAAGAATGTTGACCAGCATTTGCTGCAGATCGAACACCAACGGCATTAAAGGAAAAGAGGCACACAAGTCACCTTGCGTGCCTCTCTGCTTACAAAAAAGAAATCTTCCTCCGTGCCCTCGGTGATCTCAGAGGTGAAACTCTTAACCCTTCATCACCTCAAAGATCGCCTGCGTCTTAATCACCATCAGCGTTTCATCAAACAGATGAAAGCTCTGCACCAGCAGCTCATGACTGCGCCGCTCGATGTCCAATACACTCAGCCCGGCCCCAGTCTCCGGCGTCGCCGGAACCTCGGCTGTCATCAGTTCCCGCTTGGCCGCATAGCTTGAGATCTCGTGCTTCGTTGCCTCATATAGCGTCTGCGTAAGCTGCTCTTCCTGCGTGCTGATCATGTAGCGCACGTTTCCGCCGGCCGTCATTTCATGATACTTCTCACCCCGACACGGGATCTGCTGCAATAGCCCGCGATCGGTCATCGGCTCGCCCCCCATCAAAATCACTTCCGTCAGCGTGTTTTTGTTGGCGTTGAATGCAACGACGTGGCCGCCCTCGATCAACCAGATGTCCGCGTCGTAAGCGCGACGGCTCACCTGCTCGGTCGCGAGAATCCGAAACAATTCCGGATGCAGCGGCCGCTGATACAAAAGGAGGGACAAACCCCCGGAACGACGTTGTTTGGTACGGTTGGGCATTGCGTCCATGCTCTTTCCATCTGGGGGCAAAAAAGCACCCCGGTAGCGATCGGCGATATAGTCGTCGCACCCCCATGAACAAGGGGTACGTCAACTCGCGGCCATACGAGCACTTGCGCCAAATGCAGTTCTTCCCACTGCTGCCTCCGGCGCCGCCGAAACTGATAACTGGCGGCCTGTCCGCACAACGCGGACTTATGACAAACCCATTGTAGGAAACCCCGGCGAAAAAGAGTAGGAAAATCTTCCACCTACCGAACCGCCGCCGATGTCAACAGCACCGCCACAACATCATAAGCCGCGTGCGCACCAACGGTTATCCCAAAGCCGCGCGTAAGGAAAATCACCCCGAAATACACCCCCGCCAGCGTGCGAAAAATGCATGTGTCCCACGCAAACTGCTCTTTCCCCAAGTAATGGTAGAGCGAGAACAAAACGGCCGCCGTCAGCACGATTAGCAGCGATGCCCACACCCGGTTGATCTCAAACACATCAATCAGCAATATATGCAGCAACGTGAACGCAATCAGCCGAAAAACCAGTTCCTCATAAATCCCCGCCCCCACCGAAGAAACCAGCAATCCCCTCATCTCCGAATTGTTCAGCGGCAGATATCGATGCACCACGTTGCACAGCACCAGCAGCGGCAATCCCAGCAGCATGCTCTCGGCCGTCATCCCCAGCACCGTCGGCACGTCCACTTGCCACGGATCCTTCCGCGCCAGATGCCAGGCCACCAGGATCGACCCCACGGCCATGGCCGGCATGTAGCGCCCCGTCGCCCCGAACATCTCGAAAAATCGCCGCATCATCGTAAACGCGATGATCCGTTGTTCGGTGTGATGGATTGGGTCGGATGCGTAATACACCGTCCCCACCTCATACGCGATCATCAGCGGCACGATGAACACCAGGCATGTTAGCGGCAATTCCGACAGCCGCACGTATTCCCGCAGCACGCGCAGAGGCTCTCCCGCCCCCGCGCCGCCGGCCATCCGCGCCCGGCTCATCGGCGCTCCCCGTGCTTGTCCCCCTTGGCCTCGGCCGCCGTCGTCTGCTGGCATTGCCGGGTGATCCGCACCGCCCGCCCTCCCCGAAACTGCCCAAGCTGCCCTAGAAACTTATTTCGCCCCTCCACCTGGATCAGCACGTCATTCCCCGAATCCTTGCTTGTCGTGATGATGTCCCCCACCTGCAGCCCCAGCAAGTCGTTCACGCTCATCTTCGTCTGCGCCAGAAACGTGCGCATCTCCACCGGCGCGTTGTAGACGTTCCGCGTCAATTTCCGCAGATGGTCCTCATGCCCCCCCTTGCGCTGATAGCTGAACCAGTTCTGCGCCGCCAGCACCCCCATGATCGGCTCGATCACGTTGTACGGAATGCACAAGCTCATCGTCCCCGCCCGGTTCCCCATCTTCAACTCAAACCCAATCACCACCACCGTCTCATTGGGCGGCACGATCTGCACCAGTTGCGGGTTGGATTCAAAATCCTGCACGCTGAACGTGACCGGTGTGAGGTTGCTCCACGCCTCGCTCAGGTGGTGCGTCGCCCGATCCGTGATCCGCTGCACCAGCCGCTGCTCGATCTGCGTCAGCGGCCGTTGCGGTATAAACAGATCAGCATTCGATCCGCCCAATAGCCGGTCAATCACCGGATAAATGATCAGCGGGCTGATCTCCAGGCAAAGCTGCCCATCCAGTTGCTCCGCCTTCAGTAAGTTAAAACACGTCGGATTCGGCAGCGAATGAATAAACTCCGAGTACGTCAACTGCTCGATGTTGGCCACCGACACTTCGATGATTGTTCGCAGATACCCCGACAGCGCCGCGCCGAAATTCCGCCCAAACCCCTCATGCAGCGCCTCCAGCGCCCGCATCTGGTCCTTCGACACGCGCTCCGGCCGCTTGAAATCGTAAGTATGCACCTCCACCCCCGGCCCATCCGCCCGCCCACCGCCGCGCCCATGGACTTGCGAAGCCCCGTCCCGCTCCACCTGCCCCCCATCCACCGCCGCCAGCAGCGCATCCACCTCCGATTGATCCAACACATCCGTCATACGAAGCCTCCATGCCTCATCACCCATTATCGGCCCTGCTTCCAAAAAAACTAGAGCCGTTACCTCGACCCTCCATCGGCAATGAAATCCCCAGCCGAAATCCCGAATCTACACCTTCGGCACCTTAATCTCCCAGGCCCCCCGGCCGTGCGTCGCGGCCGCCAGAATGCCCAGGCGCTGGTTGATCTCCAAACCCCACACCTGTGCATTGGGCAGGTTCCGCCCAAACCGTGTCCACGTCGCGCTGCCGCTCGACGAATACACACCCGCATCCGTGGCGAGATAAAGCTGACGCTGGCCATGAACAGTGCCGATGCGAATCCGAAAAGCTTCCGTGTCCGGCAGATTGCCGGTCAGGTCCTCCCACGAAAGCCCTGCGTTGGTGGTTCGGAAAACATGGCCGCTGCTTCCCCCGCCGTTAAAACTATTGCGGGTGACGTACGCAGTGCTCGGATTGGTGGGATCAACCTGGATTTCGTTCAAGCCATTGTGAGCAAACGGAATATTGCGTTTGTGCCACGCGTTGTCCCCGGCCAGCTTCACGTAAATGTCCTGCGCAAACGACGAGACGTACATGACACGAGAATCAGAGGGCGCAATCGCGACGGCACTGATCGGCCGGCCCGAAAGGTTAAATCCATTGATGCCCGGCGTTGCGAGCGGGGTCCAATGATCCGCCCGATCGCTCGTGACATACAACTTGCTCGTGGCAAATATCAGCCGGGAAGAATTGGAAGGATCCATCACGACAGGCGGAAACTCGTTGGTCGGGTCTTTGAAGTTGATCCCTTGCACCTTCGACGCAAAAGTCTTTCCTCCATCATCCGATCGCTGAAATCCCGAACTCGCGGGGAACGGCAGTGCGCCGTAAATAATGTTCGGATGGCTTTGATCGATGAAAGGGACGCCGCCGTCACTGTTCAGATGAATATGCCATGCCAGAGAACCGCTGTACGCGTCAGTGCCGGTGTCCTGGCTCCCGCCCCAGACAATGTTTGGATCGGTCGGATGAAGAGCCAGGCCCATAAACTGAGTGGTTTCCAGGTTGCTGTTAAGGTCGGCCCAGTGAATGTGGCCAATGGCCGGATTATCCAGGCGCGAGACGCCGCCATCCTGCCCGCTGATGAGATGGCCGGTAGCGTCGAAGGCCATGGCGTGGCGATCCACATACGGCTTGACGCCCGTGCCGCTGGTGATGTCGGACCAATGAAGGCCGCCGTCGATGGTTTCGATAAACTTGTGCTGGCCGGAAATAAAGACGCGCTTGGCATTGTGGGGATCGACCGAAATCGCCATGTCATACGAGAACTGCGTGCCAACGTCAGGAACGCGCACCAGCGCCGTCCAATGCACGCCTGCGTCGATACTTTTCATCACCCGCCGGACGTTGCCGGTGTTATGGTCGGCCTGCACCGCGTACAAAATCCTGGGAGAAGAGGCCGCAAGCGCAAGAACAATCTTCCCCCCATTCAGGTCCCCACTGGGAAAATCCCCGGCCGCAGTCCAGCTTCCGCCGCCATTGATGCTTTTATAAACACCGGTGGAGCTCGACTTATCCCGCCCGCCGATGGCGCAGTACACGACGTTCGGATGAACCGGATCGATCACAACGTCTGCGACCGATTGGTTGGTGCCGAGGGACGTGGTGGTGTTCGTCCAAACCGCCCCCCCGTCAATCGTCTTCCACAGCCCAAAGTTTCCCGGTGTGCCGCCGCCAACCGCAAAGGCGCTGGCGGCGTACGCGATATTCGGATCGCTGGGATCAATCGCGATTTTAGAAATCGCCTTACGATTGAAGACCGAGTTGCCCACCAGTCTCCAACTCGCCCCCCCATTGGTGCTCTTCAACACGCCCACCCCATAGCGTGAATCGCCGGAAAAATTCGCCTCGCCGGTCCCGGCATAAAGTACGTTGCCGTTCTTGGCCGAGACAGCAATCGCGCCCATTGAGAGAACAGGCTGGTTGTCCGTGAGCGGCTTCCAGGATTGCCCGCCGTTGACAGTCTTCCAAACCCCGCCCCCGGCCGCCGCGACGTATAGAATGCTCGCATTATGCGGATCGGCCGCAACCCCCGTAACCCGCCCGCTAAGCGGCGCACGGGAAGAAGTTCCAAAATAAAGCGGCGCGGGACCAAGCAGTCCAACTTGAAGAACTAAGCGACACGCCTGAAAACAGCACCCTCGATTCAAGAGTTTCAACCGACGCGAATGTCATTGGTTCCTCGCCCGCTGATTGCGATTTGATTTCTGACGCTTCCACCATGCTTGAACAGAACTGTACCTTTGGGAACTGGGAGTATAGCCAATTGTTTATCATCCAGGCGCACGCAAGCGTATGACAATCTGATGTCAAAGCGGTTGCCGATGTAACGCGCTGTTGCCGTCGATCCGTGCCTTGCCCCTCCAGCCCATGCCATAGACAATGCGCGTAAGAGGTTTCTTATGCGTTTCCATTCCAGTCTTAGCGACAGCGAATCCTCAACCGACGCCGTCGAGCAAATCGTGGCCGACGCCCTCGGACAACAAGGGGACAAAATCGACATCGCCTTCTTCTTCTTCACCGGCCATCACGCGGCCGATGCCGCCGAAATCGCCGAGCGCCTTTGGCTGGAGCTCGACCCCCAGTGTCTCATCGGATGCTCGGCTGAGGGTGTGATTGGCATCGATCGCGAGATTGAGCGAGCACCCGGCATGGCGCTGTTGGTTGGCCATATTCCGGGCGTGCGCGTGCATCCCTTTCACATCCGCAAGGAACAATGGCGCGAGCTTTTGAATGAACCGGAGTCGCTTGCCGAACTGGTCGGCTACGGCCCGCAAACGCGCGCGATGATCGGCCTGGGCGATCCCTTTACCACGCCCTTAAATCAGTGGCTGGCGAAGCTGGATGAAGTCTGCCCAGGGGTGCCGCTGATCGGCGGGATGGCCAGCAGCGCACAGGGCCCACAGGAAAACGTCCTGCTGCGAAACGACACCATCTTTGACGAAGGGTTCGTCGGTGTAAGCCTCAGCGATGATATCCAGGTGCAGGCCGTGGTGAGCCAGGGCTGCCGCCCTATTGGCCGAACCGTCGTCATCACCAAGGCACACGACAACGTCATCGAACAACTCGGCGGCAGGCCGGCCATGCAGGTGCTCCAGGGCATCGTCAACGAAATGCCGGAATCCGAGCAGCAGCTTTTGCAAAACGGCCTGCTGATCGGCCGGGCCATCAGCGAATATCGCGAAAGCTTTGGCCGAGGAGACTTCCTGGTCCGAACCATCATCGGCGTGGAAGAATCCACCGGCGGCATCGGCGTCGGCGATCATGTCCGCGTTGGCCAAACCGTGCAGTTTCACGTCCGCGACGCCGCCACGGCCGACGAAGACTTGTCCTCGTTGCTCACGGCGCAAAGCAACCTCCCACCCGCCGCCGGCGGCCTGCTGTTCAGTTGCAATGGCCGCGGAACACGATTGTTTGACAAGCCCTGCCACGACATCGGAATCGCGCGCCAACAGATGCCCCAAACGCCCATGGCCGGTTTCTTCGCGGCCGGCGAGTTCGGCCCCGTCGGCAACCGCAATTTCGTCCACGGCCACACCGCCAGCTTCGCCCTATTTCGGCAGCGAAACGAAAAGTAGCCTTCGAAAACGCCCAAAATGCCCGAACCCCGCACAGACGATGCCCCACTCACCCGCTCAAACCGCCGCGCGGTAACAATCCTCGAATCGGCCGAGCCTTTACCCCCCACCATCAGCACCACGCGCGATGACATCGCCTACGTCCTGCCTATGGCCGTGTTTCTGCTCTTCACCGTCGCCGGCAATCAGTGGCCGAGATTTTACGTCGCGAGCTATGTTCTCAAGACGCTAATCGTGGCCGTGCTCCTCTTCGTCCTTAAGCCTCATTACACAAAGATTTCATGGCGGTTCTGGTGGCTGGGCCTCCTGGTCGGGGCGGCCGTGGTGGTGCAGTGGGTGGGAATGGAGAATTGGATCGTCGCGCACTGGCCCAACTATCCGCGCATGACAAAGGGCGAGGTGTTCAATCCGTTCGACCATTTCCAGTCACGAGCGGCCGCCTGGAGCTTCATCACCATCCGCCTCGCGGGCGCAGCTTTGCTCGTTCCGGTTATGGAGGAACTCTTCTGGCGAGATTTCCTATGGCGCAACATCGCCTCCCCCGGCGACTTCAAACGCGTGGCAATCGGAGTCTGGAACCTGCGAGCCTATCTCATCGTCGCGATGATATTCGGCGCAGGCGTGCACATCGAATGGATGACGGCCATCGTTTGCGGGTTGATCTATGGCGCACTGCTGGCGCTGACCCGTAGCCTGGGCGCGTGCATCGTGGCGCACGGGGTGACGAATCTTCTCCTGGGACTTTATGTATTGCGAACGGGCGCGTGGCATTTCTGGTGATGGATCAGCGCAGTGATCGCGATTTGCTGAAACAGAAGTTTCAAAGCCCCCCATCACAACCGCGATAAATCAGCAGTAGTCGCCGTCCTTGTGCGATCCCGCGAAGCAACTTTATAATTGAAGGATGAAGCAGTCATCTATGCGATGGACGTGCCTGGTCGTCCTGACACTGATTCTAGTGCATCGTGAACGGGCATACGCGGAGGATAAAGCAACCCTCGCCGAAAACGTCAAGCGCGTCGTCTTCCTCGGCGACAGCATCACCCACGGCGGCCAATACATCACCGATATCGAAACATACTTCGTGACGCGCTATCCGGACCGCCCCATCGAGTTGATCAACCTGGGCTTGCCAAGCGAGACAGTCTCTGGCCTGTCTGAGCCCGGCCATGCCGGCGGCAAGTTCGATCGGCCAGACCTGCACGAGCGCCTGGCGCGGGTGCTTGAGCAGACCAGGCCCGATCTGGTGTTCGCCTGCTACGGCATGAACGACGGAATTTACATGCCGTTTTCAGACGAGCGCTTTGCGAAATTCAAAGAGGGGATGGTTTGGCTGCACGAGCAGGTAATCAAGTCAGGGTCAGCCATCGTCCACGTCACGCCCCCAACCTTCGACGAAATAAAAGGCGGCCATCCTGGATACAACTTCGTGCTCAACCTCTATTCCGACTGGCTGCTATGCCAGCGCTCCGCCTCCGGCTGGGACGTGGCCGACTTGCACGAGCCGATGAACCGTTACCTGGACCAGCAACGCGCCAAAGACCCAAAATTCTCATTCGCTGGCGATGGCGTCCATCCCAATGATCTGGGGCATTGGATCATGGCCAAACAAATCCTGCTGCACCTGGGCGCTAAGGATTTAAACGAAGTGGAAAGCGCGCAGGCGATGGCGGCCGTCCATCCGCATGGCCAGGAACTGCTCGCCATGATCGCAAAGCGCCAGGCAATAACCAAAGATGCCTGGCTCACAGCAACCGGCCACAAAAGACCAGGTATGAAAACAGGCCTACCGCTCGCGGAAGCGCAGGCCCAGGCGCAGGAGATCGAAAAAAAGATTCGAGAAGTAGCGAGGAAGGGCGTTGAACGTGGTCCGCTGTAGTTGGTGGGTAGTACAACGGATTGCATGTTCAAACTCACGAATCACACTTGTCAAATGTAGTTCAGGAGAAAACATGACACGTACAACTGTTGGACGGCGCTGGTTGCTCACAATATTGGTCTTGGTCTCGGGCATCGGTGCATTGGCGGCGGAGCATCAAAGCGACCACGCGATCCTTCAAGCCGCGTTCGCAGGAACATTCGTCGGCGAAAAACTGACCGTCGAATGGGCACAGGCCAACGGTGGCTACGCCGGGACCATCAAGCTCCAAGACCAGGTATTCCCCGCAACGGCTCACCCAGGAGCGAATGGCGTCGAAGGAACGTTTCGCGCTGGCACTGATACTTTCACCTTCACCGCTCAACTCCAGGCCGACACGCTCACGCTCGTCAGCGGTGCCACCACCTACACCATGCAGCGCGTCGTCAACCCGCTGGCGGCCGCCGAAGGATCGCGGCGGACAGTAGTCGGCCTATCGCCCACAACATCACCAGCAACCCCCACCACACTTCCAGCCACCCTCGTGCTCAAGCCGGCCAAAATGTTCGACCGCATGCTCGGCTGTGATGGCTACACCATCCTCATTCCCGCAGGTTGGAAGTTGCAGGGCGATCTCTTGTGGAATCCTTGGCGCACCGCTCAGCAGATGCTCTTCGAACAGGTCACCTCCCCCGATGGATCTTTCATGATCCACTACCCCGTCTGGCAATATCACTCCGAAGTCGGCGCCAAAACAGGTACCGTCGACACGCGTGCCTTGCGCATAGAACCCTTCGTCGCCAAGCCTCTTGAATATCTTCAGCGGTATGTCTTCCCCGAAAGCCGCAAAGAGCTCCTCGATGCCGCCGTCGTCTCCGTCAAAGACGTCACCGACAGCCTGGCCAAAGGCGTAACGCCTCCGCAGGGCGGCGGCTTCAAGTGCGAGAGAATCCGACTGGAATTTCAGAGGGAAAAGATCGCGTACGAGGAAGACTTTTTCTGCGCCCTCGTCTGGCTCGGCCCTCCCAGTCTCAAGGCAGGGCAGGAGCAGGATTGGTTTTGCGTCTGCAAATCATTCTGCGCCCCCCGGGGCCGACTCGAAAAAATGATGCCGATGTTCACGGCCATCGATCAGTCCCGCACCTTCGACGAGCACTGGTTCGCAGTGATGACCGAGCGGCAGCAGATCTGGCGGCAAAACTATCAGCGTTTCCTCCAGGCACAAGTCGATGAAATGATGAAACAGGCGGCCATCCGCGCCAACGCCACGCGACAGTTCTCTGACGCCCAGCGCGCTGCATGGCGCCAGGATCAGGCCGCGCGCGAAACCTCCAGCACCGCCTTCCGCCAATACATCGGCGACGTCGACGGCTACAAAAGCCCCTACGGCGGCGGGCAGGTTGAACTTCCAAGCGGCTACAGCCACGCCTTCATGAGCAGCGATGGCCGAGTAATCATGACCAACGACCACGCCTACGAGCCGCCCAAAGACGCCGCAACCGAATGGCGCACCATGGACAAAGGGCAGTAAGCGCCCGTGGACGTGACGCCTGAGCATCAAGCCTCAACCGGGCGTGACAGCGCGCTATTGGCCCAACATCCATGCCAGGGGGAACAGGGGATTGGGAGTGAAGAACGGCGCGGGCGTGGGTGATTTATCGGATGGAGTGGGTATAGTGCTCTCGTTCTGAAATACGGTCCTCTGGCGGGGTTGGCGGCGAACGGAGAGTGTCTTGAAACGAACTATTCTTGGCGCGGGTTTGGCGTTGCTTGTCTGGGTTTCGTGGGCATCCGCAGAGGCGGGGAAGGCTTTCGAATTGGTGGATGGGGACCGGGTGGTGTTGGTCGGGAATACTTACATCGAACAGGAACAGGCGCAAGGGTATCTCGAGACGCTGCTGACGGCGCGGTATGCGGAGCGGAATGTGACCTTTCGGAATTTGGGGTGGAGCGGCGACGATGTGCTGGGGCGGGCGCGGGTGGAGTTTGCGGCCCTCGAAAAAGGCGTCGAGATCGTGACCAAACAGGTGGCCGAGGCGAAGCCTACGGTGATCCTGATTGGCTATGGGATGAACGAGTCTTATGCGGGGCCGGCCGGGCTGGGGGAGTTTGTGATGCAGTATTCAGCACTTCTGGATGCGTTCAAGAAGTCGGGGGCGCGGCTGGTCTTGCTGGGGCCGATCCGGCATGAGGATCTGGGCCGGCCGCTCCCTGATCCGGCCGAGCACAATAAGAATCTCAAGCTGTACAGCGACGCCATTGGAAAGATGGCCGGGGAACGCGGGTGCGGCTTTGTGGATCTGTTTGAAGTCACGGCCGGGCCCGGAATGCACTTAACCAGTGATGGCATTCATCCAACGGCCTATGGGTATTGGCGGTTGGCGGTGGCCGTGATGCAGGGGCTTGGAATTGCGCCGGCGGCGTGGGAAGTGAATCTGGATGTTGCGGGGGCGTCGTCGGCCACTGGCTGCAAGCTGGGGGACGTGAAACTATCGGCCAGAGGTGGAACCTTTGCGGTGACGGACGCGATGTTGCCTGCGCCGGCCGCGCCACTGGCGGGAGCGAGTGTTAAGTCGCTGGAGCGCGTGGTGCGCGTGAAGGGGTTGGTGGCCGGGACATATGTGCTAAAGGCGGGCGATGCGCGGCTGGCGTCTGGAAGTGCCGAGGCGTGGGCCAAGGGAATGCAGTTGACCCACGGGCCGGAGACTGAGCGCGTGGAGCAACTGCGGCAGGCGATCAATGCGAAGAGCGGGTTTTTCTTTCGGCGCTGGCGGCCGCAGAACGATACGTACATCCTTGGATTTCGTAAGCACGAACAAGGGCGCAACGAGGTGGAGATTCAGCAGCTTGATCCGCTGGTGGCGGAAAAGGAAGCGGAGATCGCGAAGCTGCGGACGCCAGTGGCGGTGAGTTACAGTCTTCAAGCGGAATAGATTCATGAACAATAATTATTTAGTGTGCGAGGGAGCGGATTTCATCACGAAGATCACGGAGGGCACGGAGGAGGAGAGGATTTACCAGGGAGGCGTGGAGGCGCCGAGGAGATTCACGGGCGGGGCGCCCGTGCCACTGTTATCATTGTGGTGGCGACGAGGGGTTTGGTGCTGCGTCTTGTTGATGGCGGCGATGACTGCGGGGGCGGCCGCGCCGAAGGTGGTGGAGGTGCCTGATCCTGAGCCGGAGGTGGAGCGGAAAAGCTTTCAGGTGGCCGACGGGTTTGAAGTGACGCTGTTTGCGGCCGACCCGCTGCTGGCCAAGCCAGTGCAGATGAACTTTGATCCGCAGGGGCGGCTTTGGGTGGCGACTTCGGAGAGCTATCCCCAGGCCAAGCCGGGAGAGGTTGCCAATGACAAGGTCATCATCCTGGAGGACAAGGACGGGAGCGGGAAGGCGGGAGCGGCCAGGGTGTTTGCCGATCACCTGGTGATTCCGACGGCCGTGCTGCCGGGGGATGGCGGGGCGTATGTGGCCAACAGCACCGAACTGGTGCATCTGTCAGATACAGATGGCGATGGGAAGGCGGACACCAGGCGGGTGCTGCTGTCGGGGTTTGGCGTGGAGGATACGCATCATATTATTCACACGTTCAGGTGGGGCCCGGGCGGGCAGCTTTACTTTGAGCAGTCGGTGTACATTCACAGCGCAATCGAGACGCCTTGGGGATTGAAGCGGCTGCGCGGGGGCGGGGTGTGGGACTATCGGCCAAAGTCGGGGAAGCTGGAGATTTTTGTGCGCGGATTGTGGAACGGTTGGGGCCACACGTTTAACTACTGGGGACAGTCTTTTGGCACCGACGGCGCCGGCGGGGAAGGCATCAATTATTTTCTACCGGGCGCGATCTTCGTGGCGTCGCCCGAGGGAAATCATTTTCTCAAAGGCCTGAACCCGGGCAGCCCGAAATATGCCGGGGCCGAGATCCTGACTGGACGGCACATCCCCGACGATTGGCAGGGGCACCTGATCACCAATGACTTTCGGGCCAATCGCGTCTGCCAGTTTGAGTTGCGGGAGGACGGGTCCGGATTTTCGTCAAAGCAATTGCCCGATTTGATCAAGTCGAGCGACAAGGCGTTTCGGCCGGTGGACGTGAAGATGGGGCCGGACGGAGCGATATACCTGGCCGATTGGTACAACCCGATCATCAATCATGGCGAAGTGGATTTTCGCGATCCCAGGCGCGACCACACCCATGGGCGAATCTGGCGCGTGACGGCGAAGGGAAGGGCGCTGGTGGAAAAGCCGGCGCTCGTGGGCAAGCCGGTCCCGGAGGTGCTCGAGGCGCTGAAGGCTCCAGAGGCGTACACGCGAATGCAGGCCAAGCGGGTGCTGGCCGAGCGAGACGTGAAGGAAGTGTTGCCGGCGCTGGCGACGTGGGTGAAGGGATTGAGCGCGAAGGATGCGCAGGTGGAGCATCATCGGCTGGAGGGGCTCTGGACATATCAGACGCTGGACGTTGTCGAGCCGGGCTTGTTGTCGCAGTTGCTGCGGGCCAAAGAGCCGGGAGCGCGGGCGGCGGCGGTGCGGGTGGTTTCGCAGTGGCATGACCGGCTGGATAATCCGGTGGAGCTGTTAAGCGCAGCCATCGCAGACGACAACGCGCGGGTGCGGCTGGAGGCCGTGCGGGCGCTGGCGCAGATTCAATCGCCACGGGCGTTCGAAATCGCGGCGCAGGTGCTGGACAAGCCGATGGACCCGTTTCTGGATTATGCGCTGTCGCGGACGGCCGAGGATTTGCAGCCGCTTTGGGCCCCGGCGCTGCAGGCCGGCCAGATCACCTTCGGCGGCCAGCGCAAGCAGCTTGAATATGCAATGCAGGCAGCGCGGTCGCCGGCGCTGTTGAAGAAGTTGATCGAGCAGTTCAAGGCGGGACAACTCCCGGCCGACGCCGAGCAGAACATCGCCAACCTGATCGGAGCAATCGGAGACGCGAGCGATGCGGGAGCGCTTTTGGATCTGGTGCTCAGCGTCAAAGGCGATGACTTAGCACGGCGGGCGCTCTTGCTCGAGCCGCTACTGCGAGCGTCGCGCGAGCGGAGCTTGCAGCCGGCGGGAGATTTATCGCGGGTGAAAGCTTTGTTCGATCAGAAGGATGAGATATTGCGCGCGGAAGCCATCCGGCTGGCCGGGGCGTGGAGAGTGGAGGGGCTGCGCGAGGACGTGACCAAGATCGCCCAGGCGGCCGATAGCAGCGATGCCCTACGGCTGGCGGCGGTGGAGGCGCTGGCTGATTTGAAGGGGCCAAAGAGCGTGGAGGTGTTGCAGAAATTATCGGAGAAGACCAATGCGCCCAGCACGCGGGTGATCGCGGTGGCCGGGCTGGCCGCGCTGGACCTGAAGGATGCCGCGGGGCGGGCGGCCGAGGTTTTGACGTCGGCCGAAACCGCGGACCCAGCCCCCCTGCTCGCGGCGTTCACGGTGCGCCAGGGCGGGTCGGATGCGCTGATGGCGGCGCTTGCTTCGAAGAAGGTGCCCGCCGATACCGCGAAGTTGGCGCTGCGCTATCTTCACGGCGCGGGGCGCGATGAGCCGAAGCTCACGAAGATGCTGACGGAGGCGGCGGGGCTGGTGTCGCGCTCGCGGCAACTGAGCGAAGCAGAGATGAAACAGCTTCAGGCGGAGGTGATGACCAAAGGAGATGCCGCGCGTGGCGAGCTTGTTTTTCGGCGGGCGGAGCTGAGCTGCTTTCAGTGTCATGCGATCTCCGGCGCGGGGCGCGGGTTGCACCGGATCTGGCCAGCGTGGGTGCGGCCTCGCCGTTTGATTACGTGGTGGATTCGGTCCTGCTGCCGAACAAGGCCGTCAAGGAAGGCTACAACGGCGTGGACGTGACGACGAAAAACGGAGAAAACGTCAGCGGCGTGAAGCTGCGCCAAACGGCCACCGATCTGGTGCTGCGCAACACGGTGCAGGATGAGATTGTGATCCCGCTCAACCAGGTCGAGGAGCAGCGGGACATTGGATCGCTGATGCCGTCGGGGCTGGTCGATACGCTCACAGATGCAGAGTTCGTGGACTTGATCCGGTTTTTGACCGAGCTGGGAAAGTCCGGCCCATACGCGGCCAGCGGCGCGCCGATAGTGCGGCGGTGGCAGGTGCTGGATCCCGTGCCGGCCGATCTCGCGATGGGAGATTCGAAGGGGCTGGTGGGGGCGCTTGCGCACAACGGCCGGCTAACCTGGAGGCCGGCCTATAGCTTTGTGAACGGTTCATTGCCGCTGGATGCTCTGGCCGTCTCGAAGTTGAAGCCGGTGTCAATCGCGCGATGCCAGTTGGAAGTGACTACGCCGGGGCCGATGAATTTGAAAGTGAATTCGCCAGCCGGGTTGACGCTCTGGCTGGACGAGACGGCGCTGGAGGCGAAGGAAACGGTGCCGCTGAAACTGGAGCGCGGAGTTCACACGTTGACGGTGCAGGTAGAGCAGGCAGTGCGGGCCGGCGCGCCGCTGCGGCTGGAGTTGGAAGAGGCGATCGGATCCGCGGCGCAGGCGCAGGTGGTGGGCGGACGATGAATTCTTCTATGGTCCGAGAATGATTGGCGCATCACGAGGTGATCGAGGTTTGCTGGATCGGACGTTAAGACGCTGTAGCTTTGAGTAGGCGTGTCCGATACTACTGCATTGCACTTTCGGGAGTTGTCGCCGCATGACGCAAGTCGAGCTTAACCCCCCTGCCGCAGTTGCCCGGGTCGCCATGAGCCGGCCGGAGAGCATTCTCTTCTTCGTCGTGATTGCGCTTCAGATCAGCTTGATCTGGTCCTATCGTTACATCCCCACCGCCGATGGGCCGGCCCATGTGGACAATTGTTCGATCCTCCGCAACTACTACGCCACCGATGCCACCACCTACCGCCAGTACTACGTGCTGCGGAAGAGCCCCGACCCAAACCTGGGCGGGCATCTGGTGATGGCAGGGCTGATGTTTGTGGTGCCGCCGCTGATCGCGGAGAAGTTGCTGCTGAGCGCCTACATCCTGCTGTTGCCGCTGGCGTTTCGGTATGCACTGGGGAGCATGCGGCCCGGGGCGCGGCCGCTGGCGTTTTTGATTTTTCCCTTCACGTTCAATTACATCTTTCACATGGGGTTCTATAACTTTTCCACCAGCATCGTCGTCTTCTTTTTTGTAGTCGGGTACTGGCTGAAGCACCGGGAGAATTTCGGCGTCTATAACGCCGTGAAGCTCGGGCTGCTGATGCTTCTGCTTTACACCTGCCACATCTTTTCCCTGACCATGGCGTGGGTGTTTATCGCCGCCGTCGGAGCTTGGTTCATCCTCTGGGACGCATTGCAGCTGCGGCGGCTCGATTGGAAATTATTGTGGCCGGGGATTCGCTCGCGTTGGGTGGTGCCGGGGATTGCGTGCCTGCCGGCGCTGGCGCTTTGGAAATGGTTTTTACGCAAAGGGCTGGTGCCGGCCAAAGCGTGGGATGCGGGGCGGGTCGAACAGCTGAAACGGCTGGTAAAGTTCGATTATTTTGTTTCGTATAAGGATGTGGAAACCTGGTTTTACGTGGGGCTGGGGCTTTTGCTGGTCTTCGCGGGCGTGTGGGTCATGGTGCGGCAAGTGCGGGAGAAGCGCTGCGAGATCTGGGATGGACTGCTGGTTGCCATGTTCGCTTTTCTAGTGTTGTTCCTGACGCTGGGCACACAGTTCTACATGGCGTATCGCGTGAATTTGTACGTGATGATGGCCCTGATTTTCTGGGTGGCGGTGGCGGTGCGCGAGCCGATTTTGACGCGCGTGTTGCAAGTCGGATCGGTCACGGTGGCGCTCTTGCTGCTCGCATCCCATTTCATCAGCTACAAACCGCTGAACGCGCAGACGGAGGAACTTGTCGCCGCGCGGGAATTTGTTTCCCCCAACTCAACCCTGCTGCCGATCTCCTTTGCGCCAACGGACTTGATGCCAGCAACAATCGGCTCTCTTCCGACGTCGAGCCATTTCTTTTCGCCGGCGCCTACGTCACCGCCGGTCGCAACATCGTGAACCTGTGCAACTACGAGGCGGGGACGGGTTATTTCCCGGTAGGGTACAACAAGGACTTGAATCCGTATGCGATGGGCCACTTGATCACCAGGCGTCTTGGTCTGGATCATCGGCCGCCATCGATTGACATGCGGCACTACGAAGAATCAACGGGTGCGCGCATCGACTACATTTTGATCTGGGGGCGGTTGGACAATCTGGGGGCCGGGATTGACGCCTTCGACAACGAAAAGGCAGCGGCTTTCCTGGCCGACGTGCGCCAGCGCTACGATCAAATCTATCCCCCCACGCCGGGCATGGCCAACGTGTTTCGGCGGAAAGACCTCGGCACCAGCGTGCTGGTGAAATAATCACCGGGCCGGGTTTACCGTTCTTCGGCAATCTGCGGCCGGGTGCTCTCCACGATCGAAAGCAATTCCTTCTGCTCCTTGTTGGGAACCTGCAGCTTATCCAGGGTTGCCTTCAGATCGCCGATCGCCGCGTCGAATTCGGCGTTGGTGATGTGCAGGCCCGCGTGAGACTCGCCCATTTCCCGACCGTCATAGTGCGCTGGGCCGCCCGTAGCCAGCGATAGAAATTGCACGAGGTGTTTTTTCAGCTGCGCAACGGCCTCGGGGGTGGCGTTCCACGTCACCGGCTTGCTGCGATGGATGCTGAAGCCGCCTTGCTTCACGCCCTTTCGTTCCCAGTTCACGCGCGGGTCCTGCAAGACTCGCGGCGTGAAGTCTTCGACGACGGCGGTAAGGCCCTTCTCGCCGCCGAGGCGATCAAAGAGTGGTTTTTTATCGTCAGTCTTGGCCGGCGACTTGTCGCCCGCGCCTTCGCCAGTGCCTTTAAGCTGCTCAGATTTGGCCATGCGCTGATCGGCCCGTTGATCCGCCTCGCGATCACCGGAGGTGAAGAAGTCGTGGCTCTTCTTTTCCGATCCTCCGCCGCAACCGGCCGTCAGGATTGGAAGGAGAAGGGTCGCACGTGCAATGGTCCGAAAAAACTTAACTACTTTCATGGTTCATCTCCGGCGGAAATTGGATCGCTGATGGACGGTGCGCCAAACTCAAGTCCTTCAACCGCAGTGGCCCCGTTTTGCAGTTTCGGCAGATAAGCACGAACAAAGGCATTCCGCAGCACATTGCAGATCGTGGCAAGGATGTCGGGTTTGGAATTGGCAGCGTCGCCGGTGAAGGGAATGACGGTGCCAAACTGGTCGCGCGGCGGGTTGGTGAGGATTTTGGTGACGCCGCCGACGAGGGCGGTCCAGAAAAACTGGAGCGGATTGTCTTCCTTGATGTCCTGCACCAGGCTGAAAACCTTGAGGTTGCGGAAAAGCGGCTTGATATAGCCAACAAGCCTGCCTTCGCGCGAATCCATCTCAATGATCAAATCAAACCAGCCCCTCTTAAAATCGAACTTGCCGTAAGCGAGGGCCATGTCGTTGATCTTCGTGACGTCCAGGCCCAGCAGTCGCGACGCCATGTGAAAGGTGGGGCGGTAGGAAAAAGGGTCGAGCTTCATCTGGTACTCGAATCGTGCCTGGTCCATGGCCGTGGCGCGGGCGGTCACGGTGGTGATAAGAGGGGTGACTTCGTCACGTATATTGCTGAGATTATCGACGCTGGCTTCCAGATGGCTAAGATAAACATCCACGGGAGTCTGGGACTGAAAGCTGCGGAAGTGGATTGAGCCGTTCTGGACAACAGCGCTGTTGATCTTGAAGGGAAACAGGTCGCGAATGATCTGAAGCCACGGGCCGCCCGCGCCGGTCTGGGCTTCAGCGTCGCTGGGGGCATCAACGAAGTTTAACTCCGGCTCTTCAATGACGAGTTGGCCGACCAGCTTGCGATGAACAATGGCATTCCATTGGATGGCCAGATCAAGACGCTTTGCCGCGAAGAGGGGAACGGGGACGTTGCCGGTGATTTTGGAAATGCGCAGATTGTTAATCGAGTAAGCCCCGCGCCAGAGGTGAACGTCGATGTCTCCGATCCGGCCTTGGTAGAGCGGGCTTTGGTCAAGGGTGCGATTGACATAAGAGCGGATGGCCCAAGGGAGGAAGGGGCGGGCGATGAGGAGCAGAGCGATAATAAGCAGGAGCGAGCGAAAGACGATCCGCCCGAAACTACGCAAAAATGAACGGCGCTTTGGCTTCGTGGACGAGGCGACGTCACGCGGAGGCGTTTTGTCCGACGTGGATTGGCCGGAAGCCTCAGCGCTCCCCGAACTGGTTGGCGACTCTGCGGTGGACATCGACTCCCTCCGATGGAGTTTCTTGCGGATGCGCGTTTTTGAACGGGAAAGCAAACGGCGCACCTTGAATCATCACGCCTGCGTCGGCAGCATCTCCCGCGTCACTTCTGCCGTGAGTGGCCGATCCTGCAAAAAGCATATGACCTGCTCAATGGCCTGCGCGCCCATGGCGCGGCGGGCCTGACGCGTAGCGCCCGCGATGTGAGGGGTCAGGAGGATGTTGCGCTCCTGACGCAACGGAGAATCGGCGGCCGGCGGCTCGGGATCGGTCACATCCAACGCCACGTAAAGCGGCCGGCGCCGCACCTCCGCCAGCAGCGCCGACTCGTCCACCAGCGCACCGCGCGATGTATTGATAAATAGCCCATGATCGGGGATGAGGCCCAGCGTGCGGGCATTCATCATATGCCGCGTCTCGGGGAGGCTGGCGCATGCAGCGAGACCACTTCGCAGCCGCAAGCCTGCTCAAGCGATACGGAGATAACGCCAAGTGCATCAGCCTCGGCAGCGCTGAGATAAGGGTCGTAGACATGAATCGCCAGGCGCGGATAAGAGTGAAGAAGTCCAATAACAGCCCGGCCAACGCGCGACGCCCCAATAAGGCCAATCGTCATATCTTGAAGCTCCCGGCACTGAGCCAGTCGAGCCGCCAGTTCCGCGGGATCGGGCGCTACAGCAAGGCGCACGAGCCAGGGAACCTGCTTCAGCATGGTGGCCATCATGCCCACGGTAAACGACGCGACCGGCGCGGCGTTGTCCCCGGCGGCCGTAGTCACCCTGATGCCGCGATCGTATACGGCATCCGTGACGATCCCTTTGAGCGTGCCGGCGCTGTACGCCAGAAGCCGGAGGTTCGGGGCCAGCGAGAGGAGTTCATCATCAAAAAGCGGTGAGCCCCAGCCGGCAATAACGGCCACCGCTTGCGCGAGACCGCCTTTCAGTGCGGCGCGATCCTCTGCCTCAATCGGACCGATCAGCGTCGCGACCTCCGCAAGCTTCTCCAGATCTTGCGGCCGGAACATCCACGCGTGGACATGGGCCGGCAGGACGAACGCGACGACTGGTTTGCTCAACGTGGCCATGATTCCTAATATCATCGAAAGACAATGCCGCTCCAACTCAACATCCTTGGCCCCGAAGAGCGCCCCCGCCAACCTGCGCAGGGGCGCAAGCCGGCGTGGCTGAAGATGAAAATGCCAGGGGGCGCGGAGTATGGCAAGCTGCTGAACCTGGTGAACTCTCACAAGCTGCACACGGTTTGCCAGGAGGCAAAGTGTCCAAACATGGGTGAATGCTGGGCCGCCGGCACGGCCACGCTGATGATCCTGGGAGACGTCTGCACGCGCTCGTGCGGCTTCTGCAACATCGCAACAGGCCGGCCCCCCCTGCTCGATCTGGACGAACCGGTGCGGGTGGGCGATGCGGTGGCCGTGATGGGGTTGAAGCACGTGGTAATCACCAGCGTAAACCGCGATGAACTGTCGGATGGCGGTGCGGAGGTTTGGGCCCATACGCTCCGCGAAATCCGCAGGCAGTCACCGGGGACGAGCGTGGAGGTGTTGATCCCCGACTTCTGCGGGAACTGGGAGGCGCTGCAGCTTGTGCTGGATGAGCGGCCCGACATCCTGAATCACAATATCGAGAGCGTGCCGCGGCTGTACAAAGTCGTTCGGCCACAGGCGAAATATCACCGCAGCCTGAAGCTGTTGCAGATCGCGAAGGAGCAGGGGTTCGTCGCCAAAACGGGGATGATGCTGGGACTGGGCGAGGAAGAATCGGAGATCGATGCCGTGCTGGACGACTTGGTTTCCATCAGTTGTGACATCCTGACCTTAGGCCAGTATTTGCAGCCCACGGCCAAACATTTGCCGGTGGTGCGGTGGGTGCATCCAGATGAATTCGCGGCCTGGAAGATCAAGGGAGAAGCGCGCGGCCTGCGCCATGTGGAGTCGGGGCCTCTGGTGCGAAGCTCGTACCATGCGGAGAAGCAGGTGCGGGCGCATGCGGCTGTTTGAAAGCACTCATGCGGTTTAGCTTCCCCAGCGGCACATCGCGTGGATCACCGGCCGAAGGCTCACACCCAGCGGGGTGAGCGAATATTCCACCTTCGGCGGGACAACCGGATAAACCTTCCGCACCACGACCCGATCCTGCTCTAGCTCTCGCAGTTGCTGGGTCAGCATCTTGGCGGTCACGCCGCCCAACGCCCGGTGAAGCTCTGAGAAGCGGTGCGTGCCCTGGAGCAGGTGCCAAATGATTACCACTTTCCAGCGGCCGCCGATGACTTGAAGCGTCCGTTCAGCGGGGCACATTGAGGTTTTCCGCTTTAACATTGGCTTCCCATGGTATCCACCTGGGTAGTATACCATGAATTGTCCTGTACTTCACTCTGGGTTCTTGATTGCCTAACATTCCCATCTGTCGGTTTTTGAACAGAGCAAGGAGACAGCCATGAATCGGGTCTTTGAACTGGTTTCTAACGGTGCGGCACTTGAGCCTCAGGCGACGCGGGAATTTGACTCGTATTCGGATGGAGAGCTGCTGGACGCCTACTCCAATGCAGTCATCGCAGCCGTGAAGAAAGTCGGGCCGGCGGTTGTGAATATCGAGGTGGGCAAGAAGCTTCCCTCCGGCCAGCCGGGCCATGCGCGTGCCGGGTCTGGATCCGGGTTTGTCTTCACGCCCGACGGTTTCATCCTCACCAACAGCCATGTAGTGCACGGGGCGGACCGCATCGAGGTGACGCTGTCGGACGGCCGCGACGTGCGGGCCACGCTCGTGGGAGATGATCCAGACACCGACCTTGCCGTCATCCGCATCAACGCGCCGAACCTGGCCTGGGCCGAATTTGGAAACTCCCAGTCCATCCAGGTGGGTCAATTGGTGGTGGCCATCGGCAACCCGTACGGGTTTCAGGCAACGGTAACGGCCGGCGTCGTCAGCGCGCTGGCAAGGTCGTTCCGGTCAGGGTCGGGACGGCTGATCGACAACGTGATCCAGACTGACGCAGCCCTGAATCCAGGCAACTCGGGTGGGCCGCTCGTCACGTCATCGGGGGAGGTCATCGGCGTCAATACAGCCGTGATCCTGCCCGCGCAGGGAATCTGCTTCGCCACGCCAAGCAACACAGCCAAGTTTGTAGCAGCCCGGCTGATCCGCGACGGCCAGATCCGCCGCAGTCACATCGGCGTGGCGGGCCAGAATGTGCCGCTCCCCCGGCGCTTCGTGCGCTTTCATGATCTGGCGACGGAAACCGGGGTGCAGGTGTTCGGCATCGAGCCAGACAGCCCCGCAGCGCGGGCGGGCGTGGCCGAGGGCGACGTGATCGTCGGGTTCGACGGGACAGCCATCTCCAGCATCGACGATCTGCATCGACTGCTGACCGATGAGCGGCTTGGAAACGTGTCGGTGCTCACGGTGCTGCGAAAAACAGAGAAGCTGAGCCTGACGGTAACGCCGGTGGAGAAGCCGAAGATGCAGTAATCGACGCCCCAGGGCGTTGCCCGTATTCTGCCCGCTGTGCCCCCCCCACCCGGTTTCCATCTTGAGCGGCTTCGCGCTGGCATTCGCCCGTTTCGGTTGCACTGGTTCCCGCGCCTGCGCTCCACCAACGATCATGCGGCCGGGCTGCGCCGGCGCGGTGACCTGTACGCGCCGGCCATAGTCTTAACCGGGCATCAGACAGCCGGCCGCGGGCGGGCTGGCAATCGCTGGTGGTCGAACGCGGGTGTACTGACCGTGACCTTTGTACTCCCCATCGAGGAGCATCTTGCGCCGCACCAGTTGCCGCTGGTGGCCGGCCTGGCGGTGCGGGCGGCGGCCGCCGAGTTGTGCGGGACGCAACATGTGCTGCTCAAATGGCCCAATGATATTTTGCATGAAGGGCGCAAGCTGGCGGGGCTGTTGTGCGAGCGGCTGAACAAGGTCGATCTGGTGGGGCTTGGCATGAACGTCAATGCCCGGCCAGGTGATGCGCCGCGGGCGCTTCGAGAACGCGTCACTTCCCTGGCGAATATCGCAAAGCGGCCGTTTGATCCCACTGATGTGCTGGTCAACATCGCAGGACATTTGCTGCGGACCATGTCGCAATGGAATGAGCGTCCGTTCGCCCAGATGCTGCGGGAGTACGACCAGCATCACGCGCTGGTCGGCAAGCAGGTGACGGTGATTGGTGGAGCAGACGGGCAGGTAATCACAGGCAAATGTGAAGGACTGGACACCGAGGGGCGGCTGAAGCTGCGCGGGCGTGGCGGGGTGCGGGCGGTGATGAATGGCCATGTGGAAATGCGGCGGTGACTTTGGGCCGCGCAAATCATTGCTGCGGTTTTCGCGAGTGCGCCGCGTGCGGGTTTTGCGTGCGGTGCGGGCGCTTGCCGTAGTAGGTGCCTTCGCCAGTGCGCCGCGACCGCGAACTTTCCAACGGGCCTTTGCCGTGCCCGTGGTTCTGAATGTCGGCCAACTCTTTATCACCCGGCGCCCACCAACATTTTTTGATGCCCTGCTTCACAAGCTTGACGGCCTGCGCCGGAGTATCCACGACGCGAAAAATGTCGAGATCCTCGCCGTCGATGGACTTCGGCGCAACTTCCCGCCGCAGCCAGTCGATCAGACCATTCCAGTATTCAGAGCCGTACAGAATGACGGGCAGCGCCTGGATCTTCATGGTTTGGATGAGGGTGATGGTCTCGAAGAACTCATCGAGCGTGCCGTATCCGCCAGGGAAGCAGATGATGGCCGACGCGTATTTCACAAACATCACCTTGCGGGCGTAAAAGTAGTGGAAGTCGAGCGAGATGGTTTGATAGCGGTTGGCTTCCTGCTCGTGAGGAAGCGAAATGTTCAAACCAATGGATTCGCCCTTGGCTTCAAATGCCCCTTTGTTGGCGGCCTCCATAATGCCCGGCCCACCCCCCGTGATGACAGCAAACTTGGATTTGGCCAGCAGGCTCGCGGTTTGGGTGGCGGCTTTGTAGTAAGGGTCGTTGGGACGGGTGCGGGCGCTTCCGAAGATCGTGACGGCGCGCTGGACGCGCGCCATCGTTTCAAACCCCTCCACAAACTCTGACATGATGCGGAAGATGCGCCAACTGTCCTGCGTCGTTGGTTCGGGAGTGGAATTGGGCATGTCCATTAATAGTGGTAGAAGACGTCCGTTTCAATGTTGCGGACGGCGGTGTTTCTCTCGATCACCTGGGCGAGGGTGGTGCTCGTCATTTCCTTGAGGTTCGACCCGGTAAAGACGTTTTGAAACCAGAAGCGGTCGCCATTGCGGAGGCGGCTGAACTGGTCATGAATAATTCTGGCAAAGAGCGGGCCGACACTCGCGCCCTTTGCATGATCCTCGGCCAAGCCGCCGGTCCAGAGATCAATGTTATTTACACTCGAATAGGCCTGGCGGAGCTGATCCTGCAGTTTCTTATTCGAGGTAATGTCTGCGAATTTGCTGACCTTCGGCAGACCATACGATTGCCGGACACTGTTGTAATCAGCCAGGCCATGATCCCGCCCGCGCTGAATGTTCAGCGCCGCCAGATCAAAGCCCCCCGCGCCGGGTGGGCCAAAAAGAAAGTTGCGCACGTCGTTGACGATCTTCACGTCAATGTCCTGCGAGTTGCCCGTCGCGCTCCCCTTAAGCAGCGGGTCGATGTTGCCTTCGTTGTTCGGGAGCGAAGGATTCAGCAGCGTGGGGTTGAAGAAGGCATTGCGAAGCTGGGCCGGACCCTCGGGAATTTCTTTGCCGTCATTGGTCATGCGGCTGATGCCGCCATCCAACATGCTGTGGCCAAACCGATAGGCGGCCGTGGAAAATTCGGTGCTCACGCCGGGATTCACGTTCGGGTTGTACCCCTTGTACTGCCCAAGTGCCTGGGGACCCAGGAGGGCCGGCAGAAACTCATTGACAGTAATGGACTGCAACTCGCCAATAATCCGGCGGCGGGTGTCCATGAAGATGCGCTGATCCGTCCAGTCCGGATGCGCCTTGAGCATCAGACGGGCGATGCGATTGTGCTCGCGCATCCAGAGCGTCTGCATCGCGGTGAGCTCAATGTTCTCGTTAGCGCGGACATCGCCGGCCAAAAAGAGCTGGTTGTCGGCAACGACGTGAGCATCGTTGGCGTTCGGAAGACCCACGGTGTTCTTGGGCAGAAGATCGCCACGGCTGGTCTTGAGCCGGCCGCCGACAAAGCTGCGGAGGGCGGCCGAGCGCACAGGGTCCGAGCCGTAAATTTGCGAGCCGTCGATAAACGCCGTGATGGTGTTAATCTGCTGGCGCGGGTTGGAGGAGCCAGTGCCGGTGGCCGAGTCAAATACCGACCGGTCCATCTGGATCAATTGCGTGCCGGTGCCGGCGGGATCGAAAGAAGGATCGGACTTGGGGACGGCCACGTTGAATGGTTCGGTGCTGCCCTGCGGGGTGAGGTCGATGTCATGGTCAAGGAATTGGCCAAATACATAAACCATGTCCGAGAGATTGCGGGTGTTGATTACATCGCCGGTCTGGGAAGAGATGGCATTGCTGACGACCCGAGCGCTGGGGCGGCCCGCGCCCGCCGGAGCAGAAATCCCGTCGGCGTAGGCGGCCGGGGAATGACGGAGTAGATCGGTATTGTCAGCCCCCCATGTGGGATGGGCAAGGTTGTTGCCGGCGCCCGTGAAGGTCTGCGACGACAGAAGGGTGCGGGATTCCAAGTTTTCGACGCGACTCGGGCGACAGGTGGACTGCCGACTGGCGGCCCGCTTTCGGGGTTGATGCATGAGATTCACCATTCCTCCATCGGCGGCGGCAGGTGTGTGCGCAAGCCAATGATCGGCCGGGTCCGATAGTCCGCCGGGTTTGAGTGAGATAAGCCAGGGTGCGCTGGACCGAATGCCCTCGTCCAGAAAAATACGCTCCCGCGTCTCGGACTGTTCGTTTGGAATAGTAGAATCAAGCAATTGACTCGTAAACAAGGCCAACCCGCAATGAAACTGGGGCACGCGTTCTTCAACCGCCCGGCAGAGGTGCTCGCGCACGACCTGATCGGCAAGGTTCTGGTGCATCGCGTGGACGCTCAAGTGTTTCGCGCCCGCATCGTGGAGACCGAGGCCTATGTAGGCCAGCACGATCTGGCAGCGCATTCATCCAAAGGCCGAACCAGGCGCACAGAGGTCATGTTCGGCCCCGCCGGGCACGCGTACGTTTACTTCATCTACGGGCTGCACGAGATGTTCAACATCGTGGCCGGCCAGGTGGACGATGCGCAGGCAGTGCTGGTGCGGGCGGCCGAGGCGCTGGATGGATGGGAGGCGGATCTAAGCGGCCCAGGCAAACTCGCACGCCAGATGCAAATCACGCGGAAGGACAACGGCTTGGACCTGACCGGGGGAAAGCTTTTTCTGGTGGATGAGGGCGCACCAAAACCAAGAATCAATCGAACCGCGCGGATCGGCGTCGATTATGCCGGGGAGTGGAAAAATGCGCCGTTGCGGTTTGTAGATGCCCAGAGCAGCGCGGTCTCAAAGAGGGCCCGGAAGACGGGCGGGAGGTGAAGCGGGAAGGCGAAGGTGGTACGCGGCAATCGAGCCCGAGCCCCCTCAACTGATCTTCAACTCCGGCAACCCCACCTGCATATTCCGCTTACTCACCTGCCCCGCCAGGTTCCGCACAATATGCTCCAAGGCACTGGCCAATTTTGGATTCTCCGTAAAATTCAGCTCCGGCTCCCCCGCGTCGCAGTTCACGCGCAGCTCCCGAAACATCGGCAATTCCCCCAGAAACGCCAGCCCCAATTGCCGCGCTGCTCGCTCCGCGCCGCCCCTTCCGAAAATATCAATCTCGCTCCCGTCCGGCCCAACCAGATAACTCATATTCTCCACCATCCCCAGCACCTGCGCCCCCAATTGCTGAAACATCCGAATCGCCCGCACCGCATCATCCAGCGCCACCTGCTGCGGCGTTGCCACCACCACCGCCCCCGTGATTGGCAGCAACTGACACAGCGTCAACGGCACGTCCCCAGTCCCCGGCGGCAGATCCACAATCAGATAATCCAGCTCCGGCCATTCCGTATTGTCCAGCAGCAACTGCTTAAACGCCCCATGCGCCATCGGCCCACGCCAGATCAACGGCTTGTCCTGCTCCACCAGCGCACCAATCGTGATCGCATGAATCCCATGCACATAAAACGGCACGATCTTCGGCCCGCGCACCTGCGGCGCCCGACCCTTGATCCCCAGCATCGTCGGCATGCTCGGCCCATAGATATCCCCATCCATCAACCCCACCTGCGCCCCAAGCCGCTGCAACCCCACGGCCAGATTCAGCGCGATCGTCGATTTCCCCACACCACCCTTGCCCGCCCCCACAGCAATCACATTCTTCACCTGCGGCAGCACATCCCGTTTCGCGCCCCCTTGCACGCCCTGCCCCGCCGCCTGACCCGCCGCCTGCGCCCCGCCCCCGCGCGTGCTGGCCGAAAACTCCACCTTCACACCCTCCGCCCCAATCTTTTTCAGCGCCCCCTCCACGTCCCGCTGAATCACATCCTTCATCGGAACCCCCGGCGTCGTCAGCTCGATATGAACCTGAACGTTCGCCCCCTCAACCCGCACCTCCTTCACCATGTTCAGCGTCACCAGATCCTTATATAGCTCCGGGTCCTTGACCGTTCGCAGCGCGCTGATGACTTGTTCACGGTCAATTGGCATGAAATATTTCTCCTGAAAGGCTAAAGTCCGGCGATTATAGGGACGCGACAGAATTCAAACTAGCGTCCCGGCGGAGTGTCCGATACTCGAAGAACCAATGCACGCCCCAACCCTCCCCGCTTCCGATCCGCTCATCCCCGATCCCTCCACGCATTCCCAATACAACAACTGCGCACCCCGCGGCCACGCCCCGGGCATCAACATCCGCCCCGGCTGCGACGACGATGGCTGGGCCACTCCCACACCCGTCTCCCTCGCCGACGGCACCCGCATCTTCCTCTACAAAGACGGCGAAGCCCTCCGCGCCGCCTACGACGCCATCGCCGCCGCCACCCGCCGCATTGCCCTCGAAGTCTACATCTTCCACAGCGACGAAACCGGCAACGCCTTCGCCGATCTCCTCTGCCGCAAGTCCATTGAAGGCCTGCGCGTCCACGTTATCTTCGACTCCTTCGGCTGCCTCCACACCGACAAGCTCATGTTCCAGCGCATGCGCGACTGCGGCGTGCGCCTCGCCACCTTCGACCCCATCTGGCCATGGGACTGTCTCTATCGCTGGCGTCCCTTCAACCGCGACCACCGCAAACTCCTCCTCATCGACGACGACATCGCCGGCCTGGGCGGCCTCAACATCGGCAACGAATATGCCGGCCCGTGGGTCGTCCCCACAATCTCCCCCGACGCCTGCCCCTGGCGCGACAACGCCATTGGCCTCAAAGGCCCCGCCGCCCGCGTCCTCTACGCTTCCTTCGCCCGCACCTGGCGCTACATCCACCGCGGCGGAAAAATGCACAACGCCGAGCTTCTCCATAACCCCGATCAAGGCGATCTGGGCATCCTCGCCTCCGCCCCCACCCGCAAAAGCCCCCTCGTCCCCATGCTCACCGATCTCCTCCGGGGCGCAAAATCCAGCATCCTCATGACCATGTCCTACTTCGCGCCTCCAGATGATCTCATCGATGAACTCTGCCGCGCCTCCCGCCGCGGCGTACGCGTCCGCCTCATGCTTCCCGGCCTGTGCGATCACCCGCTGCTCCTGGTCGCCGCCCGATCCTTCTACGAAAAAATGCTCGCGGCCGGCATCGAAATCCACGAGCGGCAGGGCGCCGTCATGCACTCCAAAACCATGTGCGTCGATGGTTTCACCAGCCTCATCGGCTCCACCAACCTCGACTACCGCAGCATCGAATACAACCTCGAGCTCTCGGCCTTCATCCGCTCGGCCGACTTCGGCGTACAGCTTCACGGCCTATTCGAAAACGACGTCGGCTGGTCGCGCCAAATCACCACCAACGCCTGGCGCCGCCGCCCCCGCCCCCTTTGGGACCAATTCGTCCAATGGACCGTAGACCGCATCCGCTACCTCCTCTAATCCCCAAATCCACCCCCGCCGCGTCTCCCCCTCACCCTCCTACCCCCTCGCCGCGTACGCTATCTGGGATCCCGCGTCAGCGGGAGGCGGAAGGGACGGGGTGCGGGGCATTCTCCTGACACCTGATCCCGGGAACCCCGAACCAAACCTCCCCCACCGGAACCCCGCATGCACATGCGGGGCTTCTCCCCGACCCCCTGAACCCTGAACCCTGAACCCTGAACCCTGAACCCTGAACCCTGAACCCTGAACCCCTACCCCCCGAGCCCCCACCGCCCATCTGCCACCCTGGCAGCCCTCCCCCGCCCACCACTCCATTTGGCAGCCCCACCCCCACATCCCCTCTCCTCTCACCGCACATAACCTACACCCTCCACAAAACTTACACACAACAACACACTGGCACCCCACTTGTTATAAGCCCCCACACTGTCCGCGGGTTTCAGGTAACATCTATTATGGCCCCCATCGAGGCATCCAAGTTCACGGTCCTTCTCCCCAGCGAGCAGGAGGGCTGGCATCAAACCGTCCAGCGGCTCCTTGAGCCCCAGGGCGTCCACACCCTCTTCGCACGCTCAGGCCGTGAGGCCCTCAACCTCATTGAAACCAAGCCAATCCACGCCGTCGTCCTCGACACCCAAATGCCCCAACTCGGCGGCCTCCAGGTCATCAAGCTCATGCGCAACTTCCCCCAGGCCCCCCCGGCCATTCTCCTCACCAGCCACCTCACCAACCACCTCCTCCGCGAAGCCCTCGGCATGCACGTGTTCAGCGTCCTCTCCAAACCCGTCGACTTCAACGTCCTCCTCGACACCCTCGCCCGCGTCCTCCGCCGCTTCTACGAAAGCCGCTGGCCAAAAGAGACCAAAGAAATCCATTAGCCGCAGAATTTCAGCCACAGATAAACACAGATGCACACAGATAGTCATTCAAACAATAACCCTTTAAGTAGCACGATACGTGGCATGTTACATAACATGGTACGGGGCATGGTACGTGGCATGGGCGCCCCGCCCATGTCCCCCGGAATTCCTCTCCCCCCCGTAGCATGGGCGTCCCGCCCATGTCTCCTCTCTCCTCCTCTCCGTGCCTCCGTGTCTCCGTGGTAAAAAATAGCTTTCTCACCGTCTCCGCAAGTCCCGCGGCAATTTTAACTTTTCAGTCTTTCTAAAGGAGCCCAACCATGGCCAAACTGCGTCCCCTCGGTGATAAGGTCCTCGTCAAGCGTGTCGAGGCCGAATCAAAAACCAAATCCGGCATTGTCCTTCCCGATTCCGCCAAGGAAAAGCCCAAGCGCGGCAAGATCGTCTCCATCGGCGACGGCAAGCGCCTCGACAGCGGCGAACGCTCCACGTTCTCAGTCAAAAAGGGCGACGAAGTCATCTTCTCCTCCTACGCCGGAACCGAGATCAAGCTCGACAACGAAGAGCTCCTCATCATGTCCGAAGACGACATCCTCGCCGTAGTGGAGTAAAACCGAGTTGCTGGTTGCGAGTTGCTAGTTGCTACTAAATGCAACTGCATCAGCGCATCTCACCAGCAACTAGCAACCAGCAACTAGCAACTAATAACAGGAGAGAATCATGGCCGCCAAACGCATCGCATTTGACCAGGAAGCCCGCGAAGCCATTCGCCGCGGCGTTTCCAAGCTCGCCCGCGCCGTCAAGGTCACCCTCGGCCCGTCCGGCCGCAACGTCGTTCTCGAAAAATCCTTCGGCTCACCCACCGTCACCAAAGACGGCGTCACCGTCGCCAAGGAAATCGAGCTGGAAGATTCCTACGAAAACATGGGCGCGCAAATGGTGAAGGAAGTCGCCAGCAAGACTTCCACCGTCGCCGGCGACGGCACCACCACCGCCACCGTCTACGCCGAGGCCATCTTCACTGAAGGCCTCAAGAACGTAGCCAGCGGCGCCAACCCCACCCAGATCCAGCGCGGCATCCAGACGGCCGTCGAGGCCATCGTCGCCGAGCTCCAGAAGATGTCCAAGAAGATCGAGTCTTCCAAGGAAGTCGCCCAGGTCGGCACCTCCAGCGCCAACCAGGACGAGCAGATCGGCAAGATGATTGCCGACGCCATGGACAAGGTCGGCAAGGACGGCGTCATCACCGTCGAAGAAGGCAAGTCGCTCGACACGCACGTCGAGCTCGTCGAAGGCATGCAGTTCGACAAGGGCTTCCTCAGCCCCCACTTCGTGACCGACCCCACCACCATGGAAGTCGTTCTCGAAGACGCCTACATCCTCATCTACGAAAAGAAGATCAGCAGCGCCCGCGACCTGGTTCCCGTCCTCTCCAAGGCCGCCGAATCCGGCAAGCCCGTCCTGATCATCGCCGAGGACCTCGAAGGCGAAGCCCTCGCCACCCTCGTCGTCAACAAGCTCCGCGGCACCATCAAGGTCGCGGCCGTCAAGGCCCCCGGCTTTGGTGATCGCCGCAAGGCCATGCTCGAAGACATCGCCACCGTCACCGGCGGCACCGCCATCTTCGAAGAGCTCGGCATCAAGCTCGAAAACGTCGAGCTTTCCCAGCTTGGCCGGGCCAAGAAGATCCGCATCGACAAAGACAACACCACCATCATCGAAGGCGCCGGCGACGAGAAGAAGATCAAGGGCCGCATCGAGCAGCTCAAGCACGAGATCGACGTCACCACCAGCGACTACGACAAGGAAAAGCTCCAGGAGCGCCTCGCCAAGCTCGCCGGCGGCGTCGCCCAGATCCAGGTCGGGGCGGCCACCGAAGTCGCCATGAAGGAAAAGAAAGCCCGCGTCGAAGACGCCCTTCACGCCTGCCGCGCGGCCGTTGAAGAAGGCATCCTCCCCGGCGGCGGCGTCGCCGTCATCCGCGCCGCGGCCAAGATCCTCCCGGCCCTCCTCAAGAAGGCCACCGACGACCAAAAAGTCGGCATGGAAATCGTCCGCCGCGCCGTGGAAGCCCCCATCAAACAAATCGCCGAAAACGCCGGCGTCGATGGCAGCGTCATCGCCCAGAAGGTCAAGGAAAGCACCGAAACCAACTTCGGCTACAACGCCCTGACCCACGAATACGGCGACATGCTGAAGATGGGCGTGATCGTCCCCACCAAGGTCGAACGCATCGCCCTCCAAAACGCAGCCAGCATCGCCGGCCTGCTCCTGACGACGGATGCGGTCATCAGCGAGATCAAGGAAGACAAGCCCGAACCCGCCGGCGCCGGCGCGGGCGGTGGGATGGGCGGGATGTACTAGTCGTAGCAGAATTAGTCCAGCATGTGGAAGGAGCTCGACATTGTCGAGCTCCTTCTTTTTCCCATGTCAATTTTCCCATGTCAGGAATTCGCGTCGTCGAGCCGAGCATGGTAGTTTGCCTAATATGGCCAATTTTCACATTCCGCCTGAGCTGATAGACATGCTAGCCGAGAGGCGCGTCATTCCATTTCTGGGTGCCGGCTTTTCAGCCGCTCTTCATTTGCCCGGCTGGGACGAAACATTATCGCGGTTGTGTTCGGAGCTCGAAGATGCCATGACGTACGAGGATCTTCGTCGCATGTGCAACAACGATCTTCTTCAAATGGCAGAGTATTTGTACTTGCGGGCGGATCGCAGCATTGGGCCGATACGCCACAGGCTCTCACTGGATTTACAGGCTGCCGAGTCCCCTGTCACTTCAACTGCACACGTTGAACTCGTTAACCTCGCTGCACCACAAATATATACAACTAATTATGATGAGCTGATTGAACGGACTTTTCGTGATCTACATCAGCCAGTCGACGTTGTTGCTCTTCCAAAACACGTTGCGCTGGCAAATACGCGGAAGACGCAGGTTGTTAAATATCACGGCGACCTTCGTTATGACTCTACCTTAGTGCTCACAGAGTCTTCGTACTACACTCGTCTGGATTTTGAATCTCCGATGGATCTAAAATTTCGATCGGATCTTCTCGGACGTTCTGTCCTCTTCATGGGATATAGCTTTCGTGATATAAATATCAGAATTATCTGGTTTAAACTAATGCAGATGATGAAGGATATTCCGTCGGCCGATCGTCCACGGTCTTACATTGTGAGGTTTGAGAAGAACCCAGTCTTAGAAACTTTGTATGAGAGTGTTGGATTACGTACCATTGTGCTCGACCCAAAAGGAGATGCTCATACTGATGAAGATCGCAATAAGATCTTTGGCCAGTTGATGCTTGAACTCGCGTTACGAACATCGTCAAGTGGTCGGGTCTCCGAACAAAAGCCGGCATTTATTTCTGGTGGTCTCATCGAGGCCATTTCAGACGAGCTTACCCCAGAATCAAAGACTAGAAGGGTATTGGGTAGAGCATTTGGCGCAGGCCGCCTAACCACCCTAATCGGTGCACTCTCGGAGCGAACGATACCGGCAGCATTAGCTGCACAAATTCCGCCCGTTTTACACCAAATTGTTCGCGTCAGCAATTTCGCAAGCTGTGGTTGTTGCCAAGAAATATTTGAAGGAATATGGCTCAGACCCAGCAACTACGTTTGCCTTGGTGCGAGGGTTACAAAACAGTTCATCCCGACAAATTATTCTCAAAGACAATATGCCGTGGGAGCAAATTTGGAAGCCTCAGCTGAATTCTGAAGATGGGGCACTCCTCTTAGAAGCACTTTCAAATGAGATTCAATTTCATCTGAGCGGTCAAACCGATGAGGATATAGCATATAACGCTGATATCGCATCGCGAATCAAGGCAGGTCAAATCGTTACGTCACCCAACGATAAATTGACATCGCATGCCGCTGCACTTTTGAAGCGCCCCGGCGAGATCTATCCTGGAATCAGCGATCGAGGCCAATCCGAAAGCTGGGCCAGAGGTGGACGGAATCATTAAGCAGATTAGTGAACGGGCTCATCAGTTGGCTGAAGAGCCACGGCTCGCGGAAGACGAGATACCATTCTGATTCCCCGAGCAGCGGTAAGTGCCGTCGAACCAAGCCCCTCTCAAAAGAAGGATGGTTGCAGGGGAACAATTCAATATGACGCGGAATAAATAAAACCTTCCCAAAACTAAGACGCTCGACCATGAAGCCGTCGCCCACAGATAAAGGGTTCTCGGATTGTCATGAACGTTTCGTGGATGTCATCCCTCTTGTCATAGCGGACTCGCGAGCGTCGGAACTGGTGCATCAATGCGATCGTCTGTTCCACCACTTAGCGGAAGATTAAAGCCGCTGCCATGCTCCGTGCGTTTGCGGAGGATCTGGGTTTTGACGCCCCGGCACGATAGCTCGATCCGGTGCTTGTCGCTTTCGCCAGATTCGGGAAGGGTATTTTAGAAGCTCAAATAGGCACGACGATCGGAGGAAAATATACTGTCACCAGATCGAAGAAGATCGGCTACGGTCCACGGCGATCAATGAAGCAGCTGACGACAATCAAGCACAACCGACTTCAGCGATGTCGTGAGTTTCACAAATGGATCGCTGGCAAATGGTAACAGGAGGTCTGTTAGTAAGTACCGCTATTCAGCCAACTGCCACTCTACAAAACCTGCGCATCTCACTTGTTGGCGAAGAGCATTTTCCGAAAAACGCAGATTTAAACAACCACTGGAGGACGTAGCAAGACGGATGATCTCCTCGGTCAAGAGGATTTGGCGGCAAAAATAAAGCTCCGTTCAGGCCGCTGAGTCGAAATACGATGTGCCTCAACCTACTCTTGTCTAGCATAATAGGATATTCCGAGTACTTGCGATGGTAGGGCAACTGATATTTAAGACAGATTTCTTCATCCCCAGACGCCGGAGTGTCGAAGCAAAAGCTAAACTGCACGCCTGTAACATCGCAGACTGAAATGTCGCATTCAACCTCGGCTCCACGAGCCGTGATTGTCAACGGCCCTAGGATACCGTTGTCCGCAACAAGTTGGCGAGTACCCTCCATGCTTAATGTTGACAGAATGTTCATCACCACCCGTTGATGACCATGCGAAAAACCAATTAGATCGCGGAATAGTACGTCGGTGGGCCCGAACGCATTCAGCAATTGTTGGTGCGTGACGGCCAAACAAAACGTACACTGGCGTAGGCCGCGGCGGGGTATCAGTCGCACATTAACGTCAAGTGTTCTGTAGTCCGCTGCCGGAAGTCGAACAGAGTTTCCCGTTTTTGAACGCAGCACCCGATCGTGCAATGAGTGACGAAGTGTCACGTCATAGTTCGCGATGATCAACGGCGGCTGCTGACGAAAGTCTTCGTCGCCAGGTGCAAAGAATCCGAGCATGACACAGCCTCCTCAGAGTGACTCTGAAAGCGGCCTCCGTGCCATGGTGTTTCCTGAAAACGCGGATTCAATTGACCGGATTGCTTGACGCCTCGCCTTGCTCCTCTGGCTCCTCAACTACCGGCTTTGCTTTCACGCCAAATCCAGTCGTCGATTCCTATATTCCTAAAATTTTAAGCATCTTATTGGCGGTTTGACCGTCTGTCAACTGGGGCTCACCTTTTTTTGCTCATCGGGCCATCAGTGATCCCAAATCGCACAATGTCCGCCATTTAACGAGCATTGCTTCTGAGCCGTTCCATGATTCTCGTGCATGATGATCCAAAATGACGGTACAGACACTCAAAATCACCGCTAGCTATACGTACTTCTTCCGTCGACGGACTTCGTTCGCTCGTCGGTTACGACGCCGCTAAGAAGCGCGATGCCGGCCATCATTCGCAAACGCCCGAAGAGCAAAGGCACCCTCACTCCTCTCGGCGACGGTAAAGAAGCACTTGGGGTGGTAGGATGCCATACGCAGTCCTGTTTCAGGCCGCCGCTCAGCACGGCGAAGCCGCACAATCTTCCCGCACAATCACCTTGAAAACCACCGCCCAGGCCGTACCCTTTTCTCCAGGAGCCACGTCCCCCTCCCACCCCAACTCCCCCCACAAGTCCTCCCCTATTCCCAGGGCAACGTCTGCCCCCGCTGCGGGCAGAACTGAAGGTGACGCAAACCCTTATAGTCTTTTCCGCCGAGCGTCCGCCAACATCGCCCGCCAATAATCCTCCGGCGACACCGGCCTCCAAAGTCGCGCAGCTCATCGACATCCTCCGCCACGAATCCGGCGTCGAAGGCGGCTCCAGCGTCGCCGCCATCATCGGCCTCCTGACCTGCTCCGCCGCCGCTTCTATCGCCCTGTTCATCATCACCCGCCGGTGAAACGGCCGAAACTTCCGCGACAGGCTTCACACTCGTGGCACCTCCCCCTATAATTTCCCACCATGACGGCGCTCCCCTTATTCGATGTTCTCGCGGCGCGGTCTTCCGCCCCCGCGCCGAGCGACTTCTCATAATGCGCTCGCCCAGGAGACCCTCGCCCAATTCGCATCCACCCTCATCGAATCCCAGCTCGCCGATCTGGATCGCATCCACGACTCCGACCATCGCGCATCTTCTATCTCCGCCCCAGGCGATCACGCCCCCATCGAGGTGCTCCGGGTCGTGTGGCAACTCTTCGCCCAATGGACCGCCGAGGCCGATCAGGTTCTCGCCCGTGTTGATGATCTCGAAGCGCCGGCCACACCGTGGCGCGTGCCGGCGAACTTCGCCATGCCCTCGCGCGCGTCCGAGCCCGGCTTTGCGTCACCCCCGAAAAAATCATCCGCGCTCGCGAGCAGGTCGCCGCCGGCCAGGTTGTGTCCGCAAGGGAGCTGCGCAATGAGCTTCAAGCTCAACTTCGCCCTTGACGCCCAGGCGGACTGGCGACAACTCGAATTTGATCTTCAGGAGGCCCTGCTCGATGAACTCGAGCGGCTCGCTGATGACCCGGACCTCCGATCAAAGATCAATGAGGATCAGTACGAATTCGAGATTGTCATCGATCAACTCCTTCATTGCTTCTATCTCACGATTCTCCTGAACGCAGCCAACCAAAGTCTTAGCATCCTGAGCGTCGGACATTTTTCGATACCGGCATGAACCCAGCAACCCGCGCCTTAACCGTCGGCTACATCCTCAGGCACGAATCAAAAGGGGCGGCCGTCTTGCTCCCTCCCCGCACCGACTTCAACTTCCCCGACCTATTGCTCTGACTCCCCAACCACCTCATCCTCGAACCGCTCTCCCACAACGCCCACGGAGCTCGCGCCGTGGGTCCGGAGGCGCTGCAGCGCGATCCAGAAGCGTCTGTCGCGCGGGCGACGAGATGGTAAAGCCCAAAGGCCCCACCCCGACAAACCATCTACCGCCGCCTCCTCCCCCACCTCATCTCCCCCTTCAACTCCTCCATCACCTCATAAACAATCGGACACGTAAACGTCCGATCCACCACTCCCATCAGCCGCGACACAAACCCCTCCTTGTGCAGATACGGATACCCCCGGCACTGCGCCGGCCGATGCTCGTACACACTGCACTTGTTCTCCTTCAAAAACACACACGGCATCCCCTTCATCCGCCAGGGCGTCTCAGTGTCGTCAATTGCCTCCAGGTACTTTGCGATCAGTTCCTCCCCGCTCATCCCCAGCCCTCCGGCCAATCGCTCCACATCCGCCTGATCCAGCGACGGCCGAATCTCCTTGCAGCAGTTCGCGCACCGCGTGCAATCCACACCCGCCCAAACCCGATCCGTCACCGTTCGCACCAGCGCGTCCACCTCCTCATCACTCAGCCGAGACTGCGCCTTCAAAAACGCCCGAAACGCCCAGTTCTCATCCTCCTTCAAAACTGCCAGCCGCCGTACCTTTGAAGGTTCAACGCTCATCCCCCGCATTCTAACAACCGCCCCCGAACGCAAACAAGAGAGCACACGAAGGCACCTGAGTCCTGCCAGCTGATCTCAGATTATGCTTGACGCGGCACACGTCATCTGATAGGTTATTGTTCGCTGTGACCGCCATCCTCCACGGGTGCGAAAATCAGCGCGGGACGAGAGGGGAACCAGAAGCCGCTTTCCTCCCCTTTCGGACAACCCACGTTCTTTGACAAGTGAATAGCCACTCTTCATCTTTATCTTTATCTTTATCTTCATCCTAATCCTCCTCCGAGCCCTCCACCCGTAACATGGGCGTCCCGCCCATGTCCCCAGATCCATATAAAAAAATCAAACCTAACTAAACCCTCTCCAAAGCCTCTGCGCCTCTCAGCGCCTCCGCGCAATCTCCCCTCCGCCTCCGTGCCCTCCGTGCCCTCCGTGCCTCCGTGGTGAAAAGTATTCCCCCCGTCGAAAGGGGGGTGGTTCCGGGGAGGAAACGGGGAGGATTTATGTCCAAAAAGGGGAAGATTCGGGGCGGAAATGGGGAGGTTTTGGGGAGGGTTTGGGGGCGCTTTTCCATCCCGTTTCTGACTTAAACCGTTGTCAATCCTCAACCCCCTTTACCCAACTCAAATCTTACACTCCATCAGAGATTCAAATGACGCGGAATATCGATGGCGAAATCCTAAAAGCCAAGCGCATCGCACGGCACAAACCATTGCCACTCCGCTCTCCTTCCCGGATGGCCGTCAAAGCGCGACCGGCCATTCTCGCCCATCTCCAGTTTCCTTTCTCCAACACCCCTCCCCAACCTTGACGCCATTCCATCCCCCCTCGACCATGTCTTCCATGAACCCACCGGCCGATCCTGATGCTCGCGAACCTGTCGCGCTTCGCGCCCTCCCTGAATTTGGCCTACCCACTTTTACCCAGCGCTTGCCTGGCCGCGCGATGCTTTTGTTCCTGACTGTTCTTTTTCTCTCGCTCGCCTACGCCCCGTTCAAACAGTTTTATCTGGCTTGGTTTGCTTTGGTGCCGTGGCTTGTGCTTGTGCAGGGGTGTCGGACGAAGAAGGCCGCATTTTTCTGGAGTTGGCTGGTTGGCGCTTGCTTCTACTTTGCCAACATGTGGTGGCTTTCTTATGTCACCGTTCCCGGCACCTTTGCCCTCCTTCTTTATATCGCGGCCTACTGGGGCCTGGCGGCATTGATCTTCCGCTCGTGCGGGATGCTCCCGCATCACCATCCACAATCCGCCCCTCTGCCTCAGCTGCCTCTCGCGGCGTGCGTCTTCCTCATCGCGGCCATATGGGCCAGCCTGGAATTTATGCGCGGCTACCTGCTCTGGGGCGGCCTGCCGTGGCTGTATCTGGCTCACAGCCAGACGCCCATTCTTCCCATGTGTCAGGTCGCGGACTTTGCCGGGCAGTTCGGGGTCTCGTTCTGGGTGGGCCTTCTCAATGCGTTTATTGCTCTTGTTATTCTCAAAGCCGCTCCCCGTGCGGCGCTCCTCCGGGCCGGCCTGCCTGTGGGCATCGTCCTGGTTTTCGTCTTCGCCTATGGCCTGTTCCGCATGCACCAGGACGCAACGTACGACGGCCCGACCGTTATGGTTGTCCAATCGAACTTTCCTCAAAGCAACAGCGGCACCAAGGGCGCCACGCGGCAGGACCTGGTCGAATATCATCTGAAAATCACGCGCGAAGCACTGGAACAAACGCCCAACGTCGATCTGGTTGTCTGGTCGGAAACGATGATGCCGGAGCTTAATGCCGAGTGGCGCGAGCTTCTCACCCGAGCCAAGCCCTCCGAGGACATCGCAGCCAAAATCGCCGCGCTGGATGATGTCAATGCGCGTCTGCACCAGCTCCTCCGGCAGTACAATGTGGGCCTTCTTACCGGCGGGGAATATCTTGACGTTGAGCGGGACGCTAACGACGAAATCATCCGCGACTCCAAAGGGAATCCGCGATTCGACGGCCGAAACAGTGCTTATTTTTTTGACCGCACCGGCCGACTCTCGACCGAGCGCTACGACAAAATCCACCTCGTGCCCTTTGGCGAGTTCATCCCGTTTCGAAATTCCGTTCCGATCCTGTTTAAGTTTTTTAACCTCTTCAATCCCTACGGCTACGACTACACGCTGCACCCCGGCGCAGACGATGCGATGACCGTCTTTTCCCTTCCCCGCCGCTCGCCCGGAGAGGGCGATCGCTGGCGCTTCATCACGCCCATCTGCTTTGAAGATCTGGATTCGGGGCTTGTGGCCTCGATGTTTCGGCCTGGGAGCGGCGGCGAGAAGCGGGCGGATTTTCTTGTCAACCTAACCAACGACGGCTGGTTTCTGGGCACGGAAAACATCCTTCACCTGCAGGCGGCCACGTTCCGCAGCATTGAGAACCGCACCCCACGGCCCGCAGCGTCAATACCGGCGTCAGTGGGTTCATCGACTCGCTTGGCCGATCTCCGGCCAATCACCGCCTGCCGGCCCGCGTCGGTGGAACCAAAACCCTCTCGCTCCAACTTGACCGACGCGTCAGCCTGTTCACGCGCGTTGGCAACCTGTTCGCCTGGCTCTGCGTTGGGACCACGGCGTTGCTCATCGCGGCCCGCGCAAGCGGCCTGTTGAACCGTCTTTCACGAGAAAGTCGATGATGATCCGGTACAATCGCTGCCCGCCGAGAGTCACTGCATGATTGCGCTTAGAAGCATCCCGACTTGCATTACTGCCTGGACGCGCGGCCCTACTCGGGGCTGCTCTCCTATACCCAGTTACGCTGATCGCCGCGGCCCCCGGCGCCGCCACCTCCGGTGCAAGCGTAGACGCCGCACTCAGCACGTCAGCGCGGAGGAGCTGGAAAAGGCGCTGGACTCTACCGATCCGGTGATCCGCATGCATGCCGTCGAAGGCATGCGCGAGGCGATGGGCTCGGCGGCCAAAGACAGCATCCTTAAAGCGCTGGAAGACAAGGACCCGGCCGTCCGTTTCGCGGCCGCCACGTCTGCCGGCGAGCTTGGACTTGCGGCCGCCCGCAACACGCTTTTGCGCATGACCAATGACAGCAGTACCCACGCCCAGATGGCCGCCATTTTCGCCCTGCATCGGCTGGGCGACACGCGCTTCAGCCGCCGCCTGGAAGAGACACTGGCGAAGGATCCCGATCCGGCCGTTCGCGCCAATGTCTGCATGCTCCTGGGTCGCCTTGGCGAAAAAACCGCCGCTCGTATTCTCCAGCCGCACTGCGCGATCTGGAGCCGCTCGTGCGCTTCCAGGCCGCCGCCGCGCTGTGGCGACTGGGCGATGAGCGCGGGCTGGAGCTGTTGGTGGCGATCATGCAAAGCCCCAGCAGTGGGAATCGAATGGGGGCGCTGCTGGCGCTGGCCGCCCCCAAAGATACCCGGCTTATTCCGCAGCTTCGCCCCCTGATCCAGGACGATCCGGACGTTGCCTTGGTGGCGGCCCGCGCGCTGGCGATCCTGGGCGCTGATGATGGCTATGCCCTGGCCGCCAAATCCGTGACGAGCTCGGATGCAAACCAGCGCATCCGCGCTGCCCTTGCCCTGGGAGCTATCAACAACCCTGCCTCCGCCCCCGCCCTTGCCGGGCTACTTAAAGATGCCAAGCCTGAAGTGCGCATCGCTGCCGCTGTTGCGATCCTTCAGATTCACTGAGGCCCCGCCCCGGCGCGTTGGCGGCTCAAAAGCAGCGCAAAATAAAACCGGCCACCCCATGCGTCCCACGTCCTTCCTCATCGAGGGACGTTCAACGCACAGGATGGCCGATCAATCTCCACTCCGTCTATCGCGGCGCGTTTATGCGCCCTTCTTGTGCTTGCCGCCGGCGTGCTTGCCTGCGCCTTTGTGGTGATGTTTATGTTTGTGCTTGCCCTTGTGCTTGCCGCCGGTTGCGACCTTGCTGGAGGCCGCTCCGCCATGGCCCTTGGCCGAGGCAAACGACGTGGGGAGCGCCATCGTGGCGGCGAGATCAAAGCCATCAAACCCATTTTGCGTAATTGAATCATTGGTACTTCCTCTTTGTGCTCAAAGATATCTGGCCGGAGGAACAACCTCCGATTTCCTCCATATGACGCACGAGCGGCGTGGTTTATTGCGATACTCCCCGGATAGTAGGTTTTAGGGCCTTAGCCCGACCTTAAATCGCGTCCCCGCCCAATTTTACTTACGTCCGCTTGATGGCCGCCGTGGCTGATGGGCGGCTGAAGATGGGGTTGATCAGATCCCGCACCACCAGATCGGCGAGAGGTGTGCCCCGGCCCGTCACCAAGTCATACCCAGCCGATGCGAAAAACCCGTTGTAGCCCCGCGTGATGTCGTGAAAGTCGGATTGGGGGATGTTATAGATCGCGTTGAGGGTCTGCGTAGGCCCATCCAGCGACCCAAGCCCGCGCATGGCGCGGCCCTGATCGGCAATGGCCACGAGGCCCGCCCATTGCGGCGATCCGGCGCTGGTTCCGCCCACGCTTTCCCAGCCCACCTCGCCGTCGGCGGGGGTGGAATCGTAGATGGCAAACCCGGTGGCCGGATCGGCATCGAAGGCCACGTCGGGCGCGTGGGTGTTTTCGAATTGCCCGTACCCGCCGCCACTGTTGATCCACCCGCTTTCGCTGAGGTAGTTGCCGCGCACGTCGACATTGAGCGTCGTCCCCGCGACTGCCACCACGTTCGGCGAAACGGCGGGCCAGCCCGAGGGGGCACCGTCGTCGCCCGATGCGGTGAGAAATGTAACCCCGCCCGGCCGGAGATAGCCGCCCACATGCCCCGATGGCGTCGTCAGGTGCGCGTCGAGATTCGATTCGGACGAAAACTCTCCGGAGCCCCAGCTCATGGAGACGGCCACCACGCCGCGCTGCTGTCGGGCGTAGTCGATTGCACTGATCAGATCGTCAACGTTGCTGGATTTGGCCTCCACCAGCAGGATGTGCGCCGGGGCGCGATGGCATGGGCCCACTCCACGTCCAGAGAAATTTCCTGTGCCCACCCCGCGTCCAGTTTGACCGACCCGCCCATCTTTATCTTTGTCAGGACGAACTGCCGGCGATAGTCAGTGTCCGGGAGATTGAACTGCGTGTCGAACCGGCGAAGGTCAGAGGCAATGTGCGGCGCATCATACGCATCCACGATGGCGATCGTCTGCCCGGCCCCATTGCCGCGAATCCGGTTGCTGTGGTTATCCGTGATATAGACCTGATCGACCCGATAGGCATGGCGAACCTGCGCCGGCGTCAGGCCAATCACGCCGCCCGACAACAGCCGGCGCGCCTCCAGATGTTCGATCTGCAAACTCATGGCCATCAGCACGATTCACCTCAGACGCAATCATAGCCGCGCCAAAGGCACCGGCGGCACCGGCTTTTTCCAAAGTTATCTTCAACGCGTTTTTGAATTTCCCCCAAATCCCCCCACCCCAACCGGCCACATTTTATTATTGCCCCTGCTCCATCGCATACTCGGCCGTCACCGTCCCGGCCGTGCCGCCGCGCGGGGCGAATTCTCCCACCACCCGCATCCGTCGCGGCTTCAAAACCGCCACCAGATCATCCAGGATCGTGTTCACCACCCCCTCATAGAAAATCCCTTTGTCGCGGTAGGCGAAATAATAAAGCTTCAGACTCTTCATCTCGATGCAGAGCCGGTCGGGGACATACACCAGCGTAATCGTGGCAAAATCCGGCTGGCCGGTCACGGGGCATACACTCGTGAACTCCGGAAACACAAACTTGATTTCGTAGTCGCGCGCCGGCCGGGGGTTTTCAAAGATATCCAGGATCAGCCGCGGCTGGGCGATCTGGGCGTCGGTGAGGATCGACTTGCGGCCAAGTTGTGAGAACGAATCAGACATCTCGGCGAAAGCGTACGAATCTGCTCGAGCAACCTCAAGCCAACACCACCGCTGCTGTCGAATGCCTCAGGGCATGTCCGGCCCATCAGGCCCGCCTGGTCCACCTGGCCCCCCCGGCCGGCCAAACGATGGGTGCCCTGGCGGCAGACCTCCGCCGCCCATGGGAGGCGGCTCGGGCGCTTTGGGCTTGTTGGCCCAATCGCCTTGCATCTTTTTCAGGATGTCCCGGTCCAGTTCGAAGCGCAGGCCGTTGTACTGCCCGATCAATGGCTTCTCCGCGCCTGGATCAACCAGCACAACTTGATAGGTGACAGGCTCCGCGCCGCCTTCGGCCTGCGTATCGACTGACAGCGTGTACGTCCCGCTGGGCTGCGTGGCGGGGCCTTGCGGATCGAGATATTTGCTGACCCGCAACGGATGCAGGGCATCCAGAAGCTGCGTGACCTTTGCCTCTTCGGCGTCGCCCGTTCCGCCGGCCTTTAGTTCCCATTTCGAGGGGGGCAAGGCGGGCTGTGTTGAAGCTGCCTGTGTTGCGGGGGCGGTGGCCGGGCCGGTCGTGGCCGCAGCTTGTCGTGGCCGGTCCAGTGGCCGGTGCCGTTGCCGCCGTGGCCACCGGCAGCGTCGCGGGCATTGTTGCCGCTTTCTTCTTGCGCTCGATCACCAGTTGGGTGAGGCTTGCGGGCCGGGTTGTTGGCTGGGTCGTGGAGGGCAGATCCGTCGCAATCGAAATTCGGCTCACCTGCTTTGGGTTAACGTCCAGCAGTTTCTTATCCCGCAGATCAAGGGGCGTCTTTTCAAACTGCGTCAGCGACGACGCGGCCACCTTTGCAACGTGCGGCGTGTCGGACGCCTGCACGTACACGTTCTTCTTCTGCCGATCGTCATATCCGCCAAACCGGATCGACACGCCAGAACCAATGGCCGGCCCAGTTGCGGGAACTGTTGTCGGCTGCGTGGATGGCGCCTGCGTGCTGTAGGAGACCACCAGCGCCGGCCTGTCCAGGCCCGCCGCCTCGCTGGGATCTTCCACCCACTCTGCCGCCCGGAGACCCGTTACCGCAAACAGCAGATCGCTCACCACCGTTGAATCGGCCGGCATGGCATTGGGCTGGGTCACTTCCCAGTCATTCCCCTTCTTCTCCAGCGCAATGGTGTTGCCGTCTTTCTTCGTGATCCGCAATTGTTGAATGTCGGCCGTGCTCGCCTCGACCAGCTTGTTCAGCCGCAGCGCCGTGGCCGGCCGATCCAGTTTTTCATACAGATCCGTCGGCACCACCTGCGCCTGATCCTGCCCCTCCACCTTCACATACATCCCACCCGTGGCCGCCAGTTTGTCTCCCACGAGCAGCGTCGTTGCCTTGCCGTTGGCCGTCAGCTCAACCTTGAATTGCGGCTTGTCGAGACCGGTGCGCGGCGCATCGCCCTTTGGCACCGCCGCCGTTGGCTTCAAGCCGGTGATCGCATCAATCAGGCTGCTGACCTCCGACGGGTCGGCCATCGCTTTGACCGGCTGCACCATCCGCCACTGCGCCCCGCCCAGCGTGTTGGACATGCTCTTGGCCGTGCCTTTGTCGGTCGCCTTCTCCAGCACAAGTTGCCGGCCATCCGCGGCCGTCACTGCCAGCTTGCTCACGTCGTCTTTCTTCACGTCCACAAGCTGGCGCTCCGTTACCGTCGTGGTGTCGGTGGTTCCTTTGTCGCGCGTGAAGAACAGATATCCGCCGACGCCGGCGAGGAGGATCAATAGAACGATTGTGGTTTTGAAATTCATAGATCAGTCTCTGCGCCAAACATACATGGCCGCCCCGGCCGCCAGCACCAGCAACGGCAACCCGATCAACAGCACGCCCACCCGCCAGAAGCCCAGCATCCCGGAGCTCATGTCCTTGATGCGGTTGACGTCCATGGCCGCCGGGCTGATGGCGATCATGGTGTCCTGCTTGTTGAGCCAGAAGACACAGTTCATGAACAAATCGCCGTTGCCCGGGAATCGCGGGGCCAGGATTCCGCGCTGCCGTAGCTCCAGATCTGGAAATTCGACGACGCCGCTTTCGGGCTCGCCAGCCGCGCCGACGAAAAATCCGTGTGAGCCGACCACCACCACACGACCCGCCTTTTCCTTCTCGGCGGCCGCACCCGCAAAAATCGGCCCGGCGATGTCTTTGCCGTCATCGAACTTGGGACCAGCCGGCGTGGTGATTGACTGCCAGTCCGTCTCGCCCCAGCTTTTGGGATTCGATGGCTCGCCGGGCACGGGAATAATCGCACTGGCCGTGACGCCCTTCATCGGCGTCACCTTCACCGGCGCGCTGCGCAGGATCAAACCCGGCAGCGACCGGATGGCGTCGGTGATCATGTGATTCCCCCAGTCGCGCACCTCAAAAATAAACGGGTTCTTCTTGGCCTCTTCCACCATTCCCTGCTGTGCGCCTTCGGTCGTGATCAAGTCGTGTACGCAGATCGCATCATTGCGAACCTCTATGCCCCAGTTCTTCAACACCGGCGCCAGATCCTCGCCGTGGGGCATGGTGATGATCAGTGCCGAACCACCGTTCTCCAGGTGCTCGATTACCTTGGACCCCACCGTCGGCGGTGGCGTTCCCTGCGGCCCCTGCTCCATCATTGGAAATGCCAGCACCACCCAGACCGCGTCCTTGATGTCGTCCATCGACGGCTCAGGCGGACCCTGCCCGCGCGACTCCATCGCCCACATGTTGGTTACGTCTTTTTCGGAGACGTCAAAGTTATATTCGCGAAGCCGATCCGCCACGCTGGAAAATGGTCCGCCCGGCCGAAGCATCGGACCCCCCTGCCCCATCATCACGCCGCGCGCCTCGGTCACCGGTTGACCACCCGCCCGGATAAAGCATACCTTCAGCTTCTGCGGATGATTCAGCGCCAGGATGGCGGTCGTGATCATCTGCTCGCCGGCGAACCTGCGGCGAAACGCCCCCTTCTCAGCCATCGACCGGATGTCCCGGTCATCGATCCGCCAGACCTTGTCATACGCCAACACCCGCCATTCGGTCTCGCCGCGGACCAGGATTGGATTCTTCTGCCGCAGCGCATCCCGCAAGGTATCCAGCTTCAATTCGCCGAGGCCCTTCGCCTGCGCCACCAGATCATCCGCCTGCTTCTTGATGGCCTCATACTGCGGGAGGCTGTCTCCCATGTAGGTGCGGATAGCCTGCGGGACTTTCTCGTCCTCTTTGAACTTTTTGAAGTCGCCGATGATGTCGCCCATGATCGTCGACAATCCCTGCATGTTCTCCGACACGCTGTCCGCGATGCCCTTGTAATCCGGCGGCCGCTGCTTCAGCGCCCGCTGATAGGCCGTGTCGCTCTGCTTCAATGCTTTTGGAATATCGCGCACGCTTCGCAGCGCCAGATCAACGCTCTCGGCCAGTTCCCCGCTGCGAATGTCGTTCAGCGGCAGGCCGTTGATCTTCGCCAGTTCCGGCTCGGACATTTTCCGGATCGACGCATACGCCTTGGGCAGCGCATCGGCGAACTCGCGATACTTTTTCACTTCCCCGCCATACTTCTCCGACACCTCGTTGATCAGGTCCTCGACCTTTCCGGGATTGGTGACCGGGTCGATGGTCTCCACCTCGATGTTCGATCCCTTGCTGTGATACTCATCGAGCAAATCCGTCACCACCCCCGTCTCATCCACCGCCTTTGGCCCATTGTCACTGACCTGCGCCGCCGTCTCGTTGGGCTTGGCTTTGGTATACAGGCTGATGATCTTGATCTTCTGCTTGTTCTCCTTGATGAGGTTCACGGTCTGCGGCTTGAGGCTATAAAGCCCCCCGGCCGTCGTATCGATGCGCTTGTTGCTGCGCTGACAGGCATAAATGACCAGCCCCGCCAGCACAATCACCACCACCGACATTAGCAGCACGTTAGCGCCGTACTTAACCCACCGCTCCTTCTGCGACTCCGCCTGCATCCCCCCCCGCTTCTCATCCGTCGTATTGGTCTCACTCATAAAAATCTCGCTTCCGAAACTCCGAATCGATCTTCCAACCCTCTCAACTTCCCCCTCTCCCTGTACCACAGAGGGATCCCGCGTCAGCGGGAGGTGGAAGGGCAGGGGTGAGGGTCTTTCTGCCTACTGACTACCGACTACTCCCCCCTACTTCCACCGCCGCGCCTCCATCACCTTCACCGTCAAAAACAAAAACACCGCCGTCACCCCCAGAAAAAAGGCAACGTTGGCCGTATCAATCACACCCTTGGCAAAATCGCTGTACCTTCGGAACACCGCCTGGTCGGTCACTGTCCGCCAGAACCCGCTCAGCGTTGCCCTTCCGCCGGCCATGTACGGCACGATCGTGATCAGAAACAAAATCGCCGCCGCCGTCGCCGCCGCCACCACCTGGCTCTTGGTAATGGACGAACAAAACAGCGTGATTGAAATGTACATCGCCCCCACCAGCACAATGCCCAGATACCCGCTGACAATCGGGCCATAGTCAGGCGTTCCATACAGCCGGAGCAGCCCGACGAAAATCAGCGTCGGCAGCACCAGCACGCCAAAAAACATCAGCGATCCCAGGAACTTGCCGAGCACCACTTCGCTCTCCCCGATCGGCGAAGTCATCAGCGTTTCAATCGTCCCGGTTGCCCATTCCTGCGCCAGCAACCCCATGCAGAGCACCGGCACCACGAACACCAGCAGCCAGACCATCCATTCAAAGATGTGCCGCATTTCCACCGGCTGGCCCGGCTGAAAGTCGTCCCAGAAGAACACGCCGCTCGCCAGCAGAAACAGCATCATCAGCACGTACGCGATTGGCGAATAAAAATAGCTGCTCAACTCCCGTCGAGCGATCACCCATGCCCGGCTCATGCGACCTCCTTTGCACTTGTCGTTGCCATCGCCTGACCGGCCGTCACCTGCACGAAATATTCTTCCAAGGTCGCATGCTCCAATCGTACTTCCCGCAGCGGCCATCCATGCTGGATCACCGTCCGCGCTGCTTCTTCCCGCACGTCATATCCATCCTTCGCCTTCAGCGCCGCGATCACCGATCCATTCTCGGCCCCCGCCCGGCCCGGCAAAATCTCCACATGCCCCACCCCGCTCACCCGCCCCAGCGCCATCTCCACATCCTTGGCCGGCCCGCGGCACTCGATCAACACTCGCGCCGTCAACCGGCGCGTGTTCACCAGTTCTTCCGGCGATCCCTGCGCCACGATTCGGCCACCGGCAATCACGATCACCCGGCTGCACACGGCCTCCACTTCCGGCAAAATATGCGTGGAAAGCATCACCGTATGCTGCCCCGCCAGTTCCTTGATCAATTTCCGGCTCTCGCGAATCTGGGTCGGATCCAGCCCCACCGTCGGCTCGTCCAAAATCAACACCGGCGGATTGTGCAGCAGCGAATCTGCCAACCCCACCCGCTGGCGATACCCCTTGGACAAATGCCCGATGGTCTTGCGCCGCACGGTCTTCAGCCAGCAGCGCTCGATGACATACTCCATGCGCTTTCGGCGTTCTTCGCGCGGCATCTTCCGCAGCTTCCCTCGAAATTCGAGGTACTCTTCCACCTTCATCTCAGTGTAAAGCGGCACGTTTTCCGGCAGATATCCCATCCGCTCCCGGACATCGTCCGCCTGGTGAAAGATGTCAAACCCGGCCACGCTGGCCCCGCCGCTGGTGGGCGGAATATAGCAAGTCAGCATGCGCAGCGTCGTGGATTTGCCCGCGCCGTTTGGCCCGAGAAATCCAACAATCTGCCCCTTTTCAACTTCAAAACTGATGTGGTCCACAGCCAGAGTCTGGCCATAAACCTTCGTAAGCTCGTGAACCGATATCACGCCGTTTTCCTCTCGTTAATCCAACCGCGACAAACACCGCGGACCTTCGCCAAAGCGTCCGTCGTTCGATCCTTCACTCATCAGGAGATTGGCCAAACCAGCACGCGCCGCACACTACCTGACAGCAACACGTTTCCCGGCTTCGGCAAACAGCCAGCGCGCTCCCGCGCTGCAAAATTCAATTGTTGCCCTCCCCAAAAACTTGTCAAGACCATGGCGCATTGCGTAACACAATACACCATCTCCAACTGCAGCCGAAAATATTTCAAGCCATGTTTTCAACGTCGCGGCAGTAAGTGAAAGTAGCCCTTGATGCTGCGCCGATTGCGAACGCAGATCTGTACGTGGTTCTTCCTTCGGAACGTACTATCTGGATAAACCGGCTTCCCTTCCAGAAACGCAGCACGCACTGAGTCGAACGGTTCGCCTCCCTGCTGCTCAATGAGGTCATGCAACGAATTGATCACGGCGCAGTCCAGTCGGCGTAATAGCCGATCCGTGTTTCCGGGCGCGTCATGGTTCGCCGGCATTGGTAAGCCAAGTCTGGCCTGCGCCCGTTTCAGAAATCGATATCCAGATTCAAGAAGACGATTGGATGTGGCATCCAAGAGATTAAGGCACACGCCCAAGTCAATCGTCGCCCCCACAACAGCAGGTACGAACACCTTTCCTTTTGCCCGAGCACGCTCTGCTTGCCATTGTGCCCATTGCTTGGCTCGCAATGGATCATTTTCCCAGAAATACACTCCATGACCGAGCCAATCATAGTTGTTGCGACTCGGCTTGATGGGCGCCCCTCCCCCGACAACTCGCTCCGCCGTTTCTCGATCGCAGCCATGAAAGCCCAGGACAAAGGCCGGCAGCCGTGAAAAGAGCATTAGCGGTAGCCCTTGGCCAAATGCTTGCCGCTCTTCGCGACTATCCCCGCACGTTTCATGAACCTGGTCGTGTTCTCCGTCGACGAGAGGACTTTCTTTGCCGACTTCTTAACCGCCTGTGACCAAATTCTAACCTGCTGCTCGTAGGTCATGCGTCATTTCCTCTTGTCATCACCCAGATCATAAACCATTGCCAAGCAATCAACAATATCGTGTTCACCTCCACCTCCAATTGAAGTCCCCTTTTCACCCACACCCTGGGTTGACAACAACCAGCCCAGAAACAGCAGCAAAACCGTGATCTTCCTGAGTCCCGACAACAAGCTGTCCATACCTGCGCATATTCAATCACTCTTCCTTTTCTTCCTCCTCCCCATCCTGTGCGGCCGCCGCGATTTATTGACCCAAAAGATATGCAGTTCCCGAAGTATGATCGACGTGCTTAACTTCGGCGCGTCGGCACATCCACGCACCTGGAGGATCCTTAATGCCTTCCACCTCCTTCCGCTCGGTCTTCATCGCGGTTTTTCTCGGCACCGCACTCGTTATCGTCGCCTTCATGATTAACCGCGCCCGCCCGCCCCACGAAACTGCCCAACCCGGCGCCCAATTCGTCCTCGCCACCGGCAAATGCTCTGAGTGCCACCGTCAGCAGACCTCCGCCATCGTCCACGAATATGAAATGAGCAAGCACTCGGCGAAGGGCATCAACTGCCTCGACTGCCATCAACCAATGGCCGGCCAGGAGAAGCTTGAACATCGGGGCTTCGCCATTGCCAAGTCCCTCACCGCTGCCAACTGCCAGCAATGTCACCGCACGCAGTACGAGCAGTTCCTCCGCAGCCGCCACGCCGCTCCCGCATGGGCCGCCGTCAGCGGCCCCAAGGACTTCACGCCCGAGCAGATCGCCTTCGCGGAAACCTACCACAAGGGCGCCGTCTCGCGCCCCGCCAACCCGCTGGTCGGCCAGGAAGGCCCCGCTGCGGTCAATAAAGGCTGCTATCAGTGTCACAGTGTCGGCAAGCCCAACGCCGACCTCACCATCGGCACCTGCACGGCCTGCCACGCCCGCCATGTCGCCTCCGTTGAACTGGCGCGCAACCCGCGCACCTGCGGGCAATGTCACATGGGTCCGGATCATTCGCAGATCGAAATCTACGAAGAGTCCAAGCATGGGATTCTTTTTGCGTCCCAGCGCCGCCCATTTCAATATGGCCGCCCCCGCAGGCAAGATCACCACTACGGACCTGCCCGTCCCCACCTGCGCCACCTGCCACATGGGCGATCTGGAAGGTATCGGGCCGACCCATGACACCACCGAACGGCTTTCCTACTGGCTCTTCGCGCCCATCTCCGAGCGGCGCCCCAACTATCTGCTGGGCCAGGCGAAAATGCAGGAAGTGTGTCTCAAATGCCACACGCGCCCGCGTATCGATGCCTTCTACAAGGAGGCCGAGCAGGTCATCGTCTCCACCAACGATCTGGTGCGACAATCCCAGCAGGTGATGAAGGAGCTATACGATCAAAAGCTTCTTACACCCGCCTCCTTCGACGAACCGATCGAGTTTGAAGCCTTCGATCTCTGGCACTACTACGGCCGCACCGCCAAGCATGGCGCAGTTCATGGGCGGGGCCGATTTTGTGCAATGGCATGGCTACTACGAGATCGTAAACAAACTGGTCAACATCAAAGAAGCGGCCCGCACTCTCCGACAGAACCACGACAATGCCCTCAGCTCCGCCGCCCATCCGACCACCAGACCCGCCACCAATCCCTCGGGCTATAACCCATGAGCCAGACCTTCAGCACATCCATCCTGCAACGTCTCAAAAGCTGGCAGCCAAGTGAGTGGATCGAACTCTTCGTCCTCGTCAACCTTGCCTTTCTCGGCTTCGACATCTTTCTGGCCCACTCCGTCAATCAGTTCGCCCACCGCGCCGAATGGATCCCACTCATCCTCTCCATCGCCGCTCCAATCCTGCTGCTGCTGGGCATCGCCACTACGGGCGCCTTCCTGCCCCGCTTTGCCCCACCCCACCGCTCTCCCGCCTATTTTGCCGGCCTGGTGGTCGGCTGGGCCAGCATACTTGTCGGCATCGCCGGCCTCATCTTCCATCTCGACAGCCAGTTCTTTGAAACTCAAACCCTCAAGAACCTTGTCTACACCGCCCCTTTTGCCGCGCCCCTCGCATACACCGGCCTGGGCCTGCTCCTGCTCCTTAACCGCATGGTCGAGCCCAGTTCCGCCGAGTGGGCATGGTGGGCCATTCTTCTCACCATCGGCGGCTTTGTGGGTAATTTCCTCCTCAGTCTGGCCGATCACGCTGGCAACGGCTTTGCCTCCTGGACGGAATGGATTCCCGTCGCCGCCAGCGCCTTGGCCGTCTCCTTTCTCCTCATGCCGCTGCTCGTCACGGTTGACCACCGCTACATTCACATCTGCATGGCCCTCATGCTCTTCGAGGCTTTGGTGGGCATGCTGGGCTTTATCCTCCACATCCGCGCGGACCTTGCAGGCCCCGCCGCCGACCTCCGCAACAATTTTCTCTATGGCGCCCCTGCGTTTGCCCCCCTCCTCTTCGCCAACCTCGCCGCCCTCGCCCTCCTCAGCTTGCAGGCCCTGGACCGCGCCACGCCCAATCGTCACCCGACTTTGCAACAATTCCGCCCTCAATAAAAATCGGCCCGCCATAAGCGAGCCGATCACTATCCTGTTTCTTTCAACGGCCCCCTGCGCCATCAATCCTCCTCCTCTTCCTCTTCCCCATCCCGCGCGGCCGCCGCCAGCACTTCTCCTTCCGCGATTCCGGTCAGCTTCTTATCCGTCTCCCCCTCCTCATCCAGCGTCTCCTGCAGCAGACGCGCGGCATCCTTATGCCCCAATTCGTTAGCCATCGCCCGCACCGTTCCATAGGCGGCCATCTCGTAGTGCTCCACCCGCTGGGCCGCGCCGATGAGCGCTGCATCGATCACCGGCCCCTTCCCATCCTCTTCCAGAATCTCTTTCCCTTCCTCCACCAACCCTTCCATCGCGTGGCATTTCTTTCCCTTCAGGCTCACGCCAAGGGCCTTTCCAATCGTCTCCAGCCGCTCAACCTGGTTGCGCATCTCCTCCAGGTGCAGCGTGAACGCCTCCTTCAACGCCTCACTCGACGCCTTCTTGGCCATCTTTGGCAGGGCCTTGATCAGTTGATTTTCGGCGTTGAAAATGTCTTTCAGCTCATCAACGAATAGTTCTTGAAGTGAATCCATGGCTTCCTCAAATGTGAAAAGGGTCAAAAATCAGCCGCCCAAAAAACGCCCATCGCGTCAGGCCGGCACTTCCTCACTCAATCGTCGTTGCATCTACTCTGTGTCCCGCGCCGGCCGGTCCACGCTCGCCTTCCCAATCGCCTCCTGCACTTTCCCCGCCGCCTTTTGCAGCTTCCCCTTAATCTGCTGGCCGGTGTCGCCTGTCACCGCGCCGGCAATGTCATTGGCCTTGCCCTTGATCTGCTTGACTTTCCCGGCCGCTACGTCTTCTCGTCCCATCGTAATCTCCTTGAAGTGAGTGATCAGACGATCAGCCGTTGAGCAACAGCCATGCCCGCCGAATTTCCTTGCTCACAACCCACAATTTTTTGGCGATTGGAAAAAGATGTCCGGCCTGTGACGCCCGACCAGACGACATTCCGACATCCACCAACGACAATCCCGAACTCCGCGCCCCACCTCCGAAAGCACCCGACAGCGCCGCAGCATTCCATGCGTATAGGGGATACCGGAGAATCACCATGCAACAACCCACGCGGCCGTTACTCTTCCTCGCACTCGCTGCGCTCCTTGCGACACTCTTCCCATCACCCACCACCGCCGCCGCCCCCCTCGGCTCGCCAACTTTCAAACCCTCTCCCGATCAACCCGTCGGCTGGCGCGGCGACGGCACCGGCCGATACCCCGGCGCGACTCCCCCCACCTCCTGGCAACGCAAACGCGACGGCGGCGACTTCACCTCCAAAGGGATCCTCTGGATGTCCCCCCTTCCCAACACCTGCGTCTCCAGCCCCATCGTCGTCGGTGATCGCATCTTCCTCACGTCCGAGGTTTCCGATCTCATCTGCCTCGACAGCCAGACTGGCCGACTTCTCTGGATCCGCTCCAACCCGGAATTCGAAGCCTCCAGCGCCGCCGACCGAACCGACCTTCCCGACATCGCTCAGAAGCTCGACCCCCTCCTCCCCCAACTCGCCAAGGCCAATGCCGATCTGGTCGAAGCCCTTAACGCCCAGCCTCCCGCCCTCACCGCCGCCGCCCCCCACGCCCCGCCCCCGGCCATCGCACGCAAACGCGACCTCGAAAAACAAATCAACGATCAGCAAGTCGCCATCGACAAGAAACATTTCACCCGCTATTGGGGCCAGGCCGTCTTCGGCTTCGGCGGCCCGACTCCCACCAGCGACGGCCAGCACGTCTGCGCGTTCTTCACCACCGGCGTCAGCGCGTGCTACGACCTCGAGGGCAACCGCAAGTGGATCAAACGCGGCGCGGGCGGCGGCAGCGAGCATGGCAACTTCGCCAGCCCGATTCTCTGCTCTAATCGCCTGGTGGTCTGGGCCCATGAGATGCGCGCCTACGACGTTGCCACCGGGGAACTCGCGTGGACCAACCCCGCCAAAGCGTTCAACACCTACGGCTCTCTCTTCCGCCTCCAATCGGGCGGCCAATGGGTGGCCGGTTTTCAATGGGGCTTCTTCGCCCGCGTCGCGGACGGCCAATCCATCTGGGACAAAGGCATTTTCGGCGATTCGGTCGCCACCCCCATTGTCGAAGGCGACACGATTTTCGCCCGCGTCGGCTATCCCAAAAACAACAACGAAAGCATCGGCTTCAAAGCTTTCAAAATCCCGGCCGCCACCGATGCCGGCAAACTCACCCCCGCATATGAATTCAAAACCGACTGGGCCGACGATGAACTGCCTGTCGACAAAAAAACCAACCCCTTCGACCGCGGCTTCGTCGCCTCACCCCTCTACGTCGATGGCCTTATTTATCAGCTTACCCAGGGGGGCGGCCTGATGGTTCACGACGCCGCCACCGGCGCGCTCGTCTACCGCAAGGTCCTTCCCCTGAAGCCGCGGACGCACTATTGGGACTGGGCCGGCTGCGGCGCCAGCCCCACACTGGCCGGCAAGAACATCTACATCATGGACAACCAGGGCACGACTCTCGTCATCCAGCCGGGCCGCGAATACAAGGAGCTGTCCATCAACTTCATCGAAGAACTGCGCGACGGCAAAGAACAATCCCAAAACCTCGCCTCCCCCGTCTTCCAAGGCCAGCGCCTGTACTACCGCACCCCCGCCTTCCTCTATTGCATCGGCGAAAAATAACACCAACCGCCGCTAACGGGAAAATTGCGACGCCCAACCACCGACTCGTCCTCGCCCCACTGATCTGTCTCGCTCTAGTAATTTGCGCCCGACCCGACGCCAATCCAGATGCCGCTTTCACACCGACACCCATGACCACCACGACTTGTCCCGACTCACAGCTCACGATGGAACCAGCACGCCCGCTCTCCGCCCCCCGCCTCCTGTCCCTTGATGCCCTACGCGGCTTTGACATGTTCTGGATCATCGGCGGCGAAGCCCTCCTCCACCCCATCGCCCTGCTCTGGCCCGTCAAACCCCTGCAAATCCTCGATCAGCAGCTTGGCCACAAGGCCTGGGAAGGCTTTGCCGCTTACGACCTGATCTTTCCCATGTTCGTCTTTGTCGTCGGCGTCTCCCGGGTTTTCTCGCTGACAAAACTTCTTCAGACCGGTGATAGGACGCTCGCCGTCCGCCGCATCGTTGTCCGCGCCGTTATCCTCTTCGTCCTCGGAATGCTCTACAACGGCGGCCTTTCCCGCGGCGTCCAAAATCTCCGCATCATGGGTGTCCTCCAGCGCATCGCACTCGCCTACCTCTTTGCCGGCCTCTTCTTCTGCCTGTTCAGGCCCCGCACGCTCGCACTCATCTGCCTGGTCTTGCTCCTCTCCTACTGGATCCTCCTCGCTTTAGTTCCGGTCCCTGGCGTTGGCCACGCCTCCTTCGACGAAGGCAAGAACCTCGCCAACTGGATCGACGCCAAGTGCCTCCCGCTCCACAAGTATGATGGCGATCACGATCCCGAAGGCCTCCTCAGCACCCTCCCCGCCATCGCAACCTGCCTCCTGGGCGTCTTCGCCGGCCTGCTTCTCAAAGCCTCCCGCCCCTCGCCCCTGCAAAAAGCCCTTCTCCTGATCGCCCTGGGCGCGGCCTTCGTTGCCCTGGGATTTTACTGGGGAGATCAATGGCCCGCGGCCCACGTGCCCGCGCCCTTCCGCTTCCCGGTCATCAAGAAAATCTGGACAAGCTCATTCGTGCTGGTGGCCGGCGGATACAGCGCGATGCTCCTGGGCCTGTTTTATCTGGCCATTGACGTGTTGAAGTTTCGCGCCTGGGCCACGCCTTTCGTCTGGATCGGCATGAACCCCATCACACTCTATCTGCTTGACCGCTTCATCCGCTTCGACAAGCTCGCCCAGCTTTTCGTCGGCGGCACGTACAACTCCGAAATTCTTAACAAATCCCTCCACGTTGTGGCCGGCATCATCGGCGTCGCCATCATGCTTGCCATCGCCCGATTCTTGTATAAGCGACAGATCCTTATCAAGGTGTGACGGCTTTTCTAACCTCGCCAATCGCCAACACGCCATCTCCCCTCTCCTCATCTGAACTTCCGAAAACTCCGATTAGACCCGCACCCACCGCGCCCTACAGTCGGAGGCCACATGTTCGGAAATGATCGATATGAGCCAGGCGTCCATCCAGCCGCGATCCACTCCCGCCACCGCCCACCCTTCGGACAGTGATGGCAACCAAAAGCCAGCCAGCGCAGAGCCAACCTCCAATCAGCAGCGGCAGGCGGCCGAAGATCAACAGCCCAAAGCTCCGCCTTTCTACAAGCCGCCGAAAGTTCTGCTCATCGCGGCCGTCGTACTGCTGGTCGTCCTGGTCCTGAGCATTGTCTGGTGGCTGCACGCCCGCCAGTTCGAGACCACCGACGACGCCTTCATCGACGGCGATGTCGTCGAGATCAGCCCGCAGGTGGCCGGCCATCTTCTCACCGTTTACGTCAGCGACAACCAGTTTGTGCGCAGAGGCCAACCCCTGGCCGAAATTGATCCGCGCGATTATCAGGCTCGCGTGAACCAGTCCCAGGCCGCTCTCCAATCCGCCCTCAGCAAGGAAGGCCAGGCCCAGGCGCAGGTCACCACCAGCCAGGCCAACATCGGCGCCGCGGAGGCCGACGTCGCTGCCGCCCAGGCCGAAGCCTCGCGCGCCCAGTCGCAGCTCGAGCGTTATAAAAGCCTTCCCGCCGCCGCCGTCTCGCGCAGGATGTGGAAAACATCGAGGCCGCCACTAAAAACGCTCGTGCACAGCTCGATTCGAATCGCAAAAAGCTCGAAGCCGCCAAGGCCCAACTCACCTCCTCCAATGCGCAGGTCGCGGTCGCCCAGGCCGACATCACCAGCGCCAAGGCCGATCTGGCCACCGCTCAGTTAAATATTTCCTACACCCACCTCCTCGCCCCCAGCGACGGCTACGTTTCCCGCAAAAGCGCCGAAGTCGGCGCAGTACGTCCAGCCCGGCCAGGTCCTGCTGGGCATGGTCCTTCCCGACATGTGGATCACGGCCAACTTCAAAGAAACGCAGCTCACCTTTATGCAAATCGGCCAACCAGTCACAGTCCACGTTGACCGCTACCCGCACTCCCAACTCCAAGGCCACGTCGACAGCATCCAGGCCGGCACCGGCGCTCGCTTCAGCCTGCTGCCACCCGAAAACGCCACAGGCAACTTCGTCAAAGTCGTCCAACGCATCCCCGTAAAAATCGTCATCGACTCCGCCCCCGACAAAGACCACCCACTTGCAATAGGCCTCTCTGTCGAACCAAAGGTGAAAGTGCGATAACCCGGCCCCTGTCCAACCCCCGGCCATGACTGTCGCCGCCCACACCCCTCTCTTCACCGACCACGACGAGCGGGCCGCCGTCAATCCCTGGATCATCGCCGTCACCGTCACCCTCGCCACCTTCATGGAAGTGCTCGACACATCCATCGCCAACGTCGCCCTCCCCCACATCGCCGGCAACCTCTCGGCCGGCCAGGACGAATCCACGTGGGTGTTAACCTCCTACCTCGTCTCCAACGCCATCGTCCTTCCGCTCTCCGGCTGGCTCTCCGATCTGATGGGACGCAAACGTTTCTACATGACCTGCGTAGCCCTCTTCACCGTCAGTTCGTTCCTCTGCGGCCTTGCCCCGTCCCTGGGTATCCTTGTCTTCCTCCGCGTCCTCCAGGGCCTGGGCGGCGGCGGCCTGGCCCCTTCCGAACAGGCCATCCTCGCCGACACCTTTCCCCCCGCCAAACGCGGCATGGCCTTCGCCGTCTATGGCATCGCCGTTGTCGTCGCCCCCGTCATCGGACCAACCCTGGGCGGCTGGATCACCGACAATTTCAGTTGGCGCTGGATTTTCTACATCAATGTCCCCGTCGGCATCATTTCACTGCTCCTCACCTCCAGCCTGATTCACGATCCCCCGAAAGTCGTCGCCGCTCGCGAGGAACGCCTCAAGAAAGGCGTCCGCATCGACTTTGTCGGCCTCTCCCTCATCGCCGCCGGCCTGGGCCTCCTCCAGGTCGTCCTTGACAAAGGCGAGCGCGAAGACTGGTTTGGCTCCCCGTTCATCACCACCTGCTTCATCATTTCCGTGCTCAGCCTCGTCGGGCGCGGTGCTGTGGGAATGGTTCTGCCCCGACCCCATCGTCGATCTCCACCTCCTGCGCGATCGCAACTTCGCCATGTCGAACATTCTCATGTTCCTCCTGGGCTTCGTCCTTCTGGGCTCAACCGTCCTTATCCCGCTCTTCACGCAAACCCTCCTGGGCTACACCGCCACCCAGGCCGGCCTGGTCCTCTCCCCCGGCGGCGTCGCCATCATGCTCCTCATGCCCCTGGTCGGTTTTCTCCTGGGCCGCTACGACGCCCGCTGGATGATCGCGCTCGGACTCTTCATCGGCGCCGTTGGCCTCTACCTCATGACCCACTGGGACCTGCAGGTCGATTTCAAAACCGTCATGCTCACGCGCGTCGTCCAGGCTTCCGGCCTCGCGTTTCTTTTTGTCCCCATCAACACCATCTCTTACGCCTTTATCCCGCCGGAAAAAAACAATAACGCCTCCGGCCTCATCAACCTCGCCCGCAACATTGGCGGCAGTGTCGGCATCTCCATCGCCGCCACGTTCCTTGCCCGTTTTGGCCAGCATCATCAGTCCATCCTCGTCGCCCACGTCACACCTTTCGATCCCCAATACCGCCACGCCCTTCAGAACATGACCCGCACCCTCACCGCCCAGGGCTACAGCCCCATCGAAGCCACCCAACGCGCTCTGGCGTCGATCTATCAGCTCGTCCAGCGCCAGGCCAACATGCTCGCCTACATCGACGTCTTCCGCATGATGGGCTGGTGCTTCCTGATCTGCATCCCCCTCCCCTTCCTCATGAAAAAGCCAAAAGCACACGGGCCGACCATGCATTAGGCCGACACCACTGACACCTCAGCACCTTGCATTCAACGCCAATGAACCGAAAATCGCGTTCATCATGAACGCTCCCCTGCGCGAGATTCTCCTGAAGCTTTGCCGCCGCGAAGATCTTACGCGAGCCGAAGCTCGCGAGGCGTTCGCCCACATTCTCTCGGGAGAGGCGACTAACGCGCAGATCGGCGGATTGCTGGTAGGTCTGGCGGCCAAGGGCACCACGGTCGAAGAACTGGTGGGGGCCGCAATCGTCATGCGCGAGAAGGGGCTGCCAATTGATTGCGGCCAGGTCTCGGCGGCGAGCACCGAGCAGTCGGTGATCATCGACACGTGCGGCACAGGCGGGGACGTGCGCGGGACATTCAATATCTCCACGGCCGCGGCCATCATCGTGGCGGCCGCGGGTGTGCGGGTGGTGAAACACGGAAACCGGTCCGCTTCCAGCAAATCCGGGTCGGCCGACGTGCTTGAGCGGCTTGGGCTGCAATTGGATCTGACGCCCGACCGCCTTGGCGATTGCCTGGCGAAGAACAACATTTGTTTTGCCTTCGCGCGCTATCACAACCCTGCCATGAAGTTTGTCGGGGAGGCCCGCTCGTCGCTTGGCATTCCAACGATTTTCAACGTGCTGGGTCCGCTGACCAATCCAGCGCGGGCGCGACACCAGCTTCTGGGTGTATTTGCGCCGGAACTGACGGATCGGCTGGCGAGCGTGCTGCGCGAGTTGGGGAGCCATCGGGCGTGGGTGGTGCATGCGGACGATGGGCTGGATGAGCTTTCGACGCTTGGGCCAACGCGGGTGAGTGAGCTGCGGGATGGGCAGATTCACACGTGGCATCTGGATCCCAAGTCGCTGGGGTTGCCTTACGCTCGGCTGTCGGACTTGCAGGTGGAGAGCGTGGATCAGGCGGCGGCGGCTTTGCAGGATGTGGTGTGGGGGATGACCGGGCCGCTGCGGGATATCGCCGTGCTGAATGCCGGGGCGGCGCTGGTCGTGGCCGGAAAGGTCAACGAAATGGAAGAGGGGCTGGCGCTGGCGGCGGAGGCCATCGACAATGGCAAGGCGCGGGCGACGCTGGAGGGACTGATCGAGAGCACCCGAGCCGCGGCTGATACGCGGACGGTGGGGGCAACCCGTTAATGCGCCGGCCTTCGCCGGTAACATGGCCTGCATGCTGGTTTGCCTTCAGAACATTCATAAGCGATTCGGAGGCTCGGCCGCGCTGGATGGCGTGTCGTTGACGCTCGGAGCAGGCCGGGTTCATGGGGTGCTGGGGGAAAACGGGGCGGGCAAGACCACTTTGATGAACGTGCTGTATGGACTGGTGCGGGCGGATGCGGGGGAGATCGTTGTGGATGGAAAGCCTGTTGCAATTCGCTCGCCGCATGATGCGATTGCGCAGGGGCATCGGGATGGTGCATCAGCACTTCATGCTGGCCGGGGCGATGTCGGTGCTGGACAACGTTTTGCTGGGGGACCAGCGGCAAGGGCAGTGGCTGGATCGGGCTGAGGCGACGCGAAAGCTGACGGCGCTTTCGCGCGGGCTGGGGCTGGAGGTGGACCCCCAGGCGCGGGTTGAAGAGTTGTCGGTGGGGCAACAGCAGCGGGTGGAGATTCTCAAGGCGCTTTACCGGGAGGTGAAGGTATTGATTCTGGATGAGCCAACGGCCGTGCTGACCCCGGCCGAAGTGGAGCAGCTTTTCTCGGCCGTTGCGCAGGCTTCGGGAGGAAGGAACCAGCGTGGTCTTCATCAGCCACAAACTGAACGAGGTCAAACAGATTTGCGATGACCTGACTGTACTGCGAAGGGGAAAAGTGGTTTGGGGAGGAGAAGCCAAAGGGGTTGGCACGGAGGAGCTGGCTGAGCACATGGTGGGACGGGCGGTGACCCAGGTGCGGGCGCACGAAGGTCGGGCGGCCGCAGGGCAGGCGGTTCTGGAACTGCCGGGGCAGCGGGAAAGGGCGTTGCGCCGATTTCGCTGGAGGTGGGGGCGGAGATTTTCGGCATCGCCGGAGTGGATGGAAATGGGCAGCAGGAGTTGGCGGAAATGCTGGTGGGGTTGCGGCCGGTGGTCGAGGGGAAGATATTTCTCAACGGTCGCGATGTGTCGGCGCTGGGGGTCGGGGATCGCGGAGTTGGGACACGCGCACATCCCCAACGACCGAAAGCGCGAGGGACTGGTTGGGGCGATGGGCATCGCTGAGAACATCGCACTGAAGCATCACGCACGACCCCCCTACTCGGCCGGGCCACTCGTGGTGTGGAGACAGGTTCGGCGGGCGACGGCGGGGCTTATTAAGCTTTTTGATATTCGGGCGGCGGGAGTCGATGCGCCGGTGGGCCGGCTCAGTGGGGGAAATCAGCAGAAGGTGATTTTGGCACGGGAACTGGCGGTGGTAAAGCCGAAGCTGATTGTGGCAATGAACCCGGTGCGCGGGCTGGATATCGCGGCCACCAATTTTGTTTATGAGCAGCTTTTGAAGCACCGCGAGGACGGGTGTGCAATCATCCTGATCAGCAGCGAACTGGATGAACTGTTGCGGCTGTGTGATCGGATCGCGGTGTTGTACCGCGGGACATTGACGCTGACTGATTTTCCCAACAGCGGCGCGCGGGAAATTGGCCAGCTGATGGGCGGGATTGGGACTGAACATTCGACACCCCCTGCTTGAGAGTTACGAGAGTTTCTGGAGGAACTCGGCGATGCGGTCGATGCCTTTGTCGATCTGCTCCATGCTGGTGGCGAAGCTGAGGCGCACGTGGGTTTCGAAGCCGCTGTCGTTGCCGGGCACCACCGCGACGTGGCTTTGTTCAAGCAGGGCGGCGGCGAAGGTGACGGCGTCGGAGATCGGGGCTTCGCCCGCTTTGGTGCCGAAATAAGTGCTGACGTTGGGGAAGCAGTAGAAGGCGCCCTGCGGCCGGACACAGTGGATTTTGGGCAGGTCGCTCAGGCGCTGCCACATGTGATGGGCGCGCTTTTCAAACTGCTGGCGCATGGATTCGACGCTCTCCCGGCCGCGCGGATCGGTGAGGGCGGCGGCGGCGGGCGCTTGCGTGAAGCTGGTGATGTGGCTGGTCATCTGGCTCTGCAGCTTGTTGATAGCATCGATGTAAAGCTTCGGGCCGCCGATGTAGCCGATGCGCCAGCCGGTCATGGCGAAGCTTTTGGAGTGGCAGTTGAAGGTGAGCGTTTGATCGAGAAGCTGGGGGTGAAGCGTGGCAAAGCTGACGAATTGCAGGCCGTTGTAGACGAGCTTTTCGTAGATCTCGTCAGAGAAGACGACGAGGTCTGGGTGCTTCACAACGACGTCGGCGAGGGCTTTGAGCTCGTCTGGCGTGTAGGCATGGCCGCCGGGGTTGGAGGGGCTGTTTAGGACAAGGACTTTGCTGCGCGGGCCGATAGACGCTTCTAGTTGCTCGGCCGTGATCTTGAAGTTGTTGCGCTCTTCGCCGCGGATGATCTTGTTGACGCCGCCGGCAAGCTTGACCTGCTCGGGATAGCTGACCCAGTAGGGCGAGGGGATGAGGACTTCATCGCCGGGGTTGATGAGGGCCATGAAGGCCATGTAAAGGCAGTGCTTGCCGCCCGCGCCGGTGGTGATGTTTTCAGGCTTGTAAGGGAGGTTGTTGTCCTTGTTGAATTTCTCCGCAATGGCGGCTTTCAACTCGGGAATACAGGGGGTGGGCGTGTACTTGGTCTGTCCTTTATCGAGGGCGGCCTTGGCGGCGTCCTTGATGAAGGTGGGGGTGTCAAAATCAGGCTCGCCCGCGCCAAAGCCTACAACGTCTACGCCGGCCTTCTTCATGGCGTTGGCCTTGGCGCTGACGGCGAGGGTAATGGAGTCGGAGACGAGATTCATTCGGTCGGCGAGCGGGATCATGGTTATTTGCCTTTTCAAACGATCATAGAGGGAGGGAGGGGAAGTTTGAAGCATGGTGGGGAGGGGGAGGAAGTTAGAAGTATGAAGGAAGAAGTTTGAATGGTGGAGGTGGCGGTCGGTTTGGGTTGGTTTTGTCGAGTTGTAATTGAGTTGCGCAGGGGTTTTTGAGAGGGGGGTGAGTGTTGACAAGGGTTTAAGGCGAAAGTGGCTGCAGAAAACAAACACATAACCGACACATGACCAGCACGTGACCGACACACAACCGACACATGATCGACACATAACCAGCACACAAAGCGACCATGACCGGCACGTAAGCGACCGACGAGAAGAGTGTGCGGGCCAAGGGGGTGGGTGGGGCGTGGGGGAAGAAGCCACGGATTTGCGTCCGGGGTTTTGGTGGCTGGTGGGATGGATGAGCATGGGTTCCCCTTGTTGTGCTCCATCTGGGGATGGGGCGGCGTGGGCCGGTGGTTGGCCAGTTGACGCCTGGGGTAGTATAGCGCGTGTTAGGTAGATGTCAAGTGTCAGGGGGCTGTAGGCGTTTTGAGGCGAAGGCGAAGCGGAATGTTTTTCGTCGTACAGGAGGGCAATTACTTTGGCCGGGAGTCGTCGGGTTGCCCTGGGGGCGATGTCGAGATGGGGTAGCTATCCATTTGTTCGGAGGCACGTTCGCTGGTATTGATTGGCGCGCATCGCACACCAGCACCATTGCCGATGCGAAGCAGGCAGCGATATACGAGCAATTTCGATTGCTGCTGGAAGCAGACGAGTTTGACGTGTCCCCATCCGTCAGAACCTTTTGTCACGCACCCACAATCTCCCGCACATACAAATTCCCCTGCATCTCCTCCCCCAGCGTGCTTGGCTGGCCATGTCCGGGCAACAGCCGCGTGCTGGCCGGCAGTTTCATCACCCGCCGCACCGATGCCTCCAGCGCCGCATGATCTGAATCCGGCAGGTCCGTCCGGCCAATCGCCCCCATGATGATCAAATCCCCTCCCACCAGCACCTCCTCGCCCGGCATGTAAAACATCACGTGCCCGGGCGAATGCCCCGGCGTCTCAATCACCTCCACTTGAATCTCCCCGATCGCCAACTTCTGCCCCTCAACCACATGCCCATCCGCACTGCGCGGCGGGATCACAAACGGCAGCGGAAACATCGAGCTGCGCGGGTCCTGCAACTTCGCCTCATCCAGCGGATGAATCAGCACCTTCGCATTGGGAAAAGCCCGCGTCACCACCGCATGATCGGCCACATGATCGAAATGGCCGTGCGTCAGCCAAAGCCCAATCACATCCCAACCCCTCTGCTTCGCCTGCTCCACGAGCGGCGCCACCGTCCCGTCGGGAGCATCAAAAATCACGGCCTTTTTTGATGCTTCATCCGCCACCAGAAAAGCATTGGTCCCCGCGATCCCGCCGGTGTTCATCATGATCTGCATGGGCAAGAGGATAGAACATGGCCGCGCTGGGCCGCAAGCGCATCGTCAATTTTCAATCTTTCACCGCCGGCGGTAGATCACCTGACCGTCCACCTTCGCCTCCGGCCGATACCGCGCGGCCAGATAATCCTTAAAGCGCCGCCAGGCTTCAAAGAAATTCGCGCACCGCACCGGCCGCTTCGCGTACCCCGGAACCAGACCAGCCGCTACAACGTTCCGCTCATCAATGTCGTCATACAACGCGATCAGCGCCGGCCGGCGCTCTTCAAAATCCTTCAGCAGCCGATCCACGTACTCCAGCGGCGCCTGGTCGTAGTTGGCAAAGTAAAACAGGTGTGCATACCGCGACCCCGGCCTGCGGTCACTCTCCACCAAAAGGCGCTCCATGTGGTCCATCCACACTGCCTCGCCTGGACTTGTATGCGCGATCAAATACGCCTGCACCTCCGGCGTCGGCGGTGAGCTTATCGCCAGACGCAGGTGCGACCCGCTCCACGCGATCGACACGAGCGCAAACGGCAACAGCCCTGTCACCATCGGCCGCAGCCGCCCCGAGCGCGTCACGCTCGCGTAAATCAATGCAGCAGGCGGCACGAGAACCAGGAAGTGATAAAGGTACATTCGCCCCTGAACGACCACGCCCAGCATCTCAAACCCCAGCCATAACCATGCAAACAACACAATGATCGAGTGTGAGCTAGCGCAAACTTCTCGCCTCCAATCGCACGCCGTCCAGCGCCCCATCGAACCGCCATCGGCAGCGCCATCGCACTACCCACAATCGCCAGATTGCGCAAACCTGTGTGCGAGATAGGACTTTGACTTCCATAAAGCGCGATCTGCCGCCAAAGCGCCGGTATTTCTTCAAGCAGATGCGCATGAATTACCCACACCGCGACCCCAACCACCGGCAGCAGGAACCCAGTGCCCAAGGCAAATGTCCGACGAGCCATCCCGCGCACGTCGCCTTTCACTTGCCAGAGCAGCACGAGAGCCGCCGCACCCAAAACAGCCGCCCCGGTAGGCTTTACCATCGCCGCGCAACCCGCTGCAGCGCCCGCATACAGTCGCAGCGGGCAAAGTGCCAGTGCGCAGCGCTGCGCATGGCCGCACACGCGGAGAGAATTGACAGAAACGCCTGGACCGTCTCCAGTTGAAATCCCCCGAAGACAATTTGTGGCACGTTCAAAAAGACCAGCGTGAACAGTCCCGCCGCCAGCCCCGCCTCCCGTCCCAGATGCCGCGACGTCTCGCGAGCCATCGCCCATGCCCCCAGCAGCGTCATCGCAAGTTGGAGCAGCACATACAGCCCCCAGTGTGCGCCAAACAATCGCCAGCAGCCTGCCATCAGGACCGCCACCCCTGGAAACTTAGTCTCGTAAAAATCCTGGTAAAGCCGGCCGCCATTAACAACCGTCTTGCCCATCAGGACATAAACCCCCGCGTCATTCAGGAAAGGATAAGGCAGGTATGCCAGCCGCCCGCAAACCGCGCCGACGATGCAGACGCCGACCAGCGCCACGCGAGCAATGCCAGCAGCATCCCATCTCCAGAGATGAATACAAAGGCTGCGCGCGAAGTGCCGTCATGGTTCTTCTATCGGCCCGTCCCGATGCGCCGTCACGAAGCCCGCCGATACACAACCTGCCCATCCACCTCGGCCTCGGCCCGATAATGCAGCCCCACATATTCCCGGACTTGTCGCCACGCCTCAAAAAAGTTCTCGCGCCGGCGTGGCCGGTCGCTCAGCATCACCAGCCCAAGCGCCTGCCGCTTTAGCTGTTCATCCAAATCCTTCCGCAGCACAATGTACGCCGGCCGCCGCGCCTCAAAATCCGCCAGCAGTTGCCTCGAATAATCCAGCGGCGCTTCGTCGTAGTTCGTGAAGTAAAAAATATGTGCATACGCGGCCCCCGGCCGAAGATTTGTCTCAATCAACAGCCGCGACATCTGATCCGCCCACACCGCCTCGCCCGGCCGCGCATGTTCCATCAGATACCGGCTCACCGGCAACCGATCCACGCCGCGCCACACCTGCAAGAGATCCCGACCGCCCCACGCCAGCGACAACGCCATCACCGGCACAAGCCCCAGCGCCACAGGCCCCAGTCGCGCAGGCCCCAGCCGCGCCTCGCGCGACACCACCCCAAACACCAGCGCCGCCGGCGGCGCGAGAACCAGAAAGTAGTACGCATACATCCGGCGCTGAAGCACCACGCCGATAAGCTCAAGGGCAAACCACGCGAGCGCAAACCAGACAATCGACCGCTCCGCCCTCTCCTCCCCATCCGCCCCCCGCCCTGACCGCCACCGAAGAACAATCGGCCCGCCCAGCACCAGCATCGCCAGCCCCAGCATCCCCCACGCGCCGGCATCCATCGGTGTCTGGCTCGCATAGAGCGCACACTGATGAATCAGCGCCGGCATCTCCCCCAGCAAACCCGCATGCGCCGTCCACGCTGCTACCGCCCCGATGGGAACGCACAAGCCAACGATGGCCGCCACCGCGCGAGCCACGCCGCGTGCCCGCCATCCAACCAGCAACACGCCCACCAGCGCCAACACCACCGCCGCCCCGCTAGGCTTGATCATCCCCGCACATCCCCCGGCAAGCCCACCCAAAAAAGCGAACCCGATTCCACTCCCTTCGCGTCCCCACTGTCGCCTGCCCTTAGAGCCCACACCGCCGCACAAGCCCCCAGCGTCGCCAGAAACCCCTGCACCGTCTCCAACTGAAATCCCCCATACACCGCCGGCCCAAAATTAAAGAACACAATCCCAAACAACGTCACCGGCATTCGCATCCCCCGCCCCACCACCCTTCCCAGCACAACCGGCCCCAGAATCCCCAACACCACCTGCACGCCCACGTAACCCGGCCACCACCCGCCAAACATCCGCCACAGCCCGGCCATCAAAAGCGGCACCCCCGGCAGCTTCGTCTCATAAAAATCCCGATAAATCGCTCCCCCCTCAGCCAGCGTCTTCCCCATGAAAATATATAGGCCCGAATCGTTCGTAAACGGGTGCGCCAGAAACCCCGCCCGGCTGGCCAGAGCACACATCACGCAACCCATCGTCAACACCCCCACGGCCAAGCCTGCGGCGCACGAGTGACGACGGCAACGTCGAGACGATGGCGGCCATGCGGCTCTTTATCGGCAATTGATCAGGAAATCGTATTGATCGTCTGCCCGCCCAATAAGCTGGTCAGATAGCTTCGAAGATCTCCTGGACACGGCAAGAGAAACCGGGAAGCACATCCTCCCCTTCCAGAACATCCTCTTGCGTAAGGATGGAGACCGGCCCCTTGCTGGCCGTTCGGGGGCGATGGATGCGAACAGTTTGAAGCCCCGGACTAACCACCCACACCAACGGGACGCCCGCGCAGCCATTCAAAGACCTTTTCATCCACTTCCTCGGCCGTGTCGTTCGGCGACACCACCTCAACGGCCAGGTCGGGAGCTACGCGGCACTGTCCCTTGGGAGCGCGGCCATTGGGAAGGCGTTCAAGGCGAACAAAACCCACATCGGCACGGCGAACTTTATCGGGTGCTTCAGCGAAACACTGATAACTGGTGTCGGAACCGAAGATGCGTCCCAGACGGGCCGTTCGTATGAACAGGCCCAAAAGGAAAATGATCCGCGCCGCGATCTCACTGGACTCCGCGCCCATGTGTCTCTCCACCAGATTCCCATCGACCAGCTCATAAGCAACGGAGTCCGGCATATTCAGCAGGTCGTCAGGGGTAACTACCCCTGTTTCTGTGGTCGTGTGCATCGGCAGTCCTCAGACATCATCATACACGCGTTAATCACCTCTTGCAGCCAAAATCCTACAGCAGCCGCTCCCCCTTCCCCCGTGGCGTCATACTCAAAATCTTCTCAATGATCTGCTCCACCGTGATCCCCTCGGCCTCCGCATTGAAGTTCGGGACGATCCGATGCCGCAGCACCGGCGCGGCCACCGCTTCAATGTCCTCCGTCGTCACGTAAAGCCGCCCCTGCATCAACGATCGCGCCTTCCCCGCCACCACCATATACTGCCCCGCCCGCGGCCCCGCGCCCCAGCTCAGCCAATGTCGCACAAAGTCCGATGCGCCCGGCTCATTGGGCCGCGTCATGCGCACGATATCCAGCGCGAAGTTGTACACATGATCCCCCACCGGCACGCGCCGCACCAGTTCCTGCAACTGGATGATCCGCTGCGCCCCGATCACCGGCAGCACCCGCTCCATCGGCGCACCCGTCGTGCGCTTCAGCATCTCCAGCTCTTCCTCGCGCTCGGGATAATTCACCAGCACCATGAACATAAACCGATCCAGCTGCGCCTCGGGCAGCGGATAAGTCCCCTCCTGCTCGATCGGATTCTGCGTCGCCAGCACGAAAAACGGATCCGGCAGATCAAACGTCCGGCTCCCGGCCGTCACCTGCCGCTCCTGCATCGCCTGCAACAGCGCCGCCTGCGTCTTGGGCGGCGTGCGGTTGATCTCGTCGGCCAGCAGCATGTTCGCGAAAATCGGCCCCTTCTGAAATTCAAACCGCCGCCGGCCCGTCTCCGGATCTTCCTGCAGAATATCCGTGCCGGTAATGTCCGACGGCATCAGGTCAGGCGTGAACTGAATGCGGCGAAACGACAAATCCATCGTCCGCGCCAGCGTCGAAACCAGCAGCGTTTTCGCCAGCCCCGGCACCCCCTGCATCAGACAATGCCCCCGCGCGAAGACGGCCACCAGCATCTCCTCGATCACGCGGTGCTGGCCGACGATCACCTTCCCCAGTTCCTCCTGCAACAGTGCGTGCGTTTCACCCAGAAACTTGGCCACGTCCAGGTCTGAAGGCGAAGCGATGTTGTTCGTCGCGCTGGAGACTGACATGAATTTCTTCAAGGCTTCTGCACCAACACCGACTGCACCGTCACCGACTCGGACCTCTCGCTTCCCTTCAGCTTGAACCGCACCCCCACATACCGCGGCTTGTCGGCGGCCAGCTCATGCTTCCCTGAATACAGTTGCTTCACCTCGTTGCCCGCCCGAGCCTCGACCATCACAAACTGCCGGCTCATCCGGATCACCAGATGCACGGTCGCCGGCTGAGCGTCGATCATCTTCTGGCTCGCCACCGCGTCATTGGGCAAGCCGCCAACCTTCACATCGCCGGCCTGAATCCAGCAGATCAGCTCATGCTTGCTGCCCGACTGCGCCGTCTGATCGTCAAAGCTTGCATCGTCGCTCACAAAAACCTGCGCCAGCAGATTCTCCGATGGATGCTCCACCCGCACCGTCGCGTCGGCCATGAAAGTCTGGTTGGCCGGAATCGGGCTGGAGGTGACAAGCCCACCCCCCAGAAACTTGTCCTTGCTGACATCGACGCCCTTGGCCGGCGCCACCGCCAACCCGCTCATGCCCGTCTTCACCGGCACCACGCCAATCGTCCGCCACTCCGGGGCAATCGCAACCGTGGGCGCGAGCGTGAAGTCCCCCTGCACGATCGTATGTGTGAAAAGGCCGGTCATTTCGGCCGGTATCTGATCCGGCCCAGGCGTGTTGCCCCGGTTCATCAGCACGACCAGCACGATCACAATTCCCAGAATTACAACGCCCGCCAAAACCGCAATGATGGTGGCCGTGGGAATGCTTTTGGTCGAACCGGTACCGTCGGTGTCGATCGCCTCCATCACCTTCCGCGTAAATCCCGGCCCGGCCCGCACCGTGCGATATTCCTGGCCGCTCTCCAGACGCTCGCGCGCCTGAATGATCATCCGATACTCATCCAGCTGTTCCGCCCCGCTTGCACGCAGTTGTCCCACCGCTTCATGCCACTGGGGCGTACCCGGGCCGCTCTGCAGCGCATCGGTCAGCAGCTTCAAGAACTGATCGGATTCAAATTCCGCTGAGTCGGCCATGATGTTCCTATGCACACGATCCGCTACTCCACACTTATTTATCGTCGTCGGATTCACCTTCCGGCCCTGAAATCAGCCGCGCCAAACGCTTCAACCCGTGAAACATCCGCGAGCGCAGCGTCACGGCCTTGGTGCCGGTGATCTCTTCCATCTCGGCATAACTCAGGTCCTGAAAGACACCCAGCACAATCACTTCCTTCTGATCCGTCGGCAAATCGTCCAATGCCTTGAGCACCCGCGCGATCTCTTCCTGCTTCTCCAGATCATCCGTCGCCCGCGCGGCCACCTGATACGGATCGCCGCTGATGTCGACGCCTTCCAGATTAAGTTCGGTGATGTTGCGCACAGGGACTGCGCTTGCGGCGGCGGGAGTAGTTGATCGCAAGGTTGCGCGTGATCGTAAAAAGCCAGGTGGAGAATTTCTGCGGATACCGATAGGTGGCGCGGAAGCGGAAGGCGCGAAGAAACACTTCCTGCGCGATCGACTCGACGTCCTCAAGGTTGCCGAGCATTCGATAGAGATACGAAAGGACCGAGGTGCTGTAGCGTTCGTAGATCAGCGAGAAGGCCGAGCGGTCGTCCTTCTGCGTCCGGAGCATCAAGTCCTCGTCCGAGGACCGGCCCAAGCACTGCCGGCTTCAGGTCTGCTACCTCTTGGGCCTTGGCTTTGGGCAACGGCGGTTTAGGCTTTTCAGCGCGTCGCTGCATCCTGCTCCAGAAAACTCGTCCCACCCGAGGGCCAGATGGTATCGGCCTAAGCGCCTCACCGTCAACCGCGCTCAATAGCGCGTGCCTCGCATGCATTCTCGCCACTGCATGGCCACACTTCAATGTCAGATCGCGTATAATCTTCGTGCGTTGCGGCCGTTGCGGTGGTCGCGTTGGCTGCTTATCTCGCGCAAGCGACATAAGCGGACGATGAGGAAAGTCCGAACTGGTCCGGGCGACGGTGCTTGTTAACAACAAGGCGGAGCAATCCGACGGAAAGTGCAACAGAAAGATACCGCCGGGGGAAGTTGCTCGTGATTAGTTGCCGGTTGCTAAAGACGTATCACTAGCAACTCACAACTAGCAACTAGCAACTTCCTCAGGTAAGGGTGAAATGGTGCGGTAAGAGCGCACCGCGTTTGGGGTGACTCAAACGGCATGGCAAACCCCACCGCCAGCAAGACCAAACAGTGGAGAATGGCCGACTCGTCGGCCTGCGCTGCCGCCCGGGGCGCCACTATCCACGGGTAGGTTGCTTGAGGCGCCCGGCGACGGGCGTCCCAGAGAAATGATCGCCTCCCGGCGAAAGCCGGGAAACAAAATTCGGCTTACGGACGGCCGCAACGCATTTTTATTTCTTCTCCCGAATCACACCTCGACCGCGTCCCGCACTTCCTTGGCCGCGCACACCGCGTCACGCACCGACCGGGCGATGCCGGCCGGGTCCAGCCCGACTTCCGTCAACTGCTGCTCGCGCGTCGCGTGCGAAACCAGTCGGTCCGGCATGCCCAATCGCGTAATGTGCTGGGTCGGGAGCGCGTGGCCGACGGCGTATTCAATAGCAGCGCTGGCAAAACCGTTTTGCAGTGCATGATCTTCAAGCGTCAGCACCGCATGGCCCTCGCGCAAAACGCGGCGCAGCATGTCCCCATCAACAGGCTTGCAGAATCGCGCATCCACCACCTCCACGGAAATCCCGTCGCCGGCCAATTCCTCGGCCGCAAGCATGGCGCTGAAGGTCAGTGCGCCATAGCTGACAATGGTCGCGTCCACCCCTTCGCGAAGCACCCGCGATCGGCCGGCGATCCATTCCTGACTCGCCTGCCCGCGCAGCGCTGGATCGACGACTTCTTCAAAATTGCAATCCGGGACATTGTCACGCGGGTAACGGATGGCGCTGGTGGTATCGAGGGTGAGCGCAAAACGCAGGGAGCGATTAAGCTCCGCTTCGTCGCTGGGGGCCATCAGCACCATGCCGGGCATCGGCCGCAAAAAGGCCTGATCCATAAACCCGTGATGCACTGCCCCATCGTCGCCAACATAGCCGGCGCGATCCATGCAGAAGACCACCGGCTGACCATTCAGAATACATTCCTGCCACACCTGATCGTAAGCGCGCTGCATAAACGTCGAATAGATCGCCGCGACAGGCCGTAGCCCCGACTTGGCCATGCCGGCAGCCATCGCAGTCAAATGGCCTTCGCAGATCCCCGTGTCGAAGTACCGATCCGGCATCTCTTTTTCAAACTTGGACATCCCCGTGCCATCCGGCATGGCGGCCGTCAGTCCCACAACCCGCTGATCTGTCTTGGCCACATCAATCAGTGCGTCCGCGAAGGCCGTCGTCCAGCTCTTGCCCGGTCCCTTCTTGATCTCAACACGACAGCCCTGCACGGTGAAACTCGCCGGACTGTGAAATCGGGTCGGTTCATTGCACGCAATTTCATACCCGTTGCCCTTGACGGTCTTTACGTGCAGCAAAACCGGCGTGTTAACGTCCTTCAGCTCCGCCAATGTTTGCAGCAATCCCGGCAAATCGTGCCCGTCCACGGGGCCCATGTATTTGATTCCCAGCGATTCAAATATCTGCCCGGCCCAGAACGTGCTCTTCACCCCTTCTTTCATGCCGTGCCACAACACCTCAATGGCCTTTTCCATGCTGGTCGGGAGGCGGTGAAGCACCTTGGTGGCGATTTTTTTCGCCTCGTCGTAGGTCGTGCTGATGCGCATGCGCTCGAGATAGGCGGCCAGCGCCCCTTGCGGCTTGCTGATGCTCATGCCATTGTCATTGAGAATAATCAGCAACTGCCGCTTGAGCGTCCCGGCGTTGTTAAGGCCCTCGAACGCCAGGCCATTGACGATGGACGCATCCCCCACCATCGCTACCACATGGCTTTGCCTTTCCATGCGTTCATCCCCACGCGCCATTCCCACGGCCGTCGAGATGGCCGTGCCCGCGTGGCCAACGGCAAAGAGGTCATACGGCGATTCTTCCGGCGATGGAAAACCCGAGACGCTTCCCTTCTTTCGCAAACGGTCGAAGAGGGGCGCCCGGCCGGTCAGCATCTTGTGAGCGTAGGACTGATGCCCAACGTCAAACAGGAGACGGTCCGGCCCCTGGGGATACGGGCCAAAGTTATAAACATAGTGCAGCGCGAGAGTGAGCTCGACGACACCGAGGTTAGAGGCCAGGTGCCCGCCGTTTTTAGAGACGGCATTGACGATGCAATGACGCATCTCGATGGAAAGGTCCATCAGTTGCTCCGGCGACAAGTTGCGCACGTCGGCCGGGCTGTGGATATTGTCTAACAACGCCATTCTCTCTCCTGTTCTTCCTATTGTCAGTACGACGGGTTCCACCGGTCGTTTTTCAAAACATTCGTGTCGGTCGCTCCAAAGCTTACCCCTGATTGTTTTCTCGGCCAACCGGGGTGCGGCATGGGAATTTTATGGCTTTGTTTCGCATTCCACCAGTCGCACGGAGGCATACGGTGGCGCAATCTGGCCTTATCGTACATTGGCGATGCCTTGTTGGAGGGCATTGAACCGGGTAGCATCCAACGTCCCAACGACGCCTGACGTGATCGGGGAAGATAAATGAAGCTTGTTGTTACCATTCCTGCGCTCAATGAGGAAAAGACCATCGCGCAGGTGGTTCGGGCGGTTCCCCATGATATTCCCGGTGTGGACGAGGTAGAGGTTATAGTCGTCAACGACGGGTCCACGGACCGGACGGCCGAGGAAGCGGTGGCGGCGGGGGCATTGGTGATTACCCTCAAGGGGGGCGGCGGGCTGGGGACGGTTTTTCGGACCGGCCTTGAACGGGCGATGCGGCGTGAGGCGGACATCATTGTGAATATCGACGGGGATGGGCAGTTCAATGCGGGCGACATTCCAAAATTGATCCAGCCGATCATCGACGACACCGCCGAGTTCGTGACCTGCTCGCGGTTTGCCGATCCTGCCCTGCGGCCGGAGATGCCGCTGGTGAAGTTTTATGGCAACAAGGTGGTCACGCAGTTGATCAACTGGGTGTGCGGGGGCGAGCAGTTCACCGATGTGTCGTGCGGGTTTCGCGCATTCTCGCGCGAGGCGGCGTATCGATTGACGTTGTTTGGCACGTACACGTATACGCAGGAATGCTTCATTGACTTGTTCTCGAAAGGCATGCGGATATCCGAAGTGCCGCTGAAGGTGCGCGGGGTGCGCGAGCATGGCAAGAGCCGGGTGGCTTCTTCAATCGTCAAGTACGCGACCAATTCGTTGCCGATTATCTTGCGGGCGATGCGGGACATTCAGCCGCTGAAGTTTTTCGGGGGCATCGCGGCCGTACTGGCGTTTGTGGGGGTGGTGCTGGGTGGCTTCGTCTCGGGGTGGTATCTCACGCAGCAGCGCACCAGCCCATTCACATCCCTGATCTTCATTGCCGGGGCACTGATCATCCTCGCATTCTTGATGGGGGCGCTTGCGCTCCTGGCCGACATGATGGGGCGGCACCGGCGCATCAGCGAAGAGCTTTTATACCTGGCCCGCCGCCGGATCTATGCCGACCGACGCCAGCCGTGCGCGGGCGTGCATAGCAAGTTGAAAGTGGTCAGCAGCACGAGCGACTAAACGCCGGCCGATGCACCCCTTTACAAAACATTTCAACCTCCCCGTCCACACGGGCGAGACGCTGCGAGACGCCCGTGCTACGTCGTGTTCGTTGTCGATCGTCGTTACACGCGCCCGTAAATGTAGTCGTGGAGGAAGTGGATGGTCTGTTCCTGATTGGATGCATGCCACGCATTCACGTCGCCCATGGAAACCAGGCCGATCAGATCGCCGCCGTCGTCGATGACGGGAATGTGGCGGATCTTCCGGTCTTTCATAATCCGGCTCACGTCATCCAGATCTTCATCCGGCGTGATGCAGATCACGTCCGCCGTCATGGCGTCGGCCACGAGCAGATCGCGCGGCGATTGCTGCGCCGCGACGACGCGGCTGAGCACATCGCGCTCGGTAAACATTCCAACGATGTTCCCGGCGTTCATCACCACCAGCGCGCCAATCTTGTGCTGGTTCATTTTGCGCGTCGCTTCGAGCACGTTGGCCGAAGCTTCAATGCTGTAAACCTTGGAACCCTTTTGACAAATAACATCTCGCACCGTCGGCATCATGTGCTCCTTGCGCTAGCGCAATTTGATCCTGATTCGCACTGGGAGTGAGTCAACACTGTGCTTATACCTTCGGCCTCACACAGAATGCAATATTGTGAAAATAAGAACTATGTTCGGGGTGCGGGAGCTGTTGGCAAGTTTTGAGAGTTAATGAAAATGTCATCTGGTGGGATTGAAAAAAAAGCACGGCGAATTTTCTGCCGTGCCCGTTTCAACTATCGAATGTCTCAGGAGCGATGCCTATTCATCGTCATCCTCGAACTCCTCTTCATCGTCATCGTCGTCGTCATCTTCCTCTTCGTAATCGTCGCCGTATTCGTCGTCCTCTTCCTCTTCGTCGTCGTCATCCTCTTCCTCATCGTCCAGGTCGTCTTCCTCTTCTTCTTCCTCTTCCTCCTCTTCCTCGTCGTCATCCAGGTCGTCGTCTTCTTCCTCTTCGTCAGCATCCTCGCCCTTGGCCGGCTTTTTGGCGGCCGATGGACGCGTCTCTTCCTCCAGGATCCCGATCGACCCGGACGAGCCGCTGGCCATCGACATGCAGGCGATGGTTTCCAGAAGATGCGAATACGCCGACTCCGACAGCGGAGCCAGACCGATGTTTTCCAATTCTGTGGTCATGGACTGCTTCCCAAAAGGTCACCCACACCCGTTCAAAACGCCACGATCCGAGCGGCATCAAATCCGCCACCAGTCGAGACTGTCAACCCTCATTTCCACCCGCCGATCACCGGCCGGAGGCTCTGAGTGGCGGCATTGAAGCGAGTTTGCCACACGCGGTCAAGGGGAATGTTTTTGGAAATATCGAGAATCCGTTTTCCACTCGCTCCCCTCAGTCAATCCGCTCCCGCCCCAGCAGCAGTGCGTTGCCAATCACCGTGACATCCGACAGCGCCATCGCGGCCGCCGCGATCAGCGGATTCAGCAATCCCATCGCCGCCAGCGGGATGGCCAATACGTTGTAGATGAAGGCCAGAAACAGGTTCTGGCGGATCTTCCGCATGGTCGCGCGGGACAGGCGGATTGACGTGGCGATCCCGAGCAAACTCCCGGACACCAGCACGATGTCGCCGGTTTCCTTGGCGATGTCCGATCCGGATCCGATTGCGATGCCCAGGTCGGCCGTGGCCAGCGCCGGCGCGTCGTTGATGCCATCCCCCACCATGACCACCGCCGACGGCCTTCGGCCCGGCCCTGCCGCCTGCAGCTCCCGTACTACATCCGCCTTCTGGGCAGGCCGCACCTCCGCGCGCACGTCTTCTATGCCCGCGGCCTTGGCAATTGCTTCCGCCGCTGAGCGGTTGTCTCCCGTGAGCAGCACAGTGCGCAGCCCCATGCGATGCAGTTCCGCCACGGCCGCGGCCGAATCCGTCTTCATTTCATCGGCGATTGCGATCAGTCCCACTTGCTCCACGCGCCCCTCCCGTTTGACCGCGACCAACACTGTCGTCTCGCCCGCTGCCCCGGCGCTGTCGGCACTGCCGCCATATTTCATCAGCAGCGCCGCGTTGCCCACCAGCACCTCGCGCCCGTCCATCTTCGCCACGATTCCGAATCCCGCTTCGCTTGTAAAACCCTCGGGCTCCCCGAGCACAATTCCCTTCGCCCTCGCATGTTCCACAATGGCTTTTGCCAGGGGATGCGCGCTGTATTGCTCGGCCCCCGCCGCCAGCCGCAAAACTTCTTCTTCGCCCGTTCCGTTCATCGCCACCACCCGCGTCACGACTGGCCGGCCGCGCGTCAGGGTCCCCGTCTTGTCCAGCACCACCGTCTTTACCGTCTCCGCGTTCTGCAGCGCATCGATGTCCCGAATCAAAATGCCCCGCTTCGCGCCACGCCCGATCCCGACCATCAAAGTCGCCGGCACGGCCAGCCCCAGTGCGCACGGGCAGGCGATGATCAGCACGCTGCAAACGCTCTTGGCCATCATGCCCCAGGTTGCCGCCCGCTCCCATCCATGCGTACTCCCCCACGCAAACCATCCCAGCCCGGTCACCAGCGCAATCCCCAATACCGCCGGCACAAACACGGCCGCAATTTGATCCGCCAGCCGCTGCACCGGCGGCTTGCTCGATTGGGCCGTCTCCACAAGCCTGACGATCTGCGCCAGGGCAGTCTCGCTCCCCACCCGCGTCGCCTTCACCACCAGTCGCCCGCTCTGGTTGATCGTTCCGCCAATGACCTCATCCCCCACTTTGCGCACCACCGGAATTGCTTCGCCGGTGATCATCGACTCATCGATCTCCGATTCCCCCTTCATTACCACGCCATCCACCGGCACTCGATCCCCCGGCCGGACTAGCACCCAATCGCCCCGCGCCACCTCGGCGACTGGAACCTCCCGCGTCCTTGATTCCCCATTGCTCTCCCCGTTGCCGGCTTCGCCTCCCTTCGTCACCCGCTTGCCCCCGACCCTTAGTCCAACCACACCGTTGCCCGCTTCTTCATCTTTCTCCACCCGCAGCGCCGTCGCCGGCGCGAGGTTCAGCAGTTGATGAATTGCGGCCCCGGCACGATCTCGCGCGGCCGCCTCCAGCCAATGGCCGAGGCTGATCAGCGCCAGCAGGCCGGCCGCCTCCATGAAATATAAATCCGGCAGCCGCGCCCACCACCCGGCCCGGTATCCGACGAATGCGATCAGGCTATATCCATAGGCGACGCTCGCCCCCATGGCGATCAGCGTGTCCATGTTGCTCGTTCGCCGCCGAAGCGCCCGCCAGGCGCTGCTATAGAACCCGCGCCCGACATAGACGATGGCGATGGTGCTGCTCACCAGCGCCACCCACTCCATCCACCCGTGTCCTGCGTGGGGCCCGCCCGTTAATCGCAGCAGCCAGTGCGTCAGTTCCACGGGCCCCCAAAGCGCCACGCCGATGGCCGCCCGCCAGAACCAGGCGCGGCGTGCGCCCGCTGCTGGTTGATTCGCTGCTCCTCGACGTTGGCCGCGCTGCCTCCGAGGTTCTCCGGCGTGGATGGATATCCCGATTCGGTGATCGCCTGGGCAATCTGCTCTTCACTAACCCGCCCGGCATCAAACCGCACCACCGCCCGCCCCCGCGCCAGATTCACCTGACACGCCTCCACGCCTGCCAACCCCTTCACGGCCTTCTCCACATGCGCCACGCAACTGGCGCAATCCATCCCCCCCACCGCCAATGCGGCCTCGGTCGTATCGACACTAGCCTGTGTGATCATCTGCGTTGTTGCCATTGTTGCATTATACGACGGGTACTGGGCGTCATATCACAGCCGTCCTCGTCCTTGGATCCACTGACGAGGCGGCGACGGTTAATCCGATAGCTTCCACGGACCGGGCGGTTCCCATTTGCCGATCAATTGTTTTGACCCAGCGGCGGCGAGGAATGGGATTTCAATGAATCCTTTTACTTCCGTAGCCACCTCAGTCAGTGGGGAATGATTTGCTTCGCCCAGTCGGCGACAAAAGGCATTCCACTGTGTCTGCTTGATGGGATCCTGGGCAAACATCGCTGTCAGACCCACGGGAATCGCCGCCGCCAATGAAGTCTTTCGCCGGACGAACGTCGACTTGATGGCATAGACGAGCTGTGTGGCATCAAAAGTGGAAATGGCGCGCGAGGTGACGCAGGTCGTAATAGTCTTTGTAGCGCGTGTTGAATATGCCCAACTTGACGATTGCTTCAACTTTTTCGGCCACCACCGTTTCACGTGGATACATGCGAAGCAGCGGCGCTGGCAGGCCCAGAAGACTCGGATAGCTGCCGATGCTCGGGGGTGGTGTGACGGCATCGCCAAAGCCGATATCCGCTTGCAACCGAATCACCGCGCCGCCCAACGTTCCGACAAGTCGAACACGGACGCCCCCGTACTCAGACACGGTGCTTATCTCTTCGGCGTTAATAGTTGCCGCATCGAAGGTCCATCCATCGTCCTCGACCCGTGTACCACAGATGTCATGGATAACCGAGGTGATGTGCTTCAGCGATCGGTCCCCAAAGCCAAGCAGGTCCAGATCGTGCGTTGGACGATGTAATGATCCTTCCCAGACATGAAAAAGCATCGCGCCCTTCAGGATAAATGCCTCGCTATGGCTGGACACACTCAGGCGATAAAGGAATCGCTCGATTGCGTAGCGGATGAGCAGTTGGTTGTAATCAGCGCCGCTTGCCCGAGAAATATTGAGCAGGCGCCGGCGGGCGGAGGCGGCCAAATTGTGAGGAGCGCGAGCCATTGTTCAAAGTCAGGCGAGAAGACTATCAAGATATGGCCGCATTACGTTGGTCACTCGGCACACTTTAGCGAAGTGCGCGATTTCCTCGGCAGTGACGGCACGTTGTTTCCACGCATCCCGAAGCGCCTCGACAGCCACGTCAACGCCAATCTTGTTGCGATACTTGAAGCAATCCGCCACCGTCTTGGCCGCCGAATAAACCCGAATCTCCGCCTTTTCCCGATCGTGGCGCTCCACGCCGTCAGTGAAGGCCGGGCCAGAAAAACGCACGATACGGAGAGGCGGATAATCCACCTTTGGCTTGCGACTGGCAGGTGTGATCGCCATCCAAACTTCCCAGGGGCTTTGAGTGGTTAGTCCGTGAAACCGCAGGGCCGAGAGCAGGCAAATCACGCCACCGTCCACGCGCTTACATGCTTCTACGAGGGTGTGGTTTTCACTCACATCGGAGCTCGCAAGAATATAGAGCCCGCGTCCCGACCGAAGCAGGATGCCGGCTTCCGTCAGGCGTGTCAGGTGACGGCGAGGAATGCCCAGCGACGCAAGCTCACGGGGGCGTAGGATGCCTGCGCGACGGACAAGCCGGGCGATCTGCCGATCCACGTTGGATTTACCTGCTGCGGGCATTTGTACACTTCGTCGGTAGTTATCGCCAATTACAAACAAATAGTACACACATTTTGTTGCCCGGCCACGTTATTATTCGCCCCACCCGCTTTCTTACTTCCTCGCTCCTTTTCCCGCCTCCACCGCCGCCCGAAACTCCTCGCCGTTCATCAACCCCGACTCCATCAAAAACCGGCTAGGCAAGCTCGTTTTGAAGCGGGCAGTCTTGCTCCGCGCGAACGTGTCCTGCCGCTGCCTGCACCAGGTTACCCGCAGCAGCTTCCGCGCCCGCGTAAACCCCACGTAACACAGCCGCCGCTCCTCCTCCAATCCCGCCTCGCCGCCAGCCTTCACCGCCTTCTCATGCGGCAAAATCCCATGCTCCACCCCAATCATGTACACCACGTCAAACTCCAGCCCCTTGGACGCATGCAGCGACATCAGCCGCACCGCGTTCTCGGCCCGAATGCCGTCCGTGTCGGTATACAACGAAATGCTCTGCAGATAATCCGAGATGGTGGCGCGCGGATTGGCCCTGCAAAACTCGGCGATGCTGTTGATCAGCTCATGCACGTTCTGGCGGCGGGCCTCGTATTCTCCCTTCTCCTCATACCGGTCGCTTCAGCCATTGGTCGTATCTGCTGCGATCGAGCACCTCGTTGACAATGGCCGACACGCTCCGGCCATCCAGCTCGAATCCGAACACCCGCAGCGCCTCCCCGCACGCCTTCATCGCCGCCTCGCCCAGCGGCTTGCCGCTCTCGTCGAGGATCTCCCCGCACCGTTGCAGCGCCGCCAGCAGCCCCATCTGCTGGTTCTCCGCGAATGCCTCCAGCTTCCCCACAACCGCATCGCCCATTCCCCGAGCCGGCTTGTTGGCCACCCGATGAAACGCGATCCCATCCTTCGGATTGCACAAAAACCGCAGCATCGACAGCACATCCTTCACTTCCATCCGGTCGTAATAGCTCCCGCTGCCGATCACGATGTATGGAATCTGCCGCTTGGCCAGCGCCTGCTCCACCAGGCGGCTCATGTCGTTGGTGCGGTAAAACACGGCCATCTCCCGCAACAGCCGTTCCTGATTTCATCAGCGTTGTTAATATTGCTCGCCACCCCCTCGGCCTCCTCCTCTGGCTTCTCAAAGGCAGCGCATTTCAGCCTCCTCACCCGCCGGCCTCACCGTACTGAACTCCACCGCGATGCGGTCCGTGGAATGCTTGATCAGCGTGTCGGCCACCAGGATCACCTGCGGCGTGGAGCGATAATTCACGCCCAGCTTGATCACCTTGCACGATCCGGTCTTGGCCTCCCCGTTGCGGATAAACTGCGGGATGGCGACTGGGCTGGCACCCCGCCAGGCATAAATGCTCTGGTCGGCGTCCCCCACCGCCAGCACATTGTCTTCCGGCCCCGCCATCAGCTCCACGATCTCGTTCTGCGCCCGGTTGGTATCCTGATACTCATCCACCTGAATAAACCGAAACTTTTTCTGCAGTCTCTCCCGAACCTGTGCCTCGTCCCGCAGCAACCGCGCCATTTCCGACAACAGTCCGCTGAAGTCACACTGATCCCGCTCGCGCAGCACTTTCAGATACTGCCGGATCACCTTCAACTCCCCCTTGCGCAGCTTCTCATCCGCGATTGCAACCAGTTCCTTTTCCGAACCCAGATGCTCCCGCCAGTCGTTCACGGCAAAAGCCATCCCCCGCGCCTGCGGCCGGCTCGGCTCCATCCCCATCTTCCGGGCGATCTGCATGATCAAGTCCATCTGGTCGTCCGAATCGCAAATTGTCATGCGATGCGAGTAACCCAGCGCCTCCCCCATCCGCCGAAGCGTCAGCCCGCACAGTCCATGGAAGTTGCTGATGAAGACCTTGTTGGCCATCTCCCCATGCACCTCCGAGATGCGCTCCCGCATCTCATCGCGCGCCTTGTTGGTAAACGTCAGGCAAAGAATATTCCCGGCCGCGATCCCCCGCCGAATCAGCCGCCCCGTCCGCTCCGTCAACGTCTTGGTCTTTCCCGATCCCGGGCCGGCGAGCGTGAGGATCCGGCCATAAAGATGATCGGCCACCTGCTGTTGTTGAGGGTTGAGCTGCATGGAAGGTCTGGTTGCGAAGCCGCGACAAGATAGGCGAAGGCCGGCGGATTGGTAATGGGGTCAGGCTGCTCAGGCTACATTGAGCGGCAACACCCCCCATCCCAACGGGTAGCGCAATTGGATGGTAGCGTGAGGCGCGGACAAGTGTTCGCCGCGATGTCGTCCGAAATTCTGCTCGCCGGAGGTTGGACATGAGGCCATTTTTTCTGCTTATCGCATGTGTTTTAACCAGCCTGTTTACCGCATGCGCATCGGGCCAGGACAAGGCGCCATCGCTGCCTTCGGGGGATACGTTTTTCACTGGTAAAGGGCAGATGCCATACTCGCTTGAGCGGGATGTGCGGGGCATTGTGGGGTGCTGCAACTGAGCGACGACCAGAAACTGCGCGATCAACGATGCGCGTCAGCAGACGGTGGGCAGCCCGGCCCTTCGCGAATCGCAGGCGGCCGCCAAAGGCAAGGGCGGAGAGTCGGCGCAAAAAGCCACCACGGATGCATGGCGCACCTGCGCGAAACGGTGGCGGGGACGCTGAACGACGATCAGAAGAAGCTGGTTGAGAAGATTCAGGCGGCAGCCGTTGAAGCTCAAAGGGAGGCACAGGAGCAACTTCAGCCGACGTTCGCGGCGGCCAAGGGTGATCCTGAAAAGATGAAGGACCTTCACGACCAGATGAAGAACGCTTTTGCGCAGTTGATGGCCAAGAAGCTGGACGCCCTGCTGAACCCTCAGCAAAAAGCGGCCATGCAAGAAGCCGCCGCGGCGCAGATCGCGGCCGAAGCCGAAGGCGGCAAGGGCAAGGGGAAAATCTGAAGCGAGGTTTGCCAGTGGTGATAAACGAAGGCGAACTGGCGCCCCGGTCAAAAATCGAATCGCAGGCCGGCGTAGAGGGCGATTCGGGAGGTGCCGAATCCGAGGACTTCTTCGTATTTCTGGTCCAGCAGGTTGTCGATTCGGCCATAGACTGTCAGGCTTTTGGTGAGGTGGTAGTTACCGGCCAGATCTACCAGGGTATAGCCGCCGATGTGCGCGCGGCCGAAGGGTGAAACGGGGGAGGCGTCGTCGCGCTGGCTGTAGTACACGCCCGAGAGCGTTGCGTCCCAGAGCTGGTGATAGGTGTACTGGACATCCACTTGGGCTTTGTGGGGGGCGCGGCGGAGGAGCTGCTTGGCCGGTAGAGAGGTTGTGGGTGTCGGTGTAGGTGTAGCCGAGTCCGACGGAGAGGGCATCGGTCAGCCTCGCGGTGGTCTCTACTTCGATTCCCTGGGTTCTGGCTGAGCCGATGTTTTCGGATTTGTTGGTGGTGAAGTTGAAGTCGATCAGATCGTGGAAGTCGTTTCGGAAATAGGTTACGTCAGCGGTCAGCCGGTCGCTCCAGAATGCTTGTTCGACGCCGACGTCCCAGCCGCGGCTCTTCTCCGAACCGAGCGTTCGGGTGCCGAAGGGGGAGAACAACTGAAACAGACTTGGCACCTTGAAACCGGTCCCGTAGCTTGCGCGCACCTTGGTGTGGGTTGACGGGAAGAGGTAGGCGCCGGTGAGGCGATAGGTGACATCGGAATCGGCAACGGAGTCATGATCGTAGCGCAGGCCGGCGGTGAGGAAGAGGCGGTTGAAAAAGGATTGCTCATCCTGGGCATAGAAGCCGACCATGTCATCCGTGAGGCGCGTCAGGGTGTTGGTGCTGAGGGCCTGGTGCTGAAAATCTGCGCCGAGGACGAGCGTGTTGCGTCTTGATGAGGTGAATGTTGTGCTGCCACTGCGCTTCGAGGAGGCCGCCGTAGATGTCGCTGGGGCCGTCGAATTGGTCGGCGGCGTTGCCGGAATCGTTGCGGTAGTAGCGGGTGTAGGACAGGCCGGCTGTTTGCTCCCACTTGCCATCCTGGGAGATCCAGTGCGGGGCGATTTTCAGGAAGGTCTGGCGATAGCGAAGGCGCCGGCCATCGTTGTCTCCGCCTGGGCCGCCGTGGTTGTCGATGTCGGACAGGCCGTTTTGATAACGGCCGATTAGATCGACTCCGAAATTTTCGGTGGGGGATATTCCAAGCCGGCCGGCGACGGTTGTGTTGCCGAAGCCATCAGGCTCGATATTTCCGAAGGCCTTGTCGGCGGCTGAGAAACCGTGGGAATCGGTGCGGGATAAGCTTAGTGAATAATCCACGAATTTGTCGCCGCCGCTGACGACGCCGCCTTCGCGATAGGTGGAATACCAGCCGGCCTCGGCGAACACGTGCCCGGAGGGCGGGCCCTGGCCGCGGCGGGTGATGATGTTGATGACGCCGCCGATGGCGCTTCCGCCATACAGCGTGCTTTGGGGGCCGCGGAGCACTTCGATGCGATCGACGTTGTCGAGCGTGAGGCTGGAGAAGTCGAAGGCACGCGTGGGGGAGGTGGGGTCGTTGACGCTGATGCCGTCGATCATCACCAGCACATGATCGGAGTTGGCGCCGCGCATGAAGACTGAGGTGATCTGATTGGGGCCGCCGGAGCGGACGACGTCGACGGCCGGCACGCGGCGCAGGGCGTCGGCAATCTGATAGATGTGCCGCCGCTCGAGGTCTTCGCCGGAGAGGATGCTGACGGAACTGCCCACCTCGCTGAGGGGGGTGGGGGTGCGATTGGCGGTGACGACGATGGGCGTGAGTGTTGGCGATCCGGTTGATACGGCGGGGGCGGGACGGGTGGCGGGTTGTGTGGTGGCGGGTTGGGCGCTGGTGGATGCGCCTCCGAATTTGATGAACGCGAGGGTGGAGAGAGTTAGCGCAGGCGCGCAGGGTAGAACGAGTGCTCATGGCGTGAAGCCTTCCCGGGACCAGGTCGCGTGGTCCCAACGCGTTCTCGCTTTGGGGATGGGTGGCGGGAGAGAGGCCTTGTGCGAGGCAGGAGGCGCAGGCCCGAATCGAGGAGGATGGGGCGGCCGTGCTTTTGCGAAGACCTTGTCCCGGCCGTCCCGTTCGCGAGGACGAAACCGTGTGGCGAAGCGCACATCGCGCTTTGCTCAATGCCACAAGCAGGTCTTCTGGCTCAGGACTCTGGTGGAGCTTTTGGCTCCGTGCGAATGGCCTTCCCGTCGATCGTGCGACAGTGGCATTCGCCCAGCTACGTCCTTTACAGCGGCGCGTCCGCGGCGGATTTTCACCGCCTTCCCGTCGCTTTGGCATTTACGGCCAAAGCGGGCTTTGCAGCCGCTTGTGGGCGGGGGGAATGTACAGAGACTAGAGACGAGAGACAAGGCTTGGGGGGGGTTGGGGGGGTCACGATTTCGCGATTCACGATTTCACGACACGGAGACACGGAGACACGGAGGCGAGAGGAGTTTTTCTGCACAGGGGTGGAGAGGGCTGGGAGAGACACGCTTATATTGTATTTGTAGTAGAACTAAAGACGACACGGGCGGGACGCCCGTGCTACGTTTTGGTGGCGCGGAGGGTGGAGGGTGTGCGTGTGTTTTTGCGGGTGTAGCTTGCAGGTTGGTGGAGTTGGGGCGGAGGGATTTGGGAGTCTTCTCCGCTTTGCGGGGGGTGAGAGTGCTACGGGACTCCGCTGCGCTGCGGCGCGGACTATAGTTGTGGTAGTTTTGGCAAATAGGAATTTTTTACTTGATTTTCCGTTAGAAGATGGAATGATGTATGTCTCGGCCGATTTGTGCCGATGAAGGAAACAGATGCAGTTTAGATTTAAACATCAACAGCTACCAGGTTCGGCCGCCGGCGGATGGCGAAGGTCCATTCGACGAGCTGCTGAATATGGTATGCGCACGCACTGTTAACTCCCGCCTCAGTTGGCCGGGAGTTCTTCCCGGCGAAACGAAATCTCATATTTCAATTGCCTGGGAAGCGAATTGGCCTCGACTGTCGTGTCGTGGTTTCTTTGTGACAGGGTCTGCGCCGGCCGTCTCGCAAGCGGCTTGAATGGCATTGGTTTGTGGAGCCAAAGGAGGTTCTGCGCGCGCTGATAATTTAGAGGAAGGGTAGGGCGCATCTGCACTGGTAGCTCAATTGGATGAGCCCCGGTCTACGAAGCCGGAGGATGAAGGTTCGAATCCTTCCCAGTGCATTCTTCGGGTTTGTTGCATTCGTAGGTCAAGGTTGCCTCGACGGCGTACCCGAGAGCTGTCAAAGGCATGAAGGGTGACTGTGATGAAGATAAGAAGTAAACGGTGGCCGCACTATAGATGCACCGGTAGCTCAGCGGAACTTAGAGCAACTCTCTTCTAAAGAGTCGGGCGAGGGTTCGAATCCCTCCCGGTGTACTGATGAATAAGCAGCGCACCGATAGCTCAACGGGTAGAGCGGCCGGCTTTTAACCGGAAGGTTGCGGGTTCGAGTCCTGCTCGGTGCATATCCGCGAGGCCGGTGGAGATTTGGGTCGGTAGCTCAAGTGGCAGAGCGGCGGTTTGAAGCACCGCAGACGCAGGTTCGATGCCTGCCTGACCCACTGAACAAAATTTCGGGTGCGTAGCTCAATGGCAGAGCAGGGGTCTCATAAGCCTCAGGTTGCTGGTTCGAGTCCGGCCGCCACCCAGTACTTTTTTGCGCCGATTGATGGCATGTGCAGGTGGCAGAGCGGCAAATGCGGCGGGCTGTAGACCCGCTCCCTTTTGGGTTCGGAGGTTCGAGTCCTCCCCTGCACACTTTTTCAAAACGCGCCGGAAGCTCCAATGGCGGAGCGCTCGATTCCAAATCGAGAGATGGCAGGTTCGATCCCTGCGCGGCGTGCGGTGACGACGTGGCCGAGTGGTGAGGTGCGGGTTTGCAATGCCCGAATACGCTGGTTCGATTCCAGCCGTCGTCTATGTGGCCGTAGCTCAACTGGAAGACCACCGGGATGTGGCCCCGGTGGTTGTGGGTTCGATTCTCACCGGTCACCCTGATTGATGAAGGAGATATTAGAGACTTCGCTTATCCTGCCGCCGCTTGATTTCCGCAATCCCGCCGATACCGTCGCGGTCGAAGGAGTGGGAGATGTCTACGGCCGCCATTAGTTCATCCACTCCGCAGCCGGGCTTGCCCGCACCTGGCCTCGCATTGGATGCGCCTCTGGTCGATCCATCGCGCAAGCACCTTGATATTCCCTCTCTGGACGGCCTGCGGGCGGTTTCGTTTTTTATGGTGTTTCTCAGCCACGCTGAGCTTACGCAGATCATCCCCGGCGGTTTTGGCGTGACGGTGTTTTTCTTTCTGAGCGGCTATCTCATCACCACGCTGTTTCGGGTTGAGCTGGACAAAACGCGCACGATCAGCCTGAGACAATATTATCTCCGCCGGGCTCTTCGGATTTTTCCGCCGCTGTACATCGTGCTTATTTTGGCCGTGGTACTCACCTTTGCTCGCGTTCTTCCCGGCGATCTCACCGTTGGCGCGGTGCTTTCGCAGTTTCTTCAGGTGAGCAACTACTACAACATTCGCTTTGGCAGTTACAACCAGCCTGCGGGGACGGCTGTTTTCTGGTCGCTGGCCGTTGAAGAGCATTTTTATCTCATCTTCCCTGTCGCGTTCATTTTGCTCTGCCGGCACGTTAAAACATCGCGCTCGCGGGGCCTGGTCCTGCTGGGGGTCTGTGCCCTGCTGCTTTTTTGGCGGTGCATCCTCGTGTTTCACTTTCACGTCGATGAGTTTCGCACGTTCTTTGGCACTGACACGCGCATCGACTCGATCCTGTTCGGGTGCATTCTTGCCCTTTGGGGCAACCCCATGTTCGACCCCCCCACCGCCTCCGATGCCGGTAGAAAATATGTTTGGCTTCCACTGGGCCTGGGGCTGCTGGCGTTTACGTTCCTGATCCGCGACGGGCGTTTTCGTGAGACTTTTCGTTACACGCTGCAGGGTGTTGCGCTGATTCCTCTTTTTATCGCCGCAATTCGTTACCCAGCGTGGTGGCCGTTTCGCTTGCTTAATCTGCGGCCTGTGCGTTTTGTGGGATTGATCTCTTACACGCTTTATCTGGTGCATTACACGGTGATTGAGGGGTTGAGATATCGACTCCCGGGGTGGCCGCTTTTTGTGCGAGGGGTTTTGGCTTTGGCTGTTGCGCTCGTGATTGCGACGGCCATGTATTATGCGGTTGAGCGGCCTTGTGCGCGGCTGCGCCGGCGGCTTACGGCCTGAAAAGAAGCCGCCGCGCTGGAGGGTGTCCAGCGCGGCGGCGTCGACTTAATGTTGCCAAACCTTAGACGGCCTTGCAGCCGCCCTGGCCCTTGCAGGAATTTAATCCTTTGCAGGCGTGATCGGCGGTCTTGCAGCCGCCCTGGCCTTTGCAGGCGTTCATACCCTTGCAGGAGTGCTGGCCGGTGGAGGCGGGCTGAACTTGCGTGCCGGCGCCGCCGCTGTCCTGTTTACATCCGCCGGCCGTCATGGCCATCGCTCCGCTGAGCAATCCGCCCAAAGCGGCCGTGGCGATGGTCTTGGTCACGGTTTTCCTCACGGTTGTACGAAGCATAAAACGTCCCTTCTTGAAATGGGGTTCCAAATCCAGCATCGCGCACGCGACACATGGGTTTCAGTTATTTGTCAGACTCGGATAAACACTATCCAAGGTCTCGAACCAAACGGGCGGCTGTTACACTACCACTTCCATTGAGAATCAGACAATACCCAACTTTATTCCAACAGCACATTATTCCGAATATTCGCACCAGGTCTTTTGCGTCTCCCAGATCGTTACTGCCTTCAGCGTGGCCGTCTCCCGGGCGAAGCGCGGCTGGAGCAGCCGGTAGATGACCTGGGCGATATTCTCAACGCTGGGGATTACGCTGGCGAATTCTGGAACCTGCACGTTGAGGTTTTTGTGGTCGAACCGCTCAATCACCGTCTCTGCAACGATCCGCTCGAAGGCTGGAACGTCGATGAGGACGCCGTTTGCGTTGGGCTCTCCCGCGAGGGTCACTTGAAGCTCGTAATTGTGTCCATGTCCGTGGGGGTTGCTGCACTTTCCGAAGGTGCGCAGGTTTTCTTCTTCGGAGAGGGCGGGGTTGAAAAGGCGGTGGGAGGCGGAGAACTCGAACTTCTGGCTGAGGCGGACCATGGGTAGCTCCAAAGCATGGGCAGAAATGGAAAAGAAGGGGGACATCCAGAGCGTGATGTGCTGCGTGGCGATGCCTGGCCATGCCTTATCCAGCATTGTTAGGAGTTTTAAGACAACGGCGGCACCGCCCCCGAATCGATTGGCCTTGATGGCTGTTTGGATTTCGGGCACGACGGTTTCGCGGACGCGCTGATCGATACTTTTGATATTGATGAGATAGTTGCTGGCGGGATGAAGATCGCCGGTCACGGTCACGTCGAGCGTAAAAAAATGTCCCAACCCGGTGAGCGATGGATAGCCGCCGAAACTGTTGGAGGGCGGTTGCTGGAGTTGCTCATCCGCGGAGGCGTTGATGGCGAAGCGAACCTGGCGGGTTAGAGCGAAACATGGATCGAATTATAGGGGAAATCCAAAGATTTTAGTGGATAAATCCATCGGGACGGGCTGGCGTGGGAAGTGACCTTTTTCGCGCAAAACGTAGTATTCTTAAGACATTTCGCGATAATGATTGCTGGTTGGTTCATCCTGATTTTCGCAGTGGGTTTTACAACCGGATTTGAACGCTGAAGTTGCGGCCACGCACAACGCCAAGGCCGCCCAATGGAGCTGTTTTCATGGCTGAAGAGATCAATGTTACGCCCGAGATAACCCCCGATACGAACGTCGATGTGGCCCCTGGGCCATCGGACTACAACGAGAGCACGATTCAGGTGCTTGACGATGTGGAGCACGTGCGCAAGCGGCCTGGGATGTACATCGGCGACACCACGCCGCGCGGGCTTCACCATCTGGTTTATGAGATTGTGGATAACTCGATCGACGAGGCGATGGCCGGGCACGCCAAGACGATCAGCGTCAACATCGACGTGGACGGCAGCGTGAGCGTGGAGGACGACGGGAGGGGAATTCCGGTGGGTATACACCCGGCGGCGGGTATTCCAACGGTTGAAGTGGTTTTAGCGACGCTGGGGGCGGGTGGAAAGTTTGAGCACAACGAGAACTCCGCGTATCGGACCAGCGGCGGGCTGCATGGCGTGGGTGCGTCGGTGGTGAACTTTCTGTCGGAGTGGCTGGAGGTGGAAGTGTGCCGGGAGGGGAAGGTGCATCACATGGAATTCCGGCGCGGCCGAAAGTCGACGGATTTGAAGCTGATCGGGGAGCGCAACAAGACGGGGACCAAGGTGACGTTTAAGGCCGATCCGCAGATATTTCCGGACACGGAGTTTAAGTACGAGGTGCTGGCCGGGCGGATGCGCGAACTGGCGTATTTGAACGAGGGGCTGCACATCATCATCAAGGATGAGCGGAGCGGAAAGCGGGATGAGTTTAAATACACGCTTGGTCTGGTGGAGTTTGTGCGGCATCTGAACGAGGGCAAGGTGGGGATGACGCCGAACGTGATTTACTTCAAGAAGGAAGATCTGGAGACGCGGTCGATTCTTGAAGTGGCGATGCAGTACAACGATGGGTATGCGGAATCGGTGCTGTCGTTTGCCAATAACATCAACACGCACGAAGGGGGCACGCATTTGAGCGGCTTCAAGAGCGCGTTGACGGGGACGATTAACCGGTATGCCGAGGCGGCGGGGCTGATGAAGGAAATTCGCCCCAGCGGCGATGATGTGCGCGAGGGCCTGACGGCGATCTTGAGCGTGAAGATTCCGGAGCCGCAGTTCGAAGGGCAGACCAAGACCAAGCTGGGGAACAGCGAGGTGGAGGGTTTTGTGAGCTCGGCCGTGAATGAAATGCTTGGGCGGTTCTTCGAGGAGAATCCGAAGGACGCCAAGATGATTTTCGAGAAGGGGCTGCTGGCGGCCGAGGCGCGGGAGGCGGCGCGCAAGGCGCGCGATCTTACGCGGCGCAAGAACGCACTGGAAGGCGGGAGCCTTCCGGGCAAGCTGGCCGATTGTCGTTCAAAGTCAAACGAGGATACGGAGTTGTTTCTGGTGGAAGGGGACTCCGCCGGCGGCAGCGCCAAGCAAGGGCGCGATTCTAACGTTCAGGCGATCCTTGCCTTGCGCGGCAAACTGCTGAACGTTGAGAAGGCCAACCTTGTTAAAATGCTGGGGCATGAGGAAATTCGAACGATCATCAGTGCTTTGGGCTGTGGGATCCGCGAGGATTTTAATCTGGAAAAGCGCCGTTACGGCAAGATCATCATCATGACCGACGCCGACGTGGACGGCAGCCATATTCGCACGCTGCTGCTGACGTTCTTCTTCCGCCACATGCAGGAGCTGATCCGCGCCGGGCGGATTTATGCGGCCCAGCCGCCGCTTTATGAGATCATCCGGCGAAAGAAGAGCGAGTATGTGCTCAATGAGCGGACGATGCGGCAGACGCTGACCGATCTTGGCCTTGACGGCACGGTGCTGATCGTCCGAGACCCGGATTCCAACGAGGAGATTCGGCGACTGGAGGGTGTGGAGCTGAAGACGGTCATCGACTTGCTGAACAAGCTGGAGGAATCGGTCAAGGTGGTGCAGCGGCGCGGCATTGATTTTGCGCGGCTGCTTCATGAGCGCGACAAGGACATTGAGGGGCGGCTACCTCTTTTCCGCATTGTCGTGGATGGCAAGGATGAATTCTTCCACACTCTCGAGGCGCGCGATGCGTGGCTACTGAAGGAAGAGGCGCGGATCGACGTGCCGGCAGCAACAACTACCAACGGCGACGGCGCGGCCGCGACGCCTGAATCCAAGTTCCGCAAAGTGCAGAAAAGCCAGGAGATGCACGAGACCAAGGAACTGGATCGGCTGTTTAAGGAGCTGACACGGAACGGGCTTTCGATTGACGACTATTTTCTGACACAGGAAGAATCGGTGACGGGCGAAAAGCTCACCACCAAATACGCGCTGATCACCGAAGGCGAGAGCCACGACGTTGCGAGTGTTGCGCAGATCATTCCGGGGTTACACAAGATCGCCCGCACCCGCATCGAGATCAAGCGATTCAAGGGTCTGGGCGAGATGAACAGTGAGCAGCTTTGGGAGACGACGCTCGACCCGGCCAAGCGTGTGCTCATGCGCGTGACGCTTGAGCAGGCGATTGATGCCGAGCAGATGTTCAGCGTGCTGATGGGTGAGGACGTCGAGCGCCGCCGGCAGTTTATTGAAGAGCACGCGTTGGAAGTGAAAAACCTGGACGTGTGAATGTCGGACGGCGACAACAGTGCCGAATTGAGGAAGGTAAGTACATTGGCCGCATGAGAAGGCGGTTTGATCCCCCTACTGGAGAGTTCATGAAACCAATTGCCATCGCTGTTTTAGTTGCGTTTTCGCTAATGGCCGGCCGGGCCATTGGGGCTGAGCCGGATCCGGCGGCCCAGGCGCAAAAGAAGAAAATCGTGTTCATTGCCGGCACCCCGAGCCATGGATTCGGGGCTCATGAGCACAATGCAGGGTGCCTGCTGCTGTCGAAGTATCTCAATGACAATGTGCCCAGCGTTCATGCCGTGGTCACCCTCAACGGCTGGCCCAAGGACGAATCCATTTTGGATGGAGCCTCGGCCATTGTGATCTACTGCGACGGCGGCGGCGGGCACCTCGCGCTGCCGCACCTGGCAGAGCTTGATGCGATGAATGAAAAAGGGGTTGGGATTGGCTGCATTCACTATGCGGTGGAAGTTCCCAAGGACAAGGGTGGGCCGGAATTTCTCAAGTGGATGGGCGGCTATTTTGAGGCGTTTTATTCGATCAACCCGCACTGGACGGCGAGCTTTACGGAGATTCCCAAGCACCCGGTGACCAACGGCGTGAGGCCTTTTGCGACCAATGACGAGTGGTATTACCACATGCGTTTTCGAGACAACATGGAAGGGGTCACGCCGATTCTGTCGGCCGTCCCGCCTGACTCGACCCGGCAGGGGAAGGACGACGCGCACGGTGGCAACCAGTTTGTCCGCGCGGACATCGGGAAGAACGTCAAGGAGACGGTGGTGTGGGTGAGCGAAAACAAAAACGGCAGTCGCGGCTTTGGCTGCACGGGCGGGCATGTGCATTGGAACTGGGCGCAGGATGATTTTCGCAAGACGATCCTGAACTCCATCGTCTGGATCGCACACGTGGACGTTCCAGACGGGGGCGTCCCATCGAAGGCGCCGGTGGTGGATGAACTGCTGGCCAATCAGGACGAGGCGGTGCCGGCGAACTTTGAGAAGGAAAAGCAGCAGAAGCAGTTGGATGAGTTGAACCAGCCTAAGGCGGTTAAGCCTTGAGTTCTTTCCAGGATTAATACGTCAGGCCCCGCGCCCGGCGGGCCTGGCGGCGGGCTTCGCGCTCGGCCTTGAGGGCGGCCGCGTTTTCTCTTTGAGCGGTTACGCGCTCGCGTAGGCGCATGGGGACATGGCGCTGGAGGATCCAGTCGAAGCGTTCGTGATGCTCGCGGTATAACAGCCCGAGCTCGTAACAGGCGACATGGCCGGCGTAGACGCCCATGGCCAGGAGGGGGAGGAATGCCAGACGTCCTTCGAGGAATCTTACGAGCGTGCGATCGCCGAGGTGGGTTGATTCGGGGAACCATGTGGAGCCGAAGACTGTCCACGCGTAAAAAATAATGGCCACCAGGAACGAGGCGAAGACCAGGCGATAGCGCCGGCCTGACGCGCGAATGACGCCGATTAGGCGGTCTGGGCGGAGGTTGAAGATGTGGCCGCTGGTGGTGGTGGTGAGCAATACGGCCGGGAGAAAAAAGGTTCCGGCCACGAGGAACAACAGGCTTAGCAGCATGCCAGCCTTGTGGGTTTGCTCGGGATCGAAGGGGACGTTCATCAGTGCAACGCCCAGCACCCAGCCCAGATGCTGGCGCAGGACGAACGCCGGGGTTGAGGAGGAGGACCGGCCAGTAGCAGAGCGCCAATGCCAGGAGCACGCGGAAGAATGGGCGGAAGACATCCTCACCCCACTCCAGATCGCGCAGTGGGCGGGGCAGCTCATCGCTGCCTTCGCGGCCGACGTCGTCGATCACGTTGGCATAGTGGGCCATGACGATCAGAAAGACGGGGAGCGCCAGAGGCGTCAGCACGACCAGAGACCACGCGGCGAGATGGCCAAATACCTCGGCCAGGAACATGAAGAAAAGGACCGGCACACTGCCCAGCGTCAGCAGGCGCACCATCGCCAGGGCCGGCCGCTCGTGGAGACGGTCGCCAGATGCGTAGCTCAGCGCCTGGGCGGCGACCGGGATGACCTGCGCGTGGTGGGGCTTGAGGTCAATTGGACGAATCAGTTCGCCGGTCTCGGGGTCATACTTGGGCGTTCCCGGCCGAACCTCGTCTTTCAACTCCAGCGGTATATCGTCCGCCCCGGCGTTGAGCACGTCTTGGAAACTCGCGCGGAGATCGACATCCTCGCCCGCCCCGGCCTGGGGAAACGTATGGACGATGCCGGCGATGTGTGGATGGGTGGAAGTCTTTTGCGACTCATCCACCTTGTAGGTGCCGTCTCGGTCGATTGACTCCAGGTCGCCCAGGGCGGGGACTGTGACCAGCAGTCCACAGGCGGGGCATTGGAGGTCGGTGCCGGCGCAGTCCTGGGGGACGGAGAAGAGATGGCCGCACTGACAGGGGAAGTTGATCATGGTTTTGCAGGCCAATGCATTATACCCCCGGCTATAATCCCGCCATGCCCCTCACCTGTAATATTGACGCCAAAGGCAAGCGCGTCCGTCTGATCTCCGGGATCGTCGTCAGTTTCATCGGCATCGTGCTCATGCTTGCCTGGGCGTTGCCTATCGGCGGGCAGGTGCCATGGACGGTGGCGATTGTAACATTGGTTTTTGGAGCATTTCAGATCTTTGAAGCGCGGGCGGGGTGGTGCGTGGTGCGGGCGATGGGGTTTAAGACGCGGGTGTGAGTCATCGTGTGATATGATCGTTAATCAAGATCCATGACGAGCCCGAGACGCTATGACTTTTTTGCCCGCACATCCTCGCCGGGCTTTTACGCTTGTGGAGATGCTGGTCGTGATCGGGCTGATCGCGCTGCTGCTTTCCTTTCTTCTCCCGATGATCAACCGGGTGCGGGAGTCGGCCAACACCACTGTCTGTCTGAGCAACATGCACCAGGTGGGACTTGCGCTGCATCTCTATGCGATAGACAACGACGGGACGCTTCCTTTTGTTAACCCTAACCTGCATCTCCAGGGGCTTGGCGGCTATGGGGTGGGGGGCGGGCCGAGTCCGGCACTGGGGGATGGAAAGGGCGGGGCGGTAATTTACGACGAGAAGTATCTTCCGTACGTTCCGGCGCCGCAAAACCGCCCGCTCAACAAGTACATGGCGGCGTCGATTTACAATGACACGATCGACGGCAAGTCTTACAACGGGGTGTACCACTACGATATCTGGAAATGCCCATCTGACTGCGGAGTGGATTACTCGGCATATTGGCCGGGCAGTTCACTGCTCCCGACGGTTTATGAATGGATGGGGGTGAGTTTTATTTACAACGACTTCACGATCAGCGCGGAGATGTTCCCGACTATTGACCATTCGGACTACGCCGACAGCGTTTCCAATCGCCGCAAAATCTCAGCCGCAAGACAGGCCGCCATCTTGATCGCCTTTTACGAACCGCCTGCCAAGCCAGCCTGCTCGGGCGTGAGCGACGGGATCGTATTTCGCTGGCACAATGCTTCCAATCAGACCGGGTCGTACGACTGGAAAAAGCCTGGCTCGGCCGGCTTTTATTCCAACGTTACCTTCTTCGACGGCCACGCCGAGACCGTTGATTTCTCGGCTGCTTATCAGCGGGATGCGACGGGAGGGATCGTGAAATATAGCGAGCGGGCAACCTCGAAATATGCATGGTATCTGACGAAATAGTCCTGGCGTCGATGAGGGAATAATTTTTGGATTCCCTTCTCCGTCCGCCCGGCGGGGTGTCTAATATCATCGGTGGGTGTGACTTTTGCACGAGGTGCAATGTGAACAGGTTGATGGTCATTGCTTTAGTGTTGGTGGGCGCGTGGGCGGCCGTGGTTGAGGGCGGTGTGCCCGATCCTTCCGACCGTTATTCCAGCGATCCCGACCGATTCGCGCCTAGGGCGGCCGAGGCCGGCGGTGGGAACGCCGCCGCTCCGTTTGATGAGCGGTTAGTTGCATCCGCTAACGCGCGCTGGGCCGCGACGAAAGAGATTTTTCAACGGGCGGAGATGGCGATCAACGTCATCCCGGTGCAGTTGCGAAAGGCGTTTGAGACTTCGGCGGAGTACAAGGCTGCGATGGCGGATTTGGCGGCTGCCCAGGCTGGCATCGATGCGGCTGAAAAACCGGTGTTGGATGCCTTGGCGCAACGGGATGAGTATCGATCGGCGAAGACTGAATACGATCGGGTCGCGAAGATCCTGCGTGCGGGCCGCCTTCACCCCACGGATCAGGAAGCGCTTTCTCAGGAAAAGCTTGGGTATGGGCAGCGGATGCACCGGATTGAATTTGAAGCACTCGCCAACGACGCGGCCGTTCAGAAGGCCCGGGCACAACTTCAGACCGCCAGCGCTCGCGTCTCGACTTTACGCGACACGTTTGAACAGACCGTGCGACTGAATCCAGAATTTCTGGCGGCCCGCAAGGCTTATGGCGATGCACGGGTGGAATACGCGGCGGCCTCGGCTTATCTGGATGGGCTGGTGGCGGCGCGCTGCGACGCCCTGAATGCTTTCTACACGCAGCAGTATTACAGCAGCATCGGCAACGTCTCATCGCCTTACAACTACGGGCCGTATTACAACGGGCGATAGTAATTTTAGGTCGATAGGTCGGCCGCCACTTGATTGAGAGGGTCAGACCAATCCCCGCGCTGCTTCTGGCGGAAGAGTCGCATGGTTGGATACCAAGGGGTGTCGGCGCGGTCTAGCATCCATCGAAAGTCAGGCGCGAAAGCAAGCAGCACCCAGACCGGCCGATGCAGCGCCACCAGCCAAATGCGCAACGGCCGTGTCTACTGTGATCACCAGATCCATGTTCGCAATGAAGGCCGCGGTATCGGCAAAGTCTTTGAGATCGTTGGTGTAATCAAAGAGCAACATCCCTTCGGGGGGTGACTTGGCTTGTTCAGCGGGTTGGCCTTTTTGAAGGCTGTAAAACTGTACGCCTGCGATGGCCGCGAGCGGCATGAAAGTTTGAAGTGAGCAGGAGCGGTTGCGGTCATTCTTGTGGCCGGGGCTGCCGGCCCAGACGAGTCCGATACGCCGCCCTGGCCCATTGGCCTCGAGGCGCTCTTGCCAATATGCGATACGCCTGGGGTCGGCTGAGAGATATGGTGTGTGTGCCGGCACTGTATCCAGCGTCGTCTGGAACACGCGCGGAAGGCTCATCAGTGCGAGGTGGCAATCGAAATGAGGAAGCTGCTGGCCGCGTGATACCACCTGCGCTATGCCCTCCACCCCAGTGAGCAGTGTGCAGAGCGGCTCCTGGCATTCGACCACAACCCGCCCCCCGCGCTCCGCAATCAGCGTGGCATAACGAATAAATTGAAGCGTATCCCCCAGCCCCTGCTCGGCGTGAAGTAAAAGCGTCTTGCCGGCCAGATCTGCCCCGTCCCACGTGGGCTGGGAAAAGCTGCGCGGCTGGACGGAAGCATCGCCCAGCTTCCACCGCCACTCATATTCTTCCCACCCGCGTAAATAATCACCTTTCAGGAGGAGCGTCACACCACGATTGAAATAGGCGTCCGCGTAATTGGCCTTGCATGCGCTGGCCCTTTCGAACGACACCAGCGCCTCATCAAGCCGCAGAAGTTCCTGGTAGGCGGTGGCAAGGTTGTTGTGGGCCTCGGCGTAATCGGGATTGATGGCCAGCGCTTTTTCGTAGCAGGCGATGGCCTCGTCGATCTTCCCCTGATCTTTCAGCGGGTTGCCCAGGTTGCTCCATGCCTCGACGTATTGTGGCCGGAGCTCAATGGCGCGGCGGTAGGCGGCGATCGACTCATCAAGCTGGCCCTGCTTGCGAAGGGCCACGCCGAGATTGTTGTGCGCATCCGGGAGCGACGGGTTGATCTCAATGGCCTTGCGCAGGTTCTGGAGCGCTTCGTCAAAGCGGCGCAGGCGATTGAGGGTTGAGCCGATGTTGCTGTAGGCGATGGCGCAGTTGGGGTCGATGCCGATGGCCTCGTGAAACGCCTGCATCGCCTCCTTGTATTGCCCGGCGTCGCGGAGCACGTTGCCGAGATTACTCCAGGCTTCGGCGTAGTTGGGGTTCAGGTCAATGGCCTTGCGATATGCGGTGGCGGCCTCGTCGTGCCGCCCGAGCACATGGAGCGTGCTGGCGAGGTTGGCGTGTGCTTCGGCGAATCGCGGGCGGAGCTCAATGGCTTTTTGGTGACAAACAATCGCCTCTTGAAGGCGGCTTTGAAGCTGGTAAATCGTGCCGAGGTTCGCGTGGGCCTCGGCCAGGTTCGGCAATGCATCAATGGCTTTTTGAAAGCAGTGGCCCGCCTCTTTGAGTTTCCACTGGTCTTTCAACACCGATCCGAGGTTGTTCCACGCTGCGGCGTTGGCCGGCTCCAGATCGATCACTTTTCGATAAGAATTGGCCGCCTCGTTTAATTTTCCCACGCCGTGCAGGGCGCCGCCGAGATTGAAGTGAGCGGAGGCGAACTCCGGCCGAAACATAATCGACTTGCGGTACGATCCAATAGCCTCATCGAGCTTGCCGACCGCCCGCAGCGCCGTGCCCAGATTCGCATGTGCGTCGGCATAATCCGGCTTGAGCCGCACGGCCTTCTCATACGCCCCGGCCGCCTCTTCGAAGCGCTGGGCGGCGTGAAGGGCGGTACCTAAGTTGCCGTGATATTCTGCGGATCGCGGATTGAGCGCAATGGCCTGGCGGATCAATTCGATGGCCTTGTCGTTCCGCCCCACCTGGTGGGCCACGACGCCCAGAAGATGCAGAGCGTCGCCGTTGCGGGGCTGGTGCTTTAGAATTTCGCGGTAAATGGCCTCGGCCTGCGCCAGTCGCCCGGCCTGATGATGACCAATAGCCAGGCCAATGGCCTTTTGCGGAGTGAGTGTGGGCATTGGAGGTATATCGAGCCGGGCCCGCATAAAGATTCATCGGGGCGCGCGGCACGTCTGTTATCGGAGGTGCCTGGAGTACAATTCGGAGCGAGCCAAGCCGTGGGAGTGGTATAATCTGCTGGAGAATTTTAATGCCATCACCTTTTCCGGGAATGGACCCCTATCTTGAAGACCCGGCACTTTGGCCGGATGTGCATAGCCGTCTGATTAACATCAGCAGCGAAATTCTGATGGCGCAACTGCGCCCGAAATACTTCGTGCAGATCGATGAGCGGCTTTGGGTGGCGACCGAGGAAGATGAGGCGCGGGACGTGATCGTGCCGGACCTGCGCATCCGGCAGGTTGGCCGGGGGATGGGGGGCGGATCGGCATCTGGCGGCGTTAGTGCGGCGGTGGCGGATGTTGGGGTTGAAATTCTGTATGAGTTTGAGATTGAAGTTCACGAGGCGCGGCTGCGCATTCTTGATCGTGACTCGCAGCGGGTGATTACGGTGATCGAGTTTCTCAGCCCGGCCAACAAGGTGCGAGGATCTGGGGGCCGGGAGAGCTATGAACAGAAGCGCAAGGATGTCCTCTCGTGCGAGGCGAGCTTTGTAGAGATTGACCTGCTGCGCACGGGTGAAAGACCGCCATCGCCGCGCAACGGGATTGGGCCGTATGACTATCTCGTGCAGGTATGGCGGTGGACGGGCGAACGCCACCGCATCTTTGCCTGGCCGATGCTGCTGGAGGAACGGTTGAAGGTTATCCCGATCCCTGTGCGCCCGGAGGATCCGGATGGGACGCTTGATTTGCAGTCGGTGCTGAACACCGCCTACGACCGTGCCGGCTATGACGTGCGCGTTAACTATGGCCGACATCCGGCCGTTTTGCTTCCTCCGGAGCAGGCGCGGTGGGCGGATGAACATTTGAAGGCCGGGCCGCGCTGATTTTGCACCGGTCGCGGCTATGATTCGGCCGTGAAAACCAATCCTTTTGCATTGAACGTGATTATTGTGGTGGCCGGGCTGCTGGCTTGTGCGGTGCAGGCACAGACGTCCCGCCCCACGCGCCATGAGGTTGTTGCCGGCGAGGGGCATCCGGCCACGCAGCCTGCGGGGGATGGGGCCAAGAGCAACCCCGGCGAAGGATCGCTTGAAAATTTGTCGGTGACTGAACATGAAGTGAAGGTGGGCGAGGGGACACTGAAATATCGCGCGACGGCCGGGACGATGGCGATGAAGGATGAGGCGGGGAAGGCGAAGGCGAGCGTATTTTTTGTGGCGTATGAGAAGATCGCGGCCGAGGCGATTGCGCCGGAGAAGCGGCCGATCACATACCTGTTTAATGGCGGCCCGGGTGCGGCGGCCGTGTGGCTGCACATGGGGGCGGCGGGGCCGCGGCGCGTGGCGCTGAGCGAACAGGGGGAACCGCCCGCGCCGCCTTATAAGCTTGTGGATAACGATCAGACGTGGCTGGATCTGAGCGATCTGGTGTTCATTGATCCGGTGGGGACGGGGTTCAGCAGGCCGGCGCAGGGCGAGGCCAAGGAGCAGTTTTTTGGCGTGGAGGAGGACGTGCGGTGGGTGGCTGACTTTATCCGACTGTACACCACCAAGTATGAGCGGTGGACGTCGCCCAAATTCCTGGCCGGCGAAAGCTATGGCACCACCCGGGCGGCGGCGCTGGCGGATTACCTCCCTTCGCGATACGGCATCGATCTCAACGGCATCATTCTGATTTCAACGGTGTTGAACTTCGGCGCAATCCAGCCATCCGAAGGCAACGATCTGCCCTTTGTCCTTTACCTCCCCACTTACACCGCGACGGCGTGGTATCACAAGAAACTACCGGCCGATCTGCAAGCGGACCTGAAGAAGGCGATGGATGAAGCCAGGCAATGGTCATTGGGCGAATATACGGCGGCCCTGGCCAAGGGAAACTCGCTGAGCGGCGACGAGCGGAAGGCGGTCGTGCAAAAGCTGTCTCGATATACGGGCCTTACCGCTGAATACATCGAGAAGGCGAATCTGCGAATCAGTCCGGGCGGTTTTCAAAAGACGCTTCTGGCCGACCAGCGGCTGGTGGTGGGGCGCTTTGATGGCCGGCTGACTGCTTTCGACGTGCATCCGCTCTCGGGGTATCCGGAGGAGGACCCGAGCCTGTGCGCTATCTCGGGCCGTATAGTGCGACGTTTAATGACTATGTGCGCAGGTCGCTTGGGTATAAGACCGAGCTGACGTATGAGACGCTGACGGACAAAGTGCAGCCGTGGAATTTTGGGCGGGGCGGCAGCGGGTATTTGAATGTTTCGGAGCGATTGCAGTCGGCGATGGTGGCCAATCCGCATCTGAAGGTGATGGTGGCCGAGGGGTATTACGACATGGCCACGCCGTTCCTGTCGGTCGATTACACGCTTAACCATCTCGATCTGAGCCGCGATCTGAGGGCAAATATTGAGCAGCGGTATTACGAGGGCGGACACATGATGTATCACTACCGGCCGGGGTTGGCGCAGCTGAAGGGGGACGTGGCGAAGTTCATGGAAGGGGCGGGGATCGGGCGGTGAAACGCTGGCCCGTGGTTACGGATGAGGGGGCGATTCCAGCGTATCGACGGTCATCTTGAAGTTGGTGTTGTCGCTCGCAACTGAGGTATCGCCCGGTACTACTTTGATGAAGTAGGTGCCGGGCTTCACCGAGATGACGATTGAGTCGACAGTGGTGCCATTGTTCTCTGAGCTCTTGACGGTGTTGCCCTTGGAGTCCAGGAGAAACAGATCGGCGTCGGCGCTGTGCGGGTAGAGCACGATGCTCAGTTCCTTGTGGCGAATCACGATCTTATACAGGTCTATCTGATCATCTTGACCCACATAATCGCGGAGATCGTATTTCTGGAACTTGGGGCCTAAGGTAAGCGCGTGTGCGACATCGCTGCCGGCGTAGTCGGAGGTGAGCGTGAGGGTATAGGTGGTGTTATCGCCTGGGATTGCCTTGGGTTACTTCCACTAGATAGTCGCCACCTGGCAGCACGCGCTGGACCATGTCGACGGTAAGATCGGAGTTCTGAGAAGTGGCCAACTGCTTGACCTTGCCCGTGGCCGGGGTGTACTTGAAAAGTGTGATGTCCGCATCCTTCAGATCAGGGGCAAGGCTGGCGGTGAAGGTGCCTTTCGTAATCATCTTAAAGTGAAAGAAATCCTTGGTGTCGGCGTCGCCGACAAATCCCTTGAAGACGCGGCGGCCGTCCATTTTGCCGACGTTCAAGGAAGTGGCCGGGGTGTTTCCTGCGGTATCAGCGGGCACGTTCAAGGTTTTAGCGTTTCCAAGCGCCGGCACGACGGACTCGCCCAGGCCATTGACACCCACCACCTTATAGAAATAAGTGGTGCTGGGCTTGAGGTCGATATCCTTGAAGGTAAGGACCGTTCCCGTTCCGGCGTTGGCGCGCAAGGGTTTGCACAAGCGTGAAACCCGTCGTCGCGCTGGTGGTCGAGCGGTAAACGCGAAAGTTAGTTTCGTTGGTCGAGTTGTCCGTGAAGCTTAAATCGATTTCGTGGAATGAAATGGGCGTGACGGTCAGGCCGGTGGGCGCAAGCGGTGCGGCGGGAGGAGTGCCGGTGCCGGTTTCGGTGAGGTTGACCAGCACGCTGGCGGCGTCGTTGGTGGAGAAGGTGATGCCGGCCGTCTCGTTGCCGTTGATCGTCGGCCTGAACGTGACCGAGACGGTGTAGGTTCGGCCGACGGGGATGCTGAAAGCGCCGTTGTTGGTGCTGACGTTGATGCTGTTGCCGTTGTTGTCGAGCACTGTCACGATGAAGTCGGCGCGGTTTAATCCAACGGCGTTGAAGGCGCTGATATTCAGCGGCGTGCCGCCCCGGTTGCTGAGGGTGAGGGTGGCCGGGTCGCTGATGCCGCCGATGGGGGTGGTGTTGAGTGCGAGGGCGGTGCCGCTGGTGACAAGGTGGGCGGTGGGAAAAACCGGAGCGATGGCGGTGGAATTGGCGGTGAGCGTGACGGTCTTGTTGGCCGCGTCGTTGGTGGTGAAGGTGATGGGGGCGGATTCGTTGCCGACGGCGCTGGGGTCGAAGGCTACATCAATGGTGAACTGCTGGGTGGCCACGATGGTGAAGTTGTTGGCGTTGACAACATTTCCAAGGTTATCGCGGACGGTGATGGGAAAATCGCCTGCCTTGGCGCCGCCGACCGCGAGATTGGCGACGTTAAGATCCGTTGTGCCGGTGTTCTGCAGGGTGAATGTTCTGGGCGCTGACGAAGCCCAGCGGCGTGGTCGCCAGCGTTACGGTGTTGTCGTTGTTGGGCAGCGAGTTGTCGGTGACCACCAGCGTGGCCGCGAACATCTGGCGTCCTTCGAGTGACTCAACCACGGCGCGGCGCAGGCGTGACTGAACGGGATGGGAAGGAAAAGGGGATTTAAGTTTCGAGCGCAGACTATCTAATAATGACGACAAGATGATGCTCACGGTTGTCCCTTCAATGAAGCGATCCTTCGCCAGCGCCAACTAAACCCTCGGCCCCTCGGACGACGATGAGCGATTCTAATCGCCGAGGCGCAGGAACTCAAATTTTCCAGCCACATAATGTGTGAAAGCACTGGAAATATTGAGGTGGAGCCTGCTTTTAGCTCATAGTTGCATGATTAATAGGGTACCCGGCGCTGGTGAAGCGTAAAGTACCACCTATCGCCTGAAAGACGCCAGAAACCGGCCTTCAGAAGCGAGGAAGGATGCGGTGATGCTTAGAAGGCTGCGGCTGGCCGGATTGATCTGACCGCAGCTACTCCAGTTTCAGCTTCGTGAAAATGGTATCGATGGCGTCGTGCCATTTGCTGTAGCCGGGGTCTTCCAGGTGCAGTTTGTCGGGCTTGAAGAATTGGGGATCGGGGGAACCGTCGGGTTTGGCGAAGGGGGCGAAGAGGTCCAGCAGCGTGATCTGCTTCTTGCCTTCGGCCAGTTTCTCGATTTTGGCGTTGAGGTCCTGGAGTTCAGAGAGCTCGATGGGAGCGACCGGGCTGTCGCGGGGGGGATTTTGCAGAGGATGATGGGCATGGCCGGATTGTGCTTCTGGGCCAGGTCGAGCATGTCGGCGATGTTGGCGGCGGCTTCGGCTGGGGGCTCCTTAGCGCTGAGGTCGTTGGAGCCGATGAGGATGACGATGGCCTTGGGGTGCAGGTCGAGGACGTCCTCCTGGAAGCGGAAGAGCAGGCCGCGGGTGACGTCGCCGCCAATGCCGCGGTTGGCGACGTTGCGCTTTGGGAAGGATTTTTCGAGGGTGGACCAGTTGCCGGTGAGGGAGTCGCCGCAGAAGACGATGGCACCTTGCTTCTTTTCACGGTTTTGCCAGAAGTAGTTGCGGTTGTCATTCATCCACTGGAAGACGCGGATGACGCCTCGGCCGGGCCAGTCGGCCGGATCCTTGGGGAAGGGAGTGGGGCCGGCGGCGGCGGTGTGGGTTTTCGCAGAAGCGGCCGGGTCGCGGGCGGCGAGGGATTGTTTGATTTCGGCAAGCTCTTTGCGGATGGCAGCATTGTCCGCCTCGAGTTTGTCAATGTGCGACTTAATCGCGGCCGGGCCTTCGGGGGAGTCCTGGGCGAAAGAGAGATGCGGAAAGGCCAGGAGGAGGGTGAGGGTGAGTAGGGGTTTCATGGTGGTGTATGATACTGGAGTGGCGGGGGTTGGCGATGGGCGTGCGCATTGCGGAGTCGAGATCGCGGTTTGCGGGTTTGCAATGGTAAACCCGCTCGTTGTTGACACACACCTTCAATCGAAGTCGGTCCGGGCAGAGTCGCCGGCGCGTCAACCCGTGGCGTCAGTCGCGCAGGTGATCAGGTGTAGTACATAATCAAAGGGCAAATATTTCTCGTGCGCTCTGCGCTTGCCCGGCGTCTAACTTTTTATGAGGAGATGCGTTTGAGCGAATCGGATGAGGCGCTGGTTGTGAGGAGTCAGAGCGGAGACCGATTGGCCTTCGAGGAGTTGGTGCGTCGCACCGGCCGGCTGATATTTGCGCATCTGTATGTGGAATGCGGGGATGTTCACCGGGCGGAAGATCTTTCGCAGGAGACGTTTCTGATCGCGTTTCGGAAAGTTAAGCAGGTGACTGATCCCAAAGGTTTCCGGTCGTGGCTCTTTGCGATTGGACAATCGGTTGTGATCGATGCGGTTCGGCGCGATGGTCGAAAAAAACGCGGGGGGTCGGGCGATGCTCGACGGATCGGCGTCGGTGAGATGGAGCGTCTGCCTGACCAGGCGCCCGGCCCGGCCGACGCGGCCGAGTGTTCCGAGGAGCGTGGCCGTGTTCTGACAATCCTGCGGCTCGCTGCCGGAGGAATATCGGGTGCCGCTCATGCTGCGGTACATCAGCGGCGACGACTACGAATCCATCGGCCGGGAGCTTGGCCTGACCAACGGCTCGCTCCGAGGACTGCTCCACCGCGGGCTGGCGCTGCTGCGGACGCGCATGGGGTCGCGCAAATTGTCTTGATGCCGTGGGCGGCGGTTGCCTCTTGTGACGGAGAATGAACATGATCGACGAACAAAACGAACACGTGTGGTTTGATGAACAGATCGCGGGTTATCTGGCCGGCGGCTTGTCGGGGGATGAACTGGCGCGTTTTGAATCTCATCGTGCGGGATGTGCGCCCTGCGCTGCCGGACTGACGGAAGCGCGGCAAAGCGATGCGGGGCTTCAACGCCTGTTCGCCGGCCAGCGCCCTTCGGCGGGTTTTGAGGATCGGATCATTCAGCGCCTGCGGACGGGTTCCCGCGAAAATGCGGAGCGCCGGCCGATGCGGATACATCCTTCCATTGCCCGCGCTGCCCGCTATGCGGCCGCGGCGTTGATTCTTGGAGGCGTGGGGGCGGGGGCGAATTATTTGCTTAGCCATCAGATCCTCCCGATGCCGGGCATGCAAGCCAGTGAGTACTTTCCGACAGATGGCTATCGTGGCGGACTGGAGCGTTCATCCAGCGCCACAAGGAGTATGGTGAGCCCTTCGGACCACCTGCCGGCGTCACCCAGGCCATCGAAACGAGGCCAGAACTTCCGAGGGCATGCTGACTTTGAACTGAGCGATGGCGGAAGTGGCCGACAGCCGGCACCGTCAACAGCAGACTCCAATGCACTCTATCGCTCGATGCTACCAAATCAAATTCATCATCTGCCAGTGCGCAGTGACAGCTGGCGTGCCCAATGACGATAATGTCATACAGAAGACTTTGGACGCCGCCCTTGGAAGATCCAACTCGGTGTCGGGTAGTGGCTCTCTGATCAAATCCGGGACCGGAACCCTTGTCTTGAGGAATGGCTCTCTCAACGAGCTGGCTGACCTTGGGAAATCATCCTCGACCAATGGAGCAATCAGCGGAGTAGTGGGTGTCTCGGGCACAAATAATTTCAATGGTGGTACGACCGTTGTCGGCGGCACGCTGCAAGTGACGACGCCGCCTGCGAATTCACCCTCGGACCAACTTGCATCAGCACGCTCGGACGGGGTTCTCGGACCGACCACTTCCAGCCCGACACTTGAAAAAGATCGCGCTTCGGGCCTCGGACTTGGAAGTGGTGGCGGCGGGGGACCCGGCGGCGGTGGTGGCGGAGTCGGTGGTAATGCTGGAAACACCAAGAAACCCGCCGACGCCGTTCACGCCCCTACCTACGAGTATTTTAAGCCGGGCCAGGTCGCCTTGGCTGACGGTGAGAAGGACGGGGAGATCAGGACTAAAGAATCTGAATCGAAGGACGTGAACAAAAGGCTTGAAGGCACGTTGAAGGCCGTGGATGGCTCGAAACCGGACGACGACTTACGAGCCGCGCCCGCACCCGCCAAGCCGGCCGAACCTGTCGTGGACCTCGCCGAGCAACCCAAGCCTGCGCCGCAGAATCCGCCTCCTGCGGCGGCCACGGCCCCGGCGCGGAAGGTGATCCGCAATGGCGACATGGCCTTTGAAGTGGATGGTTTTGACAGCGCGTATATGCAGGTCGCCAAGATTGTCGCGGAGGAAAATGGGTACATTTCTTCCAACGATTCCCAGCGTCTGCCCAACGGGAAGATGAAGGGGACGGTGGTTGTGCGCGTGCCGCCGGATCATCTGGACACGCTGGTGCTCAAGCTGCGCGCGCTGGGCGATCTGAAGAGCCAGCAGATCACGTCGCAGGACGTGACCAAGCAATACGTGGATGTGGAAAGCCAGCTTCGCGCCGGCCGGGCGATGGAAGAGCGGCTGATCACGATCATCAAGGAGAATAAGGGTGAGGTGAAGGATTTGCTGGCGGCGGAGAAGGAGCTGAACAACACGCGCGAAAAGATTAGAGCGCCTTGAAGGAGAGATTCGCTATTACAACAACCTGGTGTCGCTATCGACGCTGTCGATTTCGATGGCGGAGAAGGACATTCGCGCCGCCGCCAGCGCGGCCGAGACGGAAACAGTGGATACCGGGATTGAAGCCGACGATGTGGAGAAGGCGTATGGTGAGGCGCAAAAAGCGATTGCTGAAAACAAGGGCCGAATTGTCGGCGCGCAGCTGACCAAGCATGACGCTGGACAGCTTTCGGCCAAGATCGAGTGCGCGGTTGCTCCCGATGCCTCTGGGCAGTTGATCGATCGGCTGCGGCAATTGGGGCGCATGACGCGGCTGGATATTTCGCGCCGGCAGACCACCAACGACGGCGGCGCGGTGAACGTGCCGGCCGGGCTGAAGATCGAGCGACAGGAGACGCGGTTTGTAATCTCGATGTACAACCTGGCCAACATCGCTCCCCGCGAAACGTACAACCTCGCCCTTGCCTGCGATGACGTGGAGCAGGTTTATCAGGACATCCTCGCGCTCTTCAGCGCCAACGGTGGGAACGCCGCCCCGGCCGCACCTGCCGCACCTGCCGCACCGCCCGCGCCCAATATGAAAGGGGGCGTTGGGCGGATTGTGAGCAGCGCTCTGAACCGCCAGCGCGGCGAGCAGGTGAGTGGATCCATCGACTTTGAGGTGGACAGCGCGCAGGCCGCCCGCATTTTGCAGGCCGTGCGGGCCAAGGGAGAGGTGACGGCGCTGACCGTCACGGAAAATCCCGATACCAATAATGTGACGGCGGCCAAGCGCGGATTCAAGGTTCAACTGGTTTCGCTGAACGATGCCAACCCGCGGGAGACCGAGACCGAATCGGTCGCCGTGCCGGATGTTCCCAAGGCATATTCGGCCGTTCGAGAGCGCCTGCTGGAGGCCGTGCACGAGCGCAAGGCGCGCGTGCTGGGATCGCAGCTTAACGAGCAGGATCGCTCCAACGTCACCGGCACCTTGGAGTTTGACGTCCAGCGCGAGCAGCTCCTGGCGGTGGAGGAGCTGATCGCGGGGCAAGGGGAGGTTCGGGCTCGCAACGTGACGCGCTCCACCGATACTCAGAACACGGTGGATGGGAAGGTTCGCCTGTCGGTGATTTTCACTGATGAATCGCGCCTGACTCCCCGGCAGACCAACACGCTGGGCGTGGCCGCCCAAAGCGTGGCGGATGCATACAACAAGCTGCTGGCGCTGGCGCATGAGAAGGGACGGGTGACTGATTCACGGCTTATCGAGCAAGGCCACGGCGACGTGACGGGTATCGTAGATTTTGAAATGCCCCGCGCTGAGCAGTCGGCCGTGGAGACTCTGCTGGCGCAGTCGAGCGACGTGCAAAGTCGGCGGGTGGATCGCTCGGCCGACGTGCAAAGCACATCGGACAAGAAGCTGCGCTACCAGGTAACCTTTGCCAGCGCCGATCATCAGGCGCCGCGCGAGGTGTCGAAGGTGCAGCTTGAGGTATCGGACGTGGACAAGGCGCTGGACGCCATAGCCAACGCGGCCGCCGGCGCGGGCGGCACCTCGGCCGGGCGGGAGGTGTCGAAGCAGACCGATGGCCAGATTCATGGGACGATTGTGCTGGATGTTCCCATCGACAAGGCCGGGGAGACGCGTTCGCGAATTGAATCGCTGGGCACTGTGCGCGTCAGCGAGTCGGCGAAGAATCCGAACGTGCCGGACGGGCGATTTGCCAAGTCGCGCTTTCAGGTGACCCTGGCCAATGGAGAGATGATCGTCGGCGAGGACAAGGGCCTGGCGGCCACGATTAAGGCCGGCCTGCATACGAGCGCTGTGGCGCTATTGTGGAGCCTTCACATGATCCTTGTGGGGGTGTTGTTTGCCGGGCCGTGGCTGCTGGTTTTGTGGATCTTCTGGAGGTTCTTCCGCCGGCCAAAGGTGCAACCGGCCGGTGCGGCAAGTGCTTGAAGCTTGCTTCCCGCCTTGCCCGCCTAACATGCGCCCCTAAAATGCCGATAATCTTTGGTGCGCCGACGCGCGGATTTTTGTCCGCGTCGTGGTTGTGGTGTTGCCATGGATTGGTTGGGATGGTGCGTATGTGCGGGATTGTGGGTGCTGTGAAGCTTCGACGCGACGGCGGCTGGGACATGTCGCCTGGCGTGGCCGGGCGAATGGTTGATGCGCTGCGGTATCGGGGGCCTGACGGGCAGGGCGATTGGTACTCGGCCGACGGAAATTGCTGGCTTGGCCACACGCGCCTGGCGATCATTGACCGCGCGGGCGGGCATCAACCCATGGGCAACGAAGACAACACCGTCTTCGTCTCCTTCAACGGCGAAATTTATAATCACGTTCAAGTCCGCGGGGAACTGGTTGCCCTGGGCCACCAGTTCAAGAGCAAATGCGATACGGAAGTGCTGGTGCATGGTTACGAGCAATGGGGAACATCCATGCTGGACAAGCTGCGTGGGATGTTCGCCTTCGCGGTGTATGACCTGCCGCGCCGGCGCATGTTTGTGGCCCGCGACCGCCTGGGCATTAAGCCCCTTTACTGGTGGTCGGATGGCGACGTGTTTTTGTTCGGCAGTGAGATCAAGGCGCTGCTGGCGTACCCGCGTCTGGGCAATCGGCAGGTGAATCACAATGCGCTCGCGCAGTTTCTCACTTTTCGATATGTCCCGGCGCCGCTGACGATGTTCAAGGACGTCTGGAAACTGCCGGCCGGGCATTTCGTGCAGATTGATATTGATCGGCCGGCCGCCATCGAGCCCCGCCGCTATTGGGATTTGAGTTTTAAGAGACAAACGCCCACGCTGCCCTTTGAGGAAGCGTTGGAAGAGACGGATCGCCATTTGCGAGAGTCGGTGGGTTCGCACCTGATGTCTGAGGTGCCGCTGGGCGCGCAGCTTTCTGGCGGGGTGGATTCCAGTCTTATCGTCGCCCAGATGGAGCGGCTGCGGAAAGAGGCCGGAAACAACCAGCGGGTGCAGACTTTCTCCATCGGCTTTAACGAGGATGGCTACAGCGAGTTGCCTTACGCGCGATCGGTGGCCAAGCAATACAACACCGATCACCACGAAGTGATCGTCGGGTTTGATGATTTTGTGGCGGAGTTTGCGCGGTTGTCGTGGATGTATGATGAGCCGTGCAGCGAGCCGCCGGCCATCCCGACCTATTTGCTGTGCAAGTTCGCCAAAGAGCGCGTCACGGTGATGCTGACGGGTGAAGGGGGCGACGAGCTGTTCGCGGGATATCCCAAGTGCGCGGCCGATCTCTATTCGCGTTACCTCGACTGGATGCCGCGCGGGATGCGCAAAGGCCTTTTGCGCGGGGCTGCTTCGCTCCTGCCCTTCAGCAAGCGCCGCCTGCGCGTAGCGCTGGAAAACCTGTCGCTGGCTGACCCGGCAGAGCGCTACGTGTCGTGGTTTAGCGCGTTTGATTCGGTTGGCCTGCCGCAACTGCTGGATCCAGAGTTTCAGAAGACGCTCACCGACGGCGACGCAGCCTCGCGCTGCGCCAGGACCTTGAGCGATGCGACAGCACCGAACCGCTCGACCGGATGCTCTACAGCGATACGCACACCTGGCTGGTGGATGATCTGCTCATCAAGGGAGATCGCATGAGCATGGCCAGCGGGATTGAGGCCCGGGTTCCGTTCCTCGACCACAAGTTCGTGGAGTTCGCCGCCGGCCTGCCGCCGCAGTACAAAGCCAGCGGCTCGAAGACCAAGATCATGCTGAAAACGCTGGCTGAGCGTTACATCCCGCATGAAACGATCTACCGCCGCAAAGTGGGGTTCTCTGTTCCGCTTACGCCGTGGTTTCTCGGGCCGCTGCGAAACTTTGTGCGCGACACGCTCCTGGATGAGCGCAGCTTGAGTCGCGGCTATTACCGGCCAGAGGTGCTGCGCCAGGTGGTTAACGATCACCTGAACGCGAAGGTGGATCGCAGCCGCAGCATCTGGTCGCTGCTGGCGATTGAAATCTGGCACCGCCTCTTTGTGGATGATGATGGCACCGAGGCCGCCAGCGAGCGCCTGCGTGACCGCATCCTGGCGAGCCTGCCGCCGAAAGTGGCGGCGGCGTAGCAAGACGCGGGGGGCGAAATCTGGTACCGTCTTGCGCGGGAGAAATGCAAAACGACCGTTCCTATCGCACTTTAAGCGCCCAGCGCACGCCCTTCGCCTTCTGGATGCTGGGCGGCCTGCTGGTGATTTACGTCGCCTGCTGCACCGGCTTTCGCGATAACGTCTGGGAGTCCGACGCCTGGGAACATCACCGCGCCATCGTCGCCCTCACCCACAATCTGCTGCATCCCGGCAACCCGACTTTCGCCGTCGCAACGCCGTCGATCCGTTACTCGCCGTACATCATCACGCTTGCGCTCATCAGCCGCGTTGCGCACATCGACCCGTACAACGTTCTGAGCGCGGCCGCCGTCTTCAACACGATTCTGCTGGTGGTTGGCTTGTGGCTCGTCCTGAAGCAGTACGGCGAATCCGCCAGCGCCGCCGCCGTGCTGCTGGTGATGATCGCGCTCTATGGCGGCGCGCCTGGCTATGCAGGCTCGTATGCGCTGGCCGATCTGCCGGTGCATCAGGTGAATCCATCCGCCTTCAGCTTCGGGCTCACGCTATGTGCGATCGCGCTTTCACGGCAGATCCAGGCGCTCTCCGGCCGAACATGGCTTTGGGCCGCTTTGATCCCGCTGCTGGGCATCACGTTTCTCGATCATGCCATGACCGGCGCATTCACGGCCGTTGTTCTATTGGCCTTCGCCGCCCACGCGCCGGATCGCGTGCGCGACCGCATGCTCCTGGGCACGCTTGGCGTCATCGTCCTCACCCTCGCGCTCTGCATGCTTTGGCCGTGGTACTCCTTCAAGACCGCCCTGTTTTCCAACCCGGATCGGGCCTACTGGTTCAATCGCGGCATATTGATCCTGATGCTGAGTCAGTGGTGCGCACCGGCCATAGTGCTGGGCCTGATGGCATTCCCGCTGCGCGGCCGGGAGCTTGTTCGGCGCAGCCTTGTCGGCGCTGGCGTCTGCTTCGCCGCCGCGATTCTCTCTTTTGCTCTGCACTCGCCTGCGCTGGCCCGTTTCCCGATGCCGGGGCTGGTTCTTTTGCACATCCCCATTGGAATATTCGTGTACGAAAACGGCCTGCTGCGCCTCTCCACCTGGTCACGCCGGTTCCATGCCATGCGCGAGCCGCACGCCGATCACGCCATCATGGAAACTATCGCAGCGATGATACTTCTCTATTGCCTGGTCCCGATGGCTCTGGCCGTAGTGCGCGAGCCTTACCTCGCCCGCCCGTACTTTGCGACCCTGCTGAAACAGGACAAACAGCTCAATCTCCGAGCACGCTACGCGCACCTGCTGGAAAATGTGGGCGCCTCCGACGTCGTTCTCTCTGACGCCCGCACGGCCTGGCCAGTGCCCTCCATTCACGGGCGGATCGTCTCCGCGCTTCACTACGAGTTCTTCGTTCACGGACAGCCCCAGCGCGACCAGGACGTGGAACAATTCTTCTCGACTGCGACGGCCATCGAGCGCGAAAGCATCCTCCGGAAATACGACGTTCGCTGGATCATTCTCAACCTCGACCAATCACCCCTGGACGTATGCCGGGAAGTCGCCGAGAACCATGCAGTGGTGCGGCAGGATGCACAACTGGTACTACTGGACGCCCGCCCCGCGCCCACGGCCCAAGTTTCAAGATGATCAAAGTCCGCACATCGCCAAATCGCTCTCAATGCCCCCGGCGGATCTAACCCCTGAACCCTTGAACCCCTGAACTCCTGAATCCCTGAGCCCCTGAATCCGACCCGAAACCGCCAGGCTCCTCGAAGGCCGGGACATCGTCCCGCGCCGCAAAGAGTTTTCAAACACAGCCTAGTCCCTCAGGCCGGGTCCATTGCCCGCGGGCACTGGCGCAGCAGCGGAGAAACTGCTGAATCCAGCCGCGACAGGCTTCCCTGGTGTTGTCAGCCAACCGGCGTTGCCGGGCCGCCGCCTCGAATCGTTCAAGCAATTTCATGATCCAAACAGATACCATACTAGTTCTGGCCCAGTCAACAGAATTTTTTGTTTTGACAAGCGGCCCGGATCCGGGCAAGCTGGCAAAGGTCAGCCGGTGATATGTTGGGCCGGCGGGCAGGATGCTAAAGGTTATACCCCGGATGTGGCCTCCCCCGACCAAACTCGCTGAACTGCTTGAACACGCGTCAGGCAACGTCGTGCCGCCCGGCTGGTTGTACCTGCCGAAGGACTGGCGCGCATGGAACGCCGACACTCCAGCATACGTGATCGACGACGACGGCGAACTCGATCATGTCGAGGACGAAGCCGCGCAGCGCGGATACGCGTCAACGATCGATAACCAAACGCTGGAAGATGTTGTGCGGGGCGTTCGTGATGCGCTAAAGGCAGACTCGTTTGCCGCGCACTTAGAAGCCTTGGTCTATTACCAACGCTTTGACGCGTTCCTTCCTAAGCTAGGTTCGCCCGATCCTCCTCCGAGCGAAGAAACACGCCAGCGCCTCGATCGCAAGTTCTATGATTCGTTGGGCGTCGAACGCGCAGACGTTCCGTGCCGATCGGCCGAATGCGGGCGTGGCGCCGTAAAGCTAAGCGCCTTCTGCAAGGTGCATCATTTCGAGCAGGTGCAGAAGCGACCGTGCCCTTTCAGCGACTAACGGCTGCGCGGCCGGGGTATACCAAAAGCTGCAATGTACCGGTACCGCGTTGAGAGTTCTCGGGAAAGCCTAAAGGGTCGGGGAAAGCCTAAAGGGTCGGGGAAAGCCTAAAGGGTCGGGAGTCTTTTTCGAATAATCACGCCATCACGCTGACACCTCCACCAACCCCGCGTCAGGAAGCGAAAGGAAATGCGCAGCATTGTCGCGTACCCGCGACCGCAGCGCAGCGAAGTCCTGTAGCACTCCGGCCTCGCGCAGCGAGGCGACGCCCAAACCCTGTCCGAAAACGCCTGGCGCGAGACGCAGTGGATTTCGACCCCGGCCAAGGAAAGCCCAAAGGGTCGGGAGTCTTTTTCGGGAAAGCCTAAAGGGATCCAAAAGATCGCCTTGCGATTGGATTCATCGTGATACTAAAGAAACCGCAGATCGTTGATGCCCAATTGACCGCCCGGCGGCGGCTTGGCTCTTCCTGCGCACTGTGGATGAAAACGGACCGCACCGGTGCCGCTACGCGTGCGAACACCCTCCCTTCACCGCCACTGCGCCGCCGAATATTCCCGCACATTGTCGGCATTCACGCCGGCAAGACAGCCCTTGCCGCTACAACCGGCCCTCAGGTGTTGATACAATCCCCATAGGCAGCGGCCGGTTCAGTTCAACCGACTTTATGCGAAGTGCGACGAACGCTTTTGGAGAGCCGCTGCCCTATCGGCGCACTCCGCATAAAGTCAACTTCATTATCCCGCTCATGAGCGACGCTGGCATCAAGCTTACGCGAACCCCGTATGAGGAGCCGTACCACGTGCGCCTCCTGATTACGGCATCGAACGGGCGAATTCGCGGCGAGCTTGAGTACTACTGCAACGCCAGCGACCTACAGGAACTCGGGGCGCAGCTGCGGGATTACTCCGGAAGCAGGGATAACGAGATCGTCTACGAACTCGGCTCCGAGAAGCCCGAAGATCGTTTCGCGTTCTTCCTCAGCCTCCGCGTGAAGGCGATCAACTCGCGCGGACACTGTTGCGTGTCTGTCCGACTGAACAACAACGATTCCGGTCCAGAAAGAGAGCTCGCGGAGTTCTCGATTTCGGCCGAGGTGGCCGACGTGAATCGCTTGGGCGAGTTGCTCACCGGTTTCGGTCAGCTGAGGCACCGCCGGTTGATTTGGCACGTAACGAGTGGGGAGTTGCTCGAAGACGGCGGCGGAGCGGGATAACCCCGGACAATTCTAAGGTGTCGGGAGTCGTTGATTGACATTGTGCTCGACATAAGACTCCCGACCCCTTAGAATGTCCTATCTCTTCCATTCTCATCACTCGTCACTTTCTCGCCGCTCACACTGTGGCGAAGACATCTCCCATCGACTCACACAAAAACCCGGACTGTGCATGTTCGCTCATGAACGGGCATGCAATCGCTCGGCGGAGATTTCTGACCATAGGGAATGCTCATAAATTATGGTCGGGCAATAAACATTACAGAATCAGCCCCTTCAAATTGATAAGCTATTATAGCAGGCGTCAAGGGACAGAGGACAATCAGGTCTGCGTCGAAGACCATTTGTGGAAATGAATGTACAAACTCCGGAAGCTCCGAAGATTCCATTGCAAATGGAGTTCCGCCTTTATCAAAAGCTTCATCCGGGATTACGATACAATGTCCCTGAATATGCTTTCCCGCGCGATCGACAAATTCGCCTAGCAGAGACTCATCAGATCGCGACTGTAATGGATCCGACACGTGGTACAGTTCGATTTGCCACTTAGCCGCCTTCGCAGCATCCGCAATCGAAGAAGGAAGCAAATGTTCCAACCCTGGAAACAGCTTCTTAATTGCTTCTTTGGCGATAATCCAATCAACCGTTTCAATACTCATGGGGAATTTCTAAGGGGCGAGGAGTGAATGCCATTCGCTTAAGCTCATAACTCCGCGCCAATGCTCGTCTTACAACTGCTCGAAAATTATAGAGGGTCGGGAGTCATTGATTGACTCTCCAGCCCAAACGACCAGCATCCGCCTCCAATCCCAACCATCACGAATTGACGACGGCCGCTCATGCCTTCACACCGGCCCAACCAAAGCCGACGCGAACAACGCCAACCATCATAAACCACCAACCCCATAAAATCGCATCCCCGCCGCCGGCTCGGCCGAGATCATCCGGCTGGAGGCGTTCCAGGCGTAGAAGATCGAGTCCCCGCCGGCATCCTCCTGGGTGCGGTTGCTGGCGAAGTCGTTGGCGCATCGGAGTTTGAAGCTGGTATCTCGGCCCTCCGGCTCGATCTCAGAGCACGCTGATTTATAATTGGCAATTGCTACCGCCAATGGTGCTGCCTAATCTAATAGTAACGACAATGGCTGACACAACCCGTTTGATTCTCGGTGGTGGATTGGGCGACATCCGCTTTGGACAGTCCCCGCAGGAAGTCTTGAATATTCTCGGCCCGTCGGATTCCCCACCTGAAAGTGTCCAACGTCTGCTGGCGTGGCCGGCCGACGATTTTATTCATCAGGTTAGCTTGTGGTATGACCAGATCAGTACGGTCGTAGAATTTTGTCGTTCCCCATCCCGGGGCGTCTGCTTAGTTACCATCGAAACCGACAACCACAATGTCACGATTCTCGGGCACTATCCATACAAGATGACGGCGACTGAACTGGGGCAGTTACTGAAGGCGGCTGGCGCCCCGGAGATGAAAGTTCAGGATTTGGATCACGGTCACCAGCATTGGTATTGTGGTCGAGCGTTCTCGATGGGAGTCTATCGAAATCGAATTCAAGAATTGCGCCTATTCATTCCTTCTCTCGCCGGTCATAAGAATGAATACGACTGGTCGGTGACGCAAAACACGATTGGCTAGCGGACCGACGGCTGGGATGTTCAATGTTGGGGAACGCCCCAATCCGCCGGATTACTCGATTCGCCCGGAAAAGGATAATGGGACATTCATAATATCCACCGCCGCATCCGCCCAGGCCCGACAATTCTAAGGGGTCGGACACTTCTAAGGGGTCGGACACTTCTAAGGGGTCGGGAGTCGTTTATTGACAGCTTCCGCACTTTCTTGGCCCAATCGCCTTTTCTTCTTCCCTTCTTTCAATTCCCGGGTAAGTGGCGATGGGCGATCTGCGACCGCCAGTCGGAATTGATAAACTCCAGCCCATCGTGATCGATATCGGCGCTGTAATACTGGGTCTCCGATCCACGATGCATAACCAGAATATCGCCCTCGGCTGTCCACGTGGAATGATTGAGCGGCAGTTGATCGGCTTCGGCCGGTGGGTAATGGATCGCAGCCCTATCTGATACTGCCCAAATGGACATCGTCCCGTCTGCATGGTACTCGATGGACTCGGCATCCCGAAACTCCGGGGGAGGGGGGTATGCCGCGCTGGCGATCGCGAAATGAAAGGCCGACCGAGCATCTAAAAACCTTGGCGTTTCGCCGTCCCATCGGCCTGGAAGTTTTTGAAGCGAACTGTCGGGCCGTGGATATATACTAAGGCCGATGACAAGAAGGGCCAGAACGGACGTTTGAACGGCGAACGGACGCAATGGGAACCACGAATTAATCTCGGTTCGATCCAGTCCGCATTCTGGGCAGATTCGTGCGCTGGCGCGAAGGTCGTAACCGCAACGGATGCATGCTTGTCTCCGAAGTCGCCGGCGCTGGATCATCCAGCGCCGTATCAGGAACAGAAGTTGAATTGCCACGGGCAACATCAACAGCCAGATTGGGAACTCGATCCGCCAGAGATCGGCCGATGGCTGCAGCCACCAGATCCTCAGCAGGCCATTGGCATCTTCGGAAAGGGCTTCCAAAGCGGCAAGTATCGCGCCTGCCGATCGTGCTGTTTTTGCTCTGGGTTTGAAAACCGTAACGCCCATCATGCCTGCGGCGCGATCTACGCGATTATCGATCGTCGTATTCAGCGCTGACCAAGTTTCCAGGCGGTACGAATTCCAGAGTGGCCGGCGAATCACCGGCGCCTGCGTCTGCAACGACCAGACAATGCTTACCTTGCCGCAAATGGAGACCATCCGAACAGAACCGCCCCGCCATTCGCCGACGTTCAAAAGCTCGGCGTGCTTCGATGCGCGAATCCAAAGGCCCACAACAAGGGCAGTCCAAAGGACCATCGATGCGTGAAAGCAGCGAGATGCGAACGTCATGCAGGGATTCTAACCCAACCTACGCACTTTGCGCCCCTCATCCGCTTTGCAGGAAAAAGATAAGGGATCATCCAAAAACTCTAAGGGTCGGAAAATTCTAAGGGGTCGGGAGTCAATTGTCATATTTCACCTGCCATACCAGCCAAAGCCACACTGTCTCCGCCTGAAAGTTTCGAAGGGTTGAAAATTCCGCCGCCGCATCCGCCCCGGCCCGTCCCTTCCACCCCTCACCCCGCCCACCGCCCCACCAGCCCTCCTCCACCCCCACACCAAATCCATCCCGCAAACCCCTCCATCAGCATTAATCTGTCCCCAACAATGGCCAGCCAAAAGAAACATTTTCCTTGACATACCCCTAACATACTTCATACCATACCTCCAGCCTTCAGCATCTTTCGGGGGAACACCAATGCCCACTGCCTCCCATCCCAGCACCCACCAAAACCCCGAATGCAAATCCACGGCCTCTTCGGCCTCTGCCCCCGCCAGCCCCCAATCTCCTCCCACCTCCTTCAAGTCTCCAGTTTCCAGTCTCTTGTCTCAAGAAGCCGATGAATCAATAAATCATTCCCCACACCCCACGGTCTCCAACAGCCCCTCGTTCAAGTTTCCAGTCTCCAGTTTCATGTCTCCAGCCCCGTGTCGTTTGGTGGTCGGTTATGTGTCGTTTGGTAGTCGGTTAGTGGTCGGTTGGTGGTCGGTTACGTGTCGGTTGGTGGTCGATTGGTGGTCGGTTATGTGTCGCTTTTTGCCAGCCACTTTTGGCCTAACTCCTTGTCAATCCTCACCCCCCTCCCAAAATCCCAGGCGCAACTCAATTACAACACCAAAAAGCGCCCCGAAACCGACCACCTCCCCGCGTCCCACCTCCCCCATTCAAACTTCCCCACCCCCCTCTTCCTCAGTGTCCTCAGTGTCCTCTGTGGCTAAAACAAAACACGCACCCATCCCGCCCCCCGCCCCACACCCCCTCTCCCCCATTCATCCTTCTTCCTTCATCCTTCTAACTTCCCGCCCATCCTCCTCAGTGTCCTCTGTGGCTAAAACAAAACACCCGCCCACCCAACACTGGAATAATCCCTTCCGCCGTGTTAATGCTTTAATCTTATGTACCGCCTCTTCTGGCTTTACGGCGAAGTGGGATGGATCTGGTGTGCCATCTGTCTCGCCTTGGTGTTTGGCATCGCCTCCGCCCGACGCGCGGCCGCGCAACGTGATCAGGCCAACGGTGTCGTCGAAAGTTCCCGAAATGACATGGACGTATAAGGGGATGAAAGAATGAGAAGCAGTTCCGATCCATCCATGCATCGTCAGGCCGAGCAGCAGTTGATCGACCATTTCGACCGCCTGCTCGACGACGAGCGTCTGCGCGTCGATACCATCAACGGCCGCCGCCCCATCCCCACGCTTGGCCGGCGCATCCAGAAAGAGGACAAGGAGGTCGAGCTCAAACGCCTCATGGTCGAGATGGACGTTCCCGACCGCGAGCTGCAAAACCAGATGCCCATCGGCCAATCCGTCTCCGTCACCCTCTGGCGCAGCCAATGGATGATGTTCAAGCGCAACGTCGGCCGGCTCAAAGTCATCTGCCTCTCCCCCACGAAACAACTGCTCAAAGGCGAAACCCCCACTCCCCTGGCGGCCCTCGATATCCGCAAAACCCTCTCGCAACTTTCACAAGGTGACCGCGAGCCTGATCTACCCACAACACTCGTCATGATGTCCACCAGCGGTTTCACGCTGGAGGCCCACGAGCTGGCCGAGCGCAACGCCAACCGCACCCTCATCCTCGTCGAGCCCAACGAAGGCGGCGGCTGGACCGTCACCGGCCCCGCCGAGACCAAGGCTCTGGTCGATCTGTTCGATCCCGAGGAAGATGAGTCGAAGCTCGAACGCGTCCGCGACCAGATCGAGCAGAACAAGGCCGAGCTGATCGGCGGCTCGCTGTCGGCCGAACGCCTCGCGGGCGCTACCCACCTGCCGCTGCACCTGGTTGAAGCCGAGCTAAAATCATACGCCAAGGAAAACGCGGGACTGGTGGCCAAGCGGCTGGATGGGCGGTTGGTGCTTTTCCGCGAAGGCGGCAGCCCGATGGCCACCGGCGTCGGTTCGTTGCGCAGTGGAGGTTCAGACATGCCATTTCTTCAGCGCGTCAAATCGCTCTTCGCCCGCAAGGGTGAAACCGAAAAGAAGATCGCCCTGTTGTCCGAGCGCCGGGCCGCCCTCAGCCAGCAGCGCGACACAGCCGACGTCGAGCTCACCACGCTGGAACAAAAAGAATCCAGCCTGCGCGAGCAATTCAAGGCCACCGAATCGGCCGCCTCCAAACGACGCCTCACCAGCCAGCTCCTCCAGCTCCGCAAGGACCTGGAGCGTCGCCAGCAGTTGCTGGGGATGCTGAATCAGCAGATCAACATCGTCTCCACCCACTTGCACAACCTCGAGCTGGTGAATCAGGGCAAGGCCGCCAAGCTCCCGGATTCCGAAGAGCTGGCCGCCGACGCCGCGGCCGCCGAAGAAGTCCTCGCCGAGCTCCAGGCCGACAACGAAGTGGCCGGTGCAACAGGCATCTCCGCCCTGGGCGGCATGACCGACGAAGAACAAGCCCTCTACGAAGAACTGGAACGCGAATCCGCCCCCCCCGACCCCGCCCCAGAGCCAGCAGCCGAAAAATCCAAACCCCTCCGCCAACCCCCAGAGCGCACCAAGCCAGCCCAAACCACCGTTACCGAACAAGTAGAAGAACCCACAGTCGCCAACGAACCCCGCCGCAACGACCCCGAACCCGGATAATGTGTTTCTAGTCTCTATCCCCTAGTCTCTAGCACCTAGTCCCTAACCCCTGGTCTCTAGCTCCATGGCCCTCATTGACCGCCTATTCAATCGCAAGAAAACGCTCAGCGAGCTGAGCGCGAAAGAACTGCGCCGCGAGGAAATCCTCCTCGAAAAAGACCGTGACAAGCTCTTCAAAAAAATCGATCAGGTGGGAAAGGACAAGCAGAAGATCTTCGACCAGGGCGCTTCCAACAAAGCCCCGGAACTGCGCAAAGCGCTGGCCATGCAGTTTGAGCTCAAATCGCAGGAGCAGGTGATGGCCGCCCGCCAGCTTAACCTGCGCACCAAGGAATTGATGACCATCAGCCGCCTGCGCATGGTGCAGGAAAACCGCCAGAAAGGCCGCGCCCTGGGCCGCCTCAATCTCACTGACAAAGACGTCGCCCGCATCGGCGGCTGGATCGAGGACGATGCGGTGACGCAGGAAGTCTACCTCGACCGCCTCGACTCGCTTCTCGATTTGGGCACGCAGTCCGACAAAGACGCCCTCGCCGGCGCCGGCCTGACTTCCGCCGGCCAGGAGCTGATGAACATCTGGAACGACCTGGATAAAGGCGCCGTCAAGCAGGAAGAAGCCTTCGAGCAGGCCGATACCGTCGTCCGCAAACGCAACGCCGCCCTCGAAAAAGATCTGTAAAGCCGATGAACCTGCACCGCAACAACCTGGCCGAATGGATCATGTATTGTGCGATTTTTCCACTGGTCCGCCTCGCCCAGTTGCTCCGATATCTGCGCCGCCAAACTTAAAAGGTCATAAAAATGGGTTTGTTCAAGTCCAAAGACGAGCGGCGGATCGAGCGGGAAATGAAGATCCGCCAAGGCATGCGCTCCATCGAAAAAAACATCCGGCAGCAGGAAAAGTTCTCCGAAGACTTCATCAAAAACGCCCAAAACGCCCGCAAGATCGGCGACGACCAGCAGTATCAATTCATCCGCGGCGCCCTGAAAAAAACCGCCGCCGTCAAGAAAATGCTCGAGCGCCAACTCCTGGGCATCAAGAACGCGATGCTGATTCACCAGCAGGCCGAATCCAGCCGCGAGTTCGCTGAGTCGATGACAGTAATGGCCAAAGAAATCGGCCGAGTCTTCGGCGAGCTCGACCTCACCAAAACCCAGGCCCAATGGGAAAAAGCCCTCGTCCAGGCCTCCACCATGGAAGAGCGGATGGAAATCTTCCTCGACTCAATGGAACAAACCGCCACCAGCGCCAGCACCGGCCCAACCAAGGACGGCCTGGTAAGCGACGAAGAAATCGACCGCATGATCCAGGCCGACGTAGTCGCCTCCGAAAAGACCGAGCTGTCCAAGCTGGATCAATTAGAAAGCGAAATCGCCAAAGAACTCGGGGCGGCGAAGCAGAAGGATTGAAGCTAGTGCATCGCATACCCTACATCGAATAAACAGGGAGTACCTCACACTCCGGGAAGGCAGATTGACTCCAGCAACGACGCTTATAGATGTATTGCGGCGCAAATTCTGAATCTATATTGCGCTAACGCTGAGTCAATTGCGTCTGCAGACTGGCGTAATAGGAAACGGGTTGGCCTGCGAGATACTAGTATTCGTTAGATAAGAATTTACTGTGTTCTGGCGGTAACGAACTTGTAGGCAAGAGCGGAATTAGACGATCGAAGAATTTGTGGAACGAGATTTCGAAGGTTGTTTGCTACGTGTAAAAGATAGCTAGGGTCTCCCATTCCGTTTTTATAAATATACAAGCTGTTCGGTACTGTATTATAGTGCAAGACGGACTGCACAAACGACGGTAGGTTGAGTAATTGGCATTAAGATAGGCACCACCGTCTCGTATCGCATTGTGATATCACTGTTGGTACTCGGTGTACGGAAAACTTTATAGCCGCTACTGCTAGTAACCTGCATGATGCCGTCTGAGTTGTTATAGGGCTGAGCGCACGGACCTTCCGCAGATTTGTAGAATGACGGATTGTACGGTGAGCGTTGAATAAAACGCGCCCTGCGCACCTTCTTGTAGAATTACCGCGGCGACCAGTTCGGGAGGGAGGTTTACGGCATGAGCATTGATTATTACGCTCATCGCTTGCTGCTTAGTCGCATCGGTTACCGCAGTAGACGTAAGGCAAGTTTGATCCAGTTGAGATTTCCGACATAGTTGGTGGTGCAGTTGGAGTCGAAAGAGACGAGTGCATAATATGCGTGAAGGTAGAGAGGGTGACGGTTGAAGCGGTGGCGGGAGAGATGGTCTGCCATGATCCACATCGGTTGGTGTTGGGAATGGTCATGGACAAGGTGGTTTGGGCGTTGCTGTAGAAGGAGACATGGAGGTTGCCGCCTGACCAATGACGCAACACGGGCATTAACGGTGTAGAGGACACCGGTGGGGACGTTGATGGTGTATTACAGCCACTCACCGGCTTTGATGGAGCTAAGGTCGAGGCCTGCTGCACGCCGTCGATTGTAGTTTCAACACCGACTCCGGCTCCGACACGATAGTTTGAATTGCAGGGCTAATGAGGCTGGTGTCGTGGTAGGCGACGCCTTCGCCACGAGTGTCAAAGTTCTCTGCTTCGATCACGCCCGGGACAACACTAGGAACGCCCGGAGTCGGGAACGAAGAACGACTTGAATTGCCACGTTGGGAGCTTGGAAGTAGAGGGTGTTGGAGATGGCGATTTCAACGCCATTAACGACGCTGGTCATGTTCCAGCGATACTTGGTGCCGGCCTGTAGGGTGTTGGAACGGAACGGTGAAGGATGTTCCGCTCAGGCCGCTGGTGGAATAAACGATGTTGCTCGAGCCGTAGGGGGACTGGCTGATGTAAAGATTGTAGTTGCCAGAACGCCGCTCCAGCTGAGCGTGGGTGTAAGGCTCGGGGCTTGGGTGTTGGTGTCGCTGGAGGTGCAAGGACCATTGATCGTGGGCGGAGTGTTGACGATCACACCTGATTGACTAATTTTGATCCAGTTGAGATTTCCGACATAGTTGGTGGTGCCGTTGGAGTCAACGAGACGTGCATAATATGCGTGCCGGCCGAGAGGGTGACGGTTGAAGCGGTGGCGGGAGAGATGGTCTGCCATGATCCACATCCGTTGGTGTTGGGAATGGTGATGGACAAGGTGGTTTGGGCGTTGCTGTCGAAGGAGACATGGAGGTTGCCGCCTGGCAGAATGACGCAACACGGGCATTAACGGTGTAGAGGCCACAGGTGGGGACGTTGATGGTGTATTCCAGCCACTCACCGGCTTTGATGGAGCGAACGTCGAGGCCGCTGCAAAGACGTCGATAGTAGTTTCAACACCAACTCCGGCTCCGACACGATAGTTTGAATTGCCCGGGCTAATGAGGCTGGTGTCGTGGTAGGCGACGCCTTCGCCACCCGTGTCAAAGTTCTCTGCTTAGATCACGCCCGGGACAGGGGTGGGGACGCTGGGATTGGGGAAGGGAGCGAAGGTTTGTTGTGATCGGCGGGGACACCTAGGAAGTACATGTCGCCGGAGATGGGGCTCTGGGTCGTGCCGTTGTAGGCGTACATGTTCCACTTGTAGCTGTCTCCGGCGGTAAGGAAGCTGAGGTTATAGCTGGTGGTGGAGAAGAAGGAGATGGTGTAGTTGCTCAGGGCGTTGGTGGTGACGTAGAGAACGTTGAGCAGGTAACTGGTGGAGTTGGAGACTGGTTACACAGGAAGGTCTGAATAGTGCAGGTGAGAGTAGTGCCAGGGCTGTTGACGCCGCAGGGGAAAACAAACTGCGGAGCAGAGGGAGTGGTCGCATCTAATAGACTAATTTTGATCCAGTTGAGATTTCCGACATAGTTGGTGGTGCCGTTGGAGTAGAACGAGACGCAAGAATAGAGTGAAGGCAGAGAGGGTGACGGTTGAAGAGGTGGCGGGAGAGATGGTCTGACATGATAAAAATAAGTTGGTGTTGGGAATGGTAATGGACAAGGTGGTTTGGGAGTTGCTGTAGAAGGAGACATGGAGGTTGAAGCTCTGGCAAAATGACGCAACACGGGCATTAACGGTGTAGAGGACACAGGTGGGGACGTTGATGGTGTATTCCAGCACTCACAGGCTTTGATGGAGCCAACGTAGAGGACTGCTGAAAGAAGTAGATAGTAGTTTAAACACACACTAAGGCTAAGACACGAATAGTTTGAATAGAAAGGGCTAATGAGGCTGGTGTAGTGGTAGGCGACGCCTTAGCCAAGTGTAAAAGTTCTCTGCTTAGATCACGAAAGGGACAGGGGTGGGGACGCTGGGATAGGGGAAGGGAGCGAGGTTTGTTGTGATAGGCGGGGACAACTGGAAGTACATGTAGCAGGAGATGGGGCTCTGGGTAGAGCAGTTGTAGGCGTACATGTACGACTTGTAGCTGTCTCCGGCGGTCGAGCTGAGGTTATAGCTGGTGGTGGAGAAGCAGGAGATGGTGTAGTTGCTAGGGAGTTGGTGGTGACGTAGAGAACGTTGAGCAGGTAACTGGTGGAGTTGGCGGACTGGTTACACAGGAAGGTATGGCTAGTGCAGGTGAGAGTAGTGACAGGGCTGTTGACGACGCAGGGGCGAACGAACTGCGGAGCGGAGGGAGTGGTCGCATCGAATAGACGAATTTTGATACAGTTGAGATTTAAGACATAGTTGGTGGTGCAGTTGGAGTAGAACGAGACGCGCATAATATGCGTGCCGGCAGAGAGGGTGACGGTTGAAGCGGTGGCGGGAGAGATGGTCTGGATGATAGACATCGGTTGGTGTTGGGAATGGTCATGGACGAGGTGGTTTGGGCGTAGATGTCGAAGGAGACATGGAGGTTGCCGCTCTGGAACAATGACGCAACACGGGCATTAACGGTGTAGAGGACACCGGTGGGGACGTTGATGGTGTATAACAGCGACTCACCGGCTTTGATGGAGCGAACGTCGAGGCCTGCTGCAAAGCAGTCGATTGTAGTTTCAACACGCACTCCGGCTCAGACACGATAGTTTGAATAGCGAGGGCTAATGAGGCTGGTGTAGTGGTAGGCGACGACTTCGCCACGAGTGTCAAAGTTCTCTGCTTCGATCACGCCCGGGACAGGGGTGGGACGCTGGGATTGGGGAAGGGATAGGCGGTTTGTTGTGATCGGCGGGGACACCTGGAAGTACATGTCGCCGGAGATGGGGCTCTGGGTCGTGCCGTTGTAGGCGTACATGTTCCACTTGTAGATGTCTCTGGCGGTCAGGCCGCTGAGGTTATAGCTGGTGGTGGAGCCGCCGGAGATGGAGTAGTTGCTCAGGGCGTTGGTGGTGACGTCGCGAACGTTGAGCAGGTAACTGGTGGCGTTGGCGGCCTGGTTCCACCGGAAGGTCTGGCTCGTGCAGGTGAAAGTCTAGTGCCGGTGAGAGTCGTGCCAGGGCTGTTGACGCTGCAGGGGCCAACCAACTGCGGAGCCGAGGGAGTAAAGGTAGTAGTCTGATAGACGTGGATAAACCAATAGGGCGTAAGTACAGATCGTTATAATAGGTAAAGGGACTTTGAATTATATGATAGTTATATACACTGACATTTACGGTGCCATCGCTGTTGATGCTTTCGACATAAGCAACGTGATTGATGGTTTTGAATCTCGTAAACGCACGAACGGCAAGCACATGATCGACTGTGAAACTCAGCGTGCGAAAAAACAACGCAATAGGAGGCATAGCCACAGTGCGACACAAACAAGTGGTAAGTGAAGAAATAGGGAGCAGAGGTCGAGCCGGCAACACGGTTCATGCGCCACGCTACGTATGATGTGCATTCTCGTTGAAAAAACCGGTAACGGTCGCAGGTCCATAAGCAACGACAGTGTCAGCTACAGAATTACGATAAGGGAGTCATCCCGGTCGCAGAGATCAATGGGCTCACCACGGCGGGCATAACTGCCGCTAGTCTCAGAACGACTACTGGAGAGGTAGACGGAAGAGAGGTACTAAAAAAACATGCGCGGTTCTAGTCGATCAACGAGCATGAAGGAACGCAATGCCACCGCAGTCGTGTTTAGTTTCGAACCAGACGAAGATGTAGATTTAGCCACAGCGCGCATCCTTTTCGTGATTACCTAATTTCAGAATTAAATACCACCGGTTACTTCGAAGCTAACACATCGTCGGCGTATTCGTCACGCTCGTGCGACCAAACCCGTTTGAGCTGACATCCGTGTTTATCGCTTTCTCGGAAAACACATAGTCCTCCACGATGTCGGCCTTCGTTAGCATGATTTGCAGTTGCTGGTGGTGATTGTCAAATCCGAACCGCCCATGAATGCGCCGGCGAAGGGGATGAAGCTGGTGCCTTTGACATGTAACCTGATTCTCCATGTACGTGTACATCATCATCCGCCGGCCATCGCCCATCAAGCTGATGCTCATCGGCGCCCCAGCGCCGCTTCAACCTGTGCCAGTGTGATCACGCCCTTTTGAATCTGCGACACCTTCTGCTGGTCCATCTAAGTGCTGTAGCTGGAGGAATAGCAGCCAAGAGATAAATAAAGCAAAGAGACAAAGAAGCCAGCACAATTCAGCTGCAAAACTAATTGCATGGATCACTATTTTGAAGATGTGAACAAGAACAGAGAAAAACTAGCCAGCAACAACTACTACTATGTGCAGTGAATGTGAAGAAAGAAAGTATTAAGATAAAAAGGGTATGTAAAGATAAATAGTTAATTAAAAAATGGGAGATGTAAATTTGAAATGAAGATAGAAAAAAAATAAAAGAAGAAGGAAAAGAGAAAAAAAGAGAAAAAAAAAAAAAGCGCCAAATTTACCCCACCGAATTCATCACCATCCCCGTCGCCAGCTTCGGATAAAAATACGTGCTCTTCTGCGGCATCACTTCATTATGCTTTGCCAGTTCCTCCAGCGCGATCAGCGGCGTTGGCTGGAGGAGCAGTGCGATTTGGTACCGCTGGCCATCCACCTGCGGCGCGATCGTCGAAGGATCCGGCGTGTACCCTTTGATCGGCTCCTGGCCATTGGCGAAAAGGGGCTGGAGTATTTCGTCGAGCAGGTAGCGCTGGAGGATGGCCACGTCCAGTCGTCGCCAGGCTTCGGAGTGGGTGGGTTCCAGGGGGGCGAGGACGTCGGGATTTTTGAGGGTGAGGGTGTAGAGCTTGCGGGATTGGCCGTCGAACAGGCCGAAGGTGTGGACGCCGGACTTGGTGAGATCGTGGGTGAAGGGGATCAGGTCGTTGGCGGTGTGGGAAGATTCGGCCAGTGTGAAATGTGCGGAGACGGCATTGGCGAAGGCTTGGACATTGAAGTTTGCGAGGCCCCCGATCATCCGATGCGTTGGGAGGATCAAGAGGCCAGGATCCTGCATCCCCACCAGCGTAAACAGGCAGAAGTTGGCGGGGTGGCTCGGCGGCAGCGGGCCGCCGTTGGCCTGCTCCATGTCGGCCTGATATTGCAGCGCCGTCGTGTAGCGGTGATGGCCGTCGGCGATGTAGATGGGATTGTTGCCGAAGAAGTCGATCACCTGATTCTCAACTTCCGCGTCGATCACGCTCCACAGATCGTGCCGAACCTCGCCCAACTGCCCCGACAATTCCGGCCGGCCGAGGTCGCGATAAAGCAGGTTCGTCACCGTGTTGTGCGGATCGGAAAACAGCCCGAAGATCGGCGACAACTGCATCTGCGTTGCCTTCATCAATTTCAGCCGATCCGCGATCGCCTCCTTGTACGTCTTCTCATGCGGCACCACGTGGCCAGCGCCAAAGGGCGAGAGCCGCACCAGTGCGAAAAATCCCCGCCGATGGAACGTGCGGTCGTGGTGGGAATAAGTCTGCGTATAGGGATAAAACGCCGGCCGGGAATCCTGGATCAGGATGCCGGAGCTAAGCCAGGCGCGAAGCGTGATGGCCGCGTCGGCGTAGACGTTGTCCGGGCCAAGCTGCTTCTGAACCGGATGCGGAAAGTCGATGGTGACGATGTTGTGGGGGTCCTGTGCCTGCAGGTTGGCCTTGTCCTGCGCGCTCAGCACGTCATACGGCGGGGCAATCACCTGATTAAAATCAAGGTCGGAGCGGCGGGCATAGCGAATGGCGGAAAAAGGACGAAGCGTGGGCATTGCCGGAGGATACGGGCGGGGGTGGAAAGTTCAAATTCGCCGATGACGTTAATGCTCCGGCGTGCCATGGCCGGCCGTTGCCTGGCCATAGTTCACCAATGCCACCAGCGTGACGCCGCCAATGCAATTGCCAAGAAGCACAGGCGGGGCAAAGTGTGTGAAGTATTCCATCCAGGTGTGGTGATGGGCGGCGATGGTGTAGAAGGAGTAAATCGAGCCAATGATGATGTGGCTGAGCCCTCCAACCCCGACGATATACGGAATGATAATCAGCACCGAGATGCGCCCCGTCTCGGCGACGGGGAGCATCCAGACCATGATCGCGATGAGCCACCCCGCAAAAATGGCTTTGACAAACAGAGTTCCGGCAGTTGGCTCCATCGCCTCGGAGGCTATCTTCAAGAACGCGGCCCTTTCAGTCTCGGTAAAGGCCGTGCTGCGCTGAAGCGTGAAAGCAATCAGCACCGCGCCAATCAGGTTGGTGATCAGCAGGGTTCCCCAAAGGCGGGCCACGTGCCCCAGGGTGCTGAGGTCGCGCCTCTTAAACAGCGGCAGCATCGGCGTGAGTGTGTTTTCCGTGAAGAGCTGCTGGCGGCTGAGGATCAGGATAATGAAGCCGACGGTGTAGCCGAACTTCGCCACCAGGGGAGCCCATTGTGCCTCGGGGAGCCGCGACTGGATCAAGCCTTCGGTCACCAACGAAAATCCCATTGCCAGCCCGGCCGCCAGCCCGCTCCAAGCCAGCGCCAATGTCGGCGCGCAAGCTCCTCATCCCCTTCTTTCACAATCGCTTTGTAAACAATCTGAGCGCTGGCGGCCGACTTCTCGCGTATTTCCTGCTCCTCAAACTTGTCGCTTTCACTCTTTCCATCGCCGCCTTCCCGCGACTGGTCAGCGGATGATTCACGGTTTGCAACGGCCGTATTGTCGGGGCGTGTGTTCTGGTGCATGGGAAGTAAGCGTCAACATATCCAGACGCCGACGATGCTGTCACCGGGAAAAAAATGATGGATATTGAAGCGTGCCCGCCACATCAGCGGCGTCGCGCTTCGGAAATCCGGCCTCAAAAGAATAGAATGATTTGCATGGCCACCCGACCGGCGAAAAGCCGCCCCGAATTTGACGTCATCGAGCCGACCGGCAAGCGCGTCGTCATCCGCAAGGACGACAACAAGCGCAACGCGCAGTGGGATCGTGCTTCCCGATAGTCACGAAATCCCGGTCATTACTGGCCGTGTGATCGCCGTCAGCAAGGCCATAGAAAACGACGAAGATGAAACGATCCGGCAGTACGACAAGGTGCTGTTCGACCCGCGCGAAGCAATCCCTGTCGAGTTGGAGCACGACAACCGCCTGTTCGTCGTGGCCATCGACCGCGTGCTGGCCATCTTCCGACGCTCAAGCAACCCGCCGGCCAACGGCGCAGCCCGACGTCGACGGCGCGGAGGCGTCTGATGATGTCTAAGGATAATTTAACGTCCAAATCTTAACCGGCAAAATCTGACGTCCCGTATTGGTCATTGGATCATGGGATTTTATTGGGTTTTGTGCCGTGGGCCTCCCAGGAACGCGCCCAGTCCTAATGAGCAAAGTGGACGTCCCCTATTGGTCATTTGATCATTGGGATTTTGTTGGGCCTTAGGCCTTGGTCATTTCTCTTTGGGATTTTGTTGGGCCTTGGGCCTTGGTCATTCTGCCAAAACCCCAACAGCGGTCTATCGCATCATCTCCTCAAAAACCGGCAGCATCATCTTCGACCACAGTTCGTACCACTTCGAAACCAGATGCAACTGGTCCGGCGCATAAAGCTGCCGCCACGCTTCTCCACCCAGGTTCTTCCGCCGTCGCGTGAAACATACGGGCCGTTCGCCATCCCGACCCACACCGTTTTGCCGTCACTGGGATGCCAGGTGAAACTCCCGCACTCCCACGACTTGAAGCCAAAAGTCGATTGCCACGATTCGGCGCCATCCTCCGAAAGCCCCACGCCCAGCATGTCGCCGCTGACGAGGATGCGTTTGGAGTCGGCAGGAGAAACACTCACATCCACCATCGCGCCGCCGCTGCCCGGTTCGCCCATCGGCTGCCAGGCAATGGAATCAGCGCGCGACAGCTGCGACAAAGAACAGGTCAACACCAATAGAGCTAAAACATCCCGCATTTTGTGGGTTCAATGTCGTCGATCACCACCGCGCCGACGCCGTCTCGGGAGCATGTGGCGCGGGAGGCGGCGTCACCCGAAACAGTTGCCGCGCCGCCGTATAAGCCGTGTATTGCCCGGCCGGACTGACAACAAACGGATTGGTCGCCCCAATCAAGCTCGTCATCATGCTGAACGCCAGCAACACCCCCGCCACCGACCATGTGATGCGATGATGCGCATTGCGAGCCAAGCCCCGGCCCAGAAAAGCAGCAGCGGCATGAAGATCACAAACCACCGCACCGAAAACATCGGCTGCCGCCAGTCCGGATTAAAAACCAGATACCCCCCAATAATCGCAGCCCCCGCAACCACCGTCACCACCGCCAGCGTCTTGGTCGCAATAGGCCAATGCCGCCGAAGCACCGTTCCAATCCCCACCACCCCGAGCAGCACGGCCGGAAAATGACTCAGCAATCCATGCGCACCCACAAACGCATCACAGATCTGGCCGAACTTCGCCCGCCACATCGGCGACAGCAGCCCCTCATCGCTCTCATCCTCCCGTCCCGCCAGCAGCAACGGCCGTGATAGCAACTCCGCATGCAAAAACCCAGGCCGCAAATCACCCGTCACTGGAACCGTCAGCACCGCATGCAGCAAAATCGGCCCCGCCGCCCCCAGCGCGTAACACGCGATCCCCGCCACCTTCGCCGACGTGCGCCACCGCATTGCTACAATCACGCCCACCAGCAGCACCAGAAACACTCCCGCCGCCAGATCCATCGTCGCCGCCAGCGCCGCAATTCCCCCCGCCCCCGCCAGCCACTGCCACCGCTGCGAAGGTTTGGCCGCAATCGCCACGTGAAAGAAACAGGCACACGCCACCAATATCAGCGCCGCCGCCGGCGCATTCGAGTTAATCACCGTCGCATAGCTGATCAATCCGCTGGCGCACACCGTCCCAATCGCCAGCCCCGCCCGCCACCGGCGCGGCAGATCGAACAGCCGCCCCATGCGATATATCAGGCCGGAAACCAGCGCCACCGGCAGCGTCACCGACAACACCGTCAGCAGCCAGATCACGAGTCTCGGGCGGCTCGAAAATGTCACGCCCAGCGCATGCATGACCCAGTATGGCATCGCCAGAATAAACGCCAGCATCGGCGGCTGTTTGCTGTACCAATGGCCTGTCTGTCCCGCGCCCCCGCTCGTGCGGATCCGATCCGCCGTCCGCCGAAACTCCGGCCGCGCCTCATCAATCGCCAGCGTGTGATGCTCCACCAACGCCTGAACGCTCGCCAGTCGCGACGCCTCATTGTCCGACAATTCTCCCGGCCCGCGCATCCGAATCAGCGGCAGCGCAATCAGCAGCACCACCATCGGCGGCACCAGCGCGTGCAACCGCGACCCACGCCGCGCCTCGCGAGCCGGACCTTGGCCGGGATGATGTCGGCATCCATTCTCATTCGCCCGTAAACCCCAAAAGCGCTCATCAGCGGGATTGGATCAATAGATCTTCAGGTACTGCACGAAGTTGTTCAGCACACGGTTGCCCAGCCGTTCATACTGCGGATAGTTCTTCACCGTCTCATCCCGAATCGTCTGCACTCCCTCGGCTCCGTGGACTTTCAACACGTCCTCCCGCGCATGTTCCAGCATCGCCTCGATCCCCGCCTTGTCCATCTCCACGTGATATTGAATGCCAAACAGCCGCCCCTTGAACCGAAACATCTGGTTGCGGCACGTCCGCGTCGAGCTGATCAACATGTTCCCCGTCGGCGGCGGCGGCGCGGGCGGCGCGGGCGGATTGGGCGGCGGGGCAAGCCGGGGCAAATCAAACGTGTCAAAATGCCAGTGAAACATCATCGCCCCATCATGCAGCCCCATCACAATCGGCTCAGTCCCACCCGGAAACGGAAAGGTCACCGCCCCCCACCCAATCTCCGGCAAGGGGGTCAACGGCTCGGCCGGCCGTGGCGCCTCGCCATGCTTGGCCGGCGGCGCCATCTTTACATTCGGATAAACCTTCGCACCCCCAGCTAGCGCCAGCAGTTGCGCGCAAGACATATTCCCAGCACCGGCCGATCCACCGCGATCATCCGCTTCAGAACCGCCACCTCTTTTTCAAGAAACGGATACTTCTCATTGCCCACATCCCCCGCCCCCATCGGCCCGCCCAACACCACCAGCGCCCGCACCTCATCCAGGTCGGTCGGCACCTCATCCCCCTGATAAAGACGTCGAACGTCCACAGGGATGCCAAAGTCCCGAAAAACCGGCACAATCCGCCCCGGACCCTCATGCGCCACATGTTGCAGAACCACAACCTTACTCATAGAGCCAAACATGATGAGGGAGCCAGCATCGCCTTGTCAAGAATTACGCTCATTACGCTCGTCGGGCTGCCGGGGAGTGGGGGGTCGGGGAGTGGGGGGTCGGGGACATAGTTGGATCTGGGAGAAAGACCGGCCACGAATCGCAGCAATTTTAAGAAGGAAGAGGGGGATTGTATGGGGGCGGAATTTGTGCCGGGTGGAGGTGGAGGGGAGTGAACGAGGGGCGGTGTGGCGGTGGCCGGGGGTGGGGTGGAAGGGGCAGGCCGGGGCGGATGCGGCGGTGGAGTTCAGACCGTCAGAAATTTTAAGGTGGAGACAGTGCGATTCAGGCTGATATGGCGGGTCAAATATTGGAATTAACTCCGGACCCCTTAGAAATGTGTGTGTTGTTGTAATTGAGTTGCGCGGGGAATTTTGGGAGGAGAGTGAGGATTGACAAGGGTTTAGGCCAAAAGTGGCTGGTAAAAAGCGACACGTAACCGACCACCAATCGACCACCAACCGACACGTAACCGACCACCAACCGACACATAACCAGCACACAAAGAGCACATGATCGACACGTAACCGACACAGGCTGGAGCGGAAAGAAGATGCACCACGAGGGCACGAAGTCGCGAAGGAGGAGGGGGCGTGAGCAATGGGTTTGAATTGGCTGTTGGGATGGGATGTAGCGGGCATTGGTGTTCCCCCGGAAGATGCTAGAGGCTGGAGGTATTGTATGAGCGATGTTAGGGTGGTGTCAAGGGAAATGTTTCTTTTGGCTGGCCACTGATGAACACAGATGGACACGGATGGAGGGGGATTGTGGGCGGGATTTGGTGTGGGGGCAGAGGAGGGGTGGTGGGCGGGGTGAGGGGTGGAAGGAACGGCCGGGGGCCGGCCGCGGCGGTGGATATTATGAATGTCTGTATGTCCCTTACCCTCTTTCATCATGCTGTTGTTCTCTATTCCCGCCGCATTCTGGACATTTCTCGGGAGTCGCACGGAGATCGTATCCGCAGCTTGGACACATCCCGTTCCTGCTACGCTGTCCCTGCCGTCGCCAGCGGAGATGCGACTTAAGCATAACGATAAAAAACGTCCCCGCGACAACGAGGGGCGGCGTAGTACGGCACCCCGAGAGTCCATCCTTCCGGCCAGTGAGACCAAAAGGTGCGATTAAGTAACATTGATTCGTCCGCTTCGGCGCGTGAGAACCAAGTGAATCCCGCTAATCCAAAGTCGCGTATAACACCGGGCGATTTAGCCCAGCGGCTGAGTTCAAAAGCGTGAATGATTCCTCTGAATTTCACATCAATTGCATATCGACTAAGCAAAAGGTGCCGGTCTTGCAACTCGACCCGGAAAATAGTGCGGCGATCACGGATTGGGGATGCTGCACTCTGGTGTTCCATCCAAAGGCAATGGTCCGCATCATTGTAATATTCGCCATCGAGATGGAGACGCCACGGCAGGGCAAGTATACAGAGCGCGAGCAGTGACAGTCCTGCGAGTAGCGTGTAATTAAACCGTGTCGTTCGCAGCATTTAAGCTCATAGGTTGTTGCCAATGACAACATCAAGCGCGAAGAAGATAAGGGGTCACTCATGATTTCTGCCGGTTCTTCCTCGGGCGACCTCTGGAAGAAGATAAGGGGTCACTCATGATTTCTGCCGGTTCTTCCTCGGGCGACCTCTGGGGCGGAGGGTGGATTGCAGGTTCAGGCGCTGTGCGGCGGCTCGCGTCCACTGCTCCGAGCCGTAGGGCCGGCCGCGCTGGATGCTGGTGCGGAGCCGCTGGGCCTCGGTGTCCGGCAGTTTCTCTTCCAGCAGCTTGCTCCAGTTACGCGGGCGGTCCAAAGGCCAGTCGCACAGGATTTCACGGCCATCGGGAGTTTGACGCAGGGCATGGCTGCTCCATGGCCAGGCGCTGGCGGCCGGGCAGAGGCCCGCGTGCAGGGCGCTGGCCTCGACGTAGCGCAGGAGCGTGAGCAGGTGAAGATCATCCTGGACGGGGAAGCTCTTGTAGCGGCCCTGGTAGAGGTGGCCCGGGGGAGAGTGGTAGTGGGCATGGTGGCGGCGGACGTGGGCGGTGGAGAGCCAGCGCATAAAGGCGGCGAGGTCGTCGCGGCCAGATGGGCGAAGGACCAGATGCCAGTGGTTGGGCATCAGACACAGGCCCAGCACGTCGAGGGGGATGCGTTCTTTGGCCTGCTGGAGGAGGTGGAGAAAGGCATGGTAGTCCGCGGGCTTATGGAAAATGCGCATCCGGCCATTGCCGCGGTTGAGCACGTGATAGATCATGCCGGCTTCGACGGCGCGAGGGGAGCGGGGCATAGGCGGAGGATAGCGGAATGGGCGGCGAGATGCAATAAGATGAATGACCCCTTATCTTAATTTCTGAGCCACGTTGGAATCACAAGGACCGTTGCGCCCGGCCGGTCCGTTGCAGTGCGGGGTTATCCCCGCTCTTCGTTTGCAAAGCGTTCGGCGGCCTTGCGTTCGGCCTCCGCAAACTCCGCCAAGCTTGGGTAAATCACCGTTGACGGACAGTCGTCATAAGGCTCGGTCTTGCACGACCAAGTCAAATGCACCACTGCGTATCGGCCGTCCTCCAATTCGAACAGTACATCGTCGCCATCGTATCCAAGGGCGATCGGAGTAACTTTCAAACCAAACAGAATGTGAGCCGGTGCCAACTCGCGTTGGAGTTCGGAAAGGACGCCTTGAAGTGATTCCGCCTTATGCGGCTGCCAAGGAATTGATTTCCAGTCGACGTCCATGTGGGGATAACGTAATGCCGTTGAGCGGCCGCGGCGGCGCACGCGCAACGCCCAGCCACGAATGAAGTATACCGCCGCCGCGGTCCGCTCCAACGGCGGGTTATGCGGTGGCTGGACGGCCGGGCGTGAGACGCTTCAGGCGAAACACCTCTAATTCATCCTTCGCACGTATCCGCGGGACGCCAGCCTCGTCTACGGCGCTCGAATCGATGGCGGTGATCCACACACCGCGGGCCGCCAAATCATCCGTGAAATTCTCCGCACACGGATATTCCTCCAACTCGTGGAGCCCCAAGGTGAAGTAGAGGTTCCGATGTGCCGGACCATCAAGGTTCATGTCCGTGTCGCTCGCTGCCTCTTTGACCGCCTTCTCATACGCCGTTTCTTCATCCACGGCAGGAAAGACCATAACCGCGATTGAATAGTGCCGCTCCGATCGCTCCGGTGTCGGCATCAGATTGCCGGCAGCATCCCATTGGGGGTAACTCGAGACGCCTGGCGAGAACCACTGCGACTTCCCACACGCGGACCCATTGGGCGATAAAGAGCCGAGGTCGTGAACTCACGGGTGCTTCCACCGCATAACGAAGAGGACTTTATGCGGAGTGCGCCGGTTGCGAGCGATTCTCCAGAAGGGCCGGTCGCACTTCGCATAAAGTCGGTTGAACTGAACCGGCCGCTGGCTATGGGGATTGTAACAGGGGGTGGGTGTCTGTCGAAGCCTCAACTGGCTGAAACTACGCTCATCGTCCGTAGTGTCTGGAAAAGCGGGCCACCGCCCCGCGCTGGCACGTCGCGATAGAGCGTAAATGCGTACGACACAATGTTTTCGCGGCCATCCATGGCGGAGCGGTGTTACGTCTCGGCAATCTCCAGATCTCTGCAGATCTTCCGGGCGAGCGTGTTGCTGATTTCGCTGTGGCGGGGAACGGCGGTCCGGCGACGGTTCTGAGTATTTCCCCACCACGAGTGCTTTGCGCTTCACGGATTAGCACGCAGCCATGGCTTTGGAGGTGGGCGATCAAGTCTCGCCGTTTCATGCGACGAGGCTCGCTTCCTCGTACGCGCCGGTTGCCGCCGCGAGTGCGTCGGCGCGATTCATTTCGATCGCTTCCTGTAGTGCGGATTGAAGGTTGTCCAGCAATTCCTCACGAGTCGCGCCCTGGGAATTCACGCCGGGGATTTCTTCAACCCAGCCAACCCACCATTCACCGTCGCGCTGTATCACCGCGCGGTACGTTGCCATCAGAATCCTTTGGTTGATCGCAATCATAACAACAGGGCCGCCCGGGTCCAAACCGACTCGGTCATTCATGAGTTGCATCAACGGATCTTGGTTGACCGCCGACTTCGGCCCTGCGCTCCGAGAAATTGTGCAGGCGAATGTCTTGGATCAACCGTTGCCAAAGATGTGTCATCGATCGCTCCTTGTAAGAGAAGCGATCGATGATGCCGGGCGATGGGCAACGTCACGATGAGAAGGGGAGTGTGGAAGGAACGGACACGCGTGCGCCACCGCGCAGCGGTTTAGTTCAACGTAATGCCGTTCATTGGCCGCGGCCGCGCCGACGACCATCGAACTACGGTAAACGCGCCGTGGCCGCGGTCCAGTGCAGCGGCGGGTTATCCCGCTACTACATCGCGTCCAGCGTTTCGAGAAACGAACCGTAAAGGCCGATGCAAACGCCGTCGGTCGCAAGTCCGAACTTCCCTTCGTCGGCGTCAAACACAACGTGGTAACCCTCGCCATCGTTGCGCTCGACGAGGACCGTCCACAGCTTTTCACCATCGTATGACCGAAGTTCCGGCTCCGGGAGAAGGAATGGGCGGAAATCCCATCCGAAGCGGTTCGCAGTGCGATCGCCAATCTCACGCAGCAGGATTTGTTTCACGTTGTCGGAGGTCACGGCTGTAGCGGGATAATCTTTTAGTCTCCTGCCCGCCGGCGCAACATGGCACCGGCTGACCCTTGCCAGCTTGCCCGCATCGGGGCCACTTGTCAAAACAAAATATTCTGTTGACTCGATTAGCAGGAGTATGGTATCCGTTCGGATCACATGACCTCGCGCAATCTAGGACCGTGCGAGGCAAGGTGTTACGCCTTGCGCGAGGCCACCGACGCCGGCAATTCCGGACCGAGCGGGAAGTTAGCGCGATCCGACGACCCTGTGGGTTCATGTCGATGTCTTCAGAGGCAATGGGACCACAGGTAGATCAGCATCATTGACGATTTGCATTTCGGCATAACGAGCGAGCACTCCCATCACAACATCCATGATTTCTTGAACCTGTTCGACATCCATTTTTGCCAAGCTGCTTTCTGCATCGTGTCGATACCCGATTTCCGCCCAGATATCACCGGCAAGTTCTCGAACAGTGCGCGTAGACATAGCTATTTACCTCCCGCGTCTTGCATCCGTCGCTGGATAACTCTGGAATTCATCGTATCGCCCGACGCATGACCTTGGAACCGCTCTAGCCAATCGTGTTTTGCGTAACCGACCAGTCGTATTCATTCTTATCACCTGCGAGAGAAGGAATGAATAGGTGCAAGTCTTGAATTCGATTTCGATAGACCCTCATTCCAAATGTTGGGCCACAGCTCCACCGTTGATATCCATTATCCCAATCATCAATTTCCATTGTCGGGCCGCCGGCGGCGAGCAGGAGACGCCCCAGTTCCGTTGCTGTCATCTTGTATGGATGGTGCCCGAGAATCGTGACATTGTGGTTGTCGATTTCGAGGCTAACGGCGCAGACCCCACGCGACCGCGAACGACAAAAATGTACGACCGTACTGATCTGGTCATACCACAAGCTAACCTGATGAATAAAATCGTCGGCTGGCCACGCCAGCAAACGTTCGACACTTTCCGGTGGGGAATCCGACGGGCCGAGTATATTCAAGACTTCCCGCGGGGACTGTCCAAGGCGGACGTCACCCAAACCACCGCCGAGAATCAAACGGGTTGTGTCAGCCATTGTCGTTACTATTAGATTAGGCAGCACCATTGACGGTAGCAATTGCCAATTACAAATCAGCGTGCTCTGAGATCGAGCCGGAGGGCCGGGATACCAGCTTCAGGAAATTTCAAACGGGTCGGCGGTCTTTATCGGTTCGAAGCAGAATGTTGAACAACGACTCCCCACCCCTTTAGGCTTTTCGAAATCCACTGCGTCTCGCGGCAGGCGTTTTCGGACAGGGATTGGGCGTCGCCTCGCTGCGCGAGGCCGGAGTGCTTCAGGACTTCGCTGCGCTGCGGTCGCGGGTACGCGACAATGCTGCGCATTTCCTTTCGCTTCCTGACGCGGGTTGGCGGGGGTGTCAGCGTGATAGCGTGATTATTCGAAAAAGACTCCCGACCCTTTAGGCTTTCCCGACCCTTTAGGCTTTCCGGGGCCTCATCGGCTGTTCACTAGCGTTACGGCCTGCACGCTTGCGGGACGCCCCGGGGACGACGTTTGCGTCGAAGGCTCCGACGGCTTCGTTACCTCCACCGCCGCTCGGACTGCTATGGCTGGAGCGAACAGAGTTGCCGGGCAGGTCTCGCAACCCGATGAAGACTTCCTCCTTTTCACGGCGCACCCACTGCATTGGCGGGTTATCTGCCCACGCCGGATGGCCGTTGCTTCAACACGACGGGGGGCGTTGGATCGCCGGGCCATAGCGCAACTCGATAGTGATCTTCGCCTTCGAGCCCGTCCTCGCTTAGTGCATCAAGTTTGCCGTAATAGATCCTCGCCCGGTACAGCCGGGGCAGACCTGAATTCGGGCAGCGTCTGGGAAGTAGTCGGTGCATCCGGGAGAAGATAAGGGGTCGCTCATGATTTCGGCCGGTTCTTCCTCGGGCGGCCTCTGGGGCGGAGGGTGGATTGCAGGTTCAGGCGCTGGGCGGCGGCTCGCGTCCACTGCTCCGAGCCGTAGGGCCGGCCGCGCTGGATGCTGGTGCGGAGCCGCTGGGCTTCGGTGTCCGGCAGTTTCTCTTCCAGCAGCTTGCTCCAGTTACGCGGGCGGTCCACAGGCCAGTCGCACAGGAGTTCCCGGCCATCGGGAGTTTGACGCAGGGCATGGCTGCTCCATGGCCAGGCGCCGGCGGCCGGGCAGAGGCCGGCGTGCAGGGCGTTGGACTTGACGTAGCGCATTAGCGTGAGGAAGTGAAGATCGTCCTGGACGGGGAAGCTTTTGTAGCGGCCCTGGTAGAGGTGGCCGGGCGGGGAGTGGTAGTGGGCGTGGTGGCGGCGGACGTGGGCGGTGGTGAGCCAGCGCATGAAGGAAGAAAGGTGCATCGCCTCGCTCGGGCGGAGGACCAGGTGCCAGTGGTTGGGCATAAGGCACAGGCCCAGCACGTCGAGGGGGACGCGCTGCCATTGCCGCGGTTGAGCACGTGATAGATCACGCCGGTTTCGACGGCGCGAGGGGAGCGGGGCATAGGCGAAGGATAGCGGAATGGACGGCGAGCTGCAATAAGATGAATGACCCCTTATCTTCATTTGCAATAAGATGAATGACCCCTTATCTTCATTCGTTCCGCCCGGCCGGTCCGTTGCAGTGCGGGGTTAGCTTGCTGGCCAAGCCGCCATCACTCCGCGGCTTCGACGCGATTCGCCGTCCATTCCGGATACCCGTCGAACCAGTCAGCGTCCACGTCAATCTTACCATCTGCGAGGTTGCGCACATTGTGAGCACCGCACCAACAGACGCGCCCCGTCGGTAGATCCAGCAGCACGATACCGGCATCGCCCCAATCGTTCAGCAGAAGCCAGTCGGGGGGCAATCCGATGGAACGGCGGCACGCGATCGTCTGGTCGACCGCTTCGGCGAGGTTGCCGACGCCGGAGCACTCGGAATAGCCGTGCGTGCCGAGCAACCAGCGGAGCGATTCAGGGAGCGCATGGCCCAGCTTGCGCTCGAACGCGTCGAAATCCGCCTCCGGGTGAGGATGGACGCCCGCGAACTTCTCAGGGTGCGAGGCGACGAACGATCGAAAGTCGGCGAGCGTCAAAGCGGCTTCCCCCAGCAAGCTAACCTTTTAGTATCCTGACCGCCGGCGCAACATAGCACCGGCTGATCTTTCCCAGCTTGCCCGAATTACGGCGACCTGTCAAAACAAAATATTCGGTTGACTGGGCGAGAAGTAGTATGGTATCTGTTTGGATCATGAAATTGCTTGAACGATTCGAGGCGGTGGCCCGGCAACGCCGGCTGGCCGACAACACCATTGAAGCCTATCGCGGCTGGATTAAGCAGTTTCTCCGCTTCTGCGCCACTGCCCGCGGGCAGTGGACCCGGCCCGAGGAACTGGGCACCGCGGACGTTGAATCTTTTCTCAATGACCTGGTGAGTCGACGGAGACTCTCGGCGTCTTCGCAGAACCAGGCGCTCAATGCGCTGGTCTTTCTTTATGCTCAAGTGCTCGATGCTATTCCGGAGGATCACCTGGGAAAGTTTGCTCTCTTGCGCTCGACCCGGCCCAGGCGGGTGCCAACCGTCTTGAGCGCCGCTGAAGTCAAGCGGGTGAGGAAGGCCACACAGAAACAGCGGCCTTACGGTGCCGATCCGATTGACGTTGTCCAGGTTCCGAAGCCGCCTCCGATGAAGATTTTGCCGGTGCCGGGTTGGATGTCGAGTGATTGACCCAGGCCGATGCGCGGGAGGTTGGCGGTGATGTCGGACCAGGTTTGGCCGGCGTCGTCGCTCAGGTAGAGATAGCCGGTTCCCATCGTTTCCATGCCCAGGACGATGCGGGATGGATTGGACGGATCGATCGCAAAGCGATTGACGAATGCATGGGCATCCGGAGCGACCCACTGGCTGGCGGCGACGGTGTGCCAGGCGGTTCCGTCGTAGTAGGCCGCGTCGGGGGGCGTTTGCACCCAGATGCGGCTGGGATCGGCCGGGTCTATCTGTAGGTCGAGCCTTCCTTCGGGCGAACCAACTGGTCGGGGCGGATCGGGCAGGGTTGTCCAGTGATCGCCGCGATCGTCGCTGCGCCAGACGTGGCCGGCGTCGTAGCCGTAGACCGTATCGTTATTGCTGGGTGCCATGGCATGCACGGGGTGGTCGAGCTTGTGGAAGGTGAGGCCGCCATCGTCGGAGCGGAGATTGTCGGCGTAGACGATATTCGGATTGGAAGGGTCGAAGCGCACGAAGTAATAGGTGCCGGCGGTGTTGGGGATTACGGTCCAGGTTTGGCCGCCATCGACGCTGCGGACGAGCTGGTTGTTGAAGTAGTTTCCGGCGGCCGCGATCACGACCGGCGTCTGGTTCCAATTTGGGCTCATGTCGCCGACGTACATGCCCCACCAGCCACTGACCTTCTGGGGCAGCTCGTGGTCGGTGAAGGTTTGGCCGCCATCGGTGGTGATGTTGAAGGCATAGTCGTAGCAGAAGTAGGCGAAGCGATTGGGATCATTGGCCGCAAACGAGACGGCGGCGCTGCCCCAGCCGTGGTCAAAGCCGGTGAAGCCGGCGCCCGAGTCGGTGAAGTTCAGGCCGCCATCGGTGGACGCGTACATTCCCAGTGAGAACGCTCCGACCACGCTCTGCGATGTGTAGCTCCAGGAGTAGCCTTCCGTAAACGCCCAAGGTCCCTGCTGCACATAGGAGCGCGAATAGTCGATGTTCGGGGCGGTCCAGGTGCGGCCACCATCCTTGCTGACGCGGAGATGGTCGAAGTCGGAGACGATCATGTCCTGGGCGTAGGCGGGGCTCTGGAAAAAGCCCTCGGCGTTCTGGTCCAGCGTTGCGTCGCCCGTGCTTACGCGGACGAAGGATTTTCCATTGTCGTCGCTGCGCATTAAGCCGGTGCCCTGCTTGATGACCCAGATACGGCCTGACGTTGAGGCGTCTGGGGTGACGGCCAGGATGACCCCGGCGCCGGGAGAGGTGACTTTGGTGAAGGTGAGGGCCGCATCGCGCGAGACCATCAGGCCGTTGTCAGTGGCCGCCCAGACTACGTCGTTGTTGTGCGGATCGGCGCGGATTTCCCAGACGGATGCGCCCCTGGAGCGACAGAGCCGATGTCCAGCTTGAACCACCGTTGTCAGAGCGGAAGACGCCCTTGAGGTACGATGCGAAGTAAACCCGCCGGCCATTGGGAGCAAAGTCAATTTCGTGGCGGTAACTGCGGCGCGGATCGTTGTTGGAAACGGCCAGCACGCGCGTGAAGGTGTCGCCGCCGTCAAAGCTCTGATAAAGCCCCTCCTCGCCGACGCGGGTTTGATCCCATGAGGGTGTGTCGCCATACACCAGCAGGTTGTTGGCGTTGGTGGGGCTGGCGGCAAGGGAGGGAGCTTCCTGGGTAAACAAGCCATCCTGACGACAGGGCGACCAGGTGGCTCCGCCGTCGCTGGATCGCCAGACGCCGACGACGTCTATTCCGAGATAGATGCGGTTGTTGTTGGCCGGGGAGCGCGCGATGGATTGGATGAGCTGTGCGCCCTCGCCTCCGGGCATGCCCAGGGCCGCCTGCGTTGCCGACCGCACGGGGAGGGCCGTCCATGTGACCCCCTGCGCGGGGCCGGAGCGCCTGCGGGCACGGGCACGGGGGAGGGTCCGGGTGTGGTGAATCGAATCGAGTCGAAGTTGCCCACCCAGCCGGAAGCGCCGGCGGAATCGAAGGCGAGCCGCAGGATGTGCGTGCCGGCCGAGAGGGTGATGGGGAGGCCGCCCACGTCGAGGTATTTCTGCCAATTGGTGGTGTTGGGAACCTGGAGTACGCCAGTCGCGTTGACGCCGTCAACGTTCAGGTGAAACGTGCCGCCGGCGCCGGAACTGGCGACTTGAAAATCGGCGCTGTAGGTGGTGGGGGCGGCAACCGTGACGGTGTATTCCAGCCATTCGCCGGGCGCGTATAGCCGACGGCGTAGCTATTGGCGGCAGTGCCGGTCGATTGGATATCGACACCCTCGCTGGAGCGATACTGCGCCGCCCAGATTGGCGGCTTCAGAATCGTGATAGGCGATTCCCTCACCGCCGTTGTCGAAGTTTTCAGCCTGGACGAGTGTGGGGGCGCTTGTGGAGAGAACCAGCGGCGATCCGCCGAAAGGAGACCGCGTCGGCGTCTGGGGCTGACCCTGCAATGCCATCCAGTTGAAGTTCCCCACGTAGCCTGAAGCCCCGTTGCTATCGAACACCAGTCGCAGCGTGTGCGGCCCGGCGCTGAGATTGATGCCTGCCTTGGTGAGGGTGGTCCAGGTTTGCCAGCCATTGGTTTTGGGCACGGTCAGGGCGCCGGTGACGTTGGCGCCATCCACCTCCAGGTGAAACGCACCGCCCGCCCCGGCGCTGGCGACGCGAAATGCAGCGGTGTAGGTACCGGCCGTGGTGACGTTCGTGGTGTATCTCAGCCATTCCCCGGCCTTGACCCATCCGACGCTGAAACCGCCGCCGACATCGCTTGCGGCCTCAATATCGACGCCGTCGTTGCGATATTTGCCTCCAAGATTGGCCGGGTCGGCATCGTGGTAGGCCACGGTTTCGCCGCCCGTGTCGTAGTCTTCGATCTGGATGGTGCCGGGAACCGTCAGGAGCCGGCGGATCTCCAGCGGCTCGATGAAGTGTTTTGAGAGGCAGTTTCGCGCCTGCAGCTTTTTCATGTGCTTCCCTTTCCTTGTTCGCGCTTCATTTCAAGTGCAGTGGTCGCGGACTACCCGCCTCGCCGCGGCGAACACTATCCTTAATTTTCGATAAGAGCTCGCCAAACATTTTGTCCGTTTTTAGCAATTAGTCAAAACGTCGTGGAGATTCCTGATCCGCTTCTCCACCTCCACACGCACCAGGTTCACATTCGGCCGGTGCTGTTGTTCCTTCGTTCCCCGCGTCTCCAAAATCTGGTGCACGGACATATCCAATGCCTCCATTTCGCCTTCGACGGCGAAATGACCGCAGGCCGGCTTGGTGAAAGTAGACGCCGACGAGAGCAATCAACGCCAGGATATGAAGCAGGATCAGATTGCTCCGCGAGATGCCCGGTTCCAATACGGCTCGTGCTGGATTGGATGGATCGTAATACACCTCCACGTCGGTCCGCCGACGATATTGGCCGGCATGCGATTCGAAGAGGCTTCTGGCATCATAAGACACTCCCACACTCTGATACCGATGGCCGGAGACGACATACGCATAGGCAATGTTCCATTGTGAACGGAAATAGGTTTTGGTTCCTGGCGGTCTGTCACGATCTCGCAGTCCGCCGATGGGAACCTGATAAGGTGAGTGTTCAACGAAATCAGCGAGAATTGTCCCGCGCGTATGGGGCCAGTGACGGCTCGCGAGTCCGAAATAAAGATCGTGCAAGGCAAACGCGAGGAGGATTATGGCCGTGATCGCCACGACGACGCCGGCGCTGCGGACCAGGAGGTTAAGCATGCGCGTTGGATTCATGACAACTCAGCTGTGGACATTTCAGCAAACGCTCATGCTCTAAATCAAACGTGGAACCCACTCAGGGTACCGGAACGGCGGTCAGGGGGAGAATTCAAGGTTCTGAGCGGTGATCGACTCCAGATCAGCCAAACGCTTGGCTCGCTGAGCGTGTAGGGTTGCGGTGAGGCGCTCGACGGAGATGAGCGTGCGGCGGGTGTCGAGGGCGTCCAGCAGGGAGGAATGGCCTGACTCGTAGGCGGTGCGGGAAAGATCAACAGCCTGGCGGGCGCGGGGGAGGATCGTGTGGGTGAACAACTCGAGTTGCCGGTCGGCGTCGTGGATTGTGGAGAGATCGAGCACCACCTGGGCGGCCAGGTCGTTGGAGGCCTGTCGCTGCATCGCTTCGGCCGCGTGCAGATTGGCGTGGGCCTGGGCGATGGCCGCGTCGAGTGCTTCGTGACGGAAGAAGGGGAGGGTGACCTGGCCAATCACATTTTGCGTAATGCCGGCCAGATCGGTGGCGGCGCTGAGGTTGAAGTCGGGGAAGTATTGGAGTCTGGCCAATAGAACGGCGTCCTTGCGGGTTTGCGCATCGGCGGCGAGGGCGGCGAGATCGGGATTGTGCTGCGCGGCCGCACTGAGGATGGCGGCGTCATCCAGGGCAGTGGGAAGCGTTGTGGGCATGGCGGCTTGATCGGGAAGCGCGATTGGAGCATCGGGAGGGCGTGCGAGAAAGGCGTTGAGGGCAGCGCGCTGGCCGGGAAGTTGGGATTTCATGTTGGCGATGTCGTTCTTCGCAAGATCGGCCTCAGTTTTGGCTTTGAGGACATCCTGCTGGCTGGCCTTGCCGGCGCGGTTTTGGGCTTCGCTGATGGTGGTCATGGTGTCGAGGAGGGCCTGGTTGGAATCAGCGAGGCGGATCAGTTCAGTATTCAGGGAGTAGTTGGAGTAGGCGGAAAGGACCTTGTTGCGAAGATCGAACTGGGCCTTGCGAAAGCGCAGGCCGGCGGCGCGGGCATTGTCGAGGGCCACCATGGCGGCCGCGTCGAGTTTTGCGGGGAGCTTGATGTCGGTCATGGGATCGTTGCCAACGCCGAGGGTGGTCATGTCGCTAGCCGTACGGCCGCGCGTGATGAGGGTGCCCAGGGACAGATTAGGCGTTGAAGATTGCGTGGCGTCCTGCGGGATTTGCTCGATGGCGGCGCGCCACTGCCAGTAGCGGGCTTCGAGATCGTCGTTGGCCAGAAGGGCGCGACGGACCAGATCGGCGGGGGTTGGAGTCTCAGGCAGATCGGGTAGGTGGCGCTCCTGCGGCGCCGGCTCGAATATCTTGCCCGCAGCCAGCGCGGTGCGCCGTTCGTCGCTCTCACCAGGCGGATGAACGGTGCAACCCGCCAGCATGAAGAGTGGCGCTGCAGGGAGAAGGAGGACGAAGGCTATGTGGGCGAGTGACCTAGACATTGGGTTGCCTTTCGCCGGCAGGCGCGTGGATGGTGATGGGAAAGCCGCTGGCGGTGTGTGCAGGGGAATCGAGGGTGAAGCCTTTGGCGACGTAGAAGATGATGGGGTAGATGAGCAGTTCCATGAGGAAGCTGGTGAAGAGCCCGCCGAGCATGGGGGCCGCAAGTCTGCGCATGACATCAGCGCCGGTGCCGGTGGCCCAGAGCAACGGCACGAGGCCAATGAACGCGGCCGCGACGGTCATGGTTTTTGGGCGAATGCGCTTCACTGCGCCGTCATGCACAGCGTGCCAGAGGTCATCCCGGTTGCGCATCCGGCCTTCGGATTTGGCCCGCTCGTAGCTGTTGTCGAGATACAGGAGCATGATCAAACCCGTTTCAGCGTCGAGGCCGACCAGGGCAATCATGCCGACCCAAACCGCCAGCGACAGGTGATAGTCCAGAAGCCAGAGCAGCCAGACCGCGCCGACAAGGCTGAAGGGGATCGCAAGGATCACGACAAAGACGCGAAACCAGCTTCGGGTGCTGGCGTAGAGGAGGAGGATGATGGTGAGGAGCGTGAGGGGCACGGCCCAGCGGAGGCGGGCATTGGCTTCCTGGATTTGTTCAAACTGCCCGGACCAGGCGAGGGTGTAGCCCGGCGGAAGCTGCAACTGGGCGGCCACGGCTTTCTGAGCATCGGCGATATAGCTGCCCAAATCGCGCCCGGTGACGTCCACATACACCCACGCCGAGCGGCGCGAATTCTCGCTTTTGATCATGGGCGGTCCGGGGCTGATGCTCACCTCGGCAAGCTGGCCGATGGGAACGTGCTGGCCGCGCGGCGTGGCGATGAGGACCTGCTTGATGGTTTCGGGAGTGTCGCGAAGGTCACGGGCGTAGCGGACGTTGATCGGATAACGCTCAAGCCCTTCGACGGCCGTCGAGACCTTCATGCCGCCCAGTGCAGAGCTGACGACGTCTTGAACATCGCCGACGGTCAGGCCATAGCGGGCGGCCTCGGAGCGGTTGGTGTTGATATCCAGGTAATAGCCGCCCACGGTGCGCTCGGGGTAGGCGCTGGTGGTGCCGCGGACGTTGAGCACGATGGCGGCCGCTTTTTGGGCAAGATCGCTGAGGACTCGGAGATCGGGGCCCATCACCTTGATGCCAACGGGGGTTTTGATGCCGGTGGAGAGCATGTTGGTGCGGTTTTCGATCGGCATCGGCCAGGCGTTCGCCACGCCGGGGAGCGTAACGACGGCGTTCAGGCCCGAGTGCGTCGTCCCGTCGGGATCGGTCCAGCCGTAAACAAGTTCCGGCATGGTGATCTTGCGCTGGGTTGGCCAAAAGGTTTGCTCGAAGGGCCAGCGCAGTGCGGAGGGCCAAGTGTCGAAGAAGTGAGACAACTTGCGCTGACGCCATTTGGCGGGATCGGTTTCGAGACGGGCGACGCTTTCGATCATATCCAACGGAGCGGGATCGGTGGCCGACGTGGCCCGGCCAATCTTGCCGTAAACGCTTTGGACTTCCGGAAAGGTTTTCAGGAGCTTGTCAGTTTGCTGCAACACCTGTCGCGCCTTGGTGACGCTGATGCTGGGATCGGTGGTGGGCATGTAGAGCAAATCCCCTTCGTCCAGCGGCGGCATGAACTCCGAGCCAAGCTTCAGGAATGGCCAGACGGCCGAGGCGACGAACAATGTTCCAACCACCAGGACAAGCCAGCGATGCCGAATGGCGGCGGCGAAGACGGGGCCGTAAAGGGCCTGAAGAACACGGCTGATGGGGCTGTTTTCTTCGTGAATGATTTTCTGGGGAACAAGCAACATCCCTGCCAGGAGCGCCCACCCGATGGCCATCCACCAGCGATACGGCAGGAGCGCGGGCTCAATCATCGGGAGGCACCAGAGCAGGGCAGCGGGGAAGAGCATGGCGGCTAGCGTGATGGTGAGGTTGGCTTTCCAACCCCAGGCTATGGGCAGGACACGGCTGGTGATGAAGTAGTACATCAGCACCGGAATGATGGTGACGGAAAGGAGCGCGGCGGCGGCCATCGAAAAGGTTTTGGTGAACGCCAGCGGGCGAAAGAGCCGGCCGGATTCGCCGCCGAGTACGAAGACAGGCAGGAAGCTGACGGTGATGATGAGCAGGGAGAAGAAGAGGCTTGGGCCGACTTCGCGGGCGGCGTCGACGATGATCTCGCCGCGCGGGCGGGGCGGATGGCCGGCCTGGACGCGCTCGTCTTCGCGGTCAAGATGCTTGTGGGCGTTTTCGACCATGATGATGGCGCTATCGACCACGACGCCAATAGCGATGGCGATGCCGCCGAGGCTCATGATGTTGGCGTTGATGCCCAGAATGTGCATCACCAGCAGGCTGACCAGCACGCTACTGGGGACGACGAAGATCGCCACAAGCTCACTGCGGGCGTGGAGAAGAAAAAGGATGCAGACCAGACCCACGACGATAATCTCTTCGATGAGGGTGTGCTTGAGGGTGTGGATGGAGCGCTCGATGAGATTGGAGCGGTCGTATGCCGTCTTGATAGTCACGCCAGGGGGAAGCCCATCTTCAAGCTGGCTGAGCTTGGCCTTGGCATCCTGGACGACTTGATAAGCATTCGCACCAAAGCGTGCGATAACGACACCGCCGACGGCCTCGCCTTGCCCGTTCCATTCTCCAACGCCACGGCGCTCTTCGCCGGCGATTTGGAGCGTCGCGACGTCGGCGAGCAAAAGCGGGGTGCCGTTTTCGCCCAGGCCAACGGGGACTTTGGCCAGGTCGGGCAGGCCCTGAAGATAGCCCCGGCTGCGGACCATGTATTCGTGCTCGCTCATCTCGACGACCGAGCCGCCCACGTCGTTGTTGGACCGTTGAATGGCAGTGATGATGGTGGCGATGGGGAGGTTGTAGGCCAGGAGCGCTTCGGGCTTGACGACGACCTGATACTCCTTGACGAAGCCGCCGATGGACGCGACCTCAGCGACGTTGGGGACGGCCGTGAGCTGGTAGCGGAGATACCAATCCTGGAGGCTGCGCAGGGAGGCGAGATCCTGGTTGGAGGAAACCAACGGCTTGCCGGTGAGAGGGCAAGAGCCGGGATTATCGAAGGCGCGGACCTTGCTGAGCTTGCCGCGACGGTCGGCCGGCGCGCTGGCGGTATCGGCGTACCAGGCATCGTTTTCGACGTCATGCCAGAGGCCCTGGGGATGATCGGGCGAGTAGTAGCCGGCATAGAGGGTGTATTGATAGACCCAGCCAACGCCGGTCGCATCGGGGCCGAGCTTGGGCTCGACGGAGCGCGGGAGTCGATCTTTAACGAAGTTGAGGTATTCCAGGACGCGGCTTCTGGCCCAGTAGAGATCGGTGGAATCGTCAAAGATGACGTAGATCAGCGACTGCTCGAACATGCTGATTCCGCGCACCACCTTGGCGTGCGGGATGCCCATCATGGCGGTGGTCAGGGGATAGGTGACCTGATCTTCGACGACCTGCGGCGCCTGGCCGGCGAAGTCGGTGGTGACGATCACCTGCACGTCCGAAACGTCGGGGATGGCGTCGAGGCTGAGGTGAAACGTGGCCCAGACGCCGGCGATCACCAGCATGGCGGTGAGGAGCAGCACCATCAGGCGATTGCGGACGGAGAGTTCAATCAGTTTGGCGATCATGGTTTTGCCTTGGCCCGGTTAGTGGTGGTGATGGGCGTGGTCGGGATCGCTGGACGTGGCCGGGGAAGTGCGCAATTTGTCGATGGCTTCGGTGGTGCGGCTTTCGACGTCCATGAGAAATTGGCCGCTGGTGACGACGGATTCATCAGCGGCGAGGCCTTCGAGGATTTGGATCTGACCGTTGTCGCCAGCCAGGCCGGTTCGGACGATGCGGGGTTCAAACCGGCCTTCCGACCGGGCGACGAAGGCGATTTTTCTGGTGCCGGTGTCGATGACTGCTTCGCGCGGAACGAGGAGTGCGTCGGGCAGCGGGCGGGCAATGATCTTGACGGCCGCGAACATGCCCGGCTTCAGGCTTCCATCGGGGTTGTCGAGGGTCGTGCGGATGATCTGGGTGCGGGTCATGTGGTCGACATGCGGATGGATAAAGGAGACTTTGCCGGTAAAGGTTTTGCCGGGGGCGGCCTGAACGGTCGCTTCGACGGGCTCGTCGAGGGCGATGAGCGAAAGCGATTCTTCGTAGACTTCGGCATCGAGCCAGAGGCTCGAATGATCCTCAATGCGCATGAGTTTTACGCCGGCCTGTGCGGAAGATCCTTGAACCACTGATGACTCGACGATCGCGCCGTTGCTTGGGCTACGGAATGGGACGGTGCGCGGCGCAGTGTCGGCCGCCGCGATGGCGCTGATGTCTTCTTCGGCGACGTCCCACAGCCGAAGCTTTCGGCGGGCGGAAGCGATCAGTCCATCGGCGTCTTTAAGAACGGCCGCGCTGGCGGAAGCTTCCATGGCCTTGCGGGAGCGGGAGGCGGAGATCAACTCCTCGGCGGCGACTTGAAGATCCGGGCTGTAGAGATCGAAGAGCGGATCACCTTTGCGGATGTGCATGCCTTCGGTGTTGGCGTAGAGCTTTTCGATCCATCCATTGATCCGGAGAGAAACCTCGTGAAGGCCGGGCTGGGGGACTTTGAGCATCCCGACCGCGCGGACGGTGAGGTCAAGGGGGCCGCGCGTGACTAGTGCGGTGCGGACGCCCATGTTCTGGACGATGGACGGATCGATGGTGACGCTCGGGCCGGCGCCGGCGGAGCCCGAAGAGCCGGTTTCTTTGAGGGGGGTGAGGGCCATGTGGCAGATGGGGCAGGTGCCGGGATGGTCCTGAATGACCTGCGGGTGCATCCCGCAATGCCAAAGAGATTTGCTGGCGGAGGGTTGCGTGCTCGCGTCCATTGTGCTGGTGGAATGCGGGTGCCAGTGGCGATGGACTGCGTAGCCGCCGATGGCCAGGGCGCAGCAGAGGAGAATGATTGGCCAGAGAGTTTTGGGCATAACGGAAAACCTTGCGCGACGGGCGCGCGTTAATCGGATCGATCTGGCAAGGGCCGGATTGAACGGTCAATCAGATGTGGAAGTGCGATCAGGCCAGGAGGGAACAATGCAGCGCAAGAAGCGTGGGAGCGGCTGCAGCGCGTACGGAAAAGTGTATCTGGCTATCGCACGCGATGAACGTGCAAGAAGTGATTTCCGGGAGGAAAGAAAGAAATGCCCCGACAGCATCAGCGCTCAGACTGTCTTTCTGGTCGATGTTCTTGGCGATCAAGTTGGAATTGTCACACAGCGGACAATGCTTGCTGTTGGACGCCGGCCGCGGCGTTTGGCGGTCATGGGAGCAGCACTTGAGCGTACTTCCGTCGGACGTCATCTGCGCCACGCCCGTGTTGAGCAGGCATCCGGCGGAGGTGCAGGTCATGCTGACGAACAGCACCGCGACAGCGGCGGCGAAAGCGGAAATTCGTTGGAATCGCCCGAACATGCTCAATGGATGCTATCGGCGCTTTGGAGGTGGGTCAAAATAAATCTCGAATATCAGGAATGGGGAGAAGTGAGAACGGTCGGCTTGCCAACACGTTTCCATGCTTCGATGCCGCCCTTGAGATTGTAGAGGTGGGGAAAGTCGGACTTGGACATTTTATCGCAGGCCTGCGCGCTGCGGCCGCCGATGGCGCAGTAGACGAGGTAGGTTTTGTCCTTGTCCAGTTTCTGGATCCGCTCGGCGAAGTCTTTCGCGTGGAGGTTGATGTTGATGGCATTGTCGAGGTGGCCCTGCTCGTACTCAGCTTGGGTGCGGACGTCGAGCAGGACGGTGTTGGGCTGCCTGAGAAGGGCCTGAAATTCATCGGGGGAGACTGTGGCGACCTGGGCCGGCGCGGTGGCGGGACGCGTAGCGGGGGCGTCTGCAGCGCGGACGTCCATTGTGATCATCACGCAAGCGAGAAGAACGAAAATGAATTTGGGCATGGGTGGAACGTAGCTTTCACGCGGCGGGGCGTCCAGTGGGAATGTTCAGGTTGTGAAGGCATCGAGGAGCGCGAGGTTGGCGTCTTCGTTTTGCTTAATGGCCGCGGCGTCGCACGGGGTTTGTCGCTTAAACAGACGGCCGGCGTCGATGCGCTTGATGAGGCCGCGCAGGGGCTGGGCGGCGTGATCGCCGCAGACGTCGGCGCCGATCAGGCGGCAACTGTGCGTCAGGGCCCGGACGCCGGTAACCAGTTCCTTAAGCCGCAGGCCGCCCTGCTCCCAGTCGGCGGTGGCGTCGCATGGGGCGAGGCAATCTTTGTCGACGCTGATGTAAATGTCGGTCCCGGCGAGCCGCCGGGCGATTTCGTGAAAGAGCTGGCCGGCACCGGCCTGGCGCACGCTTCTGAAGCGCAGGCAAGTGCCCCACCAGTGGCGGGTGTGGCCGGAGTCCTGAGTGAGATCGTGCGAGCGCCGCGGGACACAGACGCTGGTGCGCTGCAGCGGATGAAGGATGATCTTGCCGTGGGTCAGTTCATGGAACGGCGCGGTGAAATACTTGAGCGGACGAAGATCGTGGCTGTCCTGGGCGATCATAACCACCTGCTTGATCGCGGCGATTTTCAAACCGCCAGACACCCAGTTGCCGCAATGGTGCTGCGGCCAGTTTTTGAACCAGTCGGGGTGGTTGTCGATCAGGATGAGGCTGAAGGGATTGGTGGCGTTTAATGTTTGCAGGAACGTGAGTGAGAGGTGGTGAAAGTCGCCGCTGCCGAAGAAAGTGAGGAGCGGAGCGGGATAGGCTTGGCGGAGAAGGTGGAGGTGATGGGCGAGGACGGCACGTGCGCCGCGGGCGGCGCGCAGGCGAAGGGCGTTTTGGAGGGCAAAGACGTCGAGGGTGGCGGCGCAGCGCTGGATGAGCCTCGGCTGAAGGAGAAGGCTGCCGTCGAGGTTGAGCGCGATGGGCGTGGGCATGAGCGCGGTCAAAATTGATCGGGAGGAGCGACGGCGGGATCGGTCAGATCGACAGCGGGTTTGTAGGCCATGTGGCCGCGAAAGAAAGCCAGAAAGAAATGGAGGATAGGGCCTGCGCCGCGGAAGAGCGTGATGCTGGGAACAAACGTTGCGCCGAGACGCGCCTTGGTGGCCTCGGCGCCGGGGCCGGCGTGGTAGAGGGGGATTTTCTGGTCGATGCAGTGGCGCACGTTCTGGATCCAGGAAACGAAGTAGAGATTCAACTCCGGGCCAAGCTTCTCGTCCATGCAGAAGTATTTGTCGATCAATGCACCCTCCCGCGCGACGAGAAGGTTGAAGGCGACAAGGCGGTCCTGGGAAAAGTAGAGGACAAAAAAGGTGCCGGGGACGGCATGGCCAATGTCCCGGAAGTAGGCGATTCGCTGGGTTCCAAGGGACATGTCGGCCCGCTCGACGGTTGCGAGGTACAGCGTGTACAGGTCGTGAAGCCAGGGGGAAGGATCGGTGACGTGTCGGATTTGGACGCTGGCAGCAGCCTTAAGCTTTCGGCGGATGTCCTTGCGAGTGGTCTTGGAAAGCGACGCCAGATACTCCTCCTCGCTGGCGTAAGGCAAGGAAAGCCGGCCGCAGGGGAGCGTGTCGATGCGGGCAAACGATGCGATGTGCCGGACTGGGATAGCGGCGAGGGTGCGCGGGGTGAAGTTCAGAAGGAGGGTGAGCACGGTGCCGAGTTTTTTGGCCAGTGTTGCGAGGGATTCGAAGGCGAGGTGCCAGGCGTTGTCGAGGATGTCGTTGGCAAGGCCGGGGCGGACGCCGACCGCGCCCCACTCCCCTTCGACAAACCCGATGCCCAGGATGCGCGGCGACATGACGCTGGGGAAAAGACGGGCCAGAGCGGCGGCAATGCGCGCCGGCGTGCCTTCCAGGAGCGACTTAAGATCGAGAGCGGCATTGAAGAGCGGCAGAAGCAGGACGGGAGCGTCAGCGCAATGGACGACGATACTGTGAAAGGAAAAGCCATTCATCCCGCTGGCCTGGACGAGACGGATCATCTCGTAAGAGTCAGGGTGATTAGCAAAGAGCGCGCGCCAATCGTCTGGGCCTATGGAATCGAGGCGATTGTGAACGGTGGCGCGGAGGCGTGGGTGCATGAGGGAAAGGTGATGGAATCGGTGTGGCTGGTGAAAACAGTAGCTGGAGGGGTTGGCGTTGTCATCTGCACGTCTGCCGGCGTTGGCAAACAATCACGATTCGGAGTGGACAACAGCAGACTCAAGAGAGGGCGGATCTCGTAGCGTCGAATCGCCGCCTTGATCCACAATCGCTATCGCGTGCAGAGTCACTACATCAACTGCCGAGAGAAAGCGGGGCGCGTTCATTCGGCCAGCCTTCGCATCAGCTCCCGGTATTTTCCGAAAACTTCGCGTACATGCCGGTCAAGCCGCGACGCATCAGCGCCGGGAACACTTCGGGCGTGCAAATACAGAATGTAAGCAGCCAAGGACAGATTAAAGTCGCGATGGCTCGGTCTCAAGTTGTTGGCGTAACTCTGTTGTCGCCTGAATTGGACTGTTTCAGTTAACGGCATTGATCAAGATTATCTGCACCGCACGGCGGTAAGGCAAGCAATCGCCCATTGAAGGTGAAATACCGCGTTTGGGGACTCATGGGCTGGCGAGATTGAATTGATGGGGCGATTTCGTTTAGGATGCGAATCATGGCCGAAGCCAGGCGATCACGAGGAATTTTTGCCTATTCGAACTGGGACATTATCCCGGTTTTGGCGGCGCTCTGCGCACGCAGCCTATATCGTGCTTTTCTACTGGCTGGGTAAGCATGGGGCAGGGTGGTGGGTAATCGGGCCGATGGGGTTTGCTTACGCCGTGAGCATTTCGTGGAACATCAACGGCATCTCCCACAACTTCATTCACAACCCGTACTTCAGGCGCGGCTGGCATAATCGCCTGTTCAGCATTCTGGAATCGCTGGTCTGCGGATTTTCACAAACGTTTTATGAGTGTGTTCACCGCCGCCACCATATTGGCAACAGCGACCGGCAGGATGAAACCGGCGATACCATCGACTGGCTCTCGATCTACCGCCACGGCCACGACGGCCATCCCGAGAACGTCTGGACGTATACCTTCCTGAGCTATTTCCGCGATGACATTGTCGCGACTTACCGGGAGATTCGGAAGAATAGCCGGTTTGATGCCCGGTTTGGCGTTTTCGAGATTGGGCTGACAGTTGGCATGTTTGTCGTCGGGTTTTTGCTGAGCTGGAAGTTCATGCTGTTTTTTGTGGGGTGCTACTACCTGGGACATTCGTTCTCGTCCTTAAATGGATATTACAAGCACTATGGGAGCAACCCGGATTTGCCCATCGCCTGGGGCGTGAGCAGTTACGGGCGGATTTATAATTGGATCTGGTTTAACAACGGATACCACGCCGAGCATCACTATCGGCCGCGCCACCACTGGACGAAGATGCGCGATCTGCACGAGCAGATTCAGGAGAAGCAGCGCGAGGCACACGTGCGGGTGATCAAGCCGCCGCACGCGCTGGGGTTTTTGGATCCGAGCTTGCCAAAGCTCGTGGACGCGGGAAAACCAGAGGAGCCGGAGGTTGCGTCGGCTGCGCCGGCGGGAGTGGCGGCGGGGTCGAACTGAAAAAAGTTGATGCGGCCGATTAACCTTTCGCAACCGCTCTACGACGCGCACCGAATTGCCCGTCATCCCCCTGCCCCTACCACAGAACAGGCCGAATGCGATATGGTATAGGCAGCGGGACTCGTGGGATTCGATCAAACAGGAGGTGGGTGATGACGCAGACGGCGTCGGTGGTGGATTTTTGTTGCGGGCACTTGCAGGAAGCGATAAAGCATCCGCCGCACTCTTTTTTTCACACCGAAAATGGCGTGATGTATCTGTCGGTGGGATTTGCGAGGACGCTGGACGGGCCGGCGTTTTATGACCAGGCCATTTTGTTCTGTCCGTTCTGCGGGTCTCAACTCCAATCGGCCGAGGAAGTGGCTAAGAGACGCAAGGGCGCGTGATGTGGGCCATCGGTTCAAGTGTATGAAAACTCTCACTCTCACCACGCCGGGTGAATTCAAACTCTCCGACACTCCAGCGCCCCGGGAATGCCTAGCCGGCCATGCGATTGTGCGGGTTCATCGCGTGGGGATTTGCGGCACGGATTTGCACGCCTTTCGGGGCAAGCAGCCGTTTTTTTCCTATCCGCGCGTTCTGGGGCATGAGCTTGGGGTGGAGGTGGTGGAGGTTGGAGCCAACGACAAGGGAATCAGGGTTGGCGACCGGTGCTCGGTCGAGCCGTACATGAACTGCGGCGATTGTGGGCCGTGCCGGCGAAACAAACCCAATTGCTGCATCAACCTGCGGGTTTTGGGGGTGCACATTGACGGGGGCATGCGCGAGCTCATCACGGTTCCGATCCGCAAGCTGCACAAGTCGGCAACGCTTTCGCTGGATCAGCTTGCGCTGGTGGAGACGCTGGGGATCGGGGCGCACGCGGTGCAACGGGGGATGATCGAGAAGGGGGAAGACGTGCTGGTGTTGGGTTCCGGGCCGATTGGACTTGCGACCACGCAATTTGCGCAAGTGGCAGGGGCGCGGGTGACGGTGGCGGACACCAATCCGGCGCGGCTTGCGTTCTGCAAGAGCCAGTTGAAGGTGGATCGGACGGTGCTGTTCGGGCCGGAGGTTGCGGAGAATGTGAGTGCTCTGGGAGAGCTGCCAACGGCCGTTTTCGATGCGACGGGCAATCCACAGTCGATGATGAACGCGTTTCATTACATCGCCAACGGAGGCAAGCTGATTTTCGTGGGGTTGTTCGTGGGAAACGTGACGTTTGACGATCCGAACTTCCATAAACGTGAGACAACGCTTCTGGCCAGCCGCAACTCAACACCCGACAACTTCACGCAGATCATCCGCCTGATGGAAGAGGGGCGGATGACACCTCCCCCTGGATTACGCACCGGTCGTCGGTGGATCAGATGATTGGCCAGTTTCCCAAGTGGCTGGAGCCGGGCACGGGGGTCATTAAGGCCGTTGTGGATTTCTGAAAATTGAAACAGCGGCTCGGCGGTTGGCGTATCAGTGGCATCTATGGCGCGTACACGTGTATTTCGTGTGATAGGCAGGTCGGTGCTGGGGCTGTTGGTATTCTCCCTGGCGCTGGTGGTGCTTCGTAGCCATGCCAACCCCCCTGCTTCGCAGCCGGCGGCGATGGCCGCCACGGACGTGACCGGCCAGGTGCAACATCCGCTGGACTTGGCCGGTGGGCGGGCGGTTGTCTGGATTTTCGTGATTCACGATTGCCCGATCTGCAACAGCTATGCGCCGGAATTTAAGCGGCTATGCGAGGAGTTTGGGCCCAAGGGGGTGCGTTTTTTTCTGATCAACCCGGAAAAGGATTTTGCGCCGGCGGAGGCCGCGAAACACGCGGCGGAGTATGGGTATCCGTGCCCCCTGCTGATGGATCCGCGGCACATCCTCACAAAACAGGCCGGCGCGACGATCACGCCGGAGGCGGTGGTGTTTGGCGCTGATGGAAATGTTCTTTATCGCGGGCGCATCGATGATAGGTACGTTGATTATGGCAAATCCCGGCCGGCGGCGACGGTGACGGATTTGCGAAACGCGCTGACGGCGACGCTGGAAGGCAAACCGGTGGTGGCGGCCGGGGGGAAGACGGTTGGATGTTTTATTGCCGATGACGAGGGGGCGGGCAAATAAACGGGCGGCCGATGCGTACAAGAGATGAATGATGCCCGCGACGTGTGCGTTAATATGCGTGAAGATGAAATTGCACAATTATTTGATTCACTTGGAGCCCGCTGACGAGGGCGGATACGTCGTAACGGTGCCGGCTCTTCCCGGGTGCATCACGGAGGGGGACACCTTAGATCAGGCTCTCAGTAATGCGCAGGAGGCGATTGAAGGATTCGTTGAGGCGCTTGTTAAGGCTGGACAATCTCAAATACTTCACTAATCCCATGATAAATCGCTCCCCCTACATCGCCGCAGCCCTGCTCGTCCCGGCCCTTTTTCTCCCGCTGCTCGGCGGGGCTTCCACCAACAGTGGCGCTGCACCCCCGGCCAACCCCCCCACCACCGCGCCGACGTTTAACAAAGACATCGCGCCCATCGTGTTTGCGAACTGCGCTTCCTGCCATCATGCGGGGGAGGTCGCGCCGTTTAACCTGATGAGCTATGACGACGTGAAGAAACGGGCGAAGCAGATTGTCGAGGTGACGGGGGAGCGGTTTATGCCGCCGTGGAAGGCCGAGGCGGGGTGTGGCGAGTTTCTGGATGCGCGGCGGTTGACCGAGGCGCAGATTGATGCAATCCGTCAGTGGGCGGCCGCCGGGGCGCCCGAGGGCAATGCCGGCGATCTTCCCAAGGCCCCGGAGTTTGTGGATGGATGGCAACTGGGGAAACCGGACATGGTGCTGGAGGTCCCGGAAGCCTATACGCTTCGTGCCGAGGGGCGGGATGAGTATCGGTGTTTCGTGCTGCCCATCGATGTTGCGCAGGATACGTATGTAAGGGCGGTGGAGTATCGGCCGAGCAATCGGAAGATCGTGCATCACTGCATCATGTATCTGGACTCGACGGGAATGGCGCGGAAGCTGGATGCGGCCGACCCGCTGCCCGGATATTCACGCAATGGCGGGCTGGGCTTCTTTCCAAGCGGCGGCCTGGGGGGCTGGGCGCCGGGCGTGCGGCCACGCCCCATGCCGGAGGGGACAGCGCACATGGTGCGCAAGGGAACGGATCTGGTCTTGCAGACCCATCTGCACCCCGACGGCAAGGTGGAGCAGGAGAAGTCGCGGGTTGGACTTTATTTCGCGAAGGAGCCGCCGACCCGGCCATTTGTGGGCGTGACGCTGGGGAACTTCCGCATTTTCATTCCGCCGGACTCAAAGAACATTAAGATCACCGACAGTTACACCCTGCCGGCCGATGCGCACGCGGTGGGCATCATTCCGCATGCCCACCTGATCTGCAAAGACATGAAGGCGACCGCGACCTTTCCCGACGGAACGAAGCAGGGCCTGATTCACATCCCTGACTGGGACTTTGACTGGCAGGAACAGTACCGGTACGTCACGCCGGTGGCGCTGCCACGCGGCACGCGCATCGACATGGAGTTCACCTACGACAACACCTCGGCTAATGCCCACAACCCCAGCAACCCGCCCAAGTGGATCAAGTTCGGGGAGCAGACCACCGACGAGATGGCGCTGATGTGGGTACAGATGATCCCGGACAATCCGGCCGACGCGCGGCTCCTGGCAATGGGGGGCAAACGGTTCTTGAACGCGTTCGCGGGCGGAGGAAATGCCGTGGGGACAGGGACGACCAACGCACCCACGTCACAACCCGCGGGAAAAGGCTTTTTTGGGCGGCGGGGGCTGTGAAGGTTGGCATGAAAAACATAAAGTTTCTGGTGCAATTCCATTCGGAAGCGGCTAGGATGATGGTTAGATCGAATAGAGGAAATACTGGCACAGTATTTGATGGTGATTCGTGACGGCCAAAACGTGACTCCGTTTGGCCTTGGCCGCAACAATGAGGAGCTATGAGTTTACTGCATTGTCCCTCCAGTCATTCCCAATCCGTCTCTGAATTTGTGACGGTGATGGACAAGAACGTCCGCTGCATGGATCAGATGCTGGGGTATCGGGGGCAGGATCGGTTTGTGCTTTTTTATTACGAGCCCCGGGGTGAAGAAGTCGTCTGGCGCGACAGCCGCTCGTATGGCTTCGCAACCGGCGCCTGGTCAACCTTCGTGGATGAAGTTGCCCCGGTGGCCGAGCATTACAACGTCGATGTCGGATGCCAGGGGGTCCCCGGCAAGCACGTATTGCTGATTGATCGGTCGACCCGTCGCGCTTTTTTTGCGGTACGTGGAGACGCGATTCGTTTTCTATCCCAGATTGCGCAGGGATTGGGAGATGATGGATTTGAATTTGCGAGTCACGATGATCTGAAAGTGCCGCCCGCCATGATGGAGATCACGCCGGCGACCATTACGCAGCTGGCGCACGAGATCTGGGAACGCAAAGGGAGGCTGGAAGGGCGGGATCTTGAAAATTGGCTTGAGGCGGAGGCGGCATTGCAACGGGGGATGCTGCACCGGAAGATGAACGCCTGATGGGGCTAGGCTGATTATCAGCTATCGTAAGCCAGAGGCTCCGATTTCGGGGTCGTGTACTTGCGCACGTGTTCGAGCATTTCATTCACGGAAAAAGCGGCTTTGACAAGGTATTCCTTGGCGCCCAGTTGCTCGGCGCGATGGACGCAATGCGTGTCGCAGGCGGCGGTAAGCATAATCACGGGGACTTCTCGCCAATCAGGGTTATCGTGAAGCATCTCCAGCAGCTCCAAGCCGCTGAGGTCGGGCATGAAGACGTCCAGCAGGATCAGGTCGGGAAGATGCTGGCGGAGCAGGTGAAGCGCTTCATTGCCGCTGGCGGCCCCGAGAGTTTCAAATCCTTCACGTCGAAGCAGCCGCGTGAGTGTCTGCCTCGCTGGCTCGGCATCGTCAACAATCATAACCTTGGACATCACGGCCTTCCGGTAAGTGAAGCGATCTATTGTCGGCGACTGGTGAGCCGTGGCAAGGAAAATCTCGCGGCGTTGCATCTTTATCTGCGGTATGTGCGGAGCGGGCGGGCATACCCAAAATTAAGGAAATCCCCGATTGAACGTAAATATTGAACAATTACCATGTGACTTGGGTCGCACTCAGGAGGAGCCATGGATTTTGGTCAAAGAATAGTCAAGGAAGTGGTGACGACAACCGAACGGGACGATGGGATCCTTTTTGCGGTCGTGCGCTTTGACGATGGGGAGTATGGGATCAGCCAGAACGGCCAGCTCATTCGCGCCTACGTCTGGCCTGAAGAGGATGCTGACATTTGCGAGCAGACGATGCTGAAACTGGCCGGGCACCATTTGCTGGCACAGCACTGAAACGGGGCGAGATAACCACGTCCACCAACTTAAACCGGAAGGACAAGTAAGCCTGTCCTTCCGGTCCGTCTGTTGCGGCGTGAGCCGCATTCGATTGTGCGTCGCGGTTTACGTCTCGGGTGGCAGATACGCGCCCAGTTCCGAGATGAACTCATACAAAGCGGTGGCCGTGTTGTGCTGCGAGTCATCGCCGTCGTAGAGCAATGTAAATGTTTCCGACGTGCTGGCCCGCAGCAGGGACTGCAAGGCGTCTTTGTAGGCGCTCTTGGCAAGGTGTTCGTGGTAGTTGCCGCGGAAGTACTCGTAGCCGTCGGGGTGGTCCTGGAACCAGTTCCACATTTCCATGGGTGGCCCGAGGTGGGGCATCACGTAATCAACCTTGCACCACTCGCGCAAATCCTTGGTGAGGCCGAAAGGCTCAACCCAGATCCTGTTTCCATCGTCCTTCTCAATCGCCTCAAGAAAATTCTTGATCTTGATCATATTCGCTCCGCTCGTACACCAATTCGCCACTCTGCGTGCAACATATGATAGGACGATGAATTGCTTGTGAAGTTTGTTACAAGGAGGGCCTTATAAATATTTCGTTTGCCTATACTAAGGCGGTTGGCGCAGATGATTGATCAACTTGATTTGACTCTGGGAGCGACCTATGGCGCGACGCTGGATGTTGGTGGCGATGGCAGTAACCATGGCGGGCAGTTGGTGTACGGCCGCTGATAGCAATGCAGCGCAAAGCCCGAAGGCGACGGCGCAGGCGTTTGCCAAGGCGCTGGCCGCCGGTGACGCGGCGACGGCCAAGTCATTGACGACGGGCAACCCGGATGATGGGGAGATCCTCGACGCGCTTACCGGGATGATCGGCGCCATGAAGCGATTGAATCAGGCGGCCATCGCCAAGTTCGGTCCGGAAGCAGCGCGGCTGCTGGTTCCGCGGGATCCGGGTGAGGAGATGACTAAACATTTTGACGAAGCGCAGGAAACCATCGAAGGGGAAACGGCGACGCTGACCACAAAAAACGAGAAGACGCCGCTGGCGCTTAAGAGGACGGCTGGGCAGTGGAAGGTGGACATCTCTTCGATGCCGGATCGGAGCGAACTGGTGCAGGCGCTGCCGTTGTTTCGAGCCATGGCGGGGGCGGCCGACGTGGTGTCGGCGGAGATTGGGGAGGGAAAATACAAATCGGCGGACAAGGCGCAAAAAGCGTTTGGCGTCCGGATGAACGAAATCATGACCAGGCCCACCGCATCGACCCAGCCCGCAAGCCGTCCGGCAACGCGGCCGTAGATGACTCTGGCGTCGTAGCTTGGGGTATAATCCAAGCATGAGTAAGTTGTCGATCAGGCCCAGGCGGTTACGGCAGCAACCTCAGATGCGCGAAATGCTGCGGCGGAGCGGGCTGCGCCGGTCGGATATTATCGCGCCAGTTTTCGTGATGGAAGGAAATGGAGTAAGGCGCGAGGTGGGATCGATGCCGGGGGTTTTTCAGATGTCGGTGGATGTGGCGGCGGATTGGCTGGCGGCACGGGCGGCGGAGGGATTTCTAGCTTATCTGGTGTTTGGGGTGATTAATCAGGATCAGAAGGACGAGCATGGCTCGGCGGCGCTGGATGAGGACAACGTGGTCTGCCGCCTGCTGCGCGAGGCGCGGGACCGCAAGCTGGGCATGGCCGGGATTACCGATCTGTGTTTTTGCGAATATACGAGTCACGGGCATTGCGGCGTGATGTCGGAAGACCGGATGACGGTACGCAATGACGAGACGGTGGAACGGCTGGTGAGGCAGGCGTTGAACCATGCGAAGGCGGGGGCGGCCGTCATCGCGCCCAGCGGAATGATGGATGGCTGCGTGGGCGAACTTCGGCGCGGGCTGGACGGGGCTGGGCTGTCGGATGTGTCGATCTTGTCTTACGCGGTGAAGTATGCGAGCGCGTTTTATGGACCGTTTCGCGATGCGGCCGATTCAGCGCCGGCGTTTGGCGATCGCCAATCCTATCAGATGGATCCGGCGCGGGGGCTGGACGAGGCCCTGCGCGAGGCGCGGCTGGACGTGGAGCAGGGCGCGGACATGGTGATGGTGAAGCCGGCGGGACCGTACTTGGATGTGCTGGCAGGGGTGCGCGCGGAGGTGGAGGTGCCGCTGGTGGCGTATCAGGTAAGCGGGGAATATTCGATGCTAGAGGCCGCGGCGCGCAATGGGTGGCTAGACCGCGAACGGGCGGTGCTCGAGTCGCTGCTGGGGATCAAGAGGGCGGGGGCCGACCTTATCATCACCTACTACGCGGAACTTCTCGCCAGACTGCTGCCAGCGTAGACTTTTGATCCACATGCGAAAACGGATTCTGATCAAGCATTCCAAGCCGGAGATGATCGAAGGCCAGACCAGCCATGACTGGCCGTTGTCGGAGGAGGGGAGGCGGCGGTGCATTGGCTTGGCGGACCTGTTGCGGCCGCATGTGCCCACAATCATCGTCACCAGCGACGAGCCAAAGGCGGTGGAGACGGGGGAGATCGTGGCGCGGGCTTTGGGCATAAAGACGGAGGCGGCGGCGGGGTTGCAGGAACATGACCGGAGCAACGTGCCGGTGATGCAGACGCGGGATTTCATCTCGGCCATGGCGCACTTTTTTCAGAATCCCAATGACAGGGTGCTGGGGCAGGAGAGCGCACGGGAGGCGCTGTCGCGATTCAAAGAGGCCGTCGAGACGGCGATGGATTCACATTCCGATGGGAACGTGGCGCTGGTGACACATGGGACGGTGCTGGCATTGTTCCTGGCGGGGGCTGCGGGGAAGTGCGCGTTTGAGTGGTGGAGGAAGATGGGGCTGCCGTCGTTTGTGGTGATGGAATGGCCGGGGAGGGACGTGGAGGTGGTGGTGGAGGGGATGTGAGGGGGGTTGGGTTCAGGGTTCAGGAGAAGAATAGTGCGGGAGGGGCGCATGAAAATGCCCGAGGGCGGCTGCCCTCGGGCGATTTTGTTTGCGGGGATAGAGTCTGGATTTACTTCAGATCGTCTACTTCTTGTTGTTGCTCGGGGGTGAGATCTTTCAAGTTTGATTTCAGAAGCTGGAGATCGGCGGCGTCTACTTTGCCGTCGGCGTTGAAGTCGCCGTCTTGCCACCAGCGCGGGTGTTGGTTGAAGTTTTTCTTGAGGATTTGAAAATCCGCGAAATCGACTTTGCCGTCGGCGTTTGCATCGCCCTGCTGGAGAACCAGAGACATCAGGCTGTCCCAGCGCGGGCTGCCGTGCTGGTCGATGGATTCAAGCAGGCCCCAGCAGCCGAACGCCGAGTGGGCGCTGCAGAGGGTGTAATGGCAAAACAGGCCGCCGCTGTGCTGGGTCCATGAAGTGATGTACTTGCGATAAAGCAGGCCGATACGGGGATCTTTCTGGACAGCGAGCTTAAGGGCGGCGTTCTCATCGCGGCCGGTGGCCGGGCTGCGGGCAACAAGGTGTTGGCCGCCTTCGTAGGCGAGGAGTTGCAGGCCGAACTTGCTGGCGATTTTCTGGTGAGCGTCGATGAAGTGGTTCAGGCCATCGATATTTTTGTCCATGGCTTCGAGCAGCTGTTCCATGGAGAGGCCGGGCTTGTCGAGTTTGTCGGCTTCGAAGCTGAAGTAGGGCGCGATGGCGATGCCGTAGAGGAACTTGTCGGGCGGGCCAAACTTTTCCTCGATGGCTTTCAGGCCGACTTCAATCCACCAGGAGTTGACGGCCTGCCCGGCCAGGATGGGGCGGATGTGCCCGGATTCTTCGCGAAACTCGCGACGAAAAATGTCGCCGATGGTTTTAACGCGCAGGCCGATGTGCTGGGCGAGGGCACCGAATCGGCCGCGGTCGGTGATGGCGGGGTTGTGAAGGGCGGCGTCGGCCAGACGCGCGTGCTGGGGAAATTGGCCATTCCAAAGCTCGTTGCTCAGCTCAATATAAACGTTCACGTTGGGATCCAGGGTGTCATGGAAAAGGCGGGCGAGGCGTTTGACGTAATCATCGGTGGCCTGATCGGGAATGCAGATCCACAAATCTTTTTTGCAGGCGTTGGCAAGGGCGATGATGTTTTCATAGGAGACGCCGGAGGGAGTGGTCTGGCAAAACGCATTGGGGGAAGTGCGGTCGGCCCATTCGACGGCGGGCGAGCCGTTGGTCATTTGCCAATCCATGAAGCGGATGGTGGTGAAAGGGGCGAGACGGTGGAGGAAGGCAGGGCTGAAGATTTGAGTGGCGTCCGGCTTGTAGTCGGGCATCACCAGGTGAAAGTCGTGCATGGGATCGGCCGGGTCAATTTGCGTAACTTTCATCTGGAGCATGCCATGATCTGCATGCGTGATGAGAACGTCGCCGGTGGTGAGGTTGTCCTTTGTGGCCGAGTTGAGCAGCCGGCCGATGCCGGAGAACGTGACCGTCGCGGTTCCTTCGTAGCTCATGTGATAGACGCCGTCGGGATAAGCGTTGAGGAAGGTGAGAGCGGCCGCATCCTGGAGTGGGTAGCCATCGGGCGTGAGCTTCAGGCGAGGATTGTCGGCCCATGGCTGATCCGGGAGGCCCCAGCGGCGAAACAGGTTGTGAACGTCGATCCAAGTCTGGGAGGTGGACCAGTCGACGTTGGGGTCGAGGTTGACGCCGATGTTGGGGGGGGCGGCAAAGGATCGCGACGGCAGGAGGGTAAGAAAGAGGATGAAGGGGAGGATGTTTTTAAACATGGTATAATTCATCAAGAGATGAGGTATCGCTTCCAGGTTACAGATACGACAAGACAGCCAGGACTGAGAGGAAATACTATGGCATTGCCCCCCGATACCTTGCAGCAAGTATTGTCTCTTTGTGAAGCGGATCGTGCGGAGTTAGCGCATCATCTGCTTTTGAGTCTGACTCCGGCAACGCAGGAAACGCCTGAACAAATTGAAGCAGCGTGGACTGAGGAATTGGGGAGACGGGTGGCGCAGGTGGAGAGTGGCGAGGCGAAGATGATCCCTTGGGATGAGGTGCAGCAGCGGATTCGGCGTTCGTTGCGATGAAGGATAGTGATTGGCATTCTTAATTTTCTCCTAATTTGGAAGCCACGGGCGGGGCGCCCGTGCCACTTTTTTGGGGAGTCAGCGCAGCTGCGAGGTCGGTTGCGGTTTGGCGCATGAGTTTTTCGGTGAAGATCGCAGCGCCTTGCTCGTTGAGGTGGGAATAGTCGGCGTAGGCGGAATCGGGGAGGGGAAGGTCGTATTGCAAGTTGATTAACTTACTGCCGGTGGAGGAGAGAGCCTGATTGATGTTTTGCCAATGCAACTCGAGCTTGGGAAGGATGTCCGGGGTGAGGCAGCTTTGGCGCAGGGGGGGCTGGGCGAGAAAGAAGGGGATGTGGTTTGATTCCAGGAATTGGGCCAGCTTCTGAAGCTCAAGATATTCATTGGGGTCGCGCTGGCGGTCGGGCTTTTGGTTCCAGCGTGCCTGGTCAATGTTGGGGTAACTGATCTCCAGGGGCGAACCGCCGCCGGTGTCGAAGTGGAGGTGTGAATAGTCGGATCGGGAGCGGCGCTGGGTGGCGATGGTTCTAGCCTCGCGTGCGTAGTAGAGGGCGTCGAAATGGCGGGCCAGGGACCAGGGGTAACACTCGCCGCCGATGAAACGCCCAGCGTCGGCCGGATCGAAGGCGATGTGGTAGGAGGAGTTGAGATCGAAGTCCATCGGGCCGCAGATCATGATGACGGCTTTGGCCTTGAATCGCGGCTGGAGGAACTCGATCAACTTGCGGCTCTGGCTGATCTTCTGTCCATAAGACGCGGCGTTGAAGAACGAAACTCCCGGTGGAAGATGTTGGAGAACAACATCGGATTTGAGGTTGTTGAGGGTCATGGACGAGCCGACGGCCAGAACGTCAATGCTCTGCCCGTGGCGGTCGCGGAGGAGTTGGAGCTTTTCGTCATACGAGACGCTGCCGGTGATGGGAATGGGGGCGAGACGGCCGGTAGAACGAAACACCAATAGCATGGCGACGATAGCAATTGCAGTCAACACTGGTGGCATGAAGAACCACAGCAAATAGCGGCGGGTGGGAAGGCGGGTTGTGACAAGGGGTTTGGACATCGGCTAAAACTGGAAATAAAGAAACTCGCTGACGTGGGCGGACATGGCGACCATTGCTACGGCCAGCGCGGTGCCGGCGACCAGGGCCCAGCGGACGGTGGGTTGCCAGGAGATGGGGGAGGCGCCTTCAACCTCCTCGAAGCTGGGACAGGCGTAGCGGGTGATCTGCTGGGCGTTGGGGAAGAAGAAGGCGATCATTAGAAGGGCCGCGATCCAGGCGAGGCCGACTTTGTCGAGGTCTATGCCGTTGAACCAGATGGCGCGATGGCCGGCGAGGAGGTGGAGGTGTTGGAGGGGCCGGGGAAGCGAGACGCCATTGAGGCCAAGCATGCCGCCAACGACACATCGCGGTATGGAGTGAAGAAGATCGGAACACGGCCCAGCCAACACAGACGGCGGCGAAGGTGAGGGCGTGGTGGAAGATTCGCATGGGAAAGGAGGAGGCCCAGGGGCGGTTTTTGGTGGCGGCGGCATAGGCGTGGTTGACGACAAGATAGGCGCCGTGGAGGCCTCCCCAAATGACAAAGATCCAGCCGGCTCCGTGCCAGAGGCCACCGAGGAGCATGGTGACGATGAGGTTCACATAGCGGCGAGTTTTTCCCTTCCGGCTGCCGCCCAGCGGGATGTAGAGGTAATCGCGCAGGAACCGGGAGAGGGACATGTGCCAGCGACGCCAGAAGTCGGTGATGCTTGAGGCTTTGTAGGGGGAGTTGAAGTTGAACGGCATCTTGATGTCAAAGAGATAAGCCAGACCCAGGGCCATGGTGGAATAGCCTGAAAAATCGAAGTAGAGCTGGCAGGTGTAGGCCAGGGTGCCGTACCACGCTTTGAAAAGGTGAGGCGCTTTGCCGTGATCGACAGAGGCGAAAAACTCCGTGGCATAAGGGGCGATGGAATCAGCAAGGACGGCTTTGCTGAATAGGCCAAAGGCGAAGAGCGTGAGGCCGGCGGGGAGGCGCGCGGGGTTGAACAGGCCGGCCGACGCGCGGATCTGCGGGAGGATTTCGTGGTGGCGGACAACTGGGCCGGCAATCAGGTGGGGGAAGAAGACGACGAAGAGACAGTAGTCGATGAAGTCATAATCAGAAGGCTCGCCGCGATAGACATCCACGAGATACGAGATCTGAGTGAAGGTGAAGAAGGAGATGGCCAGGGGGAGGAAGATCGCCCCCAGAGCAATGTGGGTGTGGGCGGCGGCGTTGACGGTGTGGACGAAGAAGTTGGCATATTTGAAGTAGCCCAGCAGGGCGAGATTGGCGGCGACGCTAAGGGCTAGAAGTGCGCGGCTTGGAGTGCCCGTGCGAAGAAGAGTTTTGCGCTGGAGCAGGCCGGCGGAGAAGTTGAAGACGATCGAGAGGACCACCAGCGCCACGTAAGGCGGGTTCCACCACGCGTAGAAGAACAGGGAGGCGGCGTTGAGGAATACGAAGGCGGCGCGGCGGCCCCAGAGTCGGCCGGCGGCGGCGTACCCCAGGACCGCCAACGGGAGGAATAGGAGGATGAAGAGATAAGAGTTGAAGAGCATGTCGACTGCTCAACAGTGACTGGGCGACGAGGCGAAATAGAGGCAACTACCAAACAGCACAGGGGCGACACGCGGCCGCCCCTATTTGTTGATAGTGGTATCGGGAGGATTGGATTGTCAGCTCGGCCGATCAGGCGCGGGCGAGGCGCGCCTTGCGGGCGGCGGCGAAAAGGCCCGCGCCGGCGAGGGTGGCCAAACCGGCCCAGACGGCGGGCGGCAGCGGCGTGCTGCTGGGGCCATCACGCGTTTTGGGTGCCTTGGTCGTCAGGACAAAGGGCGTGGCCGGATTGCCCTTGGGAGCGGCTTTGCCGCTGGCATGAACGTTGGACGTCGTATCTTCAAAGCTCTCGTTTTGAGGGAGAGCGATAGACGGCACCACTTCGGTGTCGGCCGGACCACCACCGCCGTGCTGGGTAGTGGGTTTTACAGGCTTGGCGGATGCGGGCAGGCTGATGCCGCCGACAATGCCAAGAAGCACGGCGCTTGCCAGAATCTTTTTGACTCGGCGCAGCGGAAGACGACGAACGATCAGATAGTTGACGCAGCATTTTTTCTCCACCTTCTTGCTGTTGGACTCGAACGACCGGAGCATACCATATCGGAAACGCCCCGCCAGTAGAATCACTTATTTTTTTATGGGTGACTTACCGGCGGCAAAGCGCGTTAAGCTGGTCAAACCTTGTTGGGGAGGGACGGCAAGACATGAAATCAAGGCGGGGACTGCTGTGGAGCAATCCCCGCCTTTGTGACTCTTATTTCTGTTCCTGATTCACTTTCGCCTGTCCTTTGCCCTTGCGGAGCTTGGCCAAGAGGCCGCTCCCGCCCAGAGTCGCCAGGCCGGCCCAGATGACGGCAGGCAGCGGCGTGGTTTTGCCGCCGCTGACGACGATCAACTGCCCATCGCTGGTGTACTGTCCATCGGCACGAGCGCAGAGCGCCGAACCGGAAATGACGGCCACCATTGCTACCCCGAGCAACCAAACCCTCTTCGCATGCACCTTCTTCACAAGACCCTCCAGACCAATGTCGGCCTGTAAAAAAAAACCTCCATCGAAGCAACACGCTTCGATCATCTCTTGGTAAGCCTGCGCACAATTCCGACGCAGGTTTCGGCGAGGATGGAGAGGTCCAGCGCCCAACTGGCGTTGTGGACGTACTCCAGGTCGTAGCGAATCCATTCCTGGAAATCGCTACCCCGGCGGCGGGTGCGGCGCACCTGCCAGAGGCCGGTGATCCCTGGGCGAACACTCAGGCGAGCTTCGCGCCAGGGGGGCAGAACTGGTTTTCGCTGTGCGGGCTGGGTCTAGGGCCCACCAGCGACATATGCCCCATCAACACATTGAGAAACTGTGGAATTTCATCGAGATGCGTCTTACGCATCAATTCGCCCACACGGGTGCGGCGGGGGTCGTGCTCCATAAAAAATTGCGGACCATCGGCCTGGTTATGCCGTGCCAGATCAAGCTTGATGGTTTCAGCGTCGCGGCGCATCGAGCGAAACTTGATACATGGAAACTCGCGGCCGCCCCGTGTTTCGCGGCGATGGGCGAAGAAGAAACGGCCGGCCGTCTTCAATCCAGATGGCCAGCATAATGAACGGATACAGCGGTAACGTGAAAAACAACGCCGCCAGCGAGAGAATAATGTCGAAGACGCGCTTGCTGGCGCGATATGCCAGCCCGGGATCGTGCAAAGGGGCGGGTTTTACTGAGACAGCGGCAGGCCGGTCCTGGCGTGCTGGCGACTGCGGATATTGCAGCGGCTCAGGAGTCGGAGCGGCCGATGGATCGTCCCACAGCACTGCCGGACCGATGACCGTCGTCTGTGCATCGACCTGCCGCCCAGCGCCAATCCAGAGCGGGCCGATCAGTTTTGCTTCGGGATCAATCGCGGCGGCCGTGTCTTTGTAGATATCCGGGCCAGTCCGGCCAGCGCGGGTGACGGCCAGATCAGGGCGCGACCAGATCATGATGAGGTCGCGGACGAACTGGGCTAGCTCAGTGTTCTCGCTCTGATCGTAGAGATTCCCGTCGCTGGAGACGGTGTGCCGGAGCGAGCGGGGCGTAACCTGCCGGATCATGTGCCAGGCGCTGCGGGCGCTGGACGCCATTTGCCAGATGGCCGCCAGGCGGGGGTCGCGCGTCACGGCCACACGGACGATGTGAGCGTGCCGGGTGCGATAGAGGCGCTGGAAACGGATAAATCTGTCGGAGGCATCAGTGAGAACGCGCTCGCGATACCCCTGGTCGCGGCGGTGATGCAGGCGCACGCACAACAAATCAGTGCGCACCCAGCTCAGCGAGCGGGTGACCCTGTACAAGTCGAAGACGGCGAGGGTGGTGTCGGGGAGCAACAAGTAAAGCTCCGCGCCGGCGTGCAGGGAGGCGCTTTCACCACAGCGAACAATTTGAACGCGGCGGGTGGCCCAGAATCGATCGTGAAGCTGCGCGGGGTCGAGGCCCCAGATGGTGGGGGATTGTTGGCGGGGCGGCAGGACGCGCACCGCTGCTTCAAGGGCGATCATTCCTGGTCCCCTTTGTCATTGGCGGGCATGAACGACGCAACCGAGCGCGCCAGCGGCCCGAATCGCGATTGTTCATTGCCCTGGCCGACAAGCTTGCGGGGGGCCTGCGCCTTTGCGGAAACCGAACGTAAAGATTTGCTGGGATGAGAGCGACTGAAATCGCCAGGCTTGGCCCGGTTAAAGACGATGCCGGCGATGTTAGCCCCCACCGACCGGAGGTGGCGGATGGAGCGCTGCACGAGGGGCTGTTGCTGGCCACGGGCGACGGCAAGGATGACGCCATCGACTTCGGCCGCGACGACGGAAGCCTCAAGGCTGCCGAGGATCGGGCCGGTATCAAGAACAACGATGTCGTAAGACTTGCGAGCTTCTTCAATCAGACGACGAACTGATTCAGGAGAAAGCAGGCTGGCGTCAAACGCTTCGGCATTCCCGACCGGAAGGACCGAGAGGTTGTCCGTTTTGGTTTTGATGATGTTCCCCAGCACCGAGCCGGCCACCAGGCTTTCAACAAGGCCGGCGGAGGGGCCGGCCTTGAGACGGTGCGTCAGGCCCTGGCCAGTCATGTCGCAGTCGATAACGAGCGTGCGGGAACCGGATGCCGAGAACGATAGCCCCAGCGCCATGGTGAGGCTGGTTTTGCCGTCGCCGGGGGAGGAGCTAGTGATCATGTAGACGGAGCGCGGGCCGGATTGGCCGCCCAATTGAAGCATGACGCGGATCTGGTGGATGCAGTGGGCGGCCACGGCGGCCTGCTCGGGATCATCAAGATTCTCGGGAAGGGTAGGCAGAATGCCCAGGAGCGGCGCGTTGGCCGTCTCCTGCTCTTCTTCTTCAAAGAAGCGATAGCGGCGGTCGTAGAGGGAGAAAAGCAGGACACCGATGAAGGGGAGCATAGCGCCGCCCAGCGCGCCGATCGCCCCCACTTTTTTACGGGCGTCTTTATAGGGGGAGATGGAAGCCTGCCCGCTGTTTTCCACGCTGAGCCGGCCGCCAAGCTTGCCCTCTGCGTTGAGCTGATCGAGCCGCGCGGTCTTGGCCGCGATCTCATCCTTCACCAGCTTGGCCTTGTCCTTCAGGTCATTGAACGCCATGCGCTTTTCGTTCAGATCGTTGAGCTCTTTCGAGACCTGCGCCAGCCGCTTCTCATAGCTCTTTTCATCGCGCTGAAGTGTTTCAGCATTGGCGTAAACAAACGGGGCGCTGACGCCGCCGCCGCCGGTGCCGCTGGAGGGGGTCGGTGCCCCCTGCTGCATGGTGAGCTGGAGCTTTCGATATTCACGAGCGTAATTCTCGATACGCTTGGTCTTCTCCGCGATCATGTTCTTCTGCTTGGCCACGCTGGGGTGCGTGGTGGACATGTCGCGTAGCAACTTGTCCAAATCCATCTGAAGAACTTCGCGCTCCTGGAGCATCTGGCGCATGCCCAGGTCACCGTTGGCGGCGATTTGATCGATTGACATGCTGTCAAGCATTTCCTGGCCGCCTTGACGGCTCTCCGCGAGGGCAAGCTGCGTGCGGATGCGGCTGAGATCCGATTCGATGTTGTTCTTTTCGGTGAGCTTCGCCGTGTACGGGGCCTCCATGTCTTCGGTGCCGTTGGCACGGGCTTGAGCGCTGATCTGAGCTTGGAGGTCGTCGCGCTGCTTGCGCAAGCCTGTGAGGATTTCCTGCAACACCGCCAGCCGCTTGGCTTCGGCCTTGGTTTCTTCATCAGCGTAAACGGTTTGATACCCGTTAATCACGGCCGTGACGGCGGCCGCGGCGACATTGGGATCGGGATCAAGAAACGAGATGCGGAGCAGTTCGGTGCGCGACGGATGCTCGACGGTAAGCTGATCGGCGAATTTTTCTTCCAATGCCGGGTAGTTGCCCCGGCCAGTCGCTTTCCATGCCGGATCGTCCAGCGCATTATCCAACACCTTGCGGCTTTTGATCACCATTTCCTGCGAGGCCAGAAACTCCTCGAACATGCTCTTGCGTTCATTGAGATCGTTCTTCTCAAGGACAGGAGGCAGTTCGGACGCGATTCGGACCATGCCCTCGGTCTTGTAAAGTGGCACCTGGCTCCGATACCCGAGGTAGCCGCCGATGAGGGCACCGACCAAGGCAAGGGCATAGGCGAGCGGATACCGGCCGCGCAGGCGCGATGCGCTTTGCGATAGGGATCGAGGCGGTCCGGGCTGGACATGGCCGCGCCCAGCGATGTCGCCTCGTTGGGCAACTGCATCGGGGAATGGTTCTTGTCCATCGTCATTCGTTCACTCCAGCTTCCATCGTCCTGATCAAGGGGGCATTGGCCCGCATCAGCGATGCAAATATGGCCTCTCGTTTTGCTGAATCCAAATCGGGGTCCAGAACCACCTGAATCTGGGCAGCGCCGTAACTGAGCTTCCGATAATCCTTCGCGGCGGCTACCACATCCTCCATATCGGGAACGGTCCGGCCATCGGGTAACACAAAGAAGCTTCGCACGAAGAGGTGCTCAACGCCAGCAGCCGTTTCCCGCCGAAGCGCATATTCCCGGCCACGAATGCTGAAGCCTGTGCCGTCCAGGGAAATTGGGGGAGATGCGTCAATAGACCAGCCGTTGGCGGGATAGCAGATGGCCGGGCAATGGCCGCGCATATCGCGCGAGTCGCGGGATTGGACGACGAGGAAAAACGCGTGTGTGTTGGTGAGGGGATTGGTATAGAGGCGCGTGAGCATTGCGTTGGGCTTCAGGAGCGTGACAGCGCCCGGCGGGATAGGAAGGTCTTCACTGGTGAAGTCGCCGACCTGCCTGGGGATGTTGGAGACAGCAAGCCGGACGCGGTCGTGGAAGGGCTTGGCTGGAGAGGGATCGATACGCAGGGGGTCGCGGAAGGCCATGATGGCCAGAAGAGTCAAGGATAGGATCGGGGGGAGGAGGCGCGGCATATGCGGGGGTACAGGGTTCGGGGTTCAGGGTTCAGCATTGAGCGGGCGGCGGAGGAGGGTGGCGAGGGTGGTCAGCAGGAGCGTCGCGAACGGGAGCATGATCCAACCCGCGATGTCGTGGAACTTGTCGGCGATGGAGGAGGAGGCGTGGCCAAACAAGTAGACGGTGGGGACAAGTCGTATGACGTTGCACAGGATGGCGGTGACAGGGCTGAGCAGGAGGATGATCACGCGAAGACCGGTGGAGAGCGTCATGCAGAAGCAGACGGCATAGGAAACAAGAAATAATCCAAACACCATGCGCAGGCCATTGCAGGCCTCGGCGATGGTGATGTCGGTGTGGTTGATGCTGAGCATGTTCCCCGAGCGGGAGACCGCGACGCCGAAGATGTGAAGAAGCACTTCGGTGGCGCGGCGCTGCATGGTCTGGAGTGGGAGGGCCAGACGCTGGCGGATCATGCCGGGAACCGGAATGAGAAAAAGCATCAGGAAGGTGACAGGGAGAAGGCCCAGAAGAACGCGCGGACCCAGGAACGTGAGGATCGCCCCGGCCGCAACCAGCACTGCCCCGCCATGCCAGAAGGATTGGATGGCGTGATGAAAGCCGACATGGGAGATCGCCCAGCCGGCGACGATGAACACAGGCCCAAGAACTGAAGTGGAAGGAATCAGCGCCCGCAGTTGCTCACGCCGGACCCAAACCAAAGCGCCGGCCACGATGGGAACCAGGAGAATGTGGCTGGCCTCTTCGTCGGTGGTGGCGATTTGATAAATGTCGGTCCACGCGCCCAGTGAGGCCGCGACGGCGGCGAGAAGCAGCAGTGACGCGCCAATCAGCGCGGCCGGCCAGCGCGGAGCGGGGAGACGGGTGATCGTTTCAGGGGACATGATGAAGAGCTACGTCGCACAACGGCGTCACTCACTTGATTAAGAGAGCGTGTGCCGGGTGTTCTTGATGAGTTGGTCGATCGCGGTGCGATTGCGGTGGACCACACCCAGCGGGCAAACGATGGAGCGGACCAGAGTCGCCCCGTCTTCGACCCGGCCGCCGCGCAGGATGACCGAATCGTGTACGTGCGCCTTGGGCGAGATGTACGATCCAGGTTCGGCGATGACGAACGTGGGATGGCAGCTTTCGGAGAAGGGGTTGTCGAGCTCGAGTTGGCCGCTGTGCATGCGCTGGAGGCGCTGGAGGCCGCTGATGTATTCCTCAAGGGTGCGAATCGGCAGGCCGCTGGCGTGGGGCTGCTGGACGTGGGTGACGGAGAAGGATTTGGCGATGTGAGGAAGGGCCTGTTCCTTCAGATCGACGTAGCCAGCGCGGGCGATGGAGCGGAGCGTGGCGCAGCGCATCAGCAGCAGGCCGCTGGGCGTGCCGTCGCGATGGGAGATAAAGCTGACGTCGCCCCGCGATTCAGCCAGGTCGATGGCCAGATCTGGAAGGGGCGCGAGTAAAATCTGAGCGGCATTGGCCACCAGCAGAACGTCATCGTCGTCGTAGCCGGCCGCGACATCGCTCACCACGCCGCCGGTGCCGCGGTAGGCCGCGCCGTCACGCTCGATCTGCATGAGCACGCCATTGGAGGCCGGGGTGCTGGTGGGCGCGGGGGAGAAACGATCAACCACAACGCGCACGTGCAGGTGATCTTTCCCCAACAGGTGCTTGAGGGCTTCGGTGTGGTCGCGCCAGTGGGCCAGAATCGATCGGCCATCTTCCAGCGGCAGATCGACAATCGCCCGTCCAAGCGCTTTTCGAAAAGGCGTTGGACCAACCGACCCGCCCAGGAGAATCACAGCCCGCAGGTGCTGAAGAGCGTCCGGGAGCGGCCCCGTGTGACGACGGGGCGCGGCCGCCGCGGGCAGAAGCTCGGAGGCGATGCCGGAAAGGAAAGCCTGATAGACAAAGTTGCTGTTACCTGCCGACAGAGGCTGGGCGACGACATCGGCCCCTATGCGGATTTTATCAAGATCGCCGGGGAGGATATCCAGATTGGTGATGCCGCCTTCCAAGCCGACCTGAGGCGGAATTTCCGTAACGGGCGGCCCAAGGAACTTGCGCGCCACGCCCTTGAGGGCGGCGTTGCTCAGAAGCGACGCGGCGAAGGGGAGACCCTGGAGCAGATAGCGTTTACCGAGTCGGGCCGGCTCCTGCATGAGACGGTGGGCCCATTCCAGGCCGCTCTTCTGCATCCATCGGGGAGCCCGGCGGACGTCGCCGGCCAGGAAGCTGAAGCTGATCCCCACGCCAATCCACCAGGTGCGGGGAAGGTGGGAGCGCAGGCGCTGGATAAGTCGTTCCTGCTTCGGAGAGCCCAGGGCGACAAAAACTATGTCTGGATTAGCGGCCACCAGCGCGGCCGTGACGGCATCCCAGCCGTGCTGATCTTTTTCAAATCCAAAGGGCGGGCAATTCAGCCCCGCGATCTGAATGGCCGGGTGGCGCTCGCGAAGCACGGTGGCCGCGCCTTCAGCGCTGCCCGGTGCGCCGCCCAGGAGAAAGACAGATTTCTTGTTGGCGGCCGCCGCCGCCGCGAGGCTGGAGATCAGGTTGGAACCGGGAACCCTCTCCGGCAACGGCATCCCCTGCAGACGGCTGGCCCACACCAGCGGCATGCCGTCGGCCACGACCAAATCGGCCTCGGTAAGAATGGCCGCAAATTCACGGTCACGCAGGCATCGGCGCAGGTGGTCGAGATTCGGAGTCACGACCACGCCGCCGCGTCCGGCGTGAAGTCGCGTGACAATTTGATCGATGCACTGTGTTTCAGTGATGGCGTGAACATCGACCCCGCAAAAGCGCACGACAGGCAAGGCGGCCAAGGCGCGTGATGGGGCAGGCGGCGGAGAAAAATGCGAGGAAGATTCCGCCTCGGTGAGCTGAGTTGTCGAGCCGACCAGAGCCAGACTGTGTTCGTGATGATTTACCTCGATCCTCTGAGCAACGCCGCTGGCGGGGATGGCGCGGGGCCAGGCGCTCTCAGGGCGAACAAGTGATTTCAAGAGATGAAGAGGCGCAGCCAGCAGGGCGCGGGTCGGCCCGAATCTCGAAAAGACCGCAACCGTGCAGACCAGAAGCGTCGCCATTGCCGACAGCAGAAGCGTCGGCGGCCAGGAAGAATGCGCCAAGCACCGCCACAGCCTGCGAAAGCCATGGCGCGTCAAGGCACCTTACAAATAGAGCCAGAGGCGGCGCGAGGGGCGCTGCGCAGAGGCCCATCATCGGGGCGTTAGCCCAGAGGACCCACATAATTCTCCCTCTCCAGATCCGGCGCCCTCTCCGAAGGGCACCGGCCGGGGCGTGATCTTGTTCAAGGATCACGCCAAATCCCAAAAGCTCGCCGCACACCCGCGGCCTTCAAGAGCATTTATATATACGGCCTGGAACCCGGCCGTGCGAGCATTATTCCTTATCAGACTAACTACAGAGCAAGGATTAAAAATTCATTTACGTCCGATTACTTCGTCGATCTAGCCAAATTAAAATTGCGGGGCGGCTTGAAAATGAAGCAGGAGGCTTCAAAGAACTGCCCGCGAGGCGGCGAGGCTGGCTGTAGACTTAACCTGCACGGCCGCATCGACGCTGCCCACCGCGTGGCGAAACAACCCCGCCAGTTTCGCGGCTTCACGGGCGACATCATGCTGCTCGGCAACCCGGGCCGCACCCGCGCGCCCCATGGCGGCCAATGTTTGATCATCCAGGCCAAGGATTCGACGGATACCGCCCACCAGCGCGTCCACGGAACCGGCCGGGACCAGGATGCCCGAAATGTTGGGCTCAACCAGTTCAGGAATGCCCGCGATATACGTGCTGACGACTGGCCGACCCAGCGCGAACGATTCCATGATGACAACCGGCAGGCCCTCGGCGAAGCTGGGAAGCACCAGGGCGCGGGATTCGAGAATCTCCTTGTGAACCGCATCGTTGCTCATCCAACCGGTAAGACGCACGTGGCTGCCAATGTTGAGGCGCTGGATCAGCGATTCAATATCCGGGCGAAGCTCGCCGTCTCCCACCAATACAAGCTCAAACTGCGTCCCTTCCGCGGCAAGTCGGCCAACGGCTTCCAGCAGAAGCAACTGGCCTTTCTGCTCGACAAGACGCCCAATGCAGATCAATCGCGGCCGTGCGGGCAGCGGCGTGAGGGGCGTGTTGAGGTAGGCTCTATCAACGCCGCAGTGGACAACGTGAATTTTCGACCATTGTTCGTGCGCAACCCAGCGGCATATCTGGCTGCGGCCAAAATGACTCACGCCAATTACAAAAGCCGCGTGCTGAATTTTCCTGGGCAGATGCAGCAGGACCGGCTTGTCAAACTCCTCGGGGCCATGAGCGGTGAAGCTATAAGTCGGCCCACCCAGCATCCGGCAGAGCATCGCCACGGCGGCGGAGTTGGTGCCAAAATGCGCGTGAAGGTGTTGTGCGCCGCATTGAATGAGCCACCGGCGAAGCACGCACGCCTCGCCGAAATAAGCGAGATGTTTAAGTCGCCCGCGATCCGACTTGCTGCCCATGCCGATGGCACAAAACAGGCTGCGAAAAAACGCGATTGGGCGGTTAAAAAGAGAGATCAGCATCGCAAGCAAAAGGCCGCCGACGCCTGAGGAAAGCAGGATGCGCGCGTTGTCCTGATAAGCACACGCGGCCGGCTCGGCCAGGTGAAACCGCGAGGCCCGGATCAGGAAGCGATGAATCACAACACCCTGCGCTTCAAGCGCGGCAATCTCGCGCCAGATGAAACTCTGGCTGGCCTGGGGCTGGTTGATCAGATACGCGATTTTCAAAGGGTTCCTGCGGCAGGGACAACCTGCGTGCGTGCCGTCTTGTATTCGATAAGCGCAGTTTGCCGGCCAACAATCCGCCCAAGCCAATATTTTATCTGACCAATCACCTGCGGCACTTTACCCAGAACGCAGAAGAAGGCGTACAGCCTGGCATTGCGCGGCGAAGCACCGTGCCGAATCTGGCCACGAGAAATCCGAAACACCTGAAGCGGGTAAAGGAGCAGAACGAGGAGGCTCAGGGCATGCGTAGGGTAGATCAGCGTGCTGGCGATCAACGGAATAACCAGGCCCCAGAGCCAGTTGCTGCGACTCTCGCGCACCCAGTGGCATTCGGGAGGCCGGCCATGCCGGGCAGCGCCTTCAGCAAACGCGTGGCCGGCCCGGACAGAGCGCTTCCACCACTGAGAAAATCGTGTCATCGCCGCGTCGTGCAACGTCATCTCCGCATCCAGACGAACAATTTTCCAGCCGGCGGCGCGAAGTCGGACGCAGAGTTCAGGCTCCTCGCCCGCGATCATGGCTGACTCGAATCCATTGACTTGCGTGAAGGCCGCAACTCGCATGAGGGCGTCGCCACCACACGCTTTGGCCTCGCCGACAGGAGTGTCCCACTCCATGTCGCACAGGCGGTTGTATATGGATGCATCCGGGAATCGCTCACGGCGGCGGCCACAAACCACCGCGACATCGGCGCGGGTGGACAACTCGTGAACGGCCTTTTCAATCCAACCGTCTTGTACTTCCGTGTCAGCATCAAGGAACTGCACGTACTGGAGCGAAGGGATTTCTCTCAGCAGTTGATCCATGCCGGCGTTGCGGGCGCGGGCGGCGGTGAATGGAACCGATACATCCAGTTCCACCACGGCTGCGTCCAAAGACCTGGCAACGGCCACGCTTTGATCGGTTGATGCGGAATCGACGTACACCACAGTGGCGGCATTGCCGCTCACGGACTGCAGGCACCGGCGCAGGCGCTCCCCTTCGTTGCGGCCAATCGCGACGATGCCGACGAGGTTGTCAATGGAATCAGCCATGGCGGGATTGAAGGATACGTGCCGGAATTCCAACGGCCGTTGCGCCGGCCGGAACATCACACAACACAACGGCGTTAGCGCCAATCCGTGCGGCGTCGCCGATGCGGACCGGGCCGAGAATTTTACGCGCCTGCGCCGACATCGACGCGCTTGCCCAGAACAGGAGCCTCGGTCGGCCGGTCAATCGAACGAATGCCGAGCGTGACCCCCTGCCGGATGATGCAATCGTCGCCGATCACGCTGTTGCCGTGGATCACGATGCCGTGCTGGTGCTCGATGACAAGGCGGCGGCCAACGCTGACTGAGTAGGACAGTTCAATCCCATAACGATTGCGGGCGCGGCGGTACAGAAATCGGTATAGGAAGCTGAAGGGCGCACGGAGAATCTTCGAGCCGATAGACATGCGCCAAACGCCAAAGCGGTAAGCGGCCAAAGCGCGAAAGCCAGGCCTGGTCCAGTCTCGCCCATTGGCGCGCCAGTCTTCCGCAATCTGCGACCACAGGCCAGGTGCAGCGCGTACTGGCTCACCCAGCACCGGCGCAACAAGCTCAATTTGCGCTTGCTGGGTCATAAGCCAAACCCCCTGACAAAGACGCTGTTCCGGAGAAGATCGCGGAGGAAGCAGGCGGGATCGGTGTCGGGCTTGCGCTGAATAAATCGCCGGGCGCACCACAGGGCGAATGAGGCGGCGTAAGTCAGGTCCGCAAGGGCGGCATAAACCGGGTTAAAGTTCTTCAGGAAGAAGCGCCGGCGCGAGTCAAACCAATAGCGTGGCCGGCGCTTGTGGCTTTGCTTGGGATCGGTGACCCCCGACGCCTGGCCGACCAGATGGATAATGCGGCTCGCCGGGACGTACCAGCAGGTGTGCCCGGCCTGAAGGGCGTGGCGGCAGAAATCGACTTCCTCAAAGTACATGAAATATTCTTCGTCCATCAGGCCGACAGACTCGAAGACGTTTCGGCGGATAATCATGCTTGCGGCCGCCACCCAATCCACTTGGCATGCAGCGGCGGGTACGGGCGGTGCGACAACCCACCGCGACAGGATGCGCGACATGACCCCAAGTCGCAGGCCGCCGTCGAGCTCACTGAATACGGATGGAAATCGAAAGGCCGAACGCTGCGGCGTGCCGTCAGGATTTTCCAGCCGGCTGCCGGCCATGCCAATCGTCGGCTGGGCGTCCATGAACGCGATCAGCTCACACATGCCGCCTGGATGAACGATGGTGTCCGGGTTAAGCAGGATGATGTATTCAAAGGCCGGATCGGCGAAAGCTCGGCGGATGCCGGCGTTGTTGCCCCCCGCAAAACCGGTGTTGCGATCCAGCGGCAGCGGCGAAACCCACTGCCCCCAGCCATTGGCGGCGATGGCCTCTTCGATCTGACCAAGCGAGTCGTCACCCGAGGCGTTGTCCACGATGGTGACGTGCGCATCGGGCAGCCTGGCCATCTCCGGCACCAGCGACTGAAGGCAGTCGATGGTGAGCTGACCCGTGCGGTAGTTGATAATGACAATTTCGGTGCGCATGGTGTGGATTGGCGTTATGCCTCGACAGCTTCACAGCGGATTAGATCCGCCGCGTAATCTTTGAGTGCGTCCTGCCAGCCACGCATGCGATGGCCGGTGGCGCGGGTGTAATAAGTGTTGTCCAGGGCGCTATACATGGGGCGCCTGGCCTGACCCGGCCGGATCATCAGCCACTCGTGCGTGCTGACCGGACTGAGGCGGCATTCGATCCCACATTCGTCCAAGACAGCCCGGGCAAAATCAAACCAGGTAAGAGCGCCGGTGTTGGCCAGATGCCAGATGCCACGGGCGCGTAGGTCGATCAGCTCAAGAACAGCCTCGGCCAGATCAGGAACATAAGTTGGCGAGCCGAATTGATCGTTCACGATTTTCAACGGAACGCCGGCCCGGGCAAGATCGATGATCTTAGACGGAAAGCTCGATCCCCCCCGCCCAAACAGCCATGCCGTCCGCACGACCAGCCACGACGGCGGAGCGATCTGCTGGATGCGGGTTTCGCCCAGCAGCTTTGAATATCCGTAAGCGGAAATGGGATTGGGCGCATCATCCGGGCGATACGGCCGGTCAAGCTGGCCATCAAATACAAAGTCAGTGGAGAAGTGAACCAGGTGCGTTCCACATCGCTTACAAAGAGAGGCCAAAGCGCCGACAGCATCGCCGTTGATATTGTTGGCCAGGTCGGCGCGTTCTTCGCACGCATCGACCGCCGTGTAGGCAGCGCAGTTAAAGAGGAGCGTGGGGCGGCGTTCACGGAACATGCGCTTGATCTGGTCCAGGCGCGTGATGTCGCACTGGGCACGCGACAGGGCAGAGCAGCAGACGCCGCGCTGGTGCAGGGCGGCGGCCAGCGCCTGCGCCAAAAGTCCCTGGCCGCCCAAAATCACGACCGAGCGGAACAAATCCGCGTCGGCGGCCAGGTGATGCGAGGAGATAGTTTGCATGTTCGTTGGCATCAATGGCCTCTTCGCGAACGCTCAGGTCAGGCGACCGCAAGCTCCATCGCCTCGGCCGCGGCGACAGAGGCGGCAAGTTCTTCCAGCTTTTCCATGCGCCGTTTCATGGCCAGCGTGGGTTCAAGTCCCGCCACCCGCAGCATGTGAGCCCAGCGATAAACCCAGTCGTGCATGCGCAGGCTGTTGACCACGTTGTCCCGGCGGATGCGCTCCAGTCTGTCAGGCTGTCGATCCAGATCGGCGATAAAATCCGCAACATCTGTCGAGTCATACGGAAGCTTGATGACCGAATCCGGCCAGTTCATGTAGCGGTCAAAACCCAGGCACTCGGGAGGATCGCCCACCATCACGGCCCCGCCGGCCGCGCCTTCCATGAACCGAATCCCCAATTCCTCCTGATCGCCCCGATGCTCAGTGGCGTTGACCTTCGGCTTGTTGGCCAGGAAATAGCGGCTGCGCTCGATGAGGTTGGCCAGGTGGTCGCGGTGATCGCGGTAGTTCAAAACGCTTTTGAACGACGCGGTGTCGTAGAAGTAGAAGAAATCTTTTTGCCGCGAGAGCTCCAGAAGCGCCTGATGCGTCTTGTCCGACCGCCGGCCCATGCTGAGGAAGTCGATGGTACGCGGGAGGTTCTCAGGGTGCGGGCAGAAGCGGAACATATCAACCCCGGCCGCCTCCCATTCACACGGCACGCCCAGCAGGTTCTGAAGCGGCTGACACGTCTTGGAGGAGTGGGTCAGGATATGGTCAAACTGCTTCAGCGGCTCAAGGGTCTTGTGGTAGATCAGGTCCTTGAGCCAGATCTCCTCAATGAAAACCACCGCCTTCGCACTACGCTCGCGCCAGCCTTGCACGCTGTTGAGCAAGGTGACATCACGCGGATGCTGCACCACCACAAAGCACATGTCATAGCGCCCTTCCACTTTGACTGGCTCGATCTTTCGGTCCCGGCTAATGGAGATGCGCGTCATGCGATGCAGCTTATTGAGAACCCGCCGGGACAAGCCGCCCTGCGCGACTGGCCTCAGCGGCGGCGAGACAAGCTCGGCGGAGTCCACGGCTGCAATAACGTCTTCGAATTCGTTTTGTGCGCACCGGCAGACGCTCGGCTGACAGAGCCGCGGCGAGATTAACAGGATGCGAGCGTCCTTCTGGTTCATGATCTTTCCCTCACGCGAATGCACACATTCTCAAGCGCGATCCGTCGCGCCTGCCCCTCCACTCAAACCCAGCAGCTTTCCCGCAAGCTCCGAAAGATAAGCAGGAAAACCACGCGGATATTTCCTGACCATCACCCACATCACCCGGACGGCGGCCGGCAGCCTGCCCTTTTTTATGTTCGCGGCCATCTCATAAGCCAGATAAGGGCCAAACAATTTCCGCCAGTACGACTTCCCCCGTGCGCAGGCCGCCCGCAGTTGCGGGTCGCCGCACGTGATCTCGCTCTGCGCGTCCAAAGCCCGTTCAGTCAGCGACAGCATCATCGCCACCTTGTTCGAGTTGTTCGCGCCATGCTGGCGATATTCGACGATCACCTGGTTGTGGCAATGGATCGGAAAGCGGTGGGCCAGCCGCAGGTAAAGGTCGTAATCGTCAGCCGGCGCCAGATGCTGGCGAAACGGGCCAACGGCCTCAATCGCCTCGCGCCGAAAGATGGCCACCGACGGCGGCACCAGCGACGCCCGCCCTTCCAGCAATGTCCGAAACTCCGCCCGCTCCACCTGGTTCTGAACCGGCCCATTCAAATGCCCCAGGGAGTCAATCGGCCAATACAAGCCGTAGACAAACGCGCAATGTCGGATGCTCAGTTAGACTTTCGACACCTATCTTGATGGCGTCGGGCAACATAACATCGTCGGCGTCGAGAAACACCAGAAGCTCGCCAGCAGATTCGGCCATGCCCCGATTGCGGGCAGAGGCAACGCCGGCGTTTTCCTGCACGACAACTCGAACGCGCCCATCCCGCTCCGCAAAAGTCCGAGCAATGCTGGCCGACGCGTCAGGCGAACCATCGTCCACGACAACCACCTCTAGCGATGCATAAGACTGCCGCAAAACGCTCTCCAGCGTGAGCGCGAGAAACCGCTCCGAGCGATAGCACGGGATGATCACCGAGACCAGAGGTTGCTGCGTCAGGTTCATCATGGCGATCAGGCAGTGTGGATCATGGGCGCCATCGCCCGCCGGCGGTGTCTGGCGTGAACGATGGGCTTGGCCACGGGCACGCGATAGCGCAGCACGCACGCGCCGCCTACCGCGCCGGCGGCCAGGCCAAATATGGGCGATGTCATCGCGTTGGCAAGACAATCCAAGCTGTAGAGCGGCAACAGGATCGCCAGCACCGCCGCTGGAGCCAGCGCAGGCATCGACCAGAGCGTGAGCCGATACCGCCACCACAGCGCCAGGCACGGCACAATCATCACGGCCGCAAAGGAGCCCAGGCCAACGATCCCGTTGTTACCCAGGAAAATAACCCACATGCCGTCGGTGATCGAAACGTCATTCCCCTCTTCGTCTTGCACGCGCGCCCGGCCCCAGCCCGACCAGCCAAGCCACGGCTGACGCAGGGCCTTTGCAACAAGCTGATCTTCATTGATCACACGCGTTCGCACCGAGTCGGCCCGCTCGGGACTGATCCAGGTGCGGGTAAGATCGACCAGCTTCTTGCCGTCCAGATCGCCCGTGGAGCGTACCACCATGTAAAGAGGAGCGGCGGCCAAAAGCAAAATAAGAAACGCCCCGTTCCGCCACCAGCGGAGAGAGCAAAGAACGCCAAGCCCCGCCACCATCAGCAGCGAATGCGCCGACAGACCGGCACAAAACCGTCGTGATAAACAGCGCCAGCGTCAGCCAGAAAGTGCTCATGCCCAGGAGGCGGGGCAGCGCGCCCGTCAGCCAGAGCCATGCACCAACGAGCGTGGCGCAGGCCATAAACATCGCAACCGCCAAACCGTGCTGCATGAAAACCATCGGGCGAAACGCGCCGCCTTCGCGAATGGTCTGCTGAAACTCATGCTGATAGAAGCCGTAAACCCAGTTGTGAAACTGCGGGCTTAACCGGATTTCAAGCAGGCAGAACGGCATGTAGACCAGACCGGCCAGGAGCAGGGCCACGGCCAATTGGCGAAGCGCCGGCAAATCACCCATGTAGCACCGGCCGACGAAATAGATCAGGCCCCACTCCATCATGCGGTTGGTCATCTCCGCCAAACCATCTTTCGGGCCCAGACCATTTGCGATGCTGGAGAAAAACGCACTGAGGCAAAAGAGGCACATCGGCAAATCCACAAGGCGAGGGCGATACGCCATCATCGGCTTGGGGTCGAGGCAAACGGCCGCCAGAAAAATGCCCAGGGAGATGCTGGTAATTTTATTGAAGAGCAGGAGCGGGATGGGAATGCTGAGGGAGGCAATGGGGAGAAACAACCACCCGATCAGGAGCGAAAAGAGGATGGCGCGCCTGGAAGGAAAAATCCAGAACATCACGAAGCAGAACGGGATAAACCCGAACAGCATGGCCTTGATGAGAAGGGAATTCATGGCCGGGTCCATCAGGCGGCCTTCCTTTCCCGCATCGCAGCCTTCAGACGCAGGCCAGCCCACAACGACGCGCCACCCACGGCAAACGCGCCAACCGCCACGCCAATCAACTGCGCTGTGTGAACGCTAACGAAATGAGCAGCGGCAAACGGAACAAAAAGACTAACAGCCGCAAGAAGACCCAGGAGCGCTGTGTACGAAAGATCCTGAAGAAGGATCGGGATCCCTTGACGGGCCATGGCGTGTTGCACCACGAGATGCCCGGCCAGATTGCCGGCAGAGCATCCAAGAATAAAGCCGGCCACGCCGGCAGTAGGGCTCAGACGCTGGCCCAGATAAAACCCCCCTACCGCACCGATGACCGTAACGATCAGGTTGGCAATGTTGCTGAAGGCAAGTGCCCGAGTGTCGCCACGGGCAAGTAGGGCGCGGTCGGCTGACATCTGCAGGATATAGATCCATATCCCGACGGCCGCCAACTGCCCCATGAAGCCCGCCTGCTGATAGCGGGCATCATAGAAAAGATTGAAAAACGCCGGCGCCCCGACGGTGAATGCAAGCGTGGCCGCGACGCCCGCCGGCAGGATCAGATGCCGCGCGTGCAGCAGGCTTGCACGCATTCTGCTGGCCGCATCTTCCCCGCGCGACAGCATCGGAAAAATGATCATGTGGCACAGTTGTGCCAGAATATCCGATGGAATCTTCACCATGTTGGTGGCGATGGAGTAAACCCCCAGCACCGCCACCGGCGCCATCTTGGCCAGCATCAGCTTGTCGCTCTGCATTGCGAAGAACGTCACGGCCGTGCTTACAAATATCCACTTGCCAAAGTGGAACAACTCGCGTGCAACGCCGCGGTCCCAGTGGAACCGGTTGCGATACCCTTTGATGACGACGTGACTCAACGCAACATAAACGGCCCGCCCGATCAATCCCCCGCCCACCAGCGCCCAGACAGAGTGGGTCAACCTGGCCCAGACAATCATGGCGACCGTGGTCACGACGACCTGCGTAAGCCCAAGCATGGCGCCCGTGCCCATGCGCAGGTGCCGCATCAACGTCCAGACGGACGTGGAGGTCAGGCCGATAAGCAGATTGCCGATGCCCGCCACCGGAATCAGATAAAGCAGCTGCGGCTGCTTGTAATAATGCGCCAGCGGCCAGGCGATCGCGCCGCAGACGCCCCAGAGCAGAAACCCACGGATGACATTTGTCGTCCAGACCGTATTAAGAAAAACCTTCTCATCCCCACGTTTGCTCTGGATGATCGCCCAGATGATCCCTGTGTCGGACAGTACATCGAGAGCAGTGATAAGCGTCGCGACGATGGAGGCCAGGCCAAAGGCATCCGGAAACAACAGCCGGGAGAGCACCATGTTCCCGCCAAGCGCAGCACCATGGTGATGGCGGTGCTGAGGAGGGTCAGCGCGGAGCCGCGCACCACCTTGCTATGCATCGATGCGGGCGCGGGGCTCTGGGGAGACGAAGTCTCCACGGCCGCCGGCGCATCGGGAGCCATTAGCTCGTCCGGGCAAATTGGACTAACCGTTTGCGTCATGGGTAACGGGAAGAATTTCGAGTCGCTAGACGGTGACGAGCGCCGCTTCCGGCATCGTTCGTTTCACGCGCAGGCCAAGGTTCGCCTGCGCAAGCTTCGCGATGTGCCGGCCGATGCTGATCGACGCCGTCGCGGCCGGCGATGGCGCGTTCAGCACGTGAACCATCCGCTGGGCAACCTGAATCCGAAAATCGTCAACCAGCGCCCCATTTCTGTCGAGTGCCTGGGCGCGCACGCCAGCACCGCCCGGCTCAATATCCGCCAGTTCCAGCGCAGGCAGCAGCGTTTGAAGTGCCTTAAGAAAAGCCCGTTTGCTCATGGATCGGTAAAGCTCCCCCATGCCGGTCTTCCAATATTTCCTGACCATCCGCCAGAACCCGCCATAACTGCCGAGGCCAAGGGTATCCCGCATCGAAAAACTGGTCCTACGATAACCATGCCGGGCAAGGGCAAGCACCGCATTGGGTCCGGCTTCCACCCCGCCATGGATCATGCGCGTGAAATGGACACCAAGAAATGGAAACCGTGAATCAGGAACGGGATAAATAAGATTGTTGACCAGCGACGCTTTGCCCGCCACAAGCTGATAGTACTCGCCCCGAAACGGGACGATCCGTACTTCAGGCTCCAGGCCGCACATCCGGGCAACCCGGTCCGATTGCAGGCCGCCGCAATTGATGAGCGCGTCGCATTCAAACTCAGCCTGATCCGTTTGAAGGATGATCGAATCCGGCAGGTGCCGAACGCTTCGCACCTTGTTGTTCGTAAGCACCTCACCCCCCTGCTCGCGAACAACACTGGCATACGCGGCCGTCACCTGCGAGTAATCCACGATCCCAGTCTCAGGCACGTGCAAACCAGCGATGCCCGCGACATTGGGTTCATATTCACGCAGCTCATCACCGCTCAGCCGGCGCATGCCCGACAGGCCATTGGCCAATCCCCGGCGTTCCAGTTCCGCGAGCGCGGGAAGTTCTTCTTCCCGCGTGGCCACCACAATCTTCCCGCACCGCTCGTGAGCAACGTTGTGCTCGACGCAAAACTGGTACATCTCATCCCGGCCGCTCGTGCAGAGGCGGGCTTTCAGCGAACCGGGTTTGTAGTAAAGCCCCGAATGAATCACGCCGCTGTTATGCCCGGTCTGATGGGCCGCAAGCTTTTTCTCCGCTTCCAGCACGACCAGAGAAACATCAGAAGATTCAAGCAGCGCCTTGGCGGTGGCCATGCCAACCGCGCCGCCGCCGATGATGGCAACGTCAAACCGGCGGGGGCGCGAGCTGGAAAAATTGGTGGCGGTGTTCACGTTTGATCCTGCTCGACAGCCCGGCTTAAACAGTTACCGCGCGGCCGCCAACTCCGGCTTGAATACCTTCCAGTCTTCATCAACCACGCCCGTGTCATACGTCGAGACGATTTCTTCCGGCATGCGCTGCAGATCGCTGCCACGCATAAAGTCGCGCAGCGACGTGCCGGTGCAGGCCGAATCAAGATTGGGTGCGCCGCCTTTGCTGAGCACTTCATCCAGATGAACGGTGCGGAAGTCGATGCTGTAACGCGCTCGCCCCGAATCATTAGGAACGGTCGAATGCAACTGGGCGGCCGAGAAAAGCTGCACGCCGCCGGCGGGGGTGATCAGGCGAATCTGCGGATCAAGCTTCACCGGCTCTTCGGGCTTGGGCTGCTTGCGCGTGTCTGTCTTGATCTGCGCCGCCGCATTCTTTCGGCCGGTGCTGTTCCACTCGTAGTAGTTAAAAGTGGCTGAGCCATTCTTTAGCGGCGTCGTCCAATACTCCGGATGAAATGCCATCGACTGCTCGGTCTGAATATCATAAATCGGCACCCACCAGTTGATCTGCGACTGCGGCGCTGAGTACCACGTGTCGCGATGCGGATGATGCGCATACCCCACGCCGCTGGTCAGATACCCATCGCTGGTCACCATGCGCAGCGCGGAACGTCGAGATACGTGCGGTCCATGTCGCAGCCAAACTCCGCGAGAATGCCCTGGATAATTTTCTTGGTCTCAGGGTGATGAATGAAACGGGGCTTGAGGGTGCGCAAATCTCAACGTATTTTTCAACCGGCATGTGAAACTGCGCCAGGCTCGGGTCGATCCCGCCAAAAGCTTCTTCGATCATCGTGCGGGCGTGCTCGATCAGGCGAAGCATGCTCGGCTTCGGCGAGTAAACAAAAAGCTGGCCGCCGTACAACCCTTTGCGGCGGTCCTGATCGCTGGATTTTGAATCGTAATAAACAGTATTCATCGCATTTTCTCCCTGCTCCCATCCGGAAGCGCTTTTGTTGATGTTGTTCTAATCGACACCGACAGCGAGCAATTTTGCATTAACGCCAAGTTGATCCAGGTCACGCTGGATTTCACGGCAGTAAATCGGGTTCATCACGATCACGTAATCAGGCTGGTATTCGGCCAGGAACTTCGGCCCCACGATAAGATGCCCCGTGCCCGGCATGTACTTGCCCTGGCGATGCGGGTTAATGTCCACCACGTATTCGATCTCGCTGTTCAGTCCCAATGTCGTCAGGAAAGAAACGGCCTTCGAAAGGGCTCCCCACAGCACAACTCTTTGGCCGCCAGCTGCAATGTCACGAACGCGCCTGCGCCATCGCTCAAGCTCACCAGCAATTGTGTTCGCATAAGTTGCCACCAGATCAGCCATCTCATCCAGATCATCTTCCAGCTCAAAACTCGCCGTCGTGATATGATCGACAGGCCGGGCGGCGATAAGGAGATACTGATCCCCATAATCCCGCTCCAGCTCGACGACTTCAAATCCCGTTGACCGAAATAGCCGCGCCAGCGACCCCGGGCTGAAGTAGGAGCAATGCTCGTAATAAATGTCCCAGAACGCTCGTTCCCGAAGCACCCGTACCACATCCGGCAATTCAAAAAGAACCAGCGTCTCTTTGCGCCCGCCAATGGCGGAACGAATGCCGCGCATAAACGAACGGGTGGGGGCGATATGCTCAAGCGTGTGGCGGCAGAGCACCACGTCGGCCGCCAGATGCGCATATTTCTCGCAATACAGGTCCTGCACAAAGCTGACGCGCTCCCGCATGTGCGGCGGAATACGCTCCGGCTGGCAGCTTGGATCAACGCCAATGCCTTTGTTGTCGCCGGCCTCGCAAAGCAGCATCAGGAAGTCCCCCTTGCCGCACCCAATCTCCAGAACAGTCTGATTGCGCACGTTGTAGCGCTCCACCCATCGCCGCGCGAGCGATTGGGCGAACGTGTTAAACGTGGGCGAGAAAGCCTGCGACTCCTCGCAATTGGAAGAGTACTCATGGACGCTGGAATCGAAGACGGCATTAAACACAAAGCCGCACGCAGGACAGTGCGCCAGTTGCAGGTGCCCGCGTGGATAAGCACGCGCCTCCGCCGCGCTCTTCATCTGAATAGTGCTGTGAACCGGAATCTGATTGGCTCGATAAAACTCGCGCGCTTCCCCTGCCATGCAATTCGGGCACGTCGTGCCGCTCTTGCCAGCCTCAATCAAAGTAGCTTGTGGACTCAATACGCTCATTGTTACACAATGACAGGCGACGGGATCGGGACAATAAAGCGGCCGCCCTTTTTGCGATACCCATCCTGCTGGGCAAGGATTTCATCCTTAAAATTCCACGGCAGCAGCAGCACATAATCCGGCATCTCCGCCGCCAACTTCGCTGGATCGTGAATCGGAATCCGCACCCCTGGCATAAACTTCCCCTGCTTGTGAATGTTGCGATCCACCACGTACTCGATGGTCTCGCGCCCCAGGCCGACGTAGTTCACCATCGTGCTCCCCTTGGCGGCCGCACCATACGCCGCGATGGTCTTGCCGTCGTTTTTGAGCTCGATGCACAGCGCCCGCAATGCAGTGCGCAGCGCCTCCACTTCCCGGCCAAAGCTCTGGTAGTACGGATACTGATCAATCCCCAGCCGCTTTTCCTCTTCCAGAAGGCTGGTCACGGCCGGCTGGACGTTCTCCTTCTTTTCAATGTAAAGCCGCAGCGACCCGCCATGAATCGACAACCGCTCCACGTTCACAAGATACAAACCATGCCTGCGGAAGAGACGGTCGATCGCCGTCGCCGAAAAATAGCAAAGATGTTCGTGGTAGATGGTGTCGAATTCCCGGTGGTCGATCAGGTTGCGCACGTAAGGCACCTCGATCACGGCCACGCCATCGTCCTTCAGAAGGATGCCAATCCCATCCACGAAGCCATTGGTGTCGGCCACGTGCGCCAAAACATTGTTGGCGACAATGACATCAGCGCGCTTGTTCTCGCCTTTAAGCTGTGACGCAAGCGTCCGGCCAAAGAAATCACAGAGCGTCGGAACGCCGACCTTCTCCGCCGCCCGCGCCGGCCCCTGCGCAGGGTCGATGCCCAGAACCGGAATCCCCTTCTCCACAAAGTTTCGCAGCAGATACCCGTCGTTGCTTGCCAATTCCACCACCAGGCTTTGCGAGTTGAGCTTGCGCGACTCGACAAGGTTCAACGCGTTCTTGCGCGAGTGAGCCAGCAGAGCATCGGAGAACGACGAGTAGTAAGGATAGTCCTGCCGAAAAAGCGTCTCCGGCGGCACCGTCTCCAGAATCTGCACCAGCGAACACTCAGGACAAAAAGCCACTTCCAGCGGATAGGTCTTCTCGGCGTGCAGCAATTGCTCGCTGCTCACCAGTCCATCCGCCAGCGGCATGATCCCCAGATCAAGCACCGGCAGCAGCCCCGGATGCGCACAGGATCGGCACGTCGCCCGCTCATACCGTTGATGATTCGTATCACTCATATTCGCATGTCACGCGCAGGCGCACGTGCTCCGGGTGATTGATGTGTAGTGAATCGTGCTCAGACGACGGCCAACTCTTGATGCCGCAGATTGGCGTCCAGAACGCCCTGCGCGATCAGCTTTCGAATGTGCCCGATCCGCTGATACTTGGGTCCCTCAAACTCTTCGAGCGTGAGCCCAACCTTCTTATAAGTTTCAAACAGCTCTCGCGCTCCTTTGCGAGCCGTCCATTGTGGCTCAAATTTGAGCGTCCGCGCGATCTTGTCGCAGTTCACGCGATAGCAGCGCAGATCGGGCGAGGCGCCTTCCGCGATCTCCACTTTGCATCCCGGCACCGTCTCGGCAACGATCTCCGCCAGCTCGCGCATCTGATAATTTTCCTCGGTCCGGCCCACGTTAAATGCATTGTTATGCACAACCTCGCGCGGCGCGGCCAAAACCGCCGCAAACGCCCGCGAGATATCTTCAATGTGAACAATCGGCCGCCAGGGCGTGCCGTCGCTCTTCAGCAAAACACGCTTGGTGGTAAAGGCCCACGCCGCCAGGTTGTTCAGCACCAGGTCAAATCGCAAACGGGGCGACACGCCATAGGCCGTTGCGCTGCGAAGGAACGTGGGTGAAAAGCCATCCGACGCCATCGGCGCCACGTCCTTCTCCACCATCACTTTCGATTTGCCATAAGGCGTGACCGGATTGAAGGCCGAGCTTTCGTCGAGGATCTTGTCGCCGGCCGCGCCGTAGTTGCTGCACGACGACGAAAAGACAAATCGCTGAACGCCAGCTTCCTTGGCCAGCTCAGCCAGCCGCACCGAAGCGCGGTGGTTGATGTCGTAGGTCAAATCGGCGTTGAGATCGCCCAGGGGATCATTCGACAAACCGGCCAGATGCACGACGGCATCAATGCCCTCAAAATCCGCAAGCTCCGCCTCGCGAATGTCCTTGTTGATCCACGGAACGTCAACCATTCCCGATCCAAACGTGCAGCGCCGATACAAATCGCTGTCATATCCGACAACTTCATGCCCTTCCGCCAGCAACAGCGGCGTCATGACCGTCCCGATGTAACCCAGGTGCCCGGTGACCAAAACCTTCATTGCATTTTCTCCCAAAAATGTTCCTCTCCGGAGGACACGCGTTCAATCAGTAAAATCGTTTTCAATCCCAGGTCTTCCAGGGCGGGTTACCTTCGGCCCACAATTCTTCAAGTCGTTTGCGATCACGGATGGTGTCCATGCACTGCCAGAAATCTTCATGCCGATAAGCCATCAACTGCCCATCCCGCGCCAGTTTCTCCATAGGCTCCTTTTCCCAGTGCGTTTCGTCCGCTTCGATGTAATCGAAGATCGCGGGCTCCAGCACGAAAAATGCACCGTTGATCCACCCCTCGCTGGCCTGCGGCTTCTCAGAAAACTCCACAACCCGATCGCCCTTAAAAACCATGTGCCCAAATCGCGCCGGGGGCCGCACAGCAGTGACGGTCGCCAGCTTTCCGTGCGCCTTGTGGAACGCGATCAATTTGTGAAGGTCAACATTGGAAACGCCGTCGCCCCATGTCAGCATAAACGTCGAGTTGCCCAGCACCGGCGCCAGCCGTTTAATCCGGCCGCCGGTCTGCGTCTTGATCCCCGTATCCACCAAATCAACGGTCCAATCAGGGACCTGATTCCCATGGCGCAACACATCGCCGCTTCGTGTTTTCACGGTGAGATCGCTGTTGATGGAGCAGAGTTCCATCAGATAGCGTTTGATGTATTCACCCTTGTAACCCAGGCCGATGGCGAAGTGGTTAAACTTGTAGGCCGAATAGTGCATCATGATGTGCCACAAGATCGGCCGTCCGCCAATCTCCACCATGGGCTTGGGCTTAAGCTCGGTCTCTTCCGCCAGGCGCGAACCAAGACCACCCGCTAGAATTGCAACCTTCATAAGTCCCCTCCAGGGGTATGAGTGTCTTCAACAGTTCTTTGCTATCCATCTGTCGTCAAACGCACCGTCAATGCTGCACTTTGACTTGCCTAGACGCCGCTCTTGCTCGAAATTCAGCCAAGGCTCCGCCCGCGTCGCGTGCGCACCATCTTTGGCGCCACGAGATTTCCAACAACCAATCGCCTTCAAACAAACCGGAACATTCACGCAAGCGTCACGGCCTGATCGATCCGCTCCAGCAGGGAGCAGTCGATCTCCAGGCTGAGCGCTCTTCCGAGCATCTCGATCTGAAGCACCAGACGGTTGTCTCGCGAGCGCTCTTCGACGACGCCTTGCAGGCCCCGAAACGGCCCCGACCGCACTTCCACGCACACGCCCTTTACCAGATACGGGTACGGGTCGAGCGTGGCATGGCAGTCCAGCGCCAGCCGAAGATTACGCAGTTCCCACTCGAAGTGCTCCTGGTCGGCCACCCGGATCAGTTGCGCAACGCGCCTGGTCCGGTCGGCCTCATAAGCCTCATCGAGCGTGCCCCGGAGAAACAAGTATCCGGGGAAGACAGGAAGATCCGAGGTGAGTTTGCGATTGCCGTATCGGCGGACGTTGGTCCGCAACGGCAAATAGTGTTCGATGCCAAGCGCGGATAGATCGGCCGCCAGAATCTTCTCCTGGCGCGGTTTCGTCTGAAGAACGTGCCAAAGCACCCCATCTTCCGACTTTACCCATCTTTCCACTGCATGCCCACTACCGCGAGGATCATCTCGCATCTGCATTTCTCACCCTCTTCCCTCCAGTTTCATATCTATACAGCCACCCACGTCGCTGTAAAGCCCCAAATCACAAAAAACGTCTGCCTTGGTGGCTCGCGCAAATCATACTCTCGCGAACATAGTTCCCCAGTTCAATAGGAACAACATCAGGTTCTTCGGATACAGATTCGATTCGCCGTTTTTGCAACTCTCACCACTGCAATGAACATACCAATGCGTGTTTCTGCAACAGCGTACCGCTCCTAAACAAAGCACCTGTAACAATTTAACATTTCAACCCTGACGCCTGCGCCTCTGCCATCGCCCAACCGGTCACTCCCGTTGTTTAGGCAACAGCCGTCCTAGTATCAATTATCGACCAGAATCTCCGCCACTGATAAATCGTCGCTTCCCCCCACGGGCATAACCACAATTCTACTTAGCTACCCCATAATACCCAGCCCACCTATATAGCGTGCCTATGAGGCGAGCCGCCAAGCTTTGCCCAACATTCCCAGACGGTTCAATTCACAGATGGATCATCCGGGATGTGTTTCGGATCGATCCACCGCCCAACCGTCACCTCCCGCATCAGCCGCGCCCATTGCTCGTCCACCGGCTCAAAAACCCGCTGGTGCGTCGCCGCGATCGTCAGCCAGGAACTGGTCTCCATCTCCGCCTCCAGTTGCCCCGCACCCCATCCTGCATAGCCGACAAAAAACTTCGCCGTGATATCCACTGTCTTCATCAGCCACTCAATCTTGTCCCGCTCGGTGGTGAAGAACAGCCCCGGCGCCACTTCAACCTCGCTGGCCAGTTCCTGCCCGTGGACCACCATCAACGGCCCCTCGCATGGCCCCCCCTGATGCAAAAATGCCTCGATCGCGCAAACTTCCTCTTCCATCACCTGCTCGCAGGCCTGACGAACAGTCAGCTCCAAAGGCCGGTTCAACACCAGGCCCAGCGCACCCTCGTGGCCATGTTGCACCATCAGCACCACGGTGCGCGCAAAGTTCGGATCCGCCAGTTGCGGAGACGCGATCAGAAGCTGCCCTTGTAAAGACTTCATCACCAGTCACGATAGCCCTCTTGAACCGAAATTGTAAAGACCTTCTTCACGCCCGCCGCAGGCCGCACCTGTCTTGACCCCTTCCCCCCCACACTCGTACAGTCGCCCTTACCATGGAAGCTTCGACCGACTCGATCAAAGAACAATTTCTCCGGACTTTTGGCCCAGGTCCGCGCCTTCACGTGGTCCGCTCCCCGGGCCGCGTCAATCTCATCGGCGAGCATACCGACTACAACGACGGCTTTGTCTTTCCAATGGCCATCGAGCCGGAGATTCGCATCGCCTGCCGCTTGCGAAATGACGACAAAATCCGCATCGCCTCCACCTCTTTTCCAGGCCAGGTCATCGAGTTTTCGATCGATCAGAAGATCAAGCGCGGTGAGCCCCAATGGGCCAACTACGCCCGCGGCGTGGCCGCCGAAATGCTGGCGGCCGGAATCCCGCTGACGGGCATGGACGCCCTTCTGGAAAACTCCCTGCCCGTCGGCGGCGGGCTGTCGTCCAGCGCAGCCTACGAAGTAGGCATCGCCAAGGCCCTCCTGGCGCTGGGAGGGCTGGATCTGGACCTCGGCCGGATGGCGCTGCTCTGCCAGAAAGCAGAGCACGAATATGCCCATGTCCCGTGCGGCATCATGGACCAGACCATCGTCGCCGCCGGCCGGGCCGGCCACGCCATGCTCCTCGACTGCCGTGACCTCTCGAAGCAGTTCATCCCGATCGATTCCAACGATCTGCGCGTGGTGATCGTCAACACCATGGTGAAGCACGAGCTTACGGGCAGCAAATATGCCGAGCGTCGCCAGGAGTGCGAGGAAGGCGTCAAGCACTTCGCCACCCGTCACCCAAACATCAAAGCCCTCCGAGACGTGAGCCTGAAACAAGTGGAGGAGGCCAAAGGGCAACTCGCCGACGTCGTCTACCGGCGATGCCGCCATGTCGTCACCGAAAACCATCGCACCGTCGAGGCCGCCAGGCTTCTGGGCCGCCAGGAATACGAAGTTGCCGGCAAGCTGATGATCCAAAGCCACGCGTCCCTGCGGGATGATTACGAAGTGAGCTGCCCCGAGCTGGATTTCCTGGCCGACGAAGCAATGAAAGTAAAAGGCATCTACGGCGCCCGCATGACCGGCGGTGGGTTTGGCGGCTGCATCGTCGCCATCGCCCGACCCGCGGGCCGTCGAACACCTGATCGACCACCTCACCAGAACCTACACGGAAAAGTTCAACGTCAACCCCACCGCCTTCGTAACCGCCGCCGCTGCGGGCGCAAGCGTGATGGAATGACGTAGCCCATCGATGTTGTCGGGAGCACCTATGACAGGCCCCGAACCCATTGGGACCTATCCAGCTCCCACCCGCGCCTCCCCTTAACGGCAGCTCAAAAGGTTGCATAATGTTAAGGATGCAACGGATATCATAACGCGTGCAGCCACGGGAGGAACCGTTACAACAGTGTTTCTCGCGACTGCCCACTTGCAACGTTATCATTCCCCGTCAACCGACCGCGCTCGATGCGGCCGCCGCAAAAGACCAGGAAGGAGCAGAATCTTTGGCCAAGTCGAACTCATCCCCCGCCGGCCTTTCACCAGCCATCAAGCGCGCCACACTCCTTCCCCTCATCGGCATCACCTACTGCATGGTCGCCGGCGGCCCTTATGGCCTGGAAGAGCTGGTCCACGCCTCCGGCTATCGCAATGCCGTCCTGCTCCTCCTGATAACGCCCCTGCTCTGGTCGTTTCCCGTCACCCTGATGGTCAGCGAAATGTCGGCCGCCCTGCCCGAGGAAGGCGGCTACTACGTCTGGGTCCGCCGCGCCATGGGACCCTTCTGGGGATTCCAGGAAGCCTGGCTTTCCTTCGCCGCCAGCATTTTCGACATGGCCATCTACCCCACCCTCTTCATCACCTATCTCGCCCGCCTCTGGCCCGCCGCACAAGGCGGCAGTATGTCCACATTGATCGGGATTGCTGTCATCGCAATTTGCGTTGGGATCAACCTTGCCGGGATCCGGCTGGTCGGCGTCGGCTCCCTGGTCATGACGCTGGCCCTGCTCCTCCCGTTTGGAATCGTCATCGTCCTGTCGCTCTTCTCGGCCCCACACCCCGCCGCCGCGTCCAGTGAACCGGCGAAACTCAATCTGCTCGGCGGCATCCTCGTCGTGATGTGGAATTACATGGGCTGGGACAACGTCTCCACAATCGCCGGCGAGGTGCATCGCCCACAGCGCACTTATCCCGTCGCGATGCTCATCTCCGTCCTGCTCGTGGCCGCCACCTACGTCATCCCCGTCGCGGCGGTCTCCCGATCCGGCATCGCCCCCGAGAACTGGAGCACCGGCTCCTGGGTAGACGTCGGCAGAACCGTCGGCGCCGATCACGGGCCGCAACTCGGACAGGCCCTCGCCATCGCCATCACCGCCGGCGGCATGATCTCCGCCTTCTCAATGTTCAACGCGCTGATCCTCTCCTACTCCCGCGTGCCCATCGCCATGGCGGCCGACGGGTTCTTGCCGAAAATCATGGGCCGCCGCAGCCCCCGAACCGGCGTGCCCTGGGTTGCCGTCATCGTGTGCGCGGTCTGCTGGGGAATGTGCCTGAAGCTCGGCTTCGAGAAACTCCTGCTCCTCGATACGCTCCTCTATGGCCTAAGCCTGATCCTCGAGTTCGCCGCCCTCATCGCCCTGCGCCTGCGCGAGCCGGCCCTGGCCCGGCCATACAAGGTCCCCGGCGGCCTCGTCGGCTGCATCGTCATCAGTCTCGGTCCTCTCCCCATCATGGCCGTGGCGTTCTATCAGGCGCTCTCCGACGAGAGCGCGAGCAAGGGCCTCATGTTCGCCTCGGCCGCCGTGGTGCTCGGTGTCATCTTGTACTTCGTCGCCGTGTTCACCAGCCCGCGCCTGCGTCAGCATCGCGCCGGCCTAAGCACTTAGACCATCAAAATTTGACGTCCCAAAGACGCACAGGGCAAAGTTAGAATGTCACCATGAAATGTCCTGATGGCTTCACCGAGTCGCTTTGGTTTGAGAACCTGGACGTCCCCAAATACGAGCAGGCATCGCCGGATGCCGCGATTGACGTGGACGTCGCCGTCATCGGCGCTGGAATCGCCGGCCTCACAACGGCCTATCTCCTGCGAGCCGAAGGACGCTCCGTCGCCGTATTTGACGAAGGAGAAATCGGTGGCGGCCAAACCGGAAGAACAAGCGCCCATCTCGCCAGCGCCATCGACGACCGTTTCATCGAGATCGAACGATCCCACGGCGAAGAAGGCTCGCGCCTGGCTTACGAAAGTCATGCAAAGGCAATCGATACCATCGAACGCATCGCCCGCGACGAAAACATCTCCTGCGAGTTCGTGCGCCTGGATGGCCTTCTAAGCCCCATCCCCGGCGACCCACCCGACCTGTTGGACAAAGAACTGGCGGCCGCCAAACGAGCCGGTTTTGCCGATGCCGAGAAGCTTTCGCGGCGGAGGATTCGACGACGGCCCCTGCCTGCGGTTCGGCCACCAGGCTCGCTTCCATCCGATGAAATACCTCGCAGGCTTGGCCCAAGCGTTCAAGCGAAAAGGAGGCGAGATCTACACCGGCCGCCGCGTCATGGACGTGCAGGGGACCGACCCAAAGAAAAAGACGCCAGCGCGCGTGAAACTGCAGGGCGTGAGAAAGACCGTCACGGCACAGCATGTCGTCGTTGCCACCAACACGCCAGCGCCCATCAACGATTGGTTCGGCATCTATACCAAGCAGGCGGCATATCGAACGTATGTCATTGGCGCTCCCGTTCCCAGGAACAGCGTGGCCGATGCCCTCTACTGGGACACCGGCGATCCCTACCACTACGTGCGCATCGAGCCGGCCAACGGAGACGGCGAGGACTTGCTGATCATCGGCGGCGAGGATCATAAAACCGGCCAATTCCCCGAGCAGGGCAGGCCGTTCATGAACCTCGAAGAATGGGCGCGAAAGCGATACCCCATGATGGGCCAGGTGAAGTACCGCTGGTCAGGCCAGGTGCAAGAGCCGGCCGACGGCCTCGCCTTCATCGGACGGGCGCTCACGGATAAAGAGGAAGTTTTCGTTGCGACAGGCGACAGCGGAATGGGCCTCACCCATGGCACCATCGCCGGCCTGCTCATCACCGACCAAATCGCAGGCCGCCCAAATCCCTGGGAAAAAATCTACGACCCCTCCCGCAAGATGTTAAATCTGGAGTTCGTCAAAGAAAACGCCAACACGCTCGCGCAATACACCGACCTGGTCACACCCGGAGAGTTCAAATCCGCCGACGACATCCCACCCGGCGACGGCGCTGTGATGCGCGAAGGTCTCAGCAAAGTAGCGATTTACCGAGACGAAGACGGAAAGATCCATAAATGCTCGGCCATCTGCACGCACATGCAGTGCGTGGTGAAATGGAATCACGTCGAACGCTCGTGGGATTGCCCCTGTCACGGCAGCCGCTTCAGCCCCCTCGGAAAAGTATTGATCGGGCCGGCGATCGACGACTTGGCCCGCGTAAAATAGCCGTGGACGGACCTGATGCTTCAACTCAACCCACCACTCGTTCGGATCATCGTCGGCGGTGAAGGTTGGGCGGGTCCGACGGGCAAAGGAGTGGCGAATCTCCTTGAGCCAGGCCATCGCGACGACGACATGATCTGGATCATCGACCTGGACGACAACGGTGAAACATGGTGCGTTCCCAACCGGTACGTGCGCGCCCCTCGCAACATAACATCCGGACGCAACCCCAAATCTGAGCCCGCATCCGAAACTCATTCACGGGCCGCGCCCGCCGACATCGAATGTTTAAGTTGCAGCGAGGCATCAAATTTCACACAGGCAGTTGCTTCCCCCACGACTCGCTCACCATCCTCCGCAGCCGCGACGCATCCGCCGGCACCGGATACTTGTTCTCATACGACGTCTGAAACAAATCACACCGGCACGGCGTCGTCAGCCCGTACATCAACTGAAACCGGGGCCGAACCGAATTCCGGCTCCCATAGTGAAAACAGGCGCTTGAGTCGATAAACAACACCGACCCCTTCTTCCCCGTGAACCGGATTGCCTCCTTCGGATCGATCACTTGATACATCTCCTCATCCGTCACCCGATACTCCGACCCCCGCTTCTGATACCCCAGCCCCGCCTTCGCGCGCTCCGATACCGAAGCCGGCAGAAACGTCCACGGTCCGTTCTCCTCGGTGATGTCCTCCACCGCCAAAAGCACGTACACCAGCGGCGTGTCATGAATGTCCAGATGATAAAGCTGGCTCTGCCGAAACGGCCCATGCGCATCTGGATCCAGCGCCGCATTCGACTCCATAAACCGCACCCCCGGCGGCAAAGTCTTCGACAACACCGGCACAATTCCCATGTGATGCGCGGCCGTCGCCAGCACTTCCGACGACAGCACAAAATCCAGAATGGCCGGATACTTTTCCAGATCACCCGGAAACAGCAGGCTGCGCAAAAACGGCTGCTGACTATCCGAATGCTTCTTCCCGCCGCGCTCGCGCACGACCTCCCCACCCTGTTCCAACACCCGCCCCAGATGCGGCAGCGTCATCGAATCATCCCGCGCCCACCCATCCCGCATCACGATCCGCGGCGGCCAACTCGCCAGCTCCCCATTCTCCCGAAGCATCCCCTCAAAATCCCCCTCAAACGCCTCCCGATGCAGCCGCGCCTTATCCGAATACCGCCACCGGTTATACCGCTTGGCAAACCGCCGCAGCCGACCAATCCCCACCCGCCGCATCGACTTGTCCTGCCGCCAATGCTTCGCCAACGGCCGAAGAACCCGATCGGTCATCTTTGCAATCATGCGCGAATACTGGCCCCCAATCCCGCCCAATGCAACCCCTTTCCCACCCCCCCGCCAACTCGGACCACCCCCTCCACTCAACTATCCGGCCTATCACGACTGTGCCACGTCAATCAAACCCGTCGAAGGTTACCGGACGCATGCAGGTTCCTGCCCGGAGATTTGCCTGCGCCGTAGTCCTGGATCGCTTCGAGATCGGCCCCTGCCCCCCGCCCCTGCCCGAGGCGTGATGATCACCCGTACGAATCGCTCATCTGTCAGCGATCCGTCTCTTCATATGAGCGCGAAACGCGTCCAAATCCATCCCCTCCCCACGATCACCCTGTTCTTCGGCCTCATTGATCGCGGCAACAGTCTCATCGTCCAGTTCAGCACTTTCCCGCAGATCGTTGATCGCTGCCTCGACCATCACCTCGGCCGATGGATAATTCCCAGCCTTGACCTGATCCTCGATAAACTCTTCCAACTCTTGATTCGTCAATCTGATCTGCACGTGAGGTTGCTCCTGGATTTGATGCTCTCGAAGCTTAGACCAGATGCAGCTCGGCCGGTTTTCCCCGCCGTTGACTCCGACGGTTTGATGGCTCGTCAAACTGATCGATCTTCACTGCCCCTTTGGGGAAACGTGCAATAACATCCAGCTCCCCGCCCAATGCCGCGACAATGCGTCGAAGCGTTGAGATTTGCATATCCGACTGGCTCTCCAGCTTCGACAGGCTCGGCTGCTTGATCCCCAGCGTCTGGGCGACCTCCCGCTGACTCTTCCCTGCAAGTCTGCGCATTTCCGAAAGCAATAGCTCGCCCAGCAATTCCCGCGCGCGGCGATCTGCCCGCACACGCGTCTGTTTGCTGGTCGTACCATTCACCAATTCGTCGAATGTTTTGGCCATATCACTCACCGGTCGCTTTCTTCCTTGCTCGTATCGCTCGCAAGTGTGAATCGTAGAGGGCATCCGCTGTGGCTATCAATTGTTTATAAAAACGCTTCTGACTCACTCCCGCTTTATTGCCGCCCCAAAGCAGGATTGCTGCGCGGTTCGGATCGAACGCGAAGGCAATTCGCACCACCTTGTCCTTCGTGTCGGCCCGAAGCTCCTTCAAGTTCGAGTGCTTCGAGGCATTAAGCGTATCTGCATGCGGCCGACCAAGCTGTGGCCCCAAAATCTCCAGGAGCTTTACCTTGGCGATGATCTCAACCTTGGCATCGTTCTCAAGACCAACAAACCATTCGTCAAACTCATGGGTGGTTGCGACCTTCCACATGCCAGGAAAATATAGCTTTAAGGCTATGATTCGTCAATGGTCGTTGACCACCCGACCCCCCGGCCGGCGGCAACCACCTCATGCTCAGAAATAAATGCTCACCGTCCGCCCCTTGCACTCACCCCTCCCCCAACCGTCACCCCAACCGAAGTATCAAACCCACCCATGCTAAACCCAATCACCACATGCCCCTTCTGCCGCCCCGCGCTAAACAGCCCCTTGCGGTCGATCGTCCCCGGCCCGCTCAGCACGCTATACGTCGCCGTCATAGTTGCCGGCATCGCATTCTTAAACTGATCGACAAACGCTCCAACAAACCGAAACATCCCCCCGGCCCGAATATGCTGCCCCGACGGCGACAGCCGCACTCCCGTCCGCGTCTGCTGAACGTGTACCGTCACCGAAGTGCTCACCGTATTGTTGTCGCCGTTGCTGATCACACACCCCAGCACATACGTCCCGGCACTGTTAAAATGCACCGAAGCATTCTTCGCTGCGTTGTTCCCGTTCTCGCTGAAGCGAACCCCGCTCCCGCCCCCCGGCGAACTTTGCATCGACCACGTATATGTCAGCCCCGCCTCCCCCGCCTCCGACGTATCCGCGCCCAGAACGCTCAAGTCAATCGTTCCCAACCCCGTCGTCGAATCCCCCATCCCCGACGCAACCGTCGGCGTCGTCGTCTGCACGGGCGGCCGATTCGTCAGCGTCACATCATGTCCCGAATCACCCCCCACATAACTGATCGCGTACGGCGCGCCGTTGATCATCACCGTCGCCCCCTCCGGCAGCGAATCAAACGTCCCCACAATCGGCTGCCCAGTGCGGTTCGAAATCAACGTGATGCGATCGCCCGACTCCGGCGTAAACACGTCTGCGTCAAGCGTGAGCGTCGCTCCCGTCACATCCACAACCCCGCCGCTGACGTACAACCTACCGGCCATTTCGCCATCGTCCACTGAGACCACTTCGTGCAGCGTCGATCCCGGCCCCAGCGTCACGTTCCCCTCGGCCGCATAGCTGTTCGCCTGCGGACCTTGTGAAAGAGAAACCGTCCCCCCATTTCCAATGATCCCATTCATGCTGCCGTTGCCGCTCAGCGTTGTCCCCGCGTCCAGTTGTACGATCGAAGAAATCCCTGTATCCACTTCAAGATCGCCCGCCGCAACCTCTGTCAGTCCCGTATAACTGGACTCAGATCCCGCAATCACAAATTTCCCATCCCCCAGTTTCGTGATGCCGCGGGCATTGCCGTCATCTCTCACCCGCAACATCATCAAGTCGTCCGACGCCCCCACCGTCACGTTCGTATCGTGGGCCAACACCACGTCATTTTGAAAATAAGCCCCCGGGCTGTTCGCGACAATGTTCCCTTCGACCGTAATCGGGCTCGTGCCATACTGGAACACATACGCCCCATCCATTTCAATATCCCCCACCGTCACCGGCGCATCGACAACGATGGCCTTTTGATTAACCCCCGCCGGAAACACCACCGCCGCCCCGGCCGCCGGAACCACACCATCCTGCCAGTTTCCCGGCGTGTCCCAATGTCCATCCACATTCCCCGTCCACACCCCCGTCCCCGGAACCGCCGTCAACGTCACATCCTGCCCACTGGCGCCACCTTCATAGCTGATTCTGAAATATCGGCCGCGCGAGTTGAACACCGCGCCTTCGGAATATCCACCAAATGTTCCCAAAACCGGTGCGCCCGTGTTGTTCTTGATCAGTGTGAATTCCTCATCCTTCACAAATGCGTCGTCATCGCGTGAAAGCCCAAGTCCCCCCCCGTTAAGCTCAATCTGCCCGCCATTCACTGTCACCGTGGTCGGATCAAAATGAATCGTATCCGTCTTCCGCAGTTCAAACAAAACACTCGTCTGCGGGCTGAATGTTAGGTCTGAATCAACGATCAACCCCGCCGGTACAGTTTCGGAAAGAAACGCCCCGCTGTTCGTGGTCAGCGAGGCCACCTCTCCTCCGGTACTGATGAACTGACCCGGCTGGTCCACCGTAAACGCAGAGGCGCTCGGGACCGACAACATTACGAACCCACCCGCAACGTGGCTGGGCCCCGTGTACGTCAGAGCGGCCGACTGGAACCACGATGTTCCCGGCCCCATGAAAGTGAGCCCCATCCCAGGCGAGGCTTCATCAATGCCACGTTGAAAAAAAAGCAATGTCTCCTCGTTCAACACGGCCGAGTGATCCAGAACGACCTTCACCCCGACGGTGCTGCTGTAAGTACCGTCTTGTGTGATTGCCGATTCAAGATGCACCTCACCACTGCCAAAGAGGTAATAAGGCCCGTGCAGCGTCACCGTATTGACCGTTACCGGGCTGTTGAGCGTCACTATTTCGGGCGAAGTGCGGTTGTTGACTGGAAATACAATGTCATCCCCCGCGCTCGGAACCGCCCCTCCCTCCCAGTTGGCCGCCGTCGCCCAGTCCAAACCCGATCCCCCCACCCACGTCGCCACGCTCATCAGCCGCCGCCCCTCCAGCGCCTCCACCACCGCCCCGCCCGCCGCCTTCAACCCACAATCCCGCGCCCGCACCGGCCAATGTCCAATATTCATCTCGTCCCTTCAGGCTTCCCCACCAAAAATCACCAGTCCCACCGGCCTGATCGACCAATACGCCCCCCCGCTCAAGATGAATCCAGACACCCCCCAAAAACCACCCACCTATGACCTCTAAGCCCGCCGCAGCTTCTCCACCCTTCGAACCTGCCCTACCAATTGTCTCGGATGCACTCTCGGCAAAATGGCTGCGGCAACATTTCTTTGCTGTGCCACCTTTAACTCCCTACAATTTGCGCGAAAGGAAGCCGCCCAATGTCAACACAGACACGGAAACCAGCGTTGTACCAGCGGCATCCCGAGCTCAAACTCTCGCCGGACCAACTGAAGCAGCGCAACCGGCGATTGCGAGAAACCCTTCAGAAGTTCGTGGATGAAGGAAATGAAGCGGAGCAGCAGGAAACCGGCGCGTTCCTGATGGATGCGCTGCGCAGACGCGGGAATCCAATCGCCCAGAGAATCGACAATGATCGTCATTCTCGACTCGGGCCCCGCCGGCCTTCACAAATCCAAAATCGTCCCCCGAATCTCTCGCCTGTAAATCATGGCTGGAAAGTCTCGCGATTCACGGCCACGAGATCGTCCTGCCCGAAATCGTCGATTACGAACTACGCCGCGAGCTCATTCGCGGGCGAAAACAGTCGGGACTTGCACGGCTGGACGATCTTAGAAGTACGCGCTACCTTTCTCACCGTCGATTCTGAAACGCTCCTCAAAGCCGCCGAATTCTGGGCCCAGGCCCGCTGCGCAGGCCAACCAACTGCCCACTCCAAGTCCCTCGATATCGATGTGATTCTGGCCGCGCAGGCATCAATGTTTCAGACCGAAGGAGAATCCGACATATCACACTTTCATGCTATTTCATCAATGAGCAGGCAATCGTTCATCAAGGACAGGTAACGGTGTCCGGCCTGGAACTTCCGGATGGCGCACAGGTTGAAGTTACAATCACCACACCCTCAAAAGCGATCCATCGCAGAGGCAAGAAGCTTGCTCCGTGGCTGCGTGGAACGATATGACGATCCTTTTGGACAAGTATCCCCGCCGATTCTTGGGCAGTCGCTGCGGTGATCATCTTCGACACTCACGTCTGGATCTGGTGGATCAACGATGATCAGCGGCTCCGCCGCGAAGCGAGGGATCAGATCGACGCCGAGACTGACCTTCGGATCTCGGCCATCACCATTCTGGAAATCGCCGCCGCAACCTCATTGAACTGTCTCGTCGTCAACCCTCGCCGTAGAGAATGCGTCCGCGCAGTACTCAATTGCTTTCCCGCTCGATATGCCATTTTGCTCCATTGGTGTCGCGCCCGTCGAGCGTCCTTTCGTCGACAATGCTGAAATCAACGGTCTTTTGACCGATGATGTTCATCAAAACGTGCGAGCCTTCGAGCTTCCAAGTCGCAGCAGAGTCCTTGATTCCGGCTTTAATCAGCCTGGCATCAGCTCCTTCAGAAAATACTATTCTCGTCCCTGAAGCCGGCTTCCTCCAGGCTCCCACCGGGCTGAAGACCTTCGCGACGACTAAAGAATTCGGTTTAGACTTCACCTCCCCCACCCTCTTCTCCGCCAGCACCTTCTTCAACCCCGACAATTTCGGCCCGCCGCCGCATACAAATCCCCGCCCTCTCCCGCATCCGCGACTTCCTCATCCCATTCTCCCCCTCCCCCAAATCCCACCACATCCCCGCCACCGCAAACTGCTTCTCCGCATCCTCCCCCGCCGCCAAGATCCGCCACCGCCGCCCCCTTCAACTTCGCGTCCTCCCCCTTCGCCAGCATAGGTAAGCCCTTCTCCCAATCTCGCTGATAAAAGCATAGATAACTCCCGACCGCCAAATTAGCCCCCGGATCATCCGGCAGCTTCGCGAGTTTCTCCAGGGCCAGCTTCGCCCGATCCCGCGCCCCCCGATACTCCTCAACCTCTTTCAACTTGCTCACCACTTGTGCCTTCAGAGCCGGCGTTGTCGCCGCCTTCTGCAGCATTGTCGCCACTCGCGCCGCCCCCTCCAGATCCTCCGCCCCCTCCATCTGCCCCATCAACTCCAACCCCGCCTGCACATTCTCCCCAGTTAAGGCCGTCGCATCCGCCTTGATCGTCGCCTTCAGCGCCGCATCTGCTTTTACTGCTACTGCCTCCACCTCAAATGTCTCAGCCATCGCATCCGCCGCCTTGAAGCACAGTGGCAGACTCCCTCCCTCCTTGGCCGCCTCAATGGCTCCGCCCAAAACCACAAATTGATCCGATGGATTGTCCCCAAGCTTCCCCGCCTCCCCCACCAGTTTCTCCGCCAGCGCCCGCCGCGCCGGCGGAGCCTTATCGCCCAGCTCTTTCGCATACACCTCCCCCATCAACTTCCGCGACTTCGCCAACTCCGCCTTCCCCGGAATCGCCCTCCGCGCCACCGCCACCGGCGTCGTCACCACCGGATCCACATGCACCACCACATCCGGCGATACCACCGGCTTCGTTGGCGGCGCAACCTCCACCCCCACCGGCTTCGTCGCTGGCGCCACCCCCACCGGCTTCACCACCTTCGCCGCCGGCGGCGTCCAATCATCATCAAAAATATTCCCCGCCCGCGCTGAAGTGATCATCCCCAGGAGGAGCGCCACCACACCCACGATCAAAAAGTGTCGCATGAGCAAGAACCTAACGCGCCCCCACCCATGTGGCAACAATTTGCCTCAGCCCCTCAAGTCTGATTCGCCCCGGCCCACTCGCCACAAGGCGACCTGAAGCCGCTCAACCTCGTCCCCACTCTAAAGCGGCAGATACTCAACTCGGCTGACAAACTCCGCCGGCTCATGGGTCTTGCACAAAAGCTCCAAGTCCTGAACGCACCGCCCTATCGACACATCCAGTTGATGAGCGTAGACAACACCACCGAATGTGATCCCACCGGACTGTCGCGCTGCGGCTTCAGCAAGCAGGTCATCGTCCCGCGTAAAGAGAACCCGGCTCAACGCCGTTGATCGATCCAGCAACTGCGGATCCGAAAACCCCGTTGTCCCATCCAACTGCAAGGTCAACACGTCAATCCCGCGAATGCGCAACCCCCGCGTGATGGCCGATGGCACATGCTCGTCCATGTACAGTTGCAGCATGGTTGTTTTAGGTAAGCTTCCCCATCGCCCGCAATTTCACCCGCGCCGGCGAATTCACCGCCCCCGCCCGAAGCCGCGCCGCCTGTTCCGACTGCCGTTCAATTTCCGCATCCAACTCAAGCTGATGATCGTAATAGTACGACAGCGCCGCGTGAATCTGCGCCAGTGTCAGATGCGGATGCTGCAGGTGCATCTCCTCCGCGCTCTCATCCGTAGGCAAGCATATCAAGCACCACTTCCACAACTTTCGTCGCGGTTCCCTCGATGCAAGCCCGGCCGCGATCGTCAAGGAAAATGTGTCGCTGAATCTGCGTCTGCATTGGAAACACCAAGTCTTATACGCACCATTATAGTGCATTCGCCGGGCCGTAGAAGAGCCGCCAAAAGACGTCCCATCGTCAAAATTCACCGGCTCTTCTGCCAACCTCTCTTCACTTCGTCCCCGGCTGGCGCAGCACTTTCCCTTCACCGGTCACCTCAACCACTTCAATTGTGTGGAAAACAATGCTGCTCTTCCAACTCGCCACACCAAGAAGCGAATGGTCCTTCAACGCCCATTTACTGGTATTGCTCATGTCCTTGTAGTCGGTCTTCCACGTGCAGATGTTCGTACCATCAAATAGCGCCGAGATGCTGTCGTTGCGCACTTGCACGACACATCTGTGTTTCGCACCTTTCTTCACTGCTTCCAGTGAGCGCCGGCTGGGATTCCCTTTGTCCAACATTTTCGCGATGAGGCCAAAATAACAGTCCGCTCCTTTCCGGCCATGGGCAAAAAGGAACGGTACACCGCCCCTCGAAAGAAGCTGAATGATTTCGCCATCCCCGCTTTGCCGAGCGTATTCAATAACAAAGTCGTACTCTTCCGGAGGCTGATAGGGAATCTGCAACCGCGTGTATTCGTTGTCGCTCGAGACCAGTGTGTTATCGACAATCTGCCACGAGCCGCCGACGCTATCCGCAGTGGGATCGACCAATGCCAGCAGATTCACCACCCGACCCCTCCTCGCGATCTTCGCGCCCGCAACCACCGGCACGACCCCCACCTCCGCCACCCTCTTCTCCGCCAGCACCTTATTCAACCCCGACAACTTCGGCCCAGCCGCCGCATACAAACTCCCCGCCCTCTCCCTCATCCGCGCCTTCATCATCCCACCCGCCCCCTCCCCCAAATCCCACCACATCCCCGCCGCCGCAAACTGCTTCTCTGCATCTTCCCCCGCCGCCACATCCGCCACTCGCCGCCCCCTTCAGCTTCGCATCCTCCCCCTTCGCCAGCATCGCCAGCCCCTTCTCCCAATCCCGCTGATAAAAACACGAATAACTGCCCACCGCCGAATTCGCAGCAGGATCATTCGCCGACGAAGCCAGCTTCTCCATCGCCCCCTTCGCCTTATCCCGAGCCCCCCGAAACTCCTCCACCTCCTTCGACTTATTCGCCACCGCCAACTTCAGCGCCACCGTCCCCGCCGCCTTCTGCAAAATCGTCCCCACCTTGCTCGCCCCATCCAAATCCTCCGCCCCCTCCATCTGCCCCATCAACTCCAACCCCGCCTGCACATTCTCGCTCGACAGCGGCGTTGCATCCGCCTTGATCGCCGCCTTCAGCGCCGCATCGGCTTTGACCGCCACAGGATCCACCTCAAATCCCTGCGCCATCACATCCGCCGCCTTAAAGCATAACGGCAAACTCCCACCCTCCTCGGCCGCCTCAATCGCCCCTCCAAGCACAACAAACTGATCCGATGGATTATCCCCCAACTTCCCGGCCTCCCCCACCAGTTTCTCCGCCAGCGCCCGCCGCGCCGCCGCCGTCTTGTCCGAGAGCTCCTTCACAAAAACCTCCGCCATCACCTTCCGCGACTTCGCCAACTCCCCCTTCCCCGGAATCGCCCTCCGCGCAACCACAACCGGCGTCGTCACCACCGGATCCACATGCACCGCCACATCCGGCCGCGCCGCCGGTTTGGTCGCAGGCGTCACAACCACCTCCGGCCCAACCACCGGCTTCGTCGCTGGCGCCACCACCACCGGCTTCACCACCTTCGCCGGCGGCGGCGTCCAATCATCATCAAAAATATTCCCCGCCCGCGCCGCCCCACTCACGACCACCCAAAGCGCCGCCACTGCCATGATCATGTGTCGCATCAACCAGGAAACTAACATGCACCACGCCCAACGGCAACAATCTTTCATCCACGTCGCGATCAGCGAATTCGACCTGGAATCGCACCAAACGACAGAAAAATGCTCCTTATCTTCGCCACCCTCGAACTTGACTTATCAACCCTCTCCACACAATACTTCAACCATGGCATCGTCCCCAACCGCCCGGCCACCCAAGTCCACCAAGCCTTCTCCCCCTCGCCTCTCCAACGCAAAACTACTAAAACTCGCTGCCGCCAATCGCCCCCCCCAACACTGGTACGACGACACCACCGACCCAACCAATCCCGCACCGGCCATACCGCATTAACGAGAATTATCGAAATCTCTCCCCGCGCCTTCTCCGAATCATCTTGCAACGCCTGCCGTAACAGCCGAGAGACATCATTCATCATCACCCCAGGTCGCCGTCCCGACAAAACCCAAACCCACCAAAATCCTCCACCCTCCCCGCCTTTGACGCCACCCACCTCCCATGCTACAGTCCGCGACCTTTTCGCCTCCGGCCTCGTACAAATAAGAGGCTTTTACAAGTTGGAAAGTTAAAGGAAGAACCATGCGAGCCAGCGAAGTTCGTCGAGGCCAGGCCGTCATTATCGACGGCAAGCTTTTTGTCGTCACCAACGCCGATCACAACACCCCCGGCAACCTCCGCGCCAAGGTGCAGTTCAAGCTGCGCGACGTCTCCAAAGGCACCATCCAGGACAAGCGCGTCGGCGCCACCGACGACATCCAGACGGCCACGCTCGACCGCCGACAGGTCGAATACCTCTACTCCGACAACGAAGGCCATGTCCTCATGGACCTGGAAACCTACGATCAAAACAACATTCCCAAGGACGTGTTCGGCGAGGACATTCTTTTCCTCAAGCCCAACACCCCATTGATGGCCATGTTCCACGAGGGAAAGGTCGTCAGCTACGAACTGCCCAAGACCGTCGATCTTCAGGTCACCGAGACACCCCCCGGCATCAAAGGCGCCACGGCCACCAACCAGCAGAAAGACGCCACTCTCGAAACCGGCCTCAAGACGCGCGTCCCCCCCTTCATCGAGATCGGCGAAACCGTCCGCATCAGCACCGAAACCCGCCAATATCTCAGCCGCGCCTGATCGATACCCCATCCAGAGTTCACATTTAAAGGAGGCGGCTCTAAAATGCCGCCTCCTTCTTTCATTCTGGAGGCCCACATCATGCGCACCAATCACACCACCCGCCCCATCCACCCCATCCTCCCCCTGCTCCTCCTCCTGTCCCTCTTCCCCTCCACCTTCGCCGCCGACGGCCCCGATCAATCCCCCATCGACTGGGACCGTGCCAAAGCCCTCTACCAGCGCGAGCAGCACGGCGACCACCTCACCCCCGACGAGCAGGCCTATCTCGACCGCGCCAAGGCCGAGCGTCGCAAAACCAACACCCCCGCCTCCCGCCCCGCCATCACCAACCGCGAAACCACCGGCCTCGTCCCGCTCACACAATTCAAGCCAGACGAAAAATACAAAGCACAGGAAGGCGGACTGTACGGCGCCGGCCGCAATTCCCCACCCCAACCTCTTGCCAAACTTGCCGAGGCAGCCACCGCGCAAATCGCTCCCTTAAACGCCGACGGCAAGCCCGCCGCCGATGGCAAAATCGTCCTGATGTCCATCGGCATGTCCAACACCACCCAGGAGTTCTCGCGCTTCAAGCAAATCGCGGACGCTGATGCGGAGAAGTCTCCACTGCTCACGATTGTTGACGCCGCGCAAGGCGGCAAGGACGCCGCCGCCTGGACCGCCAACACGGCCGGCGGCACCAACGCAGTGTGGGAAGAAGCAGGCAGACGCCTCAAGGCGGCCGGCGTCACGCCCCAACAAGTCCAGGTGCTCTGGATCAAACAGGCCCTGATCAACCCCGCGAAAATCGGCGAATTCCCCGCCCACGCCAAGGCCCTCCAGGAACATCTCCAAAAAATCCTCACCCTCGCCGCCACGCATTACCCCAACGCGAAAATCGCCTACCTCTCAAGCCGAATCTACGCCGGCTATGCCGTCACCCCGCTCAACCCCGAACCTTATGCCTACGAAAGCGCCTTGGCCGTGCGCGGTGTCATTAATGATCAGCTTAAAGCTCCCGAAAAGTCGCCCCTCGCCCTCTGGGGCCCATACCTCTGGGGCGACGGAACCACACCCCGCCAGGCCGACGATCTCACATGGAAGCGCGAGGACCTGGGCCCCGACGGCACCCATCCCAGCGACACCGGCCGTCAAAAAGTGGCCGACCTGCTCCTGAATTTCTTCAAGTCCGACCCCGTCGCCAAAACCTGGTTCATCAAAAGCGCAAACCGCCCCGCTCCCTGATCCGCGCCATAATCCGCCAATAGAAGCCCGTCAAGTTATCTCCGCCCACCCAGCCGCCGCACCTTCGTTTCCTTCTGCTTCCCGGCCGATTGCTTCAGCACGCGCTGCGCCTTGTTCATGTCCCCCACCTTCACGATCCCAGTGGTGCGCCCGCCCGGTGCGCCGCTCGTAACGTACGCATAGTTGATGTTGATGTGGTTCTTGCCCAGCGCCTCGGCCACATCCGCCAGCGCTCCCGGGTGATTCGCCAGCTCCATGCACAGCACTTCGGTTTCCGTCGTCGGCAGGTTCAACCGCGCAAGCACCTTCCGCGCCTCCGCTGGCTGTTCCGGCACAAACCGCAGCACCCCATGCTCCTGCGAATCCACCAGCGTCAACGCCACCATATTAATCTTGTCCCCAGCCAGCGCCCCCGTCACCTGCGCCAATACCCCCGGCTTATTCACCAGAAAAACACTAAACTGCACCACAACCCGAGGCTCCGCCATAACACATCTCCAAATCTCACAACCTTCCCCAGCCCCCAGCACCAGCCCCTAGCCCCTAGCACTCACTTCGCCCCCTGCCGCTCCATCCACCGCAGCGCATCCTTCTGATCCGCCTTCACTGTAAACACAACATCCAGCCGCGTGATCTTCAGCAACTCCATCAGCCTCGGCCCAACCCCGCACATCACCAGGTGGCTCCCCTTCAGCGCCACCATCTTCTTTCGCAGCGAAAGCAAAATCCCAATCGCCTGGCTCGACAGATACTGAACAACATGAAAATCGATGATGATGTTGCGCAAATCCTGTTCATCCACCAGCTTGTATAGGTCCTGCCCCAGCTTCTCCAGATCGATGCGATCCATCAGCGAAGCGGTGGTAAACTCCACGACCGTCACGCCGCCGATTTTTTGTAAGTTGAACTGGCTCATAAACCCACGCAAACACAACACACGCAGCAGCGCCCACTCAAAACGACAGGTTCCCGTCATGCTACACGATGAGCCAACGGCGACAAAGCGCCGGCGGCACCCGCAGCAAACTTCCCGCCCTCTGACCCGCCTCGCCCACTCTCCTCCCGCGATACGTTATGATCCTCAAATGCGTTTCGCGCATTGGTCGCTTCCCCCAAGGCTCAAACGGCCGCTCATCATCCTGGCCTTTGTCGCAACGGCCGCGTGGCTGGTGCAACTCTTCATTCTCCCCTGGATCGTCACCTGGGTCGTCTCCAGGAGCCTGGCCTCCGTCGGCCTCAACGCTGCCCGCTTCAACGTTCGCTACGTCTCCATCTTCCGCACCGACATCGACAACATCGTCCTCGCCCAGCACACCGGCCTCCGCATCGTCCAAATCTCCGCAACCTATCACCCCTTCACCCTCCTCCGCGGCCGCGTCCAGACCATCGAACTGACCGGCCTCCTGCTGCGCGCCGGCGTCACCGCCAACGGCATCGATCTCGGCCCCGTTGCCGCCTTTCGCTCCAACGGCGCAGCACCGGCGGCAACTTTCCATTTCACGATCTGATCCTCCGCGCTTCATCGATCCAAATGACCTTCGGCGACCGACAGGTGTCGATCCCCATCTACGGCCACGTAGTCGCCACCCAACCCGCCTCGGTCGATCTAAACGCCAACCTGCTCAACGCCCCGCTCCACATCACCGGCACCGTCGATACCGCCACCCAGCACACCGATCTAATCGCCGACGTGCAGGGCATCGATGCCTCCTCCCTCCTCGCCCTTGGCCGGGCTTATCTCCCACCCAGCCTCCGCGCCGGCGGCATCCTCTCCGCACGCGTGCAATTCCTCCGCGCCCCACCGGCCTCTCCGTCAAGCTCTGGTCCCGCCTCCAGGACGGCTGGTTGCGCAAAAATTTGGCGATCATCTTCTTCTGGCCGACAAGATCGCCCTGGTGGTGGACGTCGCCTCCAACGACAAGCTCGAGCTCAACCAAGGCCAGATCACCCTCACCTCCGATTCCGCCCGCTTCAACCAGCTCACCACCTCCGTTCAACTCGCCTCCACCCTGCACCACGACCACGCCGAAATCTCCCTCGCCCTTTCCAATCCCGCTTGGAAAGGCTCCCTCTCCAAAGGCAATATCTCCTGGCAATTGTCGCCCAACGCCGCCGATCTAACGTCGGCCTTCACCTGGTCGGCAACCGGACAGCTCGGCCCCCTTATCTCCGCCCAGGCCCTGCGGATGGGCCTGGACGTTGATCGCCTCGGCCCCCTCGCCCTCAACGGGAAAGTGCAAGCCAAGCTGCACCGCCCTCGCCCGTCCGGCCCCCTTTCCTGGCAACTGCACGCAGCCGAAACCCATCTCGATCTCCAGCGCGGCGACCTCCGCCTGCCCACCGCCGGCATTGATCTTCCCGGCGTTCGCGCTCCGCCAACTTCGACCTCACCTGCGCCGATTCAGGTACTAACCTTCAGATCGCTCCCGGTGCCCGTGTCAGCATCGAAGACGTCCAAACCCGCTGGATCACTCCCTTGCGCCAAGCCAAAATCCATCCGCGCCCGCCCCTGCTGGAAATCCTCCTCGACAAATCCCCCGCCACCTTCAGGATGTCCCCCATCACCTCCACCTCAACTCCCGCCACCACCGCCCCCTCGGCCCACCCCTGGACCGCCGCCTGTGAATCCCTCCGCCTCAAGCTCTCCCCCTGCCGCCTGCCCCTCGACGGCCATGGCTCCCAGATCACCGCACTGCAAGGCGAGCTCGACATCGCCTGCACCGCCAATCCCTCCGCCATCACCGCCACCGTCTCCGACGAATCCTGGCTCGGTTTCGAATCCATCGACTTCCCCCGCGGCCTCCATCCCATCACCACCACCGCCTTCCTCGCCAACTTCATCAACTCCAAAACCCCCACCCTCCACTACTCCCTGGCCGATTCCTCACTCTCCGCCCAGCTCAACCTCCGCGCCCGCCATGACCAATCCTTCGACATCGAAGTCGGCCCGCATTATGCAAAGCTCAACGATCTGGCCGTCATCGCCATCCTCACCCACAAACCGGGCAGCCCCCCATCCTCGACGCCCAGCTTTCCTGCGCCCACAGCACCGCCTGGATCGACACGCCCGGCCTGGGCGTCTTCGACTTTGACGCCCGCATCCCCATCTCCCAGAACCTCCACCGCGACGACGCCGGCTCCATCTCTGTCAAAGCCACCTCCCTCTTCAACGACGCCTGGCCCGGCCTCAGCGGCGCTGCCCGTTTCGCCGATGGAAAGTTCGATCTCAACCTCGCCTGGCCCCTCCTCAAAAACGCCATCCTCCAGATCAAGGCCAACGTCGACACCACCCCCATCGAAGGCCTCCGCGCCGACATCTCCGCCACCCTCCCAAAGTTCGATCTCACCGACCCCGCCGCCGTCGGCACCCTCCTCCACAGCACCAGCGACATCCACCTCACCGGTTCCTTCGCCCTCGACTCGCGCGTGCTCTACGAACGCGGTCAGCTCACGCCCAAAATCCATCTCGCCATCTCCGACGCCAACTTCGCCAGCACCTCCTACAGCGCCAGCATCAACGGCTTCTCCACCGACATCACCCTCAACAGCTTCACGCCCCTCTCCACCCCCGGAAACCAGCAGATCAAAATCGCCAGCGCCAATCTCGGCAAGCTGGAGCTCTCCGGCGGCCTCATCGCCTTCCGCGTCGAAAGCCCCTCCTCCATCCTCATCGAACAAACCCAATGGGGCTGGGCCGCCGGCCATCTCTACAGCCACGCCGTCCGCTTCGATCCCGCCAAGCCCGATTTCGACTTCGTCGCCTTCGGCGATGGCCTCCAAATCAAGGACATTCTCAAGCTCACCGCTGGCCCAAACGCCGACGGCGACGGCACCGTCTACGGCCGCCTCCCCGTCTCCGTCCGCTGGCCAAGCATCGCCTTCCACGACGGCTACCTCTACGCCGCCCCCGGCGAAGGCTCGATCAAGCTCGCCCAGCGCGCGAACGATGTCGCCAAGCTTCTGGAGCAGGATCCCCGCTTCTCCAAAGGCCGCCAGTCCTCCCTCGTCAAATCCCGCGTTGTGGATTCACTCAAGGATTTTCGCTATGACCTCTTAAAGCTGGATTTCGTTCAGCAGAACAACCAGCTGCGCCTGACCGTCAAGATCCACGGAACCGGCAAGATCGGCCAGGACAATCAGGAACTCACACTCGACCTCAGTTTCGGCGGATTTGACCAACTTCTTCAACATTGGCTTGTCATAAGGAATATGGTGAGCCACTAAGTTCGAACATGATAGAAAGGTGCTTCGTGAAACAAGCCTTCCCCATCCTGATGATTTTCACGCTGCCGGCGTGCATTCACGTGGCCGTTGATCCGATCTACATCAAGGCCGACGTCGACATCAAAGTGAAGGTCGATCGCGAGCTCGAAGAGTTCTTCACCAACGTAGACAAAAAAGCCGCCGCCCTCGCCCCCACCACCAACACCGCCACCAACCCCGCCACCCAGCCCACCCCCTGAAAAGCAACGCAATCCACTCAGGAGCCAACATGAAACCAAAACTCATCATCCTCTCCCTCGTCCTCCTCGCCCTCTCCGCCACGGCCGACACGCTCAGCGCCAAAACCAAGGCCGAGCTGGTAGAAAGTTTCGCCCAGCGCAAAAACGCCATCCGGCAGTTAAAGGACGAAGGCAAAATAGGCGAAACCACCGCCGGCCTTCTCGAAGCCGTAGACCCCGCCAAACTCCCCGCCGCAGCCGCCCCGCTGCTAGCGGCCGAAAACGCCGACCGCAACGAGCTCTACGCCATCATCGCCAAGGAACAAAAAACCGATCAAACCACCGTAGCCCGCGAAGCCGCCCAACGCCACTTCACCAAAGCCAAACCCGGCGACTGGTTCAAAACCGACAAAGGCGAATGGCGCAAAGTAAAATAAACTTAAACTAAACTTCAAGCCAGTCGCCCCCAAAATCTCTTTGTTGGCCGCGGCCGAAGCAGCTAGGATAACTCCGCCATCCATTCCAGGAGTACCATGCCTCACCAGCGCTTCACGCGTCTTTCCCGCTCCTCACAATCCTCGCCTGCTGTCTAACCTGCCCCCCGACCCGCGCCGCCGATCCAAAGCCCGACACCCCCAAAGCCCCCGCCAAAGACGCCCTCAAAGATGGAATCGTCGGCGGACTCGTCCTCGACAAAGCGGCCGATTCCATCACCGTTCAATTGGACGGCCAGGACGAGCCCACCAAATTCCTCATCGGCGACGGCACCGAAAAGGCTTCCCTCGGCGTCCTGAAAACAGTCTTCAACGTCAACCGCGTCCGCCTGCGCTTCGAATCCGACGGCGACTCCAAACGTCTCATCGCCATCGAGCGCATCATGGGCAGGCCAACCGGCGTCGTCACCGGCGAGGTCATCAAGGTCTACAACAACTTCTGGGTCGCCATAAAACCAAAAGACGGCCCCCCCGACGGCTACGCCATCACCTGGCCCCCCGAAAAAGCCAAAGCCTCCGCCGAAGTCCTGAAATCCCTCAACCCCGGCGACACCGTCACCATCCACTACGGCACCGACGAACGCCACCGAATCCTCCAAATCGAAGTAAAGCCAGCCGCAAAATAAGCTGGGGCCTTAATCGTTTAATGGCGAGATTCGGGAAATAGATGCACAACCTTCATGACAATCGTAAAGAGCGGAAACACACAAAGCCACATCAACCGGCGCAGTTTTCGAATCAATGTTTGGATTGAATTGTGCTGCCCCGACCGTTCCGACAATCAGCACTGCAAGAGCCAGTCCGACCGGGACGACAAGCTTCGGGCTATCTGAGGTGAACACGATCAACATTCCTGCGACACCGAACACCGAGCTGGCTAGCACTATAGCAACGACAGCCAACCGCATTGCACCGGCGGATCGAACTTCACTGATCCCGGTTGAAAACGTGCATAATCGACTTCGCACTTCTTCGAAATGATCAACCGAAGACGGAATCGATATTGGCAATTTGGACGATGTCGTAAAGACTGTGATCGAATGCCCAGGTATCTCGACAATCTTCGTTATGCTCGCTAGATCAACTCGTAGATCAGGAATATTCAGTCGCCCAAGCAAAAGAAAATCTGAACCTACCGTGAGCCGCCACGCGTTGCCACGTGCAATAAACTGCTGCCAGCCTCGCCAAAAACCAAAGCTCAAAGCCCCAGCGACAAGCGACATCCAGAGATAGTCGTATAGCTCGGGAAAACGCGGCCCGTATTGAAACAGCCATATGGCCGTCATGACGAGGATGCTAAAGATGATCATCACGAAAATCGTCATTCGCGCACGCTGGCGGATTCGTTCCGATCGCAATCCGAGAACGTACACCGGCTCAAGCTTGTCATCGATCATCCGGAAAATTGTAGAAGTCCTGGAAGAAAGCTCAAACGATCCATTGAAGTGCTGCTTTTTAAGTAGACGCGAAAGTCATGCGGCCTTTCGTAGCGATCCATACCCAACCTCCGTCGCGACCTGATTCGCCGGCCCACCAGCATCCGGCAAAGCTGCACCATCACTCCCACCACGAATGATGCCGGCACCTACCTAATCATTTCTCGCTACCACACGAACTCGTCGCGAACTTTTGTTCGACAATCAAGTCCTTTATTTCTTCCGCTCCAGCACCATCAACAACCCCATCTTTGAGTCCATCCCCGTCGGCCGCACCGACGGCTTATCCGGCTGCGGGTCGGGCCCAAAGCACAGCTTCAGCGTATCCCCGCTCACCTCATACAGTGCCAGCGTCACCCCCGCTTCATCCTTCCAGTCCATCCACCCCGGCGTCTTCGACGCATCCGTTGTGCACACAATCGGCTTGCCCAATGATCCGTCCGGAATCGTCCGAATCACCTTGTTCCCTTCGAACTTCATCGACACGTTGCCGATCTTTTCCTTCGGCAGCGCCTTCCCGTTCATCTCCATCGAAACCACCTGCCACGTTCCCTGCACCGCCTTGTCCACATCCGGCACATCAGCCGAATACGCACGCGGCCTGCTGAAGACACCCGCGATCAATCCAAGCGCCGCAATCATTGTCACAGCTCGATTCATCGATGCCTCCTGTTCCAGGTTTCTCGGCCGTGATTGGCCATTTTGACTATACCGATTCTCCACCACGCAGCCGAATAGAAAAAATGTGCTTGTCGCGTCATCGCCACGCGAGTTCCCACCTCCGAGCCATCCCATAAACTCCCGCCATGTTCATCCCTCCCCCTGCCACCCCCCCGCCAGCTCCCGCCCTGATCCGCGACCGCCCCACCCTCTGAGTTTCCTCTCCCTTCCCATCCGCGCCCATCCGCCCCGCGGCTGAAACATTCCTGATTCCCCCTTGACTCCCCTCCTCCATCTGATAGGATAATGTTAGCTTCCCCTACGGAAGCTCCGGCCAGCAAAAAGGGAGGGACCACCGAACTCTCCCCAAAGCCAGCCGCAGTGTTCTTTGACAATCAAATAGCTCCAGCAGATTCGATACATCGAATCTTCAAAAGCGATGGCTTTCCGTAGACTCGAAATCGAATCTTCAAAAGCGGAACCCCGGATGCACATCCGGGGCTCACTCCCGCCGCCACGTTTCGTCATTAACTCATTCCTCATTGGGATTTCATTCGGGGATTCGAACTTTCGGATTTCGAACTTTCCTCAAACGGGCCTGTCGAAGGGGGGTGATTCGAGGGAGATTTCGGGGAGATTTACTGTCAGAAACAGGGAGACACGGGGGAGAAAAGAGGGAGATTCCGGGGGCGCTTTGGGGGCGCTTTCTACCAGGGGTTTTGACCTAACCCCTTGTCAATCCTCATCTCCCTCCTCCCAGACCCCCTCAAACCCAATTTGCGCACCAAAACCGACCCCCACCACCCCAAAAAACCTCCGTGTCGGTTGTGATGCCCAGCACCCAATGCCCGTCCTTCAGCGACACCGTCTGCTTTCCAACCACGGCCTTCTCCATTCGATACTCACCTTTGGCTCCGCCCCGCTTCCGCCGCTCCGCCAACCAAAGCTCCTCCCCGGCCGCCAACAACCCTGCCGTCCTTTGGGTACTTAAATTAACAGTTAAGAAGGTTGGCATCCCCAGCCTCGGAGGCCCCAAGTTCCCGATGTCCCAATTCCTCTCCTTGTTCGCGCGGTGGCTCTTATGCGCCGCGGCCCTCTCCACCGCCGCCTCCGTGGCGCGCGCCGATGAATCCCCTGACGTCGCCGCCGACGTGACGCGCACCGCGCCGAGGCGAAGAAGGCATTCAAAAATCAAGTCTCCCCATTCGTCACAACCTACTGTGGGCGCTGCCACACCGGCTGCAAGCAGAAGGGCGGGGTAACTTTCCAAAGCGTCTTAAGCGACCCCGAAGCGCTCGCCTTCCGCCTGCTTTGGAAGCGATCCGCGCTGCAGATCCAAACGCACGACATGCCCCCCGAGGAGGCCGATAAGCAGCCCACTGAGCAGGAGCGGAAAATCGTGCTCGACTGGATCGGCGGGATGAAGCGGCGCACGCCAAAGGATCCCGGCCCATTCGTGATCCGGCGCCTGAACAAGACAGAATACGGCAACACCCTCCACGACCTGTTCGGCGTCGACCCCAACATCGCCCGGGATCTTCCCGACGAGGTGATCGGCGCCGCATACACCAACTCGCTGTCGCCGCTGCTGGTCGAGCAATACCTGTCGGTGGCCAATGAAGTGCTCGACCGCACCTTCGCGCCCCGGGTGCGCCGCCGACCGATCTTCAGCGGCGATTGTGCGGCGATCTTCCGGCCGCTGGCGAAGACCCCAAAACCGCCGCGCGGAAAGCCGCACGGTCGCTGGCCCGGATCGCGTATCGTCGGCCGCCTTCAGACGCGGAGATCAACGTGCTGCTCCGGGTGTTTGCGCTGGCGACGGAAAACGCCAAGCCCTACCCCGAGGCCCTGCGGCTGATGGTCAAGGCGGTTCTGGTCTCGCCGCAGTTCCTCTTCATCACGCCCGGCATCGGAGACGGCGACGACCATGCAGGGGAGATCGTGGCCCTCGACGACTATCAACTGGCGTCGCGCCTTTCCTACCTCCTCTGGGCGACGATGCCGGACGCGGAGTTATCCGCCTTGGCCGACGCCGCAAAGCTGCACGACCCCGCCACCCTCGCCGCCCAGGCCCGCCGACTGCTGGCCGACCCGCGCTCGCGGGCGCTCTTCGACGGCTTCGGCGCCCAGTGGCTTGGCCTCGACAAACTGGCCGGCAAAACCTTCGACCCGGCAAAGTTTCCGCAAATGACTTCGGCGCTCCGCTCGTCGATGTACGACGAAGCCCGGCTGTTCTTCGAGAATATCCTCCGCGAGAATCGCCCCCTCACCGAATTCATCGACAGCGATTACACGTACCTCAATGCCGCGCTGGCTTCGGTGTACGGGCTCGACGAGGGCAAGGTGGGCGGCACCCAACTGCGCAAGGTGAAACTGGCCGATCCCAATCGCGGCGGCATCCTGACCATGCCCGGCGTCCTGGCCACCAGCTCCTTCCCCAACCGCACCAGCGCCGTCAACCGCGGCGTGTGGGTGCTGGAGCAGGTCCTCGGCGAGCACGTCCCGCCGCCGCCGCCCAACGTTCCGGCGCTGGACAAGCAGGACCATAAAAAAGTCGCCAACCTCACCCTGCGGCAGCGCACCGAGCTGCACCGCTCCAACCCCGTCTGCGCCAACTGCCACAAGGTCCTCGACCCGATCGGCTTCGGCCTGGAGAACTTCAACGCCATCGGCCATTGGCGAGACACCGACGACTCCGGCGGCAAAATCGACGCCACCGGCGAACTCCCCGGCGGTCACCGCTTCGCCACCCCCGCACAGCTCAAGAGCATCATCGCCGCACGCAAGGACGATTTCTGCCGCAACCTCACCGCCAAGCTCCTGGCCTACGCCCTCTGCCATCAGTTGGAAGGCTACGACGAAGTAATCGTCGATCAGTTGGCCGATGCCGTCGCAAAAGATGACTACCACATGCAGACCCTCGTCGTCGGGATCGTCACGAGCTATCCGTTCACGTATCGAAGGCTGAGTAGTCCCCCTGGAATCCGCACCGCCAGGTGATGTGTTGACCTATTCCCCCCGCCCCTGTCCTCATGGAAGAGCCACAATCCACGGATGCACGCCTGCCCACCCTCTATCTTTGAGCCCCATTGGCAGACGCGGTATAATAGTACGCGTTTAGTGGCAAGTGCGAATCATGGCTTAGGATGGCATCCCATGGATCTGAAAACCATCTTAGATGAGGTTGGTGCGTGGCCCGCCCAGCAGCGATTGCGGCTGGTCGAAGAAGTCTGGGGCGGCCTTTGCGCCGCGAGTAATGTGGCGGAGGTCCACGACGAACTGAAGGCACTTCTTGATCATCGCATTGAATCGTTGGATCAGGATCCCGATTCAGTCATTCCCTGGGAAATGGTTGAGGCCCGAGCACTACGCGGTTTCGACAATGACCCTGCCGGTCGTTCTCACACCGCAAGCCGCCGTTGAGTTTGACGCTGCTGCCGATTGGTACCAGGAACAGGCCAATCTGGGAGTCGAGTTTACTTCACATGTTCGTGATGCGCTGCGATACCTCGGGAAAATGCCCCAGGCTCATCCCCCGATCTACCGTGATATTCGCCGAGTAACTCTCAGACGATTCCCCTACAACATCTACTTCCGTCGAAAATCCCATCGCCTGGAGGTGATCGCAATCCTGGATGGCCGCCGGGACCCGTCCATTTGGAAAAATCGATAGCGACGGGCTGGCAAGATCATCACTAAGAAAGCAGGCGAGGATATGCAGCAGGCTTGAAGCGAAGAACGCGCCGTGAGGACAGAGGGCGTCGGAGCCAACTAGTCGGGCGAAAGGGGATTGCCAACGCCGCCAGGAAGGACGAGTATTCATTTCATGCCAAGCAACCTGCTCATCTCCCGCCGCACCTGCTTGCGCGGCCTGGGCGTCGCCCTCGCCCTGCCGCTGCTGGAAACCATGGGCTGGGCCGATGCGCCCAAGGCGGCAGCCTTCAAGCCGCCGGTGCGCCTCGGGTTCATGTACATGCCGCACGGCGTCATCCCCGACCGTTTCTGGCCGACCGATCCCGCGACCTTCCTCAAGTCGCCGCCCCCCATCCTCGAGCCCCTGCGCCCGTGCTCGACCAGTGCCTGGTGGTCAAGGGAATCAACGGCGTTCCGATTGAGCCGCTGGGCGGCACGCCCACGCCCTGGAACTATCCACGTGGCTCACCGCTTCGCTGCCGGACACGCACCGGCGGGACGTGGTCAACATCGCCATCTCGGCCGACCAGATTGCCGCCAACTACGTCGGCGCCTTCACCCCCCTGCCATCGCTCGAGCTGGCGACGATGCCGCAGACGCACCGGGAGCACCAGGAGGGCCTCAACGAGGCCTACTACTCGCACTGCAGCTTTCGCGGGCCCAGGCAGCCGATGCCTGCGGAGATCAACCCGCGCAGTGTTCTCAAGCGACTCTTCCAGTGCCGCGAGGCGGGCAGCGGCGGCGCCCAGGCCGCCAAAACCTCGGCCGACGCCCTGGACCGCTCGATGCTCGACCTGGTCCTCGGCGGGGCCAGGGACTTGCGCGGGAAACTCAGCAGCGACGATCAGCGCAAGCTCGATGAGTATCTCGACAGCGTGCGCTCGGTAGAGCGGCGGATCGCCGCAATCCAGACGCGCCAGGCCGAAGCCGCCCGCGCCAATGCTGGCGTCGCCTCCGACAACCGCCCCGCCGCCAACTCCCTGCCCATCGAGATCAAGATCCCCGAGGGCGACAAGCGCAGCGAATACATGCACGTCATGTGCGACCTGAATATCCTCGCCTTCCAGTGCGACCTCACCCGCGTCAGCACGTATATCGGCTCGACCCCCAACGGCGTCTCTTACCCCGAGCTGGGCTTCACCGACGAACACCACTCCCAGACCCACCATGAGAACGACCCGGTGAAGATGGACAAGGTAACGAAGATCAGCCAGTTCAACGTGACGCAGTTCGCCGACATGGTCAAGAAGATGGCCAGCCTCAAGGAGGGCGATGGGACGCTGCTCGACAACTGCATCATGATGTGGGGCTCGGGTCTGGAGGACGGCAACAAGCACAGCCGCGCTCACCTCCCGTTCGTCATCGCCGGCAAAGGCGGCGGCGCCCTCAAGACCGGCCGCTACCTGCCCGACCTCAAGGCCAACCAGGGCGACCTGCTCGGCACCCTCCTCACCTGCGCCGGCATCCCCTTAGACCGGCCAATCGGCATCGCCACCAAACAGTTGCCCGAACTGCTCGCAACCTGACCCTATCCTGATCCCCCACCCCCCGCGGCGTCGTTGTTCCGTTGTGCAATTCGGACCGTGGCGGGCGCACGATTCCTTGTTGCTAAACTACTTGCAAAGAATCGCCGGTGGGTATGATCTTGCACCTTAAGGAAAGGATGCGGAAAGACTCATGGCCAAGACCAAGGTAAAGGCGTTGCCGGCGCGGGAAAAGGTGAAGCAGGCGGATCGGTGGGATTTGGGGAGTTTGTATTTATCCGATGCGGCGTGGGAGGCGGATTTTGAAAAATGGGCCCAGACCATCGGGGGGTATGAGCGGTTTCGGGGGAGGCTGGGGGAGAGCGCGAAGATGCTGGCCGAGTGTTTTGCGTTTGATGCGGAGTTTGATCGCGCGGGGGAGCGGCTGGGGGTTTATGCCTCGCTGAAGACGACGGAGGACCAGGCCAACAGTGAGTATCAGCGGATGATGGGGCGGTATCGAAGCACGGCGACGAAGGCGGCGCAGGCGGCAAGCTATATTCGGCCGGAGGTGATGGGGATTTCGTCGAAGGTAATGGCGGGCTTTGCCAGGGCGCCGGAGATGAAGGCGTGGGGGTTGCAGCTGGAGCGGATGCTGCGGTATCGGCCGCACACGCTGGGGAAAAAGGAGGAGAACCTGCTGGCGATGCAGGGGGAGATGAGCGAGGCGTCGAACCAGATATTCAGGCAGTTAAACGATGCGGATTTGAAGTGGGGGGCGATTCGCAATGAGAAGAAGGAGCTGGTGGAGCTGGGGCATTCGTCCTACTCCGCGTTTTTGCAATCGCCGAACCGCGCGGTGCGGAAGGAGGCGTTTGGGAAGTATTATGCGCAGTATGATGCGCATAAAAATTCGATCGCGGCGGCGCTGAACGGGTCAGTGCAGCGGGATGTTTATTATGCGAAGGCGCGGGGGTATGAGAGCGCGCTCAAGAGTGCGCTGTTTCATGACAACGTGCCGGTGAGCGTGTACGACAACCTGATCGACTCGGTACATCGCAACATGCCGGCCTTGTATCGTTATTACGAGCTGCGGCGGCGGAAGATGAAGCTCCGTGACATTCATCAGTATGATACGTACGTGCCGATCCTGGCCGAGCTGGAGAAGCGGCATACCTGGGACCAGGCCGTGAAGGTGGTGGTGGATTCGCTGGCGCCGCTGGGGAGCGAGTATTGCAAGGAACTGGAACGGGGCATGACCGTGGGGCGGTGGTGTGATCGGTATCCCAACCAGGGGAAGCAAAGCGGCGCGTTTTCCTCAGGGAGCTTTGACGGGCAGCCCTATATCTTAATGAACTATCAGCCGACGGTGCTGGATCATGTGTTTACGCTGGCGCACGAGGCGGGGCATTCGATGCACAGCTATTACTCGGCCAAGAGCCAGCCGTACCAGTATTACAACTACACGATCTTCGTGGCGGAGGTGGCGAGCACGTTTAACGAGCAGTTGCTGGCGCGGCATCTGATGGCCAAGGCGAAGAGCGACAAGGAGCGGGCGTTTTTGATCAACCGGATGATCGATGGGATTCGCGGAACGATCATCCGGCAGACGATGTTTGCGGAGTTTGAGAAGATCATTCATGCGCTGGTGGAGAGCGGCGAGCCGCTGACGGTGGAGACGCTGCGGGGGGAGTATCGGAAGCTGCTGGAGTTGTACTTTGGGCCTGATTTTGTGATCGATGCGGAGCTGGAGCTGGAGTGTTTGCGGATCCCACACTTTTATCGCGCGTTTTATGTTTACAAGTATGCGACCGGACTTTCGGCCGCGATTGCGCTGAGCAAGCGGGTGGTGGAGGGAGGGGAGCCGGGAGTTGAACGACTACCTGGGATTTTTGAAAGGAGGGTGTTCGAAGTTTCCGCTGGATCTATTGCGGGATGCGGGGGTGGATATGGAGCGGCCGGCGGCGGTGGATACGGCGCTGGGGTATTTTGGGGAGCTGGTCGGGGAGTTGGAGGGGCTGCTCTGAACGCCAGGTGTACCGCGGAGTTTCACCACGGGATTTCACCGGAGTTGATCATAAGGCTGCGCCTCACCCAGAGAGGATGAAAACGGAGGGTTTGGCGGCCTGTTGTTTTGTGGCTGCCTCGCCGGATCAATCCCGCCCGCGTCATCCGCGGAGAAGCTCACCGCCCGCACCCCGCCCCACTTTCATAAACCCTTCCGAATTTTTCCCCGTTCTGTGACACCCACCACCCCCACCAACCCCCGCGCAAACGCCGCCAATTCCCCCATCGTTTCCATAAGGTGAACATTCTTCGACGAACGCACGCCCAATGACTCCAATCCGCTGCCGCCTATTACAAGCTGCGCCGCAGTTTCTCCAGCCGACCCGCCACATCATGAATTCTTGTTCGCATTTTCGCTCCGTCCGCCGCCGCCTTCACCGACAACCAGACAATCCTCGCCTTGTTCTCCTCCGCCGCCGATCCAAGCAATTCAAGCGGCGTATTGGGACCAAAGTTGATGTCGCGAAATCCCGCTTCCGCTAAAACAGCCCCGGCCATCATCGATGGCAGCAGATACGGGTCCCCTTCCGGTGCCCCGCCCAGCGCCACCGGAGCCTCTTTCAACGGCTCGCCGATCATCTGCTTTAATTCGCCAAGCGCGTGCAGGCAGATGTCCGTCGCTCGATGTTCCACCAATATCCCCCGCACGTTCTCACGCCACAGTTCCCCCAGCCGCTCCATCGCTCCTTGCATCGCTCCGTCGCAAATCGCGGCCACGCTCGAACCCTTCAAATACAGGCCCGTCACACATCCCCTGGCGGCCTTCGCATCCCCCGCTTCCAGCGCCGCATACAACTGCTCCGCCAAACTACCCGCGGCCCGCGCATTCCCTCCCTCAACCATCTGGAGATCAGAAAGCCCCAGCATTTCCGGCCGCACCACCGTCACCCCCGACTCGCGCACAAACCGAATCGCCTCCGACACCGCAATCCGCCGGTGCCCACCGGCCGTCCGCGCGGTCCGAATGATCCCGCTGTTCGTCCAGCGCCGCATCGAGCTCTCACTCGCGCCAATCGCCTGCGCCAACTCTTTACTGGTAAGCAATTTCTCCATATTGGATGGTTTGGACGAATTCTACGCCCCACGAACATTTTTGTCCACAGCACCTATCCCACTTTAAATACTATATTTACCGAATAAAATAACGATTTCATTTCAGCCGAAATTTGACTCTCCCCGCGACCATCCTACGGTTGTGGCTGAATTGGATGAATTTTCATCCACGCCTGCGAAACATCTTCCAACCTGCCCAAGCCGTGTGGCCCAGGCACGAAGGAAACAATATCAAGGGCCACTGTAGGCCCAAAGGAATCCGTATGAAGTCCAAGAACCACCTGATGATGGCCGCCTTGCTCGGCCTCGGCCTGGTCAGCGTCTCCTGCATGAACGCCGCCGAAACTGCCTCCCCCGCGGCCACCCCTCCCGCAGTCGCAACCCCCGCCGCCGCGCCCAAGGACATCGTCGACACCGCCATCGCCGCCGGTCAGTTCAAGACCCTCGCCGCCGCCCTCACCGCCGCCGGCCTCGTCGATACCCTCAAAGGGCCCGGCCCGTTCACCGTCTTCGCCCCCACCGATGCCGCTTTCGCCAAGCTCCCCGAGGGCACCATCGCCATGCTCCTCAAGCCCGAAAACAAAGAGAAGCTCACCGCCATCCTCACCTACCATGTCGTACCCGGCAAGGCGATGGCCAAAGACGTCATGGGAATGTCCAAGGCCAAAACCGTCAACGGCAAAGACCTGCCCCTCAAGGTCGTGGACGGCAAAGTCATGGCCGGCGACGCAACGGTAACCGCCGCCGACATCCAGGCCTCCAACGGCGTGATCCACGTCATCGATACAGTCTTGATGCCCTGAGTTTCACGTCACTTTTGATCGCGGAACCGGACGCCCTGACGCGGCGTCCGGTTCCATTGCCATAAACTCGACCTCGTTCTCAAAACCGCATGACCCACGATAAAAGTCCAATCTTCATCACCGGCGCCAGCGGCTACGTCGGCGGCCGGCTGATTCCCCTGCTCCTGCAATCGGGTTATGCCGTCCGTTGCCTGCGCGCGAGCCACGAAAACTCCAAGAGCGGCCATGGCGCTCCAACCCCAACGTCGACGTCGTCGCCGGCGACATGTCCGATGTGGACCAGCTCTCCGCCCAGCTCGCGGGATGCAGTGCCGCCTATTATCTCGTTCATTCCATGGAATCCTCCGGCGGCGGCTACGCCCAGGCGCGACCAGCAGCTCGCATCCAATTTCGCCCAGGCCGCCGCACGAGCCGGCCTGCCGCGCATAATCTACCTCGGCGGCCTTGGCGAGATGGGCGCCGGCCTGAGTCAGCACCTTCGCTCCCGCCGGGAAGTCGAGGCCAGTCTCGCCTCGACCGGTGTTCCGCTCACCACACTCCGAGCCGCCATGATCATCGGCGCCGGCTCGGCATCTTTCGAGATTCTTCGCTATCTCGTCGAACGCCTGCCGATGATGCTCACACCCTCCTGGGTCAAAACCCTGTCGCAGCCGGTTGCGATTGACGACGTCTTGCATTGGCTCGTGCGCTGTCTGAGCGTTCCCGAAACCGCCGGCCAAACTCTCGAAATCGGCGGCCCCGACGTGCTTTCCTATCGCGACCTGATGCAGCTCATGGCCCAGGAACTGCATCTCCCAAAGCGAATCGTCGTCGCCCTTCCCTTCCTCACGCCAAAGCTAAGCTCTCTTTGGATCAGCCTCGTAACCCCCGTTTCATACAGGATTGCCGGCCCGCTCAGCGAAGGAATGCGCAACCGCGTCGTCGTCACCAACCTTCAGGCCCAGCGTCTCATGCCCCACCACGCCATCGGCGTTCGAGAGGCAATTCGACAGGCGGTAAAACAAATCCAGGCCAACGATGTCGAAACCCGCTGGTCAGCCGCCGGCCCCATTCCCGGCGACCCGCAGTGGTCAGGCGGAACGGTCTTCACCGACGAGCGATCCATCCTCATCAGCGCCGACAAAAGATCCGTCTTCGCCGCCGTCTGCCGCATCGGCGGCGGAAACGGCTGGTACGCCGGCGATCTCCTCTGGCGACTGCGCGGCTGGATGGACACCCTCCTGGGAGGCCCAGGCCTCCGTCGCGGCCGGCGCAACGCCGAGCACGTCGAATTCGGCGAAGCCCTCGACTTCTGGCGCGTAGTCGGAATCGACCGCGACCATACCCTTTCCCTGCTCGCCGAGATGAAGCTGCCCGGCATCGCCATGCTGAATTTCAATCTAGAATCCACCGCCGATGGAAAGACCATTCTAAAAATGATCGCCCGCTTCCAACCCAGGGGCCTCCTCGGACTCGCCTACTGGTACACCGTCCTCCCGCTCCACAACCTCGTCTTCGGCGGAATGCTCAAAGGAATCCAAACCGCCGCCCAGGTCGATCATCGACAAGTGGCCCTCAGTCCGATGGCCCGTTGATCCTTCCCCACCCGTCGCGAACCTCCACCCGCCGCCGCCATCCGCCCGAGCACAGCATTCGGCCCAAGGCCAAGGTCTAAAAATTTGCTGTGGAGCGTGATGCTGCGGGTACCTTCACTGCTAATATTGAAGCCCCTCTGCAGGACGGTAGTACAGCCCCCGCAGGCCTGCCATCTCCATCTTACGTTTCGTGTCGAGCCCAACGAGAATTAACGGTGCTTTATGATTTCCACTCCCAAAAAGAACGTCAGTACGATAAATCCCATCTAATAGAGGCGTCGATACTTTCAGAAATGCGGGCGTTGCTCCAGCAACCGACTCGTAATTACCACAGTCGTTGCAAAGGTTCTCGAAACGAGTGCCACGCCGAACAGGATCAAACGGCACCATCTTTTCAACGACAACATGAAAATGCACTTCGTCAGAATCGAATCCCAAGAATCGTAACCCACAATAGCCCTGTCCTTCACAAAACCGTTTAAAGGCGAGCGATCCAATCGATTGGAGGTCATATGTCGTGCAAATGTCGTATTTGTCTCCTGCGAGCCGGAATCGTGGGTTATGTGCGAAAAAATCCAAACGATAGCCGCATCCCGTGCACTTCTTTAGTTGAGGGTCATCTTCAAACATCCTCGCCCGGCAATCCGGCTCACTAATGCTATAAGCAACGATCATTGTTACACCTTCAAATGGGGGCCTAAAGGGGCCGCAAGCTAATATCGCTTGCCCTTCCTGCTAACCACAGAAAGTCCTCAAGTTATTATCGCTTCCTGATTGGAGTTTTGCGAGTTTCAATCTCGAATCCACCGGCGGTGGAAAAACACCTCACAATGATCGCCCGCTTCCGGCCCCGCGGCCTTCTCGGCCTCGCCTACTGGTACGCCGTCCTCCCGCTCCACAACCTCGTCTTCGGCGGAATGCTCAAAGGCATCCGCGACACCGCCCAGGCCGATCACCGACAACTGGCACTCATCCCGATCGCCCCTTGATCCTCCCCCTTCTTGCCGATGCCGCCACGGCCTTGAACCCCAACGGTGCATCGATCTCATCGCCAAGACCGATAGAAGAATCGATAAAGCTACTTTCAAATCTATTAAAAACTTGGCGGCCATCGCCAAACGCGATAGCTTCGTTCACGTGCAATCCGAACCTCCCCCTCAACCCCTCCCCTCACTCCGCCGACCTCGGCCGTGATCTCCTTACCATCAATCGCTTCCACGCGTCTCCACCCTACTCATCCCCTTCGTCTGCGTCGCCGCCTACATCACCTTCGCCTCCTTTCGCCTCTGGCCACTCGCGATCGCAACGCTGATGTACCTCAGCTTCGCGACCTCGGCTCCATCTCCCACGACCTGGTCCACCGAACCCTTGGCCTCCCCCGGCGGTGGAACGAGCTATTCCTGACCTGATCGAACTACTGGCTTTCCGCTCAGGCCACGCCTATCGCCTCGTCCACCTGCACCACCATGCCCGCTTTCCCACACGAAGACGACATCGAAGGCGCGGCTGCGAAGATGTCTTTCTTTCGCACACTGCTCGAAGGAATAATTTTTCAGCCCCGCATCATGCTTTGGGCAGCAACGCGTACCGCATCGCATCCCGGCCGTCATCGTTCGAAATCATCACGGCATTCCCTATTATTGATCGTCTGCTTCGCATTAATTCCCCGCACGCCCATTTTCGCCGTCTACGCCGTATTAATGATCATGGGCAGTTGGGTCATTCCTCTGGTCACGTCCTATCTCCCCCACAACCCGGCCGGCCGGACCGTCCTGTCGCAAACACGGCTGTTCCGCGGCAAAATCGCCTCGGTCATCGCCATGGAGCATCTGTACCACCTCGAACACCACCTCTATCCGCGGTGCCGCATCACAACTGGCCAAAGCTGGCGCGACGCCTCGACCCATTCTTCGCCGCATCGGGCGTCACGCCGGTTGTCCTGGGATTTTGATCGATGAGCGATACTACCTACGAAACCGCAGGCCTCCTCTCACCCCTCGCCGCCAACGGCCGACCCTGGCTCACGCTCGGAACCATCGGCCTCCTCTGCTCAGGCGGATTCGCCATCTTCCTGGCTGCAACCGGCCAGTTCCTGCCCCACGACACCATTTCCTGGGAATGACCGCCAAAGAACTGTGCGCCACAATGCCTGTCGCATCGTTCACTTCATGATCCACGACCGCGTCGCCTTCGGCGGCACGTTGATCGCCCTCTCCATCCTCTATCTCTGGCTCATCCACTTCCCGCTCCGCGCCCACCTGCCATGGGCCTGGTGGACACTGCTGTTTTCCAACATCGCCGGCTTTCTCAGCTTTCTAAGCTATTTGGGCTTCGGCTACCTCGACACCTGGCACGGCGTCGCCACCCTCTTGCTGCTCCCTTGTTTCGCAATCGGTCTGGCACTCACCTATCGCACATTAAAACGCCCGCGCACTCGCGGCAGCAGTCAGACCTGACCACCAACCATCAAACAATCGGACGCATGATATGGGGCCGCCGGCTGCTCATCGCAACAGCCGGCGCAATGGTGGCGGCCGGTCTGACGATCACGATCGTTGGCATGACCACCATTTTCGTCCCGCAGGACCTCGCGTACATGAATACCACCAGATCCCAGTTGCAAACCTTCAACACACGGCTCATCCCTCTCATCGCACACGATCGCGCCGGCTTCGGCGGCGGCGTCCTCAACGTCGGTTTCCTAATCCTCGCCATCGCCTGGTGCGGCAGCCCAACCCGCCATCAATGGCAGGCCTTGTCGCTGGCAGGCACAGTCGGATTCGGCGCCGCCATCGGCGTCCATCCCCTGGTCGGCTACAACAACCCCGTCCACCTCGCCCCAGCCTGCACCGGCGGCCTCGCCTACCTTCTCGCAATCCTCCTCACCCGCCCCCAAAGAGCGCACCCCGAGCCCCACGAATGAAGAGCTCGTCATCGCCCGCACTACCCAAAGCAGTTCGCCGCAGCGATCACCATCACTCCCGGCCCCGAACACTCTCCCACGCTACCCTCCGCAGCAGCTCACCCACCCCCGCCCCAAACCGCTCCACCCCCGCGAAATCCCCCGCCAAATCACCCGCCAAATCCCCCGCTTCCACCCCCTCAACCCGCCTCCCAAACAACACGGTAAAAAACACACGCCGCCAGAAACGTCCCCGCAAAGTTCGGATGGCTCCCATCCTTATCATGCAGCACCAGATCCGGCCGTTCCTCCAGCAACCGCCCCCACGCCACCCCCACCGGCGCCACCATCGCCCCAATCCCCTTCCCGATGCCGTCATACACTCCGCTCAACTCCCGCTGCCGCTCCCACTGATGTGGCCGCGCCCAGGTCATGTAAAGCACCGTCTTGGCCCCCCGGTCGCGAATGGCCTCATCAAACAACGTCACATACGCCCGCATCCGCGCTGGATTCTTCAACGGCAACGTGCTCTGTTCCTGCAACACCACATAATCCCACTTCGAGCCTCCAATCGCGGCCAGCGCCTCCCCGCGCTCCCAATGCGTCTTGAGGCCCGCCCATTGGCAATTACCCGCGTCGGGAGTCTTTTTCCCGCGTCAGGAAGCGAAAGGAAATGCGCAGCATTGTCGCGTACCCGCGACCGCAGCGCAGCGAAGTCCTGTAGCACTCCGGCCTCGCGCAGCGAGGCGACGCCCAAACCTGTCCAAAAACGCTCGCGCGAGGCGCAGTGGATTTCGGGAAAGCCTAAAGGGTCGGGAGTCTTTTTCGAATAATCATCACGCTGATACCCCCACCAACCCCGCGTCAGGAAGCGCAAGGAAATGCGAGCATTGTCGCGTACCCGCGACCGCAGCGCAGCGAAGTCCTGAAGCACTCCGGCCTCGCGCAGCGAGGCGACGCCCAGACCCTATCCGAAAACGCCTGGCGCGAGGCGAAGTCGATTTCGACCGCGGCCAAGTCCAGACAACGAGTCCAATCAATCAGAAGATATTGCGAGAAGGAACACCGCAGCCCACGGTCGATAGGCACAAGCCCGCCCAAAGCTGTCAGACCGAGCGTTTTCCGGGGGGGCCCAAAGCGGGGCGGGGCGCCAAAGGGGAAGGGGCCCAACGGGGTCAAAAGCTAATACCGCTTGCCCTTCCTGCCAACCACAGAAAGTCATCGAGTTATTCTCGCTTCCTGATTGGGAGTTTTGCGAGTTTCAGTCTCGAATCCACCGGCGGTGGAAAAACCATCCTCACCATGATCGCCCGCTTTCGACCCAGGGGCCTTTCTCGGACTCGCCAACTCGTACCCTCCTCCCGCTGCACAACCTCGTCTTCGGAGGAGTGCTCAAAGGCATCCAAAAAGCGCCGCCCAGGCCGATCACCGACAACTGGCACTCACTCCGATGGCCTATTAATCCTCCCCATGTTCGCCCGCGCATCTTCCGCGCAGTTTCCCATGCAGCGACAAAATCGCGTGGGAAATGACGACGATCATCAATGTCCTGCGCGAGTGGCGGCAGGTGCTATTTCTCATTGACTCGATCCGCGTCAAGGAGTAAAAGGACGGCCCATCACCATGGAACCAATCATGGCATTTCCGCGACTCCAATCGCTGTTAATCGCTCTTTCCGCTTCCATGCTTTCAGCAAACGCAATCGCCGAAAATGTCGAGGTCGAGAAGCGCGTTCAAGCCATCAACGACTCCAATACCAGAATCGGTATGAAAATTCAGGCCTGCTCCGAACTCGCGCAATTCGGAAAAGATGCCGTCCCAGCCCTTCGAAAGCTATTGGAATCACGCGATGCCAACGTATCGCGTGTTGCCCAGCGCTTCCTCGCAACAATTGGCGCTGACGCGATGCCCGAGCTCAAGGATATGCTGCACAGCGGCAACAGCACCGCGAAGATGAACGCGCGGAACATATTGATGGAAATGGGCGGCCCCGGAAAGGCGGCGCTCGCCGAGGCCGCGTCCGATGCGGATCCAGAGGTTCGAAAAATCGGCCTCGCCGCCGGCCAAGGCTCGGTAGCGGCATGCGTCAGCGCGATAGATGACAAAGACACTTCGCTCTGTTTCCCGGCCGCCACCAGACTATGCACGCTGGCGACGGATAGCGCCGATGCCGTCGCCGCCCTCGATAAGGCTCTATCGCACGTATCGCCGGAGAAACGCAAAATCGTGTTGCGGGCGATGGCGCCGCTGGCATTCAGTGCCGAAGCGCCCGCCGCCCTTCGATCGCGATTTTTCGCCGCCGCCGATGATCCAGATTCGACAGTTCGACAATACTTCGTTGATGCACTGATGTCGGCAACATTTCAGATGAAAGCAGTAGCCGATTTCTTTCCAAAGCTGCTCCACAGCGAAGACGCCCAGGTGCGCAGTGCCGTCATTCGAACATATCGCGGCCACGAGGCCGAGGCATATCAAGCCTTGCCGGTCCTTAAAGCACTCGCTCGGGACGACAGTAACGCCGATGTGCGGGCGGCCGCGGCACACATTGTTGAGCAGACCAACCTGTGGGCGAAGCATACACCCACCACGCTCCCGACCATTGCCGATCCCGCCATTGAGGCTCAAATTCAGAAACTATCCGTCGCTTTGAAACAGGTAGACGACCTGAAACAACTCGCACAGTCTTGCGAGACCGCCCGGCGGATGGGGAAGGATGCCAAATCAGTAGCGCCCCTTCTTGTGCCGTTGACCGCGAACAACGACAAAGAAGTTGCTCGCACTTCATTCCTCGCATTGTTTGCGATGAACGAAGAGTCGTTGTCTGCGCTCATCGATGGCCTGCGATCGGACAACCCAGGTGTCATCGAAAAATCGGCAACTCTGATTGGGATGATTCAGGGTTCTGTTCGATCCGCGGAACCCTTCGTTAAGGCCGCGCACGACAATAACGTCAATGTCCGCGAACAAGCCGTCAAGTACTTACCGATGTACGAGCCAGGGGTGTCTGGACCGCCCCTCGTGGAGGCACTGGGCGACGCGGATGCCCGCGTAAAACGCGTCGCTTTGGAGGGTCTGGCCTACGGGAGAAATCCCCCGCCAGACAACGACGCCACTGCGAACGCGCTAATTGGTTTGCTCCAGGACCCCGATCCCAAGTTGCGCCTGATAGCGGCAGCGGCCCTATCACGTTTCCCCGCCGGCAAGACCGCCTTGCCACAACTCGAAAAGATGGCCACGGAGGACAAAGACGAATCCGCACGGCTCGAGGCGAAAGACACCATTCATAAACTGTCGAAATTACGATAGACGCACTTGCAGTTCCGCTGGCGCACCCAACCAAAACCCGCCAGAACTGCATCGCGATTTGCCGCTTTAGCCGAAGTTTCTTTAGGGGGGCCTAAAGGGTCAAAAGCTAATATCGCTCGCCCTTCCTGCTAACCACAGAAAGTCATCGAGTTATTCTCGCTTCCTGATTGGAGTCTTGCGCTCAGAATAACTAAAGGTGACGCGAGCCTGTATACCGCAAATTCTGAGGAATCTGGAATCATCGTTCGAATATTCAGCCTTAAAAGACCAACATCCGCCTCCAAAGCTCAACCGTCACGCATTGCCGACGGCGGCATCGCCCACTGATGTCTTCAACCGGCCTGACCCAAGCCAACGCAGACAACCCCCTTCCTCAGCCCAGATCATCCGGCCAGCCACGTTCCACAAACATTCGAGCGGAACACCCCAAAAAAGACGGCCAGCTCAAACACCCCATTCATAAAACCCGCCCCGCCCCTTTCACCCACCCCCGCCCACCCAGCACCCAGCACCCAGCACCCAGCACCCAGCACCCAGCACCCAGCACCCAGCAACAGCACCCAGCAACTAGCACCCAGCAACTAGCAACCAGCAACTAGCAACTAGCAACTAGCAACTCCCGCCCCTCCGCCCCTCCCCTTGACAATCCCTAACATTCATCTACACTACCACCAGCGTCAACTGGGCAACCCCAGCAGCCGCCGCCCCATCTCCCGCAGATGGAGCCCAACCAGGGGAACCCATGTCCACAGCACATCATCATCCCAGCAACCCCACGCCTACCCGACCCGGCCCGCTCAGGCATGTGTCGTTCCTCTTTCGAGTTCCCAGTCTCAAGTCTCCTGTCTCAAGCCCGCGTCGTTTGGTGGTCGGTTATGTGTCGTTTGATAGTCGGTTAGTGGTCGGTTGGTGGTCGGTTAGGTGTCTGTTGGTGGGCGATTGGTGGTCGGTTTGTGGTCGCTTTTTAAAAACCCCTTTTTCCCTAAACCCTTGTCAACACTCACCCCCCTCCCAAACCCCCATGCGCAACTCAATTGCAACAACAAAACACCCACCCAAACCGACACCCATCCCCCCTCCCATCTCCCCCCCCATTCATCCTTCTTCCTTCATACTTCTAACTTCCCCCCGCCGTTCGACTACACTCCCCTTCTCCCGACACCACAAAAGGAACAAAATGGCCAACACCCTCTCCCCAGACCAACTCCAGAAAATCCACGCCTACTGGCGCGCCGCCAACTACCTCTCCGTCGGCCAGATCTATCTCCTCGACAACCCCCTCCTCAAAGAGCCCCTCACCCTCCACCACATCAAGCCCCGCCTCCTCGGCCATTTCGGCACCACCCCCGGCCTCAATTTCATCTACGTCCATTGCAACCGCATCATTAACCAGCACGACCTCAACATGATCTACATCGCCGGCCCCGGCCACGGCGGGCCCGGCCTCGTCGCCAACACCTACCTCGAAGGCACCTACTCCGAGCTCTACCCCAACATCTCCCAGGACGAAGCAGGCATGAAACGCCTCTTCAAGCAGTTCTCCTTTCCCGGCGGCATCCCCAGCCACGTCGCCCCCGAAACCCCCGGCTCCATCCACGAAGGCGGCGAGCTTGGCTACTCCCTCTCCCACGCCTTCGGCGCCGTCTTCGACAATCCCAACCTCTGGGTCACCTGCGTCGTCGGCGACGGCGAAGCCGAAACCGGCCCGCTCGCCACAAGCTGGCACTCCAACAAATTTCTCAACCCCGCCCGCGACGGCGCCGTCCTCCCCATCCTTCACCTCAACGGCTACAAAATCGCCGGCCCCACCGTCCTGGCCCGCATCCCCCACGAAGAGCTCGAACAACTCTTCCGCGGCTACGGCTACACCCCCTACTTCGTCGAAGGCGAAGATCCCGCCATCGTCCATCAGCTGATGGCCGAAACCCTCGACAAAATCGTCGCCGAAATCCAACAGATCCAATCGGACGCCCGCACCCACGGCTTCAAAGAGCGCCCCCGCTGGCCGATGATCATCCTGCGCACCCCCAAAGGCTGGACCGGCCCCAAGGTCGTCGATGGCCTCCCGGTCGAAGGCAGCTTCCGCGCCCACCAGGTCCCTCTCTCAGGCCTCTCCGAAAATCCCCAGCACGTCCAGATGCTCGAAGAATGGATGAAGAGCTACCGCCCCGAAGAACTCTTCGACGCAACCGGCCGGCTCCTCCCCGAACTCGCCGACCTCGCCCCCAAAGGCAACCTCCGCATGGGCGCCAATCCCCACGCCAACGGCGGCCTCCTCCTCCGCGATCTCCGCCTCCCCGACTTCTGGCACTACGCCGTCTCTGTCCCAGCTCCCGGCGCAACCATAGCAGAAGCAACCAAAGTCCAGGGCCAATACCTCCGCGACGTGATGAACGCGCAACGACGAATCCAAAAACTTCCGCGTCTTCAGCCCCGACGAAACCGCCTCCAACCGCCTCGGCGCCGTCTTCGAAGTCACCACCCGCGAGTCCGTCGCCGAAATTATCCCCACCGACGACCACGTCGCCCCCGACGGCCGCGTCATGGAAATGCTCTCCGAGCACCAGTGCCAGGGCTGGCTCGAAGGCTATCTCCTCACCGGCCGTCACGGCATCTTTTCCTGCTACGAAGCCTTCATCCACATCATCGACTCCATGTTCAACCAGCACGCCAAATGGCTGAAAGTCACCCGCCACATCGAATGGCGCCGCCCCATCGCCTCGCTCAACTACATGCTCTCCTCCCACGTCTGGCGTCAGGACCACAACGGCTTCTCCCACCAGGACCCCGGCTTCATCGATCACGTCGTCAACAAAAAAGCCGACGTCATCCGCGTCTATCTCCCCCCCGACGCCAACTGCCTGCTCAGCGTCACCGACCACTGCCTGCGCAGCCGCAACTACGTCAACGTCATCGTCGCCGGCAAGCAGCCTTCGCCCCAGTGGCTCAACATGGATGCCGCCATCAAGCACTGCACCGCCGGCATCGGCATCTGGGAATGGGCCAGCAACGACAAAGGCGCCGATCCCGACGTCGTCATGGCCTGCTGCGGCGACGTCCCCACCGCTCGAAACCCTCGCCGCCGTCCAGCTCCTCCGCGGCCATTTTCCCCACCTCAAAATCCGCGTCATCAACGTCGTCGATCTCATGAAGCTCCAGCCCGCCACCGAACACCCCCACGGCCTGTCCGACAAGGATTTCGACGTCCTCTTCACCAAAGACAAGCCCATCATCTTCGCCTACCACGGCTATCCCTGGCTCATCCACCGCCTCACCTACCGCCGCACCAATCACCACAACCTCCACGTCCGCGGCTACAAGGAGGAAGGCACCACCACCACCCCCTTCGACATGGTCGTCCTCAACGATCTCGATCGCTTCCACCTCGTCGGCGACGTCATCGACCGCGTCCCCAGCCTCGGCGCCAGCGCCGCCTACGCCAAACAGGAAATCCGCGACAAGCTCATCGACCACCAGCACTACATCTGCGTAGCACGGCGACGACATGCCCGAAATCCGAAACTGGAAATGGGAGTAACAAATTTGAGCCGACTCGCGCTCTGTCCACCACCCCTGTTGGCCCAATCGCCTCCCCGGCCCTAAAATCCCCGCTCATTTGTCACCAACGAAAGGCCGCCATGAACTTACTCGAAACCGACCCGCAGATCGCAGAACTGATCCAGCTCGAACAGCATCGCCAGGCCTCCACCCTCGAGCTCATCGCCAGCGAAAACCACGTCAGCTCCGCCGTCCTCCAGGCCGTCGGCACCGTCCTCACCAACAAATACGCCGAAGGCTATCCCGGCGCACGCTACTACGGCGGCTGCGGCTATTACGACCAGATCGAAAACATCGCCATCGATCGCGCCAAGCAACTTTTCAACTGCCGCTTCGCCAACGTCCAGCCCCACAGCGGCGCCAACGCCAACCTCGCCGCCTTCATGGCCATGCTCAACCCCGGAGACAACTTCCTCGCTTTAAACCTCTCCTCCGGCGGCCATCTCTCCCACGGCATGAAGCTCAACACCTCCGCCATCTTCTACAAGCCCGACTTCTATGAGCTCGACCCCAAATCCGAAACCATCGACTTCAACTCCGTCCGCGCCAAGGCCAAAGAGCTCAAGCCCAAGATGATCCTCTGCGGCTACAGCGCCTACCCCCGCACCATCGACTTCGCCCAGTTCCGCCAGATCGCCGATGAAGTCGGCGCACTCCTCTTCGCCGACATCGCCCACATCGCCGGCCTCGTCGCCGCCGGCGTTCATCCCTCCCCCTTCCCCCACGCCCACGTCGTCTCCACCACCACCCACAAAACCCTCCGCGGCCCGCGCGGCGGCCTCCTCCTCACCAACGACGAAGACCTCGCCAAAAAGATCAACCAGAAAGTCTTCCCCGGCTCCCAGGGCGGCCCCCTCATGCACGTCATCGCCGGCAAGGCCGTCGCCTTCGGCGAAGCCCTCCGCCCCGAATTCAAAACCTACGCCGCTCAGATCGTCAAAAACGCCAAATCCCTCTCCAGTGCCCTTGTAGCCAAAGGCTACCGCCTCCAGTCCGGCGGCACCGACAATCACCTCATGCTCGTAGACCTCCGCGCCCGCAACGCCGACTTCACCGGCGCCGACGCCGAAAAAGCCCTCGAGCAGGCCGGCATCATCACCAACAAAAACGCCATCCTCAACGATCCCCGCCCCCCCAAAATCACCTCCGGCTTGCGCCTGGGCACCCCCGCCCTCACCACCCGCGGCCTGAAAGAAACCGACCTCGAAACCGTAGCCGACTTCCTCGACCGCGCCCTCCACGCCAAAGACAACCCCACCGCCCTCGCCAAAATAAAATCCGAAGTAGCCGCCTTCTGCACCAAATTCCCCATGCCCCACTAGCTCGCAGTTGAGGGATACAATCAACTATGACCATCCAGATCACGGTCCAAACCTGGCGCAAAATGACCAGTACGTGGCCCACGCGATGCCTATCGACGTCATGAGCGCCGGCCCAACCCCCGACACCGCCCGCAACGCGCTGGATGAGGCCATCCGCGCATTCGTCCTCACCGCCGCCGATGCCGGCACACTCGAAGATGCATTGATCGAAGCAGGATACGAGCAGCACGAAGGCGACTGGATCGGCCCGGAACTCGTCATCACCGAACGACATGCACTGGCAGTTGCCATCTGATTTAAATGCCCCGCATTACTCCCATTCCATGGTGGAAGTTTGAAAAGGTGGTGCTCGCCGCCGGCTTCCGTTTTGCGCAGCACGAAGGCAGTCATCGGACTTACACAAAAGAGGGAATCCCACTACCGTTGGTCATCCCAACCTACGATCAGCTCCCAGTCTCAATCATCCGAAATAACCTCCGCACTGCCGGCATCTCCCGAAACCAATACTTCCGCCTCCTGCAAAATCTATAGATGGCAGCCGGGGCATAGCTTCACCCTTCCCATGGCCAACCAGACTCCACCATTCTCCTCCCCCTACCCCTCCCACCACCCTCCCCTCTCCATCCCCCTCACCGTCCTGGCCGACCACCCCTGCCCCTACCTCCCGAACCGCATCGCCACCAGCCGCGCCTTCTGGGCCCCCGACATGCCCGGCGATCTCTATCACCGTTTCATGAACGCCGCCTTCCGCCGCAGCGGCCGTCTGATCTATCAGCCCATCTGCCGCCACTGTCGCCAATGCACTCCCCTGCGTGTCCCCGTTGCCAACTTCACGCCCGACAAATCCCAGCGCCGCTGCCGCCGCCGCAATGCCGATCTCTCCGTCGATATTGCCGACCCCACTGCTACCGACGAAAAGTTCGACCTCTACCGCCGATACGCCTTCGAATGGCATGGCAAGGCCGACGAGCAGCGCGATTCGTTCGAATCCTTCCTCTACGACTCCCCCGTCCAAACCCTCGAGTTCTCCTACCGCGACCCCGCCAACAAACTGCTGGCCATCGGCATCTGCGACGTCTGCCCCGAATCCCTCAGCAGCGTCTATTTCTATTTCGACCCCGCCGAGTCCCGTCGCGGCCTGGGCACCTTCGGCGCCCTCATCGAAATCCAGGCGGCCGCCCGCCTCAACATCCCTCACTATTACCTGGGCTACTGGGTCAACGGCTGCCAGAGCATGCAATACAAATCCACCTTCCGCCCCTGCGAAACCCTCACCCCCCAAGGCCAATGGACCCCATGCCCCTAAGCGCAAAAAAGAAAAGCGCCAACCGCTTCTGCTACTTCTTCTACTTATCTTAACCGCCCACTCCCCACCGCGCCCCCTCCCAATCCTGCCCCCTCTCCCACTGCCGTGGGAGAGGGCTGGGGTGAGGGTTCTTCTCTGCCCACTGCCCACTGACTACTGACTACTGACTTCCACAAACGAAGCCACGCTAGCCAAATCCCGCACAAACTGCGACGTCATCTTGATCGTCGCCACCGCGCCCGGCACAAGCACCGGATGCAGTTTATTTGGCCGCTTCGTCCAGATCTGCCCACCACGCCGCTTAGGCATCGCCTTAAAATTCCGGCTCCGCCGATCGATAGGCCCGCTGACAGCCTTATCAGTCAAAAACAATCGCTCCAGGGTCTTGCGAGCCCCCTCACGGTTAATCGTCTTCTGCACGGTAATGCGGACAATCTGCCCGCTCTTGATCTCACTGGCCATGAACATTCTCCGGTCGTTAAAAGGAGGTAGAAGTATAGCGACGCCTCCTCCGAAGGCAATAGGCAGCGGCGCGCATTGGCCGACCATTTTACTGGGGCGTCGTCCACCGTTGCCACTGCGCTGACTCATACATGGCCGCGATAACGGAACTCCGATAAGCCGCTTCCCGCGCCTGACCAGCGCCGCGTCGGGTTTACCGGCGATGGCGTCCAGAAACGCGTCGATGCCGGCGGGAATGGCCGGCGGAAGATCCGCCCAGGGTTCTTTGCCGTCAGCGCCTTCAATCTTCTTGGTTTGCAGGTAAAGCTTCCCATTCACCACGGCGGCGTGGGCCTCGGTCCCGGAAATGATCAGGCTCACCGGATTGGCAATATCATCCCAGGCGGCGGCCAGAACGCCGATCGGTCCAGACGTGAACTTCATCAGGCCCTCGCCGGTTTCATCGCAGCCGGGATAGCGGGCAGTGCCGTTGCCCACAAGCGCTGTGCAGGTGCTGACGGGGCCAAAAAGCCAGATCAGCGTATCCAGAGCATGGATGCCCAGGTCGCCGAAAGCCCCGCAGCCCGCGATGGACGGGTCGGCCATCCAGCGCCAATCAGCGTCGAACCACCCGCCCAGCGCCCCCGCGTGGCAATTGGACGCGCGGACGCGCGTAATTTGCCCGAACGTTCCTTGTTGAACGTGCTGACGGAGGAATAGATTGATCGGCTGACCCCGCATGAAGTAGCCGGTCTGGAAGATCACGCCCGATTTTTCAATCGCGTCGGCCATCGCATAGGCATCCTGAGCCCCCATGCCCAGCGGTTTTTCAACGAATAGATGTTTCTTGGAACGGGTTGCCCCGATAACCAGATGTTCGTGCCGATTGGTCTCCGAACAGATAATCACGCCGCCTATCTCTGGATCGGACCAGATCGATGCAATTTCGGTGGTGGCGCTTGCGCCAAGGTCGCCGGCACGTTTTTTGGCGCGGGCGGCATCGTGATCCCAGACGGTCTTGACCTTGACGTCGCCGCGATCGCGCAGCTTGTTGACGAATCCCGGCGTGTGGATGTGGGCACAGCCGACAAGAGCGAGGGTGGTCATGTCAAGATCCTTGAGAAGTGGCGTCGTGCGAAGCAAGGACGCGGCCGCAGGCTTTAGGCGCGGTATTGTAACCAGCGCGGGCAAGGCGGCTATAGGGGAAGCAGCGCATTTCAAATTATCATGATGATGTCGCCCGAGCCGCGATAAATTCTGAAACTTTGCCGAGTGAAGCGTGGCAACGTAGGCTTGTGCTCATGAATGGCGGCAGGCTGGCGCTGTGGGCGATTATTGGGCTGGGCCTGGCACTGCGCGTCATGTGGGGACTGATGCAGGGAGGCCGGGTGGACGGGCGGCTGCCCGATCAGGCTGAATATATGCAGTTGGCGAATAACCTGATATCTGGCCAGGGGCTGGTGATGGAAGATCCCCATTATGGCGACGCGGTGCGGGCTTATCGCACGCCGGGGTATCCGATCTTTTTGGCCGGGTGCGGGGCCAATGCGCGCATGGCGCGGGCGGTGCAGGCTATTCTGGACGCTTCAACGATTTTGGCGGCTTATCTACTCGCGCGGTGGTGGATGGGCGCTGGCCCGAGCCTGGTGGCCGCCGGCCTTGTGGCACTCAATCCGTTTCTAATCTACTTCTCCGGGTTGATCCTGAGCGAGACGTTGTTCTGCACGATGCTGGCGTGGGCAATGGTGCTGCTGGTTTGGCGTCGAAATGTGGTCTGGGGCGGGGCGCTCCTGGCCCTGGCGGTGCTGGTTCGGCCGGGGGCGGTAGGATTGGCGGTGGTGCTCGGCATAGGGGCAGTGCTCATGGGGCCGCGGAAGGATGGGCGTGTGCGTTCGGGGCCGTGGGGGATGCCGGCGGGGGCGACGATGGTGGTGCTGGTGATATCAGCGCTCTTGCCGTGGGGTTGGCGAAATCAGCGGGTGCTGGGGCGGTGGGTCTGGCTCAGCACCAATGGCGGTGTGACGCTTTACGACGGGTTCAATCCAGATGCGTCCGGGGCGAGCGATCAAAGTTCTTTGAACGGCCCCGCCATGCGGTTCTTGGGCGCATGGACGAGGTGGAGCGCGATCGCACGCTGTCGGAAATGGCGAGGCAATGGGCGAGACTTGAATGGCGCGAACGCCCCAGGCAGTTGATGAAGCTAGAGGCAGGCAAAATTGCCCGGATGTGGAGCCCTCTTCCATTGAGCCACGAGTACGGGTCAAATCCTGCCTACAAAGCAGCCGCGCTGCTTTTCACGATCCCATTTGATCTGCTCATCGTACTGGGGGTATGGCGCGGGGGGTTGCCAAAGTCCGCGAAAGTTTTTTTGCTGTTGCCGGCGTTATATCTTACGCTAATTCACGCGATGTCCGTGGGCTCCCTGCGTTATCGCATTCCGGCCAACGCGCCCATGGCCGTACTGGCAGGCGCAGGCGTGGCGGCGGTGGGCAGGGTAATCGGGAGGCCAGGGTGGAAGCGGGGAGAGGAATGAAGATGCGGGAGGCATTGAGGATTCGCAGATCAGAGTTCCGAAAAAATCGGGCCATTGAACTGGTAATTGATGACGCAAACGGCGCTAAGTCCTGAGGAGCTCTTTGATCGGCCATGGCGGTCTGGCCATCCGTTTCGGCCTCGGGTGGGACGCCGGCGCCAGGTGGGGATGCTTTGCCTCTTCATTTTCTTTGTCATCATCATCGGGGGATATTGGGTTATCACGGATGCCGATCGCGTGCGCCGGATGGCCGAGTCATACCTCTCGCAAATCGTGGGCGGCAAGGTCGAGGTGCAGCGGGCGGAATTGTCGCTGTTTGAGGGCCTTCGCCTGGACGGCGTAAAGGTAAGCGTGCGGGACGAGCGGCGGAATGACGCGCTGGTCTTTACCGCCCAGACGCTGCTCATGAAGTGCAGCCTTCAGGACCTGATCAATGGAAAGCTCGATGCATCACAACTGGTGGCACTGAATCCAAACGTGTGGCTGTGCGAAGACACCAGCCGGCGCGATCGCCGCTGGAACTTTCAGCGGCTGGTGCAAGCGCCGTCTCAGCCACCAGCGCCCGGCCGGCAATGCCAAGCCGCAGGTCATTCCAGAAGTCTTGCTCCGAAATGCGCAGGTGCATTACAGCCGGTATGACCAGGGCGCCGAGGAATCACTGGGGTCGATGGCCATCGAGGCGCGGATCTCACCCACGGGAGAGGCCAGCCGATATCGCCTTGACCTGGCCAGCCGCGGCGTGGGGCAGATGATGGGCCCGAGCATTCGGGGCATGGTGGACCTGGATACTCTGGAGGTGGTCGCCGAGCTGCACAATTTCGATTTCCGCGGGCCGGTCAAGAGCATGCTGCCGACCGTGGTGCAGGAATGGCTGGAGCGACACGAGCTCGCGGGGCGCATCGACATTCCCGTATTTGAGATTGTTCCGCGCAAGGACGGGAGCAAGGGGTGGAAGATTGTAACCGTAGTGGATGCGGTGAACATGGCCATTCCGCCCGAAGAATGGCTGGACGTCGCCGAGGGGAAACGCGTGCAGGGCCAGCGCGGTTTCTACCGGATGATGCGGCGGCTGGGAATCACTGAGTTGGCGGGCATCGACCTGGTCGCGCGCGGGTATGGCTCGGAGCCCATCCGCCTGTCGCAAGTCATCGGCAAATTCATCTTCACCGAGGACGGAATTGAAGTCGACAACATCTCCGGCTGGCTGGAGCAGAACGCTCTGGGCATCACCGGCAAGATCCACGGATATCCCGGATATCCCGCGGGCCTGACGGCGCCCGCCTTCGATTTCCATGTGGCGGCCAAGCAAATTTTCATTCCCGAGACGCCGTTCTATATGGCCTCGATGCCGCCCGGAGTGCGGGAGATTTACGAGCGGTTTCACCCGATGGGCAAAGCGCGGCTGACGGCGGACATCGTGCGGGCCACGCCGGGCGGCCCTGTAAAAACCAGTGGCAACGTGACCGTGATCGATACCAGTTTCTGTTACAAGATGTTTCCTTATCCGCTGGAGCACGTATCGGGGAAAGTGAGCTTTGGCCACGACGATCCGAAAACCGGCGGCGACTGGATTCGCATGGAGGACATTCGCTGTCATGCGAAGGAGCCCTCGCCCAATGCCAAAACAACGTTTTTTTGCAGCGGGTATATCTCTCCGCTGGATGACACCAACGGAATCGAGATCAACGCGCGGGGAGACAACTCCGAGATTGATGAAGGCGTGTATATGGCGCTTGGCCCCGATACGCGGAAAACCATCCACTCATTCGCGCCGGCCGGCACGGAGTTTCCTAGACTCAAAGGCTCTTTTGATTGTCACGTCAACCGCCCCGTTGGCATCGACAAGGAATTCCTCATCGACGTCGATTTGGATATCCACGATGCCGAAGCGACGTATGCCGAATTTGCAGTACCGCTGGAACGGGTGAAAGGAATGGTGCGGGTCCGCGACGATCATGTCGATCTGTCGAACATCTCGGCCAAACATGGCGATGCCGACGTCGCGATTGATGGCCGTATCGAGACGCCCAGCGGCGGCCACGTGTCTCCCGATTTAAAGATCACCGCGCACAACATGCCGCTGGATGATGATCTGTTGGCGGCTCTACCAGAGCATCAGCGCAACTGGATCGACAAGGCGGGATTGAACGGAAAATTTGATTTGGATGGAAAGCTGTTTCCGCTCCGGCACGCGAAGCCCAGGGGGCCAGCCACACAAGCCGCGGGCGGTGACGATGATTTTGATATTGAGATGCAGATCACGCTGCATGAAGGAACAATCTGGCCAGTCGAGGGCGTGCCCATCTTGACGGAGTTGACGGGGGCGCTTGAACTAAAGCATGACCAGTTGATCATCAAGAAATTCACCGGCAAACGCGGCCAGGGGGATGTCGTCGGACATCTTGAACTGCTGTCGTTTGACGATCCCCGCGTCACGGTAGGAGGAACGATCAAAAACATGGTGCTGGACAACACCTTGCATCAGTTGCTTTCGCCCGAGGCGCGCGAGGTGTGGGACACGGTGCGGCCAGAGGGGACCGTGGATTTGGACGTGAGTTACGCCACGGGCGGGGTGGCCGAGGGACATCCAGGCCCCACCACCGCGCCGGCAGACAATTATCAGATGGTGATCCACCCCCGCGCTGGCCATCAATTACAAGGAAGCCCCGTACCGACTGGAGGGGCTAAGTGGATTGGCGACTCTGACGCCCGGAAAGATCGTATTGACCGATGTGTCAGGAAAGCACGGAAAGGGCAGTGTTCGATTCAGTGGAGAAGGCGGGACAGGCGCAAAAGCCATTTGGAGCATGAAGCTTTCCGGAACCGATTTGCCGGTGGATGACGACCTCCGGCGGGCGCTGCCGGCCTCGCTCGCATCCCTGGTCGAAACCTCCAAGCTAACCGGTATCCTCTCCTTCGATTGCAGCAAACTCCTCGTGCAAAGCGCAGAAACACCCGCCAACGCCCCCGCCGGCCCGGCCGCGACCAAGGCGGCCTTGGGATCAAACATCGAGTTCTCCACCAAAGTTGGCCTCGTGGACGGCACCATGGACGCGGGTTTCCCACTCACCGGAATCAATGGCGGCGTTGAACTCACCGGCACCACGTCGGCCGGGAAACTCATGCAGCTCAGCGGCAAGCTTGATATCCCTACACTGCAATTTACCGGGCGATCCGCAAAGAACCTGCACTGCGAGATCTCCAAGCCCGCCGATCTCGACGGGATGCAACTCTCCAAGTTGACGGCCCAGTTGGCTGGCGGCGATCTGGCAGGCCAGGTCGAAGCCGCGTGGCCCGACAAAGGGCCCGCCAAATACGCCGTTGCCGCCGTATTGCGAAACGCGCAGATCCATGGATTGATGGGCGAGCAGGAAAAGGGAGTGCAGGGGCAGATCACCGCCAGCCTCGCAATGCAAGGCGACTGGGGCGACGCCAAATCGCGCAAAGGGCGGGGAGATGTGCTGGTGACGGGCAAGGAGCTTTACCACGTTCCGCTGGTGCTGGGGCTATTGCAGATCACCGACCTCACGTTGCCAATCAAAAACCCCTACGATCTGGCCTCCACCCGCTACACCGTCGACGGCCAGCGCGTAAACTTCGAGAACATCGAATTGCGCGCCGGCACCATGATGATGACCGGGAACGGCTCGTTGGACTACGGAACAAAAAAAGTCCACCTGACATTCGTCACCGACACGCCAGGCTGGAAGATCCCGCTGGTACACGACATTTTTCAGGGCGCCAAGCAGGAACTCCTGCAGATTCACGTCAACGGCACCGTGCAGGAGCCAAAAGTTTCGGCCGGCTTGATGAACACCTTCACAACGACGGTAGACGAAGTGCTGCGCGGCGACGGGCGGGGAAAAAAGGGAAAGGATTAAACGCCCTGAGCACCGCCTGAAGCACCGATTCAACGTTCAACTCCGAATCGGCAAAGAAGCGCGTTTGCTCCATGTCGCATGCCCATAGCGGATGCGCCGTCCATTGCAAAAAACCGCGCAATATCAATCGAGTAATCTTCCCCAAAATCGTTTATATTTCCCTCCATGCGAAGACGAGACTTCCTGGCGGCCATGGGCATGACCGGCTATTCACTCATCGTCAATGCCGACGGCGCACCGGCCACGTCCTCAACCGCCCCGGCCACCCAAAACTCCCGCGACATTCGGGAGGTATTCGAAACCATCTCCCCCGCCGCCGACAAAACATCTCCCCAATCCGCTGAACCGCACATGACCCTGGTGGAACTCGACTGCGACGTCTTCGTCGCCGGCGGCGGATTGGCCGGCGTTTGTGCGGCCCTTGCGGCGGCGCGCCATGGCTCAAAGGTCGTCCTTGTGCAGGACCGCTCGCGCCTGGGCGGAAACTCCAGCAGCGAAGTGAAGATGCATGTCGTGGGCGCTGACGGTCACACCGCCCGGCCAGGCTGGCGCGAGGGCGGGATCCTTGAAGAACTTCGCCTTGATGATGCATCCAACAACCCCCAGAAGTGCTGGGAGCTGTGGGATCTCCTCCTCTACGACAAGTGCGTCAGCGAGCCCAACATCATTCTCCTGTTGGATAGCGTGCTCTTCTCCGTCGAGATGAACGAAGGTCGAATCGAAAAGGCCATCGTTCGATGCGACAAGACCGAGCACCTCTACCGGATCAAGAGCAGGATATTCTGCGATTGCACCGGCGACAGCCGCCTGGGCCTCGAAGCCGGCGCTCAGATGCGCTGGGGCCGCGAATCCCGCGAAGAAACCGGCGAAACACTCGCCCTCAAGCAGGCCGACAACGAAACCCTCGGCAGCAGCATCCTCTTCACCTCCCGCGACTTCGGCAAACCCATGCCGTTCACCGCCCCCACCTGGGCACGCAAGGTCACCAAGGAACAGCTTAAATTGCGGGGCGTCGGATCCTGGGAATACGGCTATTGGTGGATCGAGTGGGGCGGCCAGTTCAATACGATTAAAGACAACGAACGCATCCGCTTCGAGCTCCTCGCCATCGTCATGGGCGTCTGGGACTACATCAAAAACAGCGGCGCGCATCCCCAAAGCAAAAACTGGGCGATGGACTGGGTCGGCATGCTTCCAGGCAAACGCGAGGCCCGCCGGCTCATGGGCGATTACATCCTCCAGCAAAACGACGTCACCGGCCTCATCGCCGACCCCCAGGACGCCGTCGCCATCGGCGGCTGGCCAATGGACAATCACCCCCCCTCAGGCTTTGACGATTGGCGCAACCCTCCATTCACCAGCATCAAAGTGCCGGACGTCTACAACATCCCCCTGCGCTGCCTTTACAGCAAAAACGTCCCCAACCTGATGATGGCCGGCCGAAACATCAGCCAGACCCACGTTGGCTTCACAACCACCCGCGTCATGGGCACCTGCGCCGTCGTCGGCCAGGCCGTCGGCACCGCCGCCGCCATATGTGCGCGCGACGCCATCCAACCCCGCGTCCTGTACGAAGACAAAACCCGCCTTGCCGACTTGCAACAGGCCCTGTTACGCGACGATCAAACCATCAAAGGCCGGGCGAATGCCGATCCCAAAGATCTGGCCCGAAGCGCCAAAGTCACCGCGTCGAATGAGCACGCCCCGGCCGCCAACGTCATCAACGGCCTGGTCCGCGACATGCCCGGCCGCCTCGAAAACCGCTGGGCCGCCACCATGGACCCCGACGGTGCCTGGATCGAATTGGCGTGGGACAAACCCCAATCCATCCGCCACGTGCAAATCACCTTCGACACCGGCTTCCAACGGCAGCTTACGCTGAGCAGTTCCGACGGCATCAACCAGGGCATGATCCGCGCCCCACAACCCGAGACCGTACGCGACTACACGCTTTCGTATCGCAAGGCCGGCGCAGATGAACTGGTGGAATTGGCCACTGTCACCGCCAATCACCAGCGCCTCCGCCGCCACGACTTTGCACCCGTGGAAGCACAGTCCATTCGCATCCACATCCGCGCCACCAACGGCGACAAACTCGCCCGAATCTACGAGGTCCGCTGCTACGGCTGAGAAGCGCCGACCGGCGACAACGCTGGAAGCTCCACAACCTTCCCGCTGTGCGCCGACTCCTCGGCCATCAGCACCGTGACCGCGTCGGCAATAGCGACGTCTACATCCGCGATTGTTTTCACGTCCCGCCGCCGCACGTGATCCAGAAACGACACCAGCTCCGCCCGCGTATCATCGCCCCCTTCGTTATCAATCTCGATCGGCTGTCCCCGAAACGCCCACGGGTCGTTCGAAAGCTTCAGCGTTTTCCCGGCCGTCAGCACCGAAGCATTAATCTCCTCCACCACCGCCGGCCGCGTCGCAGGCGGTGTTTCCACCTTTTGCCCAGTGTGCTCCTGATAAAACAGCCCCTTATTCGACGTCAAATACAGCGTACCAAGCGTTCCCATCACAAGCTCTGAAGCCCCCTCAAACGCGTTGTTGCACAGCGACGAATAAGAAACGCGCACCGTGTACGGCTCCATTCGCGCCGCCCCGACAGCCCCGCCCGGCTGGCTCGTAGCCGCCTTCGCCTTCATCTCGTATTCGTACACGCAGAACACATTGTCAAACACATCCCGTCCATCCCGCCAATAGTCGATCCCGCCGCTTGCCCACACGCGCCTGGGCGTCGTCCCCAGCAGCATGTTCGCCACGTCCATCTGATGGCTCCCAAGCTCCGCCATCAGCCCGCGCGAGCTTTTGCGGTACAACCGCCAGTTCAAACGATGCTCCAGCGCATCCCACCGCCCGTCATCCCGGCCAACAGGCACCGGCCGGCGCCAGTTGTTGTTTCGGTGCCACTGGCTCTTGATCGCCGTAATCTGCCCCAACTGCCCCGCCTGCACCATCGCCGCCGCCTGGTCATAAATTGCATTCGCCCGCCGCTGCAGCCCAATCTGAAACACCTTCTTCGACTCCACTACCGCCGCCGCCAACTTGCGCGCATCCTCCATGCTGTAGCACATGGTCTTTTCCAGAAACACATCGCATCCGGCCGCCAGCGCATCCATCGCCACCTGAAAGTGCAACCCGATCGGCACTGCGATCACCACCGCCGCCGGGCGCAGCTTCTCCAGCATCTTCCGATAGTCCGAAAACGTCTCCACCCCCGCCCCCGCAAAAGCCGCGGCCTTGCTCAAATGCGGCTCATAGTCATCCGCCAAACCCACAATCCGCGCCTCTGGAATACTCGTCAGCGATCGAATCAAATCCGATCCGCGCGCCCCCGTGCCGATGACGGCAACAGAAATCGCGTCCCGCTCGCCACGCCCCGTCGCAGCGCCCCCAAATGCCGATCCCGCCCCGGCCGCCACCACCGCACCGGCGGCCGCCCCCATAAAAGCCCGGCGCGAAACAGATGTCATCTCACGATTCATGTTCGCTCCACCGCCCGTTGACTCAACCATTCAAAATAAGTTGCTCCGCGCCTGCGTCCAATCCACCCAACCTGAATTCGCTCCGCCAACCCCGCACTGTACGCCCGCGCCTCTTCTTGCCCATCGCCAGGCACGCCGTAGAAAGCGCCTCGGCCTCCACGCCATCATCCGCCACCACCACACACCCGCCCTGCTTCAAGATCGCCGCCCCCGTGCCCGGATCGACTATATCCGACCGCCCCCCCGAACCGTCCCGCGCCGCCGAACACGAAAGACTCCGCCCATCGAGCATCAAATGCGTCACCTCCTTCAATCCCTCCGCGTCAAACGGATCGCGCACCCCCACCCGCCAACCGCCCCCGCCTGCTCCCGCCCCCCGCGCGAGCACAGAACTCGTGCCCCCATGCACCAGCGCCACATCCACGCCAAATTCCCGCAACAACGGCTTCAACTGCTCCAGCGCATAACCCTTCCCAATCCCCCCCAAATCTATGCGCACCCCATCCCTCGCAAATTGCACGCTCCTATCGCCCTCATTCAATATCAACCGCCCCCCGCCGGCCCCAACACCACTGCCCGCCGTAACATCAAAAAAGCCCCCAGTTGCCACCCGTTGCTCCTCGCACGCCCGCAGCAGTTCAAACGTCTCCACATCCACCCGCACCGGCCCCCTTGCCGCCTCCCGGTTGATGCGCGAGATTTCGCTCCCCGGATCAAAACGCGACAACCGCCGCTCGATCCGCCCCACCTCCTCCCACATCGCATCCGCAACCGCCTGCAAATGTTCCGCATCCTCCCCCACCAGCACCGCTTCAAACAGCGTCCCCATCGCGCGGCAATCGGATCGAAGGGTGGTGGCCATCAGCTTCATCTCGTTCTTCACGCGCCGTTCAGCCCGCATTGAAATCATCTGCCCGCGCCCTATCATCCGCATCACCTTACAGGAGATTCTGCATGGCCCAAACCGCATTAAACGTCGGCGACAGCGCACCTGATTTTGAGCTGATGGACCAGGACAAAAACAAGGTCAGGCTCTCCGATTTGCGAGGCAAACGCGTTGTCCTCCTTTTCTACCCCATGGACTTCTCCCCCGTTTGCACCGAAGAACACTGCAAGTTCGGCCCCGACCTGGGCAAAATCGCCCCCGACGCCGGCACCGTCGTCTTCGGCGTCAGCTGCGACAGCCCCTTCTCCCACGCGGCCTTCAAAAAACAATACGCCATCCCCTACTCCCTCCTGGCCGACCCCACCCGCAAGATGGCCAAAGCTTACGGCATGTGGGCCGGCGAAGAACCCTACAACTGCACCAAACGCGGCACCGTCGTCATCGACCAAACCGGCAAAATCGCCTTCTACCAGGAAGTCCCCATGCGCGAGCCAAGAAAAGTAGAAGACCTCACCCAGGCCGTCGCGAGCGGGCTGTAGGTTATGATCGGATAAGGCGGGAAGCAGAGAATCCAAAAGAAGGTGAAGCCAAATCCAGCAGCGACCCCACGGGTCGGCGCCCGCATCAGCCTGAGCCGTGGCATCGCCCACCGATGTGCATCGAGCACGCGACAATCCCCTCCCCCTTTATCCCCTCCTCCCCATGCCCTATGCTCTAACGTGACTAACCGCAAAGGCGCAATCGTGCCCAATCGCCTCTTGGCCCTTGTTGCCGCTCTTCTCCTCGCCTTGCTTCCCGCCTGCAAGGCGTCGGCCGCCGCTCCTTCCCCTGAAGACATCGACAATGCCATCGCCCAGCTTGGCGATGCCGCCTTTGACGTCCGTGAGAAAGCTTCAAAATTCCTCTGGTCGATCGGCGAAGACGCCGCCCCCGCGCTCCGCGAAGCACTCAAAAGCTCCGATGCCGAAGTTGTTGCCCGTGCCGGGGAAATTCTTGACAACTTCCGGTACGGCCTGACCCCCGACACCCCCAAGGATCTTGTCGAACTAATCCGCCAATATCCGGCCTCCACCGTCGAACAAAAAAATATCATCATCAACCGACTATTCGCCCAGCAGCAGAAGGGTCTGCCCATTCTCATCCGCCTTGTTAATGGGGAGAACGATGCCAGCCTTCGCGGCCTGATCCTCGATCACCTTGGCACTCGCGGCCCCGAAGCACCCCGCATCGCCATCGCACTGGGCGATCTGCCCGTGGCCGAGGCTCTGCTTGAAAAATACGCCTCGACCCGCTTCCAGCGCGAATATGCCGCGTGGCTTCTCCTGCGCGGCCAGCTTGATGCCAAGATCAAGCAACTCGCCCCAGCGGCAGACAAGGCCGACGCGGCCGAAACCGGTGTGATTGTCAGCTATCTCTACCGCGCAGGCGGCGATCTGAAGTCGGCTCAGCATTACGCACAAGCCGCCGGCGACGAAACCCTGCTGGCCGGTCTGCAGGCCGAAGCGGGCGAATGGAAAGCGCTGGCCGACAGTTTCGACGCCGATGTGGACGCGAATCTCAACATTCCCAACCAGCTCAACCGACTGACCGAGGCCGTGGCCCTGCATCGTATGGCCGGCGATAAGGACAAGTTCGCGGCCGCTCTCGACCGTCTGAAAAAAACATTTCCACCCCGGCCCGAAGATGCGTGGTTACTGGCCAAGGCCTGCTTTCTGATTGACCATCCCGAGGATGCCGTCAACATCCTCGTGAAACATGGCCGGCGCGATTCGGCCTTCGAGATCCTCGCCGCCCAGTGGCGCTGCGATGAAGCCCTCAAGCTCCTCGACGCCAACGCCCCTGCTCTGGTCAATCCAGACGAAGATCTGCGCCTGCGCTCTGCCGCTGCTCCGCTACTCTGGAACCTCGGCGAAAAAGATCGCGCCCGCCAACTCGCCGATGCTGTCGAAAAGCTAGTGACCCAGGCGCACGGCGAACCGTGGAAGTGGGCGGCCGTGATTACCATGCAGGCCAAGCTCACGCTGCGCGACCGGGCCATTGATAACTGCCTCACGGCCGTTAACCAATCGGGCCCCAATGAGCCGCTGGGAACGTTCTTCCAACCCCTTTTCCCCCGCCAGAAGCTCGACGGCGACCTCTGGTGGCGCACGCTTGCGCGAAATATCCCGAGGAGAACGATCACGCGGTTTTCGACCGCCTCTCCTCGATCTACGATCACAAAGCCGCACCCGAAGACCTGGAAGCCTGGGCCGCCCTCGCCCGCGAGCGCGCCTGGCTCTCCCAGCCGACCGCGCGTTTTATCGCGACCGGCAGCTTGAAGCCATCGCCGATACCCTTCTATCGTTCGACCGCACCCAGGCCGCGATTGCCTGCCTCAACGACTGGACCGCGGCCACCGACACGCCGCCGCCCCTGATGCGACTGGGCGAGATTTACCTTCAGCAAAAAGACTGGCTGCGCGCCGCTTCTTCTTTCCGCCGCGCCGCCGGCCGCGACCGCACCAGCGCCGTCTTCCCATGGCTCGAAGGCTACGCCCTCATCAAGGCCGGCAGCGATCGCGAGGGCAAGCGCCTTATGGACCTCGCCCACCTCATCCCGCTCGACAGCGACGAAGGCCGGGCCGCTTTGGCCGAGGCGATGGTGAAGCACGGCGACCCCGAGGCCGCCCGGGCCAGAACGTGCTCTGATTACCCGCCTGGGCGAGCCCGGATCGTGGTATGCCGACGACAACCTCCACCACCTGGCCGCCGACGCCGCGAAGAAAGGTGAATTCTCCGCCGCGGCCGATATCTGGCAACGCTCCCTCCTCCCGCTCTTCCGCAGCAACACGAGCTATGTCGATGCCAGTGCGTACGTGATGGTTCCGCACATGATCCACCGCCTGAAGGCCAAGGGAGAACTGGCCGCCGGCAGGGTTGACTCGGCCCTGGCCGAAATCGACATCTGCATGATGGATGTTCCCGGCGATGTTGATGTGGCCATCGAACTAGTGCCCGAACTCGAGAAGCTTAAGCATCCCCAGGCGGCCGACGCCATCTTCGAAAAATCCCGCGCCTTTTACCTTGACCTCATCAAGAATCATCCCAACAGCGGCACGCTGCACAACAGCCTCGCGTGGCTGAACGCCAAGTGCGGCCGGCGCCTGGACGAAGCCAACGATCACGCCGCTAAGGCCGTCGCCATTGACGAAAAAAGCTCGGCCTTCCTGGACACCCTCGCCGAAGTTCAGTTCCAGCGCGGCGACAAACCCGCCGCCATCGCCACGATCAAGAAAGCCATCGAAGCCACCCCCAAAAGCGACTATCTGAAAACCCAGCTCAGCCGCTTCCAAGGCCTCCCCACCACCAAACCCGCCGAAGAACCCGAAGAAGATTAGTCTGCGAAACCGTCTTCATCGACGTCTTCGCCGCGCCCACCACGCCGGCTCGTCCTCCCACCCCAGCACAAACATCGCCGGCAACAAGGACAAGATGCCTCCCACCGCCACCAGCCCGCCCAGCAGCGCGTCGCCCCAGCCTCGTGCCGAGCCCGCCATGGTGTATCCAATCGGCACCAGCACGATGGCCGCAATCACCCCGCTCATCCCCAGCACTATTGCAATGCCATAAAACATCACCGACACGATTCTTCTCCAGATCGACCGGCCACGACTGGCCTTTTCCTCCAGCCCAGAGCGATATTCCAGCAGAGCCGGCCGATCCGCCTGAAGTTCGTCCGCCTCTTCATTCATCCCAGACCAATATCTTTCATCAACCTTCCCGCCACTTTCCCGGCCTCAAAATACTCGGCCGCGATCTCCCGCGCCGCCTTGCAATGCCCGGCATAATCGCTGTTGATCGCCTCAATAGCAGCGAGCACTTCTTCCATGTTCGTAAAAGCAAACAGTCCCTTCCCCGTCGGCAGCACCGCCCCGAAGCCTGTGTCCTGCGCGATCACGGGCTTGCCGCTGGCCAGATAGCAGGTGTCGCGCTCGCTGAACCACCCGCTGCGCAGCCGCACGTTCTGGTCCTTGGCCACCGTAAACTCCGCCCGCGAATCCTGAAAGTATTTCTGGTAGCGCCCAAAGATATCCAGCGACATCTCCAGCGGCGGCACCACCCGCCAGCCATTGGTCTCCAGAAATTTTACGTCATCGGCAGTGTCAGTCTTCATCGCCAGCTCAAACTCCTGGGCCGTCCGCCTCGGCAGATCAATGAACTTCTCCCACTCGTGGTGCTTGCTCCAGTGATACGTCTGCCCGTTAAACTTCACGTCGCTGCCGCTCTGGCGGTAGTTGCCGATCGTCGTGAAGTAGCGCGCCCTGGCATCAAACACCATCGGCCAAAGCTCCAGATCAATCGGCTGCCGCGTCATTCCGAAAGTCATCCCACTCAGCGGCACCCCGCAATCGGCGGCACCATAATTCTCCCCGTACGTCATCACCTTGTGATGCACTGAAAACGCCCACTTGGTGTGTGCATCGCCGTTGGCCAGCGTCAGCTCGGCCGTCACCGGGTCGGTCTCCACATACACCCGATACTTGGCCGCCATGTGCTCTTCGCGCAGATCAATGGCGCCGACCACGTTCAAAAGCACATCGCACGTGCGGTACAACTCATCGATTTTCGCGCTGCTCAGTCCCCAGGCCGCATCCTTCCGGTCGGCCAGACGAAATGCCCACCGATCCGCCATCCCCACCCGCTCCATGCACTGCCTGATGTGCCGCACCGCATACGAACAATCGTCCGTGATCGAATTCGCATCAGGGTTGTATGGCCAAACGGTGTCGTCTTCGACGTACCAGACCTCATGCCCAAGTTGCTTCAAGCCGCGCAGCCAATTGAGATAGAGCCACGTCTGCCCCCCAAACGGCAGGCGGCCCATGATCCCCAGAACGACAACCCGAAGCGCGGAAGATGGCATGGCGAAATGTGTACCATGAACGACCCAAGGCGTCATCCCGTCCGCCCTCGTCCCGGCTTCGACCCTGTGCTATAACCCTCCCCCTATGTCCGACTCCGCACCCCTCGAAAATGCTCCGCTCGACCCCGCGCCGCCCAAAGGCGCGTTGGGCATCATCTTCCTCATCCTCTTCACCGACTTCCTGGGCTTCGGCATCATCATCCCCCTGCTCGCCTTCTATGTCCCCGACTACGAGCTCAATCCGCTTAAAGTCACGCTGCTCTTTTCCGTCTACTCCATCTGCCAGTTCATTGCTTCGCCAATCCTGGGCGCCCTCAGCGACCGTTTCGGCCGCCGCCCCATCCTTGCCATCTCGCAGTTCGGCAGCGCCGCCGGCTATATCCTTCTGGGCCTCGCCACCACCATCCACTGGAGCGATCCCGCATGGATCCTCCGCCTGGTCTTCCTCTCCCGCATCATCGACGGCCTCAGCGGCGGCAACGTCTCCACCGCCCAGGCCTACATCAGCGACGTCACCACCCCTCAAAACCGCGCCAAAGGCATGGGCCTTCTTGGAGCGGCCTTCGGCATCGGCTTCTCCGCCGGACCGGCCCTGGGCGGAATTCTGGGCCATTGGAGCATCAGCCTTCCCGGCTACGTCGCCGCCGGCTTCAGCGCCCTGGCCGCTTTCCTCACTCTCGCGCGCCTTCCAGAGTCCCGCATCCACAAACCACTCGATGTCGAAGCATGGCTCCATCCCAGCCAGTTCTCGCCCGTCCTGCGCAAACCCGCGCTCGTCCAATTCCTCCTGATCGGCTTTGTCTCCATGGCCGCTTTCGTGATGATGGAAAGCACGCTGGCCCTCTTCCTCGCCTCTCCCACCACCTTCCACTACAGCAAGCTTAAGGTCGGACTTTTCTATGCGTTCATTGGCGTCGTCATCGCGGTCGTCCAGGGCGGCCTTATCGGCCGGCTTAACAAGCGGATGGGCGAATGGCCCCTCGCCATTCTCGGCCCGCTCTTCGTCGGGCTGGGGATGCTCGGATTGATTGGCGTCGCCTGGCACCCCGTCGTCTGGCTGCTCCTGCTGGCCGGCACCTTCAACGCCGCCGGCCGAAGCCTCCAGCAACCCAGCCTGTCTTCTCTCATTTCCAAGTTCGCAAGCCCCCGCGAACAAGGCGTCACCTTCGGCCTCTACCACGGCTTAAGCAGCCTCGCCCGGGTCATCGGCCCCATCATCGCGGGCCTGGCCTATCCCCTCCTCCGCCACACCGGCCCGTATATCACCGCCGGCGCCCTCGTCGCCCTGGTTGCACTATGGACACTCTCCCTGCGCGCCAAACACCCCACACCCCCCGAACCCGCAGCAGTGGCCAAGTCTGACTCACAAGCCGATACTACTTGCTCAAGCAGTTCCGCCACACGGTTGGAGATCAGCTGAGTCAAACATCATCGGCTCGGATTCGTTCTGATGCTCCAGGCGCCAGTCCAGGAAGCGGCCAAGTGCCCGGTCGAAGTCGGCCGGGGTGTTGATGAGGCGGACGTCTTCGCGGAGGGTGGGGCAGGGGTTCATCTGCTTGGCGTACCAGCTGACCCGTTTGCGAAACTCGAGAACGGCGATGCGCTCGTTGCGGTGATGAATCAGGTTGTGGAAGTGATCGCTCATCAGGGTACATTTTTCCTGGATGGTGGGGGCGGGGGGGATTTGGCCGGTGGTGAGGTAGCTGTGGGTGTCGCGGAAGATCCAGGGCATGGAGAGTGCGCCGCGGCCGATCATGACGCCCGCGCAGCCGGTATTCTCGATCATATGTTTGGCGTCTTGCGGGGTGCGGATGTCGCCGTTGCCGATGACTGGGATTTGGTTGACGGCGGCGACAACTTCGGCGATGCCGTCGAGGCTGGCCTGGCCGGAGAATTTCTGTGAGGCGGTTCGGCCGTGGATGGTGATGAGGGAAACGCCGGCGTTTTCGAGGCGGCGGGCGAGGGCCGGGGCGATGATGCAGGAATCGTCCCAGCCGAGGCGGAGCTTGGCCGTGAGAGGGGTGTGGCGGAGGGAGGCTTTGACCCGATCGACCATGCGGAGGGTTTTGTCGGGATCGCAGAGGAGTTTGCTGCCGCCGTCGCGCTTGGTGATTTTATCGACAGGGCAGCCCATGTTGATGTCGATGACGTGCGCCCCGCGGTCTTCGGCCCACCGGGCGGCTTCGCAGAGTCGGTCGACGTCGCCGCCATAAAGCTGCATGCAGAGCGGGGAATCTTCGGGGCAGGTGGAGGCCAATTCGATGGATTTGGCGGTGGTGCGCAAGACGCCTTCGGGGCAGAGCAAATCGGTGCAGGCCATGCCCACGCCGCCGCAGGAGCGGGCCACGAGGCGAAAGGAGAGGTCACAGTAGCCGGCGATGGGGGCAAGGAGGAGGTTGGTCTGGAGTTGGAGGTTGCCGATCTTCAGGGGCATTTGGTGAGAGTATAGCGGGCGGGGGAGATTGATTCATCGGTTCATCGCTTCATCGGTTCATCGCTTCATCGGTTCATTGATTCATTGATTCATTGATTCATTGCCTGGGGATTCCAATCGGCTGCCGCTGGTATCGAAGCTGTTTGTGGCCTAACGAGTCGGAGTTTTGGTTGCGCAAAATATGTTGAGCGATGCCTCACCTTCGACAATCAATAAAGAAAGAAAGATCAATAAGCGAACACGCGTAAACTGCCCCCGCGTCAGGAAGCGGAAGGAAACCGCGCAGCGGTTGTCGCGTATTCGCGACCGCAGCGCAGCGAAGTCCTGGAGCACTCCGGCCCGCGCAAAGCGGGGGCGACGCCAAAATAGCTCCTCTTGCGCACCCGCAGGGACAAAGATAATTCGTCCGACCCGAACTCGCCCTGAACTCCCACGAGGCTCGCGCGCCACACCACTGACGCGTCAGGAAGCGGAAGGAAACCGCGCAGCGGTTGTCGCGTATTCGCGACCGCAGCGCAGCGAAGTCCTGGAGCACTCCGGCCCCCGCAAAGCGGGGGCGACGCCAAAATAGCTCCTCTTGCGCACCCGCAGGGACAAAAATAATTCGTCCGACCCGAACTCGCCCTGAACTCCCACGAGGCTCGCGCGCCACACCACTGACGCGTCAGGAAGCGGAAGGAAACCGCGCAGCGGTTGTCGCGTATTCGCGACCGCAGCGCAGCGAAGTCCTGGAGCACTCCGGCCCGCGCAGCGGGCGACGCCCAGATAGCCTGCCTCACTGGCCGCCCAACTCCACCAACACCCCGCCTCCGACTTACTCCAGGCATCCACCGCGCTCACACCGAGCGCGCGTATGCGTCAGGAAGCGGAAGGAAACCGCCCAGCGGTTGTCGCGTATTCGCGACCGCAGCGCAGCGAAGTCCCGTAGCACTCCGGCCCGCGCAGCGGGCGACGCCCAGATAGCCTGCCTCATTAGCCGCCCAACTCCACCAACACCCCGCCTCCGACTTACTCCAGGCATCCACCCGCGCTCACGCCGGCCGCGCGTATGCGTCAGGAAGCGCAAGGAAACCGCGCAGCGGGCGACACTCACATTTGTAGACTCCGTGGCGGGGAGGCAGTACAAGCCACGAAGACCCCCGCGTGCCAGACTCACCGCAAAAACAAATACACCGGCGATTCCCCCACCTCCACCTTCGTCTGCCCCCCGCCCCCGCAACGACCCCCACCACCTCCGCCTCGCCAGGCGCCAGCGGCATCCGCTCGGCCTTGTATGGCACGCCCCCCAGCGCCAACCCCTTCTCCACCGTCCGCCCCGCCCCAGTCGGCGACCAGGCCACCACCACCCGTTCGTTGGGTTTGGTGGCATGTTGGTACTCGTAGCAATACACATCCTCCGCCGTCTGCGCCACCACGCGCGAGAAGCGGTAATCCCCCAGCGTCTTCAGCAGATGTGCCATCGCGTAAAACGAAGGCTTGGGATGAAAATCACGCGTGATCCCCGACGCACCGTGCAACTGCGGCTCATCCTTGTCGTTGAAAAAGTACAGGTACGCACGCTCGACATCCATGGCCGAGAAAACCAGGTACGAGCGGACGATATACTGCGCCTGCTGCGTGTCCGTCACGCCCACCCACTTGTTCCACTGCCCGGTCTTTGGCGTTGGCTTCGTGCTTGCGTCATAGCCAAATTCCGTCACCCATATTTCCTTCCCCGCCGCATGCTCGTTGCGCCAGTCGATCACCGACGTGATCGACTTCAGGTACTCGATCTTCGGATCTTCCGGAAAAGATCGCCGCCACGTCGGCCACCCCTCCGCCATCGCGTACGTGTGTACGTTCAGGATGTCGTACAAATCCTCCAGCCCCGCCACGGCCGACAGCGGCTTGGACCATTTGTCCGGCTTCCCGGCCATCACGGCGCACGTCGCAATCCGCAGCTTCGCATCCCCCGCCCGCAAACCCCTGGCCATGTTTTGAAAAATCGTCCGGTACTGGGCCTCGCTGTAGTTGGCCGGCTCGTTGCCGATCTCCGCGCTGTGTACCAGCGGCTTGGCCGCCGACGGCCCAAACGCCTTGGCAAACGCACGCCCGTACGCCTCGGCATCCCGCGCTGGATCTTTCCAATGATCAAACGCAATGGGATCAAACTGCAGGCACGCATCCACATCATTCCCGGCCGCCGTCCACGCCCCATACACCCGCGACCAATCCACCTTGTTGGCCGCCATCGGGAATTGCAGCCCAGCCGACGTGTCGCCGCCAGCGTCCCAGTCCACGGGATGATAATCCCGCAGCACCCGCGTCACCGGCCCATAAAGCTCCGGCTTGAACTGGACCGTGTGCGTGTTGAGTCCGATGAAGTCGCGCATCACCGGCTTAGCCTTCACCGGCTGCGTCGCGGGCCCGCCGGCCAAAAGTGTGGTTAAAAGAATAATCAGCATTGCGACAGTCTAACCAATAGCCGCTAGCCCGACACTTCTCGCCGGACTAGGCAAACCCGCCCACCCCTCAGCAATCCATCCGCGTGCATCCGCGTCCATCCGCGGCCATCCGCGGCCAATAATCTTCCTCCCCACTCCCGAGGCCACGCCTCGCCCCACCTCCTCGCCCAGCATCATGAGTCTCTCCCCTTGGCACTCTTGGCGTCTTGGCGGTTAACATTCTCCGTCAGCAGCAGAGTAGGGTCCGGTTCGTCAAACCTCCCGGCCAAATCAGCGCCCTTTGCGTCCGTCCGCGGCCAAAATCCTCTCCTCCGCCGCAAGTCGCAATCAAGAGAGTGCGCCGCGGATTACGCGGATCCAGGAAGAGCGTCGAGATTTCATTTCTTCGCGAACCAACCGCCCCCATCCGCGACTGAAATCATCCTCCCGAACTTGACATTTACCTAACATCCATCTACACTAACACCAGCACAAACTGGCCACCATCCAGTAAGCGCCGCCCCATCCTCCCACGATGGTGCCCAATAAGGGGAACCCATGCTAATGGCATCAAGTTAAGCCTTTTTCGCGTCATTTCGTAGCTTTCTCCGCAACTCGTCTCTCGGCTTGCTCATCAAATCGTACTGTTTGGGTCTCCGCTTCCTGCATCGCGGCTCCGCACGGTTGGGGCGTAGCGGGACCACCAGCAATGTCGGCAATGTGTCGTCGGGACCCGCATGTCGGATCCATTTGTAAGCATCGGCGAAGCTGATCCGGCTCACCGGCACGTCCTGACGGTGGGCGGCCTGCATCATCACCGCCCGCACGCAATTGTAGACAATGCAGAAGATGACCAGCTCCTTGCGAACACCCGCTTCCGTCTTACATCGCAACACGTCCATTTTCATCGTCGTCTTCAAATGCCCCAGATTTGTCTCCACGTCCCAGCGGCGCAGCCGAAGTTCCAGCAACTCGCTGGCCGGGTACTTCTTTTCATCCTGTAGCGTCGTCATCAGCTTCAGCGTCACGTGGCCCAGCCCCGGCCGCGTCACCGTGCGACGCAATTCCCGCACGATGAGCGATTCGGGCAACGCGTCATAATCCGCCTGGCTCATCCACAGCGCCTTCTGCTGCGGCTTGAAATACTCCACCAGCTGATCTTCCTTTCCCAACGATTTGATCCATCGGGATCGAGGCATGCCCGCCACGGCGTTCTTGCCCTCGTCGGTGTGCGGCCTGCCTTTCGTGAAGTCCACGATCCGCAGATGGTGGATGGGGAACAACCCGTGCAATCCCTGCTGCTGGAGCATCGCCATATGGGCGTAGCTGCTGAAGCTGTCATCGCCGATGAGAATATCGCCCGGGTTCAGATGAGCATGGACCTCGGGCGTCTGGGCAATATCCCCCGTGCGCAGTGGCCCGGCCCAGGTATCGAAGAGCTGTCCCGTGGCGGCGTTGAAGAGCACCAGCAGATGGGCCGCTGGAAAGCCGCATCCTTCTTTCTGCCCCGAGGGCCGCCGAAGACCTTACGCAATTCCGGCGTGTCAGGCATGGAGAAGCTGGAGCCATCGACGTGGAAAGTGCGGTGCCCATGCCACAGATGTTGTGGCTGGGTCGTCGTCGGGTATATCACATCATGCACCGCCGTCAGCAGTCCGCGGTAGACGGCCAGCGGGAGGCGTGCCCGCGCCTCGCAGTAAGCCTGCGGCGTAAAGGATTTGCCGGCGATATGACGCACTTCGCTGCAGGGTGTATTGCCGTGGACGACCTGCTGGATGAACAATCCAATGGTGGCCAGCGGATCCAGTTGTCGATCGCGCCACACATGCCGGCACTCCCGGCAAACCTCCTCGACGGTTGCACGGTCCAGCATGCACAGCGGATTGTCCTTGATCCGTTGCAGCGACGAGCCGATACTTGCCATCCGTGGCCTCCTGTTGGTTGGTGATTTTCAAAGCACCACCATTCTGACAGGAGGCTACGTATTGCGCAAATGTAGTAAGTGCATTAACGGCGCGGAGTTATGGCTTAACTTGATGCCATTAGGAACCCATGCCCTTCCAACCCAGCACCCACCAAAACCCAGGATGCACATCCGGGGCTTCTTCCCCCGCCCTCCGCAAAGCCATTTTCAGCCCCGATTCAACGCGTCGTTTGGTGGTCGATTATGTGTCGTTTGATAGTCGGTTAGTGGTCGGTTGGTGGTCGGTCATGTGTCGGTTGGTGGTCGATTGGTGGTCGGTTATGTGTCGCTTCCTACAAGCCCTTTTCGCCCTAAACCCTTGTCAACACTCACCCCCCTCCCAAAACCCCCTGCGCAACTCAATTACAACACCAAAAAGCGCCCCAAAAACCGACCACCATCCCGCCCCCCACCCTACACCCCCTCTCCCCCATTCATCCTTCTTCCTTCATCCATCTAACTTCCCCTCCCCCCTCTTCCTCAGTGTCCTCTGTGGCTCCCCCCGCACCTAACCCACAAACCAAATGATCATCCCCAACTGGACAAAACGAACCATTCCCCGGTCGGCCAGGCCGATCAATAAATAGTGGCATCCATGGGTGAAACCTCGACCCCAACTTCATCCTCCGATCCCCCCCGCTCATCCGAGCGGCCCAGGCCCCGCGCGCTCCGGGATAACCGCATCGGTGTCCAACTCGGGAAGTACGTCATCACCGGCCGCCTCGGCAGCGGCGGGATGGGCATCGTCTACGAAGCCCGCGACACCCTCCTTCACCGCCAGGTCGCCATCAAGGTCTTCCGCGAATCCGCCTCCCTCACCCCCGACGGCCTCCAGCGCTTTCTCCGCGAGGCACAGGCCGTCGCCCGTCTCAGCCATCCCAACGTCATCGCCATCTTCGAAATCGACTACAAGGAAAAAGTCCACTACATGGCCATGGAACTCGTCGCCGCCGGAAGCGCTGAAGATCTCATCCGCACCCGCGGCACGGTGCACTGGCGCGAGGCCACCCGCATCGTCGCAGAGGCTTGTCGCGGCCTCGCCGCCGCCCACGACGCCGGCCTCATCCACCGCGACATCAAACCCGCCAATATCCTCATCGCCGCCGACACCCCCGACACCCTCGACCCCGCCGTGAAGCTCGCCGATTTTGGCCTCGCCAAGCCCTCCGATTCCTCGGCCGTTTCCATGACTGCGGCCGACAAACTCATGGGCACCCCCCATTACATGAGCCCCGAACAATGCCGCGCCGAAAAGCTCGACGTCCGCAGCGACGTCTACGCACTGGGCGCCACCTACTACGCCCTCCTCGCCGGCAAGCCCCCCTTCGCCGGCGACGTGCCGCTGCAGGTTATGTTCGCCCACTGCTCCAACCCCATCCCCGATCCGCGCACCACCATCAGCCACGTCCCCCCTGAATGCTCGGCCATCATCCATCGCGCCATGGCCAAAGAGGCCCGCGACCGCTACCCCTCCGCCCAGGCGATCCTCGCCGACCTCGAATCCGTTCTGGGCCTACCAGACGAAATGCCCGAAGAAACCGTCGATGCCCCCGACCTCCTCGATCTCGACCAGGAGCAACCCGCCGCTCCCCCGCCGCCCTCATCGCTCAAACGCCACTGGCCCATCTGGGCCGGGCTCGCTGCGGCCGTGCTCACGCTCCTCCTCATCCGCCCATTCCTCGGCCCCAGCCCCGCCCGCCACGATACTCCTCCCCGCGACTCGGGCACCAACGCCGAAACGCCCATCAGCAAAGCCCCCTTCACCTCCCAGACCGGCTCAACCACCGCCCCCGCCCAGCTCGCAGACGCCGCCCCCTCACCTGCCTCCCCACCACTCGCCCCCCGCCGCCTGCGCATGATCGACACCACCCGCTTCACCGTCCCCGTGAACGGGCATATCAGCTCCGTTGCAATCTCTCCGAACGGAAGACTCATAGCAGCAACCGCCTTCGACGAGGGTGGCGGCGTCACCGTCTTCAACTGGGCCACCGGCCTCCAGCACCGCACTCTCTGGGCCAAAACCGCCATGAACGGCGTCGCCTTCTCCCCCGACGGCGCAATTCTCTACGCCGGCACGTTCAAAACGTCGGCAGCAAACGCCGCCCCCAACATCCGCCGCTTTCGCATGAGCGGCCAGGAACTCCCCCCCATCGGCCCCACCAACCCCGGCGGCGTCCTCGCCCTGGCCATTTCCCCCACAGGCCACTACCTCGCCGTTGGCCTCGACGTTAGTGGAGATTCAACACCCCCCACCGTCGTGCTCGACACCGCCGACAACTGCCGCGAAGTCGGCGTTCTGTCCCAGTCGGGCAAGTTCGTCCGCTCATTGGCATTCGGCAATGATCACATCCTCGCCACCGCCGGCGACGACACCACGCTTCACCTCTGGAACACCCCGCCCTGGACCAGCGCCGCCGAACCCGACACCGGCGGACCAATCTACGCCCTCGCCTGCTCCGCCGACGCAAAACTCGTCGCCTGCGCCGCCGACTGCATCGTCACCATCTACTCCACCTACGACACCCACCGCCGCATGCAGTTTCGCGGCATGCCCGGCATGCGGTCGCTGGCCTTCACCCGCGACAGCAGCCTCCTCGCCGTCGGCACCGGCGACGACGACCGCCACGGCGAAATTACCCTCTACACCACCAGCAAGGGCCTTCCCGTCCTGCGCCTCACCGGCCACGGCGCAAAGGTCACCGCCCTGGCCTTCAGCGAAGACGGCAAGTCCATCGTCTCTGGAGGCTGGGACCGCCAGATCAAGCTCTGGGACATCGCCCAATGGCTACCCGGAGGCATCCACTCAACAATCGAAAAAGGAGATCCCCAGCCCTGACGGGTGCCGACAAGCTATCCCCCAAACAATCCTTCAACGCTCGCCGCCGGAAGCCACGTGACCTGATCGGTGGAAACATGATGCAGCCGCGACACCAACCCCTGACGCACCTGCCGCTGCAACACCGCATAATCAAACGGCCCGCTCACCCGCCCGCGCAGTTTCACAAAATACCGCTGCCCCGCCGCCATCGTCGCCCCGCCCCCACCTCCCGATGGCTCCGGGATCAAGGGTGGCGGCTTGGCGCTCGCGCTCCAAAGCCCGCCGCCGGCGCGCGGCGCCATGGCCGGCTCAATGGGCAACGCCGGTGCCGCCGTTCGCAAGCCTCCGCCCACCACTCCCCGCCCCATCGAGGCCTGCGCTGGCACCGCGGCCGCCTGTTTCAACTCCGCCAACACCGCCGGTGCATCCGAATAGCGTTGTGCCGCATCCTTGTTCATCAGCCGCGCAATGATCTCCGACAGCCCCTGCGGAAAATCCTTCCGCAATTCATGAATCGCTGGTGCGGCCGTCCCAATCGAGCAATGCCACGCCATCCATTTGGCGGGGCTGGCCTCCTTGGTCGATCCGCGCTCATCAAAAACTGCCGGAAACTGCTGCCGATAGTTCCTGCCCCCCAGCGACATCTCAAACGCAATGTGCCCCAGCGCATACAAATCCGTCGACGGCATCACCCGTCCAAAGTCCCGGCTCAACAGTTCCGGCGCCGCATAGCGCACCGTCGCCAGCACGCGCGTCTTTTCGACAGTCGCCAGCCCGGACATTCCAAAGTCGCTGATTTTGTAGCTTCCCCGCCCATCCGAAAGAACGTTGGCCGGCTTCAGATCGTTGTGCAAAACCGCCGGCGTCTGGGTGTGCATCGCCGCCAGGCCCTGCGTCACGTGCTCCAGCATCCGCACCACCGCCGCCACCGCCGCCGGCTGTTCGGTAATCTCCATCTCCAGGTTCAGCGGCAGATATTCCAGCGCGATCCACGGCGTCCCGTCACTGATGGCCGCGCTGTACATCGTCACAATATTGGGATGCCCGCCAATGGCCACCAGCGTCCGCACCTCCTCGGCAAACCGCGCCTTGGCCTTGGGGTCCGACCGCGAGTTTCCCGGCAGCACCTTGAGCGCCACCGTGCGCTTCACGCCGCCGGGCAGTTGTTCCTCGGCCTTGTACACCGACCCGCCGCCCCCTTCGCTGAGGAGCTCACTCAAGATAAATCGATCGATCTGTTTCTTCACGCTGCTGTCCTACTTCTTGCCCGCCTGGTTCTCCTTCGCGCTCCACTTCAGCCGCCGAATAATAAACTGCACCAGCGCCGCCCCCGCCTCGTCATCGCTCAATATCTCACTCTTGTTCAGCGGGTTCAACAAGTTATTCAGGGCCACCGGGTGCGCCAGCGAAAGCTCCTGCAAGTGCATCTGCTCTTCCGCGCTATCCAGCATCAGTCGCAGTCGCAGCCATCGCCCCTGCGATCTCATGTAATCCTGCGCCTGCTCCAGCTTCCAGGCCTCCGCAAAGATCGTGTCAGTCCCCTTCGGAAGCCGATGCCCTTTCACTTCCAATCTCAGCCACGCGTTCAACGCCGAGTAAGCCTTGCTCCAATCATCGGCCGGCCGCGCGGGCTTGAACGGATTAAACGCCAGCACCACGCCCCCGATCAGCAACACCCCCACCAGCGCCCCCAGCAGCAGCGTCTTTTGCCCGCTTGCCACGTTGTCGCCAGTGGCATCCAGGCGCAGCACCGTCTCCCCATCCAGCCGGATAACACCCCGCGGCCGAAGCTTCACCGCCCCCGCCACCTTCGCATCATCCACAAACGTCCCCGAAGCCGACAGGTTCTCGATCACGTACTCTTCGCCGCTCCGCGTGATCACAGCGTGCTCGTAAGAAACCCCCGGCGCAGTCAACCGCAGCCGCGCCTTGCCACCCCGGCCAATCAACGTCGGCCCCGGCGGCAGCGCGATCTCCGCGCCCTTGTCCGGCCCCTCAATAACTCGAATCACACAGTCCATTCAAACCGCCTCAACTGCTCCACCACGGTACTACTTCAAGACCAACCCGCCGCGCAAAAACCGTACGATAATGGGCCCAAACAGCATCAACACTGCCGCCGCCAGCACCAGCGTCGAGGGCAGCATCACCAGCACGCCCGCGCTTCCGGCCGTCGCCTGTGCCTGCAATACCCGCTCGGCCATCATCCGATCCGACAACCGCTCCAGCGTCTCGGCCAGCGGCCACCCCAGTTCCTCCGACTGCGTGATGCTATCCGACAAAAGCGTCACGTCCGGAATCTCAAGCCGCTCCGCGAACCGCTTCATCGCTTCCACGCGCGGCGAGCCCATGTTAATCTCCGCCAGCACCTGCCCCAACTCCACGCCGATCGGGTGCTCCGCATAATCCTCCACCACCCGCCCCAGCGCAATGCCCAGCGAGGTGCCCGACTTCAAAATCAGCACCAGCAGATCGAGCACATATGGCAACGCCTGCATCACCTGCGTCTGGCGCACCTTCGCCTGACTCTTCAGATTCGAGACCACCGCCAGGAAGCCAATTGGCAATCCCAGAAATCCAATCCACGCTGCCCCCACGCCAATCAGCACGACGGCCGAGAACCCGAGGAAAAATGTAAAGAAAACCCCCAGCACAAAACCAATCGCCACCACCTCATCATCCTCAAGCCCCCCGGGATAACCGGCCCGCGCATACGGCCCGCGCACATAATCCCGCAGCGTGCTCAGTTGCAGCCGATCCACCGGCGCAGCCATCAGCCGCAGAAACGGATAGACAGCCCGCAACACAGGCGACTTCTCCAGCGCCCGCCTTCGCACTTCCGCCCTGCGCATCGAAGTGCCGGCGTAAACCAAACCCTCCAGCCCCTCCACCTGCATCATCCGATGCGCTGCCAATACAAACAGCGCGGTTGCGGTGCCAAAAGCACAGCAAGCCAGGATCTTCAAAATAAGTGGCCCGACGTCATGCATAGCTCGCTCAAGTCAAGCAGATCAAATCTCCGTACGCGTGATTTTTCCGGCAAAGTAAACGCCAAGCGCCGTCAACGCTCCGGCCGCCAGCAACACGCCATACCCTTGCGGCGTGGTGAACAGCATCTTCACACCCGCCGAATCCACGCTGGCCATCATCAACAGCATCAGCACCGGCGCGACACATCAGCACCTTGATGTTGGTCCGGCCTTCGGACGTGTGCGCCTCCACCGTCTTGCGCATGTGCTGGAGCTTGTCGAGCGACTGCGAAATCCGGCTCAACGTCTCAGCCACGTCGCCGCCCATCTCACGGTTGAGCAACAAGGCCGATGCGAACAAGTTAAAATTCGCCAGCGCCAATCGCTCCTTGGCCTCGCGAATAGTGGACTCCAGATCAGCCCCATACGCATAGCGGCTGGCCATGATCTGAAACTCCGCCTTGATCGGCGCCGGAGCATGATCCGCCAGCCGCTGCAGCGCCTGCACCAAGGTCAGCCCGGCGCGAATGCTGTTGCACATGGACGTAATCGCCGCCGGCAGTTGTTGATCGATCTTGGCCTTGCGCTTCTTCCAGGCCGAGTTCACCAGCAAACGCGGCACGGCAAGCAACACCAGCCAGACCGCCAGCCCCACAAACGGATTGGGCGACATCCAGAGAAAGAAGACCAGAAACAGCCCAAGGATCGAGTAGAAGGCAAGCGTGAGGGCCTCAGCGTTCATGGGCTTTGGATCAAAACGCAGCGACGTTTCACGCAGCCACTCGGCATCGGCACGGTATCGCCGCATGATGCCCTCCCGGCCGGCCCAGACCAGGAGCGCAATCGCCAAGCCCGCCAACGCCGCTATCCCGAGCGGGATCATGCGCTCACCTGCTCAAACCAGGAGCGAATCTGCAAGAACCCCTTTTCCACCATCTCCCCCAGAAAGCTCGGCATGAAGCCCGTCGGCCGAAGCGTCCATACGCCGTCGGTGTCGTAGGCGCGCATGATGTCCCGGGTCTCCACTTCGCCGGTCTGCGGATGCAGGCCAATCACTTCGCTCACCTGCTTCACAAGCCGCTGGCCATTGCTAAGCCGCTCGGTGTGGACGATGACATGAATGGCTTGAGCAATCTGCCGCCGCACCGCCTGGAGCGGGATGTCCGCACCCATCAGCACCATCGTCTCAAGGCGTGTGATGGCGTCGTAGGCGCTGTTGGCGTGCACGGTGGTCATCGAGCCGGCATGGCCGGTGTTCATCGCCTGGAGCATGTCCACGGCTTCGTCCCCGCGGCACTCGCCGACGATCACCCGGTCGGGCCGCATGCGCAGGGCGTTCTTCACCAGATCGCGAATGGTGTACGCACCCGCCCCCTCGGCATTGGCCGGCCGCGTTTCCAGGGTGACGACGTGGTCTTGCTGCAGCCGCAGTTCGGCCGCGTCTTCCACCGTCACCAGTCGCTCGGCGGCCGGGATCATTCCGCTCAGCACGTTCAGCAACGTCGTCTTGCCCGAACCCGTGCCTCCCGACACCAGCACGTTGCACCGGAATCGCACACAAGCCTTCAAGAGCGCCACCGTCGGCATGGTGATGGATTGCCAGCGCACCAGGTCTTCGACGCTGACGCGGAACACAGGAAACTTGCGGATGGTGATGCACGGCCCTGCGCACGGCCACCGGCTCAATCACCGCGTTAACGCGCGACCCATCCTTCAGCGGCGCATCCACCAGCGGCTGCGAGCGATCGATGCGCCGGCCCAGCGGCGCGACAATGCGCTCGATGATGGAAACGGCCGACTCTTCCGACGGAAAGGTCTGCGGCACCTTCATCAGCCGGCCGCCGCGCTCGATGTAGATCAGCGACGGCGTCACCACCATGATTTCCGTAATGCTGGGCGAGCGCAGCAGATCCTCCAGCGGCCCAAGCCCGAAGATCATGTCGTACAACAGCTTCTTCAGGTATGACGCCGCCAGATACGTCCGCACGTTTTCCAGGATGTCTTCGAGCACGCCCGTCACCGCCTGCTCGAAGCCGGTGTCGATCAAATCTTCTGCATTTGCCGGCAGCGGCTTGTGCTCCACCAGCCCCACCTTCAGCGCCACCCGCACCACCGCCTGATTGATCGTGCCTTCCAGGTCAGCGTTGACGCCCAACTCCGTCCACCCGGCCGACACTTTGGCTTCCTTGGCGATGCGCCGATAAACCCAGTCGCTCAGCCTGGCCCGCATGGCCCGCCGGAGGATCAACGGCGTCAACTCCGATTCAAAGACCTGCGTCTTAAACTCCCCCAGCAATAGATCGTCAACGATGCGATTCAGCTTATCCGTGCGGTCAGCCGAAAAATCCCCTTGGGCCCATGCCCCTAGCCGCAGGTCAAGACGGCGCAGGACATTGGCGTGCAGAATGTTCTGCATCTCGGTCAGCCGTTCCTGGATGGCCGGCGCCCCCGCCTTACCGTCCTCGCGCTGGGTGTCGGCCAGCGTGAGCACGTACTCCATGATCTTCATCCGGGCCGCGCCGCGGATGGGGACCTTCTGCCCCGCCTTGTATTCCTTGCCGTCGATTTCCACCGGGTTCACGCCCGGCAAAAGCTCCACCTCCCAGCCCCCCTCCGCCCGCTCCACCCGCGCATGCTGGGCCGACACAAAACGTGAATCCAGCTTCACGTCACACGGCCCATCCCGCCCGATCAGGAAACCGGCCTGACCATCAAACCCAATCCACTGGCGATTGGTCAACGTGTTTTGGACTAGCACTCGCATAAGGATCAAACAATCTCTGGCGTGTTCTTCAAGCGGGCCGCATCCGGCAACTTACCTGGGCTGCGTCGTCGCCACCGGCGGGCACAACACCAGCGTCACCGGCAACTGACCCGCTCCAGTCTGCTCCAGAATCGACTTGGCCTGATCCTCCGTTACCTCAAGCGTCACGGCCTGCTCCCCCTGCGAGGAGCTGGCATTCTCATATTGATCCGCAGCGGTGATTTGCTGGCGTCCCCGCGTCAGCCGCGCCCCCACCGCCAGCACCTTGAATGGCTGATTCGAAATCGCCTGCGTCTCCCAGCGCAGCGCGGGGCCTTCGCTTGGCGGACCGGTGCCAATACCGCCACCCGCTTCGGTGTCGGATGTGGCTGGCGGCGCGGCCGGCGCTGCGCGCGATCTTGGCGCGTCACCATCAACCGCACGTAATCGCCGGGCCTCACCAACCCTGCCAGCGCGTTGGCCCCCCGCACCGGAATCGCCAAAGCCCGCGCATCACCCTTGAGTTCCAGATCGGCCATCGCCACAAGGTCGGCGTTCATCACCGGCGTGTGCGGGAAAATGGTGCGATTGATGCGCTGCCCCTTGTAGGTAATCAGCAAATCCGGCGAAAGCGCCCGCGCCTGCAGGCCTGTCAGCTGCGCCGGGATATCAATCTCTTCCAGATCCTTATTCGGATCCAAAGCCGTACCGGCCGGTAACTCACGGGTGGCCGCCAGGATCTTCACCTTCGGGCTGCGGTCGACCCCCGAAGAGCTCTCCAGATATGCAAACGTCGCCACCGTGGCCAGCACGCCCAACACCACCGCCACCAGCAAAAACGCCCGGCTCGATCTATTGTCCGCCACGCTGTCTCCTGCTGGGTATGTGGGCGCGGGCCAATTGCCCGCGCGACTAACGCTCAATTCACCGCGTGCAGCCATCGCATCGGCCACCACTCAACTGCACCAACGCCCATTGCTTAGTCGGTGGAATAACCGCCGCTGGCTTCGTTAACTAAACGATGATACCCCACCCCAACCTACCGTCAATCCGCCCGCTCCAGCGTGATGGACTTCATCAGCGGCTTGGTCGCGCACTGGATCGTGTAAGTTTCCGATTCACCTTTTGAGACATGCACGTCCTGCTTCAACTGAGCATTTTCCTCCCACGCATAAGTCACCCTGACCGGTGCCGCCGCCCCGTGCGGCTCCCTGTAATCCGCGTCGATGCGCAGCCCCAACATGCACGTCGTGTTCCGCTGCTCCCCGGTCAGCCGAACCAGCGCCGACTTCACGCCGGCCGGCACCTGCTCCAACACCGCATATGTACTGTTTCCACCCGTCGGCCCGGCCAGTTTCGTCACCGGCACAAAACTCTTCCCCCCATCAAACGACGCCTCGATCTTCCATCCATCCTTCGCATCCCGCGCACGAAAATGACTCCCTATGCGCAGCCGCGTCATCTCCCCCGGCGTCTCCACCGCAAACGTGGCCGTTCCCGTTCCACCCTTCACGCGCAGCAGATTCCCCTCGATCCCCTCCAGCTTCGGATGAAAATCGCTGAAGGCCAGGTTCTTCCCCCGCGCCGCCTCCGGATTCAAATTGCCTTCGATCGTGATCGTCCCTTCCTGCGCCCCTTCGCTGAACGCGATTTTGTTCTCTCCCTGCCCCAGCGCCGGCAATGGCCGCTGCGAATGCTGGATATCATGACTCACCTTCACCGCGTCCAGCCCCGTTGCCTTCCCCTGAAGCTCAAACTTCAGGCGATAATCATAACGCCGATACACCAGCGGCTTAAGGTCAATGCTCTTCGCCGCCGAGCCAGCACCACTTTTCCAATCTCCTTCCAATCCAGCCCATTGTTGTCCGAAAAACTCACCACCACCGCCCCGCCCTCCGCAACCACCGGCGAAAACTCCAGCAGTCCTCCGAGATACACATAGCTACTTGGCATCCGAAAAATCAAAATCCCCGCCTTGCCCGCATCCTTCACGCGCACCGCCGGCGCCTTAGCGTCTTCCAGATTCTCCGCCGCCAGCATCCCCTCTCGATACACCCCGCCAGCCAGCGGCAGGTCGTACACAAGCGTGCCATTGCCCACCCGACCAGGAGCCAGGTCGCCAAACTTCGGAGAATAACGAAGCTGCCCCTGCGGATCGGCCGGCGATTCCTTCAACACGTGTAGGTCAGCCCCCTCGAGCATGTTCACGTGCAACCCCTTATTTGACCAGTTGCGAACCAGCTTCTCCCCTTTGCGCAGTTGCACGTTCACCTCGTAGCCGACGGCCGCTCCGTACTCATAAACATAGTTTTTGGTCCCGCCAAACTCCGCCATCGAATCTCCCCATCCATGCGTGGCGGCCGGCAGCCACCCGTTCTGGTCATAGCTCACGCTCCCCGCCACCACACCCGGCCCCTTTTTCCACCCTTCGCCGCGCATGAACTGATACAGCTTGTTCCGATCTTTCAATTCCGGGTGCTGCGCCGACCAGTCCAGCACACTCTTGTTGATCTCTTCCACCCCCGCCACAGTCCCATCCGCCTTCTTAAAATAATTCACCAGCGACGCATCAAACATGCACCAGTGCCCGCCCACTTTTACTTCCGGCACACTATGCGCGGTAATGGCCCACCCCCGCGCCTCCAGCCCCGCGAAGCGCGACAACTGCTCGATGTTGGCCGACGCACAGCAGCACTGCCCGTAGCCATAGACGTTGAAGTCCTTGATCGGATCGTGCGGATGCTCTTCCTCCAGAAACTCATTGGGCGGCGATTCCTGATGCCGAAACTTCACCACCGACTGCCACACCGCAAGCGCCCTCTCCTGCTCACTCATCCCGGCTTGATAAACGACGCCTTCCATGCTTCCAAAGACGAAACGTCCTCCACCTTGTCCGACAGCACTTTAATATGACTGACCACCCCCACCTCCCCCGCGACGGACAAGCCGTTGGCCATTGAAAGCATCAGCCCTGCAACACCAATCCCCACATTGCGCAGTGTCAGATAAGGCATGTTGAGCGTCCTATAGCAACAAAGAAGATCCTGGGCACATCCGCCAATGACGTCAATTTTATACGCGTCTGCCGGCGCATCCGTTGGCAATGAGCCAATGTCTTGCCCCTACAATACCACAACCATGCAAGTCCACCGCCTCCCCCTCACCCCCTACCACGACGCATGGCGCCTCCAGGAACAAGCCCACGCCGCCGTTCTCGCCGGCGGCGAAGAACAACTCTTCCTGCTTGAACACCCCCCGGTCATCACCCTCGGCCGCCGCCCTGGCGTGTGTAATCACCTCGTGGCCTCACCCGAGCAACTCGCACAACTGGGCGTCGAGCTTGTCCAATCCGACCGCGGCGGCGACATCACCTTTCACGGCCCCGGCCAACTCGTTGCCTACCCCATCGTCCGCCTCAACGATCATCGCCTCTCCGTCGGCGCGTATGTCCGGCGTCTCCAGGAGGCCGTCATCGCCACGCTGAACGACCTTGGCGTCGCCGCAACCCTCGACCCGCAGGCTATTGGCGTCTGGGCCGAACATCACGGCACCATGAAAAAAATCTGCGCCCTGGGCGTCCGCATCCGGCGGGGCATCTCGATGCATGGCATCGCCCTCAACGTCACCACCGATCTGAACTACTTCAACCTGATCATCCCCTGCGGCCTTCCCGGCCGCGCCGTCACGTCCCTCCAACAACTTCTTCCCGATTCCACCCCCCCCATGCCCGAAGTCGCCGACATCCTCTCCCGCCACCTCCTCAACCTCTTCGCGACATGAACTTCTTCTCCTATCGATCCCGACGATCCACCCCAAACACCACCCCTTCCGCTCCCCCCACACTCACCGGCATCGTCGTTGAATAAATGGCCGGAACCTCCAATGCCTTCTCCACCTCGGCCGCCGTCGGCAGGAATGCCCTGCGCACGCCCGTGAAATAGACCACCACGGCCCCCTCCTCCCTCACCCGCCGAATCATCTCCGCCATTCGTGCATCATATTCCCCGTCAAGCTTGCCCGTCGCCAGATGCACCCGCACCGGCAGCGAAAGGCTTGTCCGATGCGCGTGCAGTCCGATCATGTCATACCCATTGCTGTAAATCATTCTGTCCGATGGCATCGTCCTCACCCGCTGCATCAACTTCGACTTCTGCCACGCAACACTGTTCACCCCCTGCCCGTTGGCGCACACGTTCTTCATCCACGCCCGCGTATACGGCACGTTCCAGAACAGCACCAAGCCCGCCGCCGCCACCCCGGCTATCCTCAATCCCCGCCCCAACCTGCCCGACTCGGCGCGAATTGCCGAAAAAATAACAATCAGCAGCGGCAGATACAGCGGCATCAGGATGCGGCGATCCAGCGGCGTCGAAGCGTCCACAAACATAATGGCCAGAACGACCGCCGGCAGATAACAAATTGAAAATATCCCCATCGCGATAGAGATAGATGCACCCACCCCCACGTCCGCCTGCACCAGCTCGACAGTCCGCCGCCGCTGAAAACTTTTCACCACCATCACCGCGCGCCACGCCAGCAACGCCACCACTGCCATAAGGACGATCAGCGCCGCCCCACGCGCCCAGGCATGTCGCGGATCGCCCGCCAACGGATGCACCCATCCGCCCAGCGTGTTCACCATTTGCCGCCACTGCCCAGCCGTGGCCGGATGAAAATGAAGTTCGCGCCCGTCCCCTCCGAGCCCGCGCGCCCGCTCCAGAACTGATACGCCTTCAAGGGTGCCGACGCGATCACTAGGAAGAAAATAATCTCCCCAACCCGCCGCCAGGCTACGCGCGAACTCTCGATACGCCGGGTCCGCGGTAGCAGCAGCAACACCACCCCCACGCCAAGCAGCATCGCTCCGATGTAGCGGGCCATCATCGCCGCCCCCACCAGCCCCGCCCCCGCCAGCAACCATCCCCATCCGCCGCGATAAACATAAACCCCCAGGCACGCCAGCGCCCCCAGCGTCGCCAACACAAACGCCGGCTCCGACCACGCCATGCAGTAGGCATCGAGCACCCCGACGGTGGCGAGCAACAACCCCACCGCCAGCAGCGCGCACCAGACGCACCGCCTGACCACCAACACCAAAGCCGCCACCAGCGCAGCCGTCATCCCGCACAGCACAGCGTTCACCCATCTCGCGGCCGCCGTCGCATCCATTCCCATCTTCGAAACTGCGCCAATCAGCATCGGATACAGCGGCGGAAACCAGAACAGCGCATCGCTCTGTCCATCCCGGTTCAACACCGTCAGCCCCCGCCCTTCCGCCAGGTTCCTCCCCGCCTGCACATACACCACCGAGTCGGCCGACATCCCCACGCCCGCGCGGGTGACATAAATCACCAGCCCCGTCGCGGCCATTCCAACCGCCATCAGCAACGCCAAAATCCTCAATCGCCGACCAGCCACCAAGCCTCCCGAACAAAGCAATACCAAGTCACATCAAGAACGCGACATCGTAACGCCAGGAAGACGTATACGCCTACTTTACCGCCCTGCGCACATAAACGTCCTCCGGCGATTTCCTCGCCGAAGGACGTCCAACCATGCGCGTGTACCAACCTTAAAAGCTGTTCGTCAACGCCCAGCGCCACCGGTCCCACCGGTCGTTCCCCCCGTGCCGCTGCCCGTCCCACCCGTTCCGCCGCCGATGGTCCCGCTGCCCGTCCCGCCCGTGCCGCCCGTGCCACTGGGGGCCGTGGTCGATCCGCCGCCGGTCAGTCCGCCGCTCCCTGTCGTGCCCGATCCACTTCCACTTACGCCCGAACTGCTGCCAGTAGATCCCGCACCGCTCGCGCCGCCTGTTCCGCCCCCAGTCGTCGACGTGCCGCCAGATCCAGCGCCGCCGCCCGTGGTTGAGCTACCACTACCCGCCCCACTCCCGCCGCCACCATTACCGTTCCCACGGTCACATCCAACCAGCGCCAACCCATTCAGCGCCAGCGCGGCCGAGGCAAGCAAAGCCAATGACTTTTTCATGACCATCTCCTGTTAAATCCATGCACCAATCCGCGATCAAACGGCCATTTCGTCGCGACCGCTCGTGGTTCCCGCCAAACCCGCAAACAAGGTTCCCGCCCCTGTCATCCTTTCCATACCCCCCACCCCCACCACACGATCCCGGCACACGGCGGTGCCCAATAAATTCGCCGAAAGTCCCATAAATAGGCTCTGCTTGACCGGCCTCCAGTTGTAATGAACATTCCCCCTGTTCCAATCAACCTCCGGGAGGAGAGATGGCTTTCACGTTCTGCAATCACTGTGTCTCAATCGTTTCAACAAAGCACCCCACCTGCCCCTGCGGCCGATCGTTGCCGGATCCCGCCCCCGTCGCGACCAAATCCAGCATCCACCGCCGCTTTTTCAAAGTGATGTCGCTCGTTCTTCTGACGACCGCCTCCATAGCCCTCCGGCGCCTACAACACTAACCCGATTGCGTCGTCAAAATCCCGCGGCCGTTGTAGCATCCGCCCCATGAGCACCTCCATCATGCGCCTGCTTTGCCTTGCGGCAGCGTTAAGCTTTACCTCCCTCAGCCGCGCCCAGGACGCCGCCAAACCCGAACCGCCTCCCATTCGCGTAATCGTCTGGGACGAGCAACAGCCGGCCCAGAAAAAGATTTACCCGGACTTCATCGGCAATCACATCGCCGAATCTCTCAAGCCAATCCCCGGCCTCGTCGTCAAGTCAGTTCGACTCGACGATCCCGATCAAGGCCTCCCGGCCGACACCTTAGATCACTGCGACGTCCTCATCTGGTGGGGCCACATCCGCAACCGCGACGTAAAGCCGGAGCTTGGTCAGCGCGTCCTCGAACGCATCAAAGCAGGAAAGCTCGCCCTGATCGCCCTCCACTCCGCCCACTGGAGCAGCCCATTCATGCACGCCATGAACGACCGCGCAGCCGAAGATGCTTTGAAAGCCCTCAGCGAGGAAGATCGCAAGTCCGCCAAGGTAACGCTCATAGCTCCGACAGGCTTCAACGTCCCAAAAGCCGACGCACCGCTCACCCCTTCCTCAACCCTGAAGACCGACCCCGACGGCACAAAGCGGCTGGAAGTGGTGCTGCCGCTGTGCGTCTTTCCCTCCTATCGCGCCGACGGCAAGCCAGGCCATGTCACCACGCTGGCCAAAGATCATCCCATCGCCAAAGACATCCCCGAACATTTCGACATCCCCCACACCGAGATGTACAATGAGCCTTTCCACGTCCCGGCCCCCGACGTCGTCATCTTCGAGGAGAAATGGGACGCCGGAGAACACTTCCGTAGCGGCTGTTTGTGGAACATCGGCAAAGGAAAAGTGTTTTACTTCCGCCCCGGCCACGAAACCTTCGACGTCTACAATCAGCCAATCGTCCTGAAAATCCTCCAAAACGCGACACTCTGGATGGGAAGCGAAATCCAGAAAACCCCATGAAGTCGGACCCGCGCCACATCATCGTTGACAACCTCGCCGTCTCCCCTTCCTGATTCCCCCCCACATCAAAAAAGATTTCCGCCTTGAAATCCCCCGCCCAACACGTCACAATGCCCCCGGTTCCATCGGCCGGCCACAAAAATCCGGCCGATAAACCGGGCATCAATTGCGCATTCGGGCGCATATTGATCGTCGATCAATGGACTGGTCGATGAATCGAAAATCAATGCCGCGCGACGTTGGCGCGGCACACGTTTTCGGGCCAAGCCCCCTGTCACTCGACACCGGGCACAGGCCAAGGAAGGGCCGATCAATGGACAGTTTCCTCATCCGCGGCGGCAATCGTCTCAAAGGCAAAGTCGAGATCAGCGGCAGCAAAAACTCCGCTCTCCCCATCATGGCTGCCTGCCTGATGGCTGAAGGCAAGTCCACGCTCCGCGGCGTCCCCCGTCTCAGCGACATCATCTCCATGACCAAGCTCCTCGGCGAGCTTGGCTGCCACGTCTACCGCCACGAACCCGCCGGCAACCCGGCCGTCCCCGGCCCCCCGCTCAACGGCCCACTCGACATCGAAGTCACCGACGAAAAACGCCACGAAGCCGCCTACGAAATCGTCAAAACCATGCGCGCCAGCATCTGCGTGCTGGGCCCGCTCCTGGCCAAACGCTGCAAGGCCATCGTCTCCATCCCCGGCGGCTGCGCCATCGGCGACCGCCCCGTCGACCTCCACGTCCGCGGCCTCCAGAAACTCGGCGCCGAGTTCCGCACCGAAGGCGGCAACATCATCGGCGAAGTCCGCGGCCGCCTCAAAGGCTGCCGCATGTATCTCGGCGGCGCTCAAGGTCCCACGGTCCTGGGCACCCTCAACGTCCTCTGCGCCGCCGCCCTGGCCGAAGGCGAAACCGTTCTCGTCGGCGCCGCCTGCGAGCCCGAAGTCTCCGACTGCGCCGACATGCTCATCAAGATGGGCGCACGCATCAAAGGCCACGGCACACCCGAAATCCGCATCGAAGGCGTCGATAAGCTGCAAGGCGTCGAGCATCGCGTCATCCCCGACCGCATCGAATGCGGCACCTTCATGATCGCGGCCGCCATCACCAACGGCGAACTGGAGCTAAAGCACTGCAACCTCGATCACCTGATCGCCGTTGTAGACCGGTTGGAAGACGTTGGTGTCCACCTCTCCCGCGAAAACGGAACCATCTTCGTCTCCTCCGAGCGCCGCCTCAAGCACGTCGAGATGACCACTCAGCCCTACCCCGGCTTCCCCACCGACCTCCAGGCCCAGCTCATGGCTCTCCTCTGCCTCGCCGACGGCATGAGCGTCGTCACCGAGCGCATCTTCCCCGACCGCTTCCTCCACGTCGGCGAGCTCAATCGCATGGGCGCCCGCATCCGCAAGGAAGGCGCAACCGCCGTCGTCCAGGGCGTCAAGGAACTGCAGGGCGCCACCATCATGGCCAGCGACCTCCGCGCCAGCGCCGCCCTGGTCCTCGCCGCCCTCGCCGCCAAAGGCACCACCCGCATCGACCGCGTCTATCACATCGATCGCGGCTACGAAAAAATCGAAGAAAAACTCCGCGCCGTCGGCGCAGACATCGAACGCATCAAAGAAAAATAATCCAAACCCCCTCGCGGCCAAGCCGCGCCAACCCAAACCTCGAAAGACCGGGAATCGTCGAATCGCCCTCTCGACATTTTTGATTCCCGGTCTTTCTCCGCGCCTTCCGCTGCACCATCGCCGGGAAACCGTGGTACAATCCCGATTGATACAGTCACACGAAAAACGGCCAATGACGCTCTTAGACTCGCTAATCGCCCATCCTCCGCCGCTTCAAGCACATGAAAGCGGTGTGCTCCGCGTTCGTGGAACGCGTGTAAGACTCGAAACCGTCCTCTATGCTTTCAATCAAGGTGCGGCCCCCGAAGAGATCCTTCTCAAGTTTCCTTCCCTGCAGCTGACAGACATCTACGCCGTCATCACCTATTTCCTCTGGCATCGGCCAGAGGTGGAGGATTATCTCGCCCAACGAAAGCAACACGTCGATAACGCGGCCAAGGAGAACGAGGTTCAGTTCCCACCCGGCACCGTACGTCAGCGTTTACTATCGCGGCCAGTTCCCTAAAGCATGACTTTCGTAGGGAGCTATGTGGCTAGTGAAGATTTAAGGGTCAAATATCAATGACCACAGCGATGTCAAATGTATTCACTGTAGCATTGGGCTTTTGGATAATGATATTTGCCGGTGCGTGCGAGCAAAAACGGGAGCCGACTGCTCTTAAGGACACGATCTACGATCTGCAACGGCTCGTGGACAAGATCCACAAGACCGGCGGCACCGTTGTGGATCGCGAGAGCCGGCTTGCAGGCTACGAACGTGTTCTTGCAGCCCTGAAGGCTTCATCCGACGATCATATTCGTGTGCCGTTGCCTATGCATGCGCAGCTATTCGAGGATTCTCACGACCCCGACGGCAGGGTATTTGCTATCGTGTGGCTGGAAAGCGGCACTGAAGCAAAGGGGCTGCATTTTGAACGGAATGGTACGTCTTGCGATATTCTTGAAATGCCGCGCGTGACGATTAATGAAGATAAGGTCCTGTGGCGCGAGCGTGCTTACAAAATCAGGGTGCAAGACGGCCCTGCAGTTGATGGAGTGTTTCGAGAGGAGCTGGACAAATCGCACACATTTCCATTGTCCAAGGATCTTCTTCACGAGGGCTTATCTATCGCAATCATCTATGGTGATCTGAATAAACGAACGGAGGGAATTCGTGTTGATTCCTTTGTAGGAAGGAAAGCGACGAGCTCTCCAGCAAAAGCAACGACACGTCCGAGTGGGTGACCATAGACTTCTGAAACAATGGGTTCCTTCCATCAAAGGCACGTATTTAAGGCAATCTAAGGAAGTACGGCATGGCACCAATTCAAGAATTTTAAAGGATTTCCAAGGAGGTTCCACATGATTACGAGAATATTTCTCGCTCTCAGACCGCTCGAAAACAAATTCCTCCTGCTGCTCATCGCGGGCGGTCTGACGACCTCTTGGATGGTCACGCGGCGCGTCGACGCAAAAGATCACTCGGCCAACCCCACCAGCCGCCCCACCGAGCCCACACAAAAACCCCTCTCCGGCGTCTTCATCCGCATCGAAGACAATGCGCTGGTCTTCGGCCAGGGTGAAAGGGCCGCCACCGAAGCCCGCGTCGCACTCGACGACACCACGAAAATATTCCTTCAAGATCAACCCGCCAAACCGGATGACCTCAAGCCCGGCATGTTGCTGACCCTCACCCAGGTCGAAGGCATCACCACCGAAATCCACGCCCGCCCCAGCCGAGAAATGGCCCGCGCCCCCAGAGGCGATGTCCCGAGAGGCGATGTCCCGAGAGGCGATGTCCCGAGAGGTGATGCTCCCCGAGGCGATGCTCCCCGCGAAGGCGCCGGCCAGCGCGAAGGCGATCGCCCCGCCATCGCCGGCGACAAACCCAGAGGCGACGCCCCCCGCGCCCCCGATGTCGAACACCGCGAACCCAGCCACCAGCGCGGCATCCTCGCGCACCTGGATGGAACCAATCTTGTCATCACCCGCGCCGAGCATGAGGAATGGGTGCAACTCTCCATCCCCACCGACGACAAAACCCGCGTCTCCCTCGATCGCCAGGAGGCCAAACTCACCGATCTGCGACCCGGCATGTTCGTCTCCGTCCGGCTGACGCAAGGCTCCGCCATCAACATCGAAGCCAAACGCCCCCGCCCGATCACCCTCGACCCACCGAACGCGCCCCGCGAAGCCGACGCCACTCGTCAACCCCCCGAAAACAAACCGCAAACGGAAAGACCCCGCTAAAATTATCGTTCGCAATCGTGCACCACTGACTTCACCACGTGTGCATCCCACACCAGCCGCTTCTCTTTCCCCCTCTCCCGGTACGCCAGTAGGAATCCCGCGTCAGCGGGAGGTGGAAGGGTCGGGGTGAGCGCTATTCCTCTTTCACGCGTATCAGCCGTCGTCGGGCCCGGCTCGCCGGACAACATTCGCCGCTGTGTGCGAAGCACACCACATAGATCCAATGTGCGCAGTCGCGCAAGGTGCCCACCCCCCTCCTTGTCCATAATCACCCCCATCAACCTCATCCTGAGGCGGGTTTGGCTTTACGGGGTGGGGGTTGGGGGATACGCTTTGGGTGGGGTGGTGTTGGTGTTGTTGCCTGAATTGTTATGACTTTGATTACTCAAAATTATGCCCTTGCGCCTGGTGCTGTTGATGAGACTATTGACGTGCAGTCGGAGGAGATGCTCGTGAATATGGGGCCGCAGCATCCGTCTACCCATGGGGTTTTGCGGATTGTGCTTCGGACGGATGGCGAACTGGTTCTGGAGGCCGTGCCGCATCTGGGGTATCTGCATCGGTGCAAGGAAAAGATCGGCGAGAACCTGCCGTACTATCAGTACATTGGATACACGGACCGGCTGGATTATCTGTCGGCGATGAACAATAACCATGCGTGGTCGATGGCCGTGGAGAAGCTGGCGGATATTGAGATTCCGATTCGGGCGCAGTACATCCGCGTGCTGGCGGCGGAGCTGAATCGAATCGCTTCGCACCTGGTTTCGTTTGGAACGTATGGGCTGGACATGGGGGCGTTTACGCCGTTTCTTTATGCGTTTCGGGAGCGGGAGTACATCCTCGATCTTTTCGAGCAGCTTTGCGGGGCGCGGCTGACGCTTTCGTATATCAACATCGGGGGTGTGACGTGGGATTTGCCGCCTAACTTTTTGGAGAAGCTGGGGGAGTTTCTGGACTATTTTGAGCCGAAGATTGACGAGTACAACGATCTGCTGTCGTACAACCATATCTTTATCAAGCGAACGGCCAATATTGGGGTGGTTTCGAGGGAGCAGGCGATCACGTATGCGTTGTCGGGGCCGATGATTCGCGGAAGCGGGATTCCGCTGGACCTGCGACGCACGCGGCCGTACAGCATCTATGAGCGGCTGGAATTTGACGTGTGCGTTGGGCAGGGGCTGAAGGGGACGGTGGGCGATTGCTGGGACCGGTATTGGGTGAAGATGCAGGAGATGAAGCAGTGCGTGCGGATTTTGCGGCAGTGCATCGCGCAGATGCCGGAGGGTGCGTTTCGAGCGAAGCTGCCGCGGGCGATGAAGGTGCCGCCGGGGGAGGTGTATGCGGAGTATGAGAACCCGCGAGGGCATCTCGGGTTTTACATTGAGTCGCAGGGGGGGCCGATTCCGTATCGGGTGAAGATCCGTGGGCCCTCATTTGTGAACCTGGCGGTGACGGGAGAGCTGTGCCAAAACGTGCTGCTGGCGGATGTTCCGGCGATTATTGGGTCGATTGATATCGTGATGGGGGAAGTGGATCGGTGAACGATTTTTTATGGATGGCGAGGGTTTTTGGGGAAAACGTGGGGGCGCGTAAGCATTGACGTTGGCAGTGGGTTATGGGCTGATTGGTCGGAATTTGGCGATTGCTCAGGTTTTGCCGAGGTTGACGGCGGGTGGGAAATGTTCTCCAATTTGAAATGTTGGGCTGGCTTGGATGAAGCGGGCGCGCGTCATACGGGCCGGCGGCATTGAAAAGGGGCATGGGCAACATTTGGCGGCAACTGGCTGCCGCGGTTGTTCTCATAATCGGCTCATAGAGCGGGCTATACTGGTGCTTGGCCGGAGGGCCATCAGAAGATGTCGAAGCTAAAAAAAGCGTCGTTGAGTTTCGTTGAATTCGTCGAACGCCTGGAGGCGCGTCAGCTTTTCTTTGCTGCGCCGTGGGGGGTGTTTCCGCACCTGATTGCGCAAGATGCGGCCGTGGCGAACTATCCATGGCTGACGGGCAAGGGGGAAGCGATAGCCGTGATCGACAAGGGGATCGATTACAACCACCCGTCGCTGGGGAAGGGGTTTGGGCCGGGATTCAAGGTGGAGGCGGGGTACGACTTTATCCAGAACGATGGCGATCCGAACGTGGGGCAGGGGATTGAGCCGCACGGGACGGGCGTGGCGGGAATTCTGGCGGCCGACGGGTATGTTTACAATGGGCGTTACTATCAGGGGATCGCGCCGCAGGTGAGTCTGATTGCGCTGCGGCAGGACAGCAGCCAGGGGGTGGGCAAGGCGCTGGACTGGGTGATTGCGAATCGGGTGAAGTACAACATTGTGGCCGTGAATATCACGGATTTCATTGGCAGCGATTTCACGCCGAATATTTATGCCAAGCAGCTTCAGACGCTGTACGCGGCCGGGGTGTTTATGGGGGCGCCGGTGGGCAATGGCGGGCCGACGTATGTGATTCAATACCCGGCTGGGGCGCCGGAGGTGGTGGGGACGGCGGCGATCGATAAGACGGACAAGATGTGGGCCAACGATCAGCGTGGGACGGAGCTGGACGTGCTGGCGCCGGGGGATGGGGTGACGACGACCTACGACGACACGACGACGTGGAAGCCGATTTATACCGATTATGCGCAAGGCACGAGCTGGTCGACGCCGCACGTGGTTGCGACGGCAGCACTGATCAAGCAGATCAGCCCGAACCTGAGCCCGGCGCAAATCATTTCGATCATCAAGGACAGCGGCAAGCCGTATTTCGATTCAGTGTCGAATCGGACGTATGCGCGGCTGGACATTAATGCGGCGATTGCGCTGGCTTATAAGCGGACGGGGATTACGCCCGGACCGCCAAGCAATGGACCTTCGACGCCGTTTGGGGGTACGCCGGTTTCGGTTTCGAGCAGTGCGCCGGCGGTGATCGAGGCGGAGAATTATGACAATGGCGGGGAGGGCGTTGCGTATCACGATTTGGATACGGGGAACACGGGCGGGGCGTATCGGCTGTATGAGGCCGTGGATGTGGAGACGACGACGGACGTCGGCGGCGGGTATGACGTTGGGTATACGCAGACCGGCGAGTGGATGCGGTATGGCGTCAACGTGAAGACGCCGGGCGTTTATCATCTGGACGCGCGGGTGGCGAGCGATGGAGTTGGCGGGACGTTTCACGTGGAGGTGGATGGGAAGGACGCGACGGGGCCGCTGCAGATTCCCGATACGCTGGACTATCAGAACTGGCAGACGATTGGGGTGGACGGGGTGACGCTGACGGGTGGCAATCACACGCTGCGGTATGTGATGGACACGTCTGGGCCGACCAGTTTCGGCGGCAATATCAACAACTTCACGCTGACGTTTCAATCGGCGCTGGTGCCGACGCCGTTTGGTGGGACGTCCACGCAAATTTCGTCGAGCGCCCGACCATTATCGAGGCGGAGAATTATGACAATGGGGGCGAGGGTGTCGCCTATCACGACTTTGAGCCTGCGAACCTGGGCGGGCAGGGGCGGACGAGTGAAGGGGTGGACGTGGAGTCGAATACGGATGGCGGGGCGGGGCTGGACGTGGGGTATAACAAGCCGGGGGAATGGCTGGGGTATACGGTTAATGTGAATCAGACGGGGACGTACAATTTAGGGTTCCGGGTGGCGTCCGCCGTGAATGGCGGGACGTTTCACGTGGAGTTTGATAACGCGAGTAATTCAGCGAATAACGTCACCGGGACGGTGACCGTTCCGAACACGGCAGCGTGGACGAAGTGGCAGACGGTGAACGTGAACAACGTGAGCCTGACGGCCGGGCAGTATTTCATGAAGATCGTGTTTGACGGCGCACCCAATGGGTATGTCGGGAATCTGAACAACGTGATCGTGACGCCGGTGAACAATGTGCCGCCGCCACCTCCGCCGCCGCCACCACCTCCACCCCCCCGCCGCCGCCTCCGCCGCCCCCGGTGACAGCGACGCCGTATGGCGGGACGGCTGCGCAGATCACCAATACGGCTGCCGTGACGATTGAAGCGGAGAATTTTGACAATGGGGGTGAGGGCGTTGCTTATCACGACAGTGAAACGGCGAATCTGGGCGGCGCGGCGCGTACGACCGAAGGCGTGGACGTTGAATCAAACAGCGATGGCGGGGCGGGGCTGGATGTTGGATATATCAAGGCCGGCGAGTGGCTTGGGTATAGCGTGAATGTTGTGAATGATGGGGCATATAACTTTGGCTTCCGCGTGGCGTCGCAGGGGGTGGGCGGGACGTTTCACGTTGAGTTTGACAATGCCAGCAATCCAGCGAACAACGTGACGGGGACGGTGAGCGTTCCGAACACGACCGCATGGAGCAAGTGGCAGACGGTGAACGTGAACAACGTCAACCTGACGGCCGGCCAGTATTTCATGAAGATTGTGTTTGATGGAGCGCCGAGCGGGTATGTGGGGAATTTGAATAATGTGGTCGTGACGCCGGTGAGCAATGTGCCGCCGGTTCCACCCCCGCCGCCACCTCCTCCGCCGCCTCCGCCCCCGCCGCCTCCGGTGGGATACTTGGGCACGGCGCACAACGGCGTGGTGCTGCAGATTGCATCGTCAGGCACTTCGACGATGGAGGTTGAGAACTATGACGATGGCGGCGAGGGCGTTGCTTATCACGACGCGGAGACGGCGAACCTGGGCGGAAAATATCGCACAGGCGAAGGGGTTGATCTTGAGTCCAACACGGATGGCGCGGGCGGCTACAGCATTGCCTTTGCCAAGGGGGGCGAGTGGACGAACTACACGGTGAACGTGGCCACGTCGGGGCTGTTTAACCTCGGCTTCCGCGTTGCGTCTTCGGGCGCTGGCGGGTCGCTGCACCTGGAATCGGATGGCTCGCCGGTAACGGGGGCGGTGAAGGTGTTGAACACCGGGGGATGGGGAAATTGGCAGACGGTTGTGGTGAATGGCGTGGCGCTTTCGGCCGGGCAGCACGTGCTCAAGATCGCGTTTGATTCGGTCGGCGGAACTGGGTACGTCGGCAATTTAAATTATGTGAACTTCACGGCTGTTGCGGCTTCGACGCCGTTTGGAACGAACGCGATTTCGGACACAGTGCCGACGCTGCTTGAGGCGGAGAACTTTGATAACGGCGGGGAGGGCGTGGCGTTTCATGATTCGGACAGCGTGAATCAGGGGAATGCGAACGCGCGGCCTGGCACGGGCGTGGATATTGAGAATACGGGTGATGCTGGCGGGGGGTATGATTTGGGATTTGTGAGGGCGGGGGAATGGCTGCGGTATACGGTGAATGTGGCGACCGGGGGAACGTACAACATCGACTATCGCTTTGCGTCGCCGGGCAATGGCGGCAAGTTTCATCTGGAAGTGGACGGCGTGGCCGTGCCGGGCGCGGTGACGGTGCCGAACACCAATGGCTGGGGGAACTGGACGACGGTGACGCAGAGCGGGGTGGCGCTGTCGGCCGGGCAGCATGTGCTGCGGGTGGTGTTTGATACGCCGGGGGCGAGCGGGTTTATCGGCAATTTCAATTGGATGCAGTTGACGAAGGTTGGATGAGGTAGACTTGCTCTCGTGGAGAATGAGCCGGGTTTTTCTGAGATGCCGCCGCGATCGCTGAGCGTTGGCGCGGCGGATGCCGGCGGGCGTGTTGATGCTTTTCTAGCGGGGCGTCTGAGTTTGCCGCGCAGTCAGGTGCGGCGGTTGCTGGCGGATGGCGTGGTGAGCATCGATGGCCGACGGGCGCGGGCGGGGGACAAGGGGCGGCTGCTTCGGGCGGGGCAATGCATTCAGGTCGAATCATTTAAAGATGCTGGTGTGATGCGGGTTGTGGCTGATCCACAGGCGCCTCTGAGCGTGCTGGCGGCGGGTGATGGGTGGGTTGTGATTGACAAGCCGGCGGGTGTGCCGGTGCATCCGCTGCTGGAATCTGAAGGGGGGACGGTGCTGAATGCGGCCATTGCGGGATATCCAGAGATGCAGGGCGTTGGGGAGGGTGGGCTTCGGAGCGGCGTGGTGCATCGCCTGGATATCGAGACTTCGGGCGCGCTTGTTCTGGCGACGAGGCAAGAGGCGTGGGAGAAGTTGCGCGAGGAGTTTCGGACGCACCGGGCTGAGAAGATTTATCGCGCAATTGTGATGGGGCGTGTTGGGGGTTCGGGGCGGACGGAGATGAATTTGCTGATCAGCCAGCATCGGCCGGCGAAGGTTCGGGTGGTGGAGGAGATGGGTCACGCGCAGGCTGGGACGCGGCGGTGTGGGCTGAGTTGGAAGGTGGTGGAGAGGCTGGCGGGGGCGACGCTGGTGGAGGTGAGGCTGGAGACGGGGTTTTTGCATCAGATCCGGGTGATGTTTGCGCAGATGGGGCATGCGGTGGCGGGGGATGGATTGTATGGCGGTGAGGAGGCTGCTGGGTTTGCCGGGGCGCCGCGGCAGATGCTGCATGCGGCGTTTGTGCGGGCTGGGTTGGCGATGGGGAGGAGTGGGGATCCACTGGATTTTGCCGGGTGCCTGGAGCGGCTGCGGGAGTAGGGTTACGCAGTTTCACGCGTGGTTCTTTCGCCGGACGCGTTCGATGATTTGATGGATCAGGCGGAGTTGGCAAAGAGTCTTTCGCTTATTGATGTGAGCATGGAAGACATCAAGGCTGGCCGCACGCAGCCGGCAAAAGCCGCGATCCGCCGGATTGCCGACGCGCTGGGTTTAAAGATGGACCGATGAATCAATTTGCCGACCGCGGCTTCGGATAGCCGCAGGCGGCAATAAGAACTGCCTGCTGTGGAACGCGCCCACCGTCAAACAAGCGGCCGGCGTGGACTTGTCGCCGGCCTGGGCCGGGGATTCATGCAGGCGACATTGACAACCCCCCCATCAGGCGGTCTTATCGGGGCACGCATTGAAACGTGTAACCCCTTTAGGAGAAACCTCATGGCGCACGATGTCACTCTTTTCACCGGCCAGTGGGCCGACATGCCTTTTGAAACCATCTGCGCCAAGGCTAAGAGCTTCGGGTACGACGGGATCGAGCTAGCGACGTGGGGCGATCATTTCGAAGTGGACAAGGCGCTGAAGGATCCCAATTACTGCAAAGGGCGATGGGAAATCCTGCACGCGCATGGCCTGAAGAACTTTGCCATGTCGGCCCATCTGGTGGGGCAGGCGATTTGTGACAATATCGACGAGCGCCATAAGAGCATTTTGCCTCCCGAGGTGTGGGGCGATGGTGACCCCGAGGGTGTTCGCAAGCGGGCGGCGCAGCGCATGATCGACACCGGGAAGGCCGCCCGGAAGCTGCGCGATGCCGCGCCCGAGAAGATCGACTTCCCGGCCGTCGTGAACGGGTTTACCGGCTCGAGCATCTGGCATTCGATCTACGCGTTCCCCCCCACCGATCAAAAATATTGGCAGCGCGGCTTCGATGATTTTGCCCGCCGATTTACGCCGATCATGGATGAGTTTGACAAGCTCGACGTGAACTTCGGCCTGGAGGTTCATCCCACCGAAATCGCGTTCGACATCGCTTCGGCCCAGCGGGCCATTGAAGCAATCGGCGGCCACAAGCGCTTTGGCTTTAACTATGACCCTTCGCACCTGGGCTATCAGGGGGTGGATTACGTAAAGTTCATCCGCACCTTCAAAGACCGGATTTATCACGTCCACATGAAAGACGCCTGGTGGGGCCACGGCGACGGCACGGTGGGCGTCTTCGGCGGCCACGTTACGTTTGCGGATCCGCGCCGCCAGTGGGACTTCCGCAGCCTCGGCCACGGCGACGTGAACTTCGAGGAGATCATCGTCGCGCTGAATGACATTGGGTATCAGGGCCCGCTGAGTGTGGAGTGGGAGGATAGCCGGATGGACCGAGAGCACGGCGCGGCCGAGGCGGCGGCGTTTGTGAAGAAGATTAATTTTAAGCCTTCGGCGATTGCGTTTGATGCGCAGTTTGATCGGTAACGCGGCATGAAGACGAGCAAGCCCACAACGGTTTTAATTTTCCTGGCGACTTGCCTTGCTTTCGCCGAAGCATTGGCTGGCATCGCAGGCAGCTTGAATCCGCAGGCGTCTCCAATCTGGATCCTGCTCTTTGGAACTATCAACCTGATTCTCGTCCTGACGTCGCTCTTATACATGTTTTGGAAGAAGCCCGAATTCCTGGTCGCTGAGCGGCAGGATCTTGTTCCCCTCGCTGCAATTCAAGCCATCCTCCAACAGAACGATCCCAAACTAATGAGGGAGTTATTAAAGTCGCTCAATTTAGGCTCGCTGAAGCATCCAAATGAACTTCCGCCGGTGGATCGCTCCGAGGCCGAATCCGGGACTCAGGAGCGCCGAGAAATTAGCGAAGAGCAGGCTAAGATAAAGAAGAAGTTATCACTGGGAGATTGATATGGCGTATGCGGTGGAAAATCTTTCCTGGATCCGCGAGATGCCGCGCCTTAATGACGAGCAACAGAAGGTGCTTCTCGCACTTTCACATGATCGTTACATCTGGCGGACGAAGCAGGGATTGATGAATGCGACTGGATTAGAGCGTGACCAGTTGGAGTCGGCGCTGGCGGACGTCATTGCGCGTAACCTCGTGCGTCCCTCATTCAGCCGCAACGGCGACATCATTTATGGCCTTGTTCGAGCGCGTGGCGGCTCCTTGACGGCCGCGCGTGTGACGTTCGATTATGGAGAGGCGGCGAAGGCGAGGCGGCCGGCGAGGTAGGTCTGGTGGGGGAGGAGGGAGGATTCCAGGAGTGCGCAGAGGGGATCGGAGGTGGGCGCGGGGGATTTGAAGACGGTGAAATTGGCCGATTTGCCCGGGTCGACTGAGCCGACTTGGGTGTGCATTCGTATTGCTCTGGCGGCGTGGGTGGTGGCGAGGTGCCACAAGGTTTGGACGGGAACCTCGGGGGCGAGCGTGTGGAGGAGGCGGAGATCATCTACCAGGTTGAGGTTTGGAGAGCTGGCGCAGCTGTCGGAGCCGATGGCGACATTGATGCCGGCGGCCAGCATGTCGCGCCAGCGATGCGGTGGGTGTTGAAAATAGGCGTGGGTGCGCGGGCAGTAGACGACGGAGGCCCGGCCGGCGGCGAGGAGGGCGAGTTCATCATCGTCGCAGTAGTTGACGTGAGCGAGAAGGGTGGGGAAGCAGAGGAGGCCCAGAGAATGGGCGAGGCGGATTGGGCCGCCGGGGAAGGTGGTGGGTGGAGGGTCCCAGAGGCCGATGGATCGCCAGAGATCGCGAAAAGGGCCGGTGTGGTGAGCGAGGAACTCGGCCTCGAAGGGGGATTCGGCCAGGTGCGTTGCCAGGGGAAAATTTCCCTGCTGTGAGATTTCGAGACAGCGCTGGTAGGCGGCGGCTTCGACAGTGTACGGAGCGTGGGGGGAAAGGCCGGGGCGGAGGAACGCGCTGGGTGGGCCAGGTTCGGTGGCGGAAGCGATTTTGGATTCGAGTTGGTCGTGCAGCTTGGCGGCGGCAATGATCTCGCCGTAACTTGTGCCCATCAGGCCCGCGTCTTGCAGGAGGGGGCGGGTGAGGTGGGGGTGGCGGGTGATGTCGCCGACGGCGGTGACGCCAAACTTCAAGCACTGGTCGATGCCGGCCTGCGTCGCGGCGATAACTGTTTTCTCAAGATCGGCCGGGGCGGCTTGGGATTGTTCGCGGATGGCGCGGAGCCAGGCGACAAATCCGCCTTCGGGGAGAGGGATGGGGTGGGCGTTGGACAGTTCGAGGTGAGTGTGGGCGTTGACGAGGCCGGGCAGGATGATGGCGTCGCCAAGATCTTCGATGGTGGCATCGGGGTGAGATTGGCGGAGCGTATTGGCGAGCCCCACGGCAAGGATCGTTCCGGCTTGAAAGACAACACCACCGTCGCGGAAGGTCGGCCGCGACATGGGTGCCACCCAGGCGGCCTGCAGGAGATGTTTCTCAGCGCTCAGATCATTCACGGGGGAGAGTCTTCCTTCAGTTCATCGATAAGCATCTGGCAGCCGCGCAGGGCGTGATCGAGTCGGCGGCGAGCCAGTTGGCGGATAGGCTCAAAGTGAAAGCCATCTTTGAGACGGGCTTCCCAATAGCCGTATTGTTGACGTTTTTCGCAGCCCTGGGCAACCTCCCGAACACCGTCGCCGTGGCGGGCAATCTGGATGGATTGAGAAATGAGGCCGATCATGCCAAAGTCGTCGAGATTGACGGCGTCGGCGAGCAATTTGGCTTCGTGGAGGGCCGGGGCACGGCTGGGTAGCTGATTGAGAAGGCGCGTGGTGCGGTCGAGGAGGGGTTCATCCACCTCCTGGCCCAGAGCGCCGACCACTAACTCCGCAGATTGCTCTGCCCGGTCACGCAGGTTGACCTGCCCCATCCGGCCAATCGGCAGCGCCTTGCGAAGGCGGTTGGGGAGCTGCAGCGCATAGCAGGAAAGCTCGAGGGACTCGGTGTCGATGTCGGGAGGAACCAGGTTCATCTGTATAAAGCGTTGCAGGCGCAGCCAGAGACGATGCGCATCGCCGACGAGGCGGTGGCCGGCGCTGTGCTCCTCGTCAATGGTGCTGAGGAGACGGTCGAGTTGGAGTCGAAGCTTTGCGTCCAGCGGCATTTTCTTCCCTGAAGCGGCTGTGAAAGTAACCTTATCGGGTGGGGGCGGAGCGTCAAACCTTTTATTATGGGAAAATGAATCCAGGCGTGATGGATGGAGGATATATTCCTTAGACTGGTGGATGTGAGCGCACGCGCGCAGGAATGCGAGAACCGGGCGAGTAGTCGAGTTGAAAGGATGAGCTGTGTACATCTGTTTGAATCGCGGGACGGCCGGGGCGGGACTGGATGCCGAGGAGTTTGTGAAGCTGGCGGCGGGTGCGGGGTTTGAGGGGGCGGATGTCGATCTGGCGTATGGGCAGGAGAAGGGCATTGGGGCGCTGCACGACTTGTATGCGGGCCTGGGCCAGCGGTTTGGCGGCTGGGGGCCGCCCGGAGAGTGGCGCGAGGAGGAATCGAAGTGGGTAGAAGGGTTGAACGCGCTGCGGCGCAGGCGCCAATGGCGCGAGAGCTCGGGATTGATTCCTGTGCGACGTGGATCATGCCGTCGGCCGAGCTGCCGTTCTTGGCCAATTGGAACTTTCACATATCGCGATTGAGACCGGTTGCGGCGGCGCTGGCGGGGGAAGGCCTGCGGCTGGGGCTGGAGTTTGTAGCGCCGTATCACCTGCGGCGGAAGTTTCCACACGAATTTATTTCCACGCCCGGCTTAATGCTGGAACTCGCGGATGCGATTGGCCCGAACGTGGGGCTGCTGGTGGATTGCTTTCATTGCCATGCGTCGGCGACGACATGGGAGCATGTGGCGGAGATCCCGGCCAAACGCATCGTGCTGGCGCATCTGAACGACTGTCCGGCCGGGCCGCTGGCGGGGGTGGAGGACGGAAAGCGGGTGCTGCCCGGAGAAGGGGTGATCGATCAAGCGGCGTTTTTATCGGCGCTGCGGACGGCCGGCTACAATGGGCCGGTGTCGGTGGAGGTGTTCAGCGCGGACCTGCGGGCCATGCAACCGGAGGTAGCGGCGGGCAAAGCGTGGGAAGCGGTGACGCGGGTGTTGCCGGAGTGGTGGTAAGGGGGGGGAGATTGATCCATTGAATCATCATTTCATTGATTCATTATTGGAGGAATGCAGTGATACGAATTGTCTTGCTGTTTGGAATTGGGGCTTGTTTGGTTGTCGAGGGTTGCGGATCGTCGTCTTTGCAAAGTGTGAAAAAGACTCCGGCGACGCAGCCAGTGACGATGCCGGCAACGGCACCAGTGGTTCAGGAGCTATTGACTCCCGTGCACGAGGCCGTGGCGATGCCGTGGCGGCAGGCGGGGCCGGTGGAGATGGTGGATTCCGGTCGGGAAGCGCCGTTGACAGAGGAAGAGAAGGCGATGCTCAGTGATGCGGTGCAGTTGACGAGCGGCTTCGCGCGGGCGGGGGAGGCGTATTTTTCGCCTGACATGCAATGGATCATTTTTCAGGCGGCGGCCAGGCCTGAACAGCAATATCAGATGTATCTGGCCAAGTTGGAGTGGAAGGACGCGAAGGTGGTGCGGGCGGGGCCGGCCCAGCAGCTCAGCGCCAGCTATTCGCGCAACACCTGCGGCTATTTTTCGCCGGATGGAAGCGCTCTGATCTTTGCATCGACGGCCGGGAAGGAAAAGCCCGATGAGCCCAGCGGCGGGTATCAGCGCGAAGGGAGAAACTATCGCTGGTCGTTTCCGGGCGGAATGGAAATTTACCGGCTGGACGATTGGAAGAAGCAAATAGACGGCGGACGTGGTGCTCGGGTCACGCGGCTGACGGACAACAGCGTCTACGACGCCGAGTGCGCCTACTCGGCCGACGGCAAGTGGATTTGCTTTACGTCCATGCGCAGCGGGGATGGGGATATTTACGTAATGAAGGCCGACGGAAGCGGTGTGGCACGCATCACGGATGCGACCGGCTACGACGGCGGGCCATTTTTCTCGCCCGATGGAAAGCGGCTGGTTTATCGAAGTGACCGAAAGAAAAATGATTTGCTGCAGGTGTTCGTCGGCGACCTGGCATTGGATGGCGACGGAAACATCACCGGCCTGAAAGAGGAACACCAACTGACGGACGATGGCAATGTGAACTGGGGACCGTCGTGGCACGCCGACGGGAAGCACATCATCTATGCAACGAGCCGACATGGGCACCAGAATTATGAATTGTATCTCATGCGCGACGACGGCACGCACCAGACGCGGGTGACGTATACGGAAGGGGCCGACGTCCTGCCGGTCTTTTCGCCGGATGGAAAATATCTGATGTGGACCAGCAAGCGCGGAAAAGACAAGACGACGCAGATTTTCATGGCGCGGTTTGCGATGCCCGAGGGCAGTTGACCGATTGAAGCGGCGGTCTGCCATTCTCATGAGACGGAATTAGAATCGTCGCGACATGGACGAATCAATCGATCACGACCGGCTGTTCAAGCTTCTGCTGACGACATTCTTTGTCGAGTTTATTGAAATGTTCCTGCCAGAGGTTGCGGCGTATCTGGATCGGGGGACCATTGAATTTCTCGACAAGGAATTATTCACGGACCTCACCTCGGGTGAGCGGCATGAGGTGGATCTGGTGGCGAGGGCACGCTTTCGCGATCAGGAGGCGTTCTTTCTGATTCACATCGAGAATCAGGCATCGGCGCAGGACATGTTCGCTTCGCGGATGTTCCGATACTTTTCACGCCTGCACGAGCGGCACGGCCTGCCGGTGTATCCAATCGCCCTGCTGTCCTACGATGCGCCGCTGCGGGCCGAACCGGATCGGTACACGGTGGCGTTTCCAGATTGCGTGGTGATGGACTTTAAATTTAAGGTCGTGCAACTCAACCGGCTGAACTGGCGCGAATACGTCCGCCGGCCAAACCCGGTGGCCAGTGCCCTGATGACGAAGATGCGGATCGCGCCAGCGGATCGGCCGCGCGTGAAGCTGGAATGCCTGCGCATGCTGGCGACGCTGAAGCTGAACGCGGCCAAGGCGGCGCTGATCGCGACGTTCATGAAGACGTACCTGAAACTGAGCGCGGAGGAGTTTGGCGTGTATAATCGAGAACTGGCAGAGATTCCTGCTGAAGAACGTGAGGTCGTAATGCAACTGACGAACGAGTGGATGGACCTGGGCCTTGAAAAAGGATTAGGTCAGCTGCGCCAGGTGGTAACATCCCAGTTGCGCCGGCGTTTTGGTCCATTGCCCGCCGCCCTGGAGGAGCGGGTGCGCCAGCTACCTTCTCCAGAACTGACGGAGTTCGGGGAGGTGTTGCTGGATTTTCAAGATGTAAGCTCCGCGCAAGCCTGGCTGGACCTCCACCGGTAGAACCATCATTCTGGCCGCTCGCTGGCCTCCTCCACGTGCTGGAGGTGATACTCATACGCATCCACCAGCGCCTGCCAGCTTGCGTCGATCACATTCTGACTCACGCCGATCGTGCCGAAGATTTCCCGGCGATTGGCTTCGTTGTCGCGCTTAAATTCCACGATCACCCGCACCGCCGCCGAGGTCTCCTCCTTGGAGTTGATCACGCGCACCTTGTAGTCCGTGAGGTGAATGCTCTTCATCGCCGGGTAGTGGCGGCTTAACGCCTCGCGCAAGGCGGCGTCCAGCGCTGCCACCGGCCCGTCCCCCTCGGCCACCGTATGCTCGGCCTTGCCATCCACGCTGATTTTCACCGTCGCCTCGGCGATCGGGCTTGTGCTGTCGACTTTCAGAATGATCAGCCGGTAATGATCCAGCGTAAAAAACTTCTTATAGCGCCCAATCTCCTTGCGCAGCAGCATCTCGAAGCTGGCCTCGGCGGCCTCGAATTGATACCCCACGTTTTCCAACTCCTGCACGCGCTCCAGCACCTTCCGCAGCGTCGCCTTGTCGTTCTCGATATCAAACTTTTTCCCGGCCTTGGCGGCGATATTGCTCGCCCCCGAAAGCTCGCTCACCAATATCTTCCGCGTGTTGCCGATCTGCTCCGGCGACACGTGCTCGTAGGTGCTGGCATCCTTCTGCACCGCGTGAACGTGCATGCCCCCTTTGTGCGCAAAGCGCTGGAGCCCACATAAGGCTGCCCCGCGATCAGGTTCATGTTCGCCGTCTCATACACATAGCGGCTGACATCCGTGAGAAGCTTCAGCGTTCCGGGCCGAAGGCAATCCAGGCCATATTTCAGTTGCAGGTTGGCCGCCAGCGGGATCAGGTCCATGTTGCCGCAGCGCTCGCCAACGCCGTTGATCGTCCCTTGCACATGATCGGCCCCCGCATTAACCGCGGCCAGGGCGTTGGCAATTGCCAGCCCAGCGTCGTTGTGCGTGTGGATGCCGACGCGCACACTCGTCTGCCGCTTCACGGCCGCCGTGGCTTCGGCCACGAACTCCGGCACGTTCCCGCCGTTGGTGTCGCACAGCGCCAGGACCGACGCCCCCGCCTCCTGCGCCGCCAGCAACGTCTGCAGCGCGTATTCTGGATTGGCGCGATAGGCATCAAAGAAATGCTCCGCGTCATAAACCACTTCCCGCCCGGCCTGTCGCATCAGGCGGACCGAGTCGCCGATCATCTTCAAGTTCTCCTCCAGCGACACCGCCATCACCGTCTTCACCTGGTATTCACTCGACTTGCCGACAAACGTGATCACCGGCGTCTGCGCTTCGAGCAGCGACTTGATTCCCGGATCATCCTCGGCCGCCACGCCGCGCCGGCGGGTCATGCCAAAGGCAGAGATCTTCGCGTGCTTCAGCGGGATATCGCGAATCTCGCGAAAGAACGCGGCATCTTTCGGATTGGAAAGCGGGAAGCCGCCTTCAATGTAATCCACGCCGAGTTCATCAAGCTTCTGGGCGATCAGCAACTTGTCCTGCAGGGAGAGATTGAATCCCTCCCCCTGCGTGCCGTCGCGAAGGGTGGTGTCGTAGATTTCAATGCGGCGCTGAGGCTTGGTCATGGCATTCTCGAAAAGATTAAAACGCAAAACGCCCTGCGGTTGGGCAGGGCGTTGCAAGTTCAAAAGCGTGCGTAAACACCGGCCCTACCCGTTTGAAGACGGGTCAATAATCATGGCAGGGGTAATCGGTGTCAAAGTGGGCATTGGCGTAATAATACCGACCAAAGCCGAATGGTCAACACTTCTCATGCCTCAACGCCCCAAGGCGGCATACGGTATTAATGCTGGCGATGGCGCGACTCATGGCGTCCCAATCAAGTTGCGGGGGTCGAAAGGCGTTACGCGTGCTCAATCTAGTGGCTTCACACTCCGCACCAATCCGTTGTCTTCTCGTCCTCACCGCGCTGTGGTTGCTCCCGACGTTCGCCTCGGGAGCACCTGTTGATGACATCCTCAAAACAGCGCAAGTTGCGGGCGGCCTGTGCGTCCATCTCGGGTGCGGCGACGGCTCCCTCTCGGCCGAGGTGGCCGTTCAGGGCAAGTTCATCATGCACGGTCTCGACGCCGATCCCGCCGCCATCAAGTCCGCCCAGACCATGCTCATGTCGAAAGGCCTCTATGGCCAGGTATCCGTCGAGCATTGGACCGCCACCACTCTCCCATACGCCGACGATGTAGTGAACCTGATCATCGTCGACAAGCCAGGCCAGGTCCCCCTCGACGAAATCAACCGCGTCGTCTGCCCTGGCGGCGTCGTCCTTTTGCGCGAGAACGGCAAATGGGTTCGAACGGTCAAGGCACGGCCCGGGGACATGGACGAATGGACCCACTGGCGCCATGGCCCGGATCGCAATCCCGTCTCGAAGGATAAAATCGTTGAGGTTCCCAAGCGCATCCAGTGGCTCTCCACGCATGGCGCTGAGGGGAAGGAAATGGTCTCGGCCGGCGGCCGAAATTTCTATTCCATCGCCAACATTCTCCTCGCTCGCGATGCGTTTAACGGTCTGGTTCTCTGGAGCCGCAAGCTCGGGAAGTTTGACGGCAAGTCGAGTCCCGTCGCCTTCGGCAACGATCTCTTCGGCATCTTCGACGGCAAATTGATCTGTCTTGATGCCGCCACCGGCAAGGAAAAGCGCCGCTATCCCGAGGCCGCCACTCCCACCACCATCCTCCGCCTCGACGATTCGCGCGATTCGGGCGGCCTGCTCATCGCCGCCACGACCGACTTCGTCTGCGCCCTAGCCGTTGAATCAGGCAAAGTTCTCTGGAAATTCAACGCCACCTCCCCGCGCGCACTCTCCAGCACCAATGGCAAGCTCTTCCTCATCACCGGCGATCCCAAAGGAGGACGAGCCAAGCGCCGCCAGCGCCTACGATGTCAAAACCGGCAAGGCCCTATGGGAAAAGAAAGGAATCGCCTGGGCCAAGTCGTGTTATCGTTCGGCCTGTGGCGGCGACACCGTGATTTTTGAAACCGGCCGCTTCGCCGTCCCAAAACTCCTGGGCCTGAATCTCGTCAAGGAAGAACGCAACGTCGTCCACTTCCTGGCCTCCGCCACCGGCGAAACCATCCGCGATTACGAATACGCCCCGGCCATGCGCCATGACGAAAATGCCCGCGCATTCTTCGTCGATGACAAGGTGGCCGTCCACGAAATGGCACATGATCACAAGGCGAGCAATCTCGCCTTGTTTCACGGCCTGGAGAGCGGCCCGGAACGCTTCAGCGCCCTCCCGGGCAGCTCGCAGTTCTTCTACTGCTATCCGCCCGTCGCCACCGAACGCTTCTTCATTTACGGCGGCATGAGCTTCACCGACTGGAAAACCCACGAGCACGTCGCCAATCAAATCACCCGCGGCACCTGCGGAAGCTGGACCGAAGGCATCCTGCCCGCCAACGGCCTGATCTACATCTTTCCCAAAAGCTGTGAGTGCTTCTCGATGCTGCACGGTTTTGGGGCGCTCGCACCCGCCTACAAAAAACCAATCGTCGAAACCCAGGAGTTCGAAAAAGGCCCCGCCTACGGCGCTGCTCTCACCGATGCTTCGAAGGCTGACGACTGGCCCATCCTCCGGGGCGATGTGCATCGGAGCGGCAGCAACCCGACCGCCGTCGTCGCCGCTCCGCGAGTCCTCTGGAGCATCGATATCCCCCGCCCTCTCTGCCCCGACAACCTGCACGACGACTGGGACAATTACCCCTTCAGCGCCGGCCCGATCACGCCCCCCGTCGTGGCGGCCGGCACGCTCTTCATCGCTCAACCCCATACCCACCGCGTCCTGGCGTTCAGTGCAGCGGACGGCAAGGCAAAGTGGGAGTTCACCGCCAACGGCCGGGTTGATACGCCCCCCACGATTTATGCCGGCATGTGTCTGTTCGGCACCCGCACCGGCTGGGTCTACAACCTGCGCGCCTCCGACGGCGCGCTGCATCTGGCGCCGCCGCGCTGCCCCGGCCGAATTACGCATCGTCCATTGCGGCCAATTGGAATCGCCCTGGCCCGTCCCCGGCAGCGTTTTGGTCAGCGACGGACTGGCCTACTTCGGCGCTGGCATCCATCCCCTCGCCGACGGCGGCATCCGCGTCTTCGCCGTCGAGCCTCAGACCGGCAACGTGAAGTGGACCCAGACCCTCACCGACATGGGCTACGACGAAAAAGGCTGGCACATGCGCCTTGGCCTGGAACAGGATTATTTCGACTTGATGGTCAAGGATGGCGACAAGGTGGCTATGTCGCGCGTGGGTGTTCGATCCGCAGACGGGCAAGAACGAATTTCTTTGGCACAACGCCTTCTACCGCCTGGGCAAGAATGGCGGCTACATGCAGCGCGGCACCTGGTCTTACGGCTATCCAATGAACCGCCCGCGCATGCACCGCCCGCTTCTTGTGGCCCGCGACCGCACCGTCCTGGGCGCTAATCGCGTGCGCGACAGGGAGGGCAACCCCCTTGAGCTTTTCCGCCGGGATTTTAAGCCTGACGAGCAGTTTGACGTGAAATGGGACGAACAGCCCAACGACACCAACAGCCGAATCGGCCAATACTTTCCCGCCAACCGCTTGGCCGAAAACGTCAGTTGGTCGTCCGCCTACCCCGGCTGGATCGAAGCCATGACGCTGGCCGGCGACAACCTCTTCCTCTGCGCTAAGGATCGCTTAAAAACCTACTCCAGCGCCGACGGCAAACTATTAAGTGACATGGAATTTCCAGCCCCCGTCTGGGACGGCCTCGCCGCCGCCAACGGCCGCCTCTACGTCTCCACCAAAGACAGCAAAATCACCTGCCTGGGCAACTGACTCAGATAAAACTAAAAGCCCCACGCCCCCCCGGCCCACGGTCCCTCATTCATCCTTCATCATTCATACTTCTTACTTCGAACTTCCCCCTCACTTTCCTTCCTTCACATTCACCGTCCCATGCATGCGCGGATAAAGCCGGCTCCCATACGCCACTGGCCCTTCGTCCTTAAACGTATGCCGGTACCAGCGCCCGGCCTTCAAAGTCGGCGAGCTAAACGAACCATCCTCCGCATCAACCGTCACGTCCCGGTCGTCTTCATTGGTCCACACCACTTCATCCCCCGGATGAATCGTGACCGCCGCCGGCGTAAATCTGCCGCCCTTGATCGCGATCTTCACCGTCGCGGCCTGCGCGCCGGCCGCCGTCAGCAGCAGCACCAACGCGAAAAACATTTGCCGGGATTTCATGTTCCTTACGTCCTTACGCCCGGAGGCGGCAGCCAATCGTCCACCCGCTCACCAATGGTATCGGCCAAATTTTCCCTCTGCCACCAACCACTTTTCGTCATGCAAAAGTCATCGCGCCGTTGCCTTCGCTCTTCAGCCATTGGCCGCTACTAAAAGGACACGTCCGCCCGACATCGGTTGGCCCTCTAAGCTGCAATGCGCCCAGCGCCATCAGCAAAAGCGTGTAGGGTTGAAACCCAACGCCATGCGCAAGAAGCCCCGAGAACCACGGCGCCAGGTAGATCGCCGGAAGTAGCCAGCGATGAGCGCGGCTTAGGCCCAGGTGATCTCGCCCAAGCATCAACAGAATCGCTGGAATCACCAGGATCGTGTCGTACACCCCCACATAGACGTTTAAGAACAGCGTACACGTCAGCGTGGCCGCCCATGCCTGCTCGCCGCCCTTTTCCGATTGGCCAAAGCTTCGCCACAACCGCACCAGGCGCCACCCCACCAGCGCCCCAATCATTCCCATCACCCCCCAGGCGCCGCTCGACGGACCATGAGACAGCAACTTCAAGAACGAGTTAAGGTCCACAAATTTCCACGTCTGAAAAAACACCTGCCCTCCCGTCGAGCGCTGCAGATACCCCGTCAGCAATCGGGCATACTCCCAGTTTACCTCTCGCCCCAGCACCAGCACCGAAACCCCCGTCGCCAGTCCCGCCGCCCCCGCCGCCCCGATCAGCATCCGCCACTGCCTCCCAATCAAAAGCATCGGAATCAGCAGCGGCAACAGCGTGGGCTTATAAAGACAAAGCCCCACCGCCGCCCCCGCACTAATCAACCAGCCTTTCTTTCGCAGCCAAATGGCCAGGCAAATGCAAAAAAACGCCACGGCCGAAACCTGCCCCCCGTGCAGACACTCAATCACAAACGGCTCAAACGAAAGCGCCAGCAGCAGGCCAGTCGCAAAATACTTTCGCGGCAATTTCACCGCGTCCCACGCCAGTACAAACCCGCTCACAAACAGTGCCAGCGAGATCAGCGTCCATAGTAAATACGACCACACGTACGGTAAGCGTGCAAGTGGAGAGAACAGAATCGCAAAGGCCGGGGCATTGGCAAACGGCAGCCCCGCCTCGGCCGGCTCCTTCGGAAACAGCCCATGATAAAGCCGCGAGTGCGCCTGCTGGTTGTAAAGATCGCGAGGCGACTGATTCACAAGCCGCCCCGCGTTATAAAATGCCGCATAGTCCCCGCCCACCGTCGGCCCAAATACAGTCTGATTCTGCCGCGCCGTGCAAACTGACACGACAAGCAGCGCCCCGCACACCACAAGAATCGCAAAGGCAGCAAAGCGCAGCCGCCGCGACGCGAGCCACCCGCTATCAATACTGGTCGCAGCACGATTATCGGACCCCCCGAAGCGCGATGCCATGCGGGGCCGCAAGAAGCGGCCCTGGGCCAACTCACCGGACGGAACCTCGAAAATAGCTGGATTAACGCTCAAATCTGATCTCATGGCCGCACCGGCGAGTGTGCGGCTAATCGATCATCGAACCAAACTCCCTCTCGCAAGAGCCCGAACACGACTTTGGCAACCGAGGATAACTGTGCCGCCTGTATTGGCGGGTGAAATCTTATCGGACGCTCTGTCTCTTCAAGTGCCCACACCGGCTTAAACCGGCCCGCGAATGCTCATTTCACCGTATCTCGGACGACGATGACCTCTACGATCCCGACCGCCTGCGCGTCCAGGTGTCGGCGCTCATCGACAACGGCGCGTCAGCCTGCGTGCTCGAGCGCCTCACCTTGTGGTGGCCGGCCAACCGCCGCCTCGGCGTCAGCGGGCGCCGGGCGTGGGAAGGCTCGCTCCTGGCCCAGAAAACCGCGATGCCCCGCTACGCATCTCTCGCGAAAGCCGAAGACACGCCCGTGCTCCAGGCGCTTCTCCACGATACCCGCGTAGTCTCGGTCGACTTGCCCCACCTCTACCTCTACCAAATCCACGGCCAAAACACCTCCCCCCAATCCCAGTTCGATTACTTCTGGAACACCTCCACCTGGCGCTGCCCCGAAGACCGCTATGATCAAACCCTCCTCCAACTCTCCCAACGTTTCATCCCCCCGCGCCCCCCTCAACAATCTCCGGCCATCCACGCGAATCTCCATCAGCCGCCCATGGTGTCATGCATGATGGTCACGCGCCGCGGACGCCTCGATCTCGCCCGCGCTGCCATCGACTGCTTTATCGCCCAGACCTACCCAAACCGCGAGCTGGTCATTGTCACCGAACACCTCGACCCGCCACTGGCTGATCTTCTCCAGCGCCTGCAAGACAATCGCATCCGCGTCATCCAAACCGCCGACAGCGCCCCCACCCTCGGCCACCTCCGCAACGCCGCCGTCGACGCATCCCGTGGCCAATTCGTCTGCCAATGGGATGACGACGACCTCTATCACCCCCAGCGCCTCGCCCGCCAACTCGCCGCCCTCCGCCACGCCAGCGCCGACGCATGCCTCCTGCAACGATGGACCATCTGGTGGCCAAACCTCCGCCGCCTCGCCATCTCCACCCGCCGTCCCTGGGAAGGATCGCTTCTCGCCGCCAAATCCACCCTACCCCACTATCCGCCTCCCCGTAGGCGAGGACACCCCCGTCATCCAGCAACTCCTTGAATCCAGACAAGTCACCCTCTTAGACGCCCCCAACCTCTACATCTATCGCGTTCACGGCGCCAACACCTTCAACGCCCCCCACTTCGAGCACCACTGGAACCTGGCCACCAAACACTTCTACGCCGAAGCCTACCTAAAGCAACTGCGCGAACTGTCTAAACAAATCCCCGGACTACCCACCAAACCCCAAGTGCCAATCTAATCCTCAAATCGCCTCATCGCCTTCACCGTCTCCCTCCCATCCCCGTCCGTAGCACGGGCGTCCCGCCCGTGTCCCCCCATCCCCTTCCGTGGCACGGGCGCCTCGCCCGTGTCTCCCATCCCCACTCTCGTACCCAGGAAAGCCTAAAGGGTCGGGAAAGCCTAAAGGGTCGGGAGTCTTTTCCGAATAATCACGCTATCACGCTGACACCCCCGCCAACCCCGCGTCAGGAAGCGAAAGGAAATGCGCAGCATTGTCGCGTACCCGCGACCGCAGCGCAGCGAAGTCCTGCAGCACTCCGGCCTCGCGCAGCGAGGCGACGCCCAAACCCTGTCCGAAAACCGCGTCGAGCAATACGCAGTGGGTTCCCCGGCCAAGTCCATACAACGAGTCCACTCAGTCAGAAGATATCGCGAGAAGGAACACCGCAGCCCGCGCGGTTGAAAGACACAAGCGCCCGCCCAGAGTTTTCAAACACAGCCCAGTTCCTCGGGCCGGACCCACTGCCCGCGGGCACTAGCGCACAAGCGCAGAAACTGCTGAATGCGGCCGCGACAGGCTTCCCTGGTGTTGTCAGCCAACCGGCGTTGCCGGGCCACCGCCTCGAAGTCTTCAGGCAATTTCATGATCCGAACGGATACCATACTAATCCTGATCAAGTCAACAGAATATTTTGTTGGACAAGTGCCCGCAATTGGCGAAAGCTGGCAAGGGTCAGCCGATGCTATGTTGCCGGCGGGCAGGAGACCTAAAAGGTTAGGCGGCGGGAAAGGCAGCGGATGGAAATCAGCTTCGACCAACTCCAGCATGACATGGCGGCGGCTGCCGGCAACACATTCGGCATGTACCAGCGGCAGCACCCAGACGAGGACTTCTACGCGTTCGCCCTCTACAACGACGACGACGGCGGGGGCGCGAACTGTGCCGCTAATACGGAGCAATCGCTACAGCGCGCCACCCGACGCTACGTCGACGGGGGTTACAAGGTCCCTGAGCCGGGCCACATGCGGTACGTGCCTGACGAGTAGGTGTACTCGGGGGCCAAGGGCAACGTGGATGAGTGGCACAAGATCTGGGTGATGAACGAAGCACTGTCAGCGACCGCCGGTCTCTCGTTCCTCGCCTACAAGCAGCAGGCGCTGGAGGCGATGGTCCTGGCCCTTAAGGAGCTCGACGACGAGGGGTTCTTCGGCCGCGGCGTGGAGCGGGAGCGGGTGACGCTGCTCGTCTGGATCACGGACTCCGCCGAGGCGGAGGCGTGGTGGCTCCGGTCGATCAAGGATCTCAACCCGGGCCCTGTGTACCGACGATTCCTGTCGGCCGCCCCGTCTTGGTGCAAGCGCCCCGCAAAAAGTCTAAAGGATCGGGAAAAGCCTAAAGGCTCGTGACTCTTGCCCGAATAATCACGCTATCACGCTGACCCCCCGCCAACCCCGCGTCAGGAAGCGGAAGGAAATGCGCAGCATTGTCGCGTACCCGCGACCGCAGCGCAGCGAAGTCCTGCAGCACTCCGGCCTCGCGCAGCGAGGCGACGCCCAAACCCTGTCCGAAAGCCTGGCGGAGACGCAGAGCTAATTAAAGGGGACATTCATATTTCCCTTCATCATTCCTCGGTCGGCCTCTGGACCTCAGCGTGAACTCCAGGTCAAGGCGCGTGCAGGTCCTCGTGATCCACTCCTCCTCGAACAAGAACCCCGGAGCTGCTCCCCATTCTCGGCCTAACTGTTCAACACCCGCTTCCGTGTGTCCTTGGCAAGACCCAGGAAAGCACAATGCCTGCGCACAGCAATGAACGGTGGAACGAGGGAAACAGCAAGCAAAAGGCGATACCGCCCTTTGCTCATGCCGTTCCCATATCGTGAAATGTGAATCCACGCCGGAACGCTACCAACCAGCAGTTGGCCGCCCACAGGGGTGCTCCCACAACCAAGCCAATCAAAGGAGCATATATGTCGCCGCTGATCTCCACCTTGAAAATGATCGCAGCCGCAATGAGCCCCAAACAATTGAGAGACACCACCACTGGGTAAACCCAAACGGCCGGCTTCGGCTGAAGATTAATCGCTTCGTAAGAAAGGACGTCGTTCATCTGTCAGAACAATACCACAGTGACAGCACCGAAGGCAGGCCGACCTGGACAAGTTCGCCCACCAATCGAAAAGCCTAAAGGGTCGAAAAGCCTAAAGGGTCGGGAGTCTTTTTCGAATAATCACGCTGATACCCCCACTAACCCCGCGTCAGGAACGCAAGGAAATGCGCAGCATTGTCGCGTACCCGCGACCGCAGCGAAGTCCTGTAGCACTCTGGCCTCGCGCAGCGAGGCGACGCCCAAACCCTGTCCGAAAACCGCGTCGCGCAATACGCAGTGGGTTTCAACCCCGGCCAAGTCCATACAACGAGTCCACTCAGTCAGAAGATATCGCGAGAAGGAACACCGCAGCCCGCGCGGTTGAAAGACACAAGCGCCCGCCCAGAGTTTTCAAACACAGCCCAGTTCCTCGGGCCGGACCCACTGCCCGCGGGCACTAGCACAAGCGCAGAAACTGCTTCATCCAGCCGCGATAGGCGTCAATGGTGTTGTCAGTCAGCCGGCGTTGCCGGGCCACCGCCTCGAATCGTTCAAGCAATTTCATGATCCAAACAGATACCATACTGGTTCTGGCCCAGTCAACAGAATTTTTTGTTTTGACAAGCGGCCCGGATCCGGGCAAGCTGGCGAAGGTCAGCCGGTGCTATGTTGCGCCGGCGGGCAGGAGACTAAAAGTTATCCCTGCCGTGGAACACACTCCGTCAATCTCGCCGTTCGACGCGCCGAAAGCGGCCTTGCAGGTTGCGCGGCACTTCAAGATCGGCGCGATCTGCCCCGCCGAAATGTGGCGCAGCTGGCGGATGTGCTGTCGAGGGGCGACGTGAACGAGATTCTGAACACGCTACCGCCGGAGGCGCAGGCGGAACTGCGCGAGTCGTACCGGGAGCGGCCATTGTCGTTCTCCACGTTGGACGACAACCCGCTCCAGCGGCAGATCGAGAATTGGTGCCTTGCTCCGGCCGCGCGGCGGCAGGGATAACCCGCCAATGCAGCGGACCGCGCCGGCGGTATAGTTCCTATCGGTCGAGGGCGGCTCGGTGCCGGCCCGGCCGCTGATCGGCCCAACGTTATGCGTCTCGATCGACCCTTCATCAAGTTCCGGCACTTGACCCTTGAAAGGGACGTCGAGTTCACCGACGCGAATGATCACAACCCGATGGTCTTCGAGGACTGCCCGAACTGCCGCGGGACCGGGCGACGCGGGGAGGTTCGCGAGAACGAGCACATCTCGTACGTGTGCGAGGTCTGTGGCGGAAGCAGGCATAGCCGGCAGCGCGTTCCCTACTTCGACAACGATGCACCGACAGTGGACGTTGCCGTTACCTCGGACGGTTGGATCACTTGCCCGTGCTGTCGGTGGCGATTTAAGTTGAGCGACCACCGAGTCTGGACCGGGCGACGTCACGCCCGGTGCGGTCAGAAGATCCGGCCGATTGGCGGCGACGCATAACCCGCCGCTGGAGCGGACCGCGGCGGCGGTGTGCCTCCTTTTCGGTCGACCGTCGCGCGGTTGCCGCCGCGGCCGCTCAACGGCATCACGTTATGCAGCCTCCCCCTTCGGCATCATCCGCGGTTCGGTATGTTGACGCAGCAATTGCGCAGCTTCGCCGACTCGATCTCATGCGGTGGCCCGGAAAGCTTCCGGCGGCGATGCTGGACGCGTCCATTCCGCCGTCCGACGACTGGATGGGATGGCAACCGATCCCAAGTACAGTCACCGTTGAAGATCTTGACGGGCTTGAAAAGGAAATGGGCCTGAAGTTTCCTCCCCAATACCGCGACTTCCTGCAGTATCAGCACTTTGTCGCGCTTACCGAGCGTGGCGTTTGTTTCGATCGCCACTTGGTCGGTGAGTGGTCAAAGGCATTGAGAAAGTCCTACTTCAGCGGATGGCCGCGCGAACGGATCATCGATCACGGGCTTATTCCATTCGGTTCCGAGTCGTTCATGGATGCGGGGCCGGTTTGCTTCGACACGCGTTCGCCCGCGCCGGGAGATGACTGGCCCGTCGTGTTTTGGGATCACGAATGGGTCGGTAGCAGCCAAGAAGTGAGGCCGATGTTTTCCAGTTGCGAGAAGATGTTTCAATGTCTGCGGTTGTTTGCCGAGAACGACATCAACTTTGTCTATCACGATGAGGATGACGATTCATCCTTGATGGATCAAAAGCAGGAAATGCTGACCCGCTTTTTGGCGACTGACTCTGACGGTGCGGGCGGCCCGGCAAGAGAATACTGGACGAGTTGGGGTGTACACCCGGCTGCATAACCCGCCAATGCAGTGGACCGAGCCGGCGGGTAAGATCCCTTTAGTTCGACAGGTGGCGCGGCGCCGACTCGGCCACTGATCGGCATTACGTTATGCCCGCCATGAAAGCATCAGAACTCGATAGGCGATTGCGGGAGGAGGGCTGCAATCCGTCGACCTATTCCGTTCTTGGCAGTTCACACGATGCCTGGTGCCTGAACTTTCGAGACGGAAAGTGGGTGATCTTCTATAGCGAGAGAGGCGTCGATTGATCACCGATCTATTCAGGTGACTCAGAAGGAGATGCTTGTGAGTTTTTTTTCAAGAAGGTTACGTCTGAACCGCAGTGGCACATTGTCGGGTTCTTCCGACGCGAGTCCGACGCCCTGGCGCTTGAAGCTCAGCTTTGCGAGCACAAGATCAGGCCGATTCGAAATGATATACCTGCATATCATACACGGAACGATCCGCGCTACCGCGTGTTCGTAGTTGGCAAAGACATCTTCCGCTATCGAAAGCTTTTCGGAGAGCCGCGGATCGAGCGGGCATAACTCGCCGATGCATGAAAAACGCAAAGGGGGCGTACCTTAATGGCATAAAGTTAAGCCTTTTTCGCGTCATTTCGTAGCTTTCTCCGCAACTCGTCTCTCGGCTTGCTCATCAAATCGTACTGTTTGGGTCTCCGCTTCCTGCATCGCGGCTCCGCACGGTTGGGGCGTAGCGGGACCACCAGCAATGTCGGCAATGTGTCGTCGGGACCCGCATGTCGGATCCATTTGTAAGCATCGGCGAAGCTGATCCGGCTCACCGGCACGTCCTGACGGTGGGCGGCCTGCATCATCACCGCCCGCACGCAATTGTAGACAATGCAGAAGATGACCAGCTCCTTGCGAACACCCGCTTCCGTCTTACATCGCAACACGTCCATTTTCATCGTCGTCTTCAAATGCCCCAGATTTGTCTCCACGTCCCAGCGGCGCAGCCGAAGTTCCAGCAACTCGCTGGCCGGGTACTTCTTTTCATCCTGTAGCGTCGTCATCAGCTTCAGCGTCACGTGGCCCAGCCCCGGCCGCGTCACCGTGCGACGCAATTCCCGCACGATGAGCGATTCGGGCAACGCGTCATAATCCGCCTGGCTCATCCACAGCGCCTTCTGCTGCGGCTTGAAATACTCCACCAGCTGATCTTCCTTTCCCAACGATTTGATCCATCGGGATCGAGGCATGCCCGCCACGGCGTTCTTGCCCTCGTCGGTGTGCGGCCTGCCTTTCGTGAAGTCCACGATCCGCAGATGGTGGATGGGGAACAACCCGTGCAATCCCTGCTGCTGGAGCATCGCCATATGGGCGTAGCTGCTGAAGCTGTCATCGCCGATGAGAATATCGCCCGGGTTCAGATGAGCATGGACCTCGGGCGTCTGGGCAATATCCCCCGTGCGCAGTGGCCCGGCCCAGGTATCGAAGAGCTGTCCCGTGGCGGCGTTGAAGAGCACCAGCAGATGGGCCGCTGGAAAGCCGCATCCTTCTTTCTGCCCCGAGGGCGCGCCGAAGACCTTACGCAATTCCGGCGTGTCAGGCATGGAGAAGCTGGAGCCATCGACGTGGAAAGTGCGGTGCCCATGCCACAGATGTTGTGGCTGGGTCGTCGTCGGGTATATCACATCATGCACCGCCGTCAGCAGTCCGCGGTAGACGGCCAGCGGGAGGCGTGCCCGCGCCTCGCAGTAAGCCTGCGGCGTAAAGGATTTGCCGGCGATATGACGCACTTCGCTGCAGGGTGTATTGCCGTGGACGACCTGCTGGATGAACAATCCAATGGTGGCCAGCGGATCCAGTTGTCGATCGCGCCACACATGCCGGCACTCCCGGCAAACCTCCTCGACGGTTGCACGGTCCAGCATGCACAGCGGATTGTCCTTGATCCGTTGCAGCGACGAGCCGATACTTGCCATCCGTGGCCTCCTGTTGGTTGGTGATTTTCAAAGCACCACCATTCTGACAGGAGGCTACGTATTGCGCAAATGTAGTAAGTGCATTAACGGCGCGGAGTTATGGCTTAACTTGTTGCCATTAGGGGCGTACCTAGTAATCCCCAATCTGTTCCATATCAACTCCTTCAGCCTGACGACGGGTCACGAGCTATTGTCTCCTGCCCATCCTGCTGAACCACGGACACCCATCTACTTATTCTCGCTTCCCGGCGGGACTTTTTTCGGGGCCGGCCGACAGCCCCAAGGAACTTCCGATTCTCAGGGTGAACGACGTACGACAGAAACACCCTCCTACCTAAAACCCCGCCCCCGGCTTGCCCATTCGCGGAGTAAAACACGATCCCATTCCCACGGCAGTCACCCCTATGAAATCAAAACCCGAAGATATTATTTGAAATAAATAGCACTTTAGTATTGACAAGACCAAACATATACCGTACACTTGTTCGAGCGACTTGGGACGGCCAATATTAAACCCCTCCCACCTCGCCCTCCGGCCAAGCCAGGCGCCGGAGAAAACCAGGGGAGCAAGCAATGGGGCCATCCCTCCAACAAATCCGCGCCTTGCCAATCAAACGGCCCAAACGTTGCCCGGCCACCAATCGCCCCAGCGCACATTTTTCATTCTTAGTTCTTCCTTCCGCATTACACATTTCCCGCCCTGCGGCTGGGGGTGATTCGAGGGAGATTTCGGGGAGATTTACTGTCAGAAACAGGGAGACACGGGGGAGAAAACAGGGAGATTCCGGGGGCGCTTTGGGGCGCTTCCTGGGCTCTGCCTCACCCCCTCCAACTCCCACAACTCTTTTTCCAGGGAGGTACTTATGTCCGATCTACCCAGCACCACCCGCGCTCAAACTCTTTTCCTGCGCGCTTTTCACAACCATCCCGACGGTCCGCCGCCTCACGACTGGCCCACCCCCTCCGTCCTCCGCCGCTGGCTCAAACGCCCCGGCTTTCGCCGCGCCCTCGCCACGCTGCGCCGCGCCCTGAAAGTCCAGCATCGCCTGAAACTCCTCCTCATCGCCCGCACCGCCGACACCGCCCTCCGCGCCGGCATCACCAACACGCCCATGCCCACACCGCCTGACCAGCAGCCCAATGAACAATCCGACCTGGCGAAGGAAAAAGAAAAACAATCGCCGCCCCCGGTTTCAGAACTCCAACGCCGCCTCTGCAAAGACCTCTTCACCGCCTTGCGGCCGCGCCCCAACCGCCGCCGCCGCCCCATCGTCATCGCCCCGCCCAAATTTGACGACTGCCTCCAATTCCTCGAACGCCAGAAGCCAAACATGCTCCTCTGCGACGCCCTCCTCCTCTACAAAGACCAGTACGCCCTGGCCCAGGAAGAGGAAAACCAACGACTCCTCCGCGCCCGCCCCTCTCTGCGAAGCAGACTCCTCGAACAACAACAAGCCTGACCACTCCCCCCCGCATCGGACGTCGACCCCAACACCCCCGACGTCCGATGCTCCCCCCACTGCCAACCAAACGCCCAAGCCACCACCCCCACCCCCACCCCCACCCCCGAACCCCGAACCCTGAACCCCGAACCCTGAACCCCGAACCCAAAAAAGAGGACCAAATGCCACCCACCCTCGCCGCCACCGTCAATCGCCCAATCGCCACCCCACGCGCTCTCCATGACTGGATCGAGACCTACGCCCGCCTCTCCATCCCAACCCAAAACGTCTGTCCCCACCACAACGCCCCCTTCGACTACCTCTGTTCGGCCTACTTCGAGCCCGCCCGCGATCTGGTCGTCTGGGCCCCGCGCGGCGGCGGCAAAACTTCCCTTGGTGCCATCGCCACCCTTCTTGACCTCCTTCACAAACCCCACTGCAACATCCGCATCCTCGGCGGTTCCCTCGACCAATCCCTCCGCATGTGGGAGCACCTCTACCCCCTCCTCCTCGACCTCGCCCGCGACCGCATCCAGGGCCGCCCGCAAGCCCGCATCCTTCGCCTCGACCGCCAATGCTCCGCCGCCGTCCTCACCCAATCCCAACGCGCCGTCCGCGGCCTCCGAGTCCAAAAACTCCGCTGCGACGAAGTAGAACTCTTCGACCCCCAAATCTGGCAAGCCGCCCAACTAGTAACCCGCTCCTCCCCCACCCCCCCCTCCCCATCCCAATCATCACCCCCACCCTCACCGTCATCTTTATCTTCATCTTTATCTTTATCTTCATCCTCCTCCCCCCTGAACCCCGAACCCCGACCCCTGAACCCTTCACCGAACCCTGACCCCCGACTGGCAACCAGCAACCAGCAACTAGCAACTCCCGTCTCCGGCACCATCGAAGCCCTCTCCACCCTCCACACCCCCTTCGGCCTCATGCACCGCATCCTCGAAAACGCCCAGCGCATCGGCACCCCCATCATCCGCTGGTGCCTCCTCGAAGTCCTGGAGCGCTGCCCCCCAGACCGCGACTGCAAAACCTGCCCACTCTGGGCCGATTGCAAAGGCATCGCCAAAACCCGCTGTGATGGCTTTGTCTCCATCGACGATGCCATCGCCATGAAACAGCGCGTCAGCCTGGAGCAGTGGCAATGCGAAATGCTCTGCCAGCGCCCCAGCCAGCGCCACGCCGTCTTCCCCACCTTCAACCCCGAAATCCATGTGACACCCGCCCCGCCCGCGCCAACCCCCGTCCCCTTCACCCAGGCTCCTCTAAAACACCTGGGCATCTCCCTCTCCATCGACTTCGGCTTCGCCTCCCCATTCGTCTGCCTCTGGATCCTGCGCGAGCAAACCCACACCATCGTGCTCGACGAATACGTCCAGCCCCACCGCCAACTCGATGAACACCTCGAGCAAATCCGCCGCCGACCCTACGCTGCCCAAATCATCACCTGCGACCCGGCCGGCAATGCCCGAAGCGACCAGACCTCTCTCTCCAACGTCTCCCTCCTCCGCAAGGCCGGCTACATCGTCCGCTCCCGCCAGAGCCACATCGTCGACGGCCTCGAACTGATCCGCGCCGCCCTCTCCCCCGCAATCGGCCCCCCCAGGCTGTTCATCCACCCGCGCTGCCACCGCCTCATCGACGCCCTGCGCAGCTACCGCTACGCCGAAGGCGGCAGCGAACTCCCCATCAAAGACGGCCAGCACGATCACCTCATCGACCCCCTCCGCTACCACTTCATCAACTGCGCCCTCAACACCGCCATCACCCACCGCGCTTACTGACGCTTTCAATTCGCGCATTGCTTGACGGCCGGCCTGCCAGCCGCATAACTATCGGACCAACATGCGAATCACACTTCTTTATCTTCTCCCCCTGCTCCTGCTTGGTCTGCTGGCCCAACCCCTCTGGCGCGCTTCGCCCCGCGCCGCCGTGCCTCCCTCTCCTCCGGTCAATGCCACCGACCTCGTCAAACAGGGAGACGATGCGCTCACCAAAGGACTGGAAACCAACGACAAGACCAGCCTCCTGGCCGCCGCCAATCTTTACGAGGCAGCGGCGAGTCTCGATCCAAAGAACCTCGACGTGCAAAAGACGCTGGGCTGGATTTACCTCTCGAAGCTGAACGACGCGGAAAAAGCCTACCCACACCTGGAAAAGGTGGCCGCCGCGATGCCCGAAGACGTGGGCTGGAAGATGATGCTGGCGCAGGCCGCCGTCGCCAGCGGCCGAACCTATCGCGCCATCTACGTCTATCGCGACATCGTCGCCCGCAACCCCCACGACGTCCCCGACCGCCTCGCGCTGGGCAACTTCTCACCACGGTAAAACTCTACGATGAAGCCCGCGCCATCTACAACCAGGCACTCGCCGCCGATCCCAACAACGCACAGGCCAAGGCCAGCCTTGCCGCGCTTCCTCCCATTCACGCCAGCGAAGGCGCTGTGGTCATCGAACCGCTGGTGGCGACGACCACGCCCGCGCATTCCTACGACTCGCGCATCGCTCAAATGCCGTGGGAATATCGTGAGCCGTGGCTGATTCCCCAGTCCCGCTCTTTTGACGAAACATTCCCATTCGAGCTGGCGATGAACCCGGCCATCGTCCCCCCCACCGGCAGGCCCGCCGTCTCGCTCAGCTACTACAACTTCAAAGACTCCAACAACCTCGACCAGCAGGGCGTCTTCCTGGCCGCCCGCACCGGCCTGTTGGCCAATGGCAAGCTGGAGGTCGATGCCCACGCCAACGAGCGCCACTTCCGCCAGGCCCCCGACAGCGCCGATCGCCTCGAAGTCGGCCTGGACCTCAAGTACAGGCTCAACGAGCGCCTCGCCTTTCGCGCGGGCGTCTCGGATTTTGAAACGCAGGACCACGGCGGACGGCTCGGCTTTAGCGCGGGCGTCGCCTGGCGCTTATGCGACGCGGCCATCCTCGACGTTTTCTATCGCCACCGCGACCCGGTGGATGACAGTTTTGCAACTGTAGCAGATGCAATGACACAGAACTCGGCCGGCGTTCTGCTGGACGTGCGCCTCAATCGCCGCTGGTCGGTTTACGCCTCTGGCACCGATTCGTTCTACTACGACGGCAACAACCGCCGCGACATCAAGGCCGGCCTGGCCTGGCTGTTGATCGAAAACTTCTCGGCCTACGCCCGCCTTGAATATGAACTGCTCGATTATTCCAGCCCCAAAACCGCCTACCCAACCCCCCACGACTTTCACATTCTTCGCCCGGTCCTCGAGCTCTCGCCAAGATTGTGCCGTTGCCTCGCCATCGACCTGCGCGGCGAGTTGCCATACATAATTCGCCACGGCCGCCTCGGCACCGGCCTCTCCGTCGGCCCCCGCCTATCCCTCTTCCAAAACCGCCTCGAAGCCTCGGCCGTCTACCTCAACTACCACGTCCCCGGAGAAGCCACGAATTGGTCGGGTCAGGGTTTCAAAGTCGAGCTGGCTTATCGGTTTTGAATCGCCCGCGATTCACCCCTCGACCACCCCGCGGCGGGATCGCCATAGGAGGGCCAGGAAGAACGGCCCGCCGAGCATCGCCGTGAATACCCCTACCGGGAGGTTCCACATGAGCCGCGATCCGACATCCGCCATCGCCAGGAGACTCGCCCCCAGCGCCGTTGCCACAGGCAGGAGGCGGCGCTGGTCGGGCCCGACAATGAGGCGGGCGACGTGGGGACAGATCAGGCCGACGAAGCCAATAGGCCCGCTGACGGCGACAGCGACGGCCGTGACCAGCGATGCGACGATGAGCGCCGACCAGCGCAGGCGCTGCACGCCAATGCCCAGCGACTCGGCCTCGGCCTGTCCGAGTGAGGCGACGGCCAACTGGCCCGACAGGTACCAGAGGACAGTCCAGCCGGCTAGAAAGCAGAGGCCGGCGAGGGCAATGCCCCAGGGGGCGATGTCGGTGCGCAGGCCGCCGACGAAGAACTGCAGTTCGGCGCCGGAGACGCGGCGGCGGCGATCAACGTAGACCAGAAACAGGTAGGCCGCCCCGCAGATGGAGTTGATGATGACGCCCACGAGGATGAGGCTGAGAGGCTCCAGGCGCCCGCGGCGCTGTGCGAGGGCCAGGACCAGGACCATCGCGCCGACCGCGCCGCCGGCGGCGCATGCGGGCTGACCAATCGCCTGAAAGAAGGAAGGGGCGGCCCAGGGCAACGTCCAGACATAGGCGGCCAGCGATGCGCCGGTGCTGATGCCCAGAAGGTAGGGATCGGAGAGGGGATTGCGGAGAATGCTTTGAAAAACGACGCCAGCGGCGGCCAGTGCGCCGCCGACGATCGAGGCGAGGATCGCTTCCTGGAAGCGGAAGGGAAGCTGAGTTGCGTTGGGCCAGGCGAAAACCTGCGTCGAGCCGAAAAAGAGGCATGCGAGCGCGATCAGCGTCCAGAAGAGCACACTGACGCTCAGCACGGCGAACATCTGGCCGACGCCCCAGCGCTTCACGGTTCACCCGCGGGCGGGTGTAGAAAGTTGGCGATGCGGGCTGTGACGTCGCCCACATGGGCGCCGGGGAGGAGGCACCAGGAATCGCTCATCAGGAGCACGCGCCGGTTTTTAACGGCCGGCACGTCCGGCAGACTGTTCCAGAATTCCTGCGCCCGCCTGCGCACCTGCGGGGAGGCGTCGGGCATGAGTTGGACGATGGCATCGGGCTGAAGCGCCACGAGTTTTTCGCGGTCCACAGTGGGCCAGGATTCGCCAAGATCGGTTGCGACATTCAGGCCGCCGGCAATTCGGAGTTCGTCATCGACGAAGTTGTCCTGGCCGGCCACGTCTTGCCCGCCGGCGTTGACAATGACAAGCGTTCGCACCTTTGGCAGCAGGCGGGTGCGGGCTTCGATGGCGTCGAGTTGCACGTGGAGGCGGGTGGCGAGCGCTTCGGCTTTGGGCGCGTCATTGACCGCCGGGCCGAGTTCCTGATTGATCATCGTGAAGACGTCATCGAGGCGCACGATGGTAAGCTTCACCAGGCGCATTCCCAGCGCGTTGGCGTGCGACTGCACGGCCAGCGGGAGGAGGGAGGGATCTTTCTGGATGATCATGGTGTGAGGTCGAAGCGTGCCCAGGAGTTCCCAGTCAAAGTTGAGATAATCGCCAACGCGCGGCAGGCCACTGGTGGGGCCGGTTTCGGGATCGTAGGTGCTGACGGCGACGAGATGATCGGCCTGCGCCCATCGCAATGAGGAGATCGGTGGCGGCGGGTACGCAGGATGCGACGGTGGGGGCGACGGCCACGGGGCGGGTGGTTGGGATGCTTTGCGTGTGGTTGGCTGGTTTGCAGCCGGCGAGCAGGGCGCACAAGCTGAGGGCAAGGGTTAGAAAAACTCTGGAATAAATCGCGGGGGGCGGTTGACCCATTCGGCGCGGATGGTAGATTTGGTGTAGGAACCTGTCAAACCAGCGCTGCGGAGCCGGCGCAATTATGGAAGGATGGAGCCATGAGCGAACAAACAGGCCTCATTTCACGAATCGGTAATTTCTTCAAACGTGCACCTCGGCCCGACGGGAACTTCCCGCTGGAGCATTCGAGCAATGGTCATCACGATCATCACAACGAGCACAACGACGGTATCGAGCAAGTTGGTACGACGCGCACAACATTTCTGCGGCCGTGGGGCAACAAACGCGACTCGGCCGTGAACGCCATCCAGGAGAGCTTTACGCAGCTGACGGGGCTGATGAGCTCGATCCAGGAAAACATGGAGAAGCAGGGGCATCGGCAGGAAGAACTGATTGGCTATCTCGCAAATCTTCCACAGGCGCTGCAGAGCCTTCCGGAGAGCCAGAAGATTCAGACCGAAACGCTGAGGGCGATCACGGGGCAACTGGAGCAGCAAACGCAGCAGCAGGGGCGGCTGACCGATATTCTGGAAAAAGTCGGTGAAGCGCACGTTGGGCAGAAGGACATTCTCGACCAGCTTCGCGAGCGCGTGGATACGCTGAACGTGCACGATCAGGCGGTCTCGGAGAATCTTAAATCCGTTGGCGCGTCGATGGAGGAAGTGAGCAAGAGCAGCCACACCAGTTCGCAGATCCTCTCCCAGATGCGCGACAACACCACAGCGCGCGATGGCCAGCTTGAGCGCATCCTGCACAAGCAGAACGTGCGATTCACGACAATGCTGGCGATTGCGATCTTCCTGTCACTGGCGGCCGTGGCAGCGGTTTGTGTGATCGGGTATCTGGTGATGTATCACGGGCATTGATTTGTCGTTTCACCTCGAGCGGGAGCAAGGCAATCCCGTGGGATCACCTTTCGATCTCCGCGATTGCGGCGGCGATCGTTTCCACGATTTCTCGGGCGAGTGCGCTTTCTCTGCCCAGCTTTTGGCCGGCGAGTTCGCCGGCCCGGCCATGCAGGTGCGTCGCTAGCGTGGCGGCATCGAAGGGGTCTAGTTTCTGGGCCAAAGGGCGCCGAGAATTCCGCTTAGGACGTCGCCGGTTCCGGCCTTGGAGAGCGTGCTGTCGCCTGTGGTGTTAATGTAAACACGCTTGCCATCCGTGACGACTGTCTTGTTTCCCTTTAATACGATCACCTGGCTAAAGGCACGCGCGGCCTCCAGCGCGATGCTGATGCGTCCCTCGTCGTCGGCCGGCGTCTCATCCCGGCCAAACAACCTGCCCAGCCGGGACATCTCGCCGGGATGCGGCGTTAATACTGCCCGTGCTTTGAAAAAGGTTGGCCAGCGCTTTTGCTTCGATAGCAAATTTAAGCCGTCCGCATCGACAACCATGGGTTTATCGAGGCGCACCAGTCGGATCAGGCGCGACAGCGCTTCAGGTGTTTGACCCAGGCCGGGGCCGATCACGATGGCATCGGCTTTCTCGCCGGCCGCCAAGAGTGCATCTTTGCCGGCCGCCTTTCCGAGGGCCAGGCCAATGAGTTCGGGCGTGATGCTCAGGGCAAAAGGCAGGATGGCGCGGGGACGGCAATTTCGACCAGGCCCGCCCCCATGCGCAGTGCGGCGGTGCCGGCAAACACCGGCACGCCGATCATGCCATCATTGCCGCCGACGATCAGGACGCGGCCGAACATGCCCTTGTGGCCGGCGAGAGGGCGGGGGGCCAAGGGTGGAATGTTTGCGACTAGTTCATAATCAGGCATAAGTCCCTCAGCATCCCGTGGAGGACAAAGCAAACCGCCGCACCTGCCGCCAGACCAGTCCCGCCGAATACGCTGCGCCGAAGCCGTTGTCGATGTTGAGCACACTTACATTTGACGCGCAGCTGTTGAGCATTCCAAGAAGTGCGGCGAGACCGCCGAAGCTTGCGCCGTATCCTACGCTGGTTGGGACGGCGAAGACGGGGCATGCGACCAGGCCCGCTACCACGCTTGGAAGGGCGCCTTCCATTCCGGCGATGACGATCACCGCGCAGCAGGATTGGAGTGTTTCGACGTGCGCCAGCAGGCGGTGCAGGCCGCTGACGCCGACGTCGCAGATGCGATGAAAGGGGACACGCATTGACCGCAGGGTGAGGGCTGACTCTTCCAGGACGGGCAGGTCGGCCGTGCCGGCGCAGACCAAGCCGATGGGCGGCCCGTCACTTTCGTTGCTGGTTTGGATGGGTTCGGCTGGAGACGATCGCGGCCCGGCCCAGCTCGGTCATTTCCACATGCTCGAAATTCTGCCGCAGCGCGGATAGTTGTTCCAGTGAGTGCGGGTGCAGAGCACGGAACTTGCGTCGGCCGACAGTCGTTTGGCGATCTCGACGACGTGCTCGACGGTTTTGCCCTGGCAGAAGATGACCTCGCCGTGGCCGCACCTGACGGCGCGGTGATGATCGACTGTTGCGAAGGAGAGTTGTTCAAACGGCAGGCGCCGCAGCGCGCGAGTGCTTCGTCGACGCCGACCTCGCCGCCTGCCACTGAGGCCAGCAGCGTCTGGAGTTGCTCGCTGTTCACGAGCGGGAGTGTATACCGCCGAGATTGGAATCCGCAGCGCCCAGAGAGATTTGAGATTACCCGGCGGCCGCCGCAGGCTTTGTGGCAGGCTTGGTGGCCGGCTTTTTGCCGACGCCCCAGGGGGAGGATTCGCTCTTGGCGATCTTTTCATCCGGAACGCCCAGCGCCCGCAGCACGCCAATGGCCATGATGCCGTCGCCGATTTCCTTCATGTGGACGCCGTCGCCCGTCAGCCAGTTGCCTTTCAGGTCCTCAGGTTTTTTCTTCAGTGCGTCGAGGAACATCTGGTGAAGGTCGACAAACGCGCACTTTTTGTCGGCCGCGATTTGCTTCTCCGCATCGACGTACATCACGAGGCGCTTGTTGCCTTCGCTCTCGACGTCTTCCTGGATGACGGTCGGGGCGATCAGGATAACCTGGATCTTGGCCTCCTGGGCCATATCAACCATCTTGGCGACGTTCTCCTTGTACTTGGCGAGCACGTCGGAGTCGTGAGGTGTTTTCACGCGATGCCAGACGTCGTTAATCCCGACGCTGATGGTGACCCACTGTGGCTTTTTCTGCACCACGTCTTTGTCAAAGCGCTTGACCATGTCCTCGGCCTTTTGGCCACCGATGCCGACGTTGATGATCTTCGGCAGTTTCAGATCGGGATACTGCTGGGCCAGCACTGCATCGGTGTCGCGCAGGTAGCCTCCGCCGGCGGTGATCGAATCGCCCATGGCGACGATCTGGTCGCCGGCCTTCAATTGGAGTTCTTTGGGGGCGTCCTTAGGCGCAGGGCCAATCAGGGCGAGGATCATGGCGAACAGTTTAGCGGTGGTCATCATCGAGCTCCTTTGGGGCTATTTACTGCCGGTCTGTGGGCGTGTTGGATTATCGTTTTACAACAAGGCCCTCCCGATGGGGAGGGCCTTGCACAATAATCACTGGTTCGATGCTCGCGAAACGAAGGCTCAGATGCCGCCGCCGGCCGGCTTGCCACCGCCGCCTGCGCCGCCTGCCCCACCGCCAGCACCGCCGCCCTGACCACCCCGGCCGCCGCGCCCACCGCGTCCACCCGCGCCACCGGCTCCACCACCGAATCCGCCGCCGCCGCCGAACTGCTGCTGGGCGTCCTGACGAGCTTTGGCAACTTCGGTTTCCTTGGTTTCGAGGGCCTTGGCCTGCTCGGGCGACAGGATCGCTTGGATCGCCTTGGCCGCCTCATCGCTCTTCGGGGCCGTGGCGTAGAGGTCCTGGCGGGCCTTGCCGATTTCCTGGAATTTCTCGCGGCTGGGCTGGCCGCCGCCGTTGCGGAGTTCGCCCATTTGTTCCTGGAGCTTCTTCAGATCGTCGGCGTGATCGGTGCGCCACTTTTCCTGCTGCTTCTTGAAATCATCCCGGATCGCCTGGATTTTTTCTTTCTGATCCTTTGAAAGCTCAAAGGTGGGGGAAAGATTCAGATCGCCAAGCGTGCTGACCGTTTCAGTCAGGGCATCGCGGCCGAACATGCCGCCGCCGGTGCGGGCTGGGGGCGGGGTCTGATCGGCAGGCTTATCGCCGGTGGGCTTTTCGGCGGCCGGCTTATCGCCCGCCGGCTTTTCCGCGTCGGCGGCAAAGGTCCAGGCCGGGATCGACAGCGCCATCGTGGCGGCGAACATCAAGATACGATTCTTCATAACAATCTCCGTAAAAGGGGTTGAATTGAATTGACGCTCCTACAACGGAGGCGGGCTGAAAATATTGCGAAACGAATATCGGGGTTTCACGATAACGCAGAAATCCGGTTCCGGTCTGGTTGCGTCGCCTCTAAAAAAGCGGCGGGAACCCGCCTCATTCGTGCTATTGTGCCGGCAAACCGCTACGCTCCCGATCATGGATGCGCCAAGCATTTGCCGATCATCAGAGATGCGCCCCATGGTTTCGATCATCATTCCCACGCTCAACGAGGCCGACAATCTTCCCACGCTTGTCAGGCGCATCGCCGCCGCCCTCCCTGCCCGGCCATACGAGATCATTATTGTTGATGACAACAGCCCTGACGCGACGCGCAGCGTGGCCGTCGAGTTGGCCCTGACGTATCCGGTTCGCCTGGAGGTCCGGGAGAATCCGCGGCACGGCCTGAGTGGGGCTGTTCTGCACGGCATGGCGATGGCGCAGGGGGAGATTCTGGTTGTGATGGACGCCGATCTCCAACATCCCCCCGAGTCGATTCCCGATCTTTTAGCCGTGCTGGAAACTGGCCAAGGCGACTTTGCGCTTGCCTCACGCTACGTTGCGGGCGGTTCGACCGACAGCCAATGGGGCGTTCTTCGCAAAATCAACTCGCGCGGGGCCAATCTCCTGGCCCGGCCGCTTGTCGGCGCGATGCACGATCCGATGAGCGGGTTCTTCGCCCTTCGGCAGGAAACCTACGCCCGCGCCACTCATCTTGCTCCACTGGGTTACAAGATTGCGCTGGAGCTTATTTGCAAGTGTCAGGTGCAGAAAGTGGTGGAAGTGCCGATTCATTTTGGCCGACGCACGCGAGGCGAATCGAAGCTGACGATGCGCGAGCAGTTTCGTTACCTGGAACACCTCAGCCGACTGTATGACTTTTCGTTTCCACGACTCTCCCCGCAGCTTAAGTTTGTGATCGCGACGGCCACGGGGTGGTTTCTGGGGCTGGGGATGGTGATGGTGATGCTGTTCAATGGACTGGAGATCATCCCGGCCATCTGGTTCGGCTACGCCGTTACGGTTTTCGTGACGGCCGTGTTTCACTTCCGCTACGTGCGCACCCAGCGCGAATTCATCGTCAGCAAACACCCCTGGCGCTCTTTCGCGTTCATCAGCCTGCTGGAATGGTTGGCCTGCGGCATCTCGGCGTGGTGGCTGACGCGCCATCTCAGCCAGCCAACGTTGAACGTGGTTTTCGTGCTCAGCTTTGGCTGCGCCACGCTGGTGCGCTACATCATGCGTAAAGAGCTTCTGGAGGACATTCGGGGCCTGCGCCGGGAAAACGTAGGGGCCGCGACGCCGGCGGCAAAGTCCAGGAGGAAGATCCTCTATTCCATCGCTGCCTGAAACAGCGTCAGCACTACAGCCCGACGATATTAAAACCGCTATCGACGTACAGGTTTTCGCCGGTGATACCGCTTGAAAGATCGCTCAGGAGAAAGAGCGCCGTCTTTCCCACTTCGTCGCCGTCGATATTGCGCTTGAGGGGGGCCTTTTTCTCGGTGTGGTCGAACATTTCATCGATGCCCCCCACCGCCATGGCCGCCAGGGTTTTCACCGGGCCGGCGGAGACGGTGTTGACGCGAATCTTCTGGGGCCCCAGGTCAAAGGCGAGATAGCGCGCGGCCGCTTCGAGGGCGGCCTTGGCCACGCCCATGATGTTGTAGCCGGGGATGACCTTTTCGCTGCCGAGGTAGGTGAGGGCAACGACCGAACCGCCGTTGCTCATCATCGGCGCGGCCGCCCGGGTCAGGGCGATCAGCGAATAGGCGCTGATGTCCACGGCCTGCCTGAACACTTCGCGTGGTGTGGAGGTGAAATTGCCATGGTCTTTCTTCAGGTATGCCCGATCGGCGAAGGCCAGCGAATGCACGAGAAAATCAATGGTTCCGAATTGTTCCTTGGCGCCGGCGAAAAACTTCTCGATGGACTCATCCGATCCCACGTCGCACGGGTGCAGCCATTCGTTTGGAAATCCCCCCTCTTCCATGGCGCGCTTCACCCGCCGCTGGGACTTTTCGATGTTGTCCATTGGCAGAAATCCAAACCCGCACTTGGCCCCCTGTTTCACGGCGTTGTTGGCGATGTGCCATGCAATGCTGCGGTCGTTGGCGATGTTCAAAATCAATCCCTTTTTGCCATCCAGCAAACCCATGCAAGCTCCTTGGTTGTGTGGCCCCAAGCTTAGTTGCCGCCGCCGCTGGTAACAAGACAGTTCAACTGGCCGGCATCTTTAGGCTACCATCCTGTCCTTCGTCGAAAGGATCGCCCGCATGCGCCACCTGCTCCCTCTCCTGCTCCTCCTGGTCACTTCGACAACCCACGCTGCAGATGCACCGCGCTTTGTTGATTTGCCCTTTGACGAATTGCGTGACAGGGTCCGCGGCGGCGTCATCGGCGAGATCTTTGGCGACCTCAACGGCCTGCCCCACGAGATGAAGTACATCGCCAATCCCGGCCAGGTCGAACACTACATTCCAAGCCTTCCCAACGGCGCCTGGACCGATGACGACACCGACATCGAATGGGTCCACCACGTCGAGATGGATACCAGCGGTAAAACGCTTGTGCCTTACCCGCGCGTCGTGGAGCTCTGGAAGGCGCACATCAACAAGGGCATCTGGACCGCCAACGCATACGCACGGCGGCTAATGGATTTGGGCATCCAGCCGCCGCTCACGGGCCGGCTTGCCATCAATCCTGTCGCCGTCTTCAACATCTCCGGGGAGTTTTGCGCGGAATCCTTTGGCCTGGTGGCGCCGCTGATGCCGCAGACCGCCAGCCGGATTGGCCTGCACTATACGCATATTACCATCGACGCTGAGCCGGCGCAGCAAACCCAGTTTTTCGACACGATCATCGCGCAGGCGTTTGCCACGGCCGACATGAACGCGCTCCTCGACGCGGGCGTTGCGGCCATTGATCCCCTGAGTGAACTGCTGACGGTCGTGAAAGACGTGCGCGCGTGGTGCGCCCAGAACCCCGAAGACTGGAAGATCACGCGAAAAAAACTGCGCGACAAGTACACCCTCCATCACGATGAGCTTCCGGACAAAAACGGATATCAGCTCAACACCGGCGCTGTGGTAGCGGCCTTGCTCTATGGCCGGGGCGACTATGCTGAGACGATCCGCATGACCTTCAATTTCGGCTGGGACGCCGACTGCACGTCGGCCACGGCCGGCACGATCATTGGCGTGCTCAAAGGGGGCAAGTGGTTTGACGCGCAGGGCTGGGCGATGAAGGACATTTATAAAAATACCTGCCGCGACGGCATGGCCAAAGATGAAACCATCACTGGCTACGCCGACCGCGTCTCACGCATTGCAAAGCGCGTCATCCTCGAAAATGGCGGCGAAGAGAAGCAGGTTGAGGGCAGAACCGTCCTTCGCATCCTCACCCAGGCGCCCGCCAACGTTGAGCTTCTGCCTCAGCCGGCGGATCGGCTGGAAGAACTGAAGCGTGACCTGCTTTCGTCCATCGAAAAAGATCTCACCGGCGCACCCACCGACCGCGCCTGCGCCGCATATTTGGCCATTTGCTTGGGTGAAGCGCCCCGCCTTGCTCAGGAGCGGGGCGCGGACTGGACGGCCGCCAAAGCGGAGCTTCAGAAGTTCACGTCTCTCATCAATGACCTTTACGCAGCGCCGCCGTCGGTAGCGAGCGATTTTAAGGCGCGTTTTCATGCGGCGGGGATTGATAAGTCGAGCGGGGAGCTGATTAAGGCCAAGTGATCCTTCACATGTCTGCACCCATCCCTCAATCTCTCCAACAACAGCTCGATGATCTCGACCGCAACTGGGCCCAAGAGCGCCAGCAGTTCCTTCGTCGCAATCGGCGGGATCAGGCCGGCGTGCCCCGTGCTTCCAGCGCCATCTTCGGCGCAATTCTGCTTGCGGGCTTTGGCATCGTCTGGATGGTCGTCGCCATTCGTGCTCAGGCTCCCCGCGGAGTCCCCCTCATCGGCCTGCTCCTCACCGTCATCGCCTTCGTCGGCGGCGTGCTTAATGTGCGCGTCTACGGCAAACTTCGAGCGGCTGAAAAGGCGTATCTTCTGGAACGCGAGCAAATTCTTCGGTCGATGAATCGGCCGCCCGGATAGGCGTTGCCGTTCGCGCGACGCTACAATGGTTTCATGGCCAACATCAATGCCCTCGGCATCTTCTCCCCGCGCATTCACCGGGACCATGAGCAGGCGGTTGAGCACGTGATGGTGCGCCGACCGCTTCAACGGGTGTTGGCGTTCTCCCGCCAATCCATTGATGACGTGGTGAATAATCCGCTCTCCAAGAACCTGGTGCGGGGGTATTACAAGCTCTACAAGCAAATCGCCCGCTCTTCGGAGATCACGGAACTGGAATCGCAGTGGAACGCCAACGGCGCCTCCTGAGCGAGATTCTGGTCGAGCATTACACGTAGATAGGAATTTGGAAGATGTCCAACCCCGTCGCCATCATCACGGGCGCCGGTCGCGGCATCGGACGCGCTACAGCGATTGAACTCGGCAGGGCGGGGTACGATCTGGTCTTGACCGCCCGCACCCAAAGCGACCTTGAACAAACGGCGCATCTCGCCGGGAAGGGGCTGGTCGTTGCCGCGGATGTTTCTGATCCTGATGCGTCGGCACAACTGGTGGATCGCTGCCTGCAAACGTTTGGCCGGCTGGATGCGATCGTGAACAACGCCGGCTCGGCCCCGCGACTGGGCATTGAAGAGACCACCCCGGCCGACTGGCAACGCATCATCGAGACTAACCTCTCGTCGGCCTTTTATCTCAGCCGCGCCGCGTGGCCGTCATTCAAAACCCAGCATGGCGGCGTCATCGTCAACATCTCCTCCCTGGCCGCCCGTGATCCTTTCACCGGCTTTGCAGCGTACGGCGCGGCCAAAGCCGGCCTTAATATCCTGGGCCTGGTCCTGGCGCGGGAAGGCGAGCCTTTCAACATTCGTGTTCATACCCTTGCCCTGGGCGCAGTTGAAACGGCTATGTTTCGGGGCCTGCTTTCGGAAGAACAATACCCGCCCAAGAAAACTCTCGACCCGGCCGATGTTGCCACGATCATCCGGCAGTGCATTGCCGGCGACCTCCGGTATACTAGCGGCGAAGTAATTCACCTTCACAAAACGCTATAGAAGAGGGCTGCGGCATTCGCCCCTTCTCTAGAGTTGGGAGCCAACCATGTTTCGCAAGGCCGGCCTGTCTGTCGCGCTGTTGGTGCCGTTCGCTCTGCAGATCGTCGGGATGCCCATGAAAGGCGGCGGCGGCGCGATCACCATGCCGTACCGCCCGCCGCAGGGCGACGGCAACGGCAATCAATGGCTGATCTACGCCACCATGTTTCGCTCGCAGGGCAACTCGCCGGTCTACAGCGAAGGCGCCATGTTGTATGTGGACAACAACAACCCCAACATGAACCAGCGCAACATGGGGCGATTGGAAGAGACGGGGGAGGCCGTGTTCGAAAACATGATCGGGCAAAACTATACGCTGACCCGGCGGTTTTTGGCGCAGAAAGACGGCTCGCTGCGCATCATCGACATCATCAAGAATAACCAGGCCGCCGAGCAGACTTACAACCTGATGTACCGCAGCCAGCCCAACAACGGCCTGCAGGCCTCTCAGAACGTCAATGACTCGCAGAAGAAAGATGTTGTCGTGGCCTGCATCGCGCAGGACAATCAGGGCCGGGCGATGGTGGAGATGTTCGCCGGCCGGGCGCGAAGATCGCGCCCACGTTCACCGCACAACCCAACAACGGCTACGTCACCACCAATTTTTCCCTGAAGGTCGCGCCGGGCAAGGAGGTGGCGATCCTGCATGTTCACGCGTCCGTCGCCAACAGCGACGCCGGAACCAAGCTGGTTAAATCGCTCACCAATTCGAAGCTGGTCGCTGGCGTCGCGCCGGCGCTTCGCAAGCTGCTCGTCAACGTCACTCCCGGCATCAGCTTCGGCGGGGACATCGAAGTTTTACGCGGCGATGCTTTTGATGTCGTGGAAACCCGAACGGGCGAATCTTTCAAAGGCTCCATTAAGGACGCCAGCTTCAAAATCGAAACGTTCTTTGGCCCGCTGGATATTCCCGCGGAAAAAGTCATGGGCATGGTCAGCATTGGCGACATCAACCCGCGCCAGGTGCTCATCACCCGTGACGGCGACTTCATCGCCGGCAAACTGGACAAACCCACCCTCGAACTGGAGATGACCAGCAAGCAGCGGATTCAGATTCCGCTCGACAAGATCGGCCGGTTTGGATTTCGCAAGCGCGCTGATGAGCCGGAGGAGTTGCCGGCCGACAAACCCACAGTGTGGACCAGCACCGGCGATCGCATCACGATTCAGCTCCCAACGCACGAGTTTGAGTTCAACACCCGATTTGGCACACTGAAGCTAAAACCGGAGAGCATTGCCGCGATTGTTCTTCAGGGCGATGAACATGAGGTTCACTATGTCACGCTCACGGATGGCTCGCAAATGGCGGGTTTGATCGTGGCGGATCACTTTGAATTGAAGCTGGCGGCCGGGGATCAGGCGCTGAAATTTCCCGTGAGCGTGATCACCAAAATGCAGCTGCGCCCGCTGCCGGAGGACGCTGACGACTCGGCCGCCTCGCTCTCGCTCACCAGCCATGATCGGCTTGTCGGGGTGCTTACCGGGGCGATCAAGCTGGAGACGTCATTCAACACGTTGAGCCTCACGGCCGAGGAGATCAAGCGCCTGAGCCCGCGCGAAAATGAGCCGACGGATGTGGAGGTGACGCTTGCCGACGACTCGCTGGTGCGCGGCCGGATTCAGGAGCGTGAGGTGACCTGCCGCCTCAAGAGCGGCGGGAGCGTGCAGGTGCCGCTGGCCCTGCTTGAAAGATACAACAACCCCGAGCCGCGGCCGCCGGCGGCGATGCTGGATTCGATCAAGCAGCTTGTCGCCAACTTCGACTCCGAGGAGTTCAAGGAGCGCGAATCGGCACAGGAGAAGCTGACGAGCATGGGTGTCGTGGTCGTGAGCGTGTTGAAAGAGATGCGCCCGAATCAGTCTCCCGAAGCCCAGCAGCGCATTGATCATGTCCTGGCTGCCGTCAGCGGCGCAAAGTAGGTTTGCCGCTTACGCCGGCAGTGGTTCTCCATAGACGACGTACCAGTTGGTCACGGCAGCAACCGCTCTTCTATTGTCCGAGCTGACTGCCGCGCAGCGCGCTTACCGAGCAGCCGTAGAAGTTCCTGGCGATCTACACCGTTGAGGGCTTTGGCGGCTTTGAGATGTAGTTCCCGTTTTGGCCAACCATATAGACCATTGTATTAATTCAGCGCGTAAGAAAAGCCCGGACCTTTTGGGTCCGGGCCTCTTTACTTATGAAGTGTATACATCGGATAACCATCCAACGTCATTGCTGGCGTTATTTGCCCTTGTTGAGGGGGCACGAGGTTGTGCTGACTTTGATCTTGAGCAGATTGCTCTGCACAAGGTTCTAAGATATCCCTTAGAAAGGAGGTGATCCAGCCGCAGGTTCCCCTACGGCTACCTTGTTACGACTTAGTCCCAGTCACCGAGCCTAGCGTAGGCACCTCTGAGATGAGGCGACTTCGGCTATTCCCGGCTCCCATGACTTGACGGGCGGTGTGTACAAGGCTCAGGAACATATTCACCGCGGCGTAGCTGATCCGCGATTACTAGCGATTCCAACTTCACGGAGGCGAGTTGCAGCCTCCGATCTGAACTGGGGCGTCATTTTTGCGGTTTCCATGAACTCGCGTTCTAGGATCGCTTTGTCGACGCCATTGTAGCACGTGTGTAGCCCTGGGCATAAAGGCCATGAGGACTTGACGTCATCTCCACCTTCCTCCGGTTTGACACCGGCAGTCCCCTTAGAGTCCCCGGCATAACCCGCTGGTAACTAAGGGCAAAGGTTTCGCTCGTTAAGGGACTTAACCCGACATCTCACGACACGAGCTGACGACAGCCATGCAGCACCTGTACTTGTTGTACCCCGAAGGGCCTACTCCACTTTCATGGAGATAATCCAAGCATGTCAAGCCCAGGTAAGGTTCTGCGCGTTGCTTCGAATTGAACCACATGCTCCACCGCTTGTGTGAGCCCCCGTCAATTCCTTTGAGTTTTAGCCTTGCGACCGTACTTCCCAGGCGGTCCACTTATCACTTTTGCTTCGACCATGACCACGTCAGAGCGGCCACGATCTAGTGGACATCGTTTAGGGCCAGGACTACCGGGGTATCTAATCCCGTTTGCTCCCCTGGCTTTCGTGTCTCAGTGTCAGCTCATCCCCAGTCGCCTGTTTTCACCATTGGCGTTCCAAACGATATCTACGCATTTCACCGCTCCACCGTTTGTTCCAGCGACCCCTGGATGGCTCAAGACACCCAGTATGCCCAGCAATTCCACGGTTGAGCCGTGGGATTTCACAAGGCACTTAGGCATCCACCTACACACGCTTTAAGCCCAGTGATTCCGCCTAACGCTTGGCACCTCTGTCTTACCGCGGCTGCTGGCACAGAGTTAGCCGTGCCTTCCTCTGGGGTTGATCAGAACTTTCTAACCCCTGACAGCAGTTTACATCCCGAAGGACTTCGTCCTGCACGCGGCGTCGCTCCGTCAGGCTTGCGCCCATTGCGGAAGATTCGTTACTGCAGCCCCCCGTAGGAGTCCGGGCAGTGTCTCAGTCCCGATGTGACCGGCCGACCTCTCAGTCCGGTTACGCGTCGTCGCCTTGGTGAGCCGTTACCTCACCAACTAGCTGATACGATATCGCCTGCGCCCAGACCGGCTGACCTTTGAGAACACTCCCATGCGGGAGCGTCATATCATCTGGTATTACCTGCCCTTTCGGGCAGCTATCCCAGAGTCCGGGGTACATTAGCGATACATTACTCACCCTTTCGCCACTGACCTATTGCTAGGCCCGTTCGACTTGCATGTCTTAGCCACGCCGCCAGCGTTCAGGCTGAGCCAGGATCAAACTCTTCAATTTAATTTCTTGGCACCGCTTCCTCCTGCCGCATCACGAACACCCGATTGCTCAGGCATTGCGATGACTTACACTTTCAGAAGCAGCGTTTATCCTCAAAACGAGTCTGTCCAAACCACTCCAGCAACCCCGCATTTGCATGCGGGGCTCCGTTATGGCTGTTACTGCCTTCCAGACGGCTAGGACTGGAAGGACAGGGCCAGATACAAGAAACTCAAAACCAGAAACTAGATTTCTCTAGCCCCTAGCCCCTTGTCTCCAGCACCCAGCCAGCAAGGCTCAACATTCATTGTTGGCTTCATTCAAAAGAAATGATCAAGAAGATCATCTCACTTGCGTGCACCACAAGGATATGTTGAGTAAGTCGAGGCAATTGGGTATGCCTCAAACCGCAACGGCAACGCTGTACTAAAACGCTCCGTATGCTCACATCCTCGCGGCTGTCCGATGTATTCACTTGTCAAAGAACAATTTGTACACGCCGGCAAACTACTTTCGCAGTCACCGTCGTAATGTTTTCCCCGTCAGGGGGAACGGAATGATAGCTGATCATTCCGGCGTGTCAATCCGGCCCGGCGAATTTTTTACCTTCGCAAAGCTTTCTCAACACTCGGCAAAGTTTGCCTCCGCGATGTGTTCTATCGGCCTAAACCGACGGATCCCAACACAGGGCTACCCGTTCGCAATCACCTGACTGCGGAGCGGGCGAACTTGCCGTAAAGAACTTTTAGACGTCACCAAAGGTGACGCGCGGCTCGAATCTTTACATACGCCACAGTTAAAGCACCGCAGCAATTCGAGCCGTTTGGCAGGTGAACCAACGAAGACCATTATTCCTATACTCCCTCAGTGTGTCAAGCTTTTTCCTCCTGTTCTCGACTTTTTGAGGCGACACCAGTTCTTTCGCGGGTAATGTGCTTTCTCCCAAAGCGATCGCGGTGGACGAGTGGTTGATATGTTGTCGTGAGATCGTTGCTGACTGAATGTTGCAACTTGGGATTTTGGCTCGTACATTGCCGCGCTGGCCGCGTGGGGTCGTAATGGCCGTGGATCAGAAGCCGCTCGTGTCCATTGCTCATGTCTCAATTCTCCGAAAAAACTATTGGCATCGCCCTTCTGGGGTGCGGGATCGTCGGGGGCGGCGTCGTTAAAATCCTTCGGGAACAGCGGGATCTGCTTCGCCGCCGGACTGGGCTTACGTTTGATATTCGCCATGTGATTGTCCGCGATGTGGAGAAGGTGCGGGCGGGCCTGGCTGATCTGCCCGTGACCGCGTCCGCGACTGCTGCTTTGAGCGATCCGCGCGTGCAGATATTTGTGGAAGTGATGGGCGGCACCGGTTTGGCCGCGGAACATATCCAGCAGGCGCTTCGGGGGGCAAGCATGTGGTCACCGCGAATAAGAGTCTGCTGGCAGCGCGGGGGCCGGAGTTGTTTGCGCTGGCGCGGCAGCACAACGCCTGCATTGCGTTTGAGGCGAGTTGCGGCGGCGGGATCCCGATTATCAATGCGATGACGCAGGGGCTGGTGGGCAACCGGATTGATGCGCTGGTTGGGATTGTGAACGGGACGTGCAATTTCATTCTGACGCGGATGACGAAGAACGGGCTGTCGTATGACGATGCGTTGAAGGAAGCGCAGGCGGCGGGATTTGCGGAGGCCGATCCTACGCTGGATGTCACTGGCCGGGATGCTGCGCAGAAGCTGGCGATTCTGGCGGGGCTGGCGTTCAATGCGCGCTTCAGCGAGAGCGACATTCACGTTGAGGGGATCGACCGCCTGCAGCCGGCGGACATCCGGTTCGCGGCCGAGATTGGGTATGTGATCAAGCTGCTGGCCATCGCGGAGCGCAACGGCGATCGTCTTGCGCTGCGGGTGCATCCGACGCTGGTTCACAACCATGATGTGCTGGCGGAGGTGAGCGGCAGCTTTAACGCGATCAGCGTGTATGGGCATGCGCTGGGACATGCGCTGTTCTATGGGCGGGGGGCCGGGCAGATGCCGACGGCGAGCGCGGTGGTGGCCGATCTGGTGGGGATTGGACTGGGGACGACGCCGCTGGCGTTCAAGCAGGTTCAGATATTTCCAGACACGACGGCGCCGGCGCAGATCCTTCCTTTCGAGCAGCTTCAGTCGCGGTATTACCTGCGGCTGATGGCCAAGGATGAGCCGGGGGTGCTTGCGCAGGTGACGGGGATTCTGGGCGAGCATGGAATCAGCCTGTCGGCGATCCTTCAGCACGAAGTGACGGATGGGAATTTTGTTCCGGTGGTGGTGACGACGCATCGGAGTCTTGAAGGGAAGATGCAGGCCGCGTTGGAAGCGATTGATGCGTTGCCGATCATCGGAGGGGCGACGGTTTGCTTGAGGATTATTGATCAGCCGAAGGAGTTTGGTGCGGGGTAATTGCTTACGACGGGACCAGGACTCACCACGGAGGCACTGAGGCACGGAGGAAGAGGGGAGGGAAGTTTGAAGTATGAAGGAAGAAGGATGAATCGAAGAGAGGGGTCGTGGGATGGGGGTCGGGATGGGTGCGCGTTTTGTTTTAGCCACAGAGGAGACTGACGACACTGAGGAAGATGGGGGTGGGGAAGTTTGAATGGGGGAGGTGGGCGATGGATTTTGGGTCGGTTTGGGCGGGTTTTTTGTTGTTGTAATTGAGTTGCGCAGGGGGTTTTGGGAGGGGGGTGAGTGTTGACAAGGGTTTAGGCCAAAAGTGGCTTGCAGAAAGCGACACATAACCGACCACCAATCGACCACCAACCGACACGTAACCGACCACCAACCGACCACTAACCGACTATCAAACGACACATAACCGACCACCAATCGACGCGTTGAATCGGTGCTGAAAATGGCTTGGCGGAGGGCGGGGGAAGAAGCCTTGGATTTGCATCCGGGGTTTTGGTGGGTGCTGGGATGGATGAGCATGGATTCATTCCCCTGGTTGTGCTCCATCTGTGGAGGATGGGGCGGCGGTTGCTGGTGGTTGGCCAGTTGATGCTGGAGGTAGTGTAGATAGATGTTAGGGTAGTGTCAAGTCGAGGAGGATGTTTTTAGCCGTGGGCTGGAAGCGGCATTGTTGGAAAGGACCAGCCTGCGAGCGCGCCGTCATCCAACTTCTACGATTCCACGCGCTTCCCCACCCCGGCCAGCCGGGCATTGATCCACGCCAAATCACCTTCCCCAAGCGCCTGCTCCGGCGGCTTCGAATAATCAATCGCCGCCGAGTACCCGAAGCTGTCGTAGACCCCGTCGAAGACGACCTGCAAGTTCAGAGCAACATCCGCATCCCCCGGCAGCAGCGGGACGGGGATGGTCGGCAATGGCTGATCCAGCCGCACTGGCCACACGTCCGCCACTGGCCGCCGGTCGGCACGGCTGACAAGCACACAATATGGGCACGGCGGGATCGGCCGGCGCATCGGCATTCGCGGGCCGTCCCACAGAAGGTCGATTTCAATCAGATGGGCCTGGCTCTGCAGGAGTTGCTCGCGCTTTCCAAGATATTCCGCCCGCCCTGACCGCTTGTTCGTCGGCGAAAGGACTTCGAGCGCCGTCACCAGCAGCCGCGAGTCCGTGTCCCGAATCTCCAGCGATACGTGCGGAATCGACGCCGGCATCTGCAAATCAACTTGAACCGGCGCGTCCAAAACCACCGCGCACCCCGCCGCGCTACCGCGCGCTCGCGACCGCGGGTGGCAACGGACACGTCGGGACAAATTTCGGGCGTGGCGATGGAAACCGCCTCGTCATCCGGAAACACGGTCACGAACCGGCGCGGAGTAAGTGCGATATATTTCGGGACAAGCTTCGGCGTCAGATGCCGCGCTATTTCGATGATTAACTGCGAATAGACGCTCATCCAAAGTGAGCCCTCAAGGTACGGGTCCATTCCAGGAAATGGTGAGGGCATGGTGGTCCTTTCAATCGCGGAGAGTAACCGGGATGCCGCCGCACGTCGGTCATTATACGCTAACGGCCCAAAAGTTTGCGGGTTCCTTACTCATCTCCGCCTTCAACGCCTCGATCACCTCATAAGCAACTTGGGCAGGTCAATTAATACGGCTTCGATGAGTTGGATGCGTCGGCTTAGAAGAACGGGATCAATGGAGCCCGGGCGGTGCATCGCAATGTCGGCGAGTGCGATGAAGAAGTAGAAGGTGAAGCTGTTTGAGGAGCGCTGAGACTTGAACCGTGGGCGGCAGGTTATGGTGAGCGACGAAGTGCGGGAGGCCATCTCAAAGATCGCTGCTAACGACAAGGGCATCTGATCGAGGCGAACCCTAGTCTGCTGCAGGTGGAGAATGTTAACCGCCAAGACGCCAAGAGCGCCAAGGGGAGAGACTCATGATCCTGGGCGAGGAGGTGGGGCGATCCTGGGCCCTCGGGAGTGGGGAGGAAGAGTGTTGGCCGCGGATGGACGCGGATGGCCGGGGAGTGGGCCGGGGTTGGGGGGGTGTGTGATTTTGGGTTGAGGATCTATCATGGTTGGGGGTGTTCGGGTTGGCTTTGGTTGGGCCGGTTAAAGACATGAATGGGCGATGCCGCCGTGGGCGATGCGTGATGGCTGAGCTTTGGAGGCGATGCTGGTCTTATGTCGCGGATCTTTTGCGAACAGTGAGTCCCGAGCCTTTAGAATTTTCCACGATGCCTATGACTCTTCCCCCGATTCATAGGTATGTCCGTTGTGACTTCTCCCGGCTTGCGATCCCACCGCGTCGAGAGGATAATCTTTTCAGCAATCGGAGGAAACACTTTCCCATTATCACCGGCCAAGTGACTCAAATCACCCAGAGTTCCCTTTGCGGAAAGGCCTTCGCTGATGCGCCTGATCGTAACCTTGTACATCTCCCTGGCTGCAACTGCCGCGTTCTGTGATTCGCCGTCGCCGACCACTACCTCCGAATCGCAGACGTTGCAGGCAGCAGAGCTACAGATGCTTCGCGCAACTGTCGAGCGTCAGCAGAGCGATATTGCTGCTCTTCATGGTCGAATCGCCAGTCTCACCGCACAACTCGAAGGGCTTGGTATTTCCGCTGCGGCGACACAGCCAGCCCAGGAAAATCGCAAGCCCAAGCGGATTGTTTTCGTCCTCGACTATTTCAATGTTGTATGGCAGGGAAAATTGAATCCAAATGATGAGGTGCTCAAGGCAGTGAGCGAGCTTGATAGAGATCAATGGTTCAACGTCGTTTCGCAGCCGCAGGGCGACCCAGTGGCCTTGCAGAAAAACATGCTTCCGGCCGGGCCGAAAAGTTTAGAGCAGGTGCGGAATTTTCTAAAAGACCGAAGGATTGCTGATCCGAATGCGATTCCCGCCATGACCATAGCGTTGAAGTGGCGGCCTGACGTGATCTGGTACGTTGGCGGAGGTGCAGCACACGCCGATCAATTCCTGACCCAAATACGCAAGTTGAATGAGATCTCAAAAGTCAGGATTAATACAACTGTCCAATTCCTGCCGCCAGGGTCGCAACGGCAGCACTTCTTTTGGCAACTGGCCCATGATTCTGGCGGGGTCTGTCTAGACAGTGCGGGCAATGCAATGCCTGAGCCGCCATCGACGGTGAAGCCGGAGGCTGTTGATACTCCGACACCGGTTAGCAGTCCAAGCATTCTCCAAGCACGCTAAGCGAATTTAAACTGTACTATTCGATTTCCATGCACTCAATATTTGCCTTCCTCGAGTGGTCCGTCACAGCCTTGCGCAGCCAGTTGTCGCCGAAGCCAGCGTCTGCAGGTGTCCAGCGGTAATTCTTGCAGCGGTAGTGATTGGGCTTTGAGGACTGGGTGGTTCCGCCGCTCAAGCAGACTTTACGCGCACTCGTGCGACGGTTTTGGGTGGTGGTGTTTGCAGTTGTGGGGCGGCTTCGGATTGTGCGGCTTCTAACAGTTCGGCGGCTTGTTTTCTTGTGGTTTGGGTGATGTGTTGGCCGCCTATCATTTCGGCTAGTTCTTCCAGTCGAGCGTTGCCTTCTAGGAGGGCTACGGTGCTGGCGGTTTTTGTGGTGTCGGATTGTTTGTGGACGGAGAGGTGGCGGTCGGCGTAGCTGGCGATTTGGGGGAGGTGGGTGATGCAGAGCACCTGGTGGTGTTTGGCGAGGGCGCGGAGCTTTGAGCCGATGATGCTGCCGAGTCGGCCGCCGACGTTGGCGTCGATTTCGTCGAAGACCAGGACGCTGGTGCGGTCGGAGCCGGCAAGGATGCCCTTGAGGGCGAGCATGATGCGGGAGAGCTCGCCGCCGGAGGCGATTTTTCGCAGGGGCTGGGCGAGCTGGCCGGGGTTGGTCTGGGCGATGAACTCGATTATGTCGAGGCCGGAGGGGGTGGCGCTGGGCCCTTCGCGGCCTGGGTCGGGGCGTGCGAAGGCGATGGTGAATCTGGCCTTTTCCATGCCGAGCTGGGCCAGGGCATTTTCGATCTGGGGGGCGAGCTTTTTGGCGGCGGATTGGCGCTGGCGGCTTAGGTTTTCGCCCAGCTCGTTTAAGCGCGCGGTGAGGGGGACGATCTCTTTCTGGATCGCGCCGAGATCGTCGGTGGCGCGTTCGAGGCGGGCGATTTTTTGGGCGAGGTCGGCGCGGTGGTCGAGGGTGTCCTGGCGCTGGGTCCGTATTTGCTGAGGATGCGGTTCAGAGTGTTGAGGCGGTCTTCGACTTCGGCCAGCTCGGCGGGGTCGAGGTCGAGGCGATCCAGATAGCGCGAGAGATCGTAGCTGATTTCTTCCAACTGGATGGTGGCGTCGCGCAGGGCGGTGGCGGTGGGGCCGATGCTTTGGTCGAGGGTGGAAAGCTCGGCGAGGATGCCGCCCATCATTTTCAGGCGTTCGAGGACGGAGCCGTCGGCTTCGTAGAGGGAGGCGTGGACGGCGGAGGCGTCTTTCTTGAGCTTTTCGAGATTGCTCAGGACGGAGGCGCGGGCGGTGAGCTCTTCGTATTCGCCGGGGATTAGCTCGGCCGCGTCGATTTCGCGGGCCTGGAATCGGTAGAGCTCGAGTTGCTGGTCGCGGAGGGAGCGGTTGGACGTCAGCTCTTCGAGGCGGGAGCGGGCTTCCTGGAGCTTCAGGTAGACGGCGTGGTAGTCGTCGCGCATGGGCTCAAGCTTTGCGAACTGATCGAGCACGTCTAACTGATTGGAGGGCTTGAGGAGATATTGATGATCGTGCTGGCCGTGGACGTCCACGAGGTGTTCGGCGACGGTTTTGAGCATGCCGAGAGTGATGGGGTTGCCGTTGAGGCTGACACTGGTTCGGCCGCTGGCGTAGAGGCGGCGGGTGAGGAGGATTTCGCCGCCGTCGGCGGTGACCTGGATATCGGTGGAGGCTTCGATTTGCTTGAGGACCTTGGCGTCGCGGAGCTCGAAGACGCCGCTGACGCGGCCTTCATCGGCGCCGGGCCGGATCATTTCGGCGGCGCTGCGGAGGCCGAGCAGGACTTCGATGGCGCCGATGACGAGGGACTTGCCGGCGCCGGTGGCGCCGGTGAAGCAGTTGAGGCCCGAATGCAGCTCGATGCGAGCATCGGCGATGACGGCGAGGTTGGAGATGTGGAGCTCGCGAAGCATGGTGGGCAGTTGAAGCGGAGGAGGGGAGCGGCGGTTAGCTGACTTTGCTGCCGGGGGCGACGGGTTCGCTGGGAGATACTACGATCACTTTGTTTGTGACGGGATCGGTGGCGGCCAGGAGCATGCCCTGGCTGATCTCGCCGCGCATCTGGCGTGGGGCGAGGTTGGCGACGACGACGATCTGTTTGCCGATCAACTGCTCGGGGGCGATGTGCTGGCGCAGGCCGGCGCAGATCTGGCGCTTTTCATCGCCGAGATCGATCTGAAGAACGAGCAGTTTGTCGGCGTTTTCGTGGGGCTTGCATTCGAGGACGGTGGCCACTTTGAGTTCCAATTTTGCAAAATCGTCATAGTTGATCGACATTTTTTTTCTTTACCTTTCTGCGCGGGAGCCATTTGGGATCGGGGCGATTCTACGATGCGCCGGGTCTGTCGCCAAGCGTGGCGTATGGTTGAACCCGTTTGGCGTCTTTTGCGGGAGCGACTTCATTTGTGTACGTCTGCGCGGCGCATGAAAGTTTTAGAAGGCACGGTTGTTAGTGTCTAAAGATCAATTGTTTGTGAAGGAGCGTGACCTAGCTCACACAAAATTTGGCGGCGGGCTCAGCCATTTATTTTCTGCGGACTGCGCGAACCCAGCCGTATCATTTTCGTATCAACCGGTTTCATCCATACGTGATCGTGTTGTATGGTTGAGGACGCCCGCACCAATTTGATGAAAGTGGAAAAAAGTGCGCTGGTCTAGTGGAATTTTGAAGAAATCGAAGCGGACGCGTGCATACCATACGGCAGTGCCCATTTGATTGCTTCAGAGTGAAACAAGAGAAGGGCAGATAACTTCAGACCAGTGCTTTCGGAAAGGAGCCTGTCATGGGTACGAGCAACCGAGGGTTCGCATCAATGGATCGTGAGCGTCAGCGTGAGATCGCCCGCAAGGGTGGCAAGGCTGCACACGAGAAGGGAACGGCACATGAATTTTCCGCCGATGAAGCGCGTGCGGCCGGCCGCAAGGGTGGGGAGAGCGTGAGCCGGAATCGCGATCACATGTCCAACATTGGCCGCAAGGGTGGGGAGAGCGTGAGCCAGAACCGAGAGCACATGAGCATGATCGGCCGGAAGGGTGGCGAGCGCGTGAGCCGCGACCGCGACCACATGAGCGAGATCGGCCGTGAGGGTGGCCAGAGCCGTGGCCGCTCGCCGGAACAGCCTGAGCAGCAGCAGCAGCAGGGTGAAAGCCAGAACACGCTGTAAGCAGGGCAGTAATTTTTAGAAATAAGATGCAGGGGCAGGCAGTGATGCTTGCCCCTGTTTTCGTTGGTGGATTCTGGTTGTTGGAAGGGGAATCAGAGTTCGGCGGCGACGAGGCTGGCGAGATCGGAGCGTTCGCTTTTGGCGAGGGTGACGTGGCCGACGATGGACTTGCCTTTCAGGCGTTCGATGAGATAGGAGAGGCCGTTGCTGCTGGAATCGAGGTAGGGGTTGTCGATCTGGCTGGCATCGCCGGTGAGGACGAGCTTGGTGCCTTCGCCGACGCGGGTGGCGATGGTTTTTACTTCGTGAGGGGTGAGGTTTTGGGATTCGTCTACGATCATGAACTGGTGGGGGATGCTGCGGCCGCGGATGTAGGTGAGGGGTTCGAGGACGACTTCGCCGCTGTCCATGAGTTGACGGATGCGCTGCTCGACGGTGGATAGGCTTGCGTGGGCGGCGTGGCCTTCGTTGGAGAGGCGATTGGACAACAGGTAGCCCATGTTGTCGAAGATTGGCTGCATCCAGGCGGTGAGTTTTTCGTCTTTGTCGCCGGGGAGATAGCCGATGTCGCGGCCGAGGGGCATGATAGGACGGGCGACGAGGAGCTTCTGATAGATCTGGTCTTTGAGGACCTTGCTCATGCCGGCGGCGAGGGCCAGCAATGTTTTGCCGGTGCCGGCCGATCCGAGGAGAGTGACCAGCTTGATGGAATCGTCGAGGAGCAGGTCCATGGCCATGGTCTGCTGGAGGTTTCGGGGGACGATGCCGAAGGGGGGCGTGCGTCTTGGCGCACGGGCAAGAGGGCGCCGGTTTCTTTTTGATAGCGGGTGAGGGCGGTGTGAGAGTGTTCGGATTCATCTTTGAGCAGGACGAATTCGTTGGCGATTAAGTCTTTGGCATCAATGGGGAGTTTCTTCTGGCTGAAGAGCTGGTTGATGGCATTGGCAGGAGACAGTCATCTCGCGCCAGCCGGTGTAGAGGCGTTCGAAGTCGACTTTCTGTGCTTCGAAATCTTCGGTTTGTATGCCGAGGGTGTCGCTTTTGATGCGGGCGTTGATGTCCTTGGAGATGAAGACGACGGGCTTGCCTTCTTTGGCCAGGTTGTAGGCGCAGCAGATGATGCGATTGTCGGCGGAGTTGACGGTGAGGTGGGGGCAGAGCTTTTGCTGTTCGTCGACGACGACGCGCACGCGGCCGCCGGTTTCGGGGACGGGGACGCCTTCGGAGAGTTTGCCGCCTTCGCGGAGGCGATCGAGGTGGCGGATGACGGTGCGGGCGTTTCGGCCGAGGTCGTCGCTCTGGGTTTTGAACTTGTCGAGCTCTTCGACGACGTCGAAGGGGATGATGACTTCGTTGTCGGCGAAGAGGAAAATTGCGTTGGGGTTGTGAAGCAGGACGTTGGTGTCGACCACGAAATACTTGCGATCGCCGTTGGTGTTCATTCAAAGGACTTTCGTTTCTATTGTCAGCGTTGGTTGGTTGACGTATTAATTGCGGACGATGGCATTATATCCTCTCAAGTTCAAGCCGCTTCTGGTGGAAAAGATCTGGGGCGGGCGAAAGCTGCAGACGGTGCTTGGGCGCGATCTTCCGGAGGGCAAACAGATTGGTGAAAGTTGGGAGATTTATGATTTTCCGCCGGGGGTATTGAATGATTCGGGAGATTGGGTGAGCGCGAAGGTTGCCAATGGGCCGCTTGCGGGACGGACGCTGCATTCGCTGGTGGAGGAATTTGGTACGCAGCTTTATGGGGATGTGGGGCTGGTGGGGCCGCACGGGCAGTTTCCGGTGTTGATCAAATATCTGGATGCGCGGGAGCATTTGTCGGTGCAGGTGCATCCGGATCGGGCTTATGCGGATCAGAATCCTGGGGCGCATCTGAAGAGCGAGGCGTGGTATGTGGTGCAGAGTGATGCGGGTTCGCGGCTATTTAAGGGGCTGCGCAAGGGGGTGAGCCGCGAGCAGTTTGCGGCCGGCCTGCGCAGTGGGACGGTGGAAGAGTTGATTAATGCGGTGGCGGTGAAGGAGGGGAGCTGTTTTTATCTGCCCAGCGGGACGGTGCATGCGCTGGGGAAGGGGATTCTGGTGGCGGAGATACAGACGCCCAGTGACACGACGTTTCGGGTGTTTGACTTTAATCGCATTGATGATGCGACTGGCAAGGCGCGTGATCTTCATGTGGAGCAGGCGATGCAGTGCATCGCGTTTGGGGAGGAGACGCCTGGGCCGGCGCGGACGCATGTGGCGGGGTTGTTTACGACGGTGACGCAACTGGTGAGTTGCGAGCACTTCAAGCTGGAGAAGGTGCGATTTACGGAGGGGGTGGAAGAGCCGGTGCCGTATGATGAGCCGGTGGTGTGGATGATGCTGGAGGGGGAGGCGCGGATCACGGTGAAGGGTGTGCGGGAGGCGGTGGTGTTGAGGCGGGGGGATACGGTGCTGCTGCCGGCGCGGATGGATGAGCCGGTGTTGAAGACGTTGACGGATTGTGTCTGGCTGGAGGTGACGTTTCCGACATCCCCGCGCGTGTAGAATCAGCCCTTGCTGATTGATTTTTATAAAACAGAGGACGCTGACTCCGCATGAAAGAACGCATCCAAAAAATTCTGGCCAACGCTGGTATCGCTTCGCGGCGGAACATTGAGGAGATGGTTTTGCAGGGGCGGGTGAGTGTGAATGGCAGGGTTGTTCGCAAGTTGCCCATCCTGGTTGATCCGGACAAGGACACGTTGGAGGTGGACGATGAGGTGGTGAAGACGACGGAGGCCAAGACTGCGCGGCGGTATTATATTTTGCTTAACAAGCCCAAGGGGGTTGTCAGCACCAATGTGGCGCAGGGGGAGCAGCGACGTGCGATTGATCTTTTGCCGGCTGGCGTTGGCCCGCGGCTTTATCCGGTGGGCCGGCTTGATGCGGAATCGCGTGGCCTGTTGCTGCTGACCAATGATGGGGATCTGACCAACAAGCTGACGCATCCGCGCTATGGGGTTTCCAAGACTTATCGGGCGGTTGTGGATGGGTTTGTTGAACCTCAGACGCTGGAAGAATTGCAGAAGGGGATTTGGCTGGCGGATCGTTCGGGGCAGGGATTTAAGACTGGCCGGACGTATTTGAGGATATCGCACCGCACGCGGCACCAGACGGTGTTGGAAGTGAGCATTCGGGAGGGAAGAAACCGGCAGGTTCGGCGGATGCTGGCGAGCGTGGGGCACAAGGTGCGGGACTTGATGCGCGTGAAGATGGGGCCGCTGACGCTTCATGGGCTGGGGGTGGGGCAGTTTCGGCCGCTGAGCCCGAAGGAAGTGCGAGAGCTTAAGAAGGCGACGGTTCCGAAGGCTTCGAAGATTGAACCGGACGAAGAATCCGCACCGGCGCCGAAAGAGGGTCGCAAGCGATCGAAGTAACCTCACACACCGAGAGCCCCGCATTTACATGCGGGGCTTCGATACCTGTGGGGGACGCTTACGTCCTGAACCCTAACCCTCCTCCCCCTACTTCCCCACTTTCAGCACGACGAAGTAGCCGTCTTTTTCGCCGCCGCCGAAATTCTCCTGGATGGGCTTATAGATGGGGACGGGGAAGTTGGCCGCGTCGGCGTCCTTGGGGGCGGCGTCTTTCTTTGCGCTGCCGGCGATGACGAGCGTTCCTTTGTTGTAGGCGACGCAGGAGATGTCCGAGCCGGGGAAATAGCCGCACTGCTGCATGGCGAAATCTTTGTCGAAGACGGCCAGGAAACCGCCGCCTTTGTAGCCGCCTTCCGGGGCGACGTACCAGGGTGACTTGGTGGGACATCCGTTGGCGCTGCCGCCGACGACGAACTGGAGGCCGGCTTCGTTTCCGGCGGCGGCGTTGATCTTTAAGCCGTTGGCGTGCTGCTTGTCCAGCCAGGCGCACATCCACGTGCCCTTTTCGATTTTTCCGCTTTTGGGGTCGATGCGGAAGATCACGCTGGTTGAGCTTGCACCGTGGAAGCCGTATCCCGCGCCGCCCTGGAACGCGCCGCGCATCACCTCGGGGTCGAGTTTTTCGTCGACGTTGGTGGGGTCGCGCATGCAGACGGTGTTGCCGCCGTCGGCCTTCAGGATGAAGTAAATTTTTCCTTCGGCGTCCACGTCGGCGCTCAGCCCGGTTGTGTCGGCCATCAGGCCGTTGCCGCCGAATTGCGCGCCGGCTTCTTTTTTGGGGTCCGGGTTCCACATCGCCCAGATCTGTTTTCCTTCTCGATCGAAGCCGTAGCCGTAGGGATCTTTGTACGGCTCGTGGCCGGTCTTGGTCATGCCGTAGCCGACGACGGCGGCGACCCCCGTTACGGGAGACACGGTCATGCCGCCGGGCCGATTGTTCCCGGTGGCTTTCCAACTCGACGTCCCATTTCTTCTGTGCGCCGTCGGCCGAGTATCGGGTCATCTTTTCCCCCGCCAGCACCACCACTTCGCCATCACCGTCGACACCGAAATCTGAGATGCCCTCTTGAAATACCGAGCCCAGGACCGACTTGGCGTCGGGCGTCATCCACAGCACGAAGCGGCCTGTGCCGGCCACGTTTCCCACCTTTAGTCCTGCCGGCGCATCGGCGAGCAGGTATATTTTCCCCTTGGCGTCGAGGCGCATTTTGATGGCCGCCGTGCCGTTGATGCGCGTGACGGCGATGATCTTGCCGCCCTCGGGAGCGAGGCGCACGAGATATGTACACGTGCCGGGGGGCGGGGCGTTTTTGTCTCCACCTTTTTTGCCGCCGGTCGCTTCGGGAGCGGGCACCGCGCCGGCCGCGCCGATGTCTACTACCGGGGCAGTGCCCAGCTTCAGGTCGACGCCGGTCACGGCGAGAATGGGTTCGCCTGCGGCCGACACGGCAACGGCCTTCACTTGTTCATCGCCAGCGCCGCCGATCCAGGAGGCGCAGACAATTTTTATTGGGCCGGAATTGTCGGGCTCAACATCTTTGGCGGGGCAAGTGGGGCCGATCGCGAGCGCGGCCGCTGCAATGATTACCATTATCCGACCGCGCCACATCTTCATTGAAGTTCCCACGATCTCTCCTCGTACAGGGTTGCCGCGCGTGGTGCCCATTGGCTCTCCAAACGCGCGATGCAGAGATTACATAGGCGTCCTTCGGATGACAAAACGGGCGGCGACCTTTCCCCCAACGTCATCACGACTACAATGCGGCCAACCAAGGAGTCTCACAGCATCATGCCCAAGCTTACCATTGAAAATGGCCCAACATTCGATGTGCCCGAAAACAAGCGCCTAGTCCTCGCGCTTCAGGACGACGCCGGCATCGACCAGTTGCACGCCTGCGGCGGCCACGCCAAGTGCACCACTTGCCGCGTGCAGTTTATCGCCGGCGAGCCGGAGCAGATCACACAGGCTGAAAAGGAGTTGCTTGCCGCGCGGGGGCTGACGGCGATGGCGGGGCTGCGGCTGAGCTGCCAGATTGTGGTGGATCACGACATGACGGTGCGCGTCATCAGCCGGCTGGAAGGGAGCGGCCGAAAGGATGCGGGTGGCCAGCCCGCGGAACAGATTGAGCCGCCAGCGGTTTGGACGACGCGCTGAAACCAGGGGCCTTTGAAGGTGCTGGGGTGCGCTTTATCTTGTGTTGATGGTTAAGACAATCGCGTTGATGGTGGCGGCGGCATTTCTTGCAGGATCCGCGGCGGGGGCTGAGGCGCCGGGGGCGGCCGAGTCGCTTAAGAGCGCGGGTGCGAATGTTTCGGCGATCAAGGAGGGAGGGTGGGCCGTGGACATGGGCAAGGCGCCGGTCAACGAGCAGACGCTGAAGCTCGTGGAGTCGATTGCCGATCTGAAGCGATTTTCGGGCGGCGGCGAGGCGTTCGGAGACGCGGAGTTGGCGCGGCTGTGCAAGATTCCGTCGCTTGAACGAATTTTCCTGAACGGGCCCAGCGTGAGCGACCAGGGCCTGGCAGCGCTGGCAACGGGCGCGAAGCTGCATCATTTTGGCGTTCACCATTCGATCAAAATCACGGGCAGCGGCCTGACGGCGCTGAAGGACGATAAGAACCTTACGTCGCTGGAGTTTGGCGGATGTATCGCGTTTGGCGACAAGGGGGTGGAGGCGCTGGCGGAATTAACGCAGCTTCGCGAGCTGAGGGTTGGCCACTGCCGCAACACCCGGGCGACGTTTCCGGCCATCGCGAAATTGTCGAACCTTGAGGTACTGGGCATCACTCCGAACTTTGACCCGCACGCCTATATGGCTGCCGATTTCTCGGCGCTGTCGGGCCTGAACAATCTTCGCGAGTTAGCCATCAACGATATGGTGCTGCCTTATGAAAATGGGCTGGAGCACTTGAAGGCGTTCAAGGGACTTAAGGAACTTAAGATTCAGTGGTGCTCGGTGAAGGAGGACGATCTGGCGAAACTGAAAAGTGAAATGCCAGGGCTGAAAGTGAGCGTGGAACATCCGGCCGCCGAGGAACGCGTGAAGCAGTATGAGGCGGCGGTGGAGAAGATGAAGAAGGGGTGAGGGCCATCAATGCGCGAGGAGCGGGTTGATCGAATGATCGGCCGGAGGTTGGGGGCGAGCGTTGTGTTGCGGAACGAGGCCATTAAGGATGGATGAGGGTTTAGGCCAAAAAAAATCCCTTCGAGAGCGAGTGGTGGGTGAACAGACGATGCAGCGGCTGGGATTGGAGCAGACGTTGCGGAACGAGGGGCGGCCGGACGGCGATTCCCGCTGGCAGCCCATCGCGTCAATCGTCACCGGTGCTTTGGGCGAAATGCGATAGCCCTGCACGGAGCGGGTGGTGACGCCGGGCAGCGCGAGGTATGATCGGTGAGGGAGGTACCATGGCTTTGACGACGGTTTATGATGGCGAGGTCGACCCGTTGGTCGATTCCACGGCACGCGCCCTGCTGGCGGCGGCGCCGGAAGGCTCGACGGTGATCCTGTTCGGCTCGCATGCCCGCGGGACGGCGGGCGAGCACAGCGACGCTGACTTTCTCGTGGTCGAGCCCATCATCCAGGACGTGTGGGCCGAGTCCGTGCGACTCCGGCGGGTGGTTGCGAAGGTCCCGCTGGCCATGGACCTGATCGTCGTCGGTCGCGACCGATTCGAGGCCGAACGCAACGATCGCAGCGGCCTGGTCGCCGAGGCTTCGCGGGGGAAGGTTTATCGGCATGAAGGCTGACGACCCGCGGGTGTTGCTCCGCAAGGCGCAGTCCGACCTGAAGATTCTGGTGAAGTTCGAGCCGGACGAGGACGTCACCGATGAGCAGTACGGCTTCCACTGCCAGCAGGCGATTGAGAAGGCGATCAAGTCCGTGCTGGCGCTGCGGGGCGTGGACTACCCGTGGACCCACGACCTGACCCGGTTGCTGCTGCTGGTCGAGGAGGCGGGGATCGCGTTCCCGGACGGGATTCAGGAGGCGGACGCGTACACGATCTTCGCCGTTCGGTTCCGCTACGAGGACCTGCCGCCCGCGTCAAAGCTCGACCGCGCCCGAAGCCGAGGACACGCGGCCGGCGTCGTGGCGTGGGCGGAGTCGATCTTGAAGGGAGCTTGATGCGTCACAGTCATTACCGATTTCTTACCGGCTCGTCCCCCCGCCACGCAACGATCTACGCCTTCGCCAGCCCGCACTTCGACCGATGGGCCCTGGATGGAGAGGTTTCTGGATATGAAGGAGTTGGGGGCGCTGCTCGGGCGTAACGTGGATGTGATGGATTGGTGTGGGAGAGAACAAAGCACAAACCCATTTCGTCGAAATCACGTCCTGAAACATGCGAGGACGATCTATATCGCATGACAAGGCTTAGTTGCACGACATTATTGAGTCGTTCGAGCGGGCGATGAGATATCTGGGAGCGTTAACGGTGCGAACTGGCAGCAGACCAACAGACGCAGGACGCGATCATTCGCAGGATCGAATTTTTAGCGGACGACGCTTTTGCCCAGGAGGATGGATTCGACCAGGCGGGTGGTCATGACCTGGTTGCGGTAGACCAGGGGGAGGAGGAAGCGGAGGTTTTGCTGTGGGCCGCGGAGGTATTCGCCCAGGGTTGTGCGCCACTTGTGGCTGAAGGCGCGGAGGGCGTCCTGGAGGTGGACTTCCTTGAGGGCGCGTTTGAGGATGTCGGCGGCGAAGACGGCGGACCAGCAGTTGGGGTAGATGTCTTCGCCGCTGGCGGAGTAGAAACCGCCTGCGGGGCCGATGAGCATGGTGCGGTTGGCGATGCCTTCGTGGGAGAGGGCGCCTGCGAAGGGGAGGTCCATGCTTTCAGCGGAGTCGAGGGAGATGCGGATGTCGTCAGCCAGCACGCCGTGCTTGCGCAGGGAGGCGACCCATTGTGCGAGTAACGTTTCAGAGGGGTGTTGGCCAACGGATTCGACGGGTTGTTCGACGGCGAGCTGGGTGAATTTTTTTCCAGGGAGGAGCCAGGCCCAGGAGAGGATGCCGTTTAGATCGAGGGCCATGGGGACGACGGGGCGATTGCCCAGATCGCTGGCGGCGGTCTTGAGCTTTAGAAATGTGTAGCGATGCAGGACGCCGCGTTCCCAGGAATCGGGGAGGCCCAGCAGGCGCTCCTGATCGGGGGGAGTCGGCCGGCCACCATGAGGGCCTTGGGGCGGAGGGATTCGTTGCCGATGGTGACTTCGATGCCGCCTTCGTCGAGGCGGTGGATGCGCATTTGCCGGGGGCTGACAAGATCGACTTCCTGTTTTTGCGCCATGCCTTTGAGTGCGTCGCGCATGTCGCGGTAGACGGCGACAGAAGCCATGATGGATTTGCTGCGGTGTTCGCTGCGGGTGGTGCCGTTGTCGGAGAGAAACTGGAGGCCGTAGATGGGCTTGGAGTCGATTTTACGGGCGAGGGGCTTGAGGATTTCGTGGAGCTCGAAGAGTTCGGGATTGACCAGCACGAGGCGATCGGCGCAGAATTCTTCGCCCGGGATGATGGAATGCATGACCTGGAGCTTGGATTTGTGGCGGAGCAAGGCGGCCGCCACATAAGCGCTTGGATGTTCCCCCAGGACCAGGACGTCGGGATTTTGGTGGGTTTTGGCCATTCGTTTGAGGCATGGATCATACTCGGCGGGGCGGGGAAGATGAAGCGCGTGCGGGTGCTCCGTTGATGCTGGATTTATTGGGGCTTTATCAGGAGGCAGCGCCTGTGGGTGTGACTTCGAAGCCGCGTTGATGGAGGCGCTCGCGTTTGGGGGTGAGGAGGGAGACGACGATCAGCACCAGAAAGCCCAGAGGGATGGTGACGATGCCGGGCTGGTTGAAGGGCATGGGGGCGATGCGGTCGGTGATTTTGTAGAGGTTGATGTAGGCGTCGGAGCTCAGGAGAATCCAGCCGACGGAGGAGAGCACGCCGACGGAGATGGCGGCGGTGATGCCTTCCTTGGTGGTGCGACGCCAGAAGAGGAGCATGACCAGGGACGGCAGGTTGGCGGAGGCGGCGACGTTGAAGGCCCAGCCGACAAGGAAGGTGACATTGAATTTTTCGAACTGCATGCCGAGCCACATCGCGAGCAGGCCGACGAAGAAGGCGGTGATTTTGCCGGCGCGGACCTTGGCGTGATCGTCCAGATCCATTTTGAGGAAGTTGGTCATGAGGTCATGGGCGACCGCGCCGCTGGCGGCCATGATTAGGCCGGAGACGGTGCCGAGAACGGTGGTGAAGGCGATGGCGGAGATGACGGCGAAGAGGAAGGGGTTGAAGCTTTTGGCCAGGAGCGGGGCGGCCATGTTGGTGTCGGTGGGGTCGAGGGCGCCGCTGGTCATCGCGCCCAGGCCCAGGTAGAGGGTGAGCACGTAGAAGAAGCCGATGGAGGCGATGCCGACGATGGTGGACTTGCGGGCGGCGGCCTGATCTTTAACGGTGTAGTAGCGGATCAGGATGTGGGGGAGGGAGGCGGTGCCGCAGAAGAGGGCGAGCATGAGGGAGAGGAAATTGAGCTTGCCTTTGAGATCGGTTTTGCGGACGCCGGCAAAGGTGGGGGAATTGCCGGGGACCATGAGATCGGCCCCGGCGATGGGCTTTTGGAAGTAGATGGTGGTCTTGGAGCCGTCGGGCTCGTCGTAGGTGTCCTTGGCCCAGGTGATGATGGTGGAGTTTTGGAGCGTGGTGAGGAAGCCGGTGGGGCTGAGGGGGCCGGTGGAGGTTTGGCCGTTGGGCAGCTTTGCGATGCTGCCGACGGGGAAGAGGTCGGTTTCGCTCGCGCTGCGGCCCTGGGGCAGGCCGTTGACGATTTTTGCGCACGGCCGGGCTTTTCGTTGACGGTCTGAGTTTCGGAAACCAGCGGGGCACGGGTTGTTTGATCGCGCCGGCGGGGGCTTTCTCGACGCGCCAGAGGGTGTTGCTGCCGCCGAAAGCGCATGTAGGAACCGGCCTTGGTGGTGACGTTGTCGATTGGCGCGTTCGCGGGGCGGCGGCGATTAAGTCGGCGACGGGCACGTTGCGGCGAAAGACGTGCGCGTCAGGGCTGGCGGGCTGCGTCGTCAGGCCCCGATTGAGGATCATGACCACAAGCACGGTGCAGAAGATGACCAGCAGGGAGCCTTTGATGAACTGCACCCAGGTGGTGGAGACCATGCCGGCGGTGACGACGATCAGGATGACGGCGATGCCGACGATCACCACGCCGTGCCAGTGCTGCAAGCCCAGCAGCGGCTTCACGAGGGCGCCGCGCCGACCATCTGGGGGATCAGGTAGAAGATCGAGACGACGAGCGTGGAGATGGCGGCCGTGAGCTTGATGCCGCGGGAGTTGAATTGCTTGTCGAGGGCGTCGGCGAAGGTGAATTTGCCGAGGCGCTTGAGGGGCTCGGCGATGACGAAGAGGGCCACGATCCAGCCGGCGAGGTAGCCGATGGAGTAGAGGAAGCCGTCATAGCCGAAGAAGGCGATCATGCCGCAGATGCCCAGGAAGCTGGCGGCGGAGAGGTAGTCGCCGGCGAAGGCGATGCCGTTGACGAACCAGTGGATCTCGCCGTGTGCGGCGTAATAGCCTTTGGCGGATTTGGCGTTGCGGCCTAGATAAAAGCTGAGTGCCAGGACGGAGCCGACGAAGAATGCAAAGACGGCGAAGGCGGTGGGGTTAAAGTCGAATTTCATTGGCCGTCCTCCGAATCGCGGGAGGCGCGGCAAAGGACCATGTAGATCAGGGCGAGGACGAGCGCGGCGGCGATGAGGAACATGCCGTAGAGGATGGCGAGGTTTACGCCGCCGAAGGGCGTGTGGGACATGAGATCGGGGCGGAAGGCGTTGAGGGCCATGAAGCCGCCGTAGAAAATGAAGTAGATGAGGAAGAGCCAGAGGCCCAGTCGGGCGTTGTAGGGGAGGCGATGGGGTTTGGGTGGAGGGATGAGCGGGGCGCTGTTGTTTGAATCCATTGTTGCGGTCCTGTGAGCCTTTGATTTCGAGGGCAAATTGAGCGGGGGGATGTTAATCGAAGGAGGGCGTGGTCGGCAATAATAGGGAAGGGAGTGAATATGATAGCGGGAAAATGGCTTGCTAATTTCCTGCGCATGCGGCGCTTTTCATCGCTTGGGCGTGCCGTAGATGTAGTGATCGTGCTGGATCGAACCATCGGGTGGAAGGTTTTGACCTTTGCCGGTTAAGTCACTCAAGACATCGCGTAAGCGGGCAGGGCGTCGCATTGTGAGGCTGGTGAGGGTGAGTGCGGCGTAGGGCAGGCAGGCGGCGCGGAGGGGGAAGGTGTAGCGGTCGTGAATGTGGGTGAAGAGGAAGGGGGCGACGGCGAGAATTCCGGCCAGCAAGATCCATAGCGCTGGCCAGCCACGGCGGCGGGCGATGCGGGCGCCGATAAGGGTGAGGGAGGCCATGAAGGTATTGAAGAGAATGGGGCCTAGGTTGAAGTTGTGCCAGGTTGACTTGGGGAGCAGGGCGTAGCGCGGGGCGTCGATGGGTTCGCCGATGATTAGATAGACGGCCCGGCGAAGGCAGCGGGTCCAGAAGGCGATGGGGCGGCGGTGGTATTCGTTGATGAAGCGCTCGTGGCTGAGCTGGAAATAGCGGGCTTCGCCGAGATCGAGGTAGGTTTGGCGTTCCTGGGCGTTGATGTAGGGGTGGTAGCGCAGTTGCTGGTTGGTGAGGCCGTGGGAGCCGGAGATGTTGCCGAGCCAAAGCTCGAAACCGCCGCCGGCGCGGACGAAGAAGACGCGGTGGAAGGTGTTGTAGTTGCGGAGGGTCCAGGGGAGCAGTGCGAGGACGAAGCCGGCCATGAGGCAGACTGCGGGGATGGTTTTGGTACGCCAGGGCGTGGCGCGGAGGCCGACGAGGGCGATGAGAGGGTAGGTGAAAACGAACACGGCATTGGTGAGTGCCAGAATGCCCAGGGCCAGGCCAAACGCACCGGCTTTGGCGGGGGACATGCGGGAGAAGCCGGCCTGATGTGCCCAAACGAGCAGCCAGAGGAAGATGCAGAGGGCTAGATTGACGTCCCAGAACATGGTGTTGCCCGAGAGCAGGATTGGATTTGCGAGGAACAACAGGCCGGCGAGGATGCCGGTGGTGTGGCCGAACAATGCGGTTGTGAGGCGGGCGAGTGCGGTGGCTGCACCGGCGAAACAGAGGGCGTTGATGAGGAGCAGTGCGAGGCGGGAATGGACGGTTGCATCGCCAAAGACACGGTAAACGCCGGCCATCAGGTACGGATAAATGGGGGCGCTCCAGCTTGTGGGGATTGCGCCAGGCGAGGCATCCATGGGGGTGGCGAAGCCGTGGCCTTTGGCAATGTGCATGGCGATGTCCGCCTCTTCGGCGTATGGCTCTTCGCTGTAGGCTCGTTGCCAAAGGGTGTAGCCGAAGGCCCAGCAGAAGCCCAGGAGAAAGAGAATCCAGAAGGCGCGGGGGCGGGGAGTGTTGGCCGGTGGCGTGGTCGTGGTGGGTGGGAAAGTCCCCGTCGAGTTCATGGGCGCAGTATAAGGAAAGATGCGAGCACTTGCGTCAGTCGGTGAGCGGGCTATTTGGGTTCGGAGAGATCTTCCTGGTCGGCTTCATCTGTATTTCGGGGATCGTCCGGCCGGATAGTCGGCCAGGTAGGAGAAGACGATGCGCACGTCGTCGACGCCCTCCGTGTGTTCGATGTCGTGGAGCTTGTGGGCTTCGATGGTTCCTTCGATCGCGCCTTCGTCATCGACGATGTTGTCGATCTGCATGCCAAGGGCGGCGCAGGCGGTCGGCGATTTCGTGGTTGCGGCCCTGGTAGGCCTGGTTGACGATGACGACGATGTCGGTCAGCTCCGCGTCGCGGTGTTGCATGTTGTCTGCCTCGCCGTGCTGAGCCGCATGGAAATCCTACGGCTTGCCGCTACATTCTCGCCATCTAACGCGGAAGTGGAACTATGAAAATCAGCCTGGAATGGCTTGGGGAATACCTGCCGGGGCCGCTGGAGGCCGCGGCGGCGGGGGAAGCGCTAACGCACGGGGGACTGCCGGTGGAGAACATCGATCAGGTGGAAGGCGACACGGTTTTGGATGTGGAAGTGACGAGCAATCGCGGGGATTGTTTATCGCATATCGGAATAGCGCGAGAGCTATCGGCGCTGTTGGGCAGGCCTTTTAAGGACGTTATTCCGCAGGCGATGGAATCGGCGTCGGCCGCCACAGCGTCTGTCACGTCGGTGGCGATTGATGCGGCGGAGCTTTGCCCGCATTACACAGCGCGCGTAATCCGAAACGTGAAGATTGGTCCCAGTCCTGCGTGGATGGCGCGGCGGCTGCGCGGGGTGGGGCTGCCGGTGATTAACAATGTGGTGGATGTGACCAACTATGTCATGTTCGAGATGGGCCAGCCGCTGCACGCGTTTGACTTTGACCATCTGCACGGGCGGCGCATTGTTGTGCGACGCGCTAAGGCGGGGGAGAAGCTGGTGAGCATTGACGGCAAGGAGCGGACGCTTGCACCGGACATGCTGGTGATCGCCGACGCGGATCGGCCGGTGGCGCTGGCGGGGGTGATGGGAGGTTTGGAGAGCGAGATTTCCGGCGGGACGGTGAATGTGCTGCTGGAATCGGCGCGGTTTGATGCGCTGTCGGTGCGGAAGACTTCGCGGGCGCTGGGGCTGAAATCGGACAGCTCCTATCGATTCGAGCGGCAGATTGATCCGACGCTGCCGGAGCGCGCGAGCCTGCGGGCGGCGCAATTGATAATGGAGACTGCGGGCGGCGACCTGCTGACGGGAGTTGCGCAGGCCGGCGAGACGGGATATTTGCCGCGGCGTTTGAGCCTGCGGCTGGAGAAGCTGAAGCAGGTGTTGGGGATTGAGCTGCCGGTGAGTGAGGTGGTGGAGGCGCTGGAGCGGCTGAAGTTTTTGCCTCGACTGGAGGCCGGGCGGGTTGATGTGATCGTGCCGAGCTGGCGGCTGGACGTGAACATTGAGGTGGATCTGGTGGAGGAGGTGGCGCGGGTGGTGGGATATGGTCGCATCCCGGTGCGTGAGGAGATCTCCATCCGCATCGCGCCGCCCGATCCGGCCATTCGGACCATCGACACGCTGCGCGGCCTGCTGGTGGCGAGCGGGTATTTCGAAGCGATTACTGTGACGTTTGTCAGCGATCAATTGGTGGGGGATTTTCAGCCGGCGGAGGCGTCTGGACTTTTGCGGGCCGAAAAGATTACGCGCGACTCGAACGCGCACCTTCGGCCTAGTTTGCTGCCGGGGCTGCTGGAAGCGGTGCGGCTGAATGAGAAGTCGGGGACGGCGGGGGCGAGGTTGTTTGAGATTGGTCCGACGTTTTGGTTTGACGCGGCGGGGCGGCTTGACGAGCGGCGGCGCGTGGGATTGGTGGGAGGTACGGACGTGCGGGAGGTGCGGGGCGTGGTGGAGACGTTGCTGGGGCGGCTGGATGCGCAGATGGAAGTGAGGATTGTTCCTGAGGATCGGGCTGGCTACGAGCGCGGGGCGGCGGGGCGGGTGGAATGGGGCGGAAAGACTGTGGGTCATCTGGGCGTTGTTGCGAAGTCGGTGACTGGGAAGCTGGATTTGCGCGAATCGCCGGCGGCCGCCGAATTGGAGCTTGCCCCCCTGCTGCTGGCGGCTCAGCACGTGCCACAGCTTCGGGCGATGCCGAAATTTCCGGCGGTGCGGCGGGATGTTTCGCTGGTGGTGCCGGAGAGCACGCGTTTTGAGCAGATCGAGTCATTGATCGCGCCGCTGAACCTGGCAGACCTGGAGCAGGCGGAATACGTCACCACTTATCGTGGCAAGCCGCTGGAAAAGGGGATTAAGAGCGTGACACTGACGTTGGTGTTCCGGTCGGCGAGCAAACGCTGACCAGCGAGGAAGTGGAACAGGCGGTGCAGCGGTTTGTGGCCGAGGCGGCGGCAAAAGTTGGCGCGGCATTGCGGGCGTGAGGCGAGGGCGCGATGGCGATGGGCAGGCGGAGGATGTAGAACACTTGTATGCGTGCGCTGAGCGAATTTGATGTTGATTCCCTTTCGGCCGAGTTGGTTGGATGGGGGCACAAGCCTTCGCATGCCAAGCGGCTGCTGCAAACTTTTTTTGAAACGGCGGGGCGAATGGAGTTGCAGCCGCTGCAGCTTGGGTATGCTCTGCACGCGCACCTTGTGAGCGAAATCAGCCTGCTGCAATCGACGGTTCTGCTGGAGCGCCAAAGTACGGACGGGACGGTGAAGCTTTTGCTGGGGATGGCGCGCGGTGGCTCGGTTGAGGCTGTGTTGATGCCTTCGCACCACCGTGACCGCGCGGCGGGGTGTGTGTCGTCGCAGATCGGCTGCGCCATGCGATGCGACTTTTGCGCCAGCACGCGCAATGGGCTGGAACGCGATCTTTCGTCGGGGGAGATCGTGGAGCAGTTTCTGCATCTCAAGGCGCGGGCCGCTGGTGATGGCCGGCGTTTGCAGACGCTGGTTTTCATGGGGATGGGGGAGCCGATGTTGAACCTCGACAACGTGATCGCCGCCATCCGGCGCATCGCGGGGCAGGGACTGGGGCAGTTGGGCGGGCGGCACATTACCGTCTCGACGGTCGGCATTGTGCCGGGGATTGATCGGCTGGCGGCGGCGGGATTGAACGTGCATCTGGCGATTTCCCTGCACGCGCCGGACGACGCCACGCGGGCGCGGCTGGTGCCGATGAACCGGCGGTACAACGTGGCCGAAATTATGGCGGCGGGGCGGCGGTTTGAGGCGGCGACGGGGCGGATTCCGACGATTGAATATTGCATGCTGGCCGGGATCAACGATTCGGATGAGCAGGCGCACTTGCTGGCGGAATTGATGACGGAGTTTCGGGCGCATGTGAATTTGATTCCTTATAACTCGATTGGAGCGGGCGTGAGCGGGGTGGTTTATGAGCAGCCGTCGCGGGAGCGGATGGATGCGTTTTTGGGGATCCTGCGGGATCGGCAGGTGGTGGCGCATTTTCGGCGGACGCGCGGGGAGGATGTGGAGGCGGCGTGCGGGCAGTTGCGGGAGCGATTTGTCCAGCTTGGCTCCCCCACGCCTTAGACTTTTACGGCGGGGACGGCTGGGCCTGTGCACTGGCGTCGGGCAAGATCTTCGCGCAGGAAGGTTTTGAAGGTGGGGAACTGGTGGTCGCTCCAGGCGGCCTCGATCTTGCCGCTGATGATCTGGTTCATCTCCATCAACTGCTTGAAGGCTTCGTAGTCGCGCGAGCCGGGGACGGGGCAGACGTGGCGGTCGTGGGTGTCGGCGCAGAATAAGTGGCCTGCGCCGTCGGGGGAGCGTTCGATGACCATTTTCATGTGCGGATAGCGCGGTTGCCCAGGCGCATTGCCAGGCGGGTGGGGTGGATTGGGGCGTCGCGCTCGAAGATGGGGCTTTGGAAAAATTCGGCGGGGGCGAGGGATTTGAGGGTTTCGATTCGGGAGCGAACGGCCGACGGCAAGGCGGCGTCGTAGGCGACGCCGACGTAAACCTCGATGGCCTGCATGACTTGCGCGGGGAGGGGTTTGTGCCAGGACACTGAAAAATCCTTCCGCAAAAAGTTTCGGCCAAACCCGCTGGCTTGGTTTTCACGGCTCGCCTTCAACGATGTATTATTATAACGTAACGGACGGAAATGAGGACGCCGCATATGCCGAAACGGGATGGAGCCGTATTGGTCGTCGAGGATGACCCCGACGTGAACGAGCTGGTCGGGGCGTATGTCCAGATCGCGGGCTTTGACTACCGGCCAGCTTTGAACGGGTATGCGGCCCTTGACGAAGCGCGCGTGGGCCATCCGTGTTTGATCCTTCTGGACATCATGCTGCCGGATTTGGATGGGTTTGAAGTGTGCAGGCGGCTTAAGAGCGATGCGGATACGCGTGGGATTCCGGTGGTGATCTTGTCGGCGCTGGATAAGGATGAGTGCAAGTCGCGGGGGTGTGAGTGTGGGGCAGTGGCTTACCTGACCAAGCCGTTCGATCCTGAAAAACTTATGGAGACCATGCGCGAGCAGGCGGTTTGCAACAACGGGGATGGGCACGAGAAGTGAACGCCTGCTGAGGTTTCAGATCGCGACGGCGAGCAGATTTCCAAACAGAGTGAGATTTTGGGCGGATGTGATCTGCACGTCGAGCACCTGCCCTTTTAATCCCGCCTCGCCATCAAACACCACGATCTGATCACCGCGTGTGCGGCCGACGAGTTGCGTGCGCTCTTCGGAGATGGCGTTTTGGCGGCGTTCCCATCCAAGCTCGACTGAGGAGGACATGGTTTTGGATTGGCGGCTGACCAGCTTGCTGACGCCTTCGACCATGACTTCGACGCATTTGCCGATCATCTGCCGGTTGGTGTCGGCCGACACTTCTCCCTGCACTGCCAGCATTTCGCTGTTGCGCCGGCGCTTGACGTCTTCGGGCACGTCGTCTGCAAAACGATCGATGGCGACGGTTCCGGGGCGGGGTGAATATTTGAAGATGAAGCTGTTTTTGAAGCGGCAGTATCGGATCAGCTCCAGCGTTTTCTGGTGATCGTCATCGGTTTCGGTGGGGAAGCCGACGATGAAATCGCTGGCGATGGAGACATCGTCCATCATTGCGCGTGCGCGGTCGATGAAGTCCATGTAGTGGCCGGCGGTGTAGCCGCGGTTCATCATCTTGAGCAAGCGGTCGCTGCCGGATTGCGCGGGCACGTGCAGATAGCGGCAGATGCGGGGGCAGTCGCGCATGGCCTGGAGGGCGTCGTCGGTGAAGTCGCGTGGGAAGCTGGTGACGAAGCGCAGGCGGGCGAGATCTGGCACGGCCTCGTGCAGTTGATAGAGAAGTTCGGCAAAGGAAGTCTTGCGCCCGTCGCCATGTTGGAAGGCGTAATGATTAACGGTTTGGCCAAGGAGCGTGACCTCGCGGGCGCCAGCGCCGACGAGCATCTTTACTTCCTCGATGATGTTGTCGGGTGGGCGATGGACTTCGGCGCCGCGGGTGTAGGGCACGACGCAGTAGGTGCAGAATTTGTTGCAGCCGCGGGTGATACGGACATAGGCCTGGCTGACGTCATCGCCGGGCGAGACGCTGCGTGAGAGGTCGAGGAGCTCGAGATGGTCCTCGGCGGCCGAGAGGGTGCTGGAGCGGCGGGAGGTTTGGCCCATGAGAGCGACTTGGCGCCTGGCGAGGGGGTTGGACGTCTGGGCGAGATCTTCGACGTAATCCTGGTTCTGGGTGATGACGGCGTTGTGAACGAGGCTGGGCAGGCGGTCTAATTCGGCTGGGCCGCAGAGGATGTCGACGTGTGGGTATCGCTTGAAAATGGCGGTGCCTTCGCGCTCGGCCATGCAGCCGATGACGCCAATGACAAGGTCGGGCCGCTGGGCTTTTTTGGCCCGCAGCTCTCCGAGGCGCGACCAGACTTTCTGCTCGGCATGTTCGCGGACGGAGCACGTGTTGTAGAGGACGACGTCGGCCGAGTCGCGCTCGGTGACGGCGTCGTAGCCGTGCGCCCGGAGCTGGCCGAGGACGAGCTCGCTATCGAGCACGTTCATCTGGCAGCCGAATGTTTCGAGGTAGACCTTGCGGCGCATTGGCTGAATTGTAGCGGGAGTGCGGAGGGAAGCGAACCGCGGGTTTGCCATGGCATGGAGCTTGGCCGGCGGGTTGGGTGTGGGTAGATGTTTAAGGATTTTTTGGCCGCGGATGAACGCGGATTTCGAATTGTTTTGAGGATTTCGGACGAGGCGGGGTGGGTCAGGCTACTTAATTGGGTTCTATGCCGGCTGAGGATATTGGTGCGGCACCAGGCCTGGGAGCGGTAGTAACTGATGTGATCGCAGATCCACCTGCTCCGCACCCACAGCACGCATACGCCCAGCAGCAAAACGGCAGAGACAATGGCTGCGAGGTTGAACGTCAGACGGAGGAGTCGGCGCATGTGGAGGATGATACCAAGCTGCGTTGGCCGGGGCTTTGCCCTCTTGGAGCTTCAACAGTAGATTCGCTGTATGCCCGCGTTGAATGGTCCGAAGCCTCGCTTGTGGGGCGGCCATCTCGCTGAGTTTCGCGCTGACCGATTGGGGTTACTTCAGCAATGCGCTCGTGAATATGGTGACGTTGTGCCGCTGCGGATCTGGCGGTATCGGGCGTTTCTGCTTAGCCGCCCGGATCTGATCGAACAGGTGCTGGTGACGCAGGCCAGGAATTTCACAAAGCATTTTGGCCTGCGCCTGTACAAGCCCCTCCTGGGCGATGGGCTGCTCAATGCCGAAGGGGAAGTCTGGCGGCGTCAGCGAAAGCTTAGCGCGCCGGCGTTTCAATCGTCCCGGCTCGCGGGCTATTCGGCGTCTATGGTTGAATGTACCGGGCGGATGATGCGGGACTGGCTGGCGACCGCCGTCGCCAGGCGCGATGTACATCTGGATCTGATGCGCCTGACGTTGGAGATCGCGTGCAGGACGCTGTTTGGGGCCGAGACGTGCCCTGATCCCAATATTGTCGGCCAGGCGATGCACGGCGCGATGGAGGCACTGACGCAGCGGTGGCGGCGGCCGATCCCGTTGCCAGATTGGCTGCCCACGCCTGCCAACCGGCGGCTTAAGCGGTCGTTGGCGGTGATGGACGGCGTGATCAATGGTCTGGTTGAACAGCGAAGGCGATCCGGGGCTGGCGACGATCTGCTGTGGACACTGTTGCAGCAGCGTGATGATGAAGGATCGGGCATGACGCAGCGCCAACTGGCCAACGAGGCGCGGACGATTTTGCTGGCCGGGCATGAGACGACGGCGCTGGCGCTGGGGTATGCACTATATCTTCTGGCGGCGCATCCGGCGGCTCAGGGCAGGTTGCAACAGGAATTCGCCGCCGTGCTGGCGGGGCGGGAGCCGGGATGGTTGGATCTGCCCCAATTGCGATATACTCGCCGCGTGATTTTTGAAGCGATGCGGCTTTACCCGCCGGCGGACATCATTGGGCGGGAGGCGATTGAGGAGTGTGTTATCGGCGACCTGCGCGTTCCGGCGGGAACGACGCTTTTTATGAGCCAATGGGTGATGCATCACGACGCCCGTTATTTCCCTGATCCATGGACGTTTGACCCGGACCGGTGGACGGAGGAATTTGAAAAATCGCTGCCGAGGTTCGCTTATTTTCCGTTTGGGGCGGGGCCGCGTTCGTGCATTGGTCAAACGTTTGCGATGACCGAAGCGGTTTTGCTTCTGGCGGCCATCTGCGGGCGTTTTGAGTTTCGGCCCGATCCCGCTTTTAAGCTCGAGCTTCTGCCTTCGATCACCTTGCGGCCCCGCGGGCATCAGCCTGATTCTTGAGCGGGCCGACTGTTTCTGACGGCCACGCCGAAGCCGATGGTCTCGAAGGATTTCCGGCCGGGTTGAGTTTTTTCTAGTCGAGTCCGTCGCTTCTCATCCACAAGTCCCCGCCCCATGAGAGATCTCTATAGCACGTTCATCTGGGATGTTTCGAGGTAGACCTTGCGGCATTGGCTGGATTGTAGGGGACGCGGGTTTTAGGAATGGGTCTGGGAGAAGGCCGAGGTGGGTGAGGCTGTAGCTCTCAGTCGTTCTATACCGGTTGCGGATACTCGCTTTGATGGGCCTCAGGCGAATTTGGTTTTGCCGGGGACGGCGATGGCGGGAGTGGGGAGGGGGCCGAATTCGTACTTCGCGGGGGAGAGATCTTCGGTGGAGTTGAGGGCCTGTTCCCAGGTGACGGTTTTGCCGGTGTAGGCGGACATGCGGGCCATGATGGCCATGAGGGTGGCCTTGCACATGTAGTCGCCGTTGTTGATGGGCTCGTTTTTGCGAATGGAGTTGAAGAGGGCGACGTGTTCGAGGTCGTACATGAGCGGGCCGGGCTCGCGGTGCCAGGGGGTTTTGCCGGTGATGCGGTGGTCCTGGAGATGGGCGACGCCGTCGGTGCCGAAGATGTGATCGGAGACATCGGTGTCGGCGCCGACCCATTGGCGGCAGGAGGCGAAACACTTGGTGCCGTCCTCCCATTCGAAGACGGAGTTGAAGTGGTCGTAGATGTTGCCGTACTCGGGCTGGGTGCGGACGGTGCGGCCGCCGCTGGCCATGACTTTCATGGGATGTTCGTCGCGCATGGTCCAGAGGATTTTGTCGAGGGAATGGATGTGCTGCTCGACGATGTGATCGCCGCTGAGCCAGGTGAAGTAGAGCCAGTTGCGCAGTTGCCATTCCATGTCGGACCAGTCGGGCTTGCGGGGGTTGGACCAGAGGCCGCTGGCGTTGTAGTTGGTTTGCATGGCGACAATTCGCCCGAGTGCGCCGTCGTGGATGCGCACGATGGTTTCGCGCTTAGCCTCGTCATAGCGATAGCAGAGGCCGGAGACGAGGCTGATTTTTTTCTCGGCGGCTTTTTTGGCTGACTCCATGACGGAGCGCAGGCCGGGGGCGTCGACGGCGACGGGTTTTTCGCAGAAGACGTGCTTGCCCGCGTCAACGGCGGCCTTGAGGTGCATTGGCCGAAAGTGCGGGGGCGTGGCGAGGAGGACGACATCGACCGAGTCGATGAGTTTTTTATACGCATCAAAGCCGGTGAACTGGTGATCGGGATCGACCTTGACGCGATTGCCGACTTCATCCTTTTGAAGGGTTGCCAGAGCGGTCGCGAGGCGATCGGGGAAGAGATCGGCGAGGGCGACGATCTGCGCGTTGGGATCGCCATGAAGGGCATTGGCGGCAGCGCCGGTGCCGCGGCCCCCACAACCGACGAGGCCGACTTTAAGCGTATCGGTCCCGGCGGCATAGGCGCAGGGGGAAGATAGCGGAGAGTGTGGCGGCCGCACCGAGGGCGGCGGTGGAGGTTTGCAAAAAGGCGCGGCGAGTGACGGAGGGCGTGGGGTTCATCAATTGGCTCCAGCTTGAGTGATAGGGTCCTACGTCATGTAGCATGGAACGGTTGGTGTTGTTGAAGAAACGGCGGTTGGCATTGCTGATTATGATGTAAACATTCAAGTTCACTGCGGCGCGGCGCTGAACGCTTCGAGGCGAGAGCTTTTCATTTGCGCCTGGGGCACGGGTAGTTAAAGATCAAGCATGGCGATGCCGGTTTGATCGCCGCGAACAACGCCCAGACGCAGGCGGCCGGTGGCGGGGATGCGGTTTAACAGGATGCCGAAATCGTCGAGGGACGTGATGCGGTAGCGGCCAATTTGAATAAGAACGTCACCCGGCTGAAGTCCCGCCTTGGCTGCCGAGGAGTCGCGGGCGACGGCCGTGATGAGGATGCCATCCTCAACGGCCAGCTTGTGTTTTTCGGCCAGCGCGGCGAGACAGGCTCGATGGTCAGACCAAAACGCTTCTGCGCTTCAACAATGGCCGCCGGCTGGGGGGCGGGAGAGACGGCCACCATACGCTGGGTGCCGTCGGCAAGTTTGATCGACACCTGTTTCTGATCAGTCTTAACGGCCAGCAGAAGCGCGCACGCGTCGATGAGGTTGCCAACGGGCTGGTTATTGATGGTTGCGACGACCGGGCCTTTGTCGGTGTCAATACACACTTCGCACGCGACACCGGCCGGCGGCGTAAGCTTGCGGCGCTCGACGAGCTTGAGGGGGATCAGGAGCTTGCTCGCATGAAGCGGGTTCATCAGCTCGGGAAGGAGATCGCGAAGGCGGTTCACCTGGATGGCGAAGCCGATGTTCTGCGCGTCGTTGCGGATTGCGGTATTGATGGCGATGACCTGGCCATAGGCGTTGAGGAGCGGCCCGCCCGAATTACCGGGATTGATGGCCGCATCCGTCTGGATCACGTCGCCCAGCGAAATATGATCGTCCTTGTCCTTAAGGTCGCGATGAAGGGCCGAGACGATGCCGGTGCTGACGCTGTGGCTGTAACCCATGGGGTTGCCAACGGCGATAACGGGCTCGCCGATGAGGAGATCGCTGGAGTCGCCCAGATCGAGGGTGGGGAAGGGCTTGGTGTCGGAGATTTTGAGGATGGCCAGATCGGCGTCGGGATCGGAGCTTATGAGATCGGCGGGGAGTTTTCGGCCATCAGCCAGCTCCACCTGAATCTGTCGCGCGCGGTCGATAACGTGATGGTTGGTCACGACGTAACCATCGCGGTGAATGATAAAGCCGCTGCCCAGCGAGTTCGCGGGCACGCGCACGACACCGCCCGCGCCGAAGGGATCAAAGAGCGGATCGCCGCCAAAGGCCCGGCGGTTCATAAGCTTGGTGGCCGAAATGTTGACGACCGCGTCCTTGGTTTTCCGCACAACTTCCACCGTGACAGTGCGGCGGAGATTAATCGAGGGTGGATCTTCAGCGCGGGACCGGAGGGGAATGAGCAGTGCGAGCAGGATGGCAACGAGCAGTTTCACGGGCGAGCCTTTGTTTGAGTGGTGGCGTTAAAAAGATTAGCCGAGGGGGAATGGGCGTCAACGGGTGGGATGACTCATTGACGCCAAAGGGTGGTAGACGAGGAGGTGGAGAGCGAATTCGATTGAAGCTTCGTGCCGATATGGGTTGTGACGGGGGGTGGCGTGGATAGGATGGCTTGGACAGTGCGGGGAAGTTATTGGACGCGCACAGCGTGGCTGGCGGTTTTTGTGGCGGGGGGACTATTGAGAGGCAGGAGATGGGTCGGTATTTTCCAATCAAGGCCGAGCCGGCCGACATGCTTTGGCACGTCGCGCACGGGCGCATGCCCGGATTTACCGACGAGACCTTCTCAAGGGTGGGGTGGGTCAGCTTCAGCCATCGGGGCGTGCAATACCTCGACAAATTTCACATCGCCCACAAGCGCCAAGAGCGCTACATCATGCACAAGAAGTGGGAGATCAAATTTGACACCGCCTTTGAAGAAGTAGTGCGGGCTTGCGCCGATACGGAGCGCGAGAGCATCGCCCGGGCATCCGGCAAAACCTGGATCAACGACGAGCTGATTGAAGGCTTGCTGAAGCTTCACAAAACAGGCCATGCGCACAGCTACGAGGCGTGGACCGACGGTAAGCTGGCGGCCGGCGTCTGGGGGTTTCAATTGGGCGGGTTCGTCTCGATGAACTCCATGTTTTACCGCGTCAACCACGGGGGCAAGGCGGCCCTGGCGCGCGGTCAAATGCAATTGAAGGAACGGGGATTCAAGCTCGTGGATATGAACGGGATGAACGGGGAAATGGTGAACTTCGGGATCGAGTGGGCGAGGCAGTGGAAGTTCGCACAGGAAGTGGCGGATCTCGCGGGCAGGACTGATCTTTCGCTCGAAGAAGGAAAGCCGACGGGGGTCGCCACGCCGGGGCTGTTGTGGAAATTGAAGGCAGCGCGAAAGGTGGACGGCGTCGTCGGGAGGTTGAAGAAGCTGGTGGGGGTGCGGGAGGCGGATTTACCACGGAGTCACGGAGGCACGGAGCAGAAGGCGGTCGAGGCGGAAGAGGACACGGGCGGGGCGCCCGTGCCACGGCGGGAGCAGAAAGAAGTCAAGGAAGGCGAGGAGACGGCCACAGCCCCCGCGCCCCGTCCATGCCCCGGAGCCTTGGAATAGTCGGCCATGAGTATCCTGATCCACAAGGAGACGCGGGTGATTTGCCAGGGAATTACTGGCAAAGCGGGTGCCTTTCATACCAAAGATTGCCTCGACTACGGCACAAAGATGGTCGGCGGCGTGACACCCGGAAAAGGAGGAACCAACGACCCCAACGGTCTGCCAATTTTCAACACGGTGCGCGAGGCCGTGAAGGCGACAGGCGCGGACGCTTCGATCAGCTTTGTCCCGGCCCCATTCGCCGCCGACGCGATCATGGAGGCCGCCGACGCCGGCATCGCAATGGTGGTGTCAATCGCCGAAGGCGTGCCGGTGCTCGACATGGTGCGGCTAAAGGAATTTTTAAAAGGCTATCCCCAAACGCGCCTGCTGGGTTGCAACTGCCCGGGGATGATCACTGTCGGCGAATGCAAGATGGGGATCATGCCCAGCTACATCTTTACCCCGGCGTGGAAGGCCAAAAGCGGCAAATCCATCGGAATGATTTCCAAGAGCGGCACCCTGACATTTGAAACAGTATTCCAGTGCGGCAAGCGCGGGATAGGTCAGACGACCAGCGTCGGCGTGGGCGGCGATCCGGTAAAGGGAACGAACTTCGTGGACGCCCTGAAAATGTTCAACGAGGACACCCAGAGCGATGCCATCGTGATGATCGGCGAGATCGGCGGCACGGATGAAGAGTCGGCCGCCGACTTTGTAAAGAAGCATGTAAAGAAGCCAGTCATTGCCTACGTGGCCGGACGAACCGCGCCGGCAGGCCGCAGGATGGGCCACGCGGGCGCGATTATCATGGGCGGCGAAGGTACGCACGCGACAAAAGTGGCGGCGCTGAAAGCGGCCGGCATTCATGTGGCCCAGAGCGCAGAACTGATCGGGGAAACCGTGGCGCGGGCTCTGGGGGTGTAGGAGGAAAGTCAGAAGTGAGAATGAAGAAGTTAGAATTAAGAAAAAGGCATTGGATGGGGGCGCGATGGGCTTGATCCGGTTCATCACACGTGTGGTGCGGCGGGGGGTGGGGAGTCTTACGCCGCGGGTTTATAGCCATTATGTGATCGTGAGGCCAATCGAGCCGTTGGAGGCGGATCGGCTCCCGGCCGGGTTTCGGCTCGTGGTGGTGCGGAAGGGGCAGGAGCAGTATCTGCCGGAGTTGATCGCCTTCAGCGACACGCACGGCCAGGGGATGGACGCCGATTGGTGCAAGGCCGAATTGGAACGGGGCTGCGTGATGGTGTTGGCGCTGGTGGACCCGCCGACAGGGGATAAGCCCGAAGTGGTAGCCGGTTCGGCCTGGACCGCCAACGACGTGCATTCGGTCGATCCAATTCTGCACGACCACGATCCGGGCAAAAAGGGGTGTCATCTGCTCAACTGTTTCGTCTCCCCAGAGTTCCGGGGAAAACGCCTGCAACGCTACCTGCTGCGCAGAGCGCATGCGCATCGCCTGGGCCGACGGCAAGCGAATCGCCTATTCGTTCCCCCTGACAACAAACACGGCCTCGGTTAAAAACCAGTTCGCAGAAGGCCTCGCGCGGCTGATGCGGGTGGATGTGATCCGGTGCGCCGGTCTGAGAGTAGTGAACTTCCGGCGGCTGTCGCATCGGTATCCGCTGGGAAAATATATTGGGAAGGGATGGCCGGCCGGGGGATGGGTGAGGATTTGTCGGTGAGGGGGGAGAATAACCTGTACCAGGGAAGACGCGGGGGGCTCGGCTGGAATATAGATTTGGCAAGACGGTGGGACGGCGGAGAAGGTTGTGCGGGTGAGGCTCCAGTAGCGTGGTCAGCTTGCCCGGCAAACACTTTAAAAGGGAAATTCGCAGAATGCCAAACATCTCTTGACGGTTCGCAATTTGCGAATAGAATAAATCTGATTGTTAGACGGACGCGATAAGGGTGGCAGATGCACGTCATTTCCCAGAAAAGGCTTCGCGAGTTCTGGTCGTCTCATGCTGCTGCCGAAGGCCCCTGAAAAGTTGGAGCAGATCGTGAAGGGATCTGGAGGCAAAATGTCTGCGGAGGTGGGGTTGCTGCAGACAGATCGAGTGGGCAGGTTCGCTGTATGAACGTCGGCCAGGAAACAAATAAGGGGCTATAGCGGGATCAACTTCGAGAAAAGTCGTTCTACGTTCGGCGAAGTACGAATGCGCCGGGAATATACGAATGGATAATTGGAAAGCGGTAAGTGAATCATCAAGATCGGCCACGCACAATTGCTGGGGATCAGACACATTGAGACCGCAAGGGAAATTTCGTCATGTCAAGCTGAGGACAAACCTAGTGCAGAGCAAGGAAACTGGATGATTGGCCTGGAGGGATTTGGTGCATACGTATCCGGTGAACGCCCGCGACTGGAAGCAGGGGACTCTGGCGATGGAGTTTGACGGAAATCGGGTGGATGTAGTGCTGTCGAAGGAGCCGGGAGTGAGCGGGGCGATGTGGGCGGTTTCAATTGATGGAAAGAACCCCAGCGAATTTCCAGACGCCTATCGCATCACGCGCCCGACGCCAGGACCTTGGTCACCGCTGTTTTAGAGCCAGTGAACCATGAGGCGGCACTGGTGCTGGAGGAGTGGACGCTGAAGGTGAAGAACGTGTCAGCCGATGGGAAGCAGTGGGCATTCGAAGTAAGTGGATCGGTGACTGGGCCAGATGGAGAAGGCAAGAGCGACGAAGAGTTCACAAGCAAGTCACGACGGGTGAAGATCGACCCGGCACATGGTTCCGCGGCTTTTATCCGCCACTGCCGGAGGGGTATGTGGTGCATTGGAAAGTGCTCCCGATGTTTTCTGATCGCTTCAAGAACGGAGTTGTGGAGGATAGGACCAAGGAAGATGCGGCGACTTGGTGCAGGGGATTGAGAATGGGAAGCATCGGCTGGAATTATCGGGGGTGGGGTCAGGGGTGGAAAGTGGAATTGCGGCGGTGAGAGTGTATCGGCCGCGCGGGGGACGGGCGGGAACTAAGAAGGCAGAATGATCAATGAAGGATGGAAGGATATCGTTGCGCGGAAGGTCAATCAGGCGGTAAGGAGTGTGGGGTAAAGGATACTGGCCCTGACGGGCCATATCCTTCGCTGACCTCAAGATCCGGGCCGCCGTGACCTGCGCAGTGTTAGGCAGCAGGGTCGACGCATCCAGCGTGATGTACGCCGTGGCCGCGGGGTCGGCGGTGGGGGCCGCCGGATTGCCCCATGGGTTGCGAAGTGTAATCGTGCTCCCATCAACATGATCGACGGTGTAGGCGTGGGAAGGGAGCAGCGTCGGGCTTGAGGTTTGGGGGAGTGTGGCCAGCAACACGGTTTGCCCAGTGGTTTGTTTGGACTGAATCCACGTCGTCAGCGACTGTGCGTTGGGCAATTGATCGGCCGTTTGCGACTGAATGTGGTTAGCGCCCAGGTCCTCGAAAGCTTCGTCAAGGTATCCTGAGCTGATGTTGGCGTAGCTGCCGGCCGGGGCCGTGCCGTCAGAGGTGCGGAAGAAGCAAAACGCCTTTTCAATCAGGGCAACCCAGGTCGCATTATCGTGGCCAAGGCCAGCATATGCGGGCTGGCCAGTCACATCCGTTGGCAGCTTCGCATCGACCCGCAGATAAACCGGCGCGTGGTCGCGATGCAGTTCGACAAGATAAGTGCCGTCGCCAAGCGGTGCGATGGATTGCCGGATGTGGTTGGGATCGGTGCGGGCGGTGGCCGACAGGGCGGCCAGGAAGTAGCAGTCGCCCGTGTTGCCCTGGCTGATGTCGTCCTCCAGCGGGCCGGCCGCGGCGAACAGGGGGTTCCGGCCGAAATCCTTATAGGTTGCGCCGCCGTCAGCCAGCGGCTCGGGGAGACGCGCCGCGGCCAGCGAGGCCGACCCAGAGGTCGCAAAAAGGTGGCCGACGGGTTCCTCCGCCAGTTGTCTGATCCGATGAACATTACCCAATTCTTCTTCGCCACGGGTCGCATCCACGAGAGTATGGCTGGAGTCGTCGCCCGTCCAGAAAGAGTCCTGGCCGCTCCCGCCCCGGAGGCTGGCCCTGCGGGAGGTGACGGAGACAAGGGTGTCGTCCCCCGCCCCGCCAACGAGATGGGCGGCCGAGTTGGACGCGATCAAGGTGTCGTTCCCGCCATCGCCGAAAAGCGAACAGGGAATGGAAACAGAGCGTGACACGACAATGGTGTCGTCCCCAGCGCCGCCGCGGACGCAGATAGAGGCAAAGCGTGCGGCAAGGGTGGTGGACCATTGGCCATCCGAGATCCGCAGACCCTTGGCGGTCTGATCGAGGTGTATGTTGTCGTTGGCCGGCGTGGCGGTAACAACAAGGGCCCGCCCAGCCGGCGTGGTGATCTGGGTGACTGCGAGCGGACCGGCCGAAAACAGATCGCGGGATTCAAGAGTTTCGAGGGAAGTGTTCATGGAAGGGCGTACGCGACGGACACGGTGATCTTGCGCCGGGGGATAAAAAATTGATTCATTGATCCATCGGCGCATTGATCCATTGAAGAAGACTGGGCTTTTCCAATGAACCGATGAATCAATCTGGCCAGTCCACTCGCTCCTCGACATCGCAATAGCACCCCTTAAACTCTCCCCCGGAATCGTTGCCTTCGGGAACAGTTGATATGGGCATGCTATCAAGGGCTTTGCGCTGGGCGGGTGCGGTGGCCCTGCCCACGGCGGCGATAGGGGCCGGGCCGGCCACTTCTCCTTCGGGCGAGGATTCACTTTCGACCGCCACGGCCCAGGAGCGGGTAAGCCTGCATTTCCAGGCGACCGCCACGCCCCAGGCACATCCCGAATTTCACGCCGACTATTCCGGCCCAAACAGCCTTCGAAAGACAGCCGAGATTCGCGCCTCCTACAGCTCCACCCTGTTTCTAGGGGCCAAGCTCTGGGAAGGCGGCGAGGTCTATGCCGATCCAGAGATGTTTGGCGGCAAGGCCCTCAGCCAAGGCTTTGGCGTGGCCGGCTTTCCCAACGGAGATCTCAACCGCGTTTCCACCTCCCATCCAACGGTCTACCTGGCCCGGGTGTTTTACCGGCAGACAATTGGCTTGGGCCCCGAAAAGGAGCAGCAAGACAAGGAGCAAATTGACCCCGACCAGAACCAGCTCGCCAAATCCGTGGCTGTTTCCCGGCTGACGCTGACCGTGGGAAAGTTCAGCGCCGCCGACATTTTCGATGCCAACGCCTACGCACATGATCCACGCAGCCAGTTTCTGAACTGGGGACTCTTCGACAACGGCGCATGGGATTACCCGGCCGACGTCCGCGGCTACACCTGGGGCGGCGCCATCGAATTAAACCAACCCAAATGGGCCCTGCGCTATGGCGTCTTCATGGAACCAGACGTGGCCAGCGGCGCGCACTTCGACTTTCACCTCGACAAGGCCTTTGGCCAGGCGCTGGAATACGAGCGGCGCTACAGCATCGGCGGGCAGGCCGGCGTGCTGCGACTGCTGGCATTTCTGAATCGCGCCCACATGGGTGCCTATCGAGAGGCCGCCGAGATGGCCCGCCCCGACATCACGCTGACGCGCCGTTATTCCACAAAGTACGGGTTTGGGATCAACATCGAACAGCAATTAACGCACGACGTGGGCATCTTCGTGCGCCTGGGATGGAACGACGGCCGGCGTGAGGATTGGGCATTCACAGAGATTGATCGCACCGCCTCGGTCGGCATCTCTGTAAAAGGAACACCATGGGCCCGGGCCGACGATGTCGCGGGCGTGGCCGGACTGCTCAACGGCTTGTCCAGCGGCCACCGCCGATATCTGGCCGCCGGCGGCGTCGGCTTCATCATCGGAGATGGCACACTAACCTACGACGCCGAAGAGATCGTAGAAGCATACTACTCCGCCAAAATCTCCCGCCACCTCTATCTAAGCGCCGACGCCCAGTTCTTAAACCACCCCGCCTACAACCGCGACCGCGGCCCGTCGGTGGTGCTGGGACTGCGGCTGCATTTTCAGATCTAGATTATTGACGACAAATGCCATCGCCAACGCAAACATTCGCACGCGATTTAACGTAGTTGCAGTACCCCAGGTTTCGCTGGCGGGGCAGGGTCGGCCGGTTGACCGCTGATCAAAACTGCGCTCCAAGAGGTGAAGACGATGATCGCGTTCAAATGTCCAATTTGTGATCACGGCTACAAGGTTCGTGATGAGATGGCGAGTAAGCGTGCAAAGTGCCCCAAGTGTGACAGCGTCATTGTCGTTCCAGCCGTCGGAGCAGACGCGGTTCAGAAATTTCCGGTAGGTGGGTACATAGACTCAAAACGTGAGGCCTCAGCCCTCGCCGGCCGGCCGTCGATGGTGGAGGATACAGATCTTGACGTGGGTCGGCAGTTGCGGGGGACACTCGTGGTGGCGAGTGTTGTCGGCAGCGTCGTCGTCATTGGGGTTTGGACGGTATATCTGGCCGCGGCGTTGTTCGATGCGAACCTGCTGGATCGTGGTCATTCGGTTGATGTGACGACACGGCAGATTTATTTCTGGTCGGCGTCCCTGCTCAGCGTCCTCAGCGCTTTGACAGTTTTTGTTCTAGTGCGCCGTACGTTCGATCTTCTGCAGCGCGGCGTTCTTTCGCAGGCCACCATCACAAACATTTCAGGCCTCGCAGCCGCCGACAACCGTCCTGTAACGTTTTCCTATGTCGTCAAGGACGTAACCTATCGCGTGAAGCGCGACTTTTCGGACGCCAGAGTTGCAGAAATGTACGTCGGTGCGCCGTGGGCGGTGATCTACGATCCAAAACACCCCGGCCGATGCGAAATCCTCACCCCCCGGCGTCGGCCGAAGCGAACCGCACCGCCACCGCAGAAAAGAAACATCGACCCGTTGTCGATGCTGTCGCAGTCCCAAACCGCAATGTTTGTCTGCTGGGTCCTTCACGCCATCTTGGTCATCGCCATCGCAAACAAGTTGAAATGGGATTGGAAGTCGTACGAATTCTCAATCGTGTTTGCCACAATCGCGATGGTGGCCGTCGAATTCACGGCACTAGACCAGTATCGCTTTCAGAAACGCTGGCACCAGGTAAGCAAATATTTGGCCGCGCTTATCGTCGGTTTCACAATTCTCGCCGTCGGTTCCGCCATCTGGACCCACGCCAGCATTCAGCACGAACGGGAGCAGCAGCGGCAGACTCAAGAGTCGCGCGACAAGATGAACGAGTTCAATAATCGCTTCGGTGTCAGGGTCTCGCAGCAGACGACGAATCCTCCAGCAACGCCTCCGCACTGATACGCCGCCACCCCGGTCGATGCGGTGCGGAAAGACCTGGATCTCTATTGGTTGAGCCATCATCCCGCCCCATCTCATCGGCGAGAGGACGGTGATCTACCGCCCGCGATACAGTACAGCGAACTTACCTGGCGCGATGACATCGCGGAAATTCATTTCGGCATCAGAAAAGCTTTACGAATATATCCCGTATTTAAGAACGCCAACCGGGACGATCAATTTCCAGAATCTGGCAAGGTCGCCGGCATTTTGCCGTTTCGGTTGTCCGTGGAATCATACTTCGCCTGCCGAGCCGCCCATCCCTCTGGTGTGAGTGGCTTGCAATAAACCATTACGCAACGCCTCAATTGTTCACCCAATGAATAATTTAGCTGCACGATTGAAGTGTGTTCCATCTGCTGCTTTTTGATGACTCCATCGACCGCCTTCATGTATTCGACAAGACCATCCGACTCTTCCGTCAGGAAGGCACGTACGTCATAACGCTGGGACTCCAATTCGTGCGTCACACGCAGAATGATCTGATCTGGATTAAGGTTCGGCACAGTCGCCTGGGTTGCGGCCGTCCTCACCTCGGTCGCTCTGATGTAGGCGATTTGCTCTGTGACCGTGTCACTTCCCCGCGCCCCTGCCGCTTTCGTAAAATCGATCTCAGCCTTTTCCACTTCCCCTCTCTGAATCGCGATCGTACCGGCTTCCAACCAACAATTTGTGGCGACTGGTTCAATGACCTGGGGAGCGATGTTCTCAAACTCCCGCTGCATGGCCAGAAGAGCATCATCCTTTTCAGCCGACTGAATCCGACGGACAAGCGCCGAACCGTAGCGGCACCAATCGGCATAACGGGACTTCGGAAATCGGTGGACGAAGTCGTTCATTTCTTCCGCAGGATTCTTCCCCGAAAAGTCTTGCATGATTCGAATGTATTCGTTGATAGTTCCAGCCGTGAAGGAATGGCAGATATCGTGGGCCGCCAGGAAATCAGTGGGCTCAACTTCCTCGCGCGGCACCGCTGCAACGACAAGCTTCAATGCCTCTGTATCACCGATACCATCGGCATGTGCCTTGATCCAATAGACTCCCGGTCGTGCAAATACGTGCTTCGCGCGAATTAGCATTTCAAGCACTACGGGCGTTGTTCGCGTCTGCCCTGGCGACAAAGTCTTAGTTGGTGGAAGAGCGACGCACGCGCTCTCATTAAGGCCACGTGCCTCAAAGACAGATTTATCATCCGCGCGAACAAGAACGCAGCAGAGGCCCTTGGACGGATCGATTTGGCTTTCCTTCGACGCGTTTGCAACCGTAACCCAAACGACAAGCGGTTCGAAAGGAAAAATACTGCTTCGATTCAATTTCAACGATATCGTCAGCCGGCCTGCCAAATCATCTGCACCGGCCGTCGTCGGCATACACGCGCAAAGCCAAAGAGCGCATCCGAGCCAGCACAGTAGCTTCCTGCTCCGTTGATTTTGAAACACGATATTGGCTCCTTTCTAATCAATTCACATGGACCTTGAACTTGTCGAAGATCAGCTAAGCTTTAAATCTGAAAACACCGCCCGGGGATTAGCGTCGCATTCATCAACTCCAACTGAGGATGGACCAACATCCGCCTCCAAAGCTCAACCATCACGTATTGCCACGGCGGCATCGCCCGTTTATGCCTAAAACGGGGCACAACGATAGACATCCCAAACAATCCACACATTATAGATAGCCAACCCAAAGTCACACACCCGCCCAACCCCTCAGCGACCTCCCGGCCATCCGCTGGCCATCCGCCTCGTCGGTTCAGGTGGCGATCCCCGCCGCCGCCCCGGCCCAAATCATCCGGCCGGCCGCGTTCTACGAACACTCGAGCAGAACACCCAAAAAAACGGCCAGCTCAAACATCCATCCATAAAACCCGCCCCCCTCCCGCCCCGCCTTCCGCCGCGCCACCCACTTGCTATGATCTACCGCGCCATGCCCCGCCTACCCGCCTGCGAAACTCTCGAACGGCGCACACTCTTCGCCTCCTCCTTCCAGGTCGTCGGCTATCTCCCCGATTACCACTATGCCGCCGTTATCCATTCCCTCGACTGGTCAGCCCTCACCCAGATCAACTATTTCTCCTTCGCCCCCAGCGCCGCCACCGGCCGGCTTCCCTCCACCAGCACCAGCGGCTTTGGCCTCTCGCAGCTTTCGGCCGCCGCCAAACTCGCCCATCGCCACCACGTCAAGATTGATGTTGTCATCGGCGGCGACGGCTACGACTCTTCCATCGCCCATGTCGCCGCCAACCCCTCTCTTCGCACCGCCTTCGCCGACAGCGCCCGCGCCCTCTGCACCAAATTCGGCCTCAACGGTATTGACCTCGACTACGAGCCGCAAAACCCCACGGCCGCGCAGCTCACCAACTACGCCAGCCTGATCCACACCCTCCACACCCGCGCCCCGAGCCTCGACCTCTCCGCCGCCGTCAATGCCGAAAAGCTCCCTATCGCCTCATCCACCCGCCAGCAATACATCGTGAGCCCCCAGGCGCTTCACGATCTTACCTCCATCAACGTGATGGCCTACGATCTCGACTTTGCCAACCACTCCACCTTCGCCCAGTCGACCCACGACCTGCACGCCTGGGCCAATTACCTTGCAGCCAATCACCTGCCCAAAACCAAGCTCCTGCTGGGCCTCCCTTTCTATGGCCGGGCTGGCACCAGTTGGGACAACACCACGGCCGAATCCTACGCCGACATCACCAGTGCCTACGCCAATCAAACCCACAAGTCTCCTCCCACAAATGTCGATCATCTCACCGTCGCCCTGCCCGACGCGTTTAATAATCAACCCGTCACCTGGTACTTCAACTCCCCGGCCACCATCGCCGCCAAAACCCATTACGCCCGCCAGAATGCCTACGCCGGAATCATGATCTGGGATCTCGGCCAGGATGCCCCCACACATCCCCTCCTCTCCGCCACAGCGCCGTAAGCAAAACGCCCGCATCTATAATCGCTCGAAAACTTTCACACGGAGCCTCCATGACCACCACTAAAAGACTGCGACAGCTCACCGCATCGGCCATAGCCCTTTTTGCCTTCGCAGCCTTCTCCGCGGCCCTGCACGCCGCCCCGGCCACCCGTCCAACCACAGCCCCGGCGAAGCTCGTCTTCGACCCGCCGCTCGGCTCCGCCAAGTTCATCCTGGCCGAAGATTTTGAATCCACGCCCGTCGGCCAAATTCCCAAAGGCTTCACCAAATCCGGCTCGGTGAGCGTCGTGGACGATGTTGCGCACGGCGGGCACAAGTCCTTGCGCATGGATGCCGCCGCCAACGGCGCCCGGCGGATTACGCTGACGGGCGAGCCCCTCACCGCTCTCGGCGGTGAGCACTGGGGCCGCCTCTACTTCAAAGTTCAATTGCCCGTGCCCGAGCCGCAGGGCACCGGGAAGTTCCCCGTTATCCACTCCACCCTTGTCGCCGGCTCCGCACAAAGTCCCCTCGCCAAAGACCCCATCGAGGTCCGCCTTCTGGATACCGTGCTGGGCCCCAAAGGCACCCACCAATTCCTCTACAACGTCCAGCCCAAAAAACGCCCCGAGTTCGGCAAGGGCAGCGGCTACAACTACCGCTACACCGACGCATGGACATTGGCGGAGTGGTACGTCGATTCCGCCACGCAAACCTACCGCCTCTTCATCGACGCCCAGGAAGTGAAAGACGCCTCGTTCAGCAAGGGCAAGGGAAACTTTGAGAAATCCGAGATCCCCGAAGTCTTCGAGAGTCTTTCATTCGGCTGGAACAACTACCAGCAAGCGGGCCAGGGCTTCGTCGCCTGGATCGACGACATCGCCCTCAGCAAGGAGCGCATCGGCGACAGACTACCGGCAACGCCGCCTAAAAATCCTTGAAGTCCCCTGCCCCTCACCCGCCCCTCCCCACCCCCCAATGATGCGATTCATAATCCATCCACGCCGCCAAACGCTGGCGAAAGCCCCGGCATGCCTCGGGCCTCTGCCGTGCCAGATCATGTTGCTCCTGCGGATCAGCCGACAGATCAAACAACTGCCCATCCCCTTCCGTCGCATTAAAGATGTACTTCAGGTTCTGCTCCCGAACCCCCAGCAGATAATCATAATTGGCTGCGTAAAAATAAGTGCGCCCGTGCGCTGCTCCTCGAACAGACTTCGTCCCTGCCACGCGGCTGGGATGGGCACATGGGGCGTCACGATATTCAGGATTGTTGGGTTAACATCAATGTGGCCGCCAATAACGCTGCGCCTTTCACCATGAAACAGGCGCGGGTTCCAAAGCACCAGCGGCACGTGCAGGTTTTCCTCAAACAGCTTGCCTCCGTGCCCGTACGTCTTGTGCGGTGAGCCAAAAGCTTCGCCGTGATCGCCGGTGATTACCACCAGCGTATCATCCGCCAGCCCGCGCTCGCGCAGTGCTTCAAACAGCCGTCCAAGTTGCCGATCCGCTTCTACCAGTGTGTTCAGATACTTTCCCAGATCGCTCTCATCGGCCGGAAGATGTTGCTTGTCCGGGAAAAAGTCGATCACAGGCTGGCCCGGCGCCAACTGGTAAGGGTGGTGTGTCGCCTCCGTCCAAGCCATCAGAAAAAATGGCTTGTCCCGGCCGCGATCGATCCACCGGATCATTGCGTCGATCAGGCAACGGTCCTCGACGCCCCACGAGAAAAGCAGGTTCTCCCCCGGCATCGCGCGATAGTCCCAGATGTCGTCGTAGCCGCGATTCAAGAGGAATTGATCGTTGTTGGCATAGCGATTGTCGGCCGAGGTGATGTAGGCCGTGCGATGTCCCGTTTCATGCATTAAGCTCGCCAGGCTCGTGCCCAGCATATCAGGTTGTTCAACGCTACATTCACGCCAGCTCATCTTTGGATATTTCGACAGCGTCATCGCCAAGAGCGAGTTCGCGCTCTGGCCAACGTGTGCATAGATATTGTCGAAGCTCATCCCATGACTCGCCGCCTCGGCCGTCAGGTTCGGCATCGTGGCATAGGGGCTGCCGTAAAGTTGCAAGTGCTGAATACCCACCGATTCCAGCGCGACGAGGATCACGTTCTTCGGCCGAAAGTCGCCTGCGATGCCCGGCGACGGTTCATTGCGTCCTCTTTCATCGCCGTTTTGAAAATCAGCCAGATCCTCGGGCGGGTAGTCCTTCGCCAGATAGATTCCCTGGCCGCCGACGAGCTCCATAATACACGACCGCAGCAGCACCCAATGTGGGCTCTCGGCGATGCGCCGATCATCCCGATTGGCCCAGTCGTCATTGGGCGCGCGCCGGCCGCCAACGAATAGGCCGATCAAAGCAAGTCCGACCACAATGGCACCAACGCGCCAGACCCGCGATCCGCGCGGGGGAAAAACCGTTGCGAAAGAAAGGACAGCAACAGATACATCAGCGGCCCCCCCACCAGCAGCGTTACGGTCGAGGGTGTTACGAATGCCCCAACCGAAGAGCGCATATTTTTCATGTCCCCGGCCATGGACAACAGCGGATAGGTCAACGGTGTCCGCAGATACGAAAAAATCCACACACTGGCGATGGCGTAAAAGGCGCTCGACGTAGCCAGCGCCAAAAAACCAACCCAGATAACGCCACGCACAACCCGCCAGCGTCGCGTCAAGATCAGCAGCCCCTGAAACACCAACCCCACCGTCGCGATGAATTTCACGTCAGGCCGCCAGGCGATCAGAAAGTCATGCCATCTTCCAAAGGGCCCCGGCGTGGGCTCACAGAACAATTGAAGCGTAACGCCCTTGCAGATGGCCGAAATCACGCAGAGCCAATAACAAAACCAGAAGGTTGTAGGCCCAGCGCCAGCAGTCGATAACTCCTTTCGATTGGCACTGCGGATTTTGTTTCTTCCATTCATGGTGCATCTATCCCGTCACGATTACCCGACCACCCTCCTATCGGCAATCAGAATCAAATTCGGGCAGCCCATGCGCAATCCCTGACCTGCCGAATGATCTCCAATGACAATTGACAATCCGGCCATTTCGCCTGTTAATGCAGCTGCTCAGAATGCTGTCCTTCATCCGCGCCAAGTCACTTCATACAGAGGACCAACCCAATGCAAACCTCGCGTAGAAAGTTCCTGCAGACCATGGCCGCCTCGGCCGCCGTCGCTCCGGCACTTTTCCCCTCTAGCCTCTGGTCCGCTTCGATTGACTTGCAGAAGACCGGCGGGCATGTGGAGAATCCATTTGTCGACGCAACCTTCTACCTGGACGTCGATCACGTCGCCTCCATCGAGGCGGCCGCGAAACTGCAGGGCGGCCCGCTCGCAGCCCAGATGAAGCAGGTGGCGAAGCATCCGACGTTCGTCTGGCTCGACAGCATCGCCGCCGTCAACGGCACCAACGGCTACCCGCGCAGCCTGGCCGGCCATCTCGATGAGGCCCTCAAGCAGCAAGCCAATGCCATCGGCATCGTCATCTACAATCTTCCCAATCGCGATGGCGCTGCTCTGGCCTCCAATGGCGAACTGCTGATCGCCAAAGATGGTTTGAACCGCTACAAAAAGGAATACATCGACGCCATCTTCAACGTCATCAAGCAGCCCAAATATAGCGGCTTGCGAATCGTTATGGTCATTGAGCCCGACTCACTGCCCAACATCATCACCAACGTCAGCTTCCCAAAAGTCGCCGAAGCAAAATCCACCGGCGCCTACGTTCAGGGCATTCAATATGCCGTCGGCACGCTGCGCTCTATTACTAATACTTACGCCTACATCGACGTTGCCCACGCCGGATGGCTGGGCTGGCCATCCAACTTCAAACCGTTCGTGGATCTGCTCAAGCAGATGGGTTCGGCCATCCCCGGCGGCAACAACAAGGTCGATGGCTTCATCAGCAACACCGCCAACTACAATGCCTTCGTCGAACCGTACATGACCGCCAACACCATGGTCGGCGGCCAACCGGTTCGCTCGCTCCAGGGCTGGTATGACTGGAATGACTACATCGACGAGCAGAGCTACGCCACCGCACTGCGCACGGCCCTGACCACCGGAAGCGACCCTTATCCAGCCGGCGTCGGCCTGCTGGTCGACACTTCGCGCAACGGCTGGGGCGGCCCGAATCGCCCAACCGGCCCAAGCAAATCCAGTGATCTGCGCACCTTCGTCCGCGAGACCACCATCGACAAGCGCACACACAAAGGAAACTGGGGCAACCAGTCCGGCGCCGGCATCGGCGCCAGGCCCATCGCCAATCCAGCCTCGAACTATCACGCCTTCGTCTGGGTCAAGCCGCCTGGGGCATCGGATGGTTCCAGCGCTGATCCCCACCGGCCCGGAAAATCCGGACGGCAAGGGGTTCGATCGGATGTGCGACCCGACGTACCACGGCAACTCGCTCAACGGCAACACCCTCACCAACGCCCTACCCAACGCCCCCGTCTCCGGCCGCTGGTTTCAGGCCCAGTTCGTGCAGTTGGTCCAAAACGCCTTCCCTGCATTCGAGTGATGGCGGGTGCGGCGAATAGGAGTGCATCATGCGATCATTCGTCCTTTTTTGCGTTCTGCTGGGCTGCGTCCCTTTCGCATCCTGCGAGGAGTACCCGAAGCTGACGGCCGCAGAGGTAGAGCAACAACTGCCGGCCGTGGAGGCCTTTCTCGCGGGCAAGCCGCCGAAGGTGCCCGAGGATCAGTTGGGGGTGCAGGCGCTCACCCTGCAAGGCCAGACCCACGACATCGTGCGAAGCGTGGGATCGCTGCCAGAGAATTCCCCGGCGAGGCTGAAGGCCATTGCACTGGCGCGAAAACACGCCCTGATCCCCGATTATGCCGTCAACGCCGACCTGCGGAAGACCGCGACGATGGATCATCACCTGGCCCACGCGCGACTCCAGTTTGCCTGGGGCGTTCTACAGGAAACGGGCATCATTCACGACGGCATGCGGTTGGAAGAACTGGTCGCGCTATTGGGCCTCCCCACCAAGATCGATGACGACACGGCAGAGTGGTACTACAGCTCCGGCATGCACGTGAACCCCGTCCTCCGCTACACGCGAAGCGACGCACAACGTTCGAAGGGGAAAGTGGAAGTGACGCGGTACTGACTTGAGACGCAGGGCCGGCAAACTCCTTTGCAAAGCTTGCCTCAGACACCACTAGAATTTATTCCGCGTTGACGCACCTTGCCCACACATTGGTCGACGTGGAATGATCAAACGAACTTGGGAGCTATTACGCAAACATGTAGTACGATCCTTTCATGGCCACTGCAAAATCTCCGCTGCCCCACAACGCCGGTGCGCCCAACTGGGATACCCTCGCCCGCGAGATCCACTGCCCCCTCTGCAAATACAACCTGCGCGGGTTGGTTGATCCCCGCTGCCCCGAGTGTGGCTATCGCTTCAGTTGGCGAGAAGCCCTGGCCCCCAAGACCCAGCACCCCTACCTCTTTGAACACTATCCCCGCCACCGAATCTGGTCGTTCTGCAAAACCGCGCTCGGCGGCCTGCGCCCGATCAGGTTCTGGAATGGAATCACCCCCACGCACAAGCTGCATTCCGGAGAAATTGTTACCTATTGGATCGTCGCGTATTTGCTCGGCGTATTTCTGGCGCTGTTTGCACTGTGTGCCGAACCATTCATCGAGGCCATGCTGCGCGGCAAATTTCCAAACGTTTTTGAGTGGGGTCCCTTCGTCCTTTTCCATGTACTAAGCCACGATGGGATCCGGTTTGTAGCGGTGGTATTTCTTGCCTGGCCACTGTTGACGCTGCTAATCCTGCAGATTTTCTTTCAATCCATGCGCCGCCGTGGAGTGAGTCGCGCCCATGTCCGACGGGCCGTGTTCTACAGCGCCGATGCGATCCTCTGGGCCGTCCCGCTAGCCAACATCTTGTACGGCTTGTTCTATATCGACGCGAAGTATCTCCGCACCCATTCATACATTTACGTCCACAATTTTGTAAGCCGATCATTGCACATGCGATCCAGTGAAGAAATCAGTCTCGTTTGTGCCGGCTGCATACTTTTAGCGTTCATGATCTGCCGGCTATGCCTGGCCTATCGCTGCTATCTTCGGTTTGATCATCCGTTTCTGGTCATCCTCGCCTCGCAAGTGATCCTGTTTCTCTCCGCGTTCACAATCCTGATCTGCTGCGGCCTGATTCGATGAAAGTGAACATTGCGACGAAGGGCCTATTCACTAACGGCGCAGCTGCTCCACTCATCAAACCTCTTGAGCATCTCACCGGTGAGAGTGCGCGGCGCAGTGGCGATGGCATCATCACGTTGAAACATATCACCCTTTTCGCGCATGCCCCCCAACATCCGCCTCTTTGCACGTACCTTGACCACGCCCCCACCGCCCTTATCATCCAAAAACCGTGCCCCATTCCACCCAAGCCGAGCCTCACGAAACAAAAAATCTTCCCCGCCGATCCCTCGGCCAAATCTTCGCCGCCCTTCGTGCCGCCGACCGCATTGGCCTGTTTCCCTTTATCCCCGCCGGCTATCCCAACCTCGAAACAACCCAAGTCCTCCTCCCCGCCCTTGAGCAGGCCGGCGCGAGTGCTATCGAAATTGGCATCCCTTATTCCGACCCTATCGCCGACGGCCCCGTGATTCAGGAAGCATTTAACATTGCGCTGCAAAACAAGCTTAAGTTGGCCGACGTCTTTACCGCCGTGGCCGCTGCTCGATCTTCGGTATCCATTCCTCTGCTGGCGATGGTCAGCTACAGCATCGTCTACCGCCATGGCCTGGATCGTTTTACGCGCGAAGCGAAAACTGCTGGTTTCGATGGCCTGATCCTTCCCGATCTTCCACCGCCCGAGGCGCAGAGCGTGTGCAAGATCGTCCGCGACGCCGGGCTCGACACCGTTCTGCTCGTCGCCCCCTCCACCAGCGCAGCCCGCCGCGCCCAGATCGTCCGCCTCTCCAGTGGCTTTATCTACTACCTCTCCGTGGCCGGCATCACCGGCGAGCGAGATAAACTTCCCGATGATCTGGCCCGCAACGTGCGCGAATTGCGCGGACTCTCGCCCGTGCCCGTCTGCGTAGGCTTTGGCATCTCCAAAGCCGAGCACGTCCGACAACTCGCATCGGTGGCCGACGGAGCCATCGTCGGTACCGCGCTCGTCCGCCGCATGCGGAACCACATTTCCAAGAGCCCCGCCCAGATTGCCCAAGCCGCCGCCGACTATTGCCGGGAGCTCCTGCAAAACCTTTGAATACAAACGGTTGCAGCACGCATTGGCCAGCGGCTATGATGGAAATGGCTATGGTGCCATTGCTTGCACAATTTGGCGGTAATCCATCTAACCCTTAATCACGTCAGGTGTCCTACTTATGGAGTCTGAGGCGCAAGAGCCCGGCACCGGGTCGATTCGAAGCGCACAGTCGCCAACGGACATGCAACTCGTGTTGCAGGCTGGCAGCGGGCGGCGCGATGCTTTTGATGAACTGATCCGGCGCTATCAACGGCAGGCGGTGGCTGTTTCGTTCCGCTTGCTGGGCAACAGCCAGGACGCGCTGGAAGTGACACAAGACGCGTTCCTGAAAGCGTATCGCAGCCTCAGCTCGTTGCAGAAGCCCGAAGCGTTCGGCGGCTGGTTGATGCGGATTGTCTCCAACCTGTCGCTAAATTTCCGGCGGAGCCGAAAAGTGCGCTCCCAGCTTCCGCTCGACGATTGCCTGGGTTCCACCGATTCGCAGGAGCAAGGTGGCGGCAGCGAGTGGATGGGCCGGGAAGTCGATCCGCTGCACCGGATGGAAAGCCGCGAGATGGGCGTGCGTTTGCAGGAAGCTTTGAAAGAATTGCCGGATAAGCAGCGCATGGCAATATTGATGTTCACGATTGAGGAAATGCCTCAGAAGCAAGTGGCCGAAGCGTTAGAGTGCAGCGTGGAGGCCGTGAAATGGCATGTGTTTCAAGGCCGAAAGAAGCTTAAGGAACTGATGAAAGATTATCTCTAAAATATAGAGCCCCGCATGTACATGCGGGGCTTCATCACACGAGACGTTTTCACGCGAGACTTTTATTCCCGACTCTCCATGATCGACGAAACCCTCGAATTTCAGATCACACAGTATCTCGACGGCGACCTGTCGCCGGATGCTGTGGCCGCGCTTGACCAGCGGCTGGCTGACGATCCCGAGGCCCGTCAGTTGCTCGACGAATATCGCAAGCTCAACAACGTGCTCGCTGCCGCCCCGCCCGTTCCCGCCGTCAATTGGGACCGCCTGGCCGCCGGCATTTCCGCCTCGGTCGATGAAGACTTTGAATACACGCTCCTGGATTACCTGGACGGCAATCTTCCCGACGAAGAGCAGGCAAGCGTCAAGCAGCGTGTCTCGCACGACGCCCGCGCCGCCGCCACTCTCGATCAATATCGCGCCCTCGATAAAGTTCTCGAGCCCGCGGCCATCCAGAAATCCTGGCCGTTGCCCGACGTGAAGTGGGACCGCCTCGCCGATCACATTTCTTCAGCCATCGACGAAGAGTCGCAAGCGTCGCGCATGCGCATTGGCACATGGGCCCGTACCACCGCGCGCATCGCCCTGGCCGCCTCAATCCTCCTTACCATCGGGTTGTGGGTGAAGTTCTACAAGCCGGGGACGGCCGACGTTCATGTCACCGCCCCCAATCCAGAACTCACCGCAAGCGCCGTCCAACTCGGGCGCACGCCTTGAAGTCAACGTTACCGCCCCCGAAGCCCCCACCGGGCCGGCCGTCGCTCAAGTCGAAATCCTGGCCCCCACCCTCGCTCAAAATCCAAGCCGCCCCGCTGAGTCGTACGCGCTCGAAGGGTTCGCTGACGGCCCAACCCACATCGAGATGATTGCTCCGGGGGCACAACCCAGCGAAGATAATCTCCGGACGCCCTACTAAGCCGCACTCGACCTCTGGAGATTTCTCATGCTCCGCTTCTTTCTCGCCCTCGCCCTTTCTCTCTTCTCTTCCTCCCTGAGCCTCGCGCAAGACTCCAGCGCCCTTATCAACAAGGCCCTGGACGAACAGGTGAAGGTTGCGCTCAACAAGCCCCAGCCACTCCCGCAGGCGCTGGAGCTTATCACGCAGCAGACTGGGGTGCGCCTCGAGGCGGATCCCGTCATCTGGGACCTGTTGCCCTGGGGTCAGGACACCAGCATCAGCGCCACCATCGAGCACAAGACCCTTCGCGAAGCGCTAGAGGCCATCACGCGAAAGCTTGGCCTCACGTTCACGCTCAAAGAGGAAGCCGTCGCCGTCGAGCCCCTACCCGCCCTGCGCCGCCTGGCCCGCCGCGCCAGCGTCAACGAGCTTCAGGCCCTCGACACCGTCGCCTCCAATCGCCTTGATCTCAACAACACCCGCCCCACCATCAAAGAACTGCTCGAAGCCGTCGACAAAAAGTTGGCCGACCTCAAGTCCCCCTTCGCCATCGAGAATCGGTCGGCAGGCACGGTGAAGCAGGAGCAGCAGCTCAATGTCCCGCGCAACGCCACCCTCCTCGATGCTCTTGAATCCCTCCCGAAGGAAACCAGCGCCACCTGGTATCCGTGGGGCAAAACGCTCGTCGTCACCACCAAGGAAGATCGCGTCCGCGCCCAGCTCGAACGCACCATGACCGTCCGCTACAACGCTGTTGATGTGCTGCAGGTGTTGATGGAATTATCCGCCCGCAGCGGCGTGCGCTTCGACATTCAAAGCGGCGCCGTCGCTGCCATCCCTCCGGAGTCCCGCACCATTCGCGCCGTCTTTGAAAACGCCAGCATCCGCCAGATCCTCGAAGCCGTGGCCGGTTCCACGGGTCTTTCCTACACCGTCACCGATGATAGCGTCAAAATCGAGAATCCCCTCGCCGGCCGGGCGGGTCCGCTGCGCGAGCCAAACTTTGGCATCATCCAGCTCGACATCGGCATCCAGGTTCTCGTCCCCCAGTCTCAAGTCCCGCCCGATCTCCGCGAGTTCATCAAATACCGCACTAAAAAAGAGCTGGATCGGATGCACAAAATGATGGAAGACGAAGGCTTCAAGCCCGCCACGCAACCGGCCACCAAGCCCGCCAATCAAGACCTCTGATGACGTGCCTCACGCCGCCTTCGCAAACCGCACCGTCCACGCCTTCAAATCCGGGTAGACCGTATATCCATCCGTCACCTTCACCGCGTTGGACGGCGCGATGGCACTGTTGTCCGCGAAGATCAGGTTGGTCTGCCCCGGCGCGATGTCCAACACCAGCGGCCCGGTCGTCGATTGAAAATAATTGTTCCGCAGCCGAAGCCCGCTTGTCCCATTGATGATCCGGATCGCCTTGGTGCTGCCCGCCCCGGTCGAATAAACAATATTGTTTTCAAGCGTGCAGTTCGCCACCGGCCCCCAGATATCCAGCCCGCCGTAGCCGTTTTTGCGCCCATCGTTCTCGCTGCTGTTGAAGCGCAATGTGTTATTGAAATACCGCCCGGCCTTGCCGTTCTGCGCCATCTCGAAACCCGACCCATCATTGTCATGCACCCAGTTGTATTGCATCACCGAGTTGCGCACGTTGCGATCGAAGTCATACCCATCGCCATCGTTCCCGCCCGACGTGTGGTTGCGGCACGATTCGTTGTGCTGAAAAATCACGTTCGAAGAGTCGTACGCCCAGATCCCCACTGCCCCGTCTCCATGAATGGCATTGTCGCGCACCACCGAATACTCCACCACCGCCCCATGAACGCCGCCCAGCATGATGCCGCTGCCGGAATTAAGCTTGGTGCGGTTGCCCGCGTTGTTGAAGGCCTGAACGTGGCCGATGTAAACATTCTGATGCACATCCGCCATCTGTGCATAAGTCGCCAGGCCCGCCTCCAGGTTGTCATGCAGCGAGCAGTTGGTGATGCGCACGTCGCTGAAGCCGCTGTGGCCACTCCATGATGCAACCGATATCCCCGCGCCCACGAAGCCACTGGCCTCGACATTATTCACGTACACATGCTGCAAACGGGCACCGTTGGCGAGATTGGTGAAGAAACTGATTCCCGAAGCGTTCCCCCGCGCTCGCACGCCGGGGCCGACGATGCGAAGGTTCGAGATGGAAATACCACCCGTGTCGTAAACAAAAATACCACCCGATACGTCAGCCAAGATTGTGGCCCGCCCGATCCCGTAGGTTCCCACCAGCAGCGGATTGGTCGCCGTACCCGCGTCATTAGGCCCAAAGTAAAGCCGCCCACCGAAGCGGTCGCCCCCCTGAAACAGGATGCGATCCCCGGCCGCAAACGTGTGCTGATTCACATGTTTGATCGTCTGCCAAGCCTGGCCGGGCGAAGATCCGGCGTTGCCGTCATCGCCATGAGCGCTGACGTAAAACGTCGTAAGCAGCCTTCGCCGCTCGAGGCCTTCCATGGCCGGGCGGGTTGGCCGCTGGGTCAATACAGCATTCGACATCGTCGTTAACATCCGTGTTTGGCGACAATTTGTTCTTTGGAACCAGCCGCGCCAACTGTGATATCGGGCGGGGTCGGCCATGCTCTGCAAGTTTGTCCGGTTGTCAAGCCGACAGGCCGGCCGTTTTGGCACACGGCCGGGTGCTATGGCCGCAATGAGCTGTTAACTGGCACTGAAGGAAGATGGGTCAATACTGGTCGGCACGATGTTATCGGATGCTGACGGTCGGGCGGCATTGGCACCATTCTTGAAGTAGCAGTCTCTGGAGAATTTGTTTTCGCGACCGCAACATTGGAGGCACCTTGGAACTCAGCAGAATGCGCATCACGGCCATGCCGGCGCTCGAAACCGTGCGGGCGCTCCTGGGAGATTTGTCCGGCGCCTGGGTTCGATCCGACGATCACTCCGCCACCGACGCCGTCAACCAACTGGCCGAGCAGTTGCACGAACTGTCGGCCGAGCCGCGCTTCCAAGCCGCTTTCCGAGCCTGCTTCTCCAGCAGCTTTGACGTGAGCGGGAACCTTCCTGGCATGGAAGAACTCTGCCGCCAACTCGCCCCCGCCTGCACCTGGTGTACCCTCGCCGCCATCGCCCACATGATCGAAGAATAGCCGCCTGGCTTACCGCCGCCGGTAAAGTTCTACCCGCCCCCTGCCGTCCACGCGCTCAAACTCTCTCGCAAGCTGGGCGCGCAAAGACAATGTGCAAGGATGCGCTTCATCGCCTTCCCGCGCCCACCAAAGCACGACACAATCCACCCGCTTGCCGCTTCTCTTTTCCCAGCCCGCAATGTCCGCGCACGGCGGTCTTCCTGCGATTGGCTCGATTCCCCCAAAACCGTCCGGCCCCACCCCTTCCCGAAAGTGCAAGGGAAAATGCGAACTGGCCGCCTCATAGTTCCCCAGATCAATCACGCCCCGCCCCGCCGCCACATACCCCGCAACGTGCAGCAGCGGCGCGGTGTTCAACGACAGCGCCCGGCCATCCCCATCAAAACCCTGCGTCGAATAACTTAGCGACAACAGGGTCTTGCCCGGTACAATCGTTCCCACGACCGCCACATACTCCTCATAGCACCGGCTCAACCGCGAATACGCTTTAAGATTCAGCCCCGCCCACCCCACCGCCAGCAGCGCCGCCGCCACCACCGCCACCTGCCGCATCAGCTTTGGTAAGGCTTGGGCCGAAATCCACAGGATCATCACCAGCACCAGCACCAGCGCCAGTCGCTCCGGCACGTACAACCCAATCGCCAGCCGATCCCGCGCCCGCATGTACGCGATGAAGAAAACCACTGCCAGTGCCAGCAGCGCATCCCATCGGCAAATGCGCCGCCCGCGCACCCTTCCCACCGCGGCGACGATGGTTGTCACCACCAGCAGCAGCGAAAACCCAACCGCAAGAAAAACTTCACCCAGTTGATGCGTCACCAGCACATCCAGCACCGCCAGGTCATGCAGCGCCGCAAGACGTCCAACGGCCGGCCAGCCCAGTGGAGTTCCAAGCGGATGCGCGAGAACGTACCACGCGCAAAGCAATCCCGCTGGCAATAGCGACGCCCACGGCAGGAGCACCGCCCAAAAGTTGTAGCCCGCCAATCTCCGCGCTGTCGCCTCCTGCCGCGGAATCAGTACCACGCTCAAAAGCCCCACAACGCCTAGCCCCGCAATGGCCGTGCTGAGATGCGCGAAGTAGAGCAGCAGTGCGATGACCATAAGTACAAACCCACGCCGCAAGTTCATTCGTTCTCGATGCCGCGCCCAGTATCCGATCAACAACAACATGAGCGCCAGGCCAAGCGAGAAGTTGTAAAAGCCCCGCTCGAAAGGCCGGTTGTAGACTAGAGGGAACACCAGAAACGCCACCCACCCCCCGCCGCGGCGAATCGCCCTCGCTGCATACCGTCCCGCCAGCGGCAACAGGATCACGTACCCGCTGACCAGGATTTTCTCGGCCACCCGGGGCGAAAACAGACCCGTCAGCCCCGCCAGAAAAACATGCCCAAGCAGGTTGGGCAGAGCAACCGCCCGAAGCTGATAAAACTCCCGAATCATTCCGCCGCCGCCACAAAACCACGAGCGGAGAACGGCCGCATTCTCGACATGTGCCGGCCCGTCCTGCGTCGGGAAATATCGCACCGCCCACACTGGAATCAGCTCAACCAGCAGCAGCGCCGCAAACAGCCACCCCTCCCACCGCGCCGTCTCCTCAAGCGGGGATGCAAGAGCCCCCCCTTCGCCCGACGCCGGCGGTGTCGTGCTGCTCATCACTGCCTCTTCCCCCGCGCCTTCAACGCCGCATCACCAAAGTCTCCAATGATCGTGCTGATCTCACCCTCACCTTTCTCGAAATTCCAATCCAGAATCTCGGCCACGTTCACGCGCACCCTGTCCCCCATCTTCACCGTTTGAATCGACGTTGGCTTGTCCTCAACCATGCCGTCCACCACCCCATCCTGGATCGAGCTCACGTTGATCCAAAGGCATTCCATCTTGTCCCCCTCCACGAACGGCGCATAGACGTTGAACGAATTATCCTCCGGGATGCGCTTGCTGAACGCCGCCACAAACTCCGGCCAGCGCTTTCTCGCCTCGGCCACCGCCGCCTTCATCGCCGCATCGTCCTCGGCAATCGTCACCGCCGCCTCGCTGTGGCCCACCGCCGCGCGGATCATCGCCGCGCAACAAGGTCACCGTCGCGGGCGTGTTTAGCCCCAGCGCCCCCACCTGCGTGGCGTAGATGGCCAGGCAGTTGTTGTCGAGGAATTCCGCCGCCAGCTTCCCCACGTATTGATATGCCTGCTTCACCGGCATCGCATCATCGTCGCGCAGCACGTCAATCGCGAGCCACGCCCCATGCCCCCCCACCGCCTCCGCGAGGCGCGGATCGATCTGATCGGCCGCCTTCAATTCCTCGTACTGCCCCAGATTCAAGTTCATCGTGAAGCGATGCCCGCCCGTCTCCAGGATGTAGCTGGTGGTGTCGCCGACGACGAACTCCGTGCTGGCGGGGTCCTGGCTGGAAAGGTCAACGCCCCAGGCGCGCTTGGCCGCCGCCCGCACCGTCGCATTGTCCAGCGCCCTGGGCTGACGCAGCAACAACACCAGCGACACCGGCACCTCCTGCCCCTTCGACGTCGCCGGCCTCCTCGCGTGGGCCGCGTGCGGCCGGTTCCAGTATTTCAGCCCAATCGCCGCCGACGTGATCAGGATCACGGCCACCAGCGCCCGCTTCATCGTTGTGTTTGATTTCCTGGCCATCGGCGTCCCTGCCTGCTCTTCGCGTGAGTTTTACAACGTCGCCTGTTCAATCCCGGCGCCGTCCGCGCCACGTAATCTGTAATCCAATCATCCGGCGCCTGCCACGCCCGGTCTGCGCCTCCCAAACACTGCCTTCATCACCTCTTTGGCCTTGTCCAGCCGATATGCCTCCGTGCCTTTATCCGTCATAAACGTGAAGCTTGGCAGCATCTTGGGCGAAATCTTCGAGCTCGCCATCATGCTTGAAAAACCCAGATACGTCCCGGCCATCATGCGCGATCCAATGGCCGTCTTCGTGTGATCGCCGATCAACGAACCCAGAAACCGCCGGCCCGTTTTCACTTCACCCTCTCCCCGCGCGCCGTGATCTCTCCGTAGGTGTTCTTCAAATTGCTGGTTGTCGTCCCCGCCCCAAGGTTCACCCACTTCCCCACGTAGCTGTCCCCAAGATATCCTTCGTGTGCCTTGTTGGAATACCCAAACATGATGGAGTTGGACATCTCGCCGCCGATCTTGCACATCATTCCCACGCTCGCCCCCGGCCGAATCAACGCCAGCGGCATGATCTGCGCATACGGCCCGATGTAGCACGGCCCCCACAACACGGCGTTAGCGCCGATCGACGCTCCCTTGTCGATCATTACCGGGCCTTTGGACGCATCAAGCACCGCGCCCGGCCCGATCTTCACGTTCTCCCCCAGCCAGATGTTCTCCGCCTCCACCATGTGATACGCCCCGGCCCCCTTGGGCTGCGACTTCACTTTCAGCGCGGCATAATCTCCCAGCAGCGACTCCTCGTTCCATTTCACCAAGTCCCACAGATAATCCACCAGCCGAGACTGCGGCTTGGACTGCGGAAGCTTCAACAGCGCCGTCCACTTGCCGCTCCGGTTCAGCGCATCCTCGTGCGACAGGCCCGGCCGGCGCACCGTCGCCTGGCGAATCACGTCGCCTTCGTCCACCAACACCGACTCTTCCTGCGCATGCTCAAATCTCTGCATGTGCAGCGTCCGCCCACTCATCACGCACGCCCACTCATCATCCAGCGGCTCGTTCACGGCCGTTGGAATCCCCAGCTTTGGCACGATCCGCTGCCGGGCATAATCCGCCAACTCCGGCCGAACCCACAACGTCAGCCGCGTAGGCGACAGCGCCCGAATCTGCTTCTCCAATAGCGTACAAGTCCCACTCCCCAGCATAAAAACCGGCCGGCTCAATGAGAGCGGCGCAAACGTCGTCCAGAGGCGGCCTTCAAAAATCACCACATGCATGTGATATGTCCCTTATCCGCGAGCGCCAAACGAGCATCCTGCCCGTCATCAATCCCATCTTAACCGCCCACGCCCAGCCAAAAAAGCAGAAGCCCCGGGATTGCGCCCAGGGCTTCCTGCAATAACCATCAGCTGAATTACCGCCGAATCAATTGTTCGGCATTGACGCGATTTTTACGGTTCGGCTGGTGGGGTTGACGGCCGAGCGATCGATGTACATCACCAGCCGCTGCTGCGCCACCAGCTCCGGGGTCTTGGTCCCGGCCCCGCGCCAGCCCTGCACCAGCACATACGCCGTGAATGAATCTGACCGCGTCGTCAGCAGATTGCTCACGCGGTTGAGGACCAGGAACTGCTCCTCAAAATCGTTCTTCACGGTATCCAGCAACGCGCCCGCGGGCGAGATGTCGCCGTCGATGTCGTCGTGGTCATTGGTAAGCACCACCGTCCCCCAGCCGTTTTGAAACGACTTCACGGGAACCGCCAGACCATCCGTCACCTTGTGCAGATCAAACAACGTCTTGAAAGGCCCCTTGGCATTTCGGTAGTTCACAATCGCCTGCGCCAGGCAGATTGTTATTTGTCTGATCGATTGCACCCGTACTAGTCATCACCATCGGCACCGTCGCCAACACGGGCCAGGGCGCGGTGTTGATGTTGATCTGACCCTCCACGCCTACCAACGTCTCGTTAGGTGTACCTAAATTCATATTGGTTTTGACACTGGGATCATCCGCGTTTGCCACGGCCAGCGGCGTGTTCAATGCGGTGTACGTCTTGCTCCCGGAGTTGTAAATAAAATACACGCCGTCTGGCTTCGGGCGTGGTCGTGCTGGCCGCGGCATATGAACCCATCGGTGCGACATTCGGATAGTAATCGTCATGCGGGGCAAACACCGTGAAATAATCAAACAGCCGCGTCGCCCATTTGTAGCGCCATTTCGGCGGCCCGGCAGCCGGATCATCTTCCCAATCATCCACAAGTGCGTTGTTTTCACCGCCCCAGACATGTGGATGGGACAAAATCGGCCAATGTTTTCCTGCGCGTCATCGGTGGTATCACCATCGTCGGCGAATGATGAATCCGTGGTGATGCAGTTCATCTCCAGCAGGATGTCAGGACTCCCCACGCCGGCTTTCAAGATGCCACCCGTGGTCAGCTCGCGTATGCGGTACGAGCCGATGAACGGCACCTGCAACAAATCGCCGTTCCGCGCAAATGCCCCAAACGGAAAGTTGTTGTTGTTGTCCGTGGTCGTGCCACTTCGCAGCGGCGTCGGCCCGCCGAAATCGCGATTGTACAACTGGATCGGCAGGAAATTGTTGATGTAGCTGGATGAGCCATCGGGTGCGTCCAGCTTCAGCCGGCACCGTCAATCCAACCGGCAGTCGATTGGTCGGATCAGGGACCAGAAACGTCGCGATCTGCGTGCCCTCCACCCGCCCTGTCGTCTTGCTCCCATCGTAGCGGCCAGGATAGATAAACTTCCATGCCTGCCCGCTGGCATTCGAGGCGCTGTTATCACTGCCCCGCGCGTAATGAATCGCCGTGAAGCTCGCTCCCGCCGGTGGCGGCGTGCTCAAGAGGGTGATCGACCCACTGAAATCAAATTGGTCCACCGGCACTAAATCTTGAATGAGTGGCGGCGATGCAGTGGCTGTCGTCTCGTCGTAAATGTTGTTCGCGACCGTACTCTTGGTCAGCGTGCCGTCCAGGCGGCGTGGCCGGAGAATGACCAGCTCGCCGCCATTCTTGCCCGCAGTGGCTGGATCGGCAAAGACTTCATGAAGGTTCTTCACATAAATCGAAGTGCCGCTGACGGTGATACCAGGCGGCCGCAATATTGCCGCCGTGCCATCAGCAGCTCCCCCGTTGTAATTTTCAAGGACCACATATCCTTTGGCCGGCACTGTCTTCCCCGCAGGCATTGAAAAGCCGGTGATGGGAACGATTTTCATCGTCGGATAGGGTGAGGCTTGCGCGGGAGTGGCTGTCTTTGGACGCCGATCCATCACACCCAGTTGCCAGTTGTCCAGCGGCATCGGAAAGTCATAGGGATTGTACAACTCAATGGCCACGTATCCCTTGGGCCGCACCGGCACGGCCGGCGCGGGCGTCACGACCACGTTCTCATTCTCCGCATAAACTTCCGTGATGAACAACTGTGGCCGATTCCCATACACCACCACTTCGACAGGCTCAGGTGCATTGTTCACGTACGCCTGAAGCTGAATCGTGCGGCTGGTGATCTCGTGCGGATACTTATTCGTGGCGGCCGCATCATATTCCTGGTGCCGCAGATCCACAGTGTTGATCGCCGCCAGCGCCGACCGCAGCAACATCACGTTGTAGGCGTCCATGCGCGTCGTCTTGTTGTCGAATGAAACGGCCGACGCGTAATTCTCCTCGCGTAGAGGCGAGCGAAACATCTCCAGCGGATGATAAGTCCCCTTCGCGCCGTAATAAGTCGTATAAGCAGCCGGCAAAGCGTGACCCGTGGCCGGAATGTAGGGATCGTAAATCGGGTTCGTGCCAACGGCCGCCCCATTGCCGACCATGCCCTTGACAACCGTATCCCCCGGCGCCCCTGTCGTCACCGCCGTATCACACATCACGTTCCAATACGCCCGCCACAACTCCTCAAATGGCGCTGTGTTGATGCTCGTCTTCACCCCCGCGTTCCCATACGCCTGCATCTGGGTTCCACCCACGGTGCCCACGGGCAGATTTGGCGTCACCGGTGTGCTGGGATATCCGCTGGCCCCCACCGCTGCCACCGACGCCACCGCCGTCGTATTGCTCACCGGGTTTCTTGCCACCAGGAGCGGCCGACGGTTGTAGTTGCCCGAGGGAAAGTTGGCTGAGCTATAGTTAAAGCCCAGCCCCGAATTCGATACCGCGGTGCCCGGCGCATATCCCGGAAACCATGCCGTCGCCGCCTCGTCAGGACCGTATGCCGAAGAAATGGAATTCGCGTTTGCCGGCCCGACCAATGTCGTCAGCAGATTGCTTTCGACGGTTGACGTGGCCCCGCTCGAATTTCGCAGGATGAAGTGATACGCCAACGCCAGCGAATCCGTGGTGCTCAATGACCGCATCCGCAAACCCCCGGTATAAAATGCAGGGTTTGTCGGCCGCCGTCCCAGATTCTGCCACAGCAGGTCATAAGGCGAAATAAACGCGAAATCGGTACGGTTTGCGCCATTATCGTCGACGGGCGGATCAATCGCCCACGTCACCGGCCCTGTGAATGCTCCGTTGATCCGGTAGTTGTTCAACCGCTCGATGTCCGCCTGGACTCCTGTCGCCGACGCGATCATGATCGAAGCCAGATTGATGTTCGTCGGCCAGTAATTTCCTGCCAATTGCGGCCCGGCGGGTGGGGTGGGGGTGGGATACGTCGTGTAATCGTCATTCACCTTATATGCCATGGACGCGTTAATCGCTGAATTGTTGTCGATGACCCGCACGGCCGCGTAATAGCTGATGCCGTTGATCTGCCCGCCGGGAATGCGCCACAGCCCCGCGTCAGCCATTCCGTCTCCCGACGCATTGGCTGCGAGATAGGTCCTGCCGCCGACGGTGAAGGCGGGATACTTCGCGCTCCCCGCTCCCGACGGGCTGTTGATCGTGATGAACGTCGGCGCCATGGCCAGCCGCGTGTTGTAGTTCGCATTGCTGTAACCGGCCCCAAGCGTGTTGGTCCACGTTGAATCCAGATACGGCGACTCAAACGCCACCGGCACGCCGCCATGCGACGAATCCTTCAGCGGCGGACTGCTGATCGCCTGCCACGCCGGCACGCCGCCGATCATTTCCGGGATTCGCGAGCCCAGCCACAAATCCACCTTCGTGTCGGCCGCACTTGTCCCGATCGCGCTGTCCCAATTGGTAAATGTCACCGTCGCCGCGTTCGTGGAATCCGTGCGCGGCTTATACCGCGCCCGAGCCAAACAGCGAATCCCCCAGCGCCGCCGCCGTCATGTTCTTTACCCCCTCCACGAACAAATCCAATTGCGTGTTAGCCGTGTTCTGCGCCGTCGATGTACGATCGAGGCGCGTGGTGGCCAGATATGCCGTTCCGATCAGTGCCATCAGCACCAGCAGGCTCACCACCATGATAATGACCGACCCCGACCGCTCCCGCCCCACGCGCCGACGACAAATCGTCGAGGGCGCGGTTGCAAGGCCATCCACAGCTTTGTTCTGATCCAATTGCATTTTCCAGCCTCAGACTTTCGACAACCGCCCACTTCTACTGCTGCAAATTAAAGACGCACTCCGTCCACGGCCCATCCTGCACGCGCCCCGTCGGGTCATCCACCTTCATCAAAATCCGCACCATCGTCGGCATCTGCCCCTTCTTAAAGGCGTAGTCGCAGTGGTAGGGTCCGGGGCTGGCCAAGTTATAGGTGGTCGCGTAGTTTCCCGCACCCTTCAGGGCCGGGGGCTTGGGCACTTCGAAGATCACGAACGGCGGCACAAAGCTGGCTGAAGCTGCGTCCACATTTGCGTCTGTGACTGTGCTCACGGTGTCATAGCTGGTCGCAAGGGTCGTGTTCAACGGCGAAGGCACCGAATTGTCCGCATCCGTATCACGCGGCAAGCCATACCAGCGAATCTTCTTTACCCACTTGGGCGAAGGAACGGCATGTGTCGCAGCGTTATAAGCAGTCTTTGGAACGTCCTGACTGCGGTCGAACATGAAATCAGTCACGCCATCCGGATTGATTGGCGTTGCCGCCGTCGGGAACACGCTGGGCGTCCCGTCAGGGTTCTGGCTTAGATAATCCCCGGCGAACTCCACGATGAACTGGCTTACGTGGCTCATGAAATAAGGGGACGCCTTCGCCACCGCCTCGCTCATCAGCGCGGTCGTCGCCGTGGTGGTTTTGGTAACGAAAGGATTGCACTCGTGCCGGTAGATCATGGTGCTGAGCGCACTGTTGGTCAGCGTTCCGGCCGGCACTACAGTCTGAACTTTTACCGCGAAATCATTGATAGACGTGGCGGCCAGATCTACGCGCGAATTCTCGATATTGTTGTTCCCGCCGCTCACGCTGGCCGTGCCGCCCGCGCTATTGTTGATGGCCGTTCCATATGCCAGGGGCGAGAGCGCCCGGCCGCCTCGTAAAACGCCTGCGCCGCACCAGCATTATCAACGATCTGTCCCGACGAGTTCTTCTGCCGGAGCAATATCACCCGCCGCCCCAGTACCAGGTTGGACGCGTATTTGTTGATGCCGGAACCAATGGCGTTGCCCCCGTTGATCGGGTCCGCCACATTGAGATGCCCGTACCAAACCCACGCTTCCGAACTGGTCATATCGTCGACCAGCGCTGTGTCGTTGGCGGCCTGCCGGTGGTAATTCCCAGAAACAAAAAAACCAATCATGTCGCAGCGGTGACTGTGGTAATTTAAAATGGCCGGTGTCAATGTCGCCGCTAACGCATCACCACTGAGTTCATCAGTATGGTTTAGATAATAGAACGGCGTGGGCGTATCGCCATAAACCCGGCCCGCTCCGACCATGCTCGTTTGACACGAGATCACCATCAACGGCGAATTGCTTGCAAAATTATGAAAGTCCGACGTCATCACCGCCACCGCCGCCCGGGCGTCGCGCGTTGCTTCTGAAAGCGTCTGCCCCGCCCCGACCGTATCTCCGGTAATCTTAAAAACCTGGTTGATCCCCAGCAGCAGCACCAGCGCCAGCGCCACCGAGATCATCAACTCCACCAGTGTAAAGCCGCGACGCGACTTGCCTGCAATAGTTTTTCCAGTGATCTTGGGCATGGGCGATCCTTTTAGTTCAGGCGGATGAAGCTGGAATAGACGGCGACATCCTGCGACGGCCCGTCATAAACAATCGGGGTGGCCTTCGGATCCGAATAACCTCGGCCGACGATAAACACATTCGCCGCCGTTGGCTGATAGGAGGAACTGGCCATGTCGCTCCCCGGAACCAACTTCCAATTTTGCGCGTCCACACCCTGAATCCCAATCCGATACACGTACCCGTTGGCCTGCCCCAAGAACCCAGGCGTCTGATCATCGCTGATAATTAGATAACTGCCTTCCGAGACCTTCGCCGCGTCGACCGCCGTATTAAACTTGACAAACGTCGTCGGCGCCCCCGTTGTAGCGTCAACCGAATTCGTGAAACTCGCGGCCGTTAACAAGGGTTCTAATGTTGCCGCGGCCGACCCCGCGGCGGCGTCCGTCGCCGCAGTCCCACCTCGAAATACATCTACGGCCGGGTCATACGCAGGCCGATTCCGGTTTTGCAGCACCACGATCATTACCTGCAAAAACGCATCCCCCGTGTTCCGTTTATAAAAGGGGATCCACGCATACCGCCGGTCATAATTCAAGATCAGGTTTCCCCGCACCGCCTGCCACATGAATTCAGAAGCGGTGATTTTCGGCGCTACGGCCGCCGTGATCCGTGTATCAAGTGCCAGCCGCGAATCACGAAATGAATACAACTTTCCCGGGGGATATGGGCCGCCCGCGGGCACCGATGCCCCATCCGTTGGCGGCATCCACAGCCACTGCGATGCGCCGGCCGCCTCCTGATTAGCCTGCAAGTTCACCTGTTCCAGAAACTTCACCGCGCTGGACCCCACGGCCGCCCCCGCGCTCTCCTCCATGTTGGTCTGGGTCTGGCGGATTGCCACCGGGAACATGGCCGCCACCATGATGAACCCGATCCCCAGGATCATCACCGCGAACAAGATCTCCACGAACGTGAAGCCGGCCCTGGGCCTGTTGCCTGATTGTCTTTTCATCCCACGCATCATTGTGGCTCCGAACGCAGGAACGTTCCGTTGTAACGATTGATCAGCAGCAGCGTGGCGTTGCTGTCCAGCCACGACTCCTCGCTCTTCTCATCCGGCACGGTTCCTGTCCCATAGGCCGGGCCGCCAAAAACTGTGTCGTTCAATTGGAGCGATCCGTTCGTGGTGGGCGTCGCGGGCTGGTCAAACCCCTGCGCCGGAAAGCTTCCAGGTCATACAGCACCACGCCAATTTGGGACATTGGCCCGGTCGCGGCCGTCGATGCCGTCGAGAGAAAGTCCGTGGCTAATCCCATGCGCGTCCCGAGCGTGCTGGCCAGCCGAATCTGGTAGCGCGTATACAGAAGCATTCCCTGCGAATCGAACATGATCAGCCCGGGCCCGCTCACGTAGCGATCCGTGGCCGCGGCCGGGCTGGCACTGTAAATAAACTGCACCCCCACGCCCGGCGGCAACATCTCCAGCTCATAACTCGCCACCAGATCAACATACGATTGTGCGTAAGTGCCCGTCGCAAGCTTATCCGGCACCACCAGCCCCATCACCTGCCGCTTAGTGGTCTTGTCCGTAAAAAAGATCACGCCCGTATTCTGCTGCAACCCCATCGCCTGCGCCGCGCCGTTCCCAGCATGGCCGAGATGGTGTTCTGGCACGCCTGCGTGCTCTTTGATCCGCTGAGGGCATTGATCGCCGGCACCGCCGCCGCCACAATCAGCACGATCACGCCCATCACGACCAGCAACTCCACCAGCGTAAACGCCCGCGACGTCTTGCGTCGCGGCGTACGCACCACACGGGCATCTGCGGTTCGGATTTTGTGTAACGTGGTCATCATGGGTTAAACGAATAAAGGTTGTCTTCACCAGTCGAGAAATTCCCGTCCGCTCCGGCCGACGCCCAGAATGGCTGGCCGTCCGGGCTTGTGATCGTGGCGGCCGGAAAACGCGCGCCAACAGTCGCCGGATCAGGCATCGTCACCCCCGGCAGCCCGCTGGCCGGGACGTAGATGATGGGATTGTTCCAGCCATCCACAAATACAAACGGCACCACGGGCTCGGGCTTCTTGCCGGCCACGTTCTGGCACAACAGCCCTTTGCTCGACATGTTCTGAAACGCCGCGGCATTGGCAGGCACCGTGGCCATCAAGCCTGTCGCCTTCTGCGTGAACAGGATCCAGGGATCAGACAAGCGCGTCGCACTGTCGTAGACCAGCCCGCTGCCCGGATTAGTCGCGGGCGCGGCCGCCGCCCCCGGCATGTTGGTCAACCCCCCATTTAATTTCAGCTCATTGCGCATCGACCGCAGATTCTCAAACGCCACCTTCGCGGCCTTCTCCGCCGTGGGGTTCATCACGTACTTCAGCCCAATCACCGTGATGGTCCCCAACAGCGCCAAAACGCCGATGACCACCAGCAACTCAAGTACAGTAAAACCTTTACGGCGATTCACAACCACAAAACCTCCTCGCGCAAGCCACCCCCCAAACCCACGCCAGTCACGACACTCCCATTCTTCGCAATGTCCACTAATCCCCTCTTCTCCAGCCTCCAGCCCTTACCACCCAGCCCCTATTCATGCGCCCCCGCCGCCTCGTAGCTGTACAAATTATCCTCCAGCGTCACAAACTTCCGGTCCGCCCCCGCCGAGAAGAAAAAGTACCGATTCTGCGGCGACATCCCCACGTTCACCGCCCCAGGCCGCATGAACACAATCGGCGTCCCCCACGCATCGCGCACGCCCGTGTCGTCATACAACGACGGCGGCAAATCCCGAAACGCACGCGCCCCTCCGGGTTCCCGCAACAGCACCTCGAAAAACCCCGCGTTGTTTTTGGCCGCCGCCCGCTGCAGGCCCGCCTCCGTGGGCGAGTCGCTGGCCGCCTCCATCAGCGCCGGCGCCGGCGGAAGAATGTGATGATCATGCTCGTACTGCGCCATTACGTGTTCCAGCGCCACCAGCACCCGCTGCGTCAGCACCCGCGCCGACCGATTCCGCACGTGCCGCGCCAGCGATACCATCAACCCCAGCAAAATCACCAGCGCCGCCACCGTCGTCAGCATTTCAATCAGCGTAAACGCGCCCCGCTCTCGCACACCCCGCTCTTTCACGCCCTGTCGCGCCCGCCGCCTTCCCATTGATCAATACCGATCAAAGTTATAGACGTCATCCGTCTTGTCCGCCGCCACCCACGGCGTGGCCGTCGCGCCTGAACCCCAGTATTTCGCATCGGCTGTAGTGTTCGGGCTCAAAAACTTCTTGTCCGGCCCCGCCGAAATCAGAAGATATGGCCCCGTGTAACGAAGCCGCTCTGTTCCGTTGATGGTGTTGTCGAGATTGTCGTCGCCCAGCATCACCTGCACCCCCAGCACCCCCTGCGCATCGATCGCCGTTGTATCAGTATCCCGACTGTCAAACATATAAGTCGTCGGCGGCGTCGTGACCGCCGGACCCGCGTTCGGCACTAGGATGTTCGTCGCATGCGCGCTATCGCGCGGAAGATACTGAAATGGCGTCCCATTGCGGTCGGCGATCCGTGCGACCCCCGAAGTTCCGACGACCGTAAACTTGTCGGGCTGAAGGTACGGCCCATACTGCCTCCCCCCGGCCACCATCCGAAAGCCATTGCCGAAACCCGCATTCGTCGGACCCGTTCCGCCAAAGAGTGCTTTGGTCAACAAGGTCTGGTCGTGCGATGCGGAACTGATCGGGCCGGCAATCGGATACATCCCGTTGAAATCATCCCGATAAGCGTCCAGCGCCGTCGCGATGGCCTGGATGTCCATCTTGGTGCGAGTCCGGTCCGCCCTCTTAAAATACGCCTGCGCGGCCGGCATGATGAACGATGCCAACACCAGGATGATGCCGATCACCACCAGCAGCTCCACCAGCGTAAACGCGCCCCTCCGCCGCCCGGCGCGGTGAGCCAAACGCCCCTGCTTTGAATGATCAATAGTGTTCATGTGATTCACGGTGCGGTTGTTAGATCATCCCCGGTTCCCCACTCGCCGTCAGGCCCGGCACTGATAAGAAAATACGCGTCCTTCCCCTTCACGATGCCGAGCGTCCCGTTGACCAAATTCGTATTCGGCGTCGTCCACTGCGTGTGCGGACTGACTTTCGGCGTACCCAGGCCACCGTTAATGTACCCCTGCACATCACGCATATCGTATTGCGGCTTGGGTGACGTCACGGCCTTCACCACGTTCTGCGCTGCGCCCTTGCGAGCACGCATGTACAAAATCGGAAGCCGGGGCGAAAACCCATCCAGGAATTCCGGGATGGCCGAATCCGTGCCTGCATTCCCGTTCTCATCCTTAAACGGAGCGTTGGTTGTCTTGTCCGAAATCTGCTTGGACTGCAGCTCAAGGAACGGATTTTTGAAGGTTTGGGTTAAGAGATCAAAGGGCCCCCTGCCGACATTCGCCTGCGTGTAAGTCACCGTCGTCGTTGAGCCCACTACCGTATAGGTCAGTCCCCCCATCAACCCCAGCACGAGATTCTCACTTCCCGTCACGCCGGATGTAATCGTTCCGCCGGCCGCGTTGACGATGCTGTACGTGGTATACCCCTCCAACTGGTCATTGCTCAAAGGCCCGGGATACGCCCTCTGATCCAGATAATAGTTATTGATCCCGGCCTGAATCGAGTTCATCGTGTTCAACGTATCGGTGATCCTCCCCTGCGTCTGGATCTTCTGAATCACCGGCAGCAGGAATCGCCACCAGGATCGAAATGATCCCGATGACAATCAAGCAACTCAACCAGCGTGAACCCTCGTGCATTCCCGCCCTGTCCGCGCCTGAACCTTGCCATAACCACCTCAATCTCCCGGCCAATCGCCGGCGCAAATCTTACTTGGTCTTCGATCCAGTCATCGATCCAATCAGCGTGATCATCGGCATGAACAGCGCGATGACGATGAACCCGACAATCAGACCCAGCACCACCACCATCACCGGCTCAAGAATGCTGATCAGCGATCCCACCAGCACGTCCACGTCGTTGTCGTAGTTGTCGGCCACCTTCAGCAGCATCTTGTCCAGATCGCCGGTTTCCTCGCCAACGTCCACCATGTTTACCACGATGGCATCGCACACCTTCGTCGCCCGAAGCGGATCGGCGAAGCTCTCGCCCTCGCGAATCGCATCATGCACCTTCGACATCGCCCGGCTGAACACCTCGTTGCCGCAGGTTTCCTTGGTGATGTTGATCGCATCCAGAATCGGCACGCCGGCACTGATCAGCGTCCCCAGCGTCCGCGTAAAGCGCGCGATGATCGACTTGCCCACGATGGAGCCCAGGATCGGGATCTTCAGCTTCACCGCGTCCACCGCATACTTGCCCCCCTCGCTCATTTTCGCCAGCTTCAGCAGCAGCACGAACACAATCGGCGCTAACAGGAGATAAATCCATCCATTATTAGGCGGAGCAAAAAACCGGCTCACCGTGAGCAGCGACTCCGTCACGGCCGGCAGTTCCACCTTGAAGTCATGGAATATCTGCTCGAACTTTGGGATCACGAAGATCATGATCATCGTCACGATGCCCACGGCGATGGTGATGACCACGGCCGGATAGATCATCGCCCCGACCACCTTCTTTTTCAGCTTCTGGGCCTTTTCCATGAAGTCGGCCAGGCGAGCGAGGATCAGATCCAGCACGCCGCCGGCCTCACCCGCGTTCACCATGTTTACATATAGCTTGTCAAATGCCTTGGGATATTTGGCCATCGCCTCCGACAACGATCCGCCCCCTTCGACGTCATCCCCCACGCCCCCAATCACGGCCTTCAACAACCCTGGCTTCTGCTGGCCTTCCAGAATCTGCAATGACCGCAAAATCGGCAATCCGGCATCCTGAAGCGTGGACAATTGCCGCGTAAAGGCCGTCAACTGCTTGGTCGGCACGCCACCAAACGTGATCGGCATCTTCCGTTTCTTCTCCCCCATCGTAGCCGCCGCCGGCCCCTTCTTGGGGGCCTTCTTCTTGGCCGCCCTTCTCCTTCACCTTGGTGGGGAAAAATCCCTTGCCCCGGATTTTGGCGATAGCCTCCTCGGAGGTCCCCGCCTCAATCTCATCCTTAACCTCCTGGCCCGACGAATTCATCGCTTCAAACGCGTAAACTGGCATGTACTACTCCGCTTCTAGAGGGTGTGGCGTTGTTGAAGTATTCGTTGTGTCCAGCGGCCTGCCGATCTGATTAAACGACTTTACTATTCATGTTGTTCAGTGCCAATGTAAACTAAACCGGCAGTTAAACGAAAGAGTCATAAGCCTTTCTTCGCAAGTTGGTTATGTCTACCGGTGGCATCAGCCGGGGAAGACGGCCACCAGCAGCGCCAGCAAACCCCAAGTCGCCGAGCGTCGAAGGCGTAGCATTAGGTAGCATTAGAAAGGGTTTTAGCTCCGGTCACGCGTACCATTCGCGTAAGCTCATAACACCGCGCCCATGCGTCTCTTACCACTGCTCACGCGACGCTTGGCCTCCAAGTAGAATGGTTGTGTTCAAGTTACCAACTTCTCCCATTCCTCCATTTCCCACCTCTCCATTTGTTCCTGCCGGGCATTCGAGGTATTATGAGCCGGTAAACTTACCCTGGAGAGGGATGGCTGGCGTTACTTTGCCTGTATCTCGTCCTATAGGTCGTGCATTGGTCGTTGGGTCGGCGCCGTGCCGGTCTGCGCCGGTGTTGACGCTTCAGCAACTGGGATATCAGTGCGCGGAGGCCGAGGACCCGTATGCGGCGATGTCGGAGCTGTGCCGCCGGCCGCTGGTTTATCGGGCGATCATCCTCGCGCTGGGCAGCCTTTACCGTGAAGAGCTTCAGATTGTTCTGGCGGTGAAACAGCGTTTTCCGCATGTTGAGGTTTGGCTGGCGCAGACGGATGGGCGGGCCGCGGCGCTGGCGGAATCGTCGCGGCTTGGGGCGGATGGGCTGATTTCGGATGAAGGGCTTCATCGGCTTTGCGCCGACCGATATTCCCGCGCCGATCTCATGATCCGGTTTTAAGTGTTTCAGACGAAAGCACTGCACGCGCGAGAGCGGATGTTTCTGGAGGATGAAGCGCCGGCGGGGGAGCCGGTGCTTACGGCCGATGAGCTGCGGGCGCTTCTGCAGGATCACCCTCCGCGGCCGCCCGCGGCTGTACATGACTAACAAATCACCATGCCACTTATCCAAGACCGCATCCTCCTGATTGGCGATTCGCAGCGACAGGTTCATGCCGCGCTTTCGCAGGCGGTTCCGGCGGCGCATGTGACGCAGGTCACCAACTATTTTGATGCGATCGCGGAACTTGCAGCCGGGGAATATTCGTCGGTGCTGGCGTCGGCGGAGCCGATTGAGCGGCGGCCTGAATCGGCCGTGCGCACGCTGCGGGAGATGGCGGGCAATGCGCGGATTGTGTTGTTCGGGCATCCGACGCTGGAGCCGTTGTCGCGCAAGATGATGGAGTTTGGGTGTGATGATTACATCATCGCGCCGCCGAATCCGGCCGAGCTGCGGCAGATGTTTGGCACGCCGCTCTTTGCGCATCGCTTCTTCCAATGGAGCGCCGCAATCTCACGAGCAGCCGCATGTTTCGGACGCCTCTGCGCCGCCCATGCTGCAGGGGCTCCCGGTGGCGGAGATGTTTCTGGAATTGCTGCTTCAGAATCCCGGCAACACGCTGCCGGCGACGGTGAGGCGGATGAACGAGTTGCTGGCGCCGGCGATGCAGCTTTCACACACAGCGCCGCAGGACGCCAACGGCCAGGAGCACGATGCGCCGCCGGATGGGATGGTTCGCCTTTCACATGAGATGCGGCACCAGCAGGAGGATTTTGGCCGGCTGGAGCTATTTATCCCGGCCGATCATGACGCGGATGCCGCGCGGCATCTTCTGGCCCGCCTGGCGCAGTTAACGGCGAAAGTACACGCGCTTCAGGATCGCCATAACCGACTACAGCGACTGGCGATCACCGATGAACTGACGGGGTTGTACAACGCGCGCTACTTCCGGCACTTCCTTGGGAAAGTGATTGAGAAGTCGCGGCAGATGTTTTTTCCGGTCACGCTGCTGCTGTTCGATATCGACAATTTCAAGAAATACAACGATGAATATGGCCATTCGCAGGGGGACCGGATCCTGATCGAAACGGCCGATCTGATGCGGCGCTGCGTGCGCGAGCATGATCTGGTGGCGCGGATTGGCGGGGATGAGTTTGCCGTGGTTTTCTGGGAAAAGGAGGGCCCGCGCCAGCCGCGGGACCCGAAGCCCAATGCCAACCCGTCGCGTTTGCCCAACGAGATCGAGGCGATTTTGAAGCGATTTTGCCGCCTCATCGCCAGCCCGGATTTCAAGGGGCTGGGGTCCACCGGCAAAGGCCGCCTCGCCATCAGCGGCGGGCTGGCGGTGTTTCCGTACAACGCACAGGACATGGAAAGTTTGATCGCGGCGGCGGACAAGGACCTCATGTTCCGTGCCAAAACCGCTGGGAAGAACTCGATCTATCTGGTCGGAAGCGATCAGCCGCTGTTTGGACCCGAAGACGGTCAATGATGCGAGAGGGGCGTGGGAAAGTTTCCACCCTCGGTGGCTTCCCCACCTTTGGGCCGTTTATGGTAGATATTGCGCCCGCCCATGGCGTTTCGCTCGGATACTCTCGATTCCCGGCTGGCCGATCTGGATGCACTGATTGGATCGGTGGCCACGGACGCGGCCGGTCCGGTTTCGGCGGCGATTGAGCGATTTGCGCGGACCTGGCGGCGCTGCGGTTTCATTTGCGGGAGCGGCGCGATCATCCGCCTTTGATTGCCGTCATTGGCGGAACGGGGACAGGCAAATCGACGCTGGTGAACCGGCTGCTGGATGCGACGGTCTGCGGCACGCATTTTCGACGGACATTTACCAGCGGGGCGATTGCGGTGTCGCATCGGGCCGACGCGCATTCCGGCGGGGTGGTTGAATGTGGATCATGAGTCGGCCGCGCCGGACCCGGCCGCGCCGCTGCGCGGGCAGGCGGGGAGGCTGACGGTTATTCCGCTGGACGAGCCGCTGACGCGCACACTCACGCTTGATTGATACGCCGGATCTGGATGGCGATCAGCCGCAACATCATGCGGAGGCCGATCGGGTTTTCCGCTGGGCCGAGGCGCTGCTGTTTCTGGTGACGCCTGAGAAGTACCAGATGACGGAGCTGCTGCCGTATTACCGCCTGGCACGGCGTTATGCGCTGCCGGCGCTTTTTGTCATGAACAAGTGCGAGGAGCAGCCGGTTCTTGATGATTTTCGGCGGCAGTTGGAGGAGCGCGAATGGGGCGATCCGCACGTGTTTGCCATTCCACGGGATGATGCGGCTTTTGAGCCGCCGCCGGGAGCGGACCTGGGGGCGCTGCGCAACGCATTGGTTGGTTTGGCCAGCGCGTTGCGGCCGTCGCCGCGCCAGCCGGCGCCGCAGCAGGCGATCGCGCACCGCGCGGCCGATCTCCTTGACCGGCTGCGTGATCGGATTATTGGCCCATTGCAAAAGGATCGGGCCGACATCGATCAGCTTCTGCCGCGTCTGCGCATGCTGGAGACGCCCGCGCCGGGGGTGGACGTTGGCCCGCTGACGCAGCAGCTTCAGCGCCGGCTTCAGCAGCAAAGCATTCTTTATTTGATGGGCCCGCAGCGGATGCTCGACCGGGTGCGGCAGGTGCCGGGGATGCTGCTGCGTCTGCCGCGCACGCTGTGGGACGTGGTGATGAAGGGGGCTGCGCCGGGCCTCGATTTGCAGGGGTCGGGCAACGGGGATGATGCGGCTCCGAATTTCCGTGCGCTGCTCATAGACCAGTTCACGATCGTCCAGAGCCGGATTGACGATCTGATTCGCTCTGTGCCAGGGCGCAGCAATGGCTTGCGGCGGGATCGGCTTCGTATGCCAACGCCAGACTTGACCCGGCCGAGGCGGGGCGGATTGCGGATGAGGAACTGGCGAACCTGCGCGACTGGCTGGAGAAACGCTGGCACGGCACGCCGCGCGACACGCTGGTGTTGCTGCGTTTACTGCGATACCTGCCGGGCGGCAAAAAACTGATCGCCTGGTCGGAGGCCGCGCCGTATCTGCTGGCGCTGATCGTCGCCACGCATCATGTCTTTTTTGGTCACATCGACTTGATGGTGATCGGGGGCTTCAGCCTCGCGACGTGGCTGGGTGAAAAGCTGAGCAACGAAGTGACGTCGCGAACGCGCCAGGCGAACCGGCAAATCACCGAGCGGTTCACGGCGCTGGGGCATCAGCAGATCGAGCGCATCGTGCAATGGCTGGAACAGCAGGCGCCGGCGGGGGCGGTGCTGGATAAGCTGGAGGGATTGGCCAATGAACTTTCTGAACTTACGAACGTGCCGAGTGGCGCGTCAGCGAATGTCGCAAGCACAGTCGTTCTTTAAATCAGAACGCGCCGCGGAACTGAAGAGCTCCAGACGTTTCACGCCATACCGGCTGCAAATCCCGAGAAGCTCTGACCGGTGACAATTCCTCTTTTCTGGAACCATGCGATTGGGTTTCGGTCAACATCAGGCACTGGCCGGGCGGCCCATGGCCGCGTCCCGGGATGGTCTATTAAAGCGCTTCAGGAGATTATGCATTGAGCCACATGCCTCAGGGGAGCCGCTACATAGCTTTCGACCATAACATGCCCACGGCGGAGCGTCTTTCGGCGGTGGCGGATTCGCCTGTAGCTGTGAACGTGGAGAAGGCGGAGATTGCGTCAGGAAAAATTTCTGATTTTTCGCTTGAATCGGCCGAAAATAGGCGTAATAAAAGGTTGTAAATTGAGAGGTTCGAAATCGACCGAGCACCGAGGCGTGAAGGGTTGAAGCTGAACGAACAGTGGATTGGTGTTATCAGCGCCGGTCGGCCATTTCACGAGAGGTGCAAAACCTCAGGCAGGGAGTTGGTCCGGGACGGACGCGACTGTATTCGGATCAACCAGGCATTGGCTTCTTAAAGCGCTGAAGGGCAGGCGACTCAAAGCCGCCGAAGCTCAGGAGTGCAAGGGACCGGAAGCGGAAACCCGGAGGCTGATGGCCGGAAAACCTGGAAGAGGAGAAGCTCAAGGCAGCATCGGCTTTGTCGCGACAAACGGCGGGCCGGATTGTCTGCGGGAAAACCCAGGAGCCGCGATGAACGTCCTTGACTGGCCATGGAATGTATCAAATGGAATGGGCTGGTCCCCCGGCTAAAACACCGGAGCGATGTTCAGGAAACGGCAGGTGGGTTGGGTGTGACGGAAGACGTTGCATGACCCGTGGGCAGGACCAAGGCTGCGAAGAGCAGGAATCCCATGAGCGCCGCCAAACTCCTGGCAGGGTTTGGTCAGGTCATGTGGATGTCGCTGGACGGATCTGGGACGCCTGCGCTGTAGGAAGCGATTGGCGAATGATTCGCGGCGGCAGCGGTTGCGACGACGCGGTAGCCGGTGGCGACCAGCGCACGCGACTGACGCGAAAACCCGCAAGGGCGAGAACAAAGCGCCGAAGCGGGAATGCTTGAAAGTGGCACTTTCGAGGCAGCGCAGCATGGCCGGGAAGCGCTGAAGGGACAGGAACCTCAAGAGAGGCGCCTGGCCGGTCTGTCGCGAAGGTCTCGCGGCGGATAACAGGGCCAGGCCGGCGATGCGAAGCCGATCCGCGGGATGCATCAGTCATTCCAGCGAATCAGGCGCTGAGGCGCACGTGAAGCGATAGCGCACGACGGTGGGCGAACGACCAAGACCAGCGTTTGCCACCAGAACATCCGGCCCGAGTTTCCGCCACTGACGCGCAGGCGCGACCAAGCCAATACGGTCGCACGGCCGGATGTGAAGGCGCTAATCGCAGCGAAGCGCGGAAGTGCGTAAGGAAGGCCGAGCAGCGATGACGGCCTCCAGTTTCGCATCGTACGGGAACCTCTGAAGAGGCGAACGGTCGATGTTGAGCTTCTTTTTTTCTCGAATGGGGGCTTGGTGCGGCTCCCCTGATGGTGGAGTTGATAGCCAGTGAGGGGGCATTGGGGCTAAGGGGTAATTTATCACGGTAGAGATAACGATCGCGGGTGCGATGGATCTTGGATTCAGAGGGCGGTATTTGACATGTCGGCCGGCGCGACATGCGCCTTCTCTCAGCGTGCCGCGGCAGAGTTCGCAGGAGTAGCTGTGTTGTTCACAATGGGAAGTCGCGTTTGGCGAGGAGGTCGAGGATCAGGTCGTCGATGCCCAGATAGGGGCTGATGTGGTAGGTCGTTTGGGGATGCGCCGTGGCGGCTTGCGCGGTGAGGCCGGGGATGTCGCTTGTCCAGTGCTTGCCGGGGCCAAGGAAGAAGGGGACGACGACGATGCGGGTAGCGCCGCGATCGACGCAGCGGGCATAGGCGGTGGCGATGGACGGCTCGGCGATTTCCATGTGTGCGGGCTCGACGATGGCATAGCGCTCTTCAAAGCGGGCGGCGAAGAGGGAAGCAAGCTCCTCAAGCATGAGGTTGGACTGTTCGCGACGGGAGCCATGGTCGACGATGATGAGGCCGGGTTTCATAGTAGTATCATAGCCGGGTTAGGGGGGTCGGGCATGGGGATGGCAATCGTCTGTCCAGCGTCAGATTGCCGTGTAACGTGAGCCGCTGGCAGTTGCGTCACAACTTTGCGTCAAGGCATGCCGGCCCTCATGGATTAGAGGTGATGGCGAAGATCCGATCAGAACACCCGGAGGGATTCCAGGGCAGATCCGATGAAGGCGCCGAATCCAGCCGGAATACGCCACCAGAAACGTAAGTAATAGGTGGTGGCCCATAGAATTGAAAAGGAGGTTCCAGAGAGGCGATGGCCAGGACGAGCTTGCCACGGACGGCGAGGGAGGGATCGGGTGAGGTGCATTGCTGGGGTAGAGGGTTGTGCCGCAGGAGGGACAATTGCGGTTTGGGAGTTGGTGGCACGGCGACCTCGACTCAGCTGCAAACACCGATCAATGACGTTTCAACGTTCCGAAAGCCGCCAGAACCGCAGTTGATTCGAAATTTTGGATTGCGACGATCACGCCATTGGATGTGATCGGATATCCAACCGACTTTGAGCGACTCTTTTGACAGGTGGTGAACATCATTTTGCATTGGGGCGCGATCCGAATCGAACCCAATCAAGAGCAGGCCCAGATGGGCGTCTGCCGGCGCGAGGTGCTGGAGCTTCTTGAAATCATCGGCGGCAGAGTGGGTCTTGTGCTTTGATCCCAGCAGATACGGCAAATAGGCGCTGCTCTTACCTGCACTGCCGTCGCAGTTGAACCAATGGCTCCATGCCAGTTTGACTTCGACCCACAGGCTGGCTGACCTTGCGTAATCAATGACCAGGTCAAAGGTTTTTTTCGAATTTGGATAGCTTTTCCAAGGGCGGCCTTTTGTCGAATGTGGCAGGCTTCTCGACAACAACCAGGTTATCGAGTCTTCTTCTTTTAGATCGCGCTCTGGCTGCGGATGAATTCCATCAAGTTGATCTGCTTTCAAATGACTCTTGATATTGCAGGGACCCGACTCAATACCATGCAAGAGGCGGGCACAGTTCATATCGATACCTCGCACCGAATTCATCAACGCCCAGCCGAGATCGGCAACATGACGATAATTACAAGACGATCCGCATTCAGCTTTCCACGGACATGGGGGATGCATTTCCCATTTTGTAAACGTGGTCTGACCTAAAACTTTCGATCCAGCAGCCGATACTGCACCGCTTCGGCCAGGTGGTTTTCGTTGATGTTTTCGATGCCTTCGAGGTCGGCGATGGTGCGGGCGACGCGGCGGACTTTGTCGTAGGCGCGGGCGCTGAGGCCCAGTTCGTCCATGGCTTGTTTCATGAGCAGGAGGCAGGCGTCGGTGAGGTCGCAGTGTTTCTTGAGCTGGCGGCTGTCCATGGCGGCGTTGGTGACTTGTGCCGTCGAAGCGTTGGCTGCTGGATGTGCGCGGGCGCTTGTGACCTGCTCGCGCATGGTGCTGCTGGGGGTGCCGGTGGCGTTTGCCGGTGAGTTCGCGGTAGGTGACGGCGGGGACTTCGACGTGGATGTCGATGCGGTCGAGCAGCGGGCCGGAGAGCTTGGCGAGGTATTTGTCGCGGTGCTTGGGATTGTCGGAGGCGTAGCCGCTGGCGGTGGGGTTCATGGCGGCGACGAGCATGAAGCGGGCGGGGAATTTGATGGAGCCGTGGACGCGGGCGACGGTGACTTCGCCGCCTTCGAGCGGCTGGCGGAGCATTTCCAGGACGTAGCGGGAGAACTCGGGGAGCTCGTCGAGGAAGAGGATGCCGTGGTGGGCGAGGGAGACTTCGCCGGGGCGGGGGATGGTGCCGCCGCCGATGAGGGCCTGGGCGGTGGCGGAGTGGTGCGGCGTGCGGACGGGGCGCTGGTCCATGAGGGCGACGCCTTCGGGGAGGAGGCCGCATGGCGGAATAGATGCGGGTGGTTTCGAGGGATTCGCTGCGGGTGAGCGGCGGGAGGATGCCGGGGATGCGCTGGGCGAGCATCGTTTTGCCGGTGCCGGGCGGGCCGACCATGAGGAGATTGTGCGAGCCGGCGGCGGCGATGGTGATGGCGCGTTTGACGGCTTCCTGGCCGCGGACGTCGGCGAAGTCCTGGAGCTCGGCGAGAGCTGGGATTGCTGGTAGGGCTGGCCGTCGAGCTCGTAAGGCTCGAGGGGGAGTTGCTCGTTGAGGAAGGCGACGGCTTGGGCGAGGGTGGCGACGGGATAGACTTCGATGCCTTCGACGACGGCGGCTTCGCGGGCGTTGTCCTCGGGGAGGATGACGCCTTTGAAGTTTTTCTGTTTGGCGAGCAGCGCCATGGAGAGAGCGCCTTTGATCTTGCGGAGCTGCCGTCGAGGGCGAGTTCGCCGGCGATGAGGAAGTCTTTGTGGCGGTCGGTGGCGATGGAGTTGGAGCCGCGGAGCAGGCCGATGGCGATGGGGAGATCGAGGCGGGGCCTTCTTTTTTCACGTCGGCCGGGGCGAGGTTGATGAGGAGTGCGTGCTGGGGAAGGGGAAGCCGCAGTTGATCATGGCGCGGCGGACGCGCTCGATGGATTCTTTGACGGCGGTCTGGGCGAGGCCGACGATGAGGCGGGACGAGGCCGCGCTGGGAGACGTCGACTTCGACCTCGCAGAGGAGGGGGTCGATGCCGATGAGGACGAAGGAGTGGACTTTGGCGAGCATGGGATTAGTTACCGGGGCGAAGGGTGGGGGGATTGTAGCGGAAGAGGGGGAAGGGTGAAGTGTGAAGGAAGAAGTTTGAATGGGGGAAGGGTCGGGTGCGTGCTTGGTTTTAGCCACAGAGGACACTGAGGACAGGGAAGTTAGAAGTATGAAGGAAGAAGTTTGAATGGGGGAGATTGGTCGGGGAATGGGGGTCGGTTTGGGTGCATTTTTGAGTGTTGTGATTGAGTTGCGCAGGGGGTTTTGGGAGGGGGGTGAGTGTTGACAAGGGTTTAGGGTGAAAGGGGTTTTTAAAAAGCGACCACAAACCGACCACCAATCGACCACCAACCGACATGTAACCGACCACCAACCGACCACTAACCGACTATCAAACGACACATAACCGACCACCAAACGACGCGTCGAATCGGGGCTGAATATGGCTTGGCGGGGGGCGGGGGAAGAAGCCCCGGATTTGCGTCCGAGGTTTTGGTGGCTGCTGGGATGGGATGCTGTGAGCATGGGCGTTCCCCCGGAAGATGCTAGAGGCTGGAGGTATTGTATGGAGTCTGTTAGGGTTCCGTCAAGGAAAATGTTTCTTTTGGCTGGCCACTGATGGACACAGATGAACACTGATGGAGGGGGGTTTGTGAGATGGATTTGGTGTGGGGGTGGAGGAGGGCTGGTGGGGCGGTGGGCGGGGGTGGGCGAAAAGGGGGAGTGATCAACACAGGTATGGACATGGCGGTTCGTGGTACGATTGATGGGGATTCAATTTGAACTGGAGGTCACTTCTTGCGAACAGCAATTGGCTTGGTTGTTTGGGCTCTTTTTGCGGGCGGGGCGATGGCGCAGAGCACGCGGCCGGCGGGGACTGCGGGCTCGGATGGCGGCATTGTGGTGGCTAGCGGTCAACTGGTTCATCCGGCGGGGAAGAGCGTTGGGTTTGGGGGGCGGCCGGTGGATTTGGTGGCTTCGGCGGATGGGAAGAATGTTTATGTGAAGGATTCGCGGGGTGGTCGTGCTGGATATGGAGCAGTGGATTGTTCGGCAGGAGGTGAAATTTCCGAGCGATGGGGGTTCCATGCATGGGATTGCTTTGACGCGCGACGGGAAACATCTTTATGCCACCGGCGCGCTTGACGGTGTGGGAGGCGTCGATCTTGGCCAACGGGCTGCTGGAAAAATGGGAGCGGCGGATCATCCTGCCAGGGGATGATGAAAAGGTGAATGCGAAACCGGTCGCGAAGAAGAGGGGGTCGTATCCGAACGGGCTGGCGTTGTCGGCTGATGAGAAGTTGGCGCTGGTCTGTCTGTCGGTGAACAACAGCGTTGGGGTGGTGGATCTGGATTCGGGGAAGCTGGTTGAAGAAATTCCGGTCGGGGTGGCGCCGTATCATGTTGTTTTCTCTCCGGATGGAGATCGGGCGTATGTTTCAAATTGGGGCGGCCGGCGCGCGGCCGAGGGGGATCGTGCGGGACTTTCAGCGGGAACGCTGGCGGTGGTGGATGAACGTGGGATCGGCGCGAGCGGGACCATTGGCGTCATTGATGTGAAGAGCCGGCGGCAGATTAGTGAGATTGAAGTGGGGCTTCATCCGGCCGATCTGATTGTTTCGCAGGACGGGAAGACGATCTTTGTAGCGAATGCGAATTCGGACACCGTGAGCATCATTGATACCGTGACGCTTAAGGTGCGGGAAACGGTGCTGGTGCGGCCGGATGCGTCGCTGTTTTTTGGAAGCGCCGTGAACTGCGCTGGTGCTGTCGGCGGATGAGAAGCGGCTGTTTGTGGCGTGCGGGGGGAATAACGCGATTGCGGTGGTTGATCTGGGGAGGGACAACGGGCCGAGCCGGGTGGCGGGGTTTATTCCGGCTGGGTGGTATCCGGGGGCGATTGTTCGTGTGGGGTCGCGGCTGTTTATCGCGAACGTGAAGGGTATAGGTTCGCGGGATTTGACGCGGGCGCAGTCGATCGCCTTGATGCCGTCGATCATTCCCCGGCCGGCGGGGTCGCCGGCGTCGGTTGGTTGGAATACGCACTTTCACTTTGGAACTGTGACGCAGGTAGAGATTCCTGACGCGGCGGCGCTTGAGCGGTATACGCAGCAGGTGCGCCGGGATGCGCGCGTGCCGGAGGCGCTGCTGGCGGCTGAGAAGGCTGCGTCAGGGGTGTGCCGGCGCCGGTTCCGGTTCATGTGGGGGAGCCATCGGTTTTTGAGCACATCGTTTACATCATCAAGGAGAACCGGACTTACGATCAGGTTCTGGGGGACATGAAGCAGGGGAATGGGGATGGGTCGCTGTGTATTTTTGGGCGCGAGGTTACGCCGAATCATCATGCGCTGGCCGAGCAGTTTGTTCTGTTGGATAACTATTATTGTAATGGAGTGCTGTCGGCCGACGGGCATCAGTGGGCTGTAGAGGGGGCGGTGGCCGACGGGATTGAAAAGTCTTTCGGCGGGTTTACGCGCAGCTATCCGTTTCCCGGGGATGATGCGCTGGCGATCGTCTCCAGCGGATTCATCTGGGACAATGTGCTGCTGCACGGGTTGTCGTTCCGCAACTTTGGGGAGATGGATTTGGCCACGCCGATTCCGGCGAGTTCTACTTTCAAGCAGATTTACAGTGATTACCAGAATCACGCGGGCAGGATCAAATTCAAGCAGAGCATCGCGATCGAGCAGTTGCGACATTATAGCTCGCCGGACTATCCAGGGTGGAACCTGGCGATTCCGGATGTCGTGCGCGCGGAGATTTTCATCAAGGGACTAAAGGATTTTGAGGAGAAGGGGCAGATGCCTAGCTTGACGATTGTGTATCTGCCGAGCGATCACACGCGCGGGCTTGACCCGACGGCGCCGACGCCGCAGGCGATGGTGGCGGACAACGATCTGGCCGTCGGGCAAGTGGTTGAGGCGATCAGCAAGAGCAAGTTCTGGGCGAAGACGTGCATCTTTATCAACGAGGACGATCCACAGAATGGGTTTGATCATGTGGATGGGCACCGTTCGTTTTGCCTTGTTGCCAGCCCGTATACGCGGCGGGGGAAGGTGGTGAGCGCATTTTACAATCAGACGTCGGTGCTGCACACCATCGAGCTGATGCTGGGATTGCCGCCAATGAATCAGTTTGACGCGATGGCACCGGTGATGCGGGAATGCTTTGATGGCACGGCCGATTTACAGCCGTACACAGTGCTGGCGAACAAGATTCCGCTGGATGCGATCAATGCGGATGGGCGGGCGCAGAAGGGGGCGGCGCGGGAATGGGCGGTGAAGAGTGCGAAGCTCAAGTTTAATGAGCCGGATGATGTGGATGAGGAGACGCTTAATCGGATTTTGTGGTTTAGCGTGCGTGGGGAAAGCGAGGCGTATCCGGCGGGGTTTGCGGGTGGGCATGGGAAGGGGCTGTCGAGGTTGGGGTTGAAGGGTGGGGGGGATTGAGGGAGGGGTGAAGGATCGATGCAATGATGGGGACCGCATCAGTTTTGGGCCGCTTTGCGGCCAGTGCCGCTCGGCTCGCGGCACCTACTGGGCGGGATCCTGGCGGGGAATGGGACATTTCTATTGCGTGCGACAATGGGCGACGGGATGGCTTTGATCGGATGCGGTGTGGGAATAGGATGGCGGCGTGACGTGAGGCATGTGGATCGGTGGAGTATGCAGACGCGGGCATGAAGGACAGGTCGATTGGGGTTGCGGACATTTCGATTGGGAACGATTGATGCGATGGCAGAATGGTTTTGAAACAGTGGCGGGCAACAGGTTGGGCCGATTAGTGACGCGGCTTTGAGGCAGAGGGCTGCTGGGGGGCAGTTGGGGCCGAATGATTTGGTTTGGGGAGGCAGAAAAGGGGACATTCAGACATTCATAATTTCACAGCATTCTTCGTCGGCCGGCCTGGTGGCCGAAGCGTCGATGCCAGCCGCCCGCCTTCTCGCACCGTCCGCGTTCCATCCTCCGTGAAAGCGTGAAAGACTCAGACCAATAGCCCCCCGTTAATCCCATGGTTGGTTTTTATTTTGATAATGGAAAGCCCGGATTGTTGGTGCGGCCGAATGGTTTCATCCCAGCGCCACCACCAGCATGATCGTCACCACCAGGTTGTTGAGCGCATGGGCGGTCATGGAGGCGACGATTGATCCGCGCCATTCGCGAAGGGCCGCGAGCACCAGCGCGATGACCATCAAAAGCGGCACGGCCGACATTCCCTGGGGATGAATCACTGCAAAGAGAAACGCGACCACGACTGCGGAGATGGCCCAATTCCAGCGCCGGCGAAGATGATGGAGGAATAGTCCGCGGAACATCGTTTCCTCGATGATGGGCGCCATGACGCTGGCCATGAGAAAGATCTGCAATGTGCGGAGCGTGCTGCCATCGAATTCAAAAATGATCGGATGGGTTGCCTTGCCGACCTGGTGGTCCTGGAGCAGTTTGGCGGCAAAGGCCGCTGCAACGATGAGGGGGATGCCTGCGAGGTAGCCGAGAACTCCCGCGCCCATCTCGCGCCAGAGGCCGCGGCCCAGGTGCCACCCAGTGGCATAACGCAGATCAGGGGTGCTGATTCCGCGCAGTCTCACCCACATCAGCGCGAAGATCGCCGGGAACACCACCAGCCACTGCGTGCCGAAGGGGGCATGGGGGATTAGAAAATACAGGGCCAGCGGCAGTAGCCCCATGGCGGCCATGTAGACGGCGAAGCCTTCGAGACACGCTGATCCCAATGGCAAACCGGATCGATAAGCCGGCCGCAAGGTGCGGCCGGAGATCATCACGCACGCTACGATAATCAGCACAAACCCGGCCAGAAATGCGAGGCCGCCCGCGCCCGCGAACACGATTGTGCCGATGGCCGCCCGGCGCAGGCGCGAGCACGGCAATGCGGCGAGGAACATCTGGCCCCAAGCCATGCACCAGGGCCAACTCGCCGAACCACCGATGGTGCTCCAGCAACTTCTTCTGGTCGCTTGCCTCCACCGAGTTCAGGCCGGACAAGTAAAGTAATCGCAGGATGCGGGCGTCATCCTTCAGCGCATCCGATGGCGGGCGCTGGAGAAAGCGGTCGATCAATTTTTTCGGATCATCGCCCAGTTCGACCAATACGGGGATCGCGCGCAGCTGCGTTGTGCCGCGGATGAGGGGATCGGAGGGGGTTGCCGCGGCCTCGATGATCATGCCGCGGTATTGCCGGATGGAGATGTCGTCGCTGACCAGCTTTGCCATCAGCGCCTGCGATCCAACCGCCTGCCGGCTGAGCATTTTCAGGCTCACCATTGCCCCGGCATCCGCCTCGCGCTCCTGCGACGCCTTGGGATCAAAATGCAAAAGCTTTGCGGCGAATGTGCTCGCATTCCGGCCACCCAGACCGTCGAGGCGAGGATGACCACCCACGCCACCGTCGTCGCCAGGCGATGCCGCGATCTGGCCGGGGGAAGTTCATATTCCATCGGCAAAGGCGGCGGTTTCGGTGGGTAGAACATGCTCACGCCTTGGCATGATACGCATTGGCCGGCGCGGCACCATGCGTGCAGCGGCTACTCGTTGGCGAAGGCCTCGCGTTCGAAGGGGTTGTCGCGGTAGGGGTCCTTCCGCATTAATGCGAGCCAGGCAGAAGCCAGCAGGTAGGCGGGCAAAAACAGCGGCCCCCATCGCTCGCACTGCCGCACGTGAACGCGTTCGTGGGAGCGCGTTCGATCATGCAACGCAGGCGACCGGGCCAACACCACATGCCCGAGCGTCATGGCCGACGCTCCGCCCTTCAAGAGTGTGCAATAGCGAAGAAAGGCACAAGTCAGGCCGCCGGATATTTCGAGCACGCCGGTGTGGATGCGGGCCTGGCCGCAGGTGAGGAGGGTGGGCAGGAGGAACAACAGGCCGAAGGCGGTGGTTGGGAGAGTCCAGAGATAAATGAGTAGGCGGGGCATTGTGCTGCGTCCGACGATTTTCAGGAGGAATGAAACAGGCTTGGGGTGCTTGATGAAACAAGCGCCATGACTCAACTCCTGGCCAAAGATCATGCGGTTTTTTGCAGGGTGGGGAGGGAGTGCGGGGGTGTCAGGCGGCTTTTCAGGTATTGGCCGGTGTAGCTTTCCTCTACTTCCACGATGTCTTCGGGGGTGCCGGTCGCGACGACGCGTGCCGCCGCCTGTCGCCGCCTTCGGGGCCCATGTCGATGATCCAGTCGGCACATTTGATGACGTCGAGGTTGTGCTCGATGACGAGGATCGGTGTTGCCCATGTCGGCCAGGCGGTTCAGGACGTTCAGCAGGTTGTGGATGTCGGCGAAGTGCAGGCCGGTGGTCGGTTCGTCGAGGACGTAGAGCGTGTGGCCGGTGGCGGTTTTGCCCAGTTCGGTGGCGAGCTTGACGCGCTGGGCTTCGCCGCCGGAGAGTTGGGTGCTGGGCTGGCCGAGTTTGACGTAGCAGAGGCCGACGTCGTTGAGGGCTTTGAGCATGCTGGTGGATGCTGGGGAAGTTTTCGAAGAAGGCCAGGGCTTCTTCGACGGTCATGTTGAGGACGTCGGCGATGGTCTTGCCGCGGTAGTGGATTTCCAGCGTCTCGGCGTTGTAGCGCGTGCCGTGGCAGACTTCGCAGTTGACGTAGACATCGGGGAGGAAGTGCATCTCGATGCACTTGGTGCCCTGGCCCTGGCAGGCTTCGCAGCGGCCGCCTTTGACGTTGAAGCTGAAGCGGCCGGCATCTCGTAGCCGCGGATTTTGGCTTCGCGGGTGTTGGCGAAGACCTTGCGGATTTCGTCGAAGACGCCGGTGTAGGTGGCGGGGTTGGAGCGCGGGGTGCGGCCGATGGGGCTTTGGTCGATCTCGATGACCTTGTCGATCTTTGCGATGCCGTTGAGCTGTTTGTGCGCGCCGGCTTTCACGTTTGGAGCCGTAGAGCTTGCGCTTCAGGGCGGGGAGGAGCGTTTGGTTGATGAGCGTGGATTTTCCCGAGCCGCTGACGCCGGTGATGCAGACCAGGCCGCCGAGGGGGATGCGGACGTCGACGTTCTTGAGGTTGTTTTCGCGGCAGCCTTTGAGTTCGAGGCACGCTTTGTCGGGATCGACGGGCCGGCGCGTGGCCGGGGCGACGATGGCGTATTCGCCGGTGAGATATTTGATGGTGGTGCTGTTTGTGTTGTCGAAGCACCTGCGGCATCGGGCCCGGCGCAGACGACGTGGCCGCCGTGGGCGCCGGCGCCGGGGCCGATGTCGATGAGGTAATCGGCGGCGCGGATGCAGTCTTCATCGTGCTCGACGATGATGACGGTGTTGCCGATGTCTGCAGAGCTTGCGGAGCGTGCGGATGAGGCGGGTGTTGTCGCGCTGGTGCAGGCCGATGGTCGGCTCGTCGAGGACGTAGCAGACGCCGACGAGGCCGGAGCCGACCTGCGTGGCCAGGCGGATGCGCTGGGCTTCGCCGCCGGAGAGGGTGCCGGTTTTGCGGTCGAGCGTGAGATAGCCGAGGCCGACGTCGAGCATGAAGCCGAGGCGGCTGTTGATTTCGCGGACGATGGGCTCGGCGATCTTCGTCCTTCCTCGGCTGAAGCTTGAGGTTCTCGAAGAACTGCCTGGCCTTGGCGACGGTCATGCAGGTGACGTCGTGGATGGAATAGCCGAGGCAAGGTGCGGAAGCTTGAACGGATGGTTCATCGGGCTCGTCGGCGCGGCAGATTGCCTGTTTGTCGGCTTTCGATGCGTGTGCAGGCGAACGGCGAGGGCTTCTTTTTCAGGCGCGTGCCGCCGCAGACGTCGCAGGGTTGCTCGGACATGTACTGGTGCAGGCGGGTTTTGACCCATTCGCTTTCGGTGTTCTCGAAGCGGCGCTGGAGGTTGGGGATGACGCCTTCGAATTCGGTGCCGGTGCCCATGTCGCCCTTGTTTGTCGGTGCCGTACATCAGGATCTGCTGCACCTTCTTGGGGATGTCCTTGTACGGCATGGCGTATAGCAGATGCCGAAATCTGCGGCAGAAGTTGCGCAGGACCCGGCTGTAGTAGATGTTCATCCGCTTGCCGTTTTGCGCCAGGCTTCGATCGCGCCGTTCTCCAGCGAGAGAGAATCATCGGGCACGATCAGCTCCGGATCGAACTCGCAAGTCGTGCCCAGGCCGTGACACGCGGGCACGCGCCGTGGGGCGAGTTGAAGCTGAAGAGCCGCGGCTCCAGTTCGGCAGAGGGAGACGTGGGGATGATCGGGGCAGGCGAACTTTTCGCTGAAGGTCTGGTCGAGTCCATGTTGCCGTCCGGCTGGGCGATGGTGACGATCACCAGTCCCTGGCGAGAGCTTCAGCGCGGTTTCGACGGAGTCGGCCAGGCGCGAGCGGATTTCCGGCTTGAGCACGATGCGATCGACGATGGCTTCGATGGTGTGGGCGAAGGTTTTCTTCAGCTGCGGGCGGCCGCCGGGGTCGTTGAGTTCGACGATCTCGCCATCGACGCGGGCGCGGACGAAGCCCTGCTTGTGGATCGCGCCGAAGATGTCTTTGTGCTCGCCCTTCTGTCCGCGGATCAGCGGCGAGAGGATCATGACTTTGGTGCCGGCTGGGTATTGTCATCACGGCATCGACGATCTGGCGAGGGGCTTTGGCTGCTGATCGTTCGGCCGCACTCCCAGCAGTGGGGCGTGCCGGCGCGGGCGAAGAGGACGCGGAGGTAATCGTAGATTTCGGTGGTGGTGGCGACGGTGGAGCGCGGGTTGCTGCTGGCCGACCGCTGCTCGATGGCGATGGTGGGCGGCAGGCCTTCGATTTCGTCCAGGTCCGGCTTCTGCAATTGATCGAGGAACTGCCGGGCGTAGGCGGAGAGCGATTCCATGTATTTGCGCTGGCCTTCGGCGTAGACGGTGTCGAAGGCGAGGGTGGACTTGCCGCTGCCGGACAGGCCGGTGATGACGACGAGCTGATCGCGCGGGATGTCGACGTTGATGTTCTTGAGATTATGTTCTCTGGCTCCGCGAATGCGGATGAATTTGAGGCTCATGCGATACGGACTCCGCCGCTTGAGAGCGGTTACGGCTGTTGTGTGATGTTCCTAACGGAACCCTAAAGGGTATATTTTAGGGATGATCGGCGCAGAAGCAAAAAGGCCGATCAATGCGTTAATCTGCGCGGGCGACGGTTCATCATAGCCCTTCCGTCCGCCTGAAGTGAATGCAATGTACAAGCCTTGCGCATTGACTAAGATAGCGACCAGCAGCGGCGTAGCTCTGTAGCTTGATGCGCGAGGCAAAACCCCGACCCAGGGACCAGCAGTGGCCGACCAGCGACTTGAACGGCTTAAAGCCAACATCCAATCGGTTTTCTTCGGCCATTCCCACGCCGTGGACCAACTCCTCATCGGCCTGATCGGCCGAGGTCATGTGCTGGTGGAAGACGTGCCGGGTGTTGGCAAAACCGTCCTCGCCCGCGCCCTCGCCCGCAGCATCGACTGCAAGTTCAGCCGCATCCAGCTCACCCCCGACCTGTTGCCCACCGACGTGCTGGGCGTCTCGATCTACAACAGCGAGACGCAGAGCTTCGACTTCAAGCCCGGCCCAATCTTCGCCAACATTCTGCTGGCCGACGAGATCAACCGCACCACGCCGCGGACTCAGTCGGCGCTGCTAGAGGCGATGAGCGAAGAGCAGGTGAGCGATTGAAACCAGAGCCTGCCGCTCAAACGCCCTTTCATGGTCGTTGCAACCCAAAACCCGTTTGAATTTGAAGGAACGTACTACCTCCCCGAAAACCAGCTCGACCGGTTCCTGCTGCGCATCACGGTTGGCTACCCCGACCGTGCGGCCGAGCAGCGGATACTCACGCTCCAGCCAGGCCGCACGCGGCTGGACGAACTGCGCCCGGTGATGAGCGGCGATGAGATCGTCGCCATCCAGGACGAAGTGCCGCAAGTGCGCCTCGACCCGGCCATTCTCGACTACATCCTCGACATCGTGGAAGCCAGCCGCCGCGAGCCGCAGCTTCATCTGGGCATCTCCCCCCGCGGCGCATTGGCACTCACCCAGGCGTGTCAGGCCGCGGCGCTTTTGGCGGGGCGGAACTATGTGATTCCGGATGACGTGAAGGCGCTGGTGATTCCAGTGGCCGCGCATCGGGTGATCAGCAAGACGTACCTGCACAATGGGGATGCGAATGCAACGTCACGTATTTTGCAGCAGATTATGGATCAGGTGCCGGCACCGAAGTGAGGGAAGTTCGGCCGTCGTCATCTCCCAATATAGCTTGGCAGTCTTCATGATTCGCTCCCTGCGCCGCACCCGACCTACGCTGCGGTCCTGGCACCTAACAGTCATCGCATCTGTCATGCAACTGTGCATTCATGTTCAAGGCGTCCCCCCCTTGCCTTCTCTGCGCGGGTGACGCTGGAAGCGCGGATCATGGATATCCTGCGGAGCGGTGTCTTCGCTTAACGGTTCTTCGTCGAGCATCGAGTGATCGGGTTGCTGACGCGACGGGCCGCTTTGCAGGCGGGCGTTGGTTTGATCTTCCGCGTTGATCCTGCGCGTGGGGTCCTGGCGGTTCTTCACTGCGTCGGGCATCTGATCGGGGCTGAGCACCGGGACGGCCTGGTTGTTGTCCTGCCGGCCTGCACCGGCCTCTTTTTCTGGTTTGGCCCGCTCGTAACTGGTCGCGGGGTCTTGCACTTTTCCTGGCGTCGGGGGGGTTGTCTGATCAGCCATCGCATTCTCCTTTTAGGAAAGCCATGGTACGCCCCGGCCGGGCTTTGATGAACGGTGAATCTTCGTTGCAAGTGCTACGATAGCCGCAGGGCGGCGGGGGAAGTAGTCCTGTTTCATTTTGCTTTTGGCCAGCGCCAGCGTCTCCTCGGCCACGGCATTGGCGGCCGAGGTGCCCTTGCGAAGCACGTCCAGCACATCCGCCGGCCGCTCCTCAAACGGCTTGCGCCGCTCACGGATCGGGCTGATCAGCGCGTTCAAAATTTCCACCAGCTTGCGCTTGATGACCACGTCGCCGACCTTGCCTTCGCGATAGGCCTGCTGCTGCTCGGCCACCCATGCCTGATCTGGATTGAAAGTTTCGTGAAACGCCCAGAGCGGATTTTTGGCCGGATCGGTTTCGCCCGGATCGGTGGCGCGGATGCGTTTGGGATCGGTGTACATCCCCATCACTTTCTTCTGCACGGTGTCGGCATCATCCGACAGAAAGATGGCGTTGTTGAGGGACTTGCTCATCTTCAAAAGCTCGCCGGACGGGCCGGGGGCGCCGGTGCCGACGAGGCGTTTCACCCGGCCAAGCTTGGGCTCGATAATCGGAAAAAGGCCGCCGGCTTTCAGCGCATCCTTATCCGGCGTCTGCGGATCGACGCCGCAATAGACGTGATTGAACTTGCGGGCCACTTCGCGGGTGAGTTCCAGATGCGGCAGCTGATCTTCCCCCACCGGCACAAGCTGCGGACGAAAAGCAAGAATGTCGGCCGTTTGCCCAACCGCATAAAGCGGGAACCCGAATGGATACTTGTCACCCAGATCTTTGTCTTTGATCTCCTGCGAGAGAGTCGGATTGCGCATCACGCGATTGAAGGGGATGAGCATGGAGAAGAAGAAGGTGAGCTCATCGATGGCCGGCACTTCGGACTGGATGAACATCGTTGCTTTTGTCGGGATCGATGCCGCAGGCCAGGTAATCGGTGGCGATGTCGATCACGCTCTGGCGAATGTCATCCGGCCGATCGGCGCGGGTCGTAAAGGCATGCTTGTTGGCGATAATGAAGAAGCAGTCGTACTGGTCCTGAAGGGCAAGACGGTTCTCGACGCTGCCAACATAATGGCCCAGATGAAGCTTGCCGGTGGGCGTGTCGCCGGTGAGGATGCGGGGCTTGGGGGTCGAGGTCATGAGGGGGAGTTATACGAGCACGGGGGTGGGGGCGGTAGTAGCGGGGGAGGGTTTGGGGTTCTTCGGGGTTCATGCCGGTTCAGTCATCCAGCGAATTGTTCATCGCATCCAGCACGATGATCGGGAGCGGCAGCGCTTTCAGGTTCTGTTCGTGCTCCAGATTCTTGTCGACCGCAACGAACGCATCAAAACGCGGCACCAGCGGCCGACGCGAGTAGCACGCAGCAGGGTGCGCCGCTGACGCGCCGGGGTTGATCCAAACAAGGCCAAACAGCGGATGTCCAGGCTGAATTTTGTCGCCGATGAGGTGTTCCGGTTCGACCGGCTTGATGGTCTTGAGGTGGGGAGGAGCGATGAGCATGATCGGTTCGTCCTTTCTGTCGTTCGCGCATCACCAACATACATTGCCTCGTGTAATAGCAAAAACAGTGGAGCGTGGCTGCGCGCATTGGCCTGTCGACGAGTGGCGGATATGATGATGAATCATGGTCATGCATTCTTCCATTCTGGAACGCATTATCGATCCACAGCAGGGGAGTTTTTCCACGGAGCATGCGAGGTACGTTCTATCGTTAGATTTTTCCCCGTCGCAGCACGCGCGTTACACGGAACTTTCGTCCAAGGCTCAGGAGGGATCATTGACAGAAGACGAGCAGGCCGAGCTTGATGATTTTTTGAATGTGAACGCGCTGCTCACGATCCTTCAGTCCAAGGCGCGCGTGTCATTGAAGAAACACAATCCTGCCGCATGACCGGACATGGATAAATTCGTTGAGCAGAAGGTTCGGAAGCGGGCAGACTTTTGCTGCGAATATTGCTGCCTCCCAGCAGGCATTTCAAAGTTGTCGTTTTCAATTGATCACATCACGGCCAGGCAACATGGAGGCGGAGATCCGGCTGACAATTTGGCGCTCGCATGCGGCTTTTGCAATCGTCACAAGGGTCCAAATGTCGCTGGCGTCGATCCGACGACCCGCCGCATCACCAGACTTTTTCACCCGCGTCGAGACATGTGGACAGACCACTTTCGCTGGAGCGGGCGCGCCTTATCGCACTCACTGCCATCGGTAGAACCACCATCGCCGTTCTGGCGATGAATCATTTTGTTCAAACCACGACACGGCAGACGTTAATTGACGAAGGCGTTTTCCCACCCGGATAGCGGCTTGCCCGAACCGTGTTCACCGCTTGCGTCCATCATCGAACATATCCAGCAGAGTTCCCGTCAAACTCGACGCTGTTCTCACGACGGCCGCGTTGGCGTCGTAGAGGGTTTTGGCGTGGTAGAGCTGAACGAGCTGTTTGACAAGATCGCTGTCCGACACTTCCTTGCCCTGTTGGTCGGTCGGGGCGGGGGCAGGGTTGGGGGTGATGGAACCGACTTCTACTCCGCTGGAGTGGGGGAGATCGGTGAGGCTGGCGCTTTGGTCCTGGTGGCCGGGCGCGTCGGCGTTGGCGATGTTGGAGGCGCTGACGTTGACCAGCGCTCTCAGCCGCTTTCATGCCAGTCAGGGCGATGTTGAAGGTGTCGTTGATACTCATGCGGTTCTTCTTAAGGGGCTGTGAGAACGGCTATGATCAGCATCGACGCGGCGCGATAGCGGCTGAAGGTGGGGCGGGTGTCAAAGGTGGATGCTGGAACGTGCGTGCGTTCCGGCTTGAATGGTTATGCCGCCTGCGCGGCCACGATCAGCCGATAACCTGCATCCGAGTCGCCGGCCGCAACGCCTCGCGCACGCCGCCGGTAACACGATTGCCGGAAGTGCTTCTTCATTCCAAGGAATTTTCACCATGCCTCGCGTTTACTGCCTCGTTCTCGCTTTTGTTTTTCTGGCGCCCTGCGCGGGCCGGCACTATTCGCACTCTGGATGGAAAAAATTACGAGGGCGAGGTGAAGATTGATCCAACCGGCGTGCTGCTGGTAACGCCGCACGGGGGAACGCAGACGCGCATCGAGCTATCGAACGTGCTGCAAGCGACCATTCGGGGCGATGCGGCCTCCGCGCCAGTAAAGCCCGGAAATGCGCTGCCGGCTGAATGGAAGGAGCAAAACATCGGCAACGCCGGGCCGCCCGGCTCGACCACCTATTCGGATTCGAAATTCCTGATGAAGGGCACCGGCAAGGACATCGGCGAGGCAGCCGACGCATTCCACTTCGTCTACCGCCAGTTGGGATGGGAATGTCAGATCATCGCTCGGGTAGCATCAATGGAAGGCAAATCAGCTCGGGCCGGGGTGGCCATCCGGGAAGACATGAATCCCAATTCGCGCGGAGGGGCTCTGCTGGTGGACCAGCCCAAGGGTGTATCCGCATTCGCGCCGGGCCGAGCCGGGCGGTGCAACGGCCGTCATGCACGGCAACGCCGAAGCAAAGACACCGTTCTGGGTGCGGTTGATTCGCCAGGGAAATACAGTCAGCGCCTACACCTCGGCCGACGGTGAAAATTGGGACAAGATGAGTTCCGAGGACATCAAGCTGAGCGGCAACGTCGCAGATCGGGTTGGCGCTGACAAGCCGTGAAGGCGCGGCCGTGAGCGCGGTGTTTGATCACGTGTCGGTGGTCAATGATGCACGCAAAACGCCGGCCGGCATGACTGCGGCAGGTGGGGCCACGACGATCAACACGGGCGTGATGCTGCGCGGCGGCTCGGTCCTCTGCGCCGACATTCGCAGCGCCGATGAGACGGCCGTGAAATTGTCGCGCAATGGCGACTTATCGGTTTCAACCGGCGACGTCGCGCGCATCATCTTCAAGCCCATGAACGCCGAGCAGGCGGCGAAGCTGTCGCCGGGGCGGACGGGTGTGCTCCTCACCAACGGCGACTTCTTCGAGGGCGACGTGCGCTGGGCCGACGGCGGGCAAATCAGAATCAGCTCCGTCCTCTTCGGCAACAAATCGTTTGGGACTGGTGAAGCGGTGGCCGTGGCGCTGCACGACGTGAAGGCCGAGCCGGCCGCCTATCAGGTCATGCACGCCGACGGCTCAGTGCTGATGGCCAAATCCATCACCACTGATGCAACCGGCGTAATCCTGATCGAAGATCAGACGATGGGCCCGATCAAGACAGGGTTGGGGGAGATCAGCGAGATTCGCGCCGGGTCGTCGCGTTTCATGACGTTGACAGATTTGAAACCTGCCAAGGTGGAGGGTGCCCGACCCGGCGAAACAGCCTACGCCATCGACGCCACCACAAGCGGCCTGGCGATGGCGCTGGGCGACCAACCGTGCCAGCATGGCATCGGGGCGGCCGCCGGCGCATCACTCCTCTATGACCTGGATGGCGGCTACAAAACATTCACCGCCCGCGCAGGGGTTCCGCATGGCGTATTGCCGATGGCGCCGGTGCGGTTCGTGGTGCTGGGGGATGGTAAAGAACTTTATCGCAGCCCCGACCGCACCAGCCTCGACGAACCCGTCGGTTTTTCCGTAGCCGTCTCGGGCGTGAAATCGCTTGAGCTCAAGGTTGAATGCCCCAGCTCCATCGACATGGGCGGCGGGGGCTTATGGGCGGAGCCGGCGCTGATCAAATAATTAGTTCAAACTGAAGAATCAACGGCGCGGCCTGGCGCAACCTCTCTCGGTAGCCGCCGCACAAGGTAAATCACAACCACCAGGTTCAAAACAAAAATGACGATCTTCGCGGCCAGCACCGAAGTATGCACGGCGTGGTGCGTATGGCGGCGGAATATTTCGTAGACCTCCACCGGGATCAACAGACTTGTTGAAATCACGGTCAGGATCTCCCCCCACCGTTTAGCGAGCATCAGCCCCGTCCCTTCGGTCAGGAAAAGGGCGGCATAGATAAACGTGCCCACGCCAATGAGACGAAGCTTGCGGTCATCGATCTGAAGCAGCCGGCTGATCACGGCGTGGATAATCCGATTATGCTCGTCGGCATGAACGCGCTCTATCCAGGTACTGATATAGACACCCATGTCCTGATGCAGCAGCCGGAACGCGTTGATGCCCACCAGCATCAACATCGCCCCCTTCAGCAGCTTGAAAGCGCCGATGATTCGGAGGGGAGTCTGAGATCGAGGGGCCGGCACCTGATCCCATTATAAACTCTGAGGCCCGGCTTTTTACAAAGCCCACCGGGCCTCAGAATAATCCTCACGATTTGGCTTGTTACAGGACGTTGTCCTTCTGAAGCGCCCTGGCTCCGGCGGGTGGCGTCGCCGGGGTGGCGCACGCGGTCCCACGCATCGCGGGTGGCCGCCTTGGCCCGTTCCCAGTTCAGCTTCGATGAGCCTTTGGCGTCATTCCACTCCTTGGCCAGGTGCGGCTCCACATCATCAAATTCCTTGTCGCTGTAGCGGGTATGGGATTCCCAGCCATGCCGATACGCCGGCTGGTAATCGGTGTCGTAGGTGTAGTCCTTCTGGTAGTACGGCCGGGTCGCGTGATTTGCTCGCCAGTATTCGTCCTCGGCCGAGGGATTCACGCTTTCAGCGATGCCCTTGCCTGCCAAGCCGCCCGCCACCGCGCCAACCACGGCACCGATGGCCATTCCAACCGGCCCGCCCACCGCACCGATGGCCGCCCCGGCCGCGCCAGCCGCCGCAGCGCCGATCCCCGTCCCCACGGGGTGCGACCCCGCGCGCCGGTAATCGGGTCGCGGTTGGCCTCATCATGATGAATATCGCTTCGGTCGTCGTTTTTGTCCTTGAATTGGTCAGCCATGGTTGGTCTCCAGAAAATGGTTCGACTTGGCCGCGCCTGTCGGCGCAACTGATCAACAAGTGAGCAAGCGAGGTGCCATTGATATTTGTCTTTCCGGAAATATTGATCAGGCCGCCACGGAATCGACCAACAATGCCCGAAACGTCGTGGATCGTTGTAGCAAAGACTCAAGCCGCGCCCGTGCCGACTGGATCGGCTCAGCCAGTTCCGTCAGCCATTCCATCGTCTGGCCCGTAAGGCTCAGGCTCGCTTCAAGCTGATCCGCCCGTTTCCATCGGCCCAATGCCCGGTCCACGCGGCGCTGCGTGTCCCACTTCAAGATCAGCCACACGCTGGCAAAATAAATGGCCAGGAAGGTGAGAACCTCCAGAAGATGGCTGACGCCCAGCAGTTGGATCGCCAGCACGACGAGTTCGCGCCGTTGCCCCTGGAGAAACGCGGCCAGAAGCGGTTGGAGAAACGGAAACCACAGGACCGCGCCAACGGTCAGCGTCCATCGCCAAAGGCCTGTAATCCCGCCTCCGCGCGGAGCGATTCGCAGGTTCATCACCTCGCGCTGGTGCTCGATGGTAGCCGCCAGGCGCGTGCGAAGATCCGCCTCGGCCGCCTGCGCCTGCATCGTTTCCCACAGTTTCCGCCTGGCATAAAGCCGCGTCAGTTCCGGATGCGATTGCTGCAGGTAAGCAAACGTCGACTGAACCGCCGCGGCCACCGAATGACCCCCGAGGGGCAAAGTCGGCGAATCTCCGGGCGCACTACTCGCCGCCCCAGCCACCGATCGCAAATGATCCTCCACCAGTTGCTCGGCCCCCTCCAGCCCGCGCTGCACCTGCAATGAAAGCCTCCGTCGAACCAGTGTCGCAATCGGGTTGAGCAGCACATGAATGATGTTCACAATCGGCCAGAATGTCACCCGCTTGTTCATCAGGTCATCCGCCTGCGACAGCCGCAAGGCCGGGTTGTCCAGCAGTTGAGGCACCACGCGCTCGGCCAGCGGCGTCCCCACGCGCTGGGCAAGCTGTTCCTCCGCGTCGCGCTGGATTCGATTAAACGCCGCCAGCCGCCGCGGCAGATCCTGCCGGTCAATCCACGCGAGCAGCGATACGCCCTGCTGCCGGCCAGCGAGCTGCTTGGAACGCACCACCGTTTCAGGGGTTTTCTGCTGCGAAATCACCGCCCGCAGTCCCGGCAGATCGTATTGCTCGGGGTGCAGTGCGCTGATCGCCCAAACCTTCGGCGGTTGTTCCAGGTGAAGCGTTGTCGCCAGCCGCTGCGCATAATCATCGCGCAGCTCCGGAACGGCCGCCTCCCCTTCGCGGCCCGCAAGCTGATCCACCTTGTTCAGGCAGAAGATAAAGTTGTGTGGATCGTTCCCCGCGGCCACCAGCGCCAAAAGCTCCTGCGGCCGGCGATCGGCGTATTTCTCCACGCTCTGCATCCAGATCGGGTAGAGCAGATGGCGCAGCATTTTCCGCGTGATCTGGATGTGCGATTCGTAATGGCTGTCAATGTCAGGCAGGTCAAGCAAAACCTGCCGCGAGAGGCGCGGCACCAGATGCGTAACGATGGTGTATTGGCCGGGAACCGCCTCATCCAGCAGCTTGCGCAGGCGGTCTTGTTGTGTTTCATGGCAATACGCAATAACGCTTTGCGTGCCGGGGCCCCACGACGTGCGCGGCGTAATATCCCGTCCAACCACCGCGTTGACCAGCGCACTCTTGCCAATGTCCTTGCCCCCAATCAGCCCAATCAAATAAAGCTCCCCGTCATCCCCGGTTGCGATCGCGCCCTCCGAAAGCACTGGAGCCCCATCGGCCATCAACGACGGCAGACGGTCGCCTGTAAGCTCGACGATGTCGTGGACAAGCTGGTGAAGATGAGAGGTCATCGGTGGCCGCCATGGTAGGACCAGCGGATCAAACCGGGAAGCGCGGCCTGCATCGACTGGGGGTTTTCATGCTTGAGCAAGTCATCACCAGCAGTGGTTTATCGGAGTGCGCGAGAAGTGAGCGCAGGCAGTTTGCCGGATCGCTATTCCCGGCATAAGACACCGGCCGACTGTCGGAATCTTCCCCCCTTCCCCGCCAGATCGTTTGCTTGTATTGCAACCTTATCACAATAGTTAAAAGATCGGCCGCATTGCCGCCGACTACAAATGAATCGCCCGCCCCACCGCGACGCCCGCCGCCTCCATCACCGCCTCCGACAGCGTTGGATGCGGATGCATCGCTTCAATGATTTCCGCTTCAGTCGCCTCCAGCTTTCGCGCCAGCACCAGTTCGGCCAACAACTCCGTCACATTCTCGCCGATCATGTGAACGCCCAGCAACTCCCCATATTTTGGCTCGAAGATCATCTTCACAAACCCGTCGGTCTCCCCCGCCGCCAATGCCCGGCCACTGGCCGTGAACGGAAATTTCCCCACCTTCACCTGCCCATACTGCTCCCGCGCCTTCTTTTCATTTAAGCCCATGCTCGCCACTTGCGGATGCGTGTAGGTGCAGCCGGGAATATACCTGTAGTCAATTTCGTGCTTGCTCACCCCGAAGATCTGCTCCACCGCATACACCGCTTCGTGATGTGCAACGTGCGCCAAATCGGGATGCCGGTATCCCCCCATCGACGACTCGGCCGGCCAGTGCAGGCTCACGCAATCGCCCACCGCCCACACTCCTTCCACATTGGTTTTATAATCCGGCGTCACTTTCACCCGCCCCCGATCCAACTCGAGATTACAGCCCGCCCCCACCAATCCCTCGCTGTTGGCAGTCACGCCCACGGCCACCAGCACCACGTCGGCCTCCACCACCTCCGACTTGGCCCCCGACAAATGCAGCTTCACGCCCGACTCACTCTTTTCGGCCTTGTCGAGCTTTGTTTTGGTAAAGCACTTGATCCCGCGCTTGTTAAATAGTCGCTCCAGCACCACTGCCACATCATCGTCCTCGTTGGGCAGAAGATGATCCAGCATCTCGATCACCGTCACTTCCGTTCCCAGGGCGTTGTAAAAGTCGGCGAACTCGCACCCAATCGCGCCCGCCCCAATCACGGCCAGACGCTTGGGCTGCGCCGCCAGCGTCATCGCGTCCCGCGCGTTGACGATCTGCTTCCCGTCGAATTTCAAAAACGGCAGCTCTGTTGCCCGCGCACCCGTGGCCAGGATGATGTTGTGCGCGCTGGCTTCCTTGCGCCCATCCTTGCCCGCATAGCTCACGCGGTGCGGCCCAAGAAGCTGGCCGGTCGCGATCTCGTGCTTCACCTCGTATTTGCGAAACAGATGCCCGATCCCGTTTTTCAGCTTGTCGGCAATCGCCCGGCTTCGCCCGATGATCTTGGAGAAGTCGACCTGAAGGTTTTGAAATGAGATGCCGTGCTCTCCAGCCTCTGTTCGCAGCCGCCGCACAAACGCCCCATCCTCCAACAGCGCCTTGGTGGGAATGCAGCCCCAGTTCAGGCAAGTGCCGCCAAGGTTCTCCTTCTCGATGCACAGTACGCGCTTCTTGAGTTGCCCCGCGCGAATGGCGGCCGCGTACCCGGCCGGTCCGCCCCCAATCACAATCAAATCGAAATTGTACGCTTGAGGTTTTTGTTGGGGAGCGGTCTGCGTTGCTGCTTGTGCGGCCATGGATTCTTCCTTTGCGGTAAGTGGCCCCAGAGAATAGCGGAGAAGTCCCCCGCCGTCAGTATCCCCACCCGGCGCCGCGCCCTGTACAAAAACATCGCGCTTCCCGATACTCTTGTCACACCTCTTCAGACTCTAAAGCGGCAAATCCGCGGAAAGACAACATGCCAGGAACCCAACGCCTCGTCCCGCTACTCGCCTTATTTTTAATCGTCCCCGCGCTCCATGCCGAGCCTTCTACCAGGCCGACGTCCGCGCCCGCTGTCAAAATCACGGTAGACATCTCCGACGCGCCTGAGCTAAAGGATTTTGCCGACAAGGTGCAGATTGTCGCCGACAAGTGGTACCCAATCATCGTCGAGAAACTACCCAGCGAAGGTTTTGTTGCCCCGACGCAAGTCTCGATTGTCTTTAAGAAAGACTACAAGGGCGTGGCCGCCGCGGCCGGCAAGAACGTGGTTGCCTCCGTCAAATACTTTACGGATCACCAAGACGACCTCGGCGCTTTCGTCCATGAACTCACGCATGTCGTCCAGCACTACACGCGTGGCGATCGACCTGGCTGGCTTGTGGAAGGGATCGCCGACTACATCCGCTTCTACAGCTACGAGCCGGTCAAAAATCGGCCCCATCCCAACCCGGATCGCTCCAACTACACCGACAGCTATCGCACCACCGCCGCTTTTCTCGACTGGGTTTCAACCACCTACGATAAAGACCTGGTGGTGAAGCTCAACACCGCGTGCCGGCAGGCGAAGTACAGCGAGCAACTGTGGAAGGATTACACCGGCAAAACGCTGGATGAGCTCAATACAGGCTGGAAGGAAAGCCTCCGGCATCCGGAGACATCTCGATGACAACGATGAAGGCGCTGGTTAAGAGGAAACGGGAGGAAGGCCTCTGGCTGGACGATGTGCCCGTGCCGACCATCGGCATCAACGACGTCCTGATCGAAATCCTGCGCACCGGCATCTGCGGCACCGATGTCCACATCTACAACTGGGACGCCTGGGCGCAGAAAACGATTCCCGTTCCGATGGTCGTCGGCCACGAGTTCGTTGGCCGCATCGTCGATGTCGGTTCCAACGTCAAAGACTTCCACGTTAACGACATCGTGTCGGGCGAAGGCCACGTCGTTTGCGGCCGGTGCCGCAACTGTCTCGCCGGCCGGCGCCACCTGTGCAAAGACACACAGGGAGTAGGCGTCAACCGCGCGGGTGCGTTCGCCGAATATCTTGCCCTCCCCATGTCCAACGTCTGGGTCCACGATCACGCCCACCCCCACGGCCACGTCTCGCACATCCCCCGCGACGTCCAATCCATCTTCGACCCCTTCGGCAACGCCGTTCACACCGCCCTCCACTTTCCCGTACTGGGCGAAGACGTCCTCATCACCGGCGCCGGGCCCATCGGCGTCATGGCCTGCGCCATCGCACGCCACGCCGGAGCGCGCTTTGTCGTCATCACCGACGTTAATCCTTACCGCCTCGATCTTGCCAGAAAAATGGGCGCGACGCTCGCCGTCGATGTCAGCAAAACCCGTATCGCCGAGGCGCAGAGACAACTCGGCATGAATGAAGGCTTCGATGTTGGCCTCGAAATGTCCGGAAGCCCGGAGGCCTTCCGCGAAATGCTGGGCAACATGGCCCATGGCGGCAAAATCGCGATGCTCGGCATTCCGTCGAAAGAAATGCCCATCGACTGGAACACCGTGGTGTTCAACATGCTCACCATTCAGGGCATCTACGGCCGGGAAATGTACGAAACCTGGTACAAAATGACGGTCATGCTCCAGTCGGGCCTCGACATCTCGCCCGTCATCACCCACCACTACCCCTATACCGACTTCCAAAAAGGCTTCGACGCCATGCGCTCAGGCCAAAGCGGCAAAGTCATCCTCACCTGGAAAGAAGGCTGACGCCGTGCGCGGCAATCGACAGTGACGGCACGATCAGGCCAGGAACGGATCGCGCTATGGCGGGAAGATTCCAACAAAGGTAAATTGCTCCATCGCTGAACAACCAATCTGCAATTAGCCACAAGGGGTGACATGGATGTCAGACCGTCGCAGTTCTCAAGCGGTCGATTTATCGGCCATTCTGAAGGTGGTCAATTCCTCCTGCGGCGGCCGCGCCGCCCAACCGGTAGACGTGCGGCGGCAAATTCTTGCCAGCTTCCTGAAACATGTGACCAGGCTCGTGCGCGGCGACACCGCCGACGACCGCCTCGACCCATCGAAAGAAAAAGGACTGTCGCCGCGCATGCGGCAGACGCTCCAATGCCTCCTGCAGGGCGACGCCGAAAAACAAATCGCCGCCAAGTTCAAGGTCAGCCGGCACACCATCCACCAATACGTCAAATCCCTGTACAAACACTACGAAGTCACCTCCCGCGCCGAACTCCTCGCCCGCTGGGTCCGCACCTGAAATGGGCAAGGCGTCTGCAATCAGCCTGCCCACCCACCCTCTGTCAATGAATCAATGACCCGATCCATCAATCCGTTGTATATCCCGCCAAGCCCACTAAACTTTTCCTCTCACGAAAACTCTCACTACATTCGATCGAGAATCAAACATGGCACAACGAATCGAAGACGCCGGCCTGATCGTGAGTTGCGACTTCTGCGGCACCGACTGGGACGGCCAGTCCCCCGTCATCGAAGGCCACCGCGGCTCCATCATCTGCCTCAACTGCATCAAAGAGGCCCTCGACCACCGCACCCTCGGCCACGACCCCTACAAATGCCCCCTCTGCCTGCGCGATAAAATCCCCGCCCACACGCCCCATTGGACCCACCCCAACCACCCCGAAGCCCACGCCTGCCATAGTTGCATTGAACAAGCCGCCGACGCGTTCAGCAAAGATCCGGACGTGCCATGGAAACGGCCACAAGCAGCGCTGTGACAGTCAGGTTCGCTTGAGGCCACTGCACGCCCTTGATCCGTCACCTCTGCCAGTCCCGCCAGTTGAAGCAACGGCCCCGCCTCAACATGAAAAGCGGCGGCCACACATCGAACAACTGCTCTTCTGGCGCCGGCCCTTCGCCACGCTCAAGCAGCACCAACTCCGCCAGATCAACCCCCGCCGCCGCCGCAAGCTCCTCCCTCATCGCAGCAGATTCAAAATCATCCGCCACACTGCCTCATAAGCATTCCCCAGCGCATCCCGCCGCAGAAACGTCGGCGGCTGCCCCGGGTCCCCGATAAACGGCCGCAGCGTCCATCCCATCTGAATCCCCACAAAAGCAAAGATCACCAGCCACAGCCGCATCAGCCAGCGGTGTACCGGGTTCCGTTTAATTAACGGCCTGTAATGGCGTCGCAATAATAGCTGGGCGGACAAGCTTGCTACCCCAAACACTGCCGCATTGAACAAGATCGCCCCCTGATAATTCTCAAACGACGCATACCAGAACAGCGTCATCGGCGCAAGCGCCACCAATACCACCGTCAGCCCGGCCTGCGTCGCCATCAGCGCCCGCAGCGACTCCCCAAAATCCCCGCGCACCCCCAGCAGCGAATTCAAAACAAAAAAGCTCGGGATGCTCAACAGGAAGGTCACAAGCAACAGGAGCGGCACCTTCACCGCCGAATAAACTAGCTGCAGCCCATGCCCATTCGACACGCCGCTGAACGTCCCCATCGCCACCCCATAAGCCAGGCCAAACACGATGATCATCCCAAGCAGGTTGACAAACGCCCGCGCCGCCGACTCGCTCTCCACCAGGAGCGGCCGACCGCGCAGCACATCATCCGCCCGCCCAAACCACGCGCTCATCGCCAGCCCGCCAGTCGAATAATCGCATGCACCACCGACTCAAAAAAGTGGCTCTCGCGAGGCCGAAACCAGCTGAATGGTTGTTCAGGGTTTCCGACGAACGGCCGCAGCACCCACCCCATCTGCGCGCCCACCAGCCCAAACACCACGATCCAGATCCGAAACACTGTCCGCACACTCGGCCGAATCACCCGCCCTGCAAGCGGCGCAAGTGCGCCCGGCATCGGAGTAAACGCTGGAATCGGCGGCGGCGCTTCACCTCCTTCAACCTCGGCCGGCACGGAGGTGATCAAACTCACATTCGCCTGCGCCGCGGCGGCCCGCGCCCGCATCTCATCGGCCACGCTCAGCCGGTGCAATGTCTGCAACAAAAACGCCAGCCCCAGCACCCCGGAGATTCCAAACACCACCACGTTCAACAGCAGCATGAACGGATAGCTGGTCGTGGTAAACGAGAAGAACGCGACGATCGTCCCAAACGACGCCAGCACCGCCAGCATCACCGACAGCGCCGCGATCAAGAGCCGCAGCACGGACGCAATGGTCAGCCGCGATCCGACCAGCGCATTGAAAACATACAGCGAAGGAAACGTCACCAGCAGCGTCAGGAAAAACAGCGCCGGCACTTTGACCGCACTCGCCAGCACCTGCATCAACCCATCATGATGCCGCAGCGGATCGCCCCAGGTGCGGATCAGCGCAAAGCACCCCATGCAGAGTCCATAAAGCATCCCGAGCAGAATCAACACAATGGAAAGCCCAACCACAGGCACATCCACCGCCCCACTCTCCAAAGCCCCCACCCCCGTCGCCTCCCCACGCAGAATTCGGTCCAGCGATTTCACCCATTTGATCATGATCGAACACTCCTACCCGGTAAGACAATAACTTTGCAATGCAAAGCATACAGGGACGCGAAAACCTGTCAAGCTAGTGAAGCAGTTCTTCGGCGGGCAGGTTCTTCATCCGTGTTCAATATTTCTTTCGGATTATCCTTGCACTCCCCCACCCTTTAAGACAGGATAATGTTCGCAATGGCCGCATCACCAATGATGTAAACCCATCGCACGCGACGAGAGGGGAAATAAGCAGAACGCTTCTCTACCCTTTCGGACAATCCATGTTCTTTGACAAGTGAATAGCCTTAGCAGATTCGATCCTCGAATCCTCAAGCCACCGCCGCCGGCGGCGCCAACAACCTCTCCGCGGTCGAAATCAGCTTGTCCAACTTTACCGGCTTGGTGAAATACTCGCTCACCCCCAAGCTTTCCGCATACATCTGGTGCCGCTTCCCAGGATTCCCCGTCAGCATAATCACATGCGGCGTCGCATTCTTTGGCTTGCGCGCCTTGATCTTTTCCAACACCAGGAACCCGCTCCGCCCCGGCAGCATCATGTCCAGGATCACCAGATCCGGCAGATTCCGCTCCGCCAGCTCCACCGCCTTATTCCCATTGCTGGCCATTTCCACAATCGCCCCGGTCGGCTCGAACGCCGCCTGCATGCTCGTGAGAATGTCCGAGTCGTCATCAACCAGAAGAACGCGTTTGCCGTCAAGTACTTGGCTCATCAGTAAATAAACCTCCATGCCACCCCATCTGAGATAACTGAGTCTTTCACTCCCAACACCAAATGTCAAGCAAGCGCGCCTCCGCGTCCGATAATGTCAAGGAGGTCCTATGGCTTCCAAAGCGACTCCCAAGAGTCACCCATCGGACCTCACCAACCCCCTTCGAGGAACCTCAAAAGGCCAGCCCATTGCCCTCCCCCCTCTCCCCCATCGTCGTGCTCGACAGCGGCCTGGGCGGCCTCACCGTCGCCCGCGCCATCCGCCAATTGCTTCCCCACGATGATCTGGTCTATTTCGGCGACACCGCCCGCGTCCCCTACGGCAGTAAGTCGCCGGCCACCGTCCTCTCCTTCGTCCGCCAGATCATCCAATACCTCCAGCCGCACCACCCCAAGCAGTTTGTCATCGCCTGCAACACCGCCACCGCCCTCTGCCTGCGCCAGGTCCGCGAAGAGTTCCCCTCGCTTTCCATTACCGGCGTCATCGAGCCCGGCGCACGCGCGGCCGTCGCCGCCGCCGGCGACAGACCCCGGCCAGTGATCGGCGTCATCGCCACCGAGGCCACCGTCCGCTCCCGCGCCTATGCCCACGCCATCTGCCGCCGCCGCACCCATGCGCGCCTGGTCTCCAAGCCCACGCCGCTCCTCGTCCCCCTCATCGAAGAAGGGCGCGAAGAATGCGACCCACTCGTGCGTCTCGCCCTGCGCCAATATCTGCTCCCCGTCGTCTCCCAGAAAATAAACGTGCTTGTCCTGGGCTGCACCCATTACCCGATCTATGCCGGTCTGATCCGGCGCATGGTGGGCCCGAAAATCACCGTGATTGACTCGGCCGAGCAGTGCGCACAAGATGTCCTGCGGCGCCTGGACAATGCCGGCCTGCTTCGGCCGCTAACCACCCGGCCCGGCACGATCCGGTGTTTTGTCACCGACGATTCGCCAAGGTTCGAGCAGCTTGCTTCCCGCTTCCTTGGCTTCCCTGTCGAGACTCCGACGTGGGTCCCCCTGGACGATCTCCAGGAACCCGTCGAGCCCCGACTGCGTGCCGCCGTGTAATGTGTGCATCAACTGTTTACCAGCCGCCCCGATGCGCGGCGCGTCCATTGGAAGGACTGAAGATGACCGTGCAACGATTGCTCCTCTTATTCGCCCTCTCTTGCTCTCCTCTGCTGGGCGGCTGCCAAAGCCACGGCTCCACCGTCTCGGAGCAGGATGCCAAACAGCAGCGCCGCATCAACCGCATGATCCTCGCCAACGATCAGCGCATCCTGGGCGAAGACGTTGAGGTCGACAAAAGCCTCACCCACCGCTCGCTCAGCATGTTCGCCAAAGCCTGGGAATTCATCGTCGATGAGTACAACCTCCTCACCGGCGAAACCCCTCTCCTCCAGGCCGAGCGCATGGAGGATAAAAATTCGCCCGACAACCGCCGCGTCGGCATCTTCGCCCTGGCGGATCTTCCTTACGGCCGTCACGGCGCGTATCCCGCCCGCTACGCTGAGATCGCCTACGGCTATGGCAAGATCCCGTCTGATCCCGATTACTCCGTCCGCGCCGCCGCGATTCGCGCCCTCAACCGCTCCCGTGCCCGCAACTACAGCATCCCCCAGCCCGGCAACAAGCAAAAGATCGTTGACCTCATCCCCCTCTACATCACGGGCCTCGACGACAAAAACGAACTCGTCCGCCTCGAATCCGCCAAAGCCCTGGCCAACATCCCCGACGATCGCGCCATCACCCCGCTCCTCTCCCACCTGGAAAACGCCGAGGAAGTCAAAGACGTCCGCATCGCCGAGTCCGACGCCCTGCGCAACTACAAACGCCCCGATGTCGCCCAATCCCTCATCCGCCTCCTCCAGGACCGCGACTTCGCCGTAGGCTACCAATCCCGCACCAGCCTGATTCTCATGACCGGCCAAGACTTCCACTACGACCCCGCCGCCTGGCTAAAATACCTGGCCAACCACCCGAAACCCTTCGTAACATAAACTGAACCCTGAACCCTGAACCCGCCCCGTATGCACGCCCTCTCCTTCACCACCTCCCTCACCTACACCCCCCACCACCCCGATCCCCCTCTCTCCGAAGGCGACTCCCTCCTCCGCGTTCGGCAGGCCGGCATCTGCTCCACCGATCTGGAAATCACCCGCGGCTACATGGGCTTCTCCGGCATCCTGGGCCATGAATTCGTCGCCGATGTCCTCGAATCCCCCACCAAAGAACTCGTCGGCCAGCGCGTTGCCGGCGAAATCAACATCGTCTGTGGCCGCTGCGACCTCTGCGTCGCCGGCCTCTCCAGCCACTGCCGCAACCGCTCGGTCCTGGGCATCCAGAACCACAACGGCGCTTTCGCCGATCTCGTTCGCCTCCCGGCCGCCAACCTTCATGCGCTTCCCTCCACCATCGACGATGATCAGGCCGTCTTCATCGAACCCCTGGCCGCCGCGTTCCAAGTCCTCAAGCAGATCAAGCTCGATGGTCGCAAGTGGGTCACCGTTTTGGGCGACGGCCGGCTTGGCCTTCTCGTCGCCCAGGTCCTCCGCAACGCCAACTGCCCGGTCCGCGTCATCGGCCGGCACCCCTCCAAGCTCGCCTTGTGCGAAAAATGGTCGATCCGTTCCCGCCCCCTCGACGACATCAACCCCCGCCACGATCAGGACGTCGTCGTCGATTGCACCGGCAGCACGGCAGGCTTCGAGCTGGCCATGCAGATGGTTCGCCCCCGCGGCACCATCGTCCTCAAAAGCACCTTCGCGGCCGGCAAACCCCTCAACCTCGCCCCCCTGGTCATCGACGAAATCTCGATCATCGGCAGCCGCTGCGGTCCCTTTCGCGAGGCCATCCGCGCCCTGGCTCAAAAACAGATCGACGTCACGAGCCTCATCCACCGCCGAATGAAACTCGAACAAGGCATCGAAGCCATGGCCATCGCCAAACGCCCCGGCGTCCTGAAGGTCCTTCTGACGATGGAATGAAAATGGGAACCACCCGAAAGAACGCGCTTCGTCGAATCAAAGGACTGGCAGCGCAAATCGATAGACATGGCTAAAATAGATGCGTCGGCCTCGCGTCATGCTGTACAGCATTGGAAGATGGAGATCGAGCAGTGGATCTCTCAAGTTGAGATGCTCAGCGAAAATGTCGGTCGTAAAGCCGTACTGGCCGCACTCGCCGAACTATACGGCCACCCCGAGCGATTCACGGTCGATCAATCGCAGAGCACCGTCCTCGCATTCCTCTACCACGCCGTCGGCCACCTAATGGCCGCCTCCCGTCTCGAAGGTACTTTTTGTGACCCGTTCAACGTCGCGCGTTCCGAAGAACATCACCAACCCGTCTCACGACAATCTTCGAAATCGATCGTGCCTACTCCCCCGCCCGCGCCGCCCCGCGTGTTGCGGGGCCCTCCGCCGCCGCCCGTTCCATCGAACCGATGCACAGCCGCAGGTAGAATTTTTCCTGCTCGGTGGTTGACCCTTCCAACGCCTTCGCGAACTCCACGGCTGCGTCGGCAAGCCGATCGGCTCCCCAATAGCATCTGGCCAACGTCAACGGCGAAACGTCTACTCCCCCCTTTCGCTGCTGTTCCAATACTTCGGCCGCACGCGCATCCGCATGACGAAAAGAATACCAGCCTGCCAGCAATGCCAGTGCAGCGCCGTCGTCGGCATGCGCGGCCAGCGCAACCTGCGCCGCCTCCAGACGGCCTTCAAAGGCGCTGTAACCTTCCGCCTGCGCCAAGTCCCAAACCCGCAGAAGACCATCCTCTCCACCTGAGAAAACGCGCTGCCCACTCGGATCCGCGGCCACGGCGATGACGGCATCCGTGTGGCCGCGAAAAGTCACCACCTCTTTCCCAACCTTCAAGTCCCAGAGCTTCACGGTCTGGTCGCGCCCACCCGATGCCACAGTCCGCCCATCGGACATGAATGCGATTCCAGTGACGGCATCGGCATGCCGGCCTGGGCTGGGCCGTCTTTCACCGGTTTGCAAGTCCCATACTTGAATCGGCCCACCATAACCGCCACCGACAACCGTGCCCCCATCGGGACTCACCGCTACGGAAATAACGCCTGTCGAACTACCCGTGAGCGTCCGAATCGGCATGCCCGAATCCAGATTCCAAACATGGACGGACTTATCCGTACCGCCCGCCAGTGCCGTGTGCCCATCGCGAGAGATTGCCAGACAAAGCACTTGCCCCGTATTGTCCGCCAACTTCACCGGCTCCTGCTCGCCCTTCATATCCCAGTAGCGCAGCCCATAGGGCGGCCCAGACACGGCCGAGAGAAAATGCCGTCCGTCAGGGCAGAAGGCGACCGCAGTGATTCGCCCGCCAATTTCTCCGAAGCTCTGGATCACATGGCCACTCATTAAATCCCATATGTGGAGGCTGTCGCGGTCGCCGCCCGTCAAAAGCGTCCGACCATCCGGCGCAAACGCAACTGCACTGACATCATGGTCGCTGCTCAACGTCCTTATCAACCGTCCACTCGTCACGTCCCAAAGCCTTAATGACTTCCTGTCCCCCGCCGAGGCCACCATCCGGCCGTCGGGGCTCACCGCCACGCAATGGATTGAGTCCGAATGGCCGCCAAAAACATGCCCGACGGGACTGGGACGCATATCCCACACGCGTATCGTGTTGTCGTTACTGGCCGACAAAAGCGTCTGACCATCGGGTGTCAGCGCCAGGCTTCCCACGCCTGCCGTGTGCCCGTCAAACGTCATCAGCTCGCGGCCACTCTCCACGTCCCACACTTTAATCTGGCCGTTGATTCCGCCGGCCGCCACAGTATTACCGCCCGGGCCAAGAGCAACGCTGTAGATGGCAGCGGAATGTCGCACCAGAACGCGTCCCTCGGTGCTGCCTTCCAAATCCCACACCCGAAGGGTTCGATCGAATCCGCCGGTCACGGCCATCCGCCCCGCGCGGTCTACGGCTACAGAGAAGATGCGATCCACGTGGCCGCGAAATGTTTTGATCTCTTTGCCGGTGAGGACATCCCACAGCCGAAGCGTGCCATCCGCTCCGCCGGAAATGACTTTTCCGCCATCACCGACAAAAGCGACGGTATCGACGCCCAATCTGTGCCCCATGAACGTGTGCAAAATCGTCCCGGTGCTCAGATCCCACAGCTTCACGGTCTTGTCGTGGCTACCCGACAATGCTCGTGAGCCATCCGGGCTGAAGACGACCGCCGTCACCCCGGCCTCATGTCCCTTGAGTGTTGAAATTTTCGTTCCGGTCGACAAATCCCATAGTTGGACGGTCTGATCATCGCCCCCGGACAACAACTGGCGGCCGTTCGGGCTGACGTCGATGCTGCCGCCACCACCGGCGTGTCGGAACCCTTTGAGCGCAGCCACGCCATGAACCAGGTCCCAGATTCTGATCAGGCCGTCGCGTCCGGCTGAAAACGCCCGCCTTCCATCGGACGACACGCGCACGCCAGCAACGGCCGACGGGTGCCCGTGCAGAGTGAGCAGTGCTGGCGGTCCCGCGGTATACGCCCCGCACAATCCTGCGGTTGCGGGAAACGTCCACGCGCCCAGTTCCGCCAGCTTCGTTTGCGCTTGCGCATAATGAGCCTGGGCGTCGGCCCATCGCCCCGCCGACCCCAGCGCCTCCGCCTGATCGACCAGCCCATTGGCGCGGCTCAGCTCCGAAGCCCTGCGCTGCTCGTCAGCGCGCTTTTCGCCAAGCGTCGCTCGGCGCTCATTCGCCTCCGCCAGTTGCCTTTGCCGCTCCGCCTCCTGCCGCTGCCGATCCTTCTCGACGTTCGCGGCCAAGGCTGCATTTCGCTCCTTTGACACCCGCACATATGCCAACACCCCCGTCGCCAGCAGCAGCGTTAACACGGCCGCCGCAATTGCCAGCGGCAACTTGTATTTTCGCAGCTTCTTCGTCAGCAAGTAGCTTACTGTCGGCGGCCGAGCCTCCAGCGGCTCACCCTTCAAATACCGGCATAAATCTTCTGCCAGCCCTCCGGCGCTGCTATAGCGCCGCGAAGGTTCCCGCGACAGCGCTTTGGTCAGGATCGCCTCCAGTTCCCGATCCATTCCCGGCTCAACCTGCTTTAGTCGTCGCGGCTCTTCCTCCGCGATCCGCCTCATGACGTCCAGGTAAGTGCCGCTGACATCGTGCGGAAACTTGCCGGTGAGCAGGTGCCACAAGATCACGGCCAGCGTATAGACGTCGCTGCGCGTGTCGAGCGTATCTAATCGCCCCGCCGCCTGCTCCGGCGACATATAGGCCGGCGTGCCGGCCACCTCGCCATCGAGAGAAATCGCCTGCGCCCCGTCACTGTCCTGTGTCGCCTTGGCTAAACCAAAGTCCAGCACCTTGGGCTCGCCCGATGGGCTGACCATGATGTTGGCGGGTTTCAGGTCCCGGTGGATCACCCCCTTCTGATGCGCAAACTGCACGGCTTCACACACCACGCGCATCAGGTCCACGATCTTCGGGACCGACAGCTTTTCATCCCGCGCATATTGATCCAGCGGGATGCCGTCGATCAACTCCATGGCATAGAAGCAGAGTCCCCCGGTCTCCCCGCCGTCGTACACCCCGCGATATGCGGATGTTCCAGGCGTGCGGTCAAATCCACCTCCCGCTGAAAGCGCAGCCGCGAACGCATCGATCCCAGGCTGGCCGCGCTCATGAGTTTCAGCGCAACCGTCCGGTGTGTCCCCTCCTGAATCGCCCGCCACACCACCCCCATCCCCCCCTCCCCCAGTCGCCCCATCACCCGATATCCGGGTACCTGAGGAACCAGGGCCCCCTCCATGACACTGCTCGCAGCGCCCGCGATGGCCGATTCCGTCGTCGCGGCAGCGACCCTATTCAGGCTATCCACAGGCGAATCCATCGTGGCCCCCGACTCAATCCGGACCGACAACACCGGCATCGAGGCAGGTGCCTCCGCGACATCCCCAGTCAAATCGTTCCGCGAAGCCATATCCGCATCACCTTTCAACGGCTTCACCTCTTCCAATGACGCCGCTCCAATAGACACACCTCTTTCGTGAGAGAGCAATCGTACCATCCAATGAACCACCCGGCTTGTCTCAGCCCCTGCCTCATTGCCCATTTGCCCGTTGCCCATGGCCGAGTAACAAAACACACCGGCCGATGCGCTTCTTGCGCATCGGCCGGTGGGGATCGCGAATCCTTTCGCTTCTTCCGTGTACTGTTTGCCCTGGTGGGCTAGGCGATTTCGCCTGGTTCGAGCGGCTCGACAATGTGGGCGGCGACCAGTTCATCGAGGAACTGGGCCAAGCCATCCTGGGTGTTGGGCTTGATGACACGTTTGGCGGCGGCGAGGACTTCTGGCCGGGCGTTGCCCATGGCGACGCCCAGGCCGGCGTTTTGGATCATCGGCAGATCGTTGACGTCATCTCCGACGGCGACGATCTGGTGCGGGAGAATGTCATGGCGGCGGGCGACGTGGAGGATGCCTTCCCATTTGTTGACGGCGGGGTCGAAGATTTCGAGGACCTCAACGGTGTAGGCCGGGACGTAGAGGCTTTGGCAGAGAGCGCGGCCGCCGAAGCGGTCGTTAATGGCGGCCTTGACGCGGGCGATTTCAGGCGGCTCGGCGACAATGCCCACGCGAATGGTGTGCTGGTGGGGGTAGTTGCCGAGGCTGGGTATTTCGTGAACCGTCGAGGCGGTGGCTTTCATCCACTGGCTGGTGGCGTTGTTGACGGGGGCGTTGGCGGTGATGAGATAATCGGTGCCCGCTTCGCCGGCGTCCTGGAGGGCAAGGGCGGCGTGGCCCATGTCTTCAAGCGTCTTGCAAAGCTCGGCCGCCAGGGTCGGATCCATGGCGGTTTTGTGGAGCGTGACCTGCTGTTTGGTATCAATGACCATGGCCCCGCTGACGAAGACGGCCGAGTCGTAATGGGCGACGGATTCGAGCACAGCGCGGCTTTCGGTCCAGTTTCGGCCGGTGGCGAAGCAGATTAAAAGGCCGGCCGCCAGGGCGCGATGCACGGCGGCCTTGGTTGCGGGAGTGACGTTGCCTTTGGGGTCGAGCAAAGTTCCATCCAGGTCAATTGCGATCATGCGGTACAAGCCCATCCGACTCTCACTTCTCTTTCACTGGCACTGTGGGGGATAAAATAGGGACTTCGTTTTCGTCGTGCAACAATTTGTGGTGTTCGCGACGAGTTATCCACACAAGTTGTGGTAGAGGGGGCGGTAGGTTCAGGGTTCAGGGTTCAGTGGGCAGTGGGCAGTGGGCAGTGGGCAGTGGGCAGTGGGCAGTGGGCAGTGGGCAGTGGGCAGTGGGCAGTGGGCAGTGGGCAGTGGCGTAGGCGGTAGCCTTGGGTATTGGGCGAGTGGACAGCCCTCACCCCAACCCTCTCCCACAGTAGTGGGCGAGGGGGCAGGATCGGAACGGAGCGCGGTAGGCGGTGGGCGGTGAGCGGCAGGTAGCGGTCGAGCAGATTTAGTTAGGGCTGGGGGGGTGGGGTTGTGAGCCAGTCCAGGGTGAATCGGGCGAGGCAGAGGTATTGGGTGTGGAAGATGTTGTTGTTTAGGCCGGCGCGCTCGTAGAGGCAGTAGAGGGTGCCGTCCGGGGCGGCGGCCAGATCGGAGTAGCCGGACAGGCCGGGGTCGAGGACGCGGGATGTAGGCCAGTGGAGGCCGCCGTCGGTGCTGAGGCGGATGGTGAGGTTTTGGCGCGGCTTCCAAGGGGTTTTCACGGATGAAGTGGAGGAATCAGGGTTGGAGAAGATGAGGCGGGGTTCTTTGCCGGGAATGGCCACGAGACTGGCGAAGCAGATGGGTTCGAAGAGGGCTTCGTCGAAGTGGGGTGTGGACCAGTGGGTTGCGCCATCGGGGCTGCTGCTGATCAGGCGGCGGTTCTTTTTGGACTCGTTGCGCATGTTAAGAATGGCACTACCATCGGGGAGGGCGGCGGCGGCGGTCTCGCTGGGATCGGGTGTTTCGGCCGAGTTGTTGGCGACGATATCGCCGCGCGACCAGGTCTTGCCGGCGTCGTCGCTGTAGATCGTTGAGGCGCAGGAAGGGTGATGGGCGTTGTCGCCGGTGCTGGTGGAGAGCCAGACGGGAACCAGGAGCCGGCCGGTGGAGAGGCGGATGCCGTGGCCGGGGCCGGTGGCGATCACTTTCCAGGGATACTCCGGGCGAAACTTATCGAAAGCGGCCGTGATCTCGACAGGCGCGGAGAAGGTTTTGCCGTCGTCGTCGCTGCGCATGGTAGAAGCACTGCTGGTAGTTGACGCAGTAGAGGAAATGGACGACGCCGGACTCAGGATCGGCGATGGCGACAGGGTTGTTGGTGGTCTTGCCGGTCTGCGGAACTTTCCCGGCGATGGGAGCGGGGTTGGGCGGGGCGTCTTTTGGCGTGCGGGCAATGACGCGAGGCTCGTCCCAGGTGCGGCCGGCGTCGGTGCTGCGGCGAAGCATCACGTCGATCTCATCCCAGTCCTGCGTGCCGTTCTTGCGCGCTTCGCAATAGGCCAGGAGCGCGCCGGACTTGGTGACGACCAGGCCCGGGATGCGGTAGGTGGCGTAGCCGTTTTGTTTGGCTTCGAAGATGTTGATTTTTTCGGGTTGGGTGGTGGGCTGGGAGGAGGACGGGGGTTGAGCGCTGGCGATGAGCGCGAAAGGGGCGAGGAAGATCATGGAGACGTACAGGGTGCGTGGGCGGGCGGTTGGGAGCGGCATTGGGGTGGCCTTTCTGAAGCTTGGTGGTGGATTTTAGCGAAGGCCAAATGGTCTGGCGAGGAAATGGCTACTGGCTTTGGAAATGGCTACTAAATGGCTACTCCGTGGCGTGTCGAGGATGTCCGGAGGCGGGAGAAGAAGAGCCTGCCAAGGTTGGCGGCGGCCGCGCTGAGAAGGCCGGCGGCTTCGCCCACGGATTCGTCGAGTGTCATGGGGCGGTCGCAGATGGAGAAATAAGCCGTCAGCCCTTCCGCAATGGCTTGCTCAGCGCCAGGGGCGATCGCGCCGGCGAGGGCTACGCAGGGGACGTTCATTTCTTTGCAGACGCGGGCGACGCCGACGGCGGTTTTGCCGGCCAGGCTTTGGGCGTCCAGCTTTCCTTCGCCGGTGATGCAGAGATCAGCGCCAACGAGGCGCTGGCGGAAACGGGAGGCTTCCATCACGATTTCGATGCCGCTGCGCAGCGATGCGCCGAAAAAGGCGAGCATGCCAAAACCGAGCCCGCCGGCCGCGCCTGCGCCTGGGGTCTGGGCAAACTCCGAGGCGTGAACGCGGCGAGCCAGTTGGGCCAAGGCGCGGTCAAGTTCTTCCACCTGCTGGGGGCTGGCGCCTTTCTGCGGGCCAAAGATACGGGCCGCGCCCAGATCGCCGGTGAGGGGGTTGGCGACGTCGCAGGCGACGATGAACTCGACGCCGGCGGTCATGGAAAGAGGTTGGGAGGAAGATTGCGAGATGGGAACCAGCGCGTGGCTCAACTGGATATGGGCGGCGTCGATATCGTGGGTGTGGGGGTCTTGAACATGGCGGTCGGGGGCCTTGGGATCGCTGCGTGGTGCGCGGCCGCGGGCGATGTGGGAGCGGGGAAGGGCCGCGTGGGAATGGGGGGAGTGGTCGGCGGAGGTGTTGATGGAGGAGACGTGGAGAAGATCGCCGCCGGTGAGTTTGCGGTCGCGGGCAGTGTAGGCCGAGCCGTTGTCCAGTTCGATGCGTGCGCCAAAGGCCTGTGCGCAGCCGATGCCGCCATCGACGGTAGCGCTGCCGCCGATACCCAGGATGATGCGGCGTGCGCCGGATTGAACGGCCGCCCGGAGAAGTTCGCCCGTGCCGAAGGTGGTGGTGCGGAGGGGATTGCGCTGTCGCGGGGAGAGAAGGTGAAGCCCCGACGCCGAGGCCATTTCGACAACGGCGGTCAGGCCGTCCCCCAGGAGGCCAAAATGAGCGTTAACGTGCATGCCGGGAAGTGGGCCGGTGACGTTGCGGGCTTCGAGCCGGCCGGCGGTGGCGGCGACGAGGGCGTCAACCGTTCCTTCGCCGCCGTCGGCCATGGGGCAAAGGTCAATGAGAACATCAGGGGAGGCCGCACGAAGGCCGGCGGCGATGGCCTGTGCGACGGCTGGGGCGGTGAGGCAGTCTTTGAACTTATCGGGGGCGACGACGATTTTCATGGAGCGACTGGGATCATAGCAAAAGGGTGGCCGGGCGATAATGACTTTCAGCGTGGAGGATGAGCCGTGCGATAGAACAGGCAGCCGGAACAACCAGAAGGTGCGCGACAGTAAGACTAATCGCACCGCCGGCTTGTTGGTGCGGATGGTGATGATTGGTCACGGTCGCAAGAGGGCCTTACATGATCGTTTCGGCAAGGAGGCCGTGTCGGCACGCCAATGCGTGTATGGAGGTGGCGGAAAGCAAGGAGAAGCGGCACGAAGGCTCTAGTCACCTTCAGTTGATCCCGCAGTTTTTGGAATCGTCGGTTCAATCAGAGTCCGTTCATTGGCGCGATTGAGACCAGTTCACGAACGGATGAACGCCGATTATTTTGCCGGACCGTCTGGGCGGACAGTCGAAGCACTGCAATCTTATAAAATTTTCGGTAGAGTGCCCATGAGATGACCCAAGTCGCAACCGAAACCAGTGCTGGCCAAGCGAGTGAGGAGGAAGCTCTCTACAACCGACTCTGCGGTACACGCAGTCTGGACGATCTCATTCCCGTGCTTGCGAAGGATGCGAAAGCGGTTCAACTCATCGAATCGGCTGCACAGCGAAGACCAACGCATCATCAAATGATTCTGGGTGACGCACGCCGGATGGCGACTCTGCCGGACGGGTCGGTCCAACTGGTCCTCACGTCTCCTCCCTATTGGACGCTCAAGCGCTACAACGAGTCCCCGAACCAACTCGGGCATGTTGAAGACTACGCGGCCTTTACCGGGGCATTGAACGAGGTGTGGGGTCAGTGTTACCGATTACTCGTTCCGGGCGGGCGTTTGATCTGTGTGGTCGGCGACGTTTGCCTCTCCAGGCGACAGAACGGCGGCCGTCATACAGTGGTTCCGCTGCACGCGACAATTCAAGAGCATTGTAAGACAGTCGGGTTCGACAACTTATCGCCGATCATCTGGCACAAGATTGCTAATGCCAAGTACGAGGTGGAAGGCGGTGGGGGCTTTCTAGGTAAGCCCTATGAGCCTAACGCAGTGATTAAGAATGACATGGAGTTCATCTTGATGCAGCGAAAGCCGGGTGGTTACCGAAGTCCGTCGAAGCTGACGCGATTATTAAGCCTTCTATCCGCTCCGAACTATTCATTGTGGTTCAGGCAAATCTGGAGTGACGTGACAGGCGCCTCGACCTCTAAACATCCCGCTCCTTTTCCGGAGTTGCTGGCAGAACGTCTCATTCGAATGTTCAGTTTCGTCGGCGACACCGTGCTGGATCCTTTCATGGGGACCGCAACGACAAATCATTCGGCCGCGAAATGGGGACGTAACAGCATCGGGGTAGAAGTTGACCCCGTTTATTACCAGCAGGCCCGGCAAAGGATGGACGCGCTCAACGCGGACCTTTATTTCCAAACTGAGTTGTACTATGGAACGTCGCTATGAGCGAGTTAGACGTATCTCTTCGAGAAGCGGTGCGTTTTTTCTGGCAGACGCGCACCGCACAAAACCTGAAGCAAGGGTCCGCGGGCGGCCGCAAGGATGCCGGCGATCGTGGTGCAGTGACCGGTGGCAAGCAGATGGACGGCTTTGTGAACGTCATCTGTACCCTCCTTGCAAAGGCTGGGATATCGGATGCCTGCGTCTATCGCAACCGTCGTGTTCAACTGCCCGGGTGGTTTGCGCGGAAAAACAGTGGGACCTGGTCGTCAAAGTTGGCGTAGAGCTGGTCGCGGTACTTGAACTCAAATCGCAGGTTGGGCCATCGTTCGGGAATAACTTCAACAACCGCTGCGAGGAGGCCCTTGGAAGTGCGAGTGATTTGAAGGCCGCTTTTCGCGAAGGGGCATTCAAGCCTTCCCCAAAGCCGTGGGTGGGTTACCTGATGCTGCTGGAAGATTGTGAGGCGTCCCGTCGCCCTGTTGCGGTCGAGGAACCGCATTTCCCGGTTTTTCCCGAGTTTCGAAACGCTTCTTATGCAGTGCGTTATGAGATTTTGGTGAGAAAACTGGTGCGCGACCAACTGTACGACTCCGCCGCCCTGCTCCTCTCAACCAAGGATGCGATTTCGAACGGTTCACACGTCGAGCCGGACCCTGAATTATCCTTCACCAACCTCATTACTGCATTGGTTGGTCGAGCCGCAGCCGCTCACGCCAAAGCTGAAGCTCGTTAGTCTATTGACGCGAACTTCACTAGCTCCGCAATCGACTCACTCCGCTACGGGTCGAGGCGCCGGCTCGAAGATCAGGCGGTAGACAAATAGATGAGGCTCGTAGCAAAAGCGCGGCCGGGCGATGTGTGGTGCGAGCGAGATACAAGCCCTCGAGCGGGAGATAAAAAAACACGTTGCGTTTGAGACTGCTGCAGCGTTTCACACTGGAGGCACTCGCAGCCTCTAAAGACAACCAGGATAACTTGATCTGGCGGACTAGCGGACGGATAATCCTTGTAATGAGCCATCGTCCTTTCCGAATGATGTTGATGCGATAGGGGACGGAGCGGGATTGGCCGCTCTTATGATCCCCGTTTGCGCATTGGCGTCTTTCTGGATGGACGATGGTTTTTGTATTTGGAGCGATGTACGCATGAGCAAGTTTTATATTACGACCCCGATTTATTATCCCACCGACGAGCCGCACATTGGGCACGTTTATACGACGCTCTGCGCGGATACTCTGGCGCGGTATCACCGGCTGGCGGGGGATGACACGTTCTTCTTGACTGGGACGGATGAACATGGGGTGAAGATGGTGAAGGAGGCCGAGAAGAAGGGGCTGGGGCCGCGGGAGCTGGCGGATAACGTTGCGCCGGTTTATCAGCAGGTGTGGAAGGAATTGGGGATTACGCACAACGATTTTATTCGCACAACCGAGGTGCGCCACACAGAGGCTGCACGAAAGATCGTCGAGCGGATGGTGGCCAACGATGACATTTATCTGGGCAGCTATGAGGGGTGGTATGACGAAGGGCAGGAAGAGTTTGTTACCGAAACCGAAGCCAAGGCCAACGATTACAAGTCGGCCATCAGCAAACGGCCTTTGACGCGGTATTCCGAGCCGACTTATTTCTTTCGCCTTGGGAAGTATGTGCCGCGGGTGATGGAGCATATCGAGAAGCACGCGCACTTCATTCGGCCCGAGGGACGGCGCAATGAGGTGATCAGCAAGTTGAAGCAGGGAGTGGCGGATTTGTCGGTGAGCCGGGCCACGCTCAAGTGGGGCATCGTGATGCCACACGATCCGGAGCATGTGCTCTATGTATGGATTGATGCGCTGAGCAATTACATCACGGCGCTGGGGTATGGATCGAACGATGACGAAAAGTTTCGGAAGTACTGGCCGGCCGACGTGCATTTGATTGGGAAAGACATCTTGTGGTTTCACGCGGTCTATTGGCCGGCCATGCTGTTTAGCCTGGGTCTGGAGCCGCCGGTAAGCGTGGTGGCGCATGGCTGGTTTAAGTCGGGTGGGCAGAAGATGGGCAAGTCGCTTGGGAACTTTATCGATCTGGAAAAGATCCGGGCAGTGATCGCGAAATATGGACAGGATTCGATGCGGTATTTTCTGGTTCGGCCGGTGCCTTTTGGCGAAGACCCCGACTGGTCGGAGCTTGAGATTCACAAGGCGCACAACGAGCTGAAGAACGTGGTGGGCAACTGCCTGAACCGGGTGCTGACGATGGTGAGCAAGTACCGAAGCGGCACTTTGCCGGCCGCGGCGGGAACGCTTGAGGACATTGACCGGCAGTTGATCGACAGGACAAGGCGGCTGGGAGCGGAGTTGTCGGATGCGTATGAGCGATGTGCGCTCGCAGGAGTGCGCGCTGTTGCCCATCGAACTGGCGCGGGCGACCAACGGATACATCGACTCGACCAAGCCATTCTCGCTGGCCAAGGATCCGAACCAGGCGCGGCGGCTGGATACGGTGTTGAATGTGTCGGCGCAGGCCATTGGGCGGGCGGTGGCGGCGCTCTTGCCGATCCTGCCAGAGAAAGCGGTGGCCGGTTTGGAGCAGCTGGGGGTGCGCGCGGAGGGAAGGACGCTGGGGCAGGTGCTGAGCGAGGATCTGGAGGCGGGGCATCGCATGAACGCGCCCGAGCCGCTTTTTGCGAACGTGGAAGGTTAGGATTTGCAGCGCGACGCATATGGATATCCGAAATTCTTGATCGCACTGGCGCGGGCTATCCGGTCTTGGCGGGGGGCGGGGGCGTTGTTACATTGGGGTCATGGCGTCGAAAGAGTCAGGGCCGGAGAAGTCGATCGAGGAGATAGTCCGCGAGGTGGGGGCGTATCCGCAGGAAGCGTTTGATTTCGTGCAGCAAGGCTTGCAGTACACGGTGGGCAAGCTGCACGGGGCCGAAAAGACGCCCAATCCGCCCAAGGAGAACCGGCACGTGTCGGGGCAGGATTTGTGCGCCGGGCTGCGGGAGTTTGCCCTGATGCAATGGGGGTTTCTGGCCGGGATGGTTTTGCGGCGGTGGAACATCCGCCGCACCGAGGATTTCGGGCGCATCGTGTTTGCGATGGTGGACAACGGATGGATGCGCAAGACGGACAAGGACAACGAGGAAGACTTCCGGAGCGTGTTTGACTTCAGGACGGCGTTCGAGGACGGTTACCGGATCGAAAGCAAGACATGAAGAAGACCAAGTCGGGCCGGTCCGGCCAGGGGAAATCAAAGCCAGAACAGGAGAAAGCGATCGCGCCGGCGGAGATGCCGGCGGCGAATCCGCTCAGGCCCAGGCCGGCGATGTTCAAGGCGCTGGTGGTCGCGTTTGTGGTCTGGGTGGCGTGGCTGATTTATCTGTATGTGACGACGGTCTGGCACCACCAGGCGGCGGGAAAGTAAGGATCAGGGGATGGATTGCCGGGCGGATCAGGTTTTGGTTAAGCGCATCCAATTTAAGTTGCCGACGTAGCCGCTGGCGGGGGCGGTGTCGAAGAAGACGCGCAGGACGTGGATGCCGGAAGAGAGGGCGACGTTGTTCTGGGTGAGGGTGGACCAGTTTGCCCAGCCTTTGGTGTCGGGGACGCTCAGTGCGCCGGTGATCGGGACGCTATCAACTTCAAGATGGAACTTGCCGCCCAGACCGGCGGAGGCGACGCGGTAGTCGAAGGTGTAGGTTCCGGCGGTGGTGACGTTCACGGTATAGCGGAGCCATTCGCCAGCGCGGACGTAGCCAAGTGCGACACCCCCGGTGGGGTCATTGGCTGCGCCCAGATCGACACCGGTATTGGGCCTGGCGGGAGAGCCGCCGGTGTTGGCCGAGTCGGTGTCGTGGTAGGCGATTCCTTCGCCGCCGTTGTCGAAGTTTTCGAGTTCGAGGGTGGTGGGGACAGTGTCGGAGATGGTGTTGGTGGAGAAGGGGGTGGAAGGAGCAACAGCCGTAAAGGTAATGGAGTTGAGGTTGCCGACATATGGCGTTGAGCCGGCGGAGTCGAAAACGATCTTGATAACCTGCGGACCAGCGGGGAGCGGGACGGTGTTGACGGTGAGGGTTTGCCAATTGCCCCAACCGCGGGTGTCGGGGACTTTAATGGAACCCGTGATGGCATGGCCGGCCGACTCAAGATGGAAGGTGCCGCCCGCGCCGGAGGAGGCGATGCGAACGCCAAGATTGAAAAGGCCGGCGGAGGCGACGTTGGCGGAGTAGTTCACCCATTCGCCTGGCCGGGTATAGCCCACGTCGAAGCCGGGTGCGCCGTCGGTGTTGGATTCGACGTCAACGCCTTCGGTGGTGCGGTACTTGCCGCCGAGATTAGTGGATTCCGAATCGTGATAAGCGACGCCTTCGCCGCCGGTGTCGAAGTTTTCGGCCTCGAGGGTGGCTGCGCCGAGGAGGGAATTTGGAGCGTGGCGTTGTTGTAGGGCAGGCCCGCGTAGACGCCGGGGGGAGGAGGCGGCGGCGGAGGGGGTGGAGGAGGCGGCGGAGGTGGAGGAGGGGGTGGGGGAGGTGCGGGTGGGACGGCGGTGATAGTGATGTTGTTGAGATTGCAGATGGCGCCGGCGGAGTTGGCGGAATCGAAAACGATCTTCATGAAATATTGGCCGGCCGGAAGACTGACGTTGCTGGCGGTGGTGGTTTGCCAGTTGCCCCAGCCGGTGGTGTCGGGAATGACAACCGAACCGGTGACGTTGTTTACCGGCTTTGCCTGATTGTCGAACTCGACGTGCAACTTTCCACCGCCGCCGGGGGAAGCGACGCGGAAGGCGAAGTTGTATTTGCCAGCCTGCTGAACATTGACTGTGTAGCCGAGCCACTCGCCGGGCTTGATGTAGCCGATGTCATATCCAGCGCCACCGTCGTTATTGGTTTCGATGTCCACGCTTTCGCTGGGACGATACGGAGCGCCGCCGTCGTTGTTGACGTCGGTGTCGTGATAAGCGATCCCTTCGCCACCGTTGTCGAAGTTTTCGGCCTCGATAAAGGCGGGCGCCGCGGCGGCGAGGTTCGTGATGACGCCGCCGAAAGGGCTTGCGGCGGCGGGGAGAATCTCGATGCCGTTGACCATCGGGTTGTCCAGGACGGAGGTAAACTGAATCGCGATATTGCCGGAGGCATCGGAGGTGGCGGCGTATTGTTTGACGATTGCTTTATTCTGCGCACCGGTGGCTGCGAAGATGTCGAAGTTGGCGAGAACAGATTGGGAATTGATGGAGACGTTGAATTTACGCTTATTGGCGGCGTTGTAGGTCAACTCTGCAAAATGGAGGCGGACGGTATAGGGGGTATTCGCAAGCAGGTTGGGGACGGTGTAAGTGAAGGCGCCGAAGCGTTCGGATTGGTAGACGGATTGGGCGGCGGCGTTGGTGACTAGAGAGGTGTTGATGGCGGCGGTGGTGGAAGCGGTGGCGCCGCCGGAAAAATCAGCATCCGCGGCAAACGATCCCGATGCGCCGCCCCCGGCGTCGATGGCGATCGGAACAGCGGCTTGGGTGTAATTGGCTGTATAGGTGGTGTCGGCGGCGGGGGTGGAGATGGTGCGGGTGGGAGAAGACAGGCCGTCCGACCATCCTGAGAACTGGTAGGTTTTGCCATTCAGGACTTGCGAGACGGGGGCAGTGAAGTTGCGCTGGATGCCCGTAACGCCGAGGAATGTCGTCGGGGCGGTCTGGGGCTGGTCATCGAGATTCAGGGTAAGGCCGGGGATGTTGCTGGTGAGGGTGACGTTGGAGTGGGTGGGGAAGACATCGGTGAAGGTGGAATAGGTCAGGCCGGCGGAATCTTTGACGGTGAGATTGATGCGATACCAGACGTTGGGGGAGTTTTCGCCGCTGGTGGGGATGGCGAAGCTGCCGCCGGTGATGTTGGGGGTATCGCCGATGAAGGGATGGATGTGCGTGTTGTGGTGGAAGTCGATGCGCCAGGTGAAGGCGCTGGCGTCAAGCAGCGCCATCCTGGGGATCGGAGGCGGCGGCGGAGTATTGAACCGTATCGCCGGCCGTATAAGTGGCTTGGTTGTTTGGGAGAGTGACGTTGATGGTGGCGGTGGGAGGCTGGGCGGTGGTGACGCTGAGCGTCGCGGGCGTGCTGGTGGCCGTGCTGAAGGCATTGGTGACGACGACTGCGAACTGCGCGCCATCGTCGTCCACGGAAGCTGAAGGGAGGGTATAGGAGGCGGAGGTTGCCTGGTCGATGTCCACGCTGTTGCGTTGCCATTGATAGCTGAGGGGCGCTGAGCCTACGGCGGCGACGGTGAAGGTGACGGGATGGCCGACGGAGCCGAGCTGATTGGCGGGCTGGGTGGAGATGGTGGGGGCCTGGCTGCCGGTGTAGGTGATTTTTTCGACCAGGCCGGTGGCGGTGGTGCCGCCGAAGGCCTGGGTGCCGCGGGCGAGGCAGTAAAGACTGCCGTCCGGGCCAACCTGGAGATCGACGGGGTTGAGAATGCCGGAGGCAAACGAGGCGACGGAATTGTCGGTTGGATTCAGGACGTGAATCCATCCGTTGACGTAATCGGCAAAGAAATATTTTCCGGTGTACGCGGCGGGGAATTGTGGGATGGCGGGGTTGTAGAAGGCGCCGCCGGAAATGCAGTCGCCCGTCGAGTCGGTATTGCCGTGGGCATAGGCCAGGAGAGGTGAGCGATAGGCGGGGTTGGTGGTGTAGCCTTCGGTGGCGGCCCAGCCGTAGTTGGAGCCGGCGATGCCGTCGTTGATTTCTTCGAAAGCGGCTTCGCCAACGTCGTTTAGGAAGATTCGACCGGTGGTGGGCTGGACGGCGAAGGTGAATGGGTTGCGCAGGCCGTAAGCCCAGATGGACCGCAGGTTGCCGGAGAGGGTTTTGTAGAAAGGGTTGTCGGAGGGGATGGATCCGTCGGAGTTGATCCGCAGGATTTTGCCGTGGAGGGTGGCCAGGGATTGGGCGTTGTCGGGGCTGAAATTGTCGCCGGTGGAAATATAGAGTTTGTTGTCAGCGCCAAAGTGAATGGCGCCGCCGAGATGGCCATAGGGGAGGTTGGCAGGGAGGTCGAGGAGATCAAGCTCGCTACCGGCGACCACGCTGTCGCCGTTGGTGGTGAAACGGCTGATGCGCTGATGGGCTGATCCGGCGGTGCTGGTGTAGTTGAGATAGAGGAAGTGGTTCTGGTCGAAATTGGGATCAAGGGCGATGCCGAGCAGGCCGCGGGCCATGCTGCTATCGGTGGAGACGGTGAGGAGGGGATGGGGTTGGAGTTCGCCGCCTTCGATGATTCGAACCCCGCCGGTTTGTTCGGTTACGAAGACGCGGCCGTCGGAAGTAACGGCCATCGCCGTGGGGCTGTTGAGGGTGGTGGCAAGGCTGGATTCGGCGAAGCCGTCGGGGAGGGTGTCGAAGAGGGTGCGCGGTTCTAAGGCGTCTAGCAGGGGATGCAAAGCTGGGTGACGGAGCTTGTGACCCCGCCGAATGCTTGCGGAAAAGGCGCGGACTTGGATTGTTTTCAAAAGCATCTCCCTCTCGTCTTAGCTAAAGCGCGACGACGAGAGGATGCTATCAGGAAAGTAACAAAGTGATAGTGAGTGCGGAAGCTTGGCTAAAAGTCAGTTATCGATATAAGTCCAAGCGACGGTTGCGATCAGGTTTTGGTGAGGCGCATCCAGTTGAAGTTGCCGACGTAGCCGCTGGCGGGGGCGGAGTCGAAGTAGACGCGCAGGACGTGGATGCCGGCCGGGAGGGCGACGTTGGTCTTGGTGATTGTTTGCCAGGTATTCCAGCCGCCGGTGTTGGGGACGTTCAAGGCGCCGGTGGCGTTTGCGCCATCGACGTCAACGTGGAAAGAGCCGCCTATGCCCGCCGAGGCGACGCGGAAGTCGAGGGAGTAGTTGCCGGCAGCGGCGAGGTTGACGGTGTATTTCAAGCCACTCGCCCTTCTTCACGTAGCCAAGGGCGACGGCCGGGCCGCCGTCGGTGGCGGTGCCCAGGTCAACGCCGGTGGAGCGGTATTGGCCGCCGAGGTTGGCGGTATCGGTGTCGTGATAGGCGAGGTTTTCGCCGCCGTTGTCGAAGTTTTCGAGTTGGATGGTTGTGGAACCGGTGGCGGCGATCAGCGGCGGCGTGCCGCTGGGATAGGCCGTGGAAACCGGCGGGGGCGGGGGAGGGAGATTGGCGGGGGTGACGGTGAAGTAGTTGAGATTGCCGGCGTACTTGTTTGCGCCAAGGGCATCGAAGGCAAGCTTGAGCGTGTGCTGGCCGGCCGAGAGTTGGACACCGTTGACGACCACGTCCTTCCATGTGGCCCAGGTGCTGGTGTTGATGATGGTGATGGCATTGCTCTTGATCGCGCCGTCGGATTCCAGGTGGAACGAGCCGCCCTGGCCTGCGGAGGCGACGCGGAAATCGAAATTGTAATTTCCGTCGGCGGTCACGTTCACCGTGTAGTTCAGCCACTCGCCCGGCTTGGTGTAGGCGACGTCGAAGCCAGCACCACCGTCGGTGTTGGATTCAACGTCAACGCCTTCGGTTGCGCGGTACTTGCCGGGGAGGTTGGTGGGATCGGAATCGTGGTAGGCAACGGCTTCGCCGCCGGTATCGTAGTTTTCGGCCTCAATGCGGACGACGGCGTTGCTGGGGATGGTGACGGGGATGTACGGGGCGGAAGTTGGAGGCGGAGGTGGGGAGACGGGTGGCGGGGGTGAGACGGGGTGGCGGCGACACTGGGGGAGGTGGAGATACGGGCGGGGGCGGCGGGGAGATTGGGGGCGGTGGAACGGCCGTTGGGGCGATGGTGATGTTGTCGAGATTGCCGATCACTCCATTGGATCCCAGCACATCAAAAGCGACTTTGATCACGTGCGGGCCGGCCGACAGGGTAACGGGATTGGAGGCGGCAACGGTGTGGTAGGTGCTCCAGGCGCCGGTGTCATTGATGGTGAGCGGGCCGGTGACGTCCGCTGCGTCGACCTCGACATGCAGCGTCCCGCCCTGGCCCATGGAGGCGGCGCTCAGGGAGAGGTTGTAGGTTCCGGCATCGACGACGTTGGTGGTGTACTTCAGCCATTCGCCGGCGGCGGTGTATTCGACGACATAGCCGTTGGTGGCGTCGCCGCCGATATCGACGGCTGTGGCGCGGTAGCGCCGCCGCGATTGGCGAGGTCGATGTCGTGATAGGCAATGCCTTCGCCGCCGTTGTCGAAGTTTTCGGCCTCAATGGTGACGGGCGCGGCGGCGCTGATCTGCGGGATCGTGCCAAAAGGCGTGAGCGGCGGAGGCGGTGGCGGGGGAAGAGGCGGCGGGGGAGGCAGCGGGCCGGAGGGGGTGATGGTGAAGTTGTTGAGATCGCCGACGGTGCCGCCCGGGCCGGCGTTGTCGAACATGATTTTTAGCACGTGCGTTCCGGCGGGAAGGGGCACGTTGTTGGCAGTGGTGGTGGCCCAGTTGTTCCAGCCGCCGGTGTTGTTGACGGTGATAGCGCCGGTGACGGGCGTCGAATCTACCATCACATGAAAGGTGCCGCCCTGGCCGAGGGAGGCGAAGCGGAAGGCGAGGTTGTAGGTCGCGGCGGCGGGGAGGTTGACGGTGTAGTCGAGCCACTCGCCCGGGAGCGTAAAGTTGGCGGCGTAGGTGGCCGAGCCATCGACGGCCGGGCGAAGATCCACGCCGGTGTCGCGAAATGCGCCAGACTGATTAACGCCGTCGGTGTCGTGGTAGGCAACCCCTTCGCCGCCGTTGTCGAAGTTTTCGGCCTCAACGGTCGTAGCGCCGCTGGCGGCCACTTTCACTGGAGTGATGGCAAAGGGCGTGGGGGCGGGGGCGCTTTGGAAGTTAAGGGTGAGGTTATTGAAGTTGCCCGTTGAACTCCCCGCGCCGCCGGCTCCAGAGGTGTCGAGCACGAGTCGAACCGAATGGTTGCCGGCCGTGAGATCGAAGCCGGGGGTGGTGATGTTTTGCCACGTTTGCGCCGCCGGTGTTGGGGACGGTGAGATAACCGGTGGTATTCTGGCCATCGACTTCGATATGGAACATGCCACCGACGCCGTTGGAGGCAACGCGGGCGGTAAGGGTGTAGAGGCCGGCGTCGTTGACGTTGATGGAATAGTTGAGCCACTCGCCGCCGCGCGTGTTGGTCAGGTCGTAGCCGCCGCCGGTGTCGGAGGTGGTTTCAAGGTCGACATCATCGGTGCGGTATTGGGCGGGCTGGTTGTTGGGATCGGAGTCGTGGTAGGCGACCCCTTCGCCGCCGGTGTCGTAGTTTTCGGCTTCGATGATGGCCGGCGTGCTGCTGGTGACGGTGACGGGCGTGCCGCCAAAGGGGGCGGAAATGGTGGAGATGGCGGGCAGGGAGGTGATGTAGCTTCGGCGATAAGCCAGCGCCAGCGCCGCGTTGATGTCGATGCGCGGGTAGACGCGGTTGGAGATCGGATCAAAATGTCGCGCGCCGCTGTCGCGCAGGATGGAGATGATCTGGGTGGGCGTGAAGTTGGGATTGATCTGCTTGATGAGGGCGGCGGTGCCGACCATCACCGGCGCCGACCAACTGGTCCCCTCGCCGTAGTCGGTGATGATCGGCTGGTAAGTGGTCTCATTGTCATAAGGAACGGTGACGCGGTCGGCCGGGCCAAGTACGTCAACGGCCGGTCCGCGCTGGCTGCCGGACCAGATGGCGTCGGTGCGATCGATGCCGCCGCCGCCGTAGACGTTTGGATCGAGGACCGGGTATTCGACGGCCGCGGCCGGGCCGTTGTTGCCGGCGGGGGAGGCGATGAAGACGCCCAGGGAGGCGAGGGTTTTAAGTTCGCTGGTGTAGGGCGAGGGATAAAACGCGCCGCCGACGGTTTCGGTGAGATTCACGGCGACGATGTTGTAGGTGGTGCGGTTGGCGATGATCCAGTCAAGGCACTGCTTCACCTGCGCCGGGCTGTTCTGCCGGAGGGCGATGATGTTGGATTGAGGGGCGATGCCCTGGTAGTGATAGCCGGCGAAGTCGTAAGGATTCGCGGCCAGCATCCCGGCCACGCCGGTGCCGTGGGCGGTCAGGCCCTGACCGACATTCGGATCGGTGTCGTTCTGGTAAAAGTCATACCCGGCCTCCACCTTGTGGCCCGGCCCAAAAGCGCCGCCCAGAACCGGATGTTTGTAATCCACGCCCCGGTCAATCACGGCGATGGACTGGCCGGCACCGGTGATCGTGGGATAGTTCTGGACGGCGGCGTCCTGGCCGATGAGATGGGGATAGATCCCCCACGGGGTGGCAGCAAAGAGCCGACGAAATTCCAAGTGCTCCAGAAGAGGAGTGGGGGTGCGCGCGATGATGTCTCCAACGCTTGGATTGATGAGTGCGATGCCCCCACGGCATCCACGGGTTCTGAAACTTGCCCTCGAGGCAGGAAGCCCCGCTCCGTGGCGAGGATGATACGGTCAGGGGAGACGGATGCAAGCGTTTGATTGACGATGGCAAATTGTCTTTTGCCGCCTGCGCCTTTTATCCTGCCCAATTAGCCAACGTCAGCCCCCAAATTCTCAAAATCACGCCCAATCATTTTTTGACATCAAGTTCACCCCGTGTACGTTTCGGCATACCAACGGGCATGGGTGGCCCGCCAATTTTTAAGGAGAGCGAGATGCACACACAGAACAACGAGATTCAGAAGTCGCCGGAAAAGTCCAAGCAGACCTACACGACACCGACCCTGACGATCCATGGCAGCGTCGAAACGCTCACGCAGAAGACCATGGGAAATTCAAACGGCCCCTTCCTCGGCCGGCAATAACGGATTGCAAGGCATTCTAATCGCGTCCGCGCGGTCAGTCAGCGTCAGCACAGGTCCGCCCTTGAGCCAGTGCATTCGCGCTCTCGTGCCCACTGCCCTGACCCACTGCGTTCGCGTACCCTCCCGCCATGCCGATTCGTAACCTGCGGGTGGTGTTCCTCGGCGTCTCGCATCCATTCAGCCGAACGCCCCTCCGCGCGCCTCTGCCACCGCACCCAGGTCGTCGGCATCATCGAATCGCCGCCGATGCGCTACAAGCCGCCGCCCGCGGGCGTCTTCGTTCCCGAATCCCGCCTGAATGGCTTCGCCCGGCGGCGCGGCATCCCTCACTTCTTTCTCAACCGCATCCACGACCGGCCAACCGAATTCCTCCACGCCCTCCGGCCAGACATCCTCTGCATCGCCGGCCTGTCGCGCATCCTCCGCCGCGGCGACTTCGACATCGCCCCCCTCGGCGCCATCAACTTCCACCCCTCCCTCCTCCCCAAATACCGCGGCCCCAGGCCATTCCTCTGGCAGGCCCACCAGATGGACCTCGACGGCGGCGTCACCATCCACCAGGTGGACGACGGCATCGACACCGGCGACATCCTCGTCCAGAAATCCTTCGCCATCCGCCCCGGCGAGCCCCACTTCAGCATTCGCAGCCGGGCGTTAAAACTTGGGTCGGCCGCCATGCTCGAAGCCCTTGAGCTTCTCTCCGCCGGCCGCGCCACGCCCCGCCCCCAGCGCCACCTCCCCTGCCCGCTCTACGCGCGCCACGTCGATCGTGATGAGCCGATCATCGACTGGCGACGATTGGCCCATCCAGCGCGATCTGGCACTTCCTGCGCGGCACGCAGGAGGAAACACCCATCCTGCGCCCCGGCCCTGATCTCCAGGGCTGGTGGACCATCGGCCAAATCGACCGCACCCTCCCCGCCGAACCCCCCGCACCCCCCGGCACCATCGCCCGCGACAGGGCCGGCTACTACGCCGCGCATCGAGAAGGCAAAATCCGCCTGACCCACATCGGCCCCCCCAACCGGATCATGCGGTTGTGCTATCGCGTCGATCGGAAGGTGTCGTGGTGGTGAAATAGGGGTATCGTGGTGACGATATGGAGATGGAAAGTGACGGGAGATTGTATGAACGGCTTCGACATCCGAAGGCTTTTAAAGCCGGGGAGACCATGTCGGCGCGACGCCGAAACGCATGCCGTCGAGAACCTGGGCTCCGAGGAATGCCATGTGATGAATATCGAATTCCGTGACCTGAAAAATCCCGCCCAGGGCGTCGCGAAACTGTCCGCCGGGCACCAGGCCCAGGCCGAGCATCGCATGATCGACCCCAAGGACATGAAGTGGCAGGACGCTCCCCCCGCACTGCCCCCCGGCTCGCAGGTGGCCGTTCTTGAAGGCGACCCCCGCCAGGCGGGCCCTTACACTATTCGCGTTAAATCCCCGGCCAACTACAAGATCCCGCCCCACTGGCACCCCGAAGATGAGCACGTCACGGTCATCTCCGGTTCCGTCTGGATGGGCATGGGCGACCAGTTGGACGAATCCAAGGCCACCCAGATTCCAACCGGCGGCTTCGTCCTGATGCCCGCCCCAAACCCACCACTTCGCCATCTGCAAAGACGAAGCGATCCTCCAGATCCACGCCATGGGCCCCTTCGGAATCAACTACATCAACCCTTCCGAGGATCCACGAAAGAAATAACATCCCCACCCTTGACCGCTTGACCGCCCTCACCTCAATGGCGTTCATGTTCGCCGTCGCCGATCCCAAGACGTCATCCGTGGCACGCAACGAAGGTGACGGCGAACCTTTACATGGGGAGCTTTCATGTTCTTCACATTTGCCATTGCCGCGACCCCCTTTCCTCCACCCAAGGTAGTGTGCCCCTTTATCTCCGCGAAGAATCACAACTATCCCGTTTACTTTCCCCTGCATTAGCCATTTGAAATGCCCTGAATGGCTTGAGAGGTGTGGTCAATTGTCTTGAGCGGGTTAGCTGCGGCGATGACTGGCCGGATCCGAACATCGCCACGGGTTTGCTTGACATTTATGGAGCAGGCGAAGTGTTGGTTTAATAACAGCGTCCTGAAATGTCCTTCGGCCGGAATTTTCGCCGGTCCTTTCGGTAATGCGACAAACGGTTTTACGGACGGCTGCCATATCATCGACGGATCATTGACGCATTCGGCAATACCGTATCCGGTGGTGGTATTAAGTGGCATCGGCCATGAGAGGGATGGTAACATGGTTACGCTGCCGATTATCATCGCAGAACGCGGAGGGGTTGACGTTTCGATTTACGATTCGTTGGAACAAGCAATTTTCCAAATTGAGCCGATTGACGTCCAGCATGACGAGTACGAGGTATTTGATGCTGACGGTCGTGAGATTCGGCTCAAAACGGAGGGGAATCAAATTTCGGTCGATTGCATCTCAGAAATCCATAATCGCGGCGGCGACTTAAAGCAAAGCTACAAGCCTATCTTGAAGCAATGGGCGGTTACGAAGAGAACCGACGCCAAATGACATTGTCCGCCCTGATTACAGCCGCTATACAAGCTAGCGATCCTCAATGGCGAGGCTTCCTCTCGTGGCTAGGCAACATACTAAAAAAATAAGGTGTCAGTTTATCCTTGCACTCCGCCACCCATAAGATAGGATAATGTTCGCCATGTCCGCACCCCCCAAAGATGCCACCGATCGCACGGGACGAGAGGGGAACCAGAAGAAAGCTTCCCTCCCCTTTCGGAGAACCCATGTTTTTTGAAGATCACACAAGCCAGGTTAATTTCGAGAAGGCGTTGTAGTCCACCAATGTCGAAACCACAGCCTTTTACCTCCACTTGTGCACCATCGCCAATACGATGCAAAGGGATTCGAACGACTTGCTGTCCAGATCGCCCAGTCTCACGGCCGTCGTAAAGTCAATGCGTCAATCTTCCCAATTTCTGCGGTGGAAAACTCCAGCTTGTCCAGCGCCTTCACGTTTTCTTCCACCTGCTGGACGCGCGATGCGCCGATTAAGGCACTGGTTACGGCTGGGGATCTTAGCGTCCAGGCGATGGCCATTTGTGCGAGCGACTGCCCGCGTGCTTTGGCGATGTCGTTGAGCCCGTTGAGAATCGCGCGGCGTTCTTCGCCGGCGTTCTTGTGGACCCACTCCTTGGGCCAGATGCTGGCAGCCCGGCTATCGGCGGGGACTTCGGCCGCGAGGTATTTGTCGGTGAGCAGGCCTGAGGCCAGGGGCGCGAACGCGATGACGCCCGTGCCAAATCGCTGGGTTTGGGGAAGCAGGTCCCACTCGATGGTGCGGGCGAGCATGTTGTAATACGGCTGATGAATCGTGATCGGCGCCCAATCATGTTGTTGCACCGTGCGAACCGAGTCGGCGAACTGCGCGCCGCTGTAGCTGCTGACGCCGGCGTAAAGGGCCTTGCCCTGCTGTACCAGCGTTTGCAGCGCCCCTAGCGTCTCCTCGAGCGGCGTGTTTGGATCCGGGCGGTGGGAGTAGAAGATATCAAAGTAGTTCACGCCCATCCGCTGAAGCGACTGATCGCAGCTTGCAATGATGTATTTCCTCGAACCCCATTCGCCATACGGGCCCGGCCACATGCGATAGCCGGCCTTGCTGGAGATGATCAATTCATCCCGCGGCATGTCCTTGAGAATCTGGCCGCAGACGATCTCGGCATTGCCTGGTGGGTGGCCATAGTTATTGGCGAAGTCGAAATGGGTGATGCCCAAATCAAAGGCGCGGAAGATGCATTCGCGGGCGACGTCCGTCCCGCGATAGCCGCCAAAGGTTTCCCATGCTCCCAATGATATGGCGGGCAGAAGCAGGCCCGATCGGCCGCAACGGCGGTATTGCATCTTGTCGTAACGCGTGGGCGAAGGTTGGTAGGGCATGGTGGGCGGATGGTATGCGAGAGAGCGGCGCCGCGGAAGATAGCGGGTCATCCGGAGGTGCGTGTCAGGCGGAGCGAACCTGTGGTGGTGTCCACGAAGGTGTCGTCAGCAAACTTCCCGCTCAGAACCAGCCGATTGGCAGAGACTTTCGCGGAGATAAATCCGGTGCCATCGGAAAAGACCAGCGTCACTCGTCGGCGGGTAATCACTCCGGTGAAATTAAACAGCCCGACAGCGCCGGCCGAAACTTCGCCTGTGAGCAGCCCCGAGCGGCTTTCGGAATTGATCGTCAACGTCATGGGTACGCGACGCGCGGAGACGCCACTTTGCGGACTCGCCTGTCCATTGAACAGAAACCCGGAGCCGCCAAGCCCGGCCGATGGAAGTGCCGCGACGAATGCGTCGTTCACGAACGTGCTTGATGCGTTAAACCCACTGAAACCAAATCCCATGCTGGCGAAGTTGCTGGAAAAGGCGAATGAGTTGTCATTGATGGCACCTGCGGCGCTCGACACCACGCCGCTGCTGACTGGCCTGTTGAGCGTGAGCGTGCCGGCGTAGCTGCCGACGATGTTGAGCAGAGACGATGTGGCAGTTGAAGCCCGGGCCCGATGTGCCGCGACAGAATGTACCGGGCTCGCAGACAACAGCAGCCGTGATTCCAGCGTCTCGACCAGGCTTGGCGTCGCCGCCCGCGCGTCTGGAGAATTGGGGAGTTCTGGATAATCCATTTGCGCATTTTCGCTCCTGTCATACGACCTCCGCCTCATCCCATGCATGAGCGATGCCAGCGGTGACGTGATTCAAAATAACGAGAGCTGCGCATCCGGCCGCGCGCACTCCGCATCCAATCCGCGCCTGCGCAGATCGTCGGCGAATTCGCGATAGCCGTGGTGGGTGTAAATCTTCCGGGGCGAAACCCGCTCAATGAGCTCCAGAAGCTCTTTGAAATCCGCATGATCCGACAGCGGCAATGCGTGATCCACCCCATAGCGATATTGCGCGTTCTTAAGCAGCGCCCAGCCTGTCAGGACGATGCGGCAGGGGTTGCTGAACCGCGTTACGAAGCCCGTGCGCGTGGCATGAGGCGGCGCGATCAGGACACCCCGTTCGTGAAGATCAATGGCGGCCGGGCCATGAAAATCTTCGTAGCGGTATCGGCGATACGGTCCCAAATCCACGCCATGATCGTTATAGATGCGGCTGATGGCGAAGGGCGCGCCGTGCAGGGTAACGTTGATGCCGGCGCGCGTGAGGATTCGCAGCCCTTCCTGCGCTTTGCCGAGGCTGTAGGCGATGACGATTGGCTGCCGGCCGTCGCGCAGCGCCTGCGTGGTTAGATCAACCAGTTGCTCGGCCACTGTTTGCCACGGCGGGAATTGAAAGAAAGGCCGGCCGTAGGTGCTTTCCATTACCAGCACATCGGCCGGCACTGGCTGGGCGACAGGAACGGTAAGGCTTTGCCGGAGCTTGAAGTCGCCGGTGTACAGGAGCGTGCCATCGTTGGTGGTGACGTGCAGCATGGCGCTGCCCAGGACGTGACCGGCCGAGAGGAGGCGCAGATGGCACGCAGCATCTTCCAACTGGACATAGTCGCTGCACCCGACGCGCGTGCAGTTTTCGAGGCCGATGCGGTATGAGGCGAGGGCGGCGGTTTCCGGCGTGGCGATGGAGCGGTCGTGAGAGCCGATGTGGTCGCTGTGCGCGTGAGAAATAAAGCAGAGCGGGCGCGGCTGGCGGCTGTCGAGGTACAGCGGCGTGTTGCGGATTCGCAGGTCGTCTTTCCATTCGAGCATGGAGAACAAATTGTAGGTCCAGTAAAACCCGTCGGTCGTGAGCAGGGCAAGCTCTTTGAACCGCTTCAATTTAATCAAAGTTTGTCACGTCCTTGTGACGACATAGACGAAGAAGCCGGACAATGTTGGTGGAGTGAATTTGGTCGAGGCTGCACTGTAAGGGGCGAGGCGGAGTTGTTGGCAGCCCGCGCCCCGAAGCATGGATGCTGAATATGACGTACAACAACAATGAAACGAATGGGAATTCACTGAGCTACAAGTTCCAGCGCTGCGAGAGGTTGCGGGCGGCTGTCGCTTCTGGCGAACTTTCGGGCAAATTGCCCGGCGAGCGGTTGCTTGGGAAGAGGTTTGGCGTTAATCCCAAGACGCTCAGCAAAGCACTGACGGACCTGGCGGCGGAGGGAATGCTGGATCGCAGCATCGGGCGCGGCACCTATGTGATGGGCAGTCGGCCCGGCAATCAATGCGACAAGGGGCGCTGGCTCATCCTAACGGACGGCACCTCATCCGAGGCGCTTGTGGCGGAACTGATGCGATTGAATCCCGAATCGCATGTATCCACTGACACCAAATCTTTCCGGCCCAGCTTCATCAACGGATTTTCGGCCGTGATCGACTTGGCCGCGCATACGCCTGAATCACTGCATCGCAGCCTGCTGGTGCGGAGCATTCCGTTGGTATTGCTCGGGCAGGAACCACGCGTGAACAAGACACATGCGGTGCTGTTTGACAGGGAATATGCGGTCTTTTTGCTTGGCCGGCGACTGCTGCTTTCGGGCCACCGAAAGCTGCTGGCCATTGAGACTGAAGGTGGCGACGTTCTGTTGAAGGCGCTTCGCGACGCGGCCCAGAGGTATGAGCCGGATGCCCAGGTTGAAGCCTGCGCGGCCTGCGATGTGGCGAAGTATTCTGATGAGAGGGCGCTGGCGATTGTCTGCGATAGCGCTGCTGCGGCCTCGGGACTGGGTGAGTTGATCAAGGCCCGTAAGGCAGCACATGCTCGATGGGACCTGACGGCCGTGGGCGTTTGTGCGCACCCTCCGTGCAGCGGATACTTCGTGGATCCCGCGGTTGCCGTGCAGGCGGTTGCCGACGTGTTGCGCGACGTGCAGGCGCATCGGCCTTCGGTCCTGTGGCTGGTGGGTGAGTATGTGGAAACCACCGCACGCGGCAGCAGCCAGCCCGCAATTTTGGTGGCCGTGCCGGCATAAGTACGGCTCAAACGGCCAGCGTCACGTCCGATAATTGCGAATCAACAAGGACGGCCTCGGCAGCACCGGCGGCGGTGCGCTGGCGGCGGCGGGTCCGCACGACGTGGAAGACGCTCATCACCACCACCGCGTAGGGTGCAAACATGGCAAAGCCATGTACACCGGACAGAAACGCGAAGGGAACGAAGCGGAGGATTCTCATGGGCGGCGGCAATGTAACATGCCGGCGGTTGGAAAGGTCCGAAAATCTCTTGGTTCATTGCGCAAAATCCCCCTTTCGCGCGAACATGGGTAAATCGAACCGAGCGTGAAGGAGGACTTAACAGTCGGCTCCGGGGGGTGCTGGAGGATATGATTAGGCCATGGACACTACTTCCATCCAATACCAGTATCTGGCGCGGGACCCGATGGCGTCCTACAAGCAGTTGTCGATCAAGGGCCGGCGGATCCGTGCGCGAACCCTGTACGGACTCTACATGAACGCCGAGGAGCCGATGACCGTGGAAGAGATCGCGGCCAATTACACTCTTCCCATTGAGGCGGTGAAAGAAGCGATCGCGTATTGCGATTCCAAGCCGCCGGAAATTGACGAGGACTTTCGCTACGAAGAGGCGATCATGGAGGCCACGGGAATGAATGATCCGAACTACAAATACAATCCTCGGCCAAAGCTGCTCTCGCCACAGGAGCGAGCACGGATTCAGCGTGAGCATGGCCGATGAGATTCTCTTTGGACGAGGATTCTGGCGACGCAGTCTTAGTCAAGCTTTTGGAGGCGCGGGACACGAGGTGTTGACCTGTCCAGCCGCAGGCTTGCTTGGGCGTCACGATGCATTGCAGTTGTCGCATGCCATCCTGACGCAACGCGTCCTGCTCACCAAGAACTACGACGACTTCGGTGCGCTGCACGAACTGGTGCTTGCCTGTGGCGGCCATCACCCTGGCATTCTTGTCGTACGCTCCGACAACGATTCTGCCAGAGACATGTCTTTGCGTGGCGTGGCGCTCGCGATCAAGAAATTAATCGCAAGTGACTTGCCCGTTGTTGATGACTACATCATCCTCAACCAGTGGCGCTGACGCCGTGGGACCAGCCGTCTACTCCAGGTTCAGCCACTTCACCTCTTGGGCCGTCAATTCCACGTTCAGTCCTGGCAGGCTTGTGCGCAGCTCGGACAGATAGCGCGGGCCGATCAGGGGGAAGGTTGGGAAGGGCTGGCACAGGACGTATGCGAGCGCGATGTTAATGGGACGCACACCGTATTTCTTGGCCAGCTCTTTGGCGCGCTCCAGGCGCTGAAAGTTGTCATCGCTGTGCCAGCAGCGGACGACTTCGGGATCGTCATTTTTGCCGGGGCCGCTGTTGTTCTCCAGGAAAAATCCCCGTGCCTGGCTGGACCAGGGCATCATGGGGAACTGCGTTTTTTCAAACCAGGCTCGTGACTGGGCATCGGATGTTGAGATGCAGCCGGGCCAGGGGGGGTTGACCATGCGCGCCAGTGAGAAGTTGTTGGACATGGCCGCGAATTTCTGTTTTGCGTTCTTCTTTGCCCAGGCGTTGGCTTCTTCGATTCGCTGGATGGTCCAGTTGCTGCCGCCAAAGGTTTTCATGGTGCCGTCTTTGACAAGCTCGTTGAAAAGGTCGATGAACTCGCCGACCGGAATCTCAGGGTTGTCGCGGTGGAGCATGTAGATGTCCACGTAACCCATGCCCAGGCGATCAAGGCTTTCGCGGTGCTGGCGGCGGATGGCGGGGATGTTGCACTCGGGGGTGTGGCCGCCCTTGTCGAGGATGACCAGTTGCTCGCGAATGCCGCGCGCCTTGACCCACTGGCCCAGCACGCGCTCGCAGGCGCCGCCGCCGTAGATGTGGGCGGTATCGAAGCAGTTGCCGCCGATTTCGACGAACGCGTCCCAGAGGGCGGCCGAGTGCGGGAGAAACGTGATATTGTCGACGCCCATGACCAGCCGCGAGACTTTCTTTTCAAGGTGCGGCAACTGGCCATATTTCATGCTGTTTGGCTGGATTGAAAGCGGCTGGCGCGAGGCGGTGAGGAGCTGCTCGGGTTTCTCCTGTTCATAGACCAGGCCGATCTGCTGGCGCCATTGGTCGAGGGTGCGCATGTTGCCGATGGTGTCATCCCAGGTCATGGCCGGCGAGGGGGCCTGGCGTCGCTCGATGTTGGCCGCGACAGTGTCGGCCTCGATGCCGTAGATCTGCTGACTGGATTCGATCTCGATTTCGCGTGGTGTTTTCTCTCCCTTCTTATTGATGATGATCTTCACCCGCCCGCCGTCGCGGGCCGGGATCCAAGGATCGGGGATGAAGATGCTTCCTTCCGATCCGATGATGCGGACGGTGTTGTCGAGATTGGCGAGGATGGATGTAGAGATCTGCGCGATGATGGGCCCCTGGCCGATTTTGGGGTTGCCATCGAATTTCAGGACGGCCGCGGCGTATTCGTCTACTTGCGTTTGGTCGTTGAGTTTTCCGACGGCCTTCACGTCGGACGGCTCGGCGAAATCTTTTCCGGAGGCGACGCCGGCGATGAGGCGGACCATCGACGTGGTGTAGCAGCCGACGTCGAGAATGCCGCCACCGCCGAGGGCGTTTTTGTAGAGGCGCGCTTCTGCATCGAAAGTGGCCTGGAAGCCAAAGTGGGCGGTGACGAGCCGCACCTCGCCGACGGCTTTGTTCCGCAGCAGTTCCACCAGCTTTCTGGTCTGCGGGTGGCAGCGGTACATGAACGCTTCCATGAGGAAGACGTCGTTGGCGATGGCCGCCTCGACGATAGCCATTGCCTCGCCGGTGTTCAGACCGATGGGCTTCTCACACAAGATGTGTTTTTTGGCTTCGGCGGCCTTGATGGCCCACTCGGCGTGGTGGGGGTGCGGGGTCGAGATGTAGACGGCCTGCACCTGGATGTCGGCCAGCAGGGCCTCATATGAGCCAAAGGGGCGGGCGTTGAATTCGGCCGCGAAGGCAGTGGCTTTCTCATGCGAGCGACTGGCCACTGCCACGAGGGTGCCGTTTCGTGAGGTTTGCAACCCCTGCGCATACGCCTTAGCGATATTGCCCGTGCCCAGGATGCCCCAATTCAACGATTTACTCACGGCGATTCCTTGTCAAATCAATCGTTCCGAGTGGCCGACCAATGGCCGGGAGCGATAATAACCGTGAGGGCGGGGCGGGCAAGAGATCGCCCTTAGCGGCGATCCCAATCGCCATGATCGGCTCGGTCGATTCGCTCACCGCGATCTCGATCCGCGTCTCGGTGGTCCGCGTCGCGATGACGCCATGTATCATCACGGTCGCGGTCATGGTGGCCTTCGTCTTCGCAGCCGGACAGGATGGGTAGTGCCAACATGGCGGCCAGCAGGAGCGTTTTCAGCGTACGCATAATGAGCCTTTCTGCCGGGTAAACATTTAATTGACCGGCGGCGGGTGAAAGTGCAAATGGCGAGCCAGTGGTCCATCGCTGTGGTTGCTCGAAGCGACTGATTGCTATAATTTTCGGCCTCCCAAGAACATCGGTTTCATTTATTGCTGGAACTTTCCTGGCAGCGTTCGATGACGACGGTGCAGGCGAGGATGAGGACGTCGTCCTGGCCTGGGGCGACATCCACGCCGTAGGTGTCGGCGATGGTGAACCATTTTTCGGAGACCTGGGCGACTTCCTGGCCGTTGCGCGTGAAGGTGTATTGGTGGTCGGTGAAGTTGCCGCGGGCTTCGAGATCGGCCGGGCTGTTGTCGTCGATGGTGAAGCGATGGCCGAAGAGGGTGAAGAGGGATTCCTTGACGACGGCTTTGAGCTGGCCGTCGTGATAGATTTCGTAGGTGGGGCCCCAGGCGAGGAGTTTCTTTTGCACGACGGCCAATTCGTTGCCGCGCATGTCCTGAAAGACCAGGCGATCGCGGAGGGACAGGGCCTTGCCATCGACGAAGAAGACGTCATTGCCGTCGGCGTCGCGAATGGTGAAGTCGTCGCCCCAGGAGAAGAGCTTTTGCTTCATGATGTAGCGCATGGGCGATCTCCATGGGTGATTGATCCACAACCGGGCATCCTCAATCTTAAACTAAAGCCAGTCACTTTCAGGACTGGCAATGCTGATCAAGAGACGGCCGGCGCGGGTGTCGGAACTTGAACTAAGAGTTGGCGCTGTTCGATGGTCAGCTTTTCAACCTTTCGGCCTAAGTCACGCAATGTCTTCACGGCACGAACGATCTCGTGGAACGCTTCGCGGGCGGGGCGGGCGATTTCCGGGCCCCACGGATCAACTGGAACCGGGCCGTTGGGCGTCAGCACCCAGAGCGGGCCGTCGGCGAGGTTGCCGATGAGGAACGAGATGGCGGCTTCGTTGATCACGAGGTGGTTAACGAAATTACCGGCCGTCACGGGTAAAGCGTCGGATGCGATCCCGTTGGCAATGACGACAAGATCGTATTCGCCGGCCTCAACGCCGCAGGGCACGGTGAAATTGGTGGATTGAATTGTGCTGCCAGTGGCGACGCCCATGGTGCTGTGATCGTGGGTCCGGCAGTAGTAGACCTTGCCGCTGATGCGGTTGGTCATGCGCACGATGGGGTAGTTGGTTGCCATCGTGGCGTCGTCGCCGTAGCTGACGGCCTGAGAGAGACCGTTGAGTTGGCGTCCCTGAAGCGCGTAGGTTTGGGCGATTCGCACCCTGGCTGGGCAACTGGTGATCTGCGGCTTCCAATTCGGGTCGGGGTCGCCGTCGGGCGCATAGATGGCCATTTTGTTGCTGCCGTCTGCGAATAGGACTTCGCCGGTGGGAAGCAAGAGGAGGCGAGCCTGGAACGGCAGGTTGGAGCTATGGGAAGGGTTGTCAATCGTGTTGATGGTGTTGCCATCGAATTCGAGGAGTTGCGTGGGGCCGGGAAAGCTGCCGGCGCCGGTGCTGGCTGGGCCGGCAACGAGGAGTACGCGCCCGTTGGGCATCAGACAACCGGCCGCGTCCTTGGCCTCCATGCGCTGGCCGGTGCTGTCATTGGGGAAGCTGGGGCCTGCGGTCCAAGTGCCCGGTTTGCTGGCGAGGTTGGGAGGCGTGTAGAACGCGGTGCGGCCAGTCGCCCCGATACAAAAGGCCCTGCCATCGGGCATCAGCAGCGCAGGCCCGATCTCAATAGAATTATCCTGCATCACCAGAGTGACCGGCGTCGGGCCAGCCGTCACCCATTTGTCCGCATCAGGGAGGTATTTTTCGGCATTGGGGCTGTTCTGGCATTCCACGGTGAGGACGGTCTGATCGGGAAGCAGTGTCCAGGTTTCCTCGTTGGCGTTGAACGCTTCCTTGGTCGCGGCGGCGGTCCAGGTGTCGGCAGTTGGATCGTAGATCGCGGTATTGCTGCTCGCGATAGATCCGACAAGAATTCGGCCGTCAGGGAGCATGCAGAGCGGCACGTCGCCAAGCTGACTTGACCAACCGTCCAGATTGAAGGCCGCGGTGCTTTTCCAGGTGTTGGTGAGAGGATCATAGATTTCGGCCAGATTGGTATCGCCGCCGGCATCGCTGTTCTCGCCCCCCGCGACAAAAACGCGGCCGTCCATCAGTACGGCCGAGCCAAAGTATCGACGCGTGTTGATCATCGACGAGAGAGCGGACCACTTGCCGTTGACATAGCTGCCGTTCTGGTCGGGCGTAAGTCTCCACCAGCTTTTTCCGCCGATATTGTCGGATGGGTTGGGATCGTCCAGCACCATCACGGTGCCGTCGGTGAGCAGCAACATCGTGCTTGCGTTGAACGACGGAGAATTTTCGGAAGGTTGATTCGCCAGGTTCTGCCAGGTTCCCATGTGAGGCCTCTAATTTGAAGGAATAAGGACAGTGCCCAGGCCTGATCAAGGCAGGCCCGTCAACTGCTGTCGAGAGAATAGCCCGTAAAGCAGGTACAGCAAGTTTTCGCACCACTTGCGCCATCCTTTCCAGTGCGTGGCCGCACAAGAGGAGGATCTCATTGCGTCGCCCGGAGGTCGTAGCAGAGCAATCGGGAGGGTTTGTTGTGCAGGGTGTCGCGGGTGTTTTGGCAGATGTAGAGGAGGCCGCGCGAGAGGGCGGGCAGGGTCCAGGTTTCCTCGGCCGCGAAAAGCCAGGTGCGGTCGAGTTCTTTGTATCCGCTCGGATTGAGGTCGAGCCAGGCGAGGTGGCCGTATTCGCCGAGGCAGAGGCAACGGCCATCGACTTGCAGCAGCGAAGAGCGGGCGGGGGTCGATGCGCTTGCTCGCTCGCCAACAGTTTCGGACCAGTCTGGCTCGGCGCGCCAGAGGGTTTTGCCGGTTTTCAATTCCACGCAGACCAGCGGGGCGTCGAGTGGGCCGTGGCCGTCTACGCCGTAGAGGAAGCCGTCTTTGTGGATTGCGGTCATGAAATGGGTGCCGAGATCGGTGGTGGTCCAGGTTTCTTTGAAGGAGCCGTCGGCTGCAATATCGAGGAGAGCGCCGCCGGTGCCGTAGCATTCGGAGATGAACACCTGATCACCGATGATGAGGGGCGAGGAGGCGTTGACGGAGTCGTGGCGGCGGCTGCGCCAGGGGAACTCGAAATCGACATGGCCGTTGGACGGGTCGATGCAGAGGAGGCCGCCGGTGGGAGGGCGGCTTTCGCCGCCGGCGAAGACGAAGACGCGGTGTTGGCCATGAACGGTGGCCGGGATGGGAGAGGCGTAGCTTGGGCCCCACTTGTCGCCGGCGCCCCAGAGCATTTTGCCGGTGAGCTTATCGAGGCCGGCCACGCATGGGCCGTTGGGGGCGCCAACGTTGAGGATGAGGAGGTCGCCATCAATAAGGGGAGTCGCGCCGACGCCGAAGAAGTTTTGGGGCAGCTTGAATTCGGCCGCGAGGTCGCGCTTCCAGAGAACTTGGCCGGTGGCGAGCTTCAGGCAGTGGAGCTTTCCTTCGGCGCCTAGCGTGTAGATGCGGTCGGTGTCGATAACAGGCCGGCGCAGGCGCGGGCCGGAGCAGTAGCCGTAGCGATCGACGTAGGCGCTGGGGTAGGAGAACTTCCAGAAACGCTGGCCGGTGTCGGCGTGGAGGCATTCGACGATCTCCTGGTCATCAACGCGATGGAACAGGATAAGGCGCTCGCGCAGGACGGCGGGGGCGGAGTAGCCCTGGCCTTTGGTGGACTCCCAAACGAGCGCTGGTCCAGCTTTGGGGAATGACTTGAGTAGCTTGGTTTCGTCGGAGATGGCGTTGTGGTTGGGGCCTAGGAAGCAGGGCCAATCCTGCGTAACTGCGCCGGGCGGCAGGGGCTTGGGGGGGGCGTGGAAGGTGAGTTCTGGTTGGGCACTCGGAAGGGGTGAGTCGATGGAGGGGAGGGTGGCTGGGGTTGGGGGAGCGGGATCGGAGAAGGGAGCGGCCGGGAGGTGGGCCGGCCATGTGAAAGCGATGAGGAAGCCGGCGACGGACAAAAGGGCAGCCGAGGTTGGATAAGGTGCTCTCACTTTCCCTCCACTGCTTTTACCTTTACGTTCCGAAACGCCACGATTCCATGATTTCCCTGGAACATCAGCGGGCCCTGGGCCTTTTCGCCGCCGGGTAATTCGCTGCCGGTGGGGCCAGGGACTTCGACATTTTCCTGGACCTTTTTGCCGTTCCAGATGACGCTGATGAACTTTGCGTTTTCGGTTTTCTTTCCGTCTGCGCGAAGCGCGGGCGCGGAAGATGATGTCGAAGGTCTGCCATTCTCCGGGGGCCTTGGCGGCATTGGTGGAGGGGGCCTGGATGCCGTAGACGGCCGCGCAATCGCCTTTGGTGATTTTGTCGTCGGGCTTGCCGAAGCTGTCGAAGACCTGGCATTCGTACTGGCCCATCAGGTAGACGCCGGAATTGCTGCCTTTGGGGACCATGAACTCGACATGCACTTCGCAGTCGCCGAATGTCTTTTCGGTGTAGAGGTCGGTGCCGTGAGTGACGGGCTGGCGGAAGAGGATGCCGTTGTTGCCGGCCGGTTCGCCAGTGCCTTTCAGCTTGGAAGGATCGGCCGGGTCGAGGGCGATATCGGTTACGACGGTCCAGGTTTTGGTGTCGTTCTCATCGCGGGTTTTCCAGCCGGTGGTGTCTTTGCCGTTGAAGAGACTTATCGAGCCGTCGTCGGGCTTTTTCTCCTGGGCGCGCATGGCGACAGGCAGGCTCAAAGCGAGTGCGGCGAGGATCAGAATGAGTCGGCGGTTGGAAATGAGTTGGTTCATGGTGGTGAGTCTAACGGGGTTGTGGCTGGTGGGAAGAGAGGGAGGGGGGGTTGAAGGATGAAGTATGAAGGAAGAAGTTAGAATGGAGGAGTAGATGGCGGGTGGGATGGGGTCGGTTTGGTGGGTTTTTGTGGTGTTGAAATTGAGTTGGGACCGGGCGTGTTGGGAGGGGGTTGAGGATTGACAGGGGTTTAGGTGAAACGCCGTTCCTCGAAAAGCGCCCCCAAATGCTCCCCAAAACCTCCCCAAATCCTCCCCCTTTTCGACCCCTTTTCGCACTAAAATCTCCCCGTTTCCTCCCCGGAACCGCCCCCTTCCGACTGGCTCAGCCTCTTTTTCACCACGGGGGCACGGAGGGCACGGAGGAGGAGAGGAGTTTGCCGGGGATGGCGCTGAGATGCTGGAGATTGGGGGAGGGTTGAGTTAGGTTTTATTTTTATGTGGAGTCTGGGGACATGGGCGGGACGCCCATGCTACGGCTGGAGGGGGAGAGGCTGGAGTCGGTTTCGACCAGAGGAATACTTTTTCACCACGGAGAACACGGGAGGGCACGGAGGGGAGAGGAGTTTACCGCGGCGAGGTGCATGATTTGGACTGGTTCAGTTAGGTTTGGTTTAATATGGATCTGGGGACATGGGCGGGGCGCCCATGCTACGGGTGGAGGGGGCGGAGGGGGGATTGTGCGAGGCTGGAGTTAGTCCCGGATATTCATCCGAGGGTTTGCGCTGTTGAAGATTCGAGGATCGAATCTGCTGAGGCTATTCACTTGTCAAAGAACATGGGTTGTCCGAAAGGGGTGAGTCGCTTCTGGCCCCCTTTTGTCCCGTGCTGCCATCGCATCTTTGGGAGGCGGCGGACAGCGAACAATATCCTATCGTATGGGATGTCGAGGGTCAAGGGAATTATGCAGATTGAAGCGAAAATTCGTCATCCCGGCCCTCTTCACCTCCCCGCTCGCGTGGGATCCCAGTTAGTGAACTGGGAGAGGGGAAATGAAAGTGGACAGAAGACGGGCCCTCACCCCAACCCTCTCCCAGAATACTGGGAGAGGGGGATGAGGTATTGGGAGAGGGGGAAGAGTGAGGGTGCTCAGTGCTCGGGTGGTTTTATGCTTCGGCTTGTTCGGGGTCGGTGGTGGTGATGCCTAGTTCTTCTTCGGAGATGTGGGATTCTTTTAAGTCGCCGGGTTGATCTCGGCAGGTTTGGGGGCGGGTGGGGGTTTTTGGGGGGTGGTTGGGTTGGGTGAGCGTGGGGGCGGTGAGGAGGGCAGTGCGTTCGGATTCTTTTTTGGGGTCGCCTGAGCCGGCGAGCTTGGAGCGTTCGTGGGTGGCGGCGTTTCGGCCGTCGGTGGTGCTTTCGTATTTGATGCCGATGGTGCTTTCGGGCTCGCCCAGGAGGAGGCGGTTGACGAGTTCGACGCCCTGCATGAGGGTGTGATCGGTGTTGGAGACTTCGTACTTCCACATGCCGAATCGGCCTCGGCTGTAGATGCCGTGCTGTTCGAGGAAGGGGATCGCCTGGGCAAGGATGGCGTCGCGCTCGACGCTGGGGGTGGGGTAGCTGTATTTGGCGTGATAGGTCCAGGTGCTGACGATATCCTTGCGGTCAGCCTCGGTGATCATGCCGGCGTTGATGAGGCCCTGGATGGTGTCTTCGACGATCGTGTCGCCATTGACGGGTTTGAACTCGCTGTAGCTGGTTTCGCAGAGCAGGGAGTAATGGGTGTCCTTGTCGGGGGTCATGTAGGGCGAATAATTGGACAGGTAGGTGACGCGGTAGAAGGGGCAGTTGTCTTCGGGGAAATACATCCAGCTCTTGGTGGAGGGGCAGGGCTGCTTGATGCCGATGCCGACCATGTAGCCGCCGGAGTGGCGGAGGCTGGCGGTGGATTTTTTGATGGCGCGGGGGACTTCGCCGTTGAGAACGTCGTTGCAGAGGACGTCGAGGGGCATGGCGGTGACGAGGATGTCGTACTTGACGATTTCGCCGTCGCTGAAGCGGACTTCCTTTTTGAGGAGGTTGATGAAGTCGACGGATTTGTTGAGGGTGAATGGCCGGCGAGGGGCTTGCCGAAGCGGCGGTAGAATTCGCCGGTGCCGCCGAAGAGGGGGAACTTGAACTGGTTGTTGGGGCCCCAGCCGAAATCGTCGGTGCCCAGGACGACGTTCTTGATGGCGCGGTCGACGTCGAGCACGGCGACGCGTTCGCCGATCCATTCTTTGTTCATCAACTCGGCGGGATGGGCCCAGACTTTGAAGTTGTAGGGGAGCATGAAGTGTTTGGCGATGCCTTCGCCGAAGACTTTGTCGATGAACTCCCGAAAGTTTCTGGCGGACTTGTGGTCGCCCTTGGACTGGGCTTTGACGAGGCCGGTGAGGCATTCGTAGGTGACTTCCTTGGGGAGGTGGCGGATGTTGTTCTGGAAGGGGTAGGGCACCCAGCTATTGAACATGCGGACCCAGCATTCGCGGTTGTTGAGCTGGAAGTCGCTGCCCATGAGCTCGTCGAAGCATCGGTCGTAGTACTTGTAGTGGGAGAACATGACGTGGCCGCCGATGTCCCAGGTGAAGCCGGCGGGGTCGGTGAAGCTGGAGGCAAGGCCGCCGAGGTGGCTGGAGGCGCTCGTACATGTGGAAGTTTTTGTAGCCGAGCTGCTTGAGGCGATAAGCGGCGCCCAGGCCCGTGGGGCCGGCTCCGATGATGACTATTTTCTTTTCGTCCATGGCGACATCTCCAGTCGGAATTCCAACATTTGTGGGCCGGGAAACAAAAGCCGGCCTCATCGGCGATAACTCCTCCTCAAGAGCCCTGGGTTGCCTGATAGGTGTAGGACAACGTGGACTCTTCGATTGGTTTGGGCTTCCTGGTCGAGGGTCGGTCGGGGTTGCCGATTGCCTCACGAATTAAATCCTGCATCGTCTTAACTGTGTTCTCCCAGCTGTTTTGCTTAGCAAGCTCGATGCCGCGCTTGACGCGCTCGGGGTCGGGGGTTTTCAGAACAAAATCGACCTTGGCGGCGAACTCCTGGGCGTTGTTTTTCACGATGTGGACCAGGTCGCTGTACTGGCGCACGACATCTTTGACGGGGGTGCTGATGACGGGGCGGCCGGTGGCGAGGTATTCGAGGGCCTTGGTGGGGTTGATGTATTCGGTGGCTTTGTTGAGTGGCGAAGGGCATGATGCAGACGTCGTAGGCGCGGCAGTAGTTGGGGAGGACCTGGTATTCGCGCTGGCCTAGCCAGAAGAGGTTTGGGGAGTAGGGGAGCAGATTGGGATCGACCTTGACGACGGGGCCGACCATGGCGATGGACCAGGTTGGCATGAGGCGGGCGATTTCGCCGACGAGGGCATAGTCGACGCGTTCGTCGACGACGCCGAACCAGCCGAGGATGGGACGGCCGGCGAAGTCGATGTCAGCGGGGATGATGGTGTTGGGATCCTGGGCTTTGGAGAAGTGTTCGTACTCGACGCCGCAGCCGAAGAAGTGGACGTTGTTGTGTCGCTCTTTTTTCTTCAGGGACAGTTCCATGCCGCCGGCGAAGACGATGTCGGCGTGCTGCATGAGGCGTGATTCGTTGTCGATGAGGCTTTTGGGGCGCCGGTGAACTGGGAGAGTTCGTCCATGGAGTCGTAGACGATGCCGCGATTTTCGAAGTAGCCCAGGGACCAGGAGGCGTCCATGGGGCTGTAGTACCAGAGGAGGGGAAGATCGAATGCGCCTGCCGGATTCGTTCATGTCGCGAATGGATTGGTGGGCGAGCTCGCGTAGTTTGGAAGGGAGTTTGGGGTCGTGATTCCATGCGAGTGGAAAGTGGGGACAGGAGACGACGACGTTGGGCATGACGCGGTGAAGCTGGGTGTAAGGCTCGTCGCCTTCTTTCAGGTCGAACATGGGCTCTTCGATGAAGAGGACGACGTGCTTGCGGGCGAAGCGGGAGAGGAACTGCTGGGGGCGCTGCCAGACGAAGCCCCAGCGCAGATGGCTGAAGACGACGATGCCGTAGCGGTCGGTGGATTTGACTTCGATGTTGCGGGTGCGCCGCTGGCGTCGGAGGCAGAGGCGGTTGGCAACGGCAGGCTCGGCGGCGGCGCCGGGGCGGGATCGACGCCGCGCGGAGGGAGGCGGATTTTTCGGCGAGAGCGTGCCGTTGCCGTTGCCGTTGCCGCTGCCGTTTCCATTGCCGTTGGATTTTTTGGATGAGGGGGTGGCGTGGCGGGAAGGTCGATGAGGCGCGGGGCGGCGGTTGCGGTTTGGGTTTCGAGATCGAAGTCGACGCCGATCGGGGGGCCCTGGTCTTCGGTGTTGGAGGGCTGAACCAGGTGTTCGAGCTTGCCGACGCGCTGGTCGCCGGCGGCGATGGTGTCGCGCATGAATTTGACCAGCGGGGTGGCGACGCGCTGGAGGGTGCCGTCGGGGAGGCGTTTGAGGTTGAAGAGGCCGACTTCGTGGATCTTGCCGATGCGGTGGGTGAGTGCGCCGTCCCAATCGAGTTGATCGACCAGCGGCCACCAGATGTAGCCGAGCATGGGGATGCCTTCAGCGCGAAGGCGGCGGCAATCTTCGACGGTGGATTCGAGCCAGATCTCGCGGTTGATGGCTTGGCCTTCGATGGAAGTTTCGGTGAGCATCATCGGCAGGGCGTAGCGGTTGTAGTAGGCCTGGGCGATGCCGTAGAGGCCGACGGGATTGTCGGCGCGGTGCTGGCGGACGTCGCCGTTGACGGACTCGAGTTGCCAATCGCTGTGGGGGTAGTAGTCGAGGCCCAGGACGTCGGGGGATTGGGGATGGGTGCGGAACCATTCGAGGTCGAGATCGCTGAGGCCGTAGTGCGTGAGCCAGGGGTAGAGGGGATGATGGGCATCGACGCGGCCGGTGAGGAGGTCCATGACCAGGAAGCGGCGGAGGTTGCGGCGGCGGACTTCGGTTTGGAGGGAATCGACGCGGGTTTTGTAATTTTCGACGGCGTCGCAGAGGAGGACGGTGGCTTCGGGCATGGCAGCGCGGATGGCCTTGATGCCGCGTGAGACGGCCTGGACGATGCGGCTGACGACGGGCATGTAGCCGCGCCACTTGCGGCTGTGCGGAGGCCAGAAGCCGAAATCGCCTGAGAAGAGGGCGCTGACGAGCGGCTCGTTAAAGGGGCACCAGATGCGAACGGAGTCGCGATAGCGATTGACGATGGCGGTGCTGAAGCGTTCGAGGGCTTCGGGGAATTCGGGATCGCCGACGGCTTGTTTTAGCCAGAGGGGCGTGCCGAAATGCATGACGTCGATCATGGGTTCGAGGCCGAGGTTTTTCATTTCGGCGATGCGTTCATCGGAGAAGGAGAAGTCGAAATGGCCGGGCTGGGGCTCGAGGAGATGCCAGGGGAAGGCGTAGCGGAGATGGGTGATGCCAAGTTCTTCGCGGGCGCGGCGGAGATCGTCGCGCCAGAAGCGGTTGTGCTGGGTCCATTGGAACTGGTCGACGTCGAGGTGTGGGAGGAACGAGCACTCGACGCCCGCGCCCAGGCGAAGGTTTTGAAGGGGAGGGCATCGATGGAGGCGGCGGCGACGGCGCTTTCGAGAGCACTGTTGGACGCCACTGCGTCGGACGCGGCGGCATTTTCTTTTTCGAGGATTGATGTATTTGTGCGCATAGCGTCTCCCGTTCACAAGTTCCACTCGTGGTCAGATCAGAAGGTCGGCCCGGTTGTAAAAGTCAGGCAGCCTGCGAGGCAGACTGTTTTCGCTTCTGTGAAACGACAGAAGCGGATGGTGGCGTAGGCCACTCAGGTCGCCCGATGGGCGATGGTATGGCGGCCGCTAACGGCCACAGGAAAATTGCTTCAAACGGCTGTCGATGTAGCGTGTCCAATCTGTAGGGAATGCTTGTGCAGGATGCGATGAAGCGACGGCCTGAACTTCGACTTTTCCGGCTTGGAGCGTGAGTCCTGATTTTTGATCAAAAGAGGTGCCCGCGCGAGGGGTATTGCTACTGTTGGACGATTCATGATTCATGGCGATTTACCCGGCTAAATTGTTCTTGCCCGAACGTGCAATTGGGCCGGACGCGTACCATTGACTCCCATGGCCTCAGATTGCGTTTTGCCACACTGGCTTTGGTTTTCAAAAGGATGCAGAGCAAAGATCGTGCCTTAGTGAGCGGGCTGGGTCAAGCATTGGCTGGGAGGATAGAGAATCCCTGTCGAAAAGCGGGGGAGGTTTTACAATGGATGAGAGCCAGGTTCGAAATACCTGAGGAGGGTGTGTGGCTGTGATGGACAATGTGTCTGTTGTTAGACACGCTGACGGGGGCGCTTGGCCGCTTGCTTTGCGGGGAGCGGGCGGACTGCAAGTATATGATCGTTCTCTTCAATGTGCTGTTGAGAGCGACGCCTCCTGGTGCCTTTGGGCGGCTTGGGTGGTGGGGCTGTCGGCTTGTAGTTCTTCGACGAGTGTGGCCATGTTTTCGACCTCGACGCGGCGATTGACTACACGAACGTCGGGGCCGACGACGCGCTGCACGATGGGTTCGAAGGTGGAGCAGCCCTGGACGCGCAGGATTTCGGGGGCGACGCCGTGGGCGGTGAGATAGTCGGCGACCATCTGGGCGCGGCGGAGGGAGAGTTCCATTTTTTTGGTGGCGTCTGCGGGTTGGGGGAAATCGTCGAGGGAGGTGTGGCCTTTGACCTGGAAGATGGTGCGATGGCCGGTGACGGCGGTGGTGATTTCGTCGAGGATGTGGTGGGATTCGGGGCTGAGGGTGGCGTCGCCGGGGGCGAAGAGGACGCGGCTGCCGACGATGGCCTGCCGGCCTTTGCGGATGGTTTGGACTTCGGGGTCGGTGCCTTCGGGCTGAGGCTGATCGGGCTTGATCTTGCCGCCGTCGCCGGGGCCTTTGAGGGTTTTCATCTCTTCGAGCTTTTTGAGGATCATGTAGACGTCGACGGGGTCGTTGCTTTTGGGGTCGGGGAGATAGTCGAAGGCCGCGCGGATCTTGGCGACGACTTCGAGCCATCGGGGATCGAGCATCTGCTCGGCCTTGGTGGGGGCGGGCTTGAGAACCCAGAGGATGACGAAGAATCCCATCATGAGCATGACGAGATCGGCAAAGGTGAAGATCCACTCGGGGCATTCTTCACATTCGGGGGTTTTGCATTTGCAGGGTTTGGACATTGACGATAACCGCGGATTTTTTACCACGGAGAACACGGAGGTCACGGAGTTAAACGACGCGGCGTTTCAGGCCATCCATGAGGCGCTCGACGTTGAAGTTGATGAGGAGGCCGACGCGAATTTTGCTGAGTTTCAGGTAGGAGATGAGCTGGGCTTCATGGATGGCCAGCAGTTTTTCGATGGACTTTAGCTCGATGATTACTTTTTTCTCTACGACGACGTCTAATTTGTAGGCGCAGTCTAAAAAGAGCCCCTTGTATTCCAGCTTGAGTGGCACCTCCTGCTCGACGAGTAAGTCGCGAAGGCGCAGCTCATGGCAGAGGCAGGCTCGGTAGGCGGATTCGAGAAGTCCCTTGCCCAGATGTTTGTGGACTTCGATGGAGGCGCCGATGATCTTGTTGGTGAGCTCTTCTTCAATCATGGATTCAACTCAATTGTCTCCGGGAACTTCGTGTACTCCGTGGTGAAAAAGTCTTATGCGGCTTTGGCCAGGCTTGATTGTTGCTTGGAGCGACAGGAAGCTGAGGAGCTGCATTTCGACTACGCGGGGGTTGTTGCCGGCCTGGATGGAGAGGACGCCCTGGAGCATGATTTCTTTGGCGAAGGCTTCTTCGTGGGAGCGGAGGGCGAGTTTTTCGCTGATTGGGCCGGCGACGAGGTTTTGGAGCATGCAGCCGTAGAGGGTGCCGGTGAGGGCGATGGCGAGGGCCGAGCCGATGATTGCGGCGTCGCCGTCGAGGTGGCGGAACATGGCGACCTGGGCGATGAGCGTGGCCATGAGGCCAAAGCCGGGGCCGAACTTGGCGAGGGTGCCGAAGAAATGCTTGCCGTGCTTGTGACGTTCGACCATGGCGTCGATTTCGATGCGGAGGATGCGTTCGATGATTTCGGGGTCGGTGCCGTCGATGGTGAGTTGAAGGCCGCGACGGAGGAAGGCGTCGGGGGCTTCGCGTGCGACGGTTTCGAGGGCGAGGACGCCGTCGCGGCGGGCGGTTTCGGCGTATTGGACCATCTCCTTGATGACGTGCTCGATGTGGGTTTCTTTGTTGAAGAGCCACTTTTTGAGGTAGTTGCCGGCGCCGGTGACGGTGTGGAGGGGCATGGAGAGCATGGCCGCCCCGGTCGCGCCGCCGAAGACAAGGAACATTTCGCTGGGTTTGACATAGGCGCCGATGGCTCCATGGGAGGCATGGAACATGGAGAAGACGACGGCGCCCCAGGCGAGGACGAATCCAATGATGGTGGCCAGATCCATGGGGGTACAAGCTCCGGTTCTGAGGCACGCGAGTGGCGCAACGGCCGCGCGAGCAGGGTGACTCATCTTTCTTTTCGGCAGGGGAGGGGGGTTGGAATGAGAGATTATCGGGCGTTTGGAGTCGACACGCTGAGGAGAGGCAGGGTATATTACAAACATGCTTTCACAGGCGTCCGCATTAGAACGAATTATTCGGCCCGGCCAAGGCACGCTCTCTGCGGACTTGGCGAGTTACATCCTGGAACTCGATTTTACAGCTGAGGACCACGCGCGGTATGAGGTTTTGTCAGCCAAGGTTCAAGATGGCGTGCTAACGGACGACGAAAAAGCGGAGTTGGATGATTTGCTCACCGCCAACGATGTTTTGACGATCCTCCATGCAAAGGCGCGGCACGTCTTTGAAACGTCAAAACCCGGCTGCGTGATCCATGGACAAGTGGCTCGAAGAGCACGTTCGTCGCTTGGCCGACAATCGCTGCGAGTACTGCCGTATTCCGTCTGCCGCCGGCCGCTTCCGCCATGTGCTTGATCACGTCATCGCCCGCTATCACGGCGGCGGGTCTGTCCTGGATAATCTTGCCCTCTGCTGCGCCCGCTGTAACGAATTCAAAGGTTCAAATATTGCCGGCATTGATTCGATACCGGGTCTTTGTCTCGGCTCTATCACCCTCGCCGGGATCGTTGGCTCGAACACTTTCCTGCCACTCCGCGTGAGAGCGCGCAAGGCGCTGATGGAAGCAGAAGAGATGTGACGCGTTTCACTCCCAGACCACCTCCCAATAGATTGCCTTGTCGCGGGCGCTGTCGATTTGGAATTTGCCGGTTTCTACGGTCACTGTTCGGTCGGTGCGGCGGCCGTCGTGGTCGAGGATTGTTACTGATTTGATGGGGCGGGTGGTGGTGATGGTGGCTTTGACGGGTTCGAGCATGATGGGGGGTTTGCCGTTGTCTATTACTTTTTGCTCCGGGACGAACAGTTTGAAGCCGGTGTTGCAGTTGCGGGCGATGGCGGAGAGGAGGGCGGTTTTGCCGTCTTTCAGGTTTGTTTTGGGATCGGCGGCGGTGAGGAAGATCGAGGCGTAGGGGGAATGGGATTGGATCTTGATGTCGCCGAGGCTGAGGTCTTTGCCGTCGGCGAAACCGACGACGGCTTTGGTGGCGTCGGTGTTGATGGTGAAGAAACCCTGGGCGGCGTAATCCCAAACCAAGTTGGCCGGTGGCGGAGGTGATGACTTTGCCCTGCTCGTACTTGGTCATGTCGGGGAAGGTGGAGGGCTGTGGTGAATCGGTGAATTCGACGACTACGCGGCCGGCGGCGAGGGCGGCGGCGGGGACGGTGCCGCCGAAGGTTTTGATATCGCCCTGCTGTTTGACCTTATCGGAGAAGGAGAACTTTCCTTCGGCCAATTCCTGGGGGCTGATGCGGCGGGTGGAGATGACGGGCGCTTCTTTGACGTCGTTGCGATAGATCATGCGGGCGAGTGCGGGGAATTGGCCGATCTGGGTGGGGACGTCGCCTTCCCAGACGCCCCAGGGGAACTTGCCGACGATGTCGCTAAATTCGTGGGTGGCGGCGTTGGATTGGAATTCGTAGGAGGCGTCCCAGCCCTGGAGGCCCATGCCGTAGGCGGCGAGGATGGCGGGGCCTTCGGCGCTGTAGAGGGAGGGGTAGACGTGGATCCATTCGGAGAGGCCAAAGGGGCGGTCGACGACTTGCTGGAGGCCGGTGGAGAAGTAGCCGCTGCCGGGGTGGGAGAGCATGGTGTCGGAGAAGCCGCCGCCGAAATAGTTGTGGCGGTCGATGTAGCCGACGAGGTAATCGGAGCGGAGGTTGTAGTAATGCGGGAGGCCGGAGGGGGCCTGCCAGGGGGAGCCGTTGATGGGGCCTTTGTAGCCGGCTTCGCGGATGGCTTTGACGAAGCGGGAGTAATACTTGTTTTGGGCGTCGTGGAGAAAGGCGGCGGTGTCGAGGAGGCGCTGGCGCTCGGGGCCGGTGACTTGGGGGAGATGTTCTTCGCTGTAGAACCAGGGGTTAGCCTGGAGGCCGAGGTTGCGGGCTTCGAGTGTTTCGTCGGCCTTGAGCGAAGCGCCCCAGGCTTTTTTCAGACCATCGTCGGTGGCGTATTTGGTCTTTAGCCAATCGGAAAAGCGTTGGATGAAGAGTTTCTTGTAGGTGGGGCAGGCGTTGAACGCTTTTTCGGAGGTGTAGAAGAAGATGTCGTCTTCGTTTTGCAGCTCGATGAAACAGAGGGCGGGCTCCTGGGCGTAAGGGAGCTTGGTGAAGGGGTTGGTGTGCTTGAGCAGGCCGACCACCATGTCGATCATGATGTCTTGCACGTCTTCGGCGAAGTTGATGAAGGCGTAGGTGTTGCCGTCGGGATAGGCTTTGAGGATTTCGTCGTAGGCGGTGAGGCGGGCGCGATCGCCGGGGCGGATCATGAGGCCGTAGGTGTGGGACCAGCCGAAATAGACGCCGTTTTCCTTGAGCTGGGAGGCAAAATAATCGAGGCGGTCGAGGCCTGTGGGGTCGAACTTGGTGGAGTCGTTGAGATCGCCGATGCCGCCGTGATTTTTGGGGTAGGTGAACTTGTGCATGCGGACGGCGTTGACGCCGTATTTGGCGAAGCGGCGGGCGGTGAACTCGGCGGCGGCGCGGTCGGGGCGCAGTTGCCGCCGTAGGAGAGGTTGGTGCCCCAGAACTTGATGGGGGTGCCATCGTCGAGCTGGAAATGATCGCCGACGGTCTGGACGCCGCCGCGCTTGCCGGCGGGCTTTTCGAGCCAGCTTCCCATGCCGATGACACTTTCGCCGCCGCGGTTGGTAGGCAAGAAGGCAAACCAGTCCTTGCCGGCCAGGAGGGTGGAGAATTTTTCGAGATCGGCCGGGGTGGTGAGGAGTTTTGCGTCGGCGGGGAATGTGAGCTTGAGGGTGAGAGTTTTCTTACCGGCCGGGAATTTCTGCTCGGCGAGGATGAAGCGGGCGCCGTTGTCGATGCCGAGCGAGACGGCGGGGTCGAGAGTGGCGGTGAGGTTGCCGAGGCCTTCCAACTGAAATTCGGCTTTGGCGACGTCTTTGAAAATATCTTTGTTGAGCGGGAGTTTGATGGTTTTATCGGTGGCGCCTGAGTTTGCGATGAACTGGCCGGGAAGGGATTTGTCGATGGTGAGGGTGGCGGCCAGCAGGGTGAGTGGAACGTCCTTGGCGGCGGTGATGTCGTATTGGAACTGGAGAGTTCTCGCGTCGGTCTGCGTGACGTGCAACTGGACGTCGATGACTTGGCCGGTGGCTTTGTTGACGACGAAGGGAGCGGAGGTTGAGAAGGTGTCGCCGGTGCGTGGCTTGCCGGAGAGGCCGGTCCAGGCCCAGTTGGGCCCCCAACCCGCGATGCTGATTTGGCCGATGGCTTTTTGGCCTTTGAGGATGGAGAAGGCGAAGGCGTTTTCTGGATTGACGAGGACTGCCCAGGCGTCGGGGGCTGATTCGTCGGCGCGTGAGATGGTGGCGATGCTGGATATCAGCAGTGTTAAACTTGCGAAGAAGGCTCGGGCGAAATGTGTGGTCTTGATCATCGTGTTCCTCGTCCTGGTGTGTTGGGCTTGTTGGCGGGAGCATACCAGCGGCGCGGTTGGGTGGCACGAGGCCGCTAATGAGAGGTTTGGCAATTTCTCTGTTTCGTTTGTCCATTCGTGTCGGGTCGCTGATAAAATCCTGCAGATGCGGCCAAACATTCTTCCGTTGATTGTGCTGGTTTTTTCGGCCGGTTGCATGCAGGAGCCGTCGGTGGAAGTGGAGTCGCCGGCGATGCCGCGTGTGGTTTTTCAGCAGCCGACGCCGGGCCGACCGTACATTATTCGCGCTCCGGACAAAATTGAGATTCGTGCGCCGGGCGTTGGCGATCTGGACCGGAAGAAGGCTGCTGTGGGCGAGGACGGGAAGGTAAGCTTTGAGGGGCTCGGCGAGTTTGTGGCGGCCGGGAAATCGCCTGATGAGCTGGCGGCGGCGATGCAAGCGGCGGCTCGGAAGCAGCATCCGGGGGCGAAGGTGAACATTGAGGTGTGCGCCCGCAGCCGACATTTCTATGCGTATGGGTTTGGGGTGGCGACGCAGGATAAGTATACGTTTACCGAGTCGGAGACGGTTGTGAGCGCGCTGAATGAGGTTGGATTTGATGAAACGATTTGGCCGGGGGAGGTGCGGCTGGTTCGGCCGGGGAAGAATGGGCAGGTGGATCAGACTGTGATTGTTGACTTCTCTCCCATGTTCGACGAGGGCAGGAAGCCGATGGATTATGCGCTGGAGGATGGGGACATTCTGGAGATTACGCGAACGCCGTTGCGGCGGAAGGGGAATATTCCTGTGACGCAGCCTTCGGCGACGACGCAGGGGGAGAACAAGGTGCGGGCGTGTGGGAAACACGAGTAGGGGACTGCACCAATGCCCCAAGATGCAGACGAACCGCTTCAACTTGACCGCTGCTCCCACTGTGGCTACCGCCTGATTGGGCTGCCCAGTCACGGTGCATGTCCGGAGTGCGGCATTGGCTATGTGGCCGGCCAGATCGTTTTGTATGGCTGGGCGGAGGGCAGCAAACGCAAGCCGTATATCGCACGCCAGAGGTTCATATGGGATGACGCGGCTCATATCTTTTTTCTTTTCATTGGCTTTCAAATCGGGCCCTGGGTCTGCGCAGCAGTTCTGTTGGTTGACGCGCTGCAACTTGCGATCACCACACTTAGACGAAGGCGATTGGTTGCCAGCTATGGTGCGCCAGTGCAGTTGTGGCTGAGCCCGCAGGGCCTCTGCCAGCAGATTGCATCACCCTCGCCCAATTACGTTTCCTGGCATGGCGTGAACATGATCAAGTTCACTCGGAACGGTCGGTGGCTGCGCATTGTCCTTGCGTCCAAATCATCGTCGAAGAGGCCGGAAGTCGATTTTGAATTGGAATGCGACGAAGAGAAAGAGTTGCGCATCGAACGGCTCATCGAAGATTGGATAATGCCGGCACGAGAGCAACGTCGGGCCGTTCAGGCTGTGGAACCTGTGAAAGCATAAGCCGCTGACGATTACTGTCCGGCCACGGTGACGAGATGGAAGAAGTACTCGACGATCTGTTCCGACTGACGCGGTGCCCGCTTTGCGGGTATCAGCTTGTGGGTTTGCCGGAAAGGGGGCGGTGTCCGGAATGTGGGGAGGAGTACAGGCCGGAACAGATTATTCTGTACGGCTGGGCGGTTGGCGAGAAAGCAACGGGCGCAACCGCGGCAGCATGCGAGCGGTGTGGGTGGCACTGTGCAGCTCATTTTGGTTTGTCCTGCAGGGTGTTTTGCAATTCAGCGGTCCACACTTCACGAGGACACGACGCAACTATGTCATTGGCGACGTTTTCATTTTTATCGGGATAGCGTGCATCGGCTGGGCCTTCTATCGCCGCCGACAACTGCTCTCTCAATTGGATGCGCCGGTCCAGTTGCGGCTTGGCCCGCAGGGATTCTGCCAGCGCGAGGGATTGGGTCGGCCCTTGTATTGCCAGTGGGATGAAGTGTCCTATAGGTTGCGGCAAAAGGGGAGCAGGATGCGGATCACGCTGCGAAAACAATCGTTTCTGATGGCAAAGGTCATCTTGGCTGATTTCGATTTCGACTGTGATCCCGCCATGGGCCGGCGCATCGAAAAATATATCCGGGAATGGCACGGTGCAGCACGCAACAAAACGATGGTCGCCAGATGAAGTTTGGAGTTGATATTCACAATTTGTTACCGTCACTCGCCGCGCGGCGTCCCTGGCTCACGTTCTTCCTTGTGCCACTTGCTCTTTACCTTGCCGCCTTTGTGCTTCTCACCTGGCCGGCCGTTCAATCTTTTTCGACGCACTTTTTGACCGGCGCGGATGATGGGCTGCAAAACATTTGGAATCTCTGGTGGGTGAACAAGAGCATCACGCAACTGCACCAGTCTCCTTTTCACACGGCGTTCTTGCAGTACCCGGGGGGACGACGTTGCTGGGGCATACGCTAAATCCGTTTAACGGTTTGCTGGCCATCCCGCTGCTGCGATTTTTCACGCTGATTCAGACGCACAACTTGATCGTGATTTTCTCGTTTGTGGTTTGCGGGTACACGATGTTTTTGCTGGCGCATCGCGATGTCCGGGTCGTATGGGGGGGCGATGCTGGCGGGGTATGTGGTGACTTTTTCGGCTTATCACTTCGCGCATGGGCGGGGGCATTTGCAACTGGTGGCGCTGGAGTGGGTGCCGCTTTGCCTGCTGTGCCTGCACCGCCTACTCACGCGGCCGAGTGTCGCGGTTGCGGTTGCGGCGGCGGGGACGTTGCTGCTGGTTGACCTGTGCGACAACTACTATCTTTTTTATTGCGTGCTGGCGGGTTTGCTGCTGGTGCTGGCGCGATGGCGGGAGGAAGAAAGCGTGCGATTTCTGGTGCGACGGCCTTACGTCTTGCCGCTGGCGGTCTTCCTAATCTGTAGTATCGCGACTACGGGTGTGCTGGCGATGAGCGTTATCTTAGCGAATCGGGCCGATCCGTTTCTGGGTGCGCACCGATCCCCTCGTTTGGAGCAATGATCTGGCGGCCGCGTTGATTCCGGGATTCTCCTGGCGTTTTGCATCGCTCACTCGGGCATTTTGGGAGCGAGTCGGTGCAGCGCCGCGCAATGTGGTGGAGCCTTGCGTTTATGTGGGTTGGGGAGTGCTGATCATGGCGGCGATGGCGTGGCGCATGCGCAAAGAGTTGAAGGTGGGCTATTGGTTCGTGCTTGCCGGTCTGTTCTTTTTTTTGTCGCTGGGCCCGCACCTGCAGATTTGGGGGCATGACACTGGCGTGCCGATGCCTTATGCGTTGCTGGAGCGATTGTTCCCGCCGCTGCGCCTGTCGGGGATGCCGGTGCGGATGATGGTGATGACGGGGATTGGGATTGCGGTGGCCGGGGCTTGTGGGTTTAGGATTCTGAGTGAGCGGCTGCGCGGTTGGCGGCGAATTTTCATCTGGGCGATCGTGGTGTTGATTGTGGTTGAGAGTTGGCCGGCTCCGTTTCTTCAGACGGCGCCGGCTGTTCCCGCTTACGTCACGGCCCTTAAAAACCTTCCTGACCGCGGCGGGGTGATTGATTTGGTATCAGACATGTTTAACAGCCTTTACTACCAGACGATTCACGAGAAGCCGCTGGCGTGGGGTTATGTTTCGCGGTTTGGGCAGAGCGTGGCCGACCGGGGGCAGCGCGTGTGGGATTATCTTGGGAGAGAGGATTATATTGGGCTGCGGCGGGAGATGAAGTTTGGGTATTTGGTGAGTGACAGGCCACGGTACTCGGAGCATCTTCGCTTGTGTTTTCGGGACGAGAGGGCTTGTGTCTATGCGATTGAGGACTGAATTTTCCGGTCAAGATTTGCCCGCCGCGCCGATCGCCTCGGCGGCCCATTGGGCGTTGGCATCCTGGAGTGGAGGTTCGAGAGTCTGTTGATAGTTGGTGCGATCGTAGCGGCCGTTGCGGTAGGCTTGATCGACAATTGCCTGCAGATCGAGGATTGCATCCTGGTCGGATGGGCGGAGTGGAATTGGGAGGATGGGGAGTTGCTGGCGCGGACCGTACTGCTTGCCTTTCTCGCCACCCCCATTGAAAATCCGGGCGGCGGCCTCAAGATCTTCCGGCCATTTGCGGAGCATTGTGTGATTAAAGTTGCATTGATCGGGGCGGGCAGCGTCGTGTTTTCCAGGAACCTGACCGGCGACATTCTTGGCTTTCCCGAGTTTAAGAACGCGACGTTCTCGTACATGGACATCGACGGCGATCGGCTGGAAGTTGGGGCGAATCTCTGCCGCAAGGTGGCCAAGGCATTGGACGCCCATCCGACTATCGAGGCCACGCTTGACCGGCGGAAGGCGCTGGACGGGGCGGACTTTGTCATCAACATGGTGCAGATCGGCGGGTTTAATTCGACGCTGGTGGATTTTGAAATTCCGCGCAAATATGGGCTGAATTTCACGATCGCGGACACCACCGGGCCCGGCGGATTGTTCCGGGCGCTGCGCACGTTTCCGATGCTCAGCGGCCTTGCCCGCACCATGATGGAAGTTTGCCCGCGCGCGACGCTGCTTGAACTATTCCAATCCGATGAGCATGAACATGCAGACCATCACGCGCACGAGCGACATTCGTGCGGTGGGGCTGTGCCACAGCGTGCAGGGAACGCTTGACCAGCTGATGGGATACATTGGCGACGACCCGGCCGACGTGGCGTTTATCTGTGCGCGGGCATCAACCACATGGCGTTTTATCTGAAGCTTGAAAAGGATGGGGTGGATCTTTATCCGCGGCTTTTTGAGGCCATGAATGACCCGGCGGTTTATGACACCAACAAAGTGCGCTTTGAGCTGATGAAGCGGCTGGGATATTTCGTGACGGAATCGTCGGAGCACAACGCGGAATACTGCCCGTATTTTATTCCGCACGGGCAGACGTGATTGGCCGATTCGGCGTGCCGATTGACGAATATCTGCGGCGGTGCGATGGGATCGTGGATGAATTTGAGCGGATGAAGATTTTCAGCAAGAGCGACGAGCCGATGGAGATTCACCGCAGCCATGAATATGGCAGCCTGATCATTCATTCGATGGTGACGGGGACGCCGCGGGTGGTTTATGGCAACATGCCCAACCGCGGCGCGATCTCAAGCCTGCCGGATACTGCGATCGCCGAGGGGCCGACGCTGGTGGATCGGGCGGGGTTGCAGATGACGCGGGTTGGGGAACTGCCGCCGCAGCTTGTGGGGTATATGCAGCCGCACGTGACGCAGCAGGAGCTGTTCATTCGGGCGGCGATGGAAGGGCGGCGCGATCACGTTTATCAGGCGGCGATGTTCGATCCGCTGACGGCGGCCACGCTGACGCTGGACCAGATCGTGGAGATGTGCGACGAGCTGATCGCAGCGCATGGCGATCTGCTTCCGAATCTGGACGCGAAGAAGACGCTGGTGCCGTCGAGCGGTAAGCGCTTTTCGCCCCCTACCGCCGGGCAGCTTCGAGAAAGCTGGGACGCGGCGCAGAAATCGGCCGACGAGGATTTCGTGCGGCACTGGCATGTGCTTGGGCCTTACAAGATCGGCGATCGCGGGCGGACGTCTCTTCAATACCGTACGGCGTTCGAGGACGATTTTGTGAACAGGGCGGACGGGGGAGTGGATCTGAAAGCGGCGCAACGATGTGGGGATGAGACGTTCCACTGGCTGCCGGCTTGCGCGGGCAAGAAAGGGCTGGTGGATCTTGACCACGTTCTGGGCCGCCACGAGTTTGCTATTGCTTATGCGTATGCGGAAGTGGAGTCGATCCATGGCCGGGATTGCGTGCTGGGCGTGGGGTCGGATGATGGGGTGCGGGTTTATGTGAACGGCAGGCAAGTGCATGATAACGATGCGCACCGGGCCTATACGCCGAATGCGGACCGGGTGAGCGTTCGCCTCAATGCCGGGGTGAATCGCATTTTGTTGAAAATCGATAATTACACGGCCGGGTGGGGGTTTGGGGTGAGTGTGCCGAAGGCGAATTTTTAAGTTTGAAGTGGCGGGTGTGTCTCTGCAGTCAAGGTTTGCTTTGCACGCGGCGAGAGTAGTGGTGTGCGATGCATACCCTACGTGAAGCAATGGCAGATCAAAATGGCCGCCATTCTTCCTGGAGGATATCCAAAGTTGGTGGCGCAGTATGATGCTTACCGGGTTTGAACACCGGAATAGTCATTAAATCACCAATGCCATTTGTGTACGCCCGACCACCAGCGAGAGACCTTCCCCACGGCCTCAGTTGATAGGCGCGGAGCTTAAAATTGACCATCTGCGAGAGCTGGGTGACGAAGGCGCCCACGTCCCGATTCCATTGCTCATCCATATCGGTCGCGGCCGCCACGATGATGTACGGATTGAATGCGAGGGCCGATGCGCCCCAGTAACCTTCGTTTTGAAAGGCGAGAAGGAAATCGGGCGGCATTGCCCGTTTGTCACTCGCAGTGCGCGAGGGAGCCCATATCTCAGTGTGCAGAAAGTTTGAATCCTTCGGAGTCCCAAGCGTCTCTGGCGATCCGTGCGTCCACTTCATATGGCCTTTCGAACTCCAGCTAATCTTCCCAAACCGGATCTGGCTGCCGTCGATGATTGACTTCTGAGTGGAACGAACGCCCACTGGGCCTGCTGCCGCAGCAATGATGGGATCAAGCTCCGCCGACACCCTCTGCCAGAGAGACCAATGCCATAGCGGCGGCATGTTGGCATCGCCAAGCACAACGTACAAATGATATTCCCGGTTGGAAAAACCCATCATCGATGCCTTCGTTGTTCTGGTGTGCGATGCATACCGTATGTGAAGTCAGATCGTGGTGGTGATAAGTGTTCCCTCTCGCCGGGTTAGCTCGTGGAACATTCCGGCCAGGCGTGCGGTCATTTCTCCCGGTGCGCCTGAACCGATTGTGCGTCCGTCGATTTCGGCGACGGCTGCGAGCTCGCCCATTGTTCCGGTACAAAAGACTTCGTCGGCCCGGTAGAACTCGGAGAGGCTCAGGTCGCGCTCCTGGTGGGGGATGGCGTTTTCGCGGCAGAGGTCTAGCACGGTGGCACGGGTGATTCCTTCGGGGCAGGCAACGAGGCGCGGGGTCATGACCTGGCCTTGCGTTACGAGGAATAAGTGCGTGGCGTTGGTTTCGGCGACGAAGCCGTTGGGGTCGAGCATGATGGCGTCGTCGGCGCCGGCGATGTTGGCCTGGATCTTTGCGAGGATTGACTGGATCAGGTTGCAGTGATGGATTTTTGGATCGAGACAGTCGGGGGCGAAGCGGCGGATGCTGCTGGTGATCAGGCGGATTGGGCCGGCGTTGTAGACGGGGGGCTTGTGCTCGGCGAGGACGATGAGCGTGGGGCCGGCCTGGTTGAGGCGCGGGTCCATGCCGGAGGTGATTTTTACGCCGCGGGTCAGCGTGAGGCGGATGTGGACGGCGTCGAACATGCGATTGGCGGCGAGAGTTTTTTGGATTTCGCGGGTGATGTCGTCGTGCGATGGGATCTGGGCAAAGGCCAGGGCGATGGCGGAATTGCGCAGGCGATCAAGGTGCTCGCGGAGCTTGAAGATCTTGCCGGCGTAAACGCGCAGGCCTTCCCAGACGGCATCGCCGCCCTGCACGGCTGAATCGAAGGGGCTGATTCCGGCCTCATCGCGATGGAGGAGCCGGCCATTGATGTTGACCAGCAGATCGCGGTTTCTTTCGTCAAACTTCTGGAGCATGGGTCACGTCCACAGCCTGTGCGAAAAAAGATGATCGTAGTATGGCTGGCATTCGGCAACGAGCGCGGAGAGGTGTTCGGGAACGGCCAATGTCTGCTGGCGGGGTGGCCCGAAGCTGGTGGTCGTTTCCACTTCCTTGTACCAATATTTGGCCCAGACGCCGTCGGTCTCGCGCAGGCCCGGGGGCCACTGCAACATTCGCTCGGAAAACTCCGCGTTCAGTTTTGTGCACAGCGCCGTCAGCATGCCGCGAGGATTGTTGAGAACATCGCGGGCATCGACCACCGGCGGAACCTGGGCTGTCCACTTTCGGACGAGGTCGAACAATTCGGCCTGCTGGGGGAAGCCGGTGTCGGCAAGTTTCGCGTCCGGCACGTGCTTGACCAACGACACCACCACCTCGGCCGGGGAGCGGATGAGAAAACAATTGGACAGGTCGCGGATCCATGCGCGATCCATGTCCGGCAGCAAATGGTGCGTCATGTGCTTCTGGTAGAAGATTTCCTTGCCGCCGGGGATGGGGCCGGTGAGCCAGGGGATGATTTTTGAGAGCTCGGTTGGGCCGGCATGAATCACTTCGGCGGCGCCGTGGTGGGCGCGGCCGGTGACGTTTAGATAGTGCGCGTACAGGGGTTCGTCGCAGACGTTTGTATCTTCGCGATTGCCCCAGGAGCGCATCATGGCCGTGGAGATGTTTCTTGGGCCTGACCACATCGCCAATCGCAGTTGCGATTTCATGCAGAGTCCTTGTCCGATCAGGCTGACGGCGTTTAGTGCAGCACGGGGACGGCGTCCAGAAATCCTCCGCCGCCGCGTACGAGCGCCTCGACCTCATCCAACTCCAGTGGAGCAAGGCCCGTGAGGTTTTCGACGCCGTTGTCGGTGACGACTACGGTGTCTTCGACGCGAATGTAGATCCGCTCTTCGGGAATCCACATTTGTGGATCGAGGGCGAAGACGAATCCGACTTCAAAGGGCTTTTCTTTGTAGGTGCCCACATCGTGTACGGCCATGCCGACCGGGTGGGTGAGGGCGCGGTCCTTGTCGAGCGCGCGGCGAACGCCGGCTTCATCGGCCGGGGTTGCGAAGCGCATTCGATCGACTACCGGGCGCATCTCGGCGGCCGCTTCTTCAAAGACGCGCTGGGGCAAGACGCCGGGCCGGATGTGACGGAGGAGCGTCTGGTGAAACTGGACGATGAAGCCGTACAACTGCCGCTGGCGGTCGGTATATCTGCCGTTTACCGGCCAGATTCGGCCGATGTCGCTGGTGTAATTGCAGACATCCGGCGCTACGTCCATCAACACCAGCTCGCCATCGCGCAACGGGGCGCTGTTGCGGTAATAGTGCGGCAGCCAGATGTTGTCGGCGGTTGCGACGATGGGGCGGTAGGCCGGGCCGCGTGCTCCGTTTACGCGGTAGACACAATCGGCAACGGCCGCCAGGTCGTATTCATACCGGCCGGGGCGGGTGGCCTTCATCGCTTCGACGACGGCCAGCGCGGTGAGCTTCCCCACGTGGCGCATCAGGGCGATCTCGCGTGCGTCCTTCACGGTGCGCATGCGATCCAGAATGGGGGAGAGGTCGCGAATCTCTGGCGATGGGGAGAGTTGTCGCAGCTTTTCCGCCAGCAGCGCCTCGCGCGACAGCTGATTTTCCCAGGGGTTGGCGGCGATCAGTTTGGCCGCGTGGCGCAGTGTATCCTGACAGGCCATGTTGCCCTCGGCGGGATTGTGGGGCGTGTAGATGATACTAGCGTTGCGTAGATCGGCCTCCAGCTGCGCGGGACCAGCGACGGCGTCGCACCCGCTCAGGCCGATCAAGAGATCGGCGTCGTCAGCGGCCAGCTCCGCGCCTTCGCTGGCGGCGGAGTGTTCATCGCGATGCGGCAGATAGAGGGTGGATTTTTTCTCCCGGCCGTCCAGGAGCACCATCGCCTGCGGCGCTTCGACGCCGGTGAGGTAATAGAACTCATTGGTCTGGCGAAAGATTTCGAAGCCCCCTACCGGCGGCGCTCCCTGCACGAGGGCCACCGCGGATGTGCCGATTTCGTTGTAGATGCGCTGGTGCCGCTGGTGAAAATCTGCGGCTGAGAACCATGGATTGTGGGTCGGGGATGCGGGGGGATGTGCTTGCATAATTTTGATTGCCGGAACATCAAGATACTCGGGTTGTTGTGGCGATGCGACATTGCGTCGAGCTTGCTCGATTGCGACATCTCTTGCTTTGGGGTTCAATGTCGGTTCATTGCAAATCACGAAACTTAACTACCGGTTCTGCCGGGGCGGGATGTTCTCTGCTCGCCGCCTCTGCCTACTCTTGATCGCTCTGGTGGCGTCGCGGGCATTGGGGACGGCGGCGACGTCGCCTGCGGGGCAGGTTTCAGACGATGCCGTGGGGCCAGTGCTGTTGATTCTGATCGTTGGGATCGTGTTGCTCGTGGCGATCATGGTTGCGGCGGCTGCGCTTGCGCTGCTTGCTGCTTTGCTTGCATTGGGGGTGATCTCATCGTCGTTTGTGGTCGGCTTTTTGGCGAGATCTCCGCGGGCGGGATTTCGGGCTGCGGTTGTTCAGGGGGCGGCGGTGGGTGGCGTTCCGCTGGGCATGGTGGCGTTTTGGGTGGGGTGCTGGGTGATGAAGAGGAGCGTCTCGCTGAAAGCGACGATCGTGCTGGGCGGAATCAGTGGGGCCGCCGGGGGGGCGGCGAGTGGGATGCTTCTCTTGTTTCTGCTGGGGGTGGCGTCGCGGTGGATCAGGCCGCCAGGGCAAGAGGGGTTTCCGGTGGAGCAGGGGTGAAGGGGTGGGGGAGAGATTGAGCAGTTGTTATGATGGGAGAGAAATGTGCGGCTGCATTGGATGCTAGTGATGCGAAAGGCCGCCAAATGGAGGAGCCGATGAAGCATGTTTTTCATGGAATTGAGTTTGATCTGACAAAGATCGCGGCGTTCTGCCAACGCCATGAAGTGCTGCAACTCAGCCTTTTTGGATCCATCTTGCGCGATGACTTTGGGCCAGATAGTGATATTGATGTACTTGTTGAATTTGGTGCGGCTGGCACGCCCAGCCTGCTGGAATTGGGTGGCATGTTGATGGAACTGACGGAGATGTTTGGTCGTCAGGTCGATCTGAAGACATGGGGCTTTTTGTCGGAGCGGGTGCGGCGGCGGGTGCAGGTTGAACGGCAGGTGCAGTATGCCGCGTAGACGGCCTATTGATGATCGAGAACGCGTGACGCATATGTTGGAGGCGGCGCGATGCCGTCATCATTGTGGCCGGTCGAAACCGCGCCGAACTGGAGACGGATGTGCTGCTGCGGCATGCTCTGGTGCATTGCGTCCAGTTGATTGGCGAGGCGGCATCTCGAGTCGGACAAGAGGCGCGGGATCGCGCACCAGCCCTCCCATGGCCAAAGATCGTGGGAATGCGGCACATTCTCGTCCACGATTATTTTCGAGTGGATCATGACGCGCTATGGCGCGTTGCAGTTGAACATATTCCGTTAATGATTCCTCTGCTCGAAGCTGCGATTGCCGCGTGGCCGGAGGAGCAGGTGCCGTAGCAAACGACCGCACATCACGTGGCGCGTTAATCGTCATCGTCGTCATCCGGGACGAAAGTTGCCAGGGATTTTTTGGGCGGAGGCATTTTGGAGTCTGGGCCTTTTACGCTTTTCCAGATGATTTGATTTAGCAAGCCGGCAGGGGCTTTGTCGGCTTGATCGAAGTTCATTGCTTCGGATTGGCGCGCCAGCTTGTTGCGGGGATCGGTTTCGGGGAGCTGCGCACGTGGCGTGTTGGTTTCGGCGATGTATTTGATGTCCGGGAGGATGGCGGAGTAGGCCGGGGCGTTGGTTGGGGTTTGATCCCAATCCTCGATGGGCGAGGCCACCGCGTCGTTGAGATTCATGGGCGGGAGATTTAACAGCAACTCGATGGAGCGGAGCATGCTGTTGGTGTTGTAGAAGCGGTGATCGACGCTGTGGGCCTTGATGAAAGGGCTGACGACGAAGGCCGTGGTGCGGTGGGCGTCAACGTGATCGGGGCCGTCTTGTGCGTCGTCTTCGATGATGAATACGGCGCAGTGCGGCCAGATGGGACTGTGGCTAAGCGTGTCGATCAATTGGCCTATGGCGTAGTCGTTGTCGGCGACTTCGGAGCGGGGCGAATGTTTGCCGCCCGACAAGCCCTGGGTGTGATCGTGGGGCAGGCGAAGGGTGGTGAAGGCGGGGACGGATTTGCCGGTGGGATCGGTTTGGAGGGCCTGATCGAACTCTATTTTCCATTCGGCAAATCGGCTCGTGGATTTGTGAATGCCGTACTGGCGGCGGGAGTAGAGGCAGTGCTCGTCGCTGGTTTGCTTGAAGTAGATTTCGGGGGCATCGGAGTCGGGGTAATCGAGGTCGAAGCGGCGGAAGTCGATGTCGCTGATGCCGGCGAGATCGTGGCCGGGCGGTTGAAGGCCGGTGGCGGCGGGATAGTTGTCGGCCGCGCCCGAGGAGAGGAAGAAGCCGTAGTTGCGATAGGAGAGGCCGGCCTTGCGTGCGATGTCCCAGATGTGCGCTCCGGCGGCCGCGACGTCGGGGATGGGCGGCGCCGATCCTTATAGACGGGCTTGTTGCTGATGCGCTTGCCTTCGAGATCATTGGCGGGGAAGCCGCCGGTGACGTAGCCGTTGTTGCCGCCTTCGTAGTCAAAGGGTCGGCCGCGGCCGGAATAGCCGTAGGGGACGTTGCGCGAGACGTAGGCGTTGGCGGCGGCCTGGGTGCTCCAGCACCAGCCGTCGCCACTGACTTCGCCGCAGGCGTAGACGTTGTCGAGCAGGACGAATCGCTCGGCCAGGGCGTGCAGGTTGGGCGTGACTTCGCGGCCAAAGATGGTGAGGACGTTGTCGCCGTTGCCCTGGGGCAGATCGCCGAGGACCTGGTCATAGGTGCGGTTTTCCTTGACGACGTAGATGACGTGGGTGATCTGGCCGGACTTGGAGGAGATGGCTTCGAGTGGATTGGACTTGTCGGCCAGGGTGTCGATGCGGTTGTTCTTCAGGACTTGCTCGGTGGATTCTTTCAGGTCGGCGGGAATTGTCAGGAGCTGGGTATTGCCTTCGATGTTGTCGAGGATGTAGTTGCCGCCTTCCTGGCCGAGGCGCGCTTTGAAGTGACGGTTTGGATTGCGCGGCTTGACGCCTTTGCCGTTGGAGACGAGGAGATGTTTGGCGTCGGGGCTGACGACGATGCCGCTGGGATACCAGCCGGCCGGTAGATAGCCCTTCAGCTCGGGCTTGGCGAGGACAATGATGGCGACGGCGTTCATGTCTGCGAGGGTGACGTAGAGGGTTTTTTCGTCGGCCGAGAGGGCGAGATTGGTGGGGGTTGCGCCGTACAAATCTTTGGCGGCGGCGGGGCGCAGGAGGATGGTGTTGACGATGCGGTCGTTGGCGGTGTCGATGATTGAGACGGTGTCGGAGAGGCTGTTGGCGGCGAAGAGGCGGGATTGGTCTTTATTGAACGCTAGGCTGACGGGATGCGCACCGGTGGCGAGCGTGGCGGCGAGAGTGGGGGCGGCGGAGTTGGTTGTGTTTAATACGTATACGGCGTCGTCGCGCTCGCTGGCAACATACACTTTGGCGCCGTCGCGTTTGGCGGCGATGGCGAGGGGATAGTTGGAGGTGCCGTAATAGCTGTCACGGAAGACGAATCGGCCAAGTTCGGTGCCGGCGGCGGCGTCGTAGATGGCGACGCTGCCGGGGCTGTCTTGCGGGGCTTTGGTTTCGGTGGAAGCGTTGTTGGCGACGTAGAGGTGGTTGTGATCGTCGAGGGCGAGGCCGGCCGGGAAATCGCCTTTGCGGGTGGGGATGGAGCGGCGTTCGGCAAGGAAGCCATTGTGCTCGATGTGCAGGACAGCGATGGCGTCGTGGCCGCCCTGGGCGGCGTAGAGTTCGCCGTCGGCGGAGGCGGCGAGGCCGAAATAGAGGCCGGCCGAGGCGGTGACGCGTTTTTTGACGCCGGTGTTGGGATCGGGCTCGACCTGCTTTACACGGTTGGGATAATCAATGTGTGACACCCCCTGCCCATCGGTCAGACGGATCGACCAGAGGGCTTGGCGCCAGCCGACGTCGGTGGCGATGGCGTATTGGCCATCGGCGGAGGGAATGAGATTGATCGGCAGGCTGCCGACGGACTGCATTCCTTCGGGGCTGAAGCGGGAGAGGGAATGGCCGGTGACTAAGGGGGGATTTGAGGGGTCATCAGCGGAGAGGGTGGGGCGGGTGGTGGCGGATTGGGTGCAACTGGCGAGGAGGAGAGGGAGGAGGAGGGGGAGGGTTTTCTGGTGGAAGGAAGAGGCACCACGGAGGCACGGAGGCACGGAGGGGGAGGGAGAGGAAGATGGATTGGAGGGAGGGGTGCACGGGCGGGGCGCCCGTGCCACGGGATGGCGATGGGGGTGCGCGGCGGAGGAGGAGGGGGGGGTGGATTGAATTTGAAATGTGGTGGGGGGACACGGGCGAGACGCCCGCGCTACGAGGTTCGCGTGGAGAAGACGGGCAAGTGTCGTGGCGGCATGAAAAAATTTGCGTTTGGTGGGCATGGTGGAAATATACACGGATCGTCGGCGTGGGCCATGTGCCGGGCGAGGCGCTGTGAGGCGCGGGCTGGCGCTTTCACGGTGCGGTGCCTGGGCCTATGATCATGCACGATGGGGATCTACGATCGCGACTATTACCGCAACGATCTTCCGCGAGGCGGATTTGGCCACTTTAGTGCGTGGTCGATCACCACCTGGCTGATCGTCATTAACATTGGCGTCTTCTTCCTACAGGGGTTTCTTCATCGCTTCAATCAACCTGTCATCGACGTTGATTCCGTTGAAGGCTCGCGTCAGTTTCTGCGGGAGTTGATGCACAATTACATGGACCCCCTCGAACGGTGGGGGTACTTCTCGATTGATACTGCCGTGCAGGGTGGGCAGATCTGGCGCTTCATTACGTTCCAGTTTCTGCACTCGTCTATCGGCCACATTGTTGGCAACATGCTTGGCCTGTATTTCTTTGGCCCGATCGTCGAGGCCCATTTCGGCTCGCGGCGTTACCTGGCGTTTTACCTGCTGTGCGGGCTGGCGGGCGCGGCGTGCTATGTCGTGCTCTCTGTGGCTCACATTTTGGGTACATCGCCCGATGCACCGCTGATCGGAGCGTCCGCGGGGGTGTTTGGTTTGCTGGTGGCGGCCGCGATGATCGCGCCACATGTGCAGGTGTTTTACTATTTTTTTCCGGTCACGATCGGCATGCTGGCGCTGGGCGGCATATTGCTGGCGGCGTACACTGTGATCGCTTACGGGCCTAATGCGTGGGGGCAGGCGGCGCATCTGGGAGGCGCGGGGGTGGGGTTTTTGATTATGAAAAACCAGCACTGGCTGAACATCTTCGCGGACGCTCGGCGCGCGCCGCCTACAGCGCCCGTCGCGGCCGCGCCCGCCGACGGGTGGTTCAGAAAGACTGGAGCAGGGACTTCAACCGCTGAACCGGCAGAGATGTGACAATTCGACGATTGTGAAATTTTCCAGACGTCGTCTGGACAGTTGCCCGTCGCCATTGTGCATGGCCGGCAGTGCAATCTTCACTAAACCCATGTACCAAAAACGCCGGCGGCGCTTGTTGCGCTGCCGGCGGTTCCCAACTTGCCTTGGGAAGGAGAAGATTGTTGCAACGCCCCTGCTTCAATCGGCGCCGGCGTGGACGGTTTCGGCGGCGCGGCGGGTGGCGGTTTTGCCGCGGGTGCGGCGGCTTCGGCCGACGGTTTGCTGATCGGCGGTGGCGCGTTTGTGGGGGTTCTTGCGTGCGATTTCGATGGCTTGGGCGGCGTCGGGGGCGGTGAGGTCGGCGCCGATTTCTTCGGCCAGGCCTTCAGCGCGTTTGTAGATGCCGCCGCAGCACATGATCTGCATCTCGGGGCAACTGTTGACGTCGCGCAGGTAGTCGATAAGGCGGCGGACTGCGGGCATGCCGGCCGGGAGGGTGCCGAAGAGAATCAGGAGGTTTGGGCGGACGTCGCCGATGAGCTTGAGGATTTCGTCGTGGGGGACGCCGCCGCCGGCGAAGCGGACTTCGTAGCCGTGGGCCTCGAAGAGATCGGAGCAGAGCTGGCCGCCCAGTTCCTCGGGCTCATCGTCGCCGCAGAGAATGAGGACCTTTTGCCCATTGGCGGGCTGGCGGTTGAGCATGGAGGTAAGTTGGTCGGTGAGTGCGCGGTTGAGGCGGGTGGCGAGATTCAGGCTGCTGATGGTGATGCGGTCTTCGCGGTAGAGGTTCTGGAGCAGTTCCATGGTCGGCCAGACCAGGCCGATGAGGAGGTCGTAGGGGGAATGGCCGGAATGGACTGCGTTGTCGATGATCTGCCGGCAGGAGGTTCGATCGCCTTTGAGGAGGGGTTCGAGGTAGATGCCGACGGTGTCGCTGCTGATGGCTTTGGCTGCGCTTTTCATGGGGATGCCTTTGTCGCTGGGGCGGCTGAGATGCTTCCAAGCCTCAACTGCCCAGATTAACATTGGAGGCATCCATGCCGCCGGATTTCGCATCGCAATGTTAAACTGGATAACATGCGACGCTTATTTCATCGGAAGTCGCCGAAAAATTCTTTACCTATTTTAACATTGGGAAGGATTGGCGGCGGAAGAAGGCGCAGAATTTGCGCGTGGAAAAGATGTGAATAGCAATTGGAAGGGGTGTAGGTTCAAGGTGTTGCGCGGCAAATTGACACCCGATTTGACGACGGCTATATTCCGCGCTTCAAAGGAATTACATGACGACATCGGCCAGCAGTGCTGCGAAAAAACCAGGCGGTGGGCTTGAAGGGGTGGTTGCCACCCAGAGTTCGATCTGCTTTATTGATGGCCGGGCGGGCCGATTGGTGTATCGGGGGTATGACATCGACAAATTGGTGGGAAACGTCACCTTTGAGGAGACGGCATATCTGCTGTGGAACGGGGAGCTTCCTAATCTGCATGAGTTTGAGGAGTTGCGCAAGGAGCTGGCGGCCGATGAGACGCTGCCGGATCACACGCTGGCTATCCTGCGTGCGTTGCCCAAGACCACGCAGCCGATGGATGCGCTGCGGACGGCGGTCAGTTCGCTGAGCAGCAACGACCCGGATTTGGACAATCGCGACTTAAACCCGCGCCGGGCTATTCGGTTGACGGCGCTGTTTCCGCTCATCGTCACGGCGTTTCATCGCATTCGCACCGGACTGGAGCCGGTGGCGCCTGATCCCGCGCTTTCGATCGCGGCCAATTTTCTTTACACGATGACCGGCAAGCGCCCGCACGAGACGCTGGTGAAGGTGATGGATGGGGCGCTGGTGCTGCACGCGGAACATGGGATGAACGCCTCGACGTTCGCGGCCCGGGTGACGGCCGCGACGCTTGCGGATATGTATGCGGCCGTCACGGCGGCGCTGGGCGCGTTGAAGGGTCCGCTGCATGGGGGAGCCAATGAGGAGGTGATGAAAATGCTGCTGGAAGGCGGCAGCGTGGACAAGGTCGAGGCGATGGTGCGCGCGAAGCTGGCGAACAAGGAGAAAATCCCTGGGTTTGGCCATCGCGTATATCGGACGTTTGATCCGCGCGCGACGTTCTTGCGGAAGATGAGCAAACAGCTTGGCGAGGCGGCGGGGGAGGCCAAGTGGTATCAGATCAGTGAGCGGATGATTCCAATCATGCGCGACACACCAAAGTCGGACGGCTCGCCGATGGATTTGAACCCCAACGTCGATTTCTTTTCCGCCAGCGCGTATTACACGATGGGAATTCCGCTGGATTTGTTTACGCCGATCTTTGCGATCGCGCGGGTGACGGGGTGGACGGCGCATGTGATGGAGCAGCAGGCGGACAACCGCATTATCCGGCCCACGGATGAATACACCGGGCCGATGGATCGGGAAGTGAAGCCGATTGAGCAGCGGTAGAGGTGGGGAGTTCCGTTGGACTTGGGCGGACCATCGGGGGGCGGGGCTGCGGGAGTGGAGTAGGTCCACCGAGCCGACGCGGACTTGGTGCGACAGCACGAATGTTTATTGTTGGAGGATGCGTGATGGATTCGCCGCTGCTGCGGCGAATGTGCCGCTCGGCTCGCGGCACCTACCTGGGATTATCTTTGGCAACTTTCCCCACACCAAAGCGTCTGAGGGCGATATACTATAGGTGGAAGTGAGTGCCTATATGATCAAATCAGCTCATGCCTGCCGTCTGTTGCGTGTCGCCGCTTTTGGTGCGCTTTTGGCTATCCCGTCGCTTGCCCCTGCCCAACAGCGGGTGGGTCAGGATGGGCATGTGCTTGATGCCAACAACCAGATCGGCTCTGGGGGCTATAACACGCCGACCGCGCGGCCGCCGGATTTGGTGAATGGGTATCGCAACCCCAACACGTACAACAACGACGTCGTTTTCGGGAACGTGACCAACGGCCGGGCTTTTACGGGCTTTTTGCCGTACTCCGATCCCCGTCAGTTTCAAGGGCCGGTTGCGGGGACGAACGTTGACAACTTCGTTAAGAATTCCAGCGGGGTTGCGCAGCCTTATGCCCCGGCGGCGACGACCATCAACCAGTCGATTCCGTTTTACGGCGCAAGCAACACGGTTGCCCCGCCGCCTGGCTTTACGCGACTGCCCAACGGGCAGGGGTTTGTGCCTGCGCCTGCGCCGGCGGGGCAGGATCCTTCGGACCGGCGGCTGAATCTCCCGATCGACGTTACCCGCCCGATCCTGCCAAAGCCGGGTGAGATCGCGCTGCCGGGCCAGGTTGATCCCACCGCTTACTCTGCCCCCCCTACTCTTACGGCGAACCCATTGACCGGTGTTCGGCCTGTGGTGCCCGAAGAGATCCGGGAGCGCATGCGGGAGCAAACGGGCAACACGTCATCGAACGTGATGCTCGACCCGCAGACGTTGCAGCTCATGCGGGAGGAGCTTGACCCGAATTTGCGAATGAAGATTTTGGAACAGCAGCGAAAACAGCAAAGCCAGCAAAACCAACCAAATAACGCTGGCGTCAATGCTTCACCCAGCGCCGTCGCTCCGGAATCGCTGACGCGGCTGGCCAATCCGACTGCCCTCCCGGCGGCCACGCCGATCCATACTGCCATTGATGCCGGTCTGCTTCCCAGCAACATTCGACCCGAGCAAACGACCTACACGTTGCTGCCGTCCACGCCGCCTATGCAGCAGAGCACGCAGTACGCGCAGATGCATGCTCAGCTGAACCAGTTTTATGCCAGTCAGCTTCAGAAAACGGATGAAGAAAAGAACCGCGCGCTGATCGGGGAATTGCACCGCCAGGCGGACGTGGCCAAGCGGGCTGCGCTGGCCCGCGCCAATCAGGCCCCGGCTGGGCCGTTGAATCCCAATTCGGCTGATAGCAGCACCGCCTCGGCGGGCAAGACAGCCCCCACTACCCGGCCCGAAGGTTTGGCCGCTTATAGCCTGCCGGACTACGCCCGCATCAGCCGTGAACTGGTGGAAGCCGCCGGCAAAAAGCCGGGGGTTCAAATGATCCCGGATACCGAGAAGCCCAAGCCTGTTCAGATTGAATCGCTGGCCACGGGCGTGAACGCCAAGGGGCTGGCGGGGCTCCTGTCCAAGGCCGAAGATCTGATGCGCCAGGGGAAGTTCACGTCGGCTCTGGATCAGTATGATGCCGCTGAGCAGGTTGCGCCCAACAACCCGCTCATTCTGCTTGGCCGGGCGAATGCGGAACTTGGGGCGGCATATTACACCAAGGCGGAGCAGCACCTTCGCGAGGCACTGCTGGCCGATCCGACACTTCTCATGGGGCAGTATGATCTGGTTGATATGCTCGGGCGCGAGCGCATCCAGTATCTTGGTCGGGATTTGAAGGAGCTATCGCGCACGCACGAGAACCTTGCCCGGCCGTATCTCCTGCTGGCGTACCTGGCTTACAACGTCCACCAGGAAAAGCAGGCGGGGATCTTTCTGAACATGGCCGAGCAGCGGTCGGGGGATAATGACACTTTGATCAAGGTGCTCAAGGAGCACTGGAACCTGAGTGGCGATGCCAAGGCCGCCACCCAGCCGGCTCAATAGGCGGTGGCGATCGGCGGCTACTTCGCCGGCGTCGGTTTGACCTCAATTCCTTGGATGCGGTGTCGCTCAAAGTCGGAAGTGAAGCGGATCACGACGACGTCGCCAGGCTTTAATGTTTTGAGCACGTCGGTGGTTGCCTTGGCCTTTTCGGCCGGCCAGGAGCAGGCGTATCCTTCCACCGGCCCGTCCTTGGGTTTCACGGCCACCCAGAAGTTGTTGTAAACCTTCAGCACCTCCCCGGTGACAACCCCGGTGGCCTTTCCCGGCACCTTTTCGATGGCAACGACCCGGCGGGCTTCTCCATCCATCTTGTACTTCAACTGAACGCGATCTACGCCAAAGATGGTCTTCAGGGCGTCCAGCGAGCGCTTGTCGAGGCCGGGGCCGATGAGATACTTCACCGGTTCGTCTTCTCCATCGCCTGTGACGAGGATCGAGTCATCGTGCTTGTCGATGACCAGCCCGCCGACGATGCCGTTGTCCTTAACGGCCGGCTTTGTGGCGGCCTTGGGCTCGGCGCTTGCGTCCCATCCAACGAGCAGCGTTGCGACGGTGCATGCGACGATTAAACAAGCTTGCCTTGACATGTTTCTTCTCCAGCCTTTCGTTGAAGTATCACTTCTTGCCCAGACAGAATAAAGCATCTTTACCGCGCACAAATATGCGTCCCTCGCTCACCGCCGCCGATGCGCCGATGCTCCCACTCTTGAGATCATTCACCCCCAGCACCTCGAGTTTCGGCCCCGCCTTGATGACGTAGCTCTTGTCCCCGCCGGCAAAGTAGACCCGTCCATCGGCCGTCCCCACAGGGCTGGACAGGTAGGCGACGCCTTCGGCGTTTTCGGAGAATAATTGCTCGCCGTTTTTTACATCCCAGCAGGTGATGGTGTTTTTGCTGGCGCGATAGACCCAATCGCCGACAATCACCGGCGACCCATACTGCGACACCACCTTGGGCAGTTTCCATTTCACATGCGTGGCCGTGACATCGCCGGTTCCCGTGGGATCTACGGCCACGCCCGCCTCGCCATTGCCGGCATCGCAGAAGACGACGCCCGCGCCGTAGGCCGGCGAGGCTCCGAAGCCGCGCGCCTTGCACCACCAGATGGGTTCACCGGTCGCCGGGTCGAGGCCCTGAAGCGACTCCGACGCGGCCACCAGCATTTGCGATTTGCCGTTCACATCGATCACAACCGGTGTGGTGTTGCTATATGCGGTCTTCTTTCGTTTCTGTTCCCATTTCAGGTCGCCGGTCTTTTTATCGAGCGCCTGCAGCCAACCGAGCCCGCCTCCCTGGTCGCACAACAGCACGACGGTGTCCTGATAGAGAATCGGGCTGCTGGCGATGCCGGGGTTTAACTTGAATGGACCCTCGCGCTCCTGGCGCCAAAGGACTTTTCCCTCGAAGTCCACGGCTGCGATGACGGCCGATCCGAACCACGCGTAGACGGCTTTGCCGTCGGTCGCGGGCGTCGGCACCGCGTAGATCGCATAGCCCGCTGACTGCTTCCCGGGCTCGATCTTCGTCTGCCAGAGCAGGTTACCGTCGGCGGCCTGATAGCAGTTGAGGAAGTGGGGCGGCACTTCCTTGCTTTCCTCCTGGGCTCGCGTTTGTTCTGCGGCGGTTGTCAGAAAGACGCGGTCGCCCCAGACGATGGGCGAAGAATGGCCGGTTGTTCCCTTCAGCGAAACCTTCCAGACGACTCCTACGCCGCTTTTGGCGTCCCACTTCAGCGGCAGATCCTTCTCCCCGCTCATCCCGATGCCCAGCGGCCCGCGCCACGCCGGCCAGTTTTCTGCCAGCGCCTGATGGCACATTATGGCAAACACCAGCGCTGCGCCGCTCATGAGAATTCGCCGCATGACAACCTCCCGCCACCCCTCATCAAAACATAGCGTCGCTCTACCTTCTTTACCGCCTGCTGAGATGGACCGTTGCGATTCACATCCTAACGTCACGCTGGTATGGGATTGGACCGAATGTCGCTAAAATCAGGCGTCTGGTCCCGCAACCCCGTCACTGGATGAACTCATCATGAAGCTCCGATTCACAGTCCTTCTCGCGTCGGCGGCCGGCTTGCTGGCTTACCCCCTGCTGGCCAAGCACACCAGCAATCCCGGTCCGGCCGATCCGCCCATTCGTTTTAAGGTGCCTATCCCTGAGCCGCTTTCCGTTGAAGACGCACTCAAGGCGTTCAAGCTTCCGGCCGGCTTTCATATTGAGTGTGTGGCGTCGGAGCCGATGGTGGAGGATCCGATCGCAATGTCGTTCGACGCAGAGGGGCGCATGTGGATCGTGGAGATGCGCGGCTACATGCACGACATTGACGGCGCGGGGGAAGACAAGCCCATTGGCCGGATCAAGGTTCTTGAGGACACGGACGGCGACGGCAAGATGGACAAGGCCACCGTTTTTCTGGACAACCTGGTGATGCCCCGCGCGGTGCTTCCCACGCGCGGGGGCGCTGGTGGCCGAGCCTCCGCAGCTTTCGTTCTGGACGGACTCGAATGGCAAGGCTGGGGAGAAGACGGTGATCGCGGCCGATTTTGGCTTGAAGGGCGGCCAGCCAGAGCACATGGCCAACGGGCTTTTTCCTGCCATGGACAACTGGATTTACAGTGCCGCCCACAGCGCGCGTTATCGGTTTCAGAAAGGCAAGTGGGTGGCGCAGGTGACGCGGAGCCGGGGGCAATGGGGGGTGACGCAGGACGATTTTGGCCGCCTCTATTACAACTCCAACAGCGACCTTGCCCGCGTTGATCCGTTTCCCGCGCAATATTTCGCACGCAATCCGTATTATCAGGCTCCACTGGCGCAAAACGTCCAGATGATCCTGCCGGCCAATCAGGAGGTTTTTCCGATTCATCCCACGCCCGGCGTCAATCGCGGCTACAGCCCCAACGAGCTTCGCGACGATGGAACGCTTCATCACCCGACGGCCACTTGCGGCCTGTGCGTCTATCGGGGCGATCTGTTTGGGCCGGAGTTTAAGAACAATCTGTTTATCCCTGAGCCGGCGGCGAATGTGATGAAGCGCATGATCGTGAACGAATCCGCCGGCCGAATGAGTGCGAGCGAGGCGTATGAGAAAATGGATTTTCTCACCTCGACCGACGAACGCTTCCGGCCGGTCAATGCTTATAACGGCCCGGACGGCGGGCTGTACGTTGTCGATCTGTATCGCGGCGTTCTTCAGCACACGGCTTTCCTGACCAACTATCTCATCAAGAACATCAAGGAGCGCAAGCTTAAGGCGCCCATTCACATGGGGCGGATTTATCGCATCGTTCCAGATGGCAAGGCGGCCAAGCCTGTCAAGCTAGCTAAAGACATTCCGGGGCTTGTCGAACAACTTGGAAGTGCAAATGGGTGGGTGCGGGACATGGCGCAGCGCCTGCTGGTGGAAAAGAACGACGACGACTCGGCGGCGTCGCTTGAAAAGGTTGCGACGGCCGGGGCTACCCCTGTGGCGCGGCTGCACGCGCTCTGGACACTCGAAGGGATCAACAATCTTCAGCCGGAGATTATCCTGAAGGCGCTGACCGATGCCGATGCTCACGTGCGGGCGGCCGCGATTCGTTTGATTGAACCTCAGCTTGTGCCGACCCTGCGTGCTCAGGCCCTGCCGCAGGTGCTGAAGTTGGCGACGGACACCGAGCCCAACGTTCAGCTCCAGCTTGCCCTCACCCTCAGCGCTATTTCCGATCCGGCGGCGGATGAGCTTCTTGTCAAATTCCTCACGTCCAGCGCGGCCGCGCCGGAGTTGATGCGCGATGCGGTGATTAGCGGCCTGCGCGGACGGGAGCTGGAATTTGCGCAGCTGCTGCTGGCGAATCCCGGCTGGTCCAGTACTTCGCCGGATCGGGCCCAGACGCTTACTTCTCTTGCCCAGTGCGTGCTGGCCGAGCACCGCAGCACTCAGGTGAAGCATCTTCTGGAAATTGCCGCCGCCGAGCAGGATGGTTCGTGGCGGCAAGTTGCGCTGCTGCGCGGAATGCTTCCAAAGTTTTCTGCGATGAAGAAGCCTGCTACCTCGCCGGCCACTGCTCCCACCGCTTCGGCGATACTCGATGGCCCGGCCAGCAAGCCCGCTTCCCAGCCATCGCCTGTTCCTCTGAAAATTGTTTATCTGGATGCGCAGCCTGAAGGTCTCGTGATGCTGCTGGCAAGCAACACGCCGGCCGTGCGCGATCTGGCGCGGCAGGTGAATTCGCAGTTGGCGTGGCCGGGCAAGCCGGGCGTGCCCCCGCCGCCGAAGATCGTTCCGCTCAATACGGCGCAGCAGGCACAGTTTGATCGTGGCAAGACGATCTTTGCCCAGACGTGTGCTGCCTGCCATCAACCCACGGGGATGGGTCAGGAGGGGCTGGCGCCGCCGCTGGTGGATTCGGAGTGGGTGCTGGGCTCGGACCGGCGCCTGGTGCGGATTGTATTGCAAGGGTTGGCCGGGCCGATTGGCGTGGGGGGCGCGCAGTACAATCTGGAGATGCCGTCACTGGCGACGTTTCCCGATCAGGACATCGCCGACGTGCTGACGTACATCCGCCGGGAATGGGAGCATAATGCGTCGCCCGTGTCGGCCGAGACCGCGAAGCAGGTTCATGAGGAAGTGAAAGATCGTGCCGAGCCGTGGACGGCCAGGGAGCTGCTGGAGATCAAGTAAAGCCTGGCCGATGGATTGTCGAAAGGTTCAGATGCGCATGAGTCTTCCATTCGCTTTCCGAGACCCAGCGCATAAGATGCCCCCGGCTTGCAACAACGCGCGATGATGAAAGGATGTTTGCCGCAATGACCTATTGCCTGGGCATTATGACCCGCCATGGCCTGGTGATGGCCTCCGATTCGCGCAGCAACGCCGGCTACGATCAGGTGAATATCTGCCGGAAGATGTACACCTTCATTCAGAAGGGTGACCGGGTTTTTGTGATGCTCACTTCTGGGAGCCTGTCGCTGACGCAGTCGATCATGACGCTTTTGCGGCGCGACTTTGAGTCCGGCAAGGGCCTGGCGGCCGCTCCATCGCTTTATGACGCCGCCCGCGTGATTGGCGATCAGGTGCGACGCGTGTCTGACATTGACCGGGCCGCCCTTGAGCGCGATGAGTACAAGTTCAACGTCAACCTTCTGCTGGGGGGCCAGGTGAAAGGGGAAAAGCCGGGGCTTTTTCTCATCTATCCGCAGGGCAACCCGCTGCAGGCGAGCGAGGAGTCGCCGTATCTTCAGATTGGGGAGACCAAGTATGGCCGGCCGATCCTGGATCGTGGCATTCGCTACGATCAGACTACACTGGAGGAAGCGGCCAAGTACGCCTTGCTTTCACTGGACTCGACGATGAAATCGAATGTCACGGTCGGGCCGCCCATCGACCTTCTAGCTTATCATGCGGATGAACTGGTGATCACCCGCCAGCGCACGTTCGCGGGCAACGATCCGGATTTGGCGAAGATCCGAGGGCGATGGGAACAGGCTCTACGCCAAGCGGTCCAGCGCCTGCCGAATCTTCGCTTCAAGACCAAGACTGGATTTGATAGCGAAGAGTCGATTCAACTGGTTGAGAACACCAGTCCCGAAGCGCCGGCGCAGGAGTTTCAGGTGCAGCAGGAACAACGGCGGGTTGCGCCGCCGGATGCCGGGGCCGCTAGTTCGCGCTAGATGTCTGTAAAGACCGAATTTTTTCAACGACGTTTCAACTGCCAAAGCTTAGGCCGGCTCGGCATGTGCTCGCAAATACGCCACGACTTCCACGCGATCAACCTGATCCGTCGCTACGCCCAGCACGAGATCACTGAGACCCGGTTCATCTTCTTTGATAGTGATCCCGTTGAGATATAGAAATGTAAGCGCCGCCGCAGCACCGACACGCTTGTTTCCATCGATAAAGGCGTGATTCTTTACCAGGTAAAACATATAGGCGGCGGCCATTTCAAATAAGTTCTCCAGCAGGAAGGCGCCGCCAAAGGTGGCTGCTGGCGCCGCGACCGCTGAGTGCAACAGATTGATCTCGCGCACACCCGCGCTCCCTCCATATCGGTCAAGCTGATCTCGGTGAATTTCCAGAACTTCGTCGACGGTAAGAAACTGCGGCGCTTCCATCGAACCTCCCACTCGACTACTCCGCCAATCGTTTCAAGCTCTTCGCGTGCCGCTTATTCACCGCCTCCAGGGCAGTGCGAAACTTCTTGCGCCGCTCAGGATCCCGAACTGGTGAAATAATCAGCCGTTGGCCGTCGTCGGTGGAAATTTCCACGGGCTGCGATGGATCGATCCGAACCAGTTCGAGGATCGACTTGTCGATCACCAGCGCCATCGAGTTTCCATGCTTCGCAAACGTCTTCAACATTGGATTCTCCTATCACGACCCGTTAATACATCGGTCGAACATTGTATCACCGATTGAATCAGAGAACCACATCTGTGAACGGAACATTCATCCATCGCCTTGACACTCCCTCCCACCCCCGTTGCACTACGCCTCATGCCCCGCCGCGTCTTTATCACTGTCGCTGAGCAAAGCGGCGATCAGCATGCTGCCGCCCTGGCGCGACGCCTTCGGCAGATCGACCCGGCCATCCTTCTTGAAGGGCATGGGCGGCCAATCCATGCGCTCCGGCGGTGTGGTGGTCCATCACGAGACCGTGGAGCGGGCGGCCGTGGCATGGCGCACGGCCTTGCGCAGTTTTGAAGTCCTGCGCCTGCTCAAGTGGGCTCGCAACCACTTCCAAGACACGCCGCCTGATTTGCTGATATGCATTGATTCCTTTGCGATGAACCGCCACTTTGCGAAGGTCGCCCGGCGGTTCAACATTCCCGTGCTTTATTACATTCCCCCGCAGTTGTGGGCGTCGCGGGCTGGGCGGATCAAGCACTTGCGCAGAGTGGTAAACAAAGTCGCGTGCATTCTCCCCTTTGAGGAAGCGTATTTGCGCGAGCGCGGCGTGGATGCTACTTTTGTGGGGCATCCTCTTCTGGACGACTTTCCCCGCTCCGCAGCCAGCTATTCCCCTTTCAACGAAATCCATCGACCGCCGACTGTTGGCCTGCTCGCGGGCTCTCGAATGGGCAAAGCGCGTGGGAATTTTCCGGGCATGCTCAAGATCGCCGGCCGAATCCGGGCTGATTTTCCGGATGCCGTTTTCCTTGCACCCACGACGCCGGCCACTCATGCAATCGTCAGCGAGCTTGGCGCAAATTATCCCAACCTGGAAGTGGGCTTGGATCAGATTAACGCTTTTACGCCGCGCTGTGATCTGTGCATCGTCAAATCGGGGACTTCCACCCTGCACGTGGCGGCCCATGGTGTTCCGATGATTATCGTCTACCGCGCCAGCCCCCTGATCTGGCATGGATTGGGACGATGGGTCATCAAGACTCGCACGTTTGGGCTGGTGAATCTTCTGGCTTTATCCAAGGAACACATCGCGCCGAGTTTATCCCGTGGTTTGGGGAGATTGACGCGATAGCCGATCTCGCTCTTGATTACCTGCACCATCCTGAAAAGCTCGCGGAGCAGCGTCAAAAGCTGATGGAGGTTGTGCATCGGCTTGAGCAGGCGGGGCCGGATAACGCCAGCGCATCGGCCAACGTGGCGAAGATGGCGATGGATCTCATGGATGCTAAACCAAGGGCGCGATGCAAACCAGCGGTCCAGCCACGGGGTGAGCAGGCTTACCAGCAACAGCGCGACGTACGGCCCGTACGAGACGGAGAGATAAAGCTGCGATGCCGCCGTGAGCATGCCGGTTAATAGCGCGTAGATCGTTCGGGCGCATCGCGCCATCGGGCGCACGGCCGGGGCGGTCGCCAGGAAGAAGGCGGAGAATAAAAGCGGCGAGGCCATCATTTCATAGTTCACGAACGTCACGGCCGTCCCCCCGTCAATGCCGAGGCGTGGCAGAAACAGCGACCGCCAGAGTGTTCCGCTGTCCATCACGACCGGGATCGGGAGGACGAGGAAACTGGCGAACGCAGTAAATGTAATTAAGAGCGGAATGCGGTAGTCGATCAGGCCGCGATAGAGCAGGAACAGGCCGCCGATGACCACGGCGATGGCCGATCCTGTCCCGATGGGGCCGGGATGCCCGCCGATGGCCAGATCTTCCAGAGCGGGCAATCCGTCCAGCAGCCGTTCCATTTCGCCGGTGGCGCAGCTGGCTTACCTGCGACAGGCTTGGCGGGGCGGCGCGGGTGTTGGCTGGGGGCGGCTGGGAAATCTGGGATGATGCGCCTGCGTTGGTGGTGAACAGGGCGAGCCGCTGCGCGGCCGGTTCTTTGACATAAAGCCCATCCTGCTGCGGGATTTCATTTGTCACCCGCCAGCCGTCGCGGCTGGGCGCGGAATTGGCGGGGTCGCGAATGCTCATTACATCGCCTGTTCCCACGTGAGAACGCTGCAAGACCCAGTGGGGCGTCAGTGCATCGCCCAGCACCAGAATCAACAGCAGATTGGCCACCAGCACCGGATGAAATCGCGGCGACCCCGCTCCGCCCAACACCCACATTAGGATCACGATCAGCAACCCCGCACCGGGCAAAATGGCCCATAAACCTCCTGGCAGATGCTGCCCCGATGATGGCTGAGACAGCAAGTGTGCGGGCAGGGACAGGGCCAGCAGGAGCGACATCCAGAGCCCGTGGGCCGGGCGGAGGCTGTGGCCGCGTTTTCCGATTCGGCGCCAGATGACCATTGCCGCCATGGCCGAGGAGATCACTACGAGGATCGTGGCCGCCGCCCGCCAGCCATACAGCACCACGCCGGCCGTGATCGGGAAGATCGCGCCCATGATGTGCATGCGGTAGAAAATGCCGATGCTGCTTCCGCGCACCGTTGGCCGGAGACGACGGGCCTCCTTCACCGCGCTGGGCGGGGGTGAATAGTCGGCGATTAAGGTGGCGGGCTGGGTCATTAAATGCCGGAGCTGAATTGAGCATCGCTGGCCCGGAGGCGCGGCGGGCTCGCTTACGCAAGGCCTTTCAACTTACGGATGGAGCTTAGAAGTGGCGAACGCGCAGGGCAGACATGCGTACAGACTCCGCACTCGATGCAGGCCTCCAATCCGTAATGCTCGCCCAGGTTGCGATCCTCGCGCTGGGCTGCTTCCAGCAGGCCGGCAGGCTGCACGCGCGTTGGACAACTCTCTGAACACCATCCGCAACGGATGCACGGATCTGGGACCAGGCTGACTGGCGAGTGGATCACGTGCAGGTTCAGTTCGGTGCCGCTCACCACTGCGTCCAAGGCCACCATCGACTCGCGCAGCGCGGCTCCTCCGCGAATGTCCACGCCATCCGAGTCGATTCCCACCTGCTCCAGCACCTGCCGCACGGACATGCCGATGGGGGCGACGGCGTAGTACGATTGGCGGGTGCCTAGATCGCGAATACCGATGGGCGATTGGAACATCGGCTGCTCGCGCCCGGCGCAGCGACCCACCGCGATGGCGGCGGCGGCGTCGAGCAGCATCACGCCGCTTTCGACTGGCAATCGGCCCGGCCTGAGCTTGCGGTCCAGCAGGTTGTACAGCACCAGCGTCGGATGCGACTGCGGATAGCGATGCGGGTTCTGCACCATGACAAAGCCGGCCTTGCGCCACAGCCTTTCCAGGGGCGTCCACCACCGCCCTGGCGCCCCGGCCTCCACCAACAGCATCGTTCGTTTTGCGCCCGTAATCCCAGCCAGGATGCTCAAGCCCTCGACGAGCGTGGATGCGGAGCGCGCACCCAGGATGCCTGAAAGGCGCAGCGGCGGATCGTCATCCAGGAGGCTGCATACCAGCGTGTCCACCGGCTGATCCAGCGCCATTCGCAACTGCCCCAGCAGATCGGGGCTGCTTGCCCGCTGCGCCCATACGCCATTGCGGCGCAGCCGCTCGATCCAGTTGGGCAACTCCGCCCGCTCGATCTGTCCCACGGAATCCATGAGGTCCTGGTGTTCCTGGGCGTGGGATGGATCGTGTTGTTCGGAGCGGGCGGCGCGATCCTCAAAATCGCTCTCAATGTCCACGGCCGCGCATTCGCGGCCATCGGTGAGCGTCACCTTGCTTATTCCCACGATGCGCCCGCTGGTGGGCGCCGGCGCCGCCGGGCCGGATTCCACTTCGCCTTGGGTTAAGAGTTCGCCGCGCCCGACGAGCGTTCCGGCCGGCTTCACGGCCGGGGGATTTGAAGAGTCATGCCCGACGAGCGGCACCCGCAAGCGTCCCGGCAGGTCCATGACGCGCAGGCCCGGCGCCGGCTCGGGCCATCCCGCCGACCACGTCAGCCCGCCCGGAAATCCGATGCCGTAATGCTTCATTGCAAACACAACCCCTCGGCGGCGAATTCTTTCAGGCTCCAACCAGCGGAATCCCGTTTCGCCGGCAAATGTCCTTCAGCGCATCGGCCGCCACTTTGAAGAGCACTTCGCCGGTCTCGCCATGCGAATGGCCGGCCACTTTTAGATGCGGCTCCAGGCTGAAAAATCCGCTGTAGCCGCTGGCGGCCGCATCCTTCAAGATCGGCTCGATCTGCCCGTCCCCCTGCCCAGCCGGCACGACCGTGCCGTCCTTCAAGCGCGCGTCCTTGATATGAATGTGGGCCGTATATGGTTTTAACGCCGGCCAATTGTCCGTCGGCCTTTCGCCCACCTGCACAAAGTTGGCGAAGTCAAACGCGCGTGCGCAGCTTGGCCGAGTTCACGGCTTTCATCAGCGCCAGGCATTCGCGCCCCTTTTCGCCGTATATGTCTTTCTCGTTTTCATGCACCATCACGGCATTATGCCCCGTCAGGTACTCCACCTTGGCCTGAAACCGCCGCACTACCGCATCGTGCATGGCGGTTAAGTCTCCGCCCTTTTCGGCCGGGTAATAGCTGAACACTCGAATGAAGGGTGCGTCGAAATAGGCGGCCAGCTCGGCCGCGATCTTGAACCGATCGAAATGCTTTTCCCACGAATCGTTGATCTTCACCTTGCCGATGGGGGAGCCGATGCTCGCGACGCCCATCCCGTTGTCAGAGAGTTTTCGCTTGATCTCGGCCAGGAGGTCTTTTGGAAAATCCAGCACGTTAAGCCCGTTGACGCCGCGCAGCTCGAAATGCGTCACCGCGTTGTCTTTGCAGACGCGGATCTGCTCGTCCAGATTGGGTGAAATTTCATCAGCAAATGCGGCCAGCTTGATCATCCAGATGCTCCTTGGTGCTAAATAATATCGCCGGATTGTAAGGCCAGCCGATCCTGCGTGAAACCCTCGGCAAGGTCGGCCCGCTGTCATCGCGGCCACTTTTGGTACAATTCGGCGACAGACGCTGCAAAGGCCCAAGCCAAAAGGAACCCACATGCTCCAGCAAACTTCCCGCCGTGACATCCTTCGCTTCGCCGCGGCCACTGCGGCCGCTTCAATTGTTGGCCCTTCGCTGCTTCGCGCGGAGGAAGCCAAGAAGAAAATTCCCATCGCCCTCGAGCTTTACTCCGTGCGCAATGAGCTTCCCAAGGACTTCACGGGCGTGATTCAGGCCATCGGAAAGATGGGCTACCAAGGCGTGGAATTTGCCGGCTATCACGGCTGGGATCAGAAGCCCGGCGAGCTTCGCAAGCTGCTCGACGACAACGGCCTGAAATGCTGCGGCACGCATACTAAGATCGAAACGCTTTTGGGCGACAACCTGAAGAAAACCGCCGACCTGCACAAAACGCTCGGGAATAAGTTCCTCATCTGCCCCTACATCTCGGCCGACAGCGCGGAAGCGTGGCTGAACACGGCCAAGCGGTTCAACGAGATTGCCGCGAAGGCCAAGGAGCTGGATATGCTGGTTGGCTACCACTCCCACGCGGGCGATTTCAAGAAGTATGATGGCAAAACGTCGTGGGAAATCTTCTTTGACAACACCAACCCCGAGGTTGTTCACCAGCTTGATACCGGCAACACGCTTGGCGGCGGCGGGGATCCGCTGGCCCTTATCAAGAAGTATCCCGGCCGGACTAAAACGACCCACATCAAAGAACACGGCGGCCCGGCCGCTGCTGCCATCGGCGAAGGAACGGTGGACTGGAAAGCCCTGTTCGAAGCCTACGAAACCGTGGGCGGGACCGAGTGGTACATTGTGGAACATGAGACCAGCCCCGAGCCGCTGGTCGCGGTTAAGGCGTGCATCGATAATTTGAGGAAGATGGGGAAGTAGGAAGTGCGACGCCGAGCGTTCAAGTCAACTTGCTGCGCAACGCTCACGGGCGGGACGCCCGTGCTACGGCGCGCCATGTTAATCCGTTGGGTCCTTGCGAATGACGTTGCTTCCCGCGCCGCCGTCTACGGCTGCGTCGGGGATGCCGTCGGCGGCGTTGAGGGTGTCGTTTCCTCCGTCTCCGAAGAGTGAGTCGATTCCGAAGCCGCCGGTGATGACGTCGTTGCCGCTTTGGCCGCGGAGGGTGTCGTTGCCGCCGCCGCCGGTGAGCGTGTCATTGCCATTGCCGCCGTTGATGCTGACGGGGATTGACAGCGCCGCGGCCGAGACAAAGTCGTCGCCCGCGCCGGCGTTCACTACGATTCGCCGGACGCCGTTGAAGGGGCCGAGGTTTGCGCCGTTGACGGAGGCGTAAATCCCGCTGCTGCCGGCCCGGAAGATGATGCGGTCATTTCCGCTTGTGCCGGCCACCACCAGCGTTTCCGGCGAGTTGGGCGAGGTGCCTACGGTCGGCCCGGTGATGGCACCGCTCACGCGAAATGCGAATGACTTCAAACCCGGCACGTTGCTCGAAAAACGAACCCATCCACTTCGCTTGCCGGCCGACTTGCTGTCCATGCGGATTACAAATGTGTCTGACTTGCCTGGCGCAAGCGAGCTCACCAGATTATCTGACACACTAAAGCCGGCCGGGACGTTTACGCGACCAAGCCGCAGCACGCCATTGCCCTTATTGGTTATGCGAAAGCTCAGCATCCGCGCCGCCGCTCCCTGCTTCAGTGATCCGAAGCTCACCATCGCGCCCGGCGTGACGGTCGATGATCCAAGGGTAAGCGCGATCGAAGGCGCTCGAACGATTCCCCGGATGGAAAAGTTAAAGGGGTTTTCGCCGGGGGCGTTTGTGGTGAGCGAGATTGTGCCGGATCGTGTACCCACTGTGCCGCTGTCCATGCGCACGGTGAAATCGGCGCTTGTGCCCGGTGCGAGCGCGGCCGGAAGATCACTGACCACGCTGAAGCCCTGCGGCACCGTCAGCGCCAAGCATCAGCCGGGCGTTTCCGTCATTTGTGACGTGAAACGTTCGCTGTGGACCGGCGTGCCCCTGGTCAATGCCGCCAAAGTCGATGTTGCCGGTGTTGTCGGTGATGTTCTTCCCGCCGGCTGAGACGCGAATACCGGCCGCCCGTACGGGCGGAGGAGGCGAGGCGGGCGGAGGGGGCGGCGGTGGCGAGGTCGGTGGTGGTGGCGGCGGTGAAGTCGGGGGCGGCGGCGACACAGGCGCGTTCACTACACCCCTCAAGGCAAAGTCGAAAGGGTTGTTGTTGGGATCGTTGTCCGTGAAGCGAAGCTCGCCGGCCTTGGTGCCGGCCCGCGCTGTGTCGAGCCGCAACGTGAAGTCGGCGCTGCGACCGGCCGGCAAACTCGCCGGCAGCCCTTGCGCCAGGGTAAAGCCATTGGGGACCACCACGTTTGAAATCGTCAGCGCTGATCCTCCTTCGTTGCGCAAGGTGAACGTTTTGGATACAGCGGCCGCTCCCTGTTTCACGCTGCCGAAGTCAATGGTCGTGTGGCCGTCAACCACATTGAGCACATCGGCTGCGGGCGGCTGTGCCACCGGCGGAGGTGGGGGTGGAGGGGGAGGCGGCGGAGGTGGAGGCACTTGCGGAGGTCGTGGCGGGGCGGGGGCCTGGATGTTGACCAGCACATCGACGCCGGCGTCGTAGGTTTCCATGTGGTTGAAGCCCGACCCGCCGTCGATGGTGTCGCGCGATCCGTCGGCCGACAGGAACGTGTCGTCGTTGGCGTTGCCCTGCATCGTGTCAGCACCCGCCCCGCCGGTGATGCGGTCGTTGCCGTCGCCGCCGACGAGCAGATCGTTGCCGTTGTCGCCGTCCAGCGAATCGTTACCGCCCATCCCATACACCGTGTCGTTGCCGTTCTGCGCCGTGATGGAGTTGTCGGACGAGTCGCCGATGATGAGATCGTTGCCCTGGCCGCCGACGATGCGTTCGATGTCGGTGTGAATGTTGTCGTGCTCGCCGCCTGCGCCGTCGTTGGGTTGATCGTCGAGGCTTAGCGTCAGGCCGGCCGTGCGGAAGCGATAATCGACGGCGTCGAAACCAGCATCGCCCCACATGTCGTCCGCGCCGCCTTTGCCGTCGATGTAATCGTTGCCGTCTCCGCCATGGATGGTGTCGTTGCCATCGCCGCCGAGCAGCGTGTCATCGCCAGCCTCGCCGTTGATGTGCGCGCCGATCACGCCCGGGCCAAGCTGGACGTGATCGTTGCCGTCGCCAGCGTTGATGATGATGCTTGTGACGGCGGACAGGGGATTGGACGACTGCACTCCGTTGACGTTGACGAACAGCGAGCCGCTCTTGCCTTCCAACGTAATCTGATCGTTGCCGGCGGTTCCGGTGACCAGCAATGTGCCGTCCGGGTTTAGTTGTGCCGACAGCAGAAACCGCTGCTCCAGTTGCTCAATGTGGCAGGGCGTATCATCGCGCTTATTAAGACTATCATCAGCACTTTTCACACGCATAAAACGCCCTCCGAGCGTTGAACAACTCCCACCACTAACGCCTACGCCTCCCCGCTCACATGGATCGCGCATTCATCAATTTTGAAAGCTGATTTCAGGCCAAACCCCCCACATCGACCGGCCAGCGGAACGGCCTGCTGCCTGTCGAAACCAGGCGCCCGCAACTGTTCCGCCACCACGCTCGCGCGTATAGTGTGACGCCATGGCCAAGCACACCCTTGTTCTGATTCCCGGCGACGGCATCGGCCCCGAGGTCACCCGCGCCACGCTTCAGGTGATGGAGGCCGCGGGACTGAGCGCGGAGTGGGTGGAGCTTCCCGCGGGCGCGGCCGCACTTGAACAGGGGTTTGAAAACGTTCTTCCCCAGCGCACGCTGGCGGCAATCAAGGCGCACAAGATCGCGCTCAAAGGGCCCGTCACCACGCCCGTGGGCAAGGGCTTTAAGTCGGTCAACGTGCAGCTTCGCCAGGCGCTGAACCTTTACGCGGCCGTGCGTCCGGTGCGCAGCCTTCCCGGCATCAAGACCCGCTACGAAGACGTCGATCTGGTCATCATCCGGGAGAACACCGAAGGGCTTTACAGCGGCATTGAAAACGAAGTGACGCCCGGCGTGGTCACCAGCCTGAAGGTGGCGACCGAGGTGGCCTGCACGCGGATCGCCCGATATGCGTTTCGGTATGCCACCCGCCGCGGCCGAAAAAAAATCACCTGCTTCCACAAGGCCAACATCATGAAGATGAGCGACGGCCTGTTCCTCAAGTGCGCCCGCCTGATCCACGAAGAGGAATACCCCAATATCGAATACGATGAGATGATCATCGACGCGGCCTGCATGAAGCTGGTGCAGGATCCCACCCGGATGGACATGCTTCTCTGCGAAAATCTGTATGGGGATGTCGTCAGCGATCTGTGCGCGGGGTTCGTGGGTGGCCTGGGCGTTGTGCCCGGGGCGAACATCGGGGAAGAGGCGGCCATCTTCGAGGCCGTGCATGGCAGCGCCCCGGACATCGCCGGTAAAGACGTTGCCAACCCACTGGCATGCATCATGAGCAGCGTGATGATGCTGAACCACATCCACGAGGATGCGATCGCCAAGAAGATCAAAACCGCTTATGACACCCTGCTGCTGGAAGGCAAATCGCTCACCCGCGATTTGGGGGGCACGGCGACTGCAACGCAGTTTACGCAAGCTCTGATCGCGCAATTAAAGTAGCCGCGACGACTTTCCCGCTGGTTGAGGGGGACCACGCCCATGTCACGCAACCCGCCGCCAGACGCTCACATCCTCCAGTATCGAAGCGGCACGACCGATCCGCGCGGCTGGGGGCCGTGGTTGGTTCGGCCGGGCAAGTGCTCCATCGCTCTTGCCGCTCTTGTCATTCTGTTGGCAGGCTGGGTGCATCGGCGGCATGAGCCGTGGCGGATGGTGGCGAAGATTGAAGTTGTTCGGCGGCCCTCTCGACATGACCCGCAGCCAGACATTCTTCGCGACGAATCAGGAGTTTAGTCACCTTTGATCCGAAATCCGGCGTGCGGGTGTGGGAAGTGGATTCCGGGAAACTGCTTTGGTTAGCGAAGACCGATAGATGGGGATTTGTCTGGGCAGACGTTTGTCGCCCTGTCGCGGGATAGGGCATCATTGAGCCGTTACCAGTGGCGTAACGGGTGTTGTTCGGCGATATGAGCTGATGAGCGGAAAGATCCTTGGGCAGCGACACCTCGAGCCATTTCAATATCTTCAAGTTAACGAGGATGGACAGTACCTAATAGTCGAAGGCGACACTCTATGGCTTGGGAATGTTTTTGACGCGCGATGACTCATCTGCCAAACAGTTCGCACGGCCCGAGCACTTTGGACGCTATCGGTGGCTAGGCAAGCTCATTGTGTCGAGGATGTCCCTGGGGGTTGAGAAAAGTCGTGGTTTGCCGTCTGGCGAACTGATCCGCTGGAGATGTTGTCGAGGAAGAATACAGGGTGGGCTGGCCGGACAGGCCGCCTGATCCGCGATGGGTGCATGGCACCCGTCCTTTGACAAATTGAAACCATCCGAATGGGATCGAGCTCGGCACAGTTATTTCCAAACACCCCCCGCCTTTTATCGGGTGGCCCAGACGATTACACCCTCGCCATTTATGATTTCCCCTCCCCCTCCCCCGTCGCTCTTCTTCGCAACGAAGCGGGCTACATCACACACGTTTCCTTCTCCGACGATGAAAAATCCATCGCCACGACCGACTATACCGGCTTTTACCGACTCTGGCACAAAGTGGGCGGCGGAGTGTCGGGAGTCGCGGCTTGGCGTTTTGGGCATGCCCCATTGCTGGGGGCTGATTTTTTTATTCGGCTTGCTGGTGCTCTCGCTTTGGCGTGATGCTGTGGCATCGCGCGAGCATGGCCGCACGGTGCGCGGCGGCTTGGTCGCGACGCTGTTGCTGGTGGCCGGCTGGCTTGGAACAGCCAAGATGGTGCTGGAGTTGTGTGTCTATCACGCCCGGCCGGAACCCTGGCCGCTGCTTGTCGTGCTGGGCCTTGGAGTGGCCACCGGGGCGCGGGCGTGGCGGGTGATGGCGATGGCAATTCTGGGCGCGGCCCTGCCGATGATGGGTTACCTTTGGCGTCGGCTGCATGCGGTGGGGCTGCGACACTCAACGCCCCATTACTTCTTTGACCGCATCTGGATCGTGCCGCATCAATGGGTGGCCGGGCTGATTGTGCTTGGGGCCGTCCTGTCGCTGCTCATGATTGCGCAACTGACGCTCCAGTGGGTCCGGGAATTACAGGAGACTTGACGGCGTTCTGGTAGAAAACATCAATTATCTAGCCAAAATCAGGCTTTTGCGTGATGCTGCCGATGAAGTTTTTTTGAAGGTTTTGACGAATTTTGATTGACAGCCGTTTGATCATGCGTAAAGTTGATCTCGCTGTGACCGCCGAAGCCATCGGGGAATCCGATCGCGCGGGAGACCCAAAGTAGTTCGGGGCGAAGCGTTGGCGACGGGTGGAAACCTGATCGTCAACCGGGCCACTTTTCGAGGCCTAGCCCGCTGTTTTTTTTACTTGCAGGTAAGTGACGACCTGCTTGTTGAAGAGACAGCCCACGCGTTCCCTGTTACGCATGCGGTTTGTCAAACCGCATCGTGGATTGGTCGCGTGAGTCAGCTAATCCCGTAGGCACGGCCGTTAAAAATCGAGACGTTTCAATCCAGCCTCGCTGGATCGATTGGGTCGCTGAAACCCAGACGCCACGAATTCTAACGGCCAGAAAGGTGTAAAAGCCTTTCTGCGAAAAGGGCACGACGCCGGAATCCGGCGGCGGGCACCGGGAACCAAAACCACTGATCCTGCTGCAGCTCAGCATGATTTGTGATGCTGGCGGAATGTGACACCGCGAGCATGATTGATTCCTATCTTCCGGTGTTCACCACCCCGATGTTGTGTCGATTTGGGAAAATTGAGGACTGTGCGGGCAAAATGGCTTTAGAAGGTCATTCGCCTGACTCCAGTGGGTTTTAACCCCGTCGCGCAATGCGGCTGACGTTAAGACCCGTCGTCGGGATTTATCCGGGCGAAGCTGGTGAGGTCCACTCCGGTTCAAGCGTCGCGTACGCAAGGCCTCCATAGGTCGGGCGCACCGTTTGGCCGGACAGCAGTTTTCCTGCCGCAGGTTACGTGAGGCGTCCTTGGCGTCTTGCGGGAGCGGAAAAGCCGCTCCAGAGTGGACCTGCGACGTATGGCTGCGTGATTCGATCGTTCTGGCGACAGGGGAACTCGGGCCTGTGCCAGAATCCATTGCCTGAAATGGCAGTGGACAAGATGCGGATCGGCCATGCGTGCTGCGTGTAAAACCCCCAAGGGAAGGTAGCCCCCACACAAACTCGGGAGTTTGCGGGGGCTTCTTCTTTTAATGGGGACGCCCGCCTGCCCACTGACTACTGCCTACTGACTACTGACTACTATTCCCTCGCATGTTAGGGAATTGTCAGGAATTTTCTTGCCTTCCGCCGGGGTCCCGCGATATACATATAACACCGGTCGGCAGAGCTGCCAGAGAGGCGGCCTTTGCGAATTTTTAACCCCTCATGGATGACTCACTATGGACTCCTAAACCCATGGAAGCACTTGGACCCCAATTGCGAAGGCGGCGGCGGCGGCTTGGACTAACCCTGGACGATCTGGCCGGAAAAACCGGCATCTCCAAGCCTTATCTTTCCCTCATCGAAACCGGGCGCGTCCCCAACCCGCCCAGCGATGAAAAACTCCGCCGCCTCGAGCAGGCCCTGGATTTCGTGGCCGGCGAACTGCTGACCCAGGCCCACATCCAGCGCACCCCCCGCGATGTGCGGGCGATGCTGCAAAAGCTGCTTCAAAAAGGCTCGGGCATTGCTTCCGACGCCAGCGCCGATTCACCCCGCACCCCCCAGGCCAACGGAAAAACGTTGGCCAGCGCCAGCCTGCCCGCCTCCGCGTCCTTAAACCCTCTCTCCTCCAAGCCCATTGATCTGGATGATGCTTATCTGAGTGGGGTGTTGCAGGAAATGGTGGAGCGGTCGGCCGGGAATGTGGAGCAGGTGGGGACGCGGCCGGTCCCGGTCATCAACCGCGTATCGGCCGGCTATCCGAAGGATTTCACCGATCTGGCCTATCCCCCGCGCGTGGCCGACGATTACGTCGGCTGCCCGGATGTGCATGATCGCGACGCCTTCGCCGCACGCGTCAGCGGCGACAGCATGACTCCCAAATACCGCCCGGGCGATATTGTTATTTTCTCCCCGAGCGCCGATCCGCGCAACGGTGACGATTGCTTTGTGCGCTTTGATGACGGCCAAACCACCTTCAAACGCGTCTTCTTTGAAAAGGGCGAAAAAAGGGAGGATTCGATTCGCCTGCAGCCGCGAAACGAAAAATATCCGCCGCAGGTTGTGCCTTCCCAGAAAATCAGCGGGCTCTACAAAGCCGTGTTCAAGTACCAGAGAGTGGACGAGGACTAACGCCGACGGGCTTGCGATCTTCTACCCCCGCCCAGTGTGAAGCTGGGCAAAATGTTGCGCGTTTTCACGTCAAAACGCGCAACGCCTTCCCGCCAGAAATTTAGAATTTTCTAAAATAATATTAGGGTTTTTAACGGGTATTCAACATTTCCGGCCGCCCCGTTGCGCCTTTGCCCCCAAAACGCGCAACACGGGACAAGGAATGAGGAGCACACACAACGACAGACACGACGGAGATCAACATGCCATATCCACTCAAGCAACTCGAAAACAATCCCATCCACGCCCTGACCCCCCACGAGCTGCGCCGCGCCACCGATCGGCTGATCAACATCGACCGCCCGCGCTACCGCCGGCTCTGGGCCTATTACCGCAATCCCATGCAGGTCTGGGCCACCTCCGTCATGCCCACCCCGGGCAAGGCCGACATCAGCTCCGATCGCCCTTACCGCCAGGCGCAGGAATGGGGGCTGCCTTCGCGCATCACCGGCGTGCGGGCCGGGACTGATGTTCTGGTGGGGCAGGTGATCAACGGCGTGGCGCGTAAGGAAGTCGTGATCGAAAACGACATCGGCTGGCGAATCGACACCACCGTTAATTATTTGTATGGCAAGCCGCTGGTGATCAATTCCACCGCGCCCGATGAATCGCGGCGGGCGATTCTCAGCGACCTGATGCGCGCCATCCTGGCCCACAACGGCGGCATCCTCTTCCTGCAGCAACTGGCGCTGATCAGCGCGCTTTACGGGTTTGTGGATGTGCTGGTGAAGATCGATCCGCCAAGCCAGGCCGACGAAGAGGCCAGCGCCAGCGACCTGAGTGCGGCCATCACCGGCCTGCAGGAACTGGGACAGACGCCACCGGCCCCCGCGCCGATGCGCCTGCGCCCGCAGCCCAGGACTATGAACCTGTCCATCTACGCGAAACCGACGCCACCGACAGTGCCGTTGATCTAATCAATACACGGGAGGTGGGAACGCAGGATGCAGCAACCGCGCCGGCGGTCGAGGCGGCCGCTTCTTCAACGGAGCAGTCGTCTGCGCCGGCCAGCACGGAGGGTGCTCGACTCGAGTCTCTGGTCGGCCCGGGCGCGACAAGACCGTCGCCCGATGCGCTCCTGCGTATCGCCCGGCGCGTCCGGCTGGAGATCGTCGAGCCGGCGCGGGCGCTGCCCCTGTTAAGCCCGGACGATTATCGCGTCGTCGAGGCGTACGCCCAGGTGTACGACATCCCGCGCCCGGCCGCCTCCCTCACCACCGCCCAGCGCTTCGTCTCCCGCCTCCGCACAAGCTGGTTCCAGCGCCTTTCCCGCCGGGCAGGGCTGGCCGTGGGCCTCACAGTGTCGCCCAGCAGCATTGTCGATCAGACGAATTTTCAACCCGGTCCGACTTGCGATGTGACGTTGACGCGCGTGCTGGAAATCATCAGCCCCACCCACTGGCAGCGCTACGAAGACGAGGTGCTGGTGGACGAGGGTGCAAACTCCCTTGGTCAGATCCCGCTGGTTCACATTCAGAACACAGCCGTCCCGTTTTCCTACGCAGGCGACAGCGATGTCGAGCCGCTCATCCCTTTACAGGACGAGCTCAACACGCGCCTCAGCGACCGCGCCAATCGCATCACCCTCCAGTCTTTCAAGATGTATCTGGGCAAAGGCATTGAGAACTTCACCGATCTTCCGGTATCGCCCGGCCGGATGTGGATGACCGACAACGATTCGGCCAGCATCACCGAGTTTGGCGGCGATTCCAACGCGCCTTCGGAGCTGGCCCACATCCAGGACATGCGCGATGCAATGGACAAGCTCAGCGCGGTCACCCCCATCGCCGCCGGCGCGATCAAGGGAAAGATCGGCCGGCTTACCAGCGCCGCGGCGCTGCGCATCACTCTTTTGGCCCTGCTGTCCAAGACCGAGAAAAAGCGCACCAGCCACGGCATCGGCCTTCAGCGCATGTTGTCCCTGTCACTGGCCTGGCTCGACAAGGCTGGCCTTTTTCAAACTGGCCCCGAAGAGCGCGGCGTCGAACTCCACTGGCCAAGCCCCCTCCCCGAAAACGACGTCGAGCGCCTGCAAGAAGCCCAAATGAAACTGCGCCTGGGCGTCCCCAAAGAAACCGTCCTCCGCGAACTGGGCTACTAGCAACCAGCAACTAGCAACTAGCAACTAGCAACTAGCAACTAGCAACTAGCAACTCTCTTACAGGAGGTCCCATGAACGCGCCCATTGTGCCCGATCCCGCCGTCGTCATCGAAGCACCGCGCCGCCCGCGCCGCCCGATCCGCCGACCAGTCCGGCGTTTTCTTCGCCGCCGCCGGCCGCCATGCCGCCGGGCGAACCCCCGGACCCGCGCGGCCGATTGCATGAGCTGTCGCGCGAGCTGATGCGAACGCGAAACCGCCGCCTCATGCCTCGAGTATCTGCAACTGCGCCGCGCGGTGCGGTAGTCATGTCACTCACCGGCGCACGGGGGGGACGCCGGTGAGTTTTTTAAACCACCCTCGAAGATTCACACCCTTTTTTCTATTGGAGGTTCTTATGTCGTTCACAGGAAAAGCAACGTATTCAGCCGGGGCCGGATTGCCTGAAATCGCCGAGGATGTCAGCGATCTGGTCGCCATCAACGCTCCCTTTGAAACCCCGCTTCTGGATGCGCTGGGAGACGCCCCCAGGCCCGCACGATCCACCGTTCACGAATGGCTGGAGGATGCGCTGCTGCCCAACAGCGATTCTATCAGCTCCAGCGCCAGCTTCGGCGATCCCGTCGCCGACACCACTGTCCCGATGACCAACACAAGCCGCTTCCGCGTCGGCGATCAACTGGGCGGCAAAGGCTCGGCCGAAGTGATGCTGGTGACGGCGGTATCCGGTGGGTCCATCTCCGTGGTCCGCGGTTACGGCGGCACCACCCCTGAGTCTTTGTCGGCCAATGAGGCCGTCGAGATCTTCGGCAACGCCGCGCTCGAAGGCGATGAGGCCGGCACGCCGCGCTTCACCACACGCTCGCGCAAAACCAACTTCACCCAGATCTTCACCTCGTCGGTCGAAGTCAGCGGCTCGGAACTGGCCGTGCGCCAACTCGGGGTGGCCGATGAACTGGATTATCAAAAACAGCAGCGAACCCGCGAGTTGCTGCGAGATCTGGAAAACTCCGTCATCAACGGCCACGCACCCGCATCCAACCCGCAGGGCTCCACCTCTGTTCGCCGGACTATGCGCGGCATCCTGCCTTTCATCACCACCCACCGCTTCGCGCCGGGCGCCGGGGGCTTTCCCTCGGATGTCAACATCACCGAGACCCAGCTCAACACCGCCCTCCGCGAGATCTGGAAAAACAGCAACGGCCAGGTCGATCTCATCGTCGTCGGGCCCGGCCAGAAGCGGATGATCAACCAGTTCATCGCGACCAACCGCCGATTCACCCCTGAAGGCGAAACCTTCAAGGACCTGGTGAGCGTGTATGAAAGCGATTACGGCGTCTGCCGCATCGTCCTGACGCGCTGGGCGCCGCAGGGAACCATCCTGCTTCTGGACAGCACCCGCATTGAGGTGCTGCCCCTCGCCGGTCGCAGCTTCTATTACAAGCCGCTGGCCCCCACCGGCGATCGCGAAAGCGGCCAGGTGATCGGCGAGTACACCCTGGAGCTTCGCAACGAAAACGCCCACGGCGTGATCAGCGGGCTGACCGACTAGCCCCGTCAGATTCAAGGAGCGGCCGGCAAAACCCGCCGGCCGCTCCCCTTTGGGAGGCGCTTCATGATCTACTGCAATGACATCGACCTGCTCCACTGGGAGCCCAATTTATTTCGCGACGCGGCGTTCGCCTCGCAACTGCTGATGGCCGGCACCGGCAACCTCGCCGGCACCGCCTTTACAATCTCGACCGGCTCGCTGGCTGACAACCACGTCAGCGCCAACGACGTGATCGTCCTCACAGGCGCAGTCTCGGGAAGCTATCCCATTGTCAGCATCGACTCCCCGACCGGCCTCACCCTCAGCGTTTTATATGACGCCCTCTTCCAGGCGGGGCAATCCCCCCAGCCCAGCCCCGTGGGGACGGCCAGCAGCCTGGCGTTTGCCGTGCGCACGTTCGGCCCGCAGCGCAAGGTGGTGAGCGATCTCATCTCCCGCACCGGCGGCATTGAGCCGGACAACGCGGGCGCTGGCGCGATCCTCAACCCCTCTCTGCTGCGCCGGCCGTGCGTCCTGGGGACGCTTCAGATGATCTACAACGCCCTGGCCGCCGCCTCCACCAAACCGGCCGACCTCACAGCGCGGGCGGACTTGTACGAGCGGCTCTATCGCCGGGCGCTGCATCAGTGCCGGATCGACATCGATCTCGACGGCGACGGGAAGGCCGATACTTCGCGCCACCTGGGCGTGCTGGCGGTGGCTCGAAACTAATTTTTGATTTTCAAAGGGGTGCGTCATGTGCTGGACAATTTTATTGATCGACGATTCGCTGATGCCACAACTCACCAACTTCGGCGCGGCCGGGATTATGGGCGCGATGTGGCTGTGGGAGCGGCGCACCAGCCGCCAGCGTGAGCAACAGCTCGACGAAGCGCATACCCGCATCATGAGCGACCGCGTGGGCCTCGACCAATTAATCAACGTCGTCCGCCAAAACGCCGAAGCACTCACGCGCTTCGCGACCACGCAGGAACAATTGTTACGGCGAAGCACCCATCCAATCACGCCAAAACCAGCAAACAGCAACTAGCAACCACAAGCGCCCATGAATGCTCCGCACGGTGCGGGGCCCTCCACCGGGCGCAACTCTCAGAAAGGAACGTGTCTCATGCGTATCGCCACTTCATCCGCGCGGCTTCTGGCCGGTCTGCTGCTCGCGGCCTCCATCGCCGGCTGCACTTTGCAGGCCGATTACGTCAAGGCGGACCGCCTGACCAAGACGGCCGCGACTCCCCGACTGCAGCAACTCGCGGCCGATCATCCGGATCAAAAACAGGACGTCGACGCCCTGCTCTACACCTGGGAAAAGCGACTCGCGACCGCCGAGGCGGCGAAGTAGCACTCCATCCAATCCCGTCCTCCCATTCCAACCCCCATAAAAGGAGCATCCAATGGATTTCTCATTTTTACCCACGACGGTGCGAAGCCAGGTTACCGGCCTGGCCAGCGACATTTCCACCAGCTTTCTTGCCGAGCTTAAACAACTGATCCCCAACGATCAGGAAAAGGCGATCATCTCCAACGCGGCGCAGGTGCTGGCCGCCGCCTCCATTCTCTCCATCGGCGCAGATCGCGCAACCCAATCCCAATGGAAAGACCGCGCCAGCTTCGCCCTGGCCGAACTGGCCAATCTTGGCGTGGCGGCCGCCGTTGAAACGTCGCAGGCGATGCAGCGCGTCGCGCTGCAGGCCGTCACCAAGGCTGTCAACATCGCCACCACAGCCCTCTTCGCGGCCATCTGATTCCCACCACACCAGCCCGGACCGCCGCCGGCTTCACACGCCGCCCCGGCGGCCCGGGCCTTTGCGACAGAGAAAACGCCATGAAAACTCATCCACTCAAGCTTCATAAAACATTGTACATTGCATTCACTGCCTTTTTCACAATTGCAATTCATGCCGCCGCGCAAGCTCCCAAGCCTGACGGCTTTGATCTATCCAAATGCGCCCCGATGGCCCACGATCTCAAGGTCTGGGACCCCACTGGCACGCAAACGCTCGACAACTATCTCTGCGGCGGATTTGTCTCCACCCAGGGCCCCAGCGACCCCCACGCCGCGCCGCCCAAGGTGCGTGATGGCAAGGGAATTCTCTGCCGTATCCGCACCACCCATGCGGGCGACGTGATCACGTTCCGCAACTGCGGCGGCTGGGACATCGGCCGCGAAAATGCCACGATCATCCAGAACGGCCGGCCGCAGGTCATCGCCACCCACACCGACTTTCTCTGGGCCGTCTCCGACAAAACCGCCACCGGCATCACCCTTCGCATCATCGACTGCTACGTCGGCCACGTCGAAGGCGAGACGATCCACATCGAAGGAGGCAGCTTCCAGTCCATCGAGTTGATCCGCGTGGCCACCAACAACGTTGTGGACGGCCAGGCCATCGCCGGCAACAAGGTTACGATCAAGGTGATGCCCGGCTGCAAGATCAAGCGCGTGGTGGCCGACGGATGCGCCACCAACCTCTACTTCGACACCACCGCCCTCAACGGCGCTGACCCCGGCACCGTCCTCGAATCCGTCTACGTCAACAACCACGTCGGCGGCTACCCCACGTACCTGGGCAGCACCAAAATTCACATCAACGACCTCCCCGACGACCTGAAACTCCCTTCATCGCCCCCGCCCCCACCGCCGCCCCCGACAACCAAACCGTTCGACGCCCGCGACTTATGGCTCAGCGGCAAGCACTATCGCCTAGTCGATGCCCCCTGATCAACTACTCAGTAAAAGTTCTCATAGTACTTTCATGTACGCGTGTTTACTTAGTGTATATTCATCAGCCATTGAGGTCAGGGGCCAACAAGCGAAGCGAGGAATCAGCCATGAAGTCACACATCGAAACTCTCGAAACCCGCCGCATGCTTTCGGCGGCCGTTCACACCGCCGTTACCCATCACCCCGCCCCCCACTTCGCCTCGCTTCACCACGGCGTCCTCACCGTGACCGGGACCAAGCACAGCGACGTCATTCGCTTTAAGCTGGCCGTTTCCCACAAGACCGCCACCAGCGAAATGCTGACCATCACCGAGAATGGCCAAACCCAAACCTTCAAAGACAGCGCGGTAAAGAAGATCGTCGTCAACGCCGGCGCAGGCGCTGACAAGGTCCTCTTCAGCGGCGCAGCGGCCGCCCTCGACACCCCCGTCACCGAAAACGGCGGCGCGGGCGACGATTCCCTCACCGGCGATGCCGGCGACGACAGCCTCCTGGGCGGCGTCGGCGATGACACCTGCGTGGGTGGCCACGGCCACGATCATCTCGATGGCGGCGCAGGCGATGATTCACTCCTGGGCGGCGACGGCAATGACACGCTGGTGGCCGGAACCGGCGCGGACAGCCTCGTGGCCGGCACCGGCGATGACTCGCTCCAATGTGGCGACGGCCCCGACACCGTTCTGGGCGGCACCGGCCACGACACCATCCACGAAGGCGGCGGCCAATACCACGTCGTCCCAGGCCAAGGCGCTTACACCGTCATTCACCCCGGCGGCGACCACACCGAACACCCCGGTGGCGGCGGTGGTGGTGATAACGGCGGTGGCGGTGACAACGGTGGTGGTGGGAACGGCGGCGGTGGTGACAACGGCGGCGGGAACGGTGGCGGCGACAACAACCAAAATCCCCCCGCTCCCCCAATCAAAGACCCCCTCCCCCCAGTCCCAGCCAACGCCTGATCGCCCCCTCGATCCCGAATCTAATTCTTCACAGTGACACGGGCGCCCCGCCCGTGTTCTTTATTTATCCAAAAAAAGAGGGGGCTGCCTTCGCGGGAAAGCAGCCCCACATCCGGGAAGAACACTGTTGTTGAGGGAGCTCCTATTCGGCTCCCAGGTAGGCCATAACCCACCTCCCTTGCTGGGCGACTTCGCCCGCAGCTTTCACCGTCAAAGTTAAAACCCGCGCACATTCGCGAGCGTTTCGATCCCCTCATTGCAACGAACATGCCACACCCCCTCCCGCGTTAACGTCCTCGTGCAACGACTTAAACCTGTGCCACCGCTCTCCGCCGTGGCACAGCAGGGTCAGGCTGGCCCCATCGTTGGCACACTCGCGCTGGCTTCCGCGCCACGCTGGCCTCCCCACCGTACAATTGCTGATGGCATCCACGTTGCGAACCCCCCTTTGCGAACTCACGAGCCACGGACACCCGAAATGACTGAGCAAAGCGGCCTGATCTTGTTGGTGGAAGACGATCCCTCCCTCCGCCGCAGCCTCCTGGAATTCCTTCACGATCACGGATACCAGACTCTCGCGGCCTCGACCGTTCGCGAGGCCGCCGAGCTTCTCAAAACTTCCCGCCCCGCGCTCTGCCTGCTCGACCTGAACCTCCCCGACGGCAACGGCATGGAGCTATTCCACTGCGCCGCCATTCAAACGGCCCAAACCCGCGTCATCGTCATGACCGCCTTCCCCCTCCAACACCTCCGCCCCGCCGATGCCAACGGCTCCCTCGTCGCATGGATGACCAAACCCGTCGCACCCTCTCAGTTGCTCCAGGCACTTCGCGCCGGCCTCCAACATGCCGCCGCCACGTCTACAAAATCCCCTCAGCCGTCCATCGAGTGAAGCATTGAAAACCGACACCTCCATGCTCCGAGCTGCCCTGATCCCGCTGATCCTGATTGGCGGCGCGATTGCGCCTCACCTATGCCTGGACCCTCTGGCTCCTGCGCGGCGCAAACGAGCTGCACATCAACCAGAACGTCGAGATGATCAGTCGGCGGATTGAGTTTCAGCTTCGCGCCATCGGCCCGGCGCAGCACCTCCCAAGGAAATCTGGGAAGCCCTCTTCACCGAACTGCTCAGCGACCCCACCATCCAGGCCGTATGTGTCTTTGATTACACCCGCCACGACGCCGCCGGCCGCAACACCCCCTTCAACCTTCGCCGCTCCGACGCTACGCCCGTCCCTCAAACGGTTCAGGACATTGACCCTCTGCTCAGCGCCGACCCCGACGGCGTGCGCCGAAAAGTGGAGTGGAAGCTCGACATGACCAAGCTTCAGGCCGCCTTCTCCCAATACTTTCACCGCAATGTCGCCAGGGACGAAGTGCTGGAATGGCTGGCAACGCAGAACATCGGCCCGGATCTGGTCCGGGGCTACATCTACATGGACCTGTCGCGCCCGCAGTTGCAGGCGCAATTCAAAGCCACCAGCGGCCCGCTGATGCGCCGTGCACTGGTCTTCGCCTGCACCGGCGTGATTCTCGTCAGCGGCTTCAGCTTTCTGGCGGCCTATGGCTGGCAAACCCTCCGCCGCGTGCCGCACTGCGCCTGAACTGGCGCAGCAAGGGCTAGTCGCCCAGCGCGGCCTTACCGCGGCCGTGCTGGCCCACGAAATCCGCAACCCTCTCGCCGCCCTCCGCTTTCAACTTCACTCCCTCCGCCGCAATGCCGTTGACCCCGCGCGCGTCGGCGCCACCTGCGACACCATCGACTCCGAGCTCTCGCGCATCCAGCAACTGGTTCAGGACTACCTCACCCACGAACGCGCTGACACCATGCGCGTCGCCCCGGTAAACCTCTTCGAAGCCGTTCGCACCCTCCAAGCCATCATGAACGAAATGCTCCGCACCACCGATACCCAGCTCACCATTCAATCCTCACAAACCAACGTCATGGTCACCTGCGATCCGCACGCCTTGCGGCAGGTGCTGATGAATCTCGTGCTCAACGCGCAGCAGGCCATGGGCCGGGATGGCCGGATCACCATTCGCATTGGCCAGGCGGATGGCTTTGGCACGATCGACGTCACCGACACCGGCCCCGGCATTCCCGACGAAATGCGCGACCGCCTTTTCAAACCGTTCCAGACCACCAAGCAGGGCGGCACCGGGATCGGCCTGGCGCTGGTCAAACGTTTTGTCGACAACTTCGGCGGCAGCATCACTGTCGATTCACACGCCGGCGTCGGCACGACCTTTCACCTCCGTCTCCCACTCGCCGGCCCGGAGCGCGGCTTTGACGTGTCCCCCCTGGAAAACAAATCCGACCCACAGGAAGTCCAAGCGGCCTATCACTAAAATAGCCGTCATCCCAGCCTGCCATGAGGAACAATGACCGACACGCCTCTGCACATCCTGCTTGTTGAAGATGACGCCTCGCTGCGCGACGCCATCGCCACCACGCTGCGTGATGACGGCTATTCCGTCCAGACCGCCAGCGATGGCCAGGACGCCATTGACCACTACAAGCCCGAAACCGATCTCGTGCTGGCCGACCTGATGATGCCCAAGCTGGATGGCCGGTCGCTGCTGCGCTGGGTCACCCAACACCACCCCGCCGCTTCGGTTATTCTGATGACCGGCTTCGGCACCATCCCGCAGGCCGTCGACGCCATTAAGGCCGGCGCCACCGCTTATCTCACCAAGCCCCTCAACCCTGACGAGTTGCTGTTGCAGGTCCACAAGGCCCTTGAAGACAAGCGGCTCCGCCAGGAGCTTTCCCGCCTCCGCGGCCAGCTTCGCGAGGGGTGGCACTACCGCCACATCATCGGCCAAAGCCCAGCGATGCAGTCCGTCTTCGCCGTTATCGACCGCGCGGCGGCCGTCAAAGCCACCGTGCTGCTCATCGGCGAATCCGGCACCGGCAAGGAAATGGTCGCCCGCGCCCTGCACGAAGGCGGCCCGCGCCGAACCGGCCCGTTCCTCGCCCTCAATTGCGGCGCGATCCCGGAAAATCTGATCGAGTCCACCCTCTTTGGCCACGAACGCGGCGCCTTCACAGGTGCTGACAGCCGCTCGCGCGGTTATTTCCAGGCGGCCAACGGGGGCACCCTGTTGCTCGACGAAATTGGCGAGCTCCCTCACCCCCTCCAGTCCAAACTCCTGCGCGTGCTCGAAGAAAGCGCTGTCACCCCCGTCGGCACCACCGCCCCTCAAAAAGTAGACGTCCGCATCGTCGCGGCCACCAATCGCGACCTGGAAGCACAGGTCAAGGAAAACAATTTCCGCCAGGACCTTTTCTTCCGCCTGAACGTCGTGCGCATCGACCTGCCCCCGCTGCGCCGGCGGCGCGAAGATCTTCCCCTGCTCACCCGTTTCTTCCTCGACGACATCTGCCGCCAGAACGGCTTCGAGCCGCGCGAGGTCGATCCGTCTCTCCTGGCCGCCTTCTCCCGCTACGACTGGCCGGGAAATGTGCGCGAGCTCAAAAACACGCTTGAAAGCATGGTCGTTCTCAGCGGCAAACACGTCTTCGAGCGCCGACGATCTGCCCGAACGCTTTCAGCGTGAACTGGAAGGTGCCGACGATGGCGACGGCGAAGCAGATCTTGACGGGCCGGAACTGAATCTGGATCGCCTCTCAAAGCAGACAATCCTCAAGGCGCTGGAAACCTGCCGAGGCAATCGCACCGAGGCCGCCAAACATCTGGGCATTAGCCGGCGCACGCTGCACCGACGTCTCAATGAGTTTGGGTTGCGGGAATAACGCGGACGGCACATTACTTCACAAGTGAGATTGCGGTGCCCAGGGATTCGTCCTGATGGATGCTGCCGGTCCCCGTCTGTTGCAGCGACTGCCCAATCACCCGCCCACACAGTGTGGCCGCCCCACTAAAGGACATGTCTGTGTCGGGCCCATAGATGTCAGCGTCAATCGTTGTATTGAACCGCAGTTGCAATGTGGCCGTCGGAAGAAGGTACATCTTAAAATTCGTCGGCTTGCCTTGATAAGCGTTGATATCCGATGAGCTAATGGAGACTTGCCCGTAGATGTACATGATAACTGGCCCGGTCATGTTCACCGTCGCATTTCCCGAAACCTTGAAATCCTGCACATAATAGGTTCCCCCCGGAATCGTGATCGTGGTTGAACCGCTGTGATTAAAGTCCGGCGAGCTCCAGTCCGGACCGGCCAGCAGGTTGTTATTGTTGGTCGTCGCCGCCGAACCCGCCGACACGCTTGCATAGCTCAACGTGCTGCTGAGTGCCGCGCGCGATCCGGTCACGGTCCCGCCGGTGCAGGTCTTGCCTACGCCGGGATGTGCGTCCCCTTTGACGCTGCTGCTGTTGAGGGTGATGTTGCTGTTTGCAGCGGCGGTCGCAAGACTGTGCGCCGAGCCAGCCGAATAAGCGCCTGCGGAGGCATTGAAGCTGTCCCACACACCCGACGTATTATTGTTCATAGAAGTCAGGCCGACGATGCCGTAGCTTGAACCAGAAATATACGCAATGGACGACGCATGAATGGTCACGCTGTTCAAGCCAATCACGCGCGAGAACGCCAGCGGGACGGACAGATGGGCATTGATGCGAATCGAATTGGCATTGGCCTGGGCCGCCCCCGTGAGCAATGCGAATGTCCGAGTCCCCGTGTTCCAGGTCCCAAAGTCGATGTCAGACGTCGTGATTATTAACGCCGCCCCGTTTACCCAGTTCTGGCCGGCAATATTGATCCCATTGGTCTGCGCCTGACTCACGCCTGTCGAAATACCCGCGACTGCCGCACGGGCCGCGGCATCGGCCGCCCCCTGAAGCTCCGTTTTTGCCGTCTGTACGAAACCATAATCGACCCCAAACGACGCAAATCCGAAAAGGACGATAAGCATGATCGCGGCGTAGATCGTTCCAAAGCCGCGCGATCTGGATTTCGTAAGTGCTGCCTTCATGTGGTTGTACTTCATTGCACCAGCGTAATCGCCTGTCGCGTCGCCGACGTCCCTGTCGGCGGCAATGCCTCGTCATAATGCATCCCGGCGCTTGTGCTGATGTTGATCGTCTTTGCCGTAATCCGCCCATACAACTGCGCGCTGCCGCCCACCGTGAAATCGGTGTCGGGCGCGTAAAGCTCACCGATGCAGCTATGGCTGCCTGTCCACGACGCGGTCGTACACGAAGGCAGGAAGTACAAATTTCGATTGGCTGGAATATTTCCAAACGTGTCGATCACCACGCTTCCGGTAATCGTGTAACCATCCCGAATATACAAATCCACCGGCCCGTCCCAGACGATGTGCGCTGTGCCGCTCAGGTTCAGATTATGAATCAGATACGTCCCGCCCGGAACGTGCGTCGTCCCGCTGCTCTGCACCACGTCCCCCAGATCGTAATACGAAGCCGGCAGGCTTACGTGCGGATAGCTCACCACCGAGCCCAGCGGCGCTACCAACCCCGACACCGTCGCCGAATTGTTGATCGTCGTCGTCTTCCCCACCCCCGCCCGCGAATCTCCATCTATCTTGGCAAAGTTGCTGAGAACGACGTTGCCGTTGGTGGCAAGCGAACCTTTGTGATGGTGCTGGCCGCGCTATACGCGCCTTGCGAAGAGTTGTAGCTGTCGGTGTACGCGTTGCCGCTCATCGTCACGGAGTTTACGCCGATGATCGAGTAAGCGCCGGTGTTGCTCGTGAGGCACGCGGTGCTGCTGACGTGAACATCGCAGTTGCTCTTCCCGATCACCCCCGCGAACGTCAACGGGATTGGATTGCCGGCCGCGCTGCTCCGTGCCGCGATGATCTGCACCGCATTGGCGTTCACCCGCGCCGCTCCCGACAACACCGAAAAAGTCCGGCTATTGGGATTCCACGTTCCAAACACCACGTCTGTCGAGGCATTGAGCGACACCACCGACCCATCACAGTTGTTGCTGGCGGCCGCCTGCAGCGCCGCCGTCTGCACCGCCGAGATGCCGTTGGGCAGATCCAGGCAAGCCGCCCGCGCCGCCGCATCCGCCGCCGAATGCAGTTCCATCTTCGCCACCTGCACCCGCCCCCAATCCGCGCCCAGCGAAACCATGCCGAACACAATGATCAATAGGATGCATAAATAGATTGACGCAAAGCCGCGTCGAATCTCGAGGCTGTATAGGGCGACCATGCTTTTCTTTCTCCTGTTGACCTACTCTCGTTTTCGACCTTGCGACCGATACTGTTAATGTACGATTCAATTCACGTCCGCGCCCGCCCCCTCAAGCACCCGCCTTCATCTGTCGATGCAGCAAAAGTATCGAATCGCATGGAAGTTTCGCCAGGCGGATGCAAGAGGCCGCCGCGCCGTTTCCGCTCGTTTTTAATCCCCGTATCGCGAGCGACCGATAATTCACGCGTCGCCGCAGGAGTGCAAGCCATGAAGACATTACTGAAGTTGTTGCGCAGCGAAGAGGGTGGAGAAGTGCTGGAATATGCCCTCATCGCCGGCCTCATCGTCGTCGCCTGTATCGCTGTTATTGGCACCGTCGGCACCAAGGTGCTGGCCCGCTGGAACTCTCTTAATAGCTCCATGTAGGCGCATGGCGCATTTTTCATTGGCGACCAATGCCAGTCACAGGAAAAGATTGAGCATGCACCCAATGTTCAGACGACGCCGAGGCTTCGGATTTGTCTACGTCGTCCTCATGATGACCGTCGTCTTTGGCCTCAGCTCATTGGCGGTGGAATTTGGCTATGTTCAGGTAGCCAAGACACAGCTGCAAAACGTGGCCGACGCCGCCGCTCGCGCCGGCATGTCAGGCCTGGCCACCAGCCCCACTGCGGCACAGAACAATGCCATCAGCGTCGCCGCCCAAAATACGGTTAACGCAAGCACCTACACCCTCACCACCGCCGACATCGATCTGGGAACCTGGAATAGCGGTCCAAAAACGCTTACCGTCCTCACCGGCGCCGCTCAATCGTCGGCCACCGCCGTCCGCATCAACGCCCACGCCACCATCCCGCTCGTCTTCGGCAAGATCGTCGGCATGAACAGCGTCTCCATCCACGCGGTCTCGGTCGCCACCACCCCCGCTCAAAACTATGGCATTGTCGGCATCACCTCCATCAGCATGAGCTCCACCGGCGTCTATGACAGCTATGACTCGTCGGCCGGCGTCTATTCCGTCGGCTCCGCCCATTCCCTGGCCAAAGCGGCATCCAACGGAAACATCACCCTCGCCGCCGGCAGCACCGCCAAAGGCGATACCCACCCCGGCGTGGGAAAAACTTCCTCCGGCGGCACCGTCACTGGCTCACGCACCGCCCTGGGAACCAACATGAGTTTCGCCAGCGTCGCGGCCGGCTCTTATGCCACCACCAACGACAACGCCAGCATCGCCTACGCCATGACCAACGGCAGCGTCATCATCAGCTTTTCAGGCCCCGCCTCGTTCCCCGGCGGAGTTTACTATCTGAAAGATCTCAGCCTCTCAGGAGGTTGCACCATTACCGGCACCGGCACCGCCGCGCTTTACGTGTACGGAAACTGCACGCTTAACAATTGCAATCTCAATGCTTATCAGCAGCGGCCAACGAATTTCAGGATATATCTCCTCCCCGGCGCCACCCTGACGCTTCAAAACACCTCCTCGATCAACGCCGACATCTACTGCCCCGACAGCGCCGTCTCCCTCAGCAGCGCCTCCACGCTCTACGGCCGCATCATCGCCGCGTCCATCACCCAAACCGGCACCGGCGGCATCCATCAAGACGAATCCCTGCCGCAAGGCCTCGGCTCAAACCTGGTCACGCTGGCCAAATGATTGGATCAGCTTACGAGGCAGTCAGCGCCTCCTCCCTCTATTCTTCGCGCATGAGAAAACGCCCGCGGCATCATTTGCCGCGGGCGTCATTATTCCACCGATGAACTCAAAGCCGAAAACTTACATCGAGCTGTTCAGCGAGTTCCAGCGGGCCAGCACCTTCGTGCCGACCGTTCCGATGACGGCGATACACGCCACCACGATCAGGCCGGCGATCAAGGCATATTCCAACACTTCGCCGCCAGTTTCGTCGGCGATCAACGCCGACAACATTTTCTTCACGCGCATCATGGGAACCTCTGTAGAAAAGAAGGCGAGTTCGTTCTCCCCTCTCATCGGAAGCCCCGCCCACCCACTTAATCCAACGCGCCCGCCGCGCTCCGCGCGTCCGGTAAAACAAGAACAGGAACAACCTCGCGGCCATTCCCGTCTCATAACAATTTGAAACCCATTTACATCCTCAAGGAATCGTCGGCGGCGTCAGCGTTGGCGGCACCGGCCCCGTCGGAATTGTCGGAACCGTCGTAGGCTTCGTCGTCGCGGTCTTCAGCGCACTCGTCGCAGACGCCTTGGCCGCGTTATACTCCGCGCAGCGACTTGATCTGGTCCTGCACCGATTTGGGCAGCTTCTCCTTCACCGCCTCCAACTTCACCAGGATCGCGCTGGCCTCCAGCATATTGTTCTTGTCCAGATAATCCTTCGCCTGCTGGATCATCTCATTGGCATGCGATGTCACCACCGACGTTCCCACCGAGATCATCTCACTCACCTGCGTCGTCGCGTTCTTTCCGAGCAGCCCCGCCGGCTGCGTGGCCGTCGGAGTTGCGACCTCTTCCTTCTTGCACCCCACCAGCACCCCCCCACCCAGCATCAGACACCACAAACCACTCAACCTGTTCATCAGTTCTCCTCAGTTACAACAATGCACACTCGTCACCACCCATTATAAACGATCCCACACGAACCTGCGCGGTCAGATCCCGCCCGTCACACTCCCGCCCCCGGCAAATCGGCCGTGCAGTGGGCGCACTTGCTGGCCTTGAGCGGAATGTTCGACAGGCAAAACGGGCACTCCTTGCTGGTCGGTTCCGAAGCCGCGGGCGCCGCCGAAGCCTTCAGCATGATGTTGCCCAATACCTTCTGGATAAAGATGAAGATGGCCAGCGCAATCGCCAGAAAGTTCACCAGCTCCCCCAGGAACGCACCAATCTGAATCTTCCCAATGTGCCACTCGGTGTACGCCATGTTGGGCGTCACATAGCTGATGATCGGCATAAAAATGTTCTTCACCAGCGAGTTGATCACCGCGCCAAACGCCGTCCCCAACACCACCGCCACCGCCAGATCAATCAAATTTCCTTTGAACGCGAACGCCTTGAACTCCGACCACAGCGATGTCACTTTCATAACTTCTCCATCAAAAGCGCGGTCATCCCGCCAGCCAACCGTACATCAGCCACCCTAAGCCATCACCGCTAAAAGTTCCAACATTGCGACGCGTCAAGCATCCACCACCCCATGCGCAAACTGCTCATACAACTCCGCATACCTGCCCCCATGCTTCACAAGCTCGGCATGGTTCCCCCGCTCGACAATCCGCCCCTGATCGATCACCAGAATCTGGTCCGCGCGCTGAATCGTACTTAACCGATGCGCCACCACGAACGTCGTCCGACCCTCCAGCAATTTCTCCAGCGACCGCTGCACCATCAGTTCGGTCTCCGTGTCCACGCGCGCTGGTCGCCTCGTCCAGCATGAAGATGCGCGGGTCGGCCAAAAACGCCCGCGTAAAGCAGATCAACTGCCTCTGCCCCAGCGACATGTTCGCCCCGCGCTCCCCCACCTCCGTATTAAATCCATCCTTGAGGGCCATGATCAGATCATACGACCCGATCGCCCGCGCCGCGGCCACCACCTCCGCATCGCTCGCGTGCGCCTTGGCGTACCGGATATTGTCCATCACCGTCCCCGTGAACAGGTAATTCACCTGCAACACCAGCCCCGTCTGCCGCGACAGCGTCTGCCCGATCACGTGCTTGATGTCATGCCCATCCACCAGCACCCGCCCCTGCTGCGGCTGATAGAATCGCGCGATCAGCGAAATAATGCTGCTCTTGCCGCTCCCGGTGTGCCCCACCAGCGCCACCATCTGGCCCGGCCGCGCCTCAAAGCTGATCTCATGCAAAACCGGCCGCTCGGGGTTGTACCCAAACGTCACCTTCTCAAACTCCACGTGCCCCACGATGCGCGGAAGCGCCCTGGCTTCCGGCAGATCATGCACGTCCGGCGACATGTCCAGCAGATTAAACAGCCGCTCCGCCCCGGCCATCGCCATCATCAACTGGTTATGAAAATTCCCGAAATTCAGGATCGGGTTCATAAACCAATCCCAATACAAAAACGCCGCCGCCACCGATCCCACACTGCGAATCCGCCCCGCGGCCACCAGATACCCGCCATACGCCAGAATGATCACCTTGCCCACAAACCCCACGAATTGCAGCAGCGGCTGATACATCCCGTTGATGCGCGACGTCCAGATGTTGTTGGCCGTATTGTCATCCTGAAGCCGGTCAAACGTCGCAAGGTTCGGCCCCTGCCGGTTAAACGCCGTCACCACCCGCACCCCGGTGATATTCTCCGCCAGGTTTGTCGACACCCGCGTAAACCCCTCCCGCACAATTTGCCACGCCAGCGAAATCTTCTGCCGGTAAATGTGGTTGCACACCATCAAGATCGGCGCAAGCCACGCCACCGACAAGAACAGCCGCCAGTCCGTGATGAGCAGCATCGTCCCGCTTACCGCGATCATCAGGCCGTTCTTCACGATGATGTCGATCCCCCAGACGTTTACTTCCCGCAGCGCGTTCACATCACTCGTACACCGGCTGATGATGCGCCCCAGCTTCGTCTTGTCATAAAAGCTCATCGACATCCGCTGCAACTGCCGGAATATCTGCCGGCGCAGCGTAAACTGCACGCGCTCGCCGGCATTGGTCATAATCAAAATCGTCAACCGTTGCAGCGTGATCGCGATCCCCAGCGCACACGCCCACGTCACCACCGCCAGCACCACAAACCAAATCGCCTGCCACCGCATCCCCGCCGCGTACGCCTCGCGATGCCCCGCAAATCCCGTGGTCACATCCACCAGCCACCGCATAAACTGCGGCCCCATCATCTCCAGCACCGTCATCACCATCCCCAGCGAAATCCCCAGCACATAATGCCACTTGTACGGCCCCAACAACCCAAACAGCCGCCTCATCAACGGCCACTCGATCGGCTTATACCGCGCCTCCTCCTCATCCGAGGCAAGATCCACCACCGCCGCCGCCTGAACAGCCCGCGCGACATTCTTACGAAATGACAACAATCGACTCATCAGAAACCACTCCAACGCCCCCGACAACTACCACTGGCTACTGACTACTGGCTATCACCTATCACCTAGCACCCCCTCACCCATTCTCCCCCGTCTCCTGCCCTCTCCCGCGCGCCCCGCCGTCGCCTCCTCGATCACGCCCTCCCTCTGCACCCTCTTCATATGCGAAGGCTGATCTTCCAGATCCACATCCCCATAAAGCTGCGCCGCCGCGATCTTCTGATAATGCCCACGCTGGGCCATCAACTGCACATGCGTCCCCATCTGCGTAATTCTCCCCTCCTCCACCACCAGCACCAGATCCGCCTGTTTCACCGTGCTGATCCGATGCGCGATCACGAAGGTCGTCCGCCCCCGCATGACAAACTTCATCCCCTTGCGAATCAGTTCCTCGGTCTGCGAATCAATGGCCGCCGTCGCATCGTCCAGCACCAATATTCGCGGGTTCGACAAGATCGCCCGCGCAATCGCCAGCCGCTGCTTCTGCCCTCCCGACAAGCTCGACCCGCGCTCCCCCAGCATCGTCTGATATCCCTTGGGCAACTGCTCCACAAACTCATGCGCCTGTGCCAGTCGTGAAGCGGCCTCCACCTCTCCGCTCGCCTCACCCAGCATTGCCGGCTCGGCCAGGCCGTTCTCCGTCAGGATCTTCGATGCCACAATATGCGGGCGTCCATAGGCGATATTCGCCTCCACGGTATCCGAAAACAGGTACGTCTCCTGAAACACGTACGACACCTGCGTCCGGATTGAATCCAGCGTCACGTCCCGAATATCCATGCCATCAATCAAGATCCGCCCCGCCTGCGGATCGTAAAATCGTCCCAGCAACTGCACCAGCGTCGATTTTCCCGCCCCAGTCGGCCCAACGATCGCCACGATTTGCCCGCCGCCCGCGCTGAAGCTCACGCCGTTTAGCACCGGCTTGGCCGGGTCATACCCAAACGTCACCCCCTCAAACCGCACCCCGCCGGGCCCATCCGGCAGCGCCCGCGCGCTCTCCTTCAACGCCACCGTCGGCCGAGCGCTCAGCACCTCGTGCAACCGCCGCGCTGAAACAATCGCGCTTTGATACTGCTCGTTGATCACCGACACCTGCTGCAAGCCGGTTCAAGATCGCGTTCATCGCTCCCCCCAGGATGATGATGTCTCCCGCCTGAAGCTTCCCCAGCACAATGAACACACTGGCCAGCAGGAACAGGCTCAGCGTCGAGGAGATCGCGATCGCCCGCATGAACGGCGCGAAGTTGGCGAACATCCGGATCCGGTGCAGCACCCGGTCCTGAAAAAAATCCGAGTGCTTGTTGTACTTCTCGGTCTCCTGCTCCTGCGTCGCGAATGCCTTCACCACGTGTACGCCGGCGATGGTTTCCGTGATGATCGAGACGTTCTTATCATCGGCCGTCATCACCGCCTGAATCGCCGGCTGCACGCGCTTGCTGAACCGCAGGATGTACAACGTCCAGATCGGCAGCGGCACCAGCGCCAGCGAAGCCACCCACACCGACCGCGTCATCAGCAGCAGGATGTATCCCCCCACCACCAGCGCGATCTCCAGCGTCAACAGCACGGCCGAGTTCACAAACTGCCGGACATTCTGCAAATCCGTCAGCGCCCGGTTGATGAGTTGCCCTGTCGAGATCGTGTCGTGGAATGCGAACCCCACCCGCTGGAGCTTGTCATACACCGCCTCGCGGATGTAGTAGACCATCTCCATGCTCATCTTCATGTTCGATACCTCTTTCAGGTATCGCAAGATCACCGTCGCGAGGATCAGCCCCGCCAGCACATAAATCACCCGCCGCAAATCCGCCGCCCCTCCCTCCAGGCCGGTGATCCATTTCCAAAAACCCCCCACCGCCACCTCGCTCAAACGCACCTTCTGAATTTGCGTGATCGCCTCCCCGGACGCCCGCGTTGCCAAAACCTCGGTTCCCACCCACAACGTCAGCCACAGACAGGCCAGAAAAATCAGTCCCTTCACCGGCCGGGTGAACGAAAACATCCATCGCAACAGCGCCCGGTTGCTCACCCCCTCCCCCATCGCCGATCCCAACGGCGCAGCCTCCACCGCCGACCCATTGATCGGCGGGGCCTTCCCTGGCGGCGATTTTTCTACAACTGCCTCGGCGGCCGATTGCGTTGCCACGTTCCTCAACTCATAAATTCCCAAAACCGTGGTACGCTATCGCCCTCCCAAAACCCGTCAACCCCCGCCCCCGATAAATCTCTTAACAAACCTTGCTACACCGCATCGGATTCGCAAGCATCGTTCCCAAAGTCATTCCTCCACCCGCTCCTCCATCCATCGCATCAACGCCTCTTTGGTGACTGCGCCGGTCGCCACGTCAATCGTCATCCGCTCCAGTTCTTTGGCCGCAGGCAGCTTTTCCACGCCATTGACATCAAGGAACACCAGCGCTGCCATCGCCCCAGCGCGTTTATTCCCGTCTAAAAACGCGTGATTTGATACGGTATGAAATAAATACGCCGCAGCCATCGCCGCCAGTCCATCGTGCAGATACTGCCGGCCGAACTGCTGCTGCGCCATCATGACCGCTGAATCCAGGAGCCCAGAATTGCGCAAGCCTGCCGCGCCCCCTTCCTTCGCGATGGTGTCCTCGTGGATCGCCACCACGTCATCAAAGCTTAGGAAATGGATAGAATCTGGCATGATTACTTCGCCAGGTTCTTGAGCATGCCTTCATAACGCGGCCGCAATTTCTTAATCGACGACGCCACGGCCTCACGCCCAACTCCGACATTCACAGGCGCCACAATCATCGCGCTCCCGCTCACCGTCACCTGAAGTTGCGTCTCCGCCGTGATCCCCATTGCTTCCATCAGCGGCTTCTCAATCACGAGCGCATGACTGTTACCGTGCTTTTGCAGCGTCTTCACCATGTTGGCAACTCCTTTGTAGTAATCACAATGTTATAACGGCTATGGCACTAGATCAAGCGACGGGAAGTTAATGGTGCCTTCGATCTACGTCGGGTCAAAAGACGCCGAATCCGCACCAATTCACTGAATCCTCCCCCCGCCCTGCCGCTGCGCATCCGCCTGCACCAGCTCAATCCGCACAATCAACCGGAGAGCAATCAGGTTATACACGAGACACAATTGCCCAGGTGAAACACGAAGAGTTGCGACTCGACCAGTTCCGGTAGTAGATTGATGGCTGCGGAGAGTGCTCGCCGGCCTCCATTTGCCAAGTCAAATCACGCCCGCCGCGCAAAACCGATCCCAAATCGCACCGCCAGTATCCCCAGCACCAAACTGCCTATCAGGTTGATGGTCGCCTTCACGCCCGCGCCATCTTCCGCCAATCCATTGGTATCCACCATGAGCGTAGAAAAGGTTGTGTACGCGCCGACGAAGCCCGCTCCAATGGCCAGCCGCATCCGATCGCTCACCGGATACTGCTCGCGGACAACCGTCAGAAACCATCCCAGAAAAAAGCTGCCGCTGACGTTGATCAACATCGTTCCCAGCGGGAAACGACTGGTAATCCACTTGCCGACGGCCATCGTGATGGCGAATCGCGCCACCGCCCCCGCGAAGCCGGCCAGGCCGATGGCCAGATAAGTCAGCAGCCATTTCATATCGCGCTTAAGCGTACTCGCTTATGCCAGTCTTTAAAGGTCGGCGAGGCGGGGTTATTGTAAGCCAGTCCATGCCCTTCCAAATCACCACCACCCGCCAGTTCAGCGCTGCCCATCAACTGGTCCTTTACGACAAAACCCTTGAGCCGCTTCATGGCCACAACTGGGTGGTGAAGGTGACGGCGGCCTCCCAACAGCTCGACCCCATGGGCGTGGTCATGGATTTCCATGAACTGGAGCGCCTGCTGGATCAGATCATCCAACCCATGCACAATCGCCACCTCAACGAGATGCCCGCCTTCGCGACGCTGAATCCGTCGGCCGAGAATGTGGCTTTTCACATCTGCCAGTCGCTCAAGCTTCCAGCGCCCATTGCGCTGCTGAGCGTCGAGGTTTGGGAAACTTCGGCCAATTCCGCCATTTACCTACCGGCCAGCCATTGATCGTGCGTACAATCACGAGTGCGCCGACGGTGATTTACACGTTATTGCATCTTCGACTGGCCGATACATCCAGATTGACGCCTTGCATTGGCCGAAATACCATTGGCTATTATGCCGGGAACCTCATGAAATGCGACAACTGCAATAAGCCCGCCACGGTCCACCTGACCGAAATTCGTCACGGAAAAAAAATTGAGAAGCACCTGTGCGAGCAATGCGCCGCCCAAAGCGAAGGCGTGCCCGTTGCCTCGAAGCAGCATACCCCAATTAACGAGCTCCTCACCAACTTTGTGATGGCCCACTCCGGAATGCAAAAGGAGCTTGGCGTTGCGTGTGAGCATTGCGGCATCACCTGGGCCGAGTTTCGCCAGAGCGGGCTGTTTGGGTGCGACCGCGATTACGACCGATTTGAGAAAGATCTCACGCCGTTGCTCCAGCGCGCCGACGAAGGCGCTACACATCATGTTGGCAAAGTCCCGCATCGGACCGGCGGGGCTGCGGCCGGTTTACCGGTGAAAAAGCGAAAAATCGCCGACGTTTCCCGGCTGAAAAAAGATTTGTCCCAGGCCGTGGAAACCGAAGATTACGAGCGCGCCGCCAAGCTGCGCGATCAGATCCGCCAGGCGGAGGAAGCATGAAGAAGGATTACGCGATGGCGCAAGTGCCGGCCCCATTTTCACTGTGCGCGTGTCAGCCACGGAAGCGTCAACCATGAAATTATCCGATCTGACCAACCATGCCGGCGAATGGCTCCGCGGGAGCGGGCCGATGAGCGATATCGTCATCTCCTCCCGCATCCGCCTGGCGCGAAACCTCAACAGCTTTCCCTTCCTCAGCCGCGCCAGCCGCGCCCAGCGCAAAGAACTCGAATCGCGCCTCCGCAATGTTATCCTCAACGCCAACATTGCCCCCCAAACCCTTTATGTTGATCTGGAAGAAGCACCGCAGGTTGATCGCGATCTGCTGGTCGAGCGCCACCTGATCAGCAAGCCGCACGCCGCGGCCGAAGGGTCGCGCGGCGTGGCCATCGGCGAAAACGAAACCATCTCGATCATGGTCAACGAAGAGGACCATCTTCGCATCCAGGTCCTTCGCTCCGGCCTGCAACTGGATGAGGCGTGGGAGCAGATCAACGAAATTGACGACCGCCTGGAATCCCGCCTCGACTTCGCCTTTCACCAACGCTTCGGCTACCTCACCGCCTGCCCCACCAACGTCGGCACCGGCATCCGCGTCAGCGTGATGCTTCACCTCCCGGCCCTGAAGCTCACAGGCGAAATCGAAAAGGTCTTCCGCGCGGCCAAGGAAATGCGGCTGGCCGTACGCGGCCTCTACGGCGAAGGAACCGAAGCCACCGGCGACTTTTATCAGATCTCCAACCAGACGACGCTTGGCAAGAGCGAAGACGACATCATCAGCGACTTTCGTTTGACCGTCATCCCCAAGATCATCGACTACGAGCACCAGGCCCGCCGCACCCTCCTGAACGACCGCACCGTCGCCCTCGACGACAAAGTCTGCCGGGCCCTTGGCCTGCTGCGCTCGGCACGCCTTTTGGCCAGCGAAGAGACCCTTTTCCTCCTCTCCCACCTGCGCATGGGCGTGAACCTCGGCCGCCTCAAAGACATCGACGTCCGTACCATCAACGAGCTGTTCCTCCTCACCCAACCGGCCCACCTCCAGAAAATCCAGGGCAAGAAGCTCGAAGGGGATGTCCGCCGCGCCGCCCGGGCGGACTACATCCGCCAGCGGCTGAACGGAAATTAGGCCCGTTTTTCGCAGCTTTGCCATACCTGCCTACAACCGCATGGCCACCGCCTCCCCCAGCGTGATCGTTCTTGCCGGCCCCAATGGCGCAAGGCAAATCCACCGCCGCCCCTGCACTGCTGCACGGCACCTTGGGCGTCACGGAGTTCGTCAACGCCGACGTCATCGCGCAGGGCCTTCCGCATTCGACCCCGCCAGCGTCGCGATTTCGGCCGGACGAATCATGCTCGTCCGGCTCAAAGACCTCGCCCGCCAGCGCGTCAACTTCGCCTTCGAAACCACCCTCGCCAGCCGAACCTTCGCCCCCTGGCTGCGCCAACTCATCGCTGGCGGCTACAGCTTCCGCCTGGTCTTCCTATGGCTCCCGAGCCCCGATGTGGCCGTGGCACGCGTGGCGGAGCGCGTAAAAATAGGCGGCCACACCGTCCCTGAAGAAACCATCCGCCGCCGCTACACTAAGGGCTTGCGAAATTTTATTATGCTCTATCGGCCGTTGGCGGAGAGCTGGCAAGCGTATGATAGTTCGCACACATCAAGTCCAATGCTCATTGCGGCGGGTGACCAAGCATCCGTTCAAGTAAGCAACGTCGCCCTGTGGAATTCAGTTGAAAGGGATCACGATGCCCTCGACAGAAGATAAGGACATCGCCAGACTTTTCCGCGAAGTAGCACCCATCCAGCGCGATTGCGCCAAGCCGTCCTCGACGCCCTCCGCCGCCACAAACAAGCCGGCAACCCCGTCGCCGAATGGCGCGATGGTAAAGTGGTCTGGATCCCTGCCGAAGAAATCAATGTCCCCAGTGACTAACGCGGACGATGTTGTGAGCTCTCGTCAGTCGGCACAAGACCATACTTTCGCTCCTGCTTCTCAATCATCGCGCGTAATTGAAGTGCGTCTCGAGCCCTCTGTTCACCCCGTAGCAGCCGCTCCTGGGGCGTCAATTTCATCAAGCTCCGAATCAATGACAAATCCGTCCCATTCTCATCCTGCTCGCCATACGGCGTTTGGATCGACTGCGTGCTTTGAATTGGCTCATCCTTTTTCATGGCAAACCTCCATCGTATGCTGCGCGTCTAATCCACCGTCGTCCCCACTGGCTGATTTTTTCCGATTGGGTTCCCAGTCCCCTTGATCGCCAGCATCCGCTCCAGTGCCACCGTCGCCCATTTCCGTGTCTGGTCATCCACCCGAATCTCATTCACCACCACCCCCTGCGCCAGGTTCTCCAGCGCCCAGCACAAGTGCGGCAAGTCGATCCGGTACATTGTCGTGCATAAACACTGGCAATCGCTGAGCACGATAATCGTCTGCTCCGGGTGCTGCCGCGCCAGCCGATTGATTAGATGCACCTCCGTCCCAATCGCCCACTGGCTCCCCGGCGGCGCGGCCTCCACCTGCTTCACGATATACGCCGTGCTCCCGGCCATGTCGGCCTTGTCCACCACCTCGCGCCGGCATTCCGGATGCACCATCACCTTGATCCCAGGATACTTTTCACGCGCCTGATCCACGTGCTCCGGCCGGAATAATTGATGCACCGAGCAGTGCCCCTTCCACAGCACAAACGTCGCCTGCGCAAGCTCGTCCTCCGTGTTTCCACCAAGGTCTTTGGTCGGATCCCACACCACCATGCTCGATTCCGGATAGCCCATTGAAAGCGCGGTGTTCCGTCCCAGATGCTGATCTGGGAAAAACAAGATCTTCCGCTTGCGCCGGAATCGCCGGCCCCCGCCTCCGCACCCGCCAGGGCCCACTCCAGCACGTTCCGGCAGTTGGAGCTGGTACACACCGCTCCGCCATGTTCGCCCACAAATGCTTTAATCGCGGCTGAACTGTTCATGTATGTGATCGGCACAAGTTGTTGATCGCCGCAGGTTTCTTCCAGCTGTGCCCAGCAGTCCAGCGTCTGATGGATGTTGGCCATGTCGGCCATCGAGCAGCCAGCGCCCAGGTCGGGCAGAATTACATGCACCGATTCAGGAGTGAGAATATCCGCCGACTCCGCCATGAAATGCACGCCGCAAAACACGACGTATTCCGCCGACTTCTGATTGGCCGCGCTACGGGAAAGCTCAAAGCTGTCGCCCGTGAAATCGGCAAACTCAATCACGCCATCCTGCTGGTAGTGATGGCCGAGGATCACCAGCTTTTCCCCCAGCGCCTCCTTGGCCGACGCGATGCGCAGTGCAGCTCGGGGTCTGAAAGCTGGTTGTAAATTTTCGGCAGCGGCAGTTGCCAGGACTTGGCCATGTTCACGCACTCTCCAGTAAGACTTCTGAATTATATCCGATCTGCTGCACAAATTCCGACGTCTGTCCGTCTCACGGTGTTGCGGATTCCCGCGGCAGTATCGCCGAACGCCGGCTCTCATCCTCCTCTCATCTCGACCTTTTGCCATACTCATTCCATGTCACAAATGCACACCTCCTGCATTTTTTGCAGATGATATAAAACCCTGAAATTCTCATCACGCTCTCACGCGGCCATGCAATATTTCCCGCACGGAGATCAGGCCTCACCGCTCATGACGAGCACCAGGGCTCGCTCCGCACCACAACCCAAGCCGTCACATCCGGCGAGCGTCTCGCCGGCCGGTGAAGTTGTTGTCTTCTCAAACGAGGTTCTGTTATGCGCAAGATTCACCTGTTCTCCGTGGATTCACTCGAGTCCCGACGTCTTCTGTCCGGCTCCCACTTTGGAGGCGGCGACCGCCACGACGATCACGGCGGTGATCACGGAGGCGACCGTGGCGGCGATCACGGCCAAGCCCTTCAAGCCCTCCCCACGCTCCCAACCCTTCCCGCCACCCCCGGCGCCAAAACCACTGCCGACTTCGCCACCGCCCAGGCCGACCTGGCCTCCGCTCAGTTGGCATTCACCACCGCCCAAGCCGACGTCGCCACTCTTCAGGCCGACAAGACCGCCCTTCAAACCGATGGCGCAGCCCTCAAAGCTGCAGTGGATGCCCTGCTGAAAGCTCCCACCGCCGCCGTCACGGCCGCCAAAGACGCAATTAAGGCCGCCGAACTGGCCGAAAAGACAGGCCTGCAGGCCGACAACGCGGCTATCCAGGCCGTCTATACCAAAGACAACCCGGCCATCATCGCCGATCTCCGCCTCATCGCGGCGGACTTGAAGGCGCCAATCAGGCCACGCTGGCCATTGACCAGGGCACTCTCGCCACCGACAAGGCCACCCTCTCCACTGATCTGGCCAAGCCCCTGGCGCAGCTCAAGACGGACGACGCAACCTTCGACGCCGCCGAAGATGCCGCCCGCCTCAACCTCCAGACCGTCATCAACGCCGACCCCACCGTCGCTCCTCTCTTCGCCGCCTACCAGGCCGATCAGGCCCTCTATACGGCCGATTCCACGCAGTTCGCGGCCGACAAACTCGCCTACGTCTCTGCTCGCACCCTCGTCCTCACCGACATCGCCACCCTCAACACCGACATCGCCGGCAATCTCTGATCCAATCGCGGATCACTTTTTATCATGCTGAAACAAACGCTCCCGGACGAAAGTTCGGGGGCGTTTGTATTTCATCGCCCTTCCAATGCGGTAAAGTATTGGCCCCATGCGATCCAACCCCACCCGCCTCTTCACAATTCCTCTGACCTTGTTCCTCCTCATTCCATTTCAATTAGCCGCCGCCCCGCCCGATCTCATCCTCCACCACGGCCAGATCGTCACCGTCGATGAAAAATTCTCCATCGCCCAGGCGATTGCCATCACAGATGGCAAAATTTCCGCCGTCGGCGCAAGCGACGATCTCCTCGCCACCAAAGGCCCCGCCACCGTACTCGTCGATCTCGGCGGACGCACCGTCCTGCCCGGCCTCATCGACTCGCACGTCCATCCCGAAGCGGCCATGACTGAGTTCGATCACGACATCCCGGAAATGGAATCCATCGACGATGTGCTGGCCTACATCAAGGCCCGCGCCGCCGCCGTTGGCCCCCGCCAATGGGTTCACATTAAGCAAATCTTCATCACCCGATTGAAGGAACAGCGCTATCCCACCCGCGCCGAAATGGACGATGCCGCCCCCACCAATCCCGTCGCCTTTGAGACCGGCCCAGACGCGGCCCTCAACAGCCTGGCCCTCAAAGAATGCGGCATCAGCCGCGACTTCAAAGTAGACGACGGCGGCCCCGGCTATGCCGTCATGGACGCCACCACCCACGAGCCCACCGGCATGTTGCGCGGCTGCACCCGCTACATCAAATCCAAGCCCACCGACAAAGCCCCGACCGAAGAAGATCGCCTCCGCCGCACCGTCGAGCTTTTCCACGACTACAACGCCAACGGCCTGACCACCGTGGCCGACCGCGCTGCCTCCCCCGACGCCATCGCCCGCTACCAGAAGCTCAAAGACGCCGGCACGCTCTGTGTGCGCCTGGCCATCTCTCAAAACGTCAGCACCCTCGGCTCCATCGAGTCCATCCAGAAAAATATCCGGGAAATCGCCCAGAGCCCCTTGCGCAAAGACGATCCGATGCTCCGCCTCATCGGCATTAAAACTTTCCTCGATGGCGGCATGCTCACCGGCAGCGCCTACATGCTCGAGCCCTGGGGCAAGAGCAAAATCTACTCCATCACCGATCCCGATTATCGCGGCGTTCTCCTCATCCCGCCGGCCCGCCTCGTTCCCATCGCCCGCACCGCCGCCGAGGCCGGCCTGCAGTTCACCGCCCACTCCGTCGGCGACGGCGCAGTCCGCACCCTCCTCGACGTCTACGAGCAGATCGCGCACGACCTCCCGGACGGTGCTCTACGCGCCACCCGCCCCTGCATCACCCACTGCAACTTCGTCCATCCCGACGACATCCCCCGCTTCGCCAGACTCGGCGTCAGCGCCGACGTCCAGCCTATCTGGCTCTACCTCGACGCCCGAACCCTCCTCGCGCAATTTGGCAACGACCGCCTCTCCCGCTTCCAGCCCCTCCACGATCTATTTCAAGCCCACGCCATCGTCGGCGGCGGCTCAGATCACATGCAAAAAATCGGCGCCCGCCGGGCCATCAACGCTTATGACCCATTCCTGGGCATGGCCACCGCCATCACCCGAAGCGCCCGCTGGCACGACGGCCCGGTTCACCCCGAACAATCCCTCACCCGCGAGCAGGCCATCCGCATGTACACCCTCAACAACGCCTGGCTACTCTTCAAAGAAAAACAAGTCGGCTCGCTGGAAGCAGGCAAACTGGCCGACTTCGATCTTGATCGACACCGACATCCTGAATTGCGACGCCGAAAAAGTCGCCCAAACCCACGTCCTCAAAACCTACTTGAGCGGCCGGCTGGTTTACGACAAAAACTGACGCTCCAAGGATCCCAATCCAGCGTCCCACAATGCCCCGGGGAAACGGCCGCCCCCGCTGAGCCCCCGCCCGAGGGCTCTGTGCCAACATCTTTCACTCACGGTTGCCTCCCCCCATTTGCCAACCCCAGCCCCCTTCTGTTGTAATATCCCATAACGTCCCCTCGACCACTCTCCCGGCCACACGAACCGCCGGCGGAACAGGCCGTAAATTCCCAAGGAGCTCTTTCAATGCACAAATTCGCCCCCTTCGCCTGCCTTTTGCTTCTCTTCGCCGTCGCCAGCGCCGCGGTTATCGCCGCCGAACCCGCCACCAAGCCCGCCTCTGGCACGCTCGAAGCGCAGGCCACCCGCGCCTTTAATCGCAGCGACTACTCCATCGCACTCCCCCTCCTCCAGAAACTGGCGGCCGATCTGAAAGACCAGCCTGACCGTCTCGCCCGCGTCCAGGAGCAGATCCGCGTTTGCTATCGCAACCTCACCCCAACCCCTTCGCCCGTGAAGCCCGACGCTGTGGGCAATGCCCCCGCCGTCAGCCCCGGCGAAGATCCCGATCACCGCACCGCCCACGTCCGCCCCAAAGACGGCCAGGCCATCGAAGTCGCCATCAAGGAACTCGGCAACTTCCGCTTCGATCCCAACAAAGGCGGCACCGTGCCAGACGATGTGAAGAATCTTTCGGGTTCGCGCATCCGTACCCGCGGCTATATGGTCCCCCTCGACCAAGCCGAAAATGTCACCGAATTTCAGCTTGTCCCCAGCCTTTTCGCCTGCTGCTTTGGCCAGCCCCCGCAGATCCAGCACACCCTCATCGTTCACACCCCCAAAGGCAAGGCCGTCAGCTACTACCCCGAAGAAATCATCGTCGACGGCACTCTCAAGGTCGAAGAAAAGAAAGATGACGGCTACGTCATCAGCCTGTTCGAAATCGACTGCAACAGCGTGAAGCCGGCCCCCAAATAATTTCCACCATCACCCGCCATGAGCAACGCCAACACCGTTCCCTACCGCACGCCCCCCGCCAGGCCGCCCCTCCGCGAGCGCATCAACTTCCGCATCATCCTCTTCATCGCCATCATTCTCGGCGTGTTGGGTTACCCGATCTTTCTGCTCGTCCAAGGCGCTCTTACGCACGGCATCTCAAAACGCGGCGATCATTTCGCCGCCGATCTCAAGCAAATCGGCTTCTTCGAGCTCAACCCGCAGACCGCCACCATCAACGACGTCCCGGCCGACTATCGCGCCCTCGACGGCAAGCGCGTCTCCCTCGAAGGTTTCATGTATCCCACCACCCAGTCCGGCGACCGCGTCAGCGAATGGCAACTGGTCTACAATATCCAGAAATGCTGCTTCAACGGCCCGCCCAAGGCCCAGGAACGCGTCTTCGCCGCCACCCGCGACGGCCACTTCGTCGATTACTCCAACGGCATGATCCGCATGCTCGGCACCCTGCACGTCGAAGTCCGAAAAGACCCCGCCGGCAACATCGCCAGCGTCTACACGATGGACGTGGACAAAGTCGAGCCGCTGTAAATAAGTGAATTGAGGGGGAGGCCGCATGACGAGCCGCGCCCGTAAGGTAGCGCGGTTTGTCGCCCGTTCCTCTCGCCCCACTCGTCCCATAACCCCTCCCCCAACCGCCTCCCCCAGCACTGATAAGTCATAAAATATTGGTCAACGCCCTAAACCCCCCATGGCCGCCCTCCGATCAAGAAACCATCGGACCAAGCCATGCAGCTCAAAGCCCCCACAACCCCTGACGCCCTGCCCGCCGCGGATCGCGTCGAATCATCTGCACCTCACCGGGCGCACTTCCGTGCCCAGCGCCTTCCGCAAAACCGCTCGGCCATCATCCTCCTCTGCCCCCCGGCGCCTCCCCCGCCCCGCTCAGCATCCAAATCACCAACCTCTCACTCACCGGCCTGGGCTTCTCCGCCAGCCCATTCCCTTCTCCCCCAGACATCCTTCCTGCTTCCCCGCAAAGGCTCGAAGCACCCGCTCGCCTACACCGTCGTCTACTGCCGCGCAAATCGGGGTGCGGTATATCGTCGGCGCACAACTCGACGGCGCCCTCACTGCCAACCCCATCTGCCAAAGCCCTCTCACCCGAAAGCTCGGCGGCATGGGCCCCGAACCCCGCCCCGGCCGCCAAACCGAATCAATGTTGTAGTTTCTTAAACGAAAGGGTGCGCCCGGCAGACAAAAACATTTGCCCCCGGGCATCGAATCGGAGGGTAAGGTCATGACTTTCATCAGTTTATATCTGTTGGTGTACATGCTGTTCGCTAAAGAGCGTACTTGACATCGACCTAACATGCGGTCATAATAGCCAGATCAATTCAGCGGCCGCTAAACCCGGCCGCTGGATTGTTTACAGGGAAAGGAAGGGCCATATGCCTCAGCATGTGTCGCACCCGGCCGGCGGGCAGTTGCTGGATTACTGCGACCAATCCACCATCTTCCGCCGCCCCGATCACGATCTTCTCCTTCGCCGCGCCGTCCACCTGCCCCCCAAAGATGAAGCCCTCATCCGCGCCATCACCCAGGGCGCCACGCAGCACGACACCGCCAAGCTCCTTGGCCACAACCCCGGCACCATCTCCCGCCGCATCAAACGCCTCACCCGCCTCCTCCACGACCCTCTCGTGGCCGCCCTCATTGATGCGCCAGACGGCCTGCGCCCCGAAACCCAGCAACTGGGCATCGACCGCTACCTCCTCCGCCGCTCGCTCGCGCAACTCGTCCGCCTCCACGGCCTGAAGCCCACCGAAATCCTCCGCGAACTTGCCTTCGTCAAAGGTTGGCACAAAGGCAGATCCCAACACTCCAAATCCTCCCCACCGTCCAAATCCACCCCAGCCCGACCCACGATCAGACACTAATACCCACCCCAATGCAGGAAAGGGGGACAACATGCATTCCATCCCACACCCAGCCGCCACCATCCAACTCCCGAGGTGCGCCCACCGCCATCCGCCACCACAATCCGCAATCCGCAATCCTCTTTCTAGCTCCTAACCCCTAGCCCCTAGTATGCCCTCCCCCCTCCACCCCGGCCGCCTCTCTCCTCCCCCCCTATCCCCGCGCGCCCTCATCGTCGCCGCCTGGTTCGGCCTTACCTACTCCCCGACAAAACGAACCCAACCTCACCCTCCCACCCTTAAAATCCCCCTCCCCCGCCCCGGCCAGATCCTTCTCATCACCGGTCCCAGCGGTGCCGGCAAATCCTCCCTCCTCCGCGCCCTCCGCTCCCGCGCCCGCCGCCCCTGGCTCGATCTGGCAAACATCCCCCTGCTAAACAAACCCATCATCGACCTCCTCCCCGATCTCCCCATCCAGTCCGCCCTCCAATCCCTCGCCCGCGTCGGCCTGGCCGAAGCCCACTCCTACCTCTGCACCCCAGACCAACTCAGCGAAGGCCAACGCTTCCGCCTCCGCCTCGCCGTGGCCCTCCACCAATCTCAAGCCCGCCCAGTGGGCAACACCGACCAACACGCCCGAACTAGCAAGCAGCAACTAGCAACCAGCAACTCCCCCCGCAACTCCATCCTCGCCTCCGACGAGTTCGCCGCCCTCCTCGATCGCGTCACGGCCGCCGTCATCTCCCACGCCCTCCGCCGCGCCATCGACCGCACCCCCAATCTCAGCGCCATCCTCGCCACCAGCCACGACGATCTCATCGACCCTCTCGCCCCCGATTGCATCGTCTATTGCGATTTTGGAAACACCACCATCACCCACCACCCCCGCCAAAAGGAGGCCCAACCATGAACCACCCATCTGCCCCAACCGCCATCGCACGCAACCGCTCTCGCGCACATCTGCACGCCCTTCCCCCACCGCCCCTCGTGCTCCACCCCCTCCCGGGCCTGCCCGGCCAACTCACCCTCGCCCCCGGCCAGGCTGCCGACTACCACGCCCTGGCCCGCTTCCACTACCGCCCCAACCCCCCGCCACCTACGCCGCCATCTGGACCATCACCTTCACCCCCTCGATACTGGAACCCCGGATGCAAATCCGGGGCTTCTTTCGCCCACCAACCAAATCGCTACTCGAACCCAATTCAACCCCTCCAGTTTCAAGTCTCCAGTCTCTAGTCTCCAGACCCATCGCCGTCGCCATCCTCTCCTGGCCAGTCCTCAACCTCCCGATCCGCGACCGCCTCCTCCACCTCACTCACCTCTCCACCAGGGCCCGCATCGCCTTCGTCAATCGAAACGTCCGCACCATCAGCCGCGTCGCCGTCCACCCGCAGTTCCGCTCCCTGGGCCTGGCCGTCACCCTCGTTCGTTGTCTTTGCAACATTTGCCCAACACGCTACATCGAATCCCTCGCCGCCATGGCCCGAGCCCACACCTTCTTCGACCAGGCCGGCATGTCCCGCTTCAACCCGCGCGAAGACGAGCCAGATAAGCCCGTCTACTTCCTCCTCGACCGTAAAGGCTCTCGCGCGGTCGCCCGCTTCCCACTCAGTCTTCATTGCTGAGCAATTAGGCACGGGACGCACCTATAAAGCCATTTGAATGTGAAATGCGCGGCGGCTAGGCAAGAATAACGGCATTATCGGTCTCGCACGCTTTTTGCATCACGTTCCGAGTTGACAGTCGCGAACGCTTTTCCAAAATAACAGCGTCGTGCTTTTCCGGTAACAAGTGAGAGGCCGCCCGGGCTGGTGGCCAATTACCCATTCATTTTAGGAGAGTTGCATGTCCACCGTCCGCCAAGACGCCGTTCGTTCCATTGCGAACACCAAGCACAAGTTGAATTACGTCGATTTCAAGACCACCCACATCAAGGATCTTTTCGGCATCAACGTCTTCAATGAAGAGGTTCAGCGCCAGTGCCTCCCCAAGCCAATCTTTAAAGCGCTGGAAAAGACCATCAAGCATGGCGCTCCGCTTGACCCCACCATCGCCGACGCCGTTGCGTCTGCCATGAAGGACTGGGCTATCGAAAAGGGTGCAACCCACTACACGCATCTTTTCCAGCCGATGACCGGCATCACGGCCGAGAAGCATGACAGCTTCCTTTCGCCCGATGGCGTGGGCGGCGCGGTGGCTGAATTCAGCGGCAAGGAACTCATCAAGGGTGAGCCCGACGCCTCCAGCTTTCCCTCCGGCGGCCTGCGGGCCACCTTCGAAGCGCGCGGCTACACCGCCTGGGACCCCACCAGCCCGGCCTACGTCGTCGAACACGCCAACGGCTCCACCCTCGTCATCCCCACCGCCTTCCTCTCCTGGACCGGCGAGGCCCTCGATAAGAAAACCCCCGTCCTCCGCTCGATGGACGCACTCAACACGCAGGCCCTCCGCATCCTCAAGCTCTTTGGCAACACGGCCGCCAGGCACGTCTTCACCACCGTCGGGCCCGAGCAGGAATATTTCCTGATCGACAAGAACTTTTACTACCTCCGCCCCGACCTGATCACCACCGGCCGTACCCTCTTCGGCTCGCCGCCCCCCAAGGGCCAGGAGCTTGAAGATCAATACTTCGGCTCCATCCCCGAGCGCGTGCTGGCGTTCATGGCCGACGTGGAGCTTGAGCTTTTCAAGTTCGGCGTCCCCGCCAAGACCCGTCATAACGAAGTCGCCCCCAGCCAATACGAGCTTGCCCCGCTGTTCGAGCTGAGCAACCTGGCCATCGATCACCAGAACCTCACGATGGAAGTCATGCGCAAGACGGCCGACAAGTATGGCCTGGTCTGCCTTCTCCACGAAAAGCCCTTCGCTGGCGTGAATGGTTCCGGCAAGCACAACAACTGGTCCATGTCGACTGACCTTGGCGAAAACCTCCTGAACCCCGGCGACAACCCCCACGACAACGCCCAGTTCCTGGTCTTCTGCACGGCCGTCATCCGCGCCGTCGCCAAGTACAGCGAAATCCTCCGCCTCTCCATCGCCTCGGCCCACAACGATCATCGCCTCGGTGCAAACGAAGCCCCGCCGGCGATCATCAGCGTCTTCCTCGGCGAGCAGCTCATCGACGTGTTCGAACAGATCGAAAAAGGCCCGGCCAAGAGCAGCAAGCAGGGCGGCATCTTCCAGACGGGCGTGAGCGTTTTGCCCCCGCTTCCCAAGGAAGCCGGCGACCGCAATCGCACTTCCCCCTTCGCCTTCACCGGCAACAAGTTCGAGTTCCGCGCCGTCGGTTCCAGCGCCAACATCGCCGGGCCTAACACGGTGCTGAACACCATCGTCGCCGAGTCGCTGGACTTCATGGCCACCAAGCTCGAGGCCGATCTGAAGGCCGGCAAGACCCTCACCGCCGCCATTCAGGAGCTTCTGCCTCCCATCGTCAAGGAGAGCAAGAAAGTCCTGTACAACGGCAACGGCTACTCGGAAGAGTGGCACAAGGAAGCCGAGAAGCGCGGCCTGCCGAATCTCAAGAATACCATAGAGGTGCTCCCGGTCGTCATCCGCAAGGACACCATCGAGCTGTTTACCAAGTACAAGGTTTACACGGAGAAGGAACTGCAGAGCCGCTTCGTCATCCTCTCCGAGCTGTACGTCAAGACGCTCGACATCGAGTCCAAGACGGCCTGCATGATGGCCAAGAACCAGATCCTCCCGGCCGCCCTTCGCTACCAGAAGGAAGTGGCCGAATCCGTGGCCGCGGGCAAAGCCGCCGGCGCGGCCCAACCAGCCGGCATGTCGATGCTCGGCACCCTCATCACCACGATCAACGATCTCGAGCGCGGCATCACCGCCCTTGAAAAAGCCCAGTCGCACCACGGCGACGGCGACGCCTTCAACCACGCCAAGCACATGCGCGAGCATGTCTTCCCGGCCTTGGGAGAACTGCGAAAGGCCGCCGACAAGTTAGAAACATTGGTGGCCGACGACCTCTGGCCGCTCCCCACCTACCGCGAAATGCTCTTCATCAAGTAACGCTCCCTTGAATTATCAACCATAGAAAAAGCCCCTGCTGCAAAGCTGGGGCTTTTCTTCTTTGATATTTCAGAACGAGTGTCACACCTGCCAGACCCGCTCCGCGGCCCGGCCACTTCCCACCCGAATGGCATAGTCCACCAGCTTGAGCACGTCATGCCGGCGAATCTGCGACCAGTACAAGCTCCCCAGCTCCATCTTCCACGAGCACACATCCTCAATGTCAATCAGCTCCGGCCGCAGCGTCATGCCCGGCACTTTTCCTGAAAAATCGGGCGACCCGCCGAGCTTGTCGGCATACGGCAGGTCTTCATAGAAGCGCACCTGCGACATCGGCACCAGCGCCTCGCGGATGGCCGACAAGGTCACGTCCCGCACCAGTCGATGATCCAGATGGTTGCCCACGGCCATCGGCAGATACCACTTAACCTTGTTGTACAAGCCCGCGATGTTCGACACCGCCGATCGAACCTCGCCTTGCACGTCCTGGTCCCATGATGCATTGGGCGCGTCCGAAAAAACGCCTTCGATCATGTGCTGCCGCAAGAGCGCCTCGGGAAAATTCAGGTTGGTCAGGCGGCAACCCGCCAGCCGCGCCATCCAGTGCTCCTCGGTCATGCGCACTTCCTGGATCTGCGCCACATCATTCAATTCGGTTGGAAACCGGCTCCAGGCCGTTCGCGTGAAAATGTCCAGAACGATGATGGAGCCTGGCTCGCTTTGCAGCATCAGGCCGCCCAGGCAAAAGGCCGCATCGTCCGGATGAGGCGAGACGATCACCGCCTTGAGCTGCGCCGCGAAATTCTGCTTTTCGGGAAGGGCCGTGCGCCACAGCAGCAGAAACTCGTTTTCGTAGAATTCGAGCAGCCGCTTCCCCGCCACGCCAGTGTGCTGGCAGATATCCGTCAACGTGCGCGTGCCATTGCAAAGCCGCAGCGCCGCCACTTCCTGCGGGGGCAGTGGCTGGACAACTCGCGAAAACGTTTGAATCCCCTGATCGACGACCCGGTGATGCGGCAGGAGCAATGGATACTGATTGGCCCGCTTGAAAGCGCGCAGACTTAATCGAAGCTTGTTTCTGGCGGACGCCAACATTCCCGAACTTCCCACTGGTGCCAACAGCATAACGCCAACTTCCCAAGGAACCTAATCCACCCTGCTGCAAGCGGCTGCACTGACATGTCGATGCACGTTAATATTCATCGGCATATGCCGCGATAAACGTTCGGCGTTGCATTTAACCGCCGCCTTCGTAGAGTAGCGTGAATAGCGATTGCAAGGAAGGACATGACTATTTTCTCGAGTCTCGCACAAGCTCCCGACGATCCGCGCACCTCCTGGATCCCGGTCGTCCTGCTCATCCTGATCGGCATCGGCTTTGCCATCGGCAACGTCGTTCTCTCCGTCGTCGTCGGCCCGCGCCGCACCGGCCCGGGCAAGGAAATCAGCTACGAAAGCGGCATGGTCCCCATCGGCGACGCACGCCAGCGCTTCAACGTCCGCTTCTATCTCGTCGCGATGATCTTCCTGGTGTTCGACGTCGAAATTGTCTTCTTCTATCCCTGGGCAACGTTATTCCCGGACGCCGTGGCCAAGAACAACGGCGCCGGGATGCTGCTGATCGAGATGGTGATCTTCGTGGTTATCCTGCTCGTCGCCTACATCTACGCCTGGGGCAAAGGCGTCTTTCGCTGGGACTGATTTCACCGCTATTTAGATTCCTGGCTGAGCGGATCTTCCGGATATTTCTGCTTCAACAGCTCCCGCAGCGCCTTGGACTTTTCCGGGTTGCTTTGGGCCAGCAGCTTACTGGCGCGATCCAGGAGTTGCGGTGCATAAGACGAGCGCGGCACGGCCAGCGCAAACGCCTCCGACACCCGCGCTGCCGCCTCGGGCGCCTTCTTCAACTCCATCAGCTTTGTCCTGAGCAATACGCTGTATCCCTGTAGGAAATCACTTGGAAACTTGGCCTGCCACGTTTCCCACGCCTCCTCGCCACTCTCCCACTCTCCGTCGGTGATGTAGTATTCGATGGTGCGGGCGAGCGCGCCGCTCAGGGCCGCCTGTTGGCCCTGCGGCGCCTGGTCGGGGAGGCTATCCAGGATTTCCTTCCCCTCCGCCGTTCTCTGGTTCAGGATCAATGCCTGCGCATACGTCCGCAACAGCGCCTGGTCTTTGTTCCCCTTGGCCAGGGGCTCAAGGATTTTCAGCGCTTTCTCCAGATCACCCACGCGCCACAATAGCAGATAGGCATACTGCCGCGCCGCCGCCGGCTGGAGATTTGATTTTGGCCCGACAAGCTCCCACAAATGCATCGCCGCGGCCGTGCGGTCATGGGCGCTCAGCGTCCTGGTCGCCTCCTCCAGCGCCTCCATCCCCGCCGCGGCATTTCCATCATCCGTTTGGGCCATTCGTTCTCCCGCCGCAATGGCCGCGTCCCACGCCTCGGCCCGCAGGTGGAGCAGCGTCGCCCACGCCAGCGATGTTGGCGGGAATCTTCGCCACATCATACGCCTGAACAATTTTCGACTGCACGCCCAGCGGATCATTGGGCGGATTGTCCAGCCGCTCATACACCCGGCTCACGTGAATCGTCGTCGACTGAAGATCCACATTCCCCCCGACATGCACCGCCACCTTCACGACATAATCGCCATCGTTGAGATAAACGTGCTCCATCACCGGGCCGCTCCCCATCTGCCCGTCGCCAAAGTCCCATTCATATTTCGCGCCGGCGAATGGTTTGGCCAACTGCCCCGTCAGGCGATAGCGGTGCGAGTAGTGGTTGGCATAAAAACTCTCCCCCAGATACTCCAGCCGAAAGTCGGCCGTGATCGTCTTGTTGTGCTCTTCCAGCCCCCCCACCATCACGTGCGGCATCGCACCAAAAAACTCTGCCCCAATCACTTCATATTTATTCTGGTCCGGCCGTTTCCACACCACCGACATCCGCGGATCGCCATCGGTATGCGCCTGCAAAAACATCACATCATGCTTGCCGCGCTTCAGGTCCACCTTCGCATTGAACTGCACGTCACCGACGCTGCCATGGGCAAATACCACCGGCTTGGAGTCGATGTAAAGCGCCCCGCGATTCTGGGCCGAGGCGGCGAAGGTATATTGGCCATCCACCGGCGCAAAGATCATCCCGCTGAACTTGGCGATGGACGACTGCGGCTCGCCGAATGGGTTGAACCCGATCGACAGCTTGTCCCACATCATCCTCCCGATTTCTTCTTTTGCAGTTGCTCCAAGCGGCCTCCATCTGCTGAAAAGTATGAATGTCGCCGCCGGAAAATTTCCGCATGTCCAGCAGCAACCCCCAGTGAAAGTTCGCCTCCTCCGCCGCCTTTGCCGCCGGCTGGGCGTTGCCAAAGTAGACGAAGTACCGCTTTGCCGGCCGAATCAAATTGAACGCCACCCGCACCCGATCCCCCGGCCCCACCGACAGCACCGTGCAAGGCACCGCCCGCCCCTCGTCGGTCGTCACCCGCACATCCTCCCCCTTTGGCTGAACATGCCCGGCGGCATAGAAATCCGCCATCGCCAGCTCGTCCTCGCTCGCCTTCTCGGCCGGCCATTCCACATCAAGCTGCCGGCGGTACGACCACTGCGGATCAAACCACCCCCCATACGCAGCCGGCGCGAAGCACATCAACAGCAGAACCGCCGGCAACAGCCAACACCTTTGGCGACCATCTCGCATCTGCGTTTTCGTCCTGCACATTGGGCACTGCATCCGCTGATGTTACTATGATCGCTAAAAGCATGTTGATTCCACCCAAGGCCGTTTTGTTTGACATGGACGGCACCATCACCCGCCCGCTGCTCGACTTCCCCAGGCTCAAGGCCGAAATGGGTATTGATGGTCGGCCTATTTTGGAGGCCCTGGCCGACATGCCCGATGCCGATCGGCGAAGGGCGGAAGCAATCCTTCACCGCCATGAGGAGGAGGCGGCCGCCAATTCAACATTGGGCGAAGGGTGTCACGAGCTCTTAAACTTACTGGAGGCTGGCAATATTCGCCGGGCCCTCATCACCCGCAACAGCCGCTCGAGTGTTCAGACCGTCCTGCGCCTGCACGATCTGAACTTTGACGTGCTGGTCACCCGCGAAGATGGCCGATTTAAGCCCGACCCCCAGCCGCTGCATCATGCGTGCGAGCGTCTGCAGATTCGCCCGCATGAAGCCTGGATGGTGGGTGATGGCCAATACGACGTGGAGGCCGGCATTGCCGCCGGCGTGCCCACCATCTGGATCAGCCACGGCAAATCCCGTCCTTTCGCGGCCCAGCCCTGGAAGAGCGCCCATAACCTCCCGGAGCTAACTACAATGCTCCAGCAATGTCTTATGTCGTGAAGGGAACTCCATGGCGCATCCTTTATGACCCTCGCCATCCTGCTCCTGCACGTTGTTGCGGGTGCGCTTCCGCCATCGTCAATCCAGTCGGCACAGGCGTCGACAAAATCACCACCGATTCAACTATCGATCAGGTTCTCATCGCCCTGCACGACGCCGGGGCCGACCTCAAAAACTTCGATGCCAGCGTCTCCATGCGCGACTTCGACCCCCTCACCGGCGAATCCACCACGCGCCAGGGCGACGTCTGGTATCAGCGCCGCGACGGCGGCAGCGACCGCATGCGCGTCGTCTTCCCGACCGTCGTCCGCGGCGAGCGCAAATTCGCCGACGAAAAGATCGAATACAAACTCGAAGATGGGTGGCTCTGGGATCGAACCTATAAAAACAAGACGGAGGTTAAACGTCAGGTGCTCAAGCCCGGCCAGAAGATCAACGTCCTGAAACTGGGCGAAGGCCCCTTCCCGCTGCCCATCGGCCAGGATCCAGCAGGAAGTGCAGAAGCAATTCACCGTCACCAAAGTCGCCGCCGCCGAGAAAGATCCTCCCGGCACCGTGCATGTGCAGCTTGTTCCCACCCCCGCCAACGAGCAGTTCAAGACCAAGTTCAAACGCATTGATGTCTACGTCGATCGCAAGTCCGGCTTCCCCAGCCGCATCGATACCCTGGATCCCGAAGGCACGCGCAAATCAACCACGCTCACCAACCTGAAGGTGAACGATCCCGCACTGGCCGACAAGGATTTTGATCTTCCCCAGATCAAAGACTGGAACCAGACCACCGAAGAACTCAAGCAGTAGCCGTCACCCGATGGCCCAGAACGTCAAGAACATGACGATCCAGACGGCATCCAGGAAATGCCAGTACATCGCAACGTGGCGCACAGGCAGATAATGCTCGTGATCGAAATCCCCCATAAAGCCCCGGCGGGTGATGACGATCAGCCGGGCGATCCCCCCCACCACGTGCAGGGCGTGAAGCAAAACAAACGAAAAGATCAGCCCATAAAGGCCAAGCCCATTGGCGCGAAGCACGCGGTGCGAGGCCATCAGCATCGCCAGCGCCGGCGCCTGAACCAGGACAAATGCGACGCCAAGGATCAGCGAGATCATGATCCATTGCCGAAACTCCGGCTGGCGTTCGCGGCGCACATACCCCAGCGCCCTCCCGATGGCAATGCTCACCCCAATCACCAGCACCGTGCTAACCCACAGCAGGCCGGGAAGATGAATTACCACGTCAGGCGAATTGCGTCGGGCCGGGCCGGTGCGGATCAGGATGTAGCCAAGAATGCTGGCCATGAACAGCATCGCCAGCGCAGCCAGGAACAGCCACACGCCGATGGTGCTGGCGCGGGGCGGGCTGGAACCGGGCTTTGGGTTGTGGTCGGGGCGGGGGCCAAAGTAATCCAGATCAGCGGCCATGCTGCACGCTCATGACCTGTCCCTGATTGGGCGGCTCAAGGTTGGGCTGATATTCCTTCGTATCCAGCACCGCGATCCCGATAAAGAGCGCCACGAAGAACAGCGACGCGATCAGGATGATGCCGTTGTAATAGCTGTCCCAGCGCAGGTGCATGAAATACATCACCACCAGCCCGCCCTTGGCCACGGCCACAAACAGCGCGATCCAGATGTTCGCCGGCCCAAGGTCAACGCTCGTCACGCCCACCGTCAAAATGGTCAGCACAAGCAGCGCCGCGAAAACGCCCAGCAGCAACTTGGGGGACGTGACGTGAATGTGCGGAGCGCCTGCGCCGTGAGAGGCCGCGTGTGGGTCGATTGGATGTGAGGTAGATTCCATGGCTTGCTCGTAAATGCTATTAATGAATGAGGTACAGCAGCGGAAACAGGAAGATCCAGATCAAATCCACCAGATGCCAGTAAAGCCCCACCAGATCGACCGGCGTGAAATACTCCGGACTGAAATCGCCGCCGCCGGCCGGAGCGGCCTTGGCGCGGGACATGCGCGACGCCGCCCACAGCGCCGAGATCAACAGGATCGCGATGCCCGCGTACGCCATCGAGCGGGCTCCCGTCATGAGCAGCAGGTAGAGCAGAAACAGGCCCGACGCTTGCCAGCCCCGCCGGCATCACGAACGGGCGCCGGCGCGGGCCAAAGCAGCGGATCAGCACCCAGAAGATCAGAGACATGCCGATCACCACATGCAGGCCGTGCAAGCCGGTCATGAAAAAGTAAATGTTGAAGAACGTCGCGACCCGCTCCTGCTCTTTTTTAGCAAGCTGGTCAAAGACGATGTTGTGATGCGTGCCGGCCGCCGCGACCGCCGGCGCCAGACCCGCCGGTGCTTCAAACGCCGGCTTGATCTTCGCTTCGTCGGGCGTTCCGGTGTTGGGATCGACAAACCCCGCCGCCGATCTCTCCATCGGCTCCGTCGGTTCGGCCTCCACATGACCAGCGCCGTGGTGGGCCGCGTTTAGCGCCTCGTGCTCCAGCTCCTCCACCGAAGCATGCCCCTTGTAGTTCGCCGAGAAAATGTTGTCGCTGCCAAACCACAGGTGGTGCTTCCACTTCTGGTTGTATTCGATGCTCTTGATGCCCAGGAACCCGTAGCCGCCCATCAGCGTGCAGATCAACAGGCCGATCAGCAGCTTGTTCTTGTTCAACTGCGACGCACGCACGCCCCACGCCATAGTCAATGAACTGGTGATGAGCACGACGGTGTTGATCGCCCCCAGCCATTTGTCGAGGTAGCGGTGCGCGTAAACAAATACCTCGGGATGGTTGTGGCGATACACCGAATAGGCACAAAACAGCCCGCCGAACATCAGAAGCTCGGTCCCCAGAAAAACCCACATGCCCAGCTTGCCAGAGGTGTACTGCTGCTCTGGCGTGTCGAAATGATGGGCGAGGTTGGGGTTGTGCCCGTTGCCGCCGTGCTCCACGTGCGGCTCATCGAGGAGCGCGGTGGCCGAGGGATTGCTGACGATGTTGCTCATTGCGATTCTCAGTGAGTAACCGATGCGGACCGGGCGCTCTCGTTCAAAACCCAGTTCTGCGTGTTGGGATCATATTCCCAGCCGTGAAGATCGTACGGATCGCCGGCCACCGGCGCCACCGGGAAGTTATCGTGCGGCGGCGGCGAGGGCGTGCGCCATTCCAGCGTGTTGCCGCCCCACGGATTCATCGGCGCCTTCTTCCCGCGCCGCAGCGCATGCGCCAAGTTCAACCCCACCAGCACAAGCCCCGCGCCCATCGTGTAAGCGCCGATCGTCGAAGCACGGTGATAGCTCACGAACTTGATGGGGTAGCTCGCGTACCGGCGGGGCATGCCCCGGCTGCCCGCGATAAACTGCGGGAAAAACGCCAGGTTGAAACCCGATGAAAACGATGATCGACGCGATCACGCCCCACTTCTCGTTGTACATCTTGCCGAACATTTTCGGCCACCAGTAATACATCCCGCCCAGGAACGCGAACAGCATGCTCCCCATCATCACGTAATGAAAATGCGCGACGATGAAGTAAGTGTTGGTCAGATGCACGTCCACCGCCAGTGCGCCCAGGAACAACCCAGTCAGCCCGCCGATGGTAAACAGCATGATGAAGCCCAGTGCATAAAGCATGGGCGTCTTCAGCCGGATGTCCCCCTTGTAAAGCGTCGCCAGCCAGTTGAACACCTTCACCGCCGACGGAATCGCGACGCTGAACGTCAGCAGGCTGAACACCACATTGGCAAGCGGCGATTGGCCGCTGACAAACATATGATGCCCCCACACCAGAAAGCCCAGCAGGGCAATCGCGATCGAGCTGAGCGCGATGAAGTTGTATCCAAATACGTGCTTGCGGCTATAGACGACGATGATCTCGCTGATCACGCCCATCGCCGGCAGGATCATGATGTAGACGGCCGGGTGGGAATAGAACCAGAAGAAGTGCTGGAACAGCACAGGATCGCCGCCCAGCGCCGGATCAAAGATGCCGATGCCGATGGCTCGTTCGGCGGCCAGCAGCAGCAGCGTGATTCCCAGCACCGGTGTGGCGAGAATCTGGATGATGCTCGTCGCATACAGCGCCCAGAGGAAAAGCGGCATGCGAAACCAGGTCATGCCCTTGGGACGTAGCGTATGAATCGACGCGATGAAGTTCACGCCCGTCAGAATCGAGCTGAATCCCAGGACAAACGCCCCCATCGTCGCGGCCACCACGTTGCCCGCGGCCTTGGAGCTGCTATACGGCGTATAGAACGTCCACCCGGTATCAAGCCCAAAGCCTCCGGGCACGTTGATGTCAAACGCCGCGTGCAGCACGCCGCTGAGAAGAATGTATGCAAAGAGAATCGCCCCGATGCCATAGAGCCAGAAGCTTAAAAGGTTCAGCCGGGGAAACGCCACGTCCTTGGCCCCAAGCTGCAAAGGCAGGATGAAATTGCCCATGATCGCCGGGATGGCCGGGATGATGAACATGAACACCATCACCGCGCCATGCAACGTGAACGCGTGGTTATAGAGCCGGTAAGACGATGCGGCGACGTTTTCATTCCCGGCCATCATCTGAATCGGACTCCAGAGCATCGTCCGCACGATGATGGCAAACATCCCGCCCAGGAAGAAGGCCGACAAAATCCCCACCATATACATGATGCCAATGCGCTTGTGATCCAGCGTAAACAGCCAGGAGGCCACCCCTTTGCCATGGGTGAGGTAGTTGTCCTCCGGAACAACCGGCACCGGCCGCCCAAGGGGCGACCCCGGATCTCTATATGGAATTGTACCTGCGTCGGCAGACATACGATTACTCCGATTCGTCAGCTCGTTACTCTAGTCAGACTTCTTATCCAATGCGCCCGCGGCCGGAACAGTGGCCGGGCGGGTGGCCGGCGGCGTCACGGGGGCGGTCGTCGGCGTCAGCGCCTTTTCCGACTTCACGGGCACCACGTGCAGCGGCGCCAGATCACCCTTGAAGTTCACGCTGATTGATTTCATGTAGGCGATGATTGCGTTGATGTCCTGCTCGCGCAGCATCCCCTGCTGGCTGGGCATCACGTTTGGAAAGCCGCGATGAATCTTCGCCGCCGGCGCCAGGATCGACTCCCGCACATACTCCTCGTCGGCCGTCACCGTCGCCCCGCCCTCCAGCGGAACCTGCGACCCAAACATGTCGCGCCAGCTTGGCCCGGTGATGATCTTGTCCTTCTCAACACTATGACAGCCCGCGCAGCTGCGCGTCTTGTACAAGATCTCCCCGGCGTCAATCGGTGACCTGGTCCCATGAATGTCGGAGGCCTTGGTCGAGCCACACCCTGAAATCACTTTGCGTATGCACAAACGCATGGCTCGTCATCGTCGAATGATTCGTGCCGCAATAAGCAGCGCAGTACAGGTCGTACATGTCGGCATCGGTAGTTTCAGCACGCTTTTCGGCCTGAAACCATATCCGGTTATACCTCCCCGGCACCACGTCCTTCTTCACCCGGAACACCGGCACGAATAGGCTGTGAATCACATCCTGTGAAACCAGAATCACCCGCACCGGCACTCCCGCCGGCACGTGCAGTTCCGGCGACACATACCCATTGGGATACGTAAACTGCCAGTTCCACATCATCCCCGTCGCGGTGATCTCATATGCGTTGGGCGGCTCAACCGACAGATTCAAAAACTGCCGGAACCCAAAGTAAAAAATAACCAGCACGATGATGGTTGGAATAATCGTCCACGTCAGCTCCAGCGCCGTGCTGTGCCCGGCCGTGCTCTCCTGCACTTTTCCTTCCTGGTGCCGGTACTTCACCACAAACGTCACCAGCAACACCGCCACCAGCAGGAAAAAGAAGACGCAGATCCACAGGATGAAGCTGAAAAGCCCATCGGTCGATCGGCGCGACGGTAGACGCTCTTTCAGGGAGCCAGAAACCGCCGGACGTAACGTCAGCCAATAAACATCGCATAATTAAAATCTCGTCACGCGCCCTGCGCACCGGACGACACGGGGGCCGTCATCAATAAATCGCGGCGGTGATGGCGCTCGCGCAGAAACAGCCGCAGCAGCACCATCGACACCACCAGCACCGTTAAAATTCCGCCCAGCCGCATCACCCCCATCGCAAACACGGCATACTTCCCCTGCTTGCCGTCGTACTGAAAACACGTCAGAAACAACTGGTCCATCTTCGTCCCGATCTTGCCGTCGGACGCCTCCACCAGCGACATCCGCACCGTCTTCGGGTCATAGTTCACGCCCGTCAGATACCGCGAGATCCGCCCATCGGGCATACAGATCATCAGCGCTGCCGGATGCGAAAACTGCTGGGCGCTCGCCACCCACTTGTATTTAAAACCCACCGCCTCCGCAGCGCCGTGATGGCCCGCTGCTTACCGGTCAGAAAATGCCAGCCGTTGTCGGTCCCCGCCCGCTGGTAACTAGCAACGTACGACTGCTTTTTGGCCGACGCCATGCTTGGCTTTTCGGATGGATCGATGCTGACGCACACCACCTCGAAATCCTTGCCCGGATCAAGCGTCACGTTGCGCAGCGAGTTCACCAACCCCTGGGAGATCAACCCGCACAACATCGGGCAGCCATAATATCCAAGCTGCAACACCACCGGCTTTTTGCCGCTGAAATATTGCCGCAGATTCACATCCCGCCCCGCATCGTCCACAAACGCCAGGTCAAGCGGCAACTGCGCGTTGAGGTGCTCGTCCACGCCCACGCCCTTCAGCTCATCGGGCACCGCGTCGGCGCTCACGGCCGACTGATCCCCCGACGGATTCATCGTCGCGGCCCGCAAAGGCGCAGCAAAGAAAAGTGCCGCGATCGCCAGCGTCAGCCGAAACAGAAGATGTCGAAACGCGTCCGTCGCATCAATTACCGTTACTTTGCATCCTGAGCGGCCGGCTGTGTCGCCGGCAGCTTTCCTTTGGTCTCAACCACCATCCGCATCGCCTCGCCGATCGGGATGGCTCGCACTCCCGTCTTGGCATCGACACGATAGCCATTGATCCGCGCCTGCTGCTCGGCCCGCATCTCCAGCAACGCCAGGTTCGGCGATGCCTGCCACTTGATCTCCAGCTCATGCCGCTCTTCGTTCTTGAACCACGCCTCGGTGCCGATCATCATCACCAGCAGCAGAATCCCAGACACCGCGCCGATGGTGATGATCAATCGCGAATTGGCTTCCTGTTTGATCGCCATGATGCACCTTTAGAAATTCTCAAACGCCAGCGCTTCCGACAGTCGCGGGTCGGCCATCGGCCGAAGGCTGTGCATCGCGCCCGTTCGCACCATCGCCGCGATAAACACGCCGCCAAGGCCGATGAACGCGGTGAAATCGATCAGCGAAACATGAAACGCCCGGCCGCCCTCCGCATACTGCGGCATGATCAGCCAGTACATGTCCAGATAATGAAATGCGATGATCCACACCGCCCAGAAAACCAGCGTCCCCATCCGCCGCTTCACGTGCCGCGATAGGAGCCCGCGCGAACGGGATCAGCAACTGCCCAAACAAAATCGCCAGCACCACGGCCGACCACCCGCTCACCGCATAATGGAAGGGCGCATCGCCCGTAATCACGTTCTTCACCGTCGTCGCCCCATGCCGCGCAAACCATTCCGTCTCCTCTGGAATGTTCGCATACCAGAGGAGCATGTACTGGCTGAACGCGATGTACCCCCAGAAAAACACAAACCCAAACAGAAACTTCCCGAGATCGTGATAGTGCTCGGTGTCGATGCTGCGGGCGAGGAACCCGCCGCGTTGCAGGAGGAACGCGATCAGGATGATCACGCCAAAGAACGAGACGGCCGACCCGGCGAAGAAATAGACGCCGAACATCGTGCTGTACCAGTGCGGATCGAGCGACATGAACATGTCAAACGCCGCCCCCGTCACCGTCAAACCCAGCAGCACCATCGCCGGCGCGCTGTACGCCTGCAGGCGTCGGTGATCTGCACCTCGCGCGTCTCATCCTGCAGCACCGATTGCCGCCAGTAATAAACCGCGATGCCGCTCCAGATCACGAAATACAGGATGACGCGGATGATAAAAAACGTCGGGTTCAAAAAGGCCCGCTTCTCAAGCGTGTCCTCGTCCAGCACCCGCCGATGGTCCGCCGCCTGCGCCTCGGCGCCGTTGGGCTTGGGGGCGGTGTCAACGTCGGCCGGATCGTGCCCGCCAGCCACCTCCGCATGTGGCGCGGCCGCGCTCAGCGGCAACGCCCACGGATACAGATCGCCCCGGTGGATCAGCACCGACACCAGGATTGGCGTCGACATGATCCCCAGGATCGGCATCGTCGTCCCCATCACCTCCGCGATTCGCCGCACGCTCACGCTCCAGCCCGCGCGGGTCAGGAACTGCATCAAAACAAAAAACAGCGCCCCGACGGCCAGGCTGAGAAAGAACGCGAAGCTGGTGAGATAAGAAAAGTAAAACCGGCGGAATCGATCGTCCTGGAAATACCCCAGCAACAGGCTCGCCGCCAATCCAACAATCGCCAGCACGATCCCCAGCCTGTAGATAGGCCAGGCCCGCTCGCCAAATTGCAGGCGCTCATCCGCACGCGGTTTTTTTGCTCCGTCAGTTGCCACTTTACTTCTCCAGGCCTGTCTGCTGATTCAAGCTAACCTTGTCTTGCGCCGTCGCGGGTGCGTTCTGGCTCAGTTGCAGGGCGCGTACATACGAAACAATCGCCCATCGATCCTCGACCGGCACCTGCGCCCATATCCCGGCATGGTTCGGATGCCGACATTGATCGTGTTAAAAATATGCCCGACAGGCCGCGCCCGAACGCTATCGGCATGGAGCGACGCGGCCGGCACCCACTTGCCTTCCGCCAACTCCACCGCCCGCGCGTTTACCGGGCCGTTGCCATATCCGTCCTGCCCATGACACGCGGCGCAGTAAATGTTAAATCGCTCCTGCCCGCGCTTCACCAGCAACGCATCCACTTTCACCCTGGGCGGAAAATTCTCGAAGAACGTCGCCTGCGTCTTACCGTCCGCGCCGGCCTTTGCGCTAAAGCCACGGAAATAATGATCGTCCTCTTCCACCTCGCCCCGCGCCACCGTCCCGGGAATCCGAGGCCGATCCGCCCGCCCATCCGCGAACACGTCGCTCGACTGCTGCTCCCGATATTTGGGCTGCGTCCCCATGTCCTGAATCAACTGCACCCGAGGCTCCCGCGACGGCGACACCCGCGCCCGCCCCAGCACAACCAGCGGCAGCAGCGACGCGAGGATCACGATCAGAAATATCGCGATCATCCAGAACGGCGGCTTGCGCAGCCGCGGCTCGCTTACCGCGACCGTGTACTCCGGCAATCCATCGGTTGTGAATCGCTCTGCCATGGGCCTAATCCTCCACCCTTTCAACGCTCATCGCCCCCAGCGACTGCAAAAGCTCCCCCGTCTTCTGCTCATCAAACATTGGATCGCTTGCATCAACCACAATGAAAAACCGGTCGGTGGTGACGCGCCGAAACCGCTCGCTCTTAAACAGCGGGTTGTAAAGCAGCGGCAGGCGATTCAACGCCAGCATCCCAAACACCGCCGTCAGCGCCGCGGCCAGGATCGTGCATTCAAAAGCCACCGGGAATATTGGCCGGCAAGCTCCAGAACGGCTTGCCGCTGATTAGAAACTTGTAGTCGTGCGCATTGCAATACCACTGGAGCACACGCCGCCGCCCAGCCCAGATAACCCCCCACCCAGCACCAGCCAGGGCAGAATCGTCGGCTTGACCCCCATCGCGCTGTCGATGCCATGGATCGGAAACGGGCTATGCACGTCCCACCGCTTAAACCGCGGCATTGCGCACGCCCCGCGCCGCGCGCATGATCGCATCCACGTCTTTATATTCCGCGAGCAACCCCACCAACTCCGGTTCTTCAACCGGTGTCACGGGTGTCTCGGATTCAATATCTTCCAGCACTGTGCTCATGGCTGTTTATCCCAAAGCGCGTGCGCCTGCGCCTCGCCGCGAAGCGGGATGTGATGTTCGTCAGGTTGATAATCGGCCTTATGTTCATCCCCCGAAACCTCATCGTGCTCATCCGGATGCGCATGCGCCTGCGGCATCACCGTCTTCACTTCCGCCATCGCCACCACCGGCAAAAACCGGCAGAACAACAAAAACATCGTAAAGAACAAGCCCAAAGCTCCCGGCCAGCATGCAAATGTCAATCGGCGTCGGCCGGTACGACCACCAGCTCGACGGCAAAAAGTCCCGCGTCAGCGAGGTCACGATGATCTCAAACCGCTCGAACCACATCCCGATGTTCGCAAACATCGCCACCGTAAACACCACCGCCAGGTTCGTCCGCATCTTCTTGATCCACAGGATCTGCGGCGAAATCGCGTTGCAGAAAATCATGATCCAGAACGACCACGCATAGGGCCCAAACGCACGGTTCATAAACGCAAACCGCTCGTAATGTTGGCCGCTGTACCAGGCGGTGAAAAATTCCGTCCCATACGCATACGCCACGATCATCCCCGTCCCCAGCATGCACCTTGCACATGTTCTCGATGTGCCGCATCGTGATCAGGTCCTTCAGCCCAAACCACTGCCGTGCAGGAATCGCCAGCGTCAGCACCATCGCAAACCCGCCGAACACCGCACCGGCCACGAAGTACGGCGGAAAAATCGTCGTATGCCAGCCCGGAAGCTGCGAGGTCGCAAAGTCAAACGACACCACCGAATGCACCGACAACACCAGCGGCGTCGCCAGTGCGGCCAGCAGCAGATACGCCCGCTCAAAGCGATGCCAGTGCCTGCTCGAACCCGTCCACCCCAGCGCAAAAAACCCATACGCAAGCTGCTTGGTCCTGCTGGTGGCCCGATCGCGAAGCGTCGCCAGATCCGGGATCATCCCGATGTACCAGAACAGCAGCGACACCGTCGCATACGTGCTCACCGCAAACACGTCCCACAGCAGCGGCGAGCGAAACTGCGGCCACATCGTCATCTGATTCGGAATCGGAAACAGCCAGTACGCCAGCCACGGCCGGCCCGACGTGAATCGCCGGAAAAAGCCCGGCGCACATGACCGCGAAAATCGTCATCGCCTCGGCAAACCGGTTGATGCCCGTGCGCCAGCGCTGGCGGAACAAAAACAAGATGGCCGAGATCAGCGTGCCCGCGTGGCCGATGCCGACCCAGAACACGAAGTTCACGATATCAAACGCCCAGCTCACCGGCTGGTTGTTTCCCCACACGCCAACGCCCGTCGTCACCAGATAGCCGATGCACCCGCCCAGCATGCCCCAGGAACGACACCGAGATCGCAAACGCGATCTTCCACGCCCGCGTCGTCTTGCGCTCCGCGACCTTGCACACTTCATCCGTCACCGATGCAAAGTCCCGATTGCCCAGCACCAGCGGCTGGCGGCCGCGCGGATCATCGGATGTGTTATCAAACTCAACCATGGGTTTATCCGTTTACGTCCGAATCCCGGGCCGCGCCCGCCACTTCTTTCCCCGACGCTTCGGCCGGGTTCCGCAGCTTCGCCAGATACCGCGTGCGCGGCCGCGTGTTCAACAACTCATCCAGCATCCCATACGCCCGCGGGTTCTTGTGCAGTTGTGTCACCTTCGCCTGCGGGTCATTCAAATTGCCAAAAACAATCGCCTGCGTCGGACACGCCTGCTGGCACGCCGTCACGATATCCCCGTCAATCACTTCCTGCCGATTCGCGCGCTTGGCGATCGTCACGGTATGAATCCGTTGCACGCAGTAGGTGCATTTTTCCATCACGCCGCGCATCCGAACCGTCACGCCGGGGTTGAACACCATCCGCTTGATCTTGTCGATGCTCTCGTTCTGCTGCGTGTCGGGGATATTGTTCCACGGCTTGGCAAATCGCCCGCCGCGCGGATCCTTGGAATGAAAATCAAAGTAATTGAACCGCCGCACCTTGTACGGGCAGTTGTTCGAGCAATACCGCGTGCCGATGCAGCGGTTGTACACCATCGTGTTCAACCCCTCGGTGTCGTGTACCGTCGCCGCCACCGGGCAAACCTGCTCGCACGGCGCGTTCTCGCAGTGCTGGCACATCACCGGCTGAAACACCACCTGCGGGTTGGGGTCATCCGCCGTCCCCTTAAAATACCGGTCGATGCGAATCCAGTTCATCTCCCGATGGTTCAACACCTGCACCTTGCCCACGATCGGAATATTGTTCTCCGCCTGGCACGCCACCGCGCACGCGTTGCACCCGATGCAACTATTCATGTCCACGGCCATGCCCCACGCGTGCGGCGTATTAAACGCACTGGGCGCCTCAAAAAGCTGCAACCCATTTCGCCGCGCCTCGCCGTTGGCGGCGCGGGGGTTTGACTTGTACTCCGCGAACGTCGCCTCGTGAATGATCTTGCCGCTCTTGTTCTTTTCGCCAATTCGCTCATCGCGCCCGGCCGCGCCAATCGCATCAATAATGTGATGTACCTGCGACCCCGCCAGCTCATAGCTCCGGCCGGTCTTGCTCACCTTCACGCCCGCCACCGCATATGGCGTCGTGCTGGTGCGAATCGTGTAGGCGTTAAACCCAAGATTGTCCCCAATGCTCCCCGCGGCCGTGCGCCCATACCCCAGCGCCAGCCCAATCACCCCGACCGGCTGACCCGGCAACACATAAACCGCCACGTCCAGACTCCGCCCACCCGGAACCTCAATGCGGATCACGTCGTTCGTATCCACCCCAAGCTGATCCGCATCCTTCTTCGACACCAGCGCCGCATTGTCCCACACCAGCTTCGTCAGCGGATCGGCCGTCTCCTGCAGCCAGCCGTTGTTGGCAAACCGCCCATCGTAAGTGTGCGAGTCCTGCTCAAACCGCAGCGTCAGCCCCTGCCCACTGGTTTCAGGCGCTGTAAACTCCACCGCCTTCAGCGTCGCCTCGGCCGCCTTAAACCCCGCGTCGGGTGCCAGTGCCAACCCCGCTTCCATAATCTTCGCAAAATCCAGATTCCGACTTCCCCCACGTCCGCCGCACAATTTGATCACCCGCCTTGACCGAATCGCCGCTCACCATCGCCAGAATCTCAATCGGCGACTTGCCTCCAAACAGCGGCTCAATCAGCGGCTGAACCACGCTGGGCGTTCCATCCCACGCCCGCGCATCGCCCCACGATTCCAGATAATGCGCCCGCGGCAAATGCCAGTTCACCAGCTTCGACGTCTCATCCTCATACAGCCCCAGCCGGATGCTCGTCCCCACCTTCGCCAGCGCCTTGGCAAAATCCACGTCCGCCGGCGCATCGTACGCCGGGTTCCCGCCCAGAATCAGCAGCGTGTTCACCTTGCCCGCATTCATTTGCCCGCACAGCTCCGCAATCGCCTGCATGTGCGTTGGCCGATCGCCGGCCGGATCTTCGAGCAACGTTACCGTGCTACCCGTCGCCCCAATCTGCTGATTCACCGCATGCACCAGCGCATGCACCAGCGGAATGGCATTCGCCCCGGCCGCCAGCACCCCCGCCGATCCGGCCTTCTTCAACTCCGCCGCCGCCCCTTCCGCAAATCGCTTCTCGGCGTCGCTTAGCTTCTCTTCCCCCGAAACGCCCGCCACGCCCAGCTTCGCCGCAATCGCCCGCGCAATCGGATACAGCCGGCTCGGGTCCACGCCCAGCCGAATGTCGGCAACCGATCCGGTGATCGTGAACGACTGATTCCGCCATGTAGACGCGGCTCATCTCCCCCGCGTCGGCGGATCGCCGCCGCTCCGACCCAGTCGGCCGCATATCGCACGTGCGCCGGGTGCGTCCCCAGCACATCCGCGTCCAGCAGCACCACCACGTTGGCCTTCTCAAGATTCAATCGCGGCCGAAGCGCCTTCCCAAACGCCAGCCTGCTCCCCTCCAGCTCCGCATCCCGCGTCAGCGGCTCATACTCATACCACTTGGCCTGCGGAAACGCCGCCAGCAGGCGCTTCTTCATATCCTCGACGCTCGGGCCCGGACATCGCCTCGCTGAGGATCGCAAACCCCTCCCCCCCGCTGCCGCTGCACCCCGCCAACTGCTTCTCCACCGCCCCCGCAAACGCCTCCCACGAACTTTCCTTCGCGTTGTTCCCGCTGCGGATCACAACCGTCCGGCTGCGCTGCGGATCGTACATCTCCAAAATGCTCGCTTGCGCAAACGCGTCGGCCGACCCGATTTTGTCTTTAACCGTCCACGACAGCGGATGCGTCGGGTTCCCCTCCACCTTGATCGGCCGGCCATCGAAGCTGTTCACCAGCAGCGGCTGCCCCACCCCGCCCAACTCCCAGATCGTCGCATACTGCTCCGGCACACCGGGAATCCGATTGCGCGGGTTGCTCGAATACGGCGCAAGCTGCTCCCTGGGCCACCGCCTGCACCCCGACAGCGTCAGCCCCGAAAGCGCCAGCGACGCTCCCATGATCTTCAAAAAGCTCCGCCGCGAGCTGCTCGCGATGCTGTCGGCGTCGTAGCCCGGAAACTCCTTGCTGATCACATCCCGTACCTCGGGAGTATCCGCCAGTTGTTCCAGGCTTCGCCAGTACTCTACGCCGTTGACGTGATGGTCTATCGATGACACGTGTAGCAACTCGTCATGTAAGCGGAATCGTGAATGCCGTAATCTTTCTTCAACTGCAAGCCCATTTCGGCCTGCTTCTCCTCGTCGCCTTCAGGCTTCCATCCGAGGTTCGTAATCTGATCCAGCGGCCGCAAGTGACTCTCCGGCGCCCGATGACAATCCAGGCACCACGACATGCTCAGCGGCTTGGCCTGCGTCACCACGTCCATCTGGTCAATGCGCCGATGACACTCCACGCACCCCACGCCGTGACTGACATGCGCCCGATGATCAAAATAAACAAAGTCGGCCAGATCATGCACCTTCACCCACGGCACCGGCTTGCCCGTCTTCCAACTCTCCCGCACCGGCGCCAGCAGCTTGCTGTCAGGCTTGATGTTGGTGTGGCAGTTCATGCACGTCTGCGTCGGCGGAATGGCCGCAAACGCCGCCTTCTCCACCGTCGTATGACAGTACCGGCAATCGATCCCCAGCCGCCCCGCGTGCAGCGCATGGCTATAAGGAACCGGCTGGTCCGGTGCATATCCCACGGCCATCGTCTTGGGCGACGCCCCAAACCCCATCACCACCGTCGCATAAAACAACCCACCCACGGCCATCAACGCCGTTACCGGCGCAAGGTAATTTGCCCATCGGGGGAACACAAATCTCGGCTTAAGTTCTGTTTCCGACATAATCAACGCATCAGCACAAAGCTTGATGAAACCTTGAACCAACCAACTCCACCGGCGCGAGGTTATAGTCCCGCGCCAGCCGAGTGGCAAATCATGTCGGATTGTTCGCCACCGTCAACAACTCTTCGATGTGGCAAATCGTCGCATGAAGTCAACGACGCCCCGCACCGCGCGTGAGCATCATTCGAGCACTGAATTTCAGAGTATCGGAAATCTCACGCCACGAACTTCGCACCACTCCCGCCCAACGTCCGATTTTCCGGCAACCCCTCCCCCCGCGCCCTCTTCGGCGGTGCTGGCAAGGCCGAACTCACCGTCCCCGTCGTCCGCGACAAATCTCTCCACAAATTATGCACCTCGCCGCCCATCGGATCCTGCAATAGCCGCTGCGCGTACGCCAGCGGCGCGCCACCGGAAATCGTCGGTATCCCGCGCGTATTATGGACAATCTGCGGCATGGATTTCACCGTCCCTGGCCCCACCGGCCGCTCATGCAATAAAAGCACAACCACCAGCGCCGCCGCCACCGCAACGCCCCCGCCCAGCAGCAAGCGCAACAGCCACGGATTTCCCACTCCAGGCGCATCGATCCCCGCCACCGCCGACATCACCCGCCGCCGCATATCCGCCGGCGGCGTTGGATCGATCTTGCGCCTCGCGCCGCAATCCTTTAATTAATCCATCATGACTCTCTGGCATATCACACCTCGGCAGTCTCTTTTTGCGACCTATCGTTATCAATGTATTGCAAATCCACGCTCACCGATTGCCTCAGCAACATGCACGCCCGGTGAATCGTCACGCTCACCCACACCCGCGGCCTTTTCATGATCCGTGCAATATCCCGGGCCGGCAGATCCTCCCCATACCGCAGCCAGAGCGCCATGTACTGCTGTGAATTCAACAAGCGCTTCGCCGCCGTCCACAACTCCGCCCCCTCCATCGCATCGGGCGTCACCCTGGCGGCATGATCCTGGGCTCGCTCCAGCGGCACCGCCCGTTTCCCACGCCGCCGGACAATCGTCCGAAGCTCCCGCAAACCAATCGTGAACAGCCACGTCGTAAACTGCCAACGCGCATCGTAGCGGTGCAGGTTCACATACGCCTTCACCAAGCCCTCCTGCATCGCATCTTCCGCATCGGCCTCGTTGGCGGCATGCGAAACCAGAAACCGAAACAGCCGCCGCTCATACCGCGACACCAACTGCCCAAACGCCTCCCGAGCGCCCTCCACCGCCCGCCCCACCAACTCCGCGTCGCTGAGCAGTTCAAGCGAGGATGAAGTGGAAGCAGCCATTGCGGTCCGACAAATGATTCCTGACGCGCAAAAGCCGTGGCCGCCCCACAAGGCGGCCACGGCACGTTCAAATCAAACCTACTTTTGCGCCCCCGCTGCCTTGGCCGCCTTGGCCTTGTTCTCCGCGTCCAGCTTCTTCAACGTCTCCACCAGCGTCTTGGCATCATGCTGGATGCTGATCATCACCTTGGCCCCATCCACCGACACCTGCACTTCGCGGATCAAATCCACGGCCGTCGGCGTCTCGCGCGCCCCAAGCTCGCCAAACGCCTTGATTCCGTCCAGCATCTGCTTGAGCTTCGCCCCCTGGTCAGCGGTCTTGGCCGTCAAGTTCACTTTTACTGACATCTTCCCATCCACCTCCCCAATGGCCGCCGTCGCCGCCTGCGAGTTGGACAAAAGCTGCGACACGTTAGCGTCATTCGACTGCGCCAAGTCTGCCGCCGCATACAAGAACGCACCCTTGGGCGCTTCCTTCACCAGCGCCGGGCCGGTGTCCTTCTTGGCGTCCAGCGCATCAATCGCCATCTTGATGCTCTCCTTGCCGTTGCCCATCAGGATCAATCCATCATCATACACACACCCCGCCTTGGACTTGCTGTCGTTGGGGTCGGTCCAGGTCTGGATCGTGTGCTTCTTGTAATCCACGGCCGCATATTCCGGGTTCTGCGCCACTGCGTTCAGCAGCCGATCCTTATCAAACTGCGCATAAACCAAAACCGCCGCCACGTCCTTCTCAAATGAGTTGTTAAAAACCGTCACCCCGCTGATGTCCGTCAGCGGGTTGATCCCAATGGCCTCCTTCAACTGCGGCAGAAAATCATCAATCGGATATTCCAGCCGCACCGCGTCCAGAATCTGCCCATAAATCGCCGTGTTCTTCATCGCATCAAAATCCAGATGCAAATACCACTTGGCATCAGCCGGCAAATTCTTCGCCTGCACCGGCGCCGCCCCCCCCGTCCGCCCCATCCCCAAAATCGCCACCAACACACACATCAATGCCAAAGGCTTAGTCATCGCTTTCATGTCTTCTCCTAAAAAAGGTTATTTGACCAATCACCGCCCGTATACCCACACCCCAATCAAAGTGTTACAAATTCCCCCTCCCACCAATCGCCACCCCCACCCCCGGATCACCGGGACCCTCAAGACACCCCCTCTTCCTCTTTGTGTTTATCTTCGTTCTGCCTGCTCCCCTACCGCCCACTGAACCCTGAACCCTCACCGACTATCCGCCACCACCCCTTCACGGCAACTGCCACCTCCTCCGCAGCACCCACTCCATCCCCAGCAGCCCAAACACCAGCCCCCCCTGCATCGGCAAATCAAACTTATCCGCCCATTCCGGATTGTGCCCGATAAACGCCAGCACGCTCGAGATCGTGTTCCCCATCTTCACCGTCTCCGTCTTCACCGTCGAAACATTTTTCTGCGTGCTGATCAGCTTATCCAAAAGCTCTCCCAACCTCGGCAAATCGCGATACGACCCTTCCCGGTTCTTCCCCGCGATCTGCTCCATCAGCCCCGGGTTCGCCGCCAGTTTCAGCATCTCGTCGGCCGGCGGGATCACGGTGAACTTCAACTGCACCTTCCCCAGTTCCTTCCCATCCTTGCTCGCCGTCAGCTCCACCACATATTCCCCCTTGTCCGGCGTCTCGATCGTCGCATCGTACATCCCCCGGTGCGACTCCACCGGCGCCAGCGGCTTCTGCGCGGGCGGCTGCTTGTCGCCGGCCTTTTTGATCGTCATCGTCACCTGCGCAAACTGCGTCGCGTCCCCCTTGTCATCCCGCACCATCGCCCGCACCTTCACGCTCTCCCCCAGCGAGTACAGGCTCTTGTTTAACAACCCCTCCACCCCCGCCCCGCGCTGCCGGTTTCGCACGTCCTCCCCGGCCAGCCATCGAATCAACTGCCCCCAATATCGCTTATAAGGCGAATCCTGCCCCATCCCCGCCAGCGGCAGATACCACAGATACGTCGTATCACACGTAAACGCCGCCGACCGCCCCTGCCCATACCGCTGCGTCGCCAGCACAATCTGCGGCCGCCCGTCCGGCCCCGGCCGATCCGCATGCACCAGCAGCACCTGCGCCCCGCTCTTCGCCTTCGCCACCACCACGTTCCCCCGCAGCGGCGGAAGGTTCTTGCTCCCCGTCTTCTCCTCCACCCCAAACCACTCCTGCAACCCCTCCATCGCCGGATGCGTCGCCCCCTCCGCCGTCAGCCGCGGCACAAACTGGCTCGTCTCCTGCCCGCTCTTCGTATCCCCCGCAAACACCGGCAGCGCCCGCTCAATCAGCGTATCCGCGTACCCGCCCGGCCCAAAGTTGTTCTGCCCCCCGATCATCAGCAGCCCGCCCCCATTGCTCACAAACTGCTCGATCGCCGTCTGCTGCGCTTTCGTGAAAAAACTCGCGTCCAGATCGCCGATGATGATCACGTCAAACTTCTTCCATTGCTCCGCCGTCGCCGGCATCGCCATGAACGGCTCCCCGTCCATTGTCCCCGCCGCCTCGAACTTCTCCCGCGTCGTCCGCAGCAGCGTCGAAACCTCTACGTTCGGGTCCTTCTCCATCGCGATCTTCAGCGGCTTATATTCCGGCCTCGACCTCCCTTCGATGTACAACACCTTAATCCGCGGATCCAGCGCCAATCCCTGAAACTCCTGCCGGTTGTCCGCGATGCTCCGCTCCCCCGGAATCGGATCGATCCACACGGCCATCTTGTGCACCCCAATCGACCGCGGCTTGTACGGCATCTCCACCGCCTGCCCCTGCGGCAACGGCACAAGCACCAGCTTCTGCGTCGTGATGTCCCCTTTTGGTTTTCCTCCCTCGTCAATCTCCGCCAGCTTCACGTCCACCACCCGATTGGCCAGCGCCGTCGATTTCACCGTCACCTTGATCTTCGATTCATGCCCCACCACAAAATCATCCGGCGTCTCCACGTTGTCCACCGCCACGTTCGCCAGCGTCGCCGGCTCGGCCTGATCCGATCCCACCAGCAGCGTATGCACCGGCCGATCCGCCGGCCCCATCAGCTCCACCACGTTCGGCGACGTGTTATCAATCCCATCACTGATCAAAATAAAATTGGCGTCCTTCCGCGCCTCCTTGTTCGACGCCCTGGCAATCGCCATCGCTACGTCCGTCGCCTTCCCATCCGCCACCATCTTCCCCAGATCGTCGGGCCGTCGCATCTCCCGCAAATCCGTATCAAACGTAAAATAGCGCGGCAGAAAATGATCGTTAATCTTCGTCAGTTCCGGCCGAATCGTCTGCCACACCTTCTGCAACCTTGTTGGCCCATTCTGCTCATCCGGAAACGACATGCTCCCCGACGTATCAATCAAAAATACCAGCGGCTTCTCCGGCTTCTGCACCGTCGTCCGCCGCAGCACCGGCTCAAAAAACATCAACACCGCCAGCCCCAGCGCCGTCACCCGCATCGCCAGCAGCCCGATCACCTTCCCACTCCCCAATTGCGTCAACAAGGTTCAAATAAAACGCCCCCGACAACATCGCCAAAAGCGCAAACGTCCAGATCATCCCCACCCGCGCATCATGCAAATTCGGCCAAGCCAGCACCACTATCGTCCCCACCACGCCGCCCGCCACCAGCCCCAAAGAGACCCACCCCCCCGGCCGCCGCCACGGACTCCCCGCCACCCCATAAGTCAGCAGCACCAGCGCAGCCACAGTGCATACCAACACCCAAAGGTCCCACCCTCCCTGCCGCAAAATATCAAAAGTCCAGTTCGACACCAATCCGCCTCACATCAACAAGATGCGCACGCCGTCGACTCGACTGCGCGCTACCGCACCCGCCCATTATCCCCAGTCACGTCTCAGCTACAAACTCTGGCGATGAATTTGAGTTTTCTTCAAGCTGACTACATAGGTCGGCGGCGGAGTCGCCGTTGAGGCGATGGCTTATGGTGGCAAAGGCGGCTGACTGGAAGAACATACACGACGTGCGCCGCGATTTTCCGAAAGCCGACTCGGCACGCGTCGGCAGCTCAAAGACGGCAACCATATTCAACATTGGGGGCAACGCCTTTACGCGCTGACCGACCTGGTATGGACATACGAACAACTCCGCCATCCGATAGAATCCCCGGACCTGGATGGGATCGACATACTGACTTTTCTGCTGAAGGAGAACGAAATGAGCGCCAGCGATCTCGGCAGGCTGCTGGGGGCACGCCCGCTGGGCAGCGCGATCCTGCGGCGTGAGCGTCAACTGAGCAAAGCCAATATCCTAAAGCTCGCGGACCATTTTCGGGTCGATCCCGGCCTGTTTCTGGGCTCTGGACATCGACCGCATGCGCGTGAGCAGCAAGTCACAAAACAAGCGAACGGCATGCGCTGAATCGATCTACAGAACAGTTAATGACCTCCTAAAATCATCAGGGTGCCAGAAAGAGCCACGGACCAGATAAATGCTGCGAGGTCACTTGGAACTCTCAGTAAAATCAGCCCCCGATCACAGCGCCTGCAACTCCTTGACCACTCCCTCGCCGTCGGATTCTTCCGGCGCTTTTTGATTTTGGAGTTGGCGCCATCCTTTCAGAAGCGACTTGGCGTCCAATTCCTCAAGCTTGATGAAAACGCCCTGCGACTGCTTCGGCAAAAACAGGTGATGGCTGACCAGCCCGATTCGTTCGACGCCGGCGGTATCAAGCGGCGCATCGCGGCCACGGGCTGCGGCAAATAGGGCATGCTCAAGCAATTCCGACGCTCGCAGCGGCTCCTGCACCAGTCCCGCAAGCTCCTCGATTCTTCCTGGCGTGATCAGGAACACCTTTGCCGTCTGGTCCCGCGGCCCCCGCTGTAGAGCCACGAAGACGAACTCTTGCAATTGGCCGGCGTGGCGAAATGCTCCCTTGCCCAAGGGCGAAAGTTGATCGAGCCTGTTCTTGATCTTCCCCGCTTCTTCGAATTGCAGTCCTGCCGCCGCGTTCTGCATGCGTGCCTTCTGCTCACCGACAAACTGCGCGGGTGATGCCAGCACATGGCGCACTGGTGGCGACGACGCGGCGGTAGTATTCCATCGAGACCGATCCGTCGCAGGGCGCCGAGCATTTGCCCATTTCTTTGTATGCGCAGGCCAACCCGTGCGGGGCCTGCACCAGAATGTTGTGGTACCGGCAGAGGTCGAATGCATCTTCCATGATGCGCATCAGTCGGCCGGCAGAATCTTTGTCCTCGACCGGCCCTACAAGTATGCCGCCACGCTCGGTGAGCAAATTAGTTTTCGAGTATCGCGGGTAGGCGGCGGCCGGGTCCACATGCACGAACCACGCCGGTTGAAAACCGAGCATCCCCTTGTACGTCTGAGGAAAAATCTGCCGCGCGGCTTCAAGGTAAATGGCGTCCGATTCGAAGCGGCTGTCCACTCGACGCCAGTAGACGCGCCGGATCAAGTCCCGGTAATTGACGCGGCGCGTCGGCCCGATCACTTCATCGCCCCCCAGGCGGCGCTTGAGGCTGACCCGCAGATTCTTGACGCACAGGAGCTGCACCGGTCGATCGGCATCGTCGGCCATCAGGTAGACAACCCACCTGGCGGGGATTTGCTTAAGCCATTCCTCAACGTTGGCGGCGGGATCGAAGTCGGTTGCATGCTCGAAGATCGAGAGAAATGAGGACATGTCGGGGGATTTGTCGGAAGTGAGAGCTTAACTATCACTCTCGCCGCGGAAGACCCTTCGCGGGGCCGCCAGCGAAATTCGGATGTTGGGGATTGACGGCCACCCGACGAGCGGAGGGGATCACTACCAGGTCCATATCTTCCATGGGGACAGCGCCAAGAAGGACTTCATCGCCGAGAACGACCGCCCCTACGTAGCATTCGCGGTTTTCGAAGCGGACGCGGACGGGACCAGCATAGGGACACAAAGACCTGCGGCCGTCGGCGGTGGTGACTTCCTTTTCCGAGGTGGTTTCGAGTTGAAGCTGAATGCGTACCTCTTCCGGGATGCAGAGAAATAATGCACCCGTGTCAGCCAGGGCATGAACTTCGATTGGCTGAAGGTCGGGTCTTTTGGGATTTTCCAAGCGAACAATGGCCGTTGCGATACCCATATTCAGACGATACGCCGATCCGTAATGCTTGTAAATTCAGCGCAACAAAAAGAGCCTTGATCCGGTGAGGACCAAGGCTCTTTGTTTAAACGCTGGCAGTGACCTACTTTCCCGCTGAAGCAGTATCATCGGCTCCGCAGGCTTAACGGCCGTGTTCGGGATGGGAACGGGTGTGACCCTGCGGATATGGCCACCAACGAAAGCACCGGCGGCTGTGTTTCAAGCCGCCGGGGCTGATGTTTTAACAGTGATGGTTTGAGGTCGTTGTTCTAGAGACAAGGTGCTGTGCGGTGCAAGAGAGGAGAGGCAAAGCCCCTCTTTCTTGTCTCTTGTTTCCAGTTCTTGTCTCCTGTTTTCTGCATAAGTGAGAGCTACCTTCTGGACTATGTTGATCCAGCTTCTGATCGAATCATTCGTTTGATCCCTCATCTCCTTTTGCAAGGGGGTGTGAGGGGTAAACGGTGATCGATAAAAGTGGTCAAGCAATCGACCGTTAGTACCGGTTACCTCAAAGCCTCTCGGCTCTTACAGATCCGGCCTATCAACCGGGTGGTCTACCCGGGGTCTCTCGGGAGCAAGCTCCCATGGAATTCTCGTCTTGGCATAGGCTTCACGCTTAGATGCTTTCAGCGTTTATCCGTTCCGGATATAGCTATCCAGCCATGCCCCTAGCGGGACAACTGGTACACCAGGGATCCGTCCTTCCAAATCCTCTCGTACTATGGAAGAGGTGCCGTCAAAATTCCTACGCCCACAGCAGATAGGGACCGACCTGGCTCACGCCGGTCTGAACCCAGCTCGCGTACCGCTTTAATTGGCGAACAGCCAAACCCTTGGGACCGCCTTCAGCCCCAGGATGCGATGGGCCGACATCGAGGTGCCAAACCGCTCCGCCGCTATGGACGCTCGGGAGCGATCAGCCTGTTATCCCCGGGGTACCTTTTATCCGTTGAGCTATGGCGCTTCCACACGCGACCACAGGATCACTAAGGCCGCCTTTCAGCTCTGCTTGTGCCGTAGCACTCGCAGTCAAGCAAACTTATACCTTTACGCTCGACGAGCGATTGCCAACCGCTCTGAGTTTGCCTTTGCACTCCTCCGTTACTCTTTTGGAGGAGACCGCCCCAGTCAAACTGCCCACCTAGCACGGTTCCCTGCCCGGTTTCACGGGTTCAGGGTGAGACGACGAATGCAAACAGGGTGGTATTTCACATTGCGGCTCCCCGCTGGCCAGAACCAGCGGATCAACGCCTCCCACCTATACTACGCAGTTTTCACCCGGCATCAGTACCAGGCTACAGTAAAGGTCCACGGGGTCTTTCCGTCTTGCTGCGGGAAGGCGGTATCTTCACCGCCACTTCAATTTCACCGAGTCTGTGGTTGAGACAGCGATCCAGTCGTTACGCCGTTCATGCGCGTCGGAACTTACCCGACAAGGAACTTCGCTACCTTAGGACCGTCATAGTTACGGCCGCCGTTTACCGGTGCTTCGGTTGCAAGCTTCGAGGCGAACCTCTGACCTACTTCCTTAACATTCCGGCACCGAGCAGGCGTCACTCTGTATACATCCTCTTGCGAGTTGGCACAGAGCTGTGTTTTTGATAAACAGTCGCCAGATCCGCTTCCTGCGCCCGCTGGATAAATCCAGACGGGGCTCCTTATCCCGAAGTTACGGAGCAAATTTGCCTAGTTCCTTAACCACAGTTCTCTCGAGCGCCTGAGGATACTCTCCTCGCCTACCTGTGTCAGTTTTAGTACGGGCAGCCGTATCGTCCGCTGCTGGCTTTTCTCGGTGCTTCCGCCATCGACTTTGGCAACAAAATGGCCTGGAGGTACGCCCTTACGGGCGTCACAACCCCCACGTCTGATCGGGGGATCGACCTTGGCAGCACGTCGCAGCAACCTCAACCTTTACGACTGGTGCAGGAATATTAACCTGCTGTGCATCGTCTACGCCTTTCGGCCTCGACTTAGCTTCCGACTAACCCTGGGCGGATTTACCTTCCCCAGGAAACCTTAGGCTTTCGGCGTGCAGGATTTTCACCTGCATTATCGTTACTTATACCGGCATTCTCGCTTGCATGCGCTCCACGACTCCTTACGGTACCGCTTCAACGCGGCATGCAACGCTCTTCTACCGCTCCAGATGCTAAAAGCACCTGGAACCCGCTGCTTCGGTATCTAGCTTATTCCCGATCATTTACGGCGCTATTGTTCTCGACCAGTAAGCTATTACGCACTTTTTAAATGGTGGCTGCTTCTAAGCCAACATCCTGGCTGTCTCAGAACAATAACTTCCTACCGAACTAAGCTAAATTTAGGGACCTTAGCAGGCGATCAGGGTTGTTTCCCTTTTGACCGCGAAGATTATCCCTCGCGGACTCACTCCCGAGATAGTCCTCTGAGTATTCGGAGTTCGATAGGGGCGTGTAGGCGGGTAGCCCCACGTCCCCTTTCGGTAGCTCTACCCCTCAGAGGTAGTTGTCTCGAGGCTGCCCCAAAAGGCATTTCGAAGAGAACCAGATATCTCCCCGTTTGATTAGACTTTCACTCCTCCCCGCAAGTCATGCCATAACTTTTCAACGTTAACGGCTTCGGCCCTTCTGCCCCTTTTACGGGGCATGCAGCCTGCTCACGGGTAGATCACGGGGTTTCGGGTCTAATGCCTGCGACTTGTCGGCCATTTCAGCCTCGCTTTCACTACGGCTCCGCGTGTGTGACGCTTAGCCTTGCCGCAAACATTAACTCGCCGGTCCATTATGCAAAAGGTACGCCGTCATCCATTGCCCCATTGCTGGGGCCATAGGACTCCGACCGCTTGTAAGTGCAGGGTTTCAGGTGCTTTTCACTCAGCTTGTCGCTGTGCTTTTCATCGTTCAATCGCCCTACTGGTTCACTATCGGTGATCGAGGAGTATTCAGCCTTGGGCGGTGGGCCGCCCGGATTCACACGGAGTTCCACGAGCTCCGTGCTACTCTGGAGAGCAGATGGTAACGGGGACCTGTCGATTTCGCATACGGGACTTTCACCCTCTGTGGTGTGCCTTTCCAGACACTTCCGCTATCGATGGTTTTGTAACCCCTCTCTGCTTCCGCAACCCCGGGCTAGGAGCTAGAAACTAGGAGCAAGGGGCTAAAAATTTCTTTCCAGCACCTGTCACCCAGCACCTAGTTCCTAGCCCGGTTTGGGCTATTTCCGCGTTCGCTCGCCGCTACTTGCGGAATCGATGTCTCTTTCTTTTCCTATGGCTACTAAGATGTTTCAATTCGCCACGTTCGCTTCTTAACGCCTATACATTCAGCGCTAGATACCCGGGAATGACCCCGGGTCGGTTTCCCGATTCAGAAATCTACGGATCAACGCTTGTTTGCCAGCTTCCCGTAGCTTATCGCAGGCTACCACGTCTTTCGTCGCCTCTCGATCCCAAGACATCCACCCTGCACCCTTAATAGCTTGACCACATTTACCGATCACCGTCCTGTCAGGGCAGACAAAACAGCCTAAATCACCCGCCCAGGCCTAGACAACCTGGACAAGCATTCCGGATCAGCAACGGATCAACATTCGCCAAAAGGTGCTCGCACTTCAATACAATCAATCCGACACCAACATCGCCAGAAAAACGCCGCACCATCGCTGAAGCGGCCTCTCCCCAACAACGTCCCGTCGGACATCGCAGAAAAATGGACTAAGACCTCAAACTATTCACTTGTCAAAGAACGACCTTCATTTTCGACTCGGCCTTTCGGCTTCGTCTGGATGAAGCTCCCGCCCAGCGCGGGTGAGCAGGTCGGCGCTTGGCCGGCCAACTCATTCGAGCTGGAGCAAGTTAAAACTTCCCGACGACACATCCGTCAAGAAAGTCTCGCATCACCAACCTTCGTCAGTGACCTTGGTTATTAAGGGGTGACTGACGTCAGATCGATACGCTGGAAAAGATTTGGTGGATCACCAAGCTCTGTTTTCCTCAATCAGGTTTGTTGCCTTCGTTTCCTTCCGATCTTTCTTACATCCTCATTTGCGGAGAAGGAGTATAGGCTTCTTTGTCGGCTCGTCAAGACCTATCTTACAAATTTTCTTCGCCAAACCCTTACTCGCGCTTCCACAACAGGAGCCACTCTAGGGATTTCCCCCATGCCTGGCAAGTGTCCGGCCAATGATCGACAAGTTATCAACAATCTATTCACTCAACGCGCTCAAGGCACACTGTCCAAGAATTTGACCGCCTCGGCCGCGAGTCTGTCCACGGCCTTCTTCGCCGCCGCCAGCTGCGCCTTGCTGACGGCCGCGCTCTGCGCCGTATCCGATCCTGATCGCTTCGCCTGAAAATCTTCGCTGACGGTTAATGCAAATGGAATGGTTCCGTTTTTGGTGTCCACGACCGCACCGGCCACCTTGCAAATCCCGGTGATGTCTTCGCTTTTGTCCGCGTCAAACACCTGGGCGGTCGGCTTGAAGACGAACACCAGATTCACTTGAAACCGGGCACCAGCCTCCCGTGCGGCCGCGACCGTCAGTGGCGAGGGCACAAGCATCGACGGCATGGTTGTGATCGATCCAATGCGCTTGTTCGATTTGAGCTTACTGGCGAGATCGTCGCTCAGGTGCTCGTCGAGCTTCGCTAGTTCCTTGCTGGCGGCAGTGCTTCGGAAGATCGAGGGCGCACGCAGCACCGCCAGCTTCGCGTCGCCGGGCACGAGCGAGGGCGCGGTAATCAACTGCTGCAGATCTTTGTCGCTCAACGAGGTCCGGTCGTCGGCGAAGAGGGAGGAGTCATCGCGTGATTCATCGGCGCCAGTCGCGGCCGCAGGATTCGTGGTGGGTGGCGGCGGATACGTGAACAGCCTGCAACCCGACGAACCGGCCAGCGCCATCGACACTAAGAGGAAAGCGAACACAATTTTCATGAGTGGATTCCTTGCCTGGCCGTCTTCCCCACGCCGGTCGCGTCGCGGTGAAACACTCGCCGGCGAGCGAACTCGTCATACATTAAACAAAATCCACCCTCCCCACCAGCGGCCTTGCGGCCTTGTGCTATCGCTCCATCAGGCCATCCGCCCTTAATCGCTCCAGCACTTCAAGGTAGTACGGCGTGATGTCTCCAGTCTTGTTCCGCAGTTCAACGACCATCCGGCGGTTGATTGTATGAAGATGATCCGCGGGCCAAGTGCCCAGATGCTCGCCCCAACTCCCACTTTTTACCGATACCAGGCCATCGTTGTTTCCCTCGGCCGCGCTGACGATGCGGTGGGAGAGATAGAGCACCGGCGTCACCAATCGCCATGGCCGGGCGGCGGTAACCGAAAAATACCGAACACCATCTACATTTTGCGTTTCATGGTTGAACCGTTCACAGTTGGCGGTCGTCAGGTCGCGAAGCGCATCCACGTCCAGCCCCAGATCGTTCATCAGCTTGAATCCTCCCAGGCGCTTGCCCAGATGCCGCACGCACCAATCGGCGTACGGGCTGCCACGATGGGGAGTGGTGATTGTCACCAGCGCCCGCACGCGGGTTGCCATTCCCAGCCGGCTGATCATGTAACGTGCATCGAGCCCGCCCATCGAATGTGCGATGATCACCACCTGTGCGCCCGGGCAGCCCAACTCTGCCAGCCTGGAAAGAATCCGCTGCTTCAATTCCGCCGCACGCCGCGCAATGCCCCCGGTGGGATGAACGCGCGTCACGATCACCTCACAGCCGCAATTGGCCAGGGACTTTCCGAGGCCATGGAAATAGCACAAGGTCAGCGGCCCGACGTGAATTTCGCCAAACCCAAACAGCCCGTGATGCATGACAAGAGGAACCACGGCCGGCATTGTAGCGGGCCCCTTTCCCCATTGCATTTTCTCCATAAGATAAGCACGCGTTATGGCTTTTCAGGCCACTTTTACCGGTAACCCCATGTCCGATCCTTCTGTCCTGACCGATGATCATCCAATCGTGGCCCGCCGGCTTGGCGCATGTGCGCTGGCGCTGTTCGTCGCCGTCGGCGTCTTCCTCTATCAAACGCGGGACGCGCCCGGCCGTTCCGGCCGCGGCCGCCCCGGTGGCTGGCCCGGCCACTGTTTCTCCGATCAAGGTTCCCGATCTGCCGGCGCAGAAGCAGCAGTTTGATCAAGGAATTACCCTGACGTTCGAGTCGCTGGCAAAAGCTGAAGGGTCCAAGGTCGCAACCGACACGCGCGATGCCCGGCTGATTATGCTCCGCGTTCCGGAAGGCCTGCACCCACGCCATTCCTGCCGCCGGGGCCGGTGCGGGCCACTTTCGAGGGTTTCATCAATCTGAAGCTACGCGACGCATACACCTTTACATTTGAAGGCCGGGGGTCAGCGCGGCTCAAGATCAACGATGAGCTGGTTCTCGAAGGCAAGGGGGATGATCTCTCGGCGGTCAGTTCCAAGCCCACGAAGCTCAACAAAGGCAAAAACGCCTTTACCGTTGTCTTCGAAGCACCCGAAAAAGGGGACGCGTGGGTGCGGCTTTTGTGGCAGAGCGAAGATTTTCCGCGTGAGCCGGTTCAGCCGGATGTTTTTACGCATGACACCTCTGCCCAGCCGCTTCGTGCAGCCACTCGGGTGCGTCAAGGCCGCCAGCTTTTTGCCGAGTTGCGATGTCTGAGATGTCACGCAAGTGATGATGCAACGCTTGCTAAAGGCCAGGGGATGCCGGAATTGGCGATGGACGCGCCCGATCTGGCCGACGCGGGAGCACGCTTGCGAATTGGCTGGCTGGCGCGCTGGATCAACAACCCGCACGCGCTTCGCGCGGACTCTCCCATGCCGCAGGTTTTTTCACCGGAAAAGCCTGGGCCGAAAGTCGACGCCATTGCTGATGCTCCAGTCGATTCGCGGGCAACTGACGTGGCGGCCTATCTTCAGTCGCTTGGCGAAATCAAGGATCCACCGGCCGAAGCCGAACCCGACGAGGAAGCCATCGGCGCGGGAGGCCGCCTATTCACCGGCTTGGGTTGCATCGCCTGTCATGTGCTTCCCGAACATGAGAAGGTCGAGGGTGAAGCGACCACGCATCCCGCTGGATTTTGTGAAAGCCAAGTTTCAACCCGGGTGCGCTCAAACAATTCCTGCTCAGGCCTGAAGCGCACTTCGCCTGGATCAAAATGCCCAACCCGAAGCTCGCTGAAGCCGAAGCGGGCAAGATCGCGGCCTTCCTGCTTTCCAAGTGCAAAGAAGATCTGGCTCTCCCGGCCGATGCCCACCCTGACGCCGTCAAGGGCCAACAGCTTTTGGAATCCTCGGGCTGCCTCAACTGTCACGCTTCACTAAAGCTGACGAACGCCGCAAAAGCCCCCCGTCTGGCGGACCTGAGAAGCGTGGATTGGACCAAAGGGTGCATGTCGGCCGACCCACAGACTCGCGGCAAGGCACCCGATTATCAACTGACGGAAGATGCCAGAGACGCCCTGCTTGCTTTCGCGGCCACCGACTTCGCTTCGCTTAACCGCGATGCGGGGCCGGAAGTCGCTGAGCGGCAATTGACCGCCCTGAACTGCCTCGCCTGCCACAGCCGCGACGGCAAGGACGATCCCTGGACTGGGCTGGCCGATGAGGTGCAAAGCATTGAATCCCAACTGCCTGGCCAGGCCGAGGTGATTGAAGGACTGACGCCAGAACAGGTCCGGCCGCATCTGACCTGGATTGGCGAAAAGCTCCGGCCTGAGTGGACATCCGCCTTCATCGCGGGCCAGATCAAGTACAAGCCTCGCACTTGGATTTACGCACGCATGCCCGCCTTCCCCGCCCGCGCCAAGCTTCTGGCTGCAGGGCCTCGCCCTCGAGCATGGCATTTACTCCCGTCAGCGCTGCCGACAAAGCTCCGGATGAAAAGCTGGTGGACAACGGCCGGAAGTTGGTGGGGAAGGATGGGCTGAGTTGCATCTCCTGCCACGGCGTGGGGGAGATGAAACCGATCGGCACCTTCGAGACCGTCGGCATCAATTTCGTCTACGCCAGGGAGCGCCTGCGTCACGACTACTACACGCGCTGGATTCGCGATCCCGGCCGCGTCGAACCGGGCACGCGCATGCCCAAGTTCGCCGACAACGAAGGAAAGACAGCGCTGAAGCAGTTCTTCGATGGCGATGCTAGTCAACAATTTGAGTCGATCTGGAACTATCTCCAGACGTCCCCGAAAATAAATCCTCCTGAGTAGCCAAGCTGGGGCACCGCCTATGTTCATCCTCGCCGCACCGTCCCCCCCCACCACTGCCGATGCGCTTGCGGCCGCACTGGCCGCGCCGCTGGTGGAGATGTTCTCGCTCCCCGACAACCGGCGGCCGGTCGTCATTCAAGCCGCCACATATCCCGCGATTCAATCCCTGGCCATCGACCTCAGCGGCGCACGCGTCCGCCTGGACAAACTTGCCGATAAGCCGGTGCGCTGACCGATCGACAGGCCGGGCCAATGGCATTGGAATTTCGTCTGACCGCCCGCCCACTCATCTACGAGCAGGCACGCCTGAATGTGAGCCTCTCGGCCACCGGCGTCGCATTCGAATTCGCTCACGATGATCGGCAACGGCTGCTGCTGGTTCCCGCGCGTGTCGAGTCGGGGCAATTGGGCATTGATGTTCGGCACGCTGATCTGGAAGCGCTGATCCTCGCGGGAGCGCAAGCCGCTTCGGCCTCTCAGGGCGTGAACGTTCAGAAGGTTGAGCTTCAACTCACCTCACTTGGCCCACGCAGTGCGGCGATCAACCTTCGGGTGGTCGCAAAGAAGATGTTTGTCACCGCGACCCTTCGCATCGCGGGACGGCTGGATATTGACGAACAACTCAATGCATCGCTCAGCGGCCTCACCTGCGAAGGCGAAGGAATCGTCGGAACGCTTGCAACGGGCGTTCTTCGTCCCAAGCTTCAGAAACTCGAGGGCCGATCTTTCCCCCTGATGACGTTCGCTTTGGGTGAGACGCGCCTTCGCGACATTGAGATCGGGACGGCCGACCCAGTCACCCTGAAGGCCAGCTTTTCTAATTGAAAAGCCGCGGCGATTGATGTCGGTATCAATCGCCGCGGCTTGAGTAAGACTTATTGAACTTTTTCAGTGGGCGGTCGCGCCTTCGGATATCTGCGAGGCCAACCGCCGCCAGCGGGTGGGAGTGAGGCCGGTGGCTTGTTTGAAACGGCTGGTGAAATGGCTTTGATGGGCGAAACCGCATTCGGTGGCGATTTGCGAAAGTTCCTTTTGCCGCGACATCAGCATCTGCTTGGCCTGCTGGATTTGGCAAGCCAGCAGAAAGTGCTTGGGGGTCTGACCAATCAGATCGGTAAATCGGCGATGAAAGTGGAACGGGCTCAGGTGTGCCTTCTTGGCGATTTCGTCGAGCGTGGGGTTGCGATGAAAATCCTGCTGCATGAATTTCAGGGTCGGCAACAGGCGGACGATTTCGGGGTCGGCCTGCACGTCGGCCGGGCGAACCGCCACCCATTCGCAACTGTCGGGCTGGAGGCAGAAGATTACAAACGCGCCTTTGCCGAAGGCGGGATATTCAGAGTAATGCTGGCCGCGGAAGACCCAGAGGTCGCCCCAGGTGTCGGCAAGCGTGACGCGCTCGGAAAGAGGCGGCCCTTTCTTCGCATGCTCGACGGCCTGTTTGGTCTGCTGGCGCAGCTCATTGACGAGCCGCTCGTCCAGCGGCACGCCATCGTTTGGATAAACCACATGCCCATCGGCAGCGAAAACATAGAATCGCTGCTGCACGCGGTGCGACCATGGCTCGTTTTCATTGCAACCCTGTGGCTCGCGCTTGTGCCGGGCCGTGGTTAAGCCCTCCACCGCGGCGGGCGCAACGCGACTCGATCTCGCGGATATCCGTATCGGTGAAATCATGTTCGTCGGGACCGCGGCACAGATAGGCCGCACCTGGATAGCCATCAAGGATTGGGCCATCCAGTGCGAACCGCCACCACATGACGCAGGCCCTGCGGTTTCAGGAACTGTTCATAGAAGCGGCTGGATTCGTACCCGTTGCCCCAGGCGTCGGTGGCGCGCACGGCTTTTCCGTGCAGGATCGCCTGCCACGCGGCCTTGTCTTCCTTCTGGAATTCGGTCGCGTATGACTTGAGGATCAGGTCGGTTGATTTTCCCGGCTGCACGATCTGCAAGCTCGCACGAGGCAGGGCTGAGAGGAGCAGGCCGTGCGAAAACTGGACGGACTGCTGTAAGACATCTAACACGAGACGGCCAGGGGCCTGTTCTACTTTTCCGACTTTGTTCATGAGAAGCGCTTCAGAAGATTCCCCGTTGTTAGGTTCGTCATTGTTAAACATAGACCAGTCCTACGCCCCTGATGGCAAAAGGTTTGGTCTCTTTCACATCCGTGCAATATTATGCGTCTGGCGGGCCACTGAAAAGCCGTTTAATGTGCAAACGCTGAAGTTGGCAAGAGTTAATAAGCATGACTCACTTGGGAAACGTTGCACCGTCGCCACAAAAATACATTTATCGAATGGGCGATGTTTCGTCACGGCATCATCCCAAACATTCCGCATCGCGGCAGCATGCTCTTTCGCAGCCGTTTCCTCGTCGCACATTGGCCAGCATCGGCTGGCACTCGGCTGGCACAACGCTTGTTAATGTTTCTTTACAAGGAGCATCACCATGGCGTTGTTGGCCCAGCCGTTTTTTCGTGTAAAGCTTAAGATCGCAATTCTTACGCTCGCCACCTTCGCGGCACTCTGTTGAGGCTAAGTTATCGGTAGAGCATCGGCCACGCCACATGCATTCTTCGACATGCTCGACGCCCGTTCGGACTTACGCCGAAGATTTGAAACCGGTGCGACAACGGGTCGAACCCGTGCTCCTGGCAAATCTCATCGCGCAGGAGACGCAACTTGTCGCTGTTGAACTCGATCACCCGCCCGGTGGCGACGCAGATCAGGTAATCATGCGTCTGGCGGCCGGCGATCACTTCATAATACGACTGCTTGTTGTCAAAGAAGACCTGCTTCAGGATTCCGGCATCCTGAAGATGGTTGAGGGTCCGATAAACCGTCGCCCGACTCACGCAATGACCCAGGACCTTCAAATCGTTCACCAGCGTGTCCGGCTGAAATAGCCCATTTTTCCGCAGGGCCGCATCAAGGATCATGGCGCGTTCGGGGGTGAACTTTAACTTTTGCTCGTGCAAGTATCGCCGGAAGATGGCGCAAACCGGCTCATAAGGGAGCACCTCGCGCGGGTTGGCGCTCATTTTTGGCAGGCTTGGCAGGATGTGCGGGGCTTGCGACATGTGGTTTTCAGTGTAAATCATAGGCCGTTTCATCGAAAGGTGCATCGACCGTGAGCGCCGTCCGACATCTCGGCATCTTTCTTCTGCTGCGCTGGCGGGCGCTGGTGGGGTTGCTGGTCGTCGGCGGTCTTGCGGGGGCACTCGCCTGGTGGCATCCGTGGCGACGCGATTTGCCCAGCCCGAACACCAATATCCTCACGCTTGTTAAATTTGTGGCCAGCCCGGCTTTTGAGGACCTTTCGGCCAGAGAGCAGCGGCCATACATGGCGGCCCTGCGGGACAACAGCCACAAGATCACGGAAGCATTCCTCAAAGGCACGATAAGCCCCGAGAACTACGAAGTAGCCGTGCTGTATACGTTCATGGAGCGGCGGATCAACGAGATGGAGACGTATTTTCGCACGCCGCCCGGCCGTGAGCGCGATGAGTATCTCGACATCCTGATCGAAGGACACGCGCATCGACCGTCAACGACCCGCCCCTCCACCAACGCCGTTCGACCCGACTACAACACCTTCGCCCTGAACCAGATCGAAAACTGGCCGCCAGAGCGGCGCAGCCAGTGGGCGGAGTTTCGGGCGGCATTGAAGGAGCGGCGAAAAGCACGCTCGGCCACCGCTCCTGCCCAGGTGATTGATGAGCGCTGAGCGCGTAAGAATGTTTTGCCATCTGGACAGCGCGTATGAATAGGGAGGGTTTTGTGAAAGGTCTTTGATGAGACTGAGGGCGTTTGTCACGCTGTTGGCGCTATTCTTCGTGGCGATGCCATGGTGGTTGCAATCGTTTGCCCAGGAAAAGAGCCACGAGCTGATAAAAGATCCTTCACCCGCTTCGACTCGGCCCGCAATTGTGCCGCGGGTTCGGGCGGGCGAGGAAAAGCTGGGCTGGAAGCTGGGGGCGCAAGCCTACACCTTTCGCAACCGCACCACCTACGAGACCATCGATCAGCTGAAGGAACTCCAACTGGATTACATCGAACTGTATCCCGGCCAGACGCTGAGCAAGGAAGACAAAGCCAAGTCTGACCACACCATGAGCAACGCCCAGATCGGGGCGCTGCGCAAGAAGCTGGATTCCGCTGGGATCAAGGCACTGCATTACGGAGTGGTGCCGCTGGGCAATGATGAGAAGGCCAACCGCAAGGTATTTGAGTTCGCTCGCAAGATGGCTCTGAATACGATTGTTTCGGAACCGGAAACCGGATCGGGAGAACTGGTCGATCGGCTCTGCGAGGAGTACGGCATCAACGTGGCCATTCACAATCATCCAAACCCATCGCACTACTGGAATCCGGACACGGTGCTGGAGTATTGCAACGGCCGGAGCAAGCGCATCGGCGCATGCGCCGACGTGGGGCATTGGCAGAGGTCGGGGATCAACCCCGTCGAGGCGCTGAAGAAATTGGAGGGGCACGTGCTCTGCGTGCATTTCAAGGATTTGAACGCATTCGCGGATGTGAAGGCGCACGATGTTCCCTGGGGCACCGGTAAGGGCGACGCGGCCGGGATGCTGGCGGAGTTAAAGCGGCAAAACAGCCCATTTGAAATTTCGGTGGAATACGAAACGCTGTCGCCAGACTTAATGACGAACGTGGCCAAATGCGTGGAGTGGTTTGATAAGGAAACGTCGTCCCTGGCGGCGGCGGAAAAGTAATTGGGGGTTGTCGATCTTGAATGGGGTTGGAAGGGTGGCTAGGCTTGGCGGGAAGAATATCCGATCGTACGAATGATGCTGTTCAAGCTTGGATCGAAAGGAACGTTATGCTGAAAATACTGGCCGCCGTTTTGGTTTGCGGGTTGGGTTCGCTGGCGCTTGCCGAGGAGAAGCCGGCCGCGAAGCAGTGGACCGAGCCGCCGAAGATGATCATCGACCCGGCCAAGACATACAGCGTGACCATCGACACGACCAAGGGAAAAATCATCTTGGATTTGTTCGCGAAGGAAGCGCCCAAGACGGTGAATAATTTTGTCTTCCTGGCCAAGGAAGGCTTTTATAACGGCCTGACTTTTCACCGGGTGATCCCTGATTTCATGATCCAGGGCGGCGATCCAACCGGTACGGGCGGCGGCGGCCCGGGCTATACCTTTGAAGATGAAACCGACGCCAAGACCAACCCGCACAAGTTCCAGGCAGGCACGCTGGCGATGGCCAATCGTGGGGCGGCGACCAATGGCTCGCAGTTCTTCATCACGCACAAAGCGACAGACTGGCTGCAGGGGAAGCACACGATCTTCGGGCAAGTGCATGACAAGGAGAGCCAGGACGTGGTGAATAAGATCGAACAGGGCGACACGATTAAGACGGTAACGGTTGACGAGGGAAAGTGAATGGCGCTGCGTAGCCAGCGCTACCTCGTTTGTTTGCTCCCATTCTTCAATTCATTAAAATGCCGGCCGGCTCCCGCAAAAAGGCGGAGTGCCGGCCGTGCTCAATAGCCGCTCCTAAAGGATCATCGCGCCTGCGTCGATGGAACCCTCAGGCAGCGGCCATCCAGCACCACCCGCCACTGGTCAAGCATCTTACGGAATCCTTCGCATGCGCATCGGCCTCGTCTGTTACGCCTACCCTCCCCAGCGCGGCACCGGCGGCGTCGGAACGTACATGTTTCGCCTTGCCGGTGCGCTAGGCCGGGCCGGGCACATTGTCCATGTGATCGCCGGTCCGTCCGATCGTCCTCCGATTGAACAACCCAACGTCACGCTCCATCGTGTCGCGGCCAAGTTCGACCTCAAAACACGCAACAAGGCCGTTAGTTGGCTTTATTGGAACACCGTGGCGCGCGTGGCCGGCTGGGCCCATCCCAGCATCTGGCACCTGATCCGCTGGGACCTGGCCACCGAAAACGCCATCCGCGAGGTCGATCGCACCCACGGCCTGGACATTATCGAATCTCCTGAATTCGCCGGCAACGGTTGGATGGCCGGGCGAATCCACCGCTGGCCAATCCTGCTTCGCATGCACTGCCCCTGGGAACTTTTCTGCCGCATCAACCGTGTCCCGCCCAACCCCATGAACCGCGTTCTGGGCCTGCTTGAGCGTAACACCATCGCCTCCTACGCCGACGCCATTACCGTCCCCAGCGTTGCCATGAAGATCGAGGCCGAAAAATCCTGGCGCCTTCGCCGCCCGATCCGCGTCATCCCCAACTTCATGGACGTGCCGGAAATCCCAGCGCCGCTCCCTCCTGAAGAGGGCCCACAGCGCATCGTCTGCGTCGGCCGGATTGAACGGCTTAAGGGCCAGGATACCCTCGCCCGCGCCTTTGCCATGATCGCTCCGCGCCACCCGCGCGGAGCTGGTGATCGTCGGCCCGGACAGTTGGGGCGGCCCTACTCCCTTTGCCGAGCTCCTCAAACAGTTCGTGCCCGATCCGGCCATTCGCGCCCGCATCCAGATGACTGGCATGGCCAGCATGCAGCAGATCGACCAGCACCTGCGAAACGCCCGCATCGCTGTCGTCGGCAGCAACGGATTCGAAAGCTTCTCGCTCTCCGCCCTCGAAGGCATGGCCGCCGCCCGGCCGATGGTCGTCACGTCCACGGGTGCAATTCCCGAGCTGATCGAGCATGAGAAGACCGGCCTTGTCGTCACGCCCGGCAGCGCACTGGAGATGGCGCTGGCCATGGATCGCTTCCTGGGCGACCGAGCCTTCAGCGAGCGATGCGCCTTCGCCACCCACGCCGCCGCCCGCTACAAGTACGACACGCGAAAGGTCCTCCCGCAGATGCTCGACTCGTATCAGGAGGCCGCGGATTTCTTCTACGGCGTGCGCTGCGTCTCGCCCCCCGCATCGTATAAGCTCCCGACGCCGACGAAGGCATTGCGCTCCTATTCAGCGCAGCCCGCGGCGTGATGCAGGCGGATCTGTGAAAATCGTACATATCATCACTCGGCTGATCGTCGGCGGCGCGCAGGAAAACACCCTCCTTTCCTGTGAAGGACAGCATGATCTTGGTCACGACGTCACCCTCATCACCGGCCCCGCCATCGGCCCGGAAGGCTCGCTAATGGACCGAGCCCAGTCGCACGGATACCGCGTTGAGATCGTCGATGAGATGCGCCGCTCCATCCTCCCCATCAAGGATTATCGCACCTACCATCGCCTCCAGAAGCGCCTGCGGCAGCTTGCCCCCGACGTCGTTCATACGCACAGCTCCAAGGCCGGCATCCTCGGCCGCTGGGCCGCCGACCGCGCGAAAGTCTCGGCGATCATTCACACCATTCACGGCCTGGCCTTCACGGCCTCCACCTCGCGGATGGTCAACAGCGTTTACAAGATGCTCGAGCGCCAGGCCGCCCCACTCACCACAAAAATCGTCTGCGTCGCCGACGCCATGCGCGATCAGTCCCTCACCGCCAATGTCGGCACGATCGATCAATACGTCACAGTTTACAGCGGCATGGAAACCGCCCCTTTTCTGCATGCTCCCCGCCCGCGCGAGCAAGTGCGCAAAGAGCTTGGCCTTGGCCCAACCGACGTTGCCGTCGGCACCATCGCCCGGCTGTTTCATCTCAAGGGCCACGACGACCTGCTCGACATGGCCCCCGCCCTCTGCAAACAATTTCCGACGTTGCGCTTCCTCTGGGTGGGCGACGGCCTGCTCCGCCCGGAGTTCGAACGCCGAATTGCCCAGATGAATTTGCGGGATCGTTTCATCCTCACCGGCCTTGTCCCCACTACCCGGATTCCGGAGCTGACGAACGCCATGGATATTCTGGTCCACCCCTCCCGCCGCGAAGGGCTGGCCCGCGCCCTGGCCCAGGGCGCGCTGGCCGCCAAGCCGGTCATTACCTACGACATCGACGGCAACCGCGAAGCCCTCCTCGATGGCCACACCGGTTTTCTGCTCCCCCCTTCGACCGCACCCGCCTGGCCAGTGCCCTGACGACCCTTCTTCAGCTTCCCGACTTGCGCGAAGAGTTTGGCCAGGCCGGCCGCGCAATTTGCCCTGGCCCGTTTTGATGCAAATGTGATGGTCAGCCGGTTGAATGAGGTTTACGCCGGTTGTCTGCATGCGAAAGTGCATTGACTCCTGCTGCTACGCCATGACCGGCTTACGCTTCATTTTTTTCTTCTTCTCCTCACCCCCCTGCACATCCAGCGCAATCTTCAGCACCTGATCCACGTTTTCCACGAAGTGCCATTTCAGGCCGGTCTTGGCTTCCTCGGGTATTTCCACCAGATCTTTTTCGTTGCGTTTGGGCGCAATGACATGCTTGATGCCCGCCCGCATGGCGGCCAGCGATTTTTCCTTCAGGCCGCCAATCGGCAGCACCAGCCCGCGCAAGGTGATCTCACCCGTCATCGACAAATCATGCCGCACCGGCTTGTTGAGAAACAGCGAGGCAAGGCAGGTGAACATCGCGACGCCCGCACTGGGGCCGTCCTTCGGCACCGCGCCGGCCGGCACGTGCAGGTGTACGTCGCTGTCCTGAAAAATCTTCGGATCGATGCCAAGGCTCTCGGCCCTCGAACGCACCAAGGTAAACGCCGCCGTTGCCGATTCACGCATCACATCACCGATTTGGCCCGTCAATGTGATGCCCCCCTTGCCGGGGATGCGGGTTGCTTCGATGAACAAAATCTCACCGCCAAAAGGCGTGTAGGCCATTCCGGTTGCAACGCCGGGAACGCTCGTGCGCGATGCAAGCTCCGGCTCAAATTTTCGCGGGCCCAAGAACTTCTCAACGCCGTTCCTGCCGACGGTCTCTTTCTCAACCTGCTCAGACACAATCTCGGCGGCGATGCCGCGAATGACCGATCCGATGTTCCGCTCAAGGTTTCGCACGCCCGCTTCCCGCGTGAAGCCTTCGATGATGTACTTGAGCGCCTCATCCTTGAACTTCGCCTGCTTCCCATTGAGCCCATTGGCCTCCAACTGCCTGGGCACGAGATACCGCTTGGCGATGCTCAACTTGTCCCCTTCGGTATATCCTGGAATTTCGATGACCTCCATCCGGTCGCGCAGCGGGCCGGGCACAGTGTCCATCGTGTTGGCCGTGGCGATGAATAGCACCTTGGAAAGATCAAACGGCACGTCCAGATAGTGATCGGTGAACGTGTGGTTCTGCGCCGGGTCGAGCACCTCAAGCAGCGCCGACGAGGGATCGCCACGAAAATCCGAACCCAGCTTGTCGATCTCATCGAGCATCATCAGCGGGTTGTTCGTGCCGGCCTTGCGAATCTCAGCGATAATTCGTCCAGGCATCGATCCGATGTAGGTGCGGCGATGCCCGCGAATGTCGGCCTCATCGCGCACACCGCCCAGCGCCACCCGAATGAACTTCCGCCCCATGGCCTCGGCAATACTCTTGCCGAGCGACGTCTTGCCGACGCCAGGCGGCCCGACGAAGCACAAGATCGCGCCGCCGCCCTGCGGCCGAAGCTTGCGCACGGCTAGATATTCGACGATCCGGCGTTTGACCTTGTCCAAGTCAAAGTGATCGCGATCCAGGATCGTCCGCGCTTCCTTCAAATCCAGCTTGTCTTCGGTGGACAGACTCCAGGGCAATTCGCTGAGAATCTGCAGATAAGTTCGAATAACCCCATATTCCGGGCTGGCGCTGGGGATCGACTCCAGTCGCGACAGTTCGCGCAGCGCTTCCTTCATGACCGGTTCGGGCAGCTTGGCGGCCTCCAGCTTCTGGCGCAGCTCATCGACTTCCTGCCCCGGCCCGCGAGAATCTCCTTCGCCCAGTTCCTTGCGAATGGCCTTGAGCTGCTCCTGCAGATAAAACCGCCGCTGTGAGCGATCGATGTTCTCGCTCACCTGCTTTTGGATTTTGCTTTGCAGCTCGAGAATATCAAGCTGGGTTGCGAGGCGCGCGGCCACAAGCCGCAACCGCTTCTCCACATCCGGTTCTTCCAGCAATATCTGCTTTTCGTTCACATCAGTCTGAAGATTGGCAGCCAGAAAATCGGCCAGCGCCGAAGGGTTGGTGATGCTGTTGAGCACCTGCGCCGCTTCGTCGGGCGTGTTGGGAGACAGCTCAATCACCCGGTTGGCCTGCTGGCGCACGGATGCGACCAGCGCGTCAATGTTCGCGCCATCAGGGTTCTTCTCGTCCAAGACCTCCACACTGCCCGTCAGAAACGGATCGGTTTGGTCCACCGACGTCAGCCGGATCCGCGCCAGGCCATGCACGATGATCGACTGGTTACCATCTGGGAGCCGGAATAGCTTGAGAATCTGACACGCCACGCCCACCCGGTTCAGATCATCCGGCCCTGGCTCTTCCGCATCGGCGTTGCGCTGTGTGATGACGCCGATGATCTTCGATCCCGGCATCACTTCGTCGAGAAGCTTTTTGCTCTTCTGGCGGCCCACGTTCAGCGGCATGACCGTGCCCGGAAAGACCACGATATTGCGAATCGGAAGAATGGGCAGCGCTGCCGGAATGTGCAGCGGCTGACCATTGTTGCCGTTGCGGATCGTCGCTCCGTCGGGCGTTCGTTCTATAGTTTGTGTTGTTTCCGCCATGATTCAACCTTCTCAATTCATTTCCTTCGTCAGTCCGACTATCGGTGCTCGTCGCCGATCTTCCCAATCCCCTGGCCTACCTTCGGGATCTCGATCCAGAGCACGCCTTCCCGGTAAGTGGCCGTGATCTGCCCGCGGTCCACGTCGGCGGGAAGGTCGACCGTTCGGGAGAACTGCCCATTGTCAATTTCCATCAGGTGCACACGCCAACGCATGGTGGAGGAATTGGCCTGGCTCACATCGGGATGCGTCGGCACGGCGCGCGTGCCTTTGAGCCGCAGTTGCCCATCGATCACCTGCAAGTCGATCTCGTCCTTGTTCACCCAGGCAAGATCGACGCAGACGACATAAAAGTGATCGTTCTCATAGAGGTTGACGCTGGGCGTCCACGTTTCGGCCGGGCAATAGTTAAAATAGCCCTTCTGCAACTGGTCCATCAGCTTGTTCATCTGACGCACCGTATCTCCGAAGGCCGGCTCACCCGCTGTTTCAATAGCCATATGCTCTCCGATGAATTTTCGACCGTTGCATGATAGTTGTATGCCCCCCGAGCATGAAAGACCAAAATGCCTGGTTATGATCGTCTCGATGCAATCGACCCCTTTGATTGTTTTTGATCTGGGCAACGTGCTGGTTCGGCTTGCCAGCGGCTTTGCTGATGCCTGCGCTTGCGCGGGGGTGGGTCCGGTGCGCGGCGATGCGGCGGCGCATCATCCGCTGATGTGCGCGTTCGAGACCGGGAACATGTCGGAAGAAGAGTATTTCACCAGGGCCATCGGCTGCTTTGACGGCCTGACCATCCCTCAACTGAGGGCAATATTCGATGCATGGCTGCTTGGACCATTTTCGGGAACGCAGGCATTGCTGGAGAATCTGAAGGCAAAAAGCATCCGCACGGCCTGTCTGTCCAATACCAACCCGCCTCACTGGCGCACGCTTTTGAACAACCCGGTGTATGAGCCACTGAAGCTTCTCGACCATCACTTCGCCAGTTGCGATATCCGCGCCGCCAAACCCTCGCCTGAGGCATATCGGCACGTCAAACAAATCACGGGCGTTTCGCCGGCAGACATCGTCTTCTTCGACGATCGCGACGAGAACGTTGCGGCCGCTATCTCCGCGGGGTGGAAGGCTCACTGGATCGATCCGGCACGCGATGGCATTGAGCAAGTCGTGGAACTTCTGACATCCGCGGGTATTCTGTAGTGGTCCATGACGCTCATCATTGCTTCCCTGCGACGCCACGATCTGATCCTGACGGCTGATGGCCGCTCGACAACGCGCACCAATGGAAAGGTTACCGGCGTCAAAGACTCAACACAAAAATTGTTTCCCGTTCCTGAACATCCTGTTGTCATCGCCCACCTGGGGGTGAACAACATGCACGATGGTGGTCCGATCAATCGTCTGATTGCCAATTTCGTTGCGCAACTGAACACGGGCAATTTCACGATTCTTCAAATCGGCGAAGAGCTGCGCCACTTTGCGCAACTGACTGTCCGGGCACGGCTCGATGAGCTACAAAAAAACGGCCAAGGATGCGCGTTCTGGGTGGGCGGGTTCGGGTTCCATGAGGACGAGCCGTCGGTCATCGAAATCTTCTGGTCGTTCAAGGAGGGTGCTTTTGTCACGGTGGAGCAACGGTTCAAGCCGATTTCGGTCGTCTTTGGCGGCGACGGCAAGAAACTCGTCAATGGAGCCGACTGGCATGAAGTGGATGGCAAATCACCCGACCAAGTGCATGACTATCACATGTCGCTGATGAACCAGGCGCTCACTGCCGACGTTGAGGATAATCCAGTTGGCGGGCATGTTCATGAGCTTGTGATCGATCATGCCGAGTGGCGCTGGACACATTCGCCGGCGAGGCCCACTTCAGCGCCAGCTACAACCCAATAGTTAGATCAGGAGCATTCCGGGTTCTTCGAGGGTTTCTTTCAGGGTGCGCAGGACATCGGCGGTCCCTCTGCTGATGCGTTCAAAACGATGCCGGCGTGCGTCTGGGAAAGGGTCCGCGGCCAGCCACCAAAGATCACCTTCAACTGTCAAAGGTGGAGGGAGGTTGATTGCGAAACGGTTCAGGTTGTTATAGAATCGCGATCCGAGCGATCCAGGAACGGGCCGGCCCGCCGGTGCCTGCGGAAGGGATCGCTCATTACTGGGCGCGTAGCTCAATTGGTTAGAGTACCGGACTGTCGATCCGGTGGTTGCGGGTTCGAGTCCCGTCGCGCTCGTTGGTATTGCCTTGGAATGGAGATGCATTGGGCCGCCGGCGACAGGCCCGAATGCTCGGTCTTCAGGTGAATTCCTCCCCCTATAACTCCGCGATGCATCGGCCGTGTTGAAACCGGCAATCATCCCACCCAATAATTCCACGTGCCCAACCAGATCAACATCATCAAGCCCTACCGCTTCAACGGCATGTGGGTCTTCGACGACCAGCGCGTTGGCCTTCACCATGAACCCTTCGTGGCCGGCGCTGACACCATCATCGATCTGGCCGTCGCCCGCAAAAATATCCCCAACGCCCAGGCCGGCTTCATCGCGTTGTTCAGCCCCGATCCTTTCCCGGGCGCTGACATGCAGTTGCACTGGCAGCGCGAGGAAATGGGTGGCAACGTCTACGAGTGGGAAGGCCAGGAAGGCTGGCTCTGTCCCGCCCTCCTCCGCTACTTCCCCACCCCGCCACGCGAAATCCACGTCCAGATTCGCCCGGCCGATCAATGATCCTCCCTCCAGCAACCATCTGCTTGACCGCGCCGCCCACGATCTCTTAGGCTGCTCGCGTTCCCACTGGCCGCCTATGAAATTTTCCTTTAGCACCCTGCACTGCCCATCCTGGGACTTCGACACCATCATCGCACGCGCTAAAGAGCTTGGCTTCGCCGGCGTGGAACTGCCCGGCCACTTGAACCAATCCATCCTCACCGCCTCCAATATCTTCCTCACCGATCCGGCCAAGATCCGCGCCAAATTTTCCGCCGCCGGAATCGAAATCGCCTGCCTCGCCAGCGCCATCTCGATGACCGGGAAAAAAGGCGCCGACGATCAATCCGCCAACGATCTGCGCCGCCACATCGACACCGCGAGCCGCGCCGGATCAAGCCTCGTTCAAATCCTCGACATCAACCTCAAGCCCGGCCACAGCCGCGCCGACGCCCAGTCCCGCCTCGCCCAATGGCTCCTGCCCCTCGCCGATTTTGCCCATCAACGCGACGTCACCATCGTCATCCAAAACGCCCAATCCCTCCGCAGCGCTCGCGATCTCTGGACGGTCATGGAACTCGCATCCCATCCCGCCCTCGTGCGTCGCCTGGGATGTCCAAAGCGCCGCCGAGGCCGGCGAGGCCCCGACGATGAGCATCCCCGTCCTCAACAACCGCATCCGCCACGCCCAGGTCCGCGACGCCCTCATCACCCCCGCCGGTGTCCAGCCCACAAGACTTGGCCAGGGCAACGTCCCCATCCCCGACTTCCTCAAACGCCTCAAGGGCATCGGCTATGAAGGGTGGGTCAACCTCATCCCAAGCGGCCCGCCTCTCTCCACGAACGCCCTCATCGAAGAATCCTTGCATGATGGCATTCGCCTCATGCGGCAATGGTCAACGGCCGCGGTCAAAGCTCCCGCCAAGAAGAAACACGCCGCAGTCGTTAAATAGGGTCATTTTCCTCCGCTTCCATTTCCCCGTGCCTCTTCGTAGGATCATCCTCATTCAGAAAAGGGCAATATGGCAAAATCAACTCAACCAGCAACCAACAATTGGCTCAAGAGCGCTGCGATGGCGGTGTTTCTGCTCGGCTTCGCCGTCTATCTGTATGTCGATCTCACCAAATTCGAAACGGAAGGCGGCGAGCGAAGGCTGTGGGCTCCTTTGGCCTTTCTATACAACATCGCCGGCAAGTGGGGTGCCGTCCTCTTCATCGCGCTTCTCGGCGTCGCGATGGTCGTTATTGCGATCCGCGAACGTGCCAAGCCCAAGCCGCCCTCTAAATAAAGGCGCGTCTCAACCATCCATATACACGGTCTTGATCTGCGAGAAAAAGTCGATCGCGGCCGTGCCCATTTCGCGGTATCCGCTGGTCGATGACTTCAATCCGCCGAAGGGTGCCTGAAGCTCGAGTCCTGCCGTTGGGTTGTTGACATGCACCACCCCCGCGTCAATCCGGCGGGCGAATTCCAGCGAGTTTCTCAGGCTGCTAGTCGAAATCCCGGCCGACAGGCCATACTCAATTCCGTTGGCAATCCCGATTGCCTCGTTGAGGTCCTTCACGCGAATCACCGCAAGCACCGGCCCAAATATCTCTTCCTGCGCGATCCGCATCGTCGGCCGCACATCCGTAAAAAGGGCGGGCGAAACATACCACCCCTCGTTGAACGGCTTGTCCACGATACGCTCCCCCCCGCAGATCAGCCGCGCACCCTCCCTCTTGCCAACGGCCACATACTCCAGCACCTTGTTCATCTGTGCTTCGTCCAAGAGCGGGCAGACCTGCGTCTGCGGGTCGATGCCATCCCCCACCTTCAGGGCCGCGATGCGGGTTCTCAGCTTCTCGACAAACGCGTCGTGAATCGAGTCGATGACAATCGCCCGCGATGCGGCCGTACACTTGTGCCCTCCGGCCGAGAACGCGCCATACACCACATCTGTCGCCGCCCGCTCGAGATCTGCATCCTCCATCACGACGTGCGGGTTCTTTCCGCCCATCTCCAGACCAATGCGCACGAGCCGATGGGCTTGCTGGCGCATCACCGTCTTGCCGACCTCGACCGATCCTGTGAACGAAATGCACCGGATCCGCTCGTCGCCAACCAATGCTGCTCCCACTTCCCCGCCGCCGGTTACCAGATTGAACACCCCCGCCGGCAAGCCTGCTTCCGCCAGCACTTCGGTCAGCAGGCACGCCGACGCCGGCGCTTGCTCCGCGGGCTTTAGCACCACTGTGTTTCCGCAGATCAGCGCGGGCGCGGCCTTCCAAATTGGGATCGCGATAGGAAAATTCCACGGCGTGATCAGCGCCACCGGCCCCAGGGCGCGCGCAGCGTGTAGAGAAACCGCCCGGGCATGGCCGACGGCAATGTCTGGCCGGTTAGCAGCGCGCTTTGGCCGGCATAAAAGTCCAGCAGCGCCACCCCCCGATCCACCTCGCCGCGCGCTTCCATAATTGGTTTGCCCTCCTCGCGGGTCAGCAGCGTCGCAACTTCTTCCAAGCGTCGCCGCAGAATGTCGGCCGCCTTCGACAGGATCACCCCACGCAATGGCGCGGGGATTTTTGCCCACGCCTCAAACGCCCCGGCCGCCGCGTCCACGGCCGATTTCACATCTGAAGGCGCGGATTGCTGGAACTCCGCCACCAGCTCCGACGACCGCGCTGGATTGAAAACCTGAAACACTTCTTTCGACGCCGTCTCAACCCATTTCCCGCCGATAAAGTTCCCGTAAGTCTTAGGCATCTGCAGCTCCTGAAATGTGAATAGATCTGGTTGAACCTCGGAAGCAATCTATGCCAATGCCAGGCCGCTGTCATGGATAAAGATCGAAAATCCTCCCTACTTTGAACGGTTCACCGCTCCCGCCACCTTCGCTCCGAGCCAGGACGGTGCCAGCCGCGCCAGTCGGACGCTTAGCTTGTTCATCCAACCCGGCACCACGATTCGCCGCCCGCGCATAAAGCCGGCGTATCCGGCCTGCGCCACGGCGGCCGCGCTCGCCACTTTCAAAAGCCCTCCCTGAGATGGCCCCGCCTCCTTTGACCCCGCCCGGCTCTGAAACCGCGTGCGCGTTGGCCCGGGACACAGCGCTGTCACCCGCACCTTCGTCAGCCGAAGCTCTTCGCTCAGCGCTTCAGAAAAAGAGAGCACGAATGCCTTCGATGCATAATACACCGCCATGTGCGGCCCAGGTAGAAACGCGGCCGTCGAAGCGACGTTCAGCAGTCCGCCAGTGTTCCGCTGGATCATGCCAGGCAACAATAGCCGGCTCAGGTGAACCAGCGAGGTGATGTTCACATGGATCATGTCGAGCTGCGCCTGCAGGTCGATGTGGGCAAACGCGCCCACGGCCCCGAAGCCGGCGTTGTTCACCAGCACGTCAATTGACAAGCCACGCTGCTGCAACTCTTGAAATAGTTCGGCAGGTCCGGCGGCCAGGGCGAGATCTTTGGCGATGACCATCGCCGTGATTTTGAATTGCCCTCGCACCTCAGCGGCGACGCGCTCTAATTGATTGGCATCGCGGGCTGTCAGAACCAGGTTGCTTCCGTCGGCGGCGAACAGCTTGGCCAGTTCGTAGCCAATCCCGGTCGACGCGCCGGTGATGAGGACGGTCCTGGCCATTAAAAGCTCCCCATGGCAAGACGAAGTATCGCGCTACTCTTTTTTCTTGCCGTGGACTTCGGTGGGATAGAAATCGGTTTGGTCGGTTCCAAAGGCCTTGTCTCGTGCGGCGGCTTCCACGGCGGCAGCGGTTGCGGCGGCCTTGCCATCCAGCTTGCGCACCACCGGTGCTGCGACAGTCGTCGCCGGTGCAGCCTCTCTCGCCACAGCGCCTGCGGCCAGGTTCTTTTCCAACTCCGCCTCCAGCGCCAGAAGATGGTCCATGTCTTCCTGCGTCACGGTTGCGGCCTGCTTCTTTTCCTCCTCGGCTTCGGGCTTGAAGCGTTTTAAGTCGTAGGTTTCTTTCGGCCGGGGTGCGGGGTGCAGGCCCATTTTGATGAGCAGCGCCAGGATGAATGGCCAGATGCCGCCGATGACGAGCGTGGTTCCGGCAATCCAGGCGATGGTTCGCGCGTGAGGCTTTTCGGTCCAGGGGACCTTCCAGTCGATTTCGGGAAACCGCGACAGGTAGGTGATGATGGTACCACTTTTATCGACGGTGGCGGCTTGGGTGCTGGCGGTGCGGGCGCTCCATGGGACGAACGATTCGGGGGCCACGAAGAGGCCTGCCTTGGTTTCGGCCATGTCGACCACGCGCTGGCCGGTTGGGATCTTGATGTCGCGCGGTTTACCGGTCGGTTGCTGGTTGGCGGGGATGATCTGGCCGTAGCTTTTGGAGACGTCGAAGGTCAGCAGATAGCCGCCTTCGTGGCGGTGATAGATCTTGATGTTCTGCACGAGCGGCCCGACGCCCACCAGGCGCGACTCGACGAGGTTTTCGAAGACCTTGGAGGAGACGGCGTCGCCCCGGCTGAAGAACTCCAGGACGTAGTCGTGGAAGTAATATTGTGCACCGGCCAGGAGGCATCCAAACAGAACGCCCATGACGATCCACTGCCAGCGCTTGAAGTTCTCGATTCCCATGTCAACTACTTTCGCTCGACCAACGTAAAACGGCCGCGGCCATCGCGCGCCACTGACTTATACACGGCTGGGCGGGGGCGGTTGCAAAATAAGATTGGATGGCTGTGCAGGCGGCACAGTTGACCCAAACTGCCGGGGGCGGCGATGAAATTGATGGTCGAATTCACTTCTCCCGTCACACTCAAAGGCCAAACTCGGTTCTGATGGGGTTGCACTGCGTTGGGCGACGTCACTCGCTCTTCCCGAGCAACGGAGTGCGGAGTACAAGCACGAGAGGGCGGCTTTGAAAGAGGCCGCCCTTTCTCTTGTATTCTGGCCTGTTGCGCGGCCCCGCATATCCGTGCGGGATTTTTGGGTGGTTGCGAGTACAACTCGTGCATGTGCTGCTCGGTTTATCCGCCGCTTGGGCAAGTCGCCACTTCCGGGGCGGCCACAATTTTTTACGTGACGCTTCTTTTTATCTTTCTCACCGCCATCGTGACCACGGTGGCGACCAAGTGGGCGCGGGACAAATGCCTGAAGTTCGTGGACGGCTATCGCGTGACGCTTGAACGGTCGCGCGGCCAGACGATCTGGGGCACGCTGAAAGTTTTCTCCAGTGGTATTGAGATCGTTTACGATCATCCGTTCATTGACTATCGCGGCCGGCAGAAGAACAGTTTCTTGATTTACCAGGCCGAGCTTGACCAGCAGATGCACGCGCTTTTGCGGTTTCATCCGGCCCAGCAGGAAGAGCGGATGGCAGAGAGCCTCGCGGCCGGTTTGCCCAAACAAGACGACGATCGCGACGTCACCCTTCGCACCATTCGCAAACTGCGCAGCGCCGGTTGCGGCAGGTGAAGCAGACGTTTAATCCTGGTTCGCTGCGGCGGCTGTGGCGGGCGATTCGCAACTTCATCAACACGCTGCGCGACGCGTTTAACGCCGCCATCGGGGCGGCCGTGAATCAGTGGCAGTGCGCCAGCCCCGGCGGGGCGATGCTGGCGTCGCAGAGCGGGGCGGTGACGCAGATTGGCCAGACGCTTCTTGGCCGGCTTGCGAATGCCTATGAGCCGCTGCTGGAGCAGTACATCGGGCAGCCGGTGATACTCGACGTGGCCGACCCGCTTGATCCGAACAATTGCGTGGTGGAATACACGGGATATCTGGCGGATTACACGCAGCAGTTTATCGCGGTGCTGAACGTGGAGCACGAGTCGGCCGACGAGATGGTGATTCAACTGCCGGCGGTGGAATCGGGGGAGATGCTGCCGCCGCTGCCGCCCGCGCTGCTGACGGGGGCACCCTCGCCGGTGTTGCCGCCGCCGCTGGACGTGCAGGAGGGGATTGCCATCCGGATGGATGGGGTGCGGATGAAACTGCAGAACGTGGGGTTTGAGGCCGTGGCCGTCGCGCGTCTGGAGCGGGCGGGGCACGAGGCGCTGGAGTTGCGGACGGTAATTCCGCCGAGCGGGACGCTGGATTTGCCGGCGCGGGATGCAAGCGGAGGGCAGTTGTATGTGCGGCGGGTGCATTGCCTGGACGTGGTGGCGCCGCGCCGGCTGGCGACGATCCGCCACGCGGGGAAACTGGTGGCGCGGGCGGGGCTGATGGAGGAGTTTCATATCGATCGGCTGCCGCTGGTATCGAAGCTGTTTCGGGATTGAGGGGGGGGTGGCTGTCGGTTTTCTGGTGCGCAAAAATGTGTCTGAAAGTGGGGGTTGAGGACCGACAAGGGTTTAGGCCAAAAACAGTGGTAAAAAGCGCCCCCAAATGCTCCCCAAAACCTCCCCAAATCATCCCCTTTTTGACCCCTTTTTCGACGTAAAACCTCCCTGTTTTCTCCCCCAAACCGCCCCCTTTCGACGGGGTCAAATTCGTTTCACCACGGAGGCACGGAGGGCACGGAAGGGAGAGGAGTTTTGCCGCGGAGGCGCTCAGAGGTGCGGAGGCTTGGGAGAGGGTTGAGTTCGGTTTGGTATTTTTTGTGGAGTGTGGGGACATGGGCGGGACGCCCATGCTACGGTTGGGGGGGGCGGAGGGGCTTCTGGGAGGGTGGAGTTAGCCCCGGATGTTCATCCGGGGTTTGCGCTGTTGAAGATTCGAGGATCGAATCTGCTGAGGCTATTCACTTGTCAAAGAACATGGGTTGTCCGAAAGGGGAGGGAAGCGGCTTCTGGCTCTCCTCTCGTCCCGTGCGATGAGCGGCATCTTTGGAGGATGCGGCCATTACGAACATCATCCTATCATAATGGGTTGGCGTGGTCAAGGAGCGGCGTTTGATGGAAGGGGTGGAAGGGCCTCGGGTTAGTTTTGGAGCCTTTCCTGGATGGTGCTCCACGCTGCGGGAGGGCCGTCGCATTCGAGGTTGCCCAGGCATAGGTTGAGGTGGTCGGCGTCGAGAATTACTTGATCTTCTACGCCTTGGAGGCGGGTGCTTTTTAGTTTTACTACGCCGTCGCCTTTTCCCACCAGCTTGCGCAGGGAGACTTGGTCGGCCCTGGTGGCTACGCAGTGGACTGAGGAGCGGATCCAGCAGTGCTCGGTGACTTGCGGTTCTTTGGTGTGGAGCCAGCGTCCGATGATTTGGCCGGAGTGGGAAGATTGGCCGGCGATGATGGTGTATTTGACGCCATCGCGGCGGGGCCGGTTGTTCAAGGTTTTGAGGAAGTCGGAGCCGGGGAGCATTTGACGGGGGGCGTCGTTGAGGAGGTGGTCGAGCCACGTTTTCGGCCGCCAGGACCAGCTCTTTGCAGGGTGCGGGGAGGTGTGGTCGATGGAGCCGATGAGTTCAAGGTAAGCGAGTTGGCAGCCCTGGTTTGGGGTGCCGATCATGATGAGGTGATCGACGCCGCCGGCGTAGGCGGGGCCTTCGATGTAGGAGCGGGCGACGAGGCCGCCCATGCTGTGGCCGACGATGTTCATTCGCAAGGCTGGGGAGGTTTTGTGGAGAGTCGCCAATTCTTTGCCCAGGACGCCGGCGTCGTCGGGGATAGCGCGGTCGCTGGGATAGTTGAAGTAGGCGACTTGGTAGCCGTTGTGCTCGAGGAGCGGCCCGAGGCGCCCAGACGGTCTGGTCATCGTCGAGGCCGTGGATGAGCACGACCAGCGGGGTTGTGGCGTCGAGCGGCTTGGGGAGTTGCAGGCCGTATGGATATTTTGGAGTGGCCGCGAGGAGGGGGGCGGCGGACAGCAGCCAGAGGAGGATCAAGCTGTGAAGAGCAGGACGGCGCATGTGAGTGGTTCCTCCATGAGTAAAGGCCACGCGTTAGAGACAGTGTCAAGACGAAAAGGTGAGGGAGTGAGTTCACCGGGCTCTTTCATCGGCCGGGCGGGCGTGCGATGATGGGCGGAGCTTTTGGGAAGGAATGGCCTGATGGAACCAGAGACACCGGGCGTTGCCCCGCAATCGTCTGTCCAGCAACAGTCTGGCCAGCAACAGTTTCCCTGCCGCAAGTGCGGTGCAGCGCCTCGAGTTTGCGCCTGGGACGACATCGCTGGTTTGCCCGTATTGCGGCGAAGAGAACGTGATCGCTGCGGAAGCTGGGCAAGTCGTTCAAAAGATGGACTTTCGCCAGCAGTTGGCGGCGCTGGAGCAGGCCGAGCCTGAGCAGGAAAAGCTCACCGTAAAATGTGGTTTGTGCGGGGCGGAATCGAATCTGCCGCCCAACGTGACGGCGGATGTCTGCCCGTTTTGCGGATCGCCTATTGTGGCAACGGCGTCGTCGAAGAAGTCGATCAAGCCGGCGTGCCTGCTGCCGTTCAAGGTGAAGAAGGAAGAGGCGATGCAGGCGTTTCGGACGTGGCTGGGCGGTTTGTGGTTTGCGCCAATGGGCTGTTCCGGGCGGCCGAGTCGAATGGGGTGAAGGGGGTTTACATTCCCGCGTGGACCTACGACTCGAATACGGAGACGGATTACACAGGCGAGCGGGGCGTGGATTATCAGGAGACGGAGACGTACACGGATTATGAAAATGGGAAGCCGGTGACGCGGACGCGGACGGTGACCAAGACGCGGTGGTATCCGGTGCGGGGGCACGTGCGCAACACCTTTCAGGATGTGCTGGTGCTGGCGAGTGAATCGCTGCCGCGCAAGCATGCCGACAAGCTGGCACCCTGGGATTTGAAGAACCTGACGCCGTACACCGACGATTATTTGAGCGGGTTTGTGGCCGAGAGTTATCAGATTGACTTGCCGCACGGCTTTGATCGGGCGCGGGAAATCATGGAGCCCACGATTCGCCAGACGATTTGCAGCGACATTGGCGGCGATCACCAGCGCATCGGCTCCACCAACACCGCGTACAACGACATCAAGTTCGAGCACCTGCTGTTGCCGATCTGGATCAGCGCGTATCGGTATCTGGAGAAGACGTATCAATTTCTGGTGAACGCACGCACCGGGGAGGTGCAGGGCGAGCGGCCTTGGAGCGTGTGGAAGATTGTGTTGCTGGTGGTGACGATATTGGCGGTGATTGGGATCATCGTGATGCTCGTGAATATGCGGCACGGTTAAGGGGTTGGCGGTTGGCACCGAAAAGCGATGTTTGCTGTTATGTTTTGGGAGTTGAGGCGACTGTTGGCTTGGGATGGGCCTCAATCCGCTCGCGTCGCTATGTTTGGGCGGTGTGGTTATTATTTTATTTTCTGGAACGCGAGCGGAGCCGCCGGCATGGCCTTGATTCTGTATCAGCTTAAAAAAGAGTACGTCGCTCCCGACGCCACGCGCGTGCCGGTTTTGGACTTGCCGTATCTTGAGCTTGCGGACGGGGAGCAGGTGGCGCTGATGGGGTCGAGCGGATCGGGGAAGACGACGCTATTGCACATTATCGCGGGGATCCTGACGCCGGACTCGGGGCGCGTGACTTATGATGTGGCCGATGAAGGAGCCGGCGGCGGGGCGCGGACGCGTATGGATATCGCTGGTCTTTCGGAGGCGCAGCGGGACGTTTTTCGGGGGCGGTACGTTGGTTATATTTTTCAGACGCATCATCTGCTGCCGGGGTTTACCGCGATTGAAAACGTGCTGCTGGGGATGAGCTTTACGGGGCGGGCACATGACCGGGAGTGGGCGCGGCATCTGTTGAATCAGGTGGGGCTGTTTGATCGTCATGATTACAAGCCGGGGAAGCTTTCGGTGGGCCAGCAGCAGCGGGTGGCGGTGGCGCGGGCGCTGGCGAATAGGCCGAAGATGGTGCTGGCCGATGAGCCGACGGGGGCGCTGGATAGCGTGAACGCGCAGCAGGTGTTGGAGTTGATCCGTCGATTGTGCAGGGAAGTTTCGGCGACGCTGCTGCTGGTGACGCACGATCAGCAGATCGCACGGCAGTGTCCGCGCGTGCTGTCGCTTGCGGAGCTTAACAAGGCGGTTCGCCTGACACGGCCGGCCGCGCCGGCCACTTAAACCACGAATAAGCCTTCACCCATGAACCTTTTTCAACTGGTCCTGAAGCAGATGCGGCAGCGGGCGCTGTCGACGTGGCTGACGCTGCTGTCGGTGATTCTGGCGGTGGCGCTGACGGTGGCGGTGCTGATTTTGTATACGGCGGGGAATACGCTGTTTATCCAGACCGACTACGGGTACGACCTGCTGATCGGCGCCAAGGGTTCGCGGCTGAACCTGGTGATGAACACGGTGTATCACATTGGCGATCCTTCCACGAGCGGGACGATTCCGTACATGTTCTATGAAGATCTGCCCAAGCAGTTTCCGGCCGAGGCGTATGTGGGGGGCGCGGTGGATTGGAAGGTACCGGTTGTTTTCGGGGACAACGTGCAGGGGTTTCGGATCGTGGGGGCGGCGCCGGCTTTGTTTGGGTTTGACGACAAGGACCAGGCTTTGCCTCCGGCGAAAACCTTCAAGTATCGCAAGGACAAGCCGTTTGAATTTGCACAGGGAAAGTCTTACCACGCCCGGCGATTTGAGGCGGTGCTGGGGAGCGAGGCGGCGGGGAAGACGGGGCTGAAAGTGGGATCAACATTTAAGGCGCAGCATGGGGCGGAGGAGACGGCCAATGGGGAGGAGCATCATGAAGTGTGGACGGTGACGGGGATTCTGAAGCCTACGCATACGGCCAATGACCGGATCGTTTACATCTCGCTGATCAGCGCGCTGGCGATCCCGGAGCATGAGGCGGCAATCAAGCAGTTGGAACAGGTGACGCGCGACCCGTGGGCGGCGGTTGCGCCGATGTCCGCAGCGACTACCAAACCGGCCACAAAGCCCGCAACGAAGGCGGCGCCGCGTGACGAGCATGAGGAGGCGTATGAACTGGATCCCAAGACGGGGGAAATTGAGCTGATGTACCCCAAGACCGAATGGCGCGTGGCGGCGATTTATGTGCATACCAAAGGGGGAAATTCGAGCAACAACCTTGAGTATGTGATCAACGCCGGGCGGGATGCGATGGCGGTGCGGCCGGCCATGGAGATGCGGAGCTTTTTCGATATTTTCCTGCGGCCGGCGACGCTGGTGCTGGCGAGCATTGCCATTCTGGTGACGGTGGTTGCGGCAGTGTCGATCCTGGTGAGCATTTACAATGCGGTGTCGGCGCGGATGCGCGAGATCGCGATTATCCGGGCGCTGGGGGCGACGCGGCTGAAGATCCTGCTGCTGGTGTGCGTGGAGGCGGGGCTGATTGGATTGGCGGGCGGGGTGCTGGGATTGCTGCTGGCGCATTCGGGGATGGGGATCGCGTCGGTGGTGATGCGATCTTCGATTGGCGAGAGCCTGCCGTGGCTTCGTCTAAACCTCTTTGAGCCGCTCTATCTATCGGGAGTGGTAGTGCTGACGGTGCTGGCGGGATTGGTGCCGGCGCTCAAGGCCTACCAGACGCCGGTGGCGACTAATCTGGCGGGTGGGTAGGCGGCAAGGCAAATTTGCCGATGACTTCACGGCCAATGAAAATTATAAGACCTTGACGAAGCGGATGATTGGTTGAAGCGGTGTTGCGGTCGCCGCCGATGTGTGGTTAGATTTGATGAGGGACGTTCTCTCGGAACTTTTTGGGAAGGAGCTACAAATGCGGAATCGTATGTTGATGGTGGCGGCGATGGCCGGCTTGTGTATGACGGGTGCGGCGCAGGCGGAAGGACCGGCAAGTGATCAGCCGGTGAGCTTGCGGCCGGTTTATCTGCAGGATGCGCCTGCGGCGACGACCGCGCCGGATACGACATTTGACCGGCCGATCATGGCGCTGTTCAAACTGGGTGGCCTTGAGCAGCCGATGCGTGATTTGCGGCTGAACGTGTTTGGGTATGTGGAAGGCTCGTTCACTCACAACTTTGACATGCCCGATCAGGGGAACATCGAAAATAAGGGGCATCTGTTTGATTGGAAGCACGACAAGCCGCTGTTGAATCAGATCGACATCAGCGTGGAGCGGTTGGTGGATGTGACCAAGTGGGACGTTGGCGGGCGGTTTGATTTTATCTACGGCTCGGATTCGCGCTGGATTCATGGCAACGGCTTGTTTGACTATCACAACGACGACATCAATCCGCCGCACGACCAGTGGGACCTGACGCAGGCGTATCTGGATTTCAACGTCCCGGTTGGCCGCGGCCTGGGCATTCGCTTCGGCAAGTTCGTGGGATTGGCCGGCGCTGAGGTGATCGATCCGACCAAGAATGTGTTTTTCTCCCACAGCTTTTTGTTCAACTTCGCCACGCCATTCACGCAGACGGGATTGCTGGTGAGCTATCAACTGACCGATGAGCTCACTGTGAAGGGTGGCGTAACCCGCGGATGGGACCAGGCGACAGAGGACAACAACAGCGCGATCGACGTGGTGGGACAGGTTTCGTGGAACAGCGGACCGCTGGTGGCGGCGTTTACGGCCATTGTCGGGCCGGAACAGAACAACACCAATCGGAATTACCGCACGCTGCTGGATCTGGTGGCCACCTATACGGCCAGCGATTCGTGGGCGTTTACGGTGAACCCGACGTATGTGTATGAAGATGGCGGGGCACCCACCGGACAGGCGCAGTGGTATGGCGTGGCGGCCTATGCGACGTATACGCCCAACGGCAACAAGTACATCAACTTCAGCGTGCGCGGCGAATGGTTCCGTGATAATGAAGGTGTGCGGTACTTGTCCGAAGGCCAGCCGTTTCAGAACACCGGCGCAACTGGCCTTGGCGTGAACGCGAATTTTTACGAGATCACACTGGGCGCGACCTGGACGCCTTTTGCGGAGAATTCGCTGGGCAAAAACTTCAAAATCCGGCCGGAAGTGCGATACGACTACTCGGATCGGCCAGCGTTCGATGACGTGCGCCAGCACCAGCAGGTGACGGTTGGGATGGACTTGTACATGCAGCTTTAAAGGCTGCGGATTTGATCGATAAGCAAGGGCGTTCCGGCATTGGCTGGGACGCCCTTTTTGTTGTTGGTGTGGAACGTGTGGGGATGCCGAAACGGCGGTGAGGCGTACAATCGTGTTGTGCTTCCGATGACGCAGGACATGACGCTGCTGGACAGCATGGTGTTGGGGGTGGAGTGCGTGCGCGATCGACTGGTGCGGGCGTCGGCGGCGCTGGAGTCGGCAGGGGTGCCGTATGCGGTGGCCGAAGACAACGCGGTGGCGGCGTGGGTGGCGACTGTGGATGCGGCGGCGGTGCAATACGCAGGACGTCGATATCTTATTAAGAAGAACGGATCTAGAGGCGGCGGCGAGGGCACTTGGGATGGCGGGGTTTGTGCGGCGGCACGTGGCGGGGATGGAGTTGTTTTTGGACGGTCCGGATGCGAAGGCACGGGATGCAGTGCATGTGGTGATGGCGGGTGAGAAGGTTCGGCCGGAATACGCCGCGGCGGCGCCGGACGTGTCGGAGTCATCGAGGCCGGGAGGGTTTAGCGTGGTCGCGCTGGAAGCGCTGGTGCGGATGAAGCTGACCTCTTTTCGAGACAAGGATCGAACGCATTTGCGCGACATGCTGGAGATTGGATTGATCGACGCTGGATGGGTGGAGAGGTTTGGGGCGGAGTTGGGCGCGCGGCTGCAGCAGTTGATCGATACGCCGGGCCAGTAGGGGGAAATTTTTTTTTGGACGCCGGCGAGGCGTTCCGAGGCGGGGCAGGAGTGGCGGGTGGGTCGTCAGGGCAATAAGACGAGGTAGTTCATACAATGCGATAAATGTATGAGCTTTCTTACAGAGCTTCGCGCACGAGGGGATTGGGAGCGAGGGTGCGGGCTCTGCGATCGCGGGTCATTCAAACGGTGACACTTTTTTTATACGGGGTGTTTTGGGCGATCGTGGTGGTGGGATTCACCCCCCGAAGTTCGATTCGGTGGTTACCGGTAGCAACCGGAACGGGAGGCGCAGTCCTAATGCTCTACCTGTTGATGAGGGTGCCGCGGTCGGTCAGGTGGCGGGAAGCATTCGTGGATGGATTGGAAGCACTCGGCGAGGGGCGGATTGAGGCCGCCACAGTATTTGCTAAAATCGCCAGCAGGATGACATGTGGCGTGAGGCCCAGCTTCAAGGCATGGCGCTGTTGGCGGTATGTGAAGCGCGGGCGGGGCGATTCGCGGTAGCGCAATCCTTGCAGAGGCAGGGGATAGAATTGGCGGGAAATACGCGATTGCGCGCGATGACGGCCCAGAGCGTGGCGAATTTCATTTGGGGGCTGGGATCTCATTCGATGTTGATGAGTGAATGGGGGGCGGCTGAGATAGCGCACCGCATGGGGGTAAGCGTTGTGGAGGCGACGCGGCGTCCAAGCCCGGAGCTGCGGGTGGCAATCTTGTGCAGCGCATCGGAGTTGATGAGGCGGATGAGCCGGTGGAATGAGGCCGGCGCATTTGCAGGAATTGCGCTGCAGAAGGCGGATGGGGTTTCAAAATATCAGCGAGCCAATGTGCTGCATGCGCTGGGTGTGGTGTGGAAGCATGATGGGCGTGTGGAGGAAGCCCTGACAATGCAGGAGGAGGCACTTGCACTCATCAGGTCTGTTCCATTGGACAAGAATTGGCTGCTGGGATGTCTAGAGATCATTTGCGAACTGGTTGAGCTATATCAATGCGTGGGAAAGAGCTTGAGGCCGCTGCTGGAGCAGGTAGCGGTTCTGACGCCGGCGATTGAGGCATTGGACGGAACTGAACGGGGAAGTGCATTTTTGCACATGGGAGAGATGTCACGACGAATGGGACAGGCAGGCGAGGCAGCGGAGTTTGCAGCGGAGGCGCGGGAGTGCTTCGAGAAGGGCGGGATGGAGGAAGGACATCTGTGGATGGTGGAGGCGCGAGAAATACTGGGGGAGAGTGTGGCGGTGGCGAACGTTCGGGGATGATCCGCGGTGGGACGTTCGACTGTGGAACGTTGTTGGTCGCGCCAGTGCAAATGCGCTTCCTGGAATCTTTTGATCCAGGAGGGGGCCATGTCATGTTCTAAGTGACGCTGCGCACGTTAGTAGATACGTATGTCCATATGCCAAGTTCTGTGTGGCGTCGAAATATGGTCCGGCGGTGCGGACCCTACAAAACCATCTATTACGCCCCCAATCGGGCGATGCCGTCAAACGCGGCAGTTTTGTAGCATTCGGCTAGCGTGGGGTAATTGAAGACGGTGTCCACGAAGTAGTCGACTTCGCCAGCGAAGGCGAGAACGGCCTGGCCGATGTGGACCAATTCGCTGGCCTGCGCACCGATGATGTGGACTCCGAGGAGGGTGCGGAGTTCGCGGTGGAAGATGAGCTTGAGGAGGCCGGTTTCGTCGCCGATGATTTGGCCGCGGGCGATTTCGCGGTAGTGGGCTTTGCCGACTTCGTAGGCGATGCCCTGCTTGGTGAGCTCTTCCTCGTTGTAGCCGACGGTGGAAATTTCGGGGATGGTGTAGATGCCGTACGGGAAGAGATCGGGGACGCTGTGGGCCTTGACGCCGAAGGCGTGGCAGGCGGCGAGGCGGCCTTGTTCCATGGAGGTGGAGGCCAGGGAAGGAAAGCCGATCACGTCGCCGACGGCGTAGATGTGAGGGGCGTCGGTCTGATAGTTTTCGTTGACCTTGAGACGGCCGCGATCGTCGGCGGTGAGGGCGGTGGCGGCGAGGTTGAGGCGGGAGGTTGCACCAATCCGGCCGACGCAGTGGAGGGCCTTGTCGGTGATAATCTGCTTGCCGCTGGCGAGTGAAACCTTTACGCGCGGCGCCCGCCATCCTCAATGGGGACGATGGAGCTGACTTGCTCGCCCAGGCGCAAGGTGACGTTGTTTTCGCGCATATGGTAGGCGAGGGCCTCGACGATCTCGGAATCAACGAAGGGGAGCAGGCGCGGGCGCATATCGACCAGCGTGACGCGAACACCAAGGGCAGCGAAAATGCTGGCGTATTCGCAGCCGATGACGCCAGCGCCCACAACGGTGAGCGTGCGGGGGATGCGGTCGAGGGTGAGGATTTCGTCGGAGACGAAGATGCGCTGGCCGTCAAAGGCGATGCCCGGCTCGCGTGCGGGGGAGCTGCCGGTCGCGATGACGACGTTGGCGGCCGTGACGTCGCGGTGGCCCTGGCCGCCGACGGCATTGAGGCGGATGGTGTGGGGATCGACGAAGGCCGCCTCGGCCGGAATCAGCTCGACGTCGTTGCGCATGAGCTGGAGGCGGGTGACGTCAATCTCGTGACGGATGACGTGATCGGTGCGTACGAGCAGGTCCTGGATGGTGATGTTTTGCTTCACGGAATACGAAGCGCCGTAGATGCCGCGCTGGTGATACCCGGAGAGGTGAAGCACGGCTTCGCGGAGGGTTTTGCTTGGGATGGTGCCGGTGTTGATGCTGGCGCCGCCCACGGCCGCGCGGCGCTCGACGATGGCGACGCGCTTGTTGAGGCGTGCGGCCTGAATGGCAGCGCGAAAGCCGCCGGGGCCGGAACCGATGACGAGGAGGTCGTAGTCGTAGGAAGGCATAAGGGTGTTTCAATACCTGTCGTTATCGGAGTAAGCTTACTGGGATTGCGACGAGTGGAAAGTGCCAAAACCAGAATCACCGCGGTGCGGGGTGCGGATTGAAGGTTAAAGAGTGAGCAGCAATGGCCGGTGATACCGCGAGCAAAGAAATTGTCCTGACGACGCTGAACGCCAAGTACATTCACGCGGCGTTCGGGCTGCGGTATCTGATGGCCAATCTGGGTGCGCTGCGGGAGCGGGCGGAGCTTCTGGAGTTTGATATTAATCAGCGGCCGGTGGACGTGCTGGAGGTGATTTTGGCGCGGCGGCCGAAGGTGGTGGGGGTGGGGGTTTATATCTGGAATGTGGCGCAGGCGACGCAGTTGGTGGGGGATTTGAAGCGGGTTTGGCCGGAGGGGATTGTGGTGGTGGGGGGGCCGGAAGTGAGCTATGAGCTGGAGGAACAGGAGATCTGCCGGCTGGCGGATTATGTGATTACGGGGGAGGCGGATTTGGCGTTTGCGGAGTTGTGTGGGCGGCTGCTGAGGGGGGAACGGCCTGGGGAGAAGGTGATTGCGGCGGGCCTGCCGGAGTTTGGCGGTGCGCGAGGCGCTGTTGTGTTGCGGCAGGCGTCGGAGACGGAGGCGATTCATCTCCCTTACGACCTTTACACCGAGCAGGACGCGGCGAATCGGGTGATTTATGTGGAGGCGTCGCGGGGTTGTCCGTTTAAGTGTGAGTTTTGTCTGTCGTCGTCTGGATGTGCCGGTGCGGAACGTGCCGCTGGAAGGTTTCCTGCCGGCCATGCAGGACTTGCTGGATCGGGGGGTGCGGCAGTTTAAGTTTGTGGATCGCACTTTCAATTTGAACCTGAACATTGGCAAGGCGATTCTGCGATTTTTCCTGGAGCGGATGCGGCCGGGGTTGTTCCTGCATTTTGAAATGATCCCCGACCGGTTGCCCGAGGCGCTGCGGGAATTGATCCGCCAGTTTCCGGAAGGGGCGCTTCAGTTTGAGGTGGGGATTCAGACGTTTAACGACGCGGTTGCCGGATTGATCAGCCGGCGGCAGGACAACGCGAAGGTGGAGGAGAACCTGCGGTGGCTGCGAGGAGACGGGGGTGCATGTGCATGCGGACTTGATCGCGGGGTTGCCGGGGGAGGATATGGAGAGCTTCGGGCGCGGGTTTGATCGGCTGGTGGGGATGCGGCCGCAGGAGATTCAGGTGGGGATATTGAAGCGGCTGCGCGGCACGCCGATCGTGCGGCACGATGCGGCGTGGGAGATGGTGTACAGCCCGACGCCGCCGTATGAGGTGCTGCAAACCAAGCTGGTGGATTTTGAGCAGATGCAGAAGGTGCGGCGGTTTTCGCGGTACTGGGACTTGATCGCCAACAGCGGGAACTTCGTGGAGACTGCGCCGACTGATCTGGAGTGAACTGGGTGCATCGGCGTTTGGAGAGTTTTGGCGGCTGAGCGAGTGGCTGCACGAGCGGGCCGGGCGCACGCATGGGATCGCGCTGCATCGGCTGGGGGAATTGGTGTTTGAGTATCTGACGTGCAGGCAGGGGCAGGAGGCGAGCGCGGTGGCGGGGGTGATGTGGCGGGATTGGCAGCGCGGCGGCCGGCGCGAGCGGCCAGAGTTTTTAAAGGACTTGGTCGAGGCCGCACCGCGACGGGTGGGCGGTGAGCGGGCGGGGCCGGCGCGGCAGGCGCGGCATCTTGCGGGCTGAGCGAAGAACACATTGCGATCAAGACGATGGGGCTGGCCGCGGAAAACCGGCTTGGCCGTTCCCGCTGCGGTTGGGTAGCGTGTATTGTCTGGGATCATCTTCTTTGAGAAAGAGGCCGCGATGGATGGAATGTTGATCTTGAGGATTGTCTCCCGGTGGTTTCATGTGATTGCCGCCTGTCTGGCGATTGGCGGGGTGTTTTTTCTGCGGGTACTGCTGCCGCTGGGCCTGCGCAGCCTGGACACGGTGCAACGGGAAGAAGCGTATTTGCGCTGTCGGCGGGCGCTGAAGATGCTGGTGCATCCGTGCATTTTGTTTTTGCTGGTAACCGGAACTTATAACTCGATCTTGTTTGTGAAGTCCGTGAAGAACAACCCCGTGCTTCATCCCCACACGCCGTTGTTGCACGCCTATTGGGGGACGCATTTGCTGCTGGGGCTGGTGGTGATCGTGCTGCTGCTGGTGTTGTTTGCGCCAAGCGGCCAACGGCGCCGCGGACGGGCGCGTGGACGCTGACGCTGGTGCTGATGCTGCTGCTGGTGGCCGCGACTTCGGCGTTAAAGGTGACGCGGGAGGGGATGATGGGGGAGGCGAATAAGGGAGTAGTGGTTGATGGTCAGTAGTCACTGGTGAGGGTTCAGGGTCAAGGTTCAGGGTTCAGGGTTCAAGGTTCAGGGTTCAGGGTTCAGCGGTTCAGGGTTCAGGGTTCGGTTGGCAGAATGAGAAAAGAACCCTCACCCCAACCCTCTCCCACTGTAGTGGGAGAGGGGGCAGGATTTGGAGGGGGCGCAGTGGCAATGGCACTAGTCAGTAAGGGGTGCTTGGCGCGGGGCGGGGGTTGGCGATGATCTGGCGGCTTATGAAAGTGCCTGTGATTCGCAAAGCGGTTATTCCGGCGGCCGGGTTTGGAACTCGAATGCTGCCGGCGGCCAAGGCGGTGCCCAAGGAGTTGTTGCCGATCGTGGATCGGCCAACGATTCAATATGTGGTGGAGGAAGCGGCGGCGGCGGGTTGTGATGACGTGCTGCTGGTGACGTCGCGGGACAAGCGGGCAATCGAGGATCATTTTGATCGGAACCGTGACCTGGAGGAGCGGCTGAAAGCGGGAGGCAAGGAGAACTTGCTTGCGTGTGTGAATGAGCTTGCGGAGCGGGTGAAGATTCATTCGGTGCGGCAGGCCGAGCAGCGCGGGCTGGGGGATGCGGTAGGGCAGGCGCGGCAGCATGTGGGGGGGCAGGCGTTTTTGTGTCTGCTGGGGGACGCGATTTTCAATGGGGATGTTTTTCCTGCCCAGCAATTGATCGAAGCGCATGCGCGGCTTGGGACTTCGGTGATTGGGCTGGAGGAAGTGCCGGTAGAGAAGGTAAGCCGCTATGGGATCGTGGGCGGGGCGATGATTGCCGATGGGGTGATGAAGCTGGATACGCTGGTGGAGAAGCCAAGGCCGGATGCGGCGCCCAGCCGGTATGCGATTGCGGCGCGGTATGTTTTAACGCCGGGGATTTTCGATTGCATCGATCAGACGCCGCGCGGCGCGGGCGGGGAAATTCAGTTGACCGATGCGCTGCGGCTGCTGCTGGAGAAGGAGGCGGTGCATGGCGTTGTGCTAAGCGCGCGGCGGCATGACATCGGCAACCCGCTCGACTGGCTGAAGACGAACCTGCTGTACGCGTCGAAGAACCCGAAGCTGTGGAACGAGATCGCGCCGATGCTGCGCGGACTGTTGGATGAATGATGCCGCAATTTTTTCCCTGCGCATGAACGCTTCTCGCGGCGCAAATTCCCGCCGAGGTTGAAGCGTCGGCGAAGATTCTGGCGAGGCATCACAAAACTTTCTCTCCACGATTTCTCAATTCGTATGTTGACGATCCTGAAACGCGCGTTATCTTCTAACTTGTCTGCATGATCTTTACGTCGGACCGAAGGTGGTGGCTCCCCTCCGGTCCGACTCTTTTTTATCCAGCGGTGAAACGCGAAGGGGCGAAAGACGTGCGACTCACTCTCGGACTTCTCACACTCGCAATTGTTTTCTGCGGCGGCTGCAATGCGGTCGCCGATCGGTTTCTGATGCCGCCAAAATTTCCCGCGCAGGCCGAGCGCATGCAGACGGTGCGGGAGGAAATCGCGCGGACGTGGGGCGAGCGGTTTCGCACGTTTCGCTACAGCGGCGAGGGTGGGTTGGAGTTGTCGGCGCTGATGCTGCGGCCACAAAATCAGCCGCCGCGCGGTGATTCGCCTCGGGGAGTGCTGGTGTTTCTACATGGGCTGGGGGATCAGAAAGAATCGATGCTGGGGTTTGCCGAAGCTTATGCGCGGCAGGGATACGTGGCGGTCGCGCCAGATTTGCGGGCGCACGGCCAGAGCGGGGGACGGTATACCAGCTTTGGATATTACGAGCGGCGGGATCTGGTGGCGCTGCTGGATGGCCTGGCGAGCCAGGGGTTGGACGTGTCGCGCGTGGGCGTCCTGGGCGGCAGCCTGGGTGCGGCGACGGCTTTGCAATGGGCGGCCATCGACTCGCGGGTGAAGGCTGTGATCGCGGTGGCGCCGTTCGCGGAACTGCGCAGTGAGGCGCGGTGGATTTATTCGCAGGCGGGGGTCTCAGGAATAAAGGTGTCGCTGATCGAGTCGGCCGTGGAGTGGGAGGGGCATTTTAAGATCGCGGATGTCTCGCCTCTGGCGGCCGTGCAAAAGATGACCACGCCGATTTATTTTATCCGTGGCGACGAGGATGACATCATCCCGCCCACCGAATCAGATCGGTTGTACAAGGCCGCACGCGGGCCGGCCGTGATTCAGCGGGTAAAGGATGCGGGGCATCTCGACGTGGTGCAGGCCGCCGGCCCGGCGTTCGAGGCGCGGGCGCTGGAGTGGATGAACACGTACGTGCCGGCCGCGCCGCAGACAGGTCGGCCGCCGGGGTTTGTGCGCGGATTGCCGCATCGGAACTTTCCGGGGCAGGGGTGAGATTGGCGGGGGCAGGGTGAGCTGTCCCTGAAGCTTTTAATTTTTCTCGATGAGGTAAATAGGACGCAGGAGGCCGCCCAGGGACAGTTCCGTGATGGCGGTGTGGTCGATGCGGAGGGCGATGCTGTTTTGGCCTGGGTGCAGGGCGGCGGCTTCGATTTGGAACGGGTGGCGCTTTTTGGCTGTGGCGTTGCTCCCGGCTTCCTGGCCGTTGATGTAAACGGTCGCGGCGGCGTCGGTGTCGAGGATGAGGAGGGTGAGCGCTCCCTTGATGGCCGGTACGTCAATGGTGGTGCGGTACCATAGAATCGTTTTGTTATCTGGAAGGCCCTGGCCGTCGAGGGTGTCGCTGAAGGTGACCACGGTTTTCCATTTGGAGTCGTCAAAGTCGGGTTTGGCGTAGCCGGAGTCGAGGCCTTTGTCCTGCTCGTCGTACGCCAGCCGCCACTGATCGTGGAGAACCTGAACCAGGCGGCTGGGGGCGGTGAGGGCGGTGGCGGCGGCGGTGACTTGGCCACCCACGAAGCGCTTCAGGTAGTCGGGCGTGTAGTGGTTGCCGTAGCCGGCGGTTACCTGAGCTTCAGTGCGTTCGAGCAGCCGGTCATAAACCTCCTTGGCGCGCATTGGCTGCCCGGTGTTGAGGGCGTCGCGGATGGCCATGAACTGCACGGCGTTCTGGAAGCCTTCGGCGTGCATGGCGACGCGAGCGGCGAAAGCAGCATCGGGTTTGGCGGCGAGAGTGGCCTGGTCGAGCAGGCCGCGGCAGTGGTCCAGGAATTTGGGCGTGTAGACGCGGTGGATGGAGTGGACGCTGCCGGCGTGAACGGGGAGGGTGGCGTAGGCCGCGTCGATGTCGTTCCAATATTGCTTCATGAAACGTCCGGCCGCCGTGCCGTAGAACTGGATGAAATAGTCATCCATGATCTTGCCCGCGTCGGCGGCGGGGTCGTACGCAATGCGAAGGCTCAGGTAAATGTGTGGGCCGTAGATCTGCCAGGAAGGGAGGGTTTCGAGATTGATGCCGATGGCGTTGTGGGCCTTGAGATACGGAACGTCGTGCGCCCAGATGGAGACCATGGAGAAGGGGACGAGGCATTCGGCCAGGTTGTAGTTGTAGGTGCGGTAGGCGATGTTGTGGGTGGCGGCGGCCCAGCCTTCCAGCATCTGCTGTAACTGAAGACGTGACGGGCAGAGGTCGTTGCCGATGGCGTGGAGTCGGCAGTAGCGCAAGGGAGCGATCCAGGCGACGAGGTTGGGTTGGAGCTTCACGTCGTGAGTGGGCGCCTGGGTATAGTCAGCATAGCAGTAAAAGCCGAGTTTAGCAGTGGGATATTTCTCCCCAACGCGTTTAGCGACGTCGTTGAAGAAATCGACGTAGCGGTTGGTGATGCTGACGCGGCCTGATGAAGGCTCGATGGATTTGGGATCGTCCTGGGCGCGGCACTGGTCACATTCGCAGTAGGCTGTGCCGTCGGGGGGCGAGATGGAGGCCGTGGATTGGCCATCGGCAAGGGAGTCCAGGACACCCTGGGCGAAGATTTTGCGAAGCTCGGGATTGGAGGTGCAGTACCAGTCGCCTTTTTTGCGCTCGCCGCTCCGGAGGGCGAAGTATTCGGGGTGGGTGTTGAAGAGATCTTTGGAGACGTATTTTCCCCAGGAATGCCCTTGGCCGATTTGTTCACCGCCCGCGCCGTTCCAGATTTTCCAAAGGGATTGAGAGGTCCATTGCGAGCCCCAGATCATGCGGACGTCAAGGCCGGGCTTCTCGCGGAGGTTGAGGTCATTGACGGCCAGGGTTTGCATGCGGGGATAGACTTCGCCAAGGGGAGAGTCCATGAAATAGCGGCAGCCAAGTTGTTCGAGGAGGCGGCAGGTGGCCTTGACGGTAGCGGTGCTGTTTTGGCCGGCGATGAGGATGTGACTCTTATCAGAGACGACGCGGAGGCCTTCGTGGGTGGGGCTGTCGATGTCGTCGATCTTAAGGCCGGCGTTGATGGCGGCGGCGCCGATGTAGATGGGGGTTTGGCCTGGTTGCGCGGATTCGGCGATGGGGAGATCCGCGCCGGTGATTTTTTTAACCCAGTCGGCCAGAACGCGGGCGGCCATGGCGTCGGACGGGCCGGAACCCGGTTTGCGGCGGCCGCCGGCGGCTGATTCGCGGGCGCGGCAGGCTGGGGGTCGGGCTGAATGATGATGACGGCCACTGGCTTTCCATCGACAACGATGTCGAGGGCAGGAGCAGCGAGCGTCGTCAGAAGAAGCAGCGTTATGGGCAGGACCAGGATGGCGCGGGTGGGCATGGCGGGCTCCTAGGGTTGTGCGGCTATGTGAAGATACGGATGAGACACGCGATTGTGATGGGGAAGAAAGTGTCGGTGCCGGTTTCGTTACGCACTATTGGACTTATGGAGCACCCATGGCGGTTGTGAATCAAGCCCGAGGGTCCGGGGACGGGATGAAAAGAATAATCATCTCCCCCAACACCCGAATCAGCTCGCGCCGTGCAGCACCGCCCACCCCAGAAACATAAACCACCCCAACCCCACCCGTCGAGCGCTCCAGCGCAGCCAGTGATTAGAACCCGCTCAGCGTCACCACGCCCCCATTGGGCAGTGCCTGATACTGCACCACGCCCTCCTTCACCGCCGCCTCCACCGTCTGCTCGCCCTGCGTCACCTTCGCCTTCTGCCATTGTTTGGGCGCTTGCGTGGTCAGCGTCAATGGAAGATCGTAAAGCTTGGGGTCAACCTTCGAAGAAAGCTCCAGCCGAATCTGCCTATCGCTTGCTTCCAGCACCTTGACGCTGGCCGAGTCGCGCTCGCGTTCATACTTGTGCTGGGAGATGTGATCGGTGATCCAGAGATCGCCCTTGTCTCGCCGCTCTTTCAGGCCATCCAGAACGGCCTTGAAAATATCCTGCTTCAGCGCCCAGAAATCCTGATACCCCCAATCCGGCGTAATCCGTTCCACGCCGTGAATCACGAGATACTCCATCCCTTTCTTCTCGATCGCCTTGTCCGCCAGCGCCAGCATCTCCTCGGCCGTTTTCCAATGGTAAACCGCCCCGTGCCCCGCAAAATCGCCCCGGCTGATGAGGTGGTCCTTGTCCAGCAGTTGCTGAGTCTGCTCCGGCGTCATGTTCCACGTCTTGACCCCAGGCATCGCAAACGAAATCAGGCGCGGGTTCGTCCCCGGCACGATGCCCGCGATGACCTTCGTGCATTCGCCGATTTCACGCTCTCCATCCTCGAAGTTCTCAACGCCTTTGTGCGTCATGGTGTGATTGCCGTACACCATCCCCTGCTTCCACAACTTCTCTTCCCACTCCTTGGCAAACTTCTTGTACTCCCCCTTGCCGGGGTTGATGTAGAAGGTCGCAATCATGTCCCGCTTCAACAACTCCGGCGCGGCCACCTGCCAATGGCTCGGCCAACTGTCGTCAAACATCAGCAGGAATGCAGCAGTCTTATCCCCCTGCCAGCGGGCAACGCGGGTTTCGCCAAGGGCCGGCGCGTCGGCAGGGAGAGCCGGAGCGGCCAGGAACGCGAGCATTAAGGCAGCAACACCGACGAACGACCAGATCCTTTGCAAGATGAACATTACTTTTCCTCGTGCAGAAAAAGGGCAATACGCGACGGCCGTGTCAATGCGTCATCAGATCGTGGAACATCTTCGGTTCCAGTGGTCAGTGATTCAAGCCGTTGTCTCGAAGATCCTGATCATGTGCCGCACGATCAGTGTGCAAAACGCATTCATCCCCCCATATTCCCCACGAGTTTCCCTACTGCGTCAGGAAGCGAAAGGAAACCGCGAAAGCGGTTGTCGCGTATACGCGACCGCAGCGAAGCGAAGTCCTGTAGCACTCCGGCCCCCGCGACAGCGGGGGAGACGCCCACTTCTTCCTTCAATTGTGACTTCCGCGTCCCTCCCCAATAGCAACCAGCAACTCCACCCATGGAATCTTTTCCCCCCATCAACGGTATAACCTTCCATATGCGACACCCCTTCCTCACCCTCCTCCTCGCCACCTGCCTCGCCACCCTCGCGGCCAGCGCTTCCGCCAAGCCCCCGGCCATTCCCAAGCCCACCGCCACGGCCGCCCTCAACGCCACTGCTCTACAGCCCGGCCAGCAAGCCCTCCTCGCTATCGTCATCGACGTTCCCGCCGGCTATCACGTCCAATCCAACACCCCCACCGGCGACAACGTGAAGTTCCAGCTCAAGCCCGCCGCCGCGCTCACATCACCTTTCTCGATCCCATCTACCCCCCCGGCAAAGATGAAGATTACAAAGAGCTTGGCAAGCTCAACGTCTACACTGGCAAGGCCACCATCTACGTCCCCATTCAGATCGAAGCCGCCGCCCCCGCCGGCCCAATCACCCTCAGCGGCGCGGCCCACTATCAGATGTGCGACGACGCCACCTGCTACCCGCCCGCCGACGCCAAGTTCACTCTCGACACCCAAATCCTTGCCGCCGGCGAAGCCGCCCAACCGGCCAACGCCGATCTATTCAAAGACTACAAACCCGGCCCTTCCACCCAGCCCGCCACGCGCTCCAACACCTCCCTCCCGCCCCTCCTGATGATCGACGACGCCAGGCCCACATGGGGTGTTGGCCTCGCCCTGGGCGCTGCTTTCCTCGCCGGCATCCTCTTTAACGTCGTCCCCTGCGTCCTCCCCATGCTCCCCATCAAGGTTCTCGGTTTCGCGGCCGTGGCTGAAAATGATCGCGGCAAAACCGTCCTCCTCGCCAGCGCCTTTGGCATGGGCATCGTTACCGTCTTCGCCGCTCTCTCCCTGTTGATCCTGGTCTTCAAAACCATCACCTGGGGCCAGCAGTTCTCCAACCCCTGGTTCCTATGGGGCATGGTCCTCATCCTCCTGCTCCTCTCGTTCTGGCTATTCGGGATCCTCAACGTCAACCTCCCCCCCACCCTCTACTCCTTCCAGCCCAGCCACGACACCTACACCGGCAACTATCTCCTGGGCATCCTCACCGCCGTCCTCTCCACCCCCTGCACCGGCCCCCTCTTTCCGCCGCTCCTGGTCTGGGCCCAGTCCGTGCCCACCTGGATCGGCGTGCCCGCGATGATGACCGTCGGCGTTGGCATGGCCTTTCCTTACATCTTTCTCAGTTGCTTCCCCGAGCTTGCCCGCCGCTTCCCCCGCACCGGCCCCTGGGCGGATCTCTTCAAGCAGATGCTTGGCTTTATTCTTCTCGCCTTCACCGTCTTCTTCGCCGCCGGCCGATTCACCAGCCCCGCCGGCCAATGGTGGGCGGCCGTCCCCGTCGCCGTCATGGCCGCCCTCTACCTGATGGCCCGCACCGTCCAACTCTCCAAAGATGCCCGCCCCGTCGCCATCTCGTCGGTCCTCTCCGTCGCCATCGTCACCGCCTCCGTTCTCGTCGCCTGCCGCTTCAGCAACGTCTTCGATGCCCCCACAAATCAAAACGTCCCGGCCGTGAATTGGGTCCACTATTCCGATTCCTCCATCGACGCGGCCCGGAAGGCCAACAAGATCGTGCTGGTCAAGTTCACGGCCAACTGGTGCCTCAACTGCCAATACATCGAAGCCACCGTCTACCACGATTCCAACGCCCTCGCGGCCCTGCGCAAGTTTGATGTGGTGACGGTGAAGGCCGATCTCACCGACGAAGACGCCCCCGGCTGGCCGCGCCTCCGCCAGCTCAACTCCACCGGCGGAATCCCCCTCACCGCCATCTACGTCCCCGGATACGACAAGCCCATTCAAATCGCCAGCGTTTACACCACCGACCGCCTCATCGACACCCTCAAGAAAGCCTCGGCCGCCACGGCAATCGCCGCCTCCAAATAAAAAGGCCGCCATTCTCCCTTGCCGGAGAATGGCGGCCGGATAAGCAAAATGACCTCGAAACCGATCAGAGCGTAAAGATCGCGTCGACCCCGAAGGTGAACTGATTCCTTCGGCTGCCACCGTCAAAGAACGGGTGCGTCGAATAATCGTATCGAATCTCCGGGCGGATGGAGAAGTTCGACAACAGCGTCTTGATCGTGCTGGCCGGGTCGGCCGCGAACGGCTTGTAGGTCACGCCAAGGGTGGCTTCAAAGAGGTGATCTTCAATGCCGACGCGCGATCCGTCCTGATCGCGGAACCATTCAACTCGGGCATTGGCCGTCAGATTATCGTTGATGATGTACTGGCCATAGGCGGCGACGCCATACCAGGCGGTGTCGCCGATGCCTGGGACGCTCGACTCAAAACCGTAGTCGGCGTTGACGGCGAAGTTCCAGGCGTCGTTGAGCTTATAGGTGACAATGCCATCGAGCACCGTGCGATAATGGCTGCTGTCATGCGCCTGCTCCGGACCAGTAATGAAGTTGAAAATGACGCCCCAGGCGTCCTTGGTCCACTTGATTTCGCCGGTCACGTCGATGGAGCCGTTGTTGTCCTTGGTGGACTGTTCCCAGCCGCGAGTGATTCCACCTTCAATGGTGACTTCTTTGCTCAGGTTATACGTAGCCAGCACGCCGGTGTGCGTGAACGGAATCGCATAGGTGAACAGGAAACTATGGGAGTAAAGGGCGTTGCTGGTTGGGTTGATGTATTCCTGGCCCAGCAGCGTAACGAACTTGCCGGCTTCCAACACCAGGTTGTGATCGGGGCCCATCGGGATGTTGAACGTCAGGTAAGCCTGCGTCAGGTCCCACTGATTTCGCGGCGGCGACACATCGTTGTTGTGCCAGTCAAACAGGCCGTTGGAGTGAATGAACTTGCTGTCCGAGCCATAGATGAACTCAACCATGCCGCCAATGTCAAACTTGTCGGTGGCAGCCGTGCGCGTCACGTTGATGTCGAGCTGGTTCAGCAGCGCCCGGTTGTGCAGGTAATCAAATGCCCGGCCTTCGTTAACGTTGCCGGACGGGTCGTTGAAGTTCCACGTGTAGCCCCCTTCGATGTGGCCTTGAACCGCGATGTTCGCGTTCTTCAGCGTCTGACCCACGCCAAGGGCCGACAGCCCCATCATGATCGGGCGATCCGGCGCGGCCGGCGCCGACGCGGGGGCCGTGGTGGCATCCTGCAAATAGACCGGCTGGTTCAGCGTCAGCTGAGTGCGCCGGCAGTCGCGACACAGGGCTCAGCCATCGCCAACGAGTGCCCGACAGGGTTACGGCTGCAAAGCCCAACAGACAATTCCGATACTTCATCCTCTGGTCCTTCCCAAAACAAAAAGCCCCGCTTTGACAACGCTCGCAAACGCGAACGTCATGCCAGAGGCCGGTTGTCGGCCGTAAGGCTATTTCATCACGGAACTTCGGGAGAAAGACAGCGAAAACTTGAATCGACGTTTCTATGCTTAACAATCGAGCAAAAATAGTCGAGCCAGCCGCACTTGTGATGACATTGCGCAACCCGCGCAACGTTATCGGAACCACTACGACTTGCGGGAAGCAAAGTCCTTCATGAATCCCGCCAACGCCTCGCACCCCGCCACCGGCATGGCGTTATAGATACTGGCCCGAATCCCGCCGACGGTGCGGTATCCCTTGAGCCCAACCATGCTGCTCTTGGCCGCCGACTTTACAAACTCGTCGGTAAGTTCTTCGCCGGGCAAACGGAACGTGACATTCATGTGGGAACGCTGTTCCTTGATCGAAACGGTTCCTTTGTAGAACCCGTTGCTCTGATCGACGGTGTCGTAGATGAGGGCGGCCTTGGTGGTGTTGCGCTGTTCCATGGCTGCCAGTCCGCCCTGCGCGTCAAGCCAGCGGAACACTTCCAGCAGGATGTAGACGCCAAACGTCGGCGGCGTGTTGATCATCGACTTGTTCTCGGCCTGATCCTTGAAGCTCCAGAGCTTGCTGGGGACTTTCTTCTGCTTCGGATAAAGGTCCTTGCGAACGATCGCCAGCACCACGCCGGAGGGGCCAAGGTTCTTTTGTGCCCCGCCATAGACCACTGCGCATTCGCTGGCCGGATGGGGGCGGGACATGAACTCGCTGCTGGCGTCAACGATGAGGTTGGGGTGCTTTGGCCAGACCGGGAGCCGATGGCCATGCACGGTTTCATTAGAGCAGACATGGAAATAATCGGCCTCGGAGGAAAGCTTCCATTCCGAAGCCACGGGCGAATGGTCAAAGTTGCTGGCCTCGCTGCTGGCGACGACGTTGATCTTGCCTACTTCCTTCCCGAACGACGCGGCCTTCTTGCTCCACTCGCCGCCGACGAGGTAATCAGCGCTGGTGTGAAGGAAGTTCATCGGGAGCAGGGTGAAGAGCTGCGTCGCGCCCCCCTGAAGAAAGAGGACGTCGTGAGAGTCGCCAAGATTGAGGAGCTTTTTGCAGAGGGCGATGGCCTCATCGGTGACGGCGTCAAACTCCTTGCCCCGATGCGACACCTCGGCGATGCCAAACCCTTTGCCCTGATAATCCAGCAGCGCCGCGGCCGATTTTTCGAGGGCTTCGGTGGGGAGCATGGCCGGGCCGGCACTGAAGTTGAATATGCGTTCAGACATGTTGATGTGGTTCCAATTCCGATTAATGGTGATCCGTCACGATGGCCTGCGATTCACTTGTCCGCAAGCGCGGTTGGGTCTTTATAGGCCTGCGCCACCCACATTCAAGCCTGCGGCGCGAAAGTCTTGATTTGTCACTGTCATTTCGGCTGATATATGGCAGAATGAATGTTTGTGGGACTGATCGGGGTGGAGCATGCTACAAGGAGAGAAGATGGGTCGGGCAGGGCGTCACAAAATCATGCGCGGGATTCGCCGGACAATCGTCATCGGCGGCCTGGGGCTTGTCACGCTCCTGGGCTACGGCATTTCTTCAGACGACGCCCGGCGGATGAAAACCTTTTGCGATGGCGTGACCCGCTGGCAAACCAACCCCGAATTTCGATCGGTCGGCTTTGAATATTGCGATCTGAGCAGCCAGGCGATGCGCACGCATCCGTTTGGCATCTCGGCCACTAGCCTGGTCATGGCCCTCCGCTCTTTGCCCTATCTCCCGGAAAACATCAAGGCCAATCCCACATCGCACACGCACTACGTCAACTTCACCCACGGCCCACTCTCGGCCTATCTGTATCTCTCCAATGAGCAAGGCGTGAAAGACACAACGGGGATGCTTGAAGAGTTGGTTCATCATCCGGTGCTCAGCGATGATGAGATCAAGGCATTCCTCGGATCGTTCAACATTCATCCGCCTCCGATCACCGACGCGGGTGCGGTGCAGAGCGTGAGAAGCCTGTTGGCCGACGTCGATCCAAGCCGGCCGTTCTTAATTCGCAAGCCCATCCCCCTGCTGCTTCAGCCGCACATCGCAGTGCTGCTGGCTGAAGACGGGCTGCCGCCAACGATCGATGAGCTTTCGGTGCAACAGGAAGAGCTCGTGCTTTCGCAATTGGATTATCAAGTGCGCCAGAGCGATGACGAGCTATGGCGCACCAAGCAGGTGAACGATTTTCTAAACGGAGTCTGGTCGCGCTATGGCGAGACCTATCAGCAGCAACTGATCGGGCCCATGTTAAAGGCCCGCGGCGCATGTCGGCTGGCCGCGCCAATGCTCATCGTGCTGACGTTGGGGATCTGGGGTTGGCGCAGGCAAAAATCGGATCTGCCAGAGTCCCTATGACGCCAGCGAACAAAGCACATCGCAGCCGGCGATGAGTTTTTCGTCCGTGGTGGCGTAGCTGATTCGGAAATGAGTGTCACGCTCGCTGAAGACATTGCCGGGGATAATCAGCACATTGTTCTCGATGGCCCTGGCCACAAAATCGCTAGCGGTTTGGCCACCGGGAGCTTTGGGAAAAATGTAGAAAGCGCCTTGGGGATGGACCAGTTCAAACTTGCCGCTCAGTCGCTCATGGACCAGGTCGCGCTTGCGGCGATAAGCCGCCACAGCGTCGGCCATGGGAACATCAAGAGCGGCCAGGGCGGCGTACTGGAGAGGCGAGGGAGCACAAACAAACGTGTACTGCTGGAGCTTGGTCATCTGCGAAATGACGGCCTCAGGCCCGGTGGCGTAGCCGAGTCGCCAGCCGGTCATAGCATGGCTCTTGGAAAAGCCGCGAAGGATGATGGTGTTCTCGTAGAGCCGCGCCGGAGACGGGAGGGTTCGGTCGGCGTTTGCAGCAATGTCGTAGAGGAAGGGCTCGTAGATCTCATCGCTCAGGATGAGCAGATCATGCTTGCGGGCCAGATCGACGGCCGCATGGACTTCAGCGGGCGTCATGACCACGCCGGTGGGGTTGCTGGGGGAGTTGAGGATGAGCATCTTGGTGCGCGGGGTGATGGCGCGTTCGACGCGGTCGGGGTGGAAGCGGAAGTCGGGGTAGCTGTCCACAATAGCTGCCTTGCCGCCGGCGAGGGTGAGCAGGTGCTTGTACATGACGAAGTACGGGTCGAGAAAGACGGCTTCGTCGCCGGGGTCAATGCAGGCAAGGATGGCCAGGAACAGGCCGCCGGAGACGCCGGAGGTGATGAGGATCTCGCCCGGATCGCGTCCCAGTTCGGCCCAGAGGTGTTTGCGAAGGCGTTCCCGTAAGGGGGCGATGCCCTGGGTTTGGGTGTAGCGGTTGTGGCCGGCCTGAATGGCTTGTATAGCCGCGGCCTTGGCGGGGGCGGGGACGTCGAAGTCAGGTAGACCGATCGAGAGGTTGATCGGATCCTTCATCTTCGCCGCCAGGTCAAAGACCTTGCGGATGCCGGAGGCATCGACGGCCAGGGAGCGTTGAGAGATGAATTGGTCGATGGAGCGCATGTGTTATCAGGTATTAGAACATCATAGCTGTGGACGTGGAAAGGCACGAAGGACGTGCTCCTTCGTGCCTGCTAATCTTCGGATTGATGTCGGCGGAGCCTACTTCTTGCCTTTGGCGGCGGGAGCGGCGGCCTTTGCGGGAGCAGCACCCTTGGCAGCGGGCGCGGCGCCTTTGGCCGGAGCGCCCTTCGCGGGAGCAGCACCCTTGCCGGCGGCGGGAGCGGCGCCCTTGGCCCCAGCGGCAGGAGCGGCGGCGTCGGCAGCCACCTCTTCCTTGGCGACCTTGCCACCGACGGCCATCTTGCGATGGGCCACCTTGGGAAGCCCGAAGACGGGCTTCTGGTCGTTCCACTTTTCTTCTTCCTTGAGCTGGTCCAACCGCTCGGCGCGGGTGAGGACGTTGCGATGACGAACCAGCGCGTTTGCACTTCTCAGGCTGCGATCCAGGGACATTTGGTTTTCCTCGATAAGTCAGAATCTCCCTCGCCGGGGAGGAAGGGGGAGGATGATAGTCGGGGGGCGGGGGGAGGGCAATAGTGGGTTCAGGTTGGAGGTTATAGGACGTCATCATGCTGTGCGGGTGGGTTGGTCGATAGAGGGGGGAGGGGTGGACTGGTCTTTGAAGGAGTGTGTCGCATGTCGGTGGTTGTTGATCATGAGCCGATGCAGGCCGAGCAGCTTGGATTGCGGACTGTCGGGCAGGTGCTGACGCATTTGCAGCGGGTGAACCGGCTGGTGGTTCACGTATTGATCGATGGGCTGGAGCCGGATCTGGGGCATTTAAATTTGACGAAAAAGACCCTGCTGGACGGCCACACACTGTTTGTGGAAACGGCCGACCCCAAGGCGCTGGCGCTGGATGTTTTGGACGAGGTGGAGCAGCAGTTGCAGGAATCGGATCGGCTGAAGAACGATGCGGGTGGGATGCTGCAGAGGAATCAGTCGGTGCGGGCGATGGAGAAGCTGAGCGGCTGTTTTTCGATCTGGCAAAACGCGCAGGAGTCGCTGCTGAAGACGGCCCAGTTGTTGCGGCTGGATCTGGCGAAGGTGCTGGTGCGCGGCCGGCCGGTGAGTGAGATGCTGGAGACTTTTTCGCAGCAACTGCGGGAGATTCGTGGGGCGCTGGAGAACCGGGATTTTGTAAGCTTGTCGGACATTTTGATTTACGAGACGGACCAGACCAGCGCGGACTGGGCGGCGGCGCTGGGGTCGATGCGCGAGACGGTGCGGTCTTTGAAGTAGCTGTATATTCCGTCGATGGGGCGTAAGATTGGGGCGGATGCCCAAGCCCAACGCCAACCTCGCGCCGCGGATTAACAACCGGCGGGCGCTGCACGAGTTTTTCATCATTGCGAAGCTGGAGTGCGGGATCGCGCTGATGGGCAGCGAGGTCAAGTCGCTGCGCGAGGGGAAGGCGCAGTTGCAGGAGGCGTTTGCGCGGGTGGAGAATGGGGAGCTGATTTTGCACGGCTGCCACATCGATCCGTACTCGAAGGCGAGCAAATACAACCATGAGCCATTGCGCGAGCGAAAGCTGCTGGCGCACAAGCGGGAGATCAAGAAGCTGGTGCAGGAGACGCGCGAGCGCGGGGTGACCCTGATTCCGCTGGCGATCTATTTCAAGGGAGGGCGGGCGAAGGTGGAGATTGGGGTGGCCAAGGCCAAGCAGCAGCATGACAAGCGGCAGTCGATCAAGAAGAAGGAACAGGATCGCGAGCTGCGGCGGGCCATGACCCGGCGGGGATAAGGGGCGGGCGGGCGGGCGGTAAACCGCGTATCGCACAACGCTCGCGGGGAAATTGAGTAGGCATCTGAGGGAAATTCAGCACCTCCACAGGGACAAGGAAGCGCGTTGATATCGAGTGTTGTCAGGGAGCCAGAGGAGGCCGCCGCCGCGGTTGCGGAGGCGTTGCCGCTGCGCAGGGGAGTGGTGTGGGGACTGGATTCGCAGGTGTTGGCAGTATTGGCGATTGGGGCCGTAGTGCTGATTGCGCGGGCGGTCTTGATTGGGTTGTGCACACGGAGCGGTACGACGATCATTATCACATTGAGCGGGGGCTGCGGTTTTTGACGCGGTCGCTGCAATGGGTGGACATGAACGATCCGCCGTTTGGAGAGGGGCTGGGGGCGTTGCCGCTGGCGGTGATGGGGGTGCGGTACAAGGAGGGGTTGAACCTTTTTTACACGTCGGGGTATCGGCCTGAGACGCTTTTCATTGTGGTGGGGATTTGGAAGAGCATTTTGTTTTTGCCGATGCTGGGCGTGGCGTTTCATTGGTGCCGGCGCATTTATGGACTGGGGGCGGGATGGCTGGCTGGGGCACTCTTGCTGGTGGATCCGACGTTTGCCGCGCACATTCCGCTGCCGACGCTGGACGTGCTGGGGGTGGAGGGGGTGGTGATCGGCAGCTTTCTGGCGTGGCGTTATTTTGAGAGGCCAACGCCGAGGCGGCTGGTGGCGATGGGGCTGGGGATTGCGGGGGCGATGTCGTTGAAGCACACGGCGATCATGATGCCGGTGCTGGTGATGGGGCTGGCGGTGTTGTGGTGGGTGGTTTGGCCGTGGCGGCACGGGGAATTGCGGGCGGATTTTGCGGCACGCTGGCCGGCTCGAAGATATGCAGCGGCGCGGGTGGTGGGGGTGACGCTTCTCGGGCTTTGGGTGTTTACACTGCTGGATGTGAGCTGGGCGCGAATGCCGCTGAAATGGGTGTATCAGGAGCCGGGGCAGCATCCGGTGGCCGAAAATATTTTGAAGTTCCCGCTGCCGGGGGCGGTGTACATCAGCGCGTTTCTGGAAGGGATGACCCATGGCCAGAGCGGGCATCCGGCCTATTTGCTGGGGCAGCGGAATAACAGCGGGTGGTGGCATTATTTTCCGGTGGTGATGGCTTATAAGGTGCCGCTGGGAATTGCGGGAGTCATGGGGCTGGGATTGCTGTCACTGTTGTGGGGGCGGCGGAAGTGGACGGAGTGGGGGCTTTTGCTGCCGATGCTGGTGTGGGCGGGATTTTTGATCAGCTCGAAGGTGAACATCGGGTTTCGACATTTCCTCCCGGCCTATGCGTTCATGCTTTTGCTGGCGGTGCGATGTGTTGCGCGAGGCGACAACCGGTTGAGAGGGGCGATCATCACGGCGCTGGCATGGGTTGGCGTGGCGGCGGCGGGGGTGCATGGGCGCTGTATCACCCGGATTATCTGAGCTACTTCAATTATCCACGGCATCAGCCGTATCTGGCGATCAGTGACAGCAACGTGGATTGGGGGCAGGGGTTGAAGCAGGTGCGGGAGTGGATTGATGCGCACCCACAGAATGGCAGGCCAATTTATCTGGGGTATTTTCACAACGAGCATAAGAAGAGCCCGCGGCTGGATTATTATCTGGGGAATCGGGTGATCTCGCTGGATACGCTGGATCGGCCTCCGGCAAGCGGGATTTTGATTATCAGCCCGGTGTGGGTTTCGGGGGCGTATGACTTGGCCGATTCTTATGCGGCGCTGCGGAAGTGTGAGCCGGTGGCGGAGATTGGGCATTGCATGCTGGTGTATGATTTGGACACGGCGCGGGGCGGTGGGCCGGTGGTCTGGAAGTAGGTTGTGATGGGGAATGGGCGGCCAATCGTTGTCGCACATCGTGGCTTGCAGGATGGCGTGCCGGAGAATTCCATGTCGGCATTTCTGGCGGCGTGGGAGGCGGGATTTGAATGGTGTGAGTGCGATGTGCGGATGTGCGCGTGCGGGAGGGCGGTGGTGCTGCATGATGAGACGCTGGATCGCACGACGAGCTTAAGGGGGGCGGTGGAGCAGATCGGATGGGAGGAGGCGCGGGGGGCACGGCTTCGGCGGGTAGATGGAGTGGAGGTGGAGGAGTCGCTGTGCTTGCTGGAGGAGGTGTTGGAGGTGATGAAGAAGGAGGGGAAAAGGCGGATGCTGGTGGAGATTAAGGGCGGCTGCGACGAGCGTTTGGCGGGAGCAGTGGGGCGGATGTTGGAGGGGTCGGGTTGCGCGGTGCAGTCGTTTGACGCGTTAGCCCTCGCCCGCGCCTGGAGGGAAGTGCCAGGGGTGGACGCGTATTTGTTGTGCCATCATCTGGAGGAGGCGCTCGAGGAGGCGGAGGGACAGTGGAGCGGGATCAATGTCCGACATGACCAGTTGAGCGCGGAATTGGTGGGGCGTGTTCATGGGCGGGGAAAGACGGTTGGGGTGTGGACGCCAAATTCGCGCGAGGATTTGGAGCGGGTGATGGGGATGGGGGTGGATCGGATTATTACCAATCGGCCGGGGTTGCGCGGGAGCTGATCGGTGGCGGATGCTTCAAATAGTTGTGTTTACGGTTTTCGCAACGGGAGTTCGTAGCCGGGTTCGATGGTGTTGATGATCTGGTTGCTGTGGAGGGGGGCATTCGCGCGGCCGGTCATGGAGAGGAGGAACGTGGCGCTGTTGATCTGGTTGAGGGAGCCGTGGGTGCTTTTCATGTCGATGAAGAGGCGGAGGGCAGGCGGGCCGACACACCAGCCATCTCGGATCTGGAGCATGACGTCGGGGGGGTTGACCGTCATGCCGTGAAAGGCGTCCCAGAGGCGCCTGGGGGCGTCGGGGAATTCGTGGTCGAGGGTGGCGGCAAAGAAGTCATCGGGAGAGGCGTAGCCGTCGGGGTCGAGCTTGTTGCTGGTTTTCAGGGTGTCGAGCACGGGCTGGTAGTTGAGGACATCGGCGGTGGCTGAGGTGTAGCGGAATTGGCCGGCCCGGCATTCGATGGAAGCGCGGCCTTTGGCGTTCTGGATGATGACGCGGTCTTTATCGAGGTAGGTGCAGAATTCGATTTTGTCGTGCTGGAGGAGGGCGGTGGAGACGGCCGCGGGCTGGTGGGTGTGCAGGCCGATATAGGTGAGGAGTCCGTCCATATCGACGACGACGTCGTTGGGATTGTCGAGCCAGCCGTTGGGGCGGAAGCCGGCGGATTGAAGGAAGGGGTCGAGGGAGAAGTTGGTGGAGCGGACGAGGTTGTGGCCGTGATCGGCGCAGATGGAGATTTTGATGGCGCCCTGGCGTTCGTAGAGGGCCTGGAGGCAGAGGCGCTGAACACCGTCGAGGGTTTCGCGGGCGCCCGCCCGGCCATATTTGCTGAGGAGGCCGGAGGTGCTGGAGAAGTAGACGACGCAGACGCGGTTGGGGCAGTTGTCGAGGGCCAGCTTGGCGCGGGAGAGTTCGGCCTTGTACCAGTCGCTGGGGCGGATGTAGGAGTGGAGGGAGTTGTAGAAGGAGATGTTGTAGTCGCAGCGCTTTTCCCACGGAGGTTCGTAGCCGCCGATGCGCTGAAAAATACCCAGTTGGGTGTTTCCCGTGCGCGGGTCGTAGTAGTCGGCGGTCATGCCGGGAAGCGGGGGTGCGCGCCGCGATCCTGGTGAAGATTTGCTCGGTGAGGCTGGGGAAGGGCGGGATGACTTTCTGGGGAGGTGGAAACCAGAAGAAATCCCCGGCGGCCATCTGGCCAACGAGGGATTGGTAGGGAACGGAATCCAGGAGGATAATAAGGTGGGGGACATCCTGATTTCGGTAGTCGCTGAGGCGGTAGGTGCGGTTGAATTGGCCAGCGCCGGTGTCGTCGTAGGCGAGGATATCGAAGCGGCCTGCTTCGTCGGCGAGGATGGCGAAGTTGGGTTTGCCTGAACCGGTCATGTCATAGTAGACGCCGGCGGGGGTACGCTGGAGGGGTTTTTCGGGGAAGGAAAGGTGCTCGAAAGGCGGGGCACAGCCGGCGAGGGTGGCGAGGAGGAGGATGGTGTAAGGGCGCATGGGTTGGTTCCGGGGTGTCTGGTGGTGGGAGGGTAGCATGGGTGAGGGGCTAGGAGCTAGGGGCTAGAAGTTGGTGTGCGCCTGGGGGATTTTTGTTGGCGCATTTCCTGTGTGTTGGTGGAGGCCGTGGAACCCCGGTGGAACGTGGGGGGCGGAGGTGGCGGTGGGAATAGAATTGTGTGTAGAGGAATTGGACTTTGATGAAGATTCCGAAGTGGTGGTATAAGACGCTCCGCTACGCGTCACGCGCGAAACGGCGCGCGGTGAGCGAGGGTTGTGCCCATTCTTATTAGCATGGAGCTTGATATGCGAATCGCTTTGTTTGGGGCTACGGGGATGATTGGGCGGCGGGTTTTGGGGGAGGCGGTGCGGCGGGGACATGGGGTTACGGCGATTGCGCGGGATCCTTCGAAGGTGGAGGGGGCTGGGCCGGGAGTGCAGGCGGTGAAGGGGGATGTTCTAGATGCGACGGGCGTGGCGTATGTGGTGAGCGGGCATGATGCGGTGGTGAGTGCGTTTTCGCCTTTGGCGGGGGGCGGGGCCCAGGGGGTGGATTCGCTGGTGGCGTCGGTGCGGTCGCTGATGGCGGGGTTGACGCAGGCGGCGGTGCGGCGGTTGGTGGTGGTGGGTGGGGCGGGAAGTCTGGAGGTTGCGCCGGGAGTTTTGCTGGTGGATACGCCGGAATTTCCGGCGGCGTGGAAGGGGGTGGCGCTGGCGCATGGGGAGGCATTGGATGTTTTGCGGCGGGAGGGGTTTGGGTTGGATTGGACGTATTTCAGCCCGGCAGCGATTATCGAGCCGGGGGCGCGGACGGGGAAGTTTCGGCTGAGGGAGGAGAAACTGGTGGTGGATGAGAAGGGGGAGAGTCGGATTTCGGCGGAGGATTATGCGGTGGCGCTCGTGGATGAGCTGGAGAAGCCGAGATATGTGGGGAGGCGGTTTACGGTTGGGTATTGAAGGGTGCCACGTCAATCCTGGCGACAAGGCCGCATTCCGGGCAGCGGTGGGGCGTGGCGCGGAGGTCGTAGTTGCAGCGGCGGCAGATGCGATGGTTGCGAAGGGCCGCGTCGAGGCGGCGGCGGGGGTAGTGGATCAGCCAGCGAATGCAGGGGAGGGTGAAAAGGAATGTTGGGAACCAATAGGGTATTCGAGATGTCCAGCCTGGCGACTTACTTAATATGCCAGTTTCGTCGTCGTCGGACGATGCGTAGAGGAATCCGAAGGCACGATATTCGTTCTTGCTGAAGGATCTGGTTGTGTTGAACAGTTGAAAATATTCACAATAAACGGATCCCAATATTGCTCCATGTATTTCGAGCAAAAAATGCCGCCGTCAGAGGACGCGATCTCGATGTATGGATAGTTGTTAGCGAGGACCCATGTGTCGCTTTCAAAGTGGCTTCGTATCCACATGGTGAGTGTGGCGAGTACGAGGAGGAGAGAGAGGGTGGGGAGGAGGTTGCGCGGGAGGGGTTGATGTGGGGATGGTATTTGGATCTGAGGAGGCTGGCAATTTCCAGTGCCACAAACCAGTGCCACAGATAGGTTGTTTGCGAATGCTCACTTTTTTAGAGTTCGTGGGCGAAGTATTCTTCTACGAGTTGCTGGAGCTGGAGCGGCCGAGGCATGTTGGGGGGCGATCTACGGTGGGGCATTGAGGGGCGGACGCTGATCCGGGCGCAATTTGGTACGTTTGCCCACCCCCGCCGCAAGGCTTAAGATCAAATCCCATGGCCAGCCTGCTCCCTCCGATCCGATCCCTCTGTACCGGCGGCCGAGCATAACCTCGGCCGTTACTCCTCTTTCGTCGCCCTATCCTGATTCCACAAAAGCTCAAAACCGAGTCCCTCCCCATGACGCGCCAACAACTTAATCAACGCTTGCCCGCCGTCGTCGATACGCTTGTCCAAAGCGTCGTCGCCCATCCAACCCTTCAGCACCTCAACCGCGTTTACCTCCCCAGCCGCGACGTCGTTATCGAGTCCATCCATCTCCTCCGCCAGATTGTTTTCCCAGGCTATTCCGGCAAGCCCGGCCTGACCACCCAGAACATCACCTACCGCATCGGCGAACTGCTCACCGAGCTTACCGACATGCTCTACGACCAGGTTCGATGCACACTCCGATACCGGGAACAAATCCCCGAAACCGACGGCGACGGCGATTGCGCCCGCTGCGATGAACTGGCCGCCGACATCGTCGCCCGCTTTTTCGACCGCATCCCGGCCGTCCGCGAAATCCTCGCCTCCGACGTGCAGGCCGCCTTCGAAGGCGACCCCGCCGCCCGCAACACCGACGAAACTATCTTCTGCTATCCCGGCCTCCACGCCATCTGCGTCCAGCGCCTGGCCCACGAACTCTTTACCCTCGACGTCCCCCTCCTCCCCCGCATCATGACCGAATACGCCCACAGCCAGACCGGCATCGACATCCATCCCGGCGCAAAGCTCGGCCCGCGTTTCTTCATCGACCACGGCACCGGCGTTGTCATCGGCGAAACCACCGAAATCGGCAAAAACGTCAAGCTCTACCAGGGCGTCACCCTCGGCGCGCTCGCCCCTCACTTTGGCCAAATGCTCCGCGGCCAAAAACGCCACCCCACCATCGAAGACGACGTCACCATCTACTCCAACGCCACCATCCTCGGCGGCGACACGGTTATCGGACAAGGCGCGGTGATCGGCGGCAACGTGTTCATCACCGCCAGCGTCGCCCCCCTCACCCAGGTCAGCATGGAACTCCCGAAACTCAAATTCCGCGAGCGCCGCGCAAGAAAACGAGATGAGTTTGTGCCGGATTTTAGTATTTGAATCGCCCCGTTTTGTTGGACTACGACAACCGGCGCGTTGCCAAAATGCCACATCCGTCACATGCGTCATTTGCCGAACACACCGTAAATACGCCCGTAATAACGTGTTTCCCACGATTGCTCCGGCCTGTCCTCCGACGGCACCCCATTTGAAACAGCCAATCCGATGAGAGGTGGAGCAAGTTATTACTGATACTGTGCGCACTCGGCTGCCAGCACAGCGTGCCCTCTCCGCGCACCTCCGCACCCCCGCTTCACCTCTCCCAATACGAAGACCCCCACCAGACGCGCTGCCGCCCTCGCCTTCGATGTCCCCGCCCCCCAGGGCACACCGCGCCTGAACCTCGCCCGGGAAAATCGCACCCCCAGCGCCTTTGTCAGCTACGACGAGCTCACCACCACCTTCTTCGACATCCGCATCGACGACTGCCAGACCACCGATCATTCCGATTCCTACCTCCGCCACACCGCCATCGAAAAAGTCGGCGTCAGCTACCGCTGAGCGTCATCCATCATCGTCTCTACTTCCCCGGCATCAGCTTCAAATCCGCCGCCCATTCCACAAACCTGCTCGGCCAGGTCCCAAACGGAATCCCGTTGCGCGGCGAGATCGATCCGCCATGCCCGCCGCTTCCATAAATGTGCATCTCAATGTTCAGCGGCTTGGGTTTCATGTTCTTCCCCACCTCAAACAGGCCGTTGTAAAAATCCACCGTCTCCTTTGCATGGAACACGTCCCCCGTCCCCGCACAGACCAGAAACGTCGGCGGCAAATCCTTTGGGATCTTGCTCATGTCAATCGTCTCGGGCGTCCATCCCGGATAAACCAGCGCCACCCAGTCCGGCCGACAACTCACCCGCTCAATCGGATCGGCCGCGTCTGATTTCCCGCCATCAAACGTCAATTCCAGCCGCGCCGTCTGCTCTCCGCCCGCCGAAAATCCCATGTGCCCGATCTTGCTCGGATCGATGTGCCATTCCTTCGCATGCGCCCGCACCATCCGCACCGCCCGCTGCGTCTCCAGCAGCGCATCGCCGGCCGACGTATACGGTTTCAACCTGTACCGATGCACAAAACAGCTCACCCCCAGCGTGTTCAGCCAGTTCGCCACTTCCACCCCTTCCGGCCCGGCCCAGCAGTCGGTGTTGCCACCCCCCGGCGACAAGATCACCGACATCCCATTGGCCTTGTCGGCAGGCGCGAGATAAAGCTCGATCGACGGATTGTGAATGTTATTCACCTTCGCCACCCGGCCGCCCTGCATGGTGAATTTCTCTTCCTGATCCGCCCCCGCCAGCGCCAAAGCGCCGGATGCCCGGCCGGGAAAAGCGTTACCACCTCATGCCCGCTCGTCAGCGGCTTGGGTTCCAGAAGTTTCACCCCCGATGCCGGTTCCTCCCCCCGCGCCCCGCTGCCATCATCCCCAATCCCGCCAATGCCCAGCAGATCATGTATTTGCTCATCCACGCCATGATACCCCCTTGCAAACCCCAATGAAAACGCAGCCGCGCCCGCTCACCCGCCCTTATAAACTTCGCCTCCTAACCAACTCCGCCCCGTGATGTCTATCCTTGCGTAAGCGGCAATTGTGGCCGCGGGAAACACTCGGAAAAACGCTAGTTCGCAAGGAGTTCAGTCATGTTCCTCAACACCCTCAAACGCGTCGCCAGTGAACAAAACCCTGGGCCTCGTCACTCGGCAGCGCCGCCGGACTTTTCGCCCTCAGCCAGCCCGCCAGCGCCCATGACCGCGACCGTGACGACAAAGTTCTCGTCCCGGCCGTCTACGAAGATCGCCAGACCCGCGTCTGGGTCGAGCCGGCCTACCAGACCGTCTGCGATCGCGTCTGGGTCGAACCCGTCTACAACACCGTCTGCGAAAAAGTCTGGTGCGAACCCACTTACCGCGACGTCTGCGACCGCGTCTGGGTCGAACCCATGTACGAAGTCCGCGACGTCGTCCGCGACAACGGCTACCGCCGCGTCGTCGTCCGCGATCGCGTCCTCGTCCGACCCGGCCATTTCGAAGAGACCCACCGCCAGGTCCTCCTCACCCCCGGCCACTTCGACGAAGTGAAACGCCAGGTGCTCGTCAGCGAAGGCCACTACCAGGACGTCCCCCGCCAGCAGATCGTCACGCCCGGCCACTACGAAGTCCGCACCGAGCCGCGTCTGCGTCCGCCCGGCCCACTATGAAGAAGTCCGCCACCACGACGAAATCGACATCCGCATCGGCAGCCTCGCCGCCCACTTCCCGATTCACTAATCAACATCGCCACCCATAAGAAAGCCGCGGCTCCAACAGTGGAGCCGCGGCCATTTATCTGCGCACCATCCCACCCGTTCATCCTTCAATATCCAGCCCAATATCCAGCGCCGTCGCCGAATGCGTAATCGCCCCCACCGCGATCCGGTCCACCCCCGTCAGCGCCACCGATCTCACCGTCTCCAGCGAAATGCCCCCCGACGCCTCCAGCTCCACCTTCCCCTTCTTCCCGGCCTTATCGCGTATCTCCACGGCCAACTGCATCGCCGGGCAATCCATGTTGTCCAGCAGAATCAAATCCACCTGCTCCACCTTCAGCACCTCCCGAAACTGTTCCATCGTGTCCACTTCCACCTCAATCATCCGCCCGGCATCCTCCGCCCGGCTGCGCGCCACGATGCCCGACACATACCCGGCCAACTCCTTCACCGGCACACCCGCCAGGTGATTGTCCTTCACCAGCAGCCCGTCAAACAGCCCCATCCGATGGTTGTACCCGCCCCCGCACCGCACCGAATACTTATCCAGCAGCCGATGCCCCGGCGTCGTCTTGCGCGTGTCATAAATCTTTGCCCCCGTCCGCTCCACCCGCTTCACATACCGGCTCGTCTGCGTCGCCACCCCCGACATCCGCTGCAAAAAATTCAGGATCACCCGCTCGGCCGACAACAGCGCCCGCATCGGCCCGCGAATCCGCACCAGCGGCGTCACACTCGCATCACTGAACCGACCCTCGATCAACTCCAGATGAAATCCCGGAATCTGCTCCACCCGCAGCCGCTCATCATAAACCGCGCAAATCATCGGCACGATCGGCAGTCCGCACGCGATCCCCACTTCCTTCTGCACCAGCGTCCCCACCCCCACCGCCTCCTCGGCCACCAGCAATCGGCTGGTCACGTCATCCTCTCCCAGATCCTCGCGCCGAGCCAGGTGAATCAACTCCCGAATCTCATCAAACGCCGGAAACGGATACATAAGAAATCTCCAGTCAGCCAAAACAGTTTATGCGCAGTCCTCCGGGCGATGTACAGCACTATAACCATCGCCCCCCGCTCCTCCCCACGCTATCATCCCCACCATGAACACTCGCCCCAAAAACATCCTGCGCCTCGCTCCCCTCTTCCTTCTCACCCTCACCCTCGGCTGCGCAAATCTCTCGCTCCAGCGCCCCACCGCCGCCGTCAAGGGCATGCAGGTCCAGAATATCACCCCCCAGGGCTTCACCATGAACTTCGACGTCGATCTTCAAAACCCCAACGCCATTGAGCTTCCCCTCGCCACGGCCGACTACAAGATGGGCCTCGCCGGTGTCCAACTTCTCGACGGCGCGGTCAAGCCCGAAGGCGCTCTCCCCGCTCACGGCTCGCGCGCCGTTTCCCTCCCTGTCACCCTCACCTTCGACAGCCTCCTCTCCATCAGCAGCGCCCTCTCTAAAACCGGCGCTGACGTTCCCTACGACTTCGACGCCGGCCTCGCCTTCGCCAACGCCGGCTCCCTCTTTGGCGACATGCGCGTCCCCCTCCACTACTCCGGCACCCTCCACCTGCGCGAGCTCCTCAAAGACCCGGCCGTTCTCCTCCGCAGCCCCTCCGCCCGCGCTCTGGCTGAACGCGTCCTTGGCTCTATCTTCCATTAGCCTCGCCTTAGCCGTCACTCCGCCGTCCCACCCGTCCAGTTCTCGGTCTGAAACGCCGACGCCGGCAGTCCCGCCCCGTTCACGAGATTCGGCGACGGCGTGTTCCGCCACGCATATCTCACGTGCGCTGGCATCGCCACCTCATCGGCCCCCACCACCACCGTCTCCTTCTCAATCACCGCCTTGGCCTCCACAAATTTCCCATCTGCACCGGCAATTTGAAACTCTCCCAGCGCCTTGTCATCCCGCGCCTTCAGCCCCCCCGCATGTGAAAATGTCAGCCGAATCTTATTCCCCTCCACCTTCATCCCCTTATAAAGCGGCCCGCAATACTCCACGTCCTTCTTCCCATAATCCTTCGCCAGCGCCCACAGCGCCAGCCGCTCTCCCACGTCCTTCTTGTTTCCCGGATGAATGTTCGACATGTTCCCGGCCAGATCCGTCGTCACCACCATCCCCGTCCCCGGCACCTTCAACGCCGCCACCTGCGCCTCCCACAGCGGCGGCAGCAGTCCTTCCCCATACCCCGCAAACGGCGCGATCTGCACGAAGTAGAACGGAAACTCCCGCCCCCACGCCTTGCGCCATCCCGCGATCATCTCCTGAAACATCGGCACATATTGCAGACCATCCTTCACATTCGCCTCCCCCTGATACCACACCACCCCACGCATCGCGATCGGCTCCAGCGGCGCGATTGACCCATTGTACAAAACCCCCACCCGCGGCGGCGGCATGAACTGCTGAATCGCCGTGCTCCCCCGCGACGAGTTGATCAAACCCACCGGCACCTTCAAATCCTCGTTCAGCCGATGCCCAAAGAAATACAACACCGCCGAAAAATCCGCCGCCGTTTCCGCCGTACACGCCTTCCACTCCGCCATCACATCATCCGCCGGCTTCTTCACCTGCACGTTAGGCACCTGCAACAGCCGAATTTCAGGCCGATCCGATTCCTTCCCCACGCCCTTCCCCAGCGGCCGCGCCATGTTCGACTGCCCGGATCCAATCCAAACCTCCCCAATCAGCAAATCCTCCACCACCACCGTATTTTTCCCGCTCACCGTCATCGTGTGCGCCTTCCCGTCCGCCTTCAGCGCCGCAAGCGTCACCCTCCATCGCCCCTCTTTATCCGCCTCCGCAGCCACCTTCTGCTCATCAAACTCCACCGTCACCTTCTCCCCGGCCTCTGCCCACCCCCACACCACAAACGGCATCCCCTGCTGCAACACCGCATGACTCCCCAGCACCGCCGGCAGCTTCACATCCCCCCGCGCCCCAGCCACGCCCGCCAGCAACCCAAGCACCAAAACCACATTGCGAATTTTTCCATCAGCGCACATCGACTTCTCCGTCCAGAGTAAAATTCACCGCCCCCCACTCCCGCTCATCAAAATCTCAAACCCGCCCCCGCCCTCAAACATCCGGTGCGGCCGAAGCAACTCCCGCACCTTCCCCTCCTTCACCTCCAACTCCGCATCCTCGCTTAAGCAAATCCACGTCTTCCCCTCCCGCCGCTCGACGTGATCCACCAGAAACATCTGCCCAATCCCCTTCTGCTCCCTGATCCCCATCGGCCAACCCCCGCGCACATCCGCAACCACCTTGTACGTCCCAAACGCCAGCCTCATCCACCTCCCCTTCAACACCTCCCCCTCCGGCAAAACCGCATCCGTTACAAATGCATCCCGCGCCCCTCCCTCCACCTTCCGCACCACCCCCAACACCGTCCCCCGATACGCCCCCTCCTTCAGCCCAACACTTCCCCCGCCATACTTAAACTCTCCCCCGCCAATCACCCATCCCCTGGCAACGCCCCCACTCTTCGACACCACCCCCACCCGCCCGCGCAGCGCCATCGCCCCATCCGCCGTCTCCACCGCCCCCTCCCCCTCCATGCGCAGATCCACCACGTAACTATCCTCCCGCCCCCCTGCAAACGTCACCTTCACCCCCGCCCCCTCCATCCCCTTCTCGCGCATCCCAATGCGCTCCACCTTCTCAATCACCCCCTCCCCACTCAGCGGCTCGATCACCCCCACATATAAACTCTGCAACCCCTCAACCGCGCCCGCCGCCTTCCGCCGCACCATCACCGCCGGCCGCCAGAAATTAAAAATGCTGTCCCGCTCCACCCCCCGATCATCCCCCCGGCTCGCCACCGGGCTCTTCCCCACGTACACCTCCACATCCCCTTCATCCGCCATGAAAATCCGCGTCCCCAGTTTCCCCTCCTTCGCCTCTCGAAACGTCACATTCCAGTTCCCCGCCGGCCGCCCCGCGCTCATCTCCCGAAACGCCCCATACCACGACGTATTCGCGTCGCTTTGCCCCTTGGGCTCCACCCACTTCTCTCCCTCCTCCAGCAACGGAAACTCTTTCCTGATCGCCTCCATCTTAAAACTCGCCTGCGCCGTCTCATCAAACCGCACCGACCCATGCAGAAAATAATCGTGCGTCTTCCCGCCCCCCACCCGAAAAACATCCAGCACATACGGGTGCACCGCGTCCACCGTGTTCAAAACGCACACCCGCCTATACTGCGCCCCCGGCACATTCAAATACGCCTGCCCCCCATCCACCTCCACCGCCGAAATCCCCTCCACCCCCGGCTCATACAGCATCACATTCCCCCCCGTGAACAGATGCCCCGCGTTCCCCACAACCTGCATGTTCGTCCGCTCCTGATCCATCCGATCGATCGTCACCGTGTTGTGGTCCATCGTGCTGTTCAAAAACGGCCGGCCTCCCAGGTGTACGTACCGGTTGTTCCCGATCAGCTCATTCCCAAACGCATACAGCGTCATCGCCAGCACCCCATGCCGCACGTGATTCGCATGGTCGTTGAAGTTCAAGTTCAACTGCGTCTGCAGCGCCCCCTCCCCCACCCCCAGCATCGCATGCCCATACGCCGGCAAAAGCGCCGATCGCGTGCTCTCGCGCCTCGGGGCGGATCCAAACGGCGTATCGTCAAACGGGGCCATGTCCCCATTGGGCAGCGACACCGCATACTGCGCCCCCACCGATCTTTTCAGCCGCGCAATCCGCCCCTCCGCGCCCGCCTTCGCCGCCCGCAGCGCCTCCGTATCCGCCGGATGCACCGTGAAATAAAACCCCACCGCCTCGGCCACCGCCAGATTCGCGTCCGCATACCCCCGGTGATACGCAAACGACTCCGGATACATCCCATCCCGCACAAAATTATCCAGCGTCGCCTCCAGGTACCTGTTCAGCCACTCAATATAATCCGGCCGCGACAGCATCGTCCCCACCTGCGCCAACTGCACCATCGGCCCCGACAAATTGCTGCTCATCGCCGTCTCAATCGGCATCCGATGCGCAAAAAAATCCCCGATGTTAAAAAACAAATCCTTCGCAATGTGCTCCCGAACGTCATACCCCCGCTCCTTCGAAAGCTCCTTCAGCGCCGCACTGTCATAAATCCGATCAAACGCCAGCACCGCCCCCCACGGCCATTCATGCGCCACGTGTTATGGTCACTGAACCGCTTCACATCCCACCGCCGCTTCTCCGCTTCTTTCAAACTGATCGGCGCCGTCCCCGCATGTTCGCTCATGTAATAATCAGGCACATAATTCGCCCAAGCGTCCAGCGCCAGCGCCACCCGCCTCGCACACTTCTCATCGTGCCCACTCGCATACGCGGCCGACAAAGCCACCAGCCGCTTGTCCAGGAAATCCTTCTTGTAGCAATCAATCTGCCCTGCACAAAACACTTCCCAGACGCCGAATCATAATACGGAATCTCCACCCCCTTTCCCCCCAGCGTCTCCCCCGCCGCCTTCTTCATCACAAACTTCTCCCCCGCTCCACTCGGAAAAACCACCGCCACTGTCGCCGCACTTAATTTCATCAGGCCAATGCGGCATCCCAGCTCCAATGCGCCTTCCCCGAAGCCGGACTCAAAATCCCCGACCGCGGCGACTGCCTCGGCACCAGCGCCAGCCACTGCTCCTCCGTAAACTCCCCCACCAGCTTCTCCCCACCCCCACCACCCTCCACCCCAAACACCGGATGCTTAACCTCCCCCTCCCCCGCCTCAACTCTCCCACCCAACCCAATCACGCTCCCCAACATCGTCAATATCCCACCTAACCAAAACCCTCGCCCGCCCCTCGCCAAACAGCAGATAACACCAGACATCTTCCTCCCAACTCCACATCGCATTCCATCAACCTTCCACCGCGCCCTCTTCTCACGCACCATCGAACCCCACAAGCTACACTTTTTTAACCACCCGAAGCGGATCGGGCTTGGCGGCCTGTTGAAACGCGGCCTCCCGCCCCCGGCAGCCGCGGCAGGCCCAGCAGGGTTCTGGGGTTTGTTCGTCGCAGCTCCAGGTGCGGTCGAAGGGGGGCCATCTGATAGCCGACGTCAACCACCTGCCAGGGCTCCAGTTCGAGCAGTGGGGTGTTGAGCTCGAGGTCGGTTTGGCCGCAGGGGAGTTGGAGAAGCTCGTTGATGATCTGCACGTATTCGGTGGCCTGGGCCAAGTCGTCGCCATGAGCGCCGAGGCGCAGGCCCAGATAGACGGCGGCGGCCTGGTAGTGGGCGGCGAAACGTGCGGCCGTTGAGACCATGGGGAGCAGGTCGGTCAACTGCTGGCCCAGCAGCGAGGCGTGGCGTGGATCGGCGGCAAACGCGCCGGAGGTGGCGTTTTCGTTGCGGATGCCGGCCAGGTACGGCATGGGCAGAGAGTGCTCGCGATAAGGCTTGAAGTGGGCGACCTGAAGATCGTAAGCCGCGCAGGCGCGCGAGCCGGGCTGGGCGCTGGTTTCGACGTAGAGCAGGATGGGCCGGAATTTCTGGGCGGCCAGGGCGGTGGCGACGGCGGAGTTGATCGAGCCGTTGTTGAGAATGAGGGCGAGATCTTTGGCCATGCAGGCCGGAAAGAGTATGGGTTTTGGGGAAGAAACGCCAACTTCGCGGGGCCTTGGGGTTTTGTTAAAACACCAGACCCCGGCGCGAGAGGCGCCGGGGTCTTGATGGTTTGTTCTTCGGCCCGAAGCCCCGTGGTTTACTTCACGAATTCCTTGAGGCTCTTGAGCGGGCGGACCTTGACCACGCGACGCGCGGGCTTGGCCTTGAAGACCTGCTCAAGCTTGGTGAAGGGGTTGATGCCTTTGCGGGCCTTGGTCGCGGGCTTGTTGATGACGTTGATCTTCATCAAGCCTGGGACGGTGAAGCTGCCGGGGCCCTTCTTGCCCAGGCTCTTCCTGATCTGCTCGGTGAGAGCATCAAGGACCGAGGAAACCTGTTTGCGGGAGAGGCCGGTGTTTTCGGCCACGCCGTTCAGGATTTCGCCCTTTGTGGGGGCCTTGCCGTTTGCAGTTGCTGCTGCCATGTCGCTCCTTCTGTGAGAGTGAGAAAATCGAAACCGGGCGTTTTTTACGGGGAAAAACGGATGAAAGCAAGAGGAAGATGCACAGGTCCTGTATATTTTCGAGAAACTCGCGTCGGGACCGGGACACCACCGCCGGCGCCGCGGGGGATTTTGATGCGTGCTACCAAGTGACAAAGCCGGGAGCGGGACTAAGATTTCGCGTGGTAATCAGGCCATTTTTTGCGGAGGCTTCCTTGAAACAAACAGTGCGATTGACGCTGGCGGCGGCGGTATTGGGCGGGTCGATGGCGTTTGGCGCGACGGAGGAATGGCCGGCCTGGATGGGGCCGCGGGGATGGGATCAGCCGGGAAAAGGTGGCCGAGAAATGGCCGGCGGCGTTGAAGGAGGTTTGGACGGCGAAGGTGGGGATCGGATATTCCAGCCCCATCGCGCAGGAGGGGAAGATCTATTTGTTTACGCTGCAGGGGTCGAAGGACACGCTGACGTGCTTTAATGCGGCCGACGGGAAGGTGGTTTGGAGCGCGGCATATGAGGGGGGATTTGCGCAGAACGGAAAGTATCCTGGAACACGGGCGACGCCGGCGATTGACGGCAAATTCATCTACACCTACGGCGGAAACGGTGACCTGGTGTGCCGGGCGATCGAAGATGGCAAGGAGGTGTGGCACATCAACGTGCTGAAGGATACGGGTGGGCAGAACCAGACGTGGGGCATCGCCCCAAGCCCGCTGATCGCGGGGAAGAACGTGTACGTGCAGGGGGGCGTGGGCGGGGCGGCCGCGGTGGCTGTGGACAAAAGTAGCGGGCAGTACGTTTGGAAGTCGGAGGCCAAAGATGGCGGCTATGCGCATCCAATCCTGATCGACGTGCAGGGGGTCAGGCAGCTCATTTGCCTGGCGCATCAGAAGGTATACGCGATGAACCCGGACACGGGCGCGACGATCTGGAGCGAGCCATGGGTGACCAAGTTTGACGTGAACTCGACCACGCCGATTTACAAGGATGGGCATTTGTTTATCTCCAGTAATTACGACCACGGCTGCATGATGCTGGAGGTTTCGGCGGCGGGGGCGAAAAAGTTGTGGGAGAACAAGACGGTGATGGATCGGTTCTCGGCGCCGGTGCTGGATGGGGATTTGTTGTTTGCCAACAGCGAGGGGACGATTAAATGTTTGAGCTGGCCGGACGGGAAGGTGAAATGGGAGGGGAAGGATCGGATTGGATTTGGCGGATCGTTCGTGCGGGCCGGGGACAAATTGCTGACGATGAGCGACCGGGGGAAACTGGCGCTGTTGAAGGCGACGGCAGACGGGGAGGAGAAGATCAGCGAGTTTCAGTTGTTTGACAACCGCGAGGTCTGGGCGACGCCGCTGTTGTATGACGGAAAGATTTTTGCGAAGGGGACGGAGGAGTTGGTGTGTGTGGAGGGGAAGTAGGAGAGGGCGGTCAAGAAGTAAGAATGATGAATGAAGAAGTATGAATGAAAGAATGGTGGATGGCGATGAAGACGTCTGGGTTCTGGCGATGGATGTTGTTGTTGGCTGGGGGGGTTGCGCTGGCGATGGTGGCTGGGTTGCCGGATTTTGAGGGGGGGAGTCGCGGGCGGCGGGGGTTGCAGCGACGCAGCCTGTGGCGGGCGGTGCGGCGTTGGATTATCCGGCATTTCATGGGGGCGGGCCATTGCTTGGGGTCGCGCCGGCCGTGGCGCGCCGCCGATGGCGGTGCGGTGGAAGTATGTGGCCGACGACAGTGATCGGGCATCCATCGAAAGCGCGCCGGCCATCGCAGGCGGCACCGTCTATGTCGCGGACACTAAAGGCGTGCTGCACGCTATTGATATTAAGACGGGCAAGGCGCGTTGGACGTACAAGAGCGAGGACAGTTTTGAGACAGCGCCGTTGGTGCTGGATGGGCGGGTATTTGTGGGAGACATGAATGGAGTGATGCACGCGGTGAACACGTCGGACGGAAAGAAGATTTGGACGTACGACAGCGAGAGCGCCATTCACGCCTCGGCCAACTTCGATGGTCATCATGTGCTGTTTGGGAATGACGGGGCGAAGCTGGTTTGCCTGAACGGGGAGGATGGGAAGGTGGTTTGGATAGGCGAGTCGGGGGATCGCCTGAACTCAGCGCCGGCCATTGGCAACGGCGCGGCTTTTGTGTCGGGGTGCGACCAGCATCTTCGGGCCATGGGCCTGAAGGATGGCAAGGAGATGTTCAACATCGATCTTGGGAACCTGGCGCCGGATCGCCGGCGCTATTGAGCGATCGAATCGTGGTGGGGACCGACAGCGGGCGGGTGCTGTGTTATTCGGCCGACGGGAAGCAGCAGTTGTGGCTGTTTGAGGATGTGGAAGATAAGGCGATGGTTTATTCCTCGCCGGCCGTCGCGGAGGGGATGGTGGTGGTGGGAGCGCACGACCGCGGCGGTGCATGCGCTGAGTCTGGAGAATGGCAAGGAAGCCTGGGCGTTTAAGACGCGCGGGGATGTGGATGCTTCGCCGGTGATTAGCTCGGGGCGGGTGTATGTGGCGAGCCGGGACAAGAAGCTTTACGTGCTGGATTTGAAGACGGGCAGGAAGCTGTGGGAATTCGCCGCCAGCCGGGGAATGAACGCGACGCCCGCGATTGGGGAGGGCGTGGTGGTGATCGCGGACACGGCCGGGACGGTGTTTTGCCTGGAGCCCAAGGGGGAGTGAGATCGTTTCAGGCGCAAAATATGTTGGGAGGCACGGGCGAGATTGGGGAAGGCATCCAGCGGTTTGATGGCATGGTGCTCGGTATCAGTGAGTTGTTCTGGTGAGCCAATGAGAAGGCTGCCGCGGCAGCCGGCGTTTTGGCCGGCCAGGACGTCGCTGACCATGTCGCCCAGCATCCACGATCGCGACAGGTCCAACGCCAATTCGGCGGCTGCGCGTTGCAACATCCCTGGGCCGGGTTTGCGATCCGGGTGTTCGATGCGGGTCCGGTCGTTGGTGATTGGGGCAAGGGTGCAGTGGTAGAGGGCATCGAGGACAACCCCGTGTTGCGCCAGCAGATCGCACATTCGTTCGTTGACGCGGTGGACGGCGGCTTCGTCGAACAATCCGCGCCCGACGGCCGATTGGTTGGATACGACCACGAGGGCATAGCCTGCTTCGCGCAAGGCCGTCAGAGCCTGCGGGGCGTCGTCCATGAGCGTGACCTGATCGGGATCATGCAAATGATGAACGTGCTGAATCAGAGTGCCGTCGCGGTCCAGGAAGATGGCGGGCCGCCGGCCTTGCGGGCCGTAGCCGCGCTGGGCCAGCAGGCGCGGCGCGTTGCGCAGGGCAGAGGCGTAGTTGTCGGGAGTGCCGATGTCGAGGTGGAACATCGAAGGAGGTTGCCAGCCGCGCATGCGTCCGATCATGTGCGGCAGGACGTCGTAACCGATGTCGCGCGCGTGCATGGCGGCAATTTCGCGGTAGGCGGCGGCGGTTGTGATGTAGACGCCGGCGTTGGCCAGATCGCTCACGGGGCGCTGCGGCTTTTCGACAAACCCGATCACGCGGCCGTCATCGTCCAACTCGGCGATGCCGCACGCGGAAGGGGTCTGGGCGTGGAACAGGAGCATGGTGAGGGGATCGTGGTGCTGGCGGTGATACCCGAGCATTTGGCGCAGGTTCACATCCGAGAGATTGTCGGCGTAGATGAGGAAAATGGAGTCGGCGTCATCGGCGAACCTGGGATTGGCGGCAATCGTGCCGGCGGAGCCGAGAAGGTCAGGCTCGTGGGATTCGTGGATTCGGATTCCGCCACGGCGATTGACGCGGGCGATCCAGTCGCGGACGAGGCCGGCGTGGGCGTGGGTGTTGATGAGGATGTCGCGGATGCCTGCATGGGCAAGTGCATGGAGCCACAGGTCGAGGAGCGATCGGCCGGCGAATGTTAAGAGGCATTTTGGGATGGAATCGGTGAGGGGGCGCAGACGCGTCCCCGTGCCTGCGGCGAGCAAAACGGCCTTCGTCGTGGGCATGGCGGGAGTGGTCATGGGAGGGGGGCGTGAAGCCTCTATATCTTCGGGCGGGCCGCTGGCCAACATAAGGATACTTTCCGATACCATGCGAGAAGGGTTGAGGTTTGATCGATGAGTGAGAACAAACGTCCAGATTTATCGGTGGTGCTGGCAACGCCGAAAAATGCGCTGCCTGGCCTTGGGGCCGTGGTGCGGAGTTTGTCTGCGCAGACCGGCAAGGAGCGTCTTGAGCTGGTCATCGTGGTGCCCTCGCGAGAGATGGCCGAGGTGGGGGAAGAAGAGTTGCGGGGATTCTGGGGAGCGCAAATCATCGAGATCGGGCCGTTTGATTCGTGGTCGCGCGCGATGGTGGTAGGGATGCTGGCGGCGCAGGCGGAGTGGGTGGTGCTGGGGGAGGACCATTCGTATGTTGCGCCGGGCTGGGCAGAGGCGCTGATCGAAACGCAACGGGAGAACAACGGCGATTGGGTGGCGGTGGGGCCGTCGGTTGATAATGCCAATCCGGGCACGGGGATGAGCTGGGCGACGTTGGTACTGAATTATGGACTGTGGCTTCGGCCAAAGTCGGCGCAAGGCAAGGCGGCGGCGCGTACGGATATTCCGAGTCACAATTCCAGTTACCGGCGCGAGGCGCTGCTGGCGCTTGGGGAAGGGCCGCTGCGTGAGATGCTCCGGTACAACCGGCTCCACGCGAAATTGCTGGAGGCCGGGCAGAGGCTGTGCGTGGATGAGCGGGCAGTGGTGTTTCATTTGAATCCGTCGCGGTGGCTTGAATCGTTGCCAGTGCGGTTTGCGGTGGGGCGGCAATTCGGCGGGGTGCGGGCGCGCGAGGGAGGCTGGTCGGTGGGACGGCGGGCGTTGTATGTGGTTGCATCGCCACTGATCCCGTTCATGGGGCTTCGAGCGGTGGTGAGGAATCTTCGGCGGTCGGGGCGATGGGACGTGGTGCGGCCGAGCTTCGTGTGTGCAATCGGTGCGCTGGTGGCCGTGGCGGCGGCGGGGGAGGTGGTGGGATATATTCTGGGGCCGGGGGATATGAGCCAGCCGCGTGCGGACGCGGAATTTGAGCGGTTTGGCGAGCTGTGCAAGAGCGATCAGTTAGCGCAAGGCGCGGTCTATAGCAAGCTGACGCCAGCGGGGGCGACGTGAAGATTTTGTATCTCAATGATTATGGAACGCTCACGGGGGGCACGGAAGTGTGGCTGCTGGGGATGCGCGATGGCATGCGCCGCCGGGGACACGATGCGCGGCTGTTTGCAACCAGTGCCCGGCCGATGGGGGCGGAGTCTCTGGCGGACTACACCTGCTTTGGAACATTGTCGCGCTTTCGCACACTGGTGCGGACCGTGAACCTACTGGGCGCGTGGCGGCTGAGACAGGTGCTGCGCGAGTTTCGGCCGGACGTGGTGCACGTGGAGATGTTTCTCACGCAGCTATCTCCGTTGATCCTGCCGCTGTTGCGGGGTGTTCCGACGATTTATCATCCGGGCTGGTATGACGCGGTCTGCCCTATTGGGACGAAGCTGTTGCCGGACGGATCGGGGTGCTGCAAGCGGCCGGGGTTGGTGTGCTATCGGTCGGGGTGCCTGCCACTGCACGACTGGGCGGCGCTGATGGTGCAGAGGAAACTTTTGCGGCGATGGATGGGCTCGTTGTCCGTGGTTGCGCCGCTGAGCAGGGCGGTGCGCCAGACACTGATGGCGGATGAATTTCCATGCGATGACATCATGCATTCAGGCGTGGCGGAGCAGAGGGCGCGGCCGCCGCTGCAGGACCCGCCGACCGCGTTTTTCGCGGGGCGGTTGGTTCCGGAGAAGGGAGTTGACGTTCTGTTGCGGGCGTTTGCAAGCTGTGTTGCAGAGTTGCGTGGGGCGCGGCTGATAATCTGCGGCGATGGGACCGAGCGACACAGCCTTGAGGATCTGGCGATGCAACTGGGCGTTGGCGAACGTGTGCGGTTTACCGGCATGCTGGTGCGCAGGAGATGGAGCGTGAGGCGGCCGGGGCGTGGGTGCAGGTGGTGTGCTCGAATTGGGCAGAGCCATTCGGGCTGGTGGCGGCCGAGGGGCTGATGCGCGGGACGGCGGTGATCGCCAGCAAGTGCGGCGGGTTGCAGGACATCGTTGAACACGAGGTGAGCGGGCTGTTGGTGCCGCCGGGGGATGCGGCGGCGCTTGCGGGTGCGTTGAAGAGACTGTTGGGTGATCGGGAGATGGCGGAACGCATGGGGGCGGCAGGGCGAAAGGCGGCGCAGGCGCGGTTTGCGGCTTCGGTTTGTCTGGATCAACTTGAGCGGGTGTATACGGCGATGATTGCCAGTGGCGCGGGCAGATTACAACCTGCTTGACCGCGTTTCAGTTTTTACCGGTTTCGATAAAGACCGGTTTTTGGCCGGAGCCTTCGGGGGGAACAATTTCAATCGTGCCCTTGCGGGTGGTGGATTTTGTGGTGGGCTGGGTGGAAGCAGCGAGGTCGCTGAAGTCGATGTCGATGATGCCGGTGAAATAGCGCCAGCCCCGGCCAAGGAAGATTTGATCTTTGAGCATCTCATCGACGCTCGGTTTGACCTGGCCTTCGAAGCGGACTTTTTTGTTGACGCGGACGATGATTGGCCGGGAGAAGTCGACCATTTGATCGTTGAGGTAGATGCGCATGGACTCGACGTTGTCGGATTCGATGTCAATATGATTGGGAGTGCTATTGTCGGCCTTGATGGTGTAGGTGTTTTGCAGCAGTGTCATTCGGCCGGTGCCGTGCTGAAAGCGGAGTTGTTTTTCCTGGCCGGGCTTCATGAGCTGGTAGACCTGCATCCAGTCAATGCGGTTGAACATGGTGTCAGGGACGGTTGGACTGCATGAAGACCTGATGCGGGTAGAGGTCGCGGGTGAAGTTGCGCATCTTGGCGTAGGCGCGGTTCTGGATGTCTTCGGTGGGGGTGTGGCCGATGCCTTTGGTTTCTTCGTATTCGACGTTGAGCTTGTAGTTGTGGAGGATGCGGACCGGGTCGCGGGCTTCTTCGACTTTAACAATATTATCTTCAGCGTCGTGCCAGATGACAGGCAGGACGTTGCGAAGGTTCATCAGGCGGAGGCGCTGCCAGTCGGCGTGTGCGCCGCCGGCGAGGGCATTGAAGGAGGCGAAGTAGGTGGTGTAGTGGAGTGGCAGGTTCCAGGCGGCGTGGCCGGACATGGAATGGCCGACCAGGTAGAGGCGGGCGGGGTCGATGTTGACCCGGCCGGCTGCGTGGAGGATGGGCTGGATGACGTTGTTCATGCCCGCGTAGCTGGGGCCCCAGAACTCGTCAAAGTTGAAGAGGGGCATGAGAACCAGAGCATCGGGATGTTTGGCCAGCTCTTCGCGGATCCAGGTGCCGTAGATCTCGGCCACGCGGTCGCCGTCGGGCGGCGGCTTGGTGACAAAGGCGTCGGCCGCCGGGAGCTTAACCACAAGTGGCCAGGCGCGGGTGCGGTCGTAAGTTTTTCGGAATACCCAGAAAATAAAAGGCGTTGTGCGGGCCGACGCGTTCGTTGATGTAGTAGACGCCCGGGTCAATTGCAGGCCAGTCCAGTCGAATGCGGGTGATTCGGCCAAGGATGTTGGCGTCGATGCCAAGACCTTCAATATGTTTGGCGAGGAGCTTTCGCTGATCGGAGGCCGGGGTGGCGAAGTATTGTTCGATGAGCTGGTGAGAGGTGTAGAGCGCGTCGGAAAGGTCTGGATTGTAAAGAGGGCCAAGCTCGGCGCGGTACATGGTTTCGAGGGTTTGGCGCGGAATTGGCTGGGAGGTGGGGACGGTGGCCGGGAGAGTGGTTTGGGCGTGAAGTGGCGGCGCGAAAAGGGTGATGATGCAGAGAAGACAAAGCGCGGGCCGCATGGACAAAGCATACCCGACAGGGCCAAAGGATCGACGTTGAAACGAATATGAATCGTGTGAATTTGCTCGACTCGGGGCGTTGGGAGCGCTAAAACCAAGGCATGTCATTGTTATCGTCGGGCATGTCGTCGATCACGGATTTGGAGGCGCGGCTGCAGCACATCGTGGAGACGGTTCGGGAGATGAGCCTGCAGACCGATCCGCAAACGATGGTGCGGGCGTATGGGGAGCGGATGCGCGAGCTGTTGCCGACGGATGCATTCATCTCGCTGAGCCGGCGGGGGCTGGAGTTCCCCGTGTATCGGATCACCCGGAGCAGCCGATGGGAGGAGAACATCAATCCGTGGAAGCAGCAGGAAAGATTGCCGCTGTTGAACGGCGGGTTGTTGTCGGAGTTGATCTGGGGTGATCGGCCGGTGGTGATGGATGACTTGCGGGTGGCGCGGGACGATCCGGCGTATGAATATCTGGAGGGGTATCGGACGCTGATCGCGATCCCGCATTTCCACGAGGGGACGAGCTTGAACATGGTGATTCATCTGCGGCACGCGCCGGCCGCGTTTGATCGGGAAACATTGCCGGACATGGTGCTGATGAGCAATTTGTTTGGGAGGGCGACGCAGAACCTTGTGTTGTCGGATGAGCTGAAGCGGGCGTATAACGCGCTGGATCGGGAGTTGAAGGCGGTGGCGGAGATTCAGCGGTCGCTGTTGCCGCCGGAATTGCCGCGGGTGCCGGGCCTGGAAATCGCGAGCTTCTACCAGACAGGCGCCGGGCGGGCGGGGATTATTACGATCTGTTTCCGCTGCCGGGCGGCGAGTGGGGGATTTTCATTGCGGACGTGAGCGGGCACGGGACGCCGGCGGCGGTGGTGATGGCGATCACGCACAGCATCGCGCATTCATATCCGGGGCCGCCGTCGCCGCCGGGAAAGATGCTGGATTTTCTGAATGCTAAATTGTGCGAGCGTTATACGCCGGATACGGCGACGTTTGTGACGGCGTTTTACGGCGTGTTCAATCCAGCGCGGCGGACGTTGCGCTATGCGTGTGCCGGACATAATCCGCCGCGGCTGAGGAGAGGCAGGGATGTACTGAGTTTGAATCAGGCGGCCGGCTTACCGCTGGGGATCATCGCCGAAGAGGTGTATGAGGAGGCGACACAGGCGCTGGAGGCGGAGGACCAGATTGTTTTTTACACGGATGGGATCACGGAAACATTCAGCCCCGACGGCGACATGTTTGGGGCCGCGCGCTTGGAGGAGGTGATGCGGGAATGCGCGGGGGCGCGGCCGAAATGGTGGATTGCGTGGTGGAGGCGGTGCGGGCATTTGGAGGCAGTAAAACCCCCAACGATGACCAGACGCTGCTGGCGGCCAGGGTGTTGTGACGGGGTTACGCCGTGGGCTGGAAGAAAGTAGTTCTGACGATGCGGGACTCGTTGAGATAGGCCAGGAGCAGGGCATCTTGATCCAGGTCGGGGATGATCTTGGGTTGGGGCTGGGGCAGGGTTTGGCGGCGGGCGCGGTGGGGGATGTAGAGGGCGAGGCCGGTGGTGAGGGGGCGGCCGGTGAGGCGGATATGGATGCGAAGGCCGGCGGCGATAGCGAGGACGGCGATGGTGAGGCGGAGGGACTGGGTGAGGGTGAGGGAGTGATCACTTACGATGGCGGCCAGGAGCAGAATCCCCTGCAGAGCACCGGCGGCGGCCAGAATCAGGCCGGGGTGACGCAGGGTGGAGGACGACTTGAGGGTGGGGGCCTCATCGGTGGAGGGGACGGGCGGTGTAAGTGGCCGGGAGACCGGAAGGGGTTCGGGCTCGATGGAGCAGACCAGCACTCCTTGTCGATTGGCCATTTCCTGTGCTTCGGCCATGGTATTGGCCAGTACGCTTCGCACCACATCAGCCCCTGTTGCCCGATCTGCACCTGTAATTTGCCATTTCATGATTGTGTCTCCGGTTGAAGGTTGTTGTTTCCGGAGGGCGTTACGCGGGGGGAGGGGAGATCTTGCGCGGGGGGAAATGCCAAAAATTGTGCTGGCGCATGGCGGCCTCGGGGCTACACTGGGGGCCAGACTTTGAGCCCAAGGAGTCATCGCCATGTCCCAATCAGATCCCAATCGCGTCGCTGGTCCCTCTCGCCGAAGGTTCCTGCAACAGTCGGGAGTGGCGGGTGTTGCTGCCCTGCTGGCGCCAAGACTCCTGGCCGAGAACAAGAAGGCCGGCGCTGGGGGAACGAGTTACCAGTTTGTGAACAACACGCAGGGAAAGTTCGCGGACGACCAGTGCTTCTGGAGCCTTGACGGCGGCAAGCAGTGGCACGCGTTTGCAAAAGAGCCGACGGTAGCCTGCCCGACGGGAAACGGGCGGGTGTACTTGCGCCTGGGGGATGCGCCGAAAAACTTTGATGATCGGGCGGCCTACTGGGATTTCATCGAGTATGCGTACGGCCCAGGCGGCTGGAACGGGAACACGACGCAGGTGGATGCGTTTTGCATTCCGCTGACGATTTCACTGGCGGGCGACGATTCGAAGATGCGGAAGGTGGGGATCGTGGAATCGCGGTCGGCGCTTTTTGCGGCATTCAAGAAGGAAGCGCCCAGGGAGTTTCAGGATTGCGTGAAGGGAGATTACTGGATTGTGTCGCCGCACCGGGCGGGGTTTGGCGCGGATGGGCCCAATGGGAAATACTTTGAGGGCTACATCAACGAAGTATGGGATAGCTTTGCGACGGAGAAGAAGACGGCCGGGGGCTGGACGGGAAAAGTGGTGAATGGCGCGTTGACGTTCACACCACCCGATGGCGGGAAGGCGGTGACGTGTCCGCGCAAGCCGACGACGCAGGAGGCGTTGCTGGGTTCGGGAATTCTGGCAAGCAACCCGCAAATCTGCGCCGCGATCAACCGGCATGTGCTGGCCGACCCAGGAGATTGGGGCAACGCGTCGAAGTTTTATCAAGCCGAGCCGTGTAACTGGTACTCGAAGTTTTTGCATGAGCACAGCATCGATCACAAGGCCTACGGGTTTTGCTACGACGACGTGAGCGAACAGGCTGCGTTCTTTTCGGGGAAGGGGGAGAGTGTGGTGGTAACTTTGAACTGGGATGGTGAGGGCGGGAAAGCGAAGCCGTGACGAATCTTCGGTCGATGGGCATCGGGAGGTTTTCGGGTGCAGTATCGGCAGACGCTTGCCAGGCGGGCGGCATCACCAACGCCGAGGCGGGCCAACTGATTCAAGACCTTTCGCACGCGGTTGAAATTCCCGGCGCGGAACAGGCGTGGATTGCACGCATCACCTCGCCTACAGCGAGCGCAACGCGGCGGCGGGCGGGTTGAAGATTGAGCGGGGGCATGAGCTGAGGGGGTACTTCCTGCGCGGGGGGATATAATCGAAAATCGTCGAGGGTTGGACCTGAGGGCACAACATGTTGACCGCGACCAGGATAAAGTCAGATTCCGCTGTTCTCCTTCACGATGTGAGCTGGTCGTTTTATCAGTCAATGTTGGATGAAGTGGGTGACCAGCACATCTTTCTGACCTACGACCGAGGGGATCTGGAAATCAGGTCGCCTTCGCCTGCTCATGAACAGATCAAGCGGTTGCTGGGCCGGTTTATTGAAATGCTGACGCTGGAAACCGACATGCCCATCCTGAGTTGCGGATCGACGACTTTCAAGCGCCAGGACCTGAAGCGCGGCTTGGAGCCTGACGAGTGCTACTACATTCAGAACGCCCACCGGATTCGCCGGCATTCCCCAATTGATTTGCCCTCGGACCCGCCGCCTGATCTTGTAATCGAGGTAGAGGTGACGCGTCACCTGCTGAACCGAAAGCATATCCACGCCCAACTGGGCGTCCCTGAACTCTGGCGCGTGAGGCGGCGTAAACTGGAATTTAATCGCCTTGAAGCGGGCAAGTACCTCCCAAGCCCGACCAGCGTGGCCTTTCCGTGGCTCACGTCAGAAGCGATCCAGCCATTTTTGGATCGGGCGGCCGCGCTGGACGAAACGACGTTGGTGAAGTCATTTTGGGATTGGGTGAAGAAGAACGCTCCGCGATGTTGAAGTCGTTCTGGCATAGACCTGATTTCGTTGACGAAGTTCTTGATTAAACTCACCTCATCAACATGCAATTTGCCTTCCATTATACTCTGGAGGATATAAACGAAGTTGCAACGTCCATGGGCTCAGCAAGTCAAGCTGTCGAGGCCCAACCAGTGAATAGGCAGAAGCAATTTCGAAGTGGCGTCTACCTCCTGCTGGCGGGTGCACTGCATTGGCTTCTGCTAGCTGCGCCGCTGGCCTGCATTGGACTATTTGCGGCCGTCCTGGTTTATCTGCGAATCAAATGGATTCCGGCGGCCTCCCGGAGGCGTGACCCCGATCTCCAACAGGCGCAATCGATTGAATTCTCACCCACCGGTGTCTCACTGCAAGGGCCGCTTTCGCGAACGGAATGGAAATGGTCTACGTTCGAGGATGTCACCGAAACAGCTAATCTGTTGCTTTTCGGTCTGATCACCCGACTCATCCTCATCTTTCCGAAGCGAGCGGTGCCCGACGAGAAGCAGTTGGAGGATCTTCGTGACCTCCTTCGTTCAAACATCCATCGCGTCGCCGGATTTTCCGTCATTCCGGTGTCGAGTGCCCAGGCCGACTAACCGTCATCTTTTCGTGATTACATTACCGTACCACCCTCGCCCCAGCACCCAAGCTCGGACAAGGCGACGAGCCGTCATTCTTGCGATCGCCCTGTTGACCTCGGCAGCGGGAATCTATCTTTGCCCCGCGCTTTGGCCGACGATACGACTCCTCCGTTGGCAATATCGGTGCGACAACTACCACTTGCCTGCGGACCGCGTCGTCTTGAAGGTCGACTCGCCTAACGCCAAGGGCCAAGGGGACCAACGGGCGAAGGAATGGCGAAATATGTGTCGTGGAGGTCGAGCTACCGGTGATGGCACGACTGCAACCGCTTTTTTGCACGGGCGCACCACCCCGCGCGGGACAAAACGTATCGTGGAAATTGAGTGTCGGTCTCCTGCGCACGTGGATGAAGATTATGGCTATGCTTTTTTAGAGGCTTTCCTGGTTCGGCCCGGAACCATCATTAGGAACCCTGTCTTCATTATGAACGCCGCCGAACGCAATATTCGATGCTTTCCCTTCGGCCGGACACTTCGCGTCTTCTCGGGTCAAGACGACAACGTTGATCCATCCCATTTTTCATTTCAGATCGAGATAGATGGAGTCCCGGAAATGATTGATGGGTGGCTAAACGACAATGACACGATCCTGTTGGAGCAACGGACCGGGCCGGTGGCGCGAAAAGGGAGCGGACTATCGGAGGTTCCATGGGTCCTCCCGCATCCGCGCCAATCAATGAGTGAAAAGTGATATCTGCTGATGAAACGGCGTGAGGAGATCGCAAGTGGATGAAGCGACAAAACCATGGCGTTAGTCCACCTCCAATACAGGCCACAACGACCGCACGCGAAGAGACATGCGCGGCGGATGGCATTGGTCCTGGTTTTTCTCGGCTGCCTGCTGAGCGCTGCAATCCGCTATGGCCCAACATGCATCGAAAAAGCGTCCTTGCTCTACTGGCAACACCAGTGCATGACTTACGCCGCTAAGAAGGGGAGGCGGGACGGCGGTGTTCACCGCCAAACCGCTTCTTGACGATACCGGTAGCGATCACTGGGCATCTCGGCCGCATTGCATAACAAATTTCTGGCCATTGCACGAAACGGCGGTAAATTTATATGGGGCATCGGGAACTACTGCATTTATTCATTCCCTCAAGACACCACACGGACTCGAAAGGCTTGTTGCCGTGGACATCGTCCCCGCGGAAGCAGTAACTTTCTATACGTATAAGCTGGAGTTCCCAGTCTACGTTATTATTCCCGGCACACTCTCCCGTCCTCCCAAGCCTGACATGAATGCCGTGGTGCGTTATGCCTGCTCAGATATTTATCGTGAAAGCTGCGTCATTCGCGCTGGCCGGGTGGACGGTGAGAACCCAGATCATTTCAGCATCGAGTGCGACGTCAACGGCGTCACCAACTGGATAGACGGATGGCTGAACGAGGACGGGACGGTGTTAACGGAGTGGAGGGTCGGTTCGAAAGCCGACAGGGGAAAGGGCGTATCGAGAGAGCTGAGAACCCAACCCGTAATCAATGATATAGACTGAGATGGTGGGCGAAATGCCGCTCTTCACCCCACCGCCTCCATCGCCTCCCCCGCCCCCGCCCGATGATCCGCCTTCTTCCCGGGCATCAGCGTCGTGACGGCCACCTGCACCAAGGCCGTTAATAGCATTCCCCCGAACACCCAGATCGCGCCGTGGCTGATCATGTGTTGGACGTCCTGGCGCAGTGCGGGTGCGACGTTCGCCAGGATCTTGGGGTCGAGGGGGTTGGCGATGGCATTGTGAAGCCGCGCCAGGTCTGGTTTGATGAGAATATTGAACATCGCTCCCAGCAGGCCGATGCCGATCGCGCCGCCGATGGTGCGGAAGAAGGAGACGCTGCTGGTGATGATGCCGCGCTGCTGCCACGCCACGGCGTCCTGGGCCGCGAGCAGATAGCTCATGGAGGCCGGGCCAAAACCCATCCCGGTGATGGCCAGCACTCCCGTCACCACCCACAGGTTCGCGTGCGCCAGCGTGCAGATAAACAGGCCGACAAAACCGAGGGCAATCAGCACTGCGCCACAGACGGCCGTCTTGCGAAAGCCCCAGCGCACCAGCAGCGGGGCGGCGATGAAGCTGCTCAGCGCCCAGGTGAACATGACCGGCGTCACCACCCGCGCGGCCGCCTCCACGCCGCCGCCCAGGCCCCCCTGAACATAAAGCGGCACGTACGTGTCCAGCCCCAAAAAGCAGACGCCAAACAACACACTGGCAACCATCGACGGGCCGATGGCACGTTTCATCATCAGGGCCGGCGGCATGATCGGATTGGCGGCCCGGCGCTCGTGGCGGATGAAGAAGAGGATGGCCAACAGCTGCGACAGCCGCGAGCGGCAGCAGCATCGCCACACGCAGGCCGTCGCGGGCCCAAGTCCTGACACGACCGTCAAAAGCGCAGTGCATCCAATCGCCAGCGAAATCACGCCAGGCAGATCGAGGTCGGTGGAATGCGGCTTTTCCTGGTCGTGATACTTCCACATCAGCACCAGCAGTGCGATCAGGCCAAAGGGCAGGTTGACAAAAAAGATCGACCGCCAGCCCATCGACTTCACCATCGCCGCTCCAAGCGCCGGGCCCGCCAGCGACGCGGTGCCCCAGATGATGCTGAAGAACCCCTGGATCTTGGCGCGCTCCTTGAGCGTGAAGATGTCTCCCAGGATCGTCAGCACAACCGGCATCACGCCCCCCGCGCCAGGCCCTGCAGGGCGCGGAAAGCGATGAGCTGGTTCATGGTGCGGGCCGCGGCCGCCAGCATCGAACTGACGGAAAACAACAGGATCGCGCCGAGGATCACGCGCTTGCGCCCCAGTGCGTCGGCAAGCCGCCCATAGAGCGGCATGCTGACGGTGCAGGCCAGTAGGTAAATCGACGCCACCCAGGCGTAGCGATCCAGGCCGTGCAGGTCGCCAATGATGGTGGGCATGGCCGTGCTGGTTACCGTCATTTCCATGGAGGCCAGCACCATCACCAGCATAAGCGCCGCCGTGACAAATCTTCGGTCGATGGGGGTGGGGAGGTTTTCAGATGCTGCATCGGCGGAGATCGGCGAAGCGGTTCCGGCGATGGCTGTGGGAGATGAATCGGTTTGCATGGTGGGTGAAGCCAAGAGAGTAGGCCGACAATGAAGCACGGGCAACTTTTGACGCCGCGAGGCGTGAAACATCCCTTGGACGCCTCCCGACCCGCGGCGTAGAATGGGCGTCATCACACAGCGAGGCGAGCATGGCCCCCAGACGATGCGTAAACTGTGCAAAGGAAATGCCCGAAGGCGCCGCGTTTTGCCGGCGATGCGGCTTTGCGCTTGCGATCACCCTCGCCCGGGGCAATCCCTCCCATGCCGTTCCTTGCGCCCCCGCCAATGCCACGCGCGAATTTTTCTGGTGGATGGCCGGCCATACCAGCGCCGGCGCCCGGACTGCCCCGCGCAGCACCGCCGCGCGTGCCATCCCGGCCGTATAAGCCGAGCGGTTCCGCCGGCCCGATTTTCGGCATCGCCTTTATTCTTGACGGTCGCGATAATCTTGATCGCCGGCTTTTCCAGGCATGTGTCGGAATCAACTGCACCGCCTGTTCAGTTGAAGAGCTACTTCAACGGCGGCGGCTATAACGGCCCGGTCTACACCTACCCCCAGACGCCGGGCACCCCCCAATACGCCCCCAAAGCGTACGACCCGTATCAGAACCTCCCGCCCAGCGTACGCCCGCCGAGCCCTTACGGCCCCGCCGGCCCCGCAAGCCCGTACCCGCCGACAGGTCCAACCTATTACGGCGGCGGCGGAACACAGGGCGGCACCCGCGGCCGGTAAACTCTAATCCCCCGATTTGTTAACCGGCTTGCACCGCTGCGGATCCTTCGACAGATGATCGGCCCCAGGCTTGGTGGCCGGTTTTGAAGTGGGCTTCTGCTTCTTGTGATCGTCCTTCTTCTCTTTGGCGTGGCCAAACAAGTCAATCAAGTCCTGCGCAGGATCTTTGGGCTTGGCCTGCGTGTCATTGGGACTGGCGTCAGGCGGGTTGCCGGTTTTCGGTGCATTGTCGTGGGGGATTTCTTTTGGCGAGTTCTGCGGGTTTTCCTTCGGCTGGTTTTTTCCGCCGCCGGTCAGGTCACGGAAAATGTCCAGCGCCTTGGGAGATGTGCTCTCTGGATTTCCCGTCGCGTTGGACGAATCCGGGGGGTTGGAATGGTCTTTGGATTTGTCACGCTTGTGATGGGTGGCGCTGTCGAGGCCCTGAAGCAGGCCGCCGATGTTGGCCAGCGGATCGCCCCCCTTGCCGCCGCCCAGAACAGTCGCCTGAATCGCTTTTCCAAAATCGAACTGGGGGCTGGTGAGGCTTCCAGCAAACGGCAGGCGCACGCTATCGCCGGGAATAACCTTTGGCGATCTCGCCACCGATGAAGCTCTTGGGCACGGCCAGTTCCATATTGATGATGCGATCTTCGACAATGGACGCGCCGCCCGAGAGACGCAGGATCTTGTTGCCAACCGACAGGGGCACGTCCACATTCACCACACCGTTTTCGATAACGATGTGGGCGTTGCGGATTTCCATGGGCACGGCCGAGAGGCGCAGGTGGGCGACTTGGCTTAATGCCGAGATCACGTCGCTCACGACGTTCAGCTTGGTGATGGTGAGGTTGAACTCGGCCCGCCCGCCCTTGCTGGTGGGAAGCGCCCGGCCCTGGGCGTCTTTCTTCGCCGGCATTAACCAATCCAGCGGGACGTTGTCGCACTGAATGACGTCAATTTCGAGCGGGCCGGATACTTCGTCGGCGTTGGCGAAGATGGGCATCAGCTTCGACAGGTATTCCCCGCCGAGCACCTGGTTGAGCTGGACGTTGAACATCAGCTTGCCCTTGGGGAGCGTGAGTACGCCGCTGGATTGGGTGAGGTCGAGGGAAGCGCCGCCCAAGTCCACCGTGCCGCTGTTGAGCAGGAACTGATCGCGGGCGAGTTGCTCGCCGGGCTGGGTGGTGGCGGATTGAGGGACTCGGATCACGCCCTTGTCTAGCGCAATGGTCGGCCGAAGCTGGGCGGCCGCGATTGCGCCGTTGTGAAGCTTCAGCGAATCCACCGCGAGCGGCACGCGCGCGCTTGATGCCTTTGATCGCTTCCTCGAAAGGCTTTTGCATCGGATACTCGCCCCCCACCACCCACGCCTCGCTGGCGACACCTTGGACGACGATGGTGCTAAGGGCCGAGTTTTCGCCGAACATCGGCTTGAGCAGGGCAAGCAGCTTCTGCGCGTCGTAGCTGGTTTTAACCGTCATGCCCTTGATGCCGTCGACGCCAAACTGCGCGGAATCGGACAACGGCAGGAACGTCGGGCTGGTGTCGTAATGATTCACCCTTCCCGCCACGTCCAATCCGATGGCCTTGCTCTGGGTGTCGATGGCAAAGCGGTTGATGATCACTGACTTGTCTGTTGAATTCAACGCAACATCGTCGCTCATCGTCAGGAGAGGCTCGCGCACGGATTCGGAGCCTTTTTCGCCGGGAACCACCAGGTTCTGAATCTTCGTGTCCTGGCCGACCAGGTGTACGCTCTTTGCATCGGTGGAGAGACTCTGTGTGCTGCTGAAGTCGCCGGCGTATTGCATCGCTTGCGACGTCGGCCTTCCCTGCAAAACGGCCAGCAGCTCCATCGCGGGATGAATTTGCGCGCCCACTTGCAGCTTGCCTTTTGCCTGCATGTCGCCACTTGGATTGGTCACCACCAGCGGCTCAATCACGCCCAGGTTCGCGAATCCAAAATTGCCATCGAGCTTATCAACCGACAGGCTGGCAATCTGCTCCGCGAGCGTCTTGTTCGGATCGAAGGCGGCGCTGACCGCGGCTTGTGCGATGATTTTGAACGGCTGGGCCGTGTACACGCCTGGGCCACGCTTCAGCACAAAATCATGGCCGGTCAATTCGCTGATCGACATCGTCGAGCCAGACTTGCTTGGCGTCTTGGAAAAAACGAGGGTGTCGATAATTCCCTTGCTCACTTCCAGCGGCGGAAGCGGCTTGTCTTCCGACACCGCCTTGGCCGTGGGTGTTGATGATGCGCTGGGCACGTCCGTCTCAAGGCGTGGCTGGCCGATCGGGTCGGCTCCCGTGCCCGCAGGCCTGCCGATGATCTCGCCGCCAGTCCCCGCCTGACTAAGCTGCGTCCCGCCTGTGCGTGCCGGCGGCGTCATCGCCTTGGCCAACATGCTCAGCCGCCCCACGTCCAGCTTCGACGCCTTCCCATTCAGCTTCACCGCCCACGCATTAAACGACGACACCGCCGGCTTGGCCCCCTTGGCCTGCTCCGCAGTGGAAAGCTGAATGATCCCCTCGCTCAGGCTCAACGTCCCAAGCGTGCCCCCCAGCGCCACTTCCTTAAACGAAACAGTTTTCTCATTCGACAGGTTCACGTCGGAAAGCGCGACGGTAATGTTGTCGTTGTCAAACGGCTTCTCACCGGCCGCATTAGCGATGGTCAGCTTGCTCAGATCCAAGTGCCCGCCCAGATTGCTTCCACGCTCACCGTAGGCGGCATTCAGTTCTCCGCTGAAAATGCCGCTGGTCAGTTGTGCTTTCTGCCCGTCAACATACAAGTCAACCGTCACCCCAAAATCACCCGCCACGGCCACCAGTTGCCGCAAGTCTCCCTGCGAAATTTTCAGATCTCCATTTGCCTTGAGCGTCTTTCCCATGCTCACCACAACATCTTTGTCCCCCTTCTGCGCATTCAGCAGTCCAAGGTTGTCCTGGATATTCAGCTTCGACAGCGTGATCTCCATCGCCTCCCCCAAAGAAGCCACACCGGCCAAGTCGATGGTCGACGTGTAGTTCTTCAAGCTCGTCCCCAGCGAGACGGCATTGGTCTTCACCGCCAAATTTCCCAGCGTCACCTTCGCCCCGTCGTAATCGAACTTGCCGCTCATCGAGACCATCCCCGACATCGCCAGATCCGCCAGCTTGCTGGGCAATAGCCGGCCAAAATTCTGCTTAAGCCCGGCAAGATTCGCGTCAAGCGTCTGGAGGTCGGCGCCATTCACGGCAATGGCCATCTTCGTCTGCGCCGCCTTCGGATCGGGATTGGGCGCTGGCACCGACTTCCACGAAACCGTCGCAGCATCGAAGACCAGATGAAGGGTGGGGTTCTCCTTGCTGTCGGTCCAGGTGACTACGGAAACATCGTTCACCTGCCCCGACCGATCGCGCGGCAGCGTCACCTGCGCATGCGTGAACAATAGTTTCTGTTCCAGATCTCCAAGCGCCTCCAGGCCCTTCACCTGCACATTATTCGACGTCACGTCCAGAGAGACAGTCGCTTGTCCCTTCCCATCCGGATGCGTCACATAATCCCCCGCCACCTTCACATCAATGTGCTCGGTCCCCTGCAACTGCACCTTCCCAAAGTCGATCACCTGCCCGAGCTCTTTTTGCATCTCCGCCAGGCGAATATCCACCGGCCCCGCTATCCCGTTCAACGATTCTCCTTCGATTCGCGCATCCGCGAACCCGCTGCTCAGCACGATGCTCAGGTTCCGCAGATCAGGAATCAGTTGCCCGCCGCCAAGGCTCTGCGCAGCAACGGTGAGGTTGATCGGGCTGATGGTGATGGCCTTGCCCGTGCTGTCCCTGGCCGCGACTTGCTCCAGCTTCAAATTCTCGTTCACCACGGCCTTTTCAGGCGTCATCTTCACGTCCGTGTCATTGTGGAAATGGCCGCTTGTCACCACCACCCCCTGCTTCACGCCCAGCGCCTGCTGCATCGACGGCGAGAACTGGCCAAGATCAATGTCCGACCGCGCCTGCAGCCGGCCATTGGCGCCCGGCGCTGCGTTGGCGAGCACATTCAAAAGTTCCTGCACCGTCCCATCCCCCCGCACCGCCACGCTTCCCTGATCCACCGCCAGAGTAATCCACTCCTCAGCCGACTTCCCCACGTTGAACTGCACCTTGCGCCAGTCATCCAAACCGGCCGGCGCTGACACCGTCGTGCGCGGAATGGTCAGCTTCAGTTGCTTAGTCGCGTAAGTCTCACCGCCTGCCTGCGTCCCACCCGGCTGAGTAGTTGCTCCCGCACCGGCCGCGGCCTTACTCGCCACCACCGGCCCGGCGGTCAGGTTATTCGTAACAAGCGTCCCTTCAATCACCCCATTTTGTCCGGAATAATTCAGGACGAAATCCCCCTCCGTCACGCCGCCCAAATCCCGCGCCTGCGGCAACTTCGCTAGAAATGGCCGAATCGCCTTCATGTCCAGGCCGCGGATCGTCAGCTTTTCATTGGCCGAAAGCTTGTTCAGATCCACCCGATTCTCACTCACGGCCCCCATGTCTCCCGCCAGTGAGATCGTCCCAGTCCCAGGCTCGCTCCCAATTTGCGCCTGCACCTCGGCCGAGTGGTTGATGGGCTGGTTGATATTGGGAATGTTGGCCGAAAACTTTCCGGACAGAATATGCAGCGCAGGAACGGGCGCCTCGCCCTCTTTGGCCTCTGACTCCACAGTCCCGCGCACATCCGACGTCAACTCCACCTGAACATCCGGCAGCTTCGACGACTTGTCATTCGTACTCTTTTCCTTAGGCGCGGAAGGTGCGGAAGGCGTCGCTGGAGTTCCTGACGCTTGCGCCTTCATCACCCGCCCGAAATTCGTCTGCCCGTCCTTGTAATTGATCAGATCAAAGTCCACCCCCTCGGCCGATGTCTTGCCCAGGTTGTACCGCCCGCGCATGGCGTCGATCAGCGACAGCTGCGTGCTCAGCCGCCGCACTTCCAAGATCTGCTTGTTGTCCTGATCCAGGAGCCGCAGGCCGTCCATGGACAGCCCACCCGTCCAGCTTACCGACCAATCCTGAACGGTGAGATGCCCGTTAAGTTTCTCGTTGATCTTGCCCAATACAAAGCCGCGCACCGTCCCGGTGCTGGCGATCTTTGGCGCGAAGGCCAGCAGCAGAATAATCAGGAGCAGCAGGCCGCCAGTGATCCGCAGCCACCACCGCTTCTTGCGCCGCTTAGCCGCGGGCGGCACAGCGCTGGGTGCCGGTTGGCCAGGATGCGCATTGGCGGGATTGGGATCAAGCGGATTTTTAGAGGTGTCGTCCATGGCAGGGTCCGTTTGGAAGAAGAAAGATCAACTCACAACTGCCCCATCCCGAGCAACGGGCGGGCCAGCCCTATCATAGCTTCGCCAACTGTCGCGAATCGGTCACGGCGGTGAGATTCGCGTCATCCCGGTCTGGGCCAGCACCAACGTAGCGGGCGGCGGATCAGTAGCTGGGCCTGATGACGCAGGTCGCACAACCGCCCCCCCGGCCCCCACCCCTGCCGGCGCCATCACCCCCCCCACAAACCCCCGCTGCGGCGTCGCCGTCTGAAACTCAAAGGTCTGCAGCGATATCAACGTTGAAATCTGTGGCCGCATGGTCAGCGTCACATATCTCCGATCCGCCGACACCACCGCCTGCACGTCATTTTGCACCCCCGAATTCACCACCCCAATCTGCGGCGCAAACAAAGCCGCCCCATTGCCCACAAATGGCGGCACCTGCGCCCGGCACTCGCCCGCACAGAAAACCATAAAGATAGCGACTGCCCACAGCCGGCCGTTGAGCGCATTAACGGTCATAGTCCACCTGCTCTTCAAACCCCAGTTGGCCCATGGCACATCTCCCCGCTCAATAGTATAACCCGCCCAATAACTCCTCTGACACCCAATAATGTCCAAAGTTGCATGTCATCCATCCCATTCTACTTCACCACGCACCGGCCAAATGATGGCCCCCGCCCCGTCGGCCGATGACACGATAAGTCCAAACCACCCATAGAGATCGCCTTATGCCCCAACCCGTCAAAAAAGCCTTAGTGACCGGCATCACCGGCCAGGACGGCTCTTATCTGGCCGAACTGCTCCTCAATAAAGGCTACGACGTTCACGGCATCGTCCGCCGAAGCTCTTCCTTTAACACCGACCGGATCGAGCACCTCTACCGCGACCCCCACGACCCCAACGTCCGCCTCCACCTGCATTATGGCGATCTGGTTGACGGCACTGGCCTCCGCGAGATCCTCACCCGCGTCCAGCCCGACGAAGTCTATAACCTCGCCGCCCAATCTCACGTGCGCGTCAGCTTCGACCAGCCCGTCTACACCGTCCAGTGCGACGCCCTGGGCACCATGAATCTGCTGGAAGCCATCCGCGACACCGGACTGCCCACCCGCGTGTATCAGGCCTCCAGCAGCGAAATGTTTGGGCAGGTCGTCGAAACCCCCCAAAGCGAAAAAACCCCCTTCCACCCCCGCAGCCCCTATGGCTGCGCCAAGGTCTTCTCGTACTGGCAAACCGTGAACTATCGCGAGTCGTACGGCATGTTCGCCTGCAACGGCATCCTGTTTAACCACGAAGGTCCGCGCCGCGGCGAAACTTTCGTCACACGCAAAATCACCCGCGCGGCCACCCGCATCAAAGAAAACCTCCAGCAAAAGCTCTATCTGGGAAATCTCGACGCCAAACGCGACTGGGGCTTCGCCGGCGACTACGTCGAGGCCATGTACCTCATGCTCCAGCAGGACAAGCCCGACGATTACGTCATCGCCACCGGCGAAACCCACAGCATCCGCGAGTTTCTGGACGAAGTGTTTGGCCATCTGAATATGGACTGGCACAAATACGTCGAGATCGACCCCCGCTATTTCCGCCCGGCCGAAGTCGATCTGCTTCTGGGCGACGCCACCAAGGCCCGCGAAAAGCTCGGCTGGACCCCGAAAGTCTCCTTCAAGGCTCTGGCCAAGATGATGACCGACGCCGACTGGAACCTCGCCAAACGCGAGCGCCTGCTGGCCGACCACGGCCACCCCCAACCCGCCGGCCACTGACCGCCTCGGCCCATCTTGCCAGAAACTTAGGGCGCCAATTCTCCCGTTTCACATCGAGCCGCGCAAAAACGCCTTCGTCACAAGAAATTGGTTGACTTCGCCCGGTTGCGAAGCCCATACTCCCGCCAACGCCCAAGTGGGTTGGTGCGTAGGAAAACTTTTTTGGGAGAAACAATGCAGAGTACGAACACATCCGTTAACGACGAGAAGCAGCCGACAACGCAAACAAAGATGCCCTATACGACGCCGGAGCTGACGATCCACGGCAAGGTGGAAGACCTGACACAACAGGTACCCCAGCCCAGCGGCTCGGGCGGCCCCGTCCCCAGCGACCGAAACATCAAAGAAGCCTTCGCGAAGATCGACCCCCAGATCATCCTCGCCCGCGTCGCGGCCCTCCCCATCACAAGCTGGAACTACAAGTCGCAGGACGCTGCGATCCGCCACATTGGCCCGATGGCGCAGGACTTTGCCGCCGCCTTCGCCGTCGGCGAAGACGACCGCCACATCAACATGGTCGATGCCAGCGGCGTCGCGCTGGCCGCTATCCAGGCGCTCAATACACTGGTGCGCGAGCAGGCCCAGCAGATTGCAACCTTGCGCCAGCAAGTGAACGCATTGCTTACGGAGCCAGCACTGGCGTAAACTTGATCTAGTAAATTCAAAACGAAAAGGTCACGAAGACGCACCCCGTTTTCGTGACCTTTTTCTTGTTACTCCCGCGTGCCGCACCGGCGGCACAGGCGAAGCGATCGGCGTCCCGCATTCCGGACAAATGCCCGTCGTGTTCGCCGTAAGATTATAGCCGCAACTCGAACACCGCCCCTCCCCTGGCCAGTCCACCGCGTTCATAGCTGCCGTGCCATGCAGGATGAACTGAATCACCACGAAAATCAGCAGACACAACCCGGGAAGCATGGCCACAACAAATAAGATTGGTGGAAAAGGAAAAACCATTGGACGCATTTTGCTGGACGATGCCGCGGAGGCGATCACATTTACCGACGTCTCTTACCCACCGGCGGACGCGATTACAGAGTATCAGATCACGGCTGTGAATGCTGGCGGCATCTCTCGGCCGGCTGTCACCCATGTGCCAGCACGCTGACGGCCAGGTAATAGCGCCGGCTATTGATATTCCGGCCGATCCGATCCGCTGGAATGCCATTGACAGGCGCGTGCGCATAACGGCATCACGTTGAGAGTGGCGTGCGGCTTTCAGAAGGCCGAACAACGGCAGCAGGACCATCTGGTGTCCGGCCTCGACGCCGAGGCTGAAGCCCAGGATGGCCAGGAGAACCATTTCTCTGGGCATCTGGTGCATGAGGTCGAGCAGTCCGCCTGCGAATCCGAGGCCGTGAAAGAGGCCGAAAACGAAGGCGATGGCTAGGCGGGTCGGGCCGCGCGAGCGGGCTGGCCAGAAGATGTTCTGCAGCGCCACGAAGACGATGCTGGCGGAAATCAGCGGCTCGACGACACTGCCGGGCAGGTGGACGAGATTGAAGGCCGCGAGCGTGAGGGTCATGCAATGGGCCAGCGTGAACGCGGTGACTACCTTCACAAGATCCCAGAGCGTGGTTGCGGCCAGCACCAGTGCGCTGACGAAGAGCAGGTGGTCATATCCGGTCAGAATGTGGTGAACGCCGTGGACGAAAAACGTTTTGAGCACGGCGAAGTTGATTGATCGATCCGCCGATTGCGGAAGGCCGCCGGGGGCGCTTGGGCCTTGAGATTGTTGCGCAGCAACGCTGAGGTTGAAATCCAGTTGATAGGACGACTGATCGATATTGCGCTTTTGGGTGACTACCTGGATCTCATGGTCATCGGGCAGCAGGCAGTTCACGAGATAGGTGGCAATTTCAGTTTGATGATGGTTCTCAAACGTCAGCGTTCTGGCTGAGGCGCAGGGGGTACAGTCGCCGTCATTTCCAGCACAATATCGCCAAGGCCACCCTTCATCGCGCTGATCGTGGCAAACGCATAAGAGACAAGTTCCAATTGCGCGGGACGGCCGTCAATGCTGAACGAGAGATCGCGAATCACCTGCTGCGCGTAGGACCGCTGTTCGGCTTCGGAAATGATCCCATCTGCGTCCAGGTCAATGCTGGCGAGCAATTTTCCAGCCACTGCGACGCCGGGCGTGAGTCGCATGCGCACCGAGACGTGGTCTTTCTCCAGAATGAATGTGGTCGCCTGCAGGTAATCATCCACCCGGTGCGCGGAAGCGGGTTGTGTCGCGCATAGGAAGACGGCAAGCATTCCGACGACATAACTTGAGCAGATCTTCATTGCGTGGTGGTTGTAAAACGCGGCACTATGCGATGCGAGCGGAGGTGGTGCGGCAAAGCCGAAACGATTTTGGTGCAATGGTAGCAGGGTTTGTCGCCATAGGAATGCCGCGCGATGCACACGATGAGGGAGGTGGGATTTTAACTATCGTGACTATGCGCTAAACGCGCGGAGGTACGTCAACCGACGTCAACCGCACTTGACGCATTGAAGAGTTCCGATAAAACTGTCGATATAGATCAAACATGAAAACTCTTTCCAACCCCTCGCGCCAAAGCAGCGCTCCCCTTACTATTCCTCTCCTGACCCGTGACCGCCGCCATGAGCATCGGGGGCCTGTGCATAGCAAGGCCGTGCTTACTGTTCTGGATGGGGTGGGGGCCAGCGACAAGCATGAGATTGTTACGCGGGACATGGCCATTTCCGGCGTTTCGTTTCTGCTTCGGCAATCGCTGGCGGTGGGGCAGAGTTGTCGCATTGACATCGACCAGCGGCGGGGCGTGGACAGCTTTTTGTGCGAGGTGGTGCGGTCGCGGCCGCTGAGCAATGGGAAGCATGAGATGTCGGTGCAGTTTCGCCGGAAGCTTTGAAGATGGCCGGGGCGGGGGTGGGTGGCTGGTGGGGGCGTCCTGCTATACTTTCCGCTTATGCGGTTCAGCGCCATCAATCCTTTCGGGGCGATTTTTTCCAAAGAACTGCGCATCACCGCCCGGCGGAAGCGCACCTATTTTCTGCGGTTTGTGTATCTGGGGGTGCTGCTGCTTTTTTTGCTGGGGGCGTATTCGGGGAGCCGTATTGATCGTTCCGAATCCAGCAATGCCCTGGAAAAGACGCAGCAGCTCAGCCAGATGGGGGAGAGCTTTTTCATGGTATTTTCATTTTTCACGCTGGTGTCGATGGGGATTCTTGGGCCGGTGTTAACGAGCACGGCGATGAGCGGGGAGCGGCTTCACAAAACGCTGCCGGTGTTGCTGATGACGCCGCTGAGCAGTTGGCAAATTATTACCGGCAAGCTTTTTTCGCGGCTGCTGGTGGCGATGACGCTGATCGGCCTGAGCCTGCCGTGCCTGGCGGTGGTGCGGCTATTGGGAGGCGTGGAGCTGGGGGCGATGTTTGCGGCCATCTGTCTGTGCATGGCCGTCGCGGTTTTTGGCGCATCGATTGGGCTATTTTTTTCCACCTGCATGAACCGGGCGTATGGGACGATTCTATTGTCTTATGTCGTGCTGCTGATCGTTTACGCACTTATCCCGATTCTTATCAGCGTGATGGCATTTTCGCACGTGCGTTCGAGCTCGGGCGGGCCGGGCAGTTTTTATGGCACAGCGCTGACACTGACCAATCCGTTTTTCACGATGGTGTGCAATATTGAGCCGCAGGCCGGCCGGATGTTTCAGCCGCCGCCCTGGTGGACGTGCGTGGCGACGCATCTTGGGGGAGCGACGCTCATGGTGGTTTTGAGCTCGCTGGTGCTTCGGCGGAGTGCGCGGAAACTGGCGGAGGGGGGCGCGTCGCCGGCCGGGCCTTATGAGCAGCGGGTTATCCCGATGGGGATGGTGCCGATGATCGGCCTGAATGGGACGCCGCCCCCCCTGCCGGTGATGAACGCGCTGGGTGAGGCGCAACTGGAGGCGACGCCGCCGCCGATGCCGGTGCGTGTGCAGGCGATTGAATATGCGGCGTCGAAGGTGGGGGCGGCGCGGTCGGTTTCCGACAATCCGGTGTTGTGGCGCGAGCTGCGCCGGGCGCTGATGCCCAAGCGCTGGCAGCGCATTACCGGCGCGTGCTGCTGCGTCGGGCTGCTGATTTTCACGTATGCGTGGCTTGGGTGGTTTAACGTTTTGGATAGGCGGGATGCGCAGCTTGCTTACACCTTCGCGTTCAATGGCTTGATCATGCTGCTGGTTTGCGTGCTGGCCGGGACGACGATTGCGCAGGAGCGCGAGAGTGATACGTGGACGCTGCTGCTGGCGTCGCCAATTCGCGGGCGGCAGATTGTGTGGGGCAAGGCGCTGGGGGTGATGCGGCGACTGCTTTGGCCGATGGTGCTGATCACGGTGCATCTGCTGGCGTTCGCGATTTTCGGGGTGATCTCGTTCATCACTGCCATCGTTGTGATCTGGGTGATCCTGAGCTTTAATGTACTGTTCGTGGCGACGGGGACTTACCTGTCACTTCGGCTGAAGAAGGTGCTGACGGCCGTGGCGTTGAACCTGCTGATCCCGCTGGTGATGTACCTTGGGGTATTTCTGGTCGTGGGAATCGTGGACAGGTCGCGCGATGCGGAGAACGTGGTGGGGACGTATCTGCCGTACAACTTTATTGGGGAGGCGGTGGAAAGTCTTTCGCGAAACGTGCGCTATGGGAGCACCTATTCGGATGGCAATAGCAGCCTGGCGAGCCAGAGCCTGAACATGACAGGCTACGGGCAGATGAGTGGCGAGCGGTTTGTTGTGTATGCATTTCTGGTGGGAGGCTTACATGTTCTGCTGGCCTTGCTGATCCTGGGGATGACTGCGAGCGGGCTGGACCGAATTGTGGGGCGGGCGCCTCAGCAGGTTCGTCTTTCTTCGCTTGCGCCTGCGTAGACTCAGTCCGATATAGCCAATCAACTGCGTTTTTCGAGTGGAAATCGCTGTTTTGACTAGGTGTTTTTGTCTTCGGCGAACTTTTCCGCGGCCAGAACCATAGTAAGTTTGGTTGACCAGTTGGCGAGTCCCGTTGCCAGTGTGGTCTACCGGGAAGACCGTCACGGGAGTAGTTTGCTTATGTCAGATCATCATTCACCTTTTCAAAGGCTGAGCATCCGCGAGGTTCATACCGATCTGCTCGATCTCTTGCGCGACATCGCGTGCAAGACCGGGCGGGTGGAAATCGTCGGAGAGGCCGGCCAGTGCGACTGTGTGCTTATCAGCAAAAAGGAACTGGATGGTCTTGAGCTGGCGCTGGACGTGCTGGCCGAGACGCAGGAGGTGAAGACCCTCTGCGAGCACATCAGCGAAGTTGCGCGAATCGACGAGGAGCTGGATGAGGGAGTGCCGGCCGAGCCGGTGAGGGTGGAGTAGCCGCCGTTCCTTGTCGTCTACTTGTCGATGATGGGGGGTGGATTGGCCTCGCCCGCGCCTGCTTCGGGTGATGGCGCTGGGGCCGGGTCGGGATGCTCGGCCTTTTCAATCGCAACCACTACCTGATCGATGCGCTGCTGGCCTTCGGGCGACTGCTTGTCGCGCAGGCTCTTGAGCACGTTGATCACCACCGGGCCCATCGCCACCAGCTTCTTCTGGGCTTCATCGCGCTGGTTCCAGTCTTCAGCGCTGAGTTCTCCGGCCAGCTTGCTGATGGATTCAGCTACCGCCGCCGATGGCTGGGGACGCGGCTGGTTGTATTCTTCCACCAATCCCACCGGCACTTTCATCTCCAGGCCGCACACCAGCTTCACCAGCAGTTCCTGATCCTCCAGTTCGCCGCTGAGGGTGGTCTGGTCCCACATCTCCACCTGCACTTCGCCGGCGGTTTTTCCATGGCTCATATGCCGCACTTCCGGGCCGCTGAGCGTCACGCTGCTGAAGCTTGTTCGCAGCTTCAGGCTTCCGCTCAAGGACCCCACAAGCTGATCTTCGTTGCTTAAGGTCATGGTGGCGGTGGTGTCGTCCACTTCCGCCGGCTTGGCGCTGTATTGCAGGCGGTTGATGGCCGAGGCCAGGACCTTCACGCTCTGGTTGGCGCCAGAGAGCTTCAGGTCGAAGCTCTGGGCACTGGCCAGGCCGGAGATTCGGCTGCCGTCGGCCAGCAGCACCTGATGCACCGGTGAATCTTCGCTCTGGAGGGCCAGGGCGTGCATCTCGGTGCCCTTCAGCTTCAGGAGGCCGTAGCGCGTCAGCACTTCCACCTGGGCATCCGGGGCGGCTACGGTGAGTCGTTCGCCGCTTTTGAGCATCACCATGGGCTTCTCGAAGGTCCACTCCTCTGGCTCGTCTTTCTTGCGGCGGTAGCCCATGCGGGAGATCTGGCTGACGGGGACGCTGGCCATCTGCTTGCTGGAGAGCTCGATGCTCAGTTCCTTTTTCTCTAGCTCGCCGCCCAGGATCTCACCTTCGCGGGTGACCAGCAGTTGGCGGGGGTGAAACTCGCCCACGTTCAGCAGGCCGATCACGCGATCGGCGGGGATTTCGACTGGGCCGTGAAAGGTGTTGAGGCGATAGAGGGTTTCCTTGATGGTGCCGGTGAGCTTGTCGCCGCGCTCGCCCCGCATTTCGATGACGTCGGACGCCTCGGGGCGAAGCAGTTCAACATCGCCGGCCAGTTTCACGCCCATGACGAAGTTGATGACGCGCCGGGCGAGGTCTTTGGGCAGATCCTTGAGGTAATCCTTGTCTTTGGTCTGCTGCATGAAGGCGGTGCATTCGCTGCCGCTGGTGCGCCGGGCCTCGACGTGAACGATGGCGACGGTTTGCTTGGCAGGCACTTCGATTTCGTAATTCAGGTCAACGTTTTTGGAATTCTGCTGCGGGTTGAAGTGCGGCAGCACCTTAGCGCCCGGCCGGCGCCGACGATGGCGAAGCAGTTGTTGTTATTTTCCTCGATCACGCAGCCGATTTGCTGTTTGGCGTGTTTTTCTTCTGAGAATGCGGAGGAGGTTTGAACCGAGCCGCCGGTTTCGAAGTAGACGCGGATTTGAACTTTGATGGCCGAGTTGGTGGGGTTTTCGAATACTTCGGCGTAGCGGATGAAGGAGGCTTTTTGATCGACCGCGACGCGGCGCGAAACCTTCATGCCCTTGAATTCCTGGGGGCCGAAGATCAGCTCGTTGTGCTCGGGATCGAAGGGGACCTGGTTGTTGTTGGGGTTGAACTGGAAATTGCCGTCGAGGAAGAGATGGGAGCCGCCGTCGTAAAGATCATTGCCGCCATCGTTGACGCTGCCGTCGGGAGTGAGGTCCCAGGTTGCGCCGGAATCATCCTTGAGCGTATAGGGCAGGCCCACCGTCTGCGGCTTGGCGGCTTCCTTTGCCAGCAGGCAAAGCTCGGACGGGAGAGAAAACAGGATGGCGAGAAACGACGGTAATACGGCAACAGACGCTCTGTTCACAATCGCCTCCATGGCAGCGCGAAACCCATGCTCTAGCATAGCGGGCATCTCATCCCGGGCCAGCGGCCGGGCAGATTCGGTTGGCCGCATTCGGGGCAGCGGGTGGGGGTGGCGCGAAGATCGTAGCCGCAGCGGCGGCAGTGGCCGGGGAGAATGCGGCGTCGGCGGCGGGTGACGATCCAGCGGATGGGCCAAATGGCGAAGAGGGCGGCGAGGAACCAGTTCGGGAGGGTGACGCTGCGCAGGGTTGCGGTGAGCCATGACACCATCTCGTGGGCCGCGGCAAACTCGAAGCCCGCGCGTGTCCAGATGCGATCGCCGTCGGACTGATCGAGGTAGAACGGCCACAGATCGGCGGCAGTGGGATATTCAAGGCGAAGTGGTTGAAAATATCTCACGGAGGTTGCACCGGATCGATCTCCCTCCATTTTTTCGTAGGAGAATTGGAGGCCTCCGTAGCCGGAACGCAGACTCCAATCCTCGTGGCAAAATTCAGCCGTGGCGTGGACAAACTGGAATGCTTCCGTGTGCCGATAGCCGTGTATCCACAGAAGGACGATGCCGGTGAAAACAATCGTTGAGAGAACCGCGAGATAGCCTCGCCGGTTACGCCAGATTAGGCCGGGGATGAGGAGGATGATGATGCAGCCAACGAGCCCCCAGCCGGAGTGGGTTGGAACCACATGCGTCCAGACTTTCGGGAAGTAGAGCGTACCGCCGGTGACTGTGGTTGTACCGGAGTAAGAACCGGAAAGTGGAATGCTGCCGCTGCCGGTCTTTGTGATCGCGCCGGTGGAGGTGGTCGCCTGGGTGGTGGGGGCGGTGGTGAAGTCCGCTTCGCACGGGCGTGCGGCGAAGACGACGCAGCACACAAAAAATGCGGCGGTCGCGCAAGCGGAGGTTCTCGAGATGTGCGTGCAGACTGTCACACCGCCCCCATCGCCTGCAAATTTCTGAAGCTGATCTGAATCGCTTCCAACGGCGGCGCGTTGTAAGTCGAATCCTGCTCCACCACGCCCCACTGCGCTCCGGCGGACTCGGCGGCGGCGAGGATTTCTTTGAATTGGATGATGCCTTCGCCGACCGGGGCGAATTGGCGCTCGCTGCCGCTGGCCATGTCTTTGAGGTGGACGAGGAGGATGCGCCGGCCGAGCTTGTTGATGTAGTCGGTTGGGTCGAGGCCGGCGTGCTGGACCCAGTAGACATCCAGCTCAGCGCGAACGAGGTTGATGTCGCTGTTTTCCCAGAGCAGGTCCAGGCCGGTCTTTTTTGAGCTGCCGTGAAGAACGGTTGGGCCCGCGTCGAAGGATTGGAACTCGAAGCTGTGGTTGTGGTAGGCGAGGTTCAGGCCGCGGCGCTGGCATTGTTGGCCAACCGAATTGAGCGACCGCGCCACCTGCCGCCAGCCATCGGCGTCGCTTCTGCGGTTTTCGGCCAGGTGGGGGCAGACGACGTTTTTGTTTCCCAGCACCTCCTGCTCGTCAAGCACGCGGGTCAGATCTTTTTCCAGCTCATCGATGCTGATGTGAGCGCCCGCGACTGTCATGCCCAGATCATCCAGCACCTGGCGAACTTTCGCTGCCGATGCGAGATTGCCATAACCGGCCAGCTCAACGGCCCGGAATCCGATCTCGCGGAGCTCGGGTGAGCGTGCCGCGAAAATCTACCTTCGTTAACTCGCGGACGGTATACAGTTGAACGGCCAATGGAAGCTTCGACATCCTACACTCCGGGTATGTGTTACAGACCTACTTCGGGACGACCGAGACAGCACCGATAAAAACGAAGGCACGCGCTACGCCAGGCAAGCATCAATTGGCCGTTTCAATCGCAAATGGTTGAGTTTGCTGGCCTTGTCCGTCGCGTTGGCCGCAGAGCAATATTTGTTTGCCTCGACGATAAAAATGTGTGACATTTTGTTTGTCGCACGAACCAAGCTGCACGGCCGACGTAAGAAGCATGTTCGAAATTAACAAAGTCCTCCTTCCCTGGGCGGCACGGAATCCGAGAGATCCGTGCCGCCTTTATTTATCCACACCTTCGAGCAGCACTTCCTCCATAACTTGTGGCGTTGCCCGCCACTCATCTGCGATACCATGGACCAGCACAAGCGAACTCGCGGGTGGTTCAAAACCAATGCGCCAGCCGTCGTTGGAAACAGCGATCGAGCACTGCCCGGCCTCGACGCGCTGAACTTCGCCGCGGTTCCCGGAGATGGCCCCTTCGTATTCCAGATATTCGCGCCGATGATCGGGAAGGCGCACGAGCGGGGCGGGCGCCAAGATCGGCCAGACGTCGCTGCGCCAGGTGGCGAGCGGGGAGCCGGGGGCCGTTTCAAACATCAAATCGTAATGAGGCTCCGCAATTCCTTCGTGGCGGAGGATCACGTAACGCGCGGAAAATGTCTGAAGTGGTTGTGCCATAGCGTTCACCACCACCACGGTAGCCAGGTCATCCATTCAGGCAGGTGTAGATCCAGAGGATCATTTTCCCATTTCATCCAGTTGCCGGTCTGGATGAAGGGGCTGATCAGGAAAACCAGGAGTCGAACAGGGAGGATCGCACCAGCCGCCAACACAAGACCGGGGAGCAGGAGGGCGATACCGCTGACGAAGAGGATCATTCCGAATTGGACGTTGGCCTCGCCAAAAACTCTAACACGTCGCAGGCATTGCCAGCCGCCGAAGATGAACATAGCCGCCAGAGCCAGCAGCGCGAGTCGGCCGATGATTTCGCGAGCGGGTTTGCTCATGATCGCCTCCACTCGTCCTCGCGGACTTGCTTCAGGCCACGAATACCGGCGGCGGAACATAGCTGCTCCGCACCCGGCCGCTGGGGTCGGTGCTGCTCTTTAAGTCGCACGGGTGCGCTTCTTGACCGAGGCCAAAATCCGTGCGGTAAAGATCGGCCAGCTCCTGCATTTCCTCCGGAGTCAGATCGGGCTTGTCGGTGGACTCGGCCGCTTCTTTAATTTCCTCTTCGTTAATCAGCGTGGCCGTGACGCTGGTGAGGGACGGGTCCATCAGGAGCCACTTGCAGGCGAGTTGGTGGACGTTCATGCCGTGGCGGTCGGCGTAGGTGCGGACTTTTTCCAGCTTCTGCAGGCCATAAGTTTTCCAGGCATCGTCACGGAACTTGCGGTGATCGTTGGCGGGAATGACGGTGTCGGCCGTGAGCTTGCCCTTCAGGATGCCGCTGTTGTCATGGACGCGGGCGAGAACGCCGCCGTGGGTGGCGCGGGCGACTTCACAGAATTCCCGGCCGGGCGCTTGCTCAAAAAGATTGTAGACAGTTTGCACGGCCTTGCAGCCATGGTCGAGCATCGCCTTGACGCCTTCCTCGCGCCAGCCGATCGCGGGGCCAAGGCTCACGCCCCACGCCCTGATTTTTCCCTCATCGCGAATCTTATCGAGCTCGGCGAACAGGTCTTCGCGGAATTGCGGGAGCTTGATGTTGTGGGCCATGTAAATGTCGATGGTGTCCACGCCCATGCGCTGGAGAGAAGCTTCGAGGGCACTGCGCATGAACTGAGGCGAAAAGTCTTGTTTGCGCTCGCGATGGGAGCCTTGGTCGCCGGGATCGGTGTGCCAGTCGTAGCCGAATTTGCCGCCGATCTCGACGTTATCCCGGCCGACGTCCTGGACAAACTTGCCCATGATCGTCTCGGCCCGGCCATTGCCATACGCATCCCCATTGTCGAAGAAGGTGATGCCCTGGTCATAGGCATATTGCATGATGTTGATGCCTTCTGCTTCGGAGAAGTCGCGCCACCAGTTGACGCCCACCACCCAGCAGCCAAAGGCGATGGCCGATAGTTCCAAGTCAGTATTTCCGAGTTTGCGACGTTCCATAGGTGTGCCTCGTTGAAAGTAAGGATGATAACTTGAGGGCGGGGGGTTGTCAGTGACCGACCGTGACAGATGGGTTCATTGATTCAGTTCGAGATCTTCGTAGATGGCGGTGTTGAGGGCTTGGAGACGTTGTTGGTGTTTGACTTCGCCTGGCATGCCGTTGAAGACGTAGGCGACGACGAGGTGGTGCTCGGGATCGGCGAAGCCGGCGGAGGACTGCGCGCCGCCATGGCCAAAGGTGCGGGGGGAGGCGTGGGGGCCAAAGCCGTAGGGGAGGTCGGGGTCGGGCGTGGGCGAGTTGAGGATGAAGCCCAGGCCCCAGTCCATGTTATGTTTGAAAGTGTGGTCGTACATGCCGGCGCGGTGGCGGGCGGTGAGGGCTTCGATGGTCTGGGGGAGGAGAGGAGGGTTCAGGGATGGGGTTCAGGGTTCAGGAGACGGTTCAGGGATGAGGTTGTGGGGAGGAGGGATTGGTAGAAGCGGGCCAGGTCGCGGATGGGGCCGTGGGCGCTGCCGCCGGGGCGGGGGGTGGTGCAGGCTGTCTCCGTATCGAGGTCTGCGGATTGGGGGGAGCGGTCGTGGTGTTTTGCATGATGCCCAGGTTGTTGCCCAAGGCCTGATATTCGGCCGGGGGAAGGGCGAACCAGGTGTTGGTCATCTTCAGGGGGAGCAAGAGGTGATCGCGGAGGTAGTGATCGAAGGATTGGCCGGAGAGGCGGCGGATGATTTCGCCCAGGATGAACCAACTGGTGTGGAGGTGGTAACCGGCCTTTTTGCCGGGGATCCAGTTGGGTTCAAGGCGGGTGTTGCAGACGCGGGCGATGATCTGGTCCCAGGTGTGGGTGGGCCAGCCAGTGTCGCCGCCACGGAAGCCGGCGGTGTGGGTGAGGAGGTGGCGTATGGTGATCGGTGCTTTGCCGTGGACGGCAAATTCGGGAATGTGATCGGCCACGTGGTCGTCGAGCTGGAGCTTGTTTTGCTGCCAGAGGATTGCAATGGCGGCGGCCGTAAGGGGCTTGCCGGCCGAGAGCCAGAGCATGGCGGTGTCGGGGGTCATGGGATCGCCAGGACGCGACTGGCCGACGGCAACGTTGGCGACGGTTTGGCCGCGGAGGGAGATAAAGAGCTGGGCGCCGATATGGAGGCCGGCGTGGATTCCGGATTCGAGGAGTGAGAGGGTGCGGGGGAGCATGGGGGGAGTATAGGGGCAGGAAGGATTGTCCCCACGAGCGCGGGGGATGTTCGCTGGCGGATGAACCAGCGACGGTTGACAATAGAAGCCGTCAGGATCGGTTGACCGGTGTTCCAGAAGGAGAATCACCATGAGCGACTTACTTGACGGGGAGTCCGTTGAAATGAAAGGCTCCGGCGCCCGGCCGTATGTGCTGAAAAACACCGGGGGTGTCTATTCCTGTACATGCCCCGCCTGGCGAAATCAGTCCATTGCCATCGAGCGCCGTACCTGCAAGCACCTGCGAAAACTCCGCGGGGACGTGGCGGAGGAGACCCGCCTCGGCGGCGCACTGCCTCAAAAGCCGGTAAAAATCTCGGCCGAGGGCGAAGAAGCCGGGCCGCCGCTCCTGCTGGCTCAGACCTGGGACAACTCGACCGACCTGGCCGGCTGGTGGATGAGCGAGAAGCTCGACGGCGTGCGCGCTTATTGGGACGGCAAACAGTTTCTCTGCGCCTGGGCAACCTGTATCACGCCCCGGATTGGTTTGTGGAAGGCCTTCCGGATGTGCCGCTGGATGGCGAGCTATGGATCGGCCGAAAGAAGTTTCAGCGCACGGTCAGCATCGTCCGGCGGCAGGACAAGACCGACCAATGGAACCAGGTGAAGTTCGTCATCTTCGACGCCCCGGCCGCCGGGGGCGGGTTTGAAAATCGCTTGAAGTTCATTAACGATACACTCGCCGGCAGGCCCCATGAAAATGCGCACGCGCATCCGCAGGAACTGTGCAAGAGCGTGGATTCGCTGCGCGTCGAGTTGGCGCGCGTCGAGGCGCTGGGGGGCGAGGGATTGATGCTGCGCGAGCCGGGATCGAAGTACGAGGCCGGCCGGTCCATGACGCTCCTCAAGGTCAAGAGCTTCCACGACGCCGAAGCGCAAGTAATTGGCCACCAGCCCGGCGCCGGCCGCCACGCCGGACGTCTGGGCACCCTGCTGGTCCGGCTGGCAGACGGGACAGAGTTTGCAGTGGGCACAGGTTTCAGCGACCGCGAGCGCGGCGATCCCCCGGCCGTCGGGACAACGATCACGTTTCGATATCAAGAACTGTCGGAAGGGGGCGTGCCGCGGTTTCCGAGTTATGTGGGCGTGCGAGCGGAGAGTGAAAAAGCTCGGAGAATCGAGAAGTAATTGTCTATTGACCGTAAACGAACGGACCTTGCCCGTATGGACATGCGAAAGTTCCAGCCCGGTTTTCGGCTTTCACCGCTCGACGTCATCGTCCTCATCCTGGGCGGCATCGCGTCGGCATACGCGATGACCATCGACCGATGGTTTGGCAGCGCCATTGCGTTCGTCGTGTTGCACTTCTTTATTTTTTGCAATGTGCTTCGTATGTCCCGGCCGCTGGAACTGCTCTGGGCGATTATCTTTGTGGCATTGGGCGTGGCGAGTATTTGTGTGAACCTGCTGTCGTGGTCAGCCGTGTTTGCGGCTTCCGCGATCGTGACCGTGATTGTCGTAGTAGTCGAAGCGCGCGGCCCCGCGTATCACGGCGTCGGCTGGCAAAAGCTTAATCCACGGCTTCCAGAGTGGTGGGCGTCGACGGCCGCCGGCGGACGGACTTGACCCTTTAGTTTGGAGCGATGGTGACCTCCTGCCCGCTGAGGATGTCACGAAGGTGAATACTGTACGACAAAGGCACATCTTCAATGGCCAGGGGAAGTGTGACCATCCCTTCACCGCTGGCAGAGCATTCAACGTTCCGGCTGAAGTGAGGCAGGGCGCGGTTGCTCTTGGTGTCGATGATTTCGAGGTGCGTGATGTGCGGCGCGAATGTTTTGGTTTGGCTTTTCAGCGCCCATGTGACGGTGAGCGCGCGGTCCCTCACCGTCGCCCGGCCGGCCATTCCTTCCACGCTGTACGGGAGAACGGCGATGGGAAACGCAGCCCCATGGGGCATGTTGAGTTTGATCTTGTTGTTCGACACCGCCAGGAGCGCCCCTCCGCGGAGGTCGTAAAAATGGGCGGGGTGGTCGCTTGAAGTGAGGGAAGCGATGTCGATCTCGAGGGGTTCGATTTCCTGACCGGCCTCGGCGTCGGGTTCGACGTGGATGACGCCATCCGCGCCGATCACTTCCTTTTGCCCCACCGGGGCACGGAGGATGGTGAGGAGTCTGGCCTGCGGCTCGCCGGGAAGGACGTGGACGATCGCGCTGGTTTTCTTCGGCTTGCCGTTGGAGGCAATCATCGGCGCGTACGGCTTTGCGCCGGCTGGGGCGAAGGCGGCCGCGAAATTTTGTTTTGCGTCATTGAACTTGACGAGCTTGGCAACAAAGTCGGGCGGGAACTGCGTGGGCTGGAGGTACTCGTCAACAGCGGGCGTGTCGGTCGTGACGACGAGGCCACCGGTGGCGATGAATTTCTGAAGGGTGGGGACCAGAGGCAGGCCAACGTGGTTATCACCTTTGCCCAGCGAAAGCGTCATCGGCAGGACAAGGACGCGGATGTTGCGCGTGGCAAGCTCGCCATCCGCGACCTGTTGCTCGGAGATGAAGCTGGGGTCGAATTGTGCATCGATGACGGCGTTGACAACCTCGGCCTCGGTTTTTTTGAACTGGTCGAACTTACCCATCGCCCAGCTTTGCCGCTGGCTGTTGGCGCTCCAGAGGACGGCCACGGGCGAAAAAAACCGCTGCGATTTCATGTATTGCTTGCCGACGCCCGCGCAGTTCAGCGATGGCGCGCTGGTAGTCCTGCGCGGATTTGGAGAAGGTGAGATCAGGGTTGCGCAAGCTGTACCACCAGAAGAGTGCGATGCCGTCGCCGCCGGTCAGAAGACTGGACCAGACCTGATGATCGACCGCCCGGCCGCTCCGGCCATAAGCGCCCCAGGGTGTGGATTTAAGATCGCCGCGTTCATAGGAGAGGCGCTGAAGTTCCTGAAACCGCCCGCCATAACCGCAGACGGCGCCGAACATTGGCGTGAGTTTGGCCCAGTCGATGCCGTTGAAAACCGCTTGCTCCTGCGTGCCCGAGACGCTGAGCCGGGAGGCGGGATACCCTTCCTTCATCGCCTTGCCATACATGTCGAAGGCGCCCGTCCACATCTCATCGTTGTGGGCGCGCCAGAGGTTCCACAGGCCAAAATTGCTGGCCGCCTTGGCCTCGTCGCTCGTGGGCGGCTGAATAGCGTCGAATGATTTGAACGAGGTGTGAACGGCCGCGTTGAGGGCTTCGACGTTGGCGAATTGCTTCTTAAGCTTGTCCTGAAAGTTTTTGATGTTGGAAGGATGAAAGTCGAAATCAAAATCGGTGGTGTAGCCGGTGAGGGCCGTTTCATCCCCCATGATCATTGACAGGGGCGAATAAGGGGCGAGGGCCGCCGCCAGTTTCTGCACGCTGGCGCGCTCCTTTTCCACAAACGCTTCATCCGCGTACGAGGGCGTGCGCACGAGGTTGGCCTTGTCTTTGGTTTGCTTGAACGCCTTCATCTTCGCGTCCAGGTCCTTGGCATGCAGGCCCTGTGTAAAGCCGACGGGATGCGCGAGCATTCCGCCGCGAAAGAGGGTCTTGATCATGTTGAAGTCGGCCGGGCCGACGGTGTTGCTGGTGATGCCCAACTCGCGCATGCGAGCCATCTCGACGTCGAACAGGAACGGCAGGCCCCGGTCCAGCCAGGTGAAAACGTGGTAATCGTCCCATACCGGATCAGGAGTAAGAGCGATCTCCGCCCACCCTTCGGCCAGGAGCGCCATTCCGTGAAGCCTGAATTTTCAGGAAACAAATGTTCTGCCGCACGCGGCCGGTGGGAACTTCTATTTTCGCATCCTTAGGATTAACGGGAAGCTGTTCAAGCGTGCGCCATTGGCCATCACCCAGCTCGCCAAGGCTAGCCGTCCATGTGGCGTCATCGGGAACTTGTGGGGCGGTGAAGGTGGCAAGGATTTTGTCACCGTGCTTCACCACTTCAGGGGTCTGAACAGGGAACTTCTTGAGATCAGGATTGGGATCCCTAAAAGTCATTTCCCAGTCAGTGACCTTGCCGGCCGTGTCTTTCCATTGTCGGACCGCGAAAAACGGATCCGCGTTTTGCTTGTCAATGGCCAGTTCACTCGGCGCGCCGTCGCGGGCAAATTCATGCCCGGCCGACCAAAGAACGGCGCGGTCAACCAAGTCGTACCACGTTTCCCAGTACCGATAAGGGAGCGCACTGGCGAAATCGTTTGGCGTCGGCATGACCGGCGTCAAAGAGATCGCGCGCGTGGCGAACGTGACAACCCGGCCTTTGCCAACCTGCCGGATGGCCAGGAGGGGCTGGCGGCTGTCAAGCGTAATGAGGGCTTGTGCGCCGGGGGCCAGATCATACTTCTGGGTTTCCATGTGGGCGAAGGGCAGTGCTTCGATGGGCACGCCGCGGGTGATCGGATGCTCGGCCGCAATCGTCCACTTTTTGCCTTGGATTCGGCCGTTCAGCGGGTAACGCATTTCCTGGCCGTCGCGCAGCCAATCAGTATCGGAGTTGATCAGCGCCGATAGCTGCTTCAGATCTTCGGGCCACGGCTGATCCTTATCGCCCGGAAACGGCATGACCAGCACCAGCCCTTCGCCCTCCTCCTTCACCCGCTTGATGATCGCCTGTCGCGCGCTTGGCGTGAAGTGGTTCCACCCCAGCGGCGTGTACATCGCCATGGCGTGAAACTTTTCCGGGCCTTGCATCGAGCTGTCGAGGTATTTCTGCATCAGCGAGTAGTCGATGCTGTGGCCGCGCTGGCCGTAAAAATCACCAAAGCCCCAGGTGTTGGCGCCCCACTCGCGGTCCCACGACAGGAGGCTCACGTTCAGATCCGTGCGCTGCATCATCTCCGCCACTTCCCGGCCAAGCGTCACGCTGGAAAGCATAAACACATTTCGCGGCCCGCCAGCCAGATTCTTCCCCATCGGAAAATGGGGCGTCGCAACCCGCGTAGTGGGCAGAAGATCGTAACGCTCGGCATAAGGGATAAAATCAACCTTGAGCGACTCAATCGGGCCGAGCTTAAAATCCGAGAAATAGAGCGTGAAGTTGGCTGGCGGATGATCGGTGTTGAGGCCAAAGAATTTGACCTTGTTCACGTCAATGGTCTTGGCGATGTTCTTCACCGGAATTTGGACGGTGGTGTGGCCTTTCTGGAGCCGAACCCCAAAATTAAACCGCGTGTTGTAGTTGAAGCTCTTGTCATCATCGATCCGCACGCCAAGCTCACAGTCGTTGCTGGTCCAGACCGAAAACGAAAGAGCCTCATACTTGCCCCACGTCTTCGGAATCCTGGGCGGATAGAAAGCAAATGAGGGCCACTCCCCTTTCAGTGCGACATATTTCAGGACGTTCCTGGTGTCAGTCACACTGCGCGGGCCGATGCTGAGCTCGACGTTCTCCCTGGCATAATCAAGGCCTTTGAGATCGGCAGGAGAATCAAAGCGGGCGATGATGAAGGGAGCCACATCGTCGGCAGAGGCGGGCGACAGTATGAAAAATAAAGCGACAAGGGCGAGAGGGTAGAGCTTCATTTGCGGGATGGCCTTTGGGAAAAGCAGAACCGACATCGTCGGCGAACCCGCTGATGTTACCGGCATATACCGCTCGCGTTATTGTTGGATCTTGATTTTATGCAGCAATAGATGACCCATTCGCATTCAAACCGATAGAATAGTCGCATGTCCTCGATCAAAGGCCATTTCGATGGGAAAGCGGTCGTGCTTGATGAACCCGTTTCGCTCGCAGTTGGGCAGCAGGTTCGGATTATTGTCGATTCGTCGGAATCCGCGGATGCGAACCGAACACCGCCAGCGCCGCGGAAGTCGCTGGCCGGATTTGCCAAGGGAATGTTCAAGATGCGTGACGACTTCAACGACCCGCTCGATGAATTCGCGGAGTACCGATGAGCCGCGTGCTCATCGACACGCAGGCGTTAATCTGGTTCGCCGAAGGTGCGCCCGCTCTGTCCAGGAGCGCCCTGTCATTGGTTGACGACCCGCTGACCGTGCGGCTGGCCAGCGTTGCAAGCATCTGGGAGATGGCGATCAAGATCCCACTTGGAAAACTGGCGCTCAAGACAGGAAGCCTGCGGCACTTCGTCCTGCTGCTCGAAGGAAACGAGATCGAACTGATGCCGATAGCGACAGACGATGCTCTGAGCGTCATGAACTTGCTGGCCGGTAAGCACAAAGACCCCTTCGATCGCCTCATTGCCGCGCAGTGCCTGCGGCATGACTTCACTCTCGTGTCGAGCGATGAAGCCTTCGACGCCTACGGCGTACGACGGATCTGGTGAGCCCGCTCACGTGCCCTTCGGCTCAGCCTCAGACCCGCGCTCGGAATGCTCCAGGCAACCTCCGTGCTCAAAAACAATCATGCCGTCCAGCGGACTCTTCTCATTGCAGCAGACACCATAATCGGAACCATAGGCCGCGAAGAAACGGCAGCCACCGCATTGATATGGGATTCCTCCCCACGCGGGCTCGTGCGCCTCCTCGCGGTAGGAGCGCCGCGCCCATCGTTTCTCGGCCGCCTCGATTTGGGCGGCAGTCAACCATTCGCCATGATACCAACCGCCCGGTTCAGCGTCGGCCTGGGCCACCTTTTTCATAGACGCCGCCTTTCGATTGTTTGAACGTCCCCCATCCACCTCCTCGGGCCGACCAGACTGTCCAGAGGCCCGGATCGGCAGTGAACTACTGATATGCCGTTTTCATTTCGAGATGCCCTTTGGAAAAATAAGCTGCGGGAAATCCCAACCGGACCGTTGGTGTTACCGTCCTCAGTATTCTGGGCACAGCCTCGCGTTTGAGACGAGGTGAAGGGCCTTCGCCTTACTGACTCCCCACCCTCTTCACGCTCATCCTGATCCCATAGATGCTGTTGCTCGCGGTGATGAACAGGAGATGCCCGTCTTTGCCGCCAAAGCAGACGTTGGCCGTCCAAGGCTGGTCGATGTCGATGTGCTCGATCCGCTTGCCGCTTTTATCGAAGACGGTGACGCCTTTGTTGGTGAGGTAGACATTGCCCGCATCATCTATCGTCATGCCGTCGGAGCCCATCTCGCAAAAGAGCTTCTTGTTGGAAACCGTGCCGTCGGCGTTGATGTCATACGAGTACGATTTATTAGCGGCAATGTCGGCCACATAGAGCGTCTTGCCGTCGGGGGTGCCGATGATGCCGTTGGGTTGTTTGAGATCATCAACCACGCGGGTCAGGGTTTTGCGGTCGGGAGCGAGGTAGTAGACACCTTCCACGTCCTGCTCCTTTGGCCCGCGTTTCCAGTAGTCGCGCTTGTAGTAGGGGTCGGTGAAATAGATCCCGCCATCGGGCCGCACCCACACGTCATTCGGGCCGTTGAGCAGCTTGCCGTGATAGTCCTTCAGGAGGACGGTGACTTTCTGGGCCGGGTCAATCGACCAGAACTCGTTCTTCTCATCCGCACACGCAAGAAGGTTGCCGTTAGCATCGAAGCACAGGCCATTGGATCGGCCGGCGGGCTGCATCCAGACCGACAGCTTGCCATCGACGCTCCACTTCATGATGCGATCGTTGGGCTGATCGGTAAAGAGGATGTTGCCGTCAGCATCGGAGGCCGGCCCTTCGGTGAACTTGAAACCATCAGCCAGTTTTTCCAGCTTGCGCCCGGAGCAATGATGCCGCTGGAGGGCTGCGTGGCCGCAGGAGAATCGGCCGCGGGGGATGGGTGTGCAGAGGAGAATGAGGGCCAGGAGCAAGAGGGTAATTTTCAGGGGGTGGTTCATGGGGAACAGCATAACGCGGCGCGGGGGCAACGTCTTGTTGGGCTTCCATGGGCGGAGGTTCTGCGAAAGTTACGCAAGCCCCGGCAGACGGCTGTTCAGGCTTCCGGCAAACTTAGACGTCTCGCTGTCGCCAAACGTGGCGGCCTTCGCGCCGATGCGTGTCAGCATTTCGGCGTAGAGATTGGAGACGGGGGCCTTGTCTGGGAAGTGGAGATGCTGCCCGGTCTTCAGCGTGTTGCGGGCGTTGCCAACCAGCACCACGGGGTAGCTGTCTCGGCCGTGGCCGCCGTCGGCCATGTACGACGTGTACAGAAGCATTGTGTTGTCGAGCAGCGATGAGCCCCCTTCGTCAATGCTCTTCATCTTGCGAACCATCTGCGCAAAAAGATCTGTATACCAGTAGTGAATCTGCCGGCAGGCTTCGCGGGAAATCGGGTCGGCGTCTTCCACTTTGCCGGCGTTGCCCTGGTGTTCAAGGGTGTGGCAGTGGCGCTCGTAGCCGACGGTCACGACGCCGGGAAACATGCAGTCGTCGCTGCCGGCGGCAAAGGTGGCCACGCGGGTGGTGTCGGTCTGGAAGGCAAGCACCATCAGGTCGGCCATGATCTGAATGTACTGGCCATGATGGGAAGGATCGTGGTCGATCGGCTGCCGCTGTTTCCAGAACCAATCCGGGTTTTCGGGAAGGTGATCCGGCATGTTCAGGCGCGACGGACCGGGGAGGCCATGTCCAGCACTTCCTGCCGGTGGCGGGCTTCGATGAAGGCGATGCGTTTTTCGACGGAGCGGACGGATTCGAGATATTCGTCCAGCTTGTGCTGATCGGGACGGCCGAGGTTGCGCTTAAGATCTTTGGCTTGCCCCAGGACCAGGTCGATGACGCTTTGATCGGTGGAATCGGTTTTGCCGGCCTGAAGCGCTGGGTCAACAGGCGTTGCAGCGCGGCGGGCCCAATTGGGAACCACAGGCTTGCGCCCTCGGAACATGCGGTCAAAAACCAGCCGCGGGTTGCCTTCGTACGGCACCGACGAAGTGGGCGAGCGGAAGGAGTATTGGTTGGCGTTGAGGCCGAGCTCAAGCGAGGGAAGAAACGTGCTGTCGCCGACGGCCTGGGCGGCGGCCTGATCGACGGATATGCTGGCGAAGAGCTTGCCGCCTTCTTTCTTGACGGCCGGTGCGCCGGTGAGGTGCATCATGCCGCAATGTTCATGGGCGTTGACGTTTTCAGAGCGGCCGGAATGGGACAGGCCCGAGATAACCAACAGATCGTTCTTGGCGAATTCGAGTGGGCGGAGGATCGAAGGGAGCTTGGTGAGCGGGCCAGCATTTTTGGGGGCAAAAGATTCGAGCACGGTGCCGCCGGTAACGGTGAAGATGCCCATGCGTAAGGGCGGGGCGGCGGAGGCAGCGCCGGCGACGGTGTTGGCCAAGGCGCAGGGGGAACGCTTCGAGGAACGGCAGGGCAAGCATCGCACCCGCTCCGCGCAGGACGCTTCGTCGGGAGATGGAGTTTGCAGCTGCCATGTGAAACAGAACCTTTCAGAAGACCTTATTCGGCCGCCGGGTCGATGTTGCGGCGGTTTTGGAAAGGATAACTTTTTGCGATGGCCATGACCATCGCCGAGAAGCGATATTCGTTTTGCTCAAGAGCGCTTTGGATTTCCTTAATCGGGCCGTCATCATAGTAGTCCAGCTCGCGGCCAAGCGCGTAAATCAGCATCTGCTCGGTCAGGTTGTGCAGAAACTCGCCTCGGCGATCAAGGATAATTCGTTTTAAGTCGGCCGCGCCGTTGATGTGCTGGCCTGTGGGGAGTTGGCCGGTGACGTCCAGATCAGCGTCGTCGCGCCACACGCCCACGGCGTTGTAGTTGTCGAGTGCGAAGCCCAGCGGGTCCATCTTCTTATGACAGGCGGCGCACGAGGGATCGGCCGCGTGCTGGGCAAGGCGCTCACGAAACGTTTTGGGCTGCTTGGCTTTGTGATCATCGTCCTTCAGGATGCCCGCATTGGCCGGCGGGGGCGGCGGCGGCGTGCCGAAGATCACGTCCAGGATGTACTTGCCCCGGAGCGTCGGGCTGGTGCGGAAGGTATGGGAGGTGAGGGAAAGAACGCTGCCCATCCCCAGCAGGCCGCCGCGGTGATACTCAGGCTTGAGCTCAACCCGGCGCATCTCTTTCCCGGCCACGCCCGGGATTTTGTAGAACTTCGCAAGCTCTTCATTCAGGTAGGTGTAGTCGGCGTCAAGCAGATCAAGCAGGCTCTTATCTTCCTGGCGGAGCATGTCAAAGAAGGTGGCAGTTTCGTCCACCATCGCAGTGCGGATTTCGGATTTGTAGTCGGGGAAAAATTCAGTGCTGGGGCGCGCCCCGGCCACCTTGTGGATCTGGAGCCACTGGGCACCGAAATTATCGGTAAGAGCACGCCCCCTGGGATCGGCCAGCATCCGCCGGACTTGCTGTTCGAGGATAGTGACGGGTGAGGTGGGTGGCCCAAGGAACTGAAGCTCCGCAATCTGAGCGCGTCCGCCTTTGGGGGAGAGGTAGCGGAGGTAGCGATAGGGCTGCTGAATCGAGACGTCGTGTGTGACAAGTGCGACGGGGGCCGGGGCAGACGGAATCGTATACAGGTCAACGGCATCGCTCGCGAAGTCGGCGGAATTCGACGCCTGAAACTTCCCTCCAACCAGGCGGCGGGCAGCGTCGTCGCGCGGCGCGGAGGCATAGCGGATCTGGCTGACAAGTTTGGGAGCGCCAGATCAAGGCCGACCCAGGCGTTGTCCGCATCCGGGCTTTCGAAGTAGGTTAGAGGATCACTGTCAAAGGCTTTAATAGCGTTGTGATCTTTGTTGTTCGCCGGGATCGGAGATGAAATCGACTGCCCTCGCAGCCGGGTGGGAAGGGTGGACGGCCCAGCGGCGGAGAGCTTGTTTGCGTCCGCCAGATCAAAGAGTTCCTGATCCGGCGTGCTGGCCCAGATGAAGTAAGCAAGGCGGCTGGCCAGTTCGTGATCGGAGATGCGGTGCGCCTGCACGGCGGCCGGGCTGGATGCCGGAGTGGATTTGGTGAGGAGTTGATCCTGTTCGATGCGGTAGAGAAATTTCGGGGATACCAGAACAGCCTTCAGCATGAGCCGAACCGAGTTGACAAACGACTGGCCGTTGGAGGAAGCCCGATCGTACAGCTTCATCAGCTCATCGACTTCAGAAGATTGAATCGGCCGGCGGTAAGCACGGCGAATGAAGGTGGCGATGAGGTCACGCGCAGCATCCTTCTCAGATCGCCCCGCAGCGGGCTTGATCGCCGTTTCAGGTTTATTCCACGCCCCAGGCTTCTGGCCAAACATCAGCTCGCGAGCCAGCGCGGCGTGGTCGCGGGTGTCACCATCAACGGTCGAGGAAAGCTCGGTGCCAAAAAAGCGGTCAAGCACGAGATCGGCGGCCGCGAAATATTTGTCCAGAAGCGACGGCGGCATGTCCAGGGCGGCCGCCAGATTCCCAAAGCTGTTGCCGCCGCCCGTGGTATCGTCGGCCATTCCAACCGCCTCCGCGGCATGAAAACGAACCCCCAGAAGATCGCGGATCGTGTTGTCATACTCCGAAAGACTAAGTCGGCGGATAAGGGCCGGACCCGGATCGCGTTCGGTGCTCGGGTGTGCTGACGGCCAGCTTCATCCAGGCCAGGAGTTGCTGGCGCTGCGCGTCTGTCGGCTGGGTCTCGTCCTCCGGCGGCATCTCTTTAGCTTCAATCTGTTCAATGGCCTTCTGCCAAAGCTTCCGCTGACGAAGCGCCGACGCTTCATCGGGGTACAGGGAAAAGTTGATGTGCCCTTTTTGCTTCTTAGGCCCATGGCATTTGAGGCAGGTGGAATCAAGGAGGGGGCGGATGTCCTTATCAAAGCCGGCCGGGTGGACGTCGGCGGCACGGGTGGGTGCGTCGGGCCCGAAAAGGAAAAGCACCGCAAGCAGAGCGGCGGCGGTGATGGCGGTAACTGAAGTGCGCATGGGGATGAGGATGATACTGTGAGGGAAGGGAGGTTGTTTGAGCCGTTTGATAAATCCAACCCAGCCGGGTATCACTTTAGGGTGTCTGGAGAGCCTTTGCCGTGCGAGTTTGGGGTGATTGTGGATGTGCAGTTGAATCAGACCCAGCCAACCCCCACGCGCAGCCGGCTTGGGTTTATGGAGGACTTTCGCCGGTTTTTCATGCGGGGGCTGGTGGCGCTGTTGCCCACCCTGATCACGCTGTGGCTGCTGGTGAAGCTCTGGAGTTTCCTCTGGGAGACGCTTGGGCAGCACATCATCTGGGTCATCAAACTGGCCTGGTGGAAGCTGGGCACTTCGGGGTTCGTTGACTACACGCCCGTAGTGCGGATCAAAAGCTGGTTCATGGAATTGGGCGATTTTCGCACCCAGCTTCTGGGCGTGGGGTTGGCCGTGCTGCTGGTCTATATCGTGGGGTTGTTCGTCGGCAACGTGATTGGCCGCACCGGCTGGCGGCTTTTGGAAATGGGCGTGAAGCGCATCCCGTTGGTGCGGGCCATCTACCCGGCCGTTAAGCAGGTGACGGATTTCGTTCTTGCCGACAAAAGCCACCAGTTCCAGGGAACGCGCGTGGTCGCCATTCGCCCGCATGACAACGGCATCTGGTCGATTGGCTTGATCACCGGCAGTGGGATCCAGGCCATCAACAAATCGGTCGGCCGTGAAATGGTCACGGTCTTTATCCCCTCGTCGCCCACGGCCTTCAGCGGCTATGTGGTGGTGGTGCCGCGCGAGGAGGCGCTGGAGCTTCCCATGACGGTCGAGGATGCAATGAAACTGCTGGTGACGGGCGGCGTGTCGGCCCCGCAGGTCGAGAAGTTGCTGGGAAAGGCCGGGCTGCCGCTCGGTCTCGTGGCCGGGCCGGAAGGGCTGGCTGAAAAACGCGGTGGAATCGTTGATGCTCGGACCCTGGAGCCGGCCAAGGATTTGTGATGTACACAGCGCGGCATAGCCGGGTCCTTTCCTGTACAATGGACGATGGTTAAAGAGCGCGCAATTTTTTGGCTGAGCCCAAACCGACGCTAAAGTCTGTCCCTGCCAAAGGATGCTGCTCTGTCTGGACCAGAATTTTGCCAAGGCTTCCGTTTATGGAAGAAGGAGTTCTATCGTGATCGTGACTGTCTCCTCGCGTCACATGGACGTTACGCCGGCCTTGAAGGCTCATGCGGAGCAGAAGGTGGCGAAACTCGTGAAATATTACGACCGTATTCAGGAAATCGAGGTGATTTTCGATGCCGCCAAAGATGCAACCCGCGTGGAAGTGATCGTGAACGCCGAGCACAAAAACATGTTCATCGCCCATCACGACGTCGGCGATGCCTACGCGAGCCTCGACGGTTGCGTGAATAAGCTCGAGCGGCAACTGACCGAGCACAAGGAGAAGTTTCGCAACCGCAAACATATCGTCGGCGAAGACAAGCGCCTCGGCGGCGTCCAGTGACAGCAGGCGTGGGCGGCCGGTGCCGTCGTGAAGCTTTCGGCCAGCGCCAAGATTGGCTCCGAGCGATTCCTTAAACCCGTTCTTGAGAGCGAGTGATAAATGAAGTTCAGTGAATTTATCGTGCGGGAAGCAATCGTTCCGTCGTTGCAGGCCACCGACCGCGAAGGCGTGATTCGCGAGTTGATCACGTCCCTGGCGGCGGCCAAGGCGGTATCAGAGGATGCCGTCGAGGAGATCGTCGGGGCGGTGATGAAGCGTGAGAAAAATGGCTCGACAGGTTTTGGCAAGGGCGTCGCCGTTCCGCACGTGAAGCATCCGGCCATCACGAAAATGGCCGGGACAATGGGGCGGAGCGTGCAGGGGATTGATTTTGCCGCGCTCGACAACCAGCCCGTCTACAGCGTGGTGCTGTTGTTGTCGCCGGAAAATCAGCCCCAACAGCACTTGCAGGCCATGAACATCATTTTCAGCAACCTGCAGAAGGACACGTTTCGGAAGTTCTTAAGACAGAGCGGCACCAGTGAGGTGATGGCCGATTTGCTCGACGAGGCGGATCTAGGGAGATGAGGTTTCGGGTCAACGGCACCGGGTTTCGAGCGCGATCGAGGCGCGTCAAACCAGATGCGGAAGATCCTGGCCCTGTGACTATGTCTACGACTGTCAAAGACGTTGTGATCTCGAATAAGCTGGGCCTGCATGTCGCCCGGCCATGCAGTTCGTCGACGTCGCCAACACCTTCGCGTCCAACGTGAAGGTGGAAGCGTTTGGCGAGGAACATGTTGAAGCCGACGGCAAAAGCATCATGCAGATGATGACCCTGGCGGCGACGGAAGGAACGCGTCTACGCATCGAAGCCAGCGGAGAAGACGCCGAGGCGGCCGTGGAGAAACTAGTGGAATTGATTGATGGAAAGTTCGGGGAAGAATAAGAGGAGTTGCTAGTTGCTGGTTGCTAGTTGCTGGTGAATTCGACAGCGGGCAAACAGGGATTGGCGACCAGAACCGATGGAGATCAAGAAGGGAATTGGAGTTTCGCCGGGCGTGGTGATCAGTACCGCTGTGGTGCTGGACGCCGTCGATCTTGCTATTCCCAAGCGCAGCGTCGATCCGTCGGCCGTTGAGGGGGAAGTCGAGCGCTTTCGTGAGGGGGTCGTCAAAAGCCAGGCGGAATTGCGTGAACTGCGCACGGCCGTCGCCGAGAAATACGGCAAGGAAATCGGCAACATCTTCGATTTCCACATCGGGATACTCAACGACGCCAGCGTGGTCAAGAGCATCCTGGACGAGATTCGCACCAAGCTGGTGACGGCCGAGTTTGCCGTGAGCGTGGTGCTGCGGCGCTACGCCAGCAACTTCCTGGCGATGTCAGACAAGTATCTCTCGGATCGGGTCAAGGACATCTACGACATCGAGCGCCGAATCCTGCACAACCTTATCGGCCAGAAGGAAGAGGGCCTGACGCGCCTCACCACCGACGTGGCCGTCATCGCCCACGATCTGCTGCCCTCCCAGACGGCGGCCCTCGACCGCGTACACGTGCGCGGCTTCGCGACAGATGTTGGCGGCCGGACAAGTCACACCGCCATCGTTGCAAGGGCGCTTGGCATCCCCGCCGTGGTCGGCCTGGGCAACATCACCTCCGAAGTGTCCGGCGGCGACATCGTCATCATCGACGGCAATCGCGGCGTGGTCATCGTTGGGCCAGACGAAGAGCAACTGGTCGAGTACCGCGAGTACGAACGTCGGCGGGGCGAAGTCGAAATCGGACTTACAAGCCTCCGCGATCTGCCGGCCGTCACCAAAGACGGGCACGCTGTGAGCCTCCAGGCAAACATCGAATTCGCCGAAGAAGTCGACGATGCGCTCAACCGCGGAGCACAGGGCATTGGCTTGTATCGCACGGAATTTCTGTATCTCTCGAAGCAGACCGAGCCCACCGAAGCCGATCACTACGACGCCTACTCCGACGCCGTGCGCCGGCTAAACGGTCGGCCGCTGGTCATTCGCACGCTGGACCTGGGCGCGGACAAACAAACGCAGGCCAAGTCACTCTCGCCAGAGCGAAACCCCTTTCTGGGTGATCGCTCGATCCGAATGTGCCTGCACGACATCCCGATGTTCAAGCGGCAACTTCGGGCGATCTTGCGATGCAGCGTGCTGGGCGACGTGCGGATCATGTTTCCGCTCATCAGCACGTTGATGGAGTTGCGCCAGGCCAAGATGGTCGTCAATGACGTGATGGAAGAGTTGGAGGATGAGGGGCTGGAGTTTCGGCGCGACTTGCCCGTCGGGATGATGATCGAGGTGCCGTCGGCGGCCCTCATGGCCAACCAGTTTTCCAAGGAGGTGAACTTCTTTTCGATTGGCACCAACGACCTGATTCAATACACGCTGGCGGTCGACCGGACCAACGAGAAAGTGGCCGGATTGTTCTGCCCGGCCCATCCGGCCGTGTTGACGTTGATCCGGGATGTCATCCGTGCCGGACAAAGAAACAGCATTAGCGTGAGCGTGTGTGGTGAAATGGCGGGGGAATCACTGTACACTTTATTGTTGCTGGGGATGGGTCTGACCATTTTCAGCATGAATTCTCCGGATGTGCCGGAGGTGAAAAAGATTATTCGCTCGACGACGCTCGAACACGCACGCCAGGTGGCGCGCAAGGTGATGAGCTTCGACAGCGAGCGGCAGGTAATGCATTACCTGCGTGAAGAACTGCGGAAGATTGACCCTGACGCATTTTGAAATTTGATATTTGTCACTGGCGGTTTGTCACTGGTCACTGGCATGGCGTAGTTGGCGCTGGATCGCGTCACCGCCTGCCACCACAGACACGAATGACCAATCGCGATGACGCAACATGATTGGATGAACTAAGGCAATGGCAAAAGAAATGTTGATTAACGTCTCCGAGGGCGAGGAATGCCGAATCGCGCTTGTGGAAGACGGGCTGCTCGAAGAGCTTTACATGGAGCGAACCAGCTCCACCTCACACGTGGGAAACATTTACAAGGGGCGGGTGACCAACGTCGAGCCCTCCATTCAGGCCGCCTTCGTCGACTTTGGCCTGGGCCGAAACGGCTTCCTGCACATCTCCGATCTCATGCCGACCTATTTCGGCCGCGCGGGCGAGGATGTCACCGAATCGGTGGGTCGAAAGATGGCCCGGCGCGATCGTCCCCCCATCCAGAAGTGCCTGCGCCGCGGCGATGAGATCATCGTCCAGATCATCAAGGAAGGCATCGGCACCAAGGGCCCGACCCTCAGCACCTACATTTCCATCCCCGGCCGAATCCTGGTGATGATGCCAGGGATGGCGAAGAACGGCGTGTCTCGCAAGATCGAAGACGACCAGGAGCGTCGGCGGTTGCGGCAGATCCTCGACGGCCTCAAGCCGCCTCGAGACTGCGGCTTTATCGTCCGCACGGCCGGCGTCGGCAAGACAAAGCTCGACATCGAGCGCGACCTGAAATATCTGACGCGCCTGTGGGAAAACATCAAAAAAACGCGCGATTCGGGACCCGGGCCGCTGGAGTTGTACGCGGAGGGTGACCTTGTGACGCGAACCGTGCGTGACGTCTTCACCACCGACGTCCAGCAGATCACGGTCGACAACGAGACCGTGGCGCACAAGATCAAGGAATTTTTCAAGATCGCGATGCCCCGGAGCAAGAACCGGGTCGAGCTCTATGAAGAAACCGTCCCCCTCTTCCACAAGTACGGCATCGAGCGCGAAATCGAGCAGATGTACAGCCGGCACGTGCCGCTCCCCAGCGGCGGATCGCTGGTCATCGACTCCACCGAAGCAATCGTCGCCATCGACGTCAACAGCGGCAAATTCCGCGATCACAACGATGCCGAGACGACAGCTTTCAAAACCGACATGGAGGCCGCCGACGAAATTCCGAGGCAGCTTCGCCTGCGCGACCTGGGCGGAGTAATCATTTGCGATTTCATCGACCTACGGTTTGAGCGCCACCGGCGCGATCTGGAAAAACGGCTGCACGACAACCTGCGCCAGGACCGGGCCAAGACCAAAATGCTGCGGATGAGCCAATTCGGCATCATCGAAATGACGCGTCAACGCATGCGGCCGAGCCTGAAGCGCTCCATCTATTTCGACTGCCCGCATTGCAAGGGCGCCGGCCTGGTCAAGACGCCCGAAAGCATGGGCCTCGACGTCATGCGGCGCCTGGCCATCGCCTGCAACGACAACCGGGTGGAGAGGATTGAGCTGGCCGTCTGCGCCGATGTTTCGTTCGTGCTGCAAAATAAAAAGCGCCGGCAATTGGCGGAGATGGAGGATCGTTCGCACCGGCAAATCCTGGTGCGCACCGACCCGGCCCTGGGGATGGATGAATTGAAGCTGGTGTTGTTCGATGCGCGCGACGGGCTGGTCTTTATCGACGAGCTGGGGATGTCGCCCCAGAGTCCCGTGCAGCAGACCAGCAACAGACCCCACCACACGCAGCAGCAACCCCCCCGGCGCGAGGTCCCCGCCCCACGCCGCGACGAGGGTCGCCAGCAACCCGAGGGCGGGCGCGATCAACAGCGCGGCCGGGATGGACGCGGACGCGACGTGCAGGGACAAGTCGCCCGCGACCGCGAGCAATCCGCACGTGGACAAGGTGGACGAGACGGCGGTGGACGAGATCAAGGCGGCGGCCGAGATCAGGGAGGCCGGGGGCAAGGCGGGCGCGATCAGGGCGGCCGCGATCAACGTGGCCGCCAAGATGGGCGTCAACAGGCCGGGCGCGGGCGTGACCAGGGCCGCCGCGATAACGGGCCAGAAGAAATGGATGCGGATCGGGACGATCGCTTCGATCTTGATCGGGCCGAGGAAGCCCTGGAGCAGCGCGAGGAGGAGATGGATCGTCCGCCCGAGTCTCGCGGCCGTGACGACGAAGGCGTGGATGAGGGGGATGAGGAGCGGGCGGGAATGGATGAGGGAGGCGCGGAAGACAAGGGTGCGCGCGAAGATGCCGGCGCACGGCCGCGGATCGCGCCCAACCGCGGCGCCACAGGGGATCGCGGCCGCGAGGCGAGTGGCGCAGGTGCCCCAAACCAGGATCGTCAGGGAGCCGAAGGAGAGGGTGAAGGCGGCGGGCGTCGCCGACGCCGGCGCCGGCGCGGCCGCGGCGGCAGAGGCCGACGCGACGATCAACAGCCGCAAATCGAAGGGCAGCGGCCGATGGGTCATGCCGAAGGAGATTCCGAGTCCATGGAAGGAAACGGCGAGGAAGGGCGCGACGAAGAACGACTCGGGGAAGATCCCGAAATTATTGAGGATAACGTCGATGGAATCGAGGAGTCGCTCCACGAGATCGCCGAAGCGCCCGAAGAAATCGCGGATGCTCCTGAAGAGATCGTCGAGGATCGCGGCGAGGTGGAAGAGGTTGCCATCGACGAGCGCGACGTGCTGGCCGAAGAGCCTGTTGATGCCGACGACAATGTCGGCAATCGTGCCCAGGTGAACACCGGCGGCGAAGCCGAAGAGGTGGAAGCCGAAGTCGCGCCGGCAAAACCCAAGCGGCCGCGCGGCGGACGCGGGCGAGGCCGCACCAAGTCCGCTGCCGAGCCCAAAGCCAAAGCGCCCAAAGCACCCAAGAACGCCCCTGTGGAAGCAAAGGCCACAACGCCCAAGGCGGCCGGGTCGTCGTCGCGTCGGACACCCACGCCCCCCGCGCTCACGCAAAGCGTGGTGGTGCGCACCGGTTCAACCGATCGGCATTTGATCAACGATGAGCCGGTGGATCCGCAGCCAGTTTCTCGGCCGCGAACGTACCGCGACCTGGACAGCATTCCAGACGACTTGGACTAATGTCGCCCATGCAATCCTATGTCGCCGCCTGCGGCGGGCTGCTGGAAACGGTGGCCGCCCAGCAGAACGCCATCGAAAAGGCGGCCGGCCTCTTTGCGCAAACCATCCTCGCCGGCCGCATGGTCCATTGTTTCGCCTCCGGGCACAGCCGCATCATGGTCGAGGAAATGTGGCCAAGGTACGGCTCCTTTCCAGGCTTCAATCCAATCGTCGAGCTGTCGCTGACCTTTCATAATCTGGTCGTGGGCGCCAACGGGCAGCGGCAGGCGATGTTCCTGGAAAATGTTCCCGGCCTGGCCGAGCGAATCCTGCGAAACTTCGATACCTCCCCCATCGACAGCGCTCTGGTGATCTCCTCTTCCGGGTGCAATGTCGTGCCTATCGAGATGGCACAGGAGTTTGGAAAACGAGGTGTGAAAGTGGTGGCGATTGTCTCCAGGCAGCACGCTGAGGCCAGCCAGAGCAATCACGCAAGCGGAAAGAAACTTCACGATTTCGCCCAGATCGTGCTGGACACCGGATCGCCCGCCGGCGATGCGATGGTGAAGATCGAGGGACTGGAAACGCCCGTATCGCCAGGATCGACGGTGAGTGGATGCGTGCTGGTAAATTGCATCAAAGCGGAGGTGGCAGATCGATTGGTCCGGGCCGGTGTCACTCCGCTGGTCTTGAGCGGCGCGGCGGTGGTGGGCGCCCAGCGGGCGCGGCAGTTGTTTGAAGAGGCATATGACGAGCATGGCCGGCGGGTGGCGAAGCTATATGAAAGAAGTTAAGGGACGGACATTGAGTTTAGGTGAACAGACAAGATGATCGAGCAGCAGCGCAGGGATTCATTTCGCCGCTTCATGGAACACAGTGTCCCCCGCGATTTGATCGGTGCATGACTGCGCCGCGATTTCAACATCGAGCGAATTCATGAAGGATCGACCCCTCCGCACCACCGTCATCGGCTCCTATCCATTCCCAGCCTGGCTGGAATTCGCAAGCCAGAATCTGGATCGCTTCGGCCCGGCGGATTTAATGGAGATGCAGGAAGACGCCACGGTGGTGGCCATGACCGACCAGATCATGGCCGGCCTCGATGTGATTACCGATGGCGAGCAGGGTCGCCTCGATTTTAATCTTTCGTTCTACGGATTCATCGAAGGCATCGCCCTCGAGGCCGCTCCGCCTCGTCGCTTTGGCCCGCCCGCGCATGACCAGCGGGGCAAACACGCAGTCGTCGGCGAACTGCTCGCCCCGCGCGGGCTCGGCGCGGTGGATGAGTTTGAGCGACTCAAGCGGCTGGCGCCGCCACCCGAGGCCAAAGGCCCGGTCCTCAAGGCGTCAGTGCCCGGACCCTATACGCTCAGCGGGCGGCTTATTCCCAATGACCGCTACAAAGACCGCTATGCCCTGACGGAAGCGCTCTTGCCCATCGTGCGCAAGGAACTGGAGGCGCTGGTGGCCGCGGGCTGCCGCGAGATCACCGTGGATGAACCATCCATGAGCTGCTACGCCCACAAAGAGGATCCACGTCGCTTCGTGGACATCTTCAATCGAACCGTGGAAAGCGTGGCAGGAAAGTGCCGCCTATCCACCCACCTCTGCTTCGGAAACTACAAGGGACACGCCGTCGGCCTCCGCCAATACGCCCCCATGTTTCCGGCCTTCCTCGACATGAACGTCGATGAAATTCACGTAGAGATGGCCAGCCGCGAATTCGCCGAAATCGAGATCATCACCGCCATCGCAAAGCGTCGAGACGTCGCCGTCGGGATCGTCGACGTCAAAAGCTATTACGTGGAAACCGTATCCGACATCGCCCACCGCGTGCGCCTCTGCCTAAAGCACGCACCAGCCGATCGCCTAAGCTTCGCACCAGACTGCGGCCTAAGTCAAACCGCCCGGTGGGCCGCGAAACAGAAGCTGGTAAACATGGTCGAAGGCGTACAAATGGTCCGCCAGGAGCTGGGCCTGAAATAGGATCGAAGGGCGCCGCATGTGCGGATGGTCAAGTCGACGGGTACATTGGCTGAGGGTAAGGTGGCAAGCAAGAATCCTCATCAAATGTTGGGCGGACTCTATGACTCTTTTAGACCCAGGCAATCCGACCCCCATTGCACCCCATGATTTCGCCAGTTCGCGACTGCTGGTGCTGATGTTCACAGATCTGGTGGGATCGACCGCGCTCAAGGATTCCCTGACAACGGCCGGCTATCTGCCGCTCTTAAAACGCCATGATGAACTACTCCGAAAAGCCGTGGCATGCGGCGGCGGAAAGCTGCAACAGGATACCGGCGATGGATGCTTCGCGGTCTTCTCCGCAGCCAGTGAGGCGGTGAAGGCGGGTCTCTATTTCCAGTGGTTGATGCTTCAAGAACCCTGGCCGGCCGGGCAGGGGCTGGCGGCGCGCGTCGGGATTCATGCGGGCGAGGTCGCCCAGACGGCGGTGCAGCAGGACGGCGGCAACAAGCTGGTCGGGATGGCGGTGGACATCGCGGCGCGGGTGATGTCGCTGGCAGTCGGAGGCCAGGTGCTGCTGACGCGCGGCGTATTCAATGATGCGCGGCAGTTTGTATCGACGCACCCTGGCAGTGAAACCGTGCCGCTGAAATGGCTGTCGCATGGGCCGTACTTGTTCAAGGGCAATGACGAGCCGCTGGAGATTTCGGAGGTGGGCGTCGACGGGCAATCGCCCCTGACGCCGCCACCGGATTCGGAAAAAGCGCGACGGGCATTGCGGGCCGGCGAAGACAAGACGCTGGGATGGCGGCCGGCGGTCGGATTGGCGCTGCCAGGCAGCCCGCACTGGATCGTGGAAAAGAAACTCGGCGAAGGAGGGTTTGGCGAGGTGTGGCTGGCGCGGCATGCGAAGGCCAAGTCGGTGCGGGTGTTCAAGTTCTGTTTCGACGCCGAGCGATTGCGGGCGCTCAAGCGTGAAGTAGTATTGTTTCGGCTTCTGAAAGAGGCGCTGGGGGATCGTCGCGATATTGCGCGGGTCATCGACTGGCGCTTCGAGGAGCCGCCGTACTTCATCGAGATGGATTACACGCCGGAGGGGAATCTGGCCGATTGGGCCGGGGGGCGTGGGGGAATCGACAAAGTTCCGTTGGAAGCACGGCTGAAGATCGTGGCTCAGATTACTGAGGCGCTGTCGGCCGCGCACAGCGTGGGAATCCTGCACAAGGACATCAAGCCGTCCAACATTCTGATGGTGAAGGATGTGGAGGGCAGCTATTTCCCCCGGCTGACGGATTTTGGAATTGGAATTCTCACTGAGAAGGAGCGCCTCAAGGATTTCAACATCACCGCGACGGGGTTTACGGCCTCGAACCTCACGATGAACGATTCGAGCCGGACGGGGACGCGGATGTATGCGCCGCCGGAGGCTCTGTTGGACAAGCCGCACACGGTGCAGGGGGATATTTATGCACTGGGGGTGATGCTGTACCAGATGGTGGTGGGCGACCTGTCGCGGCCGTTGGGGGTGGGGTGGGAACGCAATGTTGATGACGAGCTTTTGCGCGAGGACATTGCGGGTTGCGTGGACGTGGATGTGGCCCGGCGCTTTGCGGCCGCGGCTGATCTGGCGGGTCGCCTACGAAAATTGAGTGAGCGACAGGACGAGCGAGAAAGGCGCGCCACGCAGGCGGAGGCATTGCGGCTTGCGCGACGGCGGCGGACGCAGGTGCGGGTGATGGCGGCAATTATGTTCGTGCTGGCCGGTGTCGCGATTGCGATCGGATTACTTTGGCGCGAGTCCAACATTCAGCGGCGTCAGGCGATCACCGAACGCAATGAGGCCGCCATTCAGCGGAACGAGGCGACGGCTCAAAGGAATCAGGCGACGATTCAGCGCGCTTCCGCAATCCGCGAGGCCGAGAATGCGCGTGTGCAGGAAAGGCACGTCCGCACGGCCCTTGCCGAGATGAACGTGGACGCCGGCTGGAAGGACTTTGAAGCGGGCAACGACTCCTTCGCATTGCTGCGATTCGCGGAGGCGCTGCAGATTGACCCAAGCCCTTCGCATCGAACGCGCGTCGCCAGTCTTTTGGAGCTGGTTCCAAGATTGTGTCAATACGAAGCGGCCGACTTGATGACGCTTCCGATATTGAGCGGTTCAACCTTAGTCGGATTCCGCGACCGCGAGCATTTGATCGTCGAGATCAGGGATATCAGGACCAGCATGGCGGTCACGCCGCCGCTTACGCACAAGGGGAAGGTGCACCAGGTGTTTTTCAGCCCGGATCGGAGCAAGGTGGTCACCGCGGGTTGGGATGCGCAGATTTGGGACGCCGCTTCCGGGAAACCAATCCTCCCCCCGCTCAAAAATCGCGGCATCGTCTATAGCGCCAGCTTCAGCCTTGACGGAAGCAAGATCGTTACAGCCAGTAGTGGAAAGTTCGCTCGCGTGTGGGATGCCTCCTCCGGCGAGCCGCTGACGCCTTGGCTGGCACATGAAGGCGAGGTTTATTGCGCCTCCGTCAGTGCTGACGGAAGCAAGGTGGTGACAGCCAGCAAGGATAAGACGGCCCGGGTGTGGGATGCCATTTCCGGGAAGGCGCTGACTCCCTCGCTCATGCACGATAGCACGGTTTTTATGGCCTCTTTCAGTGGCGATGGGAACAAAGTGCTTACGAAGACATTATCGGCTGCCCGAGTGTGGGATGCGGGCTCTGGAGAGCCGCTCTCGCCGCCAATGAAGTATGAAGGAGACATTGCCGAGGCCTCATTCAGCCCTGACGGGACGAAGGTGGTTCTCGCCGGTTACAACGGTACGGCCCAGGTGTTGGACGCCATTTCAGGAAAGCCGATCACGTTGCCCCTTAAACATGATGTCATTGTCTACAGCGCCGCGTTCAGCGCTGACGGAAGCAAGGTGGTGACGGCCAGCGCTGACAGGACGGCGCGGGTATGGGACGCCTTTTCTGGCAGGCCGCTGACACGGTCGCTGGCGCATGAAGGGCAAGTGGATCGGGCTGCCTTCAGCGCTGACGGAAACAAAGTTATCACGGTCAGTGGGTGGAATCAGTTCAGGACCGTCCGTGTGTGGGACGCAGCGTCCGGCAATTCACACTCGATCGGGTTCGTGCATGATGAAAGGGTGGTCAGTAGCGCCTCCTTCAGCGCTGATGGCAATAAAGCGGTGTCGGCTGCTGGTGCGAGCGCCGTGGTCTGGGATGCCTACACCGGCAATCGGCTGACGCCTCCGATGAATCATCAAGCGATGATCAGGACGGCGATGTTCAGCCCCGACGGGAGCAAGCTCGTCACCGCCAGCAAGGACAAGACCGCTCGCGTATGGGATGCTTCAACCGGCCTGCCGCTGACGCCTCCGCTGGCACATGCGGATGACGTCTACAGAGCCTGTTTTAGTCCCGATGGAAGCAAGGTGGCTACCGCGAGCAAGGACAATACCGCCCAGGTGTGGGACGCCGCTTCCGGCAAGCCGCTCACTGCGCCGCTCGCACATCAGGATTCGGTCTTTAGCGCGTCCTTCAGCCCGGATGGGACCAAGGTGGTGACCGCCAGTTACGACCATTCGGCGCAAATATGGGATGCCACTTCGGGTAAGGCCCTTGCGGTCCCCTTGAAGCATGAAAGCGGCGTCATGCAAGCCTCCTTTAGTCCCGACGGAAGCAAGGTTGTTACGGCCAGTGTTGACGGGACAGCCCGGGTGTGGGAAGTGTCGTCGGGCAACCCAGTCACGCCGCCGATTATGCACGAAGACGCCGTGAGGCATGCGAGCTTCAGCCCCGACGGCACCAAGGTGCTTACCGCCTCTGATGAGGCCGCACGCGTATGGGATGCGTCCACGGGAAAGCCCCTTACGCCCACGCTCGCGCACAATGGCGTCGTCCTCAGCGCCTCCTTCAGCCTGGACGGAAGCCGGGTGCTGACAACCGGTGGCCATGCTCGGGTCTGGGACGCCGATTCCGGCAAGGCGATCACTCCCCCGCTCAGATGTCCTGGTTATATAAATGATAGTGCCTTCAGCCCCGACGGCAGGAGAGTGATTACCGCGTCCATGGACAAGGTGGCTCGGGTTTGGACGATCCGTGACGCGGATGAATCTGACGCGGATTTGAAGTTGCTGGCGGAGCTTTTGTCCGCACACCGGGTAGATGCAACGGGGAGCCTGGTGATGCTGTCCCATGAGGAATGGCAGCAGCGCTTTGCTGACCTATGTGCCCGGCATCCCGAACGCTTTCTTTCTCCGCCGACCCAATTGGTCTTCGATCACGAAATGGCGCGTTCGCCGGCGGATGCCAATCGTCTCAAAATGTACGGTGGATGGTTTGGCAAGCGCGGCAAGAGCGACTGGGCGGCCCAGCTTTTTGAAAGAGCGCGTTCGGCGGGAGCGGACATCGATTCGCTGATGCTGGCACGTCGTGAATGGCTGGGAGATCGATTGGCGCTGCGGCCGGGGAGTTTGAGAAAATGAATGGGGCGCAGCAGGATCCGAAGATGACGGAGTATCTCAAGCAATGTCTTGCGGCGGTGAAGCGGGAGATGGCACAGGCGGCGACGCGACCGGCAACCGCGATTGATCGTTAAAGGATCGCGGGAACGGGCCTGCAAAGATCTCTAATCCCTTTTGAAAAAAATGGACGCGTCATGCTGGAACCCCTGGTTCGAGAAGATGAATTTCTGGCCGATGTACGCGAGGCGCGCTCACGGGCGGGCCTGCATCTCTGGTGGCTGGGGCAATCAGGATTTCTGATCCAGTGGGGCGGCAAGCACATGCTCATGGATCCCTACCTTTCAGATTCTCTGACTCGAAAATATGCGGCCACGGACAAACCGCATGTGCGGATGACAAAGCGCGTGGTCGATCCGGAAAGACTCGATTTTGTGGATGTCGTGACCAGCTCGCATAACCACACCGATCATCTGGACGCCGAAACGCTCGACGCGATCATTGGAGTTAATGCTGGGATCGAGCTTCTAATTCCGGCTGCGAATCAAGCATTCGTGGCGGAGCGATTAACGATTGACGCCGCCCGCCTGCGCTGCGTGGATGACGGAACGCGCCAGGAAATTGCGGGCATCGAGTTCATCGGCGTGGCGGCCGCGCATGAAACCGTCGAACGCGATGACGACGGGCGATGCAGGTTTCTCGGTTACGTCGTGCGCCTGGGGGGGGTCATTGTTTATCACAGCGGCGACACCGTGCTCTATCCGGGAATGGTGGAGAAGCTGAAGCAGTTCAAGATCGACGTCGCGCTGCTTCCAATCACGCCCACCGCGTGCGCCTCTGCCTAAAGCACGCACCCGCCGATCGCCTAAGCTTCGCACCAGACTGCGCCTTAGCCAGACGGCACGATGGGCCGCGAAACAGAAACTGGTAAACATGGTCGAAGGCGTACAAATGGTCCGCCAGGAGCTGGGCCTGAAATAGGATCGAAGGGAAGTAGAAAGCGGACCCGGCCCAACCTTCCGCTCACGGTTCCCTTGAAGCTCAGATGTGCCGCCCCTAACCGCTTTGGCAACGCCGATTCTCGCCTTAAATCCATTTAACCACTTCTCGGTTCATAGCCATATGATACACGACGGCCCCCATGAGCGTTCCCAACAAAACCAACGGCCTGAACATCCTCGTCGTCGATGACGAACCCAACATCCGCAAGATGTTGTCGATCAGCCTCACCCACGACGCCCACCGCGTGACGGCCGTCGGAACCGTGCGCGACGCCATCTCAGAGAGCCTGCGCCAGCCCTTTGACCTGGCCTTCGTCGATCTGCGCCTGGGAACCGAAAGCGGCCTTGACCTGATCGTCAAACTCACGGCCGATTGTCCCTGGCTGAAAGTCGTCGTCATCACCGCCTACGCATCAGTAGAAACCGCCGTCGAAGCCATGAAACGCGGGGCGGCCGATTATCTCGCCAAGCCCTTCGTCCCCGCCCAGGTGCGCCTCGTCGTCGATCGCCTCGCCAAGATGCGCGCCCTGGAGCAGCAGGTCACCGGCCTGCAAACACTCCTGGGCGACCGCGACAGCGCCATCGACCTCAACTCGGCCAGTGCTCCAATGCGACAAGCCGTTGATCTGGCGCGCCAAGTCTCCAACAGCGACGCTACGGTCCTCATCCTCGGAGAAAGCGGCACCGGCAAAGGAATCCTGGCCCGCGCCATCCACGCGTGGAGCGAAAGGGCCAGTAAACCTTTTTCGGTCGTCTCCTGCCCCACGCTCTCGCCGCAGTTACTGGAGAGCGAACTTTTCGGCCACAAGAAAGGCTCGTTCACCGGCGCCCTCCGAGACAATCCCGGCCGAATCGCCGCCAGCGAGGGCGGCACCCTTTTCCTCGACGAGATCGGCGATCTCCCGCTAAGCCTCCAACCCAAATTGCTCCGCTTCGTTCAGGACCGCGAGTACGAATGGGTCGGCGACTCCATCACCCGCCACTCCAATGTTCGAGTCATCACCGCAACCAACGTCGATCTGAAAAAAGCCGTCCAGGCCGGCCAATTTCGCGAAGACCTCCTGTACCGAATCAACGTCATCCAAATCGATCTTCCTCCACTGCGCGACCGGCAGGAAGATATTCTGCCGCTGGCCCAGGGGATGCTCCGATTCTTCAGCCGAAAGCGGCCCATCCGCGGCTTCAAAAACGACGCCGCCGCCGCGCTCAAGGCCTATCCCTGGCCAGGCAACGTTCGCGAACTTCGCAACGTCGTCGAGCGCGCCGCCATCCTCTGCCGCAACGATGAGGTAGGCCCGGAGCACTTGCCCGTAGGCTTCGCCGCGCAAAGCCCGCCGAGCCGCGCCTCGGCGACCCTGTGCCCACCGACGCTATCGAGGCCATCCACCTTCGCCGCTTGCTAGCCTCCACCAACACCATCGAAGAGGCCGCCGAGATCCTCCAGATCGACGCGGCCACGCTCTGGCGCAAACGCAAAAAATACGGCATCTAATCGCCCTACTTCTTCATTCTCACGCTCGTGCATTTCTGCAATGCACCCGAATCACAGCTTGCAACCTTGCAACGATTTTCATGCAACGCACACGCCCTCATTTTCATAACTGTATCAGCGACCGGCCATTGCGATTTCCACCTGCACATGGCATGACCAATGCAAAGGAGACCCTCCAATGTTCGGACTTCGCCAAAAATTGACCATGAGCTTCGGCGGCCTGCTGCTCATCCTGCTCGCAGTCAGCGGGCTTGGAATCGCCGTCCTCAAGCAACATCGCAGCGCCCTCGACAAGTTCCTTTACGAGAACTGGCGCAGCGTCGAATACGGCCAAAACATGCTCGACGCCCTCCAGCACCTGGACGACTCCGCCAAGATCATCGCGACGGCCGACAGCACGTCCGCCTCCGCCCGCAAGTCCACCAGCGAAGCAATCAATGTCTTCGAAAAGAACCTCAACGACGAAAATCACAACATCACCCTCCCCGGCGAACTCCAACTCTCGGACGATCTGACTGCTTCCTGGCAGGGACCCAAAGGCTACAAACAGGCCCTCACCAAATTGCTCGATCACGTAACGCCGCCGGGTTCACGCCAAAGCGCCTACGCCGATTTAGTGAAGCTCTCCCCACAGGTGAAGCTCGCCACCCAGGCCATCATCCGGCTGAACCTCAACAACATGAAGCCCATCGACGGCCGAGCCAAAGCCCTGGCCGACAACGCAACCCGCCTGCTCCTGGTCCTTGCCGCCATCGGCGCGGCCCTCGCCGTCCTGCTCATCGCCGTCATGGGCCGCTCCATCCTCCAACCGCTCCGCACGCTCACGCGCTCCGCACGTGAGATCGAAGAAGGCAACCTTGATCTGGTCGTCCAGGTCAAATTGCGCGACGAGCTGCGCCAATTGGCCGAGGCCTTCAACTCTATGGCCGCCAAGCTCCGCGAATATCGCCGCACCAATCGCGCCAAGCTCGTTCGCACCCAGCAGACCACCCAAAACGCCATCAATAGCCTCCCCGACGCCGTCGCCATCCTCAGCCCTGACGGCCGGGTCGAGATGGCCAACACCGCCGCACAACGCCTCTTCGCACTCCGCCCGGACGCCCACGTCTCTGAACTCCATATCGATTGGCTCACCCGCCTTTACGAGCAAATGTCTCAGCAGCCCCAGCCCATCGAGCCGCGCGGCTACGAGTCCGCCATCCAGGTGTTGGACGAAAACGGCGGCGAACGATTCTTCCTCCCACATGCCGTCCCAATCATCGACGCCGAAAAGCAGTTGCTCGGCGTCACCGTCGTCCTCGCCGACGTAACCCATCTCCGCCGCCTCGACGAAATGAAAAGCGGCATGTTGTCCGTCGTCTCCCACGAATTAAAGACCCCCCTCACCAGCATCCGCATGGGCGCGCATCTCCTGCTCGAAGAGCGCATTGGTCTGCTCACGCCCGACCAGAACGACATCCTGGTGGCCATGCGCGAAGACAGCGACCGCCTCAACCAGATCGTCGAAAACCTGCTGGACATGAGCCGCATTGAATCAGGCCGCGCCCTCATGGACCTCAAGCCCATGCCCGCCCAACGACTCATCAACGAATCCATCGAGCCCATGGAAGCCGCATTCCACGACCGCGGCGTCGAGCTTGTTGCCGAGATAGCGGACGACACCCCCGCCGTCCTGGCCGACCGGCTTCGCATGCAGCACGTCTTCTCCAACCTGTTAACCAACGCCCTGAAATTCACGCCCCCCGGAGGCCATGTAAAAGTCTTCGCATCGGCGTCGCCGCAAGGCAATTCCGTAACTTTCAGCGTTCAGGACGACGGCCCCGGCATCCCCGCCGAATTCCAGGACCAGATCTTCGAACGCTTCTTCCGCGTGCCTGGTCAAACCGCCAACGGCGCCGGCCTGGGCCTCGCCATCGCCCGCGAAATCGTCGAAGCACACGGCGGCCAAATCTCCGTCCGCAGCCTCGAAAGCAACGGAAGCACCTTCACCTTCACCCTCCCCCTCGCTGAAAACGAAAGCTCAACCCCAACCGAACATCCCAACGCAAATGGAAAGGCGGTGCCGCATGCACTCGGCACACATTCTCATCGTTGATGATGAGCCCAATATCCGGCTGATGCTGCGCACCGCCCTCAAAACCGAAGGCTACACCCTGCGCGAAGCAGCCGACGGCCGGCAGGCCCTTAATGAGATAGCCGCCGCCGCTCCCGATCTGATGATCCTCGATCTATCCATGCCCGCACTCGACGGAATGGGCGTTCTCAAAGAGCTAAAAACTCTCCAAACGCAGCCACCACGAGTGATCGTCCTCACCGCCTACGGTTCCATCGCCACGGCCGTGAAGGCAACCCGCCTGGGCGCGATGGACTTCCTCGAAAAACCCGTATCCCCCGATGAAGTCCGCGACGCCATTCTCACCGCTCTGAACGAACCCCTCCCTCAGCCCGCCTCCGGCGACGGCCGTCCAATCTCCGGCGGCTACGAAGGCGTCCTCGACCACATTCGCTCCTCCCTTCGCATGGGCAAATTCACCGACGCCGAAACTCTGCTCATGAAAGCCGCCGACCTGGCCCAAAAAGACGCCGCCTACTTCAACCTGCTTGGCGTCCTCTACGAAGCACAACAAGAATGGCGCCTGGCCCGCAAGCTCTACGGCAAGGCCATGCGCCTCGACAAGCAGTACGAGCCCGCACAAATCAACATGCGCCGAATCTACGAACTCACCACCTTCGGCCGAAGCAACCAGCCGGCCACCCTCGGCGATGAACTCAGTCTCTGGGTGGGTCACGCTTAAACATCTAAGGAACAAACAATGGCTGATCTCACTTTTCTCGGCATCACCGTCGCATTCTTCGCCCTCACAATCCTTTACACCCACGCGTGTGGAAAGCTCTGAACATGAATTACGAAAACGTCTTAGTCGGAATCGTTGCACTCGGTCTGCTTGTGTATCTGTTTGTCGCAATGCTCCGCCCCGAAAAGTTTTAATCGACATCGACTCGCCGCCACACCCAAACCGGAAAACCCATGAACGCCTCAGGTTGGACGCAACTTGCCCTCTATCTCGCCGCCCTGCTGCTGATCACCAAGCCGCTTGGCATCTTCATCTATCACGTTCTGGATCCCAACGGAAAAACCTTCCTGGATCCTGCCCTCAAGCCCTTCGAGCGGCTGATGTATCGACTCCTCCGCATCGACCCTCACAAAGAACACGACTGGAAGCAGTACGCCATCGCCATGCTCATCTTCAGCATGGTGACGATGCTCTTTACCTACGGCGTCTTGCGATTGCAGGACCATCTTCCCTGGCACGCCTACATCGACGGCCTATCCAACAAGACCGACATCAACCCCCACCTGGCATTCAACACCGCCGCCAGCTTCACCACCAACACCAACTGGCAGAGCTACACCGGCGAGAACACCATGTCCTATTTCTCGCAGATGGTCGCTCTGGCGTCCCACAACTTCTGGTCCGCCGCCGTCGGCATCGCCATCGCGGCCGCCGTCGTGCGCGGCATCTGTCGCGACAAAGCCAAAACCCTCGGAAACTTCTGGACCGATCTGGTTCGCATTCACCTCTACCTGCTCATCCCCCTCTGCATCGTCTACGCCTTGTTCCTGGTCTCCCAGGGAATGATCCAGAACTTTCACCCCTACACGCAGATAACCGCCGTCGATCAATCCGGCGCCCCGAGCCCCACCCAGCCCCTCATGCAGATCGTGCAGCAAGGCCCCATGGCCTCTCAGATCGCCATCAAGATGCTCGGCACCAACGGCGGCGGCTACACCAACGCCAACGCCGCCCACCCATTCGAAAATCCCACGCCCCTCTCCAACTTCATTCAGATGCTGTCGATCTTCGCCATCCCCAGCGCCCTCACCTACTACCTGGGCCGAATGGTGAAAAACCAAAAGCACGGCTGGGCCGTCTGGGCGGCCATGGCAATCATCTTCCTGGCCGGCACGCTCACCTGCTGGTGGGCCGAATCCAGCGGCAATCCGCGCCTCACCGAACTGGGCGTCGTCCCGCCGACCGGCAACTTCGAAGGCAAGGAAGTGCGCTTCGGCATATTCAACTCCGCCCTCTTCGCCACCATCACCACCGATGCATCCTGCGGCGCGGTCAATTCCATGCACGACTCCTTCACGCCCATTGGCGGCATGGTCCCGCTGCTCAATATCCACCTGGGCGAAATCATCTTCGGCGGCGTCGGGGCCGGCCTGTACGGCATGCTCGTGTTCATCATCATTGCCATCTTCCTCGCCGGCCTGATGGTCGGGCGAACGCCGGAATACCTCGGTAAAAAGATCGAATCCTTCGACATGAAAGCCGCCTCGCTTTCCATCCTGATCCTCACCATCTCCATCCTCACGTTCACCGCGTGGTCGTCGGCCAGCGCAGCCTCTCCAACGCCAACCTGGGGCAATGCCGCCCTGAATAACGGCGGCCCCCACGGCTTCACCGAAATGCTTTACGCCTACAGCTCCTGCGTCGGCAACAACGGCAGCGCCTTCGCCGGCCTCACGGCCAACCCCACCGCCGGACCCCTCGCCGGCGACTGGCACTGGAACACCACCCTCGGCATCGCCGCCCTGCTGGGCCGATTCATCATGATCATTCCCATCCTGGCCCTGGCCGGTAACCTCGCCAAAAAGAAACTCATGCCCGTCAGCGCCGGCAGCTTTCCCGTCGCCAACCTCACCTTCGTGCTCCTGCTGGTCGGAACCATCATCATCGTCGCCGCCCTGAACTTCTTCCCCGCCCTGGCGCTGGGCCCAATCGTCGAGCACTTCCTGATCAGAGGCGGCGCACCGTTGATGTGAGGACTCACAGCCCAAACGCAGAGCCACGATTGCGAGGAGGCGTCATCATGTTCCTTCAAAGCACTGTTTTTATTCTCGGCGTGGTCGTGGCCCTGCCAAAGCCGGCGCACGTCACCCCCGCGCCCCCGGCAGCGAATCATCCGGCGAAGCACCCGCAGCCGCAAAACGCCAAAAGCGTGTTCGAGCTCGATTCGCTCGCCATTTATGGGTTCCTCTCACTTGTGATGATCGTCTTCTTCTACAGCCAGGAACGACACGCAAGGATTTGTTCACTCGGTTGTGCGGCAGCCTGTCTCATGGCCGCTTCCTACGGCTTCGTCCAGGGCGCATGGCCTTTAGGCGTCGCAGAAGGCTTGTGGGCAATCGCCGCTTTTCGCCGCTGGCGGGCACGAGGCTCCACGCGACCCAGCCCCTCACGCTCAAAATATGCGCTCGCCTACATTGCCGATTCCGAATCGCGCCTAACCCGCATGTTCGATGAGAACTGAAAACGTCCGCAAAATTATGTGTCGCAATTGTTCCATCGCCTCCCTTCGTTTCGACGCCACCACCGTCTTCGGCCTCGTTGCTGTCAGCCTGATGCTTCTGTTCTGTGCATTGGAAGCCCGCGCCAACGTTTTCATCCTCGCTTTCGCGGGGGCGTGCCTGATGGGCTCCATCTATGGGTTTCTCCAAGGCGCTTGGCCTTTTGGACTGGTAGAAGCGATCTGGTCCGCCGTGGCGCTGCGTCGATGGTTCGCAAACCGCCGCCGCTCTGAAAACTGATATGCCCCGCAATCTGCAATGATCAAACATAAGGAACTTCCATGACAACCCTACTCGACCAAATCCCCCCCATCGACCAGCCAACGCAACCCAAATCCATCGCAAAAAAGCGATCCCTCTTCGATGCCCAGATCCTCATCCCCGCCATCGCCGACAGTTTCCGCAAGCTCAATCCCGTCCACATGGTGCGCAACCCCGTCATGTTCGTCACCGAAATCGGCGCACTCATCACCACCGTCGAAGTCTTCTTCGCTCACCTGCACAATGAGCCATTCGGGTTCGTCCTCCAGATCGCGCTCTGGCTCTGGTTCACCGTTCTCTTCGCCAATTTCGCCGAAGCCATGGCCGAGGGACGCGGCAAGGCCCAGGCCGATGCGCTCCGCAAGAGCCGCACCAAAACCAGCGCCCGCAAGCTCAGCCGACAAACCAAGACCGAAACCGTCGTCCCCGCCGAAAGCCTGCGCAAGGGTGACCTTTTCGTCTGCGAAGCCAATGAGCTGATCCCCGCCGACGGCGAGATCATCGACGGAGCGGCCACCGTCAACGAAGCCGCCATCACCGGCGAATCCGCGCCCGTCATCCGCGAAGCAGGAGGCGACCGCTCCGCCGTCACCGGCGGCACCACCGTCCTCTCCGACCGCATCGTCGTTCAGGTCACCGCCAACCCAGGTGAATCCTTCATGGACCGCATGATCGGCCTGATCGAAGGCGCCAAGCGCCAGAAAACCCCCAACGAAATCGCCCTCAACATCCTGCTCGCCGCCCTCACCATCATCTTCCTCATCGTGATCGTCTGCCTCAAACCCTACGTCCTCTACACCTCCACCTACGTCACCGAGGCCAACGGCTTCTCCAAAGACGCCATCTCCAGACTCCTCTCCGCCTCCTCCATCACCGTCCTGGTCTCCCTCCTGGTCTGCCTCATCCCCACCACCATCGGCGGCCTTCTCAGCGCCATCGGCATCGCAGGCATCGATCGCATGGTTCAGCACAACGTCCTGGCCATGAGCGGCAAAGCCGTCGAAGCCGCCGGCGATGTCGATGTCCTCCTGCTCGACAAAACCGGCACGATCACACTCGGTAACCGCCAGGCCACTGAATTCGTCCCCGCCCCCGGCGTTTCCGAGCACGAACTGGCCGACGCAGCCCAACTCTCATCCCTCGCCGATGAAACCCCCGAAGGCCGCAGCATCGTGGTGCTGGCCAAGGATCAATACGGCATCCGAGGTCGCGAAGTCGACCAACTGCCTCACGCCGAATTCGTCCCCTTCACCGCCCAAACCCGCATGAGCGGCGTCAACATGGACGGCGAGCAAATCCGCAAAGGAGCCGCCGATTCCGTCCGCAAATTCGTCGGCGGCACGTTCCCACATGAAATCGAGTCGGCCGTCGAAAAAATATCCCGCTCCGGCGGAACCCCCCTCGTCGTCGCCAAAAGCAACCGCGTCATGGGCGTCATCCAGCTCAAAGACATCGTCAAAGGCGGCCTCCCCGATCGTTTCAAGCGCTTCCGCGCCATGGGAATCAAAACCGTCATGATCACCGGCGACAATCCCCTCACCGCCGCCGCCATCGCCAGGGAGGCCGGCGTCGATGACTTTCTCGCCCAGGCAACCCCCGAAGACAAACTCGCCCTCCTCCGAAGAGAACAGGCCGCCGGACACCTGGTCGCCATGACCGGCGATGGCACCAACGATGCCCCCGCCCTCGCGCAGGCCGACGTGGGCGTCGCCATGAACACCGGCACCCAGGCCGCCAAGGAAGCCGGCAACATGGTGGATCTGGATTCCAATCCCACCAAGCTCATCGAAGTCGTCGAGATCGGCAAGCAACTCCTGATGACCCGCGGCGCCCTCACCACCTTCAGCATCGCCAACGACGTCGCCAAATACTTCGCCATCATCCCGGCCATGCTGGTGGCCACCTTCCCCCAGATCAAACCGCTCAACATCATGAGCCTCACCTCCCCCTACACCGCCATCCTCAGCGCCGTCGTCTTCAACGCCATCATCATCATCCTCCTCATTCCCCTCGCCCTCCGCGGCGTGAAATTCCGCCCCATGGGCGCCGCCGCCATCCTCCGCCGCAACCTCCTCATCTTCGGCGTCGGCGGCGTCATCATCCCCTTCATCGGCATCAAACTCATCGACATGTTCGTCACCGCCCTGCACCTGGTTCCGCTCACTTAAGCAAAAGCGCCCATTCATCTCAAACTATTTTTTGGAGCTCACATGCACAAACAACAATCACATACCGACGCCCAGGAGCAGCCCGCATCCGACGCCGGCCTCCTCACGCACCTCCGCATCAGCATCATCGCCGCCATTCTCCTCGCCCTCATCGTCTGCGGCCTTTACCCCCTCATCGTCTGGGGCCTCTCGCAGGCCATCTTCCACGACAAGGCCAACGGCTCTCTCATCACCGATCCCACCGGCCAGGTCATCGGATCAAAGCTCATCGGCCAGCCCTTCAGCGACACCAAATATTTCCACCCCCGCCCATCCGCCGCCGGCAGCGGCTACGACGCTACAGCCTCCGGCGGCTCAAACCTCGGCCCCACCAGCGCCAAATTGTTCAACGGCACAACCAAGCCCTCCACCTTGCCCGCAACCCAGCCCGGCGGCGATCCCCTGCCCGGACCAGTCGTCGTCGACTTCGATGGCATCAAACTCCGCGTCTTCCACTACTGCGATGACAACAACGTAAAATATCAGGCAACCCGCGACGGCAAACCGATCGCCCCGGAGGCATTCAACACAGAATTCAAAAACGCCGCCGGCTGGGACGACGTCAAGCTGGTCAACGCGTTCAGCGATGCCGATCACCCAATCCTGATCGCCGCGACAAGCCCAATCCCCCCCGACGCCGTCACCGCATCCGCCAGCGGCCTCGACCCCCACATCAGCATCGAAAACGCCAACCTCCAGGCCTCCCGAGTAGCGGCCGCGCGAAACATGAGCATAGACTCCCTGAAAAAACTAATCTCAGAAAACACCGACCGCCCCGACCTCGGCCTCCTCGGCGACCCGGGCGTGAACGTACTATTGCTCAATCTCGCCCTCGACAAAAATAATCCCGTACCAACGCCCCCCACAACCCAGCCAACAACCGCCCCCGCTGCTTCTTCGACTCACAGTTAAGATTCACTGGATCAACCCGCAATGCCAGAAGATCGCGCTGCCAGCTTCCTCCAACTCATCCGCCGCTCCCATCGCGGCCGGCTCAAGGTCTACCTCGGCTACGGGCCCGGCGTCGGCAAAACCTACCAGATGCTCCTCGAAGGCCAGCGCCTCAAAACCGACGGCATCGACGTCGTCGTCGGCATCGTCGAAACCCATGGCCGATCCGAAACCGCCAGGCTCCTCGAAGGCCTCGACATCATCCCGCGCCGCAAGATGGAATATCACGGCATTACCCTCGATGAAATGGACGTCGACGCCATCCTCGCCCGAAAACCCCAGGCCGTCCTGGTCGATGAGCTCGCCCACACCAACGCTCCCGACAGCCGAAATCCCAAGCGCTATCAGGACGTCCAGGAAATCCAGGCCGCCGGCATCCACGTCCTTTCAACACTCAACGTCCAACACCTTGAAAGCCTCTACAACACCGTCGAAAAACTGCTGGGCGTAAAAGTACGTGAGCGCGTCCCCGATTCGGTCCTGGCCGAAGCCGACGTGGTCGTCAACGTCGACCTCGCCGCCGAAGATCTGCAACGCCGCCTGGCCGAAGGAAAGGTCTACCCAAGAGACCGCGCTGCGGCCGCCCTCCAGAACTTCTTCACCCAATCCAATCTGGAACACCTGCGCGAATTAACCTTGCGCGAGGTCGCCTCACAGCTCGATTCCAAGCGCCGCGAAACTAAAAACGAAACCAGCGACCAGGAAGCAACATCCGAGCAGATCATGGTCTGCCTCTCCTCTCGCGGCCCAAACAGCGCCAAACTCCTCCGCTACGGCTCCCGCCTCGCCGGCCGCCTCAATCGCAACTGGTACGCCCTCTACGTGCAAACCCCAAACGAAGAACCAACCGTCATCGACGCCACGACCCAGCGCTTGCTGTCCGACACTCTCACACTCGCCAACCAGCTAGGCGCAACCGTCTTCACCTTCAAAGGCCAGGACGTCGCCGACACCATCCTGCGCTTCGCCCGCGAATACCGCGTAGGCAACGTCGTCATCGGCCGGCCGCGCCCATCCCACGCTGGAGGCGCCTGCTCGGCGCAACCAGCGTTGCCGAACAATTGATCCGCCGCTCGGGCGGCGTCACCGTCATCGTCGTCGACGCTGAAATCACCACCCCGCCCACACCCGACCTCCCCTCCGAATCCGGCCACGCCACCCCAACCACAATCGCCGGCCTCCTCACCGCCGCCCAGGTCCTCCTCTGGGACGATCCAGTCACCCGGGACGTGATCTTTCGCCAGATGGTTCGCGTACTCGCCAATGGCGTCGCGTCGCCCGATGCGATCGTTCAAAAACTACTGGAACGAGAACAAACCGGCTCGACATTCCTAAACGAAGGCGTCGCCCTGCCACACGCCCGAATCGAAGGTTTGCTCGATGCTCGCATCGCCCTCGGCATTACACAGGCCGGCGTAGTCGACAGCCCCTCCCAAAATCCCATCGAGGTCGTCTTCATGCTCCTGTCCCCCACAGAAGGTGCAAAATCCCACCTCCAAATCCTCGCAAAAGCCGCCCGCCTCCTCCAAAACCGCGAACTCCGCAAACGCCTCAACAACGCCCGCACCCCTCAACAAGCCCTGGAAGAAATCAAAACCTGGGAACAATCCGAATCCCCCCCCACCAAATAGATGCACCCATCCCGAACCCTCCTCATCTTTATCTTTATCTTTATCTTCATCCAGATCTCCACCCTCCACCTCTATTCTTCCTTCTTGCCTCCGTGACTCCGTGGTGAAAAGTGGTCCCAACCCCCTCCGTGGTGAAAAGTATTTCCCCGAACCGCCCTATAATATCCAAATGTCCCTTGTCCAAGACCGCTGCATCTGCCTCCGCAAAGTCGAGTACAGCGAAACCTCCCAAATCCTCCTCCTCTTCACCCGCACCCACGGCCTCGTCCGCGTCATTGCCAAAGGCGCTCACCGCACCACCAAGGCCGGCGCCAGCAAATTCGGCGGCGGCGTCGATCTCCTCGACGTCGCCCAGGCCGTCTTCACCAACCGCCCCGAAAAAGATCTCGCCACCCTCACAGAATGGACCCTTCGCGAAGGCCACCCCGATCTCCGCAAATCCCTCCGCGGCCTCTATCTCGGCTTCTACGCCGCTGAAATGGTCGCCATGCTCATCGAAGAACATGACGCCCACCCCGATCTCTTCGACCACCTCGAAACCGTTCTCGAACATCTCGGCCGCCCCGGCGCCGAACAAGCCTTCCTCGCCTTTGAACTCCGCCTCCTCCGCGAAACCGGCTACCTCCCCCACCTCGCCGCCTGCGTCTCCTGCGGCGCAAGCATCGCCAACTCCGATTCCGCCTGGTTCTCCCCCGCCCGTGGCGGCGTCCTCTGCCGCAACTGCGAAGCCGCCTTCCCCGACCGCCGCGCCATCGACCGCCGCCTCATCGACCTCCTCCAGTACATCCTTCGCCTCACCGAGTCCAACGGCCATCTCCCCCGCCTCCCCAAACTCACCCGCCACCAAACCGACCCCATCAACCGCCTCCTCATCGACCATATCCAACACACCCTAAGCCGCCGAATGCGCACCGCGAAGTACATCCTCTAACCCCACCCGGCAAGGCCTCCGGCCAAGTTACTACTCCACTGACCGTTGCGTCTGTCATCAGCACGTTCAGCGGCTTTGACAGGTTGCCGCGGCACCCTCCGCCCCGTCTCCACCGCGTCGGGTCTGGGCACGCTGCCTTATCACAACAACCTGAAGATAGGATGAAGATGAATTGGGATGACGCGAATATTCGAGTTTCCGCAGCCCGCACCAAACGTCAAAACTCTCCCTCCGTCAGGCCCCCCGCTCCCAGGGCCGCCCCGGCCACCGTCCCCACGCCAGGCGAGATCGCGGAAAAAATGGCTGCGCCCACCACCGCTCCCGCATCCACCGATGCACCCGCCGCCTCCTGCGCGATCTGCGCCCGAAGCCGGCCGGCGCGAATGCGATCTTTCAACATCCCGCTCCCCACGAAATGATTCATCTCACGCAAGTCAATTGCGCTGACGACAAACACCGGCCGTGCCAGTTTCTCCGGTAGCGCCAGCAGCGCCGCCACTTCCGCCACCCCCATCAGCAGCACATAAGGCGGGATGCCCAGTGCCGCCGCCAGCGCCGACATTGTCGAAAGCCTCGGATCGCCGCACCCCGTCTCCAGCTGCGCAATCGTCGCCCGCGAAATATCCGAGCTTGCGGCCAGCGCGTGCTGCGTCACGCCCGCCGCCATACGGGCCACGGTCAGATTCTTCGCCAGCAACGTCTGGGGCGATTCTATCAATCGCAATGAAATCGGCTGGGGGTTTGCGCTCATGACAACGCCTCGCCTGTGGGCCTGCATCTAGTTCAGGATCGGGTTGCGCAAGCGCTCAAAGTGCCTCTGCCGGACCTTCACCCGCGCTTGCTCAAACGCCGCCAGGTAAAGTTTGGTCCCGCACGCCGTGCTCATTGCAGACCACCAACAGCACGCCAAGCCAGGTTGGGAGAACGCGGCGGTTGATGACAACGCCCAGCCGAAAGGGCTGGGGTGACGTTCAACGACGTTTGACATGATATGTCCCATGGCTTGTATCCCTACTATCCCTACAAGAAAGATAGGAGTTACTGAGATGGAGTATAGATCCATTTCGCGGCTCGTCAACCCCCTTTTTTGGCCTATAGACCAATCAACAATACGCACCAACCAACATTTCCTATAGGATTATAGGTGATGGAACTGCATGTCAGATCATCGGTTACGTAAATTCTTGCGCCCATTACGTTGGACATTCGTTCCAATTCGATTATGAAAATTTTTCTCTTGCCTAAGGTGGTCATTGTGGTGGCGACGTCGTCACCTCATTTAAATAAACTCGCCGGCCTTGTCCGGCCTTGAAAAAAGGAAGTACCCCAATGACCAATATGATGACCACCGATCGTGGAACGGGAATGTCCAGCACGGGCATGAACATGAACCCCATGATGAGCAACCCGATGATGGGCATGTCCCCCATGATGGCGCCGATGATGAGCCCAATTGTAAGCCCAATGATGGCGAACATGATGATGGCTCCCCGCTGCACCATGACCATGGAAAAGTGTCCCGGCGGCATGTGCATGTCTTGTATGTGCGATGACAAAACCTCGGCCGAAATGCTCAAGGCGCTTTGCATGATGACCCAGGGCGGCATGTGCTCCTGCTGCATGATGATGAACGGTGTGCCCTGCTGCATGTGCAACATTGGCATGATGGGCATGTGCAAGATGGAGATGATGGACATGGGCTGCATGATGACATGCACGAGCGGCGACAAAAACATGGAGAAGATGATCCAGGCCTGCTGCGACTGCATGATGAGCATGATGATGCCCGGCTGCACCGCCTGCTTGATGATGAACGGCATGCCGCTCTGCTCCTGCACCTTCTGATCCGTGCGTCACCATCAAAATCCACCTGAAGAAGCCGCCGCAAGGCGGCTTTTTTTGTCTACCAAACTAGACATCTTATGTGAATCCGTTGCGAGGCGCGCTCATTTACCTACTATTCCTATAGGACATTTTAACTTTGATCGGAGTCGCTCGGCAATGCCCTACATCACGTTCATCCGCAAACGACAGGAAGCCGCTTACCACAACATTCTTCAGAATGTAGTCCTGGGCCGTTCACTCCACTGCGATATCATCCTCCCCGACGTTTTTGTCTCCCGTGAACATTGCCGAATCGAGCTCCAGGAACAAGGCTGGGTTCTCGTCGATCTCAACAGCAAAAACGGTATCTACTTCCAAGGGCGGCCCATCCGACAGCGCATCCTCGAAGTCGGCGACGTGTTCGAGATTGGCACCATCGCCATCCGCTTCGAAGGGCAAAACCATCCCGAGTTGGAAGGTCAATCCACCAACGAGCCCTTTGGCCATGGGCCCGAGCTTCTCGAACTTTTTGATACTGTCTACGCCAAAGAAGTCCGCCCCGCTCTCTTCGCCAAACCCGAGCGACGGAAGGCTATCGCAAAACGCCTCGCACGAAATACCGCGCCCCTGGATATCACCTGGGACGATCGGGAAGAGGCCGCCCTGGAATGGACTGAGCTCGACGTCGAATTGCAGATTGCCCGCACCGAAATCTACACCCTGCCCGCCTCGCAGGCTCAGGAAGCCCGCGACGGGGAATGGACCGAGCTCGACATCGAATTTGGAGTCGCCGACGCTGCCACCGCTTCTGCCCCGACCTCCGCGCCCGATCTATTACCGGCCAGCGAATTGGCGCAGCCCGATCCCTCCGATCTCGAAACATTCGCCGCGGCCTCCGCCGCCCCTCTTCCTCTAATGCCCGACCGCCGTGTCAGCCCCACAAGCCTCTGGGAATTGGCCACCGGGTCTCCACCCCCCGCCGCCCCCACTTCCAACCCCGCCTCCCCGAAAACCGCGGCACCTCGCAAACCGGCAACACCGGCCAAATCCCCTTCCAAAGCCGCCCGCAGCCAGGTGAGCCAGAGCAGTTCCGTCGGCGCCTTTGTCCGCGCCATCTTCGCGTTCCCGCGCACCCTAGACTGGGCCGGCGTCTATCACTACCTCCGCCAGCGCAGCACCGGCGAAATGCTGGCCGAAGTTCGCGGCCTGGCCGCCACCAAACCCCGCCTGGTCTGGTCCCTGGGCATCGGCATCCTCATCACGGCCCTCGGCACCGGGCTGTACGAAGTCAAAAAGCCCGAGTACCACATCCCCGCCGGCGCAAACCTGAACGACCCCCGCAACTTCACCGACTAGCCACAAAGTCTTTCCAGCCGTGGTTAAAGACCCGCTTTATCCCCCGGATCCATGTCATTAGGGTTGATCGTATAAGGCTCCCCGCCCCATTCCCACGGCCCCTGACTATTCGCATCCGCCGGCACCGTCTCGCTGATGTGCTTTAGCGCCACGTGCCCATCCAGATATAGAAAATTCGTCTTGTTGTCCGTCGGAAAATCTCCCTTCGCATGATTGCGCCCCACGAAATCCAGGCGCGTCTTCCGCGAGCTGTTGTCGTATTTCCCTGCCTTGTAGTCCGCAATTAAATCAACCGACTGCCCGCCGCTTTTCAGCCGCCACAAATCCGCCGCCGTGCTCTTGCGCAGCAAAACCCCCACCGGCACGTCCGGCAAATATGCAACGGCCGCCGGGTCCTTGTCGGAATCCCCCGCTCCGGTTCCGGCGATTCGCCACGGATTGATCGGGCGGTGCGCCTTGGACACCACTCCCACGCCGCCGCCCCGCGCCACTCCTGAAACAATCCCCCACTCGTTAATCCACTCCGTCGCCAGGATCGTCCCCGACGAGTCGGCCACCCGCGTCATCTGAATGTTCCGATACGTTCGCACCGAGCTTGCATCCTGAAATCCTGGCACGTACTTGTTCATCCCGCACAACCCCTCGTTCAGCGTAAATCCCAGCCGCGGCGCGCCCGCGTCCGGCCAGTACGTCACCGCCGTTCCCGTTCCATCCACCGCCGTCACCGCCGCCACGCGCCCGCTGGGGTCCATCGCCCCGGCCGACGGCGCAACGTCCGCCGCATCCGTCGTCTGTCCCGGATCAAAATATCCCGGCTTCGGATTCGCCGTTGGCAAGCCGCCCCCGATCATGCTTGGGCATTGAAACACCTCCGGCTGCACCGTCCCCAGGATGATCGAGCTCCAATGAACAATCCCGTTCGCCGGCCCCGCAGGCGTCTGCGTCCCCGTGCTTTGGTTCACGGTGGAGTTGCGGTAGTTGTACGCGACCGGCAGATACCCATTGTTGTCCATCGCATAGGCCACCAATCCCTGCCCCACGCTCCGCAGGTTGGCCGCGCACTTCGCCGCCGCCGCCGAGTCCCGCGCCTTGCCAAGCGCCGGCAGTAAGATCGAGACCAGCAATGAGATGATCCCAATCACCACCAATAGTTCAATCAACGTAAAAGCTCTAAACGCTCGGTGACGCATCGCGTATCTCCAGTCTCATTCACAGTTCACACCCCGCCGGCAAGCAGAGACGCGGCCGGCAAAAAATACCGGCCGCGTCTCCCAGGCCTTACCTTCTCCAACACGCGTCCCATCGCCTCATGGGCCCGTCGGCGCAACTCCGGAGTTGTCCACCGCGTTGGGCGACAGCGAATAAGGCTCCGCGCCCCATTCCCATGGGCCCTGCTGCAGGCTGTTCGTGTCCTTCGGGATCGTCTCGCTGATGTGCTTCATCTCGACGTGCCCGTCCACATACAGGAAGTTGGTCTTCGAATCCGCCGGCTTCTCGCCCTTGGAATGATTTCGGCCAACCCAGTCAAGCCGCGACCCGCGCGTGCTTGGGTCATAATTCCCGGCCTTGTAATCCGCGACAATGTCCACCGACTGGCCGCCGCCTTTGATCTTCCAAAGATCGGCCGCCGTGCTGTAGCGGAGCTTCACATCCACCGGAATGTCCGGCGAATACGCCACAGCAGCCGGATCCTTGTCCGCGTCACCCACGCCCGTGCCCACGATGCGCCAGGGATTCACAGGCCGATGCGCTTTGGACACCACGCCGCTGCCGCCGCCGCGATTCACGCCCGAGACGATGCCCCACTCGTTTACCCACTCCGTCGCCAGAATGGTGCCCGAGGAATTGGAGACCTGCGTCAGGTTCACGTTGTGGTACGTCCGCACCGCCTTGGCGTCCTGATATTTCGGCACGTACTTGTTCAGGCCCGACAGTCCTTCGTTCAACGTATAAGCCAGCCGCGGCGCGGCCGTGTCAGGCCAGTACGTCTTTGAAGCCCCAGTCCCATCAATCCCAGTCACCGCGGCGACCCGGCCGCTTGGATCAAGCGTCCCCGCTGACGGCGCTACGTCCGTCGAATCCATCGTCTGACCCGAATCAAACTGCCCGGGCGGTGGATCATTCAGCGGCAACCCGCCGTTGGTCAGCGCAGGGCACTGCAACGCCTCGGGCTGCACCGTCCCAAGGATATAGGAGCTCCAGTGAATGATTCCGTTCACGGGAGTCGCCGGCGTCTGCGTGCCGGTCGTCAAGTCGACCGAAGAGTTTCGGTAGTTGAATGCGATCGGCAGGTAGTTGTGATTCTCCGCCGCGTACGCGAGCAACCCCTGACCAATACTCCGCAAGTTGGCCGCGCACTTGGTGGCCGACGCCGACTCGCGCGCCTTAGCCAATGCCGGAAGTAGAATCGAAACCAAGACCGAGATGATGCCGATCACCACCAGCAACTCGATCAGGCTGAATCCTCGAAGGGTTCGTTTACGCATGGGTGTTACTCCTCATGTTGATGACCGGTGTGCGGAACCATTCGCAACCGACCAAATCCTATTAAACAGGTAGAATTACTATGCTTCCACCGAAGGCGGGACATTAACCGGCTTAAGTGGCCGCGCCAAGAGTTCCCGCCTATTCCTATAGGAAATGTCCAGTATATTGGATGGCGTGCCTCCGTCTTCTACACTCCGGCAGCAATTGTCATCTCCCACCGTTCACCCACCGGCCATCACACTACTGCGTAAATATTTTGTTGAATTCCCATAAAGATTTCCGTTGTTAATCTGCGCTGACCTTGCTACCATCCACCCGCGAAGGCGGAAACAGGTGCGGAACACAGCAGCGATTGCCCCTCCCCACCAACTTCATTGAGCTTCATCGAGTCGTTTTTGTTCATCAACTAATCTATCCTCAGGATATACCCCGGCGGTGTTCGCCGGAGTTACTATCTTGTCTGTCGCGACGCGGAGCATCGAAGCGAGATCGGCAAGCGTGGCCTTTTTTGGCCGCAAAACGCAATTATTTTTCCATCATCAGCATGGGCCGGTCAATACTTTGGCTTTCGCAAAGCGACGCTTTTGAAAGGAGCTTCATTATGAAGCGCTTCCAACGGAACAGCCGTCAGGGTTTCACCCTCGTCGAGCTGCTGGTCGTCATCGGCATCATCGCGCTGCTGATTTCTATTCTTCTCCCGGCCCTTAACTCCGCCCGCGAACGCGCCCAGCGCATCAAATGCGGCAGCAACCTGCGCCAGATCGGTGTGAGCTTGAACCTGTACAACACCGACAACCGCACGTACCCCCGCACCGCCTACTACAACGGCGGAACCCAGACCGAAGTGTACACCGGTGCATACCAGGTCAGCCCCTTCAGCAACGCCGCCGCTTCTTCAACGGCTTTCACGGCGGGCACCGCATCGGCACTCGGCAGCAACGACGTCACCGCCGCCTACTTCCTGATGTGCCGCACCGTCGATCTCAGCGTCGGCAACTTCATCTGCCCCAGCAGCACCGAAACGGCCGATGCCCTTCAGGACGCTTCGGGTAATGCGTCCAACATCCAGAACCGGTCCAATTTCAAGGATGACACCGTCAACAGCTACAGCTTCTACAACCCCTACCCCAGCAAGAACGACGTGCAGCAGGGCCTGAAGTGGCCGGCCCAGACCGCCAACGCGATCGCCGCCGACAAGAACCCCAACGCCACTGCCCCCGATCCCGGCTACACCGCCGCCACCAGCGCGATGAAGCTGGCCAACTCCCGCAACCACAACGGCGAAGGTCAGGAAGTGCTGTATCAGGACGGCCACGTCGATTGGTCCACCACCCCTTATTGCGGCAGCAACAAGGACAACATCTACACCAAGGGCACGTTCTCAACACCAACCTTTACCCCCACCGGCGGCACTGTCTCGGTCTACACCGATGACAGCTACCTCGTCCCCTTCGCGGGCGCTGCGGTTGCCGACAAGTACAATCAGAACTGATCGCTGGGAACAGCAGTCACGCCTGATCGGAAACGAAAGCCGGCCCTTGTTTCACGACAAGGGCCGGCTGCTTTTTTATCTGGTCCACCAAGCCTTCACTGTGAGTCACATTTAGTGGCCGCTCCAGGACGGGTGGCGGTATAATCGGATTAACCCTCACATCGGGAGGTTCTACAAATGGCAACGCGTGTTGGTGTGGTTCTCAGCGGCAGCGGGTTCTATGATGGGACCGAAATCACCGAAGCGGTCAGCATCCTCATCGCCCTCGACCGTCGCGGCGTGCAGATCATCTGCATGGCCCCCGACATCCCCCAATCCCACACCGTCAATCACCTGACCGGCCAAGGCGGACGCCCACAACAGAATCGTCTTGGCCGAATCCGCCCGAATCGCCCGTGGCAAAATTGTCGATCTCGCCACCGCAAAAGCCGCCGATCTTGACGCCCTGATCTTCCCCGGCGGCTTTGGAGCGGCCAAAAACCTGTCCACCTTCGCCCGCGACGGCATAAATGCACAGTCAATGATCAGGTGCAACGTCTCATCCACGAAATGTCCGCCGCCCGCAAGCCCATCGGCCTGGCCTGCATCGCCCCCGTCCTGGCCGCGCGCGTCCTCGGGCAGACCTCCCCGCCGCCCAGACTTTCCATCGGCACCGACAAAGCCACGGCCGACGCCATCGAATCCATGGGCGCAGAACATGTCAACACCGATCCCACTGGCATCTGCGTCGACGAACATCATCTTCTGGTCACAACTCCCTGCTATATGAACGATGTCGGCCCCTGGATCGTCTACCAGGGCGCCGAAAAAATGGTCGAAGAAGTTTTACGGTTAGCGCAAGCGCGTTAACGATCGCAAGCCACCACATGCTCCAGGCCGTGCTCTTTGATCTCGGCGACACGCTGCTCGACTTCGAGCCCATCAACCCACGCGCCGTCATGGCCCTGGGCGCTCGCACCACCTACGACTATCTCGAATCGCTGGGCATGGCCCTTCCCCCTTATTCGCGCTACGCCCGCCATCAACTCCGCACCGCGCGCTGGGATTATTGCATGGCCCGCCTCCGCCGCCGGGAGTTCAACAGCCTCACCACGCTCGCCAGGATCTCGCACAATCTCGGCCTTGAGCTCGGCCACGACCGCCTGCTCGAACTTGCCTGGCGCTGGTACGCCCCAATCGTAGATCTCACCCGGCTCGACGCCAACACCATCCCCATGCTCCAGCAACTCCATCGCTGGGGCCTCAAGGTGGCGCTGGTTTCCAACACCTTTGTCCCGGCCGCCGTCCACGACCGCCACCTCGACATGCTCGGCCTCCTGCCCCTGCTCCCCGTCCGCGTTTACTCCTCTGAATTTGGCTATCGCAAGCCCGATCCGCGCATCTTCCACCATGCCTTGGCGCAAATGGGCGTCAGCCCCGACAACGCCATGTTCGTCGGCAACCTCATCAAAACCGACATCGTCGGCCCGCGCAGGCTCGGCATGAAAACAGTTCTAAAACAACCCACCCCGCCCCCCGCAGCCACACGCCCACTGGGTCATCCGCTGCATCGGCGAACTCCCCGCCCTCATCGCCCAGCTCACCTCCCCACACCTGACTCAGCCTCAAACCAATTGATCCAGCCCCCCAAGCCCCAGCACCTCGTGCGTATAAAACGGCTCCGCATACGCCGTCCCGATCCGTCCCCCAAAATATCCCGCCATCGTCCGCATCATCTCGATCACCGGACTGCCATTCACCACAAACTGTGATTCATACGCGCGAATGGCCGCCAGCTTCGTGTCCATCTGTCCGCTAATATCCAGGCAGAACGTCGGCACGAAGTTCATGCGCAGATGCGTGCAAAAATAGTAGATGATCCGCTTGGGATGCCACGGTTCGCCGGGGATTGACGACTTGGTCAGCTTCGCATCAAACCGCGCATCCTCCGCGATCCGCGTCACCGCCACGTGATCCGGATGCGCATCCACCGGATACGGCACGAACATCACCACCGGCCGATGCACGCGAATCACCGCCGCCAGCTTGTGCCGGTTCTCCACGGTGTGTACCACTTCCCGATTCGTCAGCCCCAACTGCGTCCGCTCCACGCCCAGAATTTTCGCTGCCGCCGCCGCCTCCCGCGCCCGCCCTTCCACCGACCCAAACGGCGTCGGCTCCCCATTGGTCATATCCACCAGATGCACCCGATGCCCCTGCGAAACCAGCCGCGCAATCGCACCCCCCATTCCCAGTTCCTGATCGTCTGGATGCGGGCCAATAACAAGAAAGGATGACATACCCGCGATTTGTAGCAGAAATCCCCACCGCCGCCATCGCCCCCAGTATCTGGCGTGACGAGCACCTTGCAACCCCGCCGCCGCCGGGCTTATAGTAGCGACTCGAACACTGGCCGGAGGCCAGCTTCCCACAACTCCAAGGATGGAGGTCTTCATGCCACGTCACTTCGCTCACGCAAGTCTGGCCCTGTTTCTCATCGCCGGCTGCTCTCAATCCAATCCCAAAGATCAACCCAAGCCCGCCCCCGTCGCCGGCGCTGCCACGCCCCTCCCCGAAGCCCCGCCCGGATCGGCCGACGCCATCGCCCGCCAAACCCAAACCTACGCAGAGCGCATGGAAGCCCTGCTGGCCATGCGCGACAATCCCAGAAACCCCGCCGCCACCGCCAGCCCCACCCCCCAGGCCACCCCCACCACCCGCCCCATCCCCACGACCTGGCCCTCCGCCAAAATCGAAGCATGGGACAATCTCGACCCTTCGCACTCCCCGGCCGCCGTCGCCCCCCTCCCCGAGCACGTCCGCCCCGAAACCCTCACCAACCAACTCTCTCTGATCGCCCCGCCCAACGATCACGCAGCCGCGACCCGCCCCCCCTTCCCGCGCGAGCACGCGCCAACCCCCACCGGCGATGGCTTGGAAGCAAAAATCATCCGCCAGTCCCACGATCAGCCGCGCGACCTTGCCGCTCAACTCGACTACCAACTCCTCTCCCTGCTGCGCGACGAAGCCGCCCCGCAGTCCGAGCCGCTGGCCGCATTGCCCGCGGAAGATCGCGAAACCCTCAACGCCCTCCTCGACGCCATCAGCAACTTCCGCAACGCCATCCGCACCGATCCCAACCTCCTGTCGAGCGTAAAACTTCGCCCATTGCTCGAACTCTCCGACCGCCTGCACGGCCAATCCGATCTGCGCATCCCCACCCTCACCCTCTGCACCCGCGTGGATGGCTTTGGCAATTACGAGCCCATCGAACCGCTGCGGTTTGCGGCCGGCAAGGATCACCAAGCCATCGTCTACTGCGAAGTGGAAAACTTCGCCTCGCAGCTCAACGACAAGCATCTCTGGGAAACTAAGCTCACGCAGGAAGTGGTGCTGTGGACCGAAAACGGCGACCCGGTCTGGAAAGACAAAAACCGCCCCATCCTCGACCTGGCCCGCAATCGCCGGCGCGACTTTTACCTCATTCGCAAAATCACCCTCCCCACCACCCTGGGCGTCAACCGCTATCTCTTAAAAGTCACCATCGTCGATTCCCAGGCCAATCGGGTGGCGGAGTCCACCGTCCCCATCACCATCGTTGCCGATTAACAACCCCTACCGCCGCCCGCCATCCGCCCGCGCCTTTTGCAGCGTGTCAAAATAAACCCGCAGTGCCTCCTGATACGCAGGCGGATCGTTCTCTGGATGCACCGCCTCCACCAGCGGCGGCGTCTGCCGCCTCAAAAATCCCCACCGCTTTGGCCCCGACACCACCGCCGCCGGCCTGCCGCTTCCACCCGCGCCGGCGCCACCCGCGGCTCGTCCCCCGCCCCAAGCGCCCCGGCCAGCGCGGGAATCGCCATCAGCCGCGTTCGTTGCAATTGCTGCAATTGCCTTTCAGACGCGCCGCGCAATCGCGGCCACCGCCTTCTCCTGGTATTTCTGCGCCGTCTGAAAATCCGGCGCCGGCAGCGCCAGCGCCTGCGCTGGCCGTATGCGCAAACCACCGCGCGGCCAGCATCGGATCACGCTCAAACAATCGCGCCTGCGCCTCCCGCAAAGATGGATGCGCCTGCTCCGAAACCGTCCGAACCTCCGCCAGGCCCCGATCTATCGCGCCTCGGTCATTATTCCGAATCGCAGCCGCCAGCCCCGGCAAAAGCCCCTTCAGCTTCTGCTCGACCAGCGCCACCACATCATCCGCGCCGCACCCCGCCAACTGTTTGGCCAGTTCCTCCGCCCGTCCTGCCCCGACAAACGCCAAAGCCGCCTTCAGACCGATCCTCCGCCTCCACCTGCCCGCGCCGCGCCTGCTCCAGCTTGTGCGCGGCGGCCGCCTTCTTATCCGCACTTGCCGAATCCAGTTCCTGCTGGCTCTGCTGCACGCGCTCCACCGCGTGACGCAGTGCGCTGGCCGCCTCCAACGCCGCGCCCACCTGCCCCGGCAGCGCCGCAAACTCCTCCCGGGCCTGCAGCAGTCTCCCAATGGCCCCCCACCGCGACTGCGGCGCCATGCGCCCATCCGCCTCCTCCGGCCGCGCCTGCGACTGCTCCAGTTCCGCCAGATCGTTTGATAGCGCCTCCTGCCGCACCGCCAGCTCCGCCCCCCGCGAATGCCCGGCCGTGTCGCTCGCAATCTGCTGCTGCTCCGCGCCAGCCGATCCAGTTGCATCAGCGTCGCATTCATCCGCGCAATTTCTTCAGCCCCCATCGCATTCTTACCGGATTTGGCTTGGCTCAATCGCTCGGCAATCTGCTTATCCAGAGCCCCCGCCTGGTCATAATCATGGGCCGCCGTCAGCAGATTCGCCCGCAGCGCCAAATCCTCCACCACGCCCGCATCCGCCACGTTCGTCCCAACCGCCCACACCGCCATTCGCCCCCGCGCTCGGATCCCGCCGCGCGGATGGCCGTCGCCTCCTCCGCCAATTGCGCCGCCACCGGCCTTCGATTCAGCTCGTGCTCCCGCTCCATCGCCGCCAGCGCCCCCGGAAATGCATCCAACGAAGGCCGCGTCACGGGCGCTGTCGCGGAGCGTTCATTTCCGCCCGTGCTCGCCATCACCGCTCGTCCCGCCAGGTGCAAATCCGCCGCCCGCAGCGCATCCCCGTCCGGCCGCACCGCCTCCGCCGCTGATGCCGCATTCAACCGCTCCGAAAATTCCGCATCCAAACCCTCCCGTTGCATCTGCGCCAGCCACACCCGCGCGGCCGGCACAAAATCAATCACCCCCTGCCCATTGCACAAATCCCGCTCCGCATCAATCTTCCGCTGCACAATCACTGCGGCATCCGCCGCGCGAAAATTCGCCCCCAGCGCCTCCGCCTGCGGCCCAAGCTCCCTGAAAAACGCATCCGCCGCCCCGCGCGTCCCCGGCGATTGCTGCATCGCCTGCCACGCCTTCAAATCCGCCAGCACCGCCGTCGCCTGCTCCCCATCCGCCGCCACCGCCAGCGGCGTCACCAGCGCGATTCGCCTCGCCCGACAGCTTCGCAATCGCCTCGGCGATCGCCTGCTCTTTCCATCGCTCATCAATAATGGCTGCATTGATTCGATCCGCCGACGCGATCACCACCCGCGCTTTATCGATCCACGCCGCCAGCGCCACCGACAACTGCGCTGACGAACTCCGCGCTGTGCATCGCAACAGCGCCTGCTCCAGCGCCCCTCCCGCATCCGACGCCGTCGTCAGACTCTGATTCACCCGCACAATCTGGCTGATGCGATCACTCTCGCTCAGCTTCCCCGCCCGCGCACTTTCATAGGTCTTCACCGCCTCCCCCAACTCCACCGCCAGCGTCGCCGCAATCTGGCTCGCCCGCCGCATCTCTCCGGCCCGTTCCACCGCGCCCGCATCCGCCGTCGCCGTTGGCGGCATCACCAATATCCGCCGCCCCTCGCTCTGCACCGCCGCGCGCTTCGGATCTGCCTTGTCCTGCGCCTGCACGTACACGCTGACGATGTCCCCCGCCTGCACCCCCAGCGTCCCCAGATCAATCTGAAACTCCCCCTCCTGCCGCCGCGGGTCCCCATGAATCCGCAGCGGCGTCTCGCGCACTTCTGCCCATTCACCTGCACCAGCGCATTGAGCGATGCCAGCGCATGATCGTCATGCGCCGCATATTGCACGCTCAACGAATCGGTGCTGTGCAGGCGCACATCCTCCACCGGCCGCACCAGCTTCACGCTCGGCGCCTTGTCCGGCAGCGCCCGCACCACCACGCTCACCGGCCCACGCTGCCCCTGGCCGCCAATCCCCTGCATCTCCAGGTTCAGCGTCTGGTCTTTCTGCATCATCATCGTGGCCTGCCACACGCTCGCGTCCCCCGCCTGCGCCATCGCGATCTTCTGGGCGCCCGAAGTCAGCATCGCCGACTTCAGCGCCTCGGTGCTCACCACCCCCAGCGTCAACGTGCTTCCCACCGGCGCTTCAACATTCGCCTCGCTGCTCACCCGCTTCAGCGGCGGCAGGTCCAGATAGGCCGGATAATCACACCGCACGTGAAACTCCACCACCGCCGGCGGCCGCAGCACGCTCACCAGATACGTAGGGCTGGTTGCATCTCCTCCAGTCACATAATAGCGCAAATCCCGGTCCACCGCCGGCAACGTAAACACATAATCCCCCAGCACCGAAGGCAGCATCGAATTCTGCGCCCACGACCGCCCATCGGCGCTCGTGTACAAATCCACGCTGTCATCCGGAAGCCGGCTGGCCTGCACCCGGATCACCAGCGGCTGCCCCAGCAATATGGATTTATTTTGCGGGTCCACGGCCAATTGCGTCGTCGTCACCGGCGGCAGGACCCTCAGCGGATGAACCAGCCGCCGCACCAGGCTCGGCATCCCCAATGTCGGCACGCTCATCAGCGCCGCCACGCCTGCCAGCGCTCCCACCGCCCCCAGCACCGGCATCATCGCCGGCCGCCACGGCACCACGCTTCTTGGCCTCTGCGCCGACGCCTCCCCGCTCACCTCCTGCACCAGGTGATCCACAATCTCCTGCGAACCCCGATACTGCTGCTTCTCCAAAAGCTGTGATACCACCGTCTGCAGCCGCTGCCCAAAACTCGGATTCGCCCGCTCCACCGCGTTGGCCGCTTCCTCCCAGTCGATCCGCCCACAGCACCACATAAACACTGGCCGCATCAACACCAGCAACGGCACTGCCCCATCTACCATCAGCAGCATCAACCGCGCCCACCTCGGAAGCTGCGCATACCGATCCAGCACGCACGCGAAACTTGTCCAAAGCAGCGCAAACGCCGCCGCCAAACCCATCGCGCACACCAGGCACACCCGCCTGCGCCGCGCGACAAAGCTACGCAGATAACGTCGAATCGCGGCAGGCAGGACCTTTACAGCCATGACAAACTCAAGACCACACGCCCCGATCCAGCGGGATGCGTTACGCCGCACCCCAATCAATCCTCCATACCTAGGCAAGCCCAAAATGTTTCCGCAGCGACCACTCCGCCGCCAGGCATCCCAGTACAAAAAAGTACAGGTAATAGCTGTCCCACAGCGGCATCTCCACCACGCGCGGCTGCCGGCTGCTCACATCCACCAGCAACTGCGGCACCCCCGCAATCCCCTCCAGCGTGATCTGCTTCCCCCCGCTTCCCTGCGCCACCTCCCGCAAATGATCCGCGTCCCCCGAAAGATCGCGCATCTCGGCCTCCAAGTTCTCCCCCACATGCAGCGGTAGCGCCATCCCTTCCGCCTCCGCGCCTCGCGCCGGCGGCCGCAGCTCATAATCCCCCGACGGCAAGTTCCCCACGCTCGCCTCAAAACGCCCCGCATCGGCCGGCCCCACCGCCCGCAACGGATGAATCTGATAAATCCCTCCTTCGCGCATCACGCTCAGCTCCAGCGTCTCCGGCATCGGCTCCTTCCGCCCGGCCAGCTTCAGCCGCACGTGCACCGATTCCCGCGGCGTCATTGAAAACGTATCCGCATCAAACGAAATCCCGCCGCTGCTTAGTGCATACGGCTCCTCGGCCGCGTGACGAATCAACTGCGTCCAAAACCGATCCTGGTCCCGCTCGCCCACACGATACCGCCATCGCCACGTCTCGTTCATCCCCAGGAACAACACCCGCCCCCGCCCCAGGTTCGCCTCCGTCAAAATCGGCGCACGCGATTCCCGTTCCACCAGAAGCGGCCGCACCGATCCCCGCAGCGCTGGAAGCTCCAGATACCGGTAAAACGGCCTCAACTCGTTCCACCGCCTCTGATCCTCCGATAGCGTCAAATCCAGATGCAATCCAAAACCATTCCCCGTCTGTACCGGGCTCACCTTGTAATACGCCGTCTCGCCCGGCCACGTCCGCCACACCGGCCACCCACGTGCCCATGGCAAAAACTTCGCCAGCTCCCCGCTCGTGTACTCCGCCGGCAAATGTTCATCCCCGGCCACCAGAATTACTGCCCCTCCCCGTTCCTCCGCCAGCCGCCGAATCGCCACCCACTGCTCCCGCGTTAGCGATCCGGCCGACACGTCAAACAACATCACCACGTCCTGCTCCAACAGGTCCTCCGATCCCATCGGCAGCATCATGTCCTCGCCCCCCAGCACATGATCGCTCAGCGCAACCCACGGCGCCCGCGCCAGCATCGACCGCACATACCGCACGTCCCACCCCGGATTGCTCGCCACCAGCGTCACCTTCATCTTCTGCGACAAACCCTTCATCCACCGCTCCACCTGATTATTAACAACGCTCACCTCCTCCTTCTGCGGCGGCAGGCTCACGCTCACCCGCACCGGCCCCGCCTTCTCCAGCACCGCCTGAAAATCAACGGGCTCCGCCTTCCCCTGGCTTGCCCGCACCGGCTGCGAAGTCGCCACCGTCGCGCCCAGTGTCAGCTTCGCCATCCCATTCAAATGTGACGGATCAACACTGCTCCGCACCTCCACCCGCGCATGAAACGCCTCGCCCAGATACGCGCTGCGCGGCAACTCCATCCCCGCAATCGCCAGATCGCGCACGTTCGCCGACGCCACCGACACCGCGATCACCGGCACACGCGCCCGACCAGCTACCGTACGCCTTCCCGCGTCGGCCTCCACCTCGCGCCCATCGCTCAGCACGATCACCGCCTCCACCGTCTTTTCGCCCGCGGCCTCCAGCGCCGTCTGGATCGCCCCCTGCAAATCCGTCGCTGCCCCCACCGGCTGAAGGTCCAGCGCCCGCCGCGTTGTCGAACCCGCCATGTGCGGCGTCACCCGCACCACCTCCCCGCCAAATGCAAACATCACCACGGGCGTCTTGGGGTCCAGGCGTCCCAGCAGTCCGGCCTTCGCATCCAGCAGCGCCTCCTGCGCCAGTTCCAGCCGCGACATCGCCGCCAGCTCATCGCACGCCGCCCGCACCTGCGCGTTCTTTTGATACAGTTGGCTGTCAAAACCCGCCTGCGACGTCCCCGTGCGCTGCCGCACTTCCTCAACCCACCCCCGAATCAACTGCACGTCGCCCGCATGCCGCGGGTCCTTGTTCACATGCGCCAGGCTGCTCAATCGCCCCGGATGCACGTGCAGCTCATTTGCGATCTTCTCCGCATTCTGCGCCGCCTCGGCCAGCGCACTGATCGTCTGCCCGAACCGCGCCTCCAGCCCCTGCGCCTCCCGCCCCGAAATCCGCGCGAAGTCCAGCTCGTTCTTCACATTCCCCGCATCGTCCGCAAGCGACACCAGCCGGCTCACCGCATCGAACAACCCCGCCACCGCCTTCGACCGCGCCCCCGCCGGAAGCCGCCCAGCGCATCGGCCAGCGCCACCACCTCCGCCCGCCCCGCCTCCGTGTCCGTCGCCAGGTCTTTCACCCCCATGCTCCGCGACTGATCGATCAGCACGATCACCGTCCCCCGCTCCTCAATGGTTTTGGGCCGCACCAGCACCGGCTTCAGCAACGACAACACCAGCGCCAGCATCGCCGCAATCCGAAACCCCGGCAGCGACCACCGCCAAATCCCGCCCATCGCCCGCGTCTGCGACGGATAAAGCAGCAACACCGCCACCCCAATCCCAAGCGCCCCCACCACCGCCATCGGCAACAGCAACGGCGACCAGTTCAAAACCCCCAGAAGTTGGCACGAAAAACAATCCATCTCGCCTAACGCCTCTGCCTCGACGACCAATACCCCCCAATCCACAACTCCACCATCCCCAGAAACACCACGCCCCCCAGACAAACCAGCCACAACTCCCGACCATTGCGCACATGCACAATCGCCGCCCCCACCGTCTCCCGCTCTGGATCAATCTCCTCAAATCCCAAATCTTTCTTCAACCCCCTCCACCGCTCCGGCGAAACTGGAGTCAAATCCGATTCCTCGCGCGGCGGCTGCACCGCAAACAAAATATCACTGTTCCCCGCCCGCATCCGATACACCCCCGGAACGTGCGTCCCGCTGTACGACACCCGCCAATGCTGCCCCAGCGGGCTCACCGACACTGCCCCGCGCGGCGTCTGGCTTTCTTCCGGCGTGCGCACCAACACCGTCTTCTCATCCACGTTCTCATCCACCACCGCCACCAGCGGTTCCCCCGCCTTCACATTCCGCGGCATCTTCCCGCTCCCTCCCAAATACCTGGCCGCCGACTGCACAAACGGCAGATAAAAGCTCGACAACGGCAACTGGTTCCACTCCACCTCCAGCGGCGTCGTCAACAGCAGCACCCGCCCACGCCCAAGCAGCCCCTCCACCGCATACGGCTCCCCACTGGAAAGCGTGCCCAAGACCCTCGCCTCCAGCGGCTTGGCCACCGCCGGAAAATATCGCCCCACCACCGCCGACGGCATCGCTTGCCATCCATTGATAAATTTGAAAATCGGATGCTCGCTATCCAGCGACGCCACATACGCCGGCGTCGACCAACCCCCCACCGACGTCCCCAGCCGCGCCGGCAAAAGCCCCGACCCGTTGCGATACAACAGCGTGTTGTAATTCTCAACCCGCGACAACCCTCCCGGCGCCACCAGCAACCCGCCCCCTTCATACACATACTGCTCCAGCGCCCTCGCCTGCGCGGCCGTGATCTGCGGCACATTCGCCAGCACCACCACGTTATAACTCCGCAGCTCCCCAGGCCAATCCTTCACCACCGCAATATCCGCCGGATTGCCGCGCCCCCCATTCCCGCCCCCAAACGGCGCCAGCGCATTTCGCAAATACCACGATTCCCCCGCCGACGATCCCTCCCGCTCATCCCCGCTGATCACCAGCACCCGCAGCCGGCTCACCACATCCACCACATACTCAAAGTTCCGGTCTGCCATCATCCCCGGCGCATCAATCCGCGCCATCAACAGATGCGACCCCCTCTCATTCACCAGCACCGGCGCCCGAAACGCCGTCGTCGCACCCGCCTCCACGTTCAAAGTCGCCCGCTTCACCAGACGCTCCTCCTCGCCCGGCCTGCGCACAGCCACAGCGTCAGCGGCACCCCCACCCGCCGCGCTGTCCCATGATTATGCACCCGCACTTCCACCTCAAACGGCATCTCCGCAATCACCGGCGTGTTCACCGTCTCCACCGCCTCTATCCCGATATTCGACGCCTCCTCCCCGCCCACCGGAATCATCACCAGCCGCGGCGGCCGCCTGGCTTTCCATCGCTGCACAAACGCCTCATCCACGTGCGCCCGCGTCAGCGCCTGCCGGTCGCTCACCACGTACAGCTCACGATCCACCGCCTCTGAACTCTCCAGCATCGCCGCCCCGCGTGCCATCCCCTCGGCCAGATTCGCCTTCGACGTCGGCGGCTTCAAATCCTGCACAAAACGCGCCACCGCCTGCAAATCTCCCACCGGCTGGGCAAACGGCGTTGGCTCCCCTTCCCCCATCAGCACCAGCCCGCACTTGTCCCCATCCTTCAATCCCCGCAGCACCTGCAGCGCCGCAACCCGCCCGCTCAAAGCGGCTTCGCCCATTTTCCTCCAGCGTCATGCTGTACGACCGGTCCAGCGCAATCACCGCCGCCACCGGCCCCTGCTCGGTCCCCACGTTCCATTTCCCCGGCGCCAGTGGCCGCGACAACGCCACCGCCAGCAGCCCCACCATTCCCATCCGCATCGCCAGCAAAATCGCCTGCCGAAGCCGCGTCGATTGGCGCTGCCGCGCGTCCACCCCCTCCAGAAACATCATCGCCCCCCACTCCCCACTCCGAAACCGCGCCCTGCTCAACATATGCAACACCAGCGGCAGCATCGCGCCCGCCAGCCCACGAAGCATAAGAGAGTTCAGGAACATAAATGCCCGCTGTCAGCGCGCCCCAATCCGCATCTCGATAAACTGCCGCACCCGCTCCGCCAGCGGCTGATCGCTCACAAACGAAGAATATTCCGCCCGCAGCGCCGTACACGCGTCGCGCAGTTGCTGGCGGTGCCGCCGAAAGTTTTCGAGGTAACGCTCTCGCACCAGCGCCGGCTCCACCAGGTACGGCTTCTCCCCTTCCAGTCCCTTAAATCTCCGCCAGGTATCAAACGGAAACTCTTCCTCGTCGCGGTCCGTCACCTGCAACACGATCACCTCATGCCGCCGATGCCGCAAGTGCGACAAACCCTCCCGAAACTGCGCTGAAGGTGAAAAAAAATCCGACACTGCGATCACCAGCGACCGCCGCTCCAGCCGCTCCGCCACCTCGTGCATCGCCACAGCAACCCCCGATTCCCCCTGCGGCGCCGACCGTTCCAGCGATTCCAATATCCGCGACAACTGGTGCGTCGCCGCCGTCGGTTTCAGCCACTGGCTCACCCGCACCCCAAACAACGCCAGCCCCACGCTCTCCGTCTGGCTCAGCATCAGAAACGCCAGCGCCGCCGCCAGCCGAGATGCATAATCAAATTTCGTGTTCAGCGTCCGCCCGTATTTCATGGACCCACTGCAATCCAGCATCAGCATGCACCGCAGGTTCGTCTCCTCGTCATACTCCTTCACATAAGGCCGATCCGTCCGCCCCAGCACCCGCCAATCCAGGTGCCGCGGCTCATCCCCCGGCACATAAAACCGGTGCTGGCGAAACTCAACGCTCGCCCCCTTCCCCGGACTCTTGTGCTGCCCCGTCGTGCTCCCCTCCACCACGCTCCGCGCCGTCAGTTGCAGATGGCGAAGCTGCTCCACCAACGTTGGATCAAGATAACGGCTGACCTGGCTCATACGCGCGGGTCCGAAGGCGCCGCATGCACGGCATTCTTCCCACCCGTCTCAAGAGGCCGCTGCTCCTGCCGATGCGCCACCTTCCGCACCGCCCCCACAATCCCCACCGCCATCAGCACACCCGCCGCCGCCCCGAGCAGCGCCCGCCGCCGCAGCCGTCTGTCTTCCTTCACCACCGCCACCGACTCCCGCGCCCCCTCCTCCTCACCAACCCCCGCCACCTTCCGCGACAGTTCCCGCAACGACATCCCCCGCGCCCCTGCCACGTCAAAACCCTCCCCTAGCAACTCCCCCAGCAGCCCCACCACATCCTTCACATCCTCCTCAGGATCGTCATACAACAGCGGGCTCACGTGCGTCAGCCGCACCGAGCCATCGTCTCCCACAATCACATTCCCCCCATGGATCGCCCCATGCACGATCCCCCGCGCATGCATCGACTCCACCGCCTGAATCAGCTCACGCGCCACCCCCTTCGCCGCCGCCGAAGACACACCCCCCGCAAACCACTCCTCCAGCGGCCGCCCCTCCACATAATCCCAAACCAGATAACACGCCTCCCCCTCCCGCTCCACCGCCCGCAAGTTCGCCACCGCCGGCGTCGCCAACTCCCGCACCCGGCTCAAACGATCTTTAATCAGGGGATGCAATCCACGATCTTGAACACAGTCTCCGTCCAACGTCTTCAACACCACCCGCCGCCCCCCCGGCAACTCACACAGATAACTCCGGCCACCAGTCAACTCGCGCACCACGCAATACCCCGCCAACTCCTCAACCACAGCAGTTGCATCGCCCATTTCTTCCGCCATGCCGCCGATCCTTATTTGAGAAGGTGAATCAACATCTTACCCGCCACGACGCATCACAACCACGCCGCAGCACCCCCGCAGACAAATAGTCAGAAAACGCGCTGCCACCTGCTAAGCAATTTCTTAAAAGTCCGATAATCCACCTCTACCCTACTGCTGGTACGCCATTTACAACTCTAACGCCAATTCCCACCGGAGGTTCGTATGTTTCGAAATGCATTGTTAGTCATCGCCGGATTGTCCCTTGCCGGTTGCAGCGCTGAAACTGAATTAAGCAATCCCTTTAAGGGTGACGCCCAGGCCCAGCACAACAAACTCGCCGCCTACGCCGCCACCAGCAAGTACCCGGCCAGCCAGCCCTCCAACGACCTCCGCGCCGTCGCCCTCATCAGCCGCGGCAACGGCAACATCCGCCTGATCAACACCAGCGATCAGGCCCTTCGCGACGTCCGCGTCTGGGTCGACGGCAATTACGTCAGCCGAGTCGATTCCATCCCACCCCACGGCATCGTCACCTTAAGCCGCGGCGACTTCTTCGACTCCAGCGGTGCCAGCCTGAACAAACAAAACAACCCCATCACCAAAGTCCAAGTAGAAAGCGCCGACCACTTCTACAACATGCAAGGCCCCGTCTTCGAATAATCAAAATTATCTCCAGACGCCGCACATGTCGGCCTGCGGATTCGAAACTGGCCAAATTGCTTCACCTCTTCAAATTCCCGCCGCCTTTTTCACCGAAACTCCGGCGTTCGCAAACAGAAAAACCGCCAGAAACCTCTTCGTGACTTCGTGCCTTCGTGGTCTCTCCCGTCTTCCTGTTGCTTCCGTCTTCACAGACCCCGATTCCCTTCCCGCCGCTTCATCCCCTCGTACACCTCCACCGGCCCCGGCAGCCTGCTCAGATATTCCTCCGCCACCGCATCCGTGAAATCCGCGTTGCGCGTATACCGTATCTCCAGCGTCCGGTCCTGCACCACCGGCCGCGCCTGCAATAATCGCCCATTCGCAATCCCCTCCACCACCGCCACATGCGCCGCCCGCACCGACTTCATCCCAATCACAAACGGATCGGCCGCCTCCGCCTCCGCAAATGCATGCGCCAGCATCGGCCCCGAATCCAGCCCCGCGCTCAGCAAGTGTATCGTCGCCCCCACCAAATCCGCCCGCCCGTCGTACATCGCCCAGAAATTGCACGAGCTGCCCCGATAGTAAGGCGACACCCCCATGTGAATGTTCAGCGCCCGCCGCGCCACCAGTTCCTCGCACAGCCAACCCTTGATATAGCTCGCCCCAAATACCACGTACACATCCGACTCCATCGCCGGCCCAAGCGCCTCCGCCTCCAGCAGATTTAAGTCCCCCATCTTCAGCGCCATCTGCACCACATTCGCCGGCCCAAACCTTGGCCGCCCAAACACCTCCGCCTCCGCCTTCATCACCCGCTCAAAATACCGCTGCATCACCTCCGACTTCCGAAAAAAATCCGCCACCTTCCCCGGAAACACCGTGTTGCATTCCTGCACCGCGTACACCCGATCCGCAATCCCCGCCAGCGCCTCGATCAGCGCCAGGTGCCGTGGCTGATTGCTGGTGAACAGCGTGATTTTCATCGCATCCTCCCCATGACGTTGGCATGATCCTCCCGGGGAAACTCCAGATTCCTCCCATCCAACCTCGCCATGTTCGCCCGAAACCCCACCCGAATCCCCAGACGCCCCAGCACCCGCAGCGTCTCCGCATTGTACGAATTGCAAGGGTGCGACATCGCCACCGGCCGCTCGCCCACCAGCGTCGCCAGCGCCAGATAATTGGTGGCGTATTCCCGTTCCTGCCCCCGCTCATCCAGATTCTCCAGCCGCGTCGGATGCGTGTGCGAATGCAGCCCAATCACATGCCCCTCCCAATGCAATTGGCGCAGAGACGCCGCGTCCATCCAGAGATCTTGCGCCAAGTCCGCGGGCGATACACCCTGCCGCGCCATCATCGCATCCATGGCCGCGCAATACCGCTCCGGCCCCAGCGCCTCATCCCGCACAAAACGAAACCGCCGATCCTCATCCGTATAAAAATCAAAACCCGCCAGATACTCCTCGGGCCGAAATCGCGTCAACGCATTTTGCACCAACTCCGCAAATTCCGACGCCCCGACACTCTGAAAAAAAGCAGGGTAAAAATCCTGCACATCCTTAAAAAAAACCGTGCGAAACTTGCGGTACAGCTCCAGTCGCTCCAGCTTTCCCTCAAGCACCGATGTATAAACAAACCAAAACCCCGTCATCCCCCGCTCCCGCAGCACCGGCCCCGCCACATCAAACTGACACCTCAAATTGTCATCAAACGTCAAACACAAATCCCCCTCCCGCAGTTTTCCGTTCTCCGCCCGCGCCAGCCACTCCCGCGCCGGCAAGATCCGATCCGCACCCAGATAATCCAGCATCGCCGAAAAATCGTCCCGGGAAATCGCCCCCTGCCCGCGCGGATGCCGCGCATCCCAAAAATGATGGAACATAATTCCATGCGGAACAGTCACACCAGCATTATCGGACGCCCCCGCCCAGCACCGCCACAATCCGCTCCGCGGCCTTTCCATCCCACAAATCAGGCCGACGCGCCTTCCCCGGCCCCGCCACCAGCGCCTCCTCCGCCGCCATTGTCAACGCCTCATAGTCGCTGCCAATCAACCGGTTTGTCCCCACCTCCACCGTCACCGGCCTTTCGGTGTTCGGCCGCGCCGTCAGACAAGGCAGCCCCAGATAAGTCGTCTCCTCCTGCACTCCACCCGAATCCGTCAGCACCAGCCGGGCCGAATTCGTCAGCGCGAGAAAATCCAGATACCCCATCGGCTCCATCAACCTCACCGACGTCGGCAGCGGCATCTCAAGCCCCACGATCTTCTGCCGCGTCCTTGGATGAACCGGAAACACCACCGGCGCCTGTTCCGAAATCTTTACCAGTGCCCGCATAATCTCCCGCAGCCCGACAGGTTCATCCACATTGGAAGGCCGATGCAACGTCACCAGAATATACCCGTTCGCCCCCAGCCCCAAGTCCTTCAAAACCGGCCGCTCCACCGCCTTGGGCAACATCTTCACCAGCGTGTCGATCATCACGTTTCCCACACAATGAATCTTCGTCGGATCAATGCCTTCCCGAATCAAATTGGCATCTCCATCCTTTGACGGCGTAAATAGTAGGTCCGACAACTGATCCGTCACCAGGCGGTTAATCTCCTCAGGCATCGTCCGATCGCGCGACCGCAGGCCCGCTTCCACGTGCGCCACCCGAATCCCCAGCTTCGAGCAGACCAGCGCACACGCCACCGTCGAATTCACGTCCCCCACCACCATCACCCAGTCCGGCCGATGCTTCAACACCACCGGCTCAAACGCCGTCATGATCTTCGCCGTCTGCTGGGCATGCGACCCGCCACCGCAATTGAGATACTCATCAGGCGAGGGCATGTCCAGATGCTCAAAAAACACCCGCGACATGTTCTCGTCATAATGCTGCCCCGTATGCACGAGAAGCTGCGTAAAACGCGTCGGAAAGCGGGACACCTCCGCCATGATCGGCGCCGTCTTCGGAAAATTGGGCCGCGCCCCCACGACATGCATGATCTTCAGCAAAATAGTCCTCGTCTCTTCAATCCCGTCGTTCCACCATCACCAGCAGCTTGCCCTGAGGCTTCATATCCATGCTCGGCAGATTAAAAAAGAATCGCAGGATACCCGTCCCCGTGGGCACGATTCCCGCACTATCCATCGGATCAAAGTTCCCGCCATTCTCCACCTGAACCATCAGGCACCCCCACCCCCGGGGAGCCCATGGTTTGCCCTTCACGCCTGTCGCCGTGCATTCAATCGCCGGACCCGCACTCGTCCTCCAACTTCCCCGCGAACGAAAAAAATACCGATGGCCGGTCATCATTTTGAAATCCGTGGCTTGCCCTCCAGCGATGCTCGGATCCACCTCAAATATCGCCCGATCCTCCCGCCCCTCCCCACGGTATATCGCCCCGCGCATCCGCCAGATCCGGTCAACCGCCGCCACGTTCTTTGCCCCCTCTGCTTCCTTCTCAAGCGCATCCAGCTTCTTTAAATATTCCTGATCCGCCTGCTCTAACTTGTCGCTCAGTGCATCCAGCGACTTCACCTTCCGCTCCGCCTCCAGATGTGCGGCTTTCTCCTCTGCCCCCGTCGCCCCAACGGTTAAATCCAGCACCTTCCGATACTCGCTGATCGACTCCGATGCACTCCCCGTCTTCTCATAAAGACGCGCCAGCATTTGATGATCACGATACTTATTCCCATCCGCCGCGATCACTTCGCCTAAAATCGCCATAGCATCGGCGTCCTTCCCATCCCGCATCAACTGTTGCGCCGCCCGCCGCTTGGCATCGACAACGCCGTCGCCGGCAGCACCCGCGCCCAGCGCCGCCCGTGTCTGCACACCCATAACCGCCGTCAAAACAGCAATCACCAAGCCACGCGCAAGCCACCTGGCGCTCATGCCTTGTCCTTTCGCCGCCCCTACGCCTTCACAATATGATCCCGCCGCCCCGTCACATTCTTCAGCGCATTACGCGTATCCACAACCAGTTTCGCCCCATCTGCCACCATCTGCCAGTCGTACGCCGCATGGTTGGTCGCGATCAGCACGCAGTCATAACGCCCCAGCGATCCGGCGCTCAGCGCCACGCTCTCCATCTTCAAATCATGATGCCGCATTTTGTGCGTCGCCGGCACGTGCGGATCGTTGTAATCCACTTCCGCACCAAGCTCTTCCAACTTCTCGATCAGCTCAAAACTCGGGCTCTCCCGCACGTCATCCACATCCGGCTTATACGCCAGCCCCAGCACCAGCACCTTCGACCCGCGAACGGCCTTCCCATGCTGGTTCAACGCCAACAGTGTCCGATGCACCACAAACTCCGGCATCGCCCGGTTCACCTCCCCGGCCAGCTCGATAAACCGCGTCGCATACCCCACCTCCCGCGCCTTCCACGTCAAGTAGAACGGATCAATCGGAATGCAATGTCCGCCCAATCCAGGCCCAGGATAAAAAGCCTGAAATCCAAACGGCTTGGTCGCGGCCGCCGAGATCACTTCCCACACGTCAATGCCCATCGCCGTCAACACCACTTTCATCTCATTCACCATCGCGATGTTGACCGCGCGATAAATGTTCTCCAGCAGCTTGGCCGCCTCCGCCACCTCCGCGGTGCTCACCGGCACCACCTCACTGATCGCCGTGCGATACAACTCCACCGCCACCTGCCCGCTTTCCACATCCAGCCCCCCGACCAGCTTCGGAATCGTCTGCGTATTAAAATCCTTCCTGCCCGGGTCCTCCCGTTCCGGCGAAAACGCCAGGAAAAAATCCTTCCCGCAACTCATCCCCCGCTTCTCAAACGGCGGCAGCATCAACTCCCGCGTCGTCCCGGGATACGTCGACGACTCCAGCACCACCAACTGCCCCGGCCGCAGCGTTTTGGCGATATCCCGCGTCGTCATCTCAATGAAACTCATGTCCGGCTCAAGATGCTTGCCCAGCGGCGTCGGCACGCACACGATCACCGCATCCGCCTCACCCAGACGCCCCACATCCGCCGTCGCCGCAAACCGCCCCGACGCCACCATCTCCTTCACGAATCCTTCCCCCAGATGCTTCAGATAATTCTGCCCCGACGCCAGCGCATCGATCTTCCGCTGATCCACGTCAAACCCAATCGCCCGGAAACCCGCCGCCCAAAACGCCCGCATCAAAGGCAGGCCCACATACCCCAGCCCAATCACGCCAATGACGGCCGACCGGTCCGCGATCTTACGTTGCAAGGTGCTTAGTTGATTGGTTGTGCCCATATTTCATCGCACAATAGCAGGCTTGGAAGGCCCCTTCAACCACGCCAGAAACTCGCCCGGAGCCATATAACCCGTCGCACTTTTCACGACGTTCCCACCCGCATCCAACACAACAAAATGCGGAATGCCAGAGACGGCAAACTTCGCCGCCATATCCTGATGCGCATCAATATCAACGCGCACCGGCACATACTCACCCAGCGCCCCGGCAACGTCTTTATCCGCCCACGTCGTACTCTTCAGCTTCTGGCATGGCGGGCACCATGTCGCCGTAAAATACGCCAGCACGGGTTTCTTCGTCCCCTCCGCCTCCACCTTCGCCGCCGCAAAATCCTCCCGCCACGAAACCAGCTCCGGACCCTCCTCTATCTTCGACATCGACCGCGCAAAGAAAAACACGCCACCAATCCCCACAATCACAAGCAGGACAAAAAAAGGTTTAATCGCACTGTTCATACATCCTCGACTCGATCCGTCCCCAGTCCCATTATCCCCACATCCCCCGCGCAATCAAAACCCTCCGCCCCTCTTCGCGATCCACCACCAACCCCTCTACAATCCTTTCACGCATGAGCGAAATGCTCGAAAATATCCTCGGCCAAAACGGCTCCATCGCCCGCCGCCTCGGCCAGCGCTACGAATACCGCCCCCAGCAAATGGAGATGGCCCACGCGGTCGAATCCGCCCTCAACCACCCCTCCCACCTTCTGGTCGAAGCCGGCACCGGCGTTGGAAAATCCTTTGCCTATCTCCTCCCCGCCATCGACTTTGCCCTCAAAAACAAGAAACGCGTCGTCATCTCCACCAACACCATCTCCCTCCAGGAACAGCTCATCGACAAGGACATCCCGCTCCTCCGGGCCGTCTATCCCGACGAATTTGTCGCCGTCCTCGTCAAAGGCCGCTCCAATTACCTCTGCCTCCGCCGCCTCGAAAAGGCCGGCCAGCTCATGTACTCCCTCTTCGAGCACGATCGCCAAATCCGCTCACTCCAGGTCATCGAGCAATGGGCCAAAACCACCACCGACGGCTCCCTCGCCACCGTACCCCACGTCCCCGAAAGCGACGTCTGGGACAAAGTCTGCGCCGAGCATGGCAACTGCCTGGGCAAGCGATGCAAGTTCTACAAGCCCTGCCACTGGCAGGCCGCCAGGCGCCGCATGCAGACCGGCCGAATCCTCATCGTCAACCACGCCCTCTTCTTCTCCGATCTCGCCCTCCGCGCCGCCGGCGTCAACTACCTCCCCAAGTACGACGCCGTCATCCTCGACGAAGCCCACACCGTCGAAGACGTCGCCGGCGATCATTTCGGCCTGAAGATCAGCGAATCAGGCCTGCGTTACCAGCTCCGCACCCTCTACGACGCCAAGCGCGGCAAAGGCCTGCTCACCACCCACGGCAGCGCCGCCAACGATGCCATCGACGACGTCGTCGAGTTGCACGATCGCGTGGGACTTTTCTTCGCCCGCTGCACCGACTGGCAAACGCGCCAAGGCCGAGCCAACGGCCGGATCCACGAGCCCGAATGGGTGGACAACGATCTCTCCCCCAAGCTGCACAACCTCGCCCTTCACGTCAAAGCGATGCTGGCCAATCTCGACGCCGAGGAAGATGTCAGCGAACTTTCGAGCGTGGCCGAAAAAGTGGCCCTCAGCGCCGACACGCTTGATGCGATCATCAAGCAATCCCTCGAGGACGCCGTCTACTGGATGGACACCACCAACCGCCCCACGCCAAGATTAACCCTCCACGCCGCCCCCATCTCCGTCGCCGACGGCCTCCGCAAACACCTCTTCTCCAAACTCCCCAGCGTCATCATGACCAGCGCCACCCTCTGCACCAAATCCGCCCCCCCGCCCAACCCCCAATGCGCCACGGGAGCCCCACCCATATCCCCCAACCCAGCCCCACAACGCACCAACCAAGGTGGCACGGGCGCCCCGCCCGTGTCTCAAAATCCAGCCCCAGAATGCATCCCCAACCGTGGCACGGGCGCCCCGCCCGTGTCTACCGATCAAAGCCCTAAACTCCGCCAAGGCGCCTACCTCCCCCACCTCGAACAAAAAGGCGGCATCTACGCCATCACCTTCCGCCTCGCAGATTCCCTTCCTCAGGCTCTCCACAAAGAATGGCTCCACGAACGCGACGAACTCATCGCCAAAGCCCGCAATTCCATTCACCCGACTACCACCGAAGAACTGCTTGTCCTCCGCGACCTGCACTCCAACAAAATCGAGTCTTATCTCGATGAAGGCCACGGCTCCTCATCCCTGCGCGACGACACGATCGCGCAACTGGTGGCCGACACCCTGCAGAAATTCAACAACACGCAATATCGGCTGCTCGCGTGGTGCATCATGCCCAATCATGTTCACCTCGTCCTGCAGCCCATCAACGCAACCGACTTGCAGCGGATCATGCACTCCGTGAAATCATGGACTGCCAAGGAGGTCAACAAGCGATTGAAGCGATCGGGGATCTTCTGGCAACCCGAATACTACGACCACCTGATCCGCAATGAGGAAGATTTAATTAATCAAGTGGAATATGTGTGGTCGAACCCCGACCGAGCCAACCTGACTAACTGGCCATGGCGCTTTAAGGACGAAAAATCCATCTCGGAGATCATCACCGGCAGCAATGATTCTCCACAACAACAGGGGCGAGGCGCCCCTGCCACGTCCGACGTCTCGACCCACGACAATCGTGGCACGAGCGCCCCGCCCGTGTCTCGCAATCAAGGCCCCAATCGTGGCACGGGCGCCCCGCCCGTGTCTCCCTCACAAAACTCCCCCTCCCCCGCCTTCGCCTACATCCAATCCCGCCTCGGCGTAGACAAAGCACAAACCCTCCTCCTGGGTTCCCCCTTCAACTACCCCGAACAAGCCAAACTCTACGTCGAATCCAACCTCCCCGACCCCAACGATCCCACCTTCCTCCCGGCCGCCTGCGAAAAAATCCTCCACTACCTCCGCCAAACCACCGGCGGCGCTTCGTCCTCTTCACCAGCTACTCCATGCTCAAATCCGCCGCCCAGCGCCTCGAGGCCGATCTTTCGGCCCTCAACCTCCCCATCCTCGTCCAGGGCCAAGGCATCGCCCCGCGCGTGCTGCTCGAACGCTTCCGCACCACCCCCAATTCCGTCCTCTTCGGCACCAGCAGTTTCTGGCAGGGCATCGACGTCCAGGGCGACCAACTACGCAACGTCATCCTCGTCAAACTTCCCTTCGCCGTCCCCGACGAGCCCATCGTCGAAGCCCGTCTCGACGCCATCAAACGCGCGGGCGGCAACCCCTTCATGGAATACTCCGTCCCCGAAGCCATCATCAAACTCAAGCAAGGCTTCGGCCGTCTCATCCGCAGCCGCACCGACCGCGGCATCGTCGTCATCCTCGACAGCCGCGTAAAAACCAAACGCTACGGCCAACTGTTCCTCAACGCCCTCCCCATCCAAAACACCCCCCACGAAAACATCCCGCAGCATTAAATCCCCCACGCTACCCGCTTACGCCGCCGCCTCCGCATCATTCTTCACCGCCGGCTCTTCCTCCACCGGCAACCGATCCATTCTCACCCGCCTGATCACCGCCGTCCCGGCCGCTAAGTCACCCAGCCGTTGCCGCAGCGGCGAATACAACACCACCAGCGCATCAACGGCCACCATCAGCGGCAACGGCACCGGCACATCCAGCACCCGCAGCAGGTTCCGCACCAAAAGCCCGCCGCGTCGGCGCGGCCCCGTCCGTCATCGCCACCGTCAGCCCCATCACCATCTTCCCCACCGACCGCCCCGCCAGAAGCTCCACCACGATCGTGTGCGCCAGGTAAACCGCACACCCCGCGAAGAGCACCCCCGCCGCCACCGGGTCGCGCACCAGCGCGTTGGCCGCCCAGAAATTCACCCGCGACGACGCCCACCCGGCCGCCGCGAGAATCGGAATCGCGTCAATCGAGCGCCGCCGCCACCCGATGCGGATAGGGAGCGAGCACAAACGTCGCCGGAAGCTCCGCCCCGCCCTCCGCCCCGCGCTTCCGCCGGATCCCCACGATCAGCATTAACGACAACGCCCCCATCACCAGCAGCGATATCCAGTTGCTCCGCTGATCCGGCGGCCCAACCGCCACCTCCAGTTTCCGCACCGGCCCGCTCACGCCCCCGGCCTGCGTATAGCGCTGTTCCCACCGCTCCGTGTCCCGCTGAAAAATCAACCGGTACAACTCCCCCGCAAATGCAATATCCATCTCCTCAGGCTTCGGCAGCGCTCCGGGCAGTTCCAGATTCAAGCGCCGCCGATTCCCGCCGCTCCAGGTTCCACAACTGCCCCGCCTGTTTCCCGCCGGCCGTCCACAGCATTCTCCGCCCCGCCCGATCCAGCACCTTCATCGCCCCCACCGCATAGTCACAATGTACGGCCGGCAACTCCTCCCATGTCCCCTGCCCCGGATCAAACTGCTCCAGCCGCACGCTCATTGCATCGCCAGCAAATGCAATGATCGGATGCGATCCCACCACCGCCAGCGAATGCCTCGCCAGAGAATCCGCCCCGACCTCGCCCGGCAGTGCAACCCCCTGATCCCACGCCGCCGCCCCAAGATGAAACAAATAAGCCCTCCCCTCCCGAATCCCCGCCGCACCAGTCGCCGGAAGACTCGCCGGCGCAGTCGAGCCGGTCGTCGTCGGCTTTTCCGGCGCCGCAACCCCCACCGCCCACAACCCATCCGCATCCCCGGCCAGTGAAATAATCGTTCCGCCCCGCGACAAGCTCGGCCCAGGCAACACCCGCGTCCCCGACCGCCACTGCCATTGCCCTCCCTCAAACAACACCACCGCATCATTCCCCTGGTGGCTCATCCCGATCACCGGGCTCTCCAACACCCCGAGCTCCCGCCACCCCTCCGGCCCAAACAACTCATGCCCATACAGATAAAATCGCTGCCCCAGCGACCCCGCCCCATTGTCATAATACCCCGCCCACACCTGCGCCACCCCATGCCCACCCCCCCCGCCAGTCCCCTCCGCAAACACCACGCGCGAGGCCGTCCCCGCACACGCCACCACGGGCGCAATTGCCAGCGCAACCATCACCACCACCCATCGCAGCCTACTTCTCACAGTCGCGATCGACCTGGATGACACTGCCGCTGGGTACGCTAACCTGATCCTGCCGGGGAAATCGAAATGAAGCATCGTTGGGATAGATGATATCGTCAGTCTCGTATGTTCGCGCTAGGTCTTTCACATCAATTCTCATCGTCGAGCGCGAATCCGGAAAAAACAGGTCGTACTGCCGCGCCACTTTCGGCCCGCCCCCCGCCGGCGCTCCTTCCACAGTTACGGCCGCATGCTTCTTCAAATAAGCCCGCACCACGATCCGCCCGTTCACGTCAAACAACAACACCACGCTCGGAAGCTTGGTTTTCCGGTCATACCACACTTCCTTCTCCACCCACCAATGCTCCGCCGACCGCGTGTTCCAGGTAAACATGTACGCGTCGGCGTCATTGTTAAACCGCATGGTCGGCGCCGGCAGTTCATTGAAATTGGTATTGATGTCATTGATCCCCAACACCTCGATCAGCGCATCAGGCCTTAGCGGAATCTCCCCCACGCACGGCTTGCCCACATTCCGGTAATTTCCCCACCACCACTTCCGCTGGTCGTCAGGCAAAAGCTGCATCACCCAGTACCGCTCCGCATTGCTCCCCACGTCAAACGCCCGCCCCAGCGGCGGCTTGTTCAAAATCAGCCGCAGATCGCGCGGCTTGCGAAACTGCATCACCCCATCGCCGGAAATAAAGTGTGAATCGTGATTCTGCACATCCACAATATTCGCTTCATAATCCAGCGTCGCCCGCATCGTCGGCAGCAAGCGGTTGTTGTCGTTGATCTCCCCCACCACTTCCGCCATCGTCTGCGTCGGCCCGTAATAACGCGTGGTTGTCGTCTTGCCCGTCAATGCGCAACCCGCCAACGCCCCAATCAACAGTGTCCCGGCGCAACAAATGATCAGCAAGACAGGCCGCATTCAAAGCTCCTGCGAAAGAATCTCATTCAGTTGCTCACTCACTTCCCGCACTTCCTGCTCCCCAAGCTTCGGATTCACCAGATCAAGCACGCCCTCCCGCCCTTTCAGCCGCACCTGCCAAACCTCCCGCCCCGTCTCATGTCGCGTTGAATCGTAAATCACCAGCCGCTTGCGCATCAGAATCAATCCCAGCACAAACCGAAAGTTCAACTTCGCGGGTTCCTCCACCGCATTCAGCCGCGCGAACAAATCGCACAACACCTCATCATCCACAAACAGCTTCTTCTTCTCCTGGGCCTGCGGCATCACCGTCTGCCAGAATGCCACCACGTCCTTCCGATCAAACTTCTCCCAGCACCCCATCGAGCAATCCGCCCGGCCAAATCCCGCCGGCGTCTCCACCAGCGCCGCCATGAACTTCTCCCCCGGCCCAATCGCCTCCCCGCAAACCACACAAATGCCCCCCGGCCGGGGCACATGCATCCCCCCACCCCCCACCGCGCTGCCTGCCGCCTGTGCCTTATCTGGAGCTGCCATGCTCACGTCAAACCTCCTGTGCAAAAGTGCAAAAAACTTCAACGCGCACTTGCCGCACTACCATTGAAGTTCCAAACCAGCCGTAAAAGTTCAGTGTACCACAAACGAACGTGAACTCGTCCCGCCCGGCCCCACCGCAAACTTCACCGCCACCCCGCACCGCGGACACCGCCCCTGATACGATTTTCCATCCCCGCTCCGATAGATCCGCTGATACACCCCGCAACACGCAAAATGCACGCTCAAAAATGGCCGCCCCTTCTCCACGCCCCCTCCACCCTCGCGTGCCGCGCCCGCCCACCCCGGTCGACAGTTCCACCAGATAATCCCGCTCGTCACGCGCCATCGGCTTCAGGCCCCCTGCCGATCCCGCTCCCAGATGCGCGGCGTCACGTTCTGAATCAGCGTCACCGCCCGGCTCAAAATCTGTCCCATCGTCGCCTCGATCGACCGCCGGTCGCTCTCCTCGGGCACCTGCTTCAAATTCGTCCGCACGTTGTAAATCGCGCACCGGATCGTCGCCATCGCCAGAGTCCGAGCAGACCGCCAGATCCGACAGCAAATAATGATTCACGAAATTCACGAGACGGTCACACAACTCCAGGATCGCCACGTTCGCGGCCGCGATTGCTTCAGGCACGCGAATGCACGTCAGCAGCACCGGCAACATTTTGTCGCGCCGCTCCGCTGCATCTTCCGGCAGTTTCATCAGCGCCGTCATCGCCTCATACGCCATCTGATCTTCCACCATCAATTGCAGCAATAGCGCCGCGCCGCGCAAACTCCGCCAGCGCCGGCCGCAACTCGTCGGCAAACGCCTCCAATCCCTTCTTCCCAAGACTGTAATTTACTGTCATCTCCCCCATCGACGCCGCCAATGCCCCCACCAGCGCCGTCACGCTCCCCGCCCGGCGTCGGCTGCCTGGCGGCCGCGGCCGACAAAAACTCCTCGATCGTCCTCGACGAATCAAACATGCGCAATCCTTTCCCCTGCGAATTTCAGCGATTTCCCCGGAATGAAAATCTCGCCGTCCGCTCTATATGATGCGCCGCCACACTTTTATTTCCCGCCGCTGCCTCCAACGTCGTGTTGCACGCCGCGGGGAGTAAGATCAACCGGCGGAAACGACGCATACGTCCGCGCCCCTTCCTTCACGTTTACCACCTCCGGCTCCGACGTGTTGATTGTAATTACACATTCACGCAACTTCATGCGTGCAATCGCCTGAACTTCCGGCAGTGTCACCGTTTTGATCCTATCGGCAAATTTGTCGTGATAGTCGTAGCCTAACCCAAACAACTCATCCATCGCCGCCGTCTGCGCCTGCTGGGCGGCCGTCTCATGGTCCATCGCATCCGCTGTCGTAATCAGCTTCTTGGACCGATCAAACCAGTCCGGCTGCACATCCTTTTCGCTGCCCTGCAGCCGCGCCACGTTCTCCAGAATCAAATCCACCACCTCGTTCACAACCTTCGGCTCGCACCCCGCATACACCACAAACGCCCCCGCCAACTTCTCATCCCTCCCGGCAAAGTTGTAACTATTGACATCGTAAGTAAGCCCCCGCCCCCGCAGCGTCTCAAATAAATACCCCGTCGGGTACGTAAAGCCACTGGCCATCGTCTTCCCCAGCGTGAGCGGGTAATTCGCATCATCCGCAATCACACTCTCCGCAACATAGCCGATAAGGATCCCGGTGTGCGGATTGCTCGTCTTGTTCACCGCCACCCGCTTCACCACCACCCCCGCCGTCCCCCCCGCCTTCGCCGGCGTAAAACTCTTCACCTTCGCCGCCGCAATCTTCGCCACCGACTTGCCCGACCCAATATATTTCTCCGCCAACTCCTTCACCTGCGCCACATCAACATCCCCATAAATCGCCAGCACGCGCGGCGACGCCGCCACCGTCTTTTCATACCACTCCTTCGCCTGCACCGCCGTATACTCCGTCACCTTCGCACTGGTCCCAATCGGCAAAAACTGATACGGCGACTTGCTCGGCCCAAAATACGTCTGCCTGAAAAAACGCTGGCTCTGGTTAAACCAGTCCGCATCCTGCTGCTCGATGGCCGCCAGCGTCCGCTCCTTCACCTGCTTGAACTCGTTGTCTGGAAACGACGGGTTATCCACCACGTCCGCGAACACCTCCATCGTCTTCTCAAAATCCGCCTTCAAACACTCCGCCTGCCAACTCCACGAATTGTTCCCGGAGCTTGTCTCCAGCGCCCCGCCCACCGAATCAAAAAACTCCGCGATCTGCCCGGCACTGCGCCCCGTTGTCCCGCGCGGCAGCATCTCCATCGCCAGGTTCCCCAGGCCATTGGTCTTCTCATCCTCCGCCGTCAGCCCCGCCCAACCCATACATGTGCATCACCACCACCGGCGAAGACGCTATCCGCTTCACCAGCAGCACCGTGTTGTTCTTCAACTCCACCCGCGCCACCTGCGACTGCGCCGGCGCAGTCGCCGGGGCAGTCGTCGGCGCCGCAACCCGCAGCAGATCCGCCGCCTTCGGCAGCGCCGCCGCAGCCGGAGCATCCGCCGGCAACATCGCCGTCGTCATCATCTGCTCGCGATTGAGATACTTGTTGGCAACGGCCTTGATCTCCTCCGCCGTCACCTTCCCCATCCGCCCCACATACCGATCGCTGAAATGCGGATCGTTGCTCATCAGGTAATCCGTCGCCAGCGATGACGCAATGTCCTCCGACGTCTGCAGCGAAAACGCCCGCGCCGTCGCCATCTGCGTCTTGGCCCGCTTTAGCCGGCCCTCGTCCACCCCGTTCTTCTTGATCGCATCGATCTGCTCCAGCACCGCGCTGGTCGCATCGGCCACCTTCGCCGCCGGCAGTTCCATGTCCACGTGAAACGTCCCCTGCACGTATTGCGGCGTGTCATCTCCCGCCCCAATCGCCGTCACCAGCTCCTTCTTGTCCCGGATCTCCTCCACCAGTAGCGAACTTTCTCCTTTCGCCAGGATCGTCGCCAATAGATCCATCGCATACACGTCGGCGTCGGTCTCCTGGACCGAAGGAAACGCCAGTTGCAGCTTCGCCTGCCCCAGCTTCGGAAACGTCCACACCAGCGTCCGCGGCGCCGTCACCGGCGGCTCATCGGAGATATCATGCGAAAATTCCCGCCCCGGCTTGGCGTTGGCCACATACTTCTGCACCGCCTGCAGCATCCTCTCCGGATCAAAATCCCCGGCCACCGAAAACACCATGTTGTTCGGCTGATACGCCTTCTTGTAATAGTTGTAAACATCATCGCGCGACAACCCCTGGATCACTTCCTGATACCCAATCACCGGCACCCGCGCCGGGCTGACGAAATACCGGTTCCGCTGTGTCAGCTCGTAATACACCCAGTCCGGGTTCCCTTTGTCCATCTCCAATTCGCGCTGCACCACCTCAAATTCCCGCGCATACTCCGCCCGCGTGATCGAAGCCGTCAGCACCCACCCGCTCACCAGATCCACCGCCTGCTCCAGATGGTCGGCCGTTGTATTGATAAAAAACGCCGTGTGATCGGTAGTCGTATACGCATTGGAATTGTTCCCGATCTGCTGCAGCAGCACCTTGTTCTGCTCCTCCGTCCGCCGGCCATTGCTTCCCCCGGCCACCAGGTGCTCCAGCAAATGACTCAACCCCCCGCCAAGCCATTGCCCCTCATACACACCTCCTGTCCCGATGTAGCAACGCACCGCCACCACCGGCGACGCCACGCGCTTGGAGATCACCGTCATGCCGTTCTTCAGCACCGTGACAATCTCGTCCTTCTCATAAACCTTCCGATACGCCTCCGCCCCATACCCCGCCATCGCACTCACATCCTGCATCAACTCCCCCGCAATCCCCGCCCCCCCGGAAACCGGCTGCGTCCCCGCCGGCCGAGTAGTCCCCACCCCCGACTTAACTTCCTGACACCCAACCCCCACCAACGCCAACACAACCGCTACAAAAGTAAATTTCATAACTAAAATCCTTCACCTGCACCCCCGCCATGTCCTGATCACAAACACCCCCTCCAAATCCGGCCCCCTCTCCCACTACCGTGGGAGAGGGCTGGAGTGAGGGCTCTCTTCTGCCTACTGCCTACTCCCCCTCAAGCGCTGCTCGTCTCATCATCCTGCTCAATCTCATTCAGATAGCTCAGCGCCCTCTCCAGCTCATTCTTCAAATGCCTCACCCGCAGCAGGCTCTTCACCCGCGTCAGAAGTTCAAACTTATTCACCGGCTTGCTCACAAAATCATCCGTGCCGCATTCCGTCGCCTGCTCGATATCCCCAAGCTCGTTGAGCGCCGTCACCATCAAAATCTGAATGTCCTTCGTCGCCGGATCGCTTTTCAGCCGCTTGCACACCTGAAACCCGCTCATCCGCGGCATCATGATGTCCAGCAAAATCAAATCCGGATTGTGCCGCCGCACCTGCTCCAGCGCCTCCACCCCGTCAAACGCCGTCACGATCTCCACCGGCATCGACTCCAGAAACGCCTGCAGCAACTCCACGTTCTGCGTGTTGTCATCCACAATCAACACCACCGACCGCGCCGTCACCGCATCAGCATTCACATCAGCCGATATTTCTGCTTCGCTCATGGTTATTGTCTCAACTTCGATCTGTTCCCCACGACCTCTTGACCATCTCAGAATTGCCCCTCTAAACCCCTTCCACCGCTCCCGCTGCCACGGCCACGCCCGCTGCCGCCGAAAGCGCCGCCACCCGCTCCACCTCCACGTCCGCCTCCGCATGGCGGTCCTGTGATTCTTTCAGCGGCACCAGCACCTTCACAATCTCATTCAACACCCGGATCTGCGACAGCGTCGCCTCCACCTGCACCACCCGGTCGGCCGGATAAAAATCCAGCACCGGCCGCGTCTTGGCCTCATACTCCACCAGCCGCCGATGAATCACCGCATCATTTGCATCATCAAACCGGTTCTCCTTCAGCGCCCTCCGCCGCAACCGCTCCACCATCTTGTTAAAATCCGCGCAAACCAGGTAAACCACCTTCACCACCTCAATCGTGTCCTCCAGCAGCTTGGCCTGCTCAATGGTGCGCGGAATTCCATCCAGCACCAGCAACTCCGTCTCCGGATGAAACTGGTTGATCAGCTCCATCCCCAGAATGTATTGCCGCCAAAGCTTGATCGTCAGCTCATCTGGCACAAGCTGCCCGTTGCTCGAATATTCCCAGAACTTTCGGCCCATCTCGCTCTGCAAGTCCAGCGACCGAAAGATATCCCCCGTCGCGCTGTGATAGAACCCGGGAATCGTCCCAATGATTTTCCCCTGCGTTCCCTTGCCGCTGCCCGGCGCTCCAAACAGCAGGATTGATTTATATCGCGTCTGCATCGTGCCTCGGATTCTAACCCAACGCACCCTTCCCGGCGATAGACCGATCTCTGCAATGAACGACCCCACTAAATCCTTTACAACCTTAAACCCCATCCCCGCCCGCTCACCTCTTACCCGCCTCCCTCATCACCCCCCGCCCCTACCCAATCACCCAGCCCCCGTTATATTACCCCTGCTTGACCAAACGCATCGCAATCCTGGGCTCCACCGGCTCCATCGGCACCAGCGCCCTCGAAGTCATCGAACACCTCGGCCCCCCCTACCGCGCCGTCGCCCTCAGCGCCCATCAGCAAATCGACAAGCTCCTCGAACAGGTCCGCCGCCACAAACCGGCCGCCGTCGCTCTTGCCACCGATAACATCCCCGATGCCGCCCGCTCTGAACTCTCCCGCGCCGGCGTCCAACTCTATTGCGGCCCCACCGGCCTCGTCGAGATGGTCCAGCGCCCCGACATCGACATCGTCCTCGCCGCCATCGTCGGCGCGGCCGGCCTCCCCGCCGTCTTCGCCGCCGTCCGCGCTGGCAAGCAACTCGCCTTGGCCAACAAAGAAGCCCTCGTCGTCGCCGGCTCCCTCCTCATTCCCGAAGCCCGCCGCCAGAACGTCCAAATCCTCCCCGTCGATTCCGAACATTCCGCCGTCTTCCAGGCCATGCACTGTGGCCGTCTCCCCGAGATCCGCCGCGTCATCCTCACCGCCAGCGGCGGCCCCTTCCGCACCAAATCCCGCGACCAGATCCAAAACGCCACCCTCGCCGACGCCCTCAATCATCCCACCTGGCGCATGGGCAACAAAATCACCATCGACTCGGCCACCATGTTCAACAAGGCCCTCGAAATCATCGAGGCCTGCTGGCTCTTCGATTTCCCCCCCGAAAAAGTGGACGTCGTCATTCATCCCGAATCCGTCGTCCATTCCATGGTCGAGTTTGTCGATGGCTCGGTCATCGCCCAGCTCTCTCCCCCAGACATGAAAACTCCCATCCAGTACGCCCTCACCTACCCCGACCGCCAGAACGGCTGCTCGCGCCGCCTCGATCTCGCCCACCCCTTCGCCCTCCACTTCGAGCCACCCGATCCCGAAAAATTTCCCGCCCTGCGCCTGGCCTACCAGGTCGCCAAAACCGGCGGCACCCTCGGCGCCGTCATGAACGCCGCCAACGAATCTGCCGTCTCTGCCTTCTGTGACGGCAAAATCGCCTTCGGGGAGATTTCCAACCTCGTTCAGCTTACAATGACAAAACACTGCGTTCAGCCCGCGCCCACGCTGGCCGATCTCATCAATGCCGACCAGTGGGCGCGGCAGACCGCTAACGCTTTAATCGCCCGTGCCTGACGGCACAATCGTCTCTTTCCCGAGGACTTCGGACCCGCGCTCATGGTTGCTCATTACCTTCTAAATGCACTCAGCATAGCGGCACTGGTGTTCGGTTTTGGCTTCGTGGTCTTCTTCCACGAGCTTGGCCATTTTCTCGCCGCCAAATGGGTCGGCATCAAAGTCGAACAATTCGCCGTCGGTTTCGGCCAGGCCATCTGCGCCTGGCGCAAAGGCATCGGCTTCCGCTGGGGCTCCACCCGCAAAGACTACGAATCCCGCATCAAAGACTACCTCGAAGCCCAGCACAAAAACGCTGACCCCACCAGCGACGAAATGAGCCGCGCCGGCGACGAACTCCACCTGGGCGAAACCGAGTATCGCCTCAACTGGCTCCCCCTGGGCGGCTACGTCAAAATGCTCGGCCAGGACGATCTCAACCCCAACGCCCAAAGCGAAGATCCCCGCTCCTACAACCGAAAGTCCGTCCGCGCCCGCATGCTCGTTGTCTCGGCCGGCGTCGTCATGAACGTCATCCTCGCCGCCGCCCTCTTCATGGCCCTCTTCCTCTACGGCTATCGCGTCCCGCCCCCCGTCGTCGGCACCATGCTCACCAACTCCCCCGCCCAGCAGGCCCACCTCCAGGTCGGCGACAAAATCATCTACTTCGACGAACACTACCAGCACGACTACACCAGCCTGCGCCTCGCCACCGCCCTCGTCCACGAAGGCTTCGACATCCCCATCTACGTCGAGCATCCCGACGGCACGACTGAACACCTCACCATCCGCCCCCGCCGCACCATCGACGACCCCAAGGCCTTCCTCGACATCGGCGTCGGCCAATTCCCCCTCTCCCTCCAGGGCCCTGACAACGTCGAACCCAAAGATCTTAAGGCCTGGCAAGACGCCGCCCACCCCGATCCCGCAAAAGACATCTATCCCGGCGACCTCGTCACCGCCGTCGGCGACACCCCCGTCACCCCCGATCAATACTACGTCCTGGATCGCGCCCTCCAACAATCCAACGGCGTCCCCGTCAAGCTCACCGTCACCGGTGCCGACGGCAAACCCCGCATCGTCGAAGTCCAACCCCGCTTTCAGCCATTCTTCGCCAACACCCCCGTCAACATCGCCGGCCTTCAACCCCGCCCCGTCATCGACACCATCACGGAAGGCTCCCCCGTCCAAAAGGGCGACAAACAGCTCCTCCCCCACGACATCATCACCTCCCTCTCCGTCAACGGCGAATTGATCAACAACCCCACCGTCGATCAGTTCATCGATCACATCGGCAAGGCCGGCGAGCTCAAACAAAAGGTAGACATCGGCTTCCTCCGCGACGGCAAACCCGGCCTCGTCACCGGCGTCTCCCCCGACATGCGCATCGGACAGGGCAAGCACGGCCTGGGCGTCCACATCGACCTGGACGAATCTCACCCCGTCGTCAGCGGCACCCTCGCCAACAGCCCCGCCTCCAAAGCGTTAACGGCCTCCGCCACCACCAACCCCTCCACCCAGCCCGCTCAAGCCCCCGGCATCGACAAAGGCGCAGCCGTCAAAAGCATCGCCGGCCAACCCGTCAGCAACTGGTACGACATCCTCACCCTCCTCAAGCACCAACCCGCCAACACCCCCATCTCCATCCTCTACACCGTCGGCCAGGGCCCCGAGGCCGAAACCGTCGAGCGAAAGCTCACGCTCACCGACGCCGATCTTCAAGGCCTGCAAAACGTCCGCTACACCCACGAGGAAAATTTTAAGGAGCTCATCAAGCCCCGCAAAACCTCCAGCCCCGTCGAGGCCTTCCGCTGGGGCGTCACCGAAACCCGCGATTTGCTGCTCCAGTTCTACGTCACCCTCCACCGCCTCACCCAGGGCTCCGTCAGCGCCTCCAACTTCATGGGCCCCGTCGGCATCGTCAGCGCCGGCTCCCAGTTCGCCCTCAAGGGCGTAGATTGGCTCATCTGGTTTTTAGCAATGATCAGCGCCAACCTCGCAGTAGTAAACTTCCTCCCCATCCCCATCGTAGACGGCGGCCTATTCACCTTCCTCATCCTCGAAAAAGTCCAGGGCCGCCCCCTCTCCGCCCGCGCCCAAACCGTAGCCCAACTCGTAGGCCTGGGCATCATCCTCAGCGTCTTCGTCTTCGTAACCTTCCAGGACATCTCACGACTGTTCCTGTAAACCCCTGCGGCGACCCGCAGGACGTTCTTCTATTTATTTAATTGAAACGTCGCAGTTGCCTGCGTCTCCCATGTCGGATCATGAGCACAAGCACCGTCGGCGGTTGCTCAAGCACACGGCCCACGAGACCTGCATAGACGCAGTTTGCCATCCGCACGTCCTGTGCAATTGCTACGATTATTAGGCTGTGACGGAGGTATACCCCAATCGTTACACGCTTTTACTCTCGATATCCGCGATCAGCGAGACGGCTTTGAGATCGTCAATAGCGTTCTTCACTAAATCCGCCAGCCACGCGACGGGATCATCGGCCGCCAGCATTTTTTCCAACGGCGTCGACAATGAAATTATCCAATCACTGGAGTCCTTCAACTTCCAGTTGGGATTTCTCTCGCAGAGAGCTTCAAGTCGTGCCTCGGCATGCCCCCTTATCCGTTTTCGATGCTTGTTCTCAGTCTCGATCCATACCAGGACGAGCCCGTATGCAACGCCTGCAACCAGCGCCGTGGAGTTCTCTAAATCAAGCGATTGATAAACTGTTCAACGACGACTCGACTTGAAAAGGCATTGTGACAAACTAGGCGGACCAACACCGACTTCGCTCAATCTCATCACTGGTTCAAGGCTCGCCACTAGCGAATTTACTCGCTCCTCGCATTCTGGGCCCATCGTCGCAAACGCCCTGATAAGGGCCACATCGTCAAACGAAAGTGCTGCGTCCGGCATTTCCGACTCCTTCCACAAGTGCATCCGTATGAATCCGGCAAGATGCCGGCCCAGCAGAGTATCGCCGTCAGGCAAAGCTCCGCTCTCCAGAATAGTCTCAACCGCAAGACCCAGTTGCGTCCAACTAATTTGGAACCATCGTTCCTTCAGACCCTCGGCCAAACTGCAGCCTCGGCTCGTCATCGCCAGCACGATGCCACGTCGATGAATCACCAATTGGTGGGTGAGCCAGAGATCGTAGTTCACGAGCTGGTTTACCAGTTCATCCTGCGTCTGAACGCTCCGTTCCGGTTCTTCATTAACTAATTGCTGCAAAAAGCTTTTATGAAAACCCGCTCCGACCTTTATCTCCATCGTCCACAGAACGAGGCACAACTGAGGATCCTCACCGGTGAATCCTTCAATGCGAAGATCATCTCGTTTGCCCCCAATAGGCAATTCAGTGTCGATCTGCCAGCGTAGCCCTTCCGGTGGCAGCGGAGTATCCGTCAGGCTAGCCAGAAATCGGAGGATGCCATCTCGTAGAGCAGGCGCGTCAGTAAGGCTGAACATAGCATCTCGGCGCAGAGCCTCTCGCGCTGAGGCCGGTGGGAATTGGTTGGGTCGCTGATGAGCCGATGGAAAATGTTCTTCGACGGAGCCGGCAGATCGATAGCTGAATTTGAAACAGAAGGTGTGAGTATTAGGATGCTCGGTGACCTCTCTGGCATGGGCTGGATCGTACTCGCCTAAAGATGCACTCACAACCCAAGATGCCAAGCGGTAAGGTCACATGGGCAGAACTCTACGCCAACACACCAGCAGATTCTAAGAAGTCGGGAGTGGGTCGAAATTTCCAAAGGGGTCGGGAGTCAATTGAAGAACTTGCCTATGACCGCATCCATCATCACAAGGATAAACCCTGCTGCACGGCCACCCCGACTCCGACAAGACAAAGTACATCCCCTGCGCCGCATCCAGGGAAATTTGAAACGTCCTGGGCGCTCGCGCCCGCCCATGTCCGATCGTGAGCACAAGCACCGTCGGCGGCTGCTCAAGCACACACGGCAATAGACAAGCGGGTGTTGCCAAATTCGTCGATGATGAAGCGATATTCCTTACGCCCTCGCTCGAACACTCTCTCACGCCACTTTCTGCAGAACCGCGGCCACCCACCCCCAAACCGCTCCACCCCAGCCAAATCCCCCGCATCCACCCCCTCAACCCTCCGACCAAACAAAACAGAATGAAAACACACGCGGCCAAAAATGTACCCGCAAAATTCGGATGGCTGCCATCCTTATCATGAAGCCCAATCTCCGGCCGCTCGTCCAACAACCGCTGCCACGCAACCCCCGCCGGCACAACCATCGCCCCAATCGACTCCCCAACGCCATCATAAACCGCACTCAACTCCGCCTGCTTTGGCCGAAAAAGGATGGGGAATTGACGCTGTTCATGCGCTGGCTGACGCTGACGCACGCTCAGCGGTGGAAGCATGCCCACAATGCGGTGGGGCATGGGCATCTCTATCAGGGGCGATTCAAGGCTTCCCGATTCAGCAGGATGAGCACCTATTGACGGTGCTGCGGTACGTGGAGCGGAATCCTCTGCGGGCGAAGCTGGTGGAGGCGGCGGAGGATTGGAGGTGGGGAAGCTGTTATGTGGCGCAGCGGCGGGGTCATGCCTGCGCAATGAATTGCTGGCCGATTGGCCGGTGGATCGGCCGAGGCGGTGGCTGGCCGTGGTGAATGAGGAACAGGAGCAGGACAAGGAGTTAGAATCGGGGGTAAAGCTGAGCATCGAGCGGGGCAGGCCGTATGGGAGCGAGAAGTGGGTACAGCGGATGGCGGGGACGTTAAACCTGCGGCAGAGCCTGCGGCCGCGGGGAAGGCCGGTGGGGTGGCGGAAGGCGAAGGATAAGGGAGAACGCGGGAAGTGCAGGAAAGGTTCCGCGCCACCCTTAGTTCTTCCCCGCCGTAAACATTCCCAACCGCCCGCTGGTATCATTCGCGTCGGCTCTTCAGCACCCAACAGTCTGCCCAAAGGCACCGACCATGATAGCTCAACCCCCATCCGCGCCGTCTTCCTCGCAATCGCCATCCTTTTCTCGATCGTGTTCGCCGTCGCCCCGGCCCGGGCAGAGGATCCGCGATTTCCCTGGAGCAGCAATCACCATCCCTCCGACGTCGCCAGGGACCATGTCGAGGACATCACCAAGGCCGCTCACCATTACGTCGTCACCCAGGGCGGCACCATGGATGGGCTAAATTGCCGTTCGCCCATGGGCTGCGGCATGAACCGCGAAGGCGCCTCGTCCAACCTGGGAGTCCAACCGCTGCCATGCGCATGGAGAACGTCGGATCGTATGACCTGGTAAATCCCTGGCTGTCGAACGGCCGAAACCACTTCCGCACCGCCGATGAAATCGTTGCGTCGGCCATCACGCCCGGCATGAACGACGCCGACAAAGCCTTCGCCATCTGGTTCCAGCAGATTCACTATCGCCATCATTCGCCGGGCGACAACCAGGAGTTGGGCGACCCGGTGAAGGTGTTCAATGTCTACGGCTACAACACATGCGGCAACGACTCCATCTGCCTCGCCCGCCCTTGGAACAACCGGCCAGAAGGCAGCGCAGGCCCGGCGATGGGCCACTGTATCTCGCAGGTCTTCTACGATGATCGCTGGCACTTTTTCGACGGCGATCTCCACAGTGTCTATCTGCTGCACGACAACCAGACGGTGGCCGGCGAGCAGGACCTGGTGCGCGACCACGATCTGATCAAGCGCACCCACTCGCAGGGCATTCTCTTTTCCGATGATTCCTCAACCGGGGCCAGTATGGCCGCACTGTACTGCTTCGCGGGCCGCCGTCACGGGCAGCGGGCGGGCAAGGCCGACACGACAATGAATATGGTGCTTCGCCCCGGCGAAGCGCTCGAATGGCGATGGGGACACCAAGCCCACCCATGTATCACGCCGCACCTCAATCCGACCCGATCTACAAAAACCCCATCTGCAACGGCCTTTGGGAATACCGCCCGAACTTCACCACCCATGCCTGGCACAAGGTGCAACGACAGCCGAACACCTCGTCCAAGACGCCGATGGCCTCGCGGCCGAGGAAGGCAAGACCGCCACCCTTATCTGGACGATGCACAGCCCGTACGTCTTCGTCGGCGGCCGACTGGAAGTCGACAGCACGGACGCGAAGTTCTTCATCTGCGTCGATGGCAAGACCTGGCAGCCCGCCAGCGACAACCTCGACAAGTTCTTTCCGCCTGTCGGAGCGGCCTGTTACCAGTACCAGATCAAGATGTGAAGTGCCCGCCGCCGCCCGGCTCAAGCGACTGGCAATTATCAATGATGTGCAGATGGCCCTGCTGGCGCTGCCGGAGATGAGTGTCGGCCAGAATTCATTTACGTACACCGATCAATCCTCCGGTGATGAGGAAAATCGCAACGTGCGCATCACCCACCGCTGGGTGGAGCGCTCCGCCTCCAGGCCGCCCGAAGCACCTGCCGCCCCGATTGACCCGCCCGACGGTGGCCAGAGCAATGGCACCGACATCACATTCCAGTGGAAACCGGCGATAGATCCCGACGCGAACGCCATCGCCGATTATCAATTCGAGCTATCCGGCCGGTCCGACATGGCCTTCCCGCTGTCGATGAGTTTCTACAAACTGATCTCCAAAACCGCCGATGCGACAGAGGAAAAGGGCAAACCAGCCGCTCGCGACAAGACCGGCATCCGCCCCCAGTACACGCTCGGCCAGCCGGGCCTCCTGACCCCGGACCGCAAATACTTCTGGCACGTGCCGCCGCAAGGATGACAAGGGAGTGTGGGGGCCGTGGAGCGCAATCTGGAGTTTCACGCCGCGCGGGCCGGCCCAGCCGGTCGATGTGACGCTCGAATTCGACGCCGCCAAGGGCACGGGTGTTCTGCACTGGAAGCCCAATCCAGTCGGCCGCGCCGGCCAAATACCGCGTCTACGGGAGTGACGAAAAAGGTTTTACCATCGCCGACGAAGGACGCCCGGGCGTTGTGGGCGTGAGCAAGATGGAGATGGCCGCATGGAAGGCGAAGTTCCCGCCGAACTTCATCGCCGAAACCACCGCCACCGAATTCACGGTGATTGGCCCGGAGGTGACTTTGCCCGAGGCGAACCGCAGCTACTATCGCGTGGTGGCCGTGGACGAGCAATCCAGCCGCAGCGGCCCGTCCGATTGCGCCACCGCGCCGCGCCGGTGATCTACAGCAAGCCAGTGATCGCGGCTCATCGCGATGTCGAGTACCGCTACGAACTGCATGCCACCCGCTCGTTGGGTGACCTGAGCCAGGCTGGAAAAGGGCCAGGAGGTCCACGGCTATTTCGATATCGAGCACCCGCGTTCGCATTGGAAAAAGGCCCCGAGTGGCTCAAGATAGACCCGCTCACCGGCGTCCTGTCCGGCAAGGCAAACGCGGCGGGCGAGGCGGAAGTCGCCGTGACGGTGACCATCGATCAGCCGGTGCGCGAAGCTCGACGAGTCGGCGCTGAGTGGGGGAACGAGAAGGTGCTGGGAGTCGAGACGCAGCGGGTGGGAAGTTACGCCCAGACTTTCGTGCTGCGGGTTGAGTGAAAGCGGGCAGAACTAAAGGTGACGCGGGCGATTCATGCTTAGTTCATCAGTTCATCAATTCATCCCGTAAACTATATGCTCTGATTCTGCACCCGCTTCGTTCAACGCCAGTGCTTCTCACGAATATTCTGCTTCGGGAAATTCAAAGGGGTCATTCAGGGAAATTCAAAGGGGTCATTCACGATATTGCCGCGCTGCGCCCCGGCCGAACCCTTCCCCACCACCCCGGCCACGCCACCCGTCCTCCACGCACCCCCCCGGCCTGCCGCCGGCCCAACCGCCGTCCGCCACCCGCCTCCCCACCACCCGGCCTTCCGGGCCAGGTCAACCCAAACGAGCCGCTTCAATTGCACCCGCGCTTTAATTCAATACCGGCCCTCCTCACCGATTCTTCTTCTTCGCGTCCTGCCGCATCCCCACCAAACTGTCCAAGCCGAAACTCACCACCCGGCAGGCGCACGGTAATTTCCAGCACCCCACCCAACGCCTTTACAATCCGCTGCATATCGTCCTGCTGCTAAAGCTGCGAAACCGCCGGCGTCTGTCGTCACCGTCCGCATCCTGTCCCCCCAGGGAACTTCCGATTCTCAGGGTGAACGACATACGAGAGACACGCCCGCTTACCAAAATCCCACACGCAGGCTTGCCCATTCGCGGAGAAAAAAACATCCCATTCCCACGGCGGCACCTCGGCACCTAAAAACTCAAAACCCCAAAATATTCTTTGAAATAAAAAACACTTTAGTCTTGATAATACCAAATATCTACCGTACACTTATTGCGGCGATCTAAGAGGCCAACACCAAACCCCTCCCACCTCGCCCTCCGGCCAATCCAGCCGCCGGAGAAAACCAGGGGAGCAAGCAATGGGGCCATCCCTCCAACCAATCCGCCTTGCCAACCCACTCGCCAACCCACTTGCCAATCCAACGGCCAATCCAACAGCCCAATCATCGCCCGGCCGCTACTCGCCCCAGCACCCATTCCTTACTCTTGGTTCTTCCTTCCGCATTACACATTTCCAGCCCCGCGGCTGGGGGTGATTCGAGGGAGATTTCGGGGAGATTTACTGTCAGAAACAGGGAGACACGGGGGAGAAAACAGGGAGATTCCGGGGGCGCTTTGGGGGCGCTTCCTGGGCTCTGCCTCACCCCCTCCAACTCCCACAACTCTTTTTCCAGGGAGGTACTTATGTCCGATCTACCCAGCACCACCCGCGCTCAAACTCTTTTCCTGCGCGCTTTTCACAACCATCCCGACGGTCCGCCGCCTCACGACTGGCCCACCCCCTCCGTCCTCCGCCGCTGGCTCAAACGCCCCGGCTTTCGCCGCGCCCTCGCCACGCTGCACCGCGCCCTGAAAGTCCAGCATCGCCTGAAACTCCTCCTCATCGCCCGCACCGCCGACACCGCCCTCCGCGCCGGCTTCGCAGCAGCGGCCATTCGTGTAAGCGTGCCCGGCAAGTCACTGCGATTCGTGTCTCGCAAAAAGGGTCACAAGCTATTGCTCTCTGCCCGTTCGGCTGACCACAGAAGTCCATTAAGTAATTTTCTAATTTTCGCGCACAGAAAACCTGCCGCACAGTTTCAAGTAACGTCAATCTTCATGCCCTCCCTCGCACACTCTCCCACGCCACCCTCTGCAGCACCCCAGCCACCCCCTCCCCAAACCGCTCCACCCCAGCCAAATCCCCCGCATCCACCCCCTCAACCCTCTTCCCAAACAACACGGAAAAGAAAACACAAGCAGCCAAAAACGTACCCGCAAAATTCGGATGGCTCCCATCCTTATCATGCAGCCCAATCTCCGGCCGCTCGTCCAACAGCCGCTGCCACGCAACCCCCACCGGCACAACCATCCCCCCAATCGCCTCCCCAACAGCTTCATAAACCGCACTCAACTCATCCTGCCGCTCCCACTGATGCCGCCGCGCCCAAGTCATATAAAGCACCGTCTTGGCCCCACTGGCACGGATCGCCTCATCAAACAATGTCACATATTCCCGCATCCGCACCGCATTTTTCAACGGCAACGTGCTCTGTTCCTGAAGAACGACATAGTCCCACTTCGACGCCCCAATCGCCGCCAGCGCCTCCCCACGCTCCCAATGCGTCTTGAGCGCCCGCCCATTGGCGATCACCCGCCCAGCCTCCACCCGCCGCGCCGGCTTCGCACCAGCGGCCATACGAGTAAGCATGCCCGGCAAGTCATTGCGATTCGTGAAGCTGTTGCCAATGAACAAAATTCGGGTTGTCGCCAACTTTAGCACCCTCCCATATTACTGCTGATCGGCCGCCGATTCTTGTTAAACTCCCGCCATGTCAAACAGCCTCCGCTATCCTGACGTTCCTCACCAAAGAGGTTCCTTATGACTCGGCCAACAACTTTACAATTCACTTTGATGTTCGCCTTGCTCGCGATCGTCCCCGGACACGGAAGCGACATTTCACTCGCAGCCGAATCCAGCCCAACCACCCAGCCCGACTACGCGCTGTGGAACGAGAAAGAAACCATCGCCCAATACGCCAAACGCAACGGCATCAAGTCAGTCGAGCAGAATCTCGACTTGGGCAAGCGAATCATGCTCAAGGTGACGCTGATTCCGGCCGGGAAGTTTCAGATGGGGGTCGGAGCCGAGGAAGAAAAACTCGCACGAACCTATATGCACAACGGCGCGGGCGATCCCACCGATGAACTCCCCCAACACGAAGTGACAATCACCCGGCCATTTTATATGGGCGTCTTCCTCGTCACCCAGGAGCAGTGCCTGCAACTGGTCGGAAAAGCTCAGGAGCGCGAAAAGGCCCCCCGAAATCCAGAGACCATTCTGGATTGGAATGACGCCACCTCCCTGTGCAAGACCTTGTCCGAAAAAACCGGCCAAAGCGTTCATCTCCCGACGGAGGCCCAGTGGGAGTATGCCTGCCGTGCCGGAACCACCACGCCCTTCAACACCGGCCCCACAATCAGCACCGACGACGCGAACTTCTTTGGCGAACTGGTCTGGGGAAAAGGAAGAAAGGGAATCCTCCGCAACAAAATGACCCCCGTCGGTTCGTTCAAGCCCAATGCCTGGGGCCTGTATGACATGCATGGCAATGTGAGCGAGTGGTGCTCCGATTGGTACGCCAGCGACTACTACGCGAAATCTCCCCCGGCCGACCCGCCCGGCCCGGATTCCGGCATCAAACGCGTCGTCCGCGGCGGCTCAAGCTTCACCGGCCCTCATCTAATCCGCTCGGCCCGCCGCGACTTCGTCCCCCCCAACACAGTCGGTATCGGCCTGCGCGTAGTAGTCGAGCTAAAGTAAACAACCAGTTCCACAAATTCGTCTCGCCAGCATCGTCTGGCCGGAACATAGCGATTGGCACGGAAATGGGATGAGTAGGGGCGCAGCCAACATCTCGTAACCACCACGCCAGCGTCCAGGCCCCACCACCCCACCCCCTACCTCCCCCCACGCCCATCCACTCAGTGTTCATCCATGTCCATCAGTGGCCAATATTTCCTCCAGATTATCCTTGCACTCACCCACCCCATACGATAGGATAATGTTCGCCATGGCCGCATCAGCAAAGATGCCACCCATCGCACGGGACGAGAGGGGAAATAAGAAGACCGCTTCCCTCCCCTTTCGGACAACCCATGTTCTTTGACAAGTGAATAACAACTCTTCATCCTCATCTTAATCTTTATCTTTATCCCGCTCCGCCCCCTCCAACCGTAGCATGGGCGTCCCGCCCATGTCCCCAGATCCATACCAAAAAACACCACACCTAACTAAAACCCATCGCAATCCTCTGCATCTCTGCGCATCCGCGGTAAAACTCCTCTCCCCTCCGTGCCCTCCGTGCCTCCGTGGTTGAAACGAATTTGATCCAGTCGAAAGGGGGCGGTGTTGGGGGAGCAATTGGGCGATTTTCTCCCCATTTTTGGCGTAAAGCCTCGTCAATCCTCAACCGGCCATTCGATTAAGCATGCCCCACAATTCAGCTCGCCTCCAGCGCATCGCGAAACGTCCGCAGGTCCGTCATGAACTGCTTATACATTGCCTCTCGCAACTTTTCGTCCGGGATGCGTAGCAATGCGGAGGGATGAAACGTTGCCATGAGCCAGGGGGCGTGGCGCGATGTTGTGTGGACTTGGCCGCGGCTTTGGGTCATGCGGAATTCTCGGCCCAGAAGGGCCTGGGCGGCGGTCGCGCCCAGGCACAGAATCTGCCTTGGCCTGATTTGATTGATCTCGGCCAATAGCCAGGGCATGCAGGCTGATATTTCCCGGGCGTTGGGCTTGGAGTGGATTCGGCGTTTGCCGCGGGGCTCGAACTTGAAATGCTTGACCGTGTTCGTGACGTACAGCGACGAACGCTGGATGCCGATCTCCTGGAGTGCGCGATCCAGCAACTGGCCGGCGGGTCCGACGAACGGCCTGCCGGTTAAATCCTCCTGGTCTCCCGGCTGTTCGCCGATGACCATTGCCCGGGCCGTGGCGGGACCTTCGCCGAAGACTGCCTGCGTGGCCGTCGCATGCAATGGGCAGCCCTGGCACGTGCAGGCGGCTTTTTGAAGCTGGTCCAAAGTTGCCGCGGGTGGAATGAATGCGGCGGCGGATTTTTCCGCTGGGGCTTGCGACACCATCAGCTTCACCCGCCGGGGCGCTGATTGAAGCAGTTCCGGAATGTCTTGAGTTTCGGGCAGCACGTCCCAAAACCGCACGGGCATCTCCTTCTTCATCGCGTTCAATTTGATGCGCGCGGGGTTGAAGATGTTGCGGTAATAGGTCCGCCAAAGATCTTCCAGATCGTCTGCGGCCGGCGCTTCGCTGACTTCGACGCCCGGAGTAAACGACAGCATTTCTCCGTTCCAATGCGCACTGGTATCGGGCGTGAGGATGGACCATCGCAGCGTTGCAAACCGCCGCGCAAAGAAGGGGGCCGTTTCTCTTACGATGTAATGATCGGGCGTGTACCAGGCCACATAGTGCGGGCCATCGTCGGCCTGCACCTCTCGAAACCGCACAAACGCCGTCATCTTGTGGCGGTCAAATCGCACGCGCCGCTCCATCGCCAGCAGCCGATGCACGTCGTCGTCGATGGCGATCTCCAACAACTCGTGCTCGCCATGCACGATCCGCCAGAGCACGCGATACAACAGCGCCCAGCGCTCCTCGCCGCGATAGCACGCGACGGTTTTCGCGAGGCGCATGAAGGCGGATGGGACGCAAACCGCTGGCGCGGGTGGTGCATTGGATCTGCCCTGTTCCGACAGACCCCGTAACAGCGGCTGGGTGACTCTCCCGCTCGCACCAGAGAATTTCATCGGGCGCGGCCCCCTCTGCAAGCAGGCCGCGGGCTGCGTCCCGCCAGCTCTCGAAATCACGCGTGATTGTGACCTGCCGCCAACTCATAGCTCCCCCGTCGCCGCCGATCCGGCGGCATCGAAGAGTTCCAACTGCGCGCTGGGGCCGGACGACGCGCTGTCGCAGATCGGCTTGATCGATCCGGAGGGCGTCGGGGTTGTGATCGGCGGTGATGATGAAGGGGCGGATCTTGTGGCCGGCCACACGCAGCTTTGCCAGATCGGCCAGTCGGAGGCTGCGATGACGGCGAATCTGGAGGATGCGCTCGACGTTGCGCACACCCAGGCCGGGCACTCGTAGAAGCCGCCACTTGGCCGCCTTATTGATGTCGACTGGAAACAGCTCGCGATGGCGAAGCGCCCAGGCGAGCTTGGGATCGCAATCGAGCGGCAGATCCGGCTCGGCTGTGCTGGTCAATTCCTCATCGCGAAAACCATAAAACCGCATCAGCCAATCCGCCTGATAGAGGCGATGCTCGCGCATCAATGGGCGGCGGCTGGGGCGGAAGGCGCGTGTCGGCGTGGGGGATGGGGCTGAAGGCCGAATAGTAGACGCGGCGCAGGCGGTGGCGCTGGTAGAGGTGATTCGCGGTGGCGAGGATGGTGCGGTCCGGGGTGGGGGTTGCGCCGATCACCATCTGCGTGCCCTGGCCGGCCGGGGCGTACGCTGGAGCGTGGCGGCTTTTGGCCCGCTCGTGCTTGGACTCGGCCACGCCGGCGGCGATGTTGGCCATGGAGCTTTCAATGACTGTCCGGCTCTTCTCGGGTGCAAGCTGATCCAGATCATTTTGGGTGGGCAGTTCGATGTTGGCGCTGAGCCGATCCGCATAACGACCGGCCGCCGCCAGTCAGATCGGCGCTCGCGCCCGGCACCGCCTTCAGATGGATGTAGCCGTTGAAGCGGTGCTCCTCGCGCAGCAGTCGGGCCACCTCGATCAACTGTTCCATGGTGTAGTCGGTGCTTTGGATGATGCCGGAGCTGAGGAAGAGGCCTTCGATGTAATTGCGTTTGTAGAACTCCATCGTCAGCCGCGCCACCTCGGCCGGCGTGAAGCGTGCGCCGCGGCGTATCGCTGGAGACGCGGTTGACACAAAATTTGCAGTCGTAGATGCAGTAGTTGGTGAGCAGCACCTTCAGCAGCGACACGCAGCGTCCGTCGGGCGTGTAGCTGTGGCAGATGCCGATCTTGTTGGTGTCGCCGAGGCTGTTGCCGTCGTTGGCGCGCTTTGATCCGCTTGAGGCGCACGAGGCATCGTACTTGGCCGCATCCGCCAGAATCGCCAGCCGCTGTTTCAGATCCATGGCACTCGCTCCTGCACCTAACACAATACGAATGCCGGAGGCAGCGGTCGAATGTCGGCGCGAGTTTTCACAATTGTTGAAACCCGAGCGGCCGGCCCTATAGTCTTGCGAAATCAAAGAGAGGTTCACATGCCCGCCGATCACTCCTTCGACATCGTTTCGGAGATCGACCTTCAGGAAATGGACAACGCGGTTAATCAGGCCGTGAAGGAAATCCAGACGCGCTACGACTTCAAAGGCACGGCCGCTTCACTGGAGTTTAATCGCAAGGACAAGGAGTTGACGCTGACGGCCGACGCCGAGCCGCAGCTGGAGTCGGTGAAGAAGGTGCTGATCGAAAAGATGATCAAGCGGGGCGTTGATCCCAAGTCGCTGGACCCGCAGAAGACCGAGCAGGCCACGCACAAGACCGTGCGCCAGAAAGTGAAGCTCAAGAGCGGCATCGACAAGGACACCTCCAAGTTGATTCAAAAAGCCATCAAGGAGCTGAAGGTGAAGGTGAACGCGTCGATTCAAGGGGAGCAGCTTGCGCGTCACGGGGTCGAAGCTGGATGATTTGCAGGCCGTGCAGCAGCACCTGCGGGCCAATCCGGTTGGGATTCCATTGCAATTCCAGAATTACAAATAATATCAGCGGGGGCAGTACAGTGGCCTTCACATCCTGCCTGGCGGCGCGAAAACGGCTGCTCCTCCCATAACCTTTGCAGCGCCAGACACCTGCGGCGAGGGTTCAAGTGTCTTGCAGGCACCGCCGATGAGCAGTTGAGTCTATCCTAGGAGTCATCTGCATGTCTTGTTGGGTTGCCCCCGCAGTCGCGGCCGAGTTTTGGGGAGTTTCGGTTGAGCACGTGCTTGGCCTGATCCAGAATGGGACCATCTCCACAAAGCTTGAACTGGGCTTTACCCTGCTGGACATCGCGCCGGGCGATTCGGGTCAATCACTGCGGCACCACGCGCCGCCGCCCCCTACTTATAAAGCGAGGGAAACGACGGGCGCCTGCGAGCCTGATCTTGCCGAAATGATTATGTTCGTGTCCGACACGCCGTTGCAGGTCCACCAGATCCACGACACGTCACTCGACTTTGACTGGCGCAGTTTCTCGACGGGCAACCGCCCGGACGCGCCGTGCTCCTGCTCCCATTGCCCCGCAGGCGCTGGCGGCTTGAGCAATACCATTAGTCGATGCGGATCTTCTCGATGCCCGGAACCGGCGGTGGGTATTTCATATCCAGCTTTTCCAACCGCCGCACGATCGCGTCGGACACCACCCAGTTGCGAAACCATTTGTGGTTGGATGGAACGACGTGCCATGGCGCATGTTTCGTCGAGCATTTTTCGAGCAGGTCCTCAAAGGCCTCTTGGTATTCGCCCCAGAGTTTTCGGTCGTCCAGATCGCCGGGATTGAATTTCCAGTTCTTTGACGGATCGGCCAGCCGCGCCTGCATGCGCTTCATTTGTTCGTCCTTGGAGATGTGCAGGAAGAACTTGAGAATCACGATCCCCTCGGCCGTCAGCATCTCCTCAAAATCATTGATCTGCTGGTATCGCTTTGACCACACTTTCTCAGGCGCGAGCTTTCGCACCCGCTCCACCAGCACGCTTTCGTAGTGCGAGCGATTGAAAATTCCGATCATCCCGCGCGGCGGAACACGCAGGTGATAACGCCAGAAAAAGTCGTGGGCCTTTTCCTCCGTGGACGGCACCTTGAAGCTGGCGACCTGGCACCCCTGCGGATTGACGCCGCTGAAGACGTGCTCGATGGCCCCGTCCTTGCCGCCGGCGTCCATGGCCTGAAAGACGATCAACACGCCGTGCTTCGCTTGGGCGTATAAAACATCCTGCAGCCCGGCCAGCTTCTTCAGGTTCTTTTCAATCCTGGGCTGCGCGTCGTCTTTGTCCTTGAAGCCGCCGATGTCGTCGGTGGCCCATTTCTTCAGGTTGACCCTGGTGTGCGGCTTCACCAGATAAGGGGCGTCGTGCATTCGATTCTCCTGACATTCAAAGCCGCGTTATCGTCGAGGCTACTTTGCTTTGGTCCCCTCGGCATTTTTTACCGTCATGACTGGCACCTGCGTGGGCGTTGTCACTGCGGCGAACTGGTCCCAGGATTTTTGAATCACGTCGGACGGCGGCATCTCGCCGTCGGCGATCAGGAAGCGGTATTTCACCGTCAGCGCCTCCCCGTTCTTGATTTGCGCTTTGAAGAACGCCCCGAATCGGCCGTAGTCGCGGTAGGCCGAATAATGCGTCTGTTTTGGATTTGTCGGAGCGTTCATCTCCACCACGCTATAGCGATGATCGTGCAGGGTGTACGACTCGCCCACCCAGGGAAAATCCAGGTCCTTATGCGCGTCAGGGTTCTGCGTCGGAAAGACATACACCGTCTCCTTGGAGCTGATGTCGGCGCCGGGCGAAAGTGGACGCCCGCGTGTTCGGGGTCGCCGTCGAGGCTGATGTCGCCGTTGGGCGCATTCGAGCTTCGACGAGAAGTCGATGATCAGCCGGGCCGGGGCCGGGGCGCGGCGGAAGGTCATCGTCCGCTCCTCCTCAATCAGCGGCTTGCCCTCTTCGGCGATCCAGTGCGTGAGGGACGTGAACGTGGCCTGGTCGGCGTCGGCCTTTTGATCGGTGAACTTCTGGTGGACGATATCGCCGCCCTTCATGTGCCAGCGATCATACTTCTTGCCGTTGAAGGTGATCTGGTTCCAGCCGATGAAGATGCCGCGATGATGGGGAAACGTGCCGCCGGGGCCTTTGGTGATCGGCTCTTTTCCTTCGGCGTCAAAGACGTGCAGGTACGGCTTGTACGTCTCCAGATGTTTGGCATCGCTGGACGTGTCGTGGGCGTACATGTACGCGGCCGACCGTCTTCCCATCGAGCAGCACGTCCAGATGGTCGCCCGCCACGTCGCTGAACGAAAATCCCTTGGCGTCGCCCGGCGCTGCGTCGGCCGCCCGCGCTGCGCTTGCCATCACCATCATCGCCAACACAACGCCGCTAACACCCAACAATCGCGCCACCATCGTCTGCCTCGCTTTCAAAAATTCTATTTGATCTGCAACAGTTCCTCGGCCGTCCATTGCGTGTCGCCGCGCTCGGCCGTTTCTTTGCGAACCGCGCGACCGTCGCCGGTTCCACAGGGTTGGCCTCATGGCCCCACTCGCGGCGAATATACGTCAATATGCCGGCGGCCTGCTCATCATCAAACGCCCGCATGCTGGGCATTTCCAGATCCATGGTCTTTTTCCCTACCTTGATCGGCCCGCGCAGGCCGCACAAGCAGGATCCGCGTCACCCGATCTTCCGGCCCCAGCACCCAATCACTGTCCACCAGCGGCGGCGCGATCCCATCCTGCCCCAGGCCCGAGGGCTGATGACAGGTCGCGCAGTTCTGCGTAAACAATTCCTTCCCGGCCGAATAACGCTTCTCCTGCGCATCCGTCAACGGCTTGAGCGGCGGGGTTGTATCTCCCGGTTTGCCCGGCCAGCTCATGCTGGCCTCGGCCTTTTTGGCCATTTTTGCGACGTTTGCATCCGTGTTTGTCAGCAGCTTGGGCAACGCGGCCGGCTCGCGCGCAGGCGCAGCCGGCGGGAGGTTACACTTTTGGACTTGCGTTGGGGCGACCGCCTCATCCACGCCCGACAGCATCGCCTCCTGCGCCGCCCTGGCCGTCGGGGGCTGCTGCGCGATGAGGTCGAGCAGCTTCTCGATTCGCTCGCCGCTGCGCCGCGCACCACGCAGCTTGCGAGTTCGGAAAACAACTCGGTGGTGCCCTTCCCTGCCTGTCCCAGGCCTTTGCTTGCGAGCAGGCCGCCCAGCAGTTCCAGCTCCCGGCCGGCCGCGCCGCTGATGGCGGCGCTGCGGAAAATCGGCTCGTCCACATGCTTCCACAACACCCCCACCACCTCCGCCTGAAGCTCCGGAATATCCGGCGACCCCATGCTCAACAACTGCAACCCCACAGCCGCGTCGGCATCCTGCCCGAGCGCCAAAACCGCCTTGAGCGTCGAGTCGCCGGTGTGCTTGCGGATGAGATACTCACCCAGCCGCATGGCCGACACGCGCACCCGCGCATCGGCGTCATGCAGCGCCCCGGCCACCACTTCGTCCTCCAGTTGCCCGATTCCCTCCAGTGCATACGGCGCATGAATTTTCGCCAGCGGCGTGACGCCGGGCGACTTGCCGCCCACCACATCATTCAGCAACGGCGCGGCCGACTCGTCCTGCCGCTCAACCAGTAGCCGCTGCGCCGTATCGCGCCACCAGCCGTTTGCGTTCGATAACGTCTTCACCAGCTCCGCCACCGGCGCTTTCGACAATCGCGGCCACGCTCCCGGCTGCGCCGACTCATGCACGATCCGCCAGATTCGACCCCGATGCCCATCGTTCTTGTCCAGATCGCGCTTCTTGATCTGATCGTCCAGGTAAGCGCTGACGTACGCCTTGTGCTGCAAAATCCCGTGATACAAATCGACCACGTACATCGACCCATCCGGCGCGGTGTACAAGTTCACAGGCCGAAAGCGCTCGTCAGTCGACGTTAAAAAATCTACGCCGTCGTGCTGAACGCTCTTGGCCGAAATGGCCAGCCCCTGCTGCGTAAGCACCTGCCGGCTCACCAGATTGCCCGCCGGTTCGCACACGAACGCGTTGCCCTGATACTCGGCGGGAACTTGTCGCCGCGGTAGATGGTCGGGCCGCACGATGCCGTCACCCGCTGCAATTTCCCATCGACGTTACAATCGTCGGTATATCCGCGATTCACACCCGGATTCACGCGGCGAGGGAAAAGTCGCGTTGGAGGCGATGCCGACGTTCACGCCCGCCGGCGCTGGCTGATACGGGTTGCGGGTCAGATATTGCGCGGCGGCAAAATCGCACCGCAGCATAGAGCTGTTGGAGTTGTAAAACAGCCGGCCGACATCGTCCTGGGCGATGCCCCATTGGCCGCTCGACATGGCCCCATCGCGAAGGAACTGCCCCTTGAGATATCGAAATCGGGCTGGCCAGTTGGCGTTGTAGTACCAATTGTCGAGCGTCCACACCAGGCCGTTGGCCATGTGCTCGGGGTTCGGGTTGCGCGACCCAAAATCCGTAAACACCGCCTTCTTCTGATCGCACACGCCGTCGCCCTTGGTGTCCTTGCAAAACCACACAGTGGGAGGCTCGGCCACCAGCACACCGTCCCCCGCAAGCGCCACCGCGCGGGGAATAATCAGGCCGTCCAAAAACACTGTCCGCTTGTCCAGCTTCCCATCGCCGTGCGTGCTTTCCAGCCGCGCGATTCGCCCCACCGGATCAAACTCCCCCGTCCCTTTCACGTCGGCCATATACCCGCGCAGCTCCACCACGTACACCCGCCCATCGGCATCAAAGGTGAGCGCGATGGGCTCTTCGACCATCGGCTCCGCAGCCACCAGCTCAATGCGAAAACCGGGCGGCAACTTAAACGTCTTCTGCTCCTCTTCTGGCGTCCGAACCGGCGCGGGCGGAATTTCGCCCTTGATGTGATATTTGGGCTGCTGCTTGGCAAGATCGCCCCCGGCCGGCCCGGCGGATAGGTAAAGGGCCACGGAGAAGACGATGGCACACCCGAGGAGGGGGACCAGGCGAGATGGTTGGGTTGAGAGCATAATCCATTCCGATGTATTCGGGCGGGCGGCGGGGCCTGCCCTTCAAAGTGCAAATGAGTTTATCACAGCCGGGTGAAAATTGGCCAATTGCGCTTTCTGTCACTGATGCGGCGGCTGCACTTGAAATCGAAATGCCATTGGTTACCAGGGAGCCGCGGAGGCACGGGGGAAGACGGTCGGGAGAGCGCCACAGAGGACGCAGTAGACACAGAGGAAGAGGCTGGGAAGGGGCGGAAAGTTCGAAGTATGGAGGACGAAGTCAGAATGGAGGAGATGGGCGGTGGGCTTGATGGGTTTGGGTGCGTTTTGTGTTGTCGTAATTGACTTGTGCGCGTCAGCTTGGGAGGGGGATGAGGATTGACAAGGGGTTATGGAAGAAAGGGTTGATTGAAATCGACACACAACCGACACAAAACCGACTACAAATTGACACACAACCGACCACCAACCGACACACAACCAGCACACAAAGGGACTATAACCGACACTTAACCGACACATGGAATCGCTGCTTGAAGTGGGTGTCCTGGGCATGGAGAGGGAAGCCCCGGATGTACATCCGGGGCTGCGATTGGTTGTGGGATTGATGGTCATGGGATTGATGGTCATGGCTCCCCTGGTTGTGCTCCAATGGTTGGAGCGGCGGTCGCTGGTGATTGGCCGGGTGACGCTGAAGGTAGTGTAGCTGGATGTTAGGTTAGTGTCAAGGAAATTCCATGGCCACGACGCATGGGCGGGGCGGGTTCGGGTTAGAATTGGGCGATGCGACGTCTTGCCTACTGGGCCTTGAACGTTGTCGTGGGGTTGTCATTTGTGATGGCACTGGCGATCGGTGTGATTTGGGTCCGCAGCTACTGGGTTGGCGATGAGTTTGAGTGGCTAAAGGATCGTTGGAGCCTGTGATGCACAGCGACACCATTTGCGTCGTCTGCGATAGTGGGGGAATTAGAATCTCACGCGAGCATCTTGAGGGTTGGGTTGCCATTGGGATCGGTTTGATCACTGGCGGCGCTGGCCTGATGGTTATCCTGATTGCCCTAGTTATTCGATTTACGGGATGCCCGCGATGAGGGTTAGCAATCTAGGGTTTCAATTGGTTTACCTCGATAAGAATGGCCAGCGCGTTAAAAGTTTGACTGTGCCATTGCCCGCCATCATGGTGATGGCGCTGATCCTGCCGGCCATTCAGACTCGAAAGATATTGAAGAAACGGCGTGTTTTGCAGGGCAACCTTTGCGCTGTCTGTGGATACGATCTTCGCGCCACGCCAGATCGTTGCCCGGAGTGCGGCGTGGCGGCGGTGCTAAAATTGCCGCCAATGTGAGGCCGTAAGGATGCTCGTTCTCTCCCGCAAACCCGGCACGTCGATCATCTACACCTGCCCCGATGAAACGTGCGTTATCACGGTGCTGGAGATATTCCCCCGGCATGTTTCGATTCTGGTGAGCCGGGCGTTGTCCATTCGCCCGGGTGAGCTTGACGTTCGCACCCTCCGGGTTGATTTTAATTCCAGCGTGGAGATCAGCGCGACCAACAAAGTAACGCTGGTGGATATTCGGCCGGATCGAGCACTGGTTGGGATTGAACCGCCGATGCATGGGTCGGTGCATCGCCTGGAAGTGTACGAGGCGCTGAAGGCTAAAGGCGGGGTGTAACTTAGGGCGACCTCGCCTTTGGTGATTGTTCCTGCGGAACCTCGGGCGGGGCGCCCGAGCCACTTTTTGGTTTGGTTACGGCCGGTTGCAACTTGGGAGCGGGTCTGGCGACGCCAGTAGAAAAGCCACGAAGCGTGAAGCTTCGTGGCTTTGGTTTGGCTAAATTTTTGATCAGCCTGCGCTGCCGGGTTCAGGCCGGCGCTGTTTCGGTCGTGGACGTTTCGGCGGGCTTTTCAGCGCGGTCTTTCTTTAACACTTTGCCGGCGAACTGGTGGCGGCGTTCGTTGCGGCGGCGGCGCAGGCCGGCGCTGCGGCGGGGCGTCCCGCGCGGGACGGATTCTTCGGTGAGCAACTGCAATAGCACCAGGCTGCCGCCGTCGCCGATGCGGTGATCGCTCAGCTTGATGATGCGCGTGTAGCCGCCATTGCGGTCCACGAACATGGGGGCCAGTTCGCTGAAGAGCTTCTGCACCACGGTTTTGCCGGTGAACTCCTGCTTCTCATCGACCAGGCGGCGGTCGTTGAGGATGGCGATCACCCGGCGGCGGGCCGTCAGGGTGTTGAGGCGAGCCAGGGTGATGAGCTTTTCAGCCATCGCCTTGACTTCCTTGGCCTTGGGAAGGGTGGTGCGAACCTTGCCGTGCTCGAAAAGGCTTTGCACGAGGTTGCGACGCATGGACTTGCGATGCTCGCTGTCGCGACTGAGCTGGCGGCCGCGCATTCTGTGACGCATGACTTACTCCAAACTTAAATAACTCGTATCTCTCAAAACGCGGCGCTGCTCCAACAGTGCGACTGCTAAGGATTACGCTTCGCCGGTGGTCTGCGCTTCGACGCCGGATTCTTCATCCATATCGTCATCATCATCTTCTTCGTCAGCGGCAGCCTGGCCGGCGGCGATGGCATCTATGTCCATGCCGAGGCTGAGGCCCATGTCGGCAAGCTTGCGCTTCACTTCGCGGAGGCTGGTCTTGCCGAAGCTGCGGACCTTCAAGAGATCGGCCTCGGTCTTCTTGACCAGTTCCTTGACGGTCTGGATCTTGGCCGATTCCAGGCAGTTGTTGGCCCGCACCGAAAGGTCGAGCTCCTGGATGGGCATGTTGAGCTTGGACTGGAATTCCGGATCAACCATCGGGGTGCTGGAGCGGCTGATGGCGGCGATGGCGTCGTCGCTGGCCGTCTCAGGCCCGAGCTCGAAGTATTGCACAAAGGGGTTGAGGTGCTTGCGCAGGATCTTGGCGGCCTCGACCATCGCCATTTCGGGCGAGATCGTGCCGTTGGTCCAGATCTCGAGGATCAGGCGGTCGTAGTCGGTACGCTGGCCGACGCGGGCGTCTTCCGTGGCGTAGCGCACGCGGGTGACGGGGGAGTAGACGCTGTCAACCGAGATGGCGCCCACTTCCTGTTCGTCGCTGGCAGTCTCTTCGAGATGCTCGGCGGCGGTGGCATAGCCCCGGCCTTTTTCGACAGTCAACGTCAGATCAAACGAGACATCTTCCGTCAGGGTCGCGATGACCAGGTCCTTGTTGATGATCGTGACGGATGGATCAGACTCGATCATGCCGGCCGTGACGGGGCCGGCTTTGTGAGCGACGAGGCGCATTTCGCGGCTGTCGTCGGCGTCGAGCTTTACGACAAGGCTCTTGATGTTGAGGATGATGTCGGTCGCATCCTCGGTGATACCCGGCAGGCTGCTGAACTCGTGTTCGGCGCCTTTGAGCTGAATTTTGGTGACGGCCGCACCTTCCAGGGAGCTGAGCAGGATGCGCCGCAGGCTGTTGCCCACGGTGGTCCCGAAGCCGCGCTCGAAAGGTTCGGCGGTGAATTTACCATAAGTATCGGTGGAGACTTGCTCGTCGCGAACCACGCGAGAGGGCAGTTCCAGACCGCGCCATCGAATTCTCATATTGATCTCCTCGTGAGTGCCTTTTCAAATTGCGGAAGGTTACCGCCCCAACCGTTAGGGGCCATCTGTCTTCCACCTCGTCGAAAAGGCAGTGGGTAATAGTTGCTAGTGTCTCGTTGCTAGTTGCTAGTAAGACTCATTAATTGCTCGTTGCTGGTTGAAAGTGATGCATTGGGGGGACGGCTGAATTACTAGCAACTAGCAACTAGCAACTAGTTACAACAACCAGCAACTCCCAATCATACACGACGCTTCTTGGGGGGGCGGCAGCCGTTGTGGGGGAGCGGGGTGACGTCTTCAATGCCGGTGATTTTCAGGCCGGCGTGTTGAAGCTGGATGATGGCCTGTTCTCGGCCTGCGCCGGGGCCTTTCACCTTGACTTCGACTTCCATCACGCCGTGCTTGCGGGCGGTCTGGGCGGCATTTTCCGCAGCGCGGCCGGCGGCGAAGGGGGTGCTCTTGCGAGCGCCCTTGAAGCCGACGGTGCCGGCCGACGCCCACGAGAGCGTTTCGCCGTTGGGGTCGGTGATGGTCACCATGGTGTTGTTGAACGTCGCCTTGATATAAGCGATGCCGCGCGTGACGCCCTTGCGAAGTTTCTTTTTCGCCCCGGATTTAGCGCCGGATTGTGCTTTACCTGTTTCTGCCATGGGAGTTCCTGGTTGCTAGTTGCTTGTTGCTAGTAAAGGCTGTTGCTAGCAACTAGCAACGAGCAACCAGCAACTCTTACCTTACTTGCCGAGTTCCTTGACGCCCTTTTTGCCGGCGACGGTTTTGCGGGGGCCTTTGCGGGTGCGGGCGTTGGAGCGGGTGCGCTGGCCTCGAACGGGGAGGGCCCGGCGGTGGCGCATGCCGCGATAGCTGTTGATGTCTCGAAGGCGGCCGATGTTCTGCCCGATCTGGCGGCGGAGGGCGCCTTCGACCAGGAAGCCCTTGTCGATGATGCCGATGATCCGCGCGAGCTCTTCCTCGGTCAGGTCCTTGGCCCGGCGCTGGAATTCAATGCCGGCCTCTTTGAGGATGACGCGGCTGTTGATTCGGCCGATGCCGAAGATGTACGAGAGGCTCACCCAGATGGGCTTGTCGTTGGGGATGTCCACACCGGCTACACGAGGCATTGTTTGCTCCTGTCGATATTACTGTTGCAAGGGCCGATCACGCATGACGCTTGAATCAACCCTGCCGCTGCTTGTGCTTGGGATTCGTGCAGATCACCCGCACGATATTTTTTCGGCGGACGATCTTGCAGTTTTCACAGATTCTCTTGACGCTGGCACGTACCTTCATGACTGTTCACCTGTTGACCGCCGAATGTCGGCCTTAAAAAAACGGAACTCGGCATCATATACCCAACGCCGCCGCTTCACAAGTCCGAAGAACGCACGGCTTTCCGCGTTCTTCGCAAAAAAATTATCACGCCTAGGGATAGACCACCTGGCGTCCGTCGGTCAGCACATCGACGCCGTCGTTGGTGACGGCGACGGTGTGCTCAAAATGGGCCGCCGAAAGGCGATCCTGCGTTACGTGCGTCCACTCATCCTCAAGCAGCGCCACGTCGCGCTTGCCCATCACGACCATGGGCTCGACGGCGAGCGTTGTGCCCGGCCGAAGGATAAAGTCGCCCCGAAGCTGCTCAGGGGTCACGAAGTTGGGCACCTTCGGGTCCTCGTGCATGCTCCGGCCGATGCCGTGACCGACAAACTCGCGCACCACGCTGAAGCCGTTCTTCTCGACGTTGTACTGCATCAGGCGGGCGATCTCCGACCATCGCTTGCCCGGCTTCATGTGCTCCAACGCCATGTCCAGCGTATGCCGGGTCACGTCGATCAGCTTCTGGATCTTCGGGCTGATCCGGCCGATGCCAACCGTGAGGGCGGTGTCGCTGAAAAATCCGTCGAGCGACAGCGCCAGATCGAACGTGACTACATCGCCGTCTTTTAGAATCCGGGGCCCGGGAACACCGTGAACCACTTCTTCGTTGACGCTGATGCAGGTGTAGCCTGGAAAGCCCTCGTTGGGCTTGTAGGTCGGGTAATTTTTCGAACCCGACCTGGCTCCTGTCCGCTCTAGTTCTGTCCGAACCATTTCGTCGATCAGGCCGGTTTTCATGCCCGGCTTGCCCATCTCCTTCATTTTCTGGAGGATGCCTGAGGCGACCACACCGGCCCGCCGCATCATCTCTATCTCGCGGCGAGTTTTAAGAACGATCGGCATACTCTCTGTCTTCGTGCGGGGCGCTGGCTATGCAAGTCGCGTCCGCCATAGGCGATTCTTAGTATTGCCGCCCCTTGATGCGCTTGCCTTTCTGGCCTGGGGTGCTGAGGAAACCCCCATAATTGCGCATCAGCAGGTTGGCTTCGATTCGTTGAACCATGTCGAGGGCGACGCTGACGACAATCAGCAAGCCTGTTCCGCCCAGAAACGCGGTAATCGTATACGGAATATTGAGCGAGGCGCTGATGGCGGTGGGGACTACGGCAATGATGCAGAGGAACGCAGCGCCGACGTAAGTAATGCGCATCATCACGCGCTCGAGGTATTCGGCCGTGCGCTTGCCGGGACGCAGGCCGGGGATGAAGCTGCCGTAATCGCGCAGCTGGTTGGCCATTTCCTTGGGCTGGAACTGGACGGTGGTCCAGAAGTAGGCGAAGAAGTAGATCATGGCCACTTCGAGGATGATGTAGACAAACGATCCGCGGCGGAACTCTTCGTTCATGAAGCGGATAAAGGCGGCGAAGGCGTTGGTGGAGGTGGGCATTCGGCCGGCGAGCCAGCCGAAAAAGACGCCGGGGAAAAGCATCAGCGACTGGGCGAAGATGATCGGCATGACGCCGCCGTGATTGACGCGGAGCGGGAGATACTGCCGGCCGCCGCCGTAGACGCGCCGGCCGCGGGTGTGCTTGGCCTGCTGGACCGGAATGCGGCGCTGCGCCTGGGTAATCAGGATCGACCCGGCCACCACGAACACAAACGAGGCGCACAGAAATACGATTTTGCCGAGGGTGATATTGCGCGTGGGGTCGGCGCTGGAGACGGAGAAGTTGGCCTGCTTGGCAAGCGTGATCATGGCGAACGGCATACGGGCGACAATGCCGGCGAGAATGATCAAGCTGATGCCGTTGCCCAGGCCGTATTCGTCGATTTGCTCGCCGAGCCACATAAGGAAGATACAGCCGGCCGTGAGGGAGGTGACGCCCATGAGCCAGAAGCTGGCGTGGTTATAAAACTCGCGCATGACGAGCCTGCTGCCGCCTCCGGAGTCGCCGCTGTGCAGATACGATAGCCAGAATATGGCTTGGATCATGCAGAGCGGGATGGTGGCGTAGCGGGTCCATTCCTGGATTTTTCGCCGGCCGGTTTCTCCTTCCTTCTGCATTTTTTCCAGGGATGGGACGACGGTCCCGAGCAACTGGAAGATGATGGAGGCGGAGATGTAGGGCATGATGCCCAGGCCGAAGATTGTGCTCTGCTGGAGGTTGCCGCCGGAGAAGAGGGCGACGTAGTTGGCAAGCCGGCCGCCGGCGGTTTCGTCTTCGCCGCCCTGGTTGGCGAGCTTTTTGTTCATGGCGCTTTGGTCCACGCCCGGAAGGGGGACGTGATAACCGACGCGGTAGATGAACAACATGAACAGCGTGAACAAGACTTTGTTCCGCAGCTCAGGAATTCGAAAGACGTTGATGAGGGTCTTGATCATGAGTTTCCCGTGAAGTCGCGAACATCATAGCGACGCACTGGGACCGATTTCCATGCACGCGTTCGACACGTTATTCCGCCTTGGGCTCGTCGGCCTTGGGCTTCTCGGGAGCGGCTTGCGCGGGGGCGTCGGCCGGGGTTTCGGCGGCGGCGAATTTGGCCTTTTTGCCCGGGCCGCCTTCGCGCGGGATAAATTTCTTCTTGGGCTTGGGGAACTCGAAGGCTGCGCCTGAGGGGTTTTGCGCGGTGCCGCCGGCGGCGGTGATTTTTTCGTGGGCCGACTTGCTGTACCAGTCGGCGACGATGGTCAGCTTTTTGGAAAACTCGCCTTCGCCCAGGATCTTCACCGGCCAGCGCTTGTCGGGGACGAGGCCCGCTTCGATGAGGGTTGTGGCGTCCACGGTTGCGCCGTCATCGAAGCGTCCGAGATCGGCGAGATTGACGACGTGGAAGTGGCGTTCGAAGCGGTCGTTGCTGAAGCCGCGGATGGGGAGGCGGCGGAAGATGGTGGTTTGACCGCCTTCGTGGCCGCGCTTGATCGGCTTACCGGTCCGGGCGCCGCTGCCCTTCGTGCCTCGGCCAGAGGTCTTGCCGTGGCCGCTGGACTCGCCGCGGCCTTTGCGCAGGTTTCGCTTATAGCGCCCCGCCCCGTTCGTAATCTCGTGCTGCATCATAGGAACTGCTCCATCGCCCGGGGTGGATCAATTGAGATCCAACCAGGCCAATCTCATTCTTAAATGGTCACCAATTCGCCCGCGCCGGTGCCGAGGGAGATACCGCGTACGCGCTCGACCTGCTCGCGGCTCTGCAATTGGCGAAGGGCCGAGAGAGTGGCTTTCACGAGGTTCTTCGGGCTGGTCGATCCGAATGCCTTGGAAAGGATGTCGGTGATGCCGACAAGCTCCAGGCAGGGACGAACGCTTTTGCCAGCCGTGACGCCGGTGCCGGGACGGGCGGGAACCAGGACAACCGTGCTGGCGCCGCTGGTGCCCTTCACCTGGTGCGGAATAGTCGTGCCTTTGAGGTTGACCTTGAACATGCTTTTGCGGGCGTCTTTGGTGGCCTTCTCGACTGACGGCGGCACTTCGTTGGCCTTGCCGTAGCCGATGCCGATGTTGCCTTTGCGGTCGCCGACAACAACGAGGGCGCCGAAGCTGAAAGTTCGGCCGCCTTTGACGACCTTGGAGCAGCGATAGATGCGCACAACCGAAGACTCGATGCCGCTGCCGTCATCGTCGTTGCGGTTGCGGTCGCGTCGGGGTCCGCCCCGGCCGCCGCCTTGTCCACCACCCTGGCCGCCACGGCCACCCTGGCCGCCACGACCACGCTGCTGCTGTTGCTGCTGGGGACGCTCCGGCGCGGCCGGCGCTGCGGCCTGGACAGGCGTGGCTTGCGCGGCCTGCTCGGGCGCGGCTGCTGGTGCTTCGTTCTGGGCTTGATTTGCTTGTTGCTCTTCGGCCATGTTGCTGCTCGCTTGCTTTAGAATTTCAGACCCGCCTCACGCGCCGCGTCGGCCAGGGCCTTTACTCGGCCATGATACAGACGCCCGCCACGATCAAACGCCACGATGCTCACGCCCGCCATCTTGCCGCGCTCGGCGATTGCCTTACCGACGGCCTTGGCGGCCGCGATGTTGCTGCCGCTTTTCAGATCGCCTCGGATGTCGGTGCTGGTGCTGCCGGCGGCGGCTAGGGTCTTGCCGGTCATGTCGTCGATCAGCTGTGCATAAATATGCTTGCCGCTGCGGAAGACCGACAAGCGCGGCGCTGCTCGGTTCCTGAAACGGCTCTTCGCACGTGCCACTTGCGCCGTTCAAGACGCTTGGCCAAACTTTTATTTTTATCCGGCATCGCTCATCTACTCCTGTCGGCGTCGTTTGCCGCGCGTCACACAACACGTGCGACGTCGGGCCAATGACCGGCCACGACATTTCTTGCACAGTCTTTTTACTTGGCTCCGGCGCCGGTGACGGCCTTGCCGGGCTTGATCTTGACCACTTCGCCTTCGTAGCGAATTCCTTTGCCCTTGTACGGCTCGGGCTTGCGCACCCGGCGAACGTCGCTGGCAAACTGTCCGACCAATTGCTTGTCCGGGCCGCTCACGTGGATTTTGGTTCCACCTTCGACCTGCACCACAACGCTATCGGGAATGGGGACCGACACGGTGTTGGCAAAGCCAACCGAAAGAATCACGCTCTTGCCCTTCATGTCGGCCTTGTAGCCGACACCTTGGATTTCGAGGGTCTTTTTGTAGCCGGCGGTCACGCCTTGAATATAGTTGGCAACCAGGGCGCGGGTAAGGCCGTGCAGGGCCTTGCTCTGCTTCTCATCATCGCGCCGCGTGACGACCAACTCCTTTTTCGCTTCATCGAGCTTCACGTCGATCAACGGATGAACGTGCAACTCAAGCTTGCCCTTGGGGCCTTCAAAGCGGAGGAGGTGATCGGCGATGCTGATCTTCGCGCCGGCGGTCACGGGAACGGGTTTTTTTCCAATACGACTCATGATTCACCTTGCTGGCACTTTAGCTATGCGGTCCTACTGAACCGTGCAGAGCAACTCGCCGCCGACGTTACTTTCGCGGGCGCGCCGATCGCTCATGACGCCCTTGCTGGTCGATACCACGGCGATGCCCATGCCATTGAGCACGCTGGGAAGATCGTCCACCTTGCGGTAGACGCGCCGGCCGGGCTTGCTCTCGCGGTCGAGGGCGTGGATGACCTTTTCGCCATTGCTGGCATATTTGAGCTTGACGCGGATCTGTCCCTGGTGCGTGGCGTCTTCGACCACATCGTATTCCTCGATGTAGCCTTCGTCTTTCAGCACCTGTGCGATACCTGCGCAAATTTTGCTATTGCGTATCAGCACCATCCGCCGGCCAACGCGATTGGCGTTGCGGATTCGAGTCAGCATGTCCGCGATGGGATCTTGATTGTTCATCGCTCTAATTAGTCCTTGCTCAAAACGGCCGGCGGTCTTGATGCCGGCACAATTGCACTTCCTGATCTCTTCCTACCAGCTTGCTTTGCGCAGCCCGGGGATCTGACCCGCCAGCCCAAGTTCCCGCAGCATGATGCGCGAGACTTTGAACCGCCGCAGCACCGCCCGCGAGCGGCCGGTGATCGAGCACCGGTTGCGCGAGCGCGTGGGGCTGGAATCGCGCGGCAGCTTGGCCAGCGCCGCGAAGTTCTTCTGCTTCTTCAGCTGCTTGCGGACCTCGGCATATTTCTTGACGAGTTCCTCACGACGCTTTTGTTTTGCCACCCAGGCTTTGGTTGCCATAGTTTTTAATCCTGCTTGGTTTCGCCGCGGAACGGCATGCCGAACTGACGCAGCAGCTCACGCCCGTGATCCGGGTTGTGGGCCGTGGTTACCATCGTGATGTTCATGCCCTGGGGGAAGGTGACTTCGGCCGCATTCACCTCAGGGAAAACCGTCTGTTCCGTAAACCCGAAATTATAGTTGCCCGTCTTGTCAAATCCGTTGGGGTCCAGCCCGCGAAAGTCCTTCACGCGGGGAATCGCCAGGGCGATAAGCCGATCGACAAACTCCCACATGCGCGTGCCGCGAAGAGTGACCTTCAGGCCCGTCTCCTGCCCTTCGCGCACTTTGAAGTTGGCCACGCTCTTCTTGGCCTTGCAGCGAACCGGCTTCTGGCCGGCGATGACCGTCAGCTCTTTCTCGGCCTGCTCCATCTTGCCTTTTTCGCCGCTGGTCACGGCCTTGCCAAGGCCCATCGAGATAACGACCTTCTCCAGCCTCGGGACCGCCAGCATGTTCTTAAAGCCCAGCTTCTCCTGCAAAGCCGGCACGATTTCCTGCCGGTAGCGGATCGCAAGGCGCGGCGGCGGCGCGGGCTGCTGGGGCTCATCCGACGCCACGTCCGGCGCGGCCTCGGCGACAACCTTGGGCTTGCGGACCTTCTTCTCCTGACCCGCCTGCTTGGGCTGCTTGCCCGATTTTTTATCTTTCTTCTCTTCCGACATATGCGCCTCACGTACAGTTAAAGGTTGCCGTCAGCGGCAATCCCAAATTTACTTCTTACCGATGCGACCCAGGTCCGCTCCAGAACCAATGGCCACCCGGTGCTTCTGGCCTTCACGCACTTCGGCCCGCACCCGCGTGCCCTTGCCGGTGGTGGGGTCCAGCGGCATGACGTTGCTCAGGTGAATGGCCGCTTCCTTCTGGATTCGGCCGCCCTGCGGGTTGCGCTGCGTCGGGCGGCACGTGCTTCCACACCCGGTTGATGCCTTCAATGACCACGCGGTCGCTCTTGGTGATCACCCGCAATACGCGACCGGTCTTGGTAGCGTCGCGCCCCGCGATGATCTTGACCACGTCTCCAGTTTTTATATGCCGTGCCATTGTTGTTTCTCAGTTGCTGGTTGCTTGTTTCGATTTCAGACGACTTCGCTGGCCAGGGAGACGATCTTCATGAAGTTTTTGTCGCGCAGTTCGCGGGCGACGGCGCCGAAGATGCGGGTGCGCGCGGGTTGTTTTCCTTGTCGATCACAACGGCCGCGTTGTGGTCGAAGCGGACGTAGCTGCCGTCAATCCGGCGGACGGGCTGCTTGGTTCGCACCACCACGCAACGGATCACCTCGCCCTGCTTCACTTCGCCAGAGGGCAGCGCCTTCTTGACGGCGCAGATGATCACGTCGCCCACGCCCGCCACGCGGCGCTTCTGCTTGCCGCTGCCGGTGCTGCCGCGCAGCACGCGAATACACATCGCCTGCTTCGCGCCGGTGTTGTCGGCAATATCAACGTATGTCTGCTGCTGAATCATGGCTTGCTCGTTTATCTAGTTCCTCGTTGCTAGTGGCTAGTTGCACTAGCGTGCTTCGGGCGCTTTGCCTGTCATTACTTCTTCGGCCGACACTTGAACGGCGCGTTCGGGAGCGCGGTTCACGATCTTGACCAGCCGATGATGCTTGGTCTTGCTGAGCGGCCGGCACTCGGCGATCTGCACGGTGTCGCCCTCAGTGGCCTCGTTTTTTTCGTCGTGGGCGTGCAGCGTAGTTCGGCGCTTCAGGTACTTGCCGTACTTCGCGTGCTTGGTCTGGTAGTTGACGACCACCTTGATCGTCTTGTCGCCCTTGTCGCTGGTCACCACCCCTTGCAGGGTGCGAAGCAGACCCCGGGCGGCGTCATTCTTTTGTTCGGTTGCTTGTGCTGTGTCTGCCATATTTCTCTCGATTCACTACTAAGCCTGAGCCGCCACCGGCTGCTGTTTCTGCGCCTGCTGCTGAGCCTTCTGTTTTTGGGCTTCCATGTCACGCTGGCGGAGGATGGTTCGGATCCGGGCGATATCGCGGCGGGTCTTGCCCAACTGGCTGGGATTCTCCAGCTTTTCCGTGACCGCCTGACTCCGAAGATCAAACATGTGCTTCTGGCGGTCGGCCAGCTCATGCTTGAGCGCCTCAGACTCGCGTTCGCGGAGCTCTTTAAGTTTCTGCTTCATTGCTCTCTCACTTCATTCAAACTGGCTTAAGCCACGCCATGCTTACGCGAGACAAACCGCGTGCGAATGGGCATCTTGTGCGCCACCCGCGCCAAAGCGCGCTTGGCGGTGGGCTCATCCACGCCGCTGATCTCAAACAAGATCGTCCCGGCCTTGACGACGGCCACCCAAAATTCCGGCTCGCCTTTGCCCTTGCCCATGCGGGTTTCGAGCGGCTTGGCCGACACCGGCTTGTGCGGGAAAATTCGAATAAACGGGCGGCCTTCACGGTGCAGAAAGTGGGCGACGGCAACGCGGCCGGCCTCAATCTGCCGCGCGGTGATCCACGAAGACTGAAGGGCCTGCAAGCCGTATTCGCCAAAGGCAACATAGTTGCCGCGGGTGGCGTTGCCTTTCATCTTTCCGCGTTGACTTTTGCGGTATTTAACCCGCTTGGGCATAAGTGGCATGGGACACCGTTGTTGGGTTGCTAGTTGCTAGTTGCTGATTGCTAGTTTCAGATCCTCAAACTTACCGGCGTCCGCGGCGGGGGCCGCCGCCTGGGCGCACGTCTGTTTCCAACACTTCTTCGCCGTACATGCCGCGGAAGATCCAGCACTTCACGCCGATCGCGCCGTAGGTGGTGAAGGCGATGGCGTAGCCGTAATCCACGTTGGCCTGGAGCGTCGTCAGCGGAATCGAGCCCACCACGGTCTGCTCCGAGCGGGCGATTTCCGCCCCGCCCAGGCGACCCGCGACGTGGATCTTGATTCCCTTTAGCGCCAGCGCCCATCGTGGCATCGCAGCGCTGCTTGAGCACGCGGCGAAAGCTGGCTCGCTTCTTAAGCTGTTCCGCGACAGCCTCGGCCACGAGCTGCGCGTTTAGATCGGGGTTCTTAATTTCGATGATCGTCAGCGGCCCGACTTTACGCTTGATCAGATCCTCGAGCTCTTCGCGAAGCTTGTCCACTTCCGCGCCCTTGGGTCCGATCACCAGGCCCGGCCGAGCGGTTCGCAGGGTGACGCGCACTTCTTCGCGGGTGCGCTCAATCAGCACTTCGCTGACGGCCGCGAACGGAGGCCGGCGGTTCAGCTTGTTGTCCACGTACTTGCGAATCTTGTAGTCTTCGGAAAGAAAGTCGCCGTAAGCCTGCTTGGGGGCATACCACTTCGACTTCCAGTCTTCGGTGATACCGATCCGAAAACCCAGAGGATTGACCTTTTGACCCATTGTGACGTCCAGTTCTAAAAGCTTCTACTTGCTCAGAGCCGTGTAAATCAGCCGCGTGCATCCAGTTCAACAATCAGATGGCTGGTCCTTTTCATGATCGAATATGCCTTGCCGCGATCCTTGGGCTGAAAACGCTTGATGACCGGCCCGGGATCGGCCCAGCACGCCTTTACAAAAAGGGCGCCGGTGCTGGCTTCCTGTTCGGCGGCGTTGGCGACGGCGGAGCGAACCACCTTATCCACCAGCGTCGCCGCGCGCTTCTTGCTGAAGCGAAGCAGGCTCAAGGCGTCGTTCGACATCCCGGCCACGAATCAAGTCCATCACCAGCCGCGCCTTTCGCGGGGCGATCCGGGCAAATCGATGTTTCGCTGCGTAGGCCATTTTTGCTCTCAGTTGCTTGTTGCTAGTTGCTTGTTGCTAGTGTTCAGGCGGGGGCGCCTGGGCCGGCGGCCTTTTTGCCGCTGTGACCTCGGAACGTGCGGGTTGGGGAGAACTCGCCGAGCTTGTGCCCAACCATGTCCTCCAGCACGAAAACCCGAAGGAACTTGTTGCCGTTGTGTACTTCAAACGTGTGCCCGACAAACTCCGGCGTGATCGTGCAGGCCCGCGCCCACGTCCGAATCGGCTGCTTGGCGCGGCTCTCGTTTAGCCGCGAAACCTTCTTAAACAGCTTCTCATCGACGTAGGGGCCTTTTTTAGCGCTTCTGCTCATTACTTCACCTTCTGATCAATCACCGGTCTCGCGTCATCTGCCAGTCGGCACGAACGCTTCATCAGACACTTAGTTGTTCACAGTCTGGGGCCGCTGCTGGTGCTTACCAAACTTCCGCCGCCGCAAAATCATCCGTTCACTGTTCTTACGCGGGCTGCGGGTCTTGCCGCCCTTCGACAGCACACCCGTCTTCGACACCGGATGCCGGCCGCCATTGCTTCGGCCTTCGCCACCGCCCAGCGGATGGTCGATCGGGTTCATCGCCTTGGCTCGCGTGTGCGGGCGGATGCCCATGTGACGCGAGCGACCGGCCTTGCCGATGCTGACATTGATCCAGTCGAGGTTGCTCAACTGCCCAATCGTCGCGCGGCACGCACTGCGCACCCGCCGCATTTCACCCGATGGCAGAATCAAAACCGCCCAGGCGCTTCTTTCAGCGCCAAGCCGGGCCACCCCGCCCGCCGACCGGACCAGTTTGCCGCCCTGGCCAGGGTTCATCTCCACGTTATGAACTTCCAGGCCGGCCGGAATATCGCTGAGGGGCATGCAGTTGCCCAGATCGGGCGGCACGTTTGGCCCGCTGATCACTTTCGCCCCGGGCTTCAGGCCGTTGGGCGCGAGGATATAAGTCTTGACGCCGTCCTCATACTTCAGCAGGGCGATAAACGTGCTGCGATTCGGATCGTATTCGATGGATTCGACATTGGCCGGCATGCCATCTTTGCGGCGCTTGAAGTCGATGATGCGGTACATGCGCTTGTTGCCGCCGCCGTGATGCTTGGCGGTGATCACGCCGTGGTGATTTCGGCCGCTGGCCCGGGTCTGCTTCACAAGCAGCGACTTTTCCGGCTCGACCTTCGACAGCACGGACTTGTAGTCAATGACGCTGCCGGCGCGACGGCCGGCGGATGTTGGATTGTAAAACCTGATTGCCATAATCAACTCTCTGTCTTGACCAACGAACCACGCCTGCTTCACGGATGACTAAAAGTGATCAATCCGCGAATTCTCCTCAAGCACCACAATCGCCCGCTTCCAATCGGTCCCCTTGGTCAGCTTGTACTTGGCCCTGCGGGCCTTGCCTTTGCGAACCATCGTCCGCACGTCGGTGACTTTCACCGAGTAAAGCTGCTCCACCGCATGCTTGATCTGTTGCTTGTTGGCCAGGGGGTGCACCTTGAACGCATACGCATTGCGCGTGTTCTGCTGGTGCGTGCTCTTCTCGGTCACCAGCGGCTTAATAATAATATGAACGTTTTCCATGACTTTTTTCCTACCAGAGCGAACTAAGCCAAAATTTTCTCCAGCCCCGCCTTGGTCAGCAGCAGCGTCTTGTTTCGAAGGATGTCCCAGGCATTGAGCTGCGCCACCGTCGTCATGGTGGTGCGGTGAATGTTGCGGGCCGACCGCTCAATGAGCTGATCCGGCTCGGCCAGCGCCAGCAGGCAACTGCGATCGATGCCCAGCGCCTTGAAGATGGTGACCACGTTCTTGGTCTTGGGCTGCTCGAGGGCGATCTGGTCCAGCACCCGCACATTCTTGCCCTGCAACTTCGCCAGGATCGCGCTGTCGCGCGCAGGCGCCGCTGCTTCTTGGGCATGGCCAGGCGCCAATCTTTTGGCCGCTTTTGCTTGGCGTGGCCGCCGCCCTTCTTAATCGGGTTGCGAATGCCGCCGGTGCGGGCGTTGCCCGTCCCCTTCTGCTTGAACACCTTGCGCGTCGAGCCGGCCACCTCGCCACGCGCCAGCGTGCGGACGGTGCCTTGACGCTGGTTGGCGTGATACATCACCAGCGCCTGCTTCAACAGCGCCCGGCGCACCTTGCCGCCTAGCTTCTGCTCATCGACCTGGATCTTTTCCAACTCCTGGCCGGCCTGGTTGTATATTGGCACTTCAATCATGGTCGTATCCTGTCCATCGCAAACGATCACTTGCTATCAGCTTTAACCTTGGCGGTAATCGCCCGGCGAACAAAAAGCAGCCCGCCGTTGGGTCCGGGCAAAGCGCCTTTGATCAGCAGCAGGTTGTTGGCCGCATCCACGCGAACCAGCGGATGGTTGTTGGTTGTCACCCGGTCCATCCCCATGTGCCCCGCCATCCGCACGCCCTTTTTGGGCTTGCCCGACTGACCGCGCCACGTTGCGCGGGAGGCGATCGAGCCGGGCGACCGATGCTTACGCTCGGTGCCGTGCGATGCATTCTGGCCGCCAAAGTGGTGGCGCTTCATAACGCCCGCGGTCCCCTTGCCCTTGCTGGTGCCGGTGACATCCACGTACTTAACGTCGTTGAAAATCTCGACATTCACCGGCGCCCCGGCCGCAACCGTCGTTGCTTCTTTCAGCCGGATCTCCGCAAAGTGCCGCTTTGGCCCCACGCCGGACTTGGCGGTGTGGCCGATCAACGGCATCGTGCTGTATTTGGCCTTGATGTCATCAAAACCAATTTGCACGGCGTTGTATCCGTCAGACTCCACCGTCTTCACCTGCGTCACGTGACACGGGCCGGCCTGAACGATCGTGACGGGCACAATCGCGCCCTTCGCGTCGTACACCCGGGTCATGCCTACTTTGCGTCCAAGTAATGCTGGCGTCATGTCATTCGAGGCAGAGGAAACCAGGGATCCGGTTTCGTGCCTGCTCCATTGGCTGGCTCACTAGACAATAAAGCTCCGTGACGCGTGGCCTCTTTGGGAGGCGAACGGGTTCTTGGTTGAACCCCACGGTCCGGGCAACAAAAATGCCCCTTGCAATCAGGGGCACATCACTGCGTTAAAAATTAGGTCTTGATCTTCACGAACACACCGGCCGGAACAACAAGACGATTCAAGGCTTCGATCGTGCGCGCCGTGGGTTCGAAGATATCGATCACGCGTTTGTGCGTGCGCATCTCGAACTGCTCGCGCGACTTCTTATCAATATGGGGACTCCGCAGACACCGTATAGCGCTCGATGCGCGTCGGCAGCGGCACCGGCCCAAGCACGCGTGCGCTGGTGCGCTTGGCGTGCTCGACGATTTCCTTGGCGGAAGCGTCAAGCGACCGATGGTCGTAGGCCTCCATACGAATTCGAATCCGATCACCCGTCATGCTGTACCGTCAATCTTTCCTGTTTCCAACACCGCTCTTCCCCACACGGGAAGCCGACGTTTCCGCCCACCGCCAAAAATGGTGATGGAGGGGCAACTGTAGTCATTGCGGGTATGGTGTCAAGAAGACACTCAGGAAAATTTACCATTGGGATGAGGGAAGGGGATTTCAGCGCTCGATTGCGCGGCACCCCGACGCCAACAGCGACGTCTATCCCAGTCGTCCGGCGAGAAACGCATTCAAGTCTGCGCGCTCCATGCACGACGGCAATTACCCGAATCGGATTCGTCTGCCATTCATAGACGATGATATAGGAATAAACAGACCAGAACTTGTACTGCCGGTCTAGCAGATCCTCTCGAAAGTGACCCATGCCCGGCATGTCGCATAGGTTTTGGAATGCATCTCGCAGCTTCTGCAAGATGCCCACGGCGCGCTCGACAGACGAGTCAAGCGAGATGTGTTCCGTAATTGCTTCCAAGTCGCATTGAGCCTGTGTCGTCAACTGGTACCGCTTCATGCTGCGTCCGGCTTTGAAGATTTTTCCGGCAAGCCGCGCCAACAGTTGATCGATAAAGTCCTCTCCATCCACTACCTCACCGCAACTCGCCTGTGCCGCAGCGCGTTTAAGCTTCCCCTTCAGCGCATCGTGGGCCGCGTCACGATCGCGTTCCTGCATTTCAAGCAGCCGCAATCCCTCGCGCACAACTTCGCTGGCGGTCTGATACCGACCAGTGCCAACACGATCTTGAACAAACTGTTCCAGTTCGGGGGTCAGAGAGACATTAAGGCTGCTTCGGGAAGGCATAACCTCATCATATCAGTGCATCCGCAGGGTGTCAAATTGTGACACCCACACTTTCTCGTATGCCTATACCTGTTGTCGCGGACGGATACCATTCATTTTATGTCGCAGATGATTCCAATCGAGCAGGCATCAGTCGAACTACGCGGATTGGTCCGCGCGCTGCGGCCAGGGGATGAGATCGTCTTGACAGACAATGGTAAACCAGTCGCGCGAATCGTGCCCAGCGCCGCACCCCGCACGCGGGTGGCCGGGGCTGGGAAGGGGCTGCTCGAAAGCGTGAAGGAAGATGAGGAGCACCTTGATGAGTGCAGGGAATCATGTCGCTGCCGCCCTACTCAACAGGCACATCTACTCCGGTTCAATCCGCAAACATGCTGTTACCCTTGGGCAGCCAGTGTATAAAACCCCACAAAACCTCTTCGTGACTTTGTGGCTTCGTGGTTTTGCTTGCCCTCCCGTCGATCCCGGGTCCCCCTGTTGCGAGCCTCGCATTACCAGCCTAACATCGAATCCCAACGCCCGCCCACCCCCGAGGTCCAGCGCATGCACCATTATCGATCTCTAATCTTTCTCCTTCTGGTCGCCGTTTCACCCGCCTTTGCCCGCGCTGATTCCCCCACCACCCGGCCGAGCCTCTTCGACCCCGCCCGCCACATGCACGTTTCCGAAGTCAAGGCCGGCATGAAAGGCTACGGCCTTTCGGTCTTCAGCGGCACAAAGATCGAGCGATTCGACGTAGAAGTGCTTTCCATCCTCAAGAATTTCAATCCCAAGTTCGACGTCGTTCTCATCACCTGCAAGGGGGCTAACCTCGAACACACCGGCAGCATCGCCGGCATGAGCGGTTCGCCGATCTTTCTGAAAGATGATGAAGGGCGGGAAAGAATGATCGGCGCTTTCGCCTATGGCTGGCCGCTTATGAAAGACCCCGTGGCCGGCGTGCAGCCCATCGAGTACATGCTGAAGATCCCCAACGAAAAGCAGGATGTCGGCCAGGCGCAGGCGGGCCTTCGCGCCCCAACCACCAACGTGGCCTCACCCTCGCATGCGCAAGGCCAGATTCGCTGGCGATTGCAGGACGTGGTCATGCTTCCTGGCATGACCCGCGCCCCGCAACCTGGCCGTTCGCCGCGTTCGGCACACTCGCACCCAACACATCCCTCCTCGGCAACACCGACGATAACACCAAACTCCGCCCGCTGGCGACGCCCCTGATGTCGGCCGGCCTTTCTTCCAAAATGCTCGAACAATTCGGGCCCCTCCTCACGGCCAACGGTGTCACGCCCCTCCAGGCCGGCGGTGCAAGTGCCGACGTCGCGAACGCCGACGTCGAACCTGAAACTCGAGCCCGGCTCAACCCTCGCCGTCCCGCTTCTCACCGGCGACATGGACCTCACCGCCATCGGCACCTGCACCGAAGTTCGAGGCCAGCGCATCTACGGCTTTGGCCACTCCTTCAACAACGAAGGCCCGATCGATCTGCCCATGGGCACGGGCTACATCCACACCGTCATCGCCAATCTCATGACCAGCTTCAAGCTCGGCTCCGTGAGTGAAATAAAAGGCACACTGTCCAACGATCAGGTGGTGGGCGTGGCCGGGCGGGTGGGTGAAACCGCCCCAACCGTTCCCATGCAGATTCGCGTGATCTACGCCGATGGCTCACTGGATCAGACATTTCATTTCAAGGCCGCCCTTCACCCGCGCTTCACCCCCCTGCTGACGGGCATGGCCGTCGCCGCCGCGACCACGGGCCGGCAGGAATTTCCGCAGTATCACACCCTTGATTACGACTTGGCCGTTGAGTTTGAGAACGGCCAGACCATCAAGATCCAGAACACGTCCGTCAACGCCTCGGCCGCGGACATTTTCTCCGAAATCGCCACCCCCATCGTCGCCGCCGGCGAAAATCCCTTTGGCCGAATCCTTCTGAAAAACGTCACCGGCACCGTGAACGTGACTGCCAAAGCCCGCGAGGCCGAGATTCATTCCGTGAACGTACCCAAGACCAAATATGAGCCAGGCGACACGGTGAAGTTGTTCGTCACCTATCGCCCATTCCACGGCGCCGACGCCGTCCTGCCGGTTGATTTTGAACTGCCCCGCGACTTGGCCGACGGACAGTACGAATTTCACGTCTCCGACTGGCAGACCTACCTGCAGGAAGAGCAGCAGATTCGTCCATTTCGTTTCTCGGCCCAGAACACGCGCGAGGTTTTCGCGGCCCTTCAAGATCTCGCTTCGCTCCGCCACAACGCGCTCTACCTGCGACTCCTGCGCCGGGCGGATGGGGTGGCCATTGGCCGGACCGCCATGCCGCTTTTGCCTTCTTCGCGCCGGCAGGTGCTGACCGGGGCCGGGCTGAGTGACGTAACGCCTTATGTCAGCTCAACGCTCAAGACCGTCCCGACTGGCGACGTCATGACCGGCAACGCACAGTTCACCCTGACGATCAACCGCGAGGGGAAGGTCGAGACCGGAAAGATTCACCCGGCCGGCCACGAACCCGCTGCCGCCCCTTCCCCCAAATCCGAAGAGGCCAAACCCAAGCCGGCCAACAAGCCCGAAACCGCGCCCCCCGACGCAACGCCCGCCCCCAAGGACGGGCCGGCCAAATAACGCCCGCTCGCCTTTCTCGCTGTCCATCAAAAATCACCGGAGCTTTTATGCGAAAACTAATTGCCCTTCTGCTTCTCGCCGCCGCTAGCCCCGCGCTGGCTGTGGGCACTTCCCACTGGACCCACGCCAGCGAGGCCGAGTTTCGCAAAGGCACGTTTCACAACATCGTCAGCACCAACCTGGGCGAGCTGAAACTCTCCCGCGCCATCAAGCTGCTTCTGGAACAGGATGCCCGCGTCAGCAGCGTGTATGCCTTGGCCGAGGCCCCCGACGGCACCATCTACGCGGCCACCGGGCCCAATGGCATTTTGCTCACAATCAAGGACGAAAAAGTCACCCCCGCACTCACGATCGAGGATGCGAATATCTTCTCCCTAAAGGTCGATTCCAAAGGCGCCCTGCTGCTGGGCACTGGCGGCGAAAAGGGCCGAATCCTGCGCCTGGAAAAAGGGAGCGACAAACCCGTCGAAATCTTCTCGGCCGACTCCGTGCAATACATCTGGGCCATCCAGCAAACCCCCGACGGCAACATCTACGCCGCCACCGGCCCCAACGGCCAGCTTTGGGAGATCAAGCCCGACGGCAGCAAATCCATTGTCTTCGATTCCGATGAAAACAACATGCTGTCGATGATCTCCGACGGCAAAGACTTGCTCTACGTCGGCACCGATCCCAATGGCCTGGTCTATCGCATCAATAGAAAAACCAAGGAAGTCTTCGTCCTTTTCAACGCGGCCGAGAATGAAGTGGCCGTCTTCGCGCTCGACAGCAAGGGCAACCTATACGCCGGCACCGCCCAGGCCGGCGACGGCCCCGAAGCCGAAGCCGCCCAGATTGCAGCCACCGAAAAAGTCGGCCGGCCTGAAGGCAGTGGCGCTTCATCCCCCATCCCTTCACCGCCCGCCCACAAAGAACCCCAGCCGCCAACGCTCCCCGATCCCACGCCCGGCGAACCAGCACCCATCCCTAAGAAAAGTCCAAATGGCTCTTCACTTTTCTATATGGAAGCCGCCGACTTGCCCGCACTCCTGTCGGCAGATCCACAAAAAAGCCCGCTCCCGGGCGGCCCAAAGAAGCATCGCCATCCAACCACCTCCCCCGCCCGACCACCCGCGGGCAAGGTTACTCCCGACGCCAATGCCGCCGGCAAACCCGCGCCCGAGGGCAACGCCATTTACAAGATCGATCCCAACGGGTTCGTCACCGAAATCTTCCGCCAGGATGCACTGGTCCTCTCCATCGTCGAGCATGAAGGCGTCCTTCTGGTCGGCACCGGCAGCGAAGGATTGGTGTATCAAGTAAACCCCGCAGCCGAGGAAACCAGCGTTCTGGCCAAAAGTGATTCCAAGCAGGTCATGTGCCTGCTTCCCACACACGATGGCCGAATCCTCATGGGCCTGGCCAACACCGGCGCGGTCTCCAGCATGTCCAGCGGCAACTCGCCCGATGGCAACTACAGCAGTCCCGTTCTCGACGCCACACAGATCAGCCGGTTTGGCAAGGTCCATCTCCATGGCACATTGCCCAAGGGCGCGACGCTGACGCTCGCCACCCGCAGCGGCAACGTCCGCGACCCGGCCGGCACAGGCTGGTCCAATTGGTCCGAAGAAGTCGCCGGCCACCGAATATCTCCAGGTTCCTTCCCCCACCGCCCGGTATCTCCAATACCGTTTGTCTTTCGCCACCAAAGACGTCAAGACAACACCATCGGTCGATGAGGTGGACATCGCCTATCAGATGCCCAATCTCGCGCCGACGGTGAAGGCGATCAAGGTGGCCGTCTCCGCCGCCAACGAAGAGCATTCCAAATCACCCTCCCGCATCCGCACCATCGCCTGGGAGGCCGCCGACCCCAATGCCGATGCGCTGGAATTTTCGTTGTTCTTCCGCGGTCAAGCCAGCGGCGCGTGGGTGCTGCTCAAGGACGCACTCAAAGAGCCGACTTACGAATGGGACACGCGGGGCGTACCCGATGGCCGGTATGAAATTCGGGTGGTCGCGTCGGATATAAAAGCCAACCCGATTGGCGAAGGCAAGACCGCCAGCCGCGTGAGCGAGAGCGTGGTGGTGGACAACACGCCGCCGGTCATTGGAGACGTCAAGAACACCGTCACCGGCACGTCCGTGCGCATCGCCGCAACCCTCGCCGACCACACTTCAACGGTGGCCGGTTGCGAATATGCGGTGGATTCGCATGATGACTGGCAAGACGTCGCTCCTTCGGATAGCATCTACGATTCGCCTGAAGAGACGGTGAGCTTTGTCATCGACAAACTAGCCCCCGGCACGCACGTGGTGATGATCCGGGCCACCGACGATCACGGCAACCAGAGTTACGAGAGCGTGCCGGTGATTATCGCCGAGGGCGCCCAGAAGCAGGCGGCGAAGTAAAAACGAAGTAAAGGTTTCGACGACAAAGGTTTAGAGCAATGCATTACCCCCACAAGATCAGCAAGGTCAAACGCGCCCGCAAGCTGGGTTTCCTGGTTCGCATGCAGACCAAAAAAGGCCGGCAGATGATCAGCCGCAAGCGCCGCGCAGGCCGCCGCGTGCAGGTCGTCTGATCGATCGCCAAGCAAAGAAGCGATCAAAATTCTGAGTGCAGGTTCCGACGCTTCGCGCGTAAGATCGTGCGCAACTGAGTCGCAAGTGGAGAGCAGCGGCCGGCCGATTCATTCAAAGCCGTCCGTTCAACATCAGGGGAAATCAACCGTACGCGCAGTACAGGCGGCCTAGCTTTACAGGTACACCGCCCTCTGCGCCCAGTTTTGCCCCGGCAAGCGCAGCATCCCGTTCCGCCGACCGGGTATGTTCATCACCCATGCGACTTTGCCAAACAGGATGGACGATCAAATGCACCCGATGAAAATGCACCCCAGCCCCCGGCCACACAACGGCGTCACCGCCCGCTACCTCCCCTACTCCGCCATCGAAACCCTCGAAGCCCGGCGGTTTCTCTCGACCACCGTTCTCGACTTCGGCGGGGCGGGCGGCATCTCTCACTCCGGCTTCACCGGCGCATTGGCCACCCAGAAAGGCCGGGGCGTGGTCGCCAACAACCTCAGCGTGGGCAACGGCGTTCTCCGCGTCACCACTACGGCCGGCGACATGTACAGCACCCGAAACTCCCAGGACAACGCGCTGGACCTGCCGCTCGACGGCACCAAAAACTTTACCGTCCAGACCCGCCTCGTCATCCTCCCCTTCACCCACAATTTTCAAAGCGGCGGCATCTTCGTCGGCACAAATGAAAACAACTACGTCAAGCTGATCGCCGGCTACAACGGCGGCGACGGGCATCCAACTCGGCAGCGAGACCGGCGGCAAATTTACCCCCGCCGCCGCCCACCACTTCAACTTCCCCGGCGTCAAATCCCTTGATGTGCGTCTGGTGGGCAACGCGGCCTCGAAGATCCTTAAAGCCTTCTACCGCGTCAACAGCTCCAGCGAGAGCAAATGGATCAGCGCTGGGCAAGTCAAGAACACCAGTGTCTTCACTTCAAGCAGCAAGGCCGGCATCCTCACCACCAACACGGGTTCCACGCACGCCGTCACCGTGCGATTCGACTCGTTCTCGCTGATCAACAACGCGCCCGGCTCGCACCCCTCGCCGCCGCCGCCAACCTCGCCGCCTCCGCCACCGCCAAACTCCCCGCCGCCCGTGTCGCCGCCCCCCCCGGCATCGGGTTCTGGCCTGAAACTCCGCGGGCCCTTTGACGCCACCTCAGCCGTCGGCGGCAATCAGGATGAGAACGTCGTGGCCATCAATCCCGCCAATCCCAACAACGTGGTGGTCCTCTCCCTCGACGGCGGGACCGGCGGCAGCGCCATGACCGTCAGCCGCAGCTTCGACGGCGGCGCAACCTTCTCCACCCTCCTTGTCGGCGGTACCCAGGATGGACTAAGCACTCGCACCGTGCGCGAGGATCCGCACGTCGCGTTCGACGCCTTTGGCAATTGCTACATCGCTTATGTCGTGGGCGTGGGGGACAACGACGTGCGCGTCATGTGCGGCCGCAGCACCAACGGCGGCGCAAGCTTCAACATCACCACCGCCGCCGGCGGACCGGGCACCGGCGTCGTCGCCGATGGCTTAAACATGACCGCCGGCGTCGAGGCTTCCAATCATGCCCGTCAGGCCGTCTACATCAGCTACACGGACTACGGCGTCAATCGCGTCTACGTCACCCACGCCGTATCCAGCGGCCTGGGACAATTCGGCGGCTTTTCCGTCCAGCGTGTCAGCGGCACGCCCAACGGCAACGAGTCCAGCGTCGCCCTCGACGCCAGCGGCAAGGTGGCCGTCGCGTGGCAGAACCCCGATGGCGGGCCGGGGCCATCCACTCTTTTCCTTGCGACCTCCGACGGCGGCGGTGCGGGTTTCACTTCCGAAAATTTCATCGCCAAAACGGCCGCCGGCGGCTTTACGCACATCCCGGCCGAACCGGATCGCGGCTTTGACGCCGAAACGCACATCGCCTTCGACCGCAGCAACGGTCCCAATCGCGGCCGGCTTTATCTGGCCAACGTCGACAATGTCGCCGGCGGCGCTGACACCGACATCGTGCTTCGCTACACCGACGACCTGGGCGGCCACTGGAGCAGCGCTATTTTCGTCAACGACGACACCGGCCATGCCAGCCAGTTCAATCCCGCCCTCGACGTTGATCCCTCCACCGGCTACGTCGGCGTTTCGTGGTATGACGCCCGCAACAGCCCCAACAACACCAGCGTCGAAGAGTTCGTCGCCATCAGCAAAAACCACGGCCAGTCATTCCTGACCAACGTCCAGGTGGCCTCCGGCCTCTCAACCCAATCCCCAAGCAACAACGCCAGCGGCGGCGCAGGCGACCAAGACTTCGGCGACTATTCCGGCCTGGCGTTTTACCGCGGCAAGCTCATCCCATCCTGGGTAGACAACACCAACGCCACCCACAACAACCCCAACGGCGCAGGGTCGCTCTTTGACATTTATACGGCCGTGCTGACGGTGGTTTGACCGCGAAACAGGTCCCATAGCCCCCACGCCGCCCGCTGGTCGAGCATGCCGTTTATGGGCCGCGTTTGACCAGCGAAGGCAACCGTTCAATCGAGCAGCCGGTCAGATTCCGTCTCCGGAAGCGAAACCAGAGCGCGGGAAGTTTTGCTCAAAGATTAGCGCCGATGAGCCAACGCACGGGCTTTCCTTTTGGCATCTGCCGTCGGCTGGATTCAAACCAAACGATTAATGTCCGCTCGCATTCTCAGCGATGAATTTCGCGGGCGTCTGTTGTTTGACACTTGAGAGATTTCCATGACGACTTGAGGGTAAGATGAATGCTTCTTGCGACATTAGCCCATCGCGGTGAACAATTCCGCCGCGACTGCAACAGCTTTTTCCCACTTCAGCGGGGATGTCGCAACGACTTCATTAAATCAATATGCGCAGGTCGAATCGTAAAGGAGCATCCCGTCTGGATTCTCGAAGGACAACCGATGTGCCGCCAGTACGATTCCTCGGCAATGCTCCTCAGACATCATAGATGGAGTCCCCAATGAAGTCAGCAGGGTATCTTTCTGTGATTGGCATATATTTCAAGACCTCGAGCGGCTGGAGGTGCGTATGAAGCGGAGTCGGCCTTTCCGAGCGGTGTGCAGGGGCAACGACAACAAAATGTTGTGGCAGTCATCCGCATATCCTGCCCTTACAAATCGGTGTACTAAGTCTGCGATTTCCGGTTCGGCATCAGTAGCTATCGAATCGGCAGGTTGCAGAACAGCTAAAGGATGTTGAACTTCATTATTAGCATTCTGGGGAGATAACTAAAGGTGACGCGAACTAATGGCATTAAGCTAAGCCTCCCGGTTCGGTAATCATTGTATCTTATACGGTTGTAGTGGAGTAAGGGCGCCGGGCGCAGCGGCCTGATCCCTGGGCGGATCGCCCCGGCTCCTCAGTGCCTCCCGCATCTGCACCGCGGCTTGTTCAGCCGGTCGTACTCCTTGGGCCGCCTCTTCAGCGCCCGCGGCTCCAGGCGATCCGGACGCAGCGGGTTGACCAGTAATCTTGGCATTGCTTCCCCCGGCACGGCGTGGCACATCCAGGCCAGCGTGTCGGCAAAACTCATACGGTCCACCGCCACTCCCTGCCGCGCCGCCGCGCACAGCATCACCGACCGCACCAGGTTGTAGACCAGCGTGAAGACCGCCAGCTCCTTGAGCACCCCGGCCACGCTCTTGCAGCGCAGGATTTCCATCCCCATCGTCGTTTTCAGGTGCCTCAGGTTCGTCTCCACGTCCCAGCGCCGCAGCCGCAGTTCAAACAGCTGCTCCGCGGGATATTCCGCCGGGTCCAACAGCGTGGTGACGCAGGTGAGCGTGATGGGGCGAAAACCCTTGCGGCAGAGCGTGCGCCGCACCTCCCGCACCACGATCGAATCGGGCAGGGCGGCGTACTGCTCGGCCGTCATCCACTTGGGCCGGTTGGGCGGCTTGAACCACTCCACCAGCTGGTCCTGCTCCCCGATGCTCTTGAGCCACTTTGAACGCGCCACGCCTTTGTCAGGGCTCTTCAGCGAAGTGTGTGGCCGGTCAGGGGTGAAGTCCACGATCCGCTTGTGGTGGGCGGGGAACAGCCCATGCATCCCTCCCTGCATGAGCAGGGCGAAGTGGGCCCACGTGCCGAAGCTGTCGTCGCCGATCACCAGGTCCCCGGCCCGCAGGTGCGCGTGCGTCTTTGACACCTGGCTCATCTCGTGGGTGCGCAGCGGGGCGGCGATGGCGTCGTGGATCAGGCCCGTGCGGGCGTCGAACAGAGTCAGGAGATGTGCGATGGGAAAGCCGCATCCCTCTTTCTGCGCTCCGTGCTGGCCGAAGTGCTTTTGAAGGTCGGGGGTGTCGGGCATGGAGAAGCTGGAGCCGTCGACGTGGAAGGTGCGGTGGCCGCGCCACAGGTGATCGTTCTCCGCCGCAGCGGCCCCGGGCTCAGCGTCGCCGCACGTTGCCTTTGCCGCACCTGTCTCCGCCGTCAGTTCCTCGCAGACGCCGCGGGCCAGGCGCTTGATCACTTCCAGAGGCAGTCGCTGGCGTGCCTGGCAGAAAGCCGACGCGGTGAACTGCCGGGGTGGGTCCTTCGGCCCAACGCCTTCGCGGCCCCCACCGGCGGCGGCGATGTGCCGCACCTCGGAGCAGGGGACGTTGCCGCGGGCCACCTGCTCCAGGAACAGGCCCATGGTGCTGGCGGGGTTCAGCGGCCCGTCGCGCCAGTCATGCCCGGCGGCGGCGCAGCGCGGTCGATGCTCTTTTGGCTCAGCGCTTCCAGCGGCTTGTCCTTGATCGCGTTCAGCGTGGCGAGGATACTGCGGCCCATCCGTGGCCTCCTGTGTTTGATGTTGCTTTGACAACACCATCATCGCAGGTGGCCGCTTCTGGCGCAAATGTAGTAAGTTCAGTGAAGGCGCGGAGTTATGGCTTGGCTTAATGCCATTAGTGACGCGAACCTTTACTCCACTTCCACCGCTTTCTCACCCTTTTCGCCATCCCAGCGGCCTCCCCCGCGGCCGAAGCGTCTGCTCCAGATTTAACTCCCGCGCCGTCCGCTTGACCCACCCCTCCTTCCCAAAGGGCCTGCCCCGCTCCATGCTCAACTTCACCGCCCCCTCCGCCGCCTCCTCCTGCTCCCCATTCACCACCCCCAGCCACCGCCCCGGCCGATCCACCGGCCAATTGCTCAACAGCGCATACAGTTCATGCCCCCGATGCTGCCGCACATAAGCGCTTCCCCACCGCCACTCCTGCGCCGTCTGGCCAGTTTCGCACGAAGCGGGTTGCGCTCAACATACCGCAGCACCGTCAGCAAATGCTCATCCTGCTGAATCGGAAAGCTCTTGAACCGCCCCTGGTACAGATGCCCGTGGCCAACCGCGTTGTGGGCATGCTTCCAACGCTGCGCATGCGTCAGCGTCAGCCAGCGCATAAAGAGCGTCAACTCCCCATCTCGCCTGGGCCAAAGCACCAGATGCCAGTGATTGGGCATCAGGCAGTAATCCAGGATACGAATGGGAGCTCGCCGATGCGCCAGCAACAAAACCTGCTCGAACGCCAGATAATCGCCATCCTTCTTAAACAGCCGCAGCCGGCCATTGGCCCGATTCAGCACATGATAAACCAGGCCGCCAGGGGCATTGCGGGCAATTCGGGGCATGCTACGATATTACTAGCGGGGCAGACCCGTGTAAAGGTTCGCGTCACCTTTAACCGTTCGTTGCCAATTGGTCGGCCGTCGAGCTCTCCGAACGCAGCGCATCCCACCCCATTTCACCGAATAAAAGGGTCTACGAGCTACAAGGTCTTTTGGATGCCGAGCATTTACTCTGGCACTCGGTTGGTCTAAACTTCAGACCAGAGGTACACATGCGAACCATCGGCAGCTACGAGCTAAAGACCCATCTGTCCGAAGTCCTTGACGCTGTCGAACATGGCCAAGCCGTGATCGTGACCCGTCACGGCAGGCCAGTAGCGCGGATGATGCCTCCTGACGCTGCCGGCCGGGAGGATGTGAACCATGTGGTACGATCACTGATGGCGTTTCCCAGGACGTCGCTTCCAAGAGGGGTGACGATCAAAGGCCTCATCGACGAAGGGCGCCGTTGAGTGTGATCGCGGACATTTCGGTGGTGCTCGCCTGGTTGTTTGAGGAAGATCAGACGGCCGACGCACTGAAGATTCTGCCAATCATCGAGAAGCAGGGCTTGCTGGTTCCGCCACTCTGGTGGAGTGAACTGGAGAACGGCATTTTGATGGGGGAGCGCCGAGGCCGAATAGCATTCGCGGAGCTATCGGCGTTTTTGAAGCTGGTTCGGGCATTGCCGATCCGAACCGATGAAACACCCCGACATCGGATCAGCGATTCCATCATCACCATCGGGCGGCAACATCAACTCACAGCTTACGACGCCACCTATATTGAACTTGCGCTGCGTGAAGCCGCAGTGCTCGCGACGTTTGACACCGCAATCCGACGATGTGCGACGGCATTAAGCATTAAGGTCTTGCCCAAGCCATAGTAGACAAACTGGCCACGAGGCACGTAAAGGGGTTCACAAGCTAATATCACTCGCCCTGAACCTGCAATCGACCCTCGGCCCCAGAGGCCGGCCAAATCGAAGGATTTATGACAGACACGCGTGAAGTCGGTGAAATGTTGACGGCTCTTCAAATCGATTACATACCTTTCGAAGTTGAAAAATTGCGGGACCAGCTCGCAATATTCCTGGACAATTTTCGTATGGCGCCCCCAACGGAGCAAGATTTTATTCGTGCTCAGATTCATTCGGACCACGGGCAAAAGTTACTTCGGTGCGCTGGGGAGTTAGCGGAGAGAGCTGTTCGAACAATGCCAAGAATGACGTTACGTTGGGCCTTCTAGCTGTTGCGGTTGAAGGCGTCGAAGTGGACTACAGAGAAACACTGATGACATTGTGTCTACTTCACCACAGTGCCGTAAAATTAGGCGCGGATGTGCGTCTTCTGTTCAAAGAGGCCGCTGGATTCGGTTCGGCTAAGGCTCAGCAGTTTATTCTAGATTATCTCCAGAGCGGGGAAAAAGATTTGCAGGCCTTTCAGATTTGAGGAAGCATATGGCTCCCAAGGCTTTTATTACGCGACGATTTAATCTTTTGCTGATTCAACTAAAGGGGACGCAGCTGCTCTGTCTCAGCCCTCCCAAAGTTAGGCGCATGATCGACATCGTATCGAGCAGCAGCCTCATTTTGAATCATCCTCACCGAGCCAGAACGAATCGGGTAGTGGATCATCGAAATCGGGCGCAAATGTATGTGAACGCGCCGGGTTGTTGTCCAAAAATCCGTTTGGCTTTCGACGCGGCGGGTGAGTCGACCGGCTGAATCTGAAGGAGCACCTCTTGATTCGGTGCAAGCGCTAGCGGCTCGTCGGGCACGAGCAACTTGCCATCGAAATGACCTTGAGGGCGATCATCGGCCAGATCATACCACAGTCATCATGCAGCGCGATCCCCCACCCCGGCCGAATCTGCCGTCGTCAAGTTCAAGGGGATCGCCCAGAGCCCTACTCCTCAACCAGCGTATCGGGCGAGGGAGCCACAATCGGATACTGCCGTCACTCCACCGCCCTTCCGCAAGCTCGCGTGTCTATCGTCGTGAAGGGCGTTTCGCGAATGTGCGCGAAAAGTGCGCTAACGCGTCGGCCGATAAGACATTGGCCTTGCGTTGCGGGCAACGGCCCTTCACACTGGAACGGTCAACAGCAAAGGAGAAGCGATGTTCAAGAGTATGGTGACTGTGATGGCGGGTGCGCTGGTGATTGGCGCGGCCGGCTGCAGCGATCGGCCACACGAATACGGCGAGCGGCGGCCTGATCCCAGCAGCCTCGATGAAGGCGGGGGCTTGCAGAGCAAGGAACTGCTGGCTTCAACACGCCAACTGGTCGACGATCTGCTGGCCGACCCCAAGCTCAACGCCAGCAAGACCAAGTGGACCATCGTGGTCGATCGCATCGACAACGAAACCACCGATCCGCGCTTCGACTACAACATCTTCAGCCGGCGCTTTGGGACGATGATCGCCCGCGAAGGGGGCGACCGGATCGCCTTGATTGAAAACAAGGCCCGCTTCCATGGCGTGCAAAACCGGGAAATCGAGCATGGCCCGGACAACTTCGGCGAAGGCGCGCCCGGCGGTTTGCCGGCCGGCATCCAGCCCGACTATGCCCTGACCGGCCGGGTGCAGGAGCTGCGCAACTCCGCCACGTCGACGTTTCGCTTGGAATTTCAGGTGCTCGATCTGCATTCGCGCCAGATCCTGTGGACCAACGAATACATCGTGAAAACCCGCTGAGCGGCCCGTTGAACGAGTCACACGCCTCATCAATGCGTTTACTACTTTGCAATGTTCTGCTGCTGGTGATGACGGCGACCCTGCCGGGATGCGCGTTGGGGCCGAATCCGCAGTCGCGCAACACCGCGCTGGATGCGGGCAATCTGGTCGAGATCACGCAGAAGATGGCCCAGAGCATGGCCGCCGAGCCGCGCGTGCAGGAGGCCATTGGGCGCGAAGGGGCGTTGAAGGTGGTTGTGGAACCGGTTGAAAACCATCTTCGGGCCGAAGTGCTGCCGCGCGGGCCGGCCGAGGCGTTCACGGCGCGGTTGCGGGTTTTGCTCAGCCACAGCGCCCCGACAGCTTCACCTGGATCATGAACCGCGACGCCTTCAACCACCTGCGACAGCGCGAATTGGAGAAGGCCGCCCCAACCCGGATCGGCCAGGGCGACCTTGGACCTTCTCCCGACAGCATTCAGCCACGCTACGCGCTGTATGCGGAGTTTTATTCGCTGGCCAATGAGGATGCCGATCACCGCAGCAGCGATTATTTGTGCGTCTATAAACTGACTGATCTCCAGTCGCGAGTCGTCCTCTGGACAGACAAGTACGATCTGAAAAAGGTGGCCGTCAAAGGGTTTTTGGACTGACTTCGTGAATGTATTGCTTTCCATTATTCGATTTAATCGCTTGATACTCGCGCGGCTGGCGTTGCTGGTTCCGGCCATTTTCGTGCTGGCCGGCTGCGAAGCGCCGGGCAAGACCGTCGAGATCGAGCACGCGCTGAACGACTATTTCATCGGCGACTACCAGGGCTCGGCCGCCCTTCTGCGTCCGGCGGCCAACAAGACCGACGAAAACTTTGTGCTCAACAACGTCCGGCTTGGGTCGGCTTACCTGGCCGAGCTGGATCTGGACTCGGCCGAAGGGGCTTTCCTGCGCGCCTACGACGTCATGAACAGTTTCGGTGTCAACACCGGCGGCCAGACCCTCGGGGCCGTGCTGCTGAGTGAATCGCTCAAGGTCTGGAAGGGGGAGCCCTTCGAGCGTGCCATGGCCAACTTTTACCTGGGCCTGGTTTACTACATGCGGCACGATTATGAGAACGCCCGAGCGGCCTTCGAGAATGCGCTCTTCAAGCTGCGCGATTACGCCGACACGCGCGACAAGAGCGAGGACTATCGGCGCGAGGATTCAAACTTCACCATCGCCTACATCATGCTGGCCAAGTCACTCCAGCGCCTGGGTGAGGAGCAACTGGCGCGGGCGAACTTTGACCGCGCCGTTCAGCTTCGGCCAGAGCTGCGCGGCCTGCGATTACAACCTGAACCAGAACTCAAACCTGCTGCTGGTGGTGGATTTTGGCCATGGCCCGCAGAAGGAGAAGACGTTTGACGGCGCGGTGGTGGGCCTGGCGCCGACGCCGCGCCAGGCCGGGCCGATCCCGCTTCCGCGCGTGCATGTGGATGGAAAGTATTACGAGCTTGGGGGCCTGGACCGGGCACCCGTTGATCTGCTGGCTTTGGCGCAGGAGCGGCAGTGGCAGAGCATCGACACCATTCGGGCCGTGAAGTCAGCAGTGGGGACGGGGCTTATCGCGGGAGGCGCTTATGAAGGACTTCGCCGCAAGCACGACTACGGCGCGGCCGCCGCCCTCATTGGCGCCGGACTGCTGCTAAAGGCCACCAGCCAGGCCGACGTGCGGGTTTGGGAAACTCTTCCGCGCACAAGCTTCATCCTGCCATTGCGGCTCAAGCCGGGCACGCACGACATCACCATCAGCTTCCCGCAGGAGAACTACACACAGTCCTGGCGGAACGTGATCGTTCCGGAGCAAGGGGAGGTGACGCAATACATCCGCATGACGCGGATGACCAATGGGGAGTATGAGTTCCCGGCGTCGTTGGCGCATGCGGAGCCGTAAAAACTGGCTACTTATCTGCGAAGCTTGGCAGTGCGTGCCCCTCTGCACTAATATTAGAAGATGCACCGGTGAGTTAGCTATGAGCAAAGCAACGGAAACATCTAAGCCGCTGATTGAGTCCGGACGCATTGACCATGTGCATGATGCGCATCGGCCTTACGTCATTGCGCCAGAGAATCGTGATCTTTTTGTTCGAACTGGGCGACAGGTCATTGCTGCCTGCAACACCCAGTTAAGGATCGAGCGGTGGCTTGAGGTGTATGAGGCGATGCTTGGATCGGTGCGGGATTTTGCCGAGGAGAATGCCGATCATGTTGCGGCATGCTATGCCGTGCCACGCAATGCCAAGACCCTCATCAGCTTCGTCCCAAAGAGTGGTGAGTTCGACTTCGAACTGGCGACCCAACTCGCCGAATTGCAGTTCGATTTCCAAGAGAGGTTTGCAAACATCGTCGGCGCTATTGAGATCGGTCAAGTTCCTTCGTGGGACATTGATCGCTTTTTGGATTTAACGGCCGCTCAGCGCATTTACGCCGGCAACGGCGGGTAGGTAAAGGGGGGTTTAAAATCATTGGCAACAAGCGCGCAAATCATCGATCGTCATATCGGGCAATGGAAACACAATCGCGCTTTGATTGGCTACGTTCCCAGTACGCATCCGGATTGGATCGTCACGGTCGTTTTCTATACAGCAGTGCATGCCGTCGATGCGGCGCTGGCCAGTGAAGGCGCCAGTGTATGGAATCACGAGACACGGTTCTCTGCCATGGCTGGCATCAACCGTTTGCGAAAAGTCGGTGCCCTTTATCACCCGTTGTACGACCTGTCTCGCAAGGTTCGTTATACCGCAGATCCCAATCAGTGGATCCCACCCCTTCAGATAGAACGACGGGTGATCAAGGGCCTCCTCCTGCCTCTCGAAACATCCGTCCAGACATTGCTCGGCGCGATCTGCAATTGGGTGAAATCGACATGACACATCTATCCCGGCCTTCATCTTCGACGCCCTCTGATCATTAATAAGTGGGCTGCCGCGCCTTTTGAACCCATTCAACACGCCTGTACGATAGCGACCGCTGTGAATACCCCCCCCCGAAGCCGCATTACGCTCATCACCCTTCTTGGGTTGCTCGTTCCGTTGGCGCTCTATACCGCTTTCGTTATTCCAGCCGCCATTTCGCATCGGAATCAGATCAATCCCGACGCGGTGGCCTATGTCCGCTTTGCGCAGTACATCGCTCACGGCGACTTTTCACATTCTATTTCCGGCTACTGGAGTCCGCTGATTTCGTGGTGCATGACGCCGCTGGTGGCCATGGGGATGGATGGGCTGCACGCGGCGCGGGTGGTGCTGGCGCTTTGGGGAGCGGCGTTTGTCGTGGCGTTCTATTTCTTTGCCCGCACGCTGCACGCCATCGGACCTGTCCTACGCGTCGCCGCAACCTGCATCGTAGCGCTGGCGGCCGTAAGCATGGCGGTTGGCGTCATCTCGCCAGACATCATTCTCGGCACTTGCCTCCTGGCCTACTTCGCCGCCGTCATGCGCCAAACCTACTGCACAATCGCCGTCAGGCCTTTACCACCGGCCTGCTCGGCGGCGTCTCATACCTCGCCAAAGCCTATGCCTTTCCCTTCTTTCTCCTTCACTTCACGCTCACACTGCTGATCAAGCGCTCCAGCGCCGCAAGTGCCAGCGCATCCAATGATCGGCCCAACCTGCTGAACACATGGCTCATTGGGCTGGCCGGCTTTGGATTGATCGCGCTGCCGTGGGTTGGGGTGCTGAGCGTGAAATATCACCGCTTCACCTTCAGCACTACCGGCAGCGCAGCCCACGCAATCATGCACCCGGACCTGGCCGTGCCGCATGCTCCACTGGAATTTGGCCTGGCGCCCAAGCCATATATCACGCTGAAGGAAGTGCCTGAGACGCTGGCGTATAAGTTCTGGTCGCCGTTCGCCAGCGGCAGGAATTTCAAGCACCAGATCAAGATCATCATCAGCAGTCTCGTGCACGTCGTGTTCATGGGGAAGCCGGGCCGTGCTCGTACCATTCTGACCGATCGCCTACCCCTGCTTGCCTCGCCACAACATCAACGTCGCGGGCGGCGTCTCCTTTTATAGCCTGCACTTTGCGATCCTGTCTTTCGTGCTGCTCCCGTTTGTGCTGCGGTATCTTCCCCGCGACCAGCGTACAAACGCCGTGTGGCTGACGCTGACGGCATGTGCGTATTGCAGTGGGTTTCTGGTTGTGTACTGCGAGGCGCGTTACCTGCGGCCGATTCTTCTGCCCGTGGGTCTGATCCTGACGCTGCAACTGGTTTATGTGAGCGGCCGGCGAAGTGTCGAATCGGCATCGACGGGTTGCTGGATCGCGTTGTTCCGGGTGAGTGCGGCGATGCTGGTGCTGTTTTCTTTTGTGTTCGCCACGCTGGACGAGCTGAAGCACACGATGGCCCAGCCCAACACGCCGACCTACCGGAACGTGGCGGCGCAGCTAAAGACATTGAAGCTCAGCGGCAATCTCGCCAGCTCCGACTGGGGCCGGGGGCTGTTTGTGGCGTATCACATGGAGAGCCCGTATCTCGGATTTCCAGTTGATCTGAGCGATCAGCAGACGGCCCGGAAGCTTAAGGAATATCACGCGGCCGCGCTGCTGGTGTGGCCGGAGCCGGGGTCGATGGACAAAAAAGCCAAGATGCTTTCGCAGGCCGAGCGCGTGGTGCAGGGGGGCGGATGGAAACTGGCGGCGTCGATTCCGGTGCCGGTTCGGCCGGCGCATCACCAGCGAGCAAAAACGGCCAAGCCGTTGCCGCCCAACACCGACCAGCTTCGGATTTATGTTCCCGATCCCACGGCCGCGCCGACAACGCAGGGCGTGGTCGATCCCGACGAGGAGATGCCGTCGGACCCCGACGCCAGCTCACTGTAGAAGGCGGATCGTCGGCGGTTGGACCTGCCGTGGTCATGCTGTAGACTGCGCTTGATGTCCACGTTGAGCTACAAAACGGCCGGTGAATCGCATGGGAAGGCGCTGATCGCGCTGGTGGAAGGGATGCCGGCGGGTGTGCCGATTGACCAGGCATTTATCGATGGCGAGCTTCGCCGCCGGCAAGGCGGCTATGGACGGGGAGGCCGCCAGAAGATCGAGACCGACACGGCCAACATTCTTTCCGGCGTGCGGCGCGGGCACAGCATTGGCTCGCCCATCGTGCTGGAGATCATCAACAAGGATTCGCGCATCGATGACGCCCCGCCGGTGCATCGGCCTCGCCCGGGGCACGCCGATTTGGCCGGCTCAATCAAGTGGCTGACGACCGACTGCCGGGAGGTGCTGGAGCGAGCTTCAGCCCGCGAGACGGCCGCCCGCGTCGCGGCCGGGGCGCTTGCCCGCTGCCTGCTCAAACAATTCCAAGTCGAAGTCTTCGCCTATGTCCTCTCCATCGGATCGGCCATTGCAAAAGTAGACTGGTCGCAAAATCTCGAATCCCTCCGCGCCTGCGCGATGCCGGCGATCTTTTCCGCGACTGGGTCGGCACGCCCGATCCCGCGGCGGCCGAGGAAATGCGCAAGCAGATCAAGCAGGCGAAGGCCGACGGCGACACCCTGGGCGGATTGGTCGAGGCGCGCGTTTTCAATTGCCCGCCCGGCCTCGGCTCGGCCGTGCAGTACGACTTGAAACTCGACGCCCGCCTGGCCCTCGCAGTCATGAGCATTCAGGCTTTTAAGGGGGTGGAGATCGGCATGGGCCGCGAAGCCGCCTTCCTCCCCGGCTCAAAAGTCCACGATGAAATCGGATTCGATCCCGCCCAGAAACAATCGCTCACGCTCGGCTTCACCCGCAAAACCAACAACGCCGGCGGCCTCGAAGGCGGCATGACCAACGGCCAACCCATCATCGTTCGCGGCGCAAAAAACCGATCAGCACGTTGATGAAGCCCCTTGAAAGCGTGGACCTGAACACCAAGGAATCCAGCAAGGCGGCCTACGAACGCTCCGACGCCTGCGCCGTCCCGGCCGCGAGCGTTATCCTCGAAAACGTCGTCGCCTTCGAAATCGCCAAAGCATTCGTCGAAAAATTCAGCGGCGATTCGCTCATCGAGATGCGCGCCAACTACGACAACTTCATCGCCACCGCCCGCAAGCTTCCCCTGGCCTGAAATCTTACTCCGCCATCATCTCCTTCAACGGCGCTTCGACAGCGTCGGCCCAGATCTGATACCCCTTGTCCGATAGATGCACAAAATCGGGCATGACTTCTTTGCTGATTGTTCCATCGGCATCCACGAACTTGGGCACGATGTCCACGAATTTTACTGTCTTCCCATCATCGAGCTTTGGAAGCAGCGCATTCACAGATGTATGCCGCGCTCGTAGCGAGCCGGTTTTCTCTGCCCGCGGCAAGACGGGCAAAAGCAGGATTTTGGTGGTGGGGGATTTGTCCTTCACCGTCGCGATGATCGCGGCGATTCCGGCGGCGATTTTGTCCGGCGGATCGCCGTTCGAACCGTTTGTTCCCCCGATCATCAGCATCATCACCTTCGGCTTGATTCCCTCCAGTTCGCCGTTTTGCAGCCGCCACAACACATGCTGCACATAATCGCCCCCCTGCCCGAAGTTGGCGGGATGGTACGGGCCAAACGCCTTGTCAAAAATCGCCTTCACACCGTTCTTGGCGTTGCCTCGAAAATCATCCGTTAAAAAATCCCCCATCAGCAGCAAATCCACACCCCCCTTCTTCGCCTCAGCCACAAAGCTTTCATGGCGCTTCACGAACCGCTCATCGGGCGTCCCATCCTTATTCTTCTTACAAGCCGCCACATCCGGCGGATCAAACGTAGCCGCCCCACCCAAAACAAGCGCCGCCAACATCAACCCAATCGTGCGTAACCCAAGGCTCATGTCATCCTCACTTTCCCAATGATGTTAACAGACAAGGCCATCCCTTCCACTCTTCCACAATGAATCAATCAACCGATCAAGCAATCCCGCACCAATGCTATTCTTGTACCCCCTCCCCCCGCGCCTAAGCTTCCTGCGAGTGAAGCTTCTGTTCATCAACCAATACTATTGGCCCGACAACGCGGCCACCGCGCAGATGCTCAGCGATCTGTGCGAATACCTCGCCTCCTTCGGCCATGACGTCCACGTCCTTTGCTCCGGCGGCGCCTACAGCCGGGGCTCCAACACTGCCACCGCCATGTCCGCGTACGAGCACGAAAAAGGCGTTCACATCCACCGCACCCCGGCCACCAGTTTTGGCAATCGCCACCTCCTCCTTCAGCTCACCGACTTCGCCAGCTTCCACGCCCACACCGCTCTGCACGCCCTGATGAACGGTAGCCGCTACGACGCGATCATCACCCTCACCACGCCGCCCCTCGTCGGCCTCCACGCCACGCCCGTCCGCGTGCTGGGCAGCACCGCCCACATCGCCTGGTGCATGGACCTTCACCCCGACGCCGAGTTTGCCCTGGGCATGCTCGACCCCAAACGACCGGTTTCGCGGCTATTCAATTACCTCGACACCCTCCACCTGCGCAAGGCCGACATCTGCGTCTCCCTTGGCCGCCGGATGACGCAGCGCCTCATCGCACGCGGCGTCGATCCGTCGCGCATCGCGATGATCCCCGTCTGGGGGCACGGCCATGTTGATGGCACGATCGAGCAGGACAACCCCATGCGACACGAGCTTGGCTTGGCCGGCAAGTTCGTGGTCATGTACTCCGGCAACGCCGGCCTGATTCACACCTTCGACGACATCTGCCAGGCGGCTCTCGCCCTGCGCGACGATCCGCGATTCGTCTTCATCTTCTCAGGCGCCGGCCGGCGCGTGGCAGAGATTGACGCCTTTCGCCGGCAGCACAACCTTCAGAACATGCGGATGATGGGTTACCTGCCGCGCGAAAAGCTAAAACATTACCTCGCCCTGGCCGACGTCCACCTCGTTTGCCTCCGGGAGGAAATGGCCGGCATTAGCGTGCCCTGCAAGCTCTACGGCGTGATGGCCGCCGGCCGGCCTGCCCTTTTCATCGGCCCAACCGATGGCGAATCCGCCGCGGCCATCCGCGACCACGACTGCGGCCGGGCACTTCCCACAGGTCAACCCGCACTCCTCATCAGCGCCCTCAACGACCTCGCCGCCAACCCCGCCCTGCGCCACCGCCTCGGCCAAAACGCCCGCCAGGCTTTCGAGCACGAATATTCAGCCGCCGTCTGCTGCGAACAGTGGCGCAGTTCTTCTCGACAATGTCGTTCGCAAAAACCAATCGCCTGACCATCAGCCTCCGGACTACGCTCCAGCGGCACAATAAATCGTGGCACGGGCACCCCGACCGTGTCTTATAGTCTCCCTTCGTAGACAATCCTCCACTGTGCCTTCCCAACTCTACACTACACCCATGCCCCCACCCTGCGAACCCCTCGAATCCCGCACCCTCCTCTCCGGCGTCACGCTCCTCATTCACGGCTTTGACTCCGACCCCAACCAATGGGAAGTCGCGATGGCCAACGCCATCCAGCAGCGCATGGGCGGTGCGCGGGCCGCTTCGCAGTATGAGCTTCAGATCGGCAAGAACGACGCCGGCAACCTCAAGACCGATCACTTCCTTCGCGATTCGCGTTCGCTCGATCCCAAACTCACCGCCACCGGCGAGATCATCGTCCGCGTGGATTGGTCGGCCGTCAGCACCGGCAGCTTTTCCACCGGCCAAGATCGCCGACCAGATCGCCCGCGCCATGCTCTCTCCCCTGGCCGGACTTCCGCCCCTGGCCGATCTGCCCATCCACATCATCGGCCACAGCCGCGGCGCTTCGGTCGGAGCCGCCCTCTGCAAAGACCTTGACCGCGCCGGGGTCTGGGTGGATCAGATGACCAATCTCGATCCACATCCCGTGGACGGCATCAACGATCCCATCGGCCTGGATTTTGGCGATCAGAAAATGTCGGTCTTCGACAACGTCGAATTCGCCGACACCTACTGGCGCAGCGATGGCAATTCAAACAATCTCGATTTCGACGGCGAGGCGGTGGCCGGTTCGCACAACCTTGATCTTCAAGATTCCGTGCAGGCCCACCACGGCGACACCGCCCACAGCGCTGTGCCGTTTTATTACGATGGCACGATCAACCTGAAGGCCACGACCCTCGCCGGCCACTCCATCCCCAGCGTCTGGTACGACGACAGCCCCACACGACCCGCCCGCGCCGCCACCGGTTACGTCTTCAGCCGCATCGTGGGCGGTGCTCGTCCCGCCGACGGCGTCTCCAGGCTATTTGGCGGCCAGGCCAGGCGCGTCACCCTCGCCGCGAAAGGAAAGCAGTGGGCGGATGTCGGGGATATCACCGCTTCCGCCAGCGCGTTTTCAGCCGCCAGTCCGATCACGATCAACTACCGCTATGAGGATCGCGACAGCACCGCGACCGTCCGCTTTTTCCTCGACACCGACAGTAACCCGTTAAACGGCGCCCCCAACACAATCAGGCGAGTAAATCTGAAGCGGGCATCGAATCCGGCCGCACATCAGGCAACGGCCCGGATCCCGCACGTCCGCCCCGGCCAGTATCACCTGGGTGCAATCATCACCGATGCCGATCATCACACGCGCTTCGCCTACGCCGCCGGCACAATCAAAGTGATTGGCTGACGCAAGATTAAACACTTTCACTCGCGCACCTCCACCCCCCCATCCGCCTTCGCCCCGTCCAGCGTCACCACCTTTCCCGAAGGATAAAACTCCACCCGCACATTCACCGCCCCAAGATCTCCCAGCCCAAAGTGCCGTTCAGTCGTAGCGTACGCATAGTAACTGTGTGCCGTCTGCCGGCCGGCGATGACCACCTGCTCGTGCCACAGCAGTTTGCCCGTAGCCGGCTCGGTCAGCCTGATCTTCGCGCCGCCGCCGGGCGGTTTCCTTTGGCCCCGACCAGACGCACATTCAGCCAGTGCCGGCGCGGCAGATCGTTGTGGAGCAGCGTCATCCGCTTTTGCTTCTCGGTTCCACTGCTCACCACCAAATCAAGCCGCCCGTCGCCGTCGATGTCGCCGAAGCAAAGCCCCTCATCCACGGCCGCCCACGCGAAATCAGTCATGCCCCACGCCTTGTTGACGCACGCCAAGTGCCCGCCCCCGGTGCCGCGCAGCGCGTAGAGAAAATTTCGCCCGTTCACCAAAACATCCGCAAGCCCGTCATTGTCCAGATCAATCACCATCGCCATCCCCCAATTGGCCTCGGCCGGGCCGCGCACCGTCTCCATCCCGCTTATCGCGCCCTGGAGTTTTTTGAATCGTCCCTTGCCATCGTTCAGGTACACCGCCACCTCCTTCCCCTGCTCCAGGCAGATCAAGTCCACTGCCCCATCCTGGTTCAGATCTCCCACGCCCTGGATGACGATCCCGTCCGCCGCCAGCCCGCGTTCCACGGTTTGATCCACAAATTTCCCGTGCCCATCGTTCATCATGATGCGCGAGTGGCCGGTGCGCTCGTCGTGATACCCGCACTGCTTGATGACAAAGTCGATGTTCCCGTCGCCATCCAGATCGACGGGAATGGCCGACGCTTCCTTTAAAGACGCAAACCCACCGCCGCGCCGGAATCCCCCCTTGCCATCCCCCATCTCAAAAACGATTGCTGAGCCTTGATCGTCCTCGTGTACCCAGTCCAGGTTCCCATCGCGGTCCACATCGATGAGAGCATTCTCGCGCCCCTGCCCCGCAATAATCTCCGTCGCCTCAAACGCCGGCCTTCCCGCCGCCGACGCGTTGTGATGCCACCGCCCGCCGCCATCCAGGTAGGTCATTTGAAGATCGACCAGCCCATCCCCATCGGTATCGGCGGCCAAATGAATCTCCGTCGGCGGCAGTTTCCCCCATGCCCCCTCCACAGATCGAAAGTGCCCCTTCCCATCATTGAGCGCGATGGCCGCCCCCTGCCCATGCGCCCCCAGGAAAAGATCGAGGTGTCCATCCCCATCCAGATCCACCAGATCCGTCCCGGTCAGCCACCATTTGGGCTCCTGCGCATAATCCGCACATTAATCACCGCGTCGAGGCCGGATTCCTTGGTGATGTCAATAAAGCCGCGGCCAGCTGTTGCTTCCGCGGCCGTCGCGGGCGCACCCTCCATTCGCCGGCCGGCCAACATCACGCCCATGATCGCGGTTGCGAGACACACGGAAATAAACAGCGCACGGCATTTCATATCAGCTCCTCCAACACCCTCCGGACCTGTCCCACCTTCTCCTCAAAGGTTCCAAACGCCTGCACGCGATGCAGGCGCGGGTGGTTCGCCCACACGCCGGCCACCTCCTCCCCGCTGCGGATCGCCGCCGCGGCATCCTCAAACCGGCACGGATTGGACTGGTCATGGTCATACAGCCCCAGCGCCGCACAGGTCTGCATCCAGATGACGGCATGATAGCGCTCAAGTTCCCGCGCCAGGGTCGTACCCAGCTCCGCCCAATATTGCTCCGGCCCGTCAGGCCAATACGCCGCCCCGTCCACGGTTCCCCGGTCCAGCAGCATGACACTCCCTTCATGCCCCTGCGCAACTTCGGCCTCCGCCTGCTGCTCCAGTTGCAGACGGTAAATCCACCGCTGCACATCACGCCGCCCATCGGGAGCGAGTAAATCCCAGCGCGTACCCAGCCGCCTGTAAATCTCACTGGCGGCCTCTGGCACGCCGACAAACCGCTCCGGATCCGCAGCCACGATGCGCGCAGCAAACGCTGGTTTTTCCCGCACCCGGCCCGCCTGTCAGTACGATCCTTTTCATACCGCGCACCCGCGATTAGGCCGCGTGCAAGGATAACCTATCCAATATTCTCTTCCTGCAAAATCAATAATCCCATTGCCGGTGGAACTGTCCCGTTTAAGAAGGTGAGTCACTCACACGACCGACATCTGAGGATTCGCGGCCGGATCGATCGCTGTAAAGCCCTCGGCCTGAGCGGCTGCCAATAGCTCCTGGTCCGACGAAATGAAGATTACGGCAGTGCGCTGTGCGCATCCGCAAATGGATCCCCGACGCAAGGTGAATTGCATCCGCGCCGCAAGGCATGGCGCAAGACCATGTCACGTGAAATCGCCAGGATTGGAGTGCTTAGGGAGATTGATTGAAACGCAAAGAAATGCCGCTCTATCTCTGCGATCGTCTGATCAACTGCTCCAACCAGTCCAGAGCCGGCCTTGCTGCGGCGAGTCAGCGCCGCAAGAACCTCAATCAATCCCAATTCGGCACACGCGCAGGACGGACTTTGCTGCCAAAAGTGGCCCATCCAATTGCTACCGGCCTCGAACACGTAGAGCTTCACCCACGCGCTGGAATCAAGGTAGAAGACGCTCATCGGCGATCTTCCACCAGAGTCTGTGACACGGGCGGTCCATCAACTTTGAGAATCGGGACTTTTCGCTCCGTCCAGGCGCCAGGCGGCGGCACGCGAATTCCCGACGCCTCCAACTTCGCTCGTGATCCGGCCCAAGGATCGTCTACATTCAAAAGACCTTGATTCGCGACCGCGGACTCCACCACCACTGCCACGCGCACGTCCTCATTGGGACAGTCCATCGGCAGTACGAGGCGCAGCATCCCGTCCGCGCCAACGCGGGCATTCGTCTCAATCACTCGCATAATGAATCCTTACACGGCTCGCTGATTATATGCGCACAGCATATAGAATTGATAGGGAGCAACAGGATGAACAGGCTCAAAAGCAAGAGAGTTCATCGGGTTTCATCCTGTGTGCCGGGCGCCGGGATTGATCCAACGGTTCATTTCTCGGGCCACGCGAATCAAGTGAAGCGCGGGGAAAGACGGTTTCGGCTCCAGGGGCGAACCTTGTGGCGGGGGAATTCAAAGGGGACGCCCTGCAATCGTCAATCCGAATCTGGAGGGGCGGCGGCAGGCGGAAGGGGTGGGGAAAGTGGGTGGGGGGGGCAGAGGGGATGGGCCGGGGCCGCTGCGCGTGATCTATAGTGCTCGTATGTAGCTGGTGTAAGCAATCCAAGCCACTCCTATCGCAGCAAAGAACGCGATCCCGGCGACCACCACCGCTTGGGATCGACGAAGTTCCGGGTGCAGCCGTCCAACATTTAACAGGTACAGCAGTAGCCCTGTCTTTCCACGTCCCGCTCTGTCAATTCGGGCCTGCTGAATGATGACGATGAAATGACGGAACACCCAGTAGTACGGCGCGTACAGTATCAACGTCACAACTATCACGAATACCACAGTTGGCATACCTAGCGGATAGAGGCCCAGGATTTTCTCTTGGATTGCCCGCACCCTCGGGTCGAAGTTGGCTCCAAGGAGCGCCGCGAGAACCACTAGCCACACGATCATCGTAGCGGCCGTTGGCGACCAAAGCGGGCGTACGGGCGTGTTGCCCGACAGCGGGCGCTGGCGGCGGAGCTGGATCTCGTTGACCAGGAAGCTGAGGCTGAACACGCCAAGTGCCAGGGGGATCGCTGTGAGGAGCGAGGTTGTCTTTTCTCTGATTGCCTTGTCGTTCAGCGGTGGCCCCACCCACGGCCGGCCGGGATTTTCGGGCAGGTATGTAACCGCGAGCGGAGCACCGATGGTGCCAGGAGCATCATTACCGTCCACGTTCCAAGCGTAATCTACGCCAGCGACGGTGTATCTAAAATGGACGAATGTCGTTGCGCCACTTCGAGACAAGTTGGTGACGACGCCCTGTACTTGCAAACCACGCGTCTTCAATGCACGGAGTTCGGCGCCTTTCGAGTAGTAGGTCCAGGTGAAGAGCAGCGGGATCGCCACGGCTAACGAGAGTGACACCCACCGGATAATTTCGAGTTTGCGGATCGAGGTCATGGTGACATTCTTGGATTGGTCAACGGAAATGAAACGTGGAAGGACCTTGGAAGTTTGGAAGGATAAGGTGACGCGCCGACTCTCAGCCGTTAATGGGGTTGAGCTGGCTATCAGAAAGTTTGTGTCCAAATGGATCAGGCGGAGCCGAATGCTTTGCGCTCAGCCGCCGCATCCCGGGTCCACTTCTCGGCCTCGGCCGGCGTCAACGCAAGCTTTTCTGAAGGGCTTGGAATGCCGCCAGCCGACGATCTGGTTCCGGAGAGGCTGCCACCAGGACAATGACCTCCGCCTCAGTCCCCTCGCGGAGGTCCGGGGAAGCAAAATGCACCACCCCGCCGGCCTGCACGGTCACGGTTTGTCTGACTGCGGCGTTCATACTTTTATTCTGGCCAATGGAAAGGCGCGACAAAGACATGGAACACACTCACGGCAAGTTAAAAGTGATATTTGCGCGGCTGTTACATCAGCGGCGGCCGACCCAGGCTCCGGCGGATGATTGTGATCTGTCCGGCGTGCAGGGTCGCGTGCTGTGCCATGAAGCTGGCCACCTCTCCCACCGTTTTGAACATCGGATGCGGCTGCTCCACCGGCTCGTTCAATTGTTCCGCAGTCATGGCGTTTACCCGCTCGATCAACAATTCGCGATGCCGGGCGAATAGCGGCATCAGCAAACTCACATCCCCATACTCCCCGGCCTTGGGGGCCGTTTCATCGCGGGCAAAGCGAGTTTCAAAACCGTCCGGCAACACCGGCAAATCCGCAACACCCAGCCGCCCCATCGCCCGCCGCTCGCTGAGGATCAGATGACCCAAAAGCCAGGCCGCGCAGTTGGCCCCGGCGCAGGGGCGATGCAGATATTCCTCAGGCTTCAGGTCCTCGACATAGCGCGACAGCAGTCGCAATGAAACGGTGAGCGCGTGGGCGATGTAATGACTTTCAGAGGCCATGTTTTCTCCTTCGACAAAGTAAGCCCGCAGATGTGCGCGGTCCAATCGTGAACCCATGCGGCACATGATCGTAGCACTCTATCATCAGATAAGGCATCAGGTCGGGCATCAAATCAGGCCGTTGACCCAATGGCGTTAACGGGCCTTGGCTGATAGAGTGCCCTACCATTTTTTACAGGAGCGAGTGTTGACCAAACGAACCATCCGTGTTGCCCTGATCGGGGCAGTTGTCCTCACAGTAAGCATCCCCTTGATCGCGCAGCAGGGCCACGCCCCCGCTACCCAGCCGGCCACCAGCGCCGCGCCCGCCACGGCCCCCGTTGATCCGAACAAAGTGGTTCTGACAGTGGGCGATCAGAAGATCACGGCGGGGGAATTTAACGCATTTATCGCCGATCTCCCGCCGCAGTATCAGGCGATGGCGCAAGGCTCGGGCAAGCGCCTGATCGCTGACGATCTCGTCAAGCTGAAACTGATGGCCGCCACCGCCAGGAGCCAGAACCTTGAAAATGATCCGAAGGTGAAGCGGCAGCTTAGCCTGATGCAGGAGCAGGTGCTTGCCAGCGCCCTCCAGGAGCAGTTGACCAAGAGCGTGGATGAGGCGGCCGAGCGGAAATATTATGACGATCACAAGGCCGACTACGAAACCCTCACCGCCCGGCACATTCTCATCCGCACCCCCGGCTCGCGCGTGCCGCTGGGCGAAGGAAAGAAGGAACTGACAGACGATCAGGCCAAGACCAAGGCCAGCGATGTAAGGAAGCGCGTCGCCGGCGGCGAAGACTTCGCGGCCGTCGCCAAGGCCGAATCGGATGATGTGGGCTCGGGGGCCGAAGGGGGCAACCTCGGCACCTTTGGGCATGGCCAGATGGTGAAGCCTTTTGAGGATGTCGCCTTTGCTCTGAAAGACGGCGAAATCAGTCAGCCCGTGAAAACCCAGTTTGGTTATCACGTCATCCAGGCCCAGTCGCGCAAGGCCAAAGGCTTTGAGGAGGCCAGGCAGGAAATCCAGCGCAAGCTGGTGAGCGAAAAGCTGGAGAAGACGGTGGAAGACTTGAAGAAAACCAACAAGACCGAAATGGACGAAGCCTTTTTCGGGCCTCCCGCGCCGCCTCAGCCCAGCGTGCCCGGCGAACCTGGGCTTCCCTGACCTAAAGCACGCCTTGCAGGGCGGCGAACCAGTGATTCGCCATGATCTTTTCGCCGGCGGTGTTGGGGTGCGTGCCGTCCCAGGTGTCGAGGGTGGCGTCGAAGCCATCGGCGAGGTTGACGGCGATAACCGGGGAAGCATCCGTGGTTTTTGAGGCGGCCAAGTCCGGAATCGCGGCCGCCAGTGGGCCGGTGTCGCATTTTGTGGAGGGGGTGTTTTGCCCCAGCAGAATTTTCACGTTCGGGTTGACCGGCGCAGGTTGTCAATGATCAGCGCGAAGTTGGTCAACGTGGTGGCAAGGGGCCCAAACGTCCTTACTTCGTTCTCGCCCAGTTCCATCAGCACAATGTCCGGCACGTTGACGCTGGCCCACGAGCCAATGTTGGCCGCCACGAAGGCGGAGTCGGCTCCGGTGTGGCCTTCGTGGTTTTGGTCAAAGGCGTAGGTGGAGGGTTCGTGCGTGAGATTCCAGGCCTTTGTCAGCGACCCCACAAAGTCGGTGTGGTAGCCGGCGGCCTGAAGCTGGTTCCATAGAAAGTAGCGGTAGCTGGCGAGGCCGGCCGCGCCGGAGGTGATGGAATCGCCAAGCGGCATGATCTGCGTCAAGTGAATGGGTGAGAACTGGAGATAATCCAAGTTGCCGATGCCGCTCCCGCCGGTGACTCGAAGATACACGTCATGCACGCCGGCGACGGGAGTGATGTTGAGCTGTTGTGGGAAGTAGATGTCGTAGGCGCCGGTGGTCTGGACGATGTGCGTGGCGATGAGTGGCCCGGCCAGACTATCGACATGAAGCTCAATTTTGCCGCCAGAGTTGGGCACCGGCACGGCCAGTTGCAGTTGGACGCTGCTGGCGCCAGCACCAAAGTCGATGTTTGAATAATGCACCCAATCGCCGGTGTCGAGCGAGCCAACGTTTGTCCCGTTGTTCACGACCCCGGTCGCATCGACGTACGATTCGCCCTCAATCCGGCCAAAGGCGCTGCGGGGCGGCGGAGGATTGGTGCAAAGAGCTGGGAGGTGGGGACGATTTGTCGGGTTTGGCTCAGGCTGGACCAGGATAAGGCGCATTGGGCCCCTGAGCCGTTTTCGAAGTAGTCCAGTCGGATGTCATAGGTCTGCCCGGCCGACAGGCTGACGGCCCCGCGATCTTCGGTGGGGGCGTGGCTGGTCCAGTGGTCGATGAGGAGCTTGCCGTTGACCCACAGGCGCACGCCGTCATCACTGAGCGTGTAGAAGGTGTAGCTTTCAGAATACCGGGGTTGAACTTCGCCAGTCCATCGGGCGGAGAAAGTGTCGGGGCCGATGGAGGGATCGGGGGAGCCAGTGCCCCAGTTGAAGTTGATGGCCGGCTCGTTGCGGACGATGAGCCGGTTGGTGAGGTCCATGTTGTCGAAATACTCGGCCTGCACGCCCGTGCCCGCGCCGTCTGGAACGGCTGCGCGCGGTTGAGATGACCAGGGGCGTCGTAACGGCGGAAACATTGTTGGCCGCGTCGAAGGCCTGGAGGGTGTAGGTGTAGGGCGTTGCAGGCAAGAGGCCTGCATCGGAGAAAGTGGTGTTGGAGGTGACGCCGATCTTCAGGCCATCACGGAAGATGTTGTAGCCGGCGACCGCGAGGTTGTCGGTGGAAGGGGACCACGACACGACATTGACGGTGTCGGACGTATACGTGACGGCGAGGTTGGTGGGCACGGTTGGGGGCTGGCTGTCAGCGATCTGGTTATAAAGTTGGGAGGCAGGGATGATTTGTTTTGGCTGCGAGGGGCTGGACCAGGACAGGCTCGCGGCCGCTCCGCCTTTGTCTTCGAAGAAGTCCATGCGGATGGAATAGATTGCGCCGGCGGTGAGGGCGATGACCCCGGAGTTTTCGGTGGGGGCGTGATCGGTGAAGTTGTTCACCAATGGCTGGCCGTTCACCCAAAGCCGCACGCCATCGTCGCTGGTGGTGAAGAAGCGGTAGACCTCCGAGTAGCGGGCCTGAACAAAGCCAGTCCAACGAACCGAAAAGGTGTCGGGGCCGATCGTGCGATCCGGGGAGCCGACGCCCCAGTTGAAGCTGACGGCAGGGTCGATGCGGGTAACCTTCGGCGCGGTGAAGTCAATGTTGTCGAAGTAATTGGCGCTCAGGCCGTTGGCGGCGAGGAGTCGGCGCGGCTCGAGGAGTTCAAGCACAGATCGGGTTTTTGCAGCGACGCGACGGGGCGGAGAGCGTCGGGATGTCAGCAAGATACTCCTCTCCTTAAGGGGAAGCGTTCGATCTTGCGGATAAATGTGGGGGAAGTCAATCAGGCCGCGCCGACGATGAACGGAATGCGGGTGGGGAGCATTTCAATGCGGAGCGGCGTGAAACCGGCGGCTTCGCCATCCACTTCGACTGGAATCGGGATGGCAGATTCAATGAGGATATCTCGGCCTTTCGCGTAGATAACATCTTCACCGGTGACGTGGTCGCCGGTAAGGGCGTCGAGGAAGTGGAGGGGCAGATCGGCCAGTGAGGCGCAGGGAAGAACGCAGACGTCGAGCAGGCCATCGTCGGGCCGGGCGTGGGGGAGGATGGGAAAGCCAGTCCCGTATTCGCGGATGTTGCCGACGAAGGCGAGGGCGGGTTGGCTGTCCCAGACGCGCTGGTGGTCGATGGTGACGGTGATGGGCGGAAAGGTGTAAGTGGCGACGGCCTTCAGGGCGGGAAGGACGTAGCTGAGGCGCGTGATGGGGCCGCGGCGGGTGCGGTCGAGTTCGTGAACAATCGCGCCGTCGAGGCCGACGCCCGCGACAAGGAGAAAAAGGCCATCGTTGGCGCGGGCCGCGTCAATCTGAAGGATGCGGGGATTTTGGACGGCCGCCACGATCTGTTTTTCGCTCCCTGCGCGGTGGCGGCGGATGCCCAAATGCTGGCCCATGAGATTGGCGGTGCCCATGGGGACAACCAGCAGAGGGCATGGAAACTGTCCGGTGGAATCCAGAGAGCCCAGCGCCCAGCGCGCCACTTCGCGCAGCGTGCCATCGCCCCCAATGGCAAGAGCAGCGCGCGGATGTTGATCGGTGCGAGTGGCGGGAATTGGGAGGGTGGATCGAGGACGAGTTGTGCGTCGAAATGGTGGCGCTGGAACTCGGCCAGGAGGGAAGTAGCAACAGCCCGGCCGCGACCTCGGCCAGAGATGGGGTTGGCGAAGATGAGGATTTGGTCGGTGATGGGGGAAGTGTAGCGAGTGGGGAGGTGGGGCGTGAAGGGTTGGGAGTCTCCGCTGACATGTCCCCCTCTTACCCCCTCTCCCGGTACGCCGGGAGAGGGCGGGGGTGAGGGCTCTTCGCCTTCACGCCCCCCACGTTGCGGGGCGTGGGCGGGACAGTATGCTGCGGGGATGTTAAATCGAACGCGTTGGAAATGGGCGGCGATGCTGTTTTGGTTGATGGGGATGCTGTTGCCGCTGGGGTGTAAAAAAACGCAGACGGGGGCGAATGGGACGACGACGCAGCCAAGCACCGGCCAGTTGCGCGTGGCGATGATCCTGCCGGGATCGGACAATGATGCAGGGTGGAATCAGTTGGCGCGGGAGGGGCTGGATCGAATTAGAAATGAACTGGGGGCGAAGACGAACCTGGTCACGAATGTGAAGTCGAATGATATGGCCGGCCGGGTCAGCTATTTTGGTGATGAGGGATATGACGTGGTGATCTGCCACGGATATGAGTTTGGGGCAATTGTGAAAGGGCTGTCGGGGAAATATCCCAGGACGCACTTCATCGTTGGCGGATATTCTGACGCGGTGCCCGGGGCCGTCGCGATTGAGTTTTTGGCGCGGGATGCTTCATCGCTGGTGGGGGTAGCCGCGGGGGCGGTGACGAAGACCAACAAGGTGGCATTCGTGGGGGCCGAGCCGGTGCCGACGGTGCAGGCGTGTTATGACGGGTTGAAGGAAGGGTTGGCCAGGGCGCGGCCGGACGTGACGCTGCTGGAGGCGCAGTGGACGAACAGTTGGGACTCGCCCACCAAGGCGCGCGAGCAGGCCGAAAACGTGCTGAATGCCGGGGCGGACGTGGTCTATCAAAACGTGGACGCGGCGGCGGCGGGGGTATTTCAGGCGGTGCAGGATGCGCACAAACGCGGGAAAGAGGTCTATTGCTTCGGTTGCAATCGCAATCAAAATGATCGCGCACCCGAGGTGATCGTGGGCAGCGTGGTGATCGATGTGCCCAAGGCATATCTGGACATCACGCGCGAGGCGGCGGAGGGCAAGTGGCATGAGCGGGTGGCGCGGCTGGGGCTGAAGGAGGGGTATGTCGATCTGGTGCTGAACGACAAAAACCCCGCGGTGACGGCGGAGTTGAAGGGGAAGGTGGAGGAGGCGAGTGCGTCGATGATGGGAAGTCAGAAGTGAGAATGAAGAAGTAAGAATAAGGTCCGTGCTTCATACGGGGTGGAGTGGGTGGTTTCGGGATTTTCTATTGATGTCGCCCTTGATTCGGAAGATGGCGGTGGTGGGGTTGTTGGGGGTGGGGGTTGAGGTCTGGATGTTGTTGGCTCGCTCGCGGTTTGATTCGGCCGGGCGGCTTTGGGTGCTGGCCGCCGCGATGGCAGTGTCGTGCTTGCCGGGGGTGAGCGCTTTGCTGGCGCGCGGCCTCGAGCGATTGCGGCGGCCTGGCGTTTGGGCGCGGCGTGCGATCGGTATGGGGCTAGGGTTGGCGTCCATTGGATACCTGATCTTGAGCGGGCACTACCTGGGGCAGAGTCATGGGCCGGTGTGGCATGACGAGCAGATGTTCCTTGTGCAGACGCAGATGATGGCGCGGGGCCGGCTTTGGATGCCGCAGCATGCGCTGGCGGATTTTTTCGAGACGTTTCATGTGTTCGTGAAGCCGGTTTATGCCGCCATGCACTTCCCCGGAACCGCGCTCTTTTATGTCCCGGCCATCTGGCTCCACTTGCCCTACTGGCTGATGCCGGTGTGCGCGGGCGGGGCGGTTGTGGTGCTGGTGTATTGGGTGGGATGTGGATTGATCGACGGCGTTGCGGGACTTGCTGGCGGCCGTGTTGATGCTGGCCGTGGGACAGTTTCGAGAACTGTGCGGGACGATGATGTCCGAGCCGGTGGTGCTGCTGCTGGCGCTTTCAAGCGTTTGGGCGTGGCTGCATTATCGAGAGAAGAAGACGTTTCGATGGGCGCTGTTGGTCGGAGTATTTGCAGGATGGGCGGCCATCACCCGGCCCCCCGATGCCCTGGCCTGGGTGCTGCCGTTTGGCCTGGCCATGCTGGTTGGCCTAAGAGGGCAGACGGCGCGGCGGCGAATCGCGGTTGCGGCCACATTCGTGGCCGGAGCCTGCCCGTTTTTAATTCTGCAATTGATTTTTAATTACGGAGTGACGGGCAACGTACTGCGCACGCCCCACCAGGAGTACGCGGCCGTTCACTACCCGCATTCCTCCTTCGGATCGGCCGACGCCGGGGCAGTAGACGAATCACCCTCGCGCTTGCCACAGCAGCGCAGATATTACAAGGAGTTCGTAGCACCGGCGGTGAAACTGCACCGGGAGCAAGGGCTGTTGGGGCAATGGCGTGACGATCGGTTTCTGGAGATGTTGCTGGTGTCGCTCTGCTCGCCGCTGCTGGCGGTGGTGCTGCCGGCCTGTTTTATAGCGTGCTGGAAGCGCCAGCGCTGGATCGCAATTGCTCCGGTGGGGGTGTTTGTAATCGTGTATAGTTTTTCGACGTTCTTCATTCAGCCATACATCGTCCCGATCGCGCCGGCGGTTCTTTTCGCTGTCGTGCTGGGGGCGCGGGCGGTGGAGGAGGCTTGGCCAAAGAGGTGCGCCTGGATCAACACGGTGTTGTCCGTGGGCCTGTTGGTGATTGGGATCGGGTGGCTGCCGGGGCTGGTGGGCGGCATGCAGGCGGAATCGGCCGAAGCGCCGGAGATGGCGCGGATTGAGAAGATGCTGGCCGGTTTGGAGCATAAGCCGGCCGTGGTGCTTTTTCGGGCCCGGCCGAATCAGGACCCGCACATCGAGCCAGTGTACAACTGGACGGCGGCCTGGCCGGATGATGCAGAGGTGATCCGGGCGCATGATCTGGGGGCCGAGCGCGACCAGGAGATCTTCGACTATTACGCGAAGCGCCAACCGGAGCGCGGGGTTTTATCTGCTATGACCGGGCGACCGGGGGAGTTTTCGTATCTCGGGACAGGCGGGGGAACTGGCGCGGTGCATTAAGCTGGCTTCTGACGCGGGCGTCCCTCGCCTATAATCGCGCGACGAAAGAGGAAACCATGGCTGATTTGAATGCACGCATCGAACAGTTTCGGAAGATGGCCGACGCAGACCCCAACAACGAGCTGGGGCATTTTTCCTTGGGCCGGGCCTACCTGGACGCGGGAATGACCGATGGGGCCATCGCGTCGTTTCAGCGGGTGCTGGACCTGAACCCCAATATGAGCCGGGCCTATGAGCTGATGGCCAGCGGGCTGCTGAAAAAGGAGAAGAAGGCGGAGGCGATTGAGCTACTCACCAAAGGCGTCCATGTGGCGCAGGCACGCGGGGATGTGATGCCGCGCAACGAGATGACGCGCATGCTCAAGGAACTGGGCGTGCCGGTGCCGGAGTTGGCAAAGCTGGAGACGGAGCGGGAAGTGAGCGAGGAAGAGGTGCTCTGCAGCCGATGCGCGCGGATCGGCAAGAAGCTCCCCAAGCCGCCGATGCGCAACGAGCTGGGCAAGAAGATTTTTGACAAGGTCTGTTCGGCCTGCTGGCGCGAGTGGATTGGGATGGGCACCAAGGTCATCAACGAGCTGCGCCTCCCCTTGAGCGATCCGCAGGCCAACAAGATTTACGACCAGCACATGGTGGAGTTTCTCAACTTGGTCTAGCCAGTTGCAGGGCAAACGTCATCGCCTGCTCCCGCGACTCGAGGCGATGTTCGAGCTGTGCATCGTAGGTTTGATCGAGGATGCGCTTGAAAAGGGGGCCGGGAGCCAGGCCGGCGGCCACCAGATCATCGCCCGTGATGAAGGGGGCGGGGGCGTAATCAGTCTGCTCCAGATTCGTAAATTCCAGCTCAAGGTGTTCGATGCGCTCTCTGAAGTGGCCTGCGGCCGCGAGCCGCGGAGGAAGGCGCGGGAGGCGGGGGCGGTGCGCCGCTGGAGGAAGCGTTTTTGAGTGGCGAGGGTGGGGCCAGCGTCGTCGAGGAGCGGGGCGACGCCTTCGAGAATTTCTTCCATCTCGGCCGATTCGTCGTTGCTGATTTTAAGCGTGTGTCGCATGGCCTGGACCATGTGGCGGATGGATGGGCGGGTGAGGAGGAGTGAGGAAGGGTTCAGGGTTCGGGGTTCAGGGTTCAGGGGGGAGGAGGGAAGAGGAGTCTGGAGCGCCGACCCTTGCGTGGCGACGTCGAACGTGGCGGCCGCGAGGGTGAGGCCAAACGAGAGTGGCAACCCGCGTTCGAGATGGGGGAAGATGCCTGCCTCAGGTGAGAAGGATTGCGCTGGAGCGAGCGTCCGGTAGATGACCGGGCCAAGATTGAACTGCCAGAGCAGTGGCCAGGCGAGGGCTCGCGTTGGGGCAGTCAGCATGAGGCGCAGCTCGTCGGCGATGCGCTCGGGGCTGATGCGCTTCAGGAGCGGAGCATGTTCTATCATCGCAGAGGACGTTGCAGCCTCGATGCTCAGGCCGAAGCGCGCCGCAAAGCGAACCGCGCAGCAGGCGAAGGTGATCCTCGGCGAAGCGCTCGGAAGCCTCGCCAATCGCCCGCAGCCGGCGAGCGGCCAAATCGGCCCGGCCATCCACGTAGTCAATCACCTGATCGGTAAGCGGGTCCAGAAACAGCCCGTTGATCGTAAAGTCGCGCCGCTTTGCATCTTCCTGCGCGGTCGTGAAATGCACCTGCGAAGGACGCCGGCCGTCGTCATACGTTCCCTCCCGGCGAAACGTAGCCACCTCAATAATGCTTTTGCGATGACGAACCAGAATGACGCCAAACACCGCGCCGACGGCCTGGGTGTTAGTGAAGAGTTCGCGAACGCGCTGGGGCGGCGCATCCGTGGCCACGTCGTAATCCTTGGGCGTGAGGTTGAGCAGAATGTCGCGCACGCATCCGCCCGCGAAGTAGGCGACGTGCCCGCCGGATCGAAGCCGCTCCAGCACCGCCAGCGCATCGTCGCGCAGGCATGGCGGCTTGGTGCGGAGTTCGTCGGCCTGGCTCATGGCAGAAAAGGATACCCGCTGGAGCCACGCCCGGCGCGTCAGTGGCTGAATTGCACATCGCTCTTTTTGGGACGTCCGCCGGACAAGCGTCTGGCACGCCATGTGCTTCCATCTAAGGGTATTCGCCGAACTATTTTAGCTCACGAAAGGAGCTCCACCATGCGTCACTTGATGAGTATTGCGCTTTTGGCATCGCTGGGTCTTTTGCCGATGACTTTCGGCTGCGACCGCGAGGTTGCTCACACGGAACGGACCACAGACGGGCCCGGTGGTACCAAGAAGACTGAGTCCACCACCGTGCAGCATCCCGACGGCAGCGTGACGACAGAGAAGAACACCGTGAAGACTCCCTGATCGCACGCGGAACCTGCAGTGATACCTGCACCGCCCGCCACGATGATTCGTGACGGGCGGCGTCGTTTTTGCGCGGTAATTTTTCAGTAATCGGCGGCGACAAGAATGCACGTAGGTGCCGCGAGCCGAGCGGCACATTCGGACGCGACAGCGGCCAAAGATGGTGCTTCGCACCAAGTCCGCCTCGGCTCGGCGGACCTACCACCAGAGGGGATTTATGCGGATTGTAGTAATTACGATATTTGGATTGGCCGTCGTAGTGGCATTTCTTCTTCCGAATCTGTGCGTTCCACGAGAGCGGGCGCAGCGAATCAAATGCGGCTCGAACCTTCGACAAATTGGCGTCTCAATTGGGCGTTATGCGGCCGAGCACGGCGGACGATATCCCGATCAGCTTGAAGAACTATTCGCCTACGATCTGACCCCCGCCACCCTGATCTGCCCCTCATCAACCGAAACCGCGGCGATTGGTGCAACCACTCAGGCCGTGCTGGCGGATCTTCATGCGGGGCCGCACTGCTCGTATATCTATCTGGGCAAGGGACTGACCACGGCCACGCCTTCCACTACGGTGGTGGCGCTGGAGTCGGTGGCAAATCACAACCAGGCCGGCGGGGAAGTGCTGTATGCCGATGGGCATGTAGATTGGTGCGTGGCAAACGACCCGGTGTTTCAGACCAAAGCCACGACCGCGACGGCTTTACGAGGGTGGAGTGCTGACTGAGAAGAACCGCCACGACGCCGGCTTCCAAATCGCCGACACGCTGCCCAAGAGGCCTCAAAGCAGAGCAGCAGCAGCACAAGCGCGATCAGTCCCGACCACCTGGGATTCGGAGCCTGCACATTGGATACCCCCTGCGTGAACTGCTCGTAGCTGCGGGCGATAATGGTGTCCGGGCCGGGCTTGACGATGGTGTCGGCCGGCTTGTAATCAAGCTCAGATTCGGTGGACGGGAAGCTGGACATTGCCAACCGCAAGCGGCGAGGCGCTGCCCGGTTTGCGCCAGAAATACAAGCCGGGCGAGGCGGTGTCGGTAAACAGAAGCCGGCCGGCCTTGTCGTCCCAGCGGAACGGGTTGCCCGAGCCTTTCGCATCGGGCTGAAACTGGTGAACCGCGCCGTCGGGTGCGGTAATTTCAACGCCGGCGACCGACGCAGCGCTGCGGGCACGCAGGCCCAGGGGATGGCCAATCTCCACATTTTCCGCATCCCCCTGGCTGGCGCGAAGGCTCATGCGAACCATCAGCGGCAGAAAGACCGGATGGGTGGCGAGGTTGGTGTAGAGCGGATCAGGGAGAGTCGACCACAAAAAGATGCTGCCGCTGCCCACCGACCGGCGCGAAGAGAAAACCGTAGGTCCGCGCCCCTGGCCCGGCGCGGCCGGCGAGATACTCAAGAGAGTCGCGACGGTGGACTCGGTCGGCTTCGTGAAGGGAACGAATCGGCGGACGATGATGTCATTGATGCGCACCGATTCATCCGTGAGCCCCTGGAGCAGCGGATCCCCCGACGCGGCCGGCGCGGCGCGATACGCACCGGCCGGCGAGTCATTGGTCACCGGAACGGCCGGCAGAATTGCCGCGACGGCGGCTTTCTGCCGATCGGGCAGTTTCGCCCACGATTGCTCCAGGCCCGGCTGAATCAGCAGTATCAGCGTGCCGCCGGATCGCGCAAACTCCGCCAGCCGCAATGCTCGATTCTCGTCGGGCCACTGGGTCAGCATCAAAATCGCGACCTGTTCCTGCCCGCTGAAATCCCCGGCCGCCTTCACCACCAGCGGCCACGAAGCGTCTTTCCCCTCCCACGGATCGAGCACCAGCCGCAGAAAACGCGAAGCGCCCGGCTGTTGCGCGGCGTCAATCGCAGTCACGCTTTGCCGCGGCGGCAACTCCACCAACTGCTCGCGCACGTCGTCCCAATGCATCTGGTCTTTGGGAAGCTCCGCATGCACCAGCAGAAAACGATCCGGCTTACCGGCCGAATCGGTCGGCGCCGGCAACCCTTCCTTCAAATCAAATCGCACCTGCGCCCGGCCATTGCTCCCAAACGAAATCGACATCGGCGGCTTGCTCGCAAGCTCCTTGCCGCCCAGCGTCGTCAGCTTCAGCGACACAACCTTGTTCGCGTCCCCGGCCCGCCCGGCCACTTCCACCACCGCCTGGCTGCCCACGCCTGGAATCGGCTGCTCCGGGTCCATCTTCAGGGAAGCAATCCCAGCGCTGTCGGCCTTGTCAGGGTGCAAATCAAAGAAAACCGTCCGCAGCATCCTTTCTCAGCATCGTTTGAATCCCATTGCTGAATAGGCCTGACAAATTCCCGCGTCTGAGTGTCCGAGAGAATCACCAGCATTTTCTGCTCGGCCTTGGACCGGGCCAGAAGTTCGACGGCCGCGCTGACGCGCTGGGCCAGCGGCACGCCCGATGGCTCGGGCTTAAGCGATGTCCACTGCGATAGAATGTCGGCCGCGGGCTGAAAACTTTCGGGCTTGTCCTCCCGCGCAGGCCGGCTTTTGAAAATGGCGATCTTTGCTTCCTTCAAGCTGGGCGGGCCATTGGGCTTGTCCGAGCCGGCCCCGCGCAGAAGGTCTTGAACGATGGCATCGGCTTTGTCCAGAATTTTGAGCTGCTGATCTTCAAGCTGCATGGAGTAGCTCGTGTCAATGACGATGGCCGCGATGCCCGACCGGCCATTGCCGCCCGCAGCGCCTCCCCCCCAGTTGCTGGCCCACAGCTTAAATGGCTGGGCAAGCGCGATGATCATCAGCGCCAGCAGGAGCATGCGGATAGTCAGCAGCACCCACTTCTGCACCCGGCGTCGGGCGGCCGTGTGCTGAAGGCTCGACTTGATAAATCGCAGCGTGCTGAAATAGACGACCGGCGACTTACGGCGAAAGAGCAGATGAAGAAGAATCGGAAGCCCGGCCAGCGGCAAAGCCCAGAGGAGCGGCGCGAGGTGGAAGTTGAAGCCGAACATGAGGAGAGATTATTGGAGCACATTTTTCCAAGATTGTCGAAGGGCCGAGACGGTCTTACCTACTCAGATGTGGAGATAAAAAAAACCCCGGAACAGAAAAAACTCCGTCCGGGGCTCAGGGGGGTAGGGGCTTAAGAGAAGGTGGCCGGCGGTTGGTTTCAGCCACCCCTCGTTGTTGTCCAAAGTAATCCGCAAACAACCACATATCCGAGCATCGCTATCCAGCCGATCAAGGATGTTTGGGTTGTCGTTCTCATTCTCGCTCCAACAGCATTCGACAGATTAGACACGGATTGAGACGCGAGGTTGGCGAGTGAATAATCTGTCTCCCGAACCCCGAAACCCCACCTCAGAACCCCGCATGTACATGCGGGGCTCTCCTGAACCCTGAACCCTGAACCCTGAACCCTGAACCCTGAACCCCGAACCCTGAACCCTCACCCCCGCCCCGCCTTCGCCCACAGCCTCGCCACCCATCCGGCCGCATCCTCATAAGCCTTCTCCGGAAGAAAATGCCCGCTATCATACCAGACTTGCTCCTTCGGCTGAGCGGCAGCCGCAAAGAGGCGCTGCCCCATCTCCGGGCGGATGATCTCATCATGCTTGCCGTTGAGCATCAGCACAGGCCGGCCTGAAAAATGCGGGATCGCCATCTGCGGCTGCATGGCGATGAGCTGCGGCACCATCGAAACCATCGGCGGAAATTCGATCGTCCCGCCCACCATCAGCACCATCGCCTTCACGCGATCGTCCACCGGCCCCGCCAGGCTGTCGATGATCGCCCCCAGCGAATAACCCATGAGCACAACGCCGTGTTTGGTGTCCAACTCCGGCCGCTGTTCGGCCAGGTCGATGCACTCGCGCACATCCATCACCGCCTGATGGCACATCTCCACCACTTCGCCAAAGTGCCGGATGTCCCAAAGATCGCGCGGCTGGCCGGGCCGCTCGCCATGACGCGGCAAATCCAGCGCAAGCACCGCAAAGCCATGCCTGGCCATCGCGGGCGCCATTCGGCCTATCGCCTGCGCCTTGTTGCTGCCCAGCCCATGCACCGCAATCGCAACGGGAAACGGGCCGTCCGCATCCTTTGGCATCGCCAGCAGGCAAGGCACGTCGCTCCCCTGCGCATCTTTGAAACGAAGATGAAGGACTTTGAGCGAACCAACAGTCGCAGGCTCGGCCGATCCGGCCGCATTGGCCTCAAGGGGAACAGTGCCGTCAACCAATTGCGGCGGCCGGCCATAAAAATCAAGCTGCACCCGCGATGGCGTCGTCTCTTCCACAAGCTTCGCGCCCTGGGCACGTTCATAGCTGAACCAGCTTGCGTCCCAATTGTTCCTGGGCACTGGTCCGGCCGGCTGCGTTGTGGAACGTTCGTCAGCGAGGGCGCTGGCCGTCGCCACGGCCAGGCCGGCCATCACGCCTGCTGTAATCAATGTAATAAGGCTCATCCCCAATAGTACGCCGCGGCCGTCAAATGGATCATGCGACAGCGCACGAAAGGCGCCTCACCAACTATGGCAACATGCCGGGCGGCAGCCCTGCTTCCGTTGCGGCTTTCTGCATTTCCTGCCGCATAAGGTCGGCCGCGCGCGACTGGGCGCCATGAACGGCGGCAATGATCACGTCTTCAAGCATCTCAGTGTCATTCAAATCGACACGAGACTTATCAATGTGAAGCTTAACCAATTCAAGCTTGCCATTAACGGTGGCCTGCACCATGCCGCCCCCGGCGTCGGCCGTCACCTGCTTGCGGGCCAGGTCCTCCTGCATGCGCTGCATTTGTTCCTGCATCGCCTGGGCCTTTTGCATCAGGCCGCCGAGATCACCGAGATTTTTGAATTGGTCGAGCATGTTGAGCTTTTGGGTTTAGGGTTCAGTCTTCAATTATTCTAATGTAGGCCCTTGGCCGCGATCAAACGCGGGCCAAGCCAGGCAATCTACACCTTATACAACTCCCGCGCCTTCCCCTCCAGATGCCTTAGCAGCGGCCCCGCCTGCAAATCCGCCCCCGTCACCTTCTTCACCAGTTCCCCAGCCCGATATTTTTTCCCGTGCTGATGGATGTTCAGGCGCAGCCAATCCAGCAGCGGCCGAAATTCGCCTCGCTCGAAATAAACCTCCAACTCTCCCAAGTCCTTCTTCGCCTGCTCAAAAAACTGCGCCGCGTACAGGTTCCCCAGCGTATACGTCGGAAAATACCCAATGCCCCCGCCCGCCCAGTGGACATCCTGTAAACATCCTCGCGCATCGTCCGGCGGCGTGATTCCCAGATACTTCCTCATCTTCTCATTCCACGCCCCCGGCAAATCACCCAATCCAAGGTCCCCGCTGATCATCGCCTGCTCCAATTCAAACCGCAGCAAAACGTGCAGGTTGTACGTGACCTCGTCGGCCTCCGTCCGAATCAGCGACGGCCTCACGTCGTTTACCGCAAACAACCACTCCTCCTCGCTTACATCCGCAAGCGTCTCCCCAACCGCGTTCTTCACCTTCGGAAAGAAAAACCGCCAGAACCCCGCCGACCGCCCCACAAAATTCTCCCACATCCGCGACTGCGACTCATGAATCCCCAGCGAAATATCTTCCCCTCTGGGCGTCCCAAAATGCTCGGCCGGCAAGCCCTGACTGTACATCCCATGCCCCGCCTCATGCAGCACGCCAAAAAATGCATCCCCAAAATACCGCTCGTCATAACGCGTCGTAATCCGCGTATCGCCCGGCCCAATCCCGCTGCTGAACGGATGCGCGCTCACATCCAGCCGCCCCGCCTTAAAGTCAAACCCCACCGCCGTCGCGGCCTCCCGCGCCAGTTGCTCCTGCACCTTCGCCGGATAATGCCGCTCTAAAATCTCCACCGGCGCCTGTCGCTTTGCACCTTTAATCCGCGCCACCAGATCAATCAGCGGCTGGCGCAGCGTCTCAAACACCCGCCGCAAGTTTTCCGTCGTCTCCCCCGGCTCATACGCATCCAGCAGCGCATCGTACGCGTGCTTCTCATAGCCGATACACTGCGCCTCCTGCTTCTTAAGCGCCAGAATCTTCTCCAGCCACGGCCGAAATTCCGCATAGCTCGATTTCTTCCGCGCCTCCACCCACGCATGCTCCGCCAGCACCTGCGTCCTGGCCAATTCCTCCACCAGTGTCCCCGGCAGCTTCACCGCCCGATCATAAGCCCGCCGCGTCTCGCGCACGTTCACGGCCGAATCCGACAGCGCCTCGGCCACCAACGCCGATCCTTCGAGCTTCCCCAGCATCTCCCCAATCCGCGGCGACGTGAATCGCTCATGAATCATCTTCGCGAGCAGCGAGCTCTGCTCCGACCGCAGCGGCGCGCCCGCATCAGGCATGCACGTCCTCTCATCCCACCCCAATACGGCCGACACCGAACCCCAGACCGAAATCTCCTTCAGCTTCTCAACCAGCGCATCATACGTTTTCTGAAGTTCGCTCATCGCCGCATTGAACCGGCTACACCCCGCCCCCGCAAGCACCGTCTGCTACCACCTGGGCTGCTGCTGCGTCAAACAATGAATCGCCCCCAGCCCCCAGATCAGCTCCACACAGTCCACCCCAATCACCTGCCGCTCCGGCAACAGCTTCTGCAAAATCTCGATCGCCTTTGCATCGTTGGTCTTATGCCGATACGTCGGCACCAGCAGCGCCCCATTCACAAAATAAAAGTTCATATACGTGGCCGGCAGCCGCTCGCCGTCATGCTCCACCACCCCCGGCATCGGCAATTCCACGACGTCGAATGGCCGCCCGTCCTGGTCCTTCAGCGTCCGTGCCAGCTTCAGGTTCTCCTTCAGCACCTTGTAGTTCTTGTCCCTAGGGTCCTCCTCCACGCCAAACACCAGGGTGGTCGGGTTCACAAACCGCGCCAGGTCATCCACATGCCCATCCGTGTCATCCCCCGCGATCCCCTCCCCCAGCCAGATCACCTGCCGTTGGCCGTAATAGTCCTTCAAATACTGCTCGATCTTCTTCTTCGACAGCTTCGGGTTCCGGTTCTTGTTCAGCAGACACGATGTCGTGCTCAGCACCGTCCCCGCCCCATTAAATTCCACCGCCCCTCCCTCCATAATAATCCCCGGATAAAACACCGGCAGCTTCAGCTCTTCGGCGATCCGCGTCGGCACCGCATCGTCATCCTCATACGGCGGATACTTTCCCCCCACGCATTAAAACCCCAATCCACAATGGCCGCCCGCCGCTTCCCGCCCCGCCCCCGTTTCACCACAAAAGCCGGCCCATGATCGCGGCACCAGCTTTCATTGGTTTTGATTTGATGAAAATAGATGTTGTCCAGCCGGCAGCCGTGGGACGTCAATTCGTTTTCGACGATGTACTCGTAGTTGCCGTTGGGCACGTTGATGTGAACCTCTTCGCGCGGCGCGATCTCGCGAATGATGGCCGCCAGGTTCGGCGGCACGCCCTCATACTTGTCGGGAAACGAAATCCCCTCCGGCCGAGGCCAGCTAAACCACGTCCCGGCATGCGCCTCCCACTCCGCCGGAAAATAATATCCCAACTCCGCGGGCGTCTCGGTCAAAACGTTAAGCTTGGCCATGTGATCAACAACATAATCAAAAGCGTGAAATTAAAGGGAGTCTAATAAGCACCCCCCCCACTTTTTTCAAGTCAGCCCGCAGCGCCGGGCTCTTGGTTTATAAACGCACGAAGTCTGCGGCGATGGTGCGGGCACGCTTGGCTGAGCAGCCGGATTCCTGCGCAAAAGTCGTCCATTGGTCCAGCGCCGCGTTAACTCTATCAACTTTTTTTGCCGCCTCTTTCCGATCAATGTCACTCTGCTCCGCGACTTTCAATACATGCGCTCGATTGGGTGCTCGGCCCTCCCCGGCAACGGCCATCGTGTGTTCGCCGCCCGGTCCACGCAGTACGTCAGGTCGTAGGCCGGAGAGAGCCGCCACTCTCCAGCGGGATCCATAATAAACGCGAAATTTTTCGCGTGATCGTCGCAATTGTGCGCAGCGATGTTGAACACCATCTGCCCAAACGCCCGCACGACGTCGGCGTGATTGCGCGTCAACAAACGTGTGACTTTCAGCAGATCAAGGTAATCCGTGGATGGAATGCGAAAGTTGGCGTGAATGAGATTGCCAAACGTGTGAAGATGCAGCCGACGATTGCCCGCTTCACGATCGAAGCGACGAACACCGAAATAGGAAGTGTTATTTGTGACGTGAAACAATCTTGTTTCTGGAACGTCCACCCCGGCCGCGCGCCATGGCGGCGTATGCGAATTCCACAGGACCCGAGTCGCGGGCGTCCTGGCTGGCGGTGAACTTGATCATCCAAGGCTCAAACCCGGCCGGTAGATCCCCTTCACCCGAGATGATCCTGTCGCCTTGGATACCCACCAACACCTTCGACCTCGCACCGCCCGGCGAGCCTCCAGCCCGCATGAGCTGGGGGAGAATGGCCGTGGCTTCGCCGTCGAGCACCGCTCGGGCATTTTTCCCAAGCTTGTGAAGATCCAGTTGTCGCGTGTCTGGCTCATGCCGATCGGCCGGCGGATGATAGGTCATCGCCCCCATTGCATCCGTGCCGATATACGCCAGCCGTTCCAGCGGCGAAACTGTCGCCGGATTGATGCGCCTGCTTGCGAAACATTCGATCCATCAACAGCAAACCCCACCCATCGGGCAACGAGTCATCGAATAGTCCTGGCAATGAGCCAAACGCCCGATCCGTGTGCTCGATCAAGCCCGACCGTGGCCACAATTTGAAGGGGGACAGGTTGAGCCTGCGTTCGAGAAAAGCCGGAGCGAACTCAAAGTAAATGCGCCCATCGGCATCGGCGAGTTGTCCTACGTCAATGACATCGTCTGGCGACCATTGCAGCCGAACGTCGAGCTTTTTCATCGCACTCCCCGCCGACGCGTCGGTGTGGAGAAGCGCGATTCCAGCTCTGCCATCGTCGCCGCGGGCGGGGGTTGGAAGAGGTGATCAAACTCCTCCAGCCGCCCCAGCGCGTGACAGATCTTCAGGAGGCGCTTCAGCGAAATCTCCCCACGCTGCTCGAACAAACGCAGCGTCGCCAGCGAGATACCGGCCCGGGCGGCCAGCGTCGATTGTTTAAGGCCTGCCGTGATTCGGATCGCCCGCAGCCGCTCCGCGAGAGCCCGTTGCACGTCGCAAGGGGTCAGCAGGTGAAGTTGGAGCGGGTTCATCTCCATAATCTTTAAGTATCGACATTTTAGTACTTAAGCCATCTTTAAGCTACTGATGCTGATATTTAAGTAGTTACAGCACAACCGGTGCAGCCCCGAGCTTGCACCCCGACGTTTGAGTTTTTGAGCCGGTGTGCGTTAAGCTGCCGGTCCGGCACCATACCTTGATGCGGAGCTCCATGACGCGAATATCAATGGCCCTCATTCTTCTCGCGACCGGTTTGATGACCTCTGCCCGAGCGGCCGACGTCGCTCCCGCCCCTGCTGACGTCATCCGCATTCCCATCGAGTGCGAGGACATGCGCGGCGTGACCTGGGGGCCGGAGGGTTTTACGCCGGCGTGGACGGCCGGGCGGTGGGGACGCGATCTGCACCAGAACATGGTCTTCGGCGGGGCGTGGGCGAGCCGCATGGCGGCGGCCGTCACCGATGCCGGCGACAAGCCGTCGGAGGTGTTTCAAGACGTCAGCGTCCCCGAGGCCCGCCGCTACAAAATCTGGGCGAAGTACGAGTGCCCGCCGTTTTTCAACTACCCGTTTGGCATCCGCATCCAGCCGCTGGACGCCGACGGCAAACCGGCCGTCGCCATCTTCGACAAGGTGTTTGGCCTGCGCGAGTCGGCCAAGCATTTCAGCTTCGAGAAGAAACTGCGCACCGGCGACTTGTACTGGAACTGGGGAATCGACCACGACGCGGCCGAGGGGTACGAGACCGATTTGCCGGCCGGCCGGGTGCGCGTGACGCTGTACAAGGCAGCCGGCCCTGCGGGTGCGCCCGTCGGGGCGCGGTCGGTGGACGCGATTCTCATCACCTCGCGCATCTCCGAGTTGTCCGCCCCTGAATACCCGCGCTTCCCCCTGCTCGACGAGCTCCAGCAGGCCAATCACCTGTACGTGCGCTTCCGCAACACCGGCTCCGAGCCGGTCGTCGTGAATTACAACCATTGGAACCACCGGGCCGATCATTACTACGCCATGGACCCGCGCCTGGCGGCACTTGTGCGGTTTTACGACGCCTGGGGCTGCCTGATCGCGGACGCCGTAGGCAAGCCGCGTTCGGCGCCGGGGGGACAGTGGGCTGACCCGATCGCGCCGGGCCAGTCGTCGCCGTGGATCGACGTTGGCCCGACCATCTCGCCGGAGAACAGTTGCCCATTTCACGCGCAAGCCAAGCCGTCCACGAAGCGCCCCGCGCCAGCAGCAGCGCCCGAGCTGCCGCTGGCGATGGACCTGGCGCTCAAGCCGCGCGAGGCCAGCATCGTCAAATCCTTTGAGAAAGGGCCGGGGGAGCCGGAGCTTTCGGTGCTGATCCAGCCGGACCTGCATCGGCCCGAGGGCAAGGACTGGACGTTGCCGGTGGCCGAGGTGTACCGGCGCGTGACGCGGGAGCTGGACCAGTTCAAGCGCGTCGGGCCGTCGCCCAAAAAACTGCGCTTGTACGGGGGCATCGGCCTCTCCTATCCCGACGCGCCGCTGACGCCACAGCGCCCAGACTTTCCCGTGAGCCTCGACTACGCGATCGCGCTGGGGCTGAACACCATGCCGGGCGAGTTTCCAGTGTCCAACGCGCTGCTCGCCGATGCCGCGGTCGCCCACTTTGCCAGCAAAAACGTGACGCTGATCGAGCCCTCGGGCCACTACCACCACACCCAGGACCCCGCCGCATTGGCCAAGATGTACCCCGACGAGAAATCCAAAGCCCGGCTCTATTACGACTCGTTTGGTGACGAAATTGGCCTGCCTCACATCGACGTGGCCGACCCGAAACTCCTGGCCGACTTCCGCCAGTTCCTCACTGATCGCGGGATCAAGCCCGCTGATCTGGGCAAGGCCTCGATGGACGACGTCAAGCCATTGCCAACATTCTCCACGGCGGTGGCGGTGCAGATTGGCGTGCTGCCCAAGGAGGGAGCCGGGCCGGCCACCATGCCCGGGCGCGGAGGCTGGGAGGTTTCTCAAGCGGCTTTACTGGCACTCGAATCAGTTCATGATCGAGCGTGGCATCAAGCACCTGGCCCAGCGCACCGCCGAGATGACGCGCCTGATCGGACCGCACTTCAAAACCACCGCCAACCTCGGCGGCATGCACCCCTTCTACTGGATGCCTCAATCCAGTTTTATCGAGTCGTTTCGAGGCGGGGCGATGACGTTGGCGTGGAGCGAGGATTACGACTACTGCATGCCCGAGGCAACGCGCCTGGTGGCCGAGTTTCAGGCCGCATATCTGCGCACGGCGCGAAGTATCACGACACGCCGATGATGTACTACTGCATGCCTCACTACCCCGGCAACACCGGCCAGCACGTCGTGCAGAACGCCGTGCTCCTGTGGGGCCAGGGCGTGCGGGATTTGGACTTCTTTGGCGCCTGCCCCGACGCTTTCGCCACCGAAAACTACATCCACAGCCGCGGCGGGATGGCGGAAACCGGGCGCGGCATTCGCCAGATCAGCGGCATGGCCGGCAACATCGAAGACGACCTGCTGGCCGTGAAAACCAAAAAGGCCCGGGTGGCCATCTTGCTGTCCGAAGCCAGCGACGTCTGGGAGACCGGCGGCCAAGGCCAGGGCGTCATCGAGCCCGGCTCCGAGGCGACCAACGTCAGTCAGGAGGAGCGAAAGGCAATCTGGTATTGCCTGCGAAACCACGGCTATCTCGTGGACCTGCTGAGCGAGAACGACGTGGCCGAGGGGCGGCTCGAAGGCTACGCCGCCCTGTACGCCTGCGGCCGAAATCTCGACCGCCGCACGGCCAACCCGATCCGCCAGTGGGTCGAGGCGGGCGGCCGCCTCTTCCTGACCGTCGGCGCCTGCCGCCGCGACCAGTACGACGAACCCTTCACCGATTTGGATTCCCTCATCGGCCGGGGAGAAGCGGTGCCCGGCGGCGCAGTTCTACCGCGGCCCATTGCGAGCCAGAATGGAACTTCTGCAACTAACGCCGCTGGCCCGAATCACCGTCAACGTCGCGGGAAAGCCCGTCACATTCGACGCCTTCGCCAGCCATGAACCCGTGGCCGGCGCCGCGCCCGACACAACGATCATCGGCACCGATGCCAACGAAAAACCCGCGATGATCCGCCACGCCGCCGGCAAAGGCACGGCGTACTACCTCGGCGCCCTTCCCGGCCAGTCCTATATGCGCAAGGCCCTGATGCCGGCCCGCCCGATGGGCAAGGGCGGCCCCGAGCGCAACTTCTCCCAGTGGGAGCCGGTTGACTACGACCCCGACGCCGCCGCCACGATTTTGCTGCCACTAACCGAGGCCTCCATCACCCCCGAGGCCGCCACCGACCACCGCGGCGTAGTGACCTACCTCGCCGAAGGCGAGACCGCGACCATCATCACAGTGGTAAACCTCGCCAAAGGCGTCGATGGCAAGGCCAAAGACGTGCAAATCAATTTGAGCGGCCTGCGCCCGGCCAAGTCCGTTCATACGGCGATGAAACAGACGGTGACAATTGAGGAGGGCAAGGCAGGGCTGAAGCTGGGCGAACTGGACGAAGCGGACGTGATTGTTGTGCGGCACTGAGCTCACCTATGCGAAAAGGTCTGCCAGGGCCGCGAGCATCGCGCCTACGTCCATCGCGGCAGTGAACAATGCATGTTCCCGCAGCCGCAGCGCGCCCAATGATGTCGCGGACGCAAAATGCTCCGCGATGATCTGTCGTGCGCGCTCGACGGCTGGCGATGCCGAGTGGCGTCGAACGTTCTCCCGAACAGCGTCATACTCCTCGGGCGTCAACATGGCGACGAGGCGGTATACATCCAGGACGTGGTGTCGGCCAAGGTCGCGGTTGGCGTCGGCCAGACGATCCGCAAACGCGTGGAGTTTCATCAGTAGGAACGTGAACGGCTGCGGGACGAAGATCGTCGCCGCCGCGGGCGTTCCGTCCGATCTCGCCCCTTCCATGTGCAGTGGCAAGAGTGATTGTTCGATATCAATGGCCTCGTTGGTCAGGTAAGCGTGGAGTTGGAGGTCGCCGCGCGGTCGGACGCGGGGAGGCGTGATCTTGAGGTTCTGTCGTAATGCGGTGTTGCTGATCGGCCCCGTCAGCATGTCGATCTTCACCCGCCCGCCCCCATGCCAGGGCTTGGCGAAGTGCAGGAACTCCGCGCCCGCCACAGGCAGGAAGCCGAGGCTATCGAGGGCAGTGCGGATCGAGCGCATGGATTCAAGGCTGGGCGAGGATCTCGGTCGGCAGGAACACGTCGATGTCCTCGGTGGCCCTGGGGTACGGCCACAACTCGCCAGGCAGCAGGGTTCGCGCGCCTTGAGAGCTCTGGAGGTGAAGCTGCTTGAGGTACAGACCATATCCTCCACCCAGGATCAGCTTGAACTCTGGTCGCGCTATAACCGCAAGCAGATCAAGGACGGTGGTGATGAGCGGATCGCTATTCATTGGCCCCACCAGCCTTCTCGCGCAGCGTCCGCAGGATGTACTCGCGGACCTGCTCGGCAGTTTCGCGCTGGCGTTTGTCACCCGCCCGGAGCTCCAGGTACGCCTGAACGGGCGAGGCGCAGGGCACGTCGGCTCGCGGCTGCGGGTCGAAGTAAACCGTCGAATCGTCTGTCCAGGTCAGATCGAGGTTGGGGAAGCGTTCCGTGCGTTCAACGCCAAAGCGCAGCGCGGACAGCAGCCGCTCGGGCGACTCGTCGCAATAGGCCGCGACGATCGGTTCGCGCCCCAGGACCGCGTAGTTGCTGCTTGAGGCCGCGCCCGTCAAAACGAATCGCCCCCCCCGGCTGCGAGCAACATCGGCGATCGTCCGTTCGAGCTCACGCTCACCCAGCGCGACCTTCCCGACGTACCGCGCCTTCGCCTTGGGCGAGCGGTAGTTGGCGGCAAGCTGGTCCAGCAGTTTCTCTGGCTGAAGCAAGCGGATTTTGCCCTGATCCCTTGCGACGATCAGGTCCGACTCCAACACCTGGACGACCTTCGAGACGGTGCCAAGCGAGACGTTGCCATTTAGCTCGCGCATCGCGGCGGCAATGTCGCCAACGGCACGATAGACCGGCCGCGTCAGAAACGCGCGGGCCACCAGCGAGCTATCGCCTCGGTAGACGTTGCGGATCGGCGCGGATTGGGGGAAGCGGTTGGAGTTGCCTGTGCGGACGATCAGCAGTTCGCGCGGGACGATCAGGATGCCGTTGCCGCATAGGTCGATGCCGCTCACCTGAAGGCCTTCGAGCATTTCGATGTTCTGGGGAGAGAGGTACGGGACGACGAGTAACGGGTTCAGGCCGGACCGCTCGGCAGCAGATCGGAGAAAGCCCAGCGCGTCCTGAAGGACTTTGGGAGTCGAGAGCCGCTTCACTTCGGCCGCGAACTTCCATGTGCGGCGGCCCCACTTGGCTTGGACCACGGCGTCAATCCTGCCTTGGATCCCCTCGCCGCCGAGGGGACGTTCCCGATCGATGACGCGGAGTTGCACGGGGGTTAGATTAAGCTGCCCGTTAGCCAGTGCATCAAGGATGTCCCGCTCGGTGGTCATTTTCCTATTATATCGACTTTTCTTGCGCAAGAAATGGCGCATTTTTAAGAAAATAGATCAGGAGGGTACGCCATAACCCTAAGAATAAAGGGTATTATTGGCAGAAGCAGCCACGCCCGAATCCGACTTCCGTGGCCGCTCTCGTGTTGCCTTCAGATTCGGTTGAGAAGATGCGCATGGTCGGAACGGCAATCGCTCGCATCACTATTGCATGGCGCTCGCCCTTCTAATCGGAGAGGGAGAGATTCGAACACGAAGAATCGCCGTTTTGCCTACCCCTAGGCGGTCCGGCTGGCAATTTTGCCAGCGAATAACGTCTGAAAGTTGATTTTTATCCGTTTGGCGTATCTTCGTCCATCGTATTTGTCGATTGTGACTGCCCTTGATCTGAAACAGCCTGGTTTTGAACCGGCTGATTCGGATAGACGGGACGTTCGGCTGCGGGCTTGATAGGTTCCGCCTTTAGCACCTCGACCGGAGCGTTTGTATTGGCGAGAATCGGACGCATCGCTGATGGTGGAATCGGACGACTGAGATACGTGCTATCGTCTGACTTTGGCATGACGAGCTGAACACTCTTTGGCTTTTGTTCTTCCATCTTGAACTCCTCATTTTGTTGGAGGCGGTGGACTCTGAGGGCGCGGAGCTGCGGGTGGAATTGGTGCCCCTTTGCCACCGCTCGTTATCGTAGCTGAGCTCATGCTAATCCTCCTTTGATGGGGTCGCCGGTTTTGGTGGCGGCGCAGGTCGCATAGGCGACGGCTTTACCGGCTCTGCTACGTACGGCGGAGGCGGGTCGTATTTCGTGTCTGGGACGATCTTATCGTTGTCGCTCATTTGATGGCTCCTTTAGATCTCTTTTCTCACTTTCCGGGTTTCTTACGATTGGGCAAGGCGCAGACGGCTTGATCGGTTCGCTTCTCCGTTCTGTGCCATCTGATTTTTCCGGCTCGGGCATACGCAATCTCCAACTCATGGATGTACGGGATTGGTCGTTGGCTGCGTCGCAGCGGTGCTACCGGCATTCGCCGAGGGTGATGCGACTATTACGTTCGTTACTTGCGACGATGGCGCAATCGGCGCAAGCGTCGGCGTTGGACTGATCGCGGTCGCTTTGTAGTTGAGCATGAGGAAGATCGTAAAAAATCCGATCCCAATAAAAAGTGTCCATAGGCTAACGTTTTTGATGTATCTCAGGGTTTTGATGCCGGGCAGTTTTTCGTATTTCTCGTCTGCACGTTGAAACGCCCCGACGCTCCAGTTTTGGAACTCCTCGTCCAAGGTCTTACGCCATGACTTGTGAGCGTCGTACGTAAACTTACGATCCAAAAGGGACGCGGCCAGGCTTACAGCAAAACTTACCCAGGCGATGCCGAGTAAAAATATGCCGTAATCGGGACTCTTGCCGGATGAAATATTTGTCCAGACCGTCCAGCACCCAGCGAGTGCTCCCGCCGACAAGGTGGTGAGCATCGTATCGTAGTTCTTTTCTGCATCGAGCTCGGTTTTGCGAAGCGTTTCTCGTTCGGTTTCGTACTTGTCAAATTCTCGATCACACAGCTCCTGCGGTGTTGGCGTACAGTCACCTCCTGTCTTCGCTTCGGATGGGTCGGGTTGATTTCCCTCCGCCATAATGCACCTGATCTCTGAACTGCGTCGTTCGGATTAAATCCTGAGTGCGAATGGTACAAAAAAAACGACCAAAAGCGAAAGACAAAGCCACCAGCACGATTCCGAATTTATCGCTGGACAACCGATTTGCCGTCGATATGATGGTGCTAGCCTTGTGATGAAAGCTATATGTAGTGCTCCACCCAAATGGGGAGCCGAAAGAACTCGCCAAGGCAAAAGGAAAGCTAGAAGGGAAACGTTCACAAACCCTGATGGGGATGTGAACGGATGGATCTGACAGGAAGCAGTGTTAGTTTGGAGATAGTTAATTGTTCCCGAATCCTCCCATCACGCGTGGCGACGAGCTGATCCTGTCCAGCCGTTAGCATACAAGTGTCGGCAAGAGAATTCGGTATTCGAGATGTTGCAAAAACGTCTTGGCTACCGGAGCGCCGATGCATCGAAGACCGCCCAAAAAGTCCCGTCCCAAAAAGCGTAAGCCTAAGCCCCGTTCTAACGCTCTTGCATCCAAAATGCAGGTAATCGTTTCGCTGATGGTTCTCAGCGTTGCGCTTGCCACCATGCCGATACCGTGGGTCGATGATGGCATAAAGAAATGGGCACCGAGTGCGATTGGTCTGATCGTCGGGTTTTGGCTGAGGCGATGAAAGGGAACGAATGGACAAGCGGTTTCAAGTCTTCGTCAGCTCCACCTTCGCCGATCTCAAAGACGAGCGCAGAAGCGTTTTCGAGACGCTCATGAAAATGCGCTGCATTCCTGCCGGTATGGAGGTATTCCCCGCAATTGATGAAAAGCAGTTCAAGTTCATCCAGCGCGTTATCGACGACTGCGACTATTACGTGCTGATCATCGGAGGTCGCTACGGCTCCTTGACAGCGAAGGCAAAAGGAATCAGCTACACGGAAAAGGAATATAATTATGCAGTCGACAAGGGAATGCAGGTCTTGGCATTCATTCACGACAGTCCCAATTCTATACCAGTCAATAAGACGGACGATAATCCAGCGCTTCGAAGGAAACTTGAAAAGTTCCGTCAAAGAGTCGCGAAGGGCAGATTAGTTGAGCATTGGAGCAACGCCGCTGAACTGCCGGGAATGGTCGCGACAAGCTTGATCCAGGTGATGAACCTTCATCCCGCCGTTGGCTGGGTGCGGGCTGACAAAGTTGCCAACGAAGATATGCTCCTAGAACTGAACGAAGTTCGGAAGCAGAACGCGACGCTGCAAAAGCAACTTGAGAAACAAGCACCTGCAGTTCCCCATCTTGCTGAACTGGACGAAAAGTTCGCGATTCATTTGAATCTGTCTGGCACGCGTGGAAAGCATCGGGAAACAATTCAAACCACTTGGAACGACCTATTCGCGAATCTTGCACCCAAAATCCTATACCGCTACAGCGACGCAGCGCTCCGTGTTGGCATGGGAAAGGCGTTACGGTCTTCGTTGCCGGGAACCTTCGACGGCTCAGCCGAACTTGATCGTAACGACTACGACACAATCCTGATTCAGTTTAAAGCATTACGCCTCATCGAAAGAGCCGAATCAGCCAACCATTGGCTTCTAACAAAAACCGGAGAAACATTGATGCTCCAGGTTAAAGCCGTGAAGACGGCACTCTGATGTTGCCGCCAACGAAAATTCTGCCGCCCAAATGGTGGCGGGGGCTGCGGTCGTCGGTGTTTCATCAGCATTCGTACCCAAAGCGGTCGAGTCCGAATCTCCTGAGCAACCTAGCCCAGTTAATCCCGAGAAGTTTGGAAATGGTTCTCAAGAGAACGTTCTGCTTTGGTTTTGCCGTTGCCAGTCCGCCGCGGAATCGCTCGACTGCCTTGCGTTCGTCGCGACTCAACTAAAGGTGACGCGAACTAATGGCATTAAGCCAAGCCATAACTCCGCGCCTTCACTGAACTTACTACATTTGCGCCAGAAGCGGCCACCTGCGATGATGGTGTTGTCAAAGCAACATCAAACACAGGAGGCCACGGATGGGCCGCAGTATCCTCGCCACGCTGAACGCGATCAAGGACAAGCCGCTGGAAGCATTGAGGCAGCAGAGCATCGACCGCGCCTGCGCCGCCGCCGGGCATGACTGGCGTGAGGGGCCGCTGAACCCCGCCAGCACCATCGGCCTGTTCCTGGAGCAGGTGGCCCGCGGCAACGTCCCCTGCTCCGAGGTTCGGCACATTGCCGCCGCCGCCGATGGGGGCCGCGAAGGCGTTGGGCCGAAGGACCCACCCCGGCAGTTCACCGCGTCGGCTTACTGCCAGGCACGCCAGCGACTGCCTCTGGAAGTGATCAAGCGCCTGGCCCGCGGCGTCTGCGAGGAACTGACGGCGGAGACAGGTGCGGCAAAGGCAACGTGCGGCGACGCTGAGCCCGGGGCCGCTGCGGCGGAGAACGATCACCTGTGGCGCGGCCACCGCACCTTCCACGTCGACGGCTCCAGCTTCTCCATGCCCGACACCCCCGACCTTCAAAAGCACTTCGGCCAGCACGAGAGCGCAGAAAGAGGGATGCGGCTTTCCCATCGCACATCTCCTGACTCTGTTCGACGCCCGCACGGGCCTGATCCACGACGCCATCGCCGCCCCGCTGCGCACCCACGAGATGAGCCAGGTGTCAAAGACGCACGCGCACCTGCGGGCCGGGGACCTGGTGATCGGCGACGACAGCTTCGGCACGTGGGCCCACTTCGCCCTGCTCATGCAGGGAGGGATGCATGGGCTGTTCCCCGCCCACCACAAGCGGATCGTGGACTTCACCCCTGACCGGCCACACACTTCGCTGAAGAGCCCTGACAAAGGCGTGGCGCGTTCAAAGTGGCTCAAGAGCATCGGGGAGCAGGACCAGCTGGTGGAGTGGTTCAAGCCGCCCAACCGGCCCAAGTGGATGACGGCCGAGCAGTACGCCGCCCTGCCCGGTTCGATCGTAGTCCGTGAGGTGCGGCGCACGCTCTACCGCAAGGGTTTTCGCCCCATCACGCTCACCTGCGTCACCACGCTGTTGGACCCGGCGGAATATCCCGCGGAGCAGCTGTTTGAACTGCGGCTGCGGCGCTGGGACGTGGAGACGAACCTGAGGCACCTGAAAACGACGATGGGGATGGAAATCCTGCGCTGCAAGAGCGTGGCCGGGGTGCTCAAGGAGCTGGCGGTCTTCACGCTGGTCTACAACCTGGTGCGGTCGGTGATGCTGTGCGCGGCGGCGCGGCAGGGAGTGGCGGTGGACCGTATGAGTTTTGCCGACACGCTGGCCTGGATGTGCCACGCCGTGCCGGGGGAAGCAATGCCAAGATTACTGGTCAACCCGCTGCGTCCGGATCGCCTGGAGCCGCGGGCGCTGAAGAGGCGGCCCAAGGAGTACGACCGGCTGAACAAGCCGCGGGCGCAGATGCGGGAGGCACTGAGGAGCCGGGGCGATCCGCCCAGGGATCAGGCCGCGGCGCCCGGCGCCCTTACTCCACTACAACCGTATAAGATACAATGATTACCGAACCGGGAGGCTTATCTTAATGCCATTAGTGACGCGAACCTTTACATCCCATTCCCGGCTTTCAACTAAAGGTGACGCGAACCTTTACATCCCATTCCCGCCGCTTTCTCCCCCTTTCGCCATCCCACCGGCCTCCCCCGTGGCCGAAGCGTCTGCTCCAGCCTTAAGTCCCGCGCCGTCCGCTCGCGCTGGATGGGCGTCCCCATTATCACCCTCGCCGAGCCCTACCCATATCTCCCGCGTGGGCCTCTCCCTCCTGTCCAACCTCGACCTCCTCGAACTAGTCGCCGCCACTCCGGCCGAATACTTCCACATCGCCCAATCTCTGGCCGCCGATCTCCCCCGCCTGCGTCACCTCCGCCAGACCCTCTATCAGCGCATGACCAACAGCCCCCTCACCCAGGCCAAGCCCTTCACCCGGCGCTTGGAAGAAGCTTTCCGCACCCTCCCCCCCTCGCCCCCCCTCCCCTTGACATTACCCTAACATACGTCTACACTACCTCCAGCGTCAACTGGCCAACCCCCAGCACGCGCCGCCCCATCTCCCCCAGATGGTGCCCAACAAGGGGAACTCATGCTCATTCATCCCAGCAGCCCCCAAAGCCCCGGATGCACATCCAGGGCTTCCTCCCCCGCCCTCCGCCAAGCCATCGTCAGCCCCGATTCGACGCGTCGTTTGGTGGTCGGTTATGTGTCGTTTGATAGTCGGTTAGTGGTCGGTTGGTGGTCGGCTACGTGTCGGTTGGTGGTCGATTGGTGGTCGGTTATGTGTCGGTTATTGCAAGCCATTTTTGGCCTAAACCCTTGTCAATCCTCACTCCCCTCCCAAAATACTTTGCGCAACTCAAATTAAACAGAAAAGTCAAAGCTCAAACCGACCTTGCCGCATGACATCCCCATCCCAAACATCCTCCCCCACCTCCGCCCGGCCAGCGCTGTCGCTCCACCGCTTCCCCGCCCTCTCCGCCGCCGCCTGCCTCGTCCTTGGGATCCTCCTCCACCCCCTCGTCCCCCAATCCCCACTCACCTGCCTCCTTCTCAGCACCCTCCTTGCCGCCTCCACCTTCATCCTGTCTCACCGGCCAACCCACCTCGCCAACACCTCCCTCTCTCTGGCCCTCCTCCTCGCCGGCCTGGCCGCCGCTCAGCTCGAAGAATCTTTCTACCCCCGCACCGAAATCGGCCTCTTCGCTACTGACGAGCCCCGCCTCGCCCAACTCGAATTACGTCTCGACGAAACCCCGCGCACCATCACCCCGGCCCCCACCCCGCGCCATCCAATGCCGCCCCGCCAGATCACCCGCGCCACCGTCCTGCGCTTCAAGTCCACGGCCGGCTGGCGCGATGCCTCCGGCAGCCTGACACTCGACATCGCCCAGGTCCTCCCCACCCTCGCCGCTGGCCAGCGCATTCAGGTCCTGGGCATGCTCCAGCGCCCCAGCCCCGCCATGAATCCCGGCGAATTTGACTTCGCCGCCTTCTACCGCAACCAGCGCACCCTCGCCGCCCTCCACGTCGCCCACTCCGAAAACATTCATATCCTGCAAACCATCTCCCCCGGCCTGTTGAACACCCTGCGCGACCGCACCCGCCACCTTCTCAACCTCGGCTTCACCGAGGCCCAATCCCTCGATCACGCCCTCCTCCGCGCACTGGTCCTCGGCGATCACTCCCCGCAGATGCAGGATGTGCAGGACGATTTTGCCCGCACCGGCACCGCCCATCTCCTGGCCATCAGCGGCCTTCACGTCGCCATCCTCGCCGCCTGCGTCTACTTCCTCTGCCGCTGCCTCTTTCTCCATCCCCGCACCGCCGCCCGCATCTGCATCGGCATTGTCCTCCTCTATGCCCTCGCCGCCGCCCCTTCCGTCGCCGTCGGCCGCGCTGCCCTCATGTGCATCATCCTCCTCCTGGGCCTCCTCCTGCGCCGCAGCGCCGGTGCCCTTCAACTCCTTGGCCTCGCTGCCCTTCTCATGCTCGCCTTTCATCCGCTCGACCTCTACGTGGCCGGCTTCCAACTTTCCTTCGTCGCCGTGGCCGGGCTGGTTCTCGGCGCCCGCCGCGTTGAAATGCTCTTCTCCCGCCATGAATCCCCCGATGAAAAGCTCCTGCGGCCCCGCGTGCGGCTCACGCGCACCCAGCGCCTGCTTCAGAAGCTCCGCGCCAAGCCACGCGAGATGCTTTCCGCCGGCATCGTCGCCTGGCTCGTCACCGCCCCCCTCGTCTGCATTCACTTCGATCAAATCAACCCCTACGCCATCGCGGCCGGCCTGCTGATGTTCTTCCCCGTCTTCGCCGCCCTCGTCGCCGGCTTTCTCAAAATCATCCTCACCCTCCTGCTCCCCTTCCTCGCCCCAACATGGGCCAGCATCGCCGCCGCCCCCGTTGGCTGGATGCGTCACTGCGTCGATCGCCTCGCACACCTCCCCGGCAGCGAAATCACCATGCCCCCGCCGCCCCTCTGGATGATCCTGGCCTTCTACGCCCTCATCGCCCTTCCACTCTTCGTTGAGCTCTGGCGCACTTTCGCCAGACCCGCCGAAGCCTCGTCCAATGAACCAACAATGCCCGAACCCAAACCTGCCACTCTTGCCTGGCCGCGATTAGGCCCATGGGCCGCCGCGTTCCTCCTGCTCGCGATGCCGGCCCTCCTGGGCCTGGGCGCCTCCCGCCACCACTGGCCAATTCCGCCTCACCCTCCTCTCCGTCGGGGCAGGCCAATGCGGCATCCTCCAGCTTCCCTCCGGCAAAACCATCCTCCTCGACGCCGGTTCCTCCACCGTCACCGACGTCGCGCACAAAATCCTCATCCCCTTCCTCCGCCACAGCGCCACCCGCCAGATCGATGCCATCATCCTAAGCCACCCCGACTTCGACCACATCAGCGCCGCCGGCCAAATCGCCGCCCACTTTGGCCCCACCACCGTCATGCTCAGCCGCGTCTTCCGCCAGCAAACCCGCCGCGACCCTGCCGCCCGCGAAGTCCTCTCACGCCTCGCCGACGCCCACTGCACCTTCCAAACCCTCACCGCCGGCGATCACCTCCCCCTCGATTCCCAGACAAATCTCGACATCCTCTGGCCATCTCCCGACGCCGACCCCAAAAGCCGCAACAACACCTGCCTCGTCCTCCGCCTCACCTGTCGAGGCCATTCCGTCCTTCTGCCGGCCGACATCCAAACCACGGCCGAAACCGCCCTCATCGCCGCCGCCCCATCGCTCAAAAGCGAAATCCTGATCGCCCCTCACCACGGCAGCGCCGAAGCCACCACCGCCGACTTCATCGATGCCGTGAGCCCTGCACTCATCCTCTCCTCCAACGCCCACCACCTCACCCACAAGCAATTGGAATTCAACAACCTCGCCACTCCCCGTCCCCTTTACAGAACCGACAACCGCGGCGCCATCACCGTCACCATCGATCAGCAGGGCGCTTTGAGTATAAAAACGTTCAGACGTTGACGCATATACAACCGTTCGTTTTAAGAAACATATTCACTACCGATGTTGGACGAACCATGTGTCAAACCGGGGATTATAGCGAACTACAATATCTGTCGAAGCAGGATCACGTACAAGTGCTGGACGACCTCGTTCGGAGAATCCCAGATCCAAGACCCACTGATCGTCCATTCGAAATCCCCAGGTTGCGGCAGAATGCGGCCACGAGCTATAAATATCAGGCACAAACTGTATTTGCACTGGACCGGTAATACGGGCCGCACAGGCAAAGTCAATTAGCCTGATCTGGCGATGACACTCGTAACGCCAAATGTTGATGAACAGCCAGGTCGTCGACATGCCAACAAGAGCCATGACACACCAACCTGCTAACGCCTTTCTTGGTGTCACCACTGGAATACGAATATGCTGAATTCCGAATCCAATCATCAGCAACATTAGGGGTAGCAGTGGATACCGCTTCCGAGAGTCTATGGAAAATCCACCCGCAATTGCGTAAATTGCCGAACCACACACGCACAAAAGGAGAAGATACCAAAAGAGGTGATATACACTTTTTGATGCGCACGGAACAACTTGCGCCGTATGGAGACAACAATACTGAATATGCCGGTTGCTCCGGCTATTCCCACCAATATAGTCATCAGCCAAGTCCAGTTCCAGAACATCAATCGGCGCATACCATCATTATGAAATGGCTCAAAAAACCAAAGCATTGAATACTGACGTATGTAAGGGCTGATCACACTTATGGGATGGATTTGAACCTTTTTCATCGGGTGACTGCCTGGCATTAACCGAAACAGGATTAAGAATAGCAAAATACCCAGGATGGGGCCAAAACCGGCATAATGAGAGATGAACAAATATTTTAGTTTGCGCCCTGACCCCCTGTATTGGCATATCCACAAGATGCAACCACTTGCTGCGAACGCGAACAACAGATTCTCTTGAACCAATTGAGCTGCAACCGTGAGAACAAAGCTGGCAACAAAACAGCTCCCCTGCCACCGCTGATCAAAGCCCAGTCGACAGAAAAGTAGCAGCGTGATTAAGAATAGTGCCTCCAAAACCACCAAGTTGCCAGCTGCCGCCCACACAAGCGCCCCTCCAGCGAAGGGAAACGCGCCAAAGATTAACGCTAGCGTCAGAGGCAGCCAACGTCCTCCCAACATCGTGCGGCACACCACTAGAAATAGGCAGGTCACCATCCCATGCAAGGTTGTAATAACTGGTCCATACAGAAGCGGGTGGCGTGCCCCGAGTGACATGAAGATGATGCCCAGCCCTCGCCAGATGCCCAATGATCCCCTTGGAAGGTGCACAAAATACGACACAAGTCCTCGATCAAGCGCATGTGCGAGTGGAATATCATCTGCGATCGGAATATACCTGCTCCACATCGGCGCCCATGCCGTCAAGGTGACGCTGAAGATTGCAAGATAATCCCATCTACGGTTCCCAACGTGCAAAAACGTGGGAGGCACACCGGTAGCAGGATCTACATCTATCATTATTTGTCCTGACTATTGGTTGATCACGAGCGTCGACCCCTTTTTAATCACCATTCCGACGAAGCACAGCAACCAGGCTGACACCACGGCGATAAGGCGTCGCGATGGGTTTATCCACCGCGCACAGCAGAGTATCCGCCTCAGCTTGAAAGAACCTTTTTAGAAGGCGGTTCAACCACGGGCGCGGCATCTTAAAGTCTGTACCGTCCGCGCCGTATGCCCCGCCTCGAATGTTGCTGAGAGCTCGAACAATCTTGACCATTGGATACAATCGTGAGTTGAAATAGCTGACCAGCCTCGGAGTTACCGGCTGAGCACGCCAAACCATCTCAAACTCGCCTTGATCGTACCTTCTAAAGTGATCGTTCGTTTCATCGTGCCGGCTCCACAGACTCATGTCAGCCGGAACAGTCAGCAACAGGTGTCCACCAGGCGGCAATGCATCAATGAGGCCGGCAACAAAACCGCGATCATCATCGATGTGCTCTATGACGTCCATGCAAATAAAAGCGCCTCGCTTGGCGCAGATAGGGGCCTAATCCTTTAGGGAACGCGTCACGGATATAGGTAACGTTAGGGAAACGTTCCCTGGCAAATCGGATCGCATCAGGTTCCGTGTCAATCCCGACGCACCGGTATGCGTCTGCAAGACCCGCTATATTTCCCCCTGTGCCGCAACCGACGTCGATAATCAGCTTTCCCTCACCAGGTGGCACAAAGCGTTCGAGTATTCGACGCATAATTTGCAGCCGTGCGGTGAACCACCAGTGCGTCTCCTCAATCCGTGCAAATAATGCGAATTGCTCGGCCGTCATTTTCCCGCGCTCTCTGAACTAATAAACGCGGCTTCATTATCATTCACCGCAGATCGCTCCCCGACACTAGGCAGACTCTCGGAATAAAATTTACGCACGATGTAGATAGGCCGCTGGCGAACCTCATCGTTCACATTGCCCACGTACTCTCCAAGCACCCCAAGCAATAAAAGTTGAATGCCTCCCAGAAACAAAATCGCCGCCATTGTGCTCGCCCAGCCGCGTGGTGCGGGAATGTGCAAGACTTGCGTGCCAATGGCCCAGAGACTGACGCCAAGTCCTAACGTCGCACTTGCAAGTCCAAGCCATGAAGCCAACCGCAATGGTACAGTGGAAAATCCAATGAAACCGGAGATAGCGAGATTCACAAGCTTCAAAAACGAGTATTTCGTAGTGCCCGCGAATCGGTCAGGCCGGTCATACTCATATCCCATCTGCCGAAAGCCAACCCACGATCTAAGCCCGCGAAGAAATCGATTTCGCTCAGGCAGCGCCCGCATCGCCTCAGCAACGCAACGGTCCATGAGGCAGAAATCTCCGGCATCCAGCGGAATGTCAACTTCCGCAATGAGCCGGTTGAGCCGATAAAACAGTGCGTAAAAAAATTTCTTTACCAGGTTCCCCTCTCGACGGCGTCGTATCGCGTACACCACCTCAAACCCTTCTCGCCACCTCCCCAATAGTTCCCCTATCAACTCCGGAGGATCCTGCAGATCGGCGTCCATCATAACCACTACATCCCCGTCGGCGTACGCCAAACCCGCGGATAGGGCGGCCTGATGTCCAAAATTTCGCGAGAGGTCAAGTAGGCAAATTCGTGGCTCGACTTCACGCATTTTCAATATAAGGGACACCGTATGATCTGTACTGCCATCATTAACAAATATAATACGCCAACGGATGCCCTCTTGCAGACCCAGCGCCTCCAAGCAATCGACGGGTCAACTCGGCGAGGTTTGCCTCTTCATTGAAGACAGGAATGATAACGCACATCCGTGAGAAGTCGGACATTCTCTGCGATGTTACCATTGCGTTCATACAAAGGCTAACATTTCAACGCCCGTGCCCTCTGAAGCTCTACTAAGGCGTTCAGGCGTGATAACACGGTACAAAACGACAACCGTAAACGTACACTGGCTTTCCCGCTCCATGAGCCCCTTAAGGATCCCATGAGCCCATTATCGACCCGTCCTCGCCGCCTCCGAACAGCCACTCTCGCCCTCTCCCTCATCGCCCTCGCCGCCGCCCTTTACTACCGCTCCACCCTCCGCTCCCCCTGCCCTCCAACCCCCATCTATCAGGGCGTTACCTACCGCTGCGACCCCATGCCCGAAACCCCTGAAAGCGGCGGCCTGGTCCATGTCGTCGAAGTCGATCTCACCGCCCCCGGCATCCAACTCTACGTCACCAACATCGACCCCGTGGCCAAAGCCCACGGCTGGGAATACACCCTCGACTACGTCGGCCGAGTTACCAAAGAAAAACATCTGGCCGTCTGTGTCAACGGAACTCTCTTCAAATCCAATTCCGGCTGGATTCGCATGCGCGGCGACGAAGCCACCTCTCTCGAAACCGCCGTCAGCGAACATCTCGTCAACCACCTTGACCCCAACAGCCCCATGCTCTGGTTTGAAGACAATCTCACTCCCCACATGGCGCAGGACCGTCCCGCCAAACCCGAACTCCTCGCCAAAATGCGCTTCGGAATCGGCGGCCAGGAAGGCATCCTCCAGCACGGCCTGCCGCGCCCCGAAACCCAGACCATCCCCGATCACCGCACCATGCTGGCCGTCGATACCGCCCGCAAGCGCCTCTGGATCGCGGCGTTCGACAAAGCCTCCTACCGCATGGCCGCACGAAAACTCGGCCAGCTCGGCGCTCAGGACGGCACCATGCTCGACGGAGGCACCTCCACCGCCATGGCCCTGGGCCAGGACGCCGCCAACGTCTCCCCCGGCGTCCTCATAGGCAATTGGCGCCCCGTCCCCGTCCACTTCGGCATCAAAGCCGTTCCCTTAAAATAGCAAAGGTAGTGAACACAATCAAATAGTGGTGAAAATCACGCAGCAGGCAGATAGATCGTAAACGTCGTCCCCCGCCCCAGCTCCGAGGCCACTTCAATTCGGCCCTTATGATGCTCGATGATCTCTTTGCAAATTGCCAGCCCCAGGCCAGTGCCCTTCCCCTCGCCGCGCCGGGCTGTCCCCTTGGTCGTGAAAAATGGCTCCCAGATCCGCGACAAGTGTTTCTCCGCGATCCCCGTCCCGGTATCGATCACCTGCACCCGCACCTCCCCACCCGCTTCCGCCGCCGCCTTCACGGTCAACGATCCTGTCTTGCCCACCATCGCATGCCGCGCGTTGATCAGCAGATTCAGCAGCACCTGCTCCAACTGCACCGGATCCCCCGCCACGCACAGCCCCGGCTGAATCTGCACCCGAAGGGCGATTCCATCTTTTCGCGGGTCCCGCGCCATCACCATCAACACCTCATCGATCAACTGCTGCACCCCCACCTTCCCGAATGCCATCTCCCCTCGCGCCAGCCCGAGCATCGACTGGCAGATCTTCCCGGCCTTGTCCGCACTCTGAAACGACTTGGTCAGCGCCTTGCGCCACCAGCACCATGTCAGGCTCAGGCGCTTTGCGCACTCTGCAGCGCAAACTGCGAGTAGCTTACGATTGGCGTCAGCAGGTTATTAAACTCATGAGCGATCACCGCCGTAATCGTCCCAATCGTCGCCAGTCGCTGCGACTCCATAAGCTGTGACCGCACCGCATCGAGCTGTTGCTGCATCTCAGCCAGCCGGCTGTTCAAGCATCTTCAATCGACTCAGGCGGACTGGGAATATCGCTGGCGGGCAAGCCCTCATGCATCACAACCAAGATCGGCCGGGCGGGGGCTTTGGCTTGATTTGCAACCCTGTTGCCAGGTCGATAGGTCCGATAACTCCTAGAGCTTCCTAAAGAGAAGGCCAAGAAACTGGAACGCACCTTCCAAACAGACCTTATCTTAATCGCTCCCGCGCCCATGCCTCCTCTTCCGGCCCCAGAGCCACCTCCGGCGGACGACCATAGTCCAGTTCAAGATCGAACCCGAACGCGTCATACGTCCCAGTCATGCCGCCTGCAGATCCAGCAGCGTCTCGCCATCTCCCGCCAGCAGGGGCACTGGGATCGTCGGCAACGGATCGCGCAAGCGAATCGGCCAGACCCCGGCTAGCGGCCGGCGGTCGGCACGGCTCACGAAGGCAAAATAGGGTTCACTAGGCACCGCTCACTGCATCGGCAGGCGTGCCCCGGCGGAGCAGGTCAATCTCGACCATGTGCGCTTCACCACCCAGGATGTTCTCGCGGCACTCCAGATACTCCTCGCGCCCACCCCCAACCCGCTTGTTACTCGGCGAGAGCAATTCTATCGCCGCCACCAGCCGCCGATCCGCAACATCAAATATGTTTATGCTACGTTGCGGCGCCGCCGAGTGGCACATTCGCTGCGCCAGCGGAAAGATAGTGCGCCTCGCCCCAATCCGCCTCCCCTCCCCCACGCGCACAGTAGGCCGCGAGCCGAGCGGCACATTCGCCGCACAGCGGCGAAGACGGTGCTGTCGGCAAGACATTCAAAGGCGATAAAGACATTCAAAGGGGATAAGTCCTTTACTGCCCCAAAGTCCCTCCCAAGGTACTTCTCGCCATTCCCCGCACCGCCCGCATCGCCCGCATCGCCCGCATCGCCCGCATCGCCCGCATCGCCCGCATCGCCCGCATCGCCCCGGCCGGCATCATCTTCCACGTCCTCAACCGGGCCAACGCCCGCGACACCCTCTTCGACAAGCCCCTCGACTACGCCGCTTTCGAGAAGGCGCTTCGCGACACGCTCAAATTCATCCCCATCGACCTCTTTGCCTGGTGCCTCATGCCCAACCACGGCCTCGACTGAGCTCGCCGAAGTCTGGCATCTAATCCTCCGCCCCCACAAGCAAGGCGACCTCGGCCGGTTCATGCAGCGCCTCACCGTCACCCGCGTCCGCCGCTGGCACGAACACCGCCACTCCACCGGCCACGGCCATCTCTACCAGGGCACCTACAAATCCTTCCGCACCCAAGAGGACGAGCACTTCCTCACCGTCTGCCGCTACGTTCGAGCGCAGCCCGCTCCGCGCAAAACTCGTCAAATCCGCCGCAAACTGGAACTGGTCGAGCCTCGCAGTTCGATCAGGCCGCGACCCGACCGCCGCGAACTACTGTGCGACTGGCCAGTCCCCCGCCGCCGCGACTGGCCGACCTTCGTGGACCTCCCGCAAACCCCTGCCCAGCAGGATGCCATCCAAACCAGCATCCACCGCGGCCGCCCCTACGGCGACGAATTCTGGCAAGCCCGCATCAGCCGGCGCCTGAACCTGCTATCATCCTTCCGCCCTCGAGGCCGGCCCAGAAAGAGGCCGCCAACATCGTCAAAACAGCCACAAATCACAGATCGTTCGTCATAAATGTACTTATCCCCTTTCCGTTTTCTACTAAGGAACTGCAGTACGACAAGGATGGAGCGATCATGGCTTTCCTAGCGAAGGGATCCAACGAACCATTTCCCCACCCCGGACCTGCTGAAGTCATACATATTGATATCCAACTTGGTCCGGACAGGATATTAGCTGACTACAAAATTATCCGAAGCCATTTGGGCGGGGGCATGAAATACAATAGCAAGGGAAAAGTCGTCGATATTGGGAGCGCCGCAATGAACATCAAAGGTCGACTAATCCACTTTTATCCTGGACAATGGGGTGAGGAGGATAAGAACCCTGGTTGGACTAAGATGGTGCTTGGGGACGTAACGAACCCGCCTTCACCTCCGTGGCAGGACAAAATGTGGAAGCATCGCTGAGTAGCCCGGCAGGTTCCAACAACAAGCTCTTCACGCGGAGTGCCGAGCCGAGGGAATGCAGCAGCAACGATGGAATTGGCTCTCGCTCAATGTGCGATCATATTGCACTGATACCACTGAGGTGTGAACCATTTGCAGGCGCATGCGTTATTATTGCTAGTGAGCTCGATGCTCGAATGGCCCTCGCCACCATCGCAGATACTCCAGATACCAGCCTCATCTTGAACTTGTGCGTAGAAAAACTGATCTTCGTTGTCCGGCTTAAAAGTTCTTACATTAACCCCGGAACCAGCAGGCACAATTGCGCATCCAGAACCTCGATGACCTGGTAGTGTCCCGAACTCAACGGTTTGCATCTCACGATGCGCATCGGGCGTGGACCATAGTTGGATGAGATCATGTCCCAAGCCACGCTTTCATCCAGATCAAGAGCCCAACCGGGTACCGGAAGAGAAGTGTCATTTCCGCTTACGATTCTTTTTGACGCACGATAAGCGCTTTGTACTCGTCCTATGATTTAACGATTCTGCGACGTGGCGATGCATTTGTCAATCTGTCGATACCCAGCATTTGTCAGATAATCGGCGTTCGGCGTTTTATGTCGACACGTTCGGTTGGAGTTCAAGATTGTGCCACTTCTCATACACGATGAAGATGTTTTTGAATTTGGTTTGTGGCGGTTGCTCGCGAACTTCCGCAATCCGTGATTGCTTATCCTCGACGATATTGCGGATCTCGATGTGGAAATTTCGTTTGAATCGCTCTGGGTCAACCTTGCCATCGAGATAGCTCGCACAACACGTTTCATAGGTGTTGAGCATCTTTTCAATTGCGGCTTTGTGAAGTTCATGCACGCCACTAACAACCGATTTTTCACCATCATCAAGCGTGCTATACGCTCGTCCTTTGTGTTGCTTAATAATCTCGATTGCCACTTCCTCCATGCGGGTAAAGGCCGCATCAACGGCTAACCGCATTTGAAGCTCTGTTTGGCCGAGCGTGATGTCATTGAGGCGTTTCGAGATGGCGTTGAGCCTTGGCCGATCGCGTTCGCGCTGTCGGCCAACGTGTTCCCCACGCTTGCCGCCCGATCCACCCGCCCGGATGCGCGGATCGCGGCCACAACTGCCCACGCCGAAAGAAGAGAGGCAACCGTGATTCCGACGATCTCGATGATGTCGTGAGTTTCAATCGCGGAGAGTATGGTTCCCATATCTATTTGGTCCTCAGATCGTTGACGAGAACAGCAACCGCGATGGCGTGCTGGTTACTCCCTTCTTTCAACATTGGCTTGCCGACACCGGGCCGGCCGCCCAATTTCTGTGCCGCCGAGTCGGAGATTTCCTCAATCTCCTCTTCCGTTGCGCCCATCCGCGAAAGACGGGCCGCTTCCTCAGCCAACACTCTCATGGTTGTCGAGCCGGCAACGTCTTTACCAGTTACGGATGCCTTTTTGGTAAACCCATCAGCAACGAAGGCTTGTTTGAGCCGCTGCGCCAACCGTTACGCGAGTTCTTCATTCGTCATTACTTTCCGTCTTTCTCCGATTCCTGATCGGTCACCCGATCCTACCGCCGATTGTCCCCCCCGTAAATGCTGGGGCTGCTTTCAGGCTGGCCACATAGCTCATCCAAATCACCTCGAAGAGTCTTGCGGGAGTTCAAGTTGGCGTGGTACGAGACGATGAGCCGCTCTCGCCGCTAGCCCTTGCAAATAAGATAAGGGGTCATTCATCTTATTGCAGCTCGCCGTCCATTCCGCTATCCTCAGTCTATGCCCCGCTCCCCTCGCGCCGTCGAAACCGGCGTGATCTATCACGTGCTCAACCGCGGCAATGGCCGGATGCGCATCTTCCATAAGCCTGCGGACTACGATGCCTTTCTCCACCTCCTCCAGCAGGCCAAAGAACGCATCCCCCTCGACGTGCTGGGCCTGTGCCTGATGCCCAACCACTGGCATCTGGTCCTTCGCCCATCTGGCCGCGACGACCTCGCCGCCTTTATGCGCTGGCTCTCCACCGCCCACGTCCGCCGCCACCATGCCCACTACCACTCTCCCCCGGGCCACCTCTACCAGGGCCGCTACAAGAGCTTCCCCGTCCAGGATGATCTTCACTTGCTCACGCTCCTGCGCTACGTCGAGGCCAACGCCCTGCACGCGGGCCTCTGCCCGGCCGCCAGCGCCTGGCTGTGGAGCAGCCACGCCCTCCGCCAGACCCCGGAGGGCCGTGAAGGGCGTGACCATTTTTCCGGGCCGTCTCAATTGCTTTTCCACGCGGCGGTTCGCCAGTATTCATCCCACAGGTGGCTCTGGTCCAACGCCTCGAGGGCCATCACCGCCTCGGCGTTGTCCAAGTCCCATCGCTTGCCTGGTCCTTTGACGCGATGTGGCACCACCCCGCATTCGCTCTCGGTAGTCGAGGAGCTGATCCGCCACCCCTTCTCCAGGCACTGCTCATAATTGATCATGTCCTTGCGCTCCGCCGCGTAATGCAGCAGCCCATCGGCCTCCTGTTTTGCCGCCTTCTTCCTCTGCCTGCTCCTCCAGGCAATCAGCCCCTCCCAGAACGAGCAGTACCCCTGATGCTTCACCGTGCTCATGATCTGGGCGGCCCACGTCTTTCCCTCCTGGCTCTCCTCGCCAAACGTGCTCCGTTTGGCGGCATTCACATGCTGGCCCAGATGGTAAAAGTCCAGGCACAATGCCGTGAGCACGATGCACACCCGCATGATCTGGTTGACGATCCAGGCACTGCCGTCGATGTTGGCGATCCGCTCATCAGCCTTGTCAAAACCGATCCTGCCCGCATCCCGCCGCATGATTCGCCCCGCCTCCTGGCAGGGCCGGCGTGTCACCGACACCAGCCGATGCTCCATCGTCTCATCGTGGAACTGCACCAGCTTGAACTCCTTGTACCGCTGATCCGTTCCTTTCTTCCGCGCCGGCAGCGGCGCAAGCCTGGGCTTTTGCTTGCTCCGCCTTCGCCGGCTTGCCACCACCTTGTTACGCCGCGTCTTCTTTTCCGCGTCAGTCAGCGACGGCACCATGAAGCCATCCACCCCCATGTATGCCCGCGAAACCTCCTGTCCCGTCGGTGTCTTTGTCCGGCACTGGCCGGCCTCCCAGCCCGGATCCAACGCTCCTGAATCGCTGGCCTTCAGAACTCTCTTTCCCTCCTCTTCCACCACCTGACGCAGCAACTCGGTGCTGAGCGTGATCTGCCCGATTCTCTTGAGGTTTTGTGCGGCTTTGGCAAAGCCCTTGCAACCGGCATTGATCCGGCTGCACAACTCCCGAGCTCCCAGTGAAATAGCGGCCTCCGCTGCATCCAACAACATGTCCACCGGCATATAGCCCCCGCCAGCAGGATGGCTCCAACGCCGCCGACGGATGCTGACCCGGCCATTGGCCGTGAGCGTGCTGCGAGGTTCAAAGCCTTTTTTTCCCAACGGCGTGCCCGTCACCGGGTCTATCGGGGGAAAAAGCCCCCTCGACGGCCTGTCCTTTCATCTGCAACGCTTTTTCAAACACCCTTTGGCGGTAGTCTCCCATCAGATCGCGCACCTGCATCTCGCTTGCATTGATCCAAGCACCATCGGGAGCCGCGTTCACCGCGGCCATCACCTCCTGCAGCAACTGCTCTGTCTGAGCCCTCATCGCGTCAACAAAATCCTGTGGTGACACCTGTGCACGCTGACTCATCGCGGACTCCTTTCCAACGTGTCGTCAATCCCCTGCACACCATTCTACCGCGAAATCCGGCTTCCCCGGAAAAATGGTCACGCCCGTCCCGGGCCACACGAAACATTTTCGTTGACACACCCTTAACATCGCTCATACAATATCCCAAGCCTCTAGCATCTTCCGGGGGAACACCAATGCCCACAGCATCCCATCCCAGTACCCACCAAAACCCCGAACACAAATCCGCGGCCTCTTCGGCTTCTTCCCCCGCCAGCCCATCATCCCCCACCCCCACCCGCCCCTCCCCTTCAATGAATCAATGCACCGATGAATCAATAAATCAATCCCCACAACCCACGGTCTCCAACAGCGCCTTTTTCAGGTTTCCAGTCTCCAGTTTCATGTCTCCAGCCCCGCGTCGTTTGGTGGTCGGTTATGTGTCGTTTGGTAGTCGGTTAGTGGTCGGTTGGTGGTCGGTTACGTGTCGGTTGGTGGTCGATTGGTGGTCGGTTATGTGTCGCTTTTTGCAAGCCACTTTTGGCCTAAACCCTTGTCAATCCTCACCCCCCTCCCAAAATCCCCCGCGCAACTCAATTACAACAACACAGAACCCACCCCTCAACCTCCAATTCCGCCTCGTGCGACTCAGGGCCTTTCGACTCCTGCGTGGTACAAACTACTGCAAAAACCGTCTCACAACCACCTCGCTTCCGATCAATCAATGCACCAATGCACCGATGAGCCCAGCCCCTCCGTCCCTCCCCCGCAACCGTTTTCTTGACTCCACCCCCCCCTCACCGCTAAACCTTCGAGAAGTCATGCTTCAGCGCACCCCGCTCTATGATTTTCACCTCGCCTCCGGCGGCCGGATGGTCGATTTCGCCGGGTGGGAAATGCCGATCGTCTATCGCGGCATCGTCGAAGAACACCAGCAAACCCGCACCAGCGGCTCCCTCTTTGACGTCTCCCACATGGGCCGCCTCTACTTCACCGGCAAAGACGCCGCCGCCTTTCTGAGCAGAGTCGTCACCCGCAATCTCGTGGATCAGCCCATCGGCCAAAGTCGCTACAGCCTTGTATGCAATTCGGCCGGCGGCGTCCTGGACGACGTGATCGTCAGCCGCGACGAAAAAAACTGGATCCTCGTCTGCAACGCCTCAAACCGCGAAAAAATCGTCAACCATTTCAACGACGTCCGCCGCGCCGGTGACTTCGACTTCGACATGACGGATCAAACCCAGGCCACCGCCATGATCGCCCTTCAGGGCCCAAAGGTTCTCGACCGCCTCAACGAATCACTTCCTATCGATCTTAAAACGATCAAGCGATATCACTTCACCACCGTCAACGTGATGATGGTCCCCCTGACCATCTTCCGAAGCGGGTACACCGGCGAAGACGGGGTTGAGATTATTCTTGCCGCCCGCATGGCCCCCATGGCCATGAAGATGCTCGGCTCGCGCCTCGACGCCCCCGACGCCACCATCAAGCCCGCCGGCCTCGGTGCCCGCGACACCCTTCGCCTCGAAGCCGCCATGCCCCTCTACGGCCATGAGCTAACCGAGCAATCCGACCCCGTCTCCGCCGGCCTGGGCTGGGCCGTCGATCTCACCAAAGACTTCATCGGCGCAGAACCTCTCCGCGCCATCAAAGAGCAAGGCCCGGCTCGCAAGCTCGTCGGCTTGGAGCTTGAAGGCAAACGCATTGCCCGCCAGGGCACGCCCATCAAACACGGCGCTACAATTGTCGGCGAAGTAACCAGCGGCACGCTCAGCCCCACGCTCCAGAAGAGTATTGCCCTCGCCTACGTCGACGCCGCGCTGTCGGCCGAGGGGACAACGCTCATCGCAGATCTGAAGGGCGTCGCCAACCCCGCGAAAATTGTGAAGACTCCGTTTTACAAGAAGCGAAAGGATTGAACTGCAGCGCCAACGGCAGGCGCTTGCACCTTCAAAAATACCATGTCGGCCCCCAACGATCGTCGTTATCTGGAAACTCACGAATGGCACCTGGCCGACGGCGATACCGTCACCATCGGCATCACCCAAATCGCGGCCGACGAGCTCACCGACATCACCTTCGTCGACCTCCCCAAAGCCGGCACCAAGCTCGAAGCCAACCAGCGTTTCGGCGAGATCGAATCCGTTAAGGCCACCAGCGATCTCTACACTGGCATCAGCGGCACCGTTTCGGCCGTTAACGAAGCCCTCGCCGCAAACCCCGCGCTGGTGAACAAAGACCCGTACGCCGCCGGTTGGATGATCAAGATCAAGGCCACCGACACCAGCCAGCTTGAATCCCTTCTGCCCGCCGACGAGTACTTAAAACGGACAGGCCATTGATCGCGGGAGGCAACTTGCTAAAATCTTCTCCGCGCACCTGCTGATAAACCCGGATGCGCAAGCGGGCGATTAGCTCAGTTGGCTAGAGTGCCAGCATGACACGCTGGAGGTCACAGGTTCGAGCCCTGTATCGCCCATTCATCACTGATCACGTATCCAGGGGTGCAAAACACAGCGGCCGCGGTGCCGCCCAGCCCAGCATTTCCAGACCCCATGCCAATCCGACCGCGGCCGACGCCCGTGTGAACGATGTTTGACGCGCAGAAAAACCAATGTCGGGTCAGGATGGGTTCAAGAAATGAAAGAGAAATCAGCGCTCCGCATTGACGATCGTTCGCATCTTTTAACCGAGCAGCGGTTGGGCGCGTCGATGGGGCTTGACATGATGAGTGTGGAGGAGGCGCTGGCGGTAATGCATGCGGAGGATTTGCGGGCGGTGGAGGCGGTGGGAACGGTGCGGGCTGACGTGGCGCGGGCGGTGGAGTTGGTGGTGGCGGCGATTGGGAGCGGAGGGCGGCTGTTTTATGTGGGGGCGGGGACCAGTGGGCGGCTGGGGGTGTTGGATGCGAGCGAATGTCCGCCGACTTTTCGCACCGACCCGGAGATGGTGCAGGGCGTGATCGCGGGCGGCCAGGAGGCGATGTTTCGGGCGAAGGAGGGGGCCGAGGATTCGTCGGAGGGAGGGGCGAATATGATGGATGAGAAAGAGGTGGGGGCGCGGGACGTGGTGATGGGGATTGCGGCCGGGGGCACAACTCCATTTGTGCACGGGGCGCTGCGGCGGGCGCGGGAGCGCGGGGCGAAGACTGTGTTTTTGAGTTGCGTGGAGCGGGTGGAGGGGGAGGCGGAAGTGGACGTGGCGATTCGACCGCTGACTGGGCCGGAAGTGGTGACGGGATCGACGCGGCTGAAAGCTGGGACGGCCACCAAGCTTGTGCTGAACCAGATTTCGACCGTGGCGATGGTGCGGCTGGGGAAGGTGTATGAGAATTTAATGGTGGATGTGAAGGCGACAAACGCGAAGCTGCGGGACCGGGCAGCGCGGATGGTGGGGACGCTGACGGGGGTGGGGCGGGAGGAGGCCATTGAGCTGCTGGAGGAGGCCGGAGGATGGGTGAAGGTGGCGGTGGTGATGAAATGGCGCGGGGTGGGGAGGGAGGAAGCGGAGGGGGTGCTGGCGGGGGTTGGGGGGAGGCTCGCCGAAGTTGGAAGGATGAAGTAAGAATCTCAAATGAACGCAGATTCACCAAGTCGGTAGTTCGACGGCGCTCGATTTACTAGCAGAGGCAACAAACACGCATTCCAATGAATCAATGCACCGATCCACCGATGAATCAATCCCCTCCCTCCGCCGTCTACATCCGTCCCCAAACCCCCCCCTCATCGCACCAACTCCAGCCGCGCATACTGCAACACCAGCGTCTTTTTTCCCACCTGCCGGAACTCCACCACCGCCCGTGTGTGCTGGCCCATGTCGGAAATCTCCGCGATTGTCCCCACCCCAAACTGTGGGTGCCGCACCGTCTGGCCACGCCGAAATTCCCCGCCTCCCCTGCCCGAGTCCACACTCTCCATCCCATCCTCCCCCTCTCCGCTCGCGTTGATTACCTGCAGACACTCGGCCGGCATCTCCCCAAGAAATCGCGAAGCGGCCGTTCGCTCCCGCAGGCCCCGCACCGTCCGATTCGCCGCCCGCGACAACACCAGCAGCTTCTGCGCCCGAGTGATCCCCACAAAGCACAGCCGCCGCTCCTCCTCCAACTGCTCCGGATGCTCGCGCACCCGCCCGTGCGGCAGACATCCCTCCTCCATCCCGATAATCGACACCACCGGAAATTCCAGACCCTTGGCCGCGTGCAGCGTCATCAGCGTTACCGCACCACCCGTCTCCTTTAAAGCATCCACATCGCTCAGCAAACTGATCCGCGCCAGGTAATCCTCCAGCGATCCCTCCGGGTTCTCCGCGTCATACTCCGCTGCCGACGAGATCAGCTCATACACAATCCCCGCCTCATCCTGCTCCGCCCCTCCAATCTTGTGCAGGTACGCGTCCATCCCGCTGGTCTTCACCACATCCTCCATCAGCGCCCGAACCCCAGGCGAATTCGCCACCTCCACACCCGCCACCTCCGACTCCTGTACATCAATCACCGGAACCACGTCGCTACTCGCCTCCCCCAGTTCAAGCATCCCCTGCCCGCCCACCACGGCCACCGCCTCCGCAACGACGGCTGGCCCCTTCCCCGCACTCGACAGCATCCCGCGCCATCGCTCCACAAGCTGCGTAAACTGCTTCACCGCCATCTGCGCCGCGCTGGCAAATCCGTCTGCTGCACCCGCTTCATCACCTCCCACAACCCCTCCCCCCGCGACATCGCCAGCAGTTGCAACTGCTTCACCGTCCCATCACTAATCCCGCGCGCCGGCGTGTTCACGATCCGCGTCAGGCTCAATTCGTCGGCCGAGTTGGCGATCACCCGCATATACGCCAGCACGTCCTTGATCTCCTTGCGATGATAAAAATCCACGCCCCGCGCAATCCGGTACGGAATCCCCCCGCGCCGCAGCGCCTCTTCGATCACGCGCATCAGCGAGTTCATGCGATAAAAAACCGCCATCTCGCTCCACGCGATGCCCTGCGCGTTGAGCTTCTTGAAATGCCCGGCCACCGTCTTGGCCTCTTCATGCTCATCCCCGCACAGAAAAAGCGTCGCCGGTTTCCCCGCCTCGTTCTCCGTCCACAGCCGCTTCTCCTTGCGCTGCCGGTTGCTCGCGATCAGCTTGGAAGCGATCTCCAAGATCGTTTTGGTCGACCGATAATTCTGCTCCAGCCGCACCACCTTGGCCTTGGGGTAGTCTTTCTCAAAGTCGAGGATGTTGCGAATGTCGGCCCCGCGCCAGGCATAGATCGACTGGTCCGGATCCCCCACCACGCAGATGTTCTTGTGCTTCATGGCCAGCAGGTGCGCGATCATGTACTGTGCGTGGTTGGTGTCCTGATACTCATCGATCAGGATGTATTGAAACCGTTCCTGAAGCTCCGCGAGGATGTCGGGATGATCGCGAAAAGCCAGCGCCACCTTCATCAGCAGGTCATCAAAATCGAGCGCGTTGTTCTGCTCCAGCAGCTTCTGATATCGCCCGTACACCTTCGCGATGCTCCGAGCCAGATAATCCCCCGCCGCAAGCTTCAGCGCATCGGGCGTCTGAGCGCGTTCTTGGCATCGCTGATCTTTCCATGCACCATCGACGCCGGGAAATTGGTTGTCGAAAGGTCGGCCGCCTTGATCGCCTCCTTCAAGAGCCGTTCCTGGTCCGACGAATCATAAACGCTGAAATTCGCCTTCAGCCCAAGCCGATCAGCGTAGTGCTTCAGGATCCGCAACCCCAGCGAATGGAACGTGCAGATGATCGACCAGGGCTGGTCCAGGCGTCCCCAGTCGCGCAGCGGCTTATCCAACAGCGCCGTCACCCGCGACTTCATCTCTCCCGCGGCCTTGTTGGTAAACGTGATCGCCAGGATGGATGCCGGTGGAATCCCCTGCGCCATCAGGTAAGCGACCCGACGCGTTATCACCCGCGTCTTCCCGCTCCCCGCCCCCGCCACGATCAACAGCGGCCCCTCCGTGTGTGTCGCGGCCTCATGCTGCTCGGCCGTCAGATCTTTCAACAACGCCTGCGTCTCAATCACGCGTCTGCTCCTATGCTCCTGTGGATTAAATGTCCTGCCTGTAGCACTATACCCGACACCATGCGAATCCTAGGCATCGACCCCGGCCTGCGCCTCACCGGCTACGGCCTCATCGACTACCGCCCCCTGCGACCCCGCCTCATCGACGGCGGCGTCATCCGCCTCCAGGACAAAACCGCCATCGCCGACCGCCTTGTCGAACTCGAAAAAGAACTCCAAGTCCTCATGGACGAACACAAGCCCGACGTCTGCGCCGTCGAGCAACTTTACGGCCATTACGGCCACCCCCGCACCGCAATCCTTATGGGCCACGCCCGCGGCGTCATCCTCCTGGTCGCGCACCGCCACGGCGTCCGCATCGAGCAATACGCGGCCAACCGCATCAAGCAATCCCTGACCGGTCACGGCCACGCCTCCAAGCTCCAGATGCAGCGCGCCGTTCAAGCCTTGTGGGGTCTTAAAGATCTCCCCGAACCTCCCGACGTGGCCGATGCACTGGCCGTCGCCCTGTGCTGCGGCCGGCAGTTGGAACTGGGCCGAACGAGCGCCCCCACCGCAGTCATCCCGGCGGCCAGGTAAACGCCCGCCCCGCCAGCACGTGCAAATGCAAATGAAACACCGACTGCTGCGCACCGGCCCCACAATTAAACACCGTCCGGTAATCCGTATGCCCCAGTTCCTTCATCAATCTCTTGGCCACCAGAAACATCCCGCCGATCAGGTCTGCATCCTCAGCCCCAAGATCGTTCAACGTCGGAATCACGCGCTTCGGAATCACCAGCACATGCACCGGCGCCTGCGGCTGAATGTCATCGATCGCAATGTATTGCTCGTCCTCATAAACAATCTTCGCAGGAATCTGCCGCTGAATGATCTTCGCGAAAAGCGTCTCGCCCATCACCTTCTCCTTCAAAGAATCGTCGTATCCAGGTACTGCGGTGGAGTTTAGCCGATCAGGCCCATAAATGGGTTTGAGCCAATGTGTTCAGACTAGTGAATAATACCCCGCTGATTGCGTTAAGATGACGATAGTTGTCTTGCAAGCACCGCAGGACGGGTTACACCACCCGCATCACGGCGGGGCGACGAAGAAACCTTTGCTTCCCAATTGCGTCTTTGAAGATCACAGGAGTTGTAGTTTGCGCCACTATTTGTGCATCGCATTGATCTGCCTCACCACCGCCAGCGCTTCCGCCGACACCCTCCTGTGCAAGGATGGCAAAAAGGTCACCGGCGACGTCACCCTCATCGGCAGCATCTATGTCGTGAAAACTTCCACAGGCCAAACCATTGTTCCCGTCTCCACCGTCAAGCAATGGATCAAGTCCGACGGATCGTCCACCCCCGACACCCCCGCCGTAACCAGCAAGCCGCCGACGACAGGCCCCGCCGCCTCCACTACCCGTCCCGGCCGAGACAACACCGGCGCCAATAACACCGGCGGCAGTTCCACCTCCACGCCGCCGAAACCGAAAAAAGTCACGCGTTATGCGGCCGCGTTCCCCATCAGCCCGGAACTTCTCATCACCGCCGCCGCTCCGCTCGACAATGTCTCCGAGATCCACATCCAAGCCTCCGACGGCACTTCCATGACAGCGACCCTCGTCAAAAAAGACGCCGACACAGGCCTTGCCCTCCTCAAGGTGCAAAACCCATTGAAGGCCTTCTATTCCATCGACACCACCTTCGCCGGCGGCGACATCCAGTGCCCCGCCTTCTGCGAGCTTGATCTGTTCGACACCCGCAGCCAGGTTCTCACGGGCGAAGCCAAGACCGACGGCGCGTGGACCCTGAAGCTTTCCAAAGCCCCAAGCTTCGCCGGTTCTCCGCTCCTCATCGACGGCAAGGTCGTCGGCGTTGAACTCGCCCGCGCCTCCACCGAAGCCGACAGCGTCCCCGTCGCCACGCTCGAACAGGTCAAGCAACTTTCCGGCGACCTGAGCTCCCTCGGCAGCCACGCCACCCCCCAACCCACCGCCGGCGTCTATCAGGTCATCATCTCGGCCGAGGCCAAATAACGAATCGCCACTTTGCGCCGCCGGTATCCACATGGTACAAGAGCGCCATGTTTCGCCTTAGCTTGCTCTGCATTATGGCCTTGGGTCTCACCGGCTGCGCCACCTACGAATTTCAAATCGTCCAGCCACCAAACCTCGCTCAGCACATAGGCTCAAAGCAGGAATCCAACCTGAATGTGAACGATCTCGTCTATCACATGCAGGCCGTTGAAGGCCGCCTGGTGTTGCGCATCGAAAATCCTGGAAACGACGCGATCGAATTGGTGGCCGCAAAATCCTACGTCGTCAATCCGGCCAACCAAAGCCGCCCGTTGCGTGGCCAATCCATCGCCCCGAAGTCCTACATGAAGCTGATCCTCCCGCCAATGCGACCGGTCTACCGCGCCCAGCCCTCGATCGGCATCGGCTTTGGCATCGGCGCCGGCCGCTTCCATCACGGCCCCTTCTACGACGGCTACGCCGGCGACTTCTACGACGAACCCGTCTACCTCGAACAAGTCTCTGACGGCGAAACCGTCTACTGGGATTGGAACAACGAATCTTCCATCCGCCTCCACCTGGCCTTCCAGCGCCGCGACCAATCGTTTGAAAACGAATGGGTCATCAAGCGGCAGAAGATGTGAGCGCAAAAAAAGGCTGCACGGACGAGGATAGTGTCCGGTGCAGCCTGGCGGAGGAGGAAACGAGGCTCGTTGCAAAGTCGCGAGCGTGGATACCGCTCTGCCAACTCTGCTTTATTTTTTGCAACCCCGGACAGTGCGCCGCCCGCAGAACGCCTGCGGGCGGCACTGCCCGTGGGAACCAACCGCGCTTAAAGTTAAGTGGTGATCTTCTCACCCGTTAGCCATCGTGGTGACGACTACGCTCTACCCTAAAGCGAAGATGGTGCCACTTCCGGATTCCAACGGATTTAGTTTCAAATGCCCACTGTTCGCCCAGAATCAAGCACTTCCCTGCCCGCGCCTCCCGCCCTCCCCCAGCCGCCCACGCGCGATTACTAAGCGGCCCCCCTCTGGCTCACCATCCCCTACCGCTTCACTAAGCACGCAAAAACTGCCGCCGATGACCCAAATCGACCTCTCATTTGTGCGCACAAAAAAAAGGCTGCACGGACGAGGGTAGTGTCCGGTGCAGCCTGGCGGAGGAGGAAACGAGGATCGTTGCAAACTGGCGAGCGTAAGCGACGCTCAACAACTCTGCTCTATTTTTTATGACCCAGGACAGTGCGCCGCCCGCAGAACACCTGCGGGCGGCACTGCCCGTGGGAACCAACCGCGCTCAAAGTTAAGTGGTGATCTTCTCACCCGTTAGCCATCGTGGTGACGACTACGCTCTACCCTAAAGCGAAGACGGTGCCAGAAAAGAAATGGTCCCCCATATCTTCTTCAAACCCGCTTAATACCCTTGAAATCATGGTATTTTTAGCCGATTTCCATAAGCACCCCTCCGATCCCTTTGCCGCCGCCCGCGCGGTTTGTGGGCGAACCCGCCTTGGCGAACCCGAGGCTGCCCAACGCTTCACCCCTCGGCCATCAATCCTTCTTTTGCCCCACCCCCGCCGGCTCATACACATAAGGTTGCCCCGTCTTCAAAATGTCCTCCGGCACAACGATCCCATGATAGCTCTGCATCCGCCGCAGCTCAGCGGGATCCACCACGACCCTCCATCCCGCCGGCGGCGCATTTCCCCCCTGCCATGCCCAGACGATGTCGCTGCCATCCTGATTGTCCACGTCAAACACCGTTCGGTAGCGAAGCTGCGTCATTGGCATTGGATACAAGTACGCCCGCGCATCCCCCACCAGCATCACCTTGTCCTGCGGCGACGCCACCTGCTGAACCGACTCGGGCAACAGCGGCGCAAGGTTCACAAAATCAAACTGCCAGATGCCGCGCTGCGCAGTTGCCCGCGTAATACGAAAGAATCGGATGCAGCCCCTGCCGCAGCGGTGCCTCCCCCACATTGGGCCAGCGCACTCCAATCCACCCACCCAGCGCCGCCAACACCACCAGCGCCCCTGCCACGCGCAGCCAACGCTCCCGCCCCACATGACCCAGCAGCATCGCGCCCAAAGGAATCCCCAGCACAAAAAACCGGCTCTGCAAATGCGTAAACCCGATCCAGAACACCCCCAGCGCCAGGAGCAGCAGCAACAGCAACCGCGCCCTCCTGTCCCGCCACGCAACGCACCCGGCCGCCAGCGCCATCGGCAATAACAGATACCCATAACGCCAGTCGATCACAATCTGCTCCCACGCCGCCCGAACATGCGCACCTGCCGAATGCTGGTCGGCCCTCGGCGCATGCGCCAACTCCCACCGCATCTCCTGCATCTGGCTGAAGTGCCCCCGCCCCAGCACCGACATCCCCTCCGGAAAAACCGGGTTCCCGGCCCATCGCCAGTTCCGCAAAAGCCACGGCGAAAAGACCAAGAGCCCCACCACCACATAAACCCCCAGCCCCAGAACCCACCGCGCCACCCGGCCGCGCTGAAATCCTGCCACCACGGCTACCACTGGCAAGCCCACAAGCACGACCGGCACCGCCGTTAGCTTCACCCCACAGGCCAAGCCCGCAAAAAATCCGGCGAGCACCATCATGGGCGCCGCCCCCTCTTTCCCCCTCTCCCAGTACTCTGGGAGAGGGCTGGGGTGAGGGCCCTCTTCGCCAGCCAGCCGCATCCCCCTAACCACCCACCCAACCGCCAGCGCCCCATACAACAACATCCCCCCCTCGTCATACGCCACGCTCCCAAGCATCACGATCCAGGGCGTCGTCGCCGCCGCCACCCCCGCAATCGCTCTTCCTGCCCCACTCGAGGCAACCCCCGCCACCGCCCCCACCATCAGCAGCATGTACCCCAGCATCAAAAACTGTGCTGCATACATGGCCCCCCATGGCCCGCCTCGCAGGTGCATGAACAACAGGTAATGCACCTCCACGTTGAACGGAAAATACGAAAACACATTATGCAAGAGCGGCACGATCCGCCGCGCCTCATACCACTCGCGCGGCACCTGCAGGTGATACTCCAGCACGTCATACCAGTGTGGATCGTCCGGCCAAAGAACCCCCGGCGGCAGCGTCGCGCCCACCACCGCCATCCCCAGAAACGGCATCGCCACAATCCAAAGCGCCCCCCACCCCGCCCGCGCCCGCAGCCACGCCTCCAGCCGCGCCATCGCCTTCCCGCGCAACGCCTCGCGCCCTGCATAAAAAGAAAGCGACCAGATGACGATGCTCACCAACGGAAACAGCGCGGCCGTCCAACGATTCAGCCCTCCGGCAAGGCCCAGCCCCAATCCCGCCAGACTATAGATCCCCAGCCCCAGCCCCGCCGCCGTCGGAAGCCCCGCCTCGATTTGCCACCATCGCAAGAGCGTCCACCCTAACAGCCCGGCCGTCGCAATCCACGCCCCTACGAACATCAGCTCATCGCGAACAATCGAGATCACCTGCCACAACCCGTCCCCCGAATAACCCACCACGGTCGCTGCAAACACAAGAAGACATGCGATCATCACCCCGGCTCGCGTGGCATATATTGGAATCGTTGATTCCCGCGCAGATGTTCCCTCGACTCCGCCTCTCGATTCAGATCGCTTGCTCCGTCCCTTATGCCGATGGTTTTTCGCCACGATCCTCCCCGTCATCTTCCTCGCGATCCTCGGCCACGTTCAGCTTGAACAGTTGCTCCATCGCGTGCAGGTACTGCGCCGTTGGCCCGTGCATCCCATCCGCCTGCCGCAGCGTCTGTATTGGATCGTGCAACAGCTTGTTCACCAGCCGCCGCGCCAGGTCTTCCAAATGCGCCTTTTCCTGCTCCCCTATCGCGCCGAGCTTGTTGATCGTCCGGCTCACCTCCTGGGCCGCGATCTCCTGATACCGCCGATATAGTTTGTCGATCATCGGCCCCATCGCCCGCTGCCGGTGCCAGAGCACAAACTCCCGCACCTGCTCGTCCACGATTCTTCGCGCGGCCTCCGTCGCCCCCGCCCTTTCCGATTGCGTCGTCGCCACCACCTGCTGCAAATCGTCCAGGTTGTACAAGTAGACGTTTTCAATATCCCCCACGGCCGGCTCAATGTCGCGCGGCAGCGCGATGTCGATCAAAAACATCGGGCGATATCTCCGCCGCGCCACGATTGTCTCAAACGCCCCGGCCGTAATAATCGGCTGCGCCGAGCCGGTCGATGAAACCACGATATCCGCGGCCACCAGATGATCCGCCAACCCCTCAAACGCCACCGCCTGCCCCCCAAACCGCTCGGCCAGCCCCCTGGCCTTATCCATGTCCCGGTTGCAAACCAGCAGCCTCCCCGGCGCCAGAGTCTTAAACCCGCCCAGCGCCAGCGTTGCCATTTTCCCCGCCCCGATGCTCAGGACTGTTTTGTCCTGAAAGTGATCGAATATCCGCCGCGCATAATCCACGGCCACGCTCGCCACGCTCACGCGTCCCTCGCACAGCGCGGTGTCCCGCATCACCTGTTTGCCCACGGCGATGGCCCGCTGAAACAGCGGGTTGAGCATTGCCCCCGTTGACTGCGCCACGCACGCCGCGTCATAAGCATCGCGCACCTGCCCAAGTATCTGCGTCTCTCCAAGCACCATCGAATCCAGCGACGAAACAACGTTGAACAAGTGGCTCACCACCTCGTTGTTCGCTTTCGTATAGACGTGCGCCGAAAACGTCTCGGCCGCCACGCCGTGAAGCTCCCCGATAAACTCCATCAGCTCCTGCGACCTTGGATGGCTATGCACCGCCCGCGACACGTAAAATTCCACGCGGTTGCACGTCGAAACCAGCACCAATTCGGCCTCTGGAAACCGCTCGCGGAATCGATCAATCGCCGCCCGCGCCTGCGCACCATTGAAGGAAAGCTTCTCGCGCACCGCCAGCGGCGCGGACGTGTGATTCAACCCCATCAGGAGCAGGCGATTCATCGGCTGGTTCCTCCGGGCAGGAACTGAACCGCGATCAACACCCCAATCATCAGCACAAACCCACAGATGCTCAGCGCCGCCGCCCGCCTCCCCCGAAAGCGCGGGTTGATCGGCGCGTGCAGCACAATCGCATACACCCCCCACGCCAACAATGCCAGCAACAGCTTCGTCAGCGGCGGCGCCTGCTTGCTCGACGTCCACTCCACGATGCCCGTAATCAGGCCAATGCTTAAGAGCGCAAACCCCAGCGTCACCGACACAATGTTCAAATGTTCCAGCCGCTCAAGGCTTCCCAGGTTCTTCCCAGGCGGCCCTTTTTTCCGCAGCCGCCGGCTCACCAGCACATACATTGCTCCCCCCGCGGCCGCCACGGCAAACGCCACCGCTCCCCCGTAAGCGCTCACCCGATGCACCCACTGCCACACATTCTGCCCATAGGTGCGATACTCCCGCGCCCCAAACAGCACCGCCCCCACCAGCAGGAGCACGATAATCGGTCCGACAAACCAGTCCAACCCGGTTAGGGGGTTGGTGCGCTGGATGTACATCAGGAACAACGCCAGCAGCAGCGCCAGCCAGATGAGCGCATCAAAATTATCCCCCACCGGAATCCAGCTTCGGCGGCTGCCCGCATGCCACAACAACACCGCCAGCGCCACCCCCGCCCCGCCGTACATGCAAATCTTCGCCATCAGCCTCAGCCGCGGCCGCTCCCATCGAATGCGCGTCAGCGACAAGCAAACCCCGGCCGAAACCAGCGCCGCCGCCAGGATCAAGAGCGCAAGCTGGAGCGATGTTGGATGGCCAGTGTTCATGAACTTGAAGACGCCTCGCTCGAAGGGCTCGAAATCCACTCTCTCTCAATCCACTCTTGTACTGCCGCCATCCCCCCATGTTCATTGATGGCAATCGCTCGCTCCCCCGCGAGTGCCCGAAAAATTTCCTGCCGCCGCCCCGTGTCCGCCACCCGCGCCTTAATCATTGGCCTAAGTTGTTTCATCGTCTCCGCCATCCGCACGAGCGCCCGATCCATCCGCTCCCCCACCCGATCCCGGATCACCGCCGCCAACGCCGGCGATCCTCCCGCCGATACGCCGATCGTCACCTCCCCGTCATGCCAAAGCGCCGGCACCGTGAAATCCCCCGCCTCGGCCTCGCTCGCATCCGCCCGGCCAACCAATATCCCCCGCCGCCGCGCCTCGCGCACCACTGCATCGTTCACCTCCACTACATCCGTCGCCGCAAATACCAGCATCGCCCCTTCCAGATGGCGCGACTCAAACATCTCCCGCACCAGTTCCACGTTTTCCGGCATTTTTTCATGAACGTGCGGCGCCACGCATCGCACCGCCGCCCCGGCCGCCAGCAATCCCCCAGCCTTCCGCACAGCCACCGCCCCGCCACCCACGACAACGGCCAGTCGTCCAGATAAGCAAAGCAAGATGGGATAGGTTTCCGCCACGCTGGTAAAAGCAATCTTACAACCCCCCATTCTATATGCCATTATTGCGCGGTGCCTTCAGCATGATCCATGTCAGCCTCCGGTCTATTCAGTCATATCAAGTCCGGAAAGGTCGATTGCGGGCCGCAGAACTCTTAATCCAGGTGCGCGGAGCAGGCTGGCACGTGCTTTACGTTGATGCGAGCGTGCCCAAAGCCAACACACATCGTTTGGAACAGCCATAAATATTTTCCAGGAATACTCTCGGGCGATCGGCGGTTGATTGTTCTTGCAGGTCATATTCAACCGCGCAACAGCAGGTTCAGTCCGCATCCGTGAAGGTGAACAACATAATAATCATTCCATTGCCTCAAAAAAATCGCGCAACCGCAGGGCTTGTGTCCTCGAGCGCCGAACCGTTTAGGAGACCTCATGTTTGATCTGGAAACAATCCGGCGCCACGCGCCTTCCCGCCGCCGCTTTATGCAAGCGATGACCGCCGCCGGCATCGGCGCCGCCGCATCTCGACTGCTCGACCAATCAGCGAGTGCTTTCGCGGCCGACGTCGAATCCACCGCCGGCAACCAGGCCACGGCCGACGCGGCCACCAACCATTTCCCCGGCATCCCCGGCCGCAACGTCAACGAACAAGCCCTCAATTTCGCCCTCACTCTCGAAATTCTCGAAGCCGATCTCTATCGCCAGGCCCTCAACCTCGCCACCGGCCATTCTCCAAGTGCCCCCCTCTCCACCACCCCCGGCGGCTACCGCCTGAAAATCCCCACCGGTGCCATCGCCAAAGGGGATGGCCCCGATGGCTTCATCTACCTCCGAGACTTCGCCTACGTCGAAGCCGCCCATCGCGATTTCCTCACCACCGCCATCAAAGCCATGGGCGCCACCCCAGTCAAGCCCGATCCACGCGGCTATAAAATCCCTGCCTCCGTCAAGCCCAATCTGGCTTCCATCCTCACCGCAATTCTCGAACTCGAAGAAACCGGTGTCCGCGCCTACCTCGGCGCTATCCCGTTCATCACCAACAACAACATCGCGCAGGCCGCCGCCGAAATCTTCTCCACCGAAGCCCGCCACTCGGCCGTGATCAACGTCGCACTCAAACGCGATCCCGGCCCCCACCGCATGGCCGGCGATCACACCGTCGTCCCCAAGGTTCCCGCCGACAATGCCCTTGAATATTTCCTCCCTCCCTCCGTTGTTCTCGAACGTGCGGCGGCCTTCTTCCGCTAAATGCTGCACAGGTCTCCTCCGCACCCCTTCAACCGCTTCTTACGCATTACCGCAAAGGACAATTGCCATGATCACAAAATCTACCGCCTTCAACCGCCGCTCATTCCTGGGCACCGCCGCCGTCACCGCCGCCGCCAGCCTGCTTCCCACCCGAAGCGCCCTGGCCGTCAGCCCTGCCCTCACCCTCGCCAACATCCCCGGCACCGGCGACATCAAGCTCGTCAACTACGCCCTCGCCCTCGAACAGCTCGAGGCTGATTTCTATCATCAGTGCATCCTCCGCCTGACCACCGGCGGCACGAACTATCTCGGGACCCACATCCCCGGCCTCAACCTCGACCCCAGCACCCACAGCGACGTCTTCTACATGATCCGCTTTGGCGAAGTCGAGCGCCTGCACCGTAACCTTCTCGAATCCGCCCTGGGCAGCCACGCCATCCACCCCTTCCGATACCAGTTCGGGGTCGAGAACTTGAGCCGCCAGCAGGTCATTCAACTGGCCGCCAACGTCGAGGCCACCGGCGTCTCGGCTTATCTCGGCGCCATCCCCCTGTTCACCTCGCTCAGTGCTTATCTCCCAATCGCCGGCGCTATTCAGGGCACCGAAGCCCGCCACACGGCCCAACTCTTCGAACTGCTCAATGACATCTTCGACGTGCCCCTCAACGTCGCCCCGCACCCGAGCCAAAACCATGGTGCCGACTCCCCCATGACCCCCGATCAGGTCCTCGCCGCCGTCTCAGGCTACATCGTCACCACTTGAGCAATGAGTCCCAATCGTCCAACTTCAAGCCAGCGCCGGGGCTTCACTTTCGTTGAACTGCTCTTTGCCGTGATGATCCTCGGCGTCGGCTTCATCATGGTCGCGGCCATCTTCCCGGTTGCCATCCGCCAGACGCAGACCAACCTGGAGGAAACCTCCGCCGCCGCCCTCGGCCGCGACGCCGCCAACATGATCCAGCGCCTCGCTTCGGATCAGATCATGGCCGATACCGGCGGCGTCGTCGCCTGCCCCGATGCCTTCTGGGCCGCCATTCGTGGCAATCTCCGCCTCGACCGCGACACCCGCCGCGCCTGGACCGCGATGTACCGCCGCAACCCCGGCGAAACTTGTGCCCAGATCTACCTCCTGGCCGTCGAATCCCGCAACCGCCCCACCTACGACGTCCGCGACATCACCCCGGCCGGTGATTCCCCCGCCAATCTCCAGCCGCGCAACGTGCGCGTCGACCTCACCCACTCCGCCGACGGGCGCGACATCGTCGAAATCCGCCAGAACCTCACCACCGGCAACCACGCCGCCGCCGCCGAAGGCGCATATCTAATCGTCGCCTCCGACGGCGTCGCGGGGCCTAACACGGGCCGGGTCTACCGCCTGGGCAACGCCCGCCCCGACCTGAGCCCCACCACCTGGGAGCTCATGCCCGGCAGCAACACGCAAAGCGATGACGAAGATCTCTCCGGCGCGAGCGCCCTCCTCATAGGCCGGGCGCTGGCCGATCCCTCCCGCCCCTACGACCCCTCCTCCAATCCCTATGAAGGGCCCGCGCAGGACATCGGCCTCTACTCCACCTTCGTCCGCGTTCACTAACTTCATTCCCCAACACCCCCGCCCATTTCGCCGCCACGCGACGGCGCTTCGCGACCATCCGACATCACGAAATAGCCGACCTCTGGCCGCCTGCGATTCCTCTTCCCTCGCCGAAGCTGGGAAGTCAGCAAAACCCGCCAAACCCGCGCTCACCGCGCCTGATCCTCCGTTTTAATCGCACAGCTTCCCCCACTTATTCCTCCGGCATAGTGTTTGCCGATAACCTTTACGATGACACAATTGACAGCGGCCGGATCGAGGTCACAATAACGCTTCACCGGGCTACCGATCCGACCTGCAAGTCTGTAAGAAAGGCGGCACGCTATGGCGGCTCAAAAGTCGTTTACACCGCAGCCGAAAGTTCCCTCCCGCCCTCGGCGACGGTTCACTCTGATGGAGGCTAACCGCTCACTCCCCCTCGTCCGACGCATCGTGCGCAACATCGTCCTGACGCATCGCCACGCGGCCGATCTCCAGGCCAAGCTCGAATCATCCCCCAACATCAAGGACGCCATGCACCTGCAAAGCGACCTTGAATTGTCCATCGACCGTCTTCAGGAATACGTCGAAGAACTCAACGAAGTGGGCTGCGATCTCAAAGACTACGAATCCGGCCTCATCGACTTCCCCGGCCGACACCAGGGCCGCGAAGTCTGCCTCTGCTGGCGCCTCGGCGAAGACAAAGTCGCCCACTGGCACGAACTCCAAACCGGCTTCGCCGGCCGACAACCCGCCACCTCCCTCGAAGAAGACGAATAGTTGTCGTCTCCAACCACGATCAAAAACCGCCGGCGTTCAACGCTGCCCCCTCTCCCAGTACACTGGGAGAGGGCTGGGGTGAAGGCTCTGGGCTCCTCATTACGAGCCAGCTCACCTTGCCTCCGCCCCTCCCACAGTCAACAATCCCTCCAATGAAGTGGCTCCTCCCAATCCTCCTCCTTGCCACCTCCCCCTTCTCCCGCGCCGCCACAGAAATCCCACACGCTCACCTCCAAACCAGCCACTACGACCTCTACGTCGAGTCCCTCGACCCCGCCGACACCGGCCGAATGCTGGAAGAACTCTACAAGCACCTCACCATCTTCTTCGCCAAAGCGCCACCCGAGGGCGATCTTCTCCACGTCGGCATCTACGCCACCCGCGAGCGCTATGTGCAAGCGCTCAAAGACGATCACCAGGTCGAGCCCACCAGCGGCGTCGCCATCAGCGCGGGCGGCTATTATTCCCACGGCAACCGCAAGGCCTACCTCTTCATCCAGCCGTCGGACTACTTCACGCGCCAACTCATCCTCCACGAGTGCGTCCACCAGTTCCACCTCATCGCCACCTGCGGCAATCGCAGCGTCTCCGCCGGCTTCTATGTCGAGGGCCTGGCCGATTATCTCGCCTTCCACAACTGGGATGGCCAGCACCTCCAGATCGCCGTCATCCCTCCGATCACGCTCGAAGACTACCACGCCAAAGCACTCGACCATTTCGCCAACAAGCACGGCCGAAACCTCCAGGACATTATCTCCGGCAAAATCCCCCTCGACCGCCCCGTCGCCACCGCCCTCCTGAACTTCATCGCCGACACCTGGCCAACACAATTCCCCGCCTGGCGCAGCGCCATGGACCACAACGCCGACCCCATCGAAAGCTGGAACACCCACCTCGCCCCCCTCACCGCCAAAACCGCCAACGAGTTTGAAGACTGGCTAGAATCCCACCAGGAGCCCTGGCAAATCCAAACCATCTCCTGGCAACCCTGGGCCAAAACCATCGAAGGGAAAACCGAAGACAACCACGTCGGCATTGCACTTCTCAAAAAAACTCCGTCAGCCCTCACTGTCGAAATCGAACCGCTCACGCCTCGCTTCATGGGCGGCCTCACCTTCGGCGACACCTCCCCCAAAGATTATTGGCTCTTCCAGATCCGCCTCGACGGCACCCTCGGCATCATCCAGTTCAAAGATGGCCATTGGCAGCGCCCCCTCCCCCTTAACATGCCCCCGAAAAAGAGCCCGCTTGCGTTATCCCTCACCCAGGACAAAGACGTTATTACCCTCATCGCCAACGGCAAAACTGTCCACACCCTCACTGCCGCTGGGCAAATTGGCCTGAACATCCAATACGGCCAAGCCCGCTTCAAAATCCTGGAACCGCGATCCGCGACCACGCGGTCAACTACTCAAACCCGATAAATCCCTTTCTAGCCGCTACCCAAATATCATCCCCACCGCCGCCGCCGCCATCACCACCGTCGTCACCCATCCCATCACCCGCAACGGCTTCGATATCCGAGTGAACTGCCCCATGACTGCTTTGTTCCTGGTCATCAACATCATCACCACCATCACCGGCACCGCCGCTATCCCGTTGATGATCGCCGCCCAGTACAGCGCCTTCATTGGATCAATCGGCGTAAAATTCAGCAACAACCCAACCACCGCCACGGCCGCCAGCACGCCGTAAAATCCCTTGGCCTGCCGTGGTTTCTTCTCAAGTCCAACCTTCCACCGAAACGTCTCACCCACCGCATACGCAACCGATCCCGCCAGCACCGGCACCGCCAGCAACCCCGTCCCGATAATTCCGGCCGCAAAAAGGAATGACGCGAATCGCCCGGCCACCGGCTCAAGCGCCTTCGCCGCGTCGGCCGACGTTTCGATGTGGGTCACGCCGATTGAGTGCAATCCAACGGCCGCCGTCAAGATGATGAAATACGCGATCAGGTTGGAAAACCCCATGCCGAGGTAGGTGTCAATGCGAATGCGCGTGAACGCCGATCGCGCCTGCTCCGGGGCCGTCTTCAGCGGTTCACGATCCGGATCATTCCGCACTTCTTCGGATTCCAGCGACGCCTGCCAGTAAAACAGATATGGGCTGATCGTCGTCCCCAGCACCGCCACCAGCGCGGCCAGATACTCCCGGTTAATCACCATATGCGGCACAAACGTCCCCGCCAGCGCCTTGCCCCACGGCACATGCACCATGAACGCCGTTGCGACATAGCCAAACAGCACCAGCGAAAGCCACTTCAGCCAGCACGCGTAACACGAATACGACGTCCACATCTGTGGCAGTACGCAACCCGCCGTAAACATCACTGCGTATAGAATTGCAGGCCCCCCAATCAACAACTTCATGCCGCCCCCATCGCCGCGATATCCGCGCCGATATTTATGACGTTGGCGATGAGCAGCGGAACAATGGTCCCATACACCAACCACCACGAATAATGCCGCCGGATATTTCCCGCCAGCCCGCGCCCCGTCACCCGTCCAATCCGCGCACTGATCTCCTGAATCGCCGACATCAGCGGCAGTGAAAACAACGACGTCCACAACATCCCATACCCAAACCGCGCCCCGACCTGCGAATAAGTAGCGATCCCACTTGGATCATCATCCGATGCTCCGGTAATCAACCCCGGCCCCAACATCCCAAACACCTTCCGCAACCTTCCGCCAGCTTTTGCGCCAACGGTCGGATCTTTGCGCCCGACGCCACCTCAGGTTCTAGTAAATGTTGCGTCATCCAATCCCTTAGTGCTGCAACGGTCGTGCCACCGGTCCGCAGTTAATCACCGTCTCCACCTCGCCTTCTTCCCTTCCCATCGCTACCCTTGAGCGACCTTCCCATGCTCCGATTCCAGAACATCCCCCGCATCGAAATCAAGGCGGCCCTCCTTTCGCTGTTTGCCGGCTTGATCCTCCTCGCCCTGAAGTTCACCGCCTACTACCACACCGGCTCCAACGCCATCTTCTCCGACGCACTGGAAAATATCGTCAACGTCATGGCCGCCGGGTTTGCGCTCTACTCCCTCAGCATCGCCCACGCGCCCGCCGACGAAGATCATCCTTACGGCCATGGAAAAATCGAATTCGTCTCCGCCGGCTTCGAAGGCGGCATGATCCTCATCGTCTCGGTCATCATCGTCCTTCAAACCATCTACACGCTCATCAAATACGGCCCGGTCGTCAGCGAAACCGCCGCCGGCGAAGGCATCATCCTCATCGCCATCGCCATGGCCCTCAATGGCATCGTCGGACTTTATCTCATCCGCATCGGCCGCCGCGAAAACTCCCTCACCCTGGAAGCCGACGGCCGCCATCTCATCAGCGACGCCCTCTCCAGCGCCGCCGCCATCGTCGCACTCGTCTTCATCAAGTTCTTTCACTGGCGCTGGGCCGACCCCATCACCGCGATCCTAATCGCGCTCTACGTCGCCCGCATCGGGATCAGCCTTATCCGCCGATCCATTGCAGGCCTGATGGACCAGCAGGACATTGAAGACGAACGCCTGCTCCGCGAGATCCTCAGCGCCCACATCGGACCGGCCGGCAAGGAACCCCACATTTGCAGTTTCCACAAACTCCGCCACCGCCACAGCGGCCGATACCACTGGGTCGATTTCCACATCATGGTCCCCGCATCCCTCTCCGTCGAGACAGGCCACGCCATCGCCAGCGCAATCGAATACGAGATCGAACAAGCCCTGGGCGTCGGCAACGCCACCGCCCACATCGAACCCTGCACCGACCAAAAATGCCCCGCCTGCGACCGGGTGCAACACCCTGTCCCCGCCTGAAAATCATGGGTTATTCCTGGGCATATCCGGGAGGCTGGTCTAACCCAGCGGCCGCCCCCAGAGCCTCTCCCGATTCTCGATCCGTCTCCTGGGCCGCAGCGCCATCCTTTTCCGCCTCAAATTCCAGCGCATGCTCGGCCCCTTCCAGCGGATAATTCAGCGTCACCCGCCCCCGAAGTTCGCGCATCGCAAATCCTTTCACCAATTCCGTCCCCAGCGACGGCCTCACCGGTTCGCGAATCGGCGGACCACCCCGCTCCTGCCATTCAAGACGAATCATCACCCTCCCGGACTCGGTCCAGCTTTGGCACATGATGCGCACGCGCCCGCCTTTTCGGCTGTGCGCCCCGTACTTACAACTATTCGTAAACCACTCGACGATGATCATCGCCAGCGGCAGGATCTGCGACGGCTGAACGTGCAGGTCCTGGCACTCCACACCAATCTCCGCCCTCTGTGACGACAGCCGCTCCAGCGCCTTCAGCAACGATGCCAGCAAATCATTCAAATTAACCCGCTGCCATCCCCGCGCCGCCAGAAGATCGTGAATGTGAACCATCGCCATCAACCGGCTCTCAATCGCCTGCGCAAACGCCTCCACATTCTCGGCCTTTTCCTGCATCGCCCCCACCAGGCTCAGCAATCCCGCCAGATTGTTCCGCACCCGATGGTCCAGCTCCACCACCAGCCGCCGCGACCGCTCCGCCAAGTCCTTCGCTACCGCCTCGCTTTCCATCAGCAGCGCCTCGGCCTCTTTCTGATCCGTGATGTCCGTGCAAACCCCAAAAGCCCGCCACCGCCCGGCCCCAAGATGTTCCACCGACACATCCTCCCTTAACCATCGCATCTGCCCATCGCGATCCGTGCATCGAAATTCCTGCTGATACCCCGGATCGCCGTTCAAGAGCGCCCTGCTCATTGTCTGCCGCATCCGATTGTCGTCGTCCGGATTGCGGCTCTTCGCCCATGCGTTGAAGTAATCCTGGTTGGGCTTCAATGCCAGCGGCAACACATTCTGCGCGGCCTGGGCGTCAAGAACGCTGATCTTGAAATTAAAGTCGGGCTCCTGCCTCCAGCGCCCCCGCCCTGCAATGTCCGCGTGCCACAAAATGCAACGCGCGCCGGCCGCGACGCGTCGAAGTCGTTCCGCGGCTCGATCCACTTCAATCGACCGCTCCTGCACCGCCGCCGTCCGCTCCAAAACCCGCGCCTCCAGCGTCTTATTCAAATCCCGCAGCGCGTTCTCCGCCTCCTTGCGATCCGTGATGTCGCGCACATACCCCGCAACCCCCAGCACCCGGCCGCCCGGCGCCTCCCGACGCTGGATTACGCTCTCGTAGTGCCGCATCGACTCCCCAAACCGCACCGACGTCTGCACAATTTCCGCAATCCCCGTCTCCAGCACCCGCAGCTTCACCTCCCGCGTCACCCGCGCGCTGGCTGGGTCAATGATATCTTCATCGGTTTTCCCCAGCACCCCTTCCATCGTGTACGGCGGAAACGTCTGCGACATCCACGTAAATCGCAGTTGCGTGTCCTGGTAAAACATCAGGTCCGGCGCACTGGTCACCGCCAGCCGGAACTTCTCCTCGCTGTCGCGCAGGTCGTGCTGGGCGCGCTTCTGGGCCGTCATGTCCAGCACAAAACAAACCCCCGAGTCCGGCGTGTCCTCGAAAATCGCAGCGCCAATCAAAATCGGCACCCGCGTCCCATCTTTCCGAATGTATTCCTTCTCGAACGGCGCACAAACTCCGCAAGCTCTGATCTGCGCGATTCCCTCCACGTCCAGATGCGCATACTCCGGCGGTGTCATCTCCGACCACCGCACCCGCCCCGCCCGCAGGTCTTCCCGCGTATACCCAACCATCTTCAAGAACGCATCGTTGGCATCCGTGACCCGTCCGTCCAGATTGAAAAAATCCACCCCGACGATATTCGAGGCCGCCATCCGCCGGAACCGCGACTCCGCCAGGCGCTGCGCCTCCTCCGCCCGCCGCCGCTCGGTAATGTCCAACCCCGTCCCCACCACGTATTCAACGGTCCCGGCATCATCCACCACGCACGAGCTTGACCACGCAATCCGCCGAAGATCACCGTTCTTATCGATCCAATAATTTTCATACACCGCCGGAAACTGTCCGGCCGCCAGATTCGCAAATGCTTCCAACACCCCCGGAATCTCCTCCGGGATCAGAAACAGATCCCATATCATCTTCCCCAGCACCTCCGCTTCCCGCCGCCCCGTCATTTTCTCGCAGGCTCGGTTGAAGCGCACCAACCGCCCCTCCCGATCCAAAACCACCACCAGGTTTGAAACGGTGTCGATGATGACGGAGTTGAGGTCTTCCCGATTGATCGCCATGGTTCATTGACCCCGGCCGGTAAAACTACCGAGCACATCATAGTCCTGCCGCGCATCCCACCGCTGATCAAGCTGCTCAATTTCAGAAAAAATCTGCAACCCGCCGTTCCCTCCCGCGTCCAAATCTCGTCCCATTGCTTTAAAAACGCGAGTAACACCATGCACTCTATCCTCCGCCGCCTCAACCTCATCGCCCTCCCCGTCCTGCTTCTCCCCGCCGCCACCGTCCAATCGGCCTGCTGCTACTTCTCGGCCAAAGACAAAGACATCAACCAGCCCTCCCAAAAAGCCTTCATCACTTTCGACGGAGGCAAACAAGAAGAGTCCTTCACCGTCCAACCCAAATTCGAAGGCAACGCCGTCGATTTCGGCATGGTCATCCCCACCCCCAACCGCCCCAAGCTCGACGAAATGCCCCGCGACTTCTTCAAGGAACTCGCCGTTTTCACCATCCTGAAGCCGATGGACATCAGCAAGTACAAAAACACCCGCCTCTGGGCTATGAATCGCGGCGCCCTGGGAGACATGCCCGTGCCCACATCCGTCCCCCGCCCCGCCGTCCGCGTCCTCGAAGCCGGCGTCGTCGGCTCCCTCGACTACAAAATCATTCAGGCCGACAAGGCCGACGATCTTTTCCAATGGCTCAAGGACAACCAGTACGTCTACGCCGGCGACCGAAAAACCCTCGACCACTACATCCAGAAAAACTGGTACTTCACCACCATGAAGATCGACCCCAAGCAAATGAAGAAGAACGCCAAGGGCTCCTACGAAGGCGAGGTCACCCCCACCCGCTTCACCTTCGCCTGCGACAAAATCCTCTACCCCCTCAAGATCACGCAGCTCAGCGTTAAAGACAAAACCGAAGCCCTCTTCTACGTCCAGGCCAAAGACAAAGTCGACCTCCCCGCCCCCTTCACCTACCAAACCACCTTCCTCCCCATGTGGACCCAGGCCCTCTCCTTCGCCGTCCCAGAAAAGATAACCAAAGAAGAAACCACCTACCGCGATCAAACCAAAGACGTCGTGCAAAAATATGTGCAGCAGGCCCAGCAACTCACCGAGAAAAATAAAGTGCCCGCCACCCTCGAATGGGCGAAAAAGATCACCCAGGCCGACCTCGACGTCGTCTCCGGCGAAAAGCCCTACGACCGCGAAGCCCCCAAGGAAGACATCGAAAAACTAAAGCTCCTCAAAGGCCACCTTCAGAAAGATCAGTTCCTCACCAAGTTCCGAAAAATCTTCTCCAAAGATGAAATGTCCGACGACCTCGAATTCGTCCGCGCCACCGTCAACAACCAAAACGACGACCTCGAACACACCTCCATCCTCCCCACCTCCCCTCCCTGACAACCGCCAACTCCTTCTCCTCTTACCCCCTCTCCCTGTATTCAGGGAGAGGGCAGGGGTGAGGGCTCTTCCCCCTAAAACCAAACACCGCCCCATTCAAAACCGATGACCCCCACGCGATCGACACTCCTCCCCTCTTTCCCCCTCTCCCTGTACCCAGGGAGAGGGTTGGGGTGAGGGCTCTTCCTCCATGATCCATAACCACTCACCCCAACACCCATGACCCCCACCCCCCAAAAACTCCTCTTCCTCCTCCCCCTCCTCTTCTTAGCGGCCCAATCCCCCGCCCAGCTCACCGAGCGCCCCGGCACCTCCGACGACGACCCCATCCGCTATCCCCACGACCCCACCGGCCTCTCCATCAAAACCCCCCGTATCCGCATCGTCCACACCCGCGAAGCCTGCAAGCCCGGCGGCTCCATGTACCTCCAGCAGGCCGACCCCTTCCTCGGCTACCAGTGGGGCCGCAACCTCACCCAGCGCGAATTCCGGGAACGCGACGGCGTCTACGGCGACGCCGGTAAACTCGACGGGCCCATGCTCCCAGACGGCGCAACCCACATGATGTCACGCAGCCATGTCAACTCCTGCGCCATCTGCCACAACACCCCCTACCGCGACGGCGGCGCTGGCGCGACCATATCCAAAAACGGCGGCGAAGGCCGAAACACGCCCCACATGTTCGGCATCGGGCTGGTCGAGATGATCGGCTGGCAAATCCGCCTCCAGGCGATGGCCATCGCAGACACCAACCGCGACGGCTGGATCAGCCTCGAAGAGGCCAAAGACAAACGCTGCATCCTCAAAAATCTCCCCGACTCCGTCACCGGCCAATCCGTCGAAATCGACTACGGCCGCTTTGACGACCCCAACGACACCGGCAAACCCCAACTCAACCCCGTCTTTACCCCCATTTACGTCGACAAAGACGGCAAACGCATCGCCTTCGCCCACAGCCTGAAATTCCCCGGCGTGGCCGGCTATACCCTCGAATTCCAGTCCTTCGGCTTTGGCCACCTCTATATGCCCTTCCGCCCCCCCGTCGCCACCACCATCCGCGCCTTCACCGCCACACCCTTCGACATTCATTCGGGCCTCCAGGCCTTCGACCCCACCACCCTCAACCTCTCCGATGACTGCGGCTTCTCCCAAATCTCTAACGCCGGCCAGCTTCAATGCATCACCGCCGCCGGCAAAGACCGCGGCGCCGTTCGCGGCTCCACCGGCATCAGCCTCGACGATCCCGACCGCGACGGCTACTGCGAAGAAATCAGCGAAGGCGATCTCGACGTGGCTGAGTGGTATCTGCTTAATCACCCCGCCCCCGCCCGCGGCAAAATCACAGACGACGTCGTCAGAGGCGAGAAACTCTTCGCCCAGATCAACTGCACCGCCTGCCATGTCTCTGATTGGCACATTCACCCCGCTAACCCCGACGCAAAGGATTATACCCAGCATTATTCGGGCGACAGGCGATTCTTTGAGCTCGACGTCGCCTACAACAATTCAAGCGACCGCATGGAGGGAAAATTGGTCATGCTTGCCGACAAAAAAGGCGACCTCACCCTTCCCCGACACGGCGCCAAAACCGTGCGCGGCCTCTATACCGATTTCAAATATCACGACGTGGGCCCGAAATTCTACCAGGTCCAGTTCGATGGCAGCGTCCAGAAATCCTGGCGCACCAGCCCCCTCTGGGGCTGCGGCACCACCGGCCCGTACGGTCACGACGGCGCAAGCCTCAGCTTCGAAGAAGTCATCCGCCGCCACGGCGGCGAAGCCCAAAAATCGCACGACGCCTATCTCGCCCTCTCCGATTCCGAGCGTTCCGCCATCAGCGCCTTCCTCCAGAGCCTCGTCCTCTACCAGACCGACCGCCTCCCCTGCGATCTAGACGGCGACGGCAAAATCAGCGAACACTTCATCGTCCAGGGCATGGACACCGGCTACGAACGCTTCAACGTCGAATGGCTCTTCAAAACCCCCGGTAAAATCGAAGGCCCCGTCTTGGGCATCAAAGGCGACAGAATCATCTCCAACGCCCTCACCAACCTCCGCCCCGCCTACGGCCTCGATCTCGAATATCTAAAGGACTCCGACGAAGACGGCTTCCCTGACGTCATCGATCCAGCGCCGCACCAGCGCGGATACCACGACGGCATCAGGTAAATGACCTGAACACTCATCAATGTCTCATGTTCCCCCGATAAGATTTAACGTATTCTCGATCAGGACACTTGCATGAGAAGTTCAAAGGAGATTCCCTTGCCCGCCACCGCCCCCATCCGTCCCCTTATTGACTCGCTGGAACCCCGCACCTTCCTTTCCGCCTCCCACTTCTTCGGCGGAGGCTACTTCGGCGGCCATCATCACCACGGCGATGGCCTGGGCGACACCTCCACCCAGTCCCCGGCCGTCCAGGCCGACATCGCCAAGATCCAGAAAGACCGCACCCAGCTCAGCACCGACCGCGACACGCTCCGCACCACCCTTCAGGCCGACGTCCAAGCCATCCGCGACGCCATCTCCGCCCTCGATTCCCAACTCACCCCCTTGCGCACCACCTACCAGACCGATCTCACCACCTGGCGCACCACCCTCCACACCGACCGCCAGGCCATCCGCACCGACCGCGACGACGCCACCAAGCTGGCCGCCGATCGCGCGCAGTTCCAGAAAGATCTCACCGACGCCCGCGCCGTCCTGACCTCCGACGCCAACGACATCCGCACCCTGATCAACGGCGACCAAGGCGTCATCGACGCCCGCGCCAAACTCACCACTGACGAAAAACCCATCACTGACGACCAGGCCACTCTTCAGGCCGACTACACCCAGCTTCGCAAAGACCTCGCCGCCCAATCCACCACCACAACAACCGGCAACACCCCCGGCGAATTCTAAACCGTCCAAAAACCAGCTACTCCCAAGCCAATCTCTTCATCCCACCGGCCGAGCCGATACTTCCGCGCCCCCTCCCGACTCACCACATCCAGCCAACCGGACATTTCTATCTGGTTACGGCACGCCCACATCCCACTGGTTGTCCCCCCGTCATCTTTCCGATAAGACTCCTGTAGCGGGGGCCTACGACGACAATTTTGGAGCACCGGAGAAATAATGCAGTTCATCCACCAGGCCTTCGACATCCTTCATCACCTCGACGTTCACCTCGACAACTGGGCCGCCACCCTCGGCGTCTGGTTCTACGTCCTGCTCTTCGCCATCATCTTCAGCGAAACCGGCTTCGTCGTCGCCCCCTTCCTCCCCGGCGACTCCCTGCTCTTCCTCCTGGGCGTCATGACCATGGCCGCCGGCGCTCATGTCAATGTTTTCATGCTGGGCATCATCCTCAGCATCGCGGCCATTCTCGGCGACGGCGTCAACTACTGGATCGGCCTCAAAATCGGCCCAAAGGTCTTCAAAAGCGAAAACTCCCGCCTGCTCAACAAGAAACACCTGATGCGCGCCCACGAGTTCTACGAAACCTACGGCGGCAAAACCATCATCCTCGCCCGCTTCGTCCCCATCGTCCGCACCTTCGCCCCCTTCGTCGCCGGCATCGGCAAAATGACCTACTCCCACTTCGCAGCCTTCAACGTCATCGGCGGCATCGTCTGGGTCTTCGGCTTCCTCTTCGCCGGCCGAATGTTCGGCAACGTCCAGTTCGTCAAAAAACACATCGAACTCGTCAGCCTCATGATCGTCCTGATCTCCATCCTCCCGGCCATCATCGAAATCCTAAGAGGCCGAGCCGAATCCAAACGAAGAGGCTTTGACCCCATCACCCCAACTCAAACCTCCGACCTCCCCACCTCAAAACTAGCCTGACCGACCCCGCCCCCTCCGAAACCGTGGCTCGGACGCCCCGCCCGAGTAGCAAGACCAGCACTCTTCTCAACCATCCCATTCGCCCGCGCGCCCCACCACAAGAGAACCCCTCTGAGAAAAAATCTCAGTTGCACCCAACCAATATCCCGTTGCACCATTGTCGCACCCCGGCGCACACGCCGCCGGTAAGGTTTCGACGAATCCGTCTATCCCGAAAAAAAGGGAACCACCCATGCCCCACCCGACCCACGAATTCCTCTACGAAAAACTGCTGCGCTACGCCGCCGGCCGGCAAAACCTCCCCTGGCAGCCCGATCCCTCCGTCAAAACCGCGGCCAACGACGCCCGCATCATGCAGATCGCCGAATCCGGCGTGGCCGTGGCCTCCGTCGGAATCCCCCAGCGCAACATGCACACCCAGGTCGAAATCGTCAGCCTCACCGACATCCAAAACGCGATCACACTCCTCGCAAACTTCGTCAAATCCGTAACCGACCAAACCGATTTCCGCCCCTTCCACTTCGAGCGCTAATGGACGCCGGTCAAGGCTCCGTCGCGGCCTTCCGCGTCTGCGGATGGGGCAGCGTGGCGGGGCGGGTCGTATCAGGGGCCGTCGCGGGCACGCTCGCCGGCATAAGCGGGTGCAGGTTAATGCGGGTGATCTCGTATTGGTTGATGCGTTCGATAGGGATATCAAAAACTTCCCCACTCGTGCGGGTGATTCGTAGAAGGAAATGTTTCCCAACCGGATGAAAGTAAAGGTTCAACACCAACCCGGCCTCAGGGTCGATCACGCCCGAAGCGAGTGTTCTGGACGTAAGCGTGCGCAACTCAACCGTCGCCCCCACAAACGATGAATTGCCCTGCACCACCAGCAGCGCATCGGCTTTTTCCTGTTTCAGCCACGCGAGGTAAAAAAGCGCCAGCATCCCCACAAACATCACCACAGACAACAGAATCATGCCATGAACAAACAGCGGCCGCTCGCGGGGGGCACCTGGCTGCTGGGGCGCAACGAAATCGGCTGCGGCCGGGTCATCCGATGGCCTGCGGGCGGAGGAGCGTCTTGGCGTCATTTTTACCCCTTTTTTGATACCGGCAGCACCCTAAAGCTGCCAGGGTCGTTTCGCCACAACGGATTTAGAACGGCCACGACGTCTTTTTGCAAGTTTTATCCCAATATAGTGATGCATCGCAACGAGTGGGCATGGCAGTTGCGTAAGCAGTTTCTCTCAACTGACTCTTCAATCAGTATTCGATAGTCCTGGCGAAAGGTCATACCCATGTCGAAAAATATCTCCATCCTCCGTGCCGCCTGTCTCTCCGTAGCCTTAACCGGCGGCATTTTGGCCGCCGGGTGCTCCCAGTACGATCAATACGGCCACACGGCCGGCCACGGCTTCGAAGACCAGGCCACCCCTGTCGATCCACGATCCGTCCCCCCAGTCGGACCCGGCGGCGAACACACCCCCGGAATCAGTGATTCAGGAACCGCCGGGCCAGTCGTCACTCCAGCCCCGCGTCCCGTCGATCAACCCGCAACCGGCGGCAACCCGCCCGCAGTCGCGCCACAAGGACCCGTCACAGATCAACTCGGCCAAGGCGGCATCCCCATTCCCGGCCGTACCGTCCCGGGCAGTAGCGGCGGCCTCGGCATGCCCGGCGGCCCAACAGGCGCAGGCGGCGGCAGCACCAGCGCAGGCGGCGGCGGTAACACCGGCACATCGAGCGGCAGCACCAGCGCAGGCGGCGGCGGTAACACCGGCACATCGAGCGGCAACGCAGCCACCGGAGGCGCGGCCGGCAACACAACCATCACCGGCAGCGGCACCGGATCCACCGGCGGCGGAACCGGCGGCGGCGGAGTTGTCGGCGGCGGCGTGGTGGGCGGCGGCGGCTACATCACCCCCAATACCGTCATCATCAACCCCGGCACCAGCGGCACCACGGGCACCACCGGCACCAACACAACCGGTGGCACCACCGGCACCACCGGCACCGGCAGCACAGGCACGGCAAGTACCGGAACAGGCACAAGCAACTCCGGCAACGGCACCATCAACAGCGGCACGACCCCAGGCCAAGGCATCAATAGCGGCACAACGCCAGGCCAGGGAATTAATAGCGGCACCGCCCCAGGCCAAGGCATCAACAGCGGCACCACCCCAGGTCAAGGAATAAATAGTGGCACAACCTCGGGCCAGGGGATTAACAGCGGCACAACGCCAGGCCAAGGGATCAACAGCGGCACTACCCCCGGAACCGGAATCAACAGTGGGACCACCGCGACCGGCGGCGCCCCCGCCCCCGGCGGCGCAACCCCCGGCAATGGCGCAACACCCGGCAACGGCGCTACCTCAAGTGGCGGCACCGGCACCGCAGGCAGTGGCACGGGGACAACCGGCACCGGCACCAACGGCACAGGAACAACCGGTAACGCCGGCGCCGGGACGGGCACGTCAGGCACAGGCACATCAGGCACCGGCACTACGGGAACAGGAACCAGCGGAACCGGCACCGGCACGGCCGGCACAGGTGCAACCGGCAACGGAACTGGCACAACCGGCACCGGCACCACCGGAACCGGAACAGGCACAACAGGCGGAACCAATACTGGCACTGGCACCACCGGCACTGGAACGACCAGCGGCAACACCACAGGCGGAAACACCGGTGGTACAACCGCAGGCGGCACCGGAGGTGGTGGTGCAGCAGCCGGCGGCGGAGCAGGAGGTGGTGGTGCAGCAGCTGGCGGCGGGGGCAAATCCGGCGGCAAATAACTACATCACGAGGCGCAATATAAACCGCAATTTGAAACAAATATCCCGGCCCAAGCCCCCCTATAATGTTTGGTCAATAATCTCGACCTCAGTGCAAGGTGTTCGTTCGCCGATAGTGCGATAGATTGTTCGACACCTGTCCCCGGGCGAGAAGAGGAACCAACATGTCAGGAGCTACCGGCCGAAACTGCGCCTTTCCGATCCTTCAATGAACCCGCCACGAAAGGAGCAGGACTCGTGTCAATCTCTTCAAACCGCACCGGCGGCGCAACCGACGCCAATCAAACCAATCGCGTCCAGCGCCGCAACCGCCGCCCCGCTGACGGCAAACCCCACGAAACCGCCGACTCCGTAGTCAACAGCGGCGGCGTAGGCCGTCTCACCGAAGGCGGCGGCCTCACCGGCAACGAAAATGACGACACCGATCTCAGCAACCGCAACGACGCCAGTCGCTAAAGAGCACGGCCGTCGTCACATCCGCTGTCGGCCACTGATCGCATCCGCCAGAATGTTCCGGTTGGCGTATTCAATGTTACTCCCCGTCGGCAGCCCCCGCGCCAGCCGGGTCACCTGCACATTCGGAAATCGATCCCCCGCCATCTGCTGAATATGCAAGGCCGTCCCATCCCCTTCCATCGTCGGATTGGTCCCCATAATCAGCTCGCGCACCGCCCCCGCCGCCAGACGCTGCATCAGCGCATCAATCGTGAGATCTTCCGGTTCCACTTCTTCCAGCGGACTGATTCGCCCCAGCAACACGTGATACGCCCCCCGATACAGCCCCGCCGATTCCAGCGCCAAAAGATCCTTCGGCTGTTCCACCACACACACCAACCCCTGATCCCGCGACGCATCGCCGCAGATCCGGCAAGGATCCTGCTCGGTCAGATTAAAGCAGATTGAACAATGCCGGATCCGTGTCTTGACGTCATGAATCGCTTCCGCCAGCTTCATCGCCTCTTCCGGCTTCTGCTTCAACAGGTGAAACGCAATCCGCTCGGCCGACCGCATGCCAATCCCCGGCAGGCGCGACAACTCGTTCATCAAGGTTTGAATGCTTTGGGTGTAACTGCTCATCAGAAAACAATTATAGGGGCGGCCAGCCAATTGAAACCATGATCACTCTTGCAATTCCGGGCCTGACTTTCCTCCGCCACCGGGCTAGACTCTCTACCATTCGCCGGCTCGGGAAAAGGCTGGCCGCTAAGAGGCTGTGATATGGAGCGGGCCCCGGAAAAGTTGAGACGTTGTCGATGACCATCGCCGCACATCACGAAGCAAGCCGCCCCTCGGCCCCCAACCGTGCGGCCGCCGGCGATCCCCTGGCCAACATCGTCATCGACTCCGTCCTCGCACGTGATCCGGAGTTTCGCAAATACCGCAAGCCGCCCCCCGCCGGCGCACTCGCCGACTACATCTTCGCCACCGGCGACGAGCCTCACACTCCCGACGACATCTTCCCGCGCCTCCGCTGGGGCGGGCAATTCGTCTACGTTTCCAGCAGCCGCCGCCAGGTGGCCGAAGTGGCGCGGCAGTTCAGCGACAACGGCTTTGTCCTCGAAAAGCCCGCCTCCACCGCCCGCCGCGGTCGGTTCTTTCTCCCATTCCTTGGCCGCAGGGCCCACTACTTCATCGCACGCAAGATATTCCTCATCCGCGTCGGCGAGACAACCGAGTGCTTCACCTATCACGTCGAATTGGTCCGGCATGGGCCGCAGGGGGAGTACGTCGTCTCAAAGCAAGTGCCCAGCCTTGAAGCCGTCGTAAACCGCCTCCGCAAGCGCTGGCCCGATCTGCCCCTTGAAACCCTCGAAAAGCGCGCCGAAAGTTCACCGACAAGATCTTCCCCACCTTCCTCACCCGCGAGGCGGCCATCCTCAAAATCCTCCAGGAATATCTCCCCACCTCCTATGCCCGCCGAGTCCCGCAGGTTGTCGAGATCGAAAAAGACGAGCGCGGATTCGTCCGGCAACTGCGAATGAACTGGCTGCGCAATGGCGGCCGCCGCCCTCTCTCGCAACTCGAGTTCGCCATGCAAAGCGCCGACCTCCTGCGCGCCGTCCACGACGCGGCCGAAGTCATTCACCTCGACCTCCGCCTCGACAATTTCGTCATCACCGAAAACGGCGTCGGCTTCGTCGACTTTGGCTCCTCCGTCCGCGTCGGCGAAGATTTGCAGCAAAATCCCCTGCTCTCCACGCTCTTCGAAGAACTCATGCGCACCAGCCAGATCCAGCGCATGCTCGATAAAATGACCCACAGCGGCCACGTCACCTCCGAAGTGCTGTGCGGCGGCCGAGGAAAAGTCGATAAGGCCGTCGACCTCTTCTACCTCGCCGTGCAATTCAACGCCCCCCACGCCAATCCCGATCTGTCCGGCCTCATCGAATACGACCCCCACGGCCCCCAGGCCGAAAGCGCTCTCCGTTCTCACCCAGGAAGTCCTTCGCCCCGCCGACCCGGGCAACCCACCCATCCGCACCGCCAAAGACATTCTGCGGGCGCTGGAACTCGTGGAGCAGAAACTCCACACCTGACAAATCGCGCTTCGGGAGAAAAAATGGATCTGCAAATCGCCGGAAAAATCGCGCTCGTCAGCGGATCGACCGCCGGCATCGGACTCGCAATCGCAGAGGGCCTGGCCCGCGAGGGGGCGGCAGTGATTATCAACGGCCGATTGCCGCAGCGCGTAAACGACGCCGTCGATCAAGTGCGAAAAGAGACCGGCAATACCAACGTCTCCGGCGTCGCCGCCGACTTGGGCACGAGCCAGGGCTGCGCCCATATCACGGCCGTCGTGCCCGAGGTCGAGATCCTCGTCAACAACCTCGGCATCTTCGAGCCCAAGGGCTTCGCACAAATCACCGACGATGATTGGACACGTTTCTTCGAGGTCGACGTGTTAAGCGGCGTTCGGCTCAGCCGCGCTTATCTCCCAAAAATGCTGGCGCAACTGGGGCCGCATCGTCTTCATTTCCAGCGAATCCGGAGTCAACATCCCCCCGGAAATGATCCACTACGGCATGACCAAAACATCCCAGCTCGCCCTCGCGCGCGGGCTGGCCGAGACAACCACCGCAACCGGCGTCACCGTCAACTCCGTCCTCCCCGGCCCCACCCGCTCCGAAGGCGTCGAAGGGTTCGTCCAGAGCCTCGCCAAAACCCAGAAAACAGACACGGCCACCGTCGAAAAAAACTTCTTCAAAACCATGCGCCCATCCTCCCTGCTCCGCCGCTTTGCCACGACCCAGGAGGTGGCCAACATGGTGGTCTACGTCTGCAGCGCCGCCGCGTCCGCCACCAACGGCGCCGCCTTGCGTGTCGATGGCGGCGTCGTGCGCTCAGTGATCTGAATCACGGGCGTCTAATTACATGCTGAGCCGCGACCGTGGCAAGCCGTCTTCGACGACCCCGTTATGCTCGGGCCTCGCCAGACACGCTACCATGGGGCAAACGGCCGTAACTAAAGACTAAAGTGGCTCGGGCGCCCCGCCCGAGGTTCCGCAGGAACAGCCCTACCAAGGTGCAAAAGGCGGTATAATCTGCGCAATCTGGTCCTAAGTTTTTCGAGGCCCACGATGGACACAGCACCAACCCGCCAGCCCGCCACCGCAACCGTCGCCTTAAACTACGCCTGCCACGCCCAGCTCCACTCCCGCTGGAGCCGCCTGGCCATCGGCGCCTTCGTGATGGGCATGGGTTCCACCGCCGTCATCGTCCTGCACATCCTGCCCCTGATGGCATTGGACTATCTCTGGGGCCGCGTCGATCCCCTCCGCACGGCCATGCTCGCCGGCCTCGCCCTGGCCCTCCCCCTCATCGCCATGGCCATGGGATTCAAATCCCTCGACCGAATCCGCCGCCACCCACAACTCCGCGGCGAAGCCCTCGCCGACTGGGCCGCCTTCCTCGGCAGCCTCTGGCTAATGCTCTACGCCGGCGTCATCATAATCATCGCCCTACTCCGGTGTGGGTGGGTGTGGTTATGAGACAGCCCCCGTGTCATCGAACCATCGACACCGGCTGATGCGGCCGCTCCGGATGCGGAATCAATCGCCATGCATCACTCTGGCAGACTACCGTTTGTGGCTGATTCACCAAAGCCTTGTATCGCGGGCACCCGCATTACACTGTAAAATGTGCTGGAACTGCTGCGGGAGAACGTCCCATTTGATTCTATCATTCGCAACTACTATCCAGAACTGACGCAGGAAGACATTCGCGCATGTGTGCAACTTCACGGCGCTTCCCTGTGGTCAAGCACTCGATGTAGCCTGCGCATCCGCCCCGCCAACAGCCCAAATCCCCAAAACGTTTCGCGGTTGGTCCGCAGGATGACGCCACCCCGCATACGCCCGCCGCAAGTCGCGCAACCCCTCCCAAGCCCAAGATTCAAAGAATAAAAATATTTCAATCAAAACCCCACCAAAATCTTGCGTTCCCCAAACCAATGTTCCGCGCTTTGCCCCCAAATCGCGCAACTCGAGGCGAGGAATGAGGACTTCATCATGTGCCCATTATCCCTCCCCGCCCGCCACCCCACCAACCTCTTCGTGTCTTTGTGCCCTGTCTCTTGCCCTTTGCTATCATCCCTCACCATGAAGTTCACCAAAATGCACGGCATCGGCAACGACTACGTCTACGTCAACGGCTTCACCGAAACCGTCGCCGATCCCGCCGCCGTCGCACAACAAAGTCTCCGACCGCCACTTCGCCATCGGCGCCGATGGCCTGATCCTGATTCTCCCCAGCGACAAGGCCGACGTCCGCATGCGCATGTTCAACGCCGACGGCAGCGAATCCGAGATGTGCGGCAATGGCGTGCGCTGCGTCGCCAAGTATGCCTTCGACCATGGCCTCACCACCAACAACCCCATGCGCGTCGAAACCGGCCGCGGCGTGCTCACCCTCGACCTCCAAACCAGCCAACGGCAAGGTCCAGCAGGTCACCGTCAACATGGGCGAGCCGATCCTCGCCCTCCCCGAAATCCCCGTCGATCAAAGCCGTCTCTTCGCCGCTTTGGCAAGGAGTGGGAGCTATCCCTCTCCCCCGACACCGACGCCGACTCGGCCGCCTACGAGCAGCAGGTCCAGGACACGACCATCGTCACCGCCAGTTTCGTCTCCATGGGCAACCCCCACGCCGTCATCTACACCAGCAACATCGACTCTCCTAACCTCAATTACCTCGGCCCCCTCGTCGAACACCACAAGGCCTTCCCCCGCCGCATCAATGTCCACTGGGTCCAGGTTCATTCCCGCAGCGAGATCACCATGCGCACCTGGGAACGCGGCAGCGGCATCACCCTCGCCTGCGGCACCGGCGCCTGCGCCGTCTGCGTCGCCGGCGTCCTCACCGGCCGCACCGACCGCAAAATTCTCGCCCACCTCCCCGGCGGCGACCTCACCCTCGAATGGCGCGAATCCGACAACAACGTCTACATGACCGGCCCGGCCACCGAAGTCTTCAGCGGAGAGTGGAACCAATAAGCCATCCGCTGTACCGTTGCCGATACACCTCTTGCCCCGAAGGAGAACCATGATCCGCGCTCTTCGCAATTCCACACTGGCGGCCTTACTCACCGGCATCGTATGCTCCACTCTCGCTTGCCAGAGCGGCCAACAAACATCACCAAAGCAACAACCCACACCCCCCTCGGCCATGAGCATCCAGAAAAGCGACTTCGGCAAAACCCCCGACGGCACGGCCGTCGATCTCTACACCCTCAGCAACGCCAACGGCGTCGTCGCCAAGATCACCACCTACGGCGCAACGCTCACCCAACTCCTCGCCCCCGACAAAGCCGGCAAGACCGCCGACGTCGTCCTCGGCTTCGACACCCTCGAAGGCTACCTCAGCGGAAAGAACCCCTATTTCGGCGCGACCGTTGGCCGATACGCCAACCGCATCGACGGCGGCAAATTCACCCTCGACGGCCACGACTACACCCTGCCCCTCAATAACGGACCAGACCAGGCCCATCCCACCACCACCCTCCACGGCGGCATCAAAGGCTTCGACAAAGTCGTCTGGAAAGCCCAGCCCACCGAAAACGCCGACGGCCAGAGCGTCAAGTTCACCTACGTGAGCAAAGACGGCGAGGAAGGTTTCCCCGGCAACCTCACCACCACCGTGATCTACACGCTCAGCGGCAACAACGAACTGAAGATCGACTACACCGCCACCACGGACAAGCCCACCATCATCAACCTCACCAACCACAGTTACTTCAATCTCGCCGGTGCCGGCAGCGGCGACATCCTCGGCCACGTTCTCAGCATCAATGCCGACAAATACACCCCGGTCAACGAAAACCTCATCCCCACCGGCGAGATCAAAGGTGTTAAAGGCACCCCGTTTGACTTCAATACCCCCACCGCCATCGGCGCGCGCCTCGACCAGAAGGCGGCGGCTACGACCACAACTAGGTCATCAACGGCGGCGGCACTGGAAAACTTGTCGCCTGCGCCGCGCGCAAAGATCCCAAATCAGGCCGCGTCCTGGAAATCACCACCACCCAGCCCGGCGTGCAGCTTTACACCAGCAACTTCCTTGACACCGGCGTAGCCGGCATCGGCGGAACCTACGGCAAACACTTCGCGCTTCTGCCTCGAAACCCAGCACTTCCCCGACTCCGTCCACCACGACAACTTTCCGTCGGTGGTGCTGAAGCCAGGCGAAACTTATCACCAGGTCACGGTCCACAAGTTCTCGGCCGAGTAAGAGGACCTCTCAGCCGGCGTCAACCAATGTTTACCTTTCGAGCCACAAGGTTGCCGCTGACCGTGGCGGTGTTGGTCCCAGATCCGCCATCCACGAGTGCAAAGCCGCCGGGGTTTTGCGTTACTTTTCCGCCGGAGTTGTCGGTAAGAGCGGGGCGCAGGCTGTCATTGCCGTCTGCGCCACGGATGTTAATGTTGAAGTCGCCGCCCGTGGACAGGGACGACGCCGTCACATCCGAGCGCAATGTATCGTTCCCATCGTCGCCACTCGTGTGCAGGCATAGGATCCCCCCCGTTTCCATCACAATCGGCGAGGTGGCAAAGTCCGCCCGGATTGTGTCGTTTCCGCCGCCGCCCGACAGACCAAAATCAAACACGCCCGCAATCCCATTGTTAATGCTGTCGGCGGTGGAGTGGGTCACGCTCATCACGTCACGCCCATCGCCGGCATCCGCGTTCACGTTGTAGTGCCCCGTGGCCGTCTCGGCGAAGCTGTTAATAAACCGGTCGGTAAACCGATTCGCCCCATCTCCCAAACTCACCGTGTCAAGAACAAAACCAGCAATGCTGTTGCCCCAATTCTGCGTCACCGTGTCCGCTCCGGTGCCGCCGGCATAATCGAATTCCACGTCTGCCGTATGCAGCACCGCGCCGCGATCATTGATAACGGCCGAGTTGGTGCCGCTCTTCACATCGTTTGCAAATGCGGCGTCGGTGAAATTGCTCAAATCGCCGTTCAGGTTGTAGACGGTGTTGAGCGTGCCCGACGTCTGCCCCGCCCGACTGACCAGCATCACGCTGTTGAGGGCGCCGAACGTGGCGGTTTCCCGATCACGACCCGTGCCCGTGACATCCAGCGTCAACTGCGACTGCGTCATCGACGCATTCCCTGCGTTAAAGTTGAAGGTATTGGTCCCGCTCCCAAGATCCACCAGCAATGTCTTCTTCACGTTGGTGTAATTCGACGTAACATTGTAATTCAGCGTGTGCGTCGTTGAACCCGTCAACATTACATCCACCGTTTCAAACTGATTATGAAAAGTCCGGTTGATGTCGCCCTGGTCGGTCAAACTGCCGTTGCCTGTCGCATCGACGGTGACGGTGGTGGTGTTGGCGGCGGAGTTATCGGTGATGGTGACGATCCGCGCGTTGGAGTTGCCTGTTATTCTCAAGTCCGTCGTGCCGTTGTGATCAAAGTCGCCGACCTGTAGCGATACACTCATCTGCAATCGGCTTTCAAGAGACTCGATTTCAATGCGCCGCGCGCGAACTTGGCGAGGACGATGCAAGTGGGCGAATTTCATGGTCAACTCCGCTTGAGACAACACGCGGCGAATTCCGGGAAGCTGCTCACGCGCTCCAGACGCCACGCGGGAACCGCCGCGACCATTGCGAAACGAATGCCCGCCCGACCTACTATTTTTGGCTTGTCCGCTTCAGGGAAGTCAGCAAGTGAATTTGAAATCCCATCGCGGACCAACGGCACATCAAACCGTCATTTTCCGGAAAGCTTTTTCATGGCCCGCTTGAGCGGACCAGCGGCAGGACCAGCCGGCACAGCGGTCAGTTTCTCAAATGCCGAGCGCTGGCTCTGATGAATCGTCAGCGGCCCCTCGCGCGCTGTCGGCATAAGCGTCGCCAGCGCCAGGCCTCCCCAGTACTGCCCGGCCATCGGCCCATCAGGCAGCAGCCACCCCTGTATAAAATCCAGCTCCAGAAAATGCACGTAAGGGTTCGATCCCCACTGCGCCTCCAGGATACCCCCGCGCACCTCCGGGTTGCACGCGTCGTGCATCAGGATGTGCAGCTTCGACAATGGTCGATGGCTGAAGAACGCCTCAATGTTGTTGCGAACGCCGTTGGCCGAATGCTCCCCGTCAATCAATGCAACTTGCACGGCGCGATCGGCCTTGTGAAGCTCGTCCAACAACACCGGGAGAGTCGCCTTCGCATCCCCAATCCGAAACTCGACATTCGGAAACTGACTCAGACGCGCAGGAACAGTCGGATCAAAATCCAGCGAATAAACCCGCTGGGAAAACGCCGAAATCACCTGCAAACTGCCGCCAGTCGCGGCGCCAATCTCGATGCTAAGCCCCGGCCGCCAATCCGACAGCAACCCAATCAGGGCGTGCTTCTCCGCATACGACATCTGCCAATCAAGCGAAAATCGAGAGGGAATAAGATCCTGCCAGGGATTGGACATGCAGCGGAGAATACTGAATCAATAAGGCCGGGGATAGAGCACGCTTGCCAGGGTGGATCAATAGGGGCGTGTCGCCGGCGCGGCGGGTTCCGGCACTGGCCAGTAAATCAGAATTGTCCGCCCCAGAGCAATCAGCACCGTGAACGCCAACAGAATCAGGACCACCAGTTTTCCAGTATTGCGGGAAGAAGTTGGCGGCGTGTCGGGCATCTGGAAAATTGTACGGGCGATTATCAAACCAGTCGCCCGTAATAAACCCGCGTGTCATATTCCAGCCGCAACTTCCCATCCCGCTGATTCTCATCATAACATCCGCCTCGCCTCCTCCAGCATTCCCTGATGCCTGGCATCTCCAGCCAGCGGCATGTACGACGACGACAAAATCCGCCCCATCAATCCCTCAAAATCAAGCACCTGCTCGTTATCAAAGGAAACAACCCGATGGCCGCCCGCTCCAAAAAGTTCATCCAGCACCGCCCCGCCCGCGCTCGTCGTCCACTTGCTGCTCACCTTCTCATAGTCATTGCTCCACGTGCGCAGCAACCGTTCATACTGCTCGGCAAACTTTGACCCCATCACCCGCCGATCATTCCAAATCAGCAGCGCCCACCCACCCGGCCTCACAATCCTCGCAAATTCCCTGCGGGCACGTCCAACGTCGAACCAATGAAACGCCTGACCTGCCACAACAAAATCAACGCTTCGATCTTCCAGCGTCGTCGACTCCGCCGTCCCCTCCACGCTGTGAAACCTCGCGTACTTCGCCAGGAACGCTTCCCCCGCCTGGCGCATCTCCCGATTGGGCTCCACGCCAAACACAGCATTCCCGTTTTCTAAAAATAGTTGCGTCAGTATCCCCGTTCCCGATCCCACATCTGCCACCACCTGCCCCGCCTCCAACCCCAACTTGCGCCGGCAAAATTCCAGGAGCGCGATCGGATACCCCGGCCGCGCGAACACATAATGCGCGACCCGATCCGAAAACCTCGTTGTGGAATCGTTGGCTCCCATCACTGCCATGATAAACCCCCGACAACGCCCGCCTCAACACCACTTTCAAACCCCATGAAACAAAGCCTTCCCCTCGCTACATTGCTATGATGATCGCCATGGACATCGTCACCGCCATCACCGGCGCCAGCGGCGCTCTTTACGCTCAGCGCTTCATTCAGGGCCTCGTGGCGGCCGGCGCTAACACCCATCTGGTCATCTCCCCCCTTGGCCGCCGCCTTTTGCACGATGAACTGGGGATGGAAACCGTTGATCTCCCCACCCTCGCCGGCACGTCCGCCCACAACATCACGCTCTACAACTACAACGACGTCGGCAGCAAACTCGCCAGCGGCAGCTTTCTCCATGACGGCATGGTCATCGTCCCCTGTTCCAGCAACACCCTCGCCCAGGCCGCCCACGGACTTGGCGGCAACCTCATCGCCCGCGCGGCGGCCGTTGCCCTGAAGGAGCGCCGCCGCCTCATCCTCGTGCATCGCGAGATGCCAATATCCTCCATCGACATCAACAACTACCGCATTCTGAGCGACGCGGGGGCCGTCCTCGCCCCGGCAAATCCCGGCTTCTACCTGAACCCCACCACCCTCGGAGAAATCGCCGACTTTGTCGCCGGCAAGCTGCTCGACCTCATCGGCATCACCCACCAATTCAACACCCGCTGGGATCCCAAGCGCCCACCCTCCTCAATAAGCCCTGACCAGCTTCGCGTGCGGAAACGCCGCCAGCACAATGTCCTCATGCCGCAGCCCCGCCTTCGCCCGCGCCTCGGCACACCACTGGCACATCCCTACGCCGTGGCCATATCCGTGCCCGTCCACGAAGTGAATCGTGTCCTGGTCGTTAATCACGTTGACAAAGCTGCTGAATAAAATCTGTCCCTCGGGCGCTTCGGCATTGCACGCGGCCCGAAATTCCTCCGGCATCATGCTGTAGCGATGGTCCTTGTTGTCCATCACCAGAAAATGCGTCGGCCTGCCAAACTGGTTCCGCTGCTGCACCTCAATGCGCGTGATCTGCGAACCGATGTCCTTCTGTGCGACATCCCGCTTCATTCCGTATGCTCGAAACCGCTTTGCAAGGTTCACCTTGGTCACCACCACCGGCCCCCAGGTGTATTTGTTGGCCGCGTTGCAGAGCGTGCCGACGCTTTGCTCCATCAGCGGATCGATGTACGCCTCGCGCGGTCCAAACGCATCCACGGCCGACTGCGTCACCCCGCCGCAGCAGGAGCTGAAATACGCCTTGAAAATGTGCTCGTCCCCGGGCGGCCCATAAGCCACCACCATCCCGGCCGTATCGTCCACCGCAACGCGGCTCTTGGCCGTCTCCCAGTCATAGCCGTTGTAAACCTGGCTCCGCTGGTCGGGGTGCAAGTCCCAATGCCGCCGCTCCGCACCGCTGCTGGCCTTCTCATACAGCGCGTACGTTCGCGCCACGATGGCCTGCGCTTTGTACGCCTCCTCTTCCCAGCCCGGCAACAGCTCCGCCCGCAATACCCCCTTCAGATAATCATCCAGATCAACGTGATTCACCACGTCAAACTTCCCCGTCCCCACCGGCACAAACTGAAAGCTCCCGCGGTAATGATGGCCATTCACCGCAAACCCCTCGGGGGCAACCGGGATAATCGTCATCGCCCCATTGCCAACATCCGTCGCGCCGATGCGCCACGTCGTTCCATTGAGCGTCATCGGAAATTCCAGGCCGCTCTTCAGGTTCAGCACGCGCTGCGTGTTGTCGGCCGTCGTGTAATAAACCGGCGCCTGGCTCGCAACCAGCGTCGCAAGATCCACATTTTGAAGGATCCGCACTCGGACTATTCGTGTCGCTGAAGGCCCAGTCGCCTGCTGCGGATGGGAAGCGCAACCAAATGGCCAGCAGAGAAGCCCCACCAGAAGGACCGGCACCGCGAGCACGGCCACTGGCATGGTAAATCGACCACCCTTGCGCCGCCCGCCCACGCGCACCTGCGCCGCGATCCATCGCTGTAGCTTTCCCATCGGCATCCTTGCCTTCAGGCTGATTTTTTCGAACTACTCTTCCAGCTTCCGCAATCCAATGCCCAGCGTCTCCAACTGCTGCTTGATCTCGCTCAGGCTGGTCTGGCCAAAGTTTTTGCAGCCCAGAAGCTCGGCCTCCGTGCGGCTGGTCAATTCACCGATGATGTTGATGTTCAACCGCTGAAGCGCCTTGCGGCTGCGCACCGATAACTCCAAATCCGCCACCGGCTTGTTCAACAGCGACGTATCCACGTCGCTTGCTCCCGGCACGGCCGCCGAAGCTGTCGCCGGCCGGCGCATCGCAGAGGTCTGCTTCGGATCTTCCAGCGCCTGCCCCAGCCGCAGACCCTTTTGGGCAAGCAAGGCCTTGATCTCGTTCAGGCTGGTCTCGCCGAAGTTCTTGTAGCTGAGAAGCTCGGCCTCCGAAACCCGCAGCAGATCGCCGAGGCTGCGAATGTTCATTTTCTTCAGGCAATTCCGGCTGCGCACCGACAGTTCAAAGTCGGTGACGGGAATATCCATGATCTGGTTGCGGCGATCGCCGCCACGATCGTCGTCCTCGTAGAACATCGACCGCGCCGACTCCACGTCCTTCATGTAAAGCCGCGCCCGCGGGTGGTTGGGGTTGGTGCGAAGCACCGCGTCCAGACAGCGCCGTGCTTCTTCGTAGTGATTATTGTCTTCGTATAGGACGGCCAGGTTCATCAGCGCATTGAGATGCACCGGGGCGCTGGTGCAGATGCGCTCATAAAGCTCGATGGCCTTGGCGTCTTCCGCCCGGCGGTCATACAAGACCGCGAGTCGAAAACAGGCCACCTCATGATCGGGGTTTTCGTGGAGGGCCCGCTCGTAGAATTCGACGGCCTTCTCGTGTACGCCGGTATGCTCCGATTCCTGCCCCTTCCGGAAAAATTCCTCGGCGGCCCGCTCATTGATGGACGTTACGGCGACTTCGTTCATATTCTTCCGTTCCACTGATGCCAACATTCCCGCGACACTAGAACCAATACCGATGAGCATTGTCAATACAGGCAAGACGCCTGTCAACCCGTGGGCCGTCGCGGGCCCTCGTGGGCCCTTTGCAAAGGCCGCGCCCAATCGCAAGAATGACACTCTGCACAGCCTTCGATGTTTGATGCGCCAGAGGACTCAAACCGATCCGGATCGAAAGGCCCGAATCATGTCCCTCAGGTTGATTCACCGGCTGGCCTATTTCTCTCTGGCCTTTCTCCCGGCCATTGCCGCCGCTGCTAACTATGCTGGCAACTACGACGGCGGGACGATCTCCATTGTCATCGTTTCCTCCGGCGCGACCTACTCTGGCGAAATTCGGCGGGCTGATCAAAAGTTTTCGCTCACGGCTTCGGAAGACGGCGATCATCTTGCCGGGACCTTTATGGCCGGCGACCATCCGTTCAAATTCACAGCCAGTCAGCACGGCGACGGCCTCACCCTTGTCACCGACGGCGTCACTTATGACCTCCATCGCCACGTCAATCTGCTTGACGCCTCTGCACCTGCAACCGCTCCCGCCGCCCAAACGGGCGACGCGCTGGCCAACTACATCGTCATAAACGCCAATGATGCAGGCAAGTCCCTCGCCCGCGAACTTCCCGGCGCCAAGAGCACTAATGCCGCTCTGCAGGCCACCTTTCCTGATCTGGCTCGTTACTTTGGCGGCCGTCCCAAAATTCTTGGGGCTTACGAAGATGGCCGTGAGCACACGTCGGCTTTTGTCAGTTTTTCCGCCAGGATTAACGATCAAGCCATCAAAGGATTTGTCACGGCCAAGCTGCGCGACACCGGCGCGGTGGTCTTCGTCGTCTTTGGTAAGGCGGATTGCACGCATGCCGAGTGGGCCGCGCTTACCGCACATCCGGAGCGCGACATTAAAGCCGAGATGGCCCAGGTGCCGCTCAAACCATACACCTTCCCCGACCGCACCGGCGCGATTGGCTTGGCCGAAGGTTGGACCACCAATGCCCAGACCGAAAGCAACCTCGTTGTCACGGGACCGGCGGGTCAGAAGATCCGCATGGCCTTTGGCGGCACATTCTATACCCCGGAAGCCGCGGCGCAATGCCGTGCCCAATGTGCCCGTCGCTCCGTATAGCGATGACCCGGCCGCCGCACTCGCCAATATTATTCGCGGCAACAGCGTCATCAGCCAGCACAACGGCGGCCCATCGCTTGTGCCGGAGCGACTCATCCGGGTCGTGCCGGTTCCGCCGCGCGGCCCCGGCGGCAAGGGCGGCAAGTCACCTACGAAGTCACCATCACCGACAAAGCCGGGCCCAAGCGTTACCGCTCCATGATCCAATTTGAAATCTCCCCTTTGCGTAACGGCGCCTGGAACTATTATGCGTCGTTGCAGGTGATGTCCCCGCCCGACAGTTTCGAGAACGATCTGCCAGTCATGCTGGCGCAGGTGTTCTCGTTGAGCGAGAACGCGGACGCGGTGATGGCCAAATCTCAACGTGAAATGGACGCGGCACGAAAGCTGGCCGAAGCCCAGCGGGCCGCCAACGAAAAAATCGCCCAGGCCCACTATGACCATAACAAGAGCGTGGAGGACAACTGGGCGCGCCAGAAGAAGGAACGGGAAGTCGCCGATCGAAATCAAACGATCCGGCTGCGGGTGGCCACCGACTTTGACGAAACCATCCGTGGCGAGCGCACTGTCGAAGACACTGCGCACGGGCGAAAAGACCAGCGTGAATCTGGCCGACGTTCATGAGATTGTCGATAGAGCAAACTACCTCGACCCCGGCCGATTTCGGGAGATCCCGCTTCGCGACGAGTTTTATCCCCTTGCCGGCCACGAGAACGAGCCGGATTATATTGGGCGGTGAAGGGAGGATGTTACAGTAATTTGGCATATCAGCTCGTACCATGAAATTCCGTCACATGGTGACAGGATTTCATGGTAGAGTGTTTTGGCCATGATCACCCGTCATTCGGATATTGACATCATCTCCCTGGCCCTGAGGCGAAGCCGCGTCGTGGCGCTGCTGGGCCCGCGGCAATGCGGCAAAACCACCCTCGCCCGCCGATTTGTCCCCCAGAATTCCATTAACTATTTCGATTCGAAGATCCCGCAGTCCTGCGGCCTAGTGAGCCGGAAATTGCCATTCGGCCGCTCAAGGCTTCGTCAGTGACAAATCCAGCGCCGCCCAAACTCTTTCCCTCCGCTGATCAGGCCGACCGCAAGCCGCTGCCGGCGCGATTCCACATCCTGGGCATTGCATCCACCCGACCTTATGAGCCAAGCGTCGGAATCGCTCGCCGGCCGCCTTGAGACGGTTCTCCTCGAAGGCTTTAGACTCAACGACCTGGGTGCTGCTTCCCAGCGCCGGCACTGGCTGCGTGGCGGCTTCCCACTGGCCTTTACGGCCCGCACTGACCGCGATTCCTTCGCCTGGCGACAGCAGTTTTTGCAGACGTTTCTCGAACGGGACATTCCGCAGCTGGGTATTCAGATTCCGGCCGTTACTTTGCGGCGATTCTGGAACATGCTGGCCCACTACCATGCCCAGATATGGAACGGCGCTGAACTTGCCTGCGCCTTGGCGGTCAGCGAATCCACCTGGCTGCGCCGCTACCTTGATCTGCTCGGCGGCGTGTTCATGGTCCGCCAACTGCCGCCCTGGTTTGAAAATCTCGGCAAGCGACAAGTCAAGCTGCCCGAAATCTACGTCCGAGATACGGGCCTTCTCCATGCGCTTTGAGCATTCCGACCCAGCGCGCCCTCGAACTGCATCCCAAGGTCGGCGCTTCCTGGGAAGGGTATGCCATCGAAGAGGTCCTCAAATAGTTGCGCCCCGACGAGGCTTACTTCTGGAGCAGCCACCAGGGCGTGAACTTGACCTCCTGCTCTTCAAGCACGGCCGCCGAGTCGGGGTGGAATGCAAGCGGGCCGACGCCCCCACCCTGACCCCCTCCATGCGCATTGCCATGCATGACTTGAAACTCCATCGACTGGTGGTTCTCTACCCCGGCCGCCGGCGTTACGCCCTCGCAAAAAATATTGAAGTTGTCCCGCTGGCGGAGCTGGTGGCCGGTGCCAAAAAGGCCGGCGATCAAATCTTTTCCCGCTGATTGATCGTGACCGCTACCCTTTAGCTCGCGGGCTGGAAACCGGTACGACTCAAGCGGGAAACTCATTTCTTCAAGAAATTCGCCAGCAGGCGTTCGCCGTGCTGGGTGAGGAAGCTTTCGGGGTGGAACTGGACGCCTTCGAGCGGCCAGGTTTTGTGGCGGACGCCCATGATTTCTTCCTGATCGGTCCAACTGCTGATTTCGTATTCGGCCGGGAGGGTGCCGTTTTGGATGATGAGGGAGTGGTAGCGGGTGGCCGTGAAGGGGTTGGGCATGCCGGCGTAGAGGGTTTTGCCGTCGTGGTGGATTTGATCGGTTTTGCCGTGCATCAAGCGGGCGGCGCGGATGACCTGGGCGCCGCTCACGAAGCCGATGCACTGGTGGCCCAGGCAGACGCCCAGGACGGGGAGTTTTGGGCCGAAATGGCGGATGACGTCGTTGCTGATTCCGCCTTCTCGCGGGGTGCATGGGCCGGGCGAGATGACGATGTGGGTTGGATGCAGATCTTCGATCTGGTCGATGGTGACCTTGTCGTTGCGGAAGACTTCGATGGGGCGCTGTCGGGATCGACCTCGCCGAGTTTTTGGACGAGGTTGTAGGTGAAGGAATCGTAGTTGTCGATCAGGACAATCATGGCCGGGAAACGGTATCGGGTTGGTGGGGGATTGGGAAGAGGGGAGGGGGGTGCGGGGAGACGTTAGAAGGATGAAGGAAGAAGTAAAAATGGAGGAGATGGGCGGTGGAAGGGTGGTCGGTTTGGGTGCATTTTTTGGTGGTGTGATTGAGTTGCGCAGGCTTTTTTGGGAGGGAGGTGAGGATTGACAAGGGTTTAGGGCGAAAGTGAATATTTGAAACCGACCACTAACCGACCACAAAGCGACCACTAACCGACTACAAAACGACCATAAACCGACCACCAATCGACCTACAACCGACACATAACCGACCACCAACCGACAGGGCTTGGAGGGGGACGAATCTTCAGCACGAGGCCGCCAAGATGCGAAGGAGGAGGGGGCCGGCAGAGAGTTGAGGGGCCTTGGGGGGTGGGGTGGGTGGTGCATTTGTTCGTCCTGATTTTTCGACGCTCACTTCATGGACGGGATCCTAACATATGCCATACTTGAGAGCAAGGGGAAAATGACAAGGTGCTAGAGACTAGAGCCGCTCGTCGGACCAGACCGTCGACCAAAATAACCACGCAACGTCTCAGCGCTTTGGGTCGCGTTGTTGAGCTTGGCACAAACAATAACCTTTAGATCGTCGTCAAGTGTGAAAAGTCCCTCGTCAAATGCCTTGTCGAACAGTGCGTTCAGTAAAATCCCGTTACGAGGGTCGGCCCCGCTCTACAGATGCGGACCAAGGAATGATGTGGCTGTCTGATTTGCTCGTCTCTGGGTGAGGCGCAGCCCCTGAACAATTCAGCGGTCAATTCGCGGCGTTAAAATCATTCGCGCCCTGAAGTCACCGGCTACAATCACCCATCGTGCGACTCTCCATCCTTCCCCAACCCGCCGCCCCGCCTTCCGGCTTCGATACTGGCCCGCGTTCGATCTCCGCCGTGCGCATGCTCCGCATCAGCGTCACCGACCGCTGCAACTTCCGATGCGTTTACTGCATGCCCGAGGCCGGTGTGAAATGGCTGCCGCGCGAGGACATCCTTAACTTTGAAGAGATCGCCGATGTCGTGCGGGCGGCCGTTGAAGTCCACGGCATCTCCCGTTTCAAGCTCACCGGCGGCGAGCCCACGGTTCGACATGGCCTGGTCGATCTGGTGCATACGCTTCGCTCCATCGCCGGCGTGGCTGATCTTTCCATGACCACCAACGGCCTGCGCATGAGCGACCTCGCCTGGCCGTTGCGCGAGGCCGGCCTCGGCCGCGTCACCATCAGCATCGACAGCCTTCGGCCCGACCGCTTCCGCAAGATCACCCGCACCGGCGATCTCGCCGCCGTTCTTCGCGGCCTTGATGCATGCGAGTCGGCCGGCTTTGACGGCCTGAAGATCAACTGCGTCACCATGCGCGGCACCAACGATGACGAGCTGGCCGACTTCGCCAGGCTTACCCTGTCGCGCCGCCTCACCGTCCGCTTCATCGAATACATGCCGCTGGGCGATTCCGCCCTCGCCGCAATCAGCCGCCCTTTCGAGGCCACCCATCGCGATGGCAACATCTCCTACACAACCGGCCGCCTCAGCAACGATGAGATGGGCCCATCCGGCGGCTGCGGCGCAGGACCGCGGCGATGTCTTCATCCCCGAAAGCGAGACGCGCGCGGCAATTGAGCAACAGCTAGGCCCGCTCGAACCTATCGACCGCGCCGCCGAAGTGGGCGCTGGCCCCGCCATCCCGTGGCGGTTAGCGCGCCCCGACGCCATCGGCCGCATCGGCTTCATCAGCGCCATGTCGGCCCCCTTTTGCGCCACCTGCAACCGCCTCCGCCTGACTGCCACCGGCGTCCTGCGCTCGTGCCTGTTTGAGGGAGGCGAGGTGAACATCCAACCCCTCCTTCGCTCCGGCCAGCGTGGCCAAACCCTGATCCAATCTCTGGGCCAAGCGATGGACACCTGCGTCAGACTCCGCCCGACAATCCACTCCAACCACGGCAACGAACAAATGAGCCGCATCGGCGGCTAACAATTGTTTGATCGATCCTCAGGTACACATGCCTCCAACCGCCACCACACTCTCCCAACCCGTGACCGCGCTCGACCACGCCCTTGGCGCGGCCGACGCCCCTCTCACCCTCGTCGAGTATGGCGATTACGAATGCCCCCATTGCGGCCGCCTCCGCCCCATCCTCCACGATCTCCTCCAGCACTTCCCTGGCCGCCTGCGCCTGGTTTACCGCCACTTTCCCCTCGCCACCGTCCACCGCCACGCCCAGCACGCGGCCGAGGCCGCCGAAACCGCTGCCGCCCAAGACAAATTCTGGCCGATGCACGATCTCCTCTTCCAACACCAATCCAACCTCACCGATGAAGATCTCGTCAATTATGCCGATCAGATCGGCCTCAACCTCGACCAGTTCATGTCCCAAATGAAACAACACCTTCACGCCCCACGCGTCCGCGACCACTTCCAATCCGGCCTGCGCTCGGGCGTCACCAGCACCCCCACCCTTTTCCTTAACAGCACCCGCCTTTCCACGCCTCACGACATGCAATCCCTCCACAAAGCAATCTCATCAGCCACTTAACGTGGCTTGGTTGACGTGGCTCGGGCGCCCTCGCCCGAGGTTCCAAAGGAACGAATCCGACTTTTCAATCGAATCGTCGGCTCCGTCTCTCCCTGGACTCCCGGCCAACCTTCTTCATCCCGCTCCGCATTCGCCGAATCGAAAATCCCCGCTACCCTACCCCACATGCCAACTCCCCTTCTCATCCTCTCTCTCCTCCTCAGCACCGGGGCCAACGCCCAACCCACTGTCGCCCCCGACAACATCCAAACCGCCATCCTCGCCGCTGCCCACGCCGGCCTTGCATCCTTCACCATCCCGCCCGGCCAATACCGCCTTGCCTCCACTCTCAAATTCTCCGATCTCTCCAATTTCGAAATCGTCGCGGCCAACGTCACCTTCATCCGCGCCGATCCAGCCATGGGTGCTATCCAATTCATCAACTGCCGCAACGTCTCCCTCCGCGGCCTCACTCTCCTCAACCCCGCCCCACCCTTCACGCAAGGAACTGTCCAGTCCATCGACCCTGCCGGCAAAACCATCGATCTCCTCGTCGATGCCGGCTATTCCACCGCCTACCTCACCGCCCGCAAGACCACCGGCTACGCCTTCAACCCCCAAACCCGCCAGTGGAAAAACGACGCCTACGACTACGGCATCGCCTCCGGCCAAATTCTCGATGGCCAGCTTCTCCGAATCACTTTCGACCAACCTCTTCCCAAAACCCACAACCTCGCCGCGGGCGATCTTCTCGCATTCCGAGGCCCCGGCGCTCAGGACATCTACCTCGCACGCTGCTCCCGCATGAACATCACCGGCCTCACAATCCTCTCCGGCAGCGGCTTTTGTATTCACGAAGACGGCGGAGATGGGGACAATCACTATAATTACAAGCTAACTTACGGCCCAAAACCCCCCGGCGCGACCGCCGCTCCCCTCATCGCCTCCAACGCCGACGCCTTCCATTCCGGCGGCGTCCGCCACGGGCCAACCCTCGAAGACTGCTCTTTCGAAGGCATGTGCGATGACGGCATCCCCATCCATGGCTATTATGCCATGGTCTTCGACGCCCACGATAACCAGCTCATCGTCGCCAAAGGCCACTTCCTCCGCGAAGCCGTTCCCGTGCGCCTCTTCGACAATCAAGGAGCACTCGTCGGCGAAGCCGCCGTCACCGCCGCCACCCCGGCCAAAGATTATCAGCCGGCCACACGCCCCACCGACAAATCCTTCGAGGACGCCCGCGAGTTTCAGCGCATCACGCTCGACAAGCCTCTCCCCGCCAAGCCCGGCTATCGCGTCAGCTCCCCGGCCGCCAATGGCAGTAACTTCGTCATCCGCAATTGCACCATCAAAAACCACCGCGCCCGCGGCCTGCTCATCAAGGCAGATAACGGCCTCATCGAAAACAATACCATTGATGGAAGCACCATCGCCGCCCTCGTCATCGCCCCAGAGTTCTGGTGGAGCGAAGCCTGTTACTCCCGCAACCTGATCATCCGCAACAACACGTTTCGCCACTGCGGCTACGCCACCGCAGGCCCCTGGACCAATCAAGCCGCCACCGTCTCCATTCTCGGCGAAGGCAACGACAAAGGCATCGCCCAAGGCCACCAGCACATTACGATCGAAAACAACACCTTCGAAGACAACGACGGAGCAAACCTCCTGATCAATGGCGCTCAAGACGTCCAAGTCCTCCGCAACCATTTCCTCCGCCCTCAGCAACACCCAAGCCTTCGCGGCATCGACCACAAAGTCGACCCCGCTGTCCTAATCTCGCTCAGCAACTGCGACAACGTTACCGTCAAAGACAACACCGTCTCCACCCCCGGCCGCGCTCATAAATCATTGATCCAAACCGTCCCAAGCGCCATCAACGTCACCGGCTTGGACAATGGCGTCAAATGTATTGATACGCCGATGCCCTGATTTGCCCACGCCCATGCGAATCACAATTTAGCCTCACCGATGAAGATCTTGTCAACTTCGCTGCAAATGCAGGCATCAACCTCGATCACTTGATCTCGAAATCAAACAACACTCTGGGGCGAGAGCGCCCGAGCTACATCATTCCAATGCCCCCCGGCTCGCCGCCCATTCACTCGACGCAGCATCCCAACCCAACTCGGCCGGTTTCGAATAATCGATTGACCTACCATACCGCGCCTGATCGTAAACCTCAGTGAAAACCTGTCCAAGGTCGGTCCATACGTCAGGATCGGAAGAACTCAGCGGAATCGGAATCCGGGGCAGGCAATCGCGCACGGTCCATGCATAAATCTCGGCGACGTCTCGCCGCTGGGCGCGGATGATGCTCGCATAATAATGGCCCGGCGGCAGTGGCCGGCCATAGGGCAGGCGCTCGCCGCCGATCAACAGATCAAGCTCCACCAGATTTACGTTCTGGCGGCGCAGCGCGTCATCTAGTTCCGCAAGCACATCAGAGCTCAGGCACAACTGCACGATCCCCGCGTCAACGAGTTCGAGGCATCGTCGGTAAGGGAGCGGTCTTCACGGTCTTCTGGGCATATTTGTGCCTGGTGTGCATGGCCATCGTGGTCGTTCCAGTGATGCACGGGCCGCCTCGTTTATCGAGGAGGATATGAGGGTGAATCTGCGTCTGCATGTGGATCAGTCGCTCCCGTTGACTCCCCTCGACTATCCTAGCGAACGAATGCTTCGACGGCACCCCGGTATGCGACGGAGTGGCGAATGGCGTCGCAAGGACACTGCGGGAAACATAGGATGTGATCGTGATAGCGTGGAGAACTCGCAGAAGATCGAGTAGATTACGAACTTTGTAGGTTGAGAGGCATTCGATGCTAAAACCAATTCATCTCGCTTTGGCTATCGCGAGCACCGCAGGTTTTATTTTTTCAACTTTGCTCCTCGCGGGTCCAGGAGCGACAACCCAGCCTGACTCGACAATCTCCCTTCCAAACGCCCATTGCCCACCACGGCAGCAATTTCCAACGCTTCCAAGCGAGTCGAGCAGCTGTATCTTGCCGATATCAAGGCGGCCATTTCGCCGAAGGCAAAGACTGATCTGGCTGCCCGAATGTTGCAAACAGCCGCGACCACCGAAAACGATGATGCGGCCCGGTACGCGTGCTGTATGTCGGAGCACGAAATCTCGCCTCAGTCGCGGGAAACATAGGTGCCGCATTCGAAGCGATTGAGAAAAAATGCTGTTTGCTTTGACGTGGATGAGCTGAAGACAAAATCAGACGCTCTTGCTGCCTCATTAAAAGCGACGCGAACTGCCGACAGTCCCGCAGTATTGGTGCAAGACGTTGATGGATTAATCGATCGCTTGTTGATTGCTGATCGTTATGACGTGGCACGCCAGTCATTAGAGGGAGTATCCGCATTCGCGGTACGAGCTAACGACGCCACCCTTGGCCGCTGGAGCACAATAAGAAAACGTGATGTCGAGGAGATGGCCACGGCGGAACGATCGGCGACTGCCGCGGCGGCAGTTTTGCAAAAAATACCAGCTGACGCGGCGGCGGCCCTGATAGTTGGTAAATTCCGTTGCTTCCTCAAGGGGGATTGGGTGGGAGGTTTACCGCTGCTCGCCATCTGCAGCGACGCCGTACTCCAAGCAGTCGCAAAGGGGGACATAGTGGGCGGCGGATTCGGGTCCAGCGAAGGTACAACTGGGCGACCAATGGATGGCGCTTGCAAAGGCAGAGAAGGGGCTTGCCCACCGAAATGCAACTCTGCGAGCTGCACGGTGGTATCGGCAGGCCGTATCGAGCTTGGATGGACTGGCGAGACTTTCTGTTGAACAAAAACTTGAGTCCATTAGCTCGGAACAGCCGGATGCGGTGCATGGGTGGGTTGTTATATTTCGTTCTGCCGACCCTGCCATCTGGAACACCAACAACAATCAGGGGATCAATCGCTATGCAATTGATCAATCCCATTTTCCTAAAGATGCGCATTATCTGAAGTTGTCCGCTGGGGCGAATCGAGCTGTCATCATCCCCGTCTCCGCCGATCAACTGGCCAAGGAAAACCACTCATCGCGATTTTCCTGGAATGGAGCTGCGAACAATGAATACGGCGGAAGGCACTTGGGAATCTGTGATACGGAGGTAAACTTGGCTGGCAACTGGGACAAAAATGTTGTCCACGTCTATTGTAACGATAAGAAAGGTTACAAAGGATGGGGTTTTGGTCACAAACCTCACGCCGATGACAAGCAGTATTTTGCTTGGGACCATAAGGAGATAGATAGCACGGTGTTCGAAATTTCAGTGAAGGTCGATCCCTTGAATGCCGAGGAAGCGAAACTGCTGCTTAAATAAGAAAAAATGAAGGTACGCGAACGGTGACGATTGGGGGATGCATCGCCAGAACGCCAGAAATTACAGACGGTGCCTAAAAAATGCTACGTTTCTTTTATGCCAGCATACACCGCGATTATCGAGCGTGACCCGGAAACCGGCCTGCTCGTCGGCTACGTGCCGGGATTTCCAGGCCTGCGCACTCGCAGGGTGCCTCGATGGACGACCTCCATCGCAACCTGCAAGAGGTGCTGGCGATGCTTCTTGAGGATGGCGAGCCGACGCTGGAAGGCGAGTTCATCGGCACCCAACTCGTAACCGTCGAGTGACATGCGAAACTTTGGGGGTAAACTGACCGGCCAGCTCCTGGCCTTGAATCCTGTCCCTCTGCCAATGAATCAATGCCCCGATGAACCGATGAACCGATAGATCAATTCTCCCAACCAACCATCACCCCCCTTCCCACTCAATAGAGCTGTCACGGCGGATAGCATTTCCTTATACCTGAATGTACTTTAATCGCCGCAGGGGGCGGGGTGTTTGCGGACGAGGAGCCATCATGAAAATCAAGTACGGTTTTTTGGGTGTATTGTGTCTGGTATGCGCGGCGATGCCTTGCCGGGCCCAGACGGCGGCGGTGGCGGTGGGGAAGGGGTCTTATGCGGATGGGGTGCCGGCGCAGGTGGATGAGAAGATTCGCAAGTTTGAGAAGCGCGATCTTTTTCTGGTGAAGGAAGACGATCGGCCAATCCCGACCAACAAGTGGTGGACGGATTTGATCGTCAGCCGGTTTGCCAAAGCGCTTTGGGCTTATCCGATGAAGGTGGATGCCAGCGAGCGTGGGGTGGATATTTTTTTGCCGACGCGGTGGTCCAACGGCGGGAACGATCCGGTGAGCGAGTTTCCGCTGGGGGTGGGGGGAAGGATTTTAAGGCGGCCGACTCGCGGGCGAAGGATTGGAGCGATTGGACGGTGACGTTTCGGATGGGGCAGTCGGCCGAGAAGTATTTTGATGTGACGCTGGGGCAGGGAATGCCGTGCGTGTGGGCAGAGTTTCATGGGGTGGAGCCGGAGATTCGGCTGCCGGCGGGGGCGAATGCAAAGTTTTTTGATCGGACCGGGAAGGCCGCGGCGACGCCGGGGGCTTCGGATTGTCTGGGGATTGAATTTAAGGAGCGGTTTTTTGGCGTGCTTGCGCCGGATCAGACGCAGTTTGCGTTGGAGAAAGATAGTTTGGGGGTGAAGTTTTCAGGGAAGGATCAGTATCTGGTCGTGTGCGCTTTAACGTCGGCCAAGGACTTGGAATATTTTCACGAGCATGGCTACGCGATCCCGCGGGATACAAAGTTGTCGTGGAAGTATGATGCGGCGGCGGGGGTGGTGAACACGACGTGGAAGGTGACGGCCGAGGCGCTGAAGGGGACGCAGCGGGAGGTGATTCAGGGGTGGCTGCCGCACCATTACCGCTCGACAGGCAAGACGGCAGCCCCATTGCAGTTTAATTCATTGGAATATCTGAGTGCGCGGGGAAAGATGCGTTGTTCGGTGGGTGAGGAGTTTTCGTTTGGGTATGCGTACAACGGGATCGTGCCGAATCTTCCAGCGCCCGAAGCCGGCGGGGGAAAGAACGATTATGACGCCGGCAGGATGCATGAGTATCTGGAGCAACTGGCGGCCAAGAACAAGTACGGGGGCGACACTTACTGGGGCGGGAAAGACATCGTGCGGTTCGGGCAGCATGCGCTGATGGCGCAGCAGATGGGGGATGCAACGTACAAGACGTTTGTGGATCAGCTGCGCACGGCCATGACCGACTGGTTTACGTACACGCCGGGTGAGAAGGAACATTATTTTGCGCGGTATCCGCGTTGGAAGGCGCTGGTGGGGTTTAACGTCAGCTATGGATCGGAAGGGTTTAACGATCATCACTTTCACTACGGTTACTTTACATGGGCGGCGGCGATGCTGGGGATGAACGACAGGCAATGGCTGGCGGATTATGGGGAGATGGCGCGGCTGGTGGCCAAGGAGTATGCGAACTTTGATCGGGCGGATAAGCGGTTTCCGTTTTTGCGGACCTTTGACATCTGGGCTGGGCATTCATGGGCGGCCGGGACAAGCTCGCCGGGGGGGCAGAATCAGGAGTCGTCGTCGGAGGCGGTGCAGTCGTGGGCGGGATTGATTTTGCTGGGTGAGGCGCTGGGGGACAAGGAGATGACGGCGACGGGGATCATGGGTTATGCGATGGAGTCGCAGGCGATTCTGGAGTATTGGTTTAACATTCACGGAGACGTTTTCTCGAAGAATTGGCCACACCCGGTGGTGGGGATGGTGTGGAGCGGGGGGCAGGTGTACGGGACGTATTTCAGCGGTGATCCGGCTTGGATTTACGGGATTCAATGGCTGCCGGCGTCGCCGGCGCTGTCGTACCTGGTGCGCGATCCGGAGTTTGCGCGAAGTCGTACGCCGACATGATCAAGGACCGGGAGGCAAAGGAGCATAAGAGCTCGGTCAAGAGCATGGGGCCGGATCTGGGGAGCGTGATGCTGGGGTATGTGCTGATGTACGACCCGATGTGGGTGTGCGAGCAGTTGGATACGTTGTGGCAGGAGCCGGGGGACAAGGTTGCGCATGACGCGACGCAGATGGGGATCATGTATTACATGGCGCATGTGCAGCGGAACCTTGGGCATGTGGACTGGACGTGCCGGACTTCATCGCCAACGTCAATGGTTTATGTGGATGATGCGACGCACGTGCGGAGTTACATCGTGTGGAACCCGACGGACAAGGAACAGACGGTGCAGGTGTATGAAGGGGAGAAGGTGATTGGACAGGTGACGGCCAAGGCGCAGGCGCTGACGACGGCGACGAAGTTGGGTGGGGCGAAGGGGGGATGAAGGGCGTTGGTTGAGAGTGGTCAGGGAGTGACTTCCTGAACGGTTGCGCCCTCGGGGCATTTGACTTCGCGGATGGCCTGGGCTTTGGGTTCGGTGATGGCGGTCCAGCCCGGCTCACCTGGTTTTTTGATTTCGTGGCCGGTGGCGTCGGCGGCTTCGAGGCGGGTGCGCTGTTCGGGCACCTGGGCAGAGGCCAAGAGCTTGCGGAGTTCGGGGGTGAGGCGGTCGAGGTAGCCGACGAAGCGTGTTTTGCCGCCGTCGCAGGAGAAGACGTGGGCGCGGACGGCCTCTTTGCCATCGTGGTCGAAGGGGGGATGCGGGAGGAGTCGTCGACGAAGAGGGTTTTGCCGTCGTCGGTGGTGTAGAAAAGTTTGGTGACGCGGGTGGTGGGGCCGGTGGCGGGCTGGGTGGCCGGGGGGGCAGCGCGTGCGACTGAAAAGAGGAGCGGGAGTGCGAGCAGGGAAAGGTGCGGGCGTAACATTGGATCTCCGGGTTTGTTTCTGATCGTCAGTTTAGGCCCAAACGGCGGGGGTGGGCATGGCGAATCTTGCGGGCAGGGTGGCGGAAATTTATCGATGAAAGCGTGCGCCGGCCGGGTCGAAAAATGGATCGGTTTCACCTATAATAACTATCTTCGCCAGCCACGGGAAAAGCGCGTTGCTGTCGTGGCTTTTGCACTGATTCACATTGAAGATTTTGCGGCCTTGATGGCCGCGTATTGATTGAAGGGAATTCATGTCTGACGCGACTCCGCCGATTCCGCCGGCCAGCCCGGTGAATGATCGAATTGAAGATTTGCGCATCGAGCAGGAGCTTCAGGACAGCTACCTGACGTACGCCATGAGCACGATCATGGACCGGGCGCTGCCGGACGTGCGCGATGGGTTAAAGCCGTCGCAGCGGCGCATTCTGGTGGCGATGAAGGATTTGAACCTGGGGCCGCGATCCAAGCGGATCAAGTGCGCGAAGATTTCGGGGCAGACGTCGGGTGATTATCACCCGCACGGCGAGGCCGTGATTTATCCGACGCTGGTGCGGCTGGGGCAGGAGTGGAACCTGCGGTATCCGTTGATCGACAAGCAGGGGAATTTCGGATCGTCGGATGGCGATCCGCCGGCCGCGATGCGATACACCGAGGCGCGGATGGCGGCCCCGGCGCAGGAGCTTTTGGAAGATCTTGAGCTGGACACGGTTGATTACCAGCCCAACTACGACGACCGCCTGACCGAGCCGACGGTACTTCCGGGCAAGTTTCCCAATCTGCTGGTGAATGGTTCGACGGGCATTGCGGTGGGGATGGCGTGTAATCTGGTGTCGCACAATCTGCGGGAGATTTGTGATGCGATTGTGCATGTGATTAATAACCCCGATTGCACGCTGGTCGATCTGCTCAAGATCGTGCCGGGGCCGGATTTTCCGACGGGCGGCGTGATTTGCGGGCGGGATGGGATCATCGAGGCATACAAAAATGGCCGGGGCAAGCTGACGCTGCGGGCGAAGATGCATGTGGAGGAGGCCAAGGGCGGGAGCCGGGCGCAGATCATCATTGACGAGATTCCGTACGGGGTGATTCGCAGGTCGATCGTGGAGTCGGTGGCGGAGAACGTGAAGCGGGATTTGTTCAAGGAAGTCGCGGATGTGAACGATCACTCCGGCCGGGAGCACAAGCTGCGGATCGTGGTGGATTTGAAGCGCGACGCCGATCCGAACGTGGTGATCAACCAGCTTTATCAGTACACGCCCTGCCAGATCAACGTGTCGATGATCAACATCGCGCTGGTGAACCGCCAGCCGCGCACGATGGGGCTGAAAGAGTTGATCGAGCACTTCATCGATCACCGCAAAGAGGTGATTGTCAGGCGGACGAAGTTTTTACTTCGCAAGGAGCAGCAGAAGGGGCACATCCTGGAGGGGCTGATATTCGCGGTGTGCGATATCGACGAGGTGGTGCGGCTGATCCGCGGGAGCAAGACACGCGAGGAGGCCATTCAGAAATTGCGCGAGCGGGCGTTTCGTATTTCGCCGGATCATCCGGCCGCCCGCGCATCCCGCAGACGCTGAAGGACAAGGCGGCCGACAAGCCGTTCATCCTGACGGAAGTGCAGGCGAAGGCGATTGGGGCATTGCAACTGATCCAGCTTGTGGGGCTGGAGATCGACCGGCTGGTTGAAGATTATCGCAAGGTGGTGGAGGCGATTGAAGGATACGAGGCGATTCTGCGGGATGAGTCTCTGGTGATGGACATCATTCGCGAAGACACCATCGAGATGAGGGAGAAGTACGGGGACGACCGACGCACGGAGATCACGGGCGCGGTGACCGATCTGAACATGGAGGATTTGATTCCGCGGGAGGAGGTGGTGGTGACGGTGTCGCACGGCGGGTACATCAAGCGCCTGCCGATTGACACGTATCGCAGCCAGGGGCGGGGCGGCCGGGGGATTCGGGGGAGCGAGTCGCGGGAGGGGGATTTCGTGGAGCATTTGTTCGTGGCGAACACGCACGATTATCTGCTATTTTTCACCAACCAGGGTCGGGTGTTCGAGCGGCGCGTTTACGACGTGCCGGAGATGAGCCGGACCAGCCAGGGCCGATCCATCGCGAACCTGCTGGAATGCCGGCCGGGCGAGAAGGTGGCAAACGTTCTGGCGATCAAGGATTTTGGCAAGGGTGAGCACTTCCTGATGTTCGCCACGCGCAAGGGCGTGGTGAAGAAGACGGCGCTGACGGCCTACTCCAACATCCGCACCAATGGCCTGATCGCGATTAGTCTTGACGAGGGCGATGCGCTGATTGGCGTTGAAATCACCAGCGGCAAGGACCACATTATTCTGGCCACCAAATCGGGCCTTGCGATCCGGTTCGATGAATCGGACGTGCGCGCGATGGGCCGGCCAGCCGGTGGCGTGACGGGGGCGCGGTTCAAGCGCGAAGGGGATGAGGTGATCGACATGATCATCGTTCCGGATGGGAACGATTCGTGCTGCCAACTGCTGACGGCGTGCGTGAAGGGATATGGCAAGCGCACGCCGCTGACGGATTATCCGGTGAAGGGGCGCGGCACGCGCGGCGTTATTAACATCGACGCCAACGAGCGCAACGGAGACGTGGTGGGGATGAAACTGGTGGTGGAGACGGATCACGTGATGTTGATCACGGAGAAAGGAATCCTCATCCGAACCCCCATCAGCGAGATTCGCGAGACCGGGCGCAATGCCGTGGGCGTACGCCTGATCAAGCTTGATGATGGCGATCGGCTGGTGGCGATGGCGAAGATCGACGTTGACGAAGCGGCGGCCAAGGCCGTGGCGGACGCCGAAGCAGCGGCGGCGGAAGGGGCGGAGGGTGCGGAAGGACCTGGGGCAGGATCGGCGGAGGCGCCCCGCCGGCGACGGAGGGGGATGGGACGGAGACGCAGGGGGATGAGGGGGGTGGGGAGTGAGGTGCCAAGCTGAATCTGCCACTCCCGAACCGTCAGCGTAATTTCTTTTTTAGCTTTTTCATGAAGGCATCCATCTGTGCTTTTTCGCTGCGGGACGGTTTTGAAGGCTTGGGATGATAATTGGGATCGTCCCATTCCCTGGTCGCCTCGGCCAACTCGTCAGCGGTCATTTCTGTCCAAGGCTTCTTTTTTCGTTTCGTCATAAAATGATGATCAACGCACTCTGCTCGCGACCTCGGCGAAGGCTGATCGGGCGGCCTCGATGGTGGCGTTGAGGGCTCTTTGGTCGTGGGCGGTGCTGATGAACCAGGACTCGAACTGGGAGGGGGGCAGAAAGACGCCGTTGTCGAGCATGGCGTGGAAGAAGGTGGCGTAGGCTTGCGTGTTGGAGGCGATGGCCTGATCGTAGTTTTCCACGGGCTGGCCTGCAACCTTAACGAAGAAGGGAGTGATCATCGAGCCGACGCGGTTGATGGTGAGCGGCACGCCCGCGTCGGAGGCGGCCGCCAGCAGGCCTTTTTCGAGTGCAGCGCCGGCCGACTCGAGGGCTCCGTAGCACTGTTCTTCGTGAACGATGTCAAGGGTTGCCAGACCGGCGCTCATGGCGAGGGGGTTGCCGCTTAAGGTGCCGGCCTGATAGACCGGGCCGGAGGGGCTGATCATGTCCATGAGCTTTCGAGATCCGCCGTAAGCGCCGACGGGCAGGCCGCCGCCGATGACTTTGCCAAGACAGGTGAGGTCGGGGCGGACATCGATAGCGCACCTGTGCGCCGCCCCAGGCGACGCGAAAACCGGTCATCACTTCATCGAACAACAGGATCACGCCGTGCTGGTCGCACAACTGGCGCAGTCCCTGAAGATAGCCGGCGGCGGGAAGCACCACGCCCATATTGCCGGCCACGGGCTCGACGGCGAAGCAGGCGATTTGCCCCGGATATTTTTCGAAGGTTTCACGGGCGGCGTTCAGGTCGTTGTAGGGGATGGGGATGGTGTTGGCGCCGATGGATTTTGGAACGCCGGGGCTGGAGGGGACGCCCAGGGTCAGCGCGCCGCTGCCGGCCTGGACGAGCAGGCCATCGGCGTGGCCGTGATAGCAGCCGATGCATTTGACGATGAGGTCGCGGCTGGTGGCGGCGCGGGCCAGGCGGATGGCGCTCATGGTGGCCTCGGTGCCGCTGTTGACAAACCGCACCATCTCCACCGACGGGAGCGCGGAAACGATCAGTGATGCAAGCTGCGCCTCGGCCTCGGTGGGAGCGCCGAAGCTCGTGCCGCGGCCGATGGCTTTGGAGAGGGCGGCGACGACGCGCTGATTGGCATGTCCGGCGATGAGCGGGCCGTAAGAGCCGACGTAGTCGATGTACTCGTTGCCGTCGATGTCCTTGAGATAGCAGCCGTCGCCTTCGCGGATGAAGACGGGGGTGCCGCCGACGGCCTTGTAGGCGCGGACGGGAGAGCTCACGCCGCCGGGCATGACCCCCTGTGCCTTTGCAAAAGCGGCCTGCGAATTCATGGTTGGACGCAGTGTCTTTTCAGCCATTGCCATCGCTTTCATCGAATGCGCGATATCGCTCTGTGCATCAGAACTTCACGTGCAGGCCTTCCTGCTCCCACTGCTCAACCAGCCGCTGCAAATCCTTGATGGTCAGGTTGAGCGATTTTGAAGTGTCCAGCAGGCTTTCATACAGCTTGGGGTCGTTGATGAGCATGGCGGCCGTGCCGTTGCCGCCGTTGATTTTCCCCATGACGCCATTGAGATTGTCCAGCACCTTGGAAAGCTGCGCCAGGCGATCACCCACCTGCGTCCCCAACTGATCGATGCGCCCCTGGGCCGAGCTCATCAGCTTATTGGCGTTGTCGCTGACTTGCGTTAACTGGGTGTTGGCATTGCGTGTTAGTTGCTCGAGATGGGCGCTGGTGTCGTGGAAGTTGGTGACGGCTTCGCGCAGGTTCTGGCGGATGTCTTTGTCTTCCACGACGCCGCTGACGTCGTCGAGCAGTCGGCCGATCTTTCCAAGCTGCGTGCTGGCCGACACCACCACCTGGTCAAAGTGCTCGACGAGGTGGGATTGCTGGAATTGTTCGCTGAGGTTGCGCACGCTGGAGGCCAGGTCGGTGAGCTCGCGGGGGAGGATGTCGACGCCGCGAAATTCGGCGTAGAGTTCCGCGCCGGGCTTGAGCTGGCCGGCGGGGGCGACGGGCCCGTGAGGCACTCCGTGTGTGTCGTCGGGAGTTTTGCTCACCAGCACGAGGCTCAGGGATGACGAGCCGCCAAAGAGGGTGGAGGTGATGGTGCCCTGCACGTTTTCGGGCACTCGGGCATCCTGGTTCATCAGGACCTGAATGATGACCGAGGCGCGGTCTTCGCCGAGGCGCACCTTCTGGACCTGCCCCACCTTCACGCCGCGATAGCCGACTGGTGATCCTTCGCTCACGCCGTCGGCCCGTTCGGCATGGAAGGTGACGGGAAACTGGGCGCGGGCAAAGAGGCGCGCCGGGGCGTCGCCAAAGCGCATGATCATCACGCCCAGCAGCACCAGCGCCACCAGCACGGTAATCCCCACCAGGAGGTTCTTCTTAAAGGGATTCATGGAACCATCCGGCGCTGGCCAATTCGCTTTCAACACCCGGCCACCAGAACAGCCCGCCGTTTTGCTGCGAGCGGCGGACGCGGTCTTTCAGGCTTTCAAACTGCTTCACATACTCAACGGGAAAATTGGCGGCGGTGGAGGCGTCGAGCAGGTCAAGAGCCTTTTTGTAGTCCTTGCGCTTTACAAGGCGATCCACCTCCTGGCCGATGCTGTTCATCATGGTGGGGAGATAGGCGCGGTTGCCGGTGATGCGGTCGGCGGCGAATTTCATGGCCGGGGGAAACTCCCCGGACTGGAGGATGGCGTCCATGGCCGGCCGCACCAGTGCATCAAGGCGCGCCTGTGCGTATTCTGCGAAATCCAGTAATCCAGCGCCATGACGTAGTAGCGGGCGGCGTCTTTGGGCTGGCCCAATTCCATGCTGGTTTGCGCGATGTTTTCACGGCAGGCAGCCAGTTCCGCGGGAGAATTGGCCGCCGCCAGTCTTTGCTCTTCAAGCTTGAGAACTTCCAGACGCTGTTCGGCGTTGGGCAATTTGTTGGCCAGGTCGTTCAGGTCGGCGGGCGATCCTTTATCAGCCAGGGCAAGGATTGTTTTCAATACGGCTTCGCGAACGGATTTGTCCTGTTCGACGCTGGGGTTCAGGCGGTCGATCAGCGAGCTGATGTCGTTGAAAGAGCCCACTTGCCGCAGGGCGCTAGCGGCCTCCAGGCGCACGCCCGCTTCACCGGCGTCGGAGATCCAGCGCATGATGGCATTGGCGGAATTGGGATTTCCGATGCCGGCGAGTCCGGCGATGGCAGCGCGGCGCACCGGGCCGGATTCAGCGCGGTTTAGCAGGCCGTAAAAATCGTTCAGGAGCGACGGATCTTGCAGGGTGGCCATCGCTTCGACCAGGCGCGTTCGCAACGGGCTCATGCGCGGCGCATCGGCGACGCGGGAGCGGAGGGTGTCGCGGACACGCGCCACCAGCGTCACGTTTTTAGAAGCAACCACCAGCGGGCCAATATCTTTGATCGCCCCCGCGGCGGCCTCCTGGACCCGAACCGATTCGTCATTCAGCGCGTTCAGCAACGGCTCAATGGCGCGCAGATCGCGAAACTGGCCCAATGCCAACGCGATGGCGGCCTTCACGTCACTGTCTTTTTCGAGCGTGAGCTGGGCAATCAACGCATCCACCATGGCGGCCTTCGCGGTGGCGTCGTCGCTGCCGGCCAGCGTGGTGCGCAAAACGCGCACGACGGCCTGGCGCACCTGAGTGGCGCTGTCGCCGATCATGTCGCGGAGTTTGGCGGTGATGGTCGGAGCGATTCGGCCGGTCTTGTCCCAGTCGGACAATGCCAGATCAACGCCAATCAGCCGCATCTGCGGTGCGCCGCTGCCGAGCAGTTTTTCCAGCTTGCGCGGCTCGGGGTTGGCGTTGTAGTCCTCCTGCACCCATTGCCGCGTGGCGTCGGCCAGCATGCGCAGATCGTTTTGCATGCCGGAGGCGGTATCCGCCTGGCGGACATGGCATTCTTCTTTCCATTGGGCGTCGGGGGTGTTCTTGCTGCGGTCCCACCAGCGGATGAGCTGCTCGCGGTCGCCGCTCATGCGCTGGAGGCCGGTTAGCTCAACCAGGGCCGCCTTGGCGGCATTTTGAATTTGAGTGATGTCAAGTGGCTCATTTCGCAGAAAATCGACCAGCGTCTGGGCGGCTCGCTTGTCCACCAGCTTGCCCATGGATTTGATGATAGCGGCCCGGGAGCCGACTGGCATGGAGAGGATGCGCGATTGCTGCTCAAGCCGCGCCCATGCTTCCTCAGATCCGTGGTGGGCAAGGGACGCCAGCGCCTGCGCGGCGGCGTCGGTGGCCGCGAGGTTTCGGCCGTCGCCGATCAGATTCACCAGCGGCTGGATCAGCGACGGATCGGGGTTGGGATCGTTGACCATCGCGTGCGCCAAGGCGATCTGCGTTTGCTGGCTGGCGCCCGGCTCGGTGAAAAGCTGCTTGAGGATCGCGTGGGTTTCGGGCGTGTCGCGCTGCACCAGCCGTTTGGCCGCCTCGTCTTTCTGGGCGGGCGTGGCCGCGGCGTTCTTCAGGATGTTCTTCTGCTGTTCGAGATCCTGGCGGGCGGCGTCGGCGGCGCTTACCGCCGGCGCGGGCGGGGGGGTGGGGGCTGGCTGGGCGTGCGCGACGGTCGGCATGGCCGCCGCAACGACGGCCGCCAGGGTGCATGAGGTTATCCAAGGTCGGAAATTCACGTTTTTATGCCGTGCTTCAGTACAAAACCGCCGCCGCCTTTCACCATCGGGGAACTTAACCGAATTCATCACATCGCGAAAGCCAATGCTTCTCGCGGATTTTAGGGTTTTCCGATGCCTTGCGTGCGCCGTGCGGGTAAGATTAAATGGCGCGTGCATCGAGCCACCCCTCGAACGCGGCGGCCTTTTAAGAAGCGACGTGCGGTCAACCCAAACTCTCTGGCCATGAACGACTGGTACGATGCCGAGCAACGGGTCGAAAAGGCGCAGGAGCTCTTCTCTCAACAGAAGTGGCCCGAGGCGCTGGCGGAGCTGCGCGCGGCCGTCGCCATCAATCCGTTCAATGGGGCCTGGCACTTCAACATCGGGCTGACGCTCGACGAACTTGATCGCTTCGACGAGGCCATCGACGCCTATCGCGAGTCGTTGGAAATCGAGCCCGACGACGTCGAGGCGCTGGCACACCTGGCGGATGATCTTTCGCGCACGGGTCGATTTGGGGAGTCGATCAAGACGTACGGGAAGATTGAGACGATCGACGCATCGTTCGAGCCGTGCTACTGCGGCCGGATCGTCGCGTATGCCGAGACGGGCGATCACGAGAAGGCCGAGGAAATGTTTTACCTCGCCCGCCAGTACAAGGAAGATTGCCCCGACTGCTATTACAACATGGGGTGCAGCCTGCACGCCCGCCAGTTGTTCGATAAGGCGATCTATTGCTGGCAAAAGACCATCGATCTGGACGATTCGCATCCGCAGGTTCATCTGCGCATCGCCGAGGCGCTCTGGGACAAAGGGGAACTGGAAAAAGCGCGGCAGCATTTTTTGCAGGAGCTTCGCCGCAAGCCGGGCGACACCGATACGCTGCTGGATCTGGGGAACCTGCTGGCCGAGATGGGGAGGCTGGACGAGGCGGGCGAGAAATTCCGGCGGGCCATCGAGCTGGCCCCGGACAATTCGGCCGCGCATTATTTTCATGGAAGCTGGCTGCTGTCGAGCGAGCGCGCCGACGAGGCCGAAACATGCTTCGCCAAGACGCTGAGCCTCGACCCAACCTACCCGGCGGCCCACCTGCGTCTGGCCGAGATATTCCTGACGCGCGGGCAGATGCAGGCCGCCCGCAAGCACCTGCGGGCCGAAATCCTGCTGCGCCCCCAGGACCCGGATACCCTGCTTGAACTGGCCAATCTGCTGATGGATTGCGGCGAGAACCGCCCGGCCATCGCATGCCTGAAGCGCCTGATCCAACTGGACCCCAAGAACGCAACGGCATGGCAGAACATGGCCGTGTGTCATTTCCTGCGCGGCCGATATGAAGAAGGAATACTGGCATCGCGCCACGCCCTGGAATGTGATGCCGACCTGGCGGTGGCGATGCACAACCTGGCCCTGGCGCACGAGCGTCTGGGCAATTACCCCGAAGCGCTGAAGTGGGCACGCCAGGCGCTGGAAAAAGACCCGCGCGATCCAGCGCTGATGGGCCTGGAACTACGAATCCGGCTGCTGCGGATGATCGCCCGCGTGCGGCGGGGGGTGAGGCGGTTGATGTTCTGGAGGGGGCGGCGACCTGGGGATGCAAGTGATGCCCGCCGTTGAGCCTCGGCAGATCGCCAGCCCTCGTCCGGGTTAAATGACTATCGCAACAAACGCCGGAGCCGCCATGGTGAGCGACTGCTGAATATCCCACCGCAGAACCTTTTCTTCCCGCGCGTTTTACTCTTTCCGCGTTGCGCAAGGCGGCGGCGGAGTGTAAGGGGTGTCCGCTGTACAAGCTCGGGACGCAGACGGTATTTGGAGAAGGTCCCAAGACTGCGACGGTGATGTTCGTGGGGGAGCAGCCCGGCGATCAGGAGGATCTGGCCGGGTAAGCCTTTTGTCGGACCGGCCGGGCAATTGCTGGATCGGGCGCTGGCCGAGGCGGGCATCGATCGCGCGGACACGTACGTCACCAACGCCGTGAAGCACTTCAAGTGGGAGCCGCGTGGGAAGCGGCGGATACATTCCAAGCCTTCGGCACGCGAAGTTGCCTGCTGCAAGCCGTGGCTGGCGGCCGAGATTGCGGTGATTCATCCGAGGGTGGTCGTTTGCCTCGGCGCGACGGCCGCCCAGTCACTGCTTGGCAAAGACTTTCGGCTGACACAACATCGGGGAGAGATTTTCAAGGACACGCAGCATGCGCCACTGTTGTCGGCGACGTTTCATCCATCAGCGCTGCTGCGCATGCCGGATCACGAAGCGAGAGCCCAAGCGTATGCGGATTTTGTAGGGGATTTGAAAAAAATTCGCCAGCATCTTCAATGAACCCTGCTCCTGCCCATTTGAGGTCCTTCACCGCACCACCCCGGCCTCGTGATAGAACGCCCAGGCGGGGATGATTTCTTCCTTGGTGCTGCCGGGCGGTATCCACATTAATTTGATGTTGGCCTCGCCGCCGCCGTCCCAGAACTCTACCCGAAGCGAGTGGACGCCGGCGGAGAATTCTACCGGTACCTTCATCCCCGCGCGCTTGTGCGACATGCTTGGCTCGTCCAGCAACACCTTCTCGTCAATCACAACCCGTGCGCCATCGTTGGCGGTTACCCAGATCGTATAGCGGCCGCCGGTGCGGACGTTTATCACCCCCGTCCACCGCAGGGAGAAATTGTCTTTGGGCATGCCCTCGGCCGCGGCGCCCAGGCCCCAGTCGAAATTGATTTGCGCATCAACGCGGGTCATAAATCGCTTGGTGAAGTTTTCGGCGGCGAAAAGTTCGGTGGCCAGGCCCGGCTCCAGCATTAGCTGCGACATGTTGGCCGACTCCACCTCTTCGAGGCGTTTCTCGACGGTGTCCTTTTTGATCCCCGCCAACTGCGGCAGCGCCCGCCGATACCACTCGGCCGCCCTCATCTGCAGGTGGAGCTTCGCAACGTGCCCCTGCCGCTCGGCAAGGTCCCACCAGTCGTTGGCCAGTTGCACTTGTTCTCCGGCATCGACGGGCTTGGCCAGCTCGTGCTCGGCCAGCGTGCGCAGCGGCACATCGGCGCACCCCAGCAGGAGCGGCAATGCCATGTCCCAGTCGCCGTGAACGAAGCAAGCGAATTTGCCCGCGATCCGCTTTGCTTCTGCATCGGCGGGAGACACTTTTAAAGTAGCCCTTGCGGCCTTGGCCAGCTCCCATTCCTTTTGCTGCTCGCGCAGCTCTTTGACGCGCTCCTGCACCAGAGCGGTCAGCGTGGGCTTTCTAGCTCGAATGGCTTGTGCCTCAGCGAGATCGCCAAGCTTCAGGCCAAGGACGTAGTTGTCGCGCCCGCCGGCGGCGTCCATGCAGGAAATGGCCGTGCGAACCACCGGCTCCAGAGTCTCCACCGTGTCGGCCATTCGCCCGGCGGCATTCAGCATTGAGAGGGTCATGTCGCCGGCGTCCAGGCCATAAACCCGTGCAAGATCATCGACTGCTTTGAGCGCCGTGGGCAGATCGCCGCAGTGGGTTGCGATGTCGCGCGCATTGCGCAGCAGCACGTATCGCGCCGTCCAATCATCCCGCGTCTCCAGGCCTTCGAGCAGGAGCTTTCGCGCCAGCATTTGCCGGTCGGCGGGCGCGGTGCTGTCGTATTCGGATTTGTAGAGCTTGTGAATGGCGCGTTCAGAGGCGCCCTGCGCCGCCAACTCAGGGACGGCTTGGGTTGTCGCCATCGGCACGGGAGGGGCGGCACCCAGTAACTTGATTGGGGCGGGCGCATGGGGATCGACGCGGGTTGCCGCGCCTGCGATGCCAGCGAAGGCCGACAGCATCATCATCGCCATCTGCAACGCACCCACCGGCCGGCGTCCCATCGACACCTCCCGCATCCGCGTACCCACGTCTCGAAACGATCTCGAACGGCCTGCGCGACGATACCGCACAACCTTTGAATTCGCAATGAAATCCCCTTCGCTTGAACGCCCACGGGCTGCGCATATCATGGCCGCCCATTCAATCAGACTTGCTTTATAAAGGTACAACCATGGCAAACGCATCCAAGGGCAACGCAGTGATCGGGCAATCCGGCGGGCCGACTTCCGTCATCAACCAGTCGCTGGTGGGCGTGATCGAGGAAGTTCAAAAATCGTCCCACATTGGCCAGCTACTGGGCGCCCGCCACGGCGTGCGCGGGGTGGTGAATGAGGACTTCATCTCGCTCAAGGAGCTTCCGCAGGACCTTCTGAACCGTGTGGCGCAAACCCCTGCCGCCGCCCTCGGCTCAACGCGCGACAAACCCGATGCCGCGTATTGTGAGAACATCTTCAAGGTGTTTCAGAAGAACAATGTGCGGTACTTCTTTTACATTGGCGGCAACGACTCGGCCGACACCGCACGCATCGTTTCTGAGCTGGCAAAGAAGGAGGGGTATCCGCTGAACGTCTTCCATATCCCCAAGACCATCGACAATGATCTGCGCGTTCACGATCACACGCCTGGCTTCGGTTCGGCGGCTAAATTCGTGGCGGCCGCGATCATGGGCGACAACTACGACAACGCCTCGCTGCCGGGGATCAAGGTGGATGTGATCATGGGTCGGCACGCGGGTTTTCTGACGGCCGCTTCGGTGCTGGCGCGCCAGCATGACAATGATGGCCCGCACTTGATCTACGTGCCGGAGGCGCCGCTGAGCGAGGAGAAGTTTTTGTCGGATGTGGACAGCGTCTTTACCAAGCGAGGCCGGTGCCTGATCGCGGTGAGCGAGGGCGTTTCGACGCCGGATGGGAAGACGTGGGCCGAGAAGATGGGGGAGGGGCTTGAGCGCGATTCGCACGGAAATATTCAGTTGTCGGGCACGGGGGCGCTGGGAGACTTTTTGGCCGGCTTGATCACCAAAAAGCTCCAGAAACCGGGCGGCAAAAAGCTTCGCGTCCGCGCTGACACCTTTGGCTATCTCCAGCGATCGTTCCCGGGGTTTGTCTCCGAAAGCGATGCACGCGAAGCGCGGCTGGTCGGTCAGCAGGCGGTGCGCTACAGCCAGGACCAGGACGGCGGCAGCGTCGCCATGCGGCGCACCGGCACAGGGCAGTACCAGATCGAAACGTTCCTGACCCCGCTGTCAACGGTGGCGCGGGAAACGAAGCACATGGCCGCCGAATACATCGAGAATGGCAACAACATCACGCAGGCGTTCATTGATTACGCCAAGCCACTGGTGGGGCCGTTGCCGGTGGTGGGGCGGCTGGACGAGGCGGCCGGGAAATAAAGGCGAACAATAAGACTTGCCGCTGCGATCAGGGATTGCCGACGATGATCTTCTGGCCGTCGAACTGGATCGTCTGCGCCGCCACAGTCACCTTCGCATCCAGCCCTTCGCCGGTAGATTTTACAGCCGGGGCTGCGCCTTTCTGCAGGGTCATGACCACAAAAAACTGCCCGCTCTTGCCGTCGGGGCTAGTGATTTGAAGGGAGGGCGTGGCGTCGGGAATGTGCGAATCTTTCACGACAGTCATCGGCTTGTTTTTCTCCAGCACGGAGTTGGCGGGCGAGATGATGGTGCCCTTGAGGGTGGCGTCGCCCTGGGTGATGGTGAAGGTATTTGCGTCGGTGGAGAGGTCGCCGATGAAGTTCCCGACCCAGACCTTGCGCGTACCGACGGTAATGTTGTCAACGACCGCAAACAGGCCGGGTGCGGTTGAATTGCCGCTGTAGTCGGCCGCGAAGGATCGGATTGCGGTGGGCGCGGCCTTGGACGATCTGGCGGCCTCGTCATCGTCGCCCTTGACCGGCGCCGTGTACAGGGCGCTCATGTCGTAGGTAACACACCCGGATCCGGTTTTGGCATCGCCGGCGGCATAAGTGACACGAGCGCTTGCGCCGGCGTCCGTGGCATCCTCCGGCAGGAGTACTACGTTGTCCTTGATGCGCGTCCCGGTCTTGCCGGCGATGTCGTTGTCTTTCTGGATCCACCGACGGCCCAGCCCATAAATCTGAAAGCAGCCGCCCTCTGACTGGCTCCACCCCGTGTGGTAGCCGCTTTTGCCGTAGATTTGCGCAACAATTCCGTCCGTGTCGCTCCAGTTGCTGCGAAACGCGTAGAAGCCGCGGCCATCGCCTTTCCAGAAGTGCGGCATCACGCTGCCAGGATCGGCCGGCTTCTGGTCGATGGGATAGTTGATGAGGGCGGCCACCAATGCTTGGGCGTCGTGCAATTCAGGATCGGCCGCTACGCGTTTGGCATCGCCGGGCGATAGCGGTGCATCAGTCTGAAGGCCCAGGTGACGCAGCCAGTACCACTGAAGTGCCGGTTGCCATTCCGGTGGACACAGGCCAAGGCCACGCGCGACGTACGCGGCCCCGGCCGCGCCAGCGCCCCGGCCATATGACTGGTTAATTACCTTCACCCGCCCTCCCTGCTCGGCGCAAAGGACGCGGTCTCGACATACCGTGGGACAAAGTGACTGATATCCGGCAAGCCGGTCACGCCTCGCCCATAAACCTTCTGGTGCGCGAGGGCGTAATCGTGCTGCACCTGAAAACATTCAAGCGTGTAGCCTTCGCCCTCGGCCTGGAATCCGCCGTTTCCAATGCCCAACTGGCAGTTCAGAGAGTTCCAGTGGGCATACCAGCGGTTGTCCTGGTTCCAGAGCGGATCGGCGCCGTCGCTGGCTTTCCATTGGGCAAGATCAACCTTAAATGCCTCAGCCGCATGGGCGTAGAGCGCCTGACGCGTTGGATCGGCCAAAAGAGTTTTGGCCTCATCATCCGTCACTTTTTCAAAAGCAGCCGACGCCTGAAACTCACCGTCTGCCATCACGACCCGGAGCAGCAGCGGGTACTTTCCCTTCTCCAGGCGCACCACATCATCGTGCGTCGCGCTGACCCGCGATGAAGATGGCTGGGTCGTAATATTTGGCCGCCACGCGAAACAGCCCAGGCTCCGCCACATCCAGAACGGTGTAGAAAAACAGGTAACGGTTTTCGTGGTTGCCCGAGAGAAGCGAGGCATTCAGCTGGCCGTCCTTTGTGATTCCGTCGGGCGGCAGCGGTCGCCACGATTGTGTTTGTGACTGGAAGGTTACTTTGTCGCCAGGCTTGGGACGGACCTTGTCCATTCCACCCGCTTCAGCAAGCAAATCGGCGTGATCTTTGTAATCGCTGAACGGGAAAACGTGCTGATAAACCCGCTGCTGATAAGGGCCCAGCCAAAGCCAATCCTTGGACATCACCCCCGATTCAAGCCGCACGACGGGCACTCCCGCCGCAATCGCCTCAGGCCACGGGGCGACGTCGAGCACCTGTGTTCGTGGCGCGACCGGCTCGTAAGGACCCGCACTTTTCTCGCCCGCCAGGGCCATGGCAGCCAGCCCATTGCCCCCATAGATGATCACAGTGTAATTGCTGCCGGGCTGCCAGTTAACCGTCCCCACGCGATGCTGGCGATGCAAGCATTTGAAGAGGATCCAATCGAGATAATCCTGAACCTCGCCGCGTTGGGAAGCATCCCATGCTTCGTAACAAAGGTCATAGGTCATGGCGACCACCTGTGTGCGATCGCCCCAGAACCGCCCCAGGGCGAAGGCGCCGCCGTTGCGGTTAGCCACAACTTGCAGCGTCGCCGGAAACGCCCGATTGGCAAATTCCTTGTCGCCCGTCAGTTGATAGAGCATGCCCAGCGCGACAGGCTCAGAAGACGCCTTGAGCCGCTGTAGGATCGCTTGGCCAAAAGGGGTCTGGATTTTCTTTCGCAGATCCGGAAGTTCGTCTTTGCGAAACAGGAGGCGCGGATGTTCGGCCGGTGCGACAGGCTTGAATTTCGCCGCGATCGGCACAAGCGGCATCACCACGCCGGTGACGGCGGATTCGATCTCAATCTTCCCCGAGGGCCGAACCAGCCAACCGGTTGCCGCGCCTTCGAGCCGATCTTCCTTGCGCTGCAACTCCAGCACGTACTCGGCCGGGCCACCTTTGATCCACGGGTCGGGCGAAATGGTCATGTGGACGGTGAGCTTCAGCTTTTGGCCGTCGTAATCGGAGTGGGTGACTTCACCTTCATGCAGTGCCTTGTTGAACCGAAGTGCGTCGCCAATCACCGGCGTCCACTTCCCCTGCTGACAGTCGGCGTAGAGGTTGAGAGGAACAAACTTTCCAGGCGTATTGCCCAAGCCAGATTCAATCCTCACCACCACCCGCCCCTCAAACTCCGCGGCAAAAAGCCCCTGGCCGGGGGTGCAGGCTGCGAATGGTCACCGGAACCAGGCCCGCGTCGTGTTCGCATGCATCGACTTGTCCTGTGGATGTAGCGTGCCACAATAAAAACGACTGACATTAGGGCCCTTTTCTGTGCTGGTTTTACCTTGCGCCTGGCGTTGTTGAAAAGGTGGGCTTTCTGCGACGAATCCACGCCAATCATCCATTCAACCACGCTGCTGGCCGGCAGACTTCGACGCCAACGTGCCGCAGCATGTTGAGGCACTGGGCGCGGTGGTGCATGCCGTGCGTCGTCACGTGCGTCACAACCCCGCCTCGGGGAAGGAATACATCTTTCCGCCGCGCGAGCGGCTGACTATCTCGTCCACGGGATGCGCCCGCGCGATGGCGGCGAAATCGCCGGCAATCTCGTCGTGCAACGCCATAGCTCCGCCACCGTCCGCTTCACCCCTTCCAATCGTGGCCGGTCTTCTCGGCCAGCGAGCATGTCTCCCCAGCCACGCTTGGCCGCGAGCATATGATTGAGCGTGTCATGCAGTGATCCCGGCCCCATCTCAAATCGGCGATGAAATTGCTCATCGCTCAGAGCCGCGCAGGTCTAAAGAATCTGTCGCGTAGCCCAATGTCGTGCTCGAGCAAAATATCAAACGCATTGCTGGTCATTGGTCACATGCTCTGATCAAGAGCGTGGGCTGAATTTTTCCATAGCACGTTACGCGGTGATTGATCTTGAATGCGCACCCGATGCGTGATTTAATGCCCCCAGCGCTTAACATCACCTGAGCCTTCACCAGCGTCTCCTCATATTCATCCGCCGGCGAGGAGTCGGCCACGATTCCTCTCCCCACCGAAAGTGAAACTTTCTCTCGATAGGATCATCGTCCGAATGGCTACATTAAACTGCACATGCCCGTCGGCCGACAGATACCCAATCGCCCCGCAGTAGGGCCCCCGGCGGCAGGGTTCTAGCTCATCAATGATTTGCATCGCCCGGATCTTCGGCGCGCCAATGATCGATCCCCCAGGAAATGTTGCCCGCAGCACGTCCACCAGCCCGACGTCCTCCCGCAGCTCGCCAGCCACCGTCGCCGATCCGTGATAGACGCTGGGGTGCGCTTCAATCATCCTCCCCTCCAACACCTTCACCGATCCAATCCGGCAGATTCGGCCCAGATCGTTGCGCTCCAGGTCAACGATCATGTTCAACTCGGCCTGATCCTTGATCGAGTGCCGCAGTTCAACAGCCATCCCGGCCTGACGAACACGCGTGCCTTTAATCGGCCGGGTGACGATTTCCCGCCTTCCTCGCTTGTCGGCGTGATGCGCAGGAACAACTCAGGCGAATTGGAGAGCAGCGCGAAATCGTCGTAGATCAACGACGCCCCAAACCACGCCGGAGCTTTCCGCTGCAGCGCGGTAAAGCCGCCCGGCCGATTGCGGCAACCCTGCAACAAAACGTTGCGACAGGTTCACCTGAAAAATGTCACCCGCACGGATGTATTCAATCGCTCTCTCGACGGCCTGCGTATAAGCCTCGCGCGTGAAATTTGAAACGACCGGTTTGTTTGATATGTGAAAACGGGGCTGAATACGCATCGGCTCCAACGACGTCCTACTCCTGTAAGGCTACAGAATAAGCGCGCTGATCCTGTTGATCCAGAACCATCACCCAATCGTGAAACGTGAACCGAAACAGCGGCAGGCCAAGATCATCCACCGCCCGCGCCGGCAACACCTCAAAAAGCCGCCCAACGTCGTACCCAAAATACCCAATCCAGCCCCCCTTAAATGGGGGCCCCGCGACTACAGGCCTCTTACATTGCCCCCCCAGCCACGCCAGCGCCTCCAGCGGATCGGTCCATCGCCGGATCTCGCCCGCCGCATTGTGCAACGTCGTGAGGTGAGTGGTCGCATCGCATGAAAGCACAAGGGATACCGGCCCCGGCAAGTAAGACCAGCGGCTCCAATCGAGGCACCAGCCGCGCTGTCCAGGGTTACATAAGCCGGCGCCTCTTCATTCGCTGCACGGCGCGCCGCCAATTCCGCCAGTGAAATTTCTCTTGCCTCGATCACGCGGGCATTGTCCTCCACCCTCGAATCGTGGCAAGCGATACGGACAAGGATGCCCCTCCTTTGCCCGCACTTGGCAATGTAGCGAAGCTACCAAACCCCACTGTCCAATAATTCCACCGCCCGACGAGCCGAGCCTCGCTGGACGTATCGTATCATTCACCAACCGCCGCATTGGCCAATCGCAATGGCCGGCTCGGCGTGTTGAATGGAGTTGTTGCACCGATGCTCAGGACAGACTCGCCTCCGATTTCAAGCGGCCAGAATCGGCCTCTCAATCTGATCACCACGCGCTGGTCGATGGTGAACGATCCGGTTCAGATCGTCGTCCGCTACGCGCCGGCCATTCGCGGCTATCTGCTGATGCTCCTCAAAGATCCCAACGAAGCCGACGAAGTCGCACAGGACTTCGCGATGCACATGCTGACCCACCGCTTCGGGAATGCCAGCGCCGACCGCGGACGCTTCCGCGACTACATCAAGGTCGCGGCCAAAAATGCGGCGATCACCCATCTTCGGCGCAAGCAGCGCGGGGCAAAGCTGACCGGCGAGATGGCGCACATTGCCGACACGGCCGAGAACGATCCGGCCGCCAACGATCCGTGGCTGCCCCACTGGCGGCAATGCCTCCTGGACAAAGTGTGGCGCGGGCTGGAGTCGCGCGAAAGCCGGTCGCTGGGAAACCTCTGTTACACCGTGCTTCGGCTGGCCGTGAAACATCCCAAAGAGACTTCAGACGTTCTGGCGCGGATGGCGTCGCAATCAAGCGGCCGGGAAGTGTCGGCCGAGGCCTTCCGCAAGCAACTCTCGCGCGCACCGCCCCATTTTCGCCGAACTGCTCCTGACAGAAGTGGCCGCCACGCTGAAAGAACCAAGCCCCCAGCGGATCGAAGAGGAGCTCAACGATCTGGGCCTTATGCGATTTATTCAGGCGTATCTGCCGGAGGATTGGCGAAGCCGGGGCAACCCCTCCAAGTGAATGACTCTTCAATTCCAACTGCGGTGGATCGGAATACATGGCTCGAAGTCATTTCGCCGGTAGATTACCGTCTGGTTCTCCGATTCCCAGTGCCTGACATCAGGCAGCCACTCAAAAATAAACCACCGCGGCAGCACCGGCGATCGCTCGCTCACCGCCGTGTACCCCAGCGCCTCCACCCGCGCCACTGGCCAAAATCAAAGCCCGACTCCGCCTTCAGCATCTTCGCACGCGCCGGAAGTGTGGCGCAGTCGTCGATGAAATGCACCATGCCCTGGTTGGCAAAAAGCCATTCGGGCCGACTCTCCGGATGCGCCATCAAATCCTGCACCGTTCTCAGGTCCACATCGTATCCAAGCCATTCCAGCCTGCTGGCTCCCTTGTGATGCGGGAAATTAAACTCGCCCGACAGTACGAAAATCTGGCTGCACTTCGGCAATGTCAGCGCAACCTGTTCCATGGCTTTGGCCTGCAATCCACCCGGGCAGATCCAGGCAAAGGAGCCGGCAATAAGATTGGCCACAACCGCGGCCCCGATCGGAACGCGGATCAGCAACAACCTCCAACCCGCGCCCAACCGCCCTGCGGCATCAAGCAAAACGGAAAGCCCCAGCGCCACCGGCGGCACAAGGCTCAGCGCCGCGATCGTGAAAAACCGAGTCTGCGTATAACCCACCGGCGCCAGGCCCAGCGCCACCACGCTGATAAATGGCAGGCACAGCAGCAGCCAATGCTGCGGCCGGCGATAAAGCAGCACAATCACCGCCAGCGCCGCCACGAGCGTGCCACCCGGCCCAAGGTTATCCACCATACACAACGCCATCCCCTTCATCTGCGCCAACGCGCCGCTGCCGCCCCAGATTGACGCATCGGCCCCAGCACCGTGCAGCCAGAAATGCATGCACTCCAGCCAAGTCCTGGGGGCATATGCTATATTTACAATACTGTAAGTCACCACTGCCCCTGCCACCGCCCGCCCCAATGATTTCCAGAACAACGTCCTCGTATCCGCCTCCCCCTGCCGGCCCGGCCAGCAAACCCACAACAGCCCGATGCACGGAAGCACAAACATCGGCCCCGCAATCTCCTTCCCACTCACCCCCAGCGCCATCCAGATCCCAAACCACAGCGCGCGCTTCGGCGTAAGCCCGAAATAGATGATCCGCAGGTACACTCCCATCGCCAAGGCCGAGAACGCCAGCATCGGCGCATCCGGCTTCGACAGCGGCAGGCTCATCACGAACATGGAGTTGGTGGCCACGCAAAACAGCCCCGCCAGAAACACCGCCCACCGCGCCCCGTCACCAGCGTAATATCCTTGAAAAATACAAAAAGGCAGATGACGCCCAGCGCCAGGAAGATCAGCCGCGACTGCAACACCAGCGCCCCCATTTGCGGGATCGGATCGGAAAATCCAAACGGGAACGTGCCGCTGGGATGGGCAAACGTGCCGCGCACATGCCACCACGCCAGCGATACCCCGTACGCCGGCGCCAGCAGAAAATTCGACAAAGGCGGATACTTATGAAACGCCCGCCCTTTGGTCTGAAAAAACTTCAAGGCCTGCAGCGGCTGATACTCTTCCGAGAGTTCCGAGTGCGTATCCGGAAGCATGAACGGAACGCTCGGGGCGGCATAGACGACAATTAGAATGCACAGCACCCACGCCTGCCAGTTTGCCCAGTGGCTGCAACAGCGTCCACGCTCCGAGTTTTGGTCGGCTTGTAGAAACATTGGTTTACAATATCTTGACTGGGCTGCATCCCATCTAAGTTCGCGATGGCAGACAACGCGAATTGAGTTGACGTCATTTGCCCTCGTCCCATTCGTCTCGAAGTTCGTTCACGTATTCCTGCGCATCGACCCCACCCCACATCCCGGCGGCCGAACCATGAAAATCCATGTCGTTCTGCTTCGCCTGCGGTTGCGTGTCTACCACGGCGGCCTCCCGTGCGATGAGCTCAATCAGCTTTAGCCGATCTTCAATGCTCAGCGGCTTGATGTGTGACTGATAGATCGTTTCAATGTTCTGGCTGATCACCTGACACTCCGATTCGTTGAGCCGCATCTATTGTAGGAAGCAACGTGGAAGTAGCGAACATGAGTGAACTCAGATCGCCGCCACCTTCCACGTTTGCATGGCCAGGACCGCCTGCTCTCGGAATATTCGTTTCAATCGGAACAACAGCACGACGTACCAGATCGCGAAAACGGCTGCAGCAATTACTACAACGATTGATCCGCATGCGATTGCCATGGAACTAATGGAATAACGAAAGTTGCGGCTGGGCTGCTTGTTCATCAGCAGCATGACTCGTCGCAGGAGAAACATGCCCGTCATGGCGGACCCAAGGCCCCAACAAACGAGTCGGGAGCGTCCTGCCGCGCCCGGTCGGGCACACGCAAGGCGATCTTCTCGAAGTACTTCAATTGGCACATCAGCTCCGCTACGGACACAAGGCCGTTGGCAGCCAGCACGATCGCCATCAGTTCCGACAAAAGCCAGTACCGCGGGAACGACATCTCGAGCAGGTGCACCGCGCTCACGCTGGTTCCTATGATGAGCCCAACGCGGCTCCAGCGCCGGAAACGGCCATAGGTTTTTTCCCCAGGCCGCTCGGGTCACGGCTAGTCGCCCACCAAGTACCTATGAAGCTCACAAGACTGGCGATGAACATCGCCGTCGATGCGAGCATTAGGTCAGCGCCGCAGCAGCGTGATTGTGGCGACGGTAACGACAAGTATGAGGGCCATCGCAAGGAGCATTATGCGAACGCCGCGGGCAAGTTTTCTGAGCCAGGCAGGATCCGAATGCCGCAGTAGATCGCCGTGTATTGACAGTTCAGCAGGTGCACCACACTCGGGGCATCGGCCGGTACAATCGATCCCCCGCAGATTGTAAGAACATTGGCGGCAGGGAATATCTTCCTCAATCGCCGTCAGACCATCGATCGGCACCCAAGGCAGAGACGACTCCAGTGACGGCACAGGCATAACACACCCTCCTCAAGTTAGGCGTCACGCCCTCATATCTTCGCATCCCAAGCCCCCTCCCCCGTCCACCGAATCACCAGCGCCGTCGCATCGTCTGCCAGTTCCGGCTTCCCCGCATACGCCACCACGGCCGCGAACAACGCGGCAATTTCATCCTCCCCGGCCGCCGCGCTCAGCGTGTTGCGCAATCCCTCCAGCCCAAACTGCTGCAATTCCCCAACGTTTGGCGCTGGCTGTTCGATGATGCCGTCGCTGACAATCACCGCGCGCACCGGCGTGGGGCAGGGCAAGCGTTTGCGCCTCATATATGCAGTCCTCCGTCACACCCACCGGCAGGCCCTCGCCCCCGCTGAGCTGCTCCACATGGCCGCCCGCGCCGTCGATCATCAGGGCATACCCGTGGCCCGCATCAACGTACGAAACCGTGCCGGCCGACGGATCAAACACGGCCGCCCAAAGTGTTAGAAATTTATCTGCCGGCACGCGCGGCGAGACGAACTGGTTAAGCTGCGTCACCGCCCGGGCAACATCCCCATGTTGCAGCAGTGACGCATGCAGAAAACCCTGCGCGGTGGTCATCAGCACGGCGGCGGCCATTCCCTTGCCGCTCACGTCCCCCAGCGACACCGCCAGTTTCCCATCCGCCAGCGGGATCACGTCAAAAAAGTCGCCGCCCAGATGCCGGCCGGGCCGGCTATGACCCGTGCAACTGAACGCGCCGCAAATCTGCTGCCGCGGCGGCAGGATCCATTGCTGCGCCTCGGCCGCTGCCTGAATCTCCGCGTCCATAAATGCCTGGCGATGCTCCATGTCGATGCGCTTGAGGTTCGCCAGCGACAGCCCCGCCATCCGCGCCAGCGCCAGGCAAAACGCCGACGCATTGGTCCGCAGCTTCGCCGGCGGCGCGTGCGTTCCGGCCGGGCTGCGCCATCTAGATAAAGATACGCCGCCACCGTCCGATTCACAGGCGCATCCCCCGGAGCGCTTGCCAGCATGATCGGCACGCACAACGCCGCGTTGATCCGCATCTGCACGATGCTGGCCGAAATATCCTGCGGGCTGTTGTCACCCGACAACTCCGCCACCACCCCCCGCGAAGCCGCCGCCAAAAGCGACCGGCTATACGGCATCCCCGAAACCATATTCTCCGGCCGCGCCGCCACAATCTCGATGCGCCCGCTCGAATCCAACGGCCGCAACAGTGCCGCGTGCGGCAGGCCCGTCCCCCGCCGCGCCTCGTCAAGCAGCACGCCCGCCAGTTCCTGCTCGGTGCGGGCGGCATGAATCCCCGCCGCCGCCTCAAGCAACAGCGCCAGAATGTCCTGCGCCAGCGGCTGCAACCTGATCCTCCCGCACCGACCGCACCATCGTCTGCATCACCGGCAAATCATTGTGCGACTCCAGGCCAAGATTCGTGCTAGGCCCCGCCGTCGTGAAGCTGAACGTCCACGGGCTGATCCGGACAAGATCCCCCTCCGCCAGCGGCGTGTCGCGCTCGGTCACGATCTTCTGGCCATTCACATACGTCCCCCACCGGCTTTTCAAATCGGTGATCCGCCATTGGTCATCCACATGCGAAATGCGTGCATGCGTGCGCGAGACACTCTCGGCCTCGGGCGGCAGGTGCAGATCACACGAATCATGCCGCCCCAGCGTCACGCCCGTCGGCCGCGCCGGAATCTCCAGCGGCGCAACCGCAGGCCCCGCCAACGGGACAAGCCAGGCAGTGGTGATGAGAGGGGCCGACAACATCGCCCGATGAAGATACCCCGTCGCGAGCAAACATGCGAAGAAAAGTTTTGACGCAATAGCAACCGAAGCAGGCAAGACGCCCCCACGTGCTGGATGGCGATGCCGCCGGAGCCTGAGCCGCAAGCCGGTAGTCTTTCACTGCCCCAGCGGATTAGGCGGTGCAACTTGCCCGCCGCCCAGCGGATTGACCGCCGCCTTTTTCAGCTTGTAAGTCGTGCCTCCGCTGATGAGCGTGAGGGTGTCGCCGTCGAGGGTGGCCGTGAACTCGAACTTGTCGCTGCCGGACTCAAACGAGCCTTCCAATCCCTGCCCTTTGGGCCGGGCGCTGGCCGGGAATTTTTTGTCGCCCAGGGCGATGGTGCCGGTGTAAGAGCCTGCCGCCTCTGAGAAGTCAGCCGTCAGCTTCCCATCCGAATACTTGCCGGCGAACGAGCCAAGCGGATTGGCTGGCGGGTTGGGATTTAGCGGGTTGCCGCCGATGTTGACGAGGGGGGGTTGGCCGGCGCCCACGAGGTTGGAGACGAGGCTTGTGTTTAACGTGCCTTCGCCTTCCACATGATATTGCATGGGCTGGCCGTTGGGGCCGGGGCCGCTTTGATCGCCGGTGGTGGAGGTGGTTCCCTTCATGTCGGTCTTGATGGTGTGGCCGGTCTTCAAGTCGATCAGCGCCACGCCTTGCGAGATCATTTTAAAAGTCATCCCCTGCTGCTCCTTGAAGGCCGCCAGCGACACCTTCATCTCCGCGGTGGGCCTGCCTCCGATTTCTTTCACCGAAAGCAGTTTTAGCGTCATGCCGCCCTTGTCCTGGGGGCCCTGGAGCATGAGCAATTTAGCGAGCATCTTCGGATCGGCCGGCCATTCATCGCCGATGGCCACCGGCTCTTTCGGAAAGATCACGCCTTCCTGCTCGATCATGCTGTGCAGCTCATTCATGGCGGCCGGATCGACCTTGCCGTCGAAGTCATCACTCACGCTCCCGTCGGCCGCGCGGGTGAGCGTGACGCTCTTGCCCGCGTACGGAAACGGCATCTTGCGCTGGGGCTGGCCGGTCATGTCGGCCACGGTTTCGCTGGCTTCATCAAAGGTGATCTTGACTGAGGTGGGCACGCCGTCGGCGATTTTCAGCACTTCAAATTTCCCGACGCGGTGCGCGTGCATCTTGTTGGAAAAGACCTGCGACTGGCCGCCGCTGGTGGCCTTGTTTTCGGAGGTGCTGTCCTGGGTCTGGTCGAATGTCCAGGCGGTGCCGGGATCGATGGCGAGCTTGAGGGCGATTTTGTCGGCCGCCATGGCGGGGGCGGCGATTAGGAAACCGAAGACGCCCAGAATGATGCACTTTCGCATGATCTTTCCTCCAATGCTCAAGACAGGATGTAACGCGCGGCGAAAACGTGGTGGGAATTGTAACGCGGGTTGCGGTGCGTGCCTATGAAGGGAATGGGCGGCGGCAAGTTACAATGCGGCGATGACACCACCGCCGACCGAGGCGCCGCAGGTTTTGGAGTACGAGCCGGCGCCTGGCAATGTCGCGCAGCGGAAGGAGCTTGTCTTATGGGGGCGGCTCTCGATGTTACTTTCCGCCGTCGTCCTGATTGTCATGCTGACCATCGCGATCATGGAGTAATTATTGCACTTGCGTTCGGAAATGTGCAACGGGCTGTTGCCTTTCGCCATCATCCCGATGGTCCTGGGACTTATTTCCGGCATTGGGGGGGTATTTCAAAAGCAGGGTCGGGATATGGCATTCTGCGGCGTGATCCTGGCGATTATCGGAATTTTCATGGTGCCACTTCTGGAGCGATGGTAGAGAAACAATCCAATTCGTGTCATCGCGATACTTCCATTTGAAATGGGCTCCAAAGATTGCTGCCGGGTGTTTTCTCTGGTGCCTCAACGCCGTGAAAAACAATCGAACCGGCTTCACGCGTGGCGAGATACGCCTCCACGCGCAGGCCATCGAACCACCGGTGCAGGGTCTTGGCGGCCGAATGCAGTTCCTCAAGCTGCTTGGGGAGACAGGCTTCGGGGCCCAGGCCAAGGCGGTGGGCGTAGAACGCGCAGCCGAAATGGGTGATGAGGATGATGCGCTCGAGGCCGTGGGATTTTACCAGGAAGTCGATCTGCTGGCGGGCAGCCTCGCAAAGATAAAAGCGCGAGCAGTCGAGGTTGTTGAGCCAGGCAGCGCCGCCTGGAACGGCGAAGCGGTCGTAGGCCGGCACGCCCAGGCCCTGGTGACAAAACTCGTCGATGGCGTCGCCCCAGCGGCCGTCGCTGCAGTATATGGCCATGGCGCGCACCCGCCGTTCGCACCAGGGTTCGCGGCTGATAAAGGCGGGTGCAGTTTGGAGAGTTTGCATTGATTGCTCCTTCTGAAGGGAGCTTAGTGGGCCGGGTGACAGCGGGGCCATTCTAATCTTTGGGAGAGATTTGAGGCCAAGCGGGACTTGCGTTCGGAAATGTGCAATGGGCTGTTGCCTTTCGCCATCATTCCGATGGTCCTGGGACTTATTTCCGGCATCGGGGGGGTATTTAATAGGTGAAGGGGCCGGAGTGGAACCAGAAGGATTTTTATTACTGGTATTACGCCACATACGCGATGCACAACATGGGCGGGGAGTATCACATCTGGTGGAACCAGAAAGTGCGCGACGTGCTGCTGGAGCCCAGAGCCGGGATGGCGATCATTGGGCAACGACGGGTGGCCGGGCGTATACGACGGCGCCGGGGCGCTCTGCCTGGAGGTGTATTACCGGTATTCGGAGGCGCTGAATAGCTTTGGCACAGCGCCGGATTTGGATGAGTTGTTTTTGGAGTAGCGCAATTGCGGGCGTATCTTGATTCCGCATAGACTGAAAACAACATGAGGGTAAAGCTCATATGCATCGGCAACTCAAGGGGGATTGTTTTCCCTCGGTGGCTGCTTAAGCAATGCAAACCTGGCGATGAATTGGAGCTGGAAGTTCGCGGGGAGTCCGTGGTCGTCAGGCCGGTGCGAAGTGTGCGGGATGGATGGGAGGAATCGTTCAAGCTGATGCGTCAGAGAGGGGATGATGCGGTGATCGACGAGGAGGCGGTTGGGTGCGAAACGGAATGGGACGAATCGGAGTGGACGTGGCACTGATGGGCCGCGCGATACGAGAAATGATTTAATGACAAGGACGCCGTTGGAATTTCGTTCGCCGGTGCCGGTGGCTTCGCTTCATTATGCTTCGCCGAAGCTGGCGTTGCCGGAATCGGTGTTGCCGCGTGTGAGTTTCTGGTGTGGGTTTCTGGCGATGAGCCTGGGCACGCTGGTGGTGCCGACGGAGTTTTTTCAATATCACCGGCCAGCGCCGGATGCGGGGGACCTCTGGTTTCTCTTGCTGTTGTGCGGGCAATGCCTGCTGATTGGGGCGGGGTTGGCGGTGTTCATCTGCGAGGTGGCGCGGCGGTGGGGCCAGCCGCGTCGCAATCGGCGGCTGCTTGTCGCTTTGCTTTGTAATGGGGTGGGGCTGATTGTGGTGGCGTGCGAGCTGCGCACGGTGGGGCATGGCCTGTCAGGGGCGCACTGGATTAAGATTTCCAACGTCATCTGAATGAAGTGCTCAGGCAGTCGAGCGCAGACTTTTTCGCGTAGCCGGCCGTAGAATGGGGATTGTCCGGGCCCGACGGGAACCGCCATGCGATCACTTCCACTGCTCGAAGAGAAGCAGAAGCTTAAGAGTCTGAAGGAGTATCTGCACCGATACTCCGCACCGGCGGCCGAGGCGTTGATTGAGCGGAAGGAAGATGGGGACGTGCAGTGCTTCGCCTGCGGCCATCGGTGCCTGGTGAAGCCGGGACGGGATGGGGTTTGCCGGGTGCGATTTAATGAGAACGGCCAACTGCTGGTGCCATCGGGATACGTGGGGGTGCTGGCGTGCGATCCGATTGAAAAGAAGCCGTTTTATCATGTGCTGCCGGGGTCGGATGCGCTGACGTTTGGGATGCTGGGATGTGATTATCACTGCGGGTACTGCTTTACGCCGGACACGACAGTGATGACGGATGGTGGGCCGATTGGATTTGGGGAACTGTTTACGTCTGCAGGGCTGGTGGAGGAACGGCCGGATGGATTTGTGGCGTATCCGGTTGGTGTACGGGCGGTGGCGGGCTCGGGGCAGTGGCGGCGGGTTGAGGCGGTATTCCGGCATCCATACAAGGGGCGGCTGGCGGTTGTGAGGCCGCTGTATCTGCCGGAGTTTCGATGTACACCCGATCATCGCGTCTATGCGACGGACGATCCAGCACGAGCGCCTGAAAAGATGAAGGCGGGGGAACTGACTTCGCGGCATTATCTGGCGGTGCCCGTGCAATGCGCGGTTGTCTGAAGGGGCGCAAGTGATTGACGTGGCGCGGGAATTGGCGAGCTACGAGACGACTTACCGCGTGCGCTGGGAGCTTTCGCGGGAGCATCGCGATCTGGTGGGCTCGGCAACGGCGGATGGCAAAAGCTCGCGCGAGATTGGGCTGTTGATTGGCAAGAGCGGGTCGTATGTGCGGCACGTCCGATCGAAGCTGGCGGACAATGGCGCGAGCGATTCGCGAACGGCCGGGGCGTCGATGGAGGAGGGTAGGATCCGGTTTCCCAACGAACACCGGCCGGGCGTTGCGGCGCTGATCAAGCTGGATGCGGAGATGGCGGAGTTGCTGGGCTATTACGTTGCGGAGGGTTCGGTCGTCCGCGACCGCAAGCGGCCTAACAGTTATTGCCTGACTTTCAGCTTTTCGCATCGGGAGATGAAGCTGGCGGAGCGGGTGCGCGATCTGTTGAGGAGACTCGTCGGGGTGGAGGCGCAGATTTCATGGCGGGCGACGACGCTGGCGGTGGTGATCAAGAAGGCTTCGGCGGCGTTGCTGTTTCAGTCGCTGGCGGGAAAAGGGGCCGCGGGCAAGCACGTGCCGGCACAGCTGTTCACGGCTGCGGCGAACGTTGTCGAGAGCTTTGTGCGAGCTTACGTCAGGGGCGACGGGCATCAGTATGCCAACGGTAAAGTGAGCGTCACCACCGTTTCGACGGCGCTTGCGCAGGGGGTTGCATTTCTTGCGTTGAAGCTTGGCCATTTGCCGTCGGTGTACGATTGCGCTTTGTCGGGTCCGGCCATCATTCTGGGGCGATCGGTGAACCGCGCTGCGCATCAGTATTCGGTGGTGTGGTACGAGAGCGTTGATGGAGTAGCGGCCGTTGCGCGGCGGGCAGTGAAGACGGAACAATTTCATCTGGTTCCCATTCGCGAAGTGGCTTTCGAGGAATACGATGGCGACGTCTACAACATGCAGGTGGAGGAGGAGCACAATTACCTGGCCAATCTGAGTCTGGTGGCGAATTGCCAAAACTGGGTGACGAGCCAGATGCTTCGCGATGTGGATGCGGTTGCGCCGCCGAAGGTGACGACGCCGGGGCAACTGGTGGATATTGCGATCCAGCATGGAGCGCCGGTGGTGGCGAGCAGTTACAACGAGCCGCTGATCACGAGTGAGTGGGCGGTGGAGGTGTTTAAGGAGGCGCGGGGGCGGGGGCTGCGGTGTGCTTATATCTCGAATGGGAACGGGACGCCGCAGGTGCTGGATTTTATTCGGCCATATGTGGAGGCGTATAAGGTTGATTTGAAGACGTTTAATCCGCGGCACTACCGGCAACTGGGCGGGGTGATGGAGAACGTGACGCAGACCATTGTGAACCTGAAGGAGCGTGGGTTCTGGGTGGAGATCGTGACGCTGGTGGTGCCGGGGTTTTCGGATGATGCGGACGACTTGAAGCGGATGGCGGAGTTTCTGGCCGGGGTCGATCCGCTGATGCCGTGGCATTTCACGGCGTTCCATCCGGACTACAAGATGACAGACGGCTATCGCAAAACGACGGTCGACGATCTGATGAAGATCGTTGAGTATGGCCAGCAGGCGGGGATGAAGTATCTTTACCCTGGCAACCTGCCGGGGCAGGTGGGGGAGTGGGAGAACACGCGCTGCCACCATTGCCAGACGACACTGATCCGGCGGCATGGCTTTTTGGTGACGGCGAACTATACGCAGGCCAACGGGCTGTGCCCGTCTTGTCACAAGCCGGTACCGGGGATCTGGGGCAAGTCGGGCGGGCATGGCGATGGCCGGGTGCGGGCGCTGGCTTGAGATGCGCTGTTTTGGCCGATGCTTCGCATGGTGGAATTTGGCACAGGCCGCTATATCATCCGCTCGCTATGCCCAAGATTACGGTTGATGGGAAAATTATTGAGTGCAAGGACCGGCAGATGATTCTCCAGGCGTGCCTGGATAAGGGGATCGTGCTGCCGCAGTATTGCTACCATCCGGGGTTGTCGATTCCGGCGTCGTGCCGGATTTGCCTGGTGGAGGTGGAGGGGATTCCGAAGCTGGTGCCTTCGTGTCAGACGCCGGTGCGGGATGGGATGACGGTTCATACCAAGACCAGCAAGGTGGTGAATAACCAGAAGCAGGTGATGGAATATCTGCTGGTGAATCATCCGCTGGATTGCCCGGTGTGCGATCAGGCGGGCGAGTGCTATTTGCAGGATTACTCGTACGCCTACGGGCGAAGCGAGTCGCGGTTTGAGGAGGACAAGGAGAAGAAGCCCAAGAAAAACCTCGGGCTGAATGTGCTGCTGTACAACGACCGGTGCATCATGTGTACGCGGTGCGTGCGGTTTACGCGGGAGGTGTCGGGGGAGGGGTCGCTGTGCGTGACTGGCCGGGGGCATAAGGAGCAGATCGATATTGCGCCGGGCAAGCCGCTGGACAACAAGCTGTCGGGGAACGTGGTGGATTTGTGCCCGGTGGGGGCGCTGCTGGACAAGGACTTTTTGTTTAAGCAGCGGGTTTGGCTTTTGAAGCAGGCGCCGTCGATCAGCCCGGCGGATTCGGGCGGTGAGAATATCTATCTGGAGTACAACGAGGGGATCATTTATCGCGTGAAGCCGCGGTTTAATGCGGCCGTGAACACGTGGTGGATCAGCGACGACACGCGGTATACGTACAAGGCCGTGCATGACCCGAAGCGATTGACCCGGACGATGCGGTCGCAGTATGGGAGCCAGGTGGAGACGGGCTGGGACAAGGCGCTGGAGCAGGCGGTGAATGGGCTTAAGGCGCTGGTGGCCGAGAAGGGGGCGGGGAGTATTTATGCGGTGTTGTCGCCGATGATGGCATGTGAGGAGGCGTGGCTGCTGGGGACGTGGATTCGGTCGATTGATCCGCAGGCGGTGCTGGTGATGGGGCCGGTGCCTTCAACGGGGGAGGATGAGGTATTCAAGAGCAGCGTGACGGGGAAGCAGACGTTTGTGATCAAAGGGGAAAAAGTGCCGAATGCGGCCGGGATTCGCCGGGTGCTGGAGATGCTGGGGGGGACGACGGCGACGTATGATGAGCTTGTGAAGTCGGAGCGGGCGGAGTTGAAGAAGCTGCAAGGGGGTTGGATCGTGGGCGGATATTTGTCGAACTGGCTTGGAAAGGAGCAGCCGGTGCAGTTTAAGAAGGGGCTGCGGATCGTGCAGGACATTTTGCCCACGACGCTGAGCGAGGGGGCGGACGTGGTGCTGCCGGCGGCCGCGTGGGCGGAGAAGGATGGGTGCTGGGAGAATTATCAGGGGAAGATGCAGGCGTTTTCGGCGGCGGTGCCGCCGCCGGAGGGAGCGCGGCGGGAGGGGGATATTTATATGAGACTACTAGGGCGGTCGGGGTTGTATAACGCCGAGCAGGTTCGGGGGGAGATGGGCGGGGTGTTCGGCGAGGTGGCGGTGCCGACGTCGGATGTTGAGGAGCCGGCGATGCAGTTTGTGGAGTTGTGAAGAAGGTTGAAGCATGCCATCAAATAAAGTAATTGATCTGCCGTGCTACACGATCTGGTCTGGCGGAAAGATGCGCCGAGGGACGGCGCTGGAGATAGACGATTCTGACGTTTCTCGAAAAACAGAAGTACGAGACGGAATTTGACCAGGCGCTGGATTACCTGGCCGCCCGGCGCCGAGCGGCGTTCGGATTCTGGAGAAGAAGTAGCGACGAACGACTTAATGGAATGATCTTATGAAGGACTATGTTTGGAACTGGATCTGCTCGCATCCCTGGCTGTTTCTGGCGCTGGCTTTTCATGGCGCGGTGACGGGGGGGGTGGCGTATTTGATTTTGCTGGAGCGGAAGGTGGCGTCGTGGGTGCAGGATCGGCTTGGGCCAAATCGTGTCGGGCCGTGGGGGCTGCTGCAGCCGCTGGCGGATGGGCTGAAATTTATTGTGAAGGAAGACTATCGGCCAAAGGGCGTGGATCGGGTGCTGTTTACGGTGGCGCCGATGGCGATGATCATTGTCATCATCATCTCGATTGCGGTGATTCCCTGGGGCGGCGAGCATCAGGTGACGCGGACGGTGGACGTGACCGGGAAAGGTGATGCGTATGCGGCTGCGATCGATATGGCGGTGCCGGTGAACGGGAATGTGGTGGTGGACGAGAGCGGTAAGCCGGTGGTCAGCGTGCAGGATGCGCAGGTAGGTGGGCAGACGAAGACTTTTGCAACGATCACATATCGGTATCCGTTCCAGATCGCGCGGTTGAACGTGGGGGTGCTCTTTATCATCGCGGTGCTGTCGCTGGCGGTGTATGGGGTGGTGCTGGGGGGTTGGGCGAGCAACAACAAATATTCGTTTCTGGGCGGGCTGCGGGCGACGGCTTCGATGATTTCGTATGAGATCCCGATGGGCCTGACGCTGCTGGCGATTGTGCTGATGTTTGGTTCGCTTGATCTGGGGGTGATCGTGGACAAGCAGGCGCACTATTGGGCGGGGATCGTGCCGGCGTGGAATGTGTTTGCGCAGCCGGTGACGTTTCTGTTATTTTTGACGTGCATTCATGCCGAGGCCAATCGCGCGCCGTTTGACACGGCCGAGGCGGAGCAGGAATTGGTGGGGGGTTATCACACGGAGTACAGCGCCATGCGGTTTGCGCTGTTTTTCCTGGCGGAGTATGCCGGGGATGATCACGACCAGCGCCATGTGCGTGGCGCTGTTTTTTGGCGGGTGGCATTTGCCGTGGATTGAATGGCTGCCGTGGTTCAAGCATCACCAGGTGGATGTGGCGAATCCGGGCGTCACGACAAGCTTTGTGATTTGCGTGATTCGGTCGATGGTTTTCCTTGGGAAGACGACGGCGATTATTTTTGTGTTCATGTGGGTGCGGTGGAGTCTGCCGCGGTTTCGTTTTGACCAGTTGATGATGCTGGCGTGGCGGGCTCTGATTCCGCTGTCGCTGGCGCTGGTGATGGTGACGGCGGTGGTTATTTATTGTGCAGGGCTGCGGTACAACATGCAGATCGGCGGATGGACTGCCCTGGGGTTGTTTGGGATGAATGTTGGGTTGATGGTGGTGGCCGGGATTGCGAGCAAATTGCTGCCGGCGGCACCGCTGACGAATCGGAAGATCGCGATTCCGGGCAGCCGGTATGTGCGGATGTCCGCCGCGAGTCGGGCGGTAGCAGGTGGGGCAGTGGCCGGTGGATCGGCCGTGTGAGCGGGTTAATTTTCATGGCGATGATGTTGAAGTCAAAATTGTCGTGTTTGGTTGTATTAGTCGCTTCGCTTGCGCTGGGGGCGAGGCCGGCGGTGGATGTTTCGACACCAAAGGCGGCCGCTCTTTCGGCCATTCGGGCGCAGAACGGGGGAACGCTGGAGGAGCTAAAGGCGACGACACTCGCGGATGACGCGATGTACGAGGAGCTGACGGCGCGGGCGGCTTCGACGGCCGCGGGGAACAATTGCGTCGAAGCGATCAAGGCGATTTTTGGCGAGGCGGCGGCTGCGGACTTTGCGCAGTTTCATGGGCTGGACGATCAACGCCGCTTGGTGGCGGTTGACCAGGGGCTGGTGAGTGTGACGGGCGATCGGGCGGTGCTGGATTGCCCGAATATTCCGGGCCTGAGTTTCCGGCTGCGGAAGGTGCAGGGGGGATGGAGGCTGGATTTAAGTGATGAACAGCCGACGCCGGGGTTGGCCTCGATTTACGCCGGGGCGGCGAAGGTTTGGAATGAGACGGCCATTGACGTGACGAAGCGGAAATACAAGACGGTGGAGGCGATTGAGCCGGAGCTTGAGGCGAAGATGGACAAGGCAATGGCGGCATTGCCGCCGACAACCGCGCCAAGTACGCGACCCGCGACGAGGCCGGCGGCGGCCGCTGGGCAGTAGGGGTGATACGGTGCGCATCTCTGGAGAAATCTTGGGGATGAATCGCTGCCGGTTTGTGTGGCGAGCGGTGTGGATGCTTTGGGGTTTTGCTTTATCCGGAGCCTGCGCTCAGGCGCCTGCCACGGCAAAATCAGATGCGCCTGATCTTTCAACGCCGCGATCGGCGGCGCTGGCGGCGGCCGAAGCGCTCAATGGAGGGACCGAAAGCGAAATTAGCGCCGTTGCGACAGGCAATGAATCCGTTCGCGCTCTCTATGTTGCCCGATCGGAACTGCACAAAGCGGCCGTTGGGATGACGATGGCCATCTCCGCCAAGCTGGGACCAGGCCAGCAAAGGATTGGGCGGTGAATCGTGGATTCTGGGGCAATCGTCTCGCGGAACAGTTGAAGACGGCCCAGATGAAGGTGGACGGCGATCGAGCGATGTTTGAGGCCGAGCTGAGAAAAGGCGTGCCGGTTGTGGTTCGCAGGCAAGAGGGGGCGTGGAAGCTGGATTTGAGCGCCGACCAGGGGACGATTGAGGAGCAGGCGGCGCTCGCGGCGGAGTTCAGGGCCAAGGCCGGGATCATCGAGCGGATGGCGCAGGAGGTGAGCGCGGGACGGTACAAGACGATGTTGGAGGCGGATGCGGAACTCGGCCGGCGGTTGAAGGGGGCGGGTTATGCGGGAAGTGCGCGGCCGGCGACGAAGGCGGCGGAATAATGGCGGTCGAAGTTGACCGGCGGCGGCAAAACGTGGAGAGTTACAACGCCTGGCAGGCAGTGGATGGCTGTGTGGAGGCGGAAGACTGGTCGATGAGGAAATGTGTGCGTTTGCGAACTTGAGAATATCCCATGAAAGACTCCGACGTTATCGAATTGAAAGAGCCGCGGCTGTCGCTTGCGGATCAGTTTTATTTTCCGCAGGTGCTGATCGGCCTGGGGCACGACGATGAAGCACATGCTGCGCACGCTGGGAGGGACGGATCGGGTGATTCAGTACCCGGAAGAGCGGCGGGAGGACATGCCGGTCGAGAAGGGGGGCATTCATCTTCAGACGTATCGCGGGGTGCATAGGCTGAACAAGGACGAGGAGGGGCGGGTGAAATGCGTGGCCTGCTTCATGTGCTCGACGGCGTGCCCGGCGCGGTGCATTCACATCGAGGCCGAGGCTTCGCCGTGGGAGGATCGCGAGAAATACCCGGCCAAGTTTGATATTGACGAGCTGCGATGCATTTACTGCGGCATGTGCGAAGAGGCTTGCCCGGTAGATGCCATTGAGCTGACGCACGTTTATGACGTGGTGGGCTTGACGCGCCAGGAGATGATTTTCGACAAATCGAAGCTGCTGCGTGTTTTTGATGAGACGATCAAGGATGAGCCGATGTAGGGCGTGGGGAACAAACGCCGCCGTTGAACGTGGTTGGACGCGCCTGGGAGAGGAGAGATGGACACGACGCTGCAGCCGGCCGCGGCCGAAACATCGGCGGCGGCGCCCGATTCTTTGGCGGCAACGCCCCAGCCGCCGGAAGTAGCAGCGACACCGCCGCCGGGAACGCGGCGGGTGCGGCGAGTCTGGAACGCGGGTTTGCTGGTCGTGATCGTTGTGGCGGGGACGCTGCTGGCGGGGGCGAGCCCGGGGCTCTTGAATCCATCGAATCTGCTGGCGCAAATACTTATCCCGTTGTCGTGGCTGGCGGTGCTGGCGCTGGGGGTGACGATTGTTTTTGTGACGGGGAACGTTGATCTGTCGGCCGGGGGAATTTTTCTACTCGCCGGGGCGGTGACGGCGGCGGTGGTGGGGAGCCTGCCGCAGGAGACGGGGGTTTGGCCGTCGTTTTCGCAATTATTGAGCAGCATCTCAGCAGGGCATTTTCCACCGGCTCAGGCTTTTGGAGTGTATTTGTGCGCGTATGGGCTGCCTGTGTTGATTGGGATCGGGTGCGGCCTTTTGAATGGTGGGCTGGTGGTGGGGCTGCGGGTGCATTGGGTGCTGGTGACGATTGGGACGCTGGCGATATTTCGTGGGATGGCGCTGGGGATGTCGTCGGCAGGAGTGAAGACGGCACCGGCCGGCGCGAACCTGCTGGAGCATGTGTGGATTTATCACGGCCGAGGCGGCGAGGCGGTTGGCTTTGCGCCTTTGCCGGTGGTTGTGATGCTGGGATGCATTGTGATTGGTTGGCTGTTTTTGAATTGGAGCGTCGCCGGACGGGAGTGGCGAGCGGTGGGGGGAAATGAAGAGGCGGCGCGGTACAGCGGAATCCCGGTCGGGCGGGTGAAGGTGTGGGCTTTTGTACTGTCGGGCCTGCTGGCGGGAATCGCGGCCATTGTTGGTGCGCGGCGGCATGGGCCGGCGGGGACAGGCGGTCCAGTTGACATTGATTTGACGGTGATCGCTGCCGTCGTGGTGGGCGGGGCCCGCTTACGCGGGGCGCGCGGTTCGGCGTGGGGAGCGCTGCTGGGGGCTATTCTGATTCAACTGATTCATTACGCCTGCACGGTAGCCTGCGATGTGACGCTGCGGATCCCGGGCAGTTATTTCCAACTGCCGGCGGTTCACCTGGGACATTCTCAGGAAAAGGTTCTTCTGGGCGTTGCAATTCTCATAGCTCTGATCTTCGGCGGGCGGCGGCAGACGCGTGCGGGTCGAAGTCGATGATCAGTTTCAGTTCTATCTCGAAGAGTTTTGGAGGCGCGGCCGCGCTGCGGGAGGTGTCGCTGGACGTCTTGCAAGGCTCGTGTCATGCGCTGGTGGGGGCCAGCGGTGCGGGCAAGTCAACGCTGGCGAATGTCTTGGCCGGGGTGGTTCGGGCGGATTCCGGGGAAGTGCTCATTGATGGGAAGCGAGTGCGTTTCAAGTCGCCGGGGCAGGCGATGCGTGCCGGTGTGGCGCTGGTGGGGCAGGAGATGCCATTTGATCCTGAGATCAGCGTGGCGGAGCATGTTTGCATGGGGAGCTTTGGGATAAGGCGGCTTGGGGTGGTGAGTCGGGGGGCGATCGAGCGCAAGGCGCGTGAAATATTGGAGGAGGTGGGGCTGTCGTCACAGGCGTTGCAGGCAATGGGGCAGTTGTCACGTGTCGAGCGAAAGCTTGTGTCGGTAGCGCGGGCTTTTACGAACGGGGCGCATGTTGTAGTGCTGGATGAACCGGTTGAAGGGATGTCGGACGACGAGGGTAGGCGAGTATTTGACGTGATCGCGAAGCTGCGCGGGCGGGGGGCGACGGTGGTTTACATCTGTCGGGATTGGCCTGGGATGGTGCTGGATCGCATCAGCGTAATGCGCGATGGAAGGCACGTGGGGACGCTGGAGTGGGAGGAGACGACGGCAGAAAAGGTGGGGGAGCTTATCGTTGGCGGGAAAGTGGAAGCGTATACGCCCAAACATTTGTCGGGGGTGGCGGGACATGCGCGGCTTTCGGTGAAGGGGTTGAGCGTTGATGATGAATTTGAGGATGTGAGCTTCGAGGTTCGGGCCGGTGAGGTGGTGGGGCTGGCGGGAGACGCAAGCGCTGCCGTGGCGCGGGCGCTGTTTGGCCTTGCGCCGGCGGCGCGCGGAAGCCTGCGGGTAAGTGGGAAGGACGTTCGGCCAGGGTCGGTGAAGGAGTCGATTCGGGCGGGGATTGCGCTGGTGCCGGCCGACCGGCGGCGGCAGGGGCTGGTGAATGGACTTGGCGTACGCGAAAACTTTTCCCTCGGAATGCTGGATCGGCTCGGGCGATTGGGCTTAGTGAATCATGGTGTCGAGCGGCGCAAGGCGAAGATCATGCTGGAACGGCTGGGCGTGCGGACAAGGTCCATTGATTGTTTGCCCGAGTCGCTCATGGTTGGTGAACAGCAGAAGCTGGTACTGGGAAAATGGCTGGCGCGGGGGTCGCGGGTGATGATTTTTGAAGAGCCAACACGCGGGGTAGACACGCAGACGCGCCGGGAGATTTATGGGCTAATCGACAACCTGTGCGCTACAGGGGGCGGCCTTGGTGATCGTCTCATCGGACATACGCGAGACGATGGAGCTTTCAACGCAAATGATCGTGATCCGGGAGGGGCGGGTGGTGGGAAAGGTGGAGAGGGACAAGGCAACGGAGGATGGCGTGCGGGAGTTGATGGAGGGGCGGGTCGCCGCGGCTTGACGCCGGATATACGCGGCCGGAGCTTCCGCGGTGGAAGCTAGCACGGGCCTGTCTGAAGAGAAGGGGATTGTCAACCGGTCTAGGCGGAGTGGCAAAAGGCTTGTCGCAACATGGGCCTGCGCGGTGTGCGTAATAACTGCGCCCAGGCCGCCGGCCATTCCAATGCGCATAAGGTGCCCGCGGGCCTCTAACTTGTTTTTGACGGCCAATTCTGGGCAGTCGCGACATTTAAGTGCAGGCAAAACAAGTCGAAATCAATGAAGTCGATCACATGCCTCATCCTCTTCTGCCTCGCCTTGGCAGCATCCTCTCTGCACGCGGGGCCTCCGTCTCCCGACGAAATCGAATTCTTTGAGCACAAGGTTCGGCCAATTTTCGCGGAGCACTGCATCAAGTGTCACGGCGAGAAGAAGCAAAAAGGCTCGTTGCGGCTCGACTCCAAAAAAGGATGGGAAGACGGTGGCGAGACGGGCGCCGCCTTGGTGCCGAAGAAATCCGCCGAAAGCCTGCTGATCCGCATGGTCAAAGGCGCCGGCGGCAAGAAACCCGAGATGCCGCCCGAGGACGAGCTTCCCGCGTCTTCGATCGCTGATCTTGAAAAGTGGGTGGACATGGGTGCGCAGATCCTGCGCGTGGGGGCTTTGGTCGAGAATCATCAGATCGACTGGCAGGCCGCCGCCGAGTTCTGGGCGTTTAAGCCAGTAAGCGTCGTAGCGCCCCCGCCGGCCGCTCCAGGGCAGTCGCAACGCCCCATCGACCGCTTCATCGCCGCAAAACTTTTATCTGTTGGCCTTGCGCCCAATGGCCCCGCCGACCGGCGCACGCTCCTGCTGCGCCACGTTTGATCTTACCGGTCTGCCGCCAACCGAAGAGGAAGTGAAATCGTTCCTGGCCGACGCGTCTCCGGATGCTTTTGCCAGAGTCATTGACCGCCTTCTCGCCTCGCCGCATTACGGCGAGCAACAAGCCCGCCAGTGGCTTGACCTGGCACACTACGCCGAAGACCAGGCCCACCCGACCGAAGGCAAGCTTCCTTATGCGTGGCGTTATCGCGACTGGGTCATCGAAGCCTGCAACAAGGACATCCCCTACGACCGCTTTGTGAAGCTTCAGATCGCCGCCGATCTGATGGAAGGAACATCGGGCGACCCCGCCGACCGCCGCGCCCTGGGCTTCATTGGCCTGGGTGCAATCTACCCCAGGCCAAACGACCTCGATCGCGCCAAGGCCGAGCAGTGGGATGATCGCGTGGACACCCTCACGCGGACCTTCCTCGCACTCACCGTCAGCTGCGCCCGCTGCCACGATCACAAGTACGACCCAATCCCCACGCAGGATTATTATTCCCTCACCGGCGTTATCGCGAGCACAAAAGATCAGGTGATCCCGATCTCGCCGCGCGATCAAATAGCCGCGTACGATGCTGCCGCCGCCAAAGCCGCCCAGGCAGCGGCGCAGGTCACCGATCTCGTGCAAACCCGAGCCGATCGCCTGGCGGTCGTTAAGGCGGATTCACTCCCGTCGCAGGCGCTGGCAGTCTGGTCGTACAACGCAAAAAAGCTCGATGAACCAACTCTGAAGCCTGACGAGCTGGCAAAAAGTGTTGGCCTCGACCCGGCCGCATTCCGCGCCCTCGACAACTACCTCCGCAAAGGCGGCGGCCGTCACCAGCGTCTCTTGAAATGGACAGATCTCCTCCCCACAAAAGCCGGCCCGCGCGAGCCAACCGACGCGGTGCGCGAGCTGGCCGAGCTTTTCGCCGCGAGCGTCAAGGAAAACCTGGCCAAGCCGCTCAAGCAGCGCAATCTCGACCAGCAGAAGGATCTGTTCGGCGAGAAGGGCGTCTTTCCACTGACGGAGAAAGTCGTTGCGGATGACGCGCCCGCCGACTGGAAAGACCAATACACAAAACTGAAGCAAGCCGCCAGCGCCGCCACGGCCGCCCTCCCCCCCGAGCCTGCCAGGTGCAACGGCGTGGTCGAAGGCGAGAAGATTGGTGACCTGCGGGTGTACCTTCGCGGCAATCCGGCCCAGCAGGGCGAGCCCGCGCCGCGACGGTTTCTTCGCATTCTCGCCGGCGCCGATTCGGCCAGATTCACGCACGGCAGCGGCCGCCTCGAGCTCGCCGAGGCTATCGTCGATCCGCACAATCCGCTGCCCGCACGCGTCATGGTCAATCGCATCTGGCAGCAGCATTTTGGCCGCGGAATCGTCTCCACGCCCTCTAACTTCGGCGCATTGGGTGCGCGTCCCACACATCCCCAGCTGCTCGACTACCTCGCCGATCAATTCGTGCGCGATGGCTGGTCAATCAAGTGCCTGCACCGCGACATCATGGTCAGCGCCGCCTATCAGCGCGCCTCCACTTCCAATCCCGCCAACCAGGCCATTGATCCGGAAAACCAGTGGCTCTGGCGCGTCGCCCGCCGCCGCCTGACGGTTGAGTCCTTGCGCGACGCGGTGTTGATGGTCACCGGAAACCTCGACCCCACCCTCGGCGGCCCGAGCGTCGACGTGGATGACATCGCCAATACGCGCCGCACCGTCTATGCGAAAGTCAGCCGCCTCGACCTGAGCAAGCTGCTTCGCCTCTTCGACTTCCCCGACCCCGGCCTCACCGCCGAGCGCCGCAACAACACCACCCTGCCCCAGCAATCTCTCTTCCTGATGAACAGCCCGTTTATCCTCGACCGCGCCCTGCCATTGGCCGCACGCTTTGCATCCGAGCCCGGCCCGGCGGCGCAGGTCCGCCGTGCCTATGGCATCGCCTTCGCCCGCGCCCCCACCGATGCGGAGATGGCCCTCATCACGCACTTCCTGAGGCGCAGGACCAGCCCACGACGGTTCCCACGAAGAACACCCTCTCGCGCCTCGAGCGTTTTGCCCAGCGCTCTTGGTTAGCAACGAGTTTCTCTACATCGACTAAAGATTGCAGATGATCCATCAACGCTCGCGACGCGACATCCTCAAAGCCATGGGCACCGGCCTTGGCACGCTTGGCCTGGCCTCGGTGCTCGGCGAGCAAAATCTCCTCGCCGCCGGGCCGGCCGCGACTCAACCGATGTCGGCTGCCGGCCTTGACCCGCTCGCCCCAAAACTCCCTCACTTCCGCCCTCGCGCCAAACGCATCATCCACCTCTTCATGAACGGCGGCCCGTCGCACGTTGACACCTTTGACCCCAAGCCCGCCCTCACCAAATACGCCGGCCAGCGCCCTCCCGCCGTCAATCTCAGCACCGAGCGAAAAACCTTTAACCTCTTCCCCTCCCCCTTCGCCTTCAAACATGCCGGCAAGTCCGGCCTCGAAATCTGCGAGCTTTTCCCCAAGTTGGCCGAATGCGCCGACGATCTCTGCGTCATCCGTTCGATGCACACCGACATTCCAAACCACGAGCCGGGCCTGCTGATGATGGCCACCGGCTCCAGCCTTCCCATCCGCCCCGCCTTTGGCTCCTGGATGCTTTATGGCCTGGGCAGCGAAAACCGCAACCTCCCCGGCTTCGTCGTCCTCTGTCCCGGCCGCCCCGCCGTCGTCGGGCCGCAGCTTTGGAGCAACAGCTTTCTTCCCGGCGTCTACCAGGGCTGTCACGTCGTCAACCGCGACATGAAGCCCGACAACGTGATCGCCGACCTGGCCAATTCCGCCCTGAGCCGCCCGGCCCAGCGCGAGCAACTCGACCTGATTCGCGCCTTGAACGAGCAGCATCTCGCCTCCCGCGCCGGCGATGAAGCCCTGGAGGTGCGCGTGCATTCCATGGAGATGGCCTTCGGCATGCAAGTCGAGGCCCACGAGGCCTTCAATCTCAGCCGCGAAACCCCCGCCACCCGCGAGCTCTACGGCAAAGGCGACTTCAACGACGGCTGCATCCTCGCCCGGCGCCTCGTGGAGCGCGGTGTGCGCGTCGTGCAGCTTTATTACGACGCCAAGGAAAACTGGGATTCCCATGAAAGCACCGAGCATCACGCCGGCTGCATCCGCCGCGTCGATCAGCCCATTGCCGCGCTGCTGAAAGATCTCAAATCTCGCGGCCTGCTCGAAGACACCCTCGTTCTCTGGGGCGGCGAGTTTGGCCGAACCCCCGTCGCCGAAGGCAACTCCACCGGCCGCGACCACAACCACTACGGCTTCACCGTCTGGATGGCCGGCGGCGGCGTCAAAGGCGGCACCACCTACGGCGCCACCGACGAATTCGGGTTCCGCGCCGTCGAAAACCGCATGCACGTCCACGACCTGCACGCCACTCTCCTGTACGCCATGGGCCTGAACCACGAAAAACTAACCTACCGCTACAGCGGCCGCGACTTCCGGCTTACGGACGTGGCGGGGAAGGTGCATGATGGCATCTTTGCGTAGGGTCTGGGGGGAGGACGCACCACAAAGGCACTTATTGGTTGTCGGGAGAAACCACGAAGGCGCGAAGAGACGAAGGAAGAGAGGAGTTTGCGGCGGAGACGCGAAGACGCGCGGAGGGACTTGGGAAGCGTGTTGCGTGCTACATTGAATGGTCGAAAGTAAGACATATCTTACAGGCATGAGAATCAGAATTTCGAGCAAAGGAAAGATCGTGCTCCCGGCCCAGTTGCGGAATCAGGATGGCATCAAGCCAGGTTTCACTTCAATATCCGATGCACCCAGCCGCAAAAGCTTCCCGGGAGTCGCCCCATCAACTCCTCATTTTGGTCCGGCATCGCCCTTTTTCTGCAAAGACTCCAGCGTCCCCGAAAGCACCCGCACCTTTGCCTCCGTGAATGTCATTGCATTATCCCCGCCAAAACCGAATGCGTTAGCGTGCGGCAACGCCCAAAGCTCCGGAACCACCAGATCCGACTGTGGCCCTTTCCAGTGCATCAGCGGCCGCTCGTCGCGTGTAATCGTCAGGTCCGCATCCTGATCCTTCAGCACCACATGTACATTCAGCGTGTACTCGTGCCCGTTTGTAAGGCCATCATGCGGTACGGTTGCCCCGGCCGCCTCGGCGAACTTCTTTGAAAACAGGGCGCTCAACTGCTTGTTCCACCCGCTCATCGCCAGGATGCATTCTCCCTGACCGGCCGGAATGAAAAGGCAGACCGCTCCCGTGCCACTGTTCCTGATGAACTTCACCTGCAACTCGTAGTCGCCCCTGGTTGCGAAGCCAGACGTCGCGCGTTGCTGCAGTGTCGATTCACTGCTGAGAACCAACTTGCCTCCCTGAAGCTTCCACTCCCCCTTCACACCATTAACATCGCGCAGCAAATTGACCCATGCCCGCGCCGGTGCCGGCGCCCCAACGATCGGCCCCGCCTCTTGAATCCGTTTTTCCGCCTTGGCCTTTGCCAACCCGCTCAGCGATGGCATCGCCCGGGTGTACCAGTCGGCCGCATGACGCTGCAGCGCCGCCTTCGCAATTCCCTGCTCCTTTTCGGCCGCATCCCACCAGCCGTCTGGGTTGAATGCCTTTGGATCCCCCGCCGCCTGCAGCTCTTTGGTAGCCAGCTGCCTGGCTTCCGAATCCGGCCCTTTGGCTAGCAGTGGCAGCCCAGCTTCCCAATCCCCCTTCATCAAACACAGAAATCGACCGGCCGCCGCGCTCGCCGTCGCATCATCCGGCTTCTGCTTCAACGCCGCCAACGCCTTCTGCGCCTCCGGATACGCCGCCTCGATCTCGTGCTCCTCCTTCGTTCGCATCGTTGTCTGTTTCACGAGCGCCGCATCCCCCGACCGCGCCGCCGCCGTTACCCCCAGATCCGTCAACTGATGAGCAACCTCATAACGATCGGCCGCGATAGCGGCATCAAGCGTCTGCATCACCCGCCCCACCACATCCTTCTCATCCGCCGGCCGAGCCATCTTGACCAATTGCGTCAGACCCTGCGCCTGCCACGCCAGTGCGTCCAGATCGAATTGCTCCACGAGCGCATCCCCCGCCTCCAGCGCCCCCTTCACATCTCCGGCCTCAGCAGACAGATCTCGCGCCCTCAAAAGCAGTGCATACCGGCCGGCCGGGTCGTCCTTCGTGTCCGTGGCGGCCTTAAATATCTTGCGCGACATGGCGGTCTTCTGATCAGCCGTCCTGGCCTTGAGCAACTCGTCTTTATAAACCTCATCCAGCAGTTTCCCCGCCCGAAGCTGCGCCTCCGCCCCCGGCACCGCCAGCCGAGACCCGCCAGGGTCAGCCGCCGCGCTACACATTCCTCCTGAAATAAACCCCAGAACGAGCACGATGCACAGCCGATTCCACATAACCAAGAGGGTATCCGAGAGACCAATCGGAGCAAAACGCTCATGTACCCATCACGCCTCGCCGAGGCTTCAAAGCTTTAAGGTCCCTGGGGCTGGAGAGGGATATGCCCACCGAGGGAGGTACGATGGACGGGGTACGTTGAAATGTGGAAGGTAAGACGGTATCTTACTGCGCATGAGGACCAGAATCTCGAGTAAGGGACAGATCGTGCTCCCGGCCCAGTTGCGGAGCCTGGATGGCATCAAGGCTGGCCAGCAATTTGAAGTTCAACGTCTGGATCGCGGCGATTACCGCGTGACGCGTCGTGAGCCTTCGCGGAACGAGGGTGTAACAGACTGGCTCCTCAGTTGTCCGGAGAAGGGGTATTTTGTTCCGATTGAATCTGAATCAACGGATTCATTGTGAACTATTTGGTTGACGCCAATGTTCTGAGCGAGGCGACTAAGCCGCGGCCGCAAGCGGGCGTTATAGAGTGGCTGCGTAAGAACGAATCGCGAATTGCGGTCGATCCGATCATCTTGGGTGAGATTCGTTTTGGAATTTATCTCCTGCCGGTGGGCGGCCGTAGACGCCGAATGAAGAGATGGTTTGCAGACGGGGTGGAGAAGATTCATTGTGTCGCGTTTCAATCCGCCACCGGGCTGAGATGGGCAAAACTTCTCGCAGACCTGCGCTTGTCGGGCCGTTCGATGCCAGTGAAGGACAGCCTGATCGCGGCATCCGCGTTGACCCATGACCTGACGGTCGTGACAAGAAACGTACGCGATTTCAAAGCGGCGGATGTGAAGGTTCTAAATCCGTTTGACGACTGATGAAGCGCCTGTTGTGATTCTGCATCCCCAGCCGCGGGCTGCATGACCACGTTGCGCGCACATTAACTTAAGACTTCGCGGCCGCTGCAACCAGCAACCAGCAACCAGCAACCAGCAACCAGCAACCAGCAGCTAGCAACAGCAACAGCAACAGCAACAGCAACAGCAACAGCAACAGCAACAGCAACTTCCGTCCTCCCCTTGACACTACCCTAACATCCATCTACACTACCTCCAGCGTCAACTGGCCAACCCCCAGGCAACCGCCGCCCCATCCCCCCCCAGATGGAGCACAACCAGGGGAACCCATGCCCATCCATTCCAGCACCCGCCAGATCCCCGGACGCAAATCCGGAGCTTCTTCCCCCGCCAGCCCCGCGTCCCTCCCCTCCACCCCCACCCGCCCCTCCCCTTCGATGAATCAATGCACCGATGAATCAATGAATCAATCCCCACAACCCACGGTCTCCAACAGCGCCTTTTTCAGGTTTCCAGTCTCCAGTTTCATGTCTCCAGCCCCGCGTCGTTTGGTGGTCGGTTATGTGTCGTTTGGTAGTCGGTTAGTGGTCGGTTGGTGGTCGGTTACGTGTCGGTTGGTGGTCGATTGGTGGTCGGTTATGTGTCGCTTTTTGCAAGCCACTTTTGGCCTAAACCCTTGTCAATCCTCACCCCCCTCCCAAAATCCCCCGCGCAACTCAATTACAACAACAAAAACCCACCCAAACCGCCCCCCATCCCCCGTGCCACCTTGGCCATTCAAACTTCCCCGCCCCCGTCTTCCTCGGTGTCCTCTGTGGCTACAACAAACACGCGCCGATCCCACCACCCCTCTCCTCCGTTCACACTTCTTCCTTCATCCTTCTAACTTTCCCCCTCCATCACTCGCTCCGTGGTCAGATTCCCGGCCTCCCTGTATTATCTTGTCCCCCGGCCGCCAACGTCGCATCCGTGGGACTCAACCGGAGTTGTGAATTCATGAAATGGCTGGTTTTCCTCTTCGCCCTCATACTCGTCGTCCTCCACCAGGACTTCTGGAATTGGACCCGGATCGCTCCCCTGCTCTTTGCCGTCCTTCCGGTTGGCCTCTGGTACCACGGCCTTTTCGCCGTTGCGTGTGCCGTGCTGATGTTTCTGCTGGTGCAAACAGCCTGGCCGAAGCACCTGGAGAACGTTCAACCCGATCCTTCAGCCAAGCCCCGCGATCAGGAGCTGCATTAAATGTTTCATCCCGCACTCGCCATCGCCGCCGAGCATGAATGGCTGGTTCCCACGGCCGTCATCTTCGTTTACCTCGCCGTCGTCCTCTACATCGGCATCTTCGCCTTTCGCAAGGGCAAGGAGACCGGCGAAGACTTTTTCCTCGCCAGCCGGTCGATTGGGCCCATCGTCTTTTTCCTGTCGCTATTCGCGACGAACATGACCAGCTTTGCCATCATCGGCAGCTCCGGCATGGCGTACAAAGTGGGCATCGGCGTCTTTGGCATGATGGCCAGCTCGTCAGGGCTGGTTATCCCGCTCACGCTGTTCTTCATCGGCACGCGCCTCTGGGCGCTGGGCAAACGCTTTGGCCACATGACGCAGGTGGCCTATTTCCGCGACCGCTGGGAATGCTCCACGATCGGCACCGTCATCTTCCTTCTCACCGCGGCCATGATGATTCCGTATCTCATCATCAGCATCGTGGGCGGCGGAACGATTCTTGAAGCTCTGACCGACGGCAAAATCTCCTACCCGGTGGGCGGCGCCATCGTCGCGCTGGTCGTCATGGGCAACGTCTTCTTCGGCGGCATGCGCGGGGCCGTCTGGGTGAACGTGTTTCAGACGATTTTGTTCCTCTGCTTCGGCGCGATCGCCTTTGTCGTCATCGGGCACAACATCGATGGCGGCCAGGGATTTAATCACGCCGTCACCAACCTCATCAACCACCCCAATCCCACCATGAAGCAGGTGCTCAATCGCGAGCGCATCCCCACCACCACGTTCCTTAGCTACATGCTGATCCCGCTCTCCTCGATCATGTTCCCGCACATGTCGATCATGTGCTTCACGGCCAAAAAAGTGACGGCCTTCCGCAAGACGGTCGTGCTGTATCCGATGTGCATCATGGCCATCTGGCTGCCGTGCGTGTTCCTGGGCGCTGTTGCCAATGGCCAGCCCAAGATCAACGCGCAACTGGCGGCCAGTTCCGAGCCAATGGCGGCGTGGCTTGGGCACAAAGCAGAATCTGATCCCGCGTTGGTGACGTTGCTGGCGCAGGATGACAAAGGCCAGGAATTGGTGGCCGCAGCCCGCGCGGGAACCATGTCATCGGATCAGTTTGGCGATCAGATTTTTCCGATCGTGAACCCGATTAAAAATCCGAAGCTCAAAGGAAGCATCATCGCCGAGATTGGCAAGCTGTCGCATTCCGGCGGCACGCCTGACGCCGTGCTCCTTAAGATGCTGCACGTTTACGTTCCCGCACTGCTGGCGGGACTTCTTGCGGCCGGGATTATCTCAGCCGTCATGGGCTCGGACTGCCATCAGATCCTCGCGCTGTCCACGATGTTTACCAAGGACATCTTCGACTATTACGGCGGCCGGGCGCGCTTTGGGGAAAAGGGCACGGTCTTTGTCGGCCGGTCGTTTATTATCTTTGCCAACCTGCTGGCATACATCATCGCGCTTTGGAAGCCACCCATTTTTGAGCTGGCGATTTCATGGGCCTTCTCCGGTTTTGCATCATTCGCGCCGGTGATGCTTGCCGCTTTGTTCTGGAAGCGGAGTACCAAGTACGGCGCGCTGGCGGCCGCCATCTTTGTTGCCGCGTCGATCATTTCGGTCGGCCTTCTCGAAAAACACTTCGCGCCGGAGTCCATCGTCTGGTCGGCCGGCGGCCATGCCATCCTCACCATGGCGAAGAACGGCAAGCTGGCGGTGCTGGGCTTTATGCCCGTGGTGCCGATGGTTGTCGGATCCGCCCTGTGCGTCATCATCTTCTCGCTCCTCACCCGCCGTCCGTCCCAAGCCACTCTTGACCGTTATTTCAATACCGATTTCGGCACCGGGAAAAGTTCTCGAAGTTATCCAGTTGGCGCGATGAGCTAACCTACAATCACCACCAATGCGGCCGGCCACCCTTTCATCTCCGCATCCCCTCATCCCGCTTCGCGCCTTCGTGCATTCTGTTCATTGTCCGGGGGGCACTATGAACATCGCGATTCTGGCGGCCGGGGCTGGGGGCATGTATTGCGGCAGTTGCATGCGCGATAACACGCTTGCGGCCGCCCTGATCCGCGCGGGCATAGCGCGACACTCGTGCCTCTGTACACGCCGCTGAAAACCGATTCTCCATCCGTGAGTCTGGATCAGGTTTTTTACGGCGGCGTGAATGTCTATCTCCAGTACGCCTCGCGCCTCTTTCGGCACACTCCCCGTTTTTTGGATTGGATCCTGGACCGTAACTGGCTTTTGCGTCTGGCCGGCAACGCGGGGGCGCAGACTTCGCCCGCCAGGCTTGGGCCATTTATCCTCAGCATCCTGCGGGGCGAGCACGGCCCGCAGGTCAAGGAGCTGCGCCGCCTCATCGGTTTTCTCAAGCAGTACGTGAAGCCGGCCGTCGTCAGCCTGCCCAACGCCATGTTCATCGGCATGGCGCGCTTGATCCGCGAAGAGCTGGGCGCGTCCGTCATCTGCGAGCTGACCGGGGAAGACATTTTCCTTGACGCCATGGTCGAGCCGTATATCTCGCAAACGCGCGACATCATCCGCGAGCGCAGCGCCGACATCAGCGGCTTTATTTCCACCAGCCACTATTACGCCGGGCGCATGGCGAGTTATCTGGATATTCCGCGCGAGCGGATCGAGGTGGTCTATCCCGGGGTGGCGCGGGAGGTTCTGGCTGCCCCGTCCCAGCGGCCATCAGAGCCTAATGGGCATCCGCCGGTCATCGCTTATCTGGCCCGCATCTGCCCGGAAAAAGGGTTGGACCGGCTCGTCGATGCGTTTGCCATTCTTCGGCGTCTGCCGGGGATGCAGCATGCTCGCCTTCGCACGGCAGGTTATCTTGGCGCTGCCAATCACAAATGGTTTGAGTCGCTGAAACAGCGCATTGATTCGCTGGGTTTGTCCAGCGCTGTCGATCACCTGGGGGAGGTGGACCTGGCCGGCAAGATCAACTTATTCGACACGGCCGATGTCCTGAGCGTGCCGACGGCGTATGCCGAGCCGAAGGGGATTTATGTGCTGGAGTCGCTGGCTCGCGGGCTGCCGGCGGTGCTTCCGGACCACGGCGCCTTTCCTGAACTGATCTCGGAAACCGGCGGCGGCGTTCTTGCCCCGCCGGGCAACGCTGAAGCCCTCGCGCAAAGGCTGGCGGATTTGCTCCGCAATCCAGAGCAGCGGCGCCATCTGGGCGCGGCCGGGCGGCAGTCAGTGCACGAGCGATTTACCGATGACCAGATGGCCGTGAACATGCTCAAGGTTTATGAAGCGTGTATTTCGCCTCGGCGCAGCGCGGCCGGTTCGTTGCCTTAGAACTTCGTTGTCTTTACTGAGGCCGTCGATACCACATCACTCAACACCGCAACCCGGCCGAAGATGATGGTGTCCTTTACATAGTCAAGCACCTTGCGCTTCACGACTACGGCAAAATCATGAACTGGCAAAGTGGAAAGCGGGCCGCCGGCGTTGACCAGCTTATAGGCGTTGATCTTGTTCAACACCGCCTGGCCATGCGCATCAGTTTGCCCAAAGACCGAATAGCCCTCCTGGCCGGTGTGGACGTTCAGGAGCGGGTTGTCGGTGACGTTGAAGAAGAATTCATTGGATCCGGAGTTGGCGGCGTTGCCGCGCGCCATGGCGAGAGTGCCCGCAACATTCACGCCCGCGTGCAGCTTGATCGTTCCGCGCGTCGGGTTGGTGAGGATGTGGGTGTTGTCCAGAACCTTGTATTTGCCGGCCTGAATCACGTCGATGCCTTCGCTGGGCTGGCTGCGCCGCTGGGCAAATGTGTTGTCGTAATCCTTCAGGTTCACGTGCTTGAGATAGTTGTTGACCGTGATGGCCAGGGCGGGATCAGACGAAAGCGTGACGTTGAATATTCCGGCGTACGTCGTGAACCGAACCACTTTCGTCGAGGCCGCCTTGATGACCACGTCGAAGTTGCCGCCGGCGACGCCGTTGCCGCTGGCCGTGCCGGCGCCGTTGAATTCGCCGTCCAGCTTATGGCCGGCGGCGTCGGTGATTTTGGAGCCGAGCAACGCGACGCGGTAAGGGGTTCGATAGTCGATGTTGCCCGTGATCTTGATCTGCTTGCCGTTCAACACGATGGTCGGATGCTGCACCACGTCGTCGGCGGTATGGAATTTATGATCTGCACCGGCCGTGAACATGAGCACGGTGTTGCGGTTGACCGTGGACGCCTTGAGAGCGACGTCGGTGGTGAGGATCACCTGGCCGCGGTTGTCGGCGATGATCGATGTGACGTTGGGCGAGACGGACAGAAGCGTGCGGGATTCGAGTGCCTGGAGTTGAGGCGGCGAGGCGTCGTCTGGCCGGGTTTTTCGGTTGGACTGAAAAAGATGGAGCAGTTGGGGGACCCGAAACTTCATTGGCGTTTTTCCTTGCGTGTCCAGGAGGTTGTCGAAGGGCAACTTTTTTAGCGTTTGGGATGCACTGCGGGCCTGGGGGTTGCGGTGATGTCCATTCCGATTGCGACGCGAAGAATTCGAACCAGGTCGGCCGTGGGCTTCACGTGATTGCCGCGAAGCTGGAACGTTTTGGCGCTGTCCACCGGAACGGAAGTGAGCGCACCGCGGATGGAGGGGTCGATGTTGGTATCGACGCTGGCGTCGATAATTTCGTGGGACGCCAGCGCGTCCATCACCTGCAGGCCGCCCTTGTTGACGATTTTGCCGAAGACGGCAAAACCGGGGTTGGTGCTGGTTTTGTTCAGGCTGGGATTGTTGAGGACGTTGAAATACCACTGGCTGGTGCCGGTGTTGGGATCGGTCTGGCGCGCCTCGGCGAGAGTGCCGCGGAGATTGCCGATGCCGGCCTCCAGGGGGACGGGGGCGGTGGTATTGACCTGTCCAATCGTGCCGAAGCTGGTGAGGTTAAAGCCGCCGCCCTGCACGACCGCGATGCTATCTTTGGCGATGGTGGTCTGGCGATGGATGAACGTGTTGTCGTAGGACCCGAAATTTGCGTAGGTGATAAAGTTGTTGACGGTGGCGGTTGTGGTGTTGCGGAACAGGCGTACGTCCATGACGCCGGACGACGTGTAGAAGCGCGCGATGGGGCTGGCGGTTGTGACGCGCGTCACCACGTCAAAGACCGAGCCGGGGCTGCCCCGGCCGGTGAAGTGGGTCATGCCGTTGAACTGGCCGTCTAGCGCAACGCCATCAGAGCCAAAGATAAACCGCGAGTTGAGAAAGATCCGGTAGGGGGTATTGGGCCGGCGGGACGTTGAGATGGTCATCACGCCGGTGGTGGAGTTGTAGACGATGCGATTGCGGAGTTTTTTGTCGTCGCGCGTTCCGAATCGGCCGTCGGCGCCGGCGGTGAGGATGTCGATGTTGCGGTGGTTGAGTGTTTTGGAACTCATCCGCCGGCTGAACGTCAGCGACACCACGCCGCGATTGTCTGCAAACATGGAGACGATGCGGGGGATCAGACTGGTGGAGAGCAGAACGCGACCCTCCAGCGACTGAAGCTCTGGAAATGCCGCCGCGCCGCGACCGCGCTCCGCGGCCGGTTGCGCGCGGGGACGAGGCGCTTGAAGAACGAGGTCACTTTCTGGATCACAACAGGGTCTCCGCCACCCACTACACACCGCGCTCTAGATGGCTTGCTACACGAAGCCAGCCCCTCGCTACACATCGCGCTTTGAGCGGCCGCAGGAACTATAAATCCGCAACCGGGAAGAACTAAAGAGTCTACACCGGTTTCATCAAATGTAAAGTCAGCCATTCACGACCAGCAGTTCTTCGACAAAGTTGTCGCGCTCGTCACGTCTGTGCCCATCACAATCACTTCCTCCAGTCATTCTTGTTTTGAGTTCGTCAAGCTCTGTGGGACATTGGTCGATGCGCTATTGACCCGCATGAACTATTGGCAAAATCTTCAGACTGCGGCCGGGATGGGCCGGCAGTTTCATTGGTATCCTCTTGCCGGGGTGTTTTGCGCTGTTGCTTGGCGCGATCTCTCCGGCCGCTCGTGGGCGGCTTCGGCTTGTTGTGCTGCTCATTTTCCTGGCCACCGTCGGCATACTCGTTAGCGCCCTTCTGCTTTCGCAGGGCAGCCTGGAGTCGGCGGCGGATTACCGGTGGATGCACTTTGCCGCGCAGCTTTTCTTTGCGGTGGCGATCATCAATCTGGCGGGCGTGGCGATCTTCTCCATGGCAATGCCGGGGATGCACCTCCATCCGCCCCCGATCGTGCGCGACGTCATCCTGGGGCTGATTTACATCGCGGCGTTTATCACGCTGCTGGGGCGGCATGGCGTGAATCTGAGCGGGATCATCGCCACCAGCGCCGTCGTCACGGCCGTCATTGGATTCAGTCTTCAGGACACGCTGGGCAACATCATGGGGGGCATGGCGCTGCAGATGGAGCGGAGCGTGGCGGTGGGGGATTGGGTGAAGCTGGGTGACATGGAAGGGCTGGTGCGGGAAATCCGCTGGCGGCATACGTCCGTTGAAACGCGGAACTGGGATACGATTGTGATTCCTAACAGCGTGCTGATGAAGTCGCAGGTGACGGTGTGGGGGCGGCGGTTGGGCAAGCCGCGTTATCATCGCATGTGGGTGGAGTTTCGGGTTGACCAGTCGCACGCGCCGCCGGCCGTGATGGAGGCCGTGCAATCGGCGCTTCGGGCGGATCCGATTCCAAATATCGCCGCCGATCCCGCTCCCGAATGCATCCTGATGGATTTGCGTGATGGCGATGGCGTTTATGCGGTGCGTTATTGGCTGACTGACTTTGCCAAGACGGATCCGACGAGTTCCGAGGTGCGGACGCGGATTTACGTGGCGCTGCATCGGGCGCAGATGACGCTGGCGGTGCCGTCGCAAGCGCTGTCGGTGACGATGGAAGGGCAGGCTCGCAGCCGGCGTATGCGGGAGGAAGAGTTAGAGCGGCGCGTGGCGGCGCTGCGGACGGTGGTCATTCTGGAAACGCTGACGGACGAGGAGCGGGCGGATCTGGCCAGTCGGCTGGGCATGACGCCTTATCGGCGCGGCGAGGTGATCACGCGGCAGGGGAACGAGGCGCATTATCTGTATATGTTGACGCAGGGGACTGCCGAGGTGCGCGTGGCGGGGGCGGGCGGGGAAACGCGGCACGCTGGCGACGCTGCACGCGGGGGATGTGTTTGGAGAGATGGCGCTGATGACCGGGGAAAAACGCACGGCCACGGTGGTCGCAGTGACTGACGCGGTGTGTTATCGGCTGGACAAGGAGAGCTTTGCGGACGTGCTGCGGCGACGGCCGGAGATTGCCGAGGCGATATCGAAGGTGCTTGCGCGGCGGAAGCTGGAACTGGACGTGATGACCGAAGATTTGAATGCCGACGCGTTGGAGGCGCGGGTGGCGAATACGCAGGGGGATTTGCTGGATAAGATAAGATCGTTTTTTACGTTGCGGTCGGCGGCGTGACCATGCACTACAACAGCTCGACGAGGCTATCGACGACGTTTTCGGGCTGGAGGTCGAGGGGGAATTCAGTGAGGTCGCCGCGGCGGCTGACGCCGGTGAGGGTAAGCACCGTTTTCATTCCCACGCTTTTTGCGCCGACGATGTCGGCTTCAAGATTGTCGCCGATGAGGAGACAGGCGGAGGGGTCGACGTTGAGGCGCTCGCAGAGTTTCTGGAAGAAGACTTTTTCGGGTTTTCCGCAGAAGACTGGCCGGCGGTTGGAGGCGTAGGCGAGCAGGGCACAGACGGCGCCGGTGCCGAATTCGATGCCGCGCGGGCTGGGATAGACGCGGTCGGCGCAGATGCCGACCAGGTCGGCGCCGTTGCGCAGGAGTTGCAGGGCGATACGCAGGCGGTCTTCGGTGGCGTACATGCTGACCAGCGTGCCGGCGACGACGGCGTCGCAGGGTTCGACAGGCTCTTCGACCCAGTCAACAAGGCCTTCGAGCATGTTGCCGAAGCTTTCGGTGGCGAGGTTGAAGATGGCCGGGCGGTTTCGCGGGAGCAGGTCATCGGCGATGGGCTTGTAGCAATCGACTACGTAATCGGCGGCGGCGGCGGCGGCGGTGTAGATGTGGTCGGGGCCGATGTCGATGCCCATGTGGTAGAGGCGGTCCATGATGCGCAGGGGGCTGGAAGTGCTGTTGGAGAGGCAGGCGAACTTGCGCCCGTCGGCCTGCAGGCGCGCGGCCAGCTCGACCGCGCCGGGGAGGGGGTGTTCATCGTGATAAACAGTGCCGTCGAGGTCGAGGAAGACGGCCTGATACTGCGAGAAATCCATGGGGGAAAGGATAAAGGATGGGATGGGGAAGAGCGAGGAGGGGGGAGTTGATGCACCACGAAATCGATGCACCACGGAGCCACGGAGATCACGGAGGAGAAACTGAGGGCGCAAAAGAGATTGGAATGTTGAGCGGATGGATGGTGGCGGAATGGACGGGTGGGACGACATGTGCGGCGGTTTGCGAGGACTTGGGGTGCTATTTTCAACATTGTCGAAGAAGTCGTCGTGTTAGTCATCTTTCCAGGCCCAGGAGTCGGCGGAGGAGGATTAGTTGGCCCAAGTGGTAGGCGGTGTGGTTGATGACGAGGAGGGCTTCGCGGAGGAGGGTTTGGCCTTGGCCGTGGGGGAGGGGGGCGAGGAGATCGGTGGTCGGGTTGGCGATGAGGGCAAGCATTTCGCGGCGGTCGGCGAGGAATTGTTCCACGCTTTTTTCCCAGGCGGAGTCGTCTGGCGGAGCGTCGTGGGGCGGCCAGTATTCGTCGGGCCAACTGGGGGACTTGTGGCGGGCGTCTTTGCTGAAGTCGAGGATGTCGCGCTGGGCGATTCGCATGTGCTCGAGGAGGCGCCAGGGGGTGTGGGGCTGGTTTGGGGCCTTGGTGCCCTGCAGATTGGCGGGCAGGCCCGAGACGGCGCGGTCGAACTCCGCGTGGGCGTGGCCGCCGTGGAGAAACTTGAGCAGCTCGTCGCGGAGTTTTGAATTGTGTTTCATGGGATCGCTCCGGGGCGATTTTCGATGTTAACTTCGGGCGGGGCTGTTGTGGGAGGAACAAAATAATGGCGGGGTCGGGTGCGATGGGTCTCAAGTGAGGTGGTCGATGCGTCCGATAACTGATCAAGAGATGCTCGACCAATTAGTCCATGCGCTGGTGCAGTCGAAGAACGAGGCGGCAGACGATTGCCTTCTGGAGGCGCTGCGGCTGGGGAATGATTCGGAGAAGGCGCTGGTGCTGGCGGCGCTGATGCGGCGGCAGACGACGCCGGGGCTTTGCGGGGTGGTGTCGGCCTATGACACGCTGCCGGGGCAGCTTCAATTGAAGGTGCTGCAGAACATCAAGCTGTTACATCCGGCGCTGCGGGAGTGCGGACGAAGCGAGCAACCGGCACGGCGGCTGGCGGCCATGAAGCTGATCGCGCTGGGACGGCAGGGGAAGCTGACTTATGTGCTGTCGGATTCGCTGCACAGCGCGGACGAGGCGCTCTCGAAGGGGGCCGTCGAGGCGCTGGTGGCGCTGGCGCGGTGGGTCGCGACGGAGACCAAGCGACTGCAGAAGACGCCGGTCAATGACAATGGCGGGGCTCAGGCTGGGGCGGAGGGTCGCAGCGCGTACGTTGAGCTGATTGAACAGCGGCCGGATATTGAACAGGCCGTTGCCCGTGCGCTGGATGTGCACCGCGGGGGGCAGAGTCCGGAGATCCTGCGGGCAGCGCTGCTGCTGGCGGATTGGACGGGATCGAAGACGCTGGCGATTTTGCATACGGCCAAACATGGGGGGCAGGCGCCGATGGTGCGGCGGCTACAGCAGCCGCCGGAAGCGGAGCAGGTGGATGCGTTTTTGCTGGGGGCATCGCATGGCGGGCTGCGGTCGCATTTTGGGATGGTGTTTGGACATATAGAAGAAGCGCCGGTGCTGGATGCGCTGCTTCGAAAGACGCATTGGCTGAAGGATCATCAGTTGCAGCTTTGCATGCACCAGGTGAACCGGGGGGTTTGGTGGGGCGAAGAGGAGATGCTGAGGGACCTTCAGCGGCGCGACCCATCCGACGCCGGGAAGATTGGCGAATGGATCGGGTCGTGCGGGTTGCATGATGTGGTACAGGACGAGCGGATGGAGCATTTGCGGGCGCACGCAGCGACCAGTTTTGAGGGGCGGCTGCGGCTTTTTCGCATTGGGATGCGCCGGCCGAAGGCGGCGTCGGTGGCGCTGCTGCGTTCGTTTCTGATGGATACGGATGAGCGACTGGTGCGGATGGCGGCGCGGGAGATTGTGCGGCGGCGGCCGCCGGAATTTGAGAGCATCTTGATGCAGTTGATGACAAGCGCGCCGTTGTCGGTGCGGCGCGTGATCAGCCGGTCGGTGGGGCAGGTTGGGTTTGAGCACTTCTGGAACCGCTTTGACCGGATGGAGCGCTCGACGCGCAAGGCGGCGGGGAAGGCGATGCTGAAGATATTGCCTGACGGCGTGCAGCGGCTTGGGCGGCGGCTGGCGGCGGGGCCGGTGCAGCAGCAGATCAAGGCCATTCAGATTGCGCAGGAGCTTGGGGTGGTGGACAGCCTGTCGAGCGTTCTGCAGCAGCTTTGCAACGATGCGAACCCGAAACTGCGGAGCAAGGCCGTGAGCGCGCTGGGCGAATTGCGGGCGGTGCCGGCGCAGGTGCTGATGGACAAGGTGCTGAACGACAGTGACTCACGGGTTCGGGCCAATGCGATTGAGGTGCTGGAGACAAAGGAGCGGTCGGAGTATTTGCCGCTGCTGATGCAGCGGGCGCGCAACGCCCAGAATCGGGAGCGGGCCAATGCGATCAAAGCGCTGCACCGGATGAAGGTGGGGACGATCTCGAACCAACTTTCGACGATGCTGCTGGATGAACGGCCGGAACATCGGATCTCCGCACTGTGGACGCTGAAGAAAATCGGGTGGTGGAAGCTGATTAACGAGGTGGGGCGCCTTGCGAAGGGAGACCCGAACGTGCGGGTGCGGCGGTATGCGTTTTCGCTGCTGAAGGATGTGTCGGACATGCTCAAACAAAAGAAGGCCGGCTGAGTGGTCAGTATCTGTAGTGGAAACCCTTTTCAAATATGTTTCTCTTAGCCCAAACCAGAATCGAAGACGTCTTCAAGAGCACTGGGGACAGTCTCAACGACTCGGCCGACACCGGCAAATTGCTGGCGTTTGTGCTGGCGCTGGTCAGTGTGATCTTCATCCTGGTGATCTTCAACAACCGGCGGAAGCGCGAGGCGACGCCCAAGGCGCTGCGGCATCAGGGGAAGTTGCTGCGGGAGGTGCTGCGGAAACTGCCGTTACGGTCGCAGGAGGTGAAGCAACTGAAACTGCTGGCCGAGCAGCAGGAGTGCCATAGCCCCCTGGTGATGCTGCTGTGCCCGTCGCTGCTGGCGCGGGCGATGCAGGACAAGTCAGCGCGGCTGGATCGGCGTGTGCTGGGGCGGATCGCGAAGAAGATGGGGATGTTGCAGAGGGCGGTTGGGAAGTGAGGGCTCGCAGCTTTGGGGTGGATTTGGAGTTGCATTGAGGGGCGAGAAGAAGAAGCCCCGCATGTACATGCGGGGCTCCGGTGTCTTTGGGGACGGCCAGTGGCGAGGCTCCTGCTCTACATTCGATTTGGTGTTGCATGTTGGGATGGAAGAAGCCCCGCATTTGCATGCGGGGCTCCGAATGATGTCGCGTCGCTAATCAGGTTCGCATTTACATGCCGGGTGCGATGGTGGGCGTTGTAGTGGGTGGCTCTGGATGTACATCGTGGGTTCTGGTTGGATAATGCGGGGATGCCGGTTTATCTGCTGACGGCGCATGCGTATCGGTCTTGGTCGGCGGATCATCCGGAGGGTTATGTGCAGCGCGGGGAGGGATTTAAAGGGCCGGAGCCTGATCTGGCGCGGTGGAGGGCTGGGCGGGCACGCTTTGCGGAGGCGCGGTTTGAGGGGGAGGCTCAGACGGTGATTCATGAGGTGGCGATTTTTGTGGCGGCGGAGCGGACGGTGAGGTTGCATGGGTGTGCAACGTGTCCGACTCATGTTCACATTGTCGTATCGTTCCGGAGCCCCGCATGTACATGCGGGGCTTTGGGTGGGGAAGTGGAATTTTGCGCGAGGGATTGTGTGGCGCGGGGATTGGCGGAGGAGGTAATCGTGCGGATGAAGCGGAAGATGGGGCAGCGGGTGGCGCAGTTGATGGGGACGAAGGGGCGGCCTTGGTTTTCACGGGGGTGGGATATTACGCCGGTGCGGAGGGAGGAACATTTTGCGTATTTGATGGAGGAGTATTTGCCGGAGCATGAGAGCGGGCAGGGTGGGATGTTCAGGAAGTATTCTTGAGGGGAGAAGGAGGAAGAAGCCCCGCATTTGCATGCGGGGCTCCAGTGTCGTTGGTGATTCGTGATGCTTAAGCTTTGGGTTGGGGTTAGAGTTGCATGGGAGGGGACAAGAAGAAGCCCCGCATTTGCATGCGGGGCTCCATTGTTCTTGTGCGAGCGGTGATCGTGAGGTCATCGCTTTGCGATTGATTTGATTTGCAGCGGGGGATGGGAAGAAGAGCCCCGCATGTACATGCGAGGCTCCGTTAGTTTTATGTGGCGGGCAATTGGTTAGATCGATGCGCTTCAGGTTCCCTGGCGGCGGGCGGTTTCGAAGTAACCTATGTAGGTGAGGAAACGGTTTTGGTTGAGGATGGGGATCTGATATTCCCGGGCGATCTGGCGGATGGCGTCGTAGTCGGCCATGGCTTTCTTGGCTTCGTCGATCTTGTGTTGGAGGACGGGATCGGCCGCGGCGGCGGCGGGGTCGATGCCTTTGGGCATTTCGGGTTCTTTGCCCATGACGATGAAGTCGGTGTTGATGTTGGGATGATCGCCTTCGGTCAGAGTGCCGCCCCAGCGGACGACCAATTGCTTGAGGACGGCTGCGCCGCCGGGAGCGGGATGGCCGCTCTGGCTAAGGTCGAAGCCGGCGCCTGGGTAGATGAAGAAGTTGAGCTTCATGTTCTTGTCGTAGACAAGATTGGCGATGATGTCGCCCTGGGCGATGGACTGGCCGGGGGCGGTGATGATGATGCGGCACTCGCTGCTGTTGAGGCCGACGTTGATCACTTCGATGGACCCCTTGCCCTTGGGAAGTTGATCGTCGTTGGCGTTGTCGACTTTGGGGACGCCTTCGTTCTGATCGTAGACTTCGAAGGTGAGGCCCTGGCTCATTTGATCGCCGGAGCCGAGGTTGATGTAGACGGTGCTGCCGCCGGTGGTCTTGCTGATGTAGCCATCGACCTTTCGGAGCATGGCCTCGCGGGTGTCGAGGCGGAAGTGGCTGAGGCGTTCTTCGATCTTCGCGATCTGCTTTTTGAGGGCTTCGATTTCGGTTGCCTTGGCGGTGAGCTGAGAAGTCATGCCGCCTTTGTCTTCCTCGGCCTTGGCGAGCATGTTCTTGTAGTTGGTGTCATGCTCTTCAAGGGTCTTGGTCTGGCCTTCCTGGAAGGTTTTGTACTGGGTGTTGGAGAGGGTGAGGGCTTCCTGGGCGGCGGTAACGGCTTTGTCGCGTTCGGCGAGCTCGGCCTTGTGTTTTTCTTCGACCTTTTTGGCCGCGTCCTGGGCGGCGGCCAATTCGGCTTTCAGGCTGTTGAGCTGATCCTGTTTGCGAACCAGATCACTGGAGAGGGTATCGACGGCGGTGACAAGATCGGCGGCCGGGTCGAGTTTGCCGCCGACGGCGCTGGCGCGCTTGCTGGCTTCGCCCATGGTGGTGTTGGCGGCGGTGAGGACGGCCTGGGGGTCGCCGGACTTGCCGGCCAGCCGTTTTTCGAGATCTTCGGCGTCGCGCTCGATGAGGGCAAAGACGCTGGTGCGGGCGCCGGTATTTTCGGGAAGGGCCTGGGCGGTTTTGTAGTTTTGGTAGCTGGCGCTTTGTTCATCGGCCACGGAGATCACCGGCCCGCCGGTTTTGGCGCCGCCTTCGTACTTGGCGATTTTGGCGTCCCATTCCTGGTGTTCTTTTTCGTGTTGGATGTGCTCGTAGACCCAACCGCCGCTGCCGGCAAAGGCCGCGACGACAAAGATGACCAGCGCAGTGATAAGCCCGGCGCGTGATCCGGTCTGGTTAACTGGGGGCATGAGAAACTCCAGCGTGAAAACAGTGGGTGCGAACTCTGGATGGCGACGGGGTAATGTACCCGGTTTTGGGCGTGGCGGTCAAGGTTCTGGAGACCGTGAAAATGACGATTGACGGGGGCTGCCTTGGCGCGTTACCGTCCGGCCAACCTCCGCGCCACCAAAGGACGCGTTTTTGCGCGACATGTCATATGTTGATCAAAATCGGCTACGAGCTGGTGTTCGAGATTCCGGCTCCCACGGCGATGCTCCTGCTGCTGTATACCCACCCGTCGCGCGAATCGAATATCGTGCGGGCCGGGAAGCTGCGGATTGAGCCTTCGGTGCGCATCAGCGATTACATGGATTGTTTTGGCAATCGCGTCGGGCGAATCCTTGCGCCGGCGGGGAGGCTGCGGCTGTGGAATGACGCGATCATCCATGACAGCGGAGAGCCGGATGATGTGAATCCCCGGGCGCGGCAGGTGCCGCTGGAAGATCTTCCGGATGACGTTATTCAGTTTCTGCTGGCCAGCCGATATTGCGAGGTGGATCGGATGAGCCAGATTGCGTGGGATTTGTTTGGCACAACCGCGCCGGGGTGGGCGCGGGTTCAGGCGATTTGCGACTGGGCGCACAACCACGTGCAATTTGGATATGCGTTTGCCTCGCCGACGAAAACGGCGTTTGATGTTTATAACGAGCGCCGGGGTGTTTGCAGGGATTTTATGCACCTGGCGATCACGATGTGCCGGGCGCTGAATATTCCGGCGCGTTATGCGACTGGCTATCTGGGTGATATTGGGATTCCGCCGCAGCCATTTCCGATGGATTTCAGTGCGTGGTTTGAGGTTTATCTGGATGGGCGGTGGTATACGTTTAACGCGCGGCACAACACGCCGCGGATTGGGCGGGTTTTGATGGCGCGGGGGCGGGACGCGGTTGACGTGGCGCTGACGACGTCGTTTGGGCCGAGCCGGCTGGAGAAGTTTGAGGTGTGGACGGATGAGGTGAATGAGTCGGCGTTGTCGGCGGCGGTTTGATTTGCGTGTATTCAATTTGCTGGCGGGTCCACTGCTTTGTCATAGATCATGACGGCGCCGATCGAGCCTTTCCATTTTCGGCCGCCGGAGAAGACGTCGCCGAAGATTAGTCTTGCGGGGGACCAGTTCTTTAGATCGCCCCGTGGGGAATCAGCCGCTGGGATTTTTTTGCCATCTACGTAAGCGATTAGCTCTCCTGACTTGTAGGTGATGAGGAGATGCTGCGCACGGGCGGCTGTGAGGGGACATAAGGAGATTGAGGCGTTTTTGCCGTCGCTGGTGCGGAGTTGAAATAGCAGGTGATCGTTTTCCTGGGCCATCAGGAAATTGGCTCCTTTGTCGGCGGTGGAGAATGCGAGAATGGCTCCGGTCTGTTCCACGTTAGCGGGGGCGAGGGTTGCTTCCACCGATATTTCGTTGCTTTTGCGGCAGGATTGGAGGATTGCATCGCACGAGGCCAAGTCGGCGAGGAAGGATCCTCCTTTCAGGTCCATCGCGCCGGCCGGCCCGACGTGGGCCAGGCCGATGGGCTCGACGCGGCAGGGGCGGCTGGATTTGCCGGCTTCAATGACGGAGGTCCTGGCGGCGTCGTCGCAGATGAAAACGCGCTCCGTTTTGTCGGGGCCTGCGAAGCGGCCATCTTCGGCAACTGCCAGGGGTTTGGAGGGCGTCATGGAAATTAAGCGAATGGCCTGCGCCTGGTTGAAATCCAGGTGGGCGGGCCCGCCGGGGTGAGTCAGGGTTTGGCGGGTGACGATTTCGCCGGTGTGGATGTTTAGCCACTGGGCCTCGTAGGTTGCAGCGGGAATGTCGAGCTCGGCGACTTTGCCGGTGGCGTAGAGGGCGTATTGCCTGCCTGGCTCGGCGAGGGCCCGCGCGCCTTTGACGTTGTCGAGTGGGCGAAGCTTTAGGAGGTCGAAGCTCTCGAGGAATTGCTTCAGGATGCGCAGTTCACGGCGGAAGGCGGGGCTGCCGGCTCCGGGCTGTGAGCGGGGATAGGGAAAGGTGCCGTCTTCCCAGCCGGCTGCGAAAGAGTAATCCAAGCCGCTGTAACCGCCGCCGCCGGCCATGAAAAAGTTCCAGGCTTCGGCGAGGTAGGGGGCATCGAATGTTCCGGCGAAGCCGGTTTCGTCGCAGTTGATTGGGTGATTCAGGGCGTAATTGGAGAGCACGCTTTCGGGAGCGGCGTAGTGGAAATTGAGGATCGTGACGTGGGATTGGAGATTTGTCACCTTCGCAGATTTATTGGCGATGTTTTGCGCGATCAGGTGCCGGGCTGGAAAATCCTTTTCGGCATCGTGGATGACGTCGGCGATGTACTGCTGCCAGTCGATGGAGACGCCGGCGAAGTAAGGCTCGTTGCAGATCTCGTAATAGAGGTTGTCGGCGTCTTTGAGCTCGGTGACGATCTTGCGCGTCAGGGCCTTCTGTACGGCAAGTAAGCCGTCGCCGTTGTCGAGAGTATGCACCTGGGTGTTTTTCACGTTCCCGACGCCGTTGATGTTATTGGCGGCGTTCATGGGGGAAAGGTTCCACTGCATGTCTTCGTACACCGTGCAGAAGAGAACCATCTCGACAACGATGCCGCGTTTGCCGGCTTCGGCGACGAAATCTTTCAGGCGCTTGGAATACGCGTCGTCATAATGGGCAAGGTCGTATTTGTCGCCGCTGCGCGCCGATCGCGCGAGATAGCGGCCTTTGGCGGGGGCGAGGGTGTTGCGGGTGATGCCAAAGGCGCCGGGGGGTTCGAGGTAGACGCCGCTGAAGGTGCGGGTGAGGTTCATGCCGTCGGCCTGAAGGGTATCGAGGTATTTCAGGTAATCGAAGTCGAGATTGAGGACTGCGCCGTAGTGCTCGCCGGAGGTGACCAGGATGGTGGGTTTGTCTCGGAACAGGTAATAGTGTGGGTTGTCGGGATGGACGGCGATGGGGCGGGGCTGGTCGGCGGCGGGCAGGGTGTTGACGAGAGCGGCTAGCAGCAGGGCGGTCAGAATACAGGGTGGATGATTCATGGGATTTTCTCGCTGGGGATCTTCTCATTCGCGGGATAGGCGGTCAGCCGTGCGTGAACGCTATTATTGAGGCGTGGATGATACCATTGACATTGCGATAGTTGGTGCGGGGGCGGCGGGGTTGACTGCTGCTATTTTTGCTGCGCAGACTTCGCCTTCGGCGCGCGTGGTGCTGCTGGATGGGGCTAAGACAATTGGGGCGAAGATTCTGGTGGCGGGCGGCGGCCGGTGTAATGTGACGCATGATCGGATCTCGCTGGCGGATTACAACGGGTCGAAGAACATTGTGCGCAATGTGCTGGCGGCGTTTGATGAGAACGCGACTATTGCGTGGTTTGAGTCGGTGGGTGTGATTCTCAAACGTGAGCCGACGGGGAAGCTGTTTCCCATCACCGACAGCGCTCGCACGGTGTTGAATGCGCTGGTTGGCCGTTGCGGAACGCTTGGGGTGAAGCTTTGGACGGATCATCGGGTGCATGATGTTCTTTCCAATGCGGATGGGACTTTTACTGTCCGCCACGCGAAAGGGGAGATTAGTGCGCGTCGTGTTATATTTGCGACTGGCGGGCGATCGCTACCGAGGACGGGGAGCGATGGGGCTGGTTTCGAAATTGTTCGGCGTCTGGGGCATACGGTCACGGCGACTTTCCCGGCGTTGGTGCCGCTGGTGCTTGATGGTTCGATGTTCCATGCGGAACTTTCGGGACTGTCGCACGAGGCGGAGCTTTCGACCTTTGCTGGCGGAAAGCTGGTTGACCGACGTTCCGGAAGCCTGCTCTGGACCCATTTTGGGATCAGCGGGCCGGTGGTTATGGATGCCAGTCGACATTGGACTATCGCGCAAGGCTGCGGTGGCGATGTCGAGATGCGCTGCAGCTTTATGCCGGGGGAGAGCTTTGAAGAGGTGGAGAGAAGTTTCATGGCGCAGGCCGCAGCACGGCCGCGTGCGTCGGCGGGGACGCTGATTTCTCAGATGTTTCCGGAGCGGCTGACGTCGGCGTTGTTTGCTCGCGCGGGGCTTGAGCGGGGCATGGCGCTGGCGCAGATGTTGCGCGGCGGGCGGCGGGGTTTGATACAGGTTCTTACGGCGTTGCGCCTCCCCATTCTCCGCGATCGGGGGTGGAATTATGCGGAGGTGACGGCGGGCGGTGTGCCGTTGCACGAGATCGATTATCGAACGATGGGGTCGCGGAAGATTCCGAACCTGTACTTGATTGGGGAGATATTGGATTGCGATGGGCGGATCGGGGGGTTCAACTTTCAGTGGGCGTGGTCTACGGGGTATTTGGCGGGGAAGGCTGCGGCGAGATGTATTGTTCAATGAGGTGGGGTGGGGAGGGATGGTGTGCAGCGGCGGATGAAGGGTTTGATGGTGGTGCCCTGAACGATGATGGAGAAGATGACGACGCCGTAGGTGATGGCCAGGAGGGTGGGGCGGTGGGGGCTTGGGGGGAGGGAGAGGGCCATAGCGACGGAGAGGCCGCCGCGCAGGCCGGCCCAGGTGAGGATGGAGATGGTGAAGCGTGGGAAGCGGTGGCGCCGGAGGTAGAGCAGGAAGGATGCGCCGACGCTGAGCCAGCGGCGAGAAGGACGATGGGAATGATGAGGAGAACGGCCAGGAGGTGGAGGGTGGTGAAGTGCATGACGAGGACTTCGAGGCCGATCATGACGAAGAGGATGGCGTTGAGGATTTCGTCTATGAGAAGCCAGAACATGTCGAGGTGGAGGCGGGTATTTGGCGACATGGCAAAGGCGCGGCCCTGGTTGCCGATGAGGAGGCCGGCAACGACCATGGCGATGGGGGCGGAGGTGTGGAGGGATTCGGCCAAGGCGTAGCCGCCCAGGACGAGAGCGAGGGTGATGAGGACTTCGACCTGGTATTGATCGACGCGCTTGAGCATGGAGTAGGCGGTGAGGCCGGCGAGGAAGCCGATGAGCGCGCCGCCGGCCACCTGATGCAAGAGGAGGGAGAGGAGGTGGCCGGCGGCGACAGGCTCAGCGCCGCGTGCAACGCCCAGGAGGGTGAGGAAGAGGACAACGCCGATGCCGTCGTTGAAGAGTGATTCGCCGGCGATTTTGGTTTCGAGGCTTTTGGGAGCGCCGGCGGATTTCATGACGGCGAGTACGGCCACGGGATCGGTTGGGGAGATCAAGGCGCCGAAAAGGAAACAGTCGATGAGGGGGAGCGCGAGGCCGAGCCAATGGAGGGTGAGCCAGGTGAGGGAGCCGACGATGAGCATGGAGGCGGCGGTGCCGAAGGTGGCGAGGAGGCCGACGACGCCGCGGTGGCGGGAGAGTTCGTTGATGTCGACGTGGAGAGATCCGGCGAAGAGGAGAGCGCCAAGCATCCATTGGAGGACGGCCTGGTTGAAGTCTAATTTTTGAACCAGCTCGTTGGCCCATTGTTTAATGCCGAGGCCCAGGTCACCCAGGAGGATGATGCCCAGGGAAAGGACAAGGGCGATGAGCATGACGCCGATGCTGGTGTGGAGGTGGATGTAGCGGTGGTTGAGGTAGCTGAAGAGAGCGGTGAGGGTGACGAGGATGGCTACGAGGTGGAAGGTGGGCATGTTGGTTAGTAGCCAGTAGTCGGTAGTCGGTACACAGTAGTCAGTAGTCAGTGGACGGCCAGGGTTCGGGGTTCAGTAGGCAGTCGGCAGTTTGCAGAGAAGAGCCCTCACCCCAACCCGGGCCGGGGTGAGGGCTCTGCCGACGCACCTCGCCGCGTCGAACAATTTCTTGAGCAACCCACCACGTCCACCCATGCGCCTCCCCAACCATGTCTCCACCGCAAATCCTCCCCCCTACCCCACCCGCAACTCCATCGTCCCCGCCGGCCCCTCCGCCGCCGCATCCCCATTCTCACCGGCCTCCCCTTCCACCGCCGCCCCCACCACCGGAATAGTCGGCATCGCCGGCGCTTTCATCCCCTCCGCCAGCTTGGCGGGCACCTGGTTGTACCGAATCACCCGCTCAAACTCCTCGTTGATATCCCGCTGGATCGTCCGCACTTCCTCTTGCAGCCGCATATGCTGCTCCACCAGCAGCGCAATCTGATCGTCCATGCGCTGCAGCGCCACCACCTTGCTGTGCGCCCGCTGAAAAAGCTGCACCAGCGTCGACATCTCACGCGCTGGAAAATCACTGGGCATCCGCCAACTCCTCAACATCAAATAAAGCGCGGTACAAGCTCTCCTCCCCTTTCAAATATGTCCCAACTTCCCCCACTCCGCAAGCGCCCGCGCCAGCCCATAATAAGCAAGTGCGCCACCAGGTTGACACAGTTCCACGCTTTCCCCCGATCCTCATTTCGGCAGATAATCATAAACCTGCACCCGCTCCCAATGTTCCTTATTGCGTGCAATAAAATCTATGTGCAACGGGTGCTCCTGATACACCTCATGCCCCGCCTTATCATCCATAATCACCGTCAGCCCCACCCCATAGGAATTGTCCACCACCTCCCTGGGCGTCATCGCCGGCGGTCCGGCGAAAATCTGCCGCACCGTCGGCACCTTCCCCAGCAGCGAAAGACAATCACCAATCAACTGCTCCCGCGCTGCCTGCGGCGTTCCCTGCTTCAACCAGAAGTAAACTGTATGAATAAACATTCCCAAATCATCCCCCAAACCCCCTCCCCTGTCTATTTGATCCGCCAGCCGACGCTACTTTCTGGATTTAATGCTTGACGCAAGCCCCGTGCATCGTCATAGTTACGGTGTAACTCAGGCTCTGTACCTATCTTAAAGCCGGGCGAGGGAAGATTATGTCAACGATCACCAAGAAGGAATTGATCGACCGTATCTCCGACGGCCTCAATTCGCGGCGGGTCCTGGTCAAAAAAATCGTCCAGCAGTTCCTCGATGAAGTCATCGGCGAACTTGGCCGGGGCAACCGTCTTGAGTTTCGCGACTTTGGCGTCTTTGAAACCAAACTCCGCAAAGCCCGCCGGGCACAAAACCCCAAGACCCTCCAGCCCGTCGAAGTCCCAGAAAAGCGCACCGTCAAGTTCAAGGTCGGCCGGTTGATGAAGCAAAAACTCGCCGACCTCACCGGATCGGCCATCGACGATGAAGCGGGCGACGTTGACGAAATGCCCGACGAGCCAGACGAAGAGCAGGCCACCAAATCCGAGTCGGCGGCAGGCGCCTGACCCATGTCCGACCCATTCAGCGACGCCCTGCGCCACGCCTTATCAAAGCGTCAAGCCTCCGATCTTCTCCGCAAGCGCCGCCTCATCACGCCCATCGACGCCGTGCACGTCGAAATCGACGGCCGGCCGTTCACCAACTTCGCCTCCAACAACTATCTGGGCCTCACCCACCATCCAAAAATCGTCGCCGCCGTCCATAACGCCAACACGCACCTCGGCCTCGGCAGTGGCGCATCCGCCCTAATCACCGGCCACACCCCCGCTCACGCGGCCGCCGAGGCGTCAATCGCCCAGTGGAAATCCGCCCAAGCCGCCGTCCTTCTTCCCAGCGGCTATCAAGCCACTCACGCGGCCATCCAAACCTTCGCCGCTCTCGCAAAAACTTCCCCAAACGGCGTGCGCTTCCTGATCGATAAGCTCACCCACGCCTCCCTGATCGACGCCGTGCGCGGATCCGATCAGCCCTTTCGCCTCTTCCCCCACAACAACCTCTCAAAACTCTCCCGCCTGCTGAGCGAATCCCCCGCCGGCCAGTTGCAGATCGTCGTCACGGAATCCATCTTCAGCATGGACGGCGACGCCGCCGATCTCGCCGGCCTCGCTCAATTAAAGGAAAAGCACCCCTTCGCCCTCCTCCTCGATGAAGCCCACGCCAGCGGCGTCTACGGGCCCAGCGGCGCGGGCTACGCGGCCGAGGTCAATCTCTCCAACATCGTCGATGTCAGCATTGTCACCCTCTCCAAGGCCATCGGCGCGGCCGGCGGCGCAGTGTGCGCCACCCAGCAGTTCTGCGATGCGCTGGTCAACTTTGGCCGTGCCTACATCTACTCCACCGCCGTCCCACCTGCCGTTGGAGCAGCAGCCTCCGCCGCCATTGAAGTGATGCGTGATGAACCCGAGCGTCAACAGCGCGTGCGTGAACTCGCAACACGCGTCCGCCGCGCACTACTCCCGCTGGGCGTCACACCCGACGATTCGCCCATCATCCCCATCATCCTTGGCGAAGCCGCCAAAGCGTTGGCGGCGGCAAAGAGTTTAGAGGACGAAGGTCTGTTAGTTATCGCCGTCAGGCCCCCCACCGTGGCGCACGGCAGCAGCCGCCTGCGCATCACGCTCTCCTGCGAGCACAGCGACGCAGAGGTATCAGCGCTAATCGCCGCCGTCGAAACAGCGGCCCGCCCGGCCTGAATAAAAGATGTGCCTACAGCGTCGGACGCTGCTCCGACTGAACACCATCGCGTGCGGCCACCGGATTGTGGTGACGAGCGGCCGTATCGATGTAGCTCAACGTCTTGTCCAAGAGGTTCGCGGGAATCTCCGGCTCGGGCATCGCCGCTAGTAGGTTGAGAATAATCTCCACCCGTCCCAGACGAACGTCAAAATCGCCATCCACGGGGGCGGCAAATTGCGCCGGATGCGCATGTTTGGCTCCGGTGGAAGAGAAGTGTTGCTGCTGATTCCGATCAAGCAGCAAGTCAATTGCGCGACGGTCATCGTCGCCTAGATTCTTTGGCATAAACTTTTCCCGGATGTTGGTGAGTGGGACACCATCGTCGTCACTCCGCAGCGGCTGCTACCCAAAATTTCCGGCAAATCCAGGTGGCTGCAACGACAGCGGCCACGTACCCCTACCACAGGTTAGATTCCCGGATGAACGAACCCTTCACGGCTACTACCTACTGAAGGCGCGTTTTGTTCTCTTGAATTGCCCGCCACCTGTCCGCGAAGTGCGCCACGGCCGCGTGAAGCCGCGATTTCACCGTTCCCAGCGGGATTTCGAGGATGTCGCTGATCTGCTTGTACGGAAATTGATGGAAATACGAGAGCAGCAAAATCTCCCGCAGGTGCTCGGGCATGCTCATCACCGTCCCATGCACCACCCGCTGCAGCTCCTCTTTCTCCATTTGCTCGCCAGGCATTTCAACGCCCGACTGCATCAGGTCAATAAATGAGCCGCTGTCTTCATCCGACGTGCTGATGGAGGCCTGCAGGGGATTGGTCGGCCGCCGCGCCTGCGACCGCATCAGATCCCGGGCTTTATTGGCCGCAATTGTAAAAAGCCATGGCCGAAACCGGCGGCTCAAATCAAACTGATCGGCCGATTGGTGAACCTGAAGAAACGTTTCCTGAAACACGTCCTCCGCCGCAGCCCGATCCCCCAAAAACCGCACCAGAAAGTGATACAACTCCCGCTGATACCGTTCCACAAGCCTGCTGAAACCCGTCCGGTCCCCCTGGCGGTAAAGATCCAGAAGGTCTTCGTCAGCAGGCTCGCCATTAGGCCCTTCACGTGCCGGCCGCGCCTGGACCGCATCCGGTGCCGCGGATACCACCGCGCCATCCGGTGCTACTGTGTGTATCCCACTGTTCCTTCCCCGTGAAAGGCGTCGCGGGCGTCTGATTGGAAGAAGAAATGTTCATTGCACCCTGCCAGCAAACCAGCTATTCTCCGCCACGTCAATCCCAACCGGCATAATCGGCCGCTAAAATTTTTCGCGACCCACAGACCGTCTCATTCGTACAGCCGTACAAATAGTATGCCACCTGACACGACTGTTCCTGCTCCACTGCAATTTTTCGACGTTGAACCCGCCCAGCTGCGACGACCAATTCGCGCCCTGGGACTGGCCCCCTTTTCGCGGCAAATCAACTTCTTGACTGGGTCTATCAAAAGCTCGTGACCGATCCGAGCCAGATGACCAACTTCTCCAAGGCAGATCGCGACATCCTCGCCCAGCGCACTGATCTTCGCAAGCGCCGCCGTCACCCGCCGCCAAACCAGCAACGACGGCACCGACAAGCTCCTGCTTAACCTGGCCCGACGGCCAGGAACGCCGAGACGGTCATGATCCCCGACGCCGACCGCCGAACCGCTTGTGTCAGCTCGCAGGTCGGTTGCCCCGTCGGCTGCACGCTTCTGCGCCAGCGGCATCAACGGCGTCAAAGGCAATCTCTCAGCCGGCCAGATCGTCGAGCAAATCTACGCCCTCAACACCTCCTTCAATCCCGCAATGAAGCGCATCACCAACGTCGTCTTCATGGGCATGGGCGAGCCCCTGGCCAATTACGCCGACGTGATGACAGCCATCCGCATCCTGCACGATCCCGGCTGCCTTCAACCTCGGCTACCGCCGCATCACCATCTCCACCGTCGGCGTCCCCGCCGAAATGCGCGAGCTGGCCGACGAAGGCCATCCCATCAATCTGGCGATTTCCCTGCACGCCCCCAACGAAGCATTGCGCAAGCAGCTCATTCCCTGGGCCGAGCATTTCGCCCTCGACGACATCCTCGACGCCGCCCGCTATTACTTCGAGCAGACCGGCCGCGAAATCACGCTCGAATACATTCTCCTGTCCGGCGTGAACGACCGTCCCGAGCACGCCAGACAACTTGGCCAAACTCTGCCGAACCCTCCGCGCCAACGTAAACCTCATCCGCTACAACGAAGTGGAAGGCCTCCCCTTTCTCCGCCCCGAAGGAGCCGACGTCATGCGGTTCCAGGAAATTCTGCGCGCACGCCGGCGTCAACGCCCACGTCCGCAAATCCCGCGGCCGCGACATCGACGCCGCCTGCGGCCAGTTGCGACGCCGCGAAGAAAACAAACCCGAATCTCTGGTTACTGTCGGTGCTTCCAGGTAATAAAATATCCGAACTCTATGAAACGCAAACCAAAAAAAGGGGTCCCCCATCGACCCAAAAGCATCAGCCCATCGCACCAGCCCCGATCCGACGGAGAAGCCGAGTGTTACATCGACACCGACTGGCACACCGACGGAATGGCCACCATCCTCGTACTCCGCAAAGCGCCGGACGGCGGATATGCCATGGCCGGCTTCATGGTCGACCTCTGGTGCTGCGGCCTGAAGGACGCGTGGGGCCGATTGGATATCACGCGCGAAGAGTTCCACAAAGAAATGCTCGAGTCGTTGTCCGAGCGTCTTGAGATTCAGGAATGCGACTGCAACCTCGCCAAGCGGCTCATCGCCGGCGGAATTCGCGTCGCCCACGAAAACGGTTTCACACTCCCGCTCCGCTACGAACGCTGGGCCAGCGTGCTGGGCGTCAAGGACCAGGACGATGCCGATCTCTCCGACTTTGGCACCGGCGCCGACCCCCCTGGCGCATACGTCGGAACCATGGCCGATCTCACCAAACGCCTCGTCGGGCCGCTCAAAGCATTTCTGGAGCGCCGATGATGTTGAGGTCGTTTCCGAATTAGACGCTCTCGATGACCCGGAGGTGCTCAAACTCCAACAAGTTCTCGACGAAGAACACGAAGTCAACGGCACCGTCGAGGAGGCCGTTGGCTTAAGCACCGACCGCATGCTCAATGCGGTGCGCCGCTGGTGCTTCTCCCAGGGTGTCGCCCCCCACCCACGGCTCAAAGAGGCAATGGGCCTGATGTTCGAATCCATGCTCCAGGTGCCCGGCGACAGCATCGACGCCGCCTCGGATGAAATGAGCGCGGCCACTCTCGGAAACATCAACCGCATGCTGGCTTTCGAGGACTCCAAAGACGACGCCGAACTGCGCAATGCGCTGGAACAGGTGCGCCGCTACGCCGAAAAGTTTGAAACACCAGAAGCATTTCTGGTCTCGCTGGGCTTGGGCGAGGATTTAGAGGACGATTCAGAACAGGCACAGTCCGACGACTAAATCAGCCAGCCTCGATAGTGCCCCGCCACAAATACCACGTAGCCACCGTGCGATAAGGCCGCCACTTCTCGCCCAGCTCAACGAGCTCCTTCGCCTTGGGCAAATCCCGCAGCCGATACGCCACCTGCGCCGCCTTGCGCAATCCCAGATCGTCCACCGGCAATACATCAGGCCGATTCGCCACAAAGATCAGAAACATCTCCGCCGTCCACCGGCCAATCCCTTTGATCGCTACGAGCGACTCAATAATTTCTTCATCGCTCATCTTCCCAAACCGCCGCGTCGACACAGCACCCGAAGCAAACTTCTCCGCCAGATCGCGGATGTACACGCACTTCGGCCGCGACAGCCCGGCGCTCTGAAGCTGCGCCTCCGACAAAGCCAGCACCCCTCCCGGCGTCGGCCTCATGCGCGGGAACAACCCGCGAAACCGCTTGAACAAAATCGCCGCCACCGCCGTCGAAATCTGCTGGCTGAAAATCGCCTGACAAAGCGCGGAAAAATGATCCCGCCGCCGCCGAAGATTGCATTGCCCGCTCCTCTGGATAATCCCCCCCATCACCTTGTCCACTCTACGCAAGTGATCAATCGCCGCCGCCCAGCCAGTCCCATCTCCAGAGGTAAACCACATGCACAAATTGATAGCATGAACCCCCACGCGAGCCAAACCTCCAACCTAGACGCTGAGGAATAGCCCTTACAGTTTCACTCGTTCTAGCTATCATCGCGTTGTATGCCTTACAACTTCACGAGCATCGAAAAGAAGTGGCAGGAATACTGGCTGGCGAACAAAACCTTCGCCGCCCTTGAGCCCGCCGAAGCCGGGAACATGCCCAAGGCATACATCCTGGACATGTTCCCCTACCCCAGCGGCGCGGGCCTGCATGTCGGCCATCCCGAAGGCTACACCGCCACCGACATCGTCTCGCCGCTACCTGCGCATGAAGGGATGCAACGTCCTGCACCCCATGGGCTGGGACGCCTTCGGCCTGCCCGCCGAGCAATACGCCATCAAGACCAACACCCACCCGCGCAAAAACCACCGAAAAAAACATCGCAGAACTTCCGCCGCCAGATCCAGATGCTCGGCCTCAGCTACGACTGGGACCGCGAAGTCGACACCACCGATCCCGAATATTACAAATGGACCCAGTGGATTTTCCTCCAGCTCTTCAACAGCTACTTCGATCCGCATCGAGAACAGCGCCATGCCGATCGGCCATCTCGCCAACGAACTGCAAAACGAGAACTACGTCGTCGCCCCCGACGGCACGATCCATGAAAATCCCACCATCGAAGGCACGGAGCAGATCGGCGGCGAAATCCGCATCGAACGACTCTGGCGCGAACTCACCGAAGACGAGCAGCGAGAAATCATCGACAGCCAGCGCCTGGCCTACATGGACGAAGTCCCCGTCAATTGGTGCCCGCGGCTGGGCACAGTTCTCGCCAACGAAGAGGTCATCGACGGCACGAGCGAAGTCGGCGGGTTCCCCGTCGAGCGCCGGCCCATGCGCCAATGGATGCTGCGCATCACCGCCTACGCCGACCGCCTGCTCGCTGATCTGGAAACCCTCGACTGGCCCGAATCCCTCAAGGACATGCAGCGCAACTGGATCGGCCGAAGCGTCGGCGCCGAAGTCGATTTCGAAATCGACGAAGTCACGCTCTCCGCCGGCGAACCGCGCAGTCGAACAAGACTCCGAGCCTCAACCACCCCCATCCGCCGCCAGCGAAGGCGGCTCTCCCGATGACGATGAAGACCTTGTATCACCGTCTTCACCACCCGCCCCGACACCCTCTACGGCGCAACCTACTGGTCCTCGCCCCCGAGCATCCGCTCGTCGATCAAATCACCGCCCCAACCCATCGCGAAACCATCGCCGCCTACCGCACAATCGATCGCCGGCCGAAGCGACCGCGACCGCATGGCCGACGCCAAAGAAAAAACCGGCGTCTTCACCGGCGCCTATGCCATCAACCCCGTCAACGACGAAGCGCATCCCCATCTGGATCGCCGACTACGTCCTCATGAGCTACGGCACCGGCGCCATCATGGCCGTCCCCGCCCACGATCGAACGCGACTATCGAATTCGCCAAAAAATTCAAACTGCCGATTCGCCAGGTCGTCGCCCCCGGCGTCGGCTGCAAACCCGCGCGCACTCGAGCTCACCCACGCCTTCATCGGCGAAGGCATCGCCATCAACTCCCCGCTCATCGACGGCCTCCCCACCTCCAGGCCAAGAAATAATCGACCGATCTCGAAGATGCCGAAGGCGTCGCCCACAGATCCATCAAATACAAACTCCGCGATTGGCTCTTCTCCCGCCAGCGCTACTGGGGCGAGCCATTCCCCATCCTCCTCGACGACCAGGGCAACGCCTACGCCATCTCCGAATCCGAGCTGCCCGTCACGCTCCCCGAGATGATCGACTTCAAGCCCACCGGCACCCCCGAGCCGCCCCTCAGCAAAGCCAAAGACTGGCTCACCGTCGAAACCACCGACGGCCAAACTTCACCCGCGAAACCAACACCATGCCCCAATGGGCCGGCTCCTGCTGGTATTACCTGCGCTACATCGATCCCCACAACAATACCCACCGCTTCGTCGATCCCGAAAAAGAAAAATACTGGATGCCGGTCGACCTCTACGTCGGCGGCGCTCGAGCACGCCGTCCTCCACCTGCTCTACTCCCGCTTCTGGCACAAGGTCCTCTACGACCTCGGCCACGTTTCCACCCCCGAGCCGTTCCGCAGGCTCGTCAACCAGGGCACTGATCCTCGGCGAAACCGAATTCAATTCCTTCACCACCGCCGACGGAAAACTCGTCTCGGCCGCCCAGGTGCACGACATTTCCGAAGAGGTCGGCGAAGACGGCGCAACACTCACCGGCCTCCTGCGCGAAGGCGGCCAGCGCGTCTCCGGCCAGCGCATCCACGAAACCGAGTGGAGAAATCCCCCGGCGACGGCCTACCGCCTGAAATCCGATCCCGCCATTCGCGTCGAAAACCGCACCTTCAAGATGAGCAAGAGCCGCGGCAACGTCGTCAACCCCGACGATATCGTCGCCGATTACGGGGCCGACACCTTCCGCCTCTACGAGATGTACCTGGGCCCCCTCGAAGCCCAGAAACCCTGGAACACCCGCGACATCGTCGGCATGTCCCGCTTCCTCAACAGCGTCTGGCGCAACCTCATCGGCGAAGACGAAGAAGCCGATGACAAGAAATCCATCACACGCGTGCGATAGAGCACCCGATCCCCGAACCCCTCGACCGCAGATGCACCGCGTACAATCAAAAAAGTCGGCGAAGACATCGCAGGCCTCCGCTTCAATACCGCCATCGCCGAGCTGATCAAACTCAACAACGAAATCACCGGCATCGGCCTCCGTCCCCCGCGAACTGGCCGAAAACTTCACCCTCATGCTCGCCCCCTTCGCCCCCCACATCGCCGAAGAAATCTGGGAGCGCCTCGGCCACCACAAGTCCCTCACCCGCCGCCCCTGGCCAACCTTCGATCCAATCCAAACTGATCGAATCCACCATCGAGCTGCCCGTGCAGGTCAACGGAAAAGTCCGCGACAAGGTCACCGTCCCCGCCGACGCCGACGAACCCACCATATTCAAGGCAGCCGAATCCGCCGAGAAGGCCCGCCCCTGGCTGGCCGGGAAGAATATCGTGAAGCGCCTGTACGTGCCGAATAAATTGGTGAGCTTTGTCGTCAAAGAAGTCTAAGGAGTGAGATGCCCGTTGAGATTGAAGCGAAGATGAAGATCGAAGACGCCGCCCCCATCGTGCGCAAGCTCGCGCGAGCAGGGCGCGAAGGAAGTGGGCGACTTTTTCGAGCTCAATACCTTCTACGACACCGAAGACCGCCGCCTCCTCGCGGCCGATCAAGGCCTGCGCGTCCGCGTCTCCACCAACACGCTCACCGGCGTCGAAGCCTGCGTCCTCACCCACAAAGGCCCCGGCCAGCACGGCCCCCTCAAGCGCCGCGAAGAAACCG